>NZ_CP045802.1:4827500-5825233 GCF_009649995.1 Paenibacillus sp. B01 | reverse complement strand
TGACGGTCACTCCTATCCCTGTTGGTACGATGGCAAAACCTGATGCCGCTATGCTAGTCGATTCTATTGGGGTAAGCCGCTCATCCATCCACAGATGCAGGGACTTGTTGATGAAGGTTATACAGAGGGGGATTATGTTGTTCACATTCTTATCCACAGGCTGTTGATAAATCAAGCCGTCATTGCTCTCCGTCCACAACAAAAACAAATCTATCATAGCAAAAGAAAGGCTCTATTTCAACGCGTGGCGGAATATTATCCACAATCGCTACTGCTTGTGTATAAGAGTTATCTACAGCACAAGATATTGTTAACAGCTTGTGCGCAGGTTCGACAGCAGGCGCCAAATCTCTTTTTTATTATGCACATGTTACTAAATTGCGACGCTTCCCGACCCGTTCCTCGGTTATCCACATCCATTTAGATGAAGGGAGCGGGCTGCGGACGGGAAGAGCGGAGCCCTGGAGGTGGTGGACGATCGAGATGCCGGTTGACTTCGCGGGCGTGAAATGGTTAAATGGAAAAAGGCGTTTTTACTTGGGCACGGACGAACAGATCGCTCGTCCAGCCGTTCCGCGGCTTCGCGCCGAGGAGCAGCCGAGTTGGACGAACGACCTTTAAAGCGGGGAGGTGCATGTAATGAGACCGACTTTCAAACCGAACGTGAGCAAGCGCAAGAAGGTTCACGGCTTCCGTAAGCGGATGAGCTCGAAAAACGGCCGCAAAGTATTGGCTGCACGCCGTCAGAAGGGCCGCGCCAAGCTGAGCGCGTAAGCTCTTTTCCTTCATAAAAGCGGCTTAGCCGCTTCAAAGCGAGAATGAACGATAGTTCTGGCTTGTGGAAAAAAGACCACCTGGCGTGGTCTTTTTTTCGTAAGGCAGCGCATATGGCGCCGAGCGGCGCCGAAAACTCATGGAGTCGGTGAACGATGCAAAGAAAATGGCGCCTCAGAAGGCGCGAGGATTTTGCCCGGACGTACCGGGGCGGGAAGTCCTTCGCCAACGGCCAGTTCGTCGTCTACTGGTCGCGGCAGCCGATTGCCGAGCCGTTCCGGCTCGGCATCTCCGCCAGCAAAAAAATCGGCAACGCCGTCGTCCGCAACCGGATGCGCCGCGTCTTGAAGGAAATCGTGCGCAAGCATGCCGACCGGATTTGCGAGCGGACCGACATGATCCTGATCGTCCGCGCGGGCGCGGTCGGCAAGCCGACCGAGGAATTGGAAAAGAACGTGCTCCACGTCCTTCGCAAAGCGGGATTGCTGAAGCCGCGGTGAAAGCTCTTTTCCGAGGCGCAGAGCCGGACGGGCTTGTTTCTTTGCCCCTTTTTGTATGGTATAGTTTAGGTTGAATCGCGACAGGCTGTCAGAGAGGAGATTTACATGTTTTTTTCGCGCTTGGCTTCAAAACGCAAATGGCTCGTCCTAGTCTCCCTGATTACGTTGGTGGCGCTCCTCTCTGGATGCATGCCGAATACGGATCATGCGACGACGACCGAGGATCTGAAGGCGAACGGCAACTGGTGGGAACGCAACGTCGTCTACTACTTCTCCTACTCGCTGGATACGTTCGCAGACTGGTTCGGCGGCCAATACGGCTTCGCGATCCTGCTGATGGTCATCATCGTCCGCACGCTGATCCTGCCGCTCACGCTTAAGCAGTACCGCAGCTCCAAGGCGATGCAGGCGATCCAGCCCGAGCTCCAGGAAATCCGCAAAAAATTCGCGGACAACCCGCAAAAGCAGCAGGAAGAGACGATGAAGCTGTTCCAGCAGAACAAGGTCAACCCGATGGCGGGCTGCCTGCCTCTGCTCATCCAGATGCCGATCTTCATCGCGCTCTACAATTCCATCTACTATAACAGCGACATCAAGACGCATGAATTCCTGTGGCTGCAGCTCGGCGAGCCGGACCATTGGCATATCCTGCCGATCATCGCGGCGATCACGACTTACGTGCAGACCAAGATGATGCAGAAGTCCCAGCCGGACAACCCGCAGATGCAGATGATGAATACGATCATGATGATCTTCCCGATCCTGATCCTCGTCATGGCCTGGAACTTCCCGTCGGCGCTGCCGCTTTACTGGATCTACACGAACATCTACACGATCGTGCAGAACTATTTCCTGTACGTCCGCAACGCGGACAAGAAGGAGCCGAAGAAAGAAGACGGCGGCCAGAACCAGGGCAAGGGCAGCCAAAAGAAAAACAAAGGCAAGGGCAAGGCTGCCGTATCCTCCAAGAACAAATAAGGAGGAGAGGCCGGCCGGCTCTCCATGCATAAAGAATCGATTTGGCGGCAATGGCTCTTACAGTCATTGCTTTTTTGCCATCATCCGGCCTGCGGCTGAGCTCCGACCCTCGGGCCTCCGCCGGACCGATCAAACGAGGTGAATGTCAGCATCATGATGACTCAAGATACGATCGCGGCCATCGCGACGGCACTCGGCGAAGGCGGCATCTCCGTCATCCGCGTCAGCGGTCCGCAGGCGATCGCGAGCGTAGGCGGCGTGCTGCGGTCCAAACAGCCGCTGGCCGAAGCTCCGTCGCATACGGTGACGTACGGGCATATCGTCGATCCCGCCAGCGGCGAGGTGATCGAGGAGGTGCTCGTGACGGTCATGAAAGGTCCGCGCTCCTTCACGGCGGAGGATGTCGTCGAGATCGGCGCGCATGGCGGCCTCATCGCCGTCCGCAAGGTGCTTGAGCTCGTCCTGCGGCAGCCGGGCCTGCGCGTCGCCGAGCCGGGCGAGTTCACGAAGCGGGCGTTTCTGAACGGCCGCATCGACCTCGCGCAGGCGGAGGCCGTCATCGACCTGATCCGCTCGAAGTCGGACCGCTCCTATACGGTCGCGCTCAAGCAGGCCGAGGGCACGCTGTCCAAGCGGATCCACGCGCTGCGGCACAGCCTGATCGAGCTGCTCGCCCATATCGAGGTGAACATCGATTATCCGGAGCATGATGTCGAGGAGATGACGAGCCGGTACATCCGAGACAGCTGCGGCGCCGCGCTGGATTCGATCGAGCGGCTGCTGCGGACGGCGGCCGAAGGCAAGATTTTGCGCGAGGGCATCACGACGGCGATCGTCGGCCGTCCGAACGTCGGCAAGTCCTCGCTGCTGAACGCGCTCGTGCAGGAAAGCAAGGCGATCGTGACGGACATACCGGGTACGACCCGCGACGTGATCGAGGAATACGTGACCTTGTCGGGCATTCCGCTGCGGCTGCTTGATACGGCTGGCATCCGGGAGACGACGGACGTCGTGGAGCGGATCGGCGTCGAGCGTTCCCGCTCGGCGGTCGCGGAGGCGGAGCTGCTGCTGCTCGTGCTCAGCCATAACGAGCCGCTGCACGAGGACGAGCGCGAGCTACTCGGCAAGCTGACTGGCCGACAGGTGATCGTCATCGTGAACAAGACGGATCTGCCGGAGCGGCTCGAGCTGGCCGAGGTCCGCGAGGCGCTGCCGGACAGCCGGATCGTGCCGATGTCGGTGCTGCAGGAGCAGGGGCTCGACGATCTGGAGCAGGCGATCCGGGAGCTCTTCTTCGAGGGCCAGCTGGAAAGCGCCGATTTGACGTACGTCAGCAATGCGCGCCATATCTCGCTGCTGCACCGGGCGACGGATGCGCTGCGCGATGCGGTGAGCGCCACCGAGGCGGGCATTCCGATCGACATGGTCCAGCTGGACGTACGGGCGGCGTGGGAGCTGCTGGGCGAAATCGTCGGAGATACGGCGGCCGACTCGCTGATCGACCAGATCTTTTCGCAATTCTGCTTGGGCAAATAGATTATCCACATGTGAATAACGATAAAGGAAGGCCGGATCAATCGAGAAGATTCGCCGGCAATGGACAGCATGGCGACGGCAGAGGGCAATTCAGGCTAGCGAATGCCGTCGGATGCTGGGTTTGAAACCCTATTTTCATAAAAGAGGGAGAGGCGGGCTGAAAAGCGGCCGATTCCGACCAGGAGGCAATCCAAAATGAATTACGAGGCAGGACAGTACGACGTCCTCGTCATCGGCGCCGGCCACGCAGGCTGCGAGGCGGCGCTGGCGGCGGCCCGGATGGGCTGCGAGACGCTGCTGCTCACAATCAATCTCGACATGGTGGCGTTCATGCCGTGCAACCCGTCCATCGGGGGACCGGCCAAGGGTCATGTCGTCCGCGAGATCGACGCGCTCGGCGGCGAGATGGGACGGAACATCGACAAGACGTACATCCAAATGAGGATGCTCAATACGGGGAAAGGCCCGGCCGTGCATGCGCTGCGCGCGCAGGCGGACAAATTCCTCTATCAGCATACGATGAAGAAAACGATCGAGGAGACGCCGCATCTGACGCTGCGCCAAGGCATGGCGGAGGAGCTGATCGTCGAGGACGGCGCCTGCGTCGGCGTCATCACCAAGACCGGCGCCGTGTATCGCGCCAAAACCGTCGTCGTGACGACCGGCACGTATTTGCGGGGCAAGGTCATTATGGGCGAGCTGATCTACGAGAGCGGTCCGAACAACCAGCAGCCGTCTGTGCGGCTGTCCCAGTCGCTCAAGGAGAACGGCTTCGAGCTGGTGCGCTTCAAGACGGGCACGCCGCCGCGCGTCCATAAGGACAGCATCGACTTCGGCAAGATGGAGATCCAGCCGGGCGACGAGAAGCCGAAGTTCTTCTCGTTCGAGACGGAATATGCGGACAACGAGCAGCTGCCGTGCTGGCTGACGTACACGTCGGAGGACACGCATCGCATCATCAACGAGAATCTTCATCGCGCGCCGATGTTCTCGGGCGTCATCGAGGGCACGGGACCGCGCTATTGCCCGTCGATCGAGGATAAGATCGTGCGGTTCGCCGACAAGCCGAAGCATCAGATCTTCCTCGAGCCGGAAGGCATGAATACGTCGGAGTATTATGTGCAGGGCCTGTCCACGAGCATGCCGGAGGACGTGCAGCTCGGCATCCTGCGCTCGATTCCCGGCCTGGAAAAGGTCGAGATGATGCGCACCGGCTATGCGATCGAGTATGACGCGGTCGTGCCGACCCAGCTGTGGCCGTCGCTGGAGACGAAGGTGCTGCCGGGCTTGTTCACCGCCGGCCAGATCAACGGCACGTCCGGCTACGAGGAGGCGGCCGGACAAGGCGTCATCGCCGGCATCAATGCCGCCCGCAAGGCGTTAGGCAAGGAGCCGGTCATCATCGAGCGCTCGCAAGGCTATATTGGCGTGCTCATCGACGATCTGGTGACCAAGGGCACGAACGAGCCGTATCGCCTGCTCACCTCCCGCGCCGAATATCGGCTGCTGCTCCGTCATGACAACGCGGATCTGCGCCTGACCCCGATCGGCCGCGAGATCGGCCTGATCAGCGAAGAGCGGTACGCCAAGTTTCTGGAGAAGAAAGCCCGCGTCGAGGAAGAGCTTGCCCGCCTGAAGACGATCAAGATCCGTCCGGAGGAGGCCGAGGCGATGCTGCAGGCAGCCGGCTCCGCTCCGCTTCAGTCCACGACCGACGCGCTTACGCTGCTGCGCCGTCCCGAGCTTTCCTACGCCCATCTGGAACCGTTCGCTCCCGCGCCGTACGAGCTGAGCGAGGACATGAAGGAGCAGGTCGAGATCCAGGTGAAGTATGCCGGCTATATCGAGAAGCAGCTCGCTCAGGTAGAGCGGCTCGGCAAGATGGAGAAGAAGAAGCTTCCGGAAGGCATCGACTACAGCGCCGTGCATGGCCTCGCATCGGAAGCGAAGCAGAAGCTCGCCGCCATCCGTCCGCTGAATATCGGACAGGCTTCCCGCATCGCGGGCGTGACGCCGGCCGACATATCCATCTTGCTCGTGCATCTCGAGCAGTTCAACCGCGCCGGCGCGGCGAGGGCATAACGCATGGACAAGGTGATCGATGCGTTCTCCGCCCGGCTGCTGGAGCGGGGAATTCCGCTTGCGCCCCGTCAGCTGGAGCAGTTCCAGCGCTACTACGAGCTGCTCGTCGACTGGAACGAAAGGATGAACCTGACCGGAATCACGGAGCGCGCGGCGGTGTTCGAGAAGCATTTCTACGATTCCGTCACGCTCGCCTTTTATGCCGACCTGTCATCCGCGGACCGGCTCGCCGATATCGGTTCGGGGGCGGGCTTCCCGAGCCTGCCCCTCAAAATCTGCTTCCCGCAGCTGCAGGTGACGATCGTCGATTCGCTGGCCAAGCGGATCTCGTTCCTCCAGCATGTATGCGAGCAGCTCGGACTGGAGGACGTGCAATGCGTCCACGGCCGAGCCGAGGATATCGGACGCCTGCCGGAGCATCGCGACCGCTATGCGATCGTGACGGCGCGCGCTGTCGCCCGTATGGCCGGGCTTAGCGAGCTGTGCTTGCCGTTCGCCCGCAAGGGCGGACTGTTCGCGGCGATGAAGGGAGCCGACCCGCAGGAGGAGCTCGAGGAGGCCAAGCATGCGATCCGCGAGCTTCGCGGCCGTGTAGATCGCGTCGAGACGCTGCGGCTGCCGGAGGAGCAATCGGAGCGGGCGATCATCCTGATCGCCAAGACGGATGCCACGCCAAAAGCGTATCCCCGCAAGGCGGGCGTTCCGCTGAAGCAGCCGATGCTCAAACGGCGCGGATGACGATGTTTCACGTGGAACATTTTGTATCCATCCGGTGAAAACTTCGTGCAAGCGCGAAATCCAGCAGGAAATTTCCGAGCCTTCAACGAATTGGAAGTAGGGAAAGGGATTGTCGTCCTCCGTCAGGAGCGTCGACGCGGCTGCCCGTCCGGCGGAAGCGACGCGACGCGACCTTATTCGGCCGATCATTGCGGGAACCGCATACCGACCTGCCCGTGCTGCATGAACCAGAGCCGCGACCGGCTCGCCTCCGCCGCCGCGACGCGAAGCTGCGGAAGCACAATGTCGGCGGGTCGGGGCAGACGCACACGGATCCTACAGCAAGGACATTGGCACATTGAATTCGGGTGGTTGTAGAATGATGAAGGAACAATTTTCCCGGCTGTTCGGGCTGTCCGACCCGAAAGCTGTTCAAGATGAAGTAAAGCAGATTCCCGTCGGCAGCATCGATACGAGTCCTTATCAGCCGAGAACGATTTTTGACGACGACCGGATCGAGGAGCTCAGCCAGACGATCCGCACGCATGGCGTCATCCAGCCGATCGTTGTTCGGATTCGGGATGGCCGCTACGAGATCATCGCTGGAGAGCGGCGTTGGCGGGCGGTCAGCAAGCTCGGCCTGGAGACGATTCCGGCGATCGTACGCGACTTCAACGACTCGCAGGCGGCCTCGATCGCGCTGATCGAGAATCTGCAGCGCGAAGGGCTGAGCGCGATCGAGGAAGCGGTCGCGTACCAGAAGCTGATCGACCTGCACAGCCTGACTCAGGAAAGTCTGGCGCAGCGGCTCGGCAAGAGCCAGTCGACGATCGCCAACAAAATCCGTCTGCTCGGCCTTAGCGATCCGGTCAAGTCGGCGCTCACCGACCGCAAGATTACGGAGCGGCACGCCCGCTCGCTGCTCGCTCTCGATTCCGAGGAGCTGCAGCAGAAAGTGCTCGACGACGTACTCAGCAAGGAGTTGAACGTCAAGCAGACAGAGGCGAGGGTCGCCTTTTACAAAGAAGCGACCAAGGCCAAAAAAGCGAAGCGCATCTCCTTCACGAAGGATGTCCGCCTCGCTCTGAATACGATCCGCCAATCGATCGATATGGTGTCCGGCTCCGGGCTGCAGATCAAGACCGACGAAAAGGACTTCGAAGATCACTACGAAATCGTCATCCAAATTCCCAAACGCTGATATCGCCGCCCGGGAGCGGTTCCCAATTCCGGCGGATTCCTTTATACTGGCTTCAATCCCTGCGATGGATGCGCGGCGTCCTGCGGCTACCGACACCATGATCGACTCTCCGATGCCCGAACGATGCCGCCGACGTCCTGGGAGCGCATAAAGCGGCAGCAGCCGCTTTTTTTTATCATCCAAGCTCTGCTTTTCCTATGCAAGCGCTATCCGCCGGATCGACTCCGACGGGATGCATGTCCGAAGATTTGGAATATTGAGGTGACAAGGTTGTCCAAAATAATCGCCATAACGAACCAGAAGGGCGGGGTCGGAAAAACGACCACTTCCGTCAATCTGGGGGCCTGCCTCGCTTCTCTCGGGAAGCGGGTGCTGCTGGTCGACATCGACCCCCAGGGCAATACGACCAGCGGTGTCGGCATCAGCAAAGCCGACGTGGAAAACAGCATTTACGACGTCTTGATCAACGAAGTCGATCCTCATGAGGCGGTAGCGCCGACGGCGGTGCCGAATCTGAGCATCATTCCGGCCACCATCCAGCTGGCTGGAGCCGAAATCGAGCTTGTTCCGACGATTTCGAGGGAAGTGCGGCTGAAAAAGTCGCTTTCGCAGCTGCGCAACGAATACGACTACGTGCTGATCGATTGCCCGCCGTCGCTCGGCATCCTGACGATCAACTCGCTGACGGCCGCCGACTCGGTCATCATCCCGATTCAATGCGAGTATTACGCGCTGGAGGGGCTGAGCCAACTGCTCAATACGGTGCGGCTCGTGCAGAAGCACCTCAATACGTCGCTGCAGATCGAGGGCGTGCTGCTCACGATGTTCGATGCGCGCACGAACCTGGGCATCCAGGTGATCGAGGAAGTGAAGAAATACTTCCAGCAGAAGGTGTACCAGACGATCATTCCGCGTAACGTGCGGCTGAGCGAGGCGCCGTCCCATGGTCAGGCCATCATCACTTATGATCCCCGCTCCAAAGGCGCCGAAGTTTATCTCGAACTGGCGAAGGAAGTGATTCAATATGAGCAAGCGGCTAGGTAGAGGACTGGATGCGCTCATTCCCTCCCTTTCGATCCAAGAAGACGACAAAATCGTCGAGATCGAGCTCAAGCAGCTAAGGCCGAATCCGTATCAGCCTCGACTGACGTTCCATGACGAATCGATCCATGAGCTGGCCGAATCGATCCGCCAGCATGGCGTCATTCAGCCGATTTTGGTCCGTTCCGTGCTCAAAGGCTACGAGATCATCGCAGGCGAACGACGATTCCGGGCTTCGCAGCTATGCGGGCTCAAGACGATTCCGGCGGTCATCCGCAGCTTCACCGACCAGCAGACGATGGAGATCGCGTTGATCGAGAATCTGCAGCGGGAGGATCTCAACGCCATCGATCTTGCAGCGGCCTATCAGGCGATTATGGACAAGTTCGAGCTGACGCAAGAGGAGCTCTCGCTCAAAGTGGGCAAGTCGCGCTCGCATATCGCCAACTTCCTGCGGCTGCTCACCCTTCCTCCGGAAATCAAGGAAAATGTTTCACGTGGAACATTGTCGATGGGCCATGCGCGAGCTCTCGTCGGCGTCAAGGAAGACAAGCTGCGCAAGGAGCTTTCCAAGCAGGCGATAGAAAGCGAATGGAGCGTGCGCGAGCTGGAGCAGGCGATCCAGGAGCTGGACCGCAAGCAGCCGGAGCCGGCGCCGAAGGCCAAAGCCGTCAAGCGCGATCCGTATTTGGAGGCGTTGGAGGAAAACCTGAGGGAGCGGTTCCAAACATCGGTCAAGATCAAGGCTTCGCGCGAGCGAGGCAAGATTGAGCTTGCCTATTACAACAAGCAGGATCTGGAGCGGATACTGGATTTGCTGAAGCTGTAGGGCGCGGTTAGGCCCGCTTCTACAGCTTCGAAGCCGAAGCGCCGCTTCAGTCGTCGAACGAGCATACCTTGGTTGTAATCTGCTTTCCGAGAGATTAAACTTAGGTATGCTATTGTTGTTTTTGGAAGAAAGTCAGATGAGAGCCGGCCGATGCCAGAGGGCCTGCTTCGAGGAAAGGATGCGAGCGACCATGACGGCAGATCGGCCCTTGATCTATCTGGATCATGCCGCGACCTCCTGGCCCAAGCCGGAGGAGGTCGTAGCGGCCGTGCTGGAGGCGATGCGCCAAGGCGCCGCCAATCCAGGGCGAGGAAGCCATCGCATGGCGGTGCAATCGGGCAGGGTGCTGTTCGAGGCGAGAAAGAGCCTGGCCAAGCTGTTTCGGATCGCGAATCCGAACGATATCGCCCTGACGGCGAATACGACACAGGGACTCAATCTTGCGATCAAAGGGCTGCTGAAGCCTGGGGATCATGTCGTAGCTACGGCGGTGGAGCATAACTCGGTGCGCAGGCCGCTGGAGTTCCTGAAGGCGGCGATCGGCATCTCCGTCACTTATGTCGAGACGGCTGCGGACGGCAGTCTCGATGCGGCTCGAGTACGGGAAGCCCTGCGGCCGGAAACGGCGCTGATCGTGGCCACGCACAGCTCCAACCTGCTAGGGTCGATCTTGCCGGTAGCCGATATCGGCGAGATTGCCCGTGCCAGCGGCGTGCCGTTTCTGGTCGACGCGGCCCAGTCCGCCGGCGTGCTTGAGCTGGATGTCGAGGCGATGGGCATCGATCTGCTCGCTTTTCCCGGACACAAGGCGCTGCTGGGACCGCAAGGGACCGGCGGGCTCTATATCCATCCGAGGCTCGATCCGCTGCCGCTGCTTCATGGGGGCACCGGCAGCCAATCGGAAGCTGCGGAGCAGCCGACGGTGCGGCCGGACCGCTACGAGGCGGGGACGCCCAACACCCCCGGAAGCGCCGGCTTGGCTGCAGGCGTCCGCCTCGTGCTGGAGCGGACGACGCGAGCCATACACGCTCGCGAGACGGAGCTCGTCGGCCGGATCATGGACGGGCTGTCCGCAGTGGCAGGCGTCCGGCTGCTCGGGCCGGACATCGGGCAGCCTCGGACCGGCATCTGCGCATTCACGATGGAAGGCGTCGAGGCATCGGAGCTGAGCTTCATCCTGGATCAGCATTACGGCATCGCGGTCCGGGCAGGCTATCACTGCACCCCGCTGGCTCATCGAAGCGCCGGAACGGCGGAAAGCGGCGCGGTCCGGGCGAGCGTCGGCTTCTCCACGACGGAGGAGGAAGCGGATGCGCTCGTACGCGCGATGCGCGAGATCCGGACCCATTATCCCCTGTAGGGAAAGATGAGGAGCGTACTTGGAATCATGAATGATTGGATCGAGTCGTGGACAGAAGAGCCATTTTACGGCATCGCGATCGGCCTGCTGGCGCTGGCGCTGCTGCTGCTGATCGTCTGGATCGCGGCGCTCGGCCGCAGGCTGAAGAAGCTGCGGAAGCAATATGTGCAGGTGATGGGGCAGACGGGCGTAACCAATCTCGAGGAGGTCATCGTCGGCCTGAGGCTGTCGCTGGACGAGCAGGAGGAGCGGCTGGGACGGTTCGACCGGCAGCTGGCCGAGTTCGGCCAGCTGCTGCGGGAGACGAAGGGCAAGGTGGGGGTACTGCGCTACAACGCGTTCTCGAATCAGGGCAGCGACATGAGCTTTTCGGTCGCCATCATCGACGAGGCCGGATCGGGCGTCGTGCTGACCGGACTGCATGGGCGGGACGAGACCTACATGTACGCCAAGCCGCTGAAGCAGGGGGGCTCGTCCTACCCGCTGACGCCGGAGGAGCAGCAGGCCATCACTCTTGCGTCGCCGCATGCATCGGATAAGGGCGGCAGTCTCGGATAGCGAGAGCGAGCGTATCGGCCATGAGCTCGGCCATGCGCATGACGAGGTTCAGCCTCGTATTCTGGAGGACGAAGTATTCCATGAAGCCGCCGACATTGACGATGCCGGTCATATGGATGTCTCCGACGGGAGGGAGCTCCTTGTTGACGCCTGCGCCGGGCCTCACCGGGCCGGCGCCGAGCTGGATGCTGCCGACGCTGCTCAGCTGGCCGAGGCAGGCGTCGATGCCGATGATGAACGGCTTGGCGTCGGCACGATGGATGTCCTGCAGGGTGCTCTCCAGATTCATCGCATGGACGGGTTCGTCCAGCGTGCCGTACAGCTCGAATCGGGAGCCGCGCAGCTTGTCCAGGCGGGAGCCGATGATCGGTCCGAGCGCGTCGCCGGTCGAGCGGTCGGTGCCGATGCAGACGACGGCGATCCGGCGATCCGCCGGCACGTGCAGCAGATGCAGCAGCAGCCGGCTCGCCAGCTGCTGGGAGGCGCCGGGATCGGTATGCGGCACCTTGAGCGGGACTTCATGCATGGCAGCAGGACGTTTCATAGATTCCCCTCCGCTAAAATGAACTACTAATAGTATATGGTAGAGACGGGGGATTTATACTTGCCTGTCCCTTCGAAAAGGAGCCCTGACGATGCTCATCGCCTTTGATTCGACGCAGCAGGCGCTGCGGACCGAAATGCTGCTCGAATATGCCGAAATCGAGATCGACATCCGGCCGACGCCGAAAACGATCACCGCGGGCTGCGCGCTGTCGATCGATTTTCCGGGCGAAGAGCTGGAGCGCGTCCGGGCGATTCTGGAGGAGCAGTCGGTCGAGATCCGCGGCATCTTCCGCGAGACGGCGGATGGGTACGAGCCGGCCTAGCTCATGTTATAAGGTCTGATGACACGAGCCTTCCCGCAGCCGATGCGGAGAGGCTTTTTTAAAAGGTAGAAAGGCGAAGCGAATCGCTAACGAAGCGTGCTTCGCCGCCAGAGAATCATGAATGCCGTTCCGCCTTGTATAGAAAGGAGCACGAATCCGATGAATCCCATGCTTCAGCTGCTGACGGCAGCGACTCCTGCGGCGACGCTGACGCCTTCCGCAAGCCCGGTGCCGTCTGCGAGTCCGGAACCTTCCGTCGCTCCGCTTCCGACGGATCTGGAGGGAGTGAAGGAAGAAGTGGCCCAGAAGACAAGCGCTTTCTGGGAGGCGATGACCAGCTACTTCGACAGCCAGTTCTGGATCAACGCGACGATCATCTGCATCAAGGTCGCCTTCATCCTGCTGATCGGCCAGCTCATCATCTTCGTCGTCGGCAAGGCGATCGACAAGGTGATGGAGCGGGAGACGCGGGTGCAGCAGCGGACGCGGCGCGTCGTGACGCTGGGAAGGCTGCTCAAGAACGTGACCAACTATGTCGTCTACTTCATCACGGGGATGCTCGTCCTGTCGATGCTGAACGTGAATGTCGCGCCGCTGCTGGCGGGCGCCGGCGTGCTCGGTCTGGCGATCGGCTTCGGCGCGCAGAGTCTCGTGAAGGATGTCATCACGGGCTTCTTCATCGTGCTGGAGGATCAGTTCGCCGTCGGGGACGTCATCCAGACCGGGACGTACAAAGGCACGGTCGAGCTGATCGGACTGCGGACGACGCGGCTGAAGACATGGACGGGCGAGGTGCATATCATTCCGAACGGCACGATCTCGCAGGTGACGAACTACTCGCTGAACAATTCGCTTGCGGTCGTCGATGTCGACGTGCCGAACGGAATCCAGGTCGAAGCCGCGGCGGAGCGCATCCGCGACATGCTGGCCAAGCTCGACAACCCGAATCTCGTCAAGGTGCCGGATCTGCTCGGCGTCACGTCGATGACGACGGCGGAATACAAGCTGCGCATCGTGGCGGAGTGCATGCCGAACACGGAGGCGTCGGTCTCCCGCCAGATCAACCGCGAGCTGCAGCTGCTGCTGCGCAGCGGAGAAGGGCCGCAAGAAGCGCTGGCCTAGAAGCGGCGGGAAGTGTAAGATGGAAAGGAACGGCCCCCTTGCAGGGAGGATCGGCGAGGCGGCCAGAGGAAGAGGTGACGGGTATGGAGCGCAAGCAGTTCGAGCTGGGAGATGTCGTCCAGATGAAGAAGCCCCATCCGTGCGGGACGAACGAGATGGAAGTCATTCGCATGGGGATGGACATCCGCATCAAGTGCGTCGGCTGCAAGCATAGCGTGCTGATTCCGCGGGCGAAGTTCGAGAAGAACCTGAAGAAGGTGCTTCGCGCGGCGGCCGATCGGGAAGAAGCGGGCGGCGAGGCGGCGTCTTCCTAGCCCGTCAGAAGACATGCTTGCACGATTGCTCGATGTATGATATGATCTATCATGCTGCGGAAAGGTACCCAAGTGGCCCAAGGGGGCTGACTCGAAATCAGCTAGGCGTCTCACGGCGTGCGTGGGTTCGAATCCCACCCTTTCCGCCATCCACAGCGACCAAGACAGCGGCACTCTACGGAGGGCCGCTTTTTTCATGCTCTTTTATCGCGCCGTCCCTGCAGGCAAAGGCGGCGAAGGCAAGACAAAAGCCCAGCCGGATGGCTGGGCTTTTGCTGACGGCGCTTAATGGGCTGCAAGATCATTCAAGCTGCACTTTCCTCATCGAATCGTACGGAATGCCGCCCGGCTTCAACTGTCCGAAGACTTTTGCGCCCGCTGCGGCGATGGCCTTAAAGACAACTGTCTTTGGCGCAACCCCTCGCTTCTCTGTGATCGTGAACATGAGTCCTCTGCTGTGTCTGTGCCCTTGCGCTTGTTACGGCCAACGGAACCACACCCTCATCTTGTCGCGCCGTCAAGGATAGTATGGCCGGCGCCGGCGCTTTTATGCGCGGCATTTTCAAACGGCATCCGCTCAGACCTTCGGCATCTTGACCCAGACGCGGTTGTGGTTCGTGTTTTTCGGGAAATGCTGGCCTTTCTTCAAGGAGATCTTCTTCGGATGGCTGATTCCCATATGGAAGGAATCTTCTCCCGCCTCCATGTACCAGCCGTCGTTCGGCGCCTTGAAGCCAGCCACAAACTTGGTCCGCTCGCCCATGTCGCTTCTCCTCCTCAAGCTTGGAATTCGGCCGCCGGAGCGCTCCCGGCAAGCTCGCGCCAGGCATCGGCGCCAGCAAGCGGGCACGTCTCAGGGCCGGACGCTTAGTGTCTGCCGGGCGGATTGGAATCATCAGCGGCAATTATTCGCACGCATAGCGTTAGGGACACGCCATCGGCCGCTCCTTTTGCCCTGCGTTTCGTCGACATGCGTCTAGCATCAAGATAAGCGAGCAAGCTTCGTCAAGCTTGCGTTGGACTTTCATTAACTTGCGTCAGACAAGCTGTTCTGGTATAGTAGGTTGGTATGCGAGTTAATCCCTCGCTCCTTGCTCTTTCATCCGCAAGGATGGGAAGGGCCGCTTAGTCCAAGAGGAGGTGAATCAAAGTGCGCAAATACGAATTGATGTACATCATTCGTCCGGAGACGGAGCAAGAAGCTGTTCAAGCTCTCGTCGAAAAGTTCAATGGCATCATCGCGAATGGCGGAGAGGTTTCCAAGTCCGACGTTCTCGGCAAGCGCCGTCTTGCGTATGAGATCAACAAGATCCGTGACGGGATCTATGTTCTTGTCCACTTTACGGGTCCGTCCGAAGTGGTCAACGAGCTGGACCGCGTCATCAAGATCACGGATGAAGTCATCCGTTTCCTGATCGTCAAAGACGTAGCGTAAGCCAAGATTCAGCTGACTTGGGAGGTGCGTACGATGTTGAACCGTGTCATTCTGATCGGCAGGCTCACCCGAGATCCGGAGCTTCGCTATACCCCTTCGGGAGTTGCGGTCACGCAATTCACGCTGGCGGTGGATCGGCCCTTCAACAGCCAATCCGGCGAGCGCGAAGCCGATTTCATTCCGATCGTCACCTGGAGGCAGCTTGCCGAAACCTGCGCCAACTATTTGCGCAAAGGTCGTCTGGCAGCAGTCGAAGGCCGGATGCAAGTCCGGAACTATGAGAACAACGAAGGCAAGCGCGTCTACGTGACGGAAATCATTGCCGACAATGTTCGGTTCCTGGAGTCCGGCAACCGCGAGAACGCTCCGCGTGAGGAAGGCTCTTACAGCGGCGGCGGAAGCAGCGGCAACGGCGGCGGCGGTGGAAATTACGGCGGCGGCAACGGAGGCTACGGCGGCGGCGGCCAATCGGGCGGCGGAAGCCAAGGCGGAGGTTCCTACGGGGGCAATCGCGGCGGCGGTGGTGGTTCTTCCAACAGCCGGGATCCATTCTCGGATGACGGACGTCCGATCGACATCTCCGAAGATGATTTGCCATTTTAGAGAGCGTAACATCTGAGATCAGAAAATGCTTTAAGACCTCAGTAAAATCAAGGGGTTTTAAAGCATTTTAACTGTGTAATGGTAATCTTCATTTACGACCAGCATCCACGGTTTATTAAGATCGCGCGATGTTGAGTAAAGTGTGTAATACGTTATGACCGTCAATGTAGTCTAGTGATGATGACCATCCTTATTTCAAGATGTGGGTGTAGCCCCGTAGTGAGAAGTCGGGTGTGGGTAAGTCGTAAGACTTATCCATACCCAACTTTGAACTAGAGGATAGTCAGAAAAAACTTGGCACGTTAACCAATGTGCAATAATGAAGGGAACGAGAAAATAACAATGGCATTTGCACAAAGAAATGACGAAGAACGTGGTGAAAGAAAGTTTGCTCCACGTAGAGGTGGCAAAGGTAAACGTAGAAAAGTTTGCTACTTTACAGTCAATAAAATTACTCATATTGATTACAAAAATACGGAAGTTCTTAAAAAGTTCATTAGCGAACGTGGGAAGATTCTTCCTCGCCGTGTGACTGGAACAAGCGCAAAATATCAACGTGCATTAACAGTTGCAATTAAACGTGCTAGGGCGGTAGCGTTGCTTCCGTACACAACGGATAATATCTAGGAAAAAGGTGTGTTGGCCTTATGGCAACACACCTTTTTCTATGGTAGCACAAAAGAGTTCATTGAACCCGCGGCGGAAGAGCATTGCATGTGCGAATCGTTCCTTTTGTTTCTTGAGTTTACTCCGGAACTCAACTATGATAATTGACAATTAACTCTATAATAATAGATGATGGATGATATACACACTCAAGATCGGTAAAAGTGGGAAAACATTGGCTAAACATCATATAGGATTGATCTCGGTGGTGATGAATATGGGCAATCTGAAAATTGAAAAAACTCTCAATGAGGCCGGAAAACGAAATGTAGTAGTTGTGGATGAGGACTACAACATTGTCGAGGAAATAACATTGTTTCTTCACTATTTAGAAGAGAAGGGGCACTCTGAGAACACAATCGAAGGTTATAGTAGAGACTTAAAGGAATATTTCACTTGGTTAAACGAAGTGGGGCTTAAATTTTACGAGGTTAGGAAAGCGGATATGTTTTCTTGGCTTGAGTATTTGAAAACGAAAGTCGGAAAGACGGACAAAGAGAAATCTGCAAAGACAAAGAATAAGTATATGGCAACAATAGCCTCATTTTATCGATATTATGAAGTGATTGGGGGCTTTGTGACGGAGAACCCATTAACTTATAAAGATGATTCAAAAAACAGACATTTCCTAGTTCAGAAAGTTAGTCGTAAAGATATGGGTTTTAATTTCTTCCGAGTTAAAGAGAAAAAATCAGTTAAGGGTAAGCGTTTGACTCGGGAACAGGTTGAAAAGCTCTATCAAGGACTTGAGATGTTACAGTCAGATGAGAGCTTGAATGCCCGAAATCAGTTATTGTTCAGATTTCTTTATGAAACGGGTTGCCGGATTAGTGAGGCACTAGGTCTTCGTATAGGTGATTATGAGATTCAAACAAAAGTTGGGGTTATAAAGGTAAAAGAGCATGATCCACTATACCATAAAGACCACAACATCAAATCACTAGAAAGGGAAATACCCGTCAGCAGAGATATTGTCTTTGCCATAGAGGATTATATCTTGTATCATCGCCCTGATGATGGAAAACATCTTACGATATTTGTGAATCATGAAACCAGCCCTGGCCAATATATGATCCGCGATACGATAACAAAGCTCTTCAATAAGCTATCTGAACAAGTGGGTATTAAATGCACTTCTCACATGCTTAGGCACACCCATGGAACCGAACTCACCGAATCGGGATTTGATATGCGTTATGTCCAAGATAGGTTAGGTCATAATGATGTTAAGTCTACGAGTAAGTATCAACATTTGTCGCTTGAAGCGAAAACAACGGCATATGAAAGCTTCATGCGTCAGAGAAGGAGCGCGGAGTTGAATTGAGTAGAGCGTATATTTCAACAGTTGATACAAAAACTGATAGATGGGAGGTTCCGTATCAATCGAGTTATGGTGATAAATTATCTTTTGAATTTTCATATTTGCCAAATAAATGGTTCAAGAAAATACATAAGCAAATAACAATTGAATGCATGAGTCTAGGGAAGCCGAGTGTCGAAACACTGTATCGATATAATTATTCATTGAAACGGTTCTTTGAATTCCTGAAAGAATACAACTTGAAAATTATGGATTATGCCGATTTATCGCACCAAATCACTCAAATGTATATTTATTATTTACAACAGATTCAATTAGCAAACTCTACAAGATCGGTTGCTATGTCTGCACTAAAATGGGTAATAGAACATGGGCAGTTTTTTGAGTATGATGGTTTTCCGGAGGGACAGGTTTTTGATGGAGATGAGTACCAAGCACTTAAGCAAGATGATGTTTTAAGGACAAGGTATATACCCGATAATGTAATGGAACAGATTGAAATAGCTTTAAAAAAGGAGAAAAACATCCTCTTGAAGTCTATTGTGGAGATCGGCATCGATTCGGGAATCAGGCTTTCAGAGGTTTTGGACCTAACCGAGGGGTGTATAACTGAAGATTTTACAGGAAAACCCGTATTGTATGTTTTCTCTCCGAAAAATAAGGCTGACAGATATATCCCCGTATCAAATCGAGTCAAACGGGCAGTTCAACTACTTGAACAATACTCAGAAGTGGCCAGGAAAGAACTTGCAACAAACTACATTTGTCTTTACTGGCAAAAACGGAATATACGGTATGCCAGACTGCTCCAAAAAATATTTCGAGATAAACTTTATCGGTTTGTCAAAAAGCATGATATCAGAGATAACGATGGCGAATTATACCCATTAACCTTTCACGCATTTAGGCATACGCTTGGAACGGACATGCTAAACAAGGGTATGAGTATGTTTGAAATTCAAGAATATCTTGGTCATGAATCATTACACTCTACAAGTTTATATGCAAAGGTCAAAGATCCAAAAATTGAAAGCGAATATAAAAAGCTTGGATTTATCGGCTTGATAGTCAAGGAAATCAGTGAGAAGGAAATAGGAGAAGGAAAAAAAATCGACACGGAAACGCTATTGTCTGCTTCATTGCCTGATGGGGCTTGTCAGAAGCCGATAAATAATGAGGGCAAGATATGCTCTAAATTTAATATGTGCGTGATCTGTCCTAAGTTTATCACGACTCCCGAACACTTACCAATTCATAAAGACCATTTGGATCGTCTCAGAGCCAACAGAGAGGCATATATGGCTCAGGAGTACATCGGTACGACGAATCATCTTGAGACTGTTGAATACGCCTTAGAAACGATTATAGGGCGTTTGGAGGCGATGCTGAGTGGTTGAAAGTATAAAGCTTCAATTGTTTGATTACAACCCCCTAATACCCCAATTAGATTTCCGCTGCGGTAATAGTAAATTCTCAGACAATGTATGGGATTTTAACGGATTTATTAATGTAGAGCATTTGTCTGGCAAGAGGCTTATGATTGATTTTGAATTTGTTGTTGATAAGCCCAAAATGCTAGAAGTAATAAAATGGTTTATGCATCATGAGTTAACCACGGGCAAGTTTTCAACTGCCAAACGAAATTTAGACGGTGTTGTTCGATTTTCTAAATTTATAAAAGAATATGCGCCGGAAGTGGAGTCGTTTTCAGAAATTGATCAGAGTTTATTGGAGACGTATTTTACGTATTTGCCTGAAGCGAAAAGCGAGACAAGTGGTCAGTCAATAAGCTCTGTTTCAATCAAGAAAAGTGCATTGGCGTTAAAAGAAATCTTATTAAAGGGAAATATTAAAGGCTGGGATGTTCCAAAAGATGTTCGATTTGTTCAGGGCATGTACAATGAGCTCATTATTAATAACAAAGCGTTAAAGAAGGATGCCAAGCAAGCAGAGCAAGTAAACATTGATAAAATATCGGACGAACAGTTGATCGATCGGATATTGCGTAAAGCAGTAAGTGATTTAGATATGGACGAAAATATACTTGTTGCAGCTAGCGTAGTAGTTGGATTGCAGCTTGGACTTCGCATTAGCGAAATCATTACGATGTATAATGCCTCCATTGAGCCAATTGGCGGAGAAACAAAATTAGTATACAACACCGGTAAACTGCAAGCCGAACCTACGAGGGTGTATAAACCAGCGAATGCCCTTGTCGTACAAGCCATTACGAAAGTTGAAAAATACACGGATCCGTTAAGAAAAGAATCGGGCTTACCGTATTTATTTCTTAATCGAATACGTAATGTCAAAGGATATCCCGTGGGTATAGTTTCCCATGCAAATTGGTCAAAGAATTTTCTAAGACCCTGGCTTCAAAAACACAATCTCCGATATAAAAATGGAGATATTGCTGATTTTTCATCTCATACATTCCGCCACGCTTGCGCTACGTATGCTTTAAAAGGCGGGGCCTCTCTGGAAACCATACGGGAATTGTTAAATCACAAGTCCATTAGAGGTACACAGCACTATACACACCTGCTTCAAGAGGATGTAAGGAACAAGTTCGCGAAAGTATTCAATGAAGGCGCAGTTCTTGTTGGTAAGCAGGCTCTTCAAATAAAAGAAAAACTTAAAGTAATTAACCCATTCAAAGGAAAGACCATCGAACAAGTTGATAAATTGCGTAAAGCGCATAAGATTCAAATTTTGTCACATGGACTTTGTCTTCACCATCCAATGCGAAATGAACCTTGTGAAGGCGACGGGATATGTTTAGGATGCCGCAATTTTTTGACTACTCCGGACTTTCTTGAAGTTCATAAAGGCCGGTTGAAAAAAATTCGTGGCGAATTGGCATCTGCACCTGCTGGAGGTCCTTATGAGAACAAGTTAAAGACAATTGAAAAATACCTCGTAGGAATTATTGATGAGTTGGAAACCCAGGTGAATTATTCCGGAATTGATAATCATTCAGATTACAATATCACACCAAGCGAATGGGAGGGAATGGCATGAGTGACCCTTCTAAAGAAAATAAACTCGTTACACTGGAGCGTATCGAACAAGCAATAACAAACCTCCGAAAAGGAAAGAAAAAACTGTCCATATCAGCGATTGCTAAAAAAGCTGGCATTGAGCGAAAGACGATCTATAATCGTCCTGATCTTAAGGAACGCTGTGATCAAGCCATTTTGCTGCAGATGGAAATTGAAAAAGGGGCAGAAGAAATTGCAGCTACTGCAATCGAAACGTCAACCAGACCAAGCGGCAAAAGATTGCTTGAGAATCGGTATGAAAAAGTTAAGCAGGCGCTTCAGAATGAGAAGGAAAAGAACGAGAAACTTCTGGAAATATGCAGAAAACATGTCATAGAGAAAGCACAACTAAAATCTCGCATCGAATATTTAGAAAATAAAATTCAAGAACTAAGGGATAGGCAATTGAAACCATTCAAATAAAGGCTTGTGCTTGACCACCACCATGTGACGAGCCGCACGCTGGGAGTCGCGCACGGCTAATAGAAATAAACATAAATAAAGGTTTCGTATACATGCCATATAAGCAGCAACCCTTACCCGTATAGGAACGCAACACCTTACAATCCGGCGAGCTTTTGCAGCCGTTGGGCAATCTGCATAAAATCCTCATTCGAGATGCCAGGGGCAAATTCTTCCGGCACTTCTTCAAGATCGGGCACTTCCCCTCCTTGGGGAACTCCTCTGACGACTTCCAATCGCTCTCCGTCGGAAGGGTGGGATCCTTTCCAGATTTGAGCGATATCTTCATAGTCTGAATCGCTAAACGTATATAACTTTCGATGAATTCCCTGTTCTTCGTATTTGCGGGTCGCATCAAATGCCCGATTCTCAAGATTGGGAATAGGGAGCATTTTTTTGACGTCGACTCCGGTCATGATTTCGAGCGCCTTCGCGTAAGCAAGCACATGAACTCCCCCGCGGACCAGCAAGTAACCCGTCATTTCGCGGGCGACAGGATGATCTGTCATCTCGTACACGCGCATCTTATGGGTGCGGGCGCCGCATTCGAGAAAAAAGTTATGCAGCAGATCAAGTACCAGATTGCCACTGTTAAAGACATAATCACCGTTCCATGCTTTGCCCATCGAATCGCCGGGCAACGAGGTTTGAGCCGTTGCAATAAAATGGTAGGTATTGCGTTTGTCAAGCCCGTTGCGCAGAGGAGCCGCATCCGGATCTGCCGGAAATGTGGAACCGGACAGGCATAAATTAATGGAATTCATCACCAATTCCACATGGCCAACCTCCTCCGCCGTAATGCTGGCCACAAGTTCATAAAAGGGCTTCAGCTTTTTTTTGCTGCGAAAATTCGAAGATTGGACCAAATAATTATTCAACGTAGACATCTCCCCGAAACGGCCGCCTAATAGTTCCTGCACAGCCGCCGCGGCGTTGGCGTCCGGATGTTTGGGAACAGGCAATGCAATGGGCAATCGATTGATGCGCTTGAACATGGCGGACATCATCCCCTTATCAGATTAATAGTTCTTATTATCTTTATGACAGGGAACGTTTGTCTCATGCCGCGCCGGAGCGCTAAGAGGGCATAACCCAAATCATTTGCTGCGTGCGCAGAAAAAATGAGGAATTGTCTGTTTGCAGCAAGACATGATCCGGTTTCACGTCGGTTATCGTACCCCGAACAGGGCCCCGAAACGTTTCAATAACCACCGGCTTTCCTTGAAGCGAGCGCAAGGTGTGATAAAAATACGGGTCAACCAAGGTTACTGTGGATAATGCGGGATTTGCCGTTTCCCTGTACATTCCATTCGGATAAGCATACACGATGAAATCTCCTCCTCATTCTCGTTACCATTTAGCCTATGCCGAAGTAAGGAAGGATGTGTCTCCGCCTGCGTATAGACAAACAACCCGATAAAAATGACCGGAAACCGGGCGGATGCCGGTGTCGCTTCTACACGTCTGCCATAGACTGATGCTGTAAGTTCAAAATTCACCTACCCAAGGAGGAATGGTATCGAATGCAGTTTACTAAACAGGCAATGCCCATGTTTACGCATGACCACGCCGTTTATGTCAGGCAAATGCACGACTGGCACATGAAAATGGCTCAATATCACGACCAATTGCGTGCCTTTCATCTGGAAAGAGCGAAACAATTTCAAAAGCTGGCCGAAGAAAGAGCGAAAACGTCAGAAATATCCAGCGATACCAGCGCCGCTTAAAGGCGAACCGACATGGAGCGATGTGATGAGTTGGCAGCATTCCGAATCAAAATCTGGGACCGTTATGTAACCCTTCGTTCCCAATATGGAACCCGGATGCCCTTGTCTTTCGATCAGTTCTGGTACGACTTTTTGGCCAGGCACATGATATCCGACAGCAAGGTTGAGAAAGTGTATGAGGACTTCTGCAACAACTGGGAGAAGTAGTGTTCGCAAAATGTTCACGATTCAAGCCACCGGTAGTAAAATCGGTGGTTTTTTCACGAACCGACTCATAATCTCAAGACTGCCAACAACCCGGAACTGCGAAGCATGTTTTTTGTTATATCGGGAAAAATAATACATGGACTGAACGCGAAAGGCAGGGAGACGATGCGTTGGATCGGTTGGTTTAAAAAGCAAGACAAAAGCGATACGCCAAAAGAAGCCGATACCCAACCTCCTGCAGGTAACTTGTCTCCGCAGCACGTGCAGCAATTGTTTCACGATATTCACGATGCACAAGTGCATGAGTTGGATGCGGGAGGGCGGAAAGTCAAGCTGTTCTACATCCGTTCCTTTGTGGATCAAAATCAGGTCGAAAGCGACATCGTGCTTCCCCTTTTGCACGCCCCGGACGAACAAGCAGGACAAAAGGTGATTTCCGAAGATCGGGTGGACGTAACGACGCTGCAGCAAACCGAAGAGCTCATCTTGCAAGGAGGAATCCTTGTTTTTGATGAAATCGGGAACGTTTGTGCAATCAAAAAGCAGAATCAGTTGGGCCGCGCCATCGATTCTTCCGAGCAGGAATCGATTGTGTACGGCCCTAAAGACAGCCTAACCGAGCAGTTGGACAAAAGCTTGAGCTTAATTTGTTTCAATCCCCAGAAGACTATGTACATCGCTGGTTGGTAAGCACCTTCCTGCGGGGACTTCGTTTTGTCGCGTTTGTAATTGCTTTGTTTTTGACCCCGGCTTACGTAGCGGTGACGGTTCATCATTATCAGGTGGTTCCTTTGGAGATGCTATTTCTTCTGATGTAATCACGGAGTGAAATTCCATATCCACCGTTCTGGGAGGCGCTGCTCATGCTGCTGACTCTGGAAATATTAAAGGAAGCCAGTATGCGCATGCCCACCAAATCCAGCCAAACACTCGGCATCGTAGGCGGTATTGTCATCGGTCAAGCAGCCGTGGAGGCGGGAATCGCAAGCAACGTGATGGTGATTGTAATCGCCATTTCCGCCATGCCTCCTTTCTCGTTCCCAATTATTTAATGACAAATGCGAGCAAGCTTCTTCAATTTTCACTGTTGATTCTGGCGGCATGGCTTGGCATGTGGGGTATCGGTCTTGGTTTGATCTGGTTCTGCATCCACCTGCATGGACTGACTTCGCTCGGGCAGCCGTACTTGCAACCACTTAGCCCGTTTTTTGCTAGCGACTGGAAAGATACAGTGCTTCGTTTGCCGCTATCCAAAATGCGTACAAGGCCAGCTTATTTGAAGACGTTGCAACGGCGATGCGCGTAACCGGGAGGAAACCGTGATGTCCCCCCCTGTGCGTCCGGTCAGTTTGTATTCGATTTCAGCGCCTTTCGGATTTTTGTCCCTCGCTTTCTGGGCAAACCGGATGCAGATGGCTGCATTCCAGAAGGAAACCGAGTTTATTACGAATCATGATATGGAAGTACACAGCCTGGCTCAATCCATCGAATAAGATCTTGTCGATATGGAAACGGGCCAGCGTGGTTTTGTGATAATCGGAGAAGCGCAATATTTGGATCCTTATAATAACGGGAATTAAAACTGGCAGACGTACTATGACGCTCTGTTCGGACTTGTCGCCGATAACCCGGACTAGCAGGAAAAACTGAAATTCAAGTCGCCGGAGAGAAAGTGATTGCTTTGCTCGCTTCGCGCGTTAGTTGGAAAATTCAAAGTATAATTTTCGAAGACAACTTATCCTGCGAAATAGGACCAAAGCCCGGCTGTTGTCCAATATGGACAGATCCGGTCTTTGATATTTGTATGCGGGGGCTGGAGTAGATTGGATCAAAGTGGAACTTTCACGATGCGGATTGCTGCTTGGCGGAATAGGATAATTCGTTTCTGGACAACTTAAATGCTGTTTGCATAAATTTGGAAAGGTGGATACCTGCATGTCACCAACATCCAGTACAAGCGTTGAAAACCGGACTACCTCTGCCCCAAGACAACCGAATCGATGCAAAAATTGCATCTGGGGCAACTGGGATGGACTGAAACAATTTTGTTCAAAACCTGTCTGCATTAAGAATCAACCGCTATAATTGAAAAACGCCAACAAATGTCAAGGAGAGGGATGAGTTTCCATTTAGCCATTGCTTTGTGGACAGTATTGTGTTTCCGCTGAAAGGTAACGTCCAACTTCTGGCGGGATTGCCTGTTCAGAAGTTGCTGAATATAATGACCGTATTCACAGGAATCGAAAAGGATGCGTCCTCATTATGTTGGCCTGCAGGAACGGGATACTCGAAGCCATAGCGAGATTGAAAGAGTCCGCCATCGCTTGGGGCAATCGATACGAAGAGCGAGCGGCTTTCTGCAAGGCTTGGCGACCGCTTCAGGATTTTCGAAACGGTTCCTGCCGTGCTGCACCAAGAAGTCGACAAGACGTTGGACAGACATCTCAGCAAGCTCTTCGATCGATTCGAACTCCTGGCTATTTTGAATCGGATTTCGGGATAAGAGGGCTACGGGACAGTTTCTACTATCCGGGCTTACGATGATTATCGTGTCGTCGTGGCTGGACCAGCTTGGGATTGCCATGGGACTTTGGCATTATCACTGGGAAGTCATACCATTCATGCCCGCTAATTTTCCATGGAATTTTTCACTTCTTCCCGTCACGGTTATGTTCTTACACCAGTACAAGTCTGGCATACATCCGTTGTTCAAAGCTCTCCTATTTGGGGGATTTTCCGCTTTTGTGGCCGAGCCGGTCTCACAAATGGCCGATTTATACCACCCCGTTCACTGGAAACATACATATTCGTTTCCTATCTATGTGGGGCTATATCTGCTGGCTTCGAGCATCGCCAAGCGGGGCGTTGATTGCACAGATTCATCCTCGGTAGATAAATAAAGGCCAAAACCATAAGTTTACCGATTCCAAAAATCATGCCCAGATTCATGAGCTGCATATTTACCATGTCATTGTTAAAGACTCAAGTTTGTTAATTGATGATCTACCGGACCACTATCGATTCTCGTCATAACGGCTGACAACGAGTTCCTTTTGGAATAAGCATTTTTTTTAAGTATAGAATTTAATGATTCTATACTATACCAGGACATGGGTGAAATATGAAGAAAAATACAAGTATGATAATACAAATCGCCGCAACATATTCGGGAACCGTGGTGGGAGCCGGATTTGCTTCAGGACAGTCGATTATGCAGTTTTTCACGGTATACGGAGCCTATGGGGTATTAGGCATTTTATGCAGCACCTTTCTTTTTGTGTGGATCGGCACTAAAATGATGATTCTAGCTCACCATATCAAAGCATTTTCATATCAGGAGTTTAATGTTTATCTGTTTGGCAAGATTTTCGGCAAAGTCGCAAATGCCTTGACTTTAATTATTCTATTTGGGGTAACGGCCGTGATGCTTTCAGGAACCGGTACCATTTTCGAAGAACAACTCCGTCTACCCTATCAACTGGGTATTATCATCAGCATCGTTTTGTGTTATCTGGTGATGACGAAGGAAATCAGCGGAATTATGTTCGTAAACTCGTTAGTTGTTCCCATGATGCTTTTTTTCACTTTTCTCCTTGTCGTAAAGGTTGTCAATGTAGACAATATTTTTGAGACTGTCGGTTGGCAGAACCAACAACTGTACAATTTGAAGTGGTTCGTGAGTCCGTTTGTGTATGCAGGATTGAATTTTGCTTTTATTCTAGCCGTTATGGTTCCTCTGGGGAGTGAGGTGGATGACGAAAGCGCATTAAAATGGGGAGGGTTTTGGGGAGGCATTGGTCTTGGTTTTATGCTTCTTGTCAGCCATTTTGCAATGAGCTCAAAGATGCCCGAGATTCTTCAATACGATATTCCGATGGCCGAGATTATTCGAGATTTCGGGCGGTATTTTCATGTATTGTTTTTGCTCGTAATCTATGGAGAAATATTCACCACATTGATAGGCAATGTATTCGGAATTTCTCGTCAAATCCAAAGTCTTTATAATCTTCCTAAAAGTTGGTTGGTTCTTGGCATATTACTTGCTAGTTTTTTGATTAGTCAAGCCGGGTTCACCTCCTTACTTGCTTATCTTTATCCGCTATTTGGGTATATGGGTTTGATACTTCTTATTTTTTTAGCAGTTCAACGGATGCCCAGGGACTAAGTCTCCATATTTTTATAAGTTGATTTCGGCACGAAATCTAACTATTAGCTCTTCTATCATGACTAATTTTAAAAAGTTCCTGCAACAAATGCCGGACTCCGATATAGAGTATTCCTCGCCATCTAATTCCTGAAACTTGCCGATGATCTTTAAAGTCACATCCGTTATAAAGAAGATGGTAATTTTTCTACTATCGGAAGTAAGGCACAAGATTCCAAAGACTTCTTGTACCTAAATGGCATTCATTTCATTCAAGGCAATGAACTCAGTACTCAACTCTGCGAACCGATTTCAACCTCTAATGTAAATTCGTATTGGTACAAGCGTTCGTGCATCTTTAGTATGAATGTTCTTACCAGTCTTTGTTGATTCCGCACCGCAATATTCCAAATGGGCGTCGAATACTGCTTGCAGTTCGTTTTCAGGTTTACCTACTTATTCAGTATGGGTGTCGCGCCAAAAGCGACATTCGAACCTTTAATCCGGTATATTCATCCCCGATATTGATGCCTCCAGTAAAAGCTTCCTGACCATCGAATACAACAATCTTACAATGATTTCGGCAACTCCAATAGGACAGCGCCCAAGGGAAGCGAATGGGGAAAAAAGATCGGCATTCAATTCCAACCTTCATCATTTGGCGGCCGTAGCCATGGGCGTGCGTTGGGCCTAGGGGGAACTTGGATACTGTCAGCTTTAGCAGTGGCGATGGGGGCGGCAGTGTTTAGGTTTATCCAAGGTTAGCTGTCTAAACAATAGAATAGTGGCGAAAAGAGATCAAACCCTACTCAACTTGTAGGGTTTGATCTCTTTTCTAATCTGTTCACCGATGAAAACAGACAAGCCATGTCCTCAATATTCATGGTTTGTCTGTTTTTCTTAAAACCCCTTATATTGAGGCTCTTCATTTTCCAACTGTTGTACGCGGCTTTCTACTTGCTGCACGATTTGTTGGGTTTGTTGGGCCGCATTCGTAAAGAGCGATTTTGCTTCTTGATTTTGTGTTTCCAAAGCAAATTGTTCCAGACTCGCCTGAGCACTTTTTAAAGATGCTACGCACGTTTTCACTTGAGAAGCAACTGTCACGGAATGTCACCTCCTTTACCTTAGGATAGGATAATGTTTCACGGGTAATAGGAATAGATGCTTGCATTCTCCCAATACCGAAATTATTATTTCCGTCTCGCAACAAAAGCATACGTTAGAAAAATTTTCAGATGGAAATGCATGAAAATAATGGAATAGGGACATATTAACCTTTGTCGATTAATGTGATTGGAAAGGAATGGTGATATTATGCCGGATTGGGTAGAAATCGCTTTGCGAACGTTATTGGCTATGGGGGTTCTTTTTGTCCTAACGAAGATATTGGGTAAACGACAGGTATCACAGCTTTCATTGTTTGAGTATATCACCGGAATCACGATCGGCAGCCTTGCAGCTTACGTTTCGTTGGATCTGGAGTCCAATTGGTATCTGGGCTTGGTTTCGATGACGGTTTGGACCGTTGTTTCTTTAGGGATTGAATTTTTACAGCTGAAAAGCAAAACGGCAAGAGACCTATTCGACGGCAAAGCAACAGTGCTCATTAAGGACGGCAAGATCATGGAGGATAACCTAAAAAAAGAAAGGATTACCACGGATGAACTTATGGAACAGCTTCGAATAAAGAATGTGTTCAAAGCTGCCGATGTTGAATTCGCCATCATGGAGTCAAGCGGTGACGTTAGCGTTCTTTTAACCAAGGAAAATCAACCGTTAACGCCTAAACACCTGGGAATAAATGTCGGGCCAGAACAAGAACCTCAATCGGTCATTATGGATGGAAAAATAATGGACGAACCGCTTGCCACGATAGGTCTAAACAGGAAATGGCTGGATACGGAACTGGAGAAATTAGGTGTTTCGATTGATAACGTATTTCTTGGACAGGTGGATTCCTATGGCCAGCTATACGTTGATTTATTTGATGATCAGATCAAAGTACCGAAACCCCAGAAAAAAGCCGCGTTGCTTGCAACATTGAAAAAGTGTGAAGCGGATCTCGAAATGTTTGGCTTATCTACCAAAGAACAAAATACAAAGCAGATGTACGAGCAATGTTCAAAAGCGTTAGAAGAGATTATTGGTGAAGTGAAACCATTGCTGATTCGTTAACTATACGCCAGCTGAAAAAATACGAGGAGAATGTTCATGGCTAATAATATAAAGAAAAATTTAACGCGGGTACAACAGGAATATAAAGAATTGGCGCAAAGCGTCGAACCTCCGAGGCCCATACTCAAAAACTTCATTCGTGCGTTTATAGCTGGCGGGGCCATTTGTTTGGTTGGACAAGCCATCCAGGAAATGTTTGTGCATTGGGGCGGCTTTGATGAGAAAAAAGCTGGAGACCCTACCGTGGCGGTTATGATACTCCTTTCTGTCATTCTGACCAGCATGGGGGTGTACGATAAGTTTGCCCAATGGGCTGGTGCGGGTTCCGCAGTGCCTGTGACGGGATTTGCGAATTCGATGGCATCCGCTGCGATTGAACATCAGAGTGAAGGTATGGTGCTCGGTGTTGGCGGTAAAATGTTTAAACTGGCTGGACCGGTTATTGTATTTGGTACAGTCGCCGCCTTTGCGGTAGGAATTGTACATTTGCTGATCAAAGGCGGGGGAGGCTCTTAATATGTTAAAGGGACACCAGAGTTGGCTATTTGAGAACAAGCCGTTCATCCGATCAACAGCAACGGTAGTGGGTCCATTTGAAGGAAGAGGCCCGCTGGCCAAAGATTTTGACATTGTCCATGGAGAATCCATGATGGGACAAAAGAGCTGGGAGAAAGCAGAAAAGGTATTGATTGAAGAAGCGGCAAAACTGGCTATTGAAAATGCGGGGTTGACAAAGGAACAAGTCCAGTTTTACATAGGCGGGGATTTGATGAATCAAATCATTAGCAGCAGTTTTGCCGCGCGAACATTATCGATCCCTTACATCGGTGTGTTTGGCGCTTGTTCAACCTCGATGGAAAGTCTGGCATTAGCAGCTAACCTTGTAAATTCCGGTTCGGCGAAATTTGTGTTGGCGGGGACATGCAGCCATGATTCCAGTGCGGAGAAACAGTTCCGATATCCGACCGAGTACGGTTCGCAAAAACCGCCTACCGCCCAATATACGGTAACCGGGGCCGGTGCTGCCATCGTATCCATGGAAGGTGACGGACCGGTTGTTACATCTGCCACCATTGGCCGGGTTATCGATATGGGCATTAAAGATCCGTTTAATATGGGCGCAGCGATGGCTCCTGCAGCGGTAGACACCATTGAGGCGCATGTTCGAGATTTGGGAATTGAACCGGGTTATTACGATTTGATCGTTACCGGCGATCTTGCGAAAGTCGGATATGAAATCGCCTGTAAATTGTTTAAGAAACATAACTTTCCCATCGAACAAACCGAATATTCCGATTGCGGGATGATGATTTACGATTATGAAACCCAAATGGTTCAGGCCGGAGCAAGCGGCTGCGGTTGTTCGGCAGTTGTTACCTATGGACATTTGCTAAATCGGATGCGAAGAGGTGAACTGAAACGAATCCTCGTTGTCGCTACGGGGGCGCTGCTATCCCCGATTTCATTTCAACAAGGGGAAAGCATTCCTTGTATCGCTCATGCCGTATCCATAGAGGCAGGAAGGGAGATATTATGATTTTTCTTTGGGCTTTTTTGGTGGGAGGTGCAATCTGTGTTTTCGGACAATTTTGTTTTGATGTCTTGAAACTTACACCGGCCCACACCATGACCCTGCTTGTTGTATTGGGTGCGATTGTCGACGGAATTGGATGGTATGATCCGCTGATTGAATTTGCCGGGGCAGGAGCATCGGTCCCGATTACAAGCTTTGGTAACGCGCTTGTCCATGGTGCGCTTCAAGAACTAAAGAGCAATGGCTGGATTGGGATCATCACCGGAATTTTCGAAGTGACCAGTGCCGGAATATCCGCAGCGATTATTTTTTCGTTTCTCGCTGCATTGTTCGTAAAACCCAAAGGATAATACGGGGCCCAATCCGAATTTCGTTGGCTAAAATACACTGTAACGGTCGGTCAGGGCGATCCCTAACCGGCCGGTTTTGATTATGAGAAACATTTACTTGTTCCAATCTGTACGGAATGTCCCCATCGATAATCTCAAAGGTTACGTTGACCAAGCTATAAAAGCCATATACTGTCAGACGCTATTTATTTCGGTTCCTATATTCTCCATCACTTCTTTGGTTCGCTCCATTAAACTCGGCTCGGTTGGAACATTTTCACTTGCCTTTCCATCCAAGATTATTGGAGATTTGTTACTTGTCGTTTTGATTCGCTGTTTAAATTGTGATTTAAGTTCGCTTTTTTCCATACTTTCTCCTTTTCATTCGCCATTTTCAGAATATGCAACTGATATTATTCCGATTTTCATATCCTTTATGCATCATAGGAGTCAGGTCCCCCAAAGGCTGTGTTTCCGCCTGCATATAGACAACCAACCCGATAAAATGACCGGAAACCGGGCGGAATTCTATGCGCCTGCCATAGAATAATGCTGTAAGTTCAACTTTACCTAACCCAAGGAGGAATGTTTTCAAATGCAGTTTACTAAACAGGCAATGCCCATGTTTACGCATGACCACGCCGCTTATGTCAGGCAAATGTACGACTGGCACATGAAAATGGCTCAATATCACGACCAATTGCGTGCCTTTCATCTGGAAAGAGCAAAACAATTTCAAAAGCTGGCCGAAGAAAGAGCGAAAACGTTAGAAATATCCAGCGATACCAGCGCCGCTTAAAGGCGAACCGACATGGAGCGATGTGATGAATTGGCAGCATTCCGAATCAAAATCTGGGACCGTTATGTAACCCTTCGTTCCCAATATGGAACCCGGATGCCCTTGTCTTTCGATCAGTTCTGGTACGACTTTCTGGCCAGACACATGATATCCGACAGCGGAGTCGAGCAAGTGTATGAGGACTTCTGCAACAACTGGGAGAATCAGTGTTTGCGAAATGTTCACGATTCAAGCCACCGGTGGGAAGGAGGCCACTGAAAAAGACACGTTTTTCTGTGATGCATCGATTTTTAAGTTTGATGTTGCAGAAAAATAAGGAAAAGTCCGTTTAAAGCCGTCTCACAGGCTAAAAACGGACTTTTTGCATCGCAGAACGAAGGCGAGGGGACTTTTTTCAGTGGCCTCGCAGGAAGCCCGTGGTTTTTTCACGAACCGACTCATCATCGCAGGACTGCCAACAGCCCGGAACTGCGAGGTATGTTTTTTGTCATATCGGGAAAAATAATATATGGACTAAACGCGAAAGGGGGGAGCCGATGCGTTGGATCGGCTGGTTTAAAAAGCAAGACAAAAGCGATACGCCAAAAGAAGCCGACACTCAACCTCCCGCAGGCAACTTGTCTCCGCAGCACGTGCAGCAATTGTTTCACGATATTCACGATGCACAGGTGCATGAGTTGGATGCGGGAGGGCGGAAAGTCAAGCTGTTTTACATCCGTTCCTTTGTGGATCAAAAACAGGTCGAAAGCGACATCGTGCTTCCCCTTTTGCACGCCCCGGACAAACAAGCAGGACAAAAGGTGATTTCCGAAGATCGGGTGGACGTAACGACGTTGCAGCAAGCCGAAGAGCTCATCCTGCAGGGAGGAATTCTTGTTTTTGATGAAACCGGGAACGTTTGCGCAATCAAAAAGCAGAATCAGCTCGGCCGCGCCATCGAGTCTTCCGAGCAGGAATCGATTGTTTACGGTCCCAAAGACAGCCTGAACGAGCGGCTTGACAAAAACTTGACCTTAATCCGTCGCCGGCTGCCCGTAGCAAGCCTAAAGTCAAAGAAATGGACCGCCGGATCGTTAAGCAAAACTTCTGTTGTGCTGCTGTACATGGAAGGTATTGTCAATCCGGAACTGGTGCGGATCGCAGATATGAAGACGAAACAAATTGATTTCGATGTGCTTCTCGATTCTTCCCATATCTCCGCTTTGATGGAGGACCACGTCAACAGCGTTTTTCCGCAATTTCAACAGACGGACCGTCCGGATGTGCTGGCCGCGGCGCTGGCCAGCGGCAAAGTGGTCTGGCTGGTGGACAACACGCCGTTTGCGCTTGTAGCGCCCATTACGTTCTTTGATCTGTTTCAGTCCCCGGAGGACTATATTCACCGATGGATGGTGGGCAGCTTCCTGCGGGGGCTTCGTTTTGTCGCGTTCGTGGCTGCACTGTTTTTGACCCCGGCTTACGTGGCGGTGACGGTTCACCATTATCAGATGGTTCCGCTGGAGATGCTGTTTGTCCTCATGCAATCCCGCAGTGAAATTCCGTATCCTCCGTTCTGGGAAGCGCTGCTCATGCTGCTGACGCTGGAGATATTAAAGGAAGCCAGTTTGCGCATGCCAACCAAATCCGGCCAAACGCTCGGCGTCGTGGGCGGTATTGTCATCGGTCAAGCGGCCGTGGAAGCAGGAATCGCTAGCAATGTGATGGTCATTGTGATCGCCATCTCCGCCATCGCCTCGTTTCTCGTTCCCAACTATTTGATGACGAACGCGAGCAAACTGCTCCAATTTTTCCTGCTCGTTCTGGCGGCATGGCTTGGCATGTGGGGCATCGGGTTCGGTTTGCTCTGGCTGTGCATCCACCTGCATGGGCTGACTTCGCTCGGGCAGCCGTATTTGTCCCCGCTAAGCCCGTTTTTTGCAAGCGACTGGAAAGATACGGTGTTTCGTGCTCCGCTGTCCAGGATGCGCACAAGGCCGGCTTATTTGAAGCCGCTGCAGCGGATGCGCGTTACCGGGAGGAAACCGTGATGGCTTCTCGTGTAGGTTCGGCCGGTTTGTTTTCGATTTCAGCGCCCTTCGGTTTCTTGTCCCTCGCCTTCTGGGCGAACCGGATGCAAACGTTATATTATCTTTTATATTTGCCCAGTGTGCTTGCGGAGCCGGTTATGATCGGCCTCATCCTGCTGGCGGCGGGATGCTCGCACCTCAACATTTTGATGATTGCCCGCTGTTTTGCATGGAAAGAAACGCCCGGCGGTTATCTCGGCATCGTCCGCACGTTGGGAACGGCGGTGTCTTTCCTGTTTTTGCTTGCGGGGCTGTTCGCTGTTTTGATGAAAGGTATCGTGCTGATGATGGGTTATGTCGATATTGTGCACCATATTTTGTTTCCCGCCTTACATGCTACGTTGTATGGCATCCTGCTATTGTGTGCTTGCGTATACCTGGCTCGATTGGGCATGGAGAAGACCATTCGTTTTGCGATCGTTGCGTTTGTCGGCACGATATGGGTTACCTTCCTGTACGTGCCGTTCGCGTTTTCGCCGGCTGCCGAATACCGCCATCTGCTCCCTCTTCTTCCGGAGCACATGCCCCAAGGCATCTGGCAAGCCTTTCTTACGGTATGGGCGGCGTTCTCCGGTCCCGAATATATGCTGGCATTGCCGAAAGAGGCGGTAGACGCGAAGAAATTGAAAACGGCTCTCATTGCCGCCAATGCATTTACCGCATTCGAATACATATTCTTTTTTGTCATTTGCCTGACGTTTTACGGATCCGATTATTTGCAACTGCAAGACTTGCCGATCGCCGATCTGATCCGGTATATTCAGCTTCCTTTCGCCGAACGGCTGGAAATGATCCTGATTCCAGCCTACGCCATTTCCTTCGTTTACGTCGTCGCCATCCTTCTATTGTATGCGGCGGGAGCAATCCAATGTCTTGCGCGTAGTCGTCTTTCAGCAGGAAGAGCGCCGCTTTGGTTGGCGTTTTTGATGATGCTTCTGCTGACATGGATGGCCGGTCGCTGGATATGGCCGGACGAATGGAAAGCCAAGGAGTGGATCACCTGGCTTTCATGGCTGGATGCCAGCACCTATACTGTTTTGCCTTTCGGCTTCTTCCTCTTGGGATGGATCACGATTCGCAGGAAATGGAGGGTCCGACATGCCGGCGGCTCGAAATAAATGGTTTCTTCTTTTGTGGATGTTGCTCGTTCTCGGCGGTTGCTCGTTTGTCGATAAAACCAATACCATTGAGGAAATATCGCCGGTTGTATTGCTTTATCTGGATGAAGGGAACGACGGATCCGTAAAGCAGTCTACCATCATTTCCCCGCTGAAGAAAGAGAAAAAGAGCGTGATTACCACGTCCTCCAATACGTTAATCGAAGGGAGATACTTACGAAACTTGAAGTATTACCGGGAAACGAAAGGGGGGCAGATCCGAATGATTTTCTTCTCCGAAGCCATGGCTAACCGGGGGCTGACGTCTCTGCTCGATACGTTACTGCGTGATCCCGAAATTTCCAGCCACGTGTTTCTCTCCGTTGTAAGCGGCGATATGATCGGATATCTGAACAGGCAGATGCAGAGCGGGCAGGAGGAAATCGACTTGTATCTGTACAAAATGTTTTCGCATTACGAAAAGCAAGGGCAATTGACGACAAGCAACGTGCATGAATTCCTGGCCAGGGTGTACAACCCTTATGCCGATCCGGTTCTTCCCTATTACGCCGTCGCGAACAATGAACTTCGTTATTCCGGGACGGCGCTGTTCCGCGGGGATAAGATGGTCGGAAAGATTCCGCTGTCCGATGACGTCTTTTTCCAAATGCTGCGTGAAAAGAGAGGCGTTCAAAAGACGGTGCCGCTAACGGAGGCGGATGTCGTGCTCGGCAGTATCAAAACCGAGCGGCAAATTCATTTTACCGATTCGTTCCGGAACGTTCATATTGACGTGATGCTTAAAGGACGGGTGGAAGAAGTCCCCGCTGGACAGAAGACGGACAGCCCACGGGAACTGCAGGAGTTCGAGCGTACTCTTGAACGGAGAATCCAGGAGAAGCTGGAGAAAGTCATCGAGCGAACGCAGTTGTTATCTGTCGACCCGTTTGGCCTGGGCATGCACACGGTAGGATGGAAGGAACAGCCATTCACCCGTGAGCAGTGGAACAAACGATGGCCGGATATGGACGTGACGATCCATGTTTCGCTGAAGCTGGAGCATACCGGGATGCTCGATTCGCATGCGGACCGGCGATGAAGACGTAGCTCGCGCGCCCTGTGTCGCTCGCCAATTAACGCGTCTTCATGACATGGAACGTTTGAAGCCGCGTACAAAAGCGCTTACATTACCCAAACAGCAAGTTCCCTGCGGATTGTAGATCTCGCATGCGCAGCGACCAGCCTGTAGCTGAGTTTTGATCCGGTAGGGACACGCATAGGTGGGATCAAAGCGGAACTTTCACGATGCGGATTGCTTCTTGGCGGAATAGGATGATTCGTTTCTGGACAAATTAAATGCTGTTTGCATAAATCTGGAAAGGCGGATGCCTGCATGTCACCAACATTCAGTACAAGCGTTGAAAACCGGACTATATCCGGCCCAAGACAACCGAATCGATGCAAAAATTGCATCTGGGGCAACTGGGATGGACTGAAACAATCCCGATGACGATACTGTCCATATTCTTTTACTTAATCATGTTCGGTTATCTGTAAAGAATTCATGCCTAGTGACTGGCATTTTTTCCGAGGAAGCATATAATGACGTGATCCAACTTTGAGGAGTGATGAATCATGTCCGTTGCGGCTCAAACAAGTACAAAGAGTTTACCTCCCTTTTCCATATGGGGAGTTCATGCATCTGTCGCCGGAAGACCGGTTGTGTGGGGCAAACTCGTGATGCGTGTTTTGCCGGACCAACAATTTCAAGGCACCATCCAATTTCGCGGAACGCCGATTCCGATTGAAGGAAGCTGGAATGAAAGCGCGAAACAGATCACGTTTCATTCCCCCTACGCCGCCTACTCCGGCCATTTAACCATCTATGACGATGTCCAGATTCAACTTCGGCATCTGGTTCTCACCGGACGTCTGCAGATGCTCCCCCCCTCTTTACAGGCGGGCGAATATGGAACCTGGGTAGCGACAACTGATATAAGCTTGCCGGAGTATAGCGGCTATGTCCCACCCCAACCGTCTTCAACTTCGCTGCCGCCGGTTGGCGTATTTGTAACGTCGAATATACTGCATGGAAACTCGCGTATATAAAGCAGGCACATATCCGTCATTGTCCCCAAATATGGCCTTGACGGATAATAAATGACCGGTGCCGGGTTCTGTGCAGGGTATGGAAATGAAATCGCTGGTGCATCGTCTTGTCAACAGAAGAGCAAATGATGGGTATCCAGATAACGGAAAGGGGTGGCATCGGTGGACGAAAATCAGATTCATCATGCAATCGAACAAGCCTATCAATTGATTGTTGAAGCACACCGCAACATGACTGACATTTGGCGCACTCACGTACTGTTTACGCGGCAATGGTGGTTGGGAGTAGGTTTATCGATATGCCCCTGGCTATTTTGGATCGGATTCCGGGACAAGAGAGCTACGGGACAGTGATGATTATCGTGTCATCGTGGCTGGACCAGCTCGGGATTGCCATTGGACTCTGGCATTATCACTGGGAAGTCATACCGTTCATGCCGGCCAATTTTCCATGGAATTTTTCACTTCTTCCCGTCACGGTTATGTTCTTACACCAGTATAAGTCTGGCATACATCCGTTGTTCAAAGCTCTCCTATTTGGGGGATTTTCCGCTTTTGTGGCCGAGCCGATCTCACAAATGGCCGATTTATACCACCCCGTTCACTGGAAACATATATATTCGTTTCCTATCTATGTTGGGCTGTACCTGCTGGCTTCAAGCATTGCCAAGAAGGGCATAGATTGCGGTAAGTCTTTTCAGGAAGACTCTAACCCCTGACAATCGCCGATCATCAAATTTTACCATTCATTAATTTTCTGACGGGTTGACATATTACATATGGATGCCATTTCAGGAGGTGATCAACATGACGGTAGCTTCTCAATTGAAAACAGCTGTAGCTTCATTAAAAAGCGCGCAGGCGAGTTTTGAACAATTTGCGTTAAATACACAAAACCAGCAGGCCAAAACCACGTTCACAAATGCAGCGCAACAGACACAAAACATCATTGACCAGGTCATTCCACGGTTACAACAAATTGAACAGGAAGAACCGCAGTATAAAGGGTTCTAAAAAAGGCCATGCCGATCTCTTCTCGGCATGGCTGCCCCTTTATTCCATCGTAGATGACTTGATTGGGAGGCTGATTTTCTTGGCATGGATAGCAGGATTATGGCTAGTAAATACGGCACTGTTGATCATTATTGCGGTTCGGGAGGTGCGCCGCCCCGCCAAAGCGTTGACTTGGATATCAGTCGGACTTTTATTACCGATTATCGGATTCGTTTGTTACCTGTTCGTCACGAATCCTGTGCAAATGCGGCGGGACAAGCTCGTTTCTTCGCACAATAACCCGATAGCGTTGCCTCCAGCATGCGGTCACTCCGCTTTTGTTATCGCCCGGGCTTTGCAACCTTTGTCTGTCAGTGGCCTTCGAACCGGTTCCGTCCAAATCCTCACGAACGGGATGGAAACCTACGGAAAACTCCTTCAATCAATTCAGGCCGCACAAAAGACAATCGATCTTGAATATTACATATACCGGAATGACCATATCGGTAAACGTATCACAGATGTGCTGATTGACCGGGCTTTATCCGGTGTGAAAATTCGTTTTATAAGGGATGGCTGGGGAAGTCGGTCGTTTCCCAAACATGCGGTTCGCCGGATGATGGAAGCAGGCATTGAATGCAGGACTATTTTTCCTATGCGATTCCCCTGGGTACTATCCAACTTGACATACCGGGATCACTGCAAGATCGTCATCGTCGACGGAAAGGAAGCTTTCATGGGAGGAATCAACGTTGGGGACGAGTATACCGGAATGAAGCCGGATGTCGGTTTTTGGCGCGACACTCATATGCGGTTAACCGGCGAAACAGCGGATGATGTGAAAGCCGTTTTTGAGGCTCACTGGAAAATGGCGTCACCGGACATGCTCCATTCAACGGGAAAGGCAAAATTTATCCCTGAATTGGCTCAACTTTCAGACGATAAAGCCATTCATCCCTTTCCATCCGGCAAAACGGAACGATCCGGATACGGATGGGAATGGGGATCGGAGCTGGGAACGATGGAGAGCACCCAAACTGGAAAAGCTTCCCCATCCGAGGATTCGCATAGCGTCTATATACAGATATTTGAAGGCAATCCCGGGCTGCCTACCCCGGTCATTCGGGAAATGCATTTCATCTGCCTGACGCAGGCGACCCGAACCATCGACGTGACCAACCCTTATTTTATACCCGATGCGGATATCATGATGGCCATCAAAACAGCCGCGGCGCGTGGCGTTCGAGTGAGATTACTGGTGCCGCGCCAAGTGATTCCTAAAGTTGCAGGAGCTGCAAGCCGTACGTATTATGGCGAACTCGTGGAAGCAGGGATCGATGTGTTTCAGTACAACAAAGGGGTGCTGCACGCGAAAGTCATGATTATCGATGGCGAGATTGCCGAAGTGGGTTCTTCCAACTACGATCTCCGTAGTTACCGTTTAAACTACGAAGTGTGTGCAGTGCTGTATAATTCCGATGTGGCTCGGGTGCTTACGGAACAATTCGAACGGGATCTCACCGAGGCTACTCCATATCGTTTGGAAGATCATATGCATCGTACCTCTTCCGAGCGCATGCTTGATCAAGCAGCGCGTTTGTTATCTCCTTTGTTATAAATCTCAAAAATTACATGGAATTGAATCGAAGTCCAATTACACATGTATATGGCGAAAGGGGAGAAGGCGCCTCCAACGAATACAAGTAATATCGAATTTGGGCAACAGTCTATGGTGCAAATATCACGCCCGGCATATAGTGTAGAAAAAAAGGAGCTGCATCATAGATGATCATGATGAAACCGATTGAAGTTGAAGGTCATCAGGTTATAAGTATCGAGGTCGCCCTGCCCAAAACAACACTTCTGGCCATCACAACCGATCACGGATATATCATGTGCGGAGCGCTTGATATTCGTTTGTTAAATGAGAAATTAAACGATCGCCGCATTGTGGCAGGACGCGCAACCGGGGTACGAACAATAGAGCAATTGCTGGATGCCCCACTCGATATGGTGACCACAGAGGCGGAATTACGCGGAATTTGCCCTGGGATGAAAGGAGCAGATGCGCTTTTAAAGATGGTAAACGAGGTTAGTTAATTTTAAATCCATACTTAAGGAAAGTAGGGGGATTTTTTGTTAACGGGTCTGCATATTGTTTTCCTTGGAGGCGATGCCCGACATCTTGAAATCATTCGGTCATTCACAGACCTGGATGCAAATGTTGTGGTAATCGGTTATGAAGATTTGCACGAACAACTTCTTGAAGTTCAGCATTCCAAGCTTACGAGGGAGGTGCTTCGCAATGCTGATGTATTGATATTACCGGTTGTCGGTACAGACGACCATGGCAGAGTAGAGTCTTCATTTTCATCTGAAACGTTATTGCTGAACAAGGAATATATGTCTTCCTTGCCGAAACACGCAAAAGTCTGTACTGGCATAGCCAAGTCTTACTTGAGGAACCTTTGCGTAGAACTAGGAATAGATCTGATTGAATTATTCAGCAGGGACGATGTTGCCATATACAATTCCATTCCCACTGCGGAAGGCGCCTTATTGATGGCCATTCAACATACGGACATTACCATACATGGTTCGCGTTGTATGGTGCTGGGTTTGGGGAGAATCGGTCTTACGTTAGCCGGCATGCTTCACCGCCTGGGAGCACACGTCAAAGCGGGGGTTCTGAAACCGGAGCAGTTTGCACGTGCATGGGAGATGGGGATTGAGCCGTTTTATACGAAAGATTTGTACGATGAAGGCGTAAATGTGGATATTATTTTTAACACGGTTCCGGAGCAAATCCTTACTTCTCGTGTGTTGACCCGTATTCCGCATCACGCTATTATTATTGATTTGGCTTCCAAACCAGGTGGGACCGATTTTCGTTTTGCCGAAAAACGTGGAATCAAGGCCTTGTTGGCACCAAGTTTACCGGGATTGGTCGCCCCAAGAACGGCTGGACGTATATTGGCGAGAACGTTATGTCAATTGATCCAGGACGAACGGAGTCAAAATCGAGAGCAAATGGATATACTTGCTTGTCCTTCCGGGATATGAGATAGCGAACACTGTAAAACGAATCCTTTGGAGGCGTCATTACTTGTTTATACTTGATCTGAGAGGCCGGCACTTTGCCGGCCTCTCAGAGTGAAGACAAACTCCCTTGCTGATTCAAAAGCAATGGGAGTTTTTGTGAATTTGAAGCACATATTGAAAAAGAGCGTGCGTTCTATTTATCCGGCGACCTGACTTCCAAAGCCAGGTCGCCATTTTTTTCAGGTTCATAGCAGTGAAAACAAGCATCGCCTGCATCGTCACCTTCTTAAGTCCTCGTAAGGTCGTCCAACGCATGCCATGCTTTTCTTTCAAATCCGCAAATACTCGTTCTATTGTTTCTTTTCGCTTTTGGTAAAGCTGTTTGCTTCCTTCCGTATGTCGGAGGTGCTCAGCTTCCTCTACGTATTCAGCCCAGATGTGCCGGCTGATCCGCTTTACAGCATCCTTGCTCTCTGTGCACCGATCTCGAAGTGGGCAGTTCTGACAAATGCTCGGATCGGACCGAACATTTTATACCCGTCGCGGTTGGTTGTTTCGTAAGACAGTACAGCGTTCGCCGGGCAAATGTAGCAGTCATAATATTCATCATACACATACTCATACTTTCGGAAAAAGCCATCTTTCGTATGGGGCCGGGTGTAGGGCATAACCGGGCGAATTCCTTCTTTGAGCAGCGTCCTGCAAATGTAGGGTGTCTTGTATCCTGCATCCGCGGCAACCGCCCTTGGAGTCGAGAGGTTCCGGGCCACCTCGCCTAGTAGATCCTCAAACATTTGACTGTCGTGAACGTTGCCTGGAGTTACCTTGACGCCCAGTACAAACCCACTCCGATCACACGCGGTATGGAAGCTGTAGGCAAATACCCGTTCTTTTTCCCCTTTTACAAACAACCCGCTCTCTGGATCAGTGGCGCTGGTCTTCACCTCCTTCATGGAGACTTCCGACTTTTTTTCCAGAGGCTTCTTTCCATGCGCAATACGGTCCTGATTAATCTCATCATCCAGCAGATCTTGAAACTTTTTGCTTTGTTCTTGGACTAGCTCTTTCACGTATTTGTTTCTGTTCGCATTAGCTTTCACGTGAGTGGCATCGATGAAAAGCACATCAGGGTGCACAAATCCATGCTTCACGGCTTCTTCTAAAACCCGGGCGAAGATCGATTCAAAGAGCCCTGTATCCCGGAAACGGCGGACATAGTTTTTACCCAGCGTCGAGAAGTGAGGAATGGGCTGGCTAAAGTCATAGCCGAGGAACCAACGATAAGCAATGTTGGTTTCGATTTCTTTGATCGTCTGACGGATCGAGCGGATGCCAAAGATACACTGAATAAGAGCGATCTTGATGAGAACGACAGGATCGATGCTAGGACGACCGGTATCTTCGCTGTAAGTGTCACGAACGAGATCGTAAATGAAATTAAAGTCAATTGCATTTTCAATTTGACGAACAAGATGCTCTCCCGGAACCAACTCCTCCAGAGAGACCAAGGATATTTGTGTACGTCCTTCATAGCCTGTTTTCCGCAGCAATTGCAAGCACTCCCATTCATCAGTGATTAATACTATTATATCATATTAACGCGGTGAATGGATGAAGTTTTTGATTAAAAAGAAACTGTCGAAAGGTACTTTGTCGACAGTCTGAGAGGCCGGCACTTTGCCGGCCTCTGTCTTATTGCGACTTTAGTCAGTTGAGCTCGCGAAGCGTGCGAAACAAAAAACCACCCGCTATGCGGGTGGAGGGATCGAGGGTTTGACCAACAAGACGGAATGGTCTTAGATGGCAAACAAGAGCTATAGCCTAGCTCACACGAAGTGGATGTGCAAGTACCACATTGTGTTCACCCCGAAGTATAGACGGAAAGAGATTTATAATCAAGTGAGGAAAGACTTAATCGAAATTTTCAAACGATTATGTAAATACAAGGGAGTGGAGATAATCGAAGGCCACATGATGCCCGATCATGTACATATGTTGGTAGCAATTCCCCCAAAGATCTCAGTATCATCATTTATGGGATACCTGAAGGGAAAAAGTTCACTCATGATATTCGAGAAGCATGCTAGCTTGAAGTATAAATACGGCAATCGGAAATTTTGGGCAGAGGGATACTACGTCAGCACAGTGGGCTTGAATGAAGCCACCGTGGCAAAATATATCCGTGAGCAAGAAGCACACGACCAAGCAATTGATAAACTGAGTGTGAAAGAGTATGAAGATCCATTCAGCAAAAACAGTAGCAAGAAGAAGTAAACCAGTTTAACTGGTAAGTGAAAGTGACAAATTACACTGAGCCTGAACAATTTTATTGTCAGGCTAGCGTCTTTAGGCGCAGTTTGGCAACAAGGGGTTATACCCCAAGAGCAAACCACCCGTTTGACGGGTGGTTCTGATTTTCGTAAGAATCGGATGATGAAGCGCGTGGTGAAGCGGCTCTTTCGTAGATCACAAGTCGGTTTCCATGGCTAGCGTTCGGGGGACTCCAAGTTAAGCTGGTCTCGGAATCTTGTTCCAACTGTTACAAATGACCTATATAATAGAGTACATACATAGGTTCTTAACAGAAGAACGTTACGTATGCAAACATATAAGCTTATTGCACAGTCGGAGGTTACTTGCACAATGGATATTTCAGATTTGCTTTCGCATCCTGTCGCCCACCACGCATTTCATTATACACTTGTCGGAAAAGCTTTGGTTCGGTTCGGCGGGGAAGTGGCAATGGTCAATCGCTCGCTATACAACATGCTGGGCTATACAGAACAAGAACTGCTGCGAATGAGAATACATGATATCATTTATACGGAAGACGCTCCATTATACAACGGATCCATCAATGACTTGTTAGGCGGTAATTCCGATTATGTCGAAATGGAAAATCGTTATATTTGTCTTGACGGCAGACACAAATGGGGAACGACAACCCTATCGATCATCGAAGTGGAGGAATATCCGGAAAGGATATTCTTGATCCAGATTCAGGAGAGCACGTATCGCAAAAGGCTTGTTGAATTGAACGAGGAATATGCCGATAAATTCAGAATGCTGGCTGACAATCATTCTGATCTTGTTTACGACGTCATGTTAGATGGAAGTATCAGCTATGTGAACCGCGCCTGCACGAAATTATTGGGCTATGACTTATACGAGTTGGAAAGAGCACTTGGAGACATCATTCGGAAAAGTCTGGAGCACGTGACGGAAACGTATACCAATGCCCCGTTTGAGATGGAAACTTCAATTGAAGCGAAAGACGGCCAAATATTAAAATTCAGCGTATTGCATATTCCGAATTTCATTCAGAATGAACTCGTAGGGCTGCATTGCATCGCAAGGGATATTACCCTGCAATCCAGTATGGAAAGGGCACTGAAGCACAGCGAGAAAAAGTATCGTTTGTTAGCGGATCACACGGGGGAAATGATCGCTACACTGAATATCAATGGCATTATCTACTACATATCGCCGGCGTGCAAACCATTGCTGGGTTATGATGCGACGGAATTGATAGGAAGACCTGTCTGGGAACTGTTCTATCCTCCCGATATAGAAAAATTGGACAACTCGCAAGAGTGGATGAATGAAGACGGCTATGTCAACATTTTGCGATTGCGCCGAAGAGACGGCTCCTTTGTTTGGGTGGAGGTCGTAAGCAGCACGCTGCGGTACGATTCGGGCAATGTTCGTGAAATCGTAAAAGTTTTTCGGGATATCACGAGCCGAAAGACACTGGAAGACGTCCTGGCTACTCAAGAACGTGTCATGAGTGGTATTGTGGAAACGATGGATGTCGGCGTTGTGATTTGTGATGAAAATGGGATATTGACAAGTATGAATAGAGCCGCAAGACAATTGCACGACTTTGTAAAGATACCTCTTTCGCCCGAACACTGGAGTTCTGTATACGGATTGTATCAAACAGATGGAAAAACGCTGTTGAGCAAGGAACGCGTCCCGCTTTATCGGGCGTATCGAGGCGAAAGTTTCCGGGATTTAGAAATGGTGGTTAAAAAGTCGAATGGCGAGCATCGCCTCATTCTCTGTCATGGGAAGCCGATCATTGTTCACAATAAAATTGTGGGCGGCATTTGTGTCATGCACGATATTACCGAATTTGATGCAGCCAAGCAATCTGCTCATCAGGCAGACAAATTATCCATAGCGGGTCAAATGGCCGCGGGAATTGCGCATGAAATTCGAAACCCGCTTACCGCGCTGAAAGGATTTCTGCAATTGTTAAGCGCCGGCAACGAAAATGGAAGTAAGTACTACGATATTATGAAGGATGAATTAACTCGTATCGAACTTATTGTAAATGAACTGCTGGCCTTAGCCAAACCGCAAGAGATGAACTTGACGCGGCATGATCTTTCCGAGCTGATTCAGGATATCGTTGTGCTGCTTCAGACGCAGGCCACTTTACATAATGTTGAAATTCACTTTCATCCAACCAAGGAATCCGTGCAGATCCGGTGCGATGGAAATAAAATCAAACAGTTATTTATTAATTTGATTAAGAATTCCATTGAAGCGATGCCTGAAGGAGGAACCGTCTGGATCGAACAAATGCGATGCGATGAATGGGTTAAAGTAAGCATAAGGGATAACGGGGTTGGAATTCCGCAAGAATTGTTGCAAAAGATCGGACAACCTTTTTTTACACAGAAAGAGACAGGAACGGGTCTCGGGCTATCCATTTGTTATCAGATTGCAGAGTATCACGATGCGAATATTGAGGTTGCAAGCGAGGTTGGTGAAGGTACAACTTTCACCGTATCGTTTCCCGTCGCTCTGTAACAGCGAATTCAATCACTTCTTTGAAAGTGGGTTTAATTTTCTTCATAACCCATCCACTTCGTGACGAGAAATTCGCTCGCTTGTTTACTTGAGTTTGCACATGATAAGTGGCCGGGAAGGGAGTTAATGGAGGAAGCAAATGGAGGACGTTAATAGAGATGAAGCAAATCGTAGAGTTCCTAATGAATTCCGATCAAATGGATATTGGACTGGCTGTCGTTGATTCAGAAGCCAGAATTTTATGGTTAAATACAACCATGAACAGATGGTACTCAGTAACCCCAAAAGAAGAATTCCCTGCACACTCGGCAATACAAGCGATCGTGGGGCAAGTATTGCAGGATAAAAAGAATTACCCGGGAGTACTCGTACAAGAGAAGTTAGATGGCAAAGTGCGATCCATGATCGCCTATGTATACCCTCAGTTAAAAGGGGAATGTTTTGTTCTAATGGCCGATATCCAAGATTTTCAGCAGTACGTGCAGCTCCAATGCGAGAAAGAAAGAAGGGAAACGATTGGGCATATGGCGGCGGGCACAGCCAATATCATTTTAAATCCTTTAGCGGTAATCAAAGGAACGCTTCAACTTTTAGAAAAAAATTTGAAGAATCATGTTTCCGTTCTGCAATTTGCTGCCTCTCCGCCTCATCAGAAAATGGCCGGATACTTTAAGCTGCTCGATGAGCAAGTTCAGACGCTTGACAAAGCGTTGCAGCGGTTTTTGCTCTTTGGAAAGCCTTCCGAATGGAAATTTGCTCCTGTTTCTGTCCTTTCGTTTTTGCAAGAATGGGTTCCCGATATACAGGTTCAAGCGTTGGAGAAAACAGTACGTTTCGCTCTGGAATATCCGGAGCGAAACGGTTTTGTGTTTGGACACCCCAAGTTGCTGCGAGCCGCGCTGCAAGAAATCATTGACAACGCCTTAGATGCAAGTCCCCCAGGTTCTGTCTTAACGCTTCGCACGCACATTACCGACAATCATATCCAAATCATTGTTCGCGATCAAGGTGCAGGAATTCCAAAAGATTTGCAGCCCCGAATCATCACACCGTTTGTTACAAGTAAACCGGACGCGATCGGATTCGGGCTTAGTTTCAGTTATGCTATGATCGAAAAAATGGGGGGAACCTTGAATATCGATAGCTCGGATGCCGGTACAAGCGTAATCGTTCAATTACCGACATTTACGGGAACAACTTAAAATTGTCGGTAACATTGCTGTAAATGCCAATGGCTACACAACAAACCCTCAAAAATTCTTTTCGGGGGCTATTGCCGGGAGTTTCCGACCAAAGGCATATTCCAATCAACTATGCAGGGTAGCAAAGAATAATATTTTCCGAAGAGTACAAAATAAAGCTGAAAAAAAAATAATGTGACAATGGAGGAAATTACATGCCGCTCATTCCTTGGGATTCGTTTCGCAATACCGATCTATGGAGAAGGGATTTGGAAAAAATTTTTAACGAAGGTTTTCCTGAAATCGGCGCGCGTCTGGGATTTGCAACCCCTCGTATTGATGTATTTGAGACTGAACATGAAGTGATTGCTTCTTGTGAAATCCCTGGTTTGGATAAAAAAGAAGACCTTCATATCGATGTGGATGAAAACATGCTTACAATTAATGGGACCATAAAGCAAGCGAATGAAGTGAAACAGGAACAAATACATCGCAAAGAACGGTTTCTCGGACGGTTCCAACGGTCGGTGTCTTTGCCATCACGCGTTCAAACGGAAGGAACGACAGCAACGTATCGCAACGGTGTCCTTGAAGTTCGCATGCCGAAATTAAAAGCCGATACCCAACGGCAAATTGATGTGCAGTTTCATTAAAATGAATTGTGAGATCACAATATAGGCGTTACATGAAAAATGGGCGCTTGCACATAATAAGCTTTGGGGGATGAAGTCCTACCATATTGAAGGAGGTCAAAAATCGTGTATCAACAAAACCTTTCACAGCAAGCAAGCCAATGCGCGCAAATTATTCAACAGTTGATCCAGCAAACCCAGCAATCGAGCAACATGTATCAGCAAATGTTGCAACAGGAGCAGCAAAACGCCGCCCAACTGGATCAGCTGGCCCAGAAAGAACGTCAAGCGGTTCAAACCATTCAATCTGTTCTGCAAGGACATCAAACTGCCATACAGCAGATGCAGCAGGCGATGCAAATTTGTTCTCAGCTTCAACAAACAGCGCAACAACAACCCGGCTTGCAGAGTGCGGGCTGGCCAACGGCTCAGAGCTGGCAGAATCAGAATTTGCAGCCACGGCAATATCAATAAAACAGCAAGTGAAAACGATCGTATTCTTTAAAAAGAAGGCGGTCGTTTTTTCACTTGACGATGCGTATACCCCAAAACCATCCAAGCCAAGGCGCGCTGGTTTGCCCGGGATGCTGAAGGCGCTGGGCGAGGCAGAGGTGCAAGTCACGTTCGGCATGCTGCCTCTTGCGCGGCATTTGCGACTATTTGCAAAGAAAACAGGGTAAGCTTTTAGCGGCGGACATTTGTCCATCGCTTTTCTGGTTGCAAAAAGGAATTTCACTCCCGTGAAACTTGAATTGTTGAACCATGCCGAATTGCCCAGCAAGAGGCGAGGATCTGACCATTAAAAATGTGTATGTACCACGAACCCCGATTTTGTGGAACACGTGAACCGATACGTGAGGGATGTTGAGCAAGGAAGACCCGTTTAGCGGATTTTTCGAAGAATTTAGCGATATGGTTCAGCGAATTTTTCCAAATGTCCAGAGTAAATTGAATGAGGATCCTGCCTTCATAGGCGGGGGATTTTTTTCGCCTATCTGATTAGGGATTTTGGTGCTAGGAAAAAGCAGATTGTACACTTCGTCCTTCATCTCGCGGCTAATTCGTATTTTTTGCGACGTGTTCAAAGCCTTCTTTGGCCAGGGCGTGGTATGATTGATAACCGGCTTGCCCGCCGGGACGGCGCGCAGTCCACTTTTCTCTGTCGGCCGCTCATACCGACGACGAACTAACCGATGCCGCCACCCGCATATGCGAAGGATACCATTAGAGTCGCTGTATCACTTCTCGTACAGGCTACCAAGGCGCTGGCGCCGACAGCTTTTATCGCATTAAAGTATCGCTGAAGGAGAGGATGAAAAACAGGAAACCGTCTACGGAAAGTTAGCGTATAGTATGAAAAATAACAGGACAACGAGGGCTTAGTACAAAAATTACATATACATCTTTCGTCTGGGAACGTTTAAATTTCTGCCTGTTTAGTTCTGGAGAGACAAATAGACTACCATAACTAACAATCGTGGTAGCCTATTTGCTCTAAATGCAAGGAGGGGACTGTACCCCACCATTAGTATATACACCGAGGAGGTTGTATAAGTACGTACAATTATCGAGGCGGAACGTGGCCCGATTAAACATTTGATTTTTAGATGTATTTGTGGTAATTTAAGAAAAGTGAATTCACGATTTACACAGCGACGTGTGTGTAATCAATAAAAACTCAATTAGAACAAGGGGTATCGGGGAATTACACAGTGTACGTTCTTCAATATTGCCGTTTTAAAGGAAAGGACGGATAGACCATGGGATTCAAGCAAAGAGAAGACGGCGGCGAGCGCCCAGAGCGCAAGTTCCGCAAAGGCGGCCGCAACAAGCGCCGTAAAGTCTGCTACTTCACCGTGAACAAAATCAAGCATATTGATTACAAGGACACGGATCTGCTTCGCAAGTTCATCAGCGAGCGCGGCAAAATTCTGCCACGTCGTGTGACGGGCACAAGCGCGAAATTTCAGCGTGCTCTGACGGTTGCGATCAAACGCTCCCGCCAAGTAGCCCTGCTGCCATATACGACGGACAACTAGGCCGTCAAGACGAACCGGCATCCGTCGTCCTCGACGGCGATGCGGGCCTCGTTCCGAGCAAGCAGCTCTTCCACTTCCGGGAGGGCTGCTTTTTTGCGTTTGGGTGCAGGCGAAGCATGAACATGACGACGAGGGCGCAAAAAACCACCTGCCCTGCGGCAGGTGGCGGAGAGAATCGTGCATAGGGGATCAAGAGGAGGAAGGCTCTCCGTTCAGCTCGGCTTGAGCCTGCGCGGCCTGGGCTTCCGCCGAGGAGATCTCGTCCTCGGTATGGATGATGAGCTCGATCTTGCGGATGCGGTTTTTGGTCGCCTCGCGGATGATGAACGTGAGGTTCTCATAATCATGCTGCACGCCGACCTTGGGCGACTGCAGGCGGGTGTACAGCCAGCCGCCGACGGTATCGGTATCCTCGTTGTCGAAGTTGTGTCCCGACAGCTGGCCCAGCTCGTCGAGCGAGACCTTGCCGTCGAGCAGGTAGCAGTTCTCCTCAAGCTTCTCGATCTCGCGGCGCTCGTCCTCGTCGAACTCGTCACGGATCTCGCCGACGATCTCCTCGAGGATATCCTCGATCGTGATCAAGCCGGACGTGCCGCCGTACTCGTCCACCAAAATGGCGATATGGACGCGCTCGAGCTGCATGCGCTTGAGCAGCTGCTTGACCGGAATGCTCTCCGGCACAGACACGACGGGATGGATCAGATCCTTGAAGTTGAACTCCTTGTCCTCCTGATACGTCAGGAAGAGCTGCTTCGTGTTGATCATGCCGACAATATTGTCCTTGCTCTCGGTGGCGACCGGGAAGCGGGTATATTGCTCCTTTTGGATGACCGCCAGGTTCTCCTCGCGGCTGTGGTTCGTGTACAGGCACACCATGTCGGTGCGGGGAACCATGATCTCGCGGGCGACCATCTCGTCGAAGGCGAAGATGCGGCTCACGTAGCCATACTCGGTATTGTTGATCTTGCCGCTCTGCAGGCTCTCGCTGAGGATGATCTGGATCTCTTCCTCGGAGTGCGCGTTCTCATGCTCGCTGACGGCGCGCAGGCCGAACAGGCGGATGAGGGCGTTGGCGGAGCCGTTGAGCAGCCAGATGAACGGATAAAGGATGCGGTGGAACCAGATGATCGGCTTCGCCACGAGGAAGCTGATGAATTCGGCTTTCTGGATGGCCCACGACTTTGGCGCGAGCTCGCCGACGACGACGTGCAAGTACGTGACGACCAGAAACGCGATCAGAAAGGACAGAAGTCCGGCCAGGCTGTCGTTCAGATGGAATTGGTGAAAGATGGGATGCAGCAGCTTCTCCATCGTCGGCTCGCCGAGCCAGCCGAGTCCGAGAGCGGTGATGGTGATCCCGAGCTGGCAGGCGGAAAGGTATCCGTCCAGGTTGCTCGTTACTTTCTGCACGGCCAACGAGCCTTTGCGTCCTTCGACGACGAGCTGATTCACGCGGCTCGGCCGTATCCGGATGATGGCGAACTCCGTCGCCACGAAAAAGGCGGTCAGAAAAATCAGCAGTGCGACCAAAGCCAAATTCAAGCCTATACTGTCCATTCTAAATCATCGACATCCTTTACCTATGAAATGAGTTCTTTTGAACCAGTATAACGAACCTATCGCCTGTCCATCAACTGTTTCAAAGCCTTTGGCTGACGGTATAAGGCTGTGGGAGCCGAAGAGAGCGGCTCAATCGGCGTTTTTCTCCTTCATGCCAGTCTTTACAGCCGCATGAGGGGGACTTATGATAGGTTCATATGAACTTGATACCCTGGAACGGAAGGAGGAAAACGGCATGGAAGCCTTTATGCTGACTCGGCGCCAGATGGCGGAGCTGCTGCTCTCGCTCTGCGGACGCCGGGCGGAGAGCCCGATCCAGATCGTTCAGGACGCATGGCGCAAGGAGCATCGCGATCAGGTGGATTCCGGCAAGGCGCTGCCGGCTTTCCTCTCGACGGATTGGCCGGCGGTGCTGGAGAAGCTGATCAAGGGGCAGGGCATCAAGGGCGTCTCGCTGCAGGAGGCGGCGACGCTCGGCGCAAGGGTCGAATATTCGTCCTTGTCGATCACGGCCATGCAGAATTGGGTGAAGCGGGATTTCAAGCCGTTCTTCGAGTCGCCCAAGGCCGGAAAAAAATACTCGCTCGAGCAGGCGGCGCTGCTTTATATCATCGACGATCTCAAGGCGAGCCTCGATTTCGAGTCGATCCGCCAGCTGTTCGAACGTCTTTTCGGCTGCGGCGAGGACGGCCGGTGCCGGCCGCTGCTCGGGGCGCTGGAATTCTATCTGGCCTATTCCTCGATTTTTGAGGATATGGACGCCGACGGAGACCAGATCCTCGACAGCGGGCCCGCTCTGACCGGCTACGGGGCGGCTCCGCTGGAGACTCGGGTCCGGGATGCCGCCAAGGCCTATCTCGACGGCCTCGAGCGGCTGAGCGAGCTGGAGCGCGTCACGCTGGAAAATATGCTGCTGATCGCCGTCTTTTCGGTGCAGGCCGCGTATTTCCATGCGCTCACCCGGCGGTACTGCAATGCGACGCTCTTCCTGCATTAATCTTCTTGTAACTATTTTTTAAGGATACTCGTCTACACTTAGGCTAAACTAAATGAATCTATTCGACCGATAGAAAGGAACTTTTTCCGATGAAGCCAAAAAAATCGCGCGCCCGGAAGGCATGGACATGGACGGCATCCGTCCTGGCGCTGCTGCTCGTACTCGGAGCGGCGGGATATTATAACCGCACGACGCTGGCGCTGTGGGGCTTTGATCTTTTCCTCGCGAAGGACGTGGAGAAGCAGCTTGAGAAATCCTACAAGCCGACCGTCGACAGCAAGCCGAAGCCGCCGGCGGCCGAGCAGATCAAGTATACGCAGGCCGATCCATACTCGGTGCTGCTGCTGGGCGTGGACGCCCGCGACGCGGAGCAGGGACGTTCGGACACGATCATGTACACCGTCATCCGGCCGAAGGAAGGCGCGATCCTCATGGTGTCGATCCCGCGGGATACGTATGCGGAGCTCGTCGGCAGGGACCGCGAGGACAAGATCAACCATGCCTACGCCTTCGGCGGAGCCAAGATGGCCATCGATACGGTGGAGAACCTGCTGGGCAGCGAGGTCGATTATTATGCGGCCGTCAACTTCAATGGATTCAAGAACCTGATCGACGCCATGGGAGGCATCTCCCTGCCGATCGAGGAGGATATCGTCAACAAGGATCCCGGCCATGAGAAGTTCACGATCAAGGCCGGACAGGACAAATACATGGGCCAGGACGCGCTCAACTTCGTCCGCTACCGCGAGGACGCGGGCGGCGACGTCAGCCGCACGGAGCGCCAGCAGACGTTCGTCGAGTCGATCATGGACGAAGCGTCGAGCATGTCCTCCTGGTCCAAAATTCCGGAGTACGTCGGCATCATGGGCGAGAACTTCGCCACGGACATTCCTCCGAGCGAGATGATCGAGATGGCCAAGGCGATGATGCAGGGCAAAAACCGCTCCATCTATACGCATACGCTCAAAGGCGAGGGCGGAAAGCTCGCCAGCAACGGCGCCTGGTATTACTTTGCCGACGAAGAGGATGTCGCCAAGAGCAAGACGCTCATCGAGGATTGGATGAATCCGGCCAAATCGCTGGCGGAGCTGACTGGAACCGGAGCGTCGGCTGCGGATAAGCAGGATGTCGCGGGCAGCGGCAAAGATCGGGAAGTGTCCACGGCCTCGGCCGGCGCGGACGAGTAAGCTTTCCCGCTAGAGAATGGAGTGCAGGCCAAGATGAACATTGCGTTTTTCCTTCTTCCCAAAGCGGAAGTCATCACGCTGACGCAGGAAGCGACGCTGCGGCAGACGCTGGAGAAGATGGAGCATCATCGCTACACGGCGGTGCCGATCCTCGACGACAAGGGCGGCTACGCGGCTACCGTCACCGAGGGCGATCTGCTCTGGTTCATGAAGAACGAGAACCTCAGCTTCGAGCAGACGCATCGCGTCAGCCTCTCCGAGGTGCCGATGCGCGTGCGGCTGAAGCCGGTGCGCATCGACGCCAACATGGAGGACCTGATCTCGCTGGCCAAGATGCAGAACTTCGTGCCGGTCGTGGACGACATGAACCGGTTCATCGGCATCGTCCGCCGGAGCGACATCATCGATTATTGCGCCAAGGGCCTTTTCCGGGGCAAGGAAGAGACGGCCGCCGTAAAGGAATAGCGCAGAACCGGATTTCCGCATCGGCGGAAAACCGGTTTTTTTCGTTTCGGCAGCGCCGTCCAAGGCGCCTTCCGCTCGCTTGCCGGCCTTGGATTTGTGGTATAATGGGTGGTAAAGCTTCTGGCCGGCCATGCCTAGGTCGGGCCAAGAGGAATCGCAGATTTGAGGTGAACGGGCTTTTGAAAACCGATGGGAAATCCATCCTCTGGAGCGTCGCCGCTCTCTTGCTGCTGCTTTCGATCGGAGTGCCGCTGCTGAACGTTCTGACCATCGCCTTGCTGATGGTTCCATATGTCGTGCTCTACACGACGCTTTCCAAGCGCATGTTCGCCGCCCATTTGATTCCGGTGTGGCTGATCGTCTATCTCGTGGCCGGACCGGCTCCGCTGATCGTCGGCCTGTTCTTTCTCGTGCCCTCGATCGTCATGGGCCATTATTACCGTACCGGCAAGCCCGTACGCTCGCGGATGACCGCGGTGCTCGTCAGCCTCGTCGCGATCGTGCTGCTCGAGCTGGTGCTGTTCGATCTCGTGCTGGACCTGTCGGTCATCGGCGCGCTGCAGGACCAGCTGCGCTCGGCTGCGAGCCGGGTCGCGAGCGAAGGGGTCATGAAGGACCTGTGGACGGCCGACATGGTCGACCAGCTCGTCGATTCCACCGTGCAGGTCATACCGCAGGCGCTGCTGCTGTCGGCCTTCCTGCTGACGGCGGTCGCCCAGTACGGATCGAGGATCGCGCTGCGCGCCTACGGCCTGCATCCGGCCGGCATGCCGCCCGCCCGCGAGTGGCGGGTGCCGCGCATTCTCGTGACGTATTACCTGATCGCGCTGCTGCTCCAGCTGATCGTGCCGGCGGGAGACAGCTCGTTTCTGACGACGGCGGTGGCCAATCTCGTTCCGCTGCTGCGGTTCGTCTTCACCGTCCAGACGATCGGCTTCTTTTTCTTCCTGGCGCATCAGAAGCGCTGGCCGAAGGGCGTGCCGGCCTTCATCGGATTTCTCGTGCTGCTGTTCCCGCCCCTCAGTCTGATCGGCGTGCTGGACGCGGCGTTTCCGATCCGCAAGTCGTTCCAGAAACCTTGAACAGGGGCGTGACTTATGCCTAGGAATCTACTCAAGCGCTGGCATGGCATGCACGGGATCGCATGGGCGGCCGCCCTCGTCCTGATCGCCGCGGCGCTGATGGCCTACAATCTGGCTCTGGGCATCGCGGGACTGGTGCTGGCGGCCGGCTGCGGCTTCTACACGTACCTGGCGGAGAGGGCGTTCCGCCGCGAGTTCAAGAACTATCTCGGGACGATGTCCTACCGCATCAAAAAAGTCGGGAGCGAGGTCATCCACGAGCTGCCTTTGGGCATTATTCTTTTCAATGATGAGCGCGTCGTGGAATGGCATAATCCGTTCGTAGCGAGCATGATGGAGGAGGAGTCGGTCATCGGCGTGCCGCTGATGGAGCTGTTCCCGACGCTGGCGCAGGCCAAGGACCGGCCCGGCAAGATGGAGATCGCGATCGGAGCCGACATCTACGAGCTGCTCTATCGTCCGGCGGAAAAGCTGCTGTACGTGCGCGACATCACGGAGATGTGGCAGCTCTCCAAGCAGTACGAGGAAGAGAAGCCGGCGCTCGGCATCGTCTTCATCGACAACCTCGACGAGGTGACCCAGTCGATGGACGATCAGCAGCGCACGACGCTGCTCTCCCGCGTCACGTCCGAGATTACGGAATGGTCGCAGCGCGAGAACCTGTATCTCAAGCGGCTCAACTCCGACCGGTTCCTGCTCATCACCGATCAGCAGGCGCTGCGCCAGCTTGAGCTGTCCAAGTTCATCATCCTCGACGAAGTGCGGGAGATGACCGGCGACCTCAAGATTCCGATGACGCTGAGCATCGGCTTCGCGGCCGGGGCGTCCAGCATCCAGGAGCTCGGCCAGTGGGCGCAGGTCAGCCTCGACATGGCGCTTGGCCGCGGCGGCGATCAGGCGGCGGTCAAGGTCGGCGAGCGGACCAGCTTCTACGGCGGCAAGTCCAACGCCGTAGAGAAGCGGACGCGGGTGCGGGCGCGCGTCGTCGCGCATGCGCTGCGGGACATGATCCGCGAGAGCGAGAAGGTCGTCATCGTCGGGCACAAGATGCCGGACATGGATGCGATCGGAGCCGCCGTGGGCGTGGCCAAGATGGCGTCCCATCTCGGCAAGGAAGCGTACATCGTGCTCGAGGGAATCAATCCCGCGATCCAGAAGATGATGGAGATGATCAAGGAGGACGAACGGCTGTACCGCCGCTTCATCTCGCCGGAGCAGAGCCTCGCGCTCGTCGACGGCCGCACGCTCGTCGTCGTCGTCGACACGCACAAGGCTTCGATGCTCAAGGAGCCCCGGATTCTCAGCCAGACCGGTCGGATCGTCGTCGTCGACCATCACCGCCGGGGCGAGGAGTTCATCAGCCACGCGGTGCTCGTCTACATGGAGCCGTACGCCTCGTCGGCATGCGAGCTCGTGACGGAGCTGCTCCAATATATCCATGACCGCCTCGTGCTCGACATCCGCGAGGCGACGGTGCTGCTCGCGGGCATCACCGTCGACACGAAGAGCTTCGCTCTGCGGACCGGCGCGCGCACGTTCGAAGCGGCCTCGTTCCTGAGGCGCAACGGAGCGGACACCGCGATGGTGCAGCGGATGCTCAAGGAGGATCTGGAGGAATATCTCAAGAAAGCCGACATCATCAAGCATGCCGAAGTGCTGTACGGCCATGTCGCGCTGGCGGTGACGGAGCCGGGCAAGCGCTACTCGCAGCTGCTGATCGCGCAGTCGGCCGATACGCTGCTCAACATGACGGGCATCTACGCGTCGTTCGTCATCGGCGAGCGTCAGGACGGCCTCGTCGGCATCAGCGCCCGCTCGCTGGGCCAGATGAACGTGCAGGTCGTCATGGAGCGCATGGGCGGAGGCGGCCATCTGACTAACGCCGCCTGCCAGCAGGAGGGCAGCGTCCAGGATGTCGAAGAGAAGCTGAAGCGCGTGCTGCAGCAAATTCATGAGGAAGAGGGGTTGTTCGAATGAAGGTCATCTTTTTGCAGGATGTAAAGGGACAGGGCAAACGCGGCGAGGTCAAGGAAGTATCGGAAGGGTACGTCCGCAACTTCCTGCTGCCGAAAGGCCTCGTAAAACCGGCGGAAGCGGGCAACATCAAGACGCTGGAGATGCAGAAGGCGTCGGAGGAGAAGCGCAAGGCTCAGGAGAAGGCCGACGCCGAGGCGCTGGCCGCCAAGCTGGAGCAGGTCACCGTCGTCGTCCGGACGAAGGCCGGCGAAGGGGGCCGGCTGTTCGGCGCGATCACGACCAAGCAGATCGCCGAGGCGCTGGAGAAGCAGGAGGGCATCAAGCTCGACAAGCGCAAGCTCGAGCTGCCGGAGCCGATCCGCTCGCTCGGCTTCACGAATCTGGACGTCAAGCTGCACCCGCAGGTTAAGGGCAAGCTGAAGGTCCAGGCGGCCGAAGAATGAGAACGGAGGCGCAGGCGGGATGAGTCAAGACGGCTTGATGTTCGACCGGGTCCCCCCTCAAAATCTCGAAGCCGAGCAGGCCGTGCTGGGCGCCGTCCTGCTGCAGGCCGAAGCGCTGATCACGGCGATGGAAAAAGTCCGCCCCGAGGACTTCTACCTGAGCTCGCATCAGCTCGTCTTCGAGGCGATGATCGAGCTTGGCGAGAACAATCAGCCGATCGACCTCGTGACGCTCACCGCCTATCTGAGCGACCGTTCGCAGCTGGAGGAGGTCGGCGGCGTCAGCTACCTGGCCAAGCTGGCGAGCGTCGTGCCGACGGCGGCCAACGTGGAGCACTACGCCCAGATCGTCGAGGAGAAGTCGATGCTGCGGCGCCTGATCCGCACGGCGACGACGATCGTCTCCGACGGCTATGGGGCGACGGACGACATCGGCCTCATGCTCAGCGAGGCGGAGCAGCGCATCATGGAGATCGCCAACCGGCGCTCCAGCAGCGGCTTCGTCTCCATCCGCGACGTGCTGATGGAAGTGTTCGAGCGCGTCGAGTTCCTTTATACGAACAAAGGCGGATCGACGGGAATTCCGTCGGGCTTCGTCGATCTCGACAAGATGACGAGCGGCTTCCAGCGCAGCGACCTCATCATCGTGGCCGCGCGTCCATCGGTCGGCAAGACGGCGTTCGCGCTCAACATCGCCCAGAACGTCGGCGTGCGCGCCCGCGAGACAGTGGCGATCTTCTCGCTCGAGATGAGCGCGGCGCAGCTCGTGCAGCGTATGGTGTGCGCGGAGTCCAACGTCGACGCCGGCCGCATGCGGACGGGCTTCCTCGAGGGCGACGACTGGGAAAAGCTGACGATGGCGATCGGCGCCTTGTCCGAGGCGGAGATCTATATCGACGATACGCCGGGCATCACGGTCAGCGACATCCGCGCCAAATGCCGGCGGCTCAAGAAGGAGCGCAACCTCGGCATGATCCTGATCGACTACCTGCAGCTTATCCAGGGCCGCGGCAAGGCCGGAGAGAACCGCCAGCAGGAGGTTTCCGAGATCTCCCGTACGCTCAAGCAGATCGCGCGCGAGCTCGAGGTGCCGGTCATCGCGCTGTCGCAGCTGAGCCGGGGCGTCGAGCAGCGCCAGGACAAGCGGCCGATGATGAGCGACCTTCGTGAATCCGGCTCGATCGAGCAGGACGCCGACATCGTCGCGTTTCTGTACCGCGACGACTACTACGACAAGGAAACCGAGAAGAAGAACATCATCGAGATCATCATCGCCAAGCAGCGTAACGGTCCCGTAGGCACGGTGGAGCTCGCTTTCCTCAAGAATTTCAATAAATTTGTTAGCTTGGATCGAACTCACGAGCCCGCATCTTAGGCTCGAGAGTTCGATCAGTCGTACTCACGAGCCAGCATCATAGGCTCGTGAGTACGATCAGTCGAACTCACGAGCCGGCATCATAATCTCGAGAGTTCGATCAGTCGTACTCACGACCCAGCATCATAAACTCGTGAGTACGATCAGTCGTACTCATGAGCCTGCATCATAAGCACTCGATCCAACCGGCCGGTCCTTCTGGACCCGGCCGGTTTTTTCGCTTCTCTCGCTGCCGGGGCCGTATGCGGACCGGAAAACGTCTATTTTCCGAACAATGATTCTTCCCTCATATGGATTGTTCGCCTTTCTAGTTGACATGCCATGGCAGGGCTGATACACTGGGATTGCTGCTTTCGGACCGCCTCCGTACTTGCGCGTGGTAACGTGTCACAGCGCCGTATGGCATTCCGGGCGGATGAGAACGCTAAAAGCAGCAAATTCCAAGCAAGCAAAGCGGAGGTATGATCATGTCTACGGTTGTTGTTGTCGGCACGCAGTGGGGAGACGAAGGAAAAGGCAAGATTACCGACTATCTGGCCGACGGCGCGGAAGTGGTCGCCCGTTATCAAGGCGGCAACAACGCCGGTCACACCATTCTCATCGACAACAAGAAATACAAGCTGACGATGATTCCATCCGGCATTTTCAATCATAATAAAACCTGCGTCATCGGCAACGGGATGGTCATCAATCCGGCTGCCCTGCTCGACGAGATCGACTATATCCACGAAAACGGCTTCTCCACCGAGAACCTGAAAATCAGCGACCGCGCGCATGTCATCATGCCGTACCATCTCGTGCTCGACGGGCTCGAAGAGGACAGCAAGGGCGACAACAAGATCGGCACGACGCGGAAGGGCATCGGCCCTTGTTACATGGACAAAGCTGCCCGCAACGGCATCCGCATCGCCGATCTGATGGACGCCGAGGAGTTCGAGAGCAAGCTGCGCCGCCTTGTCGCCGAGAAGAACCATGTCATCCAGCAAGTATACAGCGGCGAGACGCTGGACGCCGACGCCATCCTGGCGGACTACCTCAAGCATGCGGAGCGCCTGCGTCCGTACGTGACGGACACCTCGGTCGTCCTGAACGACGCGATCGACACCGGCAAGCGCGTGCTGTTCGAGGGCGCGCAGGGCGTCATGCTCGACATCGACCAAGGCACTTATCCGTACGTCACGTCGTCCAATCCGACGGCTGGCGGCGTGTGCATCGGCTCGGGCGTCGGCCCGTCCAAAATCCAGCAGGTCATCGGCGTCGCCAAAGCCTATACGACCCGCGTCGGCGACGGCCCGTTCCCGACCGAGCTGCATGACGCCATCGGCGACCAGATCCGCGAGACCGGCCATGAATACGGCACCGTAACGGGCCGCCCGCGCCGCGTCGGCTGGTTCGACACGGTCGTCGTCCGCCACGCCCGCCGCGTCAGCGGCATCACCGGGCTGTCGCTCAACTCGCTCGACGTCATGACCGGCCTCGAGACGGTCAAGATCTGCACCGGCTACAAGCTGCGCGGCGAGATCATCGAGCACTACCCGGCCAGCCTCAAGCTGCTTTCCGAATGCGAGGCCGTCTACGAGGAGCTCCCAGGCTGGAGCGAGGACATCTCCGGCGCCAAGACGCTGGACGACCTGCCGGCCAATACGCGCCGCTACGTCGAGCGCGTCTCCGAGCTGACGGGCATCCCGATCGCGATCTTCTCCGTCGGCCGCAACCGCGAGCAGACGAATCCGGTCCGTCCGATCTACGAATAGGCCGCTTCGGCCGAGCCGCTGCTTCCCTACCGGAAGCGGCGGCTCTTTTTGTTCCGGAAAAATAGAGAGAATGCGCCGCAGCGCCCTTGCCCATACTGATAGAGAGAGCAGCAGAGCGAGGGAGGAGGACTCATTCCATGAACATGAAAAAGACGGCCGCCTGGCTCGGAAAGCTGGCGGCGGGCGCGCTGCTCGTAAGCGTGCTGTCGATCTGGACGACCGGGTATATCGTGACCAGCTACGTGGAGGTGCTGCTGAAGCAGTTCCACATCCCGCTGCAAATGCAGCCGATGTCGATGAGCGGGGTATGGGGGGCGTTGTGGGGAGCCGATTCGGCGGCCAAGCCGGCCTTTGCGCCGACAGGCGCACCGGAGCCGTCGCCGGAGCCGTCGCCGTCTCCGGCCTTCGAGGCGACACCTGCGCCACAAGGCGGCAGCGGCGATGGAGATCCGGCGGCTGGCGGAATTCCGGCCGATCCGTCGGCGACCGACGGGGGAGCGCAGGAGCCGGCCTGGCAGCCGGAAGGGTCGGAAGCTCCGGACGTCAGCGGGCCGTCTTCGTCCGGCTGGCCAGAAAGCGGAGGCGGCTCCTCCGGCACCGGCGGAGCCGACGGGCTTTCCGGCGCCGGCGGCCTGGACGACGGCTGGCCGTCCGGGCAAGCGGAGCCGGGAGCGACGGGACCCTCTTCGGTGGGCCCGCAGCCGTCGTCCTCTCCCGTTCCCGGTCCGGGAGCGGAAGAGACCGATCCGGCGGCATCCGGGACGAGTCCGGCGCCATCCCCAGGCAGCCGGAGCGAGCCGGATGCCCTTCCTTCCTGGAAAACGCAGCCGCAGAACATGTAGGCGAAAGGATAAGTAATCCTTTGGAATACTCGGTATTGCTAAAGTCGAACGCCTCCGTTTCGGAGGCGTTTTCGGCTTGACCGCTTCCCCTGCTGAAGCCCGACCCCAGGCTGCGCCAAGCTCATGCAAAGCATCCCCCAATTATGGAAGCGGATTCGCAGGCAAGGGTTCCATAACCGATTGCCGCAAAGCCTGCCTCCCAGCTCGATCGTCTAGAAATCAGCGCCTGTCGCATCCTGTCGATCAATTCTGAAAAAAGTTTAATCCGCTGTGGCCGAGAAGCGGTTGAACGGGCAAAACGGGCTATGGTAAAGTAAGAAACGAATTCTTCCTCAGGGGAGGATTCGTCGTTTTTTGCCGACGGCGGCTGCCGGAGGCGAAAAGCACGGGGAACGAAGCCGAAGCAAGCGAGCATACGACAGAAGGAGCACACCTTGAAGATGATTGCTTTTAAGCCGAACGAGCACCCCTCGAATCCATCTTTTCCGGACCCGCCCTCGCAAAGGCGCTGGATCCGAATCCTCCTGATCGCCGCGGTCGCGATCGCAGTCCTCGCTGTCGCAGCGACGATCGGAACGAAGCAATATATCAACGCCCACACGTACAGTTACTATAAGGTGCTGCTCGACGGACAAGCCGTCGGCACCGTCGAGGATCCGGCTCAGGTCGACGAGCTCGTCGAGAGCGAGACGGCCAAGCTCAAGCAGTCGTACCCGAATCTGGAGATGAAGCTTCATACCGGCGTCATTTCCTACGAGGAGGTGCGGGAGTACAAGGGCGAGCCGCAGACGCAGGCGGCGCTGGACAAGCTGGCCTCCTCCTTCACGTCGACCGCGGTCGGCACGGAGGTGATCGTCGGCGGCAAGGTCATCGGCGTCGTGAAAAACGAGGCGACCGCCCAGGCGGTGCTCAAGCAGCTGCAGGACAAGTATGCTCCGCCGTCCCGCATGAAGAGCGCGCAGCCGCAGGTGACGACGCTGTCCACCGCGACCAAGGCGGCGGCCGCTCCGGTGAACCGCATCAGCGGCGTCAAGTTCGCCGAGGAGGTCAAGGTCGAGCCGACCGAGCTCGATCCGTCCGAGGTGCTCGGCCAGGACCAGCTGCTGCGCCTGCTGAGCGGCGGCACGGAGACCGCGACCAAGTACACGGTGCAGCCCGGCGACTGCGTCGGCTGCATCGCCGCGAAATTCGACATTTCGCCCGAGGTCATCTATAAGAACAACCCGTCGATCCAGGACGACCTCATCAAGGCGGGCGACGTCATCGACCTGACCGTGCAGAAGCCGGCGATCAACGTCGTCACGACGGAGAGCCAGTCGGAGATCATCACGACCGAGCCGCAGGTCATCATCCAGAACAAGGCGACGCTCAAGAAGGGCGAGTCCAAGGTGATCCAGGAAGGCCAGGCGGGCTCGAAGCGGCTCACCTACGCCGTCGTCAAGCAGAACGGCTACAAGATGAGCGAGGAGCTCGTCAGCATCGACGTCCTCGCGAAGTCGGTGCCGAAGATCATCGTGCGCGGCACGAAGGTCGTCGGCGAGGGCAGCGGCACGTTCAGCTACCCGGTCTCCGGCGCCCGCATCACGAGCACGTACGGCACCCGCTGGGGCCGGCTGCACAAGGGCATCGACCTGGTCGGCTCGAGCACGATCAAGGCGGCCGACGAGGGCGTCGTCGAATTCGCCGGCACGAAGAGCGGCTACGGCAACGTCGTCATCGTCAACCACCGCAACGGCTACAAGACGCTGTACGGCCATCTGCGAAGCATCTCGGTCGGCGTCGGCGATACGCTCGAGCGCGGCGAGAAGCTCGGCGTCATGGGCAATACGGGACGTTCGACCGGCACGCATCTGCACTTCGAGATCTATAAGAACGGCTCTTTGCAGAATCCATTGAAATACCTCTAATCGGCAATCATCTCTTCCTAATCCGCGAGCGCGGCCTTCCGAGGCCGCGCTTTTTTGATGCTCGGGGCCTCGAAGGGCCGGACCCGAAGCGGAGCGCCTGCCGGCTGTGGTAAACTAAGGAGAAAGAAGGCGGCGCTCCGCAGGCAGGGGGCAGGGGCTGCAGCGAGGAAGGGAGCGGACGGCAACGATGCAGGGCAAAATTCTCGTGGTCGACGACGAGCGGCCGATAGCGGACATATTGAAGTTCAACCTGGAGAAGGAAGGCTATGAGGTCATCTGCGCCTTCGACGGCGGAGAAGCGGTGAGGGCGGCCTTCGAGGAGGAGCCGGACCTGATCCTGCTCGACCTCATGCTGCCGGTCAAGGACGGCATGGACGTCTGCCGCGAGGTGCGGACCCGGCTGCAGACGCCGATCATCATGCTTACGGCCAAGGACACGGAGATCGACAAGGTGCTCGGCCTGGAGCTTGGCGCCGACGATTACGTGACGAAGCCGTTCGGCACGCGGGAGCTGCTGGCGCGCGTGAAGGCGCATCTGCGCCGCACGCAGAAGACGCGCGAGGCGCTGGCCGCCGGCGCGGCGCAAGGCGCGGCCGAGGCGGAGCCGGACAAGCAGGGGCTGAAGCTGTTCAACCTGTTCATCGATACGGACATGTACGTCGTCTACAAGGACGAGCAGCCGCTCGACCTGACGCACCGCGAGTATGAGCTCGTCTACTACCTCGCCCGCCACAGCGGCAAGGTGATGACCCGCGAGCATCTGCTGCAGGCGGTATGGGGCTTCGAGTACTTCGGCGACGTGCGCACGGTCGACGTGACGATCCGCCGGCTGCGGGAGAAGATCGAGGACGACCCGAGCCGACCGGAGTACATCCTGACGAGGCGCGGCCTCGGCTATCTGATGCGCAATCCGAAGCAGGGAGGACTGGGCGGCGGATGAAGGGCAGGCGCTGGTTCAGTACGATCCAAGTCAAGCTGATCGCGATCTACATGCTGCTCATCCTGATTTCGATCCAGCTGATCGCGGTCTATTTTGTCAGCACGGTCAAAAGCTCGCTCACCGACACGTTCACGAACAGCCTCAACGACCAGGCGCGCGCGCTCGCGGTGCTCGCCGCGGACAAGCTGTCCGAGGGCTCGCTCGCCGGAGGCGAAGCCGAGGAAGGCGCGATCTCGCTGTCCGACTACGTGAACAGCCTGTTCAGCCGCACCGGCGCGGAGCTGCAGGTGCTCGACTCGAGCGGGCGCGTGCTGGCGACGTCGGACGCGTACAGTGCCTACATCGGCAAGAAGAACACGTCGCTCATGGTGAGCCAGGCGCTGCAGGGCATCCCGGACAACGAGCAGGACATCCTCGACGAGGACAACGTGCGCAAGAAGATCATCACCCAGCCGATCCAATCGCCGGACAACCGCGTCATCGGAGCGGTCTACATCGTCGCCGGCATGACCGAGGTCAACGCCACGGTCGACCGGGTCAACCAGATCTTCGTCTCCGGCACGCTGATCGCGCTCGGCTTGACCGGCGTGCTCGGCATCGTGCTGGCGCATACGATCACGAGCCCGATCAAGGGGCTGACCCGTCAGGCGGAGGCGGTCGCCGAGGGACGCTTCGACCAGCAGGTGCCGGTGCTCGCGGACGACGAGATCGGACGGCTGAGCGAGGCGTTCAACGAGATGACGCAGCGGCTGCGGGAGGCGCTGTCGGTCAACGAGGAGGAGAACGAGAAGCTGCAGTCGGTCCTCTCCAACATGAGCGACGGCGTCATCGCGGCTGACGAGCGCGGCACGGTGATGGTGTCCAACCGCCGCGCGCTGGAGCTGCTCGGCGTCGACCAGTGCGAGGGCAGCCCGCTGACCGACGTGCTGGAGCTGCCGCAGGAGCGGCTCGAGGCGCTGCGCGCCTCGCGCGGCCTCGCCGCCGTGCTCGTCAAGGAGTCGCCGGACGGCGAGGAGCGCTGGGTGCTGCGCGTCACGCTCAGCCCGATCCACCGCCGCGACCGCGGCATCACCGGCACGATCGCGCTGCTGCAGGACATCACCGAGCAGGAGAAGCTGGACCAGTCGCGGCGCGAGTTCGTGGCCAACGTCTCGCATGAGCTGCGCACGCCGCTGACGACGATCCGCAGCTATGCCGAGGCGCTCGGCGACGGAGCGCTCGCGGAGCCGCAGCTGGCGGACCGCTTCGTCGGCGTCATCCGCAACGAGACCGAGCGGATGATCCGGCTCGTCACCGACCTGCTGCATCTTTCGCGGCTCGACTCCCAGCAGTCGACGCTGCGCCGCCGCGATACCGACATCGCCGAGATGCTCGACGAGGTGGCGGACCGGTTCTCGGTGCAGATGCGCAAAAAAGGCATCCGCGCCGTCGTCCAGGTCGACCGGCGCGTCGGCAAGGCCGTGCTCGACCGGGATCAAATCGATCAGGTGCTGGACAATCTGATGTCCAACGCGATCAAGTACACGCTCGAGGGCGGCCGCATCGAGCTGTCGGCCGGCCTGCAGGAAAGCGGGGCGCTGGCCGTCAGCGTCAAGGACTCCGGCATCGGCATTCCGAAGCGCGACCTTGCCCGCATCTTCGACCGTTTCTATCGGGTCGACAAGGCCCGCTCGCGAGAGATGGGCGGCACCGGCCTCGGGCTTTCGATTGCCCGGGAAATGATCAAGGCGCACGGAGGCACGATTACGCTGGAGTCCGAGCTGGATGTAGGCACGACGGTGACGTTCATCCTGCCGCAGCCGCAGCAGAAGGGGGAGCAGCCGACATGAAGGAAAGGCTCAAGACGATCGCGCTCGCAGCCCTCGTCGCCCTCAGCCTCGTGCAGAGCTACATGCTCGCCTACAGCACGCCGGGCGCGGCCGTGCGCACCGCGCAAAACTACGTCAGCACCGAGCAGATGGGGCAGGCGAGCAAGACGGAGGAGACGCTGTTCCCCGAGCAGCTCGTCCTGCACTTCGGCAACGGCAGCCACACGGTGCTCAATCCCGGCGACCTGCCGTTCTACAACCTCATCATGAGCAAGCTCAAGGGACGGGAGTTCCGCGGCTTCCAGCGGATGGCCGATACGGTCGTGCGCTGGAGCGAGATCCGCGACAACAACCTCGGCCTCGAGCTGCGGCTCGGCAGCGGCTTGCCGGTGACGCTGCTGTCGCGGATGCTGCAACTCGACAGCAGCGACGAGAGCTTCCTCGGCGATACGGTCGACCGCATCTGGATCTTCCGCAGCAGCAGCACGGAGGAGGTGCGGACCTTCTTCTTCAGCGCGGGCGGCGGCGTCGTCTACGAGGCGACTCAGGCCGACTTGACCGTGCGGGACGTCGAGGACGACGTCGGCCTCGGCGAATACTGGACGCCGTACGAGCCGGACGCCTACGGGCTGTACGTGCCCCGGCAGCCGGTGGAGGCGGCGCAAGCGCGGATCGGCTATCAGTCGTACTCGGCCGATCTGCTGCAGCGCAACCTGTTCATCGATCCCGGCACGACGCGCATGATCAAGGACCGGGACGGCTCCCAGGTGTACACGGACGGCAAAAGGGCGCTCCAGGTCGAGCAGAACGGCCAATGGATCAGCTACACCGATCCGGCCGCGCCGCTGAGCGGCAGCGGGCAAGCGCGCAGCAACCCGGCCGGCAGCATGAGCAGCGCCATGCAGTTCGTGAACCAGCATGGCGGCTGGGACGGCTTGCATCAGCTCGTCTCGCTGGGCGGCGCGGACGCGGCGGCGGGCGGATCGGCGGGGCAGACGCCCCGGCCGGGCCAGGGAACGGCCGAGGAGCAGCATGCGCTGCTGTTCCGGCAGTATTTCCGCTTCGGCGAAAATCGCGTCCTGCCGGTCGTCCCTTCGGCGGACTTCCGGTTCGGCTTCATCCGGCTGACGGTGCAGCAAGGCTCCGTAACGACCTATGAGCGCTCGCTCATCACGCTCAACCCGTCGCCCGCGCAGAAGTCGGCCCGCTGGCTGCCGGGAGGGCAGCGTCTCGACCAGTCGCTCGCGGCCTACTCGAGGCGCTCCGAAATCGAGGCGCTCTATCCGGCGGTCAAGGCGGAGCAGGCCGAGGACGGCCAGCTGCGCTTCCTGCCGGTGTGGGCGGTGCGTCTGACGGACGGCACGGAGGAGGCGCTGGCCGGGCCGCTGGAGGAAGGCTTCGACGGCTCCGCCTTGCCGCGCGAGAATCTGTCGGCGCTCGGCGGAGCCAAGAACGGCGGCGAAGCCGGCGCGGCGCCGACTCCATCGCCGCCGCAAGGCGACGGAGCGGCGCGCGTAGAGGAAGGAGGAGCGGCCCGTGGATTGGGGTAGAGCGAAGAGCGTATTGATCCTGGCGTTTCTGCTGCTCAACCTGCTGCTCGGCTATCAGCTGTGGGGCGATGTGCGGGAGCGCGTGCAGCCGAGAAGCAACTCGGCCGAGCTGTCGCCGGAGACGCTGGCGGCGCTGAAGGCGAAGCGCGTCGCGTTCTCCGGCGTCATCCCGAAGGAGACGCCGGAGCTGCATGACCTGACGTACCGGTACGTCGGACGGGCGGGAGCGCCGGCGTTTGACGCCGAATCGGCTGGCGCAGGGTCGAAGGCTGGCGCTGCGGAAAGCGGCGCAGGCGCGGAGCAGCCGGACGGCGGCGTCGCGGAGCCGGAAGGCATCACGCCGCTCGAGACGCCGGTGGACAGCCGCGTCGTCTTCCAGCGGGAGGAGCTGCTCAAGGCGCTGGGAGGAGTCATCCCGGAGCTGGACCGGTATGAGCTGGACACGCTCGGCCTCGACGACCGCAAGTTCGTGCTGTACCGAATGGAGGCTGGCCGGCCGATGTTCAACGTGAGGCTGGAGCTGTACTATAGCGACCAGCGCATCACCGGCTACCGCCAGGACCGAATCGAGCTGCTGCCGGCGGACGAGGGCCAGCGGCCGCAGCCGGTGCTGCCGGCCTCGCGGGCGATCCGCCCGGAGGTCGTCGAGAAGTACATGCCGGACGGAGCCGCGATCAAGGAGATCCGGCTCGGCTACAAGGAAGGCCAGCGGTTCGATTCGGAGACGCAGGTGTCGACGCCGTCCTGGCGCATCCTGATGGAGGACGGCAGCTCGATCTATCTGCAGGCGTCCAGCGGGGAAGTGCTGATCGACAAGCCGGAGCCTTCGCCGGCATCGGGAGGCTAGCGGAACCGCCGCCGGCAGGCGGAGCGAGGCTCGCAGCGGAGAGGGAGCCGCCGGTGCGCGGAGCGAGAACCGCCCCAGTGACGGAGCCTCTTTCCGCTTCCAATGGCGGTTTTGGCTGCTATCCTCAAAACAAAACGGCCGTCCCCTGGTCCGCGAGTCGGACCGGTCGGGACGGCTCCTTTTTTCTAGCGAAATTTCCAGCAGACTGTAGAGACGCCGGACGGACAATGGTACAATGGGACTTTAAGGGCTTGGATGGCCTTGCGGGCCATGGAAGGGAAGGCAAGGAGAATGGAATTCCGATTTACCGTGCTGGCCAGCGGCTCGACCGGCAATGCGACGGTCGTGCAGAGCGGGGACAAGACGGTGCTCGTCGATGCCGGGCACAGCCTCAAGAAGCTCGAAGAGCTGATGGGCAGCCGGGGCATCGCCGGCCATGACATCGACGCCGTGCTCATCACGCATGAGCATTCCGATCATATCAAGGGACTGGGCGCCCTCGCGCGCAAATACGAGCTGCCCGTGTACGCCAATGAGGCGACATGGGCAGCCCTGGAACGCCATGCCTCCCACGTGCCGCCCGAGCGGCGGATCGTGATGGGCACGGGCGAGGAGATGCGGTTCGGCAGCATGACGGTCCGCTCGTACCCGATCTCGCATGACGCGGCGGAGCCGGTCGGCTATACGTTCACGGACGACGGCTACAAGCTGAGCCTCGCGACGGACCTCGGGTATGTCAGCGATCTGGTGCGGCGCAGCATCATCGACTCCGACGTGCTCGTGCTGGAGTCCAACCACGACCCCGAGATGCTGCGCATGGGCCGCTACCCGTGGAACATCAAGCGCCGCATCCTCAGCGACATCGGCCATCTGTCCAACGAGGCGGCCGGCGAGGCGCTGTGCGAGCTGATGACCGACCGCACGAGGCGGGTCTACCTCGCGCATCTGAGCCTCAACCATAATCTGATGGATCTGGCGAGGCTGACGGTGAACGGCGTGCTGGAGGACCGCGGGCACTTTTTCCGCAAGGACGAGCATCCGCTGCGGGACACGCATCCGTACGAGCCTACTCCATGGGATCAAATAAAGCGGAAAGCGCTCTGAGCGGCTCGCTGTCGCCGGCCTCGAGCTGAGCGGACTTCTGCTCAAGCTCCTCGCGGGTGAGGATGCCCTTGTCGACGAGCAGCTCCAGCATGGCGCTGAGCGCCAGCAGCGTCCGGTACTGCGTATCGCTCAGATCTCCGAGCTTGCCCATGACCGCGACCTGGTTCCAGGCGCTTGGAGCGGCGTCCGGAGTGGTAATGAGCTTTATATCCATCGGCTTTCTTCCTTTCCCGGTATCGGCTGGATGAGCGGGCAGGCAGCGCTACATAGTGGATTTATCGGCGTCACGCTGCAACATTTGAGCTTTCGCCTCCGTCTAAAAGGGGAGCCTAGGCTCGCCCTATCATTATTCTAGACGCATCTTCCGAAATCATTCCAAGAAGAGAAAAAACATCCTGTAGTCGAACCAGAAGCAGCCACGTATGCTTAGAAAATAGAGCAATCGAACGCGTGCGCAAACCACGGGAGGAGCGGGTATCATGGGTTTGTTCGAGGATGAGTTCTATTCGACAAAGATCTCCCGGCGCGCCAGCAAGACCAGCCGCAAGCAGATGTCCGGATTCCCCTTGCGCAGCCGCAAGGACTGGGGAGCCGGCCGGCTCGCCCTCTTGTCCGGGGCCTCGGGAGCCGCGATCGTGCTTGCGCTGGCGCTCGCCCTTGGCGGCGGCAGCCCGGAGGCCGCGGTCGAGACGGCGGGGACGCCGGCGGCGAGCGGACTCGTCGCCCCCGGCGATGCGATCCAGCAGACCGTCGCCGCCTCGTCCAAGGTGCGTCCGGCGGTCGTGAGCGTCGTCAACGAGCAGGCGGCGTTCCAGCCGCAGCCGCAGGACGGCGAGGACGCGCCGCAGGACGCCGAGCTGCACCCGGCCAGCGTCGGGAGCGGAGTCATCTTCGCCAAGAAGGACGGCAAGGCGTATCTGATCACCAACAACCATGTCATTGACGGCGCGGCCGGGCTCAAGGTCGTCCTGATCGACGGCGAGACGCGTCCGGCCAAGCTGGTCGGCGGCGACTACATCACCGATCTGGCCGTGCTGGAGATCGACGGCGAAGGCATCGAGACGATCGCCGAGATGGGCGACTCCGCCAAGCTGCAGTCCGGCGAGATGGTCATGGCGATCGGCAATCCGCTCGGCCTCGGCGACTCGCTGTCGATGGGCATCGTCAGCAAGACGAAGCAGATCATCCCGGTGTCGCTCAGCCAGGACGGCAACTACGACTGGGAGCAGGAGGTCATCCAGACCGACGCCTCGATCAACCAGGGCAACAGCGGCGGGCCGCTGATCGACATGCAGGGCCGGGTAATCGGCATCAACAGCATGAAGATCTCCGACATCGGCGTCGAAGGGGTCGGCTTCGCCATTCCGGTCAACAACGTCATGCCGATCGTCGATCAGCTGATGAAGACCGGCGCGGTTCCTCGCCCTTATCTCGGCGTGTACACGCTCGACCTGGCGTCCTATTACGCCCAGCAGGGGCTCGGCGGCGGCGTGCCGGACGCGGAGGACGGCGATGCCGCGGCGCAGACGCCGACCTCGCCCGGCGGTCCGAAGCTGCCGCCGGAGGTCACCTCGGGCGTCATCGTGCTGGAGTCGGTCGGACCGGCCAGCGAGGCCGGCCTGCAGTTCAACGACGTCATCACCAAGCTGGACGATCAGCCGATCGGCAGCACGATGGAGCTGCGCAAGTACCTGTACGGCAAAAAGCGCATCGGCGACAAGATCAAGGTGACGTTCTATCGCGACGGCAAGCCGGATGCGGTGACGTTCAAGCTACAGGACAAGAGCGAAGAGGAAGAGTAGGAGAAAGCGGGTCGCCGGCGGGATGCCGGCCCCGCTTTTGTGGTATAATGGCGGTAATCGACATCATTTCAGGAATGAGAATAGGGGTAGGTCATCGAATGTATTGCGTGTGCAAGGGACATATTGAGCTGGCATTGGACAAGTTCGTGGATGAGTACGAGGATGCGCCGGACATGGTGGATCTGAACGAGACGCACTTCGCGAATTGGGACCCGCCGGTAAAATGTGACTTGTGCGAGGAGAAGGCGGAATTCCTCATCGTATAAGCCCGGCAAACGTTTCGAGCGCTAAAGTCTTTCCCGAAAGGGAAAGGCTTTTTTTGCTTTTCCGCATGCATGCGCGCGCCCGAAGTCCGGACTGTGGACAGCTGGCGGCGTATCCACGGAGAGCTGTGGAAAAGCGCAATCGCCCCCTTGCGGAGAGCTTATCCACATGTGGATGAAAAAAATCCGGCGCAGCTGTCGATTCGTCCGCTTCCTGTTCGTCGTGTAGATAAAGGCCACCAATCCGCATGAAGGAGAATGATCATGAACATCGCCATTTCGAAGGACGGAACCCGCATCGCTTATGAAAAGACAGGAAAGGGACCGGCTGTCGTGCTCGTGACGGGAGCGTTCAGCTACCGGAGCTTCCCGGACCAGGTCGAGCTGGCCCGCCTGCTGTCCGACCGCTATACCGTCTACTACTATGACCGCCGGGGAAGAGGAGACAGCGGGGATGCGGCCGTCTACGCCCCGCAGCGCGAGGTCGAGGATCTGGAGGCCGTGCTGGCGGCGGCCGGGGAGCCGGCCTGCGTATGGGCGCTGTCCTCCGGAGCGATGATCGCCCTGCGGGCGGCTGCAGGCGGAGCGGACATCGCGAAGCTTGCGCTCCACGAGCCCCCCTTCATCGTCGGGGAACAGGACCGGCGGCCGCCGGCGGACTTCGAGGAGCAGACGCGGAGGATCGCCGCCGCTGGCGACCGGGCGGAGGCGGTGCGTTATTTCATGACCGAGGGGCTGGGCGCTCCGGCGTTCATCGTGAAGATGATGCGGATGATGCCCGGCGTATGGAAAAAGCTGCTCGCGGTCGCGCACACGCTGCCCTACGACGCGGAGCTCATGTCCGGCTGGATGGACGGAAAGCCGCTCCGAGCGGATGACTGGAGCGCCGTGACGACGGAGACGCTCGTGCTCGCCGGCACGGAAAGCCCGGCCGCCCTTCGGCGGGGAGCGGAGGCGATCGCGGCCGCGCTTCCATCGGCGGCGCTATGCAGCGCCCAAGGGCTCGGGCATACGAAAAAGCTCCAGCCGAAACGGATCGCGGCCGAGCTGAACGCCTTTTTCGGCTAAATGGCCTCGGACTCTCCGCAATTGGAAGGGATAGGAAAGGGCAGGCGCGAAAATAGAGAGGACGCGATGTCGATTCCTCCGCGCCGTGATCGACGTGTAGATAGGAAGGGAGCCGAGGCTCTCCTAACCAAAGGAGGATACACGATGAAATTCATGATGATCGTCAAAGGAACGACCGATTCCGAGGCCGGCGTGCTGCCGGCCCCGGAGCTGATCGAAGCGATGCAGCGCTACAACGAGGAGCTGGCGCGAGCGGGCGTGCTGCTGGCGGCGGACGGCTTGCAGGCGAGCGCGAACGGCATCCGCATCAGCTATCCGGAGCCCGGAGGCAAGCCGAAGGTGGTGGACGGGCCGTTCACCGAGACGAAGGAAATCATCGCCGGCTACACGCTGATCGAGGTCAAGTCGCGCGAGGAAGCGATCCAATGGGCGATGCGCATGCCGGACCCGCATGGCGGCGGACAGGGGCAGATCGAGCTGCGGCAGGTGTTCGAGCCGGAGGAGCTGACGCCGGATGCCGAGTGGCGGCAGCGCGAAAACGAGCTGCGGCGGCAAGTCGAGTCGCAGCGCCGAGGATGAGCGAGGTCCGCCGGACGATCGAGGCGGTGTGGAGCATGGAGGCGCCCAAGCTGATCGCCGCGCTCACCCGCCTGACTCGGGATGTCGGCATCGCCGAGGATCTGGCGCAGGACGCGCTCGTCGCGGCGCTGGAAAAATGGCCGCAAACCGGCCTGCCCGACAACCCGGGCGCTTGGCTCATGACGACGGCGCGGCGGCGCGGCATCGACCTCATCCGCCGCAGCCGGCTGCGGGAGCGCAAGTACGAGCAGCTGGCGGGCCATACGCCGCTCTATGCGGAGGATGAGCCGGATCTCGGCGAGGGCGTCGGCGACGATCTGCTGCGGCTGATCTTCCTGACCTGCCATCCCGTGCTCGCTCAGGAATCCCGCGTCGCGCTGACGCTGCGGCTGCTATGCGGCCTGACGACGGAGCAGATCGCCCGCTCCTACCTCGCCGCCGAGCCCGCGATCGCCCAGCGGATCGTGCGCGCCAAGCGCACGCTGGCGGCGAAGCAGGTCGCGTTCGAGCTGCCGGAGGGGCGGCAGCTGCAGGAGCGGCTGTCCGCCGTGCTCGAGGCGCTGTACCTGATGTTCAACGAAGGGTACGCGGCGACGTCCGGCGACGACCTGCTGCGGCCGCTGCTTTGCCGGGAGGCGCTGCGGCTGAGCCGCGTGCTCGCGGAGCTCATGCCCGGCGAGCCCGAAGTCCACGGACTCGCCGCTCTGCTCGAGCTCCAGTCGTCGCGGCTCCGCCAGCGGGTCGCGCCGGACGGACGGCTCGTCCGGCTGCGCGACCAGAATCGCGCCCGCTGGGACCGGCTGCATATGCGGCGCGGACTGGCAGCGCTGGAGCGGGGCCGCTCGCTCGGCCGGCGCTATGGGCCGTATCTGCTGCAGGCGGCCATCGCCGCCTGCCATGCCGAGGCTCCGTCCGAGGCGGAGACGGACTGGGTGCGCATTTCGGCGCTGTACGAGGCGCTGATGCAGGGCCAGCCGTCTCCGGTCGTCGAGCTGAACCGCGCGGTCGCCGTGGCGATGGCGTTCGGGCCGGCGATCGGCCTGGCGATCGCCGACGAGCTGGAGCGGCGCGGCGAGCTTGCCGGCTATCATCTGCTGCCGAGCGTGCGCGGCGAGCTGCTGCAGCGCCTCGGGCGGCCCGCAGAGGCTCGCGCCGAGTTCGAGCGCGCGGCCGGTCTTGCCCGCAATGCCCGCGAGCGCGAGCTGCTGCTGGAGCAGGCGGCGGCTTGCGAAGCGATCTAAATCTATCACGTCGAGGAGAGATGACTTGATGAATCCCGAAGTAACCGCATTCCTGGAAGCCCTGAACGAGCCGTGGCAAGCGGAGCGGTCCGCCGAGCTGCGGCAGCTCGTGCACGATACGATCCCGGACGTGCAGGAGCGCATCCAGTACAAGAAGCCTCATTTCTTGAAAAACGGCAAGTATGCGGCCGTCATCTCGACGTCCAAGGACGCCGTCAGCTTCACGATCTTCAACGCCGAAGGGCTGGAACTGCCGGAGGGGCGCTTCGACGGCCCGCCGGAGCGCAAGACGATCAAGCTGCGCAAAGGCGACGCCGTGGAGACGGAGCTGCTGGCGCCGCTGCTCGCGCAGGCGAGCGCCGGGCTGGGCTGAGCGGAGGAATTCCGATCGTCTGGCGCATCAGCCGCCTGCATGCAGACATAAAACAGGAGGGACCCATTTGGGATCCCTCCTGTTTTTTGCTTCCAGCCCCGAGGCTGGCCGAGAGGCGCTTATTCTTCTTCCTCCTGGACGGCGAGCACGAGCCGGTTGGAGCGGGCTCTTGCTCGGAGAAGGCTGCCGCTCTCGTCCCGGAACGAGTAGCCGACGAGCGCGACGTTGACGAGCTCTCTCGCGTGCAGCGGAGAAGCGACGCGGACGCTGAACTGGACGATCCGCTCCGCCCCCGGGGCGAGATTGCCGATCGGCAGTCCGGACAGGGAAGGCCGGGCCGGCGGGGCTCCGTCGATCACGAGGCTGCCGGGGACGAGGCTCAGCCCTTGCGGCAGCGGATCGGACAGCGTCAATCCGGTCGTGGCGACCGAGCTCGAATTGCGGATCGCGATCCGGAACAGGACGACGTCCCCCGGCGTCGTAACGGCGCGATCCGCGCTCTTGCGCACCTCGAGCAGCGAAGGAAGGATGCGGACGGAGGCCGACGCCTGCTGCGGATCGACGCCTGTCGCCGAGGTGCGCGCGGTATTGACGATCTCCGAGCCGGTCGGAGCGGAGTCCGGCACCAGGTACGGCACGGAGAGGATCGCCCGGGCGCCGTTCACGGTCGTCGGGGAGCCGCTCGGCAGCAGGTTGACGACCGTATCGATGCCGAGCAAGGTGTCGACGATGCGCACCGGGCTCAGCGGCACGTTGCCTGCATTGCGCACGGCAATCAGGAACGCGATTCGCTGTCCCGGCCGCGCGACGGCCGGAACCGCCTGCTTGGTGAGGATCAGCGCCGGACGAGGCAGCACCGTGAAGCTGGCGACAGCCTGGGCCGGAGGCGTCTGGTCGCTGACGGCCGTCACGATGTTGGTGATGACCGAGCCCCCCGGCGCGGCGGCGGGAACGATGTACTCCACCTCAAGCACGACCGACCGGCCTGCCGGAATTTCCGTGATGATCTGGGAGAAGCCGAGCACGCGGTCGACGACCCGGATGTTCGTCACCGGCGCGTTCGAGTCGTTGCGCAGCTCGATCCGGTAGGTGACCGTATCGCCTGGCGCGGCTGCCGTGGCGCTGACGGACTTGAGCACCGCGAGGCTGAACCCGCTCCGTACCGTCACGGCAGCGGAGCTTTCCGTTGGAGGCGTCTCGGCGCTCGTGACGGTCGCCGTATTGATGAACACCTGGCCGGCCGGCGCCGTCTCCGGAATCCGGAACGGCTGCCGGATCGTCTCCGACTGTCCGATGCCGAGCAGCGGCAGCACGGCATTCAGGCCGATCAGCGTGTCGGAAAGGACGACATTCGTCAAAGGCACGTTGCCCGTGTTGCTGATGGTCAGCGAGTAGATGACCGTCTCGCCCGGGAACGCGGCCGGCGTGCTCGACGACTTGAACACGGCCAGGGCCGGAGCCGGAGATACGGTGACGATCGCCGTGTCTTCGCCAGGCGGAGTCTGATCCGATTGGGCGACGACGGTATTGGCGATGACGGTGCCTGCCGGCGTGCCGGGAGGAACGGTCAGCTGCGTCGGGATGACGACCGACTCGCCCGGTCCGAGCTCGGGCACCGAGACGCCAAGCTGCGTCACCGGATCGGCGATGAGCACATTGGTCAGCGTCAGCGGAGACGGGTTGGTCACCGTAATCGTGTAGACGATCGGCTCCATCGGCGCGGCTGTCGCCCGGTCGGAGGTCTTGACGACGACGAGCGTCGCGGCCGGATCGATGCCGACCCGGGCAGAGTCCATGACGGGCGGCGTCTGATCCGACTCGGCCACCGCCGTGTTCACCAGCACCGTATCCGACGGCGCGTCGGCCGGCACGGCATAGACGGCGGTCAAGACCGATGTCTGCGCCGGTCCGAGCGCGGCGATGACCGTATCGAGCGCGACGAGAGGGTCCTGCACGCGGATGTTCGTCAGCACGACATTGCCGGTATTGGTCAGCGTATAGGTGTAGGTGATCGTCCCTCCGGGCGAGACGATGGAGACGTCGGCGACCTTGCTCAGCTCCAGCGCCGGGTCGGCCTCCACCGTGACGGCCGCGTCCGCGGATTCGGTCGGCGCCTCATTGGACGAGGCCGTGGCGACGTTCGCGATGACCGTGCCGGGAGCGGTCCCTGCGGGCACGACGTAGGTGCCGGTAAAGGAGACGAACTCGCCCGGGATGAGCCGGTCCAGCGTCTCGAGCAGGCCGAGAAGCGGATCCTGCACGACGATGCCGGTCAAGTCGGCTCCGCCCGTATTGCGCACGACGACGACATACTGGATCACGTCTCCCGGAACCGCCGTGACGCGGTCGGCTGCTTTTTCGATGCGGATGTCGAACGTCGGCAGGACGAGCACCTCGGCCGAATCCTGCTGCGGATCGGTCTCGTCGGACCGGACGATCGCCGTGTTGACGAGCACCGTGCCGGGCGGCACGGTCAGCGGCACCGTATAGGTCCGCTGGAATTCGGCGGTCTGTCCGGGCGCAAGCGAGCGGATCGTCTCGTTCAAGCCGAGATCAGGGTCCGTGACCCGCACGTTCGTCAGCGCGACATCGCCGACATTCACGACCTGGATCGTGTAGAGCACCGTATTGCCCTGCAGCACCTCGGTCCGATCCGCCGTCTTGGAGAACAGCAGCTCCGGCACCGTCACGATCGTCAGGCGGGCGACGGCTTCATTGCTTCTCACCGGCGTGCCGTCCTCGGCCGTGCCGGTCGCCACCGCCGTATTGACGAGCACGCCGCCCGGCGGCACGGTGGACGCGACATACACGAACTCAAAGCGGAACGACTCGCCCGGCAGAAGCTGCGCCTGAGCAATCGTGAGACCGAGCACCGGATCCTCGATGGTGATGTCGCGCAGCGTGAACAGGCTCGTATTGGTCGCGGTAAACACATACAGGGCAGATTCTCCGAGCCGTACCGTCTCCGGCGTGACGGACTTGGAGAGCTTCAGGCTCTCGGGACCGGCGACGACGAACACCGTCTCGGAATCCTCGACCGGACCGGTCTGATCGGTCTTCACCGTGACCGTATTCGAGATGCGGCCATCCTGCACATAGGGCGGCGATGCCGTGATCGACACCGTGATTTCCCTCGTCTCCCCGATCCCGAGCGTAAACGGAGGCACGGATACGGGGATAAGCGAGTCGTTGACGAATACGTTCGTAAGCGGCACGTTGCCGGTATTGGTCACGCTGATCGTGTAGACGACTTCTTCGAACTCCACGACGACTTCCCGATCCGCGCTCTTGATCACCTCGATCCCGGGAAGGGCGTTCACCTCGACGACCGCCTCCGCGTCGTCGCCGGCTTCGTCGCTGATCGCGGTCACCCTGTTGAAGAACGGGCCGGCGGGGGCATCCTCCGGAATCTCGAACGGCACTTGCAGCAGCACGCTTTCCCCGATGCCGAGCTCGTCGATGAACTCGACATAACCGAGCGTCGGGTCATCCACGACGATGTTGTGCAGGATCGTATCGCCGGTGTTGATGACCTCGATCGTATAGGTGACGAGATCGCCCGGATTGACGGACGTGATGCCGCCTGTCGATTTGGTGACCAGGATGGCCGGCGAGGTGGAGCGGATGTTCGGGATGTCGATGTACTCGCCGAACTCGATGTCGATCGTAAACGGAGGGACCGGCTCATAGCCGGGAGGAGCGGCGATTTCCTGGACAAAGTAACTGCCGGGCAGCAGCTGGAAGGCGACGACTCCGTTCTCACCGGTGACGACCTGCACGTAGGAAGGGCCCTGGAACAGGAACACCGCTCCCTCGAGGCCTGCTCCCGTCTCGATATCGTACTTCCGCAGGAAGACGTTGACGAGGCTGCGGAAGTTCGTCAGCTGCAGGAAGACGGTCTCGCCGGAAAATTGGATCGTGAAATAGAGCGGCAGCGGCTCCGGAATGTAGCCGGGCGGAGGCGTGACCTCGACCACCTCGTATTCGCCGAGCGGCAGCCCTCCGAACAACACCCGGCCGTAGCTGTCGGTTACGCCCGTAAGCTCGATGCCAGGCGGATTGAGGCTGACGACGGTAATCCCGACGCCTTCAAGCGGATTGCCGCTCTCGTCCGTCTTGTAGATTTCCACGGCGCCCGTATCGCCGAACACTTCGAGGCGGTCGACGCCGATCGGCACGAGGCCGACAGGAATCTCGGCGATCAGCTGGTCCGTAGCCGTGTCGATGACGATGACGCTGTCCGTGCTCGTAATGGCGACATAAGCCTCGCGCAGCGTCGTGATCGTGATGCCTTGGGCGAGCGGATTGGTCGGGACGGGCAGCACGGAGCCGCTGCCGGGCACGATGACGAACACGTTGCCGTCCGCGTCGGTCGCATACAGCTTGGAGCCGTCGGGCGTCAAGGCGAGGTTCTGAAGATTGGGACTGACCGCGATGACGTCGATGACCGTGTTGGTAAGCGCGGCGATGACGGCAATGCCGGTTTCGTTGATGGCGTAGACCAGGCTGCTGCCGGGATCGACGACGATGCCGGCGCCGGCCGGCGGGCCGACGTCGATCGTGGCGATCGCGGCCAGCGCGACGGTGTCGATGACGGTGACCAGACCGGTGGAGCTCGTCACATAGGCGCGCTCGCCGTTGCTCGCGACCGCCACTTTGAGCGGCGTGCCGACGCCGGGGAGGGGGATCGTGGCGATGACGGAGTTCGTCCCCGTGTTGATGACGGACAGGTCGGAGCTGCCCTCGTTCACGACATAGACAAGCGAGTTGTCCGGCGAGACGGCGATGCCGTTCGGCTGCACGCCGACCGGTATCGTCGCCTCCACGAACAAGCCCTCGCCGTTGATGACCGAGACAGTGCTGCTGCCTTGATTGGTGACGTAGACCCGGTTGATGATGCGGGCCGCTGCAGGGTATTGGGGAGCGCTTCCGACCGGTATTCGGGCAATCTCCGTCTTGCTGGCCGTACTGATGACCGACACGGTGTCCTCGCCTGAATTGGCGACGAACACGAGAATAGAATCAAGACCTGGCACTCTTTCACCCGCCTTTCCTGTTCCTTTAATCCCAATCTTCATAGCCATATGTGGAGAGGCTCGGCTGATATGCCGCACGCCTTGCGTCGGCCTTGTGATTTCCATCACAACCCCGGCGTGCGATTGCTGGCACAATAGACCCAGCTAGAAGCCTCACCCATTTAGGTCGAAAGAAGGGGAAAGCATGGATGTGGTCGAGCTGTCGCGGCTTCAGTTCGCGTCGACGACGATTTTTCACTTTTTCTTCGTGCCGGTCAGCATCGGGCTCGCGCTGCTGCTCGCGATCATGGAGACTCTCTACGTGCGCCGGGGAGACGAGACGTACAAGCGCATGGCCCAGTTCTGGGGCAAGCTGTTCCTGATCAACTTCGCGATCGGCGTCGTGACGGGCATCCTGCAGGAATTCCAGTTCGGCATGAACTGGTCGGACTACTCGCGCTTCGTCGGGGACGTGTTCGGCGCGCCGCTCGCGGTGGAGGCGCTGCTGGCGTTTTTCCTGGAGTCGACGTTCATCGGCATCTGGATCTTCGGCTGGGATAAAGTGTCCAAGAAGATCCATCTGCTGTCCATTTGGATGGTCGCGCTCGGCACGACGATGTCCGCCTTCTGGATCCTCACGGCGAACTCGTTCATGCAGCATCCGGTCGGCTTCGCGATCACGAACGGGCGGGCGGAGATGAACGACTTCTGGGCGCTCGTCACGAACGGCCAGGCGCTCGTCGAGTTCCCGCATACGGTATTCGGCGCGTTCGCCACCGGGGCGTTCCTCGTGCTCGGAATCAGCGCCTGGAAGCTGCTGCGGCGGCAGGACACGGACTTTTTCCTCCGGTCGTTCAAGATCGCCGCGCTCGTCGCCGTCAGCTCCTCGATCCTCGTCGCCTTCGCCGGCCACTGGCAGGCCCAGTACCTCGTACACACGCAGCCGATGAAGATGGCCGCCGCCGAAGGGCTGTGGGGCGAGAGCGGCGATCCGGCCGCGTGGACGGTCGTCGCCAGCATCGATCCCGAGAACAAGGTGAGCAAGCATGAGCTGCAGATTCCGTATCTGCTCAGCTTCCTCTCCTACAGCCGCTTCAGCGGCGAGGTGAAAGGGATGAACGAGCTGCAGGCCGAGTACGAGCAGCAGTACGGCCCGGGCGACTACATCCCGCCGGTGCGCACGACGTTCTGGAGCTTCCGCATCATGGTCGCCGCCGGCATGGCGATGATCTTCATCGGCCTGTACGCCTCGTGGCTCATCTGGCGCCAAAAGCTCGCCGGCATGGGACGCTGGTTCCTGCGGCTCTGCTTCGCCGGCCTGCTGCTGCCGCCGATCGCCAATACGGCCGGCTGGTGCATGACGGAGTTCGGCCGCCAGCCGTGGACGGTGTTCGGCCTGATGACGACGGCGGACAGCGTGAGCCCCGGCGTCACCGCCGGCGAGGTGCTGTTCTCGCTGATCGTATTCAACGGCATTTACGCGGCGCTGGCCGCCGTGCTCGTGTACCTGTTCGTGAAGGTCATCCAGAAAGGGCCTTACGCGTCGGCGGAAGAAGAGGCGGATGCGGGGCCGCTGCCGCCGCGCCGCCCGGGAAAGGAGGCGCCTCATGCTCACGCTTAGCGATCTGTGGTTCATCCTGATCGGCGTCCTGTTCGTCGGCTTCTTCTTCCTCGAAGGGTTCGACTTCGGCGTCGGCATGCAGTCGCAGCTGCTCGCCCGCACGGAATCCGAGCGGCGCGTCATGATCAACTCGATCGGCCCGTTCTGGGACGCCAACGAGGTATGGCTGCTGACGGGAGCGGGCGCGATGTTCGCGGCGTTCCCGCACTGGTACGCGACGCTGTTCAGCGGCTTCTACGTGCCGTTCGTGCTCGCTCTCCTCGGCCTCATCCTGCGCGGCGTGGCGTTCGAGTTCCGCGGCAAGGCGCAGAGCCTGGGCTGGAAAAGGACATGGGACGCCGCGATTCTGACCGGCAGCTTCCTGCCGCCGTTCCTGCTGGCCGTCGTGTTCGCCTGCTTCATCCGCGGCCTGCCGATCGATGCCGACATGGAGATGCATGCCTCGCTGCTGGGCGACATCGTGAACGGCTATACGGTGCTCGCCGGCATCGCCGTCGTGCTGCTGTGCAATGTGCACGGCCTGCTGTTCACGGCGCTGCGCGTCACGGGCGAGCTGCAGGAGCGGGCGCGGCGGCGCGCCCGGCTGCTGCTGCTCCCGACCGGCGTGGCGCTCGCCGGCCTCGTCGCCGCGACCGCATTCGAGACGGACATCTTCGACGTCCGCGGGCCGCTCCTCTACGCGCTCTGCGCCGTCGGCGCGGCGGCGCTCGCGCTCGCCTGGCGGCTGGCCGGCGCCGGCCGCGACGGCTGGGCGTTCGGCATGACGGGGCTGACGCTCGCGGTGATGGTGTCGTCGGTCTTTATCGGCCTGTTCCCCCGGGTCATGGTCAGCAGCCTCGACGCCGCCTACAGCATGACGGTCGCCGGCTCGGCATCGGGCGCCTACTCGCTCAAGGTGATGACGATCGTGGCGCTGACGCTGCTGCCGTTCGTGCTCGGCTATCAGGCGTGGAGCTACTTCATCTTCCACAAGCGCGTCCATGCCAAGGACCATCTGGAATACTAGAACGAGATCGAGACGAAGGAGACGGTGAGCGCGGATGGACCGGAACTTGCTGACGTACAAAGGAATCCACAAGGCGCTGGGTCTCATCGGCGCGCTTGCCGTCCTGCAGACCGCCTGCATCGCGCTCGCGGCAGCGGGACTGGCGGAGGCCGTCTCCTCGCTGTTCGCGGGACAACCGGCGAAGGAGCAATGGCGCCCGGCGCTGTTGTTCCTTCTTGCTTTCTTGGGAAGGCATGGCTGCGCGGCGCTGTCCGCCCGCATCGCCTGGCGGTTCGCCGAGACGACGGCCGCCGCGCTGCGGCGGGCGATGCTGGAGCGGCTGCTGCGGCTCGGCTCCCGCGCCGCCGGCGACCTGGGCGTCGGCGGCTGGGTAACGCTCGCGCTGGAGGGGACGGGCAAGTTCCGCGCCTACCTCGAGCTGATCCTGCCGCGGATGGCCGGCATGGCGGCGACGCCGGCGCTGCTGCTCGTCTGCGTGCTGGCGCTCGACCGGCTGAGCGCCCTCATCCTGCTCGTGACGCTGCCGATCCTGATCGTGTTCCTCATCCTGATCGGCATGACCGCGCGCGGGCAGATGGACCGCCAGCTGGCGACGTACCGGCGGCTCGCGGGCCACTTCGTCGACTCGCTGCGGGGGCTGGAGACGCTGTTCGTGCTCGGCCGCAGCCGCTCGCATCGCCGCAGCATCGAGGACGTCAGCGAGCGGTACCGGGCGGCGACGATGAAGACGCTGCGCGTGGCGTTCCTCAGCTCGTTTGCGCTCGATTTCTTCACGATGCTGTCGGTCGCCTCGGTGGCGGTCAGCCTCGGCGTGCGGCTGGTGAACGGCCAGATGGAGCTCGTCACCGCGCTCACGGTGCTGATCCTCGCGCCGGAGTATTTCCTGCCGGTGCGCCAGGTCGGTGCGGACTTCCACGCCACGCTCGACGGCAAGGAGGCCGGCGAGGCGATGCGCGCCGTCATCGAGACGCCGGTGCCGGAGGCGAGGCTGCTCGGCGCGGCGGCGGAGCGGACTGAAGCAGAGGGAGCAGGGGCGGAAGGCGGGGCTTTTCCCCCGTATCGCGATCCGTTCGCCTGGGGGCCGCACAGCCGCCTGCGGCTGGAGGGCGTCGGCGTCCGGCATGGCGACGGTCCGGCCTCGCTGGAGAGCGTCAGCCTGGAGCTGCGCGCCGGCGAGCGCGTCGGCATCGTCGGAGCGAGCGGCGCGGGCAAGTCGACGCTGCTGGGCGTGCTGGGCGGCTTCCTCGCTCCGACGGAAGGCTCGGCCGTGCTGGAGAGCCGCCGCTGGAGCGGCTTGACGGCGGACGGCTGGCGTTCGCAGATCTCCTACATTCCGCAGCGGCCGCATCTGTTCGGCGGCACGCTCGGCGACAACATCCGGTTGTACCAGCCGGAGGCGACGGATGAGGAGACGGCCGCCGCTGCTCGGGCCGCCGGCCTCGGGCCGCTGCTGCGCTCGCTGCCGCTCGGCCTGCAGGAGCCGATCGGCGAGGGCGGCCGACAGCTGAGCGGCGGCCAGCGGCAGCGCGTGGCGCTCGCGCGGGCGCTGCTCGGACAGCGGCCGATCGTGCTGCTCGACGAGCCGACGGCGCATTTGGACATCGAGACGGAGTATGAGCTCAAGCCGTCGATGCTCCCTCTTTTTGAAGGGCGGCTCGTCGTGCTCGCGACCCATCGGCTGCACTGGATGGAGCAGATGGACCGCATCGTCGTGCTGGACGGCGGCCGGATCGTCGAGTCCGGCACGCCGGAGGAGCTGATGGCGCTTCGCGGCGCCTACTATGACCTGGCCACGGCCGGATGGGAGGAGACCGCATGAGCCGGCCGCGCTGGATTGCACCGTATCTGTCCCTCTACCGGTGGCGGATGCTGCTGTCGCTGCTGCTCGGCACGCTGACCGTCTTCGCCGCCGCGGCGCTCATGTTCACGTCCGGCTTCCTCATCTCCAAGTCGTCCACTCCGATCGAGAACATCCTCATGGTCTACGTCCCGATCGTCGGCGTGCGCGCCTTCGGCACGAGCCGGGCCGTGCTGAGCTATGTCGAAAAGCTGTGCAGCCACGACACGGTGCTACGCATCCTGTCGAGCATGCGCGTGCGGCTGTATCGAATTTTGGCGCCGCAGGCGATGGAGCTGGCGGCGCGCTGCCGCACGGGCGACCTGCTCGGACTGCTCGCCGAGGACATCGAGCAGCTGCAGCAGGTGTTCCTGCGCGTCGTGTTCCCGGCCGCTGCGGCGCTGGCGCTGTACGCCGCCGTCGTCGCGGGACTCGGCCGCTTCGATGCCGGCTTCGCCCTGTTGGCCGGCCTGTACCTGCTGCTGCTGATCGCCGTGCTGCCGCTCGTCTCGCTGCTGCGGACGCGCCGCGCCCAGCGGCAGGTCAAGGAGCGCCGGGCCCGCTTGTACCGGTCGCTGACCGACGCCGTGCTCGGGCTCGACGATTGGATGCTGAGCGGGCAGCAGGCGCGCTTCCTCGGCGGCTACGAGGATGACGAGCGTTTCGTCGCGGCTGCCGACGGCGAGCTGCGCCAGTGGGCGCGCCGCCGCCAGCTGCTCGGCCAGGCGCTCGTCGGCTTCGCCGTCGTCGCCGTCGTCGCCTGGGCGGGCGGCGAGGCCGGAGCCGGGCGGCTCGAGCCGACGCTCATCGCCGCGTTCGCGCTGGCGGCGTTTCCGCTGGCGGACGCCTGGCTGCCGCTGTCCGAGGCGGCGGAGCGCATCCCCGCTTATCGCCGTTCGCTGGAGCGGCTGAGAGGCTTGCAGCAGGCGGGAATGAACGGGGAGGATTACTCGATCATACAAAATGTTACCGAGGAAGTGAGAGAATTCGAGATAAAGAAGGAGAATAGAGAAGTAGATGCAGTTAAGCATGCTAGAGAGCTTGCGGCAGCGGGGGCGGTACGGAACGGGCTGACGGGCGGCGCATCCGGCGGCGCATTCGGCCTGGCGGGGGGAGGCGGATGGAGCGGGACGGCCGCTGCGGCGGAGCGAGGACTGGGGAGCGAGAGCTTCCAGAAGGCTGACGCATCGGAGCGGAGATTGGGGATCGAGCGCTTGCAGAAGGCTGGCGCATCGGAGCGGCGGCGCAGGGATAGAAGCTTCCGAGGGACGGCTGACGAAGGGAGCGCTCTGCATCTGCGCCGCCCGTCGGCGGTGACGGTCGAGCTTCGGGACGCCGGCTATCGCTACGGCGGCGAAGCGGCCTGCGCGCTGAAGCATGTCGATCTCTGTCTGCCGCAGGGCGCGAAAATCGCCGTGCTCGGCCCGAGCGGCGCGGGTAAGTCGACGCTGCTCAAGCTGCTGTTCGGCGCGCTGAGGCCGACCGCCGGGAGCGCGCGCATCGGCTCGCGGGCGGCGGCCGACTACGGCGAGCGGATCTCGGAGCTGGTCGCCGTGCTGAACCAGGCTCCGCATCTGTTCGACGACACGATCGCGGCGAACATCCGGCTCGGCCGTCCGGAAGCGACGGACGCCGAGGTGGCGCGCGCCGCCTCGCTGGCGCGGCTGGACGCGGTGACGGAGTCGCTGCCGCTGGGCCTTGCCACGCGAGTGGAGGAGGCGGGCAAGCGCTTCTCCGGCGGCGAGCGGCAGCGCATCGCGCTGGCCCGCATCCTGCTGCAGGACGCGCCGGTCGTGCTGCTCGACGAGCCGGCCGCCGGGCTCGATCCGCGCACCGAGCGCGAGCTGCTGGCGACGATCTTCGCCGCGCTGGAGGGGCGGACGATCGTCTGGGTGACGCATCATCTCGCCGGCGTCGAGCGCATGGACGAGATCGTGTTCCTGGACCGCGGCGAGATCACGATGCGCGGCACCCACGCCGAGCTGCTGGCGCGCGAGGAGCGGTATCGGCGGCTGCGGGAGCTGGACCGGGGCGATTTCCGTCGTGAAGCGGCCATCTTCAAGCGAAGGGATTGAAAGAGGAGAATCGGCCTATTTTTTATTATGAATTTTTTTAATAAAATGGATGTCATTGGGAGGTGCTAGAAAATTGAATGAAGAAGATGTGCAACAAATCATTCAAAGTCTAACTAATTCTGCTGGCTCCAACCAAGAGATAGCGGGCAAGCTTCAATTCATGGAAATGTCCGTTTCTTCCATGGCCGATCAGCTTGAAGAAGCGAATCGGAATCTGGAGATTCTTCTCTACCTGATAGGTGCGATGATCGTCTTGATCGCGATCGGTCTGGCATTCCTGATTTTCAAAAAAGCCAAGTCTTGATCTGCGCGGGTTCGTGCCGAGACAAGCGTCGCTAGAGTTGCCAAAAAAGCCCCTGCGCCGCCGAAGCGGAAGCAGGGGCTTGCTTTTGTTGGGAGCCTTACGCTTTGCCGGAAGAACCGAACTCGCGCATTTTGCCTTGAACCGTCGCCTTGATGGCGTCGCGGCCTGGGGCGAGGAATTTGCGCGGATCGTAGACTTCGAGGTCTTTCGTCACGATTTCGCGGACTTTTTTGGTGAACTCGATCTGGTTCTCGGTGTTGACGTTGATCTTCGCCGTGCCGAGGCCGATGGAGCGCTTGATGTGCTCGGTCGGGATGCCTGTGCCGCCGTGCAGGACGAGCGGCAGCTTGATCGTCTGGCAGATCTCTTCCATCTCTTTGAAGCCGAGGTTCGGCTCGCCTTTGTAAGGGCCGTGCACGGAGCCGAGGGCCGGAGCGAGGCAGTCGATGCCGGTGCGCTGCACGAGCTCGAAGCATTCCTTCGGATCGGCGTAGATGACGCCGTCTGCAACGACGTCGTCCTCTTGGCCGCCGACAGTGCCGAGCTCGGCTTCGACGGACACGCCTTTGCTATGCGCGTACTCGACGACTTGCTTGGTCGTCGCCACGTTCTCTTCGAACGGATGATGCGAAGCGTCGATCATGACGGACGTGAAGCCGGCGTCGATCGCAGCCTTGCACTTCTCGAAGCTGGAGCCGTGGTCGAGGTGGATCGCTACCGGTACCGTGATCTTCATCTCTTCGATCAGGGCGCTGACGATGTTTGTCACGACCTTGAAGCCGCCCATGTAGCGGGCTGCGCCTTCGGAGACGCCGAGGATGACCGGGGACTTCTCTTCTTCGGCGGCCGCGAGGATCGCTTGCGTCCACTCCAGGTTGTTGATGTTGAACTGGCCGACCGCGTAGTGCTCCTCGAGCGCCTTGTTGAGCATGTCCTTCATGGAAACGAGAGCCATTGTAACTCCTCCTAATGTCTGATGTCTGCAGCAGGTTTCTCCTCATGCCGGGGCATGAGAATGGCAAAGTAGGGCCTCGGCCCGTGCTTGTCTTTCGTTATTTTAACATAAATGAGGGGCTTTGAACCTGCAATTTCAGACATGAATCGCGCGCAATTCGTTACGAAAAGAAGGCATTGGGCTTAAAATTCCGCTAAAGCGTGGCAATTATGCGCGATATGGAACAAGCTTCCTTCAGAATCCGGGCAGGCGGCAAGGCGGTTCCAGGGGAGCCGCCGGAGGCGGATTCGCTTGCGCCGTCCGGCAAGGGGTATACTGGAGGAAACGTTGGCTAGGCCAAGGAGGTCATCCAAGCATGAGCGAAACGAAGGCAAGCGCCGCGGCGGCAGGCTGGCAGCTGGAGAACGGCTACGCCGAGCTGCCCGAAACGCTGTTCACCAGGCAGCATCCGCTGCCGGTCCGCGCGCCCGCGCTGGCCGTGCTGAACCGCCCGCTGGCAAAGGAGCTCGGACTCGATGCCGACGCGCTGGCAGGCGCGGACGGAGCGGAGGTGTTCGCCGGGAACCGGCTGCCCGAGGGCGCCGAGCCGCTGGCGCAGGCTTACGCGGGGCATCAGTTCGGCTACTTCAACCGGCTCGGCGACGGGCGCGCGGTGCTGCTCGGCGAGCAGCGGACGCCTTCCGGAGGGCTGCGCGACATCCAGCTCAAGGGCTCCGGGCGCACGCCGTACTCGCGCGGAGGCGACGGGCGCGCCGCGCTCGGCCCGATGCTGCGCGAATACATCATCAGCGAAGCGATGCACGGGCTCGGCATCCCGACGACGCGCAGCCTCGCGGTCGCGACGACCGGCGAGCAGATCGTGCGCGAGTCGCTGGAGACCGGCGCGGTGCTGACCCGCGTCGCGGCGAGCCATCTGCGCGTCGGCACGTTCCAGTTCGCTGCCCAGTGGGGCTCGCCGGACGAGCTGCGGCAGCTCGTCGACTACGCGCTGCGCCGCCACGATCCGCAAGGGTGGAGCGAGGCCGAGGCGGCGGGAGCGGACGGCTCCGCCCGCGCGCTGCGGCTGCTGCAGGGTACGGTCGCGCGTCAAGCGCCGCTGATCGCGTCGTGGCAGCTCGTCGGCTTCGTGCACGGCGTCATGAATACCGACAACATGACGATCAGCGGCGAGACGATCGACTACGGCCCGTGCGCTTTTCTCGACCGGTTCGATCCGGCGACGGTGTTCAGCTCGATCGACTCGCAGGGACGCTATGCCTACGGCAACCAGCCATATATCGCGGCCTGGAACCTCGCGCGCCTCGCGGAGTCGCTGCTGCCGCTGCTGCATGAAGACCAGGAGCAGGCTCTGGAGCTGGCGGAAAGCGCGCTCGCGGCGTTCGAGGGCGCCTATCACGGGCACTGGCTGGCGGGGATGAGAAACAAGCTCGGCTTGCTCGGCACGGAAGAAGGCGACGAGGAGCTCGCCGCCGGGCTGCTGCGGCTCATGCAGGAGCAGGGCGCGGATTATACGAACGCGTTCCGCGCCTTGACGCTCGGGCAGGCTGAGGCGGCCGGGCTGGGCGGCGACGGGTATGCGGACTGGCTCCGAAGCTGGCGCGAGCGCCGCGGACGTCATGGCGACGCCGCCGCATCGGAGGCGCTCATGCGCCGCAGCAACCCGAGCGTCATCCCGCGCAACCATCGCGTCGAGGAGGCTTTGGCGGCGGCCGAAACGGGCGATTTCGGCGTCATGGAGCGGCTGCTGGCCGCTCTGGCCGACCCGTACGCCTATACGCCTGAGCAAGAGGAATACGCCGGGGCCGCCCCGGCTAGCGATCGTCCGTATCGGACGTTCTGCGGGACGTAAGGGCCGGACCCGAGGCCACGGGCTCGAACCAAGGCACAAACCTGCCTTGGATCGGGCGGACCCGGGCTCGAAAGCCAAAACCAAGGCACAAACCTGCCTTGGATCGGGCGAACCCGGGCCCGAAAGCCAAAACCAAGGCACAAATCTGCCTTGGATCGGGCGGACCCGGGCCCGAAAGCCGAAACCAAGGCACAAACCTGCCTTGGATCGGCGAACCCGGGCCCGAAAGCCGAAACCAAGGCACAAACCTGCCTTGGATGGGCGAACCCGGGCCCGAAAGCCAAAACCAAGGCACAAACCTGCCCTGGATGGGCGGCTCATCTGCGGATGAGCCGCTCTTTTTTGGACATCTTACTCCTATATTCCAGATAAGGGAGACGATGAACGATGAGCTTCAGCCGCATCACCGTCGCGGGCAGCGGCGTGCTGGGCAGCCAGATCGCGTTCCAGGCCGCGTTCAAGCGGTTCGACGTGACCGTATACGACATCAACGACGAGGCGCTGGCCAAGGCGAAGGAGCGCATTGAGGCGCTGAAGCCGCGCTACATGGCGGATCTCGGCGCTTCGCAGCAGGAGCTCGACGACGCCTACAGGCGCATGGCGTTCGAGAGCGACCTGGCCAAGGCGGTCGAGCATGCCGACCTCGTCATCGAGGCGGTGCCGGAAGTCGTCGACATCAAGACGGACTTCTACCGCCGGCTCGGGGCGGTCGCACCGCTGCACACCGTGTTCGCGACGAACTCGTCGACGCTGCTGCCGAGCCAGTTCGCCGAGGCGACGGGGCGGCCGGAGAAGTTTCTTGCGCTTCATTTTGCCAATGAGATCTGGAAAAACAACACCGCCGAGATCATGCGCCATCCCGGCACGGACGAGGGCGTGTTCGGCGCGGTCGTCGGCTTCGCCAAGAAGATCGGCATGATCGCGCTGCCGCTGCGCAAGGAGCAGCCTGGCTACATCCTCAACTCGCTGCTCGTGCCGCTGCTGGACGCCGCGCAGCTGCTGCTCGTCAAGGAGGTCGCCGACGTCGAGACGATCGACAAGACGTGGATGGCGGCGACCGGCGCGCCGCTCGGCCCGTTCGCGATCCTCGACGTCGTCGGCATCAACACTGCCTACAACATCGGCCTCGCCAAGGCGAAGGCGACCGGCGACCCGCTGTACCAGGCCGTCGCGGACAAGCTCAAGCGCGACTACATTGACCAGAACCGGCTCGGCCGCGAGACCGGCGCCGGGTTCTACACCTATCCCGACCCGAGCTTCGCGCGGCCGGACTTTCTGAGCGCAGAGGTCAACTGATACCGCAACTCCATTCCTCTTTCGCGCGTCCATGTTAGGGAAAGAACTCGCATCTGCGAGTGCGAGCGAAAGGGAGGACGACTTCGTGAACGTACGTGCCGCTGCGCCTGATCGAAGAGGTGCGTCAACGGTGTTTGTTATGCTCATCATCCTGCTTTTTTGCTTCGCTTGCACAAACCATACAGATGGTGATGGGAGTAAAAAGGAAAGCATTTCAGTGCATCATTTAAAAGGTTTAATCCAAAGCGGGACGACGTTGAATTGGGAAAGGTGCTGCCTGCTCACATTTGTGAGAAGCAGCACCTTTTTCACAGAAGGCCACTTTCAACGAACTCATTCAGCTCTTGGAACAATTGCCTTCCTTAGTAAGCCGTCCAGCCGGCATCGGCCGCGATGACCGTGCCGTTGACGAAGCTGGAGTCGTCGGAAGCGAGGAACAGCGCGACCTTGGCGATCTCCTCGGCCGTGCCGACGCGCGGGTTGACGCCCATGCCGGCCATCGCGCGGCTCATGCCGAACTCGTTCGGCTGGCCCATCGTGGCGCTGATGTTCGTCTGCACGCCGCCCGGAGCGATGCCGTTGCAGCGGATGCCCTTCGTCGCGTACTGGAAGCCGACGTTTTTGGTGAAGCCGACGACGGCATGCTTGGATGCCGTGTACGCCGCGCCTGCGCGCGAGCCGTTCAGGCCGCCGGCCGAGGCGATGTTGACGATGACGCCGCTCTCCTTCTCCAGGAAGATCGGCAGCACTTTGCGCACGGTGCGCATCGGACCGGTCGTATTGACCGCGAAGACGCGCTCCCACAGCTCGTCCGTCAGATCGCCTGCCGGCACGAAGCCGTCCATGATGCCGGCGTTGTTGACGAGGATGTCGACGGTGCCGAATTTCTCGACTGCGGCGTCGATCAGCGCCTGCACGTCCTCTTCCTTGGCGACGTTGGCGGCGACGGCGAGCGCTTGTCCGCCTTTGCCCTCGATCTCGGTGACGACCGTCTGCGCGGCCTCCAGGCGCAGGTCGCTGACGACGACCTTCGCTCCCTCGGCGGCGTACAGCTCGGCGATCGCCTTGCCCATGCCCGATGCGGCTCCCGTGACGACGGCTACTTTTCCATTCAGCTTCATTCCGAAGTCCTCCTTCGCATTTATGAATAAATGTTGACTAACTATACAGGTGACGCCTTCAGTATAATACGGAAGAAGGGACCTGGATATCCGTAAAACAGGCGGTTTTGTCCATTAATGAACAAGATGAAAGCGCTTGTTGACGAAAGCGAGGATGGAGATGGCTGGAAAAGTGGATCCGCGCGTCGCGCGCAGCAAAACGGCGCTCAAGCAGGCGCTGCTCGGGCTGCTCGAGGACAAGGAATTCGAGGCGGTCACGATCACGGAGATCGTGCTGACGTCCGGGTACAACCGGGGGACGTTCTACAAGCATTACGACAACAAGGAAGCGCTGCTCGAGGACATCCTGAACGATCTGATCGAGGGACTGCTGGAGGCGTTCCGCTATCCGTACGAGCAGACGGAGGTGTTCCGCGTGCATCAGCTGCCGCCGGGCTCGGTGAAGATCTTCGACCACTTCATGGAGCATGCGCCGACATACCGCATCCTGAGCCGCAGCCAGGTCATGCCCGCGCTGCGCGAAAAGATGTTCCGGGCTCTGAAGGACATCTCCTCCCGCGAGCTGCTGCCGGAGCTGGACGGCATCGACGCCGAGCTGCTGGCGGACTATTCCATCTCCGGCCTGCTCGGCATCCTGTTCCACTGGATCGAGAGCGGCTTCGCGCGCTCGCCGGCCTACATGCAGGAGCAGCTGGTCAAGATCATCCGCTTCCGTCCCGACGAGCTGCAGACGCGGCCATCGACGTAGGCGGTCAGGGTTTCAAATAAAGGCGCGCGTCGTCGTCCGAGCTTTCGGCACCGGCTTGCAAGCGTTTTGGAAGGCTAGAGACGTCGATACATCTCTGTGCTGATCTATAACCATGTGGCAATATAGAAGCACGAATTCCGATATATAGCTTGAAGTGCTCGCCGAGCCAAGCCGGCGGTCCAAGCCCGCGCGCCCTCCGGCGTCACGCCTTGCGGTCGGCGAAGCGACGGTAGTCGCGGGTAACGGCGAGCAGCCGGCTTCCTTTCCGATAGAACCCGTCGTCGACGCGCCAGGTGTGCGTGCTCTTGTTCCGGCGCCTCATATAGACGTAGTTGTACGGCGACGTCGCGCGGATGCGGTAGCCCTTGCGCTTGCAGCTGCGCAGGAAGCGGACGTCCTCGCCGAGGGAGCGGTCCGGGAAGCGGACGCCCTTCAGCACGCGCCGGTGGAACAGGATCGTGCCGCCTTGCACGAAGTCGGCCTCCTTGTCCCTCTCCTTGGGCGAGCGGATGAGCAGCTGCCGGCTGGCTTCCAGATAGACGAGGCAGGAATGCTTGCCGACGACGGAGCTGCGGGTGCGGCGGAGCTCCTTCACCTGCTCGCTCAAGTAATCGGGAGCATAATAGTCGTCGTGGTCGAGCTTCGCGATGAGCTCGTGCTTGGCGCGGGAGATGCCGCAGTTCAGGCACTGGCCGAGCGAGACGCGCTCCGGCACCCGGTACACCGAGACATGGGGCAGCTGCCGGGCTTGGCGGCGCAGCTGGCGGATGTCGGCCGAATCGAGGTTGACGATGACGATCAGCTCTTTGCGGGCATAGCGCTGGCGCTTGTAGTTGGCCAGGATGTTCGCGAAGAACTCGGGCCGGTTCGTGCAGGCGATGATCGAGACGCCGAGAGGCATGGCAGCAGGCTCCTTCGTAGCTTTTCTGTCACTATATGTAGCGCGGCGGGCTTGAGTCCGCCGGGCGTGCGCCTCTTTTGATGCCCGGGGCCATGAGGCGCCCGTCCCACAATGAAAGCGGAGAGGGGAACTCGACATGTCGATTGAATGGAATTTGGAAATGGCGCGCAAAGAAGCGGCGGCGATCTTCGCCGATGCGCGGGAGGGTGCGTCGGCTTGTCCGGAGCCTCTGCGAGGCGTCCTGCGGCAGCTGATCGACCGCGCGGATCCGTCTGCGCGCGAGGGAGGGTCGAACTTCATCGCCTACCTGCTGCCCGCATGGACGGGAGAGCAGGCGGGCCTTCCTCCAGCCGTGGGCCGCGAGCTGGCCGTAGGCAGCGTCTATATGATGCTGCATTATCTCCTGCTGGACGACGTGATGGACGGGGACGAGATCGGGCTCGGGCCAAAGGAGGCGCTGGCGGCGGGACAGCTGCTGCATAGCCTGTTCCTGGAACGGTACGAGCGCGCCGTGCCCGGCTCGGCGGAGCTGTGGAGCCGCTACCGGGCCTATGCCGGCGAGTGGGCGCAGGCCGTGTCGCAGGAAGGACGGCAGCGAGCCGAGCCGCAGGATGCGGCCGCTCTGGCGGCCAAGTCGGCGCCGGTGAAGATCGGAGCGGCCGCCGTCTGGCTGGCGGCGGGCCGGCCGGAGCGCATCGCCGACGCGGAGCAGGCGACGGAGCTGGCGCTCGCCTCGCTGCAGCTCGCCGACGACTGGGCCGATTGGCGGGACGATCTGGCCGCGGGCGAGGAGCGGTCGAACGCGTTTTTGACGCTGGTCCGGCGGATGCTGGACCAGCCGGAGGAGCAGCCGCTGGCGGAGCGGCTCGTACGCCGGGCGGTCTACCAGGAGGACGCGGTGGAGCGGCTGGCCGAGCTCGTCCGAGGCCATCGGCGGGAGCTGTCGGATCGGCACGAGGCGCCTTCGGGACTCGCCGGATTCCACCGGGCGGTGCTCGCCGGCATCGAAGCCGACGTTATGTCGATACGGCAAACGGCAGATGGTCTGGCGTTGAATGGAGGGTTCTTTCATTATTTGTCACATCTTGAAAATTGATAGGGACTTTTTCCTAGCCATGTGTTAATCTGTAGGAAGATTTACCCATACCACTTTGAGAGGCTGTGATTTCATGACCGTTGCCGTAGAATCGTTGAGAGTTCAGATCATTCGTAAAGCTTGGAAGGATGAAATCTTTAAGCAGCAGTTGCTCGCTGATCCCAAAAAAGCCATCAAAGAAGCCTTTGATTACGAGGTAGCGGCTGATATCCAGGTCACGGCTGTTGCCGAAACAGAAAAGCACTTCTATCTCGTTCTTCCTCCTAGCCCTGAAAATGTGGCAAACGGCCAAGGCGAGGTCGAGCTAGTCTGGTAATGATATAGCATCGGTCATCTCGGAGACGATCTGACCGGTTAGAGGGAACCGAATTGTTACTTCGGTTCCCTTTCCTTTTTCGCTGCGGAAGTCGATGCTGCCGTTCATCACCTCGATGATCCGCATCGTCACCATCGTGCCGAGGCCGGTCCCCTTCGTCTTGGTCGAGAAATAAGGCACGCCGAGCTTGGCGAGCTGCTCCTCATCCATCCCCTCTCCGTTGTCCTTCAGCCGCAGCACGGCTTCTCCGCCCTCGGCGCGCGCGGTCAGCTCAATGATTCCCTCCTGGCCGAACGCCTCTACGCTGTTCTTGATGAGATTGATCAGAGCCTGCTTGAGCTTGGAAGGGCTGCCCATGATCTCCAAGCCTTCCTCTGAAATGATGACCAAGCGGCCGCCATGCATGGCGGCATGAGGCCCCATGATGAGATCTAATTGCTCCAGCAATTCATGGAGATCTATCTTTACAATCATCTCAAGATCGGGCTTGGCGAAGGTGAGGAAGTCCGTGATGATCTCGGCCGCGCGGTCCAGCTCGCTGACGGCGATCGTGATGTAGTCCTGGCTTTGGGGATCCTCCTTTTTGGAGAGGAGCTGGAGAAAGCCGCGCGTCACCTGCAGCGGGTTGCGCACCTCATGCGCCACGGATGCGGCGAGATCGCTGATGATCTTGAGCTTCTCCGTGCGCTCGAGCGACAGGTTGAACTGCTCCAGCTGCTTGGAGTAGGACACCAGCGTCTTGTAGTCGGACGAGACGCGCCGCGCGAGGATGACGACGAGCGAGAAGATGAGGGCGACGATGCCGAGCTTCCAGAGGAAGAGGACGTAGCTTTTGCCGCTTCCGTAAAACAAAATCAGGTCGATGGCGCTCGACACGGCAAAGGCCAGCAGTCCCAGCGACAGGATGCGTGCCTGCCGATCACCCTGAAAGGTGTGTGCGATGGAGAGAATCGAAATCCACACCATCTGTACCAGGATCAAGAAGCCGACGGCGACAACAGAGACGAGATCATAGAAGGCATGCAACTGACCGTCCGACAACCGGTAGGCGACGAAGCAGAGCACCCCGAACGCCGAGTAGTACGTCTGCCAGCGCGTGAAGCGCTGGAACGGCGGCGATTTGCGCTCCAGCGCCTCGTTCACGAAGTAGCCGAGCGCGGGGAACATCGTGAACAGCGACAGCTCGAAGCAGGCCAGGAACACCTGGGCCGCATCGGGGAAATAGAGGTAGAGAAGCGGCGAATAGGCGCTGATCAGCAGTCCGGCCGAGAGCGCGATCAGGCAGAGCGAGATCCAGAAGCCGCGCTGGCGGCGGCTGAGGAAGCTCGAGCAGATGAACATGATTGCCGCGAGGAAGACGAGCGAGACGCCGAGCAGCAGGCTGGGCAGCTCTTTGCGGATGTAGGTGCGGTCCAGCTCGTCGAACTCGCCGAGCTGCGGAGGCGTCAGGAAGCCGGCTCGTTCGCCCTTGTTCAGGATGCGCACGTCGAGCACGGTCTCTTGGGGCTTCGCGTCCAGCGGCACGAGCAGGCGGCCCTGGTCAAAATCGAACCCGCGGCTCGACTCGTAAAGCAGCACTCCGCGCTCGTACACCTGTACGTGCCGGCTGTACATCCGTCCGGCCAGCAGGCCGGGACGATGCCACTGCTCCGTCGCCGGCACGCGGAGCCGGATCCAGATGCCTTGGGCGTCCTTCGGCAGCTCGACGCGCGGCTCCCTCAGCTCGGCGTCCAGCCAGTCGGCGTCCGCAGGCGGCGCGGTGCCGGGCGTTGCATCGGCGGGGATAGGCAGCACCTGCCAGCGGTCCAGGGAGGATCTGGCGGCGGGAGCGGCAGAGGCGGCGACATCGCCCGGCTCGGCTGCCGATAGAAGAGAAGGCCAGTGGAGCCATCCCGCCAGCAGGGCGAGAACGGCCAGAGCCGGGAAGAGACATAGACGAAGCGTTCTCATAGATTCCTCCGAGGATTGATTGTACTCGAATTATACCTCGTCTCTCGGTATTCGTCCGCAGAATTCGACATTTTCCGCGTTGAAATCTGTAGGAATTTTCCAATATGGGAGAACTAGCTATAGGTGGGAAATTCGGCTAGGCAATCTTGAGGAAAAGGATTCGCTGCAGGCATCGAGAACGGCTAGTTGAACAAGCTCGTCCAATGGCGTACGAATGCCGGTCCTCTGCCGGTCGGCGGAGCAAGGAACGCCGTCGATGGAATCGAAGAACGTCCGGCCGCGCCTGCGTCCGGGCGTTTTTTTGCTATCGAGGCGGGGGATCGGATAAGCTGGTGGGAGAAGAATTTTCATCGAAAAGAGGCTCGCTCGACATGGGAGTATGGATCGGAATCGCCGCCGCGCTCGCCGCCGCATTGACCTTGGCTTACCTCTACATCCGCCCCGCCCTGGGCGGGAAGCCGTCTCCCGAATCGCGGGAGCGCATCCGCCGCTCGAAGCAATACCGCGACGGCGTTTTTGCCTACCCGCTGCCGACGCCGATGCTGAGCGGCTGGAAGGACCAGGTCTCGATCCTGGGCGAGTTCCTGAAGGGCACGCCGCAAGCCGTTCCCGACCGGCCGCTGGACGTGGAGCGGTACTCGCCTGCGTCCGCCGCAGAGCGGGAGAACGCGGTGCGAGTCACTTGGTTCGGGCATTCGGCGGTGCTGCTGGAGCTCGGGGACATGACGGTTTTCCTGGATCCGATGCTGGGGCGGGCGCCTTCGCCGGTTCCGATGATCGGGGGGCAGCGGTTCAAGGGCTCGTCGCCGGTCGACTTGGAGCGTCTGCCGCGGCTGGATGCGGTCGTGCTCTCGCATGATCACTACGATCATCTCGATTACCCGACGATCCTCCGGCTGAAGGAGAAGACCGGGATGTTCATCGTGCCGCTCGGCGTCGCCGCGCATCTGGAGCGGTGGGGCGTCGCGCGCGAGGCGATCCGCGAGTGCGACTGGTCGGAAGCGGTGAAGCTCAATGGCTTGACGCTGACCTGCGCCGCGGCGCGCCATTTCTCCGGAAGAGGCTTGCTCAGCCGGAATTCGACGCTGTGGTGCTCCTGGGTGATCGAGGGGCAGGGGCGGCGGATCTTCTTCAGCGGCGACAGCGGGTACGGCCCGCACTTCCGCGAGATCGGGGAAACGTACGGTCCGTTCGACCTGACCTTGATGGAATGCGGCCAGTACGACAGGCGGTGGGCGAGCATCCACATGCTGCCGGAGGAGACGGTGCAGGCGCATCGGGATGTCCGAGGCAGCTTGCTGCTGCCGATCCACTGGGGCGCGTTCCGCCTGGCGCTGCATGCCTGGACCGATCCGGTCGAACGCCTGCTCCGCGCCGCGAGCGCCGACGGCGTCGCCGTCTGCACGCCGCGGATCGGGGAAACGGTGACGCTCGGGCAGGGCGAGCCGCCGGCCACGCCCTGGTGGCGCTGATTGCGGCCACGCCGTGGTGGCGCTGAACGCGGCCACGCCTAGTGGGCTGAACGCGGCCACGCGCTAGTGGCGCTGAACGCGGCCACGCGCTAGTGGCGCTGAACGCGGCCACGCGCTAGTGGCGCTGAACGCGGCCACGCGCTAGTGGCGCTGAACGCGGCCACGCGCTAGTGGCGCTGAACGGGGCCACGCCCTGGTGGCGCTGAACGCGGCCACGCCGTGGTGGCGCTGAACGCGCCAACGGGGTTGGCTCCAGTGCCGAGCGCTCAGGCCGAGGGGCCTTCTGCGGTAGCCAAGGCGCCTGCCCTGCCTTTTAGGGGCGGCAAGCGCGCGCCGAACGAGCAAACGGGACGAAGCGGAGATGGCTCCGTTTCGTCCCGTTTGTGTTTTTCTGCCGCAGCGTGCGATGGAATTTCGTCGCCAGCCGCGCGTCTGCTACTCTTTGTCGCTGACGACCGTGAACCGCTCGTTCACATGCTGCGGATGCTCGATCTCGTCCAGCACGGCGATGGCGAAGTCGGCGTAGCTGACGTAGCTGTCGCCTTGAGCGTTCGGGATGACATGGTCCTTGCCCTTGCGGTAAGAGCCGGTGCGAGGGCCCTCTGGGTCGAAGAACGCGGCCGGGCTGATGTACGTCCAGGTCAGCGAGTCGGTCTGGCGCAGATGCTCCAGCTGCTTGCCCGCATTGAAGGCAGTCGGATAGACGAAGTCCGGGAAGTCCGGCGTATCCATCAGCAGCGACGTGCTGTCGGCGTCGACGAACAGGCTGCCCGCGCCGCCTACGACGATCAGCTTCGTGTCCGGCGCGTCCTGGAGCGCGGCCGCCAGGGCGACGCTGGAGTCGAGGTACAGCGTCTCTTGGCCGATCGGCGCCTTGAAGGCGCTGACGACGACGTCGAACGGACGGAGGTCGGCTCCCGTCAGGTCGAACAGGTCTTTCTCAATCACGGCGACGTTCGCGGCGGAGATTTTGGACGCATCCCTCACGATGGCGGTGACGTCGTGGCCGCGGTCGACCGCTTCCTTCAGGATGAGGCTTCCGGATACTCCGTTAGCCCCGATGATGGCGATGTTCATGGTGGTTCCTCCTCTATCGTCAGTCAGGAATAGGTTGTGGACAAGGCTCTAATCCTATACTATGGCAATAGTCCAAAAAGGAACAGTAGGCACATTTAAGATACCTAGTCACATTTTTAAGACCATGAAGAGGAGAGATCGTATGGCGAGAGCCAACTTCAAGGGCGAAATCCCGGAGGAGAAGCGGGAGCTCTGTCTCGTGTCGGATGCGCTGAACGTCATCGCGGGCAAGTGGAAGCTCATTATCCTTTGGCAGCTGAAGGAAACGAGAAGGTTCGGGGAGCTCCAGCGGCTGCTGCCGGGCATTTCCAAAAGCATCCTGACGAGCCAGCTCCGCGAGCTGGAACGGGACGGAATGGTGCATCGCGAGGTGTATCACGAGGTGCCGCCCAAGGTGGAGTATTCGCTGACGGGCATGGGGCGAGGCTTTCTTCCGATTCTGGACAGCATGGGGGAATGGAGAAAGAAGCATGCCGCGGGCAAAGGGGAAGACGCGGACAGCTAGGACGGGGCCAAACCGACTCTATCGCATCTACTAAGTCTATCACCACTAGGGAGGCTTTTGGATGGGACTTAGAGAGGTTCAAGGGTATGATCCGGTTCAGATCACCAACTCCACGTCGTTCAATGCGTATGGGGCGGTGGAGTATTCGTCCATCTTTTGCTCGGATGACCTTTATTCGGTGCAGCGCGACGAGACGTGGCGAGCTTCGGGCCGCGGCGTCTGCCTGCTCACTCGGATTACGGCTACGGTGCGGACGCCCAGCGGGGATATTGCAGCGGAGCCGTATACTTCATCCGGCACCTCCTACAGCCGGTTCGCCATCATCCAGGTCGGAGAGAACCGGTTCCAGGTGACGCGCATCGTCAGCTAAGTCCAGATGCCAAGCGAAAAAGACGACTTGCCTGAACATCGGGCAGGTCGTCCTTTGCGTTCTAATGGTTTCGGTACCAATGGATTCGGCGCAGCATCGTGGAGTCCTTCAAGAGCCGGAAAGGGCGCAACGCCGGCTGGTAGTTGCCCTCGATGATCCAGATCCGGCGCTCCCTATCGATGCCGATGTCGAATCCGACTTGCCGGAGGTCGGGATAGCGCTCTCCGAGCCGTTCGGCAGCCTCCAGCGCGGCCCGCGCTATTTTCGCCGGGAGGCTCCGGTCCTCGATGCGGGCGGATTTCAGCGCCCGAAGCAAGGGGAGCGGGCGGCTGGCCACATTCGTGACCAGATAGCCTTTGGTCGCCGCTTTTGCATAAGAGCCGGTCACGGTCCAAGGGGACGAGGCTGCTTTTTGGCGCTGGACCATGACCCGGATGTCGAACGGCCTGCGCCCGATGCGAGCCAGCGGGATCCGCTCCTGGACGATGTAGCCTCTTCCTTTGCTTTCAATCCACAGCCACTCGAGAACCTTGTCCGTGCCGCTCATCGTGATGGCGTTGTTCTCGTGCTGCATCCGGTAGGCGCCCGTTTCGGTTCGTTGGATGAAGATGATGTTCGTGCCGAAGCTCCCGTCGCGCGGCTTCAGGACGACGCTGGGATGGCGCTGCAGCATGCTGGACAGGGCGTCCTTCTCCAGCAGCCGCGTCTCCGGCAGCCGCGCGTCCAGCGGAGGGCCGGCTCGCAGGACGCCGTATTGCTCCCATTTGTCTTTTTGGACCGCCACTGTCATCCCTGCCTTTTTCATCGGATACGGTCATTTTAAGGGGAATCCGCGCGCCGCATAAGCGAGCATTCGTCTATCTTTTGCTACGGGGGGCTGGAATCGGATAAGCTGGGAGGAGCAGATCAATCGTTCGGAGGACCGTGGACATGCAGATTCAGATCGTATGCGTGGGAAAGCTGAAAGAGAAGTATTGGACCGGCGGCGTGGACGAGTATGCGAAGCGGCTGGGCGCCTATGCCAAGCTCGACATCCGCGAGCTGCCCGACGAAAAGACGCCGGACTCCATGAGCCCGGCGGAGGAGGACCAGGTGCGCGCGCGCGAGGGCGAGCGCATCCTGGGCGCGCTGCGGGACGGCGCGCATGTCGTCGCGCTGGCGATCGACGGCGAGACGTGGTCGAGCGAGCAGCTGGCCGCGCATCTGGACAAGCAGGCCGTCTATGGCGGCGGCTCCGTCAGCTTCGTCATCGGCGGCTCGCTCGGCCTGTCGCCCGCCATCCTGAAGCGCGCTGACAAGAAGCTGTCTTTCGGGCGGATGACCTATCCGCATCAGATGATGCGGGTAATGCTGCTCGAGCAGATTTATCGCGGGTTCCGGATTAATCGGGGGGAACCGTACCATAAGTAGGGCGAAATCTGTTTTAATTAGAGGCGCGCCAGGCGTGGCAGTCTAGTGAATCAACAAGGTAAACATTAATTGGATTTCTATTCACCAACTCGCGGTCAGCCACCTACGATCATAAATTTCTTTGTCGCCATATGCAAAATGCACGATCTGCTTCGCCTCTCGCTGTTCATAGAAACGTCTATAGCTCTACTGTAAAACGGAAGCTTATGGACTCTAAAATTTCCTTCGCTCGTTATTGCATGATATAGTGGCTTGCGCTGTAATCTATTGAAGGCTAGGTATATAATAATGTGTATTTCCAAGATCAAGATTTGGTGGGACAGCATGATGCGGAATGAGGTATCCGTCAATGACTACGAATGACATGAAGCTGAAGGATTATTTAATAGATGTAGGTTCGCCCGTTGCGTTGCCGATCTTCATCCCACTCTCGATTGCGATAACTGAGCTGGTGTACCGGGAGCATCAGCAGACTGCGGTGATCGGGTACTTGAACCCTGCGAACATCAGATTGGAATCAGAGACGCCAGCCAAGCAGGTTCGACTGTCCGCCTATATGGACTGGGATGAAGTTTATCAATCCCCTGAGCAGACAGGGTTGCTCAACCTCCAGATAAATGGTCGTAGCGATCTCTATAGTTTGGGCGTTATTTTTTATGTGATGTTGACAGGAACTACGCCATTCCAACCTGAAGAGGGGGATAGCTGGGCGGTTGCGCATATTCGGATGCCCCCGGCCGCATGGACGAGCAGTTCGGATGCATTACAATCCATAATCATGAAACTGCTGGCCAAATCGCCGGATGATCGCTATCAGAGCGCCTATGGTTTACTGGATGATTTGCGCCAGTGTGAGCGGATGCTGGTAGATGACGACAAGATGCACGCTTTTGAAATCGGTCGTCTGGATCGTCTCCGTTCCTTTCGTCTGCCAGATGCCTTGTATGGGAACCACGTAGCGATTGAGCGAATGCAAGCGGCTCTTGCACAAGCTGCGAGCGGAGCGTCTGTGTTTCGCTGGCTGTGTGGTTCTGCGGGGAGTGGCAAGTCAGAGCTGGTACAGAAGCTAAGGGAAGACATCGCAGCAGTTGGTGGAAGATTGGTCGCAGGTGTGGGGGAACAGTCGCGATCGGTTCATCCGTTGGAGCCGTTGCTCCAAGCGCTGCGGCAATGGATCGATCAACTGTGGAGCGATCCGCCCGAGACGATTGCGAGGTTGCAGGAGCGACTGACGGCGGTGTTCGGACAAGATGCACAGACGATTGTTACCGTGTTGCCTGAGGCGCGAATCTTGTTTGCGAACTTGGTGGACATCCAAGCGAAACAACGACCGACATCGGATGCGGACAGTTGGGTGCGATTCGGCAGGTTATTGCCAGCGCTCATTCGTGCTTTGGTGAATTATGGTTCACCCCGGACGCATGGGCGAGCAGTTCCCGAAGGGAACGATCAGCCGGTCGTGCTATTCATCGATCAAATACAATTTGCGGATGAACATACACTGGATGCGATTCAGATAATGGTGCGAAACCGCGGTATTCCTGGGTTGTTCGTGATCGGTGCGATACGGACAGAGCATGTGGAGCGTGTGCCGTGGCTTGCCGACAGGTTGCGCACCAATCCTGATGAGTGGGTTGATCTTCATCCGTGGACATACGAGGACATTAGACAATATGTCGTCGATGCGGTGCAAGAGGATTCGGCGCGTGTGCGATTGTTGGCAAGATCGCTACATCTGTTAACCGACGGCAATCCCCATGCGCTTCGCCTACGGCTGGAAGATTGGGTGCGGGACAAGAAACTTGTCTTTGACGATACGCAGCGGCGATGGACATGGGAAACGGAGATTGCGCGACTGACAGAGGACTTGCAGGCGAAGCGTGAGCGGCTGGAGATCGACTTCGCCATGCTTACGGATGAAGCGAAGGGGCTACTCGCGACGGCTGCCGCTATGGGCTTAACTTTTCGCTTAACCGTTCTCTGTGCATGCACGGATCTCCAACCCGATGAGGTGCTGCGTCATTTTGATGCTGCGGAAGCGCTAGGCATCGTCTGTTGGGAAGATGAGCCGGATCTATATTCTAAATCCGATCGGATGTACATGTTCATGCACGATCATCTGCACCATCTGGCGTATACTTACGATGCGGCGGGAAATGCGCAGCGGCATCTGAAGATTGGACAGTATCTGCTGCGAGATTATAGGAATGCAATGGATTCGGAGCGGTTACGAACAGCGGTCGATCATTTGAATCGTGGTCGAGCGGAATTGTCTGCGTCGGAGAGGAAGCAACTAGCATCCTATAATGCGCAAGTCGGACAGCAGTTTGGGCAAGAGAGACGATTCGATAAAGGGCAAGCGTATATGGAGGTTGGTCTGGAGCTGGTCGATGGGGATGATGAGCCGCTTTTCTACCAGCTTAAACGGGCGGCGGTTGAATTCGCCTACATGAGTGGCAACACCGAACAGTCGAAACAGCATCTGCTGGATATGGATCAACTCGGCGAACGGTTGCATCGTGCAGACCGCGCCTGGGTATGGAACAAGCTGCTTGAAATGAATTCTTTTGTTGAGAATGAAACTGCGATCAACTACGGCAAGCAAGCGCTGGAAGCTTATGGATGGCATTTGCGGGAGAAGCCCTCTAAGCTGGTTGTCCTTCGAGAGATTATCCATACCCTGGGCCATATGCGTTCTAAGCAAGCCCGGCGGATTACGCTCGCTTCTCCGCACGATGAAGATTACATGGCACTGTGCGAATCTGTGGAACTGATCATGTTCCAATTGGCAATGCACGATGGGAACGCACTGATTGATTTGTACGCTCGCTTCATTCGTTATGGGCTAGGCAAAGGATTGAATGCATCGCTGCTGTCGATTATGTGCGTCTATGAATTGCTTATGCAGCGTGGACTAAAGTCGCGCTATACAGGCGCGAATCCGCTTGCCCGCCTGCGGACGATCGGCGATGCGATGGATTATGATCCGAAGTACCAGCATACGATCGACTTTACCGTCGGCATGTTTCAACAATTAGATCATCCTGCTTCCGCCTACCTTCACATGGAACGTGCGTTGCGTGGTGCGTTGGAGATGGATAGGGTTACTGTTGCCAATGTGGATATGATCCTGTGTTTGGTGACGTATAATCATGACTTGAACGCGCTATCGAACTTGCTCACTTACTTCGACAAAGATTTGAAGTCTTATGGTGCATCCGACACGACACTGGAGATGGCGGACATTATGAGACGTTATCTGGTTGCGTTACGGGATGTTGACGCGTTAACCCCCTTCGTAGCAATTCCTTCCGGCTTGGACGATGAGGACAACGTCAGCTATATGTGCAAACTTGAAGTTGCCTACTTGTCTGGTCAGTATCGAGAAGCGCTGCATTGGGCGAAGCGAGCAAGAGAAAATGAGTTCGCCATGGATTGGGTGCGGGTATGGAAACATCGGCTCTATGAGACGTTGGCATTAGCGGCGGTATACCCGGAAGTCGATGCAGTCGAGCGCAAGTCCATTAAGCGTTCGATGCAACGGCAATTACGCGAGATGAAGCGACGGAAAGGCTACCTCGGCGTAGATTCTTCCGCTTATCTGCTATTGAACGCAGAGTGGGCGAGAGTGACTGGGGATGAGCGCGGCACATGGCGGGGATATACAGATGCGGTGCAACGTGCCAAAGAAGAGCAATATGCCTTGATCGAAGCGATTGCCTGCGAACGACTTGCCGCGTATTTGCAGCACCACGCGAAGAAACCATCGGCGGCGCTGATCGCCGCGATGGATGCGTGTACGGCGTATACCTTGTGGGGCGCCGATGCCAAAGTAGCGCAGATGAGAAGGGAATATCCGAATCTGCAATGGATGGTGACGCAACCGAATGAAGATGTCCCCGCGGAAGAGGAGAATCGAATCGACACCGCGAGCGCATCGACGCGGACACCCCGTGTATATCCTTACCGCTCCGTGGACCGCAGAGAGCTGGAACGTCCTGACGAATTGTTGCGCCAGATGATGGACTGGACGAGCCGTTCCCACGGAGAGCGATCTTGGCTGGATCACTTCTTGCACATCGCACTCCGCCAAGCGGGGGCCGATCGAGGGAGCATTATCCGTTGTCGGAACGATGAATTTCAACTGGAAGCAAGTTCAGACCGACAGGTTCATCATGAAGTGTCCGCGTTGGCTGCGATGTCTGTGTTGCGATATACGATCATGATGAATGAGGCGGTTATGCTCCATGATGCGACAGAGAGCCACTTCTTGCGTGATGCTTATATTCGCGAGTGGCGCACGAAGTCGATCTTGTGCCTACCGATTCAGGTACCTGGTGAAGATTATCTGATCTTGTTGTATTTGGAAAATCGCACTGTGGCAGGTGTCTTCACAGAGCGCGATGTGAATGTGCTTCAGCTTCTGATTACACGCGTCGTATATTTGAAGATGTTAGCGGATGTTTCGATTGAGATTGCGCCTATTAGCAGCGATGCGGAGGTGTTGGCTGAACCGTTAACCAAGCGGGAACTCGAAATTTTAGTTGCAATGGCGGAAGGGCTGTCTAATCAAGAGATTGCCGAGCGGTTCGCGATTACTGAAAGGACTGTGAAGAAGCATGGCACAAGTATATTCGGCAAGTTGGACGTGAAGCGGCGCGGGCAAGCGGTCAGTCGAGCGAGGGCGTTGCATATTATAGACTAGCGTATAGGGGACTTTTCCTGCATGAATGAGGAAAAAGTCCTTTTTTGTCGCTTATACTCCTTTCGTACACTGTATGTTACGGATGGCTCTACTATACTGTGACGAGGTAAGATGCGTTCAAGAAACACGAAAGAGGAGAACTGCTATGCATCTTGTAAAAGGGAATTGGGGCAAGCCAGCGTTGGCACTGTTGCTGATGCTGACGTTGGTACTGGGTGGGATGCCGATATGGGGAGCGCATGCGGCGCTTGCCGCAGATACGGTATCGGGCTTATCAGGAGGAACTTATCGCGCTTATAATCCCGATGGGAGTTTCAAAGATAATCTCCCTATTCCAACAGGAGTAGTATCCGGAGCGATTGCCGTCACCAATGCCACGACGACAATCGGTGACGGTACGACAAGTCCGAAGTGGTACTATGTAAGCGGATCGGTGACGACCACCGGTCTTGTGGTGTCGGGCAATGCGCATCTGATTCTGCTGGATAACAGCGTGCTGACCGCGAATGGAAGCAATCTCAGTTCGGCGGGGATAAACGTCGTAGGCACGAACAGCTTGACTATCTATGCCCAGTCTACAGGAAACAACAGGGGTCAACTACTCGCCCAAACATACGTTGATGGATGGGGATACGGTGCAGGTATCGGTGGTGGTCAATCTGGTGTTACGGATGGTGGCACAGTCACCATCAATGGCGGCACTGTAACCGCCAATGGAGGCGACGGTGCAGGTATCGGTGGTGGTTACACTGGTGCTGGTGGCACAGTCACCATCAATGACGGCACTGTAACCGCCACTGGAGAATATTCAGCAGGTATCGGTAGTGGTCTGGATGGCGATGCTGGTGGCACAGTCACCATCAATGGCGGAGCTGTAACCGCCACTGGAGGCGGCAGTGCAGCAGGCATCGGTGGTAGTTACGATGTTGCTGGTGGCATAGTCACCATCAATGGCGGCATTGTAACTGCCACTGGAGGCGACAGTGCAACAGGTATTGGTAGTGGTGGTAATGGTGCTGGTGGCACAGTCACCATCAATGGCGGCACCGTAACCGCCACGGGAGGGCACTTTGCCGCCGGTATCGGTAGCGGTAGTGGTGATGGCGGCACAGTCACCATCAGTGGCGGAACTGTAACTGCCACGGGAGGGTACTATTCCGCCGGTATCGGTAGTGGTTACAATGGTGCTGGTGGCACAGTCACCATCAGCGGCGGCACTGTAACCGCCTATGGAGACGACGGGGCTGCAAGCATCGGCGGTGGTCAGGGCGGCGCTGGCGGTACAGTCACCATCAGTGGCGGCACTGTAACCGCCACTGGAACTTACTACAGTCGTGGTATCGGTGGTGGTGCTGGTGGTGGTGGTGATGGCACATTAACGGTAAGCGGCGGGGCGGTATATACATCAGCCACACAACCGACGGGGGCGAATCTATCTATTACCGGTGGTGGCTTGTTGTTCAGTGCAGGTATATTGCAGTTCACGGGCGCGACGATCACCCTGACCGCAGATGTGACGCTGCCGGACAACCGGCAATTGACAATACTGCCGAATAAGGTGTTGTGGATTTCAGAGGGCGTAACATTAACCATTCCAAGTGACACGGTATTGCAAAGCGACGGTTCCGTAGTTAACTATGGTACGCTAATGAACAACGGCATTTTTTCAAACCTTTTTGCCTTCCATAATTTTGCTGATAGCCATCTTAATAACAACCGCATGTTTTATAACGACGGTGATTTCTACCGTTATGAGGGGAGTTTGATCACAGGCGACGGCGAATGGGTGGGTGATTTGATTCCGCCCATGGCGACAGACTTCACCTTCACGCCAACAAGCGGCACCTATAATGGTACCCAGCAAGGTGTCGCTGTAACGCCTGTGGCCGGGGTTACCGGGATGGGTTCGATAACGGTATATTATACCGGCACGTCAGGAACGAATTACGCCAAGTCGTTCACTCCCCCTACTGACGCCGGAACGTATGCCGTCACAATAGATGTCCAGTCGGGAACGAAGATCTATGATTCGGCGACGGGGCTTTCATTGAGGGATTATACGATCAACAAAATAACCCCCACGCTCACCCTTGCGGCAGAGCCGCAGAGTTCACAGACGCACCCGGGCGACGTTACGTTAACGGCGGCGCTTACTGCGGGCGGGGTGCCGCTTAGTGGACAGGCGGTCGTATTCTTGGTTAATGATGAGCTTATAGAAGATTCTATGTCAACAACTGACGATAAGGGTCATGCGACGTATACGGTGAAGAGTCCGACGGCTGGCACGTATAGCTTCGGTGCCGCATATCCGACTACCACGAATTACAATCCTGCAATTGCGACACCGATCAGTGACTATACGGTTGAATGGGGCACACAGGATGATCTAAACATCGTGGGACTTGAATCGGCTTATACCTATGGCCATGAGCCGGTTAAGATCTCCACTTCCGGCGGTTCCGGCACGGGTGCGGTGACTTATCATTCGAGTGATTCTACTGTGGCGAGTGTGTCTGGCGACATGGTGACGATTCACAAGAAGGGTGACTTCGAGATTACCGCGACCCGGGCGGGGGATGCCAATTACAACGCGGTAACGAAGAAAAGCGGTACGGTGACCGTCAATGCGGCGACGCCGGATGTGGCGTTGGAACTGACAGGCGGGGCAGACTTCAATGATCCGTTAATATTGACCACGAAGGTCAGTGCCGTAGGTGTCGGGGAGATGCCGACAGGTACGGTCACGTTCAGTGTGTACCAGGGGACGGTATTGGCGGAAGTTGAGCTGGAAGGTTCCGGCGTCGACGGCGTTGCCCAAGCGATTTACACGATCCCCAATCCGACAGGCAGCCATACGTACACGGCGACCTATAACGGCAAAACGGACAAGTACAACACGAATGCGGACCGTGAGGAGTTTAAGGTCGGTTTGGCGAAACAAGCGGCATTGGCGATTACGGACATTCCATCGACGATCACCTACGGTGACGCGGGAGTTACGTTATCGACGAGCGGTGGCTCTACCGACGGCGCAGTGACATTCGCTGTGGCGAGTGACAACGGCGTGCTGGATGTTACCGCGGACGGCAATGTGACGATCGTTGGTGCAGGAACGGTCAGGGTGAAGGCGACCATGGCGGGGGATGCCAACTACAATTCAGTCTCAACTGAGGCAGAGATTACCGTGCTCCCGCGTGACATTAGCAATGCGACGATTACGGTAACGGGTACACCGTTCACCTACAGCGGCACTCCATGGCAACCGAAGTTCAGCGTGACGGATGGTGACATTACGATCACTTCCGGCGATTACACCAACCGTTACGGTGCGAATGTGAACGCTGGCACGGGTGCAGGTAGTGTTACGCTGACAGGAAAGGGGAACTATGCAGGCGCCCAGACGGTGGTGTTCGATATTGCGCCGTTGTCGCTTAACGGGGCGACGATTACGCTCGCGGATACGTCCTTCACAGCGACGGGTAGCGAGATTGAGCCTAAGGTTACGGTTGTTGACGTGAACGGGATTACCGTTCCAGCGACGGACTATAAGGTGAGCTACAGCAACAATGTAGCGGCAGGAACGGCTACGGTGACCGTGACGGCGACGGGCACGAACTTCACGGGAAGTGCCAGCACGACGTTCGCGATTAACCAAGCTGCTGGCGGCAGCGGCAGCACTGGCGGCAGCGGCGGGGTGGACAATGCGACCGATACGAGCAGCCCCGAGCCAACGCCATCACCTTCCGTGGAGTCAACGCCGATCCCTGCGCCAGCGCATGTTATTTTCAATGATTTGGTGAATGAATCGTCATTGAAGAATGCCGTTCAGAACGCGCTGGCATCGGCACCTGTACGGACGTTCAATGACGTGCCTGCGGACAGTTGGAGTGCAGATGCCATCACGATAGCGTCGCAACTGGGCTTCGTTGGCGGTTATGGGGACGGTAGCTTCCGTGGCAACCAGCCGATTACTCGCGCCGAATTCTCCGCGATGCTCGTCAGAGCACTTGGGTTAAGCACAACAACGACGAATGCAGGGTTCAACGATACGGAAGATCATTGGGCCTCAAGTGCGATTAACACGCTAGCAGCCTTGGGGATCATTTACGGCTACGACAACGATACTTTCAAGCCGGACAAGAACATTTCCCGTGCCGAGATGGCGGCAATTCTCGCTCGTGTGCTGAACTTCAGCATGGATGTGCGAAAAGAAAGCTTCGCAGATGTGGCTTCGGACAACTGGGCAGCCACATACATCGAAAATTTGGCGGGTGCCAATATCGTGAATGGTACAGGCAATGACAAGTTCAATCCGACTGCGACGGCAACACGGGCAGAGTCGGTCGTGATGATTTTGCGGATGTTGAATGCTGCGCTTGATCTTGGGTTGGACGTTTAAGGAAGCAAGTCGCATGAGGTGATCCAAAGCGGTCAAGAAACAAACGCCGCCCGCACTCCTTGCATAAGGGGCGGGCGGCGTTTGTTATGGTTTACAAATTGATCGGCGAGTTTCAGGAGAACGGGGACTGGCGGGTTAATCGCGGGTCTCCTTTTGTTTTCGCCGATAGACCCGTTGCGCTGAGCCTTATCACAGCATAAGACCAGGATGGTATAATCCCTCTAGAGTGTTGGAACCAGGAGGGTGAGAGCCATGAGCGTCATACGGTTGGAGAACGTCACGAAGAAGTATGAGGACTCCGTGATTTTTCGCGATATCTATTTTAGGGTCATGCAAGGGGAACGTATCGGCCTGATCGGACGGAACGGTGCAGGCAAGTCTACGGTATTCAAGCTCATTATGGGCAAGGAAGAGCCGACGTCCGGCAGAGTAGAGATCGATCCTAAGGTGAAAATCGGATATTTCTCGCAATTCTCGGAATTAAGCGGAAGCCTGTCCGTTCAACAAGAACTGGAAATGTGCTTCGAGCAGGTTGCATGTATCGAACGAGAGCTGCAAGAGGTCGGAGAGAAGCTGGGCATGTCTCCAGACGATAACGAAACGGAGGAGCTGCTGGCGAGGCAGGCAGAGCTGTTCGAGCAAATGGATCATCTCGACGGCTGGAACGTGTCGATCGAGATCAACACCGTGCTCACGAAGCTAGGATTCAATGACCGATCCCGCAATCAGCCGATCGATGAGCTGTCGGGGGGATGGCGCAACCGCGCGGCGCTCGCCAAGATGCTCATTGAGCTGCCCGATGTCGTTCTGCTCGACGAGCCTACCAATTATTTGGATATAGAAGGCATTACATGGCTGGAGCAGTGGTTGTACCGGTTCAAGGGAGCCATGATTCTGGTGTCGCATGATCGGCAATTCATCGACAAGGTCGTCACGCGTACCATCGAGATTGAAAATTACCATTTTCAGCAATACGAAGGCAACTACACCGAATACGTCCGCAAGAAGAAGATGCGCAAGAAGGAGCTGGACCGCCAGTTCGAATGGGAGGAACAGCTGCTGCTCCTGGAGTCCGAGGAGATCGACAACCGCGCGAGCAGGAAAGCGGCTTCCAAGGATCGTCTTTCGCGCAAGCTGGCGGACAACAAGAAGCGGATCGAGCCGCATCCCGTCAACGTGCTGATTACCGATATCTACGAGAAACTGCGCTTCCCGGACAAGCTATGCGAAGTGAAGAAGATCGGGCAGACCTACGAAGGCAGGCAGATCTTCGAGAACGTCAGCTTCGATATTCAGAAGGAGGATCGCCTGGTCATCACCGGACCGAACGGAAGCGGGAAGTCCACGCTCATCAAGGTGCTCACGGGGACGGAGAAGCCGGAGTCAGGAGAGGTCATCTGGGAGAAGGGCGTCAGCTACGCCTACTTCAACCGAATGTGGGAGGAGCTTGACCCTAAGGATACCGTCAGCCACGCGGTGAATACGTATGGATTGGGACTGGATGCCCCTCGCAAAAAGGTGGCCAAATTCCTAGCCATGCTGCAATTCTCGGAGGCGGATCTGAGCAAAGCGATCGGCAATCTGTCCGGCGGACAGAAGGCTCGAGTGGCGCTTGCCAAGTGTTTGCTATCGGGTGCGGCGGTTATCGTCTTGGACGAGCCAACCAACCATCTGGATCTCATGAGCATTCAGGTCATGGAGCAGGCTCTGATCCATTTTCCCGGGGCCGTCATTACGGTAAGCCATGATCGCTTCTTCATCGATAAGATCGGGACGAAAATGCTGACCTTCGATCCGGCAGCGGGAGTGACGGAGCAGAGGTTGTAGAGGAGAATGGACAAATCCGTGACCAAGGGATGAGCATACTTCGCAGTTGAACATTGAAGGTGAGCATCTACCAAGAAAGGGCTGTCCCATAAGCAAATGGAGACACCCAAAATCTCGAAAAACAGCAAAGACCTCGAATGAAGCCAACTACCTCGGCTCCATTCGGGGTCTTTGCGCATCCACAGCTGCCATTGGAAGATGGAGTGAATCGCATTGCACCAGCGCTTTGCCATTAGAGTGATACAGAGAACGTAATCTACGAGTAACGGCAAGTTTTGATTTTATTAATTGTAATATTAAGCATTAGGGAGAACCCCATAAAGGTTTCTCCCTTCTATTCAGTAGGCAAAGAGGCTAAGTCTAATAATTCCTTTTTATCCTATAGACTTAACCAAATGAGGAATCCACGATCTACAACTTGTAGTCTTGAAGTGAAACGATCCCCGCCGAATTCAGGGATTAAATCATCCCAACGGCTGCATCTGCCGAGACCTTTCTTCGGAAAGGGATGTACATTATCCTGAAAGGAAAGCTTGCTATTGTTTTGCCAGAGAGCAATGTGAATTCGACGATCCATGGAACGATCTATGTCCGGCCCTTGTCTAATAGAGCGGAGGTGAAGAAATGGAGTCCCGCATGGAGTTTCAATATCTCATAAATACAGACAGCATGAGCGAGACGGAGCTCTGCCGTCTGATGACGACATACGGGGACGATGTGCGGAGATACGCGTACGCCATCACGCGGAACCAGGAGCAGGCCAAGGATATCGCGCAGGAGGTCTTTCTCAAAGCCTTCCATCATGTGGGCTCGTTCAGGGGGAACTCCTCCTTCAAGACGTGGCTGTTCGCCATCGCCAGGAACTTGGCCATCAACGAAATGAGGTCCAGCTATGTGCGCCGAATCGTGCTGTTCGAATGGGTCCATCCCCAGGCCAACGAGCGATCGGCGGAGTCGGACTATTTTGCCGAACAATCCGTGCAGGAGCTAAGAGGCATCATCCTGAGCTTGCCGGCGAAGCTGCGCGAGGCGCTGATCTTGACGCTGGAGCATGAATTGACGATGGCGGAAGCAGCTTCGTTGATGGGGGTATCGGAAGGAACGGTAAAGTCGCGGCTGCATCGGGCCCGCAAGATCATCAACAAAAAGTGGAAGGAGGCGGAGCGGTGAGCGAGCATTCGATGGAGTGGGAGGACAAGGTGAAGCAGGGACTTTTTGCAGAGGAGACCTTCTCGGAAGAAATGAAGCGTTCCGTACTGGACGCCGTGAACCGGCGCCACGCCAGATATAGGCTTCGCCCATGGAAGCAGCTCCTGGGGAGCGCCATGCTCGTTGCCGCCGCGTTGCTTGTAGCGATCCACTGGCCGTCGGACCCTGCCTCCAAGATGGCGGCCGGCTCGCCCGACAGCGTCTCCGGGCCAGCCTCCGGCTCGCCCGAGAGCGCTCCCTTGCCCGTCTCGTTCGAGCCGCTGGCGGCGAAAGACTGGGAACGGGGGCAGCCGACCTACGCGGAGGATCCGGACATTCTTCCGGGCCTGTCCAACAAGTTCAATCCGCTGAGCAACGAGTCCAATGAGCGCATCGATCAGATCCCGTTCAGCGACATTCAGCTGCTTGAGGAAAAGCCGATCGAAGGGTTCGGCACGGCCTTGCGCTACACCTTGAAGCCTGGCTCGACCGCTCCTCACGTTCTCCCGAACAACGGAGCCTACTTCGGCTTCACAGTAGACGGATCGACGGAGCCGGATACGCTTTACCATTATGGCACCGGGCATATGTACGATCTGAAGTTCAGCATGACGCGGCTGTTCGGTCAGGAAGCGCTGAAGATCGAACAGACGATTTGCAGGACGGATGGCGAGTCCTGCGTCTGGTATTTCCGCAAAGACGTGCACGGAGAAGTCTACTCCTTGATGAGGCTGGACGCCGCCAGCTATGAACGCGACTGGGATGGCGACGGCAAGGAAGAGGCGATCGTCGCGACGCACAAGCGGAATCAGATCTACGTCTTCAAGGAGCAGGACGGCCGGCTACTATGGACGAGCATAAGAGATGCGCTGCGGGCTGGGCGCGACGATGAGGTGCAGTATGACGATGGCCGCGGAGTGTTCCTTCTCCGTTCCGCCGGCGGCATGCTAGAGACGTACCGGCTGCAAGGGGAGCCGGACTCGTTGGTCCGGGTGGGCTAGCGGAGGCCCGCCGGCGAAAGCCTGATTGCCTCGTAATGGTGCCAATCCAGAGGTTATATCATCGGAACGGGTGCATCTGCCGTGACCTTTCTCCGGGAAGGGATGTACATTATCCTGAGCAGCGATGCAAAGGAGACAATGGGATGCGTGGAAAAGGCAGCGGGAGCATTTCCCTGAAGAATAAATGGATAAAGACAAAATGGCTGCAGTCCAACCGCGACTTGAAGCCGTTTGTTCCGGATACGAAGCTTTTTGATCGATCCGCGCTTGTCCAAATGACAGGCCGGTATGAACGGGTATATTTCAAGCCTACAACCGGGACAGGCGGCAACTGAATCGCGCGGATCGAGAAGGCCCCTTCGAAAACGTTCCGGTTGAAAATCAAGACGAGAACGGTTGCCGTCCGTTCGATGGATGATTTATTCCGCGAATTGAAAAAGACCGCCCGCGGCAGGAGCTACCTTCTTCAGAAGGGCATCTACCTGAAAACCTCGAACGGCAGGCCGTTCGACTTGCGTACGATGGTACAGAAGTCGAAACGGGGGAAGTGGGTCGCCACCGCCATATTCGTCAAGCTTGGTCTGAAGAATAAAGTGGTCACGAATTATCATCAAGGAGGACGCCTTGCTCTTGTAAAGCCGACGCTGCTCCGGGCAGGCTGCACGGCGGCGGAAATCGAGGACTATTTGCGAAGATTGAAGACGCTGGGTCTGAAGACGGCCCGATGCTTTGAAGGGAAAAGCCGGCGCTTCAAGGAGCTTGGTCTGGATGTGGCTCTCGACCGCAAAGGGCGGCTATGGATTCTGGAGGTCAACACACGTCCAAACTTTTACGGGCTGAAGACGCTGCCCGATAAAAGCCTGTACAGAACCGTCATTCGCTACGGCGCGGGATACGAAAGAACGAAATGAGCAGCAGGTAGACAAAGCATAGGGTCATCCTCCAGAGGATGGCCCTACTCCTGCTGCGTATCCAAGCCGCTCGTAACGGTAGCCGTCTTCTCTACGCAAAGATTGACCGTCCTCTCCTTGGACCAGGTCCGGTGCATGACGCCTTGCGGAATCGTGAACGACTCGCCTGGCTTCAGGCTCACCGTCTCTCCCTCCAGGTCGATGTAGAGCTCTCCCTCCAGCACGAGGAACAGCTCATCGCCTTCATCATGCTTATGCCAATGGAACGGCCCGTTCATGACCGCGATGCGCAGCGCATGGTCGTTCACCTCGCTGACCATCCAGTTCTTGTATTCCGACACGCCTCTCGTCAGCTCAAGCAGGTTGATCTTTTCAAGCTGTCCGGTTTTCATTTGCGTTCACCCTTTCGCATGAAGTCAGATCCAAGCAATCGCCGATCGGCCCGGTCCGGTCGGCCTTCCCCGGCTCGCAAGCTCGTCCGCCGTCTGGCCGATGAGCCGGATGCCCTGCTCGATCTGGTGTTCGTTCGTGCGGATGATGCTGAGGCGCCAGCTGTTCGAGCTTCCCGTGCCGGGCAGGTAGCAGGGCGTCGTGGGGAAGACGAGCACGTCCTTCTGGCGAAGAGCCGCGGCCAGCTCCTCTGCACCGGGATGCTCGGGCAGCTCGAGGCAGGCGAAGATGCCGCCTCCGGACGGGCTTAGCCGGAAGCCGCCGCTCAAGTGCCGGCCGCACGCCTCCTGCAGCGCCATCATCCGGCTGCGATAGCGATCCTTCACCATGGCGGCGTGGCGCTGAAACAATCCGCTGCCCAGGTGGATCTCCAATGCGGCCTGGGACAGGGCGGCCGTGCTCAGGTCGCTCATCGACTTGTACCTTCGGAACATGGGGACGAATGCCTCCGGCAGCACGGCGGCGCCGAGCCGCAGGCCGGGAAGCATCGTCTTGGAGAAGCTGCGGATGTAGATGACGCGGCCCGACCGGTCGTAGCTGAAGATTGGATCGGACTTGCGGTCCGTCTCCAGGTCGGCGAGGTAGTCGTCCTCCACGATGTACACGTCATGCCTGTCCGCCAGGTCGGCGAGGGCCTCTTTTTCGCGGCGGGACAGGCTGGTGCCGAGCGGGTTGTGGTAGCGGGGAACCGTATAGAAAAAGCGGATAGAATTGCTCCGGAAATGCCGCTCCACTTCCTCCAGGTCAAGGCCGGATTCCGTTCGGGGAATTCCGATCGCGGTCGCCCCGAGGAGATCCAGCGCCTTCAGCATCCCGGCATAGCAGGGCTGCTCGACCAATATCGTCGATTTCCCGTTCGGAAACGGCATGGACGCAAGCAAGTGCAGAGCCTGCTGGGAGCCGGAGACGACGCAGATCCGCTCAGGCCCGGCAAAAACCTGGGCGGCGGCCAGATGGCGGGACAGCGCTTCGCGCAGCGAGGGGAATCCAAACGGATCTCCGTAGGCGAACAGCTGGTCGCCGTACAGCTGCACCGCCCGATTCAGCCCATGCTGCAGCTCCTCGTACGGGATGAGGCCCGGATCGGGAGCGGCCGCGGCAAAATCGATCCGTCCTTGCGGCGGATCGTCGGACGGGGAGGAGCGGACGAGGACGTAGTGGCCGCTTTTGGGGACCGAGTAGATCAGATGCTCCTTCTCCAATTCGTCGACGGCCCGGATGACGGTGTTCTTGCTGCATGCCCACTGCAGGCTGAGCTCCCGGATGGACGGCAGCTTGGCTCCCGGCTTGATCGCTCCGCTGTTGATCTGCTGCTTCAGCCCGTCCCTTACCTTCGCATACTTCATGATCCTCCGCCCCGATCTGTATGGGTATAGAACTGTCCTAATTCCGTATTCGGCTTCAACTGGAACCATTATACTGAACCCATCTCGATCTTGAACAGGAGGAACTTGTCGATGGAATGGATTCCGGGCGATCTGCCTTACCGAATGAGCGACCGTACCGAGGAGCTGCAGCCGGACGTGGTTGTCGGCTTGCTGCAGGGCAGCTACTGGGCTGCGGATAGGTCGAAGGAGACGATCCTGGACAGCTGGCGGGACTCGCTTTGCTTCGGGGTTTACGGCGAGGACGGAGTCCAAGTCGCGTTCATGCGCGTCGTGACCGACGGAGCGACCTTTGCCTGGCTGTGCGATGTCATCGTCGTCCCGGAGCATCGGGGAAAAGGGCTCGGCAAATGGATGATGTCGGTTCTGATCGGCCATCCTCGCCTTCGCGGCACGGCGATTCATCTCGGCACGCGGGACGCGCATGGATTGTATGAGCAATACGGCTTTGAGCGAAGGGAAACGATGGTCCGCCGCGCGGTGCGATAAGCCGATTAAGGAGCCGCTCGCCGTTACTTAAACGCTTAGCAAATGAGCAACAAAAGATTCCACAGCCTCGTTTTACAGAATGGATGTCGCTGCCGATAGCGCCTTAATCCAGACGATATTCCAAATTCAAGGAGGCGAGGCTTGTGGGTAAAAAAAGACTTTTAAGCAGCTTAATAGGAGTTGCGATGCTAGCTGCAATGGGAAACAGCGCATTCGCAGCGGAAGCTCCTCTTCATCTCAACGTCAATGGAACGAAGCTTGCCGATCAAAAGCCGGTCATCATCGACCAATCGATCTTGGTGCCCATTCGGACGATTTCCCAGCTTCCTGGCTTTCATGTGGATTGGGACAACAAGAGTAAGACGGTATCCGTGACAAATGGAAGCACGCAGGACGTTCTCAAGCTGACCGTCGGCAAAACGAAGGCTGTTTTAGGGGCCAGCACCGTAACCGTCAGCGTTCCGCCCCGAAACATCGGCAGCTCCGTCTATGTGCCGCTGCGTTTCATTGCAGAATCGCTGAATGCTTATGCAGCATGGGACGCAGAATCCAGAACCGCCGTCGTATATCCCTTTCCCGCAAGCGAGGAGTACAAAAGCGAGGATCTTGCCGCCTCCCGGCAGGCCGTTTTGGGATTGCCGAAAATCAGCTTGAAGGACCATTTGGGCTTCACGCCGGATGTTCGTACAACCACGTATTATTTCCCTCAAAACCAGTCGCAAAAATTCTTCATTCAAGAAGGAGAGTACATCCGCTATTTCGAGGTGGAAAACGGCGCCGCGTGGCAGCGGTGGGAAGGGCAAGCAGGCGCCAAAAAAGCCGGCGAGCGCGATGCAGTGCCGAATTTAGTTCCAGCCGTAAAAGGCGAATGGGGAAAGCGTCCCGCTTACAGCGGCGCTTATGTTTATTTCATGCATGAATGGATGGCAGGGGAAGTAAGGTACGGGCTGCTCGATGAGACTGGAGAAGGTACGGAGCTCGGAAGTAAAGAAGGCGTATTCGACCAAGTGATAATTTTCCCGATCGATGGCGAAAAGGGAATGGAGTTGAGATGAATCAACAAAGGACACCTCTAGTCGGGTTCCTCCTCGCGAGGAGAACATGCTGGAGGTGTCTTATGGTTTAATCAATCTATTTACATACATACAGTATGTATGTTAATGTGAAAGCATTCCAAGCCGAAAGGGGCATTTCGCATGAAAGCATCCAGTTTCTATCCGGTCCTGTTGACGGATCAGGTTCGTTCTACGGCGTCGTTTTACGAGGAGCACTTCGGCTTCCAAAAAGTGTTCGAGGCGGACTGGTACGTCAGCCTAAAACTGTCCGGCGAGAAAGTTTCGTACGAGCTGGCCGTCCTGGACGCGGCGCATCCCACGATTCCGGAGCCGTACCGGAACCGTACGAACGGACTCATTCTGAACTTCGAAGTGGAGGATGTCGATGCCCAGTACGATCGCCTCATCCGCGATGCCGGGCTGCCGCTGGCGCTCGAGCTCCGGAGCGAGGACTTCGGCCAGCGGCACTTCATCACATCCGATCCGAACGGCGTGCTGATCGATGTCATCACCGTCATCCCTCCTTCGGACGGATACAGCGAGCAGTATTCCGAACAAATTTGGAACGAATAATAGAAAGAGGACTGCCTGTGAAAAGAAGCAAGGAAGAAGCGGCGGAAACGATCCGCAAGCTGATGGAGGTCGCCCGGAGCCATTTTGCCGAACATGGCTATGCGGAGGCGGCATTGGAGTCGATCGTGCAAGAGGCGGGCCTGACGCGCGGGGCGGTCTATCATCATTTTCGCAGCAAGAAGGATCTGTTCCGGGCGGTGCTCGCCGATGTCCAGCAAGACGTCGCGGAGAGGGTGGAGAGCGAGGCGGCGACCAGCGAGGAGATGGGGGAGCAGCTCTACTTGGGCTGCCGCGCGTTCATCCTGGCGGCGATCGAGGAACGCAACCGGCGCATCCTGCTGATCGACGGCCCGGCGATCGTGGGCTGGGAAGCATGGAGAGAGATGGACCGCCATCATTCCATGCGGCTGCTGAGAGAGCAGCTCGGCCTGATGCAGGAGCACGGCTATGTTCGGCCCATGCCCCTCGACGCTTTGGTCCACTTCATTTCGGGCGGCCTGAACGAGACGGCGCTGTGGCTTGCCGGTGCGTCGGTGGAGCCCGACGCTCAGGAGGAGACGATGAAGATGCTCGCATTCCTGCTGGATGGACTGAAAAAGCAAAGCTAGCGCCGATAGGACTACCCTCCCTGCACGAGACCTTCCAGATCCGGCTGCAGCTTTTTGCGCAGCGCATACAGCAGGATGGCTCCGACCAGGAACGCGGCCGCATCCGCGATGACGAGCGACCAGACCACGCCATGGAAGCCATGCAGCCGGTCGGCGAAGTACAGCACGGGAATCAGGGTAATTCCCTGGATTACGGACATAATAAACGCTGCGGTTCCTTGCGCGGTCGCCTGGAAGATGCCGACGAACAACGTGGTCAGGCCGGTGATGAACAGCGACAGGAACGTCACATGCAGGATATAGCTGCCCATCTCGATCAGGTGCGGGTCATGCGTGAACCATCCGATCAGGTGGTCGGAGACGAGGTAGACGATGACGCCGAACGAGGCGGCCAGCGCCAGGATCGTCTTGATCGTGAAGCCGATCGTCTGCTTCATGCGCCCTTTGTTCGCGGCGAAAGAGAAGGCGATGAGCGGCACGACTCCTTCGCATAAGCCCATCAGGATGAACTCGGGAAATTGCAGCAGCCGGGAGGAGATTCCGTAAGCGGCAACGGCCGGGTCGCCGTACTCCACGAGGTAATGGTTCAGGATAAGCGACATCGCCCCGAGGAAGACGCTCATGATGAAGACGGGAACGCCGATTTTGAACACGTTGGCCAAAATCTTTCGGCTTGCCTTGAACCAGCGGGCCGAGACGGTCAGGAACCGGCTCTTGACTCCGATATGATAGGCGTAGAACGCGCTCGCGACCCCGTTGGAAACGACGGTGGCGGACGCGACGCCGACTACGCCCCAGTCGAGCACGAAGACGGCGATCGCATCGAGCGCGATGTTGACGGCTACGCTCAGCATCATGCCGGCCATCGAGGTGACGGCCGCGCCCTCGGCGCGCACGATGTTCTCCAGCGTGAAGAAGAGGACGACCAGCGGCGAGCCGATCAGCATAACCGTCACATAATCCTTGGTGAATCCGAACGAATCCGGCGTCGCCCCGAGGCTATGGACGATCGGATCGATCAGCGGGAGGCCGATCGCCATGACGATCAGACCGAGGACGAGGCTGCTGTAAAAGGCGAAGGACGAGACCTGCTTCGCCTCGTCATAGCTCCTCTCGCCCAGCAGGCGGGAGATGAAGGTGCCGCTGCCCATCCCGATCAGGTTGCCCAGCGCCATGATGATCGCGAACAACGGCAGCGTCAGCGCGAGCGCGGTCAGCATGGCCGTGTCGTGGAGCGTCCCGAGGAAGTAGGCGTTCAAGATGGAGTAGATGACGCTCATCGACGTGCCGAGCATCATCGGGACGGCGAAGTGGGCGACGGCTTTGGCGATCGGGGCTTTCTCGAAATAGTGAAGGTTTTCTGCATCCATGCGGATCCCGGCTTTCTAGGTTTATTTTTTTGAGATCAATCTAACGGCGTTAGGTTGTGCCTTACAGTGTTAGATGATATCATGGCCTTATGAACCTGTAAAGCATAAACTTACACCGTTAGATAAAAGGCGGGTGCCAGATGAAAAAGCAGCAGCCTTCGATTTCGGAGGACAAGATTCTCGGGGCTTCTTGGGAGCTTCTCGGCGAGGAGGGCATCGAGAAGTTCAGCATGAGGCGGCTGGCCGAGCGGCTGGGCATTCAGGCGCCCTCGCTCTACTGGCATTTCAAGAGCAAGCAGCAGCTGTACCAGCGCCTGGCCAACCAGGTGTCGAAACGGATTCTGGAGGAGTTCCGCTCGGACGGGGACTGGAAGGAGCAGCTGGCGGCGCTGGCCGCCACGGTGCGGAGCGTGCTCGGCCGCTATCCCTGCTCGACGCAGCTCATGATGATGACGCTGCCCCACGAGCCGGACATCATCCGGTTCACCAACCGCATGCTGCTCTGCGTGGAAGAGACGCCGCTGGAGCAGGAGCAGAAGATGCAGGTCGTCACGACGCTGGTGAACTACGTCTTCTACTTCGTGCTGGACGATTACCAGCATGAGCGGAACGTCTCCGCGATGCTGCAGGACAAGGGCGCCGCTCCGGGCGACGAGATGATCCGCCTGCTCGATTCCATGGACGACGCGGAGGCGGGGCTGTTCCGGAGAATGTTCACGAACGGGCTGTTCGAGCTGATGGGCACCGACCGCGCGTTCGAATTCGGAGTGAAGCTCATTTTGCTCGGGATCGAGCAAGTCATGGAAGAGCAGGCGAAGCCATGAAGGCCGCATCCGGCAGGATCGACAAGCAACTGCGGCTGCGCGGCGAGCTGGTCGAGTGGATCGAGGCGATGCGCGAGTCGAGAAGACCGCGTTCATGGAGCCAGGCGGACCCGGAGGAAGCGGGACATGCGCGGAAGAAGCGGGTATAATAGCAGAAGGGCAAGCGGCACAGGCCCAGCAGAAGGAGCGAGCGCGCATGATCCAAATTACCATTCCAAAGCCAGACGTGACCCTATACAAGGAAAAGGATCCTCAGTCCAGCCATATTTACGGGTTTACGGATTTCCATCGGATCACCAGGGAAGAAGGCGGAATCTTCCTGTTCTACAACGACAAGGACGAGCTGCTGTTCGTCGGCAAGGCGCGGAAGCTGCGCCCCCGCATCAAGAAGCATTTCGAGGATGCTTCGTCCGTCATGAAGAACCATCGCAGCGAGGTCGCCAAGATCGAGGTGTGCCTGATCGAGGAGCCCATGCACCGGGAAATCTACGAGACGTACCTCATCAACCAGCTCAAGGCCAAGTACAACATCGAAAAGGTGTTCTATAAATAAGGACGGCAAAAAGGAAGGCCCCCCTCGGAGGGGGGCCTTCCACCGTTTTGCTGATTTTCAGCAAGCGCTTCGTTCATGTCAGGCTGCAGTGGATGACGGGCACGGGCCATGTCCCCGTAGCGGACCTGCGGCTCCCAGACAGCCATGCGGCCATGGATGAAAGTTTTTGTTTACATGTGCACACGGATGCATATAATTAAGGTAGGCGGTGAGAGGATGGGACTTGGCCACGATCCGAGCAGGTGCAAGAAGCTGATTGAAGACAATATCGATATTGAATTCTACCGAGCCGTTTTCGACCCGGTCCGAAGCGAGCTGCTGGTCTTCCTCTCCATCTACGGGGAGATGGCCATCGGGCAGATCGCCGAGCACTTTCCCCAGAACCGGTCCGTCATCTCTCGCCATCTGGACTACATGAACCGGTTCGATATCGTGCAGAGAAGGAAGGAAGGCCGGGAAATCTACTACAAAGCCAACCAGCACGTTGTCGTAGACAAGTTCGAGAAGACGGCGAGCAACATGAAAGCACTCCTGAACCTGCAGTCCTAGGGTGCTTTTCTTTTTGATCAATAGGTGCATATGTGTGCACAAAAACATGAAAAGAGGGACAACGAATGGAAAACCGTTCTCGAAAGTGGTGGGTTCTGATCATCGTCAGCCTGGCGGTGTTCATGGCCATGCTGGATCTCACCATCGTCAATGTCGCGCTGCCCGATATTCAACGAAGCTTCGCTTCCGATTTCTCGAGTTTGCAATGGGTGCTGAATGCTTATACGCTGGTTTATGCCGCCATGCTGCTGCCGATCTCCAAGCTGGGCGATGTCATAGGACGCAAAAAAGTCTTTCTGATGGGACTCGGCTTGTTTGTCATCGGCTCCTTGGCCAGCGGACTCGCGCCCAGCGATGTCTGGCTGAACCTGTTCCGAGGGTTGCAAGGCATCGGCGGCGCGGCGATGATGTCCCTGTCGCTGACCATCGTCACCGCTTCTTTCCCCGACAGGCAAAGGGGACTCGCGCTCGGCATCTGGAGCAGCGTGGTCGGTCTGGCGATCTCCGCCGGACCGCTTATCGGCGGCGCTCTGGTGGACAGCTGGGGCTGGCGATCGATCTTCCTGATCAATCTTCCGTTCGGCATCGCGGCTATTTGGGCAGGAATGTATTTCATTCAGGAGAGCGCTCGGAACCGCAAGGGGAAGATCGACTATCTGGGCTTCGCCTTCAGCACGGCGACGATCTTCACGATGGTGCTCGCCTTGATCCAGAAGGAAATGCACCCGGGTTATTCCTGGACAAACGGGCCTATCCTAGGCTTGTTCGGCGCATCGCTGCTCTTCTTCATCGCGTTTATCGTGACCGAGCGGAAAGTCGATCAGCCGATGATCGAATTGTCGATGTTCAAAAGCGCGTCGTTCAACGGCGCCAACATCGCGGCGTTCGCTTTGGGAGCGGGACTGTACGGGGGATTCACCTATCTCACGATTCTGATGCAGAATTATATGGGCTATTCCGCTTTTGAAACGGGAGCGAGGATGCTCTTGATCAGCGGATTCACCTTGGTGCTGGGGCCGGCGGCCGGAGTCCTATCCGGAAAAATCGGCAACCGGTGGCTGATCAGCGGAGCGCTGCTGATCGGGGCGATCGGAGTCCTTGTCATTCGCCAACGCATCCAGGTTCCGTTGGAATGGAGCCATCTTCTGGCGGGATTCATCCTTCTCGGCATCAGCAACGCTCTGGTCAATCCGCCCATCGCCAACGCCGCGATGAGCTCCGTCGACAAGAGCCAGGTCGGCATGGCGTCGGGCATGCTGAACGTCTTTCGGCAGGTCGGACTGTCCTTCGGCGTGGTCCTGCTCGGGATCAAGCTGACAGAAGGATATCGCGAGTCGCTGGGCAAGCAGGTTGCGAAGCTTCCGGACATCGACGTAGAATCAAAGAACAAGCTGCTCGAGCGGCTTCAGGAAGCGGGAGCTTTTGCCGGATCGCATCTTTTCGACCGCGGGCAAGCGGGGGCATTCCAGGCCCTGCCTGCTTTCCAGGACGCGAAGCCGATCGTGTTCCATGCGTTCAACGCCGGCATGAAAGAAGCGAGCCTGCTCATGGCCGTCTTCCTGCTGATCGGAACGGCGGCGAGCGCAGTTTTGATCCGCAAGCCCTCGCAGCGCGAGCAGGCTTTTGGGGATAAGCAGGAATCAACCGGTCGATCCTAACGCCTTGGTCAATCAGAATGGGAGGATATGTACATGACGCCTTATGAAAGAATGCACTCCGGCGGGCTCTACAACAGCGGGAACGAGGAGCTGCTGAGCGAGCAGCGCGAATGTCTGGAGCGGCTCTATGACTTCAATGCGACGCGTCCATCCGAGGGGGAGAAGCGCGCGCAGCTGATGAAGCGGATGTTCGCCGAGCTGGGCGAGGGCTGCTACATCGAGCCGCCGTTCCACGCCAACTGGGGCGGCAGGCACGTCCATTTCGGGAAGGGCGTCTATGCCAACTTCAACCTGACGATGGTGGACGACACCCATATCTATGTCGGAGATCACACGATGTTCGGTCCCAATGTCACGGTAGCGACGGCAGGCCATCCCATCGTGCCCCATCTTCGGGAGCAGGTGAGCCAGTTCAACCTGCCGGTCCGCATCGGCCGGAACGTGTGGGTCGGCGCCGGCGCGGTCATCCTCCCGGGAGTCGCGATCGGCGACAACACCGTCATCGGCGCCGGCAGCATCGTGACGAAGGACATCCCGGCGAACGTCGTTGCCGTCGGCAATCCGTGCCGCGTGCTCCGGGAGATCAACGACCGCGACAAGGAATTTTATTACAAGGACCGGAAGATCGACGCCTAGTGTGAGCCAGGCCGGAGGAAGACCCTATTAGGAGAGTGGATGCAATGGAATTTAGCGACGTCCTGCACGGACACCGATCGATCCGCCAGTATCAAGACCGCGAGGTGAGCCCGGAGCTGCTCGAGCAGATTCTGGACGCCGGCATCCGAGCCTCGTCCAGCGGCAACATGCAGTCCTATTCCATCATCGTCACGCGGGACAAGGAGCTGAGGCAGAAGCTGTACGCCGCCCACATGGAGCAGTCCATGGTCGTGGACGCCCCGGTGCTGCTGACCTTCTGCGCGGATTTCAACCGGATGCGGAAATGGCTGGCGATGAACGATGCGCCCGTCCATTTCGACAACTTCATGAGCTTCATGATCGGCGCCATCGACGCCACTCTGGCTTCGCAGAACTGTGCGCTGGCTGCGGAAAATGCCGGCCTCGGCCTCTGCTACATGGGCTCGACGCTGGCCAACTGCGACCAGATCGGCGAGCTGCTGAACCTCCCGCCGAATGTCGTGCCCGTCGTCGGGTACTCGCTGGGCTACCCGGCCGAGGATCCCGCCCGCCGCGACCGGCTGCCCCGGCATGGTCTCGTCCATGACGAGCAGTACCGGGACTACTCCGACGAGGACATCGTGGAGATTTACCGCGAGCGCAACGAAAAGGGCTGGAAGCGCTACATGGACGTTCCGAGCCTGAAGCGGATGACCGAGGAGATGGGACTGGAGAATCTCGCCCAGATCTACACCCGCGCGAAGTATACGAAGGAATCCCATTTGGAGTTTTCCCGGACAGTGCTGGATTACCTGGAGAAGCAGAACTTCATGAATCATCGGTAGGACGGCGCACGCCGGGCTGGAACTCGGAATCTCGCATGATGCCGTCCTCCCGGCATGGCGGGCGCTCGATTCCGGCCTTCCTTTTCGACGCATATCTATGCAGAAACGGGGAGTCGGTGGTATAGTGCTTATATAGTTAATTAACTTTACTAACTTAAAAGGAGGCTTAAGATGGCATACACTCCACAGTCGATGCGCACATCCAACGACAACGTCATTCTCGACGCTGTCATGGAGCGAGGAAGCCTGTCGCGCGCGGACATCAGCCGGTATACCGGGCTCAGCAAGCCTACGGTATCCGCTGCGGTCGAGCGTCTTATCGCTCGCCGGCTCGCGGTGGAGACGGGCCAGGCGGACAATGCGCAAGGCCGGAAAGCGACGCTTGTCAGCTTCAACGAGCGGGGGCATTACACCTGCGGCATCGACCTTGGAGCGACCCGGATCCGGATCGCCTTGTGCGATCTTAGCGGCAGGCTCCTCGGGTACGATGCCTGTCCGATGCCGGCGGACGCGACCGGCGAGGAGGCGCTCGCGCTCCTCAAGAGCAGGGCCGATTACCTGCTGTCCCTGAACGAAGTGACGTGGCAGCAGCTCAAGCATATTTGCGTCGGCGTGCCGGCAGTCGTGCTGCCGGACACAAGTCAGATCTCGCGCATCGTTGCGCCGCTCGCCGGTCTGCAGGAGTCGTTCGCTCTCGAATCGCTATCTGCGATATTCCCGTGCGAGGTCACGATCGAGAATGACGTCAATCTGGCCGCGCTCGGAGAACAAAAGCAAGGAGCCGCGCAGGGCGTGGGTCAATTTGCCTTTTTTTCGATCGGTGCGGGCACGGGCGGCGGGATCGTCGTTGACGGGCGCCTGTTGAAAGGCCATGACGGGCAAGCCGGCGAGTTCGCCGAGATGCTGCTGCCCGATGGCTCGCGGCTGGAGACGGCGTTGTCCGCGCAGGGCTTGATGACGCTCGCGGCGCGCGTGCTCGGCGAGCGGGACGACGAGGAAGCAAAGGCGCTTGCCCTTCATTTGTCGCCCGAAAAGCTGTTCTCGGCAGCAAGGCGAGGGGAAGCGGCGGCAGTGGAAACATTGGAGGCCTACGGCCGCCTGATCGCTTGGGCCGTTCATAATTTATGCGCCGTGCTGGCTCCTGAGATGGTCGTGCTTGGCGGCGGTATCGGGGGCAGGGGCGATCTGCTGCTGCCGATCTTGCATCGCCATCAGGCGGAGGGGCTGGCGAGGGGAACGAGGCTGGTCGCCTCCGGGCTGGGCGATCGGGCGGTCGTTATTGGCGCGTCGCTCTTGGCGCGGGAACGAGCGGTTGAATCGCTTCGTCTGGAGTTGTAATCGAACTAAGGGGGGAGGGCGATCCATGAGTACATTGGGCAAGGGAACGTTGGGGCAGGCAGAGGGGGAATGGCTTGCCGGCATCGATGTTGGAGGGACGAAGACGCTGATGATGCTGTCTCCGATCGCTTCCGGGGGGCCGACGATTCAACGCAAGATCGGAACCCGTACGAGCGGCTCGCCGGCGGAATTCATCGATTGGCTGTTCGCGGAATTAAAGCAGTTCGGAGAGGATTCGGGCATTCCCTATGCGCGCTTGGTCGGGGTCGGCATCGGATTCCCGGGCATCATCCAGGATGCGCGAGGCATCCTGCTGAACGCGCCGGCATTCCATTGGCCGCAGCTGGATATCCGGCCGCTGATACGCAAAGTCTACGCCGGCCGGATCTATCTGGACAATGACGTCAATCTGGCGGCGATCGGCGAGCATGCCGAAGGAGCGGCGCAGGGCTGCGACGACTTCGCGATGATCACGGTAGGGACGGGCATCGGCTGCGCGCTGTTTTTAGACGGCCGCCTATACGGCGGACACGAGGGCGGGGCGGGCGAGATCGGGCATCTGATCGTCGGCGATGCCGGACTCGAAGGCCGCGCAGGCTCCGATCCGAACGAGTTCGGCGTGCTCGAGCAGATGGCTTCGGGTACAGGCATAGCGCTTCAGGCCCGCAGGAGATTCTCCGAGCATGACGCCGATCCCTCTTCGGCTGTGCTCGAGCTGGCCGGGGGCGACCAGGCGCGCATCGAGGCCAGGCATGTGCTGGAGGCCGCCAAGGACGATGACCCTGAAGCCCTTCGCGTCATGGACAGGGCGCTAGGCTATATGGCCCGCTGCATCGCGAATATTGTCGGCCTGCTCAATCCGGCGTTGGTCATCCTCGGCGGAGGCGTGGCGGCCGCCGACCCGGATTATTATCTCGGCGGCATTGCCGAGCGGCTCGCCGGGCTTACGGCTGTGCCGGTAGCGCTCGCGCCTGCCCGCCTTGGCAACGAGGCTGGCGCAACGGGCGCGCTCGTCGCCGTCCGAGCCAAGCTGTCTGCACGCTGATTGACCGGCGCGCTAGCAAGAGCCGGATTCTGAGCCAACGGATGGAGTGGAGTTTAGGATGGGAAGCCTGCTAGCACCGGCTCGCCAAACAAAGATACGAGCCGATAAAAAAGCCAGAATCGTCTTGCTCAAGCTTCAGGGACTTTATCTGTTCATGGGGCTGGCCGGAGGGATCTTCAACCCTTACGTGAATCCACTACTCGTGAAACAGGGCTTTTCGAGCCAAGAAACCGGCCTCGTCATGGCCTTCGGCACACTCGTTTCGATTGTGCTGCAGCCGGCATGGGGGATGCTGGCGGACCGGTTCAAAATGACGCGATCGATTCTGATCGTCAGTCTTCTTGTCCCTTCGTTCGCCGCTTATTTCTATAATATCAAGTTGTATCTCTTCCTTATATTCATTTATACTCTTTGCACGATATTTCAAGTGACGCAGTATCCGGTAGCGGATTCCTATGCCGTAACCGCCGCGCGGGAAGCCCGCACCTCCTACGGCGTCATTCGGTTATTCGGAAGCATCGGCACCGGAGTAGGCGGTTATGCAGCGGGTCTGTATTTGTCGCAGTTCTCGATCCATATGCTGTGGCTGCCCTTTCTGGCGTTCAACGCGCTCAGCGCCGTTCTGGCCGCTGCGCTTCCGAGCCGGACCGACGTATCCGGGAGCTCGACCGCTTTTACCGCCGGACTGTGGGAGCTGCTTCGCAACCGGTCGTTTGCTTTGTTTTTGCTGGGCTGCTTTCTGGTCAATCAGACGCTTACCGCGTTCAATTCCTTTTTTGTCCTGTCCTTTCAGGCTGTGGGAGGCTCCTACGCGCTGACCGGCATCGGTCTGCTTCTCGCCTCGACGACGAACGTGCCCTCGATGCTGATGGCTTCATCCGTGCTGAGGAAGTGGGGATTCGAGCGTACGCTGCTTATCGCCTCGGTTGCGTATATGCTGCGTTGGGGAATTCAGTGGATATGGCCGACTCCCGGGGTGATGATCGGCGTGCAGGTGCTGCACGGCTTGTCCTTCGGCTTGTTCTATATCGCGGCGGTCGAGTACGTAGCCGCGATGACGAGCGCGGAGTCGCAAGCGACCGGGCAGAGCTTGTTCAATATGGTGTTCATGGGTCTTGGCGGCATTATAGGGAACATGCTGAACGGCTATCTGATGGACGCGGGAGGTCCGACGGCGATGTTCCTTGCCTGTACGATCAGCGCAGGGCTTGGCTCAGCCGTGTTGCATGCCGTCAGCAGGCGCGCGCGACGCAGCGGAGCGTACAGCTAGAGGATCGCGGAGGGAGGAGAGTTGAAGTTGAACATGAAGCGGAATTGGTACGCCCGGATGCTCTATTCGTATTTCCCTCTGTTCCTGCTGACCATCTCCGTCCTCGTCTTCCTGACTTTCTTGATTGTGAACGAGCTCTCGCGCAAGGAAACGCAAAAGGCCGATCTTGTTTCTACCCGCTATATCGCAGACACGATCGACCGGACGTTGGGCGATATCGAGCTGCGGCTGCTCGAAGAGATCGCTTCGGCCAAGCTGTACAATGATTTTCTCGAGCCGGGACCGGAGCAGCAGACCATTTCGTTTATCTATGATGCGGCAAGCGGACTTCGGAAAATGGTCGACCGTCAGGACAAGATCGCTTCGGTCTATCTCTATCGGGCCGCCGATTCCGAGGTGCTGACTACGAGAGGGATGACGTCGCTGATGGGCTTTGGAGACGCGGAGTACATCACCGAGTCTCTTCAGCGCCGCGGCGAGACCGGTTGGAGCGCCCCTCGCGACTACAAGGAAAGGTCGAGCGATTCGGCCGAAAAGGTCATCAGCATGAACAAGTGGCTGCCGTTGCCGTTCGGAGGGGAGGGGCTGCTCGTCGTCTCCGTGCGCATGTATGCGATTGAGCAGCAGATCGACAGCATGACGAATGATCAGCTGTCGTTCCTGAGACTATGGGATGATGAGCGCAATCTGCTGTACGTGGCCCACGGGCGCGAAGGCCTCAAGGGCCACACCTTGAACCGGCTCCGTTCCGAGAAGAGCGGGTGGACGTTCGAGAGCGGCATTCAATCCGGACAACTGTATGCTTGGGTATCGCTGATCTCTTATGTCTGGATCGGAATCGGCCTGCTGACCATCGTCGGCGCCATCATCGGCCTGCTCTACATCACGAAACGCAACTATCGCCCGATCCAGCTGATCCTGAACCGGATCCAGTCGATGCAGCTGCGCCCGGACGAGAACGAAGCCGCATCGTCCGTCAAGGACGAGCTGATGATCATCGATCGGGCGCTGGAGCGACTGATCTCGCAGACTGTCGACTACGAGCAGCGGCATCATGAGAATCTGCTCGTCCAGCGCAGGCAGCTGCTGCTTGATATCGTGGAGAGCGGGGAATCCAATTCGGCGCGAGCACGGCTGGGCCAGCTGATGCCGCTCGAAGAAGCGTACCTGGAGCCGCGCAGCCTGACGGTCATGATCGCCGAGTTGAACGGCGACGATCTGAAGCCGGATCAAAGCTTGTTGAAGCTGGCCATCATGAACGTCGTGAGCGAGATGGCGAACGGCGAGCAGATGGGCGGTTGGGCGGAATGGTTCAGCGGTCGGCGTCTCGTCGCCGCTATCGCTTCCGTCAACGAGGAGGCGCCCAGTCGGGAGAAGCTGTCGGAGCTGGCGAGGCAAGTGCGCGAATGGATTATCGAGCACTTCGGACTCTCGTTCACAGTGGCCGTCGGCCATACGGCTCCGAGCTGGGATGGCGCGGCCGGCTCCTACGCCGATGCGAATTCCGCCTTGCAGCGCAAGCTCACGACCGGTCGAGACATCCTGCTGATCGAGCGGATGCCCGGGGGCTCGGAGCTGCACGCGCATCCGTACCTGCAGCTGTTCGCGGATTTCGTCCGCGAATTCCGCTTGACGAGCGATAGCTGGCGGGAGCGGCTTGATGAGCTGTTCGCGGCGTTCGGCTCCGACCAGCTGAGGGATACCGAGATCCGCATGCTGCTGCAGGCGCTGATCCAGATGCTGGCCCGCGAATTCGGCGACCTGTCCGAGCGCCTGCACAGCCAGTTTGCCAAGGAAGTTCTCGCCCGTATGCTTGGAGAGATTCAACGGGCGGCGACGATGGCCGATGTGCAGGCTATTCTTCAGGAGTGGCTGAAGGAAGTGTACCGCAATTATGTGGCCATCAACGAGATGAAGAGCCACCGAGCGATGATCAGCGAAATGAGGACTTATATCGAAGAGAACTTCGATAACCCGGATTTATCGCTGAAGAGCCTTAGCGATCGGTTTCAGATTTCCGGCAAGTATGCCAGCTATCTGTTTAAGGAAGAATACAACATGAAGTTCGTGGACTTCCTTCTCCAACTGCGCGTCGAGCGGGCGTGCCGGCTGCTCGTAACGACCGACTGGACAGTGCAGGACATCGCGCTGAAGGTCGGCTATGCCAACTCGATTTCCTTTGGCCGCGTGTTCAAGCGGGTTACGGGAGTTACTCCCGGCGAATATCGCAAGAAGAAAGGACGGAGCGAATAAACCGAATGTCGTTCGTCCCGGCTGCGCAGCGCCCAGCCGCCCGTGAGGGCGGTTTTTTTGCGTACCGGCAAGGAAATCAGGACAGCTCAGCTTGAGCTTTCCCGATGACTTTCCCGATGAATGGATATGAAAATCGTTTAAGGCTTCGCGATTCCTGTTTATATGTTAGGTTTTATAACCATTTCCTCCGATGAAAAGCCATATGAAAATCGTTTATTGAGCAAACAAAAAAAGAGATGTAATAATTAGTGACATCCCGAGGCGCCGCTAGGCGGAGCTTGCGGGAGACGACTATCCATAGCAGGAGAGGGGAAGAGTCAAGATGAAATGGCTGCATAAAAGATCTGCAGGCAAGGCGCTGGCCGCAGCAACGGCGCTGACGCTGCTGTTGTCCGCCTGTTCTTCCGGAGACGATTCGTCATCCGGTTCCACAGGTTCCGCAGATGCCGGCTCGACGAAGAGGACAAAATTAAAAGTGGAGATCTTCGATCGCGGCAATACGCCGTCCGGCTACACGATCTCCGACAGCTACCTGACGCGGCTCGTGCAAGAGCGCTTCGGCGATCCGAACCATATCGACGTCGAGTTCGTGCCGGTCCCACGTTCCGAAGAGGTGCAGAAGCTGAACGTGCTCATGGCGAGCGGCTCGGAAGTTCCCGACATCGTTTTTACCTACGACTCGGGAACCTTCAACCGTTATGCGGAGCAAGGCGGCCTGACGGAGCTCTCTTCCCTTCTCGACCAATTCGGTCCGAATCTTAAAGCGTTTCTGGGCGAGGATACGCTGGCTTACGGTCAATACAAGGGCAAGCAGCTGGCCGTGCCCGGACGCCGTCTGGTGCTCGGCAAGTACGCCTCGTATATCCGCCAGGACTGGCTGGACAAGCTCGGCCTCCCCGCCCCGACTAACGCCGACGAGCTCTATGCGACGCTGAAGGCGTTCAAGGAAAAGGATCCAGGCGGCGTAGGCAGCAGCATCGTGCCGTTCGGCATGTCGATCGCCTCCGCTCAGTACGAGCCGCTCATCTGGTCGTTCATCAAGCCGCTGACCGAAGAACAGCGCTATACCCTGACCCAGCAGCTCGGTTCAAACGACTATCCGACCTTGCTGCCCGGCTTCAAGGACGCGCTTCAGTATATGAATAAGCTGTACAACGAAGGACTGATCAGCAAGGACTTCGGCCTGGACAAGGATAAGAAGAAGCTGTGGGAAGACATGCAGAGCGGCAAGGTCGGATTCTACAGCGAAGATGCGGGAGAGCTGTACTTCGTCGCCAACGGCTCCTACAAGAACTTGCAGACGAACGTGCCGGGCGCCGTCATGACTCCGATCGACGCCTTCAAGAACAGCGAAGGCAAATTCGCCAAGCCGGCCTATGCGCCTAACGCCATGTACGTCATGATTCCGAAGTCCAGCCAGAACGCGGAGGCAGCGGTCAAGTATCTGGATTGGATGGCTTCCGGCAAGAACCTCTTCGACATCCAGTTCGGCGTAGAGAACGAGAACTATACGATGGTCGACGGCGTGCCGGTCGTCAAGGAAGACGCCACCAAGGAAGCAAGCGACCGCATCTACAACTTCGGCGATATCGGGATCATCGTCAACGGCAAATACGCGGGCAGCGACGAGAAGAACGAAGCGGCCTACATCGCGCAGACGCCGAAGGAATATCAGGCCGACATGCGCAAGTCCGTCGAGATTTCGAACACCGACACGATCGCGCCGGTTCGGTTCGATCATCCGATCGAAGCCGAAGCCAAGTATGGCAGCAGCCTGAGCGACAAGTTCCAGGAATTCATCGTCAAGGCGACCATCGTCAAGCCGGCCAGCTTCGAGAGCGTGTACGAGAGCATGATGAAGGATTATATGGCGAGCGGCGGTCAGGCGATCCTGGACGAACGTACGGCAGCCTACAAGGAAATGTCCGGCAAGTAATCGTGTCATGCATGATTCAAACTACGTCGCCGTCCGCACGGATGCACGCCGATCCTGCGGACGCCGGCCCGTTTGAGAGGAGGATCCGCAGGTGGTATATATCCGAAGGTACTGGCAGCTGTACGCGCTGCTCCTATTGCCGATGGCTTACTTTTTGATTTTTCGCTACGGCCCGATGTACGGGACGCAGATCGCGTTCAAAGACTTCAATTTCTTCCAGGGAATATCCGGAAGTCCATGGATCGGCCTCGACGCCTTCCGCGAAGTGTTTGCGAACCGGGATTTCTTCGATGCGCTTCGCAACACGCTGATGCTTAACCTGCTCGATCTGGCCGTCTCCTTCCCGGCCCCGCTCCTTCTCGCGGTCATGCTGTACGAGATGCGCTCCGCCTGGTTCAAAAAGCTGGCGCAGACCGTATTATATGTCCCGCATTTCATCTCCTGGGTCATTATCGGCGGCATCGTGCTTCAGGTATTCGGCACGCAATCCGGGTTCATCAACAATATGCTGACGGGGCTGGGCTTCGACGCAGTGCCGTTCCTGTCGGACAAGAACTACTGGCTGATCACCTATCTCGCGGTCGGCGTCTGGCAGAGCGCGGGCTGGGGGACGATCCTGTACCTGGCTGCCATGATGGGCATCAACCGCGAGCTGTTCGAGGCGGCCGAGGTCGACGGCGCCAGCCGCATGCGCCGGATCTGGCATATCACGCTGCCCGGCATCAAGCCGACGGTCGTAACCCTCCTCATCATCAATTTAGGCAACATGGTCTCGATCGGTTTCGACCGGCCGTTCATCATCGGCAACGTTGCCGTCCGCGATTATTCGGACGTGCTCAGTACATTCGTTTACCGCGTCGGCCTCCAATCCGGGCAGATCACGCTCGCGACGGCAGTCGGCCTGTTCCAGGCGGTCGTCGGCCTGATCTTTCTGCTCGGAGCGAACTACGCTTCTCGCAAATTAACGGACGAGAGCATTCTCTGACCGTCCCGCAGACATAAGGAAAGGGGTCGTATTATAGTGGAACGCTCGCCTGGGCGGTTGTTCGATGCCGTCAACTATGTTCTCGTGCTGCTCGCGATCGTCGTATGCCTCGCTCCCTTCATTCATATCATCGCGATCTCGCTCAGCTCGGGCCGGGCGATCGGATCGGGCGAAGTCTCGTTCCTGCCCGTCGAGCTTACGTTCGAGGCGTACGTCAAGGTCTTTTCCGATCCATCCATGATTTCCTCGCTCGGCTTTACGGTTTTCTTGACGCTTCTCAGCACCGTTCTAAGCATGGCCGCGACGATCGCGGTCGCTTATCCGCTCTCGAAGCGCGCGCTCAAGGGCCGCAGATGGCTCATGCTCGTCATCGTCATTACGATGTTCTTCAGCGGGGGCATGATTCCCGAGTACATGCTCGTTCGCAATCTGCACCTGCTTGACGAGATTTGGGCGCTGGTGCTGCCTGCTCTTGTCAGTCCGTTCTACATGATCATTCTGATCTCGTTCTTCCGCGGCATCCCGGACAGTCTTGAGGAGGCCGCCGACATCGACGGCAGCACGCAGCTCGGGACGCTGGTGCGCATCATCCTGCCGTTGTCGCTGCCGGTTTTGGCCACGCTGAGCCTGTTCTATGCGGTAGGCCGATGGAACGGCTTTCAAGATGCGCTCATGTACATCACCAAGCCGGATTTGTATCCGCTTCAGCTGAAGCTTTACCAGATGATCCAGCAGAACCAGGTATCCGAGCTGATGCAAAACGAAGGCGTCGGCGCCGTCAAGATGCTGCCGGAGAGCTTGAAGGCCGCCAGCGTGATCTTCTCTTCGATTCCGATTCTGCTCGTCTACCCGTGGCTTCAACGCTATTTCGTGAGCGGGGTCATGGTCGGAGCGGTCAAGGGGTGACGGAGGATGGGAGATGACGCCACTAATCGCTTGGGCCGGGAGCAGGGGATGACGGAGCGCCAGCGGTTCTTGATCACGCAGTCCATGGCTCTCATGGATGGAGCGTACGATGAGCAGGCCAGGCTCATTCGCAGCTATGAGGAGCCGGAACGGCAAGACACCCGCGGCAGCGCGCATTATGCGCTTGGATTGCTGCTGCGCGACGAGGGGCAGGATCGGGAGCGGGCTTGCGCCGTGATCGGACGCGTTCTGGATCTGCAGTTCGATTATCCCGGGGAGATCTACCATGGGACGTTCCGGACGTCGCCGCAAGCGCCGCATCCGCCTGTCGGCGGCTACCCGTGGCAGCGGTTCGCTCCGGGCACCGCCTATTATCTGGACCGGACGCTGGAGGCGATCGCCGGCAAGCTCGCGGCGGCCGAGGCGGCTGATCCACGCAAGATGAAGCGTCTGTTCAAGTCGGCCGTATCCGAGGTGCTGCCTCCGGTATGGGATAGCTACGACCCGAACTGGCGGGAGTTCATCGCCAGCGCCTTTGCCGTGATCCTGTCCTTGTTCGAGGAGAAGCTGCCGCCCGACCTCGTCCGCCGCATGGACGAATCGATGGCGCGCGCGGTGCAGGGATCGATCGACCGCCGGCTGTCCGATGCGGTTCCGATGAATACCAACATTGAGCTGATGCATATTTTCATCACGCATTGCTACGGCTACAGGCTCGGGGAGACCGGATGGATTTCCCATGCGTACGCCCAGGCCGAAAGCTTTCTTGAACGGCATCGCGAATTCGGCACCTTCGCCGAGTTCAACACGACGACCTATTACGGCGTTGACTTGACCGTGCTGGGCCTATGGCGCCGGTTCGGCCGCAGCGATCGTCTGCTGCAGATCGGCCGCGAGCTTGAACGAGGACTGTGGGAGAACATGGCTCTTTATTACAACGCGAATCTTGAAAATCTGTGCGGGCCTTACGCCCGCGCCTACGATATGGAGATGCAGGAGCACAGCTCGATAGGCGTCTTCGTGTATTTGCTGCTTGGCGAGGGCTACGAGCATCTGACTCGCGTCAATTGCGAGACTTGCCATGACGTGATGATCGCTCTCGTCGGCGTTGACGCGCCAACCGAGGTGATTCCGTACTTCGTCTCGCACCAGGGCGACCGGATGGTGAGGAAGCGGTTCGTCGAGCTGTGCGAGCGCGACGATCCGCAAGCGAATACGAATCTGTGCACGGCCAAAGCCTGGATCGGCGCGGACCGAATGATCGGAGCGATGTCGGGAAGCCGCAACACGAACGGCCAGCTGCATCCGGCGACGATGCACTGGCGAGACGAGAGGGGAGGCCGGTATACGATGCGCCTCCTTCGCCGAGAGGCGGGGGAGGGCTGGAATGCCCATCTTCGCGGCATTGCGTTCGAAGCCGACGCAACGCCGGATTCGCTGGAAATCGACGTGCGGCTCGAGGCGGACGTGCCGATCGACGTCTTCTTCGAAATCCGCGGCCCGGCGCTTCAAGAAGCTGTGATCGAGCCGACGCGCTGGCGGCTGCCGGGATTGGACTGCCGTGTCGAGGCCGATGCTCCCAAGCCGGACGTCGTGCTGTCCGAAGGCGTGGCCGAGGTCTCTTACCGCTATAGCCCATCTGCTGCAGACGGCGCGACGATGAAGTTCACGCTTCGCTTCGACTGAAGGCGGAGGGCGGCTTCGCTTCATAGAAGAGAGGAGGGCTCCGATGTTTGCCGACAAGCAAGACTACTCCTTTTCCACCTGCTGGAACATCAGGCGCCATTCGTTCGGAGCCGATATGATCGACGAGATCCGGGGCCTGGGCTTCAGGCGGGTGGAGCTCAACTACAACGTGACGGACGATCTGCTGCGCACGATAGAACCGATGATCGAACGCGGCGACATAGCGGTGTCCAGCGTCCACAATACGTTTCCGCATCTGGACGATCCGGACTACGGCACCGACTCCGTCCTGCTCGGATTCGAGGACGGACCGCGCCGGGACCGATCGATCGAGCTGCTCGTACGCTCGGCTGAGCATGCCCATCGTTATGGCGCGTCCGCGGTCGTCGTGCATCCCGGGGAGGTGCCGATCGAAGAGGAGCTTGACCGCGAGCTGAAGACGTTGTGGCGGCAGCATGGCCCGGACTCTGCGGCATACCAGTCGCGGTGGAGCGAGCTGCTGGAACGCCGGGAGGCAGCTGCGCCCGCTTATTTGGCGCGTATCGGCGACAGTCTCGAGGCGGCATGCGAACAGATCGCCCGCCGCGGTTACCGGGTAAGGCTCGGTCTGGAAACGCGCTCGCGTTGCTATCAGATTCCGACGCTGCGGGAGGCGCGGCTGCTCTGCGATCGTTTGGCAGGCGCGCCCGTCGGGCTATGGTACGATATCGGCCACGGCATGATGATGGGGCACATGGGGCTGTACGATCCTGTCGGCGAGGCTCTCGCCATGAAGAACGATATCGTCGGCGTGCATATTCACGAGACCGTAGGCCTTGCCGATCATTGGTGCCCGTACGTGCACAGCGGCGACCCCGACGGATTCGACGTCTTTTTGCCGCTCATCGCAGCCGCGCCGGTCCGCGTATACGAGCTGAAGGCGGCCTGCGCGCCTGACGAAATCGAACGCAGCCACCGTCTGATCGCGTCGAGGATCGCGGCGCTTGGACTGGACAAGGGGGGTCTGGAGCAATGAGCGATTATAAACGCCTCGTCATCCTGAACGACCAGTGGGCGGAGCGGATCGCCGCGCGGCAGATCGACGAGGCCGGCGGGGCGTCGGCCGGCGGAATCCTCGATCCGCTGACAGGCGCCGCTTGGCCGAATCATACGACGACGGCGGCGGCTATCGAGATGTGGGCGGGGGCGCTCGCCAATCCGGACTCGGCGAGATACCGCGATCCAGAGCTGGCCGACCGCCTGGAGATGGTCTGCCGCTTCATGCTGCGCTTTCAGCATGAGGACGGGACGATATCGCCTGGCTGGACCAATTATCACTCTCCGCCCGACACGGCCTTCGTCGTGTGCGCCCTCGCGCGCGTCGTCAATCTGTGCGACCGTACCGGCTGGGACGGCTTCGCCAACGTGCTGACGGATCTTCGTCTGTGGCTCCGGCGCTCGATCCCGGCGATGCTGACAGGCGGCTGCCACACGCCCAACCATCGCTGGGTGATGACGGCCGCGCTAGGCTATCTGCATCGGATGTTCGGCCTTCCCGAGCTGGAAGAGCGCGCGGAAGCCTGGCTCTCCGAAGGACTGGACGCGACGCCGGACGGAGAATGGACTGAACGAAGCAACGGCATCTACAACGCGGTCAGCGATACGATGCTCATTCATGCGTCTCAGCTGCTGGACAAGCCGGAGCTGCTGGATTCGGTCCGGCGCAATTTGAGGATGATGGTCTATATCGTGCACCCGGACGGCGAGGTCGTCACGGATTACTCCAGTCGTCAGGATTTCGGCCGCCGCCATACGCTGGCCTATTACTATTGCGCCTACCGCCTTATGGAAGAGATCGACGGCGATCCGCTATATGCCGCAATGGCCGATCTGGCCGCCGAGGCGATCCTGGTGGACGACGTTCCGCCGAATCAGGCGATCATCGGCCATCTGCTGCATCCGCGGTGGCGCGAGCGGAGCGGCGAGCGTGCGGCCTTGCCGGAGTCGTACCGCATTGTTCTTAACCGCGGCTATGCCGCGACCCGCGCTGCCGATCTGGACCAGCTGGCGCGCAATCCGCAGCCGCAGCCGGCTCACGGCGGCCTTCATACGGAGTTCGGCTCCCGAGTCGCCCGGTATCGGCATGGCAAGACGAGCGTCACGGCGATGACGGAGGCGCCGTCGTTCTTTTCTCTTCGGCACGGCGCCGTTCGGCTGCTAGGGGTCCTGCTGGCCTCCACGTTCGATCCCGGAAGCATGCGGATGCAGGAGCTGGAAGAGGTGGGCGGAGGCTGCAGGCTGTCCGGCAGTACGGTGAAGGGCTACTACGGCCCGCTGCCGGCGAGCGAGTTGACGAGCAGCGGCGCCCCTTGGTATTTGCTTCCCCACGGGCAGCGGCCCATGACGCATGAGCAGCGCCATTCCGTCGAAGCGCTCGTAACGGAGGCGGATGGAGGCTGGGACATCTCGCTGAGCGCGGAGGGCCCGGAGAGAGTGCTCACGCAGGTGTTGTTTCTCTTCGGCGCGGAAGGCGAGCTGACGGCCGACCTGCCGCTCGCGGAAGACGGCGAGGGGAGGCTCGGCTGGCACGGGGGCGGTGTCCGGTACGCATGCGGCGGCGATTGGCTCCATCTCGAAGGGGGAGTCCAGCAACACGCTCTTTCGACGATCAGCCATATGGCGTATCCGTCGGACTGCATCGCGCTCGTCGCCAAACTTATGACGCCGTATGCGCATACGTTCAGGCTGCGGTTGTCATAGATGGAAAAAGGACGGAAAAAAAGGAAGGCGACCCTCCGCGGGTCGCCTTCCTTTTTCAGCTGCGGCTTGACGCGCCGGCCTGAGCCTCGCCGCTCAGCGTCAGCCGCGTCCTTGTCCGGCCGCTGCCGCATGATGCCGGCCTCTCGGCACGACGAGCGGCGTGCCGGATACAGGATCCTCGATGACGGTGCAGTCGAGGCCGAAGATGTCTTTGACGAGCGAGCCGGTGACGACGTCCGCCGGCTTGCCTTCGGCGACGAGCTTGCCCTCGTGCAGCGCGAAGATGTAGTCCGCGTACCGGGCGGACAGGTTGATGTCATGGAGCACCATGACGATCGTCGTGCCGTGGTCGCGGTTGAGGTCGGTGAGCAGGTCGAGGATCTCGACCTGATACGTGATGTCCAGGTACGTCGTCGGCTCGTCGAGGAACAGGATGTCGGTCTGCTGGGCGAGCGCCATCGCGATCCAGACGCGCTGGCGCTGCCCGCCCGACAGCTCGTCGATCGGCTTGTCCGCGAACTCGGTCACGCGCATCAGGTCCATCGCCTCGGCGACGGCCGCCGTATCCTTCTTGGACCAGCCGCCGAGCAGCGGCTGATGGGGATAGCGTCCGCGTCCGACCAGATCGGCGACGGAGATGCCCTCCGGCACGATCGGCGACTGCGGCAGGATGCCGACCGTCCGCGCGAGCTGCTTGGGAGCGATCGAGCCGATGGACCGTCCGTCCAGCGTCACCTGGCCGGCGGACGGCTTGATGAGCCGCGCCAGCGTCTTGAGCAGCGTCGACTTGCCGCAGCCGTTGGCTCCGATGATGACGCTGATCCGGCCGGACGGCACGACGAGGCTGACGCCGTCGACGACCGTCTTTTGGTCGTAGCCGGCCTCCAGCCGCTCGGCTTGGAACACAGGAGTCGGTTTCATGGTTACAATTCTCCCCTTCGATTCATGCGGACAAGCAGGAAGATCAGATACGGCGCGCCGAGCAGCCCGGTGACGATGCCGACCGGGAACCGGTACGCGAAGGCGAACTGGCCGATCAGATCGGACGCCAGCACGAGGCTGGCTCCGACGAGCCCGGCCGGCACGACGTTCGAGAAGCCGGCTCCGGCGAGCCGCTTGGCGATCGGTCCCGCCAGGAAGGAGACGAAGGCGATCGGTCCCGTCGTCGCCGTGGCGAGCGCGATCATGCAGACGGAGGCGAGGAACAGCGCGATCCGCGTCCGGTCGGCGCTGACGCCGAGCGACGTCGCGGACTGCTCGCCGAGCTCCAGCAGATGCAGCGGCTTGCCGAGCAGGATCAGGATCGGCGCGCAGATGAGCACGGACAGCGCCAGCGGCGGCAGCTCGTCCATGTGCGAGCCGTTGAGGCTGCCGGTCAGCCAGCGGACCGCCGCCGGCACGTCCTGCTCCGCGCTGACGAGCAGCAGGTACGAGATGACCGCGTCGAGCATCGCCTGGATGCCGATGCCGACGAGGATCAGCCGACCGATGGAGAACGACTTGCCGCGCGACAGCACGTAGATGACCGCCACGGTCGCCAGCCCGGCGATGACCGAGGCGACGTAGATGACGGCGCCGCTTGCCTGCAGGATGACGATGCCGAACACGGCCGCCGCGCTCGAGCCGGAGGTGATGCCGATGACGTTCGGATTGGCCAGCGGATTGCGCAGCAGCGTCTGGAAGATGTAGCCGCCCATGCCGAAGGCGAGTCCGGCCAGCAGGCCGGCGAGCATCCTCGGGAGCCGGATCGTGTTGACGGCGAAGGAGACGCCTTTGACCGACTCGCCCGTGAGCGCCCGGATGACGTCCTGCACCGGATAGATCGTGCTGCCGAGCAGCAGCATGGCGCAGCAGAGCGCGAGCGTCAGCAGGGCGAGCAGCGACGTGACGGCGATCCAGCGGCGGCGCCGGGCGCGGCGCCCCGCCGTGATGAGGGAGATCGAGGCCGCGCTCATAGGGAACGCACCTTCGCTTTCATCGCCAGCACGATCAGCAGCGGGGCGCCGATGAACGCCGTGACGACGCCGACCTCCAGCTCGCCGGGGTTGCCGGCCAGCCGGCCGACGATGTCGGACAGCGTCAGGATGACGGCGCCCGCGATCGCGGACATCGGGATGACGTACCGCAGGTCAGGACCGAGCACGAGCCGCATGAGATGGGTGGCCAGCAGCCCGATGAACCCGATCGGGCCGGCGAGCGCCGTCGTCGCTCCGCACAGCAGCACGCCGCCGAGCGCGGCGACGAACCGCAGGAAGCCGGTGCGGACGCCGAGGCCGGTCGCCGCGTCGTCTCCGAGCGCGAGCGCGTTGAGCGCCGGGGCGCATAGGATGGCGATGCCGATGCCCGCGAGCAGGAACGGCAGGAACGTGCCGATGCCGCTCCATGTCGCCGAGCCGACGCTGCCGACCTGCCAGAACCGGAACTGGTCCATGACGTAGGAGCGCGGGATCATAATCGCGGTGACGAGCGAGGCCAGCGCCGCGCTCGTCGCCGCTCCCGCCAAAACGAGCTTAAGGGGCGTGGCGCCGCCACGTCCCATAGACCCGATGCCGAAGACGAAGACGGCGGTGATCGCCGCTCCCGCCAGAGCGAGCCAGATGTACTGGCTCGCGGTGCTGATGTTCAGGAAAGCCAGCCCGCAGACGACGAACAGAGCGGCGCCGGTGTTGACGCCCAGGATGCTCGGATCGGCGATCGGATTGCGGGTGACGGCCTGCATGAGCGCCCCGGACACGCCGAGCGCTCCGCCGCAGCAGAGGGCGAAGACGGTGCGGGAGATCCGCTTGCGGACGACGTTCGCCCCGTAGGTGTCCACCTCCGGATGGAACAAGCCGTCCATCAGCTCGTGCCACCGCACGAAGCGGGCGCCGAAGGCGAGGGAGGCGACGACGCACAGCGCGAGCAGGACGAGCCCGAGGATCAGCACCTTCGCAAAATGCTTCGGCGCCGGCGAGCTGCCCGCCGCGTCCGGAATGGCCGCCGCCGGATTAGCCATTGCTCTTGTCGACGGCTTCTCCGATCAGCTTCAGATAGTCGTCGATCGTATAGGCGATGGACAGCGGATTCGGGTTGCCGGCTGCCGCGAGCGGCGTGCCGTTGCCGATGAAGACGACGGAGCCGCGCTGGATCGCGGCGATCTTGCCCAGCACCGGATCGGCCTTGACCGCTTCGTAGAGCGCTTCGTCGCCATAGCCGACCAGAATGTCGGCATCGCTCAGCGCTTCCGCGTTCTCGGCGCTCAGCTTGAGGGAGTAAGCCGTCGGATCGGTGATCTGGCTCGTGACGCTCTCCGGATACTCCATGCCGAGCGAGACGAGGAATTCGCCGCGCGGATCGGCCGGCGTGTACAGATGCAGCTGCGACATGTCCTTCGCGGAGAAGTTGACCCAGACGACCTTTTTGCCTTTGAACTGCGGATAAGCCGCGGCTTTTTCCTGAATGAGGGCTTCCGTGTCCTTGATGAGCTGCTCGCCCTCGGCCTTCATGCCCATGCCGGTCGCGTTGAGCAGCACCTGCTCGCGCCACGTCGTCGCCCATGGAGCCTTCTCGTACGGCACGACCGGAGCGATCTGGCTCAGCGTGTCGTAGTCTTCCTGCGTGATGCCGGAGTACGACGCGAGGATGACGTCCGGATCGGAGTCGGAGATCGCTTCGAAATCAAGGCCGTCCGTGTCCTGGTAGACGTTCGGCTTGTCCACGCCGAGCTCCTTGAGCTTCGCGGCGGTCCAAGGGAGCAGGCCGCTGTCGTCCTGTACGCCGTAGTTGGCTGCGGAGAAGCCGACCGGCACGACGCCGAGCGCGAGCACGACGTCGTGGTTCGCCCACTGGACCGTCGCGACGCGCTCCGGCTTGCTTTCGATGGTCGTTTCGCCGAAGGCGTGCTTGATGACGATCGGATAGTCGGCGGCCGGCGCAGCGGTCGCTGCGGCTGTAGGAGCGGCGCTCGGAGACGGACTCGGCGAGGAGGCCGGGGAGTTGTTGGACGTCGAGCTGGAGCAGCCGGCGAGCGCGAGCGTCAGCGCGGCGGCCAGGATCGGGAGACGGAGGGAGAAGCGGCGGTTCAAGGCATTCATCGTGGCATGACCCTTCCTTTGTCTGTAATTTTGAAAATGATGATAATGATTATCAGCATCAATGATAGCCCTCTTTTGAACAGCTTGTCAATAAAAACAGCTTGACGCGATCCGCGAATAGGCGCGGCGGCGCGGTTTCCGAGCGGATTTCCCTCACAAGCGCTGCGAGGTTTGCCGATGTACGTTTCAGCACTTGATAGCGGTATCGAAAGGGGAAATCACATGGACAGACATCCATGCGGACAGATCGGGCCTTGGCGCAGGCGCCTGAGCGGCCTGCTGGCGCTGCTGCTGCTGGCCGGCCTGCTGCAGCCGCCCGGGCCGGCCTATGCGTCGTCCGGGACCGAGATTCACGGGACGCTGCATGCGGATGAGGCGGGAATTCCCGCAGACGGGACGAGCCGGGCGACGGTGACCCTCGTGCTGAGGGACGGCAGCGGCGAGGCGGTGGAGCTGCCGCCGGAACAGATCCGGCTCCGGGCGACGCTCGGAGCCTGGGCGGGTCCGCCGGCAGCCCAGGGCGACGGCGAGTATGTCGCGGTGCTGACCGCGCCGACGACAGCCGGCATCAGCTACGTCAGCGCCGAGGCGGCGGGCGTGGCGGTGACGGATCTGGCGCGGGTCTATTTCAAGGCGGGACCGCCGTCGCCCGAGCGCTCGGTGCTGACGGCCAGCCGCATGAGCCTGCCGGCGGACGGCATCAGCCGGACGGTGCTGACGCTGCAGCTCAAGGACCGCTACGGCAACGACATCGCCGAGCCGGCAGCCTCGGTGCAGTTCGCCGCTACGGGTGGGGAGCTCGGCACGGTGACGCATGCCGCTTACGGCCGCTACGCGGCGAACCTCGTCTCGGCGGCCTACGGCTCGATCGGCAGCCTGACGAGCGCTGCCGACGCGCCGCTCGAGCTGCGCCAGCACTGGGACGACGGCGCGATCCCGCAGGAGGCGCCGAACGGAGAGCCGCTGCCGGTGTCGCTCACGTTCGCCTACGAAAGCTACGGCGCCTACCAGGCCGAGCTGACGGCGCCGACCGAGGAAGGCGGAGCGGAAATCACTGCGGCCATGAACGGCGTGACGGTGGCGTCGAGCGTGTACGTGGCTTTCTCGCACGAGACCCCGCCGCTTGAGCTCGCCTCGCTGCAGCTCGGACGCCCGGCTTATGACGTGGACGTCGGCGGGCAAGCGGAGCTCGAGGTGAGCGCGCTCTGGAGCGACCGCTCGGCGAGCCGCGTGACGGAGCTCGCCTCCTACCGGCTGGACGACGGCTCGATCGCCTCCGTGGACGCTAAGGGCGTCGTGCGCGGGCTGAAGCCCGGCCGGACGATGCTGACAGCCCAGTACGGAGGCTTGTCCGCAAGTGCCGAGCTTGTCGTGAACGCGCCGGCAGTCGAGCCGGAGCCGACGGCCTCTCCGGGCCTGCCGGAGCCGACCGCTCCGCCGGAGCCGCCTCCGATCCTGCCTCCCGCGCCGGGACCGTCGGCCCCGCCGGCGGAGCCGGATGCGGCGGTGCGGGCCGAGATCGTGTCGGCTGACGGGACGGCCGCGGCTGCGGCGATCCCGCTCGAGGCGATCCAAAACGGCGTCGTGCGGCTCGACCTGCCGGCTGCCGGAGGGGAGATCCGGCTGTCCGGCGCTGCGCTGCGCGAGATCGCGCGGCTGAACCCGCAGGCGAAGCTGCAGCTCCGCGAGGCGGGCGGAGCGATGCTGTCGGTGCCGATCGCCGAGCTGTCGGCCAAGCGGTACAGCGAGCGGTTCGGCGTGGCGGAGGATGCGGTCGGGTTTCATTTCAAGGCGCGCACTCCGGACGAGGCCATCGAGGCGGCGGTCTCTCAGGCGGCGGAAAGGCTTGGGGCGCGGAGGCTTTCGGCGGCAGCCTCGATCGACATCCAGGTGACGGGCGGCAACGGCAAAAGCGCGTTCCTGAGCGTGTTCGACCGCTACGCGGCGCGTACGGTTCCGCTGTCGGCAGACGCCGTCCCGGCGACGGCTGCGGGCGTCGCGTGGGATGCGGCGGCGAACCGCTTCCAGTTCGTGCCGACCCGGTTCGAACGGCAGGACGGCCGCTGGGTCGCGGTCATGCAGCGGCAGGGAGGCGGCATATTCACGGTCATCGACCGGCCGGCGACGTTCCGCGACGTGGAGCGGCACTGGGGCCGGGCCTCGATCGAGCAGCTTGCTTCCAGGCTGATCTTCGAGGGACGGGGCCAGGGCCTGTTCGCTCCGGATGCGCCGATTACGCGCGCGGAGGTCGCGGCGCTGCTCGTGCGGTCGCTCGGACTCGCCGATGCGGAGACGGGCAGTCCGTTCGCGGATACGGCCGGCGGCTGGTACGAGCAGGCGGTGAGCGCGGCCTATCAGGCAGGGCTCGTCTCCGGCTACGAGGACGGATCGTTCCGTCCCGGCCGATCCGTGACGCGCCAGGAGCTCGTGCGGATGGTCGTCGGAGCGATGGCGTACACGGGCGCGGAGCCGGCCGGCTCGGCCCGGACAACGACGCTCGCCGATGCAGGCGAGATTGCGGCCTGGGCGCAGGCCGCAGCGATCAAGGCCGCAGAGACGGGCATCATCGCGGACGGCGGCAAGTTCAGGCCGACCAGCTTGTCCACGCGTGCGGAGACGGCCGCCATGCTGGAGCGGATGCTGAAGCTCGTGCGGTTCATTTAACGAGAGAGAGGGTCATCATCGATGAAGATGCTGAAAAGCAAGATTGTCCTGGTGGCGGGCGCTTTGATGCTCGTCGTCCAGATTCCAGGAGCGTGGGCGACTTCCGCGCCGCTCGATTCCATCCAGATCTGCGTCAGCGGCACCGGCCAGATGAGCCTGCTCGCTCCAGGCAGCAGCTGCGCTTCGGGCCAGACGGCCTACAAGCTCAGCCTGAAAGGCGACCAGGGACCGGTCGGTCCAAGGGGAGCGCAAGGACCGGCGGGCGCGCAAGGAACGAAGGGCGAGACCGGGGATGCGGGACCTGCCGGCCCGCAAGGGCCGCAGGGCGAGAAGGGCGAGAAAGGTGAGAAAGGCGAGAAGGGCGAGCCGGGAGCGGCGGGAGAAGCCGGAGCGCAAGGCTTGCCGGGAGTAAAGGGAGAGCCGGGAGAGCCAGGTCCGCAAGGCGAGAAGGGGGAGCCAGGTCCGCAAGGCGAGAAGGGGGAGCCAGGTCCGCAAGGGCTGCAGGGCGAGAAAGGCGAGCCGGGCGCCGCTGGAGCAGCCGGACCGGTTGGTCCGCAGGGGCCGAAAGGGGACGCCGGAGCGGCCGGGCTGACGGGGCCGCAAGGGCCGCAAGGACCGGCCGGGGCGACGGGGCCGCAAGGACCGCAAGGACCGCAAGGGCCGGCCGGCGACAGCGGCGCCTACGGCGACGGCTCGGCCGGAGCGCTGAACGTGCCCGCCGGCCAGTCGCTGGATTGGGTGAATTCTCCGGGCGCTTATGCGAGCGGCAACCTGCAGTTCACCAACGTCACGATTTCAGGGAATCTGCTCGTACCGAGCGGCACGATCATCCGCGCTACGGGGGACATCAAAATAACAGGCGCCATCACGGTGCAGACCGGAGCGGGCAACGCCAATCCGTACAGCCCTCATCCCGGCGTCTCGCTGTCGGCGGCAGGTCCTGGAGTCGGCGGCAAAGGGCTGTCCTCGATCGCTGCGGCCCGGATTACGCTGCCTGAGGCGGCGGCAGGGGGCGCGGGCAGCCGAAGCGCGGCGGCCAGCGGCGGCGAAGGAGGCGGAGCCATCGTCCTGATCGCCCAGGGGAGCCTGGATGTGGCGAGCGGCGCGGTCATCAACGCCAGCGGAGCCAACGGGATGAATCCAGGCGTCCCCGGCCAGGGCATCCCAGGGGGCGGCGGAGGAGCCGGAGGAATCGTCGTGCTCGGCTCGAAAGGCCTTTTGACCGTGAACGGCGTGATCTTGGCGAACGGAGGAGCCGGCGCTTCCGGCTTCGACGGCAACGGCGGCGACGCCGAAGGCGGCGGAGGAGGCGGGGGCGGCGGCATCGTGCACCTGATCTCGGCGAACCCGCTGGCCATTACGGGCCAAATCTACTGCAATGGCGGAGGGGCAGGAGCGATGGCGGGATCGTCGCCGTCTGTCAACGCCGGCGGAGGCGGCGGCGCGTCCGGCGGCAATGGCGGGGCCGGAGGCTCCACAAGCAGCTTCGCGGCGCGCAACGGCGACGCCGGGCGGCTGATTCAGACGGTCGTGCCTTCGCCGGAGAAACTGTTCTAAACGCGCGAAGGAGCGTGCCCGAATAGCAAAGGGGCAGCCCCCAGGTCCGATTCATCGGCCTTTGGGGCTGCCCTTTTTGCTGCTCGTACGAAATCTCTTCACCGTCGCCGCCGCTAGGCCAGCCGCCACTCGCAGGTCAGCTCCAGCTCGTCGCCTTCCATCCTGGCGCTCAGGGTGCCGCCCATCTTGACCATCAGCCCGCGGGCGATGGACAGGCCGAGGCCGGAGCTCGAGCCGGAGCGGGACGCATCGGCCATGTAGAACCGGTTGAACAGCAGCTCCGGGTCGATGCCGAGCAGCTGCGGCGCGCGGTTGCGGAGGCGGAGCGCCGCGACCCCTCCGTCTGCCGTCAGGGCGATCTCGATCCGTCCCGAGGCGTGCCGGATCATGTTCAGCGTCAGGTTCTCCATGACGCGGCGCACCGCGGACTCGTCCGCGCGGATGACGAGCGGCCGCTCGGTCAGCTCGAAGGCGGGCTCCAGCCCCTTTTCCTCCATCGCGTCGTAGAAGCCCATCAGAATCTCGGGGACGAGCGTGTCGAGCCGGAGCCGCTCCGGCTTCAGCGCATAGTCGGCGGAGTCGATCCTCGACAGCTCGTAGAAGTCATCCAGCAGCGACTTCAGCCGTACGGCGCGCTTGCGGATGACGGCGACCGCTTCCCGGCGCTCGTCCCCGCCGAGGCCCTCCCGCTCCAGCAGCTGGATGTAGCCGGATATGGACGTCAGCGGCGTGCGCAGGTCATGCGAGATGTTGGCGACGGCCTGGCGGAGCTCGTCCTCCGTGCGACGCCGCTCGGCATGCGCCTGGACGATGAGGCCGGTGTGGCGGTTGATCTCCGCGGCCAGCGCCTCCAGCGCGCGGTCCGGCCCGCCGATGACGGCTTGGCCGGACACCTCGCCGTCGTTGTAGCGGCGCAGATGGCGGGCGAGGGAACGCACTTCCTTGCGCATCCGCAGCAGCCGGAGCAGGCAGAGCGCGGCCAGGCCCAAGGACAGGGTGATCAGGACGGCCGTCATGAGCTGCCTCCTCCTTTTTATGAGCTAGCGGATTTCCTTGCGCTCGAAGACGGCGATGCCGATGCCGACGAAGGCGGCGGCGACGAGCAGCGGGACATAGATCGACTGCGCGAGCTGCGCGGAGCCCATCGCCGGATCGGCATAGGTGTTGATCAGATGGAAGATGGAGTGCCGGTACATCGTTTCGACGAACGGGATGAACTTGCCGATCATGCCATACAGGCCGTCCGCGAAGAAATAGAAGACGAACAGGGCGCCGATCGTCTTGCCGCTGTCGGTCAGCGCGGTCGCCACCGCTCCGGTCACGGCGGCGAACGCCGCGGACAGCGTGATCGTCACGAGCAGCGAGCGCCAGGCGTAGTCCGCCGCGGACGCTCCGCCCGGCAGCTCGCCGACGCCCATGAGCGCGGAGCCGAGCGCGAAGATGACCGCCGGAAAGATCAGCGAGACGAGCGCCGAGCCGCCGATGAAGACGAGCAGCTTGGCGGCGATGAAGCGGCTGCGGCCATAGCCGGAAGCGGCGCCGCGCTTGATCGTGCCGGCGCTGTATTCGCTGGAGATGAAAAATCCGGCCAGCACGCACAGCCCGATCTTGATGACGTAGTTGTTGCCTCCCATCGCCATGGCCAGCAGGTCGAGCCCGCTGACCGCGCTCAGCGTCCCGCCGCCGTTCGATTCGTCGTAGTACGCCATCAGGACGTAGGCGATGCCCGATGCGGCCAGCACGGCCGCGAGCAGCCAGAGGGAGCGGTTGCGGAGCAGCTTGTAGCTTTCGGAGCGCAGCAGGTTAAGCATGATCGCCGCCTCCGATCCGCGAGGCGAAGTAGCTTTCGAGATCCTCGCCTATCGGCATGAGCTGCTCGAGCTCCAGTCCGCCGGCGACGAGCGCCGAGGCGACGGCGGCCGGCCGGTCGAGATGCGCGTACAGCCGGATGCTGCCGTCCGCGGCCACCTCGAATTCCCGGGTCGCGAGCTCGCGCTCGAGCACGACGGCCGCGCGCTCCGGCAGATTTACTTTGATATGGATGAACTGGCGGCAGCGCTCCTGCAGCTCCCGGCTCGTCAGCTGCTCCAGCAGCCGGCCCTGGTGGATGATGCCGTAGTGCGTGGCCAGCAGATGGAGCTCGCTCAGGATGTGGCTGGAGATGAGGATCGTAATCCCGCTCTCCCGGTTCAGCCGCGTGAGCAGCTCGCGCATCTCGACGACGCCCATCGGATCGAGTCCGTTGGTCGGCTCGTCGAGGATGAGCAGCTCCGGCTGCCCGAGCAGCGCGACGCCGAGCGCCAGCCGCTGCTTCATGCCGAGCGAGAACGCCCGCGCCTTCTTGCGTCCGGTGCCGGACAGGCCGACCAGCTCGAGGGTGCGGCGGACGCTGTCCCGGCCGGGGACGCCCTGCTGCAGCCGGTGCGCCTCCAGATTCTCGGCGGCGGTGAGCTGCGGGTAGAGCGCGGGGCTCTCGATGGACACCCCCATGCGCCGGCGCGCCTGCACGAGCTCGGAGCCGCTCGCGGCTCCGAACAGCTCGACCGATCCGGATGTCGGGAACGCGAGTCCCGTCACGAGCTTCATGAGCGTCGACTTGCCGGCTCCGTTCTGCCCGATGAAGCCGTAGATCGCGCCTTTGCGGACCGTCATGTCCGCATGGTCGAGCGCGACCTGCTTGCCGTACTGCTTGGTCAATTGATGCGTCCTCAGGACGTATTCCTGCATGATTGCCTCAGCCTCCTGTTCCCTGATCGGGTCATAGCTCAAGCATAGAGGCCGTTTCGTAAGCGTTCGTAAAGCCGATCCATAAGAAAGGCTTAAGTTTTGAGCCGGTAGCCCATGCCCCAGATCGTCTCGATGTACTCTTCCTCCGGATTGCCCTTGGCCAGCTTGCTCCGCAGATGGCTGATATGCACGCCGACGACGTTGTCGCCTCCGCCGAGGAATTCCTCGCCCCAGACGCTTTCGAACAGGTTCGCCTTGGTGAAAAGCTTCCTTGGAGAAGCCATCAGCAGCGCGACGATGTCGAACTCGCGCGCCGTCAGCGCAAGCTCGGTCCCTCCCGCCGTCAGCGTCCGGGCCTCGGGGTCGAGCTCCAGGTCCTTATGCCGCAGCGGCGGCCGCGGGCCCGGCTGCTGCGGCAGGCGGCGATGGCGCCGGAGCACCGACTCGACGCGGGCCGATACCTCCTCGAGGTCGAACGGCTTGGTGATGTAGTCGTCCGCGCCGGTCCGCAGCGCGGAGATCTTGGGCTCGCGCCCGTCCCGCGCGGAGATGACGATGACGGGGCAGCCGTGCCGCGCGGTGATCGTCTCCAGCAGCTCCTCGCCCCGCTTGCCCGGCAGCATCAGGTCGAGCAGCACGAGCGCCCACGGCCGCTGCTCGAGGTACAGCAGCGCCTCCGTGCCGGAGTAGGCCGGCTGGGGCTCATGCCCGTCCTTGCGCAGCACGCCGCACAGCAGCCGGCTGATGTCGTCGTCGTCCTCGACGACGAGGATGGACAGCTTGTCCGCCATCGGTCTCCTCCTCTCATTCGAACTCGCGGTAATCGCCGCTCAGCACCGCCGTCAGCATCCGGTAGAACAGGCCGTAGTCGGCCTCCAGGCACACCTCGGCGCTTGTCCGCTCGCCGCCGGTCCAGGCCGGCGTATTTTCGGGCGCGGGCCGCGTATCGACGGCGCTGAAGCCGCGGTTCGCCTCGCTCTGGCACTCGATCTCCACCTGGCAGCGCTGCGAGCGCAGCATCAGCTCCGGACGGATCGCTATCGCCATCGTGACGGAGTCGGGATGGGTGACGCCGTCGAGGCCGTTGGCGCGGTTGAAGGCGAGCGCCTTGCGGTTGACCTGGCGGTAGAAGCGGGCGATCGGCGTGTCGATCGCCTGCAGGCGGTCGAGATCCTCGCCGCCGACGAGCGCGTTGCGGCAGCAGATGTCCCAGCCGATCATGACGATCGGAAAGCCCGCCTGGAACACGATCCGGGCCGCCTCGGGATCGACGTAGAAATTGAATTCGGCCGTCGCCGTGATGTTGCCCCGGAAGTGGCAGCTGCCGCCCATGACCCACACCTTCTTGACCTTGCGGACGATGGACGGATCGAGCATATAAGCGACGGCGAGGTTCGTGAGCGGGCCGTGGGCGACGAGCTCCAGCTCGCCGGGATGCTCGCTGAGCAGCCGGACGATCGCGTTCGAGGCATGCTCGGCCTCGGCGCGATGCCGGGGCGGCGGGAAGTCCGACTCGCCCATGCCGTCCGCGCCGTGGACGTAGGCCGCCTGCACGAGCGGCCGCAGCAGCGGCCGGTCGCAGCCTTGGTAGACCGGCACCTCGCCGCCGCGGCCCGCCGTCTCGACTGTCGTCAGCGCGTTGGCCGTGCATTGCTCGACAGGGATGTTGCCCATGACGGTCGTGATCGCCTCGATGCGCACGCCGGGCCAGAGCAGGCCCATCAGCAGCGACGTGACGTCGTCGCCGGCGGTGTCGGTATCGACGATCAGTCGGAGATTCGGATTCATGAAGAGACCACCCTTTGCTTGTAGGTTGAAGCGGGCTTGCCTGGCCGGCCCGCCCGCAGGCGGCCGGAATCAGGGGGAAAGCCGCGCCTTCTTTCCACAAGGATACCATGCTTTGCGCTTCGGACCGAAACCTGCGGCGAGCGGCTCCTGCTCGATGAGCCGGAACCCGTCGCAGCTGGCGGCCCGCATGGCCGGCATGGCCGGAGGCGGGCGCTTCAGCTTGGCTGGCGGCTAGACGGCGGCGATCCCGGCTTGCCGGTCCGCAGCCCCGTCGAGAGCACGAAGCAGAGCAGCAGCACGACGCTCGCGAGCGCATACGGCATGGCGATATGGAGATCGAACAGCACGCCGGCGACGATCGGGCCGGCGATGTTGCCGAGGCTCGTGAAGGCCGAGTTCAAGCCGGCGACGTAGCCCTGCTCGGCGCCGGCGAGCTTGGACATCTGCGTGCTGATGGCCGGCCGCAGGATGTCGATCGCGAGGAAGACGACGAACGTCACGGCGAAGATGAGCCAGAACGTATGCACGAACAGCGTCAGCAGGATGAAGACGCCGGCGAACAGCAGGCAGGTTGAGATGACGCGCTTTTCGCCGAACCGGTTCAGGATCCAGCCGAAGGCGGTCACCTGCACGACGGCGCCGGCGATGGAGCCGAACGTGATGATGAAGGCGATGTCCTTCGGCTCGAAGCCGAACCGGTGGTCGACGAACAGGCCGAACACCGTCTCGAAGTTGGCGAGGCCGAACGACAACGTGAAGACGACGATCAGGCTGAAGAAGTACGGCTCGCGGTGGGACGTCAGCAGCTGGCCGGCGAGGCCGCGCCGGCGGCCGTAGGAGGCGTCCGGAAGCTGCGCCGCGTAGGCGGCTGCGTCCGGCTGCGCCGGCTTCGACTCGCGCAGCACGAACAGCGTGAGCGCCGCGGCGATCAGGCCGGCGACGCCGGCCGCGTAGAACGGCACGCGCAGGCCGAACTCGGCGATGTAGCCGCCGATGCCGGGCCCGATGATGAAGCCGGTCGTGATCGCGGCGTTGATGTAGCCCATCCCTGCGGCGCGCTCCTCCTTGGTCGTCACGTCCGCGGCGTAGGCCATGACCGCCGGCATGATGAGCGCGGCGCTGACGCCGCCGAGCAGGCGCGAGGCGAACAGCAGCCAAGGCTGCTCGGCGAAGCCGAACAGCGCTTCGGATACGGCGAAGACGGTCATGCCGATCACGATCAGCCGCTTGCGGCCGAACCGGTCGGAGAGCCGTCCCGCGAGCGGAGAGAACAGCAGCTGCGTCAGCGAGAAGGAAGCGACGAGCAGGCCGACGAGGCTGCCGGAGATGCCGAGCAGCTCCATGAATTTCGGCATGATCGGGATGACGAGGCCGATGCCGGTGAAGACGATAAACAGGTTGAGCATGAGGAGCAGGATCGCTCCGCGGTTGCGCAGTAGAAGCGTCATGATGATGGTACCCCCTGATGGATTGCGAAAATCCTGAATATTCGTTCTAGAATATGGCGAAAAAAAGCGCGGCTGTTACCGAGCCGCTCCGGCGATTCCGTACAGGAACGCATCCATTCCGGCCCGATAGGCCGCGAGAGCCTTTTCCCGCGTCATGCGCTTGGCATGCTGGCTGAGGCCGTAGAGCAGGCTGTCCAGCAGGAGAGCCGCCGTCTCCACGTCCTGGACCGCGAACTCGCCGCTGTCGACGCCCTTTTGCAGCAGCTGGCGGTTGAACGCCAGATAGCCTTCCACGATGCCGTGCATCCGCTCCTCGACGCCGCTCGTCTTGTCGGACAGGTTGAAGAACTCGTCGACCGCCTTGGCCAGCGGGTGGCTCCACTGGTCGAGCGCGAGATGCTCGGCCATGCCGTACAGCTTGTCGGCCGCCGTCTCGTAGCGGGCTTCCTCGGCGAGCCAGTTGTCTTCCCATTCGCGGTTCCACTCGTCGAGCAGATGGAGGATGAGCCCTTCCTTGCTCTTGAAATGGTAGTAGATGTTGCCGGCGCTGCAGCCGGTCGCCTGGACGATCTCGTCGATCGACGTCGCCTTGTAGCCTTTTTGCACGAACAACGTCCGTGCGGCGTCGGCGATCCGTTTTTTCGTCTGCTCCGTCTGCTGCTGCTTCTTGTTCAACTCGGCCTCACCCCGGTTTCCTAGCCTTGATCGTATCCTGAACGTATATTCAGTATTATAGCGAGGAATGCCGCCTTCCACAACCGCTTCCGCAAGGGGAACGGCTGGAAACGAAGCCGCCCGGCCTTCTACCGCCGCTCTTGCCTATTCTCCCGTGCGAGCCTATACTTCATGCATCAAAGGGGGAACGGCAATGGGTTACGTGCTTGTGCTTCTGGCCACGCTGGCCTGGAGCTTCGTCGGCGTGCTGGTCAAGACCGCTTCGCCGATGCTGGACAGCTTCGCGATTTCGTTCGGACGCTTTTTCTTCGGCGTGCTGTTTCTGGGAATCTATATGCTCGTGCGGGGCCGCGGGCTGCGGCTTCATCTGGCGCTCAAGTGGATCTGGATCGGCGGAGCGGCCAAAGCGGCCAACTACCTGTTCGAGAACGCCGCGATCACGCTCGGCTACTCGTACTCCAACATCCTGATCCCGCCGGTGCAGACGACGGCGATCCTGCTGTTCTCCGCCTGGCTGCTGCGCGAGCGCGTATCCGGCCGCGGCTGGACGGCCGCCGCGCTGTGCATGCTCGGCGTCGGCCTCATCGGCTGGAACGGCATGCCGCTGGAGCAGCTCGGCTCGGGCGGGCTGACGATGCTGCTGCTCGTGCTCGGAGGCACCGGAGCGGGGCTGCATGTCATCAGCCAGCGCCGCCTCGTCGGCGAGCTGGATTCCGGCAGCATGAACCTGTCGGCGTTCGCCGTCAGCGCGCTGCTGCTGGCGCCGTTGCCGCCGCTGCAGCCCGGCTGGGGCTTCGTCGGCGAGATGTCGCTCGCCGCATGGGCGGCGGTGCTCGCGCTCGGCCTCATTACCGGGCTCAGCTTCGTCTGGTTCGCGGAAGGGCTGAAGCGCGTGCCGCTCGCCGCGGCCGCGCTGCTCGGCAACGTGCAGGCGCTGTTCACGATGCTCTGGTCGGTGCTGTTCTTCGACGAGCCGATGACGATCTACGTCGGGATCGGAGCGGCCGTGTTCATCGGCGGCATCCTCTGGCTGCAGCTGCCGCTGTTCAGGCGGCCCGCCAAGCCGGCCTCCGCGCAGGCGTAAGCGGCGGGCGCGAGGAGCCGCTCGCTCGGCAGTCGGCCCCCCTCGGGCGACGTTGGCGAAGCTGGCCTGCGGGCCACACGGGCATCGCGGGCCATACAGGCGACGCTGGCCTCGCTGGCCACACGGGCGACGCCGGCGATGCTGGCCTCGCACGGGCCACCCGGGCGACGCAGGCGAAGCTGGCCTCGCGGGCCACACGGGCGACGCCGGCCTGCGGGCTTCAGGCCGCCATCCAGAAGCGGATTAGGCCCAGCGCGGCGAATCCGAGCAGGATCGTCCCGCAGCCGATGCCGGTCATCGCGCTCGAGGCGACGTTCAGCTTTCGCGCCAGCGGGACAGCGGCCAGGGCGACGGCGATCATGAGCGCCGCGAGCAGGTACAGCGCGGCATCGTCGAAGACGCTTTTCAGGCTGATGAAATGGACGCCGACGACGAGCGTGATCCACGGCGCCACGAAGGATGGCCGCTTGGCCCGGTACAGAAGCCAGGAGCCGATGCCGGCCAGCGCCAGCTCCGCATAAAAAGCGATCAGGTAAGCGCGGAAAGCGCTCGTCTCGTTCAGCGCCGAGGGCGCGTCCCAGTTCGTGATGCTCAAGTAGACGCCGGCGAGGCAGACGAGCAGCGCGGCTCCTGCCGCGATCCCGAGCCCGGCCCGCCATGACTCGCGCGGCTTTTCCTGGGCCCAGCCGAACCAGCTCATGCTGAACAAGCCGAATACGGACGCGTACATCGCATAATCTCTTACATATTCCTCCATCGGACATCTTCCTCCTCGGCAATCGTTTTCGGATAGGTAAACCATACCTTTTTTTCCATAGGGGGCATAGTCCAGAAAAAGATTGTTCGTCCGCTAAACAAAGTTTAAGCTAAGGGGAGCTGTCCTTGCAGCGAGGCATGCGAACGAAGCAGTGCAGCTAAAACCCAACTAGAGGAGGCAGATCCGATCATGTCATCTGCTGGCAAGAAAGTGGTCGTGACCGGAGGAAGCGGCGTGCTGGGACGCTGGGTCGTCCGGCATTTCCTCGAGCAAGGCTATGAAGTGACGAATGTCGATACCCGCCACCCGGAGGAGCCGCTCTGCCCGACGCTCATCGTCGATCTGCAGGATCTCGGCCAGACTTACGGCGCGCTCGCCGGCGCAGACGCGGTCGTGCACCTGGCGGCGATCCCGAGAGCGGGCATGGTGCCGCCCGAGACGACGTTCCGCAACAACGTCATGTCCACCTACAACGTGCTGGAGGCCGCGGCGGGGCTCGGCATCCGCAAAGCCGTCGTCGCCTCGAGCGAGTCGAGCTACGGCATCTGCTTCGCCGTGCATCCGTTCGGCCCGCAGTATGTGCCGATGGACGAGGCGCATCCTCAGCTGCCGCAGGACAGTTACGGCCTGTCCAAGGTCGTCGGCGAGCTGACGGCCGATATGTTCCATCGGCGGACCGGCATGCAGGTCGTCTCGCTGCGGCTCGGCAACGTCATTCCGCCGGAGTGGTACGAGCAGTTCCCGTCCTGGATCGACAAGCCCGAGGAGCGGGAGCGCATCCTATGGAGCTACATCGACACGCGCGATGCCGCCGAGGCTTGCCGTCTGGCCGTCGAGGCGGAGGGGCTCGGCTCGGTCGCGCTGAACCTGGCGTCGGACGAGACGAGCATGGCGGTTCCGAGCCGCGAGCTGATGGCCGCGCGCTATCCCGAGGTGCAGGATTATCGCGCTCCGCTGGAAGGGCATGAGTCGCTGCTGAGCAGCGAAAAGGCGATGCGCCTGCTCGGCTGGCAGCCGAAGCGCCGCTGGCGGGAGCAGCTCGGCCTCTAGGCGAGCTGCACTGCGGGTGAGCGGCAGGACGAGGCGGGACGGGCAAGGCGGACAAGGCAAGGCAGGTAAAGGCAGGTAGAGGAGGACGAGGCGGACGAGGCGGACAAGGCAAGGGCAGGTAGAGACAGGGCCGGACAAGGGCCGGACAAGGGTAGTAGAGGCGGACAGGACTAGCAGGTAGAGGCAGGCGGGACAAGGGCAGGTACAGCCAGGACGTACGAAGGTAGTCTGAACTCCTTCATCGCAGTCCGCCGTATGCAGCCATCCTCGCTTGCCCGGAACCGTGGATCCAAGGCAGAAAACTGCCTTGGATCCGGCCCGACGGCCGGAATCGGCGAATCCAAGGCAGAAAACTGCCTTGGATCCGGCCCGTCGGCCGGAACCGTGGATCCAAGGCAGAAAACTGCCTTGGATCCGGCCCGACGGCCGGAACCGGCAAATCCAAGGCAGAAAACTGCCTTGGATCCGGCCCGGCCGGAGTTAAGTCCATATAATTGTGTAAAATGCTCCTGACCATAAAAAGAAAAGCCATGGTAGGACTCTCGGTTAGAATGGAAGTTGTCGAGACCAACATTCCAAGGAGAGTGCCTACACATGACTCAATACCAGATTACCGTAGATCAGGACATTTTGCACCAGCTGTTTATCGGAACCGATCGGGACGCGGGAGTGGCCCGCTTGTTGGAGACGGTGCTGAATCAGGTGCTGACAGCCCAGGCGACAGATCAGCTGGCGGCGCAGACGTACGAGCGCACCAGCGAGCGCAAGGGCTATCGCAACGGCAGCTACGAGCGCGACGTCATTACCCGCGCTGGCAGCGTCACCTTGCGCGTCCCCCGGTTTCGGGACGGCTCCTTTTCTACCGAGCTTTTCGCCCGGTATCAGCGCAGCGAGCAAGCGCTGGTTCTCTCGCTCATGGAAATGGTCATCAACGGCGTGTCGACGCGCAAGGTGACTAAAATCACCGAGGAGCTGTGCGGAACCGAGTTCTCCAAGTCAACGGTCAGCCACCTGTGCAAGCAGCTGGACCCGGCTGTCCACGACTGGAACAACCGCTCTCTGGCCGACCACGCCTTCCCCTTCATCACCATCGATGCGATCTACGTGAAGGTGCGTGAAGAAGGCCGTATCTGTTCTCGAGGCGTTCTGGTGGGCTACGGCGTGAACGAGCAAGGCCGGCGTGAGATTCTGGGCCTGCGCGTCGACGACACCGAGTCGGAGGAGAGCTGGGGCGCCTACTTCCGCTGGCTGAAAGAGCGCGGCCTGCACGGCGTAGAGCTCGTCACGAGCGACTATCATGGCGGGCTGGTCAAGGCCATCGAGAAGGAGTTTCAAGGGTCTCGTGGCAGCGGTGCCAGACGCACTTCATCAAGAACGTGCTGAACGCAGCGCCCAAAGCGCTCCAAAGCGAAATCAAGAGTCGCGTCCGATCGATCTTCGATGCGCCCGACATGAAGACGGCTCGTTCCTATCTCGAACAGACGCTTGAGGCGTATGCCGAGACAGCACCCAAAGCGATGAAAATACTGGAGGACGGGTTCGAGGACGCCGTCGCGGTGCTGGCCTTCCCGGAGGCCTACCGCGTGCGGCTGCGCACCTCCAACGGCATGGAACGCCTGAACGGGGAGATCCGCAGGCGCGAGACGGTCATCCGCATCTTTCCCAATCGCGCTTCCGTCATCCGTCTCATCGGAGCCATGCTCATGGAAGAGAACGAGTACTGGATGACGAAGAAGCCGTACATGGACATGACGGACTTCAAGGCGTGGAAGAAGCAGAAAGCCACTCAGGGCGCCGGCTCGGAGGAGCAGGAAACCAGCACCACCATGACGGAAGCGACGGACAGCCTTTAAACCCGATTCCATTTTCTACCGAGAAGTGTTTTTACACACAATTATGGACTTGACCCCCGGCCGGCCGGAACCGGTGAATCCAAGGCAGAAAACTGCCTTGGATCCGGCCCGACGGCCGGAATCGGCAAATCCAAGGCAGAAAAGTGCCTTGGATCCGGCCCGACGGCCGGAATCGGCGAATCCAAGGCAGAAAAGTGCCTTGGACCCGGCCCAACCGGCCGGAACCGGCGAATCCAAGGCAGAAAAGTGCCTTGGATGCGGCCCGACCGGCCGGAACCGGCGAATCCAAGGCAGAAAACTGCCTTGGATCCGGCCCGACCGGCCGGAAACGCTGAACCCAAGGCAGAAATGTGCCTTGGATCCGGCCCGACCGGCCGGAAACGCTGAATTCAAGGCAGAAAACTGCCTTGAATCCGTCCCACCGGCCGGAACCGGTGAATCCAAGGCAGAAAAGTGCCTTGGATCCGGCGCGACGGCCGGAACCGGTGAATCCAAGGCAGAAAACTGCCTTGGATCCGGCCAGCCAGCCGGAACCGATGGATCCAAGGCAGAAAACTGCCTTGAATCCGTCCCGTCCCGCCGGTTCCGGCGGTCCATCCGCCCATCGCCATCAACCGCAAAAAAGAGAAGGAGCCGAGCTTGCTCGGCTCCTTCTCTTTTTTGCGACTTTCCCGTCCGTCCGCGCCTTACAGCGTGAGCCCGCCGTCGGCGACGACGATCGAGCCGGTCATGTAGCTGGCGCGATCCGAGGCCAGGAAGCAGGCCACCTCGGCGAGCTCGTCCGGCTGGGCGTAGCGGCCCATGCGCATGTTGCCGACTTCCTCCGGCACGTAGCCGCCGGACAGGAACGCCGCCTCGACGCCCTTCGTCAGCGCCGTCTCGACGCCGCCCGGGCAGATGGCGTTGACGCGAATGCCTTTTTTCGCATATTCGATCGCCGCGCCCTTCGTCAAGCCAACGACCGCATGCTTGCTCGCGGAATAGGCCGACGCGCTATGCTCGCTCTTCACGCCCGCGGTGGAAGCCGTGTTCACGATCGAGCCGCCGCCCTGCTGCTCCATCACCTTCAGCACATACTTCATGCCGAGGAAGACGCCGCGCACGTTGACGCTCATGATGCGGTCGAACTCGCTCTCCTCGATGTCGGCGAGCCGGTTGAACTTCTGCACGATGCCGGCGTTGTTGAAAAAGACGTCGATCCGGCCGAAGGCGTCGACGGCCGCCTGCACATAGCGCTGCACGTCCTCGGCCTTGGAGACGTCGGCCTGGACGAAGATCGCCTCGCCGCCCTGCTCCTGGATCAGCCGGACCGTTTCCTGGCCTCCGGCCTCGTTGAAGTCGACGATGACGAGCTTGGCTCCGTAGCCGGCCATCTTCAGGCTCGTGGCGCGGCCGATGCCGCTGCCTCCGCCGGTGACGAGCGCGATTTTTTCGTTAAGCATATGGGAATCATCCTTTCGGAGAGAGTGGGATCTGCTGCTCCTCCATTGTAGAGCGCTTACATCGGCGTTCCTTGTTCTTTTCTCCGATTTGTAGTACTTTTTTCACATCTTGAGATCGGCCGGCAGCCGAAGGGGGACGGACATGAACAAGCTGGAGCAGCTGAGGGAATTCGGAAGGCTTCTATACGACGCCCTGCAGGTGCCGGTCTTCATCGTCCATCCAGGGCGAAAAATCGAAGCGGAGCACGCCCCCGCCGCGCTCCGGACCAATCCGTTCTTCGCGGCCGTCCGCGACCAGGTCGCCGGCGCCGAATATGCGCTTGTGGCGGCCGACCAGCCGATCCGCTTCACGCGCTCGCGGCTGCAGTACCTGTTCGTGAACGCGCTGGACGACGAGCGGCTCGCCGGCACGATCGTGCTCGGACCGTTCGCGCAGGAGCGGGATGCGGGCGACGGCCTGGACGAGGGGCTGGCCGCGCTCCATGCCGGCAACCGGCGCCAGCTGCTCGAGCTGTACGAGGCGGTGCCGCTGCTGGAGCCGGAGCGGGCCGCCGCGATCGGCCTCATGGTCCACTTCGCGGTGCGCCGGACGCCGGTCGATCCGGCAGCCGGCCTGCTCGCCGAGGCGCCGCTGCAGGAGCCGGCCTCGGCGGAGCGGCGCGGCGCGGAGGCGGAGCTGTCGCGCAGCCGGCGCAGCGGGCTGCAGCATGCCAATCTGCCGCATGAGCGCGTCTTGCTGCACTACGTGCGCACCGGGGAAAAAGAACGGATGCGCGCGTTCGTCATGGAGTTCATCGTCGGCGAGGAGGAATTCGGCGTGCTCGCGCGCCGCAGCCGCCTGCGCAGCGAGAAGAACCTGATGATCACCGGCATCGCGCTCATCTGCCGGGCCGCCATCGAGGGCGGCCTGCCGGAGGAGACGGCTTTCACGCTCAGCGACTACTATATTCAGCAGCTCGAGGACCAGCCGTCGCTGCAGGAGGTCGGCGCGGTCATGACCAAGGCGCTGTTCGACTTCGTCGACCGGGTGGCGCAGGAGCGCCGCGGCCGCTTTTCTCCCGCCGTGCAGGACTGCCTCCATGAGATCGCCAGCGGGCTGTACGGAGAGCTGACGCTTCCCCGGCTCGCCGAGCGCGCCCACCTCAGCCCCAACTACCTGTCCGGCCTGTTCCGCCAGGAGGTCGGGCTGACGATCTCGGCCTACATCCAGCGCGAGCGGATCGAGGAGGCCAAGAAGCTGCTCTCGCTCACCGACTACCCGGTCGCGGACATCGCGGCGTGGCTGAGCTTTCACGATCAGAGCTACTTCATCAAGGTGTTCAAGAAATGGGAGGGCCAGACGCCCCGGGCGTACCGGCGCGCGGAGCGGCGTCCGGCGCGGAGGCTGCCGCAGGCTTGACGATCCCTCTGCCGAGTGGAACGATAAGGAGGAGATCGGCGCGGCCTAACCGTTAGGCTGCGCCGCCCGTGGGCGCTGGACCCATGCACGGATGCAGGGCTCGCGCGAAAAGAGCCGACGAGGGGGATGCGAGAATGGAACGGAAGATGCGGACGATGGCGCTGGAGGATGCGCCGCTGATCCGAGCGCATGGGAGGACAGGGCCGTCGCGCTCGCCGCTCGCGCTGTTCTGGACGGGCAGCGGCATCGAGCTGGTCGTGACGGGGACGGAGCTGTGGCTGGAGGTCGAGGCTTCGTTCGGATCGTATGAGCCATGGTTCAGCCTGCTGGTGAACGGGGCTCCGGTCAGCCGCCAGATGGCGCAGGAGGGCCGACGCTGGGTGCCGGTGTTCCGCGGGATGGACCCGCGGACGGCCAAGCGCGTGCGTTTCGTCAAGGAAACGCAGGCAATGAGCGGAGATCCGGCCTGCGCGCTGCTGCTCCACGGCCTGCGCACGGACGGGGAGCTGCTGCCGGTGCCGGAGCGGGCGCGCCGGATCGAGTTCGTCGGGGACAGCATTACTTCCGGCGAAGGAGCGGTCGGGGCGCAGGCGGAAGAGGACTGGATCCCGATGTGGTTCAGCGCGCTCGACAGCTACGGCTGGCGGACGGCCGAGGCGCTGGACGCCGACTGCCGCATCCTGTCGCAGAGCGGCTGGGGGGTGCTCAGCGGCTGGGACAACGACCCGCGCTCGCGGATGCCGGCGGTGTACGAGCAGACATGCGGCCTGCTCGGCGGCGAGCGCAACGCGGCGCTCGGCGCGCTGGAGCCGCATGACTTCGGCTCCTGGCAGCCGGATGCGGTCGTCGTCAACCTCGGCACGAACGACAGCGGCGCGTTCCGCTCGCCGCAGTGGACCTGCGCGGAGACGGGGCAGACGTTCAAGCAGCGGCTGAAGGACGACGGCAGCTTTCACGAGGACGATCTGGGGGCGTTCGAGGCGGCGGCCGAGCACTTCCTCGGACGGCTGCGCGCCTGCAATCCGCAGGCGTGGATCGTCTGGGCATACGGCATGCTCGGCATCGAGATGATGCCGAGCCTCTATCGCGCCGTCGACGCCCATGCGAGGCGCACCGGCGACCGCCGCGTCGCCGTGTTCCAGCTGCCGGCGATGACGGCCCGCACGCAGGGCGCCCGCCAGCATCCCGGCGCCGAGGCGCATCGGCTGGCGGCGGAGGCGCTGGCGGAGCATTTGCGGGGGCTGCTGCACGAACGTTGACAGCCGACGGCCGAGCCCCGCGCGCTGCTGGCTGACCGCATGCCGCCGCAAGTGTCGGCGAGCTCTTTGCCGCTAGGGGCAAGGCGGCGGCGCTACTAGCTTTCGCCAGGTCTCGACGATTGGCAAAAGAAGCGTCCGTCCAAGCTCTTGCGAGCCGGAACGGACGCTTCTTTTTTTCTTTCCGGTGAAGCCTTCCTACCTCTTCGTCAGTCCGATCAGCTCTTTCAGCACCTCATGGTGGAACCCGTCCATGCCGCGGAAAAACGCCACGTAATGCCGGCCGCCGCTTTCCCAGATGTAGTAGGTGTGGGTGCGGTCATCGTTGTAGCCTTTATCGAATCCATATGGATTTGTTGCGGAATTGCTGTCTTTCACGACTAATAAATCCATGCCGTGCAAGCTTATGCGGCTTGGGGGAATCAGCTTGTCCGCCTCGACGAGGGGGCCGCTGCCTTGATAGAAGGATACCGTATCGTTCCGATCGCCTATGGGGGCATTGGAAGGCGCGCGGTAGGTGCTTTCCAGAGAATCGCTCACAATTAGCGACGGATAGCTAATATTCCGTCCCCCCCGCTGGAGCATAACCGCATTATCAAGCGTCAGCTTCTCTGTCATGATCGTCTTCGGCAGCATTGGCTCGAAGCCGAGGATTTTTGTCGCAGCGTCCAGATCTTCGGTATCGTAAAGCGGAAATGGTTCGCCTGCTCCGCTGTAGTCCGTCGCCTTTACTTGATCCGGCCAGACGAACGAGCGGAGCACCTGATCACGCTGCGCGTCGCTGAGGTTCATCCAGTGCTGAGGCGTTCCTTCCTTCTGGCTATGGTTCTCGCTGAAATAATCGAGAGCGTACCAGACGTCTCCGTCCTTCCAAATGAATGTCTTGGCGTGCTCGGGAAGATGCCAGGCATAGTTCTGGACCTCCGTGACGAGCGTGCCTTGGATACCCGCGAATTCGGCCGGCTCGTGCCGGAACGCAATCGGCTCCGGTTTTCCCCACATCGCCGGAGCGTTCGTCCAAAATTCCTCGCCTGGCTGCACGCGATACGTCTCTCGCAGATCGTTAAGCGAGGCCTTAAGCTCGAACCTCGGAACGTAGCCCGCTGCAGGGCTCATGGAGACGAACCCGACGGTGACCCGGTCTTTTTCCTCTTCTCGGACGGCCTGGTCGACGTTTAAGTGGCTCATTTTATACCCCTGCGGCAGATCGTCCGGCACTTTAAAGTCAAAGTTCGTATGGACGCGCAGCCGATCCAGACTGGAAAACCATTTGAAGTCATCCATGTTGCGGGTGATGCCGAGAGATCCAGGCCCGCGGCTGTCACCCTTCGCCGAGACCGTTTCGAGCGTCTTCGGCCCTTGAAGCGGGGCGGAGGCCATCATCAGCAGCACGGCGCTGGCGGCGAGCGCCAGTACGATGATCGGAAACGAAAGGCGATACGAGCCTTCGCGGAAGCGCGCGATCATGGCGATCCGCCGCTTCAGCTCTCCGCGCTTCTGCGGGAACAGCGCGAACGGCAGTCCCGGCGCCGGGCGCGGGCCGGGGCGGCGGGCAAGCTGGAGCAGCGTCATGCCGTAGGAGGAGCCTTCCCGTTCGCCGAGCGCGTCCAGCACGCCGGCGTCGCAGGCGATCTCACGGTCGGCCTTCATGCTCCGCAGCGCCAGCCAGACGAACGGATTGAACCAGTAGATCGCGGCGACAGCGGCCCAGAGCGCGCCGACCCACACGTCCTTCCGCTTCACATGGATCAGCTCATGCAGCAGCACATGCGTCAGCTGCCGGGAATCGGCTTCGGCGGCGAACCCTGCGGGCATGTAGACGGCAGGCCTCATCCAGCCATAGACGAAAGGACCCGCTCGCCCGGGCAGCTCGTACAGCCCGATGCGGCGCCGGATGCGGAGCCGCTGCCGACACGCTTCCAGGGCGAAAAGGACGGAAGCTTCCTGAACCGGTACGGCATGCTTCAAGATACGGCGGAAGCGCAGCGCGGCATAGAGGCCGGTGCCGCCCAGCGCGAGCATTCCTGCCAGCCAGACGAGCGCGCCTAACGTCAGCCAGAGGCTGAGGGCGGAAGCAGCCGGATCCGGCGCTGCAGCAGCAGTCGGCTTGTCTGAATCCGTTGTGCTGATTGCGCTGGCCTCGGCGCCAGGAGCCGCCGGCTGAGCTGCTGCCGGGAGGCTGGCCGGACCCGATGCGGCCGACTTCGCAGGAGCTTCCGAGACGACGCTGGAAGCTTCCTGAACCAGCGCCGGGACGACCCGGAATAGATTGAACGGCGTTTCCGGCAGCGCCGGAACGAGCAGCTTGACGAGCACGAGCAGCCAGAGCAGCGGCATGACGCGCGGCAGCAGCCGCCCCTCGCGCCAGCGGCGGAGAAGGAGCACGAGCGCGATGAGCGCCGACGAGCCGATGGAGGCCTGGAGCAGCAGCAGGAAGATCGCCTCGAGCGCGCTCATGCGTCGCCGCCTTTCTTCTGCTTGTCCAGCAGCCGCTGCAGCTGCTCGATCTCTTGATCGGACAGCCTTTCTTCCTCCAGGAACTTGGCGCACATCATGCCGATCGCTCCGTCATAGACGCGGTTCAGGAACGAGCGGTTCTCCGATCTCAGGTACTCGTCGCGCGTGACGAGCGGATAGTAGAGATACGTGCGGCCGGACTTCTCGAAGCGGATCGCTTCTTTATTGAGCAGGCGGTTGAGAAAGGTCTTGATCGTCTGATCCGACCAATCCATCTGCCGCTGCAGGCGTTCGATGATCTCGCTGGCCGTGAGCGGCTCCTGCTCCCACAGCAGCTTCATCACCTCGCTCTCCGATTCGCTGATGCGGATGGGGGCGTTCATTCGGAATTCCTCCTTTTCCTTGAACATCTACACATGTAAACGATAGGTATAGATTACAGGTGTAAATGATGGAGGTCAAGAGAAATCTCGGAACGCGTGCGTGGAGCGGCGGGCAAGAGACGGGCTCAGGATGGAGGCAGGAACATTCTTCCGTCGACATCCGTCTATTCGTGAAGACCCCCATAAAAAGGAGACCCGACATGAAAAAGACTGCGCTCGCCGTTCTCGCGGCCGCCCTGTGGGCTGGCGCCGCGCTTGCTCCCGCCGATGCGGCGGACAGCGGCGCTCCGGCCTCGACGTCGCTGAAGCAGGCGTTCGACCGGACCGTCATCCTGCCCTACGACTTTCAGCAGAAGGTGTTCATCCGCGGACAGAAGACGGACCTGTACCTCGACTACAAGCTCGTGCAGCGCGAAAGCCGCGTCTTCGTGCCGATCCGCCTGCTGAGCTACTTGGCGGGAGAAGCGAACCGCTCCGGCGGCATCTGGGAAACGATCTGGGACGCCAAGCGGCCGAATGAGGTCGTGCTGACAAATGCCGCGCTCAAGAGGACGATCCGCTTTGCCGTGGGCAGCCGGACGATGGAAGTGAACGGCAAAGCCGTCGCGATCGACGTCGCCCCGTACAAGGTGAACGGCACGATCCTGCTGCCGCTGCGCAGCGCCTCGAGCGCGCTGGAGAAGGAGATTCAATGGCTTGACGGGCTCATCCTCATCGGCGACGACAAGATCGATCCGAAGCTTGCCGATACGCGCTCTCTGATCGATCCGATCAAGCGGCAGCTGACGGACAAGCGTACGCGCGCCGAGGTGGAGAGCTCGACCGGGTTGCTGGCAAGGTCGGGTAACACTTCGTACTACTACCGTGCGTTCTATACCGCCACGGCGACGTCCGAGCTGCTGTACAAGCAAAAAGACGGCGGCAAGCCGGTCCGGATCGAGCTGCCGGGCAAGCCGGTCCTCAGCCAGGCGAAAGCGGCGGACGGCAAGGTCTACTATCCGACGGTCATCAGCGGCAAAGCGGAGCTCCACGCGCTCGATCCGGCGACGGGCAAGGCGGCCAAAGCCGCCTCGCTGAGCGGCTGGAAGCCAAGCGACGGCTGGCTGGAGGCAGTGGTCAAGCTGGAGGGCCAGCTGCTGGTCAACCTGCATTCCGGCGATCTTACGATGGGCTCGGAGACGCTGTACCGGCTGGACGGCGGGTCGCTCAAGGAGGTCGGAGGCGGCAAGAGCCTGATGGCCTATGCCCGCTCCGGCGACCGGCTGCTGTACACTAACTTTCACTTCATGACGATGCAGCCGGGCAACCTGAAGCAGGTCGACCTCCGTACCGGCAAGTTTTCGTCCATCGGCGACAGCGCCTTCACCTACGGCATCAATCGGACGGTCTCAGGCGGCAGCGTCGGCCATGTCGGCAGCGACAAGCTGTACGTCAAGGACGGCAGCGCCTATGCGCTCGGCTATGAAGAGGCGGACCAGACGGCGACGAGCGCCGTCTACCGGATCCCGCTGGACGGCGGCGCGCAGACGAGGCTGACTCCATCGGCCTCCGACTTCTGGCTGGAAGGCGCCTCCGTCTACTATGTGGACCGCGCGACCGGCAAGCTTGGCCAGGCCGGACTCGGCGGAGGCGCGAGCCGCATCGTCGTCGACCGTCCCGTCTTCGACGTCCGGCTGCATGGAGGTAGCCTGTACTACCGGGCGCAGCCGGTCGGGACCCGTCCGAGCGATCTGCATGCTCAGGCGGGCGATCTGTACCGCTACGATCTGGCGGCCGGGCGCGAGATCAAGTTGAGCGACAAGCCGGCCCATTCGTACGAGGTCGGACCGAAGGGCGTCTATTACGTCTCAGATGGCTATGAGCCGGGACTGTACAAGGTCGGAGCCGACGGCAAAAGCACGGCGATCGTCCGCGACAATGTCGCTGCGACGCTGCTGACGGACAGCGGCATCGTCTATACGCTCACGTACAAAAGCGGCGTCTTCGCCGCCGGCGGTTGAGCGTAACATTTGTGCAGGGCGGCCTTCCTCGCGGGAAGGCCGCCTTTTTTGCGCGTCAGCAGAACGATTGGAACTTATCGATTCCGTGTAAAAAGGGAATACAAAAGCGGAAGAGGTGATGCATCATGTCGGAAAAGCAGACGACCCATGAACAAGCGGTGGAGAAGGTGCGGGAGCTGATCGACGGCATCGAGACCGCGATGCTGACGACGATCGCGGAGGAAGGCCTTGTCTCGCGGCCGATGAAGACCCAGGAGATCGAGTTCGACGGCGACCTGTGGTTCGTCACGATGAAGGATACGGCGAAGTACGGGGAGCTGCGGCGCGATCCGCGGGTCAACGTCGCTTATGCGGGCAAGTCATTCGTCTCGATCCGCGGCAAGGCGGAGTTCGTCGAGGATCTGGAGAAGAAGAAGGCGTTCTGGAACAAGGCGTACGAAAAGCTGCTCCATGCCTCCTACGACGACCCGAACGTCGTGCTCGTCAAGGTGAACGCCGAGGCGGCGGAGTATTGGGACACGGCGAATAAATTCGAGGCGGCCAAGCTCATGCTGCACCGGCTGACCGGCGCCGGCTCGGGCGACAGCAAGCTGAACGAGACGGTTGAGCTGCAATAGGCGGGGTTCCGCCGCAGGACGAGCCTGGAAGCCGAGAGTCGTTATTCAAGCGATGCTTGAGTGACGGCTTTTTCGGCTGTCCGCCAAGCGGTCCGAAAAAAGGGCCGCCCGAGGGCGGATGGCATGCCCCGTCCCTCTTTTCGCAGCCGTGAAGGAACCGCGAAGCGCCGGGTCGAACCCTTAGAGAGACCGAACAATATAAGGCATCAGGGGGAGCTAACCATGGACAAGATCCGGATGGCCGTCATCGGCCTGGGCAATATGGGCAAGGGCATGTCGCTGCGCACGCAGCCGAGGTTCGCGGAGCAATGCGAGCTGGTCGCGGCGAGCGAGCCGCGCGCGCAGACGCTGCGGGAGATCGGGGAGCAGCGGCCCGGAATCGCGCTGTACGAGGATTGGCGGCTCATGCTGGAGCGGGAGAAGCTCGACCTCGTCTACATCGCTGTCCCGCCGTCCCTGCATCGGGAGACGGCCGAGGCCGCGATGGCGAAGGGCATCCATGTCTTTTCCGAAAAGCCGCTGGCGAGCAGCCTCGAGGAGGCGGAGCGGATGCGCGCGGCTGCGGAGGCGGCCGGCGTCGTGAATGCCGTTCATTTCTCCTTCCCGCAGGACCCGGCCGTGAGGGAAATGCGCCGCCTGCTGCTGGAGGAGCGGACCGTCGGAGAGATCGAGAGCATGGAGCTCATCCTGGAGTTCCCGCAGTGGCCGCGCGCCTGGCAGCAGAACGATTGGATCACGACGCGCGCGGAAGGAGGCTTCCTGCTCGAGGTCGGCATCCACTGGATCCACATGATCCAGCAGCTGTTCGGCGACATCGTCGGGGTGCGCAGCCAGGTCGACTACGGCGACGGAGCGGAGGCGAGCGAGACGCAGGCCGAGGCGGAGCTGACGCTGGCGGACGGCAAGCGGATCCGGCTGACGGGGCGCACGCGCGGCGTAGCGGAGGAGCGGGTGTCGATGGTGATTCGCGGCCGAGACGGCGTCGTCGCGCTGGAGAACTGGCGGCAGCTGCTCGCCGGACGGGACGAGGCCTCGCTCGAGCCGGTGGAGGTCGCCGAGGACGAGGGACCGCTGCCGATGCTGAAGCAGGTGCTGCGCCGCATCCGCGGCGAAGAGGCGATCGTGTACGACTTCGCCGACGGGGTCAAGGCTCAGGCTGTGCTGGAGGCGCTGCATGACCCGGCTTATCGGGACGGCAAGGAGCTGCGCTAGCGCCCAGGCGCCCTACGCGCGGAAAAACCGCGCGAAGCGCACGCTGCGCTAGCGCCCAGGCGCCCTACGCGCGGAAAAACCGCGCGAAGCGCACGCTGCGCTAGCGCCCAGGCGCCCTACGCGCGGAAAAACCTCGCGAAGCGCACGCTGCGCTAGCGCCCAGGCGCCCTACGCGCGGAAAAACCTCGCGAAGCGCACGCTGCGCTAGAGCCCAGGCGCCCTACGCGCGGAAAAACCGCGCGAAGCGCTCGCCGCGCTAGCGCCCAGGCGCCCTACGCGCGGAAAAACCGCGTGTAGCGCACGCCGCGCTAGAGCCCAGGCGCCCTACGCGCGGAAAAACCGCGCGAAGCGCTCGCTGCGCTAGAGCCCAGGCGCCCTACGCGCGGAAAAACCGCGTGTAGCGCACGCCGCGCTAGAGCCCAGGCGCCCTACGCGCGGAAAAACCGCGTGTAGCGCACGCCGCCCGCGACACCAATACAAAAAAGCTGCCCGAATGATCCGGGCAGCACGGCCGTTCCCGGCGAGGGGGCGGCTTTTTTCTTTTGCCTGCGTCAAAAATCTACGCCTGCGCCGGCACCTGCGCCGGCTGCTCCGGAGCCTTGTGCCTGGCGATCGGCAGCATCGCCAGCGCGCCGAGCAGGAACAGCAGGCCCGAGCCGCTGTAGATGGCGACGAGCGGGAACGCGCTCTTCAGCACGCCGGCCAGCGACATCGACACGACCATCATGCCGATGAACAGCGGGTTGAGCACGCCGTTCACCCGCCCGACGATCGACGGCTGCGACCAGGTCAGGATCATCGTGCTGATGCCGATGTGGATGCACGGGAAGGCGAGGCCGTTGATGAACTGGGTGACGAGCGTCACCGGCACGCTCGTCGAGAAGCCGACGATGACCGTGCACACCGCGCTGAACAGCATGCCGGTGGCCAGCAGCAGCTGCGGAGGGATGCGCTTCGCGAACGCGGCGACGACGCCTCCGCCGATCAGCATCGCGACGCCGCTGACGACGAGCAGGTACTGGAGGAACTCTTTGTCCTGGCCGAGCCGCTCCGTCACGATGAACAGGTTGAGCGCCTGCGCCAGGCCGACGGCCAGGCCGGCGAGCAGGAAGGCGATGCCGAGCGTCCGCAGCACCGTGCTGCGCCAGACGTAGCGGAAGCCCTCGGCGAGCTCGCCCCAGAACTGTCCGCTTGCGCCGGCCTCGCGCGGCTGCGCGAGATCCTTGGGCAGGCGCACGAGCACGAGCGCCGACAGCAGGAACGCCGTGCCCATGACGGCGATCGACGTCTCCAGGCCGAAGCGGCTGTAGACGAACGTGCCGAGCATCGGCCCGAGCACCATGAACGTCGCCTGCAGCGACTGGAACAGCGCCATCCCTTGCTGCATCTGGCTTTCCGGGACATGCTGCTTGAACAGGCGCATGCCGGACGGCTGGGAGAACTGGGACAGGATGGCGGAGATGAACGCGACCAGGTAGATCGACTCCCAGCTGCCGAAATGGACGGCCAGCAGCACGGCGAAGACGGATACGGCCGAGAGCAGGTCGCACCAGACCATCGTCCGCTTGGGCCGCCAGCGGTCGGCGAACGTGCCTCCGATGAACGAGAAGATGAAGATCGGGGCGAACTCGGCTACGCTGATGAGCGAGATGGCGATCGGATCGTCGTTGGTCTTTTCGGCGACATAGAGCAGGATGGCGAAGTTGCGCACCCAGATGCCGATCTGCAGCGTCATGCTCGAGAGCAGGATCGTCTGCAGGAACCGGTTGTGGAAAAGGCTCGGCGAAGATGGTAGGTTCGTGGATGGAGCATCCATGGAATCAGCCCCTTTAAGGTTAGGAATGGGAAGAGGACGGCATGCGCCGGAGTCGATGCGAACCTCCGTTTCCCAGTATAACCTTATCGGGACTTCGCCTTTCAGGGGCAAAACATCTTTATCCAAACTATACCAGAAATGAAAAAAGGCGAGCTCATGGCGGGCTCGCCCGGCTGTATGCCCGATGATCGTCTTTGCGTCAGGTTCTGGAGCTGGCTTCTCTGCTTGCGGCGGCTTGATCCGGGTGCTTCTGAGGTCGTATTCTTTTAGAAACATTTATCATTACAGTCGAGAAGACTCCTCCCTCTTAGGGAGGAGATGAATCGGCGGTTTTGGTGTTTTGGGCGAACGTATGTGCTATAATGTCAAAAAACATCCATGAGGTGTGGCATGTTGGTGCATAAGGCGTACAAGTACCGGATCTACCCGTCTGTGGAGCAGCAACAGCTCATCGGGCAGATGTTCGGCTGTTGCCGGTTTGTCTTCAATTATTTTCTGAGCCTGTGGAACGCACGTTCTGAAGAAACCGGCAACGGGCTGTCCTACAACGCCTGTGCCGCACAGCTGCCTGCCTTGAAAGGCGAGCACGAGTGGCTCAAGGCGGCCGACAGCATTGCCTTGCAATCGGCCGTTCGACATGTGGCGGATAGCTTTAACCGCTTTTTCAACCGTCAGAATCGACAGCCACGGTACAAGAGCCGCAAAAATCCGGTGCAGAGCTATACCACTCGGCAGACGAATGGCAACATTGCGGTGAACGGCAATCAGCTCAAACTGCCCAAGCTCGGCTGGATCCGCTTTGCGGCATCCAGACCGCTGGAAGGCCGAATCCTCTCGGCCACGATCCGCCTAAATGCGGCAAGCAAATTCTTTGTCTCCATCGTCTGCGAGGTCGACGTCCAGCCTTTGCCGGAGGCGAATAAGACCGTCGGCATCGACCTGGGACTGAAGGCATTTGCCGTCTGTTCGGACGGACTCCGTGTCGAGAATCCCAGGGCGTTCCGCCGCTACGAGCGCAAGCTGGCGGCTTGGCAACGCCGCATGGCTCGCCGCACGAAGGATGGAGCCAACTGGCAGAAGGCCAAGCGCCAGGTCGCCCTCATCCACGAGAAGATCGCCCACGTTCGGCACGATTTCCTGCACAAGCTGACGACGAAGCTGGTTCGTGAAAACCAAACGATCCACATCGAAGGCTTGCGGGTGGCGAACATGCTGCGGAACCCTCGTCTGGCGAAGTCGATCGCCGATGCGTCCTGGAGTGAGTTTCGGCGACAGATAACCTACAAGTCGGAGTGGTATGGTCGCCAGCTGAAGGTGGCCGACTCCTTTGCGCCAACGAGTCAGACGTGCCATGTCTGCGGCCACGTTCACCCGGAGGTCAAGAACCTGACCGTTCGGGAATGGACCTGTCCCGTCTGCCAGACGCTGCATGATCGGGACGAGAACGCCGCACACAACATCGAACAGATGGCTGTCTAACAGCCTTACCATATGAACTGCGGGAATCGCAGGGATCGCTTGGTGAACTCTGCTTCGATAGAAGCAACTACCCAAGAATCCTTCACCTCTTAGGTGAGGGAGTGTTCAAATGGAATATTTTAAAAAAAAGCCGTAAATTAGGAGGGGCTCTTGATTCGTAGAGGAGAGGCAGGACAGGACGATGAGAAGAATAGTTACGAAGGGGTTAAGCGCATTCCTAGCGGCGGCAGTCCTATTGTCGGGAGGGGTTTCAGGACTCGGGGCAGCCGGCACGGCGCATGCCGAGAAAGCTCCGCAGGCAGTGACATTGAAGCAGATCGGAACGATTCCGCTGGCAAACGAGCTGACGGACTGGGACTTGGACGAAGCGAGCGGAAAGCTGTATGCGATCTCCAAGTCAGCCAACACCTTGACCATTGTGGATACGGCCACGCAGCAGGTGGAAAAGGAGCTGACGGTCGGCTCCATGCCGTCGGATCTGGAGCGGTACGGCAACGAGCTGTATATCGCCTCCTCCGGAGCGACATCGATTCGGGTCGTGGACATGACGACGCAAACGCTCGCTTCGGTCATCGAAACGACGTACAGCCCTCTGCAGCTGGCTGTAACCTCGCAATATATATTCTATACAAGCGGCGGCTCATGGAATACGGTCTATAAGCAGGACCGTTCCACGGGGGTTACGACCCGATTTGCAGAGTCGTACTCCGATGCGGTCCTGAAGGCGGATGAGAGCCGTCGTCTGCTGTACATCGGCGAGACGGGGAGTACAGGCTCCAACTTGTTGTCCTATGAGTACGACACCGGAAGGAAGAGGGGCGAGTCCAACTACCGAGGAGGGTATGGATTCGAGTTTCCAGCTCCGTACATCGGTCTTGACGGGGATGACGTCTTCTATGCAGGCTCGCGTCTGGATGCGCTCGACTTGACGTGGATCAAAGGCATGTACCCGAGATCAGGCAGCTACTCGTATCTGATTTCCAAGCTGATGGACCAAAAGGGAGAGCTGATCCTGACCCACCAAGGCCTGTACAGCCGGGATCGCTATCTGCAGCTGGCCGGATTTCCTGGAGACGTTTTCGCCGAGGCGGAGCGCGGACAGATCGGGGACGGCAGGATCTACGTGCAGAAAGGCCGGTGGGATGCCAAGGAAATTGAAGTCTACGAGCTTCCGGAGAAGCTGATGCAGCCTGAATTCAAGCTGCAGGCGGCATCCGGCTTCCACGCCGTGCCGAACGCCCCGCTTTCGAGCATCGTCTCGGACGAGACTTATCTCTATGGCGTGTCGAAGGACACAAACGAAGTCGTCAAGCTTTTGAAAAGCGACCTGTCGGTCGTGGAGAAGGCTTACGTCGGCTCCCAGCCCGCTCATCTGGAGCTGCAGGCCGGAAAGCTTTATGTGGCCTTCCATGGGGAAACCGCGATCGGCATCCTCGATGCATCTGCTCTTGGGAGCGGAGTGCAGCGGGTCCGGACGTCGTCCAATCCGCAGCGGCTGCTTCCCGCAGGCTCCAAGCTTTTCTACTGGGGCGAGGAAATGAATGGAGAATTGCGCCTTGCAGGCAGCGGAACGAATCAGCCCGTCTTCGCCTATCCGAACGATCCGTCCCAAGGCCAAGCGGTCTACGATGCGGCAAGCGGCAGCCTGTACGTCGCTACTTACAGCAAGATCAGCCGCTATGATGCAGCCACCCTGCAGGAGCTCTCCTCGACCTCCGTTGCTTTCTCCTCGGGCGACGGTCCCGTCCTGCAGGATGGGACGAGCCTCTATCTGGGCAACGTCAGGCGGAGCAAGAGCTCTCCTGCCCAGATTCTCGGAACCTACCCCGAACGGCCGCTTGCCGTGGGCAAGGAATTCGTCATCGGAAGAAAAGCGGTCTACGGCCGGGATTCCTACGCCAAGATCGCCGACCTGCCGTTTGAAGTCAAGGAGGCTCATGTCGCTGCGGACGGAACGATCGTGCTGGCCACGGACAGCCGGACGTATCGGTTCGCGAATCTGGACGGGCTGGAGGAGTACGTCCAGACGATGCTCATGCCGAGCGATGTGCAGCTGGAGTATGGCTATTCCAGCCCGAACTCCTTCCAGGGCAAGCTGTACCTGACTCCTGGAGAAGATTCCGAGATGGTGAGGGGCTACGTGGCGGAGCTGAGGGATGCATCCGGCAAGAGTCTGTCCTCCAACCTGTCAATCTACTCGGAGGCCAAGCTGGAGGACGGCACAGTCGTCCTCAAGGCCAGCGTCTATGATGCTCCTGCTCAAGCGGTCTCCCTGGCCGTGTGGCCCCGCACGGACAACTATGACTGGAAGCCGCGCAAGCCGGTCGTGCTGCCGTTCTGGAATTTCCCTGAGGCATTCGCCAAGGAGTTCTCGCTGGCGGAGCTGCCGGCAAAGGACGGGGAGCTGGAAGGCACGTTGACTTGGAAGCCTGGCGTGGAAAGAACCGCCATGACCTACAAGCTGTACTGGATGGGAGAGGACGATCTGCTCGGCGAGGCGATCGCTTCCGTTCCGGGAGGCAAAGCCTCCTATAGCCTGAAAGTCGGCCCTGTGCGGATTCCGGACAAGGCGGTCGGCCTGGCTCTGGTCCAGAGCGGCGCGGATGGCGAGGCGCCTTTATATCAGTACCTCGTCCTGAGTCGTTTTGAAAGCTCGCCGCCAGACGCGCGAGATATCTCTTTGTACAAGTATCTGTACGCGAGCGACCGGGTAGAGGTCAGGAATCTGGCGGCTGGCGACATGATCCGTGTCTATCATTCGAATTACGCGCTCCTTGCCTCCGGCAAGCCCTCCTCGGGCAGCAGCTCCGTTTCTTTGGATACAGGCGACATGGGATCGCCAGGAGGTACGGTCTTCATTACGCGGACGAGCCAAGGCAAGCTGGAAAGCGAGCCTGTCGCCATGACCATTCCGGCGATGATCATAGATACCCCTGGCGGCGGCGTCAAGCCGACTGCGCCCCCGGCCGGCGGCGGCGGGGGAGGAGGCGGAGGCGGCATGATCGGCGGCGGCGGCGGAGCGCCGGCGCCGAGTCCTACGCCAGCGCCGGCGAAGCTCGATGTCAAGGAAGAGACCGACGCGAATGGAGTCGTGACGGCGGTCATCGGCTTGAATGCGGCCTATGCGGCCGGCCAGCTCGCAGGGTCATCGGACGTCCGGGCCAAGAGCGAAAGCAAAGCCGGACAAATTGTTTTCCAAATCGAATCGGGAGCGGTCCAATCGGCCGCGCAGAAAAACGGCCGCCTGATTCTGGAAACATCGGTCGGAACCTGGACCGTTCCTGCCTCAGCCCTAGCCTCGAACATGCCGGAAGCGAGCTCGCTGCGGCTGTCCATTTTCGTCCAGGATGCCTCGCTTGGCGCGGAGCTGCGCACATCCAATAAAGGCGCGATGCTAGGCTCTGTCGTCAAATTCGATCTGGCGGCAGTTCAGAAAGACGGGTCCGTCCAGGACTTGAACGACTATGGGCAGTACGTGGGGCATACCATCCTCGTTTCCGGCAGCACGCCTGCTTCTCAGATCGGAGGCTACCGGCTCAACCCGGAAACGAACCGGTTCGAACCGGTTCCCGTACGAGTCGACTCCGCTTCAGGCGGTGCGAACGTCACGATGTACAGCCTGAAGGACGGATTGTTCGCGGTCGTCAAGAAAGCATCGTCCTTCAAGGATGCGACGGGAAATGCGGCGTACGACTCCAGCATCCTGACGCTGACTGCGCGCGGCGTCTTGAACGGCTATTCGGACGGGACGTTCCGGCCGGACGGCAAGGTGACGCGGGCCGAATTCGCCGTCATGCTGAGCAAGGCGCTGGGCTTGTCGCCGTCCGCGAGCGGCGAAGCGGCGGCGGCCTTCAAGGATGTCGCTGCAGGAAGCTGGTACAGCGATGCCGTCAAGCTGGTCGCAAAGGCAGGCATCATCAACGGATACAGCGACGGCGCGTTCAAGCCGAACCAGACTATCACGCATCAGGAAATGATGGTCATGCTTGTCAAAGCGATGCAGTTCAGCGGCTACAAGTCCATCTCCGTAGACATGATCGCCACGCCGAGCCTCTCGGCATGGGCTGTAGAGTCCTATCGCCAGGCGATCGGCTCGAAATTGATCGGAACCGCGAACGACCCGTTCCATTTCGAAAGGAACGCATCAAGCAGCCGCAAAGAGAGCGCCTTGCTGCTTCAGCGTCTGCTGGGAGAAATTCTCTTCCAGTCCTGATCCTCTCCGGAAGCTGCAGCACGAAGGGCCTTCTTCCACCGTTCCTGGTGGGAGAAGGCCCTTTTTTCGTCATCCGCCCAGCTGCATATAAAAGCTCGTCTCCGCGCCCGGGACGCTTTTCGCGTACAGGCGCCCTTTGTGCTGCTCGACGATCGAGCGCGCGATGGCGAGGCCGAGGCCGTACCCGCCCTGCTTGCGGGAGCGCGAGGCATCGACGCGGTAGAAGCGGTCGAAGATGCGCTCCAGATGCTCCTCGGGGATGCCCTCGCCGGTGTTCGTCACCTGCAGCAGGCAATGATGATGCTGCTTCTTGAGCGAGATCGCGATCCGTCCTTGCGGGCCGGCGTACTTGATCGCGTTGTCGAGCAGGATGAGCACGACCTGGCGGATCTGCTCGGCGCTGCCGACGGCGGTCAGCCCCGGCTCGATGTCATAGTCCAGCTCCAGCCGCCGCTCGTAGACGACGGCTTCCATCGTCAGGATGACGCTCTCCACCGTATCGCTCAGGTCGAACGGCACCTGCAGCGGCTGCTCGCGCGCGTCCTCCATTTCCGTCAGGTAAAGGAGGTCGGTCGTGAGCCTCTTCATGCGCTCGGTCTCCGACTTGATGCGCTGCAGCCACTTGGCCTGGCTGTCGATCGTCTCGGAGCCGCTCGCCAGCAGCACGTCCGCGTTCGTGTTGATGACCGCGAGCGGCGTCTTGAGCTCATGCGAGGCGTCGGCGATGAAGCGCCGCTGCTTCTCGAACGCCTCCCGCACCGGCTCGATCGAGCGCCCGGCGAAATAGCGGCTGGCGAGGAAGATGGCGGCGAACATGACGAGCGCGACGGCGGTGAACGTGTAGATTAGATTCGTCAGGATCGTCTGCTGCGCGCTCACGTCGAGATAGACGATGGAGTAGCCTGCGCCGTCCGGGCGCTGCTGCACGCTGTACGCCCAGCGGGTCCCGTCGAGGGTGAAGCGGCCGATTTCGACCGGGCTTGCGACCGCTTCGTCCTTGGCCTGCTCGTAAAAGTCGTCCTCCATGTCGAAGCGGGTCGACTTGGAGAGCAGGTTCCACTCGCTGTCGGTGTGCAGCGCGAACGAGACGGAGCGCTCCGGCGGCGGCTCCATGCGTCCGCCGGGCTGGAACGGCCGGAAGCCGTCGCCTTTTCCCCCGTCCTGATGCGGCCCGGCGCCTGGCCCGCCCAGATCGTTGCGGTAATAGTCCGCCACGCGCAGCAGCTCCAGGCGGATGTCCTGGTTGATGTTCTGCACGGTGATGCCGTAGATCGCGCCGAAGGCGGCGAGCATGAGGATCGAGAACAGGCCCAGGTTCAGCAGCAGGAACCGGTTGCGCAGCCGCTGGAACATCATGTCCCCTCCTCCAGCACGTAGCCGACGCCGCGGATCGTGGCGATGCGCGCCTTCGCCTTGAGGAAGGCCAGCTTCTTGCGCAGGAAGCTGACGTATACCTCGACGTTGTTCGGCTCTGCGTCGGAGTCGAAGCCCCACAGCTTCTCGATGATCTGCTCCTTGCTCGTGACCGCCGCGCGGCGCGTCATGAGCAGCTCCAGCAGCTCGCTCTCCTTCAGGATCAGCTTGAGCTCCTTGCCCCCGCAGCTCAGCTTGAGCGTCTGCGGGCTCAGCTCGATGTCGCCGAAGCGCAGCCCCTCCTCCGGCAAAACCTCGCCCTTGCGCCTCAGCGCCGCGCGGATGCGCGCGAGCAGCTCGCCGGTATCGAACGGCTTGGCGATATAGTCGTCGGCTCCCGTATCGAGGCCGGCGATCTTGTCGGCCGTCTCGCCCTTGGCCGTCAGCAGGATGACCGGCGTCGCGACGCCTTCGGCGCGGAGCGCCCGCAGCACCGAGATGCCGTCGCGCTCCGGCAGCATGATGTCCAGCAGCACGAGATCGTAGATGCCGCTGAGCGCGTGGTCGAGCCCTTCCTCGCCGTCATGCGCCAGATCGACCGAATAATGATGCTTGCGCAGCACCTGCGCGAGCGCTTCGGCGAGATTCGTCTCGTCCTCCACGATCAGAATCCTCATCGCAGTCCCTCCTATCGCCTGCGGACCCGGCCGCTCCCGGTCCCGCTTCGTTTCTCTTGTTCCCTTGCGCTTATTTTAAGAAGCGAACCTTTAGCCAACCTTAACCGGCGGCCTGTACGCCCTAAGTGTAGCATGTCCGGCGGGGTTTAAGCTTCGCTAAAGGTTGACCCTCTAAGCTAAAGCCAGCACGACGGGGACGCCCGCCGATACGACAGCCGAAAGGGGCGATGGGATCATGGCGATCGAGGTGTTCAACCGGTACGAGAACAAGTACCTGATGGATGCGAAAGCCTTCTATGACCTGTACAACCGCCTGATGGAGCATATGCAGCTGGACGAGTTCAACCGGAACGACAAGTTCTATGCCATCAGCAACCTGTATTACGACACGGAGCAGCACACGCTCATCCGCACGAGCCTGGCCAAGCCGAAGTACCGCGAGAAGCTGCGCATCCGCGCTTACGGCGTGCCGGGGCCGGACGCCAAGGTGTATCTGGAGCTGAAGAAAAAGGTGAGCGGACTCGTCAACAAGCGCCGGACCGCGATGCGGCTCGGCGAGGCGTACGGCTTCGCCCGGAGCGGCGTGCCGCCCGAGTGGCGCGAAGGCATGAACCGGCAGGTGATGAGCGAGATCGAATACTTTCTCAGCCGCTACGAGCTGCGGCCGATGGCCTATCTCGCCTACGACCGCATCGCGCTGTTCAGCAAGGAAAGCCGCGACCTGCGCATCACGTTCGACACGAACATCCGCTCCCGGCGGCATGACCTGCGGCTGGAGGCCGGCGATTACGGCGAGCCGCTGCTGGAGCGAGGACAATGGCTCATGGAAGTGAAGGCGGAGAAGACCGTTCCGGTCTGGCTGTCGCGGCTGCTCTCGGAGCTCGGCCTGTACCGGACCGGCTTCAGCAAGTACGGCAACGAATACAAGAAGAACATCCGCGGCGCAGGGGCGCCCGTCATCGAAAGGGAGAGAATCGTGCTATGATCGAATCCATCTTCGGCACCGCCGCTGCCGGCGAGTCCGCGCTCACGCTCGGCCATGCGCTGCTGACGCTCGGCGTCGCGATCGGGCTCGGCCTGCTCATCAGCCTGACCTATATGAGGACGCAGCCGGCGTACAGCCCGAGCTTCACGCTGACGATGATCGTGCTGCCGACGATCGTCGCCATCATCATCCTGCTCATCGGCAGCAACATCGCCCGGGCGTTCAGCCTGGCCGGAGCGTTCTCGATCATCCGCTTCCGCAGCGCCCCCGGCGACGCCAAGGACATTTCCTATGTGCTGTTCTCGATGGCGGCCGGCCTCGCCTGCGGCGTCGGGGCTTTCGGCTATGCGGTCCTGTTCACGATCGTGCTCTGCGCGCTGATGCTCGTGCTGAAGGCAGTCAAGTTCGGCGCGAGCCGCCCGGCGATGAAGACGCTCAAGGTGACGATACCCGAGAGCCTCGGCTACGAGGAGGCGTTCGCCGAGGTGTTCCGCCTGCATCAGGTCGAGTACGAGCTGAAGCGGGTGCGCACGACCGAGCTCGGCAGCTTGTATGAAGTGATGTACTCGGTCCAGATGGGGCCGCAGACGAACCAGAAGGAGTTTCTCGACGCGCTCCGCGTCCGCAACGGCAATCTCGACATTACGCTGACGATGAGTCCCGTCGTGCAAGAGTATTGAACCTACCTCGTGTGGAAAGGAAGATGACGATGAATGTATCGGTAAAAATGGCCGGCCTCGTCCTGCTGTCCGCCATTCTGGCGGCCGGCTGCAGCGACGGAGCGGCGGATACGGCTGCGGAGGCCGCAGCCACAGGGAGCGAGGCCGCGGCTGACGCCTCGGCGGAAAGCGCGGCGGCTGCCGCCAAGCTGGCGAGCGTCAAGCTGAGCGATATCGCGTCCTATGACGAGGATGACCTGGCGGTCGAGTGGGACGCTTCGGCAGCGACGACGATCACGCTGAGCGGCGCTGGCGCCAGCGTCGACGGCGCCGGGGCAAGCGTGGACGGCGGCATCGTCACGATCTCGGCCGCCGGCACCTATGCAGTCAGCGGCTCGCTGACGGACGGCCGCATCGTCGTGGACAGCGCGGACGAGGGCGCCGTGCGTCTCGTGCTGGGCGGAGCGGAAGTGTCGAGCTCCAGCGGTCCGGCGATCTGGGTCAAGCAGGCCGGCAAGACCGTGCTGACGCTGCAGGAGGGCACGTCGAACCGGCTGGCCGACGGCGCGGCCTATGCCGAGCAGGACGAGGACGGCGAGCCGTCGGGCGCGGTGTTCAGCAAGGACGACCTGACGATCAACGGCGCGGGCAAGCTGTCCGTGACGGCCCGTTTCAACGACGGCATCGTCGGCAAGGACGAGCTCAAGATCGTCAGCGGCACGATCGACGTGACCGCCAAGGACGACGGCATCGTCGGCCGCGACCTGCTGGCGGTGAAGGATGCCGTCCTGACGGTGAAAGCGGGCGGCGACGGCTTCAAGTCGACGAACGACGGCGAGGAAGGCAAAGGCTATGTGGCGCTGGAGGGCGGCAAGTATGACGTGGCCTCGGGCAGCGACGGCTTCCAGGCGGCGAGCTCGCTGCTCGTCGGCGGCGGCACGTACCGCATCGTCAGCGGAGGCGGCAGCGCCGAGGCGGAGCCCCATCAGGAGGAGGGCTTCGGCTTCGGCGGCATGGGGCAGCGCCAGCAAGGCGGAGCCGGAGAGGGTACGGGGAACGGGGCAGGCACAGGTACGGACACAGGCGTGGAAAATGGAACGGGCGACGAGGGCACGGAGACCGATGCGGAATCCGGCAGCGCCAAGGCGTTCAAGGCGACCGTCGGCATCTCCATCGCGGACGGCGACTTCGACATCGACGCCAAGGACGATGCGGTCCATAGCAATGGCGCGGTCGCAATTAGCGGCGGCCAGCTGGCGATCCGCACCGGCGACGACGCGGTCCATGCCGACGCCTCGCTCGCGATCAGCGGCGGCATGATCAACATCGCCGCCAGCTACGAAGGCTTGGAGAGCGCCGACATCGCCATCAGCGGCGGCGAGATCCATGTCGTCGCCAGCGACGACGGGGTCAATGCCTCGGAAGGCAGCACGGAGGAGACGGCCGCATCACCGACAGGCACGGCGGGACAAGGTCAAGCGCCGGCTGAGGAGCAGGGCGCCGCCGATGGCGCATCCGGACAGGGCCAAGGCGGTCCGGGCGGCGAGCCAGGAGGCCAAGGTGGCGGCCCGGGCGGCGGCTTCGGCGCGGCGGGCAAGGCGCGGCTCGCGATCAGCGGCGGCTATCTCGTCGTCGACGCGGAAGGCGACGGACTCGATTCCAACGGCTCGATCGCGATGTCCGGCGGCACCGTCATCGTGAACGGCCCGACGAACGGCGGCAACGGCAGCTTGGATTACGACGGAACGTTCGAGCAATCGGGCGGACTGCTCATCGCCGCCGGCAGCTCCGGCATGGCGCAAGCTCCGTCGGACACCTCTTCCCAGCGCTCCGTATCGATGACGTTCCCGTCGGCTCTCGCGGCCGGCACGCTCGTGACGCTGGCGGATGAATCGGGCACGCCGCTGGTGAGCTTCGAGACGTCCAAGACGATCCAGAACATCGTCATCGCCTCGCCGAAGCTGGAGTCCGGCAGAACCTACAGCTTCTATACGGGCGGGACGTCCGGCACCGCAGCGAAGGACGGCCTGTACGAGGGCGGCTCGCTCAGCGGCGGCATGGAGGTCGTAAGCTTCGAGCTCGGCGATTCGGCTGTCACCTATGTCGATGAATCGGGCGTCACGACCGGCGGCGGAGGCATGGGCGGAGGCCGCGGCGGCTTCGGCGGCCAAGGCGGAGGGCGCGGTCAAGGCGGCATGACGCCTCCCGATGGCCAAGGCTTCGCCCCGCCGGACGGTGCTCCAGGCGAGCCTCCTGCGCAGGGGGACGGTCCCGGCAGCACGACGCCGGGCGACAGCTCCGCTCCGGGCGCGGCCGGCTCGGCTTCCGGCGCGGCCGGCGCCGAGAGCGGCGCGTAGCCTCTTTCGCATCCGGAGCGTGCGAGCCTCCCTTGGAATTGGCGCGTGCGGCATGGAAGCCCCAGGCAGGCGATAGCCTGCCCGATCCAGCCAACTAAAAGGCCGGCGAAGCTCGATGCCAGGCATGCGGGAAGCCGCCCTCCACTACGTCGCAGGACGGGGTGGAGGGCGGCTCTGCTTTTGCTTAAACGTGCAAGAATCCCTCTTTTCCAATCGCAACGAAAGGTGTAAAGTAAAGAAGAATGGAAACAAAGAAAATGAGAAAAAAGGAAAATGGGGTATACTATGGCAATTGCAAATGAGGTGATGAACGGTATGGAATGGAAGCGTGCGCGAGTCTCGCCGAAGCGCCAAGTAACGATACCTCAAAAGTTGTTCGAACAGGCGGGCATCCAGGATGAAGTCGAATTCAGCATCAAAGGCAGCCACATCATCATTCGGCCCGTGCGTGAACAGGCTGGGAACGACTATTATGCCGATTTGATTCTTGCCGATCTCATTCAGGAAGGTTATGTCGGTTCCGAATTGCTCTCTAAATTCCGCGAGAAGCAGCAGGCTTTGAAAGCCGCCGTCAAAACCATGATTTCCGAATCCCAGGATGCCGCTCGCCACTTCGAAGGCTCCGACCGAACGGAAGCCATCTTCGGCGATGTGATGGAGGATTAGATGCTTCCCGTCATCTATCTTGGTCCTGCGGAACGCTACTTCAAAAAGCTCGTCGAGAAGCCGCTGAAGCGTGCGTACTTCGATGCGATTCTCGCCATTCGTCATGATCCATCAATCGGGGAACGAAAGACCGGGGATCTTTCGGGCTTATTCGGCTACGATGTCTCTTATAAGGAAACAAATTATGAGATCGCGTACCGTGTCGAAGAGAACGAGGAAGGAGAACTGGTCGTCATTATCCTGGCTGGTTCTAGGGAAAACTTTTACGATCAGCTGAAAAGATGCTTGAAGTAGGACAAACGAAAGGAGCCGTCTCTGAGACGGCTCCTTTTTTGATATCTTTTCAGGCTGCTGAGACTGTGGGAAAAATAGGATCATGGAAACGAACCTCTTAAAGCGGGTATTGCATGCGGCCGTAATGAATTCAAGCTGGCGGTGTGCGAGCGTTCGTCGGCATCAGCGCGTCCTAACGTCATTTTTGCCTTTAGGGAGCGCGGTTCGTCGGTATGAGCGCGTCCTAACGTCATTTTTGCCTTTAGGGAGCGCGGTTCGTCGGCATGAGCGCGTCCTAACGTCATTTTTGCCTTTAAGGAGCGCGGTTCGGGGGCCTTCGCTCTCTGCAGAAGCCAGAAGCGAAACGGAGTCCGTGTGGAAGAAGAAAGCGGCAGCGCTTTTTTCCTTGATGGACTTCGAATTCACCTAGGAACAATATCCCCCCTAGGGCGTGTTTGCAAACCCGCTCAGGGGCATCTATCACCGCCTTTTTGCCCCCTGCTTCGTCACGCAGGGATCAAAAATTCGGCCCCATCTGCTTCCTTCGGGGTATGCAAACACGCCCTGGCGAATCCGCCTCCGGCCGCTACTTCATCCGCACGCGGAGCCCCGCGGCGGCGAAGGCGTCGAGCAGCGCGACCGCCGCGTCGACCTCGTCCGGGCCGTGGATCTCGAGCGTGTAGCATTCGTCCCGCACCAGCGTGACGGTGAGGCCGAGGATGCTTTTGACGTCGATGCAGCGGCCGCCCGCATGCAGCACGATGCTGGACTCGAAGCCCGACGCCGTACGGTTGATGTCGATAATTTCCTTCGTTCCGATTCCGCTCATGCTTCATTCCTCCTGATGGCCTCTCGGGCCGAGTAACGAGAACGTTTTATGCCGCCCGCCTCATCCAAACAGCTGCTGAGCGGCGAACACGGTCGCCGCCACGGTCAGCGAGCTGAGCAGCGTCGTCAGCAGCACCGCCTCGGCGGCGTAGTCGGGATCGTTGCCGTGCTCCATGGCGAACTGCGCCATGTTGCGCGAGCAAGGGAACGAGCCGGCGATGAGCAGCGCCTGCGCGGTCACGCCGTCCAGGCCGAGCGCGAGGATGAGCGTCAGCGCCAGCGCCGGAGAGATCAGCAGCCGGCCGGTTGCCGTCAGCAGCAGCGGCAGCGACGGGCGCCGCAGCCGCAGCCCGGCGATCTGGGCGCCGAGCGTGAACAGCGCCACCGCCAGAAAGGCGGACGCGACCGTGTCGATCGGCCGCCAGATGAAATCCGGCAGCCGCAGCCCCGTCGCCTGCAGCGCGATGCCGGCCAGCATCGCAAGCACGATCGGGTTCAGCGCCAGTCCGCGCAGCGCGCGCCAGCCTGGCGTTTCCACCCGCATCGCGTTGAACAGGCCGTACGTGTTCGTGACGAGCGTCTGGAACAGCGTCACGATGACCTGGATGGACATCCCGACCGGCTGCGCAGCGAAGACGAGCTGGCTGACCGGCAGGCCGAAGTTGCCCGAGTTGAACAGGACGATGCTGTTGCGGAACGTCGAGGCGGTGCGCGCCTCCAGCCGCAGCCAGCGCGCGGCCGCTTCCGCGGCGAGCATCAGCAGGCCGTTCTGCAGCAGCAGGAACAGCGCGACCTGCAGCACGAGCGTGGCCTCGAACCGCGCCTCGTACAGATTCGCGAACACGAGCGCCGGCAGCAGCACGCTGCCCGTCAGCCGCGACAGCGTGCGCGGATCGAAGCGCAGCCGGCGATGGAGCAGCGCGCCGAGACCGAGCAGCGCGAACACGGGGAAGATGACCTGCAGCAGGATGAGCAGAAAGACGCCCATGACGGCGGATCAGCGGAAGTCGCGCGGAATGCGGCGGGCGACGCCGGTGTCGATCGCCGCCTGGATGACGGCCGTCCGCACGCGCTGCACGACTTCCTCGTTGAACACGCTCGGGATGATGTAGGACTCGCTGAGCTCCTCCTCGCTGACGGAGCTTGCGATCGCCTCGGCCGCGGCCAGCTTCATCGGCTCGTTGATGGAGCGCGCCCGGCACTCCAGCGCCCCGCGGAAGATGCCGGGGAAGCAGAGCACGTTGTTGATCTGGTTCGGATAATCGCTTCGTCCGGTCGCCATGACGCGAACGTACGGCTCCGCCAGCTCCGGCTCGATCTCCGGCTCGGGGTTCGCCATCGCGAACACGATCGGATCGCGGGCCATCCGCTGCAGATGCTCCACCTTCAGCACGCCCGGTCCCGATACGCCGAGGAAGATGTCGGCGCCGGCGATGGCCTCGTCCAGCCCGCCGCTCTCGCCATGCGGATTGCTGTGCTCGGCGAGCCAGCTCCACATCGGATTGTCGTAGGCCTCGCCCGCGCGGATCGCCCCGTGCCGGTCGACGCAGACGACGTTGCGGAAGCCTGCGGCGAGCAGCATTTTGGCGCAGGCGACGCCCGCCGCGCCGATGCCGACGATGACCAGCTTGACGTCCTCGCGCCGCTTGCCGACGATCTTGAGCGCGTTGAGCATGCCCGCCAGCATGACGACGGCGGTGCCGTGCTGGTCGTCGTGGAACACGGGGATGTCGAGCTCCTCCTTGAGCCGCTCCTCGATCTCGAAGCAGCGCGGCGAGCTGATGTCCTCGAGGTTGATGCCGCCGAAGCCCGGCGCGATGTTCTTGATCGTGCGGATGATGTCCTCCGTGTCGGTCGTGGCCAGGCAGATCGGGAATCCGTCCACGCCGGCGAACTGCTTGAACAGCATCGCCTTGCCCTCCATGACCGGCATCGCGCCGTACGGCCCGATGTCGCCGAGGCCGAGCACCGCGGTGCCGTCGCTGACGATGGCGACCGTATTGCGCTTGATCGTCAGCGAGAACGCCTTGGACTCGTCCTCATGGATCGCCCGGCACACCTTGGCGACGCCCGGCGTGTACACATGGGACAGCTCCTCCCGGTTTTTGACCGCGATGCGGGGCGTCACCTCGATCTTGCCGCCGAGATGGACGAGGAACGTGCGGTCGGAGACGTTGACGACCTTGAGGCCCTGCAGCGAGGACAGATGGGAGACGAGCGCTTCGCGGCGCTCGTCCGGCACGTGGACGGTGATGTCGCGGATCGCCGTCTCCGGCGACGAGCGGATGACGTCGGTGGCGACGATGTCGCCGCCGCAGGCGCCGATCGTCACCGCCACCTCGCCGAACGAGATGGCGGACTTGCGGATTTCCAATCGGATGATGATGGTCGAGCTGGATGCCATGGCGGATCTTCCTTTCCGGTCGGACGGGGATGAGGAAAGGGAGCGTCGCCGCTCCCCTCCTTACGCTTCTTCGTTGATGATCACTTTTTTGCCGCGCAGCTTGAGCAGCAGCGGCACGAGCAGCCACAGGACGGCGACGAGGAGGAAGGCGAGCGAGATCGGCTTCGTCAGGAAGATGCTGAAGTCGCCGTTCGACGCCGTGAGCGCGCGCCGCATGTTGTTCTCGATCATCGGCCCGAGCACGAGGCCGAGCACGAGCGGAGCGAGCGGATAGTCGTTCTGCGCCAGGAAGTAGCCGGCGATGCCGCAGCCGATGAGCAGCAGCAGGTCGAACGTCGTGTACTGCACCGCGTAGACGCCGAACACGGAGATGGCGATGATGATCGGCAGCAGGTACTTCGGCGGCGTCTCGATGATCTTGGCGAACACCTTGACGAGCGGCATGTTGAGCACGAGCAGCATCAGGTTGCCGATGAACATGCTTGCGATCAGCCCCCAGGCGACGCCCGGATGGTCCTCGAACAGGAGCGGGCCCGGCTGCACGTTGTACATGATGAGCGCGCCCATGAGGATCGCGGTCGTGCCGGAGCCGGGGATGCCGAGCGTGAGCAGCGGGATCATCGCCCCGCCGGAGGCCGCGTTGTTGGCCGACTCGGGCGCGGCGACGCCGGCGATGGCGCCCTTGCCGAACTTCTCGGGATTGCGGCTGAGCTTCTTTTCCATGATGTAGCTGAAAAAGGAGGCGAGCGTCGCGCCGGCGCCCGGCAGCACGCCGATGAAAAAGCCGAGCAGCGAGCCGCGCGCGATCGGGCCTGCGCTTTCCTTGAGATCCTGGCGGGTCGGCAGCACGCGGCCGACCTTGATGATCTCGCCTCCGCCATAGTCGCGGTGCAGCACCGTCTTGAACACCTCGCCGAGAGCGAACAGGCCGACGGCTACGGTGAGGAATTCCAGCCCGGAGTACAGCACCGGCACGTTGTAGGTGAAGCGGGCGACGCCGGAGACGTTGTCCATGCCGATCGTCGCGAGCAGCAGGCCGAGCACGGTCATGATCAGCGCCTTGGTCATCGACTTGCCGGCGAGGCCGCTGACGGCGGCGAGGCCGAGCAGCATGAGCGAGAAATATTCCGCCGGACCGAACTTGATCGCCACCTCGGACAGCGGCTTCGCCAGCAGCACGAGCGCGACGAGCGCCACGATGCCGGCGACGAACGAGCCGATCGCCGCGATCGAGAGCGCCGCTCCCGCCCGGCCCTGGCGGGCCATCTGGTAGCCGTCGAGCGTCGTCACGACGGACGAGGACTCGCCCGGCGTGTTGAGCAGGATCGACGTCGTCGAGCCGCCGTACATCGCGCCGTAGTAGACGCCGGCGAGCAGGATGATCGCGCTCGTGGCGGCGGACGCCGGATCCTGCCCGCTCGTCAGCGTCGCCGTGACCGGGATGAGCAGCGCCACGCCGCTCATCGGGCCGATGCCGGGCAGGACGCCGACCGCCGTGCCGATGAGCACGCCGACGAAGGCGAACAGCAGGTTTTGCCATTGCAGGGCCGAAGCGAAGCCGTCGGCAAGGAATTGCAGCGTTTCCATGGGGACAGCCTCCTTCTACCCGAGATTCATCCAGGAGGGAAAGCCGGGCAGAGTGCCCTCCAGGACTTGGACGAACAAATAATAGACGCCGAACGAAAACAGCGCGGACACGAGCAGCGAGACGAGCCATCGGCCCCGCTCGATGACCTGGAAGCCGAGCAGGAGGAAGAGGAACGTGCCAAGCACGTATCCGATGTCCTCCAGGAAGTACGCGTACAGGAGCGCGGCGCCGACGAGGATGCCGAAGCGCTTGTAGTCGAGTCTCGGCTTCTCGCCGCTTGCCGCGTCCGTCATCCGGCCGCGGAGCGTCTCATAGAGCAGCCGCGCGCTCAGCAGGATGAGCAGGATGCCGAGCCCCATCGGAAAGATATCCGGACCGACGTTGCTGCCGTAGGAGCTCTCGCCGATCTTGCGGCTTTCCCAGACGAAGGCTGCGCCGACCAGCAGGAACGCGACGCCGGCGTACCGGTCGAAGATGCGGTTCATGATGCCTCACCTCGCAAGAATGGAATCGAAATCAATCGGAAATACTCGGTGTTACTTAGCCATGCCGAGCGCGGTCAGCAGCTCTTGAATCATCTTTTCCTGCTCGCCGAGGAACGCGGCGAAGTCGTCGGAGCCTTTGAATTCCGGCTCCCAGGCATTGGCCGCAAGCTCTTTCTTCCACGCGTCCGAGTCGTTCAGCGCCTGCAGCTTCTCGGCCCAGTACGCCTTCTGGTCGTCGGTCATTTCCTTCGGTCCGAACACGCCGCGCCAGATCGTGAACTCGGCGTCGATGCCGGACTCCTTGAGCGTCGGCACGTCCTTGAAGTCGCCGCCGAGGCGTTCCGGGGACGTGATGCCGAGCACGCGCACCTTGCCGGCCTTGAGGTACTCCGACGCGCTGGAGATGTCGGTGCCGATGGCGTCGGCGTTGCCGCCGAGCAGCGCCGCGATCGCTTCGCCGCCGCCGTCGTAGGAGACGTACTTGACCGCCTTCGGGTCGATGCCGGCCTTATAGGCGGGCAGCACCGTGATGAGATGGTCCATCGAGCCCGGAGCCGAGCCGCCGGCGACCGTCACCTTCGTTGGATCCGCTTTCAGATCGGCCATCAGCGACTGGATGTCGGCATGCTTGGAGTCGGCCCGCACGACGATCGCGCCGTAATCCTTGGTCAGCTGGGCGAGCGGCGTCGCGTCCTTGTAGCCGTAAGGGCTGTTGCCTTCCTTCTTGAGGTTGTTGATGAGGATCGGCGGCGAGCTGACGAACAGCCGATACGGGTTCTTCTTGTCCTGCGTGGCGTATTCGGCCATGAATACGGCGCCGCCGCCTCCGGGCTTGTTCTCGACGGTCATCGTCTTGTCGACGAGCTTGGTCTCGCCGAGCACCTTCGTCAGCGAGCGGGCGGTCTTGTCCCAGCCGCCTCCGGCTCCGGACGGAGCGACGACGACGATCGGCTTGGACGGATACGAGCCCGAGCCTCCGGAGCCGCCTCCCTCTCCGCATGCCGTCAGCGCGGACATTGCCGCTGCGGCCGCCAGCGCGGCGACGACCGGTTTCCATTTCCACGAATTGAATTTCATGACGCTTCCCCCTTGTGGTATAGTACGGATACTCCAATCAAGCGCCAATCCTTTATGATAGCGGTTACAATTGTGACTGTATCATGAACATATTCCAGCCGGCTATATTGCGCGCATACCTTGCATTTGCCGCATTTCAGCCATTTTGTTCATAAAAACCACGGAAAGGACGAGCCGACCGATGCGCCTGCAAACGAAGCTGACGCTGCTCCTCTGCGCGCTTACCTCCATCATCCTGCTGCTGCTGTCGCTCGCCTTTCGGGAGATGCTGCTCGATACGTACAAGAAACAGGAGGGCTCCAAGGCGCTCAATCTGGCGCAGATGGTCGCGGCCATTCCCGACGTCCGGGACGCTTTTGCCGAGCCGGACCCGTCGCTCATCCTGCAGCCGATGGTCGAAGAGATCCGCCGCCGCACCGATGCCGAATTCATCGTCGTCGGCAATGCCGAGGGCATCCGCTACGCGCATCCCAATGCGAAGCTGATCGGCCAGCCGATGGTCGGAGGCGACAACGGGCCGGTGTTCGCCGGTCAGTCGATCGTGTCGGAGGCGACGGGCACGCTCGGCCCGTCGCTGCGCGGCAAGACGCCGGTATACGGCGCGGACGGGAGCATCATCGGCGTCGTGTCGGTCGGCATTCTGACCGAGGACATCGAGCGCGAATCCCGCAGCTTCCTGCTGCCGATCGCCGCGCTCGCCTTGGCCGCGCTCGCCCTGAGCGCGCTTGGCGCGGCGCTCATCGCGCGCCATGTGAAGCGCGCCATCCACGGCCTCGAGCCGGAGGACATCGGGCGGCTGTATCGCGAGCAGGAGGCGGTGCTCGAGTCGGTGCGCGAGGGCATCGTCGCCGTCAACAACCGGGGCGAGGCGACGCTGCTCAACCAGCAGGCGATGCGGATGCTTGGCCTCGAGGACCGCGCGCAGCTGCTCGGACGCCCGGCGCGCGGGATTTTGCCCGACGCGGCCTTTCCGCGGCCGGGCGAGTCCGAGGCCGCGGCCTACGGCGAGGAGGCGATTGTCGGCACGCGCGCGGTCATCGTCAGCCGGGTGCCCGTCAAGGATGCCGGCGGCCGCGTCGTCGGCGCCGTGTCGAGCTTCCGCGACCAGTCGGAGCTGTACCTGCTGACGCAGCAGCTGTCGCAGATGCAGCAGTACGCCGACGGCCTGCGCGCGCAGACGCATGAGTTTTCCAATAAGCTGCATACGATCTCGGGGCTGCTCCAGCTGGACCAGTACCGCGAGGCGGTCGCGTTCATCGCCCGGGAGTCCGACAGCCACAGCAGCCGCATCGGCACGATCCTCAAGGAGATTCCCGATCCCGTCATCGGCGGGCTGCTGCTCGGCAAGATCAACCGCGCGCAGGAGCTGCGGGTGGAGCTGGAGGTCGACGAGGACAGCACGTTCCGCGACGTGCCGCCGGAGCTTGACCGCTCGCAACTCGTGACGATCCTCGGCAATCTGATCGACAACGCGCTGGAGGCGGTCAGCCACGACGGAGAGGGGCGCGTCGCCGTGCTGCTGACCGATCTCGGGCCGGATCTCGTGCTGGAGGTGGAGGACAACGGCTGCGGCATTCCGGAGGAGGCGGCCGAGCGCATCTTTGAGGTCGGCTATTCGACGAAAAGCAAGGAGAGAAGAGGCTACGGCCTGGCGCTCGTGCAGAGCTCGGTCCGCCAGCTCGGCGGCTGGCTCGAATTCCAGCCGGGCGAACGCGGAGGCACGCGCTTCACGGTCGCCATCCCCAAGCAAAGGAGCGATTCGCCATGATTCAAGTGCTCATCGTCGAGGACGACGTGCGCAACGCCGAAATCCACCGCCGCTTCGTCGGCAAGGTGGACGGCTTCGAGGCGGCCGGCGTCGCCACGGACGGCCGCCAGGCGCTGGAGCTGCTGGACATCCTGCAGCCGGACCTCGTGCTGCTGGACCTGTTCCTGCCGCATGTCGACGGCTTGGAGCTGCTGCGCCGCATCCGCGCCGGCCATCCGCGCACCGGCGTCATCATGGTGACGGCGGCCAAGGAGCTGCATCGGGTGCGCGAGGCGATCGAGGGCGGAGTGTTCGACTACCTGCTCAAGCCGGTCATTTTCGACCGGCTGCAGGAGACGCTGCTCGGCTTTCGCTCCTACCGCGAGCGGATGGCGGAGCTGGAGGCGGCCGGCGCGCTCGGCCAGTCCGAGATCGACACCCTGCTGAGGCTGCGCGAGCCGGTCGTGGAGCGGGGCCGGCCGACCGGCTATCCGAAAGGCATCGACCAGCTCACCCTCGACAAAGTAAGCGGGCTGCTCGGCGAGGAAGAGGGGCCGCTCACCGCTCCGCTGCTGAGCGCGCGGCTCGGCATCAGCCGCTCGACCGCCCGCCGCTACCTCGAATATCTCGTCAGCGCGGGCCGCTTGCAGGCCGACCTGGCCTACGGCAGCGTCGGTCGGCCGGAGCGGGTGTATCGGCGCAAGGCCTAGCCGCTGCGCGCTCCTTAGCGGCAAGAACGGCCGGAACAACAAAGAGGGCTGTCCCATCGATCGGTTTCTCGACCGATCTTGGGACAGCCCTCTTGTCGTTGCGCCAGCACCAGCCGCCGCCCGGCTCAAATTCAATGCCGCGCCGTCAGCGCAGGCGCATCCGTGCGCGCATCAAGGCAGCACGTTGCCCGCAGCGCGGAAGATCGCGTACCATTCCTCGCGCGTCAGGCGGATGTCGGCCGCACGCACGCAGTCCGTGAGCCGCTCGATGTTCATCGTGCCGGTCACCGGCTGCATGTTCGCCGGATGGCGCAGCAGCCAGGCCATCGCGATCGTCGTCGCGCTGACGCCGTAGCTTTCCGCGACCTCGTCGATCTTGGCGTTCAGCTCGGGGAATTTGGCGCTGCCGAGGAACACGCCCTCGAAGAAGCCGTATTGGAAAGGAGACCAAGGCTGGATCGTGATGTCGTGCAGGCGGCAGAAGTCGAGCACGCTGCCGTCGCGGTTCACCGCCGATTCGTTTTCCAAGTTGACGTTGAAGCCCTGCGAGATCATCGTGCTGTTCGTAATGCTCAGCTGCAGCTGGTTCGCGACGAGCGGCTGCTTGACGAATTTTTGCAGCAGCTGGATCTGCATCGGGTTCTGGTTGGAGACGCCGAAGTGGCGCACCTTGCCGGAGCGCTCCAGCTGGTCGAACGCCTCGGCGACCTCTTCCGGCTCGACGAGCGTATCCGGGCGATGCAGCAGCAGCACGTCCAGATAGTCGGTGCGCAGCCGCTGCAGGATCTTGTCGACCGACCCGAGGATATGCTCCTTGGAAAAGTCGAACTGTCCCGAACGGATGCCGCATTTGGACTGAAGGATCAAGCTCTCGCGCACGCTCGGGCTCATGCCGACCGCCTCCGCGAAAATCTCCTCGCACTCGCCGGCGCCGTAGATGTCGGCATGGTCGAAGAAGTTGGCGCCGAGATCCAGCGCGCTGCGGACGAAGCGCTCCGCCCCCGGCTTGTCCAGCGAGTTGATGCGCATGCAGCCGACCGCGACCGCCGGCACCTCCAGGGCGCTTGCGCCTAGCTTGAATGTTCTCATGGATCGATAGCCTCCTTAGGCTGTTAAGGTAGGATGAATCCAGCGGATTCGAATCCGCGTCCTCCTTATTGTGGCACAGCGCAAGCAAGCGCTTCAACCTTTTTTAGAAACCGATTTCACAGTCAGCGCGGACCGGCTCGCGTACCAGGCCTGAACGACGACCGAGGCCGTCCCGTAACGGGACGGCCTCTTTGCTGTCCGGCGCTTCACCGATCGTCCTCCGGCACGACAACCTCGACATGGCCCGGCAGCAGCTGCAGCTCCAGCGGCAGGTCGGGGCCTTCTTCTCCGTCCACGTTCGTCCGCACGCGCTCGGACGAGCGCACGCTTACCTGGCGTGCCGTGAAGGCGACGACATCCTTGTGCTCCCGCAGGCTGCCTGCCCAGAGCGACCAGCCCGCCGTGAGCGTGCCGAGCCAGCCGATGTCCTTGAAAATGAAGCCGTGGATCAGGCCGTCGTCGACAGCCGCGTCCGGCACCATCTTTTCGAAGCCGGCGACCGAATTCGTCAGCGCGGCGACGAACAGCGGCGATTCGCCTTCCCAGACCTCTCCATCATATTCAATCCGCATCGGATAGGCTTTCTGCGAGACCAGCTCCTTGAGCCCTTCCTTGAGGTAGGCGAGCGAGCCCAGGCGGGACTTCTCCTCCGAGCTGACCGCCGCCACCGCTTCGGCGATGTTGCCGGCGGCGACGACGTTCGTGAACAGCCGGTCGTTGATCCGGCCCAGATCGACCGCCCGGACGCGGCTTGAAGCGAGCGCCGCGATCGCGGCTTGCGGATCGAGCGGGAGGCCGAGAGCCCGCGCGAAGTCGTTCACCGTGCCGAGCGGCACGATACCGAGCTGCGGCCGATGCTCCTGGCTCAGCAGGCCGTTGATCGTCTCGTTCAGCGTGCCGTCGCCGCCCGCCGAGACGACGAGGTCGCAGCGCATCCCGCAGGCGGAGCGGCAGAAGCGCGTCGCGTCCTGCTCGCCGGCGGTCTCGCGCAGCTCGACGTCGTAGCCTTTGGCGCGCAGCACGTCTTCGATGTCGCGCGCGTATTCGGCCGCCCTTTCCTTCCCGGAGGAAGGATTGAGGATGACCATCGCTTTGCGGGCCGGCTTTGCCTTTCCGATCTCGTTATCTACCGTGAATCCACTCATGACGACGCCTCCGTCCGCTGGTCCGGCCGCCTCCCGGCGCTGCCGTCGACCGCAAGTCATTACTACGGAATTACCACGAATGCTCCTTTTGCAAACCGCCCGGGAGGAGTCTGTTTTTTCCTATTGACAGGCAGGGGCGGCCCCCTTATAGTAATGAAGTCGCCACTGATAATCATTATCAATTACTTCATGAAACATATAAAAAGGGGTTCTTCATCATGAGAAAATGGCTTGCTCCGATCGCGCTGACGCTGGCGCTCGTCCTCAGCGCCTGCGGATCGAAAAACGACTCCAGCGGCGGCTCCGAGCCGACGGCTTCTCCGGCCGCGACCGGCACGATCACCTACCAGGCGGAATCCGGCCCGGTCGAGGTGCCGGCGAACCCGCAGCGCATCGTCGCGCTGGCCAGCGCGCCGAACGTGCTGTCCCTCGGCCTGCCGCTCGTCGGGGTCGACGAATGGACCGGCAAGAACCCGCTGTTCACGGATAAGCTGGCCGGCGTCGAGATCGTCTCCGAGGACAACCTCGAGAAGATCGTCGAGCTTGACCCGGATCTCATCATCGCCGGCACGCACAACAAGAACCTCGACAAGATGGCGGAGATCGCGCCGACCGTCGCCTACACCTGGGGCAAGCTCGACTACCTGCAGCAGCAGGTCGAGATCGGCAAGCTGCTGAACAAGGAAGCCGAAGCCCAGGCCTGGGTCGACGACTTCAAGACGCGCGCCGCCGAGGCGGGCGAGCAGATCAAGGCGAAGATCGGCGAGGACTCGACCGTATCCGTGTACGAGTATGACGCCAAGAACATCTATGTCTTCGGCAACAACTGGGCGCGCGGCACCGAGGTGCTGTACCAGGCGATGGGGCTCAAGATGCCGGAGAACGTCACCAAGGACGTGCTCGGACCGGGCTATTACGCGCTCTCGAGCGAAAAGCTCGGCGATTACGCCGGCGACTACATCGTCCTCAGCCAGACCAAGGGCATGTCCAACCCGGTCTTCGAAACGGAGACGTGGAAGGGCATCCCGGCCGTCAAAGCGGGCCGCGTCATCACGATCGACACGGAAGCGTCGACCTACAGCGATCCGACGACGCTCGACCACCTGCTGAAGCTGTTCACCGAGCAGTTCCTGGCGCTGCCTTGATCGCGCCCTGACGCGGCGCTCTTAGCGCCGCACCGACATCGTTTCCTCCACCCGCAAGCAGCCTTCGGGCTGCCTGCGGGTTTTTTTTGTTGCTTTAACGTTGACGTGAAGGTGAAGCGGTGGTACGATTGTCGCATAATATTTCAGTAATAAGATATATAGAAAAGAGAGAGTGGGCGCCATGTACAAGATCGAGGACATCGCGCAGATGACCGGGCTCACGAAGCGCACGATCCGCTATTACGAAGAGATCGGCCTGCTCGCCCCGGAGCGGAGCGACGGGGGGTACCGGCTGTACGGAGAGGAGCATGTCGCGCGGCTGCGCAAGCTGATCGATGCTCGGGACGCGCTCGGATTCTCCTTGCAGGAGCTGCAGCAGTATGTGGCGATCCATGAGGAGCTGACGCGGCTGCGGCAGGCGGTGCGGGAGGAGACGGGCGCGGAGAAGCGCGCCGCCGTGCTGCGGCTCGAGGACACGGTGCGGCAGCAGCTGGACGTGATCGACGCCAAGCTGGCCCAGATCGGACGCGTCCGCGACGAGTATCGGGAGCTGCAGGCGCGCATCGACGAGGCGAAGCAAGCATGGCGACAGGAACAGGAGTGACAACAGCGTGGCGAAATCGACTTTGACGGCAAAGGCCGTCCAGGAGGCGGCGCAGCCGTCGTCCAGCATCTTCAACCAGCCCCGGGCCGTATGGGCGGTCTTTTTTGCGGGCGTCATCTCGTTCATGGGCATCGGGCTCGTGGACCCTATCCTTCCGGCCATATCGGAAAAAATGAACGCGACCCCAAGCCAGACGACGCTGCTCTTCACGAGCTACAACGCCGTCATGGCGGTCGCGATGCTCGTGACCGGCCTGATCTCGAGCCGTCTCGGCATGAAGCGGACGCTGCTCGTCGGCGTCGTCATCGTAGCGCTGTTCTCCGGGCTCGGCGGCATCTCCAGCGGCATCTGGGAGCTCGTCGCCTATCGGGGCGGCTGGGGCTTCGGCAACGCGCTGTTCGTCGCGACCGCGCTGACCGCCATCGTGTCGATGTCGCGCGGCGGGGTCACCAAGGCGATCATCCTCTATGAAGCGGCCATCGGCATCGGCATCGCGGTCGGGCCGCTGCTCGGCGGCGAGCTCGGCACGCTGTCCTGGAGGGGACCCTTCCTCGGCGTCGCAGGCTGCATGCTCGCGGCCTTCGTCGCGCTGATCGCGTTCATGCCCAAGGAGCGCAAGGCCGCGGCCGGAACGGCTCCCGCGCGCCGCGCCTCCTTGCTGGATCCGATCCGGGCGCTCGTCCGCCACCGCTCGCTGCTCGTATTCGGCCTCACCGCCTGCCTGTACAACATCGGCTTCTTCACGCTGATGGCCTACGCCCCGTTCGTCATGGGGCTGGAAATCCGCGGCATCGGCTACGTGTTCCTCGGCTGGGGCGTCCTGCTTGCCCTGACGTCGGTGTTCATGGCGCCGCGCCTGCAGCGGGCGTACGGCACGGTCAAGACGATGGGCGCGATGCTGGCGCTGTTCGGGCTGACGCTGCTCGCGATGGCGGTCTGGACCGACGTCCAGTGGGTCGTCATCGCCAGCGTCGTGTTCGCCGGCGCGCTGCTCGGCAACAACAACACGCTCATCACGACCGGCGTCATGAACGCCGCTCCAGTCGAGCGCTCGACGGCCTCGGCCGCGTACAGCTTCCTGCGCTTCATCGGCGGCGCGATCGCGCCTTACATGGCCGGCAAGCTCGGCGAGCGTTACGGCCATAGCGTGCCCTTTTACGTCGGCGCCGGCTTCGTGCTGCTGTCGGTGGCCTTCTTGGCCGCGAACCATAAGCATATCCGCCATGTGGACCAGGCCGAGTGCCACTAGCGCGCGGCCTCCGGGCGAATGGCGGGCCGCTTCTCCCGCAGGCTCCGATGCGGGCGGGAGCGGCTTTTTTTGCCTGACGGCCTGCGATCGGGCGCTGAGGCAGTATATTTCATTCGAAGCTTGCGTTATGATAGAAGGGAATATTCGCGGATTGCAGCTTACGGAGCCTACAAGTTCGACCATACCGTGAAAATAGATCATTCAAAACGATAGGAGACCCAATGAAATTCACTGAGTTGAAGCTGATTTCCCCCATTCTCAAAGCGCTTGAGAAAGAAAGCTACACCGAGCCGACGCCGATCCAGGCGCAGGCCATCCCGGCGGCCCTCGAAGGCCGCGACGTGCTCGGCTGCGCGCAGACCGGCACCGGCAAGACGGCCGCCTTTTCCATCCCGATCATCCAGCGGCTGACGAGCCAAGGCGGCAAAGCCCAAGGCAAGCGCCGCATCCGCTCGCTCATCCTGACGCCGACGCGCGAGCTGGCGATCCAGATCGAGGACAACATCCGGGCGTACAGCCAGTTCACCGACATCCGCTGCTTCTCGATCGTCGGCGGCGTGTCCCAGCGGGCGCAGGAGATCCAGCTGGCGCGCGGCATGGACATCCTGATCGCGACGCCGGGCCGCCTCATCGACCTCATCAACCAGAAGCACGCCGACCTGCAGCATGTCGAGATCCTCGTGCTCGACGAGGCCGACCGCATGCTCGACATGGGCTTTATCAACGACGTCAAGAAGATCATGGCGCGCATCCCGGCCAAAAAGCAGACGCTGTTCTTCTCCGCCACGATGCCGCCGGAGATCAACCGGCTCGTCGAGTCGCTGCTGCATGACCCGGTCAAGGTCGAGATTACGCCGGTCTCCTCCACGGTCGACCGGATCGACCAGTCGGTCTACTTCGTCGACAAGGACAGCAAGCCGCAGCTGCTCATCCATCTGCTGCGCGACCGCTCGATCGAGTCGGTGCTCGTCTTCACCCGCACCAAGCATGGCGCGGACCGCGTCGTGCGCGTCCTGACCAAGGCCGGCATCACCGCGCAGGCGATCCACGGCAACAAGTCGCAGAACGCCCGCCAGGCGGCGCTCGGCAACTTCAAGAGCGGCGCGACGCGCGTGCTCGTGGCGACCGACATCGCGGCCCGCGGCATCGACATCGACGAGCTGGCGCATGTGATCCAGTTCAACCTGCCGAACATCCCGGAGACGTACGTGCACCGGATCGGCCGCACGGGCCGGGCCGGCAAGAGCGGCACGGCGATCGCGTTCTGCGAGGACGAGGAGGTTCCTTACCTCAAGGACATCGAGAAGCTGACGAAAAAGAAAGTGCCCGTCGTAAGCGACCATCCGTACCCGATGGCCGGCGGCGAGCCGGTGCTTCCGTCGCTGTCGCAAAGCCAAGGCGGCGGGAACGCGCGCCAAGGCTCGCGTCCGCAGTCGGGCGGCGCGCGCCAGGGCGGCGGCTCCCAGCAGCAAGGCGGCGGCAACGCGCGTCAAGGCGGGCGTCCGCAGCCGAGCGGCCAGCCGCAGCAGCGTCCCGCAGCCGGCGGCTCCGAAGCGCAGCAGCCGGGCGCAGCCGGCGCCGGCCGCAAGCGCAAGCGTCGCCGCGGCGGCTCCGGCCGCGGTCCAGTCTCCGCCGGAACGGCTCCGTCCGCGCAAGGCGCGCGTAGCGGCCAGCCTCGCGGCTAAGGCGGCTGGCAGCCGGCCTCCGGCATATCGGCGGCCTGGCGCCGCTGATATGCCGGAGGAGGACCATTTCTCGTACGGTACGCAAAGAACCTTATCTCCGCAAATGCGGGCGAGATAAGGTTCTTTTTTTATCCCGTTTTTTTTCATCTCGACTGATAATAAGAATCATTATTGGTTAATATAACAAAAGAGAAAGACGACCGCTGGCACGGCCGCCTTTCGGATGGATCACACTTTCGGTTCAAAGGTTTTGCAGTCGGTTTCGTCGGAATGGCTCGGCTTGCTGCTGCGGCTCACGACATAGATCGAAGAAGCGTTGCAGTGATTGCCGGCAGCCCAGTGCTTGCACGAGTTTACTTCACAGCGCACGTCTTTTGCCATGGATCTCACCTCCTTGGCATTAGGATGGTCGATCAGGATAGCTTTTTATACCTCCATTCGCTCGCCTTGAATCGTTGCAAGATTCGAGCGGGCTTTTTTTCGTTGCTTCGGTGAAGAAGCAATGTGTAAAAAGGCTAGACAGGAAAAGAATTTTTATTAATCCCATCATTCGTTTCGCGGAATACTGTGATTAATCGCTAACAACTTGGCCTTATCATGTCGAAATACATTCTATTCTGTTTTAGAAAGGATTATTTTCGCATGAAGATCAAGCTGAGGCACAAATTAATCGCCATTTTTGTTCTCGTCTCTCTTCTGTTCGGGCTGGCATCCGTCCTTTCCTATTTCAATGAGAAGTCGACACGGGCTTCGTACGCGTACATCACCGATGTGGCCGGGGAGCTCCGCTCCGACGCGCAGACGATCCAGATGCTGTCGGAACGGCAGGTAAGCCGGCTGAGGGCATTCCTGCTGTACGACGACCCGTCCTACAAGGAAGGGCTGTACGAGTCCAATGACGGGATCGACCAGACGATCGCGTCCGCGATGAAGCGGAGCGATGCCAAGGAGGTCCGGGAGCAGCTGGAGCGCATTCAAAAGGCGAACCATCAGTTCCGCCAGATGACCGTGCGCATCATGAACGCTTATCTCGTCAACAAACGGCAAGCCGCGCTGGAGGGGCAGAAGGACATCAAGCCGATCAGCGACGAGATCCGGGCCGAGAGCGACGCGCTGGCCACCTGGGTCGAGAAGGAAGTCATCGAGGTCGTCAAGCTGGAGGCGCAGCGTAAAGCCGAGAAGGGGCAGCTGTTCATCATGGTCATCTGCGGCCTGGCTTCGGCCGCGGCGATCGCCGCCGGCTGGTTCGCCGCGCGCATGATCAGCCGTCCGCTCGCCGGCCTGAACGGCGCCGCGCAGCGGATGGCCGACGGCGACCTGACGGGGGAGCAGCCGCAAGTGCGCGGCCGCGACGAGCTGCGGGAGCTGAGCGACTCGTTCCGCCGCATGTCGGACAACATACGCGGCATGGTCGGCGGCATCGCCGTTCACGCGGGCAGCCTCGGCTCTGCGGCGGAGCAGCTGAGCAGCGGCGCCGAGCAGTCGGCGCGGGCCGCGGAGTCCGTGGCGTCGGCGATCGAGGAGATGGCTGGCGGCGCGGAATGGACCGCCGCGCGGGTGGAGGAGAACCGGGAGACGCTGAAGGAATTCGCCCAAGGCGCGGAGCTCGTCGGATCGACGTCCGCCGAGGTGCTGGAGCTGTCTCGCCGGACGAGCCAGGAGGCGGAGCAGGGCGGACGCATCGTCGCCGAAAACCTGGAGCAGATGCAGACGATCCATGCTTCGATCGAACGCGCGAGCGGCGTCGTGCACTCGCTGTCGGAGCGCTCGCGGGAGATCCGCGGCATCCTGCAGGTGCTGGGCGAGCTGTCTCGCCAGACGAACCTGCTGGCGCTCAACGCCTCGATCGAGGCGGCCCGCGCCGGCGAGCATGGACGGGGCTTCGCCGTCGTGGCCGACGAGGTGCGCTCGCTCGCCGAGCAGTCGCATCGGTCGGCGGGCTCGATCGGCGCGCTGATCGGCTCGATCCTGCAGGAGACGGAGGAATCCGCCCGGCTCATGGAGGAAGCGATGCGCAGCGCGGAGGACGGCGTCGAGGTGTCGCGCCAGGCTTCCGACAAATTCGGCGTCATTCTCGGCGGCACCCGAGGCATTACTCCGCATATGGAGGAAATGGCGGCCGTGGCGCAGCAGATCCGCGTCCGCGCCGGGGAGATGACGGAGTCCGGCCGCCGCATGGCCGAGGTCGCGCAGTCGCATTCGGCGAGCGCCCAGGAGGTTGCGGCTTCGACGGAGGAGCAGCTCGCTTCGATGGAGCAGATGCGCGCCTCCGCCCGATCGCTCGCGGAGATGGCCGACGAGCTGCAGGGGCTGGTCGGCCGGTTCCGTACGTAGGCGGATGGAGCCTTGCCTAGCGGCGGCCAGGATGCCGCTTGCTCCATGCAGCGTCCCATGGGACGGGCTTTTGCCCTCCATGGGGCGTTTTTGCTTTGCCAAAAAACGTATAAAAGGGAGGCGGGAGGAAGAAGCTAGCAGGTGGAAAAAGGAGGAGAACAGAGCCTTGAAGCAGAGCAGGTGGAGAAAAACGGCTGCGATGGCCGTATTGGCGACGGGAATCGGCGCGACGCTGGGAGGCGGCTATCCCGGGCCGGAGGCGCAGGCGGCCCCGGCCCCGGCGCTTGCGCCGAGCTTGATGGCCATGGCGGCCCGAGCGCCGCATGCGCGGAACGAAATGGACGGAGCCGCGCCGTCGCCGCAAGCGTCGAATGCGACGGCGGGAAAGGCGGCGCGGCTGGATGCGCCGCATCAGGCAGCTGGAGCCGCGCCTGCGCCGAATGCGGCGCGCCTGGCGCCGGGCGCCGCCGCGCCAGGACAGGCAGGAAAGCCTGCGCCTCCTGGCGGCAAGAGCGGCCTCGCCGTCGCGGACGCGGCCGTCGGCCAGGCGATGGCGCGGCCGATCGCGTCGTCCGCCGAGGCGAGATGCCCGGCGCAGCCAACCAAGCCGGAGCGGCCGGGCGAAGCGTCCCAGACGGATGCGCCGTCGCGGCTCGTCTGCCTGGCGGTGGCGTTCGAGGCGACGCTGACGCCGCCGCAGCGGGAAGCGCTGCGGCTTCCTTTTACGGCCAAGCATGCCGTCAGCTGGAGCAACCGCCCCGTCGACGAGTTCCCGCGCAACGGCATCGCGCTCGGCACGCTCGGCGAGGACAGCCTGGAGGCGCTCAAGGCGCTGCTGCGGGAGGCGCTCAGCGAGAGCGGCTACGACACGGCCCGAGGCATCATCCTCGCCGACGACAAGATGTCGTCGGCCGCAGGCGGCAATCCGCGCTGGGGCTCGGCGCTGTACCATGTCGCGTTCCTCGGCGACCCGAGCAGCCGCGAGCCGTGGATGCTGCAGCTGAGCGGGCGCCATCTGGCGCTCAACCTCGCCAGCAACACGCGCGAGACCGGCGTGACGCCGATGTTCCTCGGCATCGAGCCGCGGCTGTTCTCCGCCGGCGGACGCGACTGGGCGGTCATGGAGCCGCGGCTGGAGAGCATGTACGCGATGCTGCGCTCGCTGCCGCCCGACCAGATGGCGGCGGCACGGCTCGGCGACAGCCACGCCGACGTGCTGCTCGGCCCGGGCAAGGACGGGCACTTCCCCGAGGCGGAGGGCATCCCTTACTCCCATCTCGGGGAGCAGCAGAAGCAGCGGGTGCGCGCGTCGATCGCCGCCTGGGTGCGCACGGCGGCTCCGGCATCGGCGCAGGCGCTGCTCGCGGCCTACCTTTCGCCCGAAGCGCTGGAGCGCACGTACATCGGCTGGTCGGGCTCGACGGACGACCGCGTGCCTGGCTCGTACGTCCGGATCGACGGGCCTCGCCTATGGCTGGAGACGGTCACGCTGGCGGAGGAGGCGCTGCCCGGCCGCGGCCATGTGCATACGGTGTGGCGCGACCGCAAGGCCGATTACGGCGGCTGCTTCTTTTAGGACGTGCAAGGCATGTTTGCAGCCTAAGTCCGGCTCGGCGGCATTCCGGTCGGTGACGTCCTTTTCGCCCCCTTCGCGTCAATGGCCCGGAAGCGGGTATATCTTCAATAAAACGAAGGCGCGGAGGAGAAAGGGATGCGGACGCAAGGGAGAAGAGGCAGCGCGAACGTGGAGGACCGCCGGGGCAGAGGCATCGGCGGCAAGACGGTGGTTGGGGGCGGCATCGGCGGCATCATCCTGCTGATTCTCGTCACGCTGATGGGCGGCAATCCGGGCGACCTGCTCGGCGGCGTCATCGGCGGAGCGGGCACGGAGCAGTCGCAGCCGTACGAGGAGACGGCCGAGGAGGCGGAGCTGTCGCAGTTCGTGTCGGTCGTGCTGGCCGATACGGAGGAGATCTGGGGCGGCCTTTTCCAGCAGCAGGGACTGACGTATGAAAAGCCGACGCTCGTCCTGTACGACGATGCGGTCGAATCGGCCTGCGGCACGCAGCAGTCGGCGGTGGGGCCGTTCTACTGTCCGGGCGACCGCAAGCTGTACATCGACCTCAGCTTTTATGACGAGCTGCGCCGGCAGTTCCAGGCTCCGGGCGACTTCGCCATGGCGTATGTGATCGCCCACGAGGTCGGGCATCATGTGCAGACGCTGCTCGGCACGTCGGACAAGATCATGCCGCTGCGCGAGCAGCTGAGCGAGGAGGAGTTCAACCGGTACCTCGTGCGCTTCGAGCTGCAGGCGGACTATTACGCCGGCGTCTGGTCGCATCATGCGCAGGGCAAGAGCCTGCTGGAGGAAGGCGACCTGGAGGAGGCGCTCACGGCCGCGAGCGCGGTCGGCGACGACCGCATCCAGGAGAAGGCGCGCGGCTACGCGGTGCCGGAGAGCTTCACGCACGGCACGTCGGAGCAGCGCAAGCGCTGGTTCTACAAGGGCTTCGAGTCCGGCGCGCTCGAAGGCGGCGACACGTTCGGCGCGAAGAGCTTGTAGACGCGGAGCAGCAGAGCATGCAAAAAGGTCCTCGGGGCATGAGCCCTGAGGACCTTTTTTGGCTGGCGGCAGGAGCCGGCAATCGAATATTCGCAGGTTCCTTCCTCGGAGGTCAGCAAGCGGATTCCGCGGTCCATGGCATCCTCCTTCATCTCCTGATGGTGTAGCGTTCCGGCGCGGCTACCGCTCGCCGTCCCACTCCAGCCGGAACTGCTCCAGGTAGCCGAGCATGAAGTCATGGCGCTGCTCGGCGATGCGCTTGGCCGCCGGCGTGTTGAGGCGGTCCTTGAGCTTCAGCAGCTTCTCGTGAAAATGGTTGATCGCCGTGCTTTTGTCCTTGCGGTATTCCTCGGCCGTCAGCACGAGGCGGTCGCGCGGCGGCAGGCCGGGATCGTGGATCGGATGGCCGACGTGGCCGGCATAGGCGAACGTGCGCGCGACGGCGATCGCGCCGATCGCGTCCAGCCGGTCGGCGTCCTGGACGACGCGGCCCTCGGGCGTGCGCATCGGGGGATTCGCCCCGCCATTGTAAGACATCGTGCCGATGATCTCCAGCACATGCTCCCGGTCGCCGGGAGCCAGCTCGCGCGCCTCCAGCCAGGAGGCGACTTTGGCCATGCCTGCTTCCTTGGACGGGTTCAGCTTCTCGTCGGCGACGTCGTGCAGCAGCGCGGCGAGCACGCAAAGGAAGGCGTCGGCGCCTTCCTCCGCGGCCAGACGGCGGGCCATGTCGGCGACGCGCTGCACATGCCACCAGTCGTGGCCGCTCGTATCGCCGCCCAGCTCGGCGCGGGCGTAGGCTTCGGCATCGGCGAGCAGGGCGGCTGCGGACGGGCTTGGCGGCGTCGGAGCCGCAGTCGGATCAGGATCAGGAGCCTGGGTCGGTTGCTCGTGGAGATTGGACACGGGGATCACAGCCTTTCGGGCAGGCGCTGGGCCTGGCGGGAATGGTTCATTCAGGAGGCGAAGCTCCTTCGGCAGCAAAGGATCGGGAGGGCGCGGACGAGCGGGCCTCCCTTGCGGCGGCTTCTGGCTCCAGTGCAGCAGGAGCTGTTCAGGCCGCCTCCCTTGCGGCGGGCTTCTGGCTCCAGTGTAGCACAGGAGCCGGGCGGCTCGTCTGCCCTTTCCGGGCGGCTTTCCGTGCCAGGACGGCCGGCTTTTGGTAGAATCAGGAGACAGAGGGCGGCCGAGGGCCGGGGAGGAGCGAGGACATGGAACAGGTGAAAGCGCTTGCCGATGCCGTTCGGACAAGCTTGGCGCAGACGATCGTAGGCAAGGGGGAGGAGGTGGAGCTGCTGCTGACGGCGCTGCTCGCCTCCGGGCATGTGCTGCTGGAGGACGTGCCGGGGACGGGCAAGACGCTGCTCGCGCAGTCGCTGGCGGCGGCGCTCGGGCTGGAGTTCCGCCGGGTGCAGTTCACGCCGGACCTGCTGCCGTCGGACCTGACGGGCATCCATTACTACAACCAGAAGGAAGGCGAGTTCCGCTTCCGCCCGGGCCCGCTGTTCACGCAGATCGTCCTCGCCGACGAGATCAACCGGGCGACGCCGCGCACGCAGTCGAGCCTGCTCGAGTGCATGGAGGAGCGCCAGATCAGCATCGAGGGCGAGACGATGGCGCTGCGGGAGCCTTTCCTCGTGCTCGCGACGCAGAATCCGATCGACAGCCAGGGCACGTTCCCGCTGCCGGAGGCGCAGATGGACCGGTTCATGATCCGCATGAAGCTCGGCTACCCGGATCGGGAGGAGGGCGTCGAGATTTTGCGGAGGACGGCGCTCGGGCAGCTGCAGCGGGGCGGGACTCCGGGCGAAAAAGACCCCGCGGCGGCAGGCGGCCGCGCGGACGAAGGGAACCGGTCCCGAGAGGCGCAGCTGCTGGAGGCGCAGCGCCGCTGCCGCGAGGTCGCGGTCCACGCCGACCTGCTCGCCTATTTCGTCGAGCTGGCGGAGGCGACGCGCGAGCATCCGGACGCGCTGCTCGGCGTCAGCCCGCGCGGCACCCAGGCGTGGCTGCGCGCGGCGCAGGCGTACGCGGCGATGCAGGGGCGAGCGTATGTGCTGCCCGACGACATCAAGCGGCTGGCGGTGCCGGTATGCGCCCATCGCATCGTGCCGCGCCGCCGCCAGGAGCCGCAGGCGGCGGCCGCCGGGCGCATCGTGCAGGACGCGCTGGCGCGCGTGCCCGTGCCGAGCGAGGAGGCGCTGGCCGCGCTCGCCGCGAGCGCCGCGGGCGGGGCGGGCCTGGCCGGGCCGGCAGGCGGGACAGGCGGGAATAGCCGGGCTGTCGGGGCAGCCGGATCAGCTGGCGGGGTCGGGCCGGCCGGGACAAGCGGGGCAGGCCGATTTGCCGGGACAGCGGGCGAGCCGGGCGCTTCTTCGGGCGCCGGCGCGGGAGGCCGCTGATGGGGATGCTCGCGCTGCTGGCCGCGCTGGCGGCGGCGCTCGGCCTGCAGGGGCTGCTGCTCGGGCGCTGGGCGCTGCGCGGCGTGCGGGTGGAGCGCTCGTTCAGCGCGTCGGCTTGCCATGCGGGAGATGCCATCGAGATGGTCGAGACCATCGAGAACGGCAAGCGGCTGCCGGTGCCGTGGCTGCGGCTGGAGGCGATGCTGCCGGCGGGGCTTTTGTTTCGCGGGACGGGCCAGATGTCGATCAGCTCCGGCTCGATCTACCAGAACCACGCCAGCTTGTTCACGCTGCCGCCGCGGGTGCGGATCATTCGCCGCCATGCCGCCGTCTGCGCGAGCCGGGGCGTCTGGCATATGGGCACCGCGACGATGACGGGCGGCGATCTGTTCGGCCTGTTCGCGGCGTCGATCAAGGTCGAGCTGCCGTGGCGGCTCGTCGTCTATCCGGAGCTGGCCGGCCTCGAGCGGCTGCCGGAGTCGTGGCTGCGCTGGCAAGGCGAGCTGGAGGTGCGGCGCTGGGTGGCCGAGGATCCGTTCGTGACGAGCGGGGTGCGGGACTACGCGCCGGGCGACGCGATGAACCGCATCCACTGGAAAGCCTCGGCGCGCTCCGCCGGCCTGCAGGTGCATCGCTACGGCCACACGGCGAATCCGCGGGCGATGCTGCTGCTGAACGTCGAGGAATCGGAGACGATGTGGGGCCGGGTGAACGACGCGGAGGGGCTGGAGGAAGCGCTGCGCTGCGCCGCCACGAGCGCGGCCGAGCTGCTGCGCCGCGGCCTTGGCGCGGGCTTCGCGCATAACGCGATGCTGGCCGAGGAAGCGGCCGGCTTGCCGGACCGCGTCGAGCCCGGCTACGGCGGCCTCGCGCTGGAGCCGCTGCTGGAGGCGATGGCGGCGGTGGCGCCGCAGGCGCGGGTGCCGTTTCACGAGCTGCTGCGCCAGGAGGCGGATCGGCAGGAGCAGGGAGCCGGCGGCGAGCGGCTCGATTATCTGCTCATCACGGCGCATGAATCGGCCCGCGTGCGGGAGGCGGCGGAGCGGCTGTCCGCGCTCGGGCATGGCGTGACGATCGTGCGGCCGCCGTCCGCGGACGGGCGCAAGCGAAGGAGGGAGCCGGCATGAGCGGGCGAAAGCGGTTGGACGACGGCCCCAAAGGATGGCGGCAGGAGCCGGGAGAAGCGGATTCAGCTGCAGCGGGCGGTCCGAAGCAGAAGGACGCGGGCCGGCTGGAGGTCAGCGGCTCGGGCGGGTCGGGGCACGAGGGAGCGACCGGTCCGGAGCAAGGCGGAGCTAGCGGTCCGGGGCATGTCGGAGCGAGCAGGTCGGGGCACGGGGAATCGAGCGGTCCGGAGCATGTCGGATCGAGCGGGTCGGGGCACGGGGGAGCGAGCGGTCCGGAGCAAGGCGGAGCTAGCGGGTCGGGGCACGGGGGAGCGAGCAGATCGGGGCACGGGGAATCGAGCGGCCCGGAGCGGGATGAGTCGGCGCTGGCGGCGGCGCAGCTGGCCGAGGATCGGCGAGGCCTGCTGCTGTGGGGCACGCTGCCGGAAACGGCGGCGCTCTACCCGGCGGCCGTGCTGGCCGCCGAATATGCCGCGCCGGCGCTGGCGGCGCCGCTGCTGTGGGCGCTCGGCGCGCTGCTGCACGGCCTCGGCGGCTGGAGCGGCCTGCGCGAGGCGCAGCGCGGCCGCTTGGGCGCCGGGCGCTGGCTGTCGGCGCTGGCCGCCGCGCTCGGCGCGGCGCTCGGCTGGGCGGCCGTGCCGGCCGGCGGTTCGGCCGCCGGCATCGCGGCCGCGGCGCTCGGCGCGCTCAGCGCTGCCGCCGCGATGCGCGGCCGGCAGCACGGCCGCCGCCGGTTATGGCTCGGCGGCGACGCGCGCCTGGCTCTGGCCGGGCTCGCGCTGGCGGCAGGGGTTTATTTCGCCGGCGCGGGGATCGAGCGGCTGCTGCCGTACCGGCAAAGCCTGCTGCTGTTCGCCTTCGCCGCGATCAGCTTGCTGCTGCTGCGCTGGAACGGCTGGCAGCTGCGCCGAGCGGCGCATGCGGAGGATAGCAGCCGCGCGGTAACACCGAGTATTGCCATGCTCAATCGGCGGCTCACGCTCGGCGTCGTCGCCCTGCTCGGGCTCGGCGTCCTTTGGCTCGGCCCGCTGCAGGCGCTTCTGGACGGCTTGCGCTCGCTGCTGCGCCGCCTGCTGTCGGGCTCGACAGAGCCGCCTCCTCCCGCGACGGAGCCGCCGGCCGGCGCAACGGGGATGCCGCCGATGCCTCCATCCGAGCCGCCGCCGGCTTGGCTGGCGCTGCTCAGCGATTGGTTCGGCTACCTCACCGCTGCCGCCGCTGCCGTGCTCGCGCTGGTGCTGCTTTACCGGCTCGTGCGGCGCTGGCTGCCGGAGCGGCTGCGCCGGCTGCTCGGCCAGCTGCTGCGCTGGCTGCGGCTGTCGCGCGAGCTGCGCCGTCCGGGCGTCGAGACCGGCTACGTCGACGAGGTCGTCCGCCTGGAGCGGGTCGGCGACGCCCAGCGGCGCGGCCGCCGCAGCGCCGGCGGCGGCGATCCGGCCGCCGGGCCGGGCGGCGAAGCGCGCCGCCGATACCGGGCGCTGATCGCGCGCGAGATCGGCCGCGGCTACGCGTACCGCGCCGACCGCACGCCGGCGGAGCATGCGCGCGAGCTGGAACGGCGGCTCGGCGGCGACGCGTCCGGCGGTGGAGGAGGCGTTGGCAACGGCGTGGGATCCGCGTCCGGAGTTAGAGGAGACGCGGTCGGCAGCGCGAGATCCGCGTCCGGCGGTGGAGGAAGCGCTGGCAACGGCGGTGTGAAATCCGCGTCCGGGGTTAGAGGGGGCGCGGTCGGCAGGGTGGGATCCGCGTCCGGAGTTAGAGGAGGCGCGGGAGACGCCGAGCAGGCTGCTGCTCCAGGGCGTCCTGCTGCCGGACCGGCCGCGGCCTCTATACAGCGGGGCGCAGCTTCACGCTTGGCCCGCTGGTTCGGCGGCCGAGGCTCCGTGGACAGCGGTGCGGCTGCGCCCGCTGCGGACTCGGGCGCCGAGCTGCGCTCCGCGAACGAGCTGGCGGAGCTGCTCCGCCAGTACGAGGCGGAGCGGTACGGGGCGCCCGCTGAGGCGAATCGGCATCGGCCAGCGGCTATGGACGGGCCTGGCTCCGTTTCAATTGGGGGAGGAGCGTCAAGTTCCGGCGCTCTGGCCAGCGGTGACGACGATTCTAGCGATCTCCGCGACTAAGCTGGCGACCGCTTGAGCCCGGCAGGCACCCCAATTTGGGCCGCCGACTAAAATCCAAGGCACAAAAGTGCCTTGGATGCACCGAAACGGGCTGCCGACTAAAATCCAGGGCACAAAAGTGCCTTGGATGCACCGAAACGGGCTGCCGACTAAAATCCAGGGCACAAAAGTGCCTTGGATCCTCCCAAACGGGCCGCCGACTAAAATCCAGGGCACAAAAGTGCCTTGGATGCACCGAAACGGGCCGCCGACAAAAATCCAGGGCACAAAAGTGCCTTGGATGCACCGAAACGGGCCGCCGAATGAAATCCAAGGCACAAAAGTGCCTTGGACCCGCCGATGGGATCCATAAATTTGGACCGGTGGCTGCCGCTTCAGAGGCTTGGCCTGCGTGCCGCGTCCGGAGCCGTTCAATTGAAGCGCAGGCGGTCATTCCTGCCGCCCGTGCCTCTTCTTTCCTCTGCTGTTTCAAAGGGACGGGCGCGGCGGTACTCATGAAGAAAACCCTCGCGAAACGCGGGACTAGAAAGAGGCCTTCCATGAGCGCATCCCGCCCCAATGAACCGATTCCTCCATCCGACCTCGCGGACGCCGATCCATCCGATCCGCGTCGCCGCCAGCGGCCATCCGACCGCCGCCATGCAGCGAACCCGCTTCCGGCAAAAGCGGCACGCAGCGCGCCGGCCGCTGTACAGGGCGGGGATGAGCCCGCGCCCGCTCGGCCTGATTCGGGCGGAGCTTCAAGCCGTCCGCGCCGTTCTCGGCGCCCCCGCCGCCCCGGCCTGCGGCTCGTCCTGCTCCTGCTTTTCTTGCTCTTGTACGCCGGCGTCGTCCTCTATCAGGCGAACAAGCCGCTGCCGCCCGGCGTGTCGTTCGAGGGCGCGGTCCATCCTGTGCCGGCAAGCCGCATCGAGCTGCTGACCGACCTGACGTTCGAGGACGAGGACGGGGGCAAGACGACGGAGCAGGCCATTTTCTCGCGCATGCTCCGGGCGATCGGGGACGCCGAGCGGTTCGTCGTGCTTGACCTGTTTCTTTTCAACGGGTATTACAACGAGGACCAGTCGTTCCCGCCTCTGAGCCGGCCGGTCGCAGACGCCCTCATCGCCCGCAAAAAAGAGCTTCCGAATCTGAGCGTCACGGTCATCACGGATGACGTGAACACCTCCTACGGCTCGCATCCCGCTCCTGACCTGGAGCGGCTGCGGCAGGCCGGCATCGCCGTCGTCGTCACCGACGTCGATCCGCTGCGGGACTCGAATCCGCTTTATACGGCGGGCTGGCGGTTGACGGCGGGCTGGCTCGGCACCGAGGGCCGGGGCTGGCTGCCCAACAAGATGGCCAGCGGAGCCCCCGACATGACCGTCCGCTCCTACCTCAAGCTCGTCAACGCCAAAGCCAACCACCGCAAGACGCTCATCACCGAGGATACGCTCGTCGTCGCCAGCGCGAACGCGCATGACGCGAGCTTTTTCAACTCCAACAGCGGCTATGCCGTCACCGGCGTGCCGGAGCTGCTGGCCGAGGCGCTGCGAACCGAGCAAGCGGCGATCGACCTGTCCGGCTCGGACGTGCGGCTGCCGGGACCGGATCAGCTCGCTCCGACGCCAGCAACTGAAGCGCCGTCCTCCGCCGCATCCGATCCAGCCCTGGCATCCTCCGCGCCGTCCTCCGCCGCATCCGATCCAGCCTCGGCATCCTCGGGTCCGCCCTCCGCCGAGCAAGCTTCCGTGCAGCTGCTGACCGAAGGCCGCATCCGCGCGCATGTGCTGCGCGATCTGGACGCGGCGGGAGCGGAGGACCGGATCTGGCTGGGCATGTTCTACCTGGCGGACCGCGACGTCGTGCAGGCGCTGGTCCGCGCTTCCGACCGCGGCGCGCAGGTGCGGCTCATCCTCGATCCGAACGAGGTCGCTTTCGGCAACTCCAAAATCGGCGTGCCCAACCGCCCCGTCGCCGCCGAGCTGCGGGACCGGACGGAGGGCCGCATCGAGGTGCGCTGGTACAACACGGACGAGGAGCAGTACCACGCCAAGCTCATGCTTGTCTCCGGCCCGAACGGCGCGGTTATCCATAACGGCTCGGCCAACTTCACGACGCGCAACCTGGACGACCTCAACCTGGAAACGAACCTGCGGGTGCAGGCCGCTCCGGACAGCCGTCCCGCCGCCGAGCTGGAGGCGTATTTCCGCAAGCTGTGGACGAACGACGGCGCCCGCTACACGCTCGACTACAGCGAGTACGAGGAGAAGACCGTCTGGCTCAAGCGGCTGATGTACCGCGTGCAGGACCGGCTCGGGTTCACGACGTTCTAGTCGGGACAGTCGAGCGCTTGGACTCGAATAAAGCCGCGCGTTCCGCAAGGAGCGGGCGGTTTTTCTGCTTCGGTACTCGCTTCGGGAGCTGCATCCGCACCGCACTCGCTTCGGCACCTGCTCCCACACCTGCCCCCGCAGCGCGCTCGCTTCGGCACTCGCTCCAACACCTGCATCCGTCTCCGCACTTGCTTCGGCACCTGCCTCCACACCCGCATCCGTCTCGCCCCCGCTCTCGCTCTACTCCCGCCTCGGCTTGACTATTCCGGCCGAACCTTCTTCAATGAGATCAGGAATCGAACTTGGGAACGGAGGAGACAGATGGCGCTGCTGCTGGCAGGAGAGAAGGGCTTCGAGGTGGAGGCGATCCTGTTCGACAAGGACGGGACGCTGCTCGAATTCAGCTACACATGGGGAGTATGGACGCGGCATATGCAGGAGGCGTTCGCGGAGCGGCTGCGGGGAAAAGGGTTCCCGGACCTGCCGCGCGAGGAGCTCGGCCGGGAATGGGGCATCTCGTTCGCGGAGAGCGGCATCGCCTCCGGCTACGACCGGAACGGTCCGCTCGCGGCCGGCACGCTGGCCGAGCTGCTCGCGCTGCTCGCGGCAAGCGGCTACCGGCGCGGCCTCGGCTGGAGCGAGGCGCGCGTCTTCGCCCAGGAAAGCCTGCATCTCGCCGAGAGCCGGATGCAGCAGGAGCGGCCCGCGCTGGCGCTGCCCGGCGTGCCGGAGCTGCTCGCGTCCTGCCGCGAGCTCGGGCTGCCGGCTGCGGTCGTGACCGCAGACGAGACGACATCGGCCGTGCAGCATCTGAGCTGGCTCGGGCTGGACGGCTATTTTGCCGAGATCATCGGCACCGACCAGGTCGACCGCGGCAAGCCATACGGCGACATGGTCGAGCTCGCCTGCCGCCGGCTCGGCGTCGATCCGGCGCGCGTCGCCGTCGTCGGCGACACGAACGGCGACATGCTCATGGCGCGCGCCGCCGGAGCGGGAGCCGCCATCGGCCTGGCCGACGCGGACAAGGCGCAGGAGCTGCCGGACGCGGATGTCGTCGTGCCGTCCTGCGCGCAGCTGGAGCTGCAGCGCTAGGGCGTGTTTGCAGCCCCGCTCCAGCGGGCAGGGAAGAAGGGCGACGGTTCTCGGACCGTCGCCCTTCGATTTGACACGACCGTCCGATGACTGCATCGACGCCCGCCACGGGAACGCCACATCTGCCTCCGGGACGCCACGCATGCCTGTGATATTCTGGAAGAAAACGCGAATTGGAGGCGCTTCCGAATGACCTCATGGAGGCAAGCGGTCCTGCTCGTCAGCGGACTGGGACTGTCCTATCTCGGCAACTGGATCTACTTCGTCGCCATCAACCTGACGGTGCTGGACCTGAGCGGCGGCTCGGCGGCCGCCGTGGCGGTGTTGTTCGCGCTGCGCCCTGCGGCGCTGCTGCTGACGAACTTCTGGTCGGGCAGCATCGTCGACCGCGCCGACCCGCGGCGGCTGATGATCGCCTCCGATCTCGTGCGCGGCGCGCTGATGGCGGCCATTCCTTTCGTCTCCACGCTGTGGGGCATCTACGCGCTCGTGTTCCTGATCGGGCTTGCCGGCTCGTTTTTCGGTCCCAGCCAGCAGGTGTACATCGTCAAGCTCATCCCCGGACAGGAGCGAGCGCGCTTCAACTCCATCCTCGGCATGAGCAGCTCCGGCGCGTTCCTGCTCGGACCCGCCGTCTCGGGCCTGCTCATTCCGCTATGGGGCGCAGACTTCAGCATCTTCTTCAACGCCGCGACGTTCTTCGCTTGCGCCGGCATGATCGCGCGGCTGCCGTCCGTGGGCAAAGGCGCAGCGGGCGCGCCTGCGGCTCCCAAGGAGGCCGAGGCGGATCGGGGCGAGCCGGCCGCCGGTGCAGCCGAACGCTTGCCTCATCGCTCGAATTCGGCCAACGAACCGAGCCTCCCTTCCGGCTCCGCCCTGGCCGCGCCAGGGAAAGTCCGGCTGCCGCGGCTGCGGGCATGGGCCGCCGACTGGCGGGAGGTCGGGCGCTTCGCCCGCTCGGCCAAGCCGTTCCTGCTCGTGTACGGCCTTTTCCAAGGTGCGATGCTGCTCGGAGCGGCGATCGACTCGCAGGAGGCGACGTTCATCCGCGAGCAGCTGGCGCTGTCCCCGGAGGCGTACGGCCTGCTCGTCAGCATGACCGGCATCGGGTCGCTGGCCGGCGCGTCGACGGCGGCGCTGCTCGCCCGGCGCGTGCCTTTCCTCTGGTACCTCGGCGGAGGCACGTTCATGACCTGCGTCTTCTACTTGCTCTTCTATCTGTCGGACGGGTTCTGGATGCCGTCGGCGGCGTTCATCGGGCTCGGGTTCGGCATGGCGTATGCGGGAGCGGGCTATGCGACGTACTTCCAGCAGCAGGTGCCGGCGCAGCTGATGGGCCGCGTCGCGAGCGCGTCGGACATGGCGCAGGGCGGGCTGCAGATCGCGCTCACGCTGCTCGTCGGCCTGCTGGCGGACCGGCTCGGCCTGCAGCCGGTATGCGTGGCCGTTGCCGCGCTCGCGGCCGGACTGGGGCTGGCGCTCTTTCTCCGCACGTCGCTGTTCAGGCGGTCGATGGGGGCAGGCGGGCCTTCTACGCTCGGAATGTGAGGCGCATGGCAACCTTTGGCAGGCGGCGGGCGTCAGGAAGGGCATAAGAGGCGTTCGGTCGAGCCGAAGCCGACCCGAGAAAGGGGAGCGTGCCATGCGAAAACCAGCCGTTCGGCAGCAGGAGGGAAATGTCCTCCGCGCGTCGTCGTACCCTTCCGCCGTCCCGCTTGTCCGTGCCGAAACCGCCGCAGTAAACCGCCGCCGTCCGGATCTAGAGAGGCTGGACAGCTCCAGGCTGAACCATCGCCGCCCGGTTCGGCAGGGGCCGGCAGCCACCGGCCTGCGCCATCGCCGCTTGCTTGGTCTGCTTGCCGCGCTCGCCCTGCTGGCCAGCGTGCTGGCGGGCTGCGGCTCAAGCGGCGACGCGGAGTCGCCGGCCGTCTCCACCGCTCTCCCGTGGATCGGACATGCCGTGCGCGTCGAGGAGGGGCGGTTCCTGTTCACTTCCTCCGCGCCCGGTTTGCCGAGCAACGAAGCGGTCTGGGTCGCGATCGGAGGCGAGCTGGAGCTGCCGCCGGTCGGACAGAAGGTATCCGTCGATTTTCAAGGCGGAGCGATCGCGACCAGCTATCCCGGACAGGGAACCGCCCGCGTCATCAAGCATCTGCAGGAGGAGGGAGAGCCGTTCGCAGGCGCGTCGCTGACGACGGCCGAGGCGATTCGCCGGGCGCTGGAGCAGCTGCCGGAGCTTGCCGTTCCGGTCGTGCAGGGAGTCGTCTATGCGGCGGACGATGCGAGCTGGACGGTGCGGCTGGAGGATGACCAGGCGAAGGACGAACGAGTTCAGGAGGTCCGGATTCCGGATGCAAAGACGCCCGCCGAACAAGGAGCGTCCATGACCGGACATGTCGTCCGCATCGACAAGGGCGGGTTCCTTCTCACCGGAGAGGGCGGCCCGTCGGGCAACGCCCTGTCCGTCACGAGCCCTGTTTCCGTCGAGCTCGGTCAGCAGGTGAGGGTCCGCATCGACGGAGGAATCAACGAGTCCTATCCGGCTCAGGCGAAGGCGGCGTCTGTCGAGCGGATCGACAGCGGCGACCCGCAGAAGCTGGTCCTGTCGCGGTCGGAGGCGATCCGCCGTGCTCTCAAGCAGACGCATGCGGCCGTGCCGGTCATCGTCGAAAGCTCGTACCAGGAAAACGGCGCGAGCTGGACCGTCGTCATCCAGGACGGCATGGATGCCGAGGCGGAGCCGGAAAGCATCGGCATCCGAGTCGATGCGTCGACCGCGCCGTGAACCCGGCGCTGGACACCATCGATTCGTCGATAGCGGCAGGAGCCGGCTCGTCTCGGGACGAATAACCTTTGCGATGAGCCTGGAGCTGTCTATCCGAGGAGGAGAAAGAGATGAGCCTAGAAGAGGCTGTAGGACAAAGCGGGGACGTCCGCGCCGAGCTGAAGCGCCGGCTGAACCTGAGGGAGCTGGGCGGCTTGCCGGCCGAGGGCGGCAGGCGGGTCAAGCCGGGATATCTGTACCGGTCGGGGGAGCTGACCGATCTGAGCGAAGGCGAGTTCCGCCTGCTGGAATCGCTCGGGCTGGCGTTCGTCTGCGACCTGCGCACGGCGGACAAAGGGGCCGAGGTGCCGACGCCGCGCATCGGCGAGGCGCCGTATCTGCAGCTGCCGGTGTTCGGCGGCAACTTCAGCTCCGGAGAGATTCCGAAGCTGCTCGGCCAGCTCGCGGCGGGCGGCCAGCTCGACAATCCGCTGCCCGGCATCTACCGGCAGTTCGTGACCGACGAGCATACCCGCGGCGCCTATGCCCGCCTCATGCGCGCGCTGCTGGAGGCGGAAGGCCGCCCAGTGCTGTGGCATTGCACGGTCGGCAAGGACCGCACGGGCTTCGCAGCCGCCGTCGTGCTGCTGGCGCTCGGCGCCTCGGAGGAGACGATCTCGGCCGACTACATGGCGACCGAGGGCACGCGGCCGGAAGCGACGGAGCGCATCCTCGCCCAGGTCGGCGCCGTGCTGCCGGACGAGCGGGTGCTCGGCTTCGTCCGCTCCGTGCTGGGCGTGTCGCCGGAGTACATCCATAGCGCGCTGGACGAGATGCGGCGCGTGTACGGCTCCACCGACGGCTACCTCGAGCAGGCGCTCGGCGTGAGCGCGGAGGAACGCCGCTTGCTTCGGGAGCGGTATTTGGAGTAAGGGGGCGCGGCTTCTAGAAGGCCCGCTCGATTGCCTGCGTGGAAAGGGAGGGACAGGATGGCTTTCGCCTACGAAGGAATCGACCATGTGCAGCTGGCCGCGCCGGCGGGCTGCGAGGAGGAGGCTCGCCGCTTTTACGGCGGCCGCCTCCAGTGGGAGGAGCTGCCGAAGCCGCCCGAGCTGGCGAAGCGGGGCGGCGTCTGGTTCCGCTGCGGCCGGCATGAGGTCCATATCGGCGTGCAGGACGGCTTCGTGCCGGCTCGCAAAGCGCATCCGGCCTTTCTCGCGACGGGGCTGGAGGAGCTGCGCCGGGCGCTGGACGAGGCAGGGATCGCGACGGCCGACGACGACGCAAGGCAAGAAGAAGGCATCTTGCGCTTCTACGCGCAGGATCCGTTCGGCAACCGGCTGGAGTTCATGGAGCGGGTGGCGGCAGCGCCATCGCTTATAAAGCGGACTTTCGAGGGATTGCAAAAGAGGATAGAGCTTGGGGGCGGCCGCCTGTTTCTCCAGGACGATTCTGGCGAGGCAGGCCGCTACGCTTGTTCGTTTCAGCCGCCGGCGACAGCGGAAGAAATCCAGAGCCTCCTCGATTCGACCGGATTGGATATGCCGGGCAGCTATCTGGAGCTGCTTCAGCTGACGAACGGATGCTCCCTATTTGATCACGAGCTCTACGGAGGGGCAAGCTGCTTGATCGCGGCCGATCAGGCGGAGCATCTCTACGAGACGTATCAAGAGCCGGGGTATTTGATGATCGCGGTCGTTTTCGACGATCGGATCGTCATGGATTGCGAGAAATACGCGAGAGGCGAAGAAGACTACATGCTCGTCGGCAACAGCGCGGCACCGGTGAAAGAGCTGACAAGCCTGGGGAGCGATTTCGAAACCTGGTTCAGCCGATTCGTCGTCAGCAACGGAGCCAAGTTCTGGACTTGGCGGTCCGCCGGCGCAATGCCCGGATATTCAAAAGGGTGACGTCTAGGGACGGAGTGATGGGGCCGCGAATCTCCGGGAGCGGCGAACTAGGCGCAGACCAGCACGACACCGCGCTCGAATCGGTCGTTGCGCAGAAGAAAATCAAAACAGCGACATCATCGTTTAGGATGCGTCGCTGTTTTGTTCCTCTTATTATTGCTGAATGAATAGCAATAATCCTGTAATCGTCCATAGAATTAGAGCAAAGGAGATTGAACTGACAATCTTCAAAAAATAGCTTTTTTCTTTGGCTGTAATCTGTAGGAAAGAAAACATAAAGATGAAAGCAATAATCGGTGTTGCATACAACCCTAGGAAATTAAATATATACATGGGTACCTCCTTTAAGAAAGCTTATCTTGTTGCCCCCATGCTACACTAGCTGTCGCGGAACTCTTTGAGCTATCGTAACTAGTTGCCCAACCGATTTGAATGCCTGGGATTGCTGAGCCTCCTCCAAAAGAAATTGATCCTGAAGGCTTTAAAAATTGATGGAAGTACATCGCTGAGAAGGAAGTGGTGACAATATTTTTAGAGTTGTCATGCCCTTTGCGAATGCTGAATCCGCTCCACCCCTTATGTCTATATGTTGAAAATGTCTTAGCGGCTGCTGAGCCAGGGTTTGGTCTAGACCAAGAGCCAACTAAGTTAACTTTATACGCCATACCCGCACCAACGGTATAAATTCCCCCTGTCTGGGTAACGCCGCCGTTAGTATCTTCTTCAGTACTTCCGATAAGGTCGGTTCTTTTTCCATAAGCAATATACTTATATTGCGAGGAATTGTCTACAAGTGTAAAGCCGTCTGACCAAGCGATCCCCCACTGATCTTCCATCGTATAAGTGGGATCATATTTCCAGTCCCAGTTATAATTCAATGCAATTTGAACCGTTCCTTTAGCGGATACAACTCGACTTGCGCTTACGGTGTGGGAGAAATTGTTGCTGGAGTCTAAAGCATAAGGCTGGATCAAACGTTCGTCAATTCTATTTCCAACTGTATTATAACCTAGAAAGTCGGCTTTTTGGTTGTAAAGATCCTGCTTTTGTTCTACATCGTAAAGAGCTATGAGATCGTCAGGAAAACCTTTGCTTTTTAAGTAAGCATCCAAGCTCGGGGGAGAGGTCGAAGTACTGTTTACCTGTAAAGAGTTAGTATCTTGAGCTCCGTTGGCACTAACCATGGAGAATGAAGAGAGAGAAGTTACTAAAACTGTAGCTGTTAAAGCTGTGGACAAGAAACACTTTTTCAAGAACATCTCATTCCTCTCGTTTTTAACCAATTATTCTTATGAGGCAACAAATTGGATTCTAACGAAATATGGGAGAAATGTATATGATTATATTTGCCTGGATCGATGGTCCTACAAGTCGGAGCGAGATGCAAAGAGCAAGATGCTGGAGATGAAAAACGAAACCCAAACAAGCGAGAACAATCGTTCTCGCTTGTTTGGGTTCAATAGGCGACTACTTCTTCTCGCCGGTCAGGATCGACTCGATGCGCTCGACGATCTCAGCGTCGAGCTTCACGCCGGAAGCCTTGGCGTTCTCGACGACCTGCTCGGGACGGCTCGCGCCGACGAGGGCGCTGGCGACGTTCGGCTGGCGCAGGATCCAGGCGAGCGCCAGCTGGCCGACCGTCAGGTCGAGCTCTGCCGCCACGTGCGCGAGCTGCTTGACCTTGCCGATCTTCTCCTCGGTGATGCCGTTCTTGACCCAGTCGAGCTTGGCCGCGCGGCTGTCCGCCGGGATGTCGGTCGCCGACGTGTACTTGCCGGTCAGCAGCCCTTGGGCCAGCGGCGAGAAGACGACTTGTCCGACGCCGCTGCGCTCGCTGTACGGGATGATCTCCGGCTCGATGTAGCGGTTGAACATGTTGTACTGCGGCTGGTTGACGACGATGCGGTCGAGCAGGTAGCGGTCGGCGACCGCATGCGCTTCCGCGATCTGCGACGCCGTCCACTCGCTCACGCCGACGTACAGCACCTTGCCGGCGCGCACGAGGTCGTCCAGCGTGCGAAGCGTCTCGTAGAGCGGCGTCTCCGGATCATGCCGGTGGCAGTACATGATGTCGACGTAATCCACGTCCAGCCGCTTCAGGCTCGCGTGGAACTGGTCGGTCAGATGCTTGCGCGACAGGCCGCGGTCGTTGGGCAGGTCGCCCATCGGCCAGAACGCCTTGGTCGCCAGCACATAGGAGTGGCGCGGGAACGCCTTGATCGTCTCGCCGAGCAGCGTCTCGGCCGCTCCGCGCTCGTACACGTTCGCCGTATCGAAAAAGTTGATGCCCAGATCGTATGCCGTATGGATCGCCTTGACGGCGTTCTCGCGTTCCACGTACCCTCCGTACGTCAGCCAGCTGCCCAGGCTGATGTCGCTCACCTTGACGCCGGCGCTTCCCAGCCTGCGGTAATTCATGCTCATCGGGATATCCCTCCATTGGAATCGGATTTCGGAACAGCCTCTATTCTACGCATGTTTCTACCGGGATGGAAGTAGTGAAATATTCGTCACTTTATTATACGAGGGTTATCTACTATACTTTAGGTTACTAGCTTACGAGAAGGAGACGTTCGACTTGGCTGCCAACAACTATGTACCGAAAAAGCCCGACGTGATCGACTGCAACATCGAAAAGACGCTGGACGTCATCGGCGGCAAATGGGCCTTTCTCGTCCTGCGGGAGCTGTTCGTCGGCACGCGCCGCTTCGGCGAGCTGCAGCGCCTCATCCCGGCCGTCAGCCCGCGCGCGCTCACGAGCACGCTACGCCATATGGAGCAGAAGGGCGTGCTTGAACGCAAGGTATACCCGACCGTGCCGGTCACGGTCGAGTACACGCTGACGCCCAAGGGCGAGGATCTGCATCAGATCATCCGGGAAATGAAGCTCTGGGCTTCCAAATGGACGTGAGGCCGGCTGCGGCGGCCGCCGCGCTTGCGGAGCCCCGCTAGACGCGCCGGCCGCTCGAGCGCAGGCCGAGCCGCTTGCGCCGCAGGAACGCGGCGCCGTATTCGCCATGCGGATGGATGCGGGCATGCTCGACCTGCACGGTGGAGTGGGAGATGCCGAAGTTCTTTTGAAGCGTGTCGTTGATGGCTAGAATGATGCAGTGGGGCTGGATGCGCTCGTCGGCGAACACATGCGCGGTCAGGGAGTAATGCTCGGTCGACACGGCCCACAGATGCATCTCGTGCACGTCCTCGACGCCTTCGACGGCGCGGATCGCCCGGCGGATCTCCTCGAGATCGAAGCCTCCCGGCACGGACTCCATCAGCACGAGGTACGCCTCGCGCGTGATGCGCGCGCCGCCGGCGAAGATGATGCCCGCGATGACGAGGCTGACGAGCGGGTCGAACCAGACGCGTCCGGTCCAGAGGATGAGCAGCGCGGAGGCGATGACGCCGATCGAGCTGAGCAGGTCGCCGATGAAGTGCCAGAGCGCGCTGCGCACGTTCAGGTTGTCTTCCTCCTTCATGCTGCGGCTGAGCACGATCGTCAGCACGATGTTGACGACGAGCCCGATCGAGGCGATGCCGAGCATGAGGCCGAAGTCGATCGGCTCCGGCCGCAGGAAGCGGCGGACGCCCTCGATCAGGATGCCGACGGAGATCGCGGCCAGCGCCAGCCCGTTCAGGAACGAGGCGATGATCTCGAAGCGCAGGTAGCCGAACGTATAGCGCGAGTCCGGCTGGCGCGACGCCATGTAGATGGCGGTCATGCTGAGGCCGAGCGCGATGACGTCGGAGATCATATGAGCGGAGTCGGAGAGCAGCGCGAGCGAGTTCGACAGCAGGCCGCCGACGATTTCCACGATCGTGAAGAAAAAGGTCAGCAGCAGCGTGATCCAGAGCGTGCGCTTGGACCGGGATTGCGTTTTGACATGCTCCAGGTGATGATAGTCTGGCATGGGGGTCGCGACCTTTCCGGATCCGGGGCGCGGAGCACGGTAGCAGCCGCTGTCCGGCGCCCTCGGATCTAAATTAGATTAATTATTATATTAACTCAATTCTTACATGGTTACAATTATTATAAATGACAATGATTGTCAGTCTCAGAAAAGAGGAATGAAACGATGACTTCCCTGTATGGATTCACCCAGGAAGGGCTGGAGGCTTGGCTCGGCGAGCGGGGACACCGCAAGTTTCACGCGATGCAGGCGTGGGAGAGCCTCTATCGCAAGCGGGTGCGCGACTTCGCAGGCATGGAGGAAGCGGGCGTCAAGCCGGAGGTCGTGCGGCTGCTGGAGACGTCGTTTGCGATCGGCACGCTGGAGGAGCATACGCGTCAGGAGTCGGTGGACGGGACGGTGAAGTTCCTGTTCCGCCTGCAGGACGGCAACCTGATCGAGACGGTGCTGATGAAGCATAAGTTCGGCCTCAGCGTCTGCGTGACGACGCAGGTCGGTTGCAACATCGGCTGCAGCTTCTGCGCGAGCGGGCTGCTCGCCAAGAGCCGCGATCTGACGGCCGGCGAGATCGCCGAGCAGATCATGCGCGTGCAGCTGTTCCTCGACGATGCGGGGCATGGCCAGCGGGTGAGCCACATCGTCGTCATGGGCATCGGCGAGCCCTTCGACAACTACGCGCATCTGATGGACTTCCTCGCGATCGTCCAGCATCCCAAGGGGCTGGCCATCGGGCCGCGCCACATCACCGTATCGACGAGCGGCCTGACGGCCAAAATCCGCGAGTTCGCGGACAGCGGCGTGCCGGCGAACCTCGCCGTGTCGCTTCACGCCCCCAATGACGAGCTGCGCACGCGCATCATGAAGATCAACAAGGCGTACCCGATCGCGAAGCTGCTCGACAGCATCGACTACTACCTCGAGCGCACGCGCCGCCGCATCACGCTGGAGTACATCCTGCTGGCGGACGTGAACGACCGCCGCGAGGAAGCGCAGCAGCTCGCCGAGCTCGTCCGCTCCCGCCCGCAGCTGCTCCGGCTGGCCAACGTCAACCTCATTCCGTACAATCCGGTCGACGAGCATAGCCAGTATCGGCGCAGCACGCAGGAGGCGATCGACGGCTTCTACGACGTGCTCAAGAAAAACGGCGTCAGCGTCAGCGTACGGCTCGAGCACGGCGCCGACATCGACGCCGCCTGCGGCCAGCTGCGCAGCAAGCAGCTGCGCGGCGGCGAGGGCAAGGAGCCGGCCGCTGCCGGCGTGTAGGCGCATCACGGCCTCCAGGGCTGCCCCGAACGTCCTTTGCGGACGGGACGGGGCAGCCCTTCTTTGGCTATATCCGTTTCCTCCCTTTACCGGGCCTGCGGCAGGCTTCCATAATGGAGTCATCAAGGACGCCGACAGGCGGACAGGGACAGGGAGGAACGCCATTGATCGGGACGAAGATTCGGGCGCCAAGGCTGCCGGACGATTACGACGGCATGGCCGCGCTGTGGAACGAGTGGCTGGCGGAGCCGACGACGGCGGAGGCGCTGGCCGAGGAAGACCGCAAGATGTACGAACAGGGAAAGCTGCATCGAAACGAGGAAGGCAAGCTCGCGGGCTACGACCGGCTGCGCCAGGTGGCCGAGGCGGAGGACGGACGGCTCGTCGGCTACTCGACGATCTGGCGCGCGCCCTGGACGCCGCCGGGCATGGTGAACCACTTCGTGCTCGTCGCCGCCGACGCGCATGGACAGGGCATCGGCGCGGAGCTGACCCGGAGCTCCCGCGAGTGGGCGCGCGCGGCCGGCGCGGACACGCTGCTCAGCGAATGCTGGGACGATGACGAGCGGGCGCTTGCCTTCGCGCGACGCGGAGGGTTCGAGACGGAGCGGCGCTCGTGGCAGTCGGTGCTCGATCTGACGGACGGCCAGGACCCTTCGCAGCCGGAGGACAGGATGATCATCGAGCGGCTGGAGGAGGAGGGCATCGCTTTTGCCTCGCTGGCGGACCTGCCTCCGGGAGAGGAGACGCTGCGGCGGCTGCATGAGCTGTGCACGTCGACCTATACGGACATCCCCGGCTTCCTCGGCGAGACGATGCCGTACGAGGAATGGCTCAAGTGGGGTCTGCAGGTGGAAGGCTACGCGCCGGCGCGGGTGCTCGTGGCGATGGACGGAGAGCGTCCCGTCGGCATCTGCAACGTCATCTACAACGAGGATTCCGGCGGCATGTACCACGAGTATACCGGCGTCGCGCGGGAATATCGCGGCCGCGGCATCGCCCGCGCGCTCAAGCTGCTGTCGATCCGCCTCGCGCTGCGCGCCGGGGCCCGCTATTTGCGGACGGACAACGACTCGCTCAACGTCCCGATGCTGGCGATCAACCGCCGCCTCGGCTACCGGCCGCTGCGAGGCCGCCATCGCCTGATCGCGACGCTGGAGCAAGGAGCTTCGACCCGGGAGGGCTCCGGCGCCGGCCGGACCGCAGCGCCGACGGCTTGAGGGAATTCGCCCGTCTCTGCCGCGTCGGGGCCGCCGCTCAGCATGGTCCGGCTCGATTGTGATACACTAGAGGGCATATGCGACCCGATAGGAGAGAATGATCATGGCGAATGAAGAAATAATCCTGACGGCCGAGGGACTGGCCAAGCTGGAGGCGGAGCTGGAAGACCTGAAGGGTCCGAAGCGCCGCGAGCTGGCGCAGCGGATCAAGACGGCGATCAGCTACGGCGACCTCAAGGAGAACAGCGAGTACCACTCCGCCAAGGAAGACCAGGCATTCATGGAGACGCGCATTCTGCAGATCCAGGCGATGCTCAAGAAGGCGCGTGTCGCCGACAGCTCCGATACGTCCAAGGTGACCGTCGGCTCCCTCGTCTCGCTGCTCGATCAGGAGTTCGACGAGAAGCTGCAGTACCGCATCGTGGCGCCGGCCGAGGCCGACGTCATCGACGGCAAGATCTCGTACGAGAGCCCGCTCGGCAAGACGCTGATCGGCAAGCGGGTCGGCGATACCGTCGAGGTCGACGCGCCGATGGGCAAGATCCAATACAAGGTGCTGGAGATCAAGAGCGCCTGATTTCGCAAAAAAAAGCGCATCGTTCCCGGAAGGGGACGATGCGCTTTTTTCGATATTAAAGAAAGGATATCTTTTCAGGCAATGAAGTGAGATTTTTCGATGAGAACCATCATTGGGAGCGATTCGTAGAGAAGAATCGAGACCGCATGCGGCCGTAATGAATTAGGTGTACGAGCGTTCGTCGACATGAGCGCGTGCTAACGTCATTTTTGCCTTTAGAGAGCGCGGTTCGACGGCATCAGCGCGTCCTAACGTCATTTTTGCCTTTAGGGAGCGCGGTTCGACGGCATGAGCGCGTGCTAACGTCATTTTTGCCTTTAGGGAGCGCGGTTCGACGGCATCAGCGCGTCCTAACGCCGTTGGAACCTTCGCTCTCTGCAGAAGCCAGAAGCGAGACGGAGTTCGTGGAAGATAACAAGTTAAAAAGGTTCAACTTGAAAAAGTAACCATCATAATGCCCATCGTTAGGATATAACAAACAATATATATTGATTGGCTTACTCAAATTGTCAAGAACCCCATGCTTTTTTAAAGGCATCGGGTTTCTTTTTGTTGTTTGCTCCTTTTCAGGCTGAGTGAAATAGCATTCTACGCCGGTAGCCAACAGGGGCGTTTTGGATGCACTTCCTCTCTTGCTCCTATCGCCGCCTGCTTAGACGGCAATTGCTCTTGCCCGCTATTGCAGCTTCGGATCAACGGAACGCGAGCCGTGGCCCTGGCGGGACACCTCGTCGAACAGCTCGGCCGGTCCGGCCGCCGCAGGCAGATGCTTCAGCAGCAGGTCCTCCAGGTCGCCGACGGTCGCCGGGCGCGCCCGGCGCGTCAGCTGGTAGCCGATCAGGCCGTTCGGCTCCAGCGTCGCCCGCTCGACCTCGCTCAGGCTGGAGATGCCGAGGTTGCGCAGCTGCATCTCGATCTGATCGACGGAGTGGCGCAGCTTGCGCAGGTTCGCCTCGTGGATCTGGCCGTTCTCGATGATGATCTTGGAGCCGCCCCGGACGAGCCGCTCGAACCGGTTCGACTTGAGCTCCAGCCAGTCGACGGCCAGCAGCGTAAGGATGAACATCACGGCGGAGCCGATGGCGATCCAGAGGTGGTGGTTGGCGATCGGCTGCACAATCGTCGTGCCGATCGAGATCATGATGACGGCTGGCGCGATGCTCATCTGCGACAGCGGCTTGCGGCCGGCGGCACGCAGCAGGACGATGCCTACGAGCACGAGAAAAGCGGATTTCCAAACCCAGTCGAACGACATGCAAAGCCTCCTTTATGGCAAAACGAGGATATCCATAGGGTAGGCAGCGCAGCCGGGGATTATGTGGCCGAAGGAAAAAGCTCGCCAAAAAGCCCCGGCATTCGATGCCGGGGCTTGGGATCGGGCTGCTCACGCTTACTCAAAGAAGGTCTTCAGCCGGTCCGCGATCGCGTCCGCGTCCGCCGGCGACAGCTCGACATGCGTCGGGCGCTCGAACAGCTCCGCGATCTGCGGCGGGTACGTCTGCTCGATTCCGACCAGCCGGATCGACTCGTCGAACTTGGCCGGATGCGCCGTCGCCAGCGCGACGACCGGGCTCGCCGGAGCGATGCGGTCGGCGGCTGCGACGCCGCAGGCCGTATGCGGATCGAGCAGATAGCCGGTGTCGCGATGGTAGCGGGCGATCGTGTCGAGGCATTCCTCGTTGCCGACCGCATGGGCGGAGAAATCCGCCTGCACGGCGGCGAGCTTGTCGGCCGGAATCGAAAGGGAGCCTTGCTGCTTGAACTGCTCCATCAGCCCGGCGACGCTCGCAGCGTCCTCGCCATAGAGATAGAACAGGTAGCGCTCGAAGTTGCTCGCGACCTGGATGTCCATCGACGGGCTGTGCGTGCCGCGGAACTCGCCCGGCTGATACACGCCCTCAGCGACGAAGCGGGCGAGGATGTTGTTCTCGTTGGTCGCGAGGATGAGGCGGTCGACCGGCAAGCCCATGCGCTTGGCGAGGTAGCCGGCGAAGATGTCGCCGAAGTTGCCCGTCGGCACGCTGAAGCTGACCGGGCCGGCATGTCCGCGCTTCGCCAGCTGCAGGTAGGCGTAGAAGTAGTAGACCGTCTGCGCGAGGATGCGGGCGATGTTGATGGAGTTGATCGCGCGCAGGTGGTAGCGGTGCTTGAAGTCCACGTCGGCGAACAGCTCCTTGATGATGCGCTGGCCGTCGTCGAACGTGCCGTCGATCGCCAGGTTGAGCACGTTGGCGTCGTCGATCGTCGTCATCTGCATCTCCTGCACCCGGCTGACCTTGCCGTGCGGATGGAGGATGCAGATGCGGATGCCTTCCTTGCCGCGCACGCCCTCGATCGCCGAGGCGCCGGTGTCGCCGGACGTCGCGCCGAGGATATGGATCGTCGAGCCGGTCTTGGCCGCGACGTAGCGGTACAGGTTGCCGAGGAACTGCAGCGCCACGTCCTTGAACGCGAACGTCGGGCCGTGGAACAGCTCCAGCACGTCCAGGCCGTCCCGCAGCCCGCGCACCGGCGTCACGTCCTCGTCGCGGAACGTGGCGTAGCTGTCGTCCACGAGCTGCTTGAGCTCCGCGCGCGGAATTTCGTCCCCGATGAACAGGGAGAAGATCTCAAGGGCGAGCTCTTGGTAGCGAAGCTCCTGCCACTGCTTGAGCGCAGCCTCGGACAGCTGCGGCAGGCGGGCCGGCACCAGCAGGCCGCCGTCGTCGGCCAGTCCCATCAGGATGGCGTCGACGAAGCCGACCCCGGACACTTTTCCTCTCGTGCTGATGTACTCCATATCGATCCCCTACTCTGAGTGAATTTTTCGTTATTGTATCAGAAAAGCCCTCTCTTACCCACCCCTCGCGGGTAAAATAAAGGCAGATTCATGGCAGATCGGAGAAGGAGAGGACGCGCATGGAATGGATGCCGGTCGATCAGGACTTTTTCCGCCGGCCGACGCTGGAGCTGGCGCGGGCGCTCATCGGCATGGCGCTCGTCAAGGAGACGCCGGAGGGGAGGGCGGCCGGCTGGATCGTCGAGACGGAAGCCTATTGCGGCCCGGACGACCGGGCGGCGCACAGCTACGGCGGCCGCCGTACGAAGCGCACGGAGGTCATGTTCGGCGAGCCGGGACATGCTTATGCGCATGTGATGCACACGCATTGCCTGCTCAACATCGTCAGCGAGCAGGCGGGATGTCCGCAAGGCGTGCTCATCCGGGCGCTGGAGCCGTGCGAGGGGCTGGAGCTGATGGCGCGCAGGCGCGGCCTCGGCCTCCGGCCGCATGAGCTGGCCAGCGGACCGGGCAAGCTGTCGCGGGCGCTCGGCATCACGATGGCCGATTACGGCCATGCGATGTGGGCGCGGCCGCTGTTCGTCGCGGCCGGGCGCGAGCCGGGAGAGATCGTGGCCGGCCCGCGGGTCGGCATCGGCAATAGCGGCGAGGCGCGGGACTATCCGTGGCGCTTTCGCGAGGCGGGCAACCGGAACGTGTCGCGGCCGCGATAGCGCGTTTGGCAAAACTAGCAATTGCATTTTTCTGGAATGAATGCTGTAGTAGAGTAGAGAAAAGCATTCATTATGATCCATGGGGGAATCTGATTGTGATATTGTTGCCGATGCCGGCGCTCCTGCGCCGAACGCTTGCTCTGGCGATGGCCGTATTGATCGCGCTGGGTGGCGGGCTGCTGCCTGCGCCGCCAAAGGCCAATGCCGCTTCTGGAATCGAGCCGATGCTCGGGCAGGTCGCGCTGTTCGCGACTGATTTCGCGCCGCGAGGCTGGACGTATTGCGATGGCCGGCTGTTGAGCATACAGTCGAATACCGCTTTGTTCAGCTTGCTGGGGAATAAATATGGAGGAGACGGGAGATCGACATTCGCGCTTCCGGATCTGCGGGACGAGGATCCGATGGGCGGAGTGGGTTATTATATCGCCGTGAGAGGCGCTTTCCCCAATCGCGATGAAACGGCGGATATGCCGGGTCAGATCGGAGTGAACATCGGCGAGGCCGTTCTATTCGCCGGCAGCTTCGCCCCGGGGGGCTTTCTCAGCGCCAATGGCGGCACGCTGGCCATACGCGAGCACTCCGCCCTGTACTCGCTTGTCGGCACGACCTACGGAGGGGACGGCAGCTCGACGTTCGCTCTTCCGAATGTGGCGGATGTCGATGGAGTGAAGGTGCTGGTCGCTCACAAGGGCGGCTTTCCCGACCCGCAAGTTTCTACGTATCCGCAGGAGTTAGCCTACATGGGCATGGTGTCGATGCATGCCGGCGCTGCCAGATGGCCGCAGGCCGTCGGGCAGACAATTCAGATATCGGAAAACGAGGCGCTCTTTTCCGTGCTGTACGCCCGCTTCGGAGGCGACGGCATCCGGATCTTCCAGCTTCCTGACCTGAGAGGCAAGCTGCCGTTTCCGGCTTACCTGGCGGAGACGGGCATTTATCCGGTTCGCGAGGGGGGCTCCGCGCCGCTGGCGGCAGGAGACAGCTTCAGCTTTAGAGCGGCGCCGGCCTTTGCGTCCAGCGTCAGCGTGCTCGCCAATGACAGCGGAGCCAACCGGGCGGCGGTGAGCAAGCCTCCATCGAACGGAACGCTGACGCTGCGCCCCGACGGAACCTTCATCTATCAGCCGAGGATGGGCTTTGTCGGAGGGGACTCATTCCTTTACCGCGCCTCCAACTCGGAAGGCAGCAGCACGGATGCGCTCGTCCAGCTGAACGTAAGTGCGGAGCCGGCGCCGGTCGTGACCGGCGTGACGAACGGCGCCTCGTACAGCCGGCCCGTGACGATTGCGTTCGACAGCGGTACGGCGACGCTAGACGGCCGGCAGATTCCGAACGGCCATGTGGAGTCGGGCGAAGGCTCCCATGTGCTGGATGTGCGTTCGCTGCATGGAACGTCGCAGACCAGGCTCACCTTCAGCATCGACATGACGCCTCCAATCGTGACAGGCGTGAAGGATGGGGGCTCCTACAACGTCCCGGTGACGCCGGTGTTCACGGAAGGCACGGCGACGCTCAACGGGGCGCTCTGGACGAGCGGCCAGCCGGTGTCGGCAGATGGGACGTATACGCTCGTCGTGACCGACGCGGTCGGCAACGCGGCGACGATCACCTTCCGCATCGAAACAAGCGCGGTCGTGGCTTTCGACAGCCATGGAGGCAGTACGGTCGCATCGCAGACGGTGCCGGCCGGAGGGAAAGCCGTGAAGCCGAGCGACCCTACGCGGACGGGCTATACGTTCGGGGGCTGGTACACGGACGCGGAGCTGAAGCAGGCGTATGATTTTAATGCGGCAGTGACGGGCCCGCTGGAGCTGCATGCGAAGTGGACGCTGAATCAGTATGCGGTGAGCTTCGACAGCCATGGAGGCAGCGCGGTTCCGGCGCTGGACGTGGATCATGGCGCCAAAGCCGCGAAGCCAAGCGATCCGACGCGAACGGGTTACACGTTCGGCGGCTGGTACACGGAGGCGGAACTGAAGCAGGCGTATGATTTTGACGCCGAGGTGACGGGTGCGCTGGAGCTGCATGCGAAGTGGACGCTGAATCAGTATGCGGTGAGCTTCGACAGCCATGGAGGCAGCGCGGTTCCGGCGCTGGACGTGGACCACGGCGGCAAGGTCGGCAAGCCGAGCGATCCGACGCGAACGGGCTACACGTTCGGCGGCTGGTACACGGACGCGGAGCTGAAGCAGGCGTATGATTTCGACGCCGAGGTGACGGGCGCGCTGGAGCTGCATGCGAAGTGGACGCTGAATCAGTATGCGGTGAGCTTCGACAGCCATGGAGGCAGCGCGGTCGCGAAGCTCGACGTGGATCACGGCGCGAAAGCCGCGAAGCCAAGCGACCCGACGCGAACGGGCTACACTTTCGGGGGCTGGTACACGGACGCGGAGCTGAAGCAGGCGTATGATTTTGACGCCGAGGTGACGGGTGAGCTTCAGTTGCATGCGAGGTGGACGCTGAATCAGTATGCGGTGAGCTTCGACAGCCATGGAGGCAGCGCCGTTCCGGCGCTGGACGTGGATCATGGCGCCAAAGCCGCGAAGCCGAGCGATCCGACGCGAACGGGCTACACGTTCGGGGGCTGGTACACGGACGCGGAGCTGAAGCAGGCGTATGATTTTAATGCGGCGGTGACGGGCGCGCTGGAGCTGCATGCGAAGTGGACGCTGAACCAGTATGCGGTGAGCTTCGACAGCCACGGAGGCAGCGCGGTTCCGGCGCTGGATGTGGATCATGGCGGCAAGGTCGGCAAGCCGAGCGACCCGACGCGGACGGGCTACACGTTCGGCGGCTGGTACACGGACGCGGAGCTGAAGCAGGCGTATGATTTTAATGCGGCGGTGACGGGCGCGCTGGAGCTGCATGCGAAGTGGACGCTGAACCAGTATGCGGTGAGCTTCGACAGCCACGGAGGCAGCGCGGTTCCGGCGCTGGAAGTGGATCACGGCGGCAAGGTCGGCAAGCCGGCCGACCCGACGCGAACGGGCTACACGTTCGGGGGCTGGTACACGGACGCAGAGCTGAAGCAGGCGTATGATTTTAATGCGGCGGTGACGGGCCGGCTGGAGTTGCATGCGAAGTGGACGCTGAACCAGTACGCGGTGAGCTTCGACAGCCACGGAGGCAGCGCGGTTCCGGCGCTGGACGTGGATCACGGCGGCAAGGTCGGCAAGCCGAGCGACCCGACGCGAACGGGCTACACGTTCGGCGGCTGGTATACGGACGCGGAGCTGAAGCAGGCGTATGACTTCGACGCGCCGGTAACGGGCCCGCTGGAGCTGCATGCGAAGTGGATGGCCGTTCCAACGCCGGAGCCATCGCCAACACCGACGCCAGCTCCGACGCCAACACCGACGCCGACGCCGACGCCAACGCCGGGAACGGCGAGCCCGAGCCCGACGCCAGCTCCGACTCCCGGCGCGGACGCGGTTCTCATGGTGAACGGCCAGCCGGCGGCAATGGAGAAACAGGACGTACGGCTGACGGACGGACGGCAATCGACCCGCTTCCTTGTCAGCTCGGAGCAGCTCGCGGCCTGGATGGCCGCCGCTGAGGGAAGGAGCCTGACGCTGCGCCTCGAGGCGACGAGCGAGCTTGCCGAGCTGGTCTTCCCGGCCGGAGCGCTGCAGAAGCTGACGGCCGGCGCGGCTGTCGAGCTCATCGTCGAGAAAGGCTCGGCGAGCTACAGGCTGCCGGTCTCCCGTCTTGCCGGGCTGAGCAGCGAGGCTGTCGTAACGGTCGTGATCGGCGTTCCTTCGTCGGAAGCGGCCGCTCAGGCGGCTCGCGCAGCAGGCGCTTCCGGCCGCAGCCTCGGTCCGATGGCGGAGTTCTCGCTGCGGATCGACGGCAAGAGCGCCGGCGACCATGCCGGAACGTATATCGAGCGGACGCTCGTGCCGCCTTCGACGGAAAGCGGCTGGTCCGCCTTCTATTTGGATGAGCGCACCGGACAGCTGCGGTTCATCCCGCTGCGAAACGAGAACGGACGGATCACGCTGCTGTCGCCGCATGACAGCGTCTACGGGCTGATCCGGTCCGATGCGGCGTTCAAGGATCTGGCGGGCCACTGGGCGCAGGCCGACCTGAACCGCCTGGCCCGCCTCGGCATCGCGAGCGGAGTCGGGGAAGGCCGATTCGCGCCGAACCAGGCGGTCACGCGCGCGGAGTTCGCGGCGATGCTGGCTCGCGCGCTCGGCCTGGCCGAGCCGGCGGAGCGCTCCGGCTTCGGCGATGTGCCGGACCAAGCCTGGTATGCGGGCGATCTCGCCTCTGCCGTGCGTGCCGGCCTCGTGAACGGCGTCTCCGCCGAGAGCTTCGCTCCGCAGGCGCTCGTCACGCGGGAGCAGATGGCGGTCATGGTCGCCAAGGCGCTGGCCTATGCGGGCCAGCCGGCAGCGGCAGATGCTGCGGCGCTGTCCGCTTACCGCGATGCCGCCGCTGTCTCGAGCTGGGCGCAGGAGCCGGTTTCCGCGCTGACGCAGCTCGGCCTGATGTCCGGCACCGGCAGCGGCGAGCTGGATCCGCAAGGCAAGGCCGACCGCGCGCAAGCGGCGGTGCTGATCCTGCGCTTGCTGGATCGGCTCGGCTTCGCCGGATAAAAGAAAAAAGCGTCCAGCCCCGCATCGACATGCGGGGCTGGACGCTTTTTGCCTTCAGGGCAGCCAGGATCAGCCGCTGCGGGGCATCACTTCTGCGCCCGCCCGAGCTGCTCGGCCTGGGCCAGCATTTTCGCTCGCCGCTCGTCGCTTGAGCCGCGGATCGAGCCGAAGCGGGTGACGCCGACCGGGCGGATGCCGCAGAACTCCAGCACGCCTTTTTTCATGACGGTAATGCCGGCATCCCGAAGTAGGGTTCGGTAATACCAAGTCGGAGAGTCCATCGTGGCGATGATCCGTCCGCTCCTGCCGCCCAGCAGCTTCACCGGCACCGGCTTGCTGTCGTCGTAGCGGAAGGCGAAGCCGGGCAGCAGCGCGCGGTCGAGAAAGCCCTTGAGCACGGCAGGCATGGAAGCCCACCAGATGGGGAAGATCCAGACCGTATGGTCGGCCTTCAGCAGCGTCTGCTGGGCATGCAGCAGATCCGGCTCCAGCTCGGTGCGCTTGCGGTAGCCGTAGCGGAGGCTCGGCTCGAACGCCAGCGAGGCGAGGTCGAGCACGCTCACCTGCGCGCCGGACGCTTCGGCTCCGCGGATATAGGCGGCGGCCAGCGCGTGGCAGAGGCTTTGTGAATCAGGATGGCCGATGATGACGGCGATGCGGCGGGACATGGGCAGTTCTCCTTTTTTCTTCCAGGATGAGGTTGATTCTATGATAAACTGGCCGTAACGCGCCGCGCAGTGAGCGAAGGCGCTGCGATGATGACGAAAGGCGCAAGGAGGTGCCGCATGAAGGAAAACGGAATGACGGTGGCGCTGCTGGCCGCGTCGGTGCGCGGCATGGCCGCTCGCGGGCTCGATACCGGGCGCTTCTGCCGGGAGGCCGGACTGGATCCGGAGCTGCTGCGGCGAGGCGATGCCCGGATCGCGCACGAGGAGATGGCGCGCCTCATGGACGAGGCGGCGCGCTTCGCCGGCGACCCGCTGTTCGGGCTGCATCAGGGAGCTGCGATGGAGCTGGCCGATCTCGGCGTGGCGGGCTATGTCGTGCAGCACTGCGCCACGGCCGGCGAAGCGGTGCAGGCGATGAACAAGTATCATGAAATGATCTGCAGCGGCTATGAGCTGAAGGCCGCGCCTGCGGAGAACGGCCTGACGGAGCTGCGCTTCCGTCTGAACGACCCGGCGCTGGAGGCGTCCCGCCACTGCACGGAGGACATGGTCGCCTCGCTCTGCCGCTCGCTGCTGCGGCTCGTCGGCCGCCCGGTCGAGCTGGCCGGGGTGTCGTTCCGGCATGCGCCGGCGGCGGACCCGGAGCGGTACCGGGACGTGTTCGGGCTGACTCCGGAATTCGAGGCGGCGGAGGATGCGATCCGGCTGCCGGCCGAGGTGCTGGACTGGCCCGTGCTGGCGCGGGACGAGAGGCTGCGGCAGGAGTTCCAGGCGCTGGCCGACCGGATGCTGGACTCGCTCGCAAAAGGCCAGGAGACGACGCGCGAGCTGACCCGCTATCTGCTGGAGCGGACCGGAGCCGCGCCGCCTGCGCTGCCCGCGGCCGCGCGGGCGCTCGGCATGAGCGCGCGCAGCCTGCAGGCCAGGCTGCAGCGAGAGGGGGCGACGTTCGCCGGCGTCGCCGCGGAGATGCGCCGCAAGCTGGCGCTCCGCTACTTGGCGAAGCAGGAGCTGAGCGTGGCGGAGGTGGCGTACCTGCTCCACTTCTCGGAGCCGAGCGCTTTTCACGGGGCGTTCAAGCGCTGGACCGGCATGACGCCGGGCCAGTACCGGAGCAGCCTCGCGCTCGAAGCGGGGCAAGCCGGCGGATGAAGGGCCGTCGCGGCAGGCTTCGCCTCGCGCTGGCCGCCTGCGCGGTCTACGCGCTGCTGCTGTCGCTGTCGCTGCACGCCCGGTCGGCTCAGCCCCGCGGCGAGCAGGCGACCGACGTCGGGCGCGTCGTCAGCGCGCGCGTGGACCGGACGGTGACGGTCCGCAGCGCGGACGACGCCCGCCGGGCCGTGCTGGAGGCGGCCGCCGAGGGCCGCAAGGTCAGCATCGCCGGCACGCGCCACAGCATGGGCGGGCAGACTTTTTATGAAGGAGCGGTCGTGCTCGACCTGAAGCGCTACGACCGCATCCTCGCGGTCGACGAGCAGGCGCGGACGGTTACGGCGCAGGCCGGCGCGACGTGGGCCGACATCCAGGAGGCGGTCAATCCGCTCGGCCTGTCGGTCCGCGTCATGCAGTCCCAGAATCTGTTCACGATCGGCGGCTCGCTGAGCGCCAATATCCACGGCCGCGACCCGTCGGAAGGCCCGCTCATCGCCGCCGTCCGCTCCATCCGGATGCTGCTGGCCGACGGCAGCATCGTGACGGCGAGCCGGGAGGAGCGGCCGGAGCTGTTCCGCGCGGCGATCGGCGGCTTCGGCGTGCTCGGCGTCATCCTCGAGGCGACGCTAGAGCTGACGGCGGACGAGGTGTACGAGTCCCGCACGTCGCTGCTGTCGTACCGCGAGTTCCCGCAGCGGTTCGAGCAGGCGGCCCGCTCGCCGGATACGGGGCTGCTGATCGCGCGGCTGTCGACGGCGCCGGAGCATTTTCTCGAGCGGATGTACATGACGGAGTTCCGGCGGACCGGGCTGCCGCTGGCGAGCGCGGACCGGGAGCTCAAGCAGGACCGGGCGGTCGAGCTGACGCGCTTCGTGTTCGGCCTGCAGCGCAAGCACGATTGGGGCAAGAGCCTGAGCTGGAGCCTGCAGGAGCGGCTGTTCCGCTCGGAGCAAGGCGGGCTCGTCACGCGCAACAATGCGATGCGGCCGGAGAGCGACTTCCTGGACTATCGGGATGCGCAGCACAGCGACCTGCTGCAGGAGTATTTCGTCCCGCTCTCCCGGTACGAGGCGTTCGTCGACGGCCTGCGGGCGCTGCTGCGGGAGGAGCCGCTGAATGTCGTCAACATCACCGTCCGCTACATGCCGCAGAACGGCGAGTCGATGCTGTCCTACACCGCCTCGGAGGATCGGGCCGCGCTCGTGCTGCTGATCAACGAGAAGCGGAGCGCGGCCCGGCTCGATCGGCTGGAGCGGCTGACGCAGCGGATGATCGGACTGGCCCAGTCGCTCGGCGGCACGTATTACTTGACCTATCAGCCCTATGCGACGCTGGAGCAGTTCCGCCGGAGCTACCCCGGATGGACGGAGCTTGCGGCAGCCAAGCGGAGGTACGATCCGGGAAGCCTGTTCTGGAACGACTGGTACGGCAAGTATGGAAGCGAAGAAGGGGGAGGACGCCGATGAAGCCGATGAAGCGGAGCGCGCTGCGCTGGGTCATGCTGTCGCAGAACGCGATGACGCTCGGTTCGGGCATCGTCTTTCCGTTCTACTTGATCCAGATCAAGGAGATCGGGGGCGGCTTCGCGGAATACGGCATCGCCTACGGCTTGTTCACGATCTGCTCGGCGTTTCTGAACGGCTGGTTCGGCCGCTCGTCCGACCGGTTCGGCCGGACGCCGCTGCTGCTGATCGGCTCCTGGGGGATGGCCGGACTGTTCCTGCTGTTCCCGCTCGCCACGAGCATCGCCCAGGTATACGCCCTGCAGATCGCGATGGGGGCGTTCGGAGCGATGCAGCGCACCTGCGAGAAGGCGCTGCTCGCCGATCTGACCGACGGAGAGCCCGGACGAGGCGAGAAGATCGGCCGCTATCAGACCGGCATCGCCTTGTTTTCGGGGATAGCGGTCATCGCGGGAGGCTTCCTGATCGACTACTTCACGCTCGACCTGATGTTCTATGCGGGCTCGGCGCTGCTGCTGGCCAGCGGCCTGCTGCTGCTGCGGGTGGACGAGCGGGGCGAGGAAGGACAGGCGGGCTAGGGGCTCGGCGATGTCGGATATTGGGGCTTGCCAGCCCTTGTCGAATTGTGTAGGATACGTTAAAGATAACTGAATACAAGCTCGTATAATCATGGGGATATGGCCCATAAGTTTCTACCGGACGACCATCGCAATCGTCTGACTATGAGTGGGAGCGCCCGCGCGGGCGGCCGGCCCGGACCTGGAATCAGGTCCGCCGGACCGCTTCGCGCAGGCGCCGACAGGACTTGTCATCGCAGACAGATCTCACTTGGAGCAGCGCGCCCAGGGGAGGTCTGTCTTTTGTTTTGCCGGGTGAGAGGAATCGAGGAGAAGAGGGGCGACGGACAATGGAAAAGCTGGAGCAAAGGATCCGCCAGGAAGGGCTGATCCTCTCCGACAAGGTGCTGAAGGTGGACTCGTTCCTGAACCACCAGGTCGACACGAGGCTGGCGCTGGAGATCGGGCAGGAGTTCGCCCGCATCTTCGCGGGACGCGGCATCACCAAGGTGCTGACGATCGAGGCGAGCGGCATCCAGTTCGCGATGGCCGCGGGCATCGCGCTGGACGTGCCTTTCATCTATGCCAAGAAAAAGAAAGCCGTCACGCTGACGGAAAACCTGTTCACGGCCGAGGTCGTGTCGTTCACCCGCGGAGAGACGTATCAGGTGAGCATCTCGCAGTCGTATCTGACGCCGCAGGACCGCGTCCTCATCGTGGACGACTTCCTCGCGACGGGCGCGGCGCTGGTCGGGCTCGTCGACATCGTGAAGCAGTCGCGCGCCGAGCTGTGCGGCGTCGGCTGCGTCATCGAGAAGAGCTTCCAGGAAGGGCGCGGGCTGCTCGAGGAGCTCGGCGTCGAGGTGCATTCGCTGGCGCGGATCGCGTCCATGCGCCCGGGCGAAGTGACCTATGTGCGCGAGGCGCAGGCGGCGGCATCCGCCGCATCCGCGCCGGCCGGCGGCCAAGGCGGAATCTCGCATGGCTAAGCCGCTCGCTCCCGGCAAGGTGGCCGCGCTTGGCCTGCAGCATGTGCTGGCGATGTATGCCGGCGCCGTCGTCGTGCCGCTCATCATCGGCGGCGCGCTCGGCCTGACCGAAAAGCAGATCGCCTATCTGATCGCCGCGGACCTGTTCACCTGCGGCCTGGCGACGCTGCTGCAGGTCATCGGCTCGCGCTGGTTCGGCAGCCGCCTGCCGGTCGTGCTCGGCTGCACGTTCACGGCCGTCGGCCCGATGATCGTCATCGGCTCCGAATACAGCCTCGCCGCCGTCTACGGGGCGATCATCGTCTCCGGCCTGTTCGTCGTGCTGGCGGCGCCGCTCTACGGCAAGCTGCTGCGCTTCTTCCCGACGGTCGTCACCGGCTCGGTCGTAACGATCATCGGCCTGTCGCTCATCCCCGTCGCGATGAACAACGTCGCCGGCGGCCAGGGCGCCGCCGACTTCGGCGCGCCGCGCAACCTGCTGCTCGCGCTGCTGACGCTCGTCGTCATCCTGCTCGTCAGCCGCTTCGCGCGCGGCTTCCTGCGGGCCGTCTCGGTGCTGGTCGGGCTCGCGGCCGGCACGGGCGCGGCGTATGCGATGGACATGGTGAGCTTCGGCGGCGTCGCCGAGGCGTCGTTCGTCAACGTGCCGACGCCGTTCTACTTCGGCGCGCCGGAGTTCAGCCTCGTAGCGATCGGCACGATGATCCTCGTCAACATCGTCAGCATGGTCGAGTCGACGGGCGTCTATCTTGCCGTCGGCAAGGCGACCGACCAGAAGGTCGAGCAGCGCCAGATCGTGAACGGCCTCCGCTCCGAAGGCGCGGCGATCATGCTCGGCGGCGTGCTCAACGCCTTCCCTTATACGGCGTTCTCGCAAAACGTCGGCCTGATCCAGCTGACCAAGGTGAAGACGCGCAACGTCATCTTCGCCGCGGGCGGCATCATGGTGCTGCTCGGCCTGCTGCCGAAGCTGGCGGCGCTGACGACCGTCATCCCGAACGCCGTGCTCGGCGGCGCGATGATCGTCATGTTCGGCTCCGTCGCCGCGGCGGGCATGAACATCCTGTCCGAGGTCGACCTGCGCAAGGAAGGCAACCTCATGATCGTCGCCTGCAGCCTCGCCGTCGGGCTCGGCTCCGCGACGGTGCCGTCGATGTTCGCGCAGCTGCCGACCGAGCTGTCGATGCTGCTGCAGAGCGGCATCGTCACCGGCTCGATCACGGCGATCGTGCTCAACCTCGTCATGACGCGCCGCCGCGAATCCGCCGCCGCGTTCCAGGAGGCCGGCGAAGCTTCCTGAGCGGGGCCGAGCCAGGGAAGAAGCTTCCTTGCCGGGACGTCCGCATGGCTGTCCGTAAAATAAAGAAAGGCCTCTCCGACAACGGATGAGGCCTTTCTTCATTTCTTGCGGCGCGCCGCCCTCGCTCTAAGGGGTCAGCTCGGAGCGGAGCTGTCCGCTTAAGGAAGGCTGCCGGCCACGCCTCGCGTGGCGTTAAAACCGGTTGTCGACCTTGTCGCGCAGGTTTTGGGCGCGCTCCTTGAGCGTGACGTCGCCGTCGCCGTCGCGGTCCTGATTCAGCGGCGGACCGTCCCGGCGGACGCCGTTCTCTTCATAATAACGGCTGTCCCGCGTGCGTCCCGGCTCGGCGTAGCCGTCGGCGGCGCGATAGCTGCCGTCCACCGGATCGCGGTCGCTGCCGATCACCCGGCCGTCGCGGTCGCGGTCCAGATCGGTATCGACGTAGCTGTCGCCGGCCAAGCCGATCGTCGTCGACGCGTCGGAGCGGCCGGCCCGCACCGGCGTGCCGTCCGGGTAGACTTCGCCTGCCGGCACCGCCCCGGCATCGCCGGGCAGCTCGGTCGCGGCCGCCGACTGGCCGTAAGGCTGCACGTCGCGCTCATACGAGGGGGCGTTGATGGAGCCGGTGCTCCGCAGGGAGTCATAGACTTCATGGTCGCGCTCGGCGCGCGATTCAACCAGCACCAGGATGTTGCCGTCCTGGACATATTCATGGTAAAGGGAAGCCTCGTTCTCCGGAATGCCGAGGCCGATCAGCCCGCCGACCAGCCCGCCGGCTCCCGCTCCGACGGCCGCGCCGGTAAGCGCGGCCGCAATCGGGCCGGCCGCGACGATCGGGCCGATGCCCGGGATGGCCAAGGCGCCGAGGCCGACGAGCAAGCCGGTCATGCCGCCCAGCATGCCGCCGCCCGCCGCTCCGGCGGCGACGCCCTCCGGCGCCATCGTGCCCGTCTCCTCCTGAATCGTCGAGACATCGCCCTTGTCGCGGGCCAGGATCGAGATGTCGTCGCTATCCACGCCCCGCTCCTTCAGCAGCTCGATCGCCTCGATCGCCGCCTGCTCCGTGTCGTATACGCCTACGATTTTTTTGCTCATGTCCAATGACCTCGCTTTCGTGGAGTCGTCGAGCTTGCTTCCGTACATGCATTTCCTGTCGTGGAAGTTATATAACCGGTCGGCCGATTCGATAAACGGAAGGCATCCCAGCGCGGGGCGATGCAGATCTAGGTCCAAAGAATGTCAAAATCCGACTTCTGTCGACAACATTCGAGTGATGTATGGCTCGAAAGGATACCTTGTACGGCACTTTGGGCTACTACACTGGGGTTGGAATGGACGGAACAAGGAGGAAGAGTAGCATCCTTTCGACGAGGCGGGTCTCGCTGTGGTATTCCATCGGACTGATAAAATTGGGGCGAACTGGAACACCGCAAAGTATCCTCGGGGGGGAGGCCTCGGCGCGCGCCGCTCCTCTATACTGAGTACAGACAGCAGGACGAAAGCTCTTGAGACGGAAGGTCGAGGTGAACGGAATGAAACGGAGAGGCTTGGCTGCCGGCACGGCAGCGCTGGCGCTCGCGGCGGCGATCGGTTCGGGAACAGCCTTTGGCCAAGCGGGCATCAAAGCGGCGGTGCAGGAATGGTATTCGGAAGCTTTCGGCCAGAAAGCGGACGAGCTGCGCTGGGGGGCGGAGCGCCAAGCCGCCGAGTCGTTCCGGGAAGCCGCCGACCTGCTCGCTCAGCAGGCCGAGCCAACCTACGGGAAGCAGGTCGAAGAGGCCGCTGAGCGGGCCCGTCAGAGAGCTTTCGACACCTACAGCGAGCATCTGGAGCGCTATCTCCGCGAGCTCGACGAAGCGGATGCCGCGCTTGCCGGTCCGGAAGGCGGCATCGGGCGGCAATTCAACGAAGCATCGGCGGCGGCGCGAGCCCAAGCGGATGACGAGCTGGAGCGCAGCCTGGACGAGCTTTTGACGGAGCTGACGCAAGGGGAATAAGCGCTCGAACCGGCGGCAAGCCGGATGCGGGAAGCCTTACATAACTCAACCAAAACCAATTCAAAGGGGATAAATCAATCATGGCTATCAAAATGCTTAAAACGAAAATCGCAGTCGGCGTCGTCGCAACGGGAATCGTAGCCAGCATGGGAACGGCATTCGCAGGCGTGGACATCGCAGGCCAATTCAACAGCTGGTACAACAAGCAGTTCCGCTCGGCAACGACCGAAGTGGCCGTGAAGGCGCTCATCGAGAACGGCAAGAAGCTGGACGCCTACAACACCGAGTACAAGCAGCTGAAAACGGAATCCGTAAACGGCGTCGTGTCGTACCAGAAGCAGCAGTCCGAAGGCTCCATGAAAACCATCAACAGCCAGAAAAACGACTACATCAACCAAGTCAACGCGGCGGCGGACAGCCTGTCCTCCAAAGCGCCTGCAGACTTCGATAAATTCGTGAGCGACGTGAACGCGACGGTCGACACGGCGAAAAACCTCGCCAAGGGCGTAGGCGAGATCGATCTGAAAAGCTCGGTCGAGAGCCAATCCAAAGCAAGCGTAGAGCAAGTCGGCAAAGACGTCGCTGCCTACCAGAAGTCCTCCACGGACAACCTGACGGCGACGATCAAGGACCGCCAGGACAAGCTCAGCAAGCTCATCGAGGAGCAGGCAGCGGCATCCGATGCGGAGATCCGCGCCCATATCGAAGCCAAAATCGCCGAGCTGCGCGCCGAGCTGAGCGCTTATGCGAAGCAGCAGGTCGAAGCCGCGCAGGCGAAAGTAAAAGCCGAAGCCGACACCAGGACGAAAGCCGCGCTTGCAGCGCTGGATGCGGCGGCAGTCATCAAGTAAATCGAGCGCAATCGCAAGGAAGGGAGCAGCATGGCGGGGATGCCCGTCATGCTCTTCGCTTCATGGCTTTACGGCTGAAGAGAAGGAGCGGGAACCGACATGAGGAAGCAGCGGAGCGGCGCGAGGGCCGCGAACGGATGGTGGCGGAGAATGGCGATCGGAGCGGCGGCGATCGCGTCTGCGATGGCGATTACGGCCGGAGCGGCCTACGCCGATGTGGATCTGAAGGGCAGGATCATGGCTTGGGCAGGCTTGCAGGCCGATGCCGCCGTCTCCGAGCTCGATCGCGCCATCCAGGACGAGACCGCTCGGCAAGCAGCGGAGCTGCAGCGCCAGGTCCGCTCGGAGCTGGAGCGCCAAGCGGCTGAATTCGAGCGATTCTCTGCGGAGCTGCAGACAGCCAAGCGCCAGGAGATCGCCGACTATGCCGAGTCGCTGCTCTCCTCCCGCAGCTTCGACAGCGAGGAGCAGAAGCGGGAGTACGCTTCCCGTCTTGAGGCGGCAACCGCTGCCGCGCTCGCTTCCTTATCCGGCGTAGACATGCCCGCTGCCACGCCGACGGTGTCCGGCGACGTATACGCTGGAGACGGCGCGACGCCATGAGCGGCCTGAAGAAGGAGCTGTGGGGCTGGGTCCGCTATATCGCGGGCTTGGCGGCCGTCGTTTTCCTCATCACGAGCATCGCAGGGTTGAACCGCGTCTCCGGGGAGTCGATGGAGCCCTCTCTGGCCGACCGGGACATCCTGCTCGTGAACAAGCTTTCTCGGTATATCGGCGAGCCTGCTTACGGAAAAGTCGCCGTCATCGCCAGCAGCAGCCTCGGCTATCGTCTCGTGAAGCGGGTCATCGGCCTGCCGGGCGACATTGTCGAGATTCGGGGCGGCATCGTCTATGTCAACGAGGAAGCCCTCCCGGAGCTGTATTCGACGGGCGATCCGGAAGATATGGCTCCGCAGCCGGTGCAGCCGGAGCATGTCTTCGTGCTCGGGGACAACCGCGAACCCGGCGCGAGCCTGGACAGCCGCAATCCGAAGCTCGGCCAAGTGCCGGTGAGCGAGATCGAGGGCTATGCCTTGATGAGGCTCCTTCCTTGGGGAGGCATAGCCGGTCCGCTGGACTGACCGGAACGGATCCTGCGGAGCCGTCCGCGGATGCCTTCGGGGACGTACGATAAGCGGCAACGGAAAAAGAGCCGGCGGACCCATGTCCGCCGGCTCTGTGCGTTTGCATGCAGGAAGCATCAGCTGCCGATCGCCGACCGGCTCTGATGGTAGTAGAGCGCCGCTTTGGTACGGTCCGGCAGGTCAAGCTTGGAGAGGATCTGGCTGACATGCTTCTTGACCGTGTACTCCGTCACGACCAGCCGCGCGGCGATCTCCTTGTTGGACAAGCCCTCGCTCAGCATCTGCAGCACTTCGCTCTCCTTGGGCGTGAGGCCGGCCGTGATGTCGGCGGGCTGATCCGTCAGCCGCGATTCGAGCAGCTCGACGTCGTAATACTTGCGGCCGCGGGAGATCATGCGGATGGCGTGGATCAGCTCCTCGGGAAGCGCCTCCTTGAGGACGAGGCCCTCGACCTGGAGCTCGAGCGCGCGCTTCAGCTCCGCTGGCGGCATCGACGAGGTCAGATAGACGAACCGGCATGACGATCCGGCTTGCCGGAGCTGTCCGATCACTTCCAGGCCGCTCTGCTGGTTGATGCGGTTGTTCATGATGCAGATGTCCGGCCGCAGGCTGTGGATCAGCGACTGCGCCTCCTTGCGGTCCGAGGCTTCGCCGACAACCTGAATCGAGTCTACCCCGGACAGGATAGACGTGATGCCGCGCCGGACGAGCTGGTAAGGGTCTACGACTATGACTCCGATCATCTGAATTCCCCTCTCTATCGGAACGGTCATGCCGCTATGGGATTTCAATTGGCATGAGCTATTATACAGTTACTTCATTATCCGATCAATCCGAAATATGGGAATATTCCGTTGTCGCCGTACGCCGCATCGCCAAAAAAGCGAGCCTCTCCAGCCGGAGAGGCTCGCTTTTTTGGTTTGGAAGCAGGAACGGAAGCCGGCCGCTCAGCCCAGCTCCCGGAACGCTTCGGCCGTCAGGCGGCAGGAGTGCAGACGCGCCGCGTGATCGAAGATCTGGCTGGCGACGATGAACTCGTCCGCTCCGGTCTCTTCCTGGATCTCCGGCAGGCGCCGCTTGACGGTCTCCTTGCTGCCGGCGATGGAATAGCGCAGCGTGCTGGTCAGGATCGCCTGCTCCTGCGGCGAGAGCAGGCCGTCCATCGAGTCGACCGGGGGCTGCAGCTTGCCGGTGCGGCCGCGGACGATGTTCAGGAACTGCTGCTGCTGGGAGGTCGCGAGCCACGCGGCGATCTCGTCCGTGTCGGCGGCGATGACGTTCACGGCGACCATCGCATAGGGCCGCTCCAGATGGCGCGACGGCTTGAAGCTGCTGCGGTAGAGCGCCAGGGCCGGCAGCAGATAGTCGGGCGCGAAATGGCTGGCGAAGGCGAACGGCAGGCCGAGCTCGCCGGCGAGCTGGGCGCTGAAGCCGCTGGAGCCGAGCAGCCAGATCGGAATGTCGAGCCCTTCTCCCGGAACGGCGCGCACGCCCGGGGCGGCCGTGCCGAGCGTCGGGTCGAAATAGCCGCGCAGCTCGCTCAGCAGCTCGGGGAAGTCCTGCCCGCCGGCAGTCAAGCCGCGGCGCAGGGCGCGGGCGGCCGGCTGATCGGAGCCGGGCGCGCGGCCGAGGCCGAGATCGATGCGGCCGGGATAGAGCGATTCGAGCGTGCCGAACTGCTCGGCGATCGCCAGAGGAGCATGGTTCGGCAGCATGACGCCGCCGGAGCCGACGCGGATGCGCTTCGTGCCGCCGGCGACATGGCCGATGATGAGCGCGGTGGCGGAGCTGGAGACGCCGGGCATGTTGTGATGCTCGGCGAGCCAGTAGCGCGTATAGCCGAGCTCGTCCGCGAGCTGAGCGAGCTCGAGCGTGCGGCGGAACGACTCGGCCGCGTCCGAGCCTTCGGTGACGGGCGCGAGGTCCAGCAGAGAATAGGGAATCGGCGTATGGTCAGAGGGGGTCATGATCGTTCCTCCTTGAACGTAATGGACATCCTTGTATCTATAATACTAAATAAACGGATGAATGCCTAATCTCCGGTCAAGAACTGGGTCCATAGACTCATTTATTCCCCGATCCAATCCGATTATATAGATGATAAGACCTATTTTCGTCTAATGTATTCGTATCGTTACATCCGTAATCAAAGCGAGGGATGGCAGAATGTTGAAGCTTCGTACCGTATTGTCTCTCGGGTTCGCCGGCGTGCTGCTCCTGACGATGGTCGTCGGAGGCGCCGGCTGGTTCCAGGTTGGCTCTGTCAAAGGGACTTACCAGCAATTGATGGAGGAGCGAGTCGGGAATATCGTCCTTATTCAAAATCTGCGCTATCTCGCGGCAAGCGAGGACAAGAACATCCGCGGCTACCTGTTGACGGGCCAAGAGAAAAACTACACGGCCTACAATCAGGATCGGAAAGCTTTTGCGGCCGGGATGGAGCGGCTGCAGGCAGACATGCGGGAGGAGAAGGCGGCGGGTCTCGTCACGGAGCTGCACCGTCTGGAAGGCGAATATGGGAAGGTTGTCGCCGAGCTGACGAAGCTGCGGCAGCGCGGCGACACCGAGGGCTACACCGCCCTGCTGGTGGAGAAGAGCATTCCCTTGTCGGCGCAGCTGTCGGACAAGGCCGCCGAGCTGGAGGCGTTCCAGCAGTCGCTGCTGGACGAGTCGATCGCCGCGTCGCAGGAGCAGGTGGAGCGGACGAGGCTGGTGCTGGCGATCATCGTCGCCGCCGCGCTGCTCGTCGGCGCTGCCGCCGCGGCCTGGCTGACGCGCCTCATCGTCCGGCCGGTGCGGGCGACGGCGCGGCTCGCGGGCGACATCGCCTCGGGGAACCTCGGCGGCGAGGACATGGAACGGCCGAGGATCGCGGAGCTGGGCGCGATGGCGGAGTCGGTCAACGCGATGAAGGCCAAGCTGTCCCGCCTCATCGAAACGATCGGCGACAATGCGGACGAGCTCGGAGGAGCGGCGCGGCTGCTGGCGAGGAGCTCGTCATCGGCCGAAAAGGATTCGGAGCGGATGGTGGAGACGATGCGTCTCATCTCCGAGTCGGCCGAAGGCCAGCGGCAGCGCATGGGCGAGAATCGGACGGCGCTGGAGGAAAGCTCGGTGAGCTTGAACGGCGTCGCGGAATCGGCGTCGCTGACGGCGGAGTCGTCGGAGCGGGCGATGCAGGCGGCCGAGGCGGGCAAGGCGCGCATGGCCGAGGCGCGGCGCCGGATGGACTCGGTCGGAGCGGCGATCGAGCAGGCCGGCGCGGTAGCCGAGCGCCTCGTGCGGCAAGCGAAGGAGATCGGCCAGGTGACGGATGTGATCACGGCCGTGGCCGAGCAGACGAAGCTGCTGTCGTTCAACGCTTCGATCGAAGCGGCGCGCGCGGGCGAGCATGGCCGAGGCTTCGCGGTCGTCGCCCAGGAGGTGAAGAAGCTGTCCGACGAAACGGCGGCGTCCTCGGTGCGGATCGCGGCGGCGGTGCGCGGCATGGCGCAGCAGGCCGATGAGGCGGCGGAGGCGATGGTGCGCGGGCTGGAGGAGACGAAGGCGGGCTTCCGCGAGCTGGAGCGGACCGGAGCGGCGTTCGATGACGTCAACGAGTCGATCGCGGTCGTCGCCGAGCAGGCGCAGGAGGTGTCGGCGTCGACGGAAGAGCTGTCGGCCTCGATGGAGGAGCTGCTCGCCTCGAGCGACGATCTGCTCGGCCTTGCGACGTCGATCGCGAAGCATACGGTTCACGCCGAGGAGCTGTGCGCGGCCCAGCGGGGCGTCATGCAGGAAGTATCCGCTTCGACGGAGCAGCTGCGGGACATGTCCGACGCGCTGCGCCAGGAGCTGAGCGGCTTCCGCAGAGCGGAGAACGCCGGATCGCCGCCAGGCCGGCGCGACGGAGCTGCGGCGGGCGGCTCCTCGCCGGACGCCGCCTAGAAGCTCGCGCTCTTGATTGGGGACCGTCCCCTCCGGTTAAGGAGGGAGGACATCAACCCATCTGGAGGAGGACGTTTTTTCCATGAGCGAGCAGCCGAAGCGGCACCCGAACGAGACGGCCAAGACGGAGCGACTGAAGGACTTCACCGTCGACAACGACGGGCAGAAGCTGACGACCAATACCGGCCTGCATGTAGCGGAGGACGAGCATTCGCTGAAGGCGGGCGTGCGCGGCCCGACGCTGATGGAGGACTTCCATTTCCGCGAGAAGATGACGCACTTCGACCATGAGCGCATCCCCGAGCGCATCGTGCATGCGCGCGGCGCCGGCGCCCATGGCTACTTCCAGGCGTACGAGCCGCTGACGGAGCTGACGGAGGCGGGCTTCCTGCAGGACCCGTCCAAGCAGACGCCGGTGTTCGTGCGCTTCTCGACCGTCGCCGGCTCGCGCGGGTCGGCCGATACGGTGCGCGACGTGCGCGGCTTCGCCGTCAAGTTCTACACCGAGGAGGGCAATTTCGACCTCGTCGGCAACAATATGCCGGTGTTCTTCATCCAGGACGCGATGAAGTTCCCGGACTTCATCCACGCCGTCAAGCCGGAGCCGCATAACGAGATTCCGCAGGCGCAGTCGGCGCATGACACGTTCTGGGACTTCGTCGTCCACAACACGGAGACGGCCCATATGGTCATGTGGGCGATGTCCGACCGCTCGCTGCCGCGCAGCTACGCGATGATGGAGGGCTTCGGCGTGCATACGTTCCGGCTCGTCAACGCCGAGGGCAAGGCGCGCTTCGTCAAGTTCCACTGGAAGCCGCTGCTCGGCACGCACTCGCTCGTGTGGGACGAGGTGCAGAAGCTCGGCGGCAAGGATCCCGACTTCAACCGCCGCGACCTGCATGACTCGATCGAGGCCGGCCGCTGCCCGGAGTGGGAATTCGGCATCCAGGTGCTGGAGGAGGAGGACGAGTTCAAGTTCGGCTTCGACATCCTCGATCCGACCAAGCTGTGGCCGGAGGAGCTCGTTCCGGTGCGCAAGATCGGCAAGCTGACGCTGAACCGCAATACGGACAACTATTTCGCGGAGACGGAGCAGATCGCGTTCCACCCGGGCCATCTGGTCAAGGGCATCGACTTCTCCAACGACCCGCTGCTGCAGGGGCGGCTGTTCTCCTACACGGACACGCAGCTGTCGCGCCTCGGCGGCCCGAACTTCAACGAGCTGCCGATCAACCGACCGATGTGCCCGGTGCACAACAACCAGCGCGACGGCATGCACCGCATGACGATCAACCGCGGCCCGGCCGCGTACCACAAGAACGGCATCGCCGGCGGCTCGCCGCATCCGAGCGCGGACGGCTACAAGCATCATCAGGAAAAGGTCGAGGGCCATGTCACGCGCGAGCGCAGCGACAGCTTCAAGGACCATTACAGCCAGGCGGCGCTGTTCTGGAACAGCATGTCGGACGTGGAGAAGGGACATATCGTCTCGGCGTTCAGCTTCGAGCTCGGCCATGTCAAGGACAAGGCGCTCCGCCAGGCCGTCGTCGACATGTTCGCGAACGTGAGCGGCGAGCTGGCGGCGGGCATCGCCGCCAACATCGGCGCGGCATCTCCGGCGGAGGCGGACGGCGCAGCGGGCAAAAGCAAGAGCGGCGCTTCGCCGGCGCTCAGCATGATGAACACGGTCAAGACGCCGAAGGGCCGCAAGGTCGCGGTGCTTGTCGCGGGAGGCTTCGACGGCGCGGCGACGGACGCGCTCGTCCGCGAGCTGAGGGCGGCCGGCATCGTGCCGGAGTTCTGCAGCACGCGGCTCGGCCCGATCAAGAGCGGCAGCGGGGCGGACGTCGAGGCGGACCACAGCTTCCTGACGAGCGACTCGGTGCTGTTCGACGCTGTGCTCGTCGCCGGCGGCAAGGCGAGCGTCGAGGCGCTGGCTGCCGAGCCGAAGCTGGCGGACTTCCTGAAGGAGGCATTCCGGCATTTCAAGGCGATCGGCTTCGCCCGGACGGAGGACGCGGAGCGGCTGCTCGCGCTTGCCGGCATCAAGGCGCAGGCCGGCGATCCGGGCCTGCTCGCAGGCGATGGGCTCGGCCAGCCGTTCATCCAGGCGGTCGCCGAGCATCGCCACTGGACGCGTCAGGCGCAGTAGCGGATGGACGGACGGGTGCGGGGGCGGCGGCGAATCCGGTCCGCCGCGCGCATGTCCTTCATGCAGGCATGACCAGGTATGACTTGGTCATGCCTTTCATTTTGCCGGCCGCTCAGCCCGCCCGCCGAAGCCCGGTTCGTTTACGGATGCGGCCGTCTCCCGTTATACTAGCCCTATCCGAACGAGCAAGGAGGACGAGCCAGCATGACGCTGCAGCAGCTGCGCTACATCATCGAGGTGGCGGCGAGAGGGTCGATGAACGAGGCGGCCCGGCGGCTGTTCATCTCGCAGCCGAGCCTGTCCAAGGCGGTGCAGGAGCTCGAGCAGGAGCTTCAGATCACGATCTTCCGCCGTACGAACAAGGGCATCGAGCTGTCCACCGAGGGGACGGAGTTCCTCGCTTACGCGCGCCAGGTCGTCGAGCAGGCGGACCTGCTGGAGAGCCGCTACCGGAGCGCCCGCCAGGCGCCGCAGCATTTTTCCGTCTCGACCCAGCACTATGCGTTCGCCGTGAACGCGTTCGTCCGGCTCGTCGAGCAATACGGGCAGGAGGAGTACGATCTGGCGCTGCGCGAGACCAAGACGCATGAGATCATCGAGGACGTGCGGCTGCTGCGCAGCGAGATCGGCATCCTCTACCGCAACGAGTTCAACGCCCAGGTCATCCAGAAGCTGCTCGCCTCGGCCAGCCTGGAGTTCCACAGCTTGTTCACGGCCGAGCCGCATGTGTTCATCAGCATCCGCAACCCGCTCGCCCGCAAGGCGAGGGTGACGGTCGAGGATCTGGAGCCGTACCCGTACCTGTCGTTCGACCAGGGCGAGTACAACTCGTTCCATTTCGCGGAGGAGATCCTCAGCACGCTGTCCCATCCCAAAAGCATCCGCGTCAGCGATCGGGCGACGCTGTTCAACCTGCTCATCGGCCTCAACGGCTACACGATCTCCACCGGCGTGCTGAGCAAGGACCTCAACGGCAACGAGATCATCCCCGTGCCGCTGGAATGCGACGAGACGATCGAGGTCGGCTGGATCAGCCAGCGGCAGCGCGCGCTTTCCCGGCTGGGGGCCGCCTACGTCGAGGAGCTGGAGCGGGCGGTGCGGCGGGAGGACTGAGCAGGTCCGGGAGGACGATCTCCCGGGCTTTTTTGCATGCGAAAAAAAGGAAGCCCGCGGCCGTTCGTCCGCTCTCGATCCCCATGCTTCCGCGTCCGCCTCCATCCGCAGGCGGAGCCCGATCCCCGACCGAAGTCCGGGCCCTTTGCCCTCCCGCGGATGGGAATGAATACCATCCCCCAGCCGTTTCCAGGCCTCCCCGGGCGCAAGGTACACTTTCTATGGCACTTTAATCAGACAAAGAGCAAGCGATGATGGGGAGGAAGATGGGGATGAGGTCATTCATTCAAGGAGCATTCCGAAACAAGGCGGCGGTGTGGCTATGCGTCGTGCTCGTGCTGGCGATGGGGACGGCGAGCTACCTGAAGCTGCCGATGGAGTTCCTGCCGGAGGCGGACAATCCGGAGGTGACGGTGACGACGATCGGGCCGGGCTACGACGCGGCGTCGATGGAGGCGCTCGTGACGAAGCCGATGCAGGAGGCGACGGCGGGCATCAAGGGCAAGACCGCTTCGTTCGCCTCGTCCGGCGACAGCTACTCGCAGCTCAATCTGAGCTTCGACTCGTCGACGGACATGAAGCAGGCGCGGATGGACGTGGAGCGGGCGATCGCCGCCGTGCCGCTGCCCGAGCGGGTTGCCCCGCCCTATGTGATCCAGCTGAACACGTCGATGATCCCGGTGAGCTGGGTGACGCTGACGTTCGACGATACGGTGGCCGAGGCGAAGCGCGCCGAGGCGGAGAAGGACATTCTCGAGGCGTTCCAAGGCATCGACGGCATCGGCGCGGCGCAGCTGTCGGGCCGTCCGCAGCCGTCGGTGACGGTAGCGCCGGACCCCGATAAGCTGGCCGCCAAGGGCTTGCCGCTGCAGGCGCTGTACGGCGTGCTGCAAGGCCGCACGGGCTCCGCCTCGGTCGGCGAGAGCCAGCTCGGCGGCAGCGCCGTCAACCTGAACGTGGCGTCGACGCTGCGCGACGTCGAGACGCTGCGCAAGCTGCCGGTCGCTCCGGGCGTCGCGCTCGGCGACGTGGCGCAGGTCGAGGCGAAGAGCGAGGCCGGCGGCATCAGCCGGCTCGGCGGCAAGGACGCGCTCGTCCTGACCGTGACCAAGGCGCCGGGCGCCAACGCAGTCGCCGTCGGCGAAGGCGTGGAGAAGGCGGCCGAGCGGCTGAACGAGGAGATTCCCGGCGCGGAGCTCAAGGTGCTCATGAGCACCTCGGAGCAGGTCGTGCATTCCGTGAACAGCATGATGAAAGAGGTGCTGCTCGGGGCGCTGTTCGCGACGCTCGTCATCCTCGTCTTCATGCGCAACATCCGCGCGACGCTCGTCACGATCGTGTCGATCCCGCTGTCGCTCGGCCTGACGCTCTATCTGCTCGACCTGTCGGGCGTGTCGCTCAACATCCTGACGCTCGGCGGCGTCGCCGTCGCGGTCGGACGGCTCGTCGACGACAGCATCGTCGTCATCGAGAACATCTTCCGCCGGCTGCAAAAGGAGCGCTTCTCGATCCCGCTCGTCGTCGACGCGACGCGCGAGGTCTCGACCGCGATCACCGCGTCGACGCTGACGACTGTCGCGGTATTCCTGCCGATGGGCCTGCTGCGCGGCTCGCTGCAGGCGTTCCTGCTTCCTTTCGCGCTGACGGTGACCTACTCGCTGCTCTCGTCGCTGCTCGTCGCGCTGACGGTCATTCCGCTGCTCGGCGCCGGGCTGTTCAAGGGCGTGTCGCTGAAGGAGCATGGGCCGTCCCGCCGCTTCCAGCGCTTCCTCGACTGGAACCTGCGCCGCAAGTGGCTGCCGCTGACGGCCGCCGTCGTGCTGCTCGCCGGCTCGATCGGCGCCTATGTCGCGATGCCCAAGGGCGCGCTCGACACGTCGGACGCCTCCAACCTGACGGTGACGCTGAAGTTCAAGGCGGACGCGACGCAGGAGCGGATGGACGCGGACGGAGAGAAGCTGGAGTCGTATCTCCGCAGCCTTCCTGAGCAGGAATGGGTGTACATGTCCGCCGGAGGCAACGCGGAATCGGCCCAGTACGGCGGAGTCGCGTCGCGGACGCAGATCAGCTATATGCTCGGGCTGAAAAAGGGGACGGACGCGGAGGCTCTGGTCGAGCAGGTGAAGGCGAAGGCCGGAGCGCCCGCCGACGCCGCGCTTGAGGTGCAGACGTCCAGCCTGATCGGCGGGGGCGGCGGCTCCCAGGTGTACGTGGACGTGACGGGACCGGACGCGGCGACGGCGAGCTCGGCCGCGGCGAAGGTCATGGCCGCCATCGAGCCGGTCCGGGACGTGCTCAAGGTCGAGAGCAACGAGCAGGAGCGGAAGACGGTCTACACGCTTGAGGTCGATCCGGCGAAAGCCAAGTCGGCGGAGCTCGCCCAGCAGCTGCAGGGCATGCTGAATCCGGTGCCGATCGGCATGCTGGCCGGGGAGGACGGGCGGCAGACGCCGGTCGTGCTGCAGCCGGCGCTCGCTCCGGCGGATGCCGCGGAGCTGGACGCGCTGACCGTGCTCACGGACGCCGGTCCGCAGCCGGTATCGGCGGTCGCCAAGTGGGTCAAGGAAGAAAAGCCGGCCGTCTATTACCTCAAGGACGGCAAGCCTTACGTCCGCATCGCGGCCGAGGCGGAGCCGAGCCGGCTGTCCGTCGTCGGCGCGGATATCGCCAAGGCGGTGGGCGGCCTGAAGCTGCCTGAAGGCACGCATGCCTATGTCGGCGGCGCCTCCGCGGACATGTCGCAGGACTTCGCCGATCTCGGCATGATCGCGCTCATCTCGATCGGCATCGTCTACCTCATCATGGTGCTGACGTTCAAGACGCTGCGGACGCCGCTGGCGATCCTGTTCACGCTGCCGCTCGCGGCGATCGGGGCGGTGCTCGGCCTGATCGTGACGCAGGTGACGCCGGACTTCACGGCGATGTTCGGCGCGCTCATGCTGATCGGCATCGTCGTCACCAACGCGATCGTGCTGCTCGACCGCGTCAAGCAGAACGAGGAGACGATGCCGATCCGCGAAGCGCTGCTCGAGGCGGCCGGCACGCGCATGCGGCCGATCCTGATGACGGCCGTCGCGACCGTGTGCGCGATGCTTCCGCTCGTGTTCGGCTCGGCGGAGAGCGGCAGCATCGTCTCGCAGAGCCTCGCGATCGTCGTCATCGGCGGCCTGATCGTCGCCACCGTGCTGACGCTCGTCATCGTGCCTTGCATCTACGAGCTGCTGTTCTTCCGCAAGGCGGCCCGCCAGCGCCGCGAGGCCGCAGGCGCCGCGCCGAAGCGCGAGGAAGCCGGCGAGGCTCTCGCTCTGTAGAGGACGGACTCGGGCCTTCGGGCAGATGGAAAAGAAGCCGTTCCCCCGCTTCGGCGCAGGGGAACGGCTTTTTGGCATGCGGGCCCGGGCAGGGGGGCGTAGGCCGAGCCGGGCCGAGCGCGGTCAGCCAGTGCGGTACGAACGGCCCGCATGCTCTGCATGCCGGGAGCGCTCGATCACCTCGCCGTACTGCTCCAGCAGCTCGTCGAAAATCGAGACCCATGAGCGGGTGACGGCATGGCTGCGGCCTTGCTCGCCCATGCGGCGCGCCAGCTCCGGGGCGGCCGTCAGCCGCTCGATGGCAGACGCGAAGGCGGCGGCGTCGCCGGGCGGGCAGAGCAGGCCGGTCGCTTCGTGGCGCACCGACTCCCGGATGCCGCCGGCGTCCGCGCCGATGACGGGCAAGCCGCTCGCCATCGCTTCCAGCGCCACGTTGCCGAACGTCTCCGTGCTCGATGGAAAGACGAACAGATCCGCCGACGCGTACAGCTCGGCCAGCTCCTCGCCTTCGCGATAGCCGGCGAATATGGCGTTGTCCGGCGCTGCGGCCCGCAGCTCCGGCAGAGCGGGGCCGTCGCCGACGATCAGCCAGCGCGCCCTTCCCTCCCGGGAAGCGGGCAGCCTGCGCAGCAGCTCGGCCAGCGTGGCGACATCCTTTTCCGGCGCGATGCGGCCGACGTAGAGCAGGATGCGCTCGTCCGGGGCGATGCCGAAGCGCTCGCGGACGAGCCCCGCGCGGCGCTTGGCGGGATGGAACAGCTCGCTGTCGACGCCGCGCGTCCACAGCCGGAGGCCGCCGACGCCCTGGCGGTAGAGGGCGAGCAGCGTCTCGCGCGACGGCGCGAACGTCGCTCCGCAGCTGCGGTGGAACCAGCGGATGTAGCGCCAGTAGAGCGGGACGGCTTTGGCCATGCCGTAGTAGGCCAGGTAGCGGTCGAAGTGGGTGTGGTAAGAAGCGGCATGGGGCAGGCCGCGTCGCCGGGCGTAGCGGAGGCCGCACAGGCCGATGTTGAACGGCGTCGCCAGATGAAGCAGGTCGGGGCGGAAGCGGTCGAGCTGCTGGCGGATCGACAGCAGGTTGGGCAAGGCGAGGCGGCATTCCGGATAGAGCAGGAACGGGACGCTGGGAGACGGGCGCAGCGACAGCGGCGGCGCTTCCGGGGCGGGAGGCGGCGTTGTCGCTTCTTCAGGCGAGGCGGGGGCGAAGACGAGATGCTCGATGCCGCGGCGCTCCAGATGGGCGGTCAGCCGCCCGAGCGTGCGGGCGACGCCGTTCATCTGCGGGGCGAACGTATCCGTAAACAAGGCGAGGCGCATGGCGATCCCTCCCGGTTCGGTCGTAGCGAAAGCGGCAGATTCGGCGATCCCGTCCCGCGCGCTCTCTCGGCTAGAGCCTACCGGACGACTGTCAGCGCCGGATCAGCGCGGGGTGTAGAGGTTGTAAATGAGGGCGGCTTTGGCGGTGGTGGCGCGCTAGCGGTTCGGCAAGAGCTTGGCTTCGAGGAGCGGGTTCGGCGGGCGATAACTCGAAAAAATCGAGTTACGGGTCGCCAAAGAGGGAGCGGGGTGGGCAATAAGTCGGAAAAATCGAGTTACGGGGCACCGAGGAGGGAGCGGAGTGGGCAATAAGTCGGAAAAATCGAGTTACGGGGCTTGGAGGAGGGGGCTGGGTGGGCAATAAGTCGAAAAAATCGAGTTACGGGTCGCCGAGGAGCGGGTTTGATGCAGTTCGGCAGGCTGAACGCACAAAAACGCCGGCAGGCAAGGAGCGGCGCTCCCTGTCTGCCGGCGTTCATCATCATGCGTCTAACTTTTGCCTAGGCGCCCGTGCCTGCAGCATCCGATCCTGCGTATCCGCAACGCTCGCGCCTGCAACGTCCAAACCTGCGTCCGGCGCCTGCGTATCCGCAACGCGCACAATTTCAACGCCTACGTTTGCAACGTCCGCATCTGCATCCGAGCCTGTGTTTCCACAACGCGCGCGCCATAACGCCTACGCATGCAACGCGCGCGCCATAACGCCTACGCCTGCGGCGCTTAGGCGCCCGCCGCCTCCCAAGCCCGGCGGGCGGGCTAAGCCTGCTCCTCCGCCAGAGCGGCGATGCGCAGGATGACCTCGGCCGCCTTGACCATCGTGTCGGCGGACACATATTCGTAGCGGCCGTGGAAGTTCTCTCCGCCCGCGAACAGGTTCGGCGTCGGCAGCCCCATGTAGCTCAGCTGCGACCCGTCCGTGCCGCCGCGGATCGGCTTGATGTCCGGCTTGACGCCGCAGTCCTCGAGCGCCTGCCGCGCCAGCTCGACGATGTGCATCACCGGCTCGATTTTCTCGCGCATGTTGTAGTACTGGTCCTTCAGCTCGAGCGTGACGCTGCCCGCGCCGTACGTCTGGCGGAACTCCTCGGCGATCGTCGCGAGCAGGCTCTTGCGGTTCTCGAAGCTTTCGCGGTCGAAGTCGCGGATGATGTAGCGCATGCGCGTCCGATCGACCGTGCCCTCGAACGAGATCAAGTGGAAGAAGCCCTCGTAGCCCTCCGTGAACTCCGGCACCTCGCCCGCCGGCAGGCGGCCGTGCAGCGCCATGCCGATCGACTGCGCGTTCAGCATCTTGCCCTTGGCGTAGCCGGGATGCACGTTTTTGCCCTGGATCGTGACGACGGCCTCGGCGGCGTTGAAGCTTTCGTACTCCAGCTCGCCGAGCGGACCGCCGTCCATCGTGTAGGCGAAGTCGGCGCCGAACGCCGCGACGTCGAAGCGATGCGGCCCGCGGCCGATTTCTTCGTCCGGCAGGAAGCCGACGCGAATCCGGCCATGCGGAATTTCCGGATGGGCGGCCAGATAGGCCATCGCGGTCATGATTTCGGCGATGCCCGCCTTGTCGTCCGCGCCGAGCAGCGTCGTGCCGTCGGTCGTAAGCAGCGTCTGGCCCTTGTAGCCGGCCAGCTCGGGGAACTCGCGCGGCGAGAGCGTAATGCCGGGCTCCGCGCTGAGCACGATGTCGCCGCCGTCGTAGCTCTCGATGAGCTGCGGCTTCACGTTCGTGCCGGTGAAGTCGGAGGCGGTGTCCATATGCGCGAGGAAGCCGATCGTCGGCACGGCCTTGGCGCTCGTCGCTGGCAGCGTCGCCATGACGTAGCCGTTGGCGTCGAGCGTGACCTCGGTCAGCCCGATCGCCTCCAGCTCGTCCGCCAGCTGGCGCGCCAGCACGAGCTGGCCCGGGGTCGAGGGGCATGTCTCGCTGCTGTCGTCGCTCCGCGTATCGACGGCCGCATAGGCGACGAAGCGGCGGATCAGTTCCGATTTCAGATCATGCTTGTCCATGAAAAAAATCTCCTTTGCTGTGCTGGGACGGCTCGTGGAGCCGCCGCTTCAGCGGAATCTGTCGCTTGCGCCTGCCGCGCCGCCTCCAGGACGGCTCAGCAGGCTCTTCATGCGTCCACTATAGCAGGTGCGCGGGCACATAATCCAGCGAGGCCGGCGCCAGCGGCATTCCTCCGAGCGCTGGGTCGCGGCGCAGGCCGCCATTTCCCCGAAGCGCCTGTCCGGCCGGCCGCCCGAGCCGCCAAGGCATCGGCCCCTTCATCCTGCTTGCCCAGCCCCGGCCCCCGCGGGCGGCATATGCTGGTGGCAAAGCTTTTGACGACCGTACAGGAGTTGATCGAAACCATGCCGAAGCCGAAGGCGGCGGGAGCCGCAGCGCTCCCCCGCATCGACGTGCTCATCCCCGCGATCGAGAAGGACCTTCCGACGCTGCCCCATGTCATCCGCGCCGCGCGCGCCCAGGTGCGCCATCCGATCGGCGAGATCGTCATCGTCGCCCCCCGCAAGGACGCCATCGTCTCCCTGTGCCGCGAGCACGGATGGAGATTCGTCGACGAGAACACCGTGCTGCCCCTGACGAAAAAAGACATCCATTACCGCTCCGCCCGCTGGGAGCGCTCCGGCTGGCTGTTCCAGCAGCTGCTCAAGCTGAGCGGCGACAAGCTGTGCTCGGCCGATTTTTTCCTCGTCATCGACGCCGACACCGTGCTCATTCGGCCCCACACGTTCCGCTCCGGCGGCCGCACGACGTTCTACACCCGCAGCTGGACGCAGCCGGAGTACCTGCGCATGCACGAGCGGCTCATGGGCCGCAAGGCGGCCGCGCCGCGCTCGCTCGTCACCCACTACATGCTGTTCGAAAAGGCGAAGCTGCGCGACATGAAGCGGGACATCGAGATGCGCCACGGCATGAGCTGGCATCGCGCGATCCTGACCAAGCTGAACCGCTCGCAGCAGTTCGGGTTCAGCGAGTACGAGACGTACGGCAACTATGTGTACAGCCGCAATCCGGCCGCCGTGCGGCTGCGTCCGGCGCTCAACCGCGCCCTGCACGACGGCGTCCGCAGCCTGACGCCGGAGCGGACGCGCCAGCTGGCCGCCAAGCATCGCTCCGTGAGCTTCCACGAGCGCAAAGGCTATGTGCGCAAGGCCGGAGCGTCCGCGCGCCGGATCGAAGCGCCGGCCGGAGCCGGCTCAGCTCGGCGCACGCTCGGCGGAAGCGGACGCGCCGATGACGCGGGCAGAACGGCTTTCCTGCGCGGCGGGGCGGCGAAGCGTCGGCCGCCGGCCTTTGCCGGACCGAGGCTTGCCGCTTGCGCCGCCGTGCGGCGAGGCGGGGGCGGCCGCCGATGAAGCCGCGCGGCAGCGGCCGGGCCGGACACGCCGCGCCAGGGCGGGGCCGCTCGCCGCAAGCCCGCCGCTCCGGCTGGTCCGTCGACTGGCGCGGCCCGCTCGGCCGCGCCGGCGGACTGGGCGGAGCGAGCCGGAGCTATGTGCGCGCGCTGCGCGGGGCCGGCCTGCCGGTGAACGCTTCGGCGGCCATGGGGCAGCCTGCCGCCGGCCGGCTTGCTCCGGGGACCCGCCGGATGCTCGTGTACCATTATCCGCCGCATACGCTCGATCCGGATCGGGCGCGCCGGGCCGGCTACGGACGGGTCGTGCTCAACGCCGTCTGGGAGACGTCGCGCATCCCGTCCCAGTGGCGCAGGACGATCAACCGCTACGATGCGGTGCTCGTGCCGTCGCGGCACAACGTGCAGGCGATGAAGGACAGCGGCGTCAGCGTGCCGGTGTACCGGGTGCCGCACGGGGTGGACACGCGGCGGTTCCGGCCGGGCAGGCCGAAAGCCGCGCTGTCTGGAGCGGAGGGGCGCTTCGTCTTCCTTTCGGTGTTCAGCTTTCAGCATCGTAAAAATCCGGAGGCGCTGCTGCGCGCCTACGCGGAGGAGTTCAGCGAAAAGGACTCCGTGCTGCTCGTCATCAAGACGAGCGGCTGGCGGGAAGCCGGCGGCTCGGCGGGGGCAGAGCGGGCGATCCGCCGCTACGTGGCTTCGCTGCGCCTGTCGCATCGGCCCGCGCCGATCCACATCGTCGCCGGCCATATCGGCGAGCGTCGGCTGCTGGGGCTGTACGCGTCGGCGGACGCCTTCGTGCTGCCGACACGGGGAGAAGGCGTCGGCATGCCGTTCATGGAGGCGCTCGCGAGCGGCGTGCCGGTCATCGCGCCCCGCTGGGGCGGGCAGAGCGACTTCCTGACGGACGGCAATTCGTTCGCCGTTCCTTACAAGCTGCGGAAGCCGGCGGAAAGCATGAAGGGAGCCGGCGCGATCTCGCGCCGGTTCGGCGGCCTGTTCGCGCAGGAGGGGCAGCTGTGGGCCGAGGCCGATCTGGCCGGGCTGAAGCGGCAGCTGCGCGCCGCGAGCCGGGACGTCGCGCTTTGTCGGCGTAAGGGCCGGCAGGGCTGCCAGGACATGAAGAGCTGGAGCTGGGAAGCGGCGGGACGGCAGCTGCGGCAAGCGCTGGAGAGGATCGGGACGCAGCCGCCGCGGGGCGGCGCGGCCGCTTCGCGGGAGAGCGGCGAGGCCGATCCGCCAGGCTTTGTTTCGGCCGCGCTGCGCGGACAGCGCCGGCGGGCGCCGCGCGGGAGCGGGAGCGCTCCGGCAGACGCCAAGGAGAGGAGAACGAGACGGAAGTGAGACTTATCCTATTGTCCGGAGGCTCGGGCAAGCGGCTGTGGCCGCTGTCCAACGAGATTCGGTCGAAGCTGTTCCTGAAGCTGCTGCCCGCACCGGACGGCACCCTCGAGTCGATGATGCAGCGGCTGTGCCGCCAGCTGCGGGAGGAGGGGCTGCTGGAGGGAGCGGTCATCGTGACCCATCGCAGCCAGGCCGAGATTACGCGCGCCCATGCCGGAGCGGACGTGCCGATCGTGGAGGAGCCGGCCAAGCGCGGCACGTTCACGGCGGCGGCGCTCGGCGCCGCCTATCTGGCCGGTCCGGGCCGCGCGCCGGAGGATGAGGCAGTGTGCGTGCTGCCGGTCGACCTGTTCGTGGAGGCGGACTTCCTTGCGCTGCTGCGGCGGCTGCCGGAGGCGCTCGCCCGCGGCGCGGACCTCGGCATGATCGGCACCGAGCCGACGCATCCTTCGGCGCAGTACGGCTACATCGTGCCGATCCGCGAGCCCCGCCCCCGCCGGCCGAAGCGGCGTGCGGCGGCCGGCGGCCGGAAGTTCGGCGGCATGACGGACGCTGGCGCGGGAGCGGGAGCGGGCGAGAGAGCGGCGCGACCGGACGCGGATGCAGGCGCAGACGGAGCGGGAGTTGGCAAGAGCGCAGCGCGGCCGGACGCGGATGCAGGTGCAGACGGAGCGGGAGTTGGCAGGAGCGCAGCGCGGCCGGACGCGGATGCAGGCGGAAACGGCGCGAGAGCGGGCAGGAATGCGGCGCCGCCTGGCGCGGACGCAGGCGCAGACGGAGCGGGCGCGGGCTGGCTGCCGGTCGGGCGCTTCGCGGAGAAGCCCGATCCGCCGGCGGCGACGAGGCTGATCAAGCAGGGCGGGCTGTGGAACAGCGGCGTCTTCGTCTTTCGCCTAGGGTGGCTGCTCGGTCAGCTTCAGGCGAGGGGATATCCGTCCTCGCTGCCGGAGCTGCTGCGGGGCTACGACGAATGGAGCGAGAAAAGCTTCGATCAGGAGCTGGCGGAGAAAGCCTCCCGCAGCCTCGTGCTGCGTTATGCCGGCAGCTGGAAGGATCTCGGCAGCTGGAGCACGTTCCTCAGCCAGCTCGGCGAGGCGCAGCTGGGGCCGGGAGCCGTATCGGCCGGCGCCCGCAACACCCATCTCATCAACGAGCTGGGCTGCCCGATCCACGTCATCGGCATCTCCGACGCGGTCGTGGCTGCGAGTCCCGACGGAATCCTGGTCGCGAGCAAGGAGCACTCCGACCGGATCAAGGAAGCGCTTCGCGAGCTGCCCGGACTGCCGATGCAGGAGGAGAAGCGCTGGGGCAGCTGCCGCACGCTGGAGATCGACCGGCTGAGCGGCGGCGGCCAGGTGCTGACGCGGCGCGTCGCCGTCCATGCGGGCAAGTGTACGAGCTACCATCTGCATGAAGGCAAGGAAGAGGTGTGGACCGTGCTCTCCGGCGAGGGGCGCTTCATGCTCGAGGACGAGATCTACCCGATCGGACCGGGCAGCGTCATGCGGTTTCCTCCCGGCTCGCGCCATGGCGTCAAGGCCGTGACCGAGCTGCAATGCATGCAGGTGGAGATCGGACGGGTGCTCGACGAGCGGGACATCGAGCGGCTGCTGATGAGCTGGTAGAGCTGGCGAGCGCGATGCAGGCAGGCGGTTGCAGTGAAAGTAGGCGAGCGCAATGCGCGAAAGCGGGCACGCTGTCGCGGCAGGCGGACACCTCGACAGGGAGGCTTTGCCGCCGCGAAAGCTTGCGACGAATCAGCTCGTTAGAGGGCTTCAAGCGGCCCCATTGAAAATCTAACGACGGATGAAACGCTTAGAGCGGCAAAAGCCGCCGAAACATGGCCGAAACACGCGCATCGGGACATCTAAGCGCGTGAGGAATCGTTAGCGCCGCGAAAGCAGGCCAAATGAGCTTCTAAGCGTCTGACGCGTCGTAAAGGTTGAAGCCGCGTCAATGAGGCGGCTTTCCCTGACCGCGGCAAGGCAATGGGGGGCTGGAGGCGCGGCTGCCGGCTGCAGCAAGCAGATTCAGCCGCGGCAAAGAAGCTTCTCGATCCGTTTTCGAGCGGCAACCGATCATTCCGGGCTGCTTCTGCGGGGTTCATCGATCCGCTTGAGGGCGAGTTCAGCGGTGGGCCGTCTCCTCGGGCAGCGAATTTTGACCGTCGCCAGCCTGGGGGCGGTCGCCTCGACCGTCCTCGACCAAAAGGCAGCCGCTCGCAGATCGGTTTTTTCTTGCAGCGTCTGCCTATAGGGGCATGCCCAGCTTTTTCATGCGGTTGTACAGCGTCGCTCGCGATATTCCGAGCTGGCGGGCAACCGCTTTTTTGTTGCCGCGCTCAGCCTCGAGCAGCCGGCGAATGCGCTCGCGCTCGTAGTCTTCCGGGCTGTCGGGCCAGCGAGCCGGAGGGAACGGCTGGCTTCCATTGCCGTAGCCGTGGGCAGCCCCGCCAGGAGCAGGTCCGGCGGAGAACGGCCTGCCTAGAGCAGCTCCGTCGACGGAGAGTTCGCTGGAAGCTGCGCTGCCGGGAACAGCCCCGTAGGCAGGCCCGCCGGAAGCGGCGCTGCCCGAGGCTGGCCCCCCGAAGACTTGCTCGCCGAAGGCAGCCCCGCCAGCGGCTTCCGACGTGCCGGCCCAGCCGAGGCGGTCGGGCGTCGCGGCGCTGCGAGCGCTCTTTCCGCCCGTGCCGCTGCTCTGGCGCGCCGCGTTCTGCAGCAGCCGAGGCGGCAGATGCTCCAGCCGGATGACGCCGTCGGTCGCGAGCAGCACGAGCCGCTCGGCCGCGCCGCGCAGCTCGCGGATGTTGCCCGGCCAGTCGTAGGCGGCGAGCCGCTGCACGACCTCATGCGGACAAGCCTCGATGAAGCGGCCGTACAGCAGGGCGAACTCGCTGAGGAACGCGGGCAGCAGCTCGTACACATCCCCGGTGCGCTCGCGCAGCGGCGGGATGTCGAGCGTGACGACGCTCAGCCGGTAGTAAAGATCCTCGCGGAAGCGGCCGTCCGCAATCATCGCCAGCAGATCGCGGTTCGTCGCCGCGAGGATGCGGCAGTCGGCGCGACGCAGCGTCGTGCCTCCGACGGCGTAGAACGTCTTTTCCTGCAGCACCCGCAGCAGCTTCACCTGCAGCTCCAGCGGCATCTCGCCGACCTCGTCGAGCAGCAGCGTGCCGCCCGCCGCCAGGTCGAGCTTGCCCTTGCGGCCGCGCGGATCCGCGCCGGAGAAGGCGCCGCGCTCGTAGCCGAACAGCTCGCTCTCGAACAGCGTCGGCGAGATCGCTCCGCAGTTGATCGCGATGAAAGGCGTCTCCGGCCCCGGTCCGGCATCGTGCATCGCACGGGCGTACAGCTCCTTGCCGACGCCGCTTTCGCCGAGCAGCAGCACGGGCGCCTTGGCGGAGGCGAGCTTGCGCGCCGTCTCGACGGAGGCCCGCACCGCCGGGCTGCCGCCCCGGATCGCCGAGAACGGGTCGGCGCCGCTCGGGTCGAGCCGCTCGACCTTGCGCTCGAGATGCTGCATCTTGGCTGTCATCCGGAACAGCTGCTGGTTCAGGCGGATCTGCGACGTGATGTCCTGCTCGGCCGCCACCGCCCCGATGCGCTCGCCGCCGAGCTCGATCGGACGGGCGTGGATGACGGCGTGCATGTCGGGCCGCGGCTGATGCTGCGCCCCCTGCAGCACCTCGCCGGTCGTCAGCGCGCGCAGCACTTGGAGCCGTTCTTTCTGGAAAAAAGCATCCGCCGGACGCCCCATGATCTCCTCCCGGCGGATGCCGAACATCCGCTCCGCCTCGCCGGTCCAGGCGATTACCTCGCTGTCGGCGTTGATGACCGTGATCGCGCTGTCGACCGTCTCCAGCGTCGCCTCGAAGCCGGCCCTCAGCCGCCGGAACGACTGGCGCAGCTCCTCAAGCGCCGCAGTCGCAGAGACGCAGCCGCAGGGCTGGCCGCCTTCGTCCAGCAGCAGCAGCCAAGGGCAGCCGTCCGGCAGCGGCGGCAGCTCGTCCAGCCGCAGCGATGCGGGGAACGCCGACGCGGGCAGGGCGGCTGCAAGCCGGTCGGGCAGGCTCGCAAGCGCTTCGGGCAGCCAGCTCCAGCTCCCGTCTGTCTCCTGGCGGAACAGGGGACGATCCGGCGGCTGCTCCGGCCATTCCGCGAGCGCATAACTCGTCTGGGGCAGCTCGATCAAGCGGGGGAGGTTCAGCTTCATCGTTGGTTCCTCCTCGTCGATGGGGGTGTCTAATAAGTGTATGAATAGGCAGACAATTATGTCTATAAAATTAGACACATTAGACACGATTCCTGCATGCGAAAAGCCCTTCCGCCGAAAATAGCCGAGCGGAAGGGCTTTGTCGGAAAAAAGAAGCGGCCCCGCCGGGCGGGCCGCTCCTCGGGAGCTGCGGCTTGCGCCGGCCGCTGCGGGGCGGGCGGCATTTTTCAACGGAACATGTTCTGCAGCACCATCATCAGGTTGGCTGGCTTCTCCGCGAGACGGCGCGTGTAGTAGGGGTACCACATCTTGCCGTAAGGGACGTAGCAGCGGACGCGGTAGCCCTCGGAGGCGAGGCGCGCCTGCTCGTTCATGCGCAGTCCGTACAGCATCTGGAACTCGAACTTGTCTTGGCCGATGCGGTTGGCGGAGGCGTACTCGCGCACCCAGCGGATGATCGTGTCGTCATGGGAGGCGATGGCGGTGTAGACGCCTTGGTCGAGGTGCATGCGGATGATCGCCTTGAAGTTGTCGATGACCTCGGACTTCTTCTGATAGGCGACCTCGGCGGGCTCTTTGTAGGCGCCTTTGACGAGCCGCAGGTTGACGCCGCTCTGGATCAGGTCGCGGACGTCGGCCTGCGTGCGGCGCAGGTACGCCTGGATGACGGTACCGACGTTCGTCAGCCCTTCGCCGTGCAGCCTCTTGACCATGTCGATCGTCGCCTGCGTGTAGGGCGAGTCCTCCATGTCGATGCGCACGAAGTTGCCTGAGGCGGCCGCTTCGCGCACGACGGCGCGGATGTTGGCGTAGCAGGCTTCTGGATCGAGCGCCAGCCCCATCTGCGTCGGCTTGAGCGACACGTTGGAGTTGACGCCGGCCTGCTCGATGCCGCGCACGAGGCGGATGTATTCCTCGCGATAGCCCGAGGCTTCGCTCAGCGCCCGGATGCCTTCGCCGAGATGGTCGAGCGTGACCATAATGCCTTTGCGGTTCAGGTCGCCGATGACCTGGAGCGCGCCGTCCAGCTCCTGGCTGGCGATGAATTTGGCGGCGAGCTTGCCGCCGTATTTGAGCGTCAGCTTCTCGACGAGCGAATTGCCGGAAATCGTGAGCAGCGTCTTGCGGTACAGCTCGGAGCCGATGTCCATAGTGATCCTTCCCCTTTATATGCGGATAATGGCGTTCTTAGGGAGTTGTAGTAGCAATATTCATGCCAACGGTATAGGCTATGGCATCCAGGGCGCTGGCGCCACGGCGGTTTCTGGCGGCTTGGCCGGCACGCGCCGCGGCGGCGCGCGGGCTGCTTGGAGGAAGTCAGGGCAGCGCGGCGGAATGCGGATGAGCTGGCTGCGGATGGGGCTGGGCAATGGAACGGGGCAGATGCACAGCCGGAAGAGGCAGTTGCGCGGAAAAGCCGAGTAACTCGGGTCGGATGTGCGTCCGGATGGGGGAGATACGCGGAAAAACCGAGTAACTGGGGTCGGATGTGCATCCGGATGGGGGAGATACGCGGAAAAACCGAGTAACTGGGGTCGGATGTGCATCCGGATGGGGGAGATACGCGGAAAAACCGAGTAACTCGGGTCGGATGTGCGTCCGGATGGGGGAGATACGCGGAAAAACCGAGTAACTGGGGTCGGATGTGCGTCCGGATGGGGGAGATACGCGGAAAAACCGAGTAACTGGGGTCGGATGTGCGTCCGGATGGGGGAGATACGCGGAAAAACCGAGTAACTCGGGTCGGATGTGCGTCCGGATGAGGGAGATACGCGGAAAAACCGAGTAACTCGGGTCGGATGTGCGTTCGGATAGGGGAGATACGCGGAAAAACCGAGTAACTGGGGTCGGATGTGCGTCCGGATGGGGGAGATACGCGGAAAAACCGAGTAACTCGGGTCGTGTGAGGGCATCCGGCGGGCGGCAAGACGAAGAAATCGAGTTACTGGGCATTGAAGTGGGCGCTTGGCGGACATTAAGTCGAAGAAATCGAGTTACTGAGCCCGGATTTCCGAGGCTAACGCCCTCCAGCCGGCTCCGCCTGCTATATCGGAGCCCGGATTTCCGAGGCTAACCTGGCTGTCCAAGGCTGGCGCCTCTGTACGCCAGCCCGGACTTCCGAGGCCAACCTCCTCCAGCCGGCTCCGCCCGCTATATCGGAGCCCGGATTAGTGGCACGATTCTTGCTTATCTTTTACGGCGAAGAGCCCCGGTCAGCAGCGAGGGCCAAGGAGACCTTTCCGAGGAGGATGAATTCGCATGAGAATGGAATATGCCAACGAGCCGTTCACGAATTTCAGCAAGGAAGAGGAAAGCGCCGCCTACGAGGCCGCGCTGGCCGCCGTCCGCGGGCAGCTGGGCCGCACGTACCCGATCGTCATCGGAGGCGAGGCGATCGAGACCGGGCGCACGCTCGACTCGATCAACCCGGCCGACAAGGCCGAGGTCGTCGGCGTCGTCCACCAGGCCGACCGCGAGCTGGCCGAGAAAGCGATCCGCACCGCCTACGAGACGTTCGGCTGGTGGCGCCACACGAGCGCGAAGGAGCGCTCGGGCTACCTGTTCAAGGCCGCTGCCGTCATGCGCCGCCGCAAGCATGAGTTCTCCGCGTGGCTGACGGTCGAGTCCGGCAAAAACCGCGCCGAAGCCGACGCCGATACGGCCGAGGCGATCGACTTCATGGAATTTTACGCCCGCGAGATGCTGCGCCTGAGCGAGCCGCAGCCGCTCACCCGCATCCCGGACGAAGACAACGAGCTGTACTACATCCCGCTCGGCGTCGGCATCGTCATCCCGCCGTGGAACTTCCCGCTCGCCATCATGGCCGGGATGACGACGGCCGCGCTCGTCTCCGGCAACACCGTCGTGCTCAAGCCGGCGAGCCCGACGGCGGTCATTGCCGCCAAGTTCGTCGAGCTGCTGGAGGAGGTCGGCGTGCCGGCCGGCGTCGTGAACTTCCTGCCGGGTCCGGGCTCCGAGGTGGGCGACTTCCTCGTCGAGCATCCGCTGACCCGCTTCATCAGCTTCACCGGCTCGCGCGACGTCGGACTGCGCATCAACGAGCGGGCCGCCAAGACCGCGCCGGGCCAGAAATGGATCAAGCGCGTCATCGCCGAGATGGGCGGCAAGGACTCGATCGTCGTCGACGCCGACGCCGATCTGGAGCTGGCGGCGGATGCGATCGCGGCGTCGGCGTTCGGATTTTCCGGTCAGAAGTGCAGCGCCTGCTCGCGCGCGATCGTCCATGCGGACGTGTACGACGAGGTGCTGGCCAAGGTGGTCGAGCGCACCGCCAAGCTGACGCTGGGCGATCCGGCCGAGCGCGGCACGAACCTCGGACCGGTCGTCGACGACAAGGCGTACGCCAAGATCCAGGAGTATATCGAGATCGGCAAGAACGAAGGCCGTCTCGTGCACGGCGGCGGCACAGGCGACGAGAAGGGCTTCTTCATCGAGCCGACGATCTTCGCCGACATCGCTCCGGAAGCGCGGCTCGCGCAGGAGGAGATTTTCGGGCCGGTCGTCGCCTTCATCAAAGCGTCCACGTTCGACGAAGCGCTCGAGATCGCCAACAACACCGACTACGGCCTGACGGGAGCCGTCATCTCCCGCAACCGCAGCCGCCTGGAGCAGGCTCGCCGCGAATTCTTCGCCGGCAACCTGTACTTCAACCGCAAGTGCACCGGCGCGCTCGTCGGCGTGCATCCGTTCGGCGGCTTCAACATGTCGGGCACCGACTCCAAGGCCGGCGGCCGCGACTACCTGCTGCTGTTCACCCAGGCGAAGCTCGTCTCCGAAAAAATGTAATCCCGCGCCGCGACCCGCGCGCGGTATACTGAATAAAACCGCCCAAGGAGGCCGCCGCCATGCCGGGACCCGTCCTGCAGCCTCAGGCGCTGCTCCGTCAGGAGCAGCGGCAGAAGCTCGCGCTCACGCAGCAGATGCGCCAGTCGCTGGCGCTGCTCGCGCTGCCCGCGGCCGAGCTCGACCGCGCCGTGCGCGAGCTCGCCGCGGACAATCCGCTGCTCGAGATCCGCGAGCCCGCGGCCTCGCGCCGCCTGGGCGGCCGCGGCCACGCCTCGGCCGCCGATCCGCTCGAGCGCGCCGCAGCCGCGCCGCCCACGCTCGAAGCCGAGCTGCTCGCGCAGCTGCGGCTGAGCGGCGCCCCCGCGCCTCTCCGCCGCGCCGCCGCCTGGCTCGCCGGCAACCTCGACGAGAGCGGCTGGCTGGCGCTGCCGCTCGCGGAAGCGGCGGAGCGGCTGCGCCTTTCCGCCGCCGAGGCCGAGGCGGCGCTGCGGCTGCTGCAGTCGCTGCAGCCGGCCGGCATCGGCGCGCGGGACCTGCGCGAATGCCTGCTGCTGCAGCTGGACCGGGAGCCGGAGCCGGCTCCCGGGGCGCGCGAGCTCGCCGCGCGCTGGCTGCCCCAGCTGGCGGCCCGCCGCTGGGAGGAGATCGCGGCCGGCACCGGCCTTAGCCGCGCGCAGCTCGAAGAGGCGCGCCGAGCGCTGCTGCGCCTCGACCCGCGGCCCGGCCAGCGGCTGGCGGCCGGAGCAGCCGGCCGGACGCAGGCGGTCGTGCCCGACGCCCTCGTCCGCCAGGGCGCGGACGGCGAGCTGCTCGTCGAGCTGGCCGCCGCTTGGGAGCCGCGGCTGTCGCTCGCCGATATCGGCTCCGGCCCGCTCGCGGCCGTTGCCCGCGGCCACGAGGCGTACGCCTACGTGGAGAGCTGCCGCCGCGCGGCGCGCGCGCTCATCGGCGGGCTGGAGCAGCGGCGGGAGACGCTCGCGCGGGTCGTGCGCGCCGTCTTTGAGGAGCAGGCCGCGTTCCTGGAGCGCGGCTGGCCGGCGCTGCGGCCGCTTACGCTCGCGGACGTGGCGCTGCGGCTCGGCTTGCACGAGTCGACGGTGAGCCGCGCCGTGTCCGGCAAGCAGGTGCGGACGCCGCTCGGCACCTATCCGCTCAAGGCGTTTTTCAGCGCCGCGCTCGGCCGGGGCGGAGCGGCCGAGGAGGTGTCCGCCGCCGCCGCCAAGCAGCGGCTCGCCGAGCTCGTCGCGGCCGAGTGCCGCGAGCGGCCGCTGTCCGACCAGCAGCTCGCGGAGCGGCTGGCGGAGCTCGGCATCCCGCTGTCGCGGCGCACCGTCGCCAAGTACCGGGCGGAGCTGCGCATACCCAGCTCCTCCTCGCGGCGGGGCGACTGAGCGTGGCGTTCCTACATTCGAGAAGTCCAGGGCCTCCTTGCGGGGCGCCTGGGCTTTTTCGGCTTTTCTTTCTGGACGGGCGTCCTGCCGATTCGCCATAATAAGGAAAAGGAGGTCGGACCATGGACGATCGCGAGCTGCTGCCGCTCAACAACCGCGCCATCTTCGAGCCGCGGGCGGCGGCGCAGAGCTTCCGCCTGCAGCGGCTGCTGCCGCAAGGGCCGGCGGCGGCCTATATCCGCCATTATTGGCTCATCGAATGGAATCTGCCGCCGGGCGCCGTCCACACGCAGGAGGTGCTGGAGCATCCGACGGTCAACGTCGTCCTGCAGCCCGGCCGTTCGGTCGTCAGCGTCGCCGGAGCCGAACGCTCGCAGCAGCGGCTCGAGGGGCGGGACGAGGTGCTCGGCATGCTGTTCCGCCCGGGACTGTTCCGCCGCTGGCTGGACCGCGATCCCGGCGAGCTGGCCGGCCGGCGGCTGCCGGCGGAGCAGGTGCTTGGCCCCGGAGTGCTGGAGCTGGAGCGCGCCGTCTTCGCCGAGCCGGATTCCAGCCGCCGAGCGGCGCTCGTCGATGCGTTCTGGGCCGAGCGGCTGGCAGAGCCCGGAACGCTGCCCTGCTTCCGCACGACGTCCGACCCGACATCCGACCCGCCATCCGACCCCGAGCCCGACCCGACGTCCGACCCGCCATCCGACCCCGAGCCCGACCCGACGTCCGACCCTACGCCGGACCCGACATTCGACCCGGCATCCGACCCTACGCCAGCATCCGCCCCGCCGGCCCCTGTCCCGTCCGGTTCGGTTTCCTTCGCCCCGGCCTCCCTGGGGGCCGCGCCCGAAACGGATCCGTCCAAGATGGCTCCGTCCAGATCGGCCGCGCCCGGAACGGATCACTCGAAGCGGGCTCCGTCCGGCTCGGCCTCGCTAGCGCCCGATCCGTCCGCACAGCTGGCCGATCGCATCGTCACCGGCATCCAGCTCGACCGCAGCCAGCGCAGCGCCCGGGAGGTGGCCGCGCGCTGGGGGCTGTCGCCGCGCAGCCTGCAGCGGCTGTTCCGCGCCTACATCGGCATGACGCCGCAGGCGGTCATCCGACGGTACCGGCTGCACGAGACGATGGGCCTCGCCAGCGGCGACCCGGACTGGGCGTCGCTCGCGCTGGAGCTCGGTTATTTCGACCAGGCCCATCTGATCCGCGACTTCAAGGCGGTCGTCGGCATGACGCCTGGTTCCTATGCGAAGCGAATCACGAGCGAGGAAAGATAACATCGAACAAGCGTGGATCCTCGGATCCGCGCTTTTTTCATCCTTCGGCACCGTATTGTGTAATATATATTGACATCAACCTATCTTCATCTCTATACTCTCCGCAAGAACGGTCAGGGGGAGAGATGCAAGTGGGGAGAAGATGGGGGCATTTCGGAACGGCCGGCATGCTTGCGATCTTGCTGGTGCTGGGAGCGTGCTCGGGCGGAGGCGGAGCGGCGAACGAGGGGGCGGGGCCGACGTCGGTCCCGAGCGCAGGCGAGCCGGCGGGCGCTTCTCCCGCCCCGGCAGGCGGCGGCATCGCCAAGCCGCGCGTCGCGTTCGTCTATCTCGGCGTGCCCGGGGACGGAGGCTGGACGTACGAGCATGACCAGGGGCGACTGATGATGGAAAAGGAGCTGGGCATCGAGGCGACGACCGTCGAGAACGTGCCGGAAGGGGCGGACGCCGAGCGCGTGTTCGAGGAGCTGGCCCAGAACCACGACGTCGTCTTCGGCACGAGCTTCGGCTATATGGACGCGATGGTCAATGTGGCGAAGCGCCATCCCGACGTCAAGTTCATGCACGCGAGCGGCTACAAGACGGCGGACAACCTCGGCACATACCTCGGCAAGGAGTATCAAAGCGCTTATCTGGTCGGCATGGCGGCCGGCAAGATGACGAAGAACGACCATCTCGGCTATGTCGGCGCTTATCCGATCCCTGAGGTCATCTATACGATCAACGCTTTCGCGCTCGGCGCGCAGAGCGTCAATCCGGACATCAAGCTGTCCGTCGTCTGGAGCAATACCTGGTATGACCCGGCGACGGAGCGCCAGGCGGCGGTCAGCCTGCTGGACAAGGGCGTCGACGTGCTGGCGGCCTACCAGGACTCGCCGGCGAGCATCCAGGCGGCCGCCGAGCGCGGCGTCTGGGGCATCGGCAACGATTCCGACATGGGCCGCTACGCGCCCGAGACGTACATTTCCAACCCGGTCTGGCGCTGGGGGCCGTACTACGTGGAGCAGGTGAAGGCGGTCATCGACGGCACCTGGCAGAGCGGAAGCTACTTCGGCTCGATGGCCGACGGCATCACCGACATCGCTCCATTCGGCAAGAACGTGCCGGAGGACGTGAAGGCGCTGGCGGAGGAGAAGAAGCAGGAGATCCTTGCCGGGAGCTTCGACGTGTTCGCTGGTCCGATCCGCGACCAGAGCGGGGCGGAGCGGGTGCCGGAGGGCGGCGCGATGACGGTCGAGGACATTTTGGGCATGACGTGGTTCGTCGAGGGCATCGAGGGAACGATCCCGCAGTAGGCGGAGGGGTGAAAGGAGAGGAAATGAATGAGGCTGGAAGATCCCGTACTGACGGCCTGCTGGCATCCGGCCGCGCTCGCGCGCGACGTGACGGACCGTCCCTATCCGGTCACGGTCCTGGGAGAGAAGCTCGTCCTGTTCCGCAGCGGCAGCGGCGTCCACGCGCTCAAGGACCTGTGCATCCATCGCGGAGTGCCGCTGTCGCTGGGCAAGGTCGACCGGGGCGAGCTCGTCTGCGCTTATCACGGGTGGCGCTATGACGGCGGCGGGGCATGCGTCTGCATCCCATCGCTGCCGCCGCGCCAGCCGATTCCGTCCAAGGCGCGGGCCGAAGCGTACCGCTGCCGGGAAGAAGGCGGCTTCGTCTGGGTGTGCCTCGGCGAGGCCGAGCCGGAGCGGCTGCCGCTGCAGGGCAAGGTCGACCCGGCGCTGATCCCGGTCTGGATGGGCCCTTATCCGGTGCAGGCCGCGGCGCCTCGCGTCGTCGAGAACTTCCTCGACGTCTCGCATCTGATGTTCGTCCACGAAGGCCTGCTCGGAGACAGCCGCCATGCGGAAATCAACGACTACGGCGTGCATCGGCGCGAGGACGCGCTGTTTACGGACGAGATCGTCGTCTACCAGCCCGACCCGGACGGGCGGGGAGTCGGCGTCGAGAGCCGGTATGTCTACGAGATCTTCGGTCCGACCTGCGTCAAGCTCGTCAAGCGCAGCAGCGGTTCCGACGAGGAATTCCACTTGTTCCTGATCGTCCTGCCGGAGACGGCGACCGCCTGCACCGCCTTCATGCTGCAGCTGCGCAACTACTCGCCGAACGTGCCGGAGCAGGTGTTCATCGACTTTCAGAATACGCTGCTCGCTCAGGACAAGGTCATCGTCGAGGCGCAGAAGCCCGAGCTGCTGCCGCTCGATCTGCAGGCCGAGCTGCATCTGCGTTCCGACCGCGTCGCCATCGCCTATCGCCGCATGCTGAGGGAGCAAGGCATGACGATCGGCACGGAGTAAGGAAAAAGCCCCGTTCGCCGGACAAGATCCGGGAACGGGGCTTTGTTGCGCCTGCTTGGCTGCTTCGTGGCTTCATGGCTCGTTGCGGCTTGGAGAGCCGCCCCAGCTCCGCGCGGCTTGCCTGGCGGCCTCAGCGCCCTGCCTTGCGGCGGCTGCGGTAGAACCAGAACGCGCCCGCGAGCACGCCGAGCGCGATCAGCGCGTACGCGATGTTGGAGTAGATGTCCATGTAGCCGACGATCGTTTCCCACGACTCGCCGACGGAAGCGCCGACGGAGACGAGCACGGTATTCCAGATGAGCGAGCCGATCGTCGTCAGCAGCAGGAACAGCGGGAAGCTCATGCCGGACATGCCCGCCGGGATCGAGATGAGGCTGCGCACGAGCGGCACGAGCCGGCAGAGCAGCACGGCCCACGGGCCGTAGCGGTCGAACCAGGCGTCGGCCTTGCGGACGTCCTCGGGCTTGAGGCGCAGGATGTGGCCCCAGCGCGCGACGATCCGCTCCAGGCGCTCCGCGTTCAGCCACGCGCCGATGTAGTACAGGATGACGGCACCGATGACCGAGCCGAGCGTCGCGGCGATGATGACGCCGACGACGGTCATGCTCGTGCGGGCGGTCATGAAGCCGCCGAAGGTCAGGATGACCTCGGACGGAATAGGCGGGAACAGATTTTCAATCGCGATCAGGAATCCAACGCCGAAGTAGCCGAAGCGATCCATGATCTCCGTTATCCAGGCTTCCACAAAACCATCCTCTCGAAGGGCGTCCGCCGGCGGACATAGTTCTTCCCCTATACGATTCAGCCTGTCCCTTGGTTTCAGAAAACAAGCCGCCATGGCACGCTTCGCGAATGAGGAACGCCAGAGAGGCTTTGGTTAGACGTATACGTGATCTGCTATGGCGGCGACAACTAGGCCATTCGTCGAATTATGACATTCCTTGTAAAAAGTATAGATCTATAGGAGTATTGCTTTTTTTTTGATTTAAATTGTAACTTATGGTTGCGAAAAGACGTTGAGAGGAAAGCTCATCCCTATTCTTCCACGGCACGATAAAGAATAGCCGAATCGAAAAGGAGGGACAAGTAAATCGAGTAAGGGAGGTTCTTGCGACTTTCTGTCAGGACAGATTAAAAACAGAAACATGCGCTCTGTGGTCGTTCCATCCGTTGCGAGCGCAGGAAAAGGAGATTCAGATCATGAAAAAATCGACGATAACAATCGTTTTGACAAGTGCGCTTATCCTTGTCGGTGCTGCAACTTCCCATATCATACAAGCATCAGCACCAAATGGGCCTGATCCATATCAGCTGGAAGCTGTTCCTTATGAAGGACAGATCAGTAAAGTCATGAGGGGAGAGAGCGGCTCTTCTCTTCTGGTTGACTCCATTGGTAGTAACGAGTATTCGAAAATGATGAGCATTCTTTACCCTAACGGGATTGTAGATGCGCAAGGCCAGGAAGTACCGGGGATAGACAATTTAGTCGAAGTGCGTGAACGATTTATTGAGGAGCATATGAGAGCACTTTCTCTGGTTGGTTCGACTCCAATCGAAATCGAGAAGACGCCGTTTACGATTTCTATCGCGGATGAATCGAATGGCGAATACAAAAGTTTGTTTTATAAAGCGAGTATCGGCAAGGACACCTTTGTATTCCCATCTGAATGGGGAAATCAGCCTTTTGATTTTGTCTCCGACAGTGAAAAGAATATCTATATCATCTATACGGATGCGGGGATTTGGAAGATTGATCCGATTGCTCTGAGCGCAAAAAAAATCACAGCAGACACATATTCGGGCAAAGACCGGCAACAAATCGGCCAAGAATTGACGAAGCTTCATCCGGATGCATACCTGCTCTGGGTCAGTAGTGTTATGATTAGCCCCGATGGCAAGCAAGTCGTTTATCGGACGAATCGTGACAGCACAAGGCTTGATGAGACATCAATATGGGCAATTGATCTTGATTCAGGAAAAGAGAGCCAACTAGTTCCGCCTTCTGTGAACAATGATATCCTAGGGTTCATCTCAGATCGCGATGTTGTGGTAGGGGCTCTCGCCGACACTCGTGCAATAGATGTGTATGACAAGTCGATTATTGCGCTCGATGTTCCGAAAGTGCCGAATCTGCGCATAAGTGCGGTTCAGGATGGGAAAATCGTCATATCCAGTCATGAAGAGGGCAGTTCGACTTCGACTGCGACGGTGAGTAGTGTCGATCTATCAAAGGGAATCCTCACTGAAATTTCTGAAATTTCTGGATATCTTGATGGAGAACCCCGATTTTCGCCATCGGGAACCCAAGTTGCGATCGGTTATGGAGACGATCCTTCGGTCGGGGTTGAAGATGTCATGATGGTTGAATTGTCGACGAAAACACAAAAGCTGCTCTCCAGTTCGTTGCAGAACAAGCGGTCTGTCAAAGGGAATATCATTCGTTTCCAATGGCTTAATGATGAAACAGCAGTTGTAGAAACGCAAACAGGAAGCAGCTTTTCAAGCGCTGTGGTCAATTCGACAGAAAAATGAGCCGATACTGAAAACAATTTGTTAGAAGAAGGTGTTGAGAAATGAGATACAAGAAATTAACGATAATGATGCTCTCTTTTGTTTTAGTTACTTTTATTTTCCCGGCTGGTGTTTTTGCTGCGGATTATAGCATCGTTTTCGGAAATACGCCGCCGTCTATCGTGAATTTCAACTCTCCTCTTTCAAATTCTTCATCTGCAGGCTTTGCGGCAGTGAACAGCAAATGGAATCAACCTCGGTCGAGTGGGACAAATCCCCATAACGGAGCGGATCTTCAAGCTGCATTAAATACGAATGTTTATGCTCCATATGACGGGTGGGCAACCGGAATTACTGTTACTGGTTCGTATGATATTGATTTCCTAGTCGATGCAAATAATAATAATGTTAAAGATGATGGGGATTATCATGTTCGATTTTATCATATGAATAGCAGGGAGACAGATGGGAAGAAAAGTCAAGGGGCTTTAATAGGAAAATCCGGCAATCAAGGAGATGTCCCTCCACATCTTCATTTTGGAGTTTGTTCGACATCGGGTGGATTGAAATGGCTGAGAAATGAAGTGAACTACAGGCACTTGTCTTCATCCAATTGGAGCTCAGGGAAAGACCTTGACGCTTATTCTGTGGTGGCCTGGAACAGCAACATCGCTTCTTTTACTGCATATATTAGGAATGATGGTACTAAAGAATCCTTCTCAGAAGTGAGAATTTATTATCGTACATCAGCGGGATCTTGGACGGATGGTGGAGTCATGAACAAGTCGGGAGATGTTTATAGTTACAACTTTACTGGTAAGGTGTCCTCTGGAACATCAGTACAGTGGATGTTTAGGATGCTTCGATCCGGAGTATCTCAGGCGGCATTCGGTCCGGCTAAATTTTATCAGCCAGACAACAATCCGAATGCAAGCTCATATGCATATAGCTACTTTACTAACACGGTGACATGAGTGTCATAGTACCCACGCCGATCTTGGCGAGGGTACTATGAAGTGTTTTACAGAAAAGGAGGACCTGCCATGAACCGTTTCCCCAAAGCGCCGCTGCCGATGCTCGTTACCGGAATGATTCTGACAGCCTTGACGGGCTGTACGAACGAAGCCCCCGCTGAAATGCCGCCCCCTAGCCCCCGAGTAAGCTCCGTCTCGACACCGACGGCAACGGTGTCACCCACCGAAATCCCGACGCTGTCGCCAACGCCTTCTGCGCCAGTCGGCGAGATCAGAACCTTCACGTTTGGCCGGCTGAAACTGGAGGTCACCCAAGTCATCGAGACTCGGACAAAACAGAGCAGTGATGGGGGTGTTCCTTGGGAGTACCAGCAAGTTGTTTATGGTGCGGGTGCTCGTGTTCGCGTTTTAGACACTGGCATGAGCGATGCGAGTATAACGGAAGATGGCAAGTCTCATCCCCAATTTGGGATATCCTTTGAACCGGATGGACGACAGGAAATCGACGAGAAGCTGGAGTCGTTTGAAATCACGCCCGATATGCGAGGAATTTTCAGCTTGGAGTCAAGTGTTTTTGTACTGGGATTTGAAGCCTACCAAGCAAGCTGATTCAAGAAGAAAGCCCCTTTGCAGGGGCTCTTCTTCGTTTCATCCCACCCGTTTCAGCCAAACAAGCCGCCCCTGAGGGGCTCCGCGAACGGAGCCCTCAGGGGCGGCGGTATGGAAACGCCGGGCGGCCGGGGGGCGGCCGCCTCGGACGGGACCGTCGAAGCGAGGCGGCGGGCCTGCCTCCGCCTTACCCCAGATGCTGCAGGTAAGGCGTCAGGTCGACGCCCAGCGCGCCCGCCAGCCGCTTGCCGAGGTCGGCGTCGGCGCGGTAGAAGTTGCAGACGGCGCGCAGCTGCGTGCTGGACTCCGCCTGCGCGAGGTCGCCCGACAGGTTGCGGATGACCGCGTCCTGCTCGGCGGCGGAGTAGCGGCGCCATACTTGGCCCGCCTGCCCGAAGTCGTTCGTCTTGGCGATCTTCTGGCGTCCGGCCTGCGCGCCGGCGGCGAGCGGCGCCGGCGGCTCCGCGTATGCCGGATCCTCCTGGGGAGCGTCTTTGTGGCGGGATGGCTCGTAGTTGACGGAGCCGCCGGGCTTGCCGTGCTGCATGGTGCCGTCGCGCTGGTTGTTGCTCACCTGGGCGAACGGGCAGTTGATCGGCAGCTGCAGGTAGTTCGTGCCGACGCGGTACCGCTGCGTATCGGAGTAGGAGAACAGGCGGCCCTGCAGCAGCTTATCCTCGGAAGGCTCGATGCCCGGCACGACGACGCCCGGGTTGAAGCCGACCTGCTCCGTCTCGGCGAAGACGTTGTCCGGGTTGCGGTTCAGCGTCATCGTCCCGACATGCACGTACGGGATGTCCTCTTCGAACCAGTCCTTCGTCGGATCGAGCGGATCGAAGTCGAACGAGTCGAGGTCCGCCGGATCGAGGATCTGCACGAACAGGTCCCATTCGGGGAAGTCGCCGCGCTTGATCGCCTCCTGCAGGTCGCGCGTCGCGTGGTTGAAGTCATGCGCCTGGATCGCGCTCGCCTCGTCGCCGGACAGGTTGCGGACGCCCTGCTTGGGCACCCAGCGCAGCTTCGTGTAGACGCGGTTGCCGTGCTCGTTCACCCACTTGAACGCATGCACGCCGGAGCCGCGCATCTCGCGATAATTGGCCGGGATGCCTTCGTCGGAGAACAGATGCAGCAGCATGTTCGTCGACTCCGGCGTCAGCGACATGAAGTCCCAGTAGCGGTCGGGATGCTGGATGTTCGTGCTCGGATCGGGCTTGAGCGAGTGGACCATGTCCGGGAATTTCATCGCGTCGCGGATGAAGAACACCGGCAGGTTGTTGCCGACGAAGTCGTAGTTGCCCTCGGTCGTGTAGAACTTGACGGCGAAGCCGCGCGGATCGCGGAGCGTCTCCGGGGAGTGCTGGCCGTGGATGACCGTGCTGAAGCGGACGAATACCGGCGTCTCGGTGCCGGCGTCCTGCAGGAAAGCCGCCTTCGTCCAGCGCTTCATGCTGGCGGCCGTGCGGAATACGCCGTGCGCGCCGGCTCCGCGGGCGTGGACGACCCGCTCCGGAATCCGCTCCCGGTCGAAGTGCGCCAGCTTCTCCAGCAGCTGGTAGTCCTCGAGCAGCGTCGGGCCGTTCGGGCCGGCCGTCCTGGAGTTCTGGTTGTCCCCGATCGGGACCCCCTGGTTCGTCGTCAGTCGATTCATGAATGAGTTCCCCTTTCTCCCCGGTTCCCCGGCTTCAATGAGATTTGTTTTCAACTTTACATGTTTCTCATCTTATAGTCAATATCTATTTATAATAATTATAAATTAGAACTGAAGAAGGAATTGACCCCACGCCGCGGAAATCATAAGGACCACCAACGACAGCGCCTGCGGATTGCGAATTCCATGCCGGGCGCGCCGATTCCCGAAACGGCCGTCCGCCCGGCCCGAAGGGGAGAGCGGAATGCAGACGGAAACGCAGCCGCAGCCCGGCCGCCGGCCGGAAGCGGGACAAGCGAGGCTGGGGCGAGGCATCAACTCCAGCTGGACGTACGGACTCGGCATGCTGGCGATGATGGTGCCGAGCCAGGCGTTTTTATCGTTCTACAGCTACTACTATGTCGACAAGCTCGGACTCGGCATCGGGCTGGCGACGCTCGCCCGCACGATCTACCTCGTCTGGGACGCGGTCAACCAGCCGCTGCTCGGCTACTGGTCCGACCGCACGCGCAGCCGCTGGGGCCGCCGCAAGCCGTGGCTGTACGGCGCGCTGCCGGCGTTCGCCGCCGTTTTCATCGGGCTGTTCTCCGTGCCGGACGGCGTCGCCGCGACCGCCGCCGAGGGCGGCCTGGCGCTGTTCTACTGGTTCCTCGCCGCGCTCGTCCTGTTCGAGACGGCCTCCTCCGTCATCTGGGTCAACTACGGCGCGCTGCTGCCCGAGCTGTTCGCCGGCGCGGCGGCGCGGGCCAAGGCGTCCGCCGTCCAGCAGGGCTTTCAGATGCTCGCGATCCTGATCGGGACGGCGGCGACGCCGCTGCTGTTCCAGCGGCTCGGCTTCGGCGGCATGTCCTTCGTCTACGCCGCCGTCTTTCTCGTCTGCATGCTCGCCTTCCTCCGCCATCTGCGCGAGCCGCCGCAGTCCCGCAGCCAGCCTCCGCTGCCATTCCTCCAAGCGTTCCGCGTCACGCTGTCCAACCGCAGCTTCTGGATCTTCCATCTCGCGAACTCGTTCGCCCAGACGGTGAACGGGCTGCTCAGCTCCATGATTCCGTTCTATGCCAAGTATGCGCTCGGTATTCCCGAAAGCCAGGTGTCGCTGCTGCTCGCCTCGGTGTTCGTGCCGGTCATTCCGCTCGTCGCCGTCTGGTATGTCATCGCCCGCCGGCTCGGCGGCCTGCGCAGCTGGCGGCTCGCGCTCGCGGCCTACGGCGTCAGCGCCGTGCCGCTCTGGTTCGCGCAGGGGCTCGGCGGCGGCATCGCCGCGGGCGTCTACATCGGCTTCGGCCTCGCCGGCTTCCTCGTGACGCCGGCCGTGCTCAGCGGCCGCATCATCGACCTCGACGCCGAGCGCACGGGACGCCGCCGCGAGGGCGTCTACACCGCCGTCGGCGGCTTCATCACCCGCTCGAGCGGCTTGCTGTCCGCGGTCGCGTTCTGGGTCGTCGGCCTGCTGCTCGGCTACCGGAGCGGCGCCGATCCCGGGCCGCATCCGGAGCTGGCCTTTCGCGTGCTGATCAGTCTCGTGCCGGTCGGTCTGCTTGCCGTATCCGTCGCCATATCCTTGTTGTACCGGGAAGAAGAGGAGGGACCGCATGACAAGCCGCAAGAGGCTCATCCTGAATTGTGACGACTTCGGCCAGTGCCGCGCCGCCAACGAGGCAATCATCGCCCTGCTCGAAGAGGGGCTCGCCAGCTCGGCGACGATCATGGCTCCCGCTCCGGCGTTCCGCGAGGCGGCCCAGTGGGCGCGCCGGCAAGGAGATCGCGTCAGCATCGGCGCCCATCTGACGTTCACGAGCGAGTTCCCCGGCTGGCGCTGGGGCTCGCTCACGGGAGCGGCCTCGCTGCAGGACGCGGAGGGATTTCTCCATCCGGACGTGGAGTCGTTCGAGCGCCGGGCGGAAGCCCGCGACGTGAAGCGGGAGATGGAGGCGCAGTTCCGCGCCGTCCGTGACGCCGGCGTGCGGATCACGCATGCCGACAACCATATGGGCAGCCTGTACGGGCTTGCGACCGGACGCAGCCATCTGCAGCTGACGCTGCGCGAATGCTCGGCCCGCCGCCTGCCGTTCCGCCTGTTCCGCCGCATCTGGGAGCAGGACGAGTTCCTCGCGTCGATCGCCGGCGCGGAGAAGACGCTCGGCAAGGTCGTGCTGCTCGCCGACCTGCTCGGGGTGCCGCTCCCGGATTATCTCGTCAGCCATCCGTACCATGTGGAGCCGGGGGAGACGTACGCCTCGTTCAAGGCGATTCTGTGCGCCAAGCTTTACGAGCTGCCGGAGGGCATCACGGAGACGTACGTGCATCCAGCCGTGCCCGACCGCGACATGGAGCGCATCGTGCCCTCGTGGGAGAAGCGGGTGTGGGAGTTCCGGCTGCTGCAGGACGACGACTTCCTCTATGCGCTGCGGGACGCCGGCATCGCGCTCGCCACGTACCGCGACGTCGCCCGCGAGCAGAAGCGCTCCCGCCTCGGCGCGCTCATGGGCATCGGCAAGCTGCTCGGGTGAAGCGCGGCGGCGCGAGGCCGGCGCTTTTCGCCATCGCGGCTCGTCTTTTCATGGAAAAGGAGAAGGAGGCAGGGCCGTGGGGAATCCATCGCGTCTCTCGGACGCGCCGGGCTTGGAGAGGACGCCCGATAACGACGGCTCCCGGAAGGGAAGAGCGGCTCGCCTCATCGTGCTGGCGCTGCTGCTCGGCCTAGGCGCGGCCTTCGGCACGCTGCTGTCGCCGCAGCTGGCGATCCGCGCCGACCTGCTGCTGCGGGTCCAGCCGGAGGCGGCGCTGCTGGCGGACATCGACCGGACCGACATCGTCTATCGAGGCATGCGCTACTACGGCATCGACCGCGGCCGGGACCGGCAGACGGGCAACAGCTTGGGCGGATTTTATGTGAAAAAGGTCGGACCGCTTCATTTCGTTCAGGCATCCGGAGCCCCTTGATGCCCCAGCGGAGCTAAATTTAGGCATTTTCATGACAAAAAAGGATTTTATTCGACAAAAACTAACAACAAACGGAATGAAGGGCGATAAAGAAGGAAAAGACTCGAAATCGAGGTCCTATGCCTATTTATAACCAATTCCTATATCGGCTGATCGGCAATTACCTGATCGGCTCGGCGCTCGCCGTCGTCGGCGTCGGAGGCGCGATCATCAGCCTGAGCCTCGAGCTGCAGCCGGGCCAGCCGCTCGTCGTCGTCGTCATCCTGCTGTTGTCCATCGCTTGCATGCTGCTGTGCGAGGGAGCGGCCTTCCTGCGCCATGTGGCGCCGGTCCGGGCGCTGTACCGGATGGCCGAGCCGGACGCATCTGCGATACGCCAAGCCTATTTCCGCGTCCATCGCTTGCCCGCTCTGGCGGTGAGCCGCATCATGGGGCCGCATCTGCTCGGGTTCACGCTGCCGGCCCTGCTGCTGACGCTGGCCTGCCGGCCGCTCGGCTGGCTCGCCGTGCCGAACGGTTACCTCGTCATCGCGGCGCTCTCGTCGGCGCTCATCGCCTCGCTGCATGCGATGGTGGAATATTTCCTGACCGCCCAGGCGATCCGCCCGCTGCTGCTCGACATCAAGAGCTTCGCGGAGCCCGGAGCCGAGGAGCTGAGCCTGCGGGGCAAGGTGCTCGTCCCGATCCCGATCAAGTTCCAGGCGAGCATATTCGTCATCGGGGCGCTGCCGGTCATGATCTTCGTCCTGTCGACCCAAGTCCGCCTGTCCGTACGGGGCGAGTCCAGCGTCAGCTACTGGGCGTGGAGCGCGCTCGTGCTGCTCATAAGTCTCGGATTCGCCTCCTTCGCCGCCTGGCTGCTCGGCAAGAGCGTGCGCCAGCCGATCGAGGAGCTCTACACGATGATGCGGCTCGTGCGCAAGGGCAACCTGTCCGTCCGCGTGCCGGATCTGTACTCGGACGAGTTCTCGCGGCTCGTCGACGGATTCAATCATATGGTGCAGGGGCTCGGCGAGCGGGAGCGCATGAACGAGCAGCTGCTGCAAAGCTACTTCTCGACGCTCGCCGCGGCGCTGGACGCCCGCGATCCGTACACGGCCGGCCATTCCGAGCGGGTGGCCTCCTACGCGCTCATGATCGGCCGGGCCGAGGGCCTGTGCGGCGACCAGCTCGACGTGCTGAACAAGACGGCGCTGCTGCACGACATCGGCAAGATCGGCGTCCGCGACAGCGTGCTGCTCAAGGACGGCAACCTGACCGACGACGAGTTCGCTCAGATCAAGCTGCACACGGTCATGGGCGAGAACATCCTGCGCCAGGTGGAGCCGCAGGAAGCGATGGCGGCCTTCCTGCCGGGCGTGCGCTCCCATCACGAGCGCTACGACGGCACGGGCTACCCCGACGGCCTGCGCGGCGACGAGATCCCGCTCATGGGCCGGATCATCGCCGTCGCCGACGCCTATGACGCGATGACGTCGGACCGGCCGTACCGCAAGGGCATGCCGACCGCCAAGGCGCTGGAAATTCTGGAGGAGGGCCGCGGCACGCAGTGGGACCCGAAGTTCGCGCGCACGTTCATCCTGGCGATGGGGGGCTTGGAGCAGCCGGGGCAGGTGACGCTGCTGCCGCGACGTCCCGACGGCGCGAAGAACGAGGCCGAGCCGCCGCAAGCAGCGGACGGCGAGCGCAGCAAGAGTTCGTAGCCGCTCTTAGGGAGAAGGGAGCGGCGGGAGATGCGCTCCGCTCAGGCGGCTCGCGGGGCGCGAGTCCGGGCCTCTGCCTCTGCCGCGAAGCGCGGGCGATGCGGCCGGCCGCCGGCTGCTCGTCCATGGCATGCAAGTCCGGCCTAGCCGGGCAGCAGCATAGGCAGACAAGCAAGGGCTGTCCCGGCGCCGTCATCCTCAGGATGACGGCGCCGGGACAGCCCTTTTTGGCCTTCGCGGCCGAAAGTCGCGGAGGCCTGCTCCGGTCAGGCGACGGCTGGGAGGCTTCTCCCTCTTATACGACAGGCGCTGGACTTGCTGACAGGCAGTTGTCAGCAATGAGGGGTATAATAACAGAATTCGAGTCAGCGGAGGGTGGGGGGCGGAGATGCAGAGGACGGATAATTGCGATTCCCTGCCGCAGGAGGAGCCGGCGCAGGGCCGAGTCCCGGACAGCCTGAAGCTGCTGCGCTGGCCGGAGCGCTTCGAGGCGGCTGCGGCCTACATGGCCGCCCTGCCCGACAGGGAGCGGTACAGCCGCGAGGAGCTGCTGGCGGAGCCGCTGCTGCTGAGCCGCGAAGGGGCGCTCTCCATCTACTACGCCCCGCATAACGAGCTCGCCGCGCCGGATGCCCGACTCATCATCGCAGGCTTGACGCCGGGCTGGCGGCAGATGGAGATCTCGCTCCGCGCCATGCGCGCCTGCCTGGCGGCGGGAGCGCCCCCTGCCGAAGCCTGCCGGCAAGCTCGGCGGGAGGCTCGCTTCGCCGGCCCGATGCGGACCGATCTGCTCGGAATGTTGGGACGGCTCGGCTTGCCCGAAGCGCTCGATGCCGCTCTCGGCCGGCACGACGATTGGTCGCTGCTCGACCACCCCCTCGTCCACACGACCTCGGTGCTGCCGTGCCCGGTGTTCAGGGACGGGGCGAACTACAGCGGCCATCAGCCGCCGCTTCGGCGCAGCCCGCTGCTTTGGCAGACGGCCATGGGCCATCTGGAGGACGAGCTCTCGCGGCTGAAGCGGCCGGCGCTGCTGCTGCCGCTCGGCAAGGCTGCGGAGGACGCCGCATCCGAGCTGGTCCGCCGCGGCCTGCTGCCGGAGGAGCGGCTGCTGCGCGGATTCCCGCATCCGTCGGGGGCGAACGGACATCGGTTCGTTCAGTTCGAGCGGGCTTATCCGGAGCTGAAAGCCAAGCTGGACCGCTTCTTCGCCCACGAGAGCGGCGGTCCGGCATGAACCATCGAGGAGGAACGGAACATGCTGCCGCTAAGAGATCTGTATAACGAACGGATGCTGCTGGACGTCGGGGAGGCGCTGCGGGAGCTGCATCCGGCGTTCGACCCGCAAGGCTTCGCGGCGTCGGCGATGGAGGAGCCGTGGGAAAAAGCCTCGTTCAAGGAGCGGACCCGCCTCGCCGCGCTGGCGCTCGGCCGCTTCCTGCCGCCGTCGTTCCCGGAGGCGGCCGCGCTCGTCTGCGAGGCGGCGGAACGCTTCCGCGGACTGGAGTACATCCTCTTTCCCGACTTTGTCGAGCTGTTCGGCCTGGAGCACCGGGAGACGGCAATGGACGCGCTGGCCCGGCTGACCCGCCGCTCCACCTCGGAGTTCGCCGTGCGGGCCTTCCTGCTCGCCGACCCGGCCTGGGCGATGGAGCGCCTCGGCCGCTGGTCGCGCGATCCGGACGAGCATGTGCGCCGCCTCGCGACCGAAGGCTCCCGCCCGCGCCTGCCGTGGGGGCAGCGGCTGCCGATGTTCGTCCGCGACCCGGGGCCGACGCTCGCCTTGCTGGAGCCGCTGCTCGCCGACGAGAGCGAGTACGTCCGCCGCAGCGTCGCCAACCATCTCAACGACATCGCCAAGGACCATCCGGAGCGGGTGCTGGAGCTGGCGGAGCGGCATCTCGGACGGGATGCCGCCTCCGATTGGACGCTGCGCCACGCGAGCCGCACGCTGCTCAAGCAGGGGCATCCGCAGGCGTTGCGCCGCTTCGGCTTCGCGCCGGCCGCGCAGGTGTCGGCGCATGGGCTGCAGGTGCTCACGCCCGTCGTGCCGTTTGGCGGACGGCTGGAGTTCGCGTTCGAGATCCGAAACGAGGGCGAGCCGGTGCAGCTGCGGCTGGAATACGAGATCGGCTTCGTCAAGGCCAGCGGACGCCGCGCCGGCAAGCGCTTCAAGCTGTCCGAGCGGGTGTACCCGCACGGCTCGACGCCCGTCGTCCGCTCCCATGCGATCAAGCCGATTACGACGCGAAAGTATTACCCGGGATTGCAAAGTATTACGTTGTTGATCAACGGCGAGCCCCAGGGAGAGCTCGGCTTCGAGCTGACGATGGAGCCGGCCGCAGCCGGCGGCGAGGCAGCCGAAGGCTGACGGGCGGCTCGGGTCAGACCGCCGGCCCGGCCGCCGCTTCTACAGCGCGGGCGCGGATGCGCAGCGCCATGAGCGCGGCAAGCAAGCAGACGAAGCCGGCCGCGGCGAAGGAGATCGTATAGCTGCCGAACAGGCTGCGCAGCGCGCCGGCGGAATAGGCGGCGGCCGAGGCGCCGAGCTGATGGCTGACGAGAATCCAGCCGAAGATCATGCCGGCGCGCTGCTTGCCGAACGCTTCGCCCGTCAGCTTGACGGTCGGCGGGACGGTGGCGATCCAGTCGAGGCCGTAAAAAATGGAGAATAGCAGCAGATGCGCCGGGCTCGCCGTCAGCGCGTACGGCAGGTAGAGAAGCGACAGGCCGCGCAGCCCGTAGTACCAGAACAGCAGCTTGCGGCTGTCGAAGCGGTCGGTCAGCCAACCGGAGAGCGTCGTCCCGACGAGGTCGAACAAGCCCATCAGGGCGAGCAGTCCCGCCGCCGTCACAGCGAGCATGCCGGCATCGCCGCAGGCGGCGATGAGATGCGTGCCGATCAGGCCGTTGGTGGAAAAGCCGCAGAAGAAGAACGTGCCGGCCAGCAGCCAGAACACCGGCGTGCGGGAGGCGTCCCGCAGCGCCAGCAGCGGCTCGAGCAGGATCCGGCCTCGGAACGGCTCCGGCGCCTCGACCCGGTCCGCCCCGTAGGCGGGAAGTCCGGCTTGGGCGGGATGATCCTTGAGCAGCAGCAGCACGAGCAGCAGCACGGCTGCGAGCGCGCCGAGAGCGATCCAGACGGCGCTGCGCCAGCCGAACGTGTCCGTCGCCTGGGCCATGAGCGGCAGGAACAGCAGCTGGCCGGCCGCGGCGCTCGCGGTCAGCAGGCCGACGACGAGTCCGCGGCGCTTGACGAACCAGCGATTCGCGATCGTGACGCCAAGCACGCTCGCCAGCATGCCGCTCGCCGCTCCGGACAACACTCCCCACAGCAGGACGTATTGCCAGAGCGCCGTGATGAACGGCGCGAGCGCCAGGCTGAGCCCGAGCATGCCGAGCGAAGCCCCTACGACGCGGCGGATGCCGAAGCGCAGCAGCAGGGAGGCCGAGAACGGGCCGGACAGGCCGTACAGCAGGATGCCGAGAGAAATAACGGCGGATATATGGCCCCGGTTCCAGCCGAACTCCGCCTCGAGCGGCAGCAGGAACAGGCTGGACAGCGAGCGCACCCCGGCCGAGAGCAGCAGCACGGCAAAGGTGACGGCGAGCACGACCCAGGCGTAATGGAGCCGCGGACGGGAGACGGGCGTCTCGGGAAGCGGCGGCGTTGCGGCGCTCATCGGCCATGCTCCGATTGCGGCCGAGACGGACGCCGCAGCTCGGCCTGCAGCTCGGCGGAGGCGGCGGTCAGATCGTCGGACAGCGCGCGGGCCGCCTCGGGGCCGAGCAGCGCCTCATACTGCCCGCGCAGCCTTCGGGAAGCGGCATTCAGCTCCGGCACAAGGCGCAGTCCGGCATCCGTCGGATCGATCCGGACGCTCTTGCCTTCGCCGCGCCGACGGACGAGGCCTTGAAGCTCCAGCTTGTCGAGGAAGCGGGTCAGCGTGGACGGCGCGATCGCCAGCTTTTCGGCCAGCTCCTTCTGCGGGCTGCCGGGCGCGGCGGCGGCCAGCTTGACGACATAGGCGTACATCGGGCTCATGCCGGTCGGAGCGAACGCCTCCTCGGCCATGCGGGTGATCGCGCGGGCGATCCGGTTGGCGCTGAAGAACAGGCATTCGTCGAGAAACGCTTCTTGCGGGGGGCGCGGATCGGCGGGCATGGCGTTCTCTCCTCTTTTTCATTTGTATGTACAACTAAAAATAAGCCGGAATCGGCTTTGTTGTCAAGCATTTCCAAAATCGGTTCCTTCGCTGTCTGAGCCTAAGCCAGAGCTGGAGCCTGGGTCGGCGGAAGCGACAAAAAAGCGCGCCGGGGCGGCGCGCTGCGATGCAGGAATCTAATTGTGGGATGGGATGGACGGAGCCAGCTCCGCGCCGATCCGGCTCATGTCCTCGCGAATGTCGCGCAGCAGCTGGATCGACGCCTCGATCTCGACCTTGCGGGTGGAGACGCTCTCCACGCTGCAGCCGATCGGGATGCCCTTCTCGAGGCCGAAGCGGTACAGCTCGCGGAAGACTTGGCGAGACAGCTGCACCGACTTGTCGAGGATGTCGACGGAATGGATCAGCTCGTTCTCCAGCCATTTCGGGATGCTGATGCCGAGCCACTTCATGAACTCGAGCGTCTTGGCGGAGCCGCATGGAGCGAGGTTGAACAGGATCGGCGCCATCTCGGCTCCGCTCTCGCGGCTGGAGTAATAGTAGTCCGACAGGAAGCTCTTGGACGCCTCCACGTCGAAGGTCGCCTGCGAGACGAAGAAGCCGCAGCCGGCCTCCTGCTTGGCGCGCGCCCGCTCGTGCTCGTCGCCCTTGCTGCGGTGGCGCTCCGGGATGACGACGCCGCCGGGCAGCAGCCGCTCGTTGAGGATCCCGCTCATGCGGTACGCCTCGGGCAGCCGGATCTGCACCTGCTGGCGGCTGGAGGAGGCGCCGACGAAGACGGAGTAGCGCTGCTCGTCGCGTCCCCGCAGGATCCAGCTGGCGAGCTTGTCGGGCCCTTCGCAGGCGACGCAGTGGTAGATGATCGCCGGCACGCCGAGCTCCTGCTTGAGATACTGCTCGTAGTATTCGGTCGGATCCAGCGCCTTGAGAAACGGAAACGGCCGGTTCTCGTCGGTCCGCTCGGCCTCGTCCTGCACGTCGTACAGCACGAGGCCGTCGATGCCGGCTCCTCTCAGCCGCTCGATCTGCTTGTCCGCGATCTCGCGGATCTTTTCCGGCGGATGGCTGCTTTTCGGCGGCGTCATGCCATAGGTCAGAATGCCGCTTTCCTTGCGGAGCAGCTTGTCTTTCAGGGTCGAGCTCATAAGGGCCTCCTCGGGTGATAGTCCATCTTGCACGCTGACGCGCTGACGCGCCCTGCAGCTTTTCTCCTAGTGTACCACTTTGAATTCATCCGCTGTAGCGGTTTCGGCAAAAACGGCTATAGCGATCTGCGGGAGCTGGCTATCATCGGCGGTTATAGGCGGGGACCGGCCCAGGTTCCGGACCGGGCGCGCCCGGGAAGGCCCCGTCAACGACGGGAATACGAAAATCCCCATACGGAACGCAAAAATCCCCATCTGGAATGCAAAAATCCCCAACGGGAACGCGAAATTCCCCGATGGAAACGCGAAAATCCCCATCCGGAAGGATGGGGATCTGCTGCGGACGGAAGGCAGGGGAGCCGCCGTCCGTCCTGCGGCCGGCTTTCAGCCGGCCTTCGTCACTGCAAGAGCCATAGAGCCGGAGTCGTGGCCGGCTCCCAGCCGGTCAGCGACGTGTGCGCCTGACGGCAGGAGTACGTCTTGCCGCCGTACGTTACGAGATCGCCGATCTTGTAGGCGATGCCGGGAGCCCAGGCTTGCGCGCCCGGATTCGGGTTCGTCGTGCCGACGGCCGTCTTGCCGGTCACCGTGGCGGCGGCGCTGACGTTGCCGGCCGCGTCGACGGCGCGGACCGTGAACGTGTAGCTCGTGTCGGCGCTGAGGCCCGTCACGGTGTAATCCGTCGCGGAGCCGGACAGCGTGGCGATGAGCGTGGAGCCGTTGTAGACGCGGTAAGCCGTTACGCCGACATTGTCGGTGGAAGCCGTCCACATGATGGAGATGCTGCTTGAGGTCGTCGTGTGGACGTGGATGCCGCCCGGCACGCTAGGCGCTGTCGTGTCCGGCGTGGAGCCGGTGGACGTGGACACCGTCAGGGCGTTGCTGGCGGCGCTCGTGTTGCCTGCCGCATCGACGGCCTGCACCGTGAAGGTGTAGCTCGTGCCGGCCGTCAGGCCGGTCGCCGTATAGCTCGTGCCGGATACGGTCGCAAGCAGCGTCGAGCCGCGGAACACTTTGTAGCCCGTGACGCCGACGTTGTCGGAGGAGGAGGTCCAGGACAGGGCGACGCTGCTCGTCGTGATCGTACCTGCCGCCAGGCCCGTCGGAGCGGTAGGAGCGGTCGTGTCGACCGGAGGGTTCGTGCCGCCGCCGCCAATGTTCACGTCGATGGCGTTGTAGAACGCGTTGCCCGTGTCGGCGATTTCCCAGACGCCGAGGATGACATAGTAGCCGGTGCGGTCGGAAGGCACGCTGCACGTATGCGTGACGGTCGCTTCCGGCTGCTTGCCGTTGTCCTTGATGTTGCAGAACAGCTCCAGATCGGAGCGGGCGATCGTCTTGTTCGGATCCCAGCCCTTTTTGGTGATGTAGTATTTCCACTCGGAAGTGGCATGGCGGGCCGTCAGCTTCCAGGTGAACGTGTTGGAGCCGCTGTTGATGTTGACCTTGGACCAGCGGGTCGAGCTCTGCTCGTTCAACTGCGGGAACGCGCTGCCGGCGCCGGTGATCTGGCCGTCGGCCGGTCCGCCGGTCGGGAAGTTGCCCTTGGCTTCCAGGCTCTGAGGCTCGTACACGATGTTGCCGCAGTTCGTGTTCGTGCCGGTGGAGCACAGCTTGGCGCGGCCGGCGGGCGAATCGATGTAGCCGTGCGCGGATGCGCTTCCAGCGAACACCTTGGTACAGACGATGGCCAGCGCCATCAGGGCGAAGGCGGCGAGCACCTTCAGGACAAGCGAGCGGCTTTCGGTCAAGCGTAACGTCATTATTCATGCCTCCTGGTTCGAAATGGAATGATGATGCCAACGTGAATCTTCAGCCTGAGCGATCGATTGCGGTCAGCGATGCGGCCGGACAAGCCTCCTTTGCGGAAGAGTAGGGAAGCGGGACCGAGCGTGTGCCTCCCTTTGATCCCAATGTAAGGGAAATACCGGTAAAACAATAGGGGGAATTTTCCTGGCGGCAGGGGGAGAATAGTGTGTAAACGGAACGAAACGGACAAAAAAACACGACATCGGAAAAGATGTCGTGTTCATTCAAACGAATCTACTGGTCTTGCAGACGGCGCAGCGTGTCGCGGATCTGCTCCAGATGGCGCGCCTCGTGCAGCGGCACGAGCTCGACCCACTGCGCCGCGCTCATCGGGCCGAACAGCGGATGCTCGAAGCCGCGCGTCTCCATGCGCTCCGTCCCGTAATCGGCGGCAATCGCCTCCAGCAGCCGACGGCGGACGTCGGCGAGCGCCTGCTCCGCCTCCGCTGCCGTATGGATGCGCCCGGCGGGCTGCACATGGGCCGGCGCGTCCACGAGCCGGGAGCGGTCCTTCACCAGCTCCAGCGGCGCGCGGCGCAGATCGCTGCGCTCCGGCCCGGCCAGCGCGGCCGACAGCCCTTGGGCGACCGCGCCTTCGAGCGCGGCCAGATGCTCCAAGTTCTCCAGCACCGACCAGCCCCCGCCCGGACGCGGCGCCTCCAGCGTCTCCAGCGGCAAGCCGCGCACCTCCTCCAGCAGCTCCAACCTCGTCATTTCCAATCGGTTCAGCACCAGCTCGCTCATCTCTCTCTTCCTCTCTGCGCCGAGGGTCAGCCCTCGGACGGCTCTTGATGGGGAGGCTCGACATCGAATTCCGGAAGCGCCCAAACGGACACGCTGCCGCCCTGCACCGGGAACTCGGCGAAGCCGTCCTCGCCGATGACGACGCGCTCGGCGCGGGTATTGGTCAGATCGACCCATACCTCGTTCGCGCGCTCCTCGCCGACGAACATGCGCTTCGCGCAGTCATCGGCGTTGCAGACGACGACCGCGCAGCCGGAGCGCTCGATGTCCGGCACGCCGCGGCGCACCCAGCCGATGACGTTCGGATCGTCGAGGTAGTCGTCCTGATCTCCGTAGGCGCGGTGGCAGCGGGCCCACAGGAGCGGGTCGATCGCCGCTTTTTTGCCCTCGATCGGCTTCTCGCCTCCGATGCCGTAATAATCGCCGTAGAAGACGACCGGATAGCCGTCGAGGCGCAGCAGGATGAGGGCGTAGGCACTCTGCTTGAACCAGTCGGCGACCCAGGACTCCAGCGCCTCGCCCGGCTGGGTGTCGTGGTTGTCGACGAGCGTGACCGCATGCTGGGGCCGCTCGCGCACGAGCGCGCCGTCGAAGATCGTCCGCAGGTCGAAGTCGCGTCCGCCCTCCGAGGCTTCCTTGAGGCGGTAATGGAGCGGCGCGTCGAACAGGTCGAGCTCATGGTCGGCGGCGTCCAGATAGGCGAGGCAGTCCTCCGTGATGCTGTTCCAGAACTCGCCGACGATGTAGAACGGGCCGTCGGCCGTTTCCTTCGCCGCGCGGCAGAAGTCGCGGACGAACGTGTGGTCGATATGCTTGATCGCATCGAGGCGGAAGCCGTCGACGCCGGTCTCGCGCACGAGCCACTTGCCCCAGGAGATCATTTCCTTGCGCACCTCGGGGTTGTTGTAGTCGATGTTGGCGAACATCAGGTAGTCGTAGTTGCCGAACTGGTCGTCGACGTTCTCGTTCCACTGCTTGTTCTCGCCCAAGATGCGGTAGACGCCCGTCTCGTCGCGCTTGGCGTCGAAGTCAGTGCCGTTGAAGTGGGTGTAATTCCACTTGAACGCGGAATGGGCGTCCCCCCGCCCGGGGAAGGTGAACTTCGTCCAGCCCTCGATGCTGCGCGGGTCGGAAATCTCCTCCTGGCGGTTCTCGCCGTCGACCTCGACTACCTTGAACCTCTCCTTCTCGTCCGCGCCGGCCTTATGGTTCATGACCAGATCGGCGTAGACGGCGATGCCCTGCTCGCGGCAGGCGGCGATCGCCTCCAGCAGCTCGTCCTTAGTGCCGTACTTCGTGCGCTGCGCGCCTTTTTGGTCGAACTCGCCCAGATCGTAGACGTCGTAGACGCTGTAGCCGTTGTCCTCGGGGGAGGTGGCTTTGGTCGCAGGCGGAATCCAGACGGCGTCGATGCCGGCGTCCTTCAGCTCCCCGGCCCGCTCCTTGAGGCGCTGCCAGTGCTTGCCGTCTGCCGGCACATGCCACTCGAAAAATTGCATCATCGTATGATTGCGTTCCATCTGGATCGGATCACCCTTCGAACTTTTTACCGATCCATTACCCCGCACCGCGGATGCGTCAATCAGGACGGCCGCATGGGCCGGCCCGCCACAGCTCCGTCAGCGGTCCGCCGCGGCCAAACACCGGGTCGCTCTGCGGGATCGGCACGAGCCGGATCTCCTCCAGGTCGCGTTGCCGCTCGTCCGGCTTGCCTGTCCTCATGTTGTAGTCCATGCCTCCGGGATACCCGCCCGCGATGAGGAAGTCCGCCGTCGCGGACAGGCGTCTGTGCCCGGTGCCGGCCGGCAGCACGAGCACGTCGCCCGCCCGCGCCTCGATGCTGCGTCCGCCGTCGCCGCCGAGCTGGAGACGGGCGCTGCCGCGCACGACGCCGAGCGCCTCGTGGGCATCGCTATGGTAATGGTGATAGGGGTAGACGCCGTTCTCCCAGGTGTTGCCCCAGCCGGCGGCCTCGAAAAGAGCCGTCATCCGAGCCGGCTCGTTGACCGCTCCCGGATAATAAAGCACCGGCAGGAACGGATGGTTGGGCATCGTTCCGTCGTCCTTGAACCGGAAAGTCTGCACGCCGCCGGGGGCGGCTTTGTCGCGTTTCGTCATCGTCTGCCGCCTCGCTTTTCGAATCGGTTGTCTCTTTAGATTACCCCTTCTCACCCTGTCCGCAACCCCGCCCGGAGCTTCGCTAGCTGCGGCGAGGCCCGATTGAGGGCGATCCGCGCGATTCAGGTCCCCCTGCCGGGAGGTAAGAGAAGGCAATACGACTATTCCAAGTGAAGCAGGCGAAAGGGAGGCGGCGGAAATGAAGGAGCGGGACGAAGGCGTGCAGGAGCAGACAGGAGGCTTGGCGCCGGCAGAGGCAGAGGCGGTCAGGGAAGAGGCGGCGGCCGCTTACGCGTCCTCCTTCGAGGCGGAGCCGGCCTCCATCGAGTCCGGAAAGGCGGACGGCGGGGCCTTTGCCGAAGGATACAGGCCGGTTGCCGTCCGAAGCAAGGGGGCTTCTCTGGGTCAGGAGCCGGATTCCGGTCCGTCATCCGTATCCAGAGAAGGCCGGATCGAAGCGCTGCTGCCGTCCGGCTCCGCCTGGGAGCGCGAGTGGCGGCGGGCGGCCGAGGCCCAGTACGACCAGCATATGGGCGAGATCGGCCGGGAGCTCGATCAGGATATTCTGATCGCCCTCGTCGGCGACGTCAACGCCGGCAAATCGTCGACGCTCAACCGCATCGTCGGCGAGCCGGTCGCCGGCGTCGGCGCGGAGCCGGGAGAGACGGCGGCGATCAAGCCGTATTTGTTCAAGGACCGGATCTTCTTCGTCGACACGCCGGGGCTGAACGACGTGCGGCTGGAGAACTCGCAGCTGACGATGGACTATTACCGCAAGGCGGACATCATCCTGTTCTTCCTCAATGCGGCCGGCACGGTGTACTCCGAGGCGGAGAAGCGCAGCTTCGAGGCGATCCGCGACGCCAACGCCAACATCGTCGTCGTGCTCAACAAGATCGACGCCGCCGACGAGGTGGAGCGGATCGTCGAGCGCGTCCGGGCGGAGACGGGCGGCCGCTTCGACATCGTGCCGGTCTCCTCGCGGACGGGAGAGAACATCGACCGGCTGCGGGCGACGATTTTGGAGCTGCTGCGAAAAAAGTCCAAGGATCTGCTTTTCGCCCGGAACCTCAAGGAAAAGTCGGCGACGGCCAATAAGTGGATCCTCGGAGCGGCCGCCTCCGCCGGAGCGATCGGCGCCGCGCCGATTCCCGGCGCGGACATCGTGCCGATCACGGCCGTGCAGATCGGCCTGCTGACGCGGCTCGCCGTGCTGTACGGACGGCCGATCAGCAAGGAGACGGCGCGCGAGCTCGTGCTGGCGACCGTCGTCGGCAACATCGGCAAGAGCGTGTTCCGGCAGGTGGTCAAGCTGTTCCCGGGCGCAGGCTCGATCGCCGGGGCGTCCGTCGCGGGAGCGATGACGCTCGCGCTCGGCTACGCGGTCAAGTATGCGTACGAGCATGACATGGAGATCAGCACGGCGACGGTGACGAAGCTGTACGGCATGTTCCGCAAGCAGCAGGGAGCGGCCGGGACGGCCGGGACCTGAGCCGGCCTGCGCCGCGGCGGGTTCAAAAGGCGGCGCGTCGGGGAAAGCTTGAAGCAGCGGAGGCGGAAAGGCGAAGGGAGGGGAAGGTCATGTCGAAGCCGAACGAGGAGAAGGACAAAGCGATCCGCGAGCAGGAGGAGCCCGAAGGCGGGCGCGAGGTGCCGGCGGAAATCGTCGAGCAGCAGGACGACCCGGAGCCGGAGGGCGGCAAGGCCAGCGGCCAGCCGGGACTGGGCGGATAGGAGCAGGCAAAAGGAAAGAGGCCGGGCGCGGCGCCGATGATCGGCATCGCGCCCGGCCTCTTTGCCCTGCGTTGGGGGGAGCCGACGCATCCGGCGGGCCAGGGGAGGGGCGGATGCGGGGCTTCAGCCGCCGAGCCGCTGTCCTTTGTGGCGGGAGGAGGAGTCGCCGCGCAGCAGGGAGACGAGCCGGGCGCGCTCCTTTTTGAGCTGCCAGGCGGCGTTCCACAGGCTGCTGCGGATGGAGCCGCTCTCCTCCTCGCGCAGCTGCAGGTAGATGCCCTCCATTTGACGGGAGATCTCCTCGAGATCCAGCTGCAGCTGGAGGCGCCGCTCCTCCTGCTCCTCGAGCTCGCGCAGGGCGTCGCCGTGGCGCAGCTCCTGAAGGATCGACTCCCGCCAAGCCTCGTCGCCGATCGAGGAAGCATAATTGAGCAGATCCAGCCAATCGTTCGTCCATCTGGCTTGCCTGGCGTTGCGGTCCATCCCTACCACTCCCGTCCTGTTTTTAATTCCTTATATACCCACTATTATACTAGGATATAAAAAACCTGCAATGCCTTCCGCTTTGAATCTTATTCGGAAGCGAAGGCTCGCATGACGGATGAACGGCTTTCAGACGCGAGCGCGTCTTGCCGCGGCGAGCGGACCCGCCGCTGCGCCGCCCGCAGCGGGCGATTACACCGCGCCGGCGGATACGACGCGGTTGCGGCCCTGCTCCTTGGCCTGGTAGAGCGCCTGATCGGCGCGCCGGTACATCTCCAGATAGTCCGGAATCCGTCCGGCAGGCGAGGCCGCGGCGCCGAAGCTCGCGCGGATGCCGATCTCGCGGCCGTCGGGCAGCGCGAGCCGCGCCTCCTCGGCGGCGGCTCGCAGCTGCTCGGCGAAGCGGATCGCTCCCTCCTCGTCCCAGCCCGGCAGCAGCAGGACGAATTCCTCGCCTCCGTAGCGGGCGAACAGCATCTCCGGCTCGAGCCGCTCCCGGACGATCGAGGCGGCGCCTTGCAGGGCGATGTCCCCGGCCTCGTGGCCGTACGTGTCGTTGATGCCCTTGAAGTGGTCGAGGTCGAACAGCAGCAGCGAGCAGGGCCGCTTGGCGCGGACGCAGCCGGCCAGCGCCTCGGCCGACAGGGAGAGGAAGGCGCCGCGGTTGAGGATGCCGGTCAGCGAGTCGAGCGAGGCCAGGCGGTGCAGCTCCTCCTGCAGCCGCCGGCGCTCGGTCGTGTCGCGCAGCACGAGCAGATGGCCGCCGATGCGTCCGGCTCCGCGCTGCACGGGAGCGGAGTACACTTCGAAGTGCAGCGCGGAGGCGCCTTCGCCGCGCGAGAACGGAATCGCTTCTCCGGCCGTCGCCAGCGCCGCATGGAACGCCGCGGACGCCTCCGCAGGCAGCTCCAGATCGTGGAGGCTGCGGCCGACGGCGGCCTTTTCCAGCTCGGGCAGATGCAGTCGGGCCGAACGGTTCGTATCGAGCAGCCGCCAATCGGCATCCATGACGAGCACGCCCTCGCCCATGCTCTCCATGACGCTGTCCCGCGCGAGCGGCACGATCGTGATGAGGTCCGCGCGCAGGAACGCCCAGGCGTACAAGGCGCTCGTCAGGCAGAGCACGATCGGCACGGGATCGACGCCATGCGGGCTCAAGCCGAGCAGATAAGCGAGGGAAGAGGCGACCGGCACGGCGATGCCGACGGCGACGGCCGCCAGCTGCGGCTTGAAGCCGCGGGAGGGCTGGGCGAGCCGGATCAGCACGAGCACGAGGCTGAGCATGAGCGTGCCCGACGTGAAGCTGCCATGCACGATGTACCATTGCCCCATGTCGAATTCGAGGCTGCGCACGCCCCCGACCTCCTCGAAGCGCATCGCCCGATAGAACAGGGAATGGTAGGAGCTCGTCGCGACGAGCAGAAAGCTGACGGCCGGGATGACGAACAGCAGCCGCTTGCCCCAGCGCGGCAGCAGGTCGGGCTTGCCGATCAGCTCCAGCGCCATCAGCAGCGTGAGCGGAGCGGCGAACGGCATGCCCGCGTATTGGACGGCGGTCCAGAACAGGACGCCGGAGAGCGTATCGGAAGCCTTTTCGAAGGCGGCGCCGAACGTGTAGAGGACGAAGGAGCCGCAGAGCAGCAAGTAGATTAGCCGCAGCGACACCATGCCGCGGATGAACAAGGCGTAGATCGCGATCAGGAGGTTGAGCACGCCGCTCAGCCCGGACAGCACGATATAGACGGCGGTGAACGCAGGCATCGCATGACATCCTTGTCGTAATTTGGTCGTATCTTCAGGGTAGCATAGCGAATCGGGATTAGAAATGGAAAGTTGCGGCGGTCTGTGTCGAGCGGTTGAACGGGCGCAGAACGCGAAAAGGCGTCCCCTGGGGGGGACGCCTTGAACAGGGATGGCGGCCGGGCTGGACCAGGGAGCGCCGGGAGTACCGGCAGTCTGGCGGTCAGCCCAGGCAGTTCGGCGGCCAGCCCCAGGAGGACCGGCACCGGCAGGCTGGCGGCCAGCCCCGCGAGCACCGGCAGTCCGGCGCTCCGGCCGCCGCCTACAGGCGCGGCACGGCCGCGTCCGGCTTCGCGAAGGCGAGCAGCGTCTCGTTGAACCTGGCCGGCTCGTCGAACAGCATCGCATGCCCGCTTTCCTCGAACCGATGCAGCTCGGCATGGGGCACGAGCTCATGCGCGCGCTCGGCCAGCTCCGGCGGACAGATCTTGTCCTTCATGCCCTGCAGCAGCGCGGTCGGCACGGTGATCGCCGGCAGATCCTGGCGCAGGTCCTCGTCGCGCAGCGATTCCATCGCCCGCACCGTGCCGTGCGCGGACGACTCGAGGCAGATCGAGCCCATCCACTGGGCGAACGGCGGCGAGGGCGTCTTGGCCGCGAACAGCTTGCCGAACGCCTCGACCATCGCCGGACGGTCCTTGTGCGCATCGTCGAGCATCTTGTCGACCTGCTGCGCGGGCGTGCCGTCCGCGAAGCCGCTCGTCTGCGTGAAGCGCGGCACGGCGGCGCCGGCGAGCATCAGGCGGGCGGCGCCATGCTCATGATGGCGGTGCATGTAGCGCGCGGCGATCGCGCCGCCCATCGAGAAGCCGACGAGCGTGAACCGCTCGAGGCCGAGCGCGTCGACGACCGCCCGCACGTCGTCGGCCATGCGGTCGTAGCCGTAGCCCTCCCACGGCGCGTCGGACTTGCCGAAGCCGCGGAAGTCGATGCCGACGAACCGCAGCCCGTGGCGCGGCAGCAGCATCGCCTGGTACTCGAACATGCGCGAGCTGGCCGGCCAGCCGTGCAGGAAGACGACCGGGTCCCCCTGTCCGACGTCCTCGACGTTCAGCTTGACGCCCGGCTCGACTTCAATCCTTTTTCCCATTTCTCTCATCCTCCTCGGTCTGGTCCGCTTCGATCCACGGCCTTGTCCTCCCCTCTTACCCCTGTCCCCCTTCGTCGACGCGCCGGGAGCGGCATGCTACAATGAAAGGCAAACGAATGTTCGGAGGCGGCGGGATGGAAGAGCGGGAAAAGGAAGGAGGGGCGGAGCTGGCCGAGGGCCGGCTGCGCATCGCCGTGCGGGCGCTGGCGGAGTACGCCTGCCGCAGCGGCAGCATCGAGTACGGCTTCCGCAGCTCGGCCGCGCTCGCCGAAGGGACCCGCATCCACAAGGAGGTCCAGGCGGCGTACGGCGAGCAGGACGAGCGGGAGCTGTTCCTGCGGGAGGAGCTGGAGCATGCGGGCGTGTCCTGGACGGTCGAGGGGCGCTGCGACGGCCTGCTGCGGGAGGGCGGCACGGAGACGATCGACGAGATCAAGTCCGTCTCGCGGCCGCTGGCGGACATTCCGGGAGACGGCTGGCCGGTCCACTGGGCGCAGGCGACGGGCTATGCCGCGATCTATGCGGAGCGGGAGGACCGGGCGGAGATGCGCGTGCAGCTCACCTATGTGCAAAAGGACACCGGAGCCGCGGTCCGCTTCGCGCGCGTCTGCTCGCGCGCCGAGCTGCGGGCCTCGCTGCTCGGGCTGCTGGAGGCGTACGCGCCGTACGCCCGCATGCTGGCGGAGCACCGCCGGCGGCGGGACGCCAGCCTCGCGGCGCTGGACTTTCCGTTCGGCGCCTTCCGGCCGGGGCAGCGCAAGCTGTCCGCCGCCGTCTACCGCACGCTCGAGACGCGCGGCGGGCTGTTCGCCAAGGCGCCGACGGGCATCGGCAAGACGATGAGCGTGCTCTGGCCGGCGGTGCGGGCGCTCGGCGAGCCCGCGGACGGCGCGGGCGGGGGCAAAGGCGGCGGCGCGGGCGTCTCGCGCCTGTTCTACCTGACGGCGCGCACGACGACCCGCGCGGCCGCCGAGGACGCGCTGCGGCGCATGGAGGCGCAAGGGCTCGTGCTGCATGCGGTGACGCTCACCGCCAAGGAGAAGATCTGCCCGCAGGAGGAAGTGCGCTGCGACGGGGCGGAATGCCCTTTTGCGGACGGCTACTTCGACCGGATCAACGGCGCGGTGCTCGACCTGCTCGGCAGCGAGACGCTCGTCACGCGCGAGACGGTGGAGCGGTACGCGCTCAAGCATCGCGTCTGCCCGTTCGAGTTCTCGCTCGACGCCGCCTACGCGGCGGACGCGGTCATCGGCGACTACAACTACGTGTTCGATCCCAAAGTGTCGCTCAAGCGGCTGCTGGCGGAGCAGGCGCGCCGCAGCGCGCTGCTCGTCGACGAGGCGCATAACCTGCCGGACCGCGCCCGCTCGATGTACTCCGCCGCGCTGGAGAAGGATCCGTTCCTCGCGCTGCAGCGCGAGCTGAAGGCATCCGCGCCCGCGCTCGCCGCCGCCGCGAAGGCCGTGAACGCCGCGTTCATCGCGCTGCGTAAGGAGATGGACGCTGGAGGCGGGGGCGCGGCAGGGCTGCGGCCGGCCGGCGGCGGCGCGTTCGCCGCGGACGAGGCGCCGGCGGAGCTGCTGGCCGCGGCGCGCGGCTTCCTCGAGGCGGCGGCCGAGACGCTGGCCGCCGGAGGAGCGCCGGCCGCCGGCGTGCCGAGCGGCGAAGCGCCGGCGGGCGCGGCGGACCCGGCGGCGGGCGATGCCGGCCCGGCCGGGCGCTCCGGCGAGGCGACGCTCCGGCAGGAGGCGCGCGCGCCGGCGGACGGGCAGCAGCGGCTGCTCGACGCCTACTATGCGGCCAAGGCGTTCGTCGCGGCCGGCGAATGGTTCGACGAGCGGTTCGCGCTCGTCCTGGAGCGCCAGCGCGGCTCGTCGGTCAAGGCGACGCTCCAATGCCTCGACCCGTCCGCGCTGCTGCGCCAGACCGGCCGCCAATACGGCGGGCGGGTGTTCTTTTCGGCGACGCTGTCGCCGCTGCCTTTTTATATGGATCAGCTGGGCGCCGAGGAGGAGGACCGCTCGCTGACGCTGCCGTCGCCGTTCGACCCGGCGCAGCTGGAGGTGCGGGTGCTGCCGCTGTCGACGAGGTACGCCGACCGCGCGCATACGCTGCAGCCGCTCGCCCGCGCCCTCGCGGACGCCGCGCTGGAGAAGGGCGGGCATTGGCTGGCCTTCTTCCCGTCCTATGCGTACATGAATGCTGCCTACGGGCAGCTGCGCGCGGAGCTCGGCGGAGAGCGGGAGCAGGCGGACGCGCGGCCGGAGTCCGGTCCGCCGGACGAGCCTGGCCGTCGGGACTGGAGCGGCGAAGCCCCGTCGGCTGCGCCGGACGGGCCAGGCCGCCGTGAACGGGACGGCGAAGGCTCGCCGGCCCCGGCGGCCGGCGCAGGAGGCGCCGGCGAGCCGGATGCTCCCGGCGGGGAGCGGGCGTTTCCGCTGCCGGACGGCCGGGAGCTGCGGCTGCAGCTCCAACGGCCGTCGATGACGGACGAGGACCGGGACCGGTTCCTGGCCGCCTATGCCGAGCCTCCGGGCGAGGACGGGCCGATCCGGCTCGGCTTCGCCGTCATGGGCGGCATCTTCTCCGAGGGCGTCGATCTGGCGGGCGACCGGCTGACCGGCGTCGCCGTCATCGGCGTCGGCCTGCCCCAGCTCGGGCCGGAGCGCGACCTGCTGGCCGCCTACGAGCAGCGCCAGGGCCGCAGCGGCTTCGACTACGCCTACGTCTATCCCGGCATCGGCAAGGTGCTGCAGGCCGGCGGGCGCCTCATCCGCAGCGAGTCGGACCGCGGCACGCTGCTGCTCGTCGACGACCGCTACGCCCAGCCCCGCTATCGGCGGCTGCTGCCGGAAGAGTGGCTGGCGGCGGAGCCGCGTTGATTGTCCCTCCATAGCCTCGGTCCGCTTCGGCGGACGGGGGCTATTGCTTTTGGGCCCGATTGCCGAATGCCGCCATGCTCGCCAGCCTCCTCCGCCTATCCAGAGCGACGATGTGCGAGGACGGATCCCCGTTCTGTCCGTACGGCCCGGCCGCATAGAAATAAAGGACAAGACCATGACGAAGAATGATTGAAAAATTATACCGATGGGTTAATATTAGTAGACGGGCTCTGTCCCTTTCCAGGCCTTGAGCCGGGCTCGGCCAACGAAACGAAGGAAGCAGGTGGGGGAAGTGGGGAAACGAATCAAGGCGGCCGTCGTCGGCGCCGGTCCGGGAGGCTTGGCCGCCGCGATGCTGCTGGCGGCTCGCGGCCACGAAGTGACGCTGCTGGAGAAGCAGGCCTACGTCGGCGGGCGGACCTCGGCGCTTCGCATCGGCGCTTACACATTCGACCGAGGACCGACGTTCCTGATGATGCTGCCGGTGCTGGAGGAGCTGTTCGAGCGGGCCGGCCGCGACGTGAGGGACTACCTGGAGCTGAAGCGGGTCGATCCGCTCTATACGCTGAAGTTCGGCGAGATCGAATTCTCTCCCGGAGGCAGCCACGAGGAGACGGCCCGCCGGGTGGAGGAGCTGTTCCCGGGCAACGGCGAGCGCTATCTCCGCTTCATGAGCCGGGAGCGGGACAAGCTGAGCCGCGTGCTGCCGCTGCTGAAGCGGCCGTTCGGCTCGGCCCGCAGCTATTTCGCGTCCGACGTGCTGCGGGCTCTGCCCAAGCTGGATGCCGCGGACACCGTACATAAGCGGCTCTCGCGCTATTTCACCGACGAGCGGCTGCGCTGGGCATTTTCGTTCCAGTCCAAATACCTCGGCATGTCGCCGTGGGAATGCCCCGGCACGTTCACGATGCTGAGCTTCCTCGAGCATGAATACGGCCTCTACCATCCGATCGGCGGACTGAACCGCATCAGCGAGGCGATGGCGGACGTCGCCCGCGAGCACGGCGCCGCCATCCGCGTCGGCGAGGGCGCGCGCCGCGTGCTGACGGACGGCAGGCGCGCCGTCGGCGTCGAGCTGGAGAGCGGGGAGCGGCTGGACGCCGACGCGATCGTCATCGGCGCGGACTTCGGCCATGCGATGACGACTTTATTCGAGCCCGGCACGCTGAAGTCCTACACGCCCGCCAGGCTGGAGAAAAAAAAGCTGTCCTTATCCACCTTCATGCTCTACCTCGGCATCGGGGCGGAGCTGCCGACGCTGCCTCATCACAAGATCGTCTTTGCGTCCGACTACCGGCGCAACGTCGACGACATGACGAAACGGATGACGCTGTCGGACGATCCCTCCCTCTACATCCATCATCCGTCGCGGCTCGACCCGACGCTGGCTCCTCCGGGAAAGTCGGCGCTCTACCTGCTGATGCCCGTCCCCAACAACCGCTCCGGGCTCGACTGGCGCGAGGAGGCGCCGCGGGTGCGCGCCGCGATGCTGGAGCGGCTGGCGGCGGAATGCGGCCTCCCCGGCGCGGCCGCCGTCGAGGCGCTCATCGAGGAGGAGCGGATGTATACGCCGGAGGACTGGGAAAAGCAGTCGTACGTCTATCGAGGCGCGACGTTCAACCTCGCGCACAGCCTGGACCAGATGATGCATCTGCGGCCCCGCAACCGCTTCGAGGAGCTGGAGGGCTGCTATCTCGTCGGCGGAGGGACGCATCCCGGCAGCGGGCTGCCGACGATCATCCAGTCGGCGATCATCAGCGCGCAGCTGCTGGAGGAGGAGCAGCGGGAGCGGTCCGGGCGAAGCGGCGGAGCCGGACGCGGCCGCTGGAGCGGCTGGAGGCCAGGACGACGCGGCGGAGCGGCTGGAGCCGCCGGTCCCCCGGCAGCGGGCGGCTCGGAGACTCGCGGAGCGCGCGGTGCTGCTGCCGCTCCGCCGGAGGTCCGCTCATGAAGGCCGCGATCATCGGCGCCGGCGTAGGCGGCCTCGTGACGGCGCTGCTGCTGCGGCGGCAAGGGCTGGAGGTGGACGTTTACGAGAAGGAGGCCCGCGTCGGAGGGCGGCTCGGCTACGAGGAGGACGGCACCGGCCGGTTCCGCATCGACCAGGGGCCGACGATCGTGCTGCTGCCGGACCTGCTCCGCGACATTCTGGCGGAGGCCGGCGTGCCGCCGGAGGACATCGAGCTGGAGCGCATCGACCCGCTGTACGACTTCTACTACCCGGACGACTCGCGCTGGACGAAGTGGCAGGACGCCGGGCAGCAGGAGCGCGTGCTGGAGGCGGCCTATCCCGGAGGGGCGGAGGATTTCCGGCGGTACATGCGGGACATGGAGGGGCTGTTCGACTACGGCTTCGAGGCGTTCCTCTCGCGTACGTTCCCCGGAGCGCGCTCGTTCCTGACGCCGGCCAACCTGCGCTTCCTCTATCGCTCGCGCGCCTGGCGCGGGATGCATCCTTGGACGTCGGCCTATTTCCGCGACGAGCGCATCCGCGAGGCCTACTCGCTGCAGTCGCTCTACATCGGCGGCTCGCCGCTGCAGGCGCCGGCGCTGTACGGGCTCATCCCCTACAGCGAGCACAAGCACGGCATCTGGTATGTCCGGGGCGGATACGGCCGGCTGGCCGAGGCGCTGGAGCGGGCCTGCCGCCGCTCCGGCGTGCAGATCCGCCTGTCGACGCCGGTGGAGCGCGTGCGGGTGCGGGACGGGCGCTGCGAGGGACTGTCCGCCGGCGGCGAGGAGCAGGCGTACGACGCCGTCGTCTACAACGGCGACTACCCCGCCCTGGCGGGACTGCTGGACGGCTGGCGCAGCCGGCCGAAGCGCTGGATTCCTTCCTCCGGCTGCCTGCTCGTCTATCTCGGGCTCGAACGGCGCTGGGAGGAGGCGGGAGTCCACCAGTTCTTCCTGTCGGACCGGCATCTCGACCATATGAAGGATGTGTTCGGCCGCGGACGCATCAGCCGGACGCCTTCCTTCTACGCGTTCAACCCGGTCGCGGCGGATGACGGAGCGGCTCGTCCGGGAGAAAGCGTGCTCTATTTCCTCATCCCGGTGCCCGCGGACGAGCGGCTGGACTGGGACGGGGCGGGAGTGGAGCTGGTCGACCGCGTGCTGGAGCGCGCCGAGGCGCTGCGCTTTCCCGGGCTCCGGGAGGCGATCCGCTGGCGGAGCGTACGCACGCCGCGGGACGCCGCCCGGTCCGGCCTGTACCGCGGCGGCAGCTTCGGCATCGCGCCGGTGCTGAGCCAGTCCGGCGGCTTCCGGCCGCAGGTGAAGCCGCTCCCGGTCGAGCGGCTGTACGCGGTCGGAGCGTCGGTCCATCCGGGAGGAGGCATTCCGATCGTCATGCAGGGAGCCCGCCTGCTCGGGCGAATCATCGCAAAGGAGTTGGGGACATGAACAACGGCACGACAGGACTGGATGCCGCCCTCGCCGCGGAGTGCGAGGCGGTCATGAAGCGAAGCTCGGCCAGCTTTTACGAGGCGTTCCGGCTGCTGTCCTCCCCTCGTCGGGAGGCGGTATTCGTGCTTTACGCCTTTTGCCGGATGATCGACGACAGCGTGGACGAGCCCGATACGAGCCCGTACACGCTGGATGAGCTGGAGGAGCGCTTCGAGCGGCTGGAAAGCGCGGAGGGGCACTTCATCTGGCCGGCGCTGCGCTGGCTGCTGGCGAGCTTCCCGATCGGCAAGGAGCCGTTCCGCACGCAGATGGGCGGACAGCGGATGGATCAGGTCCGCACGCATTACCGCAGCATGGAGGAGCTGGAGGATTACTGCTACCGCGTCGCGGGCTCGGTCGGCGAGATGCTGCTGCCGGTGCTGCATGAGCGGCCGGGAGCGGCGATCACCGAGGCGGGCGTGTGGCTGGGCAAAGGCATGCAGATCGTCAACATCATGCGCGATGTCGGCGAGGACCAGCGGCTCGGCCGGCGCTACGTGCCGCTCGAGCTGATGGAGCGCTGCGGCTACAGCGAGGAGCAGTTCGAGCGGGGCGTCGTCAACGAGGCGTTCCTCCGCGTGCTGGAGGAGCTCGCCTCCGTCGCCGCGGAATGGTTCCGCCGAGGACTGGAAGGCATCCACACGTATCCGGCGGACAGCGCCTTCTCGATCCGCCTGGCAGCCGCCTATTACGGCGAGATCGTGGAGGCGGTGCGGGCGATCGGCGGCGAGGTGTTCACGCGGCGGGCCTATGTCGATGACGAGGGGCGGAAGCGGCTGCTGCGCGCGGTGCTGCAGGGCATGGCGGCGGCCGAGACGGCGCGCGGCGGCGAGCGGAGCCCCGAGGTCGAGGCCGGTCGAGGCGCCGGCGGCCTGGACGGGGACGAGGCCGAGCCGTCCCGGGTGGCGCTGTGAGCCGCAGCGGCGAGGCGGGGCAGGATCAGGCCGAAGCGGCTTCCTCGCCGCCGGGCGCAGCATCCCCGCTGCGGCTCGCCGAGCTCCCGCCGCCGGTCGCCCCGGCCGCTGCGCGGCGGCCCGGTCCGCCGCTGCTCGCCCGCATCGGCCTCGGCGGCTTGCCGCTGACCGCGTTTTTCCTCGTCTGGTATGCGGTCGGCTTCGTGCTGCAGGTGTTCGCGGAGGTGCCGCCCGCGCTGTCGTTCGCGAGCGGCGTCTTCCTCGTCCTGTACGCGCTCAGCGGGCTCGAGCTGCTCGCGGTCCGTACCGGCTGGCGGCGCCTGGCGGTCCCGGCGCTGCTCATCGCCGCCGGCACGTTCGCCGTCGAGTGGGTCGGCACGCATACGGGCTTCCCGTTCGGCGAGTATGTCTACACCGACGAGCTCGGCCGCATGCTGTCCGGCGTGCCGTGGACGATGGGGCTGGCCTGGATCGGCGTCATCGCGGGAGGCGCGCTGCTGTCCGGGCGGACGAGCCGGACGCGGCGGGCGCTGGAGACGGGCCTGTGGGTCGTGCTGCTCGACCTCGTGCTCGATCCGGTCGCCGAGGCGCGCGGCTTCTGGGACTGGGCCGGCGGAGGCTTCTACTACGGCATCCCGACCGCCAACTTCGTCAGCTGGTTCATCGTCGGCGCGCTGCTCAGCCTGCTGCTGCCGGCCGTCTCCTGCGGCGCGCGCGAGCGGCGGCTGGCGCTGCGGCTGTACCAGCTCATGCTGCTGCTGTTCGGCCTGCTGGCGCTGCGCGCCGGACTGACCGCCGCGTTTGTCCTCTCCCTCTTTTGGATCGCGCTCGCCGAAGGGAGGGTCCGCCTTGATTCCCGCCGCCAAGAGCGTTCCGTTTAGACGGCTGTTCGCGCTCTACCAGAGCCTCTATCTGTTCCCCCGGCATCTGCACGGCGTCTATCTGTGGGGCGAGCTGGAGCCGGAGGCGGGCGCGGCCGCTGGCGCGGGTGGCGTCGGCAAGCTGCCGGTCGTGTATGCCGCCAACCATGTGTCCTGGTGGGACGGGCTTGTCCTGTTCCAGCTGACGGAGCGGCTGACGCAGTCGGATCCGTACATCCTGATGGATGAAAAAGGCTTGAGAGAATACCCGTTCTTCCGCCGCCTCGGGGCGTTCTCGGTGAACCGGGACCAGCCCCGCGACGCGCTCGCCTCGCTCGCCTACGCGGAGACCAAGCTGCGCGCCGGGCATCCGCTGTGGATCTTCCCGCAGGGCGCGATCACGCCGCCGGATCGGCCGATCGAGGCGCTCGGCGGCATCGGGCATCTGCTGCGGCGGCTCGGCCCGGCCGAGCTGCGTCCGGTGACGCTGCATTATGCGCTCGGCGACCACCAGAAGCCGGCGGCGACCGTCATGGCCGGCGAGCCGATCCGGCGTGATTGGTCCGCGCTGAGCCGGGACGAGGCGGCGGCGCTCGTCGCCGGGCTGCTGCAGCGCCAGCTGGAGGTCCATCGCCGGGAGCTGACGGATCGGCCGCTTCCGGACGGCGGGCGCTTCCGGCTCGCGCTGCGGGGAGGGCAATCCACCTCGGACCGCTATCGCGGGTGGAAGGAGGGATGGCGGAGATGGAAGCCGTTTTCGCGCTCGTAGCCGCAGCGCTTTTGCTGCAGCTCGTTTTCATTGTATGGAACACTCGGTATTACCGACCGCTTGGCGACAGGGGGAAGCGGGCATTGCCCGCACCCGGAACGGCAGAGAGGAAGGCGGAGGCAGAGAAGGATTCTCTTCCAAACGCGCTTAATCTCTCTGAATCGCGGGATTTTAATCGAAGTAATCCTGAGAATGATATTGTATTACTAAGTGATATTTCTGTTCTCATCCCTGCCCGCAACGAGGAGCGGAACCTGCCGCGCTGCCTGGAAAGCCTGCTCGCGCAGCGCGGCCGGCCGCGGGAAATTCTCGTCCTCGACGACCGTTCGGACGATGACACGGCGGACATCGCCCGGCGATTCGCCCGGCTGCCGGACTCGCGTATCCGGCTGCTGGACGGCCGCGAGCTGCCGGAAGGCTGGCTCGGCAAGTCTCATGCCTGCGCCCAGCTGGCGGCGGAGGCGTCGGGCAGATGGCTGCTGTTCCTCGATGCCGATGTCGCGCTCGAGCCGGAGGCGCTGGAGGCGGCGGCCCGCGAGGCTTCCGCGCAGCGGAGCGGACTCGTCAGCGGCTTCCCCCGGCAGGAGACCGGCACCTGGATGGAAAAGCTCGTCGTGCCGATGATGCTGTTCACGATCCTCTGCCATCTGCCGCTGCGGCTCGTGAGCCGCTCGCGCGATCCGCGCTTCGCGGCGGCGAACGGCGCGTTCATCCTGATCGCCGCCGACAGCTACCGGCGAATCGGCGGACATGCCGCGGTCCGCTCGTCGCTGCTCGACGACATGGAGCTGATCCGTCTCGCCAAGCGCGGCGGGGAGCCGGCGCGGCTCGCCCGCATCGACGCGCTCGCCTCCAGCCGCATGTACCGCGGCGCCGCCGAGGTGTGGACCGGCTACCGCAAAAACCTGTTCCCCGGCCTCGGCCGCAGCCTGCCGCTGCTGCTGGCGGTGAGCGCGGCTTATGCGGCGCTCTACCTGCTGCCTGCGGCGGGGCTGCTGGCGGGGCTCGCGGCGTGGGCTGCCTCAGGCCAGCCCCCGGCGTGGCTGCCGGCGGCCGCCGCGGCATGGGCGCTCGGCGCGCTCGTCAAGCTCGCGGTCGACGTCCGCGGAGCGGTGCCGGCTGCGTACTGCCTGCTGCTGCCGGCGAGCATCGCGCTCGTGCTGCTGATCGGGGCGGACTCGGCCCGCTGCCATTACCGCAAGCGGGGCTACGAATGGAAAGGAAGGCGATACGCATGAACGACGGGTCCAGACTCGGCCGCGGCCCTGAGCTGCCGCCCGCGCGCGCCGCGGCTGCGAGCTCCGGCCGGACCGGACGCCGCATCGCCGTCGTCGGAGGCGGGCTCGGCGGCCTGTCCTGCGCGATCCATCTGGCGGCCCGGGGCTGCCGGGTGACGCTGCTGGAGAAGGAGCCGGAGCTCGGCGGCAAGCTGCAGCGCGTCGAGGAGGGCAGATACCGCTTCGACAACGGGCCGAGCACGCTGACGATGCAGCCCGTATTCGACGCCGTATTCGCCGCCGCGGGGCGGAAGCGCGAGGACTACGTGCGCTTTCGGCCGCTCGATCCGATCGCGCGCAGCCGCTTCGCGGACGGGTCGGTCGTCGACCTGACCGCCGACGCGGAGCGGATGGAGGCGCAGATCGCCGTCTACAGCCCCGAGGATGCGCGGAGCTACCGAGCCTACATGCGGGAGAGCGCGCGGCTGCATGCGCTCGCCGAGCGGGAGTTTCTGAGCGGGCTCATCCTCGGCTGGAAGGACCGGCTGCGTCCGTCGCTGCTCGCCGGCTTCGCCCGCATCCGGCCGCTCGCCTCGATGGACCGCGTGCTGCGGAGCTATTTCCGCCACCCGAACACGCTGGCGATGTTCGGCCGCTATGCGACCTATGTCGGCTCGGCTCCGCGGCAGACGCCGGCCGTCTTCAACATGATGGCGCATATCGAGGCCGGAGACGGCGGCGGCAGCGGCGTATTCGCCGCGGACGGCGGCAGCTACGCGATCGTGGAGGCGTACGCGCGGCTCGCCCGCGAGCTCGGCGTGGACATCCGCACGCGGGCCGAGGTCCGGCGCATCGCCGTCCTGCACGGCCGCGCGGCCGGCGTCGAGACGGACGGCGGCTTCGTCCGGGCCGACGCCGTCGTCCTGAACGCCGATCCGCTCGAGGCGCTGCGCCGGCTCGTGCCGGAGCTCCATCGCCCGTCGACGCCCGATCGGCGGCTCGACCGGCTGGAGCCTTCGGTAGCGGGCTTCGTGCTGCTGCTCGGACTGCGCGGGGAGCTGGGCGGCCTGCTGCATCACAATGTCTTTTTCCCGAACGACTACGAGGCGGAGTTCGACGATCTGTTCGGACGGCGGGAGCTGCCGGCCGATCCGGCCATTTATGTGTGCCGGTCGGGCGGCGGGGCGGCGGCAGGAGCGGTCGGCGGCAGCGGGCGGACGAGCTTGTTCGCCCTCGTCAATGCGCCGGCCCAGCGGGACGGGCTGGACTACGAGGCGCTCAAGGACGCCTATGCCGAGCGCATCCTCGGCCTGCTCGAGGCCCGCGGCCTGAGCGGCATCGCGGAGCGGACGGGCCCGCAGGCGGGCGGCCTGCGCCGCGTGCTGACGCCGGACGATCTGGCCCGGCGGACGGGCGCCTGGCGCGGAGCGATCTACGGCATGTCGTCGAACCGGCCGAGCCAGGCGTTCTTCCGTTTTCCGAGCCGGGACCGCGACATCCGCGGCCTCTGGTATGCGGGCGGCTCCGCCCATCCCGGCGGCGGCACGCCGATCGTCACGATCGGCGGGCGGCTCGTCGCGGAGCGGCTGCTGGAGGAGCTGGGCGATTAGCGCGAATTCCAATATGCGGGTGAAACTTTTTTCCAGATTGGGCCGTATCCATCTCCAGCATCATTCCCCGGCCGGCAGTCCTTAAGCGGACCCGAGGGCGAGCGGAATGAGCAACTATCGGTCAGGGAGCGTGGGCGGCATGTCCTTCTTCAAAAACATGATGGCTTCGATGGGTATCGGAGCGGCCAAGGTCGAGACGGTGCTGGAGGTGCCGTACAGCGGCGTCCGTCCCGGGGACGAGATCTCCGGGCGGATCCTCGTCGAGGGCGGAGCGGTTCCGCAGCAGATCAACGGCATCGAGCTCGTGCTCATGACGAGCTATATCAAGGAAGTGAACGACAGCAAGGTCAGAGAGAACGTCGCGCTGGCCCGCCTGCCGCTGCGCGAGTCGTTCCAGATCGGCGCCGGCAGCCGCGAGGAATTCGACTTCCGCTGGGTGCTGCCGCAGCATACGCCGATCACGGCCGGCGGCACGCAGGTGTGGATCAAGACGTCGCTCGACATCGCGAGCGCCCTCGATGCGGCGGACAACGACTACATCAAGGTGCTGCCGCATCCGCTCGTCGCCAGCGTGCTGGAGGCCGTCGAGCGCCTTGGCTTCCGCACCCGCGAGGTGGAGTGCAAGCATGTCGGGCATTCGCGCTACGGAGTGCCGGTGCTGCAGGAATTCGAGTTCGTGCCGCGCACGCGCGAGTTCGGCCGGCTCGACGAGCTGGAGATGGTGTTCCTCCCGTCCCCGGGCTACGTAGACGTGATGATGGAGGTCGACCGCCGGGGCGGCGCCTTCTCCGAATGGCTCGGCACCGACGAGACGCGCGCTTCGTTCCGCCTGCACGAGGCGGATGTGCGGCGCGGCCCCGATGCGCTGGCGCGGGAGCTCGGCGCCCGCATCCGCAGCTATATGTAGCGACGGCAAAAAGCCTCCTTTCCGACCTTCGGCCGGAAAGGAGGCTTTTTTCATGCGATGCGGGCTCCGCTCAGGCGGACGCCCGCTCGCTCGCTCGCAATCAGCGCTGGCGCGTCAGCTCGGCATAGCGCGCGTGGATCGCGCGCGCGACCGGCCCCGGCGAGCCGGAGCCGATCGGACCGCGCCCATGGACGCCGGCGATCGGTACGAGCTCGATGCCGCTGCTCGTCAGGAACGCCTCGTCGGCGGCCAGCAGCTCCTCCGGCCCGAACGCTTCCTCGATGAACGGGATGCCCTGCTCCTCGGCGATGCGGCGCACGGCGATGCGGGCGATGCCGCCGAGGATATGGTTGGTCGCCGGATGCGTGCGGATCGCGCCGTCCCGGACGAGATAGGCGTTGGAGCTCGAGCCCTCGGTCACGAAGCCGTCCCGCACGAGCACCGCCTCGAAGCAGCCCGCCTCCACGGCGGCCTGCTTGGCGAGGATATTCGGCAGCAGGTTGAGCGACTTGATGTGGCAGTTCAGCCAGCGCTCGTCCGGATGGAGCAGCACCTGCACGCCTTGCTCGCGGACGCCGGGGGCGAGCTCGCGCCACGGCTTGATCGTCATCGTCAGCGAGGACGGCACCGACGGAAAGGCGTGGTTGCGCGGCGCGACGCCCCGCGTCACCTGCAGGTAGATGTCGCCGCTGGCGAGGCCGCTGCGCGTGACGAGCTCGTCCATGATCGCGCGCAGCTCGCCGCGGTCCGGAGCGATGTCGATGCGGATCAGGTCGGCGCTGCGGTACAGCCGGTCGAGATGCTCCTCCAGCATGAACGGATGGCCCTCGTACACGCGGAAAAATTCATAGACGCCGTCGCCGAACTGATGGCCGCGCTCCTCGATCGGCAGCACCAGCTCCTCCAGCGACACGAAGCGTCCGTTGATATAGCCGAGACTTGTCATGCTTGCTTCCTCCTTCGGATGAATGCGTTCTTCCTGCGGCACGCCTATGGGCCCGGAGCCGTCCGCCAGCCGGACGAGCGGCCAGCGCTCCAGCCAGCCCTTGGCCGCCACCCGCCGCGCGAACAACGACGGATCGCGCTGCAGCGGGCTCGGGCGCAGCTTCATGGCGAACAGGTCGCTCAGCCCGTGCGGGGCGAGCGCCTCGACCTGATCGTCCGACGAGAGCCGCAGGGCGACGGGGGTGGCGGTCTCGGGCCAGCGGCTCATCGCTTCCGCCACGCCGGCGAACGGCTCGTCCCCGTTGATCGGGTGCATGCGCGCCTGGTTTTTGACCGACCAGCGCAGGCCTGGCCTGGCCGCGGCGAGCGCCTGCTCCCACGGCTTTTCGGCAGCCTCGTCGGGGCAGGCGGGATCAAAGTAGACGACATCGGCGTCGTCCAGGGGCGTGCGCTCGGCGCGTCCGTGCAGACGGTCCCAGACGAGGTTGCGGACATAGCCGGCGGCGAGCCAGGCCCCGGGCGGACCGTGCTCGCGGACCTGCCGCAGATCGGCGAGCAGCTCCGGCTCCGAGGCCGCGAAGTCCAGCAGGCGGCGCAGCAGGGCGGCCTCGGCGTCGCGGCCGGGCGCGTTTCGTTCGGATTCACAGGCATCGGATCGGTTCGTCAGAGATCGGCCTCCTCCCGCATCGGAATCGTGATCAGCATTCAGCATACTGCGGACAGAGGGGCGTGCACAACCTCGCGCTCACGATTCGAAGCGAACTTCGCGATTCGACTCGCTCACCTCGTAGAGCAGCAGAATCTTCAGACTGTAGAGCAGGCGGGATTTCAAGCGACGAGTCTCCTTTCCGAATCGCGACAGCGAATGATCCCTATCATACCAGCGCTGGGCATGAATGGAAACCGGATCGTTCCATCGCAACCTTCGCTCGATCCGGCTCGTCCTAAGGGCAGCATCGGCCCGCGCAAGAGCGGGCAAGCGGGAGAAGAGGAGGCGAGGGAATGGGCGCCATCATCTGGATCAACGGAGCGTTCGGCTCCGGCAAGACGCAGACCGCCTGGGAGCTGCATCGGCGGCTGCCGGGCTCGTTCGTGTTCGACCCGGAGAACGCCGGGTACTACATCCGCGAGAACCTGCCGGCGGAGCTGGAGGCTTCTTTTCCATGAGCGGGCTCTTCCCGAGCGGATGCCGGTCTTGGCTGCCAAGGGAACAACCGCCGCCGAGAGCGGTTGAACCAGGAAAGAAACGAAGCCGAATCGGCTTGCGGTTCGTACCCAGTTCCATGGAAACGAAACGAGGGAAAGAGGAGGAGAACCGATGAAGAAACGCGGACGCTGGATTTGGCTCGCCGTGACGCTGGCGCTGCTGGTCGCGATCGGAGGCTGCACCGCCTGGTATTTCAGCACGGAGAACGGCTCCAGGCAGCTGAAGACCTGGAAGTCGAACAATGCCGGAGGACTGGAGCGGACCGTCAAGGTGTACGATCAGAACGGAAATCTGCTGCAGCAGTATGAGGGACGCATCGACATCCAGGACACGGAGTACGGCAACAAGGTGCTGTTCGACCTGAACGGCAAGCGCATCGTGATCTACAACGCCACCGTCATCGTCGAGGAAAAATAACCGTTCCCCGCCGCGCGCGGCCAGGTTTCCCCTTACTTCGACACGGGGGCTGGGTTACACTGGGTATGCCTGTACCGGCCTATGGTCCGGCTCCGTCCTCATCGGCGTCCGACAGCAGCTGACCCGGCCCGACAGACGCCAGCCGACGCCAGCTTCGTTCGAAGAAGGAGGAAGCCGATGGAAACGCTTGCCGCTTCGCTGTTCTTTCTCATCTATGCGCTCATCGCCGGAGTGCTGGTGTACCGGCTGCGCAAGGGCACGTTCCGCCGCCTGCGCAAGGAAAACGCCGGACTCGTCGCGCTCGTGCTGCTCCAGCTGCTTCTCCTGAACGGCACGGCCGCGCTCAAAACGGTGCTCGGAGCGGCGATGGCGGCGCTGTTCGCGGTCGGCTGGCTGCTGGCGGACAAGGCCCGGCAGCGCGGACAGCCGTGACGATTGCCCAGGAAATATTCCCCTGAACGGGGAACAAGCTGTGAACTTGCCGGACTACGGAAGGAAAACCGCTGCCCCTGTCGAATGATATTACCAGGCAATACCGCCTGGCCGCGAACAGGGCGCGCCCGCGCCCGGCCGGCCGTGGCCGGCCACAACCGCTCTCCCGAGCCGAGAGACGAGGAGGAACCGAAACATGAAGGTACATTTTCAGGTAGGCAACGACAACGGCAACAGCGAGCATGATCTGTTCGTCGACGGCAAGATGATCCGCCAGCCGAACGTATGCTGCCGGGTGGACAAGCTTCCGTGGAGCGACGAGCTGCCGCCGGAGAGCTTCATCCGCAACCTGCAGGACCAGCTGATCGTCACGATCGATTCCCCGGCGGCGCGCCCGGGCATGTACTATATCGGCAAGTTCGCCCTGATGAGCGGCGAGCTGCTGGAGAATCTGCAGATCGGCATCGACAACAAGGCCGACATGGATCTGCCCATCATCAACACGCTTGCGCAGGTCGCGGCGGTAGCCGTGCAGCGCGCCTACGACGAGGCCAAAGGCGTGCCGAGCGAGCCGATCGAGGTGACGGTCGACATGGCGACGGCGCTGCCGGTCACGCAGCATACCGACGAGAACGCGGCGAAGTTCGAAGCCAAGTTCACCGAGGGCACGCACCGAGTCACCGTCCACCTCAACAAGATGCGCGTGCCGGTAAGCATCGTCTTCGACTACGTCAAGGCGATTCCGGAAGCGACTCCGGTCGTATTCGCCCTGCAAAAGGACCGCGAGGGCGCTTGGCGCTCGGGCGACATTTTCGCTGAGTTCGTCGAAGCGTACGAGCTGGGGTCCAAGTTCAATGGCTCGTACTTCAAGGACAAGCGCGTGCTGCATACGGACATCGGCGACGGATCGACGGAATATCCGATCACCGAGGGCAACAAGTTCCTGCGCCAGTTCGTGCACGGCAGCCATCACGGCGCCGGCTACGCGATCGAGGAAGCGCTTGACGACTTCAACCGGCTCGTGCATCTGCCGGACAGCCCGCGCCAGTTTTTCAGCGACGTCATCAAAAACCCGCAGCATAAATACCATAGCCGCGCGATCCAGACGCTGCGCCGTCCGCTCGAGGGACAAGCCCGCCATATCGTGCAGAACCTCCGCAAGCAGCTGACCAAGGCGCGTAACGAGATCGACGTCATCTGCGTGTACGGCGGGGGCAGCGTGCTCATGAAGCCGATCCTGCAGCCGATGCTCCAGGAGCTGTGCGAGGAGCGCGAGATCAAGCTGCTCTACATTCCGGCCGAGCATGCGGTGACGATGAACGCCGAGGGCCTCGATGCCTTCGTGCGCGGCAAGATCTTCGAGGCGCTCAAGGCCAAGGGCCCGAAGCAGCCGGCCTGAGGCCGGCACAGAACGACAGCAGGCGAAGGCGCACAGGGGGTGAGGCCGGGTGAAGAAGATCAAGCAGCCCGGAGAGAATATCAGCCTGAAGACGAAGAAGAACGAGTCGCCCGAGGTGATGGACTGGATCAACGGCCAGTCGAACCTGATGGACTCGATCCGTTATCTGGTTGAAAATGAGATCCGCGCGAACGGCGTGCGGAATCTGCAATTGTTCATTCCGGCCGAGAGGGGCATCCTCGTGGCCGGAACGGCGGGCGGCGGCGCGGCCTATGCCGCCTCCGCAGGCTTGACGGCGCCGACGGAGCTTGCTGCCGCGGCCGGCGAAGCGTCGGCGGCCGCGGGCGAGGCGGCTGCGGCCGCTGAGGTTGAGATCGAGCAAAATCGCTACGCTGACGCTGAAGAAGAAGGCGAGGAAGGCGGCATCGCTGACGCCGCTAGTGCCGGCGGCATTGGCGAGGAAGGCGACGTCGCTGACGCCGCTAGTGCCGGCGTCGATCTTGAGGGAGACGATATCGACGATGACGATATCGACAGTTGGATGTAGCAGCCGCGCGGTTTTTGCGCATCCGGCTGTGCTCCGACCAGGAGCCGGCTTTGCCGGCTCGCCTATGGTTTTAGCGCATGGAACCGCTCGAGCGGTTCCATGCGCTTTTTTTACGCCTAATCCGACAAGGCCCGCATGATGTTGGATTTCGCCTCTGCCGCAATCGCTTCATTCCCGTCATCGACCGCTTGCATCAAGATCAGGATGGGGATGTATACCGCGATCAGCCGCGCCAGCAGCTTCGTTTCCTCGTCCGCTCCTCCGTACGTCTCGAAAAACGCGCCGCGAGCGCAAGGCGGCAAAAAGCTATAAGCAACGCTCAAATCGCAAGCCGGATGGCCTACGTTCAGATCGCCCCAATCAATGATGCCGGAAACGATCCCGTTCTCATTCACAAGCATATTTTTGAAATGAAGATCGCCATGCAGCAGCACATTCACCGACTCGACACGGTCCTTTTGCAGCCTGCCCATATACGCTTCGATCGCATCGGACTCCTCCGGCGACAAGTGTTCAACCACCTTCGATAGAAATCCCGTCATTTGCACTTTGCGCGACGCGATGTCCGTCAAGTTTCGATGATCTTGCCGAGCTCCGCCCTTCAGCGCCGCCTGCACGGGAAACTCATGCAATCTGCGCAAAAATTTCGCCAGCTTTTCTACCGATAAAGCCCGGCGTTCTTCCGTCAAGCCGATGGGGAAATCTCCTGGCACGTAGGCATAGCCAAGAAATGGCGCCGGGTATTCGTCACTTGCTTCGCCGTAAAACAACGGTTTCGGATAGGGGATGGTCATATAGGGCTCCAGCTTCGGCAGCAGCTTCCCTTCTATACGAATCGTGCCGATTGCAAATGTTCTTCTTGGAAACCGGAACACGTACTCATCCCCGATGAGAAAAACCGTATTGTCCCAGCCCCAGCCCAAACGCTTCACTTGCTTCGATGACAGCTGAGGAAATTGTCTGCCGATCAGCGTCCGCGCCTGCTCCTCGTCGATCTCCCACTCCGCATCCCATAAATTCGTTCCTCCCATGAATAGTCCGCCTCCTCGTTCCTTATGTTATTTAGATGTCTACATTCCCTAAAAGTTACGCATGACGGCCCGTTAGCTTAACAAGCGGCCCCGAGCCGTGTCCGCGCCGGCAACCGCCTCGCGCAAATCTGCCGCCCGCCGCGAAATGGCGCCATTTTTCCGGATGGCGTCTGCGGGGGCGCATAAAACGCTTGCGGCCTGTAAATTCTGTCGAGGGAATCCTCATTTTTCTTTTGCAGTTCCGTCGTTTAAGTTGTAAACTTACGTGTAGAAGTTCCGGGCCGTTTACGGGCCGACAACGCAAAGACCGGGAAAGCGACCGACCCTCGTCGTTCGCGGCCGGGTGCAGCAGGTCAGCGGGTACGGGCAAGATTTTGCGCCTTGTTTTGTGAAATTTGGTACAAAGCCGTCCCGGCCCGCGAGCCTGCCGATCCCGCAGCGAAGCGAATTGCCTCCCCGACCGGCCGTCCAGCGGCCGCATGGGGGCGGAACCGCATTTCCAGAGTAAAGGAGGAAGTATTTCCATGTCCGACAACCAAACCACTCCAGCGGTGGCGACGCAAGAGCCGGCCGCCGCGCAGCAGCGCGACATTCTTGACCAGCTCATGAAGCCGGAAGTGCAGCAGTCCCTTACGGTGCTCGTCGACAATCTTCCGAAGCTGGCCGAAATCGTGACCCTCATGACCAGCTCCTATGACGTGGCCAAGTCCCTCGCTACCGACAAGGTGCTGCTGAGCGACTTCGGCGGCGGCCTGGGCGAAATGGTCAAGCCGATCGTCGACAAGACGAAAACGGTCGCTCAAGCAGCGATCGAGGCAGGCGACCATGCGGCCAACGAGTCCAACACGGTCGGCCTGTTCGGCATGCTGCGCATGCTCAAGGATCCGAACGTGCAGCGCACGCTGCGCTTCACGCAGGCGTTCCTCGAAGCGCTCGGCGAAAAGGAAAAGCAGAAGAACTAGAACGAATCCCGTCCTCCCGCGCGGAGGCCGATAGAACGTGAACGGAGGATGAACATGGCCAAGCATATTCTTATCCTGGGCGGCGGCTACGGCGGACTTCTCGCTGCCACGACGGCGCGCAAGCATTTTACGCCGGAGCAAGCCCAGATTACGGTCGTCAACCGCATCAATGCGCATCAAATCATCACCGAGCTGCACCGTCTGGCCGTCGGCAACCTGTCCGAGGGCAACGTCGCGCTGCCGCTCGACAAGCTGCTGCGCGGCAAGGACATCGACCTGAAGATCGGCGAAGTGACCGAGATCAAGCCGGACGAGAAAACCGTCAAGCTCGGCACGGGCACGACGCTGTCGTATGACGCGCTCGTCATCGCCCTCGGCACCGAAACGGCCTTCTTCGGCATCCCGGGCCTGCAGGAGCACAGCTTCACTCTCAAGTCCGTCGCCGATGCCAACAAGCTGAAGGCGCATGTCGAGGCTTCCGTGGCGAAATACAAGCAGTCCGGCGACAAGGCCGACCTGACCTTTGTCGTCGGCGGCGGCGGCCTGACGGGCATCGAGCTCGTCGGCGAGTTCGCCGACATGCTGCCGGGCCTCGTGAAGCAGCACGGCATCAGCTACGATGACGTGTCCCTGTACTGCGTCGAAGCCGCTCCGACGATCCTCCCGGGCTTCCCGGCCGAGCTGGTCGAGCGCGCGACGACTTCTCTCGAGAAGCGCGGCGTCGTCTTCAAGACGGGCCTGCCGATCACCGAGATGAAAGGCAAGACCGTTTCCCTGAAGGACGGCAGCACGATCGAGTCGAGCACGGTCATCTGGACCGGCGGCGTGCAAGGCACCGCTGTCGTGGCGAACTCGGGCATCGAGGTCAACCGCGGCCGCGCGACGGTGACGGAAGGACTGCAGTCGACGTCCCACCCGGATGTCTTCATCGCCGGCGACAGCGCCGTCGTCATGGGTCCGGAAGGCCGTCCGTTCCCTCCGACGGCTCAGCTGGCCTGGCAGATGGGCGAGCTCATCGGCTACAACCTGCATGCCTACTTCAACGGCTATCCGCTCGATACGTTCCAGCCGGTATTTTCCGGTACGCTGGGCTCGCTCGGCCGCAAGGACGCGATCGGCACGATCGGCGGCAACCAGACTCGTTTGAAGGGCCTGCCGGCTACGCTGATGAAGGAAGCCTCCAACATCCGCTACCTGTCGCATATCAACGGCCTGTTCTCCCTGGCTTACTAAGCGATTCGGCAAGCAGCCGCGCGGCAAGGAATTCCGATTCCTTCCGCGCGGCTTTTTCGTTCTCAGAGCCTTGTCCGAGGCGGGCGCGGCTCTTTGCCGGGCTGCGATTCGTTTATCGCTTTCCCGTTCCGGGTAAGAAGAACCAGATGCCGCAAGGCCACCCTTACCGAAAAGGAGCGATCAGACATGGCAGATGGACTGAGCGATAAAGTAAAAGGCGCCGTCAACAAAGCAAAGGGCGAGGTCAAGGATCAATGGGGCAACGCGACGGACAATCCTCGCCTGCAGGCGGAAGGCAAGATCGACAAGGCGAAGGGCGAGGTGCAGGAGAAGATCGGCGAGCTGAAAGACCGTAGCTAGTAAGGCGCGTATCGCGCGCCGCCAGTAAGGCGCGTATCGCGCGCCGCCAGTAAGGCGCGGTCCGGCAGAGCGCCGCCAGTAAGGCGCGGTCCGGCAGAGCGCCGCCAGTAAGGCGCGGTCCGGCAGAGCGCCGCCAGTAAGGCGCGGTCCGGCGGAGCGCCGCCAGTAAGGCGCGGTCCGGCAGAGCGCCCGCCTGAACCGCCGCCGCTCGACTCGGCAAGTCATTCCCGATCCCACCCGATAAGCTTCCCTGCTGCGCAAGCAGCGCGGCGGAGCTTGTCTTTTTTGTTCCGCTGCAAGCGGAGCTGCGCTCGGCTTGCGGCGTCATGCCGCCGCCTGGCTGCCTGGCTGCTTGGCTGCTTGGCTGCCTGCTGTCGGCCTGAGCGGCGCCATTTGGAGCGGGCGAGCCGTTCGTTCGGGAGGAAGAGGCGATTTTCCGCCCTGCGTTTGAAATGAGGGTTTTGAAGCGGGATATTCCGCATTATTGTTTGGTGGACCTCTACAAATGTTCGGTTTATTAGCAACCTCTCCCTCTTTTTTGACTCTTTCTTGACCAAAAAAGCCCAATCGGACGGATTTATCCGTTCGATTTCGTCGTTCTTCGCTATTTTATGCGGATTTCCTTTGATAAGGGCCATTTTTCGCACGGCGCCCGAGCCTTCGGCGTCCGCTAATGCGGTGCCTGCCCGCTGCTCCTCGGCATGCTTCGTCGCATCGAGCACGGTTGAATCGCGCCGGCTGAACGTCTGAATTCGGCGGCTGGCCGCACCCGGCCGCTCGTCCAACCGCCAACCCGGATCGTGCGGACCTGTCCTTCCTTCGTTGAGAATTGCTGCGCCGCGTATTCTATTTCGCCTAACCGGTTCGCGCGCCGCTCCATGTTTAGCGCCATTCCATTCCGCTTGCTGTCGCTTTCCCTTCCGGCTGCTTGCCGCGCCTCGCAGCGAGCCGCAATCCAACCAAACCGAAATAAGCCTCCCCATTACGGCAAGTCGGCTTTATTGACGCATGTTTCTGATCATAAAATTGTACATATCAAACCCGTTTTATTCGTGGGAACGGAAGGGGTTTTAATTGGATAAGTTTAAAATGATCAAAAAAAGAACGCCCCTAGGGGCGTTCTTTTGGCTGAGTGCGATCGCTGCTGCGAAGAAGCGGGTTCGGAAAGATCTAGTACAGGAAAGCGCGGCTGATGATGACCAGCAGAATGAAGAGAACCAGAATGGCGCCCGTGCTGGAGTAGCCGAAACCGCCATAGCCGCAACCTGGGCCGACGCCTGCTCCTCCGACGGCTCCGCCGCCTACACCGTAAGACATGTGCAAATCCCCTTTCAAGTTGGATGGATTATTTCAAGTTGAATCGGTTTACGATTTCTCGATCGAGCCGGCAGGATGCCGCTCGCGGGAGTCCGCGATCCGCTCTTCGAGCGGGCTCCTTCTGTGCGAACTAGTAGAGGAACGCCCGGCTGATGATTACCAGCAGAATGAACAGAACGAGAATCGCTCCCGTGTTCGTCCAGAGACCGCCGTAACCGACTCCGCCACAGCCTGCTCCGACTCCACCTACACCGCCAACGCCGTATGACATTTGTCAAATCCCCTTTCGCTTGAGATAAGACATCATACGCATGGGACGGCCGGGATGTTTGGGCAGGGAGGGCATTCGCGCATAAATGGGCATAAGCCGAGATGGCCGGCTGCAAGGGCGGAAAAAGCACGGAGAGGCATGGGGGAGGGCGGCCGTTCGGCCGTCCTCTCTCATGGCTGTTCCGTTGTCTCCGCCGGGGGCTGCGCAGCAGCCGGCGGGACGGCTGGCGTTCGTTTCAACCTACACGAAGAAAACGCCGGAAATGACGACCAGCAAAATGAACAGGACGAGGATGATGCTGGTCGAGGAAGGACCGCGCGAAGCCGAGGCGACTCCGACGCCTTCGACAAACTCGGACATGGGGCAATTCTCCTTTTCTCGTAAGTTACCTCAGCATATGCGAGATTCGCCGGGACGTTCGGACAGGGCGGACAAATGTGCGGTTGCCGCCACGCTCTTGGTGGCGTGCGGTCCGGATCGCTGCCGCCGCTGCAAGAGCGGACGGCCCGCGTCACTGCCGCCGCTGCAAGAGCGGACGGCCCGCGTCACTGCCGCTGCTGCAAGAGCGGACGGCCCGCGGCGCTGCCGCCGCTGCGAGGCGGAAAGGAGCGCATGCAAAATCCCCGCGGCGGCTGCCGCGGGGAACTTCGCTTCAAGTTGGATCAAGCCGCGATTTTGTCAGGTAGTACTAGCAGAGAAATGCGCGGCTGATAATGACCAGCAGGATGAAGAGAACCAGAATGGCTCCGATGCTCGAGTAGCCCCAGCCGCCGACGCAGCCCGCGCCGACACCACCAACACCGCCAACTCCATAAGACATGGTGTCAATCCCCTTTCTTGTGGTATGCGACATCATACGAAGCGGGAGGGCAGGGCGATTGGGCCTTCGGTACAAATGTGCAGGAGCGCAATTCCAGCCATCGCCCATTCGGGTCAAGCCAGACCGGCATAGGAGCCTGGCCGAGGCGCCGAGGCCGCATCCCGGCGTTCCGGAAAAGCGGCGCCGCCGCCTGCTCGAGCGAGCTTCGGCGCCGTCGGGGAGCCGGCTTCCTAAAGCGTGGCGGACGCGGACCGCATATCGGGAGCGCCTCCCCGCATACACTGTAGTCCGCGAAGGACAAGGGGGGGACGGAGCATGGATATTTTCCGGGAAATAATTCAGGAGACGCATGAGCAGGTCATGCTGTGCCACGATGCGCCAAGCGGGCTGAAGGCGATCGTCGTCCTGCACGATACGCGGTCCGGCCCGGCGCTCGGCGGCTGCCGGATGAAGCGCTACGGCTCCGAGGAGGAGGCGCTGCGGGATGCGATGAGGTTGGCGAAGGGCATGACCTATAAAAACGCAGCCTACCGGCTCCCGTACGGCGGAGGAAAGGCTGTCGTCTGGCAGGACGATGGAGATCCGTGGAAGGCGGGAGAGACGGACGAGGCCGCGCGCACGCGGCTTTTTCAAGCGCTCGGCACTCAGATCGAGCGTCTTGGCGGACGTTATGTCGCCGGCCTCGATCTCGGCACGACGATCCGCGACATGGATGCGATCCGGACGCGGACGAAGCATGTGACCGATACGACCGGCACGATCATGGCCACCGACGAATTCACGGCGGAAATGACCGCGTACGGCGTCTACCTGGCGATGCGCGCCGCAGTGAAGAGGGAGATGAACCTGCCGACGCTGCATGACCTGAAGGTGCTCGTGCAGGGGCTCGGCAAGGTCGGCCGCCGGTTATGCCGCTATTTGTACGAGGATGGCGCGCGGCTCCTCGTCTCCGATCTGAATCCAAAAGCCGAAGCGGAGGCGATCCGGCTTTTCGGGGCGAAAAGGGTCAGGACCGAGCACGTCGCCGGCACGGCCTGCGACATTTATGCGCCGTGCGCGGCAGGCGGCGTGCTGGACGACCGGACGATCCCCCGGCTGAAATGCCGGATGGTCGTCGGCGCGGCCAACAACCAGCTGCTGATGGAGCGGCACGGCGAGCTGCTGCACGAGCGCGGCATCCTGTATGCGCCGGACTTCATCGTAAATGCCGGAGGCATCATCATCACGGCCGGCGAGCTGCAGGGGCTCGGCAAGGCGCGGCTGAAGCGAAACGTGGAGGCCGTCGGGCAGACGCTGCTCGACGTGCTCGATCTGGCCGAAGAGCGCGGCATTCCGGCATCGGAGGCCGCCCTGCGGCTCGCGGAAGAGCGGCTCTCGGGCGGGTGACGGCAAGAAAAAAGCCTCCTCCACCGCAGAGTGCGAGTGGAGAGAGGCTTTTGGAGCTTCCGTTCCGGTAACGCCATGCAAAAAGGCTTCGCCCGGCCGGCACCGGTCCCGTAAGGCTCGGCGTGCCACAGCGGCTCAGCCGCCGAGGCCGCGAGCCATCGCCGCGATCAGCCGTCCCGTCCGGTCGAGGCCGTACTCCCAGAACATGAGGCCGCCGAGACCGCGCTCGGCGATGTAGGCGCACTTGGCTGCGATGGACTGCTCGTCGTCATAGGAGATGAACGTCTGCCCGTCGAACAGGTACGGCGCCTGGGCATCCTCGTCCCAGTAGCGCTCGAAGCCGTTCTTTCCGATATACGCCTCGTCGAGCTCGGTGAAGTCGGGTCCGTATCCGCCTGTCGTGGCCGCCATCTGATGCAGGCCCTGCTGCCGGTCCGGCACCCCGCGCCAGAGACGGGAATAGAACGCCGCTCCGAGCACGAGCTTCTCTCGCGGCACGCCGGCGGCCTCGAACAGCCTGGCCGAAGCGTCGGCGCTGATGCGGAACAGGTCGCCCGGCGGCGTGAACAGGTTCGTGTGATGGCCGGTCAGCACCTGGAAGCCGCCGCGCATGTCGTAGGTCATGAGCTGGATGAAATCCAGCAAAGGATGGACCTCGCCCATGTCCGTGCCGTCCAGGTAGTATTGGTCCGCTCCGGCGGCGATCGTAAGCAGGTACGTCCGCCCGTCCGCCCGGCTCTTGGCGTCGAGCGCCTCGCGCAGCTCCCGCAGCAGCAGCGTGAACGTCCGCTTGTCGTCCCGATGGCCTGCGATGCCGGCGACGCTGTAGCTCGGGTACTCCCAGTCGAGGTCGATGCCGTCCAGCGGCAGCTGCTCGAGCGCTTGCAGGGCGGAGGCGGCCATGCGGGCGCGGCCTTCGGCCGTGGAGGCGGCTTCGGAGAACCCTCCGGCGCTCCAGCCGCCGACGGAGAGCAGAAGCTTGAGCTGCGGGTAGGAGGAACGGATTCGGAGCAGCGCGTCGACGTGGCGCAGATGCGAAGTCTGGATCGCGTCCTCCCGCACATGGGCGAAGGCCAGGTTGAGATGCGTCAGCTGCGCCAGATCGCGGTCCGTCAGCAGCGGCAGATGATGGTCGTTCACATATCCCGCGCGGATATAGCTTCTTGTCATGCCCCGCACTCCTCCCACAGCCGCCGCATGTTGTCCATCGCGATGCGCGATGCCGCCCGGCATTCCTCCATGCCCTCGAACTCCACCGTAATGTAGCCGTCGTAGCCGGAAGCGCGGATGAGGCGGATCAGCTTGCGGATCGGCAGGTCGCCGTGGCCGACGATCGCGCCGCGCAGATACTTGCCGTGCGAGCTGCGGAACCAGACGCCGCCGCCGGGGTTCTCGTCCTCGGGACGGACGTAGAAGTCCTTGAAGTGCACGAAGGAGGCATAGGGCAGGTTGTTCATGACGCCGACGACCGGGTCCTCGTCGACGCACAGGAAGTTGCCGACATCGAGCGTCGTGCGGAAGTTCGGCCGGCCGACGGCTCGCAGGATGCGCTGCACCCGGTCGCTCGCCTGGGCGCTGAAGCCGTGGTTCTCGATCGTCGTCGTGATGCCGAGCGGAGCGGCATAGTCGGCGATGCGCCGGGAGCCCTCGACCATCTCCTCGAAGCGGTCGTCGAACCAGCCGATGCCCATCTGCTCCGCCGGAATCGTGAACGCGGTCACGTCATGCCGCATGTGGCGCACGCCGAGTCGGGCGCACAGGTCGACATGCCGCTGCACGCGCCGCACCTCCTCCTCGAACGCCTCCGGCGTCTCCTGCGCGAAGTTGGCCGGCAGGCAGTAGTTGGACAGCTCGATGCCGCGCGCCGCGGCCTTCTCCCGCACGGCGTCCGCCAGCTTTGGATCGTCCACGAGCGTGTACCCGTACGGCACCATTTCCATATGCTCGCCTCCGTTGTCCGCGATCCAGTCGATCGCGTCCAGCACGGTCATTTCTCCCGCCTTGATCGCGTTCAGCAGGCTGTACGTGCTCAGTCCCAGCTTCATCTCATTGGCCTCCTTCTTGGGCTCCGGTCAGTCGAAAAACGAGCGCGAGCGGATTCGGCTCCGAGCGCAGGCGCTCGGGCACCGTCAGCGTCCAGCCCGCGCCGCTGCGCTCCAGCGGCGCGGGAAGCGGATCGCCGGCAGGGCCGGCGAGAGCCTCGGCCGAGACGAAGCCGCTCGGCCCCAAGGCGTCGGCGGCCGGCCCAAAGCCGTCCCGCGCCGAGGCGTGCGCCCCGACCGGCGCTCGGTCCGTCGCGGACGAGCGGCCCGCAGCCGGGCCGCAGCCGATGCCGCCCGGCAGCTCCGGCAGCTCCAGTCGCTCCCCGACCGCCTCTCCCTCGGCATAAAGGCGGATCGCATAAACGAAGCCCTGCTTCGCGGTGAAGAACCAGCTGCCGTCCCCGTAAGGCGCGATCGGACGCGTGCCGTAGATCGCCTCGCCGTTCGAGCGAAGCCACGCGCCGAGCCCGTTCATGCGCTCGATCGCCGTGCGCGGCAGCCTGCCGTCGGGCTGCGGGGCGACGTTGAGCGCCAGGTTGCCGCCTTTGGCGACGATCTCGACGAGCAGATGCACGAGCTCGCGCACGCTTTTGTACTCGTCCTCGTAACGGAAGCTGAACGCCGTGCCCATCGTGATGCAGCTTTCCCAAGGAATGAACATCGGGCGCTCCGGCAGCGTCTGCTCCGGCGTCACGACGTTCTCGTACGGTCCGCCGATCGTGCGGTCCGCCGACAGCAGCCAAGGCTGCCGCAGCCGCGCCCGCTCGACGGCCTCGCCGAGCCGGATGTCCTGGCCGCTGCGCGGGCCGACCCAGCCGGCGTCCAGCCACAGCATGTCGATCCGGCCGTAATGCGTGAGCAGCTCGTCGAGCTGCTCATGCGTGTAGGAGACGAACTTTTCCCACAGCGAGGGATGCTCGGCCGGATCGTAGGACGGCCCGCGGCTCGTGCGCTCGCGCGGCATGTCGGGCGACCAGTAGTACGGCGTATGCCAGTCCGCCTTGGAGAAGTAGGCGCTGATCGCCAGCCCGCGGGCGCGGAAGGCGTCGAACAGCGCGCGGCAGACATCGGCGTAGGGATGCGTATGGAAGGGCGTGTCGCGGCCGGTGACGGAGTAGCCGGTCGTCTTGGTGTCCCACATGCAGAAGCCGTCGTGATGCTTGGTCGTGAAGTTCAAGTAGCGGAAGCCGTTGTCGGCGGCAAGCTCCGCCCACCGCTCCGGCTGGAAGCGGAGCGGGTTGAACGTGCGGTTCAGCCCCGCGACCTCGCGCTTGATGCGCGCCGGATCGTCGGTCCAATCGACGCTTTCGCGGGACCATTCGGCATCGACGTCGTCCAGCGCCCACGACTCGACGATGCCGAGCTGGGAGTAGGGCCCCCAGTGCATCATCAGGCCGAGCTTCTGGTCGCGGAACCATTCCAGCCGCTCGCGCAGCAGCGGTTCGTCCGGCCAGACATAGTCCTCCTCGCGGCTGTAGTTGTGGACGCCCTCCTGGACGTCTCCGTCCTCCAGGGCCTCAAGCGGGAGGCCGGCTGGAAGCGGCTCCGAGGGCTCGGATGCCGCGCCCGAGCGGGTGCTCGGATCGATTCCGAGGGTCAGGCTCGCTTCGGAAGGTCGGTCGTTCATAGGAATTCCTCCTTCGGTTCATTCGGATCGGCAGGACGGAAAGAGCGTTCAAATCGGCTTGCGGCTCTGTTATGATGAAACGGCAACCCTAGTTTGGTTCAGTTAGGCTGTTAGGTCAATTCAGGGCGAAAAGGGAGAGGCCGGCGAAAAAGGCAACCTGCATCCGGGAGGGCGGACCGTACTCATGAGCTACCTGAAATCGCGTTTGTTTCTGAACTATGCTTTGTCCTATCTGCTCATCCTGCTCGTGCCGCTGCTGCTGTTCGCGGGAGCCATCTCGCAGAGCGCGACGGGCAACCTGCAGCGCGAGGTGGAGCGGGCCCACTACAATCAGCTCGTGCAGGCTCGCCATACTGTGGACTCGAGGATGCGCGAGCTCTCGATGATCGCCACCCGCATCGCCTACGATACCCGGCTGACCAACTACCGGACCCATGACCCCTATTACGGCAGCGAGGCGATCCAGGCGCTGGACCAGTACATGGCGACGAGCGCCATGATCGGCGAGCTGTTCTTGTATTTCCATGGCGACGACCGGATCTTCTCGTCGAAAGGCATGTCCGGAATGGACGTCTTCCACGAGCGCTACGCCTTTCACAACTGGCCGTCCCGCACGGTGGAGACGGATCTCGACGAGGCGAAGTTCCCGGCCATGCGGCCGGCGGATCTCGTTCAGCGCACCGCCGGCCTCCAGCAGTCGATGCTCGCCTATATGGTGCCGATCACGCCCGGCAGCCCTAATCCGCATGCCACCGTGCTGTACCTCATCGAGGAGTCTCAGCTCGGCGGCCTGATCGCCTCGATCCTCGGCAGCTACCAAGGCTCGACCTTCGTATTCGACGACAAGGGCCAGGTGCTGACGGCGACGCGGCGGGGAGAGTCGCTCGGCCCGGACGACATCCGCCGCCTGTTCCGCCAGCCCGAAGGGACGCACAGCCTCGAGCTGAACGGCACGAAGCACTCCGTCGTCTCGGTCAAGTCGGAGCAGAACGGCTGGACCTATGTGACGGCGGTGCCGAGCAGCCAGTTCTTCTCGAGCGTCGTCGAGCTGCGCAACATCCTCGTGCTGCTGCTCGGCGCGGTCGCGGCGGGCGGGGCGGGCCTCGCGCTGATCATGGCGCGGCGCCACTACGGCCCGATCTCCGATCTGGCCGCCTATGCCAGCTCCAGCGCCCGGCAGCCCGGCGCGGCCAAGGCGGCGGACGAGCTGGGCCGGATCCGCAGCGTGCTGCAGTATTCGACCCGCATGGCGGATCTGCAGGAGCCGTATGCGCGCAATCATTTTCTCCTCATGCTGCTCAAACACGGCGGCTCCGGCAGCGTCGCGCCCGAGCTGCTGCAAGCGCTTCAGCTCGGATTCGACCGGGAGCGCTATGCGGTGCTCGTCGCCGGCTGGGAGGAGGAGCAGCCGGAGGCGGGCTCCGTCTACGGAAGGCTGCGCAGCCTCTCCATCCCGGAAGCGGATGCGGCCGTCTACGGCGTGGAGCTGCCGGAGCCGCGGCGCATGGCGTTCATCGTCGGCATGAAGGGGCCGGACGGAGAGCGGTCCGATCCGCTCGGCATTGTGCTGGGGAAGCTGCGGCCGCTGCTCGAGGACGCAGGCGCGATCCGGCCGACGATCGGCGCGGGCCGGCTGTACGAGGGGCCGGGGCCGCTCAGCCAGTCGTACATCGAGGCGCTGTCCGCGTTCGAGTCGGCCCAGGCCGCCGGAGCGGGGACGGCGCAGCGATTTGATCTCATTCCCGAGCTGCGGGAGGAGGCGAGCTGGCTGCCGGCCGGCCCGCTGCTCAAGCTGGCGCAGGCGCTCAAGCAAGGCAGCTACGAGGTGGCCGCGGCGACGATTGCCGAATGCGTGGCCGCCATCCGCGCCAGCGTCGCCTCCGCTCCGCTGCTGCGGGCGATGGGCTACGAGGTGCAGGGCACGATGCTGCGCTCTGCGCCCGAGCTCGGCCCGCTGGCTCGCCAGCTGCCTCCGCCGTCGGCTTTCCGCTCGCCGGACGCGCTGGAGCAGGCGCTGCTCGGCCTCGCCGCGCAGATCTGCTCGCAGGCGGAATCCCGCTCGCTCACGGAGGAGCGCTCGCTGATGGACCGCGCCGTGCAGCACATCCATGAGCGCTATGCCGACCATTCGCTCAGCCTCGAGTCGGTCGCCGACGAGCACGGCATCTCGCCGTCGCACTTCAGCCGCTCCTTCAAGGAGAAGACGGGCCTCAACTTCACCGCCTACGTCTGGCAGCTGCGGATCGACGAGGTCAAGCGCCAGCTCGACGCTACGGCCGATCCGCTCAAGGACATCATCCAGCGGGTCGGGTACCTCGATACGCCGAACTTCATCCGCAAGTTCAAGAAGGAGACCGGCATGACGCCGGGCCAATACCGCAAGCGCGGCGAGCCGGGAGGCGGCGCCGGCGCGGAGTAGCCCGCTCGGGCGAGCGCGTCGGCGGGCTGGCGGAACAAGGGAAGAAGTTCCCTTGTCGGAGCGCCTTGCGAGTGGGCGGCCATGGAGCCCGGCAAAAACAAGCAAGCCCGGACGAACGAAGCAGGAGCAGCCGCTGCTTGGTCCCTCCGGGCTTGTTTGCGTCCCGAGTCGCTTTTCTAACGAAACAGAGCGGCGCTATTTTGCTGAAAATCGCCGTTCGGATTTTTTAACGAAACCCACAAACGTTATTCCGTTGATAAAGCGGGTTTTTCAGCGACTTATCGCCCCATAACGCGGGTCAGTTTCGTTAGCTTTTGCATTCGCCCGATTCGGAGCGAATAGCGTCTTGTCGCCGCGCCCGCGCCTAGCGGAACGCCGCGCCCGCGCCTCGCGCCTTACTTCGAGCCGTTCCAGCGGTCGTAAGCCGCCTGGTAGATCTCGACGATGCGGTCGCTGCCCATCTTCTTCAGCTGGGCGGCGTACTTGTCCCAGCCGGAGAGCGGCTCCTGGCCGGTGATGAACTTCGCTTCCATCTGCTCGACGTACGGGTTCATGTCGGACAGCATCGCCGTCACCTCGGACTGCTCCTCTGGCGTCAGGAACACGTTCGGGAACGGAATCTTGCCGATCGGCACGAGCTTCTTCTCGTTCTCCTCGGCGATGAAGGCGTCGAAGTCCGACTGCAGCCCCTTGTTGTTCTCCGGCAGGTTGACGCCCGGAGGCAGGATGCCGTAGTTCGGCGTCAGCGTGCCCTTGTAATCGTCGCGGCTGCCGCCGCCCGGCACTTCCAGCGGCTCCTTCGTGAGCGTCGCCTTGTCGCTGTATTTCCACAGCACGTTCTCCGGGCCCTGGCTGAACAGCAGCGAGCCCTCGTAGCCGTACTGGTAGTCGGCCCAGCGCATCGTCGCCTCGGGGTTCGGGTTGGTCTTGGAAATCGCGAACACGCCGTTGGCCGACTGGCCCGGATGCTTGCCGTACACCGGCGTGCCGGCGATCTCGCTCTGCAGCGGCTGCATCATCGGATGCTCGCGGCTCGGCTCGCCGCCCATCGTGAAGTACGGATAGTAGTCGTTGAATACGGCGACCTGGTTGTTCTTGCCCTTGGCCTTCTTCTGCTCGTCGGTCTGCGAGAACGTCTCGTGGTCGAGCAGCTCCTCGCTCCACAGCTTGTTCATGAACGTCAGGTAGCCTTTGTAGCCTTCCTCCTGCGGAGAGTAGTGGACCTTGCCGTCCTTGTCGGCGTAGATGACTTCGTCGTACATGCCCCAGAAGCCGAAGAAGAACATGCGCAGGTCGTCGAGCTTCGTGCTCGTCAGCGGGATCTCGTCCGCCTTGCCGTTGCCGTTCGCGTCCTCCGCCTTCACGCGCTTGAGGTAGGCGTAGAATTCGTCGGTCGTCTTCGGCAGCTCCGAGACGCCGAGCTTCTTCAGGAAGGAGCCGTTGTACCACATCGGGCTCCGGTACCAGACGGCCGTCAGATCGACGTTCGGCAGCGCGTAGATGTGGCCGTCCGGGGTCGTGATGTTTTTGCGGATCTGAGGGTTCTCATCGAGGATCTTTTTCAGATTGGGCGCGTAGCCGCCGTCGATCAGTCCTTCGAGCGGGATGAGCACGCCCTGCGAGCCGTACGTCACCTGCTCCGCCGGCTTGAGGTCGGCCGCGTAGAAGATGTCCGGGTAGCTGCCGCTCGCGAAGACGAGGTTCTTCTTCGTCTCGAAGCTGTCCTGCGGCGCGTTCTGGAACGTCAGCTTGATGTTCGTCAGCTTCTCCATTTCCTTCAGCACCGCCATGTCCTCCCACTTGGCGTGGCCGACGTCCGGCGCCATCAGCGACAGCGTGATCGGCTCCTGCACGATCGGCATGCCTTCCTTGGCGACGGCCGAATCGGCCGCGCCGGCGTTGCCGGCGGAGCCGCCTTGGCCGGCCGAGCCGTTGTCCGCGCCGGAGTTCGTGCCGGAGCAGGCGGCCAGGGAGCCCGCCAGCAGGCTCATGCCGATGGCGGTCGTCAGCAGCTTGCTGAGGTTGGTGCGAGGTTTGGTCCACATCGTCGTATTCCCCCTTGAATGTAGTATAACGCTTTCTTGCGGCTCAGCCTTTGACCGAGCCGATCATGACCCCTTGCACGAAATAGCGCTGCAGGAACGGATAGATGACGATGATCGGCAGCGTGGCGACGATGATGACCGCATACTTGACGAGCGCGGCGATCTCGGCCTTGTTGTTGAGCGCCGAGGCGGTAGAGGCGTCGATCATGCCTCCGCCCGTCTGGGCGGACATCTCCTGCAGCACGAGGATCTGGCGCAGGATGATCTGCAGCGGGTACTTCGTCTCATCGTTGAGGTAGATGAGCGCCGAGAAGTAGCTGTTCCACTGGCCGACGCCGTAGAACAGCGCCATGACGGCGACGATCGGCATCGACAGCGGCAGCACGACGGTGAGGAACAGGCGGGTCGTCGAGGCGCCGTCGATCTGGGCCGCCTCCTCGAGCTCCCTCGGGATGGTGGACATGAAGAACGTGCGGGTGACGATGATGTTGTAGATCGAGGCGGCGCCGGGCAGGATGATCGCCCAGATCGTGTCGATCATGCCCAGATCCTTCACGAGCAGGTAGGAGGGGACGAGGCCGCCTCCGAAAAACATCGTGACCATGAACATCGCCATGAAGAAGTTCCGGCCGACGAAGTCGCGGCGCGCCAGGGCGTAGGCCGCCGGCAGCGTCACCGCGAGGCTGACGAGCGTGCCCGTGACGGTATAGAGGATCGTGTTGGCATAGCCGCTCCAGATCCGGTTGTCCTGGAACACGCGCTCGTAGCCCTCGAAGGTAATGCCCTTCGGGAAAAGCCACATCTCGCCCGAGCCGACCGCCTGCGGACTGCTGATCGAGGCGCTCAGCATGTAGAGGACCGGATAGGCGACGATGACGAGCGCGATCAGCAGGTACAGGTAGTTGGCGACGAGGAAGACGCGGTCTCCGCGCGATTCCTTGATCGCTTGGCTGGTCATGGACGGCAGGCCTCCTTTCGGCGGAATCGGATTCGCGTCACCACAGGCTGTTCTCGCTCGTGCGGCGGACGATCTGGTTGATGGCGACGAGCAGGATGCAGTTGATGACGGAGTTGAACAGGCCGACGGCGGTCGAGAAGCTGTACTGGGCATCGACGAGGCCCGCCTTGTACACGAACGTCGCGATGATGTTCGACGCTTCCATGTTGAGCGGATTCTGCAGCAGCAGAATCTTCTCGAAGCCGACGCTGAGCAGGCTGCCGATGTTCAGGATGAGCAGGATCGTCATCGTCGGCACGAGCGTCGGGATGTTGATGTGCCGCAGCCGCTGGAAGCGGCTCGCGCCGTCGATAATCGCGGCCTCGTGCAGGCCGGGATCGACTCCCGACAGGGCGGCGAGGTAGATGATCGTGCCCCAGCCCGCTCCTTGCCAGACGCCGGAGAGGACGTACATCGTCTTGAACCAGCGCGGATCGGTCAGGAAGTCGGGCGGATCGAGCCCGATCCACTCGAGCATGTGGGTGATGATGCCGGTCGACGGCGACAGGAAGGTGATGATCATGCCGGCCATGACGACGACGGAGATGAAGTGCGGCGCGTAGGTGACGGTCTGCACGGTCTTTTTGAACCAGCCGTTCTTCACCTCGTTGAACGCGAGCGCCAGGATGATCGGAATCGGGAAGCCGACGGCCAGCTCGTACAGGCTGATGCTCAGCGTGTTCCAGATCAGGTCCCAGAAATAATAGGAGTTGAAGAAGCGGGTGAAGTGGTCGAATCCGACCCACGGACTGCCGGCGAAGCCAAGCGTCGGCACGTAGTTCTTGAACGCGATCTGGATGCCGTACATCGGCCCGTAGGCGAAGATCAGGAAATAGAAGAAAGCCGGGGCGATGAACGCGTACAGCTCCCAGTTGCGCAAAATCCGCCTCCAGCCCCGGCGCTTTTGCGGCTGGGCCTGCGTCTGCAGGCCGGCGGCGGCGTTCGTCGTTCCCATCGTTGAACCTCCCTTCGAGTCTAGTTTAAGTGAGGAAAGATGACGCCACATCCCTCGTCAGGCCCGATCGGAAAGAGTGGCAGCGGTCGATCCGACAGCGGCGCATCGGGGATGAAGCGTTTGCATCAGCATAGCGGGATGCGGCCGGAAGCGTAAATATGTCGTTTCGGGAGCGGCGCCAGCCGGTCTCCGATTGGCCGAATCTGCTCGGGAAAAAGCCGGGAATGCCGCGCCTGGAGCGGTTCCCGCCTGCAAGATGTCATTTCCGCCCTGCGCCTGTCCGAGGCGGCGAAGCAGAAATGACTATCGTCGAAGCGCCAAAACGGATAAGCGCTTACAGGCATGTCAGATATGAGTCATCTTTCCGAGGGCTTGTGGGAAAAAGGATGACGCTTGTTACGAATGACATATTTACGAGGCGCGACGGCCGCCCCTAGAATGAAAGCGGTAAACCGAACCGAAAGGCGGGAAGGGCATGCAGAAGTGGTTTGAGGAAGCGAAGCTCGGCATCTTCATTCATTATGGCATCTATGCCGTGGACGGCGTGGCGGAGTCGTGGTCGTTCTACAACGGGCGGCTGTCGTACGAGGACTATATGAAGCAGCTGGACGGCTTTACGGCGTCGAGGTTCGACGCGGAGCGCTGGGCGGAGCTGATCGAGCGCTCCGGCGCGAGGTATGCCGTGCTGACGACGAAGCATCATGACGGCGTCGCGCTGTGGGACACGCGGCAGAGCGAGCTGAACGTCGTCAAAAGGACGCCGGCGGGACGGGACCTCGTCCGCGAGTATGCGGACGCGATCCGCGCGCGGGGCATCCGCTGCGGCCTGTACTATTCGCTGATCGACTGGTCGCATCCGGATTACCCGAGCGTCTTCGAGGGCGGGCGCGCGCCGGACGACCTGTCCGCCGTCAACCGCTTCTCCGCCCCGGCGGACGGCGTGCAGCGGCCGGAAGCCTGGGAGCGGTTCCTCGCGTTCAACGACGCCCAGCTGCGGGAGCTGCTGACGGACTACGGGCCGGTCGACCTGCTCTGGTTCGACGGAGACTGGGAGCGCAGCGCGGAGCAGTGGGGGCTGCCGGCGTTCAAGCAGCGGCTGCTGGAGCTGCGGCCGGAGCTTATCGTCAACTCCCGGCTGCAGGGCTACGGCGACTACAAGACGCCGGAGCAGGGCTTGCCGATCACGAGGCCGGAGGGGCCATGGGAATTCTGCACGACGATCAACGCGTCGTGGGGGTATGTGCCGACGGACCATAAGTACAAGTCGGTCGGCCAGATCATCCGCATGTTCTGCGACTGCATCGCGATGGGCGGCAACATGCTGCTCGACATCGGGCCGCGCGAGGACGGCACGATCGACGAGCGGCAGGAGGCGGCGCTGCTCGGCCTCGGCGGCTGGATCCGCGACCACGAGGAGGCGGTGTTCGGCACCGGTGAGGGCGTCATGACGCGCTACTATCCGGGCGGCAGCACGCTGTCCGCGGACCGGCGGACGCTGTATTTGTTCGTGCGCGACGAGCCTAAGGAGAGCGTCTGCCTGAAAGGGCTGTGCAACCCGATCCGCCGGGCGAGCGTGCTGCACAGCGGCCAGGAGCTGGAGTGGGAAATCCACGGCGGCGTGCCGTGGTTCGACATTCCCGGCACGACATGGATCGGCCTGAAGCCGGAGCAGACGCATGAGCAGGTGACGGTCATCAAGCTGGAATTCGACAACGAGATCGATATGTACGGCGGCTCGGGCGCCGTCGTCACCCATAATTGAACGGACAGGGAGAGTGGCGCGGATGAACCGGAGCGGAGTGCCAGAGCCGGCGATCGGGAAGTATGAGCCCAAGAGCTACCGCTGCGAGCGGGCGAGCGGCCCGCTGGAGCTGGACGGACGGCTCGACAAGCCGTTTTGGGCGGCGGCGGCGTGGACGGACGATTTCGTCGACATCGAGGGGGACCGGCGTCCCCGTCCGGCGAAGCGGACGCGGGCCAAGATGCTGTGGGACGACGAGTGCTTCTATGTCGGGGCGGAGCTTGAGGACGATGAGATCTGGGCGACGCTGACGGAGCGCGACTCGGTCATTTTCCAGGACAACGACTTCGAGATCTTCATCGATGCGAACGGCAGCACCCATGGCTACTACGAGTTCGAGATCAACGCGCTCGGCACGGTGTGGGACCTGCTGCTGCCGAGGCCGTACCGCGACGGCGGGCCGCCGGTGAACGGCTGGGACATCGCGGGGCTGCGCACTGCGGTGCATGTCGAGGGCGAGCTGAACCGTCCCGGAGCGGACAACCGGCGGTGGAGCGTCGAGGTCGCGATGCCGTGGGCGAGCCTGAAGGAGTGCGCGGCGGAAGGACGGCCGCCGGCTGCGGGCGACAGCTGGCGGGTCAACTTCTCGCGGGTGCAGTGGCAGGTCGACGTCGCGGACGGCCGCTACGTCAAGCGGCTCGACCCGGAGACGGGTCGGCCTTGTCCGGAGGACAACTGGGTGTGGTCGCCAATGGGCCTCGTCAACATGCACTATCCGGAGCTGTGGGGCTACGTGCAGTTCGCGGAGGCGGACACGCCGGCGTTCGAGCTGGCGGAGGACGAGCGGATCAAATGGCAGCTGCGGCGGCTGTACTACCGGCAGCGCAACTATTATGAAGCGCAGGGCCGATTCGCGGCCGACGCGGCCGAGCTCATGACCGGCGAGGGCTGGACGATCTCGCCGCAGGTCGAGACGACGAGCGGGCTGTTCCAGCTGTCGGCGCCGTCGGAGGACGGGCGGTCGCGGCTGTGCATTCGCGAGGACGGCCGTTTGTGGAAGGAGGAGTTGCGATGAGCGGCAGAGCAGGCGGTTCGCGCTCGCCTGAGGAATCGGGGGGAGCGGACGCCGGGCGGCAGCGGGAGAGGCGGCGGGAGCCGGCCCCCTGGTCGCCGGGAGAGCGGGAGAAGGAGGGCATCGCGCGCAGGCTGGAGGAGCGGAGGCGGCTGGCGGCGGCGCGGGAGCGGGAGCTGTTCGGCGCGCTCGTCGAGGCCCGGGACGAGGAAGAGGCGTGGGCGCTCCGGCTGCTGCTCGCCTCGATGCCGGTCGGCGATCTGGCCGACTATGACGGCGCGATGCTGCTGGAGCATGCCCGGCAGTCGCTGGCGATCCGCCGCGCGATGCCGTGGGGCGGGGAGGTGCCGGACGAGCTGTTCGCGCACTTCGTGCTGCCGTACCGGATCAACACCGAGGACATCGACGGCTCGCGCGGGCTGCTCCACGCCGAGCTCGCTCCGAGGGTGCAGGGGAGGAGCATGGAGGAGGCGATCCTCGAGACGAACTACTGGTGCCACGAAAAAGCGACGTACGCCGGCAGCGACCTGCGCACGGCGTCGCCGCTGACGACGATCCGCGCCGCCCGCGGCCGCTGCGGCGAGGAGTCGACGCTGGCGGTGGCGGCGCTGCGCAGCGTCGGCATCCCCGCCCGCCAGGTGTATACGCCGCGCTGGGCGCATTGCGACGACAACCACGCCTGGGTCGAGGCGTGGGCGGACGGCCGCTGGCGCTATTTCGGGGCATGCGAGCCGGAGGCGCGGCTCGACCAGGGCTGGTTCACGCCGCCGGCGCGGCGGGCGATGCTCGTCGACACGCGGGTATTCGGCGGCTATGCCGGCTCGGAGGAAACGACGCTGGAGCGGGACGGCTATGCCGAGCTGAACCTGCTCGCGACCTACGCGCCGACGCGCGTCCTGGACGTGTCCGTGCGGGAGGAGGACGGCTCGGCCGCAGCCGGAGCGCAGGTGCGCTTCGAGCTGTACAACATGGCCGAGCTGCATCCGATCGCCGTGCTGACGGCGGATGCCGACGGACGGGCTTGGCTGCGCGCGGGGCTCGGCACGCTGCTCGTGCGGGCGGCCGGACGCGGCGGCCGCTGGGACGAGCGGCTCGTCCACGCGGGCTCGCCGGACGCGCTGGAGCTGCGGCTCGCGCGGCGCGGACAGCCGCAGGCGCCGGCGGAGCTGGACTTCGTGCCGCCGCCGGAGCGGGACGGCGAGCCGCTGCCCGAGCTGCCGGAGGCGGCGCTGCGCCGCCATGAGGAGCGGCTGCGCGAGGGCTCGGCGCGCCGCGGCGAATTCGAGGCCGGCTTCCTCGGGGAGCCGGAGGCGGCGGAGCTGGCGCGCGCGAGCGGACTGCCGGCGGAGCGGCTGCTGCCGCTGCTGGCCGGCGCGCGCGGCAACGGCGCCGAGATCGCCGCGTTCCTCGGCGAGCAGGCGCGCGCCGGGCGCGGCGCTTGGGCGCTGCGCCTCGTCGAGACGCTGAGCGCCAAGGATCGGACCGACGCGATGCGGCCGACGCTGGAGGATCATCTGCTCGGCGCGCTGGCGGCGCTCGGCGAGGCGCCGCCAGCGTCGTCGACGGATGCGGAGGACGAGCGGGAGCGGTTCGACTCCTATGTGCTTTGTCCGCGCGTGCTGCATGAGCGGCTGGCCCCTTATCGCGGCTTGCTGGCGGCGGCGTTCTCCCGCGAGGAGCGGGAGGCGCTGCGCCTCCGCCCGGCCGGGCTCGCGGCGCAGCTGGAGCGGCGGTTCGCGCTCGCCGATACGGTGCCGAACCTGCGCGGCAAGGGCACGCCGGCCGGCGCATGGAGGCTGGGCCGGGGCGATCGGGAGACGAGGGACATCCTGCTCGTCGCGCTGTACCGCAGCCTCGGCATTCCCGCCCGGCTGCAGCCGGGCTCGCATCGTCCCGCCTTCTGGCAGGACGGCTGGCGGGAAGCGCGCTTCGCGGACGAGCGCGAGCCGATGCCGGATGCGGCGGGTCGGACAGGCGACGGCGCCGGCAGCCGGCATGCGGAGCTTCGCCTCGCCGCCGTGCCGGGCGCGCCGGCAGCCGTCTACGGCGTCACGATGACGCTGGCGAGGCTGCAGGACGGCGTCTACCGGACGCTCGCCTATCCGCATGGCAGCACGGGCTACGAGGATCGGCGGCTGCGGCTGGAGCCCGGCGAGTACCGGCTCACGACCGGAACGCGCCTCAAGGACGGCACGGCGCTGGCGCGCCTGAGCTACGCCGAGCTGCGCGCCGGGGAGCTGGCCGAGCTGGAGCTGGCGTTCCGGTCGGCGGACGAGGCGGTGCCGGTGCTCGGCGAGCTGCGGCCGGCCGGCGAGCTGTGGCCGCTGGACGGCGGCGCTCCGCTCGGCTGGACGCAGGCGCTCGGCGAAGGCGCGGCGCTCGTCGCCTGGCTGGAGCCGGAGCGCGAGCCGAGCCGCCATCTGCTGCGCGAGCTGGCCGAGCAGGCCGAGCCGCTGCAGGCGGCAGGCGCGGCGGTGCTTCTGCTGCTCGCGGAAGGAGCCGCAGACGGCGGTCCGCGCGCGGCGGCGACGGCTCGGCAGCCGGACGGCGGCGACAGCCTCGCCGCCAGCGCCGTGCCGGCGGGCGGGAGGCTCGCCCGCGAGCGCGGCGGCTCGTCGCTGCCGGCGCTGGCGCAGGCCGCTTCGGCGGCAGAGGCGGGCTGTCCGCATCTGTTCGTCGTCGACGCCGAGCGGCGCATCCGCTACGCCAGCTCCGGCTACCGGATCGGCGCGGCCAAGGAAGCGCTGGAGACGCTCGCGGCGCTGCGCCGATAGGAGCCTCTTCGCCAAAGCAGCCCCCGGCCCGAATGCGGGCGGGGGGCTGCTTTTTGTGCTAGGCCGAGCGGCAAGCGCCGACGAAGGCGGCGAACAGCGCGCGGCTCGACGGCTCGCTCTCGTAGCTGAATTCGGGATGCCACTGCACGGCGGCGACAAAGGCTTTGCCGGGCAGCTCGACCGCCTCGATCAGGCCGTCGTCCGCCTTGGCCGCCGCGGCGAGGGACGGAGCGAGCGCTTTGATCCCTTGATGATGATAGCTGTTGACATGCAGGCGGTCGGACCCGACCAGGAGGCGCAGCTGCGAGCCGGGCTCGACCTGCACCGGATGGGCCGGGTTGTCGTAAGGGGGGCGCTGCTTGTGGCCGATCGCCGAGTCGAAGCCGGCCGCGCTTGGAAGATCCTGATGCAGCGTGCCGCCCAGCAGGACGTTGAACAGCTGCAGGCCGCGGCAAATGCCGAAGGCGGGCTTGTCCAGCTCCAGCGCCAGCCGGAACAGCTGCGCTTCCATGCGGTCGCGTTCTCGGCACAGCTCGCCGCAGGCTTCCGCGATCTCCTCGCCGTAGAGCGCCGGATCGACGTCATGGCCGCCGGTGAACAGGAATCCGTCCAGGCTGCGGGCCAGCGCGGCCAGCGCCTGCTCCTCGCCCGTCAGAGGCAGCATGACGGGGATGCCTCCCGCCTGCTCCACGGCTTTCATATAGCCCGGCAGCATCCAATAGCTTTCTTTCTCCGAATCGTACAGCGGCAAGATGCCGATCAGCGGCATGCTCATGATGACCCCTCCATTCGGGCGGATGGCTTTCCGGCCCTCGTTGTTCCTCCATTGTATCCGATCGCCGCAGCAGGATGGAAGAAGCCCCGACATCCGGCTGTGCCGGAGTTCGGGGCTTCTTTCGGTTCAATATTTGTACCGCTTGGAGAGCAGCTGGCTGTCGACGCGGACGACGCCCGCGATCGGGTACAGCCTGTCCTGCAGGAAGACGTCCATTTCGTCCAGGTCGGCGAACAGCGCCCGCACATGCAGGGCGCTCGGTCCGGTCAGCCGGCACACCTCCGTCACCTGCGGCTCGGCGGCCAGCCGCTCCGCCGCTTCATGCAGTCGGGGCGGCTCCACCTCGACGAGGAAAAACGCGCTCGCGCCGAGGCCGATCTTGTCCGGGCGCAGCGTGAGCGTAAAGCGCTCGATGACGCCGGACTCGGACAGCGCGTTCACGCGGGCCTGGACGCCGACGCGCGAGATGCCGACTTCCTTGCTGATATCGGTATAGGACATGCGCGAGTTGGCGCGCAGCAGCTCCAAGATGCGGCGGTCGATCTCGTCGAGCCGCGTCGCCGGGATCGGGTAGCGAGGCCGCTCGGGCGGGGATGACATGGCGATCGTCTCCTTTGGGCAGGCGGTCATCATCGGCATGGAAGAGCCTGGCAGTATCCCCTAAATGATAGCTTGAATCCGGCATCGTTGCAATGCCCGATGCAGGCGCTACAGCGACGTCAGCCGGGCGAGCGCCTCGACGAGCGTCGGCCAGCGGCCGGAGGCGGCGATGGCGGCGCGCTGCGCCTCGAAATGCGCCCGCTCCGCGCTGCCGGGCGGGCAGCCCGCATGGGCAGCCAGATGGGCCGGCTGCTGGCCGTGGCGCAGCAGGTAGCCGGCCGCCTCCAGCATGGAGCGCATCGTGCCGAGCAGCGGCAGGTAGATGCCGGCGCTTTCGGCGTCGAGCCGGTAGACCTCGTCGAGCACGAGATGCGCCTGGTAGAAGCTCATCGGCACCGGAAGATACAGGAGCAGCAGGACGAGCAGGCTGATGTCCCGGTATTTCTGCTGGAAGCGGAAGAAGTTCTCCTGCGCCTCCCGGCCGACGGAGGGCGCTACGGGATGCTCCTGGTGGTAGACGGCGGGCTCGCGGATATGCGCGAAGCGGTAGCCTTGGCGGAACAGACGGTAGCCCAGCTCCAGATCGTCCCAGCCGTAGCCCTCGTACTCCTCGAACAGCCCGCAGCGCTCGAACGCCGCTCGCCGCACGGACAGATTGCCGGTATGGCTGATCAGCCAGGGCAGATGGAAGCCCGTCAGACGGTCGCCGAAGCGCTGCAGGATCTCGGCCTCGAACACGGCCTCCATCGGCTTGGCGAACGACAGCTCCACGTACGCCTCGGCGTGGATGTCCTCCCGCCCGAGCAGCAGCTGCGGTCCGCCGCCGCCCATGAACGCCTCCCAGGCGGCATGATGGCGGGGGCGGGGAAAAATCAGGCTATACGCCTGCTGCACCTGCTCGGCCGAGAATCCGGGATGCAGATGCGTATAGGCGCCTTTCATTGTCAGCACGCCGGAGGCGAGCAGCTGTCCGTCCTGCTCGTGCAGGCGCAGATGGGACTCGACGAAGCCTGGTCCGACGAGCACCTCGGCGTCGAGAAAGATCAGCACCTCCCCCTCGGCGATGCGGATGCCCGCGTTGCGCGCGGCGGGCCGGCCGAGGCCGGCTTCCGAGCGGAGCAGGCGCAGCCGGTAAGGAAAGCTCCATGCGGCGGGGATGCCCGGCGTCGCATCCGACGAGGCGTCGTCCACGAGAATGACCTCGTAGCAGTCTGGCGGCACGGTCTGGCGCTCCAGCGCGAACAGCGTCAGCAGCACGAGCGGATGCTTGTCGCGGCAGGGCAGGATGATGCTCGCCCGCATGCCCATCGGCTCCGCCTCCTTTCCTGCTTCTAGTCCTACCAGTCTATGGGGCCGGCCGGGGACGGGGCTGGCCGCCTGCCCGGCGGCATGCGCCTGATTTGCCGCGAGCGGAGGCGTTTGCCGCATCGGGAGACTTTGCCCGGCATAGGATGGACTAGACGAGCCGGACCGGCCGAAGGAGGAGCCAACATGATTCAACGAACGGCAAGCAAGGACTTTCTCGGGTTTTTGAACGGCATGATCGCGGGCGCGGACACGCTGCTTGACGTCGGCTGCGGACCGGGCGTCCTGCTGGGCGCGATGGACGCGCGCAAAATCGTCGCGCTCGACGTGCATCGGCCCTACCTGGCGCATGTGGCCGCCCATTCGCCGCTCGTCATCCCGATCCATGCCGACGCGCTCGAGATCGGCCGCCTGTTCGTGCCCCGTTCGTTCACGGCGGTGACGATGGTCGACGTGCTGGAGCATCTGGACAAGAAGGACGGCTACGAGCTGATCCGGCAGGCGGAGTCGATCGCCCGCGAGCGGGTCATCCTGTTCACGCCGCGCGGCTTCTTCCCGCAGGCGAGCATCGACCACTACGGCCTGAACGGCGAGCAGCACCAGACCCATCGCAGCGGCTGGGAGCCGGAGGAGCTCGAGGCTCTCGGCTACGACATCCTGCTTATGGAAGGCTTCCACGACCGCTCCAACATCGCCTTCGTCGAAGCGTTCGGAGCGGAGCATCCTCCGATCGACGCGATGATGGCGATCAAGAGCCTTATTTAGCGGGCTCGCCGCCCGCCATTCGCTCGATTCGCCCGCGTCCGCGCTCCCTGCTTCGGCAGAGGGCGCGGACGTTTTCCTTTTCCGAGGGGACAGGCGGCTGCAAGTCACGAGTATTCAGATGCCGGCAAACGCATACCTATGAGCAGAACGAAGGGGAGGGGAGCGGGGAGATGGAGGATGGAAACAAGGGGCGCTTGCCGATCGGCGCCCGCAGGCCGCATAAAGGGTCCGACTGCAAGGTTTCGAAAAAGACGGGCGCCACTTGCATCGTGCCGTTCCGACCGGAACAGGCAGACCGGATGGAGGAGATCCTGGAAGGAATCGATGCCGCGCTGGCGTCTCCGGCGTCATCGCCGCCGGCCGGACGGCTGACGGCAGAGCTCAGGCAGCTGCATCAGCTGGCGGTCGATCTGGCGATGCCGAGACGGGAAAAGGCGCGTCTGCTCGCTGCCGTGGAGCTGGCGATCGGAACGGCGGAGCGCGCGGGGAGCTGGACGGATCCCGTCATTGCGGCCGTGCAGCAGCTGCTCGGAGAGCTGCTCGCGGTCGTGCTGCTCAGCTGCGTGTCGAACGCGGTCAAGGACGGCTGGGTCGCGCGGCTGAGGCTTGCCGCCCTTGAAGCGTCGTCGATTCCGACCGGCGGGGGCAGCGGACCGCCGGGACCTCCCGGACCGCCGGGACCGCCAGGGCCGCCAGGATCGACGGGCTTACCCGGGCCGGCAGGAGCGCCCGGCGCTCAGGGGCCGGCGGGCTCGGTCGGCCCGGCGGGACCGGCTGGGGCGCCGGGACCGGCGGGTGCGCCGGGGGCGGCCGGCGCGACGGGGACGACGGGAGCGGCCGGAGCGATAGGAGCGACCGGGCCGACGGGCGCAACAGGCGCGACGGGAGAGGCGGGACTGTCGGTGACCGGAGCGACCGGGCCGACGGGAGCGACAGGAGCTGCGGGAGCGCTAGGGGCGACCGGCGACACCGGAGCGACGGGGGCGACGGGCGACACTGGAGCGACCGGGGCGACGGGCGACACTGGAGCGACGGGGGCGACGGGTGTCACCGGAGTAACCGGACCGACGGGAGCGACCGGGCCGACGGGAGCGACCGGAGCTGTGGGAGCGCTAGGGGCGACCGGCGTGACCGGAGCGACCGGCACGACCGGCGACACCGGAGCGACCGGGGCGACGGGCGACACCGGAGCGACCGGGGCGACGGGGGCAACAGGCGCGACGGGAGCGACAGGAGCTGTGGGAGCGCTAGGTGCGACCGGGGCGACCGGAGTGACCGGAGCGGCCGGAGCCGGGGCGATCCTTCCTTTCGCATCCGGCCTGCCTGCGGAGCTGACCACGATCGCGGGAGGACTCGTCGGGACGACTACGCTTGTCGGCTTCGGCAGCTCCGCCACGGGCGTGAGCGTCGTCGGCAATACGATCGACTTGACGGGCGCGGCGGGAACGCTGCTCAACTTCGCCTTTTCCGTTCCGCGCGACGGCACGATCACGGCGCTCTCGGCGTATTTCAGCACGACAGCCGCCCTCAGCCTCGTCGGCACGACGATCAGCATTACGGCGACGCTGTACAGCTCCTCGACGCCGGACAACACCTTCACTCCGATTGCAGGGACCGTGGTGACGCTCGCCCCTGCGCTGACCGGCGTGCTGGCGCTGGGCACGATCTCGAACGGCATCGCCACCGGCCTGGCCATCCCGGTCACGACGCAGCAGAGGCTGCTGCTCGTCTTCAGCGCGACGGCGACCGGCCTTAACCTGGTCAATACGGTGGCGGGATATGCGAGCGCCGGACTGTCCATCTCGTAAAGCGCGTCGAAACGCAAAGAGAGAGGGGGGCAATTTCAGCCTCCCTCTTTTTGACGCGCTCCGGCTGTGCTATGATAGACCAGGTTTTTTCGGCAGGCGCAAGGCGAATCGCGGCATGGAAACAGCCGCCGCCCGCGACTACAGCTGCCGGACGCGGTTCGAGACCATCCCGCGTAACCAAAACTAGGGAGGAATCATGTTCAACTTCTATTGGGGCGTCTTTTTCGTCCTGGTCAACTTCGTGCTGTTCCTGGCCTGCTTCCGGCTGTTCGGCAAAATGGGCCTGTACGCCTGGATCGGCTTCGCGACCGTGATCGCCAACATCCAGGTGACCGAGACGATCCAGATGTTCGGCATCGTCATGACGCTCGGCAACACGATCTACGCCTCGCTCTACATGACGACGGACCTCATCAACGAGCGCTACGGCGGCGCGGAGGCGCGCAAGGCGGTCTGGTTCGGCTTCTTCACGCTGCTCGCCACGACCGTGCTCATGCAGATGGTGCTGGCGTTCGATCCGGCCGAGGGCGACTTTGCCCACGAGCCGCTGAGCATCATCTTCGGCCTGATGCCTCGGCTGGCGCTCGCTTCGCTCAGCGCGTATCTGATCAGCCAGTTCCTGGACGTACGGGTGTTCTCGGCGCTGAAGCGCCGCTTCGGCGGCCGCAGCCAGTTCTGGATCCGCATCAACGGCAGCACGATCCTGAGCCAGTTCGTCGACTCGCTCGTGTTCTGCACGATCGCATTCGCCTTTCATCCGGAATATCCGTGGGACATCTGGATCCAGATCTTCTTGACCACCTACGTGCTCAAGTTTGTCATCTCCATCGCCTCCACGCCGGTGCTGTACATCGCCCGCTCGTTCCGCTTCAAGGACGAATGAGCGCCTAGCGCCATGCGGGCGGCAGGAGTTCTTGAGCCGTCCGGCGAAAGGAAAGGGAACTTTCTTTTCGAAGGGCGGTTTTTTCATGGACAAAAGACCCGATCCGGCCGTCGTGCCGGCTCATGAAGTTCCCTATCTCTCCCGCGTGCCGGAAGGCGACCTGATCGCGATCCTGGCCGAGCAGAAGGAACGCGCGCTGGAGCGGCTCGGCGCGCTCAGCGAGGAGCAGGCGAGCCATCGCTACGCCCCCGAGAAATGGAGCGTGCGCCAGGTGATCGGCCATCTGGCCGATACCGAGCGCATCTTGAGCTACCGGCTGCTGGCGATCGCCCGCGGCGACCGGACGCCGCTGCCGGGCTTTGCCGAGGAGGAGTACGTCGACGCCGGTCCGTTCGAGGGCTGGACGCTGCCGCAAGCGCTCGCCGACTATGCGGCCGTGCGCGAGGCGACGCTGTCGCTGCTGCGCGGGCTGGCTCCGGGCGACTGGGAGCGCTCCGGCACGGCCAACGGGCTGCCGCACAGCGCGCTGCTGCTCGCCTGCGTCATCGCCGGGCATGAGCGGCATCATCTCCATATCCTGACGGAGCGCTACGGCATCGCCTAGCACATGCGCCCCAGGGACGCCCAGCATGAAAAAAAGGACGAAAGCGGCTTCGGCGCCGCTTTCGTCCTTTTTGTTCGGAGGAGAACCTCTTCGAGCGCGCCGTCACGACCGCTCCGGCCGGCTCGACGAAGCAGGGGGGAAGCGCCGCTTCAGCGCGTACACCAGCAGCAGGCTGAGGATGACGAGCAGGAACCAGCTGCTCAGCTTGCCCCAGTGGACGAGGCTCCAGCCGAGCCGCTGATCGGGATACGCCCATGCGCCGAGGAACGTCGAGACGTTTTCGGCGAGCCAGATGAACAAGGCGATGAGGGCGAAGCTGGCCAGCACCGGCATCTTCAGCCTTTGCCCGCCGGCCGTGTAGGATACGCTCGCGCGCCAGAACGCCGCGAAGATCGCTGCCGTCAGCCACCACCGCAGATCCGGCAGCCAGTGATGCGTGAAGAAGTTCGCATAGGCGAGCAGCGCCAGCCCCGTCGACAGCCGCAGGTCGGGCCAGCCGCGGAAGCTCAGCTCCAGCCTGCGCCACGCCTGACACATGTAGCTGGCGACGCTGGCATACATGAAGCCGCTGTACAGCGGCACGCCGCCGATCTTGCTCCACCCCTCGCCGGGGTAGCTCCAGGAGCCCATCCGCACCTTGAACAGCTCCAGCATCAGGCCGATGAGATGGAACAGCAGTACGACCTGCAGCTCGCGCGCCGTCTCCAGCCGCAGCAGCAGCATGGCCGCCTGGATCGCCAGGCAGAGCAGGAGCAGCAGGTCGTAGCGGGCGATGCCCGGCACGTCGACGAGCTTCGTGAAGCCGAGCGAGGCGAAGATGAGCACGGGAAACGCGCAGCTGAGCGCTTGCTTCCGCCCGAAATCGAGCAGCATCGCCGCCTTCAGCCGCAGCGGCCGCCTCGGGCCGGACAGCGTTTCTTCCATTGTCGCACGCTCCTTCATGGATATCCGATATCCAAGTGAACGAGCGAGCGCGAAGAAAAGCTGAGGACAGGGCCGATCAGCGCCCGGCCGTCAGCAGGGCGGCGAAGCGCTCCAGCTGGACGCGGTCGGTCTCGTCGAAGCGGTCCGTGACCGGGCTGTCGATGTCGAGCACGCCGAGCAGCCGGCCGTCCTGCGCGAGCAGCGGCACGACGATTTCCGAGCGTGAGGCGGCGTCGCAGGCGATATGGCCGGGGAACGCGTGCACGTCCGGCACGACGACTGTCTCCTTGCGCTCGGCGGCCGTCCCGCAGACGCCGCGGCCGACGGGGATGCGGACGCAGGCCGGCAGCCCCTGGAACGGACCGAGCACCAGGCCCTGCTCGTCGAGCAGGTAGAAGCCGACCCAGTTGATCTCGGTCAGGAACTGGCCGAGCAGCGCGGAGGCGTTGGCCAGATTGGCGATGAGGCTCGGCTCGTCTTCGATGAGCGCCTGCAGCTGGCGGAGGACTGTCTCGTACTGCTGCTCGCGCGTGCCTTCGTAGGCCGTCGTATGGAACATGGGGGAATCCCTTCCTTTTCGTATCAAAATGAATGGCCCGGTCGGCTCGGCCGCGGAACGGGCGCGGCAGCCGGATCGAGCCCGGCTGCCGCGTGCAGGAGCGGGCCGTTCGTCCCTCCACGATACCATATCCGCTCCAGTCGGGGGAATAGAGCCGGCCGGAGGCTGCGGGCGTGGCGGCGCGCCGCTCAGGCTCCCTGCACGCTGCGGACGGAGCGGTACTTGATGAAGCTGCCGATCCGCCATACCGCGATGTAGCAGAGCGCCAGCGTCATCGTCAGCAGGAGGAAGCGGTCCGGCTCGATTCCCTGGAGGAACGAGGAGAGGGCGATCCTCAGGACGATGACGGCGAGAATGACATACTTGAAGTTCGGGTTGGGCTTGGAGTAGATTTCCCCGTCCGCTCCTCGCTCGTAGGCGGTGTGCGCGAGCATGATCCAGCCGATCGCGACGCCGATCGCCGCGGCGCAGAGCTCCTCCCACAGGGGAGGAAACGGCGGGTTTCCGCCGCCGGCGGACAGGGAGCCGAGGCTGGCGGCGAAGCCGAGCGCGAGGAAGGCGAGCGGCAGGAACATCAGCCAGCCGCCGGCCCGGATGCGGCGCGGTCTCGAGCCGGAGCGGGCTCGGCGCCAGTAGACGAAGAGCAGGATAAGAGCGATGAAGCCGTACGTGCCGAGAGCTTGCATGGATGCAGCATCCTTTCGGGATGAGAATGGCCGTGCTGCCCTTAAGTGTACGGGGCGGACCATTTATTTACAACTAAACGATGCGCCTTGCGATCGAGGTCCCGAAGCCCCCCGTCCCCGCCAGTTTCGTTTAGGCCAATTTAGGCATTGACGGCCCCTGAGCGGCTGCAGTAGAGTTACGGAATGGAAGGAAGTGTTCGTGTGAAAGGGGAACAGAAAGAGGAGCGGAAAATCGGCGGCTGGAGCGTCTACCGCGAGATGCTGGGCCGCTACGTGCTGCCGCAGAAGCGGCTGCTCGGCTGGCTGGCCGCGCTGCTGCTGCTGTCGATCGGACTGCAGCTGGTCAATCCGCAGATCATCCGCTATTTCATCGACACCGCTCAGGGAGACGGAGAACTGACGGCGCTTTATTGGGCCGCCGGCTTTTTCATCCTGTTCTCCCTCGTGCAGCAGGGCGTGTCGGTGGCCGCGGCCTACTTCAGCGAGAATCTCGGCTGGTCGACGACGAACCGGCTGCGCGCGGAGCTTGCCGAGCATTGCCTGGCGCTCGACATGGGCTTCCACAAGACGCAGACGTCGGGCTCGCTGATCGAGCGGGTGGACGGCGACGTGAACGCGCTGGCGAACTTCTTCTCGAGCTTCATCATCCACCTCGCCGGCAATCTCGTGCTGATGGTCGGCATCCTGGCGCTGCTGTTCCGCGAGAACGTCTGGATCGGGCTCGTCATGACCGCCTTCGTCATCGGCGCGGTGTACGTTATCCAGTGGATCCGCCGCTTCGCCGTGCCGGTCTGGAAGCGCTGGCGCGAGATGAACGCGGAGTTCTACGGCTTCATCGGCGAGAATCTGGAAGGCACCGAGGACACGCGCGCCAACGGCGCGGCCGGCTACGTCATGAACCGCTTCTACGAGCTGACGCGCCGCATGCTGCCCGTGCGGGTGCGGGCGTTCTTCGGCTTCTGCATGATGTGGAGCACGACGATCCTCGTCTTCGCGCTCGGCAACGCCGCCGCGTTCCTCGTCTGCGCCTGGCTGTGGGAGGGCGGGCAGGGAGCGCTCACGATCGGCTCCATCTACCTCGTCTTCTACTATACCGAGCAGCTCGCCAAGCCGATCGAGAAGATCCGCACCCAGCTGGAGGATCTGCAAAAGGCCGACGCCAGCCTGCTGCGCGTGCGCGAGCTGCTGGCGACGCAGCCCAAGATCCAGGACGGTCCCGGCGCGGAGCTGCCTGCCGGACCGCTGTCCGTCGAATTCCATGACATGGAATTCGCCTACGAGGAGGGCGGGCGCAATACGCTGCACCGCCTGCAGCTGAAGCTCGAGCCCGGCCAGACGCTCGGCCTGCTCGGCCGCACCGGCAGCGGCAAGACGACGCTCGCGCGGCTGCTGCTGCGCTTCTATGATCCGCAGGCCGGCGGCATCCGGCTCGGCGGCGTCGACCTGCGCGAGCTCAAGCTGCACGAGCTGCGGCGCAAGGTCGCGCTCGTCACGCAGAACATCGAGATCCTCGAGGGCAGCGTGCGCGACAACCTGACGCTGTTCGACGACTCGATCCCCGACGCCCGCATTGCCGAGGTGCTGCATGAGCTCGGGCTGGGCGCCTGGCACGACTCGCTGCCGGACGGCCTCGACACCGTGCTCGCCTCCGGCGGCGGCAGCCTGTCGGCCGGCGAGGCGCAGCTGCTCGCGTTCGCCCGCGTGTTCCTGACCGATCCGGGGCTCGTCATCCTCGACGAGGCGAGCTCGCGGCTCGATCCGCTGACCGAGACGCGCATCGAGCAGGCGATCACGCGCCTGCTGCAGGAGAAGACCTGCATCATCATCGCGCACCGGCTCGCGACCGTGCAGCGCGCCGACCGCATCCTCATCCTGGAGCACGGGCGGGTGCTGGAGAGCGGCGGCCGCGAGCAGCTGGCATCCGACCCCGACTCGCGGTTCAGCCGGATGCTCGCGGTCGGCATGGAGGAGGTGCTCGCATGAAGACCAGACAATTTTTCATCTCCATCATTCGTTATCGGCCGGGCCTGTATGCGCTCAACCTGATCGCCTGGTCGCTCATCCATATGGCGCCGCTCGTGCCGGGCCTGCTGACCAAGGCGTTCTTCGACGATCTGGAGGGCAGCTACGACTTCCCTTACGGCATCGCCGCGATCGCCGCGCTGCTCGTCGCCGCCGCGCTCGGGCGCATCGCGCTCATCTACGTCGGCTTCCTGACCGACGTCAACGTCCGCTACCGGGTCAGCATGCTGCTGCGCCGCAACATGCTCGCCCATGTGCTCAAGGAGCCGGGGGCGAGGGCGATCCCCGTATCCCCGGGCGAAGCGATCAGCAACTTCCGCGACGACGTCGACCATACCGAGGAAGCGTTCAGCTGGTCGGTCGACATGCTCGGCCTCGTCGGCTTCGTCGTCGTCGCGAGCTGGATCCTGCTGTCCATCGACGCGCAGATGACGGTGCTCGTCTTCGTGCCCCTCATCCTCGTCGTCACGGCTGCCCAGATCGGCACGGCGCGCATCCAGAAGTATCGCGCCGCCAGCCGCGAGGCGACGGCCAAGGTGACCGGAGCGATCAGCGAGATGTTCTCCAACGTGCAGGCGATCCAGGTCGCCGGCGCCGAGAAGCGCGTCGTCGGACGGTTCGTGCAGCTGAGCGAGAAGCGCCGCGAGACGATGGTCAAGGACAAGCTGATGACCGAGGCGCTGTCCTCCGTCTTCGCCAACTCCGTCAACCTGGGCACTGGCCTCATCCTGCTGCTCGCCGGCTACAAGATGCGCGCCGGCGGGTTTACGGTCGGCGACCTGGCGCTGTTCGTCTACTACTTGACGTTCGTGACGCAGCTTATCGGCAACGTCGGCAACTTCATGACCTACTACAAGCAGATGGCCGTCAGCTTCGGCCGCATCAAGTCGATGCTGCAGGGCGCGCCGGCGCAGCTGCTCACGAAGCCCGCGTACATCGGACTCGGCCGCCGCAAGCCGCGGCGCGGCGGACAGTCGGAGGAGGCGCGAGCCACGCAGGCCGCTCCAGCGGGTGCGGCGAGTCCGGCGGATGCCGGACAGCCGGCCGAATCGCCGGTCGACGACGGCTTCCCGCCGCCGGTCGCAGCCCCGCCGCTGCAGATGCTGGAGGCGCGCGGCCTGACGTACCGGTTCCCGGAGACGGGACGCGGCATCGAAGGCATCGACCTGACGCTGCGGGCCGGCTCGTTCACCGTTGTGACCGGCATGATCGGCAGCGGCAAGACGACGCTCGTGCGGACGCTGCTCGGGCTGCTGCCGGCCGAGGCGGGCGAGATCCGCTGGAACGGCGAGCTCGTCGAGCGGCCGGCCGATTTCTTCGTGCCGCCGCAGAGCGCGTATACGGCGCAGATTCCGCGCCTGTACAGCGACCGGCTGCGCAACAACATCCTGCTCGGCCAGCCCGAGCGGCCCGGCAGCGTGGAGGGAGCGCTCCATGCCGCCGTCATGGAGGAGGACATCGGCGGGCTGGAGCAGGGGCTCGACACGATGGTCGGCCCGCGCGGCGTCAAGCTGTCCGGCGGACAGGCGCAGCGCACGGCCGCGGCCCGCATGCTCGTGCGCGACGCCCAGCTGTACGTGTTCGACGACCTGTCGAGCGCGCTCGACGTCGAGACGGAGCGCCGGCTCTGGGAGCGGCTGTTCCGGCAGCGCGGAGACGCGGCCTGCCTCGTCGTCTCCCACCGCAAGGCGGCGCTTGCCCATGCCGACCATATCATCGTGCTGCACGGCGGCCGCATTGAGGCCGAGGGCAGCGCCGAGGAGCTGCTGCGCACGAGCGAGAGCTTCCGCCAGCTATGGCATGGCGAGGAGACCGGGTGAGGCGCGGGCAAGCCTGCCGCGCGGCAAGGCCCGTTTGTCCGCCGGTCATGCGGCCTTTCGCGAGACGCGATTGAGGAAACTCAGTCGCGTCTTTTTTTTGTTGCGCTTGACAATAACCCACTTAGTCGATAGGATTTAACTATCAACTGACTGACGAGTCAATCGGGAGGCGGGAGCAGGATGTCCACCAGCGTGGAAACGGAGCGGCGCCGGCAGCTGATGGATTGCGCGCTGCAGCGGTTCGCCCGGCATGGCTACCATGCGGCCAAGATTTCCGACATCGTCGCCGATGCGGGCGTCGCGCAGGGCACGTTTTACTGGCATTTCAAAAGCAAGGAAGCGGTCGCGCTGGAGATCGTCGCCGAAGGGCGCCGCCAGCTGACCGAGGTGATCGCGCAAGGCTACCGCCGCAGCGGCGGCACGGTGCCGGACATGGTGCGGGCGTCGGAGCAGCTGTTCGCGGATCTGTACCGGTTCGCGGAAGGCAACCGCGAGTGGATGGAGCTGCTGCTCGGCGGGCTGCAGGGCAGCGAGACGGTGTCGGCGGCGATCGCGGAGTCGAGGCTGTCGCTGGAGCAGGCGTTCGTCGCCAACATCGAGCGGGCGGTGGAGCTCGGCATGCTGCCGGGAGACATCGACGCGGCGCTGCGGGCGGCGATGCTGATGAGCCTCGTCGAGGGGCTGATCGGGCGCTGGCTGCTGTCGCCGCGCCTGCCCGGCAGCGGCGTCGCCGGCCGCACGGCCGAGCAGCTCGCCGCCGAGACCGCGAGATTCGAGTTTTACGGCTTGCCGGGGGGCGCCTAGCCGTCTGGCAGGCGCGCTCGCGCTGCGGCTGGCCGAGCGGAGAGCGCGGGCCGTCCGGCGGGCGGGCGCATGATTCCGGCGCTGTCGGAAAGCTTATAGAGAAAAGGGTATCCAATCTTACCTGACTATGGGAGTGTGTGAATGATGAACAAATGGACCAAGCAGCTCGGGCTGATCGCCCTCATCTCGACGACCGCCTTGCTGGCGGCATGCGGAGGCGCGAACGGCAATGCCCCGGCGGCATCGCCGGCTCCGTCCGCGAGCCCAGGCGCGGAGCAGCCGGCCGCAGAGGGCGGCCAGCTCGCCGACATCAAGAAAGCCGGCGTGCTCAAGGTCGGCCTGATGGGCACGTACGCGCCGTATAATTTCCTGAACGACAACAAGGAGATCGACGGCTTCGACGCCGACATCGCCAAGGAAATCGCGAAGCGCCTCGGCGTGCAGGCGGAGTTCGCGCCGCAGGAGTTCTCGGGTCTTATCCCGAGCCTGCAGGCCAAAAAGATCGACGTCATCATCAGCCAGGTGACGATCACCGACGAGCGCAAGAAGGCGATCGACTTCTCGCAGCCGTACATCACGAATCAGGTGAAGGTCATCGTGCAGGAGAAGAACGATGCGATTACGAAGCTGGCGGACTTCAAGGGCCATAAGATCGGCGTCGGCCTCGGCACGAACGACGAGACATACCTGCGCACGACCGTGCTGCCGGAAGTCGGCGACTTCGAGATCAAGACGTACGACGACGTCATCACGACGCTGCAGGATCTGAACGCCGGCCGCATCGACGCGACGATCAACAACCTGTACGCGCTGAAGCCGGTCGTGGAGAAGAACGGCTTCCAGATCAAGGCGGTCGGCGAGCCGATCAAGTCCGACCGCGCCGGCGTCGCGCTGCGCAAGGACAACCCCGACCTGCTCGCGGCGATCGACGAGGCGCTGACGGGCATCAAGGAAGACGGGACGTACAAGACGATCTTCGTCAAATGGTTCGGCGAGGAGCCGCCGGCGGAATGACGGACGGCGGCAGCCGGCTCGCGAGGGGAGACTGAAGCCATATGGATCTGGTGTTCGACAACGCCGGCTTCCTGCTCCGGGGCGCGTATTATACGCTGCTCATCACGCTGCTGTCGATGTTCTTCGGCCTCTTGATCGGCCTCGCCGTCGCCCTCATGCGGCTGCGGGGGCCGTGGCCGCTGCGGGCGCTCGCCCGCGGCTACGTCTCGGTCATCCGGGGGACGCCGGCGCTCGTGCAGATCGTCATCGTCTACTACGGCCTGGTCGACTACGGCATCACGCTCGGGCCGATCACGGCGGCCGTCATCGCGCTCAGCATCAACGTCGGCGCGTTCCTCTCGGAGACGTTCCGCGGGGCGATCCAGGCGGTGCCTAAAGGCCAGCTCGAGGCGGCCTACGCGTCCGGCATGACGACGTGGCAGGCGATGCGGCGCATCATCCTTCCGCAGGCGGCGCGCATCGCGCTGCCGCCGATGGGCAACACTTTTGTCGGCATGCTGAAGGAGACGTCGCTCGTCTCGGTCATCACGGTGACCGAGCTGCTGCGCTCGGCGCAGCTGCTGATCGCCCAGTATTACGTGAACATGCCGTTCTACATCGGCATCGCCGTCATGTACTGGGTTATGAGCACGGCGTTCACGACGCTGCTGCATGCGATGGAGCGCCGGCTGGCGCGGGCGTACTGAAGAGACAGCGGAGGAAGGGATCGACATGATCGAGGCGCGGGAGCTGGTGAAGCAGTTCGGGTCGCAGCGCGTGCTGGACGGAGTCGGACTGAAGGTGGAAGAAGGAGAGATCGTCGTGCTGCTCGGCCCGAGCGGCTCCGGCAAGAGCACGCTGCTGCGCTGCCTGAACGGGCTGGAGACGATGAGCTCCGGCTCCGTGGAGGTGGCGGGCGTGGCCGTCGATGCCGGAATGAAGCCGCGCGAGCGGGAGGCGCGGTTCCGCAGCATCCGGCAGCGGACCGGCATGGTGTTCCAGCAGTTCAACCTGTATCCGCACAAGACGGCGCTCGGCAACGTCACGGAGGCGCTGCGCGTCGTGCGCGGCATGGCGGCTGCGGAGGCCGACCGGATCGGCGAGCGGCTGCTCGCGCGGGTCGGCCTGTCGGACAAGCGCGACGCCTATCCGTCGCGGCTGTCGGGCGGCCAGCAGCAGCGCGTGGCGATCGCGCGGGCGCTGGCGACGGAGCCGTCCGTCCTGCTTTTCGACGAGCCGACGTCGGCGCTCGATCCGGAGCTTGTCGGCGAGGTGCTCGCCGTCATGCGGGAGCTGGCGCGCGAGGGCATGACGATGGTCGTCGTCACGCATGAGATGAAGTTCGCGCGCGAGGCGGCGAGCCGCGTCGTCTTCCTGGACGGCGGCCGCATCGTGGAGGAGGCCGCCCCGGCAGACTTCTTCGCGGCGCCGCGCAGCGAGCGGGCGCAGCGGTTCATCCGGCAGCTGCAAGAAGAGCGCTGATGGCGCGAGGCACGACCTAATTTAGCGAAAGAAGGCGGATCGACGTGATCGTAACGACAACCTGGCAGGGAAAACGCGCGTTTACCTCCGAGGGGGATTCCGGCTATGCGATCGGCATGGACGCCACGCCCGCCTACGGCGGCGAGGGCAAGGGAGCGACGCCGATGGAGCTGCTGCTGGCCGGCCTGGCCGGCTGCATCGGCATCGACGTGACGATGATCCTCGACCACTTCCTGGATCAGATCGACCGGCTCGACATCGTGGCCGACGGGACGCGCAAGACGGAGACGCCGAGCGGCTTCACGCATATCGCGCTCACGTTCCACGTCGACGGCCGGATCCCGGACTACCGGATCTGGAAGGCGATCGAGCTCGGCAGCAAGAAGTATTGCGCCGTCTCCGACTCGCTCAAGGCCGAGATCGACTATCGGCTCGTGCTGAACGGAGAGCCGCAGACGCGGCCATGAACGAACGATAAAGGGGCAGCCTCCACCGCATCCAGCGGAGGGGCTGCCCCTTTTTCGATTGGCGCATCCGCTCAATGCAGATACGTATAGATGTACGTCTTGCCGCACATATGGCGCTCATCGGCGTCATAGACGCGGATGCGCAGCAGCTCGCTCACCGTCAGCGAGCGCAGGTAGGCGTTCAGCTCCGATTGGCGGCGGAACACCAGCTCCTGCGGTTCCTTCTCGCCACCGGCATAGCGCAGAGTCCAGGTCGACATGCTCGTTCCCTCCACGTTCGCTTCGTTCGCCTTCCGGCGAAGGGCTCGTTTTCATTGTTTCCTTTTTGGCAGGGGCTAATCAGGAGGCGGGGGCGGGCTGCCGCGGACCGAGCCGCCGCAGCTCGCGCTGGACGAGCTTGTGCAGCAGCAGCTTCTCCTCCGGCGGCAGCTCCTCGCAGAGCCGGGCGGCGGCCAGCGGCAGCATCCACGCCTCCAGCTCCGCGGCCTCCAGACCGCTGAGCCGCAAGTAGGAGCGGCGGTATTGGCGCAGCAGCAGCGAGCGGACCGCTTCAAAAAGGAAGCCCGAGAGACGGGACAGCTCCGCCGGCAGCGCCGCCGTCCGCAGCAGCAGCACGGTGCGGGCCGCGTCGGCGGCCGGATGGCCGTAGACGGCCGTCATCCAGTCGATGACCCACAGCTTGCCGCCTTTGCCCAGCAGCACGTTGCCGGGATGGAAATCGCCGTGCAGCAGCTGGCGGCCGGCCGGGAGCCTATGGAGAGCCGCTATGGCGGCCGCCTTTTCCGGCTCGGCGAGCAATGGCGCGGCCTGGATGCGCCGGCTCAGCCAGTCGATCTGGCTGGGCAGGCCGGAGTCCGGGCCGGCGCCCTTGGTGTGGATGTCGACATGCAGCCGGGCCAGCGCGGCTCCGCTGGAGGCGATGCGCCAGGGCTGGCGGAACAGGGCGGCGAGCATCGACCGGCCCTCGATCCGCTGGAAGGCGATCGCCGGCCGGCCTTGCCACTCCGACAGGAAAAGGGCCCTCGGCACGGGCAGTCCGGCCGAGGCGGCGAAGCGGGCTGCCGTCATCTCTTGCTCGGCGGCGAGACGGGGGATGTTTTCCTTGAACCATTTCAGAATCTGGTCGGGGCCATAGCTGCATATCTGAGCGGTACGGCCTTGGGCCGCGACTGGACCTGGAGCATGTTCCATGATGTCGGCTCACTCCGTTCTCGATTGTGCCTCACGCATTCCTTTCCTCATTCTGCAAGCGGTGCCAAAAATCCTGCCGGGGCCGCGCATCGCATGCGGCTGGCGCGGGCTGGCGCGCTGTGGTACGCTGAGTTCAGATGAAGCGGAGGAGGTGAGATCATGCTGGACATGCATGAGCTGCTGTCTTGGATCTGGTCGATCGGCTTGGCCTGCTCGGCCGCGTATTATTACATGGCGTGGCTGCATTCCGGATCGCGCAGCGCTTCCCTGCTGCCTGCGGCGGCCGTGCTCGGCGCTCCTAGCGTGATCCGGCCCGCTGCCGCCAGCCGTCCGATCAGCCACAGGCTGATCCGGCTGAGGAAGCGCAAGGAATCGCCCGATGACGACGCCTCCGCCTGCCTGTCCCTTGTCGCTGTCGCTTAGACAACACAAGGGAGGATCACTATGTTTGCCATGATTCCGAAGCCGAGGCTCGGAGCATTCGCCAAGGGCGCGCTGGCCGCAATCGCCCTGCTGCTGCTCGCCGGCTGCGGCGCGCACGGCTCCATTGATGCCGACACGCCAGGGCTGTTCAACCACTACGTCGTCTTTCCGCTGAGCTGGCTGCTGCGCGTTCTGGCAGGGGGGCTGCACGATAATTACGGCATCGCGCTCATCCTCGTGACGCTGCTCGTGCGGCTCGCGCTCATGCCGCTCATGCTGCGCCAGTACCGCGGCCAACAGGTGATGAAGGGCAAGATGAAGCGCATGCAGCCGGAGCTCGAGGCGCTCAAGGCGCGCCATGCAGGCGGGGACAAGACGCCGGAGTCGATGCAGAAGCAGCAGAAGGAAATGATGGAGCTGTACAGCAAGCACGGCTACAACCCGCTTGCGATCGGCTGCCTGCCGCTGCTCATCCAGCTGCCGATCCTGACGGGGCTCTACTATGCGATCCGCATGAGTCCGGAGCTGTCGAGCCACAGCTTCCTCTGGTTCCAGCTCGGCCAGCCGGACCTCGTCCTGCCGCTGCTCGCGGCGGCCGTCTACTTCGTGCAGGCGAAGCTGTCGCAGCGGGGCATGGAGCAGACCGACATGCAGAAGCAGATGGCCTGGATGGTCTACCTGTCGCCGGTCATGATGGGACTGTTCTCGTTCACCGCTCCCGCGGCGTTGCCGCTCTACTGGACGGCGGGCGGCCTGATCCTCATCGTGCAGACGCTGCTGGGGCAGCGGCTGTACCGGCATCTGGCCGAGGGCGAGGAGCCTGCGGCTCCCGCCGGACGCGCGCGCGGCGCCGCCGCCAAAGGGGCGCGCTGACGCCGCAGGGCGCCGGCCGCGATACGAAAAAAGCCATCCGACCGCCGCTGGCGACATGAAAAAGAGCCTTTCCGACCGCCAACGGCGGCTGGAAAGGCTTTTTGGCGCGGCCTGGGGCCGAAAGCTACACGTTGACCTCGATCGGCTCGTCCTTTCCCTTGAGCTTCACCCGCATGTACTCCACGTTCTGCGAGCTTCCGAGATTGACGTTCTTGGAGTCGAACTCGATCTCGTCCTGCACTTCAAGGCGACCTCCGTCCTCGACGGTTTGGCCGATCGTCTTGCGCAGCGAGCGGTCGGGATCGTTCAGCAGCAGGTTGCTCTTGAGGACGGGCTCGACCCATTCGACGTCCTGCGCCGAGCCGCTGACATTTTCGAGCGTGACGCGGTAGGTGAGCTTTTTCCAGTTGGCCTTGCCGGGCATGATATCGAGACCTTCGCTGGCGACGCGGGACTTCCAGCCGTCGGTCACGGGAGAGGTGAAATTGCAGCCGCCGAGCAGCAGCGTGGAGAGCAGGGCGAGCAGCGCGAGCAGCTTCATCGAACGGACGGCCGGACGGCGATCCAGCGAGGTGTTCATCGGGCGACAGCTCCTTGTACGCGAAAGTCGGGCAGCCGCGGAAGGCGGCCCTTTCCTCCATTGTAGAGAACGGCGGCTGCCGGGGCAAAGGACATTCCGTGACAATTGAGGCTGCGCCTGTCCGAATGACTGGCGGTGCCGGGAGAAAGCGGCTCTCCTGGCATAGCCTTCCCGGGCGAGGCAGGTTTCATGAGCGGCACGGGGAACCCCGGCGCATCGGCCCGACGAGGGAGTCGGGAGTGCCTTGGATAGCGGAACTCCGGCGCGTCGGCCCGACGAGGGAGCCGAGGGTGCCTTGGCTAGCAGAAAACCGGCGCACCGGCTCGACGAGGGAGTCGGGAGTGCCTTGGATAGCGGGACTCCGGCGCGCCGGCTTGAGGAGGGAGTGGAGAGTGCCTTGGATAGTGGAAAGCCGGCGCGTCGGCCCGACGAGGGAGCCGAGGGTGCCCTGGATAGCGAAAAGCCGGCGCATCGGCTCGACGAGGGAGTCGAGAGTGCCCTGGATAGCGGAACTCCGGCGCGCCGGCCCGACGAGGGAGTCGGGAGTGCCTTGGATAGCGGAAATCTGACGTGTTGGCCCGACGAGGGAGTCGAGAGTGCCTTGAACTCTTCGAGCCTGCGCCCGACCTCAAAGAGCCCGCACGTACACTCTCCCGCCATGCGTCTCCGCGGCGACCGGGGCCTCGAAAAACTCCGTCAGCGTCGGCGAGTCGAGCACGTCGGCCACCGGCCCGCTGCGGAAAATCTGCCCCCGGCGCAGCAGCAGCGCATGGCCGAGCTCCGGCACGATCTCCTCGGTATGATGCGTGACGTAGATGAGGGTCGGTGCATCGGGCCGGCGGGCCAGCTCGGAGATGCTTTCGAGCAGCCGCTCGCGCGAGAACAGGTCGAGCCCGTTGCACGGCTCGTCGAGGATGAGCACCCGCGGCGAAGCCATGAGGGCGCGCGCGACGAGCAGCTTCTGCTTTTCGCCCTGCGAGCAGGTGCCGTACTCCCGGTCCCATAGATGGGAGCATCCGAGCGCCTTCATATGCTCCCGGGCTCGCGTCTCGTCCCCCTCGGATACATCGTCGTACAGCCCGATCGTCGCATGGATGCCGCTCAGGACGACGTATTGGGCGCGGTCGGTCTTGTACAGCTTGTCCTGCAAAGAATTGCTCACCCATCCAATCGACTTGCGCAGCTCGCGCAGGTCGACCTCGCCGTACTTGCGCCCGAGCACGGACACCTCGCCCGACGTCGGCCAGATGTAGCCGCAGACGATGTTCAGCAGCGTCGTCTTGCCGGAGCCGTTCAGGCCGAGCAGCGCCCAGTGCTCGCCGGGCCGCACGCGCCAGCTGACATCGTCGAGCAGCGTCCGATTCTCTCTTTTCCACGTCACATGCTTCAGCTCGATCATGATGATCCCTCCCGATTCAATTGACCTGTATATCGTTCTATTCTAAAGGATTTTCCTGCAGCGGACCTATACAAAATCTTTAAAATTCGCTGACGAGGCCTTTACATCGCCTTGATATGCTCGCTAGCAGGACAGCCAAGCTGACGAGGGGGACAAACAAGATGAACAGGAAGAAGCGGAACTGGATGCGCGCGGCAGGACTCGGACTGAGCCTGACGACCGCGGCGGCCGGACTGGTGCCGGCAGCGGGCCTGGGAACGGCCGCTGCGGCGACGGAGGAGCAGGCGGCGGTCGCGGCCGTTTCGGCGACGGCGTCCGAGACGGTGTCTCAGCAGGTGTACGCCGATGCCTTCGCCATGACCAAGATCGGCGAGTACCGCGTCGGCATGGCGAGCGAGGACGGCGGCGTGGCCGAGATCGTGAAGTACAACCGCGACAACGGACGGTTCTACGTCGTGAACGGCTCCGCCACTCCGCCGAGCCTCGACATTGTCGAGCTGAAGGCGGGCACGATGCAGCTTCAGCGCAAGCTCGACGTCAAGCAGCTGGCTGAGGCCGAGACCGGCTTCGCCTTCGGCGACCTGACGAGCGTCGACATCAACGTGGCGGCGAAGCGCGTGTTCGTCGCCGTGCAGGCGGCAGGCGCGAACGACGCGGGCCGGGTGCTGGAGCTCGATTACGAGGGCAATCTGGTGAAGGCGTATCCGGCAGGCAAGCAGCCGGACATGGTGAAGTCGACGCCGGATGGCCGGTACGTGCTGACCGCCGATGAGGGCGAGCCGCGCGGCGGCGCCGGCACGCCCGATCCGGAGGGCAGCGTCACGATCGTCGATCGCAGCACGGGCACGTCGCGGCAGATCGGCTTCGGCGACGCGAGCGTCATCGACGACCGCGTCCATATCCGCGGGGCTGTCGACGGCAGCGGCCAGATCGTCGGCAAAGGACCGAAGTCCAAAGCGGCGACCGATCTGGAGCCGGAGTACATCGCGCTGTCGAAGGACGGAAAGACCGCGTATGTCTCGCTGCAGGAAAACAACGCCGTCGCCGAGCTCGACATCGAAGCGGGACGCTTTACGGCGGTGCGCGGCCTTGGTCTTAAGGATCTGAGGCTGCCCGAGAACGCGCTCGACCTCGACGGCAAGGACAAGCAGTACAAGCCGGTGACGGCCGACGCCTACGGCGTCTACATGCCGGACGGCATCGCTTCGTACGAGGCGGGCGGCCGCATGTATCTGGTCACGGCCAACGAAGGCGACGCCACGGAATGGCCGGGCATGACGAACGCCTCCAAGGTGAAGTCGCTCAAGGACAAGCTGGCGCCGGGCTCGGCCGCGGCGGCGTTTTTCGGAGCAACCAAGGCGTATGACGACGTCGAGGCGATGAGCGACTGGGGCACGGACGCCATCTATCTGTACGGCGGCCGGTCGTTCTCGATCTGGGACGCGGCGGAGCTGAAGCAGGTGTACGACAGCGGCAACGCGTTCGAGGCGATTACCGCCTCGCGGCTGCCGGACTATTTCAACGCCTCCAACACGAATAAGAAGTTCGATTCCCGAAGCACGAAAAAAGGACCGGAGCCCGAGGACGTGCGGATCGGCCATGTCGGCGAGCGCACGCTTGCCTTTACCGGCCTCGAGCGCATCGGCGGCGTCATGGCGTATGACGTGACTTCTCCGGCGGATGCCCGGTTCGTCAGCTACGTCAATACGCGGGACTTCAGCGAAAGCGGGGGCGAAAACGCGATGAACACCGATTCCGCGCCAGAGGGGCTCGAGTTCATTGCCGCGGCGGACAGCCCGACGGGACAGCCGCTGCTGCTCGTCGCCCATGAAGTGAGCGGCACGGTCGCCCTTCTGCAGCTGGAGACGACGCGCGTAGAGCTGGCCAGGCAGGAGCTGGCCTTGACGGCTGGCGAGGCGGCGGTGCAGCTGGAGGCGAAAGCGGTGCCCGGAGCGGGAGCCCCGACGGTTACTGCGCTGACCTATTCGTCCAGCCGGCCGGATATCGCCTCGGTCGATGCGGCCGGCAAGGTGAAGCCGCTCCAGGCTGGCAGCGCGGTCATCCGCGTCGTCAGCGCCGACGGCTACGGCGTCGCCGAGCTGAGCGTGACGGTGAAGGCGGCGGCAGAGCCGAGCGTCTCGCCGACTCCGACGCCAAGCGCAACGCCTACGCCGACGCCGACGCCGGGTGGTGGCGGGGGCGGCGTCGTGCCGACGTCGAGCCCGAGCGTCTCGCCAAGCCCGACGCCATCTCCTGCGGCTGTGCAGGTGAGCGTGATCGGCGGCGTCGCGAGCGGCGTGCTGGAGCAGGCGGCAGGCACGGACGGCTTCGCCGAATTCGGCGCGGCCGGTCTGGAGCAGGCGCTGGAGCAGCTGAGCACGGCCGGAGCGGCCCGGCGCGAGCTGGAGCTGCGCGCGGCAGCCGGCTCGGCGGACGCGGCCGGACTGCGGCTGACGGCCGAGGCGGCCGCGAAGCTGGCGGCGGCAGGCTTGGAGCGCGTGACGCTGAGCGCGGCGGGACTGGCTTCCGCCGAGTGGAGCGGCGAGGCGTTCGCCGCGGCGGTGCGTGCCGCCGGAGGCGGCGCATGGTCGCTGGAGGCGAAGGGCGGCAGCGGCGCGGTGAGCGTGACGGTCATCGCCGCCGGCAAGGAGCTGCGCGGAGCGGACGCCGCAGCGGTGCGGCTGAGCCTGCCTTACGCGCCGTCGACCGTGGAAGCGAAGCGGCCGGAAGCGATCGTGGCGCTCGATGCGGCGGGCCGGCCGATTATCCGCAGCTCGTATCGGGATGGCCGGCTGATCCTGGCCGGCAGCGGCTCGGGCTCGTACCGGATCGCATTTGAAGCTGCGGCCTATGGCGATACCGCCGGCAAGTACATGGAAGCCCCGGCCGCGTTCCTGACGGCCCGCGGCATCGTGCAAGGCACGGCAGCCGGCGTTTTCTCGCCGCAGCGGACGCTGACCCGCGCCGATCTCGCGGTCATGCTGAGCCGCCTGGCGGGAGCGGACGGCGGCGCTGGAGCGGCAGCCGGCGGCAGCGGCTTCGCAGACGTGCCGAGCGGCGCCTATTATGCGCCGGCAGTCGCTTGGGCGGCGGCCGAAGGCATCGCGGGCGGCACCGGCGGCGGACGCTTCGAGCCGCTCGCGCCGGTGACGCGCGAGCAGCTGGCCGTGATGCTCGCGCGCTTCGCGGGCAGCGCCGGCTGGGAGCTGCCGTCCGTCGGAGCGAGCGCCTTCGCGGATGCGGCCTCCATCTCGCCGTTTGCACGCGAGGCGGTGGACGTCTTGGCCGGGGCCGGCATCGTGAGCGGGCGTCCGGGCGCGGACGGCCAGGCGCGCTTCGCGCCGCAAGCGTCCGCCACGCGCGGCGAAGCGGCGGCGATGCTCTCGATGTTCGTGCAGGCTTCCTTCCTCTAGAGGTTACTGGGTTTATCCGGCTGTACGGCATGAGCCGGCTGCAGCCGGAAAAAATCGGGTTGCAGCTGTCGCGGAGCGCTCGAAGCCGGCTGGAACCGGAAGAAATCGGGTTGCAGCTGTCGTAGAGAGCTCGAAGCCGGCTGGAGCCGGAAATAATCGGGTTGCAGAAACGATGGCTTGAAAACGGATCGGCCAATATGTCGGAAAGCGAACCCGGGCATGTGAAAAGGATGTTCTTTGTCGAGGCGATCGACAGGGAACATCCTTTTTCGGTCTTGAAGGAAAGTCATTTTCGCAGGTTGCCGAGATTAGGGTATGGATACGAACAGAGGAGGCTGCAACCCGGCTGTTCGCGTAAGGCCCTTTTTTTGAAGAGACCCAGAGTCCGTCTCGCATCCATTCGGGTAGACGAGGCGATGTTGCTGCGGCGGAGAGGACGCTCGTCAGTGCCCAATTTACCACTGGTGGAGGCCTTGCGACAGAAATGGAGCCCGTCAGTGGCAAATCTACCACTGGTGGAGGCATTGCGGCGGAAATGGAGCCCGCCAGTGCCCAATTTACCACTAGCAGAGGCGCTGCGGCGCAGCATGCGTCTGTGCGATCGGATAACCAGCAAGGGCAGCATGCGTCTGTGCGATCGGATAACCAGCAAGGGCAGCATGCGTCTGTGCGATCGGATAATCACCAGGGCAGCATGCGGCTGCATGCAGACCGCCTGTACGGCCTGCATGCAGCTGCGCGAGCGGACCGCCCAGCCTTATCCCGCCTACCCCCGCATGCGCGAGAGGAACTGGTTCATGAGCAGCGGCAGCGAGATGAGGATCGGCGGATCGTCGGGGCGCGGCTCATACAGCAAGGCATGCTGAAAGGGCGCGGGCGAGGAAGGGCCGACCTCGATCGGCGAGCGGGCGCGGGTGCGCAGCGTCGTCTGCGGCAGCAGCATGTCCATCGCTCCCATCGCCCAGGAAAGCGTCGTCCCCATCAAATAGTAGGTGCCGGGCCGGACGCCGGTGAACCGAAAGGCGCCGGGCCGCGGCAGCAGCGTCCCGTGGATCGGCATGCCCTCCGGAATCGGCTTGGCGAACAGGCCGATCAGGACGAAGCCGTCAAAAGGCAGGACGGGCTCGACGAATCCGCTCACCTCCGACCAGACCGGGGAGGACGACGCCTGGATCGTCGGATCGTCCCAGCTGTCCAGCGCCTGCAGCCGGCGGGCCTGATCGCCGACAGCGGAGCGGGACTGGCGGAACTCGGACGGCGTCAGCCCGACCCGCTGGGTGAAGCGAGTCGTGAACGTGCCGAGGCTCTGCTGCCCGATCTCGAGGCTGATGTCGCGGATCGTGTACTCGGTTTTGAGCAGCAGGTCCTTGGCCCGGCTGAGCCGCAGCGAGGAGACGTAGTAGAGCGGCGTCAGCCCGGTGCGCTCCTTGAACAGGCGGGCGAAATGAGAAGGGCTGTACGAGATATGCTTGGCCAAACGCTCCAGGGGCATAGGGTCGAACAAATTGCCTTGGATATAGTCGATGACTTGATCCAGCTCATCTTGCGGCACGAGGCTCCTCCTTTGTCCGAAGCCGCGCATGGCGGACCTGCAGCCTCGGTCGAGAACATTTGTTCCTATTCTAGTCGATCTGGATGCGATTGGCAAGACTGGGTTTCGGGTCCCGCTCCTCTCAGCGCCTCGCGCTGAGCTGGCTTTTCCACAGCACGAAGCGGTGCCGGTCGCGCTCCGCTCCGAGTCCGCGCAGCGCCTCGGCCGCCGGCGTCTCGTCCACCGGGCGGCCGTTCCACTGCTCGACGGCGATTTTGGCCAGCCCCTGGCGGGCGGCGATCGACGCGAGCGCCTGCTGCAGCGAAGCGGCCGCAGGCGCTTCGTCCCGCGCCTCTCCCTTCGGGCCGAGGCTGCGGATGCGGCGGCCGTTGCTTTCCACCCAGAAGCGCCATTCTCCGTCCTCCAGGACGAGGAAGTTGCCGGGCTTGCGGGCAAAGCCGCCGTCGCCGTCCCCGGGCCAGTCGGCCAGCAGGCCGAACGGATTGGCCGGATCGGCCGCGCTCAGCACGGTCAGGCCATCCTCCTCGCCGGGCAGCGGCTGGCGCAGCGACTCGGCGATTTCCCGCGTCGTGAACTGCATCGCCGGGACGCCTTCGATGAGCTGTCCGCGCACGAGCACGCCCCATTCCTCGAGCCGCTTGAGCGCCGGCAGCAGCTCGTCCCAGGCGCACGGCGACATCGCGGCCGCCAGGTCGCGCGACACGATGCCGTAGACGTCGAGCAGCCGGTCGATCCAGCGCAGCGCCGGCGATCCGTCCTGCGGGAGAGAGCCTGCGGCGGGCGCGGCGCCGTCCCCATGATGCGCATTGGAGGCGGACGTCTCTGAACGGAGAGCCGGCAAGCCGCTCTCCGTGCCCGCGCTTGGCTCGGCCGCGCTCCGCTCCGCCAGTCCTGGGCTTGCCGCGGCTTGCGGCCTATGCGAACCGCTGTCCTGCGGCGGACGCAGCGAGCCGGTCCAGAACCAGCGGCCGAGCCCGGAGCCGCCCCAGGCGCCCCGGCCGGAACGGGAGCCGCGCGAGCGGGAGGCCGAAGACGGGCCGCGCAGCGGGGCGAACTGGTCGTTCGATACTTGACCTTGCCAGACGAGCTCGAGCAGCTCGGCCTGGACCTCGGACGGCTGGCGGCCGAGCTCGCGGGCGAGCGGGGCGAGGAACATCGCGCCGCCGCGCTTCAGTCGCTCCAGCAGCTGCGGATGGGCGGGCCGCGCATCCTCCTGCGGCAGCCAGGAGGCGATCAGATCGCGCGATTCCGGGAGGAAGAAGGCGATCTTGCCTTCCTTTTCCCCGTCGCCCTGGCGTCCGAGCCACAGCACCTCGCCGGAGGCGCAGAGCAGGTCGAGCTCCTCGGGCCGGTAGGAGGCGAGCCGCGACGGCAGCAGGAACGACTCCCAATACGACAGCGGGAAAAAGAAGCCCTGCAGCTGCTCCAGCACCCGCAGCAGGCCGTGCTCTCCTTGCAGCTGCGTGCCTTGGAGCGCATGCTGCCGGCCGGCGAGGAGACGGCACCAGCGGACGGCGTCCGCCGCCTCGCTGCGGCCGCGCGCCGCCTGCACGGACAGCCGGACGACGCGCGCGGCGGTCAGCGCCGACGTATAGAGGAACTCGTCCTCCTCGGCGAAAGGCGCGAGCTGGATGCGGTCCGCCTCCAGCAGCCGCGGAATCAGGCTCCGCGCGCCGTCCGCGCCGAGCGCCGGATAGCGGGCGGCCAGCTCCTCCGGCGTGAAGGCGAGCCGGCCGGCGATCCAGCGCTCGACGACGAAGGACGCGGCGTCGTCCTCCTGCGGGAAGCGGCCGTACAGCTCGGCCTCGTCCGCGCAGATGAAGCGGCCCGCTAGCCCGCCGCCCGGCTCGTAGCCGGCGACGCGCCGCTGCTGCCGCAGCTGGCGCAGCCAGCCGGCTGCCGAAGGATCGGCATCGGCTGCGCCCAGCAGCTCCGCCTCGGTCAGGTCGCCTCGCTGCTTGAGCAGCCGGTAGAGCTCGTCCGCGCTGCCCGGGGCTCCTGCGGCCGGCGTCTCGAGACGCCTGCGCTCCGCTTCGAGCACCTGCGGATCGACGGCTCCGCGCAGCGCTTCCTGGCCGAACAGCTCGCCGGCGAGCTCGCGGCTCATCTGCAGCAGCTGCGCCTGGACGGCGCGGTCGAGGCCGTCGCCCTCGTAGATGCGCATGTTGACGTAGTCGGCGGCGAACTGCGAGGCGAGCGGGGACGGCAGGTCGCGGTTATGGACGGCCATCGCGATCCGGCCTTCCTGCATCTGGCCGAGCAGATCCTTGAGGCGCGGCTCGTCGAGATAGTCCCGCAGGCATTCGCGCATCGCCTCGCCGAGATAGGGGAAGCGGTCCGCATAAGGAAGCGCGGCCCGCAGCAGCTCCTCCCCGCGCAAGCGGAGCTGCCACATCGGCGTGCGGCCGAAGCTGCGCTTCAGCAGCAGCGACGTCTCGGCGATGCGCCGAAACGCTACGGCGAGCAGCGGCGAGCCGGGCAGCGCCTCGACGAGCAGCTCCCGCAGGTTGTCCGGCGTCACGGAACGGACCGCCTGCAGCCAGGACGGATCCCACTCCGGCAGCACGAACTCGATGCCGTTGTCCTTGGCGTTGCCGTACAGGCGATGGGGCAGGCTCGTCTCGAACTTCCGCTCGATCGCCAGCTGCCAGGTGCGGTTCACTCGGCGGCCCCAGGCGTTGTGGATGACGATATGGGTCTGGCCGGCGATGTCCTTGTACACCTCCACCGCCAGCCGCGCGGCGGTCGGGACGACGCCGGTCGCCCGCTGCGCGCGCACGAGGGAGACGAGGCTGCGCGCAGCCCGGTCGTCGAGGCGGTACGGCTCCTGCAGGTCGCGGATGACCGCTTCCTCCGCCGCGCTGAAAGGGGCGTCCGATTCGGCGGCGTTCGTCGGAGCGAGCGGAGCCCCGTCGCCGGCTGCCGGCGACATGGGGCGGGCAGGCTCGGACTCCGGGCCGTCGGGCAATGCCGGGGCCGCTCCAACGCGAGCCGCGTCGAATGACGTTTCCGAGGGAGCTTCATGGGAAGCCGCATCGGCCGCAAGGATGGTCGGCGCCGCATCGCGAGCATCGGCCGGGGCGGGCGCTCCAACGCGAGCCGCGTCGAATGACGATGCCGAGGGAGCTTCACTGGAAGCCGCATCGCCGTGAGCCGCATCTGCGGCCTCCAGCCGCTCCATCAGCTCCGTCCAGAGCTGTGCGACGCGTTCGCCGAGCCGGTAGGAGCGGGAGCCGGCCTCGTTGCGCCAGAATGGAATCTCGCTGAAGCGGTTGCCCGTTTCTTTGACATAGACGCGGTCCTTGCTGATGCTCGAGATCATCCAGGAGCTCGTGCCGAGCTGGAACACGTCGCCGACGCGGCTCTCCTGCACGAACTCCTCGTCCAGCTCTCCGACATGGGAGCGGCTGTCGGCGTGGTGCACGGGATAGGCTCCGCTCTGCGGGATTGTGCCGGCTCCCGTCACGGCGGCCATGCGGCTGTTCGGGCGCGGGCCGACGGCGTCCGCCTCGCGGTCCCATTCCAGCAGCGGGCGGGCGAACGGGTACAGTCCGGCCAGCACCGCGAGCATGTCGAGCAGCCGCTGGCGCGGAAAAGCCCGGTAGCTGTCGCTGCCGAGGATGAGCCGGTACATCTCCTCGACCGGAACCGTGTCGAGGGAGGCGATCGCCACCGCCTGCTGCGACAGCACGTCGAGCGCGTTACGCGGCACCTCGATCGGGTCGATGTCCCGCTCGGCGATCATGCGCGCGAGCACCGCGATCTCCGGCAGGACGCCGCGCTGGCGGGCCAGGATGACGCCGCGGCTCGCCTCGCCGACGCCGTGGCCCGCGCGTCCGATGCGCTGGATGCCGGCTGCCGCGGACAGCGGCGAGTCGAGCTGCACGACGAGGTCGACATGGCCGACGTCGATGCCGAGCTCCAGCGAGGAGGTAGCGACGATGCAGCGGAGACGGCCTTCCTTGAGCAGGCGCTCCACCTCGAGCCGCCGCCCCCGGTCCATGCTGCCGTGATGGGCGCGGCACATTTCCTGGCCGGTGTAGTCGTTGAGGCGCAGGCACAGCCGCTCCGCCATGCGGCGGCTGTTGACGAACACGAGCACGGAGCGGCAGCCCTCCATCAGCTGCAGCAGCCGGTCCATGATCGGGAACCAGACGGAGTCGCGGCTGCCGCCGAGCCGGACGCGCCCCGGCATCGTGACGAGGACGTCCATCGTCTTGGCCATCGCGCTTTCGATGATGGCGACCGGACGGGGAACGTAGCCGAGCGGATGGGCAGGCAGCGGCTCGGCTTGGGCGGATGCCTCCTCGGCGAGGGGGCCGATCGGCGCTGGAGCCGCGTCGGGGAGAACCGCCTGCGCAGTCCCTGCGTCGGGGAGATCCGCCAGCGCCTTCGCCGCATCAGCGATGCTCGCCGACTCTTCCGCCGCGAAGGCTTTCGGCGGCGCCCAGCCGCCGAGGAAGCGCGCGACGCGCTCCATCGGCTTTTGCGTCGCGGACAGTCCGATGCGCTGCAGCGGGCTTCCCCGCCAGGCTTCGAGCCGCTCGAGCGTCAGCGACAGGTGCGAGCCCCGCTTGTCCGCAGCCAGATCGTGGATCTCGTCGACGATGATCTGCTCGGCCGTCTGCAGCATGAGGCGTCCTTTGTCGGAGCCGAGCAGGATGAACAGCGATTCCGGCGTCGTCACGAGCACGTCGGGCGGACGGCACAGCATCGCGGCGCGCTTCGAGGAGGGCGTGTCGCCGGTCCGGACGGCGCAAGTAATACCCGGCACTCCTTGGTGTGACCATTGTTCCATCCGCTCCGCGATCTGCGCGACGAACTCCGTCACATGGTCGTAGATGTCGTTGTTGAGCGCCTTCAGCGGCGTGACGTAGAGGACGCGCACGCCCGGCCGCCAGACGGAGGCGGCCTTGCCGGATCCGGCGGCTGGCGCAGAGTCGGATGCCGGTGCAAGGTCGGGAGCGGAGGCAGATTCGGATGCCGAAGCGGATCGGGGCGTGGGATCGGCTCCGGGATCGGCTTCCGCAGCTGGCGCAGGCTTGGCTGCGGCGACGCGACCCGCTCCGGCTCCATCCGGCGAAAAGGCGGCTTCCTTGGCCCGCAGCAAGCGGTCCAGGCAGGGGAGCAGCGCCGCAAGCGTCTTGCCGGAGCCCGTCGGCGCCGCGAGCAGCGTATGAGCGCCGCCGAGGATGGACGACCAGGCGCTGCGCTGCGCATCGGTCGGCATCCCGAACGAGTCGGCGAACCAGCGGGCCAGCACGGGGTGAAACGGCTCGAGAGCCGGATCGAGGCTGTCCGCGCTCCGGGCATTCCCTGGCGGGCGGTCTCCGGCGCCCCCGATGGCTTCCGCTCCCGCGTCGACGCCGTCGGCCGGGACTGCGCTTCCTTCATGGCGCCCGGACCGGCTTTTCGGACGAACGCCGGCTTCGGCTTGACGCCGGTCCCGGCTCGGACCGCCTTTTTCTCCTGGAGCTTTCATGCTTGCCAAGCCTCCCTCGCGCGCCGGATGGCGGCATTTTCCATTAGCATACACCATTGGCCGGGCCGTTGCCTGCTCCGCCGAAAAGAGCGGCTATCGCCATCCGGAGAGATTCCGTCCGTCCGCAACTCTATCAATCTCCCACTCGTCTAGAAGAGCAGGTAGAAAATTCCGGAAATCCGCTATCCCGCCGATCCGCCGAAGGAGGACCTCCATCCATGTCCGTAGTCCCGACCCGCCGTCTGACCGCCGCCGCGCTCGCCTCCGCCCTGCTGGCCGGAGCCGCACTGTCCGGTCCGGCCGGAGCAAGCGCTTCGCCGCTCGCTGCTCCAGTCGCTGCCGCCGCTGCCAAGCCGCTGCCGCCATTCGCTGGAGCGGCCGTCGCTGCGCCTTCGGCGAAGCTGTTCACGCTGGCGTCCGGCGTCCTGCCCGGCGCATCGTCCGCGACCGCCGCTCCGGCTCCGCTGGCGGCCAAGCTGTACGCTTCCGTGCCGCTGGCCGCGCCGGCGGCCGCCGTGCCGTACGCTGCCGCCGCCGCATCGGCGACGATTTTGCTCGACGGCTTCCCGCTCGCCTTTCCTGCCGCGCCGCAGCTCGTGAAAGGCACGACGATGGTGCCGTTCCGCGCCATCGCCGAAGCGTTGAACGTCCCGGTCGTCTGGGACGCCAAGGCCAAGACGGTCGCCGCGAACAAGCCGCTTGCGGACGGCAGCCGGCGCTCCGTGCTGCTGCGCGTCGGCAGCAAGCAGGCGCAGCTGGACGGCCAGGCGGCCGCGCTCGCCCAGGCGCCCGTGCAGAGCGGCGGCAGCGTGCTCGTGCCGCTGAGCTTTTTCAGCAGCGCCTTCGGCGCCCAGGTGAGCTGGGACGGCGCGGCCAAGACGGTCCGCATCCTGTCGCCGGCCGAACGCGTCTACGTCAAAGGCTATTATGCGATCAGCTCGTTCTCGCAGGTGAAGATGCTCGACCGCTTCGACTCGGTCGCCTTCGGCTGGGGGCGGATCGGCGAGGACGGCAAGCTGACGCTCAGCGGCAAAGACTTCTACTGGCCGAGCGCCAGCGGCGCCACGACGCCGGAGAGCATCGTCGCGGACGCGTCGGCGGCGGGGGTCAACACGCAGTTCATGGTGTTCGGCGCGGACGGGCGCGGGGAGCTGACCAAGCTGCTCGGCGATCCAGCGCTGCGGACGGAGGCGATCCAGGGCATCGTGTCGACCGCTTCGATCGGCGGCTTCCGCAGCATCGCGCTCGATTTCGAGGGGCTCGGACTGACGGGGGACAAGGCGGCGGCCAAGCAGTCATTCACCCGCTTCGTCACCGACCTTCGCACCGCTTCCCGGGCCGCAGGGCTCGGCTTGTCGCTGGCGCTCCACCCGCTCAACGGGGCGTTCGGCGGGTATGACTACAAGGCGCTGGCGCAGCAGTCGGACGAGATCGTCATCATGGCCTATGCGTACGAGGGGGAAAAAGGTCCGGAGCCGCTCGTCCGCGTGGACGAGGCGATCCGGCTGGCGCTAAAGGAAACCGACCGCAGCAAGCTGCTGCTCGGCATCTCGATGGGCAGCGAGACGGCGGTCTCGCTGCGCGGTCCGGCCGGGCTCGCCAAGCGCTACGGCCTCAAGGGCATCGCGCTCTGGCGGCTCGGCGCCGGCCTCGTCGACGCCAGCTCGCTCAAGGCGCTCGAAGGCACCGTGCAGCTGCGCAAGCCGGTGGAGGGCTAGGGCTAGCCGGCTTTTGCGCTTCGTGCCGCTGGCGGAGCTTTCGGCTCCTCCCGGTTGGTCGGTCGGAGCTTCTCGGACGTCGACCCGAGGCATGAGCCCAAGCTGCTGGCCAGCCTGGAATAGAGCGCGGCTTCGCCAGCCCGACAAAATCGGGCTGCAGGCGCATGAGGCCGCGGGAAAAAGGCCGCAGTCCGACAAAATCGGGCTGCACCAGCCCCTTTCGGAGCAGCTCACGCTGCCCCGAAAGGGGCCTTTGGCATGTCTGACGCACAGGCATGGAATGGACAAGCGTCTTGTGCTCATGCGTTGGCTAGCTTGTCTGAGCGTGCCGTATAATGTAGAGAACGGTTTTGCCCGTGAAAGGAGACCTCACCATGTCCGAATCGACTTCCGGAGCTTCGTCGCGCCGCATGGCGTCCAGCACCGCCGCCCCGGCTCCGCCACCGGGCTCCGCCACAGCCGAGCCCGCCGCCCCGGCTCCGCCACCGGGCCCCGCCGCCCCGGCTCCGCCACCGGGCCCCGCCACTACCGAGCCCGCCGCGCCGCGGGCCGGCTGGCGGGACTTCGTGCGGCTCATCGCCGAGACGAAGCCGCCGCGCGGGCTGTCCGCCGCCGCGCTGACGCTCAGCCTGCTGGCGACGGTCGCCGGCCTCGTCGTGCCGCTCGCGACGAAGCAGTTCATCGACGGCTTCAGCCTGAGCCGGCTGACGGGCGGGCATATCGCGCTGCTGGCCGTCTTTTTCCTGCTGCAGGCGGCCGGCGGAGCGTATTCGAGCTACCTGCTCGCGCGCATCGGCCAGCATGTCGTCGCCCGCCTGCGCGAGCGGCTCTGGCGCAAGCTGATGGCGCTGCCGGTGCCTTATTACGACCGCCACCAGACCGGCGAAACGGTCAGCCGCATGACGAGCGACACGCTCGTCGTGCGCGGGCTCATTACGGACCACCTCGTCGGCTTCGTCACCGGCCTCATCTCGGCAGCGGGCGCGCTCGTCCTGCTGCTGCTGCTCGACTGGCGGATGACGCTCATCCTGCTCGTCGCGATCCCGCTGCTCGCCGGCATCATGGTGCCGCTCGGCATCCGCATGAACCGCATCGCCAAGGCGACGCAGGACGAGACGGCGGGCTTTTCCGGCCATCTGAACAACGTCGTCTCCGAGGTGCGGCTCGTCAAGGCATCCGGAGCGGAGCAGCGGGAGCTGCGCGAGGGACTCGCGGGCATCCGCCGCCTGCAGGCGCTCGGCGTGCGCGAAGGAGCGACCGGCGCGCTCGTCGGCCCTTCGATCTCGCTGACGATCATGACGATGCTCGTCGTCATCATCGGCTACGGCGGCGTGCGCGTCTCCTCGGGCGCGATCACGGCGGGCGACCTCGTCGCCTTCATCCTGTACCTGATGCAGATCATCCTGCCGCTCAGCCAGGTCGCCGTCTTCTTCACCCAGTTCAACAAAGCGATGGGCGCGACCGAGCGCATCAACGGCATGCTCGCCGAGCCGGAGGAGCGGTTCGAGGAAGGGCTGGAGCTCGCGAGAGCGGACCGGCCGATCGTCGCGGAGGGCTTGTCCTTCGGCTACGCAGGGGGAGAGCCGATCCTGAAGGACCTCGGCTTCACGCTGCAGCCGGGGCAAGTGACGGCGATCGTCGGGCCGAGCGGCGGCGGAAAAACGACGCTGTTCTCGCTGCTCGAGCGCTACTACGAGCCGACATCAGGGAGGCTGCTGCTCGGCGGGCAGCCGATCGGCTCGTACTCGCTGGCCAGCTGGCGCGCGCGCATCGGCTACGTCGCGCAGGAAAGTCCGCTCATGGCCGGCACGATCCGCGACAACATGACGTACGGCATCGAGCGCGAGCCTTCTGCGGAGGAGCTGCGCGAGGCGGCCCGCCTCGCCTATGCCGACGAGTTCATCGACGCCTTGCCGGACGGCTATGACACGCAGGTCGGCGAGCGCGGCATCAAGCTGTCCGGCGGCCAGCGCCAGCGCATCGGCATCGCCCGGGCGCTGCTGCGCGCGCCGGACCTGCTGCTGCTCGACGAGGCGACGAGCGCGCTCGACAGCCAGTCGGAGATCGTCGTGCAGCAGGCGCTCGGCAACCTGATGGAGGGCCGGACGACGGTCGTCATCGCGCATCGCCTGTCGACGGTCGTGGATGCGGATCAGATCCTGTTCGTCGAAAAGGGCCGCATCACCGGGCGGGGCACGCATGAGGAGCTGCTTGCCTCGCATGCGCTGTACCGCGAGTTCGCCGAGCGGCAGCTGCGTACGCCCGCCGACCCCGGTTGACCCTTTTTCAACAAGAATCTATACTTAGGGCAACGCCATCAGGCCGAGGAGGAAGGCCTGGGCACGGCATCTCGCCGGAAACCTGCCGAGGCGGCACGATCCGCCGAAAAAACAGAGAGACCCGGACCGCCGGGAAGGATAGAGAGGACTCATCCTCCGAAAGCGTCGGAGGGAGAGGGAGGAGAATGGATATGCCGATGATTTTCAGCGAGGAGGACCTGCAGCGGATCGCCGAGCCGCATCTGCACGGGTACGGAGCGGCAGTCGCGGAAGAGGCGCGGAGCGCGCTTGGCGGAGGCGCTTCCGGCATCGCCGAGGAGGCTCCGGCCGAAGCGGCGCGCGACGCGAGGGACGAGCGCGGGCCATTCCGCGAAACCGCCGCCGAAGCGGCGCCTATCGTCTGCGCCTCGACCCGCCGCATCGTGCTCATCAGCCCGTATCCGAACCTGCTGCATGAGCTGATCCGCGACCTGTCGGCCGCCTGCTACGACGTGCTCGTGTTCCACCGCGTGGACGATCTCGTCCTGCACAGCCTGCAGGCGGACCTGTATCTGCTCGATGCCGGGGCGGCCAACGTGCTCGGCTCGGACCCGGGCTTCCGCACGTTCATCGCCGATCCCGCCAAGCGCCGCCGGGCGCTGGCGATCAAGCCGCAGCGGGGCCAGACGGCCTACGGAGGCAAGGCCGCCCGCCAGGCGGCGGAGTCGTGGCAGCTTGCCGCCGCCGCTCCGCATGAGATGCTCGAGCGCATCGGCCAGCATCTGCTGCGGGAGCGCTCTGCCCATGCGGCGGCGGACGAGGGGCTGCCGGGCTTCAAGGATCTCGTCGTCGACACGAAGCGCATGGCCGTCTTCCGCTCCGGCTCCCGGGTCGACCTGACCAAGACGGAGTACGAGCTGCTGCTTCACTTCATCCTGGCCGAAGGCGCGGTGCTGACCCGCGACCATCTCATGGAGGAGATCTGGGGGGCGGCCTTTTTCGGCAACAGCAACGTCGTCGACGTGCATGTCAAAAGCTTGCGGCGCAAGCTCGGCGACAGCGCCGTCAGCCCGAGCTACATCGAGACCGTGCGCGGCGTCGGCTACCGGCTCGCCGATTAGATCCGCGTGCGTCAGAACGGCCGTTTCCATGGAACCAAGGCATTCAGGGCGCCTTGATCCGCGGAAGCGGCCGTTTTTTTGCGGGAATCAGGAGGGTCTGCGCCCTGATTTTCGCCTCATCTCCGCCTGCCCCTCGTTTTCTCTCGCCGCAAGCCGGGTAATGAAGAGCACGACGATGGGCCGGCTGCGCGCGTGCCGCGGGGACCTGAGCCCATGCCAGAAATGGAAGCGGAGGAGAAAGCCAGATGGGAATTCCAACGGGATTGATCGGCTACGGACTGTCGGGCGCGGTGTTCCATGCGCCGCTGATCGCGGCGGAGGAGGGGCTGACGCTGACCGGCGTCGTCACCTCGCAGAGGGAGAAGGTGCTGGAGGATTATCCGGAGGTGCAGGTGCACGACGATGTCGAGTCGCTGCTCGCGAGCGGCGTCGAGCTCGTTGTCGTGGCGAGTCCGAACACCCTCCACTACGAGCATGCCCGCAGCGCGATTCTCGCCGGCAAGCATGTCGTCGTCGAGAAGCCTTTCACCAACACGTCGAAGGAAGCGGAGGAGCTGATCGCGCTCGCGCGCGAAAAGGGCGTTCGGCTGAGCGTATTCCACAACCGCCGCTGGGACAACGACTTCCTCACCGTCCAGCAGGTGCTCGCCTCCGGCGGCATCGGGCGGATCTCTGTCTACGAGGCGCATTATGACCGCTACGCGCCGGAGGTGGAGGTCGAGACGGCGTGGCGCGACCAGCGGCTGCCGGGCTCCGGCATCCTGTACGATCTCGGCTCGCATCTGATCGACCAGGCGGTGCATGTGCTCGGCATGCCGGAGAGCATCTGGGCCGATCTGCGGCTGGACCGGGAGGGCGCGGTGACGGTCGATTATTTCCACCTCGTGCTCGGCTATCCGCAGTCGCGGGCGATTTTGCGCGCCGGCACGCTCGTGCGTCAGGCCGGTCCGCGCTACATGGTGCATGGGGAGCAGGGCAGCTACATCAAGTACGGGCTCGATCCGCAGGAGGAGCAGCTGAAAAGCGGCCGCCGCCCCGGCGACGAAGGCTGGGGCGCCGACAAGCCGGAATGCTACGGCGAGCTCACGACGGCCGTCGGCGAGCTGACCGTGCGCACGAAGGTCGATACGCTGCCCGGCCGCTACGAGGACTTTTACCGCGGCATCGCCGAGGCGATCCAAGGCGGCGCGGCGCTGCCGGTGCCTCCGGAGGACGCGCTCGGCGTCATCCGCCTGATCGAGGCGGCGCGCCGCAGCGCCAAGGAGAAGCGCGTCATCGAGCTCGCCGAAGACGCGTCCATGGCTTGAGCCCAGGCGGCGCGGCTGCGGCGGGCGGTACGCCAGCACGGCTGCGCAGATGCGGGGCTGTGCGGCTGCACAGCTGTGCGGCGCGCGGCGCTGCCTGGCGCCTAGCGCTGTTTTATCCCGCAAGCTCTGCGGCTCGATCGCGCGGAAGCGAAAAAAGGGGCTGTCCCAAGGATCCCAAAACGGATCTCGGGGCAGCCCCTTTTGCATGCAGGCATGGCCAGCGGGAGCCGACAATGCCTTGACCCGGCGCGGGGATGGCCTTGCCCATCGCTCCGCTTCGGCGGCTCCATCGCGCGCGGCGCTTTGCCGCGCTTAGCGCGCGCCGGCGCCGCCGCGCCGCCTCGCGCGCTCGCGGGCGGCGAGCAGCTTGGCGCGCTGCGCGTCCTGCTGCGGCTGGCCTTGGCCGGCATGCAGCAGCAGCGCAAGCGCCCCGGCCGCCGCGGCGCAGGCGGCCATCGCGGCCAGGAGCAGCGACACGGAGCTGCGCATCAGCAGCGAGGCGACGGGAGGACCGGCCGCTACGCCGACGAAGCGCATGCTGCTGTAGAGCGAGGTGATCGAGCCGCGCTCCTCTTTGGCGATGCCTTCGGTCAGGAAGGCGTCGAGGCACGGCAGGGCGGCGCCGATGCCAAGCCCGGCGACGCTCAGACAAGCGACGCGCACCGCCGTCGCTTCCAGCGGCAGGCAGGCGGCGATGCCCGCCGCAGCCAGCGCGCAGCCGCCGGCGATGATCCACTTCATCGCCGCCTTGCGCTTGCCGATCGTCTTGCCGGCGGCGAACGAGGCGGTGCACAGCACAGCCAAAGGAATGGCCAGCACGAGCCCCTTGCGGATGCCGTGCAGGCCATGCTCTTTTTCCAGCGTCTCCGACAGGTAGAACAGCAGGCCGAACAGGATGAACATGGCGAGGCCGCCGATCAGGAACAAGGCCGACAGCCAGCGCGCGTTGATCCGGAAGAGCCGCCACACCTTGGCGAGGAATTGCTTGGCGGGCGGAGGCGGGGCAGCTCCGTCCCGCCGGGCGGGCACGCGCACGAGCGTCAGCAGCAGGAGCAGGGAGAGGGCGCATAGCGCCGGGATCGACCAGAAAGGCGCTTGCCAGGCGAGGACCGCCAGCGCCGAGCCGACAATCGGGCTCAGCACCTTGCCGAAGGTGTTGGCCGTCTCGATCAAGCCGAGGCCCGCGCTCACCTGCGCCTCGCTGCGGAACATGTCGCCGACGAGCGGCAGCACGATCGGCATCGCGCCGGCAGCGCCCATGCCCTGCAGCAGCCTGCCGGCCAGGATCCATCCGTAGGCGCTGTCGCCGGCGCCGGTCCAGACGCCTTCCCAGCCGCCCGCCCAGCCGCAGATCGCGCCGCCCGCGCCGGCGAGGATGAGGCTCGGAACAATGACCTTGCGCCGGCCGATGCGGTCGGACAAGTAGCCGGCGACCGGGATGAGCAGGATCGCCATGACGGAATAGACGGTAATGAGCAGGCTGGATTGAAGCGGCGTGATGCCGAGAGCGGCCTGGATCCCAGGCAGCACCGGGATGAGCATGGAGTTGCCGAGCGTCATGATGAGCGGCACGGAGGCGAGGGCCAGCAGAGCGGCCTTCTGCCCCCGCGCTCGGGTAGACAGACGTTTCAAGCGAGCCACCGGCACCTTTCTCGTCCAAAAATGCTTGCCTGCGAGTCGCGCGAAAGGCAAGGAACGCCTTGCTTACTATGCGGCTTGCAGGCCCGTTTCATACGGCTTCGCCGTCTGCCGAAGCCTGGGGGAATTGGCGCTCGTACAGACTGCGGTAGCGGCCGCTGCCGGCCATCAGCTCGTCATGCGAGCCGCTCTCGACGATCCGTCCCGCCTCCAGCACGACGATGCGGCTGGCGCTGCGCACCGTCGACAGCCGATGGGCGATGACGAGGCAGGTGCGCTCTCGGAGAAGCGCGGCAAGCGCCTCCTGGATGAGCGCCTCGGATTCGGTGTCGAGCGAGGCGGTCGCCTCGTCGAGCACGATGAGGCGCGGATCGGCGAGCAGCGTCCGCGCGATCGCGAGCCGCTGCTTCTGGCCGCCGGAGAGGCGCACGCCGCGCTCGCCGATCTCGGTGTCGTAGCCGCGGGGCAGAGCCTCGATGAAGCCATGGGCGAAGGCGGCCTTGGCGGCGTCGATCATCTCGCGCTCCGAGGCGTCCGGCCGCCCGTACCGCAGGTTGTCGCGCACCGTTCCGCTGCGCAGCATCGTCTCCTGCGTCACGATGCCGACCTGTCGGCGCAGCGATGCTTGCGTCACGTCGCGCACGTCCTGCCCGTCGATGGCGATGCGTCCGTCCCATACGTCGTAATAACGCAGCAGCAGATGGGCGATCGTCGACTTGCCCGCGCCGGAGGAGCCGACGAGCGCGGTCGTCCGTCCCGGCTCAAGGCGCAGGCTGAAGCCGTCCAGCAGCGGCGCGTCCCTCTCCGGATCGCCGTAGCCGAAGCGGACCTGCTCGAAGCTCGCCTCGCCTGCGCCGAGCCGAAGCTCGCTGGCGCCGGGACGATCGGAGACGTCCGGCTCGGCGCTCATCGTCTCGACGATCCGGTCGTAGGCGGCCGCGGACTGCTGCACCGTGCTCATGAGGCGGCTGAAGCGGCGGACCGGATTTTGCAGCAGCCTGAGGTAGGCCAGGTAGGCGACGACCTCGCCGGCGGTCATGTCGCCGCGCATCGCCTGCCAGGAGCCGAAGGCGAGCACGAACGCCATGCCGGCATACTGGAGCAGGTCGATCGCCGGACCGAACAGGGCGGAGAAGCGGGTGGCGGCCAGATTGGCCTCCTGATTGGCCCGGCCGAGCTCGGCGAAGCGCTCGTTCTCGCGTTCCTCGGCGGCAAAGGCCTTGACGAGGCGGATCTGCGACAGGCTGTCCTGCAGCTGGCCGCTCATGTCGGCGACCGTGTCCTGCACGCGGCGGTAGCTGCGGCGCAGCCGTCCGCCGTACAGGCGCGCGGCCAGCAGCATGAGGGGGAACAGCACGAGCAGGAGAGCCGTCAGCTGCCAGTTGTGCCACAGCATGAACGCGGCGATGGCGGCGAACGTGACCGCGTCGGTCAGGATGCCCATCGTGCCCCCGCTGACCATCTGCTGCAGCTGGTTCACGTCGCTCGTCAGGCGGGACATGAGCTCTCCGGTCCGGCGGCGGTCGAAAAAGGCCATGTCGAGGCTCTGCAGATGGCGGTACAGCGAGGTGCGGATGTCGAGCACGGCGCGCTGGCCGGCCTTGGCGAACGCATAGCTGCTGGCGTAGCCGAACGCGCCGAGCAGCGCCGCCGTCGCCATGATGCCGCCGGCGAGCGGCAGCAGCATGGCGTAGTCCCGCTCGGGAATGATATGGTCGATGGCATGCTGCGTCAGCCGCGGGATGACGAACTGCAGCGCGGCGATGCAGCCGGTAGCCGCCCAGGCGGCCAGCAGCAGCGGCCATTGTCCCTTGATGGACAGAAACAGGCGGCGGAACATCGGCCATAGGGGCGCCTTTGCCGCCGCCTGGGCAGGCGGCAAAGGCGCGGAAGGAATGGCTCGGTTCATGACGGTCTCCTCGCTGTCTGCGCGCCGCTCAAGCTCGCGCGATGATGGACCCGGCGGGCAGGCCGGACCGCTTCTCGGGATAAAGGTAGCATGCCGGTTCGCGGCTTGGACGATGCAGCATGCCGGGCTAGGCGCAGCTTGGCCGCGCTCGCCCCGCTGAAACGTCCTGGAGCCTGCTCGGCTGCCGCCGCCCCGCTGAAACGTCCTGTAGCGGCACGGCTGCCGCCGCCCCGCTGAAACGTCCTGAAGCCTGCCCGGCCGCGGAGCGGCTCTGCCGTCGCCACGCGAAACGGCTTGGGACCTGCCGGCCGCCGCCGCTCCGCTGACACGGCCTGTAGCGGCACGGCCGCCGCTGCTCCGCAGAAACGCTAGGCGGAGCTGGAACGCTGCCGTCCCGCCGCGGCCTTCAGCACGGGCAGCGTCACGACGACCTCGGTGCCTTCTCCGACCTTGCTCCGTACGAGCAGCGTGCCTCCGTGGTTGGTCACGATCCGTTGGCTCACCATGAGGCCGAGTCCGTTTCCTTTCTCCTTGCTCGTATAGAACGGCTCTCCAAGCCGCGCCAGCTGCTCCTCGGGAATGCCGACGCCCTCGTCGCGGATCGTCACGACGGCCTGGCCCGGCTCAGGGCAAGCGAGCGCGACGCTCAGGCGGCTGCCTCGCTCCGGCATCGCCTCGATGCCGTTTTTCATCAGATTGAGGAACACCTGCTTGAGCTGGTTCGGCTCGCCGGCGACGATCGGATCGCCGCCTCCGAGCTCCATCCGCACGCGCACGTCGTTCAGCAGCGCCTCCGGCTCGATCAGGGCAGCCATGTCCTCGAGAATCTCCCGCAGCCTGCAGTCCTGGTAGCGGTCAGCCTGAGGCTTGGCCAGCACGAGGAACTCGCTCACGATGAAATTGATGCGGTCGAGCTCCGCCAGCATGATCGTATGGTAATACGGCGCGAGCGTCTTGCCCTCGAGCTGCATCTGCACGAAGCCGCGCAGCGTCGTCAGCGGATTGCGGATCTCATGCGCCACGCCGGCGGCGAGCTGTCCGACGATCGACAGCTTCTCGGCGCGCCTCAGCAGCTCCTCGGTCTGCTTGCGGCTCGTCATGTCGCGGGTGATGCACGATACGGCGATGATTTCGCCGTGCTGGTCGCGCACCGGCGAGGCCGTCGTGCTGACGTCGATGCGGCGGCCGTCGCGCGTCTGCATCCACGTCTCCGCGTCGACCCAGGGCACGCCGAGCAGCACGCTTTCGATCATGCGCTCGAGATTGCAGCGCTGCTCCTCCGGCAGCACGGCCATGCCGCCGGGAGCCTTGAGCTCCGCCTCCGTCCAGCCGAACATCGCTTCATAGGCCCGGTTGGCGCTGATCAGTCCGCCCCTCAGATCGTAGCTGTGGATGGCGTCCCTCGTATGGGTGACGAGCGATTCGAGATATTCCTTCGTCCGGCGCAGCTCCTCCGCGGAATCCTTGAGCCGGTTCGTATAGGAGTCGAGGCTCGTCGCCATGACGTTGACGCTGGACGCGAGCTCGCCGATCTCGTCGTTCGAGCGGACCGTGACGGGCTGGCTGAAATTGCCGGCGGCGAGCTGGTTGACGCGGCGCACGACGAGCTTGAGGCTGCGCACGGCGACGCCGGCGAGCGCATAGCTGACGATGACGGTCATGACGACGAGCATGAGGGAGATGGCGAAAAGCAGCAGCAGCTGCTGGCGCAGGTCGCGGCTGAATACCGATTTGTCGATCGTGACGATGAGCGCGTAGTCCCGAATGTTGTCGACCGAGTACGGAATATATCCGCGCAGCGCCGGCATGTCCCCGATCGTCGTGTCGACGGTGATCGGCTCGCCGGAGCGCACGGCCTGACGGATGTGGCCGTAGTCCTCCGGAGCGGCCAGCCGGTAGCTGCCGAACTCCAGCGCGCTTGAAAAATCCAGCCGGCCGCCGTCGTCGCCCGCGCCGCCGGAGCCGGGCGGGGGAATGAGGCTGTAGTTGAAGCCGCTCAGCTCCACCAGCCCGGGGATGCGGACAAAGGAGCTGCCGAGCTGAAGCTCGCCGGGCTGCTTGCCGCTGCGGATGGCCGCCGAGCTTTCCAGGGTGAGGCGGATCAGGTAATCCATCGTGCCGTCGTAATAATAGCTGGTCATGACGGTCCTGCCTTCGTCGAGCACGGTCGCGCCGCTCGCCCAGAAGTCCTGCAGGCTGGTGCCTCCGGGCAGCGTGACGTAGCGGCTGCGGTAAAGCTGCCGCAGCGCGTCGTAAGGCGGCGCGACGGCGGACAGCGTCGTTCCCGCCTCGCCGGGGCGGGTGCTTTTCACGATCTGCATTTCCCCGTCCACGGGAAGGATGAGCGCGATATTGTCGAGGCCGAGCTTGCTGCGCGACTCCTCCAGCCGGGCGGACTCGGCGGCGCCGGCTTTGTCTCCGATCAAGGCGCGGACGGCGATCGAGGCGACGCGCAGCCGCTCCGACTGCCCGAGCTCCAAGTAGTAGCTGTCCTTGAGAACGGGAGTGAGCGCGCCGCGGATCTGGTCGCCGACCGAGAGCAGCTGACGCTCGGCCGCATGTCGGCTCTGATTGGCGGTGTAGAGGTAGAAGACGAGCAGGTTGAGGGACAGCATGATCGTCACGACGGCAAAAATCAGCGCGGACAGCTTGAGTTTGATGGACATGCCGGTATCCCTCTCTTCGAGTGGTGCTTCCGGGGTCGGACCGTTCATGGATGCCCTCGGCGCCGCTAGCCGACGCCGGCCCAGAACATGTCCATGATCTGGCTGGCCAGCTCGGTCGTGGAGGCGTACATGTTCTTGGCCGCCTGGCGGTTGCCGATCATGAGCAAGGCGGTATAAGAGTGGGCCATGAGCATCGAATCGCCCTTCCTGATTTCTCCATCGGCTATCGCCCGCGCAAAATGCAGAGAGAGAAGATCGTGCAGCTCCTGCTCGGCTTCGCGGATCGCGGTCCGCTGGCGGTCATCGAGATAATGCGACGCCTCGCGCATGAGCGCCTCGAATTCGATATGCTGGATCCGCGACAGCCTCCTCTCGGCAACCTCCTGCAGGCGCAGGCGCAGGCTCTTGCCCTCCTGGTCCAGCACGCGCCGCGTCCCGGCGAGGGCGAGCTGGAGCATGCGGATGACGGCGGCCGTGAACAGCGCCGGCTTGCCTTCGAAGTGATAGTAGACGGAAGCCTTGGTCACGCCGCAGCGTTCGGCGATGCCGCTCAGCGAGACGGCCTCGTAGCCCTCCTCCATGAACAGGACGGAGGCGGTTTTCAAGATCTCGTCCCGCACCGGCATGCGGTCCTCCCGCCGGGGGCGGCCGGGCGAGCGGCGCTGCGGCTCGCGTGCTTCGCCGTCGGGACGGACGGCTCCATTCGAGGCGGAATCATGGGGATTGGACATGGGCTCGTCCTCCTTTTGTTGAATATTAACCGTTGGGTATATATAATGATCTCAGTCAGACCGGCGCCCCGCTTCTCCCGGAAATTGGGGGGAAGAGGAAGAGCTGTCTTGGAGATTACAGTTTACCATGAATAAGGCCGGAATGGATGAATGGCAAGCCGGGCGAGGGAGAGATGGAACATGGCAAAACGAGGATCGTGGATCGCGTGGGCGACGACCCGCCGCGGACGCTGGATTACGCTGGGCGCGTGGGTGGCGGTGGCCGCGCTGCTGATGCTGCTGCTGCCGGGCGTGCGGTCGCAGGCGGACAGCAACGCGCCGAATTTCGACGAGAGCAAGCCCTCGGTGCAGGCGGAGAAGCTGCTTGCGGAACAGTTCCGCAGCGAGGAAGGCACGCCGGCGCTCGTCGTCTGGCATCGGGAGGGAGGGCTGTCGCAGGACGATCTGAAGGCGATCTCGGCCGTATCGGCGGACGTCGCCGCATCGCCGCTGCCGGGGCAGCGCTCGTCGCTGCCGCTGCATGAGCTGCCGCCGCCGGCGCTGGCGGCGCAGCTGTCGGAGGACGGCAGCACGCTCGTCTGGCCGGTCGTATTCCAGCCGGACGCGCCGACGGAAGAAATCAAGCAAGGCGTCGAGCAGCTGCGGGAGCGGACGGAGAAAATCGCCGGCACGCCGGCCTTCGAGGCGGACACGGCGGACGGGGCGGAGCTGAGCGCCCGCCTGACCGGCCCCGCCGGCATCTCGGTCGACGCGACCGAGCTGTTCAGCAGCGCGGATGTGTCGCTCATGATCGCGACCGTCTTGCTCGTGCTTGTCTTCCTGCTGGCGATCTACCGCTCGCCGGTGCTGGCGCTCATCCCGCTCGTCGCGGTCGGCTTCGCCTACGCGGTCACCGACCCGCTGCTCGGCTACATGGCGTCCAAAGATTGGATCGACGTCGACTCGCAGGCCGTCGCGATCATGACGGTGCTGCTGTTCGGCGCAGGGACGGACTACTGCCTGTTCCTCGTCAGCCGCTACCGCGAGCTGCTGGCCGAGGAGCGCAGCCCGGCCGCCGCGCTGCGCGCGGCGCTCGGCAGCTCCGGCGGCGCGATCGCCATGAGCGGCCTGACGGTCGTCATCGCTCTGCTGACGCTGCTGCTCGCGCAGTACGGCGTCATCAAGCGCTTCGCCGTGCCGTTCGGCCTGTCGATCCTCGTGATGGCGCTGTCCAGCTTGACGCTGCTGCCGGCGCTGCTGTCGATCTTCGGACGCGGCTCGTTCTGGCCGTTCGTGCCGCGTACGCCGGAGATGGCGGAAGAGCGGGCGCGCCGCAAGGGCAAGCCCGCTCCGAAGCGGACCGGGCGCCGGGGTCCGGGCTTCACCGGCCGCCTCGTCGTCCGCCGGCCGTGGACGGTCACGCTCGTCTCGGTCGCGCTGCTCGGGGTGCTCGCCCTGTTCAGCACGCAGGTGAAGTTCACGTTCGACATCCTGTCCTCGTTCCCCGAGGAGATGGAGTCGCGGCAGGGCTTCGCCCTGATCGGCGACAACTTCTCGGAAGGCACGCTTGCTCCCGTGACCGTGATGGCGCAGGGGGAAGCGGGAGCGATTCCGCCGGTCGCCGAGAAGCTGCAGGCGCTCGGCTCGGTCGCCAAGGTCGGCGAGCCGGCGGAGGCCGCCTCGCAGCCGGGCCTGCGCGCCTGGAAGGTCGAGCTGGCGATGAATCCGTACTCGCAGGAGGCGATGGACGCGCTGCCGGCGATCCGCGAGGCGGCGGAGCAGGCGATCGGCGGCGCAGACGCGGCGGACCGCGTCTGGCTGGCCGGCCAGACCGCCGTCCAGTACGATACGCGCGAGGCGGAGGCGGTCGACCAGCAGGTCATCATCCCGCTCGTCATCGTCCTCATCGCCGCGCTGCTGCTCGTCTACCTGCGCTCGGTGACGGCGATGGTCTACCTGATCGGGACGGTCATCCTGTCCTACTTCGCCGCGCTCGGGCTCGGCTGGCTCGTGCTGCACGAGCCCATGGGCGTCGATGCGATCCAGGGAGCGATCCCGCTGTACGCCTTCGTGTTCCTCGTCGCGCTCGGCGAGGACTACAACATCTTCATGGTATCGAGCATCTGGAAGAAGCGCCGGAAGATGCCGCTGAAGCAGGCGATCGCCGAAGGCGTGAGCGAGACCGGCCCGGTCATCACCTCGGCCGGCCTCATCCTGGCGGGCACGTTCGCCGTGCTGGCGACGCTGCCGATCCAGGTGCTGCTGCAGTTCGGCCTCATCACCGCGCTCGGCGTGCTGCTCGACACGTTCGTCGTGCGGCCGTACCTCGTGCCGGCGCTCACCGCGCTGCTCGGCCGCCGCGCCTTCTGGCCCGGCGAGCTGTCGCGCGTGCCGGAGGACGAAGTTCCAGCGGGCGGCGAGTTGGTGAAAGCCAGCGCTGAAAGAAGCTTGAACAAGTAGGCTGTCAGGCGAATGCGCCGGAGAATTGGACTGCGTCCGAATTAGTCAGGCCAGCCTTCTGCTGATGGCAGAGCAGAAGATTGAAGCGTGGTAGGGGATGACCAAACGCTCCTAAACGACATCATTCCCGGCCGAAATTTAAGGCGAAAAAATGAAACGGGACGAAGCTCCGTGGGTATTCCGGCTTCGTCCTGTTTGCGTTTTCATCTAAAGTTGCTTATTTTCCTGCGATGACCACAACCTGCGGAAGCCCCAGTTGCAGAACACGATGTTAAGAGTGAAGAAACGACAAAAGAAGACCATGCGTTAAAGAAGGCTGCGAAACGGTCTTTAATACAACAAGAAAAAACTTACAAAGATTATCCAGTAGGAGTGATGACAATCAAAGGGCGATGAGGTAAAGTGGATATATTACCAGATATCTACATTTGTGGAATTGGAGAAATATATCGTTGAAAGCCAACGTTAAAACGGAGGAAACACTAGTGAAAAAGTTCAAGAGCTTTTTTGTTGCTGCCGTTGTTGTTGCCGCAATGTCGTTGTCGTCTGCTTCGGCCATTGCTGAAACTGCACCGCCATCCTCAACCATTGTAGATTCATCTAATCCTGTAAAGCAACCAAGAACGAGCTTCCTGACTATCGACAATGCCAATCTTAATAATGGCGGAAATTCTTGGTTCCAGCCAAGTGGATACGACTATGCAAGAGTATACGTTACCAATACAACATCTTCATCTCTGACCGTTTACGTATCGTACGATTCGGACAAAACAAACATCGGTACGCATACTGTCTCTGCAAATAGCAGCTTGACTATTAATGTCTCTCATGCAAGTGGACATGTATTTTACCTTGATTACGCTACGAGTAGTGGCACAGCAGGTGGAAAACTTAGCGTACGAGCATCTGATGTACCTCTAACCTAATATCGGATGTGAAGTAATAAGGCGCTACAGCCTTATGGGAGTAAAACGAATAAAGAATAAAAAAGGTCGGTAGAATTTCTACCGACCTTTTTTCATGGAAGAGAGCATGAGCGTCCCTCGAGCTGAGCGATCGCCGCCTGTCTGCCTTTTTTAATATCGTCAAGCCTTCAGTCCATCTCATAAATCGACCCCGACTTGCTGGCGAACAGCTCGGCGTACACCTTCTCGGCGTAGGCGTCGGTCATGCCGGCGATGTAGTCGGCGACGAAGCGCGGCCAGCTCCACTTGGCGCTGTGGCGCTCGTAATTCTGCAGCCAGTCGGTAGGGATGATGAGCCGGCCGGTCTCCGGCCGGATGAAGCTGTCCCACAGCCGCTGGATCATGATCTCGCTGCGCATCTGCAGCCGTTGGACGCGGAAGTCCTTGATGAGCGTCACCCAGGCGAGCTTTTTCAGAATCTCCATCGTCCGCAGCAGCTCGTAGTCGCATGCCCCGTCGCGCACGAACGTGACGCGCTTCCAGCCGCCCTCGTCGATGATGCCGATCCGCCCGGCGAACGTGCTCACCCAGCGCGCCTTGATCTCGCGGCGGGTCCGGGACGACTCGCGGCCGCAGGCGAGATAGATCTCCTCCCACTGGCCGATGAACGCGTCCAGCACGCGGCGTACCATCGCGGGGATGTCCACTTCCTCCCAGTGGAAGTCCTGATTGCCCTCGTCGTCGACGATTTCCTGGACGAGATGCGTCTGCAGGAACTCGCTTTCGAAAAAGCTGCGGTTCATGTCGATCTTGCCCGCGCGGATGCCGTCCTCGATGTCATGCGTCGAGTAGGCGATGTCGTCGCACAGGTCCATCAGCTGCGTCTCCAGCGTGCGCGCGCCCTCCGGCATCTGCCAGCGCTCGCGCAGCTCGCGGATGACCTCCCACTCGGGAGCGTAGGCGCCCTTGATGCGGCCGGGCTCGTCGAGGTTGTACGGATACTTGTTGACGGCCAGCAGCACGGCGGCGGTCAGGTCGAGCCCGCTGCCGCTGCCGGCGCGCTTTTCGAGGAACATGAGGATGCGGAAATTCTGCGCGTTGCCCTCGTACTTCATGCCGTACTGCTCCTGCAGCAGCCGGTTCAGCACCTCTTCGCCCCGATGGCCGAAAGGCGGGTGGCCGAGGTCATGCGCGAGCGCCGCGCATTCCACGACGGCCGGACTGACGACCAGGCCCGGATGCTCGCCCTGCTCGACGAACGGATAGTGCTTGGCCAGCCTGCGCGCCGCCTCGCGGGCGATCTGCGACACCTCGAGGGAATGCGTCAGCCGCGTCCGGTAGTAGTCGCCCGATCCGGCGCCGAACACCTGCGATTTGCCTTGCAGCCGGCGGAATGCCGGCGATTGGATGAGCCGCGCGTAGTCGCGCTCGTATTCTTCCCGTTCCTCGCTGAAGGTGCCAAGGGCCGGTTCGTCCAGTCTCATATGCCGAATATCCATCTGCTGCCGCGTCCCCCTTGGCCGTGCCGAGTATTTTGCAAATTGTAGCATGAAGCGCGGGCGCTCCGGTAGAGCAAGCTGTCCCGCAGGACAGCCGCCTTGAGAGCCCTGCCGTGCGGCGCAGCCGGCCCGCCATGCTGGAGAAGTCCTGCCGTGCGGCGCAGCCGGCTCGCCCTTGCCGCGCGGCAAGGAACCGGCCCGCCTGCGCCGCACTCCTTACAGCGCCGGCAGCCTCGCCATCGTCTGGCGCACGATCGCGCAGGAGCGCTCGAACAGCTGCCGCTCAGCCTCGTTCAGCCGCAGCTCCAGCACCTCCTGGATGCCGCCGCGCGAAAGGATGGCCGGCACGCCGATGCCGATGTCTCGCTGCCCGTACTCCCCGTCGAGAATGGCCGACACGGCCATGATCCGATGGTCGTTGTTCAGGATCGAGCGGGCGATCGCGGTCAGCGCGGCGGCGATGCCGTAGTGGGTGGAGCCTTTGCCGAGCAGGATCTCCCAGCCCGCATTGCGCGTGCGCAGCGCGATCTCGTCGAGGCTCAGGTCCCGGAACCGCTCGGGGTGCTGGGCCAGGATGTCCGCGAGCGGCTTGCCGCCGACCGTCACATGCGACCAGACGGGGAACTGGGACTCCCCGTGCTCGCCCATGACGTAGCCGTGCACGCTGCGCGGATCGACCGGCAGATGCTCGGACAGCAGCGTCTTCAGCCGGGCGGTGTCGATCGAGGTGCCGCTGCCGACGACGCGCTCGCGCGGCAGGCCCGACAGCTTCCAGACGACGTAGGTGACGATGTCGACCGGATTGGCCGCCACGAGGAAGATGCCGTCGAAGCCGGTTCCCATGATGCGCTCGATCATGCCCTGATACAGCCCGTAGGAGGAGTCGAGCAGGTCGAGCCGCGTGCGGCCGTCGACCGGATTCTCTCCCGCGCAGAGGAGGATGAGGTCCATGTCGCCGCATTCGTCCAGCGATCCGGCCCGCACCTTCGTGCGCGAGTGGCTGAAGTCCACGCAGTGGGAAAGGTCCAGCGCCTGGGCCTGCGTCCGCTGCTCGCTCCGGCCGACGAGCAGGATCTCGTCGCATACCGACTGGTTGAGCATCGCGTAGGCGCAGCTCGCCCCGACCTGGCCGGCTCCGATGATGGCGGCCTTGCGCAGTTTTCCCGTCATGTCCATCCGCTCCTTCGCTCGGCTTCGGAGCCTCGCCCCGATTCGCCGGTATGGAACAAAATATGCCCGATCGCCCGTCCAGTGTCAAATAAATGTTAGCATAGATCACATAATCATCGAAAGACCCGTACATAGCCGCGCCCGTGCGGCCGACCGACCGCCGTCATCCAGCGAGGCGCCGCGCGCTGGGAGCTGCGCGAGGCGGATACGAGCCGGAGTCAAAAAGGCATCCTCCGCGTCCAGTCACGCAGAAGATGCCTTTTTTGGAACGGACTCGTGCCTTGCGCGCAAGCAGCCGCGCCTCTCGCAACGACTCTCGGGTCCAGCCGCGGCGTCCGGCCTGCCGCGTCCTGTCCTCGGCCCGCGGAGCCGCGCCTCCGGCTCGCAGCGGCGCTCCGCTTATCCCCGGCGCTCCGCCGCGTCGCGGATGAGCCGGTGCAGCAGCGGCAGCGGATCGGCCGGAGCGGCCGCCGCCATGCGGGCGTCCAGCTCCGGGCCGCTGTCCGCAAGAGCGCGCAGCTCCTGCATCAGCGTGACGGTGGACAGCTTCTCCTCCGGCAGCACCCGAGCCAGTCCGGCCGCCTCGAACGAGGCGGCGTTGCGGATCTGGTCGCCGCGGCTCTGCGCCAGCGTCAGCGGCACGAGCAGCATCGGCTTGCGCAGCGCGAGCAGCTCGAAGATCGCGTTGGCTCCGGCCCGCGAGAGCACGGCGTCCGCCAGCGCCAGCACGTCGGGCAGCTCCTCGGACAGGTATTCGAACGAACGGTAGCCGTCCGTGGCCTCCATCAGCTCGGAGCCGCCGCCTTCCGCTTCCTCGGAGCCGCCCGTCCCGGCCGGCCTCGATGCCTCTGCGCCTGTCGCGGAGCGTCCGTCCGCCGGAGCCGTCGGCCCCAAATCTCCGCCTGCTGCGGGGGCGATCGGCGCGCCGCCGATGCGGACGATCGGCCCGCTCGGCTGGAGGGCCGGATCCCGCGGAGCGGCCGCCGCCGCCGCTTGAGCCGGCGCTGCGGCCGGAGCCGCCGCCTGCCCTTTGCCGCGCAGATGCACGACCTGCCAGCGCGGCAGCAGCTCCGGGAGCGCCTCGTAGATCGCCTCGTTGAGGCGGCGCGAGCCGAGGCTGCCGCCCATGACGAGCAGCACGGGGCGGCTGCGGTCGAAGCCGCACAGCCGCCGGCCGCGCTCGGCGTCGCCGCTGTACAGCTCCGGACGCACGAGCGGGCCGGCCTGCACGACCTTGGCGCTTTTGATGTAGGCGGCCGTTTCCGGGAATGTCGTGCAGACGGCCGTCGCGCACGGAATCGCGATCCGGTTGGCGAGGCCCGGCGTCACGTCGGACTCGTGGATGATCGCCGGCACGCGGTTCAGCTTGGCGGCCAGCACGACCGGCACGCTGACGAAGCCGCCCTTGGAAAAGACGACATCCGGCTTCAGCTTCCGGATGAGCGAGGCCGCCTGCACGAGCCCCTTGCCGACGCGCAGCGCGTCGGTGACGTTTTTGCGGTCCCAGTACCGCCGCAGCTTGCCGGTCGAGACGGAGTGGTACGTCACGCCGTCGATCGGCTCGATCAGGGAGCGCTCGATGCCGTCCCGCGAGCCGATGTAGTGCACGCTCCAGCCGTCCGCGAGGAGGCCGGGGATGAGCGCCAGATTGACGCTCACATGGCCCGTCGTGCCGCCGCCGGTGAGCACGATGCGCTTGCGCTTGCCGCGGCTCGGCAGCGCCGTTCCGCCCCGATGGCCGGCTTCATCGCGCTCGGCATCTGCGCCCCGGAGCTCCATGTCGGCGCGCTCCGCCTCCGAGACTGGCGCGCCCGCCGCTTCCTTTCGGTTGTGCTCCATGCGCTAGCCCCGTTCCCAGGCTTCGCGCCGCAGGACGCGCACGCCCTCCGGTCCGGCGATGTAGGCGGCATCGGCCATGCCGACGAACAAGCCGGTCTCCAGCACGCCGAGCAGCCCCTTGAGCTCGCGGTCGAGCGCGCCGGGATCCTCGATCAGGCCGAAGTCGCAGTCGAGCACGTAGTTGCCGTTGTCGGTGACGACTGGCTGGCCGTCCCGCTCGCGGCGCACGGCGCGGCAGCCGGCGGCCTCGACGCGGCGCGCGGTCGAGCGCCAGCCGTACGCGGCGATCTCGACCGGCACGGTGAACGCGCCGAGCTTGCCGACCGCCTTGGACTCATCGGCGACGATGACGAGCCGCTTGGACACGGCCGCCACCATCTTCTCGCGGAAATGCGCCGCGCCGCCGCCCTTGATGAGCGCCAGCTCCGGCGTCACCTCGTCCGCGCCGTCGATCGTGACGTCGAGCGGCTCGAGCTCCGACAGCTCCGCAAGCGGAATGCCGAGCTCGAGCGCCAGCTTCTCGGTCGCGTCCGAGGTCGGCACGCCCGTGAAGCGCAAGCCTTCCTCCTTCATGCGCCGTCCCAGCTCCAGAATCGTATAGTAGACGGTCGATCCCGTTCCGAGTCCGACCTTCATGCCGCTCGCGACCGCTTCGGCCGCCTGGATGCCCGCCGCCTGCTTGAAATTCATCGTTTCGTTTCCTCCCGATTCGTTGGTCTGTCCGCACGGGTCAAGCTCTTCGCGCGTCACCTGTCTCTTTCGCACATTAGACGGTTCCGAAAGCCTTGTCAAATGCGAACAAGCCCTTTTGCCGCCGCCCGCGCGAACTTTTTCTGCGGCGGCCGGCCCGCGGCCCCTGCTATCCGGCCGGCCAAGTCTGGTATACTGGAAGATGCCGGCTTCTCCCGCCTTCCGCGGGCTGCGGAGCCGCCACTTGAATCTCCAGACAGGCGGGTGCCGAGTTGATCTACTTCCAGCAGGCCTATTCCCTTTTTTATGTGCTCAATATCGTTCTGGCCATCGCGGTCATCTTCCTCGAGAGGCGCAACATCGCCTCGACCTGGGCATGGCTGATGGTCCTTTATTTCCTGCCCGGCATCGGCTTCGTGCTCTATCTGCTGCTCGGGCAGAACCTCAGCCGCCGCAAGATCTACAAGTTCAAGCTGAGCCAGCTCAAGAACGCCCGCCAGCGGCTGAAGACGCAGCAGCGCATCGTCGAGAAAGGATTGTATTCCTTCAACGACCCGCTCATGACCTATTACCAGGATATGGTCTACATGAACCTGGTATCGAGCGACGCGCTGTTCACGCAGGACAACGAGGTCGAGGTGTTCACCGACGGCGAGCGCAAGTTCGACTCGCTGCTGCGCGACATCGAGGAAGCGACGCATCATATCCATCTGATGTATTACATCATCCGGGCGGACAAGCTCGGCAAGCGCGTGCTGCACACGCTTTGCCGCAAGGCGGAGGAGGGCGTCGAGGTGAGGCTCATCTACGACGACATCGGCAGCATCCGGCTGAATAAGAAATACTTGCGCATGCTGCTCCGGGCCGGCGCCCAGGTAGGCGCCTTCTTCCCGTCGAAGATCTTCTTCATCAATCCCCGGCTCAACTACCGCAACCATCGCAAGATCGTCGTCATCGACGGCAAGATCGGCTATGTGGGCGGATTCAACATCGGCGACGAGTACGTCGGCAAGGTGAAGCGCTTCGGCTTCTGGCGCGATACGCATCTGCGCATCCAGGGCGGGGCGGTGGCGCAGCTGCAGGGCCGGTTCCTGCTCGACTGGAGCCTCGCCTCGACGCAGCCCTTCCTGACCGACAGCCGCTACTATCCGGCGCCGGAGGCGGGCGGCAGCGTCGGCATGCAGATCATCTCCAGCGGCCCGGACTCCGAGTGGCAGCATATCAAGAACGGCTACATCAAGATGATCAACTCGGCCAAGATGTCGGTTATGCTGCAGACGCCGTATTTCGTGCCGGACGACAGCCTGCTCAGCGCGCTCAAGATGGCCGCTCTGTCCGGCGTCGACGTCAAGGTGATGCTGCCGAGCAAGCCCGACCATTTCTTCGTCTACTGGGCGTCGCACTCGTACTTCGGCGAGCTGCTCTCGGCGGGCGTGAAGTGCTATCTGTACGAAAACGGCTTCCTGCACGCCAAGACGCTCGTCGTGGACGGCAACATCGCCTCCGTCGGCACGGCGAACATCGACATCCGCAGCTTCAAGCTGAACTTCGAGGTCAACGCGTTCATCTACGACTCCGCGACGGCCATGCGGCTGCAGCGGATTTTCCAGGACGACCTGCTCCATTGCCGGGAGCTGTCGCTCGAGGATTACGATTCCCGCTCGCTCTGGAACAAGTTCAAGGAATCGGTCAGCCGGCTGCTGTCGCCGATCCTCTGACGCGAGGTATGGTATAATAGAGTCTTATCCACAGAGAGGATGGTTCCCATGTCCCTGGACGTAACCGCCGTCGGCAAGGCCATCCTGGATCGAGAAGACCGCCTTGCCGAGCGGATCACCCGCCTGCAATACGAGCGTCAGCCCGAGCTGCAGCAGAAATTCGGCGAGATCGGCTGGATCAAGACGAAGCAGGATACATCCTATACGCTCAAGTACCTCGCCGAGAGCATCCACCTCGAAAGCCCGCTGCTGTTCTCCAGCTACATGACCTGGCTGAGGGTGCTGCTGCAGCAGTACCAGGTCGGCACCGAGGACCTGTACGTCAACATCCTCTGCTTCCAGGAAGTGCTGCGGCAGGAGCTGGACGAGGAGACGTACCGCTATGCCACCCCTCATCTCGAGGCGGCGCTGCGCCAGCTCGGCTCGGATGCCGAGCAGCAAGGCTCCTATCTTGAGGAGAGCGGCATGGCCGCGGAAGCGACCGCCTATACCGAGCTGCTGCTGGAAGGCCGCCGGGCCGAAGCGAGCCGGCTCGTCATGGATCTCGTCGATGGCGGCGTGCCGCTGCAGACGATCTATCTGGACATTTTCCAGCAATCGCAGTATGAGATCGGCCGGCTCTGGCAGACGGGCCGCATCACGGTCGCCCAGGAGCATTACTGCAGCGCGGCTACGCAGCTCGTCATGTCGCAGCTGTTTCCTTACCTGTTCCACCAATCCCGCAAGGGACTGAAGCTCGTCTCGGCCTGCGTCGGGGGCGAGCTGCATGAGATCGGCCTGCGCATGGTGACGGACATCTTCGAGCTGAACGGCTGGGATACGTACTATGTCGGGGCCAACGTGCCGGCGCGCTCGCTCATCGAGCTGCTCAAGGACTACAAGGCCGACGTGCTCGCGATCTCCTGCACGATGACCTATCACGTCAGCCTCGCCCGCGAGCTGATCGCCGCCGTCCGGCAGGATCCGGACATCGGCGGCATCGTCGTCCTGGTCGGGGGCTATCCGTTCAATACCGACCGGGAGCTCTGGCGCGCGATCGGCGCGGACGGATATGGCCGCGACGCCGAGCAGTCCGTGCGCGTGGCGACGGAGCTGACCGGCCGAAAGGGGCGATCAGGCGCATGCCAGGCATGAATGCGGCTCCGCCGCAAGACCATCGGGTTGTCTCCCTGCTGTGCAAGCGCACGGGAGAGATCGCGCAGATCATCCGGGACGATTTCGGGCTTGCCCCTCATCTGGACGGGGGAGGCAGCGTCTTTTCCTTGATGGACGAGCAGAACCGGCTCAAGTTCCAGGATTTCCTGCTCCGGCTGGAGCGGGACAAGGCCGTCTACAACTGGGAGCTCAACCTGACGCTCGGAGGGCGCACGGAGCTGTTCTACTTCAATGGCGGCGTCGTGGACGACCGGCTGCTCGTCGTCGGCGCGACCTATCATCCGGGCTACTCTTATTTCTATGACGAGCTGACCAAGATCAACAACCAGCAGATGGTGACGCTGCGCGAGACGATCAAGAAGCTCTCGGGCCAGGTCGTCGAAAAGATGGAGCAGGAGCTGCGCGCCTTCGACGAGTTCTCGGCGCTCAACAACGAGCTCGTCTCGGTGCAGCGCCAGCTCGCCAAGACGAACATCGAGCTGAAGCTCGCCAAGGAAAGCGCCGAGCAGGCAAACCGCTCCAAAAGCGTGTTCCTCGCGACGATGAGCCACGAGATCCGTTCTCCGATGAACGGCATCATCGCGATGAGCGAGCTGCTGGCGCAGACCGAGCTGAGCGGACAGCAGCGGGAGTCGGTGTCGATCATCCTGGACTCCGGGCAGCTGCTGCTGACGATTTTGAACGACATCCTCGACCTGTCCAAGATCGAGGCGGGCGAAATGAGGCTCGATCGCGCCGAGTTCGACCTGCGGGCGGCGGTCCAGCATACGCTGGGGCTGCTGCAGTCCCGGGCGAAGCTGCAGCGGACGGCGCTGCGAACCTACATCGATCCGCGCATCCATCCGGAGGTGCTCGGCGACGGGGGACGGTTCCGCCAGATCCTGCTCAACCTCGTCGGCAACGCGGTCAAGTTCACGCAGGACGGCGAGGTGGAGACGCGCCTGTTCCTGCTGTCGCGCAGCGGCGGCCGGCAGCGGCTGCGGCTCGAGGTGCGGGATACCGGCATCGGCATTTCCGAGGAGCATGCCGGCAAGCTGTTCACGCCTTTTTTCCAGGTCGACCATTCCCTCACCCAGCGCTTCAGCAGCACGGGCCTCGGGCTCTCGATCACCAAGCATCTCGTGGAGCTGATGGGCGGGCAGATCGCCGTGGAAAGCAAGCTCGGCGAAGGCTCGGTGTTCGGCATCGAGCTGGAGCTGGAGCAGGCCGCCTCCCCTGCGGAGCCGGCGAACGGAGGGCGCTCCGCGGCGCGCAGCCGGCTGAAGGCCAAGGACAGCCGCTCCGTCATCCTGCTGGCCGAGGACAATCCGGTCAACCAGCATGTCGCTACGCTTCAGCTGCGCAACCTCGGCTTCGAGACCGTCGTCGTGGCGTCCAATGGCGAGGAGGCGATGGAGCTGTGGCGCCGGCATGAGCCGAGCCTCATCCTGATGGACAACCAGATGCCGCTCATGAGCGGCTTGGAGGCCGCGGCTGCCATCCGCGAGGAGGAGCGGCGCCAAGACATGCCGCGCGTGCCGATCGTCGCCTTGACGGCCGGCGCGCTTGCCTCCGAGCGCAGCAAGGCGTTCGAGGCCGGCATGGACGCCTTCCTGACGAAGCCGGTCACGCTCGACAAGCTGGCCGCCGCGCTGCTGGAATGGCTGCCTGATGCCCAAGGGCAGCAGGAGCTGCGGCAGCCGGGAGCGGACGAGGCCGAGGGGGCGGAAGCGGCGGAGCTGATCCACGTTGCGACGCTCGAGGACATCGCTCCGCGGCCCTGGGGCGCGGACGACCGCTCGATGCTGGAGCATCTGCTTGCGCTGTACGAGCAGGATACGCCGGCCAAGCTGCAGCAGCTGCGCGAGGCCGCCGCGCTGGACGAGCACGACCTCATGGAGCGGCTGGCGCACAACGTCAAGTCGGCCTCGCTCAGCATCGGTTTTGCCGGCGTGGCGAAGCTCGCCCTGGAGCTGGAGCAGAAGGCGAAGTACGGAGCCGGCGGCTACGAGCCGGAGCTTGCGCTGCTGGAGCTGCGCTACGGCGAGTCTTGCGCGGCTTGCCGGGGGCTTTTGGAAGAAGCATAAAGAAGCAGCACCGTGCTTCGAAGCACGGTGCTGCTTTATTTTAGAGACTGAGAACCGGATCAAGTTCTTTTCTATGATCAGACTTGGCCTCGTCAACGGCTTTCCGGCGGACGGCGGGAGGAAGCTCCCGCTCTACGATGTAAAGCGGTCGGCGTTTGACCTCGCGATAAATCTTGCCGATATATTCACCGATCAGTCCAACCGAAAGCAGCTGCACGCCTCCGATGAACCACATGGATACAATGAGGGAGGACCAGCCGCTGACGGCTTTGCCCATTAAATTAGACGTGATTCCGTAGATGGCCATGACGATGCTGACGGCAAAAACGACGAATCCAGCTGCCGTGACCATGCGGATCGGCTTCACCGAAAGCGAGGTGATGCCCTCCAAGGCGAAGTTGATCATTTTCTTCAAAGGATACTTGGATTCACCGGCAGCCCTTTCCAGCCGTTCATAATACACTACGCCGGTCTGGAAGCCGAGCAACGGGACCATGCCGCGCAAAAAGATATTCACTTCCGTGAAGCGAGCAAGTTCATCAAGCGCGCGGCGGCTCATTAGACGGTAATCCGCATGATTGTTCACAATGCGTAGGCCAAGGCCTTCCATTAATTTATAAAAGCTTTCTGCTGTTGTCCGTTTAAACCAAGTATCGCGCTTGCGGCTGCTGCGCACGCCATAGACGATGTCGCAGCCTTCGCGATATCGGAGTACCATGTCTCGGATGACTCGTACGTCGTCCTGGAGATCCGCATCAATGCTGACGAGGCAATCGGCATGCTGTTTAGCCGTCATGAGGCCGCCGAGAAGAGCGTTTTGATGCCCGACATTGGCGGCGAGATTGAGTCCGGACACACGCTCGTAGCGCCCCTTGAGATCTTCGATGAGAGGCCATGTTTGATCTCGGCTTCCGTCATTGACGAATAGGATGAAGCTCTCTGATGAGACCAGGCCTTCCTTTTCCATTTTATCGAGGACGGAATCGAGCTCTTCGACGGTAAGGCTCAGAACCTCTTCTTCGTTATAACAGGGGACAACAATGCCGAGAATCGGCTTCTGATGGTACATGATTCATTCACTCCCAATTGACTTTTGAGACACTTAATCGAGATGCTAGTCGGTTCTCTACCAAAATAATGCCTAATTATACAGGATCATTTAGTAAAAGAACAAAGATTTCCGCCTAGCCGATCGGGGTAAGTCTCTACCAAGAGACCCGACAAGGAGGCGTTTTTCATGGCGATTCGATATGTAGGGGTGTATGAGCGGGATGCGCAGGCCGAACAAGCGCTCGGCGAGCTGCAGCGCGCGGGGTTCAGCCGGGACGAGCTGTCGGTGCTGACGCGAGACAGGGAGCGGTATGACGGCGTGCTGGACGAATCCGGAACGATGGCGCCCGAAGGCATCGCCGCAGGCGTGACGACCGGCGGCCTCGCCGGCGGCACGGTCGGCTTGCTGGCCGGCCTCGGGGCGCTGGCCATCCCGGGCATCGGCCCGATCATCGCGGCCGGTCCGATCGTCGCCGCTCTTGGAGGCGCGGCTGTCGGCGCGAGCACGCTCGGCATCGTCGGCGGACTCGTCGGCATGGGCTTCGCGGAGAGCGAGGCCAAGCGCTACGAAAAAGAGGTGCAGGACGGACGCATCCTTGTCTTTGTCGAAGCGGCTCCGGAGGATGCGCGCGATGCGATCGGCATCCTGGGCGCTGCCGGCGCGCTGCGCACCGAGCGCGTCGACGACGAGGAGCCGCGTGCCGGCGGCGATGTGACGCTGCTCTGACCGCCGGAGCCGAGCCCGGAGCTGCAAGTGCCGGAGAGCGATATCCATGCCCAAGGAGGAGATCCGGATGCCGTGGAAAAAGAACGACTACCCGCCATCCATGAAAAATCTGGATGAGCGGACGCGCGGCAAGGCGATCGACATCGCCAACGCGCTGCTGGAGGACGGCTATGAGGAAGGCAGGGCGATCGCCATCGCGACCGCCCAGGCCGAAAAATGGGCGGAGGACCATCCTGGTCGAGACGACGCATGACTATAGCCGAGCAGTGAGCGCACGAAGCTGAACAGGGCTGTCCGAAGATCTCCATCCTGAGATCTTTGGACAGCCCTGTTTGCGAGCAGGATCGGGTGGGAAGACGAGATTGCATGGCTTGCAGCCTCTCCGAGCCGGACGATGCAGAAGGATTACGTTCGCGCTCGAGCAGCTGCCGGACGCTGCCTCGACCTTCTCGCCTACGGCCGCCGCACAGAGCCGTCAGTCAGCTCTACGCCTTCGGCGCTTCCAGGTTGACGACATCCCCGCTGTAGGACACCGTCGCCTTGAGCAGCTCGGTGAACAGCGCGAGCGGCACGGTCAGCCGGCCTTTGCCGTCTACGACAGGGGCCGCCCCGAGCCGGACCGGAGCCGACTTGTCGACGCTGTAGCTGTCGAGTCCTTTGGATACGGCGGTCCACGTGTCGCCCTTGCTCAGCTCAAGCGTGCTCGTCGCGGCGGTCCACTTCGTCTTGTAGCCGAGCGCTTCGGCGACCTGGCGCGCCGGAATCATCGCGACGCCGTCCTTGCTTTGCGTCACGCCGATGCCTTCGAGAGGCTGGCCCTGCACCTGAACGGCGAGCACGGGCTCGGGCAAGCCGGCTTCCGGCAGCGCGATCGGGAATTCCGGAGCTCCGGTCGCATACGGCGCGATCTCATAGGGCTGGAACACGACGCGCGCCTTGCCGCTCGAGATGTAGAACGGCTGGTCCTCCTTCACGCCCGCGAATCCGTCCTCGAAGTACAGCTCGGGATGGGCCGCGATCTGGCGCTTGATCTCCTTGTCGACATGCTCGGCGTAGTCCTCTCCGTAAAGCGTCGCCAGCGTCATGTACGAAGCCTCGGCGCCGTTCGCGACGTTGTACGTATCGATGCGGCTGATGCCATGGGCGCCTCCGCTATAGATGTAGGTATTCAGCTTCAGGGAGAGGAAGCCCCCGTCCACGAGCGACTCGCTGCGGGCGGCGGAGAACTGCAGCTTGATCTCATGCTTATGGAATGGATAAGATTCCTTCTGCGACGAAGCCCGATCCTCCTCCGCCTGCCTGGCCACCGCCTCGAGGTCTTTCAGCGCGGCGCTTTCGAGGATGCCGTTCAGCTGCTGCTGGAACTTGGCGTCCTTCAAGCCGCTCACAACCGGGATGTACAGGGAGGCCTCGTAGGCTTTCGTGCTGCGGACGATCTTCTTGACGGAAACGGCCGGGTGGACGGCTGTCTCAGCCGGCGCCGGCGTCGCGGCCGCGGCCGCGGCAGACGGGGCGTGGGAGCCGAGCGCCGCGCCTCCGAACAGGGCCGTTCCGGCCAGAGCGAGCATCAGCCTCCGGGCATGCTTTCCTTTTTGCGTACGAACGTTCATGATGCATTCCTCCTCCAACCGTGGTTGCCTTTTCTTTTCTTCTCTTCTTTTATCCTAGACTGCTTCGGCCGCCATAAGGTTACAGAAGGGTAACGTTTTGTCGAACGCCGTCAGCGAGGATCGGTCGAGGCGCCGCTTGCGCCGCGCGGCGTTCGGTTCAGATGGGGCGCGGAAGGGTAAAGTAAGGCTGTATCTTAGGAACCTTCAGGCAAAGGAGAGAATCATCATGGCAAAGGTAGCTTTTTTGCTCGGACCCCAGTTCGAGGACAGCGAGATGCAGGCCCCTTATGAGGCGATCCGGGCGGAAGGTCACGAGACGGTAATCATCGGCCTCAAGGCCGGAGAGAAGCTTGAGGGCAAGCAGGGCAAGGCCAGCTATACGACGGAGCTTGGCATCGCCGACGCGAAGCCGGAGCAGTTCGACGCGGCGGTCATTCCCGGGGGCTCCTCTCCGGAAGCGCTCCGCAACGACCCGTCGATCCAGTCGTTCGTACAGCGGCTCGACGAGGAGAAGAAGACGATCGCGGCGATCTGCCACGGTCCGCAGATTCTCATCAGCGCCGGGCTGGCGAAAGGCCGGACGCTGACCTGCTATCCGCCGCTGCGGGACGATCTGGCGAATGCCGGCGCCCACTATGTCGATCAGGAGGTCGTCGTGGAAGGCAATTTCGTCAGCTCCCGCACGCCGGAGGACGAGCCGGCCTTCATCCGCGAGACGCTCAAAAGCATCGGCTCCCGCGTCAAGCAGTCGTCGCGCTGAGCACGCGCATTCCCGCCGCCGGACAAGCCGCTTCCTGCTGCTGTCCGGCGGTTTTTCGCGTTCATTTGCATGGAGGAGGCATTTTGGGTACGATGGAGAAAGCTGTAGAGGCGCGGCCGAAAAGCAAGGCTGGCGCGCCTATTTTCCAAAGGGAGTGCCGATGCCCGTATGAACCTGTCGATCCAGATCTCGCCGCTGTGGTCCTTGCTTATCCCGTTGCTCGGAGGGCTGGCGGTCATCATGGTGCGCGTCCGTTCCACCCGCAAGCCGACGACCTTGCGCAAGATCCTCATTCCGCCCCTCGGCATGGCGACCGGTTTTTTGATGTTCGTCGTTCCCGAGACGCATATACCGCTCCTCTGGGCGCTTTGCGCTTTCGCCGTCGGCGCTCTGCTGTTCTCCATCCCGCTTATCCTGACGTCCAAGATGGAGTTTGTCGGCGAAGATGTCTACTTGCGCCGCTCCAAGGCGTTTTTCTTTCTGATCCTTATTCTGCTGGCGATTCGTCTGGTGCTTCACGACGTCGTCGAGCAGTACGTTTCGGTGCTGCAGACCGCCTCGCTGTTCTTCCTGCTGGCGTTCGGCATGCTCGTGCCTTGGCGGCTCGCGATGGCGTACAAGTTCCGCCAGCTCCACCGGGATCGTGCCGGCGCTTCGCTGTCCTGACTGCGGCGGCGTCTGCTCCTGCGCAGGACGAGGCGGGCCCTGTCCGGTTCCTTCCGAGCCGATCGCCTGGGACTTGCCCGGGCAGGCCGGGCCGTGCTTTTCTGGATTTCAGAAAAGCACGGCTTTTTTCATCGGCGGACAGCGCCGCTCGGGACAGCCGGCAGCGGTTTGCCCTGGGCGATCCATGCGGCTTCGACATCCGGGGCGATGCGTTCGGGCTCGAAGCCGAGATCCTCGAGCATGTCGAGATCGCGGCTCCACTCCTGACCGGCCGTCGTCAAGTAGTCGCCGAGGAAGATCGAGTTGGCGGCGTATAGCGCCAGCGGCTGCAGCGAGCGGAGCGTCAGCTCGCGTCCTCCGGCGACGCGGATCTCCTTGTCCGGACAGACGAAGCGCAGCAGCGCCAGCAGGCGCAGCGCATCTGCGGGAGAGACGCGCTCGCTGCCGCCCATCGGCGTCCCTTCGACCGGATGGAGGAAGTTGACCGGAATCGAGTCCGCCCCAAGCTCTCGCAAGGCGAATGCCATCTCGATCCGATCGTCGATCGTCTCGCCGAGGCCGGCGATGATCCCGGAGCAGGGAGAGAGGCCCGCTTCCCGGACTCGGTCCAACGTCTGCAGTCGGTCTTCATAGCTGTGCGTCGATACGACCTGGCCATGATGCGCGGCGCTCGTATTGAGGTTATGGTTGTAGCGCTGCACGCCCGCCTCGCGCAGCTCTGCGGCCTGCTCGGCCGTCAGCTGGCCGAGGCAGGCGCAGATCTTGAGCGGCAGCTCCGCCTGGATGGCCCGGACCGCCTCGGCTACCCGCGCCGTCTCCCGTCGGCTTGGGCCGCGGCCGGAGGCGACGATGCAAAACGTGCCGACGCCTTGGGCATACGCTTTGCGGGCGGCTTCCAGCATCGCCTCGGGGCGGAGCAGCGCATAGCTGGCGATGTCGGCGCTTGAGACGATCGACTGGGAGCAGTACCCGCAGTCCTCTGGACAAAGCCCGCTTTTTGCGTTCAGGATGCGGTTCAGCTTGACCTTCCGGCCGAAATGATGGCTGCGAACGCGGAAAGCGGCCTGGAGCAGCGGCAGCAGCTCCAGGCGGTCGGCTTCCAGGACAAGGCGCGCCTCCTCGCGCGAGGGCGGACTCCCGGCAAGCGCTTTGTCGGCGAGCTTTTCCCAGAGGGACGGGCCATCGGCAGCGGAAACGGGATGCGGCATGGGGAACCTCCTCTTTTGGTTAACCGATATTATATATTTTTTAGTTAACTAATAACAGCTATTGTAGCAGCAACTTCCATAACCTGTAAAGGCGTCGATTGACTTTAGGAGGCTTGAATGCTAAGCTGAAGTCAACGTGTTAGATTGTATGCAATGTATAGAGGGGGAGTCCATCCCATGACACCTTCACGTCCGCCGCGCCCGAGCGCCGATCAGCCAGGCGCGGCGGGCCGGGCCCCGAGCCCTTCCTCGGAAGGGCTTGGAACCGGCGCAGCAGCAGGAGCGCTCCCGCTGGATCTCCAGCTCTGCTTCGCCCTTTACGCCTGCTCCAAGGAAGTGACGAGGCTGTATCGTCCGCTCCTGCAGGAGCTGGGCATCACGTACACCCAATATGTGACGCTGCTGGCGTTGTGGGAGCAGGACGGGCTGCCGGTCAAAGGCCTGGGCAGCCGGCTTTATCTGGACTCCGGGACGCTCACGCCGCTGCTCAAGAAGCTGGAGGCGGCCGGGCTCGTGAATCGGATCCGGGACGGAGCGGACGAGAGGGTGCTGCGGGTGTACTTGACGGAGCAGGGACGGGCGCTGCAGATGCAGGCCGCGAACATCCCGCAGGAGCTGTGCCGCGTGCCCGGCATCGACCTGCAGGAGCTGGAGGAGCTGAGGGTTCGGCTGCAGTCGCTCCATGGACGGATTCATCATCAGGTTGAGGAGGAGAGTTCAGATGGCTATCGTCACGAACCATAAGCTTGAAACGCTCGGAGGAGAACCGGCGCAGCTGGCCGACTACGAGGGCAAGGTGCTGCTCGTCGTCAACACGGCCAGCAAATGCGGGCTGACGCCGCAGTACGAGGAGCTGCAGGCGCTGTACGAGAAGTACAAGGATCAAGGCTTGGTCGTCCTTGGCTTTCCAAGCAATCAGTTCGGCGCTCAGGAGCCGGGCTCCTCGGATGAGATCGAGGGCTTCTGCAAGGTGAACTACGGCGTCAGCTTTCCGCTGTTCGCCAAGACGGATGTCAACGGCGCGAACGCCCATCCGTTGTTCCGGCAGCTGACGGCGTCAGCTCCGTTCCAAGGCTTCGACGACTCCGACAAAGGCCGCCGCTTCGCCAGCATGTTCAGCCCAGAGCAGCTGGAGAGCGACGACGTGAAGTGGAACTTCACCAAGTTTCTGATCGGTCGCGACGGCTCGATCGTCGGCCGCTTCGAGCCGAGCGTGCAGCCGCTGGATATCGCCCCGGCTATCGAGGAGCTGCTTTAGGCGGACGAGCCGACGCTTTGCTTTCGAGGCTCCGCTCTGCGAATCGAGCCGCGGATGCCGGCACCGATCCGCGGGCCGACTGGACCTTCGGGCGCGCTCAAGAGCAATCCGGACGTCCGGACGGATGGTCTTGCATCGCCCTGCCCCCTTATATCAGGGGGCTTTTTTGTGTACAATAGTAGGATATAGGTCATAGAAAGGTTGGGTGGTCGCATGGATCCGAAAAATCCTCCGATTTCTAATTTCATACGCGCAATCGTCGCTGACGACGTGGAGAGCGGCCGCACGCAGCAGGTCGCGACCCGATTTCCGCCGGAGCCGAACGGTTATCTGCATATCGGCCATGCCAAGTCCATCTGCCTGAACTTTGAGGTCGCCGATGAATTCAAGGGACGCACGAATCTGCGATTTGACGATACGAACCCAGTCAAGGAAGACACGGAATATGTCGAGTCGATTCAGGAGGACGTCCGCTGGCTCGGCTTCGAGTGGGAGGAGCTTCGGTTCGCGTCCGACTACTTCGAGGAGTTCTACGAACGGGCGCTGCTGCTCATCCGCAAAGGGCTGGCCTATGTCGACGATTCGACGCCGGAAGAGATGCGGGAGCTGCGTGGCACGCTGACGCAGCCTGGGCGCAACAGCCCGTACCGAGACCGCAGCGTCGAGGAGAACCTGGACCTTTTCGGCCGCATGAGGGCAGGCGAATTCCCGAACGGAGCCCGCGTGCTGCGCGCCAAGATCGACATGAGCTCGCCGAACATCACGATGCGGGATCCGGTGCTGTACCGAATTTCCCACGCTCATCACCATCGGACCGGCGATGCCTGGTGCATCTATCCGATGTATGATTTCGCCCATCCGCTCAGCGATGCGATCGAGGGCATCACGCATTCCATCTGCACGCTCGAGTTCGAGGATCACCGTCCGCTGTACGACTGGGCGATCGAGCAGTGCGAGATGGAGTCGCGGCCGCGCCAGTACGAATTCGGCCGTCTCAATCTGACCAATACGGTCATGAGCAAGCGCAAGCTCAAGCAGCTGGTCGACGAAGGCATCGTCGACGGCTGGGACGATCCGCGCATGCCGACGATCAGCGCGCTGCGCCGCAAAGGCTTCACGCCGGAGGCGATCCGCACGTTCTGCCGCGAGATCGGCGTCGCCCGCGCTTACAGCATCGTCGACGAGCAGATGCTGGAGCATTTCATCCGTGAGGATCTGAAGCTCAAGGCTCCGCGCACGATGGCGGTCGTGCGGCCGCTGAAGGTCGTCATCACCAACTACCCGGAAGGGCAGGTCGAATGGCTCGAGGCGGAGAACAACAATGAGAACGAAGAGATGGGCACGCGCCAGATTCCGTTCTCGCGCGAGATCTACATCGAGCAGGACGACTTCATGGAGAACCCGCCGGCCAAGTACTTCCGCCTGTTCCCAGGCAATGAAGTCCGGCTCAAGCACGCCTACTTCATCAAGTGCGAGGAAGTCGTGAAAAATGAAGCCGGCGAAGTCGTCGAGCTGCGGTGCACCTACGATCCCGAGACGAAAAGCGGCACCGGGTTTACCGGCCGCAAGGTCAAGGGCACGCTTCATTGGGTCGAAGCCTCGCATGCCGTTTCGGCGGAGTTCCGTCATTTCGAGCCGCTCATCACGAGCGAGGCCGAGGAGGGCGACAAGACCTTCCTGGAGTGCATCAACCCGGATTCGCTGCAAGTGCTCGGAGGCTTTGTCGAGCCCGGCATGAAGGAAGCGGCAGCCGGAGACAAGTTCCAGTTCTTCCGTCACGGCTATTACAGCGTCGATCCGAAGCTGACGACTTCCGAGCGTCCCGTTTTCAATCGCGTCGTCTCGCTGAAAAGCTCGTTCAATCCGGCGCAAGCCTGATCTTTCCAACATGATGAAGAAGCCGTCCTTTCCCGCGATGAAGCTTGCGGCGATCGGGCGGCTTTTGGTTATTCGCGGCGGAAGCCTCTGCTCTCTAGAGCAGAGGCTTCCGTTTCTTCTCTCCATGAGAGGGTCTAGCTTTCTCCTCTGAACATGAAAAAGCGGCCCCGAAGGGCCGCTTTTTTGCTGGCTAAGGAAGGATTAGTTCGAGAGGCCAGCGATCGGCAGATAGCGTGCGATCATCGTTGCCGCTTCAGCACGGTTAGCAAAGGCGTTTCCTGCGATCGCAGTCGAGGATTGGCCGTTCACGATGCCGGCTTTCACAGCAGCGGCGACCTCAGCTTTTGCCCATCCGAGGATTGCCGTATCCTTGAATCCAGCCAGAGCTGCGTTTGCATCCGCATCCGACAGCTTGATGGATTTTCCGGCGTACTCCGTCGCGCGAACGACGATAGCGGCTACCTCTTTACGAGTGATTGGCGCGTTCGGGTTGAAGTTGCCTTTCTCGTCCCCAATGACCAGGCCGATTTCAGCAGCAGCAGCTACCGTGCCGGCATACCATTTGGTGGAGATGACGTCGTTGAACTTGTAGGTCGACGACGTTACAGGCTGTACTCCCAGCGAACGGATGACCAGCGCTGCGAATTCCGCACGCGTGATGCCGCGTTTCGGCTCGAACAGGTTTTTGCCCGTACCTTCAACGATCAGCTTCTCGGAGAGGGACTCGACAGCGTTCTTGGACCAGAACGGCAGCGCGTCATTGAAGCGAGCCGTCTTGCCTTGAATCACCGTGTAGATGGAGGAACCGTCACGCTTCAGCGTAGCGATCGTCTTGTCGTCTGCCTTGGCGAACGTGCTAGGCACGAAGCTCAGCTCTTTCGCGGTCGGGTTGAACAGGACGCCTGCAGCGCTTGGCGTAGCGGCCGAAGTCAGAGGAATCGTACGTTGTACGAGTTGTCCGAACTTCTCGATCGGGAGCTCCTTGCCGCCGCCGACAGCTACAACTTTGAAGTCGTAAGCGTCAGCCAGCTGCGTCGCGCCGACTGCTTTCACGGCATCGTTGACGGCTTTCGCCGCATCGCCTTCAAGCTTCTTCATTTCCACGCGGATGACCAGATCTTTCAGCTCGACCCCGAGGGATTTCGCCAGATCAGCCAGTTTCAGCGCAGCAAGCGGAAGCGTGATGGATACGCCGGCATCGTTGTAGATGGTCAGCGTCTTGCCGTTCAGCAGAGCGTCGGCAGGCAGATAAACCGTGTCCGTAGTCGTTTTGATACGGGCGTTTTCGTCTGCTGCCAGAGCTGCGATCAACCGGTCGCGGTTAACTTTGCCGTCAGCACCGATGATGTCACCGCCGGTCACCGGAGGAATCCCTGGGAAACCTGGGAAGCTCGTGCCATTCGTGACTCGACCGTATACAGCGCCGCCTACGGCGCTTTTATCGCCGTATTTGAGGGTGTAGTAAGTAGAGTAAGATACCGTAGAGTTGATGGTGTAGAGATATCTGCCGTCGGCGGTGTATGTACTGTAAGTCGCATAAACCGTAGTTCCGACAGTGTCGTTTTCTCCATACACTTGAATCGCGATGCGATTTTGGTCATCAATATACACGTCTTTGGCAATATAAGAATCTGCTTCGACGTATACGGTACCTGTTACACGACTATCCGTAGCGGACAGGTTCTCAAAGTTCGAGGCCGCGAAGGCGAGCACCGGAGACAGAGCGGATACCATCATCATGAAGACGAGCAAAGCCGCAGTCTTTTTTGTTACAAGCTTTTTCATAATTTTCATTTCACCTCCTTTCGAGAAAATAAATGGAAATCAAAAGGGCAGTAAGAATCCTTGTGATTCTGCGCTTGCAGATCACTGTTCTTGAAGCTATGCAACTCGTTTCCCTCCTTAATGCCTTTAGTAGAACTCTTTCTCGGGAGTCCTGCAGAGATAAAAGCTATTATAAGCAAGAATCCCGAGAAAGAAAAGGGCCTTTGTGGTAATTTTGTAAAACTATCGGGTATTCGGTAGTATCCTGTCGATGAGTGTAAAAATCAGGACGCTATGAGCTGATTAACCAGCTTTTCCTCGTTTGAATCCGCTTGAATCAATTTCTCTTTCAGAGCGTCATCCTTCTGTCCCAGCTTTTCCAAGGAAGCGATGTAATAGCGGACAGTAGAGCGCGAGGTCCCGGCAGCCGTCTGAGCTTCTTGAGATTCATCGGCTGGGGTGAGAGCATCGCCGATAGACGGTTTCAATACTTCTACCGCTTCTGCAAAACGTCCGGAGTGGAAGTCGACTTGTCCCATCGCTTGGCGGATGGTCGTCGAGATGTCGAAGCGGCGGCCTTGCAGCTGCTCCGGCGGCAAATCCTTGAGCTTGTCGGTCCTCGATACGACTTCCTCGTAAAGCTCGGAGGCGCGACCCCAGCTCTGTTCGTAAGCAGGATCTTCATTGCCGTGTTCATTCAAGCCGAGATCGGCATACTGCTTGATTCCCATTTCGTAGAGCGTAATATCCCATGGGAACTTGACCAATCCGTCTTCGATGATCGCGATCGCTTCCTTTACGTTTCCGGCCAAAAGACGGTTGTTGTATTCAGCCTGTATGATTTGACGCTCGTACGGGTCATGAAGTTGCGCTTTTTGAAGATTTTTTTTAGCTTGGTCTAAATAGTCGGCATTTTGCGTCTGCTGATAGACTTGCGTCAGCCAATCGGCCTTGACCAAATAGTATTGGGTATTGGAGGGGGAAAGCGAGATCGCTTTGTCCAAAGCCGGGAAAATCTGGTCAATCGACGCTTGTTGCTGAGCAAGGGCGCGAGCCTTGTCGAACTGGATATAGGAAGCATAGAACCGGTAGGCGAATACGCCGACAAGAATGGTCAAGGCAGCCAATACAGTCGGATAGAGCCGATTGAAGGCGGTCTTTTTCAAAGTGAGTTTAGGCAGGGACAACTCCTTGTCGTAGACGCCGATCATGCTGCCGAGAGAGAAGAAGACGATGGCTGCGATGGAAATATAGCTCATGTCGAAGTCGAAGAAGCTATGAAGCAGGATGGAAACGGTGAAAATATAGTAGATGAGCTGGCTGCCGCGCTTCTCCGGATGGCGGATCCAGCTGCGGACGAACAGGAAGTAAGCGAGCGCGAACACCGCAAGGTGAAGAAGCAAGCCGATCCAGCCTGTTTCGACGAGCAACTGAATGAGATAGCTGTGGGCCTGGTTGCTGGTATAAGGGTTCGACTGATATTGCTGGTAAAGGGCTTGCCAGCCGCCCCCCCCTGCTCCGAACAGCGGATAATCGGCCGCGATGTCCAGACCGTTTTCATAAAACGTCGCCCGCTCGAGCACGCTATGCTGCTTGAAGCTGATGTTCTCCAGGCGGTTGGCCAGGTTGGCAGGGAGCAGATCCCGCACAGCGGAGCTGGACAGGACGAGCGCGGCACCGATGACGGCTAGAACAATCATTGCGGCTGGAGCGGCGAGATAAGAGATCTTGCGCTTGGAAAATGATTCAAGGCCGCGTTCTAAAGCAGGCTCGATCCACCGATTGACTGCGAGCACAAGGAGCATGGCGACAAGAGAAGCGCCGAGGAGAGCGCCCCAGCCCGCCAGAGCTTCCGAGCTGAAGAGCGGCATCAGCTTTTCAGGTGGGATCTGAGATCCGCCTTCGTTGAAACGGAGCACTTGCTGAGCAATCGTGAAGGCTTTTGACTCGACGACGCTCAGTACGGCAAAGGAAACGCCGACGGTGATGAAAAGATGCAAGACGTAAACAAGCTGTTTGCTGACCTTGAGAAACGGCATCGTCAGCAGGACGGCTGCCGGAATGACGACCAGCGCGGCGCGCGAGTAGGTCAGCATGAACGACACGAATACCGGGACGAGCATGAACGCATGGATTCCGATCCAAAGGCGTTTTTTCGCATGAGTCGTGTAATAGGCTGCCGCCAGCAGGATGGCGATCAGCAAGGCGGCATATGTATTCGGATACTGGAAGACAGAGGTCATCCGATAAGTGCCGAGCTGGAACCAGAGCGCGTCGGGGTACCAATATTGGCCGAACAGGTTGAGGATGCCGAACCAGACGAGCACGTAGCTGGTCAGGATCAGAATGGTCTCGAGCGCAACTCTCGTAAAGCGGTTGTCGTTATAATAGAGACCGAAGACAAAGAAGGAAGCGAGCAGGCAGCTGACCATCATCATGATGTTGGCTGTATTGTCGGAGGCGGCTCCGATGGAGGAGATGGCGAAGCTGAGCGGGAGCAGCCAGATGGCGATGGACAGGATCGCTTTCCAGCTGTTCATGGTCCAGACCTTGAACAGGTGCACGGACATGAGGAGCACGAAGCAGAGGGAGTAGATTGAGGCGCCGATCAGCTTCTTCTCGAAGTTGAAGTCATACCCGTTGAATAAGCCGGCTTTGAACGTATACATCAGGAAGAAAATGGCCGCCATGAGAATCGCTGCCCACTTTAGCAGGGATACGTCAGATTCTTCCTTTTTGATGTACTTGGGTGGTGAAGGTTGTCGATTCATGGTAAACTCCTTTTTATCAAGTCTGGGCTCTACAGTTATTTTAATTGATTTTCATTTGTTAGACAGTACTAAATTCTCAATTCAGTTCAAATGTAAGATCGTGAGGTAAAAGTCGTGAAAATGCTGGATATAGTACTCGTGACCTATAATTCAGAAAAATGGATTTCAAATTGTTTGGATGCTATTAGTAGTTCTACATATCCGGCAGAATGCATTTATATCACCGTAGTAGACAATGGCTCTACGGACAACACTGCTTTCATCTTAAAAAAATATCAAAATGAAAAACTTAAACAATTTCAGATTCTTTTTCAAAAAGAGAATTTAGGTTTTGGAAAAGCTAATAATGTGGGAGTTCGCCATACAAGTCAAGAGTTGGTTTTCTTTTTAAATATTGATACTGAAGTTGCTCCTGATGCAATCGCCGAGCTTATGAATGCTGTTCAAACGTCTTCTCCCGATGTCGCATTGTGGGAATCTAGACAGTTTCCATATGAGCATCCGAAACGTTACAACCCTGTCACTCTTGACGTGTCCTGGGCAAGTGGAGCTTGCATGCTTGTGAGGAGGGATGCGTTTTTAGAGATAGGAATGTTTGACGAGAACATTTTTATGTATGGGGAAGATGTAGATTTAAGTTGGAGACTTAGACACAAGGGATATAAGCTTCGTTATGTGCCGAAAAGCGTCGTATTTCATTATACTTACGATAATGCAAATCAAGTTAAGGAAACCCAATTTTATAATAGCGTATATGTTAATTTGATGCTTCGATATAAGTTCGGGACTGCGCTTGATGTAATGAAAGGGTATGTACTAATGCTGGGATTGCTGGGTATAGGGGGCCCCTCAACTAAGCATCACGCTATTACGCTAAGCCAAATTTACAGAAGTTTTGGAGAAGGTCGAGTTTTTAGGGCTTGGAGGGGAAAGCAGAATGTTGGCTCCTCTTTTCTTCCTAGCTTTAAGTTATGGGATTACGAGGTGAATCGAGAAGGGGCTTTTTATTTTCATAAAAAAGTCGAAGAATTTCCCCTGGTTTCAATTTTGATTCGAACATGCAATAGGCCTCAAATGTTGAGGGAAGCTTTGATCAGCTGTCGGAACCAGACGTACCCCAATCTGGAGATCGTAATCGTTGAAGACGGCGAGCCGAAATCAAAAACACTTATTCAATCTGAGTTTCATGATCTAAATATCGTCTACACAGCAACCGGAACTAGGGTAGGCCGTTGTAATGCAGGGAATATCGCGCTTCAAATGGCGTCCGGAGAGTGGTTCAACTTCTTGGATGATGATGATCTTTTATTTGCAGATCACATTGAAGTGCTTGTTCGAGGAGTTACGGAGCAGAGAGGAACGGCGGCTGCTTACTCCACGAGTTTTGAAGTTCCGACTAAAATCCTTTCTTTAGATCCTTACCGTTATGAAGAGCATCTCTACTTTGTCCAACATAAGCAGCCTTTTGATCTAGCTACCCTAATTCATCACAATTATTTTCCGATACAAACCGTTTTGTTCAACCGATCGCTCTACGAGGAGCTTGGAGGCTTTGATCCGAATCTTGAGGTTTTAGAAGATTGGGACTTATGGTTAAGGTATGCTTCGCATAGGCCATTTTTCTTTGTTGACAAATTAACTTCTCTCTACCGCGTCCCTGCTGAAGGCCATACAAACTCAGAACGGCAACGGTTACTTGACTCTTACCTTGATATAGTTAGAAGGAAGCATATGAATGAATACGTAAATGTGACATTTAGAGAACTTTTCGAGCTCTATGAAATTAAGTTCTCGAAGCAATTTTCTTCTAGGTTAAGAGCTGTAGGTCCGCGTGTTTTATTGCATAAAGTAAAGAAAAAAATCTATCGTCAAATAAAAAGAGTTTTAAGCTAGCATATTCAGGGGGGATGCGAAATGAAGGGAATCATATTAGCAGGAGGAACCGGTTCACGTCTTTATCCACTGACTAAGGTTACAAATAAACATTTGCTTCCCGTAGGTAAATATCCTATGATCTTCCATTCGATTGCAAAGCTTAAGGTTGCAAATATCTTGGATATATTAATTGTAACCGGCAAAGAGCACATGGGCGATGTCGTGAACCTCTTAGGAAGCGGACATGAATTTGGCGTCAATTTGACCTACAAGGTCCAGGATCAGGCAGGAGGAATCGCTCAGGCTCTTGGCTTGGCTGAACATTTTGCCGATGATGATCAAATAGTCGTCATCCTTGGGGATAATGTATTTTCCGATTCAATTTCGGAATATGTAAACAACTTCCGCAGTCAACAGAAAGGCGCTAAGATCCTCATCCAAGAAGTTCACGATCCGCAACGCTACGGCGTGCCCGAACTCGATGGTGATCGAATTGTTTCCATCGAAGAGAAGCCGGCGCAGCCGAAGAGCAGCTATGCCGTTACAGGCATCTATATGTATGACAGCAAGGTGTTCGACATCATTAAAACTCTCCAGCCTTCCGGCCGAGGAGAGCTTGAGATTACGGATGTCAATAATGCCTATATCAAATCCAACTCTCTCTCATATGATATTTTAAGAGGATGGTGGACCGACGCGGGTACGCATGCCTCCTTGACCCATGCAAACGAACTGGCTAAAGATCTCGTTTTTGGGGAAGAGTTCGGCAAGCTCAAGCTTTAAGCAATGAGAAGAAGAGAAAGGATGGTGTTTTCTTGAACGTTCACGAGACGAAGCTGCCAGGGTTGAAACTTATTGAGCCAGCCGTTCATGGAGATCACCGGGGCTTTTTTGTCGAAAGCTATAACGAAGCCCGGTTTCATCAAAATGGCATCAAGCATGGCTTCATTCAAGACAATCATTCCCTTTCCGCAGAGGCGGGTGTCCTCCGCGGTCTTCACTATCAGCTCAACCCCAAAGCCCAAACTAAACTCGTCCGCTGCACAGCCGGAGCGATCTATGACGTGGTCGTCGACATCCGCAAAGGTTCTCCTACTTTCGGCCAGTGGCAAGGTTTTATCCTGAGCGCAGCCAACCATCGTCAGCTGCTCGTGCCGAAGGGCTTCGCGCATGGCTTCTGCACCTTGGTGCCGAACTCCGAGGTTCAATACAAGGTGGATGAATTCTACTCGGCGGAACATGATCGCGGCATTGCGTGGAACGATCCTGCGCTCGGAATCGATTGGCCGGTTCGTAAGCCGGTGCTCTCTGATAAAGACGGGAAGCATCCGGTACTGGCCGATGCCGATATCAATTTCACCTTTGAAGGCTGATTCCAACGAGAAAGGAACGTTGCCACTGTGAAGCTGCTTGTTACCGGCGGAGCCGGATTCATCGGGAGCAATTTCGTGCTGTATATGGCCGAAAAATACCCCGAGTATGAAATCATCAATGTCGATGCTCTAACCTATGCAGGAAATCTGGAAAACCTCAAATCGGTGGAAGGCAATCCGAAGGTCCGATTTGTAAAAGCCGATATTACGAAGCGAGATGAGCTGGAGCCGCTGTTCCAAGCCGGAGTCGATGTCGTGTCGAACTTCGCGGCGGAGTCCCATGTCGACCGCAGCATTCTGGAGCCGGATGTCTTCGTCAAGACGAATGTGCTCGGCACGCAGACGCTGCTGGAGCTGGCCAAGCAATACGGCGTGCAAAAGTTCGTGCAAGTCTCGACGGACGAGGTGTACGGCACGCTCGGAGAAACGGGCCTCTTTACCGAGGAGACGCCGCTCGCCGCCAACAGTCCTTACTCGGCCAGCAAGGCGGGAGCCGATCTTCTGGTGCGCGCTTACCACGAGACATTCGGGCTTCCGGTGAACATCACGCGCTGCTCGAACAACTACGGACCGTTCCAATTTCCCGAAAAGCTCATTCCGCTCATGATTCAGAATGCACTGCAAGACAAGCCGCTGCCTGTGTACGGAGACGGGCTCAACGTACGCGACTGGCTGTATGTCGAGGATCACTGCAGCGCGATTGATCTCGTCATTCACAAAGGCGTGAACGGCGAGGTGTACAACGTCGGCGGACGCAACGAGCGGAACAACTTGCAGGTCGTCAAGACGATCCTTCAGGAGCTTGGCAAGCCGGAAAGCCTCATCCAGTTCGTCAAGGATCGGCTTGGACATGACCGGCGTTATGCGATCGACGCCGACAAGATCCGCAGCGAGCTCGGCTGGACGCCGAAGCACGACTATGAATCCGGCATCCGAGCGACGATCCGTTGGTATTTGGACAACGAGGAATGGATGAAAGGCGTGCTCAGCGGAGCGTACCAGCAGTATTACGACATGCAATATGGAGATCGGCTGCAGCAGCCGAATGACAAGGCATGAGCGCTGGCACGCAGAAGCCATTGAACATCCTGGTCACTGGCGCGAATGGGCAGCTGGGAAAAGAGCTTGCGCTGTGGCAGCCGGAGGATGGGCTGAACATCGTCGGTCTTGGCCGCGACGAGCTCGATATTACTTCGCTGGAGCAATGCAGGAAGGCCATGGAAGAGTTCAAGCCGGACGTGGTCATCCACTGCGCCGCTTACACGGCTGTCGATCAGGCGGAGACGGATCGGGACGGCGCCTATCGGGTCAACGCGGCGGGGACTCGCAATGTCGCTTTGGCGGCGAAGGAAGTAGGAGCCAAGCTCATTTATGTCAGCACGGATTATGTGTTCGATGGTCAAGCAGAGCGTCCTTATGAAGAGTACGATCTGCCGAATCCCAAGACTGTGTACGGAAAATCAAAACTGGCCGGGGAGCAGCTGGTGCAGTCGCTGCATGACCGCTGGTTCATTGTCCGGACGTCGTGGGTGTATGGCAAGCATGGCGCTAATTTCGTCAAGACGATGTTGAAGCTCGGGGCGGAAAAGGATCGCCTTTCCATCGTGAGCGATCAGTTCGGTTCGCCGACGTATACGAAGGATCTTGCCGCGCTCCTGCTGGAGCTGGCGCGCTCGGAAGCTTACGGCATCTACCATGCCTCCAATACGGGCAGCTGCTCCTGGCATGAGTTCGCACAGGCGATTTTTGAGGAAGCCGGTCTGAAGGCGCAGGCCGATCCGTGCACGACGGAGGAGTTCCCGCGCCCCGCGCCAAGGCCGAAGTTCTCCATCATGGATCATGGGGCAATCCGGTCAAACGGATTTAATGATTTGCCACATTGGAGACAGTCTCTGGGGGAATTTATTTCTTCTATTTAAATCCATACTGGCGTATTTAATACGCCAGTATAATCTTTGAAAAGGGAACGTTGCCTATGGTTCTAAACAAAAAGTCATTGTTGTATATATCGTTGATTTATGTTGCCCTACTGGCGATTCATCTGCAGATTACCCTTTCAGACGGGAGTGATGATATTCATTTTGCCAATATAGAAGGATCCCTATTTGAGTGGATTGCATATCGATACCAAAACTGGTCTAGCAGGCTGTTTTCCGAAACTTTATTTTATCTTATTCTAGGGCATGGTGTATGGTTTTGGAAATTATTTAATCCTCTAATAATATTTCTTTTAAGCTATGCGATGATCAGGTTGCTGAAGAAAGAAGTTGATTTAAAAGATTTCTTGCTATCTTTAACTTTGATTGGGTTTTTGAGCAAACCAATTTTAAGTTCATCTTTTTTTTGGATTACTGGTTCATTAGTATATCTCTGGCCAATAACTATTGGATTATTTGTTTTAATCCCTTATTCAGATCACTTGTTTAGGGGGGAGGCCAAACTAAGTTTCAAAAAATTTTTACTCTTTCTTTTTCTAGTTGCTATGTCATGCTTGTCAAATGAACAAATGATCCTATGTGTAACAGCATTTGCAGTTCTTACACATATTTCCAGAGCGATAGAAAAGAAAAAACAAGATAAATATTTATTGGTTTTGACTTCAGCTATGGTTATTGGGCTGATCTTTGTGTTAACAGCTCCTGGAAACGATCTTAGATTTGCGAGTGAGGTCAAGTCCTGGTATCCAGGTTTTGATGATTTATCTTTAAAGGATCATGTATATGTAGGTGTTATATGGATGTATGATAAACTATTTAATCAAATGAATATTTTGATTACGTTCACTTCAGCTGTGATTATCTGGATTCTGTTTAAAAACGGGTGGTATGAAAAAAAGAATATACTACCTTATATATTTCTGGTGTTATTCTCCATAAACATCGCCATGTCTCTTACCGAATTTTATGGATATCTGTTTCGAGATTTTAATCAAATAAAAAATTTTAATTTCCTTCACACTACTTTTGATGCTTCTGAATGGAATATTAAGTTCTTTTCTGCTTTGATACCATACATATTCTGGTCACTATACTTGATTTTATTAATGATTCTATCTATAAAGGTGTCGCATAAAAAAGTCTTATCCTTCTTTTTGTTCATGTCTGCTATTTCTGCGATGGCTGTCATGTTCTTCTCGCCGACAATTTTTGTTTCAGGTAATAGAGTGCTCACGGTAAGCGCCATTATTATTTTATTTTTAAATATAAAAATGATTAAAGAGAACGGACTTGATTTTCCGAAGCCGATGTTTTTATTAATATCTGTGTTCTCTGTTGTTAATCTAATTGAACTAGTAATGTGGTGGAATAAAGATGGTGTTTATCTGATCATGTATTAATAAAAAACGATAAAAACGATTATTTTCTTAAGTGAAAATAATCGTTTTTATTAATTGAGGGATGGTAGTAGGAAGTCCCAATTTAACATTAGAGATAGTTGACACTAGAAACGGGTTCATGAGCGGCTTCAAGAGAAACGGCGCAAGCCTGTCGAGATAAACGGTCGGTTTCTCGACGGTATCTTGAGCCGCAGCGTACAAGTACTTTCGAAAGAACGGCACATATATCCATCGGGAATTGGATACAGTCTAGTCCGACGGGGGCGATATCAAGGCATGTGCAGTTGCGTTAATTTAATGTAGGACGCAGTTGTACGCGGCAGTCCTAATGCCAGATCGTACGGCTGCTTCTTTGGAAATCTACTTCCCAGCTCGGTGTCTATATGGAATCTTCAATCCGCTACGAACGATCTGAGCTTGAAGCAATGAATCCACGATGCTACGATTTTAGAATTCCTCCGAGGATTGAAGATCTGCTTTGCGGGCCGATACCCGTCCTAGGAAGTAGCTCTAACTAGAACGTCAAATGGTTGGCTACGTAGGTACTTTCTTAGGGCATGAGTTCGCCACGGAAACGGTGGAGCAATTAAACGAAGCTCTAACGGCTCATCAAAGATCGCCCCGGAGAATGCCCAAGTTTAAAGTCCGATCCTCTTAATTTAAAAGCGATATTTACGGGTTAAGGCAAGCGTCATTAGAGTGAAAGCAATAAAGAGTAGAATCATATTTGCTCCACCCAGAAGTACAGAAATACAAAACTCCCATCTTCTCATGTCCATACCATAAGCAAAGCGGTGTGGATGGTAATGAGGAGGTATTAATTTAAGTCTTCTTTCCACGAATCTCCCGCCCATCCCGCCGTTCAGCACCATCCAGATGTTGAGCGCGGTCGAGAGGGTGAACCAGCCGGCGGCAAAAGACCAAAGGCGGCGCGGCGTCCAGCGACGTAGAGGATGGGGTGAGCCGGTGCCGGCGGCTGGTTCCGGGACAAGGACAATCCTCGGACTGGCCGTTGTGTCGAAAGCGGACGTTGTCTCGCGTCCCATCAAAAATGGAACCAGCACCAGGAACAGCATCGCCGGAACACCGTACCGCTCGTGGATCTCGGTCGGGAGCATGAAGAAGGCCAGGTTGATGAATGCGGAGGCCATCAGCAGGTGAACGGTGCGAAGCTGCTTCAGCAGCAGGACGTAGGCGGCGACGAAGGCGCAGGCCAGGCCGAGCAGGAGGAAGCCGAACGTCTTGTAGCTCATCCCGGCCGCCAAGGTGGTCGTGTCGTTCAAGGACGGATCTGTAAACAGGTGGTACCACAGGTTGAAGGCGTTCAGCGACAGCTGCGGGTACATGTCGGTCGCGCTCAAGTAGGCGGCCTGGACCATGTCGTCCAGCGTGCCGTTGGCGCTGAACCAGGCGGCTGTCAGCGCTAGCGGAGCCAAAAAGCCTGCCGCAAGCAGCAGCGGATGGGCAAAGTCCCGCCGCAGCATCCGGCGCAGCGCATACGCTCCGATAATAGGCGCGATGACGATCGCCTGGAACTTGCTGAGCAGCGCGATGCCGAGAAGCGCTCCCGCCAGAAACGGCTGGCCGACGAGCGCAAGTACGCCCAGCGCCATGAGCAGGCTATGGAAGACGTCAATTTGACCCCAGATCGCCCCGTCGGCGAGCAGCGCCGGATTCAGCGCGAGCGCTCCAAGCAGGAGCAGCTGCGAGCGCCGGGACAGCCGGCGGCGCAGGACGAGGGGCAGGATCGCCATGGCGAGCAGATCGAACAGGATCGGAAGCGCTTTGGAGGTCAGATGGGCCGTCTTGATCTCCAGCCCAAGGGCATTCAGCACATGGCCATAGCCCTCCAGGATCGCGATGAAAACGGGAGGGTAATTCTGCATGTCCGCATGTACGTAGGAAAGGCGGACGCCATGCTCCATCGCGCCTTGCATCCAGCGGATGAAGTACATTTGGTCGCCGACATAGCCGTTTGTATAGAGGCCGAGGAGCAAGCGAGCGGCAAGTCCGGCCAGGAACAGCCCGGCGGCCCATAGGCCGAAGGTCCGTGCGGACATCGGCTCGGCTAGAGAAGCGGCAGAGGAGGAAGAGGACAAGGGCGGGGGCCCTCCTTTCGGCAGGAAGTGGAGATGTCCAAGAATCCGGCTTATATGTCGGTATCCGGAATCCGGCATTAGGTACCCGGCATCCGGATGCCGGCACCCTGTACCTGATGATGTCGGAGAAAAAAGCGCGATGAATCCCTACTCCCTACTCCCGCCTCCGGTAAGCCCCGGGCGGCACGCCGTACTTTTCCCGGAACACCCGGTGGAAGTAGGTGTAGCTGCCGAAGCCCGCTTCGTCGGCGATCTGCTCGAGCGTGAGCTGGCTGCCGGCCATGAGCCGCAGCGCCAGCGCGAGCCGGACCTGCTGCGCATACTGCATGATCGAGCCGCCGGTCTCCTGCTTGAACAGATGCACGGCGCGCGTCTTGCTGATGCCGACATGGGCCGCCGCCTCGTCGAGCGTGAACGCCCGCGTCGCGTGGGCTTCGACGAAGTGCTTGAGCTTCATCGCGAGCAGCGCGCCCGGACCGCCTTTGGCCGGCGCTTCGCGGATCGCGCGCTCCAGCAGCAGGCACAGCGCCTGCAGCAGCGCCGACAGGATCTCGGGGCTGCCCCCGTCGAGGCGCCGGCTCTCCAGCGCGAGCTGATGCCAGATGCCCTGGATCTTGCCGTCGTCGGCGATCCGGGCGCGGCGCGGGCGTGCTTCCTGCTGCCACCAGCGGTCGAGCCACGACCCGGTCGCCATGAAATAATAATCCGCGCTCGCTCCGTGGCCGGGCTCATCCCCACCAGGGACGATGTCGATCTCATACGCCTCGCCCGGCGGAAAAAGCAGCAGCTCCCCCGGCAGCACGGTCTCCATCCGACCGCCCAGCAGGACGGACGCCTGGCCTTCGATCTGCAGACGGAACAGGTAGCACTCGAGCCCGCCGCGCATCGACTGCTGGAACGGCTGCTCATGCCGCGAATAGTCGCACAGGACGATAGACACCGCGGGCGCATCCGCAGGCGCCAGCGGCTTGACCGCAGGCGCGCCGGGAGCCGGGAGCGGTCCGTTGTACCAGGACATGGCGGGCAGCCACCTTTCTCAGGAAGGATTGGAGTGCCGAGCCGTGAGCGGCTTCAGGCTGGGGAATGCGGCGGCTGGCAAGGGGGTGGACGCGGAATCATCCGGTCGACCCTCTCTGAAATCGGTGGACGCCGTCGGGCGAGAGGCCGTCGGAAGGATCCGTCCGGCCTTGGTCATTGCCGCATCCGCGCGAGCTCATCTTCCAGACGGCGCAAGCCGGGAATTTGTTCTGGATCAAGGCTTTTCCAGTATATCCGATTCAGATGAATGGCAGATGAATGGCGGGCGAATCTTTTCGGCGACCAGATCGTTGAGGTTCCTAGCCAGATTGTTTCTACAAAGGATAAGGGCTCTCCTTTTATAATAAGGGCATAGGTTGAGGAAAGGATGAGCCCGATGAACGAGCAGGCTGCAAGCGCATTCTTAACGACGGAGGCCGGAACGATCCGTCTCGTGCAGACCGCGAAAGACACCGGCGAACGGCTCGCCGAGCAGCCGCGGCTGAGCTTCCGCGCCGACGAGAACGGCCACGAGAGCCAACTGATCAACATTTACGACGACATCTCCTACCAGACGATCGAAGGCTTCGGCGGAGCGCTGACAGAGGCGTCTGCCGTGACGATCGCCAAGATGAGCCCGGCCCGCCAGCAGGAGATCATCGACGCGTACTTCGATCCGGAAAAGGGCATCGGATACACGCTCTGCCGCTCGCATATCCAGAGCTGCGACTTCTCCCTCGGCAACTATGCCTATGTGGAGGACGGCGACGACGAGCTCGCCACGTTCACGGTCGAGCATGACCGCGAGCAGATCCTGCCGCTCATCCGCCGCGCGGCTCAGAAGGCCGGCCGCGAGTTCAAGCTGTTCTCCTCGCCGTGGAGCCCGCCTCCGTTCATGAAGACGAACGGCCAGATGAACCAGGGCGGCCAGCTGAAGCCGGAGTACCGCCAGGCGTGGGCCGACATGTTCGTGAAGTACGTGCAGGCGTACGAGGCGGAGGGCGTCAAGATCTGGGCGCTCAGCGTGCAGAACGAGGCCAAGGCGGTGCAGACCTGGGATTCCTGCGTGTATACGGCCGAGGAGGAAAAGGACTTCGTGCGCGACCATCTCGGTCCGGTGCTGCAGCAGGCCGGGTACGGCCACATCAAGGTGATGATCTGGGACCACAACAAGGAGCGCGTCTATGAGCGCGCGGTGACCGCGTTCACCGACCCGGAAGCATCGAAGCACATTTGGGGCATCTGCTTCCACTGGTACTCCGGCGACCACTTCGAGGCGCTCTCGGCGGTGCATGACCGCTTCCCGGACAAGGCGCTGTTCTTCAGCGAGGGCTGCCAGGAGGGCGGCGTCCAGCTCGGCTCCTGGGCGACCGGCGAGCGCTACGGCCATGACATCCTCGGCAACCTGAACCACTGGACGACGGGCTGGACCGACTGGAACATCGTGCTCGACGAGAGCGGCGGTCCGAACCATGTCGGCAATTTCTGCGACGCGCCGATCATCGCCGACACGACGACCGACGAAATCACTTATGAAAGCTCGTTCTACTACATCGCGCATTTCAGCCGCTACATCCGTCCCGGCGCGGTGCGCATCGGCAGCTCCCGCTACACCGACAAGCTGGAGCAGACGGCGTTCCGCAACCCGGACGGCACGATCGCGCTCGTCGTGCTGAACCGCACCGACGCCGAGCTGCCGTACGTCGTGCGCCATCGCGGCCAGCTGGCCGACAGCTCGATTCCGGCGCATGCGATCCAGACGCTGCTGTTCCGCTAGCCCGTTCGGACTTCGTCCGCAGAAGAAGCCCGGCACTGCGGCATCAACCTACTTGATCAGGAGGAATTCCTATGGCACGCATTTCTTTCCCGAAAGACTTCGTCTGGGGCACGGCGACCGCCTCGTACCAGATCGAGGGCGCTTATGACGAGGACGGCCGCGGCCTGTCCATCTGGGACACGTTCGCCCGCACGCCCGGCAAGGTCGTGAACGGGGACACAGGCGACGTCGCCTGCGACAGCTACCATCGCTACGAGGAGGACATCGCGCTGCTCAAGCAGCTCGGCGTGACGTCCTACCGCTTCTCCATCGCCTGGCCGCGCATCTTCCCGCAGGGCACGGGCGAGGTCAACGAGAAGGGTCTGGACTACTACCGCCGCGTCATCGACGGCCTGATCGCCGCCGGCATCGAGCCGGCCGTGACGCTCTACCACTGGGACCTGCCGCAGGCGCTGCAGGACAAGGGCGGCTGGGACAACCGCGAGACGATCGATGCGTTCCTGGCGTATGCGGAGGTCGTGTTCAAGGCATTCGGCGACAAGGTGAAGTCGTGGATCACGTTCAACGAGACGTGGTGCGTCTCGTTCCTCTCGAACTTCATCGGCGTGCACGCTCCGGGCCACACCGACCTGCAGCTGGCGACGAATGTCGCGCATCATTGCCTCGTGGCGCACGGCCGCGCCGTGCAGCTGTATCGCAGCCTGAACCTGCCGGGCCAGATCGGCACGACGCACAACCTGAGCTGGTCCGAGCCGTATACGACGCGGCCGGAGGACGTGGAGGCGGCGCGCCGCTCGCGCGCTTGGGGCAACGAATGGTTCCTCGAGCCGACGCTGAAGGGCTCCTACCCGCAGTTCATGGTCGACTGGTTCCGAGGCAAGGGCATCGAGGTGCCGATCCTCGAAGGCGACATGGAGACGATCGGACAGCCGATCGACTTCATCGGCGTGAACTTCTACACCGGCGGTTACACGCGCTACAAGAAGGACAGCGGGCTGTTCGACAGCGAGGACGTGCAGGTCGGCTTCGACCAGACGTTCATCGGCTGGAACGTATACCCGGAGGCGCTGTACAAGGTGCTGAGCTGGCTGCATGAGGAGTACGGCGACATCCCGATCTACATCACGGAAAACGGCGCCTGCACCGACGACCATGTGGCCGAGGACGGCGGCGTGCACGACGCCCAGCGCGTCGACTACTACCGCAAGCACTTCATCCAGTGCCAGCGCCTCATCGACTCCGGCGTGCCGCTCAAGGGCTACTACGCCTGGTCGCTTCTCGACAACTTCGAATGGGCCGAAGGCTACGCCAAACGCTTCGGAATCGTCCATACTGATTACGAAACACTGGAACGCACGCCGAAAGACAGTTATTATTTTATACAGAAGGTCATTTCGGAAGGCGGGTTCGACGTTTAAATGAACATCCAGGATTCGGCGGCGCAGGCGTCGCCGTCTCCGGACAAGGGCGGCAGCGGGGCCTCGCAGGGCTCCGCTGCCGCTTCTGTCCGGGCGACAGTGAGCGTGCATATCGTGACATACAACAGCGTGGACGACATCGAGGGCTGCCTCGCCTGCGTCCGCGCCCAGAGCTACCCGATCGAAAAGATCGTCGTGCTGGACAACGCGTCCGGCGACGGCACCCCGGAGCTCCTCGGCCGCATCGGCGAGGGGCTCGACGTCGTGCTCAGCCCGGTGAACACCGGGTTCGCCGGAGGGCAGAACCGGGCGCTCGCGCGTTCGGACGCCGACTATGCGCTCGTGCTCAACCCGGACGTGCGGCTGCATCCGGACTATGTTCGGCGGCTCGTCGAGAGTCTGGAGCGCCGCCCGGAGGCGGGCAGCGCGACGGGCATGCTCGTGCGGCAGCCGGCAGAGGGGCTGGCCGGCGCCCCTGGCGTAGGGGGCGCCGAAGGCGGGATTGCGGCGCCGGACGAGGCCGGCGGCGGGGAATCGCCGCCGGCGGTCCAAGCCTGGCTGGACCGCCTGCCGGCGGAGGCGCTCATCGACAGCACCGGGCTGGCGATGGACGCGGCGCGTCAAGCCCGCGACCGCGGCGCCGGCGAGCCTGCGTCCGCCTGGCTGGAGGCCGGCGAGACGTTCGGCGTCTCCGGCGCGGCGGCGATGTACCGCCGAAGCATGATCCGGCATGTCTCCCTCGGCGGGGAGTTTTTCGACGAGACGTTTTTCGCCTACAAGGAGGACGTCGACGTCGCCTGGCGCGCCCGCGGGCTCGGATGGGCCGCGCTCTACGCGCCGGATGCCCGCGCGCTGCACGCGCGCGGCTGGAAGGAGGGCGGACGGACGTCGGTGTCGGCCTTCGTCCGCCGGCATTCCTATCAGAACCGCTTCTACACGCTCGTCAAGAACGAGCGCGAGTGGAGGCGGCTGCCGGCGATCGTCGCGATCGAACTCGCCAAATTCGGGTATATCCTGCTCAGGGAGCGCGATCTGCTCCGCTGCTGGCCGGAGATCATGCGGAGGCTGCCGGAGATGCGCGCGAAGCGTCGCGAGCTGGTTGCAATGAAGTGTCTGAAATAAATTCTGAATGAAAAAACTCGCTCATAAGAGCGAGTTTTTTTGTTTCAATAATGCACTGGAGTCAATCTAGGCTTTTAAGCAGTAAATCAAAGGGAGATAGGACCTTTCTGCTCTTTAGGTCTGTGATTTTATTGATCAGTTATGCTCATCCATTTTATCATTCTCATCTCAACCTCAGCTTTTTCTAAAGAAACGAGTCAATCTCCAACTTTTAGAATTCTGGGCATGATGAATGAAATCATCTAGTTCTTTTTCACTTGATTGGAATATATTCGGAACTTCGGTACGTTCGCCCATCCACTTCTTTATGATTCTTAAAGGTTTTGTCACGGCCCAGGAATCGGAACTTAGAATCTGATGAGCGATGTCTCGCTTGGCCCAAAGCATTTCTTGAGGCTCGCTTTGCGCAGGATGAGAGACTGGTCCTCCATGCGAAAGGGCATCTACCATAGCCGATATTCGTTTTGCGTTCCCAGGAGGCAGAATTAAATAGCTCTGATTGATTTTATTTTGTACATGCCGGTAGTTCTCCGTCCATTCTTGTGAATCATGCAGAGTTTGAGAACTATTCCCCTTTGCCCACCATCGATAGATGTTCGTTACGACGGGACTGCTCGCGACACCGCATATGAATGTAGCTCGAAGAATAAAGTCCCAATCTTCAACGGTGTTGATGGTTTCGTCAAAACGCAGGCCGAAGTCGTGATAAACGGAGCGCGGAAAGGCCAAGCATAGCCCTGGGCACTGATTATGATGCAACATGGTCAAATAATCAAATTCGGCCGGATAATCCCGATGGAATGAACTGATTGCCATCGATGCTTTCGAACCATATTCTGTTTGAACAGGTTCAAACTCTTGACGAACAGAGACGGATTTAAGTATTTTTCCATAATTCTTTTTGGATAGCGAGTAGAACTGCTCGATCCAGTTGCTAAAGACGATATCATCGTCGTCCAAGATAGAGATATATTCCCCCTGCGCCTCTTGAAAACCGGCATTTAATGGGGCAGAACGGTTGCCGCCATTTATCCGAATCAAGCGAATTTTAGCGCGAATCCAGTCGGGTGTGGATTGGATGACATTCTCTACTTTTATCTGGTTATCAAGGGTAAGGTTATGACCGACAATCAATACTTCAAAGTCCGTATTTTCCTGACCAGTTAGACAAAGAAGGACTTCTTTCAGTTCTTGCGCGCGATCTCCAGTTGTTCGAGTAACGATGGTGAGAAAAGGTCTCTTGCTCTCGGGTGCAGGTAGGACGGATGGGTGACTGGCTACGAAGAGCCGAACAATCTGATTGACTTTTCCATTAGCATTCATTCCGGCCCTGAGATTCAGCAATAGTTGCCTAAGGGAAGAGGCGTCTGCAAGCGAAAGCAGGTCTCTTGGAAAGTATTGATCGCTTTTTTCAAGTAAGACATCTTTTTCTGCTAGTTGATGCAGTCCATTCTTTTTGCAGGTATGCAGCAGCTTTTCGGCTGTAAAGAGATTAATGTGCGTTTCATCGAGCAACCCGGACGAGGTTTCATCCAATCGATTGCAAAGTAGCTTGAAAGCGACATCATCATGGGCAAAGTTTGGTACGCTGATGACTACAGGGGCTCCGTATTTATGAGAAAGAGCGCTTATGGTCTTTATTAATTCTTCATAGTACAGAACGTGCTCCAGTGTGTCGAGGACAGTAATAGAAGCCAAAGGCCGCCCTTGGAGAACTGTTTCTATGGCTTCTATGTTAGCTTTAAATAAACCGAACTGAAAAGTATGGGATTCTCTTCCGATGGATCGCAAATGCTCTGTGGCATCAGGATCAGCATCCATGCCGACATAATGGAGACCGAGCTCGTTTATTTTCTCGCTAATCGCTCCCCAACCGCAGCCCATATCCAAATGAACGCCATTTTTGGGGAAGTTAAATTTTTTCAATAAACTGAAAGCATGTCCATATACATTATCGAAAGCGTACTCGAATTTATATGCATAATCTATTTCACTTTTTCTTTTCATAGAACGAACCTCATTTTGCCATAATTATTATTTGAAAATTCTCCAATTTTATGATTGGTATCATATTGCTTGGGAAGAATTCCGGCGGCTTCTCTTCTCCTGAATTCGGCTGCCGCTTTAATATAATAATCAACATCCGATTGTTCGAAATATGCCAGTATATTTTGAAGAATATCGATTCTCGACCATTTGTACGCTAGAAGTAAACCTGCTTCTGCAGAAAAATAATCTTCAGCCGAGCTGGTCCTCCATGATGCTTCATCCGATAGTGTCTTGTCGTGGAAAGCTACAGCAGAAGGCTGGAATAGAACTTGAAAACCTTCCTTTCGAAGCATCCATGAAAAATCGACATCATCGCAATAAAGGAAGAAAGTATCTGCATCGAAACCGTCGACCGAATCAAATGCTTTTCTAGGCATAAGAACGCATGCCGTAGATGCCCAGCTTGTAGCACCTGATTTAGGATCGAACCATTTCGGATGTTCAATGGGAAGCTGTTTCGCTTCAACAATACCTATATTGTTCTTGCTTTCCCAAAAAGGTTTGGCTAATTCCAAAATCGTATCCGGAGCTAGAAGAATATCGGGGTTTATAATCATAATGAAATTTGTCGAAGAAAGACTGGCAAGCCGATTGTGCCCTCTGGCCGAACCTAGATTCTCTCCGAAGAACTCATACTTGAGTTCTATAAACTCCCCATATTCTTTTTTTAAGCATTCAAGATCTTCATCCGTGAAAATAGGGGCAGGGGAACCGTCCCCATACTGAACGACGACTTTATCAAAGATTCGTTCATGGATGGAGAAGTCTACTGCCCGGACAATACTCTTAATCGAGCGAATGATTCGAGACTTCTCGTTATGGTAGAGGACGCTTTGGATTTGCAGATTTCTTAACTGAGACATGAGAGAACTCCTTATCGTTGGAATTAGCCTAGCTGCAGGTCAATCCAGTCGCACAGATTATTCATTCCTTCATTCAGCGTCACTTCTGGAGTCCAGTTCAGAGTCGCTAAAGTATCCGAAATGTCGGCTTGAGCGTGCCTCACATCTCCATTTCTATACTTCTTACAGACAAAGGGCTGCGGCGCTCCATAGCGGATCGCGATCAATTCGGCAATTTCTTTTATCGTGGCACCGTAACCGCTGCCGACATCAAGAATCTTTTTGTTGGCATCCGGATTAATCATGGCTTCCCTGATCGCACTGGCAACATCTGATATATATACAAAGTCTCGAATCATGAGGCCATCTTCATAAAGAGGAATGCTTTCGTTTTGTTTTGCCATGCGAACGAATAAAGAAACGATACCCGTGTATGAATTAATCAAGGACTGTCCAGGGCCGTAGACGTTTTGAAAACGCAAAATGGAATAATTCACATCAAAAGAGTTGCACCAGCATGTCAGTATATTCTCTTGAGTTAATTTGGTCGCACCGTAAATACTTGTAGGCATCGACAATGTAGAAGCGCTTCTCATAGGAAGGAACGAGGATTCAACAAAATCCCATTCCTCTCGAGCCAATTGCTCATTGGTCCTTTGACCTGGATAGTAGATCGAATCATCTTGATTCATCCAATTGCCTTCACCATACACAGCCCGGCTGCTTGCCAAGACAATTTTTTGAGGCATAATCTCGTTTCGAACAAAAGCATCTAGCATCTGCGTGGTTCCTACCACGTTTACGCTTGCATGGCGGGTACTTTCCGTCAAGGACTGCCCTGTGCCTGTCTCGGCAGCCAGGTGCAGGACGACATCGGGTTTCCATTTGCTCAGAAGCTCGTCCCATGCAGAAGGATCGGTTATATCTGAAACGTAAAGATTGGCTTTCAATGAGAGTGCAGCTGGCTTTTCGGGTGATTTATGTATTTGTGGGTGCATGCTGTCCATTATGATAATGGAGGAAAAATCATCTTCAATTAGCTTGGAAACCTCACAACCGATAAATCCGGCTCCGCCGGTAATAAGACATGTTCTTGTCATCTGGATCACTCCTAATAGCATTTAGTTTTTTATTCTATATTCAGTTGGAATTCATATAAATATCGCAAATCTCAGCCGCTTCCCCTTGTGCAATCAACCTTCCTTGCTGAAGCAAAAAAGCTTTGGTGCACATAGTCCTAATTTGTTCAATGGAATGCGACACCATAATTACTGTAGTATCATCGCCGATCATTGTCCGGATCCGTTCCTCGCATTTCATTTGGAATTTATAATCACCTACGGAAAGGATCTCGTCGACAATCAAGATATCGGGCTTTACAACAGTTGCGATGCTGAACCCTATACGGGCAATCATACCAGAAGAGTAGTTTTTGAGTGGAACGTCAAGGAAATCATGAATTTCTGCAAAATCTATAATTTCGTCGAATTTGTTTTGGATAAATCGTCTTGAATATCCCAGAATGGCTCCATTTAAGAAAATGTTCTCGCGCGCAGTCAGTTCCATATCGAAGCCAGCGCCGAGTTCGATCAATGGAGCAATTTTCCCTTGCGTTTCAATTTTGCCTGTGGAAGGAACCAGCACTCCGGCAATTGTTTTTAAAAGAGTGCTTTTACCAGCTCCATTGAATCCGAGTATACCTGCGACCTCTCCTTTTTCAATAGTCAGAGAGATGTTTTGCAATGCATAGAACTTCTCGGTCTGGAGTTGTCCTTTTAGTCGCTTAATAATCATTTCCTTAAGGCTGCTGATATTCTCTTTATGAAGATCAAACACCATAGAAACATCGCTGATTTTGATCGCATAGTTCGACATTGTAGGCTCCTTAGAGATGTAAAACAATTTTATTCTCGTTTTTATTAAATATATAAAACCCTATAATTAAGCTGACCATGCTATATGCTACTGCAAGAATATTTTGAGTCAAATCAGGGAACTGGCCTTCGATCAATAAGGATCGTAGATAGTGAATATAAACATAAACGGGATTATATTCGACAAATGTTCGATAGGGATACGGAATAATTTCAATCGGATAGAACGTGGCAGAAAAGAAAGACAGCAGGCTAAGGATAATGCTATAAATGTGTAGTAAATCCCGATAGAAAACCGTCATGCAGGATAGGAAAAGACCGACTCCAGTCGAGAAAATGAATAACAGCAAAATAGGAATGAAGAAAAAAAGAGCGGTTAATGTAATGCTGTATCCCATGATTATAAATATAATTAAAATAGCGAGAAGCGAATAGCAGGTATTTACTAATGAAAAGATGATTTTTGAAAGCGGGAAAATATACTTGGGAGTATAGACCTTTTTTATAAGCGACCCATTTCCGAGCACTCCCATTTGAGCCATAGAAGTAGATTCAGCAAAGAAGGCGTACATGATTTGTCCGGTCAAAAAGTAGATTGGGAAGTTCTGAATTTGATTTTTAAACATTGTGGAAAAGATCATGGTCGTTATAAGCATAAATAATAGAGGATTCAGAATGCTCCAGAGCACCCCAAGCACTGAGCGCCTGTACTTGATTTTAAGGTCTCTCTTAACAAGCTCTGACAAAAGTTCCCTATAATTAATTATTCTTGAAAAGTGATTCACGGGGCAGCACTTCCTGACCTGATTAATAAGAATTTCAAAGATGTGTTACGAGTGTATATATCATGTAAAAACATTCCGGTTCAAACGTTCGACAGAATATGAGCTACGGTTAATATTAAGTGACTTTAATTTGAAAAACAAGGTTAGATCGAACCTAAGAAGGGTTGACTTTTCTGATTAGCAAAAGGGTAAAGATGGTACCGAACAAAATGAAACATTCTGACATACTCTGCGTCTAACGAATAGATGGGAGTCTCCTTTTTTGGTACAATGTGAGAGAAAAGAACGACTATATTGCACGAGCGGTGATGCGAATGCTTCGAAGAAACCAGCGTTTTCTGACGCAAATGTACGTGCTGTCCGATCTGGCGGTCATGCTCGGCCTGTTCTTGGGCGCCTACTGGATCAAATTCCATAGCGGGCTGCTCGTCTACTACAATACCGTGCCTCTCAAAACTTATCTGGTATGGAGCACCGTCTACGCGTTCGCGGCCGTGCTGATCGGCTTCTATACGAGCTTCTACACGCCCAAGCGGCGCAAGAAGTTCTCCCATGACCTGCTCAAGATCTTCCAGGTGCAGACGCTGAGCCTGCTGCTGCTGCTCAGCCTGCTGTTCATCACCAAGGAAGTGCATATCTCCCGCGAGTTCCTGGCGATCTTCTTCGCCTTCAACCTCGTCGGGCTGGGACTCTACCGCTACGCGCTGAAGCGGACGCTGACCGTGCTGCGCCGACGCGGACTCAACAAGCGCTACGTGCTCATCCTCGGGGCGGGCAGCGTCGGCCGCAGCTTCCATGACCAGCTGAGCCTGTACCCGGATCTCGGCTACGAGGCGTACGGCTTCCTCGACGACTTCCACGAGGAGCATGACGCGGCCGTGCTGCGCCGATACTCGGGCCGTCCGCTCGCGCCGATCGTCGGCCGGCTGGACGAGCTGGAGCGGCTGCTCGCGGACAATCCGACGATCGACGAGGTCATCCTGGCGCTGCCGCTCGAAGCGCATTCCAAGTACGGCGAGCTCATCCAGACCTGCGAAAAGGCTGGGGTGAAGACGCTGATCATCCCGGACTACTTCGACCTGCTGCCGGCCAAGCCGTTCTTCGACAACTTCGCCGGCATGCCGCTCATCAACATCCGCGACGTGCCGCTCGACGAGATGGGCAACCGGATCGCCAAGCGCACGTTCGACATCGTCTTCTCGCTGACGGCGCTGATCGCGCTCTCGCCGGTCATGCTGCTGATCGCCCTCGGCATCAAGCTGACGTCGCCGGGACCGGTGCTGTTCCGCCAGGAGCGGGTCGGCCTGAACCGCCGCTCGTTCGCGATGCTCAAGTTCCGCTCCATGCGGGTGAGCACGGACGCGGACGCGAGCCGCACCTGGACGGTGGAGAACGATCCGCGCCGCACGCGCTTCGGCACGTTCCTGCGGAGCACGAGCCTCGACGAGCTGCCGCAGTTCCTCAACGTGCTGCGCGGCGAGATGAGCGTCGTCGGCCCGCGGCCGGAGCGCCCGTTCTTCGTCGACCAGTTCCGCGAGGAGATTCCGCGCTATATGGTCAAGCATCACATCCGTCCCGGCATTACGGGCTGGGCGCAGACGAACGGCCTGCGCGGCGACACGTCGATCGACGAGCGCATCCGCCACGATCTGTTCTACATCGAGAATTGGAGCTTCTTCTTCGATATCCGGATTATTTTCAAGACCGTGCTGAAAGGACTCATCCATAAAAATGCATACTGAAATCCAGCAGGCTCCGGGCGGCATCCGCTCTCCGGAAGCGCCTGGTTCCGAAGCAGCCGGCCCCGTGCCGGCTGCTTCTGTAGGGGATCGGGTATCCGTCATCATTCCGACGCGCAACGCCGGGCCGGACCTTGAGGAGCTGCTGTCGCGGCTCTCGCGGCAGACGCTGCCGCCGTACGAAATCATCGTCATCGACACGGAGTCGACCGACGGCACGCCCGAGCGGGCGATTCGCGCCGGCGCCCGCCTGCTGTCGATCGCCCGCTCGGAATTCGACCATGGCGGAGCGCGCAACCGGGCGGCCGCCGAGGCAAGCGGCTGCATCCTGCTGTTCATGACGCAGGACGCGATGCCCGCCGACGAGCGGCTCGTCGAGCAGCTCGCCCGCTCCGTCGGAGATCCGGGCGTCGGCTACGCCTACGCCCGCCAGCTGGCCCGGCCGGAGGCCGACCTGCTGGAGCGCATGTCGCGGGAGCATAATTACCCGGCGCAGTCGAGGCTCAAGAGCCGCGAGGACCTGTCCGAGCTCGGGCTCAAGACGTTTTTCTGCTCCAACGTCTGCGCGGCGACGCGCCGCGAGACGTTCCGGACGATGGGGGGATTCGCGGAGCCGACCTTTTTCAACGAGGATCTGTTCCTGGCCGGACGCATGGTGCTGGAGGGCTACCGCATCGCCTACAACGCGGAGGCGCAGGTCGTCCACTCCCACGCCTATACGCCGGGGCAGCAGTTCAAGCGATTTTACGACAACGGCACGTCGATGGCCGAGCAGGCGTGGATCCTGCCGTATGCCGGCGTCGGCAAGGAAGGCTCGTCGCTCGTCAAGGCGCAGCTGAAGGCGCTGGCGCAAGAAGGGCAATGGGGAAAAATGCCGCGGCTGGTGGCGGACAACGCCGCCAAGCTGATCGGCTACAAGCTCGGCATCCATCATCGGCGCCTGCCCGAGCGGCTGAGGCGGGCGTTCAGCATGTACCGTCCGGGCTGAGGACGCCCGTGACGCCCGCGAGGACGCCGGGAGCGGAGAAGAAGGAGCGTTGGCGATGGAAGAAGACATGAGGGAGCGGCATGCGGCGCGCATCCAAGGCGAGCTGCTGCCTGGCTTGGATGTCGTCAGCGTGAAGAGCTGGGAGCCGGTGCAGGTGCGGCGCGCGCCGCAAGGGTGGAAGACGCTCGGCTGCGGCAATTATGCCGCCGTCTTCGCCTATCCGGGCGACAGCCGGCTGGCGGTCAAGGTGTACGCGCCCGGCCGGGACGGCTGGGAGGCGGAGCGGCAGGTGTACCGTCTGCTTGGCGAGCACCCGGCGTACGGCCGCTGCTTCGCCTCCGGGGAGCATGGCGGCAAGCGCTGGCTGCTGCTGAGGCGGCTGCACGGCAAGACGCTGTACGACTGCCTGCTGCAGGGCGTGCCGATTCCGGAGCAGGCGATCCGCGACGTGGACGCCGCGCTCGACTATGCGGTCAGCCGGGGGCTGCGGCCGCACGACGTGCACGGCAAAAACGTCATGGTGCAGGACGGACGGGGCATCGTCATCGACGTCTCGGATTTTCTCAAGCAGGAGAGCTGCGAGATGTGGAGCGACTTGAAGCGGGCCTATCGCTATGCGTACAAGCCGCTGCTCGGGCGCAAGCCGTTCCCGGTGCCCGGCTGGGCGATGGACGGCCTGCGCTCCGCTTATCGTCGAATCCGCCGCCGGAGCAAGGAGCAGCCATGCCGCGACGTCCTGGACGAGACAAAAGCCCCTCCGGACGGAGGGGCTGTGTCGAAGCCATGAGCCGAGGCGGCTGCGCAGGGGGACTGCGTCGCCGCTCTTAGGTGCTGGCGGCAGGAAGCGGCTAGCCGAGCAGCTGGCCGAGCCTCCGCAGCAGAAGCAGCAGCTCGGAGTGGGGATAGGCGCCGGAGAGGGCGTACTGCCCTTCGAAAACGAACAGCGGCACGCCGCCCTGGCCGATCCGGCGGCCGAGCTCCAGCATCGCCTCCATCTCCACCCGTCCGTCGCCCTGCTCGAGCCGGTCGGCCAGTCCGTCGGCCTCCCAGCCGGCCGCTGCTCCGGCTTGAGCGACGATCTCCAGCTCGCCGATGTTCTCGCCTTCCTCGAAGTAGCGCCGGGACAGCTCGTCCACGAACGCGCCCTGCGCGGCGGCGGGCGTCAGCGCCAGCGCCTGATGGGCGAGGCGCGTCGAGGGCAGCGTGGCGATGCGCTCGAAGCGAAAGTCGAGGCCGACCGCCTGGCCGTCGCGCGCGACATGGCGCAGCGTGCGGGTGAGCGCGGCCTGGCCGCCCCCGAGGCGCTGGGCCATCGCCTCGCGGAAAGGCAATCCTTCCGGCGGCACGGAGGGATGAAGCAGGTACGGACTGAAGCGGACGGATGCCTCTCGGCCTTCCGGAGGCTGCCACTCTCGCAGCGCCAGCTCGAGATGGCGGCGCCCGATGCGGCACCAAGGGCAGAGAAGGTCATGGTAGACTTCGATGAGCAAGGGCGGCCTCCTTTCCCGGGGCCGGCGGCCCGCGATCGTTCCTTCTAGTATGAACCAAGCGGACGGCGGCTTCAATGCTTGGCCGCCCGGAAGGTGCGCGAGCGGCGTCATGCGGGCTCGTCTGGCCTGCTTGTGAGCGCCGGGCCAGCGGGGACGGGAGGGCAGACGCCGTTGACGTCGTTCCTGCCGGGCGAATCGAGAGGCGCAGCGGCAGACAAGCGCAAAAGGACCCCGAAGCCCGCCGCCGTAAAGCGGTGGACGAGGTCCTTTTGCCGCTGGAGCCCGGCTGGGAACCGGGACTCCGCCATCCGATAAGCGATTGCTGCCGGAAGCCGGACTGCGGAAGGAGCGCGGCGCGGACTCAGCCGGTCTCTTCCTCGTACGCCTCCAGCAGCTCCCGGCCTTGCTCCAGCTGCTTGCGCAGGACGAGCAGCCGCAGATGGCCGTCCTCCTCCTCGGTGCGCGTGCGCACGCCGTTGCTCTTCAGATGCGCCTCCAGCCGGTACAGCTTGTCGATCCTCGCCTTGCTCTCACTGCGCAGCAGCGTCCAGCGCTTGCCGGACGCGATCGCCGCGTACACGACCGCGCCCGCCGCCAGTACGATGATCGCCGCCCATACATACGTCATCCGATGCACCACCTCGATCGATAGGGATCCGTCCTACACGGTTATTCTATTCCGGTAGAGGGTCCAGACATGACAACGCTCTGCCGCCAGGCGGAATGGAAGGAGGAGAGGCCTATGATTACGATCGGACTTGCCGGCTGGGGCGACCACGACTCGCTGTACCGGACGCGGGAGGCGGCCAAGGCCAAGCTCGCCGCATACAGCCGGCTGTTCGGCACCGTCGAGGTGGACAGCAGCTTTTATGCCGTCCAGCCGCAGCGCAACATGGAGAAGTGGACAGCCGAGACGCCGGAGGACTTCCGCTTCGTCGTCAAGGCGTACCAGGGCATGACCGGGCATAGCCGCGGGGCGATTCCCTATCCGGACGAGGAGGCGATGTTCGCCGACTTCAAGCTGGCGCTGACGCCGATGCGGGAGAGCGGCAAGCTGAGCTGCGTGCTGTTCCAGTATCCGCCGTGGTTCGCCTGCACGCGCGAGAGCGTCGAGACGCTGCGCAAGGCGAAGCGGCTCATGGAGGACATTCCGTGCGCGCTGGAGTTCCGCCATCAAAGCTGGTTCGTGCCGCAGATGCGGGAGCGCACGCTCGGCTTCATGCGCGAGGAAGGCTGGCGCCACAGCGTCTGCGACGAGCCGCAGGCGGGCGAGGGCTCGATCCCGATCGTCGAGGCCGCCACGGACGAGAGCCATACGCTCGTCCGCATGCACGGCCGCCACGCGGAGGGCTGGCATTCCTCCGGACAGCCGAACTGGCGCGAGGTGCGGTATCTGTACCGCTACAGCCGCCAGGAGCTGGAGGAATGGGCGGAGCGGCTGCGCCGGCTGGAGGCGCAGAGCCGGACGGTGGAGGTCATTTTCAACAACAACTCCGGGGGAGACGCCGCGGACAACGCCCGCGAGCTGATGGCGCTGCTCGGCCAGACGCCGCCGCCGATTCCCGAGGAGCCGCCGGAGCGCGATCCCGGGGTGGAGCAGCTGGAGCTGTTTTGAGGCGGGAGCGGTTTGCTCGGGCATCGGCTTCGAGGACAGGAGGGAGGAAGGCTCTCGGCATGATTTTGCCGAGAGCCTTTTTGCATCCTTGCGGCTGGCGGAGACGCTGCGGCGGAAATGGGGCGCGTATATGGTAAATGTACCACTGGCGGAGACGCTGCGGCGGACTGGGCGTAGTTTGACGAGGGGGCTGTCCGGGCAAGCTGGAGTCTGTCGCATGAGCTTTCGGCACGGCGGAGCAGGCAGGTCTATACGAACCTGCTATCCTGTGTTATCCTATGTGCCAGTTGTTAGCGCTTGCAACGCTAACGGGAGCTAACAAACCTAACAAAACGGACGGCTCAGGAGGGATCTACATGGCGGAACGAGTCACGATGCAGGACATCGCCGATTATGTCGGGATGTCCAAATTCGCCGTCTCCAAGGCGCTTTCCGGCAAGGGCGGCGTCAAAGCGGAGACGCGCGAGCGGATCATCAAGGCGGCGATCCAGCTCGGCTACCGCTTTCCGCCCAAGGCGGCGGAAGGAGCGGAAGCAAATGCGAGATGGCCGGGAGCCTCCGGCGCGGGCAAGAGCGATGGCGAGGATCTGGCGGGAAGCTGGCCGTTCGGCCCAGCTGCCGCTATGGGCCATCCAGAGCCGTCCGGCAGCGGCCAAGCATCCGGCGCCACTGCCATCGGCGGCCAGCCGGGAGTGCCCGGCTTCCCCGCCGGCGAGGCGGGCCGCTTTTCGCCGGCGAGCTCCCGCGCGGCCTCGAACCCGGCCGCGACGCAAGCCGCGTCGGACGGGCTCGGCAGCCAGGTGATCATCCTCGTGCCCAACGTGCGCTTCCAGACGCGGCTGTCGTACTATTGGGGACGCATCATCGAAGGCGTGCAGGAGGAGCTGGAGGAACGCGGCATCGGCTCGATCCTCATCACCGAGCAGGGCACGACGCGCTTCTCCTCCCTCATCAATCCCCGCGGCGTCATGGGGCTCGTCGGCGTCGGGTTCATCTCCTATCCGGTGCTGCTGGAGATCCGCAACCTCGGCATCCCGACGGTGCTCATCGACCACGAGGAGCCGCTCGTGCCGACGGACGTGCTGTCGATGAACAACTTCGAGTGGATGCGCCGCGTAGCCAATTATCTCATCGGACTCGGCCACCGGCGGCTGCAGTTCGTCGGCAACCTGACCTACTCGCGCAGCTTTTACGACCGCTGGTTCGGCTTCCGCGCGATGATGGAGGAGCATGGCCTCAGCACGGACGGGCAGCATGACGGCCTGCTGACCGTGCGCGGGCACAACCGCTCCGAGATGACCGAGGCGCTGGAGCCGATGCTGCAGGAGCTGCGCCGCGAGGGAAGGATGCCGACGGCGTTCGCCTGCGCCAACGACTCGATCGCGATCTGCATCATGACGATCCTCGCGCGCATGGGCGTGTCCGTGCCGGAGGACGTTTCGGTCGCCGGATTCGACGACATCGAGGACGCGGCGCTGTCGAGCCCGACGCTGACGACGGTGCATGTGCACAAGCACGGCATGGGCCGGCGCGCGGTCGAGGCGCTGCTGCGCCGCGTGCAGCAGCCGGCAAGCCCGGTCGAGAAGGTGCTGCTGACGGGCGAGCTCGTCATCCGCGCCTCTACAGGAGCGGCGCGCGCCGATGGCTAGGCTCTGGAGCGCGCTGCGCCAGCAGCTGGAGCCGCTGCTGCATCGGCTGGAGACGAGGCTGCTGCTCGTCTACTTCCTGCTCGTGCTGCTGCCGATCGCCGTCATCACCTACGTGTCGGCTTCGCACAACTTTGCGACGATCGAGCAGAACACGGTCACCTACGCCTCTCAGGTATCGGACCGGATGCTGAACTCGCTCGACGATTACATCCACGACATGAAGCAGATCGCCATCATTCCCGCCTATCTCGACGAGATCCAGAGCGGGCTCGAGCGCTCCAACCAGTTCTACGCCACGCGCGCGAGCGAGGGGGGCGGCGCGGACCCGTGGCTCGAGGCGGGGCTCAAGCTCAGCATCCAGCGCGAGGTGGAGAGCAGCATCTATTTCATGAACAACCTCAAGAAAGGCTCCAGCAACGTCTATCTGTTCGACCGGCAAGGCAATCCTTATACGGCGGTCAAGAGCGGAGGCGTGCGCAGCGACCTGAAGGAGGTGTACGAGCGCTGGCGCCAGCTGGCCGAGCCGAAGAACGGCACGCCGGTGCTCGTCAGCACGCAGGCGGTCACGAGCAGCGCGAACAGCAGCAAGCAGTACGTGTTCACCGTCGTCCGCGACATCATCACGACGTCGTTTCGCTCGGTCGGGCTGATCGCCGTCGACGCCAACATCAGCGTCATCGAGGACATGGTGCGCGACCTGGACGAGGCGACGCGCGGCACGACGATCATCGCCGACGAGGGAGGCACGGTCATCTACGACAGCGAGAAGCGCTACCTGGCGGAAAACCTCGGCTCGGCGCCGCTGCTCGCCGAGGCGCGGGGCAGCGCGGGCAGCTACCGCACCTCGGTCGACGGCGAGGAGCAGCTCGTCATCTACCGGCAGTCGCCGGACACCGGCTGGAAGCTGCTCATCACGATCCCGCAGCGGCATCTGGTCGAGGACGCGGTGCGCAACCGCAACTTCAGCCTGATCGCCGCCGGCGTCGCGATGGCCGCGGCGATGGCGCTGACCGTCGTGCTCATCCTGGCGCTGACCAAGCCGCTGCGCTCGCTCGTCAGCCTCATGAAGCAGGTGCAGGGCGGCAACTTCGAGGTCAGCTTTCCGGTGCGCCGGCGGGACGAGGCGGGCATGGCCGGCCAGGCGTTCAACCGCATGATCGCCCGCACGCGGGAGCTGATCGACAACATCTACCGGATCGAGCAGCGCAAGACCGAGGTGCAGCTGGAGAACCTGCAGCGGCAGATCAACCCGCACTTCATCTACAATACGCTGGAATCGATCCGCATGACGGCCGTGCTGAGCGACGCCGACGAGGTCGGGCGGATGGTGCAGCTGCTCGGCGAGCAGCTGCGCTACAGCCTGCATGCCGGCTCCGCCGCCGTGCCGGCCCAGCGCGAGTGGGAGCATCTGGAGCAGTACGTCGAGTTGATGAACTACCGCTACGGCGGCGAGCGCTTCCGGCTGACGCTGAGCGCCGAGGCGCGAGCGGCGGACGCGAGCGTCATGAAGCTGATTTTCCAGCCGATCGTGGAAAATGCCGTGCTGCACGGCTACGACGACTCGCGCGAGCGGCTGACGATCGAGATCGACAGCTGGATCGAGGGCATGGACCGGGTCGTGCGCATCCGCGACGACGGCCGCGGCATGCAGCCGGAGGTGCTCGCCCGCGTGCGGGCCGAGCTGGCGTCGGCCGCGGCCCCTTTGGACGAGGAGTCCGGCGGCATCGGGCTGCGCAACGTGCAGGAAAGGCTGCAGCTGCGCTACGGCCCGGGCTACGGGCTGCAGCTGGCCAGCGAGCCGGGCGCCGGCACGACCGTCACGATGAGGATTCCCCAGATTCAGGCTATGGACGCTCCGGCAGAAGGAGAGAAGAGAGGAGAGGGAGCCGATGCTTAAGGTCGCCGTCGTGGACGACGAGGAGAAGATCCGCCTCGGCCTGGCGAAAATCATCGAGCGCACCGGCCCGTACGAAGTTGTCGGCGTCTGGGCGAGCGCGCGCGAGGCGCTCAGCAACCTTGACGCCTCCGGGGCGGAGCTGCTCATCACCGACATCCGCATGCCGCAGATGGACGGGCTGCAGCTGATCGACGAGCTGCGGGAGCGCGGCAGCCAGATCGCGGTCGCCGTGCTGAGCGGCTACAACGACTTCGCCTACGCGCGCGAGGCGCTGCGCGGAGGAGTGGAGGACTATCTGCTCAAGCCGGTCAACCAGGACGAGCTGGCGCGGCTGCTTGAGCGCATCGCCGAGAAGGTCGGCGTGTCGCGCAGCCGTCAGCCGCTGCATGCGGAAGCGCTCATCGAGCTGCTGCTCGCCGCCGATGCGAAACGCATCCCGGAGCCGGTCATGCAAACGGCCTGCGCCCAGCTCGACGAGCTCGGCTCCATCCGCGGCATGTATGCGTTCGTCGTGCTGCACGCCGCGCCGATGCCGGACGGCGAGCGGATTGCCGAGGCGCTGGCGGCGCTGCGGCGCGAGCATCGCCTGCTGCTGCGCGAGGCCGGCCCGCCGGCCGTGCTGCTCGCGCTCCGGCACGGCGACCACGCCGACACGCCGCGCGAGCTCGCCGTCACGCTGCTCGGCCGGCTGCCGCTATCGGCCGAGCCGAGGGGCGGCATCAGCGGCGTGCACTCCGGCGCCGCCGCGCTCGCGCGCGCCTACGGCGAGGCGGAGGCGGCGCTGCTGCAGGCGTGGTATGCCGGCAGCCCTGCCGGCACGGCCGTGTCCGCGGCCGCTTCGACGCCGGGCCGCATGCCGGCGGCCGCGCAGATGCCCGGCGCCGCGCGGCCCGACGAGCAGGAGCTGCGCGCCGTGCTGCAAGCCGCCGATCTGGAACGCGCCGCCGCCATCGCCGAGGAGTGGCTGGGCGCGGCGGAGCAGCGCCGCCTGAGCTGGGCGGAGCTGGATGCCGCCGCCGCCACGCTGCTCGGCGTGCTGGACGACAGCCTCGCGGGCCAGCCTGGTCCGCAGCCGGGCAGTCGGCCGCAGCCGATCCGCAGCCGCAGCTGGGACGCTTATGCGGCCGCGCTGCGCCAGGAGCTGCAGCAGCGGCTGGCGCTGCTCGGCGAGCTGAAGCATCAGAGCCGCGCGGTCGAGGCGGTCAAAGCTTATTTGCAGGAGCATTATGCCGATGAGCTGGACCTGCAGCGGCTGGCCGAGCTCGTCCATCTGACGCCGAGCTATCTGAGCAAGCTGTTCCGCAGCGAGACGGGCGAGACGATTACCGACTATGCGATTTCCGTGCGGATCGAGGTCGCCAAGCGGCTGCTCAAGGACCGCCCCGAGCTGAAGACCTATGAGGTGGGCGAACGGTCCGGCTATGCGGACCCCGCGTATTTCACCAAGGCGTTCAAGCGGGTCACGGGCAAGACGCCGAAGGAGTACCGGGACAGCGCGCGCTAAGCGGCGGTCGCTGTGCAAAAGAAGCTGCGCGGCGAGCGTCCGCAAGCGGCGGTCGCCTCAAGTATGCAAACAGCAGGAGTTAACCTTGCAAAGACCCTGGATGGGACAGGCGAAGCCTCCCTATCCGGGGTCTGTTTACATATACGGTCAAACCTTGCGATTTCAAAACACGTTCCAATTCCAGTCGATTCGAGCGAAGTAAAAATGGGCCGCGCTTGCCGCGAAGCTACTCGGCCGAGCCGCCTATTCTGCAGCCGCGATGCCTCCGCTCCATCCCGATCTACAGCTAACAAACCACCCCGGCATGCTAACAGTCGCCTCCTGTTAGCACAATACAAGACAAAAAAACGAAACGCCGTCCATTCAGGACCCGCCGAGACGGGGCGTATAATGATAAGCACACTGAAAGCGGTCCCAACACCGGATGGAAAGCGAGGAACAACGGATGAATCAATTAAGCTATAAAGCGCAGCGGCGGCTGATCCTGTTCGGATTCCTGATCGTGCCCGTGGCGCTGTGCCTGACCTTCAGCTATTATCCGGCCGCGTCGCTGATCTACTACAGCTTCACGGACTGGACGGGAACCGGCTGGGACATGAACTGGGTCGGCCTGGACAACTACAAGCAGATCTTCACCGAGCCCGAGGTGTTCCTGGCGCTCAAGAACAACGCCTATTACTTCGTCGGCGGCCTGATCCAGGTGGCGCTGTCGCTCTGGTTCGCCGTCATCCTGACGAGCCGGCTCAAAGGCCGCTACGGCTTCCGCGTCATGCTGTTCCTGCCGTACGTGCTGCACAGCGTCGCGACGGTCATCATGTTCAAGAACGTGTACCACCTCGACTACGGCTCGCTCAACTCCCTGCTGCGGACGATCGGCCTGGAGTCGTGGCAGCAGAGTTGGCTCGGCAACCCGCATCTGGTCAACGTCTCGCTGGCGTTCATCTCGATGTGGAAGTACATGGGCCTGAACATGGTCATCTTCATCGGCGCGCTGCAGTCGATCCCGAGCGACCTGTACGAGGCCGGCTCGATCGACGGCGCCTCCGGCTGGCAGAAGTTCCGCTACATCACCGTGCCGAGCATCAAGAGCGTGCTCTCGCTCATGCTGCTGCTGACGCTGACCGGCGCGCTCGAGGCGTTCGACATCCCGTACATCATGATGCTCGGCGCGAACGGCACCTCGACCTTCGTCGTGCAGACCGTCGACACGGCGTTCAAGTACCAGAGCTTCGGCCTGGCCTCCGCGATGGCCGTCGTGCTGCTGATCATCGTCATTTTCTTCATCATCATCCAGCGCAAAGTGCTGTTCCGGGAGGAGAGGTAATCGATGGATACGACCAAAAGCCCGCCGCTCTTCACGGCGTTCAAGTACTTGACGCTGCTGATCGCGCTGTTCGTCGTCTTCTTCCCGATCTACTCGGTGTTCGTCGGCGCGTTCAAAACCCAGGCGGAGTTCTACCAAAGCTCCGCGCTGGCGTTCCCGGCCGATTTCTTCCACTTCGACAACTTCAAGCGCGTCTATGAGGTCGGCGATCTCGGGCTCGGCTTCCGCAACACGCTCGTCATCCTCGTCTGCGCGGTCGCCGGCAACGTCGTGCTTGGCACGATGGTCGCCTATGCGCTCGGCCGCTTCGACTTCAAGCTGAAGACGCCGATCATGGGCATGTACCTCGTCGCCCAGGTCATCCCGATGGTGACGACGCAGGTCGCGACGTTCAGCATCATCCAGAACCTCGGCCTGTACAACACGATGGGCGCGCCGATCCTGCTCTACCTGGGCGCGGACGTGCTGCAGATCGTCATCTACCTGCAGTTCGTCAACAGCATCCCGAAGGATCTCGACGAAAGCGCGATGATCGAGGGGGCGTCGCTGTTCCGCATCTACCGCTCGATCATCTTCCCGCTGCTCGGCCCTGCGACGGCGACGCTCGTCATCCTCAAGACGATCTCGATCTACAACGACTTCTACACGCCGTACCTCTACATGCCGTCGCAGAAGCTCAAGGTCGTCTCGACCGCGATCTATTCGTTCGTCGGACCGAACGCGGCGCAGCTCAACGTCATCTCGGCGGGCATCCTCATCATCTTCATCCCGACCGTCGTGCTGTTCCTGTTCCTGCAAAAATACATCTTCGCCGGCGTCACGAACGGCGCGGTGAAATAAGAAGCGGCCTCTCGGCCGCGCCACAAGGAGGCTTCATCCGATGACGACACAAGCGAAGGCGGCCGGCTCGGCCGCCGCAGCGGCAGAGCTCGGCTACATCGCCGGCATGACCTGGGGCTGGACCGGCGTGCGAGGCACGTGGGAAGGGCCGGAGGCCGACTTTTCCCTGAGCGAGATGGCCAAGCTGAACGTCGGCTGGACCGCCGTCACGCTCGGCGCCCTGCAGGCGACCGCGCAATCGACGGAAATCGAGTATTGGAACGAGCCGACGGTCACCGACGACGAGGTGCGCAGCGCGATCCGCCGCGCCAAGGCGCTCGGGCAGAAGGTCTGTCTGAAGCCGGTCGTCAACGTCGCCGACGGCACCTGGCGGGCGCACATCAACTTCTTCGACATGGACATTCCCGGCGAGCCGACATGGGGCCAGTGGTTCGAGTCGTATGCGCGCTTCATCCTCCACTATGCGGACATCGCCCGCGAGGAAGGCTGCGAGATGCTGTGCATCGGCTGCGAGATGGTGCAGGCCGACAAGCGCGAGGCCGAGTGGCGGGCGCTGATCGCCCAGGTACGCGAAGCCTACTCCGGCCTCGTCACCTACAACTGCGACAAGTACCAGGAAGGCAACGTCAAGTGGTGGGACGCGGTCGACCTCATCTCCTCCAGCGGCTATTATCCGATCGACCAGTGGGAGGAGCAGCTGGACCGCATCGAGGCGGCGGTCGCGCCGTATGGCAAGCCGTTCTTCTTCATGGAGGCGGGCTGCCCGAGCCGCGACACGTCGCCGGCGCGGCCGAACGACTGGTCGTTGGCCGGCCGCCCGGACGGAGAGGCGCAGCGCGCCTACTACGAAGCGATGTTCGGGGCTTGCGGCCGGCGCGAGTGGGTGCGCGGCTTCGTGCTCTGGGACTGGCCGGCGCGGCTGTACGCGGCGCCGGACGCGGCGGCGAACGACGACTACTGCATGTACGGCAAGCCCGCGGCGCAGACGGTGAAGGACTTTTACGGCAGCAGGAGGGAAGGCTGAATGGACAAGCAGGCATGGCTGCATGAGCTGCAGCAGGAGCTGCAGGACAACATCCTCGGCTTCTGGCAAACGCATGCGCTCGACGAGCTTCATGGCGGCTTCATCGGCGAGATGGACAGCTCCGGCAAGGTGAATCCCGAGGCGGACAAGTCGCTCGTGCTGAACGCGCGCATCCTGTGGACGTTCGCGGCGGCGCATCGGCGCACGAAAAATCCGCAGCATCTGGCGCTGGCCGAGCGGGCGCTGGAGCAGCTGCGGACGGTGTTTTACGACGAGCTTCACGGCGGCTTCTACTGGATGGCGACGCCGGACGGACGGCCGAGCGAGGACAAGAAGCAGGTATACGGCCAGTCGTTCGTGCTGTATGCGCTGGCGGAGTATATGCTGGCGACGGGGAGCACGGCCGAGCTGCCGCTCGCCGAGGAGACGTACCGGCTGCTGGAGCGCTGGGCGCATGATCCGGTCCACCGGGGCTACATCGAGGCGCTCGCGCGCGACTGGAGCGAGACGGACGACCTCAGCCTGAGCGGCAAGGACCTGAACGAGCGCAAGTCGATGAATACGCATCTCCATGTGCTGGAAGGCTATACGAACCTTTATCGCGTCTGGCCCTCGGACGGACTGCGGGATCGGCTGCGCGAGCTGATCGAGCTTCATCTGGAGCGGATCCTCGACGGGGAGACGGGACATTTCAAGCTGTTCTTCGACGACGAGTGGAATTCGGCGACGCGCGACGTCAGCTACGGCCACGACATCGAGGGCAGCTGGCTGCTGTGCGAGGCCGCGGAGGCGCTCGGCGATCCGGAGCTGCTGAAGCAGACGGAGCGGGCGGCGCTGCAGATGGCCGAGGCGACGCTGCTTGAAGGCGTCGACGAGGACGGCGGCGTGTTCAACGAGCTGCATGAGGACGGGCGGCTCGACGACAGCAAGGACTGGTGGCCGCAGGCGGAGGCGATGGTTGGCTTCCTGAACGCCTTCCAGCTGAGCGGCGAGGAGCGTTATGTGCAGGCGGCCGAGCGCAGCTGGAGCTTCATCCGGCAGCATGTGCGGGACGAGGACGGCGGCGAATGGCATTGGCAGGTATCCCGCGACGGCCGGCCGGATCGGACCCAGGTCAAGATCGGCGCCTGGAAATGTCCGTACCATAACGGACGCGCCTGCCTGGAGGCGCTGCATCGTCTGGAATCGCTAACAAAGGAAGATGCGTTAGCATAATCGGAAACAAGAAATGACAATGGAGTTCATTTTTCGGCCTGGAGCCAGGCGGTACAATGGACTTGTAAGCGATAACAACATAGCGAACCGATAACCAATCCTTACGACTCAGGGGGAAAACGAGATGAAAAAACCGCTTCTGGTTACGATGACGGCAGTCCTGTCCCTGTCCATGCTGGCCGCTTGCGGCAGCAACAACAACGAGGGCAATGCGAATACGGCGGGCAATACGTCCGGCAGCGCGAATACGGCCGCGAACGAAGGCGGCTCCGGCGGCGAGGCGAAGCTGAGCGGCACAATCAAGATGCTGACGCACCGCACGGACTACATCAACGACGGCACGATGGAGCGCTACCTGAAGAAATTCCAGGAGAAGTATCCGGACGCGAAGGTCGAGTTCGAAGGACTGACCAACTACGCGACCGACATCAAGACGCGCCTGACGACGGGCGAGACGGGCGACGTGCTCATGATTCCGAGCGGCATGCCGGCCTCCGACCTGCCGAAGTACTTCGAGCCGCTGCCGGACAGCATGTTCGACGACGTCTACTTCGCCGACAACTCGGCGTTCGAGGGCAAGCGCTACGGCATCACGACCGGCGTCAACACGCAGGGCATCGTCTACAACAAAAAGGCGTTCGAAAAAGCCGGCATCGCCAAGGCGCCGACGACGCTTGACGAGCTGTATGACGCCGCCAAGAAGCTGAAGGAAGCCGGCATCATCCCGCTGTACATGAACTTCGGCGCGCAGTGGCCGATGGGCTCGTGGGGCGACGGCTCGGCGTTCTACGTGGCCGGCGACGCCGACCTGACGACCAAGATGGCCGCCGATCCGGCGCCGTTCCAGGAGGGCAACGCCTGGGGCATCCTGGCCAAGATCGGCCGCGACTTCATCAAGAACGGCTGGGTCGAGAAGGATCTGTACACGAACAACTGGGAAATGTCCAAAGGCGAGATCGCTTCCGGCAAGGCGGCGATGTACTTCCTCGGCAACTGGGTCATCCCGCAGGTCATCGGCGCCGGCGCGGCGTCCGAGGACATCGGCTTCGTGCCGTTCCCGTATGACAACAGCGGCAAGCTGAACGCTCCGCTCGGCGGCGACTACATGATGGGCGTGAGCGCGAACAGCAAGAACAAGGAGCTGGCGATCGCCTGGACGGACTTCTTCGTCAAGGAATCCGGCTACGTGGCCGACTCCGGCTTCATGCCGATCCTCAAGTCGGAGAAGGCGGAATCGCCGCAGCTGGCCGAGTTCCAAGCCGCGAACCCGACCTTCATCGAAGGGCTGCCGAACAATGACAAGTTCGCTGAGATCGCCAACAAGGCGCAGATCGGCATCGGCACGGGCAACTACATCCAAGATCTGCTCCTGTCCAAGGACCTGAAGGCTGGCCTGGATGAGCTGAACAAGAAATGGGCGAAAGCGAAGACGGATCTCGGGTATTAAGAGCTCCGAAAGAACGGAACCAAAAAGCAAGCAGCGGACCGCGCGGTCCGCTGCTTTTTCGTTCGAATTGATCCGCTTGCGTCCGCTGCGAAGACGACGCTTTGTCGTTCGCATCGTCAGTTCTGCCCACGGCTAAATCGCAGCAGGATGCTTGATCGAGCAGCAGGGGGGTTTACAAAGTTGTATACGGTTGAAAGAAGTTGTGTATAATAAAGGTAACTTAAACGAAGAGAGAGCGCGCCAACGCTCTCTCCGTGCACAAACTTGGATGGAAATCCTCCAGTAACTGCCTTGCCAGAGAATAACCCGTTAACCAGGCGCTAACTTGGACGGGTTATTTTCGTTTTAAGTAGGTGAGCAGAGCGAGGAGAAACATCCCCAGCATGGTCACTTCCTGAAGCGAAAACATAGGCATCACCTCCCGACTGGAGGCTACCTTTTCCGTCCAAGCGTTGTGCTTCCAGCCAGATGACTGATGCCGCCGAATTTGTTTGATTCCGCCCTCCGGTGGTAAAATATAGAGGCGATAAACGGCAGTGAAAACAAAGCGCAAGGAGGCGTTCTCATCGTGACGGTACGACTTCAAGGGCTTGGCGATACGGTCGAGCTGCACAACGGCGTGCGGATGCCGAGGCTCGGCCTCGGCGTCTGGAAGGTGACGGAGGAGGGCCAGGTCGAGCAGGCGATCCGGGACGCGGTCAAGGCCGGCTACCGCAGCATCGATACGGCCAAGGCTTACGGCAACGAGGAAGGCGTCGGACGGGCGATCCGCGAGTGCGGGGTGCCGCGCGAGGAGCTGTTCATCACGACGAAGGTGTGGAACAGCGATCAAGGCTACGAGAGCACGCTGCAGGCGTTCCAGGACAGCCTGGACAAGCTGGGCCTCGACACGCTCGACCTATACCTGATCCACTGGCCGGTCAAGGGCAAGTACAAGGACACCTGGCGCGCGCTGGAGCAGCTGTACAAGGACGGCAAGGTGCGCGCGATCGGCGTCTGCAACTTCCACGTCCATCATCTCGAGGATCTGCTCCAGGACGCCGAGATCAAGCCGATGGTCAATCAGGTCGAGTACCATCCGCTGCTGACCCAGGTCGAGCTGCGCCAGTACTGCCAGGACCAGGGCATCGTGCTGGAGGCGTGGAGCCCGCTCATGCAGGGCAATCTCGACGTGCCGCAGATCCAGGAGCTGGCCGCCAAGCACGGCAAGACGCCGGCGCAGATCGTGCTGCGCTGGGATCTGCAGAACGGCGTCGTCACCATTCCGAAGTCGACGCATGAGAAGCGCATCCGCGAAAACGCCGATGTGTTCGACTTCGAGCTGTCCCACGAGGACATGGCGCTGCTCGACGGGCTCGATCAGGGCAAGCGCTTCGGCCCGGACCCGGACAACTTCAATTTCTAGAACGGCCGATGAGCAGCGAGCCGGGGCGGGATCGAGGAGTAGCCGCGGCCCCCGGCGAGCATGCTAACGGAAAGGGAGGGCCTATTGACAGCCTCAACTGTAACTGGTATTATTACAGTACGAAACGGGGTGGCCGTCTCGCATGAACAGTGAATTCACGATTGCCGTCCACAGCCTCGTCTATCTGGCTTACGTCCCGGAGCGCAGCGCCTCGAGCGAGGCGATCGCCGAGAACGTCTGCACCAATCCGGCGAGGGTCCGCAAGGTGATGGGCTACCTGAAGCGCTGCGGCTACGTGGCGACGAGGGAGGGCTCCGGCGGAGGCTACCGCTTGACGGCGGAGCCGTCGCAAGTGACGCTCAACGACATTTACCAGGCGATCGCGCGCGGCTCGCTCATGCCGAACTGGTGCTCGGGCGATCCCGATTGCGAATGCCTCGTCGGCTCCAACATGCAGGAGGTCATGAACGGCATCTTCTGCGGAGCGGAGCAGCGGCTGGAGAGTTACTTCCAGGGGCTGACGATCGCCGGGGTGCTGGAGCGGATCCATCGCTGCGAAACCTGCTGAGGCTTGGTGAAAGCTGCTGTGGGCGGAGAACCGACTTTATTTTTTCAAATCGAAAGGATGATCGAACATGGCAGTAGCCCTGACGAAAGAAACCTTCAACGAGAGCGTACAGAACGGCGTCGCGCTGGTCGACTTCTGGGCCCCTTGGTGCGGACCTTGCAAAATGCAGCTTCCGATCGTGGAGGAGCTGAGCACGGAGCTGGAAGGAAAGGCGACGATCGCCAAAATCAACGTCGACGAGCAGCCTGAGCTCGCTTCCCAGTTCGGCGTCATGAGCATCCCGACGCTGATCCTGTTCAAGGACGGCCAGCCGGTCGACAAGATGGTCGGCGTGCAGAGCAAGGACGCCCTGAAAAACAAGATCCAAGGCCAGCTGTAAGCATAGCCTGATCGGGCGGATGCATGCCGCTGTGCGACGGCTCCAGCCGAGCTCGGCGGACGGAAGCTCCGCCTGCGATACATCAAGCCCCCGCGGCACGCCTTGAGGCGACCGCGGGGGCTTTTTCGGCTTTTGTCCTAACCCGAGGGCGATTCGTGCGCCGCGATCAAGGCGCAGGGCCTGACGCTGCGGCGGCCTCCGAGCGGGATTTGCCGGGGCGCAGCGCGGCGAGCCTTGGAAGGACGAGCGCGTCGAGTCCGAAGCGCCCGGCGTTGCGTCCGCCCGTGACGAGCAGGAAGCCGATCAGGATCAGCCATGGGTTGAGGCTGAGCGCGCCGGCGAACAGGAACGAGAAGTTCATGACGAGGCCGAAAAACGCCCCCGCCGTCGTGAACAGGCCGAGCAGCAGCGACAGGCCGACGAGCAGCTCCCCCCAGCTGACGAGCAGGCTGAACAGCCCGAGCTGCGGCGATACGAAGTGTTCCAGGAACGAGACATAGGTCGGATAAAGCACCTCGTTCGTGCCGCTGCGCAGGACGGGATTGGCGATCGCATGCTGCACGAAGCCGCCGGCGCTGAACGCTTCGTCCCCGGTCAGCTTGCCCCAGCCGGAGCGCGTCCAGTTCCATCCTGCGTACAAGCGAAGCAGCAGCAGCGCGGCTGCTGCCGCCAGGTTGGTTCTCCACCATCGAAATGCCATGAATAGTCCCCTTTCATGATGCGGCTGGCGAGCCGCGTCCATTTCGGCCTTTGAAGGCCGTCACTTCCGAATCCTCACCTCCATGGGCTTCATCGTATCATCGAGGCGCATGGGGAAAGGACGGGGAAAAAGCTCGGATTTCGGGTGCAATTTTATTCATATCGAAGAAGATGAGTGCGAGAAATGTCGAAATTGACTTCATGTATCGCGATATTCGGTCGCGCATGCACAAAAAGGCCCGCCGGAAGGGGCGGGCCTTGTCGTTCCGTTACTCGGTTCCGCTAAGCCTGGATCGGACTGCGCTTCAGCAGCCGCTTGATCGCGCGGTCGGCCTCATGCAGGGTGACGTCCTTATCGACGGTGAGCATGACGCCGCGATCCATGACGATGCGGCCGTCGACGATCGTCGTCTCTACGTCGGCCCGGGTCGCCGAGTAGACGATGCGCGAGATCGGATCGACGTCGAACGAAGGAAACGTATGGAACTGGTTCAGGTTGAGGATCGCCAGATCGGCCTTTTTGCCGACCTCGAGGCTGCCGATCTCGTCCGCCATGCCGACGGCGCGCGCGCCGCCGATCGTCGCCATGCGGAACACGCTGCGCGCGTCCATCGCCGTCGGGCCGTGGCGCGGCTTGTGGATGAGGGCGGCGAGGCGCATCTCGTTGAACATGTCGAGGTTGTTGTTGCACGGAGCGCCGTCGGCGCCGAGGCTGACGCTGATGCTCGTGTCGATCATCTCCGGCACGTCCGCGAAGCCGGAGGCGAGCTTCATGTTGGAGCCCGGACAGTGGCTCACATGCACGCCGCGCTCGCGGATGATGCGCTTCTCGTTGTCGTCGAGCCAGATGCAGTGCGCCAGGATGAGGCGGTCCGTCGCGAGTCCGATGTGGTCGAGATAGGCGATGTTGCGCATGCCGGTCATCTGCTCGACGAGCTCGATCTCGCCCTGGTTCTCCGAGGCGTGCGTATGCACGTTGACCTGATACTGGTCCGACAGGCGGGCGACCTCGCGCAGCAGCTCGTCGGTGCAGCTGATGACGAAGCGCGGCGAAAAGGCGTAGCGGATGCGGCCGTTGTCGTGGCCATGCCATTTTTCGAGCAGGTCGACGCTCTCCTGCAGCGACGCTTCCGTCTCCTCCTGCAGCGGCAGCGGGATGTCGGCGCCCTTGCGGTCCATCATCACCTTGCCGGAGAGGGCGCGGATGCCGCTCTTCGCGATCGCCTGGAACGCCGAGTCCGTATGATGGACCGTCTCCATGTCGACGATCGTCGTCGTGCCGCTCTGCAGCAGCTCGCCGAGCCCCAGCATCGCCGAATAGTAGATGGATTCCTCGTCATGCGCCGCCTCGAGCGGCCAGATGCGCTTGCGCAGCCAGTCGAGCAGCTCGAGGTCGTCGCCTTTGCCGCGGAACAGCGTCTGGCACAGATGGATGTGCGTCTGGATGAAGCCGGGGATGACGACGCGGCCGCTCGCGTCGATGACGCGGTCCGCCTGGGACGGATCGAGGCTCGGACCGATCGCCGCGATGCGGTCGCCCTGGATGAGCAGGTCGCCGTGCATAATCTCCTCGGTGCGGTTCATCGTCACGATCTGAGCGTTCTGAATTAGGATCGTTGGGGACATAGCAGCTACCACTCCTTGGTCAAAAAAAATAGCCGCGAAAAATACGCCGAGGGCCTATTTTTCGTAGCTAGAAATTTACGGTTTCCGGTAGAGACCCTGAGCCCCATTGCTCAGGATATACGAAAGGATGCGCATTTATGCGGTTGTGGAACCAGAATACTTCATCGGCCGCTGGACTGTCAAGGGAGTGTGAGGTAAGCTGACGCCGCTCCGCGGCCGCTCGCCGATCTTTTTCCAGCTTCATGAACGGCCGATCCGGTTAAAGACGATCAACAACCAAAATCGACTCCAGACAGGGGGAATCGCTCCATGCCGTTTCTGGCCGTTCTGCTCATTCTCGTCGGACTGTTCTTCGGCATCGGCGGGCTGTTCGACTTGTTCGTCGGCACGCTGAAGCTCGTCTTTTATGTCATCGCGATCCTGTTCCTCGGCGGCGGCATCATGATGCTGCTGCGCAAAATCCGCAACTGATCCCGGGCCGTCCCCTGCAGCGGGACGGGCGGACAGAGAGCTTTCTTCGCCGCATGAGACGGCGAGGGAGGCTTTTTTTCGTTTCCAGGACGATCCAATCTATCCATCTCTAAATCCGCGATGATAGAATAGGAGGGAAGATGGTAGACGAGAGGAGCCGATCCTAGATGAATAGCAAGAGACAAGCCGCTTGGGCGGCGAAGCTGGGCCTCGCGGCCCTGCTGCTGGCCGCTCCCGGCGTCGCCGGAGCCGCCGCGGCGTCGGCCGCGCCGCCGGCTGCTGCCGCGGAGTTCCAGCTGGTGGCGCTGGGAGATTCCATTACGGCCGGATTCGAGCCGAACGTCGATTATGCGAAGCAGCAGCCGTACGGCTATGCGGACCGCCTGTACGAGCAGTCGCTGCTTCACGGCCGCGCTTCGTTGGCCAACTACGGCCTGGTCGGCTTGAAGTCCGAAGGGCTGAAAGCGTTCGCCCAAGCGGTGGCCGCAGGCCAGCCGATCGCCGGAGAGGCGATTCAGAGCGGGCTGCCGGACTATCGCGCGGACGAGTTCGGACAGAAGGCGTCCGAGATCCGGGCCGAGCTGGCCGGCGCCGACGCGGTCGCGGTGACGATCGGCGGCAACGACGTCTCCTCGCTGCTGAACGATGCCGCCTCGATGACGGATGAGGCGCTCGAGGCCAAGGTCGCCGAGCTGCTGGGACAGTACAGCCTCAACGTCTCGGCTTCGATCGACGCGCTGCTGTCGGTCAACCCGTCGCTGCGCCTCTACATCGCGGATCAATACCAGCCGGTGCCGATGCTGGCGGGCAAGGATCTGTACGCCAAGCTGAACAAGGCGACGGCCGCGTTCACGGCCAACCTCGACGCGCTGGCCGCCGGCTACAAGGCCAAGGGCGCGAATGTGACGGCGGTGCATGTCGCGGACGACTTCGCCGGCCGCGAAGGCATGCTTACGCATATGGTGTCCGCGCGCGACTTCCATCCGACGCAGGCGGGCTACGCCGTCATCGCCGGGGAGTTCGGCCGCGCGGTGTGGGGCTCCTATACGGAGCTTGCCGCTCCGGCAGCCGGCTCGCCGATGAGCATCTACGTCTCCGGCAAGGCGCTGAACACGCCGTACAAGCCGGTGCTCAAGCAAAGCGTCAACTATGTCGCCATCCAGGACATCGTGAACGCCGTCGGCGCGACGACGGCATGGGATGCCAAGACGTCGACCGCCAACATCAAGTACGGCTCCCGCACGGTCGGCGTGAAGATCGGATCGCCGACGGTGACCGTGGACGGCGCGCCGGTCAAGGTAAGCTCTCCGGCCTACATGCAGAAGGTCGGCGCCGAAGGCAAGACCTATGTGCCGCTGGCGACCGTCGCCCAGGGACTCGGCTTCTCGGTCGTCTACAGCCCGAAGCTGAAGACGGTGTTCATCAATCCTTAAGCGGCGGATCGCCATGATCGCCGGAACGTGAAGTCCGCCCCGCTTTTCCTGGCTGAAGGAGAGGAGGGGCGGACTTTTTGGCCGTCCTGATCCGATTCATGCCGTCCGTCGTTGTCCATCAGGAAGAGAAGCTTGCCGAAAGAAAGGGGTGCAGCAAAATGCGCGGACGCGTAAAGGGGATGCTCGCGGCATGGCGACGGCGGCATGGGCGGAAGCTCGCCTGGCTCCATTCGTGGAACGGCTGGCTCGTGCTGCTGCTCGCGCTGTCGGGCTTGATGCTGCTTGGAGGCTGGTGGAGGGGCGTGCTCGGCGAGGGCCGGGTCTGGCTCAAGGGAGCCCATATCGGACTTGGACTCGCGCTGCTGCTGCCGATCACCGGCTACATCCTGCTGCTGCCGAAGCACTGGAGGCAGCTGCGCGGCAAGCCGGGGCAGCGGGCCAACGTCGCGCTCGTGCTGGCGCTGCTCGCCGGCTGGATCGGATCCGGCCTCGCGCTGTGGGCGCATCGCCTGCTCGGTCCGGGCTGGGCCAATCCCGCCCTGCTCGTCCATGACGCGCTCACCTGGATCGGCCTGCCGTACATCGCGTACCATTCCATCACGCGGCTCAAGTGGCTCAAGGAGCCGGCCCGCCGCACGGTGAAGCCGCCCGAGAGCAGCTCGGCCGGCCGCGGCGGGCTGCATCCGGCCGCCGCGCCATCGCCGCTGCTGACCCGGCGGGCCTTCCTGCGCGCGGCGATCGGCGCGGGACTGGCCGTCGCCGCAGGGCCGTCGTTCCTGCAATGGGCCGGCCGCGCGCTCGGCTCCATGGGCGGCAGCTCGGCGGGCGAGCTTGCCCGGCAAGACGGCAATCGGCTGCTGCCGGCGCCGGAGCCGCAGCCGGGCTCGATTCCTTTGCCCGGAGGCGGGGCGAAGGGGACTTTCCGCGTCTATACCGTGACGCCGCTGCCGACGTTCACCAACGCGGACTGGTCGTTCCGCATCGACGGCCTCGTCGACCGGCCGGAGAGCTGGACATGGGAGCAGTTCGTGCGGCTGCCGCGCGACGTGCAGGTCAGCGACTTCCACTGCGTGACGGGCTGGTCGGTCTACTCCAACACCTGGGAAGGCATCCCGCTGCGGAGGCTGCTGGAGCAGGCGGGCGTGCGGAGCGGAGCGCGGACGGTGAAGCTCTACTCCGGCGACGGCGTCTACGCCGACTCGCTGACGCTGGAGCAGGCGATGGAGGAGGACGTGCTCGTCGCCGTGCTGCATGACGGACAGGCGATCCCGAGCCCGCTCGGCGGCCCCGTGCGGCTCGTCGTGCCGCGCATGTACGCCTACAAGTCGGTCAAATGGCTGAGCCGGATCGAGCTCATCTCCGGCGAGCATACCGGCTACTGGGAGGAGCGCGGCTACAGCAAGGACGCCTGGGTGTGAAAAAAGCCTTCCCGAAGGGAAGGCTCGATGCGCGAAGAATGAGGGCTCTTCGAGGAGGTCAGCGCTTCGTGGAAAGCTCGATGCTCCGGCTGTCCGCGGAAACAATGGATGCCCCGGCCATGCCGGCTGCGTAACGCAGGGGAACGTAATAAGCCCCTTCGATTTGAATGGCCTTGAATCCGGAGAACCCCGCGCTTCCGTTGATTTTCCGCGTTTGCGCTTCAATCTCGAACGCGGTCTTCTTCTGCTTGACGACAGACACTTTGGTCTTAGCGACGTCGAGGCTGAACCCGAAGAGGCGGGAGAAGTCCCTCAGCGAAATATAATTCGTCTGCTGGAGGCTGACGATGCCTTTGTCCAGGGCGGCGAGTTTTTCGTCTACATAAAGCGAAAGGGAGGTCTCTTCGTATTTGGCGCCGCTGTCCGTCGATTTCCGGCAGTCCCAAATCCGTTCATAGTACCGATACTGCGACGAGCTTCCGGTCAGTACATCGCTTACTTTCGTGCAATGAGCCTGAGGCTTGGCTTCATTCGCGATCACGCTCCGGACCGTCGTGGACTTTTTGGAGGATGCCGCGGTCGAAGAGGATGTGGACCCGCTGGACGAGCTGCTGGACGACCCGCTGGACGAGCTGCCGCCGTTATGATAGTGATAGCCGGTGCACAAGCCCTTTCGGATCGATTTCTCGGAGCAGTTGTGCCCTCCGCTGCTGTCGGTTCTCCCGGAGTGAGCGGAAGCGGACAACGGCAGGGACAACAGGGAGAGGAGCAGGATGATCACGACCGCCGGCCGATGGAGCTTTTTCATATCAAGACCCCTTTTCTATCGTTTTCAACTCCATCATAGATGATCCATCCTAAATATGGAATGCATAGAAAAACAGCGGCTCTCCGGTCTGGAGCCGCCGCTGTTTCATCGCTTGCGCCGAGGCGGACGGACGGGGGAATCCTCAGTCCGTCTTCTTCTTTTTCTTGCCGGTGAAGTTGGTCACGGACTTGACATCCTCCACGACATCGTTGACGAATTCCATACTTTGGTTCTTTGCATGCATGGAGGCCGTTCCTTTATAGTTACCTTGATGAGTCTTGTTCTCCATCGCTGTTCACCTCCCCTGCCGGTAGTATGGTTCGGCGGGAGGGCGAAGATGCAGGCGCGGCCGCACGGCCCGTTGCCGGACAGGCTTGGAGCAGGCTTCATCAGGAAAGGAGAGTGCAGCATGAATCCGACCCCGATTCCATTCCGCAAGGAACAACCACATACCGCGTCGGCCGCTCGCCCAGAGGCGGGTCCGCTGCGCCGGACCGCGCTCGCCGCCGGGCTGCTCGCCCTGCTGCTCGCGGCAGGCTGCTCGAACGCAGGCGGAGACGGAGCGGCCACGCCGCAGCCGGCCACGCCGAAGCAAGCCGCCTCGGCGCCCGCCGAGGAAGGCGCGCCGAGCGCCGAGCAGGTGCTCGGCCGCGCCGCAGAGACGATGGCGGACACGAAGAGCCTCGAGCTGTCCATGGAGCTCAAGCAGGACATGGAGACGGACGGCCAGACGACGTCCATGTCGATGACCAACGAGGGGCGCATCATCGTGCAGCCGCTCGCCCTCATGCAGAAGACGGTGAACGACTACATGGGCGAGTCGTCGACGCTCGATTCCTACCTGACCGACAGCGGCTATTATATGTACGATTATTCCAACGAAGCGTGGAGCCGCATGCTGGCGGACGAGGTGCCCAAGATCAAGGCGACGCTGTCCGATTTCCAGATCGCCCCGGCCAAGGAGATCGAGAAGATCGCCGAGCATGCCGCCGCGTTCCGCAGCGGACTCGAGAACGGCGAGCAGGTGCTCGTCTACGCGGGCAGCGGCAGCGACGAGGCGGCCGAGGCGCTCGTGCGCGACCTGCTGCGCAGCACGATGGGACTCGACGACATGGAGGCGCGCGTGCGGGATTCCATCCAAGTGAACGCGCTCGATTACCGCCTCCGCTTCGACGAGGCGACGGGACGGCTGACCCGGCTGGAAGCGACGGCCGACGTCTCGATCGAGTACGATCCGGGCAACCCTTCCCGGCTGAGCCAGACGTTCACGCTCGGCTACAGCGGCTGGAACGAGGCCGAGCCGGTCGTCGTGCCGGATGAAGCCAAAGACGCGCCCGAGGTGATGCCGGCCGACCAAGGACTGCTGGACGCTCTCGGCGAGGATGGACTGGAGGAGCTGGAAGGGCTGCAGGAGCAGCCGTAAGGCCAGGCGAGGCCGCCAAAAATTCCCTTTGCATAAGAACGTACATTCGGGTATATAATCAATATACGAATGTATGTTCTTTTTTGATCGCGAAGGGAGCGGCCCGCAATGAATCTGCGCAAATGGATCGGACGCGACGTGGAATTGATCTATGCCGACGCGGACGGACGGCTGACGCGCCGCCTCGTGAGGCTGGCGCGGGTGGAGGCCGACTACGTCTACGGCTTCGACCGGGAGAAGCGTCTCCCGCGCACGTTCCGGCTGGACGGCATCCTCGCGGCGCAGCCGGCAGACGGCCCCGGCGGCCGGGCCGGGAGGCGGCTCGGCTGAGCGCTTTCCTTTATCATTGCGCCCGCGTCATGTATAATGGCACCTAGATGATTCAGAGAATGTGAAGGAGTTGTTCCCATTGGCGCTCTCATGCGGCATCGTCGGTCTCCCGAACGTCGGGAAGTCGACGCTTTTCAATGCAATCACCCAGGCGGGAGCCGAGTCCGCCAACTATCCGTTTTGTACGATCGACCCCAACGTCGGCGTCGTGGAAGTGCCCGACGAGCGTCTCGATAAATTGACCGAGCTGGTCGTGCCCAAGCAGACCGTGCCGACCGCCTTCGAGTTCGTCGACATCGCGGGCCTCGTGGCCGGCGCGAGCAAGGGCGAGGGACTGGGCAACAAGTTCCTCGCGCATATCCGCGAGGTGGACGCGATCGTCCACGTCGTGCGCTGCTTCCAGGACGAGAACATCACCCATGTCTCCGGCAAGGTCGATCCGCTGGGCGACATCCAGACGATCAACCTCGAGCTGATCCTCGCGGACATCGACTCCGTCGACCGCCGCATCGACCGCTCGCGCAAGAACATGAAGGGCGGCAACAAGCAGTACGCCCAGGAGGTCGAGGTGCTCGAGCGCCTCAAGGCGGCGCTTTACGAGGACCGCGCGGCGCGCAGCGTCGAGCTGACCGAGGAGGAGCGCGTGCTCGTGCGCGACCTGCATCTGCTGACGATGAAGCCGGTGCTGTACGCGGCCAACGTGAGCGAGGAAGAGGTGGCGGACGCCGAGGGCAACCCGTACGTCAAGCTCGTGCGCGAGTTCGCCGCGGCCGAGAACGCCGAGGTCGTGCCGATCAGCGCCAAGGTCGAGGCGGAGATCGCCGAGCTCGAGGGCGAGGACAAGGCGATGTTCCTCGAGGAGCTCGGCATGCAGGAGTCGGGCTTGAACCGCCTCATCCGCAGCGCGTACAAGCTGCTCGGCCTGTACACGTACTTCACGGCCGGCGTGCAGGAAGTGCGCGCCTGGACGATCCGCAAGGGCATGAAGGCGCCGCAGGCGGCCGGCGTCATCCACACCGACTTCGAGCGCGGCTTCATCCGCGCCGAGGTCGTCGCCTACGACGACCTGGTCGCCGCAGGCTCCATGAACGTCGCCCGCGAGCGCGGCCAGCTGCGCCTCGAGGGCAAGGAGTATGTCGTGCAGGACGGCGACGTCATGCACTTCCGCTTCAACGTCTAGGACGGCCGGGCGCCGGACGAGACTCGGCCTCGCTGGAGCCCCGGCTCCCGCGGGGCTTTTCGCATGACCGTTTATGTTCTCCCGTCATATATGGTATAATGAAGGGCAAGGCATTTATCCAAGAACCTACGATACGCAATCCCATACAGAGGTGAAGTCTGGTGTTGGACCGATTACAAGCGCTGGCCGACCGATACGACAAGCTGAGCGAGCTGCTGTGCGATCCGGATGTATCCAGCGATCCTAAGCGGCTGCGCGATCTTTCCAAGGAGCAGTCGGATCTGCAGGGCGCATACGACGCCTATACGGAATACAAGCAAGTGCATGCCCAGTACGAGGACGCCAAGGCGATGCAGGCGGAGAAGCTCGACGACGAGATGCGCGAGATGGTCAAGATGGAGCTCGAGGAGCTCGGCGCGCGCCTCGAGCAGCTTGCCGAGGAAGTGCGCGTCCTGCTGCTGCCCAAGGATCCCAACGACGACAAAAACGTCATCGTCGAGATCCGCGGCGCGGCCGGCGGCGACGAGGCGGCGCTGTTCGCGTCGGATCTGTACCGCATGTACACCCGCTTCTCGGAATCCCAGGGCTGGCGCGTCGAGCTGATGGACGCGAGCGAGAGCGATCTCGGCGGCTTCAAGGAAGTCATCTTCAAGATTTCCGGCAAGGGCGCCTACAGCAAGCTCAAGTTCGAGAGCGGCGCGCATCGCGTGCAGCGCATTCCGGTAACGGAGTCCGGGGGGCGCATCCATACGTCGACATCGACGGTGGCGGTCATGCCGGAGGTCGAGGAGGTCGAGGTCGAGATTCTCGACAAGGACATCCGCGTCGACACGTTCTGCTCGAGCGGCGCGGGCGGCCAGTCCGTCAACACGACCAAGTCGGCCGTGCGTGTGACGCATGTGCCGACCGGCATCGTGGCGACCTGCCAGGACGGCAAGTCGCAGAACGAGAACAAGGCCAAGGCGCTGCAGGTGCTGCGCGCCCGCATCTACGACATCCATCGCCAGGAAGAAGAGGCGAAGATCGCCGGCGAGCGCAAGAGCAAGGTCGGCACGGGCGACCGCAGCGAGCGCATCCGCACGTACAACTTCCCGCAGAGCCGGGTGACGGACCATCGCATCGGCCTGACGTTGCATCGCCTCGACTCCGTGATGAACGGCGACATGACGGAGATCATCAACTCGCTGTCGGTGGCGGAGCAGGCGGAGCTGCTGGAGAAGGAAAACCTCGCCTGATCGAAGCCGCCCGGAGCATCTGACGGCGCAGGCCGGCGGCGATGATCCGAGCAGGCGCGCAAGCGAAGCAAAAAGCTTCTCCCGTCCGGGAGGGGCTTTTTTGCGATCAGGACTCCTCGCTCGAGCGTTCGGGCGGAACGGAGCCGGAGTCGAATTCTAAAGGACAAGGGAAACGGAAAGGGGCGGCGGGCATGGAGCATCGGGAGCTGAAGGACGCAGCGGAGGGCGCTGCGCTTCGGGAGGAGATGGAGTCAGCCAGGGAATACCGGCTGCCTGCGGCAGCGACGATCGCCGAGGCGAAGCGCCATGCGGCGGGCTATTTGGCGGAGCGCGGCGTGGACGAGCCGGAGGACAATGTCTCGCTGCTGCTGCAGCATGTGCTCGGCCGCAGCCGGACCGAGCTGATGCTCGGGGCGCGCGAGCCTTTCCCGGCGGACCGGGAAGCGGCGTGGACCGACGCGATCCGGCGCAAGGGCCGAGGGGAGCCGGCGCAGTATATCGCCGGCGAGCAGTGGTTCTACGGGCGGGCGTTCGCCGTGTCGTCGGCCGTGCTCATCCCGCGGCCGGAGACGGAGCTGCTCGTCGAGGCGGTGCTGCAGGCGGCCGACCGGCTGTGGCCGGAGGCGAAGGGCTCTGCCCGTGCGGCGGAGCATCCGCCGGCTTCGGGGCAAAACGGCGCTGCGGCCGGGACTGGCGGCGAGGCGGGGAGCGCCGCTCATGGCGCGGCCCGCGCCGTGCCGCCCGCCGGGCCGATCGCGCTGGACGTCGGCACCGGCAGCGGCGCGATCGCGCTGACGCTGGCGTCCGAGCGTCCGGGCTGGCAGGTGTACGCCTCCGACCTGTCGGCGGCGGCGCTGGCTGTCGCCCGCGCCAATGCAGAGAGGCTCGGAGCCCCGGCGCGAGGCTTCGCGGAAGGCGATCTGCTCGCCCCTGTCCTCCCGGGCAGCGGCTCGCCGTTCGAGGGGCTGGCGGTCGACATCCTCGTGTCCAACCCGCCCTATATTCCGGCTGCGGACCTGGCCGGGCTGCAGCCGGAGGTGCGGGACTACGAGCCGCGCCTCGCGCTGGACGGCGGAGCGGACGGGCTGGACCCGTACCGCCGGATGGCGGAGCAGCTGCGCGGCATGGCGTCTCTTCCGCGCATCGTCGCCTTCGAGCTCGGCATCGGCCAGTCCCGGCAAGTCGCCGGCCTGCTGGGGGCGTTCGGCTGGTGGGACGACATCCGGATCGTGACCGACTACGGCGGCATCGAGCGCCATGTCGTGGCGGCGCGCACCCGCTAGCCTGGGAGCCGGGCCGGACTCGAATCTCTTTTTCAATCTGCTAGTTTAAAAGAATCGCGGGCGGACATACTGAAGGTAGAAAGCGTTCCGGAACGCAAGCGGCGGTGCCGACGGGTGCCCGAGAGGAGCTTGTGTCATGCTTGGATCATCCCTTTCCTATTCTTCCGTATCCCGCACTTCTTCCTATTCTTCCGTCCGCCGCCCTTATGCCGCTGCGCCGCACGCGTACCGCTTCCCGTTCCGCCTCTCTCACCTGTACCTGCTCGTCAGCCTGGCCGTGCTGCTCATGAGCTGGGAGTCCGTGCGGGAAAACGCGGCGATCGCGCCGGGCGGAATTCCGAACGAGGCGATCCGCCTCCGCATCCTCGCGAATTCGGATTCGGCGGTCGACCAGGCCGTCAAGCGCGCTGTCCGCGACGCGGTCGTCGCCGAGATGAACGGCTGGGCCGCCGGCCCGCAGACGATCGAGCAAGCCCGCGCGGCGCTCCAGGCCCGCATGGGCGACATCGAAGCGGTCGTAGCCCGCAAGCTGCAGGCGCGCGGCTTCGACTATGGCTTCAAGGCCGAGCTCGGCCTTGCGGAATTCCCGACCAAGATCTACGGGGAAAAGGTGTATCCCGCCGGGGACTATGAAGCGCTGCGGATTACGCTCGGCGCAGGCGACGGTCAGAACTGGTGGTGCGTGCTGTTCCCGCCGCTCTGCTTTGTCGACTCGGACTCCGGCGAGGCCGTGCCGAAGGCGGAAGCGGCCGCCGCCAAGGGCGGTGCCGTGCAGGCGAGCGCATCCGTACAGGATGGAGCCAAGACGACGGCAGCGGCCCCGGCGGAGCCGGGCGAGGCTCCGCAAGCGAAGTTTTTCGTATGGGAGCTGCTGGAGTCTCTGTTCGCCTTCCTGCGCGGCTTGTTCGCCTAAAGGAAAATGAGGTCGGGCGCCGCGGTCGCGGAGTCCGGCCTTTTCGGTTCCGGTTCCGAGCGCAGCGTCGGCCGATCGTCGTTTTTCCGCTGCGGATCGCGAAGCGCTGCCTTGGTTTTCGCTTGCCGCGGCCCTCGCCGCTGCAGGGGCGAGCTTGGACGGAGCCGGCGATGAAGGGTATACTGGTACCATGCAAAATGCAGCGGATGGATGGGATGATCGCATGTCTGACAAGCTTCACGAAACGAACCGGCCGACGAAGCGCTGGCCCTCTGCGGAGGGCGGGGCGCTGACGGAGGCCGAGCTGAACGAGGCGGCCGCGCTGCTGGCTGCCGGGGAGACGGTCGCCTTTCCGACCGAGACGGTATACGGGCTGGGAGCCGACGCGCGCAGCACCGAGGCGGTCGAGCAGGTGTTCCGGGCCAAGGGGCGTCCGTCCGACAATCCGCTCATCGTGCATATCGCCGGGATGGAGCAGCTGCGCGGGCTCGTCCGGCCGCTCGGCGAGGCGGAGCGCCGGCTGGCGGAGCGGTTTTGGCCGGGACCGCTCACGCTCGTCCTGCGCGCCGTGCCCGGCGCCGTATCTCCGCGCGTGACCGCAGGGCTGGATACGGTCGCCGTGCGCATGCCGGACCATGAGGTGGCGCTGCGGCTCATCCGCGCGGCCGGCTGTCCGGTAGCGGCCCCGAGCGCGAACCGCTCGGGGCGTCCGAGCCCGACGGCCGCGCAGCATGTGCAGGAAGACCTCGGCGGCCGCATCGCCGGCATCGTGGACGGCGGGCCGACGGGCGTCGGCTTGGAGTCGACCGTCGTCGAATGCGCCGGTCCGGACTCGGTCCGCATCTTGCGGCCGGGCGGAGTGACGCCGGAGCAGCTGCGGGCCGCGGGCTTCAAGGTGCTGCTGGAGGCGGACGGCGCGGGCGGGCACGCCGATCCGGCGCAAGCGTTTGAGGAAGGGATGGGCTCAAGCCCTGGCGGCGCTTCTGGAGAAGGCGCGCTTGCCAGGGATGCTGCCGCAAAGCTTGCCGAGGCGCCGCCGACCGCTCCGGCCTCCGCAGCGGCCGCGCCTGCCGCCGCCCCGCGTTCGCCCGGCATGAAGTACGCGCACTACGCTCCGCGCGGCGAGATGCGGCTGATCGCCGGCGATCGCGAGCGGGTGCGCGCGGCCGTCCAGGCTGCGGCCGACGAGGCTCGCGGCCGGGGGCGGCGCGTCGGCATCCTCGCTTACGAGGAGACGGCGGCGGCCTATCGGGCCGACATCGTGCTCGCCTGCGGCTCGCTGGCGGCGCCGGAGACGGCGGCGCAGTCGCTGTACGCCGTGCTGCGCGAGTTCGACGAGCGAGGCGCGGAGGTCATCTGGGCAGAGGGCTGCCCGACGGACGGCATCGGCCTCGCGCTGATGAATCGATTATCTAAGGCTGCGGGGGGCAGAGTCGAGCATATCGACTGACGTCCCGCAGCCAGCCGGAGGCGAAGAAAGGCTGCGGGGGGCAGGGTCGAGCATATCGACTGACGTCCCGCAGCCAGCCGGAGGCGAAGAAAGGCTGCGGGGGGCAGGGTCGAGCATATCGACTGACGTCCCGCAGCCAGCCGGAGGCGAAGAAAGGCTGCGGGGGGCAGGGTCGAGCATATCGACTGACGTCCCGCAGCCAGCCGGAGGCGGAGAAGGGCTGCGGGGGGCAGGGTCGAGCACATCGACTGACGTCCCGCAGCCAGCCGGAGGCGAAGAAAGGCTGCGGGGGGCAGAGTCGAGCATATCGACTGACGTCCCGCAGCCAGCCGGAGGCGGAGAAGGGCTGAGGGTGGCAGGGTCGAGCATATCGACTGACGTCGCGCAGCCAGCGGAAGGCGAGCAGGAGCGGAGGGGACGGAATCCTCTTGGAGAAGCGCCAGCGGTTCCCTTGAAGGCCGGGTTCCTTCCATATTGGAAAGGAAGATCAAAGGAACCTGGGCTTCAGCGGAATCGGAAAGAGGATCCGTCCGCGGAGCGGCGTTTGCGTAAGTCCTCCGGCACACGTCTACATAGCGGCGTTTGCGTAAGTCCTCCGGCACTCGTCTACATAGCGGCGTAACTCCTCAGCAACACGCCCCTACGCCACCGCCCCTGCGCCACCGCCTCTACGCGAACGCAGGCCAAGCCAATCATATTCCGTTCCCTTGTCCGCATAGGCTGGATAGAACAAGCCATCGGACAAGGGGAGATCGAGACCATGTTGGAAGCTACTCTGCACGAAGGACAGCTGCTCACGCTCCTGATCATGGCGCTCGCGCTCGGAATGGACGCGTTCTCGCTCGGAGTCGGCATCGGCATGCGGGGCATCCGCCTGCTGGACATCCTCAAGCTGAGCGCGGTCATCGGACTGTTCCACGTCCTCATGCCGCTCGTCGGCATCGCGGCGGGACAATACATGAGCCTGCTGCTCGGCCATGTCGCGACGCTGGTCGCCGGGCTGCTGCTCCTTCTGCTGGGGGGGCATATGCTGTTCGTATCGCTGCGCGGCGGGGAGGAGCTCGGTCCCTCCTTCGCCGACCACCGCACGACGGGCGGCCTGCTGCTGTTCGCGCTCAGCGTGAGCGTGGATTCGTTCTCCGTCGGCATCTCGCTCGGCATGTTCGCCGCCGACGCGCTGCTGACGATATTGCTGTTCGGCCTCGCCGGCGGACTGATGTCCGTGCTCGGCCTGCTGGCCGGTCGGCGCATCGGCCGCAGCCTCGGCAGCTATGGAGAGGCTGCGGGCGGCGCCATCTTAATGACCTTCGGCATTCTCTTCCTGCTCTAGGGGGGGGCCGGGGCAAAAGGAGGGGTGAATCCGATGAAACCGGTTCGCATCTTGTTCGTGTGCACAGGCAATACCTGCCGCTCGCCGATGGCCGAAGCGCTGCTTCGCGCCGAAGCCGCAGGCACAGGCATCGAGCTCGAGGTGCGCTCAGCCGGCGTGGCGGCCTCCGCGGGCATGTCGGTGTCGCGCCATGCGCGGGAGGCGCTGCGCCGTGCCGGCATCCAGCACGAAGGCTCGTCTTCCCCGGTGAGCGGAGAGCTGGTCCGCTGGGCAGACCTCATCCTCGCGATGACCGGCTCGCATCGCCGGACGCTGCTGCAAGCCTTCCCGCAAGCGGCGGACAAGCTGCATACGCTGCTGGAGTACGCCGCCGGCGATCGTTTGGCGGAGCTGGACCGGCTGTATGGGGAGCGCGAGCTGGAGCGCTCGCTCGGCAGGCCGCCGGAGCCGGAGCTGGAGCGGCGCATCGCGGAGCTGGAGCGGACGGTCCGCGGCGACATCGCCGATCCGTTCGGCGGCCCGCTGGAGGAGTACGAGGCCTGCGCGGCGGAAATCCGGCAGGCCGTGCGCGCCGTCCTGCGCCGGCTGAGCGAGGAGCGGCGGGACTGAGCCTGGGCGGCCCTCTCCCGGCTCGAAGCTTCCCCCGGCTGTCCCGCGAGCGGGCTTGGAACGAGCCCGCCCGAGCCGCTGCCGGCTGCTCGCGGAGCCTCGCGTCGCCGGCTCCGTCCGGAGCTCCGAAAGGCCGCTTCGCGGCCGCTCGCGAGCATTGACAGTCCGCTTTCCGATAGGCTATGATGAGGGCAAGCAACAACGGTTTCCGATGTGACTGGCGACGAAGTGGGTCCAACCACGATGGAGCATCGGAACATACGGCCGGTCGCCTGGGCAGAGAGCGTGTGCGCGATTTTTTCGCGCGCAGAGCTCTCTTTTCGTTTTTTCAGACCTCTCGTCTAAAGGGAGCCCGTTTCGGTATAATAGGACACGAACGGCATCCACGGTCAGGAGGGATAGCATCATGGACAGGAATGCAGCATCGCCGGAGGCGATCGCCTCCGGCGTCGAGACGCTGATCCGCGAGCTGGCGGCCGGCGGCCGGCTGCTGCCGGGACAGCTGCTCGTTTTCGGCGTCAGCACGAGCGAGGTGCTCGGCCGCCGCATCGGCACCTCCGGCAGCGGCGAGGCGGCCCGGGCCATTTTCGCGGGCATGGAGAGAGCTCGAGCCAATCTCGGCTTCGTGCCGGCGTTCCAGTGCTGCGAGCATCTCAATCGGGCGCTCGTGGTGGAACGGTCCGCCGCCGAGCGGTTCGGCCTGGAGCCGGTGAACGCCGTGCCGGTGCCCGGCGCGGGCGGCTCGATGGCCGCCCACGCGTTCCGCCGGCTGGCGGATGCCTGCCTGGTCGAATCGGTGCAGGCGCAGGCGGGCATCGACATCGGCGAGACGCTGATCGGGATGCATCTGAAGCGCGTCGCCGTGCCGGTCCGTCCTTCCGTACGGACGATCGGCGAGGCTCGCGTGACGATGGCGTACGCGCGGCCGAGGCTCATCGGCGGCCCGCGCGCGGTCTACGAGCTGCCGCCGGACGCCGGGACGGAGACGGGCAGCTGCGACTAGAGGGAAGCAATCATCATTTACCATAGGGAGGACTTATCGATCATGGACCAACTCCGCAAGCAAGACCCTGAAGTGCTCAAGGCAATGGGACTGGAGCTGAAGCGCCAGCGCGACAACATCGAGCTGATCGCATCCGAGAACATCGTCAGCGAGGCGGTGCTCGAGGCGATGGGCACCGTGCTCACCAACAAGTACGCCGAAGGCTACCCGGGCAAGCGCTACTACGGCGGCTGCGAGCATGTCGACATCGTCGAGGACATCGCGCGCGATCGCGCGAAGGAGCTGTTCGGCGCGGAGCATGCCAACGTGCAGCCGCACTCCGGCGCGCAGGCCAACATGGCCGTCTACCTTGCCGCCCTCAAGCCTGGCGACACCGTGCTCGGCATGAACCTCGCCCACGGCGGCCATCTGACCCACGGCAGCCCGGTCAACGCCTCCGGCCTCTACTACAACTTCGTCGCCTACGGCGTCCAGGAAGACAGCTTCACGATCAACTACGACGACCTGCGCAAGGCCGCCTTCAAGCATCGTCCGCGCATGATCGTCGCCGGCGCCAGCGCCTACCCGCGCATCATCGACTTCGAGAAGATCGGCCAGATCGCCAAGGACGTCGGCGCGCTGTTCTTCGTCGACATGGCCCACATCGCCGGCCTCGTGGCGGCGGGCCTGCATCCGAGCCCGGTGCCGCACGCGCACTTCGTCACGACGACGACGCACAAGACGCTGCGCGGACCGCGCGGCGGCCTCATCCTGACGACCAAGGCATGGGCGGCGGCGATCGACAAGGCCGTCTTCCCGGGCTCCCAGGGCGGACCGCTCATGCACATCATCGCGGCCAAGGCCGTCGCTCTCGGCGAGGCGCTGCAGCCGGAGTTCAAGACGTACGCGCAGAACGTCATCTCCAACGCCAAGGTGCTGTCCGAGGAGCTGATCGCCCGCGGCCACAACATCGTGTCCGGCGGCACGGACAACCATCTCATGCTGCTTGATACGCGCGGCTTGAACATCACCGGCAAGGAAGCCGAGCATGTGCTCGACTCCGTCGGCATCACCGTCAACAAAAACGCCATTCCGTTCGATCCGACGAGCCCGTTCGTCACGAGCGGCATCCGCATCGGCACGCCGGCGGCGACGACGCGCGGCATGGACGCCGACGCCATGCGCACGATCGCCGAGGTCATCGACCTGACGCTGCGCAGCCCGCAGGACGAGGCGGCGCTGGACAAAGCGCGCGGCCTCGTGCGCGATCTGACCGCGCGCTTCCCGCTCTATCCGAGCATCCAATACTAAAGCGGATCCGCTCCGCCGCAAGCCCCTTTTCCTTCCCGATCCAGCGGGAGGGAGGAGGGGCTGCTTCGGCATGCGGACGGCCCCGCTCCTTTTTGCCGGTTCGTGACGATGCTTGATGCGCCGCCCTGCTGGGAATGCTATAATAGTTGGGATTATGCCCCGGGACGCCGGGGACAAGCAAATTCAAGCGAATACCAGGAGGGCAACCCCCATGAGCAATCTGGTCGTCTGTGACCATCCACTCATTCAGCACAAGCTGACGTTCATCCGCGACAAGGACACCAAGACAAAAGACTTCCGAGAGCTTGTCGACGAGGTCGCCACATTGATGGCGTACGAGATTACGAGGGACATGCCGCTCGATACGATCACGGTCGAGACGCCGGTCGCGACGGCCCAGTCCAAGGTGCTGTCCGGCCGCATGCTCGGCATCGTGCCGATCCTGCGCGCAGGCCTCGGCATGGTCGACGGCATCCTCAAGCTGATTCCTGCCGCCAAGGTGGGGCATATCGGATTGTCGCGCGACCATGAGACGCTCCAGCCGACCGAATATTATATGAACCTTCCGACCGACGCCACGGAACGGCTGCTCATCGTCGTCGACCCGATGCTCGCTACGGGGGGCTCGGCCAACGCGGCGATCGGCTCGCTCAAGAAGCGCGGCTGCACGCAGATCAAGCTGATGGTGCTGATCGCCTCGCCGGAAGGCGTGCGCGCCGTCCAGGAGGCTCATCCCGACGTGGACATCTACGCCGCCGCCGTCGACGAGAGGCTCAATGAGCTGGGCTACATCATCCCGGGGCTCGGAGATGCCGGAGACCGGATGTTCGGCACGAAATAATTTTCTGATGGGAGAGGTATAAGTTGGACAAGCTGAAAGTGATGACCATATTCGGGACGCGTCCCGAGGCCGTCAAGATGGCGCCGCTCGTGCTGGAGCTTCAGAAGCATCCCGAGCAGATCGAGTCGATCGTATGCGTCACCGCGCAGCATCGCCAGATGCTTGACCAGGTGCTGGAGCTGTTCCGCATCGAGCCCGACTACGACCTCAACGTGATGAAGGACCGCCAGACGCTGACGGAGACGACAGTCCGCGTGCTCGAAGGACTCGAGCCGGTGCTGCGCGAGTCGCAGCCGGATATCGTGCTGGTCCACGGCGATACGCAGACGACGTTCCTGGCCAGCTATGCGTCGTTCCTGCAGCAGATCCAGGTCGGCCATGTCGAAGCGGGGCTTCGCACCTGGAACAAGATGTCTCCGTATCCGGAGGAGATGAACCGTCAGCTGGCCGGCGTGCTGTCGGACGTGCATTTCGCGCCGACGGAGTGGTCCGCAGGCAATCTCCGCAAGGAGAACAAGTCCGAGGCGTCGATCTACGTCACGGGCAACACGGCGACGGACGTCTTCCAGTATACGGTCGACCCTGCCTTTACCCATCCGATGCTGGAATGGGCGGCCGGCAAGCGTCTGATCCTCATGACCGCGCATCGCCGCGAGTCGCTTGGAGAGCCGCATCGCAGCATCTTCCGGGCGGTGAAGCGCATCGCTGACGAGTTCGACGACATCGCGATCGTCTACGCCGTGCATCCGAATCCGGCCGTGCGCGAGCCCGCGCAGGAAATTCTCGGCGATCATGAGCGCATCCGCCTGATCGAGCCGCTTGACGTATTTGAATTCCATAATTTCTATCCTCACGCGTACATGATCCTCACGGATTCCGGCGGCATGCAGGAGGAGGCGCCGAGCTTCGGCGTGCCGACGCTCGTGCTGCGCGATACGACGGAGCGTCCCGAAGGGATCGAGGCCGGCACGCTGGAGCTGGTCGGCACGGACGAGAGCCGCGTCTACGATCGGACGAGAGCGCTGCTGACCGACAGGGGAACGTACGAGCGCATGAGCCAGGCCGCCAATCCGTACGGAGACGGGGCGGCGTCGGAGCGGATCGTGCGCGCGATCCTGCATCATTTTGGCAGGGGCGAGCGGCCCGATACGTTCACACAACGTTCATAGTTTTTGCGAGGCGGCGGTCAAGTCCAACAACAGCCTAGCATACAGTTCTACTGTATGGTTTGGAAGTTCGCCAAATCCCGTCAAATCAACGTTTTTTATCCCAAGTTCACGGAAAGTTTGCTATTATCAAAATTGACAAACCTTCGGCGGCTTGGATAAAATGATGAAGGTTGATGGGGGACACTCATGACCAAAAAGGGCAAGGGAGAGGACCCGCTGAAGGCGCTTGCGCTTGTCGGCGCTCTCGGAATCGACGTGGCGATCTGCACGCTGATCGGCTACTGGCTTGGAGCAAGATTCGGAGGAACTCCGGGATGGATCATCGCGGGGGTTTTGACGGGGCTTGCGGCAGGCATCGTTTCGGTCGTCTTCATTGTAAGAAAGGTTTTGGAGGACAGCAATGAATGAAGTGCTCAAGATGACCAGGTCCGTCGTCGTGCTGCTCTTCGCCATCAGTCTGCTGATCTGGGGCATCGTTCCCGATTGGCGCGCGGCGGCGGCCGGATGCATGCTTGGCATCGCAGCAGGATCGTTCAACGCCTTTCTCCTGCGCAGGCGCGTGGACTGGATCGGTGTCATGGCTCAAGGGGACAAACCCCGCCGTGCCGGAACGGGCATGGCCGGCAGGCTCGCGATGGTGCTGCTCGCCGTCATGATCGCCTACCGCTATCCCGAGGACATCAGTCTCCCCGCTACACTGGCTTCATGTTTTGCGGTGCCTTTTGTCATACTGGTATGCGCTTTCTTCAAGCTTGGCCGACCACGCAGTGGAAAGGGGTGAAATATAAGGTATGCATGAATTTCCCATTTTGAAATGGAACGGCCTCAACATCGATCTTTCGGCCGTCATCGCGATTCTCGTCTCCGCGATCGCGACGTTCGTCCTCGTCAAGGTGATGACTCGGAATCTATCCGTGGCCAATCCTTCGAAAGCGCAGAACTTCATGGAATGGGCCGTTGATTTCGTCCACTCCACCGTCGCGAGCGCGATGCCGCTGAATCGGGTACGTCCATTTCTGAGCTTGGGCTTGACCCTGATTCTTTTCATCTTCATCTCTAACCTGCTGGGCCTTCCGTTCGGCATCGTGACGGAGATCGATCGGCCGATGTTCGGCGTGGACGCCGCTTTCCTGGCCTCCCATGACGGACATGCGCACATCGCATGGTGGAAGTCGCCGACCGCGGACCTGTCCGTGACGGCGGGGCTGGCGCTCATCGTGTTCGTTCTCGTCCATCTTCTGGGCATCAAGCAGAACACGAAGCATTACTTCCAGCACTACTTTAAGCCTTACCCGATTTTCTTCCCGCTGAACATCATCGAGACGATCGCGAAGCCGGTCACGCTGGCTCTCCGTCTTTTCGCCAACATCTTCGCGGGCGAGGTGCTGATCGCCACCATCCTCATGCTCGGCTGGATCGGGATTCCGTTTATGGCCGTTTGGCAGGGCTTCAGTATTTTCGTAGGCGCCATCCAGGCGTTCCTGTTCACGATCCTCACCATGGTGTACATCTCGCAAGCCGCCATCCATGACGATGACGGCGCGCACTAGATCCGCAGCAGTTCGTGCTGGACGCGAGGCATTCCGCCCGTACGTTCGGTGTTAGACATATTCCACTCATTACCCAATTCAGAGGAGGATTTCAAACAATGGAAGTATTGGCAGCAGCTATCGCAGTTGGTCTGGGCGCAGTAGGCGCAGGCGTAGGTAACGGTCTGATCGTCAGCAAAACGGTAGAAGGCATCTCCCGCCAGCCGGAAGCAGCAAGCAAGCTGCAAACGACGATGTTCATCGGTGTAGGTATCGTCGAGGTCGTGCCGATCATCGGCGTCGTTATCGGCTTCCTCGCGTTCTTCAGCTAATCCATCGCTACCCAAGCGAACCATTCGTATGGCGGGGAAGGCCAGTGCCCTCCACGCCATCGTTTTCATTAAGTGTTGAACGGCATGTGAAAGGAGAGCGGTCATGCATTTTTATTGGGAGTCTACCGTGCTAGCGATCTTGGCTTTCGGCATTCTGTACTTCCTGCTGAACAAGTATGCCTTCGGCCCGTTGTTCTCCATCATGGAGCAGCGCCGCCAGATGGTGCTTGAGCAGATGAACGCTGCGGAGAACAGCCGCAAGGAAGCTTCCGCCGAAATGGAAGCGCAGAAGCAAGCGCTGGCGCAAGCCCGCCAGGAAGCGAACGAGATCATCGAGAAAGCCCGCATCACCAGCACGAAGCAGGCCGACGGCATCGTCGACACCGCCCGTGCCGAAGCGGCCCGCCTCAAGGAAGAGGCCGTGCGCGACATCGAGAGCGAGAAGAACAAGGCCATCGCTTCCCTGCGCAGCGAAGTAGGCAGCATCTCCGTCGCGATCGCTTCCAAGATCGTGGAGAAGCAGATCGACGAGAAATCGCAAGAGCAGATCGTTGATCGCTATCTGAAAGAAGTCAGCAGCAAATGAGCCGCGACAACGTCATCGCGAAAAGATATGCGCAGGCGCTGTACGAAGTCGCGGGCACTCAAGGGATCGTTTCCGAGGTGCGCCAGCAGCTGCAGCTTGTCTCCGAGGCGCTGAACGGCGACGCGGACGTGCTGCGCTTCCTCGGCACTCCGGGCATCGAAGCCTCCGAGAAAACGGAGCTCGTCAAAAAAGCGATCGGGGACCGCGTGTCCTCTATTGTTCTGAATATCGTCACGCTGCTCATCGAGCGCGGCCGCTACGCGGCCATCGGCGAGGTGTATGCGGCCTACAGCCGGATCGCGGACAAGGCATCCGGCGAATCGCGCGCGACGATCTATACGGCCCTCCCGCTGTCGGCGGTTGAGCTTTCCAAAGTCGTTCAGCAGTTCAGCTCCCTGTCGGGCAGCCGGATCATCGGCGAGCAGGTCGTAGATCCATCCCTGATCGGCGGCGTGAAGGTGCGCATCGGCGACAAGATTTACGATGGCTCTCTCTCCGGCAAGCTGGAGCGGCTGAGCAAGCAAATGAATTCCCAAGCACTGTAGACAGGGGTGAAGAAGTTGAGCATCAGACCTGATGAAATCAGCACGCTGATCAAGCAGCAGATCGAACAATATAAATCCGACATCCAAGTAGAGGAAGTCGGCACGGTCATTCAAGTCGGCGACGGCATTGCGCGCGTCCACGGCCTGGAAAACGCGATGGCGGGCGAACTTCTCGAGTTCGCGAACGGCGTCGTGGGCATGGCACTCAACCTCGAGGAAAGCAACGTCGGCGTCGTCATCCTCGGACCTTACACGGACATCCGCGAAGGCGACACGGTAAAGCGTACCGGCCGCATCATGGAAGTGCCGGTAGGCGAAGCGCTTCTGGGCCGCGTCGTCAACGCGCTGGGCCAGCCGCTCGACGGCAACGGACCGATCGCTACGACGGCGACTCGTCCGGTCGAATCGCCGGCTCCTGGCGTCATGGCTCGTAAGTCCGTCTTTGAGCCGATGCAGACCGGCATCAAGGCGATCGACGCGATGATCCCGATCGGACGCGGCCAGCGCGAGCTCATCATCGGCGACCGCCAAACGGGCAAAACGCAAATCGCGATCGATACGATCGTCAACCAAAAAGGAAACGGCGTCATCTGCATCTACGTGGCTATCGGCCAAAAGCAATCGACCGTCCGTACGGTCGTCGAGTCCCTCCGCCGCCAAGGCGCGCTGGACTACACGATCGTCGTTACGGCGAGCGCATCCGAGCCGTCCCCGATGCTCTACATCGCTCCGTACACGGGCTGCTCCATGGGCGAGTACTTCATGTACAACGGCAAGCATGTCCTCGTCATCTACGATGACCTGTCCAAGCAAGCCGCCGCTTACCGCGAGCTGTCCCTGCTGCTCCGCCGTCCGCCGGGCCGCGAGGCTTACCCGGGCGACGTCTTCTACCTGCACTCCCGCCTGCTGGAGCGCGCGGCCAAGCTGAACGACGAGCTCGGCGGCGGTTCCCTGACGGCGCTGCCGTTCATCGAGACCCAAGCGGGCGACATCTCCGCCTATATCCCGACAAACGTCATCTCCATCACGGACGGCCAGATCTTCCTGGAGTCGGACCTGTTCTACTCCGGCCAGCGTCCGGCGGTCAACGTCGGCAACTCGGTATCCCGCGTAGGCTCCTCCGCCCAGACCAAGGCGATGAAAAAGGTTGCCGGCACGCTCAAGCTTGACCTCGCCCAGTACCGCGAGCTGGCGGCATTCGCCCAATTCGGCTCCGATCTGGACAAAGTCACGAAATCCCGTCTGGACCGCGGCGAACGCACACTGGAAATCCTGAAGCAAGGCATCAACCAGCCTATGCCTCTGGAGCGCCAGGTCGTGTCGCTGTACACGGTCACGCGCGGCCTCGTGGACGACATTCCGGTTCAGGACGTCCGCCGCTTCGAAGGCGAGCTGCTCAGCTTCATGGATGCCAACAAGCCGGAAATCCTGGCGTCCATCCGCGATACGAAAGACCTCAACCCCGACAACGAGAAGGCTCTTGCAGCGTCCATCCAGGAGTTCAAGAAAGGCTTCTCCCGCTCGGTCTAATAGCTAGGAACGATGATGCCGGTCCATGTCCGGGCTCGGACATGGACCGATAAGTAAGGTGGTGACTACCAATGGCAAAAGGCATGCGGGAGATCAAGCGCTCGCTCAAGAGCAAGCAGAATATGAAGCAGATCACCAAAGCGATGGAAATGGTCGCTGCGGCGAAGCTTCGCCGCGCGCAGGAGGCGGCATTATCGGCTCGTCCATACACCGACAAGATCCGTGAAGTCGTCTCCAGCATCGCCGCTGGCGCAGGCAGCATCCGGCATCCTATGCTGCAGACTCGCGAAGTGAAGCGCACCGCTTACCTGATCATCACGTCGGACCGCGGTCTCGCGGGCGGCTACAACATCAACGTACTGCGCAAGCTGATGGGCACGATCGCCGACAAGCACCGGTCCAAGGACGAGTACGAAGTTCTCGTCGTCGGCCGCAAAGGCAGCGCCTATCTGAATCGCCGGGGCATCAACATCGCCGAGGAAGTGACGGGCATCTCGGACTCTCCGAAATATGGGGACATCAAGCCGGTCGCTTACAAAGCGGTGCAGGGCTTCGAGGATGGACGCTACGACGAGGTCTATATCGTCTACAACCGTTTCCTCAATGCCATCTCCCAGGTTCCGACGATGAAGAAGCTGCTTCCGCTGAGCTCCGACGAGTTCACCGGCGCTGCGGCGCAGTACGAATACGAGCCGGACGCGGAGTCCGTGCTCAGCGTCCTGCTGCCGAAATATGCCGAGACGGTCGTGTACAGCGCGATCCTCGAAGGCAAGGCGAGCGAGTTCGGCGCCCGGATGACGGCAATGGGCAACGCGACGAAAAACGCGACGAAGCTCATCGGCGAGCTTACGCTCTCCTACAACCGCGCCCGTCAGGCCGCGATCACCCAAGAGATCGCCGAGATTGTCGGCGGCGCCAGCGCCCAGCAATAAGAAACAGCCGATTTGGAGCAGGCTGCGGCCTGCTCGCCGCATAGACATGCAACTATCTTTACTACAGGAGGGACCCCCATGAGCAACGGTCGCGTTGTCCAGGTACTGGGGCCGGTCGTCGACGTTGAGTTCGACAACGGCCATCTGCCTGAAATCTTGAACGCCATTAAGATTGAACAAAAAGCTCAGAGCGCTTCCGAGCAGGACGTGAAGCTGACTCTCGAAGTGGCCACCCACCTCGGGAACAACACGGTCCGCTGTGTCGCCATGTCCTCCACGGACGGCCTCGTGCGCGGAACGGCTGCCATCGATACCGGAGCTCCGATCACGGTTCCGGTTGGACCGGCCACGCTCGGCCGCGTCTTCAGCGTCGTCGGCGATCCGATCGACGGCAACGGCGATGTGGACCGTAGCGTAGCGCTGCCGATCCACCGTCAGGCACCGGCATTCGAAGAGCTCTCCACCCAGCAGGAAATTCTGGAAACCGGCATCAAGGTCATCGACCTGATGGCTCCGTACGCCAAAGGCGGCAAAGTCGGCCTGTTCGGCGGCGCGGGCGTCGGCAAGACCGTTACGATGCAGGAGCTTATCCACAACATCGCATCCGAGCACGGCGGCATCTCCGTCTTCGCCGGCGTCGGCGAGCGTACTCGTGAAGGCAATGACCTGTACCACGAGATGAGCGACTCCGGCGTCATTGAAAAGACGGCGATGGTATTCGGCCAGATGAATGAGCCTCCAGGCGCGCGTCTGCGCGTAGCCCTGACAGGCCTGACGATGGCGGAGTACTTCCGCGATCAAGAGAACCGCGACGTGCTTCTGTTCGTCGACAACATCTTCCGCTTCACGCAAGCGGGCTCCGAAGTATCCGCCCTGCTCGGCCGCATGCCGTCCGCGGTAGGCTACCAGCCGACGCTGGCGACGGAGATGGGCCAGCTTCAAGAGCGCATCACTTCGACCAAAAACGGCTCCGTCACGTCGATCCAGGCGATCTACGTGCCTGCCGATGACTACACCGACCCGGCTCCTGCGACGGCGTTCGCCCACTTGGACTCGACGACCAACCTGGAGCGCAACATCGCCGCCATGGGCATCTTCCCGGCCGTCGACCCGCTGGCTTCGTCCTCGCGCGTCCTGACGCCGGAAATCGTCGGCGAAGAGCACTATCAAGTGGCTCAAAGCGTGAAGAAGCTTCTTCAGCGCTACAAAGAGCTGCTCGACATCATCGCCATCCTCGGCATGGACGAGCTCTCCGAGGAAGACAAGCTCGTCGTCCTTCGCGCCCGTCGCGTCCAATTGTTCCTGTCGCAGCCGCTTCACGTTGCCGCGGCGTTCAACGGCATTCCGGGCCTCTCGGTACGGATTCAGGATACGGTTCGCGGCTTCAAGGAAATTCTTGAAGGCAAGCATGACGATCTTCCTGAGCCGGCCTTCCACAACGTCGGAACGATCGAAGACGCCGTTGCCAAGGCGAAGAAACTCGCTCAAGAGGTTTAATCCTCGGCGGATGGAGGGATCGTATGAGCACCTTACTGCTTGAAATTGTAACGCCTGAGCGGACGGTCTATGCCAAGGACGTCAATATGGTCATTCTTCGCGGCGTCGAGGGCGAGATGGGCATCCTGCCTCATCACGTCCCGACGGTAACCCCGCTGAAGATCGCCGCCGTCGTGGCGAAGATCGGCGGCAAAGAGGAGAAGATCGCCGTCAGCGGCGGCTTCGCCGAAATCCGTCATGAAAAGGTCGTCATTCTCGCCGAAAGCGCCGAGCTTCCGGATGAGATCGACCTCGACCGTGCCCAGCTGGCCAAAAAGCGCGCCGAGGATCGTCTCCGCGGCCGCAAGGACGAGGTGGATTTCCGCCGCGCCGAAATGGCTTTGCAGCGTGCGATGAACCGGATCAGCCTGCGCGGCTGATGCTCCGGATCGATTTAAAGCCCAGTCTCCGTTCAAGGAGACCGGGCTTTTTTTTCATGCCGTCGATCGAACGGAATCTGGGGATAAACGAATGGTCATGGGGATGGAATGGGAGTGGAATGTGAATAACGAGTGGATATGTGGATAAGTTGTTCGCATCCCTCCTTTTATTGAGGATAACCCTGTGAATATCCTGTGAATAGAAATCGAATTTCGAAAAATGAAGCCTAGGCAGGATGACGATCGTCTAGGGTTGAATGAATAGGGAGCCAATTCATGGGAAAGAGGGGCATGAACCGATGATCGACATCCATACGCACATCCTGCCCGGCATCGATGACGGTGCGCGTCACCGGGAGCATTTGCTGGAGCTGGCGGAGGCCGCAGTGGAGGAAGGCATTACCGACGTGATCGCGACCCCTCATCATGCCAACGGCGTCTACTGGAATCCAGCCTCCCGCGTGAAGGAGCTCCTGCAAGAGTCCCAGGCGGTTTTAGAGGCGCATGGGCTGCCTTTGCGCCTGCATCCCGGACAGGAGATTCGCGTCCACGGCGAGCTGCTCGACCACTTGGAGGCAGGCGAGCTGCTGACGCTGGCAGGCACGCCTTATCTGCTGCTGGAGATGCCGGCCGAGGAGATGCCTGCCGAGATGCTCGAGCTCGTCTACGAGCTGACGCTGCTCGGCATCCGTCCGGTCATCGCCCATCCCGAGCGGAACCTCGAGGCGCTGCGCGAGCCGCGCAAGCTGGAGGAGCTGATCGCGCTCGGAGCATGGACGCAGGTGACGACGCATTCCCTTCTGGGCCTTTACGGCAAGACGTTCGAAAAAGGCGCGTGGTCGCTCGTGCGGAACGGACTGATCCACCTCGTCTCGTCCGATGCCCATCATGCCCGCCGGCGCGGGTTCAAGCTCGCCGATGCGTACTCGCTGCTGGAGACCAGGCTCGGGAGGCCGGCGCGGCTTTATTTCGAAGGGAATGCCCGGGCCTTGCTCGCGGGAGAGGAGCTGGCGCCTTCCGGCGACATGCTCGCCGAAACAAAAGCAGCAGCCGGCAAAGGGCTGCTGAAGGGCTGGTTCGGACGCAGAAGCTAGGGCTGGGGCAATAGAAGAGGAAGCAGGAAAACGGGGCCGGCCGCGAGCAAGCACGGTCAAGAATGCCGCCGGTCGCAGCCGAAACGGCTAGTCGTCGTAGCGGCCATAGCTGCGGGCGAAGCTCGCCATTCGATTGTAGGCGGCCCGGTCGAGCTTTTTCACCGGTCTGAACTGGGGATGGTTCGTATTGACCTCGAGCACCCACAGCTTCTTGCTGCGGTCGATGGCGAAGTCGATGCCCATTTCATGCATGCCCTTGTAGCGGCGAGACAGCGAGCGGCTGACCGCGAGCGCCTTGCGCTCGATCAGGTCGGTGTTGGCCCTGGCGGCGGAGGCCGGCAGTCCTTGCATCTCCCACAGGCTGGACAGCATGACGAGCTTCGCGCCTTGATGGACATTCGTCACGATCTTCGAAGGAGAGGCGATCTTGGCCGTGAAGGCGGTGCAGGTCCAGGGGCCTTTCGGCCGTCGCTGCACCATCGCGCGCAGATCATAGGGCCTGCCTTCGACTTGATCGAGCGGTATGCCGCGCTGGATGAGCAGCTTCTTGCCCGACTTCCGCCGCTTCAGATGCCGATAGACGGCGTCGATCGTGCGAAAGCTGCGCGTGGTCTGCTTGCGCGACAGGACGGAGGCGAGCTCGTAGTCTCCGGACGCGGTGCGGCGCAGGCGATGGACGCCCATGCCGAGCGAGCCGATATTCGGCTTGATATAGAGCATTTCGTAGCGGGAGGCCATTTGAGTCAGCCGCTCGAGCGAGAAAGGCTTCGCGGCCGGAACAAGTCCAGCCGTCGCCGGATCCTTTTTCAGCATGCGGCTGACCCGCAGCTTGCCCCAGAGAGCGCGGGATTTATATCGTTTGACATACTTCTTGACGGATGGCATGCGGGTCACCTCCCCTTACCTTATGAAGGGCGGGCGGGGGAGAATTGTGCGAATGGCGCGATGACAGAAAAAGGGCTCGGGCCGCATAAGGGAGCGCGCGCAAGCGCAACCTGAAAGAGATGGGCCGCGCTGTTTGTTTGTTCGCGGACAAGGGTAAAGAAACCGTAGATGCTTCTCCGCAAGCAAGCCTGATTGCCAAAGCGAGAAAGGGGAAAACGACAATGGCTACTTCATCCGCAAGCCGCGCCGCAAAAGCAAACGTCAAGACGCAGGAGGCGCTGAACAAGCAAGTCGCCACGCTCGGCGTCCTTTATATGAAGCTTCACTCGTTCCACTGGAACGTGACCGGACCGAACTTCTATACGCTGCATGTCAAATTCGAGGAGCTGTACAACGCCGTGACGCTCATGTTCGACGAAGCGGCGGAGCGCCTGATCGCGATCGGCGGCAAGCCGGTCTCGACGATGAAGGGCATGCTGTCGCAGTCCGCGATCAAGGAAGCGACGGAAAAAGAAGATGCGGACGCGATGGTGCGCGCCGTCATCGACGACTTCGCGACGATCGCCTCGGAGATGAAGGAGGCGGCGGAAGCGGCGGAAAAAGAAGACGATGCCGCGACGGCCGACATTCTGACGGGCATGGTCGAGCAGCTCGACAAGCATCGCTGGATGCTGGAGAAATTCCTCGGCTGATCCGTTTCCCGGCAGCCGAACGATGAAGCCCCTGCGCCCCCGCGCGCAGGGGCTTGTTTCGTTTCGTCCGGGCCTTGCCGCTGTCTGCGGGCGAGCGGAAAGCGACCGGAGAAGAGGAAATCGGCTGTGCGAAAGCGAATGAGTAGAGAGTGGAATTCCCGGTTTCCGGCGGAAGGGATAGAAGCGCGGCTTCGTCATAGGATAGATACAGAGCAAAGGATTTGAGGCTCATGAATAGATGGCATATCCTCGCGGCGACGCTTCGCCGCAAGCGGCTGGCCGCCGTGGCGTCCGCCGTCTTCCTGACGTCCGTGCTCGGCGCGGGGCCCGCGCACCCGAACGAACCGGTTCGGGTGCTAAGCGCGCGGAGCGCATCCCCGGCGGAAGCGGCGGCGACGGGACCGGCGGGAGCAAGTCCGGCAGCGGCCGCGCAAAAGGAGCAGCAGGCCTATCTTCGTCAGATCGGAGCGCTTGAGGTCCAGTCCGCCAGGAAGCAGTCGAGCGGTCTGACGGTCGCGATCGTCGATACGGGCGTCGATCTGCAGCATCCGGCCTTGAAAGGGCGCCTGCTGCCGGGCGTCAACCTGCTGCAGCCGGGCAAGCCGCCGCAAGACGACAACGGCCACGGCACGAGCGTGGCTGGCGTCGTAGCGGCGCTGCTGCCGCAAGCGAAGCTGCTGCCGGTGAAGGCGCTCGACGAGAACGGCTACGCGGAGGAGCGCGGGCTCGGCGAGGGCATCCGCAAGGCGCTGGACAAAGGAGCTCGCATCGTCGTGCTGTCCGTCGGGCTGTATCATTCTTCGCCCTATATGGCCGATATCGTCAATCGCGCGGAGCGGACGGGCGTGCTGCTCGTCGCGGCGGCCGGCAACGACATGCAGCGGTTCGGCGGCAAGACGACGGTCAAATATCCGGCCGCCTACCCGACCGTGCTCGCTGTCGGAGGCGTCGCTGCGGACGGAGCTCCGGAAAGGCGCTCGAGCCGCGGCAGCGAGATCGACGTCGCCGGGGCGTGGCGCGTCTTTACGGCGCAGCTGGGCGGCGGGTACCGCTACGAGGAAGGCACGTCCATGGCCGCTCCGCAGGCGGCCGCGGCGGCCGCCCTGCTGTGGAGCAAATACCCGGCGCTCAAGCCTTACGAGATCCGCTCGTTCCTGCGCCAGACGACGAAGGATACGCTGCCGGCCGGCTTCGATCGTGCGACCGGCTACGGACTGCTGCGGATGGACCAGTCGCTTGGCGGCAAGTACAAGGCCGATCCGCATGAGCCGAACGATACCCGCGCGCTGGCGGCGGCGCTGCCGCTCGGCAAGCAGCTGTCCGCGGAGCTGGCGGGGGGCGGGGATCGCGACTGGTACGTCCTCGACTGTCCGCATGACGGCAGCGTCAAGCTGCGGCTGCAGCAGCTTCTCTCTCCGGACGCCGCTCCGGCGCCGCTCGACGTTCTGCTGGAGCAGGACGGGGGCACGGTTGAAAAAAAACTTGCCGCCAGCAACAACGTGCTCGTCTGGCGCGTCAAGAAAGGAGCGAACCGGCTGCGCATCCAGCTGCAAGGCGCCGGCATGGAAAAAGCGGCTCCTTATTTGCTGAGCAGCGTATTTTCCATGCGTCCGGACGACGGGGAGCCGAACGGCAGCGCCGAGGAGGCGACCGCGCTTCCGGACCGCAGCCAGACGGTGAAGGCGACCTTCCACGAAACGGGCGACTCCGACTGGTACAAGATCCAGGTTCAAAAGGAGGGCAGGCTCCGCCTTCAGCTCGAGCCCGGCACGATGCGGATGGACCCGGCCTTCGCCTACCGCCGCGCCGGATCGCCGGAGACGGCGGTCGACGAGGCAGGGGAAGGTGCCGCGGAGGCCTCCGCTTCGATCCGCGTCTCTCCAGGCACTTATTATGTGCGCGTCTGGGATGCCGCGGAGCTTCCCTATGCGCCGCCCGAAGGCTATTACACGCTGTCGATCGAGCGGAGCTGAGCCCGCCGGGCGCGGAGGCGCGGGGAGCCGGCCAAGCGCTTCAGGAAGGCTGCCCTGCTGCCGATGACTATAGGGAGCCGATCCGATGGAGCGCCTGGCGGAACGACAGATTCCTGCTGCGAAGGGCAGCAGGGGTTATTGCAATGTCGATCGATTTGTCAAGATGCATATTTTACCGTTTATCGGTATGGAATCGGGGTTATTAAATGAACAGCAATCAGGGAATCAGAGAGGCGTTCACCTCGCTCGGGCTCGTCGGCCTGTTCTCCATCCTCGTCACGATCCTCAGCATCCTGCTGGCCTGGTATCTGCTGCAGGAGCTGAAGCTCGACACTTGGTTCAAGCATCCGCGCGGTCCAAGGGCGCGCGTGCTGATCGCGGTGCTCGCCGTCATCCTCGGCCATCAGTTCGCGCGCTTCATCCTCGATTACTGGTCCTGGACGAACATGCTCAAGCTGATCTAGGCCGGAGCGCTTGCCAGCTCCGCTCTTCGCATAAGCCGGGGAGCGATTGCAGACACTAAGCTCAAAACACGGTCCGAAAAGAAAAGCGGCTCCCGAATGCTATAAGCTGCAGCAGACAAATTTCGATCTTCTTCTCCGGAAGGAGCCAAGAACGGCCCGCTGCAAATTAAACCTTGTCGATTTCTGTAGACGAGTGTTAATATGGTCTGTGGTATTCTGGGTTATACTCGTCCTTTTAACCGGAATTCCCTCTGAATCCCAATGAGGAATCAGCAACGCCCGTCACTCGAATCGAACTTCAATCCTGATTCAAATAGAAGAAACGCATGAAGAAAATGCAGCGTCCGGAGGGAACGGTATATGAGCAAAATTGTCGTTAGAGGAGGCCGCAGGCTGGAAGGAACGGTGCGCGTCCACGGAGCTAAAAATGCGGTGCTGCCGATTCTGGCCGCCTCCCTACTCGCCACGGAAGGAGAAAGCGTCATTTGCGACGTTCCCCTCCTCGATGATGTCCTGACGATCCGCCAGGTGCTGGAGACGCTCGGCGCAACAGCGGTCATCGGAGAAGACTGCATGACGATCTCGGCCGAACGGCTGACCTCCTGCGAAGCTCCGTACGAATGGGTCAGCAAGATGAGGGCTTCGTTCCTCGTCATGGGTCCGCTGCTTGCCCGGCTCGGCAAGGTCCGCATCTCGATGCCCGGCGGCTGCGCCATCGGCACGCGTCCGATCGACCAGCATCTCAAGGGCTTTGAAGCGATGGGGGCGGAAATCACGATCGGTCAGGGCTTTGTCGAAGCATCCGCGCCGGACCGCCTGAAAGGCGCCAAGATCTACCTCGACGTCGCCAGCGTAGGCGCGACGGAAAACATCATGATGGCGGCGGCTCTCGCCGAGGGCACGACAACGCTGGAAAATGCCGCCAAGGAGCCCGAGATCGTCGATCTCGCGAACTACCTCAATGCGATGGGCGCGCGCGTGCGCGGCGCCGGCACGGGCATGATCCGCATCGAAGGCGTCGAGAAGCTCGTCGGCGCTCGCCATCACGTCATTCCGGACCGCGTGGAGGCCGGCACGTTCCTGATCGCCGCGGCGATCACCGGCGGCGACGTCTTTGTCGAAGGCGCGATCAGCGACCATCTGGGGCCGGTCATCGCCAAGCTGCAGGAGATGGGCGTCCAGCTGACCGAAGAAGATACGGGCATCCGCGTCACCGCCGGCCGCCCGCTGCGCGGCGTCGACGTCAAGACGCTCCCGCATCCGGGCTTCCCGACCGACATGCAGTCGCAGATGATGGCGCTGCTGCTCGTATCCGAGGGCACGTCGGTCGTCACGGAGACGGTGTTCGAGAACCGCTTCATGCATGTGGACGAATTCCGCAAAATGAACGCCAACATCAAGGTGGAAGGCCGATCGGCCATCATCACCGGCGGCGTGCCGCTGTACGGCGCCAAGGTGACGGCGACCGACCTGCGCGCCGGAGCGGCGCTCATCTGCGCCGGACTCGTCGCCGACGGCGAGACGGAGGTCGGCGGCTTGCATCACGTGGACCGCGGCTACGTCGACATCGCCGGCAAGCTGGCCGCGCTCGGCGCGGACATCCGCCGCACGGAGCCGGTCGAGCCCGCTCAGGAGCTACTCGAGCCGATCGTTCTTCCGTCGCTGCGCGAGCCGGCCGAGACCGAAGAAGTTCAGGTCGCCGCGGCGGCCGCATCGGAGGAAGACAGCTACAAGGCCGAGCAGGAAGTGGCGATCGAGGACGTGGAAGCGACGCTGGCTTGACCGTTTCGTTTAGCGGCCGCCGAGCAGCGCCTCTCGCAGGCGCGGCGCGTGAAGGCCGACAGAGATAAAGGGAGTGGAGCGCCGGTTGCCGGGGCTCTTTTTTTACGTTCATTTTCGGTTCATTTGCCTATGCTACGCTTCCCCGTGTGAGGAAGGGGAGGAGTGGCGAAGTGAGAAAATGGATGGTTGTGCTTGGAGTGCTCATTCTGGCGGGCGGAGGCTACGCCTATTATGCCTATCGCTCTCAGGATCAGGCACCCGCCGCGGCAGCGGCGACAGCCCGCACCGTGCAGGCGACGCAGGGCAGCATCGAGACGAGCGTATCGGGCAGCGGCACGGTGGCGGCGGCCGATCCGACCGTCGTGCGCACGGGCCGCCAAGGCACCGTGGAGAAGGTGCTCGTCCAGGAAGGCGACGAGGTGAAGGCCGGCCAGACGCTGCTGACCTTTGAAAAGAAGGACAATGCGCTGAGCATTCGCCAGAAGCAGCTGGAGCAGTCCAAGCAGGAGCTGTCGCTGCAGCAGCTGAAAATCCAGTATTGGCAAGAGGGCGACGAGGACAAGCAGGACGAGCTGATGCTGCAGATCGACAGCGCCAAGCTGTCGCTCGAGCAGCTCGCAGCGGACATCGCCGACTTGCAGGCGGAGCAAAATGCCGACGGCAAGGTCGTCGCTCCTGCAGCGGGCACGGTGACGTCGGTCGCGGTCGAAGCCGGCCAGGAGGTGAACGGCAGCGTCGAGGCGGTGACGCTGACCGACTACAGCGAGCTGACGTTCACGATGAGCGCGGATGAGCTGGACGTGCCGAAGCTGAAGGCTGGCCAGCCGGCGGAAATCGTGCTGAACGCGCTGCCGGACGAGACGTTCGAGGGCGAGATCACGGAAATCGCCCGCGCAGGGACGTCCAGCAACGGCGTCGCCTCGTACCCGGTGACGATCCGCATGACCCGTCTGGACGGCGTGCTGGCCGGCATGTCCGGCTCGGTCAAGATCGTGACGGAATCGGCGGACAACGCCGTGCTCGTCCCGGTGGACGCCGTCGTGACGATGGCCGGCAAATCGTATGTGCGCGTGCCGGCGAGCGGAACGGATGCGGCCGCGGGCGGCGCCGGAGCTGCTGCAGCCGACGGCGCTTCCGGCCAAGGCCAAGGCCAGTGGCAGGGGCAGCGCGGCGAGCGTCCGGCCGGAAGCGGCCAAGGACAGCCGGGGACCGGAGCGGCAGGGCAAGCCGGAGCGGCAGGCCAGCCTGCGGCGGCAGGGCAAGCTGGATCGGCAGGGCAAGTCGGAGCGGCAGGGCAAGCCGAAGCCGCAGGCGAGGCTGGAGCAACGGCCGGCCAGTCCGGCAGCAATCGCGCCAATCGAATGGCGCTCGGCGGCCAGCTGCAGGAGGTCGAGGTCGGCCTCATCAGCGAGGACTATGCGCAGATCGTCTCCGGCCTGTCCGCGGGCGACTCGGTGCTCGTGCCGTTGCCGACCGGCACGGTCGGCGGCTCGACCGGGCAATCCACGCAGCAGGGCGGCTTCGGCGCAGGAGGCGGCTTCGGCGGCGGAGCGGCCGGCTTCGGCGGCGGCATGCCGGGCGGCATGGGCGGCGGAGGCGGCTTCGCCGGCGGCATGGGCGGAGGCCGCAACTGATGGGGCGCGGGCGAAGAACGGCCGCTGCGCACGGCGACGTATCGCTGACGGCGACACTGCCGCCAAGCTCGGAGAGGGCTCCGCTCATCTCCATCCGCGACGTGCGCAAAAGCTACCGGATGGCCGGCGAGGAGGTGCCGATTTTGAAGGGAGTCGACCTGGAGGTGATGGCGGGCGATTTCCTCGCAATCATCGGCCCGTCCGGCTCCGGCAAGTCGACGCTGATGAACGTCATCGGCTGCCTCGATACCCCGACCTCCGGCAGCTATAAGCTGGACGGCCAGGAGGTCGGCGGGCTGAGCGAGAACCGGCTGGCCGAGGTGCGCAACCGGGGCATCGGCTTTATTTTTCAGAGCTTCCACCTGCTCCCCCGGATGACGGCCCGCGAAAACGTGGAGCTGCCGCTCATCTACCGGGGCTTGTCCGGCAAGGAGAGGCGGGAAGCGGCCGAAGCGGCGCTGGCCAAGGTCGGCCTCGCCGACCGGATGGACCATCGGCCGAACCAGCTGTCCGGCGGCCAGATGCAGCGGGTGGCGATCGCGCGGGCGCTGGCCGGGCATCCGCCGATCCTGCTCGCCGACGAGCCGACGGGCGCGCTCGACACGAAGACCGGCGCAGAGGTGCTCGGGCTCGTGCAGGAGCTGAACCGGCAGGGCCATACGATCGTGCTCATCACGCATGATCTGGACGTCGCGGCCAAGGCCGGGCGCATCGCGTTCATGAAGGACGGTCTGCTGACGGAGGAAGGAGGGGACGCGCGTGAAGCTTTCGCAAGGCATCCGCATGGCCTGGAGCAGCATTCTCGCTAACAAGCTCCGCACGGCGCTGTCGATGCTCGGCATCCTGATCGGCGTCGCGACCGTCATCTCGCTCGTGGCGATGGGCCAAGGCTCGGCCAACGAGGTGAGCGCGCAGCTGCAGGGCCTCGGCACGAACATGCTGTCGGTGAACGTCACCGGCCGCGGCAGCAGCACGACGCTGACTCTTCCGCAGGCGGAGACGCTCGGCGACGGGATCGACGGGATCGACGGCCTGTCGCCGACGGTCAGCGGGAGCGCGGCCGCGCGCTACGGCAGCGTGCAGACGGAGTCGTCCGTCACCGTCGAAGGCGTGACGCCCGATTACGAGGACGTGCAGGACTTCCACCCGCAGGAGGGACGATTCATCGCGCCGCTCGATCTGGAAGCCTACAGCAAGGTGGCGCTGCTCGGCATCGACACGTCGGAGGAGCTGTTCGGCCCCGGCGTCAGCCCGGTCGGCGAGACGATCCTGCTCAGCGGCGTGAAGTACAAGGTCGTCGGCCTGCTGGAGCCGAAGGGCACGTCGCTCGGCGCTTCGAACGACGAGAAGATCCTCGTGCCGATCACGACGGCGCAGCGGCTGTTCCAGTCGGAGGGCGTGCGGACCGTTGCGGTCAAGGCGGCCTCGGAGGAGACGATGGACGCGGTGACGGCGGCGCTGGAGGCGAAGCTGTCGGCTATTTTCCGGGGCAATACGAACAGCTACCGCATCACCAACTCGGAGGAGCTGAAGGAGACCGCCACGTCCGTGTCGAAAACGATGTCCACGATGATGGCCGGCGTGGCCGCCATCTCGCTGCTCGTCGGCGGCATCGGCATCATGAACATCATGCTTGTGTCCGTGACCGAGCGCACGCGCGAGATCGGCATCCGCAAAGCGCTCGGCGCGCGCAAGCGGGACGTGCTGCTCCAGTTTCTCGTCGAGGCGGCCTCGATCAGCAGCCTCGGCGGTGCGCTCGGCATCGCGGCGGCGTTCGGCGCGGCCGCCATCATGGAACGGACCGGCACCGCCACGCAGATCGAGTCCGACATCGTGCTTTATTCGTTCGTCTTTTCCGCGCTCGTCGGCATCGTGTTCGGCTTGTTCCCCGCCAACAAGGCGGCTTCCCTCAAGCCGGTCGACGCGCTGCGCCATGACTGACCGCTTCTAATCTGGAGGTATGCCGCATGAAATCCCCGTCGATCCTGCTCATCGAGGACGATCCGCTCATCACCGACCTGCTCGAGCTTTATCTCGAGCGCTATGGCTTCCGCTTCTCGGTCGCGCATGACGGCGCGGCGGGCCTCGCCCGGTTCTACGACCAGATCCCCGATCTGGTCGTGCTCGACGTCATGATGCCGGGTCGGGACGGCTGGAGCGTCTGCGAGGAGATCCGGAGCGCCAGCAAAGTCCCGATCATCTTTCTCACCGGCAAAGGAGAAGGCTACGACAAGCTGAAGGGCTTCTCCCTCGGCGCCGACGACTACCTCGTCAAGCCGTTCGATCCGAAGGAGCTGATCGCGCGCATCCGCGCGGTGCTGAAGCGGACGCATCCGACGCTGTACAAGGACAGCGCGGAGTTCCCGGATCTGGTCGTCGACGCGACCGAATACCGGGTGCTTGTCCGCGGCAAGGACGCCGGCTGCGCGCCGAAGGAGGTCGAGCTGCTGTACTGCCTCGCCTCCCGGCCGGGCAAGGTGTTCTCGCGCGAGGAGCTGCTGCAGGCGGTGTGGGGGATGGATTATTTCGGCGACTCCAACACGGTCGACGTGCATATCAAGCGGATCCGCGACCGGATCGGCGAGCATCCCGCCTGGCGGATCGGCACGGTGCGCGGCGTCGGCTACCGCTTCGAGGCCGGGGCGTCATGAGCGCCGGCGGCCTCAAGGACGCTGCCCGGCGGCTCGGCGAAAGGGCCGCCGCTGTCGCGAGGCGGCTCGGCGTCGGCGGCATTTTCGCGAAGCTGCTGCTCATCTCGCTGTCGACGCTGGCGGTCACGTTCCTCGTCTACAACCTGCTCTCCTCGCAGCTCGTCGGCCGGGACATGCTCGACCGCAGGCAGGGGGTCGAAGGAGCCGAGCTGCGGCGCACGATCACGCTGCTGGAGACGGCGGCCCGGGACGGCTGGAGCGACGACTCGATCCGGACCGCGCTGCAGCTCGTCGTGCCGCCGCAGATGAAGAGCATCCTCATCATCGACCGCGGCGGACGCTACATGCAGATCGGCCAGGTGCCGCTGCCCGAGTCCGACATCCGCGAGCTGATCGCCTCGGCCGGCATCGGCCGGAGTCCGGAGGCCCGCACCGAGATGGTCGAGAACGACTCGGGCAAGTACATCGTCAGCTCCCAGTACGTGCCGTCGCTCGATCGCTACGTCGTCTCGCTGTCGACGGGCTTCCAGCGGGAATTCCGGCGGGTGCAGAACCTGAACGCGCTCGCCATCGGCATCGCGATCGCCGTATCGGTGCTCGTCTCGTGGGCGTTCTCGCGGTACATGACGCGCCGCATCCGGCGGATGAGCCTGGGCGCCGAGCAGTTCGCCAAGGGCCGCTTCGAGACGAAGATCGCCGACCGCTCCGCCGACGAGCTCGGACAGCTGGCCGGCTCGCTCAACCGGATGGCGGGCGAGCTCGGCGCGCTGGAGCAGATGCGGCGGGACTTTCTGGCCAACGTCTCCCATGACCTGCGCTCGCCGCTCACGTCGATCCACGGCTATCTCGAGGCGATCCTGGACGGCACCGTTCCGCGCGACAAGGCGGACCGCTACCTGCGCATCACGCAGGACCAGACGGCGCGCCTCATGAAGCTCGTCAGCGACCTGCTCGACATGTCCAAGATCGAGGCCGGCCAGTTCGACGTCGTGCCGGCCGAATTCGATCTCGCGGACATGATCCGGCTGCTGCTCTCGCGCATGGAGTCTACGTTCAGCCATCACAGCGTACGGTACGAAATTGCCGGGCTGCCAGGAGGGGAGCGGCGCGAGCGGGCGGAGCCGGAAGGGGCCGAAGCGGGCATGGCCGGGACGGCTGGCGCGCCGCGAGCCGCGGAGCCGGGCGAGGTGCTCGTCGTCGGCGACCCGCACCGGCTGGAGCAGGTAATGGTCAATCTGCTGCAGAACGCGATGGCGTTCTCTCCGCATGGCTCGACGGTCCATGTCACGCTGGAATGCGGGCCGGACCGCGCCTGCGTCTCCGTGCGGGATGAAGGCATCGGCATGAGCGAGGAGCAGGCGCGCCGCATCTGGGAACGCTTCTACAAGAGCGACGAAGCCCGCGGCGGCCGCGGCGGCACCGGCATCGGGCTGTCGATCGTCAAGCATATCCTCGACGCGCACGGCTCGCGCATCGAGGTGCGGAGCGAGCCCGGCCAGGGCAGCGAGTTCCGCTTCTGCCTCGTTCGGGCGGGCTTGGCCGGTTCCGACGAGCAATACCGCGAGTCATCCGAGAAATAGGGATGACTCGCGGCTTTTTTTTGCATTGTTGGCGGCCGTGGGCTGGCAGGAGCCAGCTGGGCAGCAGGTGCAGCAGGTGTAGTGCGAATGCCAAGCTCCCATAAAATCTCCGGGGGATTCGCACCTCGAAAGTTGTCGAATCCCATCGAAAAATGGTTGTCTTGATTTTTGTCAAGTCAAAACTTATGCTAAATTCAGAGCAACAGTAGAAGCTGGCACCCCCTTTCAGGGCTGGAAGCGCTGTTATTCGCTGTCGCTCCCCGCTGGGGAACGTGGATTGAAACGCCAGGCAAGCCGCCCTCAACGAAGAACGGCGAGGTCGCTCCCCGCTGGGGAACGTGGATTGAAACTCGCCTAGCTCAATCAACCTTTTGGTGATTGTACCGCGTCGCTCCCCGCTGGGGAACGTGGATTGAAACCACTCCGATTTCATATCTTCGAGTCGTGAAAAAGTCGCTCCCCGCTGGGGAACGTGGATTGAAACAAGCGGAGCCGGTCGGACGTCGCCATTTTGATTAGTCGCTCCCCGCTGGGGAGCGTGGATTGAAACCACACGATATAGCCTCTCGACGAGGTGTTCGATTGTCGCTCCCCGCTGGGGAGCGTGGATTGAAACCGTACATGAGCGAATAGCAGACGCATTGCTTGACGTCGCTCCCCGCTGGGGAGCGTGGATTGAAACGGCGGTTGGTAGGCCGGCCGGCTGCCGGGAGCCGCGTCGCTCCCCGCTGGGGAGCGTGGATTGAAACGCCCCGCTGATGCCGCCCATGATCGCCCCGATGCCCGTCGCTCCCCGCTGGGGAGCGTGGATTGAAACCGATAAGTGGGGAAGCCGCATACAGTTGCCCCGGTCGCTCCCCGCTGGGGAGCGTGGATTGAAACCTCCGCGAAGGCGGCGAGATCGGCGATACGCTGAGTCGCTCCCCGCTGGGGAGCGTGGATTGAAACAGATGCTGCTGCGATTTCGTCCATCGAGTCCAATCAGTCGCTCCCCGCTGGGGAGCGTGGATTGAAACCATAGTGTTTTTCGTCGCCTCGAACTGCTTGCGCGTCGCTCCCCGCTGGGGAGCGTGGATTGAAACGGGTGCGTGAGCAATCGCGTCAGGACGGTGTTGGGTCACTCCCCGCTGGGAGCATGAATTGAAACGCGATTCGCGCGTCTCTGCCATCTGCTCCGCCGTGTCCCTCCCCGGCATGGAGCGTAATTGGAAGCCTATTTCCGTAGCCTTTGGAAAGGCGAGGGAATCTTTCCCTATTGGGAGCTTGAAAAACTAGGCGAGCGCTTCTCCTCACGAGAGATCATAAAAAACAGCTGATAAAAGCACAAAACCAACCCCCTCTGCGCGAGGCGGTTGGTTTTGTGCTTTTTCACAGGCAGTGTTCCCCCGCCTTCGCCCTGGGAGGCATTTCAAGCCTCTTTCCAGACTCGTTTCGCCTGACCCTTCCTGTTCTATTCTATAATTCCCCTCTCATACTCTATAACGATGAGATGGAAGTAGAAGAAGACTCCGTCTACGGCGGGAAAGGGGACATGTGGAGATGCGGCAGGAAAGGGAGCGGGCGCGCTGGACTTGGGACGAAGCTGTCCGAAGGACAGAGGGGACCGAGCCGGAATCGGACCCGATGATTACGGCGAGAGATCGGTCTTTGCCGGCCGGCGAAAGCAGGAGCGAGGAAGTCCGGCAGACGAGAGATTCGCCGCGAGAAGCAACGTTGGCTGAAGAAACGAAGCAACAACGAACGTTGCAGCGAGATGCGCAGCAAGACAGCACGTCGCAAGAGAACACCACGCAAAAAAACACATCGCATGAAAACACATCGCTACATCAATCGCCGCACCGGGACGAGCCGCCAGAGAAGAAGCTTCAAGAGAAACGGTTTAATGAACGGACGGTTCAGCCAGAAGCTCCGCGGGAGGTGAAGCAGCAGCAACACGCGCCGCAAAGGCAAGCGATGCGACGAGAAGGCCCTTCTGCCGGAGCGCTGAAAGGAAGAGGCGGGAGCGGAAACGGCGCAGAGGAAAGCCGGCGGGGAAGAGTGCCCGTCAAAGGCTCCCCCGATGCGGCTGTCCGCCGAACGCCGCCGACGCCATCGCCATGGACGCTGGCGGCGCTCGGCGCGCTGACAGCGGCGGCGATCCTGCTGCCGGGCCTGATCGCGCACCGGCAGGCCGAGCCGGAGCGGGCGGCCGTGGACGGGCCCGGCGGCTATGGGGCATCGGCTGTCTTCACGGAGCGCCAGCCGACGTTCACGACTTCCGCGGGCAAAGTCGTGCCGCTGCTGGGCGGCGCCCCGGACGTCCCGGCCCCAGGCGACGGCGGGACGAGCTCCGCCGCAGGCGGACAAGCCGCCTCCGCCTCTGCCCCCGGGGCATCGGACGCGGACGGCTCCCCGCCGTCCGGGCGCGAACAAAAGCCGGCCGAAGCCGGCCATGTCGAGCCGGAAGCGGAGCCCTCCTCTCCTTCCTCCGCCTCGGCGAACGCAGCGCCCGCCGAGCTCCCGCCGCTCGGCGAGCTCGACCGGATGCTCGTACGGGTTTATTTGACGGAAGAAAAGCGGGTGGAGAAGGTGCCGATGGAGCTGTACGTCCGCGGCGTGCTCGCCGGGGAGATGCCGATCGGCTTCGAGCCGGAGGCGCTCAAGGCGCAGGCGATCGCCGCGCGCACCTACATCGTGAAGCGGCTTGCCGCGAAGGACCGCTCCGGCGTGCCGGGCGGAGCCGCCGACGTGACGGATACGACGGCGCATCAGGTGTACGTGCCGCTCGCCGAGCTGCAGAAGCGCTGGAGCGGCGAGGAGCGCGAGCGCAACCTCGCCAAGCTGAACGCGGCGGTGCAGCAGACGAGAGGGCAGATCGTGACTTATGAAGGCAAGCCGATCGAAGCGCTCTTTTTCAGCACGAGCAACGGCTACACGGAGAACTCGGAGGATTACTGGGACGCCAGCCTGCCTTATCTGCGGAGCGTGGCCAGCCCGTGGGACAAGACGATCAGCCCGGAATACAAGGAGACGACGACGATGAGCCTGGCGGCGTTCTGGCGCAAGCTCGGCGTCAGCTCGAAGGCAGGCGCCCGCAGCCTGCGCGTGCTCGATACGACCGACGGCCGCCGCATCCGGAAGCTGGCGGCAGGCGGGCAGGTGCTTACGGGACGGGAGGTCCGGGAAAAGCTCGGGCTGCCCTCCACCCAGTTCACCTGGAAAGTAGAGGGCGGCGACATCGAGATCACGACGTACGGCTACGGCCACGGCGTCGGCATGAGCCAGTGGGGCGCGGACGGCATGGCCAAGGCAGGCCGCTCGGCCTACCAGATCCTCTCTCATTATTACACCGGCACGGAGGTCGTGCGGACGGCTTCGCTGCCCCGCAATCCCGCCTGAGCCCCGGACGGCCCGAAAGGGGAGGCCCGGCGTCCCTCTCAGGCGCTCTTGCAAATTCTCTATCGCCTCACGTATAAAGCCATCCAATCCGGCAACAATGGCTAGTGAGGTGATGAAAGATGAATGAACAAGATCAGAAGAACGCCAAGCAAGACCCTCCTAAAAATCAACTGGGAGGAAGAAAGCCCGCTTCAACCTACAAGAAGACCCTGTCGCGCAAATGGATCTCTCCGGCCATCTTTGTCGCAGCGGCAGCCATCATCGTAACCGTCATGTGGCTCTATCAAGGAGACGAGCAGAAGACTTCGACTACCGAGACTCCCGAGAGCGTGCAGACGGAGCAAGGCGGACAGGAGCAGATCCAAGAGACGGTCAAGCCGGTTCCGGGCGAGACGGCGCTGTGGCCGGTCGCCAGCGTCGAGGACGTGCTGGTGAAGCGGGGCTACTTTGACCGCAATGCCAGCGCGGCCGAGCAGGAAGCCTCCCTCGTGGAGCAGGGCAATACGTATAAGGGCAATACGGGCATCGACCTGGCCCGGGCCGACGACCAGCCGTTCGACGTGCAGGCCGTCCTGAGCGGCAAGGTAACGCTCGTGCAAGACCAGCCGACCAACGGCACGGTCGTCGAGATCGCGCACGGCAACGGGCTCGTCTCCGTCTACCAGAGCCTGAGCGGCGTCACCGTCAAGCCGGGCGACGAGGTCAAGCAAGCGACCGTCATCGGCAAAGCGGGCCGCAACGATCTGCAGAAGGAGCTCGGCGTGCATCTGCACTTCGCGCTGCTGAAAAACGACGAGCATGTCGATCCGTCCTCGCTGCTGCCGGCCGCAGCGCCCCAGCTGCAGACGGCGGCAGCCCAGCCGGAGGCGGGCAGCTCCGCAGCACCGGACGCGGCCGAGCAGACGGACGCGGGAGCGGCGGACAGCGCCGGCGCCGCGGACGGCGCTCAGCCGGACGACGCCGAATAAGCTTTTCGCAGGCGGTCCCATACGCCGGCCTTCCCCTAGGGAGGGCCGGTTTTTTTTATGTCCGCGCAAGGTCCAATTTCGGTTCTAGAAGCATCGGGAGTCCTATTTTCAGCCAATTGGGACGGAATTCCGGCTTAGGACTTGGCCATAAAGAATATCTGCCCGACCCCCTCATATAATGTACCAAACTTACAAACAGTCAAGGAGGCGGGAACGTGCACGATTACATCAAAGAGCGGACCATCAAGATCGGCCGGTGCATCGTGGAGACCAAACATACGGTGCGTACGATCGCCAAAGAGTTCGGGGTGTCCAAGAGCACGGTGCACAAGGATCTGACCGAGCGGCTGCCGGAAATCAACCCGGACCTGGCCGATCAGGTGAAGCACATCCTCGAGTACCATAAGTCCATCCGCCACTTGCGGGGCGGGGAGGCCACCAAGATCAAGTATAAAAAAAGCACCAAGCGGCGCGAGGTGCTGGCGGCCGGGAAACGCTAATTTTTTTCAACAAAATCAGAGGAAAAACGAGGTTTTCAGCGAATAATGGGTAATGGGCTTCCACACTATTCGTTAGGGGACTTCGGACGTTATGCTGAGCAAGGATATCGGAATCGATCTGGGCACCGCCAACGTGTCCATTCATGTAAAAGGGAAGGGCGTCGTGCTTGACGAGCCCTCTGTCGTCGCCGTTGAGACCGACACCCGCCGGGTGCTGGCGGTCGGCGACGAAGCCTATCGGATGGTCGGACGGACGCCGGGCAACATCGTGGCGATCCGTCCGCTTCGCGACGGCGTCATCGCCGACTTCGAGATTACCGAAATGATGCTCAAGGCGTTCATCGACCGCATCGGCGGGCGGAGCTGGTACAGCCGCCCGCGTATTCTCATCTGCGCTCCGACCAATATCACTTCCGTCGAGCAAAAGGCGATCCGCGAGGCGGCCGAGCGCTGCGGCGCGCGCGAGGTGTATATGGAGGAGGAGCCGAAGGCGGCGGCGATCGGCGCGGGCATGGACATCTACCAGCCGAGCGGCAACATGGTCGTCGATATCGGAGGCGGCACGACGGACGTCGCGGTGCTGTCGATGGGCGACATCGTCACGTCGGCATCCATCAAGGTGGCAGGCGACACGTTCGATTCGGACATCAGCCGCTACATCAAGGCGAAGTACAAGCTTCTGATCGGAGAGCGGACAAGCGAGGAGATCAAGATTCGCATCGGCTCGGTGCATTCCGGCGCGCGCAACGACGCGATCGACATCCGGGGCCGCGACATGGTGACCGGATTGCCGCGCACGATCAGCATCCATTCCGAGGAAGTGCGCGAGGCGCTGTCGGACTCCGTGGCGGCTATCGTGGCCGCGGCCAAGACGGTGCTGGAGCAGACGCCGCCGGAGCTGTCGGCGGACATCATCGACCGCGGCGTCATCCTGACGGGCGGAGGCGCGCTGCTTGACGGACTCGACCTGCTCATGGCGGACGAGCTCAAGGTGCCGGTGCTGGTCGCCGAGGATCCGATGCACTGCGTCGTCAAAGGGACGGGCTACATGCTCGACCACCTGGACCGCATGTCGCGTAAGAAAGCGCGTATCTAGCCCGCTATCAACCCGCCTGATTTTGGCGGGTTGATAGTCGGGAGCCCGCCAACCCGCCTGATTTTGGCGGGTTGATAGTCGGGAGCCCGCTAGCCCCCCGCCGTGTCCTAGGCGGGGGCCGGCGCTCGCTTGGCCGCTGCCGGAAGCAGCGGCTTTTTTGGCGCGTCCGCATCGGGGCTGCCGAACTATTCCGCCAGCGCTTGCCGGGACTCATCGCAGGCGGAATGCCGGCAAGTGGGCATCCAGCCCTATTCACAAGTCCTGGCGGCATGCCGATATAGACGACAGCAGAACACCCTCAAGGAGGCTCCTCCATGATCAGAGGCTTATATACCGCCGCGGCGGGCATGATCGCCCAGCAGCGCGTCCATGACACGGCGACGACCAACATCGCGAACCTCAATACGACCGGCTACAAAGCCTCCCATGCGCTGAACCGCTCGTTTCCCGAAATGCTGCTGTCGATGAGCGGCAAGAACGACGAGCCGGTCCGCCGGATCGGACGGCTCAGCACCGGCGTGCTCGCCGAGGAAAGCATCGCGCTGCAGGTCCAGGGCGACCTCAACAAGACGGACAAGCCGTCCGACTTCGCGATCCTCTCGGAAATCCAGGTGCCGGGCGTCACGTTCGACGCTTCCGGCAAGTCCGTCGCCGAGGACGGCACGGTGACGTATCGGCCGCAGGCTTACTTCACGGTGCTGAATGAGCAGGAACAGACGCGCTACACGCGCGGCGGAGAGTTCCACCTGACCGGAGAAGGCGCGCTCGTGACCTCCGACGGCTCGCCGGTGCTGGGGGCCGGAGGGCAGCCGATCGCCTTCGAGCCCGGCACGAGCCTGGACTCGCTGAAGCTGGACGGCAGCTTCCGCTTCGTCGACGCGACGGGAGCGCCGACGGGCCAAGCGCTGCTTATCACGCAGGTCGATCGGGTCGCCGATCTTGTCCGCGAGGGCGACGGCAAGCTGCGGCTTGACGGCGAGGGCGGCGCCGCGCCGGCGCAGCCGGGAGCGGGCATCGAGGTGCGGCAGGGCTATGCGGAGCGCTCGAACGTCGATCCGACGCAGACGATGCTCGATCTGATGGGCGCGATGCGCGCCTACGAAGCCAACCAAAAGGTGATCCAATTCTACGACAAGAGCCTGGAAAAGGCCGCCAACGAGATCGGCCGAGTGTAAAGGAGGGATGACCGGTGAACAATTCCATCATCAATGCGACGGTGTCGATGAGCGCGCTGCAGCAGCGGCTTGACCTGCTCGCCGAAAATATGGCCAACGTCAATACGGCCGGCTACAAGCGCAAGGAAGCGACCTTTCAGGACCTGCTCACGAACGCGAAGCAGCAGCCGGAGGCATTCCGCCGCGAGGGCCGCGTCGGTCCGCTCGGCTACAATCAGGGCTGGGGCGCGCGCTTCATCCAGATGGGGCCGGACATGACCCAGGGCAGCCTCAAGGAGACGGGGACTTCGACCGATCTGGCCCTCGAAGGGAACGCGCTTTTTGTCGTCGCGTCCGATGATGCCGGCGGCCGCGGCTACACCCGCAGCGGGGCGTTTCAGTTGACGGTGACCGGCCAGGGTGATACGATACTCGCGACAGCGACCGGGTATCCGGTCCTGGGTCAGGTGCCCGTGCAGACGGCGAACGGCGTCGTATTGCGCGAGGGCCCGATTGTCGTGCCGGAGGGCGTATCGCTGCAGATCAGCCCGGAGGGCGTCGTCGACGGCGTTCGCGCCGACGGCAGCCGGACTCGCCTCGGACAGCTGTCGCTGGTGCAGCCGACGCGTCCCGAATCGCTCGTCGCCGCAGCCGACAACCTGTTCGCCGTCGCCGCAGGCACCGATGCCGCCGACGTGCTGACGCCCGTCCAGGCGGGAGAGGGCGGCGCCGTCGCCGTGCGCCAAGGCTTCATCGAGCAGTCCAACGTAGACCTCGTGGAGGAGATGACCGAGCTGCTGAGCGTGCAGCGGGCCTATCAGCTCAGCGCGCGTGCGCTGACCTCTGCCGACACGATGGCCGGACTGGCCAACAATATGCGCGCTTGAGCCTTTCCTCCTGCAGCATGACGGGCGGGAGAGGGGCTCTGCCGCGCCGTCAAGGATGATGATCATGACCAACGATACTCAGGCTTCGTCGATGGGCGGAGCGCCGTCCCCGCGGGAAGGCGAGAAGAGCTCGTCTGCATCCGCAGGCGGCGCGGCGCGCCCCAAGGAAAAGCAAGCCGCGGCGTCCTCGGGCAAGCCGCGCAAGAAAAGCCGTTTTACCGCCTGGTGGTTCGCGCGCAAGCTGATCGTGCTCGCGCTGTTCGCCGGCGCGCTCGTAGGCGGTCTTTACCTCGGCTTTGTCACCGTAGGCGGAGGCAGCATGTCGGATGCGTTCGACATCGCGACCTACAAGCATATTTACGACCTGATCTTCTCGGATTCCTAGCCGGACCGGTTCCTTCGCGGAGCCGGTTTTTTGCACATCCGTCGGGAACCGGGGAGCCGTGCGCGAGGGCGCTGGCGGCAGCAGCCGGGCATGAGAAAAGGGACGAAGCCGAGATCATCTCGGCTTCGTCCCTTTTTTAGTGAAGCGGCCCGAAGGGCGGATGGGATCGAAGCGGCAGTGCCGCCTCGGAGTCCGATTTATTTGACCGTAACGCGCGCGGTGACCGACTTGCCGTCGAAGACGGCTTTGATCGTCGCCGTGCCTTTGGCGACGGCGCTCACCGTGCCGCCCTGCGTGACCGCTGCGGAGCTTTCACGGCTCGAGGACCAGAGGGAGGCTGCAGTTACTTCCTCATACGTTCCGTTGTCATAAAAGGCTTTCAGCTTCAGCTGAGCCGAAGCTCCCGGAGCAAGCTTGAGGCTTTTTTCGGAGAGCACGAGGCTCTTGAGCTTCGGCTTGACGGACAGCGATACGGTGACGCTCTTGCCTTGGTACGTGCCCGTCAGCTTGGCGCTGCCGAGCTTGAGCGCCTTGATCGTGCCGCGCTGCACGCTCGCGACAGCCGAAGCGTCCGTGCTCCAGTCCATTTTGGCCGCCAGGGAGACGGTAGAGCCGCTCTTGTACGTGCCGGTCACCTTGACCGTCTTGCTGCGGTTCGGATTGAGCGTGAGCGAGGACGGATCGACCGTCAGCTTGACGATCTCCTCCTCGATCGTTACCGGGAACGAGACGGTCTTGCCGAGGTAGGAGGCGGTCAGCGTCGTCTTGGCGCTGGCGAGGCCGCGCATCGAGTCCTCCAGCACGAGCAGGCTGCTGCCGGAAGCTTTCCAGACGGCTTTGGCAGTGACATCCTCTTCCTCGCCCGTCGTGTAGGTGATGGTGAGCTTCGGCAGCCCGACCGTCTTGCCGATGACTAGCGACAGGTTCTTCGTCTCGGACAGCAGGGCGAGCGGCTTGGCATTCACCTCGAACGGCAGCTCGACCGACATGTCGCCGAGCTCGGCCTTGAGCACGGCGCTGCCGCTCTTGCGCGCGATCCACTTGCCGTCCTTGATCTCCACGATATCGGAATCGCTGGACGTCCATTTGACGAGCTTCGTGACGCTGAACTCCGCGTCGTCGAGGCCGGCGGCGGTGATGGACGGCAGCTCGCGCGTCTCCTCGACGATCGCGGACAGCTTCTCTTCTGCTGCCTTGATGCGGACGGCGGTCGGATAGACCGTCACCTTGAGCGAGCGGCTGACGCCCTTGTATTCGGCCTTGATCGTCGAGGATCCGGCCGCCTTCGGCGTGACGAGTCCGCCGTCCGCGGTCGCCGCGTACAGGTCGGAGGACGTCCATGCCGCGAGCGCCGTCACGTCCTCGGCGCTGCCGGACGCGCTCGGGATGGAGGCGGACAGCTGCACGGGCGAGTCGGAGAGCAGCAGGTGCAGCTCGGCGGACGGAGACAGCTTGAGCACTTCATACGGCTGGCGCACGACGGCCTGCACCGTCGCGGTTACGCCGTGCAAGGAGACGGAGATCGTCGCCGTGCCGGGACCGACCGGCGTCAGGACGCCGTCCTTCTCGGCCTTCACGACCGTCGGAGCGGAGCTGCTCCAGACGGCCTTGGACGTGACGTCGAGGCTGGCTCCGCCGTCCTTCGGCTGGGCGGTCGCGCTCAGCCGGGCCGGGCTGCCTCCCGTCTCGAGCTCGACGAGCGACGTTTCGGAGAGCTCGATCGCCTTGTAAGGCGATTCGGCCGTCAGCGTCAGCGAGGCGGATACGCCGCGGTAGGAGGCCTTGATCGTCGTCGTGCCCGCGGACAGGATCTCGATTTCGCCGTCCTTGACCGTGGCGACGGCGGCGCTGGAGCTCGTCCAGTCGGCGTCCTCGGTCAGCTCGGTCGTCAGGCCGTTCTTGACGCCGAGGACATCGAGCTGAAGCTTGTCGCCGACGGCCGCCTCGAGCTTGGACGGGGCATTCTCGCCGCCGCGCTGCAGCTGCAGCTTGCTGTACGGATATTCGACCGTGACGGCCACGCTGGCGGAGTAGCCGCCGAACTTGCCGGTAATCGTCGCCTTGCCGGAGGCGACCGGCGTCAGCACGCCTCCGCTCACTTTGACGACCGAGGAGAGCGAGGTCGTCCATACGGCCGAGGACGTGACGTCTTTTTTAGCGGAGGAGCCGGAGTAGGAAGCCCACAGCACGAGCGCGAACGGGTCCTCGCCGTAGGTCAGGGACAGGCTGGAGCCGGCGTCGAGCGAGACGGAGGTGACGGCATCCTCGGCATGGGCCGCAGGGGCCAGCAGGGAGAGGGCCAGGACGGCCGCCAGCAGCAGCGACAGCAGCGTGCGGCCGCGCGGTGTAGCGTGTCGGGTCAACGGTAGACACTCCTTTTGAGTCGGGATTTTCGTCGGAATATACTAGTTAACGGCATATCGATGCGGAAAATGTAGGCAAAGGCTGGAAAATAGGAAGGGCGGCGGTTTTTTTTTCATTCGCCGGGAGGTATAATAACGGGGGCATGGCTAGGTCCCGAGGGTGACCGAACAGCCTCCGGAATCGACAAAAAGGACAAGCCCTTCGCGGATGTTCGTCCGGCGCGGGCCTGCCCTTATCTCAACCCCTGCGACCTGCAGGCTCGCGGGGGACAGTTCTAGTCTGGCCCGAAGCGGAGCGTTCCATGCGGATGCGGCCGCCGGGCCGGCGATACTATTTCCTCCGGGAGGAGACCCACAACTTGCTGAATATCAACGAAATCATGGACATCATTCCGCATCGCCAGCCCTTCCTGCTGATCGACCGCATCCTGGAGGTAGAAGAGGGCAGACGCGCCGTCGGCCTCAAGAACGTGACGATGAACGAGCCGTTCTTCGCCGGACACTTCCCGGGCTTCCCCGTCATGCCGGGCGTGCTCATCGTCGAAGCGCTCGCCCAGGTGGGCGCGGTCGCGATCCTCAAGCTGGAGGCCAACCGCGGCAAGCTCGCGATGTTCGCGGGCATCGACGAATTCCGCTTCCGCGGGCAGGTGACGCCGGGCGACACGCTGCGGCTCGAGGTGGAGATCACGCGGCTCAAGGGCATCGTCGGCAAGGGCAAGGCGACCGCCAGCGTCGATGGCAAGGTCGTGGCCGAAGGCGGCATCATGTTCGCGCTGACGGACCCGAGCTGATCCCGGCGAGGACGGCAAAACCATTCGGATAGGAAAATCGTCTTAGCGGGTGGACACTCCGCCCGCGGACGCCATACATAGACAAGGGAGAGATCAACGGATGTCCGTAACCGCAATCGCGACCGAACGCTATCATGCCTGGCTGAGCGATCCGCTCATCGACGAGGCGACGAAGGAAGAGCTGCGCGGCATCGCCGGCGACGAGAAGGAGATCACCGACCGCTTCTACCGCGATCTCGAGTTCGGCACGGGCGGCCTGCGCGGCGTCATGGGCGCCGGCACGAACCGGCTGAACGCCTACACCGTCGGCAAGGCGACCCAGGGACTGGCCCAATGGCTGCTTGCCCAGACGGATTCTCCGTCGGTCGTCATCGCCCACGACTCGCGCAACAACTCGCCGGAGTTCACGCTGGACGCGGCGCTCGTGCTGGCCGGCAACGGCATCAAGACGTATCTGTTCCCCTCGCTGCGGCCGACGCCGCAGCTGAGCTTCGCGGTGCGGGATCTTGGCGCGAGCGGCGGCATCGTCATCACGGCCAGCCATAACCCGCCGGAGTACAACGGCTACAAGGCGTACGGTCCCGAGGGCTGCCAGCTCGTCCCGCATGAGGCCGAGCAGGCGATCGCGGCGATCGGCCGGGTCGGCAGCTTCGCCGAGATCAAGCGGATCGGCCGCGAGGAGGCCGAGGCCAAGGGCCTGCTCGTCTGGCTCGGCGCCGCCGACGACCGCCGCTTCATCGAGGCGGTGGCGGCGCAGAGCCTGAACCGCGATCTGCTGAAGCGCGGCGCTGGCTCCGATCTCAAGGTCGTCTTCACGCCGCTGCACGGCACGGGCAACCATCCGGTGCGGGAGGCGCTGGCCGAGATCGGCCTCTCGAACGTGTCCGTCGTCCAGGAGCAGGAGCAGCCGGACGGCTACTTCAGCACCGTCAAAAGCCCCAATCCGGAGGAGCGCGAGGCGTTCACGCTCGCGATCCGGCAGGCGCAGGAGCAGGATGCCGACCTGATCATCGGCACCGATCCGGACGCCGACCGCGTCGGCGCGGTCGTCAAGAACAATCGCGGCGAGTACGTCGTGCTCACCGGCAACCAGTCCGGCGCGCTGCTCGTGAACTACGTGCTCAGCCAGCTCAAGGAGCGGGGCCAGCTGCCGGCGAACGGCGTCGTCGTCAAGACGATCGTGACGAGCGAGATGGGCGCGGACATCGCCAAGGCGCATGGAGCGGACGTCATCGATACGCTGACCGGCTTCAAATACATCGGCGAAAAGATGACCGAGTTCGAACGGACCGGATCGCATGCATTCCTGTTCGGCTATGAGGAAAGCTACGGCTACCTGACCGGCATGTACGCCCGCGACAAGGACGCCGTCGTCGCCGCCATGCTGATCGCCGAGGCGGCCGCTTATTACAAGCATCAGGGCAAGACGCTGTATGATGTGCTGCTGGAGCTGTACGACGAGTACGGCACCTATCTGGAGGGGCTGGAGTCGCGTACGCTCAAGGGACTGGACGGCGTGCAGAAGATCGGCGCCATCATGGACAGCTTCCGTTCGGCGCCTCCGGCAGAAGCGGGCGGCGTCAAGATCGCCGAGGTGCTGGACTACAGCATCGGCCTGGACGGCCTGCCCAAGGAGAACGTGCTCAAGTACCTGCTCGAGGACGGCTCCTGGTTCACGCTCCGCCCTTCGGGCACCGAGCCGAAGATCAAGGTATACTTCGCGGTGCGCGGCGAGTCGCAGCAAGCGGCGGGCGAGGCGCTGGACGCGCTCCGCTCCTCCGTCATGGAGCGCGTCGACGCGATGGCTTGAGGCGGCTGGCTCGCGAGCCGGGCAGATGCAGCCGATATAGATCGAACAGCCGCAGGGCGGGAGCGAGAGACGCCCCGCCCTGCGCGCCATAGAGGAACATGCAGTCAAGGGAGCGAGTGGACAAGTGTTGAAATGGCAGCAATGGAATCGGGGAGCCCGCAAGGTGCTGTGGGTGCTGGCGCTGGCATGCGTCGCCCTGTCGATGCCGATCGGAGCGAGCCGATGGCAGATGGAGAAGACCGCCGATACGGTGGAGTACGTATTCGATTATTCCGATCTGGTGCTGGTGGCCTCCTATCAGGCCAAGCCGGAGGAATTCATGAGCGCCGAGCTGGAAAAGCTCAAGGCCGCGGGCGTCGGCACGATGTCCGTATTCGAAAGCCGGCTCGACGAGCTGGAGATGGCCGGACGGCTCGGCTTGTACAGCGAGGCCGAAGCGGCGCTGCTGCAGAACAAGCCGGTTCCGGCCGATCGGAACTTCACCTACCTGCTGTTCGAAGGCGAAACGGAGCAGGCGGCGCTCGAGCCGATCATCCGCGCCCGCTTCGAATCGTCCGGCATCCGCGTGGACTCCTGGTCGTTCGACGGCCTCGCGGGGCTCGTGCTGGAGACGCCTTTGTCCGACGCGGTGCTCAAGACGATGGAGCCCGATCCGCTGGCGCTGGATCGGCTCACCCAGGCCGGCTTCCATCTGCTGCCGCGCCTGTCCGACCGGATTCCGTACGACCAGCAGCAGGCCGACGGCATGCTTGCCCGGTTCAAGGAGCTCGGCGTCACGCGCATCCTGTTCGACGGCAACGCCGTCAAAGGCGCGGCGGAGCAGGCGAACCTGCGCAGCCTCGACGGCTTCGCCGAGCTGCTGAACAAGTACGGCATCGGCCTGTCCGCGATCGAAAATCTCAAAAAGCCCCAAGAAGGGCTGAATACGCTTGCGTATAAGACGCACTATAATGTAGCGCGGCTCTACTCGTTGTCCGACAAGGATGCGGCTGCGCTCAAGCCCGATGTCATCGTGGACCGCTTCCTGCTGGCGGCCAAGGACCGCAACATCCGGATGTTCTACCTGAACGCCGCGCCCTCGGCCAACCTGGACAAGGGCATGGTGACCAACCCGCTCGACAATCTGTATGCCTCGATCGGGGGCAAGGACGGAGCGGTGCAGACGCTGGACCGCTCCGGCTTCCCGTCCGGTCAGGCGACGGCGTTCGAGCGCGACCAGCCGTCCTGGCACAAGGCGCTCAAAGGGGCGTCGGCGCTTGGCGCCGTCAGCTTGATCGCGCTGCTTGCAGGCGCGTTCTTCGGCGGATTGACCATTCCGGTGTTCCTGCTCGGCCTTGTCGGAAGCGCCGGCCTGTACGTGCTCAACAGCTCGCTGATGGAACAGGGCCTGGCGCTCGGAGCGGCGATCGCCGCTCCGACGCTGGCGATGGTGTGGGTCATCAATCGCATTTACGCCCATACGGACGGTCCTCGTCGCCCGGTAGGCGGCGAATGGAGCTCATCCGGCTCGGAGGCGACCTTCCAAGTGTCGCCGTGGAGCGCGATGCTCGGCGGCCTCAGCCAGCCGGGCACCCGCTGGGTGTTCCACGGCCTTTCCGCCGGCAGGAGGCTGTCGATGGCGCTCGCCATGTTCGTCGTGGCGACGCTCATCTCGCTGCTTGCCGTGCCGATCGTCGTCGGCCTGCTCAACAACATTACGTACAGCCTTGTCCTTCAGCAGTTCCGGGGCGTCAACCTGCTGGCCCTGGCGCCGATGGCGCTGACGGCGGCGTACCTGTTCCTGTTCACCGGGGGCAGCTTCTGGACGAGCCTGCGCCGCCTGCTCAGCCTGCAGATCACCATTCTGTGGATCGCGGCGGCGGCTGTGCTCGGCATCGTCGGCCTGTACTACTTGTCCCGGACAGGCAACGGCGGCACGGCGCCGGGCTTCGAGCTCGTCTTCCGCAATCTGCTGGAATCGACGTTCGGCGTGCGTCCGCGGACCAAGGAATTCCTGCTCGCTCACCCGCTCATGCTCCTCGGCCTGTTCCTGGCGCTTCGCTATCGGGCGGCCTGGGTATTGCTTGTTGTAGGAGCGATGGGCCAGCTGTCGATGGTCGGCACGTTCACCCACATCCACACGCCGCTGCCGATGTCGCTCATCCGCGTGCTGCTCGGTCTCGGCCTCGGCGCGATCATCGGGCTGGCGCTGATCGCCGCCTGGCAGATCGGCGAAGCGCTGTACCGCAAGCTGCGCAGCCGCGGAAAGGAGGCCACCCTTCATGGCTGAGATCCGGCAGGCAGGCGGCTCGCCGACATTCCGTATTGCCATTTCGGGTTATTACGGATTCCGCAACAGCGGCGACGAAGCGGTGCTGAAGTCGATTCTGCTCGCGCTTGAAGCAGAAGGACGCGAGCAGGGCGTCCGCATCAAGCCGGTCGTCTTGTCGGGGGACCCGGCCACGACCGAGTCGATGTACGGCGTGCAGGCCGTCGGCCGCATGAGCCCGGCAGGGCTGCTGCGGACGATCGCCGGATGCGACGGGCTCATCAGCGGCGGGGGCAGCCTGCTGCAGGACGTGACGGGCAGCAAGACGATTCCTTATTATGCCGGCATCCTCAAGCTGGCGCAGCTGCTCGGCAAGCCGACGTTCATCTATGCCCAGGGCGTCGGCCCCGTGCTGAACCGCCGCATGGACGGCCTCATCCGCCATGTCATGACGCGCAGCGCCTATGTATCCGTGCGCGATGCCGAATCCGCCGAGCTGCTCGGCCGGATGGGCGTCCCGCGCGAGCGGATCGGCATCGTGCCGGATCCGGTCATGGGGCTGCCGCTGCCAATCGGCGCGGCGGACGCGGCGAGCGGCGGAGCGGGCGATCGCACGCCTGTGGTCGGCATCTCCCTGCGGCGCTGGCGCAAGGACGGCGCCGACCTCGCCCGCGCCGCAGAGGCGCTTGGCGAGCTGGCGCGCCGCCGCCCGGTTCGTCTGCGCTTCCTGCCCTTCCATGTGCCGGCGGATGCGGAAGCTTCGCGCGAGACGATCGAGCGGCTCGGCGAGCTCGGTCCGGGCAGCAGCGCCGAGCTTGCCGAGCCCGGCGACGATCCGCAGCGGATGCTGCTCGAGGTGAGCCGCTGCGACCTGCTGGTCGGCATGAGGCTGCATGCGCTCATCTACGCCGCCGGCCAGCGGGTGCCGATGCTCGGCATCAGCTACGATCCGAAGATCGACCAGTTTCTCGCCAGGCTAGAGGAGCGCCCGGCTGCGACGACCGAGGCGATGGACGCTTCTGCATTCGCGGATGCGGCCGAGAGGCTGCTGGACGGTTCTGACGCCTGGCGGGCCGACAAGGCTCCGCTGATCGACCGGCTGCAGCGCGAGGCGGCCTGGCCCGCGCAACATATCGTCCGCCATTTGCGTCAAAAAGCGAAGAGGTGAAGGTTCGACCCATGTCGACGAATATAGACTCGAACAACAAAATAACAGCTGCCTCGGCTGCCGGGGCCGAGGATGCCGATCCGCCGAGCGGAGCGGCGCTTCAATCCGACGCTCCGGAAGCGGTCCGGCTCGCGGAAGCGATGGAGGACGCTACGGATGCGACCGAGTGGCTGGAGAGCCGGCTCGTGCCGAAGGTGTCGATCTACGGCGTGCCTTTCTCCCGCATGGGGATGGACGAGACGGTCGAGTATCTGACCAACCGGATCGAGGCGGGGCGGCCTTCCCAGATCGTGACGGCCAATCCGATCATGGTGATGATGGGCTTGGAGGATCCGGCCTTTCACCGGATGCTCCGCGAGGCCGATCTCGTCGTGCCGGACGGCGCGGGCGTCGTCTGGGCGGCCGGCCATGTCGGCCAGCCCGTGCGGGAGCGGGTGCCGGGCTTCGATCTGATGCACCGTCTTTTCCTCGAGGGAGAAGAGCGGGGCTGGACGGCCTACCTGCTCGGCACGACGCAGGAGGTCATCGACGAGGCCGCGGCCAAGCTTGGGGAGAAGTACCCCGGCACCCGCATCGTCGGGACCCATCACGGCTTCTTCGGCGAAAAGGAAGACCCCGACGTCATCGCACGCATCCGGGCGGCCCGTCCGGACATGCTGTTCGTCGCCCGCTCGGCGACGACGCAGGAGCCGTGGATCGCGCGCTACAAGCAGGAGCTCGGCGTTCCGCTCGTCATGGGCGTTGGCGGCAGCTTCGACATCATCGCCGGGAGGCTCAAGCGGGCTCCCGTCTTCATGCAAAAGCTGCGCCTCGAATGGTTCTATCGTCTGCTGCAGCAGCCGACGCGGTTCCGGAGAATGCTCGTCTTGCCGCAATTCGCTTTAAAAGTGATCCGGGACAAGGAAAAGGTGACAAAACCCTACGAACTTCGATAATTCACCGATATTCGCTGTGAAATGACCGAATATTGGGGTTGGTGTTTCTTTTTCATGCGAGTTATAATTCATTCCGGTGAACTTAAGGGGAGTTGAATTCGAGTGAATGCCACAATGCTTTATATAACGGGATTTGCCGTCGCGCTCGTTCTGGCGCTAGGACTGACGCCGCTCGTCAAGCGCTTCGCCTTCAAGGTCGGCGCGATTGACAAGCCGAATGCGCGCAAGGTCCATACTCGCATCATGCCGCGTCTGGGCGGCCTCGCCATCTTCTTGGCGTTTATCGGCTCGTTCTTCATCGTGCTGCCGTTCATTCCGGACGGCTTGCTGAGCGCGTATGACCGCAACCTGATCCGAGCCATGCTGGCGGGCGGCACGATCATCGTGCTGACCGGCGCGCTCGACGACCGCTTCGAGCTGTCGGCCAAGGTGAAGCTGCTGCTGCAGCTTGTCGCCGCCAGCGTCGTCGTCTTCGGCTTCGGCGTCAAGATCGACTTGCTCAACATTCCGTTCGGCCAAAGCATGCAGGAGATCTCGGGCTGGATCAGCATCCCGCTGACGATCTTCTGGATCGTCGGCGTGACCAACGCGATCAACCTGATCGACGGCCTCGACGGCCTCGCCGCAGGCGTGTCCGGCATCGCCATTACGACGATCCTCGTCATGGCGTTCGTGCTCGGCTTCGAGCCGATCATCCTGATGAGCTGCCTGCTGCTCGGCGGCATCCTCGGCTTCCTGGTATTCAACTTCCATCCGGCCAAGATTTTCATGGGAGATTCCGGCTCGCTGTTCCTCGGCTTCATGCTGGCGACGCTGTCGATGATCGGCTTCAAGCAGGTCACCGTCGTCTCCCTGATCACGCCGCTGCTCATCATCGGCGTGCCGATCGCAGACACGTTCTTTGCCATCATCCGCCGCTGGGTCAACAAGCGGCCGATCTTCGCGCCCGACAAGGGCCATCTGCACCACTGTCTGCGCGAGCTCGGCTTCAGCCATCGCAAGACCGTCCTCATCATTTATGGGGTGGCCGCCTTCTTTGGCTTCGCGGCGATCGTGCAGTCCACTTTCGTCCAATCTCACGCAGCCAACTGGGTGACGTTCGTCGTCATCAGCCTGCTCGTGTTCTTCATGCAGATTGGCGCCGAGCTGATCGGCATCGTCGACAAGTCCAAGCGGCCGCTGCTGAGCTTGCTGGCCCGCATGAGGCTCAAGCCCGACCAGCAGCGCGGCAAATAGCCTTCATTAGAATCGAAGCCTGTCCTTCCACGCGGAGGGACAGGCTTTTTACTATCTTCATGATAATAGAAGTTATCGTAAATCCGGCGCGCTCCTAACAATTTTCCAGTCATGGTCCGATAAATAACGTACACAAATTCCTATGCAACAGTATGGAGGAGGCTTCCCGTGTTCAAACGATTCAGCGCCATGGTCCTCATGCTGGCCCTCGTGGTCCAGCTGCTGCCGGTACTGCCTGCCCGGACGGCTGATGCGGCCGCGACCGGCTATTTCACATTCCCGAAGGAGACGAGCAGTTCGCTCAATCCCCGGGTGACGACGAACGGCCGCGTCAATCTGGAAGGCTCGGTCAGCAACATCGATCCGACGAGCATCACGTACAGCGTCCTGCAAATTGTGAACAACAAGAATACAGAAGATCCCGCCGACGACCAGATCGGCTCCAAGACGGAGAACGTCAAGGGCGGCATCTACCTGACCGGCTATAATCTGACGGCGAACAACATTGAACTATACTCCGGCCTCAACCGGATTACGTTCAAGGGCCTGCAGGGCGGCGCTGAGGTGTCGACCTCCATCTACATCATGTACCATGACGGCCCGGTGTTCTACAACCTGGCCGCTCGCCTGGACGGCAGCACGTTCCCGATGAAAGAGAACGCGACGACGGTCGTCTCCTCCGGAGCTTCGCGCGGCCGGACTTCGGCCGACATCGCCATCACCGGCAACGCGCCCAATGCGCAAAAGGTGACGATCGAGGTGAACGGCTCGAGCCGCAGCTACAATGTCTCCGCGACAAACAACTACGAATTCACGCTCTCGCCTTTGACGGTCAAAAAAGGCAAGAACCTCGTCACGATCAAGGTGACGAACAACAACCAGACCGTGGAAACGACGCGCGAGATCGCGTTCTACAACGGCGAGGTGACGTTCTATGACCTGAACCTCAACGAGCTGAACGGCACGACGATTACGAACAGCGCGGCGCTGGAATACTCGCCTGATTTCGGGACGAGCAAAGCAAATTCGCCAGCCGACCTCAGCGTGACGGGTACGGTCATTGTGCCGAACAACAAAAAAGTCGTGAACGGCGTGACGGTGCCGAATCCGGACCCGACGCAGCCGATTCAAATTACGCCTCGTCTGGATGGGACGGCGGCCGCGCCGGTCAATGCGATTCCGACTGTCAGCGCGGGCGGCTTCAGTCCAGAGGATGCCTTCTTTATTTATAAGGTCGACATCAAGCTCAGCCAGCTTCTATCCAGCTTCAGCTATGACCGCGCCTACTACCTCTCGCTGGAAGCGCTGAATACGGTCGCAGGCGAGTCTCAGGGCGTGTACAACCTCAAGTTCACGCTGCGCGACTCCTTGGCTCCGTTCATCAGCGAGATCAACTACATTCCGAACTATAAAACGACACAGGACCGCAACAATGAGAGCAAGCCGCTCTCGGGCGTGAATATCTACGACACGCCGCTGGCGGTCGAGGTGCTGATCGGCAACACGTCAGACACGACGCTTCCATTGACGGTATCCAAGATCACAGATATCAACGGCAACACGACGGACTATGAGTTGACAGGCGCAGTTCAACCGATCGATACGACACAGACCTATTCGACGACGGTAACCAAGACCGTCAACGGCGTTAACAAAACGTTCGTACGCAAGATTCTTGTCTTTACGAAGCTTCCCTATGAAGGAACGCAGACGGTCACGTTCAAGCACGACGCCAGCGCAACCGGCTCGGTCACGTTCAACATGCTGTTCGGACCGTTCCTCAAGTACGACAGCATCTATGATACGATGAAGATCGACTACGATTCGACCAAATTAACACAGCTCGATACGATCGTTTCCACGACGCTCAAGAACTTTGCTGCCACGCTGACCAACCTGAACGATCTGACGGACATTCGCTATGCTCCGGCTGGCGGCAAGCCGCAGACGATGTTTTTCTATATCAACAATGCCCCGATCGAGATCCAGCAGAATGGGGCGGTCAACTCGTTCCAGGCGACAGCAAACGGGATCGCGGCGGCCAAGGAGATCATGAAGTCCGCCGGCGCCTTCAATCTGAAATTCGTCTACAAGGGAAGCAAGAACAATTATGAGAACTCGATTACTATTTTCCTGAACCAAGTCAACCTCCCGGTCATTCCGGTCGAGGCCGACAGCATCTATCCGTACAGCAGCGACCTGCCGGCTCCGCTGGCCAATGATCCGAACTTCCCGAAATCGGGCAGCGTGTTCACGACGAAGGAACCGTATATGAACCTTCACGGCACGTTTGATTTCATCGATCTTGGAACGAGTTTGTCCGATGCGACAAATGCGCTTAATGGAACAGGCAGCACGATCGATAAGAGCAAATTCATCTTGAAGATCGAAGGCAGCAACATGAGCAGCCCGATCGTCTGGACGCTGGCTAGGGAGCTTCGCGTCATTGATACAGGTCTGCCTAAGGATCAGCAGACGGTTGGAACGATCAACACCGGCAATACCATCCCGGAGATTCCGAAACAAGGCGAGCGCGTGCCGAAGCTCGTCGTCACGTACGACCTCAAGACGCAGACATTCTCTTGGGTGCTGTCCAACCAGTACCTGAGCAAGGACGGCACGTCCAGCGTCTACAACTTCTACGTCTACAACAACGGCGAAGCCGGCGCGCGCGCCAGCTACCGCCTCGAGGTCGATCCGACGGCGCTGCCGTATAAAATTCTGCGCCCTCTGAACAGCAAGCGCATCGTCAACCAGAACTTCGTCGAGGTCATCATCGACGCGCCTAGCGCCAAGACGGTCACGGTCAACAAGCTGAACGCGGAGAAGATCGCCTATGACGCGGACAACGACGGCACGATCGACTACACGACCGCTTACCGCGTCGTCATCAGCGGGCTTAAGTCGGGCAAAAACGACCTGAAGTTTACGATCGCCAACGAGAACGACTCGATCAACGGCACCGTTACCGTCACTTACGCGCCGACGAATATTCCTGGCGCTGGCTTCATGGAAGAAATGAAGAGCTCGCACAAAATGTTTGAAGGCGAGCTGCAGCTGACCTTCCCGAAATCGACGACGCTTATCCGCCGCGACTACAACGTGCCGGAGAAGCTCAAGAACCAGGTGTTCACCGGCCATCGCCTGCTGTTCGGCATCGCCAACCCGACCGACGGCGTCGTCGACCGGCATGAGTTCGAAGTGCCGCCGGCCAACTTCGACCTGATTCTCGAGAGCCTCGGCAATATGTTCGAGAATACGTTCTCCACCAACTTTAACAAGGCGGGCAAGGTATTCTGGATCGACGCCGGCATGGCGGATGACCCGCAGACGGACAGCGTCAACGACCCGCTCACCTACGGCATCGATCCGTACCAGTATCCGACGGCGGACTTGCCTTCGTATGTGGATCGTCCGATCAACCGCGAGCTGGTGACGTCCAAAGAAGGCAGCCTGACGTTGTCGTATGACGCCAATATCGTCGATGCCAACGGCACGTTCATCACCGTGTTCCACTTCGATCCGAAAAAGCCGGAATGGGTCAACCTGGGCGGCGTTGTCGACACGAAGAAAAACACCGTGACCGTACCGTTCAAGGAATTCGGCTATTACGTCGTCGGACAGCTGAAGTATTCCTACCTGGACATCACGTCGCATCCTTATGCGCGCAACTACCTGGAGGCAATGTATGCCAAAGGCTTCATGAATGCGGCGGGGCTCGATGAGTTCGGCGCCAGCCTGTATACGTCGCGCGGCGAATTCGCCACGATGATGGTCAAGGCGCTCGGCGTACAGCTCAATTACAATACCGATCCTTCCAAGCGGCTGTTCAACGACGTCGGCGTCGAGAGCACCGCGCTGTGGGATTACCGCTACATTGAGACGGCGTTCAACGAAGGCTATATCCGCGGCAAGGCGCCGAAGACGTTCGAGCCGACGAGCAACCTGACCCGCGAGGATGCGGCCGTCATCCTGGCCAGGGCCCTCAAGCTCAAGCTGGAGACCGATCCGGCCAAGATCGAGAAGGCATTGCAGAAAGCGTTCAAGGACTACAGCGGCATCGACTATTACGCCCGCGCCTCGGTCCTTGCGATCTACCAAAAGGGCTATATTCAAGGCTCTCCGGTAGACAGCACCAATCCGAAGAACGGGTATGTGTTCGAACCGAAATCGAACCTGCTTCGCTCCGACTCGGGCATCATTCTCGGAAAAGTGCTGGTCGGCCTGAAACGACTGCCGAAAATCAATTAGATTAAATACAAGCAAATGAGCGGAGAGTCGTAAATAAGACAAGCTCATTTGCTTTTTTTATACATCTTGTGAATGTGGCAATCTATTTGGTTCCTGAATCTGGAGATGGGAAGTCAAATAAAAATTATGATTTTGATTCTAAAATATTTCATCCCAATAATACTCTCATACAGGCAGACGATCATGGTGCAGGAAATGATTATGTTATGTATTTGAGCAATCTCGCACCAAGTGAAACTGTTTATTGGAGGGTAAGAGGGCATACAACAAATGGTTTCTCGAGTACTCAGAGTTACCTTAAATGGATTGGAATTACTAGATTGTGAATGAAATCAAGTTTTGTTCTAATGGCATACAAAAAGCAAGAGAAGCTGCGAGAATAGTAGTTTCTCTTGCTTTTTGTGTGCTTGGCAGCACAATAAACTAACGAGGCACACCGTAACGCTTTTAGCGAACACCTATCTTCACCCGCTGGACCATTCTCGGACATGAATCCGAACCGGGAAAACGAACGACGCCATCGGACAAGGTGATGACGAAATTCAAAGAACGGTTGAAAGCTCTCAGGTACGAGTTCAGCTCCTTGTTGGCATAGGTAAACCTTTGGGTTAATCGATAAACTATCTAGGTTTTTTGGATGGTCGAAAGTCATTGGATTGATAAGTTAAAATTTTGATGAATGCGAAAATGGTAACATCTCATATTTCTTCATGAAAATACAAAGTTCCCGCTGGTTCCTTTGCGATACTTGGGAATTCTGAATCATAACAGAGATCAAGAATGGTAAATGGGGCTTATTCACATATAAATATAAATAATGTAATTTTGTATAAACCATATCCTTTTGAATGGAAGAAGGATCGCATTATTCCATCCAAAGGATGGGGGCTAATATTAAATCAATTCAGGAGGTTATTGTGAAAAAACTAAAACTGCTAGCACTATCAGTTGGGTTGGCCACTTTATCTTTTGCTGGAAGTGCTTCTGCAACTCCAGGTTTCGCCGATGATGGTTACAGTGCTCATTTCCTTCCTCCTAATCAATTTTTCTCTGGGAAAATTACTAGTTATGGTGACGAGGACTGGTTTCAATGGTTTAACTATACCGGTAGCCCAGTTAATTTGACTGTCTTTCTAGCAAATGGAAACGGTGACGGTACCCCAAGTAAGAATTTTGATTTTGATTTTAGAATCTATAGTCCAAACAATACTCCAGTTTCTCCTCTAGATAATGGAGCTGGAAATATAGATACAATGAGTGTTACAGGACTGCCGCCGGGATACACTATTTATTGGAACGTTAAAGGCCATTCGCCTAATGATTATTCGAGTACGCAGGAATATCTGACATGGTTATCTATTAATTAGATGAAAAATCAATTTAGGCTCCTCTGGGTTAGCTTTAGCTAACCCAGAGGAGCCTAAATTGTGAATAGACGTAAAGTAACAGATCAGTTGGCGACTTTTTTAGAATGAGGCCACCTTCTCGCTTGGTATTGTGAGTTTTAGTTAATTCACTCTATCAAACCTTTTTTGATTCTCAAGATGAGATTTGGCTGCATTCAACCGACTCCTCAAATGGGTTTAGATTGACTTGAGGCATGTTGAGTAGTCGAGTTTAGAAATCTTTAATTCATGTAAGCGCTCAACGCACATGGCGTTATTTAAGAATCTAAATTTAAATGATTTCGTTACCGACAGATGTAAAAGGGGCTAATTCAAAGAAGTCAAAGGATATTTTCAGGCTAAACTAGATGGTAAGAAGTATGAGGCCAATCTTCGACAGATTCCGAGGGATGGAAAAAGTTTCGAGTCGACGGAGCCAGGTTAACCAAGTTATACTAGGAATGCAGCCAAGAAGTACGCATCAAGGCAATACATAGCAAAACAACAGGCAAGAAAAAGAAAAAAAAGTTCCGACGGCTCGCAACTTTTCGAAACGCCCTGCGTTTAAGTACATGGAGTCGCACAGAACGGAATCCAAAGATGGCAGGGAAGCCCGTCCGGAACATCAATTCCTTTTGCTCCGGTAACTCCGATGGAAATGGAACATATTCTCATCTCCCTCTTTACTGCCTCTACTAGCCCATTGTATAATGGTTTAGTGGTTTGACAGGCTTCCATTATTTTCTACTTGATTTTACGAGTTTCTGCGACATGTTTTCACACGTGTCTACAGCATGAAGCAGACATTTTTCTATATTATACTGCTCCCACACTCTGGGAAGGGGGTGACACAACAGATGAGTACAAAGAGCACTCATAGTTCTACCAAACACTCTCACATACTTAAGCAAGTTAGAGGAGGAGACAAAAAGGTTATGAAGAAAAGTTTATCCCTGGTCGTTACTGGCGCACTCGTAACTTCCGTATTCGCAAGCTCCGCTTTCGCGGCTGAACTGTCCCCACAACAGAAATTCGACGCTCTGAAGCAAGCGGGCATCCTGACGGGCTATCCGGACGGAACGGCCGGCCTGACGAAGAACATCACGCGCGCTGAGTTCTCCAAAGTCCTCGTTCTGCTCAACGGCCTGACGGAAGACGCCGCTGCAGCCAATTACAAGGACGTAGCAGCAACTCACTGGGCGAAAGGCTTCATCGGCGCTGGCACGAAAGCTGGCTACCTGAACGGCCTTGGCAACAACCTGTTCGGACCTTCCCAGTCCCTGACGGTTGAGCAAGTAGCCAAAACGCTCGTTATCGCAGCAGGCCTGACGCCTAAAGCGGACGCAGCTGTTTCCGGCGCGGTAAGCGCTTGGGCAAAAGGCTACGTAGCAGCTGCTATCGAAGCCGGCCTGATCGATTCCGCCGCTTCTTACAAAGTAGCCGCTACTCGCGGTCAAGTCGTTGAAGCAATCTACGACCTTTCGGATGCAGCTGTATCCGTCAAGTCCGCTGTTGCTGTCGACGCTACGAACATCGAGGTTACTTTCTCCGACAACCAAGTCGTGAAGCACGCGCTGACGACTCCACTGGAAGTTGGCAAAGAAACGACGGTTTCCGTTTCCTACAACGGCAAATCCTACGATGTTAAAGTTACGCTTCAAGCTGTTAAAGCAACGGAAGCGGCTCAATCCGGCGCCAAAGCAATCACGGTTAAATTCAACCGCGCGCTGACGGCTACGGAAAAAACGTACCTGGATGGCGGCTACACGCTGAAATCCAACCTGTCCACGTTCCCTGTGACGGCTAAATACGCTGACGACAACAAATCCGTTGTTCTGTCCGCTGTATACCTGCCGGTAGGCGACTACACGCTGACGGTAAAAGGCACGGACGCTCCGTTCGCGGTTAAAGTTGCTGCAAGCGTAACTTCCTCGATCGAAGTAACGTCCCCTGCTCTTCAACTGGCTGACAATGTCGATCTCGGCGTTAAAGTCTACAACCAGTTCAAAGAGGATGTAACGGCTACGACTAGCACTTACATCACGGCTGTAAACACGACGAAGACGAATGCTGCTCTTACGGTTACAGGCGGCAAGGTCAACCTTAAGACGGCTGGAGCTGCTTCTGGCGATAAAGTCCTCGTGACGGCATTTGTCCCAGCTACGGGTCTTAGCACGAACAAAACCATTCCGGTCGTAACGGGCTCGACGGCCACTGTCCTGGAACTGGGCGAAGTTCAGCCGCTGGCTGGCAAAGTTCGTATCTCCGCTGGCGAAACGGGTCTTATCGTTCCGCTGACTCTGAAAGATGCAAGCGGTCAAGCGCTGACGCTCACGGCTGGCGATATCGACTTTAAAGCCGGCGTTGCAGCTGATACGTACACGAGCTGGAAAGAAAAAGACGGTCTGATCTTCTACAACAGCGACAACCGTGTTGTTGAGAAAATTACCGTGGACAGCAAAGGCGTTCTGAAATTCACAGCTAAAGCTGCCGGCTCCACGACGCTGACGGTTAGCAACCCGAGCGCCGGTCTTGCTAAGTCCATCGTTATCACCGTTGCAGGCAACTCGGTTGTGAAAGATATTCAACTGGGTGCACCAAGCTCGCTGGTCGTAGCCGGTGAAGAAGTGGTCTTCCCGTTCGTAGCTACCGATATCTTCGGTCAAGAAGTTAAAGGTACGGCTCTGAGCACGGACCAAATCGACATCTCCGGTGCAAACATTGCTGAAGGATACCCTAAGGTGAACGCTAAGGGCGAGCTCGTCCTGAAGTTCACGAAAGAGGGCTACTCCTACCTGGTTGCTCGTGGCAAAGTCGCTACTTCCGTACCTTCTACGCTTGGCGTGACGGTTCAAAAAGCTTCTAATGTCGTAGGCGTAAACGGCATTAAAGATGTCGTAACGACGCTGGAAGACAATGCTACGGTTACGCTGAAAGGCGATAACATCGTACTGGTTGATAACTATGGACGTACGAAGACGGCAACAGCTGCAGAAGCAGCCTATGATGTTGTCCTCTCCGAACAATCCGAAGCGAACCTGCTGACCTACAACAAAGCAACAGGCGAACTGAAAGCCGCTAACGGCAAATCCGGTTCGGCAAAAGTGACGATCTCTTCTGGATCCGCTGAAGTATACACCTTCACGGTAACGGTTGTTGATTCCGCTGACGTCAAATCCTTCTCGATCGATTCGATCGGTGCAGCATTTGCAGCTAAGACGGCTGGAGCTTACTCCAAGACGATCAAACTGTCGGGTAAAACGGCTTCCGGCGAAGCAGTCGCACTGGCTAAAGCTTCTGCTGACTTCGTAACCAGCTCCGAGCCTACTGTGCTGAAAGTTGAGTCTGACTTTGCACTTACAGGTCAAAAAGCGGGTAAATCGACGGTTACTGCATATGTGGGCAACACAGCTGTAGCAACGCAAGAAGTGACTGTTTCCGAAGATGCTCCAGTGGCTAAAGAAGTAACGCTGAAGCAAAACGGCAACAAAATCACGGCTACGGTTAAAGACCAATATGGCATCGCGATCAGCCCAATCGGATACTTCTCCTCCTCGACGCCTTCGCTGGTAACGGTTGATCAAGCTGGCAACCTGTCCCCAGTCGCTGGTAAAAAAGGAACGGCTGTTATCACGTACACGACGAGCAACAACGTGTCCGGTACGATCACGGTTGAAATCGGCTAATCTAAGGCCTCATCCCCAAAGAGCAAGCAGGATTCCCTGCTTGCTCTTTTTTTGTTGCACAAAAGTTGGAGCAAGCGGTAAATAACAGAAACAAAGGAGACTCTCTCTGCGTCTAAATGCTATATGGATTCAGGAGGGTATGACGACGTGAAGCATAACTGGATGAAAAGCGGATTGACCGCATTGACTGCAGCAGGCTTGCTGCTGGGCGGTACGATAGCGGAAAGCGGAATGCAAGTAGCCTATGCAGCGAAGAGCGTTACGCTGTCGGGACAAGCAGTTGGCTTGACGGGAGGCTCGCTGAGCATAAGGGACGCCCATTTCCTCATGCAGGACAAGGGTAAAGTGTTAGCCTATACGGTCGTGATCACGAATAAAAGCTCGAAATCTATGGATCTGCTGGATTACTGGATTCGTGTCAAATCCAAGTCAGGCAAGTCATTCAAGGCTACGGTCGTTGAAGGAGACAAGGAGAAGACATCCGTTCCTGCCAACAGTACGCAATATATGACTTATTATGCGGTCGTCGATTCAGCGACCAAGCTTACGGATCTATCCTTTGACATCATCAAGTGGGATTTCTCTTCCTCCAACTATGAAAAAAGACTGGGCACGATTTCATATCCTTCCCAAGGCACCGACAGGATCGCAGCCTTTCAGCCAGGCGTCATGCTATACGGCAGCGGCAAGCTCAAAGGAGCGGTCAAGCAAGCCTACATATCCAAAGACAAGGACAATGGCTATGTCACCGTCAATTACTTGCTTGAGAATGTAGGACAACAAGTGATTGACTTATCCAAGCTGACGTTCAACATTCAGACGGAAAGCCTTTCGGTCTATAACGTTTCATCTCCCAGCCTGGAAACGATGACGATCCAGCCGAGAGAGAGGAAAATCATTACGCTTCGTTCGACGCTTCCTTTAGCTGTCGTCGCAAAGCCGCTGACTCTCGTTCCTTCCTTCAATGACGAGGCGACAAAGCTCAAGCTCCCGACAGGCGTCTTTCAATTGCCGGCGTTGAAAGTGCAGTCCGCTTCGACTGCGGGTCAGCCTCGGAGCATCTATTTAGAGGGACAGCCGGTCACGACGAAAGCCGGAAACGCCATCATCAGCCAAGATGCCGAGGGACAGTCCGTGTCGCTTGAGTTTTCGCTCACCAACACGGGATCGACTGCAGTCGCAGCGGGGGCCTTCGATTTCTATCTTGTGACTGGCAACGGCAAGAGCTATGCTTTGACTTATGCCAAAGAAGAAAACGCGAGCCTGCTGCCAGGGATCGGCAAGTCGTTGGCGCTGACGGGGACGCTGCCTGCGGAAGCAAGTCTGACTGGCGCCGAGCTGGTCATGAAATCGTTGGCGACGGATAAAGAAAAGTCGTATGTCATTGCCTCCTATGTCGTCGAAGCCGCCTCCTTGGAAGGCGGACTGGGAACTGCATTCAGCTATAAGGATTACAGCATCCAATTGAAAACCGTGACTCGAACTTCCGGAGTCGAGCAGGACAAGCTGGTCGCTGGCATCGCCATTACGAACAACAGCAAGGTTGCGAAGCAGATTCCAGCCCTCGGAGGCTACTTTATGGTCAACGGCGTCAAGATCGGAACCGAGCAGAAAGCGATCGGTCTGGATTCTACGCTTGTACTCGCTCCCGGATCCAGCTACGAGGCTGTCGTGGCCGCAGATATTCCGTACAGTACGTCCATCAGTCAAATCGCCTTTGTCGCCACGGAATCAGCCGCGGACAAGCCAGGCAAGATGCTGTATCAATTTACGGGACAGCAACTGTCGGAGATCCCGGTTATCGGCAATCTCACGGACTACGTCATCTCTGGAAGCGGGCAAAAAGCGACGATTAAGCTTAAACGCAATGCCGTTTATAAAGGCGTAGGCACTCAAACCTTCTATGCGGAGTTCGAGGGAATCAATCAGGAACCGCGAGCCACCGCGATCGCCAAGCTGGGCGGGTACCTGGTCGATAAAAACGGCTTGATCGTACCGGTCCAGTACGCCGAAGTCAAAGAGCGGATTAGTTCGGGAGGCAAGGCACTCGTCTCCGCATGGTCTGCCCTTCCGCGCGCCTTTGACGCCAGCGATTACAAGCTTGTCATCGGACAGGCGATCGGTACGGAGCCCGCCGCTCCACCTGCAGGGGAGAATGGAGGTTCGGGAACGGGCACGAACGCAGGCTCGGTCACCTCTCCGCTTCTGGTCAAGCCGGTTTCGTTCCAGCTCGGACAGACGAACGAGAGTGTGGCGGATCAAGTAAAAGAACTGAAAGTTGGCGGCTTCGGATTGTCGCTGGCTAAGACGAGTGCTTTCTATGATGTCAAAGATATGTACAACGTCGCCGGACTTAAACTGGAGACCGTCTACTCGCTCGGACGAGATGCAACTTATGAGGCCATCGCCGGAACGCATAAAATCAAAGTCGAATTTGTCAATCAGGACACCAATCAGCTCACTTATTCCAAAACGTTTGACCTTGCTGCGGCTTTGGAAGGGTCCCAAGACGAAGTACTGAAAGAGGGTACGGACATTCCTCTCAAAATATTGTTCAATGATCCGGAGATTCAAAACAAAGTCCGCACCAATAGCAAATTCAAGCTTAATATTTATGATGTTTTCCAGGGATCGTCGATTCTGATTGCTTCCCAGGAAATGAACTGGTTCTTGATCAACAATTAATGATTTGAGCGAAGCCGAAGAAGCCGTGCCTGAGCGCGCGGCTTTTCTGCTTGATTCCATCGGGCTCATAGACAATTCGACAGCCTTTTAGTAGAGTCGGGATATTGGCGGAGTCTGGTTTAGGAGGAGATTACATTGAAAAGAAGAACACAGGCAACAGCAGCGCTCGCATTGGCCGCAGCGATTGGAGTCGGTACCCAGTGGCAAGCCATTCTCAAGACGTGGAACGGAGAGGCCTTTGCCGCCTCTTCGAGCACCTCCGCCTCGGTCGGCACTGTGCCGGGCACGGCGGACGATCCGGTCGTCACCAAGAGCTATGTCGATCAAAAGATCGCCGAAGCGCTTAAGGGAGGAGCGACAGCTCCGACCAGCACGCCGTCGCCGTCACCGTCGCAGGCGCCGTCCTCGGCTCCGACGGCGACGCCGGGCGCAGGCGGAGGAAGCTCCGACGAAGGCGGCGTCAAGGTCATCAACGTGCCGCTGGGCAAAACGCTGATCGCTGCCGACGGTACGGAGGTCGTCGTGCGGGGCGGCAAGGCGGTTGCCTATAGCCCGGACAGCAACGGCATCGCCGACGTCACGGCAGGCATCGACATCAAGTCCGGCTCGAGCGTGCCGCAAAACCATCTGATCCTGTTTCCTCGGGGCGGGAGGGGCGTAGGCTCGGCGGACGGCATGAAAGTCGGCCTGACCGTCATGGTGCGCGGGGCTTATGAGATCAAGACGATCGAGAAGTAAGCGGGGATATTTTTCCCGAAGTGGCAACAGGTTATACGCGTAGCGGACGCGGCGCGGCGGCAAGCTACTAGCACATCCTTATCTATCCCAATCCTTTGGAGGTGCTTGGTGCAATGGCAAAGACAAACCGCGTCGTCGTCCCTGCATGCAAGGAAATGCTCAATCAGATGAAATATGAAATCGCCGGCGAGCTGGGCTTGTACTCCGCACCGGCTCCTGGCTCTGCGGATACGGAATTTGCTGGCGAGCTCGGCGCATCCGGACCGGCATCCGCTCCTGGCTCGATCCACTGGTCGTCGCTGGCGACTCGCCAAGCCGGCTCGGTCGGCGGCGAAATTACGAAACGTCTGGTCGCCAAAGCCGAGCAGTCGATGCTTGGCCTGTAAGCGGGAATTTCGGTGAGAGGCAAGGCGAGTTCACGATCTGTTCACAGCTGAACCCGCCTTGCCGCACTTGCCGCTCGAGTCCTTAGAACCAGGATCCGGCAAGGGATTCCGTCCATTGACACGATCCGACAGTTGGGCTATCATAGTGTCCTAGAAGAGTTGTCTACCCGACCTTTTCCAATGGGAAAAGGTTGATTTTTTGTTAAGACATCATCCTTTTCTCATTCCATGGTTCTAGGAGGTCGATCAGCTTGTCCCTTAAAGGAAGACACCTGTTTACTTCGGAATCCGTAACGGAAGGCCATCCCGATAAAATATGCGACCAGATTTCTGACGCAGTTCTCGACGCTTTCCTTGAAGTGGATCCCCATGCCCGCGTAGCTTGCGAGGTATCCGTAGCGACCGGTCTCGTACTCGTCATCGGCGAGATCAGCAGCCGCGCGGACTATGTCGACATCTCCGCGATCGCGCGCCGCACGATCAAGGAAATCGGCTATACCCGCGCCAAGTACGGCTTCGACTCCACGACCTGCGCCGTGCTGACCTCGCTCAACGAGCAGTCGGCCGACATCGCTCAAGGCGTCAACGCCGCGATCGAGACGCGTGAGGGCAAAGACGTCCATCAGGAAAACGAAGACATCGGCGCCGGCGACCAAGGCCTCATGTTCGGCTTCGCGACGAACGAGACGCCGGAGCTGATGCCGCTGCCGATCGCGCTGTCGCACCGCATCGCCCGCCGTCTGGCGGAAGTGCGCAAGAACGGCACCCTCGACTACCTCCGTCCGGACGGCAAGACGCAAGTCACGATCGAATACGACGAGAACGGCAAGCCGGTCCGCGTCGACACGATCGTCGTCTCCACGCAGCATGACGAGAAGGCGACGCTGGAGCAGATTCAAAAGGATATCCGCGAGCATGTCATCGCTCCAGCCGTGCCGGCTGAATGGCTTGACGCAGAGACGAAATACTTCATCAATCCGACGGGCCGTTTCGTCATCGGCGGTCCTCAAGGCGATGCGGGCTTGACCGGCCGCAAAATCATCGTCGACACCTACGGCGGCTACGCTCGTCATGGCGGCGGCGCATTCTCCGGCAAGGATCCGACGAAGGTCGACCGTTCCGCCGCTTACGCAGCCCGCTATGTGGCCAAGAACATCGTTGCCGCTGGCCTGGCCGACAAATGCGAGATCCAGCTGGCTTACGCGATCGGCGTAGCCAACCCGGTTTCGATCAACGTCGACACCTACGGTACGGGCAAAGTGGCCGAGGAGAAGCTCGTGGAGCTTATCCGCGCCAACTTCGACCTGCGCCCGGCCGGCATCATCAAGATGCTGGACCTGCGTCGTCCGATCTACGGCAAGACCGCTGCCTACGGCCACTTCGGCCGTACGGACATCGATCTTCCTTGGGAGCGCGTGGACAAGGCTTCCCTGCTCAAGCAGGAAGCACTGGTCTAAGCAAGATTGCAAGCAGAGCCTCTGTCTCCATTTCATGGAGCAGGGGCTTTTTTGCGTTCAGATGCTATCGCTTTCTCCATTTTTCCTAAACATTCCCTGCGCAGCGACCGACAAAGTAACTACGAATGTTCAATCGGGGAGTGGAAAATGGTCGTGGGAAAACGATTGTGGTTGAAAGGAATCGTCGCTCTGCTTGTACTGGCGCACACGGCTTTGCCTGCAGCCGGATTGACGGCAGGCACCGCGTACGCGGCCCAAGGGGGGCCGGTCGCAGCAGGCAAATATCCGGCTGACGACGCTGCGGCGGCGCCGGCGAACGCCAGGCTTTCGCTCTATTTCGACGAGCCGGTCTTGAAAGGCAACGGGGCGGCCGTCATCTCGATCCGCAAGGTTGCGGACAACTCCGAATGGGGGCGCTACGCCGTCTCGGACAGCCGGGTGACGGTCGATCCGTCCAACTCGTCCCTCGTGACGATCCAGCCGGAGCGTCCGTTCGAGGCGGGGCAGTCCTATTATGTGCTGATCGACAGCGGCAGCTTCGTCAGCCAGTCCGGCAGCGGCGCTTTCGCCGGCATCTCGAGCGCGACGGAGTGGAATTTCACTGCAGCCGAGCCGGATACCTCCGCGCCTGTTGCGACGGACTATAGCCCGGGCTCCGGCCAAGGGGACGCGTCGGTCTTTTCGGCGCTGCGCATTACGTTCAACGAAGCGGTGTTCCCGGCTGCGGGCTTCCTGCAACTGACGAACGCCTCGACCGGAGACAGCGTGCCGATCGGCATCACCTCGACGCTGGTCAGCGGCGGGGGGACGAACGTTCTGTCGATCGCGCCGCCAAACGGCTTGCTGCCGAGCCAGTCATATACGGTGAGCGCTCCGGCCGGCCTGGTCCAGGACGGCTCGGGCAACCGCTCCGGATCGATCGGCTGGAGCTTCCGGACGGCGGCTTCGCCGATCGGGGTGACGGGGATGAATCCGACAAACGGCACCCAAGGCGTGGACGTCCGGACGGAGCTGAAGCTCGTCTTCGACAAGCCGGTCAGCCCGAACAGCAGCTCCGCTGCGCCTAAGCGCATCGAGCTCAAGAAGGTATCCGACAACAGCACGGTCCAAAGCTGGACGGCGGATCAGCTGAAATACGCCGATGACGGGAGGAGCGCGATCCTCCCGCATAACGGCCTCGCCGGCAGCACCGCTTATTATGTGCTGGTCGAAGCCGCCGCATTCCGCAGCGGCGACCTGCTGTTCGCCGGCATCCGCGACGCGGCGGCGTGGACGTTCACGACCCGCGCGGTCAGCGACAGCAAGGGGCCGTCGCTGACCGGCCTGTCTCCCGGCAACGGCGAGACGATCGCCGCGGGGGACAGCAAGCTGGCGATGAGCTTCGACCGCGCGGTCTACCCGGGCACGGGCAGCTTCGTCCTCCGCAGCGCCCAGGACTCGGCGATCGTCGCGACGATCCCGGTCACGTCCGAGCAGGTCGCGGGCTTCGGCAGCAGCCGCATCGCGATCGATCCGCGCATCTCCTTCCAGGAAGGAGCGCGCTACTATGTCGAGATCGGCACGCAGGCGATCCGCGACGCGGCGGGCACGGCTTATGCCGGCCTGGCAGGGAGCTCGGCTTGGAGCTTCACGGCGACCCGCGACTGGACGCCGCCGTCCGTCCTGACGCTGCGTCCGGCGAGCGGCAGCGACTCGGTCTCGACGATTGCCGCGTTCGAGGCGGTGTTCACGGAACCGGTGCGGTTGAGCGAAGGCTACCAGATCCTGATCCATAAAGCCGGCTCGTCCGATACGTACACGGTCAAAGCTCAAGTGACGGCCGATCGGCCGGATACGGTCGTCATCCGTCCGGACGCGCCGCTGCCCGGCGGCGGGGAATACTACATGGAGATCGGCGTGAACAGCATCCGCGATGCAGCCGGCAACGGCTTCGGCGGCATCCTCAACGAGTACCAATGGCGATTCAAGACGCTGCGCGCCACGACAGCGGCGCCCGCGCTCAGCAAGGTCGAGATGCTAAGCCCGTCCAAGATTCGCCTTACCTACGACAATGAGCTCGATTCGTCAGCGGTGCCTTATCCCGCGAGCTTCTACGTGACGGTCAACGATGCTTCCGCGGCGCGTGAGATCAGCCAGGCGAGCGTTTCGGGCAATACGGTCGTGCTCGAGCTGCGCAGCGGCATTCTGAACGGGCAGAAGGTGACCGTCGCTTATACCGCTCCGACCGATCCTGGCAGCATGCGGGCAATCCGCGGCCTTGGCGGAGCTCGAGCGGCCGGATTCTCCGGCCGCCAGGCGACCTACGATGCTTCGGCGGCTCAGCCCAAGCTGACCGGAGGCAGCGTGGCGGGGAGCCAGCTGCGGCTGACGTTCAGCGACGCGCTCGGCGCCGCGAAGGCGGACTGGGCTTCGCAGTTCGCCCTTTATGTCAACGATCGCTACCATTCGCTCAGCGAGCCGGCCGTAAACGGCAATGTGCTGACGTTCAAGCTGGCCTCGGCGGCAGGCGGCGAGGGCGGCGCCTACATCAACTATGCGCCTGGCACGAATCCGGTCATGGACCAGTCGGGCAACCTGCTGGCGGCATTCAGCGGCGCCTATATCCAGAACCTGCTCGATACGAGCCGGCCGGTGCTCACCGGCGTGGCCGCAGCAGGCAGCAAGGTCACCTTGACGTACAACGAAGGACTGAACGGATCGCTGCTGCCGCTGCGCAGCCAGTTCGCCGTCCTGAGCGGCACGAGCTCGATGAGCATCAGCGGCGTCTCCGTGGAAGGCAATAAGCTGATCCTGACGCTGGCGAGCTCGCTGACGGCCGGCACGTCGGTCAAGGTGAGCTACGTCCAGGGCGTGCCTCCGCTCGCCGATCTGGCGGGCAATCCGGCCGAAAGCTTCAGCAACCGCGAGGCGGGCGTCAGCGGCACTTATCCGGTGTTCCTGTCGGGCAGCGCCTCCGGCGCGGCCGTGACGCTGCTGTACAGCATGCCGCTGGATCCGGCCGCCGTGCCGGGGCCGTCCCAGTTTTCGTTCCGCGCCGGCGGCACGCTCATCCCGGTGTCCAGCGTAAGCGTCTCCGGCTCCGTCGTCACGCTGCTGCTGGGCAGCTCGGTCGCGCCGGGACAGACGCTGACGCTGACGTACAGCCCGCCGACCTACAATCCGCTGCGCCTGGCGGGCGGCGATGCGGCGGCGGCGCTCTCCTCCGTCGCGATCGCCAACCTCAGCGCAAGCGACGGCTCCGGCAGCGGCGCCGGAGGCGGCACGGGCAGCAAGGCTCCGGGCCAGCTGACGGAGCTGGACGTTTCGACCAGCCCGGACGTCTCCCCGGCCGGCCGCGTCGCGACCCGCTATACGGTGCTCAACGAGCGGCTGGCGGCCGCTTATCAGGCCGCGCGCGCCGCCGGCCAGTCCAAGGTGAGCTTCCAGGTGCCGGATACGAACAAGGCAGGGCTGGTCGCTCTTCCGCTGGCCACTCTGCAGCAAATGATGAGCGCCAGCAACGCTTCCTTCGAGATCCAATTCGATACGCTGACCGTGGAGCTTCCTTTGCAGGCGATCGATTATGAAAAAACCGCCAAGCTGCTCAATGCGGGCGGCACGACCGGCTATCTGCTGCTCTCGCTCGATACGAGCGCAAGCTCGCTGGCCGGTACGCTGCAGTTCGCGATGAGCCGCGCCAGCGCCAGCCTGCTGGCCGGGCCGATCAGCATCGACCTGTCGCTCGTCAGCGGCAGCAGCACGACCAAGGTCGCCTACAGCGGCCTCAAGCGGATGATGACGACGACGCTCCGCTCCGCGTCCGTCATTCCGGCGGCGCAGGCCGCAGGCGTCTTCTACGATCCGGAGACGAGCCTGATGAGCTATGTCCCGACCAAGACGCAGAGCGCGGGCAGCGGCTCGGCTGTCGTGCTGAAGCACCGGGACGGCGGCGTCTTCGCCATCGCCAGGGGCAGCGCGGTGCTGAGCGACATTGCCGGCCACTGGGCCAAGAACGACATCTCGACGCTGGCCGCCAAGGCGATCGTGCGTCCGCGCACGAACAGCTCGTTCGAGCCGAAAAAGACGATCACCCGCGCGGAGTTCGCCGAATTCGTCTCGCGCGCGCTCGGCCTGAAGGGCAATACAGCCGCCGCCTCCTCGGCCTACCGCGATACGAGCGGGCTCGGCGCGGCTGCCGCCTATATCGGCGCCGCCTCCGCCGCCGGCATCGTCGAGGGCGCAAGCGGCCAGTTCCGGCCGAACGATCCGGTTTCCCGCCAGGAGATGGCCGCGATGATCATCCGCGCCGTCGAAGCGGCGGAGATGAAGATCATCCCGCCTCAGCAGGAGCAGAACTACCTCGAGAAGTTCAAGGATCGCGGCAAGATCGGCAGCTGGGCCAAGAGCTACGCGGCCAAGGCGGTCTACATCGGCGTGCTGAACGGCCAGACGGCGGATCAATTCGTTCCGGCCGGCAAGGCGACGAGAGCGGAGGCTGTCGTCATGATCAAGCGCATGCTGCAGTACCTGAACATGATCGACGTCTAGGCGATCTCTACTGTGACTTGTTTTTCCGCCGGCCTGGCAGCAGGCCGGCTTTTGCTATTTTCATAGAAAAAGACATTCAACCTCGCAAAGGTGAAAAGACTATTCTATCGCCTCGTAACTTTTCTCTATTCTGGAAGTCTATTCATTCGTGTGCTAGACCAATCGAATGAAGGCAAACAGATAGGAGAGCTGCATTTCATATGAAACAGGCAAGCCGCATCAACCGCCGCAACGACGTCCGAGCCGCCGCCCCGTCTCCGGAGCGGAAGTCGCCGCGAGGCGTCTTCGTCCGCCGCGTGCTCGTAAGCACGCTTGGAGCCGCGCTCGTCATCCAGCCTCTGGCCGCGCTCGCGCCGCAGCTGCCCGGAGCGATGAGCATCCTGTCTCCCGTCGGCCGGGCCGAAGCCGCCAGCTCCAAGCTGACAGTCGTCAGCCAGGAAATGATCACCTCCGGCGCCCAGCGCATCGACTACCTCTGGAAAGGAACGCGTAGCGGCGCTTCCGTCCAGTCCAATATCCATGTCATCAAGATCGACCTGAACGATCCGCATGTGAGCCTGAACGCCATCAACGGAAAGCAAGGCGTCGTCACCGGCCGCAGCAGCGTGCTGAACATGGCCAAGAACGCCGGCGCGGTCGCCGGCATCAATGCCGACTATTTCCAGACGGCCTCCTCCGACGGAGCGCCGATGGGCGCGCAGATCAGCGGCGGATCGCTGCTCGTCAGTCCGATGCAGCTGACCGGCATGTACATGTTCGGCGTCACCAAGGACCGCAAGGCGGTCATCGACCGCTACGCCTTCCAAGGCAGCGTGACGGCCGGGGACGGCTCGACGTTCGCGCTCAGCGGCATGAACCAGTCCTCCTACACCACGGAGTTTCCGACCAAAGGCTACTCGCATGCGAACGCCCTCTATCTGTACACGAGCGCCTGGACAGAGCCGAGCCGTCCTGCGGGGGCGAGCTACGCCACCCCTACGGAGGTGCTCGTGCAAGGCGGCGTCGTGCAGCAGATCTCGGAGGGCTCCGCGCTCCAGACGACGCCTCCGGCGGACGGCTTCATCCTGCGCGCGCACGGTACGGCGGCCGCTTACGTGCGGGAGCATCTGCAGGTCGGCCAGCCGGTCAGCGCCGACTATCGGCTGCAGTCGCTGACGACGCAGCAGACGGTCGATCCGGCCAGCTTCGAGACGATGGTCGGAGGCCATACGATTCTCGTCGAGAACGGCAAGGCGGCGGCGTTCTCCCGCAGCGTCTCCTCGATCAGCGGCTCATCCGCGCGCTCGCGTACGGCAGGCGCCTATTCGGCGGACGGACGCACCGTGTATCTCGTCACGGCCGAGGACAACGGCAGCAGCTCCGGACTGACGCTCGCGGAGCTGCAGTCGGTGCTCGTCGAGCTCGGCGTCAGCAAGGCGGTCAACTTCGACGGCGGCGGCTCGACGACGATGGTCGCTCGTCCGCTCGGCGAATTCGGCCTGCAGCTCGGCCATCCGACGGAATACGGGACGACGATGCGCCAGGTGTCCAACGGGCTCGGCGTGTTCACGTCCGCGCCGCAGGGCGCGATCAAGGGCATCAAGGCGAGCGGCTCGGGCGTGCTGTTCCTCGGGCAGTCGGCCGCGTACGAGCTCAAGGCGTACGATCAATACTACAATCCGCTCGATCCGGCAGGCCTCGGCGCGAGCTGGAGCGCCCAAGGCATCGCGGGCAGCTGGAGCGGCAATACGTTCACCGCGTCCAAGACGGGAACCGGCTCGATCACTGTCAAATCCGGCTCGGCGACGGACAAGCTGCCGGTCGTCGTCGTGGGCTCGGACGCGATCCAGTCGCTGAAGATCGGCACCGCCCAAGGCGCGCTCGAGGCGGGCACGCAGCTGGACGTGCCAGTGACGGCGACGCTCAAGGACGGCGGCACCTACACCTTGCCTTCCGAGGCGGTCAAGTGGGAGTTCCGCGGCTTCACGGCGGCCCGCAGCGGCGACAAGCTGACGGTGCAGAGCGTGTCTGAGGGCGCGCAGGTCGGATATGCCATCGCCCGCTATGACGGCTTCTCCGCGCTCCTGACGCTCGCCAAGGGAAGCGGCAGCCGGCAGCTGGCCGACTTCGACAAGCTCCAGCCGGCCTTCTCCTTCACCTCGACCGCCGGGGTGACAGGCTCCGCCCAGCTGACGAGCGGACTGGCCGCGGAAAACGGCACCGGCGCGCTGAGCCTCGGCTACGATTTCACGAGCGGCTCGACCGATACGCGCGCGGCTTATGCCTCGTTCGGAGCCGGCGTCCCGATCGACGGGCAGCCGACCTCGCTCTCCGTCGATGTGTTCGGCGACGCCAGCCTGAACTGGGCGCGCGCCGAGCTGACGGACGCCGCCGGCGCGAAGCATCTGCTCACGCTGTCCAAGGCGGTCGACTGGACCGGCTGGCGCACGATCAAGGTGCCGCTGTCGGAGTCGGGCACGGCGGTGAAATATCCGGTCAAGCTGACCCGCCTTTACGTCGCGAGCCTCAAGGACGGCGCGGACGAGCGCGCGGCGGCGGGCACGATCGCTTTCGACAACGTCTCCGTCGACGCTCCGGCGTCGGTGCCGGAGCCGGCCAAAGCGAAGATCGAGATGAGGGCCGGCAGCAAGACCGCGATGATCGACGGCAAGACGACCGCTCTCGATTCCGCTCCTTATATCAAGGACGGCGTGACGTACTTGCCGCTGCGCTTTGTCGCGAGCTCGCTCGGCAGCACGGTCGATTACGAGGCGGCGTCGAAGCGCGTCTCCGTGCTGAGAGGGGCCAAGCTGCTGGAGCTCGTCATCGGCAGCAAGGATCTGGTCGTAAACGGCGTCCGCGCGGCGGCTCCGGCCGCTCCGATCGAACGCGGAGGAAGGACTTTGGTCCCGATCCGCGTCGTCTCTGAGCAGATGGGACTATCCGTAAAATGGGACGGCGCGACTAAGCGGATTACCGTCGAATGATAGACTTCCTCGCAGGGAGCCTATGGTATGATAGAGAGTGACCTGCTGACGCGAGGCGCTGCCGTCCTAAGGGACAGCAGCGCCATTTCGTCGCTTATGCAGGATTATCCAGCTACAGAAAGGCAGCTGTGATGCAGGTGGACAATCGCATTGTGGATATCGACCGGGTCATCAAAAACGCGATCCAGGTCATGGAGGACAGCAAATACCAGATCTATGAAATCTGCGAATCCGCGCGCAAGGAGATGCTTACGCTCGAGCAGGAGCTGAACCAGGTGCTCCAGGATACCGTCCAGACGATCGACAAGGTCGACAAGCTGGAGATGGAGTATCGGCTTGCCCGCATCCGGCTGACCGAGGTGAGCCGCGACTTCGTGCGCTATAAAGAGGAAGACATCAAGAACGCCTATGAAAGGGCGACCCAGCTGCAGCTCGACCTGATGGTGTACCGCGAGAAGGAGACCTATCTCAAGGCGCGCCGCGACGACCTGCAGAAGCGGGTGAAAAACGTCGAGAGCTCGGTCGAGCGGGCCGAGACGATCCACTCTCAGATCAACGTCGTGCTGGAGTATTTGGCCGGCGATCTGACGCAGGTGACCCGCATTTTGGAGTCCGCCAAAAACCGCCAGCTGATCGGCCTCAAGATCATTCTGGCGCAGGAGGAGGAGCGCAAGCGCATTGCCCGGGAGATTCACGACGGCCCGGCGCAGTCGCTGGCCAACCTCGTGCTGCGGACAGAAATTGCAGAAAGAATGCTGGTAAAGCAGGAATTTCAGATGGTGCAGCACGAATTAGTAGACTTAAAGGCGCAGGTCCGGTCAGGACTAGAAGAAATCCGCAAGATTATATTCAATTTGCGACCGATGGCGCTAGATGATTTAGGACTTGTTCCCACTTTGCGTAAGTATGTGCAGGATTTTGAGGAAAAAACACGAATTCATACGGTGTTCGAGACGATCGGGCGGGAAATCCGCCTCCCTTCGGCCATGGAGGCGGGCATCTACCGTCTGGTTCAAGAGGCGTTCACGAATGCGATGAAGCATGCCAGCGCCAGCTACGTTTCGTTGGAGCTGACCTACCAGTCGCAGATGGTGAAGATCGCCGTCCAGGATAACGGGATCGGCTTCGACGCCGAGCTCATCGAGTCCAGAGCCAAGATCAACTCTCATTTTGGCCTGATGGGGATGCGCGAGCGCGTCGAGCTGCTGGAAGGCCGGCTGGAGCTCGAATCGTCCAGCGGCCAGGGCACCAAGATCACGATCCATATCCCGACAGGCGTGGATCAGCGAAAGGAGTAGCAATGCATATGGACCTGAACGCAGCAGGAGGCAAGCGCAAGATCAAGCTGCTGATTGCCGACGATCATCAGCTTTTCCGGGAAGGCCTCAAGCGAATTCTCAACATGGAAGACGACCTGGAAGTGATCGGGGAATGCAGCGACGGAATTCAGGTTCTGGAGTTCTGCAATCAGCAACAGCCGGAAGTCGTGCTCATGGACATCAATATGCCGATCGAGAACGGCGTCGTCGCGACCGAGCGGCTGCGGGACCTGTTCCCGCACATCAAGGTCATCATCCTCTCGCTCCATGACGACGAGAGCTACGTCTTCGAGACGCTTCGCAAGGGAGCGACCGGCTATCTGCTCAAGGACATGGAGGCGGAGTCGCTCATCAACGCGATCCGCTCCGTCGTGCAGGGCCATGCCTATATCCATCCGAAGGTGACCGGCAAGCTGATCAACCAGCTGCGCCGAATGACCTACCTCGACGAGATGGGCGCCGGCACCGGGGCGGCGGCCGGACGCGAGACCGGCGTGAAGTTCGTCGCCGGCGAGAACAACCCGCTCACCCGCCGCGAGGCCGAGGTGCTTCGCCTGATGGCGGAGGGCAAGAGCAACAAGATGATCGGGGAGTTCCTGTTCATCAGCGAGAAGACCGTCAAGAACCACGTCTCCAGCATCCTGCAAAAGATGGAAGTCGACGACCGCACGCAAGCCGTCATCAACTCCATCAAGTACGGCTGGGTCACGCTCTAGCGCGAGACGAGCGAGAGGCGGCTCGTCCGAGGCGGGCGAGCGCAGGCCGGAGCCCGGCCCGGACGGATCCAAGCGGCTTCGGGCGCAAGCGCGAAAGCTACATAGCAAGGACGCTTCGGCGCGAAGCAGCTGAAGCGCAAGCGGTGAAAAAAGAAGAAGGGCTGCGGCCCTTCGCGTACGAGCCCCGGGAGCGATTCCGGAGGCTCGTTTTTTTTGGCATGCGCTCGGGAACGAAAGGACGGAGCTGCGCTCATGACGCCATGAAGCCTCCTCGCCGTAACGCCTAGGCTGCCTTCGGCATACGGTACCGTATCAGGCTCCGGAGCGCCGGCGCGAAAGGGCGGATCGGCCCGGCGCTCTCGCTTCGGCTGGCAGAGGAGGAGACGGGATGTACGAAATCTTGATCGGCGTCATCGCCTGTTACGGAGCGGCCGTGGCAACGGTCCACCTTTTCTGGAGAAGAGCATCCAGGCGGCCGCAGTCGGAGAGCCATTTCATCTTGTTGACCCGGGACGACGAGACGGTCATCGAGCACTGCCTGCGCTCGCTGCAGTCGCATGCGCGGAAATCCGGCATTCCGGTGAAGATCACCGTCTGGGACCAGGGCTCGCAGGACGGAACGGCCGAGATCGTGCGCCGCTGGAACGGCTCGATCCAGTGGGTCGGGCTGGAGCGCGCGGCGGACGGCGAGAGCGCGGTCCGGGAAGCGGAAGCATGGCGGGCCGACTCGCCGGATGCGGAGCAGCCGGGGGAAGCCGGGCTGTCCGTCGCGGAAAGCATGGACCCGCCGCCGGCAGGGCGAAAGGCCGATTCGGAGTCCCGCAAAGGCCGCGAGCAGATCCTTTGGTCGCTGCGCGCCTCGGGCATCGTCAGCGAACTTGATCAGCCGATCCTCATCGACATGAAAAGCGACGAGGACTGGAGCAAGCTTCCTTTTTGAAGTCGGCGGCAGCGGACCGTAGAGCGTCGGGTCTTGCGGGAGCGCGTTTCTCGGCGACAGGAGGGACGGCGGGAATTCGAGCGTGCAGACGCGACGGGAAGAAGGCGCAGATGCGGAGCGACGAAGCTTTGCTTGCAGCCGTGCGCCGAGACAGGTATACTGATGTCATATGAAAGGCGCGGGTGAAGCACACCCTCGGCGGGAAACCGTCTGAGGGTGTGCTTTTTTTTCGTTGTCCGGCCGGGCTGCCCGCAGCGGCGGGCAGGAGGAGGCGTTAAGTGAAAGCGACGCTGTATCTATATTTGGATGCCGACAAAGGCTGGCTGGCTTCCGCGACGCTGGACGCGGAAGTCGACCGGCTGTGGCGGCTCGACGCCGAATGGGCGGCGGAGGCCGCGAAGGAAGCGGGAGCATCGCCTCCTCGGCCGGCGGAGGCGATGCTCGTATGCGGCGCGCCCTTGCCGCTGGGGGCGGCCTATGAGGCTGCGGCGAGCTGGAACCGGCATGGGCCGGTGCCGGGAGGAGCCGCTCGTCGCGAGCGGCTCCTGCGCGCGAGCCGGTCTGCCGCGCCGGGAGGCGCGGCGCCGCTGCGCCTGCCGGAGGCGGCGGAGGCGCTGCGCCGCCTGGCGCGCGCGGCGCTGGCCCCGGACGGGCCGGAACGGCCGTCCGGGAACCGCCCGTGACGGCGGCGATGCCCCGTCACGGGAGCGGCGGCGCAGCCGCGGCGCTGGCGCGGGCGGCGTGCGCAGCCGCCCGCGCGCTGCGCGGCCGCGCCCTGCTGCGCGGCGAGGCGCAGGCGCGGCTGGCCGCCGCAGGCGCCGGCAGCGACGCCGCGCTGCAGCTGGCGGCGCTGCTCGGCCGGCTGCGCCTCGGCGGCGCCGTCGCCGCGGGCCGCTGCCGGCGCTGCGGCAGCGGCGAGGCGCAGCTGCTGCGCACGGCCTGCGGCGCGTGCGGGAGTAGCCGCTGCGCGAGCTGCCAGGCCTGCCTGGCGCTGGGCCGCAGCCGCGAATGCGGGCTGCTCGTGCTCGGCATGCCGGCACAGGCCGGGCGGGGCGGAGCAGGGCTTGCCCCGCCCGAGCAGCTGCCCCCCGCGGCAGAACGGCTGCGCCGCTGGGGGCTCAGCCCCGCGCAGAGCGCCGCGGCAGCCTCGGCGCTCGCCTTTCTCGAGCGGCCGCTGCAGCCGCCTCCCGCTCGCGGCCTGCGGCCGCGGCTGGCCGCGCTCGTGCGCGCGGCTTTGCCGTCCGCCGGCTTGCTTCGCCTGCCGCCTCTTCATCGCGGCGCCACTGCCGCTGCCGGCCGCTTATTCCGGCGGACGCGCCGTCACAAGCCGGCAGAGCCGCATCCGTCCTTCCTGCTCTGGGCGGTCACCGGCGCGGGCAAGACCGAGATGATCTTTCCGCTGCTCGAATCCGTGCTGAGCCGAGGCGGCCGGGCGCTCGTCGCGACGCCGCGCCGGGATGTCGTGCTCGAGCTCGAGCCGCGATTGCGCCGCGCCTTTCCCGACACGCCGCCCGTCGCGCTGTACGGCGGCAGTCCGCAGCGCGGGGAGGACGGGCGGCTCACGCTTGCCACGACGCATCAGCTGCTGCGCTTTCGCGAGTCGTTCGACCTGATCGTGCTCGACGAGCTCGACGCGTTTCCGTTCGCGGGCGACGCGATGCTGCACGAGGCGGTAGCGCGCAGCGGCGCCGCAGGCTCGCGCACCGTGCTGCTGACGGCTACGCCGCCTCCGTCGCTGCAGCGGCTCGCGCGGCTCGGCCGGCTGCCGCATGCCAAGGTGCCGGTGCGCTACCACCGCCATCCGCTGCCCGTGCCGCGCCTGCTGCGGACGCCGCCCGCTCTCGGCATGGCGGCTGCCGGCCGCATGCCGTCCTCGCTGCGGCAGGCGATGGCCCGTTCTCTCGATCGCGGCGCGCAGCTGTTCGTCTTTGTCCCCGCCATCCGGTCGGCGGAGCCGGTCGCCCGGCTCATCCGCAAGCTATTCCCCGATCGGGGCGAGGTGGCGGCGACGCATTCGCAGGACCCCGAGCGAGCGGACAAGGTCGTCCGCTTCCGGCAAAAGCAGCTCCGGATGCTCGTCACCACGACGATCCTGGAGCGGGGCGTGACGATCCCGGGCAGCGACGTGTTCATTCTCGACGCCGACTCCCGCATCTTCGACGAAGCTTCGCTCGTCCAGTCGGCAGGCCGGGCGGGAAGATCCGCCGCCGATCCGCAGGGCTTCGTCTGGTTCGCGGCCGCCTCGCCCAGCGCCTCGCAAAAAAGGGCGATCCGCCAGATCCGGCTCATGAACCGGGCGGCGCGCAAAGCGGGCTATCTCCTGTCTGGATCGGCTTCATCCCGACGCTTCCATTCTACCTTTTAAGGAGTGATCCACATGACGATGCAACCTGCCGGCGGCGCGCTCCTTTCCGAGACGCGTCCTCCGAAGCGTTCCGGAGAGCCTGCTGCCGATGATCGATTCCTGCGGCTTTCCGAGCGGGAAGAAGGAGAGGGCCCGGCGCGGCTCTATCCGCTGGCAAGCCCCTCATGGCCGTCAAAGGCGCTTCGCGGGCTGCTGGGGCTGCTGGCTCCTGCCCGCTCCGCTTGCGGGCTTTGCGGGAGAGGCTTCGCTCCCAGCCGGACGTCTCTTGCCGGCCTGCCGGAGGAGCTGCCCCGCTCCTGGAGCGACAGCGTCTGCGGCTCCTGCCGCAGCTCGATTCCTTGGATCCTGCGCATCCAATGCCAGGTATGCGGCCGTCCGGATCCTTGCGGCGACTGCTGCCGCCGAACCTCGGCGGGCTTCATCCGCAGCCGCAGCGCCGTCCGGTATACGCTGGAGATGCGCCAGCTGCTCGCCCGCTACAAGTACCGGGGCGAGGAGGCGCTTCAGCCTTGGCTGGCCGACATGCTGCTCCCGGCCTATGCCGCGCTGGCCGCGGAGCTGCGGCTCGCGGACCGGCTGACCGGCAGGCTGTCGGACCGGCTGGACCCCGACGCGCGAAAAGGAAAGGAGCCGTTCGATCTCGTCACATCCGTGCCGGTCAGCCGGCAGCGGCTCGCCGAGCGGGGCTTCAACCAGGCGGAGCGTCTGGCCGCCTCGCTCGCCGTCCGCGCCGGGCTGACGGCGAGGCCGCTGCTCGAGCGCAAGGAGGAGCGCGGCAAGATGAGCGCCAAGACGAGGAGGGAGCGGCTGATCGCGGCCGAGGGGCTGTTCGAGGCGGCGCCGGAAGCGGCCGGGATCCTTCGGCTGCTCGCCGCGCGGGACCCGGAACGCCGGAGGCCGCTGCGGCTGCTGATCGTGGACGACATCTATACGACGGGAGGCACGATGGACCATTGCGCGCTTGCGCTGCAGCGCTGCTCGCCCGTGCCGATCGATCTGTACGGCCTGACCTGGGCGCGCGCGTGAGCGGCGCCTTTTTTTTGTTTTCCCTTCTCTTCCCTGCGCTGGAAGAACATTCGCTCTCCTTTCATCTCCAAAACCGCCGCATCTCCGCCGATAATAGAAGGAGTAGAACGGGAAACGGAAAGGAACTGGTCCTATGAACCTGGACAATTGTCCGCGCTGCGGCAAGCTGTTCGCCAAAAACTTCCGCGAGGTATGTCCGGCATGCATTCGGGAGATCGACCGCGAATACGAGGCTTGCTGCGACTACCTGCGCAAAAATCGCGGCGCTGCGATTCATGAGCTGTCCGAGCAGACGGGCGTAGCGATCCGTCAGATTACGAAGTTCATCAAGGAAGGACGCATCTCCCTCATGGATGCGCCAAGCCTCAGCTATCCTTGCGAAGTGTGCGGCATCCTGATCCGGGAGGACCATATGTGCGACTCCTGCCGCCAGCGGCTGCGGGGCGAAGTGAAGCGGCTGAAGGATGCGGAGGAAGAAGAGGAGCGCCGTCAGGCAGTTCAAAAAGCCTATCGAATTAAAGATAAGACTTGAGTATGAGACAAAATTCTTGTTTAATCGATAAATATAGGACTTGACAAATAGTCCGGCTGCTCTATAAACAAAGGTTTCCGAAGGGCCGATAATAGGGTCAGAGCAGCTAAGGCCGCAGCCAGGCCAACCCAATCGAGGTGAAACGACTTGAAGATAAACGATACCGGCAGGGTTCAGCCTGTCCACACATACCAGAAGCAGAGCGAAGCGCGGGTTTCGGAGAGCGCCCGTACCCGAAAAACCGACCAGGTGCAGATCTCCGAGGAGGCCAAAGCCATGTTAGCCAGCCGCCAGCCCGAAAGCGCCGAGCGCAAGCAGCGCATCCAAGAGCTGAAGAACGAAGTGGCCGCGGGCACGTACCGTGTCGATGCCGGCAAGATCGCCGACAAGCTGTGGGATTACCTGAACTAATCTACGGAGAACGGATGGGATGAATGACCATACAGGATCTGATCGAGACGCTCGCGCAGCAGAGCGGCCTGTACCGCGAGCTGCTGGAGCTGGCCATCGCCAAGACGCCGGTGCTGGTAAAAGGGGACGTCGACGCCCTCAGCGCCCTCCTGATGAAGGAGCGCAAGCTGGCAAGACGCGCCGAGGAGCTCGAAGTGCGCCGGCAGATGCTGGTCAACATCCATTTCTCCAAGCTCCAGCTGCGCCTTCGCAGCGGCAAGCTCAGCGACCTCATCCGCACGGTCAACTCGCCGGAGGAGAAGCAGCGGCTGTCCGAGCTTCAGGAGGAGCTGACTCAGCTTCTCGAGGACGTCCGGCAGCGCAACGAGCACAACCTTGCCCTCACGAAGCAGTCGCTGGAGTTCATTGATTTCTCGCTGGAGCTAACGGCGGATGCTCCCTATGACGATTACACCTATGTGCACCCGCAGCTGCATCCGGCCGGAGCCGTCAAGGCGGGCATGTTCGACAGAAAAGGCTAGAGGAGGACCGCCCCCATGGCATCCACGTTTCACGGCATCGAAACCGCCAAGCGGAGTCTGTTTACCCAGCAGACGGCATTGAACACCGTCGGCCATAATATTTCCAACGCGAATACCGCCGGCTACACCCGGCAGCGCGTCAGCATGAGCGCCGCGACGCCGATGGAGCCGTACGGCTTCTCCCACTCGACGGCAGCAGGCCAGCTCGGCTCAGGCGTGGAGGCGTCCTCCATCAACCGCATCCGTACCGCGTTCCTCGACGACCAGTACCGGAGCGAGAGCAAGTACCAGGGCAGCTGGCAAATCCAAGCCGAGACGCTCGACAAGCTCGAGAAGGTCATCAACGAGCCTTCCGATACGGGCATCCGCACCCTGATGGAGAAATTCTGGTCGTCCTGGTCCGATCTGAGCAAGGATCCGGAGAACATCACCAACCGCCAGATCGTCCGGCAGACGGCGGTCGCCCTGACGGACTCCTTCAACCAGCTCAGCCGCCAGCTGACCGATCTCGATGCCGACCTGACCGGCAGCGCCGACACCAAGGCGACGCAGGCCAGCTCGCTGCTCAGCTCGATCGCCGATCTCAACGGCCAGATCAAGCGCATGGAAGGACTGGGCGACAACGCCAACGACTTGCGCGACCGTCGCGACCTGCTGACGGACGAGCTGTCCAAGCTCGTCAACGTCAACGTGACGGAGACGGACGACGGCTACGTCATCAACATGGGCAACATGAGCCTCGTCGACGGGACGGCTGCCGAGACGCTGACCGGGGCGGCGCTCGAGGCCGCCTATCAAGGCGGCGATCTGAGCGGGGGAGAGATCCACGGCACCTTCAAGTCGCGCGACACGAACGTCCGCGGACTGCTCTCCAAGCTCGATCAGCTGGCCAATACGCTGGCGAACGGCGAATTCCAGGTGACGGTGCCGAAAGGCTCCGTGCTGCCGGGCACGACGGTGCCGCTGGCCGCGGATACGGTCATGACCGTACAAGGCATCAACGGCCTTCATAAGCTCGGCTATACGCTGCAGCAGCCGGCGACAGCCGGTCTCGACTTCTTCACCTTCGACGCCGCAGGCGGCGCTGCGGGCATTACGGCCGGCAGCATCCGGCTCAACCCGGCGATCAGCGCCGATTCCAACCTGATCGCCAGCTCCATGCGCACGACGACCGACGCCGCCGGCGTCTCGACCGTCGTCAAGGGCAACAATACGCTCGCGCTGCTCCTGGGCGAAGCCAAGGACAAAGCGTTCACGATGGATCTGACCTCCACCGGAGGGGCCGTATCCTCGGCTACGATCGGCAGCTATTACAACGCGATCGTCGGTCAGGTCGGCGTCCAGTCCCAGGAGGCCAAGCGCCAGTACGCCAATGCCACCGCGATGGTGGACCAGGCAAACAGCAGCCGCCAGTCCGTCAGCGGCGTCTCCACGGACGAGGAGATGTCCGACATGATCAAATTCCAAAATGCCTACAACGCCGCGGCCCGGTTCATGACGACGATGGACGAGCTGCTGGAGAAGCTGATCAACGGAACCGGCCAAGTCGGCCGCTAACCGCGCAAGGGAGATGAACTAGATGGCTCTTCGCGTCACCCAGGGCATGATGCACGCCCAGCTGATGAGCAACCTCAATACGAACCTGAACCGGATGTCGACCCAGCAGGACCAGATCGCGACCGGACGCAAGATCAACAAGGCGTCCGACGATCCGGTCGGCATCACCTACGGCCTCCGCTACCGTTCGGATCTATCCGCCAATACGCAGTACCAGAGCAACGTCGCCTCGGCGCAGTCGTGGCTTGATTTCAACGACAGCCAGCTGGACCAGGCGGGAGAGATCCTGCAGCGGCTCACGACGCTTGCCACCCAGGGCTCGACAGGCACGAATACCCAGAGCTCCCTTGATGCCATCAACAAAGAGATCGGCGAGCTGAAAAACCAGATGCTCGACATCGCCAACAGCAGCTTCAACGGAAAGTATGTCTTTGCCGGGCAGATGTTCGACCGGAAGCCGTTCGACACCGGAGCCGCCGGCTTCGACGCCAAGGCGGTCGCCGCGGATGCCTCCGACGTCACTTACGCCATCAGCGAATCGATTACGATGAACGTCAATCTCCATGCATCCTCCATATTCGGCGAGGCGGATGCCGCAGGAACGACGGACAACGTCTTCTCCATCTTCGATCGGCTGTCCACGGCGCTGTCCACGGCCAACTACTCCGGCGTCGGAGCGGAGCTGGAGAGCATCAAGAGCCGGCTAAACAAGGTCATTTCCGCCCGCGCGGAGAACGGAGCGCGTACGAACCGCACCGAGCTGATGGGCAACCGTCTGACCGACCTGAACGTGAGCCTGACGGCGCTGCAGTCCAAGACGGAGGATGCCGATGTCGAGAAGCTGTTCCTGGACTCCACCGTCAGCCAAAACATCTACCAGGCTTCGCTGTCGGTCGGCGCCAAGATCATCCAGCCTTCGCTCGTCAATTTTCTGAACTAGCATGAGGCTGCCGCAGCTCCAGATCGAGTCGCAGCCGATCCGCCTGGACATCCAGTCCCGCAAAGCCCAGGTCGACATCCGGCAGCCGCGCGCGGAGGTGAGCGTGCAGACGACGCGCCCGTCGCTCGACGTCCAGCCTCATCGGCCGGTGCTGCAGATCGACCAGACGGCCACATGGAACGCCATCAACGGCGGCAAGCCGGAGGCGTTCACGCAGCGGATCTATTCGGATACGCCAGCCGTCATGCAGCAGCATGCCGCCCGTACGATTCAAAAGTGGCGGCAGATCGCCGATCTGCAGGTCAAGAGCGACCCGCTTCCCGACGTCGCGCTTTCCGAAGCGTTCCGCGAGCGGGCTCCACGCCAGGTATTCGGACCGGCGTCGCTGTTCAACACCCGGATCAGCGTCGATGTCCGCAAGCCGGAGATCAGCCTGACTCCGGGCGACGTCGACATCCAGGTGCAGACGCATCGGCCGGAGGTCGATTACGCGCCGGGCTCGGTTCAATTCACCGTCACGCAGTATCCCAAGGTCATCGTTACGCCTCCGCCGCTGGTTGAATTGCAGGCATGATCGCCTGCCCGCGTGAAGCCGACGTTGCACCCTCTAGGAAAAGAGCGATAAAATCGGATCAACGATTTTGTTGCTCTTTCTTTTTTGTCCCGCCCTTGATGAATTCAATAGGAGAGTGGAATCTTATGATCATTGAAACGGCCCGCTTCGGTCCGCTTGACGTTCGCGACAAGGAAATCTACACGTTTCCGTCGGGAATCCCCGGCTTTCCGGAATGCAAGCGGTACGCGCTTATTCCGGTCGAGGAAAGTCCGCTGTTCCACCTTCAATCGCTGGAGGAGGGAGGGCTCGCTTTTGTCGCGGCCGATCCGTTCGTCTTTTATCCGGACTATGAGTTCAAGCTGCCCGAGCAGGCGGAAAAGGAGCTGGACCTGCTGCAGATCGAGGACGTGCGGGTGCTGAACATCGTCAGCATCCACGGCGATCTCGCCGATGCGACGCTCAACCTGGTCGCTCCGGTCGTCTTCAACGTGCGCACGGCGGAAGCGGCGCAGGTCATATTGGAGGGCACGTCGTACACGACCCGCCATGCCTTGCTGCAGCCTTCCCTTTCCGCCGGAAAGGAGGAGTCCTGATGCTTGTGCTCGGACGACGCAAGGGCGAATCGATCCTCATCGGACCGGATATCGAGCTGACCGTGCTGGAGGTCGGCAGCGACGGCATCAAGCTCGGCATCTCGGCTCCTCGAGACGTCACGATCCTGCGCAAGGAGCTGTACCAGGAGATCGCGGATACGAACCGCGGCGCGGTCCAGCAGGCGGTCTCCATCGCCGATCTGAAAAATCAATTCCAATCGCTAAATTTACCGAAATCGCTATAAACTAAAGCGGAAAACCTCCCGATATATAAGTTAGATCAGCTAAGGGCGGCCGACCTGCAGCTGATTTACCACATGGAAGTGGGACTAACACTCAATTTCAGGGAGGAACTCGATCATGATTATCAACCACAACATTTCCGCGATCAATACGCATCGCAACATGGGCCTCAACAACGCTTCCGCCAGCAAAAACATGGAGAAGCTGTCTTCGGGCCTGCGCATCAACCGCGCTGCCGACGACGCTGCCGGCCTGTCCATCTCCGAAAATATGCGCGGCCAGATCCGTGGCCTCGAGCAAGCTCAACGCAATACGCAAGACGGCATTTCCTTCGTGCAAACGGCTGAGGGCGCGCTGAACGAAGTTTCCGCGATGCTGACCCGCATGAAAGAACTGAACGTGCAAAAGCTGAACGGCACGTACCAAACGGCTGACAAGGACAACATCAACGAAGAGCTTACGGCGCTTGGTTCCCAAATCAGCAACATCCTTACAAAAACGACGTTCAACGGCATCAGCATTACGTCCGGCGCTAGCATCGCTACCGACGACAAAGGTACGATCATTGCGATCGGATCCATCAACACGGGAAGCTTCAGCTCCCTGGGATCCAGCAGCAGCCTGGCTGCGATCAACGATGCCATCACTGCCGTAGCTACCGCTCGCGGTAAGCTTGGAGCCCTGCAAAACCGTCTGGAGTACACCTCCAACAACCTGGGCACCACGACCGAAAACCTGACGGCATCCGAGTCGCGTATTCGCGACACCGACATGGCGAAGGAAATGGTTGCTCTCACAAAGAACAACATCCTGCTCCAAGCTTCGCAATCGATGCTGGCGCAAGCCAACTCGGCTCCGCAAGGCGTACTGTCCCTGCTCCGTTAATCGCCATCAACGAATTCACAGAGAGAGACCTTGGAATTCAATTTCCGGGTCTTTTTCTTTTATATCTGGGGGAGATGGAATCCGGCATGACCACTTTGTCCGTCATAATGATCGTATGCAACGAAGAGAACGTCCTCTCGCGCTGCTTGGACAGCGTCCATCCACATGTCGATGAAATTATCGTGGTGGACACAGGATCCGATGACCGGACTCGAGAACTGGCTTCGCAATACCCGAAAGTCAAAGTGTCTTCCTTTCCTTGGACGGATCATTTTGCCGAAGCTCGCAATTTCGCGCTCTCCCAATCGAGCTCCGACTGGAACCTCAGCTTGGATGCCGATGAATATGTGATCGTCGCGGATTGGAAGGCACTTTACCAGCAGCTTGAGTCGAATCCCGGGTTCATTGGAAGGGTTAAATTCATCGATGAGTTTCTGAACGGCGACGGCGAAGCCGAGCACACGCAAAATCGGCTGGCCCGGTTGATGCCCGCAGGCACGCGCTTTACCGGTCGCATTCACGAACAGATCGATTCGCGACTGGTTCGATTGAATGTACCGTTGACCGTGCGTCACGACGGCTACAAGGCACAGAACAAATCGACTCGAAACATTCCTTTGCTGGAACAAGGGCTGTTGGAGGAGCCGGATAATGCCTATTGGGCCTATCAGCTGGGCCGGGAGCATGCCGGGCTGAAGCAGTTCGATGCGGCATGCGCTTATTTTGAACAGTCCAGAAAGCGGATGAACGGAAGCGAAGCTTATGCTCCGAATGCCGTGGTCAGCGAGCTGTATGCTCTTTTAGGTCTAGGGGAGCTGAACAAAGCCGAAAAGTTGGTAACGGAGACTCATCAGTCTGCGCCTGAATTTCCCGATTATTATTTTGCATGCGGTATTTTTTATCTCGATTACATCATGGCGGACCCGGCTGCGCGCATCCATCTACTCCCGCGCATCGAGCAAAGCTACATGAAGGCGATATCGATCGGAGAGACGGATCGGTATGAGAGCGTCCACGGAACAGGGAGCTTCGCCGCCTGGTATAACCTGGGGGTCTTCTACGAGACGACCGGGCAGATGGAGAAGGCGCGGGAAGCCTATTTGCGAAGCTCACGCTATGGGTATAAAAAAGCGGCTGAAAGACTAGCGGAAGCAGGACTGTAGCCCTTACAAGCAGTCCACAATCTTCCGATAATAAAAGTAATGAGAGCTATTGGAGGGAAACCCAATGTCGGCGAATATAGTAAGCTCGACCGGATTTTCACAGGCATCCTCTGCTCCAACGTATGCCAGCGTCAAGGAAGGCATCAGCAAGACTCAGGTCATAAACACATCGGAAGCGCTGAAGCTCGCGGAGTTCCGGGGAGCGGCGCCGACGGTGTCCGACGAGCAGCGGATCAAGGCGGTCGATCGGGCAATCAAGGCGATGGAAGGACCCCATACCGCAGTGGAATTTTCTGTACATAAGGAAACCAACGCGATCATGATCAAGGTCATCAACAAGGAGACAAAAGAAGTCATCCGTGAGGTCCCGCCGGAAAAAACGTTGGACGTAGCGGCCAAGCTGATGGAAATTGCCGGCTTGCTGGTTGACCAGAGAGTTTGATTACCTTTAAGGATGTGACCTTATGACCGTACGCATTAGTGGGTTCAGTTCCGGTCTCGACATTGATTCCCTGGTGACGCAGTTGATGAAGGCGGAGCGTACGAAGCTGGATAAGCTTACGCAGAAAAAAACGACGATTGAATGGCAGCAGGAGCAATTTCGGGATATCAGCACATCGCTGGTCGATTTCCGAAACAACAAGCTCTCCAAATACAATACGTTGAATGCTTTGAGCGCCAAGACGTCCACGATATCCGGCGACAAGGCGGCCGTAAGCGTCACCTCGACCAACAGCGCCGCTACAGGCTCCCTGAGCGTCAAGGTAACCGATCTTGCGAGTTCTGCTTCCTACGTAGCTCAGTCAAAGGCAACCTCGGGCGTAACGGGAGCGACAAAGCTGAAGGAATTGTTCGGAGACGCGACAAAGCTGACCGTAACGGATTCGCTTACAGGCAGCCCGGTCGAATTTGCCATCGATGGAGAAGCGACGGTCTCGAGCCTTGTCTCAGCCGTAAACGGGAATAAGGCCTTGAACGTCACGATGATGGTGGGAAGCAATGGAGAGGTCTCGATCCGCAGCAATACGACGGGCAGCCGCACATTGTCGATGAGCGCACTGGATGAGACCGATGCGAGCAACCCCCAACAAACATTGACGTTATCCAGCAGTGCTTCTGGAACAGACGCCAAAGCCCTCATCAACGGCGTGCTCGTGACTTCCAGCACCAATTCTATCAGCACCAACGGGTACAACTTGCAGCTGGATGCTGTAACGGAAACCGGCAAGGAAACCGTCGTTTCCTCCAAGCTGGATGTAGATTCCATTATGAACACGATAAAATCGTTCATCTCGGACTACAACACCGTTCTGGATCAGATCAATACAAAGCTGGGAGAAGCCCGCTATCGCAACTACTCGCCTTTGTCGGATGAGCAAAAAGAAGGGATGAAGGAGAGCCAGGTCACGCTTTGGGAAGAACGAGCCAAAAGCGGCCTGCTTCGGAACGACACGACCCTCTCATCGCTCGTTTCAAATATGCGGCTGGCACTTGTGTCCACGGTCGACACGGGGGATTCGGCGGTCAAAACGGTTCAATCCATTGGGATCGTAACCGGGTTATGGTCGGATAAAGGGAAGCTGATCATTGAAGATGAAGACAAGCTTCGAGCTGCAATTGAAGCCAATCCGGAAGCGGTCATCAAGCTTTTCAACGGCGGTTCCGCCAACGCGGACTCAAAAACGATCACCACAAATCCAAACGTCGGCATTTTTAATCGTCTCAGCAATCTGGCCATGACTTCGCTTCAGCAACTTTCGGAGCGTGTCGGCACTTCAGCCTACAGCTCCGATAAAAACGGTACTTTTTTAGGAAGCTCCATGCTTGGCGAGCAGCTGCGGCAACTGGACACGAAAATTACCAACATGAATAGATACCTTACCAACAAGGAAAATCAGTATTACAAGCAGTTTACGGCCATGGAAACGGCTATTAACAAATACAGCAGCCAGGCCTCCAGTTTCTCAAGCTATTGATAAGGAGTGAGTGGGTTTGATTCAGTCCCCTTACCAGAAATACCAGCAGCTTTCCGCGCAGACAGCGACTCCTATTCAATTAGTCCTTATGTTGTATGACGGAGCCATCCGTTTTACTAAATTGGGGATTGAAGGAATCAACGAACGTAATTTCGAAAAAGCAAACCAGAATATATGCAAGTCAGAAGCTATTTTGCATGAATTACTTGCATCGCTGAATTTTGACTATCCCATCTCAAAGCAGCTCGCCAGCTTATATGAATATATGCTGCATCGTCTGATCGAATCGAATGTCAAAAAAATCACTAAGCCAGCCGAAGAAGTGTTGGATCATTTGGAGGAAATGAAAAAAAGCTGGAGGCAAGTGGCGGGGGTTTCGCGGCGAGATGCAGCTCAATGATGCAGCTTCAGCGCTTATATGATACCACGATTGAATTAGTCCCAAGACTGGCTGGTTGCTCCTATGAGGAGCTGGAGAGTCTCATTGAGCTGCGGAGCATGGCGCTTGAGGAATTGGAAGCCTCCAAGGACGCAATTTCTTCCGCGCATCGTGGACTAATTCAGGAGATTTCCCGATTTGATGACGTGATGTTGCAGCGCATGAAGGAACTGTCAGCAGAAGCTTCATCTGGATTGAAGAAATTCCAGGACTCGCAGGTACAACGAAAAGCCTATGACAATGGGTATGGAGACGTCGGCAGTTATTTTATTGATAGAAAAAGATAATGAAGCTGAGATCCCTTTATGGCAGAGCGGTGAATCCCCTTTGCATAGGGATCTTTTATTTATTGCAAAAGACCTTGGATTTATTTCAAACCCAAGGCCATTGATAGGGGGCCTACGGCAGATCCTGGACCCAACCTGCATAACATTCGAGTAAAGATTGTCGAAAGAATGAGTAGTTCTCTAGATGAAGCGATGCTTCGTATTTAAAATCAAGCAAGTGCAGCTTCAATTCATTTGTCTGATATTTGAAATCGATATTTCGGATCCTTTTATAATTTTCTATAATCATAGTTTCGATCTTTGAGACGATTACGATGGCATGGTCAATAGAGGCATGCCATTTTTCTTCATCTTCATCTGGAGTATGAAGGGAAATATCATCTATCAAAGGGGATAGCTCGCCACAAAGAGACGCTAATTGTTGGCTAAACTCTCTGATGGAACGATCTTCTTCGAGTAGAAGAGGCTGGTTCGGCATGGTGAAGCTCGCGACAAAACGTTCCGACCCTAAGGGATAATAATCAATCCGTAAAGTATCAGGGAACATTTCTAGAGCAGACAAGCCGTCGCCAGCGCCAAATAGAACAACTCTTGCGCCAGGGGCTGCTGAACGGCAGCAGATTTGGATCATTTCGTTTGGATCATGAACGAAATCTTCCATGTTGACGAGCATCATTTCGATGCAGGATGGTTTCACTACATTATATTTTCTAAAGTGATGGACCAGGATCGTCGAGGTGTTGTCATTTTGATTGGGTTGATAATCCTCTTTTTTTGTCATTTCATAGAGATGATGCTCGCTGTCGAAAGCAGTAAGCAACGATGAAAAAAGATTGGTAAAGTAGTTTTTGCCTAAGCAGAAAACCGACACAGGTTGATTCCTGCGACCAAGCTCTTTAATCAGATAGGTAAATAAAAAGGAAGCCTGGGCCTTTGTTGCTTCTGAAATGGACGTATCATAAATGGAGTCCACAATTTGTAGCCAAAGATCAAGCTGTTTCTTGACGGAGAGCGTGGAGATATTCTCATGTGGATCTGAAAAGTCATGAATCAAATGCCCATTGTAAAGCAGCTGATTTCCGGAAAATAGAAGGATTTGTTGGAATAGGAATTTATTTATTGTCATATTGAGTAAGTCCCAGTCCCTTTGGTTAATTCGATCAAGTGGTGCAGTTTGTGAACAATTTTTCTATAGTCGAAGAACATGGTTCGATAGTGCTGAATCGCATAACAGCTTCTTTCTAAGGCTTGTTCATCGTTGCATATTTTCTTTAGAATTTGAGAAAGTTCTACGAAGTCGTACCAATCAAAATTCGTTCCGGAACGGCCCCAATTGGTAGCCTCATTGACAGCGTCAATATTGCTGCAAACGGTATAGCATCCGTTCCGAGCCGATTCAACCCAAACGTTGGGGGTACCGCCTTCAAGGATAGAAGACAATACAAAGACTTTTGCTTTTTTATATTCAAGTTCAAGAGCTGATTTATCCACAATCTTTCCCGTGAATACAATGCGGCTCTTCAGCTCAGGGAAGCGAATGAAATACTGATCGATAAAAGCGTGGAAAGAATCCTCGATTCCACCGACCAAGCGAAGCTTCCATCCAGGAATAGCATAGGCTGCTTCAGCGAATGCTTCCAACAAGATTTCCGTAGCCTTTTGGCGCGAGCCAATACGACCTACGGTAAGGATGATGTTTTCTTTCTCTTTATAATGGATTTCCTCGCGTGGAGTGAAATCGACCGAGGCGTTTGGTACATATTCAATTACATAAGGCCATTTTCGTGATAAATGCTGCTTTAATTTTTTTGATTCGACCGTGATGACGTCGGCGAGACTAAGCAGTTTTTTTTCCTCTCCGTCTGTCAGTGAAATTTTTTCGATCCAGTCCATATTGGCGTCGAGCTTCAGCAAAATCTTTCCATCCGGCCGTAGGCGTTTGAATAACTCTACCATCGGCACATGAGTCGGATAAGCGCCAAAACAGAAAAGAACGTCCATTTCTTCATAGTGGGCGGAGATATAGTCACAACAGAAACGAATCCATTCCGACAAATCTCCTCCCGTATCCGGAAAAGAATGAAATTCAAGCCCTTTGAGGCGCTCAGGATAGGGATAGGGCTCTTCTTTTTTGGTGGCCACAATAACGGAGCGATAGCCAAGGCATTCATGGAACATATAAGGAATCAAACAACAGTCTTTCATAAACTGTTCATTGCTGTAGTATTTGTAGGGTGAAAAGCTAAAAATCGATTTTCCCATATCTTCTCCTCGCCCTTCTAAGGTAAACAGACTAGCCTCACCGCAAGCCATTGGTGAGGCGAATCTTTTTTTGCTGGTTGTAAGACAAGGATCGCTATTTTTTAATAGCGATGACACGAATTACAACCGGATCGTCCTCTTTATAAACGGCAAGATTATTGCTCTCGACGACATGGTCGATGGTAAATCCGGTATCGATTAATTTTTCAGTAAGTTCCTCGAGCACGATGAATCTTCGGGAATGGTCGTTGAAGCGGTAGGTGTTTCTATCATGAAGCGTTCCTAGTCCGAACAAGGAATCTTTGACGCTTCGAGCTTCAATAAACAATTTGCCTCCGATTTTCAAAGTGGCATAAACATTGTTTAATAAAGCATTTTCTTCAGGTTCACTGATCGAATGCAAGGTGAACCTGCTGTATACATAATCGAAATGGTTTTCCCTCAGCTCTTTGGAGCAGATGAAGTCATCTCTCACGGCGGTCAAAAATTCGTTTGCATAGGTCTGAAGATGGCTTATCGCGACATCGGCTTGATCGACAGCGACAACACGAATATTGTTTTTAGAGAAGAAAAGCGAGTCGCGGCCATTGCCGCAGCCGAGCTCGATCAAGCTTTTTTGTTCTTCAAGAAAAGGAAGAACATCCAAGGCAAACGGCGATGGCTTGTCGGGAGAGGAGGAATTTTTGTAGTATTCGTTCCAATAAGCATAATCCATATCGTTTAAACTCCTTTTTTAAGGACAAACAGCCATTGTTTCGTTTCTTTTTGTTTCTTGATATCGTGGTGGAAAAACTCTTCGCTGCAAGTCAGCTTGAATCCGCGTTTCAAGAATGGAGCAAACAGCGCCTCGTATTCTTTTTCCGTCCGGTAAATTGCGCTGTATTCGCTATGAAGATCCTCGGAGTAAAAACGGTCTAAAGTCAAGCGGCTCTGCAGCGCGACAGGTTCTGAAATATAGATAATCGAGTCGTCCTCAAGCATGGAACTGATCGTTTCAATAGCGGCCCCCACCTGCTCATCGTTCACATACATGAACACGCCGCCAGAAATAATAAAGCGGTTGAACCTTGTGATCGGAAGGGCTAAGGTACGAGTTGTTAAATCGTTTAGGGAAGCGTGATAAAAAGAGGTGTTTTCGCTTTTTTGGATATCTTCTCTGTTTTTTATGGTCTCAATGAATTCCTCTATGTAATCAATACCTACATAATGGTCGACGGAAGAGGTAATATACTTGGTGATCCTTCCTGTCCCGCAGCCGACTTCCAAGACTTTGCAGGAAGGCTGCAGCTGAAGCTCCGGCAGCCTGTGCTCAACTTCGAAGGCAGTCCAAGCGTGAATATTGTTTTTGTCGCGATCGCCTGCCAATACTACAGGAGCATCAACATCAATGGACGACTTTTTAATGGCACGTTGAGCATAAAAATCTTGAATGCTGTTCTCGTTTATCGCAATCTTGCGGTCGTAAACTCTGCTCATGGTTTTTCCCCCTCCGCAACAAGCTCTGTTCCATCCAGAAATTTAACAAAAGATGCGTAACAATGACCTATCCTTTTTTCTGGAGGAGGCAACTGCATATAATCCCCGTATAGCGATGTCAACAGGTTTGAATAAGAGGCCGGAGCCGGGAATTGCTTCTGTTCAAAGAGCAGCGGAATCAATTGGGCGGTCCATTCCTTCTCGAATATATGTCCATTCAAGTTGTGGCAAATCCGTTTGGACGTGGATGGATTGCGATTATCCCGAGTCGCAAAGTGATGGAAGAGTTGAATGGTCCATTTGCGCGGGATTTTGGAAAGAATCGCGTACCAAAAACGCAGAAGGAAGGAATCGCTGCTTTTTTTTCCGACCGGAGCCCAAAGGATTTTCCGGCATGCTTTGCATGCTGCTTTAGCGACGCGCTGACGCCATTTGCTGTCCGAAATGGAGTCGATGGGAAAAATGTCGAGAAAGAAGCCGTCCTTTTGACGAAGATGCTCTTGTCCGCTTCGAATGAACGATGTTTGCTTGAGGCGAAGCTTTCCATAAACCCAGTTGTAGTGGGGATCTGTTTGTTGCGTTTGAAGAAAGAAACGGTCGTGATCCAGCTCGTTGAGGCAAACCGCGCAGAATCGTTCGTAATCTTCCCTCGGCATATCAATATCGATATCATCATCCCAAGGGATGAATCCTTGATGTCGTACGGCACCTAACAACGTTCCGTATGAAATGTAGTAATGAATGTTGTGTTTCTGGCAGATCCGATCAATTTCGATCAATAACAGGAGCAGCTCCTGTTGAAGCTTCTTCAGTTCTGAAGCGGAATAGGTGACGTAGTTCATCATAGGGCCCCAAGAGTGGATAGATTTTTTTCATGGACTAAAATCCGTTCATAATCATCGAAATAGTCGATTTCGGCCCAGAACCGCCCCTCGACATCAATGGTCTGAATGCTTTTGTCCTCCGTCAGAGAGTATAGGACATTCTCCCACCAAAGCTGGTGCTGCTGGTCGCCGATCAAACGTTCGAGACGAGTTTTAAATTCTTCCAAGAAGGAAGCCTTTATTTTTCCAACTCCGACATATTCACATGTGCGTTCCTTTATCGGCAGCTCTTTCCCATATTTCTTGACCAGTCCATTTTCAAGCTGCAGGAAATAATCGCCGACCGTAGTGCGGCTTTGATCGACCAGGAGAGCGCATTCTTTGGTCGTTTCAATAACCATGTCTAAAATTTCTTGCTCGATATAAACATCGCCATTCATGATGATGGTATCGTCCGTCAATTCATGACGAGCGAACCAGAACGAAGCGATGCTGTTTGTGACATTGAAAAAAGGATTGTAATAATATGTGACATCCAAATCGGCAAGCTCTTTGCGAATGGCCTCGTGCCGATACCCGACGCACAGAACCGGCTCGATGCCTCGATCCAGCAGCATTAAAATCGTTCGACGGATAAGAGAAACGCCGTTGATGCTGAGCACGCACTTGGGAATTTCTTCGATGCTTCTGGAGATGCGGGTGCCGCGTCCTGCAGCGAGCACGATGGCTTTCATACGAATTCACCTGCGCTTTCGGGCGATGATTTCATGGACAGGGGGGGCTCCAGCTCGATAAAATGATCCCAAAATTGCTTCATCACCGCAGCGCCTCCAGTCGTAATGCGAATCCAATCCTTAAGAAGAGGGGCTTGGTAGGTTTTGATCAAAATCCGCCGCTCCTTCAAGCGATCAAACAGCTGTTGCGGAGCGGTGCGCGGCTGAAACAACACATAATTCCCCGTGCTGTAGTGAAGCGGATAGGAATCACGAGCCAGTTGATCAATCAGATATTGCCGGCCAGTTTGTTCATGGGCAATCATTTCCTGAATCAATTGAGGGTTGTCCAGAATCGATTCTGCCAGCGCCAGCGCGAAACAATTGACCGGATAGGTGGAAGATGCGTTGCGAATCCATCCCGCCAGCCTCGAATCGGCGATGATATAGCCAATTCGGGCTCCTGCGATCGACAGGGTCTTGGAGAAGGTACGCAGCAGGATCACATTGTCGTATTTGTCCACGAGATGCTGGTAAGACGTAGGGGAAAAATAATAATAAGCCTCGTCTATGACCACGACGGCATTATTTTCGCGCGCTTTTTCAATGACCTGTTCCGTCTCGACAACCGTCCACGCGCGTCCGATCGGGCTATTCGGATTCAGGAGCGCGACGATTCTGGTGGTCGGATCAATCAGATCGAGGAAAAAGGAGAAATCCAGCTTGAATTCCGCGTCGTACGTAGCTTTTTTATGGATCATTCCGTTCATAGCGGCGTATACGCCATACATTTCAAAGCTTGGAGAGACGGAAACGAATGAATCGCCCGATTTTCCAAAAACATTAAAAACGAGTCGGATGGCATCGTCGGAGCCGTTCGTTAGGCAAAGCTGATCCGTCCGGCAGGACATCTCGGCTGCCAAGCGCTGCACCAGTCGGGTTGTCTCCGGATAAGAAGCGACATCTTCAGGCGTGATCCGATGAAGGACATCCCGCAGAAAGGGCTCGGGAAGGCCTTCCGGATTCTCGTTCATATCCAGGCGCAGATAGCCTTTCCGCGACTCCGCATAAGAGATGCGATTTAATTGGGCAATGCTGGAATTGACGTAGACCACCTAGGATCACCTGCTTTTTGTGAGGTTGATGACGTTTTTGAGATGTCGATGGATCGTTTCCCCTGCGGTTCCATCTGCATGGGCAAGACTTTGATGGAAGGCGCTCATCCGTTTTTCTTTTTTCTCGTCCTTGGTTTCCACGATGTGAATGAAGTCCCGGAGCGAAATGCCTTCGCATTCGAAATAACAGGATCGATAATCCGAATGGTAATGTCGGCTCTCATCCAGCATGTTGGATGAAAGCAGGCCCAGCACCGGCTTTCCGGTCGTAATGTATTGAAGCAGAATTGAGCTGTAGTCGCTGATTAGCGCATCTGAGGCAATAATGGCAGGATAAGCGTCGCTGCCCTGGTCGATCTGAATGTTGTCGCACTCATGAGCTTGCCGAACCAGGCGATCAAAGCGTTCCCGAATTCCCGGGCGCATGGTTGTAATGGTCGTGTCCGTCAATGGATGCGGACGCCAAATCAAACCGAACTCCGAATTCTCGATGAAGTAATGCAAGCTCTTCTCCAATTGTCCGATCCAATCATTCGCAGCCAGCAGATCCGCGATTCCCGTGTTCAGAAGAAAGACAAGACGGGCCTCCTTCAGCGTCCGCCAAGCTTTCGGCAGGTAGCGTTCGGTTCGCGCAGCTTTTAAAGCAGCATCGATTTTTGGGGAGCCGAGCACCAGCACCTTTTCGTCCGGAATGCCGGCATGAACATAGGACTGCTTGTTTATTTCGGATTGGGCGATGATGTGGTGGGAACGATCATAAGCAGGGAGCTTGATTAAATCCAGCTTTTCTGAACTGCCGGCAACATAGTAAGGGACATAAACCAGCATTTCGGTTGCTTCGGCCAGCTTGTTGGAATAGAACCGCGGATGCACCGATGTCAGCGTATTGTATTCATCGTACGGATTATGGAAATAGATGATGTCCGGACAACGATCTTCAAAATTGTACAGATCGAAAGGGACGACCGGGACATCGCCTGGGAATTGATTGCCCTCATAAAAGTAGCGGACGATCTGCCCCTCGCTGTTCTTCTCGAAATAAGGGATAGGAACGACGTAGCAGACGCAATCGGGGTCCTGGGCCGCAGTCCGGTAGATGCTGTCCATGCAGTCCCACATAGAAGATTTGTAAGGGAAAAAGGCAATCTCGATTTCGGTCTTCAGATCATGGACGACATGATCTCGCACGAGTCGCATGATCTGCTCCGTCTCGGTAATCCGCTGGCCGTCGATCCGGCCGATGTTAGCGAACTCAAGCATGGTCTCGACCGTCCGTTGAGCCTGTTGGAGCTTCAGGACGATGCGTGGCTCTTCCTTCAACAAATCGAGCAGGAAATTAAGGCAGTACAAGCAGTTGTCGAGCATGCCTGCGGCAAGCTCGATCTCGCTTGTCCGGCTGTACCGCAAGCCATCGTCCATGGACGTGATCAAATTCAGAATCCGTTTTTTCTGGTTGAGTCTCATCTCGTTTTAACATCCTCTCATGTCTTGCCGCCGTCAGGATCTTGTCAGTAGGTGCGCAAGATGGGAATCAGGAGACGAATAATCGGTTGAATTCCGGTATGCGTACAGCGCCGGCGAATTGCCGAAGCAGCTTGCTCCTCATCGCCTTGAGCCTGCCTGGATCCGAGCAATGCTTCAGATATTGAATGTAGAGGTATACCTTTTGAGGCTGGCGCCCGGCAGCCTCCTCAAGAAAAGACAATGCCTCGTCCAGGTAGCGATGGCGCAGATGGTACATGGCCAGATTCTCCACGCTGTCATCGTTCAACTGGTCGTGCTCCAGCAGGACCGAGTAGTAGTTCAGAGATGCTTCTTCGTTCCCTTTGTCGAACAGGTAGTTGGCCATCGTATTGACGACAAGAGGATCGACGTCTGCGTTGATCAATCGGTCATAAAGCTCGAACTCCTTTAGCAGATAAGCGTGCTACAGCAGAATCGATACGACCTCGGGCTTGACCGATGAAGCGTCTGCCGTCCCATTCAAAAGGGAAGGGATGGAGTCGAATTCGTTCGATTCGAGCTCGTTGCCTGGAGCATAGGCAGGAATGCTCATCTCCCACCGATGAAACCGCACTGCCTGCATGAGGTAGAGATCGCCTTTCAAGTGATGCTCCGGATATCGGGAGCGGGCCTCCGTGTACAAAGAGCGATCATTCAGAGCAAAAGCGGCCCGAAACCAGTCGTCTGCCGCAAGCTCATGCCCGGCCTCGCGGAGTTTGCTGAAATAATGCTCGACAAGCTTGTCTGCGCCGACTGTGGCGGAAGTGCGGAAAAGGATATAAAGGTTGTTTGAATTGCCTTCGGGATACATTTTATCGAGCAGGCGGATGATCGCATCCGGCTCTTCGCGCAGGAATATCGTGTGCACCAGCGAATGGAGCGCATTGAAGTCATGCGGATCCTGCTGCAGCAGCTTGGACCAATAGTAGACGGCCCTCTCGAGATTCCCCCTGTTTTCGTAGATCGCGGCCAGCTTGCGCATCGGGAGCGTAGAGGCGAACTCGGCGCTCTCCAGCCAGAAAATGGCGTCTTGCTGAGCTTTTTTCATAGCGATCTCGAGTGTTTTCAGATAAACCTGCTCCGCTTCGTCCAGGAATCCCAGATAATGCAGGAGAGAGGCTTTCAGATAGCTGAAGTCAGGGTAGGAGCTCCAGTGTCCCAAATTTTTCTCGAGCAGCTGAAGAGCTTCGACATAACGGTTCAGTCGAATATAGCATTGAACGAGCACGATGACGCACTTGGAATACCACATCGCACCGGCGTCTTCCTTGCTGCGGATCGCTTTTTCATAGTAGTAGACAGCCTTGGGGAGGTTGTCCTGCACCGCGAATTCGTTGCCGACCGTGAACAAGTCGTAGGCGACGAAGCCTTTGGACTGCTTCATCTGGGCAAGCAGCTCGGCGTTCCGGTCGATCTTGGATTTCGCCGCTACGGTTTCTTTCAGATAGCCCGTATGGTACAGAGAGACCGGGGCGACGATCGAGACGAGCTGTACGTCCCTCTCGGATTGAAGCTGCTCGTGAATCGGACGGTGGTACGAGAATCCCATGCGGTTGGGAAAAAGACGCGGGATTTGGCCTGCGGTGAGGATTGAGTCGGACCGGCTCTTGCCGATGAAGCTGGATACGTTCAGGGTGTAGATCTCATTTTCGGAGGGAACGGACCGGCCCAGGAACTCGCGCAGCTTCATCGCCTCTCCGGGAGCGAAATACTCGTCGGCGTCCAGGACAAGAATCCAGGTTCCCTCCGCGTGGCGGATCGACTCGTTCCGGGCGGCCGAGAAGTCCTTGATCCATTCGAAATCATATATTTTATCGGTATATTTGGCGGCAACTTCTTTCGTGCCGTCAGAGGATCCCGTGTCGACGACGATAATCTCGTCGGCTGCTTCCTTGACGCTGTCGAGGCAGCGTCCCAGCACTTCTTCTTCATCCTTTACGATGAGGCAGACAGATATAAGCATCGGATTGCTCCCTTATAAAAGGTTTTCTTCCTATACTTATCGGTTATTAATTGCCATTCCGATAGATTTTTTTTGAGTCTGCTTGTCGAACGGCAGGGGAAAAATACGAGTTCTGTCGCATAAGCGCAAAACATGTCCTATTTACATGACGGACCGATTTTTTTCCCGCAGCATCAGGCTTGAATCCGCTTCCATGTCATATTGACAACTGTTTGATCCCGGTGCTATAGTCAAAATGTGGGCCATGCACCTGTCGGCTTCTCACAGCATTTGAAGATGAAGGGAATGTTCTGAATGCAAGGTAAAGTGAAATGGTTCAACGCAGAAAAAGGTTATGGCTTCATTGAGACGGAGCAAGGCGGCGACGTATTCGTCCACTTCTCCGCGATCCAATCCGAAGGCTTCAAAACGCTGGAAGAAGGCCAATCCGTCGAGTTCGACATCGTAGAAGGCGCTCGCGGTCCACAAGCAGCCAACGTCGTCAAACTGTAATCATCCGGCCTATCGGCCATCGATAGATGATTCGAATGACAAAGACATGTTCGGGGTCCTGCGAGGGGCCTCTTTTTTTGCGCGCTCCTTGAGTTTAGCGGTGACATTCCGCACTCCAGGCCCGATCCGTCAAAGCGAAAGCCGCGATGCATCTATAAGTTTCTGAAAATTCGAAATACACAAATTAGTCTTTTGATTCGGAAACGCTCCTCGTGGTATACTAAGACCATGTAAAGGAGGAGTGCTTCATGAAATACAACATTCGAGGTCAAAACGTTCCTGTGACGGATGCCATGAGGGATTACGTCGAGAAGAAGTTGAACCGCCTGGATAAGTATTTTGATGCCCCCCCTGCCGCTGACTCCAGCGTGACGATGTCCGTCCATAAAGGACGCCATGGCATCGAGGTGACGATTCCGCTCCCGGGCGTGATTCTGCGGGCCGAGGAGAAGAGCCCCGACATGTACGCCTCGGTCGATGCCGTCGTCGACAAGCTGGAACGTCAGATTCGGAAGCATAAGACCAAGGTCAATCGCAAATTCCGCCAGGCCGAGAGCATCAAGACGCTGTTCCGCGAGGACGACATCGCCTCTGTCGCCGTTCAAGAGCCGGAAGAGGACCTTGAAGTGGTACGGATGAAGCGCTTCAAGCTGAAGCCGATGGATGTGGAGGAAGCGATCCTCCAGATGGACATGGTTGGCCATAGCTTCTATGTCTTCCATAACATCGAGACCAAGGAAGTCAACGTCGTCTACCGCCGCAACGACGGCCGCTACGGCCTGATCGAGCAGGAGTAGTCGATGCAGGCTCGGCCCGGCCGGCGGTGCCGGCGCAGGATCAGGCGATCCGATAGAGCCAGCGCTGCCGGGCGATCATCGGGCAGCAGCCGTTTTGGAGCAAGACGCCAGCGCTTCCGCTCATGGCTTTTCACTCCAGACGGCGCGCGCTCTGCCCCTGTGAGGCCGACGCCCTCTCCCTTTCCCGGGAGAGGGCTTTTTAATAGGTAAGGAAAGCGGCGGAATGGCGCGGCGGCCGCGCTGCCCGCCGCTCCCGCTCGTCCGGGCAGCCCTTTCTTCGCGGGCAACGTATATAATGCTGGAAAAGCCCCCGGTCTGATTGCGGGAGCATCGGACAACTGTTAAAATTAAGGCAAAGTGGTCTCACGAAAGGGGAAAACCATGCTCGGACTGGTGAAGAAGATATTCGGCGATGCGAATGAGCGGGAAGTCAAGCGGCTCATGCGCAACGTCGAAGTCATAAATGAAATGGAGCCGCAGTTCGTCGCTCTCACGGATGAGCAGCTGTCGGCCAAGACGCAGGAGTTCCGCGACCGTCTCGAGAAGGGCGAAGAGCTGGACGACCTGCTGCCGGAGGCGTACGCGACGGTGCGCGAGGCAGGCAAGCGCGTGCTGGGCATGCGCCATTTTGACGTGCAGCTGATCGGAGGCATGGCGCTGCATGAGGGCAAGATCGCCGAGATGAAGACCGGCGAGGGCAAGACGCTTGTCGGCACGCTTCCGGTCTATCTGAACGCCCTGCTCGGCAAAGGCGTGCACGTGGTCACGGTCAACGACTACCTGGCCCAGCGCGACAGCAGCATCATGCGCCCTCTTTATGAATTCCTCGGCATGACGGTCGGCTGCAACCTGAACTCGCTCTCCCACGAGCAAAAGCAGGAAGCCTACGCCTGCGACATTACGTACGGCACCAACAACGAGTTCGGCTTCGACTACCTGCGCGACAACATGGTCCTCTACAAAGAGCAGATGGTGCAGAAGCCGCTCCATTTCGCCATCATCGACGAAGTGGACTCCATCCTGATCGACGAGGCCCGTACGCCGCTCATCATCTCTGGCCAGGCCGCCAAGTCGACCGAGCTGTACCACGCGGCGGACAAGTTCGTCTCCCGCCTCAAGCTCGAGGAGGACTACACGGTCGACATCAAGCTGCGCAGCGTGACGATGACCGAGTCCGGCGTGGAGAAGGCGGAGCGCGCATTCGGCATCGAGAACCTGTTCGATCACGCCAACGTCACGCTCAACCACCATATCCAGCAGGCGCTCAAGGCCCGCGCGATCATGAAGCGCGACGTCGACTATGTCGTCCAGGACGACGAGGTGCTGATCGTCGACGAGTTCACCGGCCGCATCATGTCGGGACGCCGCTATAGCGACGGCCTGCACCAGGCCATCGAGGCCAAAGAAAACCTGAAGGTGCAGAACGAGAGCATGACGCTCGCGACGATCACCTTCCAGAACTACTTCCGCATGTACCGCAAGCTCGCCGGCATGACCGGTACGGCCAAGACGGAGGAAGAAGAGTTCAAGAAGATCTACGGCCTCGAGGTGCTGCAGGTGCCGACGAACCGGACGATGATCCGCCAGGATACGCAGGACGTCGTCTACAAGACCGAGAACGGCAAGTTCAAGGCCGTCGTCGAAGAGATCGTCGAGCGCCACAAGAAGAACCAGCCGGTGCTCGTCGGCACCGTGTCGATCGAGAACTCCGAGAAGCTCTCCGAGCTGCTCAAGAAGCGCGGCATCCAGCACAAGGTGCTGAACGCCAAGTACCATGCCGAGGAAGCCGAGATCATCTCGCGCGCCGGACAGGCCGGCTCCGTGACGATCGCCACCAACATGGCGGGCCGCGGCACTGACATCCTGCTCGGCGAAGGCGTGCATGATGTCGGCGGACTGCATATCATCGGCACCGAGCGCCACGAGAGCCGCCGCATCGACAACCAGCTGCGCGGCCGTGCCGGCCGTCAGGGCGACCCGGGCTCGTCCCAGTTCTACCTGTCGCTCGAGGACGAGCTGATGCGCCGCTTCGGCGCGGAGAACATCATGGGCATGATGGAGAAGCTCGGCTTCGAGGAAGACCAGCCGATCGAGAGCCGCCTCATCACCAAGGCGATCGAGTCCGCGCAGAAGCGCGTCGAGGGCAACAACTTCGACACGCGCAAAGTCGTCCTGCAATACGACGACGTCATGAACCAACAGCGCGAAATCATCTACAAGCAGCGCCGCGAGGTGCTGTTCAGCGAGAACATCCGCTCTATCGTCATGGAGATGATCCAGCCGGTCATCCAGCGCATCGTCGACGCGCATTGCCCGAAGGAGCAGGTGCCGGAGGAGTGGGATCTGCAGGCGGTCGTCGATTACGTGCACGGCAACCTGCTGCCCGAGGGCTCCGTCTCCAAGGAAGACCTGTGGGGCAAGGAGCCGGAAGAGATGGCCGAGTTCCTGTTCGACAAAGTCACGGCTCTGTATGACGAGCGCGAGGCGGCGATGGGCGAGGAGACGATGCGCGAGTTCGAGAAGGTCGTCGTGCTGCGCGCCGTCGACAGCAAGTGGATGGACCACATCGACGCGATGGACCAGCTTCGCCAAGGCATCCACCTGCGCGCCTACGGCGGCACGGATCCGCTTCGCGAGTACCAGTTCGAGGGCTTCGAGATGTTCCGCGAGATGATCGAGACGATCCAGGAGGAAGTCTCGCGCTACATCATGAAGGCTCAGGTCGAGCAGAACCTCGAGCGGCAAGAGGTCGCCAAAGGCCAGGTCGAAGTCGGCGGCAGCAGCGAAGGGCGCGAGGCGCGTCCGGCCAAGCGCGAGGAGCGCGTCGGCCGCAACGATCCTTGCCCTTGCGGCAGCGGCAAGAAGTACAAGCTTTGCCACGGCAAATAGGCATTCCATAGCATGAAGGGCCGGGAGAGAGGCGCTCGCCTGCTTGACCGGCTTGCTTCATGAATTCATGAAAATTTGAGGTGAAGCATTGTCATGATCGACGTAACGGTAAAGCAAGACCTGCGCGAGGCGGCAAAGCGGCTCCAAGATCTCAGGGGGTCTCTTTGACTTAGATCTCAAGCAGGAGATCATAGCCAATTTCGAAGAGAAGATGACGGCGCCGGATTTCTGGGACGACAACGAGAAGGCCCAAAAGGTCATCGCGGAGCTGAATGCCGTGAAGTCCGTCGTCGAGCAGTATGAAAAGCTGAGCACGCAGCGCGAGGATCTCGACACCTTGCTGGAGCTCGCCGCCGAGGAGGACGACGGTTCCCTCGACAGCGAGCTGACGGAAGGGGTCGCCGACCTGATGGGCAAGATCGGCGATTTTGAGCTGACGCTGCTGCTCAACCAGCCCTACGACAAGCTGGACGCGATCCTGGAGCTGCATCCGGGCGCCGGCGGCACGGAGTCGCAGGACTGGGGCCAGATGCTGTACCGGATGTACACGCGCTGGGCGGAGAAGCACGGCTACAAGGTCGAGGTGCTCGACTATCTGCCGGGCGACGAGGCCGGCATCAAGAGCGTCACGATCAGCATCAAGGGACATAACGCCTACGGCTACCTCAAGGCGGAGAAAGGCGTGCATCGCCTCGTGCGGATCTCGCCGTTCGACGCTTCCGGCCGCCGGCACACGTCGTTCGTCTCCTGCGACATCATGCCGGAGATCGACGACGACATCGAGATCGAGATCCGTCCGGAGGACCTCAAGGTCGACACGTACCGCTCCAGCGGCGCGGGCGGCCAGCACGTCAACAAGACGGAGTCGGCGATCCGGATCACGCATATGCCGACCGGCATCGTCGTCGCTTGCCAGACGGAGCGCTCGCAGATCCAGAACCGCGACCGCGCGATGAAGATGCTCCGTTCCAAGCTGTACGAGCGCAAGATCGAGGAGCAGCAGAAGCATCTGGCCGAGATCCGCGGCGAGCAGTCCGACATCGCCTGGGGCAGCCAGATCCGCTCCTACGTGTTCCACCCGTACAGCATGGTCAAGGACCATCGCACGTCGGTGGAGACAGGCAACGTCGGCGCGGTCATGGACGGCGACCTGGACGCGTTCATCAACGGCTACCTGCGCCATCAGATCAAGCAAAAGCCCGAAGAGGCGTAAGCCTGGTTCGGCACGCTCGAATAAAAGAAGAAAAGAGTTCCGACACTTGATTCAAGTGGGGAACTCTTTTTCGCGCGGAAGGAAAAGGTGGTGCGCGGTACCGCGGCAGAGCGGCGGGCGCCTGGACCAAAGGAAGGGGAACATAGCAGTGGATGAGCAGAAACGCGGCGGAGAACCGGCCAGCGGCAGCAACAATCCGGACGATCAGCGTCCGGAGCATCAAGAGGGATCCGGGCCGCAGAGCTGTACGGGGGCGACGTCGGTCGTGGCGGAGCCGATAGAGGACGAGCGGCTTCCGCCGTTCGGAGCGGAAGCGGAAGGGAGAACGGCTGCTAGCGGCGTGGCGGAAGACGGAGGGAGAACGGCCGCTAGCGGCGTGGCGGAAGGCGGAGGAAGAACGGCTGCAAGCGGCGTCGCGAAATACGGAGCGAGAGCGGCTGCAAACGGCGTCGCGAACCGCACCGGTCCGCAAGCCGCGGCCGTCCGTCCGCGGACGCGCAAGCCGCGCAAGGCGAAAAAGCCGCTGCTCGACCAGAGGGTATCGAACCTGCTGTCGCTGCTTGCGGGAGCGCTCGTCATCGCGGCGAGCTTCAACTGCTTCCTGCTGCCGAACGGCATCGCTTCGGGCGGCATCAGCGGCATATCGGTGCTGCTGCAGCATCTGTACGGCTTCACGCCGGCGTATGTCCAATGGGCGCTCAACATCCCGCTGTTCCTGGCCGGCATGGCGCTGCTCGGACGCCGGTTCGCGCTGCAGACGATCGTCGGCTCCGCGGTGCTGCCGCTGTTCGTCCTGCTGACCGCCCATTGGGGCGCGCCGACAGAAAATCCGCTGCTCGCTTCGATTTACGGCGGCATCGGCGTCGGCCTTGGCCTTGGCCTCGTCTTCCGCGGCCGCGGCTCGACGGGCGGCACCGACCTGGCGGCGCAGATCCTGCACCGCTACACGGGCTTGCCGCTCGGGCTGTCCGTCGCCTGCATGGACGGCCTCGTCATCGCGGCGGCCGGCGTCTTCCTTTCGCCGGAAAAGGCGCTCTACGCGCTCATCGGCCTGTTCGTGACGAGCAAGACGATCGACATCGTGCAGACGGGCCTCGCCCTGTCCAAGGTGGCGTTCATCATCAGCGCGCGCTCGGAGGAGCTGGCGGATGCGGTGCTGCATGACCTGGACCGCGGCTTGACGCGCCTTGACGCCCATGGCGGCTTCACCGGCGACGCCCGCACCGTGCTGATGGTCGTCGTCAGCCAGAACGAGGTGCCGGAGCTCAAGCGGCTCGTGCAGCAGGTCGATCCGAACGCCTTCGTCATCATCAGCCATACGGCCGAGGTCATCGGCCAAGGCTTCAAGCTGGAAGGCTGACGCTTTCCAGGCCCAGCGCCGTCCGATCGAGGAAGGGCTCCTGCCGGAGCCCCTTTCCGATCCGGACGGCTTTTTGCGTTCCGCCTTTTGTCCTTCGGGTTTTAAGAAAGACATAAGAACTTTCAACCCGATTCCTTAAGCCGCCCGAGCGACAATGAGGGAAAGCCGCAGCGCCGGAGCGCTGCGGAGAGCGGAAAGGAGCGCAAGGGCGAATGAGGAGGTCTTCAAGCGGAATTCAGGGGGAAGCAGGGACAAGGAAGGCGCTGCATGCGCTGCTGCTGGCGCTGGCGATCGGACTTGGCGCATGGCTGCGGGTGGACTTTCTCGTATCGGTCAGCCACCACGTCACGCATGATACGAAGAACTACGACATCATGGTCCGGCAGCTGCTGGAGCAGGGCGTCTACGGGTATAAAAGCATCGAGCCGAACGCGCAGGTGACGCCGGGCTACCCGCTGTTCATGGCGGCGATGTACGAGCTGGCCGGCTACGAGACGCGGGATCCGTATCCGCTCATCCGCTTCGTGCAGGCAGGCATCGCTACGGCGATGCTGGGGCTCGTCTATGCGCTTGGCCGGCTCGTCGCCGGACGCTGGACCGCGCTCGCGGCGGCGCTCATGGCGGCGGTTTATCCGCCGTTCGTCTGGGCGTCCGGAGGCGTGCTGACGGAAACGCTGGCCGCCTTTCTGCTGATGGCCTACGTCTGCCTGCAGCTGCTGGCGCTGCGCCGGGGCGGCCGCTGGCTGCATCTGCTGGCCGGAGCCGTGCTCGGCCTGACCGCGCTGACGCGGGCCGAGTTCCTGCCGCTGATTGCGCTCGCCTATGCGGCGCAGTGGCTATGGACGCGCGATTGGCGCGCGACGGCGCGGCAGCTTGCCCTCGGCGCCTGCGGCCTGGCGATCATGCTGTCGCCGTGGGTCGTCCGCAACGCGGTCACGCTCGGCGAGCTGATCGTGACGTCGACGCAGCAGAATCCTTTCGCCGCGGGAACGTATCCGGACAAGAACTATGCCGACGGCCTCGTGGACCGAGCCGGCAAGTCGCAGCTCGAGGTCGCGCGGGAACGGCTGCGCGTCGGCTTCTCGGAGCATACGGGCGAGTTCGTCCGCTGGTACACGATCGGCAAGCTGGACTACACCTACAGCCGGATGTTCTACGGAGCCGGCCATGAGCCTCATTATCCGGTTCTGCCGGTGCCTTGGGAGCTGCGCAACGCTTATCACCGGCTGATCGTCGGAGCGGGCGTGGCCGCGCTTGTCGCCATGCTCCGCCGCTGGCGGCATCCGGCGCTGCTGCCGGCGGCGATCGTGCTCGCCATGTCGGCGCTGCGGCTGCTGTTCGTGCCGGAGTACCGCTACAATTTCACCGTCATGCCGCTGTTCATCGTGCTCGACGCGGCCGCGGCCGGACTTGCATGGAGCTGGTGGAAAGGACGGAGAGCGGCGCGCGAGCCGCGCCCGGACCGGTCCAAGCTGAAGGAGGTGCAGGAAGGATGAGCCAAGCCCAGCCATCGCACCGGCAGGACGTGCTGGCGATCGTGCCGGCCTACAACGAGGCGGCGTCGATCCGCAGCACGATCCGGAGCATCCGCGAGCATGCGCCGTTCGCCGACATCGTCGTCGTGAACGACGGCTCGACGGACCCTACCGCGCGCCTGGCCCGCTCCTGCGGCGTGCCGGTGCTCGACTTGAGCTGCAACCTCGGCATCGGCGGCGCGGTGCAGGCGGGATACCGCTTCGCGGTCGAGCAAGGATACGGCTGCGCGGTGCAGATCGATGCGGACGGCCAGCATGATCCGCGCGAGCTCGGCCGGATGCTGGAGGCGATGCAGCGGCATGAGGCGGACATGGTCGTCGGCTCGCGCTTTTTGGAAAAGCAGGGCTTCCAGTCGTCGTTCGCCCGCAAGCGGGGCATCAAGCTGCTGGCCGCGCTCGTCTCGGCGCTCACCGGCCGGCGCGTGACCGATCCGACATCGGGCTACCGGCTGTGCAGCCGCAAGGCCGCCGAGCTGTTCGCCGCCGACTATCCGACGGACTACCCCGAGGTGGAAGCGATCATCCAGCTCGACAACCACCGCGGCCGCTTCATCGAGCTGCCGGTCGTCATGCGCGAGCGGCAGGGCGGCGTATCGAGCATCTCGCCCGGCAAGGCCGGGTATTACATGGCCAAGGTCGTGCTGGCCGTGCTGATCGCTAAGACGAAAAAGAAGCATAAGGAGTGGAGCTTCGGCTATGAAAGCTGAATTTTATGGCGTGAGCCTCGCGCTCAGCCTGGCGTTTTTCTTCTGGATCCTGCATCTGGTCCGCAGCCGGCGGCTGCGGGAGCAGTACGCGCTGCTCTGGCTGCTGCTTGCGGCCGGCATGACGGCGCTGTCGCTCGCGCCGGAGGTGCTGGATCGCCTCGCCCTGCTGCTCGGCGTCGCCTATGCGCCGTCTCTGCTCTCCTTCATCGGCCTGCTGAGCGTGCTGGCGCTGCTGCTGCGGCAGACGCTCGCCGTCTCGGAGCTGTCGCTCAAGCTCGTGCGGCTGACCCAGTCGGAGGCGCTGCAGCAGGAGCGGCTGAGGCGTCTGGAGCAGCGGGTGGAGGCGATGCCGCAGGAGGCGCGCTCCTGATGGCCTACGCGCTGCTGCTCGGCAACATCCTCTGCCTCGTCGCCGGCCAGATGGCATGGAAGCTCGGCCTTGATCGCCTCGGAGGCCTCGGCTCCGGCAATTGGCTGCAGGCGATGCTCTCGCCGCTCATCCTGGCGGGAATCGGCCTTTACGGCATCGCCACGGTGCTTTGGCTGGCCGTGCTGTCGCGGCTGCCGCTGAGCGCCGCCTATCCGCTGCAAAGCCTGGCCTACGCGCTGGGCCTCGTGCTCGCGTGGCAGCTGTTCGGCGAGGCGATTCCCTTGAACCGCTGGATCGGCTGCGCGGTCATCGCGGCGGGCGCGCTCATCGTCAGCTGGAAGTGAACCGACGCAACGCAAGGACGAAGCGGAGCCCGGCGCTCGGGCTTCGTCTTTTTGCCGTTGTCCGCTTCGGCACGATTCCTTTCTGCTGCCGCTCGGCATGGAAGGGAAATCCAGCCGGGAGGGCGAATATCCCAACGGCAAGGCGGATTTTGACTGTTGTATTATTATTAATATGAACGTATAATGATACGGAAATCGAATCGGGCGGAAGCGATGGATGCCGCAGCGGGATGGGAGAGGTCAGCGATGGAGAACAAGACAAGAGCAGCGATCGTAGGATCGACGGGCTACGGCGGGGTCGAGCTGATCCGCCTGCTGCACGGCCATCCGCACGCGGAGGTGACGAGCGTCATCTCCTCGTCCAGCGCGGGCGAGCCGATCGCCGCGGGATATCCGCATCTGAGCGGGATTCGCACGGAGCTGCTGGACGATGTCGATCCGGCGGCGATCCGGGCCAAGGCGGACGTCGTCTTCCTGGCGACGCCGGCCGGCGTCGCCTCGAAGCTCGTGCCGCAGTTGCTGGAGCAGGGGCTCAAGGTCATCGACCTGTCGGGCGACTTCCGGCTGCCGCAGCCGGATGTGTACGAGCAGTGGTACGGCAAGCCCGCCGCCGATCCGGCCTATCTGGAGCAAGCGGCGTTCGGCTTGTGCGAGATTTACGGCGACCGCGTCAAAGGAGCGCCGTTCATCTCCAATCCGGGCTGCTATCCGACGGCGACGCTGCTCGGCCTCGTGCCGGCGATCAAGGCCGGCTGGATCGATCCGGACTCGATCATCGTCGACGCCAAGAGCGGCGTCTCCGGAGCCGGCCGCGGCGCGAGCCTCGGCACGCATTATTCGGAGCTGAACGAGAACTTTAAGGCGTACAAGATCAACAAGCATCAGCATGTCCCGGAAATCGAGATGGTGCTGTCCGACGCGGCCGGCCGCGACGTCGTGACGACGTTCACGACGCATCTCGTGCCGATGACGCGCGGCATCATGGCGACGATGTACGCCAAGCTGACCGAGGAGCGCTCGGAGGCCGACTTCATCCAGCTGTACGAGGAGTTCTACGCGGGCCGTCCGTTCGTGCGCATCCGCCCGGCGGGCCAGTGGCCGGCGACCAAGGAGGTCAGCGGCTCCAACTATTGCGACATCGGCTTCGCCGTCGACCGCCGCACCGGACGGATCACGTTCGTGTCCGTCATCGACAATCTCGTCAAGGGCGCGGCCGGACAGGCGATCCAGAACTTGAACCTGATGATGGGCTGGGACGAGGACGCGGGCCTGCGGCTCGTGCCCATGTACCCTTAATAGACGACGCGTCAGCGCCAGAAGGAGACAAGCGCAGCGATGGCACACGAACATGCAGCAGCTCAAGCAACAGCGGCAACGGCCGCATTCACGGTCGTGGAGGACGGCTCCGTGACGACGCCGGCGGGCTTCCGCGCGGGAGGCCTGCATTGCGGGCTCAAAAAGACCGACCGCCACGATCTGGGCGCGATCCTCTGCGAGGTGCCCGCGGCGGCGGCGGCCGTCTATACGACGAATAAGGTGCAGGCCGCGCCGCTCAAGGCGACGCGCGAGAGCCTGGCGGCCGGCGGCCGCCTGCGGGCGATGCTCGTCAACAGCGGCAATGCCAACGCCTGCACCGGCAAGCAGGGCGAGGCCGATGCGTACGAGATGCGCGCCGCCTTCGCGGAAGCGGCGGGGGTGCCGCAGGAGCAGGTGGCCGTCGCCTCGACCGGCGTCATCGGCGAGCTGCTCAAGATGGACCGCGTCCGCTCCGGCATCGCGCAGCTGCCCGCCCGGCTGAAGGCCGGCGCGGAGGGCGCGGACGACTTTTGCCAAGCGATCTTGACGACCGATCTCGTGAAGAAGTCGGTCTGCGTCTCGCTGCAGGCCGGCGGACGGACCGTGCATGTGGCGGGAGCGGCCAAAGGCTCCGGCATGATCCACCCGAACATGGCGACGATGCTCGGCTTCGTCACGACCGACGCGCCCGTAGGCAGCGAGGCGCTGCAGGCGCTGCTGCGGCAGGCGACGGACCGCACGTTCAACATGATCACCGTCGACGGCGACACGAGCACGAACGACATGCTCGTCGCGATGGCGAGCGGCCTGGCGGGCGGCGACGAGCTGACGCCGGCGCATCCCGACTGGGAGGCGTTCGCCTCGGCGCTGACCCACGTCTGCGAGATTCTCGCCAAGGCGATCGCCCGCGACGGCGAAGGCGCGACGAAGCTGATCGAGGTGCGCGTCAGCGGCGCTGAGAGCGACGCTTCGGCGGCCGCGATCGCCAAGACGATCGTCGGCTCCTCGCTCGTCAAATCCGCCGTCTTCGGCACCGACGCCAACTGGGGCCGCATCATCGCGGCGGCCGGGCGCGCGGGCGAGCCGCTCGATCCGGATACGGTCGACATCGCGCTCGGCCCGATCCTGACGCTGCGGGACTCGCAGCCGGTCGCGTTCGACGAGGACGCGGCGCTGGCCTATCTCAAGGGCGACACGGTCGAGATCATCGTCGACCTCAAGCTCGGCGGCGGCCAGGCGACCGCCTGGGGCTGCGACCTGACGTACGACTACGTGCGCATCAACGCGGCGTACCGGACGTGACCCGGACCTACGGAAGGAGCGACAGCGGAGGCATGGAACAGCGGTTTGTGATGAAATGCGGAGGCAGCACGCTCGCGGCGCTGCCTGCCGCCTTTTTCGAGGACCTGCGGCGGCTGCAGGAGAGCGGCGTGAAGCCGGTCATCGTGCACGGCGGCGGGCCGGCCATCTCCGGCACGCTGGAGAAGCTCGGCATCGAGACGGAATTCGTCGGCGGCCTGCGCCGCACGACGGAGGAGGTGCTCGACGTCGTCGAGATGGTGCTGTCGGGCACGATCAACAAGGAGATCGTGCGGCGCATCCAGGGAGCCGGAGCGCGGGCGCTCGGCCTCTCGGGCGTGGACGGCAAGCTCATCCAGGCGCGGCCGGTGGCGAACGCGGACGAGATCGGACATGTCGGCGAGGTGACGGAGGTGAACGTCTCCGTCATCGAGGGCGTCATGGCGATGGGCTACATTCCCGTCCTCGCCCCGGTCGGCATCGACGACGCCGGCCAGCGCTACAACATCAACGCCGATACGGCGGCGGGAGCGGTCGCCTCGCAGCTTGGCGTCCTTCGCATGATCGTTGTCACCGATGTGCCGGGCATCCTGCGCGCGGTGGACGGCGAGAAGCGCGTGCTGCCGCGCGTGACGGCGGCCGAGATCGAGGAGATGATCGCGAGCGGCGAGATCTACGGCGGCATGATTCCCAAGGTCAAGGCGGCGCTCGCCTGCCTGCACGGCAACGTGCGCGAGGTGGCGATCGTCAGCGGCACGGAGCCGGATGTGCTGAGCCGCGCCGTGCTTGAAGGCGGCGTCGGCACGGTCATCGAGGCTTGACGCGGCCCGCGCGCGGCGCGGCGCTGCCTATGGCCTGCTCACGCAGGCCGATCATTTTCAATCGGAGAGGCAGGAGAAGGACATGAGCGGAGAAGCGTTATTCCCCACCTATGCGAGATACCCGCTGGCGCTCGTCAAGGGCGAGGGCAGCTGGCTGTGGGACGATCAGGGCAACAAGTACCTCGACTTCATGAGCGGACTGGCGGTCACGAACCTCGGCCACGCGCCGCAGGCGATCAAGGAAGCGCTGATCCGGCAGCTGGACGAGGTGTGGCATGTGTCCAACCTGTTCCGCATCCCGGTCCAGGAGGAAGCGGCCGAGCTGCTCGTGCAGCATACTTGCGCGGACGCCGTCTTCTTCTGCAACTCCGGCGCGGAAGCCAACGAGGGCGCGATCAAGCTCGCCCGCCGCTACTTCCAGAAGGTCAAGGGCGAGCATCGCTACGAGGTCATCACGTTCACGCAGTCGTTCCACGGACGCACGCTGGCGACGCTGACGGCGACCGGACAGGACAAGGTCAAGGAAGGCTTCCTGCCGCTGCCGGAAGGCTTCGTCACCGTGCCGATGCACGATCTGGACGCGGTCCAGGCGGCGATCACGGACCGCACCGCGGCGGTCATGCTGGAGCTCGTGCAGGCCGAGGGCGGCGTGCTGCCGGTCAAGCCGGAGTTCGTGCACGATCTCGCCAAGCTGTGCCGCGACGCCGGCATCCTGCTCATCCTCGACGAGGTGCAGACCGGCATGGGACGCACGGGCAAGCTGTTCGCGCATGAGCACTACGGTGTCCAGCCGGACATCTTCACAGCGGCCAAAGGACTCGGCAGCGGCTTCCCGGTCGGCGCCGTGCTCGCCAAGGAGTTCCTGCGCGAGGCGTTCTCGCCGGGCTCGCATGCGACGACGTTCGGCGGCACGCCGATCGCCTCGGCGGTCGTCAAGGCGACCGTGCAGGAGATCGCCGGCAACCGCGCGTTCGACCGCGCCGCCGGCGCGGCCAGCTACCTGACGGGCCAGCTGCGCGAGAAGCTCGCCGGCAACCCGTGGGTCAAGCAGATCCGCGGCCTCGGCCTGCTGATCGGCATCGAATGCGGCGGACCGGTGGCGGACGTCATCGCCACGATGCGCGAGCGCGGCCTGCTCGTCGTGCCGGCGGGGCCGAATGTCGTGCGCCTGCTGCCGAATCTGCTCGTCAGCCATGCCGAGATCGACCAGGCGGTCGGCATCATCGCCGCCGTCCTCAAGGAAAAGACCGTAACGGCCCCGCAGTAGGGCCTGATATTCTCATAGAAAAGCAGGTGTGAACCCACGATGAGCGTACCGCAATCCTCCCTCCTGACGGGAACGGCCGCCGAGGAGCTGGCCTCCAGCCTCAAAGGGCGCGACTTCCTCGCGCTCGCCGACTACACGCCGCAGGAGCTCCGCTACCTGATCGACCTGGCGATCGAGCTCAAGCGCCGCCAGAAGAGCGGCGAGACGTTCCATCCGCTGAAGGGCAAGACGCTCGGCATGATTTTCGAGAAGGCGTCCACCCGCACGCGCGTCAGCTTCGAGGTCGGCATGTACCAGCTCGGCGGCCATGCGCTGTTCCTGAGCGGCAACGACCTGCAGATCGGGCGCGGCGAGCCGGTGTCCGATACGGCGCAGGTGCTGTCCCGCTACCTCGACGGCATCATGATCCGCACGTTCGCCCACCGCACCGTCATCGAGCTGGCGCGCAACTCCACGATCCCGGTCATCAACGGCCTGACCGACTCCGAGCATCCGTGCCAGGTGATGGCCGACTACCAGACGGCGCTGGAGCACAAGGGCCGGCTCGAGGGGCTCAAGGTCGCCTACATCGGCGACGGCAACAACATGGCGCACTCGCTGCTCATGGGCGCGGCCAAGCTGGGCCTGCACATGAGCGTGGCGACGCCGGAGGGCTACGAGCCGGATGCGGACATCGTGGCGCAGACGCGCAAGGTCGCTGCCGGCACAGGCTCGCTCATCCATGTCTGCCGCGATCCGCGCGAGGCGATCGAGCAGGCGGACATCGTCTATACCGACGTGTGGGCGAGCATGGGCTTCGAGGCCGAGCAGGCGGAGCGCGAAAAGGCGTTCGCGGCCTATCAGGTCAACGAGGAGCTGACGAAGTTCGCGAAGCCGGACTACCTGTTCATGCACTGCCTGCCGGCGCATCGCGGCGAGGAAGTGAGCGAGGGCGTCATCGACGGCAAGCACTCGATCGTGTTCGACGAGGCGGAGAACCGTCTGCACGCGCAGAAAGCGATTCTGGCCGCGCTAATGTAGTCCCATTTTTCAGATGAGGAAGGAAGAGAGCAGCGCTCATGTCCAAGCAAAAAATCGTGCTCGCCTACTCGGGCGGCCTGGATACATCCGTCATTCTCAAGTGGCTCAAGGAAACGTATGACGCCGAGATCATCGCCTTCACCGCCGACATCGGCCAGAAGGAGGAGCTCGACGGCCTCGAGGAGAAAGCGCTGGCGACCGGCGCCTCCAAGGTGTACATCGACGACCTCCGCGACGAGTTCGCCAAGGACTTCATCTACCCGATGTTCCAGTCGGGCGCCCTCTACGAGGGCCAGTACCTGCTCGGCACGTCGATCGCGCGTCCGCTCATCGCCAAGCGCATGGTCGACATCGCCCGCGCCGAGGGCGCGACCGCGATCGCGCACGGCGCGACCGGCAAAGGCAACGACCAGGTCCGCTTCGAGCTGACGGCCGCCGCGCTGGCGCCGGACATCCAGGTCATCGCGCCATGGCGCAGCGAGGAGTTCCGCGCCGAGTTCCCCGGCCGCGCCGAGATGATCGCCTACGCCGAGAAGCACGGCATCCCGGTGCAGGCGTCCGCGTCCAAGCCGTACTCGATGGACCGCAACCTGCTGCATATCAGCTTTGAGAGCGGCATGCTCGAGGATCCGTGGTTCGACCCGAGCTCCGAGGAGAACGAGGGCATGTACGTGCTCAGCGTCTCGCCGGAGCGCGCGCCGGATCAGGCCGAGTACGTCGAGCTGACGTTCGAGCAGGGCGACTGCGTCGCCGTCAACGGCGAGACGCTGAGCCCGCTTGCGGTGATGGAGAAGCTCAACGAGCTCGGCGGCAAGCACGGCATCGGCCGCGTCGACATGGTCGAGAACCGCTTCGTCGGCATGAAGAGCCGCGGCGTGTACGAGACGCCGGGCGGCACGATCCTGTTCGCGGCGCATCGCAAGATGGAGTCGCTGACGATGGACCGCGACGTCATGCATCTGCGCGACTCGCTCATCGCCAAGTACGCGACGCTCGTGTACAACGGCTTCTGGTTCGCGCCGGAGCGGCTCGCGCTGCAGGCGCTCGTGGCCGAGAGCCAGAAAAACGTCAGCGGCGTCGTGCGGCTCAAGCTGTACAAGGGCAACGTCATCGGCGCCGGCGTGAAAAGTCCGGTCAGCCTGTACAATCCCGACATCGCGACGATGGAGGCCGATCCTTCGCAGGCGTACGACCAGGGCGACGCGACAGGCTTCATCCGCCTGAACGCGCTGCGCCTGAAGGTATCCTCCGGCGTCGAGCAGAGCCGCAAAGGATAGGACGGCAGCCAAGGAAAACGAAGGCAGGTCAAACAAGATGGGCTTGCGGGACGCTGCGGCGTCCGCAGGCCCGTTGCCATGCAGAAGGGGAGGCGGGGAACGACCATGAGCAAGCTGTGGGGCGGAAGATTCACCAAGCAGACGGACAAGTTGGTCGAGGAATACACGGCGTCGATTACGTTCGACAAGGAGCTGGCGGAGGAGGACGTGCGCGGCAGCCTGGCGCATGTGGCGATGCTCGGCAAGCAGGGCATCCTGCCGGCGGAGGATGTCCAGACGATCGAGGGCGGGCTGAAGCGCGTGCTCGAGCGCATCCGCGCGGGCGAGCTGGACTACAGCGTGTCCGACGAGGACATCCACATGAACATCGAAAAGGCGCTGATCGAGGACATCGGCCCGGTCGGCGGCAAGCTCCATACGGGACGCAGCCGCAACGACCAGGTCGCGACCGACATGCATCTATACCTGCGCACGCGCGTCGTCGAGTTCGTCGGCCTGCTGCGCGGCCTGCAGGAGGCGCTCGTCGGCCAGGCGCGGGAGAACCTCGACACGATCGTGCCGGGCTACACCCATCTGCAGCGCGCGCAGCCGATCCTGTTCGCCCATCATCTGATGGCGTACGTCAGCATGTTCGGCCGCGACATCGAGCGGCTGCAGGACAGCTACAAGCGCATCGACACGCTGCCGCTCGGGGCGGGCGCGCTCGCCGGCACGACGTTCCCGATCGACCGCCATTTCGTGGCGGAGCAGCTCGGCTTCGGCCGCGTGTACGAGAACAGCCTCGACGCGGTAAGCGACCGCGACTTCATCCTGGAGTTCCTGTCGCATGCCTCGATCATCATGATGCATCTGTCGCGCCTGTCCGAGGAGCTGATCCTCTGGTCGAGCACGGAGTTCCGCTTCGTGGAGCTGGACGACGCGTTCTGCACCGGCAGCAGCATCATGCCGCAGAAAAAGAATCCGGACGTGCCGGAGCTCGTGCGCGGCAAGACCGGCCGCGTCTACGGCAATCTGGTCGGCCTGCTGACTGTGCTCAAGTCGCTGCCGCTGGCGTACAACAAGGACATGCAGGAGGACAAGGAGGGCATGTTCGACACCGTGAAGACGCTGTCGGGCGCGCTGCGCCTGTTCGCGCCGATGATCGCCACGATGAAGGTGAACAAGGGCCAGATGCGCGAGGCGGTCAACAAGGACTTCTCGAATGCGACCGACATCGCCGACTTCCTCGTCGGCAAGGGCCTGCCGTTCCGCCAGGCGCATGAGGTGATCGGCAAGACGGTGCTGTACTGCATCGAGAACGGCAAGTTCCTGCTGGACCTGTCGATCGAGGAGTTCCGGCAGTTCTCGGAGCTGTTCGACGAGTCCATCTACGACGTGCTGCAGCCGGAGACGGTCGTCAACGCGCGGAACGTGTACGGCGGCACCGCCCGTCCGCAGGTGGAGGCCGCCATCGGCCGCGCCGAGGCGGCGCTGGCGGAGACGGCCGGCTGGGTGGAGCGCTTCGAGGCGCGGCAGGGGTAAGCCGGGAGCATCCCGGCACCGGATCGCCGGAGGTCAAGAGCGAGCGGATGCGGAGAGCGGCCGTTGCCTTGCAGTAGAATTCAAAAAGAGCAGACAAGACGAGGCCGACCCTGATTCGGCTTCGTCTTGTTTGCTTTTGAACGGGTGGGCGCAATCGCTCCTTCGAGCTAACGACGACTGAAACGCTTAGGCGACGTTTTTGGACATGGCTAAAAATCTAACGACGGGTCAGATTCTTACAGCAGCAGAATGGCCTCTTTCCCGCCGCTTGCCCTCCTTTTCGCAGCCGTAAGCGTACCACGCATCGTTAGATTTTCTTGCCCCCCGTTTTCGGCCTTCTAACGCGCTGATCCGTCGATAGCTCCGGGCGGGGCGGTTGGAGCCAAGTTGAGGCGAGACGACTTGGAGCGAAACTGCGGGAGTGGATGGCCTCTCTCGTGGTCAAGCCTGCAGCTTGGTCGCACAGCACGATCAAAGGCAGGCGTGGACTCGCTTTCCTATTTTGTCGTAGACTAAGCGAAAAAGGAGGTGACGCCCATGCAGCTGCTGGCCATCGTGACGATGCTGATCGACCATGTCGGGCTGATCTTCTTCCCGGACTCGCCGGGTTGGCGGATCGTCGGGCGGATCGCCTTCCCGATCTACGCCTATTTCATTACGGTCGGATACCGGATGACGTCGTCGCGGCCGAAGTACCTGCTGCGCCTGGCGATGCTTGCGGTGATCGCCCAGGTGCCGTACATGCTCGCGTTCGATACGACGCATTACAACGTCATCTTCACGCTGCTCGCCTCGGCGCTCGTGCTGCTGGCGATCGACGGGCTGCTCGCCTCCGGCCTGCCGCGGGCCGTCCGCTGGCTGGCCATCGTGCCGCTGACGCTCGCCGCCGCGCTGTTCATGACGGAGCTGCCGTTCGACTACAACGCCTACGGCCTGCTGCTCATCCTGATCTACCGCTACTCGGACAAAGGGCGCACGGTGCTGCTGCATCTGCTGCTCAACGCCCTCTACTATGTGCTGAGCGGCCCGGATTGGGGCATCCAGATGTTCAGCCTCGTGCCGACGCTGCTGCTCGTCTACGGCGCGGAGCTGCGCGCCGAGCTGAACCGGGTCCGCGTCCCGCGCTGGCTGTGGCGGGCGTTCTACCCGGCCCATCTGGCCGCGCTCGCGGCGGCGGAGTTTTTCCTGCGCTCGCGCTGAGCGGAGGCCGCGGCCAGCGCGGCTCGACGAGACGCAAAAAAGAAGCTTCCCAAAGCCGATGGCGACCGGGAAGCTTCTTTATGTGCAAGGAAATGCTGCGGCAATGCTTGTCCCTGTCCTTCAGGCGATCTGCTCGCCGAGCAGCTCCGAGATGCGGGCGGGAGGGACGGGCTTGCTGAAGTAGTAGCCTTGGGCCTCGTGGCAATGGCGCAGCAGCAGGTATTGCAGCTGCTCGCCGGTCTCGACGCCCTCGGCGATGACCTTGAGCCCGAGGTTGTGCGCCATGTTGATGATCGTATGCACGAGCGCCTCGTCCTTGCTGTCCTGCATCAGGTTGCGCGTGAAGCTCTGGTCGATCTTGAGGCTGTCGATCGGGAACAGCTTCAGGTAGCTGAGCGAGGAGTAGCCGGTGCCGAAATCGTCGATCGACAGGAAGATGCCCATCTCCTTGAGCTTGTGCATGATGGAGATGGCATGCGCGGAGTTCTGCACGATGCTCTCGGTCAGCTCCAGCTCCAGGTACTTCGGCTCAAGCCCGGTTTCCTTGAGCGCGCGGCTGACGACCTCGGCGAAGCCGCTCTGCTGGAACTGGCGCGAGGAGATGTTGACCGCGATGCGCAGCGGCGGCAGTCCGTCGTCCTGCCACTCCTTGTTCTGGCGGCATGCCTCGCGCAGCACCCATTCGCCGATCGGGATGATGAGGCCGGTCTCCTCCGCCAGCGGAATGAACTCCGCGGGGGAGATGAGGCCAAGCTTCGGATGCTGCCAGCGGATGAGCGCCTCGACGCCGACGACGGCGCCGGCCTTGATGTCCACCTGCGGCTGGTAGTGCACGGTGAACTCGTTTTTCTGGATCCCTTTGCGCAGGCCGATCTCCAGGTTCATGCGGCGGCTGACGACCTCGTTCATCTCCGGCGTGTAGAACTGGAAGTTGTTCTTGCCCTGCTCCTTGACGCGGTACATGGCGGTATCGGCGTTCTTGATGAGCGTGTCGCGGTTGTTGCCGTCCGCCGGGTAGAGGCTGAGGCCGATCGACGGCGTCACGTACATCTCCTGGTTGCCGACGAGGATCGCCTGGCTGAACGTCATCAGAATCCGCTGCGCCTTGCGCGTCATGTCCTCGTACGAGGTGCCCGGCAGCAGGACGATGAACTCGTCGCCGCCTTGGCGGGAGACGGTATCCTGCCGATCCACGCATTCGCGCAGCCGGATCGACACCTCCACGAGCAGCAGGTCGCCCATCGTGTGGCCGAGCGTATCGTTGATGTACTTGAAGCGGTCGAGATCGAGGAACATGATGCCGATCATCAGGCCGGACTCGTCCGCCTGATCGAGCGCCTCCTTGAGGCGGTCGTTGAGCAGATGGCGGTTGGGCAGCCCGGTCAGCGGATCGAGGTAGACCATCTGGTTGATCTTGTGCTCGGCTTTTTTGCGCTCGGTGATGTCGCGGATGATGCTGCTGAGAAAAGGCTGCCCTTCCTCCTCCCAGACGGCGAGCGACAGCTCGATCGGGAACTCGGTGCCGTCCTTGCGCAGACCGTACAGCTCCAGCGTGCGTCCAGCGCCGGGGACATCGTCCGGTTGCAGCGCCAGATAAGGGCGCAGCCCGTCGGCATGAGCCTGCTTGAAGCGGTCCGGGATCGTCATTTCGAGCGGGCGCCCGATCGCTTCCTTCTCGGTGTAGCCGAACATGAGCTGCGCGCCGCGGTTCCAGGACTGGATGATCGTGCGGCTGTCGGCCAGGATGATGGCGTCGCTCGCCGATTCGATGACGGAACGGAACTTGCGCTCGGACTCCAGCGACTGCGACTCGAAGCGGCGGTTCACGTACGTGCTCGTGAACACCATGGCGAGAATGATGAGCATGCCGATGCCGATCGCGTAGGCCAGCAGGCTGTTGTTCAGCGAGGACATGTCCGAGGAGACCGGGTTGCCGCCGTGGTCGTGGAACGACGCGGCCGCCATCCCGGTGTAGTGCATCGACGCGACGGCGACCCCCATGACGACCGCGGCGAGCGTCTTGCGGCGCCAGAGGTTTGGCTGATCGGCCTGCTTTTTGACGGAGTACATCAGATAGAGGGCCGTCAGCGAGGCGATGAAGGCGATCGCGGCCGACAAGCCCCACAGCAGCGGATCGTAGCGGACGGTGGCGCTCATCTGCATCGCTTCCATGCCGACGTAGTGCATCGAGACGATGCCGGCCGCCATGAACAGCGCGCGGGACAGGCGCATCGTGGGCTGGCTGATCAGGCGCAGCGCGAGGAAGCTGGCCAGCAGCGCCGGGACGATGGAGACGAGCACGATCATCGGATTGTACGTGACCGGAGTGGACAGATGCAGCGCGAGCATGGCGATGAAATGCATCGACCAGATGCCCATGCCCATCGAGATCGCGCCGCAAGCGGTCCAGACGTTGCGGGCTCTGCCTCTCGACTTGTTGATATGGATGCCGAGATCGAGCGTCGCGTACGACGCCAGTATCGGGATCGCGACGGAAAGGATGACTAGAATGATATTGTAAGAGCTGTCGAGCGAATGGTGATGATTCATGGGATTATTCTCCTTCAGTTGCTTCTCTTTATCTATAACGGCAAAAGAACTAGGTCTTTTTACCTTAAAGAGACTCTTTCCATGTTTCGGCGGGCATGGACGGGCCGCTCCCCTTGGAATCCGGCATGGGACCAAGACGCGGGCTTGGAGCGGCGAGGGCAGGCGGGGGGCTGCTCGACGGACGGGCGGAGGGCAGCGGCGCATGGCCGGCGAGCCGGACGGGGGAGGGAGAGGCGAGGGAGATGGGGTGGACCGCAGGGACGGCGGGGGGAACCGGGAGCAGATGCAGGGCATGACCGGCTACATGGGGGAAAACTGGGCTCCGTTCAGCAGGAACATGTTTATCGGCATGTAATCCAGGCGATGGCTGAGGTTCGGTCACGCCGGTCCTCAAGCAGCGGGCTTCGCTCCCGAACGGGGCTCGAACGCGAGTCGTTCGGGAGGCCGCTAGCCGACGAGCTTCTCCGACAGCCCGGGCAAAAGGGCCTCGGGCTGCAGCACGCGCAGGCCATCCTCGAGCAAATCGCTTGGGCTGCCCTCCATGCCGCCCTCTGGCGCGGCCAGCGCGCCGCGGTCTCCCGCCGGAGCCGGCGCCGGAGTCGGCGCCGCGCTTCCGCCGGGCGTCGGCGCGCCGCCGGCCGGACCGGCTTCGCGGGCGCCTTCCGGTCCGGCCTCGGGGCCGGGCGCAGGGGCCGGGGCCGCGGCAGGTCCTTCGAGGATGACGGACGGCTGCGGCTTGTACGTGTCGCGGGACAGGCGGACGCGCGACACTTCCTTGCCGTCTACATATTTGATCCGGTACGTCTCGACGATGTAGCCGGTCCGGCCTTTTTTCTGCACGATCTGCTGTCCCGGCGCCAGCCCTCCGCTGCGGCGCAGCTGCACGGGGGCGGGCAGCGTGCGCACCGTCTTGGACGCGACGGAGTAGCGCACCTCGCGCGGCATCGTGCCGAACAGCTTGATCGTCAGCTGCCCGCCGCCGGAGGTGGCGCGGATGACGAGATGCTTGCCGGTCGTATTGCGGAAGCGGAAGTTGATGACGCCTTCGGCGAACGTCGCGTCCTGGCCCTTGGGCAGGTAGGAGACGGGCACGGAGTGGTTGCGCCGCTCGACGATCTCCAGGCCGGCGCGCAGCGCGGCGTTGTACAGCGTGCTCGACACCTGGCAGATGCCGCCGCCGATGCCGCGCGTGAACTGTCCGTTGAGGATGACGGGGGCCTCGCGGTAGCCGGTCTCGCGCTCCGTGATGCGGATGATCTCGCCGTAGTCGAACACCTCGCCCGGCTTCATCTCCCAGCCGTCGAGCGTGCGCGCCGTCTCCGAGACGTTGAACGCCCGCCCCTGCGAGCTGGTCCGATAATCGGTCGAAAACGAAGCGATCCGCCGCTCGACGCCCTCCGCCTTCAGCGACTCGACCGTCTTGGCCGGCGCGACCGAGCGGAGCAGCAGCGGCGTCTCGCGGGAGGCTTCGCGGCCGAGCTCCCGCAGCAGCGCCGGCCCGTCCAGGCCGCGCAGCCGCGCGCCGGAGCGGGCCGGGGCGGGCTCGGCGGGGCCGAGCCCGGCGGAGGCCCAGCGCAGCAGCTCCGCATGCTGGCGGTCCAGATCGAGATGCATGACGCTGCGCCCGGGCGTATAGACGACCTGGTCGTAGGAGGTGATCGTCCGCACGGCGTCCACCGGCTTGCGCTCGTCATAAAAGCCCCATTCCGAGCGGATCGCCGCGTCGAACGCCTGCCGATCGTCCAGCAGCCGCACGGGCAGCTGCCGCTCCCAGCGCCAGCGGTACTTGGCCCGCTCCCAGGCCGAGCCGGTGCCGAGCCGTTTCAGCGCGGCCTCCGCGCCGCTCGCATCGAGCCGCAAGCCGAGCTCGGCGAGCGTCCAGCCGCGGCTGCGCTCGGCGCCGCTCTCGCCCGGCGGAGCGCCGTCTGCGGCCTGCGCCGGAGCGCCCCCGTCGCCGGAGCTTGCCGTCCCTGGCGACGGTGCTCGGCTGCTCGCTCCGTCCGCTGCGCCGCCGCTGCCGGCCGCGTCCGCGGCGGCAGGCTTGTCCGCGCCGAAAGAGGCGGACGGGGTTCCGTCCGCCAGCGTCACGACGCGGCTGTCGAGCGCCTGCCGGTACGTCTGCAGCAGCTGCAGCGCTTCGGCGCGGTGCAAGCCTCCAAGCGGCAGGCCGGCGGCTTCCGTGCCGGCGGGCACCTTGTCCTTGGAGCCGTAGATCCAGAGCATCCCCCAGATGGCGGTGGCTGCCAGCGTCAAGGCGAGCACGACGATGAGCAGCAAATGAAGCCTTTTCACAGGACCATCCTCCCTCCGACAAGCTGTCTCCTAGATCTATGCCGGGAGGCGGACGATTATATCCGGCAGATGGGCATTCATGGTAAACTATCCGCTGAAAGGGGCGGAACGAACGTGACCATCAAGGTGCTCATCGCCGACGACAATTCATTCATCCGGGAAGGCATGCGGATCATCCTCTCCTCGTTCGGAGACTTCGAGGTCGTGGCCGCCGTCGAGGACGGCCTGCAGGCGGTCGATTATTGCAAGGAGCATCCGGTGGACGTGGCGCTGCTCGACATCCGCATGCCCGGCATGAGCGGCACCGAGGCGGCCCGGCTGCTCACGGAGGGCACCTCCGTCAAGCCGCTCATGCTCACGACGTTCGACGACGACGCGTCGGTCGTGGAGGCGGTGCGCTGCGGGGCCAAGGGCTATCTGCTCAAAAACAACGATCCCGAGCAGATCGCCGCCGCGATCCGCAGCGTGCACGGCGGCCATAGCGTGCTGCAGGAAGCGGTGCTCGACAAGCTGCGCTCCTTCGCTGCCGGCCTCGGAGCGCCGGCTGACGGCCGATCCGCGCTGCCTGCAGAGGGGGAAAAGCCCGCCCCTGGCGGGCGAAGCAAGAGCGCGGAAGGGGCCGGCCCCGCGGCCGCGCCGTCCGCTTCGCCGCCGGCGCGCGCTCGGGGCGTGGCGCCGTCCGATGCGGCCCCGCCCGGTGCATCGCCCGCTGCGGAGGCGGCTCCGCCGATCGACCGCAGCCGCTTCACCGAGCGCGAGCTCGAGGTGATGGCGGGCATTGCCCGCGGCCTTTCCAACAAGGAGATCTCGCGCGAGCTGTTCCTGTCCGAGGGGACGACCGCGAACTACATCACCTCCATCCTGAACAAGACCGCTCTGGAGCATCGCACGCAGATCGCGATCTATTATCTGACCGGGAAGCTGCGCTGACATGAGCCGCCTCTGGACGATCGGCAACAAGCTGCTGCTGCTGCTCTACCTGGTCTACACGCTGTACTTCGGGCAGCAGGAGGAGCCGTCGGGCTTGCTGCTGCTGTCCTTCCTGCTGTACGCGGCGCTGAACCTATGCGTGCATCTGCTGCGGCAGCCGCGCCTGCAGCAGGCCGCCATCGCGACGGTCATCCTCTTCCTGCTGGCCGTCTCCTGGCTGGAGGCGCCGCCGTTTCTGCTGCTGCTGCCGCTGAGCGCGTACGAGCTCGCCTCGTTCCGCGCCAGGCGGGCGGCGCCGCTGCTGGCCGCCTCGCTGCTGCCGCTGGCGGCGCTCGGCGGCGGACTGGGCGCCGCCTATGCGCTCGTCTGGAGCCTGTCCTGGTTCAACTATGCGACGCTCAGCCGGCTCCATCGACGGTCGCTCCGTCAGGAGGACGAGCTCGATCGGCTGCGCGGCGAGCTGCGCCGCTTGTCCGCCCGCATCGGCGAAGGGCAGGAGCTGCAGCGGATCGCGGAATACGCGGGCCAGCTTGAGGAGCGGAGCCGGATCGCCCAGGAGATCCACGACGGCGTCGGCCACGCGATGACCGGGGCGCTCATCCAGATGGAGGCGGCGAAGCGGCTGCTGGGGGAAGACCCGCAGCGGGCGGGCGGCCTGCTGCAGAACGCGATCGGCATCTCCAAGGGAGCGATCGAGGACATCCGGCGGACGCTCCACCGGATGAAGCCGCCGCCCGAGCAGCTCGGCATGAGCCGGCTGCGCGAAGCGGTCGATGCGTTCCGCGCCTCGAGCGGCATGCAGGCGAGCGTGACGCATGCGGGCGATCTGGAGCGGATCGGGGCGCTGCACTGGCGGATCATCCAGGGCAACGTGACCGAGGCGCTCACCAATGCCGCCCGCTACAGCGGCGCGTCGGCCGTCCATGTCGAGGTGCGCGTGCTCGGGCGCTACGTCCAGGCGGTCGTGTCCGACAACGGCCGCGGCCAGGCGCGCATCGTCAAGGGGCTCGGCATCGCCGGCATGGAGGAGCGCGCCGCGAGCGCCGGCGGCACCGTTGTCGCCGACGGCAGCGACGGCTTCCGCGTGACGACGCTGCTGCCTTGCCCGGAAGCGCAGCGCTGAGCAGGGGTGCCCGCGCGGAGCCGCCGCATGGAGCGGCAAGCGGCGCTTGCGCCGTCTGCGAAGGTCCCGCGCACGCCGGCCGGCCGGGCTTTCCGCGCAACTCCGCCGCTAGAGCGCCTATTCTCGAGCCGAGTTGCTCGGTTTTTCCGCGCAACTCCGCCGCTAGAGCGCCTATTCGAGCCGAGTTGCTCGGTTTTTCCGCGCAACTCCGCCGCCAGAGCGCCTGTTCGAGCCGAGTTGCTCGGTTTTTCCGCGCAACTCCGCCGCCAGAGCGCCTATTCGAGCCGAATTGCTCGGTTTTTCCGCGCAACTCCGCCGCGCGGGGCGGCGGAGTTGCGCCTCTTCTATGTCTGACCTTCAAACGCTCTAGAAGGGTTAGAAGTCGCACAATGCCGACGCCCTGCGCCAGCTTCCTCCGCTCATGAACTTTCTCATACGCAAAGGGTGAACTTATGCACTGACATGAGGTCGCCCTTTTTCGTTAGGATGGGATCAACAAGAACGCGCACGACGAAAGGAATGGGGAGCATGAACGTACTGGAGCTGCGCCAGCTGACCAAAAAATTCGGAGACTTCATCGCCGTCGACGGCATGACGCTGGACGTGAAGGAGGGCGAGATCTTCGGCTTCCTCGGCTCGAACGGTGCGGGCAAGAGCACGACGATCAACATGGTCGCCTCGCTGCTCGTGCCGACGAGCGGCGAGATCCGCATCCTCGGACAGAATGTCCGCAAGCAGACCCGCCAGGCGAAGCTGAACCTCGGCATCGTGCCGCAGGACCTCGCCATCTACGGCGAGCTGAGCGCCTTCGAGAACGTCGCCTTTTTCGCCGGCCTGTACGGCCTGCGGGGCGCCGAGCTGAAGGCCCGAGCCGAGGAGGCGCTCGAATTCGTCGGGCTCTCGGACCGTGCCGGAGCCAAGCCGGACGGCTTCTCCGGGGGCATGAAGCGCCGCCTCAACATCGCCTGCGCGATCGCGCACAAGCCGCGCCTCATCATCATGGATGAGCCGACCGTCGGCATCGATCCGCAGTCGCGCAACTACATCCTCGGATCGGTGCGGCAGCTCAACGAGTCCGGCTGCACCGTCATCTACACGAGCCACTACATGGAGGAGGTCGAGGAGATCTGCAGCCGCGTGGCGATCGTCGACCACGGCAAGATCATCGCCGACGGTACGAAGGAGCAGCTCAAGGCGATCATCACCGACATCAAGGAGCTGTCGATCGAGCTGAAGCCCGGCTCGCCGTACCGGCTGCAGGAGCTGCAGCAGGTGCCGGGCGTGCGCGCGGTGACGGAGAAGGAAGGCGCGCTGCGCGTGCAGAGCGATGCCTCGGTCGACAATTTGAACCGCATCCTCAAGGCGCTGATGGAAGGCGGAGCGGAAATCCGCTCGCTGCAGGAGCTCGAGCCGAATCTCGAGACGGTATTCCTGACGCTGACCGGCCGCAGCCTGCGGGATCGCTGAGGAGGATGGACCGATGACCCCTATGCTGCGCATCGCGCTCAAAGAAATCCGGACCGATTTCCGCGACCGGAAGACCTTTTTCCTGCTGCTCGGCTTCCCGCTGCTGCTCATCCTCATTCTCGGCACGGCGCTGTCCGGCTCCTTCGACTCGGAAAGCGGCGCCGTCCTCAAGCCGCAGGTGCTCGTCCAGGACGCCAGCGGCGGCGACAAGCCGCTTGCCGAGGCGTTCGCCGCGTTCCGCCGCCAGGCCGAGACGAATGGCGTCGTCTTCACCGACGCCTCGGGCACAGCCGACGGCACCGCCGAAGTCGAAGCGGGCCGCTACGACAGCTTCGTGCGGCTGACTCCGTCCGGCATGGAGGTGCACGGCAGCACCCGCCATCCGATCGAGAGCAACATCGCGCAAGGCATGCTGCAGGCGTTCGCCGACCGCTACAACGCGGCGGCGGCGATCGGCGCGCAGCGGCCCCAGGCGCTGCAGACCGCGTTCTCCGCCTCCGAATCGGCCGGCGGTTATGTGCAGGAGCGCTCAATCGACGAGAACCGCAAGCCCGGCTCGATGGACTACTACGCGCTGGCCATGACCGTGGCGGTCGCGCTGTGGGGAGCCCTGTCCTCCGTGCGCCTCGTCGCCGGCGAGAGAGCGCAGGGCACCGCGGCCAGGCTGATGGCGGCTCCGGTGCGCAAGAGCGACATCTTCGCCGGCAAGGTGCTCGGCAACGTCGTCGTGAACAGCGTCTGCATCCTGGCGGTCGTGCTCCTCAGCAAGTGGGCGTTCGGCGCCTACTGGGGCGACAACCTGCCGCTGGCGCTGGCGCTGCTGCTGACCGTCGTGCTGCTGGCGACGAGCCTCGGGCTGTTCTTCAGCTATTTGCTGCAAGGCAAATCGGCAGGCGGAGTCGTCATGCTGTTCGTGCAGCTGGCCGCCTTTTTCGGAGGCGCGTACTTCCCGGTCTCGACGAAGGCCGCGGACGCCAGCCTTCTCAACCTATGGTCGCCGGTCTACTGGGCCAACTCCTCGCTGTCGCGGCTCGTCTATGAGGGTCAGATCGCGCCCGCTCTGCAGACGATGGCGCTCAACCTGGGGCTGGCGCTGCTGCTGCTCGCCGCATCGGCCTGGCATATGAACAAAAAGGAGGAATTGTAGCATGATCAAGGACTTGGCTTGGCTGTTCGGCTTCATGCTGCGCGGCACGTTCCGCAAGCGGAGCAGCTGGATGCTCTATCTGGGCCTCCCGGTCGTCGGCGTGCTGACCTCCGTGCTGCTCTACTCCGGCACGCAGTCGCCGCCGCTGCGGGTCGCGATCGTGAACGAGGACGGAGCGGCGCGCATCGCCGCCGATACGGCCGCCTATGTCGGCGGCCTGCGCGAGGTGCAGGTCCAGGAGCTCGGCCGCGAGGAAGCGAAAAAAGAAATCGCCTCCGGCAGCCTGGACGTGGCGCTCCTGCTGGAGCCTGGCTTTTCGGCCGCCGCCGCCGCGGGCCATCCGCAGGGAATCGCCCTGGAATCGGTCAAGGGAGCGTCGGTGACGGCTTACGTCAAAAGCATGCTGGACGCCTACCTGTCGAATGTCGCGGCGATCAGCCGGGCGGCCGACGGAGACGGCGCGGCGTTCGAGGCGATGTACGCCGCTTATCGCGACGGCGCGTTCAAGCTGACGGCGGAGTCCGCCCGCGATACGTCGGTCGCCCGGTCGATGAGCGCGCAGGCGATCGGCTTCCTCATCCTGTTCATGCTCATGTCGGCCGTGAATCTGTCCGAGATGCTGCTCAAGAGCCGCGAAAACCGCACCTACCTGCGCATCCTGTCCTCGCCGGTGCCGGCCGGCACGTACGTGCTCGCCAATACGCTCGTCAATCTGTCGGTCATGGCCGTGCAGATCGCGCTGGCGCTCGGCGTGATGCGCTTCGGCTTCGGCATCGACGCCGGCATGCCGCTCGCCGAGCTCGGAGCCCTGCTGCTGCTGTTCGGCCTCGTCTCGGTCAGCCTGTCGCTCGCGATCGTCGCCTTCTCCCGCAGCTCGGCGATGGCGAGCGCGCTCTCGAACTTCATCATCACCCCGAGCTGCCTGCTGGCGGGCTGCTTCTTCCCGGCGAGCATCATGCCGGAGACGATCCGCCGCATCGGCGACTTCATGCCGCAGCGCTGGGTGCTGACGTCGATCGACGCCCTGCAGAGCGGCCAATACGCCGACATTCCGCTCCACATCGCGGTGCTGCTCGCCTTCGCGCTGGTGTTTTTCCTGGCGGCGGCGTTCAAGCTCGGGAGGAGCGACGATACGCGCAGCTTCGTGTAACGGACCCGCATCGAACCCATGCCCTCTTTCCGAGGCGCTTGGGTTTTGTTCTTTTCAGCGAAAAAAAGAGCTCCTGGCATTGACGCGACACCATAAGGTGTCGTATTCTAAATGGGCCACCAAATGGTGTCGTATCGACCGGCATGGCGGACGGGGCAGGAAACCGAACCGATGAGGAGGAAATAAAGATGAGCATGCAGACCGGCACAGCAGCGAGCTTGAACGCAAGTCCGCGATCCCGAGGGAAAGCGGCCGCATATTGGACCGTCACGCTGTTTTTCGCGGCGGCGATGCTGCTGAGCGGACTTGGACAGCTGATGCGGCTGGAAGGGAATATCGAGCTGGTGCGGAATCTGGGATACCCGCTTTACCTCATGACCATCCTAGGAATCTGGAAGGCGCTAGGGGTCGTCGCGATCGTCGTTCCCGGCTTTCCCCGGGTGAAGGAATGGGCTTACGCCGGCTTCTTCTTCCTCATGACGGGAGCGGCATGGTCCCATGCGCTCGACCATGAGTACGGTTTTCCGGTTTTCCTCCCGCTGGCGTACGCCGCTCTCGCCGCCGCTTCCTGGGCGCTGCGTCCGCGCAGCCGCAAGCTTTGAGCTTCAGGAGCGCCGCGGGCGCTCGCCCGCCGGGCTCTGAGCAGGTCTGAGCCGGTCCATGCACAACAGGTAAGGGAGAGGACGTCATGAGCGAGAACGGCCCGCAGCGGGATGTGTTCGAAGCCATTGCAGATCCGACCCGGCGCCGGCTGATCCAGATGCTGGCCGCAAAAGAGGAGATTCCGCTTCATGAACTGACGGCGCCGTTCGCCATGGGGCGGACGGCCGTATCCAAGCATCTGGCCATCCTCAAGGAGGCCGGGCTGGTGGCGGACCGCAAGGTCGGCCGGGAGACGCGATTCAGGCTGAACGCCGCTCCGCTCCGGGAGATTCAAGACTGGGTGGCTTTCTATAGCAAGTTTTGGAGCGCCAATATGGCGCGTTTGAATCAGCTTTTACTCGAGGAGGAAGAACAACGATGAGCCAGACGTTAACGATGGATTTTCCGTTTTCGACGACGGTCGAGCAGCTGTGGTCCGCTTTGACCGACTCCAAGAAGCTCGCCAAGTGGGTCGCCAACATCCATACCGGGGAGCCGATGGACAATGATTTCGAGCCGGTCGTCGGCCGCCGCTTCCAGTTCCGCACGACGCCGAACCAGTGGTGGGACGGAGTCATCTCCGGCGAAGTGCTGGTCGTGGAGGAGCCGACGAAGCTGTCCTATACCTGGACCAGCGCCATGGAGGAGCATACGATCGTATGGACGCTGCAGGAGCTCGGTGGCGGCAAGGTCAACCTCCATCTGGAGCAGACCGGCATCTCGACGTCCCAAGCCGTCGAAGGCGCCCGCTTCGGCTGGGGCAAATGGCTGGCCGAGCTGGAGAAGCTTGTCGCCTAGCTGCGGAAAGGCCGGCTCGCGGGGCCGGCCGACAACGGAATCGAAGAGAGGGGGTTCGGCATGACAGCGAATGCGACGAACGCGCGAGTCGATGTCTTTATCAAAAAGGCGCAGAAGTGGAAGGAGGAGTACGAGCTGCTGAGGCAGATCGTGCTCGACTGCGGGCTGTCCGAGGACTATAAGTGGATGCATCCCTGCTACACGCTGGGAGAGGCGAATATCGCGCTCATTCACGGCTTCAAGGACTACTGCGCGCTGCTTTTCCCTCAAGGGGCGCTGCTGAAGGACCCGCAAGGCATCCTCGTCCAGCAGACCGAGAACGTGCAGGCGGCTCGCCAGCTCCGCTTCACGAGCGCGCAGCAGATCGAGGAGATGAAAGAGATCGTGACGGCGTATGTGCTCGAAGCCGTCCAAAACGAGAAGGCCGGGCTGAAGGTGAAGCTGAAGGAGACGGAGGCGTTCCCCATGCCGGAGGAGCTGGAAGCGCGGTTCGCCGAGATGCCGGAGCTCAAGACGGCCTTCGACGCGCTGACGCCGGGCCGGAGGAGAGCTTATCTGCTTCATTTCTCGCAGCCCAAGCAAGCGAAGACCCGCGTGTCCCGGATCGAGAAGTGGACGCAGCCGATCCTGGAGGGAAAGGGCTTGAACGACTAGCCGGTTTCGGCTTGGATGGAGATGGGCATACAGAGGAGAGGAAATCCAATTCAGGAGGCATCGCATGGACACCTCATCCTCGCCATCCGGCAAGCCTTCCCGCTTGCCTCAGCTCCCGGAGTCGCTCTGGCGGGCGACGACGGAGCTGCCCTCATTCCCGTCGCTCCGGGGCACCGTCCGGGCGGACGTCGCCATCGTCGGCGGCGGCATCGCCGGCATTACAAGCGCCTACCTGCTGACCAAGCAAGGCTTCAAGGTCGTCCTGCTGGAAGCCGGACTGCTGCTCGACGGCACGACGGGCCATACGACGGCCAAGATCACCGCCCAGCACGGGGCGATCTACGGCAAGCTGCTCAAGCATCTGGACCGGGAGCAGGCCAAGCAGTATTTCGACGCCAACGACGAAGCGCTCAAGTGGATCGTCCGGACCGTCGCCGAGCTCGGCATCGAGTGCGGGCTGAAGACCGAGGACGCCTACCTGTACGCGGACAACGAGGCAGATCTCGAGACGCTGCGCCAGGAGTGGAAGGCATACGGGCAGATCGGCCTGCCCGGCGAGTGGGTCGACAAGCTGCCGCTCGAAGGGCTTGCGGAGCTCGGCGCGATCAAGCTGCCGGGCCAGGCCCGCTTCCATCCGCTGCAGTATTTGCAGGCGCTGCTGCAGGAGGCGCTGAAGCAGGGCCTCGTCGTCCATGAATACACGACCGTGACGGACAAGGTCGAGGAGGGCAAGCAGGACGGCCGGCTCAAGCTGCGCACGGCCGCCGGCGGCACCGTCGACTGCAGCTGGGCGCTGTCCGCCTCGCATTTCCCGTTCACGGACGGCGGCGGACTGTACTTCTCGCGGCTGCATGCGCAGCGTTCGTACGTGCTGGCGGTCGAGGCGGAAAAGCCTTTTCCCGGCGGCATGTACTTGTCCGTCGGTCAGACGGTGCGCTCGCTGCGCGCGGCCGAGCTGGACGGCCGTCCGGTCGTGCTCGTCGGCGGCGAGAACCACAAGACCGGCCAGGGGCCGCCGATGATCGAGCACTACGAGGCGCTGGAGCGATACGCCGACTCCCTGCTCGGCGTCCGCAGCATTGCGTACCGCTGGTCGGCGCAGGATCTGACGACGCTCGACGAGATGCCTTACATCGGCCCGATCCGGGACAAGCATCCGAACCTGCTGATCGCCACCGGCTTCAACAAATGGGGCATGACGACCGGCACGCTGGCGGCGCTCACGTTCGAGGAGATGGTCCGCACCGGGCAGAGCCTGCATCTGGAGCTGTTCAAGCCGTCGCGCTTCCATGCCGACCCGTCGATCAAGACGTTCGTCCGCGAGAACCTGAACGTCGCCGGACAGCTGCTCGCCGGCAAGCTGGACTCGCCGATGGAATCGCCGGACGCGCTCGCGGCCGGCCAGGGCGGCGTCGTCAAGGTCGCCGGCAAGCGCGCCGGCGGCTATCGCGAGCCGGGCGGCGCGCTGCATCTGGTCGACACGACCTGCACGCATATGGGCTGCGAGTGCAAGTGGAACGCGGGCGACCTCAGCTGGGACTGCCCTTGCCACGGCTCGCGGTTCGGCTATGACGGCACGGTGCTGGAAGGCCCGGCCATCGAGCCGCTCAAGCGGCTGGAGCTTCCGCGGGCGGAGGGCTGACGCTTCGTCGCGGACCGGGAGGTGGGGGAATTCCCGGCAAGGAGAGGATAGGCCGCTGCTAGAGAGAACTCCGTAGCCGCGAGCTATAGTGAATAACGTCGAATCCTGGTATAATCAGGAAGCAGAAAGGGAACGGGCTTTATGGGCGGTCTAGGTTGAGCCTCTCGGAAGGGAGGTCATGCCATGACGGTTAAGGATGCGTTGGATCTTATGATCGGCTTCGGCGGGCTGCTGCTCGCCTTGTTATCGCTGGTCGTTTCGATCGTCGCCCTTAACAAAAAGAAATAGGCCGCCCGCCCTGGAAGGTAGCGACCTATTCCTATGAGTTGATATCCTGCCAGCCTAACCGCTCTTAAAGCGGCCGATCTGCCAAGCCGTGGACGTTACAGCGTCTGCGGCTTGTTTATGTTATGCATTCTACTCCCATATTATCACAAGTCCGCCGTAATTGAAACCGCCAGCAGCCTTGGACGGCCCGTGCCGATCAAGGTTTTTCAACGTTTTCAAGAAAACCAAAACCGAACCCTCGCTCTCCCCGTCTAATAGCGAAGGTGAACGAGAAAGGACGGCGAGGGAATGTCGGAGCGCATGGAACAACGGGGCCAAGAAGCGGCAGAGCTCGTCCGCCGGGCGCAGAAGGGCGAGGATGAGGCGTTCCTCGAGCTGATGGCCGGGGCCAAGGAGCAGCTGCTGCGCATTGCGCTCGCCTATCTCCGGGACGAGGAGGCGGCGCTCGAATGCCTGCAGGAGACGACCTGCCGCGCTTACGCGGCGCTTGGGAGGCTGCGCCAGCCGGAGCATGTCCGCACCTGGCTCGTCCGCATCCTGCTGAGCGCCTGCGCCGATGAGCGCAGGCGGCGCAAGCGGCAGCAGCCGGTGCCGGTCGTGCCGGAGAGCGCGGCGGGCGGCGAGCATCCGGGCGCGCGGCTGGAGCTGGAGGAGGCGGTGGCCGGCCTCGAGCCCAAGCTGCGCCAGCTCGTGCTGCTGAAGTATGCGGAGGACATGACGGTGGCGGACATCGCGCGGACGCTGGAAAAGCCGGAGGGCACGATCAAGACATGGCTGAACCGGGCGCTGCGGCAGCTGCGCCGGGAGCGCGGCGCGAAGGAGGGGATGGAGCATGGATGATCGGCATGGAGAACGGTTGGATCCGAAGCTCGATCGGCATGGAGAAAGGCTGGAGCAGGGGCTTGCCGAGCTGGGCGGACGCCCGCCGTCGCCGGAGCTGCTGCTGCGCGCGGATGCCGCTATTGCCGCGGGCATGGCTCAAGGCCGGCTTCGCCGCCGCAGCCGTCGCCGCTGGCAGCGCCTCGGCTCTGCGGCGCTGACGCTTGCGCTCGTGCTGGCGGTCGGACTCGCGTCGATCCGCATCTCGCCGGCTTTCGCTTCGGCAGTGAGGCAGCTGCCCGGCATGGCGGCGATCGTGGACGCGATCCGCGAGGAGTACAGCCTGAACCGGACGGTGCAGGACGCGCTCGACGAAGGCTACCTGCAGCCGCTGCATTTGACCCAGGATCACGAGGGCGTAAAGGTGACGCTGGAGGGGCTGGTCGCCGACGACTATCGGATGATGTTCGTGTATACGGTGGCGGGACTCGGCGAGAACGAGCATGCGGATGTAGGAAAGGTGAAGGCGCTTGACCGAAACGGACAGAGCGTCATCCAGGGAGCGGGCTTCTCGTTCGACGGGAGGGAGGAGGCGTTCAAGCGCCAGACGATGGAGCTGATGCTGCAGCCAGGCAGTCCGCTCCCCGATTGGCTCGACTTGCAAGTCGAGGTGGCCGGAGCCCCGTACCGCTTCCAATTTCCCGTCGACCGCGAGCTGTTCGCCGACAAGTCGCGCACGCTGCCTTTGGAGGAGACGATCTCGATCGAAAATCAGCAGCTGCGCTTCACGAGCATGCGCATCTCGCCGCTGAGCGTCGCCATCGAGGCGGAGTACGACCCGGCCAACACGATGAAGCTGTACGGCCCCGTCGACATGAAGCTGACGGATGATTCCGGCACGGAGTGGGGAGGAGTCGGCTATTCGGCGGGCAGCTTGGAGGAGCACAAGGTGCGCTTCGAGTTCCAAAGTCCTTATTTCCGCCAGCCCAAGTCGCTCTACTTGAGCGGCAAGACGTTCCGCGCCTTGCCGAAGGACAAAGGCCTCATCGTCCTCGACGCGGAGAAAGGCGAGCTGCTGGCAGCGCCGGACGACCGCCTGAAGCTGATCTCCAGCAGCGTGGATGCGAAAGGAATGAAGCTCGGCTTCGAGCTGCGCGTCGACGGGCCGGACTCTCCATCGCGCTCCTACTCGGTGCTCGGCAGCGATTTTACCGATGCGGGCGGCAGAAGCTTCGGGCTGCATCTGCAAGGGGGCACGGAGACGAGCGACCCGGACGGGTGGCAAAAGCTCAGCTACACGTACGGCCCCGGCGACTACAAGCAGCCGCTGACGTTCGAGATCTCCAATTATCCGAATTATATCGAAGGCGAGTACCGGATCCGGCTGCCTCTGGAAGAGCTCCCGCCGGAACAATAGATCATCTCCTCCGAAGCCGCTCTGCGAAAGCAGGCCGGCTTCTTTTTTTCGACATTTATCTACAAAGCGAGAGCCGCTAGCCGATGTAAATAAGGAGGCTTGAAACGCTCCGGTCCGGAGCATTCGACAGTCTTGCCGCCTGCGGCGATGTCGAAAGCCCGCGCCTCAGCGCGGCGAACGATGAGAATTGTGAAAATGAAGGAGAAAACGGCTTTCTGGAAAGGAAATCCGGTTTTTCTGTCGAACAGTCATAAGCGGAAAAAAGACAGGATGTGAGCGATACCCGTGATTGAAATGATGGACATCTGGAAGACCTACCCGAACGGCGCTCATGCGCTCAAGGGCATATCCGTGGTCATCGACCGCAATGAATTCGTGTACATCGTCGGGCCTTCCGGCGCCGGCAAGTCCACGTTCATGAAGCTGATCTATCGCGAGGAGTTCCCGACCAAAGGGCAGCTGTTCGTGAACGGCTTCAATATAGGCAAGCTCAAGCCGCGCAAGATCCCGTACGTGCGGCGCAATATCGGCGTCATCTTCCAGGATTACCGGCTGCTGCCCAAGCTGACCGCCTACGAGAACGTCGCGTTCGCGATGGAGGTCATCGAGGCGCCGCGCAAGCTGATGAAAAAGCGCACGATGGAGGTGCTCGAGCTCGTCGGGCTCGGCGGCAAGCATGCGCATCTGCCCGCCCAGCTGTCCGGCGGCGAGCAGCAGCGCGTCGCGATCGCGCGCGCGATCGTCAACAATCCGAGCGTCATCGTCGCCGACGAGCCGACCGGCAACCTCGATCCCGAGACGAGCTGGGGCATCATGAACCTGCTCGAGGAGATCAATTTCCGCGGCACGACTATCGTCATGGCCACCCATAACCGCGAGATCGTCAACACGCTGCGCAAGCGCGTCATCGCCATCGAGAACGGACTGATCGCGCGCGACCAGGCGAGAGGGGAATACGGCTATGAAGCTTAGGACGCTGGCGAGGCATCTGCGCGAGGGCGTCCGCGGCATCTTCCGCAACGGCTGGATGAGCTTCGCGTCGATCAGCAGCATCTTCATCTCCCTGTTCATCCTCGGCGTATTCGTGCTGCTGGCGCTCAACGTCAGCAAGCTCGCCGACCAGCTCGAGAGCCAGGTCGAGATTCGGGCGTTCCTGCAGCTGGACGCTACGGCGGAGAGCGCCGCCGCGCTGGAGACCAAGCTGCGCGCCATCCCGGAGGTCAAGAGCGTGGAGTACCGCACGCCGGAGCAGAACCTGCAGGAGATGAGCGAGATGCTCGGCGCCGACGGCAAGCAGCTGCTGGAGGACTACCAGGGCGAGGACAACCCGCTGCCGGCGAGCTTCACGATCGAGGTGTACGACCCGCAGACGATCGCGGCCGCCGCGTCGCAGGTGCAGGCGGTCAGCGCCGCGCAGGACCCGCCGGCGTTCCAGCAGATCAAGTACGGCCAAGGCACGGTCGAAACCTTGTTCAAGATCACGGGCGCCGTACGCAACATCGGCCTCATCATCGTCGCCGGACTGGCCGTGACGGCGATGTTCCTGATCGCCACGACGATCAAGACGACGATCATCGCCCGTCAGCGCGAGATCGGCATCATGAAGCTGGTCGGAGCGACCAACGCGTTCATCCGCTGGCCGTTTTTCGTCGAGGGGGCGCTGATCGGCTTCCTTTCCTCGGCGCTGACCGCCGCCGTCGTCGTGCTCGGCTACGGCGAGCTCATCCGCCAGTCCGAGTTCGACCTCGGCCTGATGAGCATCCGGCTCGTCTCGATGGAGGAGGCGGCCGGCATCATCGTTCCGGTAACGATCGGCATCGGCACGCTGCTCGGCGTGTGGGGAAGCGTGTTGTCCGTCCGCAGATACTTGAAAGTGTAGGAGGAAAGCAGCTTGAACAGAACGATCCGCAAGCTGGCCGGCTCCGTGCTCGCCGGCGCGCTTATCCTGACCGCCATGCCGCAAGCGGCCGGCGCGCTGTCGCAGTCCGAGAAGATCAACCGCGAGCTCAAGCAGGTCCGAGAGCAGATGCAGGCGGCCGCGCAAGGGCGCAAGCAGGCCGATGCGCAGTCCAAGACCGTGCTGACGCAAAAATTCTACACCGCCGAATCGCTCAAGGCGGTCATGACCGAGATCGACATCGTCGGCTCGCGCATGAGCGCCGTCCAGTCGCAGGTATCCAGCACGACGCAGGCGCTGGAGCAGACAGCCCGCGAGCTGGACGAGGCGGAGCAGCGGATCGCCCGGCAGGACGAGCGGCTGCAGTCGCGCATGCGCGTCACCTACATGAACGGCCGCGTCAGCTACCTCGACGTGCTGCTGAACGCGACGAGCTTTTCCGACTTCCTGGGCCGTCTCGACTCGCTGCACACGATCATGGTGCAGGACAAGGAGACGCTGTTGGACCGCAAGCAGGACAAGCAGCTCGTCGTCGCCAAAAAAGCCGAGGTCGAGCAGAAGCTGGCCGAGGTGAAGAGTCTGTACGCCAAGGTGGCCGAGTACCAGCAGGTGCTGGCCAGCAAGGAAGCGCAGAAGACGCAGCTGATCTCCTCCTACAACACCAAGCTCGACGAGCTCGGCGACATCAGCGAGGAGCAGGAGAAGCTGCTGCTGGAGCTGGCCGCCAAGGAATCCGCGCTCATCAAGAAGAAGAACTCGCTGAAGACGACCTACAGCGGGGGCCAGCTCGGCGCGCCGGTGAAGGCCTCGTACCGGCTCAGCTCGCCGTTCGGCTATCGCATCCACCCGATCAGCGGCACTCGCAAGCTCCATGCCGGCGTCGACATGGCCGCTCCGGCGGGCACGAACATCTACGCCGCGGAAGGCGGCATCGTGCTCGTCGCCCAGTGGTGGAGCGGCTACGGCAACTGCATCGTCATCGACCATGGCGGCGGGTTGTGGACGATCTACGGCCATATCCGCGACGGCGGCATCCTGGTGGAAAAGGGCCAGACCGTCAAGCGCGGCGAGCATATCGGCGAGGTCGGCTCGACCGGCAACTCGACCGGCAACCACCTGCACTTCGAGGTGCGCAAAAATGGCGAGCCGGTCAATCCGCTTCCTTACTTGAAAGGCAAAGCGAACTGAGGAATGCGGCGAAACGCGGGCATGGCGCCCGCGGCTCAAGCAACAGGAAGGAACCGTCCGGGCGATTCGCTTGGACGGTTTTTTGCTATACTGGATTTAGGAAGATGTGGGAAACGAATTCAGAAGGACGGTGATCGCATGGATGCGCGCCTGGACCTGGATATCGCGGTGGACGAGATTGAAAAGGCCGTCTCGCCGGATCTCCTCCTGCTCTTCGGCTCGGCCGCGGCCGGTCGGATGCGGGCGGACAGCGATATCGATCTCGCCTATTACGGCGGCAAGCCGCTCTCTGCTTACGAAAGGTTCCTGCTGGCGCAGAAGCTGGCCGGCCGGCTGGGCAGGGAGGTCGACCTGGTCGATCTGAAGGAAGCTTCGACGGTCATGCAGATGCAGATTTTAAGCGAAGGCCATACGCTCCGCTGCAAGGACGAAGACCTGGATCTCCGGCTCCGGACTCAGGTCTATAAAATGTATGCCAAGCTCAACGAGGAGCGTTCGCCCGTGCTGCGGTCGATCCGGGAAAGGGGGAGCATCTATGAAGCATGACGTCATCCTCAATAAAGCGGCAAACATCGAACGCTGTTTGAGACGGATCGGAGAAGTGTATCAAGGGAGACCCGAACACCTGAACGACTTTACGAAGCAGGACTCGATCGTGCTCAATCTTCAGCGCGCCTGCGAAGCGAGCATCGACTTGGCGATGGCGGTCGTGGCATCAGGCAAGCTCGGCGTGCCGCAGACGAGCCGGGACGCCTTTGAGCTGCTGGAGCAGAGCGGACGGCTTGACTCCGAATTGGCGGACAAGATGAAGGCAATGGTCGGCTTCCGGAATATCGCCGTACATGATTATCAGAAGCTTAACCCGGATATCCTCCGCTCCATCCTGGATCTGCATCTAGGGGACTTCACAGACTTCGCCCGCGCGATGCTCGCTTCGGACGGCTAGCCGGCAAGCCGCCTCGCGGCTCCTGCCATCGTTGCCAAATAATCCGCTCCTCTCTGTCGCATACTAAGCGGCGGAAGATCCGGCTCCCGTGCAGGAGCGCCGGACGAAGAGAGGAGAGGGAGCATGAACCGAAACGAAAACGCAGCGGCCGGGCCGCGCCGGCTGAAGGCGGTGCTGTCGGCGTCGCTGGCCGCGGCGCTGCTGCTGGGAGGAGCATGGCCGGCGGGAGAGGCGGGCGCGAAGCCGGCATCAGCGGAAGCGGCGCGCCCGGCGCAAGCCGGAGAGCGTCAGGACGCCTCCGCCGGCTTGACCAAGGAGGAGGCGCAGCGGCTGAGCGCCGTGATGGAGCTGATCCAGCGCCAATATTACGAGCCGGTCGACCGCGACAAGCTCATCAGCGGCGCGCTCAGCGGCATGGTGCAGGCGCTGGGCGACCCTTATTCGACCTACATGGACGCCGGGGCGGCGAAGCAGTTCTCCGAGACGGTCGAAGGCGCGTTCGGCGGCGTCGGCGCGGAGGTGACGTCCGAGAGCGGCAAGGTCGTCATCGTCTCGCCGATCAAGGGCTCCCCGGCCGAGAAGGCCGGCCTGCAGGCGAAGGACGTCATCCTGTCCGTGAACGGCGTCGGCCTGTCCGGACTGCCGATCTCCGAGGCGGTCGCCAAGCTGCGCGGGCCGAAGGGCAGCGCGGCCGAGCTGGTCATCCTGCGGGCGGGAAGGGCCAATCCGTTCGCGGTGAAGCTGATGCGCGCCGAGATCGACATCGAGACGGTCGAAGGCAAGCGGCTGGCGGACGGCATCGGCCTGATCGAGATCCGCCAGTTTTCGCTGAATACGGCCGACCGGTTCGCGGCTGAGCTGGCCAAGCTGGAGAAGCGCGAGCTCAAAGGGCTCGTCATCGACGTGCGCAACAATCCCGGCGGCATCCTGCCGGTCGTGGAGCGGATCGCGCAGCCGTTCGTGCCGAAGGGGAAGCCCATCCTGCAGATCGCGCAGCGCGGGGCGAAGCCGGAGCAGGTGCTGTCGGAGGGCGGCGGTAAGCCGTATCCGGTCGCGGTGCTGATGAACAAAGGCAGCGCCAGCGCCTCGGAAATCCTCGCCGGAGCGCTGCAGGAATCGGCGGGCGCGGTGCTCGTCGGCGAGACGTCTTTCGGCAAGGGGACCGTGCAGGTCAGCTACGACCGCCAGCTCGAGGGCGGGCTCGTCAAGATGACGATCGCCAAGTGGCTGACCCCGAGCGGCGGCTGGATCCACAAGCGCGGCATCAAGCCGGATGTGGCGGTCCGTCCGCCCGCGCTGTACGCCGCGACGCGGCTGTCCAAGACGGCCACGATCCCCGCCGATGCGATCAGCGACGACGCGAAAAGCCTGCAGGTCATGCTGAAAGGGCTCGGCTACGACCCCGGACGCTTGGACGGCTATTACAGCAGCGGCACCGCCGAGGCAGTGCGCGGCTTCCAGCGGGCCAGCGGCCTGCGGGCGAGCGGCCAGGCCGATCCGGCGACCCAGCGCAAGCTGGAGGAGGCGGTGCAGGCTTGGGTCAGCGGAGACGAGCATGACACGCAGCTCGAGGCGGCCGTGCAGGCGCTTCGCGAGGGCAAGGGGGCGCCGCGGCATTGAGCAGGGGCGCCTTCGACCAGAGGCCGGATTCTTCCTTCAGGGGAGGAATCCGGCCTCTGCGCGTCGAAACCATACGGTCTAGCCAGCCTGAAGGAAAATGAGGTGCTTGCTTGGAACTGACATTGGAGCTGCTGCGGCAGTACGGCTCGGCGGCGCTTGGGCTGCTGGCGCAGCCTTATTATTATTTGGCCTTGATCGTTATGGGATTCCTCTATCGACGGCTCGCCGTCACGGAGCGTTCGCACTTCCACGTGCGGCTGCATGCCTGGCCGCTGCTGCTGCTCCGGGCCGCTGGATGGGGCTTGCTGGCGGGCGCCGGCGTCAGCATCGCCGCCGCCTTCATCGGCGCGGCGCTGACGCCGGATGCCGTGCTTTGGCTCTGGGGCACGGCCGCTGCGCTCGCCCTGCTGCGCGTACGCTTCCTATGCTTCGCCTACAGCGCAGGCGTGCTGGGCGTGCTGCAGGCAGCCAGCGGCTTGCTGTCGCTGGAAGAAAGCGGCGGGACGGCCGGACGGCTCGGGACGTCGCTGGCGGCGCTCGACATGCCGGGCCTGCTGCTGCTCGTCGCTCTGCTGCATGTCGCGGAGGCGCTGCTCGTAAAGAGGGATGGGCAGCGACTCGCCTCGCCGCTTTATTTGGAGGGCAAGCGGGGCAAGCTGATCGGCGGCTACTCGCTGCAAGGCCTGTGGCCCGTGCCGCTGCTGCTGCTCGTGCCGGCCTCCGGCGGAGCGGAAGGTGCCGCTGCCGCGCTGCCCTGGACGCCGCTGCTCGGCGGAGAGGGCTGGAGCGCCGGCTGGACGGTGCTGGCGCTGCCGGCCGTCATCGGCTTCACGGACCTGGCGCTGTCCGAGCTGCCCAAGCAGGCGGCCCGCCTCGCCTCGCGCCGGCTGCTGATCTACAGCCTGATCCTCGGCGCGCTTGCGCTGGCGGCGTCGTACGCGCGGCCGCTCGTCCTGGTCGCTTCGCTGGCGGCGCTCGGCCTGCATGAAGCGCTGACGCGGCTGGCGGAGCGCCGGGAGCGGCAGCGGCCGCCGCGGTTCGTCCATGACGAGCGCGGCCTCTGCATCCTCGGCGTGCTGCCCGGCACGCCGGCGCAGGAGATGGGGCTCGAGGCCGGCGAGGTGCTGCGCAAGGTGAACGGACGAGGCGTGCGCACCAAAGAGGAGCTGCATGCCGCCCTGCACGAGAACTCCGCCTTCTGCCGGCTCGAGGTGCTCAACCTGGACGGACAGGTCAAGTTCGTGCAGCGGGCCCGCTTCGCCGGCGAGCATCATCAGCTGGGCGTGCTGCTCGCGCCGGACGAGGATGCGGCCTACAGCGCCGTCCCGGGCCGCGGCTCCGTGCTGGCGCTGCTGCTGCGGCGTGGACACAAGGTGCGGCGCAGAGCGTCCGGCGAGCCGCCGTCCATGGAGGCTTAGGCGCGGACAAGGTCGGAGACGCGGACATGAACGCAGCTGCAGGCGCAGGGACCGGTCAGCCACGGACGCGGCCGGATGCGCAGCCGAAGTCGCGCGGTTAGGCGATGGCAGGTGCAGGTGAAGGTGTAGGCGCAGGTGCAGGTGCAGGCGCCGGCATAGGCATAGGTGCAGGTGAAGGTGCAGGCGCCGGCATAGGCATAGGTGCAGGTGCAGGTGCATGTGAAGGTGCAGGCGCAAGTGCAGGCGTAGGTGCAGGCGCCGGCGTAGGTGAAGGTGCAAGTGCAGGCGCCGGCATAGGCATAGGTGCAGGTGCAGGCGCCTGCGCAGGCGGATCGGCCCGGAACGGGCCTTTTTGCCTTGGCCAACACGATCAGGAAAGAAGGAAAAGGCATGAGCGAAGCCACAGGCCTGAAAAAGCGGCTGGCGGAAGCGGGCAAGGGCAAAAGCGCGGGCGGCATGGTGGCCTTCCTGCTCAAGTGGCTGGCGCTCGGCTCGCTCGTCGGGGCATTGGCGGGCACGGCGTCGGCGTTGTTCCTGTGGAGCCTGGAGCTGGCGACGGAGACGCGGCTGGAGCATTCCTGGCTGCTGTTCCTGCTGCCGGCGGCGGGCTTTTTCGTCAGCTGGATCTATCGGCAGTACGGAGGAACGGCGATCCGAGGCAGCAATCTGATTTTGGAAAGCATCCACGAGGGCCGCGAGCGCATCCCGCTGCGCATGGCCCCGCTCGTGCTGGGCGGCACCGTGCTGACCCATCTGACGGGCGGCTCGGCAGGCCGGGAAGGGACGGCCGTGCAGATGGGCGGCTCGCTCGCCTGGCTCGCCGGCACGCTCGTCCGGTCCGGCGCCGCCGACCGGCGCATCCTGCTGCTCTGCGGCATGGCCGGCGGCTTCGGCTCCGTGTTCGGCACGCCGCTGGCGGGCGCGGTGTTCGGCGTCGAAGTGCTGGCGATCGGCATGCTGCGGCACGGGGCGCTTTACCCTTGCCTCGTGGCCGCGCTCGTCGGCGATGCCGTGACGCGCGCCTGGGGCATCGGCCATGCCGCCTATCGGATTGGCGAAGTGCCGGCCGAAAGCTTCGGCACGCTGGCGGCCGTCGCCATCGCGGCCGTCGCGTTCGGCCTGGCGGCGAGGCTGTTCATCGCCGCCGTGCACGGCGTGCGGCGCTTGGCGACGCGGCTGGTCGCGCCGGCGCCGGGGCGCGCCGCAGCTTGCGGCGCCGTCATCGTGCTGCTGGCGCTGCTGGTCGGCGGAGGGGATTACCTTGGCCTGAGCCTGCCGCTGCTGCAGGACTCGTTCGCTCCTGCGGGGACGGTCGAGCCGTTCGCCTGGTTATGGAAGCTCGTCTTTACGGCGCTCACGCTCGGCGCGGGCTTCCAGGGCGGCGAAGTGACGCCGTTGTTCGTCATCGGCTCGACGCTCGGCCATGCGCTCGCTCCGCTGCTGCAGCTGCCGGCTCCGCTGCTCGCGGGGCTCGGCCTGGTCGGCGTGTTCAGCGCGGCGGCGAACACGCCGCTCGCGTGCTTCGTGCTCGGCCTGGAGCTGTTCGGCGCCGACGCGGCGGCCTATCTGCTCGTCGCCAGCGTCATCGCCTATCTCTGCTCGGGCTCCGCGAGCATCTACTCTTCCCAGCGGCGGACGATCCGCAAGGACGGCCGCGAGCCGGTCGGCTGAGCGAAGCCGCCTTCTGCCCGGCGGCTGTTGCAGGCTCTGCCCGGCGGTGTAAGTCGATGTCCGCCGGTGTCCGCCGAAAGGACTCTGCCGATCTCGGACTCCTCAACCCGGCGGCTCCGTTGGTCTCCAGCATGCGCCCCGACACCGGAGCTACGCGGAAAAACCGAGCAACTCGGTTCGACCGGATGCCTCGTCGGCGGAGATACGCGGAAAAACCGAGCAACTCGGTTCGACCGGATGCTCCGACGGCGGAGTTACGCGGAAAAACCGAGCAACTCGGCTCGAACGGATGCTCCGACGGCGGAGATGCGCGGAAAAACCGAGCAACTCGGCTCGAACGGATGCTCCGACGGCGGAGATGCGCGGAAAAACCGAGCAACTCGGCTCGAATGGATGCTCCGACGAGTTAAGTCCATATAATTGTGTAAAATGCTCCTGACCATAAAAAGAAAAGCCATGGTAGGACTCTCGGTTAGAATGGAAGTTGTCGAGACCAACATTCCAAGGAGAGTGCCTACACATGACTCAATACCAGATTACCGTAGATCAGGATATTTTGCACCAGCTGTTTATCGGAACCGATCGGGACGCGGGAGTGGCCCGCTTGCTGGAGACGGTGCTGAATCAGGTGCTGACAGCCCAGGCGACGGATCAGCTGGCGGCGCAGACGTACGAGCGCACCAGCGAGCGCAAGGGCTACCGCAACGGCAGCTACGAGCGCGACGTCATTACCCGCGCTGGCAGCGTCACCTTGCGCGTCCCCCGGTTTCGGGACGGCTCCTTTTCTACCGAGCTTTTCGCCCGGTATCAGCGCAGCGAGCAAGCGCTGGTTCTCTCGCTCATGGAAATGGTCATCAACGGCGTGTCGACGCGCAAGGTGACTAAAATCACCGAGGAGCTGTGCGGAACCGAGTTCTCCAAGTCAACGGTCAGCCACCTGTGCAAGCAGCTGGACCCGGCTGTCCACGACTGGAACAACCGCTCTCTGGCCGACCACGCCTTCCCCTTCATCACCATCGATGCGATCTACGTGAAGGTGCGTGAAGAAGGCCGTATCTGTTCTCGAGGCGTTCTGGTGGGCTACGGCGTGAACGAGCAAGGCCGGCGTGAGATTCTGGGCCTGCGCGTCGACGACACCGAGTCGGAGGAGAGCTGGGGCGCCTACTTCCGCTGGCTGAAAGAGCGCGGCCTGCACGGCGTAGAGCTCGTCACGAGCGACTACCATGGCGGGCTGGTCAAGGCCATCGAGAAGGAGTTTCAAGGGGTCTCGTGGCAGCGGTGCCAGACGCACTTCATCAAGAACGTGCTGAACGCAGCGCCCAAAGCGCTCCAAAGCGAAATCAAGAGTCGCGTCCGATCGATCTTCGATGCGCCCGACATGAAGACGGCTCGTTCCTATCTCGAACAGACGCTTGAGGCGTATGCCGAGACAGCACCCAAAGCGATGAAAATACTGGAGGACGGGTTCGAGGACGCCGTCGCGGTGCTGGCCTTCCCGGAGGCCTACCGCGTGCGGCTGCGCACCTCCAACGGCATGGAACGCCTGAACGGGGACATCCGCAGGCGCGAGACGGTCATCCGCATCTTTCCCAATCGCGCTTCCGTCCTTCGCCTCATCGGAGCCATGCTCATGGAAGAGAACGAGTACTGGATGACGAAGAAGCCGTACATGGACATGACGGACTTCAAGGCGTGGAAGAAGCAGAAAGCCACTCAGGGCGCCGGCTCGGAGGAGCAGGAAACCAGCACCACCATGACGGAAGCGACGGACAGCCTTTAAACCCGATTCCATTTTCTACCGAGAAGTGTTTTTACACACAATTATGGACTTGACCCGGAGATGCGCGGAAAAACCGAGTAACTCGGCTTTAGTTGTTGCATTGGGGAGCGTGGATCAAGACTGCGACCCGAAAAAGTCGGGTTGCATAGTCCCGGCAGCACGCTCGGCAAGCTGCAACCCGAAAAAGTCGGGTTGCAGAGGACCGCGAGCGTGCCCGGCAAGCTGCAACCCGAATAAGTCGGGTTGCAGAAGCCCGGCAGCCCGCGCGGCAAGCTGCAACCCGAAAAAGTCGGGTTGCAGAGGACCGCGAGCCCGCCCGGCAAGCTGCAACCCGAAAAAGTCGGGTTGCAGAAGCTCGGCAGCGCGCTCGGCAAGCTGCAACCCGAAAAAGTCGGGTTGCAGAAGCCCAGCAGCGCGCTCGGCAAGCTGCAACCCGAAAAAGTCGGGTTGCAGAGGACCGCGAGCGCGCCCGGCAAGCTGCAACCCGAAAAAGTCGGGTTGCAGAAGCCCGACTGCCGCTCGACCCGAGCGAAGCACAAAAAAAGCTCTTGCCCTCCGGTCCTTCGGACCGGGGCAAGAGCTTTTCACTTTACTTCGAGTTGCTTGCGGCATTCTCTGCCGGAGCATTCTCCGCCGGAGCGTTTTCGCTCGATCCGTTCTTCTCCGCGCTGCCGTTCGTGTTCTGCGAAGGGTCGAGCGTGTTCGTGATCGTCGCCTTGGCGCGCAGATCGGTGATGAGTGTCTGGGACAGCGTGCTCAGCTGCTGGTTCTCCAGCGTCTTCCGGATCTCTTCTTTTTTGTCCTCGAGCGTCGGGGTCGTCGCTTCCTTGCGGTCCACCAGCTTGATGATGTGGTAGCCGTAATCGGACTTGATCGGAGCGCTGATCTCGCCGACCTTCATGCCGAAGGCCGCTTCCTCGAACTCCGGCACCATCGAGCCCTTGCCGAAGAAGCCGAGGTCGCCGCCGTTGGCCGCGCTGCCTGTATCGGTGGACTTCTCCTTGGCGATCGCCGCGAAGTCGCCGCCGTTCTTAAGCTGCTTCTCGATCGCATCCGCTTCTTCCTTGGTCGCGACGAGGATGTGGGACGCCTGCACCTGCTCCGGCGTAGCGAAGCTTTCCTTGTTCTCTTCATAGTTCTTCTTGATATCCTCGTCCGACACCTTCACCTGGTCGGCGAGCAGCTTGCGCATCTGCACCTGCATGAGCATCTGCTTCTTCAGGTCGTCCAGCGACATGCCGGACTGCGCCAGCGCGTTCTCGAATTCCGCCTCGGAGGTGAAGTTCTTCTTGATGTCCTCCAGCTCGGCGTTTTCTTCTTCTTCGGTAACCGCGACGCTTTTATTGTCGGCTTCCTGGTCGACGAGCTTCATCGTGACGAGCTGGTCGAGCGCGGACTTGCCGTAGGTCGGAGCGAGCATGTCGTACAGCTCGTCCTTCGTGATCTTCTCGCCGTTGACCGTCGCGACGGCCTCGCCGCCTCTATTCGAAAAGAGGCTGACAAGCGCGATGATCAGGCCGACCGCCAGCACGAGGGAAGCGATCATCCATCCGGTCGCCGCGCCCGAGCGCTTCGGACGGCCGCCGTCGCCGTCGCCGTGGACGCCGTCGTTGTCGAGCGGCAGATCGGCCGCTCCCGCGACCGGAGCCACCGGCAGCGAGCCGAACGCGCGCTCCGGATCGGCGGTGTGGACCTCCGCGTCGTACTCGGCCCGGCGGAGGGCATCATCGGTGCGGCGCTCCTCGACCTCCTCCTCGGCCTGGATCGTCTCCTCGCGGCGCTCGCTGCCGGAATCGCCGGCGAAGTCCGCGCCTTCGCGCGTCGCCGTATCCTCCGGCGTCAGATGGTCGTTGCCGTTCGCGTCAAGCGGATCTTTCTTGTTCTCTGCCATTCGAAAATTGACTCCCTTCTGTGTGTGGACGGGACTTGTCCCGGATCGTTCGCTCCCCGCATCATATCAAATCCAGGGAACGCTTACCTTAACGGAACATGAAATGCGGATCCGCTCGTCACATCTTCTCCTGGAGAAAACGGACCGAGGCGTCCAGCGCCGCATTCAGCTCCGGCGTCGCGCCGGCGAACGGGTGCGACGCCCCGAACGTGTGGCTTGCCCCTTCGAGCAGCAGGGAAGGCTGCCGCGGAGCGGCTTCCTTCAGCCGGCCGAACCCCTCGATCAGCCGCGAGCTGTCCGCGTCGCCCTGGATGAGGAGGACGGGGGCGCGCAGCGAGGCGAGGCGGGCGGGGATGTCGAAGCGCTCCCCGCTGCGGTCGAGATCCTCGAAAAACCCCTTGCCGATCGGCATCTGCTGGCCGGTGCGGGCGTTCGGCACGAACGCCTCGCCGTCCCTGCGCGCCGCCGCCTCGAACTCCGCATCGAACAGGTTCGCCCGGGCGATGCCGTTCCAGGTGACGGCCGCGCGCACGATCGGATGCTCGGAGGCGAAAACGATCGCGTTGCCGCCGCCCCGGCTATGGCCGCAGATGCCGATCCGCTTGGCGTCGGCCTGCTCCGGATGCGGCAGCTCGCGGCCGGCCAGCGCGGCCACGATCCGCTCCAGATCGCTCTGCTCGCGGCTGTACGTATTGAGGGCGAACTTGTTCAGCTCGTCGAATGCCTCGCCGCCGCTCACGCCGTTCCGGGAGAAATTGAAGGTGACGGCATAAAAGCCGGCCTCCGCGATCCGCTCGGCGGCATAGGGCAGGAAGCCCCAGTCCTTGAAGCCCTTGAAGCCGTGGGCGATCAGCACGACGGGCTTGCGCCCGCCGCCCGGAACGAAGCGGACCTCGCCGCGGATCGTGCCGCCGTCGCCCAGCCTCAGCTCGAAAGGGGCTTTGCGGGGCGCTTTGGTTTCCATGCGGTCGTGCTCCTTTCACTTCATAGCTTTTCCAAATCTAAGCATAAACTTCCGTGCCCGGCAGTTCAATCGCAAGTTGAGCCGCGGATTGGCAAGTTCAGGGCGTCTGAAACCATTCTTCGCGTTTCGCCGTCTGTGTGGTATAACGGAAGCTGAACTTATCCGCTTGCAGCATATAGAAAAGGACGCCGAGCGTCCCTTCAAGGAGATGGAACCATCATGAACAGCAAACGCAATCGAATGCCTGCCGCGTCCGCCCTGCTGCTGGCGGCGGCGTTGACCTTGTCTGCCTGCTCCGGCGCCGCCGCGCCGGAACCCGATGCTTCGCCGGGCGCTTCGGCGACCGCGTCGCCGCCGGCGTCTGCGGGAGGAGGCGGGAGCTCCGCTTCCCCATCGCCGAGCTTGACGCCTTCGCCGTCGTCCTCGCCGACTGCAAAGCCGTCGTCCTCGCCGTCCGCCAAGCCGAGCTCGAAGCCGTCCGCCAGTCCGGCGGGGGCGAAGGGCGGCTCCTCGGGTGGCTTCTACGAAGCTATCGAGGTGACGGCAAACGCCTCTGCCGCCGCGGCGCTCGTCAACAAGCAGTTCCGGCTGCCGGAAGGGTACGCGCCGAAGGATCTCGTCTATCCCGACATCCCGTTCACGTTCTCGGAGAAGATCGACAAGCGCAAGCTCCGCAAGGAAGCGGCGGAGGCGCTCGAGCAGCTCGTCGCCGGCGCGGCGAAGGACGGCATCAAGCTCGCCGGCGTGTCGGGCTACCGTTCCGAATCCCGGCAAAAAACGCTGTACGAGGGCTATGTGAAAAAGGACGGCGTCGCGGCGGCCGACAAGTACAGCGCGCGTCCGGGACATAGCGAGCATCAGACGGGACTGGCGATCGACATGTCCGGCATCGACGGCAAATGCGCGGCCGAAAGCTGCTTTGCCGGCACGCCGGAGGCCGAGTGGCTGGCCGAGCACGCGACCGACTACGGCTTCATCATTCGTTATCCGGAAGGCAAGGAAGACATTACGGGCTACAAGTACGAGCCTTGGCATATCCGCTACGTCGGCGTCGAGCTCGCCGCGAAGCTCGCCGAGAGCGGCGACACGCTGGAGGAGCATTACGGCGGAGCGGTTCCGGTCTCGGGCGGCAACTGACCGCAAATGAACATGGAGCCGCCCCGGTCGATCCCATCGACCGGGGCGGCTTTGGGATGCGGCCGACGCGTCCTGCATGCCAAGGCGCGCCCGCCTGCGTGCCATCGCATACCCGCCTGCGTGCCAAGGCGTGCCCGCCTGCATGCCAAGGCGCGCCCCGCCTGCGTGCCAAGGCGCGCCCGACTACGGGACGTTCGGCAGGGCTCCGCTTCTACACCTGTCCCGTCCTACATACGATACGAAAGGAGAGCAAGCGGGGGAGGTGGAGCGGATGGTCATCGATTGCGCCATCATCGGCGGCGGCCCGGCGGGCTTGGCGGCGGCGCTCGTGCTGGGCAGGGCCCGCCGCTCGGCGCTCGTCGTCGATGACGCCCGTCCGCGCAATGCGGTCACGGCAGCGGGGCACGGCTATCCGACGAGGGACGGCGTTCCGCCCGGAGAGCTGCGGCGGCTGGCCCGGGAGGAGCTGGCGGCCTATCCGGGCATCCGGCTGCGCTCGGGCAAGGTCGCGGCGATCGAGGGCCGGGCGGGCAGGTTCCGGGTGCATCTGGAAGGGGGCGGCGGCTTCGAGGCGCGGACCGTGCTGCTGGCGGCCGGGCTCAAGGAGCAGCTGCCCGACATTCCGGGCCTGCGCGAGCTTTACGGGACATCGCTCTTCAACTGCCCGTACTGCGACGGATGGGAGCTGCGGGATGCGTCGCTGGTGGCGATTTCGACGGGCGGGAATCTTTTTCAACAGGCGAAGCAATTGCTCGTCTGGTCGCGCGATCTGCTCGTCTGCACGCACGGCCGCGGACAGCTCAGTCCGCAGCAGCAGCAGGCGCTGGAGGCGCGCGGGGCGCGCGTCGCCCGCGCGCCGATCGCCGCTCTCGAAGGGAGCGGCGGCAAGCTGCATGCCGTGCGCTTCGCGGACGGCAGCCGGATCGCGCGCAGCGGCGGCTTCGTCACGCCGGACGCGATGCTCGGCACGCCGCTCGGCGCGATGCTCGGCTGCGCGCATGACGCGCATGGCGTGCTGCTCGTCGACGGCTTCGGCCGCACGAGCGTGCCGGGCGTCTACGCCGCGGGCGATACCGCCGGCATGTCGCCGTCGCAGGTCGTCGGCGCCGCCGCGAGCGGCAACCGCGCGGCTTTCTCCATCGGCGGCGACTTGGCCGAAGCGGACTTCGGCCCGGCGTGACGGACGCCGCTCGCCGCGCGGGCACTAGGAAGCGCCCGAGCTGCGGGATGGCTCCTCCGTAGTGGCAATTTTTTGCACTAGGAAGCGCTGCAGCAGCGGATGGCTCTCCTTATTGGCCATTTAGGAAACGCCGCAGCCCGTGGCGGCTCTCCGTCGTGCCGATCTTGGCACTAGGAAGCGCCGCCGCCCGGCACTGGGGCGGCTCAATAAAAAGGCTGTCTCGCCGAGAACGCTCGGGAGACAGCCTCTTTTCCTTTTTCTACCCGTTCAGCACCTGTCCGCCGTTGATGTGGATCATCTGGCCCGACACGTACGACGAGTCGCTGCTGGCCAGGTACACATAGGCCGGGGCGAGCTCATGCGGCTGGCCGGCGCGCTTCATCGGCGTGTCGCCGCCGAACTCGGACACATGCTGCTCGTCGAACGTCGACGGGATGAGCGGCGTCCAGATCGGTCCCGGCGCGACGCCGTTGACGCGGATGCCGCGCTCCACGAGATGGTTGGACAGCGCGCGCGTGAAGCTGACGATCGCGCCCTTGGTGGACGAGTAGTCGATCAGCTGCGGGTTGCCCTCGTAGGCGGTGACGGAGGCGGTGTTGACGATGGAGCTGCCCGGCTTCAGATGGGGGAGCGCCGCCTTGGTCAGATGGAACATCGAGAAGATGTTCGTGCGGAACGTCTTTTCCAGCTGCTCGGCCGTAATGTCCTCGAACTTCGGCTGCGGATGCTGCTCCGCCGCGTTGTTCACGAGCACGTCCAGGCCGCCGAGCGCCTCGACGGTCCTGCTCACCGCTTCCTTGGCGAACGCCTCGTCGCCGATATCGCCCGCCAGCAGCAGGCAGGAGCGGCCGGCCGCCTCGATTTCCTTTTTCGTCTGCTCCGCGTCCGCATCCTCGCTCAGGTAGACGATCGCGACGTCGGCGCCTTCCTTGGCGAAGGCGATCGCCGCCGCGCGCCCGATGCCGCTGTCGCCGCCGGTGATGAGCGCCTTTTTGCCTTCGAGCTTGCCGGACCCGCGATAATCGGGCGCCGCGTAGACGGGGAGCGGATTCATCTCCGACTCGATGCCGGGCTGCTTGTCCTGATGCTGCGGGGGGAACGTCTTCACGGTTTCGGTTGGGCTGGACATGGGATACCTCCTTGGGGGTATAGTGGGATAGGATAAATGTACCCCGATGCCGCCCGGATCAACCGAAAGATCGAGCTCCGGGCCGGCGGAAAGGCAAGGAGGAAACCGCATGAATACGCAAGCGATCGAAATGATCGAGCCGGAGGCGGCAGCAGGCTTCGCGGCCGAGATCGTGACGCCGGACACGGCCGCCGAGGCGTCGGAGCTGCTCGTCGGCATCGCGCGCTGGCTGCGCGGCAACGGATCCAGGCAATGGTCCGGACTGCTGGATGGAGAGGACAGCCACGGCCTGGACGAGGCCGTCCGCCGCGGAGAAGCCATCCTTTTCCGCGACGGGATGGACGGTCCCGGACGGGAGAAGGGCCGGCCCGCCGGCCTCGTGCTGCTGCTGCGGCAGCCGGGCGCTTGGGACCGCGAGCTGTGGGGCGAGCAGGGGCATGAGCCTTATGTCTACCTGCACCGGCTGGCGGTCGCGAGAGCTTATGCCGGCAGCGGGCTTGGACGGGCGATCCTGCGCTGGGCGCGGGAACAGGCGGTCCATCCCGGCAAAAAGGCGATCCGCCTCGACTGCATCGCCGGCAATCCGAAGCTGGAGGCGCTGTACGCGTCCGCCGGCTACTCGCGGCTCGGGACGAGCCCGAACGGCTTCTGCCTGTTCGAGCAGGCGCTGCCCGAGGCGCAGGAGCGGCGGCCGAGCCGGTAATCCGCTCCGCTTGAAGGCCATCGCAGCGTCAAGCAGCAGCGGATGAAAATCGCAGCGCTGTCGGCCGGCTCGAACAAGCAGAAAAAGCCTCCTTTTCCCCCTGATCGAGAGGAAAAAGAAGGCCAGGCACGTCGTCAGCCCTGCCCCGGAGCATGCGAAGCGCGCAGCGTCAGCACCGCCTCGATCTCGCCGCCGGGCGGCACCTGCACGAGCTCCTCGCGGCGATCGAGCTCGCCGGACAGCGCCATCCACGGCTCGACGCAGACGAACGGCTTGCCCGGCACGCTCCACAGCACGACGTACTTGAACGCCTCGCTGTAGGCGAGCGTCACGGTGATGCCGCTGTCGAGCGGGAAGGAGATCTCCGGCCGCCTAGCGTCGAGCAGCGCGGCCGATTCCTGCATCAGACCGAGGTCGAGGCGGCCTTCGTACGGCTTGACCTGGCCGTCGTTGTAGTCGAGGTAGCGGGTCGCGTCGGTCGCGAACGGGATGTCCTTGGCCGAGGTGGCGAAGTACGGGTGGAAGCCCGGATACATCGGCATGGCGCGGTCCGAAAGGTTCCGGTACTGCTGGCGGATCGTCAGCTCGCCGTCCTTGAGCGCATAGGCGAACCGCAGCTCGAAGTCGAACGGGAACGCCGCGCGCGTCCGCTCGCTGCTGCGCAGCACCAGCGTCGCGGAGGCGGCGCCGTCCTCGGACGTCTCCGCGACCTGCCACGCCTCGGTCCGCGCGACGCCATGCTGCTTCATCGCATAGGGCTTCCCTTCCCACTCGTATTCGCCGCCGGCGACCGGGCCGCTGATCGGGAACAGCACCGGGTTGCCTCCCCGGATGTTGGCGGACGGATCGAGGAAGGTGGCTTCGTCCAAATAGAACAGCTCGTAGCCGTTCAGCCGGCATTCCAGGGCAATGCCCCCGCGCTCGGGACAGAGCAGCACCCGCGAGCGGGTGGAAGCCTCCGACAGCTCGACCATTTCATAGGCTTCTTTATACATTCTCGCTTGATGACGGGATGACACTCGAGTTCAGCTCCTTGTTTCGATGACTTGAAAAGTTTCCAGATTGCGGTATGCTAGCGGTAATGGCGGTTTTGCCTAAAACCTAACGGATCGCTACTCCAATCAGCCCGAAAGGGCTCGCGAGGTGAACCCCGACGTATGCGCCGTCCTGCCGTCCGGATGATGTCGGTCGCCCTCGTTTCCTTCCTGCTGCCTCTCGGGATGTTCCTTGCCCTTCGGGAGAGCGGAGGATTCGACCCGCGCCTGCATGCTCCCATTATTCATTTCTATATTGTCAGCGGCGTCTCCTTCTTGGCGCTGCTGCTTGCCGCTGCCCTCGGCTATGCCGGGATGCGGCTGCGGAATTTCGGCATCGCGTTCCTGTCGCTCGCCTACGTTTCGATGACGGGGCTGCTCATGCTGCACGGGCTGGCGACGCCGGGGTTCCTGATGGACCACAACAGCGTTCAAGGCGTGTCCAGCCAGCTCGGCATCCTGGCCGCCGCAGGCTGGATCTGGCTGTCGTCGCTGCCCGCCGCCAGACGGATGGTGCTGCGGCTGGGCAACGCTTCCCGCTGGCTCGCGCCGGCGTATACGCTGCTGCTGCTCGCTTTTCTCGTCTTCTCGCTCCAGGGCCCGCATACGATGCACGACTGGGCGCTCGACCTGCAAGGCTCTCGGCCCGCGCTGACCGGACTGGTGCTGGCGCTGCTCGCCCACGCCGCCTGGAGCTACGCCCGGAACTACCGCAGCGCCCGCATGCCGCTGCAGCTCGGCATCCTGTACGGCTGCGGCTTGCTCGCTGCCGGGCAAGTCGTCATGGTGTCGGGAGAGCCTTGGCGGCTCAGCTGGTGGCTCTACCATGTGCTGCTGCTGCTCTCGCTCGTCTCGGTCGCCTGGGGGCTCGGCCGGCAGCTGGCTGGCAGCCGCGGCTCGCTGAGCGCCGCGCTGCGAGCGCTGTACCGATCGACGCCGCAGGAGTGGCTGCAGAAGTGCATCTCTCCGAGCGTCGAGGACCTGATCGAGGCGACGGAGCAAAAGGACGGCTATACGGCCGGACACAACTACCGCGTCGCGCTGTACGCGCTCAAGCTCGCGGAAAAGCTGGACCTGGCCCCCGAGCAGCTGCTGGCGATCGGTCAAGGAGCGATCGTGCACGACGTCGGCAAGCTGTACGTGCCGGAAGCGATCCTGAACAAGCCGGCCGCGCTCTCTCCGGAGGAGCGGCAGGTCGTCGAGCTGCATCCGGTGCGGGGCTACGAGCTCTGCCGCAACCTCGGCTTCATGCGGCAGGAGCTGGCCGTTGTCCGCTCTCATCACGAGCGCTGGGACGGCACCGGGTATCCCGACCGGCTGGAGGCCGAGCAGATTCCGCTGACGGCGCGCATCGCGGCGGTCGCCGACGTGTACGACGCGCTCACCTCGCAGCGGGCGTACCGGCGGGCGATGACGCCGGAGCAGGCGCTGGCGTTCATCGGCGCCGAGTCCGGACGCCACTTCGATCCGGCCTGCGTCGCCGCATGGCTGGAGCTGGCGGAGGAGGAGCCGGAGTTTTTCGCCCGCATGACGGAGGAGGACCAGCGGCCCCTGCTCGGCCGCAGCCGTGCGGTTCCCGGCTCCGTTCCTCCCCTCGCCTGAATGGGTAGAGACGCGCCCCTGATCTTCTCTACAAAAAAAGCTGCGCTCCGACGACGGAGCGCAGCTTTTTCGATTGGGGACGGATGGGCTGAGGCGCCGGCTCAGCCGACCTCCAGGTACAGCTTCGTTCCGTCATTGTATTGGAAAATCGCCACGTCGCGGCTCATCTCGACGGAGGCGATCCGCTTCCAGCGCTTGCGGAAATCGAAATTGAGCTCGTATTCCTTGAGCTTGTCGGGCAGCAGCCGAACCGCTTCTTCTTGTCCCGGGGGGTAGAAGACGGGAACGGATCGGTTCTTGTAGGTGATGGACTTCATCATATCGGCGATGCACCCCCTTGGGAAAATAGTTCTTCTTTTCTCTTATTCTACATTAAACGGATTAAAAGAATATGAAAGATTCGGGACATTTTTCAGCTTGCAGCCGTTCGTTATGAGTCTTCTTGCCTATTTCTTCGACAAATTACGCGGAAAATTGAGGTCTATCGCTAGGAAAAAGCCCGGTCCGGCGGCGAGCGGACGATCGGAGTGTTGCAATGCCGGCCAATCCTGTAGAATAGCGGTATTACGGTTACCCAGGAGGCCAAGGTGGCGTTTCTCAAAGTATTCTTCACGAATATCAGCCTGCTCGTCACTATCGCCTATCTGTTCAATCTCGGGTACAAGCTGTTCTTCCATCGCATCCGTCCGGCCGCGCAGCAGGCGGCCGCGGCGCTCGTCTTCGTCGCATCCGGCATCCTGACGATGCTGTTCGGGCTGCAGCTGAGCGACGAGGTGCGGTTCGACCTGAGGCAGGTTCCGCTGCTTCTGGCCGTGCTTGCGTTCCGCTCGCCTTGGGCGGTCGGACTGATCGGCGCCGGCATCGGCGCGGGCCGGCTGCTGTTCGGCATCGCTCCCGCCGCCTGGGCCGGCGTCGGCAACATGCTCATCCTCGGCATCGCAGGCGCGCTGGCCAACGTCTGGTTCCGCAAGCGGCGCCTTTCCTACCCGGTCCGGGCGACGATCACGATTCTAGGCATCAATCTGCTGAACGGCATCAACATTTCATTGTTTGGCGTCATTCCGTTCGAGGTCTACTGGAGCCGCTTCTTCCCGCTGACGTTCCCGCTTTCGGTCCTGCTGAGCGGATTTTTCGTCTATATGATCCGCGATTTCAGCAAGGAGCAGGAGCGGATGAAGGAGCTCGGCGTCAAGAACGACACGCTCCGCCTGCAGACTGAGGAGCTGCAAGCGGCCAAGCACGAGCTCGAGGAGCAGGCAGTCCAGCTCAAGCTCGCGTCCAAGTACAAATCGGAGTTTTTGGCCAATATGTCGCATGAGCTCAAGACGCCGCTCAACAGCATCCTGCTGCTGTCGGAGCTGATCGGCGACAACGAGGACGAGCGGCGGACCGTAGAAGAGCGGAGGCATGGCGCGATGATCCATGCGGCCGGCCGGGAGCTGCTGCAGCAGATCGAGGATATCCTCGATCTGTCCCGGGTGGAGGCCGGCAAGCTGTCGATCCAGATCGAGCCGCTGTCGACGCTGGAGCTGATGCAGTCGCTGCAGCTGCAGTTCGAGCCGCAGGCGCGGCGCAAGGGGCTCCGCTTCGACGTCGAGGTCGACCCGGAGGCTCCGGAGCTGCTGCTGACCGATCCGCTCCGGATCCGCCAGATTCTGCGCAATCTGCTGGCCAACGCGATCAAGTTCACCGATGCGGGCGGAGTCGCCTTGGCGGTGCGCGCGGAGCCGGCGGCCGATCGGACGCCTTGGCTGCGGTTCGACGTCGTGGACAGCGGCATCGGCATCGAGCCGGACAAGCATGAGCTGATCTTCGAGGCGTTCCGCCAGGCGGACGGCGCCGTCACCCGCACTTATGGCGGAACCGGGCTGGGGCTGTCCATCAGCCTGCAGCTGGCGGAGCTGCTCGGAGGGCGGCTGGAGCTGGAAAGCCGCGCAGGCGGAGGGAGCCGCTTCTCGCTCGTGCTGCCGGTCCGCATGAACTAGATTCCGATTGGCCGCGCCGAACGCTTCGATCCGCCTCGTCCTCCGTGGACGCAGGCGCGGCAAGAGGCCGCCTCCGAGAGACGGAGGCGGCCTCTTGCCGCGCCTGTTGCGTTTTTTGAAGCGGGTTTATTTCACGACCAGCACCGGCACCGGGGCATGCTGCGTCACATAATGGCTGACGCTTCCGGTGAACAGCTCCTTGAAGCCGCCTTTGCCGTGGCTGCCGACGACGATCAGGTCGGCGCCGCGCTCCTTCGCGAGTCCGACGACCCGTTTGCCGGGATCGCCGTCGGTAATCATCACTTCAATCGGCATATCGGTCGCGGAGGCGATGATCGTCCGCGCCTCGGCCGCGACGGTCTCGGCTTCGAGCCGCATCGATTCCGCGCCTGCCGGCGGCGACGCGGCTACCGCCTCGCCGATGATGACCGGCGCCGCATTGTACGCATGGACGACCTCGAGCATCGCCTTGAAGGTGGAGGCCAGCTCGATCGCCGAGCGCAGCGCTCGCACCGATTGCTCCGAACCGTCGTAACCAACCAAGATTTTGGAATAGGGCATTGCCATACGCCTCCGATCAGATAGTCTTTCTTTTTCTTTTTACCCCAACAGGATGGCCATCAATCTCGGACAAAAAACCGTCACATTTTCAGGGGCGGCAAACATTCGACAAGCGCTTGACATTATTCGCGTGATTCGGTATTCTATAAAAGTCGCCGCTGACGAAAAGGATTGGACAAGCGCGAGGCGGACGACATGAAAATAGCTTGCTGATGTAGCTCAGCTGGTAGAGCAACGCATTCGTAATGCGTAGGTCGGGGGTTCGAATCCCTTCATCAGCACCATTCACTTTACATGCAAGGATTCATTCCCTTCGCAAAAACGTTGCTTTCGGCCTGTACCGGGAGCGGCGTTTTTTTATTTTGTCTGGAAACGAGCCTCAGCTCTTCGGCGCGGTCGCCCGCTCCAGCCGCTCAAGATAGCCGAGCGCGTGCTCGCGGCTGTCTCCGCACATCTCCGGCTCGGGCAGCAGCTCCGAGCAGACGGCGGGCCGCTCCGGCCGGCCGAAGAGGGCGCAGCGCAGATCAGGCAGCAGCTGCGGACAGGGCATGCCGGCCGGCTTGCCCTGCGGCAGGCCGGGAATCGGCGAGGAGATGGAGGCGGCGATGCAGCATGCGGCGCATCCGTTTCGGCATTGCATAGCGGGTTCCTCCTTGGCATAGAGTAGTTCAAGGCTGGCTCTCTTCCGGAACGCCGGCTGAAGGCCGCGTTTTTGGAAGCGCTTAATCGGGTATTGACGCTAAACCGGTCGAGCAAGTTGCTGCTGCCAGGTCTGATCGGGCGCGTTCCCGGCCATACTGACAGCAGGAAGCCATGAACCGAAGGAGAGATGCGCCATGATACGGAGAGAAGGACAGCTGTGGATCGGCCTGCTCAACGGCTTGGCGCTGGCGCTGCCTTTTTGGGCCGCTTGCGTCGCCTGGCTGGTCGTGCATTTCGGCTGAGAGCGGAGGCTTTTCCGAATCGCTGCCGAGGGGCGGCGCCAGCCCATCCTGCACGACCTCTGTTTCCCGAATTGTTCAGGAGCGCGTACCGGCCCGGCCGGGACGCGCTCCTTTTTGCTGCGCCTGCCGCTAGCGGCGGCGCGCGGCAGGCTCGGGCGCACGCCGCTCGGGAGCGAATACGTCCAGCAGCAGGCCCGCTGCCGCAGGATCGGCGCCTTCCCAGGCGGCGGCGAAGCGGATCCGGTGAGAGACGCCGGCGATGTCGTACGGCCGGGCCAGATGCTGGCGCGGCGAGCCGAGGATCAGCGTATGGAGGCGGACGCCTCTGCGCTGGGCCAGCGTCGCCAGCCGCTCGCGGTACGGGGGCGTCACCTCGCCGACGCCGTCGGTGAGCAGGACGAAGTCGGCGGCGGCGAAGCCGCGCGCGCCTTGCACGAGCTCGATGCCGCGCGCGATCGGCGCGTCGAAGTTCGTGCCGCCGCCGTAGGCGAGCCGCGAGAGCTCGTAGAATTTATCCCAGTCGGGGCGCTGATGATGCAGGCGATGCTCCAGCACCTCGCCCTTGGCGCCGAACAGCAGCAGCGTGAAGTCGCGCCGCTCGCCGAGCGTGAAGGCGGCGAACGCCGCCGTGAACGCCTGCGCGAGCCGGAGCTTGGCCCCGCGCATCGAGTGGGAGGTGTCGACCATGCAGATGACCGGTCCGCGCTGCGGCTCCTCCTCGCGTCCCTCGGGCGCGTAGGTGAGCAGCTTGCGGTCGAGCCAGCGCATGAGGAAGTACGGCTCGTAGTCGGGGTCGGCGAGCAGGCTCGCTTCGGACGGCAGCATGCGGGCGATGTCGCCCGACAGCTCGAGGCCGCCGCGCGCCTCGGGAGCGCGGCGGGACGCGGCCTGCTTGCGCGCGGCCTTGAACGCATGCAGCTGGCGTCCGACCTCTTCGAGGAAGGCGAGCAGCTCCTTGTGGCCGCGCAGCCGCTCGACCCACAGGGCGTACTGCTCGTACGTCTGGCGGCGGAGCCGGCCGAGCTCGCTGCCCCAGCGCCGGTTCGCCAGCCGCTGGCTCGCCTGCAGCAGCGCATGGATGCCGCCGCTGTCCGCCTCCTCGCGGCTCAGCGAGCCGCGCAGCGAATCGGCCAGCCAGCCGCCGAGCTCGTCCTCGAGCCGCTGCATCGCCGCCGCCTCCCGGGCGGTGACGCGCGCGAGCCGCCGCTCCTGCTGGCCGAGCTCCTGCTCGGCCTTGGCGAGCTTGGCGCGATGCTTGTCGCGGCGCACGAAGTCGGTGCGCATCGCCTCGCGCAGCTCCTCGACGCGGCGGCGCAGCGCGGCCAGCTCCTCGAGGTCGAGCGGCCGCGCGTCCAACGTGCGCTGCTTGTCCTCGGCGGCGGTTTTGCCCTGCTGCAGCCGATAGCCGACGAGCTGCAGCTGCTGCAGCTGCTTGTCCGTCAGCCGCTCGCGCAGCTCTCCGGACGCCTCCTCGCCCCCGGAGCCCTTTTCCTGCGGGCCGGCGCCGGCGATCGGCCGTTTTTCGCGCTCGCGCTTGCGGGCTTCCTCCTCATACGATTCCGTCAGCCACATGAGCGCCTTGAGCGCGGTCTTGAACGAAGCGTTGACCTCGTGCACGGTGCGCGGATGGATCTCGCGGTAGTAGTGCTGGCGGCGCAGGGCGGCCAGCATCCAGCGATGGAACGGATCGCCGCCGGCCGGATGCTCGAAGGCGGGATCGGGCAGGTAGAAGCTCATGAAGAAGTCGGCGAACAGCTCCAGGTCGAACCACGGCACCTGCCGCTCGGCTTCCCGCATCCACTCGCGCGCGGTGCGGGAGGAGCGGACGAAGCCGTCGAACTGGTAGCGGTCGACGCGCGCGCAGCGGATGAGCATGCGGATTCCTCCTTGTCGGTCGGACGGTCGGGCGGTCGGGCAGGCGGCAGGCGGACCGGCGTTCGGTCGCGCACGCGGACGGTCGGTACACGGGCGGTCGGGCAGACGGGCGGTCGGTACACGAGCGGTCGGGCGGTCGGGCAGGCGGGCCGGCATGGCGCGCTGCAGCGCGGGCCCACGCGCTACAGCGTATAGTCGTAGGCGATGCCCGGGATGTCCTTGTCGAACAGGCTGCGGTAAAGGCCCTGCACCTGCTGCAGCAGCTTCTCGCCCTGGATGCGCAGCCGCGTAAAGCGGACGGCGTATTCGTCCGCATGGAGGACGAACACCGACTGCGCGGCGATCCATTCGGGGAGCTGCTTCTCCCGCTCCTGCCAAGCGGTCAGCCGGCCCTGCAGCGAGCGGGCGGCGTCCTCGAGCTCGGCGCGGGCTTCGTCCAGCTGGCCCTTGAGCCGCTCCGACTGGCCCGCGCCGAGCGAGCCGCCGACCTCCTTGCGGAACTGGAAGCCGCTCAGCTCGTCCTCCTTGTCCAGCCAGCGGCGCAGCGTCTCGCGGTAGGACGGGAGCGGCAGCTCCTTTTCCAGCTCCTTGGCGAGCAGCTCCTGCCAGGCTTCCGCGAACAGGCCGCGCAGCTCCTCCAGGTCCTCGGGAAAGTCCCACAGCAGATGCGGCGTCAGCACCGTATCCCAGACGCTGACCTCGTCGCGGCCGTGGATCGCCGCGCTGACCTGCCAGGTGCGGCCGATGCGGCGCCAGCGGCGGTCGGAGAGCACGTATTCCTTTTCCTCGAGCAGCGTCTTGAGCCGGAACAGCAGGACGAGCACCGGCTCCGGCAGGCGCGCCTCGCGGGCGCGCTCCTGCACCTGCTTCAGCACGGCGGGATCGAGCAGCGCCGGCGGTGGGCTGTCGGGAGCCTGGAACATGCGCTCGAAGCTCGCGATCTGCTGCAGGTAGCGCGTCTCGTAGCGGAACAGGAAGCGGTCGTACAGCGCGGCCAGCCCTTCCTGCTCCTCGGGCAGCTCGTTGGAGGCGGCGATCAGCGTCAGCAGCGGCACCGGCTGCGCCTCCGCGCCGTTGTGGAAGCGGCGCTCGTTGAGCAGCGTGAGCAGGGAGTTCAGGATGGCGCTGCTCGCCTTGAAGATCTCGTCGAGGAAGGCGACCTCCGCGTCCGGCAGGTATCCCCGCGTCTGGCGGATGTAGCGGTCCTGCTTGAGCTGCTGGAGCGACACGGGGCCGAACAGCTCGTCCGGCGAGGTGAAGCGGGTCAGCAGGTAGTCGAAGCTGCGGCTCGTGCCGAGCAGCGCGGCGGCGGCGCGGGCGAGCTGCGATTTGGCGGAGCCGGGAGGCCCGACGAGCAGCAGGCTTTCGCCGCTCATCATGGCCAGCAGCAGGACGCGGATCAGCTCCTCGCGTTCCTGGAAGCGGTTCTCCAGATGGTGCATCGCTTCGCGCAGCTTGTTGGTCAAGGCGATCGTTGAGGTCATGGCGGCGGAAGGCCTCCTTCACGGCGATGTTTCCGCGCATATGCGGTGCTTCCATTGTACCAAACCGCCGGGCTCCGCACGAATGGGCCGGGGGAAGGGGAGCGGCGCCGCCGCGAAGCGCTTGATCCGCGCGCTGCCGTCGCCGCCCGGTCCGCACAATGGGCGCGGCGCCGCAGCTGCCGGTTCATGGACGATCGCCGATGTGATAAGCTGGAGGAAGCATCAATTACGCCGGCCTGGAGCCGGCACGGAGGGGGAAGCCGCATGAGAATCGGACTCGTGTCCGACACGCATCTGAGCGGGGCAGCGGCAAAGCTGCCGGATGAGCTCGTGCGGGGCCTGCAGGGAGTCGAGCTGATCCTGCACGCGGGAGACTGGACGCATGAGCGGGCGGTCTCGCTGCTGGAGCGGATCGCGCCGGTGGACGGCGTCGCCGGCAACAACGACGGACCGGAGCTGGCGCGGCGCTTCGGCCGCAAGCGGCTGCTGGAGCTGGGCGGCTGCCGGATCGGCATCGTGCACGGCGACATCGGCTGGGGGCGCTGGACGGAGCAAAAGGCGCTTTCCAGCTTCGAGGAGGAGCGGCCCGACCTGATTCTTTTCGGCCACTCGCATACGCCGTACCGCAAGCAGCACGGCCCGTCGCTGCTGTTCAATCCGGGCTCGCCGCTGCAGAAGCGCCGCCAGCCGCGCTATTCGTTCGGCCTGCTCGACATCGAGGGCGGACGGCTGCGCGCGGAGCATGTATATTACGACGATCGGAGCTGAGCGGAGAGGCCGACGGGCGTAAAGCAGGCGAGGAGTCGAGCGGAATATCGGAGGAGAGGGAGCTGGGGAGAGGCGGGCGGGCAGGCACATGCCCGCCCGCCGCGTCATATCCTAGGGAAAGACGCCGGGCATGCAGACCCGCCTCATGGGAGGATTTCCAATGATCATTCCGAATTTTCCGAACGACCTGCTCGAGGAGCATCTGCGCTGGCACCATGCCAACCATGTCAGCGACAACGACAATCCCCCGATCGGCTGGGGCGACCGCTTCCTGAACTTCCACCGCCAGTACATCCGCAAGGTGCTGAGCTGGTATCAATCCCAGGGCTACGACATGAGCCTCGTCCAGCCTTGGACGTCCGTGCCGCAAGGCATCCGCATGAGCCGTTGCTACGACCAGAACGCGGAACGCAGAATTCTGCAGCAGCCGCAATCGTTCGCGACGGCCGACGATCTGGGCCGCTTCATCGAGCGGCTCCATGCCTGCATGCACGACGCCGGCTCCGACGTGCTGAACGAGCCGCTGCTGCAGGATCTCGACACCGCTCCCCGCTCGACGTATTTCTACAACATCCATGGCATGATCGACAACTGGTACTCCAATTGGGAAAGGCTCCAGGGCGGCGGCCAGACGCAGCCGCCCTGGGGCGGGGGCGGGGGAGCGCCGTTTCCGGGAGGCGCCCCCGGTGGCTTTCCGGGCGGATTTCCCGGAGGCTTTCCCGGCATCGGCCCGTTCGGCGGCCGGCCGGGGCTATCCGGCTTCGGCGGCCCTGTGCCGGGGCTGGGGGCGGCGTTCCCGCTCCCTGCCGGCGCCGGCGGAGCGGCCGCTGCGGCGGCCGGCCCGAGCGGCAGCGTGAACGCCGTGCCGGAGAAGCCGGCCGGCGGCCGCTCGCGCAAGGCGGCGGCGGGCGGCGCGCGCAAGGCCGCGAAGGGCGGCGCTCGGCGGCCGGCGCGGGGCTCCGCCCGCAAGGCGGCGCCGGGCTCGGCGCGCAAATCCGCGCGCGCCGGGCGCTCCGGCGCGCTGAAGCCGAAGCGCCGCGGCCGCCGGCGTTGAAGGAGAGGTGCCGGCGGCGGCAGCTGCGCGGCGCTGCGGCCGCCGCGCCGCGCGCAGCGGGCTGGCGTGCCGCGCCGGTCCGGCGCCAATGCGGCAGAAGCCAAACGGAAGGAAGGCGAGCTTGCTCGTCTTTCGTTCCGTTTGGCTTCTTTATGTTGCGGATGGATCGGCCGAATGGGCGGAGTCCGCGGGAACCAAGGCACAAATGTGCCTTGGATTGGCCGAATGGGCGGAGTCCGCGGGAACCAAGGCACAAATGTGCCTTGGATTGGCCGAATGGGCGGAGTCCGCGTCAACCAAGGCACAAATGTGCCTTGGATCGGCCGAATGGGCGGAGTCCGCGGGAACCAAGGCACAAATGTGCCTCCCTCATAATTAAGAGGTTTTCTCACGAATGCTCACTCGTTCGCAGGATTTCACACGATTCTCTTTCGAGACGGTAGGCTTGAAACCGAAGAAGATGGACCGAGAGACGGTTGTGGGCCGCTTTTAGGGCAGGCGGGAACAGAAGTCCGTGAATCACGAACCTCGGCAGGAGCGGTTTTGTCGCACCCTCTTCCACTTGTCCTTTGGCGGTTCACCCTCCCAGATCTCTACGGGTCTATGCCCTCACATTCCTTCGTTTCACCTGGCCAAAGCGTGGAGGCCGATTCGTTTTGGATAACGGGTCTGGGCCCTATTGCATAAAAAACTCGGTTCTCTCGGTGCGTTTCCGTGTAAAATCCCGCGAACGGGTCAGCATTCGTAAATGACAATGGTGTGGCGTGTGGAGGAGCTCGCCTGCTGGTTCGACTAGGCTGCGTTCGACTCTAGGTTGGGGCGGTATCGTTCCCCTTTATTTGCCATTGCGACGAGCATTCGAGCCAGTTTGCCGATCAGACAAATAATGGATTTCTTTCTGGCCATTCCTTGAGCCTGGTTTCGTTCATGGCAGGTTTTGAATTCCGGATGGTCTTTCACCAGACAGAGCACGGCTAGAAACAGGACTTTTCGCAGTAGGCTGTCGCCTCGTTTGGTCAGCTTGACTTGTCCCTTGTACGTGCCGGAACGTTGCGTCGCCAAACTAAGACCAGCGCGGTTCAACAGCTGATTGCCGTGGCGGTAGGAGCTCAAGTCGCCCGCGAGCCCAAGTAGGGCTGCTTGAACCGTTGGTCCCATGCCGCTGCCCAGACTGGCCAGCTGCTCGGCCTGCGGCAGGTCGCGCAGCAGCTCTTCCAGACGCTGGTCGACGGCTTCGATCTGGCGCTTGCCCAGCTCGTACATCTCCAGCAAGTGGCTCAGCGTCAAGATGGCCTCCTCCGGCGCTCGACAGTCGCCAATGCTGCCAGAGGCCGCTTGAATCAGCTCTGCTGCCCGTTTTCGCCCGCTGACGCCCCCAGGCCGCTGCAAGCCTTGCTCGCCCCAATGCCGGATGAAATCGTCCACGCTCCATCGGCGAAGTTCTTTCGGCAGCTGGAGCGACTTGAGCGTAGCTAGAGAACGCACGCCGTCCCAGTTCTTGAACACCGTCGAGTATTCAGGAAAGTACAGGTCGATCCAGCGCACGATCCGGTTTCCCGTCTGCGTCTGATTCCGAACCAGCATGTCACGATGAAGAACGGCGCTTTTCAACCGACCAAACCTCTCGTCCTGCGGCGTATACTCGGTGTAGTACCCTCGTGTTACGACATCCGCGATGACGAGCGCATCTTTCGGGTCGTTCTTGGCGGGACTGTTGTCGCGGTCTTCCTTGTGCCGACGGGTGAGGGCGGGATTGACCAGAACGACCTTGATTCCGCGCTCCAGCAGCCAATGAGCCAGATTGAACCAGTAGTGTCCCGTGGGCTCCATGCCGACGATTGCGGTGGAGAGGCAGTGCTTCTGCATTGCTTGATTCAACCATTGCAGCAGCTGCTCGAATCCGTGGGCGTCATTGGTGAAAGCGTAATGGCGTGGTGTCAAGGTCCGACCACGGAAATTGGTCATCCGGGCGGCATGCTTGTCCTTCGCGATGTCAATGCCGACGATAACATGCTTTTCGGTCATTTGATCCAAACGTTGATCAACCGAGTGCTTTCGAGTAAACTTCATAGTGGAACGTCTCCTTTAGATGAGTTATTAGGGCTCTGACCCGTCGCAACCTCATCTTATAGGAGCGTTCCTTTTTGTGTCCAAGCTCATTTCTTAGCTTATACAGGAATGTTTGGATTTGCCGAATGGGCGGAGTCCGCATCAACCAAGGCACAAATGTGCCTTGGATCGGCCGAATGGGCGGAGTCCGCGGGAACCAAGGCACAAATGTGCCTTGGATTTGCCGAATGGGCGGAGTCCGCGGGAACCAAGGCACAAATGTGCCTTGGATTGGCCGAATGGGCGGAGTCCGCGGGAACCAAGGCACAAATGTACCTTGGATTTGCCGAATGGGCGGAGTCCGCGGGAACCAAGGCACAAATGTGCCTTGGATCGGCCGAATTGGCGCAGTCCGCGGGAACCAAGGCACAAATGTGCCTTGGATTTGCCGAATGGGCGGAGTCCACGTCAACCAAGGCACAAATGTGCCTTGGATCGGCCGAATGGGCGGAGTCCGCGGGAACCAAGGCACAAATGTGCCTTGGATTGGCCGAATGGGCGGAGTCCGCGGGAACCAAGGCACAAATGTGCCTTGGATCGGCCGAATGGGCGGAGTCCGCGTCAACCAAGGCACAAATGTGCCTTGGATCGGCCGAATGGGCGGAGTCCGCGTCAACCAAGGCACAAATGTGCCTTGAATTGCATTCGGCTTGTTTTGCCTAGGCTTTGCCGCCGGCCTCCGCCAGTTGGAGCAGCCGCCGGAACAACCCGGCGTAATAGCCGTCGTGCCGTGGGACGAAGTGCTCCGCCCGTACAGCGAGGCTCGCCGCTACCAGCGCTGGCGCTCCGTCGCCCGCATTCGCGTCGCCGCCGTCCTTGCCGCATTTTGCACTCCCGGCGTCCCTGCCTTCGGCACTCCAACCGTCGCCCGCATTCCCGTCGCCCGCATTCCCATCGCCAGCACTCCCGCCACCACCGCCTCCGGCACTCCTGCCGCCGTCCGCATCCTCGCCGCCCCCGCCTCCGGCACTCCTGCCGCCGTCCGCATCCTCGCCGCCCCCGCCTCCGGCACTCCTGCCGCCGTCCGCATCCTCGCCGCCCCCGCCAACGGCACTCCTGCCGCCGTCCGCATCCTCGCCGCCTCCGCCAACGGCACTCCTCCGGTCGCCCTCGCCGCCCGCACTACCGCCGCCCGCCAGCTCGGCGCCTTCCGCCCTCAGCTCGCTGAGCTCGCCTTCGAACAGCCGGATCATGCCGCGCAGCGGCGCCTCGTAGACGCCGAGCACCTCCTCCGGCTGCAGCCGCAGCGACAGCGGACGCCGCTCGCAGCGGAGGGCGTACTCCTCGCTCCGCTCATGGTCGATGAACGGCTCGCCGCCCGCGCTGCCGATCGCCCTGGCCTCGCTCCAGCCGAGATAGGCGAGCTCCTCGAACGCCGCGGCGATGCCGAGCTCCTCCTCCAGCTCGCGCACGGCCTCCCGCACCGTCTCGCCCGCCGCCAGATGGCCGGCCGCCGAGATGTCCAGGAAGCCCGGATACGTGTCCTTGCCGAGCTGCCGCTTTTGAAACAGCACCTTCGGCTCGCCGGAGCCGATGCGGTACACCCAGCAGTGAAAGCTGCGATGCCGCAGGCCGAGGCGATGCACGTCCCGGCGCGAAGCGGTGCCGACCGGCATCCAGCTTTCGTCGTAGATGTCGAATTGTTCTTCCATCCGGATCCGCTCCTTTTCTCATAGCCCTAGATCGACGTGCCGGCAATCCCGCAAACACGCCCTAGTGTACGCGAGCCGGGCGCGAAATTCCAGCCCGCTCCGGCTGTAAGCGCGCCGAAATCGCGGAAGCGGTTTCTGAAAGCGCCTCCCATCCGGCATGAAAAGGATTTTCTTTCCTGCCGTCGAATTGGGTGGAAAGCCGCAGCAGGACCGGCTCCTCGAACCGATCTCCGTCAAGGAGGCGCGCGCCCGTTCCTGGCTGCGAAAAAGAGCTCCGGCAGAAAGAGAGATGAATGGGGGAGGACCCATTTACATGAAACCATACCTGACGATCGACCATCTGATTTACCTCCTGCTCGCTTTTATCATCACGACGTTCTCCTCGTACACGATGCTGAGCATGACAGGGGGGCTTCAGCGCACTCGGCCCGGCCGCTTGTTCTGGCTCACCGGAGCTGCGGCCGTGTTCGCGCTCGGCGTCTGGTCGATGCACTTTGTCGGCATGCTCGCCTATGATTACGTCATGACCGTCGGCGCGCTGACGGTCCTGCCGCTGATCGTCACGACGATCAGCGCGCTGTTCGCGCTGTCCTTCCTGCTGCGAGGCGGCCATCCCGCCTCCATCCTGCGCCAGCTGACGGCGTCGTCCATCCTGACGGCCGGGGTGCTGCTGCTGCATCTCATGGGCCTGCTGACCCACCGCCTCGGCCATTTCCGCGTCGATCCCATCTACATCTGTGTCGGAGCGCTGTGCTTCTTGAGCGCGACCGTCGCAGCCTTCCATCTCCACGCCAAATACGGCGGAAAATTCCGCCCGCTGTGCAGCCTGCTGCTGGCATGCGGCACGCTTGCCCTTCATGTGCTGTCCCTCGCCGGGACGACCGTATCGAGAACGATGTCCCCGCCGGACTACCGGCTGGACGATTACGTCATGCTCATGGGCCTGCTGCTCGTGCTGGCCGCGATCGTCATTTTCGCCTTCAGCATCATCGCATGGGTGGCCGACCGCCGCTACGGCCTCATCAACGAGCGGTACCGGCTCATCGTCGAGAACTCGATCGACACGATCGCCGTCATCAGCGGCTCCAATTGGGAATTCATCAACCGCTCGGGCCGGCGCATGTTCGAGATCCAGAACGAGTCGGAGATGGTCGGCCGATCGGTCTACGAATTTCTTTACTCCGGCCATCACGAGCGCATGAGCGCCTACCTGCGGCCGACCTTGCGCCGCAGCGGCAAGGAGAGGAGACGAGGGGAAAGCCCTCCGATCGAGCTCGATTGGGTAACCGTCAAGGGACGGCTCATCAGCACGGAAGTCATCCTTTCGGAATCGACCTTCGTCGGCAAGCCGATCGTCGTCGTCATCATCCGCGACATCTCGGAGCGCAAGAAGAACGAGGAGCTGCTCATCAACTCCGAGAAGCTGTACGTCGCGGGCCAGCTCGCGGCCGGCATCGCCCACGAGATCCGCAATCCGCTCACCTCGCTCAAAGGCTTCCTGCAGCTGATGGCGAGCGGCCGCTCTTCCTCTGCCGGTTATTTCGACATCATGAAGTCGGAGCTGAGCCGGATCGAGACGATCGTCAGCGAGCTGCTCATGCTGTCCAAGCCTCAGGTGTACGAGATGGACTTCGCCGACGTCCGCGTCATGATGCTCGACACGGTGCTGCTGCTGGAGTCGCAGGCGGCGCTGTACGGCATCGAGATCAAGGCGGACTACGGCGACAATCCGCTTTGGATCTACGGCGTCGATTCGCAAGTGAAGCAGGTGTTCATCAACGTGCTGAAAAACGCGATCGAGGTCATGCAGGACGGCGGCGAGATCGGCATCGGCCTGCGCCGGGAGGACGGAGAGGCCGTCATTTCCGTCATCGACCGCGGACCCGGCATCGACGAGGAGCAGCTCGCCAAGATGGGGCAGCCGTTCTATACGACCAAGGACAAGGGCACTGGACTCGGTCTTATGGTATCCTATAAAATTGTGGACAATCATAAAGGACGGATCCGCGTCTCCAGCGAGCTCGGCATCGGCACGACGTTCGAGATCCGGCTGCCCTGCCGCAGCCACAACGCGCGCAGCTCGTTCCGGGAGCCCGAGGCTCCCGCCTCGGCCGGCTGAGGCGGCTGTCCGCTATTTTGCGCGAATCCAAAGGAGGCCCCGCACCATGACGATAGGCGCCCGCGTCCTCAAGACGGGCATGGCCGTGGCGCTGGCCATTTATTTGAGCGGCCTGTTCGGCTTCGTCAATCCGATTTTATCGGCCGTATCGGCCATCTTCACCCTGCAGCCGTCGATCTTCCGCTCGTGGCAGCAGGTCAGCGACCAGTTCCAGACGAACCTGCTCGGCGCGGCGATCGCGCTTGGCGCGGTGCAGCTCATCGGCAACTCGCCGATCACCGTCGGCATCGTCTGCATCGCCGTCATCCTCATCAGCATCAAGCTCAAGATGGAGGCGACCGTTGGCCTGACGCTCGTCACCGTCGTGGCCGTGATGGAGGCCAACTCCACCGGCTGGATGTTCGCCGTGGAGCGCTTCCTGCAGGTGCTGACGGGCATGGGGGCGGCGTTCGCTGTCAACGTGCTCATCTTTCCGCCGAGTCCGCGCCGCCAGTTCCACGATCTCGTGCATCAGAGCTACGCCCAGCTGTCGCTGCTGCTGCGCACGTCGATCTCCGACGAGATGAGGGAGCAGGTGTACAACGCGGAGAAAGACAAGCTTCAAGGCACGATCGGCCGCCTCGAGGAGCGCTTCAAGGTGCTCGAGGACGAGCGCAGCTTCCGCGCGTCGAGCCGGGCGGAGAGGGCCCGCCAGCTGCTGCTGGCGAGGCAGCTGATCCGCGTCGTGAACAAAGGCGCCGATCTGCTCGAGGTCGTCGAGGAGCATTATTTCTCCGCGCCGGGCGCCGAAGCCTGGGCCGGACGGATGGACGCCCAGATCGAGGAGCTGACCAAGTACCACGAATTCCTGCTGCTCAAGCTCGACAACAAGGTCAAGCCCGGCTCGTTCAGCCAGGCGGAGTCGATTACCGGCTCGAGCCTGGCCCGCCAGCTGACGGACTACCTGCGGGACAATCCGGAGGAGCATCGCCGGCTCGTCTTTGTCGCCTCGGCGCTGTTCGAGTACGGCTACCATCTGCGTCGCCTCGAAAAAGTGATCGAGCAGGTGCAGACGCGCGAGGCGGAAGGCGCCTCGAGCCGCTGGCAGATCTTCCCGCTGCGCGGCAAGGATTAAGCGGCGGGCGGAGCTTCGGCTAGCCGCGAAGCCTCGCTGCGGACATGCCGCCCGGATGCTTCCGGCTGTGCAGCCGCCAAAAAGGCGCATTCCGTATAGACGGAACGCGCCTTTTTTGACGTATGGCGAGAGCGGGCCCAAGCGGGCGCCGGGCCTACTCGTCGCCGCGATGCTCTTTGTGCTTATGGCGGCGCGGATGCTGGAGATGGTTCTCCGGATCGTTCGCGCCGTCATGCGGAATCTCGCGCGGGTCGGTGTGGCCCGCGTGATGGTTGCTGAATTCAAGCTCGGTCAGCTTCCATTCCGTCGAGCCCCACATCGGGTCGGCCGGAAAGACGTCTCCGCGCTGCAGCTTCTCCTCGCGTCCCCATTGGTTCGTGTAGACGCCGTCGACCTCGACATGCTCGCCCGAGACCGGTTCCATTTCGTTGTGGACGGGGTTGTCCTCGTTCCTGCTCATCAAGCTTTCCTCCTGTTCCGGGCCGGCTAGACGCCGTGCTTCTTGACTGCCGCGGCGTCGGCGTCGGACTGACGCTCGCTGGCCTGGGCTTTGCCGCGGCCGGAGCGGTCGGCTTGCGACTGCGCCTTGCGCGCGGACAACTGCTTGGCGGACGGCTGCTCGCCTGACATGGCCATTCTCCTCTCGGCATTGGACTGCCTCAACAGTGTGCCGCCGGAGGGGCTGTCCTATAAGCGGGCGGAGCAGGCAACTTTCGGCAGCGCCGGGACGGCGGCCGCTACTTGGCGAGGTAGCGCATCTCGAGCTTCTTGCCGCCCAGCCACATCGCAACGACGACGACGGCCGCCACGGCGATGCGCCAAGGCGCGAGCTCGCCGATATTGAAGCTGAGCAGCGAGATGATCATGATCATGACGGCTTTGCCGAGCAGCACGGCGAGCAGGAACGTGCGCAGCGGCAGCGAGCTCAGGCCGGAGGCGATGTTCACCAGCACCGACGGGGAAAAGGGAAAGCAGCTGAGCAGGAACACCGGCGTGAATCCGCGGCGCTCCAGCCAGTCGAAAAACTTGCCGGCGCGAGGGAAGCGCCGCTCCAGCCACATGCCGAGGCCCGAGCCGAACGAGCGGGCTATGGCGAACACGCAGATGGAACCGGCGCTGACGCCGATCCACGAGTAGAGGAAGCCGAGGCCGAGGCCGTAGATGTTGGCATTGGCCGCGATAAAGACGAACAGCGGCAGGAACGGCAGGAACGCTTCCGCGAACGGCAGCAGGATGCCGGGCAGCGGTCCGTAGTGGGAAAGCTGCTGCAGCGTATGCTCGAGCTGCTGCAGGTTCATGTTTTTGAGTTGGCTGAGCCACTTCTGGACGTGGTTCATGGAAAAAGCTCACAACCTATTCCGGTGGATTAGTGCGGCCGTGATCGGCTTCCGCGAGAGGCAGGAAGCCGTAGCACAGCCCGATGAGTCCGAACAGCAGGGCGCTCAGCCAGACGACGAACGGCTCGCCGCGCCAGGTGGCCGCGAGGCCGCCGGCGACGGGGCCGATCATGCCGCCGACGCCCTCCACTGTGCTCAGCATACCCCAGCCGAGCCCTTTCTGGCTAGGAGGAACATAGGCGGCGAGCAGCGCGTTCCAGGCGGGCAGCACGGCGGCGTAGGACAAGCCCAGCAGGGCGGCCAGCGCCAGGCAGAGCCCGAAGCCGCGCGTGAAGGAGAGCGCGTACAGCGAGGCCGCGACAGCGAAGAAGCCGACGACGAGAAACCAGCGCCGATGGCGGCTGAGCCGGTCGGACAGCCTGCCCATCGGCAGGAGCATGCCGATCGTCAGCACGCCTCCGGCCGTGAGCAGCAGCGAGTACTGGGCGCCGCTCAGCGCCAGGCGGTCCGTCGCGAACGTCGGCAGGACAGTGACGAGCATGCCGGCGACGGCAGTCTGCAGCACCATGCCGGGCAGCAGCAGCCGCATCGCCTGCAGCCGCTCCCGGAGCACCGGCAGCTGCCGGCGCAGCGGCACATGCTGCGGAGCGTCCGCTCCGGTGCGGCCGCGCAGCAGCAGCGAGAGGGCCGTAGCGGCGGCGACGGCTCCGAGCAGCAGCAGATAGGCGGCGCCGCTGCTGAAGTCGAGCACGATGTTGCAGACGATCGGCCCGGCGCCGAGGCCGCCGAGCCAGATGGCATAGAGCGTGCCCATTTGCGAGGCCCGCTTTTCTTCCCTGACCTGGGTGAGGCAGACGATCCAGATCGGGGAGATGCCGACGCCGTACAGCGCGGACGCCGCGATGAACAGCCACGGCGCATGCGCGAGCGGCAGCAGCAGGATGCCGGCGAGCGAGGCGAGCATGCCCGCGAAGACGACGGCCCGGATCGAATGCCGGTCCAGCCAGTAGCCGATGCCGAGCTTGAGCGCCGTGTCGGTCAAATAGTGGGCGGCGATCGCCGCTCCGACCGTCCCCAGCGTCAGGCCGAGCGTATCGGTGCCGTACAGGGGCAGGAAGCTGACCAGCGCCGCCCCGCGCGCGAATTCGACGAGCAGCAGGACGGCGGCGAGCAGCGGGAGCTGGGAGCGGCTTCTAGCTTCGGAGCGCAGCAGCGATGGTATTGCCTTCATCCGAGGTTCCTCCTTGAACGGAGCTTGGCCGGATCGGCCGTTCTTTTCCAGTATACCCCTCGAGCCGCTGCAGCAAATCGTCGGCGATCCGACCGGCGCCGTCCGGCCGGCCAAGCGCTCCCGCCCGGCGCGCGCTTTCCTTAAGACGCTCCGGGTCGTCCAACAGTTTCAGCACCGCCTCGACGAGCGCCTCCGGCGTGCGGACGACGGCGGCCGCGCCCAGGCGCGCCGCGTAGGCCGCGTTGCGGCGCTCTTGGCCCGGTACGGGGCGGTAAAGCACGAGCGGCACGCCGGCCGCCAGCCCTTCGGCGATCGTCAGCCCGCCCGGCTTCGTCACGAGGCATGCCGCATGCAGCATCAGCTCCGGCAGCTCCTCGACGTAGTCGAGCACATGCAGGCGGCTCGAATCCGGGCGGCCGGCGAAGCGGCGGCGGGCGTCGCGCGCGAACGCCTCGTTGCGGCCGCAGACGAGCGCGAGCTGGACCTGCGGCCGCTCGGCGAGCAGCCGGCCGCAGGCGGGCAGCAGGCCGCCGAGGATGCCGGCTCCGCCGCCCATGAGCAGCACGAGCGGCAGCTCGGGATTGAAGCCGCGACGCTCCAGCGCGGAGCGGTCGGAGCCGCGCCGGCGCGCGTCGAAGCCGGGCCTGACCGGGATGCCGGCGAAGCAGACGCGCTCCTCGGGCACGCCGGCGGCGAGGAGCTCGCTTTTCATTTCCTCCGAGGCGGCGTAGTAGCGGTCGATGCCGGGGTGGACCCAGCGGCGGTGCAGGTCGTAGTCGGTGACGATCGCGGCCGTCAGCGCGGGACGGTCCGGCGATCCGGCGGGCGGTCCGGGAAAGAGCGGGAACGTATGCAGCACGAGGTCGGGCCGCTCCTCGCGCAGCAGCTGCCGCAGGCGCCTGCGGCCGGGGGCGTGCAGGACGGCGGCGAGCGCCGAGCCCGGCGCCGCGAGGCGCGTGCGCTCGTACAGCCAGCCGTACACGCCGGGGAAGAGGCGATAGCTGCTGCGGTAAAAGCAGCGAGAGAGGGCGTCCAGCAGCGGGTGGGCCTCGGCCATCAGATCGACCATTCGAATCGGGCCGCAGCCTCGTTCGGCGAGCTGGGCGCGGATGGCTTTGGCGGCCTGCAGATGGCCGTCGCCGTAGGAGGCGTACAGCAGCAGCGCCTTCGGCTCGCGGCGGAGCGAGCGGGACGGCGAGGCCGGGAGCGTGGGCGGAGCAGCCGCTCTCGCGGCACGCTCGGCGGCAGCCGGAGCGGACGCAGGAGCGGCGGAGGGCGGGAGCGTGGTCGGAGCAGGCGCTCTCGCGGCACGTTCGGCGGCAGCCGGAGCGGGCGGCGGAGCGGGCGCAGGAGCGGCGGAGGGCGGGAGCGTGGTCGGAGCAGGCGCCGGAACGAGCGCCGAGCTTGAGTGAGGCATGCGAAGCAGAGATGCAGCGGATTCCAAGGGCACGGCAGAAGCGGGGGTTCGCAGGAACCGGAAGCGCAGGGCCATTTCGTTCAGAGCTCCTTTCCGGATGGAAGAAGTCGTTCGGCAGAGCGGCAGACACGGCGACGGCCGGGGATACGGCCAATCCAGGGCACAAAAGTGCCTTGGATTCAGAAATCCGCCGCGGATGGGTCGATCCAGGGCACAAAAGTGCCTTGGATTCAGAAATCCGCCGCGGATGGGTCGATCCAGGGCACAAAAGTGCCTTGGATTCAGAAATCCGCCGCGGATGTGTCGATCCAGGGCACAAAAGTGCCTTGGATTCAAAAATCCGTCGCGGATACGGCCAATCCAGGGCACAAAAGTGCCTTGGATTCAGAAATCCGCCGCGGATACGGCCAATCCAGGGCACAAAAGTGCCTTGGATTCAAAAATCCGACGCGGATGGGTCGATCCAAGGCACAAAAGTGCCTTGGATTCAGAAATCCGACGCGGATGGGTCGATCCAGGGCACAAAAGTGCCTTGGATTCAAAAATCCGTCGCGGATGTGTCGATCCAGGGCACAAAAGTGCCTTGGATTCAGAAATCCGACGCGGATGGGTTGATCCAGGGCACAAAAGTACCTTGAATTCAAATTCGACGCGGAGGCGGCAGATCGGCGGCAGCCGCGCCTCTTCAGCCTAGCTTCGCCATGTTAGCGGAGCGTCATCGGCATTGAACGATTTTGTTAGTCGCAACCGCTCTCGTTTCATTTTTGGAAAGGTATATTGGAAAAAGCATGATAAGGGGTTCCCCTGAGCAATGATTGGGTTCCTGTCGAAGCAAAAAGCCGCTGTGCAAGAACGAAACGCGAGGGCGCTGGCAGGACGGGGCGTTCGTCCGCAGGTAGGCGGCATTAAACCACTTCCCTATCGTCTATATCTGGTCTATCAATAACCGAGGCAATAGTAACGTTGCCTTGCAGCCGCTAAAGCCGACTTTCTTGAGTCGACTTTTCGTCTATCGGCATGCAGCGATTTTTTTCCGCCGCCTCTTTCGTTCAGGTATACTGGTAGAGCAATTCATTTCTTGCGTCTGGAAGGGAGTTCGAAGGACAGATGGAGTACACCAAGCTTGGCCGCTCGGGGCTGCGGGTCAGCCGCCTCTGCCTGGGCACGATGAATTTCGGCGTCGGAACGGATGAAAAGGAAGCGTTTACGATTATGGATGCCGCGCTGGATGCGGGCATCAACTTCTTTGATACGGCGAACATCTACGGCTGGGGAGAGAACTCCGGCCGCACGGAGGAGATCATCGGCCGCTGGTTCGCGCAAGGCGGCGGCCGCCGCGAGCGCACCGTGATCGCCACCAAGGCTTACGGAGACATGAATGATCCGCTTGACGGGCCCAACGGCGAGTCGGGCCTGTCGTCGTACAAGCTTCGCCGTCATCTGGAAGGGTCGCTGCGCCGCTTGCAGACCGATCACATCGAGCTGTACCAGATGCATCACGTCGATCGCAGCGCCAGCTGGGACGAGCTGTGGCCGGCGTTCGGCGACATGCAGGCGCAGGGCAAGATCGGCTATGTCGGCTCCAGCAATTTCGCGGGCTGGGATCTGGCGGTCGCCCAAGGCGAGGCCAAGGCCCGCGGCGTGCTCGGCCTCGTTTCCGAGCAGCACAAGTACAATCTGCTGACCCGCCTGCCCGAGCTGGAGGTGCTGCCGTCCGCACAGGCGCATGGCATCGGCATCATTCCGTGGAGTCCGCTTGACGGCGGCCTGCTGTCCGGCAACATCCGCCGCGGCGAAGCGGGCCAGCGGAGCGGCGATAACCGCTCGGATCGGCATCGCGAGCAGCTGGAGGCTTACGGCCGCCTGTGCGACGAGCTCGGAGAGACCGAGGATCTCGTGTCGCTGGCCTGGCTGCTCCATCAGCCGGCCGTCACGGCTCCGATCATCGGCGTCCGTACGCTGGAGCAATTCGAGCGCTCCCTGCGGGCCGTCGAGATCAAGCTCGACGAGAGCACGCTCAAGCGCATCGACGAGATCTTCCCCGGCCCGGGCGGACAGGCTCCGAAAGCCTACGCCTGGTAAGGATATGCGGCCGACAGTTCTTGCCTGATCAGGGCTCTGTCTCCTAGACAAGGAGTCCTCGTTTGCGGCGATCAGGATGGACGGGCTCTACCAACAAAGACCGAACAGAAGGAAGCCGGGCTTCCTTCTGTTCGGTCTTTATTCGTAGATAAGGCAGCTTGCCTGCCTGGCTGTTGGCTATGCTGAGAGCTTTTTTGCAGGCTAAGCTCGTTTCCTTTCCTTCATCGCCTGTCTAAATAGTACGCACAATAAAATCATCCATCGCCTATTGTGACTCATATATAATATGTGTTACATTATATCCGGAAGATCCCTCCTGGCGGAGCAAGAAGCAAGAAGCAAGAAGCAAGAAGCGAGGGGCGAGGAGCCTAAATCGGCAAGCATGCGAAAGGATGAGGGCATGGAACGCGAATTGGCGCTTGAAGTGGTGCGGGTGACCGAGCTGGCCGCCTTGGCCTGCTCCCCGTGGATCGGGCGGGGCGACAAGATGATGGCCGACGGTGCGGCGACGGAGGCGATGCGGAGGATGTTCGGCTCGGTCTCGATCCGCGGACGCGTCGTCATCGGCGAAGGGGAGATGGACGAGGCGCCGATGCTCTATATCGGCGAGGAGCTCGGCGTCGGCAGCGGCCCGGAGGCGGATGTGGCCGTCGACCCGCTCGAAGGGACGGAGCTCGCCGCGCGCGGCCTGAACAACGCGCTGTCGGTGCTGGCGCTCGCGCCGCGCGGCCAGCTGCTGCATGCCCCCGACATGTACATGCAGAAGCTTGCGGTCGGCCCCGCGCTCGCGGGCCGGCTGCGGCTGCAGGATCCGCTTGCGGCGACCATGCGCAAGGCGGCGCATGAGCTCGGCAAGCCGCTCTCCGAGCTGACGGTGTCGCTGCTCGAGCGGGAGCGGCATGCGCCGCTGCTCGCCGAGCTGAGGGCGCTTGGCGTACGCGTCCGGCTGCTGACCGACGGCGACGTGGCCGGGGCGATGGCGCCTTGCTTTCCCGAGACAGGCGTCGATCTGTACGTCGGCTCCGGCGGAGCGCCGGAAGGCGTGCTGGCGGCAGCAGCCGTCAAATGCCTCGGCGGCGAGCTGCAAGGCCGCCTGCTCCCCGAGGGAGAGGAGCAGCTGCGCCGCTGCGCCGCGATGGGCATCGCCGATCCGTCGCGGGTGCTGCGCATGGAGGATCTGGTCGGCACGGGCGACGTCATCTTCGCCGCGACCGGCGTGACGCAGGGAGATTTCCTGGACGGCGTGCGCGAGCTTCCGGGCCGGCTCGCCACGACGCACTCGGTCGTCATGAGAGCGGCGACGCGCACGGTGCGCTTCATCCAGACGCGCCATGACCTGTCGCTCAAAGCCGCGATGCGCAGCGACCAGGCGCTCGGGTAAGCGCCGGCCGACTCTGGACCGACTGCCATCCAGCGGCCGCCGGGCCCGCCTCTGCGACGTCCACCGGGCGACGCCATGGCCATTCGCCGAATTCGGCTCAAGCCCGGACATCTCCGCGGGAGAGCTGGATGCGGCTTTCCCTTGCCTTATGAGGCGTCATATTGTTAATTATACGTCATAAAGGAGCTGCTTTCATGCGAATCGCCATCAACGGCACAGGAAGAATCGGCCGTCTCTGCATCCGCCGGCTGCTGGACCTCGCGGAGGGCTCGGAGCTCGAGCTCGTCGCCGTCAACACGACCTGCGCCCCCGACATGCTGGTCCATCTGCTGGAATACGACACCGTGCACGGCCGCTGGCCGGGACGGGTGAGGACGGACGGCGGAGCGCTGGTTCGGCTGGAGGCCGACGAGCGGCTGGATCGAACCGGGATCCCGCCCGGACGAAGCTCCTCCCCGCAGCCGAGCAGCCGAATCGACTCTGCGTCTGAGCGGAACCCGTCCACGCAGAACCGGATCGAGCCCGCGCCTGAGCGGAACTCGTCGCCCCAGAACCGGGTCGAGCCCGCATCCGAGCAGAGCTCGTCGCCCCAGAATTGGATCGAGCCCGCGCCTGAGCGGAACTCGTCGCCCCAGAACCGGATCGAGCTCGTATCCGAGCGCGACCCGTCCCGGCTGCCGTGGAGGCGGCTCGGCATCGACCTCGTCATCGACGCGACCGGGGCGTTCACCGATCGGGCGGGCATGGAAAAGCACCTCGAGGCGGGAGCGGGACGCGTCTTGCTCACTTCTCCGGGCGAAGCCGACCTGACCGCCGTCATGGGCGTCAACGACGAGCGTTTCGACCCGTCGGTCCACCGCTTCGTCTCCGCCGCCTCCTGCACGACCAACTGCCTTGCCCCCGTGCTCAAGGCCATGCACGAGGCTTTCGGCGTCAGGGGCGGCTGGGCGACGTCGATCCACGCCTTCACGAGCGACCAGAACCATCTGGACAACCCGCATCGCGACTGGCGCCGGGCCCGCTCCTGCGGCGCCTCCATCGTCCCTGCCGCTACCGGCGTCTCCAAAGCGCTGCGCGAGGTGCTGCCGGAGCTCGCTCCCGTCATCCGCGGCTCGGCGGTGCGCGTTCCCGTCGCCGACGTGTCGCTGCTGCAGCTGCAGCTCGAGCTGGCCGCGCCGGCAGCGGCGGACGAGGTCCGCGAGGCGCTGCGCGAGGCGGCTGCCGGGCCGCTCGCGCCGTATGTCGGCTACGCCGACCTGCCGCTCGTGTCCGCCGACTACATCGGCTGCGACAAGTCGGCGGTCGTCGACGGACCGAGCGTGCTGGCCCGCGGCTCCTCCGTGCAGCTGAGCGCCTGGTACGACAACGAATGGGGCTACGCCTGCCGGGTCGTCGACCTGGCGGCGCGGATCGCGGAGCGTGCTTCGGCCGCTGGCCGGCTCGGCGGCGCGCAGGCCGTCCGCGTCTAGCGGCGCCACGGACGCCATTGACCTTCAGCCGCATTGACCTTCGACGCCATCAACATTCAGCATCGCGAATCGTTCCCTTCCCATAGCTGCCGCTGCGCCAAGATGCCCGTTCAACCCACGACTTCATAAGGAGATGGACCCTATGAAAAACGGATTAGCCGCTGCCGAAGGCAGCCTGGACTACGGACTCATTTTATGCCCGAGCTGCAACGAGATCGTCGATACGCTTCCGACGAATCGGGTCAAAATCTTCCACAGCCTTTGCGACTCGCCGCGCTGCCGGGAGGCTGCCGCCGAATCTGGCCTGGACTACGCGCCGCTGACGCGGCCCGCTGCCGGAGAGGGGGAGCGCCCATGAGCGCCAAGCGCGTCTATGCGTTCGAGGAAGGCCGAGCGGACATGAAGCAGCTGCTCGGAGGAAAAGGAGCGGGCCTGGCGGAAATGACCGCCGCCGGCGTGCCGGTTCCCCCCGGCTTCACCGTCACGACGGAAGCGTGCCGGGATTACGGCCGCTCCGGCGGCATGCTGGAGGAGCCGCTCTGGGCGGAGATCCGCGAGGCGCTGGCGGTGCTGGAGGAGCGCGGCGGCCAGCGGCTGGGCGACCGCGCCGACCCGCTGCTCGTCTCGGTGCGCTCGGGAGCGGCGGTGTCGATGCCGGGCATGATGGATACGATCCTCAACCTAGGGCTCAACGACGAGACGGCGGAGGGGCTGGCCGCCGCCACCGGCGACGAGCGCTTCGCCTTCGACTGCTACCGCCGCCTCGTCGCCATGTTCGGCCAGGTCGTGCTCGGCGTCGACGGCTGGCGCTTCGAGCGCCTGCTGGAGGCGCGCAAGGAAGCGGCGGGCGTCGAGACCGACCAGCAGCTCGAAGCGCAGCATTGGCGCGAGCTCGTCCTCGACTACCAGCAGCTCGTGCTCCGCCAGGCCGGCCGCCCGTTTCCGCAGGACGTGCTGGAGCAGCTGCGGCTGGCGGTCGAGGCGGTGTTCCGCTCCTGGGACAACCCGCGCGCCCGCGTCTACCGAAGCGTCAACCGCATCGACGGCTCGGGCGGGACGGCGGTGACGGTGCAGCGCATGGTGTTCGGCAACAAGGGCGCGGACTGCGGCACCGGCGTCGTCTTCACCCGCGACCCGTCGACGGGGGAGCCGGGCCTGTATGGAGAGTTCCTGCTGAACGCGCAGGGCGAGGACGTCGTCGCCGGCGTCCGCACGCCGCAGCCGATCGCCGCGCTCGCCGCGGCGCTGCCGCAGGCGCATGCCGAGCTGGAGCGCTGGGGCCGGACGCTGGAGGAGCGGTACGGCGACATGCAGGACATCGAGTTCACGATCGAGCGGGGCGTCCTGTTCCTGCTGCAGACCCGTACGGGCAAAAGGGGCGCCCAAGCCGCGCTCCGCATCGCCGTCGATCTCGTCCGCGAAGGAAGGATCGCTCGCGAGGAAGCGGTGCGCCGCGTGGAGCTGGCGCATCTGGAGCAGCTGCTCCATCGCGGCATCGACGAGTCGGCCGCCGGACAGCCGCTCGCCAAGGGCTTGCCGGCGTCGCCGGGAGCGGCGATCGGCCGGGCCGTGTTCGACGCCGATACGGCGGAGCGCTGGAGCCGGGACGGACAGCCGGTCATCCTCGTGCGTCCCGAGACGACGCCGGACGACATCCACGGCGTGCTCGCCGCCGAAGGCATCCTGACGAGCCGCGGCGGCATGACGAGCCATGCGGCGGTCGTCGCGCGCGGCATGGGCAAGCCGGCCGTCTGCGGCTGCGAGGCGCTCGCGGTCGACGCTGAGGCGAAGCGGCTCGCCGTGCGCGGCGGCGGGGCCGAGACGATCGCCGAAGGCGACTGGCTGACGATCGACGGCGGCACGGGCCGCGTCATCGCGGGCCGCATGCCGCTGCGCGAGCCGGCCGTGACGGAGGAGCTGCTGCAGGTGCTGCGCTGGGCCGACGAGCTGCGGCGGCTGGAGGTGCACGCCAACGCCGATACGCCGGAGGACGCGCGCGCCGCGCGCCGGCTCGGCGCGCAGGGCATCGGGCTGTGCCGCACGGAGCATATGTTTTTCGCGCCGGAGCGGCTGGCCGTCATGCAGCGCATGATCGCCGCCGAGACCGACGAGGCGCGGGAGGCGGCGCTGGCGCAGCTGCGGCCGATGCAGCAGGCCGACTTCGAAGGGCTGCTGGAGGCGATGGACGGCTTGCCGGTGACGATCCGGCTGCTCGACCCGCCGCTGCATGAGTTCCTGCCGGGCCGCGAGGAGCTGCAGCGCAAGCTCGAGGCCGCCCGCGAGGGCGAGCGCGCCGAGCTGGAGGCGCTGCTGCGCCGCTCGGATGCGCTGCGCGAGGCCAACCCGATGCTCGGCCAGCGCGGCTGCCGGCTCGGCATCATGCATCCGGAGATCTACCGGATGCAGGCGGAGGCGCTGTGCCTGGCGGCAGCGGCCTGCGCGGAGCGCGGCGTCGACGTGCGGGCGGAGATCATGATTCCGCTCGTCGGCGAGGCGGCGGAGCTCGGCCTGCTGCGGGCCGAGGTCGAGGCCGTGGCGGAGCGGCTGCTGCCGGAGGCGCTGCGGCGCGAGCGGCCGATCCGCGTCGGCACGATGATCGAGGTGCCGCGCGCCGCGCTGACGGCCGGGCGGATCGCGGAGCATGCGGACTTCTTTTCCTTCGGCACGAACGACCTGACGCAGATGACCTACGGCTGCAGCCGCGACGATGCCGAAGGCAAGTTCCTCGCGCGCTACGTCGAGCGCCGGCTGCTGCCGTTCAATCCGTTCCAGGTGCTCGACGAGGAGGGCGTCGGCCAGCTCATCCGCATCGCCACGGAGGCGGGGCGCGCCGCGCGGCCGGGCCTCAAGGCCGGCATCTGCGGCGAGCACGGCGGCGAGCGCGACTCGATCTTCTTCTGCCACGAGATCGGCCTCGACTACGTCAGCTGCTCGCCGTACCGCATCCCGATGGCGCGCATCGCGGCCGCCCAGGCCGCTCTTGCCAGGCCCGGCCGGGACGCTGCTCCTTCCGCTTTAGCGGACGCTTTGCCGGTGTGAAATCGTCCTGCCATCGGTTACAATGGATGGTAGAACATGAAGCGAGCGGAGGGAAAGGCGATCAAACTATCGATGAGGCAAAAGAAGATCGTAGAGACGGTCCGCCGCCGCGCGCCGATCACGGGCGAGCAGATCGCCGAGCTGCTCGGAGTGACGCGCCCGGCGATCCGCTCCGACCTCGGGCTGCTCGTCATGCTCGGCTATCTCGACGCCAAGCCCAAGGTCGGCTATTTCCTCGGCAGCCGCGACGAGTCGGAGCGCGCCACGGACTCCAGCGCCGCCGCCGCGCTGCTGCCCGTGCGCGAGGTGATGGGCGTGCCGGTCGTGCAGCGCGAGACGGCGACGGTGAGCGATGCGGTCGTGACGCTTTTTCTGGAGAATGTAGGCAGCCTCACCGTCGTCGACGAAGCCGGCCGCCTGGCGGGCATCGTCTCGCGCAAGGATCTGCTCAAGGTCGCCCTCGGCAATCCGCAGGCCTCCTCGATGCCGCTCGGACTCGTCATGACGCGGCTGTCCAATCTGGCGACGGTGACGCCGGAGCAGACGGTGCGCGAGGCGATGGCGGTCATGATCGCCCGCGAGATCGACGGCCTGCCGGTCGTGCGGCCGCTCGGGGACGGGCCGGAGGCGGGGCTGGAGGTCGTCGGCCGCATTACCAAGACGACCGTGACCCGGCTGTTCTACGAGGCGTCGGCGGAAAGCTAGGAGGAGGCGGGGAAGAGGTTGAGCCAACGGTTGAACGAAGACAGGAAACGCATCGTCGTCTGCTCCGATTCGGCGGGGGAGACGGCGGAGACGGTCGTGCGCGCGACGCTGCGCCAGTTCGAGGCGGAGTCGGTCCAGGTGGAGCGCTGGGCGAACGTCAAGTCCGAGGAAGAGGTGCGCGAGCTGATGGAGCACGCCGCCTCGATCGGGAGCTTTGTCGTCTACACGCTGGTGCTGCCCGAGCTGCGGGAGATGATCCGCCAGGAGTCCGCGCGCCTCGGCGTCTGCGCCGTCGACGTGATGGGACCGGTCATGGAGGGCTTCGTCCGCACGTTCAACTCCGCGCCCAAGCAGGAGGCGGGACGGCCGCATCGGATGGACGAGGAATATTTCACCCGGGTGGAGGCGGTCGAGTTCACGGTCAAGTCGGACGACGGGCAGCATGTCGTCGGATGGAAGGACGCGGACCTGATCCTGCTCGGCGTCTCCCGCACGTCCAAGACGCCGCTTGGCATCTACCTGGCGCACAAGGGCTACAAGGTGGCGAACTATCCGCTCGTGCCCGAGGTCAAGCCGCCGGAGGAGCTGTTCCGCATGCCGGGCTCCCGCTTCGTCGGCCTGACGATGCAGCCGGAGAAGCTCATCTCGATCCGCATCGAGCGGCTGAAGAGCATGGGGCTGCCGGCCGGCGTCAGCTACGCCCGCCTGGAGCGGGTGGCGGAGGAGCTGGAGTATGCGCAGGAGCTGTTCCGGCGGCTAGGCTGCCTCGTCGTCGACGTGACCGACCGAGCGATCGAGGAGACCGCCGGCGTCATTCTCGATGCGCGCAAGCATTTGCTGGGCTGAGCGGACGAAAAAATAGACCAACGCTTTGAAGCTCGCAGGCGAGCCCCTTTCAAACCGAAAGGGGCTTTTTGCTTGTGTTTTTTGAATTGATTTCAGGTTAAATTCATTCTATTGATTTTACAAAAATTGATGGGATAAATAGAAAATGGCAATATATTAAGGGGTTTCTATCGCTTGGCAATAACAGGCCGTGGCGTGAATGGAAGGGAACTACCGATCTTCCAGTCTGACTCGCTCCGCGAGGGAGTCGAGAGTGCCTTGGTTGGTGGATTTCAGTCTGACCCGTCCCGCCAGGGAGTCGAGAGTGCCTTGGTTGGTGGATTCCAGTCTGACTCGTCCCGCGAGGGAGTCGAGAGCGCCTCGGTTGGTGGATTTCAGTCTGTCCCGCCCCGCGAGGGAGTCGAGAGTGCCCTGGTTGGTGGACTCCAGTCTGACCCGCCCCGCGAGGGAGTCGAGAGTGCCTTGGTTGGTGGATTTCAGTCTGACTCGCCCCGCGAGGGAGTCGAGAGTGCCTTGGTTGGTGGATTTCAGTCTGACTCGTCTCCCCAGTGAGTCGAGAGTGCCTTGGTTGGTGGACTCCGGTCTGACCCGCCCCGCGAGGGAGTCGAGAGTGCCTTGGTTGGTGGATTTCAGTCTGACTCGTCTTCCGAGGGAATCGAGAGTGCCTTGGTTGGTGGATTTCAGTCTGACCCGTCCCGCCAGGGAGTCGAGAGTGCCTTGGTTGGTGGACTCCGGTCTGACCCGCCCCGCGAGGGAGTCGAGAGTGCCTTGGTTGGTGGATTTCAGTCTGACTCGTCTTCCGAGGGAATCGAGAGTGCCTTGGTTGGTGGATTTCAGTCTGACTCGCCCCGCGAGGGAGTCGAGAGTGCCTTGGTTGGTGGATTTCAGTCTGACGCGTCTCCCCAGGGAGTCGAGAGTGCCTTGGTTGGTGGATTTCAGTCTGACGCGTCTCCCCAGGGAGTCGAGAGTGCCTTGGTTGGTGGACTCCAGTCTGACTAGCCCCGCGAGGGAGTCGAGAGTGCCTTGGTTAGTGGATTTCAGTCTGACCCGTCCCGCCAGGGAGTCGAGAGTGCCTCGGTTCGTGGACTCCGGTCTGACCCGTCCCGCCAGGGAGTCGAGAGTGCCTTGGTTGGTGGATTTCAGTTCCAATCTGTCACGCCCCGCCAAGGAGTCGAGAGTGCCTTGGTTCGTCGATTTCAGTCTGACCCGCCCCGCGAGGGAGTCGAGAGTGCCTTGGTTGGTTGATTCCAATCTGTCACGCCCCGCCAAGGAGTCGAGAGTGCCTTGGTTCGTCGATTTCAGTCTGACCCGCCCCGCCAGGGAGTCGAGAGTGCCTTGCCAGAAAGCAGAGTGCATTTGGAATCGGACTTGGCGAATGCAATAGCAATAGCAATAGCAATAGCAATAGCAATAGAAGCTGGAACGGTGAATTCTGCCGAATCCAGAGAGGAGGGGGAAACATGAAACGTCCGGCAAAGCTGCTGCTGGCGGGGAGCCTGCTTCTTGTGGCTGCGCTGAGCGCATCGTGGTTTTTATCTGCCGACAACAACGGAGGCAGAAATTCTGCCTCTTCCCGAGCTCCGATCTTGAACGAACCGATGTCCGGTCGCGTATCAGTCAAGTTGGACGACTCCCCGGCTGCGGTCGGCTTGCCCGCGAAGCCCGGCGTTCCCGACGAGGACGCCGCATGGTCCGGCAGGACCAGCGGCAGCAAGATGACCTCCGTTTCCTTCGAGGTTCCTCGGCATCACGGCTTCGTCGCCTTGGACTTCCTCAATGAGGGAGAAGGTGCGACGACGATCTCCGTCTCTCATCCTTCGTCCGGCGCGTTCTACTTCACGGAGAGCGTCGAGCCGGGGCAGCCTTTCGCCTGGAGCAGCGAACGCGACTATCCCGAGGGCATGCCGTCCGGCACCTACACGGTCAGCTTTCATTCCTCGACGGCTGAGGTGGAGGCAAGCTACTCGGGACGCGCGTCGCAGAGCGGGAATTCTTGAACGCATCTAGGAAAAAGACGGCTCCGCCTGGCGCGGAAGCCGTCTTTGCCGTTTCAATCCTTCCAATCATGCGAATCATTCCAATCACTCAAATCAGCAGATCGAACAGCACGGGGTCCTTGTTCAGCTCGACGAACTGGTAGCCCTTGCCCTTCATCCGCTCGATGAGCGGACCGTAGTCCTCGCGGCGCTTGAGCTCGATGCCGACGAGCGCGGGGCCGTTCTCCTTGTTGTGCGTCTTGGTGTACTCGAAGCGCGAGATGTCGTCGTCCGGGCCGAGCACCTCGTCGAGGAACTCGCGAAGCGCGCCGGCGCGCTGCGGGAAGTTGACGGTGAAATAATGCTTGAGCCCCTCGTAGATGAGCGAGCGCTCCTTCATCTCCTGCATGCGGTCGACGTCGTTGTTGCCGCCACTGATGATGCAGACGACCGTCTTGCCCTCCAGCTCGTCGCGGTACAGGTCGAGCGCGGCGACCGGCAGCGCGCCGGCCGGCTCGGCGACGATGGCGTTCTCGTTGTACAGGCTGAGCAGAGTCGTGCACGCCTTGCCCTCGGGCACGAGCGCGACGTCGTCGAGCAGGTCGCGGCAGATCGCGAACGTCAGGTCGCCGATCCGCTTGACGGCCGCGCCGTCGACGAACTTGTCGATGGAGTCGAGCGGCGTCACCTCGCCGGCGCGCAGCGACAGCTCGAGCGACGGCGCGCCCTTGGGCTCGACGCCGATGATGCGGGTGCGCGGCGACACCGCCTTGATGTACGAGGCGACGCCAGCGGCGAGGCCGCCGCCGCCGACGGTGACGAACACATAGTCCGGAATCGTATCGGTCGCATCCATGATTTCTTTGCCGACGGTGCCGTTGCCGGCGATGATCGCCGGATCGTCGAACGGATGGATGAACGCCGCGCCGGAGCGCTCGCATTCGCGGGCCGCCTCGGCATACGCGTCGTCATAGGTGTCGCCGGTCAGCACGATGTCCACCTGGTCGCCGCCGAAAAACTCCACCTGCGTCACTTTCTGGCGCGGCGTCGTGCTCGGCATGAAAATCTTTCCGCGGATGCCGAGCGTCTGACAGGAGTAGGCCACGCCCTGGGCATGGTTGCCGGCGCTGGCGCAGACGACGCCCTTGGCCAGCTCCTCCGGCGGCAGCGTGCGGATGCGGTGGTAGGCGCCGCGGATCTTGAAGGAGCGGACGACCTGCAGATCCTCCCGCTTGAGCAGCACGTTGCAGCCGTAGCGGGCGGATAAGACGCGGTTCGGCTGGAGCGGCGTGCGGGTAATGACCTCGTTGAGCGTCATCTGCGCATGCATGATGTCCTCCAGGGCGATCCGGACCGCGGGCGGCTGGTCCGCGCCGGCTGCGTCGGGACGCCTTGGAGGCTGCGGGGTGCTGGGGTTCATTCGCTTCTTCTCTTCCTTTCCGATAGATGAGATGATTGTCTTGTTATACCGCTGGGACTTGCCTTTGTCAATGGCGGGGGCAGGCCGCGGCGGGCTTCGGGCAGGACAGGCGCAGGACCGCGGGCAGAGACGACAGGAGGAGATCTACGTATGGGAAAAGTCGCAAAAGGATTCATCGGCCTGCTCGTCGCGCTGCTCGTGCTGGCCGCAGCCGGCGCGGCCGCGGCCGTCTGGTACATCCGGCCGCAGCAGGAGCTGACGCTCGCGCATGAGCCGATCGACCTCGCGGCCAAGGGGCTGGAGATGGTCCAGTCCGGCAAGGCCGAGCTGTTCCTGAGCGGGCAGGACATCAACAATCTGGCGCGGGAGCGTCTCTCCGCCCAGCCGCAGGTGACGCCGGAATTCCGCATCGAGGGGGCGCAGCTGACGCTGCAGGGACAGCGGCTGACGGCCGACATCGCCGGACGCTACCGCGACCTGCTGGATGCGGGCGTGCAGGCCGAATACCGGCTGGAGTGGCGCGATCCCGACCTCGTCGCGACGCCGCTGTCCGCCAAGCTGCGCGGCATCGCCCTGCCGGCCGGGACGCTGGAGCCGATCGTCATCCCGGTCGGCTCGCAGCTGCCGTCTGTCGTCGGCATCCGCTCGGTCGAGTTCCGGGACGGCGGCGTCGCTGTCGCGCTCCAGCTGCGGCTGTAGGCGGCGAAGGGGGGCCGGAAGGCCCTTCTTTTTTAATGCCGTTGACATCGGCGGCTGGAATCCGTATCCTATATGATGAGATTGAGAATCATTATCATACAAGCCGATGAGGCCGACCGCATGTCGGAAGCGTCGGATTGGAAGCGCCGCTGAGCGCATAGATCCATACGGAATCGAGAGAGGGTGAGAGCAGCCATGTCGAGGGACCACGCGGCGGAGACGCGCGAGGCGAGGGAGCCGCTGTCCTGCTCGTCGGTGCTGGCGGGGGGCGGCACGCTGTACGCCGCTACGATGGGCAGCGGCATTTACCGCAAGCGCGAGGAGCACCGCTGGGAGCGGATCAGCACGCCGGAGATGGACGGATTGACGGTCAACCGGCTCGTCCTGGCGGGAGAGAGGCTGCATGCGTGCACGAGCCGGGGACTGTATATCTTTGATGGAGAAGAGTGGGAGACGGAGGAGCTGGAGCTGCCGGTATTCCAGTACCGCGCCGAGGGCGGATGCCTGTATGCGTGCACGACGCACGGCCTCTGGTGCTCGCATGGAGCGGACTGGGGCTCGGCGGCGTTCGCGGACCGCAAGGTGTACGACATCGTGAACGTGCCTCAGTACCTTATCCTCGGATGCGAGAAAGGGCTGGCGCTGTACGACCGCTTCAGCTCCGCCTGGATGGAGTTCGATCTCGGGGCGGGCGTGACGAGCGTGGCGGTATGCCACGGCCGGCTGATCGGCGTGAGCGAGCTCGGCGAGCTCGTCGTCGGCACGCCTCAGCATGGCTTTGAGCGCTACCGGTATCCGGGGCTGTTCCTGTTCTCGATCGCGGTCCGGGGCGGGCAGCCGCTGCTCTGCTCGGACCGCGGCCTTTACCGCGCGGCGTGGCTGGGAGGCCGGATCGCGCTCCGTCCGGTGGAGACGACGGGACCGGTGACGGACGTGGATGCGAGCGGGGAACGGCTGTATCTGGCGACTTTATATGAGGGCATCCGTCAGCTCGACGGCATGCTGCCGGGCTGATCGCCCGAGCGAAAGGGAGGAGCGGGGAGATGGAGAAGATCATCCTGGTCTGCTGCAGCATGACCGGCAATACGGAGGAGATGGCCGACGCGATCGCCGCCGGCGCCCGCGAGGCGGGCGCGCAGCTGACCGTGCGGGATATTCTGGACGCGGAGGCGGCGGAGCTGGAGCAGTACGACGGCATATTCATCGGAGCTTACACCTGGGGCGAGGGCGATCTGCCCGACGAGAGCCTCGATCTGTACGAAGGGCTCGACGCGGTGGACTTGGCCGGCAAGACGGCGATGGCGTTCGGCTCGGGCGATACGTCGTACGACATCTACTGCGGGGCCGTCGACCAGTTCGAGGCCAAGCTGGCCGAACGCGGAGCGGCGATTTTCGCGCCCGGCTTCAAGGTCGAGTTCAACCCGTCCGACGAGGAAAAGGAGCAGCTGCGCGAGCTCGGCCGCCGCATGGCCGAGCTGACGGTCGAGGCGCTGTGACGGTTCGACCCGCCCCCTGGGCGTAACATTCAAAGCAGGCCGGATGAGCGACAGGCGCTCCATCCGGCCTGCTTTTGCTTGCGGCGAGACGGGCGACGCCCTGCGCGCGATAAAATCGTGCAGCCGGCCGGCGGGCGAGCAGACGCCCTGCGCGCGAAAAACCGGGCGTGCTGCACGGACAGCCTGCTGGGACTTTCCAGAGCTTTTTTGACGAAATGTGAAAAAGAGCGTTCTCCTATTCTCTCGGAGCGGCTATAATCAAGCAGTGCGTCTTTGGGCCGCCCTGCGGAGGGTCCGGGCGCAGAGCACTGGGGCAAGCCGCGCCAGCAAGCGAAGCGAGGCCGACTAGCCGCGCCAGTCAGGCCAGCCAGGCCAGCCAGGCCAGCCGCGCCAGCAAGCAAAGCCTGCCCTGCAGGCCAGGCCAGCCCGGCATGCCCAGATCAGGCCGGCAAGTCCCGGCAAGCCGAGAACGGCTGCCGGCAAGCATTCAAGGGGGAAGCAGCTACGATGAGTCATGCGCCATATATCGCCGTCGAGGGGCCGATCGGGGCCGGCAAGACGACGCTCGCCACGATGCTGGCCGAAGCGTGGGGATACCCGCTGGTCAAGGAGATCGTCGAGGAGAATCCTTTTCTGGACAAATTTTATCAGGACATGGACGACTGGAGCTTCCAGCTGGAGATGTTCTTCCTGTGCAACCGCTACAAGCAGCTCGAGGACGCCGTCATCCCGAGGCTGGCCGCGGGCCAGGCGATCGTCTCGGACTACCATATCTACAAGAACCTGATCTTCAGCGAGCGCACGCTGAAGGGCGTGAAGCGCGACAAGTACCGCCACATCTACCATGTGCTCACCGACGACCTGCCCAAGCCGAACGTCATCGTCTACATCCGCGCCAGCCTGGACGTGCTGCTGGAGCGCATCGCCAAGCGCGGCCGGCCGTTCGAGGACGAGATGTCCACGGCCTACCTGCAGCAGCTGATCGAGGACTACGATACGGCGATGAGCCAGCTGGCCGAGCGCGAGCCGGATACGATCATCCTGCCGATCGACGGCGACTCCGTCGACTTCGTAGCCGACCGCGGCGAGTTCGACAAGATCGTCGCGCGCGTAAAGGAGTGCATCCGATGAGCGCCAACCCCTACGGCATCCCGCAAAACGCCGTCATCACCGTCGCGGGCACGGTCGGCGTCGGCAAGTCGACGCTGACCGCGGCGCTCGCGCAGCGGCTCGGCTTCCGCACGTCGCTGGAGAAGGTCGATTTCAACCCCTATCTGGAGAAGTTCTACCACGACTTCGAGCGCTGGAGCTTCCACCTGCAGATCTACTTCCTCGCCGAGCGCTTCAAGGAGCAGAAGAAGATGTTCGAGCTCGGCGGCGGCTTCGTGCAGGATCGCTCGATCTACGAGGACACGGGCATCTTCGCCAAAATGCACGCCGATCAGGGCACGATGTCCCCGGTCGACTACGAGACGTACACGAGCCTGTACGAGGCGATGGTCATGACGCCGTACTTCCCGCATCCGGATGTCCTGCTCTATATCGAGGGCAGCCTGCCGTCGATCCTCGCCCGCATCGCTGAGCGCGGCCGGGAGATGGAGATCCAGACGGACGTCTCCTACTGGGAGCACATGCACGAACGCTATGCCAAATGGATCGACGGCTTCAGCGCCTGCCCGGTGCTGCGCCTGAACATCGACGAGTACGACGTCAACGATCCGGCCTCGACCGCCGACATCCTGACGCGCATCGGCCGCGTCATCGGCGGCTGAGCGCAGCCCCTCATTCGAAAAAGGACCTCGATCGTCGCCAGCACGGCGCGATTCGAGGTCCTTTTCATCGCTTGAAACAGGTCAGTCCCGCTCCTGCGCCGCTTCCTTGCCGGAGCGGCGCTCCTGCTTGCGGCGCTGCTTGTTCCGGGCGGGCGGCAGGCTCTTGCGCGCCGCGGCCTGCTCCTTGCGGGCGACGCGCGCCAGCTCGCGGCCCGTCTTGAGGTAGTTCTCGTAGCGCCCGGCGTCCAGCTCTCCGCTGGCGAGGGCGCTTTTGATCGCGCAGCCCTGCTCGCGCTTGCCGTGCGTGCAGTCGCCGTAGCGGCACTGCGAGGCGAGCTCCTCGATGTCGGCAAAGGCGCCGGCATGCGCGGACGAGGAGCCGCCCTCGTCCCATAGCTGCAGCTCTCGCATGCCCGGCGTGTCCATGAGCAGCGCGCCGCCCGGCAGGCGGAACAGCTCGCGATGCGTCGTCGTATGGCGGCCGCGGTCGTCGCCTCCGCGCACGCCCTGCACGCGCTGCGAGGCTTCGCCCGCCAGCTCGTTCAGCAGCGTCGACTTGCCGACGCCGGACGAGCCGGCGACCGCGATCGTGCGGCCCGGCTGCAAATAAGGCTGCAGCTGCTCGAGCCCTAGGCCGAGCTGCGCGCTGACGGCATGCACGGCGACGCCGGGAGCGGCTCCTTCGACCTCGCGCACGAGCGCTTCGGGATCGTCGGCCAGGTCGGCCTTTGTCAGCAGCACGACCGGCGTCGCTCCGCTCTCCCACGCCGCCACCAGGTAGCGCTCGATGCGCCGCAGGTTGAAGTCGTGGTTGAGCGCCATCGTCAGGAACAGGACGTCGATGTTGGCGGCGACGACCTGGCCCTCCTGGACCTGGCCGGCCTCTTTGCGGATGAGGGCCGAGCGGCGCTCCAGCAGCGCGTGGATGCTGGCGCGGGAGCTGTCGCCGGGCTTCGGTACGGAGGCGAGCACCCAGTCGCCCACGGCCGGGTAGGCGGTGCGGGACGCCGCGCCATGCGCGTAGCGTCCGGTCACTTCGGCGAGATGCTCGCCGTCCGCTGCCGCGAGCCGGTACAGATGGGAGAACTGCGCGACGATGCGCGCAGGCTCCAGGCCGGCCGTGGACAAGCCGCCGGCTTGCAGCCGGCCGGCGGCCGTCGCGAGCGGCTCGGACCAGGCTTCGTTCCAGCCGAGCGCATGCAGCGCTTCTTCGTCGAGGGCAGCGAGGCTAGGAGCGGACCCGATATCGTCCGGTCCGTTCGGTTCTTGAGGGACGCTGTTTTTATCGGTGTGGAATGGGTTCAAGGGAATCTCTCCTTTTTTTGTAGGGGGAATGAAAAAAAGCCCGCAGCGGCTGGAAGGCCGGGTCTGCGGACCGATTGAGGGAGGCGACGGAGCGGGCGAGCGGCGCCGCCTGCCCGCGAAGCTGCGGACGGGGGGCGCGGCTGCCCGGCCGAAGGCCAAGCAAAAAGCCGCAGGAGACAGCGGTCTCCTGCGGCTTAGGCATGGGCATGGCGTCAGGCAGGCAGCCTCGTCCCGGATGGGACGGCAGGCGGCCTGGCCCGCGTCATGCGGCAAGCTCCGTAGAGACCGGCATAGGGACAATCGACGACAGGCTCATTGCGATAGTAGTCACCATAGAACATCGGCCTCCTTGACTAAGATAGGTCCAGTATAGCTTCCGGCGGGCCGGCGGAGCAAGGTAGAGAACGGGTATAGCGGATTGCGGTCCCGACCGTGGAAGAAGCCCACGCTGCTCGGAGCGAGGGCTTTTGTGCACATGCCGTTTTTGCCGTAAGGGAGAGCGATCTGCCAGCAGAGGCGCTTCCTAACGGCATTTTTGCCGTAAGGGAGAGCGATCCGCCAGCTGCGGCGCGTCCTAACGGCATTTTTGCCGTAAGGGAGAGCGATCCGCCAGCAGAGGCGCGTCCTAACGGCGTTAATCCGTGAAGACGGCTTCGAGCTGGGCGCTCATGCAGTCCCGAGCCTCGCCGGTGAAGCCCGGTTGCCGCGGTTCGCCTTGGTGCATGCGGGGAACCATGCGGGACGGCGACAGCGGCCGCCGCCTCAGTCCGCGCTGGGCGGCAGCCAGTCGATCCGCTCCACGGGCAGGCCGATCTCAGCGAGCAGGGCGGAGCTGACGTACAGGCGGTCGCCGAGCAGCTGGCTCGTTGCGCTGTCGGCGCGGACGGTGCCGGCCGGGCCGGTCAGCTCGAACCAATTCTCGCTGCCGCCCTTGCCGGGAACTCGGTGCGCCTCGACGTGGAGTCCGGCGGTCTCGATCAGCTCCCGTGCGGGCAGCAGCGTGCGGCCGCCGCGGATGAAGGCGAACGACAGGTCGACGCTGATGCCGGGAGCGATGAAGGCGCGGGCGACCGGCTCTACGTCCAGCGTCGTCGCGGTCACCGGCAGCTCCTGCGGCTGCAGGCCGGCCGGCGGAGGCTCCGCCGGCGGGGCCGGATTTTGATACGACGTCCCGGGCTGGATCGGCGAGCGAATCTCGCGCAGGTCCTTGTCCGAGGCGGGCCGCCGGGAGCCGTCCTTAAGGTCGAGCACGGAGCCGGGGCGGCCCGGCTCGTTGAGCAGGAGGAGCGCCCGGTTGCTCTTGGGATCGTAGGCTTGCAGGCAGGCGAATGCGACATGAGACGGATTGCCGGTGCGGGGATCGATGCGGAGCACCTCGATCCGCTTGCTGCGAGCATTGTAAGCCTCGCCGATCATGCCGCCGTCCGGCAGCGGAAAGAAGCCGGACGACCAGCCATAGTCGCCGATTTCCCGAACAAGGCCTTTCGGCGAACGGTAATAAAGCTTGTACGAGACGCTCGTGCTGATGCCGTCCTGGAGCTTCTTATAGGACTCGATGCGCAGCATAGTCATGCCCGTAGCGCCTTCGCTGAAGGAGGCGCTTACGCCGGCCCGGTCGCGTGCCGGATCGTAGCGGCCGACGAGCGGCGTCGTGCGATTGTACATGCCGGTCAAGGCGAGCCGAGGCTCTCCGGCCACGCCGTCCCAGTAGGAGACGACATCAGGCTCGAGCGCGTGCCAGGAGCCCTCGCGGTCCTGGTAGACCTGTCGGATCAAGGGGAGGTAGCGGCCGGTCTCGTAGGCGTAGGCGGTATAATAGGAGCGGCCGCTCGCTTCATCGGCGTAGGCGGGCGAGAACGACCAGTCGTAGCGTGCCGCCGCGTCGTCGCTGTAAACCGAGGCGGAGACGGTCGCGGACGGCTGCCGCTCCTGCGGCGCGGCTCCTGCGGCAAGCGCCTGTGACGGCAGCGCCGCCGTCAGCACGGCCAAGGCGCCGAGCGCGGGCAGGACGGCCAAGGCGCTGAGCGCAGGCAGCAGGCGGCGGATCGGTTTTTTCATCGGCAGGTCTCCTTCGTTGCAGAGGGATGCGAATCTGCTCCGTTGGACGCGAGAGCCGAAGGAAAAGTTGCATGAAATGGAAGATCCCGGTTGGCGACAGCGGCGGATCGGGCGGGCTACAATGAGCGTTCAACGACAAATGGCGGAGGGTGGATCAATGACGGTTCCGCCCGCAAGACGGTGAGCGGCCAGGAGTGGATCTGGATGAACGAGGACGGACGGAAATTCGAAAGAATGGAGAAGGGGCCGTCTCTCGGCCCCTAGGAAAGCTCTCGTTCCGCCAGCCGCGGATGAAGGTGAACGACAGCCGACGCCGATGCCGGGAGCGAAGACGGCGCGGGCGACAGGCTCTACGTTCAGCGTCGTCGCGGTCACCGGCAGCTCCTCAGGGCTCCTTTTCCCTCGAATGATGCGGCTGACAGCTTGGACGCGGGCCGGCAGAGTAAGGTTTCGGCGCCAAGACGGAATCTCCGATTTCTATATGAAAACGGCTGCGAATCAGCGGGTGACCAATCGATTGAAAACGCTTTATGATAGAGTGAGTCGTCCTTTGCCCCAGCGGGCAAGGGAGAATCCGGACTGGACGAAGGAGTGCCGAGCATGAGCGAGAACACGAATGCAACCGCTGCTGCAAGCGCGGAAGCTGAGGCCATTGTCGATTCAACCGCCACGACGAGCACGAACGCCGACGCGACGCGAGCGTTCGCTTTTTATAACCATGAGCTGCCGCTGCCGGAAAGGGTCGCGGACCTCGTCTCGCGGCTGACGCTGGAGGAGAAGATCGGGCAGATGCCGCAGTACCAGGAGGAGGTGCCGCGGCTCGGCCTCTCCAAGTACAAGCACGGCACCGAAGGCGCGCACGGCATCGCCTGGCTCGGCGAGGCGACGGTATTCCCGCAGCCGATCGGGCTGGCGTCCACCTGGGACGAGGAGCTGCTGCGGCAGGTCGGCGAGGCGATCGGCACCGAGGCGAGGGTGTTTTACCAGCGCGACCCGGAGCGCAACGGGCTGACGATCTGGGCGCCGACGGTCGACATGGAGCGCGACGCCCGCTGGGGCCGGACGGAGGAGGCTTACGGCGAGGACCCGCTGCTGGCGGGCAAGCTGACGGCGGCGCTCGCGCGCGGCATGCAGGGAGACGACCCGGCGTATTTGCGCGCGGTCGCGACGCTGAAGCATTTTTATGCCAACAACAACGAGCTGCATCGCGGCTTCGGCTCGGCCAGCATCGACGCCCGCAGCAAGCGCGAGTATTACCTCAAGGTGTTCGAGCTGGCGTTCAAGGAGGGCGGCGCGAAGTCGATGATGACCGCCTACAACAGCGTCAACGGCGTGCCGGCCAACCTGCTGGACGACATCGAGGCGATCGTGCGCGGCGAGTGGGGCATGGACGGCTTTGTCGTGAGCGATGCGGGCGACGTGCTCGGCACCGTGCATGAGCACAAGCATGTCGACTCGTACGCCGAGGCGGCCGCACTCTCGATCCGGGCGGGCATCGACAGCATCACCGACGACGCGGAGACGGTCAAGCGGGCGATCCGCGACGCTCTGGAGCAGGGCTTGCTGGAGGAGGCCGATCTCGACCGCGCTCTGTCGCGCACGTTCTCCGTGCGGATGCGTCTGGGCGAGTTCGACCCGCCGGGGCTGAATCCGTATGAAGGCGTGCCCGAGGAAAAGGTCGGATCGCCCGAGCATGCCGCCCTGTCGCGCCTGGCGGCGGAAAAGTCGGTCGTGCTGCTGCGCAACGAGCCTGCGGCAGCAGGAGCGGACGGCACGGCGGCTCCGCAGAGCGAAGCGGCGGCCGCCGGCAGCGAGGCCGCGACCCGAGGCCGCGGCGAATCTTCAGCTGCCAGCGAGGCGGCTCGGACCGTAATCGCTGGCGCCGCCGCCGGGGATGCCGCGCCGCTGCTGCCGCTCGCGCCGCAGGGGCGGATCGCCGTCATCGGGCCGCTGGCCGACGAGGCGTTCACGGACTGGTACAGCGGCACGCCGCCGTACCGGAGCACGCCGCTGGCCGGCATCCGGGAGCGGCTCGCCGACGCCGGCGAAGCCGTCTATGCGACGGGCGGCAGCAAGCTGCGTCTGCGCAGCGTGACGAGCGGCCGCTACGTCGGGAGCGGGCCGGTGTTGACGGCGGACGCGGCAGGGCCGGAGGAGGCCGAGATATTCGAGGCGACCGACTGGGGCTATGGCAATGTGACGCTGCGCGCCCAGTCGAGCGGCAAGCTCGTCACGGACGCCGAGGACGGGCTGACGGCAAGCGCGGACGAGGCGCGCGGCTGGTTCGTCAAGGAAGTGTTCCGTCTGGAAGACGCGCAGGCGGGCTTGGGTGACCAGGCGCAGGCGGCGGCTGATGGAGTCCGTGCAGGCGCGCAGCCAGCAGCGGGGGCCGGCTCGTCCGGGACGGCTGCGGGCAGCCGTTTTGGCAAGGAGGAAGAGCGCGGCGCGCGGACCGTCGAGCTGCGCACCTGGGACGGCACGCCGGTAGGCCTGCTGGCGGACGGGCGGCTCATGCCGGCGGAGCTTGCGCCGGAGGCGGCGGTCAACGCGGCCGACGCGGCCAATCCGGACGCCGCCGCCGAGGCGGAGCGCGCCGAGCGGCTGCGTCAGCGCCGCAAGCCGGCGCAGGCGGAACGGTTCCTCGTCGAGGTCGTCGAGGACGGGATCTCGGCGGCGGTGCGGCTGGCGGCATCGGCGGACGCGGCGGTCGTCGTCGTCGGCAACCAGCCTTTCATCAACGGCAAGGAGGATGCGGACCGCCCCGGCATCGCGCTCGCGGCCGCCCAGCAGGAGCTGATTCGCGCCGTTCTGCGCGCCAATCCGCGCACGGCCGTGCTGCTCGTGAGCAGCTATCCGTTCGCGCTCGAGGGCCTCGAGCGGGAAGCTCCTGCGATCTTGCAGCTATGCCATGCCTCGCAGGAGCTCGGCCGCGCGGCGGCCGGGGCGATCTTCGGCGATTACAGCCCGGCAGGACGGCTGCCGATGACATGGCCGGCGACGGAGCAGGGGATGCCGTCGATCATGGACTACGACATCATCCGCAGCGGCCGCACGTACCATTATGGAGACATTTCGGTGCTCTATCCGTTCGGCCACGGCTTGTCGTATGCGGCGTTCCGCTACGGGGAGCTGCGCGTGGACCGTGAGGCGCTGGAGGCGGGCGATGCGGCGACGGTGCGGCTGGAGGTCACGAATGAGAGCGGCCTGGAGGCCGACGAGGTCGTGCAGCTTTATGCCCGCATCGAAGGCTCGGCGTTTCAGCGGCCGAAGCGGCAGCTGGTCGGCTTCCGCCGGCTGCGGCTCGCGGCAGGGGAGACGGCGACGGCGGAGTTCCGCGTCGAGGCGTCGCAGCTGGCCGTCTGGGATCCGGCGGCAGACCGCTGGGCGTTCGAAAGCGGCGTCTGCCGTCTGCTCGCCGGCGCGAGCTCGGCGGACATCCGCGCCGAGGCGCAGCTGCGTCTGGACGGCGAGCCGCTGGCCGCCCGGCCGCTCGGCGATTGGACGGCAGCCTCGTCCTATGACGAGGCGCGCGGGCTCGCGATCGACGCCTGCCGGGACGGCGGCGACAGCGTGCGCCCGGCCGGAGCGGATGCGGCAGCTTTGACGGCAGCTTTTGCAGGCGGAGCGCCCGGCCAGGGCTGGGCGCGCTTCGGGCGCGGCTTGCTGCCGGCGGGCGCGGACCGCTTCGAGGCGCGCGTGTCGGGCGCTGGCAGCGGCAGCGTCGAGCTGCGCCTCGGCGGCCCGGACGGCGAGCTGCTCGCGCGCTGCGACGTGCCGCGCACCGGCGGTCCGCAGGCGTGGACGACCGTCGCCGCGCCGCTGGCGCTGCCGGCGTACTCTGCTGCCGCGGCCGGTCGAGATGGAGCGGACACTGTTTCCGTCGTGCTGCGCGGCGAGATCGGATTGGCGCGATTCCGCGTCGTGAAGTCGTAGACGATTGGAGCGGCCTCATTTCGGCATCAAGCCGAAATGAGGCCGCTTTCTTGCGAGCAAGAATTTCCTAGCCATCTATAGGACGGTGCTATCGGTCTGGTAGCCGAGACGCTGCCTTGGTCGCCGGGTCGTTACGAATAGACTCTCAAAAGCAAACCAGGACGTGCCGCGGCACGTCCTGGTTTGCTTTCAGCAAGCTGGAATGGTTGGCTTTGTTAAGCCGGGTCGCGCTTGATGCGGGCATCGAGCCAGAACGTGCCGAACGGCACGAACGACAGCAGCACGGCTCCGACGACGCGGCCAAGCTTCCAGCGGGCGGAGATCGTGGCCAGCAGCAGCGTGATCATATACAGCACGAACAGTCCGCCGTGGGCGGCGCCGACGATCGTGACGGGCAAGCCCCAGCCGCCCAAGTATTTGATCGGCATGGCGATGAACAGCAGGATCAGAAAAGACCAGCCTTCCAGCAGAGCGACGAACCGGAAGCGGCCGACAGCCGTTTTGAGCATGGGAACCTCCTCGGATGATGGAAACGATAAGAGCGCAGCAGACTGCGAGCCGCAGAGCGGATAAGCTCCCGCATGGCCGCTGTTGGATGCCCTTGTCCGTGTAACGGCTGAGGCAAGCTGCGGTTTCGCATTCTCGGCCGGAAGTTGTGACAACTCTGGGACAGTTGCGGCGGGATGGAGCGGAGGGCCGGAATGAAGTAGGATGGAAGGAAACAAGCGGAAGCGGAGGAAGCGTCATGCGCATCACGAGAGAAGGGCTGGAGCGCCGCCAGATCGCCGTCTACGCGGCGGCTTTGCTGGCCGGGGCGGCGATCGGCCTGACAGCGGGAGAAAAAGCGGAACCGCTCGGCGTCGTCGTCAGCCCGGCGCTCGCGCTGCTGCTGTACGGCATGTTCACGCAAATTCCGTTGCTGGAGCTGCGGCAAGGCCGGGCGCAGGGCCGCTTCGCCGCCGGGCTGCTGCTCGTCAACTTCGTCCTCGTGCCGCTTGCCGTCCTGGCGTTGGCCTGGCTGGTCCCGCTGGAGCCGGCCGTGCGCTTCGGGCTGTGCCTCGTGCTGCTCACGCCCTGCATCGATTATGTGGTCGTCTTCGCCCAGATGGGCCGTGGCGACGGCAAGCTGATGCTCGCCTCCACGCCGCTGCTGATGCTGGCGCAGCTGGTCGCGCTGCCGCTCTGGCTCTGGCTGATCCTCGGCCGCGAGGCCGCCGCTCTTGTCGAGGCCGGTCCGATCGTACAGGCCTTCCTGCTGCTTGTCGCCGCTCCGCTCGTACTGGCGGCGCTGACGCGGCTCGCCGCCCGCCGCAGCCGCGCCGGGGCAAAGGCGCTTGATGCGGCTGCCTGGCTGCCGGTGCCCGGCATGGCGGCGGCGCTGCTGCTCATCGTCGCCTCGCAGGCAGGCACGGCTGTCCGCCATCTGGACGCGATCGGTCCGGCGATCCCGGCCTATGCCGCTTTCCTGCTCATCGGCCCGGCTCTAGCCTGGCCGACCGCGCGCCTGCTTCGGCTCGGCGCCGAGGCTTCGCGGACGCTTGCGTTCAGCGCAGGCACGCGCAACTCGCTCGTCGTGCTGCCGCTTGCGCTTGCGCTGCCCGGCGAGGCGGGGCGGCTGGCCGCGGCCGCAGTCGTCGCTCAGACGATGGTGGAGCTGATCGGCGAGCTGGTTTACATCCGCGTCATGCCTCGGCTTTTTCGCGGGGGGCGAAGAGCATGAAGACCGCCGTTCGGATCGATGCACGAAGGCAAATGACTCGATCCGACGAATCGGCCTTGGGTTAGCAATTCAGGGCACATTTGTGCCTTGAATCCGGCGAATCGGCCTTGGGAAGAGCAATCCAAGGCACATTTGTGCCTTGGATCCGGCAAATCGGCCTTGGGAACAGCAATCCAGGGCACATTTGTGCCTTGGATCCGGCAAATCGGCCTTGGGAAGAGCAATCCAAGGCACATTTGTGCCTTGGATCCGGCAAATCGGCCTTGGGAAGAGCAATCCAGGGCACATTTGTGCCTTGGATCCGACGAATCGGCCTGGTAACAGCCATCCAGGGCACATTTGTGCCTTGGATCCATAGATTTGGCGGGAGAATGAAAGGAGCAAGTCTAAAGTCATAAAAACCTGCTTCGGCAATAGAGCTCCTCCGCTGGCGTTCCGCCGAACCATGGCCCTAAACAGGCCCCGTTTCGTAGAGCGAGCGGGGGCGATTAGCTCGGTGCCGCGCGCTCGGGAGGTTAGCTTCTTCGGAGGGGCGGGCGAGCTGAAATCGGCCTAGATAGCGGCCTTGATGGTATAAAAAGGGTGTGGTATGCTTAAAAATAGATAGAGGCCCCGGTGTTGACGCACCGGGACCTCCGGGAAATGGCTTCCGCATTAAGAGCGGCGGCTTGCCCCCGTAAGTGTCAGCAGCAGCAAAATAGACCGCCGACCTTATGAGGGGTGTGGGCGGTCTACTTCTTTTTCAGGTACGTGAGCAGCGCCAGCAGGAACATCCCGAACATGAACATGAGGGATAAAGCCTGAAACACTTCCACGGGCAACACCTCCCTTCAACGGGGAGAGCCGCCGACCGCCCTTAAAGCCTATGCGCATTTCTTGAATCGATTATACCAAGATTTTCTAGATTGAGAAGGCGAACATAGGAAAAGAATGGCACGGTCATCTACTTCTGCCCGTTACGCCGTCGGAATGCCGACGGCGTTTCTTTGAGCTGCCGCTGGAATTGGCGCACGAAGTAGCTGATGTTGTCAAAGCCGCATTCCAGCGCGATGTCGGCGATGCGCAGCTCGGTCCGTCGGAGCCGCTCGGCCGCGCGGCGAATGCGCAGCGCGTTGAGGTAGGCGATCGGCGTCTGGCCGGTCATCTCGCGGAAGAAGCGGCTGAAATGCCCTTCGCTCATCGCGGCCAGGCCGGCCAGCTCGGCGATGCGGATCGGGCGTCCGTAATGCTCCTGGAGATGAGAGATGACCCGCTTCAGCCGCTCGACCTTGGCCGCGTCCGCCGCCACCCCGCTCGACGGGCCGCCGTCCGCGCCCGCCCGTCGATCCTCGGCCGCGCCGAGCGCATGCGTGCCGGCGAGCATGAGCAGCAGCCGGCCTTTCACCGCCGCCTCCCAGCCCGGCGGACGCTGGCGGCAGGCTTGCCGGATGTGCGCCAGCTCGCCGAGCAGCAGCGCGCCGGCCGGCTCCTGCGGCCGCGCCTGCCGCGGGAACATCGCGCGCCGCTCCAGCAGCGGCAGCACGACGCGTTCCTCCACCGCGTCGAAGGCCGCGCCCGACAGCAGCGCTCCGTGGAACACGAGCGCGAAGAAGCGGCAGCCTGCGCTTCCGCTCGCATGCGCCGCATGCAGCTCGCCGCTCGGCACGAACGCCGCTTCGCCCGCGCGCAGCAGCAGGCTTTCCGTGCCGATCTGCAGCAGCGTCTCCCCCTCGGCGACGTACAGCCACTCCATCTCCTCATGCCAATGCGCCTCGATGACATGCTCGCCGGGACCATACCGGTACTCGTAGCTGCCGAACAGCCGGCGCGCCTCGTTGTGGCCGCGGGCTTCCCGCAGCCGCTCGAAGCGCTCCTTGCGCTCGGCTCTTCCTTGTGCAGAGCCGAACGGCCCGCCTTGGGCCAAGTCCGCGTTTCCCGCCCAGTCCGCGTTTCCCGCCCAGTCCGCGTTTCCTGCCAAGTTCGCGTTTCCCGCCCAGTCTGCGTTTCCCACCAAGCCCGCGTCTCTCGCCGAATCAACGTCTCTCACCGAGGCCCCTTCTCTCGCCCAGTCCGTATCTCCCGCCCAGTCCGCGTTTCCCGCCAAGCCCGCGTCTCTCGCCGCATCCGCGTCTCTCACCGAGGCTCCATCTCCCGCCCAGCCCGCATCTCCCGTCCAATCCGCCTCTTCTGCTCCGGCCGGATCGCCTGTCGGCCGTTCGCCGCCTTGCCGCGGCGCCATCTCGCTGCCCATGCTCGTGCCTCCCCCTGCGCGACGATCAGAATCGTGTCAGAAACATCACGGGATTCTGCAAGATTAACGATCCGTCCATCGGTATACTGTCAGTATAACGCTTACACTCCCGATACGGAAGGATGGTTCCTCCCATGAAATTCACCGATGGAAACTGGCTCGTCCGCGAAGGCTTCGCCATCGACGGCGCCGTGCAGGCGCATGAAATCGTCGCCGAGGACGGCGGCCTGACCGCCTACATCTCCACGACGCCGCTCCCCGGCCGCGGCGCGATGATCAACACGCAGCTGCTGACCGTGCGCGCCCATGCGCCGCGCGAGGGCATCATCGGCGTGAGCATCACCCATTTCGAGGGCGAGCGGGAGCGCGGCCCGCGCTTCGAGCTCAGCCGGTCGGCTAGTCCGGCCGGCTTCACCGCGATCCGCCACACGGACGAGTACGCCGAGCTGACGAGCGGCGGCCTGACCTTGCGCATGAGCAAGGGAGAGCAGTGGTCGATGGCCTTTTACCGGGGAGAGGAGAGGCTGACGGGCAGCGCGTTCAAGTCGATCGCCCATGTGACGGGGCCGCACGGCGAGCCGTACACCCGCGAGGAGCTGGACCTGACGGTCGGGGAGAACGTCTACGGCCTCGGCGAGCGCTTCACCTCGTTCGTGAAGAACGGCCAGATCGTCGACATCTGGAACAAGGACGGCGGCACGAGCTCCGAGCAGGCGTACAAGAACATCCCGTTCTACCTGACGAGCCGCGGCTACGGCGTGTTCGTCGACGAGCCCGGCGCGGTGTCGCTGGAGGTCGCCTCGGAAAAGGTCAAGAAAGTGCAGTTCAGCCTCCCCGGCGAGACGCTGAGCTATTATGTCATCGACGGCCCGACGCCCAAGGAGGTGCTCGGCCGCTACACCGATCTGACCGGCAAGCCGGCGCTGCCGCCGGCATGGTCGTTCGGCCTGTGGCTGTCGACTTCGTTCACGACGGAGTACGACGAGGCGACGGTGAATTCGTTCGTGGACGGCATGGCGGAGCGCGACCTGCCGCTGTCAGTGTTCCATTTCGACTGCTTCTGGATGAAGGAGTTCCACTGGACGGACTTCAAGTGGGACGAGCGCGTCTTCCCCGATCCGGCGGGCATGCTGCAGCGGCTCAAGGACAAGGGCCTGCGCGTCTGCGTCTGGATCAACCCGTACATCGGGCAGCGCTCGCGGCTGTTCCGCGAGGGCCGGGAGCGCGGCTACCTGCTGCGCAAGCCGAACGGAGACCTGTGGCAGACGAACCTGTGGCAGCCGGGCATGGCGCTCGTCGACTTCACCAATCCGGACGCTTGCGCGTGGTACGCGGGCTATCTGGACGAGCTGATGGACATGGGCGTCGACAGCTTCAAGACGGACTTCGGCGAGCGCATCCCGACGGATGTCGCCTACCACGACGGCTCGGACCCGCAGGGCATGCACAACTACTACACGTTCCTGTACAACAAGGTCGTGTTCGAGGCGATCGAGCGCAAGCTCGGCCAGGGCGAGGCGGCGGTGTTCGCGCGCTCGGCGACGGCCGGCGGCCAGCAGTTCCCGGTCCACTGGGGCGGCGACTGCTACGCCGACTACGAGTCGATGGCCGAAAGCCTGCGCGGCGGCCTGTCGCTCGGCTTGAGCGGCTTCGGCTTCTGGAGCCACGACATCGGCGGCTTCGAGAACACGGCGCCGGCGCATGTGTTCAAGCGCTGGCTGCAGTTCGGCCTGCTGTCCACGCACAGCCGCCTGCACGGCAGCACGTCGTACCGGGTGCCGTGGGCGTACGACGAGGAGTCGGTGGAGGTGACGCGGACGTTCACCCGGCTGAAAATGAAGCTCATGCCGTATCTGTACGATACGGCGGTCCAGGCGCAGGAGCAGGGCGTGCCGGGCATGCGCGCCATGCTGCTGGAGTTCCCGGACGATCCGGCCGCGGAGACGCTCGACCGCCAGTACATGCTCGGCCGCTCGCTGCTCGTCGCGCCGATCTTCAGCGAGAGCGGCGACGTCTCGTACTACGTGCCGGAGGGCGAGTGGACGTCGCTGCTGACGGGCGAGACGGTGCAGGGCGGGCGCTGGCGCAAGGAGCGCCACGGCTTCCTCAGCCTGCCGCTGCTCGTGCGGCCGAACACGCTGCTCGCGCTCGGCGCGGAGGACGGCCGCCCGGACTACGACCATGCGGACGGCGTGGAGCTGGCGCTGTACGCGCTGGCGGACGGAGCCTCGGCCGAGGCGGCCGTGCGCGACCTGAAGGGCGCGCCGCAGCTGGCGGCAAGCGTGTCGCGCTCCGGCGGCACGCTGACGCTGCGCGTGTCCGGCGCGGGCAAGCCGCTGCGCCTGACGCTGCACGGCGGCCTGCCGGCGGCGGCTGCCGTCAGCGGCGCGGGCGCGCGGCTCGAGGGCGGAGCCGTCTGGCTGAGCGGCTGGGGCGGCGAGGCGACGGTGACGATCGAGCTGCAGGCGTAGGCGTTGGAGTCGGGCGCGGCGCAGGCGCAGAATAAGAGCGTCTGCGCCGCGCCCGCGAGCTTTCCAGCCCGGCGGCCCAGCGGCCCCGCCGCGCAAGACGCAAACGAAAGGAAGCGGAGCCGCCAGGCCCCGCTTCCTTTCGTTTCCTTGCCGGCCTTGCTTAGCTGCCGAACAGCTTCTGCGCGTCGTCGAGCGCCATCTTGTGGCCGAGCGAGGAGTAGTCCAGCCATTTTTGGCCGTCGAGCACGTACACATGGCCGTTCTTCACCGCTTTGAGCCCGGCCCAGAGCGGGTTGCTTTCCAGCAGCTCGAAGTTTTTCTTCGCTTCGGAGCCTTTGCTGATGATGACCAGAATCGCATCGGCGTCGAAGTCGTCCAGCACTTCCTGGGAAATGACCTCGTACGCCTTGCCGATGTTCTCCACGCCGTCGGCCGGCTTGAGGGCCAGATCCTCGTACAGCAGCGGGCCTACCGGCCGCGCCATGCCCATGACGCGCAGCTCCTTGGCCGTCATGCGGATGGCCATCACCTTGGCGTCGGCGCCGAGCTTGCTTTTGATGAGCTCGGACGTCTCGGCGGCTTGCTTCTCGTAGTCGGCGATGAACGTCTCGGCTTGCGGCTCGCGTCCGGTCTCCTTGGCGACCAGGCGCAGATGGTCGCGCCAGGTGCCCTGGTCGAGATCGATCGCGACGACGGGAGCGATCGGCTCCAGGCGCGGCTGATCCGCCGCGGTCTGCTGCACGTCGATGAAGATGCGGTCCGGCTTGAGCGCAAGCACCGCTTCGAGATCGGGCTCGGCGGCGACGCCGAGCTTTTCGACGCCCTCGAGCCGGTCCTTCACATGCGGGAGGAAATCCTTCACGTCCCCGCCGATGGCGGAGCCGACCGGCTTCAGGCCGAGCGCGAGCAGATGGTTGGTGAGATGGATCGACAGCGAGGCGATGCGCTCCTCCGTCGGAGCGGGCGAGTCGGCCGGAGCGGAAGGAGAGGGAGCGGCGGAGCTGGCCGCCGAGGCTCCGTTCGCGGGATCGTTCGTGCCGGCGGAGCCTCCGCAAGCGGATAGAAGCAGGCAAGCGCTTAGCAGCAGCGCGGACAGGGAAAAGATGCGTTTCATGAGATGGTTCAACCTCCAGGAATAGGGTCGCTTCGGCGGCTAGCGCCTGCGTTTGAACAGCAGATACAGGAAATAGGGGCCGCCGATGGCGGCGCAGACGACGCCGGCGGGGATGGCGACCGGCTGGAACAGCGAGCGGCCGATCGTGTCCGCCGACAGCAGCAGGATGAGGCCGCACAGAGCGGCGATCGGCAGGAAGTGCCGATGCTGCGGGCCGGCGATCCGGCGCGCGAGATGCGGAGCGGCGAGGCCGATGAAGCCGATGCTGCCGGTCATCGCCGTGCTGGATGCCGCCAGCGCGACGGCGGCCAGCGCCAGCAGCAGGCGGCTGCGCTGCACCGGCTGGCCGAGGCCGGTGCCGAGAGCGTCGCCGAGAGCGAGCAGATCGAGCTGGCGCGAGGCTCGGTAGACGAGCGGCGTCAGCAGCGCGATCCAGGGCAGCAGCGTCCACGCGTGGATCGGATCGCGCCCCCATACGCTACCGGCGAGCCAGCGCGCGGCGAAGGCGTACGTGTCCGGGTCGAGCCGCAGCGACAGCATCAAGGTCGCCGCGCTGAGGCCGGCCTCGACGGCGATGCCGACGAGCAGCAGCTGGATCGGCTGCAAGCCGCGAGTCCGGCTCCAGGAGAGCAGGAAGACGATCGCCGCGGCTGCCGTGCCGCCGACGAAGCTGAAGGCGGGAATCCAGAGCGCGGCCGATCCTTCCAGCGTGCGAAAGAAGGAGATGAACAGCATCAGGCCGAGCGCCGATCCGGCATGGATGCCGAGCAGGCCGGGATCGGCCAATCCGTTGCGCGTCGCGCCCTGCAGTACCGCTCCGGCGACGCCGAGTCCGATGCCGGCGAGCATCGTCACCACGATGCGGGGCAGACGGTATTGGAACAGCACGAGCTGCTCCTGCTCCGTCCCGCCGCCGAGCAGCGTGCGCAGCACGGCGTCAGGGCCGAGGCGCAGCGTGCCGGCATTGAGGCTGGCGAGCGCGATCGCCGCCGCTACGGCCGCCAGCGCCAGCGCGGCGAGCAGCGCCTTGCGGGAGCGCGGGGAGAGGGAGGCGGGCATCTACAGCTCCCTCCTCTCGCGGCGGGCCAAGTACAGGAAGAACGGCACGCCGACGAACGCCGCCATCGCGCCGACGGCGAACTCGCGCGGCGGCTGGACCGTGCGCGAGGCGAGATCGGCTGCGAGGAGCAGCGCCGCGCCGAGCAGCGCGGACAGCGGCACGACGAGCCGATAGTCGGTGCCGGCGAGCCTGCGCGCCGCATGCGGGGCGATCAAGCCGATGAAGCCGATGCTGCCGGCCGCGGATACGGAGGCTCCGGCCAGCACGGCCATCAGGCCGAGCGCGGCCAGACGCGTGCGGCCGGTGCGGGCGCCGAGTCCTTCGGCGGCCTCGTCGCCAAGGGAAAGCAGCGACAGCCGGCGGCCGAGCAGCACGGCCAGCAGCAAGCCGAGGACGAGCACGGGAGCGAGCAGCCGCAGCTGCTCCCAGCGGACGGCGGCCAAGCCGCCCGCATACCAGAACGCCAAGTCCTGGCTCAGCTCGAAATAGATTGCCAGGCCCACGGCGAGGCTATGCGCCATCGCGGACACGACCGCTCCGCCGATCGTCAGCTCGAGCGTGGCGAAGCCGCCGCGCGACAGCCAGGCCAGCAGCGCGATGACCGCGGTAGCGGCCGCCGCCCCGCCGAAGGACGCGAGCATGACGAGTCCGTAGCCCATCCACGGGCTGAGCGCGAAGCAGAGCACGACGGCGAGCGCGGCGCCGGCATTGATGCCGAGCACGCCCGGATCGGCGAGCGCGTTGCGCGTCGCGCCTTGGACGAGGGCGCCGGCCGCCCCGAGCGAGGCGCCGACGAGCAGCGCGGCCAGCGCCCGGGGCAGCCGCAGGCCGTGGATCGCGGCATGCTCCGGCAGGCTCGGGTCGTAGGCGGTCAGCGCCTCCCAGATGACGGGAAGCGAGACGTCCTTGGCGCCGTAGGCCAGAGCGGCTGCGAGCAGCAGCAGCACCAGGGCGGCAGAGGCGGAAAATGCGGCCGCCTTCGTCCAGCGGCGGGAATGGCTCATCACAAGCGGCAAAGCCTCCTTCAGGTCGGTGAGAGCGAGAATCATTATCAGTCAAAAAGGGACAAGCCCCAGTATACCAGCTTTCGGGGCGGAGTCCATGTGGAGATTGTGGAATGTGGACTGGACATTTTTCAGATCGGGGAAAGCGGATCAAAAGGGGGCGGCTTGCCCGGCCATCAGCCGAGGCAGGAGCGGCTCCAGCTCCTCCAGCTGGCGGAGCAACGCGCCGGGAGCGTACGGCAGCCAGAAGCCGCGGTCGAGCAGCGCCCAGCGGCCGGAGCGGATCGCCGGATGGCGCTGCCAATGGGGATTGCGGGCGACGAGCTCCAGCAGCTCCTCCCGTTCCTGAGGGCTCCCGGCGAACAGCAGCAGCGCGTCCGATTCGTAGCGGCGCAGCTCGTCCGGAGCGATGGCGGTCCAGTTGAAGCCGGTGCCGGGCGGATGCTGCCGCAGCTCGTCCGCGATGCGTCCGCCCGGGGCGTAGCCGAGCGAGCGGTAGAGCGCATGCCCGAGGTTGCGCTCGCCATAGATGCGCAGGCCGCGCCTCATCGCCGCCAGGCAGGTGAAGCTGGCGGCGCCGACGGCCGCTTCCGTGCGGGAGCGCACGCGGGCAGCCAGCGCGTCATGCCGCTCCCGCCAGCGCCGCGCCTCGTCCGCGCGGCCGGTCAGGCGGGCGATCTCCTCCATTTGGCCGTACACGTCCAGCCCGTTCCAGGGGACGCTGCGGACCGGCGCGATGTCGGCGAGCTGCTCGCGCGCTTTGGCCTCGACATTGGGCTTGCACAGGATCAGCTCCGGGCGCAGCTCCTCGAAGTCGCCGCGCTGCGCCTCCCAAGGATCGACCGCATGCTCCGGCAGCCGCAGCCCGCGCGCCAGCGCATCGGGCGCGAGCGCATAGGCCGGCAGCTGGGCGGCGGCCGGCTGCACGCCCAGCGCGAGCAGATGATCCGTGTACGGCGCCGACAGGCAGACGATGCGGGCGGGCGCGGAGGCGGCGTAGCGGGCGGGCGAGCGGCCCGCGTCCGCCTTGAAGCGGCGGCTGAAGTAAAACTCGTCGGGGTAGCCGCATTCCGCGGCGATCTCCCGGATCGGCCGCTGCCGCCCTTCGCCGAGCAGCAGCTCCTTGGCCCGGTTCAGCCGGATGGCGGTCAGGTAAGCGAGCGGCGTCTTGCCCCAGCGCTGCTTGAACACCTGCGAGAAATATCCCGGATGCAGGCCGGCCTCCTCGGCGAGCGACTCGATGCGCAGCGGCTCCCGGTAGGCGGCCTGCATCGTCTCCGCAGCCCGGTCGAGCCGGTCCAGCAGCTCGTCCCTCGCTGCCGGACGGGCGCCGGCGATCAGCGAGGCGAGCAGATCGTGGAGCAGCTGCTGCGCGCCATGCCATCCGTGCTCGCGGGCTTGGACGGCTTGGGCAGCGAGCCTGCGCAGCAGCCGGCGATGCCGCTGGCCGGACACGCGCAGCAGCCCTTGCAGCGGCATCGCCGTCTGGCGGACGAAGCTGCGCCGCTCGCCGAGCCGCGACTCCGGCAGGAACAGGTCGAAGACGATCCACTGGAGCTCGACGCTCTCGCTCCCCTCCGGCTCCAGCCGCGGGGCTTCGCCGGGAGAGAGCAGCAGCACCGAGTCGCCCTTCAGCCGCATGGGCGGCAGGCCGTCGTCCGGCTGCCAGAGCGCTTCGCCTCGCACGGCGGCGATGAGCGCGAAGTGGGAGAGCGGGTCGGAGGAGCCGGCCCAGTCCGGTACGGAAGCGGAGGAGCCGGCCTCCTCGATTTCATAGATGGCGCCTTTCAGAAACGATTTGCTCCATCGGGGAAGCATGGCTTGCACCTCCAGACGGCTTCGGCGAGCCGGATTCGTTGCTTCCATCTTAGCATATCGCATGCCGGCGAGCAGGCGGGCGCATGCCGCGTCCGGCGCGAAGCGGCCGGAGCCGGCGGCCGCGGACGAAACCGCTTCCGCCAATCTCCGATTTCTATCTGATTTTCGCTCCGATCCGTCCGGTAGGAAGCGCATTCTGTATGCGTTACCATTAGGGCATGAGGTTGGCGGATGTACGGAAACCGGTCGAGCGGCGCTTGCGATGAGCGCTTGCCGGGCGGCCGTCCGGCGAGCCGCGAAGCCTATGGAGCTAGCCGCCTTCGGCGCCGGCGTCCATCGGCATTCGCGCTTGCGTCACGCCAGCCAAGAGAGCCCGCTGGCGAGCCGAAACGGCACGCAGCAAGGAGGTCGAAAGCAGCCTTGGAAGCATACACAGACAAGACGCCCGGCAAGCAGGCGGCTGCGGGCGCGGCCGAGCAGAGCGGACTCTCCCGCTTCTGGCGCAAGATGAAGTCGCAGAAGGTGCTTTATTTCATGGCGATCCCGTTCGTCCTCTGGGTGTTCGTGTTCAGCTACCTGCCCCTCTGGGGCTGGACGATGGCGTTCCAGGACTTCAAGCCGGGACGCACGTTCATGGAGCAGGACTGGGTCGGCTTCAAGCACTTCGTCGACCTGTTCACGGACGAGCGGTTCTACCTGGTCATGCGCAACACGCTGGCGATGAGCTTCATGGGGCTGATCGTCGGCTTCACGGTGCCGATCCTGTTCGCGGTGCTGCTCAGCGAGCTGCGGGGCAAGTACTTCAAGCGGACGGTGCAGACGGTGTCGTATCTGCCTCACTTCGTCTCCTGGGTCGTCGTCGCCGGCATCGTCACCAAGATGCTGTCCACCGAAGGCGGCGCGGTGAACGACCTGCTGCTCGGCCTGAACCTGATCGACCAGCCGATCCAGTTCCTCGCCAAGGGCGAATGGTTCTGGAGCATCGTCACCGCCTCCGACCTGTGGAAGGAGCTCGGCTGGAACGCGATCATCTACCTCGCCGCCATCTCCGGCATCGACCCGGAGCTGTACGAGGCGTCCCGCGTCGACGGGGCGAACCGGCTCAAGCAGATGTGGCATATCACGCTGCCGGGCATCCGCACGACGATCTCGGTGCTGCTCATCATGAGCATCGGCCATCTCATCAGCATCGGCTTCGAGAAGCAGTTCCTGCTCGGCAACAATCTGGTCATGGACTATTCCGAGGTGCTGGACCTGTACGCCTTGAACTACGGCCTCAACCTGGGCCGATTCAGCTTCGGCACGGCGATCGGCATTTTCAACTCGGTGGTCAGCATCCTGCTCCTATTCGCCGCGAACGGCGTGCTGAAGAAGGTCACCAAGGAAAGCATCATGTAAGGAGGGGTATCCATGGCAAGGGCAACGGCGGGCGGCTTCAACGCCACCCGCGGCGAAAAGACATTCGACGTCATCAACATCATCATCATGCTGATACTCCTCGTCATCACCCTCTATCCATTCCTGAACGTGCTGGCGATCTCGCTCAACAACTCCCAGGATACGGTGCGGGGAGGCATCACCATCCTCCCGAGGGAGTTCACCTTCGAGAACTACCGCGTCATCTTCGCCTACGAGGGACTGCTGCAGGGCCTCCAGGTGTCGGTGCTGCGGACGGTGGTGGGCACCGTGCTCGGCCTCGCCAGCGCTTCGATGCTGGCGTTCACGCTCAGCCGCGTCGACTTCCAGGCGCGCCGCTTCGTCTCGGTGTTCCTGGCGCTGACGATGTACTTCTCCGGCGGACTCATTCCGGTGTACCTGCTCATGCGGGACCTGCATCTGATCGGCACGTTCTGGGTGTACGTTCTGCCCGGCATGGTCGGCGCGTTCAACGTGTTCATCATCCGCTCGTTCATCGACGGACTGCCGTACGCGCTGCAGGAGTCGGCCAAGCTCGACGGCGCGAACGACTTCACGATCTACTGGCGCATCATCCTGCCGCTGTGCAAGCCGGCGCTCGCCACGATCGCGCTGTTCCTAGCGGTCGGGCAGTGGAACTCCTGGTTCGACACCTACCTGTACAACGGCTCGAACGAGACGTGGACGACGCTCCAGTACGAGCTGATGAAGGTGCTCCAGAGCACGCAGCAGGGCGGGGCGAACATGCGCGGCAGCAACGAGGACCTGTCCAAGCTGATGAACCAGGTGTCGCCGGAGTCGATCAAGATGGCGATCACGATCGTCGTCACCGTGCCGATCCTTGTCGTGTATCCGTTCCTGCAGCGGTACTTCGTCGGCGGCATGACGCTGGGCGCGGTCAAGGCATAGCCTGACGGTTAGCCGGGCCGCCCTACGCGGCCCTTCTAATAAAAGCAAGATTGTATGCGCTTCATCTTTGCAAGACGGCATGATCGCATCCGGTTAGGGTCATACAAAGAATGGGAGGCAACGACATGAAGGTATTGCAGATGAAAAAGACGCGGACGGCGGCGATGCTCGTGCTGGCCGGCGCGCTCGCCGTGACGGCGGGCTGCAGCGGCAGCGGCAACAACGGCAACGGCAACGCTCCGGCGGCGAACTCCGCCGCGAATGCGGGCACGGATGCGGGCGGAGAGGCGAAGGCCGATCCGATCACGTTCAGCTTCTTCGGAGCGGACGCGAGCCCGAACTGGAACAACATGCAGGACGAGGTCGGCAAAGCCATCACGGAGAAGACCGGCGTCACGATCAAGGCCGAATACGCGGTATCCGGCGGCGGCACCGACAAGATCGCCCTGATGGCGGCGAGCGGCCAGTATCCGGACATGGTGTTCGCCAAGGGCGACATCAACAAGCTCGTCGACGCCGGCGCGGTGCTCGACCTGACCGACCTTATCGAAGAGCATGCGCCGAACCTCAAGAAGGTGTACGGCAAGTACATGCAGCGCCTCAAGTACAGCAAGGAGGACCCGGCGATCTACGTGCTGCCGACCAACGATTCCATCGACCAGACGTACTTCGACGCCGGCGGCGGCTTCGAGCTGCAGCAGCGCGTGCTCAAGGAGCTCGGCTACCCGCAGATCAAGACGCTCGAGGACTACGAGAACGCGCTCAAGACGTACTATGCCAAGCATCCGACGACGGACGGACAGCCGACGATTCCGCTGACGCTCGACGCCGACAACTGGCGGATCATGATTACGGTGACGAACCCGGCCTTCCTCGCGACGGGACTGCCGGACGACGGCGAGTACTACATCAATCCCGAGACGTACGAGGCTTCCTTCCATATCAAGCGTCCCGAGGAGCGCGAATACATCCGCTGGCTGAACAAGATGTTCAACGAGGGGCTGCTCGACAAGGAAGCGTTCGTCCAGAAGAGCGACCAGTACAAGGCCAAGATCGCCAGCGGCCGCGTGCTCGGTCTGATCGACCAGGAATGGGGCTACGCCGACGCGGAGAACGCGATCAAGACCAAGGAAGACGGCGCGTATACGTACGCCCATCTGCCGGTGACGATGTCCTCCGAGTTCAAGGACGCCAGCTTCGCGCCGACGGGCTTCATGGCCGGCTACGGCATCGCCATCACCGAGAGCTGCAAGGATCCGGTGCGCGCGATCAAGTTCCTGGACTGGCTCGCCTCCGATGAAGGCCAGGTGCTGCGCAACTGGGGCATCGAAGGAAAGCATTACGAGGTGCAGGACGGCAAGCGCGTCATTCCGGCCGACATCCAGAAGCAGAAGACGGAAGACAACGCCAACTTCACGAAATCGACGGGCATCGGGCTGTACTACGCGATGGGCCCTCACTACGGCGACGGCGTGAAGGATCCGTCCGGCAACTACTACACGACCAACTTCCCGGAGCAGATCATCGAGGGCTATACGCCGGCGGAGAAAGAGACGCTTCAAGCCTACGGCGCGTCGACGTGGATCGACCTGTTCCCGAAACCGAGCGAGTTCAAGGAGCGTCCTTACGGCGCGGCGTGGAACATTCCGGCTCCGACCGATCCGGACTACAACGTCATCTTCAAGAAGGCCGAGGACATCATCTGGAAAAAGGTTCCGGAGGCGATTCTCGCCAAGCCGGAAGATTTCGACAAAGTCTTCGACGACATGCTGGCCCAGCTCGACAAGGTCAACCTCAAAAAAGCCGAGGAGATCTACACCCAGGCGGTCAAGGACCGCGTGGAGCAGTGGTCGGCGAAATAAGGCTTCCGCAAGGCAGCGCGACCGCGGCCTGAGGCAGGGCTTCCTGTTCCTTTCGGAACAGGGAGCCCTTGGCGATTGTGCGGCTGGAGCGGCTGTCTTACGATAGAGGAAAAGCTTGCGGGGCGTCGGGGCGGCGCGTCCGGCAAGCGGGCAGAGAGAAGGAACCGCATGCGCGCACTCGCATCCCGCATCATCCGGAGCTTCAACAACCTCCGGCTCAAAAACCAGCTGTTCATCGCGTTCCTCATCGTCGTGCTCGTGCCCGTCCTGATCGCGGGCCTGTTCCTGACGGCGGCGTATCGGAGCAACGTGCTCGAGCAGGCGACCCGGCAGACGACGAACAACGTGGACAAGATCGTGACGCAAGTGTCCGACGTCCTGCGCGTGCCGATCGACCTCTCCGACGACTACATGATCAGCGAGTCGCTCAAGGAGACGGTCGCGGGCAGGTACGAGACGGTGTACGAGGCGACCAAGGCGCTGTGGGACTTCACGAGCTTCACCGATGCGTCCAGCCTCTACCGCGAGGTGTCCGGCATCCGGATGTACCATTCCAACGAGACGCTGCTGAACAACGGGGAGTTCGTGCTGGAGACGCCGGAGATTCAGCGCCAGCCTTGGCATCGGGCCGCGGCGGAGAAGGACGGCATCCACTGGAGCTATGTCTCCGGCGAGTCCGTGCTGAGCGGCAGGCAGCTCAGCCTCGTGCGGCGGATTCCGTTCCCGGAGTACCGCTCGAGCGGCATCCTCGTCATCGAGGTCAACTCCGACCTCTTCAATGCGATGCTGAAGCAGGAGCCGTACGACACGGTGATCGCGGACGCCGACGGCATGATCGTCGCGGCGCGCGACAGCGGCTGGGTCGGCCGCAACCTGCGGGAGCTGGACATGCCCGATCTGGCCGAGCTGGGCGCAGGAACGTACGAGCAGCAGATCGACGGCGCGGCGTACCGCGTTTTCATCGAGGATCTGCTGCCCCGCTCCAGCGTCAGCGGGCTGCGCATCGTCAGCCTGTTCCGCGTCGAGAGCATCGTCGGCGAGGCGAACCGCGTCGCCCTGCTCGGCCTCGGCGTGCTTGCCGCCAGCATGGGCGTCGGGCTCGTGCTCATCTGGATCGTGTCGAGCGTGCTGACGCGCCGCACGCTCGTGCTCTACCGCAACATGTCGCGCATCAGCAAGGGCGATTTCAACGTGTACTCCGACATCCAGGGCACGGACGAGATCGGCCTGCTGTCCCGCCAGTTCAACCTGATGGTCGCCAACATCCGCGAGCTGATGGCGGAGGTCGAGGAGTCGCACCGCCAGCGGGTCGACATGGAGCTGCGGCAGCGGGACATCAAGCTCAAGATGATGGCGAGCCAGATCAACCCGCATTTCCTGTTCAACGCGCTGGAGTCGATCCGGATGCGCATCCATATGAAAGGCGAGAAAGAGATCGCCTCGGTCGTGCGCATGCTCGGCCGGCTCATCCGCAACAACATCGAGATCGGCTCCCGGCATATCGCGCTCGCCGAGGAGCTGGAGATCGTCCGGTATTACCTGGAGATCCAGAAGTTCCGCTACGGCGGCGAGCGGCTCGCCTACGAGCTCGTCGCGGGCGAGGCGGCCGCAGCGATGCCCGTGCCGCCCCTGATCGTGCAGACGCTCGTCGAGAATGCCGTCGTGCACGGGCTCGAGGGCATCGGCGAGGGCGGCCGCGTCACCGTCCGCGCCAGGCTGACGGAGGACGGAGAGCTGGAGGTCGAGGTGGCGGACAACGGCGTCGGCATGGCGCCGGAGCGGCTGGAGCAGGTGCGGCAGGCGCTCGACGACGAGGCCGAGGACAAGGGCCATCGGATCGGCCTGCGCAACGTGCATCAGCGGCTCGCGCTCGGCTTCGGCCGGGAGAGCGGCCTGACGATCGAAAGCAAGGAGGGGGAGGGCACGCGCGTCTTCTTCCGCATCCGCGACAAGGAGGGATGATCATGTTCAAGCTGCTGATCGTCGACGACGAGCCGGCGATCCGGGAAGGGCTGCAGACGCTGGTCGATTGGGAAAGGCACGGCTTCCGCGTAGCCGGCCTCGGCGTGGACGGCGAGGACGGCCTGCGCCTGTTCCGCGAGCTGGAGCCGGATCTGGTCGTCGTCGACATCCGCATGCCGAAGCGCAGCGGACTCGAGCTGGTCGAGGAGATCCGCCGCTCGGACCGTGCCTGCCGCGTGCTCGTGCTGAGCGGCCACGCCGACTTCGCCTACGCGCAGCAAGCGATCCGGCTCGGCATCGAGGGCTATCTGCTCAAGCCGGTCGACGAGGAGGAGCTCGAGGCTTACGCCGAGCGGATCTCGCAGTCGCTGCGGGAGGAGCGGCGGGAGACGGGCGGCGGGGCGGACGGGCCGGACCGCGAGGCCGCGCTGCTGGCGCTGCTGGACGGCTCCGCGGACGCTCCGGACGAGGCGGAGGCGGCGGATCTCGCCGGCGGACCCGGTCCGTGGCGCGTGCTGCTCGTCGAGCCTCCGGAGGGCGACGCCGCCGGGGCGGAGCGGCTGCGCGAGCGGCTGTCCGCCCATGCGGCCGGCGCCGGGCTCGGCCCGGCCGTGCGGTCCGCCGGTGCGGCGGCGCTGCTCGTGCCGGGCGGAGACGCCGGGCGGCGGCTGGCGCGCCGGCTGCTGGAGGCGGCGCTGCCGGAGGCCGGCTGCACCGCCGCGCTCGGCGCCGACGCCGGCGCTGCCGAGCTGGCCCGCTCCTGCCGCGAGGCGGCGGAGCTGCTGCGGCATCGGTTCGCGCTGGAGCCGGATTGCGTGCACGAGCGGCTGCCGGAGCCGCTGGCGGCCCGGCTCGGCGCGGACGGAGCGGGCGGCGGCCCGCCGGGGCCGGAGGAGACGGCTCAGCTCGCCAAGCGGCTTGTCCAGTCGATCGAGACGGGCAATCGCGAGCGGCTGCGCGAGACGCTCGAGGAGGCGGCGTGGAGCTTCGCCGCGGCGGACAGCTCGCGGCCGGCGCTGGCCGGAGCGATGGCCGAGCTGTGCGGGCTGGCGCTGGCGGAGCTCGCCTCGGCGGTCGACGGCTTCGCTCCGGCGGCGCATGCGGGGCTCGCGGCGGGCGTCTACCGCCAGGCCCGGCTCGGCGGCCTGCTGGCCGAGCTGGAGCGGCAGCTCGCCGAGCTTTCCGCGAAGCTGGACGCCGGAGACAGCGGCTCCGTGATGCGGCGCATGCTCGCCTACATGGAGCGCCATTACGCCGAGCCGCTGCGGCTCGAGATGCTCGCCGGCTTGTACGGCTACAACAGCGGGTATCTCGGCAAGCTGTTCAAGAGCCATACCGGCCTGTCGTTCAACGCCTATCTCGACCAGCTGCGCATCGAGCGCGCGATCGCCATGCTCGAGGGCGGCATGAAGGTGCGCCAGGCCGCCGAGAAGGTCGGCTACGGCAACGTGGACTATTTCCATGCCAAGTTCAAGAAAGCGACCGGAAAGCCGCCTTCCTCCTACAAGAAATCGGCCGGCTCCGACCCCGGCCTGTCCTGAGGGCCGCGAATTTGGTAGAATAGGTTCGGTCCGGGAAGCCGGGCGTCCCCGAGCGGGCGCCCGGCCTTCCCTTTTAATCGGGGCGCAAGGCCCCTCAGGCAGGAGAGATGGTTCGATGCAGGATATGCCCGTCATGACGTTCCGCTGCCCGCCGCTGCCGTTCCTCGTGGACGCGCGGCGGCGGACGTACGGCGCGGGAGAGGAGCATCCCGGCCGGATCGACCTGGGATGGTTCGAGCTGCTGTACGTGCGTCGGGGCAGGCTGAGGATCCGCGAGGCGCAGCGGCTGTGGACGGCCGAGGCCGGCCAGGCGCTGCTGCTGCCTCCGGGAGCCGCCCGCTGGAGCGGCGGGGCGTGCGCCGAGGAGACGGAGGTCGAGCTCGTGCACTTCCAGAGCTCCGGCGATTGGGAGGAGACGGCCGCCGGCAGCGAGCCGGGACTGCTCGGCGACCATTACACGCACGCGATCCGGCTGCCGCGGCTGATCGACGCCCGCGAGGCGGAGGACGCGTTCGGCCGGCTCGCCGCGGCCGCGGCCGATGCCGAGCCGGACGGCTTCTGGCTGCGCCAGCAGCGCTTCGGCGAGCTGCTGCGCGCGCTCGAGGCGGCCGGCCGTCCGGCGCTGCCGGAGGCGGCCGCGCGGGCGGTGGCCGAGCAGGCGGCCGCCTATATGAAGCGGCGCTGGCTCGAGCCCGCGAGCAACGCCGAGCTGGCGGAGGCGCTCGGCTTCCACGCGGTGTACATCGCGCGCTGCATGGTCGAGGTGTACGGCTGCACGCCGCAGCAGTACTTGCAGTTCTACCGCCTCGACCAGGCCAAGCTGCTGCTGCTGTCGACCGACTGGCCGATCGCGCAGGTCGCCGAGGCATGCGGCTTCCGGCAGCTGCCGCATTTCACGCGCCTGTTCGCGGCGCATGCGGGCCTGCCGCCGCTGCGCTTCCGCAAGCGGTTCACGGCGGAGCCTCCTCGCCCCCATGAATAATATTCCACCTCCTGCGGATGCTAAGGGCAGCAAGCCACCATCCGGGAGGTAGACCCCATGTGCATCCGTTTTTCCCTCGCCACCGACATCGGCGAGCTGAAGCAGCAGTTCCGCATCCAGAAGCATGAGCCGCTTGAGGCGACGCGCTACAACATCGCGCCCACGCGACCGATCCCGCTCGTCCGCAACGACCGCCACGGCGTACGCATCCTCGACGAGGGGCGATGGGGCCTGTTTCCGTTCTGGGCGCGGGATTCGGTCAACGCCGACGCCTCCTCGCTGGAGGCCAAGCCCTACTTCAAGCGCATGCTGGCCGGAGGACGCTGCGTCATTCCGTGCAGCGGCATGTACGGCTGGGAACGTCTCGAGGAGGAGGGCAAGGCGGCGCGGCGCGAGGAAGGCCGCCAGCGGCAGCCGCGCGCGATGCATATCCAGGTGCAGGGCCGTCCGCTGTTCGGCATGGCCGGCCTGTACGAGGAGTGGCGCTCTCCGGACGGACGGCTCGAGCGGGCGGCGACGATCGTCACGGTGCCGGCGTCCGGCAGCCTGACGCAGTGGCAGGAGCGTCTGCCCGTCGTGCTCGACGAGGAGGGCATGGAGGAGTGGCTGCATCCGTCGATCCGCGACTTCTCGTTCCTGCGGCGGCATCTGCAGCCGCTGGAGCCGTTCCAGCTGCGCATGTACCCGGTCAGCAACGCCGTCGACGACGAGCGCTACGAGGCGCCGGACTGCATCCAGGAGATTCGCTGGGCGTGACGCCGGCGGTCCCTATCGTCCTTGTGCAAACAGCCCCGCGCGGAGCAATCCGCGCGGGGCTGTTTGACGTTCCACCGTACGTACGGCCTGCCTCCGGCGCAGCCGGTCAGGCGGACGCGATCCCCGGAGGCATCGCCGCCTCCAGCGCAAATAAAGACGAAAAAACCCGGCTTATAGCGAAAGATAGGTTCTCTTTTATTATTGGAGGAAATGGAAAGGAAAAGGAGAATAGTATCCCTTCTGCAAGTGTTTCCGAGGAAAGCGGGAAAAGGGGACAACCAGCTGCAGAACGGGAACGAGGAGGGACAGCCAGTGTCGCGTAACAACCCCGAGCCGGCTCAGGAAGCAACGATGGCGAAGTTCGGCGAACCGGTCCGCGTCGTAGGCATCGGAGCCTCGGCGGGAGGGCTCGAAGGCCTCAAAAGCTTCTTTCAGCATACAAGCGCCGAAAGCGGACTCGCTTTCGCGGTCATCCAGCATCTGTCGCCTGACCATAAGAGCCTGATGAATGAAATTCTGTCTCTGTACACGCCGATGACCATCCATGTGGTGCGGGACGGCATGGAGGTGGAGCCCAATACGATCTATCTGATCCCTCCGCGCAAGACGATGACGCTGCGCAGGGGCCAGCTGTGGCTGGCGGAGCCCCATCCCGACGAGATCCATTATCCGATCGACCACTTCTTCTACTCGCTGGCGTCCGACGCCGCCTCGCAAGCGATCGCGGTCGTGCTGTCCGGCACGGGCACGGACGGGACGCGCGGCATCTCGAAGGTCAAGCGGGCCGGGGGCATCGTGTTCGCCCAGAGCGGCGAGACGGCCAAGTTCGACGGCATGCCCCGCAGCGCGATCGAGTCGGGCCATGTGGACTACGTGCTCGCGCCGGAGAAGATCGCGGCGAAGCTCCGCTTGCCGCAGTCGCTCATTCCGAGCGTGACGCATGTGCTCTCCTCGTGCAGCGGCGACGAGGACAAGTCCGAGGCCGCGGTCGCCCTCATCCTGGAAAAGGTGCGGGAGCGGACGAATATCGACTTCAGCTTTTATAAACGGAACAGCCTGCTGCGCCGCATGGAGAAGCGGATGGCGGAAAAAAGCTGCTCCTCGCTCGAGGCCTATGCCGAGTACATCCGGGAGGAGCCGGACGAGATCTACGAGCTGCGCCAGGATCTCCTCATCCATGTGACGCATTTCTTCCGCGATCCGGAGGCGTTCCAGATCATCCGGGACACAGTGCTGCCCAAGCTGCTGCGGCAGAAGAGCGAGGCCGCCGCGCCGGAGCTGCGCGTCTGGACCGCCGGCTGCTCGACCGGGGAAGAGGCCTATTCCATCGCCATGCTCGTCTCGGAGGCGCTCGCCGCGGAAGGACTGGCGGACCGAATCGCCGTCCGGATCTTCGCCACCGACGTGGACAAGCAGTCGATCGACTATGCCAATCACGGCGTCTATCCGCTGACCATCGAGTCCACCGTCGGCAAGGAGCGGCTGGCCCGATTTTTCGTCCGGCACGGCGATACGTACCAGGTGACGCGCGAGCTGCGCCGCATGATCGTGTTCGCTCCCCATAATCTGACCAAGGATCCGCCGTTCAGCAACCTCGACCTCATCACCTGCCGCAACATGCTCATCTACCTGCAGCCGGAAGTCCAGCAGAAGGTGCTCTCCCTGTTCCATTTCGCGCTGGCGGCGGGAGGCTATCTGTTCCTGGGGCCGAGCGAGACGATGGGCAGGCTCGACCAACTGTTCGAGACGACGAGCGGCAAGTGGAACATCTTCAAGCAGAAGATGCGGCCGCGCAAGCTGACGGCGGCTGCGCAGCTGCTGCTTGAGGGCGGTCGCAGCCTGCACGGGGGAGCGGACGGACGGGAACGCCGGCGGGCGTCGATGACGTCGGACTTCCAGGAGAGCCGGCGCCAGAACCAGTTCTACAGCACGTACGTCAACGAGCATATGCTGCCCTCGCTGCTCGTCGACGAGCAGCTGGAGGTGCAGCATGTGACGGGCAGCATCCAGCCGTTCCTCTCGCCGGCCGAGGGCAAGCCGTCCTGGAACCTGCACAAGATCCTCGATCCGGCGCTCGCGATCTCGATCGTGACGGCGCTGCAGCAGATCCGCCTGGACCGCGTCCAGGAGGTGCGCTTCCGCGATCTCATCATCCAGACGCCGCAAGGGCAGGAGCGCGTGCATGTCGTCGTCCGGCCGTTCACCCGTTCGGTCTCGGCGTTCAGCACGTACAGCCTCGTCGTCTTCCAAAAGTCGGACGAGCAGGATCGGGAGGGCGTCAAGCAGATCGATCTGGACGAGAGCGTCCGCCGGCAGATGGTGTGGCTCGAGCAGCAGCTGCGGATGACCGAGGAGAAGCTGCAGACGGCGATCGAGGAGCTGGAGGCGTCCAACGAGGAGCTGCAGAGCACGAACGAGGAGCTGCAGGCGGTCAACGAGGAGCTCGTCACGATCAACTCCGAGTACCAGTTCAAGATCCAGGAGCTGACCGAGCTCAACAACGACATGGACCTGTTCCTCGTCAGCACGAAGATCGGCACGATCTTCCTCGATACGCAGTTCTGCATCCGGCGCTTCACGCCGGCGGTGACCAAGGAGATCAACCTGCTCGACGTCGACATCGGGCGGCCGTTCCACCATATCTCGCATCAGTTCTACTACGACGGCTTCATCGAGGACGCCTCCCGCGTGCTGCAGTCGCTGCGCTCGCTGGAGAAGGAGATTAAGAGCCGGGGCGGCAAATGGTACAAGATGCGCATGATGCCGTACCGGACGCTGGAGCATCTGACCAAGGGCGTCATCATCACGCTCGTCGACATCACCGAGCTCAAGGAGATGAACGAGGAGCTGCTGCGCCTCTCCTACGCGGTCGAGCAGAGCCCGAGCCTGATGGTCATCTCCGATCTCGGGGGCAAGGTCGTCTACGCCAACAGCCCGTACCTGGATCTGGCCCTGGACACGCCGGAGGGGGTGCAGGGACGCCATCTGGAGCAGCTGGACGACTGGCAGGCGAGCGGCGCGGCGTTCTCGGACATCTGGAGGCGGCTGCAGGAGGGCGAAGTATGGGAGGGCGAGCTCGCCGGCCTCCGCACGGACGGGGAAATCTACTGGGAGCAGGCGAAGTTCCTCCCGATCGTCAAGCGCGGCGAGGTCATCCACTACATGAAGCTGTCCGAGAACATCACCGACCGCAAGGAGACGGAGGAGATGCTGCGCAAGTCGGAGATGCTCGGAGCGGTCGGCCAGCTCGCCGCGGGCATCGCGCACGAGATCCGCAATCCGCTCACCTCGCTCAAGGGCTTTACGAAGCTGATGCAGGAGGACAACCGCCGCAACTATATTTCGATCATGGCGATGGAGCTCGAGCGGATCGAGCAGATCGTCAGCGAGCTGCTCGTGCTGTCCAAGCCGCAAGCGGTCGATTTCCATGCCGTCTCGCTCGGCGCGGTGCTGCGCGACGTCATCATGCTCATCGAGGCGCAGGCGATCATGAACAACGTGCAGCTCGTGCTGGAGCTGCCGGAGGAGGAGCTGTACGTGCTCGGCGTCGCCAACCAGCTCAAGCAGGTGTTCATCAACCTCCTCAAAAACGCCATCGAGGCGATGAGCTCGGGCGGCACGATCCGGGTCGAGACGTCGACCGACAGCGGCATGATCTGGACCCGCGTCGTCGACGAGGGCGGAGGCATCCCGCAGGAGAAGCTGGCCAAGCTCGGCGAGCCGTTCTTCTCGACGAAGGCGAAGGGCACGGGGCTCGGCCTCGTCATGACGTACAAGATCGTCGAGAACCATCACGGCAAGCTCTATTACGAGAGCGAGCTCGGCAAAGGCACGGTCGGCCATGTCGGCCTGCCGCTGCTGCAGGCGGACGAAAGCGCCGGAGGCCAAGGACAGGCCGGCTGAGAAGAACCCGCAGGCGGCGCCGCGAAATGCGGCCGGAAAGCCGCCGCGCGGCGGCGAGGAAGACGCCAGGCCGAGGCCGGAGGGAGCGCCCTCCGGTTTTTTTTGGCGTCCGCGCTCATACACTGGGGGTAGCCGCCGGGAGGAGCGGCGAACAAGCTTGATTGAGGAGCGGATTTTTCGGGTAATAGCCTGAAAAGCTTGTCCTTTTTCGCCGATACTCCTAAGAAGAACGAGGAATTCCAGCTGCCTGCCGCACAGGGCTCGAACAGGGGGAATGGAAGGAAGCCGGACGGTTGTAAGCGCCTCTTCCGATACGCTATACTTCTCTGGATGGGAGTTATTGGAGAAGCGAAGGGAGGCGGCGCGGATGGTGGTCAAAGGCTGGGTGACAGCGGTTACCCTCGGATTCGGAGTGCTGGTCGCCATCGTCGTCGTGATCGCTTATCTGCGTCTCTACACCCGTCAGCGGCAAGATGGAACCGTCGAGCAGGCCCGGGACAGCCGGCCGCGATCGGGGCCGGACCGCCGGTCCGATCCGAACGATCCGCCGGATCAGGCGGACCAATGATTGGAATTTTATTTCCTATCCGCGCATCAAGTGCTATAATAGTGTGAAAAATAAAAACATTCACTCATCTGCCGTGGAGTGCCTGCAGCGTAGGGGAGCGGCCGGACGCCGCTGTTTTCTCGATTGGGATGTTTCGGACTGACCATCCACTGTAAGAGGAGGAGATTTCATGGCCAAGCACAGCCAGAATGAAGTCAAGGAAAGCCTCAAGGAACTCACGAGAATTTTTCAGCCCAAGGATCCGCGCAAGTTCGTCAAGGACTACATTCGCAAGTATCGCATCACCGGCGGCTATGAGGACGAATTGACCTCTCTGGTGGAGCATGAAATGGGCAGAATGAATTCTTCCGTCAGCTGATCGGACATGAGATGAACATACCGGCCCGCCCTTCCTTCGCGGAAGGCGCGGGTCTTTTTTTGCGTCTCCCCCGAATAAGATGTAGCAAGCTTTAGGAAGCGGGGGTGGCGCCGGGTGGCGGAATGGAAGTCGGAAGAAGAGATCGCCTGCATCCGCAGAGCCGGACAGATCGTGGCCGAATGCCACGAGGCGATCGGGCGGAGGATCGCTCCGGGAGTGACGACGCTGGAGATCGACCGCTTTGTGGAAAGGCTGATGGCCGAGCGCGGGGCGAGGCCGGCGCAAAAAGGCTATTGCGGCTATCCGTTCGCGACATGCGCGTCGGTGAACGAGGTCGTCTGCCACGGGTTCCCGGACTCGATCCCGCTGCAGGAGGGAGATCTCGTCACGATCGACATGGTAGCCGATGTCGACGGCTGGAAAGCCGACTCGGCCTGGACGTACGCGATCGGCCGGCCGCAGCCGGAGGCCGCGCGCCTGATGGAGGCGGCCAGGCGGGCGATGCTGCGCGGCGTCGCCGAATGCCGCGCCGGGCGGAGAATCGGCGACATCGGCGCGGCGATCGTCAAGGAAGCGCGGGCGCATGGCTGCTCGGTCGTCGCGACGTTCGCCGGCCACGGCATCGGCCAGTCGATCCACGAAGCGCCGGAGGTCGGCCACACCGGGCTGGCCGGCAGCGGCGCGCGGCTCGAGCCCGGCATGGTGCTCACCGTCGAGCCGATCCTTGCCGCCGGCGACGGCGCTGTGTGGATCGACCGCGACGGCTGGACGGCGCGGACGCGCGACCGCTCCTGGTCGGCCCAGTTCGAGCATACGGTCGCGGTGACGGAGCAGGGACCGGTCATCCTCACCTGCCTGCAGGGCGCGGCGGGCCATGCGGTTATCCCCTGAATTGTCCACATATGCACAAAAAATATCCCCAGTATCCACAACTGACCTGGGATGAGGGAAAGCTTCTCCGTGCGCGCGCTTCCATGCGGGCAGGAGCGGCTTTTTTTGGGTTGCTTTTCCCCATGTGGACAACTTTTTCGGGCTTTTCGAGAGGAAATGAAGCGCCGGGCTGTGGATAAACGGTTGACGATCGGACGGGACGGATGAGACAATGAATCCGGTTATCATGGGGAGGGAATGGTCGAATGCTGAACAAGTTGAGAGTGACCGCCGCGGTCGCGGAAGCGGGCGTCGTGGCGGTGCTGCGCGCCGACTCCGCCGAGGAGGTCGTCCGCATGGCGCGCCATGCGGTCAAGGGCGGGATCAAGGCGATCGAGATCACGATGACGGTGCCGGGCGCGCTGCGCGCGATCGAGCAGCTGGCCGCGGAGTATTCCAGCAAAGCTGATCCGGCCTCGGACAAGCATGCGATCATCGGCGTCGGCACGGTGCTCGATCCGGAGACGGCGCGCGCGGCGATTCTCGCCGGCGCGGAGTTCGTCGTCGCCCCCGCGTTCAATCCGGACACGATCAAGCTCTGCAACCGCTACGCGGTGCCGATCCTGCCGGGCGCGATGACGATCCACGAAATCCAGAGCGCGCTTGAGCTCGGCGTCGACATCGTCAAGCTGTTCCCCGGCAGCGTCTATGAGCCGAGCGTCATCTCGGCGATCAAAGGGCCGCTGCCGCAGGCGAACGTCATGCCGACCGGCGGCGTGTCGCTCGGCAACCTGCGCGAGTGGGTCAAGGCCGGAGCGGTGGCGGTCGGCATCGGCGGCGACCTGACCAAGGAAGCGGTCAAGACGGGCGATTTCTCCTTGATCGAGCAGCAAGCGGCGGCGTACGTGCAGGCGTATCGCGACGCCAAGGCGCAGTAAGTCCGAAGAAGCGGCTCCCGCGGTGGCGGAGGGCCGCTTTTTCCGTTAAAATGGATAGCGGCAAACCAAACGGAAAGCGGTTCAACGAGTTCAAGGAGGCGGAGAAACGAATGACGGAATATCGGATTGAAAAGGATACGATGGGCGAGATCAAGGTTCCGGCGGACAAGCTGTGGGGCGCGCAGACGCAGCGCAGCCGCGAGAACTTCAAGATCGGCTGGGAGAAGATGCCGCTCGAGATCGTGAAGGCGATGACGATCGTCAAAAAGGCGTCCGCGCAGGCGAACGCCAAGCTCGGCGTGCTGGAGCCGGAAAAGGCCGAGGCGATCTGCCGCGCGTCCGACGAGATCCTCGAGGGCAAGCATGACGGCGAGTTCCCGCTCGTCGTCTGGCAGACGGGCAGCGGCACGCAGACGAACATGAACTGCAACGAGGTCATCGCCCGCCGCGCGAACCAGCTGCTCGAGGCAGCGGGCTCGTCTACGCGCATCCATCCGAACGACGACGTCAACCGCTCCCAGAGCTCCAACGATACGTTCCCGGCAGCGATGCACATCGCGGCCGTCCTCGCCGTACAGACGCGCCTGCTGCCTGCGCTCGAGACGCTGAAGGCGACGCTGCACGACAAGAGCGTGCAGTTCGACGACATCGTCAAGATCGGCCGCACGCATCTGCAGGACGCGACGCCGATCACGCTCGGCCAGGAGATCAGCGGCTGGGAAGCGATGCTGGAGAAGTCCAGCTGGATGCTGACGAGCAGCACCGACGCGATCCGCGAGCTCGCGCTCGGCGGCACGGCGGTCGGCACGGGCATCAACGCCCATCCGGACTATGCCGTGCAGGTGGCGGCCGAGGTGGCCGAGATTACCGGCCACAACTTCGTCACCGCCTCCAACAAGTTCCACTCGCTCACGTCGCATGACCAGATCGTCTGGGTGCACGGCGCGATCAAGGGCCTCGCGGCCGATCTGATGAAGATCGCCAACGACGTGCGCTGGCTGGCGAGCGGCCCGCGCAGCGGCATCGGCGAGATTACGATTCCCGAGAACGAGCCGGGCAGCTCGATCATGCCGGGCAAGGTCAACCCGACGCAGGCGGAAGCGATCACGATGGTCGCCTGCCAGGTCATGGGCAACGACGCGGCGATCGGCTTCGCGGCCAGCCAGGGCAACTTCGAGCTGAACGTGTTCAAGCCGGTCATCGCCTACAACTTCCTGCAGTCGGTCGTGCTGCTGTCCGACTCGATGCTGTCGTTCAACGAGCACTGCGCCGTCGGCATCGAGCCGAACCGCGAGACGCTGCAGCGCAACCTCGACCAGTCGCTCATGCTGGTGACGGCGCTCAACCCGCATATCGGCTACGAGAACGCCGCCAAGATCGCCAAGCAGGCGCATAAGGACGGCACGACGCTCAAGGAGAGCGCGCTCAAGAGCGGCCTGCTCACCGCCGAGCAGTTCGACGAGTGGGTTCGTCCGGAGAAGATGACCGGCAAGCGCTGAGCAGGCGCAGAAAAGAAGGACGCCAGCGTCCTTGCAGCTCGATGCAGCCCTTGCAGACGCCAAAAAGCTCGCCCCGCGAATGATTCGCGGAGCGAGCTTTTTGCCATGCGAACGTTTCGTCCCGTCAAGCGTCGGGACCGTCTGCCGCAGGCTCGGCCGCGTCCGGGCTCTTGGCCTTGCGGCGGCTGCGCCCGAGGCGGACATGGCTGGCCAGGATGCGGATGAAGCCGAACATGATGCCGATGCCGGCGAACACATAGACGATCGTGAACGCCTTGCCGAAGTCGGTCGCCGGCTCGAGGCTCGAGCCGACTGTCGTGAGCGTCGTCACGCAGAAGTAGAGCGCGTCGATCGTACGCCATCCCTCAACGCCGCGGTAGAACATCGTCCCGGACAGCAGCGTCACGGCGAGGATGAAAAACAGCCCTTGGAACTCCTTGTCCTTGAAGGCATGGAAAAAGGCGGTAAGCAGCCGCTTGCTCGTCACGATAAAGGAAAACATCGATCCCTCCGAAGCCTGGACGGGGCTCGCCCCGCCGGAATGCTCCATAGTGTACCACGCTTTGCGGCGGTCTTCAAAAAAGCGAGGTAGCGGGCAAGAGCGAAGCCGCTGCCGGACGAAGGCCGGTCTGCGGCGGACAGAGCTCGGCCGCTGCCGAAGGGAGCCCGGCCGCTGCTGGCGTGCCCCCGGCCGTGAACCGGGCCAACCAAGGCAGAAATGTGCCTTGGATCCGGCGTGACGGCCGGAAGCCGTGCCAACCAAGGCAGAAATGTGCCTTGGATTCGGCGTGACGGCCGGAAGCCGGCCCATCCAAGGCAGAAATGTGCCTTGGATCTGGCGTGACGGCCGTGAAACGGCCCAACCAAGGCAGAAATGTGCCTTGGATCCGGCGTGACGGCCGTGAACCGGCCCAACCAAGGCAGAAATGTGCCTTGGATCCGGCGTGACGGCCGGAAGCCGGCCCAACCAAGGCAGAAATGTGCCTTGGATCCGGCCCGCCGGCCGGAAGCCGTCCCATCCAAGGCAGAAATGTGCCTTGGATCCGGACCGCCGGCCGTGAGCCGGCCCATCCAAGGCAGAAATGTGCCTTGGATCCGGCGTGACGGCCGGAAGCCGTGCCAACCAAGGCAGAAATGTGCCTTGGATCCGGCCCGCTGGCCGTGAGCCGGCCCATCCAAGGCAGAAATGTGCCTTGGATCCGGCCCGCCGGCCGGAAGCCGGGCCAACCAAGGCAGAAATGTGCCTTGGATCCGGCCCGCCGGCCGGAAGCCGGGCCAACCAAGGCAGAAATGGACCTCTGTCAAGAAAGTGGACACTTTTTTAACGGACGGAGTTCAGGCTTGGACGTCGAATTGAGCCGCGAATCTTGCCGGGGACAGGTAACCCAACGAGCCATGAATTCGCTTGCGGTTGTAAAAGAATTCGATGTAGCGGTAAATGTCTTGGGAGGCTTGTTTTCGAGTCAAGAATCGCGTGCAATAGACGAGTTCTTTTTTGAGAATGCTGTGGAACGATTCCATGCTCGCATTGTCATAACAGTTGCCTCTGCGGCTCATGCTTGCGGTCATGCCGTACTGCTCCAGCCCGCTTCGGTAGGCTTCTGAGGCATACTGACTGCCTCGATCCGAATGGTGCAGCAGGCCAGCAGGCGGTTTTTTACTCGCATAGGCCTTCTCCAGCGCATCCAAAACAAGCCCGGTCTTCATATGACCTGCAAGCGTCCAGCCGACAATTTCACGGGTGCATAAATCCATGACGCTTGCTAGATACAGGCGCCCTTCCCGACAAGGAATGTAGGTGATATCCGCCACCCATACTTGGTTCGGCTTCTCAACGTCGAACTGCTGGTTCAAGAGATTTGGAGCGATGGGGTGGTCATGGTCAGAGTCGGTCGTGCGCACTCGGAAGCGGCTTGAAACGCAAGCACGAAGCTTCATTTCGGCCATGTAAAGACTGACGGTACGTTCGGAAATGGCGTATCCCTCCCGCCGAAGCAACACCGTCAGCTTCGGGGCTCCATACCGACGCTGCGCATCATGGAAGTGGAACCGAATCCGCTCTTGGATGTCGGCTTTGGACTGAGCCTGGGCGCTGGGGAGCGCCTGGCTCCATTTGTAGAATCCGCTCCGCGACACTTGCATGACCTTGCACAACTTCTCCAACGGAAATTCGAAGCGGGAGTCCTCAATGAACTGAAATTTCATTTCCGTGGATTGCTGAAGATGTGCACCGCCTTTTTTACAATGGCCAATTCTTCCTCCATCTCGCTGATCTGGCGTTCCTTCGCTTTGAGCTCTGCTTTCAGCTCCCGGATCAGCTCGGCGTTGTTCACCGGCTCGTGCTCGAATTCCCGGTACTGGGCCAGCCATTGATGCAGCGTGCTCTTGGGAATGTTCAACTCTTCGGCAATGTCACCCAGCGACTTGGTCTGCTCTTGAATGAACTTGACGGTTTCTTTCTTAAAATCCTCGTTATAATGCTGGCGCCTACGTTCCTCTGTCATGAGTACACCTCCACTTACGGTCATTATTGTCTGTCCGTTAGAGGGTGTCCACTTTTTATTCTAGTTGCAAAATGTGCCTTGGATCCGGCGTGACGGCCGAAAGCCGGGCCAACCAAGGCAGAAATGTGCCTTGGATCCGGCCCGCCGGCCGAGGCCGCATGAACGCCTGTCGCCGCCTGTGGTATGATGGGAGGACGAACGTCCGGCCCGTCACGGGCCGGATCCGCGACCACAAGGAATGAGGAAAGAGGACTGCCATGCATCTGTTATCCATCGAGCATCTGACGAAGACATACGGAGAGAAGAAGCTGTTCGAGGACGTCAGCTTCGGCATCTCCGAAGGCGACAAGATCGGCATCATCGGCGTGAACGGCACGGGCAAGTCGACCTTCCTCAAAGCGATCGCCGGCATCGAGCCGGCCGATTCCGGCAAGGTTGTCATCCCGCCGCGCGTAAGCGTGCGCATGCTGCTGCAGAATCCCGAGTTCGATCCGGAGGAGACGGTGCTGGAGCATGTGCTTGGCGGCGATACGCCGCAGCTGCGCGCCGTGCGCGAGCATGCGGCGGCGCTGGAGGGGCTGGAGCTGCATCCGCAGAGCGAGGAGCTGCAGCAGCGGCTGCTGCGGGCGGGTGCGGCGATGGACGAGCTGGACGCCTGGCAGCTCGAGAGCGACGCCCGCACGGCGCTGTCCAAGCTCGGGCTGCGCGATCCCGAGGCCCGGCTCGGCACGCTGTCCGGGGGCCAGCGCAAGCGCGCGGCGATGGCGGCGGCGCTGCTGTCGCCGTCGGACGTGCTCATCCTCGACGAGCCGACCAACCATATCGACAACGAGTCGGTGGCGTGGCTGGAAGGCATGCTCCAGAAGCGGCGCGGCGCGCTGCTCATGGTGACGCATGACCGCTACTTCCTCGACCGCGTGAGCAACCGGGTCGTCGAGCTGGACCGGGGGCGCGCATTTTTCTACACGGCCAACTACAGCCGCTTCCTCGAGCTCAAGCTCGAGCGCGAGGAGCGCGAGGCGTCGAGCGAGGCCAAGCGGCAAAATCTGCTGCGCAACGAGCTCGCCTGGATCCGGCGCGGGGCGAAGGCCCGCTCGACCAAGCAGAAGGCGCGCATCGAGCGCTTCGAGGCGCTGAAGGCGTCCGGGCCGGACAAGACGTCCGGCAAGCTCGACCTGTCCGTCGCCTCGTCGCGGCTCGGCCGCAAGATCGTCGAGCTGGACGGCGTGGCCAAGCGCTACGGCGAGCGGACGCTGATCGCGGACTTCAGCTACATCGCCGTGCCGGAGGACCGCGTCGGCATCATCGGACGCAACGGCAGCGGCAAGTCGACGCTGCTCAAGCTGATCGCCGGCCGCCTGCAGCCGGACGCCGGCGAGGTGGCGATCGGGCCGACGGTGCGGATCGGGTACTTTTCCCAGGAGCATGAGGAGATGGACGAGTCGATGCGCGTCATCGAGTACATCCGCGAGCAGGCCGAGCAGGTGCGCACGGCCGACGGCACGACGATCTCCGCGGGCCAGCTGCTGGAGCGCTTCCTGTTCCCGCCGGCGATGCAGTGGTCGCCGATCGCCAAGCTGTCCGGCGGCGAGAAGCGCCGCCTGCAGCTGCTGCGCATCCTGAGCGGAGCGCCGAACGTGCTGCTGCTCGACGAGCCGACCAACGACCTGGACATCGCCACGCTCGGCGTGCTGGAGGACTACCTGGAGGACTTCCCCGGCGTCGTGCTCGTCGTCTCCCATGACCGCTACTTCCTTGACCGCACGGTCGAGCGCATCTTCGCCTTCGAAGGCGGCGGGACGATCGTCGAGCATACGGGCAACTACTCGGAATACGAGGAGAGCCGCGGCAAAAAAAGCCTCGCCGAGCCGGAGCAAGCCGGCGCGGGCGGACGCGGCGGGGCCGGAGCGGCCCCGGGAGGCCAGGGCGCTTCGGCCGCTGCCGGAGGGGACCGGCCGGCCGGCGGCTCCGCGCCGCCTGGCGAGCCGGCCGACGCCGCAGCCGGGGCGGCCCGCCGCGAGCCGAAGCTGCGCATGTCCTATCAGGAGCAGAAGGACTTCGAAGCGATCGACGGCCGGATCGAGGAGACCGAGGCCAAGCTCGCCCGCGTGCACGAGGAGATGGGCGAGAGCGGCAGCGACTCCGTGCGCCTGCAGCGGCTGATGGCCGAGCAGGCGGAGCTGGAGGCGCGGCTCGAGGAGCTGCTGGAGCGCTGGACGTACTTGAACGAGCTGTCCGAGCAGATCGAAGCCCAAAAAACGAAGCCGAGGAGCTGACCCGATATGAGCGAAAAAGAGTTCGACCTGGAATCCGTACGCAACATCTACTGCATCGGCCGCAACTACCGCCTGCACGCCCTGGAGCTCGGCAACGAGGTGCCGAAATCGCCGATGGTGTTCACCAAGCCGACCCACGCGCTCGTCCCGATGGACGGACGCGAGGTCGAGCTGCCGGGTGCGGAAGGCGAGGTGCATTTCGAGCTGGAGATCGTGCTGCGCGCCGGCCGCGACTGGGAGCCGGGGCTGCCGGCGGACGAGCTGTTCGACGCGATGGCGCTCGGGCTCGACCTGACGCTGCGCGACGTGCAGAGCCGGCTCAAGGAGAAGGGCCATCCGTGGCTCGCCGCCAAAGGCTTCCTCGGCTCGTCGCCGCTCGGACCGTGGCGGCCTTATCCGGGCCTTGAGGGACTGAAGGGCGCGGACTTCTCCCTGCTGCGCGGAGCGGAGGTCGCCCAGCTCGGCAATGCCGCGGACATGATCTTCGCGCCGGATGTGCTGGCCGAGCATATCGGCTCCCGCTACGGGCTGCGCCGCGGCGACATCCTCTACACCGGCACGCCGGCCGGCGTAGCGGCGCTGCTCGACGGCGAGACGCTGACCGCGCTTTGGAACGGCGAGCCGGCTGGCTCGCTTCAGGTGAGGCTGCGGCCCTAGGCTTTCCTTGGCCGCTTGCGGACGGGCGGACCTGCCGCCATTCGCTGCCAGGCGGGGGAGCGGCGGCTTCCCTTCTTCGTTGACGAAAAGGCTGCCGAGACAGGCAGCCTTTTTTGCTTTCTCGGCAAAAGTGCGTCCGCCGCCCGCTGAGCCCTCGTTCATAGCCTTCTCCGTCCCCGCATAAGCTGTTCGAGAGGACCCGAGCACCAAAGCAGCAGCGAGGACGGTGAGTTGGTGACGAAGTTCAAACGAAAGCCGGAGGCGCATGACCGGGCCAACCGGCTGCGGTTCCACAACGTCAAGGAGCAGCATCTTTCGGTAGGGGACGTAGCCGACCGGCTGCTGCGCTTTGTCGCGGAGGACCCGCGGGCGAGCTATCACTTCGCGATCGGGACGGACTGCCAGGTGCACCCGAGCCATACGAAATTCATCACCGGGCTCGTGCTGCATCGGGTGGGCCGAGGGGCCTGGGCCTGCTACCGGCCGTACGTGCTCGGCCGCGAGCTGGATTCCATCCGCGAGAAGCTGGCGCTGGAGACGTCGCTGTCGCAGGAGATGGCCGCCCATCTGGAGGAGCTGAGCGTCGTGCCCCGCATGGAGGAGCTGCTGCTGCCGCATCTGTACCAAGGCGCGGAGCTGCGCGCCTTCATCGACATCGACGCCGGCACCGAGCCGTGTCTCAATCCGACCGCGCTGTACGTGCAGGAGATGATCTCCCGCGTGGAGACGATCGGGAGCTACGTGCCGCGCGTCAAGCCGGAGGCTTACTGCGCCTCCAGCTACGCCAACCGCTACACGAAGCGGCCGGCGAAGTTCGTCATGTAGCGCCGCCGGAAGCGGCGGAGCCGTGCTCAAAAGCCGTTTGCGGGCAGCCGCAGACGGCTTTTCGGCATGACGGGGCTTTCGGACTTCCGACCTTTCGGGGGCGAAACGCTCCGCCGAGCCGCCATGCCGAAAAGCGTTTCCGCGAAAACGCTTCATAAAAAAGAGTTTGACAACCAAAGCAAATCCCCGTAAAGTTGAACCGTTGTTTTAAACAACCGTTTAAATCAAAGGATAGGGGATCGAACGAATGAATCAAGCCTTCAAGGCCTTCCTGCAAAGGCCGACGACAAAAGCGGGCATCGCCACGGCGCTGCTCATGCAAGTGGTATTCTCCATCATCTGGATGACCGGATACAGCGGCGTGAACGATCGGATCGGCCAGCTGGCGATCGCCGTCGTGAGCGAGGATCGTCAAGCGGGCGACCAGCTGGCGCAGCAGCTCGTGCAGCAGCTGCCGTTCCGCATGGAGCAGTCGGACAGCCTGGCGGCGGCGAGGCAGGAGCTCGACGAGCGCGAGGTGCAGATGGTCGTGCACATTCCGGCGGACTTCACGGCGAGCGTGTTGGATCCGCAGGGCAAGGCTTCGCTGCACTACTTGCTCAACGAGTCCAACCCGGTCATGATCAAAAACGTGATGAGCTCGGTCGCGGCGCAAATTACGGCCGAGGCCAATGGCCGCGCCGCCGCGCAGGGCATCCAGGGCGCGCTGGCCGCGCAGGGCATGCCGCAGGAAGCGGCGGCGGCCGCCGCCGGCAGCCTCGCGCAGCGGGTCGAGGCCCAGCTGGAGTCGCTGCATGCCGTGGACGGCATGAACAACCAGATGGTGCCGATGATGCTCGTGCTGGCGTCCTGGGTCGGAGCGATGATCATGGCGCTGAATTTCTTCCAGTCCGGCATGGCCGTCGCCCATTCGACGACGAAATGGCAGCGCTTCGGGGCGCAGGCGTCGCTGACGGTCGTCATCGCCTTCGTCGTCTCGCTCGTCTCGGCAGGGCTGCTGGCCGCGCTGGGCGGCCAGATGGAGAGCGGCTTCCTGAGCGTCTGGCTGTTCATGCTGCTCATCCTGCTCAGCTTCATGTTCGTGTCGCAGATGGTGCTGCAGGTGCTCGGCATGGCCGGCATGTTCCTCAACATCATCCTGCTGTCGATGCAGCTGGTGAGCTCCGGAGCGATGCTGCCGCGCGAGCTGCTGCCGTCGTTCTACCATGGCATCGGCGAGTGGCTGCCGGCTACGCGCGCCGTCGAAGGCATGATGAACCTGCTGTTCGGCGGCTCGTCGACCGGTCCGGACGTGCTGGCGCTGGCGCTGACCGGCGCGGGGGCGCTGCTCGTCAGCGTGGCGGCCGTCGCGCTCAAGAAGGCCGGAGCTCCGGCGCAGCGCGCCGCTTCGCAGCCGGCGCCGTCGGCCCGCTGAGCGGGAACAGACGGACAGGAGGCGGCTTATGGGCAAGGTAGACGTGCGCGTCCGCATGCTGCGGGCCGCCAAGAAGCTGTTCGCGGAGCATGGCTTCGAAAAGACGACCATCCGGCAGATCTGCGAGGAGGCCTGCGCCAACGTAGCGCTCGTCTCCTATCATTTCGGCGGCAAGGACGGCGTCTTCGCCGCGATCTTCAACGAGTACTTCCCCGACCGGGACATCCGGTCGCTGGCGCCGGGCCCCGATCCCGAGGCCGATCTGAAGGTCATCATCCGCGAGATGACGCGGTTCCGCCGCCGCGAGCCCGAGCTGATCGCGATCATCCAGCAGGAGATGGCGCTGCGCTCCCCGCGCCGCGAGATCATCCAGTCGCACAAGTCGCTCATCCAGGTCCGCCTGCGGGAGTGCCTGGAGCGCGGCCGGGCGGAAGGCTGCTTCCGCTTCCGCTCGCTCCATACGACGCAGCTGTTCGTGATGGGCGCGCTTCTCGCCAACATGAGCATGATCGACATGCACGGCGTGCCGGAGATCGAGCGGCTGACCGCCGACGAGGTCGTCGCGGACTTGACGGCCTTCATCCTGGCCGCGGTCCGAGGGCAGACGGATGCCGACAGGAGCTAAAGGCGCAGCAAAAGGGCCGCTTTCGAGCAAGCCGGCATCGACCGGCTTCTCGAAGGCAGCCCTTTTTGGCATTCGACAGGGGAGGCGGGAGGAGCTTGAAACGATCAGGCGGAGGCGAACGCGTCCAGCATCCAGGCATGCTTCTCGATGCTTTCGTGGATCCCGAGCAGCAGGTCGGCGGTCGCGTCGTCGCCCGCCCCCTCGGCGTCGGCGATCGCTTGGCCGAGCTCCTGCGCGAGCGTCCGGTAGTCGGAGGCGACGGAACGGACCATCTCGATCGCGGACTCGTCGCCGGAGCCTTCCTGCAGCGTCGCCGCGGCCAGGAACTCGCGCATCGTGGACAGCGGGCGGCCGCCCGTGGCGAGCACGCGCTCGGCCAGCTCGTCGACGCGGGCCGCGGCTTCCCGGTACAGCTCCTCGAACTTGACGTGCAGCGTGAAGAAATGCGGCCCTTTCACGAGCCAGTGGAACTGGTGGAGCTTGGCGTACAGGACGCTCCAGTTGGCCAGCTGGAGATTGAGCGCGGCGTGGACGGCGGCGGCATCGACGGCTTTCGTGTTCGTTTGGGTCATGAGGGAACAGCTCCTTTGATTTATTTTTGTATTTGTTATTACATTAAAATTATTATAAATAAGCTGATTTGTCAAGGACATCCTCCGCATGGAGCCGGTTATTCTTTTTGAAGAGATGGCCGTCCTCCCTTTCAACGAAGCGCCGTCGGACCGATAACGTAATCAAATCCGTTAGAGAGACAGATGAGGACAAGAGGGGGAGAACGCCATGTTTGACTGGCTTGGCTTTCGAACGGGGCTGCCGCTGTGGATATCCTGCCGCCTGAACCGCGGCCGGACGGAGGACGTGAAGGAGATCTTCGAGGGCATCGCGGCCACGCGGGCGGCGCTGCTGCAGGATTGGGCGGAGGAATATTGGGGCCATATGAAGCGGCTGCGCCAGCAGCTGCAGCAGGAGGCCGGGGACGGAGGCGTGCAGGCGCTGCTGGCGGGCGGAGGCGGCGTCGATTCGCTGCGGGCGGCATATGGACGGGCGGGCGATTTCACGGAGCTGTTCTTCCTCGACCGGGAGGGATTCGTGACGGCATCGACTTTACCGCGGCACAGCGGGACTGCCTACTCGGAGGAAAGCGGAGAGGGGCTGGGTCTCGGGCTCGCGTATGCGAAGCGCATCGGCGGGCGCTGCCTGTTCGGCCCGTACCGGGACGAGCGGACGCTCGAGGCCGGGCCCCGCTCGTCGAGCTTCCACGACCGCATCACGCTGCTGTTCATCGAGCCGGTGCTGGAGGACGGGCGGTGGAGCGGAGCGCTCTGCGGACGAGTGCCGGGGGATGTGCTCGGCGATCTGATCCAGCGCGAGTCCGGGCATGTGTATCCCGATTCGGGCGACAACTATCTGTTCATGGCCAAGCCGGAGATCGACCGCACGATCGAGCCCGGCACGGCGCTGTCGCGCAGCCGCTTCGAGGATCGGACCTTCACGCATGGGGACAACCTCAAGGACGGAGTGCGGACCGATTATGGCGTCGTCGGCATCCGGGAGCATACCGAGCTGGAGCTGCGGTTCACCGATCCGGCGACGGGGGAGCTGCATCCCGGCGTGGCGAATACGATCCGGAACGGCTCCAACCTGTTCGTCGAGTTTCCAGGCTATTCGGACTACCGGCATATCCCCGTCATCGGCAAAGGCGTCACCTTCCGGCTGCCGCATCACCCCGATCTGTGGGGGATGATGTGCGAGGGCGATCTGGAGGAGGTGTACCGGATCCGGGGCATCGACTGGCAGCACCGGCGGAGCTCGGCGCTGTCGCTGCTGGCCGGGACGGCGCTGTTCGCGCTGCTCCTGGCCGTCCTGCTCAGGCTGGGCGCGGATCCGCTGACGCAGGCTGCCGCGGCCGTCGCGGCGTACGTCGTGCTTGGCGCCGCCGGCTCGCTGGCGGCCCGCCGCCGGGTGACGAGGCGGACGGCGGAGCGCCTCGGGGCGATCGCCCGCTTCATCCGGCTCAACGCCGAGGGCGGGGGCGACCTGACCCAGCGGCTGCGGACCGAGACGTTCGCGGGAGACGAGACGCGCGAGCTGGCCAAGTGGATCAACAACATGATCGACTCGCTCGAGGGCATCATGCTGCGCGTGCGGACCGCCTCCGGCGACGTCCGCGTCAGCCAGGGCGAGCTGAGCCGCAAGGCGGCCGAGCTGGCCGAGCGGACGGAGCGGGTCAGCGGCTCGATGGGGCAGATGATCGCCGGCACGGCCGCCCAGCTGGGCGACATCGAAGGCGCCAAAGCTTCGGCGCGGCAGATGCGGGAGCAGCTGCAGGAGCTCGAGGAGCAGGCCAGCCGCGAGATCGGCGTGGCGCGGAGCGAGGTGGAGCGCATCGGAGAGGCGATGGGCGCTATATCGGGTCGCATGGAGCAGTCCGGGCAGACGCTGGACGGGCTCGTGCAGGCGGTGCATCAGGTCGGCGAGGTGCTCGGGGCGATCGAGCAGATCTCGGCGCAGACGCATCTGCTCGCGCTGAACGCCTCGATCGAGGCGGCTCGCGCGGGCGAGAGCGGCCGCGGCTTCGCGGTCGTCGCCGGCGAGATCCGCAAGCTGTCGGAGATGACGCGCCAGTCGACGGAGCATGTCCGCTCCATCATCGGGGGCATCCAGGGCGAGGCGGAGCGCGCGACAGCCTCGATGGCCGAAGGCAGCCGCGCCGTCGAGACCGGACGGCAGCTGGCCGAGGCGGCCGGCGCCATGCTCATGGCCGCCGCCGCAGGCGACGGCCGCAAGGGCGAGGTTGCCGGCGAGGTCGCGCGGCTGATGGAGAGCATCGCGGAGGTGAGCCAGCACAACCGCCGGATCAGCGCCGAGGCGGAGCGCCAGATGCAGGAGCTGCAGCGGGAGATGGCCCAGGTGCAGGCGACCGCCGGCGAGGCCGAGGCGATCACCGGCCAGCTGCAAGGCATGGTCGGCCAATTCCACCTGACCGAATCGCGCGTGCGCTGAGGCCGGTCGGCAGGAGGCGCCGCATCGCGGCCTTTTTGCCCGTAAAATGTTCAAGGCCCGACCGGATCTCGCGATCCGATCGGGCCTTGCTGCGTTTCAAAAGCGCTGGCCGCCGCTAGAGCCGATAGAGCCGTCACGATGCCGAAGTCCCGGCTCGCTCGACACGGCAGCCGGGAGCGAGCGCAGTCGCGCTTTTGGAGCGGCGCCGGAGCCTAGCGGTCGCCGGTGATGCGGAGCCGGTACTCGCGCGTCCTCGGGCCGTCGAACTCGCAGAAGTAGATGCCTTGCCAGCGTCCGAGCGCGAGGCGTCCGCCTTCGATCGGGACGAGCTGGCTCGTGCCCGTCGTGAGCGCCTTCAGATGGGCGGCCGTATTGCCCTCGGCATGCCGATAGCCGGGATGCTCCCACGGATAGATCTCGTCCAGACGGAGCAGGATGTCGTGCTTGACGTCCGGATCGGCGTTCTCTTGGATGGTTAATCCAGCCGTCGTATGGGGACAGTATACCAGGACTTCTCCGCTCTGAATGCCGGCTGCCTGCACATGGGACTGGACCTGCCGGGTAATGTCGATCATTTCATCGCGCCGCAGCGTGCGCAGCGTTTCGGTGATCCGCATGGGCCTCGCTCCTATCCTTATTTGGCTTTCCAAAACCAAGCATCGCTGCCATCATAACCTCTGGTGGCGCGATCCTTCAACAATTGGTAAACTTATGGAACAAGCGGCGAATCCGTCCCGGACTGTCCGATCTTACATATCTTGCATCTCTTAAGGAGTGGTTCAATCTTGACGCATATCCGCAAAGCCATTATTCCAGCCGGCGGGCTGGGCACTCGCTTCCTTCCGGCGACCAAGGCGCAGCCGAAGGAAATGATGCCGCTGATCGACAAGCCGGCGATCCAATACATCGTCGAAGAGGCGGTCGCCTCCGGCATCGAGAGCATCATGATCGTGAGCGGCCGCAACAAGCGGGCGATCGAGGATCATTTCGACAAGTCCGTCGAGCTGGAGGCCGAGCTGGAGGAGCGGGGCAACGAGGAGATGCTCGAGCTCGTCCGCGGCATCTCCAAGCTGGCCGACATCGTCTACGTGCGCCAGCGGGAGCCGCTCGGGCTCGGCCATGCGGTGCTGTGCGCGCGCAGCTTCATCGGCAGCGAGCCGTTCGCGGTGCTGCTCGGCGACGACATCCTGCGCTCCGAGCAGCCCTGCCTGGGCGAAATGATGAACTACTACCGCGATACCGGCTCGTCGGTCATCTCCGTCATGGAGGTGCCGTGGGATCAGACGCATAAATACGGCATCGTCGATCTGGAAGGCGACGGCCTGTTCCCTCGCATCCGCAATCTTGTCGAAAAGCCGGCGCCCGGAGAAGCGCCGTCCAACTGGGCGGTCGTCGGCCGATATGTGCTCGATCCGGCCATATTCCGCCTGCTCGAGCGCGCCGAGCCCGGCAAGGGCGGCGAGATCCAGCTGACGGACAGCCTGCAGAAGCTGAACTCCGTGCTGCCGATGCACGCCTACAAGTTCCAGGGCCGCCGCCACGACGTCGGCGACAAGCTCGGCTTCGTGCAGGCGACGATCGACATGGCGCTCGAGCGGGACGATCTGGCCGAGGCCGTGCGCGACTACATGCGGAGCAAGCTGCATCCGGAGCCGGCCGCGACCTGATCCCCAGGCGTCATTCGCGCCAAGCCATCTTTGCGGATGGCTTTTTTCGGTTGGACCAAGGCTTTTTCCCCGGGATGATCGTCCTAATCGGGTGGATTGGAAACAAAACGCCGGCAAGCGGCGTATGAACGGAAGACGCTCCGAACCTCCGAGGAGGGCGGGCGAACGGAAAGATGGCGGAGGCATGAAGCGATGAGCAGTGGACCGGAATCGACGGAACGGGAATCGGGCGGCATCCGCACCCCATGCCCTTATTGCGGCTTCAAGACGCTGGACGACGAGGCCAGCTTCTGCAGCCGCTGCGGCAAGCCGCTGCATACGGCGGCTCTGCTCGTGCGGCGCCGCGAGCGGGTGGAATGGCTGGAGCAGATCCAGGAGATCGGGACCGCGCCGGCAGGAGGAACCCCGGACGCGCGGGAGCTGATGGAGCGCATGCGCGAGGACGAGCGGCTGGATCAGGCGGAGGAAAGCTCCTCCGAGCGGCCGCGTCCCGCCTACGCTCAAGCGGAGCGCCCTGCCGCCGGCTGGCGGGAGTCGCTGCGCCGCACGCGCAGGCAGTGGCTGCCGCCGGCGCTGGCGCTGCTGGTCGGCTGCGCGGGCATCGCGGGCGTGCTCGTCCGCGAGCTCAGGCTCAACGAGCGGGCCGAGGCGTGGCAGCAGCAGGCTTCGCGGGAAGCGCTCGCCGGCCGCTATCCGCAGGCGGAGCAGCTGCTCGAGCGGGCCGCGGAGATGCGGCCGGATGGAGCGGGGCTGCTGCGCGATCTTGACATTACGCGGCAGGCGCGGCGGCTCGACGATCAGGTCGAGGAAGCGGCGCGCCTGCTCGAAAGCGGCCGGCTCGAGCAGGCCGAGGGCGAGCTGAGGCAGGTGCAGGCGGCGGTGGCGAACCGCCAGGAGCGGGTGTTCGACCCTGTGCGAGGCCGCATCGGAGACGAGGCGGCGCGTCTCGCCGTCAAGCAGGTCTCGCAGGAGCTGGACGGGCTGGACAGCGTGGCGGAGCTCGCGGATCGGCTGCAGCGGCTGCGCGGCCTGCAGGATGCCGGCGCTTCCCAGCTGCGGCAGCGCATTCTCGACCTGATCGTCGAGACCGGCTCCGCCCAGGCGGAGGCGCTGCTGCGCGGACGCGACTATTCGGCAGCGCTCGCAGCCGTGGCGGAGGCGCGGGAGCATGCCGGAGCGGTCGAGCCGCTCAAGGAGCTGGAGGCGCGGATCGGACGCGAGCGGGAGAACTATGAGCGGCAGGAGCAGCAGCGTCTGGATGCGGCGCGCCAGATCGCTTACGACGAGCAGCTGCGTAACCGCACCGCCGCCGTGGCGGTGCGCGGCGTCAAGGTCAGCCGCGACGAGGAAGGACGGGCCGTCGTGTCCGGCGAGGTCGAGAGCAAGGCGACGCGCGGCATCCATTCCGTGCAGCTCGAATACAAGCTGCTCGATGCCGAAGGCCGCACCGTCGGCACGGTCACGGCAGGCACGGAGCCGGGCGTCTCGATCGAGCCGGGCGGCAGGGCTGCCTTCCGCGGCGCCGCATCGCTGCCTGCGGGCGAGCTGACCGCCATCATTACGAAGGCGACGTGGTACATTGAGTAGCCCGCCGGAAAGGAGGTCCCGCATGAAATGGAAGACGAGCTGGCCGGCGGCCCTTGCCGCCCTGCTCCTGCTGGCCGGCGGGACGGCTTCGCTGGCGATCCACCTCGACCTGCCTCGGCGGGCGGGGGCGGAGCCGCTGCTGGCCGTCCTCCCGAGCGGAGGAGCGGGCAGCGCCAGCGCTTTGAAGGAAGTCATTTTCAACACGCAGAAAAAGGTGTTCACGATCCAGAGCGACAGCGGCCTCGGCTCGGGCTTCCTGTACAACGACCGCGGCGACCTGCTGACGAACGCGCATGTCGTGGCCGGCTCCCGCACGGTGCGGGTGATCGCCTCCGACGCCAGAGAGCTGACCGGGGAAGTGATCGGCATCGGCAGCGAGCTCGACGTCGCCGTCGTGCGCGTGCCGGAGCTGTCCGGCTCCCAGCCGCTCAAGCTGGAGCGGACCGGACGGGTGGAGGTCGGCGATCCGGTGCTGGCGGTCGGCAGTCCGCTCGGCCTGCAGAGCACGGTGACGACCGGCATCGTCAGCGGCCTCGGGCGCAACTTCGCGATGAAGCCTTATATTTACCGCAATCTGTATCAGATCTCGGCGTCGATCGCTCCGGGCAACAGCGGAGGGCCGCTCGTCGATCAGCGTACGGGAGCGGTGCTCGGCATGAACTCGGCGGAGATGCAGGACGGGGAAATCGGCTTCAGCATCCCGATCGCGGACGTGCTCGGCATCGCCGAGGGCTGGTCGAACAGTCCGATGGAGGAGCTGCCCGGCGTCAGGGACGACGAGGCGGACACGGCGGCGGGCAAAAAGACGATTACGGACTATGCCGGCTACCTCGTATCCCGCTTCTACGAGAGCCTGAGCAACGGCGACTACTTGTACGCCTATTCGCTGCTCGGCTACAGCTGGAAGGCGCAGGACCCGTACGAGGACTTCCGCAAAGGCTATCTGCCGACGAAAAACGTCGTCATCAAGAGCTTGAACGTGACCCAGAACGGCGAGCGCAGCGCAACCGTCAAGGCGGTCATCGAGGCCGAGGAGCATGGTCAGGACGGGGCGAGCGTCAAGCGCAACTTCGAGGTGACGTACAAGGTCGGCTACGAGAACGACCAGCTCAAGCTGATCGACGGCAAGGGCAAGGAGCTGGATGCGGCAGGCAAGAAAGCGCCCAAGAAGAAAGGCTGACCGGGAGGGCCGGCCATGCCGGGAGCGGAAGATTCCGAGCGGCAGGCCGTCCTTGACAAGCCGAATCAGGCCGTGATATATAAACCTTGCTGGCACTCGAGCGATGAGAGTGCTAAGATTCAGGCACGAAGAGGAGAGAGTCGAAGTGGAAAAGAAACCGTTCCTGGCGGAATCGAAGCGTCTTCTGGACATGATGATCAACTCGATCTACACCCAGAAAGAGATCTTTCTGCGCGAACTCATCAGCAACAGCAGCGACGCCATCGACAAGATCTACTATAAAGCGCTTACCGACGACAGCCTGACGTTCGATCAGGACAGCTATTATATCGAGGTCAAGCCGGACAAGGCGGCCCGCACGCTGACGATCGCGGACACCGGCATCGGCATGACGCGCGAGGAGCTCGAGACGAACCTCGGCACGATCGCCAAAAGCGGCTCGCTCGCGTTCAAGCAGGAGAACGAGTCCAAGGACGGCCGCGACATCATCGGCCAGTTCGGCGTCGGCTTCTACGCGTCGTTCATGGTCGCTGACAAGGTGACGGTCGTCTCCCGCGCGCTCGGCGAGGAGCAGGCATGGCGCTGGGAATCCGAAGGCGCGGACGGCTACACGATCGAGCCGGCCGACAAAGCCGCCATCGGCACGGAGATCACGCTGCACATCAAGCCGGACACCGAGGACGAAAGCTACGAGGACTACCTGAACGAGTACCGGCTGAAGGCGCTCGTCAAGAAATATTCGGACTTCATCCGCTATCCGATCAAGATGGAGCTGACCTCCAGCCGTCCGAAGGAAGGCGCCGAGGGCGAGTTCGAGGAATTCTCGGAGCAGCAGACGATCAACAGCATGGTGCCGATCTGGCGCAAGAACAAGTCCGAGCTGAAGGCGGAGGACTACGAGAGCTTCTACCACGAGAAGCGCTACGGCTTCGACAAGCCGCTCGCGCATGTGCATGTGAGCGCCGACGGCGCGGTCGTCTATCAGGCGATCCTGTACGTCCCGGAGACGATCCCGTTCGACTACTACACCAAGGAGTACGAAAAAGGGCTCGAGCTGTATTCCCGCGGCGTGCTCATCATGAACAAATGCGCCGACCTGCTGCCGGACTACTTCAGCTTCGTCAAGGGCATGGTCGACTCCGAGAGCCTGTCGCTCAACATCTCCCGCGAGCTGCTGCAGCATGACCGTCAGCTCAAGCAGATCGCCAAGAACATTGAGTCGAAGATCAAGGGCGCGCTCCAGAGCATGCTCAAAAACGAGCGCGAGAAGTACGAGAAGTTCTTCGGCTCGTTCGGCCGCCAGATGAAGTTCGGCGTGTACAGCGACTACGGCGCGCACAAGGAGACGCTGCAGGACCTGCTGCTGTTCACCTCGTCCAAGGACAAAGCGCTCGTGACGCTGGCCGAGTACGTCTCCCGCATGCCGGAGGACCAGAAGTACATCTACTACGCGAGCGGCTCCTCCGCCGAGCGCATCGAGAAGCTGCCGCAGACCGAGCTCGTGCTCGACAAGGGCTATGAGATCCTGTACTTCACCGACGACATCGACGAGTTCGCGATCCGCATGCTGACGAGCTACAAGGACAAGGAATTCCGCTCCGTCTCGAGCGGCGACCTGGGCATCGAGGATGAGAGCAAGCCGGAGGACGAAGCGGCCGACGAGGAGAACAAGCCGCTGTTCGAGGCGATGGCGGGGCTGCTGGGCGGCAAGGTGAGCGCGGTCCGCGCCTCCAAGCGCCTGCGCAAGCATCCGGTCTGCTTCGCGACCGAGGGCGACCTGACGATCGAGATGGAGAAGGTGCTGGCGGCGATGCCCGACAGCTCCGGCGTCAAGGCGCAGAAGGTGCTCGAGATCAACACCGGCCACGACGTGTTCCGCGCGCTCAAGGAAGCCCACGCCGCCGATCCGGCCAAGCTCGAGCTGTTCACCTCGCTGCTGTACAGCCAGGCGCTGCTCATCGAGGGGCTGCCGATCGAGGATCCGGTCGAGTTCACGAACCAGATCTGCCAGGTGATGGTGTAATTCTTCCGACGGTAAAAAAAAGCAAAGCCTCCGTTCCGCATCGCTGCGGGACGGAGGCTTTTTGGGCTGCGCCGCCCTAGGGCGGGTTTGCCGCCAGGCCCTAGCTCTGGCCGATGACGATCAGCTCGATCCCGATCACGTCGCGGCGGTGGACGGGGAAGCTCAGCAGGGAGTGGGGGATCTGCCGCCCGTTGAGCCTCAGCACGTACTGGACGCCGTTCCCGATCCGCACGTCGTCGGTCGTATCGTTGCGGACGCCGCCGACGGCCTGCACGCCGCTCGTCGTCGCCCGGACGACCCCGGTGTAGTCGAGCGCCTGGGCGATGTTCATGCCTTCATAAAAGGGAATCTGGTAGTCCTCCGTGACGTAGGGGAACGACTCCCCGCCGTCGATCCGCACCGTCACGGGCGGAGCGGGAGCATTCGGCGCCGCCGTCGGCCCCGGCGGAACCGAGCCGACCGGCGCCATGGCGGAGACGGCCGCCGTCTCCGCAGGGCTCGCGGCCAGCGCTGGCGCCGCCGCCCCGGGGCCGAACGGGAACGGCCCGGGTCCGGGCGGCCAAGGCCCCGGCCCCGGAGGGAACGGCCCCGGTCCGGGCGGCCAAGGCCCCGGCCCCGGAGGGAACGGCCCGGGTCCGGGCGGCCAAGGCCCCGGCCCTGGAGGGAACGGCCCGGGTCCGGGCGGCCAAGGCCCCGGCCCCGGAGGGAACGGCCCCGGTCCTCCGGGCCAAGGCCCCGGCCCCGGAGGGAACGGCCCCGGTCCGGGCGGCCAAGGGCCAGGGCCCGGAGGGAACGGCCCGGGTCCGGGCGGCCAAGGCCCCGGCCCCGGAGGAACGGCCCGGGGCCGGGGAAGCCGCCGCCCGGGCCAAGCGGCGGAAACAGGCCGCCGCCGAACGGCGGGAAGAGCGTCGGCGGCGTAGGAGGGATCGGCGGCGGCGCGGGCTGGAACGCGCGAGGACTGCCGCATCCGCAGTCGCCCCCTGCCTGGACATAGCGATAGGCGCTGTTGGGAGCGTAATACAAGTAAGGCTGTGACATACCGGTCGAACAGCTCCTTCCGTCTGGCGCATGGCTGAAAACGCAGGATGCATTAGCCTATGCGGCAGGAGCCTATCCTCTTGACCGACGTCGGAATATTTTCTGGCGGTTCGGCCGAATCGCGATTGATCCGAACGATACTCACAAGCGCTATCGAGCCGGAAAGCAAAGGTTTGTAATTTTAACGAACCTGAGGCAGCGGGCAGCAGACAGCGGACAACGGCGAATATCGGACAGCGGACTTGGAGAGATCGATCGCGCTCGAAATCGAAAAAGCCCGCCCGCAGCATAATGCTGCAGGCAGGCTTGTCCAAGGGCAAGAAGGCTTACTTCGCGACCGCTTCGTAGCGCTTGCCGACTTCGTCCCAGTTCACGACGTTCCAGAACGCCTTGATGTAGTCGGGACGCTTGTTTTGATACTTGAGGTAGTAGGCATGCTCCCACACGTCCAGGCCGAGCAGAGGCGTTTCGCCTTCCATGATCGGGCTGTCCTGGTTGGGCAGGCTGTATACTTTCAGCTTGCCGGCTTTGTCGGCGGCGAGGAAGGCCCAGCCGCTGCCGAAGCGCGTCGTAGCCGCTTTGGCGAAGTCTTCTTGGAACTTGGCGAAGCCGCCCAGCTCGCTCTCGATCGCTTCAGCCAGCTTGCCCGTCGGAGCGCCGCCGGCATTCGGGGCGATCGTCGTCCAGAACAGGCTGTGGTTGGCATGTCCGCCGCCGTTGTTGCGGACGGCCGTGCGGATGGACTCCGGCACGCTGCTGAGGTCGGCGATCAGGTCCTCGACGGACTTGGATGCGAGCTCGGGAGCGGACTCCAGAGCGGCATTGAGGTTCGTCACGTACGTGTTGTGATGGCGGTCGTGGTGGATCTCCATCGTCTGCGCGTCGATATGCGGCTCCAGAGCGTCGTTTGCATACGGAAGTGCTGGAAGTTCATGTGCCATGATCAAAAAACCTCCTCGAATGATATGTAGCGATTCCAGATCATTATCCCTCAAGCCCTTGAATAAATCAACATTTTTCTTTCAAAAGTCGGGCGGACTGCGAGCCGACATCTAGAATGCCACAAAAACGATCGTTTATGCTTACCCGTGCGCTATAAAGTTCAAACGGTCGGGTAAGCGTTATCAATAAAGCGCTTTCAACGAAATGTAAGCGCAATGTTAAATTTAATGCGGTTTTTTGGACAAAAAGTCTCGCTTTCCTTTACTTTTGTCGTATAATCAAACTTAGCTTTTACCAATGACATTGAATGTAAGGGAGCTAAGCATTCATGCATGTTCGTTCTTTCCAGCTCGCCGACTACCGCGGCGCGACCTCCTTGCTGCAATCGGTTCTGTGCGAAGAGTGCTACGAGGAAACGAAGGAAGCTCTCAGCAGGCAGCTGTCCTGGGACAGCGATCTCGTGCTCGTCGCATCGGATGGAGATCAGCTCGCCGGCATCATCATCGGCACGATCGACAACAACCGAGGGTACTACTACCGTGTCGCCGTCCACAAGGACTACCGAGGACGCGGCATCGCCAAGGGCCTCATCTCCCGGCTGCGCGCCCGCTTCGAGCAGCGCAACGTCTCCAAGATTCTCGTCACGGCGGACAGGCATAACGAACCCGTACTTACGCTCTACAGCTCACTCGGCTTCGAGCCGAGCGACTTCTATCATTCGTTCCAGAAACTCAGCATCGTGGCGGGCTAGGACGAGCCCTGGCCGGATTTTTTCCGGACAGGCGCTCGCCGGCCAAGCCGCCCTTTCCTTCAAGCATGTCCGGCGTCCATTGATTTTGGCGCCCGGATATGCTTTTCTTATTACTATGATGGTTTAAGTCAGGGAGTGCGTAAGTGGACACGTATCGGCGCTGTTATATCAAAAGCTTCAAGCACGACGGCCATCTTCACCGCCAGTGGCAGAAGAACTGGCTCGTTCCCGACCGCTTGCTGCTGCCGCAGCAGGCCGAGGAGAACATGATCGTGCTGATCAACAACCAGACTCCGATCACGGAGGCGGACGGCTCGGTATGGGTCAGCCGCGTGCCGGCCGTATCCTTTTTCCTGCCTGGCAAGTGGTACAACGTCGTCGCGATGATGGAGGACTTCGGCATCCGCTACTACTGCAACCTCGCCTCGCCGCCGTACCTGACGGGAGACGTGCTGACGTACATCGACTACGACCTCGACGTCATCCGTACGGCGAACGGCGACCTGGCGGTCGTCGACCGCGACGAGTACGAGCGCCACAAGACGGACTACCGCTATCCGCCGATCGTCGACGCCAAGGTCGGCCAAGGGCTGCGCGAGGTGACGCAGCGGATCCGCGCCGGCGAGCCGCCGTTCGAGGACGAGATCGTGCTGCGCTATTACGAGGCCTGGGCGAACCGTCCAGTCCGGGAAGAGGAGGGGCCGGCATGACGGAGCCTGTCGCGGCCGGGCTGCCGGCCGAGCCGCAGCCGCAGCCGCGTCCAGCCGCCCGCAGGCGAGAGCTGTCCGCGCTGCTGCGGACGGCCGTCGTCGTGGCGGCGGTCGTGCTTTTTTTGAACCGCTTCGTGCTGAACCTGTCGATCGTCGAGGGCGACTCGATGCAGCCGACGCTTCATCCGGGCGACTGGCTGCTCGTCAGCCGGCTCGCCGGCGACGCGCTGCCGATCCATCTGGGCGATGTGGTCATCCTGCGCGATCCGCGACCGGAGGACGGCAGTCCGGGGTACCTCGTGAAGCGCGTCGTCGGACTGCCCGGAGACGTAGTCGAGCTGCGCCAGGGACAGCTGCTGCGCAACGGGCTTCCGGTGCCGGAGCTTTACGCCGACCGGGCGCCGGCGCTCGAGAATTTCCAGGCGGTGCAGGTGGAGCCGGGGCATTATTTCGTGCTCGGCGACAATCGGCAGTGGAGGGCGAGCCGCGACAGCCGCACGTTCGGCGCCGTCGACGCGAGCGACATCACGGGCCGGGCCGAGCTGCTGCTCTGGCCGCTGGACCATGCCGGACGCCTGTAGGCGGCCGGCGAGAGCGGCGGAGCCGCCGTCCGCCATTTACCGTGGAAGAGGAGCGATAGCATGAAGGAAGTGACCGTATACACCGACGGCGCGTGCTCCGGCAATCCGGGTCCCGGAGGCTGGGCGGCCGTGCTGTTCTACGGCGACAAGCGCAAGGAGATCTCCGGAGCCGAGCCGCATACGACGAACAACCGCATGGAGATTCAGGCGGTCATCGAGGCGCTGGCGCTGCTCAAGGTGCCGTGCCGCGTCACCGTGCACAGCGATTCGGCGTACGTCGTGAACTGCTTTCAGAACAACTGGATCCGGGGCTGGCTGCGCAACGGCTGGAAGAACAGCAAGGGCCAGCCGGTCGAGAACAAGGAGCTCTGGCAGCGGCTGTGGGAGCTGATGGGCATCCACGAGGTGGCTTACGTCAAGGTCAAGGGCCACAGCGACAACGAATGGAACAACCGCTGCGACGAGCTGGCCGTAGGCGCCATCAAGGCGATGCGGGCCGGCGGCAAGGGGTAAGGGAGCTAGGGGAGCGGGGGCTGCGCGGCTAGCGCGGCCCCGCTTCCGTTTCGCGACGGGCAGACGACGGCTGGGGCGAGGGAAAGGAGGAGGAGAAGATGGATCGAACCGCAGCAGACGCCGGCTTCTGGAGCCGGCTCAAGTCCGAAATGAAGGAAGCCGCCTACGGGCTCGGCATCGACGATATCGGCGTGGCGTCGCCGGAGCCGTTCGCGGCGCTCAAGGGGCGGCTCATCCGCCATCGCGAGCTCGGCTACGAGTCCGGCTTCGAGCCGAAGGACATCGAGCGGCGCGTCGATCCGTCGCTCCTGTTCGACGAGCCGCTGTCGATCATCGCGATCGCGGTCGGCTACCCGTCCAAGCTGCAGGATCCGCCCAAGTCGGAGCCCGGCGCGCGCCGCGGCATCCTGTCCCGCTCCTCCTGGGGAGAGGATTACCATACGGTGCTGCGCGACCGGCTGGCGCGGCTGGAGGCATGGCTGCGCGAGCGCGTGCCGGAGCTGCGGGCCGAGTCGATGGTCGATACGGGCGAGCTGAGCGACCGGGCGGTCGCCGAGCGGGCAGGCATCGGCTGGAGCGGCAAAAACAGCTTCATCCTGAACCGCAAGCACGGCACGTTCATCTTTCTCGCCGAGATGATCACGAACCTGCCGCTCGAGCCCGATTCGCCGGTCGAGGACGGCTGCGGCAGCTGCACGAAGTGCATCGACGCCTGCCCGACGGGCGCGCTTGTCGGACCGGGCCAGCTCAACGCACAGCGCTGCGTCTCGTATTTGACCCAGACCAAGGAGATGGTGTCGGACGAGCTGATGCGCAAGATCGGCAACCGGCTGTACGGCTGCGACACCTGCCAGATCGTCTGCCCCGTCAACCGGGGCGTCAACGTGACGCGGCATCCGGAATTCCAGCCCGACCCCGAGCAGGTCAAGCCGCTGCTGGAGCCGCTGCTGGAGATCGGCAACCGCGAGTACAAGGAGCGGTACGGGCGCAACGCTTCGTCCTGGCGCGGCAAAAAGCCGATCCAGCGCAACGCGGTCATCGCGCTCGGCAACTTCAAGGAGAAGTCGGCCGTGCCCGCGCTCATCCGCGTGCTGCAGCAGGATCCGCGGCCGGTGCTGCGCGGCACGGCCGCCTGGTCGCTCGGGCGGATCGGCGGGCCCGAGGCCGAGGCCGCGCTCGCCGAGGCGGCGGAGCGCGAGAGTGACGAGGAGGCCCGCTCCTGGGCGGCACGCTCGCTCGCCTCGCTGCGGGAGCAGGCCGAGGCCGACGGCGGAGCCGCCGCTGCGCAGCCGAAAGCAAAGGCGGCGGACGCTGCCGGGACCGCGGTTGAAATTGCGCGGCCCCCCCGATAATGCTAAGATGGAAGAGCTCTATCGACCCTGATTAAAGGACAGGTGAACTGCACGTGGAATGGTATAATATCGTCATCCCGATCGTTACGTTGATCGTCGGCCTGGTCGGCGGCTTTTTCATCGGCGTGTTCTATCTGCGCAAGCAGATGGAGAAGATGCAGTCCGATCCGGAGATGCTTCAAAAGATGGCCAAGCAGATGGGCTACAACCTGAACAACAAGCAGATGCAGAAGGCCCAGCAGATGATGAAGGGCCAGCAAGGCGGACAGCAAAAATTCATCCCGAACCAGCGTGGCGGCAAGCGCAGATAACACGGCAGCCGCCCGCTCCTCAAGGAAGCCAGGGAGGCCGCGATGGCAGGTTTGAAAGATTACTCCAACTCGATGGTCGCGCGCAACCGCGATCAGATCGAATATCATCTCCGCGAGATTCTCAAGCTGGTCGGCGAGGACGTCGAGCGCGAAGGGCTGCTGGACACGCCCGCCCGCGTCACCCGCATGTACGAGGAGATCTTCGCCGGCTACGAGGTCAATCCCGCCGACGTGCTCGGCGTGACGTTCGACGAGAACCATGAGGAGCTCGTCATCGTCAAGGACATCGTGTATTACAGCCAGTGCGAGCATCATATGGCGCCGTTTTTCGGCAAGATCCATATCGGCTACCTGCCGAACGGCCATATCCTCGGCCTGAGCAAGATGGCCCGCCTCGTCGAGGCGGTCACCCGCAAGCTGCAGGTGCAGGAGCGGATCACGTCGCAGCTCGCGGACATCCTCGACGAGGCGCTGTCGCCGCAGGGCGTCATGGTCGTCGTCGAGGGCGAGCATCTGTGCATGTGCTCCCGCGGCGTCAAAAAGCCCGGCAGCAAGACGATCACCTCCGGCGTGCGCGGCGAGTTCCGCTCGAGCAGCGCGCTGCGCGCGGAGTTCCTCTCGCTGCTCAAGCAGTAGCGCCGAGAGCTCCGGCAGCCTGCGCCAGCGAGCCTGCGTCAGCGTGCCAGCTAGCCCGCCAGCGGGCCGGCGAAGCGCGAGGCGGCATGAGCACGGAGCACGGCAAGCCCTCCAGCCTGAGTTCAGGCTGGAGGGCTTTTTTCGTGCTGTTTCGGTCAAGGGACGAAGCGCTTCGGACGGCAAGGCCGATCTTTTTCAAACGACGGCGCTAGTAAGGCTCCCAGGCCAGCGTCCGCGCTTTGTCGAACCGCTCGCTCACGTACGGCCAGTTGACGACGTTCCACCAGTCCTTGACGTAGTCGGGCCGCTTGTTCTGATGCTTGAGGTAGTAGGCATGCTCCCAGACGTCGAGCGGCAGCAGCGGAATCGCATCCCATTGGGACAGGTTCTGGTGCTTCTCCGCCTGCAGGATCTCGAGCCTGCGGCTGCGCGGGCTGTAGACGAGGATCGCCCAGCCGCCGCCCTCCACCTTGCCTGCCGCCTCGGAGAACTGCTTCTTGAACGCGTCGAAGCTGCCGAAGCTGCGGTCGATCTCGTCGGCCAGCGTCCCGACCGGCTTGCCCCCGCCCTGCGGCGACATGGCGGTCCAGAACAGCGTATGCAGGTAATGCCCCGCGCCGTTGAACGCCAGCTCCCGCTCCCAATGCTTGACGAGCGCGAAGTCGCCGCTCTTGCGCGCCGCCTGCAGCTCCTTCTCCGCCTTGTTGAGGTCGTCCACGTAGGCCTGATGATGCTTGTCGTGATGGATCCGCATCGTCGCCTCGTCGATGTACGGCTCCAGAGCGTTGTACGCATAGGGCAAAGGAGGCAGCTGGTGCCCGCCGATCGGAACCTGCTGGTGCGCGCCGGCGGCTTGGCCGGTGCGGGGAGGCGATTCCGCGCGGGACGGCTCTAGCTGCGCCGTCGCCGCTGCAGCCGGAGGGGCCGCCGCGTCCGTCGCCGTGCCGGCCGCTGCGCCAGCCGTCGCACTCGGCTGCTCCGCCGCGCGCCCCTGGCGGATCGCCTCGGCCCGCGCGAGGCGGGCGGTGCAGCCGCGCAGCGCCTCATGCACGGCCGAGCGCGCCTCCGGCTCGCGGCCGAGGGCGGGACTGGCCGAGAGCAGCTGCAGCAGCTGCTGGACGAGCACGCCGCTTTGCGCGGCGGCCGCCTCCAGCAGCTCGGCCGGATCGCCAGCCGCTCCTGCGGCTGGCGGCTCGGAGCGGGGCTCCAGCAGCCGGTCCGCTTCCGCGGCCGTCCGCTCCAGCAGCGGCTGCCATTGCTGCAGCACGCCGGCATAAGCCGGCTCCAGCTCGGCGGCCAGCACAATCTGCTCCAGCCGATCCGCCTCTTCTTGCTTCCATTGCTTGATCTCTTCCAGCAGCCTCGCCTGTGCGAGGTCGGACGGCGCTTCGGTCATGGCGAACCCTCCTTTTCATGGTCGGACCGGCGAGGCGAAGGTCGATTCGCGGCCGCCGGCGGACGCATGGCTCTCGCTTAGGTGTATTCGGTCGACCGGCGGGGATATGAGCGGCAGGCGAAAAAAACCGCTCCGCTGCGCTGAGGAGGCGGCATCCCGCGGCGGCGACCGGCATTCGTGTTCAGCCGGATCGAGCTTGCGAGGAAGAGGCTGGAGCCCTTCCCGTTCATGAAAAGCACGAAGCCGCCCCTGCGAGAGGAGCGGCTTCGTGCTTTTGGATATTTTCAAGTGTCGCGCCAATCAGGAATTCCGCTCACGCGTCCAGTCGGCCTTCCTGCTCCAGCGACTGGTTGACCTGGCTGAGGAACAGCGCGGCGCGCTGGATGTACTCCTTGGGATGCTGGCGGAACAGCAGCTCATGCTGGCCGCCGTTCACGATCCATTCGCGCGACAGCGGATTCGTCTGCCGGGATGCGATCGTCTCCGCATACTGGTAGGAGGCCTTGGCGTCCATCGTGCCGTGGATCATGTAGATTGGAATGGAGTAGTTCGTGCTCATGACCTGCTCGGCGGGAATCTTGTTGAAGTCGACGCCGGTCCAGAGCGGCAGCAGCTTCTCGATGAGCGGCAGCGACAGGCGCGGCAGGTCGATGATGTTGCGCACGTTGTCGAACAGCGTGTCGGGGCTGGCCACGAAGGTGCTGTCGAGGATCATCGCATCGATCGCATCCGTCTGCAGGGCGGCCTGCAGCGCCGTGCCGGCGCCCATGCTGAAGCCCCAGACGACGACTTCCTTGGAGCCGTTCGCGCGGACGTAGTCGACGGCGGCGAGCAGCTGCTGAGACTCCTCCCAGCCGCCGGTCGCCGGAGCGCGGTACTGCTGGGAGGCATAGCCGTAATCGAACATCAGGACATTATAGTTCAGCCGGTGGAGCAGGCTGGCGAGGTCGTACATCGGCACCCACGTCTCCTCGCGGTTCGCGCCGTAGCCGTGGCTCAGCACGATCGTCCGCTCGGACTCGCTCTGGATCGAGCGGCCGGGGGAGGAGGGGATGTACCAGCCGCTTACGGTCGTGCGTCCGCTGAGGCTCGGGAAGGTCACGTCTTCATAAGCGAGGCCTTTGGCCTCCATCGGATTGGAATGGACCGGGGCGACATAGGGATACGCGACCATCCAGGCGATATAGCCGTGGAAGGCGACAATCAGCAGCAGCAGCAGGGCGGCGCCGGCCGACACGGCGGCTACGAGCGCATTGCGGCGCGTGTCGCGGCGAGGAAGCACGGAAGAGAGGGACGGGTCCAGCTGCAGCGGCGAGTTCAGCGGCGTATGCAGGGCAGAGCTGCTCATTTCGTCTTCCCCTCCCTTGTTTTGTAAGCGTTCTAGATCCTATGTACTACTACTGTATGCGTCTATTGTCCGGGCTGTCAATTCATGTCGAGCAATTGTTAAGCACTTGTAATGTTGCCGTAAAATGAAGCCGTTTCTTTACGAGATAAAGGAAACGAGTTATACTAGGAGAATCTTAGTTTCACTGAATGAAACCGAATCGGGGTAGACGGACTCCGCTTTCTCCCCTATAATGATAATGATTCTCAATGAGAACGGAGGAGCGTCATGGCCTTCTCCGCCCCGGAAAGAAAGCAGGTGAGCGCATGGAACCGTCCCGTAGCGGCAAGGCCGAGGATGGAAAATCGAATGTAAGGGCCGTCGAGAGGGCGCTGGATATCCTGCTCTGCTTTACGACGGAGAGCGACCTGCCGATGACCGAGATCGCGGAGCGGGTCGGGCTGCACAAGAGCACCGTACACCGGATGCTGGCGACGCTGGAGGACAAGGGCTTCCTCGAGCGCGACCGCAGCTCCGAGCGCTACCGGCTCGGCATGCGCATCTGGGAGCTGTCGGCGCATCGGTCGCGGTCGGGCGACCCGGCGGTCATCTGCCTGCCGGAGATGGAGAGGCTGCGCGACACGCTCGGGGAGACGGTGAGCCTGTACGTGCGGGACGGCAGCGAGCGGATCCGCATCCAGGCCGTGCAGAGCAACCAGGCGATCCGGCGCGTGGCGCCGGTCGGCGTGCGGCTGCCGCTGTACGTCGGAGCCTCGAGCAAGGTGCTCATCGCTTTTGCCGAGCCGGCGCTGGCGGCGCAGATGATGTCCTTGGAGGCGCTGCCGCAAGGAATCGACCCGCAGTCGTTCCGCGAGCAGCTGGAGGAGATCCGTCGGCTCGGCTACGCGACGAGCATGGAGGAGCGCGAGCCGGGAGCGGCGGCGCTGTCGGCTCCGGTGTTCGACCGCAGCGGTCGGCTGGCGGCGGCGCTGTCCGTATCGGGACCGGCCGCGCGCTTCACGCCGGCCATCATACGCGAGCAGTCGGCGCTCGTCGTCCAGTCGGCGACGCGCATGGGCGCGATGCTGCCGGGCTGAGCGCCCTCGATTATGGCGTCTGCACAGGGATGCGGCGCCGATCCGGTTTCCTATTACCCGCAGAGGCGGCCTGTGAAGGCGCCGGGCTCTGCGGGTTTTTTGGCGCGGGAGCTTGGAGTGCCTTGATTCGGCGAGCTGGAGGCGTCGAAGCTTCATGCCAATTATTATTCACGGGCTAAATAAACGTTGACATAAGAAGTCAACCTCGCTAGTATACTATAGCATAGTAAATCACTAGGATATGAAGGGGATGGACTCATTGCCTGAAAACAACAACCTCGTGCATGCGTTCCAGACGAACTGGATCAGCCTGCTTGTCTCCCTCATCGTCATCGGACTGCTCGTCTGGCTGGCGCGGCGCCGCGTCGGCTTCGGCTATCGGGTGCTGCTCGCGCTCGGCATAGGCCTCGTCGTCGGCGTGACGCTGAACTCCTTGGAGATCGACGCCACGAGCATCAGCACGCTCGGCTCCATTTACGTCAACCTCATCAAAATGCTCGTCATCCCGCTCGTCGCCGTGCTGGTCGTCTCCAGCATCTCGTCGATCTCGAGCCTCGGGCAGCTGCGCAAGATCGGCACCAAGACGATCCTGCTCTTCATCGGCACGACCGGCGTGGCAGCGCTGATCGGCCTGCTCGTGGCGCTGGCGTTCAACCCGGGCTCGGGCATCGCCCAGGAGACGCCGGAAGGGTATGAGGCGCGGACGATTCCGACGTTCTCCGAGGTCATCCTGAACCTCGTGCCGTCCAACCCGATCGGCGACATGGCCGACGCCAAGGTCGTGCCGGTGCTGATCTTCGCGATCTTCATCGCCGTCGCCATCGTGCAGCTCAGCTCGCGCAAGCCGGAGGCGGCCGAGCCGGTGCGCCAAGTCATCGAATCGCTCAAGCAGGTCATGAACCAGGTGACCAAGTACATCATCCGCCTGACGCCATACGGCGTGTATGCGCTGATCGGCTCGATGGCCGCGCGCTACGGCTTCGATACGCTCAAGCCGCTCATCAGCCTCATTCTCGCGACGTATGTCGCGCTGCTGCTGCACTTCATCCTGACGTTCGGCTCGCTCGTCACGTTCTGGGCGAAGCTCAATCCGTTCAAGTTCCTGCGCAAGATCTACCCGACGATCGCCGTCGCCTTCACGACGCGCAGCAGCTACGCGACGCTGCCGGTCAACCTGGAGGTCATCACCAAGCGGCTGCGCGTGTCGCCGCGCATCGCCAGCTTCGTCGCGCCGCTCGGCGCGACGATGAACATGAACGGCTGCGGCGGCGTCTGGCCGGCGGTCGTGGCGATCTTCGTCGCCGAGGTGTACGGCGTGCCGCTCGGCATCTCCGACTACATCCTGATCGTGCTCGTCAGCACGATCTCCTCGATCGGCGTCGCCGGCGTGCCGGGACCGGCGTCGATCTCGACGACGGTCGTCCTGACCGCGCTCGGCCTGCCGCTGGAAGGGCTCGGCCTCGTGCTCGCGATCGACGCCGTCGTCGACATGGGCCGCACGGCGGTCAACGCGACCGGCACGACCGTGTCGTCGCTGCTCGTCGCCGTGTCGGAAGACGAGTTCGACCGCGAGAGCTACAACCGCGACGAGGAAGAGGAGCTGGAGCTGAGCCACGCGTAAAGCAGGGCGCAGCGGAATGAACGGGACGAAGCGGAGCCGGCTCCGCTTCGTCCCTGTTTTCAACCCCATGAACGCAGCGAAGCCCCCGAGGGACATGGCCCTTCGGGGGCTTCCTGCATGAGCGGATCATGCGGCAGGGATCAGCGGGTTGCCTGGATTACATCGAGTGCTGGATATGGATGTCGGAAGATTCGATGAGGTAGTGCCTTCTCCAGAAGGCGGTGGCGGGAAAGGGCATCGCTTCTCTGGAGCCGGGCTCCAGAGCCTTGCGCAAAAGACGGTCCCGATGATCGCTGATCCACTCGGCGTCATAATAGAGCACCGACATGACCTCGTCGCTCGGAACGCCGACGAACGATTGGAACCAGCCGCTCCAGCTCTGCCAGTCGGCGGGAGCCTCGGAGTAGGACATCGTGACGACGGCACGGTGCAGGCTTGAGCCTGCATAAAGATGAAGCGCGACCAGATAGTCGCCGCTGCCGCCTGCAAGCATCGCCGTGGTGCGGCTGATGAACAGGTCGATGCGGCGGATGCGGCGGTCGGGAGCGAGCGGCTCCTCGACCAGAAGAGCAGCGTGGCGGGCGTCGTGCCCCGCCTCCTCGATGACCTCGGACGCATCCAGTACGACCGGAAGCGGCAGCGAGGCGGAGCAGGCGATTTCCTGCTCGGCGCAACAGGCGGCGGAGCGGTGGACGGCTCGCAGCCGTCTCGGCTCCGGACCGCCGGTGAAGCGTTCCTGCAAAGACATGGTCGAACCTCTCCTTTGGTTGCTTACGGGGTTAGCTGACGGATTCGGGCCAAGAGAGTAGCCCTACCAGGCGCAGTCCGCGGCGGCTTCGGCAGCCGCGCGTCGGGTGCGCGCCGGATTCACCCCGGCAGGCGCGACAAGGCGCCTGCGGTTGGTTCCCCCGCTTCCACTTTCGTGGAATTCAGCAGAATAGAAATGTGCTGAACTTTATCATACTTCAGGCCGGCCTGTCTTGTAAAAGGCTATATTTAGCGAAAATTCGATGAAATGCTGTCGGGAACTCGTCCATGCGGACCCATCGTCGCTCTAAAGCGCTCTCATGGAAAAGGATCATAATCCGGAGCGCATCCGTCATAGGATGGAAATTAAGATGGAGAAATAGCGCTTCGGAGAGGATGGGGAAGGATGGCGCGGATCAAGGTGGGAAAAAGGCCTCCGCAAGCCGATGCCGGCGGGGAGGAGCGACGGAGCGAGCCGCCCGCAGGCTGGCGCGGCGCCGTGCAGCATTATGTGCAGGCCTGCAACCAGGCCGAGGTGGAGCTGCGCGACAGCGCGCTCGCCGGAATCATGACGGACGCGGACCATCGGCTGCGCCTGCTGCACCGGCTCCAGCGGCAGCGAGAGCGGGCCGAGGAGCGGGATCTGCTCACCTCCCAATGCGAGACGCGGGCCGCGCTGGTCAAGGTCAACGAATCCGGCGCGGAGGTGTCGGTCGTGCTCCAGCTGCATCTGAAGCGGCATGTCCAGCACAAAGGCCGCCAGTATACGGAGGAGCGGATCGAGCGCGAGCGGATATGGCTCGCACCGGCCGGCGCGGACGGGAGCTGGCGGCTGACGCGGGTCGAGCCGCTCGTCGGCGAGCGGCGGCCGCGCTACGGCCATGCCGCGGCGGACAGCGCGCTCGCCGAGCACCGCTCCTACGGCAACGGCGGCGGCAGCGGCATCCAGCCGCCCGGCGCGCCGCGTCCTTTCCTTAACTATGGCGTCGTTCCGCGCATCAACACCCGCTCCCGCGCCGCCCGGTACCGGCGCGAGCTGGTCGCGGCCTACGCGGACCAGTGGTGGAACGAGCCGAATCCCGCTTACGAGGAATTCGAGGTCAACTGCACCAATTATGTGTCGCAGTGCGTCTTTGCAGGGGAAGCGCCGATGAACTATACTGGGAAAAGGGAATCCGGCTGGTGGTACAAGGGACGGACGGGCGGCCAGGAGCAGTGGAGCTACAGCTGGGCCGTGTCCAACGCGTTCCAGCTCTACTTGAGCTTTCCGCGCTCGTCCGGCATGCGGGCGACGCCGGTGGAGAGCGCGGCGGAGCTGGAGCTCGGCGACGTGATCACCTACGACTGGAACGGCGACGGCCGCTTCCAGCATACGACGGTCGTGACGGCGTTCGACGGGGACGGCATGCCGCTCGTCAACGCCAATACGGTGCCGAGCCGCCACCGCTACTGGGACTACAAGGATTCGTACGCGTGGACGGAGCAGACCCGCTACCGGTTCTATCATTTGAGCGACAGCATGTAGCACGGCCAGGATGCCGGCAGCCGGTCCGCATGGGCGGACCCGGTTGTTGGCATCCTAATTTCTAGAGGGTACCGGAGGGCTAACATCATGGGAGAGAAGATTCGCGTCGGACTGGTCTACGGAGGCAAGTCGGGGGAGCATGAGGTGTCGCTGCAGACGGCGCTGGCGGTCATGGGGGCGTTCGATTTCGGCAAATACGAGATTCAGCCCTTCTACATCACCAAAACGGGCGAATGGCGCTCGGCAGGCGTGCTGCTCGCGGCTCCGGACAGCGTGGAGCAGCTGAAGCTGGAAGGCGGCGACAGCAGCCTGGCGCTCGCGCCGGTATTCCGCGGCCTGGCCCCTGCGCCGGCCGGCGAGTCGGCGCTGCAGGCGGCGGCCGCCGCCGCCGCGCCGGAGAAGGCGGTCGACGTCATCTTCCCGCTGCTGCACGGCACCTTCGGCGAGGACGGCACGATCCAGGGGCTGCTCGAGATGGCCAACATCCCGTACGTCGGCGCGGGCGTGCTCGCCTCGGCGGTCGGCATGGACAAAATCACGATGAAAAAAGTGTTCGCCCATGAAGGGCTGCCGCAGTGCATCTACCGCAGCTTCAACCGCACGCAGTGGGAGAAGGACCATACGTTCTTCGTCATGGAGATCGAGGTCGCGCTCGGCTATCCGTGCTTCGTCAAGCCGGCGAACCTCGGCAGCAGCGTCGGCATCTCCAAGGCGAAAAACCGCGAGGAGCTGATCGCCGCCGTCGAGCTGGCGCTGCGCTACGACCGCAAGGTCGTCGTCGAGGAGTTCGTCGACGCGCGCGAGATCGAGGTCAGCGTGCTCGGCAACGACGAGCCGCGGGCATCCGTGCCCGGCGAGGTCATCAGCGGCGCGGACTTCTACGACTACAACGCCAAGTACGTCGACGGCACGAGCATCATGCAGATTCCGGCCGACCTGCCGGCCGAGACGGCCGAGGCGGTGCGCGAGATGGCGATCCGCGCCTATCTGGCGATCGACGGCTCGGGCCTGTCGCGCGTCGACTTCTTCCTTCGGAGGAGCGACGGCCAGCTGCTCATCAACGAGGTGAACACGATGCCGGGCTTCACGCCGTACAGCATGTACCCGCTCATGTGGAAGGAAACCGGAATGCCGTACCGCGAGCTGCTCGACACGCTGATCGAGCTGGCGCTGGCGCGCCACGCCGACAAGCAGAAGATCCACTACGGCGGCTGAGCCGCAGCAAGCGTGCTTTCCCCAGGCAGAGCCCTGCTCTGGGGAGGCGCTTTTTTACATAAAGAGGAGGGACAAGCGATGGGCTTCGCCACCGAGTTCAATTCCGTCTGCAAATTCAAGTCCGAGCAGGAGCTGTACGAGCTGCTGGAATACGGCAAGGGCAAGATGGTCAAGAGCGGCTTCCGCGTCTTTCCGACCGGCCAGAAGGTGATCGCGTACACGCCGGACAACCGCGCGATCGCGATCGTGCGCATCCTCGCCTCCATCGCGGAGATCAACTTCCAGGGCCAGGAGGTCACCCAGGTCGAGATGGAGCTGGTGCGCAAGCTGACCGAGGAAGAGTCGCGCGTCCAGACGAACCTCGCGCATGAGATGTTCTTCGGAGAGCGGGGATGATCGTCCGCTTCGGCTTTGTCGCGATGAGCCTGCTGCTGGAGAACGCCTCCCCGTCGCGCACGATGACCTACACGAACTTCGCCAAGCTGGGCGACCGGGAGGCCGGCCTCGCCAGGCTGGAGCGCATCGCCGAAAACAATCTGCGCAGCACGCTGCGCATCCTGAACAACAACCGCTATTCGGACATCCACCTGTACCGGTTCTCCTCCAAGCTCATCCCGCTCGCCACGCATGAAGCGCTGAGCGGCTGGGACCCGTATCCGGCGCTTGCTCCGGCGTTCGCCGACATCGGCGCGTTCGTGCGGAAGCACGGCATGCGCGTCAGCTTCCATCCCGACCACTTCTGCGTGTTCAGCACGCCGCGGCCGGAGGTGCTGCGCAGCTCGATCCGCGACATGGAGCATCATGTCCGCATGCTGGAGGCGATGGGGCTGGACGAGCGGGCTAAATGCAACATCCACGTCGGCGGCGCCTACGGCGACAAGGCCTTGTCGGGAGAGCGCTTCGTCCGCCAGTTCGGCGAGCTCGGGTCCGCCCTGCGCGGGCGCGTGACGCTCGAGAACGACGACAAGACGTTCACCGCGCGCGAGACGCTGGACATCGCCGAGCAGACGGGCAATCCGGTCGTGCTGGACATCCATCACCACTGGGTGAACGACGGCGGCGAGACGCCGGAGTCGCTGCATGGCGAGCTGTGGCCGCGCATCGCCGCGACGTGGCGCCGGGAGCAGGAGCGGCTCGGCCTGGGCGGCGGGCCGGAGGGGCTGCCGCCCAAGATCCACGCCTCCAGCCCGAAAAGCCTCAGCGATCCGCGCGGCCATGCCGACGGCGTGGAGCCGGGGCCGCTGCTCGCCTTCCTGCGGAGCGTGAACGGCTCGGTGCCGCATATCGACTGCATGCTCGAGGCCAAGGCCAAGGACCAGGCGCTCGCCTGGCTGATGGAGGAGATGCGCAAGCTGGAGGCGGCCGGACAAGGCGTCCGCGTCGTGGACGGCTCGACGATCGAGCTGTAGCGTCTTTTATAGGAAAGAAATGGGGAATCGCAACGCATGCTTGAATGGATCCTGATCTTGCTTACAGGCGTCGTCGCCTCGATCTTCGGCAGCATCGTCGGGCTCGGCGGCGGCATCATCATCGTGCCGGTGCTGCTGCTGCTCGGCCCGCAGCTGACCGGCGCGCCGATCCCGGAGGCGACCGCCGTCGGCACGTCGCTGGCGGTGCTCATCGTGACGGCGCTCGCCTCCTCGCGCACCTATGCCAAGCAGCGCAAGGTGGACTTCCGCAGCGCCTGGCTGCTGTTCATCACGAGCGGCCCGGGCGCGATGGCCGGCTCGGCGCTGACGTCCAAGTTCCACGGCCCGGCCTTCCAGCTCAGCTTCGGCATCTTCATGCTGCTGATGGCGCTGCTGCTCATCCTGCGCGACCGCATCAAGCCGTCCGCGCGCCAGTGGCCGGTCACGGTGCGCATGACCGACGGCGCGGGCATCGAGCATGTCTACGGCTACAGCCTGCCGCTGCTGCTCGGCATCGGACTGCTCGTCGGCATCGTCTCCGGCCTGTTCGGCATCGGCGGCGGCTCGCTGTTCGTGCCGGTCATGGTGCTGCTGTTCGCGTTTCCGCCGCATGTGGCGACGGCGACGTCGATGTTCGTCATCTTCCTGTCGTCCATCAGCGGCAGCATCGTGCACGGCGCGATGGGCGAGATCGACTGGCTGCTCGTGGCGGCGCTCGCGCCGGGCGCCTGGCTCGGCGGCAAGGCCGGCGCCTGGATCGCCAGCCGCATGAGCGGCAAGGCGATCCTGTGGCTGCTGCGGGCGACGCTGCTCGTGCTGGCCGCGCGGCTCATCTGGCAGGGAGCTTCCCAGCTGTAGCGGAGAGCTTCGCGGGAAGTCGGGAAGTCGCTTGAATCCGAATACGGATGCCGTTCGTATACCGAGGAGGCATCCGTATTTTGCATTCGGACATTGGAAAGGCTTACATTTAGAGAAAAGGAAACGGGGGAGAAGCATGAACGAACCGATCGTAGGCAGCAAGAGCTTCGCGGCGGTGGCGATCAACTGCGCGTCCAAGGCGGGGGAATGGATCCAGTCCAAGCTCGGCGCCTACCAGACGCTCAAGGAGAAGCAGTCGCCCCATGATCTCGTCACCGAGGTCGACCGCGGCTCGGAGAAGCTGATCCGCAGCCTGATCATGATGAACTTTCCGGACCATTCCTTCCTTGGGGAGGAAGGGGTAGAGCCGGGTCCGGCCGCCTCCGCGCAGGCGCTGGAGGACGTGCGCGACGCCGAATATCTATGGATCGTCGATCCCGTCGACGGGACGACCAACTTCGTGCACGGCTTCCCGTTCTTCACCGTGTCGATCGCGCTCGCGCGGCGCGGAGAGGTGATCCTAGGCGTCGTCTACGATCCTTCGGCGGACGAGCTGTTCATCGCGGAAAAAGGCAAAGGAGCCTACGTCCATGGCAAGCGCATGAGCGTGTCGGGCGAGACGGCGCTGCGGACGAGCCTCGTCGCGACCGGCTTCCCGGCGGAGCATCGCGAGGCGCTGCCGCGCAACCTGGCGCAGCTGCAGCGGATCGCGCCGCAGGTGCGCAACATCCGCTCGGGCGGATCGGCCGCGCTCCATCTGGCCTATGTGGCGGCCGGCAGGCTGAGCGGATTTTGGGAGGTCGGCCTGAGCAGCTGGGACATCGCCGCCGGCGCGCTGCTCGTGCAGGAAGCGGGCGGACGCGTCGGCGGCCAGAACGGGGAGCCGTACCATCTCGGCGTGCGCGACGTGCTGGCGACGAACGGCCTCATCCACGAGGAGCTGCAGGCCGAGCTGGCCGCGCCCTCGGCATGACGGGAGCTTCCGCAGCCGCTCGCGCCTGACCGGAATCCGGATCTCCGGGGCGGACGAAAGACGAGGGAGCGATTCGGCTATAGCCGTTTTGCGCATGGCGCTTCGGGGCAAAATAGGCTACACTAGCGGTAGGAATCATCAAACGGACAAGCATGGAGGGATACACATGACCGAACGCAACGAATCGGCGGAAGTCCAGGCGGACGGAGCGGCGGCGGAAGCCGAAGCCCAGCCGAAAAAAATGTCGCTGGCCGAGGCGGCCAAGCTGAAGCTGCAGCAGAAGAAGCAGACGCAGGCTGTCGGCAAGCAAGGCCAGAGCGGCGCCCAGGGCGGAGCGAAGGAGCTGCGCAGCCAGCTCAACAAGAAGCCGAACAACCAGCGCCGGCGGATGGGCGTCTAACGCCGATGGCCCAGCCTTACGAGAGCGACAAGGCGGAGCGCCTGAAGCGCAATGCGGCGGCGCTGCTCCAGAAGATCAAGCCGGACGCCAAATACGGCGACCGCGTGCCGCCCGGCCAGACGGTGACCGACCGGTTCCCGATCCTGCACGAAGGGGCGGTTCCGGCCTACGACATGTCGACCTGGGACCTGCGCGTGACCGGCGCGGTCCGGGAGGAGCGCCGCTTCTCGTTCGCCGAGCTCGAAAGCCTGCCGCGCGTGAGCGTCATGCGCGACATCCACTGCGTCACCCGCTGGTCCAAGATGGATACGGTGTGGGAGGGCATCCTCTTCCGCGACTTCCTGCGTCATCTGGGCATCGAGCCGCTGCCGGAGGCCAAGCATGTGATGGTGTACGGCGACTACGACTACGAGACGAACGTGCCGCTCGCCGATCTGATGGGCGACGACATCCTGCTCGCCTTCCGCTACGGCGGGGAGCCGCTGACGGACAAGCATGGCGGGCCGCTGCGCCTCGTCGTGCCGCATCTGTACTTCTGGAAGAGCGCCAAGTGGCTGCGCGGCTTCGAGTTCATGACCGAGGACCGTCCGGGCTTCTGGGAGCGCAACGGCTTCCACAACGAGGCCGATCCATTCCGCGAGCAGCGCTACTCGGAGGAAGGCTTCGAACTGCCCGAGGACGAATGGGTCCACAAGGACTACGATTGAGCGGGACGGACCTTTCGTCCGCCCGCTGCCAGACTCCGGCCTTTCCGGCCGGATCGCCTGGACATGCATGCTGACCGCCTCGCATTCGCGAGGCGGTTTTTTCATGCTTAAAAGTATTTGACATTGATATAGTTAAAGGAGTATAAATATATTATTGATTTAACAAAAGGAGGCGCGCGAGTGAAAGAGGAGGCCAAGCGATTTCACGCCGCCGTGCAAGCCTTCATCCAGACGATGGAGATGTCCATGCCGGAGCTGCTCAAGGAATGCGGCATGACGCGGACGCAGCTGTTCGCGCTGCATCTGGTCAAGGTCAAGGGACCGTGCAAGCTGGCGCTGATCGCCGACAAGCTGGAGGTCAAGCCGAGCGCCGTCACCGTCATGATGGATCGGCTGGAGTCGGGCGGATGGGTAAGGCGAAAACCGGACACCGTAGATCGGAGAGCTGTTTTTGTGGAGATCACGGACGAGGGCAGGAAGGCGCTGGAGAAGTTTCAGCAGCTGAGGGAAAAGCTGATCGAGCGGAGGCTCGTCAAGCTGACCGTGGAGGAGCAGCGCACGCTCTCCGGCCTGATGGAGAAGCTGGCCGAGGACGTGCCGGCGGAGGGCCAGAGCGCGGCGGAAGCTTGAGGCGGCGCCCAAGGCGCGGCCGAATGGCGGACAAAGAAAAGAAACGAGGAGAACGAGAGACATCATGGAACATTTAACGCATAAACGAAAGCTGTCGATCATGATCGCCGTCATGGCGGCCATGTTCTTCGCGGCCATCAACCAGACGATCACGAGCACGGCGATGCCGCGCATCATCGCGATTCTGGACGGCATGGAGTACTACACCTGGACGATCAACATCTACCTGCTGACCTCGACGATCGCCACGATTCTCGTCGGCAAGCTGTCCGACATGTTCGGACGCAAGCCGTTCATCCTGGCGGGCATCCTGCTGTTCATCATCGGGGCGTTCCTGACGGGCACGTCCAGCGACGTCTATCAGTTCATCACGTACCGCGGCATCCAGGGCATCGGCGCCGGCATCATCCAGTCGACGGCGTTCATGGCGGTCGGAGACTTGTTCTCTCCGCGCGAGCGCTCCAAGTGGATGGGCCTCATGACCGCCGTCTTCGGCTTCTCGAGCGTGCTCGGCCCGACGCTCGGCGGCTATCTCGTCGACCATCTCGACTGGCACTGGCTGTTCTGGATCTTCCTGCCGCTCGGCGTCGTCGCGTTCGCGATGATCTGGGTGCTCTTCCCGAAAATCGAGCGCGTCAAAGGGGAGAAGATCGACCTTCTCGGCTCGTTGTTCCTGACGACGACGATCGTGCCGCTGCTGCTCGGATTCTCCCTGGCCGGCCCGAACCATGCGTGGGGCTCGCCTGAGATTCTGGGATTGTTCGCAGCCGCGCTGGTGTCCGGCTTCATCTTCGTGATGGTCGAGCGCTACGCCAAGAGCCCGATCCTGCCGCTGCATCTGTTCAAGAACGGCATCGTCACCGTCTCGAACCTCATCGGCTTCTTGATGAACTTCGGCATGATGGGCGCGCTTATCTACCTGACGTTCTTCGTCCAGGGCGTGCTCGGCATCTCCGCCACGTACTCCGGGTACGTCACGATGCCGATGTCGATCTTCATGGTCGTGACGAGCGCGCTCATCGGACAGCGCATCTCCAAAAGCGGCAAGTACAAGCGCTACGCTCTGATCGGCGTGCCGATCATGATTCTCGGCATGGGCATCATGGTCCTCATGAACAGCGTCGGCATGGCCGTGCTGAGCATGTGCATCTTCGGCATCGGCATCGGCATGGGCATGCCGGTATTCTCGCTGGCCACCCAGAACGCAGTGGCGCATACCGAGCTCGGCGTCGTCACGGCGTCCTCGCAGCTGTTCCGCAACCTGGGCGGCACGATCGGCATCGCCGTCATGGGCACGGTCATGTCCAATACGCTGACCAAAAACCTCAAGGATACGCTGACCTCGCCGAACATGCCGGACCTGAGCCAGCTCGATCCGACCGTCGCGCAGCAGCTGACCGGGTTCGCCAACCCGAACCTGCTCATGAACAAGCCGCTCATCGACGAGACGGCAGCCGGCCTGCCGGAGCAGGCGCGGACGCTGTTCCTGCAGCTGATCGAGCAGTTCCGCGGCGCGCTCGGCGACACGCTGGCGCTCGTCTTCCTCGTCGGCACGCTCGTGCTCTGCGTCTCGCTCGTGCTCGTGTTCTTCCTGCGGGAGATTCCGCTGCGCACGACGAACCAGACCGCTCCGGCTCCGGCCGAAGGCGAGAGCGCCGGCGCGGCGGCAGGCAAGCTGCAGAGCGAGAGCTGATCGCCTGCAAGGAGATGAAGAAGAGCCTTTTCGGTCCCCGACCGGAAAGGCTCTGTTTTTTTGGCTGAAGCCGTTGTGGTAAGCTGAAGGAAGGAAAGGCATTATGTGGACGAGGTGATCGGCGTGGCGCAAGAGGCGGCAAGCTTCGATTTCGGCATCATCAAGATGTATTACCATATCTCCCCGGAGGGGGCGGACGAGCCTCTGTTCGAGATGGACGCGGACCGCTTCTTCGACGCGGAGTCGCTCGGCGGGGCGCTGGATCTCGGAGGCGCGACCGTGCAGGCGACGAGCCGGGCGCTGCCCGCTTCGTTCGTCGGGACGACGATCGGCAAGCTGCTGCTGACGCAGGCTTATCTGTATGCGATGTACGAGTCGATCCTCGACCTGTCGCCGGAGCGGCTGACGTTCCAGGTCGAGGCGCATGACGATCATGCGCATCTCGGCTTCCGCATCAAGGAGCTGCTGCCTCAGCCGGTTCCGTCCGAACGGGCGGAGGAGCTGCTGGCGGCGGCGTGGACGGACTATGTGCGGTCGTTCGTCAGGCCGGCGGTCGAGGCCGTGTCGGAGGCGTCGGGGTTGAAGGCCGCGGCGATCTGGCAGCAGTACGGCGCCATGAGCGAGTACATGAAGGAGTTCGCCGGCACGATGCCGCTGCCCGAGCCGGTGCGGGAGCGCATGGCGCTTGCCTTCCGCGTGCTCGCCGAGGGCATCCCGGCGGAGGCGTTCGGCACGAGGCGCAACCCGTTCGTCCATAAGGCGCGGTATTGCGACAATCCGTATCCGACCGGCGGCGACAAGCTCATGATGCAGTCGTCCTGCTGCCTGTACGACCAGCGCGAGGGCGGCCAGAAGTGCTACACCTGCCCGATGCTGACGCCCGAGCAGCGCGCGGAGCGGCGGGTGCAGGTGCAGGCGGAGCTGGCGGGGTAGAAGGGCAGGATACGCAAGAGCGGCATGACGTGCCGGGAAGCGAATCCGGTCCCGCCCGGCTCAAGCTTCGACAGAAGCGGAATGGCCGGCAGCAGTCCCTATTGCCAGGCCAGGCTCTTTGGAGGACTGGAACTGATTTTCGCTCTTGGCGATGACGACGGTCGCCACCGAGTTGCCGATCAGGTTCGTGATGGCGCGGGCCTCCGACATGAAGCGGTCGACGCCGATAAGCAGCGCGATGCCCTCGAGCGGAATCGGATGGCCGGGCAGAGCGGCCAGCGTAGCCGCAAGCGTGATGAAGCCGGAGCCGGTCACGCCTGCCGCTCCTTTGGAAGTGAGCATGAGCACGCCGAGGAAGGTCAGAATCTGGAGGAGCGTCAGCTCGATGCCATAAGCCTGGGCGATGAACAGCGCCGCCATCGAGAGGTAGATGCTGGTGCCGTCCAGATTGAAGGAGTAGCCGGTAGGAACGACGAGCCCGACGACGGGCTTGGAGCAGCCGTAGGTCTCCATCTTGTTCATCAGGCGAGGCAGCGCGGACTCGGAGGAGGAGGTGCCGAGCACGAGCAGGATCTCCTCCTTGATGTGGCGGATCAGGCCGAAGATGCTGAACTTGTAGTAGCGGGCGATCAGGCCGAGTATGACGATGATGAACAGGAACATGGTCATGTACGTCGCGACCATCATTTTCCCCAGCGACAGCAGGGAGCCGAGACCGAATTTGCCGATCGTATAGGCCATCGCTCCGCCTGCCGCATACGGAGAGAACCTCATGATGATGCCGACGATTTTGAAGAAGATCTCGTTCAGCTTCTCAAAAAACTCGGTCACCGGACGGCCTTTCTCGCCGATCATGGAAAGCGCGAGGCCGAACAGGACGGAAAAGAACAGCACCGGCAGCATCTGTCCGCTCGCCATGGCAGCGATCGCGTTGTCGGGAATAATGCCGAGCAGGAAGTCCTTGAAGCCATGCGAGGTTTCGGAAGCCTGCTGCGCGTAGCCGGCTACCGCATCGGACTTGCTGTCGACGCCGGAGGTGTCGATGCCGTCGCCGGGACGGATCAGGAAGGCGACAGCGATGCCGATCGCCATGGCGAAGGTGGTGACGAGCTCGAAGTAAAGCAGCGCTTTGCCGCCGATGCGGCCGATCTTTTTCATGCTGCCCATGCCGGCGAAGCCGATGACGATCGTGAAGAACACGATCGGAGTGATGACCATTTTGATCAGCTTGATGAAGACGTCGGCGAGCACCTTGAGCGAAGCCCCGAAGCTCGGGAAGAAATACCCGATGGCGATGCCGATCACGATGGCGGTCAGTACCTGGACCGTCAGGTTTCTGAAGTTGATTTTCATCGGAATCCCTCTTTCTGGTCTGGTCGATGGTCAGGCTTGATGGCGGATGGCGGTCCTTAGATCGGAGTCGGAGACGAAGCCCTCGGCTTGGAGGGAGTTTCCTTGCGGGCGACGCCGGAGGCGTACGCCGCTTCGATGACCGCCTCGCGCACCCTCTCCACGACCAGGTGGTTGAACACGCTCGGAATGATATACTGCTCGTTCAGCTCCTCGTCCGTCACGACGGAAGCGATCGCTTTGGCGGCAGCGAGCTTCATCTCCTCCGTGACGCGGGAGGCGCGGCAGTCGAGGATGCCGCGGAAGATGCCCGGGAAGCAGAGCACGTTGTTGATCTGGTTCGGATAGTCGGAGCGGCCTGTCGCCATGACGCGGACGTAAGGCGCGGCCTCCTCCGGCAGAATTTCGGGAGTCGGGTTCGCCATCGCGAAGACGATCGGGTCGACGGCCATTTTTTTCAAATCCTCGGCCTTCAGCACGCCGGGACCGGAGACGCCGATGAAGATGTCCGCGTCCTCGATCACGTCGGAGAGGCTGCCCTCGAGCCGGAAAGGATTGGAGTTGTCGGCATACCACTGCCAGAATTCGTTGGCGTAGCTCTTGCCGGGGACGAGGGCGCCCTCGCGATCTACGCCGATGATGTTGGTCACGCCTGCGGCCATGAGCATCTTGGAGCAGGCCGTGCCGGCGGCGCCGATGCCGCATACGACGATCTTGCACGACTCCAGCGTCTTGCCGGTAAGCTTGACGGCATTGAGCAAGCCGGCCAGCAGCACGACGGCGGTGCCGTGCTGGTCGTCGTGGAAGACGGGAATATCGAGCTCCTCCGCCAGCCGCCGTTCGATCTCGAAGCAGCGCGGAGCGGAGATGTCCTCCAGATTGATGCCGCCGAAGGTCGGGGACAGCGCTTTGACGATTGCGATAATTTCTTCGGTGTCCTGCGTGTTCAGGCAGATCGGGAACGCATCCACCCCGGCGAACTGCTTGAACAGGACGGCCTTGCCTTCCATGACCGGCATCGCGGCCTGCGGTCCGATATTGCCGAGGCCAAGCACGGCCGAGCCGTCGGAGACGACGGCGATCGTGTTGCGCTTGATGGTCAGCGTATGGGCTCGCGACGGCTTTTCATGAATGGCCATGCACACTCTTGCCACTCCGGGCGTATAGACGCGGGACAGATCGTCCCGATTTTTGATCGGCGTCTTGGGCGTCGTTTCGATCTTGCCTCCGATATGGAGGAGGAACGTCTGGTCGGATACCTGCAGCACGCGGACGCCCGGCAGCCGGCCGACGGCCGCTGCGATCCGGTCGGCATGACTCCGTTCGTACACGTTGACGGTCAGGTCGCGCACGGTGGAGGCGGCGTCCGACCGGGTGACGTCGATTGCGACGATATCGCCCCCGGTATCGCCGATGACGGTAGCGATCTGGGCGAACGAAGCGGTGGAGCGGCTGAGCTCCAGCCGGAGTATGATCGGCGTGGAAGCTCCTGCGGGGATGGACATAGGACGGCACATCCTTTTCATGGATATAAGATAAGGTTCAGGGTTGGAAAGCGGGTCTGCCTTTCATGATATCGCTTTCAATTGAAAGCGCTAGCATCCGGTCATAATGGTTGTTTTGGTCTTTATGGTCATGGGGGAGCAGGTCGACCGAGGGGAGCCGATCGCTCTGCCGGAAAGCAAAAAAACGCAGCCGAGGCGGCTGCGGTTCTCGATGAGGCATGTAGCTCAGCTTTTGTCCAGAGAATAAAGGTTGACCGGCCTGCCGAGGCCGTATTGGAGCTGAAGGCGGAGCTGGCCGCTCTTGGCCAGATGCTCCAAATACCGTCTGGCGGTAACGCGGGCGATGCCGACATTCTCGGCGACGCTCTCGGCCGATACGGCTTCCTCCTGCAGCGCGAGATAACGCAGGATATGCTCCAGCGTTGCGGCCTGCAATCCCTTCGGCAGGCTGCCTCCGTTGTCGGAGGCAGGCGCGGAGGCTGACGCGGAGAGGGGACCGTGCAGGAAGCGGTCCAGCTCGCCCTGATCCAGCTGGCCGCCGTCGGCGAGCTGCCTGCTGCGCTGGCGCCAGCGCAGCAGGGCTTCCCGCACGCGCTCCGCCTTGAACGGCTTCATGATGTAGTCATCCGCGCCGCCTTGCACCATCGAGCGGATCGTGTCCCGGTCGTTGGCGGCGCTGATGACGATGACGCCGGCGGCATGGCCTTCGCTGCGCAGCTGCCGGAGCGTCTGGATTCCGTCGAGGCCCGGCATGTAAATATCGAGAATGACGAGGTCCGGGTTCATCTGGCGGATCAGCTCCATGCCTTCCCGTCCGCTGGATGCGGTGCCGGTGACATGGAAGCCCTCTACCGATTCCACGAACTGCCGGTTCACCTCGCGCACCATGGGATCGTCTTCGATCAGGACGACCTTAATCCTCTTCATGCTCGCTTCTTCCTTTCTTCGGCCGACTCTCCTCTGTCATCGGAAAGCTCAGCGTGATGGACGCGCCGGCGCCAGGCGCGGATTCGACCCGGATCGTTCCGCCGCCTTTCTCCGCGATGCCGGCGATGAGGAACATGCCGATGCCCCTTCCGTCTCCGGGCTTGGTGCTGAAGCCGCGCTCGAACATGCGCTGGCGGACGAGCTCGTCCATGCCGCAGCCGTTGTCCTCCACCAGCATCGAGAGCTGCTCGTCGTCTTGCTCGAGGCTGACGAGCACCCGCCGGGGCTCCGGAGCGGACGCCAGCGAATCGAAGGCATTTTCGATCAGGTTGCCGAGCAGGACGACGAAGTCATGATGGTCGAGATGCTTGGGAAACCGCTGCAGCCGGCTGTGCGGATCGATCCTCACGTCGATGCCGAGCTCACGGCCCCGGCTGATCTTGCCGAGCAGCAAGCCCGTCAGGCTGTCATGGAAAAAACGGGTGCCGAGAAACCGGTTCAGCTGCTCGCGTTCGTCCGACATGCGGAACAGGTAATCAAGAGCTTTTTCGCCTTGTCCAAGCTGGATCAGCCCGCCGATCGTGTGCAGGCGGTTCATATATTCATGGTTCTGGACCCTTACCGTCTCTACGAGCGCTTTGACCCCGGTCAGCTCCTCCGCCATCCGGGCGACCTCGGTCCGGTCCTGGAAGATGGCGACGGCACCGACGGTATGCCCCTGCACGCGGATCGGCACGCGGTTGCTGACGATATGCTGGCCGCCGATGAAGATTTCCTGCTGGTAGACCGGAGCATCCAGCTCTAGAATCTCGGGCAGCCGGGTATCGGGGAGAACGTCGCGGATCGGCCGTCCGACCACGTCGCCTCCGATATGGAAAATCTGTCGGGCCCGTTCGTTGAACACGGCAATCCGCTCGTCGTTATGGATGGCGATGACGCCCTCATGCATCGCGTGGAACGTCGCATCCCGCTCCATCAGCAGCCGCGCGATTTCCAGCGGCTCCATATCGAACATCTCTTTTTTGATTTGCCTCGCGAGCGCCCATGAGCCGGCCAGGCCGACGAGCAGCGACAGCAGCAGGACAGTGGAGATTTGCCCGGCGAAGGGCAGGATGACCTCCCTCGGCGAGGGGAGGACCCGGCCGACCAGAACCGTGCCGATCTGCACATGCATGCTGTCCATGACCGGGACGAAGGCGCGCAGCGCGGTGCCGAGCTCGCCCTTTGCCTTGGAGACATAGCTGTGCTCGGCGAATGCCGGTCCTTCGTCGGTTCCTCTGGAAAAGGTGCCCACCCGGTCCGGAACCGGATGCGACAGCCGCTTATGCTGCATGTCCAAGACGACCACATAGGTGGCGTCATGGATGATGCCGATTTTTTCGGCGGCCTCCCGCAGCTTGGGCTGCAGGGCCGCATCCTCCAGGCCGGCGACGATTACCGGAAGGCTGGCCGCCGTCTTGGCGGTGACGAGCAGCCGCCTGCCGAGCTCCTTCTCCTGCAGGTGGAGAATGCTGCCGACTGCGACGCCGCCGCCGGCAGCAAGCGCGAACAGCACGACGCCAAAGGAGAGCAGGGCGATTTTCCAATTGATTTTAAGCTGCTTCAGCATGGTCGGGCCTGTCTCCTTGCGTTGGAATAAGAGCGGCGCCTCTTTTTCCTCATCATACACCAGAGCTTGAGGCATGCAAACCGGCGGGGAATTCGGCCAAGGGCTTCTGCAAAAGAGGGCGGATAGGGTAAGATGATGTCCAAACAGGCTAGGACGGGGGGCTCGTGTCGGAATGGGGAAATGGCGATTCAAGCTATGGGGCGGAGGGCTGCTGCTGGCTGCTGCCGCCGTGCTGACGATCTTCTGGCTTGGGGGATACAAGCTGCCCGGCCCGCTGCCGGTGGACGACGAACAGACGGGCTTCAGCGGCAGGCATGTCATCAAGTTCAGCTATGTCGTCGCGGAGAACACGCCGAAGGGGCTCGCCGCGCAGCGGTTCGCGGACCTGGTGGAGGAGAAGTCCGGAGGCAAGGTGCAGGTGCAGCTGTTTCCGAACGGAACGCTGTACACGGAGCCGGACGAGCAGGCCGCGCTGGCGCGCGGGGATGTGCAGATGATCGCTCCGGCCTTCTCCAATCTGTCGACCCGCATGCCGGAGTGGAGCGTCATGGACCTGCCCTTCGCTTTCCCCACGGAAAAGGCGGTGGAGGAGGCGTTCGGCGGCGAAGTCGGCTCGATGCTGTTCAAGCGGCTGGAGAGCCGAGGGATGATCGGACTCGCCTTCTGGGGCAACGGATTCAAGCAGATGACCGCGAGCGATCGGCCTTTGGAGCATCCGCAGGATTTCCGCGGCCTAAAATTCCGCATCCTTCCTAGCCCGATCATCGACGCGCAGTTCCGGTCTTTGGGAGCGGCTACGGCGGATATTCCGTTCAACAGCGTGTACAAGGCTTTCGAAAGCGGGACGGTCGACGGCGGGGAGAACACGATCACGAATATTTACAGCAAGAAGTTCTATCAGGTGCAAAACTATATGACGGTCAGCAATCATGCGTACCTCGGGTACGCCGTGGTGATGAACCTCTCGTTCTGGGAAAGCCTGCCGTCGGATGTGCAGGGCATCATCCAAGAGGCGATGCGGGAGACGACGGGATGGGCCAACGAGAGCGCGCGGGAAATGAGCCGCAAGGAGCTCGCGGAAATGAGGAGCGGCCGCCTGATGAGCATCATCGACCTGGGAGAGGCGGAGCGACGCGAGTGGATGGACTTGTGGGAGCCGCTGTACGGACAGGCGGAGAAGCTCGCGGGGCGCGAGCTGATGGACGCGGTCCGGCGGCTGCGGAGCAAGTATGAGAGCCAAGGCGGGGAGTGACGGGGGAAGAGGCCCGTGGTTCGGCGACCGGCATCAGCGGAGTTCTGTGTTAACCGATGCCCTCAGGCGAGACCTACGTAGTCTGCTTCTTCGCGTTGTCATATTGGTTGTTTCGGTTTACGCTCCCCGCTGGGGAGCGTGGATTGAAACAAATCTGGAAAATAACCGAGGGGCCCCGGCTAACGTCGCTCCCCGCTGGGGAGCGTAGATTGAAACGGTAGCCCGATCACATTCAAATGGTAGTCCCGCGCGCGTCTCCCCCAGGGAAGCGACGATTGAAACCGCTGTCCGATCGTTGTCGCTTTTTTACAATATCCCGAACATCTCGTTCTCTATAATCGAGACTATCAGACGTCCAGCCGAGATCGCGATGTGCCGCGCGGCGGTGCCGCAACGAGGTTCCGGCCATCCGGCGTCGATCATAACGAGAGGTGGAATTAGGGTGGACCATAATGTGAGCACCAGCGGCGTTACAGGCGAGCATACGACGAACGGGAGACCGCACGGCTACTCTGCCCTGACGCCGTTCATCGTCGTCAGCGATCCGGCCGAAGCCATTCGCTTCTACGAAGCTGTCTTCGGAGCCAAGACGAAAAGCGTGACGGATGTCGGCACCGACGGCAATTCGTTCATCGTGCACGCGGACATCGACTTCGGCAACGGGTACCTGCAGCTGGGAGCGGCCAATCCGGACTATCATCTCGTTCCGCCGCCCGGCGGAGGCGACGCCTGCTACTCGCTCGGCGTCTACGTCCCCGACGTCGACCGAGCTCTCGAGCTGGCTGTCCAGCACGGAGCGACTGTCCGAGAGCCGGCGGCGAACTTCGTATCCGGAGACCGCTACTGCAGCATCCTCGATCCGTTCGGGATCCGATGGTCGATCATGACTCGCGTCGAGGACTTGTCCGAGGAGGAAAGCGCGCGGCGAGTGGCGGAGTGGAGTAAAAGCCTGTAGGCTGTCGGCCGATGGCTGAGCTCCTGGCCGCTCCCGACGGAGGGCAGGAACGGCAACGATTTATTAGGCTGGCGCAATTGGATCCAATCGGCGTTGGACACGGAATCGACAGATGAAAATCCCTCCCCGATATGCTACACTACGGGAATTGCAACAAATTCGGGGAGGTAGCGCAGCTACATGCTTATCATTGGTATCGCAGGCGGCACGGGGTCGGGCAAGACGACGGTGGCCCGATCGGTCATCGAGCGGATGGGGACCGGCAACGTGACGTTCATCTCGCAGGACAACTATTATCGGGATCGGCCGGAGCTGACGTTCGCCGAGAAGGAGAAGATCAACTACGATCATCCCTTCGCGTTCGAAAACGAGCTGCTCGTCGAGCATCTACAGCAGCTGAAGCGGGGAGTGGCGGCCGAAGCGCCGGTCTACGACTTCACGATGCACGCGCGCAAGTCGGACGAGACGGTGACGCTCCTGCCGAGCAGCATCGTCATGATCGAAGGGCTGCATGTCCTGTCGGACGAAGGGCTGCGCGGTCTGCTCGACATCAAGGTGTTCGTCGACACCGATCCGGACGTGCGCATCCTGCGCCGCGTGCTGCGCGACATCGAGGAGCGCGGCCGCTCGATCCACTCGATCCACGACCAGTACATGCAGACGGTCAAGCCGATGCATGAGGCGTTCATCGAGCCGTCCAAAAAATACGCCGACCTCATCATTCCCGAGGGCGGCCACAACGAAGTGGGCATCGGCGTCCTCGCCTCGCTCACCGAGAAATACCTGAGCAGCGGCCATTATTGAGCGCCGCTTGCACGAGCCGCCGGGCGTCCCGGCGGCTTTTTTTCATGTTCGCCCGGGAGCGGCGGCTCTATGGAGGCCGAGCCTCGAAAGCAGGCAGAAGCAACGAAACGGAGCGACGCTATTTGGCACCCGAAGCCTATTCTCAAAACTCTACCAAAACTCAGAAGCGCTATTTCTTCCGTTGAGGTGCTTATAAGGCCAGCGCGTGGCAAATAAGACGGCTCAGTATCGTTAGCCCGAAAAAGCGCCGTAAAAAGGGCCGATAGCGACGCTGAGTATCGTTAGGGCAAGACTGTCCCTTTGCCTGACCCCTTGCTGCGTCGATGGCTTTCGGTCAAGACGCTGAGTTTGTTAATGGGCGACGCTCCGCAGGCGCGACCGCCGCGTCCTCGCCACCTGAAAAATAGTAACCATACCTAGAATGAGGCGCCTATTTTTCGACATCTCAAGCGCTTACAATGACGATACGGAAATCAGCTAGCGGCGCTTGCGGCCGCGGCGATACATGGCAAGGCAAGGAAAGTGGAGGTGCAAGCACCATGGAACCAGGCGCACAGGCCGGCATCGAGGCGGCCAGCCCGAAGGCGGGCAGCGAACGATGGAAAAAATGGCTGAGGAGAATTTACAGTCAGCGATATCTGCAGGTGATGGCGCTGCTCGGCGTCGCATGGATGGTCGTGTTCAACTACATCCCGATGTACGGCATCATCATCGCCTTCAAGGAATATGACATCATCTTCCCGATGTCGATGGCCCCTTGGGTCGGCCTCGATAACTTCCGGGAATTCCTCAGCGACGACATGCTCCTGACCGTCATCAAGAATACGCTCGGCATCAGCCTCATCAAGCTGATCATCGGCTTCCCGCTGCCGATCCTCTTCGCGCTGCTGCTGAACGAGGTCCGCTCCGTCATGTTCAAGAGATGGACGCAGACGATCACCTACCTGCCCCACTTCCTGAGCTGGGTCATCCTCGGCGGCATCCTCGCCACCTGGCTGTCGGATGTCGGCATCATCAACAAGATCCTGCTCTCCCTGAACGTGATCGACGCTCCGATCACCTACCTGGCGGAGCCGAAGTACTTCTGGTCCATCATCATCGTATCGGACATCTGGAAGGAGCTCGGCTGGTCGGCGATCATCTATCTCGCGGCCATCAGCAGCGTCTCGCCGGAGCTGTACGAGGCGGCGACGATCGACGGCGCGGGACGCCTGCAGAAAATGCGCAACATTACGCTGCCGTCCATCATGGGCACGATCACGATCCTGTTCATCCTGGCCGTCGGCAACGTCCTGAACTCCAACTTCGACCAGATCCTCGTGCTTCGCAACCAGCTCAACGCCGAGGCGAGCACCGTCATCGACTACTACGTCTACCAGACCGGCCTGATCGACAACCGCTTCTCTTACTCGACGGCCGTCAACCTGATCAAGTCCGTCATCGCGCTGTTCCTGCTGCTGATGGCCAACTTCGTCACCAAGAAGCTCAACAACAACTCGCTGTTCTAAAGGAGGTCCGTGACCACGATGTTTTCCTTGAAAAGGCAAACCCCCGGCGAAGCGGCCTTCGGCATCCTCAACGGGCTGCTCATGCTCATCATCTGCTTCCTGACGCTGTACCCGATCTGGTACGTTCTCGTCAACGCCTTCAACGACGGCGCCGACGCGATGCGCGGCGGCATCTACTGGATCCCGCGCGAATTCAGCCTGGAGAACTTCCGGGCCGTGTTCCGCAGCGAGGGCATCATGACCGCGATGGGAGTGACGGTCGCCAAGACGCTGGTCGGCGTGCCCGTGCACGTCCTGTTCACGGCGATGGTCGCCTACGCGGTCAGCCGCAGGGAGCTGATCGGGCGCAACCTGTACATGATCATCGGCACGATCACGATGTTCTTCGGCGGCGGCCTGATCCCGTACTACCTGCTCATCCGCGATCTCGGCCTGTTGGACAACTTCCTGGTGTACATCATCCCGGCCGCGTTCAGCTTCTTCGACCTCATCATCTTCCTGAGCTTCTTCCGCGAGATTCCGGCGGGGCTGGAGGAGGCGGCGAGGATCGACGGGGCCAACGACCTGACGATCTTCACCCGGGTCATCATCCCGGTGTCGATGCCGGTCGTGGCGACGATCGCGCTGTTCCACGGCGTCTATCAATGGAACGATTATTTTACGGGCATGATCTATATCAACAACACGGACCTGCAGCCAATCCAGACGTTCCTCTACCGGGTCGTGGCCCAGTCCAGCTCGAACCAGATGCTGGGGGCGATGCCGAGCGGCGTCACCCAGACCGTGACCAGCCAGTCGCTGAAGCTGGCGACGATGGTCGTCACGACGGCGCCGATCGTATGCGTCTATCCGTTCCTGCAAAAATACTTCGTCAAAGGCTTCATGGTCGGTTCCCTCAAGGGCTGACGCCGATCCATCCCGGTTATCCTTCCCGCAATCCGCGGGATTGATAATATAAATCGCACTTCTATCTCTTTATAGAAAAGGGGCAACTCTACATGAGAACTACGCGCAAGGTGGCGACGACGCTGTTGGCGCTCGCCATGACCTTCTCCGTCGCGGCCTGTTCGTCGAACGGTAACGGCAACTCGAACAGCGGCGGCACGGCGTCTCCCGCGCCGACCGCAGGCACGGACGCTTCGGCATCGCCGGCTCCGGCGGCCAGCGACGAGCCGGCTTGGAAGCAGGATACTTCCCCGATCACGTTCGACTGGTACTTGAACTTCAGCTGGTTCAACAAGAAGTGGGGCGGCGACGCGACGGCCGACTACATTACGAAGAAGACCGGCGTCTCGCTGAACTTCATCGTGCCGGCCGGCAACGAGAACGAGAAGCTGAACACGCTGATGGCCTCCGGCTCGCTGCCGGACTTCATCACCCTCGGCTGGTACGAGGAAGGCGTGCGCAAGATGATCGAGGGCAAGCTGGTGCTGCCGCTCAACAAGCTCGCCGAGGAGTACGATCCGTATTTCTTCAAGGTCGGCGACCCGGCCAAGCTCGGCTGGTATACGAAGGAAGACGGCAACGTCTACGGCTACCCGAACGCGTCGTCCTCCCCGGCCGACTATGAGAAATACGGCGAGAACTTCACATCCAACCAGACGTTCGCCGTCCGCAAGGACATGTACGAGGCGCTCGGCAAGCCGGACATGAGCACCCCGGAAGGCTTCCTGAACGCGCTGAAGCTGGCGAAGGAGAAGTTCCCGGACGTCAACGGACAGCCGCTCATCCCGCTCGGCCTGCATGAGTTCACGGAGACGGGCAACTACTCGCTCGAGGGCTACCTGCAGAACTTCCTGGCCATCCCGCAAGTGAAGGACGGCAAGCTGTACGACCGCCGTCAGGATCCGGAATACCTCAAGTGGCTGAAGGTGTTCCGCCAGGCGAACCAGGACGGCCTGCTCGCGAAGGACATCTTCATCGACAAGCGTCCGCAGATGGAAGAGAAGATCGCACAAGGCCGCTACTTCGCGATGCTGTACCAGCGCTCCGACTTCGCCGCCCAGAACACGCAGCTGTACCAAAAGGATCCGAACATGGTGTACATCGCCGTCGACGGACCGAAAAACGCCGCCGGCGACCAGCCGACGCTGTCCGGACCCGGCATCTCCGGCTGGACGGTGACGCTGATCTCCAAAAACGTCAAAGACAAAAAGCGCGCGATCGCGTTCCTCAGCTACCTGATGAGCGAAGAGGGCAACAAGGACTTGTTCCTTGGTGAAAAAGGCGTGACGTATGATACAATCGACGGCAAAGACCAGTTCCTGCCGGAAGCGCTTGAGCTGCTCAACAAGGATCGCACGGCGTTCGACCAGAAATACGGGGCTTCCTTCACCTACTGGATGCTCATGGATACGAACATGAACCTGCAGTGGGCGCCGCCTAGCGTCGAGCCTGCCAAGCAGATGGAAGACTGGACGAAGGGCAAGTCGATCAGCATGGCCGAGTTCGACAATCTTGATCCGGCCGCGACGAGCAAGGAAGGCGTAGCCGGCAGCAAAAACGCCCGCGCTTGGGGCAAGGCCCTGCCGAAGATGATCCTCGCCAAGTCGGATGCCGAGTTCGACGAGATCTTCAACAAGTACCTGAAGGACCGCAGCGAGCAGGAAGCGATCGACGCCTACCGTCAAGCCGCGTACGAATCGAACCTGAAAAAGCTGGAATCCTTGAACAAATAAGCTTGCAGCCGGGAAGTGGCCCGAGCCGCAGCAGCCATTCAAGCCTGGCCGTCCGCTTCCCGATCGGGGCGGACGGCCAGGCTTGTACCATCCTAGAGCGGGAAGTGAAGACGACGTGGCGAGAACGGGAAGCTGGATCGGTACCATAAGGGAATTCGTCGGAAGCCTGCCGCTGCAGGTGAAGCTGATTTCCTCCTTCGTGCTCGTCATCATCGTCCCGATGCTGCTGTTCTCCTGGTACACGCTGCACGGCGTCTCCGACTACTCGATGCGCGAGCTGGTCAAAAAAAACGAGAGCATCCTCGACATCGAGCGGACGAACATCCAGAACAACATCGAGCTGATGGAATGGACCGGCCAGCTGGCTCTGTCCAATCGGGAGATGAACGACTACCTCCAGACCAAGGAGGATCTCGATACGGAGTGGCTGCTCGACTTCAAGACGCGCACGTTCCAGATGTTCCAGAGCTTCCTGTTCAACAACCCGCGCATCTCGGGCATCCGTCTGTTCGCGAGCAACCCCGAGGTGCATGAATTCTGGCCGATCGTGCTGAGCGAGGCGCGCATCCGCGACAAGCCCTGGTACGATACGGTGCTGGATCGGAAAGGCCTGGTATGGTGGGAAATCCAGAACAACCGCGAGCTGCTGAACAACACGAGCACGACCTCCGGCAGCGAGGTGATGTCGGTGTCGCTGCTGCGGGAGTTCAAATATCCGGACGATATGACGCATAACGGCTTGCTGGAGATCAGCATGGAGCTGCGCAATTTCTTCACCAAGACGTTCAGCAGCGTGCAGGATCCTTCCTCGCGCATGGTCGTCGTGGACCGCCGCGGCCAGGTCCATGCCGACATGGCCGCTCCGATCTTCCAGCAGACGCCGGCCAAGGAGCTGCTGCGGCATATCGCCCTGACGGAAGCTCCGGGCAACCATACGTCTTATTTCACGGCCGGCGGGCAGTCGTTCCTGGCGATCCAGGCCTTCATCCCCGGACTGGACGCGCATCTGGTCAACCTCGTCAGCCGCACGGACACGCTCGCGGACATCGAGCGCACTCGCGGCAATCTCGTCATCCTGATCGTCGTGCTCATCGCCGTGCTCATCCTGCTCTCGTACTTCATGCAGTCGATTATTCTCAAGCGGCTGCGGGTGCTGCGCGACTCGATGAAAAAGGTACGCGGAGGCGACTTCCACGTCGACGTGCCCGTAGCGGGCAGCGACGAGGTCGGCGAGCTGGCCCATCACTACCGCCAGCTGCTGCGCAAGATCAACGAGCTGATCGTCGATCAGGTGAACCGGCAGGCGGCGGGCAAGGAAGCGGAGCTGCGCTCGCTCAAAAACCAGATCGACTCGCATTTCCTGTACAACACGCTTGAGAACCTCAAGATGCTCGCCGAGATCGAGGGCCAGTACACGATCTCCGACGCGCTCACCTCGCTCGGCGGCATGATGCGCTACAGCCTGCAGTGGACGCGCGGGCATGTGCGGCTGAAGGACGAGGTGCAGCATATCCAGAACTACATCGCGATCATGAACATCCGCTACGACGGCAAGCTGGAGCTGCGGCTCGACATCGCGCCGGAATGCCTCGAGCAGGAGGTGCTCAAGATGTCGCTGCAGCCGATCGTCGAGAACGCCGTCAAGCACGGGATGGACGACCTGGACTCGGACTCGGGCAAGCTGACGATCACGGTGTCGGCGTTCATCCGGCTCGACGACTGCGTCATCGAGGTGACCGACAACGGCTGCGGCATCCCGGGCGAGCAGCTGCGGCTCCTGAACGGCATGATGCGCATGGAGGAGGCTGACTACCAGGAGCGGCGCGCGCGCACGTCGGCGGCCCGGCGCGGCGAAGGCAGCGGCATCGGGCTGCGCAACGTCGACCACCGGCTCGTCATGAGCTACGGCCAGGAGTACGGCTTGCGCGTCGAGAGCGTGGAAGGAAGCTTTACGAAGGTCGTCATGACGCTGCCCCATCTCATCCTGACCGGAGGTGAACCGCGCTGATGCGCAATCTGCTGATTGTAGACGACGAAAAGAATATCCGGCTCGGCCTGAAGGCGATGATCGAGCGTCAGTTCCCCGGGCGGTACGCGTTCCGCTTCGCGGAGAACGGCCGCGAGGCGCTGGAGCAGCTCGCCGCGAGTCCGGCCGATCTGATGATCACCGACATCCGCATGCCGGTGCTGGACGGCCTCGGGCTGCTGGAGCGGCTGCATGCGCTTGGCCGCGGAACCGGCGGCGGGGCGGACAGAGCCGCAGCCGGCGCACAGGGCGAAAGCGGCCGAGGAGACAGAGCCGCAGCCGGCGCACAGGGCGAAAGCGGACGAGGAGACAGAGCCGCAGCCGGCATACAGGGCGAAAGCGGACGAGGAGACAGAGCCGCAGCCGATGCCTCTGAGCGAGAGGCGGCCGGCGGCTCCGAGCGAGGCGCGGCAGGCTCGCCGGACCCGGCGGCGCAGGGCAAGCTGCCGGCAAGTCCGGCCGCCCGTCCGCTCGCCGGACCGGCGCCGCTCGTCATCATCCTGAGCGGACATGACGATTTCCCGTATGCCCGCGCGGCGATCCGCTACCAGGCCAAGGAATACCTGCTCAAGCCGATCAAGCGCGAGGAGCTGTTCGAGGTGCTGGAGCGGCTGGAGGGCGAGCTGGACCGCAGGCATGGCGCTGCGGCCGGCGCGGCTGCGCCGGCAGATCGCGAGTCGCGGGCGGGCGAGCTGCTGCAAGGCATGCTGGCCGGCGAAGCGGCGCCTGAGGCCGCCGCGCTGGCGGCGGCCGGCCTCGGCTGGCTCGCCGGCGACTACTCCGTCGGCGTCCTGCGGGCGGCCGGCGGCGGCGAGGGCTCGCAGCTGCAAGGGCTCGTGCAGCCGCTGTTGGAGGAGACGGGCAGCGAGGCCTGGGCGATGCGGCAGCTGCGCGGCGGCGACCTGGTGCTGGCGGCGGAAGACGAGGAGCTGCTGAGGCGCCTCGGAGCGCGGCTGGACGGCCATGCGCTGCTGCGCTGCCGGCTGGCGCTCAGCTCTCGGGCTTCCGGCCCGGGGCAGCTGCGTCGCGCGTACAGCCAGGCGCAGCAGGCGCAGAAGTATTTCCTGCTGCATCCTGGCGTCGCGCTGCTCTCCTATGACAGCGTGCGCAGCCTGAGCGCGGGCTGTCCGCTGCCGGAGGAGCCGATTCGGAGGCTGTCCAACCTGCTCGGCACGGGGCGGCTGCCCGAGATGAAAAAGCTGCTGCAGGGCATTCTCGACATCCGGGTTATCGGGCGCTGCGAGATCGGCTACCTCGAGGGCATCAGCCGGCGGCTGAACGAAGAGGTGTTCGACGGCGTGTTCCGCAGCTACGGCGAGGAGTCGGTCGATATTTTGCGGCTGTACAAGAACGCCGGGCATATCGAGAACTTCGAGCGGTTCGAGGACTACTACCGCCATGCGGAGCAGCTGCTGGAGCGGCTCGACGAGTTCGTCGGCCGCGTGCGCGGCGCCCATGCGGACCGCAAGGACATGCAGAAGGCGGTCGAGTACCTGCTGGAGCATTACGCCGAGGACGTCAACATGGCGGTCGTGAGCAACCACATCTCGCTCAACTATACGTACTTCAGCCAGGCGTTCAAGGAGCATACCGGCGAGAGCTTCTCGTCGTACCTGCGCAAGCTGCGGCTGAACCGGGCTAAGGATCTGCTGTCCAGCTCCGACCTTAAGGTGTACGAGATCAGCGCGCAGTCCGGCTTCGACAACGTCAAGCATTTCACGCGCGTGTTCAAGGAGGCCGAGGGCATCACGCCGCTGGAGTTCCGCAGCATGCGCCAGGGCATCGGCCCGGGGCGGTAGCGGCACGGCTGCCCCGGCACGGCTGCCCCAGCGCGGCTGCCTCGGCAGCGCGCAAGGCCATCAAGCTCCGCGGACGGAATCCCGTCCGCAAAGCGGCGGCGGAGACGGCGAAAGCTCGCAACGGACCGTAAACGATTACAATCAGAGAGACGGAGGCGGAACGAATGGCGACGGAGAACGGATGCCGGCAATCGGAGGTCGACGGCTGGGTCAAGGCCGACGGCAAGCGGCTCGTGAACGGACGAGGCGAGGAGCTCATCCTGCGCGGAGTCGGCCTCGGCAGCTGGCTGCTGCCGGAGGGCTACATGTGGAAGATGCCGCAGCAGGGCGACCGGCCGCGCCGCATCGAGGCGATGGTGTCCGGCCTGCTCGGCGAGAGCGGGGCGGAGGCGTTTTGGCGCACCTATTTTGAACGCTACACGGCCGAGGAGGACATCCGCCAGCTGGCGCTCGAGGGCTTCAACTCGGTGCGCGTGCCGTTCAACTCGCGCAAGCTGCTCGAGGGCCCGCTGAACGAGGACGGCTACAACGCCTTCCAGGTGGGGCTGCTCGATGACGTCGTCGGCTGGTGCCGCAAGTGGGGCGTCTACGTCATCCTCGACATGCACGGCGCGCCGGGCGGGCAGACCGGAGCCAACATCGACGACTGCGAAAACGACCAGCCGGAGCTGTTCACCTCGGCGGAGCACCGCCAGGCGTCGATCGACCTGTGGCGCTATTTGGCGAAGCGCTACCGCGACGAGTGGATCGTCGCCGGCTACGACTTGCTCAACGAGCCGCTGCCGGAATTCCACGGGCAGTACAATGACCGCGTCGAGCCGCTGTACCGCGACATGATCGCGGCGATCCGCGAGGTCGACGACCGCCATCTCATCGTCGTCGAGGGCGTGCATTGGTCGACGGACTTCAGCATCTTCACGGAGAAGCTCGACGGCAACGTGCTTTATCAGTTCCACAAGTATTGGAACAACCCCGACACCGAGAGCATCCAGAAGTACCTCGACTTCCGCGACGAGTGGAACGTGCCGATCTTCATGGGCGAGGGCGGGGAGAACGACCTGGACTGGTACGCAGGCGGATTCCGGCTGTTCGAGGACCACCGCATCGGCTGGAACTTCTGGACGTGGAAAAAGATGGACACGACCAACTCCCCCTGCTCGGTCCGCAAGCCGGATGGCTGGGAGAAGCTCGGCGCGTGGCTGGAGGGCGGCGCCAAGCCGGAGCCGGAGGAGGCGGTCCGCATCCTCGGCGACTATCTGGACGGCCTCCCGCTGGCGGCGGTCGACTACCGTCCGGAGGTCGTGAACGCGCTGCTGCGCCGGCTGCCGGTCCGCATTCCGGCGATCCACTACGGCTACAAGGGCGAGGGCGAAAGCTTCGGCCTCGGCGGAGCGGAGCGCATCGACTGGGAAAGCGGCTACCGCCGCGGCGACGGCCTGGCGATCCGCAAGCTGGACGGAGCGCCGCATCTGCCGCCGTCGGAGCCGGGCTGGCATCCGTGGAATGTCGGCGACGGGCTGTGCGTCGAGCTGCCGGCAGGAGCCTGGACGGCGTACGAGTTCCTCGCGCCGGATGCCGCAGCGGATGCCGCGCGCGCCGGTTCGGCGGCTGCGGGCGCGGCCCGGGCGAATGCCGCGGCGACCGGTTCGGCGGCGACTCCTGACGGCGGCGCCCAAGCGAGCGATGAGGCGGCAGCTGCGGCTGATTCCGCAGGCGGTGTCGGCCGCGAAGCGGCGGTGATGGACCTGGATGTCGGCGCCCAAGAGAGCGGCGAGGCGGCCGGCTTCGGCGTCAAGCTGCGCCTCAAGGCTGCTGCGGCCGGAGCGGCGGCGGAGCTCGAGCTGGACGGCCGTCCGATCGGACGGCTGGACGCCAGCGGCGAGTGGAGCGAGGCCGAGCTCGGCGCGCTGCCGCAGCCGGAGCCGGGCCTGCGCCGGCTCGTCGTGAAGGCGAGCGGCGGCGCGCTGCTGCTGGAAGGCATCTGGCTAGGCTGAGCGCCGCGGCCTGGGAGTTAGAACATTGGATAAAGCGTCCCGACCTGCATCTGCGCAGGGCGGGACGCTTTATAACAGTTTGCCGGTGCAGCCGCCTTCCGTGGAAGCAAGCCAAGGCACTCTCGACTCCCTGGTCGGGCGGAAGCCCCGTATTCCCGCGCTTCAAGGCACTCCCGGCTCCCTGGCCGAGCCGAAGCCCCGGATTCCCGCGATTGAAGGCACTCTCGACTCCCTGGCCGAGCCGAAGCCCCGGATTCCCGCGATTGAAGGCACTCCCGGCTCCCTGGCCGAGCCGAAGCGCCGGATTCCCGCGATTGAAGGCACTCTCGACTCCCTGGCCGAGCCGAAGCCCCGGATTCCCGCGATTGAAGGCACTCTCGACTCCCTGGCCGAGCCGAAGCCCCGGATTCCCGCGATTGAAGGCACTCTCGACTCCCTGGTCGAGCCGAAGCCCCGAGTTCCTGCGATTCAAGGCACTCTCGACTCCCTGGCCGAGCCAAAGCCCCGGATTCCTGCGATTCAAGGAACTCTCGGCTCCCTGGACGAGCCGCACCCCCGGATTCCCGCGATTGAAGGCACTCTCTACTCCCTGGCCGAGCCAAAGCCCCGGATTCCTGCGATTCAAGGAACTCTCGGCTCCCTGGCCGAGCCGAAGCCCCACATTCCCGCGATTGAAGGCACTCTCCGCTCCCTGGACGAGCCGCATCCCCGGATTCCCGCGAGCCAAGGCACTCTCGACTCCCTAATCAAGCCGAGGCTCTGCAACCTTTCCGCTGCGCGCTCCGTCTGGATCTATGCATCATTAATTATTTATATCTAAAATATTTACCCCGAAGCGGGCCAAACATCCTGCGGATGGGTAATAGAACCAAAAGGAGGCGTTCACCATGAAAGCAAACGCAAAAAAAGCCGCCCTCTCGGTGCTGGCGGCGGCCGTCGTCGCCGGATTCGGAGCCTCGCTGCCGCAGGAGGCGGCCCATGCAGCAGCCAAGCCGGCCGCAGCGGCGTCGGCCTCGGATCAGAAAATGGCGATGGAGAAGCTGATGGCGATGTACAAGCCGGCGCTCGAGGGCCAGTTCCCGAACTTCAACGGCTTCACGATCGGCAAGACGACCCGCCAGCAGGTCATCGACCAGCTCGGCGAGGCGCCGGAGCCGCGCAAGACGGCCGGAGGGTTCGACTTCTATCACGCCGAGATGGGCCATCCCGGCTACGCGCTCCGCTACGACCGCGACAACGTCGTCGCCGAGATGCGCTACTTCGGCACGAACGTCGAGCGCCAGACGAACATCGGCGGCATGACGCGCGACCTGCTCGTCCAGCAGTGGTTCATGCCGCAGGCTTCCACCGTGTTCACGTCGGGCGGCAAGAAGCAGAAGAAGCTCAGCTACGTGCGCGGCAACTATCAGCTCGACTTCATCTTCAACGACGTCAAAGGCACGGACCTCGACCACATCAATCTGATCCCGAAGGCGCTCTGAGCGGCCGCCGGGACGTGAAGCGCGACATCTGTTCCGGGACTCCCCGGGACAGATGTCTTTTCTTTTGCAGGCGGGGACGCCATCCCTGCTTTTCAACCGGCAGCCGGAAGGCTACACTGGAATCGGAACAGCCGACAGCGGCAGGCGAGGGCAAGAGCATGGCGGGGACTGCGTATGTCGTAGCCGGCTTGCCTGCGTGCGCTTCGGCGGGGAGGGAGAGATCGACGATGGAAAAGGCCCGTGAAAGGAAGCGGCTGCGCGAACATGGCGTGCGGATCGGAGGACTGCCGCCCGGTCCCGTCAACGCCATCACGGATGTGCCTGGCGTGCGGACGGCGCATGTGACGCTGATCCGGGACGAGCCGGGGCATGCGGTGCGCACCGGCGTGACGGCGATCCTGCCGCATGGCGGCAATCCGTTTCGCGAAAAGGTGCCCGCTGCCGCCTACGTCGTGAACGGCTTCGGCAAGACGGCGGGGCTCGTGCAGATCGAGGAGCTCGGCACGCTGGAGGCGCCGATCCTGCTGACGAATACGTTCGGCGTCGGCGCCGCGCTCGAGGGCGGGCTGCGCGCCATGATGGAGCAGGACGAGGGCGTCGGCGGAGAAGCCGGCTCGATCAACATCGTGGCGGCGGAGTGCAACGACCGCTATCTGAACGACATGCGCGGCCTGCATGTGCGGCCGGAGCATGCCGAGCGCGCGGTCCGGCTCGCCCGCGGCTCGGCGGAGGGCGTGCCTCCCGAGGAAGGCGCGGTCGGAGCCGGCACCGGCATGGTCTGCTTCGGCTATAAAGGCGGCATCGGCAGCTCGTCCCGGCTCGTGCGGACGGAGCAGGGCAGCGGCACGGTCGGGGCGCTCGTGCTGAGCAACTTCGGCCGGCGCGCCGATCTGACGCTGCTCGGCCGCCCGGTCGGGCGCTGGCTGGAGGAGCAGGCAGCCGCGGCGCGCAAGGACGCGAGCCGGCCGCTTGCCGGCATGGAGCAGGGGGGCGAAGGAGCGGGAGAAGGCGGCAGCGGCTCCTTCCCGCTGTCCCAGCCCCAGCCACAGCCCGAGCGCTCCGAGGACGGCTCGATCATCATCGTGCTGGCGACGGATCTGCCGCTCGACGCCCGTCAGCTGAAGCGGCTCGCCAAGCGGGCCGCGTTCGGGCTCGCCCGCACGGGCTCGGCGGCCGATCACGGCAGCGGCGACATCGTCGTCGCCTTCAGCACGGCGGAGCGCGTCGCCCATGAGCCGGACGAGCTCGCGCCGGCTCGCCGCTCGCTGCGGGAGGACGGCCCGACGCTCGCGGACGCCTTCCGCGCGGCGGCGGAGGCGACCGAGGAGGCGATCTGGAATTCCTTGTGCGCGGGCATCGGCATGACCGGGCAGGAGGGCCGCCGCGTCGAGGCGCTGCCAATCGAGCGCATCGTCCGCTGGCTGGAGGGGTAGCGGGCGCGATCCTGTCCTTCGAGCGCCAAGCCGAACAGCCCGAGCTCCGCGCGCAAGGCGGGGGCTCGGGCTGGCTTCGCAGGCGGGAGCGGCGGCTTGATTTTCACGATCAGGAGAGCCTCGGTCAGGACCGTGCAGGCCAGAGCCTCGGTCAAGGCTGTGCAGGCCGTTGGCGCTTCAAGGCAGACCGCGCCTGGCGGGGCGCCCGGCTCCTCGTCGGGCCGGACGCGCCTCTCTCGACCGTCAGGCGGCGTACATGTCCTCGATCGTCTGGCGGATCTCCTCCGGCGACTTGCCTTCGGCCATCATCGAGATCGACTCGGCGGCGATCTGCAGGCAGACGCCGCAGCGCGTGCCGTGGTCGTCCCAGATGACGGAGCCGTCCTCGCGCATCTCATGGATGAAGCAGTTCAGGTTGCTCTTGTGCCCGACGCTCTCCATGCAGCCGCAGTAGCACGGCATCGTCGAGAGCAGCTCGGCGGCTTTGGCGGAAGCGGCGTAGACGATGCGGATCTGCTCCGGCTGGGCGTCGAGGAAATTCGGCAGCGTGTCGGCCGAAGCGGTCTCCTCGCGCAGGTCGCCGGAGGCGTGGTCGGCATGATCGGCGTGATCGGCGTGGCCGGCCGAGGAGCCGGATTCGGCGTCCCCGCCCGAAGCGGGAGCGGAGCCTCCCCCGCAGGCGGCAAGCAGCAGCAGCAGGGCGAGGCCGGCGAGCGGCAGCAGCCGGCGCAGACGCGGCCGCAAGGAAATGCGATGAGGAATCATGGCGGGAACGGATGGCCTCCTTTGGCGGACGAGCTTTTTTCCACTATATCACACCTAGGCGCTCCATCCCGAAAAAAACGGTTGACCCTCACGCTGCGTGAGGCCTTATGCTGAAGCGGAAGGGAGGCGGAAAACGGATGCTGAAGGTGAAGGAAGCGGCGGAGCTGGCCGGGGTGAGCGTCCGGACGCTGCACCATTATGACGAGATCGGGCTGCTTCATCCGGAGGAAGCGACCGAATCGGGCTACCGGCTGTACTCGCCGCGCGACCTGAAGACGCTGCAGCAGATTCTGTTTTTCCGCGAGCTCGGCTTCCCTTTGAAGCAGATCAAGGCGATCCTGCACGATCCCGGCTACCGCGAGGAGGAAGCGCTGCGGCTGCACCGCGACCTGCTGCTGGAGAAGCGGAGGCGTCTGGACGTCTTGATCGCCAACGTCGAGCGGACGATCCGGCATGAACAAGGAGAGATGGATATGAGCGACAAGCAGCGGTTCGAGGGCTTCGACTTCGGGGCGAATCCGTACGAGCAGGAGGCGCGGGAGCGCTGGGGAGACCAGGCCGTGGACGAAGCGGGCGAGAAAGCGATGGGCGAGCAGGGGCAGGAGGAGATGAACGCGCTGTACCGCCGGCTGGCGTCGCTGCGCGAGCAGCCGCCCGCATCGGCGGAGGCGCAGGCGGCGATCGGAGAGTGGTACGCTTTCCTGCAGCGGTTCTCGACCTACACGCCGGAAATGTTCCGCCATCTAGGCGAGATGTACGTCGCCGACGAGCGCTTCACGGCGAACATCGACCGCTTCGGCGAAGGGCTCGCGGCCTTCATGAAGGAAGCGATGGCGGTTTACGCGGACCGTGCCTGAGAGGCGGCCTTGACGGGCCGCTTGATGAAGGGCTGGGCCGAGTCGGCTCAGCCTTTCTCCATCCAGAGCCATGCTTCATGCAGAGCCATGCTTCAGCTGGCACCGCCTTCCTTCCTTCGGGGGAAGGTTTTTCCGCGTTTCTGCCGATAGGTAGAGTAGAGGCGTACAGTGAGCTTGAATGGGGAGGAAAAAAGGATGAAAGCAGCAGCATGGCGCTGGCGCCGGTTCATGGCGGCCGCGCTCAGCGTATCTTTGGTCGGCTCGGGGCTGGCGGTCGGGCCGGGACGCGCGGAAGCGGCGGGACTGAGCCACGTCCAGTCCAAGATCGACGACGGAACTTCCGTCGCGATCCGGACAGGGGATTTCAACGGGGACGGAAACGAGGACGTCCTCGTGCTCGAATTGCTAGCCGATCGCGTCTTCGTGATGCTTGGACGCGGCGACGGGACTTTCGACAAGCAGGCTTCCGTCGGGGTCGGATTCAGACCGCGCATGGCCGAGCTCGCCGACTTCGACGGCGACGGGCGTCTCGATGCCGCGGTCGCCTGTTCGGAGGCCAATTCGGTCCATGTGCTTTACGGGGACGGAGCAGGCGGCTTCCGGACCGCCGAGGCGCTCGGCGGCGTGAATTATCCGTTCGGCATGGCGGCTGCCGATCTGGATGGCGACGGAGACATCGACCTTGCGGTCGGCAACCGCATGTCAGACTCGGTCACGATGTACGAAAACGATGCGGGCACGCTCAAGCTGCATGAAACGATCCCGGCAGGAACGAGAAATCGGGGCATGCTCGCCGGCGATTTCAACGGGGACGGGCTTGTGGATCTCGTGCTGGTCAACGATGCCGAATCCGTCGATTATTTGACGATCCTGCCCGGTACGGGAGCGCTCCGGTTCGGGGCGTCGTACAACGTGCCGCTTGGCCTCTCCCCGCAAGGCCTGGCCCAGGCCGATCTGAACGGAGACAGACATCTGGATCTCGTGGCGGCGCTCAACGGAACGAACGGCATCGGCGTGCTGCTCGGCCGCGGAGACGGGACGTTCGAGCCGCGCGCCCTTTATGCAGGAGGCGACAAGCCGCTTGGCGCTGCGCTTGCGGATTTCGACGGCGACGGCGTGCTCGACGTCGTTTCGGGCCGGCAGAGCGGCAGCATCGAATCGTATTTCCATCGCGGCCGCGGAGACGGGACGTTCGAGTCGGCGGCCGCCTTTTCGACGGCGCCCGTCCAGCTGGTCTACTATGCGGCGGGAGACTTCAACGGCGACGGCATCTCCGATCTGGCGGCGGCGAGCGGGACGGGCATCTACTTGCTGCTGAGCCAGGCGGAGGGCGAGCTTGCTTTTGCCGAGGCGGAAGCGACGGTCGGCGAAGCGGACGGACATGCCGAGCTGACGGTCACCCGGAGCGGCAGCGGGCTGGGCAGGCTCAAGGTCCGGCTGCGCAGCGAGGACGGCACGGCGCTGGCAGGCCGGGACTACCAGCCGGTCGACGAGCTGCTGCTGCTCGAGGCGGGGGAGACGAGCGTTTCGTACAACGTCTTTGTAAAGGATGATGCGTCGTACCAAGGAGACCGCTCGTTCCGGCTGCGGCTGGAGTCGCCGACGGGCAAAGCGACGCTCGGCGCCGTCTCGGCCGTGACGGTCACGATCGTGGAGGATGAGCCGGCGCCGGATACGACGCCGCCTGCGGTCGACGCGTCGCGCTTCTCCGCGGTTGATGAATACGCCGGCACGCCGGATCGCCTGCAGGGGGCGGCCGGCGCGGCGAGCGAGCCGGGAGCGGCGATGCGCGCCTATCTCTGGAGCGACGCGGACGCCGACGGGGTCGTCGATGCCGGCGAGCTTGGCGCTGCGGTGCCGCTGGGCGCGAGCCTTGCAGACGGCTCCGTCGCGGCGGCGGCTATCGGCGATCTCGCTCCGGGCGCGTACCGCTACGTCGTGACGGCGACTGATGCGGCAGGCAACGAAAGCGCGAGAGCCGCCGCTGCCGCCGTCGCCTTCACGCTCGTCAAAGGCGAGCGGCCGACGCCGACGCCGACACCGACGGGGACGCCGACACCGACGGGGACGCCGACACCGACGGGGACGCCGACGCCGAGCGCGATCCCGACGGAGACGCCGACGCCGACGGAGACACCAACACCGACACCAACATCAACACCGACATCAACACCAACATCAACTCCAACACCAACACCAACATCAACGCCAACACCAACACCAACACCAACACCGACGCCAACACCAACACCAACATCAACACCAACACCCACGCCATTCGCGGATGTCGTCGGCCACTGGGCGGAGGCGGACATCATTCGCGCGCAGGCGCTGGGACTGGTGCGCGGCGATGAAGCCGGCCGCTTCCGTCCGGATGCGGCCGTCACCCGCGCCGAGTGGATCGTCATGCTGGAGCGGCAACGGGGCGGAGCGGCTCCGCTGGCGTCGGGTACATTCGCCGATCAGGCATCGATCCCGGCTTGGGCCGCAGATGCGATCGGCGCCGCTCTTGCAGGCGGGATCCTATCCGGCTACGAGGATCGCAGCTTCCGGCCGCATCGTCCGGTCACGAGGGAGGAGCTGGCCGCGATGCTCGTCCGCACGACGGGGGCGTCCTTGGGCGACGACGGGTCCGTGCCGCGTTTTGCGGACGACGAGGCCATTCCGGCCTGGGCGAAGCCGTTCGTCTATGGCGCTGCCGGCGAAGGCTTGCTTCAAGGCCGAGGCGGCGGACGCTTCGGAGCCGGACAGCCGGCAACGAGAGCCGAGGCGGCCGTGCTGCTGACGCGGCTGTCGGAGCGGGGCTGATCAAGCGTACGCTTCGCGATGAGCCAGTCTTCCTGCCAGTCTTTTCTCCAGAACCAGCGGCTTCGCCTCGGCGGAGCCGTTGGTTCGTTTTTTTGGCGGAAGGACTTCTTGGCCTGCGTTAAGGTCAGCTTCGGAGCCATCTTCTGCTCCAGTTGCCGTCCAATCAAAACGAGAGTTTCGATTCCGCTTTTAGCGATCGATCTGGATCTTCTACCGCGGAATCATAGGGCACTAGAAGGAAAGCATGTCTGTAGGTTGCCGGACGTTACCCTGATCGAGAGCCTGCTCCTTTCGATTGCACGGCGGTAGTCGGGGCACTTCGATTGCTTGAAGTTACCACTAAGGAGCGAGCTAGCGTGACTGCGGAGCTCCCTAACGCCATTTTTGTCGTTAAGGAGCGAGCTAGCGCGACTGCGGAGCTCCCTAACGACGTTTTTGCCGTTAAGGAGCGAGCTAGCGCGACTGCGGAGCTCCCTAACGCCATTTTTGCCGTTAAGGAGCGAGCTAGCGTGACTGCTGCGCCGACAGGGGCAACATCCGTCCGTGACGGTCCATGTGCGGAAGTCGAAGCACATCGCCAGTTGACAGGCCAATGGCCAGCTCAGCATAATGAGAAGGTATGAGAAAACGTTTGCGCAACCGCGCCGTGGCAGCACCAGCCGGCCGACGAATCGCCGCTAGCCGCTTACGGCTGCAGTCACGGCCGCTGGCGCTCCGGCTCGCCCGCCGTGCCGCTGCCGCTCCGGCGCTGCAAGCCGCGAGCCTGCCGCAACCGCGCCGCTAGCCGCCTGCCGGCAGCGGCGGAAGTGTTGCCGCGGGGCGGCGGCCGCCTTGCCATCGGGAGGCGCAATTGGATATGCTGTCAGGTGAGAGTTCAGACAGGGGTCAGAAGGGACGATTCGAACCGCAATGAACGAAAACCAAGAACAAGAGAAGAAAGTTCCCCGCTGGGCCTACGCGCTAGTCGGCGGCATCCTGCTGCTGGTCCTGCTGAGCGTCACCTACGCCGGCTTCATGAGCGGGAGGGTCGGCGACGACGCGGATGCGAGCGGAGGGCTGCCGGAAAAGACGGAGGACGGCGTCATGTTCCACGCCTGGAACTGGTCGTTCGACGCGATCCGGGAGAAGCTGCCGGAGCTTGCCGAGGCAGGCTTCAAATCGGTGCAGACATCGCCGGTGCAGCCGAACAAGGAGCCTTTGACGAACGGCAGCCAGTGGTGGATCCTGTACCAGCCGACCGGCTTCGGCATCGGCAACTCGCAGCTCGGGACGCGGGAGCAGTTCCAGCAGCTGTGCGAGGAGGCCGAGAAGCACGGCATCAGCATTATCGTCGACGTCGTCGCCAACCATATGGGCAACGCCGGTGGCGGCGAGCTGGCGCATCGGCCGGCCAAGAACGTCGACCCGGAGCTGCTCGCGAACCCGGACTTCTGGCATGAGGCCAAGGGCGTGCTCGATTGGAACGCCCGCGGCCAGGTGACGCAGTGGGGCATCGGCTTGCCGGATCTCAACACCGCCAACGAGGCGCTGCAGGACAAGGTGATCGCGTTCCTGAACGATGCGGTCGCCCTTGGCGCGGACGGATTCCGCTTCGATGCGGCGAAGCATATCGAGCTGCCGGACGACCGGACGCCGTCGAACTTCTGGCCGCGGGTGCTCGGCGCGCTGGACGATAAGGAAAGGCTGTTCCTCTACGGCGAGGTGCTGCAGGGCGGCGCGGACCGCTACCCGTCTTATGCGGAATTTCTGCATCTGACCGCTTCGCGCTACGGGGAGTCGGTGCGCCATGCGGTCGGCTTCGGCGGGACGCCGGACGTCTCGCTGGCGGAGGACTTCAAGGCGAGCCAGGTCGATCCGTCGAAGCTCGTGACCTGGGTCGAATCCCATGACACCTACGCCAACGACAGCGAGGAATCGACCGCGATGACCGACGAGCAGCTGAAGCTCGGCTGGGCGATCGTCGCTTCGCGCGCCGGCTCGAATCCGCTGTTCTTCAACCGCCCGGCGGGCGGAGGCAAGTTCGCGGCACGCATCGGCGAGCCGGGCAGCGAGCTGTGGCGGGATCCCGACATCGCGGCGCTGAACCGGTTCCACAACGCGATGGCGGGCGAGGGCGAGCGGCTGCAGGCGCTCGGACCGGACGTGCTGCTGATCGAGCGCGGGGAAAAGGGAGCCGTGCTGCTCAACGCCGGCGCATCGGCCGCCCAGGTGGAGGCGGACACCGCGCTGCCGTCCGGCAGCTACGACAGCCATGCTTCCGCCGGCGGCACGTTCCTCGTCACGAACGGCAAGCTGGCCGGCAGCCTCGCGCCCGGCGCGATCGCGGTGCTGCAGCGCTAGCGCCGCCGGCGTCGACGGCAGGCGCGCAGCGGGAGCCCCGCTCCCGATACGAATCCCGGCAAGCGTTCGACCGGCTCTGCGGAGCCGGTCGAACGCTTTCAGGACGACGTTCCCCCTGCGGGCCGCGTTCGGCAAGCGGAGAAGGAGGGACTTAAGTCCGGCTTGACAGATTATGCAAAGGTTTGCATAATGAGGGGGACATCTAAGTGCAAGCGCTTGCATAAAGGGGGCGTCGAGCCTCGAAGCGCGACAATCCGGATGGAAGGAGGGGCTCGGGAAGGGGGAAGGCGCATGGCTTTCCTTTTTGTGAAAGCGTTTTCCAATAAAGATGGCGCATGCCGCTGCCTCATTTCAGAATGCAAAGGAGAATGGTTGATGTTCAACAAGCTTAAATCCCGCTGGGGAATCGCCCTGGCCGGAGCGCTGCTGCTCCAGACGATCGCCGGAGCGGGGCTCGCGCCGGGAAGTCCCTCTGGGCTCGCCGCCGGGACGGCCGCTGCGGCGGCACAGGAGTACGGCTTGCCGGCGGACGCCAAGGACGGCGTCATTTTCCATGCCTGGAACTGGTCGTTCGACAACATCAAGGCGCAGCTCCCGGCGATCGCGGCCGCGGGCTTCAAGTCGATCCAGACGTCGCCGATTCAGGGAAACAAGGAGCCGCTCAAGGAAGGCAGCCAGTGGTGGGTGCTGTACCAGCCGACGAACTTCGCGATCGGCAACGCCCAGCTCGGCAATCGCGAGCAGTTCCGCCAGCTGTGCGCGGAGGCGGAGAAGTACGGCATCGACATCATCGTCGACGTCGTCGCCAACCATACGGGCAATGCCGGCGGCGGCAGCCTGACGTACACGCCGGCGACGAACGTCGATCCGGATATCCGGAACAACGCCTCGTATTGGCATGAGGCGCGCGGCGTCGACAACTGGAACGACCGCTGGCAGGTGACGCAATGGGGCATCGGCCTGCCGGACCTGAATACCGGCAGCCAAGGGCTGCAGGACAAGGTGATCGCGTTCCTGAACGATGCCGTGGCGCTCGGCGCGGACGGATTCCGCTTCGATGCCGCCAAGCATATCGAGCTGCCCGGCGATCCGGGAGGCTCGAACTTCTGGCCGCGAGTGCTCGGCTCGCTGAGCAGCCGGCAGGAGCTGTTCGTCTACGGCGAGGTGCTGCAGGGCGGGGCGGACAATTTTGCCGGCTATGCGGACTATATGAGCCTGACGGCTTCGAGCTATGGACATGAGGTGCGGCGGGCAGTCGGCTTCGGCGGCAGTCCGAACGTGGCGCTCGCCCAGCCGTTCCAGGCCGGCAGCGTGAACCCGTCCAAGCTGGTGACGTGGGTTGAGTCGCATGACACCTATGCCAACGACAGCAGCGAATCGACCGGCATGACCGACTATCAGCTGAAGATGGGCTGGGCGCTGATCGCGGCGCGGGCGCAGACAACGTCGCTGTTCTTCGACCGCCCGGCCGGCAGCGGCAAGTTCGGCAGCCCGCTCGGCCAGCCGGGACGCGGCCTCTGGCGCGACGGCGACGTGGCGGCGGTGAACAAGTTCCACAACGCGATGGCCGGCCAGGGCGAGTACCTGCGCACGCAGGGCAGCCAGACGATGCTGGTGGAGCGGGGTGCGAAGGGCGTCGTCATCGTCAATCTCGGCGGAGAGATTCGGATCGACTCGCCGACGAATCTGGCGAGCGGCACCTATGCGAACCGCGCTTCCGGCGGCGGTAGCTTCACGGTGTCCGGCGGCCGCATCACCGGCACCCTCGGCGGCGGCAAGATCGCCGTCCTGTATCAGGACGCGGCGCCAAGCCCGAGTCCGACGGCCGCGCCATCCGCGACGCCGAGTCCGAGCGCGACGCCGAATCCGACTGCGGCGCCGAGCCCGACGCCGAGCGCCACGCCGGTGCCGACGCCGACGCCGGCCGCGGGCATCGTCGTGCACTTCTACAAGCCGTCCGGATGGGGAACGCCGAGCGTTTATTATTATGACGACAGCGTCAGCCCGGTCCGCACCGGGCCGGCCTGGCCGGGAACGGCGATGTCGGACGAGGGAGACGGCTGGTACCGCTACGCGATCCCTTCCTGGAGCCAGGCCAAGGTCATCTTCAGCTCCAACGGCGCTCAGCAGCCGGCGGCGCAGCAGCCGGGCTATGCCGTCTCCGGGAGAGAAGCGTGGATCAAGGACGGCGCGGTCAGCGCGGCGAAGCCGGAGCAGGGGCTGGTGCAGGTGACGTTCACGATTCAGAACGCCGCGACGGTCATGGGCCAGAACGTGTTCATCGCCGGCAGCATCGCCGAGCTGGGCGGCTGGGACCCCGCGAAGGCGGTCGGACCCGGCTCGGCGGCGGCCTATCCGACCTGGACCGTCACGGCGAAGCTGCCGGCCGGGGCGAACATCGAGTTCAAGGCGATCAAAAAGGACGGATCGGGCGCTGTCGTCTGGGAAAGCGGATCGAACCGGACCTATACGGTGAGCGCGTCCAATCCGAACGTCACGTTTTCCTTTCGGCCGTGAACCATGAACGCCGCTGAAGGTTAAGCATGTGCAAAAAAACGTCTGGCAGGGCTGGGGCGTGCGGCATCCTTTCATTATCTTTTTGGCCGCGATCTGCTACAATGGAGGCTGATTAGAGTCGCGAGCGGCTCCGGCAGCGCCGGGGCCGAGCGATCAGCCGACGGGCGCTTGCCGGAGCCGATCCACCTTCCGGAAGCTTAATAGGGAAGCCGATGCGAGTTCGGCGCGGTCCCGCCACTGTAGCGCCGAGCGGCCGCCCGCTCCACTGCGATCCGAGAGAGGAGAGCGGGAAGGAGGGCGGTCCCGCGATGAAGCGAAGCCAGGAGACCTGCCCGCCGGCGCAAGACCGGTCTTGCCCACGAGGATGGGAGGATGCCGGCCGCCGCGCGTCCGCTTCCATCCGCGAAGCCGGCCATGAGGCAGCTTTTTCGGCATCTTTCCGCCAGCGGCGGGAGGATGCTTTTTATTTTCCGGACGTGCGCGTCCGGCGGCAGGGAGATGCATGGGATGCACAGCTTCAGCGAGTGGTTGAAACGAAAGCGAAAAGCCCTCGGCGCGCTCGCCGCCGTGCTCGTCGTGGCCGGCACGGCCTGGCTGTACGCCGGCGCGGCCGGCAGCGAAGACGGCGGAGGCCGGCTGGCCGAGCGGCAGCAGGCGGAGCCGGACGGCGGGGCCGCGGCGGAGCGCCAGCCGGCCGCGGGAGCCGGCGCCGAGGCCGGCACGGCGCCGAGCCCGGACGGCGGCAGCGCGCAGCCGGCGGCGAGCGCCGAGCCGGGCGCTGGCGGCTCGGCCGGGCCGCAGCCGTCCGCCGGAGCGGCGGAGCCGCCGACGGGCGGCGGCACGGGCACGGCGCAGCCGTCCGCGACGCCGGCGGCAGGAGGCAGCGGCGGAGCCTCGCCGCCAGCGCCTGCGGGCAGCGCGGCAACGTCGCCGCGGCCGGCCGCATCGCCGGCAGCGCCGCCAGCGGCGGGGGCGTCGCCGTCCGCCGCGCCGGCGAAGACGGCGCCGCCGCCCTCAGGCGCCAAGCCGGGCGGCGGCTCGGCTGCGGCCAGCCCGGCGGCGAAGCCGTCTCGGGCGGACACGGTGTCTTTGAGCGTGACGGGCCCGGCGGAGACGGGCGCGATCTTGTCCAAGCAGGCGATCGCGGTCGAGAAGGGCGACACCGTGCTGGACGTGCTCAAGAGGGCGACGCGCGCGGCGAAGGTGCAGATGGAGTACAGCGGCGAAGGGGCGGGGGCGTACGTGAGCGGCATCGGCAACGTGTACCAGTTCGATGAAGGACCGGGCAGCGGCTGGCTGTACAGCGTTGGCGGCGAGTTCCCGAGCAAGAGCGCCGGCGCGGTGAAGGTGGAGCCGGGCGACGTCATCGAGTGGCGGTACACGCTCGACTACGGCGACGATCTCGGCGCGCCGAGCGCCCAGCAGGGCGGCGGCTGATGGTGTTCGGCTTCGCCGGCCTGCATCCGCGCGTCTCTTTCGCCTACTTCGCGCTGCTGCTGCTCTGCTGCATGCTGCTGAGGCACCCGGTGCTGCTCGCGGCGACGCTGGCGGCGGCGCTGCTGCTGAACCTGTCGCTGGACGGCGGCCGCAGGCTGCGCCGGAGCCTGCCCGCGTACCTGCTGATCGCGCTGCTCGCCGCCGTCGCCAATCCGCTGTTCTCCAGCCGCGGCGAGACGATCCTGTTCTACCTGCGCGACCGTCCGGTGACGCTGGAGGCGATCGCGTACGGCGGACTGTCGGCGGCGGCGCTGCTGAGCCTGCTGCTCGTCTTCACGGCGTTCAACCTCGTGCTGGACTCCGGGCGTCTGCTGCGCCTGCTCGCGCCGGTCGCTCCGCAGACGGCGTTCGCGGTGACGGTGTCGATGCGCTTCGTGCCGCTGCTGACGCGCCGGCTCGGAGAGATCCGGTCCGTGCAGCGGGCGCTGGGCGACCTGCCGGAGGGCATGGGCCGCCGCCGCTACCTGCGCGAGGGGATGGAGACGCTGCATGCGCTCGTCGCCTGGTCGCTCGAGGAGGCGCTGCAGACCGCGCTGTCGATGCGCGCCCGCGGCTACGGCATCGGCCCGCGCAGCAGCGCCGACGTCTCGCGGCTGGACGGCCGGGACTGGGCGTTCCTATGGGCGCTGCTGCTGCTCGGCTGCAACATCCTCATCGGACGCGCGTCGGGCGTCCATGCCTATGAGGCGTACCCGCGGCTCGAGCCGCTGCAGGAGACGCCGCTCGGCTGGCTGCATCTGGGCTGCTATCTGCTCTTTCTGGCGCTGCCCGTCCTCATGAACGGAAAGGAGAGGCTGCATTGGCGTCTTATCAGATCGAAGATGTAAGCTTCCGCTACGCCGGCTCGGCGGAGCCGAGGCTGGAGGACGTGCGCCTTTCCATCGGGGAAGGCGAGTTCGTGCTGCTCTGCGGGCCGTCGGGCTCGGGCAAGACGACGCTGCTGCGCCAGCTCAAGCGCGAGGCCGCGCCGGCGGGCGAGCGGACGGGCGCCATCCGCTACGCCGGCGAGCCGCTGGAGGCGCTGGACGAGCGCCGCTCCGCCGAGGAGATCGGCCTGGTGTTCCAGGATCCGGACAGCCAGATCGTCATGAGCACGGCGTGGCAGGAGCTGACGTTCGCGATGGAGAATCTCGGCTACCCGGCGGCGGCGATCCAGCGGCGGCTGGCGGAGCTCGTGCCGTTTTTCGGCATCGAGAGCTGGCTGCATCGGGATGTCGGCGAGCTGTCGGGCGGGCAAAAGCAGCTGCTCAGCCTGGCGTCGGTCATGACGCTGCGCCCGCGCGTGCTGCTGCTCGACGAGCCGACGGCGCAGCTCGATCCCGTCGCCGCGCGCGAGTTCATCGGGCTGATCGCCCGGCTGAACGAGGAGCTCGGTTTGACGGTCGTCATCTCCGAGCACCGGTACGAGGATCTGTTTCCGCTGGCGAGCCGCGTCGTGCTGCTGCGCGAGGGCCGCGTCGCGGTCGACGCGCCGCCGCGCGAGGCGGCGCTGGCGATCTGGCGCGAAGGCCGCGCCGAGTCGGCCCGCGTGCTGCCGTCGGCGGCGCGGCTTTGCCTCGGCGCGGAGCCGCTGGCGCCGTCCGAGGAGCGAGTGCCGCTGACCGTGCGCGAGGGCCGCGCCTGGCTGCGCGATGCTCTGGAGCGCCTCGGGCCGGAGCTCGGCCGCGGTCGAGGCGGCGGGCCGGCGGCGATGGCGGCCGAGCGCGCCGGCGCCGCCGCTTCGGCGGGGGCGGCCGCAGCAGGGGGCGGCAGCGTGGAGCGAGCGGCCTTCGCGGGCGCAGGCGCTCCCGGTGCAGCCGCAACCGGGGACGCCGCGCCATCCGCCGGTGCTGCCGCCGCCGGCGGATCATCCACTCCATCCGCCGACATTGCAGCCGCCAGCAGTTCATCTGCGCCAACCGCCGCCGTTCCTTCTGCGAACGCGCCCGCCGTCGCTTCGGCGTCCGCCGCCCCGAGCGGGGATTCAGCCTCCGCTGCGCCCGACGAGCCTCCGCTGCTGGAATGCCGAGACCTCGTCTTCGCCTACGCCAAGGACGAGCCGCTCGTGCTCTCGCGGCTGTCGCTGCAGGTGCGGCGCGGCGAGTGGATGGCATTGTTCGGCAGCAACGGCGCCGGCAAGTCGACGCTGCTCAAATGCATCGCCGGCGCGCTCGAGCCGCAGCGCGGCCGCATTCTGCTCGGCGGCGAGCCGCTCTCCGCCGGCAGCTCGCTGCGCAGCCTGCTGCGGCTCCGCAAAGGCTCCGGCGAGCCGCCGCAGCGCGGCCTGGCCGCGCCAGACGCGCGTCCGGCAGGGCGAAGCGGCGAGGCTGCCGGCGCCGACGCGGACGCTGCACGCGGCCCCGGCTCGCCGGACGCCAGCGCCTTGGCGGGGCGCGAGCCGTCCCGCGGCGCGGCCTCCTTGCGCCGCCGCATCGGCTACGTCGCGCAAAATCCGCTGCTTTATTTCACCCGCGATACGGTCGGCGCCCAGCTCGAGGACCGGCTGCGCCGGCTCGGGCTGGAGGAGGCCGCCTCGCCGCTGGCGGAGCTGGAAGCGCTGCTGGAGCTGGAAGGGCTGCGCGGCCGGCATCCGTACGACATCAGCGGCGGCCAGCAGCAGAAGCTGGCGCTGCTGCTCGTGCTGCTTGGCCAGCCTGAGCTGCTGCTGCTCGACGAGCCGACCAAAGGGCTCGATCCCGAGTCCAAGCATCGTCTCGCCGGTCTGCTCGGCCGCATCCGGGAGCGCGGCACGACGCTGCTCATGGTCAGCCATGACGTCGAGTTCGCCGCCGCCCATGCCGACCGCTGCGGGCTGCTGTTCGACGGACGCATGGCGGGATTGCAGCCGACGCGCGCGTTCATGAGCGACAATTACTACTACACGACGTCGGTCCGGCGCGTCGCCGGAGAGCTGCTGCCGGAGCTGCTGACGCTGAAGGATCTCGGCCATGCCTAAGCGCGGCGCGGAAAGAAGCTCGTCGATGCACAGCTCCGGCATGGGAGGAGTCTACGCGCTCTGCCTGCTCGGCGCGCTGGCGCTCCTGGGGCTGGCGATGTGGCGGCGCGAGCTGTATTTGCCGCTCAGCCTGGCGATGATCGCGCTGGCGATGCTGCCGTTCTTCATCCGCTTCGAGCGAAGGAAGCTGCGGGCGGAGGAGCTGCTGCTCGTCGCCATGCTCGGCGCGATCGCGGCGGTGAGCCGCATCCCGTTCGTCGCGCTGCCGAGCGTGCAGCCGGTATCGTTCATCGTCATCATGGCGGCGCTCGTGTTCGGAGCCGAGTCCGGCTTTCTCGTCGGCGCGATCGCCGCGATCGTCTCCAATCTGTTCCTCGGCCAAGGCCCGTGGACGCCGTGGCAGATGTTCAGCTGGGGCATGATCGGCTTCACCGCCGGGCTGCTGCGCCATACCCGACTCATGGGCAGCGCGTGGGGCAGGGCGGCGTTCGGCTTCGCCTGGGGCTTCCTGTTCGGCTGGGTCATGAACCTGTGGGGGCTGCTCGGCTTCATCGGCGACCTGAGCTGGTCGGCGATCGCCGCCTCGTATGCGGCGAGCTTTCCGTTCGACCTGGCGCATGCGCTCAGCAACGTCTTTTTCCTGATGCTGTTCTCCGGCATCTGGCTGAGGATTCTCGGCCGCGCCAAGCGCAAATACGGGCTGCTCGATCCGTAGCGGCTGCCTATCCAGGGTAAAAACGGACCTGGATGGACCGCCCGCGCTCCAATCCGCCCATCCAGGACCGAAAACGGCCCTGGACGAGCCGCCCTGACCGCATCGCTTTTCCGCCGCGAGCGCAAGCGCAACCGTAAAAACCGTTTCCGGCCGCGAGTGGCGGGGAAACGGTTTTTCGGCGTTCCAGGCGCGGCCGAGCCGCCGAAGCATGGGCTCAGCGCTAGAGCTTATACCCGAGCGAATCCAGCAGCCAGTTCAGCGAGATGATCGCGACGGCCAAATGAAGCAGCAGCACCAGCCAATCCTTGCGGGACATCTTCAAGTCCTGGACGAAGCTGTAGACGGCCCAGACGAGCAGCACCAGATAGGAGAGCTGAAGCAGGATGGTCGGCATTCGTCATTTCCCCTCTCGGCAAGTTGTGGAAGCGGACTTGCTGGTATAGCATATGTGGAGACGACGAGCGATAGGACGAAGGGGGAAAGAAAATGTGAAAGCGCTTGCGATCGGCATCGCCGGAGGAACCGGCAGCGGCAAGACGACGCTGGCCCGCTGGCTGCAGGAGCAGCTGTCGGGCTCCGGCCGGAGCCTCGAGGTCCTGCAAATGGACCGCTTCTACAAGCCGGTCCGCCCGCTCGGCAAGGGTCCTTTTTCCGATGCGGCCTACGAAGACTTCAACACGCCCGAGGCGGTCGACTGGGGAGCGGTGTCCGCCCGTCTCGACGAGGCGCTGGAGACGAGGGACGCCGTCATCGTCGAAGGCTTCCTCGCCTTTCACGACGAGCGGCTGCGGGAGCGATTCGACCTGCGGGTATTCGTCGACTGTCCGTCGGACGAGCGGCTCGCCCGCCGTCTGGCCAAGTTCAAGCCCGGGCGCTACAGCCAGGAGCAGCTCATCCGGGAGTATCTCGACCTCGTCCGTCACCGTCACGACCTCTATGTCGAGCCGACCCGCTGGCATGCCGATCTCGTGCTGAACGGCTCGGCTTCCGGCGGACGGGGAGCGGCGCTGCTGCTGGAGTGGATGGAGGAGGAGCTGCGGAGGCGGCCGACGAATTCCACCAGAACGAAGGTGGAGAAGCGATGATTCCGCCATGATGCCGCCATGCCGGCGCCATGTGACCACCACGAAAAGGAGGGCATCTTCATGGAAAAGAAATGGATCCACGCTCCGTCCGCTTGCGGGACGGAAATCCGCTGCCGCCTGGTCCGGCAGGAAGGCGGAGGCAGCCGCTCGTTGGCCGTCCTGTTTCCCGGCCGCGGCTACTCCTGCGACATGCCGGTGCTTTATTATGCCGGGAAGTCGGCGATGGAGGCGGGCTACGACCTCTTGAACCTGGAATACGGCTACCAGGCGGCGCGCCGGGAGCCGGAATCATTCGAGGAAATGACGGCAGCCGCGAGCGCCGACTGCGCGGAGGTGCTGCGGCCGCTGCTGGAGCGGTATGACCGCCTCGCCTTCATCGGCAAAAGCATCGGCACCGTCGTCTCCTCCCTGACGCTGGAGGCGCTGAAGGAGGAGGGCAAAGAAAAGGAAATCCGCCATCTCTTCCTCACTCCGCTCGCCCAGACGATCCCGTTCATGCTGCAGTACGGCGGACTTGCCGTAGCCGGCACGAACGATCCGGCCTTCGGCCCGGAAGAGCTGCGCCGCATCGAAGCGGCCGAAGGAATCGAGCTGCTGCAGCCCGAGGGAGCCGACCACGCGCTCGAGACCGGCGAGGCCGGACAGTCGCTGGACATGCTGCGCATGGTCTTGGCCGGGATAGAGTCATGGCTGCGTCGAGGCGCGGCGGGAAGCGGGGAGCGAGCGTGAAGCGGAGAAGGCACAGAAGCGGCGATGCGCAGGCCGTAGTCGAGCTGCACGCCGAGCTGTACGGACGGGAGCGGGGCTACGACGACTCGTTCCGAGCGTTCGTCGAAGACAGCGTGAACGGATTGGTCGGCCGGGACGATCCTCGGGAGGCGTTATGGATTGTGGAGTCCGGAGACCGCCATCTCGGGTCGATCTGCCTCAAGAAAGCGGACGAGTCGACCGCCCAGCTGGGCCTTTTTCTCCTTCATCCGGATGCGAGAGGCACAGGGCAGGGAAGGCGGCTGCTGGAGGAGGCGCTTCGTTTCGGCGTGGAGCAGGGGTATCGCAGCGTCATGCTGTGGACGAATTCGGAGCTCGTGCAAGCCCGATCCTTGTATGCCTCCTTCGGCTTCGAGCGGGTCGAGGAGCGGGTGTCGTTTCTATCCGGTCGGGAGATGACGGAGGAAAGATGGGAGCGGAGCCTCGAAGCGCCGATCGGGGGCGATTCCGCGTTCAAGCCGACCGCCAGTCCCGATCCGTCCCCGGCCGCGGACCCGGCTACGGAAACGGCCATGGACACGGATACCGAAACATTCATCTACCTCATCCGCCATGCGGAATTGGCCTATCGGCATGGCGAGGAGCGCAGCCGCGGCTTGACCGATGCCGGCCGGGCGGAGGCGCGGCGGGTCGCGGATCGGCTGCGGTCAAGGCCGATTCGGGCCGTCTATTCCAGTCCGTACGAACGGGCGCTCCAGACGGTGCGGCCGCTGGCCGAGACGCTCGGCATCGGCGTCGTCGAGCTGGAGCCGCTGCGGGAGCGGGCGATGGCGGACGAGTCCGCCGCGCTGTCGTGGGCGGAGGTGCAGGAGGCGATGCGGCGTTCGTTCGAGCAGCCGGAGCTGGCTTTGCCGGGCGGCGAGTCGCTGCGCGAGGCGCAAAGGAGCGTCGCGGCAACAGCAGCGAGCCTGCTGCGCGCGCATCCGGGCGAGTCGATCGCCCTCGGCACGCATGGCCGGATCATGGCGGCGCTGCTCGCTCATTATGATCCGAGCTTCGGCTTCGACGCCTGGCAGTCGCTGTCGATGCCGGACGTGTACCGCCTGACGTTCCGGGACGGCAGCTTCGCCGGGATGGAGCGGGTCTGGAGCGAAGACGCCGGGGGCAAGCAGGAGCCCCGCCGATGAAGCTCTATCATTTCAGCGAGGAGAGCGGCATCGGCGCGTTCCGCCCGCGGGTGAAGGCGAACCGGACCGAGCTGCCGCCGGTCGTGTGGGCGATCGACGAGGCGCATGCGTTCACGTTCTGGGTGCCGCGCGCCTGCCCGAGGATCGTCTACTGGAGGAGCGAGGACATGGTGGCGGAGGACGAGCGGCGCTTCTTCGGCGCGACGTCCGCGCCGGCGGTCATGACGGTCGAGACCGGCTGGCTGGAGCGCATCCAGACGACGGCGCTGTACCGCTACGAGCTGCCGGCGGACGGCTTCGAGCGGTTCGACGAGATTGCCGGCTACTACATTTCCCGCATGGAAAAAATCCCGTCCTCCGTGACCCGGATGACGGGACTGCTGGAAAGGCTGGCCGCCTCCGGCATCGAGCTGCGCCTGACGCCAAGCCTGCATCCGCTGCGCGAAGCGCTGCTCGGCTCCTCCGTGACGCGCTTCGGCATCCATCAGTTCGGCAACGCCTCGCCGCCTTCTCCTTGAATGCCGCTGCCGCGGATCAGCTCGGCCAAGGCGGCCGCCGCCGGAGGCAGCGGCTCGCCGCGCCGGGTGCAGAGGGCGATGCTGTTGTGCAGCCGCACGCCCTCGACCTCGACGCGGCTCAGCTCGCCTCGCCGCACGGCGTCGCGCACGACGAGCGAGGAGACGAAGCTGGCCCCGTACCCGGCCGCGACGGCGCGGATCGACTCATGCAGGCCGTTGAACTGCAGCGAGATCGTCGGCTCGGGCACGCTATGCGTCCGGCACAGCGCCAGCAGCCGCTCGCGGGTCGAGCTGCCCGGCTCGCGCTGCACGAACGGCTCGGCGACCATCCGCTCCAGCGGCACCGTCCGGCCGGCGTAGCGATGATCGGGAGAGACGACGAACCAGAGCTCGTCGCGAAAAAGCTCCTCCGAGCGGATGTCCGCCGGATGGACCTCGGGCAGGCCGCCGTACAGCGCCAGGTCGACCTCCACGGCGAGCAGCAGCCGCATCGCCTCGCTCGAGTTGGTCGTCCGCACGCTCAGCTCGACGTCGTCGTACCGCTGCCGGAAGCGGGCGAGCCAGGCCGGGAGCAAGTAGTTGGCCGGCAAATAGGTGGCGGCGAGCCGGATCTGGCCCAGGCTGCCTTCAGCGTAGCCGTGCGCCAGCCGCTCGATCTGCTGCTCCACGGCGAACAGCCGCCTAGCCAGCTCGTCGACCTGCCGGCCGGCGTCGGTCAGCCGGATGCCGCGTCCGTCGGGCTCCAGCAGCCGGACGCCGAGCTCGCCTTCGAGCTTGCGGATCTGCGACGTAATCGCCGGCTGGCTGATGCGCATCCGCTCGGAGGCGCGGGTGACGCTGCCGGTATCGGCGACATGGCGGAACAGGCGCAGCGCGTGCAGGTTCATTCGATGGAAGCCCCCTTTGCTTGCTCACGCCTCTCCGAAGCGCGCATCGAACTCATGGCGCAGCATGCCGTAGATGAGCTCGTCGTGCCGGCGGCCGTTCGTGAAGATCTGCTCGCGCAGCCGAGCCTCCAGCTGGAAGCCGAGCGCTTCCTGGAAGCGCATCGACGCCTCGTTGAAGGCGTACACATGGGCGGTCGCCTTTTCGTAGCGGAGCTCGTGAAAATAATACCGGAGCAGCAGGCGCACCGCCTCCGTCGCGTAGCCGCTGCGCCAATGCGGACGGAACAGCGCGATGCCGTAGCGGAAGCTGCCGTCGCGCGGCTCGCAGTGATGCGCGTCCAGGCTGCCGACGAGCTCGCCCTCCAGCGTCTCGACCGCGAGCGAGATGTTGTCGCCCTGCGGCTCCTCCTCGGCTTTCTTTTCCGCCCAGCGGCGAGTGCCCTCCTCCGAGCGGGGGAAGTACACCGCATCCGCCGCGCGCGCTCCTTCGGAATCCAGGTCGTTGTCGTGAAAAAGCTCCCAGTCCTCCGGCTCGATCGGCCTCAGCCGAACCTTGCTTCCTTGCCAGATGTACATCGTCGCACCGTCCTCTCGCCGTAGCATTCGACTCCACGCGGTCGATTCCTGCCGCGCCCGGGCGGGCCTTTCTTGCGGCTACTGCTCCGGCTGGCGGCGGTAGATGAGCTGGACGACGCCGGAGGAGAACGTCTTCGCTTCGATCAGCTCCAGCTCCAGCCGCTGCTTCATCTCCGTGAACAGCGGCTTGCCTGCTCCGAGCGCGACCGGATGGACCGACAGCCGGTATTCGTCCACGAGCCCTTGCTCGATGAACGTGGCGATCAGGCCGGCTCCGCCGTACAGCCAGATGTCTTTCCCCGGCTTCCGCTTGAGCTCGGCGACCTTCTCGCCGACGGAGTCATGGATGTAGACGGCGCCGCGAGCGGCCTTGTTCCGGTTCATCGAAAAAACGTACTTCTCCTTGCTGTGGACGGCCGTCCACAGCTCCTTCTCGCTCGGCGCCGCGTCGTCCGACGGGGCATGCTCTCCCCAGAGCTCGTAGCTTTTCCTTCCATACAGGATCGTGTCGATCCGGTCCAGGAACGCCAGGAATTCCATGTCGGGGTCCATGATGCACCAGTCCGTCTCCCCTTGCTTGCCTTCGATGAATCCGTCCAGCGTCACGGCCAGATCGAGAATGATGTTGCGTCCCATGGGCTCAGCTCCTTTTTGGATTGAGCTTCATCATAAGCGAGGAATAGGACATCCTTCGGCTTATTCCAGCCTGCTTCATTCATTACTTACAATTATGGATCTCTTCTTATCTTATATTATACTTATCGATTGCGATCGCATACCCTAGAGACATGAAGCCGGCTTCAACTCGGAGTCAAGGGAGAGGGCATGCATGAAACGAATCTGGAAGGATGTCGACCGTTACCTGGAGGAAAGGCTGTGCGGAAGCGAGCCGGAGGCCGAGGCGCTGGACGCGGCGCTGCTGGCGAACCGCGAGGCGGGACTGCCGGCGATCGATGTCTCCCGCAGCCAAGGCAAGCTGCTGCAGCTGCTCGCTCGCATGAGCGGGGCGCGGCGCGTGCTGGAAATCGGCACGCTCGGCGGCTACAGCACGATCTGGCTGGCGGGAGCGCTGCCGGCGGACGGACGGCTGATTACGCTCGAGCTGGAGGCGGAGCATGCCGAGCTCGCCCGCGGCAACCTGCGCCGCGCCGGGCTGGAGCGGCTCGTCGAGGTGCGGCAAGGAGCGGCGCTGGACAGCCTCGACGAGCTGATTGCCGATGGGGAAGAGCCGTTCGACTTTATTTTCATCGACGCCGACAAGCCGAACAATCCCGCCTATCTGGAGCGGGCGCTGCGGCTGTCCCGTCCGGGAACCGTCATCATCGCCGACAATATCGTGCGAGGCGGGGAGGTCGTCGACGGCAAAAGCACGGATCCCCGCGTGCAGGGCATCCGCAAGTTCCTGGAGCAGCTGGGCGCGGATCGCCGGCTGTCGGCCGCGGCCTTGCAGACGGTAGGCGGCAAAGGCTACGACGGCTTTGCGGTCGCGATCGTGAACGGGCTGGAGCAGGACAGGAGCCTTCTCGACGCATGAAGCGGCGGGGCGGCTCGCGTGGGCGGCAGCGGGAAGTCGAAGCGTCCGCTCGGACGTCCGGGCGACGGAGACACGGCGACGACCGTTAGCGGCGTCAATGAATCGGTGCGTTGACTGTTCATGGCGCAAATGGCGGGTCGTTCTTCCTGTTCGCTCGCAACATCCATGCCCCCTTCACCCGATCCCGCCGCAAGATTCTCCAATTTCTCGCCGGATGGTACAATGAACAACGTTGAAATCGTTCATTTAAGGGGCTGGGAAAGGCATGAACAAGCACTATGAGCAAGTCAAGGAGTTCCATGCGGCGTTCGGAGCGCCGGTGGCGGCAGCGCCGTCGATGGCTGCCCGGGGCGAAGGAGACGCTGTAGCCCAAGCGGCTGCGGCGACTGAAGAGCTGGCGGGGCGGATGAAGGCCGCCTCCTTGCGCGGCGAAGGCGGCAGAGCGCTGGCGCGGGCGTCCTGGATGGCCGAGGAGCTGGCTGAATTCCTTGCCGCCGAGACAGTCGAGGATCAGGCGGACGCGCTGATCGACCTGATGTACTTCGCGCTCGGCACCTTCGTCGAGATGGGCGTGGAGCCGCAGCGGCTGTTCGAGATCGTGCATGGAGCCAATATGGCCAAGCTCGGTCCGGACGGCAAGCCGATCTACAACGAGCAGGGCAAGGTCGCCAAGCCGGCGGGCTGGCAGGCGCCCGAGCCGCAGCTGATCGCCGAGATCGAGCGCCAGCGCGAGCGCGCGGGCTCGGTTCGCTGAAGCGGGAGGATAGGTGAGGACGCCAAAAAGCGGAGCCGGCAGCGGCTCCGCTTTTTGGCGTTCCCGCCCGCCGAGGGACTGCGGGAGATGGGCGGTGCGCCCCATCCTTGGAATTTCATCCTGACCCTAATGATACCTGGAAGCGCTATTCGGCGTTTTGGAAGGCTTTTTCGCAGCCAACGATACGGAGGAGCACTATTTTGTCGAAAAAGCGGATTTGGGAGCGAATTTCGCAGCAATAAGGTCTGTCCGTATCGTTACCATTCCATTCGGCGCAAATCGGACGGAATAAGGTCTGTGAGTATCATTAGCTTGCGGAGCAGGCGTACGGAAACGAACGCCTCGCTCGTCGCGATAGGCAGGTCCGGCGGCACGGCGGGGCCAGCGGCAGGTCCAGCGGCGAGCCTGGTCGGGCCAGCAGTAGGTCTGGCCAGCGGCGGGTCCGGCGGCGAGCCTGGTCTGGCCAGCGGCAGGTCCGGCGGCGAGCCTGGTCGGGCCAGCAGCGGGTCCAGCGGCGGGTCGTCCGCAGCCTTTGCGCCGGTCCGGAGAAGCGGATCGCCTTTGCCTAGCGGCCCATCGCCGCGAACGCCTCGGCGGCGGCTTCGAGCGTGCGGGCGATGTCCTCGTCCGTATGGGCGGTCGTCAGGAACCAGGCCTCGTACTTGGACGGGGCGAGGCAGACGCCGCGCTCCAGCATGAGGCGGAAGAAGCGCGCGAACGCTTCGCCGTCCGTATCCTGCGCCTCGTCGTAGTTCGTCACCGGATGATCGCAGAAATGCGTCGAGAACGAGCCGCGGATGCGGTTGACCGTCAGCGGCACGCCGTGGCGCGACGCCAGGTCCGCGAGACCGTCGGCGAGGCCGGCCGCCAGCCGGTCCATGCGCTCGTAGACGCCCGGCTGCTGCAGCACCTCCAGGCAGGCGATGCCGCTCGCGATCGAAGCCGGATTGCCGGCCATCGTGCCGGCCTGATAAGCGGGGCCGAGCGGAGCGACCTGCTCCATGATGTCCTTGCGGCCGCCGTAGGCGCCGATCGGCAGGCCGCCGCCGATGATTTTGCCGAGCGCCGTCAGATCCGGCTCGATCGCCGCCGCGTCGGGGAACGCGCCGAACGTCTGCGCCGTGCCGTAGTGGAAGCGGAAGCCGGTGATGACCTCATCGTAAATGACGACTGCGCCGGCCGCGCGCGTCAGTCGGCACAGCTCCTCGAGGAAGCCGGGCTTCGGCATGACCATGCCGAAGTTGCCGACGATCGGCTCGACCATGACCGCCGCCGTCTCGTCGCCCCAGCGCTCCAGCGCGGCCTTCAGGGCGTCGATGTCGTTGAACGGCACGGTGATGACCTCGCTCGCGATCGACTGCGGAATGCCCGCGCTGTCGGGAATGCCGAGCGTGGACGGGCCGGAGCCGGCGGCGACGAGCACGAGATCGGAGTGGCCGTGGTAGCAGCCGGCGAACTTGATGATCTTGGATCGGCCGGTATAAGCGCGGGCGACGCGGATCGTCGTCATGACCGCCTCCGTGCCGGAGTTGACGAAGCGTACTTTGTCGAGGGAAGGAATCGCGTCCTTGAGCATGCGCGCCAGCTGGACCTCCAGCTCCGTCGGCGTGCCGTACAGCGTGCCGCTGGCGGCCGCGCGGCTGATCGCCTCGGTAATATGCGGATGCGCGTGGCCGGCGATGATCGGGCCGTAAGCGCAGAGATAGTCGATATACTGGTTGTCGTCGACATCCCAGAAGTAGGCGCCTTGGCCGCGCTTCATGACGACGGGCGCGCCGCCGCCGACCGCCTTGAACGAGCGGCTCGGGCTGTTGACGCCGCCGACGATATGCTGCAGCGCCTCGGCATGGAGCGCCTCGCTGCGGGCGCGGGAGGCGCCGGGGACGGCGAAGCGGCTGGCGGATGGGTTGGACATGGGAGAACCTCCTGATCGGTCTTGGGATGGTAGGGCATGAAAGAAGGAGAGCAGCTGGCTGCTCTCCCGATAAGGGTAGATTGGACGGTAGCTTTACGGCGAAGCCGCATTCGACGCGGCGTTCTCGCTCGGCGAAGCGGACGGCGCAGGCGCGTTCTGATCCTCCGCCAGCACCTCCTGCACATACTCGCGCAGCTTGTCCTCGCTCGTGATCGCGAGAACCGACGCGCCGCCTACACGCTCGTCGGCGAGCAGCTTGCTCGGCGGCAGCTGGGCCGTGCCGGCATTGTGCAGGCCGAGGCCGAGCTGGCCGAGCTTCAGCATGTCGTTTGCCGACAGGTTCGTCTCGACAAACGGGCTGACCTTGCGGATGATCGTGCTCAGCTGGGCGATGTTGCCGAAGTTCTGCATCTTGTCGGCGACCGCGCTCAGGAACTTGCGCTGGCGCTCCGTGCGCGTGAAGTCGCTCGTCGCGTCGTGGCGGAAGCGCACGTACTGCAGCGCCTGATCACCGTTCAGCTCCTGATAGCCCTTCTTGAGATGGATATCGTAGCGGTTGCCATCGGCGTTGTCGACGTAGTTCATGTCCTTCTCGACATCGATGTTGATGCCGCCGATCGCGTCGACGAGCGACTTGAAGCCTTCGAACTCCGTGTAGACGTAATACTGGATCTCGAGGCCGGTCAGCTCGCTGATCATCTGCATGCTCAGCTTGTAGCCGCCGTAGACGATCGCTTCGTTGGCACGGCCCTGGCCATGGCCGGGGATGTCGACCCAGGTGTCGCGCAGCAGCGAGAACAAATGGGCCTTCTTGGTGACGGGATCGATCGACACGACGATCATCGAGTCGGAGCGCGCGGGCTCCTTGCTCGTTTTTTTCGCGCGTCCGTCTCCGCCCATGATGAGGATGTTCACGCGCTCGGTGCCTTCCCATTCCGGCGGCTTCTCCAGCTGCGCGTCGTTCTCGAATTGCTCGAAGATCGAATTTTCCGGGTCTTTTTGGAGATTGTTCAGGGCATTGTAATTGTCGACGATGAAGTAGGCGACCAGTCCGGCCATGACGAGCACGACGGCGAACAGCGACCAGAGCCAGGCGCGGCGCTTCTTTTTAGCCTTCGGCGGCTTGGGGGCGGCGGGTTTGACGCGTCCCGAGCCGTGCCGATCTTTTCTGCTTTCCATCCGGCGGTGATAGCTCCCTTCCCAAATAAAAGCTGCTTCGTACAAAATCGGCATCGGCCGCGGAAATCATGAACCGACGCGGCGGAAATCGACTTCAGGCGCGCTGTCCGCAGCGAGGCGCCGCCAATGGATCGCGAGGAAGCGCCAAGCGGCGCCGGGCATCCGGCAAGGATCCCGTCGCTTGCTTCCCCAAGCTGTCGTAACATATCATAAAATTATAAATCCGGGGTCGGCAGGACGCAAGCTTTGCCGCAGGATGAAGGAAATCCGTCATCCATTTCCCGGGAAATGTCGAGTCGCCTTACGAGAGGAGCACGCCATGAGCACCATGCCGGCCATAGAAGTGCGCGAGCTGCGCAAGCAGTTCCGCGTCCAGAAAAACCGAGAGGGGCTGTCCGGCGCCCTCAAGGATCTGTTCAAGCGGGAGTACCGGGAGGTCGCCGCCGTCAAGGACATTTCCTTCGAGATTCCCAAAGGGGAAATCTGCGGATACATAGGAGAGAACGGGGCGGGCAAGTCGACGACGATCAAGATGCTGACCGGCATCCTCGTCCCGACAGCCGGCCATCTGCGGGTCAACGGCTTCGTGCCGCACAAGGACAGGGAGAAGTTCGTCGGCGGAATCGGCGTCGTGTTCGGCCAGCGCTCGCAGCTGTGGTGGGACATCGGCGTTGTCGAATCGTTCCAGCTGCTGCGCAAGGTATACAAGGTGCCGGAGGCGGACTACCGCAAGCGGCTGGACGAGCTGACCGAGCGGCTGCAGCTCGGCGAGCTGCTCAACCGGCCGGTGCGCAAGCTCAGCCTCGGCCAGCGGATGCGCTGCGAGATCGTGGCGAGCCTGCTGCACAATCCGTCGATCCTGTTCCTTGACGAGCCGACGATCGGCCTCGACATCGTCGTCAAGACCGAGATCCGCGACTTCCTCAAGCAGCTCAACCGCGAGCACGGCACGACGATCCTGCTGACGACGCATGACCTGCAGGACATCGAGGCGCTGTGCACGCGCGTCATCATGCTCGACGACGGGCGCATCATCTACGACGGAGCGCTGGACGAGCTCAAAAGCCGCTGGAGCCGCGGCCGCGAGATCGTGTTCCAGTTCGGCGAGCGCGTCAAGCCGGCGCAGCTCGCGGAGCTGACGGACGGCCTGCCCGGCGTCAGCTGGCGGGCCGAGAGCGACGTGACGGCGGCGATGTGGCTGCCGCACGAGGTCAAGGTCGCCGACGCGCTCGCCCGCGTCGTCGGCGAGTCGCGCCTCGACATCCGCGACATGAAGATCATCGAGACGAACACGGACGACATCGTCCGCGAGATCTACCAGTCCGGCGACGCCGCTTCGCCGGGGCGGACGCGCGCTGCCGAGCTGGCGGAGGCGGAAGCGGACGTTGCAGCGGGAGCAGGCGCGGCCGCCGCGAATCGGACGGACGCAGCAGCGGCCGAAGCCGGCAACGGCCGGGACGCGGCCGATCCCGCCGATAGCGCGGATGCGCCCGATGAGGGCCCGACTGGCGGCGAGCCGCATGCCGGCCCTTCGCAGCCGGCGGGCCGCGACGCGCTGGACGAGCCGGACCTCGAGGGCGAGGACAGCCTGACGGCGGCCGACCCGCAGCCTGTCGAGCCGGTCCAAGGCCCGGCCGCCGCGCCCGAGGCCGGCCGCGCGCCTTCCGGCAGCCCGGCCGCCGGAAAGGAGCCGATCCGCCGTGGGTAGCGCTTATGCGGATCTGATCCGCATCCGGTTCCTGATGATGCTCGCTTACCGCGTGAACTATTACAGCGGCATCATTATTTACGCGATTAATATTGGAGCCTATTACTTCCTGTGGGGAGCCATCTACGGCGGCCAGACGTCGCTCGCCGGCTTCACGGTCGGCCAGATGACGACGTACGTCGCCGTGTCGTGGATGGCTCGCGCGTTTTATTTCAACAACCTGGACCGGGAGATCAGCAATGAGATTCGCGACGGCAGCGTGGCGATCCAGATGATCCGCCCGTACAATTACCTCGTCGTCAAGATGATGCAGGGCTTCGGGGAAGGGCTGTTCCGCTTCCTGCTGTTCATGATCCCGGGCATGGCGCTCGCTTGCCTGCTGTTCCCGGTGCGGCTGCCGTCCGATCCGGCGACGTGGGCGGTCTATCTGGTCATGCTGTTCTTCGCTTTCCTCATCAACTCGCAGATCAACATCCTGACGGGGCTGGCGGCGTTTTTCGTCGAGAGCAGCGAGGGCATGATGCGCCTCAAGCGCGTCGCCGTCGACCTGTTCTCCGGCGTCATCGTGCCGATCAGCTTTTTCCCCGGCTGGCTGGGCGAGGCGATGAAGTGGCTGCCGTTCCAGGCGATCACCTACTTGCCGAGCTCGGTGTTCACCGGGCGCACGCCGGCCGGAGAAATTCCGGGCGTGCTCGGCATCCAGCTGCTCTGGTTCGTCCTGCTGCTCGTGCCGATCGCGCTGGTATGGCGGGCGGCCCGCAGACGGCTTTTCGTACAGGGGGGCTGACCGGACGATGAAAAAAATGCTGTTCTACCTGTCGCTGTTCTGGGATTACTTCAAGAACTACGCCAAAACGAAGCTGACGTACCGCGCCGACTTCTGGATCGAGGTGCTGGCGGATCTGAGCTTCCAGGCGGTCAATCTGGTGTTCATCCTGATCGTCTTCCAGCACACGCCGACGCTCGGCGGCTGGAGCGAGGCGGAGGTCGTGTTCGTCTACGGCTTCTTCATGGTGCCGTACGGCATTTTCGGCACGTTTTTCAACCTGTGGAACTTCAGCGACCGCTACATCACCAAGGGCGAGATGGACCGGATTCTGACGCGCCCGGCGCATAACTGGTTCCAGGTGACGCTCGAGAACATGGACCCGCCGTCGCTCATCGGCTCGCTGGCGGGCATCGTCATCATGGCGAGCTGCTGGGTCCAGCTCGGCTTGCCGCTGGAATTCTGGGACATCCCGGTCATGCTGCTGCTCGTCGTCGGCGCGGTGCTCGTCTACGGCGGCCTGTATACGGCGCTGACGGCAATCGCGTTCTACTCCGACGCGCCGACCGGCATCCTGCCGCTCATGTACAACATCCAGAACTACGGGCGCTACCCGATCAACATCTACAACAAGATCATCCGCTTCATGCTCACCTGGCTCATCCCGTTCGCCTTTGTCGGCGTCATCCCGGCCTCCTACTTCCTCGGGGACCATGGCGACGGCCTGGCGCAGCTGGCGCTGCTGACGCCTGTCATGGGCATCGTGTTCATGACGCTCGGCATGCTCGTGTGGAATCACGGCGTCAAGCGATACCGGGGAGCCGGCTCCTAAGCCGAAGCAGGATCCATGCGAAAGGAAGCTGACTTCATGACCCAACTTACGCTCGGCGAGCTTGCGCCGGACTTCACCCTCGCCGCCTCCGGGACGGACAAGCCGGAAGCTTCGCTGTCCGACTTTCGGGGCCGCAAGGTCATCCTGTACTTTTATCCGAAAAACAACACGCCGGGCTGCACGCAGGAATCCTGCGATTTTCGCGATGCGATGCCGGCGTTCGCCGGCGCGGACGCGATCGTCCTCGGCATCAGCCCGGACAGCGTCAAGTCGCATGGCAACTTCCGCGCGAAGCACGGCCTGACGTTCCCGCTGCTGTCCGATCCGGATCACGCGGCGGCCGAGGCGTACGGCGTCTGGCAGCTCAAGAAGCTGTACGGCCGCGAGTACATGGGCATCGTGCGCTCGACGTTCCTCATCGACGAGGAAGGGCGTCTCGTCAAGGAATGGCGCGGCGTGAAGGTCGCCGGCCATGCCGCCGACGTGCTGCAGAGCCTCGCGCAAGCGGGCGCAGGCGAGGAATAGTCTCGAGGCGAGGCGTCCCAAGGATTCAGACGCGGGGCAGGAAGCTTCAGGTTGTCCCGCCCCGGATTCGCCGCATACGATGCAAGGCAGCCGCCTGGCCGATTTTCGGCCGGGGGCTGCTTTTTTTATGAAATTGCAGGCCCTAAAATCGGCTGCGCCAGGAGCTGCGAGTCGCGCGGCCGAGGGCGGATCTCCGCTCATCCCGCCCAGCGATTGGTAAAAGACGGGCGGATTGGAAATAGTAATGGATAGCATCGTGCAGGAGGGGATCCGAAGTGAGGAAACGCGCGTCCGGTCGAACGAATAGGTGGAGAACGAGGGGGGCTGCGGCGCTGGCTGCGACGCTGGTTTTCCTGTCGCTGCAGGCAGGGGCGGCGTCGGCGAAGGGGAGTTCTGCGGCCTTGCATTCGGCCGAGCGGCCGCCAGCATCGCAGGCCGCCGCCAAGCCGGCCGCGGTCGGACCGTTCCGACCGCTCGTGCTTGCGCATCGGGGCGCGTCCGCGGATGCGCCGGAAAACACGTTCGCGGCCTTCGAGCTGGCGCTGCGGCAGGGGGCCGACTACATCGAGCTGGACGTGCAGCTGTCGCGGGACGGAGTGCCGTTCGTGCTGCATGACGAGAAGCTGGAGCGGACGACGGACGGACGAGGCATCGCGTCGCGCCGGACGATGCGGGAGCTGGAGTCGCTCGATGCCGGCGGCTGGTTTGGCGAGGCGTACCGCGGGGAGCGGATTCCCCGCTTCGAGGAGGTGCTGCGCCGGTACGGCGGCAAGATCGGACTGCTGGTCGAGCTGAAGGATCCGCAGCTGCAGCCGGGGCTCGAGCGGGCGGTCGCCGCGGCGCTCATCCGCTTCGGCCTGACCGGAGAGCAGCGGCTGGAGGCGGGGGGACCGGGCTGGCGAAGAGCGCCGGTCATCGTACAGTCGTTCAGCCTGCCTTCGCTGAAGAGGCTGGGCGAGCTCATGCCCTCGGTGCCGCTCGGCGTCATCCTGTCGCGCGAGGAGGAGCTGGAGCAGAGCCGGCTGCATGAGATGGCCGACATCGCCACCTACGCGAACCTCCGCAAGCAGCTCGCCCAGCCGAAGCTCGTGCGCCGCGTCCATGGCTCGGGCATGGCCGTGTTCGTCTGGACGGTCGACCGCCGACGCGAGGCGGTTCAAGCCGCCGCCGCCGGCGCGGACGGCATCGTGACGGACGGACCGGACCGATTCCGCGATTGGATCAAAAAAACACCGGACGGCATAAGGCGCCCGTCAGGCTCATAGAATCTAGCACTAGATTCGAGAGTAGGAAAGGGTGGACGGATATGGCGAAAAAGCTTGGCTTGCGGCTCCTGGCCGCGACGGCGGCGCTCGGCATCGGCTGGACGAGCCTCGGAGGAGAAGGAGGCGTCGAGCGGCCGCTGGCTGCGCCGCCGGCGGCGATAGGCGCGGCTCATGCCGCCGCAGGCAGCGGCGGCGAGGGAGGGGAAGGCGCGGCGGCAAGCGCGGCTCATGCCGCCGCAGGCAGCGGCGGCGAAGGAGGGGAAGGCGCTGCAAGCGCGGTCCGAGCGGGCGGGAGCGGAGCGGAAGCTCAAGCGGCAGGGGCTAGGTCGACTCGCGCAGCGATGGCCGCAGGCATCGGTTCCGCGCAGCCGGACAGCGAGGCCGCCTCTGCGGCGGCGCTCGACTCGCCTCAGCCGGAAATCGGCGGGGCGGAGCTGCTGGAGGCGCTGCGCCAGGCCGCGTCCAGAGCGTCCTCGACGGGCGCCGCTCCTGCCGCCGGGCAGCCCGGGGCTGTCGCCGCGAAGGCGAAGCCAGCCGCAGCCGCCAAAACCGTCTACCTGACCTTCGACGACGGACCGAGCGAGCATACGGCCCAGGTGCTGGACATCCTGCGCGAGCAGGGGATCAAGGCGACCTTTTTCATGGTGGGCCGTCAGGTGAAGGCCCATCCGGAGCTCGTCCAGCGGACGCGCGAGGAAGGCCATGCGATCGGCAACCATTCCTACGACCATGACTACAATCAGCTTTACGGCAGCTTCCAGGGCTATGCCCGCCAGACGCTGCTCACGGAGCAGGCGCTGCTGGACGCTGGCGTCGCGACGACGCTAGTGCGGGCTCCGGGAGGCACGTATACGAACTTCGACGAAGGCTACTTCCGCGCGATGCGGGAGGCCGGCTACACGATGGCGGACTGGAACGTGGACAGCGGGGATTCCAAGCGGATCGGCGTGCCTGCGGCGGAGATCGCCGCCGGCGCGACGTCGGCGGCGCTCAAGCGGGAGATGACCGTGCTGCTCCATGACGGCACCGGCCACGGCGAGTCGGTCAAGGCGCTGCCGGCGATCATCGCTTTCTATCGCGCGCATGGCTACGCGTTCGCGGCTTTGGACGGGGGCGGCGAGGCGCCGGTTTTTCCGGTCGCGGCCAAGCTGAAATGGAAGCGGGAAGCGCCCAAAGCGGAGGAGATCGCCGCGCTGGCGGAGCGCAGCCGCGAGCTGCGGCGCAGTCCGGAGTGGCTGGCGGCCGCCGCGGACAGCGTGCCGGCCTGGAACGGCAGCGCGGCGCAGGCGGGCAAGACGGCGGAAGCGGATTCGAAGGCGGGAGCGAAGGCAAGTGCGAAGGTAGGCGTTGAAGCGGAGGCGGGAGCGAAGGCAGGAACTGAAGCGGAAGCGAAGGCGGGAGCGAAGGCAGGAGCTGAAGCGGAAGCGAAGGCGGGAGCGAAAGCAGGGGCTGAAGCGGATGCCAAGGTGAATGCCGAAGCAGAAGGGAAAGCAAGTGCTGTAGCAAATGGATCCGCTTCTGCCAAAACCTACGGGACGCAGCTCGCCGATCTGCGGCTGCACGGCGCGACGGGCGAGACGACGATCGTCTACGGCGAGTACCGGATCGTCGAAGGGGAGCTTTATGTACCGGTGCGCCGGACAGCGGATGCGCTGGGGGGACGCGTCGAATGGGACGGGGCGCGCCGGACGGCGACGGTGTTCGCGACGACGGGAGAAGCGGCGGCGCTGGATCCCGAGACGGCCTTCCGCGATAGCGCGGGCGTGCTGTACGCGCCGCTCGAGGAGCTGCTGCGGCTGCTCGGCGACCCGCTGCAGAAGTTGGAGAAGACGCCGGGAAAAGTGGACGGCTGGCTGAGAAGCGCCGTGGATGCCGGCGGATCTTCTCGCAGCGGTGCGGATGGAGAGCTCGCAGGTCCGAATGCGGAAACGGCGCCGGCCGCCGGGGAGCCGGCTGCGGCGGACAAAGCCTAGCGGTTCGATGAAATAGGGAAGGATATTCAAGGAGGCTCGCCGAAGCAGGAACAGCGGCGGGCCTGTTTCATCTGGAGGCCCGGTCAGCCCAAGGAGGAATGCGGAATGAAACGAATGCCGTTCAAGCGCCCGACGGAGGACTACGACCGCAGGCTGCTCGAGCTGGACGAAAGGCTGTGCGGCTTGCTCGGCGAGCGGAAGCGGATCGCCGGGACGGAGCCCGGCTTTCCGCCTGCGGCCGACCTTTCGGCCTGGGCGAAAGCGAGCGATCTGCAGGAGGACTACGTGAACGCCTTGTTCTCCTTTCTCATGACAGATGACGAGGACTACCGTCCGGCGATCGAGCCGGAAGGATACCGGCGGATGCTCGTGATGAGCCAGTCTGTCGTTGCGGGCGACACGGTGTTCACGCTGTCCGCGATCCGGCAGTATGACAATGCGAGCGTCATCACGCTGCTTGGGGACGACGAGCCTGTCCCTTGCGAGCTGCCCTGGGGAGAGCGGGACCGATGGTTCCGCTGCGAGCTGCACGTCGAAGGGCCGCACCGGGTCCGATTCGACGGAGGCGGAAGCTCCAATCATTCGTTGATGTGGCGGTACGTCGTGACGCCGGCGCTGCCGGACGAGGCGCCGGGGCAGCGGCTCGTGTTCCGTCCCTATCGCTTCAAGCGGGGCGAAGGCCCAGCCAAGGGCGAGGAGATCGCGTTCATCCGCTAGGAGCGGAGCCTGAGGGTGCCTTGAATCTCGGGAATCCGGCGCTTTGACTTGACGAGGGAACAGAAAGTGCCTTGAATCTCGGAGATCCGGCGCATCGGCTCGACGAGGGAGTCCAGAGTGCCTTGGCTCACGGGAATGCGGGGCATTGGCTCGACGAGGGAGTCCAAAGTGCCTTGGCTCACGGGAATGCGGGGCATTGGCTCAATGAGGGAACTGAAAGTGCCTTGGCTCACGGAAACCCGACGCGTCGGTTCGATGAGGGAGTCGAGAGTGCCTTGAATCTCGGGAATGCGGCGCGTCGGCTCGACGAGGGAACAGAAAGTGCCTTGAATCTCGGAAATGCGGCGCGTCGGCTCGATGAGGGAGTCCAGAGTGCCTTGGCTCACGGGAATGCGGGGCATTGGCTCAATGAAGGAACTGAAAGTGCCTTGACTTACGGAAACCCGGCGCGTCGGTTCGACGAGGGAGTCGAGAGTGCCTTGAATCTCGGGAATGCGGGGCGCCGACTCGACGAGGGAACAGAAAGTGCCTTGAATCTCGGGAATGCGGCGCGTCGGCTCGATGAGGGAACTGAAAGCGCCTCGGCTCGTGCCAGAGGTATGATGAACGTCCTAGCAAGCGGCGCGGCGATCAAGCACAAGACCGATATCAGCCATCTTTTTCCCGGAGACCGGGAGAAGGATGGTTTTTTTCATAGGCACGGGAAGCGGCAAACGCTCTGCCGAGCCTGTCGATCTCGCGGCATCGCCGTCAGAGGGCCGCGCCTTTCTGCCTCATGCTGCGGAAAAAGGGCGGGCGGCTGCGGGGGAAAGTCTAAACCTTTCGCCGAGTGGGGAGACTGTCTAGCAACGAGGCCGCTAGATTGGAAGGCGGAAAAGGGAGATGAGAGACGATGGCCATGCAGCCGAAGCAGGAGCGAGAAGTCTGGGGGGACCCGTACCGGAGCGCCCCGGAGGACAGTCGGGAGGAGTGGCCGGAGCCGCCGGGGGCGCTGCTCGCCCGCATGGCGGCCCGCTCGGAAAGCGTGCTGCTCGGGAAAGGGGAGACGATCGGGCTGGCAATGACGGCGATGCTCGCTGGAGGCCATATTTTGCTCGAGGATGTGCCTGGAGTCGGCAAGACGATGCTGGCGCGCGCGCTCGCGAGGCTGCTGGGCGGGCAGTTTCGGCGCATCCAGTTCACCTCCGACCTGCTGCCGGCCGACGTGGCGGGCTCATCCGTCTGGGATGCGCGCTCGGGCGAGTTCGTTTATCGGGAAGGGCCGATCATGGCCAACGTCGTGCTCGCGGACGAGATCAACCGCACGTCGCCGCGCACGCAATCGGCGCTGCTCGAGGCGATGGAGGAGCGCCGCGTCACGGTCGACGGCGTCACCCGGCCGCTGCCGGAGCCGTGGCTGCTCATCGCGACGCAGAATCCGCTCGACGGGGAGGGCACGTTCCCGTTGCCGGAGGCGCAGATGGACCGGTTCATGATGCGCCTGTCGATCGGCTATCCGGAGCCGCGGGAGGAGGCGCGCATGCTGGAAATGCTGGCGGCCGGCGAGCGCCAGGCGCCGGAGCAGCTGCGGCCCGTCGTCTCGCTGCGCCAGTGGCAGCAGATGGCGGAAGAGAGCCGCGCCGTCCATTGCAGCCCGGAGCTGCTCGCTTATATCGTGCAGATCGTGCAGGCGACGCGCACGGCGCCGGAGCTTGAGCTGGGCGCCAGCCCGCGCGCCTCGCGCGACTGGCTGCGGGCGGCGCAGGCGGCCGCCTACATCGGCGGACGCGATTATGTGCGCCCCGCCGATCTGCGGGCGGTCGCCCGGCCGGTGCTGGAGCACCGGCTGGCCGCTCGCGGCGCTTACGGGCAGCCGGACCGAGCCGCGCCGCGGCGCGTGCTGGAGCGGCTGCTGGCCGCGACGCCGCTGCCCGGCGGCAAGGCGGCCGGGCGATGAGCGTGGGAGGCGGACCGTTCTCCGGGCTGCGCCAAGGAGCGAGGAGCGTTGCCGGGGGGAGCGCGGGAGGCGGAGCCGGGACGAACTCGGCTGGGATAAGCGCGATGGGCGGAGGGACCGCCGTTCCAGGCGTTGCTGGGAGGAGCGCGGCAGGAGCGGCAAGGACGGACCGAACTGGGGGTAGCGCGGCTGTCGGAGGGGCCGGGACGAACTCGACTGGGATTAGCGCGACGGGTGGAGCGGCCGCCGTTGCTGGCGGCGGAGGGCAGCCGAGCTTCCCTACCGCTTCTTTTGGAGGCGGGCGTCGGCCAGCCGCAGCGCCTCGAAGCCGGCAATCGGCGGATCGCCGAGGACGGCCCCGCTCGCGAAGGCTGGCTCTAGGCCTGCTGGCGCTTGCGTTCGGCGGCGCTGCCGGAGCGGCGGCGACGCGCGGCGCGGCGCTCGATTGGTTCGCGGCGGCTTGGGCCGGCGGCCTGCTCTTGCTGGCGGCGCTGCCGGCGCTTTGGAGCTGGACCTGCGGCGGCAGCCTTCACCTCGAGCGCGTGCTTGAGGCCGGCGGCGACGCGGGCGAAGCGGCGGTGAGGCTGCGGTTCAGCGGCCGGCGCCTGCCGCCGCTGCTGCTCGTGCAGGTGCGGGAGGAGCTGAGCCGGCGCACCGGCGTCTCGGAGCAGCCGCTCGTGCTCACCTGCTGGGCGCTGCCTTGGCTGCGAAAGGAATGGACCGTGTCCTACCGGATCGGCTCGCTCAGGCGCGGAGAATATGCGTATGGGCCTTGCACCGTCTCCATTGCCGATCCGCTCGGGCTCGCATGGACGTCGGTCCGGCTGGAGGCGCCGGACGGGTTCGCCGTCCTGCCCGAGCCGGAAGGGCCGCCGCTCGGCGCCGTGGCTGCCGGCAGTCCGCGCTCCCTTGCGGCCGGGAGCGGCAGCGGACAGCCTGACGGCGGCAATCCGCGAAGCGCGCCAGGCCGAGGCCCGTTGACGCGCGCCTATCGCGAGGGCGACCCGCTTCGCCGGGTCGATTGGAGGGCCGCGGCACGCGGGCGCGGCTTGCAGACGCGTCAGGACGAGCAGGCCGGCTCGCCGGAGCTCGTCGTGCTGCTGGAGCTGGAGCATGCGCTGTGGCAGCGTCCGGGGAGCGCAAGCGGGCTGCCCGGCTCCGCCAGCGCCGAACCCGACGCGCTGCTGGACGCCTGCGCCGGGCAGGCGGCCGCGCTGCTGCGCGACGCGGCCGCTGCCGGTTGGGCCGCGCGGCTTGCCGCCGGAGCGGAGCCGCCGCTTGGGGTGGCCGGCGGACGCGGCTTGCCGCTTGCGGCTAGGCGGCTGGCTGCCGCCAAGCCCCAGCCGGGAGGCAGCGCGGACGCGGCGCTGGAGCGGCTGCTGCGGAGCGGCTCGCTGGCGCCCGGCAGCCGCATCGCGGCGCTGACGCCGCTCGGCGGCGGCTGGGAGCGGCTGGCGGAGCTCGCGCGCGCCGCCCGCTGTCCGCTCGAGCTGCGCGTGCCGATCGGGCCGGCGCTGTCGGCGGCCGCGCGGCGCGAGCGGGAGCGATGGGCGGCCGAGGCGGGCGTCGAGCTGGTATGGCTGCCGCTGGAAGCGTCGAGATGCCGCGCCTGGCGCGCGAGCGCGAGCGTGCGCGAGCACGACGGCGGAGCCGGAGGGGCAAGCCGGAGCTGGAGCGGGCGCGCGACCGGGAGCGAAAGCGGAAGCTGGACGGTCTGGCGCTGAGCCCCCGCGAACCCGGCAGCGGCGCGAAGAGTTGCGCGGAAAAACCGAGCAGCTCGGGCACGGAAGAGCGGGAATGAGGGGAGTTGCGCGGAAAAACCGAGCAGCTCGGGCACGGAAGAGCGGGAACGAGGAGAGTTGCGCGGAAAAACCGAGCAGCTCGGCACGGAAGAGCGGGAATGAGGAGAGTTGCGCGGAAAAACCGAGCAGCTCGGCACGGAAGAGCGGGAACGAGGAGAGTTGCGCGGAAAAACCGAGCAGCTCGGGCACGGAAGAGCGGGAACGAGGGGAGTTGCGCGGAAAAACCGAGCAGCTCGGGCACGGAAGAGCGGGAACGAGGAGAGTTGCGCGGAAAAACCGAGCAACTCGGGTATGGAAGAGCGGGAACGAGGTTAGTTGCGCGGAAAAACCGAGCAGCTCGGGCACGGAAGAGCGGGAACGAGGCCACCTGCGCGGACCAAGCTGCAACGGTTCGGCACACGACGCTTGCGAGGCTCCGGCCGACGCCGCTCGCAACGAATGGAGGAGGTACGGCATGAAGGACAGCGGCTCGAACGACTTTTCGGCCGGACTGGTGCTGCAGGGAGCAGCCTGGAAGCAAGCCGGTTCGGCGCAGGCAGGAAAGGCCGTCGGAACGCCGGGGCGAGGCATGGTCGGCGGGACGGCAGGCAGCGGAGGCAAGGGAAGCGCAGTCGGCGCAAACCTAGCGAGCGGAAGCGCATCGTCGACCATTGGCGGAAGCGCCTTGTCGAAGCCGGGCAGCAGCCTGGCTCCGACAAGGCGTTCGCCGTCCGCTCCGACCAGCGTCGGTTCCGCTGTCCGTCCATCGGCCTCGAGCCGCCATACGCGCCTGGAGCATGCTGGAGGCCTCCTTCGCTGGCCGCTCCGGGCCGCGGCAAGCCTGCTACTGCTCGGCTTGCTGACGGAGTGGCTGCTGCCGCTCGGGCGGCTGCCGCAGTGGAACGACGCCTACCGCATCGGCGGGCTGGCCGCCATTGCCGGCTTGCTGCTGCTTGCCGGCGTCTGGCTGCTGCCCGGCTGGGCTTCGCTGCTGCTCCGGCTCGCCGTCGTGACGGCGGGGGCGGGCTGGATCGGCGAAGGCCCGGACGGCTGGTCCGGCATCTCGGGATTGCCGCGACTGCCGGGGCAGCTGGCGCAGGATGCCGGACAGCTGCTTGCCGGCGGTCCAGCCGCGATGTCCGGCGTCGGACAGGCCTTTTGCTTGCTGCTTGGGCTGTCGATCCTGCTCTCGGCGCTGCAGACGCTCGTCTGGATCCGGCAGTGGGGCATCGGCTTGCTCGGGCTGACGGCGGCGTATCTGTGGGCGCTGAGCGAATGGTTCGGGCTGAACACGCTTCCGAATCTGGCGCGCGCGTCGGCCGAAGGCGTGCTGCTGGCCGCGCTGCTCACCCTGCATCGGCTGAAGCGGCGTCAGGCGGACGCTGCGGGCTCGGGGGCGGCTCCCTCTTCCGCTGCCGCTGCCACCGCCAGTGCGGAGATGCCGCCTTGGCGCTGGTGGGCGGCGAGCGGCGGGATAGCCGCTTTGCTCGCCCTCGGCGCGGCCGGACTTTCGGCGGGCAAGACGACTGCGGAGCGGCCGGCCGACTGGGCGCTGGCTGCGCAGCAGGCGATCCGCGCATCCGCATCGCAGGACGGGGCGGGGGCGATCCGCCAGTCGCCGATCTTCACGGGCGCAGGCGGGCAGGCGGCTGCGGAGGCCGGAGCGGGCGGCGCCGTCGCCGAAACTGGCTACGGCTTGGACGATACGCGGCTCGGGGCGCCGCTGCGGCAATCCGACCGCACGCTGTTCTGGGCGGTTTCTCCCGAGCCTCTTTACTGGAGGATGGAGGAGAAAACCGTCTATACCGGCCAAGGCTGGCGGGAAGAGGGCGGCGAGCTCGTAGCGCGGCCCGTCGGTCCGGGGGCGGCTGTGCCGGGGAAAGCAAGTGCGGCAGCAGAAGGGGCGCAGCCGGCGAGCACGGAATCGGCGAGCACGGAGCCGGAGGACACGGCGAGCCAAGGCACGGAGAGCAAAGTCACGGCGAGCCAAGGCACGGAAAGCGGAGGCGCGGAAACGATCCGGCAGTCGGTCTGGCTGCCTCGTTTGGAGGAAGGGATGCCGCTGCCTGCGGCCGGCACGGCGGCAGCGATCCTGTCGGCCCGGTCGCCGGCGGCCGAAGCATACAGGGACTGGACGTCCTATTTGAGCGAAAGCGGCGGCGGAGCCGTCTATCTGCCCCAGGCGGCCGGCGGGGCGCTGGGCTATACGGTCGTGTCGGAACTCGTCCGGCCGACGGCGGAGCAGCTCCGTCAATCGGGCGCCGCTTCGAACAGCGCGCAAGAGAGCGGGAACGGACAAGAAGGGCAGGTCCGGCGGACGGCGGCCGCAGGAGCGGCAACGGCGGAGGCCGGCGAGGCGGCGCTCCAGCTCGAGCTTGAGCTGAAGGCGGCGCTGCAGCTGCCGGCCTCGCTGCCGCAGCGGGTGAAGGAGCTCGCCGCGTCGGCGACCGCCGGCCAGGCAGATCGGTACGGGCAGGTCGTCGCGGTGAGGGACTACTTGAAGGCGCATTATCGCTACTCGCTGACGGAGACCGAGGCGCCCGCGCCGGGGCAGGACCTGGTCGACCAGTTTCTGTTCGAGCGGAAGCTCGGCTACTGCGTGCACTTCTCGACGGCGATGGCGGTCATGCTGCGCTCGGTCGGCATTCCGGCCCGGTGGGTGAAGGGATTCGCTCCAGGCGAGGAGACGGCGTCGGGAAAAGCTCCTGCGGAAGTCCGCGCGGCGCTCGGGAGCGCCGCGGCCGGAGGAGAGGTCTACCGGGTCAGCGGGCTGGACGCGCATGCCTGGGTGGAGGTTTATTTTCCCGGCGGCGGGTGGGTCGCTTTCGACCCGACGCCGGGGTACGCGGCGGGCGCTGCGCAGCCGCCCGAGGCTGCGGCCGCTGCCGCCGCAGCCGGCGCGGCGGCTGAGCCGAGCCCGGCGCCGCAGCCCGGCGCAGCCGCCGGCTCGCGGCTGCGCGAGGCCGCGGGCGCTGCGGCCGGCCGCGCGGCCGAGCTCGCGCTCACGCTGGCGCAGCCCGGCGCGCTCGCGGCCGTCGCCGCGCTGGGCGCGCTCGCGGCCGCGATGGCCTCGCCGGCGCTGCGCTCGCGGCTGCGCCTCGCGCTGGCGCTGCGCCGCTACGCGCTGGCGGCCGGCGGCGAGCGCCGCAGCCGCAGCCGCCGCGCCGCGCAGCGGCCGCGCTGCTTGCCGCCGCGGAGGCGCAGCTGCGCGCGCTCGAGCGCCGGCACGGCGCGTCGCCGCCGCTCGGCGGCGGCCCGGCCGAGCGCGCCGAGGCGCTCGCGCCGCGGCTGGCGCCGGCGGCCGCCGCGCAGCTGCGCCGGCTCGCGGCCTGGGCCGAGGCCGCGCGCTTCGCGGCGCCGGCGGCCTGGCGCGGCCCTGCGGCGGCGGGGCTTGCCGCCGCGCTGGCGCTCGTCCGCCGGGCCCGCGCCTGACGCGCCGCGCGGCGAAGCTCCTACGCGCGAAAATCGCGCGCGCAGCCGCCGCTCCTCTTGCACCAAAGGCTCCTCCGCGCGGAAATCCGCGCGCGCAGCCGCCGCTCCTGCGCGCCCGGCCCACGCCTTCGCCCGCCGTCCCCGCCCGTAGCCCACGCTCCGCCGTCCCCGCCCGTAGCCCACGCTCCGCCTTCCCCGCCCGTGGCCGCGCTAGGCCGCCAGGCCCGCGCCTGACGCACCGCGCCCGGCCCACGCCTTCGCCCGCCGGCCCCGCCCTTGGCCTTGTCTCCGCCGGCCCCGCCCGTGGCCCTGTCTCCGCCGGCCCCGCCCGTGGCCCTGTCTCCGCCGGCCCCGCCCGTGGCCCGCGCCTCCGCCGTCCCCGCCCGTGGCCGCGCCAGGCCGCCGGGCCCGCGCCTGACGCACCGCATCCGTCCCGCGCCTTCGCCCGCCGGCTCCGTCCCGGGGCCGCGCTCCGCGCCCGCGCCGCCCTCGCCGGCGGCCGTCCGGCCGCGCAGCCGCGCGGCTTCCCGCCTTGACTGGCCGGAAGCCGCTTTGATAGAATGAGTCCAATTGACTGAGGGAGGTTCGGGCGTGAACAAGCCTAATGAAATGATCGTGGTTCTCGATTTCGGAGGACAGTACAACCAGCTGATTGCTCGGCGCATCCGGGATCTCGGCGTCTACAGCGAGCTGCTGCCGTACAACACTCCGGCTTCCAAGATCCGCGAGCTGGCGCCGAAGGGGATCGTGTTCTCCGGCGGGCCGGCAAGCGTCTATGAAGAAAACTCGCCGATGGTCGATCCGGAGATCTACGAGCTCGGCCTGCCGATCTTCGGCATCTGCTACGGCATGCAGCTGATGAGCCATCAGCTCAAGGGCAAGGTGCAGCGCGCCGGCAAGCGCGAGTACGGCCGCGCCGACGTGACGTTCGCCGAAGGCGCGGCGCTCGCGCTCGGCCTGGAGAACCGCCAGACGGTATGGATGAGCCATACCGACCTCGTCGTGGAGATGCCGGAGGGCTTCCGCTTGGATGCGGGAACGGAACATGCGCCGATCGCGGCCATGAGCCATCCGGAGAAGAACTTCTACGCCGTGCAGTTCCACCCGGAGGTGCGCCACTCCGTCTACGGCAACGACATGATCCGCAACTTCCTTTATACGGTATGCGGCTGCGAGGGCAACTGGAGCATGGAGACGTTCATCGACGACGCGATCCGCGACATCCGCGCGCAGGTCGGCGAGACCGGCCGCGTGCTGTGCGCGCTGTCGGGCGGCGTCGACTCCTCCGTCGTGGCCATGCTCGTCCACAAGGCGATCGGCGACCGCCTGACATGCATGTTCATCGACCACGGCCTGCTGCGCAAGGGCGAGGCGGAGAGCGTCATGGAGACGTTCGTCGGCAAGTTCGGCATGGAGGTCGTCAAGGTCGACGCGAGCGAGCGCTTCCTCGGCAAGCTGCGCGGCGTGTCCGATCCCGAGCAGAAGCGCAAGATCATCGGCAACGAGTTCATCTACGTGTTCCAGGAGGAGTCCGCCAAGTTCGCGAACTTCGAATTCCTCGCCCAGGGCACGCTGTATACGGACATCGTCGAGAGCGGCACCGCGACCGCGCAGACGATCAAGTCCCATCACAACGTCGGCGGCCTGCCGGAGGACATCACGTTCAAGCTCGTCGAGCCGCTGAGCGCGCTGTTCAAGGACGAGGTCCGCAAGGTCGGCTCCGAATGCGGCCTTCCGGACGCGATCGTCTGGCGCCAGCCGTTCCCGGGTCCGGGCCTCGCGATCCGCGTGCTCGGCGAAGTGACGGACGAGAAGCTCGAGATCGTGCGCGAGTCCGACGCGATCCTGCGCGACGAGATCGCCAAAGCGGGCCTCGACCGCGAGATCTGGCAGTATTTCACGGCGCTGCCGGGCATGCGCAGCGTCGGCGTCATGGGCGACGCCCGCACGTACTCGTACACGGTCGGCATCCGCGCCGTGACGTCGATCGACGGCATGACCGCCGACTGGGCGCGCATTCCGTGGGACGTGCTGGAGAAGATCTCCGTGCGCATCGTCAACGAGGTCGACAACGTCAACCGCGTCGTCTACGACATCACGTCCAAGCCGCCGGCGACGATCGAGTGGGAGTGAATTGGATTGAAATGATGTAGTCAAATGCCGAAAAGCCTTGATACATAAGGGTTTTCGGCGTTAGCTACATGATGATTTCCAGTTGACGTGCAACTATAGAGTGTTAAAAATTACTCTCTTTTATCTGCGTTGTTTCAGCAAATAGAAGGGAGTATTTTTTATGACCAAAATTCATGAGTTGATTGAGGATTTCAAGTTGAACCAAGAAATTTTGGGCCGTGTGAAAAAGTACGTTGATTTGTGCATGTTCCGCTTATACCGTTGGGAAAGGTTTATGGAGAAAGAATTAGGAATTGTAGAAGTGGAGGATGTAAGCCAGCTTCACATTAAAAAGTATATTCAAGAGCGGCAACGTTTAGGGCGTGAAGTGAACCGGACATTAAATAACAACCTTGCTACCCTGAAGGTATTTTTCCAATACCTTGTTGACGAAGAGTTTATCGACGAGCAAAGCAATCCGATGCGCCGTATCAAGAATCTCAAGGAAGAGAAGACCGTTATTGTTACATTTAACGATGAAGAAGTGTCGCGGATTATCAATGACCTGAAAGAAGAGACATACTCCAACGTCAGGGATAAGCTGATTCTCATTATGCTTTTCGATACAGGGGTTCGGGTTTCTGAATTGTGTAACATTAAGAATGATGATGTGGCGAGAAGGCATATTCTTATTCATGGTAAAGGTTCCAAGCAAAGACTGGTTTATATCAGCAATATCATGCGAAAGTACATGAGAAAATACGAAGCATTGAGACAGGAGCGTTTCAAGAAAAGAGAACGGGACGAGGTTGAGGACTACTATTTTCTCGATCAGTCGGCAATCAAGCTTTCGCGTTCTCGCATTAATAAGATTCTCAAAGAACATTGCAGAAATGCCGGGGTTAGAAAAGAGGTTAGATGTTCTCCGCATGATTGCCGTCATTACTTTGCGCAGAAGCAATTAAGAAATGGAATTGATGTCTACAGCCTAAGTCGCCTGATGGGGCATTTCGATACACAGATCACTTCAAAATATTTAAGGGGGCTTGAGCAGGAGGACATCCTGAATATTGGACGGCTAAATAGTCCGCTGAACGGATTGAAGATCAAGCAAGGTTCAATGGAGGGGAGAAAATGAGAAGACTCCTCAATCTTGAACTGGACGATGCAACTACCCAAAGGCTGCTGGAAATCGCCAGAAGGCATTGTAAGCTTGTTCTTGAGTACGGTGATAAAAGTACCCCAACCCACCGCCGCGAGGCTATCAAGGGGGAAATTGAGGCTCTCAGAGCGGAAAGGGAATCGATTTTGGATTTGGAGGGGATGAAATGAGGCCCATCCAAGGCATGATCAATCTTGAAACCATTGAAATTTTTCTTGAAGCTGCTGAGGAGCGACTGAGGTTCAAGTCGTTGACGATTTATGAAAGGTTTTTTCTGTACGGCATGATTACAGCGTATCGGGATTTGCTCGAAAATCACGAAAGGGCATGGCGTACTATGAAATAGAGCGAAATAGAAGCGAACGGAGAAGGATTGCCGTTCGCTTTTTAACATTTGTAAAAGTTGACAATGAGGCAAGGAGCTTGATACGATGTGTACGTGACTGTATGTTGAAAAATACAAAATCGTATTTTTACTCAGTTCTTCATATCGCGTTACCTTGTAAAATAGCGATATGCCCACTGCTACCACAAAACCACAATAAATCATAATCCAATTGTCCCTCGAAGATTACCGTGTTTCCGCAGAATCATCATGCATCCTCAAATTCCATTATTTTACCACTACACCCTCGGCAATGCACATCAAGCGAGAGGATGGTAAAAATGGAGTCCATTCAGTCAAACTCCCTTACCGAAGAAGAAATTTCAGTCCAGTTGATCGATTATTTTGAAAGAGTGTACGGCAATTACAGCGAGAAGGATGCTTGTTTGGTCATCTCCGGGAAGAAAGGCGATTCCAAAAGTCTGAGTCTTTCACAAGCTTTTTTGTATCCTTCGCAGTCGGCAGAAATGGCTCAGTTCGTTTACGCAAAACGGAATGCCTATAGCCTTTATGTCGGGATTGCATTGCAAGACAAAGCAAAGATTGCTGGCGGCAGGGGAACTGCCGATACGGCTTTGGCTGTTCCGGGCTTTGGAGGAGATTTTGACTACTTCCAGCCGGGGCATCATAAAGCGGCAAGTATCTTCCCTTCCAAGGAAGCGGCGTTGCAGTTGATTGAGAAGTTTCCCTTCCTGCCGAGTCTCTTGATTCATTCTGGCGGCGGATTCCAGCCACAATGGCTGTTTACCGATTTGTACCTGTTCGATCACCCTGATAAACGAGCCGCTTATCAAAAGGTCAGCTCCCGACTTCAAAAGTGGTTCCGACAGCAAGCTCCTGACATAACCATTGATAATGTGGGAAACTGCGCTCAACTGTTTCGCATCCCCTTCACCAAGAATTTGAAAGTACCTGATCAGCCTAAAACGGTGGAATTGGTTTACTTCAATGAAAACCGGTATTCGTTTGAAGAGATAGCTGCATGGTTAGACGAGCAAGAAGTGGCTGGTTCAAAAGCTGCTCTGAAACCTCAAAGTAATCATGGTAACCATGCGAAAACTAATCTCGCAGACGCAAATAAGATTATCCCTAAGTGCGGCTTTATGAAAGAGGTCACGGGAAACCAGGCTCATCAAACGGAGCCACAATGGCTAAGCATGGGTTCGATTCTTGTCCATTGTGAGAATGGCAGGGAGTTGATTCATAAGTTTTCGGAGCAGTATCCCGGCTACAGTCGGGAAGAAACGGAGCAGAAGTTTGCACGATATTGGGATGAACGTGACAATGCCGATTCGCGTACATCCGTTCTCCGTCCGCATACCTGTGAGCATATCGAGTCGATTTCCAGCGCATGTCAGACTTGTCCTTACTTGGGAAAGATCAAATCTCCGATTGCTTTGGGCTATGCGAAGCCCGAACCAGAGGAGAGCATTGCGATGATTAAGGTTGCCATTGAACAGTTCAGTGAAGCCGCAGAAAGCGGGCAGAAGCCGGATGATAGCGCCCTAGTCAATGCCGATGTTTTCGGACAGCTAATCGAGTTGGAAAAAGACGTGAACACAATGGTAAAGGCGACCTCGTTAGAGAATGAGATAACGGGGCTAACGGGTCTAGGAAAGCGAGGGATTAAGCAATTCAAAAAGAGTCTTACGTTGGAACGATTAAAGTCTAGTGAGTATGTGAGTAACACATCGCCTAGTCGCTTCTATATGCCTACTATCAACGGCAATATGGAGTTTAAGCCAGCGCTAGTAGCGGAAGAGATTTTATCTGAACACCATTTCATTTTCGATCATGACTCCATTTACATTTATACAGATGGTGTCTATGACAGTGATACCGCTCGTGATACGATTGATTATTTGATTACTCGTAAACTGGGAGATGATTTCTCAGCACGGCGGCATCGGGATGTTCTACTTCATCTGACAACGACGATTAAAAGTGAAAATCGGTTTACTGTTTCTCTAATTCATGATGAATATACAAGTAAGTATATTAACGTCAAAAATGGATTGTTGGATTGGAGAACAGGCAAGTTGATAGAGCATACGCCTGATATGATTTTTCGGAACCAAATTCCAGTGAATTGGAACGTAGAGGCAGATCGTCAACTAGCTTCAAGATTCATTCAATCAGTAGTTCCGAATGATACGGTTCGTCTGATTGAAGAGTGGGTGGGCTATTGTTTAACGCCATCTATACGTTATCAGAAGCTCCTTCTTGTTCGAGGTAGCGGTAACAACGGTAAGTCTGCTTTCTTGGCGTATTGCAAAAATTTAGTGGGGCGCAAAAATGTGTCCCACGTCGAATTGCAAGAGTTAGATGGGCATCGATTTAAAGTAGCCGGACTGAAAGACAAGCTATTGAACGTATATGCAGATATCGATTTCAAACGGCTTCAAGGCACGTCTGTTCTAAAGAACCTTGTTGTGGGGGACGAGATAACCGCAGAGGAGAAGGGCGGTAAACCGTTTGTAATGAAGTCGTATGCGAAGCTTATGTTCAGTGCGAATGAGATTCCTTCTACTTCTGATAACTCGGACGGATTCTTTCGAAGACTTTTTATTGTTCCGTTTGACCGCAAGTTCGAGGGAACGAACCGTGATCGTAATATGGAGAAACAGTTAAATTCGAAAGAATACCTTGAGTCGCTTCTATTGGTTGCTATAGATGGGCTACGGCGATTGGAAGCGAACGGAGAATTTAGCGAAAGCGCCTCGGTTCGTCGTGAATTAGAAATTTTCGAGTTCGAACAGAAGCCGATTGCTCAATTTCTCGAAGACGAGTGTGTGCTTCATTCAAATTCGGAAGATAGGGCAAATAGTGTATCGAAGGAAGAATTGTTCAGTGTCTATCGTTTGTGGTGCGAGAGAAACGGGCGTGCAGCATTGAACAATACGAATTTCTATAAGAGTTTGTACCGTGAAACGGGGTTGACCAAAGAGAAGAACGAATTTCAGCCGAGAGTAGCTGGCAAACAAGTCAGACATATTTCAGGCATTACGCTACAAGTGGAATCGGAAGAAGACGAGAACCCTTTTGATATGTAAGCGAAACAGCGATGAAGCAAAGGCGAAGTCGGTTATCGGCTTCGCCTTTGCTTTGTCCGAAACCACGCCGTTAAAGGTGCTTGCCGAACTAGTATCAAGGGAAACAACTGACACGCCTAAAAGGATTAAATAATGGGTATAAAGTTCTTTGTAGTAGTGGTCATTCCCTTTGATAAAAAAATTAAAAATGAAAGAGACTGTATTAAAACTGGGTGCTTTGTTGCATCTTCTCAAAGGCATAAATCAGATACGTTTAATATAGCAATCGTTAGCGACAATCATGGGGTTATGCGAGAGGAAAGGTAAATTTGAGAATCTTAAAATGGAACATTCGTTCGCCAAGGGCTGACATCATATGTTATAATCTTACAATCTAGGTCAAGCTGAAAAGGGGGTTCAATTTGAATAATTGGATGTTGTTTGTTGTAATATTGATTATTTTCATTATAGGCTTAGCTCGGAGCATCTATGATTATCTTCAGGCGTTAAGGAAGAATAATTATTCTGTTGAATTCATTAATATCTTTAGAGAATTTGCTACTATCCTTATTCAACAAGAACACTTTGAATCTGAGAAATACCAGTGGCTGATGATGAATGCATCCAAAATGCAAAATATGATGGGAAGTTACGGAATAGCATCGTATAAACCGCCGTTTGCTAATTATATGTTCAAAAACTATCAGTTGATCGTAAATGGGATCAGAGAAATTAAAGATACTTTTCAGAGAGCAGCCAGCAGTTATGGTCTGAGTTTTGAAAAACGTTGGGTAATTGAATCAATTAATATAGTTGATGATGCTCTTATTACATTCGTCGGTGCGATGGGGAACTATAAGGATGAAGTTAATAAGCAATTGAAAAATCCACTTATCTGGTTGCGTGAAGGGGTGCGGTTTGTAGTAACAAGTCCTATTTCACTGTTCTATTGGTCTGGTCTAATGAAATACAGGACGTATAACATAATTTCGAATAATTTCTTTGTAAAATTTCTTTCATTTCTTATCGGTATCGTTGGTGTTGTTAGTTCAATTGTAACGATTGTCACTGGATATACGCCATTTAAATCAATAATTGGATTTTAGATCGAATTCAAAGATATTCGAAAGGCGGAATAGTCGTGGCGATGTATGCGTACAAGGATGCTGCTAGATCAGTAAAGATATTAGCAAGAAATGCAAAGAAAGAAGACAAAGGTAATCGCTATTATTGCCCCAATCATGAATGTGAAGCTCATATGTTTATACGAAATATTGAAGGTGTCTCTGCATCGTATTTTGGTGCAATTCATTCGCATGGACATATACTTAATTGTCCGCATGGCGCTTCAAGTGGATTTAACCCAAATGACTATGATGAAGGTGCATTTAAGTTTGATAATGCACTAATAGCATTAACTGAACTTGGCAAATCGCAGACTAAAAAAGAAGCACCAGGAACGCATGGGAGTGGTTCAGCAACACTAAAACCGCCTCGTACAATACGTCAGATATATGCTATGTGTAAAGCCCATGACTGTTCTGATACATATAACGGTGTAACAATTGGGCACATGCTGCTGGATAATAGAAGCGTTTATATGTATCCTAAAGGGGTATTTGGATGGAGAATTATTGAAGCTAAGTGCAAAAAGCCACGCTTTTATGACTCTGATAGGAAGGAAATTTCTTTAGTAGCCTCTACTGTCGGGGAAGAGTACACCTTCATATTGATATTTGAAAACGAATTGTTATTTAAGGAAATAAAAAATGTTATTTTCTCAAACAAGGAATATTTGATAGTTGCAGCAGGACAATGGAGTTCGTCTGGAATCTTTAATGTATTTTGCACTCCGGTTACAAGCAGAAAGCAGCTTGCTATAATAACGCATAACTAGATAACGATAGCCTTTGCAATCAATATACTTGTGGGGAGCGTTAATTGAACGAAATTACTGATGAGGTATAACTATGCTTAAAATCTCAATTAGTGAGTTGGAGAAATCAGGGTTCATCAAAATGAATATTCCTGATTTGAGTGAAGAAGATTTGTTAGGAATTTCCAAACAAATTGGCGCTCCTGTTGAATCGAGGATCGGGGCAAAGATTATTGATCGCCTCTCACCTAAAGATAAGGACGAGGCTCATAAAAATTCACTAAGCGGCGTACATGGAATGAATAGCTTCCCTCTTCATACTGATACTGCTTATTTCAGAACACCTGCTAGATATATATTATTGTATTCAGTAAATCCTGGGTCTGGAGATAGACCGACATTGATTTATGATACGAATCATTTTCTCAACCAAAATAAAGATTTGCGATTTGAATTATCTAATGTGCTGTATAAGGTCATTAATGGAAGATATAGTGTTTTTAACAACCCTTTATAATTGCGATCCTTATAAATGCTATTTCAGAATAGATAGAGATTGCATGAAGCCCACTTCATTACAGGGCATAGAACTCCTCAAAACAATAGACAGTTTAATTTGTCAGAAAGACATATATGAAGTGGAGTGGAACTCAGGCGATCTCTTGATCTTAGACAATTGGATATTTTTACATGGAAGAGGAGAAAGCAATGTAGTGGATAATGACAGACTATTACTTAGGATATCAATTAAGGAGAGGTAGATTACTTTGGGACTTAAATATTCTGACTTGTATAATAAATCTAAACTTTTTATTAATAAGGGTATCTCTAAGAGGAATGAATTAGATATTTCAGAGTTTTTGTTATGGGCGAGTTTATCATTGGAATTATTAGGTAAGGCAACACTCGCATTTGTTCATCCGTCTCTGGTTGTAGACCCAAACGATCCAAAAGGGTTATTGATTGCATGTGGCTACAAGAATGATGACGACTTTAAGACTATTCAAGCTAAAACGGTTTTTGAACGGTTACAAGTGAATTTATCTATTCCTAAATTTGATCAAAAGAAGAAAGAATTTTGTATGTCACTCGCTAATAAAAGGAATGCAGAATTACACTCGGGATTGTTGCCGTTCGATGGACTGAAGTTAGATTTAATACTCCCTCATTTTTGGGATATATGTTTGATACTGCTCGATTTTCAAGGAAAGAAATTAGAAGAATGGATTGGAAATGATGAGGCAGCACGAGCGATGCAAATTATTGGAGATCGTTCAGCTATCTTAAAAACTGTTGTTGAATCAAGAGTAGAAGCTTGCCGGAAAAAATATCATGACAAATATAAATTCGACCGGCCGACTATAATTTACGATTTAGATGAAGACGAGGAATTAATATCTTGTCCAGCATGTAATAATGCTGCTGCTGCATATGGTGAATTAAATGATAAAGTGTATGAGGGGGAGAGTGCGGATAACCCGTGGCACTCTGTATATACATACCTTTATGATATTACAGAAATTCATTGTAAATACTGTGATCTTAAATTAAATGGATATGAGGAAGTAGAAATAATCATAGATGATCCTGTTTTTTCTAAAAATGTTGAAGAGGAACCGGACTATGATTATGACTATGGAAACGATTGATTTATTCAACGATTACGAGAATGAAGCTATTCTTTGAATGTGTGGATAAAACGAAATTAAAATACCCTACAAAGGTAACATCAGTCACTTTACCGTTGTAGGGTATTTTATTGGTGTGCAGCTCCCATAAAATCGGATAATTGTGTGCGAGGATTTGATTTTACCCAAACACTCGGCTAATGGCTTGCTCAAGTTCGGAGTGGCTTGGCTTGCTGTATCGCCGTGTTGTATTTGTATCGCTGTGTCCTGCGAGTTCGGCAATACTGGAAAGGTCCATGCCGGAGTTGGCTAATTCGCGGCAGTAGGTGTGCCGTAATTGGTGCGGGTGTATACCGTATTGCTTGAGCATCCGCTGTACAGATCGGACGCTAATGCGCTGTTGGTATTGGCTGAGAAAGAGCGCCGGTTCATCATCGGTTCGCGTTTCGAGGTACTTGAAGAGGTAATGTCTCGCATCAACCGGAAATGGCACGACTCTCGATATATCGCCTTTACCCTTGCGGACAGTGACGGAGCCGGAGCGTTCTCCGAATTTAATATCGTTTCGGTCAAGGCTAACCAATTCACTGACTCGTAAGCCGGTGAATAGAAGAGTGAATATCAAGGCAAGGTTTCGAATATTCCCATCGCGTTCCGCATCGCGAAGCAATTTGTTGCGCTCATTGCGTGAAAGGGATTTGGGAGCCGTGTGCAGGGTTTTGCGCTGGACAGGGAAGCGAATGCCTTCTGTAATCGACGTGCAGCCTTTGAACTCGGCGAATGAGGTGATGGCGGCAAACACCTTGCCGATGGTTGCCGCGCTACGATTAGCGGCTTCTAAATGCTTGATATACTGTTGCAAATCTATTCGGGTTAGCTTATCGATATTCCCGCCGCTATCGTGCAGCCATGAAGCGAATGTTTGGAGCGCGTAGCAATAGGTTTTGATGGTATTAGCTGACTTGCCTCGTTCGATTTGAACAGCAGCAAAATCACTGAATTTTTCTACGCATCTATTTTTCATTCTTAGCAGCCTCCTTGAAGCCCTCCCGCGCGGCTATTTTCCCGATTTGCTGCGCGGAAGGACAATTCTACGACAGAAGTTACTTCTCCCAAGTCTTCTTCACAGCCTCGACGTTGTACTTAATCTTGTTAGCCTTTGCCTGATAAATTGACCAGAAGTCGCCTACAACTTTCATTTGGTATAGATCATCATTCAACCAGAATTGAAGGCTCATATCATGAATCTCACTAAATGGGTGATTAATATCGCCTAGAGCTGAAATCTCGTAATGAACACACTTGAATCCGAAATCTTCAGGGGCATCGGAGCGTTCGACTGTCAAACACGCAGCTTTGTTGTTCCGTATGGATTGCAACAAATCGCCTTCAAAGATCGGATTCCCTTCAGAATCTTTAAAGCCAGTGTTCTGAAGAAGTCTACAATCGTTAATTTCGAATGTCTGTCCACCTTTGACCGTGACAGCGATATCGGAATGGCTGATGTAATCGTAAACCTTCTCGTTGAATAGAACTTTATACTGTGGATTCATCTCAGTTTCTCCTTAAAAAATATCGTTGTAGTTTCTTCCAACTTCTTGTTGATCAGATTTGTTCAACTGGATTCCGCTTCCGAACGCATAGCCTTCATGTGGATTCCGATATCCTAAAAACAACCTTCGAAAATCGATATCATTGACATATGGGATTTTCATCAATGAGTCCATTGGTGCATCCGTTCCTCTGACAATGAATAGCCCGGAGTAATCAGTTGAAGGGAGGCGCTCGAACGCGGCGCTATTCCCAAGAGCAATCTGACTTGACGCTTGAGAATCCATTCGGCCAATGCAGCGGAAAGAGATGTTAGATCGAAAATCGGTTGAGCCTAAGCTTTCTTGTGAGGGCCGTTGTGTAGCAATGAGCAAGTGTACCCCGTTGCTTCGTCCCTTCGCGGCAATTGTCTTAATACAAGCCATGCCTTCATCAAGTCCTTGCCATTTGTCGGTAAACTGCGCGAATTCATCGAACACAATGAATATTTCAGGCAGATTCGAGCCGGTCATCTCGTTATAAACGGTAATATCCGGCGATACTCCCCATTCTTTTAATAGTTTTTCACGCCGTTCAACTTCCTGTACCGCGCCTTTTACAAGCTGTAGCGCAGCTTCTTTGGTTGTGGCAACTGGATAACCGACATCTTCCACAAATCCGAAACTAACACCGCCTTTCAGATCGATGAAAACAGGCAAATGAGCCTGTCGTTGGAGCTGCAAGATAATCGAGTATAGGGCGGTTGACTTACCAGCCCCTGTTGTTCCTGCTACAAGTCCATGCGGAATTTTACGGTAATTCCAAGCAACCGTGCCTTTGCAATTCACGCCGACAATTACACTTTCCGATGCTTGAGTGGCGGCATGAAGGTCGATCATATGCTGAAAGATAATTTCCTTCGGTAGCGGCTGTTTGGCGATTTCGACTCCAACCGTCCCTATACCGTCAAAGTCCCTGTAGACAGAGAATACAACTTTTTTCAAATAGGCTTCGATTCGGGTTAAGTTCTCTTCCCAGCGGCTAAAGGCAATTGAAGGAATATCCCATACATAAATTTCTGTTGTGCCAAGATCACGATGGAGCGGTACATCATAAGTGCCTTCTTTCAAACGGAATACTTCATTGAAGAACCGCTCCCATGCCTTTTTCATCGGGTAATACGTGATTGCGTTGTTTCCTGCTGCAGCCGACTTTGGTTCGTTAACTACCAGTTCATTGGATTTATCGAAGTAGATACTTTCCGCTTGTCGTTGTTGGAAGCCAACGGAATGAATGGCCGTTTGAATTTGATTCATGGTTTTTATTCGCTTGCTGGAAAGCAAGGCTTTGGCTTGTTTATGCAAGTCAGCGAGGCTTGCGTAGAAAAGATGCTCAGAAGCTTCATGCTCGGTGGCGAAAGCGCGGATAATCGGGAATAGCTTATATCCTTTGAATGTACAAACGATGATAAAGAATGCAACTGTCAACAGACTTATTGGGAACCAGTCAAAGGGAAACCAACTTATCCAGTGCAAGATGATAATGGTAAAGGAAGCCCCTACAGCAGAACCCAATAGCCACAAGAACCGCTTTCTAATCGCCGGAGCGTGAAGGCCTAGTCGAAGTGCCAGTCGAAAATTTAGCGGCCTGTAAGGGGATTTTATGGTTTCGTAACGTAATATCAGCCGTACAGCCTGATCAATTTTCTGCTGCGGAATGCTCACTTCAAAGGAAGGTGTTTGACTGATATTCACTAGCACCGCCACAGCATTCTGAAGATCATCGATTGCAGCTTGACTCCAAATTGCGATAACTCGTTTGCGTAGCCGCTCATAGCCTTCGTAGTTGAACCATGAATGGACTTTTTTTAACCATAGAGGAACGAAGTTAAGATGACGCAGACGCTTGAACATCATGTTTCGCTTCCTCCGCTGCTTGTCGTGTGGCAACGTATGACAGCATTAAGCTTTTAATTACCTTAGATGGACGAGTCCCAGCGGCATAAGCCCGAATACAGAAGTCCATGTAGAATTCCTTGTCTAGCGTCACGGTAATGCGTTCTTTTTCTTTTTCGCTCATGAATAGCGCCTCCTAAAAAGATCGGGAAGGGCTTGAACTAACGGAGGGCAAGCCCTTGCCGGTTACGAGTAGAATTGATGTAACAGCGAGTCATAATCGATGTTATACCAATAAATTGTTTCCTTATCGAATTGTAAGTACCCTTGTTTCTGAGCGACCAACAGAATTCTCCGAAGATGATCTTCAAGAAAAAGAGGGTGAACATAACTGAACAATTCATTGAAGGATATTACATTGTCATACGGAGTAAAGTGTACACATAGCAATGTTGCGAATAAGCCGGAATTATGAGGTGTAACCATCTTTTCGACAGTTTGTTTATCCCGCAGCAAGCTTCTGAATTTCTTACGTAAAATGTCTGTGTTGTCTGATTGCCTTTCAGTAGGGGGCGACTCCTTTTGGAATAATTTATATCCAAGATAAACAAAGAACAAAAGTAGGAGTATGCCAAAGAAACTCATAGGCGAACGACCTCCGCAAGCTTATGTCTGCTGTGCAGTTGAAAAAAAGTAAGGGGAAATTGAATTACAAACGGAAAATGAAGGTGAGAGAGGAGTAGGGGTAGGTGCGATAGGAACATGGGCGTTTCAATATATTGCCGACCCTGCCTTTGTGGATATAACCTGCACAATGTTCATCGCTATTTATGATTCTATTATAGCACATTTTTATACAATATTTAAGTTAAATTTTAAAAATATCATAGTTTTTTATGAATGTCAATTAAAACTTATATTTTAATACTTTAAAGCGATGAAGTTCGATCATCTGATTCAAGCCGAATTCAAGAGAGAGCGATTGTTTGTGTGTCTGCCACAAGCCGCGCTATATCAAGCCTTTTCGCCATTTATCATCAAGGGAAACAACTGACACACCTAAAATTCTAAAATAAGATATATTGATTATATTAGTTGTCCCCTTTGACGATAAACAGAGGGCAGAAAAACGGAAGCTAAAATATAATTTTTAAAAGAGAGTTGTAAGCAAGATTCGGATGTGTCAGTGAAAAACCGCGTCACATAAGGGGGTTGATAAGTTAGGAGGGTGTGTTTTAGGGGAATTAGCTGTGTCAACGCCACTGATACGGTTTCCAATTAACCTGACCCGAAAGTTTTTGCTGGTAACCTTCATTCGTGATCTGAACGCTATTTGTTCCGCTGTATGAACCTGTTATTGTGATATTATCTTCTTTATCACGCCAACAGTAATATACTGCCGTTCCCGTCAGGTCAGGCTGAGGTGTACACCCACCGCCGGTCGGGGATGACCAAGGAATACACGGCTGAGGTTTTCTCCAAGGTACGTTAGTAGTTTGTTCTGCTTTAACGTAATCGACTACACTAGCTGTTACAGTGAAATTATAACGAGCCCAACCGCGAACTATGGAACCATCTTTTGCAGCTGTATCGTTAGGTGTAAAAATGACCTTACCTGAACCTCCTCCCGTACTACCTCCGCAGCTAGAAGGGTTTGTTACGCAAGGGTCCTCAGCAGGAGTATTCCCATAAAATGCGAGCACGTAATACTCGTCATACTTATATGTTTCTGCAGAGAATGTTACTCTCCACGAGTTAAACCATTTACGTGTCAAACCGTTAGAAGAGTTAGTATCCTCTGTATATGATCCGCCATCAAATCTACCTGTCCATCTAAAATCTACAACGATATTACTCTTATTCGAGTCATCAATCGTCACTTTATCGCTTGTACCTGCGATAGTCCCCGTTATGACTTTATCGTCAGGCATACAAGTATCAGGACATTCAGTAGCTCCGTTATATTTCAGTTCCTTTACCTTAACAGTAGCTACCTGAGTTAAAGCAAATTCCATGCTTCCAGTGGATGTACCTTTCAAAGGAGTACCAAGTGGGTCCTGAATAGTTATCTGCCTGGATGATTCTGCAACGTTTGCGTTACTGGAAGGATATAATGGAGGCGTTCCTGAGGAGCTACAACCTGCGTTACCGCTATCTGGAGGGTAGTCGTCACCATTTGATGAAACATAACAACGTTGTCCATCAAGGTCATACATCCAGTAATTTCCTGAAGGTGATCTAAACTACGCGAAATAACCATTATTCGCGGTCTTATTTGACCCTTCAAGGGTGACTTTTGTTCCTTCTATGTTGCCGATACTCCATGTTGTATCTGTTACCTTAGTTAGATCCTTTACTTTTTTACCTTTATGATTGTAGATTGCAACAGATGTTGCGTAAATATTACCGTTCTTAGCAGGTACGTCAACAGTAGTATAAGCTAATTTTGCTAGCGGTATATACTGCGAGCAAGCATCTGTTTGGTCCCTCTTGTTTATTTCCCCATACAACGTTACTCTACCTAAATCGGTAGCACCTGTTGGAAGCGGGTTAATAGGACAAGCGGCATATGTTTTTGACGGTGTTATACACAAAGCAATCAAGGCGACCAGAAAACTGGCCGCCATGTAGTAAAGGACTTTTCGCATCCTATCACCTACTAGTTGATTTATTTTAATTCAGAGGAGTAAATTCTTGTGCTACTCGAACCTGTACCCTGACCATCAAACATTAGAGCTAACCTGTCGTTTGATGTGAATGGTTTCTTAGGAATAATGTATCCACTAAGATACGTACCAACTCCGTTCTTAGCATCAGATGGCTTAAGTTTATTGATCAAAGTACCTTTAGTGCTGTCATATTTGTAAATGCTGTAAACCGATTCAGGCTTACTTGTATTTACAGTGGACCCACGCTTAAGCACATCGTCATTGTTGATAGATATTTTGCAAGGATAGTAGTTATCCTCTACGCCTTCTTTGTTAAATTTCACCTTGCTTACAGAAACGAGAGCGTAAGCGTCAGTTCCATTAAACTCGTAAGACTTATTAAATGCAGAGAACCAACGATATTCGGGTGTCAGTAGTTTCCTGTTAGGATCATTCTTATCTGAAAGATCGATGGCTACAAGTTGATCTACACTACATGATACAGCACCGTTACTTGTAGTGGATGTCATATTAGTGTACTGGAAATCAGTGTTTCCGTTTATGTCAGGCATAGCCTTCCCGAACATCTGAGGTAATACTGTCAAAATGTTCGTCTTGTGCCAAAGAATCTCAGCCGCGGATACTGCGTACTTGTCACTCTCAAGTGTTTTACCACTCTTAACTGCAAGTACGCGTTCGATTACGACAACTGCTTGGGCGCGGGTGGATACACCATCTGGCTCGATCTCACCGGGAGCCGTACCAGATAAAATACCGCCTTTGGCTGCTTCATATAGATATCGATTCTCATCATATTCTTGCTTGTAGCCGGATAACCCCGCTCGAACGGCAAGCACTGCCATTTCTTTACGAAGAATGGGCTGGTTCCAACCTTCGAAATCATCCGCAAATATTCCAGCCTTTTTTGCAGCAGTGACATACCCTTGATACCAAGGAGAACTGCCTGTTTCTACGTCTAATTTTAAGGCTCCGACCAAGAGTTTAATAAATTCTGCTCGTGTTACGCTAGCATTGGGTTTGAAAGTACCGTCCTCATAACCATTTACATAACCGGAGGCTACCGCTGCTTTGATCTGCGATTCAGCCCAATGGTCTGTAATGTCATTAAAAAAAGGTGCTTGTAGGGTATCAATCGGCGGTTCGGTAGCGTTCGCAAAACATGGAATTGTACAAGTGAGAAAGAATGCTAAAAATAATGAAGCAGTTCGCTGTTTTAAGTTCATTCTTGGAAGTCCCCCAAATACTTATTTAATCCCTAGAGCCTTGTAAACTGCACTTAATGATACATCATTTTGATACTGGTCTTGAACAACAAGATCAGTTGTTGGCACCCCTTTAGCCCAATCCCGCTTGTTTGCGTAGTCATAAGACATAATGGAGTATCTATCAACGACCTCAGTAAATGTATCGTCGGTATAAATATTGATATCCATCTTAAACTCTGCAGGAAGGTCTTTGAAGGTATAAACTTTACCAAGCGTGATCTTTTCCTTCTTGGTTCCGTACTGGATACCTACAACAGGGTTTTTACCCGGCATCTTAGGAATACTGAAGCTCAAAGTACGAGTTGAGTTATCCCAAGAGAGAGGTTTGAAGATTTGGTTACCGTAAGCAATTTGCTCGTCTGTTGGATTCCAAACTGTTCTATCATCTTCCGTTGACTTGTTTCGGGCTTCTGCCTCGAAACCTAGGGCCTTAAGAACTGCATTAAGAGGCACAATTTTGTTATATTGGTCAACAACGATAATATCGTCAGTTTCAGGTACATCTTTTCTGTTAGTGAAAGAGCTTGGTAGGTTGTCCCTCGAATAAAGATCGTACTTATCGAATGTATAAGTTCCGCCATCCACTTCTCCAAAGATACGAATATTAAGCTTAACACCAGTAGCGCCATCATACTCGTAAAGGGTATCAAGCTTTAATTTTTTTGATTTTTCTCCATTTACCGCAAGACCTGCACTAACTTCTTTACCTTTAACAGAAGGAACCATAACTTTCAAATTCCTAGTTTTAATATCATAGCGGATTTGCTGAAACACTTGAGTTCCGTATTCCCTCTGAGCAGGCATAGGATTCCAAGTAACTGGTTCTATTATGGTCGAAGGTTGTTGTTGATTAACAGATTTTGTATTTTCATTTGCTGAATCAAAACCAAGTGCCTTAAGTACCACACTAAGAGGTACAACGTTCTTGTACTGATCGATTACGATAATATCGTCAGTATTTGGAATTTTTTCCTCTTTCACCCAGCCAGGAAGTCTGTCCCGAGAATAGATGTCATATTTATCGAATGTACCATATCCACCGTCAAGCTCGCCAGAAATACTGATATTCATCTTGATACCCGATGCGTTTTTATATTCGTACAACTTATCTAAGGTAAGAAGCTGAGATTTACCATTATTTACAGAAAGTCCGGCAGTTACTTCCTTACCTTTAACAGAAGGAACCTTAACCTTAAGGTCTTTGCTAGCAATATCGAAGCGAATCAGCTTAAATACTTGCGTAGCGTATTCTTTCTGTTCAGGAGTAGGATTCCAAACGATCACTTGAGTGTCTTTGATATCACTATTAGGATTTTCATACTTCTCTTCGTTTAATGGTGCAGTTCCGACAATTGCAAGCTTTGTTTTAACGTTTTGAATAAAAACTATCGCCTCAGCGCGAGTTAATAAGTCATTTCCTTTATACCCGGCGATACTGCGTTCGGTCTTACCATTTGATAGGCCAGCATCTAATATGTAATGAATGGAATCATTTTCATTATATTTTTTGCCTGATGCATTGGTTAGAAGTTTTGCAACTTGTCCGCGAGTTATCGGTTTGCTTGTATCAGTAACAAGTGTCCAATTGCTTTCTAGGGCATATTTCAAAAGAGGAGAATCCCAAGCTTCTCCCTGCTCTTGTTTGGTTAATTCAACGTTGTAGGCTTTGAGCAGCATAGCAAGAAATTCGGATTGGGTAACGTTCTGATCGGGTCTGTAAGAGCCGTCAGGGTAGCCATTGACGATTTGGTTCTTTAATCCCCAATGAATGGCTGAAAAGCCCCAATGAGCCTCTGATACGTCATTAAAGACAATCTGGTTTTGGATTACTTGTGTTTCGGTAGCTGTCGCTAACATTGGTGCGGTCAGCAGTAGCGCAGACATGCCTAGTGTAATCATTACTTTCTTCATACTTTCCCTCCTGATTTATACAAAATGACATTCTTTACGACATATAATACACGATAGATATATCGTTATAAAGCACGAGTTTATTCGATAACATAGGGGTAAAGCCGTTAGGAGTAATCCCCTTGAAATTAAGTGAAGCAAGAAATAGAAAAAATATTGTCCAAGAAGATATTTCTCATATGATCGATGTTTCTTTAAGATATTACCAACGGTTAGAGAGTGGGAAGTCCATTCCAAGCATTAAAATAGCCTTACGTATATGCAAAATATTAGAGGTTAGCCCGTTTGAAATTGATGAGTGGCAAGATTCCACTAATTAAAGTAACCGTCAGAATGAACTGGCGGTTATTTTATTTTCAATAGCTATCGTAATTCATGATATTCAGATATTTCCACGGACTTTAAGTCACATCCACCTACAAGACACAATAGTATACATCATTTGACCTATTTATCCGATTATCTTTATAGAGGAGTTGTTGACTAGGTTAGGGGTTGTTGTCGTGGATATTCGTTTGGAATTTGGAAAAAGAGTAAGGGAACTTCGCGCCCGTTCAGGGATATCGCAGGAATTGTTGGCTGATCGTGCGGGGCTGGATAGAACGTATATTAGTGGGATAGAACGCGGCGAACGTAATATAAGCCTTGTGAACATCGAGAAGATTGCCGCCGCGCTGAACGTTTCCATAGAATATTTATTTTCGAGTGAACGTTTCTCGACGAATCTGGCATATCTTAAAAAGGATTTTGAAGTTCCCTTCTTGGAACGTTTCAAATTCCATATCGACAACAGTAAAAAGATACTTGCCTTTCAGGTATATGGACTGTTGACTGGCGAAAATGTGGATTATATGTCTAAAACGTTGTTAAGAATCGCCTCCAACTTTTCGGAGGGGGAGTTAAGTATTTTCGTTGATCACCGGGAAATGAAAGCATCAGACGGCGAACCTGTTGTGTATTCCCCAGAAGTAGCCGAGAGAGCTGTTTTGTTTCAGCAAAAAGTAATTTCATACGGTAAACAAGCAGTAGTGCTGTGCAATTCAGAATTTATGGTTCATCAAATGAACTATGTGACAACTATTAGCGGGATACGAGACAAGGCGACACATCTATATGGCAAGGATAAGGATATGATCGGGAAGGCATATGAAATGCTGGATATCAACGGGAATGACCTGATCAAACCATTAAGGTAGGCAGGCATGAAAAGGGAGAGGCATACTCATTGGCCTCTCCCGCTGACAGTCTTATTAATGCTCTTCAGGAAGATGGATGGTAATAACTAAGCCTTCGATAGAATCCGAGCCATAGTCATCAACGCTTACCCAAATCTCCTCAAAAATGCCGGGATACGAATCCACCGATTCGGTTAAGATCGCGTTCCCGTTTTCATCTACTATGTCTACCTTGTCTTTAACGGCAGCGTGTGCAATGAGCAGTTGATCGCCGTTCTCCAAAAAACGACGAAGAGCGGTTTGGTAAAGCATTTCGACTGTAATCGATGGCAGTTCAAAAGCGGCTACTCTACTGGATTGAAGCAATGTCAGGTTTCGATTTTTTGGAGCATTCATCGTGTTCCCCTCTTTACATCATAATTTATATTCAGAGGATTGCTAATTCGTATTACAGGCAGGGAGCTTGCGCTGTTTTCTAAAATTCGCTCTGTGGTATATGCTTGCAAATAGCCGATGCCGTTGTAGCCATCAAACAAGGCATCTTGATCGATCAGGCTGAGAACTTCAAAGAAGGGATGTAGCCATACATCACAGGCGTTGATGAACTGCGGCGAATCGAAGATGCATGTGTCTCTCCAATGAAGCGAGGAAGGAGAATAAGTCCATTCAACAATAACCTCGAAGCGGCAGTTACGGTATTTGCTCTGTTCGCAGAGCAAGTTCAATTGCATTCTTTGAAAGATTTGGTTCGCTAACTGCAAAGCGACGAAAAGGCGGCTGGAAGCTGTGCTCAGCAATTCTGCCCCCGTATTCAACTCTCTTGCCAGCACTTTAAATTTCGGCGAGCGAAGATATTGTTTTCCGTTTATCATAAGGTGAATCTCTCCTCAGGAATAGGTATGGTTGTTGGATTTACAGAGATCAAGGCATGAGAACACCTCACTTTCTTCAAACTCACCTATAGATAAATGCGACTCCCGGTAGTTCTAATTTTTGAAAGGTCAGAGTTCAAAAAGTAAGCATCGATTTCGTAGACCTTTAGCTATTCCGTAGACTCATCGCTAAGTGGAGTAGAGGCTAAAAAAAGAAGAAGCATCGCAATAAAGCGACACTTCTCACTTGGAGTAACACTAAAATAGATCGTTGAGGTCACCGAATTTAGCTAACCCTTCCAACAGCTTTTTTCCTGCCTTGCCGCGTGTCCGCAAGTCGGTAATATTCTTAAAAGGCTGGCTGCGTTCTTGCAGCAGTACGGCAACTTTGGCTTCACCAACTCCGTCCAGAACGGCAAAGGGAGGAACCAGTTTTCTGTCCTGAATCGTGAATTCGGTTGATACGGAATTATAAAGCCGCACCTGATCAAACTCAACGCCGGATTGCCGCGCTTCATAGATCATCTGATTCACTTTGTATTGTTTACGTTCTTTGGCGCTGGCACGGTAGCTCTTCACTCGTTTCCGCTGTCTATGTAGCTTCTCTTCGAGTTCATTCAGCGGCAGAAAGGCGTTTGCCAATAAAAAGTCCTCACGATCAAGCGTCAGGCATACAGCGTAGAAGGCAAGAGGATAATTCAATTTATACCACATGGTTTTTACGGCGTTAATGGCGTAGGCCGCAGCATGTGCTTTCGGAAACAGATAGTTGATTTTACGACAAGCCGCTATATACCATGAAGGCAACCCAGCCTGACGCATTTCGCTCATCCATTCTGGCCGCAATTTTTTGCCCTTCCGCACAGTCTCCATCACTTCAAATGCAACAGTCCTTTCCATTCCCCGGCTTTCTAGCGTCAACATAATATCGTCCCGGCAACTGATCAGTTGCTCCAACGGGAACCCTTGTTCAAACAATTCCTGGGCATTTCCTTCCCAAACGCCTGTGCCGTGTGCCAGACCTGATATCTGTACCAATTCTCCGAACGTTCGCGGTTGAATATCCATCAGCATTTGCCGCGACAGTTCCGTATTGAATTCTCCGATACCTAATGTCCGGCCTTGGGCAAATGCTTGCAGAACCTGAGGGTTAGAAAGGGGAAGGGTATTGGGATGAACCCTGGTCAGCTCATATAGCTTTTTTAGCTTGTAGGGTTCTGTCTGGCCGAGCAAATCCAGCTTGAACAAACCGTGAGCAAGATTCTCTTTGGAGAAGTGCGTTACAACTGGCGCTGTCTTTTTGTTGGAAGGATGATGAACCGGACTGAATGCTTCCATTCGACAGCGAGCAGGGATGATAACCAGCCCTCCGGGATGTTGTCCTGTCGTTGTTTTGATGCCGGTCAAGCCTTGAAGCAAGCGTGCTGTATCGGCAGGATTCAGGTTGGTATTTGCTTTACTCATCGCGTTATAGATGGATTGTTCTTTGGTCGTCGATATCGTGCCGATACGAATGACGCTATCGTTCTCGCCAAAGATGGCGCGTAAATGGTTATGGGCTTGTTCCTGATATTCCTGACTGAAATTCAAGTCAATATCCGGCATTTTCTCTCCTGACAATCCAAGAAAGGTTTCGAACGGGATTTGCTGGCCGTCTCGATGCAATTCCGCTCCGCATAGGCAACGTTTCTCAGGAAGATCGGAGCCGCTGGCGCATAACTCTGAGCGCTCTACATCGCGGCAGTTCGGACAAACATAATGCGGCGGCAGCGGATTAACTTCTGTAATGCCAAGCAGATACGCTACGAGCGACGAACCAACTGAACCACGGGAACCAACGAAATGTCCCTTCGCATTCGCCTCGACCACAATTTGCCGGGCTGCTTCATAGATAACAGCATAGCCGCAGCCAATGATGGCTTGTATCTCGGTTTCAAGCCTTTTGCTAATGAAATCCGGGAGCGGAGTACCGTACCTGTGCTGGGCGTTCTCGTAAGCCTTAGCTCGCACAGTTTCGGCGGCTCCCGGCAGATCGGGAAGCGGCATTTCATCCGGCAGCAAATTAAAATCTTCCACATGCGAGGCTACCTTCAAAGCATTCTCGACAACGGCACGTTGGGCATCGGGCAAGTAATGGAATACCTCCAGCATCTCATCGGTTGAAAGGAAGGGGGCAGCTTCCGGCATAAACACGGGCCTGTTTTTGGAGAGATACGGGCGTAGTTGAATAAACCTGCTGTATAGACCATGATCGTGCTTATTCAGGTGTCGGACACCACCGACAGCAACAAGCAATTTGTTCGCTTGGCTGCATAGCTCGTTCAGACGGCTGTGGAAAGCCTTTGCCTCTTCTTCATCATGAAGGAGGCCATTATCAACAAAAGGTTGGGCATACGGCGAAGGCTCAAGAGTAATGAAATCATAGTCGGCAATTGCTTGTAGTGCGGCTTCCTCGCCATGCTCCATAAAAGCTGTCATTACTTCTCCCGAGAAGCCTGGAGAAGATACTAATAGCCCCTCGCGATACTCGTTGATTACCGCTTTGGGAAGCTGCGGGGCAGCCTTGGTTAGAAAATCGGTATGGGCCAGCGAGAGTAGCCGGTAAAGATGCCGGATTCCCTTCGGATTGATGGCGTACAACGTAACCGGAAATGGATAACCATAAACCTGATTTTTGGTTTGACGATGAAGTTCCGATAGTTCCATGTTCAGCGGCAGCGCTTGAAGCATCTTTCTGAATATCTCCGCAGTTGCCAGCGCGTCAGATTGGGCTTGGTGATGATTTTCAAGAGAAACATCAAGTTGATCGGCCAGAGCCTTTAAGTTGTATGAGGAGAATTCAGGATATAGAAACTTGGCGAGTCCCAACGTGTCAATGACAGGATTGGCGAGAGGAAACATAGCCAAGCTTTGCCGTTTGGCATGAATAAAACGCAAATCAAAGTTGGCGTTATGCGCGACCAGAATCGCATCCCCAATAAAAGCGTCAAAAGCAAGCAAAGCATCTGACAACAAAGGTGCATCCCTCAAATCATTTTCCGTGATGTCGGTCAAAGCTTGAATCGTTTCAGGGATAGCGTGTTTGGCACAAACATACGTTGAAAAGGAATCGACCATTTCGCCGCGTATCACTTTGACGGCTCCAATCTGGATAATGTCATGACGTTCGCTTGAAAGACCGGTTGTTTCAAGATCGAAGATGACATAGCAATCCTCAGACAACTTGCAATTGCGCGGCTGCGGAGCGTAGACCACTGGAAGCGGATTTACGACGGACAGAGTTGCGCCGGCAATCGGTTTGATGCCTGCCCGCCGCGCCTCCTTGAAGAACTCCGGCAAGGCTTGTACAGAGTGAAGATCGGTTAGAGCAACAGCTTCGTGACCGAATTGTTTCGCTTGTTTGACCAGCAATTTGATGTCCACGATGGAAGCGAGAGTAGAAAGCTTAGAGAATACTTGGAGTTCTACCCGTTTAACCGCCGCGCTGTCCACATATTCCAACCCGACGACTTGTTGAAGGCCGGAGAGTTGAAGCTGCAATTGTCCTTGGTAAAGATCGACATTGCCATATATGCGGACAGAGTCATGAAGATGAAATTCGTTCATCAAGGCCTGTGCTTCGTCAGCATCTTTCGTTAAATAAACTGTTGCAAGAGAAGAAATATAATTGGTCAAATATATCGTACAAATATGCCAGTTCCCATCTTTGGAAAGATGCGTTTGTTTGTTCACGATGACTCCGGCGGTGACAACATATTTTTCTCCTTGTCGGAGTTCGTGTAGTTTCCGTACTCCACTTGCGGGAACTGTAATTCCGAATTTGCCCGGCAGTTTTTGATTGTTAAATCGAATCCCCATCGGCTGTATCCTCCATTTTCCGAAAAAAGGCGGATTTATAGCGCTAAATAGTATCCGCCCATTATTGGCATGTTCACGATTTTAGTTATGTTGCATTGTCAAGGAATTAGGGATTAGTTACGTGAGTGTTACATGTAAGGAATCGAATATCCAACATTCACCAATTGTTTGTATCGACTTGTTATAGGGGTGTTCTCAAAATGGAAGGCCGAGGAAAATAGAAGAGCAGAGGATTCGCGGGATATTGGAGAGTAAGTAGGGTGATGCTCAAGAGATGTTCTATACATCTACCTCGATCAAATGGACTTGGAAACGGAAGCCTTTCTGGCTTATAAAACGTTGCAGTTCCGCTGCCCGATGTTCGCTTAATGCAATAATGTCCAGTGGGGCATCGGGAGAAGCTGCGCTAGTGAAATCTTCAATTCGCTGGAATGTCTTGGATACATGGCTCAAATCGTGATCGACGATTAAAGCTTTCGGATTTGGGCCTTTGACCACGCAATCAAGCATTTTGATACTTGGCTGAGCTTCAAGGCCGAGCGTTTCGAAAAATCCGTCTTGTTCGAACGCCCAAACGGTTCGTGCAATGTCCATTTGCAAAAAGCTGCGGCCGCGTGTTTCTAACCCTTGAATACCCAGTTCCTGAACGGCGCGGGAGGTTAATGCAAAAATCTTGTTTTTTCGCTTGTCTACTACACAATCGAGCCAGCCCCACGCTGTTAATTCTCTTGTTGCCTTGTATAAAGCATTCAGAGGACGTTTGTCCGGCATTAGTTTATGGAGAGATGGGACGCTCAGATGTCCCCACTTTGCAATTGCATTCATTACATTGTAATGCAGGGTAAGCAGTTGTCGTTTAATTTTTACCGTTGTTTCGTTTGTCATTTTCGTTTCTCCTTCCCTGATGATATGCCTTCAGTAAATCGGCTGCTCGAAGCATAAAAGCTTGGTACTCTTGCTCCTGTTTGATTTGTTGTTCGGATTTGTTTTTGGTTTTCATCGCTTAAATCCACTCCTCGAAGGCAAGTACGGTTTGAATGAATGGCGAAATGTCGTCATACGCTTTCGGATTCGATGAAGAGATGTGCTGCATATCGGCGGTAAAGCTAGACAGTTGCTCCTCATTGAACAATTCGACTCGCCCGATCAACTTGAACTCATGTTGGTAGACGGTAGCTATACAGCCGATCAAGTCCTTTTGGCCGGAACGAATTGCAGCTGCTTTGGTGTTGAATACGATGCAGGGCTTCAAAGAATCGGCATCAATTTCAATGCGGTCAAAGCAATTACGATTCACATTCAGACGTTTGATGTATTTGCCAAGCTCAAATTTTGTCTTCACAAAATCCCGCTGCTTCACCGTTTCGCCGTGTACCGCGTTAATTTCCCGTCCCGTAAACTCCTTAAAGGCAAACTTACCGACATAGGGGATGGCAATCTCGTTCGTCTGGTTGACCACTTCTTTGAAAATGAGGGAGTCATTGGCGCGAAGAATTCGGGCAATATCATGTTCACTCACGGCAAAGCCCAGTAAATTGAAAAGATGGTTTGACCTTTCGTTAACACTTAGTCTTTGCATGAAGTGCACCCCATAAAAGAATGTATTTTTACATACTTTTATTTTAATCCTTAATCTATATGGAGTCAATTTTAGCACTATTTATAGACCAAGAGAATCATATGCTCCTTTACAGAAGCTTCAAGACAATTGTTGTAATACTTTTGCCCTTTTCAAAGATAAGGTGATTAGCGATAATAGAATTGTAATGACTTTCCAATGAACAATATCATTTGAGTAAATACAACCAACAGTCAAAACGAGGAGGATTTCTATGTCGTACCTAACATTCAATAAGTTGAACAATATGTCTCAGTCGATTCAAAAGTCTCTTAATGAAAATTACCAATTCAGTACTTCAAATACGGTTTTCTTGTCCCATCGTCATGATGACGAGCAGGAAGTAAAACAAGCAGTAGGTTTTTTGGCGCAATTCGGCCAAAGAACTTATGTTGACTGGCTTGACCATAGTATGCCTAGCCAGACATCGTCTGAGACGGCTCAGAAGCTGAAACAAAGAATCAACCGCTCTAATAAATTTGTACTGCTGGCGACACCAGGGAGTATTCGATCAATTTGGATACCATGGGAGCTTGGGCTAGCCGATGGTGTAAAGGGTCTAAATAAAATTGCAATTCTTCCGCTTGTGAAAAATGAAGGAACATGGGACGAGCGAGAATACTATGGGATCTACAACTATATTGAACAATCATATGATGGCAACTGGTATGTTATAAAACAAGGGGAATCACGAGGGGTTCATTTAGCCAATTGGTTTGAATCTTGAATTTGAGGAGGATGAAACTGGTGAGCAAAGAAATAGCGGAGTTTCTGAAAACTTTTAAAACTGCTATTGAGGAGTCTAATGCGGCTGTATTTGCGGGCGCAGGATTGTCTAAACCTGCGGGATTCGTGAACTGGAAGGAACTGCTTCGAGATATCGCTGAAGAAATCAATTTAAATATTGATAAAGAAAGTGACCTTATAGCAGTAGCGCAGTACCATGTTAATGAGAACGGTGGAAACAGAGGGAAAATAAATCAGGCATTAATTGACGAATTTACAAAGGATGCCGAAATCACCGAAAATCATAAAATTTTAGCAAGGCTGCCTATAGATACATATTGGACAACCAACTATGATGATCTAATCGAGGAAGCCTTGAAGATTGAAGGAAAAAGAATCGACTCGAAAATAACGACCGAAAACTTAGCGGTAACAAAACCGAATAGTGATGCCAAGATTTATAAAATGCATGGGGATATTTCATTGCCTCATGAAGCCGTTTTAACTAAAGATGATTATGAAAATTACAACAACAAGCGGCAGTTATTTACAACGGCTCTTCAAGGAGACCTCGTTTCAAAAACAATGTTGTTTATTGGATTTAGTTTTGATGATCCCAACTTGGAATATATTTTGAGTCGTATAAGAATCCTATTGGGTCAGAATCAACGCACCCATTATTGTTTTATGAAGCAAGTGCAACGAGGTGATTTCAAGGAAGAGTCGGACTTTTTATATGCTGAGATAAAGCAGAAGTTAAAAGTGAATGATCTGAAAAGATATAGCATTAAAGTGCTATTGGTAAATCAATATGAGGATATTACGGCCATACTCAAGGAAGTGGAACAGCAATATAAGAGAAGAAATTTATTTGTATCCGGTAGTGCTTCTAACTATGGAAATTGGGGAGAGCAGCGCTGCTTAGAGTTCGCAAGTAACCTCAGTAAAGCAATAATCCAAAACGGGAACAATATTGTAACTGGTTTTGGTCTCGGAGTTGGCAGTTGTGTAATCTCGGGTGCGTTGGAAGAAATCTATAAAACGAGAAGTCAGCGGGTTGAAGATCGTCTGATTTCGAGACCTTTTCCTCAAAATACAACTGGTCAAATCCCTATAAAGGAATTATGGACTAAACACAGAAATAACATGATTCAAAACGTTGGGATTTCCATTTTTATGTTTGGTAATAAAATTGATGCTTTATCAGGTGCCTTAATGGAAGCAAATGGCATGATTGAAGAGTTCGAAATAAGCGTGAATCACGGCGCAATACCCATTCCCATTGGTGCGACCGACTTTACTGCTAAAAAAATATGGGAGACTGTTATAAGTGATTTTGACCGCTATGTTCCCGAGGCTGGGCTAAAAGATAAATATCAGTTACTGGGCGATGTGAATCAGACTGATGAAGCATTGATTAACACTGTAATTGAAATTGTGAATATGCTTGAAAAAAGAAAAAGGCAATAAAGAGGGAGGCTCAGGTATGGCACGTAAAACATTCATTTCTTATAAGTACAGCGAAGCTCAACATACAAGAGATCGAATAATTAAGGCTCTTGGCACAGATGCTCGTTATTATCAAGGTGAAACCAGTACTTCACCTAATTTGACAGACAGAAAGACAGAAACCATTAAAAATCATCTTAAGAGCATGATTTTTGATACTTCGGTAACTATTGTTGTTATCTCTCCAAATATGAAGCAGAGTAACTGGATTGACTGGGAGATTGAATACTCTTTGAAGGAGATTACTAGGGAAGACAGAACGTCAAGAAGTAATGGCATTGTAGGTGTAATCCAAAAAGATTATTATTTTGGAGGGTATGGGTGGATTCTTAGTTCAGTTACAAATTCTGATGGCTGCAAGTCAAGAAGCATTGATGAAAGTAAGTTATATGAGATTATCATCAAGAATCGTACAAACCAAAAAAATCCCGTATATGCTTGCCTGAATTGCCAAAGTGTAGATTCTCTAAATGGCTCGTATATCTCCTTGGTAACTGAAGATGATTTTGTCGCAAGTCCAGATACGTATATCGAAAATGCGTATGAGAAGAGTAAACGGATTAATGATTTCGAAATTACAAAAACGATTAAAACTCAACAAAATTGGTGGTCACCGTGGTGAATCAATACATTATAACTTAAACAAAAAGCTGCGTTATGAAAATCCTCATAACCAGCTTTTTGCGATATCTGCTATTGAAATTGGTCATTTCACCCGCTACAATTGATATACCGAACAACGTGGTAAATGAATAGTAATTAACTCTATAATACACTCATACTCCTACACCGTAGGCATCCGTGCCGTAACCTCCATCGACGGGATGACAGCCGACTGGGCGCGTATTCCGTGGGACGTGCTGGAGAAAATCTCCGTGCGGATCGTAAATGAAGTCGACAACGTGAACCGCGTCGTGTACGACATTACGTCGAAGCCGCCGGCTACCATCGAGTGGGAATAGCCCGCTGAGCCAAACGAGAAACGCCCTTTGCCAGACGGTTTCGTCGGGCAAAGGGCGTTTTTGATGTTGGAAATCAGGCTGCTCAGCCGAGATCATGCATCCGCACGAGCAGGACGGACGCTTCCGCGCGCGTCGTCGCCGCGGACGGCTCGAAGCGGTTGCCGTCGCGGCCGTCGATCAGCCCTTTTTGGCGGATGCCGTTCAGAGCCGGGATCGCCCAGGCCGGGATCGCGGCGTCGTCGGCGAACGTAGTGCGGCCGTCCGCCGGCTGCTGCAGGCCGAGAGCCGCTCCGACCATCGCCGCCATCTCGGCGCGCGTGACGAGCGCGTTCGGCTTGAAGCTGCCGTCGGCATAGCCTTTGACGATGCCGAGCTGCTTGGCCTGCGCGACGGCCGTCTGCGCCCACTCGCCGATCGAGGCGGCGTCGGCGAACGGCTCGCCCTCGACGGCCGGCTGCACGTTCAGCGCGTTCATCAGCATGACGGCGAACTCGGCGCGGGTGACCGGCTTGTCGGGGCCGAACGTGCCGTCGGGATAACCGGCGGCGATGCCGTAGGAGGCGGCCCGCTTGACCGGCTCCTCGGCCCAGTGGCCGGTCAGGTCGCTGGCGGCGAGCTCCGGAGCCGGAGCGGCCGGCTCGACCGTGCCGGAGGCGGGCACGTCCTGCGTGCCGATCGTCTGGAACCATCCTTTGACGGTATCATAGTCGGAGCTGAACGCCAGCGCGAGCGTCAGCAGGATGCGCGCATGCTGGGCGTTCAGGCTGTCGCCGGCGATGATGCCCGGCGTATTGCCCTGGTACATCGTGCCGGAGCCGGTGCGCGTCGTCGTGACGAACAGCACGCCTTTTTTAATCGCCTCGGCACGGGCGGCGCTCATTTCCGCGGACAGGCCGCCGGCGCCGGTGCCGGCGGTGACGATGCCTTTGACGCCGTCCAGGGCGAACTGCTTGATCGCGCCTCCGCCCGCGCCTTGGTAGGCATAGGCGATCTCGACGGCCGGGAAGTTGCTCTTGGCGATCGACGTCAGGTCGAACGGCGTGCGCCACTGCGGCGTGCCGGACGCCATCGCCCGCGCGGTGAGGCGGTAGAGGCTGATGTTCTTCTCGTCGATGTAGCCGAGCGCGCCGAGCGCCGGCGTCTCGAACGTATCCATCCGGTGGGCGTTCGACTTCGTCACGTCACGCGCCGTCTGGATGACGTCGTTCAGCATGACGACGGTGCCGTAGCCCTTCGTCTTGCCGCTGCCGGCGAGCTTGATCGCGTTGTACAGGTTGGCCGGCCCGTCGGTGCCGATGACGTCCCACGGACGCATCGCGCCGGTGACGACGACCGGCTTTTCGCTGCGCACGGTCAGGTCGAGGAAGTAGGCGATCTCCTCCATCGTGTCGGTGCCGGTCGTCACGACCGCGCCGTCGTACTTCTCCAGCGCGGCGTCCACCGTCTGCGACAGGTCGTACAGGTCCTGCAGGCTGTAGCTGCCGGATCCCTTGTTGCCGAATTGCGCCGTCTCGACGTCGGCAATCTTCTCCTTGCCGGGCAGCTGCGCGACGAGGTCCTCCATGAGGTAGGTGCCGGCGCGGTAGTTCTGGAAGCTCGTCCCGTCCGCCGCCTTGCCGGCCAGCGTGCCGCCGGTGGCGACGACGATGACGTCAGGCAGCTCGGAGGTGTGAAAAGCCTCCGGCACGGCGGGAATCTCCACCGTCGGCGCGAACGGATTGGCGCTGATCGCCGCGGCCTCGGCGGCCGCAGCGGCAGGGACGGGGCCGGACGCCGCGAAGGCGCCGGCGGCAAGGGAGAGCATCGCCGCGAGAGCGGCGGAGCGTTTGAGCGTGGTCAGCAAGGTAGCCATTGGTCTTGTCCTCCTTTATTCCGCTGCGCTGGCGGTGCTGGCGGCGTTGGCCGCGCCCGTGCCATAGTCGGCGAACCAGCCCTTGATCGTGTCGAAGTCGCTGGAGAAGGCGAGGCCGAGCAGCAGCAGGATGCGCGCGTGCTGGGCGTTCAGGCTGTCGCCGGCGATGATGCCGGGCGAGCTTCCCGGATACATCGTGCCGGAGCCGGTGCGGGTCGTCGTGACGAACAGCACGCCTTTTTTGATCGCTTCGGACCGCGCCGCGCTCATCGCCGACGACAATCCGCCCGCGCCGGTGCCGGCAGTGACGATGCCTTTGGCGCCGTCCTTGACGAAGCCGTTGATCGCGCCTGCTCCTGCCGCTTGATACACATAGGCGACTTCCACCTTCGGCAGCGCCTCGGGCGCGATCCGGGTCAGGTCGAACGGCGTCTTCCAGGCGGCGGTGCCGGCTTTTCCGGCTCGTCCCGGCGCGCGGTAGATGCGGATGTTCTTCTCGTCGATGTAGCCGAGTGCTCCGAGCATCGGCGTTTCGAACGTGTCCATCCGATGCGAGTTGCTCTTCGTCACGTCGCGCGCCGCGTGGATGTAGTCGTTCAGCATGAGGACGGTTCCGAACGAGGTCGTCTTGCCGCTGCCGGCAAGCTTGATCGCGTTGAACAGGTTGGCCGGCCCGTCGGTGCCGATGACGTCCCACGGCCGCATCGCGCCGGTGACGACGACCGGCTTTTCGCTGCGTACGGTCAGATCGAGGAAGTAGGCGATCTCCTCCATCGTATCGGTGCCCGTCGTGACGACGGCGCCGTCGTAGATGCGGAGCGCCTCGTCGACCGCTAGCGACAGCTCCCGCAGCTCCGGAATCGTGTAGCCGCCGGAGCCTTTATTGCCGAATTGGTAGGTCGACACGTCGGCGAGCTGGTTTTTGCCGGGCAGCTGCTTGACGAGATCGGCGATCAGGTAGGTGCCGGCCCGATAGCTTTGGAAGCTGGTCGGGGCGTTCGCCTTGCCGGCGAGCGTGCCTCCGGTGCCGATGACGATGACGTTCGGCAGCGGCGACGATTTCGCGGCTTGCGGCAGCGGCGGAATTTTCGCCGCTTCGGCGGCGCTTGCGCGCGGCGCTCCGAAGGCAGCCAGCAAGCTGGCCAGCAGCGAGACGGCGAGGGCGTAGACGAGCAGGCGCTTGGGGGATAAGGATGCAGACATCAGACAAGTTCCTCCACTCCATGTAATAGTAGTTGACGCCATCAGTCTATTAAATGTCAAGAAAGTTTACAAGATAGACGATTGGAAGCAGGTGCCCTTCCGTCCGTTGTGGTTGGAAGTTTATTTCACGGAAGAATTCATGACATTATGGCTGTTGAAAGGATGAATTGGACAGTTTCTTCCAAATCCATCAAAAAAGGGCGGGTATGCTTCTCGGCAGCCTGCTCGAGCAACAGGCTTTCTTTTTTGCAAGGACGGAACAACGGCTCGGCATCGGCCGGCCGTTCCTTTTTTGCATCAGCTTCATTATGGTAAAATTTAAGCGAATTTCGGACGAAAAAAATTTCTCCTGTCCGCAGCGTCAGGGTTTTTTTGCAAAGCGATCGAACGAAGGAGCCATCATCCCGACATGAATCCACCTGCTTCCGCCAGTCCATTCCTCGAGCCGCCCGAGCGGCTCGTCAGCTACCGGCTGCTCGTGCTGCTCGCCGTCGTCGTCACGGCCGGAGCGAGCCAGGGGCTGCTGCTGCCGCTGCTCGCGATTCTGCTCGAGCGCGCGGGCGTGCCCGAGGACGTCAACGGCCTCAACTCGATGGCGCTGTACATCGGGACGTTCTCGACGATGTTCTTCATCGAGCGACCGGTGCGGCGCTTCGGCTTCAAGGCCGTCATCGTGACGGGCATCGTGCTCATCACCGCCGCCACGCTGCTGTTCCCGCTGACGGCGGGCTCGCTGACGGCGTGGTTCCTGCTGCGCCTCGTCATCGGCGTCGGCGACAGCGGCATGCATTTCGCCACCCAGCTCTGGATGGTCAGCCGCGCGCCGGCGAGCCGCCGCGGCACCTTCATCTCGCTGTACGGCATGTCCTACGGCGTCGGCTTCAGCATCGGTCCGCTCGGCATCAACCTGCTGCATTTCGGCGAAGCGGCGCCGTTCCTCGTCAGCGCCGGGCTGTACGCCGTCGTGCTGCTGCTCGCGCTCGGCCTGCCGGCTAAGGATCGGCCGGAAGCGGCCGAGCCGGGCGAGGCGACGGGCGCCGCGCGCTACCTGAAGGTGTATCGGATCGCCTGGTACGCGCTGCTGCCGGCGATGCTGTACGGCATCATGGAAGCGTCGATGAACAGCAGCTTCCCGCTGTACGGCACGCAGATCGGCCTTGGCCGCGAAGCGATCAGCGCGCTGCTGCCGGCGCTCGGCCTCGGCGGCCTGCTGCTGCAGCTGCCGCTCGGCTCGCTCAGCGACCGGATCGGCCGTCTGCCCGTGCTGATCGGCTGCGGGCTCGGAGGCGGCGTGCTGTTCGCCTGCATCCCGGCCGCGGGCGACAGCGTCGTCCTCGTCGCCGCGCTGCTGGCGCTGGCCGGCGGCCTCGTCGGCTCGTTCTTCTCGCTCGGCCTCGCTTATGCGGCCGACCAGCTGCCGCGCCATCTGCTGCCGGGAGCGAACGTGCTCGCCTCGATCCATTTCTCCGTCGGCAGCATCGCCGGTCCGGTCGTCGGCGGCTTCGGCCTCCGGTACGGCGCGGCCGGCAGCCTGTTCTGGCTGCTGGGCGGAGCGTTCCTGCTGTTCGGCATGATCGGGCTGGCGCTCGCGCGCCTGCGTCCTCCGGCCGCGGCCGCGGACGCCGAGCGCTGACGCTTTTTCCCGGATGTTGGATAATGTTCGGAAAATAAGCCGAAAATCAAAGAGATCGGTTGACTTATGTCGAAAATGAAGGTAAATTAGTTACGTTCTGATTGATATCCAACGCAACTTTCGTATAATTCCGGGGATCGGCCCGGAAGTCTCTACTCGGTCACCGTAAATGACCAGGCTACGAAAGTTCGGAGCGGAAGCCGCTTGCGCCCCGCTCGCTGTCGCCTTCATCGTCCGGCTGTTGCCGGCCGTCGGGGCGGCAGGGAGCGGAGCCGGGACCATTTCCGCTCCGGACGATCCGGGAGAGACGCTTCCGGCAGCTGCCCGCCAGCTGCCGCGCGCTCTCCTTTTTGCTTTTCCGAAAGCAAGGCCCGAGGCCGCTCCCGCGAAGGGAGCGCCTCGGGCGCCAGCCAATCCAACTGTCCAGGGGGGACAAGCAGCATGGAGCGCTTCTTCAAGCTCAAGGAAAACGGCACCACCATCCGCACCGAAATCATGGCCGGCCTCACGACGTTCATGACGATGGCCTACATCCTGGCCGTCAACCCGAGCATCCTCTCGGCGTCCGGCCTGAGCTGGACCGCAGTGTTCCTCGCGACTGCGCTGGCGGCAGGCATCTTCACGATCGCGATGGGCCTGTTCGTCAACTTCCCGGTCGCGCTCGCGCCGGGCATGGGCCTCAACGCCTACTTCGCCGCCACCATCATCGCCTCGCAGGGGACGGGCAATCCGATCTCGCCGGCGATGGGCCTGACCGCTGTCTTCATCTCCGGGATCATCTTCCTCATCCTGACGGTGACGCAGATCCGCCAGATGCTCATCACCGCTGTGCCGGACAGCCTCAAGCACGCGATCACGGTCGGCATCGGCCTGTTCATCGCCGTCGTCGGCCTCAAGAACAGCGGCATCATGACGATTGCCGCCGAGACTGCGGTCACCGACGTCGAAAAAGGCACTTTCACCAACCTGCTCAGCTTCGAGACGGTCATCCACATGGGCGACATCCATAACCCGTCCGTCTACCTGACGATCCTCGGCCTGCTGCTCATCGCCGTGCTGATGGTGCTGCGCGTGCCGGCCGCGTTCCTGTGGGGCATCCTCGGCACGACGCTCGTCGCCTGGCTCACGGGCAACCTGCCGACGATGGCGGAGAACCCGACGTGGCTGCCGGACTTCGGCGAGCTCAACTTCTGGCACTTCGACTTCGCCGGCGTCATGCAGGTCGGCCTCATCACCGTCGTGCTCACGTTCACGTTCGTCGAGCTGTTCGACACGTTCGGCACGCTCGTCGGCACGGCCAACCGCGCCGGCTTCATGAAAAATCCCGAGGAAGGCAAGAAGCGCGTCGGCAAAGCGATGTTCGTCGATGCGGTCGGCGTCAGCGGCGGCGCGATGCTCGGCACGAGCACCGTCACGGCCTTCGTCGAAAGCTCCTCCGGCATCGCCCAGGGCGGCCGCACCGGCCTGACGGCCGTCACGACCGGCATCTGCTTCCTGCTGTCGATCTTCCTCGCTCCGCTCGTGGCGCTCATCCCGGGCTCCGCGACGGCGGCGGCGCTCATCCTCGTCGGCCTGCTCATGATGCAGTCCGTCAAGGAGATCGACTTCCAGGACATGGTCTACGCCGTTCCTTCGTTCTTCATCATCATCATGATGCCGTTCACGTACAACATCGCCAACGGCATCAGCTTCGGCATCGTGTCGTACGTCCTGCTCGCCCTGCTGGCCAACCTGATCGGCAAAGCCGGCAAGAAATACAACATCCATCCGCTCATGTGGATCCTCGCCTTGCTGATCGTGCTCCGCTACCTGTACCTCGGAGCGGGCTGATCCCGTTCGGGTCCGCCGCCCTTCCCGCTCTACGCGGGAAAGACGGCGGACCCCGGCCTGCGGCATGCAGCAGCCGCCTCTCGCGCCATTCGGCGTGCGGAGGCGGCTTTTTTGTTTTGGCGCACGGTCCATATGTTTCCAGGTGGTGGGGGTCGGGTAAGGATGGAGACGATGGGATGGATTTATACCTATTCGATCTCGGACTGAACGTGGGTCGCTCCAACGAGATGGAAACCTGGACGAGCACGAAGTCCGAGTTCGAGAGCAACGTTGGCGGAAATCGTCACATGACGGAATTCGAGTTCAAGACTTCTCAGTCGAGCGAAAGTAGCTTCGACCTCGGCCTGAATGCGGACAAATCCTCTTCGTACGAGAAGTGGAGCCGCGATTCGGAAGGCTACAATCACAGCAAGGACCTTGCTGAAGGAGGTCAAGGAATGGAGTCCGGCGCCAATGCGAACTCGATCGAGTCTTCGGTCGAGCGTGCAAGTAAAGGCAGCCTCGATCTCAGACTTGATCTGAACCTACATGCTTCCTCGGCATCGGATTTCTTCCGCTCTGCCAATAGCCGCTCAATCGCGTAACCTTCCTCCATGTGGGAAGAGCCATTGAAACACGGAATGAAAGCAGGCCATTCGGCTCCAGCGGAGCTGAATGGCCTGCTTTTTGCTTTGATAGTGGATAGTTAAAATGAATTAACTAGATAGCGCGAGTTTAGATGACTTGATTTAAAAGTACATCGACTGATTTGATTTGCGAATTGATGGAACTGGTAAAATTATTTGAAATAAAATTTTTAATAGTTTTAATAATACAAAATATCAAATTAATAGATTTAATCATTATAATGAACTATTATGTATATTGTTGTAATATAAAGGATTTGATTTGATGAAAAGGGGAGGGTTGGTTCTGATTTGTTGATTCAATAAAAAATGGGGAGGTTCTTTTTCTTGATTAAAATAAAATACAAAAAGTGGATTTCTTCGTTATTGTTCTTTCTTTTGATTTGTACAATGATAAACCCTGCTATTATAGCTTCAAATATTTCGAATAATGAAAACATTTCAAGTGAGTTGGTTGTTACGGATAGTACATATAACCTTGATTCTTCTGTTACCGAAAACATTTATAACACTAGAAGCTATTTTGTTAAGTTAAAAAATTCCAAGCAAGATAAACTTGAATTCGTTAATAAAAAGAAGTTGAAAAAATTTAAACATAAGATTCTTAAATATGCCGATTCTATTGAAATTGAACTGACTGAGCAAGTCGCTGCTCAAATGTCGGCGGATCCAGAGGTCTTGCTTGTAGAAGAAAACTCAATAGCTTCAATTTTGTCTATAGATAAACCTAATAAAAATAATTCTGAAGTTCGTAAAATCAAAAATAACACTGAGATTATTCCTTGGGGATTAAAGGCCATAGGAGCTGATATGGCAAAAAACAAAGGGAATTCTGTGAAAGTAGCGGTTCTTGATACGGGAATCTCCAATCACCCGGATTTGAAAGTGGAGGGTGGAATATCCTTCGTTGAAAATGCTTCCTCGTCGATAGATGACAACGGTCACGGAACGCATGTCGCGGGGACAATTGCTGCAAAAGATAACAAGCAAGGAGTAGTGGGCGTTTCTCCCAAGGTGGACTTGTATTCCGTGAAAGTTCTAGATGCTTCTGGGGCGGGAACTTACTCAAGCATTATTCAAGGAATTGAATGGGCTATAGATAACAAGATGGATATAATTTCAATGAGTTTTGGTGGTGCTGAACCTAATGTTTCTTTACACGAAGCCATTATCCAAGCCTCAAAAAAAAACATCATACTCGTGGGGGCGGCTGGGAATTTAGGTTATGGAAGCGAGAATGAAGTTTACCCCGCTAGATATGATGAAGTAATTTCAGTTGCTGCTGTTAATAAAAACTTTAAACGAGCAAGCTATTCAAGCACCGGATCTGGAGTTGATATTGCAGCTCCCGGTGCTGAAATCCTCTCCACAAGCAATCAGGCTGATTATGCGACGCTGTCCGGTACGTCAATGGCCGTTCCTCATGTAACAGGGGCTGTGGCTTCTCTATGGTCTCAAAACAAAAAATGGACTTCCCAACAAATTGTAAACAGACTTTACATGACCGCCACCCCTATGGGGCAAAAGAGTGAATACGGTTATGGAATACTAAATCTGGCAAGAGCGCTTGGTGTAATCGACCATCCAATTCCACCTTTTGAGGAAGAGTCTTCATTTAACATTAATGCTTGGGATACTAGAGTACTTGTACAGTTAAATCGTTTAATAGATCTGCAGTCATTTGCTAAAGAAGCCGGATTTAAAGAACTTGCTTCCCAGATGGAAGAGAAAATTAACTACCTTAATGAATTAAATAAAAGTCTACATGAACTTCCGATTGAATTTTCTCAAATTTATTCAAAAGAAGAAGTAATTCAGCGCAGCTATGACGAAAATGAATACTTCAAGTTAAATAGCCAAGCTTTTCAGGAATTAGAGAACGAATATAAAACTGCAGTTTCGACATATCAAACAATTCTCGAACGACCGGCTGTCGGATTAAATGGAATCAAAGCTTCTGACCTGAGTGTTCAAGAATCTAAAACTGTGACCGTTCAGTTTCCGGAAACGCTTGATAATTCCTACAACAGAAGCCAGACCATCTCGATTCCTAATCTGACTAGCATAGACGGTATTACTGTCTCAAATGGATCTGTCTCCTACGCTGTTTCTGGAAGTAATGTGACCGTGACGGTCGGTGGAGGGAGTCCTACTCGTACAGCATATAACGGCTATAAATTTCAACAATTGAAATCACTCACTGTATATCGAGATCGATTAGGTGAACTGCCGCCAACTTGGAGTATCGATGAAAACGGGTATAAAGGAGATATACCTAAAACGGGAGAACCTTACGCATATACAGGAAGCTACACCTCGTCGGATACCAAAACGGTTAATACAGTGGAATGGGGCACGGTCAATACGGAATTCCCTCCTTATAAATCCTATGATCAGGATGGATATAAAGGTCCCCTATATAAAACAGGAGATAAGTATCAGCTTTCTCAAACCCAGTATGGTTCTAGAGACAGTTCTTCCAGTTCGGGCTTCGCTTCATATATCATGTACGATGACGGATCATATAAAGGCGCCTTATATACAACAGGTTCCAGCTATGTCGTTTCTGGTGCATATACACCATCCTCCAGTCAAAGCTTTACCGGAAGTTGCAGCAATAATGTCGTCAATACTTACCGGTATGGAGTGCTTCAAAATTCAAGTTCCGGATCATGTCCATCGAGTTATTCCATTAACTCGAATGGCTACGTAGGTTCAATTCCTCAGTCGGGGTCAGCCCAACTGACCTATAATTCGGGATCTTGCCCATCGACAGCGGCTAGTTGCACGCAAACAAAGACCTATGTTCAAAATTACGCCGGTACGTTGTCAAAGCCGGCTGTAGATACGAGAACATGGAGACAGGACTATCGAGGAACGGTCTATAGCTACAATTATTATCAAAATTATCGAGGAGATGTCACACGTCCTGAAGTAGATACTAGAAAATGGCTTCAAACGTATGAAGGGCACATTTATAAGGGAGGTACCGATACTTTCTATTCGTATACGGTCAACATCAACGCGACGGTGACTCCTCCAGACGTCACTCCTCCCTCAACGCCAGGAAATCTATTCGCTAGAAACGTGACTTCTTCAACCGTTACGCTTCAATGGGATGCTTCAACCGACGATTCGGGAGTGCCTGGATATAACGTTTACAAAAACGGAGTTTTTGAGCGGACATCTACTGCGGCAGTGGCCCAAGTTAGTAATTTATCAGCAAGCACATCTTATCAATTTAGTGTTCGAGCCATTGATCGTTCGGGGAACCTGTCCGCATATAGCAACACGATAACTGTGACCACCGCCGGTCCCAGCTATGATAATTCTCCAATATTATCGAGTGGCTCGTCTGTGGATGTTGATTTACCTTCAGGCAGCTTCAATGTTTATCGAATCATCCCATCAACAAGCGGAACCTACTCATTTACAACGGGACCTTTTGGAGGCACTGGAAGTTCCAATGATACTTATTTGGAGCTTTATTCAGATTCTCAATTAACTAACCGGATTGCTTTTAATGATGACTACAACAGTACTATGTTCTCCCATATCTCGACCATGTTGACGAGCGGGACCATTTATTATCTAAAGTTAAAAGGGTACGAATCTACTGCTGTTCATGCCAGGCTGAGTGTTACCCAGACCCAAGTACTTCAACATCAAACGATGCTTCTCGACCAGCCGATTGATGTTGAGAGTCCAGCAGGAACATTTAAGACCTATCAGTTCACGCCTGCAGTTACCGGGAGCTATCGGATTTTTACGAATTATTTTATGGGTGCCAACTCAAGCGGAACGAACGATACTTATCTATCCTTATACTCGGACTCCGCGATGAGTAATCATGTTATTTCAAATGATGATTCAAATGGTACGGTGTTTTCAACGCTCACAACTACTTTAGAGGCTGGGAAAACCTACTACATTAAGCTCCGACACTATAATACAACGACTTCTATTAAAGCAAGATTGATGGCGACAGTAGGACTGCCTTCGTTCACTATCTTGGATCTAGGTAGCAATTCATCCAAGAGCATAAGTACACCGGTAGGCACTCCAGCTTATTTTTCCTTTACAGCACCAGACAGCTCTTTATACCGCTTCTATACTTCATCGTATCAAGGAGTAGGATCGAGTAGCAACACGGCGCTTCGTCTTTACCGGGACCAAGCATTGACAAGCGAATTGGCATACAATAATGACCTTGTCAATAATCCTTATGGTGATCAATTTTCCAGTATTGAGTTTTCTCTTACAGGTGGCACCACTTATTATATTAAAGTGGAATCGGCAGACAATACAGGGATTTATGCGAATATCACAGTTGAGAAAGATTCTGACGGGACAAGAGCCGGTGCAACTCCGGCCAGCTGGGAGCAAATATACACAAATGAACTAAGCTCTAAGTTGGACAAGGATTATTTCCGAGTCGATGTCTCAGAGCCTATGGAAGTACACTTGAATATTACGGCCAATAAAGTTACCTTGTACGATTCCGTGGGAGATATTTACGGACTATTTCTACCGAATGATTTAGAAAGCTTTACTCTACCAACAAGCGGAGTATACTACGCATTGGTTGAATACTATTCAGATATTGAGACAGCTGCTTTAAGTGCTCAATCAAATCCGGTAGTGAATCTGTCAGTCGCTCTATCTGTATATTCGGATGGAATATCCATTGCGAATGTAAGAGCTCAAGCCATTAGCACTTATTATGTCTCTAACAAGCAGACAGGCGTTATGTTCGGTTCTGATGGGGCATCTTCAATGGGGACTACTGGGTATTTAGATGGTACAAATACGGTCAATTATGCCAATATTAAATATTCATATTGGAGTTCTCATAACAATACAACGATTCAAGTATTAAACCAATTTGGTAATTTAGTCTATGAAGAAACCGTAGGATATCGAGCCGGACAAACCATGAGTCCTGGCGGTTACGCGATTCCTAGCACTTATTATTTTAAATGGAAAGGAGAATTAAATCGTAATACCAGCCTAGCTGTACCTTATGATACGGATTGGGATGGCTATCCAGATAAAAATCTTGCTCCGAACGGTATTTATTATGTTGTTATCAAGCCTACTGATGCTCCCGGAAATTCTCATCCTACGATAGCCAGTTTAAGTGTGATCAATGATTCAAATTATCTAACCAAAACAATTCTTCCGCCTCCAAAAACAATGAAGAATGGTGTGGTTATTACATCATCAAACAAAGGAAAATGTGAGGTATGTCTTAAATACTTTATCAAGTATGTTTGGGATCGTGGAGGGAGTTTCCCGACTCCTCAACTGACTCAATATGATGCATGGCTCAGAGGAATTTACGGTCTGAACGGTCTTGAAAAGTTTTGGGCATACACAGAATCCTTTGTTTATAACCCTAATCAGTCCGTAATGGATAATTTGCAAAGACTGATTAGCTATGGGGGCTTTATTCCTGTATTAGGAGCAGGTCCTGACGGAATTAATTCGGTTTTATACTTGATTCGAGGGCAAGAAGCAAATGCTGCATTGTCAGCAGTAGGAATGGTGCCTTTTTACGGAGATTCTATTCTTGGAGTAAGGGTTTTTAAACAGATCTACCGCTTTAATCCTTGCAACTGTTTTGCCGCGGGCACTGAGGTTGACACTGAGACGGGGCTAAGGCCGATTGAGACCATACAGGTAGGTGACCGTGTATGGTCAAAGAATCCGGATACAGGCGAGGTTGCGTTCAAACGGGTTGAGGCGATCTATACTCGCCAAACAAATGAAACCTGGACGGTTTATTTCGGAAATGAGTCTTTAAAAACCACCGATCTCCATCCTTTCTGGATAAAGGGAAAAGGTTGGGTTTACGCAAGGGACTTAAAACCTGGTGACGAGTTGGAAAGTCGAACGGGCGCATTCCTTACAGTAAAAAAAATTGTACAAGCTTCTGAGAAAATAACCTTGTATAATTTTAGTGTAGAGGATTTCCATACCTACTACGTTTCTTCGATTGGAATTCTGACTCATAATTCTACTTGCATTCCAGCTTCTATTTATGAAGCTCGTGTTGCTGGTAAAATTAAGTCCACGATGACGGGAAGCACTCCTTCTGAAATTTTAAGAAAAGAGCTTCAAAGCGCAAATCTGATTCCGGACGCTGCAGAAGGAAGTATTTCAAGTTGGCAGGCGCACCATATTGTTCCGGCGGGTGCTTCAAATGTGAAAGATGCAAAAGATGCAAGGGATACTCTTGTAAATGATTTTAAAATTGATATCAACTCAGCGGCAAATGGGATATGGCTTCCGAAAGTAAAAGGAGAAACATTTTATGCTATGCAGGATTGGGATGGAGTTACCGTTCAATTAGCGACACATAATGGCGGCCACACAACAAGTTATTATTCTTATGTTAATAAAAAGCTTTCGGACACCTATTTGAAATATGGTCCATCTGGCATGAACCTTCCGCTTGCAGATCTTCAAAGAGAGGCGCAGTTAACTTTGCAAAGCATCCGAAAGGACTTAATCGAAGGTAAAATCGCAATCGGAAAAGTTAAGTAATTAATTTAAATAATATCTGGAGGTGTGTGACTTGCGAATCTGGAGTTTCTCTTACGCGATGGACAAAGGATACGACTTATTGGAGTTCCTAAACGATGACTTTAACTTTAACCATCATTTTAACGGTAAACCGATGAAAGAAGATTGGGTTCCATTCGAGGTGAAGACCATCTCGAAGAAAAGCTTGCCTACCGATTGTACAGGAGTGGGGGGGACTCCTATCATTTCTGATAGGGCATTGGCCGTACTGCAACCGATCATTGACCGCAACGTCGAAGCGCTGCCGTTCATTCATCCGGAGAAGCCCTACTATGCCATCAACGTGACGACGGTGTTGGAAGCTCTGGATTACGAGAAAGCGATCTACACAAGAAATCCGAGATATCCGCAGGTAATTACAGATATTGAGCGATATGCTTTTCGTCCAGAGATCATCGGGGACAATGCTATATTCAAAACTCCTGAGTTTCGTGGAACCGAAGTCTATGTCACCGACACGTTCAAGCAAGCGGTTGAAGCCGCGGATTTGAAGGGCTTTGCTTTCTTTCTCCTATGGGATTCGGAGCAAGAGGAACAAGGCGGGGCGGCAACGGAGACGGAACCAGAAGAGGTCGGCGAGCAATTTTCCTTTGACGAAGCGCAGAAGCGGATCGAGGACGGAACCGTCGTGGCGAGCGGAGAATGGAGGCTGAAGAAGGACGGGGACGGAGAAATCCTGCTCGGTCGCCTCTACGCGAACGGAGAGCTGTCGTGGATCGCACCGATCTATTACCCGCCGATCCTGCTCGATTTGAAGTGGTATGTCGTGAGGGGGGAGGAAAACCTGTAACGGCAGTTGACGATTTTTACAAGCTCGGCCCGTGAACGATTCACGGGCCGAGCTTTTTATTACGCGTTCCCAGTGCCAGGCGGCAGAGCTTCCTAACGTCAAAATTGCCTTTAGGGAGAGCGAAACAGCGGCTGTGGAGCTTCCTGACGACAAAATTGCCTTTAAGGAGAGCGAATCAGCGACTGAGGAGCTTCCTAACGACAAAATTGCCTTTAGGGAGAGCGGAACAGCGGCTGAGGAGCTTCCTAACGACAAAATTGCCTTTAGGGAGAGCGGAACAGCGACTGTGGAGCTTCCTAACGACAAAATTGCCTTTAAGGAGAGCGGAACAGCGACTGTGGAGCTTCCTAACGACAAAATTGCCTTTAGGGAGAGCGGAGCAGCGGCTGCGGCGCAATCCTTGACCCATTCTCATGAATGGATCACGGGGCGGCCAAGCTGCGAAGCGCAGACTGACACGATCCGGCGGAGCGCTCCCTCGGCAGCGGATCGGCGAATCAGGGGCTGCTGCTCGTGCCCGCCCCCCTCACTCCTGCTGCGAAACGATCCGCACTCGGTAGCGCGGAGCGAGCGCGACGCCGCGGTAGACGCGCCCCTCCAGCTCGTAGCTCCAGCTGAGCGCGGCGGTGCCGACGATCTCGCCGTCGAAGACGATCCCGCTGCCGCCGGCATCGCTGCCGCCGAGGCCGGAAATGCCTGCGATCCCGCCGCCGCCGAAGTCGGCGGCGACGCGGCCGCTGTACCGCACCCGATGCACGCTGCCGGGCAGCAGCCGGCCGAGCTGCAGCCCGTCGGCCAGCACCGCCGCCGGCGCGCCGTCCAGCCGCAGCGTTTCCGGCAGCAGCTGCAGCCCGTCGGGCACGAAGCCCGAGAGGAAGCCCTCGGCGGGCTGGCTGCCGATCGCGCTGATCGCGATCTCGATGCCGACCGTCTCGCCGGGCTCGCTGACGGTGCGGTCGGCTGCCGCCGCGACGCGGAAAGCCGCTGCCGTCACGACGGTCAGCGCCGGTCCGGCCGCGACCTCGCTCTCGACCGGCCGACCCGCCCCCGCGCTGAAGCGGACGACCGCTTCATTGCGCAGCGGGAGCGGCTCGGAGCCCGGCCGTCCTTGGAGCGGCAGCACCTCCGCCCGGTAAAACGCCGTGACGGGAGCTCCCGGCGAGACGAAGCCGAGCGCCAGCCCGCTCTCCAGGCTGCCCGCCGATGCCGGCGGCGCTTCGCCGTCCACCCGCAGGCTGCCGGCCAAGTACCTCAGGCCGGCTGGCAGCGGATCGGCCAGCACCGCGTACAGCGGCGGCCCGGACGGCACGCTTGCCGTCACGACATAGCTGAGGATGTCGCCGGGCGAAGCCTGATGGGCGTCGACCCGCTTCGTCGCCTCGGGCGGATCCGGCGGATCGGGCGGATCGGGAGGTACGATCGTCAGCCGGACGGGGTTGGACGCGACGGCTTCCGGCTCCCCGTCCGCCGACACGTACTCCGCCGACGCGGAGGCGAGCTGGCCGGAGGCGGCAGTCGAGACGACGGTCGCCGCGAACGACAGCCCTACTTCGGCGCCGGCCGCCAGCTCGCCGACGAAGATGCCGGCGAGCGGATCGGCGTCCGGCAGGCGGACGCCGTTCAAGGTGACGCTGCCGGGGATGAACGCCACGCCCGGAGGCAGCGCGAACCGGACGACGATGCCGGTTGCGGCGGAGCTGCCGCTGTTCACGAGCCGCAGGACGTATTCGGCGGTTCCGCCGACCGCGACGGGGTCGGGGCCGGCCGTCAAGTACGCGGCCAGCGCGGCCGGGCGCACCGGAATCGAGAGCGCCGCCGGCTCGGCGCCGACTGCGAGCACCCGCCCGCTCGGCGTGCGGAATGTCGCCGAGCCCCACGCCTCGTTCACGAGCGCGCCTCCCGGCACGGGGCCGGTCACCAGCGCCTGAAAGCGGAACGAGGCGCTGCCGCCGGGCTCGAGCAGGCCGAGGTAGATGCCCTGCGCCGGATCGGCGCCGGGCAGCAGGCCGCCGCCGAGGACGACGCTGCCGGGCACGAACGAGGCGCCGGGCGGAATGCTCGCTCCGGCCGTCAGCTCGCCGGCGAGATTGCCTTCGTTGAAGGCGGTCACCGTATAGGCGACGATGCCGCCGACGGCCGCCTCCGCCGTCGAGGCGGTCAGCTGCAGCCGGATGCGCGGCCCTGCGACGAAGGTGACGACCGTATTGGAGTAGGCGGCGGAGCTGACGACGCCGGACTGGAAGCGGACGGTCGACTGGTTGTGCAGCGGCTCGAGCGGCGGCGCCATCAGGAGCTCACCGCCGTCACCGTCACCTGGAACGTGACGGCGACGGACGCGCCGGCGGCGATCGTGCCGACCGCGATGCCGGACGCCGGGCTGGCCGCGGGCTGCGCCGCTCCGTTCACCGTGACGCTGCCGGGCACGAACGCGGCCCCGGCCGGCACGGGGTCGACCAGCACGACGCTGCTGACGGTCGAGATGCCGCTGTTCGTCACGGTCATCGTATAGGTGAGCGTGTCGCCGACGACGGCGTCGATCGCCGAGGCGCTTTTGACTACAATGACATCCGGCGAGGAGACGGGAATGACGAGCGTGTTGGAGAGGACGCTCTGCGTCAGCGTGCGTCCGTCCGGCGGGCTGAACGTGAACGAGCCGGTCGCCTGGTTGCTGAGCAGCTGCGGATTCGGCAGCGAGTTGACGTTCACCTGCAGCGACAGGACGATGACGGCGCTCGCGCCCGGCGCGAGCACGCCCGCCGCGATGCCGGCCGTTGGATCGGCGCCCGGCTGCGGGACGCCGTTCACGAGCACGCTGTTCGGCACGAAGTCGGAGCCGGCCGGCGGGCTGTCGAACACGGTCAGACTGGCCGGGTAGTTGCCTGTATTGGTCGCGGTGACGAAGTAGGTGACGGTGTCGCCGACGGTCGCCTGCGTCCGGTCCGCCGACTTGACGAGCGCGACGATCGGCTGGTAGACGGGCGTAATGACCGGATTCGAGATCGAGCTGCCGGCGAAGGCGCCTGAGGTGAAGGCGGCCGAAGCGCTGTTGGTCAGGCTCGGCGGCGTCGGCAGTCCGTTCACGAGCACGTTGAAGGCGACGGCGACCGAGCCGCCCGGAGCGATCGTGCCGACCGGGATGCCGGTAGCGGGGTTGGCCGTCGGCAGCGAGGCGCCGCCGACGGTGACGCTGCCGGGCACGAACGAGCTGGCCGCAGGCACCGTATCCGACAGCACGACATTCGCGATATTTTCGATGCCGCTGTTGCTCACGAGCGCCGTATAGACGAGCGTGTCGCCGACGACGGCGTCGCCGGCGCTGACGCTTTTGACGACCTGTACGTTCGGCGAGCTGACCGGGATCGTCACCGTATTGCTGACGGCGCTGCCGGTGAGCGTGCGCGAGTCGGGCAGCGTGAAGGCGAAGGAGGCGGTCGCCTGATTGGCCAGCTGCTGGCCGGCCGGCAGCGACTGGATCACGACGGAGAACATGACGCTGACCGGCGTGCCGTTCACGACTCCGGCCGGGATGCCGGTCGCCGGATCGGCGCCGGGAACCGGCGAGCCGCCGACGATGGCGCTGTTCGGCACGAAGGCCGTGCCTGCCGGGATGACGTCGAACACGGTGACGCTCGCGCCGTAATTCCCGGTATTGCTCAGCAATACCGTGTAGACGACCGTGTCGCCGACCGTGGCGTTGACGGCGCCGGCCGATTTGACGGCCGCGACGATCGGCTGATAGACCGGCGTGACGACCGTATTGGAAAAGGCCGCTCCCGAAAACGTCCCGGTCGTGAAGCTGGCCGAAGCCGTATTGGAGATCTGCGCCGGAGTCGGCAGCGAGACGACCTGGAGCGAAAAGGTAGCGGTGGCGCTTGCGCCTGGCGCCAGATCATGCACGGGCGCTCCGGCTGCGGGATTCGCGGCGGGGTTCGCGACGCCGTCCACGGCGTAGCTGCCCGGCACGAACGCGGTGGCTGGCGGCAGCGGATCGGTGAGCACGAGGCTGCCGAGGGTCGTCGCTCCGCTGTTCGTGAGCACGATCGTGTACGGGATGATGTCCCCGACCGAGGCGGCGCTCAGCCCGGCGCTCGCGGCCAGCGTCAGATTGGGCGCCGACACCGGGATCGGCAGCAGGTTGGAGCTCGTGCTGCCCGTCAGCGTGCGGCCGCTCGGCAGCGTGAAGCTGTAGGCGGCCTGCGCCTGGTTGACGATGACCTGCGGCACGGGCAGCGAGACGATGTTGAACGAGAACGAGACGGCCACGCTCTGGCCGGGGGCGGCGACGCCCGCGGAGATGCCGGCGCTCGGGTCGGCTCCCGGCTGGGGGACGCCGCCGACGATGACGCTGTTCGGAACGAAGGCGGTTCCCGCCGGAACCGGATCGGTTACCGTCGCCAGCGCGGCGTAGTTGCCGCTGTTCGTCAGCGTGACCGTATAGCTGATCGTATCGCCGAGCGTCGCGCTCGCCGTTCCGGCGGTCTTGACGGCGGCCAGGCTCGGCTGGTAGACCGGCGTCGAGACGAGCGCGGACAGCGCGGAGGCGGCGAGAGCGCCGGAGGTGAAGGCGACGGAGGCCTGGTTGCCGACCGCTCCGCTCGCCGGCACGCCCGTCACCGTCAGGCTGAAGGCGACCGTGGCGCCTGCTCCGGGCGCGAGCGTCCCGAGCTGGATGCCGGCCGCGGGCGTAGAGGCGACCGGGATGCCGTTCACCGTGACGCTGCCCGCCGTCAGCGCCGTGCCGTCCGGCAGCGGATCGGTCAGCACGACGTTGTTGACCGGGTCGATGCCGGCGTTGACGACGGCGATGCTGTACGGAATCGAGTCGCCGACGGCGGCGTCCGCGGCGGTCGTCGTCTTGACGATGGACACGTTTGGCGGCGAGACGGAGACGCTCACGGCGTTGGACACGGCCGTCCCGCCCAGCGTGCGCCCGTCCGCCGTCGTGAACGAATAGGTCGCCGACGCCTGGTTGACGTACGTCTGCGGGCTCGGCAGCGTCGCCGCGGCCAGCGAGAACGTCGCCGTCAGGCTCGCGCCGGGCGCGATGCTGCCGATGCTGAACGGAGCCGCCGTCGGATCGACGCCGGGCAGCGGCACCCCGCCGACGGCGAGGCTGTTCGGCACGAAGCTCATGCCGGCCGGGAGCGTGTCGGCAAGCGAGACGATGCCGGCCAGATTGCCGCTGTTCGTGACGACGACGCTGTAAGCGACCGTATCGCCGAGCGTCGCGGACGAGCGGCTCGCCGATTTGACGAGCGCGATCTGCGGCTGCGTGACCGGCGTATTGGTCGCGTTGGAGGCCGACGTGCCGGAGAAGCTGCCGGAGGTAAAGCTGACCGTCGACTGGTTGATGATCTGCGATGGGATGGCCATCGTAACGTTCACCTCGTATTGGACGGCGGCCGAAGCCCCCGGTGCCAGAGTGCCGAGCGGAATGCCGGTGGACGGCGATGCGGAGGGGAGCGCGCTCCCCGAGACGACGACGCTGCCAGGGACGAACGCGGTGCCGCCCGGCAGGCTGTCTGCCAGCACGACGCTGTTCACCGGCGAGGCGCCGTTGTTCGTGACGATCACGGTATAGACGAGCGTATCCCCGACGACGGCCACGGTCTGGTTGAAGCTGGCAGCGGCCGAGACGCTCGGCGAGGAGACCGGCAGCGTCACCGTGTTGGAAGCCGCGCTGCCGATGACCTGGCGGCCGCCGGGCAGCGTGAAGGAATAGCTGCCGCTGGCCGAGTTGCTGGCCGTCTGCGGGGAAGGCAGCGAGACGACGTTCGCCACGAACGCGACGGTGACGGAGGCGCCGGGGGCGATATTCGGCAGATCGATGCCGGCTCCCGGATCGAGGCCGGGATTGGGCGCTCCGTTCAGCGTGACGGTATTGACGGAAAACGCGAGGCCGGAGGGCAGGATGTCCTTCACCGTAAACGGAGCGGCCGCGTTGCCGCTGTTGCGGATGACGAGCGTATAGGTGAAGGAATCCCCGACGGTGAGCGAGGCCGAGCTGGCCGACTTGACGATGGAGAAGACCGGCTGGACGACGGGCACGGACACGGCGTTCGAGACGGATGCGCCGGCGAAGGCTCCCGAAGCGAAGGCGGCCTTGGCCTGGTTGGCGACGGCGCCGGAGGCCGGGATGGCGTTCACGGCCGCCTGGAACACGATCGTCGCGCCGCCGCTCGGGACGATCGTGCCGAGCGCGATGCCGGTATTCGGATTCGCCGACGGCTGGGCGATGCCGTTCACGGTGACGCTGCCGGCGACGAAGCTCAGCTCCGCCGGCAGCGGATCGGAGACGATGACGTTCTGGATCGGCGATCCGCCGCTGTTGAACAGGACGACCGTGTAGGCGATCGTGTCGCCGACGGCCGCGGCCGGGGCGCTCGCGTTTTTAGTCAGCGTGACATTAGGCGAAGAGGCGGGCAGCGCGACGGTGTTCGACACGGCGCTGCCGCTCAGGCTGCGTCCGCTCGGCAGCGTATAGCTGTAGGCGGCCGAAGCCTGGTTGGCCAGCTGCGGCGGAGACGGCAGCGAGGCGAGCGTCAGCTGGAACGTGACCGCCCGCGAGCCTCCTGAGGCGATCGTGCCGGCGTTGATGCCGGACGCGGGATTCGCGGCCGGCGCGGGCACGCCGCCGATCGTGACGCTGCCCGGCACGAAGGTCGAGCCGGCCGGGATCGGATCGGTGATCGTGACGGCGGCGGCGATGTTGCCGCTGTTCGCGGCCGTCATCGTGTACGTGACGGTATCGCCGACGACGACTGCAGCGGCGGAAGCCGATTTGGCCAAGGAAACGACCGGCTGATAGACCGGCGTCGCTACGAGGTTCGACAGCGCCTGCCCGCTCGCCGTGCCGGAGCTGTACGAGGCTGCCGCCTGGTTGGAAAGGCTGCCGCCGGCCGGCACGGATTGCGCGGCCGCCTGGAACGCGACGGCGACGGAGGCGCCGGGGGCGATCGTGCCGACCGCGATGCCCGCGCCGGGAACCGCGGTCGGCCGCGCCGCGCCGCCGACCGTGACGCTGCCCGCAACGAACGCCGTCCCCGTCGGCACCGGGTCGGTCAGCACGACGTTCGTCAGCGCGGTGCCGCCGCTGTTCGTGATGACGCTCGTGTAGGTCAGCGTCTCGCCGACGGCGAGATCGGCCAGGCTCGCCGTCTTGGCGACGCTCACGCTCGGCAGGCTGACTGGGATCGTGACCGTGTTCGAGGCGGCGGAGCCAGACAGCGTCCGGCCGTCCGGCGGCTGGTACGTGTAAGCGGCGGTCGCTTGGTCGACGAGCTGCGGCGGCGCGGGCAGGCTGTTCACATTCACCTGAAAGGTGACGGTCGAGCTACCGCCGGCGGCGATGCTGCCGATCGCGACGCCGGCCGGCGGGTTCGCGCCCGCGATCACCGTCCCGTTCACCCGGAAGCTGCCCGTCACGAAGCTGCTGCCGGCGGGGATGTTGTCGGTCAGCGTGACGGACGCCGCGATGCTGCCGCTGTTGGCGGCGACGATCGTATAGGTGATCGTGTCGCCTACGGTCGCGGCCGCGGCGCTCGCCGTCTTGGCGAGCGAGAGGACGGGCGCGTATACCGGCGTCGACACCGTATTGGACGGGATGACGGCGGTGATCGTGCTGCCGCCGGCGATGCTGACGAACGAGAACGAGGCGCTCGCCGTATTGTTCAGCTGCGGCGGGCTCGGCAGCGCGGTGACGGTCGCCCGGTACGTCGCCGTGATGCTCGTGCCGAACGCCAGCGTGCCGATCGCCACGCCGCTGCGGATGTCGGCGGTCGGGAGCGCGGTCCCGCCGACCGTCACGCTGCCCGCGACGAAGCTGAGTCCGGCAGGCAGCGGATCGGTGAGGACGACGCTCGTCACGTTGGCGGTGCCGCTGTTCGTCATGACGACGGTATAGGTGAGCGTGTCGCCGATGACGGCGCCGGCGGCGCTGGCGCTTTTGACGACGGTGACGCTCGGGGAGTTGATGTTGATCTGGAGGCCGCTGGCGTTCAGGATGTAGGCGTCGCCGGAGGTGGTGAGCGTGAGGACGGCGCTCGTCTGGCTGTTGACCAGGCGCGGGCTGATGTCCACGTTGGTGATGTCCCAGCCTTGGCGGCCGCCGACGATGTTGGTGCCGGGCGCGCCGTTGGTCTGGTTGCGCGTCCCGAACGTGCCGGTCGTATCGAGCAGGCCGGCGTCGTTGTTGATTTGCGAGGCGAAAAAATTCGCGGCCAGATTGTTCGGCCCCGAGAGCGCGACGAGCGAGGAGGCGGTCGGGCCGAACAGCGCCTGGTCGCCGGTCCGGTTGGCGTCGCCTTCCTGGGAGCTGAACAGCGCCCGGGCGCCAAGCGCTCCGGACACGGGAGTGGCGAAGCCGGTGATCGGCGTCGTCGTCGAGCCGGACGTGGTGACGAGCACCGACCCGACCCGCAGCGACAGGTTGCGCAGCGGCAGCGAGGCGTTGCTGTAGATGACGGCCAGCGTCCAGCCGCAGTGGTTGGCCGTCGAGTCGCCGCTGACGACGATCGTGCCGACCGCGCCGCCCGTCGTGTAGGTGCCCGCTCCGCCGGCCTGAACGAGCGGAGTGACGTTGGCGGTCCGCACATAGGCCAGCACCCCGGTGCCGAGCGCGATGCCGGTCTGTGCTGTGACGCTGTCCGGCGAGACGGAGCTCGCTCCGACTGGCGTCGTGAACGTGACGGGGTTGTTGATCGCCGACGTCAGGTTGGCGCTGCCGTTCACATAGGTGCCGCCCCAGATGAGCTCCGCGTACAGGACGGTGCTGCCTGCGGGCAGGACGAGCACGGCCGACGAGCTGTTCAGCGTGTAGGCGTCGGTCGTGCCGGCAGGATAGCTGCCGTACTGCAGCGCGGTGTTCGTCGTGATGAAGGCGCCGATGCTGTCCTGCGTGCCGGGCACGCCGACCGTATCGGAGCGGCTGAGGCCGAGCGTGTTGCCGGTGAACGTCATGGCGCCCGCCGCGTTGAAGATCGCTCGAACGAGCAGTGGAATGGTCATCACCGCCTTGCGGATAAAGTCTTGGACGAGGCAGGACGAGCCTGCGCAGAAAGCCGATCGTAGACATCCGTCGCCAAAATAGCCGTCGTTCAACTCTATGCCGCGCGTCCTCCATAGTTGTTTGACTGCTGAATAATTAACTTTGCCCAAGGTTTCCACGGATCGCCCGGCCCGTTATAATAGAAGAAGCAATGTCCGAATGCATGGATGGTCCGGACCTGACTTTGCAGAGGAGGGGAAGCGGATGGAGCTGCAGCAAGCGATCCGGCAGCGGAGAAGCATCGGCAAGGTGCTGGATCTGCCGGTTGAGAAGGAGAAGATCGAGCGCATTCTGGAATCGGCGGTATGGGCCCCCAATCATCACCATACGGAGCCGTGGAAGTTTTTTGTCATGACGGGCGAAGGGCGGCGAGTGCTGGGCAGCGCTTATGCCAATGCGGCGCTCGATTCGCTGGCTGGACTGGATCCCGAGGAAAAGGAAGTCCGCCTGTCGCGAGAGGAAGCGAAGGCGATGCGTGCCCCGGTCGTCATCGCGGTCGCCTGCTCGCCCTCGACGAATCCCCGGGTCATCCGCTCGGAGGAGTTCGCGGCCGTCCATTGCGCCGTGCAGAACATGCTGCTGACGGCGCATGAGGAAGGGCTCGGCGCCGTCTGGCGCAGCGGCGAGCCGATGCATCATTCGTCGATGAAGTCGGCGTTCGGGCTCAAGGACGGAGAAGAGCTGGTCGGCTTCATCTACCTCGGCTATCCGGGCATGAACGTTCCGGAAGGGCGGCGCATCGCGGCCAAGGACAAGACGTTCTGGATGTCCTGACGTTCAAAATGGTTCGGATGGGGAGCATGGGCCGGTGCGGAACGATCGTTTTCGTGTCAGCTAACATCACATCCCCTTGAATGGAGATGTTCGGTTTTAAGGCGATGGAAGCCAACCTGCCATATTCGGCAGGTTGGCTTTTTTAGACCGGTTCGGCGGACCCGGGCCTGCCCTCTTCCGTCGAAAGCGCTTCCTGCCGTGCGGCATCCAGAGCTTGCGGGAGGCGGAAAAGCTTGTGTCGCTGCGGCATGTCCCGTCGAAACGAAGCGCCAGGAAGCGGCCTCTGAGAGCGGCAGCAGCCTTCAGGACGGAAATGTTGAAAGACGAACTATAGATGGATATTATCTTAGCAATGTTCGCTTTCTGCAGTTGACAGTGCCAAGTCGGATTGGTACACTAGGAAAGCAAAGCGGGGCAGCCGGGTTTGGCTCGCCTCGCAGATGTCGAATCTTGGAATAGGGCGAGCAGGGACGCGCGGCGTCCGGCTTGCCCGATAATCGCATACTCCTCGTATATATTCGGGAATCGGCCCGAACGTTTCTACCCGGCGACCGGAATCGCCGGACTACGGGAAGAACCGAAGCTCCGCATAGGCGCTTCGGGCAGAGCGGCGCCGTTTCCGGCGCGCGTGTTTCGGCGCCCGGCCGCCGCGCCGCTCTGCGATCCCGCAGGCTGGACGGCCCTCCCGCCCTCTCTTCACGAGAGGGCGGAGCGTCTTTCGTTCCGCGGGATTTTTTTGTACCTCCATAATCAGGCGAAGGCGGGATGAAGAGATGGGTGCAAGCGTAGGCGTCATCATGGGCAGCAAGTCGGATTGGGAAACGATGAAGCTTGCATGCGAGGTGCTGGACGAGCTCGGCATCGCCTACGAGAAGCGGGTCGTGTCCGCCCACCGGACGCCGGACCTGATGTTCGACTACGCCGAGAGCGCCGCGGAGCGCGGGCTCAAGGTCATTATCGCGGGAGCCGGCGGAGCGGCTCATCTGCCCGGAATGGTCGCGTCCAAGACGCCTCTTCCGGTCATTGGCGTACCCGTCAAGTCGTCTGCGCTGAGCGGGATGGACTCGCTGCTGTCGATCGTGCAGATGCCGGCCGGGATTCCGGTCGCCACGGTGGCGATCGGCGCGGCCGGCGGCACCAACGCCGGCCTGCTGGCGGCGCAGATGCTCGGCGCCTTCGACCCGGCCGTGCAGGCGCGCGTCCAGGCGCGGCGGGATGCGACGCGCGAGCGGGTGCTCGCGAGCGGGGAGGAGCTGCTGTGAGCGCGCCCGGCAAGGACGCGGCGCTCGGTCCCGGCGGAGCGGCGGTGACGCCGGAGCAGGCCCGCGTCGTCTTGCCCGGCGCGACCGTAGGCGTGCTCGGCGGCGGGCAGCTCGGCCGCATGCTGGCGCTCGCCGGCAGCGCGATGGGCTATCGCTTCGTCGCCCTCGATCCCACCGAGGACGGCCCGGCCGCCCAGGTCGGCGGCGGCATCCGCGCCGCGTACGACGACCGCGAGGCGGCGCGGGAGCTGGCGGAGCGCTGCGACGTCATCACCTATGAGTTCGAGAATGTCGACGCCGGCGTCGCCGCGATGCTGATGGAGCAATCCTATGTGCCGCAGGGCAGCGAGCTGCTCTACACGACGCAGCCTCGACTGCGCGAGAAGCGCGCCGTCGAGGCGGCGGGCGCGCGCGTCGCTCCCTATGCGGAGATCCGCAGCGAGGACGAGCTGCGCGAGGCGGCGGCCCGGCTCGGGCTGCCGGCCGTGCTCAAGACGGCGACCGGCGGCTACGACGGCAAGGGCCAGTGGGTCATCCGCAGCGAGGAGGAGATTCCCGCCGCCTATGCCGAGCTGTCGCGGGCGGGCACGGATCTCGTGCTGGAGCAGTTCATCCGCTTCGCCAAGGAGCTGTCCGTCGTCGCGGCGCGCAGCTCGCTCGGCGAGGTGCGGGCGTTCCCGGCCGCGGAGAACGTCCACGTGGACAACATCCTCCACTTGTCGATCGTGCCGGCGCGGGTCGCGCCGGACGTGCTGGCGGAGGCGGAGCGGCTCGCGCTGCGCATCGTGGAGCAGCTGGGCGCGGTCGGCCTCGTCGCGGTCGAGCTGTTCCTGACGGAGGACGGCGAGCTGTACGTCAACGAGCTGGCGCCGCGCCCGCACAACAGCGGCCATTATACGATGGAAGCCTGCCGCACCTCGCAGTTCGAGCAGCATGTGCGCGCCGTCTGCGGGCTGCCGCTCGGCGATCCGTCGCTGCTGAGCCCGGTCGTCATGGCCAACCTGCTCGGCCAGCATGTCGAGCCGGCGATCGCCCGGCTGAGCGTCCGCGACAGCGAGGCGGAGCGCCTCGGCGTCGCGCCCAAGCTGCATCTGTACGGCAAGGCCGAGGCCAAGCCGGGCCGCAAGATGGGCCATGTGAACGTGCTGGCGCCGGATGCGGACGCCGCGCTTGCTTGGATTCAGGGAACCGGCATCTGGCAGGCGGAGAACGAAGCGATCGGATCCTAGGCAGTTCAATTTATAGACAAGGGTGTGGAAGACAACATGCTGGAGCGTTACAGCAGGCCCGAGATGCGGGCGATCTGGACGGAAGAGAACAAATTCAAGGCGTGGCTGGAGGTGGAGCTCTGCGCCTGCGAGGCGTGGGCCGAGCTCGGCGTCATTCCGCGGGAGGACGTCGCCGCGCTGCGCGAGAAGGCCGGCTTCGACATCGACCGGATCAGCGAGATCGAGCTGGAGACTCGCCATGACGTCATCGCCTTCACGCGCGCGGTGTCCGAGACGCTCGGACCGGAGCGCAAGTGGGTGCATTACGGCCTCACGTCGACCGACGTCGTCGACACGGCGACGGGCTATCTGCTGCGCCAGGCCAACGAGATCCTCGAGCGCGACGTCGTGAATTTCATCGAGATCCTGCGCGGCCAGGCGGTCGCCTACAAGGATACGGTCATGATGGGCCGCACGCATGGCGTGCATGCGGAGCCGACGACGTTCGGCCTCAAGCTGGCGCTCTGGTACGAGGAGATGAAGCGCAACCTGGAGCGCTTCCGCCATGCGGCGGACGGCGTCCAGTACGGCAAGATTTCCGGCGCGGTCGGCACGTACGCCAACATCGACCCGTTCGTCGAGGAGTTCGTCTGCCGCAAGCTCGGCACGAAGCCCGCGCCGATCAGCACGCAGACGCTGCAGCGCGACCGCCACGCCGAGTACATGGCGACGCTGGCGCTGATCGCCACCTCGCTGGACAAGTTCGCCACCGAGATCCGCGCGCTGCAGAAGAGCGAGTTCCGCGAGGTCGAGGAGCCGTTCGCCAAGGGCCAGAAGGGCTCGTCGGCGATGCCGCACAAGCGCAACCCGATCGGCTGCGAGAACATCTCCGGCCTGGCGCGCGTCATCCGCGGCCACATGATCAGCGCCTACGAGAACGTGCCGCTCTGGCATGAGCGCGACATCAGCCACTCCTCCGTGGAGCGCGTCATCCTGCCGGACGCGACGATGCTGCTCAACTACATGCTCAACCGCCTCGGCAACATCATCAAGAACCTGCAGGTGTTCCCGGACAACATGAAGCGCAACATGGGCCGCACGTTCGGCGTGCCGTTCTCCGGCCGCGTCATGACGATGCTGATCGACAAGGGCTTCAGCCGCGAGCAGGCGTACGACACCGTGCAGCCGCGCGCGATGCAGGCTTGGGAGGAGCAGCGCCAGTTCCGCGACATCATCGCGGAGACGCCGGAGATCACGGCCGCGCTGAGCGCGCAGGAGATCGACGACGCGTTCAACCCGAGCTGGCATCTCAAGCATGTCGACACGATCTTCCGCCGGCTGGAGCTGATCTAGGGGGCTTTTGCGGCGGCGGGCACCGTTCGCTCGCTAGGGATCGTCCGCTCGGACGGCTGCAGGCTCGCTCAAGCGACCCATCGTTTTCGCTTCATCCATCTCGCATTGGCAGGAGGAACCATCATGGCTGCAGCAACGGAGGCGCTATCGACGGCGGCAGGCCTCATCCAGGCGCCGCTGCTCTATAAAGGAAAGGTCCGAGAGCTCTACGATCTCGGCGAGCATTACCTGATCGTCGTCACCGACCGCATCAGCGCGTTCGACTACGTGCTCGATCCGCCCGTCCCGGACAAGGGCAGCGTGCTCAACCGGCTGAGCGCCTACTGGTTCGAACAGACGGCCGCGATCCAGCCGAACCACGTCGTCCATACGGATGTGGAGCGACTGGGCGAGCTCGTCTCCGACAAGGACGCGCTGCGGGACCGCATCATGGTGACGCGCAAGGCGGAGCGGATCGACATCGAATGCGTCGTGCGCGGCTACATCACCGGCGGCGGCTGGCGCCAGTACGCGGCGACCGGCGAGATCAACGGCATCCCGCTGCCGGCGGGCCTGCGCAAGAACGAGCGCTTCGAGCGGCCGATCTTCACGCCTGCGGCCAAAAACGACGTCGGCCACGACGAGGACATTCCGTTCTCGCGGATGGAGGAGCTGGTCGGAGCGGACGTCGCCGCCCAGCTGCGCGACCGCAGCCTCACGCTGTACGAGTTCGCGCATGCGCGCTGCCTCGAGCAAGGCATTCTGCTGGCCGACTGCAAGTTCGAGTTCGGGCTCGTCGATGGCGAGATCATCCTGATCGACGAGATCTTCACGCCCGACAGCTCGCGCTTCTGGGCGCAGGACAAGTACGAGCTCGATACCGAGATCGACAGCATGGACAAAGAGCCGGTGCGGACGTATCTGCTCGGCTCCGACTGGGACAAGGACAGCAAGCCGGCGCCGCTGCCGGAGCCGGTCGTCGCCGCGACGACCGCCCGCTACCGCGCCATCTACCGCGCCATTACCGGCGAGGAGCTGAGCTGACCGCTATTCCGCGGAGCCGCAGCCGGATTTTGATCGGGCTGTATGCACCCGGGGGCTCGAAGCAGAGGCTGTAACCCGGAAAAGTCCGGTTGCAGATGCTCGGAGGCCTGAGGCAGGCGCTGCAACCCGAGAAAATCGGGTTACGGGAGCCTGGGGGCCAGAAGCGGGCGCTGTAACCCGACAAAATCGGGTTGCAGGGTGCCCGGAGGCCAGAAGCAGGCGCTGCAGCCCGAAAAAATCGGGTTGCAGGGCGCCAATTGAGCAACTCGGCACCAGCAGGCGGTCTGCGGTCGGAGTTGTGCGGAAAACCCGAGTAACTCAGCACCAACAGGCGGTCGACGGTCGGAGTTGCGCGGAAAAACCGAGTAACTCGGCACCAACAGGCGTTCGACGGTCGGAGTTGCGCGGAAAACCCGAGTAACTCGGCACTAGCAGGCGTTCGACGGTGGGAGTTGCGCGGAAAACCCGAGTAACTCAGCTTCGAGGAGCGCGACCGGTAGGCGTTAAGTCGAAAAAATCGAGCTGGTGAGCATTACGCAGGGAGCGGAGGGGACGGAAACCTCTTGGAGAAGCGGCAGCGGTTCCCTTGAAGGCCGGATTCCTTACGTTTCGGAAAGGGAGATCGAGGAATCTGGGCTTCAGCGGAATCGGAAAGAGGTTCCGTCCCCGGAGCGGCGTCAGCGGATAGCTCCGGCGGCCCCAATCGTTCCGCCGCCCGCCCATCAGCCCGCAAGCAGCTTCACCCGACAAACATTCAGCCCGACGAATCTTCAACCGCCTTGATAATCAATCCACTCAAGAGGAGTTGCCACGATGAAAGCAACCGTATACGTGACGATCAAGCAAAACGTGCTCGACCCGCAAGGAACGGCCGTCCAGGGAGCCCTGCACAGCATGGGCTTCGCGGAAGTGGACAAGGTCCGCATCGGCAAGTACCTGGAGCTGACCCTGGACACGACGGACCGCGCCGAGGCCGAGGAGCGCGTGCGCGCCATGTGCGAGAAGCTGCTGGCCAACACGGTCGTGGAAGACTACCGCTTCGAGCTGGAGGGCTGATCGGATGAAGTTCGCCGTCATCGTTTTCCCCGGATCGAACTGCGACATCGACTGCTACAAGGCGGTCGAAGAAACGATCGGGCAGTCCGTCGACTACGTCTGGCATACCGCCACGGACCTCTCCGCCTACGACGCGATCCTCGTGCCGGGCGGCTTCTCCTACGGCGACTACCTGCGCTGCGGCGCGATCGCCCGCTTCGCTCCGGTCATGGCCGAGGTCGTCAAGGCCGCCGAGGCCGGCAAGTACGTGCTGGGCATCTGCAACGGCTTCCAGATCCTGACCGAGGCCGGCCTGCTGCCGGGCGCGCTGCTGCGCAACCGCGACCTCAAGTTCCTTTGCCACCAATCGCCGCTCGAAGTCGTCAACGCCGCCACTCCGTTCACCAACCAGTACCGCGAGGGCGAGGTCATCTCGATCCCGATCGCCCACGGCGAAGGCAACTACTACTGCGACGACGAGACGCTGGCGCGGCTGCAAAAAAACAACCAGATCGTGTTCCGCTACGCCAGCGGCGGCAACCCGAACGGCTCGGTCCACGACATCGCCGGCATCTGCAGCGAGCGCGGCAACGTTGTCGGCATGATGCCGCATCCCGAGCGGGCGGTCAGCCAGCTGCTCGGCTCCGAGGACGGCAAGCGGATGTTCACATCGATTTTGAACGCATGGAGGGAACAGCATGACGCAGCAGTCAACAGCTAAGGCGTTGGAGCCGACGGCGGAGCAGATCGCCGAGCAGAGGATCTACCAGCAGTTCGGCGTGACGGACCACGAGTACGAGCTCATCTGCGGCTTCATGGGCCGCCTGCCCAACTACACCGAGATCGGCGTCTTCAGCGTCATGTGGTCGGAGCACTGCTCCTACAAGAACTCCAAGCCGATCCTCAAGAAATTCCCGATCACCGGCCCGAAGGTGCTCATGGGACCGGGCGAGGGCGCGGGCATCGTCGACATCGGCGACAACCAGGCCGTCGTGTTCAAGATCGAGTCGCATAACCACCCGTCCGCGGTCGAGCCTTACCAGGGCGCGGCGACGGGCGTCGGCGGCATCATCCGCGACATCTTCTCGATGGGAGCGCGTCCGGTCGCGCTGCTCAACAGCCTGCGCTTCGGCCGGCTGGAGAGCGACCGCGTCAAGTATCTGTTCGAGCATGTCGTCGGCGGCATCGCCGGCTACGGCAACTGCATCGGCATCCCGACGGTCGCGGGCGAGGTCATGTTCGACGAGAGCTACGAGGGCAACCCGCTCGTCAACGCGATGTGCGTCGGCCTGATCGACCATGACAAGATCCAGCGCGGCGTCGCCAAGGGCGTCGGCAACCCGGTGTTCTACGTCGGTCCGGCGACAGGCCGCGACGGCATCCACGGCGCGACGTTCGCGTCGGTCGAGCTGTCCGAGGAGTCCGAGGAGAAGCGCACGGCTGTACAGGTCGGCGACCCGTTCATGGAAAAGCTCGTCATGGAATCGACGCTCGAGCTGATCGACTCCGGCATCGTGCTCGGCATCCAGGACATGGGCGCGGCGGGCCTCACCTGCTCCAGCGCCGAGATGGCTTCCAAGGCCGGCAACGGCCTCGAGCTGTACCTCGACGAGGTGCCGCAGCGCGAGGAAGGCATGACGCCGTACGAGATGATGCTTTCCGAGTCGCAGGAGCGCATGCTGTTCGTCGTCGCTCCGGAGCATGAGGCGCAGGCGCGCGAGATTTTCGAGCGCTGGGGCGTCATCTGCGCCAAGGTCGGCAAGGTGACCGACGACGGCCGCCTGCGGCTGTTCCACCAAGGCGAGCAGGTCGCCGACATGCCGGTCAAGGCGCTCGTGGACGAGTGCCCGGTATACAGCAAGCCTTCGCAGGAGCCGGCCTCCTATGCGGCGAGCGCGTCGATCGACACGGCCGCTTTCGAGGAGATCACGGATCTGACGGGCGCGCTCAAGGACGTGCTGGGCTCCCCGACGGTCGCGAGCAAGGAATGGGTGTACCGTCAATACGACTACATGGTGCGCACGGGCACCGCGGTGCCTCCGGGCTCGGACGCGGCCGTCGTGCTCGTGCCGGGCACGCGCAAGGCGCTGGCGATGACGACCGACTGCAACGGCCGCTACGTCTACCTCGATCCCGAGGTCGGCGGCGCGATCGCGGTCGCCGAGGCGGCGCGCAACATCGTCTGCTCCGGCGCGCAGCCGCTGGCGATCACGGACAACCTCAACTTCGGCAGCCCGGAAAAGCCGGAGGTGTTCTGGCAGCTCGAAAAGGCGGCGGACGGCATGAGCGAGGCGTGCCGCGTGCTGGAGACGCCGGTCATCGGCGGCAACGTCAGCCTGTACAACGAGAACGCCAAAGGCGCGATCTACCCGACGCCGGTCATCGGCATGGTCGGCCTGATCGACGACATCGACTACATCACGACGCAGGAGTTCAAGCAGGCCGGCGACGCGATCATCCTGCTCGGCGAGACGCGCGCCGAATTCGGCGGCAGCGAGCTGCAGCAGGTGCGCGGCGGCAAGGCGGAGGGGCGTCCCCCGGCGCTTGACCTGGCGGTCGAAAAGACGCTGCTGGACGCAGTCCAGGCGGCGATCCGCGCCGGCCTCGTCGCCTCCGCGCATGACCTGTCCGAGGGCGGCCTGGCGGCGGCGCTGGCGGAAGCGAGCTTCGGCCGCGGCCTCGGCGCGAGCGTGGACGTCGCGACGGAGCTGCGCGCCGACCACGCGCTGTTCAGCGAGTCGCAGTCGCGCATCCTGCTGAGCGCATCGCCGGAGCGCAAGGGCGAGCTGCTGGCGCTGCTCGCGGAGCGCGGCGTGCCGCATGCGGAGCTCGGCACGGTCGGCGGGGAGGAGCTGGACATCCGGGTGAACGGCCGGCCGGGCGTGCGCGCGGCGGTGTCGGAGCTGCGGAGCGTGTGGAAGGAAGCGATCCCATGCCTCATGAAGTAGCAGGCCTGGAGGTTCAGTCCGGCTCCCGCTGGGGCGAGGGCGCAGGCAGCGCCCCCGCCCTCCATGCTGACGGCACGGCGGCCTCCGGCGAGGCGCCTCCGGCGCTTGCCGCCGGGGGACGCTTCGCCGGCCCCGGCTCCGAGGAGCTGCGCGCGGTGTCGCGCGCCTGGGAGGACGCCCATTACAACGCGGGCATCGGCCGCGACGATATTTTCGACAAGCTCAAGGAAGAATGCGGCGTGTTCGGCGTGTTCGGCACGCCGGACGCCTCGTCGCTGGCGTACTACGGCCTGCACGCGCTGCAGCATCGCGGCGAGGAAAGCTCGGGCGTCTGCACGGTGGACAGCGCGACCGGCGGCTTCGCCTACCACCGCGGCATGGGCCTCGTCAAGGAAGTGTTCACGAGCGACATCCTCGCCTCGCTGCCGGGCGACCGCGCGATCGGGCATGTGCGCTACTCGACGTCCGGCGCGAGCCAGCTCGGCAACGCGCAGCCGCTTGTGTTCAAGTACCGCGACGGCGACCTGGCCGTGGCGACCAACGGCAACATCGTCAACGCGCCGTCGATCCGCCGCGAGCTGGAGAGCATGGGCTCGATCTTCCAGACGACGAGCGACACCGAGGTCATCGCCCATCTGATCGCGCGCTCGCCCAAGGACTTCGTGAGCGCGGCCCGGGACGCGCTGCGGCGCATCGTCGGCGGCTTCGCCTTCCTCATCATGACCAACGAGCGGCTGCTCGTCGCCTCCGACACGAACGGCCTGCGTCCGCTCGTCATGGGCCGGCTCGGCGACGGCTACGTGTTCGCCTCCGAGACCTGCGCGTTCGAGACGATCGGGGCCGAGTACGTGCGCGACGTGCAGCCCGGCGAGCTGCTCATCCTCGACGCGGACGGCCTGCGCGAGGAGCGCTTCGACGAGGAGGAGCGCCGCGCCAGCTGCGCGATGGAGTACATCTACTTCGCCCGGCCGGACAGCGACATCAACGAGGTCAACATCCACACGGCCCGCAAGCAGATGGGACGCCGCCTCGCGGTCGAGGCGTTCGTGGACGCGGACATCGTCGTCGGCGTGCCGGACTCCAGCATCAGCGCGGCCATCGGCTACGCCGAGCAGACGGGCATTCCGTACGAGATGGGGCTCATCAAGAACAAGTACTCCGGCCGCACGTTCATCCAGCCCTCCCAGGAGCTGCGCGAGAAAGGCGTCAAGATGAAGCTGTCGGCCGTGCGCAAGATCGTGCAGGGCAAGCGCGTCGTCATGATCGACGACTCGATCGTGCGCGGCACGACGAGCCTGCGCATCGTCAACATGCTGCGCGAGGCCGGCGCGGCCGAGGTGCATGTGCGCATCAGCTCGCCGCCGTTCGCCAACCCGTGCTACTACGGCATCGACACGCCGGACCGGCGCGAGCTGATCGCCTCGTCCAAGACGGTCGAGGAGATCCGCGAGGCGATCAACGCCGACTCGCTCTACTTCCTGAGCGCCGAGGGGCTCATCGAGTCCGCCTCGGTGCCGGGCGACAGCAAGGGCGGAGGCCTGTGCCTCGCCTGCTTCAACAACGACTACCCGACCCCGGTCGACGAAAGCTCGGACAAGAGCTGCAGCTGCTAGAAGATCAAATTGCAGGGAGTGACAGGTGAATGGCAGAGGCATACAAGCAAGCCGGCGTCGACATCGCAGCGGGCAACGAAGCGGTCGAGCGCATGAAGAAGCATGTGAAGAGGACGATCCGTCCGGAGGTGCTCGGCGGGCTGGGCGGCTTCGGCGGCCTGTTCAGCCTGGACAAGAACAAGTACGAGGAGCCGGTGCTTGTTTCGGGCACGGACGGCGTCGGCACGAAGCTCATGCTCGCCTTTGCCATGGACAAGCATGACACGATCGGCATCGACGCCGTCGCGATGTGCGTCAACGACATCATCGTGCAGGGCGCGGAGCCGCTGTTCTTCCTCGACTACCTGGCGACGGGCAAGGTCGAGCCGGAGAAGATCGAGCAGATCGTGGCCGGCATCGCCGAAGGCTGCGTGCAGGCGGGCTGCGCCCTGATCGGCGGCGAGACGGCCGAGATGCCGGGCATGTACACGCCGGAGGAGTATGACATCGGCGGCTTCACGGTCGGCGTCGTCGACCGCGCCAAGATGATCGACGGCAGCGCGATCGCTCCGGGCGACGCGGTCATCGGCCTGGCGTCGAGCGGCATCCACAGCAACGGCTACTCGCTCGTGCGGCGCCTGCTGCTGGAGCAGGCCGGCTACGGCCTGCAGGACGAGCTGGCGGAGCTCGGCGGCAAGCGCCTCGGCGACGTGCTGCTCGAGCCGACGCGCATCTACGTCAAGCCGGCGCTGGAGCTGATCGGCAAGGTGCAGGTGAAGGGCATGGCCCACATCACCGGCGGCGGCTTCATCGAGAACATCCCTCGCGTGCTGCCCGAAGGCGTGAACGTCGAGGTGGCCTTCGGCAGCTGGCCGATCCAGCCGATCTTCAAGCTGCTGCAGGACAAAGGCTCGATCACGAACCGCGACATGTTCACGACGTTCAACATGGGCATCGGCCTCGTCGTCGTCGTGCCGGCGGACGAGGCGGAAGCGGCGCTCGCCGCGCTCGCGGAGCTCGGCGAGCAGGCGTACCGCATCGGCGCCGTCACGGAGGGCAGCCGCATCGTCACCTTCACGGGGGCGGACGTCTGATGGCCGAGCAGCTGCGCTTCGATCTAGGGGACGGAGACCGGACGGGCGGGCAGCTGCGCGTCGCCGTCTTCGCCTCCGGCCAGGGCAGCAACTTCCAGGCGCTGGCGGACGCGGCGGCGGACGGGAAGCTCGGAGGCTCCATCGAGCTTCTCGTCTGCGACCGGGCGGAGGCGCCCGTCGTCGGGCGCGCCCGACGCGCCGGCATCGACGCCTGGGTGTTCGATCCAAAGGCGTACGCCTCGCGCGAGGCCTACGAAGGCGAGATCCTCGCCGAGCTGCAGCGGCGGGGCGTCGGCCTCGTCGTGCTGGCGGGCTACATGCGCATCCTGACGCCGGTGCTCGTCGACGCCTACGCCGGGCGGATGATCAACATCCACCCGTCGCTGCTGCCGGCATTCCCCGGCATGCATGCGATCCGGCAGGCGCTGAACTATGGCGTCAAGGTGACCGGCGTCACGATCCATTTCGTCGACGGCGGCCTCGACAGCGGACCGATCATCGCGCAGCGGGCGCTGGAGATCGGCGAGGGCGAGAGCGAGGCCTCGCTCGCCGAGCGCATCCACGCCGCCGAGAACGCGCTCTACCCGTGGGCGGTGCGCGGCTTCGCCGAGGGGCGGATCTCGCTTGACGGCCGCCGCGCGCTCGTCTCCGCCGACGCAGGAGCCGGAGCGGACGACGATTCGGCGGACAAGTAGCATTCATCGATCCATTTTCATACAGGAGGGGACAACGTGGCTATTCGCAGGGCGCTAATCAGCGTATCGGACAAGACGGGCATCGTTGCATTCGCGAGGGAGCTGGCGGACGCCGGCGTGCAGATCATCTCCACGGGAGGCACGCACGGCCTGCTCGAGAAGGAAGGCATCCCGGTCATCGGCATCTCCGAGGTGACGGGCTTCCCGGAAATCATGGACGGCCGCGTCAAGACGCTGCATCCGGCCGTGCACAGCGGGCTGCTCGCCGTGCGCGACAACGAGGAGCATCAGCGCGCGATCCGCGAGCTGGGCCTCGACTACATCGACCTCGTCGTCGTCAACCTGTACCCGTTCGCGGCGACGATCGCCAAGCCCGACGTGACGTACGAGGACGCGATCGAGAACATCGACATCGGCGGTCCGACGATGCTGCGCTCCGCGGCCAAAAACCACGCGTTCGTCACCGTCGTCGTCGACGCCGCCGACTACGAGGGCGTGCTGAGCGAGATCAAGCAGGACGGCGACACGACGCTCGACACGCGTAAGCGCCTCGCGGCCAAGGTGTTCCGCCACACCGGCGCGTACGACGCGCTCATCGGCGACTATCTGTCCAAGCTCGGCGGCGACCCGCTGCCGGAGCGCTACACGGTCACGTATGAAAAGGTGCAGGATCTGCGCTACGGCGAAAACCCGCATCAGCGCGCCGCCTTCTACCGCCGTCCGCTGGCGGAGGCGGGCAACGTCACCACCGCCGAGCAGCTGCACGGCAAGGAGCTCAGCTACAACAACATCAACGACGCCAACGCGGCGCTCGCCATCGTCAAGGAGTTCAGCGAGCCGGCCGTCGTCGCCGTCAAGCATATGAACCCTTGCGGAGTCGGCGTCGGCGCCGACATCCATGAAGCGTACCAGAAAGCCTACGCGGCCGATCCGACGTCGATCTTCGGCGGCATCGTCGCGGCCAACCGTACGATCGGCGCGGAGACGGCGACGCTCCTTTCGGAGATTTTCCTGGAGATCATCCTCGCGCCGGACTTCACGCCGGAGGCGCTGGACATCCTCAGCCGCAAGAAGAACATCCGCCTGCTGCGCACCGGCGAGCTCGCAGCGGCCGCCGGCCGCAAGAGCGACTGGGTCGTGACGAGCGTCGAGGGCGGCATGGTCGTGCAGGAGAGCGACGTGCACAGCATCTCCGAAGCCGACCTGAAGGTCGTAACCGAGCGCCAGCCGACGGCCGAGGAGATGAAGCAGCTGCTGTTCGGCTGGAAGGTCGTCAAGCATGTGAAGTCGAACGCGATCCTGCTGGCCAAGGACGACATGACCGTCGGCGTCGGCGCCGGCCAGATGAACCGCGTCGGCGCGGCCCGCATCGCCATCGAGCAGGCGGGAGAGCAGGCCAAGGGGGCGGCGCTCGCTTCGGACGCGTTTTTCCCGATGGGCGATACGGTCGAGCTCGCGGCCAAGGCCGGCATCACCGCGATCATCCAGCCGGGCGGCTCGATCAAGGACGAGGAGTCGATCCGGGCGGCCAACGAGCACGGCATCGCGATGGTGTTCACCGGCGTGCGCCACTTCAAGCATTAGGGCGGCAAGGCTCGGCCAGGCTCGGCCAGGCTAAGCAAGCTTGGCAAGTCTAAGCAAAGCTCGGCCAGGCTCGGCCAGGCCGACCAGGTTCAGCTAAGGCAGCTTGGCCGACTAAGGCGGCCAGGCCGGCAAGGGCGCTTCGGCGCCCTTTTCGTTTGGCTGAGGGAACGATTTGCGCTTGAGCCTAGTCCAGTCCACTTCATTTCAAGGAGGAGTTTCCATTGCGTATTCTGGTCATCGGCGGCGGAGGCCGCGAGCATGCGATCGTCTGGTCGCTGGCCAAAAGCCCGAAAGTGAGCGAGCTGCTCTGCGCCCCCGGCAACGCCGGCATCGCGGAGCTGGCCGAATGCGTGCCGATCGCGGTCGACCGCTTCGACGATCTCGTGCAGCTGGCGCGGGAGCGCGAGATCGACCTCGTCTTCGTCGGCCCGGACGACCCGCTGGCGGCGGGCATCGTCGACGCGTTCCAGGACGCGGGCATCCCGGCGTTCGGCCCGGACCGCAAGGCGGCGGAGATCGAGGGCAGCAAGATCTTCATGAAGGACCTGCTCCGCAAATACGACATTCCGACGGCCCGCTACGAGTCGTTCACCGACTTCGAGGCGGCGCTCGCCTACCTGCGGACGCAGCAGGCGCCGATCGTCGTCAAGGCCGACGGGCTCGCTGCGGGCAAGGGCGTCACCGTCGCGGCGACGCTGGAGGAAGCCGAGGAGGCGCTGCGCGGCATGATGCTCGGCGGCGTGTTCGGCGCTTCGGGCAGCCAGGTCGTCATCGAGGAGTTCATGACCGGCGAGGAGATGAGCATCCTCGCCTTCGTCGACGGCGAGACGGTGCGGGCGATGGTGCCGGCGCAGGACCACAAGCCGATCTTCGACGGGGACAAAGGGCCGAACACCGGCGGCATGGGCACGTACTCGCCGCTGCCGCATCTGTCCGAGGCGCTCGTGAACGACGCCATCGCGACCATCATCGAGCCGACCGCGCGCGCGATGGTCGCCGAGGGCCGGCCTTTTCGCGGCGTGCTGTTCGCCGGCCTCATGCTGACGCCGGACGGCGTCAAGACGGTCGAGTTCAACGCCCGCATGGGCGATCCGGAGACGCAGGTCGTGCTGCCGCGCCTCGAGACGGACCTGCTCGACATCGTGCTCGCCGCGATGGACGGCCGCCTGGCCGACATCGAGATCAAGTGGAAGGACGAGGCCGCCGTCTGCGTCATCGCCGCGAGCGAGGGCTACCCGGGCTCCTATCCGAAAGGCCGGCCGATCTCCGGGCTGGAGGCGGCCAAGGAGGCGGGCGCGCTCGTCTTCCACGCCGGCACGGCGGAGAAGGACGGCGAGATCGTGACGAGCGGCGGCCGCGTGCTCGGCATCGTCGGCCTCGGCCGCGACATCGCCGAGGCGCGGGAGCGCGCGTACGAGGCGGCGGACCGGATCTCGTTCGAAGGCATGCAGCGCCGCAGCGACATCGCCATGAAGGCGCTCAAGGCGGCCGGGCAGGCGTAAGCCCGGCGACCGCGCGGGCGCAAGTCGTCCGGCGGCCGAGCATGCAGCGGTCGGAAGGGCTCGCGCGGCAGAGCAGCGTAAGCCGCCCGGCGGCCGAGCGTGCAGCAGTGGTCGGAAGGGCTCGCGCGGCAGAGCAGCGTAAGCCGCCCGGCGGCCGAGCGGGCGAGCCAGCTCGCTGCTTGCTCCCGCCCGTAGCCTGCTGCCAGCTGTATCTCGCTGCCCGACACTCGTGTTGTCTGCCGCCCGCTGCCAGTTGTATCTCGCTGCCCGACACCCGTGTTGGCTGCCGTCCGCTGCCAGTTGTATCTCGCTGCCCGACACCCGTGTTGGCTGCCGCCCGCTGCCAGTTGTCGGCAGTCGCGCCTGCCTGCTCTCGCATGGGAGAAGCGCGGGCGGGTGCTGCAGTTGGATTCCGGGAGTGAAAGCCAGAACCAAGGCACATTTCTGCCTTGGATTGGCTCAATCGGCCCTGGAAGCCGGAACCAAGGCACATTTCTGCCTTGGATCGGTTCAATCGGCCCGGAAAGCCAGAATCAAGGCACATTTCTGCCTTGGATTGGCTCAATCGGCCCGGGGAGCCGGAACCAAGGCACATTTCTGCCTTGGATTGGCTCAATCGGCCCGGGGAGCCGAAACCAAGGCACATTTCTGCCTTGGATCGGCCCAATCGGCCCGGAGAGCCTGAACCAAGGCCCATTTCTGCCTTGGATCGGCAACTACCGGCTACAGCTGGCTCCAAAAGCGTTCCTCTACCTGAATCGGGTGGAGGAACGCTTTTTTTCTTCTGAGAATCCGTCAAGGCGCTTCCAAGAAGCCGGTGATTCGTTTAGCGAGAGTGTGTTCCCCCGCTTCTATAATGCTGCGGGAACACGCTGGCGGATTGTTTCATCCCTATATGAAAGCGATGACATATTTTTTTATCTTCATAATATCCTGACAAAGGGAAAACAAATCTTCCTTATCGTAGGAGAAGCGAGCCCGAACCGGCCCGCAAGGCCGACTATTCGACAAAGGCGGTGGACAACCTTCCATGAGCACCTCACCTGTTGACCGATCCCGGCCGCAGCACCGGACCGAGCCTCGCGCGACACCCGCCGCGTCCGACGCCACCGCTGCCGAGCACCACGCTGCCGCCGTTGCCGAGCACCACGCTGCGTCCGTCGCCACCGCTGCCGAGCACCACGCCGCGCCTGAAGCCGTCGCCGCCGCTGCCGAGCACCGCGCCGCGTCCGACGCCACCGCTGCCGAGCACCACGCCGCGCCTGAAGCCGACGCCACTGCTGCCGAGCACCACGCCGCGCCCGAAGCCGTCGCCACCGCTGCCGAGCACCGCGCCGCATCTGATGCCACCGCTGCCGAGCACCACGCCGCGCCCGAAGCCGTCGCTGCCGAGCACCGCGCCGCATCTGATGCCGCCGCTGCCGAGCACCGCGCCGCGTCCGGCGCGCCCCATCTCGCCCTGTCCGGCGCATCCAGCCATCTGGCATCCGGCGCGGCCAGCCCGCGCGGCGCGGCGCGCTCCGCCCGGCTCCGCCGCTGGCGCGAGCAGGCGCTCGGCTATGCGTTCCTCGCGCCGTCGCTCGCCGTGTTCGCCGTGTTTCTTTTCTACCCGATGATCCGCTCCGTCTATCTCAGCTTCCAGCTCACCGACCCGCGCGGCCGCGTCGCCGCCTATGCGGGCTGGGACAACTATACCGGCATGCTGCAATCGTCCGCGTTCTGGAACAGCCTGCTCGTCACGCTCAAGTTCACGCTGCTGACCGTACCGGCCGGCCTCGCGCTCGGCCTGCTCTGCGCCAGCCTCGTCCACTCGGCGGGGCGGGGGAGGAGCGCGCTGCGCTTCCTGTTCTCGCTGCCGCTGGCGATGTCCGTCAGCACGGCCTCCATCATCTGGATGATCCTCTACCACCCGTCGCTCGGCATGCTCAACTGGCTGCTGCTGCAGCTCGGCCTCGGCCCCGTGCAGTGGCTGACCGATCCCGGCAGCGCGCTCGGCTCCGTCTCGCTCATGACCGTGTGGATGAACTCGGGCTTCCCGTTCGTGCTGCTGCTGGCGGCGATCCAGGGGCTGGACGGCGACGTGCTGGACAGCGCCCGCATCGACGGGGCTTCCGGCTGGCGCACGTTCGTGTCGGTCAAGCTGCCGCTGCTGTCGCCGACGCTCTTTTTCCTCGCGGTCGTGTCAGTCATGAGCGCGTTCCAGTCGTTCGGGCAGATCCACATCCTGACCAAGGGCGGACCGGCGGGCTCCACGGACGTGCTAGTCTACTCCATCTACCGCGAAGCGTTCGTCAACTACCAGTTCGGCACGGGCAGCGCGCTGGCGATCGTGCTGTTCGCGATCATGCTGCTGCTGACGCTCCTCCAGTTCCTCGTTCTCGGAAAGAAGGTGCATTACCAATGAGCGCCGCGTCTCCTTCTCCCGTCGAGCCGGCGGCCCGAGCCGCCGCAAGCGCCTTGCCGTCCGCCGCTTCCCGCCGCCTCGTCGTCTCCGCGCTGCGCTTCGTCCTGACCGCCGCGCTCGCGCTGCTGACCGTCGGTCCGCTGCTCTACCTGCTGGCGCAGATCTTCATGACTCCGGCGGAGGCGTCGATGTACCCGCCGCGGCTGCTGCCGTCCGGGCTCGACACGTCCAGCCTGCGCCAGGCGATCGAGACGGTGCCGATCTTCGGCTTCATCGCCAACAGCTTCGTGCTCGCCAGCGCGGTCACCGCGCTGCAGGTGCTATCGGCGGCGCTTGCCGCCTACGCGTTCGTCTACGTGCGCTTCGCCGGCAGCCGCTTCTGGTTCGCGCTGTTCATCAGCACGATGATGATTCCATGGGAGGTGACGATCATCCCCAACTACCTCACGGTCAAAAGCTGGGGCTGGCTCGACACGTTCCCGGGCCTGATCGTCCCGTTCGCGGCGTCGGCGTTCGGCGTGTTCCTGCTGCGGCAGTTCTTCCTGCAGCTGCCGCGGGAGCTGTTCGAGGCGGCGCGCATCGACGGCTGCGGCCATGTGCGCCACTTCCTGTCCGTCGTGCTGCCGCTCTCCGGTCCGGCCGCCGCCTCGCTCGGCGTGTACGTGTTCCTGAACGGCTGGAACATGTACCTGTGGCCGCTGCTCGTGACGAGCAGCGACGCGATGCGCACGGTGCAGATCGGCATCGCGATGCTGCAGTTCGAGGAGATGACGAGCTGGAACCTCGTGCTGTGCGGCGTCGCGCTCGTGCTCGTGCCGTCGCTGGTGCTGCTCGCGCTCGGCCTGCGGCCGCTCGTGCGCGGCATCACCGCCGGAGCGGTGAAGGGCTGAGCGGCCAAGGGCTTGCCTAGGCAGGCGCAGCCGGGGCCGATGCGGCCTGCGGGCCGTCTGCCCTGTCCTGCGGCCGTCTGCCCTGTCCTGCGGGCCGTCTGCCCTGTCCTGCGGGCCGTCTGGTCTGCCCTGGCCGTCTGGTCTGCCCTGTCCTGCGGCCGTCTCCGACATGGCTGAAGGCCGTCGTCGATGCCGGGGCCTGCCTTGCGCAGCCCCGCGAACCGCGCTGTGCGAGCGTGGAACCTTTTGCAGGCGTCCGCCCCTCGGGGCTTGCCATAGCGTCATCTGCCATCCGATCATTTCAACGAAAAAGGGAGAGATTGCACACATGGTCATCCGCAATTGGAAATGGGCGCTGCCGGCCGCGGCGGCGATGCTGATCCTGCCACTGTCCGCCTGCGCGGGCAATCCGGACACGAACAACGGCGGCGCGGCTTCGTCCGAACCGAGCACGACGGCCTCGCCGTCCTCGTCTCCGGCCGGAGGAGAAGCGTCGAAGGCGCCGGTGAAGGTCGTCTGGTGGCACTCGATGAGCGGCGAGCTCGGCAAGGCCGCGGACGCGCTCGTCAGCGGCTTCAACTCCACCCATCCGGACGTGCAGGTCGAGGCGGTGTTCCAGGGGACGTACGACGAGAGCCTCAACAAGATGAAGGCGTCGATGGACTCCAAGTCCGGCCCGTCGCTCATCCAGGTGTACGAGATCGGCTCCCGCTTCATGATCGACTCCGGCGCAGTGACGCCGGTGCAGCAGTTCATCGACGCCGAGGGCTACGACGTCGGCTCGCTCGAGCCGAACATCCGCGGGTACTACACGTTCGGCGGCAAGCAGTATTCGATGCCTTTCAACACGTCCAACCCGATCCTGTACTACAACAAGGATCTGTTCAAGGCCGCCGGGCTCGATCCGGAAAAGCCGCCGGCCACGTACCAGGAAGTCGCCGACGCCGCAAAGGCGCTCACCAAGGACGGCGTGACCGGCGCCTCGTTCGCGATCTACGGCTGGTTCATGGAGCAGCTGCTCGCCGCCCAAGGCAAGGAGCTCGTCAACAACGGCAACGGCCGCGACAGCGCCGCCACCGAGTCGCTCGTGAACCAGGAGGCGGCGGTGCAGACGCTGGAATGGTGGAAAGGGCTCGTCGACGCCAAGACCGCGCTCAACCTCGGCCGCAAGACCGACGACACGAAAAAGGCGTTCCTCGCCGGCCAAGTGGCGATGACGCTGGATTCCACGGCGGGCCTGCGCGGCATCGTCGACGGCGCGGCAGGCAAGTTCGAGGTCGGCACGGCGTTCCTGCCGCGGCCATCCGCCGATGCCGAGGGCGGAGTCGTCGTCGGCGGCGCGAGCCTGTGGGTGCTGAACAACAAGCCGGCCGAGGAGCAGCAGGCCGCATGGGAATTCATCAAGTACCTGGCTGAGCCGGCGACGCAGGCCCAGTGGCACATCAACACCGGCTACTTCCCGATCACGACCAAGGCGTACGACGAGCAGGTCGTCAAAGACAACCTCGTCAAGTACCCGCAGTTCCAGACCGCCGTCGACCAGCTGCACGCCTCCAAGCCGAGCACGGCGAGCCAAGGCGCGGTCATGGGCGTGTTCCCGGAGGCGCGCCAGCTCGTCGAGGCCGCGATCGAGGAAGCGTTCACCGGCAAGAAGGACGTCAAGGCCGCGCTGGACGACGCCGCCAAGCAGATCACGGACAAGATCGCCGTCTATAACAAGACCGTCTCGAAGTAAGGGACGCTTTTGAACCAGCCAGCTCGATACAAGGCTCTGACCGCCGGGATGATTCCGGCGCGTCAGGGCTTTTTTCATCCTGGCCGGAAACGAACAGGGGAGGCGCTGCGGCCGAGCCGCTCCAAGTCCGTTTTCGCCCCTCGATTGGCGGATCGGCAAAAAACGGGCTCGCTCCGCTGCAACTTAACCAGGCACCCGCTCCGTCTGAGGTGTTACCGGATTGTAACTCCTTGACGATTTTTGTCCGGTACGATAAAGCTATCTTACTAGAGTTAGGAGCACCTCAGATGAACCCGATTTGTCTTTTCTTGTCGAAAAACGTCTCAAAACGCAGCCAGGCTGCGAATGATAGAAGTAGAAAGCATTTGCGAAAACCGGCGGGCGCCGCTGTCCGCCGACGCGCGCCGCAGGCGGCTGCGCTCGCGGCGCTGACCGCGCTCGCGCTGGCGGCCGGCGGCTGCGGCAGCGCCGACCATGTCGAAGCCGGCGGCTTCCAGCCGTCCGCCTCGGCCTCGCCCGGCGCTAGCTCGCCATCGGCTTCACCTGACGCCGGCGCGACGCAGCCCGGCGCCGGCGCGCCGACGGCGATCCCGGCCACAGCCTCGCCTTCGCCGCATCCGTCGGCCTCGTCCGGCCCCAAATCGCCGCATCCGTCGCCGACGGCTTCGCCGCATCCGTCTCCGTCCGAGCGGCCGCACACCGTGACCGGCGACACGTACGAGAAGCCGCCGCTCCAGGCGCAGGCCGGCCCGCTGGCCGAGCCGAACGACGGCCGCGCGCATACGGCCAAGCTGGAGAAAGGGGCCAAGGCGGTCGCCCTGACGTTCGACGACGGGCCGGATGCGGCCACGACGGTCAAGATTCTCGACATTCTCCGGAAAGAGAAGGTCAAGGCGACCTTTTTCGTCGTCGGCACGCAAGTGAAGAAATACCCCGAGGTCATGCAGCGCATCGTGGACGAAGGCCACGCGCTCGGCAACCATACGACGCATCATCCCGACCTCTCAAAAACAGGAAAGACAAAGATCCTGCAAGAAATCAAGGATAATGATACACTTATTCAAAAAGCCGTCGGCATCACGCCGACGATGTTCCGTCCGCCGTACGGCGCGACGTCCGCGGAGCTGAAAGCGATCCTGAGCGAGGGCGGCCGCACGGAGGTGCTCTGGAACGTGGACACGAGAGACTGGGCGGGCACGTCGGTCAAGACGATGAGGGCGAACGTCGCCAAGCACGCGAAGCCCGGCAGCATCATCCTCATGCATTCCTTCGGCAGCAAGCTGCATACGGCGGAGCTGCTGCCGCTCATCATCCATGATCTCAAGACCGCGGGCTACCGCTTCGTGACGCCGGACCAGCTCGGCTGAGCGGCGCCGCCGCAGGCGGTCCTCGAAGCGGCGCCGGCCCGGACGGCGGCATCATCCAGACGACGGAGGCAAAGGAGGGGCGGAAACGAACGTGAGCAACAGCTGCAATCGCATCAATCGAACGAGCCGTCCGCCCCGCAGCGGCGCCCGCAAGCCGCTGCGGCTGCTCGCGCTGCTCGGAGCCTGCGCGCTCGCGCTCTCCGGCTGCCGCTATACGGCCGCGCCTGCCGATCTGCTGGGACCGCCGATGGAGGCGCCCCAGGCCGGAGGCGCCAGCTCCAGCCTCAAGCAGCTGCTGCCTGCAGGCGGCTCGCTGTCGCTGCCGACGCGCGAGCGGCAGCCGGAGGCGATCCGCTCCATCGACCTCGACGGCGACGGCTCGCCCGAGGCCGTCCTGACGTACAGCGACGCATACGGCAGCTCGCGCATCCTGATCGCCCGGCAGGAGGCCGGCGAATGGAAGACGTGGGCGGTGCTCCGCTCCGCGATGGGGACAAGCCTCGAGTGGCTGAGCTTCGTGGACATGAACGGGGACAAGCAGCCGGAAATCATCGCGGGCTGGCTCGTCAGGCAGCCCGGCAACAGCCTGACCTGGCAGCAGTACGAGGTGCAGGTCTACTCGGCTTCGGACCCTCTCTTCGAGGAATCGGAGGAAGGAAGGCTGCTGAAGCCGGTCGCGGAGCTCGGCTATGAGGCTGGAGATACGGGCGATGTCGACGGAGACGGGCGCCAGGAGCTCGTGCTCGTGCGCCGGCCGGGAAGCCCGAACGAGCCGATGCTGGAGGTATACCGGTTCGCGAACGGGAGACTGGACCGCGCCGCGACGCTGCCGCTCGAGGCGGATGCGACGCTGTACGAGCGGCTGGCGATCGGCCGCATCGCCAAGGACCGGTTCGGCGTCATCGCCGAGGCGGGCGCGGGCGCGCATTCGTCGCTGACGCTCATGGCCGGATGGTACGACGACGGCCTGGAGCAGGTGTATCCGCCGGTCGAGGAGCCGGATCTCGGCTTCAACATGAGCCCGGTGCTCAACACCGACATCAACGGCGACGGCATCCTCGAGTGGAGCCGCCAGGTGGAGGCGCCGGGCCAGCCCGAGGGCACGCCTTATTCGGATCTGATCACGTACACCGAATGGACCCAGTGGAGCGGGCTGCGGCCCCAGGATCCGGGCTTCGTCCGCAAGGACATGTTTCTGCCGGTCACGCTGGAATACAACGACTTCAGCTCTGGCGTCTCCGTGCAGATCCCGTCCCGCTGGAGAGGACAGTTCACGCTGTCGCGACCCGTCGAGGAGCCGGAAGCGATCATTCAGCTCGACTACTACAACGCCAAGAGCGGGGCGATCGCGCCGCTCTGGACGCTGTACGGCATCCCGATCAAGGAGTGGGGGAGCTGGTCCGCCGCCATGGAAGGGAAGGGACGCAAGCCGGCGAATCTGCGCACGGCGGGCGGCTATGTCTATGCGGCGATCGAGGAGCCCAAGCCGAAGGCGGAGGACGGATGGTCGGACACCGACCTCAACCGCTACGACGCGATGAGGCTGACGGGCGAGCAGCTCGCCTCGTCGGTGCGGCTGCAGCCGGCCGATTGAAGACGACGGAACGGAAAGGGGGATGAAGGCGGTGAAGATCCTGCTGGTAGAGGACGAAGAGGCGATCCGCGGCTTCGTGAGGATCAATCTGAAGCGCGCGGACATGGAGCCGGTCGAGGCCGGCAGCGCCGAGCAGGCGCTGCGGCTCGTCGCGGAGCAGGGCCCGCCGGACATCGCCCTGCTGGACATCATGCTGCCGGGGCTTTCCGGGCTCGAGCTCTGCTCGGCGCTGCGCGAGGCCTATCCGGAGATGGGCATCATCATGCTCACGGCCAAGTCGCAGGAGCAGGACAAGATCGAGGCGCTGGAGCTCGGCGCGGACGACTACATCCAAAAGCCGTTCAGCCCCGGCGAGCTGATGGCGCGGATCCGCTCGCTGCAGCGGCGCATGAACATCGGCGCTTGGCGCGGCCCGGCTCCTGCGGCTGTCGCGGCTCCGGAGGCCGAGGGCGAAGCGGCGGCCGCGCGGACGGCGGCCATGCCGGCTCCGGCGGAGGCGGAGGCGCATGGAGCGCCGGCTCCATCCGCGGCTGCGCCTGCCCCGGCTTCCGTCCCCGCCTCGGCGGCTGTCCGCAGCGGCGAGCCGTTCCGGCTGGCGCCCGGCGACCGCCGCCTCTGGAAGCATGATCGGGAGATCGTGCTGACGCCGACCGAATGGTCGCTCGTCAAGCTGCTGCTGGAGCGGCGCGGGCAGAGCGTCAGCCGCGATGAAATTTTAAGCGAGGTGTGGGGGAGGTACTACGTCGGCGACCTCAAGGTCGTCGACGTCAACATCCGGCGCATCCGCCAAAAGGTCGAGGACGATCCGTCCGAGCCGGCGATCATCGAGACGGTATGGGGGTTCGGCTACCGGTGGAACAGGAGCGATCCGGGATGAGGAGCCTGCGGACCAAGATGGTGTTCAGCTATTTGCTGCTCGTCTTTCTGACCGTCGTCGTGCTCGGCGGCATGTTCCTGACGCTCATCTGGAACTACTACTACGGCAGCGCCTCGAGCGCGATGAAGCAGCGCGTGGCCACCTCGATGTCGCTGCATGCGCGCGCGATGCAGTGGATGTCGGCCAACGAGCGGGCGAGCTACATGCTGCAGAGCATGAGCGAGGCGGACACCCGCATCCAGCTGCTGCAGCCCGACGGCATGATGTTCCTCGACTCCAACGGCTTCAGCGACAACCGCACGATCCGCACGCCCGATGTTGTGCGGGCCGCCGAAGGCGACACGAGCGCCTGGATCGGCAAGGACGAGACGAGCGGCGAGCGCATCGTCGCCGCCTCCGCGCCGCTGCTCCGCGAGGGCAGGATCATCTCGGTCGTCCGCTATTCGGCCGCGCTCGGCGAGGTCGACCGCATGGTGACGCTGCTGATCCGCATGACGCTGCTGACCGGCGCGGCCGTCATCCTGCTGTTCCTTGCGCTCAGCATGTGGATGGCGGGCCGCATCGTCCGGCCGCTGCGCGAGCTGACGCGCCGGGCGCGCCATATGGCGGCCGGCGACTGGCAGCTCGGCATGAGCGGCCAGCGCGGGCGGGACGAGATCGGCCAGCTGTCCGATACGCTGCATACGCTGGCGGTGGAGCTCAACAAGCGGGAGAAGCTCAAGAACGACTTCATCTCGTCCGTCTCGCATGAGCTGCGCACGCCGCTCACCTCCATCAAAGGCTGGAGCGAGACGCTCGCCGATCCCGGCTCCCGCCGCGAGGAGGTGCAGGAAGGGCTCGGCATCATCGCCCGCGAGACGGAGCGGCTGACCGGGCTCGTGGAGGATCTGCTGGATTTCTCCAACCTCAGCTCCGGCAGCATGGACCTCCATCTGGAGGAGCTGGATCTGAACCTGCCCGTCCGGGAATGCGTCACGCAGCAGGCCGTTCGGCAGGAAGAGACCGGCGTGCGGCTGCTGAGCCTGCTCGAGCCGGCGCCGCTGCTCGTGCGGGGCGACCCGAACCGGCTGCGCCAGGTGCTGATCAATCTGATCGACAACGCCTTCAAGTTCACGCCGGAGGGCGGCTCGATCCGCGTCAGCGCGCATCGCGAGGGAGCGGAGGCGGTGCTGCTCGTCGCCGACAGCGGCGTCGGCATCGCGCCCGAGGATCTGCCCCATGTGACGGACAAATTTTACAAAGGGCTGTCCGCCCGTCCCGGCAGCGGCCTCGGACTCGCCATCTGCAAGGAGATCGCGGAGCAGCACGGAGGCTCTCTGCATATCGGCAGCGAGCCTGGAGCCGGCACGACGGCCGAGCTGCGCCTGCCTTTGATCGACGGCTCCGGCCCGCTCCTGCCGGGCTGATCCCGGCAGGCTCGGCTATTCCTTGTAGAACAGCGCCTTTCGATTGACGAGCACGAACACGCAAGCGACGATGAGAGCGGCCGCGATCATCGCGGATACCCAGTGGCGGACGAGCCAGCCGAGCAAAGCGTCCATCGGGATTCCTCCTTCAACGTTCGTTTGTTCTCTCTACCGCTAGTATGGACCGGCGCCGCCGTTCCATGCGAGAGACGCGCGAAAAGGGCCGTCCTCCACGTCGTTGTCGACGCGGAGGACGGCCCTTTTCGGACAGTGCGATCGCCTGGGCGAGCCGTGCCCGCGATGCGGGCACGGGCTGGCGGGTACGGGTTGGCGGCCGGAGGCAGCCGGATCAGGACTCGGCCGGGTCGGGAGATGAGGCGGGCAGCCAGTCCTGCGACCAGCGGGCGATCTCGCTGACGATCGGCTCCAGCGCGCGTCCTTTGTCCGTCAGCGAATATTCGATGCGCACGGGCATCTCGGGATAGACGGTCCGCAGCACGACGCCCTCGGCCTCGAGCTCCTTGAGCCGTTCGGCAAGCATCTTGCCGCTCAGCCCCGGCAGCGAGTCCTCGATGCGGGCGAACCGCTGCGGTCCCGCGAGCAGCTTGTAGACGATCAGCGTCGTCCACCGCTTGCTGAGCAGGTCGACGGCTTTTTCGAAGCGCGGGCAGAGCTCCATGTCCAGTCGGGACATTCCATCACCTCATTCGAATTCTTCTCATTATACTGCTGTTACACCTCCGTCACAAACGGCAAACAAGAAGAGCGATTGACAATCGAACGAGAACGATGGTAAGCTGAAGACATCTAAACCCGATTAAACAGGTTGGAATAATATATGATTAATAAACGAACCCGCAAAGGATGGATCGATCGATGGAAAAACAACTGATTCTGCGCCATGAAGGGCTGGAGCTCACCGCCACGCTGCATTATCCTGCCGCGTCCGCGGCCGACGAGCGCGAGCGGCAGCCCGTCGTCGTCATCTGCCACGGCTTCATCGGCAGCCGGATCGGCGTCGACCGTCTGTTCGTCAAGACCGCCCGGGCGCTGGCCGCCCAGGGATCGTTCGTCCTGCGCTTCGACTACGGCGGCTGCGGCGAGAGCAGCGGCAGCTACGGGGCGCTCGGCTTCGACTCGATGATCGGCCAGACGAGGGCCGCGCTCGACTACGTGCTGGCGATGGACTGCGTCGATCCGCAGCGGGTGACGCTGCTCGGCCACAGCCTGGGCGGAGCGGTCGCCCTCCATGCCGCGGTCAAGGACAAGCGCGTCAACCGGCTCATCCTCTGGTCGGCCGTCGGCTATCCATTCAACGACATCGTCCGGCTGGTCGGCCGCAGCGGGTACGACGAGGCCGTGCTCAAGGGCTCGACCGACCACGCAGGCTACACGCTGGAGCCGAAGTTCTTCGACTCGCTGCAGCAGCATCAGCCGTTCCAGGCGGCGGTGCGCTTCGGCGGCGACGTGCTGCTCGTGCACGGCACGAGCGACGACGTCATCCCGGCCGATTACAGCTTCCTGTACCAAAAGGTGTTCTGGACGCGCGGCGACGGCCTGTGCGACAAGGAGATCCTGTTCCAGGCGGACCACACCTACTCGACCCGCGCGCATCAGGAAGAGGCGATCCGCGTCACCGTCGACTGGCTCGCCAAGCTGGAGAAGCGGCATGAGCAGTGGCTCGACTGGAGCATCTGAGCGGCTAGGGCGGAGCTGCGACGACGCCCTAAGCACGCCCTAAGGCTTGTATTTGCCGGGGCTCTCGAGATCGACGCGCACCTCGGCCAGCCGCAGCGAATCGGGCTTGAGCAGCGTTTTTGCGCCGCCGTCAGTCCGCTCCTGCCATTCGCGCGGATGCTTCCGATAATAAAGCTCCTCCAGTTCGAATATATCGATCTTTCGGCTCAGAGCGCTCCGGTACGTGGAGACGATCTGGGCCTCGATCATTTTTGCCGCCGCTTCCTCCACCTCCGCCATCGGCGACTGCGTATTGCGCGTCATGAGCACGCCCTTGACATGCACGCGGGCCTCGAACGCCGGCTCGCCTTGCTCGTCCTCTTTCAGGCGCAGCTTGATCTTCGTGCGGGTGAAGCTGCCGTAGCCGTAGTCGACTCCGTCATGCACGATCTCGATCAAGTACTGCTCCATGTGCGGATTCATCCAGTGCCAGCCCTCCAGCTGGCCGATCGGCAGCCGCGTCTCGTAGGCCGCCTGGCGGAAGAAGAACGCGCCGGCAACCTTCAGCTCCGGATGCGGCTTCTCGTCCTTTTCCCAGGCGCGCTCCTCGAGCATGAGCTCTGGCACGTAGCCGTTTATGGCGGGATGCTGGAGCTCGCGCAGCAGCTTGAACAGGAACACCGGCTCGATGTCGGACTTCTGGCTGTAGCTCGCTTCGGGCGAATGCAGCAGCGTCGTCGTGTTGGACAGGTTGAAGAAGGACTTGGTGATGAAGATGTCGTCGAGCTTATGGCGCGTGCCGAACATCCAGACGTTCATGCGGCTCTCCGGATACCCGGCGATCAGCTCGGAAATATCCCGGCTCGACATCGCTTTAAGCGCGCCTTCGGTCAGCAGCAGCGCCGACACATGCGAGAAGTCCATAGGCTGCTGCGAGCTGTTCATCAGCTTGGCATTGGCGTCGCCGATGCTTTTCCCCGATCCGTGTCCGGTCCAGATCGGAATCTGCTTTCCGCTCACAGTGCCGGTTTCCGACTTCGATTCGCCGGCGAAATCGAGCATCTGCACGTACATCGTGTAGATGCCGTCTTTATAGTCGATGCCGATCGCTTTCAGATACAGCTCGTTGTTCGTCTTCGATCCTTTGCAGCCCGCCAGCAGCAAGAGCAGCGCGGCGGCTGCGATCAGGCGCAGGCGGCGCATGGAGCAATCACCTCATTTCAACGGTTTCTGCACGCGGAGCGCTTCCGCCCGGCGAGGGCGCTTGCGGAACGGCAGGATGAACAGTCCCGGCAGCAGGTCGCGGAGCTGGATCGGCGAGATCGGGGTCAGGTACGGTACGCCGAACGATTGGATCCGCGTCAGATAGACGAGCACGCTGATCGTCGAGATCATGAAGCCGAAGAAGCCGAGCGCCGAGCTGGACGCATACACATAGAACCGAATGAGCGTCACGGCGCCGGTCAGCGACTGGTTGACCAGCGTGGAGCCGGCGACGAACGTCATGGCCGCCATGACGATCATGACCGGGGAGATCAGTCCGGCCCGGACGGCCGCATCCCCGATGATGAGGCCGCCGACGACCGTCAGCGTCTGCCCGATCGCCCCCGGCAGCCGCGCGCCGGCCTCTCGGAAGATCTCGATCAGCAGCAGCGCGAGGAACATCTCCTCGATTGACGACAGCGGCAAGCCGAGGCGCGAGTTCATGATCGTCGCCAGCAGGTTGAACGGAATCTGGTCGACGTGGTAGACCGCCAGGGCGATGTAGAGGCCCGGCAGGAAGCAGGTGACGAGCAGGCAGACGTAGCGCAGCAGCCGGGTGAAGTTCACGAAGAAATAGTTCTGCTGCGCATCCTCGGCGGACTTCATCAGCAGGAACAGGTTCGCCGGCGCGATGATCGCCGTCGGATTGCCGTCGAGCAGGATGACGGCTCGTCCGGCCGCCAGGCATTGCACGGCGAAGTCCGGCCGGCCCGTATAGGACGTCCGGGGCAGGAGCGACCAGGAGCGGTCGACGAGCAGATCCTGCAGATGGCGCGTCGAAACGATGTCGTCGGCGTCGATGCCGGACAGCTTGTCGCGGATCGCATCGACGAGCTGCGGATTGGCGATGTCCGCCTCATACAGGAGCGCGGCCTTCGTGCCGGAGCGCGTGCCGACGCAGAGCTGCTCGCAGCGCAGGCCCGGCGTGCGGAGCCGGTAGCGGATGAGCGCCGTATTCGTATGCAGCTGCTCGACGAAGCCGTCCTTCGGGCCGCGCACCGACACCTCCGTCGCGGCCTCGGACGGAGAGCGGCCCGGCACCGTTCCGGCCGACATCGACCAGGCACGCTGCTGCTCGTCGCAGAACAGGATCGCATTGGCCTCGAAGATCATCCGGCAGATGTAATCGCGCCAGGTGATCGTATGGGGCGCCTCCTTCGAGATCCGGGGCAGCTTCAGCTCCTGCCACGCGCCCATGTTGCCCGGCCGCGCGCTCGCCGCTTCCTCCGGCGCCAGCGCGGGCACGCCGGCGCGCGCCTGAGGCAGGACGACCTTTTGCAGCAGCATCGGATCGGCCATCGCGCTGCAGTAGACGAGCGTCAGCTTCAGCGGACGAGCTCCGGAGGGAGGTCCCGGCTCCGGCAGCCCGCGCGGCGGCTTCTCCGCCTCGTCGACTTCGTCCGGCGCCTCGCTGGCTTGCGCCTCTGCTCCCGGTCTAGCGCGCTCTGCCTCTACTTCGATGTCCAGGAGGGAGACGTCGTCGCTGCCTTGGAGCCACTGGCGCAGCTGCTCCCGGCCGGGCAGGCGCTCGCCTTCGCTGCCGCCGTTGCCGGCGCTGTTGCCGGCGCTGCCGCCGTTGCCGCAAGCCGTCGCCGTTCCCGCCGCCCGGTTGGCGTTCGGCTTCTTCATCCCGGCTCCGCCTCCTTTCCGGCCGTCGGCAGCGGAGAGCGCCAGCGCAGGAGGATGGCGAGCAGCGCGGTGAGCGCCGGGACGAAGGCGATGAAGACGGGGTACTGGTACTCGATCAGGAAGAAAAAGAGCTCCGAATCGGTGACCTTCGAGCTGGAGAACGCGGTGACGACCGCCGCCATGCCGACGAAGAAGATCGTCAGCCCGCGTCGGCCCCGCACCGGGCCGAGCCGCGCGGACAAGTAGAAGAGCAGCGAGATGCGGGCGAACGTGCTGGAGACGCGCTGCACGATCGCGAACAGATCGATATGCTCGATCGTGGGGCCGAGCGAGATCACCTTCCAGATCTCGAGCACCGGGCTGCGCAGCTTGAACGCCTGGTCGGAGCCGAAGACGCAGATCGAGACGACGACGGGAATGAGCTGCAGCCAGCACAGGAACAGGACCAGAAGGGCGAACTGGTACCAGCGGAACCGGCCTTTGACATGCTGCTGCACGAACAGGACGAGCCAGATCTCCAGCATCGCCGCCGCCGCGAGCGGCATGCCCTTCAGCGCCGGGCTGATGCCGTTCTCCAAGATCGGCAGCAGCATCCGGCTGTCCATGTTCGGCCAGTTCAGCATCAGCAGCAGCGAGTCGAGGATGACCGCGATCGGGACGAGGATGACGCAGGCATAGGCGATCGAGCGGAGCCCGCCGGATGCGGTCCAGGCGCAGAGCGCCGCTGTCGCTCCCGCGATGATCCAGACCGGCGTATGGCTCATGTAGCTGTGGATGGCGATATGCGCCGTTTCCCAGGAAAGGGTGGAGGCCTGGAGGAGCAGCAGGACGACGACGAGCGCGCGCATCGTCCAGGAGGCGGCCCGGCCGAACCGGTCCGACAGCCATTGCTCGATCGGCACGCCGTTCAGCTTGCGGATGACGTAGCAAAGGAGGCCGCACCAGAGCAGCATGGGCGGCAGGGCGAGCAGGATCGCGACCCAGGAGTCGCTTCCCGATCGGGAAAAGATGAACGGCGGAACGAGGATGTTCGCTACGCCTCCGCTGCTCAGCAGCAGCATGATGATGCATGTCCAGACGCTGATCCGGTTTGAGATCGGCATGGGATTCCGTGCCTCCTTTCGCGCATGCCTGGGGTCGCTCGGGCGACGCCGGCCCATGCGGCTAGTATGGATCGGCGCAGGCATTGCTATCCGCTGGAGGAAGGTTCTTGCAGGATGGAAGCGCCTCCCGGGCGGGGGCGAAAAAGGTTCCCAAGCGCATCCGGCTGGTCTATGATGGAAACGGAGGGGATGAATGCATGTCTGGAACCATGACCGGTAAATGGCTTCTGATGGCGGCCGCGGCGTCGATGCTGCTCTCCGCCTGCTCGCAAAAGGCCGACGCTCCCGTCGAGACGGCCGGCCCGCCGAGCGTGACCGCCTTGCCGACCGCTTCGCCGAGTCCGGCGCCGTCCGCAGCTCCCGCCTTCACGGCGCCGCTCACGGGAGAAGCGCTGCAGGGGCCGATCGACAGCCGGCCGTATCTGGTGATGATCAACAATCACGCCAAGGCGAGGCCGCAGTCGGGGCTGGGCTCGGCGGACCTGCTGTACGAGGTGCTCGCGGAAGGCGAGATCACGCGTTTCCTGGCCGTCTTCCAGAGCCGCGCCTTCGACGGGGCGATCGGCCCGGTGCGCAGCATCCGGCCGTACTTCATCGACGTCGGCAAAAGCCAGGACGCGATCCTGATCCATTCCGGCGGCAGTCCGGACGGCTATGCGATGCTGTCGCGGGAGAAGCTCGACCATATGGACGAGATTACGAATGCAGGGGCTTACTTCTGGAGGGACAAGTCCAGGAAGGCTCCGCATAATCTGTACACGAGCCTCGAGAAGCTGGCGGCCGGCGCCGCCAAGAAGAAATTCGAGACCGCCCAGACGGGCGCGGTGCGCACGCTGCCGTTCGTCTCCGATCTGCAGCAGGCGCCGCCCGGCAGTCCGTCGTCGGGACTTGAGGTCACGTTCCTGCTCCAGTCGTACAAGGTGTCGTACCGCTACGATGCGGAGTCGCTGACGTACAAGCGCTCGATCAACGGCGAGCCGCATGTCGACCTGAACGACGGCAAGCAGCTGGAGGCGGCCAACGTCGTCGTGCTCGAGGCGCCCCACCGCGTGCTGGACGATGTCGGCCGGCGGGAGGTCGATCTGGATCGCGGAGGCCGGGCGAAGCTGTTCCAGCGCGGCCAGGCGAGAGACATTCAGTGGAAGAGGAGCGGCACGGACGATCCGATCCGGTTCTACGACTCGGAGACGGAGGCTCCGCTGTACCCGGGCCAGACCCATGTGCTGATCGTGCCCGACAAGCCGGGTCTCGAGCAGCGGCTCGCGGTGCTGCCTTAGGCTCCAGCAACGAACCTTCGGCCCTGCCTTGACGGCAGGGTCTTTTCGCGCGTTTTGGGCAAAATGAACCAGGGCGAAAATTCGACAAAATTCGATTTTTCGAGGCGCTGGCGTTTACAAATCCTTTACACCACCCGGATGAACTGTGATAAGATAAGTGGGGCCTGAAAAGGGCTGTCTAACCATTTTTTTGAAAGCAAAGGGGACGAACATGGCTAAGAAGAATATCTTCTTCAAAACGCTGGAGGAAATGGCGGATTCGATTGTCGAAAGCGTGGAGTATTTCGCGCGCGGGGTGGACGACCTGTCGAATGTCGGCGAGTTCGCCAAGGCGATGAAAGAATACGAGAGCCAATGCGACCGCTATACCCATACGATCATCATCGAGCTCAACAAGACGTTCATCACGCCGATCGAGCGCGAGGACATCATGGCGCTGACGACCGCGCTTGACGACGTCGTCGACGAGATCGAGGCTTGCGCGTCGCGCTTCGAGATGTACCAGGTGACGGACAAGGACGAGTACATCCGCCTGTTCGCCGACAACCTCGTGCGCTGCGCCCACCAGGTCAAAAACGCGATCTATCTGCTCACGCAGAAGAAGCTGCTGGCGATCCGCGAGCCGAACATCGCGATCAACGAGCTGGAGAACCAGGCCGACGACCTGCTGCGCGTGAGCATCAAGGCGCTGTTCGCGAACCAGAAGGATCCGATCGAGCTGATCAAGCGCAAAGAGCTTTACGAAATGCTCGAAAAGACGACGGATTACTTCGAAGACGTCGCCAACACGCTTGAAACGATCATCATGCGCAACAGCTAAGGACAGGAGACGACCTGAACGATGGATACAGTATTGATAATTATGGCGGTCGTCGTGTTCCTGGCGCTGGCGTTCGACTTCATCAACGGCTTCCATGACACGGCCAACGCCATCGCGACCTCGGTGTCGACGCGGGCGCTCAAGCCGCGCGTCGCCATCCTGCTGGCGGCGACGATGAACTTCGTCGGAGCGCTCAGCTTCACCGGCGTCGCCAAGATGATCGGCGGCGGCATCGCCGATCCGACCACGCTGCAGCACGGCGAGGAGATCGTCATCGCGGCGCTGCTCGGAGCGATCATCTGGAACCTGATCACCTGGTGGTTCGGCATCCCGTCCTCCTCGTCGCATGCGCTCATCGGCGGCCTTTCCGGAGCGGTCGTCGCGTCGGCCGGATTCGGCGCGATCAACGGCAGCGGCTTCTCGGACATCATCAAGGCGCTCATCTTCTCGCCGATCATCGCGTTTGTCGTCGGCTATCTGCTGATGACGCTGCTCAAGCTGGTGTTCGCCAGGTCGAGCCCGCATCAGATCAACAAGGGCTTCCGCACCGGACAGATCATGACCGCGGCGTTCCAGTCGTTCACGCACGGCACCAACGACGCGCAAAAGGCGATGGGCATCATCACCTTCGCGCTCGTGTCGGCCGGACTCCAGGACAACATGGACGTGCCGCTCTGGGTCAAGCTGTCCGCGGCGACGGCGATGGCGCTCGGCACCTCGGTCGGCGGCTGGAAGATCATCAAGACGATGGGCACGAAGATTTTCAAGATCGAGCCGATCAACGGCTTCGCCGCCGATCTCGGCGCCGCCTCCGTCATCCTGACGGCGACGATGCTGCATTTCCCGGTCAGCACGACCCATACGATCACGTCCTCGCTGCTCGGCGTCGGCAGCGCGAAGCGCTTCTCTGGCGTGAAGTGGGGCATGGCCGGACGGATCGTCGTCTCCTGGGTCATCACGATTCCGATCTCCATGGGCTTGGCCGCGCTGATCTACCAGATCATCGAGTGGCTGTTCCTGTAGCGTTCGTCCCCTTTTCAAGTCGAAGCCCGCTTCTCCCTTCACCGAGGGAAAGCGGGCTTTTTTCGTCCTATTCTTCTTGCTTCGGCCTGCGGCGCTTGGCGCCCGGACGCCGCTTGGCGCCGGTGCGGCGCTTGCGGCTGCGGCCGCCCTTGGCATAGCCGCCTCCGCCGGTGCGGCGCTTCTTGCTTTTCGTCCGCTTCTTCTTCGGCGGCGACCATTCGTCGTCCTCCAGATCGACCATCTTGGACTTGTCGGAGCCTTTCTTGCTGCCGAATGTGCCCATCATCACCTTGACGAGCGGAGCCATCTGCTGCACGCTGCCGATGATTTTCTGCGCCTTGGTCATCGTGCCGAGGATGCCGTCGAGACCCCCGATCCGATCGACGAAGCCCTTGAGCTCGGTCAGCTTGTCGAGAGAGAACAGGCTGCCCTTTTTTTCCGTCTCCGCCGCTGCCGCAGTAGGCAGAGCGGCGCCTTCCAGCGTCGCCAGCGGGCCGATCGACGGCGCCGGGCCGGGCGGCATCAGCGAGGGCGGCGGGGCGAACAGCGACTGGGCGGGAAGCTGATTATAAGGGAACCCTTCGCCGAGACCGGGAAAGATGCTTCCCTGCGCCGGGACGGCAGGCGTATTGCGCTGCGGCATAGGCGGGTAATAGGAAGGATAGTTCGGATTCACTTGGCTTTCACATCCTTGTGGGATTGCGGAGGGCGAACTCCGCGTTTGTTCCAGTGTATGGCCTAAAGCGGCGTTTGGGTTGGACGTTCGCCCGGTTTTTGCCGAAAAACCCAGTCGGGGACTGGCACGGGCGGCGGGAGGACAGGGCGCCGCGGAGGAACGATCGGGACGCCGCGGCCGGCTGCGGCGCGCGTCGGCCTTCCTCGCTTCGTCGATAGGCACACTTGAGACGGAAGCACCGGAGCAGAGTTCGTTCGACCTATCGTGATGTGCGCGAGGAGAGGACGGTTCCGGACAGCATGAATTTTGAGGTAGCATAAAATGTAGGTCCGTAGTAAAATAGGTGCGCGTCCCATCCGTGACGGCCGCAAACTCATGTACGCGTCCAGTGGACATCGTCCTAGCCGCGCCTCGTTGAAGGAGGCTGAACCGATCCGACGGGCATTCTGCCCGCCATCCGAAGAGAGCGCTTGCAAAAAACATCGCTCCTCTAAAGCGTGAACACGGTGATAGTTGTATTCTCTAGCGCAGCAATATAAAATGGAATGTAGGATTATTTCACAGGGGTGAAGTTGATGCAGCTCAAGAAGCTGAACGATAAAGCGATCGACCAATTATTCGAAGCGGTCCTCACGCTCAAGAGCGTCGAGGAATGCTATATTTTCTTCGATGATCTTTGCACGGTGAACGAGGTTCAATCCCTCTCCCAGCGGCTCGAGGTGGCGCGCATGCTCGGCAAGGGCAGCACGTACAACCAGATCGAGGCCGAGACGGGAGCGAGTACGGCGACGATCTCCCGCGTCAAGCGCTGCCTCAATTACGGCAACGACGGCTACAAGATGACGCTGGACCGTCTGAACCGCTGATGGACAGAGAGCCGCTGCGTCCCGGCATCCTCGTCATCAGCCATGGCTCGCGCGACCCCGGGTGGGTGGCGCTCGTCGACGAGGCCGTAGCGGCCGCGGCGCAAACGATTACGCAAGCGACCGGCCCTGTGCCGGTCCTTTCGTCGTTTCTGGAGATTGTGGATGGACGGCTGATCCAGGACGGCATCGACGAGCTGCTCGCGCTCGGCGTGAGTGATCTGTTCGTCCTGCCGCTGTTCGTCTCTTCCGGCAGCACGCATGTCGACGACATCATGCAGGCGTTCGGCCAGCCTCCGGCGGGCCTGCGCGAGGGCGAGCTCGAGCCGCTGCGCACAGGCGGAGCGCGCATCCATCCCGGCGTTCCGATCAACGACGAGCCGGAGATCGCCGAGCTGCTGCTGCGGCAGGCCCGGGAGCTCTCGCGCGATCCGTTCCGGGAGGCGCTGCTCGTCGTCGGACACGGCTCGATCGAGCCGGTATTCCACGAACGCTGGCGCAGCAGCCTGCAGCGGCTCGGCGAGCGGCTGCGGGAGGGCGGAGGCTTCGCCCGCGCCGAGACCGCGATGCTGCTGCCGGACGAGGCGGCCGACCGGCTGCGCGAGATGCGGAGCCGGCGGCCCGAGGAGACCGTGATCGTCGTGCCGGCGTTTCTTAGTCAAGGATTTTTCACATCGACCGTGATTCCATCGAGGCTCGGCGAGTTAGAATATGAATATGACGGCCGGGCGATGCTGCCGGACGCGGCGGTGCCGCGCTGGCTGGCGCGCCAGGCGCTGCAGTGGATGCAGCGGATGCGACAAGCAGGAGGATGAGAGAAGGCATGACGAGCGGATACAAGAGAGCGCGGCTGATCTACAACCCGACGTCCGGACGCGAGGAGATGAAAAGGCGGCTCGGCGAGATTTTGACGCTGCTGGAGCGGGGCGGCATCGAGACGAGCACGCATGCGACCTGCGGCGAAGGCGACGCGTCGGTGGCCGCCGCCGATGCCGCGGACCGCGGCTTCGACATGATCATCGCGGCCGGCGGCGACGGCACGCTGTACGAGGTCATCAACGGCCTCGGCGAAAAGCCCAACCGCCCTCCGCTCGGCATCCTGCCCGTCGGCACGACCAACGACTTCGCGCGGGCGCTCGGCATCCCGCGCAACCTGGAGTACGCGTGCGAGCTCATCACCCGCCAGTACAGCCGCCCGATCGACGTCGGCCGCGCCGGCAAGAAGTATTTCATCAACATCGCCGGCGGCGGCTCGCTCACCGAGCTCACCTACGAGGTGCCGAGCAAGCTCAAGACGATGATCGGGCAGCTCGCCTATTATATGAAGGGTCTCGAGAAGATGACCCGCCTGCGGCCGATGGAGCTGCGCATCGAGGGCGACGGCATCGAGGACATCCACGAGGAGATCATGCTGTTCCTCATCTGCAACAGCAACTCCGTCGGAGGCTTCGAGAAGCTCGCCCCGGCGGCGACGCTCGACGACGGCCTGTTCGAGGTGCTCGTGCTCAAGAAGTGCAACCTGGCCGAGTTCATCCGCATCGTCACGCTCGCGCTGCGCGGCGAGCATTTCAACGACTCGCACATCCTGCACTTCAAGACGAACCGCCTCACCGTCACGACGCCGGACTACGCCCAGCTCAACCTCGACGGCGAGTACGGCGGCACGCTGCCGTGCACGTTCACCGTGCTGCCCTCGCATCTGAACATCTTCGTCGACGAGGAAGGGAAGACGCATTATTGAGGCGGCGCTGGCTTCGGGCGCGGCACAGCTAGGCAGCTGGGCGGCTCCGCCCGCCGGCTTCGCCGAGTCCGGCGAAGCCGCTGAGTCCGGCGAGTCCGCCGAGTCGGCTGAGTCCGTCGAATCCGCTGAGTCCTGCGAGTCGGCTGAGTCTGGCGAGTCGGCTGAGTCCGTCGAGTTCGCTGAGTCCGTCGAGTCCGTCGAGTCCGCTGGGTCCAGCGAGTCCGCTGAGTCCGCCGGCTTCGCCGGCTCTCTGCGGCGCAGAACGCAGGCGCAGTTGAACCGGCCATAGTTCTTGAGCTTGAGCTGCTAGCGCCTGCGCTCTAACGACGAGTCAGCTCGTTAGAAGCCCCTTTTGAGGGAACGCCGATTTCTTACGACTCCTGAGCTTGTTAGACGCGTGCGGAAGCCCGTTTTTCCCATTTTCAACCCTAATTCGTCACTCTAACAGCATCATTCGTCGTTAAAATGGGAAGAGCTCGAAAAAGGGGCCGCTAACGACACCACGAATCATTAGCACCATGAAAGCTCGAAGCTCGACTCCAATTTCAACGGCTTGCACGCGTCCTCGCCTCCTTAGGCGCCGGGCTGCCTGCAAGCCTTTACTACGCATAGAGAACGGATGAACGAATGATGAAACCTACCGTACCGGTCGGAAAGAACGAAACGGTCACGCTTGACATCACCGGCCTGACGCATGAAGGCGAGGGCGTCGGCCGCGCCGACGGCTTCACCCTGTTCGTGCAGGGCGCGCTGCCCGGCGAGCGCGTGAAGGCCAAGGTGCTCAAGGTCAAGAAGACGTACGGCTATGCCAAGCCGATCGAGTGGCTGCAGAGCAGTCCGGACCGCGTCGACGCGCCGTGCCCGATCTACAAGCAATGCGGCGGCTGCCAGCTTCAGCATCTCAGCTACGAGGCGCAGCTCGTCTGGAAGCGGCAGCATGTCGTCGATACGCTGGAGCGGATCGGCAAGCTGTACGTTCAGGGCGAGGGTGAGCGTTCGGCCGGAGCTGCGGCCGGCGGAGCCGGGGGTGAAGCAGGCGAGGGCGGATCGAGCGCTGATGCAAGTGCAGCCGGAGCAGGCGAGAGCGGAGCGGATTGGGCGGAGGTTGGAAATGGCGGCATCGTCGTCCATCCGACAATCGGCATGGACGAGCCGTGGCGCTACCGCAACAAGGCCCAGGTGCCGATCGGCATGGCGATGGCCGACCTGGAGAACGGCGCGGCCGGCAGCCTGATCGGCGGCTTTTACGCCCGCGGGTCGCACCGCATCGTCGACATGGACGCCTGCCTTATTCAGCATGAGCACAACGACGAGGCGGTGCGCCAGGTCAAGGCGATCGGCAACCGCGTCGGCATCTCCGCTTACGACGAGGCGACCGGGCGGGGCATCCTGCGCCATGTCGTCGTGCGGACGGGCTTCGTCACCGGCGAGATGATGGTCGTGCTCGTGACCAACGGGCCGCGCATCCCGCGCGTCGAGGACTGGATCGCGGGCATCCGCGAGGCGCTGCCGCAGGTGAAGAGCATCGTGCAGAACGTCAACAAGCGGCAGACGAACGTCATCTTCGGCGACGAGACGCGCACGCTGTGGGGCAGCGACGTCATCTACGACGAGCTGGACGGCATCCGCTTCGCCATCTCGGCGCGGTCGTTCTACCAGGTCAACCCGGCGCAGACTCTGCGCTTGTACCAGTCTGCGGTCGACTATGCCGGCCTGACCGGCCGCGAGAACGTCATCGACGCCTACTGCGGCATCGGCACGATCTCGCTGTTTCTGGCTCGTCGGGCGGGGCATGTGTACGGGGTGGAGATCGTGCCGGAGGCGATCGAGGACGCGAAGCGCAACGCCGAGCTGAACGGCATCGGCAACGCCTCTTTCGAGGCGGGACCGGCCGAGGTCGTCATTCCTCGCTGGCGCTCGGAGGGCATCCGGCCCGACGTCATCGTCGTCGATCCCCCGCGCAAAGGCTGCGACGAGCAGCTGCTCGACACGATCCTGGCGATGCAGCCGGAGCGCGTCGTCTACGTGTCCTGCAACCCGGCCACTCTGGCGCGGGATCTGCAGGTGCTGGAGGCGGGCGGATATCGGACGGTGGAAGTTCAGCCGGTGGATATGTTCCCGCATACGAGTCATGTGGAATGCGTGGCTTTGTTGGTGCAAGATTGAACAGGGGATGAGATCCCTTGTCCTGATTGAGTTTTTCTGAATGATACAGCATTTTGAAAGTTGTGATACAGGGGTCGAAAATTCCCCTTGATGTAAAATTGATGTAAAAGTCGAACCCAAAAGAACCTAGAGACGCTGGGATATCCCGAGCGTCTCTTCGGCGTCATTGTGCTGTTTTTATTGTGAAAAGCGAATCGAACTTATCCACAGCAGCTTGTAGCGGCTATTGGAAGTGCATGCCATAAATATTCATGGTTGTCGTAATGCTTCCGCCACCGAGTCGTTCCGAAATGATCTTGGCGTGGACACCCCTTGGTTAATCAGCAGTGTGGCGGACTTATGTTGAAGATCATGGAATCGGATATACCGAAGTTAGTTATTTTGGACAAATTGCCTGGACTATTGATACGAACGTTCATGATGAGTGTACATTCGCATGGGAGAATAGAAAAAACCATTCACCGTCACTCTAGGCATCCCCCATGTCACTCCCGTTCCTTGACTCTGTAGGCGTAGTATTCATCGATTTTTGAACATCATTCACAGGATTTCGTTTGATGATTCTCTAAAGCCATGAGGTTTGAAATCAAATGTGTCTATTCATTCTTATATGCTATAATGAATTATATTTTTTAGGAGGGGATATTTTCAGAGATTTGATAATAAGTTAAGTGTAATAAAAATCTGTAAACCGACGGTGATCAAGAATGGCGCAAAAGTATCAACCTATTTATGAGGCATTAATAGCTGGAAAAAAACCGGATGAAAGTCTTTGGATTGAGTTATTATCCCATTGTCGTTTTGAAGTTTGTAGAAGAATTAAATTCCACAACTTCGGCTTTCTTGAAAACGAAGATGATATTGACCGTCTCGTGCATGATTTTGGGTATGCGATTGCTAGGTCGATTCACCGATATGATTCGGAGAGAGCGACTTTCAAGACGTATATTAATGGCATTATTGATAACATGGTAATTGAGGCGTCGAAGCAGTTCAATAAGAGGAAAAGAGAAAAAAGTCTTGAAATCTTCCATTACTTCAATTCGGACGAATGGAAAAACAATTCTGAGAGCCATTCTATTCTTAAAGAAGAGGTTGAAGAATTGAATGAAATTCTTAAGCAGCTCACTACTCAGCAATATAATATCGTGAAGTTAAGACTGATAGAAAATTTATCTGTTGAAGAAACGGCTTTGCAACTAGGAATCTCAACAAAGATAGTAAGTAATCGACTCAATAAAGCCAAGGAGCGTATTAAAGCTCTTAAAGAACAGAATATTAATTCCCTCAAACATTGAACACAATGACATGGAAGAGGCTCTATCAAAAGAGCCTCCCTCCAAGTCATACTATAGATGAACGTTAAAGTATGCTTAGTATAAGATTTTTTAACTAGAATTTACTTTTAACAAATAGGTGATTACTCATGTTAATCGAAAATATGAACAGGTTTAAAGATATTTTGTTTAATAGACCTTCTACAGATCCGAGATACCTGGCACGATTATGTGTTTCAGAAGTAAAATATGAAAATAATCAGGACAATCAGGATAATTATCAATCAAATTGGTTTCAAGATAGAGAGGTCTTAAGTTTTGGAGAGTTACTGAGTGCATATATTGATTTAAATAAATTGACATTAAAAGAGTTTGCGCAACAAATCCAAGTTAATTTGGATGAGTTATTTGCAATATTAGATGATGAGAAACTTCCTTGGGAACTTGATTTGAATCTTCATCAACGTATCTTAGATGTATGCAGTTTTAAAAAAGAATTGTTTATCGAAACAATTAAAAAGCAGAGATTAAATTATGATAACTATTTGATTGGGACAAAAAATATGTCAGTAGCAGCAAGAGCTGATGCTGGTCTTGATGAGGAAGAAAGAAAAGAACAACTTTCAATTGCAAGAGATAAACTATGTGAAGATCGCTCAGAAAGAAGAAAGACAAGTTTCTTACATCAATACCAACAGCTGAAATAGCAAAGAAAATGCCGCCTAAAACAGGCGGCATTTTTTCTAAAATAATTTATTTATTAAATTGTGGGTCTGAAGACCAATCCACATGGACTGTTCACTTACCTCAAAGTGTTTTGCAAGTTCTTTTGGATTCTTTATTTGTTGTAAAGTGCTCTTCAACAAAAATCCTGGTATAAGCAAACCGGAAGCAAATGCGTTTTCCTCCTCCTCAATTGGTTTATCCGAATTTCCCCCTACATATGAGGAGTATTCCGTCCACTTGCGTACCCGTGATTTAATACGATATGTCCCAGCTCATGTGCTAATGTGAATCGTCCTCGTTGATGGCCCTGTGTGGAATTAATCATGATTTCTTTGCTATCCAAGTCTACGATTGCGCTGATCGATGGATCCAGCTCTAGCTCAATTATCTCAATTTGATATTTGCTGGTGATAATTTCCTTCACCTGTATTGGGGGATTGCCCCCGTACATCTTTGCAATTTTTTCACCGAGATTTCGAGCAGCTACTGTTTCCGATTTTTTATGCTCAGGCTGAAATTCAAACACGATAGATCCTCCAAACTTTTTCTAGTTTCACAGGGGAGATTCTTGGCGATCTGCTAATAGGTTATTGAACGCGAAAACGAGAGGAGGATGTCATCATGATATAGACGAGTTACTTCAGCTACCGCCGATCCCAGGACCATTCTCGGTAGTACAAAAAGTCCCTTAACTCAGCGTTAAAGGACCTCTCGGCAGGATCGGGCATAACTGGACTATCTTCTTACCAACGACATTTGGCGATGGGTGTTGGTAAGAAAGGAATCGATGCCTTGGCTTGTTATGATTAAGGCATTAATTCTACGTTCATGGGCTCGATTCCTGCTAATTTCCAAAAAAAATTATTGGAGGGTTCAACATGCAGGAAGAGAAGAAAGAACACCAAGTTCAAATTTATCTAAATTCTAGACCCCGTATTGTGGACAAGGAGAAGCTTTCGTTCAGAGATGTCATAGTTTTGTACTACGGTTCCTATGACGAAAATCCGAATGTCGCTTATACGGTTTCGCACAAACGCAATGAGCACACCCCATCCGTTTCGATGGTCGATGGTGATGAGGTTCAGGTTAAAGAGGGGATGATGTTCAGTGTCTCAAAAACTGATAAATCATAGCCCTGATTTAACGCGGTTGAAAGACGAAGGGTACGCCATCGAATTAAAGCATGGGTTTGCGTTGGTTCATGATGTACCTTACGTAAACGCTCAGCAGGAGGTAAGATTCGGGACTCTAGTCTCGGATCTTAACCTTACAGGGGATGTTACGACCACGCCCAATACTCACGTGATCTACTTTATTGGGATGCAGCCTTGCAAGAAGGACGGATCTGTAATTTCCTCTATCGAGCATGGGACTTCGATAAATCAAAAGCTGGCTGAGGGACTGGTTGTTAATCACTCCTTTTCTAACAAACCACCCGAGGGCTATGCGAACTACTATGAGAAGTTCACTCGGAACATTGAAATCCTTATGACCCCAGCACAATCGATGGATCACTCTGTTGATCCCCGAACCCGAAGAGTTTTTGAGTCGCATGACGATCAAAACTTTCATTACTTGGATACTAATTCCAGTAGGGTGAAAATTACCACTGTAGGGGATAAATTGCGCCATCTAAAGATTGGGATTATCGGACTTGGAGGAACAGGTTCCTATATTTTGGACTTTGTTTCCAAAACTCCTGTAGCTGAGATCCACCTGTACGATGGGGATGTTTTCTCGCAACATAATGCATTTCGAGCTCCTGGTGCTCCATCGATTACGCAATTATATGCACGAAACAGTAAGGTCGATTATTTTCTGGGTATTTATCAAAACATGCGTAAAAACATTTTTACGCATAGTGAATACTTAGACGATACGAACCTTGACCGTATTCTGGCCATGGACTTTGTGTTTATAGCGGTGGATAATGGCGCGATAAAACGAAAAATCATCGACAAGTTAACCGCTCATCAGAAGCCATTTATTGATGTGGGTATTGGCCTTCAAGTGGAAGAAGATTTGTTAGTTGGCGATGCGCGCGTTACAACTGCAATACCTGGAAAGTCTGAGCATGTTTATGATCGTATCTCGTTTGCTGATGGTGGGGAGGATGCCTACTCAACAAATATTCAGATCGCTGAACTGAACGCTTTAAATGCCGCCATGGCTGTAATTAAGTGGAAAAAGCATTATGGTTTTTATTTCGACTACACTATGGCGAACAACCAGGTGTATAATATTGCCAGTGGGGATATGACAAATGCCGACATCTTTAAAGCCTAAGACCCACTTTAGGAAAGTTTTCGCAACGACGATACCGGATACGCTTGAAAGCAATACGCTTTACATTAGTATGCTTTACAATACGGTTCTACACAAATGTGCTTGTGGATGTGGAGAAGAAGTCTCTACGCCATTGTCACCGTCTGGCTGGAAGATTTCCTAGAATGGGGAGACCGTTACACTGTATCCATCGATCGGTAACTGGTCGTATAGGTGCAAATCGCATTATTGGATTCGGGATAGTCAGGTTGTATGGGCCGCGGACTGGTCTCAGAATCAAATTAACGAGTCTCGAAAATTTGACGAACAGATTAAGCAGAATAAACATAAGGGCAGTGTGGAAAATAAAGCTCATGCCGAACAGGTGCCGAAGCGAACATGGCTGAAGCAATTCTTCAAGAGATTCTTCCAATAATGGAGTAGCACCAGTATGGTGTAAATGCTTTTTCTGTCAGCACTGAAGAATAGATTCCGAATCAAACGGCCGATGGTATGGATGATACCCATAAATATGAGGATTGGAGGGGCGCAATGAATCTCCTGGAGCAAATTCATGACGTTGTGACATCAAAGCAGAGTGCGAAAACCAAAGCCCGATTAAACGTCATTCGTCTGGAGAGCGACATACGCTCGCGGGTGGCAGATTACTATGAGCAAGGTGGATACACCGCGTTTGCAGCTGCGATAAAAACGTTAGAAGCACAAGGGGCGATACAACCGTTCAAGGGATCGGCCGTTAATGGCAGAACGCCCGCCCTTCCTTTACAATACTGGGTTCTCCCTCGGAACATCGAGCCGTCGTGGGATTCGTTGCAGATAATGAAGCTTAGTGACCATCTCCAGTTTGGGTTTTACAGACGGTATCCTGAATGGCAGACGTCTGACGAGTGGCACCGCATTGAGAGTGTCCATGCCTTTTTGCAATCGGCTGAGGAGCGGCAGTGGGTGAGCGTGGAAGAGCGAAGTTTGGAACTCTTTGGACACGAAAAGTATCTTTCGGAACCAGAGGGCAGCCAGTTTCTATCTCGCCTAGGCATCGACCATAGTGCCCTAAAAGCAAAACGTTGGGGTGAACCCTTTGTAATGTGGCTTAGGCCGGGTACATCACCGCATGAGATACGTGAGGTGCTGATCGTGGAAAACCTCTCGTTTTTCCACACCGTCGTCATGCTTCAAAGAAGGGGGTGTCTGAATTTGAGCGATCAGCCCGACATTATCATCTACGGCGAAGGGAAGAAGATCGAGCGTAGTTTTTCGTTTTTTTATGAACTTTTTCCGGTAGACCGCTCTTATTCGTTTCGGTATGTGGGGGATATGGACCCTGAAGGGTACGGTATCCTATATCGTCTTCACTACGGGTATCCCGAAGCGGGCGTATTGCCTGCCGCTGAAATCTATGAAGCTATGGCGCAGTTTCATCAGCATACGGTGTCGTGTGAGACCCAGACAAAGGACGAACGCTACCTGGCTTTTATGCTTCAGCACGTGACCCCTGACAGCCGAGCGGCTTCCTCTATGCGGGCATGTTGGGCGATGAATAAGCGAATCCCGCAGGAAGTGCTCACGGTGGAGACGTGGCGGAAAGGAACAGTCGGATGAACGAGGCATGGGATGGATTTGGCCAGCGTATGAGGCGGCTTAATCCCTTTTTTCTGCTAGGCAGCGGCATGGATTTAGGCGCGGCGCTCACCCCATATTTACAAGGAATTTTGTTCCGCATGATTTTAGAAATCTTCTATCGAGAGCTGAACGATCGTGAGGACAGACGCCGCAAGGAAATTGAAGTCATAGCGTCAGATGTCTTGCGCGAAATGGGGTTGACGGCGACGGACCAACAAATCGCGCGTCTTGTAGGTGGGCTGTTGTATCAAGGTCCTGAGCAGCTTAACAAGCCGTTTGAATCACCGTACTTTAATGAAGTGACTAGGGAGTGGGAAAAAACAGAGTTTCGATATGTCACAATGGACGAGCTGTTCACCGACCTGCAGTCAGGTGGGTCGATTGTGTACAAGCTGACTGACGAAGCTCAGGAAATGATTTTTATGAGCCGCGAAATCTCGGAAGAGTTTTCGATCACGATCGAGCAACTCTATAGCATCCAGCTTATCCGTAATGGAAATTATAAAAAGGCGACACGAAGCCTCGATATGCTTCTTAGCCGCGTCAGGCGACTCATCGCGGAGGAGGAAAGCTTTCAACGCGAAGTGGCAAACAACCCTAAAGTGCTGCTCTTCTCAGAGAACCTTCAGCGGGAAGAGAGAAAAGATGCAATCGAAAAACAATTTGACCAGGAGAAAAAAGAGTTCCGCAATATTTTGGGGCTGATCGATAAACTCGAACACAATCAGGATCGATTGGAGGAGAAAGACGATCTGAGCTTGCTTAGGGATAAAGTAGAATATACGCGCCAGATACACGACCGATTTGCGCGGCTTGTCATTCAAAGTATCTCCACCGAAATGCGTCTGAAAGCCGAAAATCCAGCCCTGTTTTGGGATAGAATGGCCTTGTCGTTCTCCGAACACATTTATCAGAATTGGATTCAGAAAGAAGGCGTTTATAACTTCGCGGCCATTGATCAACTGCTTGAACCGCTTTTTTCTCCGATAAATGAGTTTATGCTGCCACTCGATTGGGTGTGGGAAGAGCAGGAGGTTCTCTCGGAACTGGAGAAACCTGTAGAAGACGTTGACGAGGAAGAGGAGGAGGATCTCCTTCGGAAGCGAGTACTTAACTGGGATGCGATCGTATATGCTTGGGAGCCAGTCTTCGACCAGCTACTGGAAGATGGTGTCTTTACCCTGCGCGAGCTCACCGACCTCCCTGCATATGTACAGGAGCGGTGGCTGAGCGACCGGGAGACGCGGGAGCTGTGGATGATGTTCGGTAAAGAGCCGCTACGAATCGAGGTACTTCGCAACAAGACCTTTGAAGATGAACGAGAGATTCTCATCCATCACTTGATGCAAAAAAGCAACCGTTTCAAGGTGCTTGAAGGCAGTCTGATTTACACGGATTATGACCCGACGGAGAAACCACTTCGCTGGAATGGTATGAAAATTACACCCTTTTCACTGAAGTTAAAGGAGAATGCTTGAATGGATATTGAATCCATGAAAAAAGCCTCAGCCGTCTATTTTCATATGCTTAAGAAGAAAATGATCGAGGATAGTGATGAGCTCTATAATATGTACTTTGAGCCGACTGTGCGGGAGAGCGTCCGCATGCTGGCAGACCAGTCGGGCACCCAGGTCATTGAAGCCCATAAACGCCTCCATTTGATCGCTAAAGCGGGCGGTTCGGTATTTGCAACAAACTTTACGCACCTGCGCAGCAGGCACAAGGACATCGAGAATAAGAAACATTTTTACGCAGTATCCATCGTGATCATGGCTTTTATGGCAGAAATTGACCGCAATCAGGCTGCCAAGATCAAGACGAGGCGAGAAGGCGTGACCTTCTTTATGATCGAGCGGGCGGTCACATCGCTCATGGATCAATGGGAAGTGAAAATCGCCCAAGACAGTATGGCAGAAAAGCGTAGTGGTCTAGCCATGCGTGATATGGTCACTCTCTGGAAGAACCTGGAGCCGGAATCCGAGCGTGGGGTGTTTACGCGACCGAACAAAAAGACACGAATGGGCCTCATTAAGACGGCCTTCAAGTTGTTAGAGGACGAGGGGCTTGTTTACATAGCAGATCGGGACCAGCCAGGCATTAAGGCATTCCCCAGCTTGGAGTTGTTTGATCGTCTAGAGTATTTGTACGGCGACCAGGATCGGTACGAGGAGATCAAATCGATAGTTGCAAGGCAGGAGGAGTCGTATGCCTAGGTGGAACCGCGGCCGCATCACGGGCCTGAAATATGAGAACATGAAAAAACAGTACGAAGATATGGTGTTCGAATTCAACAATGGAGAAGAAGCGGTCCATACGCTTATTTCACTCATAAACGGGGGTGGAAAAGGCGTATTACTACAGGCTTTTTTTCAGTTGATGAAGCCTGGTACTGCATGGGGAGCGACCGAAAATCGGTTGTACCAGCAGTTTTTCTTTAATGAGAAAGAAAAATTTCAAGCGTACCCATTTCACATCGTCATGGAATGGGAGCTTGACGGGAACGATCGTCGGTACCTAATTACAGGCGGTGTATTCTCAGCGGAACGTCAGGCGACAAAGTCGGAAGATGAAAATGATTATGACATCAAGCCGAAGTTTCTATTATATGTAAAAGAAGTCGAGATTGATGACACAGGCTTGTTTGAATTTTTGCCGCTTTATGACGGTGGGCAAGCGATTAGTATGGATGTGCTGGAGAAGTGGCTGAAGGAGCAGGGCTTTGCTACATTTGAACGTGTAGCCAAGTATCACGAGGTGCTCAAAAGCTACGGTATCGACAAAAAAGATTGGGATACATTGAAAGAGATCAACAAAAATGAAGGCGGTGTCGGAGCCTATTTCGAAGGGGCTACTGATGATTACTCGCTCTTCCGCACCAAAATAGTGCCAATGATCAGTAAACGTCTTCAGCAGCAGGACAGCGGCCAGGATGATTTGGTGGAAATCTTTAAAAGTCAGGCAAGCATCGCAAAAAACCTGCCTATATTGCTCTCCCGTGAAAGTGCCTTTAAGGAGTTTCTGGCTGAGTTGGCGCCCCTTCAGCAGGAGGTCGGAAAAGGCGTTGAACTAGAGAAGCAGCAGACGGAGCACGAAAAAAGCGGTCAGCGTCTGCTTGCAGCCATTCGCCATGTGATAACAGGGCTTAATGATACGCTTGCCATTATGCAACAGCGCCTCGACGAAACTGGAAAATCCCTGCGTCAGCTGGCGTACGAAAAAGATAACCTCTACTATGCAAGGTTGGCACGCGAGGTGCAGGCGTTGCGAGTAAAAATGGTGGAAAACGAAGATCGACTCTCGGCGCTGGTGACGCGGAAAGAGGATATTGATTCGCAATATAAACACGTTGAGCTTTCCATTAAGTATAGGTATTGGGAGAAGGCGCAGCAGGCATTCGCGGAGGTTTGCCAGCGTATCGAGATGCTTGAAAACAGCGAGAGTGCGCGCGAGATTAAGGAACAGATGGATCAAGTCGCAATGGCTGCAGCAGAGCAATGGAAGATACTGGAGATTCATCTACAGGACGAGATCAACCGCTATGCTGCGCTTGAACAGAGACTCTTAGAAAATGAGAAGGCACAGGAAGAGCAGCGGGAGAAGCAGCGCACTAAATTGTCGCGACTAGAAATTGAACAAGAACGGCTTAACGATGAGAGTGCGACCTATGAAAGCAAAAAGAGAGCCTTTGTAAGCCGTTACGGTGAAGAGGTGGCCTACCAGATCGACAAGGCCCTGCAGCTATATCAGGAACGGAAGAAAGATACGGTGGACCTCATCGAGGAGAAAATGGTAAAGCTTACGGATACAGATGCCGCGATACTGGCAAACACCGCAGGACTTGCTTCTGCGGAAGAACGGTGTAAAGCCCTAGACGAGGAATGCGAGGCGCTGGCGGCAAAAATCCCCGAGCAGGAGCAAAAGGAACGGCAATTGCTTGACCGCGTGGCCACCTGGTTACAAGATCACGTGGAAACTGCAAGTCGTCTATCGGTGGAGCACACAGAAGAGCGGATCGCACGGCTGCTCACACATTATAAAAAGGACCTTGAATCCGCCAAGCATGCGCTGTGGCAGAAACAGATCGCCGTTTCCCTGAACGGCAAAGATTTCTGGATTGCGAACCCTGACCTGAAACGAATTTATGAGCGCCTCTCGGCCCATATGGATGTTTTTTATGGTACGCAGTTTTTACGTACGCTCAATGATAAGCAGCGTGAAGAGGAGCTCGCAAAACATCCGCTCTTGCCGTTTGGCCTTGTTGTTTTCAGCCAGGACTGGAAACGCACACGCTTGGAAGACGAACTGGCGGCAATGGATTTGCAGTCACCTGTACCGCTGTTCCTTCGGGAAGAGATGAAAGAGTCCGGGAGTGCTTCCTATGTACTAGTTAGTGGGCAGGCAGCCACACTCTCATTACACCTAGCGGCATACACGCGATACAAGGAAGGTGTGGAAGGGGAATGGCAGGCGGCGGCGTCGCATGTCAACGAGTTGGAGCGTTCGATCGCAGAGATCGAAGGGATCAATCGCGATTTGGTACTCCTTTTAAGTCATGACCTCGCCGACGAAATTTCATCGCAGCTCCAAGCGATGGAAGAAGTGCTCGAAGACCTGCGTCTTGAGCGGCAACGATACACGTCTCGTGAAGGTGACTTGCAGGAGATAAAACGAAAAATTAGCTACGACCTGGCGCGCCTTCAGCAGGAGGCGGCCAACTACGACGAAGTTTTACGGAACTTAAACGCCTTTCAGGAAGAATGGCGGTATCATGAGGTGCGTTGCGCCCGGTTAGCAGAGTTGGATATCGAGATTTCGAAGGCAAGGTCTGCGCTGCAAGCTACGGGCATGGTGGTCGAAACGCTGCACGGCGAGATTAACCAATGGAAACAGGCATACTGGGAATGGTCCAGGGATGTAAAGCAAAAGCTGGAGCAGTTAGCAATCGCTGTTCCTAATGCGGCATTTCCCGCACCAAAAACGAATGTAGACGCTACCGACGTCTCCGCGCCAACCCTTCGGGATGATGTCTTTCAGAAGGTTCTCGAATATGCTTCGCAGTTTAAACAATTGAACAGCAGCCGTGAAGAACAGAATACAGAGCTCGCGAAACTGAGTGTGGACCGTGGTCATAAGGAACAGAAGCTTATGGAGATGGTCGCCCAAATAGAAATGCTTACGCCTCAGTGGAGGGAAGCACAAATCCTCACCGAACCGCTCGAAGTGCTGGAAGGAAGGCAATCCAATCTTTCACTCCTACGTTACGAGCAAGACCGACTCATCTCGAATGTGGAAAAAAGTCTAACTGCCGAAAAAGCTAAGATGGAAGCAAAATGCGAGATGATGGAAGACCATGAACGAAAGATCGTAGAGAATCACGCACAGGCGGCACAGGCGTGGGATGAACTTGATCTAGATCAGAAAGAACGCGAAATAGTTGCTCGCAAATCCCAGGCAACGGAGCGTATGCGCATTCTGAATGAGCAAAAGACGGATGCGGAAGGACGAAAAACCGCGCTTGGGCAAAATGAGGCATCTCTCGCCTCGCACGTTGATGCAGATGGTATAACCTTCGGCGAGGACGATCTCCAAGCGGCTGAATATCAGGCGGGAAAAGCGGCAAGTGAGTGGCGTCAGGCACGCGTTGGATTAGTGAGCGAGCTTGATGGGCAACGTAAGCGCATCGGACGCAAGATAACGGCCATACAGGAATTAATCGAAGAGCGATCGTGGGATGCGCAACTCAAAAAAGGGCTTATCGGCTCATTTTCCCATGTCGAGGGCAAACGGTGCGACATAATATTGGATACAATGGAAGGCATGATCCGCTTCTGCGAAAAATCGATGACGGATCTCGAACGGGATAAGGCGCAAGCCCTGCAGGCCCAGAGCTATTGGGCGAACCGTGCCGCGATGAAGATCGTTTCGCTTTCCGATGCGATCAGGCATATGATAGCGAAGATGTCGGTCAAGAACGATTTCGGCATTTATCCGCTTGCGAAGTTAGAGGAGGACATCCTGCCGCGTCGGCCCGAGGATGTGGAACCGTTGTTAAAAGAGCATTTTGTGGATGCCATTGATAAGATCATCAAGCAGTTTGATGTGATTGACGACCACAACAAGAAGCTAAATGATGAAATCAAAAAGCTTGTGGGAGACGAGGAAATCCTGTTTGTCGGCCTGCGCCGCCGATACCCAACGCTGTTAGTGTATAACATGAATACCGAGAACGCGTTGACCTACAGCAGGCCACGACGGGAACATTACAAAACGTGGAAAACGATTAATGAGGGTTCAGCTACCACGGCGGATGGCAGCGGGGGTCAAAAGCTAGCAGCGCGAACGGTGATCATGATGATGTTACTTTCTATGAAAAATGATACAGACCAGTACTGGATGACTATGGTGTGCGACAACCCGCTCGGTCAGGCTGTTTCAGCGCATGTCCTCGATCCTATCTTCGAAGTCGCCAAAAAACTGAAATTCCAGCTGATTTTTGTGACGCCGCCCGAACTGGTGAAGACAGAAGTCAGCAAGCGGTTCCCTGTGTATTACAAGTTGGATTTCAGGGAACAGCGAGGGAAAGAATACTTGCAGCAGCAGGTCCAGTACAGCTACCGGATGTACGAAAAGAACCAAGTCATATAACGACTTGGTTCTTTTTAATACTTCTATACGCCATATTAACAGTGGTATGAACAATCGCTTCATGTATCCTCGAGGATTTTAGCCAAATCGAGTAGAGTCAGAACATATCGCAAATTTGATGCTGAACCATACCGTCAATTTGCTCTGTTGCAAGTTGGGTTTTTGTGCCTCAAATATGTGAGCGATTATTGTTCAATGAACCGAAGACGTCCTGGAATTCCTAGTCTTCTTCGTTATTGTCTTTGTGCTGTTTTAGGTATAAAGAATGATTCGAATTTATCAGCAGCTGCTTGGTCGGCAGTCCGGAGAGCGTGGCCGTAAATGTTCATCGTTGTGGTAATGCATCCGTGCCCGAGCCGTTCCGAAATGATTTTGGCATGAACGCCTTGATTAATTAAAATCGTAGCTGAGGTATGCCGAAGATCATGGAATCGGATGTAACGAAACCCGTTTTTCTTAACGAACTGCCGAAACCATAGATAGGGTCGCTCATGATGGAACGGTTGTCCGTCCGGATGGGAGAACATAAAGAACCAATTGCCGCCGCGCCATGCATCGCCAATATCATTTCGTTCTTGCATTCTGTATTCGTAATATTCCCTGAGTTCTTTTAGCATGGAACTGGGCAAAGCAACTTTGCGGATAGATTTCTTAGTTTTAGGCTGCTTCACGACGACTTCGCCTTTCAGAGCATGAATCATACTTTGTGAAACATCCAAAACTCCTGTGTTGAAATCAAGGTGTTTCCATTCAAGGCCGAGTAACTCGCTCCGTCGCAAACCGGATGTAAGGGCTAAAGTAATCATAACTCTCCAGTGGTACGGTTCAGACTGTAACGCTCGAAGCATCTTTTCTACTTCCGCTCCATCATAAGGGATAATCTCCTTTGAGAAGACTTTTGGTTTTTGCACATCATCGACTGGGTTTCGCTTAATTATTCTCCATTCAACTGCGCGTTTGAGAATGTTTTTTAAGATGCGGTGCTGAATTTCAATTGTTCCAGAAGCCAACCCTCCGTTTTTTTTTATCGCCGCGGCTGCCGTCCTTTTCAAGTTGATCAAGAAAGTTCAAGATGTGTAGGGTAATCTTCAGGAACGTTTGAAAAATAAGCCATGCCTGAATCGAATGTGAAAAAATTTGACGACAAACAGACGGCGTCAAGCTTTCTTCCCCGTTAACCAATAGAGCCCCAAAAAAACAACCCCTAGCGCTTGAACAAATATGTTCAAGTCTAGGGGCTGTTTTTTGTATTCCTGAAAGATAAATACGAATCCATTAACGTGGCTATTGGGAACCAAGCTGGGTAGCTTTTCAAAAACAATTTTACAATTGCTCCTGTGCGAATCAGGTCGATTCGCACGCAAATCATGCCGTATGGTGCCCGATTTGAACCTCAAAATGAAAGGGTTAGTAGAGGGCCTTATTTTACTCCCATATTGCTACCCAAAGTCGGTTTGAGGGGATGAATCTTGAAGTCGGATTTGTTGAGGTACAGTATGCAAATTGCGATGTTGAGGCAGTTATTGACACTTCCTTGATAAGTGAACAAGAATTCATTTTGATTAAAAATAGAATAATGCGAGACTATGGTATTTATCCTGAAGCTCTCCGCAGGCAGCGAGCCTGCAGGGGGCTTTTTGGCGCGATGCCTACGATGCAGCAGCAGCGCGTCAAGAAACTCGGCCGCGCCGACCGTTATTCCGAGCGCCTGAGGCAGGCTGCCTGTCGCATCCTCGGCCATCCAATCATTGACAAAAAAACCCTTGCCCTTTATCCTGAAACTAATCATATTAGTTTCTAATTCGGAGGTGGGACATAGTCATGGAAGCGATCAAAATGATCAACCTGGGCGTTCGTTTCTTTTTGGAGCTGGCTTTGCTCGCGGCGTTGGGAATCTGGGGGTTCCAGACGGGCTTCGGCTCGCTGGTCCGATGGCTGCTGGGCATCGGGGCCCCGCTCCTGACCGCTGTCGTCTGGGGCGCGTTCCTCTCGCCGAAGGCTTCGATTCCGCTCGACTGGACGGTCAAGCTCGCGATGGAGCTCCTTCTGTTCGGTCTGGGCGCGCTCGCGCTTTGGGCGGCCAGCCGGCCGACATGGGCGGTTGCGATCCTCGTCATCTGGGCGATCAACCGGATTCTCTTAGCCGTCTGGGAGCAGTAGGCGGGCCTTCGGTCCGCTTTGACGGCCAGACTCTGGAATGACCTTACAAAAAAGGGTTGACGAACCGACCTATCCCGCCTACTATTAGTAATTATTACAATCATATAGTAATATTTACGCATAAGAAGGGGGCGCCATGAATCGGGAAATCGAGTTCGTCAAGCTGAGTCCGACGCAGAACATGACCATCCTCATCCGCTCCCCGCTGCCGCCGGAAGCCCGACCGGCCGTGGCTGCGCGCATGATGGCCTATGACAGCGTGCATGCGGAGCAGGTCGGATTCATCGAAAAGCCGGAGCGGAGCGAGGCGGATGCGAGGCTTCGCATGGCGGGCGGCGAATTCTGCGGCAATGCCTGCATGGCGCTGGCCGCTCTCGTAGCTCGGGAGCGGAAGGTGAATTCGGATGCGGCGCTTGAGCTCCGCCTGGAGGCATCGGGGGCGGAGGGGCTCGTCCGCTGCGAGGCGAGCCGGATCGGCGAGAGCTATCGCTGCCGAGTCGAGATGCCGCCGCCGCTCAAGGTGGAATCCCGGACGGTGGCGATCGGAGGCCGATCGTATGCGATGGGGCTGGTCCAGTATGCCGCGTCGACGCATCTTTTGCTGGAGGTCGACCGCTTCGACGAGGACGTGCGGGGCCGAGCGGCCGAGCTTGCGCGGCTGCTCGGCGCGGTGCTCGACGCCAAGCTGGTCGGCATCCTGCTGTATCGGGGTGATACGGCGGAGATGCAGCCCTTGATCCATGTGCCGGAGGTCGGCAGCCTCGTTTGGGAGAGAGGCTGCGGGTCGGGTGCCGCCTCGCTTGGAGCCTACCTGAGCTGGAAGCAGGGCAGGCGCGTCGAGCTGGAGGTCCGGCAGCCGGGCGGAGCGATCAAGGCGCGGGCCGTTTGGACAGGCGGGGAAGGCTGCGCGCTGGATATCGAGGGCTCGGTGGACATTGTCGCCAGCGGTACGGCCTATGTAGCGTTTTGAACGACTCTAGGCATGAAGGAAGGGAGAGGATTCAATGATCGTCGGAACCGATTTGGAAAAGACGCTGGCCGAATTCGCGGAGGCGTTCGCCCGGCTGACGGCCGCTTACGACGGCTCGGGGGCTCATGCCGCCGACCTGCAGGAGCAGATCGACCGCTACTCGGAGCTGATCCTGGAGCCGGCCAGCGAGCCGCTCTGGGAGGCGCACGAGCAGCGCTCGCCGGAAGAAGCCGAGCGGCTGGCGGACGTGCTGCGCCACCGCTCGGCGCTGGCCGTCGCGCAGATGGAGAAGCATCGCGCGCTGCGGCTGCTGGAGGGCGAGGAGAGTCCGGCCGCCTATTTCCGCAACATCGAGTCCTGCATCGAGGAGGAGTTCGGTCATTTCGCGGTGACGCCCGAGTCCAAGGTGCTGATGGTCGGCTCCGGCTCGTTCCCGATGACTCCGCTGCTGATCGCGCGCCGCACCGGCGCCGAGGTGCTGGGCGTGGACATCGACGCCGAGGCGGTGGAGCTGGGCCGCCAGGTGGCGCGCAAGCTCGGCCCGGAGCTGCCGATCCGGATCGAGCATGGACAAGCGCATGAGCAGCGCGGCCTGGAGGAGGTGACGCATCTGATCTTCAGCTCGACGATTCCGGTGAAGTACGACCTGCTGGAGCGGCTGCATCCGCTCACCTCTCCGCGTGCGACAGCGGCGATGCGGTACGGCGACGGCTTCAAGTCGCTGTTCAACTACCCGATGCGCCAGGCCGCGGACAGCCGCTGGCTGCTGGCGGGCCGCGCGCTGCGGCCCGACCGGATTTTCGACATCGCCCTTTATACCAAGGATAGCGGCATGCCGGGAGGCGGACGATGAGCGCGCTCGGCCGGGTGCTCGTGCTCGGAACGGGGCCGGCCGCCGTGCAGCTGGCCGTGCTGTTCCGCCAGCGGCTGCAGGCGCCGGTCGGAATGGCCGGCAGGCGCTCGCTGCGGTCGGAGCCGTTTTTCGCCGCGGCGCAGCGGCAGGACCGACGGCTGCGCGCCGAGGTCCAGAACCGGCTGCATGAGCGGCTGGCTGGCGAATGCGCGCTGGAGTCGCTTCATGCCGGCATTGGCTCGGTCGAAGGGAGCTGGGACACGGCCGTGCTGGCCGTGACGGCCGATGCGTACGCCTCCGTGCTGGAGCAGCTGCCGGCAGAGGTGCGGAGCGGGCTGCGCCGGGTCGTGCTCGTCTCCCCGACGTTCGGCTCGGCGGGGCTCGTGCGCCAGCTGCTGAAGCGGCTGCGTGCGGCGCAGACGCGCGATGGCGGATCGGCGGCGGCCGATCCGGAGATCATCAGCTTCTCGACCTACTTGGGAGATACGCGGTGGTCGGCGGGCGGGCCGTCGGCCGCCGTGCTTACGACCGGCGTGAAGCGAAAGGTGTATGCCGGCTCCACGCAGGGGCGGACGGAGGCGCTGGACGCGCTCTGCGCCGCCTGGGCCGAGGCGGGCGTGAGGATCGAGACGCTCTCTTCGCCGCTCGAGGCGGAGACGCGCAATATCTCGCTGTACGTCCATCCGCCGCTGTTTTTCAACGCCTTTTCGCTGGATGCCGTGTTCGGCCGCGCGCAGTCGCCCGTCTACGTCTACAAGCTGTTTCCGGAAGGTCCGATTACGCCCGCGCTGATCCGCGACCTGCATGCGGCCTGGCTGGAGATCGGCGCGATTTGCGAGGCGTTGTCCGTGCCGCGCGTCAATCTGTTGAAATTCATGACCGACGACTGCTATCCGGTGCGGCCGGAAAGCTTGTCGCGGCTCGAGCTGGACCGCTTCCCGGAGCTGGACGCGGTGCATCAGCAGTATCTGCTCTACGTGCGTTACGCGTCGCTGCTCATTGATCCCTATTCGTCGCCCGACGAACAGGGACGCTACTTCGACTTCTCGGCCGTTCCGATCCGGCGCCTCTTCGTCGACGCCGACGGCCGCTGGGAGCTGCCGCGGATGCCCAAGGAGGACGTCTACCGCACGCGCATCCTGCAGGGCATCGCCCGCCGGCTCGGCGTCCGGACGCCGACGGTCGACCGCTTCCTTTCCCTGTTCGACGAGCGGCTGGCCGATGCCCGGCAGGAGCTGGAGGGACAGCCGCTGTCCGAGGCGCTCCTCGGCTGCGACGGCCGCGATCAGCTCGAGCTGATCGTCCAGGATCTGCCCGCGGCAGCCGCCTCGGGAACGGGCGCGCCATCCGCTCCACAAGCCTGATTTCATTCACCCATCCAGGAGGAACCATGAATCTTATAACGAGCAAGAGAAGAACCCACACATCAAATTCCGGATTCCGCGCCGCCCGTTGGCTGGCCGTCCCGGCCGCCGCGCTGATGCTGCTCGCAGCGGGCTGCGGAGTCTCAGAGGACAAAGCCGATCCGGGCGCGCGGGAAATCGTGTACGCGACGGCCAAGGACATCAACGACATGAACCCGCATCTCTACCCGGGCTCCATGGCGGCGCAAGGCATGATCTACGAATCTCTGATCGAAAAGACGGAGAGCGGCTTCGCGCCGCTGCTCGCGGAATCGTGGGAGGTGTCGGACGACGGCCTCGCCTACACGTTCCATCTGCGTCAAGGCGTGACATTCCATGACGGCGCTCCTTTCAACGCGGAGGCGGTGAAGAAGAACATCGACGCGGTGCAGGCGAACGCCGAGCGCCACGCCTGGATCAAGCTGTCGGCCAAGCTCAAGCAGGTCGAAGTCCTGGACGAGCATACGGTGCGGCTGGAGCTGTCCGAGCCGTACGCGCCGACGCTGCTGGAGCTGTCGATGACGCGGCCGTACGTGTTCCTTTCCCCGAACGACTTCAAGGATGGCGGGACGAAGGACGGCGTGCAGGGACATGACGGCACGGGGCCGTACCGCCTGGCCGAGCAGAAGCAGGACCAGTACGCGGTGTTCGAGGCCAACGAGGACTATTGGGCTGGGGCGCCTGCGGTGAAGCGGATTACGGCCAAGGTGCTGCCGACCGGCGAGACGACGCTGCTCGCGCTGCAGAAGGGGGAAGTGAACTTCCTCTTCACCGACGACCGCGGCGCGGACAGCCTGGACGTCGAGGCGATGCAGAGCCTCGTGGACACCGGCAAGTACCAGCTGCTGCGCAGCAAGCCGATGAACACGAAGCTGATCGCGGCCAACAGCAGCCGCGCCGACAGCCCGGTCGGCGAGCGGGCGGTGCGCGAGGCGCTCTGGCATGCCGTCGACCGCGACACGATCGCCGGGACGCTGCTGCACGGCACGGAGACGCCCGCAGAGGCGCTGTTCTCTCCGAATACCCCTTATGCGGATCTTGATCTACCCAAGCGGGCGTATGACCTGAAGCGCGCCGCCGAGCTGCTCGAGGAGGCCGGCTGGAAGCAGGGCGACGGCGGCGTCCGGACCAAGGCGGGCAAGCCGCTCGCGCTCCAGCTCGTGTACGATGCGGCGTCGCTGTCGCAAAAGACGGAGGCCGAGCTGATCCAAAGCGCCGGCGCCTCCATCGGGATGAAGCTGGAGCTGGTCGGAGAGCCTTCGCCGTCGCTGGCGGCCCGCCGCGCGTCAGGCGATTATGACCTGCTGTTCAACCAGACCTGGGGACTGGCCTACGATCCTCAGAGCACGATCGCCTCGTTCACGGCAGAGTCCTCCTACCGCCATACGACGAGCGGCATCGAGCGCGCCGAGGAGCTGTATGCCGAGATCGAGGAGGCGGCGCGCACGACGGACGAAGCGGCGCGCAAGCAGCTGTACCGGGACATCCTGAAGACGGTCCATGACGAGGCGGTCTTCATCCCGATCAGCCACGGCGGCGTGACCGTCGTCGCGCCGAGCGACCTCGACGGCGTGGCCTTCAAGCAGACGCAGTTCGAGCTGCCGTTCGAGCAGATGAAATTCCGCTAGGAGGAGGCGACGATGCTTCGATATGCGGCACGCCGGGCGCTGGCCGCGGTTCCGCTGCTGGCGGCGATCTCGTTTCTTGCTTTCCTGTTGAACCAGCTGGCGCCGATCGAGCCTGCCGTGGCGGTGCTGCACGCGCAGGGCGTCCCCCAGGCGACGGAGGAGCTGATCGCCGCCAAGCGGACCGAGCTGGGGCTCGACCGTCCGCTGCCGATCCGCTACGCGGAATGGCTGCTGTCCGCGCTGAAGCTCGATTTCGGCCAATCCTACGTCACGGGCCAGCCGGTGCTGGCGCTGCTCGGTCCCGCCCTTCTCCACACGCTTCAGCTGGCCGCCGTCTCCTTCGCCGTAATCGTGCTGCTGTCGATCGGCCTCGGCGTCTTCTGCGCCTTGCGCGAGGGCACGAGGCTTGACCAAGGAACGCGGGCGGCCGCCTTTTTCCTGACGGCGCTGCCGCCCTACCTGCTGGCGGCGGGGCTTGTCTGGCTGTTCTCCGTCAAGCTGGACCTGCTGCCGACGAGCGGCCTCGGCGGGCCGGCCAGCTTCGTGCTGCCGGCCGCCGTGCTGGCCGCCGGTTATGCCGGCGTCTATTTCCGCGTCATCCGCAGCTCCATGATCGCCGGCCGCCATGACGATTCGATCCTCTACGGCCGGGCATGCGGACTGCCGGAGCGGACGCTGACGCTGCGGATGCTCGTCCAGTCGCTGCGGCTGGCCGTCCCGATCTTCGCGATGGCGGTGCCGATCCTGCTCGGCAGCACGGTCGTCGTGGAGAACGTGTTCGCCTGGCCGGGCCTCGGCACGATGAGCGTCAAGGCGATCCTCAGCCGCGACTACCCGGTCATCCAGGCGTTCGTGCTGCTGCTGGCGTCTGCGTTTGTCCTCTTCAACGCCGCCGCGGACATCGTCGGAGCGCTGCTCGATCCTCGGCTCAGAAAGGAGCTGTGACATGAAGCGACTGCAACGTCTTTTGGCGGACCGGCTGGCTGCCGCTTCGCTGGCCGTGCTGGCGGCGATCCTGGCCGCAGGCGCGCTGGCGCCGTGGATCGCGCCGCATCCGCCGGACGAGGTGGACATGGCGCTGCGCTATGCGCCCTGGTCGCTCGACTATCCGCTCGGCAACGATCAGCTCGGACGCTGCGTGCTGTCGCGGGTGCTGCACGGCATCCGGCCGAGCGTGCTGTACGTGCTCGCGGCGGTGCTCGCCTCCGTCGGCTTCGGGACGGCGGTCGGCATGGCCGCGGGCCTGCTGGGGGGCCGGACCGACGCGCTGCTCATGCGGCTATGCGACGTCATGCTATCCTTTCCCGGCTATGTCATGACGCTGGCGGTGATCGGCGTGCTCGGCACGGGTCTGGAGAACATCCTGCTGGCGTTCATCCTGATGAAATGGGCCTGGTTCGCCCGCGTCGCCCGGACCGCGGTCCGGCGGCATGCGGACGCGGGCTACGTGCTGTTCGCCCGCACGCTCGGGGCCGGCCGGCTGACGCTGCTGCGCCGGCATCTGCTGCCGGCCTGCCTGCCGGAGCTGGCCGTGCTCGCGAGCGGATCGTTCGGCACGACGCTGCTGCAGGTGTCCGGGCTCTCGTTCCTCGGCCTCGGCATCCAGGCGCCGCATGCGGAGTGGGGCATGATGCTCAGCGAGGCGAGGCAGGCGATGTTCTCCCGTCCGGAGCAGCTGCTCGCGCCCGGCTTCATGATCGTGCTGACCGTCTCGGCCGTGAATTTCCTGTCCGACGCGCTCCAGACGGCGCTCGATCCGCAGGCCGGCGGACCGCGTACGGCGGCAGCCGCCTCCGGCGAGCCGGAGGCGGCCGCGGCGGCCTTGCTGCGCAAGGAGGCGATCTGATGAACGTGCTGGAAGTAGACGGACTGGCGATCGCAAGCCGCTCGAGCGGGCGTTTGCTCGTGCCGGGCCTTTCCTTTCGGGTGCGGGAGGGAAGCTGTCTCGCCATCGTCGGGGAGAGCGGCAGCGGCAAGTCGATCTCCTGCAAGGCAATCGCCAGGCTCAATCCGCCCGACCTGAGGCAGACCGGCAGCATCCGCTTTCGCGGGAACGAGCTGTCGGCTCTACCGGAGCGGGAGCTGCGGCGGCTGCGCGGACGGCGGATCGGCCTGATCCTGCAGCACGGCATGCGGGCGTTCGACCCCGCGCGGCGGATCGGCCGGCAGACGGAGGCGGTGCTGCGCACGCATCACGGCTGGAGCGCCGAGGAGGCAGGCGAAAGGATGGCCGCCGCGATGGAGACGATGCTGCTGAAGGAGCCGCGGTCGCTGCTGGAGCGGTTCCCGCATGAGCTGTCGGGAGGCATGCTGCAGCGGCTCATGATCGCGCTGTCGATCGTGCTGCAGCCGGATCTCGTCATCGCCGACGAGCCGACGACGGCGCTTGACGCCGCCTCCCGGTACGAGGCGGTGCGGCAGCTGATGCTGCTGCGGGAGCAGGCGGGCTGCTCGCTCATCCTGATCTCGCACGACCTGGCGGCGGTCGAGCGCATCGCCGACGACGTGCTCGTGCTGCGGCAGGGCGTCGCGGTGGAGAGCGGGCGGGCGCAGGATGTGCTGTCCGCGCCGCAGCATGCGTACACGCGCATGCTGACGGAGGCGAGGCGCTCGCTGACCGCTCGCTTCGAGCAGGCTTGGGGAGGCGATGTCCATGCTGGCTGCTGAAGGCATCGCCAAATCGTATTCGTCCCGTCCGGGCAGGCGGGCCCAGCGGCAGGCCGTGCTGGAGGAGGTGACGCTCCGTTGCGCCGAGGGCGAATGCCTCGGCATCATCGGCGCGAGCGGCAGCGGCAAATCGACGCTCGGACGGATTCTCCTCGGGCTGGAGCGGCCCGATCAGGGAAAGGTGATGATCGACGGACGGGAGCGGGCGCATCGCGGCGCGGTGAGCGCCGTCTTTCAAGACTACCGCTCCTCGATCCATCCGTTCTTCACGGTGCGGCAGGCGCTGCTCGAGCCGCTGCGGGGAAAAAGGCTCGGCCGCGCAGAGACGGACCGCAGGCTGGAGGAGATGCTGGAGCAGGTCGGGCTGGACGGCTCGTACCTCGAGCGCTATCCGCATGAGCTGTCCGGCGGGCAAGCCCAGCGGGTCTGCATCGCCCGGGCGCTGCTGACGGGCGCGCGCTGGATCGTGCTCGACGAGGCGGTCAGCTCGCTGGACGCCTCGGTGCAGGCGCAGGTGCTGGAGCTGCTGGAGCGGATCCGCGGCATGCACGGCATCGGCTATCTGTTCATTACGCATGATCTGGAAGCGGCGGCCTTTTTATGCGACCGCATCGCGATCCTGCACGAGGGGCGGATCGTCGAGACGCTCGACCGCGGCCGGCTCGGCGAGGCTCGGCATCCGTACGCGCGGGAGCTTCTGGCCCTGTTCCGGAGCGGCCTCGGGACAGGGACGGACGCCTTGGACGCGGATAAGGAGGGAAAAGGATGAAAAAGCCTCTGGCGGCCGCGCTGTCGGGGCCGTTCCTGCGGCTGTACAGCCTGACGCTGCTGTACTTCAGCGCCAATGCGATTTTGAACGTGCTCATCCCGCTGAAGGGCGAGTCGCTCGGCGCGAGCAACGCGGCGATCGGCGTCGTGATGGGGGCCTATCTGTTCACGACGATGCTGCTGCGCCCGTGGGCGGGCCATCTGATCGGACGCCACGGCCCGATCCGGGTGCTGCGCGCGATCCTCGTCCTGAACGCGGCCGCGCTCGCGCTGTATGCGTTCACGGGGCTGGAAGGCTACTTTGCCGCGCGCGTCCTGCAGGGCGTCTGCACGGCCTTCTTCTCGATGGCGCTGCAGCTGGGCCTGATCGATGCGCTTCCGGAGAAAGAACGCTCGCAGGGCATCTCGATGTACTCGCTTTGCGCGACGATGCCGGGCATCGTCGGGCCGCTGCTCGCGATCGGCCTGTGGCAGGCGCAAAATCCGGCGCTGCTGGCCGCCGTGCTGCTCGGTCTCGGCGCCGCGACGGGCTTGGTCGGCTTCACGGCGAGGCTCGGCAAGCCGGCCGCGCAAGGGAGCGGCCCGGATGGCGCGGGTCCGGCCCCGCAGGCGGGCCGCGCATCGGCCTCGCCGCAGCTCGGCGCAGGGGGCGGCGCCGCGCTGCGGCGCTCGTTCCGCGAGCTGGCCGAGCAGCCGCAGCTGCGGCGCTGCAGCCTGCTCATGCTGGCCGGCTCGGTCGTGTTCGGCGCCGCGACGACGTTCATTCCGCTGTATGCCGCGCAGGTGAGCGGCGGCAGCGCGGCCGCCTACCTCATGCTGCAGGCGGGCGTCGTGGTGGCGGCGCGGTTCTGGCTGCGCAAGCGGATTCCGTCCGACGGACGCTGGCATCCTTCGTTCATGGCGGCGGTGCTGGTCAGCCTGGCGGGCGCGGCGCTGTGCGTCGGCCTCGCCGCCTACGGCGGCGCTGCGGCGTTTTATCTGGGCGCGCTGCTGATGGGGCTCGCCCAGGCGATGCTTTATCCGGCGCTGACGACGTATCTGTCGTTCACGCTCCGTCCCGAGAGCCGCAACGTGCAGATGGGGCTGTTCATCGCGACGGCCGATCTCGGCGTTTCGCTGGGCAGCATCGTCATGGGGCCGGTCGCCGATCTGTTCTCCTATTCGACCATGTACCTGCTGTGCGCGGCTCTGGCGGCCTCGCTGCTGCTCGTCTCCGCTCGCGAGACGCGCAGCCGCGCCCGCGAGGCGGAGCTTCCGCAAGGCTTGGCCTAGATCTAGACTAATCAGGACGCTTCGAAAAGCCGGAAGCCGCCTTCGCTCTCATGCGAAGGCGGCTTCCGGCTTTTAGGCCCGGTCGATTACGGCCCGACCTTGCCCTGCGGATCGAGCACGGCGAAATTGTAGTTGACCGAGCGCACGACCCGCTCGCCGCGAGCGTTCACGCCCTCCACGTCGAACGACAGATTGTAGACGCCGGGCTCGTAAGGGGCGGTCAGCGAGACAGAGGCGGCCGAGCCGGCGATGGCGGTGTCGGGAAGCGTGCGCAGCGAGGCGGAGGAGCGCCCCGGGATCGACTTCGTCAGCGACGGCTTTTTGAACAGCCCTTGCACCGGCTTGCCGAGATCGACGGAGAGGGCGACAGGCTCGCCCGGGCGGTAGAGCTTTTTCGGCGCGGCAATCCGCATCGTGCTGGAGCTGTCCAGGCGGGCGAGGGCGAAGTAGGCGTCGCCGCTGCCGCCCAGCTGCAGCTTCCACTCGCCCGCCTCCGGCTGGTTGATGTGGAAGACGCGCCGGACGGCGCCGGCGAACACGTCGGCGGACGCCGAGTCCGGCGGAGCGGCCTCCGCGGCGTGCACTTGGCCCGACGGCGACAGCAGGATGGCCGTGCTGCCCGCCTGCGCGGTCATCACCTCGAGCGACAGCGACGTCAGCCCGCTCTCGAGCGGGAACGAAGCGGATGCGGAGCCGTCCAGCGCTCCGCCGCGCAGGATGAGCCCGGCCGGCTCGTCTGCGCCCGCTTGGCGGGACCCGGATGCCGCCTCCGGCACTGCTTCGCCGGCGACCGGTCCGCCGCCGGACGCCTGCAGCCCTCCGGCCAGCGAGGCGGCCGGGAGAGCGAGCTTCGGCCGCACGAGGCTCCACGTCTGCGAAGCTCGCGCCATCGCGCTATGGGAAATATTTTTCGTGAAGCTTTGGATGCCGTACGGCAGGCCGAGCGCCGAGTAGAGCGAGACGGCGCCGTCATCCTCTCCGGGCAGCACCGCGTGGGCGAACCAGTAGCTCGTGAAGATGCCGTCGTCGCCCATGCCGCCCGACATGTAGGTGCGGGTCGCCTGGACCTCCGGCCGCGCGTCGGTCTGCGAGCGGAAGCCCGCCATGTACGACGTCTGCAGCGAGTATACGGCGTCGTCCTGCTGGCCGATGATGGAGCCGAGCCAGGACGTCCAGCTGCCGTAGGCCATGTCGGCGAGCTCGGAGCCGAGATTGGGCGTGGACAGCTGATGCACGACGTTCACATACGGGGAGGCGCCGTAGTGGACAAGCGCCGTCTGCGTGTCGATGCCGCCTTTGGAGTGGGCGATGATGTTCAGCTTGGGCACGTTGTAGTAGGCCGCAACCTTGCGGATGACGGAGGCGAGCAGCGCGCCGTTGGTCCACATGCTGCCGCCGTCGCCGTCCGCGTCCTTCAGCTGCACGAAGGCGGTGCGGTAGCCGGCGTTGTAGGCGGCTTCATAGTAGCTGTCCTCGAGCGTCCAGCGGTCCATCGTGGAGTGCAGTCCTTGGACGAACAGCAGCACCGGCTTGGACGAGGATTGCGGCGGCACCGCTCCGGTGTACCAGTTGCCGGCTTGGCCGGCGGCGTTTTCTTGATGGAGCTGGGGGGCGGGAGGAGCGGCGTGGACCGGAACGGCTGCCAGCAGGCTGAGAGCGAGCAGGGCGGCGGCGGCGAGCGGCGCTTTGGAGCGGACGGAGGCGGAGAGGCGGCGGATGGACATCAATCGGATTCCCCTTTCGAAGGAAGGATGCTTGCCTTTCCATATTAAGGAATCATTGTCAGCACGGTATATGCGTCGAGTGAATAAAGGGTAAACGCTCCGTGCCGGCCGTCTGCGGCTCGGCCGCGATGGAAAGGCGGCTCCTTGATAGGTATCCGTTTTCATGCCGCGGCATGCCGAACAAGCCTGCTTCGAGTCCAGACGCTCGAGGCAGGCTTGTTCGGCATGCTCGGAGAGCAGAAGCCGCCTGTGCTCAGGCAGAGACGGTTGGCCGCATCCGAGCGGCAGCGCGCTGGCCGGCAGCCGGCGGAGATCAGGCCGCCCGCTTCTTCACCGGGCCGGAGGCGCGGTCGACTCGCGCACGACGAGCCGGGTCGGCAGCAGCGTCTCGGTGCGGGGGCGCGATGGATCGTCGAGCCGCCGGAGCAGCTGCTCGACCGCGCAGCTCGCATAGAGCGGCAGGTCGACATCGACCGTCGTGATCGGCGGCGTGGCGAGGCGCGACAGATAGCCGTTGTCGAAGCTGACGACCGACGCGTCGCCGGGCACGGACAGGCCGAGCTGCTGCAGGGCGGAGCTCGTCATGAAGCCATAGCCGTCGTTGACGCAGAACCAGGCGGTGGCGAGGCGGGCCGCCGGCTCCAGCCGCCGCCGCACCTCGTCGCTGTCCTCGGCGACATCGGTCAGCAGGCACGGCTCGGGCAGCTCGAGGCCGAGCTCCCAAGCGGCCAGCCGCACCCCCTCGAGCCGCTCGTAGTAGCTCGGGGAAAATTCGATGCTGCCGACGAAGCCGATGCGGCGATGTCCGAGTCCGTGCAGATGGCGCACCGCCTCGTAGGCGCTGAAGCGGTTGTTCGTCAGGATCGAGTCGGCGGCGAGCTCCGGATGATGATGGTCGATCAGCACGGCGGGAATGCCGGTGCCCAGGACGGCCTTCAGATAATCATTGGTGATGTGGGAGAGGATGAGCACGCCGTCGACCGTCTTGTTCTCGAGGAATGGCGGCAGCTCCAGCGCCTCGGCTTCCTTCGGGCTGACGGACTGGATGACGAGCTCGCAGCCGCTTCGCTTCAGCTCCCGGTCGATGCTCAGATAGATGTCGCCGAAGAAGCCTTTTTGGGAAAAGGCGAAATCGGAGGCGAGCAGCGCGATCGTGCGCGACGCCGCCCCGGGCTCCGGCGACTGGCCTCGGCGGCTGTACGTGTAGCCCATCTCCTCGGCCGTCTTCTGGATGAGCTGCCGCGTCTCGTCGCTGACGCCGGCCTTGCCGGTCAGCGCTTGCGAGACGGAATTTTTGGAAAGATTAAGCCTGTCGGCAATCGCTTGCATCGTTACTTTCGTCTTCACGTTCGTCAACCCCTGTTACGGACTAGCTTCATTGTTCCGGTTGCGCGCCGGCCTGTCAAGGCAAGCGGGAGCTCGGAGCCGGAACGGGCTGTCCTTCCTCCATTGTAACGTTACAAACTTAAAATGTAAATCAGATCATTCCGTTTACATAAAGCTGATCCATAAGTTTGTCACTTGACATGAACCGTTTTCAAGCCCATAATGGACCCCGTAACCCCTTACAATCAGCATTACTTTTATCATGACAACTTTACAGAAATCATGACAACTTAAAGGGAGGCACAACAAAGATGAAAAAGAGAGTCCCTATGGTCCTGTCCGTCGCGCTGATGGCCGGCCTGCTGTCGGCCTGCTCCACCGGCCAAGGCGGCCAGTCCGGAAGCGAAGGCGGAGGAGAGTCGTCGGGCGGCGTGACGACGATCGAATTCTGGGCCGCGCCGAACCCGACGCAGCAGGCGTTCTGGCAGGAGATGGCCGATGCGTACGAGGCGCAGAACGGCAAGGTGAAGATCAACGTGAGCGCGATCAAGGAATCGCCGACCTCGGAGGCGAGCATCCAGGCCGCGCTGGCGGCCAAGAGCGCGCCGACGATGTCCGAGAACATTAACCGCGGCTTCGCGGCCCAGCTGGCAAGCAGCCAGGCGCTCGTGCCGCTCGATACGCTGGAGGGCTTCGACGAGATCGTGCAGGGACGCAGCATGACCCAGACGATCGAGCCGTGGACGTTCGCGGACGGCCACCAGTACGTGCTGCCGATCTACTCCAATCCGATGCTGTTCGGCTGGCGCCTCGACATCATCCGGGACCTCGGCTACAGCGAGCCGCCGCAGACGTACGGCGAGATCCTTGAGCTGACCAAGAAGCTCAAGGCCAAGCACGGCGATAAGAAATACCTGTGGGCCAAGCCGGATCTGGCCGACCCGACGGCGTGGAAGCGCTGGTTCGACTTCTACATGCTGTATGACGCGGCCTCCGGCGGCAACAAGTTCATCGAAGGCGATGCCTTCACCGGCGATGAGAAGGCGGGCGTCGAGGTGCTGTCGTTCGTGGACGACCTGCGCAAGGAGAAGGGGCTGCTCGCCCGCCAGGTGACCGACCCGTTCGAGAACGGCACGGGCGTCTTCACCGACGTCGGTCCGTGGACGTTCACGACCTGGGCGGAGAAGTATCCGAACCTGAAGTACAACGAGACGTACGCGCTGACGATGCCGCCGGTGCCGGACGGCATGGACCCGGCCGACAGCAAGACGTTCGCCGATACGAAAGGGCTCGTCGTGTACGCCTCGGCGACGAAGGAGCAGCAGGCGGCGGCGATCGACTTCATCCAGTGGGTGTACGGCGACGCCAAAAACGACGCGGCCTGGTTCGAGAAGACGAACCTGCCTCCGGCGCGCGACGACCTGTCGACGAACGAGTCGTTCCAGGCGGTGCTGGACAAGAGCCCGCAGCTGAAGCCGTACGCGGAAAACGTGCCGAACGCCGTGCCGCCGATGGACAATGCGAAGTACAACGACCTCCAGACGATCATCGGCACGGAGGCGTTCAATAAAGTCGTCAAGGGCGAAATCGCCCCTGCGGAGGGCTGGGCGGCTATGAAGGCCGCGCTGGAGAAAGCCCTGGACTAAGGGAGGTCTTCTCGTCATGGACCAACGCAACAACAAGCTGGGCTGGCTGTTCGCCAGCCCTTACCTCATCTATTCGCTGCTGTTCTTCTTCATCCCGCTGATCTGGTCGATCTTCCTGTCCGTCACCGACTGGGATCTGATCGCGCCGACGTTCAACGTGGTCGGCTTCGAGAACTTCCTCGAGGCGCTGCGCTCGCCGAGCGTGCATGCGGCGTTCTGGAACACGTACAAGTTCATGATGATCTTCGTGCCGCTGGTGACGGCGCTGGCGATCGGAGTGGCCGTGCTCGTGCATGGACTGCCCCGGTTCAAGGGACTGTTCCTGATCGGCTTCTTCCTGCCCTACCTGAGCTCGGGCGTCGTCTCGGCGCTGATCGTCAAAGGACTGCTGTCCTACACGAGCCCGGTCAACGAGTTCCTGCGCGGCATCGGGCTGGACATCAACTGGCTCGGCTCGCCGCTGTCCGCGCTGTTCGTCGTCGGCCTCATCCTCGCCTGGAAGTTCACCGGCTATTATGCCCTCATCCTCACCTCGGGCCTGGAGAGCATCGACAAGGAAGTGTACGAGGCGGCCGCGATCGACGGCGTCAAGGACGGCCAGCGGTTCTGGCGGATCACGCTGCCGCTGCTGTATCCGTCGCTGTACACGACGCTCATCCTGGGCTTCGGCGTCACGTTCGGCATCTTCACCGAGGTGTACCAGCTGACGGGCGGCGGCCCGGGCAACGCGACGAACACCTGGCAGATGGAGATCTTCAAGCAGGCGTTCTCCAACATGCAGGTCGGCTACGCGTCGGCGGTCGCGCTGCTGGCATCGGTGGCGACGTTCATCTCGATCTTCGCCATCCGCAAAATTCTGGAGATATGGGGGAAGCGAAATGGTTGGGTCTAAACGCCGCAGCGGCTCGAGGCGAGCCATCCGCTATCTCCTCGCCCTCGCGCTCCTGCTCGTCATGGTGTATCCGTATCTGTACATGGTGCTGAGCTCGTTCGCGGACTGGACGCAGATCGACAAGCAGCTGCTGCCGACGAAGTTCACGACGAAGTCGTACGAATGGCTGTTCAGCGGCGGCGAGGCGGGCGTCACACGGCCGTGGCTGAACGCGTTCCTGAACAGCGTCGTCGTCTCGGCGGCCTCGACCGCGCTGATGATGCTGTTCGGCATCATGGTCGCCTATGCGCTGTCCAAGCTGAACTTTTTCGGTCGCCATGCGATCAACAACTTCGTCCTGTTCCATATGTTCTTCCCGGCCATCATCCTGCTGGTGCCCACGTTCCTCATCATCCAGCGGGCCGGCCTGTACGACACCTATCTCGGCCTGATCGTGCCGAAGGCGGTCAGCCTGTGGGCAATCTTCATGTACACGAACTTCTTCAAGGCCGTGCCGTCGACGTTCATCGAAGCGGCCAAGCTCGACGGAGCGTCGGATCTGAAGATCATGTTCCGCATCATGCTGCCGATGTCGAAGTCGATCACGACGGTCATCTTCCTGTTCCTGCTCATGGAGCGGTGGACGGAGCTGCTGTGGGACATGATCGCGGTCAAGAGCGATTCGATGCTGACGCTGAACGTGCTGCTGTCGCAGATGTTCGGGCCGTACGGGTCGTACCCGGGTCCGCTCTATGCGGCCTCGACGATCCTCACGCTGCCGATCATCGTGCTGTTCCTGATCTTCAGCAAGAAGTTCCAGGAGGGCATGCAGTTCAGCCTGAAATAATCGTCCCGGCTCCGGCCGGGCTTCGCGGGAGGAGAATGGATTCATGAGCCAGCTGCAACCGGCTCCGGCGCCATGCGCCGAGCTGCTGAGAGAATACCGGGCCGCCGGCCCAGCCGCGCGCGAGCCGCGCCGCATCCCGTTCGCAGGCGTCGGCGGCAAGGACGTCTACAACATCGCCGCCCCGTTCGAGGACGAGGGCCGGACGGTTCTTCCCGGACGCGTCGAGTCGCGCGACAGCGAGCATTCCGACATCGTCTTTTTCGCCGAAACGGACGGCGCCTGGCTGCCGATCGAGGGAGCGCCGGTCCTGCGGCTGCAGGACCCGTTCCACAGCCGCATCGGCGGCGAGCTCGTCGTCGGCGGCGTGGAGATCTTCCCGCATCCCGAGCGGGCCGACGCGCTGATGTGGCGGACCGTGTTCTACCGGGGCCAGGGGCTCCGCGACCTGCGCCGCTTTTTCGAAGGACCGGACGGCATGAAGGACATCCGCCTCGCGGAGCTTGCGGACGGGGGCGTCGGCGTGTTCACGCGGCCTCAGGGAGAGAAGGGCGGCCGCGGCAAGATCGGCTACGTCCGCGTCGGCTCGCTGGACGGCCTGACGGTCCGGGCCATCGACGAAGCTCCGCTGCTCGAGGGACAGTTCGCCGAGGGCGAATGGGGCGGAGCCAACGAGACCCATCTCCTGCCGGGCGGCCGCATCGGCGTGCTCGGCCATATCGCCTGCTTCGATGATGCAGGCGGCCGCCACTACTATCCGATGGCGTTCGAGTTCGATCCGGCATCGGAGGCTTGGAGCGGCCTGCGCCTGATCGGCGAGCGACGCGACTTCCTGCCGGGCCCGGCCAAGCGGCCCGATCTGGAGGATGTCGTGTTCAGCGGCGGCCTGATCCGCGGCGGCGACGGCAGAGCCGTGCTATACGCGGGCATCAGCGACGCCGACGCGCAGACGCTGGACATTCCGGACCCGTTCGCCGGCCGGTAAGAGCCCGGGCGGCATGCAGCGAGAGCCTGCACAGCTTAGACCACGAAGGAGCTGCTACGCATGAATGTTTACCGATATGAGCAAAATCCGCTGGTGACGCCGGCCGACGTGAAGCCGCATCGCGACGATTTCGAGGTGATCGGCGCCTTCAACGCCGGGGTGGCGGAATACGGCGGGGAGGTCATCCTGCTGCTGCGCGTGGCGGAGCGGCCGATCAGCCCGGACCGTTCCGTCGTGCTGGCCCCTGTCTATAACGTGGAGAAGGGCGAGCTCGACCTCGTTCCGATCCGCAAGGACGACGAGAGCTACGACTTCTCCGATCCGCGCGTCATCGTGCGGCGCGACCAGGCGCCGGCGTTCGAATACTTGACGTCGCTGTCGTACCTGCGCATCGCCCGCAGCCGCGACGGACGGAATTTCACGATCGACGACGAGCCGTTCATCTATCCGTCGCAGCCGCTGGAGAGCTTCGGCATCGAGGATCCGCGCATCACGCAGATCGGCGATACGTACTATATCTATTTTTCGGCGGTGTCGCCGGTCGGCATCGGCGAGTCGCTCGTCTCGACCAAGGACTTCAAGACCGTGGAGCATCACGGCATGATCTTCGGGCCCGACAACAAGGACGTGCTCATCTTCCCGGAGCGCATCGGCGGCAAGCATTACGCCCTGCACCGGCCGACGACCAAAAGCTGCGGCCGCCCGGAAATGTGGATCGCCGAGTCGGACAACCTGCTCTACTGGGGCAACCACCGGCATCTGATCGGGCTGCGCGAAGGCATGTGGGACAGCGGCCGCATCGGCGGCGGCGCGGTGCCGATCCGCACGGACCGCGGCTGGCTGGAGCTGTACCATGGCGCGACCAAGGACCACCGCTACTGCATGGGCGCGGTGCTGCTCGACCTGGACGATCCGTCCCGGGTCGTCGCCCGCTCGGGCCGGCCGATCCTGGAGCCGGATGCCGCCTACGAGGCGGACGGCTTCTTCGGCGGCGTCGTGTTCTCGTGCGGCGCGCTGGTCGACGGCGATGTCGTCCGCATGTACTACGGCGCGGCCGATACGTCGATGGCCTGCGCCGAGCTCAGCCTCGCGGAGATTTTGGACAGCCTGGAGCCGGTCTGAGGCGATGGGGCGTCCGTCGCCGTCCTGCCGGGACGGCGGCGAGTCCCTGATCGGGCTGGACAGGGCGCAAGCCCAAAAAAGCATGGTTCCCTTTCAAGGGAGCCATGCTTTTTTGCTGTCTGCTCGCCGCGCCTCGGAGCATCCTCCAGACCAAGTCCGCCCGCCGATCCGCCGGCGGCCAAGCGGGACGGCCAAGCGGGACGGCCAAGCGGGACGGCCAAGCGGGAGCGGGCGCGCCTCGCTGAAGCGGCAGCCCGGCCTACGTGCCGAAGCGCTTGCGGTAGCCGCATTTGCGGCACAGCTCCTCGACCGCTTCGCGGCGGGAGAAGCCGTCATACAGCTTTTGCGCGCGATCGCCCTGGATGATGTCGGAGAAGCTCGCCTGATTGATGTTGCCAAGGTTGATGATGCCTTCGCCGTCGAGGCAGCAGGGCACGACGGTGCCGTTCGCCAGGATGGCGGCCTGGTTGCGCAGGCCGTGGCAGAAGCCTTTGCCGTCATCCTCCTCGGCGTTCAGGTCGGGCCACTCGAACTCGTGGTCCTGGTTCAGGTAGAAGCGGTCGGCCAGCTTGAGCCCCGAGCCGCGCTTGAACTGCTCCTCGATCGGCTCCGTCAGGCCGAGCTCGCGCTCGATGATCGCCAGCACCTCGCGGTTGCGCTTCAGCTCCAGATTGGTCGCATTGTCCTTGCGCAGGTTCCAGAGGCGGAGCGAGAACAGGACGTCCGTCGACGCCAGCGCTTCCTGGATGAACGTCAGGATCGTCGTGACGTACGCTTCCTTGTCGGTGGAGCCGGCATGGCCGTCGAAGCTGTGCAGCGAGAAGTTCATCTGCCGCAGCGCCGGCTTGCCGAGCAGCTTGGCCTTGTTTTTTTCGATCAGCGTGCCGTTCGTCGTGATGTTCACCTTGAAGCCTTTGTCGTGGCTGATGTCGAGCAACTGGTCGAGCTTCGGATGCAGCAGCGGCTCGCCTTTTACATGAAGGTAGACGGAGTCCGTATAAGGCTTGATCTCGTCCAGCCGCTTGGCGAAGTCCTCGGGCTTCAGGAAGCTTTTTTCCCGCAGCGTCGGCGGACAGAAGTGGCAGGCCAAGTTGCAGACGCTCGTGATTTCGATATAGAATTTCTGGAATTTCTTCATCGGTGCGGGCCTCGATTCGGTGATGCGGGATGATGGCGGCGGCGTCTGCGAATGGATGAAAGGATGCAGAGCCCTCGAATATCATACCATTTCGGGACCGATTCGGCACCGGAAATCGGCCGCCGGCGGACTGTTCGAGAGAGTCGGATGCGTCCGGCGGTCAAACGGCTGGAGCCGCTTTTACGGCCGCCGGGCGATCAGCGTGCTCATCGCATGCCGATGCGGGATGCCGGAGGAATCGCAGTCGAAGACGATTTCCGAGCTGTCCTCGACGAGCCAGTCGTGATAATGCGCCAGCAGCTCGCCCGAGCGCCATGGGTAGGCGTACGGCTCCGGTTCCGGCGGCGGAGCGATGAACGGCTTTTCCACGAATACGTTCAGGACATGCAGCCCGCCGGGAGCGGTGCGGCTCTTGATGCGGGAGAACAGCTCCTGCCGGACGTCCGGCTTGATGTAGTGCAGGACGCCGCTGGAGAAGTAGATATCGTAGTCCGCCTCCGGCCGGAAGTCGTTCACGTCGGCCTTGAAGGCATCCACCCGCACGCCGGTCCGCTCGGCCAGTCGTCTCGTCTTCTCCACGCCGGCGTCTGTGACGTCGAAGGCGGACGTCTCATAGCCGTTGCGGGCGAAAAACACCGCGTCCTTGCCTTCTCCGCAGCCGATGTCCAGCAGCTTCAGCCGGCGGGCAGGAGGAGCGAGACGCAGCACCTTGAAGCAGGCTTCGTTCGGCTCCGTGCCCCAATAGTAGTCCTCGCTGGCGCGGTACGCTTCCTCATAAAGGGTGACGTTCCGATCCCCCGCACCATAGCCGAGCAGCCGGTCGACGCTGACCTCGAGCAGCCGGGCCAGCTCGGGGAGGAGGGCGAGATCGGGCAGCGAATGCGCCGTCTCCCATTTCGACACGGCTTGATACGAGACGCCGAGCCGCTGGGCGAGCCCGTCCTGAGTCAGTCCTTTTTCCTTGCGGTACGATTGGATGTTGCGGGCGACTTGCTCTTTCATGCGTTCACGCTCCTTCTGGCTCCGATTGTAGGGGAAGGCCGCTCCGTGCCGCAATAACGCCGTCGTCGAGCCGGAAGGGCGGTTCTACCGCCGGTTGAGCGCGGAAGGGCAGCGGAGCGGAGGCAGGTCAGCCGAGCAAACGAGGGGAGGCGGTGCGGCTAAGCGGACAAGGGAAGAAGTTCCCTTGCTGCGGCGCGGAGGCAGGTCAGCCTTGCGGCTTGGGCAGCTCCCGCAGCCGCCGATCCGGATCGGCGTGGATATGCGCGACGCCTTCGCGGCACAGGCCGTACGGCTCCCAGCGGCAGTCGCGGCAGATCGTCGCGATGTCGTCCGGCCGCACGCGCGCGGCGACGGCCTCGCAAATCGCGCTCCAGCTCCGGACGTCGCCGGGCTGCATGACGACCAGCCCGGCGATCTCGGCGTCCTTGCGGTAGACGCTGGCATTTTCGCAATGCGAGGGCTGGTCCGCGGGAAACGCCGCGCAGACGGCATCTGGGCCGACGGTCAGCCGGATTGTCGTCTCCGGGTCCCGGCGCAGCCGTTCGTAGATGCCGGTCATGTTGGCGCAGAAGCCGTCGGAATAGCCTTTGCCGCGATAGCCGAGCAGGCAGAGCAGATGATGGCCTCGGAGCTCGATGGGGGTCATGGGCAGTCCGCCTTTCCTGGAATAGTCAACTAAAACTATATCACAAGAGGTTGACTGTGTGGGCAGATGAAAGAAGGAAGCTCGATGGAGAAATAGGGCTCGGTCGGACAACATGTCTATGCTACAATTAAGTCCATGGAAGGAGAGATGGATGATGCCTATAATCAAGCCCATTTCCGATCTAAGCAATTACAAGGAGCTGCTTCGCGACCTTGCTGAGGATGAGCCTGTCTTTTTAACAAAGGACGGACATGGCCGGTATGTGCTACTGGATATAAAGGAGTACGAGAAGCTAAAGGCTTCTCTCCAGCTCATGACAGAGCTCGCCGAGGGAGAGAGATCCGGCAAAACGGATGGATGGATGAGTCTCCAGGACGTAGAACGGGAATTTGGACTTTAGGGATGATGGAGCTTCGGATTTCACCTGCTGCTCTGGAGGATATGAAGGACATCAGGCGCTATATAGAGGACGACTTGTCCAATGCGGATGCGGCATCCCGCCTCATGAGAGCCATCGTCGCAAAAATGCGTTCAATCGCCGATTACCCGCAGGCTGGCAGCCAAATTTCCCGCTTTGCGAACATTCCATCAGACATACGTTTCATGCCGGTCCAGAATTATTTCATCTTCTATCGGACTGAACAAGAGGCTGCGTACATTCTCCGGGTAATCTACGGCAGGAGGGACTACATTCGGATATTATTCGCAAGTGTCGATGAAGACCGGACGAAAGCCGATGACAGCCAAGATAAAAGCCTCCTGCCTGAGCCTTGAAGGCCGCTGGGAGGCTTTTTGCTTGTCGTTTTTAAAAACCAAGTTGACAACTTGGTTAACTTGTTTTATTCTTGCTTCAGGCTTCATTCAACCGTCGTTCATTCAATGAACGATCGTTCAACGAGCATTCATTATCTTATGGCCAAACTAATTTCGGCTGCCGACTGGACCGCCAGAGGCTCCAGCTCCTTCACCCGACCTCGGGGAAGGCGCGGGAGCCTTTTTGCATCCATCCGTAGGTCCGAGGAAAGGAGCGGCATGAGCGACTCTAATGACAATCGCCAAGTTCCATCGCCAGCACCCGACCGCGAGGAGCTCAAGCTCGAAGCCGACTGGCTGTTCCGCAAGCTCGTCCGACGCTTCGTCAAGGAGCGCGACAAGATCGCGCTGGAGGGCGTCTCGCTGCCGGGGCTGCTCGTGCTCGGCACGATTTTGCAGGAGGGCGAGCAGCGGCTCGGCGAGCTGGCGGAGCGGCTGGACTTCACCTCCGGCGCGGTGACCGCCCTCTGCGACAAGCTGGAGAGCGCCGGCTACGCCGAGCGCAGGCGCAGCGCCTCCGACCGCCGCTCGATCGCGCTCGCGATCACGCCGGCCGGCCGCAAGCTGCTGGAGCGCACCCGCGAGGCGGGCGCCCATACGGTGGAGCTGCTGTTCGGCGGCCTCGGGCCAGCCGAGCTGGAGCTGCGCATCGAGCTGTTCCGCGAGCTGCTGCAGCGGCTGGACGGCTTCGCCGAGCGGGTGACGGAGCGGCACGAGCAGGCCTCCGCACGGGCTGCCGCGCCGTCCACTGCACCGGATGCCGCACCGTCCACGGCACCGTCCGCAGCGCCGGCTTCATCGCCGTCCGCCTTGGCGGAGCCGCCGGCCAAGCCGGCAGCGCCGCAGCGCCGCAGTCCTTTCATCGGCTACTGATCGCCTGCACCGCCACCATCCCCACACGACAAGGAGAATGAACATGGGACATCCGACGATCTATCCGACCGGCACGACGGTCTATCTGCCCGAGAAGGCCTGGAGCGGCTACACGATCTTCCAGGCGGCCGACACCGGCGCGCTGCTGATCGACATGAACGGCCGCGAGGTGCGGCTGTGGAAAGGGCTGCGGGGATTCCCGAACAAGCTGTTCCCCGGCGGCTATGTGCTCGGCAGCACGGCCGAGCGCGATCCGCGCTACGGCTTTCAGGACGAGAAGAATCTCGTGCAGGTCGACTGGGACGGCAACGTCGTCTGGAAATTCGACCGCTACGAGTATATCGAGGATCCGGAGAACGCGCCGCAGTGGATGGCCCGCCAGCACCACGACTACCAGCGCGAGGGCAATCCGGTCGGCTACTACGCGCCGGGGCTGGAGCCGAAGACCGACTCCGGCCATACGATCATCCTGGCGCATAAAAACGTGACCAAGCCGGAAATTTCCGACAAGGAGCTGCTCGACGACACGATCATCGAGGTCGACTGGGAAGGCAACGTCGTCTGGGAATGGGCGGTCAGCGACCATTTCGAGGAGCTCGGCTTCGACGAGGCGGCGCGCGAAGCGCTGCGCCGGGACCCGAACACCCGCGGCTTCGGCACGTTCGCCGGCGACTGGATGCACATCAACTCGGCGTCGGTCCTCGGCCCGAACAAGCACTATGACGCGGGCGACGAGCGGTTCCATCCGGACAACATCATCTGGGACGCGCGGGAGACGAACATCACGGCCATTATCGACAAGAAGACCGGCGGCATCGTCTGGAAGCTCGGCCCGGACTACTCCGGCGAGCTGGCGCATATCGGCTGGATCATCGGCCAGCATCACGCCCATCTCATCCCGCAGGGGCTGCCGGGCGAAGGCAACATCCTTATCTTCGACAACGGCGGCTGGGGCGGCTACGGCGCGCCGAACGCCGAGGCGCCGGACGGCGTGAAGGTCGCCCGCCGCGACCACTCGCGCATCCTGGAGATCAACCCGGTCACGCTGCAGATCGAGTGGCAGTACACGCCGACCGAGGCCGGCTTCCAGGCTCCGCTCGACTCGTACCGGTTCTACAGCCCGTACATCAGCAGCGCGCAGCGGCTGCCGAACGGCAACACGCTCATCACCGAGGGCGCGGACGGCCGCATCTTCGAGGTGACGCGCGAGCATGAGCTCGTCTGGGAGTACATCTCCCCTTATAAAAACAAGCGCAACTCCAACATGGTGTACCGCGCCTACCGCGCGCCGTACGAGTGGGCGCCGCAGGCGGAGCGTCCGGTCGAGACGGCGATCGAGCCGCTCGACGTCGCGGACTTCCGGCTGCCGGGGGCGGCGGGACGCGGACCGGCGGCCGTCGTCGAGGTCGAGGGCACGGCCGAGTACGGCGAAGGCGCGCTATGCGTCGCCCGCATCGACGAGACGATCGCCAAGGAAGAGGCAAAGGAGCAGGATCCGACATGAGAATCCGACTGAACCGGCTGGCGGGGACGCTCGCCGCAGCCGCGCTCTTCGTGCTGCTGCTGTCCGGCTGCGGCAGCGAGGCCGAGGGCAGCGGCGTCGACAAGGTGAAGCTGAAGATCGCCGACATCTCCACGAACATCACGTTCCGCGTCGCGCTGGAGAAGGGCTTTTTCGAGAAGCATGGCGTGGACGCCGAGCTCGTGACGTTCGCGACGCCGGCCGAGGGCGTGAACTCGCTGTTCATCAAGCAGGTCGACGTCGCCTTCGGCGCGGACTTCCCGCTGCTGAACGCGGTGAGCAAGGGCGATTATGCGATCTTCGCCTCCTCCGGCACGGCGACGGATCTGAGCGCGAGCGACTGGAAGCTGTTCGTGCGGCCGGACGTGAAGAGCGGCGCCGATCTGAAGGGCCGGAGCTTGAGCTTCCTGCGGGGCACGTTCCTGCCTTACCTGTGGGACGTCTATCTGGGGGAGCAGGGGCTGAAGCTGGATGACGTCAAGCTGATCGGCCAGGGCGGTCTCGACGAGGCGTACGTGGCGCTGCGCAAGGGCGAGATCGACGCGGTCTGGGTATTCGGCGCGATCAACCACGAGAAATTCTCCGCGATCGAAGGCGTCCATGAGCTGAGCGACATGTCCAAGACGCCGGTCCGGCTCGGCACCGGCCTGATCGCTACGAACGAGCTGCTGCAAAAGGAGCCCGAGGCGGTGACCGGATTCCTGAAAGCTCTCGACGAAGCGTCGTCCTACGCCCAGGCGAATCCGGACGAGACGGCGGACATCCTTTACAAGACGGTCAAGCAGCCGCGGGAAGCGACGCTCAAGGACTTGCCGAAAAACCCGTGGAGCATCGGCTTCACCGACAAAGCCTACGAAGGGCTGAAAAGCCAGAAGAAGTACATGGTCGACAATGGCATCATCCAGCAGGACTTCGACCTGGACAGCAAGCTGAAGCTGGATCTCGTGCGGGCGGCATTCCCGGACCGCGTGATCGAATTGAAGGAATAGAGGAGGCGATGGGCGGATGGGTACGGCGATGAGGAAGGCGCAGGGGCAGGCAGCGGAGGAAGCGGCCGAGAGAAGGGCGGCGAAGGCGGCAGCGATGAGGACGGCGCGCACGTCGGGGCCGGCAGCGGCGCAGCAGCGGCAAGCGGCGGAGGCGGGCCATGAGATCGACATCCATCAGCTGAGCAAGAGCTACCCGCATGCGGGGGGAGGCGAGCCGCAGCACATCCTCCGCGAGGTCGATCTGACGGTGCGGAGCGGGGAGTTCTTCATCCTGCTCGGCCCGAGCGGCTGCGGCAAGTCGACGCTGCTCGGCCTCATCGCCGGCTTCGTCGCCAAGACGAGCGGCCGGCTGCGCGTCGGCGAGCGCGAGGTGGAGCGGCCGGGGCCGGACCGGGCGGTCGTGTTCCAGCAGGCGGATTCGTCGCTGTTTCCGTGGCTGACGGTGCGCGAGAACGTCGAGTTCGGGCTGCGCATGAAAAAGACGAAGGCGCCGGAGCGCCGCGCCATCTCGGACCGGTACATCGGGCTCGTCGGCCTGACGGGCCACGAGGACAAGTTTCCGCGCGAGCTGTCCGGCGGCATGAAGCAGCGCGTGCAGCTGGCGCGCGTGCTGGCCAACGATCCGGCGATCCTGCTCATGGACGAGCCTTTCGGAGCGCTCGACGCGATGACGCGCCGCACGATGCAGCGGGAGCTCGTGCGCATCTGGCGCGATACGGGCAAGACGGTCATCTTCGTCACCCATGACATCCAGGAGGCGCTGCTGCTCGGCGGGCGCATCGGCATCATGTCGCCCGGCCCGTCCTCGCGCATCAGCGACATCTACGACGTGGCGCTGCCCTATCCGCGCGACATCGCGGACCCGGCGTTCCATGAGCTGCATGCGCGCATCCAGGGGCATTTCGACGAATAGGGGGAGACGGCCATGACCATCACGGACAAGACGAAACGGGTCCTGCTGCAGCTCGCCTTCTGGGCGGGGCTGCTGGCGCTGTGGCAGGGACTCGCCTCGGCCTACGGGCCGGAAGTCCTGCCGGGGCCGGCGCAGACGGCGCGCGGCGGCTGGGAGCTGCTGGCGGACGGCACGCTGCCGTCGTACATCGGCATCAGCTTCACCCGGGTGCTGCTCGGCTGGAGCCTCGGCAGCCTGATCGCGATTCCGCTCGGCCTGCTCATCGGGCGGGTCGGAGCGATCCGCGCCTTCGCCGAGCCGTTCCTGAACTTCATCCGCTTCATCCCGCCGATCGCGTTCATCACGCTGTTCCTGATCTGGTTCGGCATCGGCGAGACGTCCAAGGTGATGCTCATCCTGTACGCGACGCTGTTCATCGTGCTGCTCAATACGCTTACCGGCGTGCTGTCCGTGGAGGAGGACCGGATCCGCTCCGCGCGCAGCATGGGCGCATCCGACTGGCAGATCGTGCGTCATGTCGTCGTTCCGGCGACGGTGCCGTACATGTTCACCGGCATCCGGCTGGCGATGGGCACGTCGTTCATGGCGATCATCGGCGCGGAGATGATCGCCTCCAACGAAGGCGTCGGCTATCTCATCTGGAACTCGCGGCTGTTCTTCCGCACGGATTGGATCTTCGTCGGCCTCATCAGCCTCGGGCTGATGGGCTTCGTCACCGACCGCGCGGTGGCGCTGCTCGGACGCAAGCTGCTCGGCCGGTACGGCGTCGTGAGCACGGGCAGCCTGCGGCGGTAAAGGGGATGGAGCGGGCTTGCAGCAAAAAGCGCATGGAGTTTCCATGCGCTTTTTTGGCTTTCCTCTATTTTCGTTGCGGCAAAATCAAGTCGAGGTCAAGGGGGAGAGGCTCTTGCGGCGCATTAGGAATATAGAATCAACCTATTTGTATGATTAATCGCACCAGGCTACAGCCAGCCGATCGGCGGCGTCGTCGCGTACGACGGACAGATCTCGCCGTCGGGCGTCGGCTACGACATCGCCTGCGGCAACAAGGCCGTGCGCACGACGCTGCTCGCGAGCGACATCAAGCCGCGCCTCGGGCGCATCATGGACGGCATCGCGGCGAACGTCTCGTTCGGCGTGGGCCGAGTGAACGGCGAGCGCGTCGACCACGAGCTGTTCGACGATCCCGACTGGGACGTCTACCGGACCGTCGGCAAGCAGGAGCATGACAAGCTGAAGGCGCTGGCGCGGGATCAGCTCGGCACGGTCGGCAGCGGCAACCATTTTGTCGACTTGTTCGAGGAGGAAGGAACGGGCCGGCTGTGGGTCGCCAACCACTTCGGCAGCCGAGGCTTCGGCCATCGGACGGCGAGCGGGTTCCTGAACCTTGCGGCGGGACGCCGGTTCATGGATCGGGCGCCGGGCGAGAGCATGGACCAGCCGCCCGTGCTGCTGGAGCTGGCGGACGAGCTCGGCGACATGTACGAGCGGGCGATGCGGCTCGCCGGCCGCTACGCGTACGCGGGACGCGACTACGTGATGGACAAGGTGCTCGGCCTGCTCGGCGCGGAGGCGGACTTCGCCGTGCACAACCACCATAACTTCGCTTGGCGCGAGATGCATGAGGGTCGGGAGACCGTCGTGGTCCGCAAAGGCGCGACGCCGTCGGCGCCGGGCCAGCTCGGCTTCATCGGGGGCAGCATGGGCGACATCTCCGTCATCGTGCGCGGACGGGATACGGACGAGAACCGCGACGCCTGCTGGAGCACGGTGCACGGCGCGGGCCGCGTCATGAGCCGCACGCAGGCGGCGGGCAAGATGAACTGGAAGACTCGCCGGCGCCTGGGCGGCGAAATCAGCGAGGAGCGGATGCGCGAGGCGGTGCGGGCTTATGGCGTCGAGCTGCGCGGCGCGGGCACGGACGAGAGTCCGTTCGTCTACCGGCAGCTGCAGCAGGTGCTCGATGCCCATGCCGGCACGATCGAGGTGCTGCACCGGCTGCGGCCGATCGGCGTCTGCATGGCCGGCGCGGATGAGCATGATCCGTACAAAGATTGAATTTTCCTCCAGATCTGCCGATAGATAGAAGGGCGCTTCGCAAGAAGCGGAATCTATCACCAGCCTGGAGGGTCTACGGAAATGAAACGAATGATCGGAGCCGCGGCAGCGGCTGCGCTGCTGACGATGGCGGCGGCATGCGGCGGCGGGAATTCCGAAAATGGCGGGAACGAAGGCGCGGCATCGAGTCCGGCGCCGAGCTCGGCGGCATCCGCGGCGCCGGCCGCATCCCCGGCCAAAGGCGTCGAAGTCGACAAAGGGCTGCTGAACCACGAGATCACGCTGCCGGCTTCTTTTTTTGAAGGCCAGGAGCTGGACGCGGCCATCGAGGCCGCCAAGAAAAACGGCGTGACGGACGTGAAGCGCAACGAGGACGGCTCCGTCACCTACAAGATGCCGCGCAGCGTGCACGGCAAGATGATGGACGAGATGAAAGCCAGCCTGCTGACGTCGATCGACGAGCTGAAGGCCGGAGAGACGTTCCAGTCGGTCAAGGACATCGAATACAGCAAGGACTTCTCGGAGTTCACGCTGATCGTCGACCAGGCGAAGTTCGAGGGCTCGTTCGACGCGTTCGCGGCGATAGGCGTGGCGCTTCCGGCGATGTACTACCGGCTGTTCGACGGCGTGCCGCAGGACGAGAACAAGGTGACCGTCAAGATGCAGGATCAGGCGTCGGGCGAAGTGTTCCAGACGGTCGTCTATCCGGACGCGATGGAAGCGATGGGCCAATAGCGCGACAGCTCAATAGGAACCGCATCGGAGCGCAAGCGCGTTTCGGGGACGGATAGGACGGATAGCAAAGCCGGGGCTTGGCAGACAAGCCCCGGCTTTTTGCCGTCTCCAGATCGGCCGCTCGGCCGCGCCGGCCGGATCGTCCGGAGCAGGCGGTCATGAGCCCGCGAGTGCCGCTTGCGGGCGTGCGGCGGGTTTGTCCTGACAGCGGCGCCGCGAACGGATACAATGATCCCAGGGCATCCAAACTTTTCCTCGGACGAGGAAGCCGGGAGGCGGAGCGGTCATGGAGAACAGGGAGAAGCAGCGGCTGGCGTTCCGGGAGGACGGCACGTTCACGATCGTGCAGTTCACCGACTTGCATTGGCAGAACGGAGAAGAGCGGGACCTGCGGACGAGGGCGCTCATGGAAAAGGTGCTGGAGGCGGAAAAGCCGGATCTGATCGTCTTCACCGGCGATCTCATCTACAGCGAGTCCTGCGCGGAGCCGCTCGAATCGGCCCGCCAGGCGACGGCTGCCGCTGGCGCGAGCGGCAGCCCTTGGGCAGCCGTGCTCGGCAACCACGATGCCGAGGCGGGCTCGGGCGTCACGCGCGAAGAGCTGCATCGGACGCTCATGGGACTGCCGGGCAGCCTGACCGGCGATACGCCGGGGGTGACCGGCTGCGGCAATTATGCGCTGGAGATCGACGGCCCGGGAGGAGGCGCGACGCTCTATTTCCTCGACAGCGGCGACTATTCCCGGCTGCCGGGCGTGCCCGGGTACAGCTGGCTCGCGCGCGACCAGGCGGAATGGTACGCCTCGCGCTCGCGCGAGCGAGCGAGGCAGGCAGGGGGCGCGGCGCCTCCGGCGCTGATGTTCTTCCACATTCCGCTGCCGGAGCATGCCGAGGCGTGGGAGGCGGAGGGCTGCCGCGGAGAGCGCCATGAGGCGGTCTGCTGCGCCGGCGTGAACGGCGGCATGTTCGCCGCGCTGCTCGAGGGCGGCGACGTGTCCGGCGTATTCGTCGGGCATGACCATATCAACGACTACGTCGGCGAGCTGCACGGCATCTCGCTCGGCTACGGCCGGGCGACCGGGTATGCGACCTACGGCAAGGAAGGCTTTCCGCGCGGCGCGCGCGTCATCCGGCTGACCGAAGGGCGGCGGGACTTCGACAGCTGGCTGCGCCTCGAGGGCGGCGAGAAGGTTTGGCAGACGCCGGCGAAGCGGCCGGCGGCCGGCGAAAAGGCCTAAGACGCCGAAAATACGAACCGAATGGGGCGGCGGACGAGAAGCTCGAACGCCGCCTTTTCCGCTTTTGACGGAGCTCCGCCGCTGACGAAGAAACCGTTATCATCACGCTGCCGCTATGCTATACTGGCGCAGAAGCTGGGCTCGGACGGCGCCGGATGCGCCAAACGAGCCTAACAACAAGCATCCCAAGGGAGGAATCACCATGTCCGGACTGCTCGGCACGAACGTCATCACCCAAATCGGCATTCTCGTCCATGACATCGACAAGACCAGCCGCGTCTACGCGGACTTTTTCGGGATGGACGTCCCGCCGGCGATCCTGACGGACGCGCCGGAGATCGCGCGCACCGAGTTCGAGGGAGCGCCGAGTCCGGCCCGCGCCCGGCTGGCTTTCTTCGACATGGGCTCCCTGCAGCTGGAGCTGATCGAGCCGGACGAGCATCCGAGCACATGGCGCAACTACTTGAACGAGCACGGAGAGGGCGTCCACCACATCGCGTTCCAGATCGAAGGCATGGCCGAAAAAATCTCCGTGCTGGAGGGCAAGGGCTACGCGCTGCAGCAGAAGGGCGAGTATACCGGCGGGCGCTACGCCTACATGGACACCGCGCCGGACCTGAAGGTGCTCGTCGAGCTGCTGGAGAACGACTAGACGGCAAAGGGAGGATCCTGACATGAACATCCTGATTACCGGAGCGGGCCGCGGGCTCGGCCTGGAGCTGGCGGCCGAGTGCCTGGGGCGCGGCCACCATGTGCTGGCGGGGCTGCGCCGGCCGGAGCAGCCGAGCCCGGAGTTCCGGGCGCTGGCTGACCAGCATGGCGAGCGGCTGGAGCCGGTCCGGCTCGACGTCGCGGACGAGGCGGGCATCGCCGAGCTGGCCGCGCGGCTGAGCGGACAAGGGCGGCAGCTCGGCGCGATCGTCAACAACGCGGCCGTCCTGGAGGCTCGCGAGACGCCGATCGAGCGGCTCGATCTCGCCTTCATGGAGTCGACGATGGACATCAACCTGTACGGTCCGATGCGCGTCGCCAAGCATCTGCTGCCGCTGCTGACCGAACCGGACGCGGCGCTGATCAACATCTCCTCCGAGGCGGGCAGCATGACGAACGCCTATCCCGGCGATTATCCGTACACGCTGTCCAAAGCCGCGATGAACCTGCTCACCGAGCAGCTGTCGCGCGTGCTCGCCGAGCGCGGGGCGATTGCGCTGAGCGTGCATCCGGGCTGGATGCGCACCGACATGGGCGGCGAGCAGGCCAAGCTCGATCCGCGCGAGAGCGCCCGCGGCATCGCCGACCTGATCGAGCGCCGCGTCGAGGTCCCGCCGGGCTTCCGCTTCGTCGACTATTTGGGGAGGCCGATGGCGATCTGATCCGGGCGGCGGGCGGCAGCAAGAGCGTCATCAGGCGCGCGTCAAAACGCCGGGCCTTGTTCAGGCCCGGCTTGTTCGCGTTCTCCGCTTGAGCCCGCCGCTCGCGTCGAGCCCGCTGGCGGCCGCAGGCTCGGCGGCGGCCGCTACACGACGCCTTGCAGAATCATCGCATCGGCGACCTTCCGGAAGCCGGCGATGTTGGCGCCGGCGACGAGGTTGCCCTGGAAGCCGTAAGCTTCGGCGGCGTCGACGCTGTTGCGGTAGATGTCACGGATGATGGCGTGCAGCCTGCGGTCGACCTCCTCGAAGCTCCATGACAGACGCATGCTGTTCTGCGCCATCTCCAGGGCCGATACGGCAACGCCGCCGGCATTGGCCGCTTTGGCCGGGCCGAACAGCACGCCGGCCGCCAGCAGCAGATGCACGGCTTCGAGCGTGCACGGCATGTTGGCGCCTTCGGCGACGGCGATGACGCCGGCGCTCGCCAGCTGCCGCGCGGCGGCCGCGTCGAGCTCGTTCTGCGTGGCGCAAGGGAGCGCGATTTCGCATGGCACGCTCCAGATGCCGCCGCTGCCGGCATGGTAGGACGCATGCGGACGCTCGCACACGTACTCGCTGATGCGGCCTCCCTCGGAGAGCTTGATCCGCTTGACGAGCTCGAGGTCGATGCCGCGAGGATCGACGATGTATCCCGCCGAATCGCTGCAGGCGACGACGAGGGCGCCGAGCTCCTGCGCTTTTTGCATGGCGTAGATCGAGACGTTGCCGCTGCCGGAGACGACCGTGCGCCGTCCGTCGAGCTCCAGGCCGCGCGAGGCGAGCAGCTCCTGCACGAAGTAGATGCAGCCGTAGCCGGTCGCCTCCGTCCGTCCGAGGCTGCCGCCGTACTGGACGCCCTTGCCGGTCAGCACGCCGGGCTCGTTGCCGCCGCGGATGCGCTTGTACTGGCCGAACATGTAGCCGATCTCGCGCGCGCCGACGCCGATGTCGCCCGCCGGCACGTCGACGTCGGGGCCGAGGTACTTCTGCAGCTCGGTCATGAAGCTCTGCGTGAAGCGCATGATCTCCAGGTCCGACTTGCCCTTCGGATCGAAGTCCGAGCCTCCCTTGCCGCCCCCGATCGGCTGGCCGGTCAGCGCGTTCTTGAACGTCTGCTCGAAGCCGAGGAACTTGATGATGCCGGCGTTGACGGTCGGGTGGAAGCGGATGCCGCCCTTGTACGGACCGAGTGTGCTGTTGAACTGCACGCGGAAGCCGCGGTTCACCTGCACCCGTCCCTGATCGTCCACCCACGGCACGCGGAAGGAGACGAGCCGGTCCGGCTCGACGAGGCGCTCCAGGATGGCATGCTTGCGATACTCCGGATGGCGGACGAGCACGGGCTCCATGCTTTCGAGAAATTCCTGGACGGCCTGATGGAACTCGGGCTCCTGGGGATTGCGCCGGACGACGCTTTCATAGACGGACTGCAGGTAGGCTCCGGCCTCGGAACCGGCGGACACGGAAAAGCTCATGATGAACGACCCCTTTGTCAAAGTAGTGGCGAATGCGTCTTGCCAGGAACTTGCGGACTTGCGGACTTGCGGAAGGAAGGCTTAAAGCAGCTCCCGGCGCAGCTGCTCCGGCGATTTGGGCGAGAGCAGGCCGAACGGAATGTCGAATACGGTGCGCGCCCCGGTCTGCCCCTGCTCCCGCAGGCGGCATACCGCGCGGGCGTAGGCGACGAGCACGCTCGCCGTGAACTCCGGGTTGCTGCCGAGCTTCAGGCCGAACTCCATGAGCTGGCCCGTGCCCTCGCCGGTGGAGCCGCTGCGGATGACGAAGCCCCCGTGCGGCATGCCGCTGTGATCGCGCTGCAGCTCCTCGTCCGTAATGAATTCCACCGTCGTGTCGTAGTCGGCAAAATAGTTCGGCATCGTGACGATCGCTTCGCGGATCGAAGCCCGGTCCGCGCCGGTCTCGGCGACGACGAAGCACTGCCGCAGATGCTTCTCGCGCGTCGCCAGCTCCGGCCGCTCTCCGCTGCGCACGCGCTCGACCGCGGCCTCGATCGGCACCGTGTACTGCACGCCGGCCTTCACGCCGGGGATGCGCCGGATGGCGTCGGAGTGGCCCTGGCTGACGCCTGTGCCCCAGAACGTATCGGTCGAGCCCTCCGGCAGGATCGACTCCGCCAGCAGGCGGTTCAGCGAGAACAGCCCCGGGTCCCAGCCGGTCGAGATGAGGCTGAGATTGCCCCCGGCCCGTGCGGCGGCATCGACCCGCTCGTAGAACTCCGGGATGCGGGCATGCGTGTCGAAGCTGTCCACGGTGCTGAATGCCGCCGCCAGCATCGGCGTCTGCTCCGGCAGATCGCTCGCCGAGCCTCCGCACAGGATCATGACGTCGATCCGGTCCCGGTACAGCTCGGCGTCCGCGATCGTTGCAAATACGGCATCGCCGCAGGCCGATTCCATCGAGGCAGGATCGCGCCGGGTGAAGATCGCGGCCAGCTCGAGATCGGCGTTTTGGCGGAGCGCTTTATGGACGCCTTTGCCCAGATTTCCGTAACCGACGATGCCGATTTTCCACTTTTTGTTCATCGTTTTCGCCCCTTTTTCAGTCAATCTGTCTTGTGCAGGCATTAGGAGGAGGATAGACAAAGTTGACATCACATGTCAATGGTTTAAAGCGAAAAAGCTTGATTTCATTCTTTTCCGATCGTGTGACGGGTCCTTGATCCGCTCGCAATCGGGTCTTATCGGACCGTAAAAGAAAACCGTGATCAGCGCGTTGTCGCTGTGCTATACTGGCGCAAAGCTCGACTTGCCGCGAGGGCGGCCGACGGCGATTTGAATCCGAGCCGGGACAAGGAGGAGAACGAGATGTTTCCCCATGAGGAAGGCCTGCGCCTGGCGCAGGAGCGGGGCGTGACGAGCGTGCTGGAGACGGTCGACGTCTCCACGGGCGCGCGCCGCGCGAGGGCCGAGTTCGAGGCGCTGATCGAAGCGCCCAACTGGACGCCCGACGGCAAGCGGCTCATCTTCAACAGCGGCGGCAGGCTTTATGCCTTCGAGCTGGAGGGCGGAGCGGTCGCCGAGATCGGGAGCGGCTTCGCGGACCGCTGCAACAACGACCATGTGCTGTCGCCGGACGGACGCCGGATCGCGGTCAGCCATCATACGGAGGGGGACGGCCGCTCGCGCGTCTACGTTCTGCCGGTCGAAGGCGGGGAGCCGCGGCTCGTCACGCCGCTCGGGCCGAGCTATCTGCACGGCTGGTCGCCCGACGGCCGGACGCTCGCCTACTGCGCCGAGCGCGGCGGCGCCTACGACATCTACGTCATCGGCTCGGACGGCGGCGAGGAGCGGCGCCTCACCGACGCTCCGGGACTCGACGACGGGCCGGAGTACGCGCCGGACGGCCGAATCTGGTTCAACAGCACGCGCTCCGGGCTCATGCAGCTGTGGCGCATGGAGCCGGACGGCAGCGGGCAGCGTCAGATGACGTTCGACGAGCATCGCAACAGCTGGTTCCCGCATCCTTCTCCGGACGGACGGCTCGTCGCCTATCTCGCCTACCGCGCGGGAGACGTCGAGCCGGCCGACCATCCGCCGAACCGGCAGGTCGAGCTGCGCCTGCTGCCGGCTCTAGGCGGCGAATCCCGGCTGCTGGCCGAGCTGTTCGGCGGTCAGGGCACGATCAACGTGAATTCATGGTCGCCGGACAGCCGCGAGCTTGCTTTTGTCAGCTACCGGCAGGCCGGCGGAGAGATGGGGAAAGAGAAGGGGGAACGGACATGAGCGGACTTGCCATCGGAGAGGCGATCGCGCGCATCCAGCGGGAAGCGGGCGTCAAGCCGGAGGAGGGGACCGTCGACACGCTCAAGACCGGCGATCCGACGCAGCCGCTGCGCGGCGTGCTCGTCTGCTTCACGGCGACGGCGGACGTCATCCGCGCGGCGGCGGCAAGCGGCGCGAACCTGATCGTCACCCACGAGCCGACCTGGTACAACCATCGCGACGAGACGGACGGGCTGGAGGACGATCCGGTCTACCGAGCCAAGCGCGCGCTCGTCGACGAGCACGGCATCGCCATCTGGCGCTTCCACGACGACTGGCATCGCCGCCGGCCGGACGGCATCCAGGAAGGCATGCTGCGCCGGCTCGGCTGGCCGGCTCCGACGGACGGCGGACACGGCGCCGTCGTGCAGCTGCCGGAGCAGACCGTGCGCGAGCTGGCGGCGCAGCTCAAGGAGCGTCTGGGCGTGCCGTACGTGCGCGTCGTCGGCGATCCGGACTGGACCGTCTCGCGCATCGCCATGCAGGTCGGCGCGCCGGGCGGAGAGCGCCAGCTGCGGGCGGCTGCGCGCGATGATGTCGACGCCGTGCTGTGCGGCGAGACGGTCGAGTGGATGACATGCGAGTACGTCCGCGACGCGGCGCTGCTCGGCCGCCGGCGGGCGCTGCTCGTCGTCGGGCATTTCCATAGCGAGGCCGCCGGCATGGAGCATCTGGCCGACTGGATTGCTCCGCTGCTCGGCGGCGCGCCCGTGGCGTACGCGCCAAGCGGCGACCCTTACCGCTACCTGTAAGCGCGGAGAGGCGCTTCGGACGGTCATCGTTTCATCTTTTCCCGAATGTGGTAATGATTAGGCGAATTTCATCGCTGCTCATCCCATTCAGGCGAAGAGGAGGAAGAGATGATCGGACAGCGTATGAAGTGGCGCAGCGGGCTGCGCTCGCATGTCGAGCGGCTGCTCGGCGGAGCCGGGCGCTGGCTCGCGAAGCATCCGTACGTCCTGCATCTGTACGCCCTGCTTTCCTGGGCGGCCTTGCTTTATTTCCTGAGCACCCTGTTCTTCTATCCCGAATCCCGCAAGCTGGGCGTGCAGTACCTGTGGTCGATCTACGTCCTGCTGCAGTTCTGGTGGCTGTGCCGGAGCAAGACGCTTTCCTGGCGCTCGGTCATGCTGTTTTTCCTGGCCGGCGCCTGGCTCATCGTCCCGCTCACCGGGTTCACGGTCAGCCTGCTGACCGCCTGGACGGGCAGCGATACGGGCGACCTGTGGAGCCGCGCCTTGCTGACGCCGATCGCCGAGGAGGTCGTCAAGCTCTTGCCGCTGGCGGCTTACCTGCTGTTCTCCCGGCGCGCCTCGGCGCTCAGCCTCGGGGACTACGCGCTCATCGGCGGCGCGGTCGGGGCGGGCTTTCAGTTCATGGAAGAGACGGCGCGCCGCTGGACGACCGGACACATCTTCCCTTACGGCTACAGCTGGATCAGCGGCAAGTTCATCCACTGGAACGTCGGCGAGCTGTTCCCCGGCTACCTGCAGCTGACCCGCGGCCCGGCGTACATCAGCTACAGCCACGCGATGCTGGGCAGCCTCGCGGCGCTCGGGGTCGGCCTGGCGATCCGCTTCCGCGGCAAGCTGAGAGGCGCCGCTCCGGCGGTGCCGGCCGCGCTGCTCGCCCTAGCGATCTTCGACCATGCGGCCTACAACGCCAGCTACGACTTGCCCGACATTCTGCAATGGATCGGGGATCGGACCGGCAACGGCCATGCGACCAAGCCGCTTTATCTGCTGCTGCTTGCCGGCGCGGTCGGGTACGACTACGTCCAGCTGAACCGCATCCGCGACCGGCTGCCGATGCTGGAGCGGGAACGATGGCTCGATCCGCTGAGCGAGCTCGCCCGCAGCGGCGCCGCCTTGTTCTTCCGGCGCGGACGGTTTCGGGAGCAGCTGACGTTTTTCCGGGAGCGCAAGCGGCTCGGCTGCACGCTGCTCTACGGCAACGAAGAGGCGCTCGGCGCCGAGCCGGACATTCGCCGCGAGACGCGGCGGCTGGCCGCGCTGCTGGGAGCCGCCGCGCTGCTGCTGGCGGCGGCCTCGCTCCACCTCCATGCGCTGCTGCAGGCGCCGGATGCGGCGCACGGCTGCTTCGCCTGCATGTTCGAGGATCTGCAGCAGTGGTGGGACCGGCGTTCCTTCTGGGAAAAGACAGCCATGGCGGCGGGCATGCTCGCGCTATCCCTGCTGTTTCTGGAGCTCTGGCCGGCGATCGGCCTGATCTCGACCGTGACCGGCCTGTTCGGCAGCGGCGCGACGATCGGCGCGTTCCTGCGCGATCCGCGCAGCTTCCTGACGCCGGGGCGGCTCGCCGCGCTCGGCGTCGATCTGGCGCTGAGCCGGATCCCGCTCGGCCGGCTCGCGAAGCGCATTCCCGGCCGGTTCGGCGAGTGGCTGCGCAAGCATCTCGACGCGCGGACCGTCGAATACGACATCGCCAAGCTGCAGAACACGTCCCGTTTCCGCGCGGGGGCGCTGGAGCATATTCTCGATGGCGAGCTCAACCGCCGCGGGCGGGGCGTCGGCTACCACTACGAGGGGATGCCGACCGCTCGCGGGCGGGTCATCCCTGGCACGGAGTCGCCTCCGAACGCGCACGGCGTCTATCAGGCGCAGGTCGAGATCGACGGCGTGCCGAAGACGGGCAACCAGGGGATGTCGACCTTTTTCCCGAAAGACATGAGTCCGCAGCAGATCGTCGACTCCATCAACGAGGCGTTCGCGAACCAACGCCATGTGACGGGCAACACGTACACGGGCACGACCTCGTCCGGCATGCGGATCGACATGTATCTGGACCGGAGCGGCAGCATCATCTCGGCCTTCCCGCATTATTGAACGGCAAAGGAGACGAACGATAGCGATGAAGTACCCCTATGCGATCGAAAAATTGAACCACGGCGGGCAGGAGCTGACCGTCATGAGGCTGCCGGCGGAGCTCTCGCTCGTCGAGACGTTCCTGTTCACCGACGTCAATCGGGCGAGCGGGCCGCAGTATCTGGACGCGATCGGCGCGGTGCTGCGCGGCGAGTCCGACGGGCGCGAGCTCTCGGGCAACGCCTGCACGCTGGAGATCGGCCGGGAGCGGACGCGGGTCGTCGATGAGCTGGCCGACGAGGACAGCTGCTGCGAGCTGGAGACAGAGGAGCTGCAGCGGCTGATCGAAGCGTGGATGCGGGAGATTTAGGCTCGGGCGCAGCGGCCCGGTCCGTTGGAGGCGTGGACGGCGCTCGCGGCGGAATGAAGGAGAGAAGGGCTGATCAACAGCCCTTTTTTGCGTTGTCTGCTAGGGCGTGGGAGAGGATGTTGATCAGCCTGCTGGACGGGTCGCTGGCGGATTGCTGCAAAAGGCGCCTATCATTTAATGGGATTCAACTTTCGTATAATTAGGAACAAGGCGCCGGAAGGGTTTCCATCCCTTTCCTTCGAATGGTAGAAAGGATTACCGCATCCAGGCTTGCCGAGAGAAAGGATCGATTTCATGCTGTTTTTCTACCAAGCGTTCCGCAAGATCGTCAGGCTTGACGGCCGGACGCTCGCCGTGTTCGCGGCGATTTTTTTCCTCCTCAGCCCGTTCGTCATTCAGGCGCTGGAGCCGGAGAAGTTCACGAGCTGGTTCCGCTCGCTCTGGTGGGTGATCGTGACGGCGACGACGGTCGGCTACGGCGATTATTTCCCGGTGACCGCTCCGGGCATGGTGTTCGGCATCGTCGTCATTTTCATCGGATTGTTCCTGATCGGCTCCATCGTCGGCAAGACGACGGAGAATTTCGTGAGCTGGAAAAAGCAGAGGGAGGAAGGCAGATTGGCTTACCAAGGCAAGGATCACTACGTCGTCATCGGCTGGTCGGAGGAAAAGATCCGCGACATGATCGAGGAGCTGCTGCTCGCCGATCCGGCGCGGGAGGTCGTGCTCGTCGCCAAGCTGGAGAAGACGCCGATGGCGGAGCATCGCGTTCATTACATCCAAGGCGACGCCACGGAGTACGCGACGCTGGACCGGGCGAACGTCTGCGCGTGCAAGGCGGTCGTCATCTTTTCCCCGGAGGGCGTGCATAATTCGTCGTTGGCGGACGGCCATACGCTGCTGATCGCGACGACGCTGGAGAGCTATGCGGCCCGCCAAGGCAAGGAGATCTACACGATCGCGGAGATCCTCAAGGAAAGCCACCGCCACAGCTTCCGCCATGCGAAGGTGGATGAGCTGATCCTGTCGCAGCAGTCGATCTCCCATCTGATCGCCAGCTCCACGGTGAACCAGGGCTCGTCGCGCCTGTTCATGAACCTGATGAGCAAGGACAGCGGGGACGAGCTGTACGCGATCGCCAAGCGGCCGGAATGGCGCGTCTACAACGATGCTTACGAATGGCTGAAGGCGCGCGGCGCGCTGCTCGTCGCCGACGGCGACGACACGGGCATCATCCGCCGGCTCGGCGACACGATTCCGGAGCAGGCGCGGCTGTTCATCATCGCCGATACGGCGACGTACGAGGCGCTGGCTCTAACGGGGGCGAGCGAGAAGGCGTCCGTAACGAGAGAGCGGAATTGACCGCAGCGCCCCCGCCACCCCGCCTTCTGCCCGACTTCCGGCTCCGCCTGCGGGCCGATGCCCGGCTGCGGACAGCGTGATAAGCTGAGTCCATATCAGTCTATTTGAAGGGAGAATGGTCTTATGAACAGCGATACGGGCAGGGAGATTCGGCTGGCGGGCATCGGCACGGTGGAGGGCGGCAGGGCGGAGCGCACGATCATCGACGGCATGGGCAAGGTGACGGGCGACCTCGACAGCGGAGCGGTCATCGTGAACGGTCAGGCGACGTTCAAGGGCTCGGTGCAGGCGGAGCACGCGGAGATCAACGGTCTGGCGGGCATTCACGGCGGATTGAGGACGAAGAAATGCCGCGTGGAGGGCAAGCTGACGGTAGAGGAATCGCTGGAAGCGGACGAGGCGGCGGTCAACGGCAGCCTCACGGTGCACGGACCGTGCCGAATCGGCCGCCTGCTGTCGCACGGCAAGCTTCAGCTTGACGCGCTGAACGGCGACGAGATCCGGCTGGAGCTTCAGGGCGGCAGCAGCATCCGCGAGCTGTCGGCCCGCTTCATCCAGACCAAGGCCTCGAGCAGCGACCTGCACGGCTGGCAGAAGCTGCTGCCGCTGCCCGCCATCCAGAACCGGCTGCTGGCGCAGACGATCGAGGGCGAGGAGATCGTCTTGGAGCATGTGACGGCGAGCCTCGTGCGCGGGGTCAGGGTGCGGATCGGTCCGGGCTGCGAGATCGGCCGGGTCGAGTACACGGAGCAATTCGAGCGGCATGCGGATGCGCGCGTCGACAGCGAAGCCCGACTGACCTGATCGAGAGGGGGAGTGCCGCATGGCGGCGAAAACTCATGACGAGCCGCGCCGCCTGTCTCTGACAGGGACAGGCGCGACTGGCGGCGGCAGCTATGAGAAGGCGCGCGTGCTCGGCGACGCCGTCGTGCACGGGAGCCTCGACTGCGTGCAGCTGGCCGTGACCGGCACGATGCGCGTGCACGGCGAGCTGAACGCGCTCAAGGCCAGCATCACCGGCACGATCTCCGCAGAGGGACTGTCGATCGGCCGCCTGCGGCTGACCGGCGAGCTGGCTTCCCGCGACGCCGCTTCGGTCCGCGAGCTGATCGGCACGGGCTCGATTACGGTGCAGGAGCGGCTGCATGTCGACCGCCTGCGCCTCAGCGGAGAGCTGCAGGCGATGAGCTGCGACGCTTCGGACATTCATTTGCGCGGCAAGGCCGCCGTGCCGGGCCGGCTGGACGCCGGCAGCATCGAGCTGCAGCTGTACGGCGACTCGTCCGTCGGCGAGCTGGTCGGAGACCGGATTGAGGTCAGCCGCCCGGCCTGGTGGACGCGGCTGTTCGGGATCTTTTTCCGGCCTTCGCGGCAGGCCCGCCTATCCGCCCATCACATCGAGGGGGCTGTCGTCCGGCTGGAGCATACCCGCGCGCACACCGTGCGCGGAGGCAGCGTGACGGTGGGCGACGGCTGCGAGATCGGAGCGGTCGAATATACGGAGGAGCTGATCGTGCATCCCGGCGCGGTCGTGAAGGAGCGGCGGCGGATCTAGCATCCGGCCGCCTTTTTTAGTTTCCGTACGGTCGCAGCCCCCGCCGGCCGACGGAGCCTTGTAGTAGAATCGCCGCAGCCGGGAGAATGAGCTCCTCAGGGGTGAAAATACACTGGGAATCGCCGCAGCTCGGAAAACGAGCTCCTCAAGCCGTTTCCGTCACGCCCTCCCTCCCTCTCGCCTCGCCTATCCCGCACGGGCGGCGCGGAGCCGAGCATATACTGGCAGCAACCTGTTTTTACGACTGGAGGTGCGGGCCTGATGGTCCACCAGCTCGCGAATACGCTCCGCCCCTGCGGAGACGAAGGGCGATGAAGCTGCTGCTCGTCTTCTCGACGCCGAGCGGGGGCATGGAGACGCTCAACCGCATCCGCTCCCGGGCGCTCGCCGCAAGCGGCGTCGACTGCCACGTCCTGTACACGAACGAAGGGAGCGGCCTGCAGAACGCCCCCGGCGCGACCGTGCTCGTCTACCGCGAAACGGCAGACATCCTGGAGCTGATCCGCCGGGAGGGCTACGACATGATCGTCGTCTGCTCGCATGTCGTCCTGCTGGAGCAGATCCGGCTCAGCGGCTACGCCGGACGCCTCGTGTTCGAGGTCCAAGGGCTCGGCACGCCGCAGCAGGCCGAGGAATTCCTGCGCGACTACGGCAGCGTGCTGCGCTTTTGCGCGGACGGCCTTTTGTACCCCGTGACGGGCCATCTGCAGGCGATGTTCGGCGGCGCTTATCCGGAGCTGCCGCAGTTCTGCTTCGACGATCCGCTCGACACGGACAGCTTCGGCTACTCGCGCTTCCCGGTCGTGCCGTACCCGATCCTCGGCTGGATCGGACGGATCGAGCCCAACAAAAACTGGCGCGAGCTCGCGTCGATCGCGGAAGCGCTCGTGCCCGCTTTCCCGCAGCTGGCGCTGTGGATGTTCGAGGATGCGAGCCTGTACGATCCAGCCGAGCGCCAGTCGTTCGAGCAGTGGCGCCGCATCTCCCCCGTCGCGGGGCGTCTGACGCTGCGCTCCAACGTGCCGCATTCGCAGATGGCTGATTATCTTAGCCTGATCGGCGATTCGGGCGGGCTGCTCGTCTCCTGCTCGATCCGCGAAGGCTTCGGCTACGCGGTCGCGGAGGCGCTGCTCTGCCGCTGCCCGGTGCTGGCGACCGACTCCGGCGGGGTGACGCGCTTCATCTCGCCGGGCCAGACGGGGGAGCTGTACCCGCTCGGCGACATCGGCGCGGCTGCGGCCGGCGCTTATCGCCTCATGCAGGACGTCGCCTATCGGGAGAGCATCCGCGTCCAAGGCGAGCGCCATATCCGCGAGCGCTTCTCGGCTGCGGCCTACGTCGCTCATTTCCACGCGATGCTCCAGGCGATGCAGGCGGTCCAGCCCAAGCGGCCTTGAGGCGCGGGACGGCGGCGCTCGCCCCGCTTCCCGCCTTCGGACCGCTCCGGCCTCGCGCGGCTGCGGCGGCCTCGCGGCGCTCCGGCCTTGCGCCGAAGGGGCTCGCCCGGTAGAATGGGTCGTAGTTTTTTCCGGCGGCTCGCCGCCAGGCATCGACCCCGAGGTGAACGAAGATGAAACTTCCGGCTTCCTTCGAATCGCGCATGAAGGACCTGCTGCAAGACGAATACGAGGCGTTCCGCCGCAGCTACGAGCAGCCGCGGGCGCAGGCGCTGCGCGTCAATACGCTCAAGCTTTCGGCCGAGGACTTCCTCGCCGTCCAGCCGTTCCGGCTGGAGCCGGTGCCGTGGGCTCCGGCAGGCTTCTATTATGATGGCGAAGAGGACCGTCCCGGCCGGCATCCGTGGCATGAGGCGGGCCTCTATTACATTCAGGAGCCGAGCGCGATGGCCGTCGCCGAGCTGGCCGCTCCGCAGCCGGGCGAGCGCGTGCTCGATCTATGCGCCGCGCCCGGCGGCAAGACGACGCATCTGGCCCAGCTGATGCGGGGCGAGGGGCTGCTCGTCGCCAACGAGCCGCATCCGGCGCGGGCGAAGATCCTGTCGCAGAACGTGGAGCGCATGGGCGTCCCGCATGCGGTCGTGACGAGCGAGCTGCCGGATCGGCTGTCGCCTCGTTTCCCGGCCTTTTTCGACCGGATCGTGGTGGACGCTCCGTGCTCCGGCGAGGGCATGTTCCGCAAGGACCCGGACGCCTGCGCGCAGTGGAGCCCGGACCATGTGCGGCTATGCGCGGCGCGGCAGGAAGACATCCTGCGCCATGCGGCGCTCATGCTGCGTCCCGGCGGCACGCTCGTCTACTCCACCTGCACGTTCGCTCCGGAGGAAAATGAAGGCGCCATAAGCCGCTTCCTGCGGGAGCATCCGGAGTTCTCCGTCGCGGCCGCGCAGCGGCAGGACGGCTTCGGGAGCGGCCGGCCCGACTGGACCGCCGACCCCGCGCCGGGACTGGAGCATACGGTGCGCATCTGGCCGCATCGGACGCGCGGCGAGGGCCACTACGCCGCGGTGCTGCGCAAGGCGGAGGAGGCGCCTGCGGGCGGCGCCAAGCTGAAGCTGGAGACGGGCCTGCGGCGGGACAAGCTGCCGGAGCCTTTTCTGCGCTTCGCCGAAGAGTCGCTCGCGGAGCAGCCGCAAGGGAGGATGCTCCTGTTCGGCGACCAGCTGTACGCGCTGCCGGAGGGCATGCCGGAGCTTGCGGGGCTGAAGGTGCTGCGGCCGGGCTTGCATCTCGGCACGCTCAAGAAGAACCGCTTCGAGCCGTCCCACGCGCTGGCGCTGGCGCTCCGGCCGAGCCAGGCGCGGCATGCCGCCGACCTGCCGCTCGGCTCGGCGGAGCTGGCGGCCTACCTGCGAGGCGAAGCGATCGCGGGCGGCGGAGCGAAGGGCTGGCAGCTCGTGCTCGCTTCCGGCTATCCGATCGGCTGGGGCAAGCTGGCGGACGGGCAGCTCAAGAATCATTTCCCGAAAGGGCTGCGCTGGACGGGAGCCCCGGCGAAATAGCTCGAATTGCCTCATTCAAAAAGGGAACAAATGTTCGAAATGCGACTAGGCATTTTCCCGTTCGCAGGGTATACTGGACTAAGTCAAGCATTCGGGAGGGCAGAGCGATGGAGCAGATGCTGGAGCGGATCATGTCGACGCTGGAGGGAATGAACGGCCGCTTCGATCGAATCGACGAACGGTTGGACAAGATGGATCAGCGCTTGGATAAGATGGACGAGCGTTTGGAGGCGGTCGAGCAGCGGCTTGGAGCGGTCGAGCAGCGTCTGGACGACGTGGACCAGCGGCTTGGAGCGGTCGAGCAGCGTCTGGACGATGTGGATCAGCGTCTGGGGGCGGTCGAGCAGCGTCTGGACGGCGTGGACCAGCGTCTGGGAGCGGTCGAGCAGCGTCTGGACGACGTGGACCAGCGGCTGGGTCGACTTGAAGAAGACGTCGATTCGCTTCAGACCCAGGTGGCGACGCTGAACGGACAGGTCTTTTCGCTCCACGAAAAGGTGGATGCCTACCATCTGGAGAATATTGCCGCAGACGAGAAGCTACTGAGCGAGATCATTCCCCTCCGTGGAAATGTGGAATTCCAGGATCATAAGATCATGCAGGTGGAGAAGGAGATGTTCTTCCTCAAGAAACAGCATGCTTGAGCCGGGTTCGTGACGAGACAGCTCGGCACTGCGCATTATCATCGCTCCAAGATGTGCCCCGATAGCGGGACGAAGCAGAGGCCGCCTCCGCTTCGTCCCGTTTCGCTTTCCGGCTCAATGAAGCTGAAGCCCCGCCGCCACGTTGATCGTGAACGAGCCGCTGGCCGCCGGCCGCCGGCCGCCAGCCGTCAGCTCCGGCCGCGACCATCAGGATGAGGCCGCCCAGCAGCGCCGCCGCGGCGAATCCCGTCCATGATTTCATCGTCATAGGTGCAGCTCCCTCCTCGATCTGACGCTCCATTCGAGCCGGCCGCCGGCAGGACGGCGATTGACGGGGGTTAACAGGAGCGGCGCGGAATGGCGATGTAAGAAGGAAAAGAAATCCGTTCAGGAGGTTCTCATGGATGTTCAAACAGGCTGGCGGCCTCCGCTCGCCAAAATAACGAAGCCGCAAGGCGGACTCGCCGGACTGACGGCCCGCCCCCGGCTGATCCGGATGCTGGAGCAAGGCGCCTCCTGCCGGCTCGTGACCGTCTGCGCCCCCGCCGGCTACGGCAAGACGACGCTGCTCCGCCAGTGGGCGGAGCAGGCCGGCCGCCCTGTCGCCTGGCTGTCGCTCGACGAGGCGGATGACGACGCTCCGCGCTTCTGGCGTCTGGTCGCGTTCGCTCTTTCGCAGGCGCTGCCGCCGAATTCGCTGCGACGCAGCCTTCCGCTCAGCTCGGCGTTGCCATCCTTGTCCGTTTCGGCTTTTCTGGACGCCCTCATCGGCGAGCTGGCGGAGGCCGGGGGCCGGATCGTCCTGGTGCTGGACGACATCCATCTCATCCGGGATGCGGGCATCCTGGAGCCGCTCGGCTACTGGCTCCGCTACTTGCCGCCAGGCGTCGCCGTCGTAGCGGCAGGGCGCTCGGCTCCGCGCGTCGGCGGCTCCAGATGGGCGGCCGAAGGCAAGCGGCTCGACCTGTCGGCGGCGGAAATCGCTTTCACCGAGGACGAGGCGGGCGCGTACCTGGACGCGGCGTTTCCCGGCACGTTCACTCCGGCCCAGCAGCTCCGCCTGCATCAGGCGACGGAAGGATGGGCGGCCGGCCTCCAGCTGTCGGGACTGTCCGGCGCGGCATCGCTCGGCCTCGAAGCGGGCGGGGAGGAGCTGGCGGCGTTCCTTATGGAGGAAGCCTACGGCCGCTTGCCGGATGAGCTGAAGCAGTTCCTGCTCCGTTCGGCGCTGCCGGAGCGGATCGACTCGGAGCTGGCTGCGGCCGCGGCAGGATGCGGCCGGGAGGAGGCGGAGGCGCTGCTCGGCCGCGTGCGGCGCGACAGCCTGTTCCTGCTGCCGTCCGGAGCGGATGGATGGCATCGCTACCATGCGCTGTTCCGCGGCTTCCTGCTGAGGCGGCCGGAGCTGTCCGACTTCAGCCGCCGGGACGCGCTGCAGCGCTGCGCCCTGGAGCTCGATCGGCGGGGGCTGGCTGCGGAGGCGATCGGCTGCGCGCTGAGCGCCGGCGACGGCAAGTGGAGCTCGGACAAGCTCGATGCCTTTGCCGCGCAGGCGCTGCGGCAGGGGGAGGGGCGCAGCCTGCTCGGCCTGCTGGAGCGGCTGGCGGAGCTGCGCGAGCTGACCGCCGAGCAGCAGCTGCTGCAGGCCTATCTGCTGGCTGTCGGCGGGAGCTTCGAGGCTGCCGGGGCGGCGATGGCGGGAGCGCGGCGCATCGCCGAGCGCCTTGAGCCGGGCCAAGAGCGGAGCCGGCTGAGCAGCGGGCTGCTGTTCGTCGAGTCCAACCGCATCTTCTTCGGCGGACGCTTCGAGCTGTGGCAGCAGCTGGCGGACCGCGCGGGCAGGGAGCTGCTGCCGGCGGAGGGGATGTATTTCAACGTCGACTTCAACCGCTCGGAGCCTCAGGTAAGGCGCGCGGACATCGGAATGAAGGGCGTGCTGAGTCCCGATACGGAGGCGATCGGCCGCCAGTTCGCCGGGATGCTGGATGAAGGCGGTTGGGGCGGCAGCCTGGTGAGCCTGTACGTGAGGCTTGCGCTGGCTGAAGGCTACTTCGAGTGGAATCGGCTGGAGGAGTGCCGGACGCTGCTCGCAGGCGTGCAGCAGGACCGGTCCGCGCGCCTGACAGCCGGCCTGGCGGTGCCCGCGGCCATCCTGCAGGCCCAGCTCGATGCCGCCGACGGCAAGCTCGACGCCGCCTTGAATGAGCTGCTTGCCGCCGAGCGGCTGGAGGCGGCGCTGGAGCCCCAGTGGCAGGCGGGCCTCATCGCGGCGAGAGCCCGGCTGCTGCTGCAGGCCGGGCAGCCTGCGGCGGCCGGGAAGGCGCTCGCCTCGCTCGGCCTTCCCGGCAAGGAGCCGCCGGCTTACCATCGCGAGTTCGAGCTTATGACGCTGGTCCGCCTGCTGCTGAGCCAGCGCAGGCTGGAGCGGGCGCTGCGCCTGCTGGACGCCTTGGAGCGGCTGCAGCGGCGCGAGGGGCTTGTATCGGGACTGGCGGAGACCGCTGCGCTGCGGGCGCTCGCGGAGCAGGGCAGAGGCCGCCAGACGGAGGCGCTGCGGGCAATCGGACAGGCGCTGGCCATCGGGGAGGCGAACGGCTACGTCAGGCTGTTCGTCGCCGAAGGCGCGCCGATGCGCAAGCTGCTTGCCGCGTTCCGGGCCCGCGCTGACGGGCCGCCCAGCGGCAGCGAGCCGCGGAGCGCTTATGTCGAGCGGCTGCTGGGCGCGTTCGATTACGCCCCGCCGCGCGTGCTGGAGGCTGCTGCGCCGCTGGCGGAGCCGCTGACGGAGCAGGAGCTGATCCTGCTCCGCCATCTGGCGGACGGCGCCGCCAACCGCGAGATCGCGGACAGCCTCGGCTTGACGCCCGGCACCGTCCGCGTCTACCTGTCGCGGCTGTACGCCAAGCTCGGCGTCGCCTCGCGGCTGCAGGCCGTGCACGCGGCGCAGGAGCTGCGGCTGCTGCGCGGAAGCTAGAGGATCGTCCGCGCGCCGGGGCATTTCGGCGGCCGTCCATCCGGAAATTGCACTCTAGCGGCAAGACAGCGCCAGGAAGCGCCGCTGGCGCAGACGCCTCTCGGGCGGCTCGATTGCAGCCGCCCTGATTGGAAAAGGCTGTTCCCCGTCCGTCGGACGGAAGGAACAGCCTTTTTCAATTCACAGATCGTCTAAGGCTGCGCCAGCCCTAGCCCCAGCTCCGCGAGCGGGATGTCGGCGATCGAGCCGACGATCCAGTCGGCCTCGGACAGATCCTGCTGGCCGGAGTTCGGGTTGCGCAGTCCGATCGCGCGCATGCCCGCCGCCTTGGCGGCGCGGACTCCGTTGCGCGAATCCTCCAGCACGACGCAGGCGTCCGGCGACACGCCCAGCTGACGAGCCGCTTCCCGGTACACATCCGGCGCGGGCTTGCCCATCGGCACTTCCTCGCCGCTGACGATGCAGCCGAATTTGTCCAGCAGGCCGAACTGGCCGAGCACCGCCTCGATGAAGACGCGCGGCGAGGACGAGGCGACGCCGATCCGCACGCCAGCGGCGAGCAAGGCGTCGATCAGCTCCGCGATGCCGTCCATCGCGGTCAGGCCGCTGGCGGCCAGCGCCTCCAGCTTGCGGTTCATCTGGAGCTCGATGATTTCGGCGATGGAAGGCTCGAAGCCGAACTGAGCCCGCAGCCGCTTCCACATTTCCGGATTGGTCATGCCGACGTAAGGCTCCAGCCCGTGCTGGTCGATTTCCGCGCCGAGCGCGCGGACCGTTTCGATGTCGACGGCGAAGTGCAGCGGCTCACTGTCGATGATGACGCCGTCCATGTCGAACAAAAAGGCTTGCTGAGTCATATCTACATTCCCCCCGAGTTAGTCGCGATGCTTGAATGGATGGTGTCGTTCGCTCTCCGAAGCGTCCGGCGCAGCGAATGCGCGCCAGTCGATGCCGGCGGCCAGGCTGAGCAGCAGCGTCCAGAGCAGATAAGCGGCGGCCGCCAGCAGCAGCAACATGCCGAACACCGGGCCGGGCATTTCCCCCCGGTCGGCGAACGGCACGGAGAGCAGCAGGCTCGCCGCGGCGAGATGGAGCAGCAGGCGCAGCGCGGCCCTGCTCGCGCCGGCTATGCGGACGCGCCGGCTTTTCGAATCGAATCGGTGCTTGCCGCTAATGCGGATCCCTCCTTTGTCGGGGGAGAAGAGGCGCCGGCCGCTGTGAACGGCGTCCTCTTCTTTCCTCGTACACTGCGCCTGCGGAAGCGAGCCTCCTCCAGCCGGGCCGCCGCTAGCTCAAGTCCGGCTCACGACCGGGATCCACAGCTCGTTGCGGTTCTCCTCCGGCGGGAGATACGCCTCCACCGCAGGCAGACCCGCCAGCTCGTAGCCGGCGGAGGGCACCCATTCGCGGTAAAAGCGGCTCCAGACTTCCTGCAGCGCCTCCGGCGGTCCGGCCGCCTCGAACACCGCCCACAGCGAGGCGGGAAACTCCAGCTCGCGCCAGCCCTCCGGCAAGGCCTCGCGAGAGACGCAGCCGAGGATGTAGTCGAAGCGCTCCCCCTCGCCCCAGCTGCCGCCGGCGCAGATGCCGAGGATGCCCGGCGGCCGCCCGCCCGGCTCTCCCAGCTCGAGGAAGCGCGCGAACGCTCCTTCCGCGGCGGCTTTCTGCCACAGCTGCGGCACCTCCGAAAAGGCCTCGCTCATCTGCACGCTCGTGCCCATCCCGATCGCGCGGAACGCGGGCAGCTTCTCCATCCGATAATTCATGTCAGATCCTCCCTGAGCTTCGAATCGAAAGGCGAGGCGAGGGAAGGCCAGCAGACGCGCTCCGGGCCGCCGCGCCTCGGAAGGCGAGAGGCCGTGCTGCTGGCGGAACGCTCGGGCGAATGCTTCCGGCGACTCGTAGCCGTAGCGCAGCGCGATGTCGATCACCTTGCCTCCTTCCGCCTGAAGGTCGGCCGCCGCGAGCGTCAGCCTGCGCCTGCGCACGTAATCCGCGAGCGTCATGCCCGCGAGATAGGAGAACATCCGCTGAAAATGATAGGCCGGGCAGCCCGCCCGGCGCGCCGCCTCGGCATAGGAAACCTCTCCGCGGAGGCCGCTCTCGAGGCACTCGACCGCTTCGTTCATCTTGCTGGACCAATCCATGCTCCACGACCTTTCGTTCTTCAAGCCTACCAGGCTTCTACGCCGCTGTGCCTAGCATCAGACGCGCGTCCGCGGCTAGCCCGCATCGCGAGCCAACGCAGCCGTTCCTTCTATTCTGCTCTCCCCCCGGGCCTGTCCGCAACTGTTCCGCTTGACGCGGAGTATACATTCGATTAATATCTAATTAGATTAATATCTAATCGAAATGAGGAATCGTCATGCAGCTGGAAAAAGTCGTCGCCTATCATAAGGCGCTTGCCGATCCGACCCGCATCCGCATGCTGATCCTGCTGGCGGACGGAGAGCGCAACGGCCTGGAACTGGCCGAGCGGCTGTCGCTCGCGCCGGCGACGATCACCCATCATGCCGCCAAGCTCCGGGAAGCCGGGCTCGTCGGGGAGCGGCGGGAGAAGAATGCGATTTACTTTTCGCTGAACGAATACTTCCTGCGCGATGGAGCGGACGCGGCGATGGAGCTGATCCTCCGGTCGCGCGCAGGCGCGAGGAGAGAGGAGACGGACATGGACGAACAAAGAGAATTCGAAGAGCAGGCGCGCCGCGAAGAGCTGGAGAAGTACCGAAGCGGCGTGCTGCGCAGCTTTTTCGATCGGGAAGGCAGTCTGAAGAACATCCCGGCCCAGCTGAAGAAAAAGCTCGTCGTCCTGGAGCATCTGGCGCAGAAGCTGGAGCCGGGACGCAAGTATCCGGAGAAGGACATCAACGCGTTCATCCGCGAGTTCCATCCGGACTTCGCCACGCTGAGGCGCGAGTTCATCATGCAGCAGTACCTGTTCCGCGAGAAGGAGATCTACGAGCTCAACCCGGCCGAGATGTGGCCGCGCTGGGCGGAGCTCTCCTAGCCTGCTCGGCAGGCAGCTTGCAGCCGCAGCCCTTCCGCTTTTGCAGCCCGCCGCGCGCGGGCTGTTTCCCGTTTGCCGCGCCTCACGCACCGCCCGGCAGCGTCATTTTCTGAAAGCCGGCCGGGAACGGCTTCAGCCGTTTTCGCCCCTAGCCGCGCAGGCGCCGATCGGATATGCTGTCGGTATCGGAAAGGGGAAGAAAGAAATGGACATCTACGCGCATCCGCCGCTGACGAAGCAGGCGATCGCGCTCGGCCTGAAGGAGCTGGGCGTCAAGGAGGGCATGACGCTGCTCGTGCACTCGTCGATGAAGTCGTTCGGACGGTGGATTCCCGGCGGCAGCCAGGCTGTCGTCGAGGCGCTGGAGGAGGCGGCCGGGGCGTCCGGCACGATCGTCATGCCGACCCAGACGGCGGATCTGTCCGAGCCGTCGGCCTGGAGCCGGCCGCCGGTGCCGGAATCGTGGTGGCCGGTCATCCGCGCGGAGATGCCGCCGTTCCGCCCGGATCTGACGCCGACGCGGGCGATGGGAGCGGTCGTCGAGGCGTTCCGGCGCCGCGATGGCGCGCGGCGCAGCGCGCATCCGCAGGTGAGCTTTGCCGCCCGCGGACCGCTCGCCGAGGCGATCGCCTTGGAGCATCCGCTCGTTCCTCCGCTTGGCGAGCCTTCGCCGCTTGGCCGCCTTTATGAGCATGGAGCTCATGTGCTGCTGCTCGGCGTCGGCCATGTCAACAGCACGTCGCTTCATCTGGCGGAGCATCGGGCCGATTGGCCGGGCAAAAGGATGAATCGCCAAGGCGCGCCGATGCTCGTCCAGGGCGAGCGCCGCTGGGTCGAGTACGAGGAGCTCGCCTATGACGACAGCGACTTCGAGGCGATCGGCGAGGCGTTCGAGGCGTCGCATCCGCAGGCGCGCCGCCTGACGATCGGAGACTGCCTCGCCCGGCTCATGCCGATGCGGGAGCTCGTCGACTTCGCGGCGGAGCGGATGGCGCTTCGCGGCGCCGGCAGCTCCGGGCCTGAGCCAAGCTCGACGTCGGAGTGAAGGCCTTCCTTGGCGGAGCCTGACCGGGGATCTCTAGCTTGGAACGGATCGGGCGGAGCCTTCCTTCGATAGGACCTCCGCCAGAGTCGGGAAGCGTCCGACGACCGCCTTCATCTGGCGGCCGCGGCGCTTTTTCGTTGCCTGCGGAGGAGCCGGACCGGCGGCGCGGTTGTGCCCGGCGCAGGCGGCATGCTATCCTGCTTGATGACAAGCCCGATCGGCAGCCGCCGACGGGAGCAAAGGAGACCTGCATCATGAGCAAGGGCGCATTCATGGGAGAGGACCGGCAGGCTTGGCTGGACTCGTTTTCCTTCTCGATTCCGCTGAAGATCCGCTATTGCGAGACGGACATGCTGGGGCATGTCAATAATGTGAGCTATTTCATGTACTTCGAGCAGGGAAGGATCGAGTACTTCGAGAATTTGGAACTGACGGAAGATTTATTCAGTCAAAAGGCCGTATCCGTCGTCGCCGATCTGGAGTGCCAGTACCTGGATCAGATCTACCTCAAGGACGCGCTGCGCCTGCATGTCAAGACGGCGCGGCTTGGCCGCTCGTCGATCGACATCCAGTATGCGCTGACGGTGGACGGCAAGCTCAAGGCCGGCGGCCGGGGCGCGATCGTCCTGATCGACACGGCCGGCGGACGGCCGACGCCGATTCCCGACCATGCGCGCGAGGCGATCCGCCGATTCGAAGGCCCGCGGCTGGAGGAGTAGCCCGCCGTAGAGCGTGTCTGCAACCCCGCCCTAGGTCCAGGTGCAAAAACCGGCTGCGGCCCGAAGGCGGCGGAAGCCGGCCGAGGTAAGCTTTTCTTCAGGGAGATTCGTACATCATGTGGCGGCGGAAAAGCTTCGCAGACTATTTTTCGCCCTTGTCCCGTATGTATATCGTAGCGAGCCGCTCTTGGTCCCGAGAGACGCCCCGGGCAGGGCGGCCGCAGCCAGAGGAGGAAGCGTACGTGCACGCGAGCAGCCAGCAACGAATTCTTGTCCTGACCGGGACGCTGGGCGAGGGCCACAACCAGGCCGCGCGGGCGATCGCGGAGGCGGCCGCGGGAGCCGCGCCGAACGCCGAGACGACGATCGTGGACTATATGAAATGGACCCATCCGAAGCTTCATTCGGTCGGACGCTTCTGCTACATGCAGGGCATCAAGGGACTGCCGTCAGTGTACGGCGTCCTGTACCGGGCGACGCGCGAGGAGAACCGGCTGTCGACGCTGTTCAAGCAGCTGCGCACCTTCCGCACGGAGCGCATGCTGCAGCTGCTCGAGGAGCTCCGGCCGACGGTCGTCGTCTGCACGTTTCCGGCCGCTGCCGCAGCGATGTCCCATCTGCGGCTCCAGCGGCTGACGCGCGTGCCGACCGTCACCGTGCTCACCGACTACGCTCGGCACAGCTACTGGATCCATCCCGGCACCGACCGCTACATCGTCGGCGCCGAGCCGATCCGCCAGGCGCTCATCGCGAGCGGCGTGTCGCCGTCGCGCGTCGTCGCGACCGGCATCCCGGTGCGCCGCCAGTTCGGCCAGCGCCATGACCGCGCGGAGCTGCGGCGCAAGCACGGCCTCGATCCGCAGCTGCCGACGATCCTCGTCATGGGCGGCGGCGACGGCCTCATCGGCCGCAGCGTCATGCGCCTCGTCGAGGAGCAGGACGGCCTGCCGCGCGCGCAGTTCGTCATCGTCTGCGGCCGCAACGAGCGGCTGCGCCGCCAGCTGCAGGAGCGGCTGCGCAGCGTCGGGGACGCCCACCGAATCGTCGTGACCGGGTACGTGCCGCATGTGCACGAGCTGATGGCGGCGGCCGACGTCATGGTGACCAAGCCGGGCGGGCTGACCGTCTCCGAGGCGCTCGCGCAGGAGCTGCCGATGATCCTGTTCAAGCCGATTCCGGGACAGGAGCAGGAAAATTCCGCATACCTGGCCGGCCTTGGCGCCGCTCTGGAGGCGAGCAGCCGCGGCGAGCTGATGGACCAGCTGCGCGCGGTGCTCGAGCATGCGGCGCTGCGCGACCGGCTTCGCCGCAACGCGTCGCGCCACAAGCCGGTCGCGGGCGCGAGCCGCGCGCTCCAGGCGATCCTGGAGCTGCAGGATCCCCGCCGCGCGCCGGCGGATGTCGCGGCATCCGCGCTGGACGCGGCGGTCGTCGCGGCCGTCGCCGGCGGCGCCGCGCTGCAAGCCTCCGCCTCGGCTGTAGCGCAGGCTTGAGAGCGGGCGGGCCATCGTTTCAGAGAAGGAGCCGAATGACGACGACGTCATTCGGCTTTTTTAGCGTGGAAAAAATGTCTATCTTCGCGTGTGGATGAGATTGAGGGAGGGAAACGAACAGGGGAGGCTGCAATGATTTCGGGTTGCGGCCTTGGCATCGCGTGCCGGGGAGGCTGCAGCCCGGTTTTTTCGCGTTGATCGCGCAACGCGTATAAAGCGAATAAAGCGCCTTCTTGCAGCGGGCTTGGAATCCGCCTCGCCGTCCATTCGGTTAGGCGAGGCGATGTCGCTGCGGAGGAAATGGCGCGCTAGAGCGGTAAATCTGCCACTGAAGGAGGCGCAGCGGCGGAGAAGGAGCCCGTAAGTGGTAAATGTACCACTGATGGAGGCGCAGGCGCGGAGAAAGAGCCCATATGTGGTAAATGTACCACTGATGGAGAGGAGCGGGTGAATGGGCGTGGACGCGATCCGAAGCCCGATGCAGCCCGCGGCTCCCTGAACGCCTCCTGGCCGCTTCCCCTTCCAACTTGAATGCGCTATCATAGGGAAAAAGAATGCGCGGCATCTTCATTTCTTCAACCTGGAATTCGATGAAAATGAAGGAAATACGCATTCGCAGCTTCGGATCCCGCTCAAAAAAAGACTGGATTCCACCCGCAACCTTCACTATCATGATAGGAAACATGCCATGAGGCGCATCGGCATCTAGAGCTTCCGCTCATCCCGATCTGCATCGGTCCCGATCCGCATCCGCATCGGCATCCGTCCTCACCCGCACGACGGCACCTGCACCCGCATCTACGGTTTTCGGCCAGGAGGCATCCCGATGGAAAATTGGCTCGGTCGCTCGCTCAAGCATAAGCTGTCGCTGCTCACGATTCTGGCGGTGCTCGTTCCCCTCTTTTCGCTCGGGCTTCTTTCCTATTCGATCGCCGAAGGGCTGTCGGAGGAGAAGGCCAAGACCGAGGGCATGAAGACGCTGGACCTGCTCCAGGCCTACCTCGACAACATGGTCCGAGACGTGGAGAACATGTCTCTGTTCCTGATCGGCAACGAGAACGTGCAGCAGGATCTGCAAGCCCGGCAGTCCGATCTCCGCAAGCAGACCTCGATCATCAGCTTCCTGACCGATCTGGCTTTTTCCAAGGCGTACATCAGCAATATCGTCATCGAAAGCAACGACGGCCGCGCCGCCTACAGCATCCGCTCCGTCGTCAGCTCGGGGCTGGACGTGCTGCGGGCCGAGGACCCGGAGCACTACGATCCCGCCCGCAAGTTCTGGTCGACCGTCTATCGCCAGGACAGCTCCCTCGAGAGCCATCAGGTGCTGACGCTGTCGCGTCCGATCCGCAGCACGAAAAAATACGACAAGCCGATCGGCATCCTCCGCATCAGCCTCGACCAATCCGTCATCGCCCGCCAGCTGCGGCAGTCGGAGCTGCAGGGCTCCGGCTCGGTCGTGCTGCTGGACGCCGACAACCGGATCATGGCCGGTCCGCCGCAATGGGAGCTCAACCGCCCGATCAGCGACTACCTGCCCGGCTTGCCGGCGCTCTCCGGCGAAGGAGGCTCGCTGACCTACGGCGAAGGGGACGGCCGCTCGACGATCCTCTACCGCTCCCTGAACAGCGCGGACTGGAAGCTGGCCGGCATCATTCCGTTCGAGGAGTACCGCTCGCAAAACCGCTACTTCCTGACGCTGGCGGCGATCGCCGTCTGCATCGCGCTGCTGTTCGTCATCGTCGTCGTCGGCTTCATCGTGCGCAAGGTGACGGGTCCGCTCAGCTCGCTCACGCGCCAGCTCCGGCATGCCCATCCCGACGAGCCGCTGCCGGTGCTGCCGGTGACGACGATCGACGAGGTCGGGCAGCTCGTCATCAGCTACAACCGGCTCAGCGCCAAGATCGCCAACCTGACCGAGGAGGTCAAGCGCAGCGAGTCGCTCAAAAAAGAGGCGGACCTGCTCGCGCTGCAGGCGCAGATCAATCCGCATTTCCTGTACAATACGCTCTCGTCCGTGCAGTGGATGGCGCTCATGAACCAGGACGGGCGCACGGCCGAGATGGTCGGCGCGCTCAGCGACTTCCTGCGGTTCAGCCTCAACAAAGGGCGCGAGTACTGCACGGTGGCGCAGGAGTTCAGCCATGTGGACAGCTATGTGAAAGTGCAGTCGATCCGTTATCCGGACCGCTTCGAGCTCGTCTCGTCCGTACGGGAGGAGCTGCTGGAGCGGCCGATGCTCAAGCTGCTGCTGCAGCCGCTCATCGAGAACGCGCTGCTGCACGGCATCCTGAAGCGCCCGGAACCGGGCCGCATCGAGGTCGAGGCCGAGGCGGCCGAAGACGGGGCGATCCGCTTCATCGTGCGGGACAACGGCGTCGGCATCCCGGAGGAAAAGCTGGACGCGCTCCGCACGCTGCTCGGCAGGCGCATGCTGCCGGGGCTGGACGCCGACACCGGAGGCGACTACGGCAGCTACGGGCTGCGCAACGTGCATAATCGGCTGCTGCTGCATTACGGGCCGGAGGCGGGACTGCATCTGGACAGCTCGCCGGGCGTCGGGACGACCGTCAGCTTCCGGCTGCCGAAGCCAGGCATCGAGGAGGGAGAAGCATGAAGGTATTGATCGTCGACGACGAGGTCATCATCCGCACGGGACTCAGCACCGTGCTGCCGTGGAAGGAGCGCGGCTTCGAGCTGCTGGAGCCGGCGGCGTCCGCGGAGGAGGCGCTGCTGCGGCTGCCGCTGGAGCGGCCGGATCTCATCCTGACGGACATCTGCATGACGGGGGCGTCGGGGCTTGAGCTCGCCGCCCAGGCGCTGCGGGAGTACCCGGAGCTCGATATCATCGTGCTGTCCGGGTACGACGAGTTCGCCTACGCGCAGCAGGCGGTGAGGGAGGGCGTCAGCGAGTATCTGCTCAAGACGAGCCGCCCCGGCGAAATTCTCGATGCCGCCGATCGCGCCAGGCAGCGCTGGCTGGCGCGCAAGCAGCGCGCGCAGACGAGCGCGCGGGAGTCGGCGGCCTACCGCGAGCAGCTGCTGGCGAGGCTGCTGCTTGGCGGCGGCGAGCCGGACGAGGAGCTGCTGCGCCGAGCGGTCGCGGCGCATCCGCAGCTCGCCGGCGTCGGACGCGGCCGGCTGCTGCAGCTGTGGCGGCTGGCCGCGGTCGAGCTGCCGAGCGGAGCGGCGGCTCCGGGCGCCTGCGCGGCAGCGGAAGGCGTGCAGGCGGCCGGCCGCATCGAGGCCTCGGTCGCCCGCGCCGTAGCCGCCGCTCGGGCCGCCGCGGCCGGCGAGCCGGCATCCGCGCCTGCGGAGGAGCCGGCCGACGCCGGCGAGCTCGCGGCCGCGCTCGGCTGCGCCGTCGTGCCGCATGAGCGCGGCGGCTGGCTGGCCGCGGCCGCCGTCGAGACGGAGCAGCAGCTGCAGCCGCTGCTGCGGGCGGGACTGCGCCGCCTCGCCGAGCGCGGCCGGCCGGCGCTCGCCGCCTGCGGCGAGGCGGCCGCAGATTGGAGCGGCTTCGCCCGTGCGCGCCAGACCGCGCTGCAGGCGTTCGCCTTCCGCCATCTGGCCGCCCGCTCCGGCATCGTCCGCTACGACGACGTCGCCGGGCGCGAAGGCATGCGCGCCGTCTGCTCGCCGGAGGAGGAGCGCAGCCTGATCCGGCTGCTGCAGGCCGGCGGCGAAAGCGAGCTGGAGCGCGGCGTGGACGCGCTCCTGGAGCAGGCGCGCGCCGACGCGCAGGCGACGCCGGCCACGATGACCGCGTGGCTGTATTCGCTGCTCGCGGCCGCCCGCCGCTCGCTCGAGCGCTCGGCCGCCTCCATCGGCCGCGAGCTGCCGCCGATGCCGGAGGGCGCATCGCCGGCGGAGCTCGAGGAGCGGCCGCGCGAGGCGCTGCTCGCCGAGCTGCGCCTGCTCTCGCTTCGCTGGGCCGAGCTGGAGCGCGGCGGCCACTCCGCCGTCCGCCAGGCGGCGGAGTACATCCGCGCCCGCCTCGGCGAGAGCCTGACCTTGCAGCAGGTCGCCCGCAGCCTGCCGATGAACCCGACGTACCTGAGCGAGCTGTTCAAGCGCGAGACCGGGCAGACCTACCTCGAGTACGTCACGCGCCAGCGGCTCGAGCGGGCCAAGGAGCTGCTCCTGCAGACGCCGGCCAAGGTCGCGAGCATCGCTTCCGAGGTCGGCTACGAGGACGCGAAGTATTTCAACAAGCTGTTCAAGGCGGACACGGGGCTGACGCCGACCGAATACCGCCAGCTTCACGAACGATGACCCCCCTCCTCCCGAAGGATCTCCCCTGCGGCGGGAGCGGGGTCTTTTATATACTGAGGGCATAACAGGACAGGGGGATGCGAGCATGAACAAGAACAGATTCGGCAAGACGGCGCTGGCTTCGCTGGCGGCGATGGCGCTGCTGAGCGCATGCGGCAACGGAGCGGAAGAAAATGGCGGCGCTTCCACGAACGATTCCGGAGCCGGCGGCGGCAAGGTCAAGCTGACGCTCTGGCACAACTTCGCAGGCGACGACGCCCGTGCCAAGACGGTCCGCGCCAAGATCGACGAATTCGCCGCGGCTCATCCGGAGATCGAGCTGGACGCCCAGGCGATTCCGGTCGACGGCTACCGCCAGCGGCTGAGCACCGTCGCCGCGGCCGACGAGATGCCGGACGTATTCCTTTCCTACGCGGGCAGCCATATCAAGGGCTTCCAGGAATCGGGCCTCGTGCAGCCGATCCAGGAGCTGCTCGACGCCAAGCCGGAGTGGAAGGACAGCTTCCTGCCGGGCGCGTTCGACGGCTCCACGTTCGACGGCGCGACCTACACGGCGCCGCTGGCGATGTCGGCCACATCCTTCCTGTATTACAACGCGGAGCTGTTCCAGCAGCATAACGTCGCCGTTCCGAAAACCTGGGACGAGCTGATGGCGGCGGTCGACACGTTCAACAAAGCCGGCATCACGCCGATCGCGCTCGGCAACAAGGCGCCATGGGTCGCGCAGTCGACGATCCTCGGCTCGCTCGCGGACCGCGTCACCGGCACCGACTGGTTCAAGAAAGCCGTCGCCCAGGACGGAGCCGCGTTCACCGACGCGCCGTTCGTCGAAGCGCTCGGCTACTTCAAGCAGCTTGTCGACGCCGACGCGTTCGACAAGGGCGCCAACACGATCGACAACACGCAAGCCGAGCAGGTGTTCATCCAGGGCAAGGCCGCGATGATGGTGAGCGGCGCCTGGACGCTGACGAACCTCGCGACGACCCCGGAGGACACGCTCAAAAAGATCGAAGTGACCGTGCTGCCGGCCATCGCAGGCGGCAAAGGCGACGCGAACACGATCTCCGGCGGCCCCGGCGCGGGCTTCGCGCTCAGCAAGAAGGTCGAGGGCGACCGCAAGCAGGCGGCGTTCGACCTGATCTACGCGATCAGCGGTCCGGACGCGCAGAAGGCGATCGCCGAGAGCAACTCGATGGTCATGTACAAGACCGACGTCGATTCGTCGAAGGTCACCTCCCTTTACTACAAGGCGTTCGAGCTCGTCAAGACGGTCGGCATCACGCCGGTCTACGACGCGTACCTGTCCGCCGAAGCCGGCGAGGCGATCAACAACGGCTTGCAGGAAATCATGATGGGCGCGGCTCCGGACGCGGTCGCCAAAAACCTGCAGGACGCCCAGGCCCGCTCGCTCAACCCGTAAGCGCAGTTCCCAACGTCCGTCCCTATGCCACATCCGGGAGATCCGCTCCGCGCTTCGCGGGGAGGGTCTCCTTCTCCTAAGGAGGCGAATCCCCCTATGCCCGCATCTCTGCGCAGCAACCGCTTCATCCTGATTGCCCTGCTGCCCGCCTTGATCGTCTTCGTCCTGTTCGCCGTGCTGCCGATCCTCTGGTCGATCTACTACGGCTTTTTCCAGTGGAAAGGCATGGGCGACGCCAAGTTCATCGGCCTCGGCAACTATCGGGACATGCTGCAGGACCCCGTCTTCTGGCGGGCTCTGCGCAACAACCTGATTCTCGTCGTCTCGGCCATCGTCGGCCAGATTCCGATCGCGCTGGCCGGCGCCCTGCTCCTGACCGCGAACACCTGGTTCAACCGGCTGATCCGCTCCGCGCTGTTCATGCCGATGGTGCTGTCGACCGTCGTCATCGGCATGATCTGGGGCTACATCTACAACTACCAGTTCGGCCTGCTCAACCAGGCGCTCACGCTGATCGGCCTCGAGAGCTGGACCCAGGCATGGCTGTCCAATCCGAAGCTCAACATGTACGCCGTGTCGATTCCGATCAACTGGAGCAACATCGGCCCGTATCTCATCATCTTCATCGCCGCGCTGCAGAACATCTCCTCGGAGATCCACGACGCCGCCGCCATCGACGGAGCGACCGGCTGGCGCAAGCTCGTCAGCGTGACGCTGCCGATGATCTGGGGCACCGTCGTCGTCACGATCGTGCTGTGCATCGCCGGCAGCCTCAAGGCGTTCGACCATGTCATCGTCATGACCGGCGGCGGACCGGCCAAGTCGACCGAGCTGCTCGCCACCTATATGTACAACAGCACGTTCGCCGTCTACCGATACGGCTACGGATCGGCCGTCTCCACGATGATCCTGCTGATCAGCCTGCTGCTGATCGGCATCAACATGGCGGTCACCCGCCGCAAATCGAGCTGACGAGAGGGGAGTGCCGACTGTGAAAACGACCATCGCGCCGCCTGCCGCCGGCTCGGCCGGCGGCGAGAGAAGCCGCCTGCGCCGCCTGATCGGCGGCGGAGCGCTCAAGCTGGTCCTGCTGCTGTACGCCGCAGGCACGCTGTATCCGCTGTACTGGCTGTTCATCAGCGCCATGAAGACGAACGAGGACTTTTTCGCCCATCCGTACTCGCTGCCGAGCGAATGGGTGTTCACGAACATCAGCCGGGCGTGGGATCTCGGCAACATGGGACGCGCCATGCTCAACTCCGCCATCGTCACCTCCGTCTCGGTGGCGCTAACGCTGCTGCTCGGCACGCTGGCCGCCTACGTGCTCTCGCGCTTCCAGTTCCGCCTGCACAAGCTGGCGCTGGGCATCTTCGTCATCGGCATGCTCGTGCCGATCCACAGCACGCTCGTGCCGCTGTTCATCTTCATGAACAAGATCGGGATGCTCGACACCTATGGCGCGCTGATCCTGCCGTACACCGCCTTCGAGCTGCCGATCGCGATCTTCATCGTCATCGCCTACCTGTCCTCCATCCCGCGCGAGATCGAGGAGGCGGCGCTGATTGACGGTAACGGCTGGTGGGGCGTCTTTTTCCGCATGATCCTGCCGCTGTGCAAGCCCGCCCTGGCGACCGTCGCGATCCTGGCGTTCCTGCGCTTCTGGAACGACTTCGCGTTCGCGCTCGTCTTCATCAACTCGCAGGCGCTCAAGACGCTGCCGCTCAGCCTGTCCTTGTTCTCCGACGGCTTCGGCACCGACTACAGCCTGACGATGGGCGCGATGGCGATCGCCGTGCTGCCGACGATCATCGCCTACCTTATTTTCCAGGAGCAGATCATGAAAGGCATGACCGCCGGCGCCGTAAAGGGATGATTCGACGAATTTCTTCTTCAATTATATGGTTAATTAGATGAAGGAATTTTAATCCATACTCTCTTTCTAACCAAATCATTGGGTCTTTTTGATCATAAAAAAGCCGCTTTTTTCGACAAAAAGCAGGCTTTTTACTATGAAGTCAATAGGACCTTTGTGCAACAATGAGTAGGATATGCTACTTAGATCATATTGACTAGGTTCATGAGCCCGTCTTATAATGACCCTGTGCAAATGTTGGTAATTGTAGATTTTTACTGGAATAATGATAATGCCGTCGAGAAGGAGCAAGGCGAATGGTATATGATGGGATCCTTCTAGGACTGATCGTCGGGTTCATCCGCGCGGGTTGGAAGAATGGGCTGATCGCGATCGGAAATCTCCGCATCAAAGGCGGATGGGCTTTCCCGATTCTGCTGCTCGTCCAATTTCTGCTCTTTTACCTGCAGGGTGACATTCCATTTTTCGCTCAGTTCAACGGATACTTTTATATGGTCATTTATGTCGTCGGACTCGCGCTCCTATGGATCAATCGTCACCAAAAAGGACTGGGCATCATCTTTGTCGGCGTGCTCCTGAACTTTCTCGTCATGATGGCGAACGGCGGACGAATGCCGGTATCTTTGGAAGCGGCGTCCGTATTGGATCCGATCTACATTGAAATGCTTCGCAGCGGAGATGCCGTAAGCAAGCATTTCCTGATGGACGAGTCTACCCGGCTTTACTTTCTGGGAGATATCATTCCGCTGTCGCCGCCCTATCCTCGAACTCAAGCCATCAGCATCGGCGATGTGGTGATCAATGTCGGGGCGTTCTTCTTCCTCTGTCAATTGATGGGAAAGAAATCAAAGGATTATGTCGCCTTGTCCCAAGAATCCTCTTAAGCTTTCTACACTCTAGGAAAGGGGGTGGGCAAACTATGAAGAAAGCCAATCTGAAAGTTATTTTCTTCAATATTTCCATTCTCGCATCCGTAGCCGTGGCTCTGACTTCGGGCTTTAGAGTAGGTTGATAGGAACCGAACAATTAGGAGTCGGAAGAACAACTCTTCTGATTCCTTTTTTTATATCTTTTTGGGGGAGCAACGACATGGGCGGTCAACAACGGTTAATTGGACTCCTAAAACCAAAAGAGTGGCTGGTAGTGGCAATTTGCCTCATGGGCACATTGCTGTTCTTGTCGTTTTTTTGGCCTGAGGGATTTTCGCTGGATCGTAAGGACTGGGTCATCTTCTATGCAATGGTAGCCGGGGCGATAGTGCTTGAGTACTTTATGTACAAGCTGCCTCCAGAAGGTAATCATCAATCCATGGATTCGACGATATTTCTTGCCTCCCTGTTCATTTATGGCGTTAAATTTTCCTTAATGGTACTGTTTGTAAGCGCGATTATTATCGTAATTAATCGTAGAACAGTGGCATGGTGGAAGCACTACTATAATTTCATTACCTACTCCGCCATGATTATAGGTGCTCATTGGGCTTTTCAGTGGATGGACGGGACGACGGGAGATTTTATCGTCGGTGAGATTTATGCTTTCGTCCTTGCTTTGATCGCATATTTCAGTGTGAATATTATTTTGGTAGCAGCTTACTTTTTCTTGCTCTATCGAAATCAGTTGATTCCAGTATTAGCTTTATTCGTTCGTGAATCGCTGTTCGCCTATATTGGAATCCTGCTTTTCTCCCTGGTGCTCGTCATTATGGTGTTGAAAACAGGTTTCTTCGGAATTCTCTTGTTCCTCATCATCGCCGTCCTGCTTTCCCATGTCTTCAAGCAGCTTTTCCTCATGTATCACGAAATCAACGACAAAGCCAATAAAGACCAGCGGACAGGGCTGTTCAACCACAGCTACCTCGAAGAAAAGCTGGATGAATATATCAAGCTCTACCGCGAGGATGGAAAGACGTTTTCCTTCGCTATGATCGACCTGGATGACTTCAAGAAGTATAACGACATGTACGGCCACCCGCAGGGGGACAAGCTGCTCGGCTTCGTCGGCTCCATCATCAAGGAGGAGTGCGAGCCTCACGGCTATCTGGCCGCCCGCTACGGCGGCGAGGAGTTCGCCATCATCATGCCGGAGCTGGACAAGAACAAGGCGAGGGCTTTCGTCAACCACGTCCGCAAGCGGGTGAACAACGCGCCGTTCGACGGCGTCGACGTGCTGCCGCACGGATGCGTCTCCTTCTCGGCCGGCATCATCGAAATGAGCGCCGACACCTACGAGAAGTCCCAGCTGGTCGGCTTGTCCGACCGGGCGATGTACATCTCGAAGTCCAAGGGCAAAAACGTCGTCACCGTCTATGGCGAGCAGACCTATCTGCCGCAGCAGTTCGAGCATGAGATCAACGAGCTCGAGCAGCAGATCCGCATCTTCCTCTCCAAGGACGTGTACACGTTCAAGCATTCCAAGCGCGTGTTCTCGTACGCGGTGGATATGGCCGGCATTCTCGAGCTCGGCGAGGAGGAGCGGCGCACGCTCATTCTCGGGGCGCTCATCCACGACATCGGCAAGCTGGAGGTACCGCGCGAGGTGCTGACCAAGCGCTCCAAGCTCGACAAGGACGAATGGGAGATCATCAAGAAGCATGTCACGTTCGGCAAGGAATTCCTGCTGGCGACCGGCAAGTACACGGACCTGGTGCCGCTCGTCGAGCTCCATCACGAACGGTATGACGGCGGCGGCTATCCGCATGGGCTGAAGGGCACCGAGATTCCGAAGCTCGCCCGCATGCTCTGCATCATCGACTCGTTCGACGCGATGACGACGGAGCGGCCTTACCAGCGGACGAAATCGTTTGCGGAAGCGCTTGACGAGATGCATCGCTGCACCGGCACGCAGTTCGATCCGGAGCTTGTCCTACCGTTCATCCGCTACATCGAGAGGCGGATCGAGCTGGGCGACATTCCGGACGAAGCGCTGGAGGCGATGGAGCAGCAGCGCAAGCAAGAGGCGAGGCATGACGACAGCCGCACATCATCGGGATAAAAAGGCGTTGCAGCAGCCGCTGCAGCGCCTTTCTCACTAGACGAGATCGCGGGGGAGGCCGGCCGTCAACCGGAGCATGGCGCCATGCGCTTCAGCGATGCCGAGGGTTGACGAATCGTGCCTCGGAGGGCGATAATCATAACACTTGTAAACGCTATCTCAGAAATGGGACACGAGAGGAGGGGGAAACGATCGCCAAGCCGGACAAAGTGCTGTCGAAGCTGCAGGAAGTGGCGGACCGCCGAAGCATTCTGGGCCTCTCCTGCGCCTATCTGATCCGCGGCCGCGTCGTCTGGAAGGGCAGCCTCGGACTGGCGGACCTCGAGCGCCGGATTCCGGTGACGGAGCGAACCGTATTCCGCATCGCCTCGATATCCAAGACGATCGGAGCGGCCGCGATCCTGCAGCTGGCGGAACGGGGCCAGTGCAGTCTCGACGACGACGCGGGCCGGCTGCTCGGCCTGCCGCTCCGCCACCCGCAGCATCCCGAGCAGCCGATCAGGCTCCGTCATCTGCTGACGCATACGAGCGGCCTCCAGGATGAATATGCCGCATTTGCCGCGGCATCGCGGCAAGAGCCGTTGCTGCCGCTGTCGGAGCTGCTGCTGCCGGGAGGCGCCTATCACCCCCCGCGCCTATGGGGCGAGCATCCCCCGGGCGATCCGGCGGGCTACGCCTATTCCAATCTGGGGGCGATCGTGCTCGCCACGATCGTGGAGCGGCTGAGCGGGGAGCGGTTCGACCGCTATTGCCGCAAGCAGCTGCTCCTGCCGCTCGGCATGAGCGATTCCAGCTTTCTGCTCCAAGACATCGAGGATCCGGACCGGATCGCCGTGCTGTACGAGCGGGAGCGCGGCAGCGGCTCGTGGACGCCGGCGCTCGATGACCGCGGCAGCCGCCACGAGCCGCCGAGCGCCGCCTTGCGCGACTACGTGCCGGGCGTCAACGGCTCGCTGTTCGCGCCGCAGGGCGGACTGCGCACGACGGTCGCCGATCTGTCCCGCTGGCTGGAGATGCTGGCCGCAGGCGGCGAGCGTGGCGGCGTCCGGCTGCTGCGGGAGCGGACCGTGCGGGACATGATGGACAAGCACTGGTTCCGCGATCCGCAGGAGGGCTTTTACCGCGAGGGGGGACTGCAGCTGCAGCGGACGCGCGATCTGTTCCCCGGCCGCCTGATGGTCGGTCATGCGGGCGACGCGTACGGCCTCAAGAGCGGCATGTTCGTCGAGCCTGAGACCGGCACGGGCTTCGTCTATGCGATGAACGGCCTCGACGACGCCAAGGACGGCTATGTATTCACGGCGGCGGAGACGGAGCTGGCGCAGGCGATGACGGATATTTTCCGCAAGCGGTAGCTCGCCTGCCGCGCCGGAAGCCGTCGGATTTCCACGGTTTTTCCCGTTTACAGACCCGTCCGTCGATGTTAGAATGGTTTACATCAGATCGGCTTGCAGAGAAAAGCTTACAAGGGGTTATCATGATGCCGTATGATCGCAGCACGCTTTATGTGATCGGCGACGCCCAGTCCTCGGTCAACAACCCGATCACCCAGCAGTACAGCGCTTTTTTCATCGGGCTGGTCGTCGAGCAGGATACGGGCCTCATCGTCGATGCCGGCTGCTCGTCCACGATTCCGCTCACCTCGGAGTTCGTCAAATCGATCTTCATCGGCTGCAGCGTGCTCGACGTCGATGCGGTGAGCGAGGAGATCCGCAGACGCTATCACGGCTCCTCGCAGAAGGCTCTCATCGTCGCGTTCAAGGACGCCTCCAAAAAATTCAAATCCACACGCAGCGGCCGCGAAGAGCGGGAACAGCCCACTTCCGGCAGCGTGTAAGCTGCTTTATTTATCCGCAGGGCGCTTCGCCGCCACGCTCGTAAATAAAACCCAGCCCTTGCCGCCACCTCGATGGCGAGCTTCGGCTGGGTTTTTTCCATCCTATGAATGTAAAATTCCGACTCGGGAGGAAGAAAGATGAAGCTGTACGTATCGGTGGACATGGAAGGAATCACAGGCATGGTGGACAGCACGTTCGTCTTCCCGGGCAGGCACAATTACGCCCGCGGCCAGCAGATCATGACCGACGAGGCGAACCATGTGATCGCGTCGGCGTTCGACGAGGGCTGCGCCGAGGTGATCGTCAATGACAGCCACTCCAAGATGAACAATCTGCTGATCGAGCGGCTCCATCCCGAGGCGCAGCTCCTGTCCGGAGACGTGAAGCCGTATTCGATGGTGCAGGGGCTCGACGCCTCGTTCGCTGGCGCGGCGTTCATCGGCTACCACACGATGGCGCCGACCGCGGGCGTGCTCAGCCATTCGATGATTTTCGGCGCGCATCGCATGTGGCTGGGCGGCAAGGCGGTCGGCGAGCTCGGCCTCAACGCCTACGTCGCGGGCCACTACGGCGTGCCCGTGCTGCTCGTCGCCGGCGACGACCGGACGGCGGTCGAGGCGGAGGAGCTGATCCCCGGCGTGACGACCGCCGTCGTCAAAACCTACGTCTCCCGCACGTCCGCGCTCTGCCTGACGCCGGACAAGAGCGGACAGCTGCTGCGGGACAAGACGAAGGAGGCGCTCGCCGCGCGCGGCCGCGTCCAGCCGCTCGTCCCGCCGGACAAGCCGGTGCTGGCGATCGAGTTCGCCAACTACGGGCAGGCCGAGTGGGCGCATCTGATGCCGGGCACGGAGCTCGACAGCGGCAGTCCGGTCGTCACCTTCGCCGCCGCCGACATGCTCGAGGCGTACCGCGCCATGCTCGTCATGGTCGAGCTGGCCTCGCGCGCCGAATTCTGCTGAGCAGTCCCCCAGCCCCCGAAAGGAGCGTCGTACGGCTATGGCTTCCTACATCCTGAAACGGTTCATCTCCATGGCGGTCACGCTGTGGCTCATCGTCACGGTCACGTTTTTCCTCATGCATTCCGTTCCGGGCAGCCCGTTCGACAAGGAGGGCCGGAATACGAGCCAGACGGCGGTTGACAACATGATGGCGTACTACCATCTGGACGAGCCGCTCGGCGTGCAGTACGTGCTCTATCTCAAGTCGCTGCTCATGCTTGATCTAGGCCCCTCGATCGGCCACTTCCCGACGACGGTGAACGACATGATCGGCCGCGGCTTCCCGGTGTCGTTCCAGCTCGGCATGCTGGCGCTGTCGATCTCGATCGTGTGCGGCATCGCGCTCGGCACGGTCGCGGCGCTGCGCAAAAACCGGCTCATCGACCAGCTCGCGATGGTGCTCGCGGTCATCGGCATCGCGGTGCCGAACTTCGTCGTCGCGACGCTGCTCATCAAGTACGTCGCCGTCGAGTGGCGGCTGCTGCCGGTCGCGACCTGGGGCACCTGGCGGCATGCGGTGCTTCCGGCGCTGGCTCTGTCGACCGGTCCGCTCGCCATCATCGCCCGCATGACGCGGGCGAACATGGTCGAGGTGCTGACCGCCGACTATATCGAGACCGCCCGCGCCAAGGGGCTGCATCCGGCGGTCATCGTCTTCAAGCACGCGCTGCGCAACGCGGTGCTGCCGGTCGTCACGCTGCTCGGCGCGCTCGTGGCGAACGTGCTGACGGGCAGCTTCGTCATCGAGAAGATCTTCGCCATTCCCGGCATGGGCAAATACTTCGTCGACGGCATCAACAACCGCGATTACTCGGTCATCATGGGCACGACGGTGTTCTACAGCGCGCTGCTGCTGGTCATGATGCTGATCGTCGACATCGTGTACGGCCTCATCGATCCCCGCATCAAGCTCCACCGGAAGGAGGGACGGCCATGAGCGTGCCGGATTCCCTGTTCGTCCCGATGAACCGCGATGCCGTCGACGCGGAGGCGATCGTGCGGCCGCGGCTGAGCTTCGCCCAGGAGGCGTGGCGGAGGCTCAAGCAGAACCGGCTCGCCTTTGCCGGCGCGCTGCTCATCGTGCTGCTGGCGCTGCTCGCGACCGTAGGTCCGTACCTGCCGGTGCAGAGCTACGACAAGCAGGTGCTGACGGACATCAACCTCGCGCCGTCGGCGCAGCATTGGTTCGGCACGGACGAGCTCGGCCGCGACGTGTTCGCCCGCATCGTCTACGGCGCGCGCATCTCGCTGTTCATCGGCCTGGCGGCGACGCTCATCGACGTCGTCATCGGCATCGTCTACGGCGGCATCGCCGGCTATGTAGGCGGCCGCGCGGACAACGTCATGATGCGCTTCGTCGACATGCTGTACGGCGTGCCGTACCTGCTCATCGTCATCCTGCTCATGGTCGTCATGAGTCCCGGACTCGCCACGATCATCGTCGCGCTGAGCGCGACCGGCTGGATCGGCATGGCGCGGGTCGTGCGCGGGCAGGTGCTCTCGCTCAAGTCGTCGGAGTACGTGCTGGCGGCGCGCTCGATGGGATCGAGCGGCTGGCGCATCATCCGCAAGCATCTCGTGCCCAACGCGATGGGCGTCATCCTCGTGCAGATCTCGTTCTCCGTGCCGTCGGCGATTTTCGCCGAGGCGTTCCTCAGCTTCCTCGGGCTCGGCATCCAGCCGCCGCTCGCGAGCTGGGGCGTCATGGCGAGCGACGGCCTGTCGGTCATCCTGTCGGGCCAGTGGTGGCGGCTGTTCTTCCCGGCGCTGTTCATCTCCGTCACGATGCTGGCGTTCAACCTGCTCGGCGACGGGCTGCAGGACATCTTCAATCCGAGACAGAGGAGGTCGTGACGATGTGGAGACGGAGCGATCGGGATCATCGGAAAAAGGCGGCGCTCTCGGCCGTAGCCGCGCCTCCAGCGCCGGAAGCGGCGCAAGCGCGTCCGGAGCGCGCCGACAGCGGCGGCGCTCCGGAGCCGGACCTCGGTCGGGCCGCGCAGGCGGCTCGTCCGCTGGGGGAGGTCATCCTGGAGGTCGACGACCTCCGGGTGAGCTTCCGCACGCATGGCGGTCAGGTGCAGGCGGTGCGCGGCGTGAGCCTCTCGCTGCGGCAGGGCGAGACGCTCGCCATCGTCGGCGAGTCCGGGTGCGGCAAGAGCGTCACCGCCCGCAGCCTGATGCGGCTGCTGCCGGAGCATGCGGCCGTGCTGGGTGCCGGCTCCAGCATCCGCTGGAAGGGCCGGGAGCTGACGAAGCTCAAGGAAAAGGAGCTGCGCAAGCTGCGCGGCGCGGAGATCGCGATGATTTTCCAGGATGCGATGACCGCGCTCAACCCGACGCTGACGATCGGCGAGCAGCTGATCGAGGGCATCGCGCTCCATCGCAAGGTGCCGCGCTCCGAGGCGAGGCGGCTCGCGGTCGACATGCTGGAGCTGGTCGGCATCCCGAGCCCGGAGGCGCGGCTGAAGCAGTACCTCGGCGAGTTCAGCGGCGGCATGCGCCAGCGCATCATGATCGCGATCGCCGCCTCGTGCAGCCCGTCGCTGCTTATCGCCGACGAGCCGACGACGGCGCTCGACGTGACGATCCAGGCGCAGATCCTCGACCTGTTCCGGATGCTGCAGGAGCGGACCGGAGCGGCGATCGTGCTCATCACGCATGATCTCGGCGTCGTCGCCGAGACGGCCGACCGCGTGTGCGTCATGTACGCCGGCGAGATCGTGGAGTCGGGCACGGTCCGCGAGCTGTTCCGCCGCCCGCAGCATCCGTACACGCAAGGCCTGCTCGCAGCGCTGCCCCGGCTCGACCGGGAGCGCGGGCGTTCGCTCGTGCCGATTCCCGGCACGCCGCCGGATCTGTTCGCGCCGCCGCCCGGCTGCGCGTTCGCGGCACGCTGCCCGCACGCGATGGAGGTGTGCCGGCTGCACCGGCCGCAGATGGCGGAGCTTGACGGCACGCATGCGGTCGCGTGCTGGCTGCAGGATCCGCGCGCGGCGCGGCCGCCGGCCGCCGGCGCCGGAGCGGGGAGCGGCATGGCGGGCGAGCCGGCGCGCACGGCCCTCGGCTAGACCAATTCATTTTTCAAAGGGGAGAGCGATCAAATGAAGATGAAGAAGCTTTCGATGCTGCTGATGAGCGTCATGCTGGCGGGAGGCGTGCTGGCGGCATGCGGCAATGACTCGTCGAACGGAGAGGCCGGAGAAGGAGAGGCGGCAGGCAAGATCCTGCGCTACAACAACGGCAAGGAGCCGACGTCGCTCGATCCGCCGATCGGCTTCGACCAGATCTCCTACGACATCGTCAACAACGCGTTCGAGGGGCTGGCGCGTCTCGGCAAGGACGACAAGCCGGAGCCGGCGATGGCCGCGGAGTGGAAGGTGTCGGACGACGGCCTCGTCTATACGTTCACGCTGCGCGACGGGGTGAAATGGTCGAACGGCGATCCCGTCAAGGCGTCGGACTTCGAGTTCGCCTGGAAGCGGCTTTTGAATCCCGAGACGGCATCCGACGCGGCGTTCCTCGCCTACCCGATCGTCGGCGCGGAGGACTACAACTCCGGCAAAGGCTCCGCCGACGCCGTCGGCATCAAGGCGAAGGACGACAAGACGCTCGAGGTCACGCTGCGCCATCCGGCGGCCTGGCTCGTGCAGATGACGGCCAGCCCGGCGTTTTTCCCCGTGCATCAGGCGACGGTGGAAGGCAACGCCCAGTGGGCGGGCGAAGCGTCGACGATCGTCAGCAACGGTCCGTTCACGATTACGGAGTGGAAGCATGAGGAAGAGCTCAAGATGGTCAAGAACAAGGACTACTGGGATGCCGGCACGGTGAAGCTCGGCGGCGTCACGTACAAGATGGTCAACGATACGAATACGGCCTATCAGCTGTTCACGACCGGCGAGCTCGACACGACCGGCAGCATCCCGGCCGACATGGCCGACCAGCTGTTCGCGGACGGCAAGGTCAAGGTCGAGGAATCCGCCGGCACCGCGTTCTACCGCTTCAACACGACGATGGAGCCGTTCACCAACAAGAGCATCCGCCAGGCGTTCGTCGCCGCGGTCGACCGCCAGCAGCTCGTCGATCTCGTCCTGCGCCAGAAGCATAAGCCGGCTGTCGGCTTCGTCTCGCCGGGTCTCGAGGATGCGGCCGGCGGCGACTTCCGCGACGTCGGCGGCGACCTGATCGGCTTCGACGCGGCCAAGGCCAAGGAGCTGCTCGCGGCGGGCATGAAGGAAGCCGGCTACTCGGCGCTGCCGCCGATCACGCTGACGTACAGCACCAACGACGTGAACCAGAAGGTCGCGCAGGCGCTGCAGGCGATGTTCAAGGACAATCTCGGCGTCGAAGTCAAGCTCGAGAGCAAGGAGAGCAAGGTGATGACGGCCGAGCAGAAGGCGCTGCAGCTGCAGCTGTCCCGCTCCTCGTTCCTGCCGGACTTCGCCGACCCGATCAACTTCCTCGACGGCTTCCAGTCCGACAATCCGTTCAGCCGCACCGGCTGGAAAAACGACAAGTTCGACGAGCTGATCCAGGGCGCGTACGAGCAGGCCGACGAGAAGCAGCGCTACGAGATGATGCACGAGGCGGAGAAGATCCTGATGGACGACGCGCCGATCCTGCCGCTCTACTACTATAACAGCGTCAATCTGGAGAGCGACAAGCTGTCCGGCGTCGTGCGCCATGCGTTCGGCTTCATCGACTTCAAGTGGGCGGAGCTGAAATGATGCTGCGGCCTCCCGCGCTGAAGCCGGGCGACACCGTCGGCATCCCCGCGCTCGCCAGCCCCGGCGATCCGGCGCAGATCGAGGCCGCCTCGCGGCAGCTCGAGCGGCTCGGCCTGCGAGTGCGGCTCGGCCGCACCGTGTCGCTGCGCCGAGGCTATCTCGCCGGCAGCGACGAGGAGCGCGCGGACGAGCTGATGGAGATGTTCGCCGATCCGTCGATCTCCGGCATCGTCTGCGCCCGCGGCGGCTACGGCACGGCGCGCATCGCCGACCGGCTCGACTACGGCGTCATCCGCGCTCATCCCAAGGCGTTCTGGGGCTACAGCGACATCACCTTCCTGCATGCGGCGATTGGACGGCTCGCCGGACTGGTCACGTTCCACGGGCCGATGATGATCGACCTGCAGGAGCAGCCGGCCGGCAGCGGCGGCTTCGACCATGCGCGGCCGCATCCGGTCACGCTGGAGGCGTACCGGCAGCTGCTCGCTCCGCGGCGGCCGCAGCTCGGCGAGGAGCACGGGCCGCTGCGGCCGATCGTGCCGGGCGAGGCGAGCGGCCCGGTCGTCGGCGGCAACCTGACGCTGATCGTGAGCACGCTCGGCACGCGCTATGAGCTCGACACGCGCGGCCGGCTGCTGCTGCTTGAGGATATCGACGAGGAGCCGTACCGGGTCGACCGCATGCTCATGCAGCTGCGGCAGGCGGGCAAGCTGGACGATGCCGCAGGCATCGTCGTCGGCGACTTCCACAACTGCGGCCCGGCCAAGCGCAAGGCGTCGCTCTCGCTGGACGAGGTGCTGCAGGAGCATCTCGGCGCGGCGGGCAAGCCGGCGCTCGCGGGATTCCGCATCGGCCACGGCTCGCCTCAGCTGGCCGTGCCGCTCGGCGTGGAGGCGCGGCTGAGCACGGCGGAGCGCCGGCTGGACTTTGCGGAGTCGGGCTGGGCAGAGGACGAGGCGGCCAGCGGATCGGCGGCAGACAGCGAGAGAGGCTAGGGCGTGATTGCGTGCAGACACGCCCCCCTAGGCAGAGGAGGACATCCGGCATGAACATAGAGAGCATCAAGGCGATGCGCCAGTCGACCCCGATGGCGAGGCCGTTTCGCACAGCGCTGCGCACCGTGCGCGAGGCGGAGTCGATCATCGTGCGCGTCCGCGACCAGGACGGGCGGATCGGCTGGGGCGAGGCTCCGTCCACCGTCGTCATCACCGGCGACAGCCTGGAGAGCATCCAGGCGGCGATCGAGCATACGCTCGCCCCGCCGCTGATCGGGCAGAGCCTGCTCGGCTACGAGCGGCTGCTGCAGACGGTGCACGGCGCGATGGTCGGCAGTCCGAGCGCCAAGGCCGCGCTCGACATGGCGATCTACGATCTCGTCGCCCAGCACTGCGGCTTGCCGCTGTATCAGTTCCTCGGCGGTTACAAGGACCGGCTGGAGACCGACTTCACGGTCAGCGTCGGCGAGCCGGAGGAGATGGCGCGCGATGCGGAGGCGAGCGTGCGCGGCGGGTTCGACGTGCTCAAGATCAAGGTCGGCAAGGACGCGGCGGAGCTCGACGTGCGGCGGATCGAGGAGATCCGGGCGCGCGTCGGCCCGGACGTGCGCATCCGGCTCGACGCCAACCAGGGCTGGAGCGTCAAGGAGGCGGTGCGCGCCATCCGGCGCATGGAGGATCTCGGGCTGAATCTCGAGCTTGTCGAGCAGCCGGTGCGGGCGCATGACGTCGAAGGGCTGAAGGCCGTCACCGACGCCGTGCAGACGCCGATCATGGCGGACGAGAGCGTCTTTTCGCCGGCGGAGGCGCTGCGCGTGCTGCAGCTGCGGGCGGCCGACCTCATCAACATCAAGCTGATGAAGGCGGGCGGCATCTACAAGGCGCAGCAGATCAACGCGCTCGCCGAGCAGTACGGCGTCGAGTGCATGGTCGGCAGCATGATCGAGTCGCGCGTCGCCGTCACGGCGGCGGCGCATCTGGCGGCGAGCAAGAAGAACATCACGCGCTTCGACTTCGACGCGCCGCTGCTCATCGGCAGCGACATCGTCGACGGCGGCGTGCGCTACGACGGCCGCGTGATGACGTTCCCCGACGCGCCCGGCCTCGGCATCCGCGGCGTGCGCATCCGTCCGGGAGCGGGCGCGGCGGTTTCGTAGGGCGAGGTTTTCAAAAAAGCCAGAGCCAGATTCCAAGGTGAATCTGGCTCTGGTTTTTTACAAGATCCGCGCCGCCTGCATTCTCATGCCGGGAGGTGCATCCTTAAAGGACGACCGGCGAGAGCGGCTTGCTGCTGAAGGTTTTTGCTTTGGCGCAAAGGATCGTAGACCGCCGGCGAAGAAAGTAGAACGAAGCTTATCGGCAAGGCATAGGCATGGCGAATTCAATCCTTGAAGGAGGCATGGCGGCATGGAGCAGGCGAGCGGAAAGGAAGCGCGCGTGGCGGTCAGCGTGGCCGGCGTATGGACGAGCCCGGCGCATGCGCGGGAGCAGGACGCGCCGGCACTGGCGTCCCCGGCGGATGTGAGGGGCTGGATCGGCAGCATGGACTTCGAGCAGCGGCTTGACCTGTGCGAGGGCAATCGGCTGCAGACGCAGCTGCTGCTCGGCGAGCGGGTGCTCGTCGCGGAGGAAAAGGACGGCTGGGCGCGCATCCACGCGCCCAGCCAGGCGACAGCCAAGGAGCCGGATGGCTATCCGGGATGGATGCCGCTCGCGCAGCTCGTTTTCGACGGCGCCGCAGGCGAGCCGGAGCGGGGCGGGCCGGCGCCGATCGCGGTCGTGACGGCCGAGAGCGCCTGGCTGCATCTCGGCAGCGCGCCGCTCGGGGCGGCGGCCGACATCGCTCCGTCCGCTCCTGCCGCAAGCGGCGGAGCCGGCGCGGCAGCGTCAGAAGCCGCGGAGCCTGAGGCCGCCTGCGAGCCGCAGCCGTGGATCGAGCTGAGCTTCCTCACGGAGCTGCCGGTCCTCTCGGAGCGGGGAGATTGGGCCGAGGTCGCTTTGCCTCAAGGAGGCGGAGGATGGCTGCGCCGCAGCGACATCCGCCTGCGCGAGCCGCGGGAGACGTCGGCGCTCGTCGGAGAAGGCCGCCATGCCGGACGCGTCATCGTGGAGCAGGCCAAGCGCTACCTGGGCCTCCCCTATCTGTGGGGCGGCATCTCCTCCTTCGGCTACGACTGCTCCGGGCTCGCTTATGCGATGCACCGCGCCGCCGGCTTCGTCATTCCCCGCGATGCGTCGGACCAGGCGCTCGGCGGGCTGCCTGTGGAGCGGGAGGAGCTGACGCCGGGCGACCTGCTGTTTTTCGCCTACGAGGAGGGCAAGGGCCGCATCCATCACGTCGGCATCTACGCAGGCGGCGGGCGGATGATCCACTCGCCCCGGACGGGCCGCTGCGTCGAGCTCGTCAAGCTCGACGAGAGCTACGAGCTGTACCGCGAGCATTGCGCCAGCCGCCGGTATTGGAAGTAAGCATTCGAGCCCGTTCTCCCGCCTCGTTGCGGGAGAGCGGGCTTTTCCGCTTGTTCAGGCGCTTCTTCATCTTGCCGAATTCCTAGCCGTCCCTCATCATGGAAGGATACGCCAGCACCGACGGGTGCAGGGAAGGAGCCGCCATGACGACCAAGATCATTTTTTCCTCGCCTCGCGTAGGCGAGACGAGCGACGAGCAGCTGCAGCGCATGCTGGACCGCCACGGGCTCGGCCGCCTGCTCGCCTGGAGCCGGACCGGCCAGGGCGCGATGAGCCAGACGCTGCGCATCGAGACGAGTACGGGAGCGTTCATCCTCAAAGGAAACCCGCTCTATCCCGGACATCTGGAGGAGGAGCGCTGGTTCACCGAGCAGCTGGCCTCGCGGACGAGGCTGCCGCTCCCGATTCCTTATATCGTGGACGAACGGACGGATCTGTTCGGCTGGAGCTACGCGATCATGCCGTGCCTGCCCGGCCGGCATCTTGGCGATCTGGCGGACGAGGGAGGCTTCGCCGGAGCGGAAGCGGCCGCCGAGGCGCTGCACGAGATCCATCGCTGGAAGGAGCCGGTGTACGGCGAGTACGATCCGATTTCACGCAGGATCGTCCCGTTCGAGGGCGGCTACTACGGCTGGCTCTTCGAGCGCATCCTCTACTGGCTGCATGATGCGGCGCGGTTTTCCGCCATCGGCGCCGAGGACACGGCATGGACCGAGGAGAGGCTGCGGCAAGCGCAGCCCGATTTCGCCGAGCTCGGCCAAGCGGCCTTGTGCATGGGCGACTTCAAGCCGGGCAACTTCCTGCTGTCGAGCCGTCCGGCCGACGCCAGCCGCCTCGCAGTCAGCGGCCTGTTCGACCTGACGAACGCCTACTTCGGCGATCCGCTGGCCGATCTGGCCAAGCTGCTCGTCTATTACCGCGGGCGCGGCCGGCAGGACCTGGCGGCGTGCTTCCTGCGGGCCTATGCGGAGGGAATGGAGGACGAGCGAGGGCTGGGCAGCCGCCTCGGCGTGCATCTGCTGCATCAGAACGTGCTCGATTGGGGCTGCCTCAAGGCGATGGGAGCCGCCGACTGGCCTGCGGAGCTGACGTTCCGGGCATGGGCGGCCGCGCAGCAGGCGGATCTCGCCGACTGGCTGGCCGCCATCGAGCCGCGATCCGCGGGCAGGAGGGAGACGCCATGACGGAGCATCAGGCGGTGCTGGCCCGGGCCAGGGAGGTGGCCGAGCTCGCCGCGCGCGAGGCGGCGGCGCTGGCGCGGGATTATTTCACGCGGGACAAGCAGGTGCAGGACAAGGGCGACAGCGGCGATCTCGTCACCGTCGCCGATACGCTGGCCGAGGAGATCATCCTGGCGCATATCCGCGCGGCATTCCCGGACCATGAGATCCGCAGCGAGGAGACAGGCTGGCACGGAGCGCCGGGCGACTGGCTGTGGCTCGTCGATCCGCTCGACGGGACGAACAACTATGCGATCGGCTTGCCGGTATACGGCGTCTCGATCACGCTGCTTTACCGGCGCGAGCCGCTGCTCGGCGTCATTTGCGACTCCCATCTGGATCGGCTGTATGTGGCGGAGCAGGGAAAGGGAGCCTTCGTCGACGGAGCTCCGCTCTCGATCCGCCGCTGTCCTTCCGTGCCGCGCATGACCGTCGGCTGGATCCAGGGACATGCCGTCGGCAAGGACGAGCGGGTGCTCGCGCTCAAAGCCCGGCTCGAGGGCAGCTTCAAGCGCGTCCTGCGCCTATGGGCGCCGGCGCTGCAGTGGTGCATGCTCGCGCGCGGCGATCTGGACGCGATGGTGCTGTACAATTCGGAGGGCGACGATCTGTACGCCGGACTGCTGCTCGCCCGCGAGGCGGGAGCGGCGGTCGTCGATTTCGACGGCGAGCCTTTCGAGGGGATGAACGCGGAGCCGTATCTGATCGCCGCCCATCCCGATCATCTGCCGGAGCTGATCGCGCTCGTGCGGGACGGCTTGAAGGTGTGAGCCATGGCAGGCGAGCGGACGTGCGCGCCGGACCCTGTTTAGACCTTTTTAACGGGGGTCGGCGATTCTTCTACCCTCTTTTTACCTCTCTATGGATTACGCTAAGGACATCGAAGAGTCGAGCAGAGAGGATCGGGAACGATGGGAGAAGAAGCGCTGAACGGGATGAGGCTGTACGTCGTCGATCGGGTGGAAAAAGGCTCATCATGCCGATGCGCCGTGCTGCAGCTCAGCTGCGGCGCCTGCAGCGGCTGGAGCGAGGCGGAGGTAGCCCGGTGCGGGCAGCCATTCGATCTCGTGCGCTGGGCGTGCTGCCTGCAGCCGCTGCGGCGGATGACGCCGGAGCAGGCTATGCGCGCGGTGCAGGAGCGCGGGAGCGGCTGGGGAGAGCCGCGCCGCAGGCTCGTGCTGGGCGCGCTGCTCGAGCTGCGGGAGCGGTTGACGCGGCCGGAGCGGCCGAAGGAGCGGCCGGTCTGGACCGGCGAAGGCCGCCTCGGGGCCGCTGAAAGAGACGAGCGGGCGATGCTCGAGCGGGCCGCTTCCTATTACGAGATTTTGTGAAGGAGGAGCTGGAATGCGGAGCGAGACGGACATGATGGAGCTTTTTCTGGCGACGGCTCGGGAGGACGAGCGGATTCGAGCTGTCACGCTGGAAGGCTCGCGCACCGATCCGAACGCCGCGCCGGATCTGTTTCAAGACTATGATATTTCCTATCTCGTCTCGGATATGGATTCGTTCCAAGCCGATCCGGACTGGATCGACCGCTTCGGCTCGCGGCTCTGGCTTCAGACGCCGGAGGCGATGGAACTGTTCCCGGCCGAGCTGGGGCGCCGCTTCTCGTACCTGATCCTGTTCGAGGACGGCAACAAGCTCGACCTGACGCTCATTCCGATGGAAGAGGCGTCAGCCTACGCGGCGGAGGACAAGCTGCTGAAGGTGCTGCTGGACAAGGACGGCCTGCTGCCGGAGGTGCCGCCTTCGACGGATGAGGACTACCGGGTCAGCGCTCCGAGCGAGGCTTATTTCCATGATTGCCGCAATGAGTTCTGGATGGTCTCGACCTACGTCGCCAAAGGACTGTGGAGGCGGGAGATCCTGTATGCGATGGATCATCTGAACGGCATCCTGCGGCCGATGCTGCTGCAGATGCTGGAGTGGCAGGCCGGCTATCGGACGGGGTTCTCCGTCAGCGTCGGCAAGAACCGCAAGCGGATCCGGCGGTGGCTGGAGGAGGACGAGTGGGAAGGGCTGATGCAGACATTTCCTGGGGGCAGCGAAGAGGAAGTCTGGGAAGCGCTGTTCGCGGCCGTCCGCCTGTTCCGGCGCTCGGGAGAACAAGTGGCCGCCCGTCTCGGCTGCCGCTATCCGGCAGAGGAGGACGAGCGCATGGCCGCTTATTTGCGGCGGGTGCAGTCTCTTCCCGCGGATGCAGGGCGGTTTTGACGCAATGGGTCGACGGCTTCAATAGCCGGGGCGAATCGAGGGGCGAAAAAGGGCTTGGATGCGCTCGGCAATTTCCCCCGCCAAGAGCAGCGCAAAAGACCCGCCGGACATCGATCCGGCGGGTTTCTCGCTTCCAGCATGCTTGCTTTTTTCGGCTGTCGACCGATCAGTCCGGCAGCATCTCGACCTCGATCGGGCGCAGCGCGTAGCCCGGATAGCTGGTCACGTCGAAGGTGAGCGGCTGCGGAAGCTTCTCCTCGGGAAGCTCCACGAAGATCGTCTGTCCTTCGGTCGGATTGGTGTGGAGGATCATCCGTCCCGTCCCAGCCTCCCGCTTCGTTCCGGATCCATCCGTAAATGTGCTGGAGACGAGGAGGCTGTAGGCGTACAGGCTGTCCCGCTCGTCGAGGCCGGTCAGGCGGAAGGCGAGCACGTTGGACACGTCGAGCTGTCCCTGAAGGAGGGACGTATCCGGCGCTGTCATCGAGAGCCGATCATCCGGCGCTTCCAGCATGATGCGCTTTTCCGTGTCGACGACGATCTGCTGCCCCTTGGCGAACAGGTAGAAGCCGTCGGCCTGCAGCGTCAGCCGCTTCGGCTTCTGAAAGTAGCCGTTCTTAAAGAACAAGACCGGCTCGTCGCCTAAAAAGCCGCCGGTGCTGCGCCACTCGCGCCCGGATTCATCCGTCAAGCGAAGATTCAGCAAGCCTTGGATCTCCATCGTATTGGCGGGATCCTTGCGCAGCTTCAGTTCGAGCTGCAGCGGCGTCTGGCGGGCCGAGACGACGATCAGCTTCTGGCCTTCGATCTCGAGCGTCCGGTTCAGAGGAAACTCGCGAACGAGCCCGGCTGACTTGTTAAGATCGATGTCGAGCGGCACCTCCAGCATGACTCCGGCTTGATTGACACGCAGCAAGACCTGCTCCGGGAGGCGCTCGCCCGGACTCATCTGCACGTCGATCATGTCCGGCTTGCTGTCTTCCGAGCCTTCCGATTCGGAAGATGGCGGCGTATAGCCCGATGAATACCCGGCAGACAGAACCTGGCCTTGCCCGTCCAGCATGCTCAGACGAAGAGGGACGGATTCGAACTCTTGCAAGTTCGTCCGGTAAAAAACGACCAGCCGCCGCTCGTCGGCGACGAGCGCCTCGACGGTCAGCCATTTGCCGTCCTTTTCCGCGGTGCGGCCGACAATCTGCAGCAGATCGCGATCGATCGAGCTGAGCAGGGCGGGATTCTCCCCGATCAGCCGCAGGAAGCCGGAAAGGCTAGGCACGCTGCGCAGCGCATCGGCAAACGCCGGACTGACCTTAGCCGCGCCGGCCGTCAGCGCCAGCAGCGAAATGAGCGCGGCAGCCAAGCCTAGGCCGAGCCTGCGTCTCCGCCTCGGCCGCGAGCGGCGCTTGCCGCGCTCCAGCCCAGCCCGGATCGCCGCTCGCAGCCGCTCGTCCGCCGCGAGCTCCGCATGCTCGGCATCGCTCAACCGCCCGTCTGCCACGAGCTCCGACGGCTCGGCTTCGCTCAACCGCGCATCCGCCGCTCGTTCCGCATGCTCGGCTTCGCTCAACCGCGCGTCGGTCGCGAGCTCCGACGGCTCCGCTCCAGTCGTCCGCCCGCTCTCCCGCCCGCCGGCGGACGAGGCTCCCGCCTCCGCAGGCTCATGCCCGTCCGCCGGGCCTTCTTCCCCTTTGCGTCCAGGAACCTTACGTTCATCCTCCATGCTTGCCCTCCTCTCCCTTCCGCAGCTGTCCGCGCATCTGGCCGAGCGCCTTGTGCAGCCACGTCTTCACCGTGCCCGGCGGCTTCTCCAGCGCGCGGGCGATCTCGGTCAGCGTCATGTCCCGGTGGTACTTCATGCGTACGACATCCCGATACGGCGGCTCCAGCGCATCGACCACCGCCGCCAGATCGAGCCGCAGGTCGGCTTCCCCTGCTTCATCGGCGAGGGGGGCGGCCTCCCGGCCTCGCCGTTCCAGCAGCTCCGCCGCCTCCGCGCTGGGCGGCTGCCTGCGGCTGCGCTTCAGCTCGTCGGCGCAGACGCGCAGCAGGATGCGCACGAGCCAGGTGCCCATATAGTCCGGCTGGCGCAGCTCGCGGCGCTTGAGCCAGGCCCGGCATGCCGTTTCCTGCACGGCCTCGAGCACGTCGTGCTCGCCGGACAGGCAGGCCGAGGCGATGCGCCGCAGCCGATGCCGCTCGGCATCCATCAGCTCGAGGAACGCTTCCTCGTCGCCGGCGGCCGCCCGTCTCGCCAGCATCCTCTTCGATTCAGGCTCTAATGGAATCATAAGCGCTCCTTATCCGGGATTCCCCGTTCGGCGGCCCCTTGGCCGTCTGGCCGGGGCTCCTCATCATTAGACCTGCGAGAGGGGCGAACGGTTTTCCTCCCCGCGCATTTCGATGAGAGTTTATTCATGGAACGCCCTTTCGGCTGGCTCTAGCAAGTCCGCCTTTGTTATACTATCATCGAATCTAGCAAATACTAGTAGAGTGAAAGCCGGGCAAACGGGAAGCAAGTCCCCGCGCGGTAAGGAAGGAGCACGGGAGCATGAAGCTGGTCGTAGAGCCGGAAGCGGCTCGCTGGTATAAGCGGGAGCTGGGCCTGGAGGATGGAGAGCAGCTGCGCGTCTTCGTGCGGCTCGGAGGCTGCGGCAGCGTGCAGCCGGGACTGTCGCTCGGCATCATGAAGGACGAGTCGCGATCCCCGGGCTTGCGGAAGGAGCAGGAAGGACTGGTCTTTTTCATGGAGGAGGACCAGCTGTGGTATCTCGACGCCAAGGAGCTTCATCTCGTCTACGACGAGGCGGAGCGGGAAGCGGTCATCGAGGTGCGGGACGGTCCGTTGAAAGGGGGAGCCGAATGATTTGCAGGCTGACGATGCTGCTGATCGCGCTTCTGCTGGCGCTTCCGGCCTGGACGGCCGGCGAGGCGACGGCGGCGGGCGCGAGCTACAAGGTCGGCACCAAGTCGCTCGCCGTGCGCGAGGACGCCGACAGCGGCTCCGCCGTGAAGGGATACTTGAAGCAGGGCACGGTCGTACAAGTGACCGAGGAGAAATACGGCTGGGCGAAGCTGAGCGGCGGCGGGCTGAAGGGCTGGGCGGCCGCGCACTTCCTGGTGGCGTCGTCCGGCTCCGCCAGCGCTTCCGGCTCCGGCTCGTCTGTGACGACGGCTTCCGCCGCCAAGGACAGCGGCTGGAAGTCCGTCGCCGGCAGCGGCGTGCGGCTGCGCAGCGGACCGGGAACCGGCTACGATGTAGTCGGCAGCGTGACGACCGGCGACCGCGTCAAGATCCTCAAGCAAGAAGGCAGCTGGACTCGCGTCACGACCGAGAGCGGCCAGACGGCGTGGATGAGCAGCCAGTACATCGGGGGGAGCGTGGCCGTCAGCTCCGGCGGCGGGCTCGGTCCGGCGACGGGCTCTTCCCGCGGCAGCCTGCAGGGCAAGCTGATCGCCGTCGATCCGGGCCACGGAGGCAACGACCCCGGCATGATCGGCACGACCCATGGCACCGAGGAGAAGGATCTGACGCTGAGCACGTCCAAGCTGCTGGCGGAGGAGCTGCGCTCGCTCGGCGCGCGCGTCGTCATGACGCGCACCAAGGACGGCGAGAAGCCGGCGCTGCCGGAACGGGTGAAGACCGCCGCCGACGCGGAGGCGGACGCATTCGTGAGCGTGCACTACAATTCCGCCAAAAACCAGGCGTCGGGAACGCTGGTCTTCTATTATTCCAAAAGCAAGGACGCCCCGCTCGCGCATGCGGTGGAGGGGCGGCTGCAAGGACTGAGCCTGCGCAGCAACGGCATCGCCTTCGGCGACTACCATGTGCTGCGGGAGAACCGGCTGCCGTCCGTCCTCGTCGAGCTCGGCTTCCTCAGCAACGCCAAGGATGAGAAGGAAGCCCGCACGGCGTCTTATCAAAAAGCCGCGGCCAAGGCGATCGCCGAGGGGCTTCAGGATTATTTCGCCCGCAAGTCCAGCTGAGCGCCTTCCGGCGCGGCTGACAAAAGAAGGTAGGTCGGACCGATGGATACGAATACGTTCCTCATCATGGGGCTGCAGCTGCTCGTGCTGGCCGGCGTCGGCTTGCTGCTGCTCCGGCGTCCCGGCAGCGGCCGGGGCGGACAGGATGCCCTGATCCGCGAGCTGCGCGCGGAGCTGGAGCGGCTGCGGGCGGAGCTGCGCCGGGAGAGCTCGGAGCAGGCCGCGCAGGCGCGCCAGGAGGCGTCCGCCTCGGCGCGGCAGAGCCGCGAGGAGCTGGCGGCGGCTCTGAACGCGACGAACCGCATGCTCATGGCCAACATGAACGACATGGCCCAGCAGCAGAAGCATTTGCTGGATCATTTTTCCGAGCGGCTCTCGGAGCTGACCCGGGTGAGCGAGACCAAGCTGGAGCTCGTGCGCGGCACGGTGGAGGAGAAGCTGCGCCTGCTGCAGGAGGACAACGGACGCAGGCTCGAGCAGATGCGCGCGACCGTGGACGAGAAGCTGCATGCGACGCTGGAGCAGCGGCTCGGCGAGTCGTTCAAGCTCGTCAGCGACCGGCTGGAGCTCGTGCATCAGGGGCTCGGCGAGATGAAGAATCTGGCGAGCGGCGTCGGCGACCTGCGCAAGGTGCTGACGAACGTCAAGACGCGCGGCACGCTCGGCGAGATCCAGCTCGGCAACCTGCTGGAGCAGACGCTGACCGTCGAGCAGTACGAGCGCAACGCCGCCACGCGGCGCGGCAGCAGCGAGCGCGTCGAATTCGCGGTGCGCATCCCGGACAAGCACAACCCCAAGCAGTGGCTGTACTTGCCGATCGACTCCAAGTTCCCGATCGAGGACTATCAGCGGCTGCTCGACGCGCTTGACGCCGACGACCATGCGGCCGCGGCCGAGTGCTCGAGGCTGCTGGACGCCCGCATCAAGGCCGAAGCCAAGAGCATCCAGGCCAAGTACCTCGATCCGCCGAACACGACCGACTTCGGCATCATGTTCCTGCCGGTGGAGGGCCTGTTTGCGGAGGTGCTGCGGAGGCCGGGCTTGTGGGAATACGTGCAGCGGGAGCACCGGGTCGTCATCGCCGGTCCGACGACGCTCACGGCGCTGCTCAACAGCCTGCAGATGGGCTTCCAGACGCTGGCGATCCAGCAGCGCTCGAGCGAGGTATGGCAGGTGCTCGGCGCGGTGAAGACGGAGTTCGGCAAGTTCGGCGACCTGCTCGACAAGACGCAGAAGAAGCTGCAGGAGGCGAGCAACTCGATCGACGCCGCCTCGGTGCGCTCGCGCGCGATCGAGCGCAAGCTGCGCAAGGTGCAGGAGCTGCCGGCCGGCGAGACGCCGGATCTGCTGCTCGAGGCCGCCGGCGATTAGCCGCTGCAGGGCTTGGATGCGGACTTCGGTCCGCCGAGGATCAGCAGGCGGCAAGGAATCAATTGAAGGCCCGGGCAGGCGGGCGATCAGCAGGCGGCAGGCAATCCATGAAGGCCCGGGCAGGCCGGGATGAAGGAGGCGCTGCGCATGGGCGGCATCGTGAATCTGCTCGCGACCGGGTACCGGGCGCATGAGCTGAATATTTTCAACCAGAAGCATGAGGCGATTCCGTACATCAAGGCGGCGGCGACGAGCCGGCTCGTGCCGCTGCTGGAGGACGGCCTGGAGTGGCTGCTGTCCCCGGGCGGCTACGGCTTCGACCTGTGGGCGGTGGAGGCGGCGCTGGAGCTGAAGCGGGACTATCCGCAGCTCAAGGTGTCGATCCTGACCGCGTACGCGAACGTCGACGAGAAGTGGAAGGACGACCGCAAGCTGTACTACGAGGAGCTGCTGCGCCAGGTGGACCATCATGCCAGCGTCAGCAAGCAGTCGTACGAAGGCGTCTGGCAGCTGACCGCCCGTGACAGCTTGCTCGTGCGCAAGAGCGACGCCATGCTGCTCTTTTACGACGAGGAGATGGGCGAGGGCAGCCCGCGCTACTTCAAGGAGCGCGCGCTGAAGCGTCAGGAGACGGGCGACGATTACCCGCTGCTCACGATTTCGGCGGAGACGGTGCAAAGCATCGCCGACGACGCTCGGAGCGCGGCGTTCGAGTAGAGGTCGCGCTATGAATCCAAGGCAGAATTGTGCCTTGGATGTTTGATTTCGGGCCGAATCTGGTGGATCCAAGGCAGAATTGTGCCTTGGATGTTTGATTTCGGGCCGAATCTGGTGGATCCAAGGCAGAATTGTGCCTTGGATGTTTGGTTTCGGGCCGAATCTGGTGGATCCAAGGCAGAATTGTGCCTTGGATGTTTGATTTCGGGCCGAATCTGGTGGATCCAAGGCAGAATTGTGCCTTGGATGTTTGGTTTCGGGCCGAATCTGGTGGATCCAAGGCAGAATTGTGCCTTGGATGTTTGATTTCGGGCCGAATCTACGAATCCAAGGCAGTTTTGTGCCTTGGATTTTTGATTTTCAGCCCGAGCTTCCACCAGGCCGACGGCATGCGTGCGTCCCCAAAACGTCTCGCGAGGCGCAGCGCTCGTCGTCCTTCACCTTGCCCAAGCCGATCGGCATAAAGTAGGGCAGAATCCACTTCAACCGGGGCAGGTGGGAGAGGCGTGCAGAGCGACATCGAAACGGACGGACAGCCGGCGGACGGCTGGCATCATTCCACGAGCATGGAGCGTTCGCTATTAGGCCGTCTCGTGAACCGCAGGAACAAGGTCAAGGCCGAAAAGCCGCCCAAATACATTCCCAAGCAGCTGGTCGGCGCCGAGGCGCTCAGCCCGGTGTCGCTGCAGCTCAGCTTCAGCAAGCCGCTCGCGCCGGAGGAGCTGGAGGCAGCTCCGGCTTACCTCAAGCTCAGCGGCGGCTTGCAGGTGACGGGATGCCCGCGCCTGAAAAACGGCTCCCGCGCTTCCTACATCGTGCCGACGAGCCTTCAGCAGCCGGGCAAGCGCTACGCCTGCGCGTTCCGGGGCGGCGACAAGCTCGGCTTCCGCGCCGGCGTCGACCGGATCTTTTTCCGCCGCGCCGTGGCCTGCGCCTACGATACGGTCGAGCTCGCGGCATCGCTCGGCGATGCGGTGGTAGACGTGGGCAGGGTGACGGAGGCGGTACGGCCGGAGTTTGCCGGGAGCGGCTTCGAGCTCAGCGCCGACAATGTGTTCGAAGGCCGATACTATCAAATCGTGCCGCCGCTCGACGGGCTGACCGTGCAGATCTCGCCCGAGCGCGGCCAGACGCTCGAAGCGACGTATATCCCGGGCACGCAGCTCGCGTCCGCCCGCCAAGCGCCGCGCTTCCGGCTGCCTGCCGGCTTCGCGTTCACCTCTGGCCAGCGGTATGCAGTCAGCGCGGAGTGGGCGCGGATCGGCCAGGACGAATTTACCGCCCCGGCCTATCGGCTGCCCGCGCCGCCGCACTCCGCGTCGCCGCACTCCGCGCCGCCGCACTCCGCGTCGCCGCACTCCGCGTCGCCGCACTCCGCGTCGCCGCACTCCGCGTCGCCGCACTCCGCGCCACCGCACTCCGCGCCGCCGCACTCCGCGTCGCCGCACTCCGCGTCGCCGCACTCCGCGTCGCCGCACTCCGCGTCGCCGCACTCCGCGTCGCCGCACTCCGCGCCGCCACATTCCGCGCCCATGCTGCCATCGCCAAAACTTCCTGCGCCTGCGCCGGAGCGGCTGCGGCCGCTGGCCGCGCTGCCGGCTCCCTCGCCAGCCAGGCGGAGCTCGAATTAGTCCGCTTCGACGGCAGCGACCGGGTATTACTTCAGGTTTGACGTTTGTTTTTTCAAGGATGTGCCGGAGGGGCATTCCCCTTCGGCTGTTCCTTGTCCTATACTGGGCTTGCGATCGCTGGCATGGGAGCGGCATCACGGCGCAGGCAGCACGACTCTCGACCTGCGTTTCTGTAAACGATTACAGGAACGCGCCTCCGCATGCTCGGTCTTGGTATCGATTACATTTACAGAGGAGGCTTCATGCAGTGATGAAACCGAGTATCCCTTCTGCGCAGCAGCGCGGATCCGGAGGCGGCCGCGCCAGACCGCCGGAAGCGAGAAAAGGCAAGGCGAAGCGCTGGCTGTCCGCGCTGACGGCCGCGGCGCTGGCCGCAGGCATGCTGCCGGCAGCGACGTCGGCGGCGCCCGAAGCCGGAACGCTGCCCGCTTATTACAACCCGGCGCTGACGCCGGAGAAACGGACCGAGGATCTGCTCGCCCGCATGACGGTCGAGGAAAAGGTCGGCCAGATGGTGCAAGCGGAGCGCGCCTCGGTGACGCCGGAGGACGTGCGGACCTATCATCTCGGCTCCGTGCTGAGCGGCGGCGGCTCGTTCCCGAACGGCAAGCAGGCCGACAGCACGCTGGAGAACTGGACGGAGCTGTACGAGAGCTACCAGAACGGCGCTCTGTCGACGCGTCTGGGCATCCCGCTGCTCTATGGCGTCGATGCGGTGCACGGCCACAACAACGTGAAGGGAGCGACGCTGTTCCCGCATAACATCGGGCTGGCGGCAGCGGGCAGCGAGGAGCTGGCCGAGCGGGTCGGCGAAGCGGCCGCGGCCGAGATCCGCGCCACGGGCATCAACTGGACGTTCGCGCCGGCGCTCGCCGTCGTGCAGGATATCCGCTGGGGCCGCACCTACGAAGGCTTCGGGGACAGTCCGGAGCTGGCGGCCAAGCTCGGCGCGGCGTACATCAGGGGGCTGCAGGGCGAGAAGCCGGAGCAGCTCGCCGACCGCGAGCATGTCGTCGCTACGGCCAAGCATTTCGTGGGAGAGGGCTATACGGCAGGCGGCGTCAACCAGGGCAACGTCACTGCTTACAGCGAGGAAGACATCTGGAAGCTGGAAAAGCCGGTCTACGAAGCGGCCGTCAAGGCCGGCGTCGGCACGGTCATGGCTTCCTACCACAGCATCCAGGGGCTCAAGATGCACGCCAACGAGCGGCTGCTGCAGGACAAGCTCAAGGGCGAGCTCGGCTTCAAGGGCTTCGTCATCTCCGACTACAACGCCATCGATCAGATCACGCGGGACTCGGCCGGCAACGCGGTCAGCGGGCTGAAGGCCCAGGTGCGCACGGCGGTCAACGCCGGCGTCGACATGATCATGGAGCCGGATAAATGGAAGCAGGTCTACGCCGATCTGAAAGCGCTTGCCGAAGAAGGCGCCGTGCCGATGTCCCGCATCGACGACGCCGTCACGCGCATCCTGACGGTGAAATTCCGCTCCGGCGTGTTCGAGCAGCCTTACGGCGACCGCGACATGCAGCAGGCGTTCGGCTCGCAGGCGAGCCGCGCCGTGGCGCGCGAGGCCGTATCCCGCTCGCTCGTGCTGCTCAAGAACGATCCCGTGCGCGGGGCGGACGGCGTCGAGGCGCCGATCCTGTCGCTGCTGCCGACGATGAAAAATCTGCTCGTCGCCGGCAAGAACGCCAACGACATCGGCCGCCAGTCGGGCGGCTGGTCGATCACCTGGCAGGGCTCGGCCGGCGCGATCACGCCCGGCACGACGATCCTCGAGGGGCTGCAGGCGGCCGCCAAGGCAGCCGGCGCGACGGTGACGTTCAACGAGCACGGCCGCGGCGCGGCCGGCAAGGACGCCGCGATCGTCGTGCTCGGCGAGAAGCCGTACGCGGAAGGCAGCGGCGACGCCTCGAGCCTCGATCTGGACACGGAAGACCAGGCGACGCTGGACAACATCCGCGCGGCGAATCCGGATCTTCCGGTCGTGCTCGTGCTCGTCAGCGGGCGTCCGATGACGGTCGCGAAGCAGCTGGACCAGGTGCAGGGCCTCGTCGCGGCCTGGCTGCCCGGCACGGAAGGCGCGGGCGTAGCCGACGTGCTGCTCGGAGAGCGCGAGTTCGAGGGCAAGCTGCCGATCCGCTGGCCGTTCGAGCTGAGCGCTTACGCCAAGCCGGATCCGGGAGCGGAGGAATTCCTTTTCCAGACCGGCTATGGTCTTCAAAAGAACCAGGCGACTCCGCCGCTGCCGGAAGCTCCGCAGCCGGAGACGCCGGAAAATCCGGGCTATGTGCAGATCGAGGCGGAATCGTTCGTCGCCCAGTCCGGCATCCAGACGGAAAAGACGCAGGATGCGGGCGGCGGCGACAACATCGGCTACATCGACGATGGCGACTGGACCGAGCACGAGGTCGAGCTCGAAGGCGGCCTGTATGACGTCGAGGTCCGCTACGCCAGCTGGGGAGACAGCTCCGGCCTCCGGATCGTCGACGGCAACAAGCAGGCGAGCGCGACGATTCCGCTGCCGCGCATCGCCAGCTACCAGGACTGGGGCTCGGCCAAGGCCAAGGATATCGAGCTTCCGGGCGGACCTTGCAAGCAGAAGCTGCGCCTCTCGTTCCTCGGCGGCAGCTTCAACCTCAACTGGGTGAAGCTGACCCGCACGGGCGACGCGCCGTCGCCGACGACGGTGGTTTGCACGGAGGAGCCGGGCGGCCCGGGCACGCCGATCGAGCCGGAGATCGTGCAGGAGGACGCGGTGCAGAGCTGGATCAGCCGCGAGCGCGATCCGGGCGACATCCGCTGGTACTACGCCCCGCGCTGGCAGGAAGGCGACAGCAAGCTGGCCCCGCAAGCCCCGCTTGACGTCGTGAAGCCGAACGAGGCGGCAGGCGAGGTCATCGAGCTCGATGCGGACACCGCCTATCAGTCCATTTTCGGCATCGGCTCCTCCATGGAGGAATCGACCGTCGGCAATCTGATGAAGATGTCCCCGGAAAAGCGGCATGAGCTGCTCGTCCAGCTGTTCGACAAGGAGAAGGGAGCCGGCATGAGCCTCGTGCGCGTCACGATCGGCACGGCGGACTTCACGGGACAGCCGTTCTATTCCTACAACGACCTGCCGCCGGGCGAGACCGACCCCGAGCTCAAGAAGTTCTCGATCCAGAAGGACCGCGACCTCGGCATCATCTCCACGCTCCAGGAGATCCAGGCGATCAACCCCGACGTCAAGTTTTTCGGCTCGCCGTGGAGCGCGCCGGGCTGGATGAAGACGACGGGCAGCATGATCAAGGGCGAGGTGCTGGAGCCGTACCTGCCGGTTTACGCCGATTATCTGGTGAAATTCGTGCAGGCGTACGGCGACGAAGGCATCCCGATCGAGATGCTGACGATGCAGAACGAGCCGCTGCTCGAGATCGAGTATCCGAGCACGAAGATGAGCTGGCAGCAGCAAGGCCGCCTGGCCGCGCTGCTGCGGGCGAAGCTCGACGCCGCCGGCCTCGGCGAAGTGAAGATCCTCACCTTCGACCACAACCCGGGCGACACGATGGCGTATCCGGCGCAGCTGCTGCGCGATCCGGCCGCCTACGCGGCTGTCGACGGCACGGCTTTCCATGACTATGGCGGAGAGCTGAGCGAGATGACTAGGCTCAAGGAGCTGTTCCCGGAAAAGAACGTCTACCTGACGGAGCGCGCCGTCTGGGGCACGCAGGGAGCGGACCGCATCGCGCAGTACTTCCGCAACTGGGCGCGCAGCTACAACTCGTGGGTCGTCATGCTCGACAGCGACATCCGCGCCCACCAGTGGACAGGCGTGCCGGATCCGACGCCGGTCATCCAGGACTCCGCAGACCGCGACCACTACTGGCTCGCGCCGGAGACGTACTTGATGGCGCAGTTCTCCAAGTTCGTCCTGCCGGGCTATGAGCGGATCGACAGCAATTACGGCAGCAAGGACACCGTCACCAACGTCGCCTTCCGCAGTCCGGACGGCAAAAAGATCGTCGCGGTGCTCATCAACCAGACGGCGTCCGACCAGCCGGTCAAGCTGCTCAGCGACGGCACGCAGATCAGCGCGGTCGTGCCGGCCAAGTCCGTCGCCACCTACAGCTGGACCCGTCCGGAGCTCGGACGGACCGCCCCGGGCCGCTTCGCGGCGTCAAGCTTCGACCGGGCCGAGGGCTCGTATTCGGCCGACGCGGCGACAGGCGTCGTCGACGGCCTGAACGCCGACCCGGCGCAAGGCCAGGCGGCCTTCGACTACGGCGTGAACGTGCGCAAGGCCGGCCGCTACACGCTCGACCTGAGCTATGCGGGACAGCCTGCGGACGCCTCGGTCACGGTAAAAGCCGGCGGCGCGACGGCCGCCTATGTGCCGGTTACGCGCGATACGTACGGCGAGTTCGCCGCTGTCCGCGTCCAGCTCGACCTGCCGGCCGGGGAGCAGCAGCTGCGCCTTGAGGCCGCGGGCACCGGCTACCGGCTGCGCGAGCTGCGCCTGCAGCCTGCAGCCGGCGAAGCGGCGCTGCCGCAGCGCGTCGAGGCCGAAGCGGCCTCCAGCACGGCGCATGCGCTGCTGCTCGAGGCTCCGGCAGGCGCATCCAAGGATGCGGTCAGCCTGCACGGCGGCAGCGAGCTGAACGTCCGCGTTTCCGCCCCGGAATCGGGCCTGTACCAGCTGCAGTACCGCTACCGCACGGAGTCCGAGGCCGATGCCACGGTGAGCTGGTCCGTCTACGGGGGCAGCCCGATCCACAGCGACGCGCTGCCGGCATCGTCCGCGTGGACGACCGCATCGGGCACGATCCGCCTCAGCCAGGGAGCCCAGCAGCTGCGGCTGACGGCGGCGGATGGACCGCTCGCGCTCGACTGGGTGCAGCTCGGGCCGGTACTTCAGGTGAAAGACAACCCGCGCCTCATCGCCGTGCCGGGAACGGCTTCGGCGGATGATTACGCCGCGATGTCCGGCTTCAAGCCGGGAGCCGGCGGTTCAGCCGACGGCCGCCAGCTCGGCGAGTCGGACGCGGGCGACTGGGCCGACTATCGCTTGGCCGTGCCGGAGGCCGGACGGTACACGGTGACGCTGGAGCTGCAGTCGCAAAACGGCGGCATTGGCGCGTTCAGCCTGAAGCTCGGCGAGTCCGTGCTGGCGACGTACGGCGTGCCGCAGATTTACAACAACTGGATCACGGTGCGCAAGACGATCGACCTGCCTGGCGGAGAGCAGACGCTGCGGCTCGCTGCGAACGTCGGCGGCTTCAACGTCGGCTCGCTGGCGGTCGAGCCGCTGCGCCCGCAGATGGCGGGAGCGGACGGAGCGCTGCAGCTCGAGGCGGAGAGCTATTTCGACGCCGACCGCAACGCGATCGAGACGAACCGCAGCTCCGGCACGGCCAACGTCGGCTATACCAATGCCGGCAACAAGCTCCATTATGGAGTGGACGTGCCGCAGGCCGGACGTTATAAAGTCACTTACCGCTATGCGACGCAGCAGTCCGGCGTGTCCGCGGCTCTGCTCGCGGACGGCCAGTCCGTCGGCGCGGTTTCGCTGCCGTCCACCGGAGGCTGGGGCACGTACCGGGAGGTCTCGGGCATCGTCGCCCTTCCGGCCGGACCGCAGCAGCTGTCCGTGCTCATCCAAGGCGACGGCTTCAACCTCGACTGGCTGCGCCTCGCCCCGACGGACGAGGAGCCGGCCGTCCAGCCGGAGCGGGCGGCCATCGCCAAAGCTTCGCTCAAGGCCGGCAAGCACGCCAAGCCGCAAGCGGTGACGCTGGCCAGCGGAACGGCGGATGCCGCCGTCTACTACACGCTGGACGGCAGCCTGCCGAGCGCGGAGAGCGGCAGGCGCGCCGACGGTCCGATCCAGGTGGAAGGCACGGTCGTCATCCGCGCCGTCGCCGTCAAGGCCGGCATGGACGCCAGCTTCGTGTCCGCGTTCACTTATGTGACCGGTCCGGCTGATCCGCAGCCGAGCACGGATCCGGGCACGTCGCCGCAGCCGAGCGAGTCGCCGGGCTCATCGCCGACGCCGAGCGCGGGACCTACGGCCACGCCGGAACCGACCGGCGGTCCGATCGCGACGCCGGCGCCAAGCGCGTCTCCAAGCGCTTCGCCGACCGCCTCTCCCGGCGGCAGCCTGACCTCCGGCCAGCCGAAGCTCGACGCGGCTTCCGGCATCGCCTCCGTCGCGGTCAGCCAGGCCGAGCTCGACCAGGCCGGCTCGGCGGGCGGCAAGATCACGATCAACGTTCCATTCGTGGCAGGGGCGACAGGGTACACGGTCATCCTGCCGGCCGAAGCGCTGCGCAGCGGCGCCTCCAGCATGGAGCTGCGCCTGCCGAACGGCACGCTGCTGCTGCCGGCCGGCTGGCTCCAGGGAGCGGCGCTGGCCGGAGCCGACGTCCGCTTGACTCTCGCGGATGCGGCGGACCGCAGCGCCCTCACGGCGGGGCAGCAAGCCGCTTCCGCAGGCCTCCCAGTCTACCGCATCAGCCTGGACAGCGGCGGCAAGCCGGTCGTGCCGGCCGCATCACATCCTGCGGCAAGCGTCTCCGTGCCGGCCAAGCTGGCCGGCCAGGCGCTGGCCGACTCCCACCGCATCGCGGTGCGGCTGCTGGACGGCAGCCGGTCGCTCCCGGTTCCGAGCGGCCGCTACGTCGCCGGCGCCGGCGCTGGCAGCGGCAGCGTGAAGTTCGATGTCCGGGCATCCGGAACCTATGCAGCCGTTCTTTCCGGCGCCGAGTTCCGCGACCTGACCCGGCATGCTTGGGCGCAGCAAGCGATCGAGGCGCTGGCAGCCCGCGGCATCGTCCAAGGCGTGGACGAGCAGCGCTTCCAGCCCGGAGCTGAGGTCCGCCGCGCCGACCTGCTGCTGCTGCTCGTACGCGCGTTCGAATTCTCCGCCGATGGCGAGGCATCGTTCCGCGATATTCCGGCAGGAGCCTATTATGAGGAGGCGGCACGCATCGCCAAGCTGCTGGGCCTGGCCCAAGGCCGCGAGGACGGACGCTTCGATCCGCTCGCGCCGGTCAGCCGCCAGGAGCTGATGACGCTCCTTGCCCGCGCGGCCGAGCTGGCCGGAGAGCCGCTTGAGCCTGCTGCGCTCTCCAGCCTGGCGGCCTTCCGCGACAGCGGCTCCGTCGCGCCGTATGCAGCCGCGAGCGCGGCGGCGCTCGTCCAGGCCGGCATCGTCGGCGGCGACAACGGCGCGCTCAAGCCGCAAGGCACGGCCAGCCGCGCGGAAACGGCAGCGATGCTCTATCGCCTGCTGGAGCGCAGCTGATCTATTTGAGCCGGGCGGACGGGCTGAACGCCAAGTCAATCCGCCGCCCCGACACCGACTCCATCGCAACGCCAAAAGCCCTTTCCCGCTTGAGCGGGAGAGGGTTTTTGCGTTGCTCGGCTCCGTGCCTGCATGAGGTCAAGTCCGCCTGCATGAGGTCAGGTCCGTTTGGACGAGGCGCGGTTGCGAGTGCGGGTGCGCTTTTTCGGAGCCGGCTTGGCGGCAGCGGAGCGGCGGGTGCGCTTGCCGCCGCCAGGCTTGACTCTCGGACGGCTCGCCCGAGCGGGAGGAGCGCCACGGCGGGCAGGCTCAACCACCCGATCAGGCAGATTTCCCGCCCGATCCGCGGCCTCTCCCGAGCCGAGCCCTGCCCCGGCGCTGTCTGTCTCTCCCGAGCCGAGCTCCGCCTCCGCGTCGTCTGTCCCGCCCGAGCCGAGCTCAGCCCCAGCGCCCGGCGCCTCGTCCGGGCCGTCCGCGGCCGCATCGGATCGTTGCGGATGCGCTCCTGCAGCCTCTTCGCCGGAGCTCTCCGCCGATCCGTCCGCTTCGCTGCTCTTCTCCGCCGCCGGGACATCCGCCTGACCGCTTTCCTTGGCGGATGGCGCGGCAGCCGACATCATCAGCTCCATCGGTCCGGGATACAGGAACGGCTCCTCGCTGCCGCTGCGGACCGGAAAGCGGAGCTCCTGCACATAAGACGGCTCCTCCATCGGCTGGACGGAGAGCCACTGCATCTCATCTTCCGATACGCTTTGCTTCACTACGATCAGATGCATCATGAAGTGATGGGCGACGTTCATCTGGCTCTGCCGCAGCAAGGACAGCTCATGCGGCTCGTACATGCCTTCGTATTGCGGATAATAAAAGAACTCGAGCCGCACGAGCCGCAGGTCGGGCGCTTCCTCGCCCTGCAGCGACCAGCTTCTCTCGGCGCAGAAGCGGTATTCGTCCGGATCGACGTAACAGACCGGGTGGGACGTCCAGTATCGGGGAGACTGCTCGCTCAGAAGCGAGCGGTAAGCCGGGTTCGCCAGATGCGACGAGGCATGCGCGTAGGGAGCGGCGATGCATACGACAGCTCCATGGCGGCAGACGCGATAAAGCTCCTTCATCAGTCGGAGCGGGTCCGCCGAAAATTGCGCGCTGTCCGCCAGCATCGCGAAGTCGACCGAATCGTCGCTCAGCGGCAGCGGCGTGTCGAAGTCATGCACCAAGTCGACATCCGGCAGCCCGCGCGTATCGATGCCTATGCAGCCTGGATGCTTGGCCGCGCCGCAGCCCAGATCGATCCTCACATCATCTCATCCTTTGCAAGAAACGGGTTCGTACAGTCTATTCCGCCTGCGCGCCATCCGTTTATGCGAACGCCTTTCCGGGCCGTCTATTCCTCGATGTGTGAAAAAGAAAAGAAAAAATGATGGGCTTCCTGGCCGGGAGAGGCCGGCTTGCTATGCTCGCGGATGAAGTCCTGGATCATTTCGACGAAGGCCTCGGACTCTTCTTTGTTCAGATAGAGGTCGCTGTTCAACACCGTGCCGATCCGCTTCTTGCCGGAGCTTTGATTGTCCAGATATTTCTGCTTGCTGGCGTCGAACATGCGGGCGACGAGCTTCTGCGCTTCCGATGCGAAGACGGTGCGGATCGATTCGTCGACATCGTCTCGCCTCACCTGGACGCTCCCCTCGAACGCCTTGTAATATTTCGCGGTAATGCCGTTGATCAGGCGCGTCTCCTTCAGCTCGAGGAGGCCGATGCTCTCCAGCTTGCGGGCATGATAGTACACCTTGGCCGGCACCTCGCCGAGCTGGTCGGCGATTTCCTTGATCGTAGACGGCTCCGTGGCCTTGTAGAACTGGTCCAGGATCTTCATGCGGTATGGATCGGAGAAGATGCGGATTTCCTCGATCGTCTTGAGCACTTTCGTTTCGATGGCGGCCACTCCTGACTGCCCGGAGGCGGATGTAGGTTCCAGTATACTATATTTTCATGAAGCTCTTGCGGGTGAGCAGAAAGAAAGCAGGCAGCACCATCAGCAAGCCGGCGCCGAGGTAGAGCGTCTCGACCGGAACGAGGCTTCCCACCGCGCCTACCGCGATCGCGCCGACCGGCAGCAGCGCCGAGGAGATCATCGAAGAGAGGGAGCTGACGCGTCCTAGCATCCCGGCAGGCGTCACTTCCATCATATACGTCGAGAGCGGGGTATTGATGAAAGGAATGGCGGCTCCGCTGCTGAAAGCGAGCGCCGCGACGATGACGGCGGGCTGCCACTCGATCGCGGCAGGCAGGAAGTATAGACCCTGGCTGGCTCCCAATAGGAAGCAGCCGAATACGATCAGCGAGCTTTTGCGGAAGCGGCTCCCCCAGGCGCCTATGGCCAGACCGCTGAGGATCATGCCGGTCAGCAGGCAGACGCCGAGCAGGCTAAGGACGGACGGTCCCGCGTGCAGCACGTCTTTGACATAGACCGGCCCCATGACGTTGTGCGGGATGAGGCCGACGTTGAGCAGCGCACCCGTCATCAAGGTGAGGATCAGCAGCGAGTGGGAGCGGACGAAGGAGAGGCCGAGCTTGAAGTCTTGCCAGTATGCCGTCTTTTTCGCGCCTGCATCGTCCTGGGAGGGCGATGGGCGATCCTCGTCAGGCCGAGCTGGAACGGCTAGGAAGAGCAGAAGGAGCGCGGAGAGGAGAAAGGTCGAGGCGTCGACAAGGATAGCGCCGGCGAGTCCCGTCCAGGCGATGATCGCGCCGGCGGCTGCCAGACCGGCCAGCTCCGCGCTGCGCGAGAGAGAGGCGCTGAGGGAGTTTCCGCTCAGCAGCAGCGGCTTTGGCAGCAGGCGGGGCACGAGCGAGGTCTCGGTCGGAGTGGCGAAGCATTCCAGCGTTGAGTTCAGGAAAGTAAAGACGAACAGATGCCATGGCT
>NZ_CP045802.1:4802500-4825000 GCF_009649995.1 Paenibacillus sp. B01 | reverse complement strand
AAGAGCAAGTCTCTTTCAAAAAGGAGTTTTCGCGCTTCATCTGGAACAGATGAGACGAGAAAAGCTCCAGCAAGAATTCTTCATCGTTTGGTGGCGATGGCGGAAGGGAACCACGCGTACCCATCCCGAACACGACCGTTAAGCCTTCCAGCGCCGATGGTACTTGGACCGCAGGGTCCTGGGAGAGTAGGACGTCGCCAAGCGGTGCATTTTTGCGCCAAGCGTTTTTGCGGATGGATTCCTTCTTGGGATGCTTCAGCAAAAGACGCGACCCCTTGTACCTTGAAAACTGGATACGAACGAAATGAAATGCTGAAACATCCGATAGCTGTTTCTTAGCTGACGCTGATCTTCGGATCGGTGATGGTTAAGCTACTAAGAGCGCACGGAGGATGCCTAGGCGCCAGAAGCCGATGAAGGACGTGGCGAACCACGATAGGCCTCGGGGAGCTGTAAGCAAGCGTTGATCCGGGGATTTCCGAATGGGGAAACCCAGCTGGGGTAATGCCCAGTTACTGCAGCGTGAATTCATAGCGCTGCGTGAGGCATACCAGGGGAACTGAAACATCTAAGTACCCTGAGGAAGAGAAAACAATAGTGATTCCGTCAGTAGCGGCGAGCGAACGCGGATTAGCCCAAACCAGGGGGCTTGCCCCCTGGGGTTGTGGGACGTCTCACACGGAGTTACAAAGGAACAGGTTAGGCGAAGAGGTCTGGAAAGGCCCGCCATAGCAGGTAAAAGCCCTGTAGCTCAAAGCCTGCTCCCTCCGAGACGGATCCCGAGTACCGCGAGACACGTGAAACCTCGTGGGAATCCGGCAGGACCATCTGCCAAGGCTAAATACTCTCTGGCGACCGATAGTGAAGCAGTACCGTGAGGGAAAGGTGAAAAGCACCGCGGGAGCGGAGTGAAATAGAACCTGAAACCGTGCGCTTACAAAAAGTCAGAGCCCGTTATAGGGGTGATGGCGTGCCTTTTGTAGAATGAACCGGCGAGTTACGTTCACGTGCAAGGTTAAGTCGGGAAGACGGAGCCGCAGCGAAAGCGAGTCTGAATAGGGCGCCTTTAGTACGTGGGTGTAGACCCGAAACCGGGTGATCTACCCCTGTCCAGGGTGAAGGTGCGGTAACACGCACTGGAGGCCCGAACCCACGAATGTTGAAAAATTCGGGGATGAGGTGGGGGTAGCGGAGAAATTCCAATCGAACTCGGAAATAGCTGGTTCTCCCCGAAATAGCTTTAGGGCTAGCCTCGGTGTTGAGCATGCTGGAGGTAGAGCACTGATTGGGTGCAGGGCCCGCCAAGGGTTACCAAGTCCAGTCAAACTCCGAATGCCAGTCATGTATAACCGGGAGTCAGACGGTGAGTGCTAAGATCCATCGTCAAGAGGGAAACAGCCCAGATCATCAGCTAAGGTCCCCAAGTGTGTGTTAAGTGGGAAAGGATGTGGAGTTGCCCAGACAACCAGGATGTTGGCTTAGAAGCAGCCACCATTTAAAGAGTGCGTAATAGCTCACTGGTCGAGTGACTCTGCGCCGAAAATGTAACGGGGCTAAACACACCACCGAAGCTATGGCAAAGCTGCAAGCGCAAGCTTGGCAGCATTGGGTAGGGAGCGTTGTGTATAGGTTGAAGTCAGACCGCAAGGACTGGTGGACAGTACACAAGTGAGAATGCCGGTATGAGTAACGAAAAGATCAGTGAGAATCTGATCCGCCGTAAGCCTAAGGGTTCCTGAGGAAGGTTCGTCCGCTCAGGGTAAGTCGGGACCTAAGGCGAGGCCGAAAGGCGTAGTCGAAGGACAACAGGTTGATATTCCTGTACCACCGTAAGCCGTTATGAGCAATGGAGTGACGCAGAAGGGTAGTGACGCGGACCGATGGATGTGTCCGTCCAAGCAGTGAGGCTGGTTTGTTGGCAAATCCGCAAACCGTAAGGCTGGGCTGTGATGGGGAGGGAAAATTATAGTACCGAAGGTCATGATCTCCAGCTGCCAAGAAAAGCTTCTAGCCAGGCGAAGGTGCCCGTACCGCAAACCGACACAGGTAGGCGAGCAGAGCATGCTAAGGCGCGCGGAGTAACTCTCGTTAAGGAACTCGGCAACATGACCCCGTAACTTCGGGAGAAGGGGTGCCTCGGTAGGGTGAATAGCCCGAGGGGGCCGCAGTGAAAAGGCCCAAGCGACTGTTTAGCAAAAACACAGGTCTGTGCGAAGCCGTAAGGCGAAGTATACGGGCTGACGCCTGCCCGGTGCTGGAAGGTTAAGGGGAGCGGTTAGGGGCAACCCGAAGCTGTGAACCGAAGCCCCAGTAAACGGCGGCCGTAACTATAACGGTCCTAAGGTAGCGAAATTCCTTGTCAGGTAAATTCTGACCCGCACGAATGGCGTAACGACTTGGGCGCTGTCTCAACGAGAGATCCGGTGAAATTTTACTACCTGTGAAGATGCAGGTTACCCGCGACAAGACGGAAAGACCCCATGGAGCTTTACTGCAGCTTGATATTGGACTTTGGTACGATCTGTACAGGATAGGTGGGAGCCTAGGAAGCCGGAGCGCCAGCTTCGGAGGAGGCGCCGTTGGGATACCACCCTGATCGTATCGGAGTTCTAACCTGTCACCGTGAAGCCGGTGAAGGGACCGTGTCAGGCGGGCAGTTTGACTGGGGCGGTCGCCTCCTAAAATGTAACGGAGGCGCCCAAAGGTTCCCTCAGAATGGTTGGAAATCATTCGAAGCGTGCAAAGGCATAAGGGAGCTTGACTGCGAGACCAACAAGTCGAGCAGGGACGAAAGTCGGGCTTAGTGATCCGGTGGTACCGAATGGAAGGGCCATCGCTCAACGGATAAAAGCTACCCTGGGGATAACAGGCTTATCTCCCCCAAGAGTCCACATCGACGGGGAGGTTTGGCACCTCGATGTCGGCTCATCGCATCCTGGGGCTGAAGTAGGTCCCAAGGGTTGGGCTGTTCGCCCATTAAAGCGGTACGCGAGCTGGGTTCAGAACGTCGTGAGACAGTTCGGTCCCTATCTGTCGTGGGCGTAGGAAATTTGAGAGGAGCTGTCCTTAGTACGAGAGGACCGGGATGGACGTACCGCTGGTGTACCAGTTGTTCCGCCAGGAGCACCGCTGGGTAGCTACGTACGGACGGGATAAGCGCTGAAAGCATCTAAGCGCGAAGCCCCCCTCAAGATGAGATTTCCCAGTATGTAAGACCCCTGGAAGACGACCAGGTCGATAGGCTCGAGGTGGAAGCGCGGCAACGTGTGCAGCTGACGAGTACTAATCGGTCGAGGGCTTATCCTACTTAGCAAGAACAGCCGGTCAGCACGGCATTTCGTTCGATCCAGTTTTCAGGGCGCAAGCTTTGAGAACGCAAGGCTTACATACTTACATATGGGGCCATAGCTCAGCTGGGAGAGCGCCTGCCTTGCAAGCAGGAGGTCAGGAGTTCGATCCTCCTTGGCTCCACCATGCTTTTTGTTCCCTGATAGCTCAGTTGGTAGAGCACTCGACTGTTAATCGAGTTGTCACAGGTTCGAGTCCTGTTCGGGGAGCCATAAGGAGAAGTGTCCGAGTGGTCGAAGGAGCACGATTGGAAATCGTGTATACGTTAACCGCGTATCGAGGGTTCGAATCCCTCCTTCTCCGTAGCAACATTTCTTGATTTGGAGAGATACCCAAGTGGCTCAAGGGGACCCTCTGCTAAGGGGTTAGACTGCGTAAGTGGTGCGAGGGTTCGAATCCCTCTCTCTCCGTTCTTTCTCCAACTTCATACGGCCCGTTGGTCAAGGGGTTAAGACACCTCCCTTTCACGGAGGTAACAGGGGTTCGAATCCCCTACGGGTCACCAACATGGAAGCTTAGCTCAGCTGGGAGAGCATCTGCCTTACAAGCAGAGGGTCGGGGGTTCGATCCCCTCAGCTTCCACCATGAACTACCGCGGGGTGGAGCAGTCCGGTAGCTCGTCGGGCTCATAACCCGAAGGTCACAGGTTCAAATCCTGTCCCCGCAACCAATATGGAGCTGTGGTGTAGAGGCCTAACATGCCTGCCTGTCACGCAGGAGACCGCGGGTTCGAATCCCGTCAGCTCCGCCATTTATTCTTTGCCGCTGTAGCTCAACTGGTAGAGCAACTGACTTGTAATCAGTAGGTTGGGGGTTCAAGTCCTCTCGGCGGCATGGATTATATCCATGGCGATCGTGGCGAAGTGGTTAACGCACCGGATTGTGGTTCCGGCATTCGGGGGTTCAATTCCCCTCGATCGCCCCATTGATTTCCTGATGGGGATTAGCCAAGCGGTAAGGCAACGGACTTTGACTCCGTCATTCCCAGGTTCGAACCCTGGATCCCCAGCCATTAAGAGCCATTAGCTCAGTTGGTAGAGCACCTGACTTTTAATCAGGGTGTCGAAGGTTCGAGTCCTTCATGGCTCACTTTTCAACTTCATATGCGGTTGTGGTGGAATGGCAGACACGCTATCTTGAGGGGGTAGTGGGCGTACGCCCGTGGAGGTTCGAGTCCTCTCAACCGCACCATTTTCCTTTCGCCCTGCCAGGCGAAACAAGATTCACCTTTTATCATGCGGTCATGGCGGAATTGGCAGACGCGCTAGATTCAGGTTCTAGTGTCAGCAATGACGTGGAGGTTCAAGTCCTCTTGACCGCACCATCTGCGGAAGTGGCTCAGCGGTAGAGCATCGCCTTGCCAAGGCGAGGGTCGCGGGTTCGATTCCCGTCTTCCGCTCCATACGTGCCCGTAGCTCAGCTGGATAGAGCATTTGACTACGAATCAAAAGGTCGGGAGTTCGAATCTCTCCGGGCACGCCATTTATACAACGGGATGTAGCTCAGCTTGGTAGAGCACCTGGTTTGGGACCAGGGGGTCGCATGTTCAAATCGTGTCATCCCGACCATTTTTTGCGGGTGTAGTTCAATGGTAGAACTTCAGCCTTCCAAGCTGATAGCGTGGGTTCGATTCCCATCACCCGCTCCATCTGTGAATACGAACGGTCTTGCCCAGCGGCAAGGCCTTTTTTATTTTCAGGCTAAATACCGCAAAGAAACAGGGCTGTCCCGCAAAGTCGACGTGACGACTTCGCAGGACAGCCCTTAGTTTTTAAGGCTTTCTACGGGATGGTCCAAAGGTCCTTACAGAGACTTCAAGAATTCCACGACCGTAAGCAAGCCTTTGTCGAAGTTCTCCAGGTTGAAGTGCTCGTTCGGGGCATGAAGGTTCTCGTCGTCGAGACCGAAGCCCATGAGCACGACCGGAGCGGCGAGCACGCGGGAGAAAGCGGCCATGATCGGAATGGAGCCGCCGTCCTTGGTGAACAAGGCGCGGGTGCCGTAGACGCGGCCGTAAGCGTCGGCAGCCTTCTGCAGGATCGGATGGGACGGATCGATATTGAACGCGAAGGCTCGTTCGATTTGCTTGACGGTCAAGCGGGCGCCGGATGGAACGCGGTCTTTCAGATGCTTCTCGATGCGGTCGAGCGTTTTTTGCGGATCCTGGTCCCCGACGAGGCGGCAGGTGATTTTCGCATGCGCTTCTTTCGGGATGACCGTCTTGGTGCCTTCCCCTTGGAAGCCGCCATAGACGCCGTTCAGCTCCAGCGTCGGACGGGCTCCGACGCGCTCGACGAACGTATAGCCCTTTTCTCCGTACAGGGCATCCAGGCCAAGGCCGGTGCGGATCTTGTCCTCATCGACCCCCTGCTTGGCGAATTCCTCGCGCATGAGAGGAGACAGCTCCGGCACGCCCTCATAGAAGCCGTCGACCGCGACGCGTCCGTCCGGATCATGGAGGGAAGCGAGCAGCTCGACAAGCGCATGCAAGGCATTGGGAACGGCGCCGCCGTATGTGCCGGAGTGAAGATCGGTATTGGCGGTCCGGACAGCGACCTCCATCGAGCAGAGGCCGCGCAGGCCGGTGCAGATCGCGGGACGTCCGCGCTCGAGCAGCGATGTGTCGGAGACGAGCACCGCATCGCAGTCGAGCTTGTCCTTATGCGTCTCGAGGAAAGCAGGCAGATGCGGGCTGCCGATTTCCTCCTCGCCTTCGAGACAAAGCTTGAGGTTGACCGGAAGGGTGCCTTCCTCGCGAAGAATGGCCTCGATCGCTTTGATGTGGAGGAAGACTTGGCCTTTGTCGTCTGTCGCGCCGCGAGCATACAGCTTGCCTTCGCGGATCTCCGGCTCGAACGGAGGCGATTGCCATAGGTTCAGCGGATCGACGGGCTGCACGTCATAATGGCCGTAGACGAGCACGGTCGGCTTGCCGGGAGCATGGATATAATCGGCGTAGACGACGGGATGGCCGGCTGTCGGCATGATCTCGACGTTTTCGAGCCCAGCGCGGCGAAGCGTATCGGCGAGCCAGGATGCCGCGGATTGGATATCTCCCGCGTGGGCCGAGATGGCGGAGATGCTCGGTATGCGCAGCCATTGCATCAGCTCCTCGAGCTGCTCCTCCCGACGGGTGCTGAAATAAGTCTCATAGGACATCGGTATGTACCTCCTTGATTAAGACGGTTTGCCGCAGGCAAATCGGATAGGTTTATTATACCCCTGGGACAAGGCGATAAGAAGCGGTCGAGACAACGCGGCAGAGCGCGGAAGCTCGAGGGGGAAAAGAGCCTAATCCATTTTCTACCGCCTCCGCTCATTGACGGGGACAAGGTCCACGTCCTAGAATACAGGTAACGACAAACAGGAGGAGGCGTTCGGAGATGATGAAGATGGCGAAGAGAGCTGCAGCGGCAGCAATGGCAAAGGACCGGAGCATGATTTACCGGAGGTCTCCACGGACGGAAACGCGGCGAGGGCTGTAACGGCATGAGGATGCAGGAAGGACAGACGCGTCCTTTGCTGCCATGCGGAGCCTGAGGCGATTTCAAGTCACGGACGGAGTCCGTGGCTTTTTTTGTACGCTTCGACTTGAAATATCCCCCTAGATCAGGAAAGAAAAGGTGAATGAAACGTGATCAATGACTGGAATCTTCACGGCGGGAATGGAGGGGAGAACCTCGCCCGCATACCGGCGGCTGCCGCCGGATCGGCGTTGCCGGTCCCGAGGGCTGCCGCCGGATCGCCGCCGCGCTCGCTTGTTGCCGGCGACCATGGATCCGCCGGACCTTCCGCATCGGCGGCATCGGCCCAGGAGCTCAGGCAGCTGCTGCGCATGATCCGCGATCTGCTGCAAGCTCGATGCGGATCGGAATTCGCGGTGTACAAGGACGAGGATCAGCTGGAGCTTTATTGGAGCCTGCTGGAGCAGGATCTCGCCGAAGAAAACGCCGAGCTGCAAGTGCTGGCGCGAGTCTTCGAAACGATGGAAAGCCGAAGCGTCAAGCGGGACTCGGCTGAGATCCGGATCTATCCGTCACTCGACAACCATCTGTTTTATTACCCGGAATGGAAGGTGGCGCTCGTCCGACTCCCGATGCCGCGCGTGATCGGCCGGTCGCTCGAGCCTTACCTGTTCGCCGAGAGCGACGAATCGCTGCGGCGGTTCCTGGTTCATGCCCGCGAACGGCTTCGGAGCCGGATGACCGGCAAGCTGCTGCTCTGCTGCGATGGCGAGGAAGGCACGGTGTCGGAGCTGGCGCCGCATCGGATCGAGCGCTGGGAGCCGGTGCAGGACTCGCTGCGGCTGGAGCTGGAACGGTCGGTATCGTCTTTCTTTCAATCGGGGGGAGCGTTCTACGAGCAGTTCGGGTTGGCCTACCGGCGGGGGATGCTGCTCTACGGCAAGCCGGGCAACGGAAAGACCAGCCTCGTCCGGGCGCTCGCCTCGAAGGCGGGCGTGCCGGCGATGAGCTGGCAGCTTTCGGAGCATACGAGCACGGAGAGCATTCGGGAGATGCTGCGGCGGGCGGCGGAGATGGCGCCGATGCTGCTCATCATCGAGGACCTGGAGGGGCTGCGGCCGGAGCTGCGCTCCGTCTTTCTGGGCGAGCTGGACGGGTTGCGGACGCACGAAGGAATCTATCTGATCGCGACGACGAATTACCCCGAACTGGTGGATCCGGCGCTGATCGGAAGGCCGGGGCGCATCGACCGCGCGTACGAGGTCTCCGAGCCGACCCGCGCATGCCGCGCGGAGTTCCTCCAGCGGCAGAGCCGCGGCCTGCTGTTCGGCGACGGGCAGCTGGAGGAGCTGGCCGACCGGACGAAAGGCTTTTCCTATGCGCAGCTCGAGGAGCTGGTCGCGGCAGCCGCGTTCTACTGGCAGGAACAAGGGCGAGTCGAGACGGAGCCCCTGCTCCGCGCGATTCGGCAGGAAATCGAGCATGCCAAAAACGGAAGCTGGATGTCCGCTTCCGCTTCGGGCAAAGTCGGATTTTTCGCATGAGCTCGGCTGTCTACTGCGCAGGACCGATCGGGTAGCGGGACCGCATCGTCGCGGCGAGCTCCCGGATCTCCTCTGGCCGGGGTAGCCGGCTCTCGGGCAATCGGGCCTCCTGCTCCGTCCGCGGGCCGAGCGCGACGCTGGCGGCTCCTTCGGCAAACAGGCGCGGCGCATCCGGCCATAGCTCGGCCAGCTCTTCGAGGCTCGCCATGACCGACGCTTCGACGAGCGGATAGCTCGCGGCGCCGGGGCCGGCGGCGGCATCGTAAAATTGGCGGACGAGACGGCCTCGCTCCTCGCCGGAGCCGCCGGCATTGACGAACGCCTGGACGATATAGGCTTTGGACAGCCGGCGCTGGGCGATGCCGCAAAACTTGCGTCCGCCGACGCTGAGATCGTAATCGCCCGGACAATAGGCTCCGACGATCTCGCCCTTGTCCACCTGGACGCCGGTGTCGGCGAGGGCGGCGGCGATCAGCTCGTACATGAGCTGGAAGTCGTCCTCGAAGCGGGCGGATGCCTTTCCCTGCAGCGGCAGGATGAGCGAGACGTTGACGACGCCGGGATCGAGCGGCACGGCGGCGCCGCCGGAGTTGCGGACGGCGACCGAGAGGCCGAGCCGCTCCAGCTCGCGGGAAGCGCGCGCGGCTTCCGGCAGACGGCTGTCGCGCGGTCCCATGACGAAGCCGGCGGGATGCCGCCACAGATGGAGGACGGGCACGCCGTCCGCTCCGACGCGCCGGCAGAGCAGCTCGTCCAGCGCGAACGAGTAGAGGACGTCCGGCTCGGACCAGTCGTCCATGCGGTCGAGCAGGAGCAGGCCGGGGAAGCGGTTATGGATCATGAGCGGAAACGTTCCTTCCTATGCCAAGCGTAAAATGAAGATGATTCTTAAACTGTATCATACCGCGGGATGGAGTTCACGCGAACCGCGGCAATGGTAAGGGCATCAGCCAATGGAGGAATGGACATGGAACGACTCATTCAAGCCGACGAAGTGAAGCTGCAGACGGAATCATTCGGCAAGCCTGGAGATCCGGCGCTGTTGCTGATCATGGGCTCGCAGGCCTCGATGGTATGGTGGGAAAAGGAATTCTGCGAGCTTCTGGCGGCAGGAGGACGGTTCGTCATCCGGTACGACAACCGGGATACGGGAAGGTCGTCGAGCTGGCCGCTAGGAACGATGGGCTACACTATGGCGGATATGGCAGATGATGCGATGCGGGTCCTTGATGCATACGGCATTCAGAAAGCTCATCTGGCGGGGATGTCGCTGGGCGGCTATCTGAGCCAATTGGCGGCTGTCCGGCATCCGGAGAGGGTGCTGACGGTGACGCTGATCGCGAGCTCGAATTACACGGAAGGCCTTCCTGCGATGGAAGACAAGGTGATCGAGTTCTTCACCCGGTCCGCTTCCCTGGATCTGTCGGACGCTCATGCGGCGGAACAGTTCGGCGTTGAAAAATGGAGACTGATCGTCGGAAGCCAGCGGAAACTCGACGAGTCCAGAATTCGCGGGCTCGTCCGTCAGGAAATCAGCCTTGCCGAATCTCTGCCGAGCATGGGCAACCATATGCTCCTGGGCGGGGGAGAAGAGGATGTGGCGCGCACCGAAGACATCCGGCAGCCCGCCTTGATCGTCCACGGAACGGAGGATCCGGTCCTTCCTTACGCACATGGGCTCGCGCTAGAGCACGCTCTTTCCAATGCCAGGCTGCTGCCGCTCGAAGGAGCGGGTCATGAGATCCATCCGGATGATTGGCCGGCGATCATCGAGGCGATGCTGGAGCTGACAGGCCCGCGCTGAGCCGCAAGCGAGGAGGCGGGAGGGCATCGAGTGCCCTTTGACGCGGAATGGAGCGGACGCCGCCGCCGCATCGACCAAAAAAGCTTCTCCAGAGAGGAATCCTCTCCGGAGAAGCTTTTTTCAGCAGGAGCAATTGAGAACGGGCTTGCGCGCGGCCAGCGTCTCGTCGAGCCGCCGCAGGACGGTCGTATAAGGAGCGTTGATGACGAGCTCCGGCGTCTCCCGCGCCTCGCGGGCGATGCGCAGCATGGCGTCGATGAAGCCGTCGAGCGTCTCCTTGCTCTCCGTCTCGGTCGGCTCGATCATGATGCACTCCTCCACGTTGAGCGGGAAGTAGATCGTCGGCGGGTGATAGCCGAAGTCGAGCAGCCGCTTGGCGACATCGAGCGTCCGCACGCCGTACGCCTTGAGCCCTCGTCCCGACAGGACGAACTCATGCTTGCAGACGCCAGGATACGGAATTTCAAATGCCTCGGCAAGGCGTGCCATCATATAATTGGCGTTCAGCACCGCGCATTCGCTCACTCGGCGCAACCCCTCCGGACCGTAGGAGCGGATGTACGTGTAGGCGCGGACGAGGATGCTGAAGTTGCCGTAATACGACTTGACGCGGCCGATCGACTGCGGACGGTCGAAGTCGAAGTAGTAGCTGCCGTCCGTGCGCTTTGCGACGACGGGCTTGGGCAGGAACGGGACGAGATGCGCCTTGACGCCGACCGGACCCGCTCCCGGACCGCCGCCGCCGTGAGGGGTGCTCATCGTCTTGTGCAGGTTGAGATGCACGACGTCGAAGCCCATGTCGCCGGGACGGGCGATGCCCATGATGGCATTGGAGTTGGCGCCGTCATAGTAGAGCAGGCCGCCGGCTTCATGCACGATTTCGGCGATTTCGACGATCTGCTCCTCGAACAGGCCAAGCGTGCTCGGGTTCGTCAGCATGAGCGCGGCCGTATCCGCGCCGACGGCGGCGCGCAGCGCGTCCAGGTCGACGAGGCCGTCGGGGCCCGACTTGACCGTCACCGTCTCCAATCCCGCGGTCGTGGCGCTGGCGGGATTCGTGCCGTGGGAGGAGTCCGGCACGATGACCTTGGAGCGCGCTTCGCCGCGGCTCTCGTGGTAGGCGCGGATCATCATGAGCCCGGTCCACTCTCCGTGCGCGCCGGCGGCGGGCTGCAGCGTCACGAAGTCCATGCCGGTCAGCGCGGCGAGATCGTCCTGCAGCGTATGGAGCAGCTCGAGCGCTCCCTGAATGCTCTCCTCCGGCTGATACGGATGGATGCGGGCGAAGCCGGGCAGCTTGGCCGCGTCCTCGTTGATTTTCGGGTTGTACTTCATCGTGCAGGAGCCGAGCGGGTAAAAGCCGTTGTCCACGCCGAAATTGCGCCGGGAAAGCTCGGTATAGTGGCGGACGACGTCGACCTCGTACACCTCCGGCAGCGAAGCGGAATTACGGCGAAGCCGGCCGTTCGGCAGCAGCTCGGCCAGCTCCTCGTCCTCCGGCACGTCGCATGGCGGCAGCGAGAACGCCTCGCGTCCTGCGCGGCTCATCTCGAAGATGAGCGCCTTTTCGGGCTTCACGTCGACGGAGCCGGCGAGCCGCAGCTCGGCCAGACGCTCTGGGGTCGGATTCGGTTGGCTCATGTCAGCGCCTCCTTTCGGGTCAGCCGGTCGAGCGCGGCGGCGAAGGCTTCGATCTCCTCGCGCGTCCGCTTCTCGGTGACGGCGACGAGCATATGCCCCGCGAGCTCGGGATACGACCGGCCCAGGTCGTAGCCGCCGAGGAAGCCTTCTTCCAGCAGCGCGAGCTCGAGCTGGCGCAGGTCGGTTCCTTCGGGAAGCTTTACGACGAATTCGTTGAAGAAAGGCGTATCGGCGAAGGAAAGGGAGAAACCTTCCAGCCCGCCGAGCGTCCGGGCCGCATGGCGCGCCTTGCGCAGATTCAGCTCCGCCGTCTTGCGGAAGCCCGTCTTGCCCATGACGCTCAGATAGATGCTGGCGCACAGGGCGAGCAGAGCCTGGTTGGAGCAGATGTTGCTCGTCGCTTTCTCGCGGCGGATATGCTGCTCCCGCGCCTGCAGCGTCAGGACGAAGCCGCGCTTGCCGTCCCGATCCACGGTCTGGCCGACGATACGGCCGGGCATCCGGCGCATGAGCGGCTCGGCGACGGCGAAGTAGCCGCAGGTCGGGCCGCCGAGCGAGCTCGGGATGCCGAGCGGCTGCGCGTCGCCGACGACGATGTCCGCGCCGAGCGCGCCCGGCGCTTCCAGCAGGCCGAGCGAGAGCGGATTGGCGCTGACGACGAACAGCGCGCCGGACTCATGGGCGAGCGTGCCGAGCGCGGCGAGATCCTCGACCGTGCCGAGGAAGCTCGGCGACTGCACGAGCACGGCGGCGGTCGATTCGTCGACCGCCGCGGCCAGCGCCTGGGGATCGGTCAGGCCGTCCCGCAGTCCGACCTCGACGACATCGAGCCCGAGCCCGCGTGCCGTCGTGCGCACGATCTCGCGCGCTTCGGGATGCACGGCCCGGGAGACGACGACGCGCTTGCGGCGGGTATGGGCGGAGGCGAGCGCTGCCGCTTCGGCGAGCGCGGTCGCGCCGTCGTACATGCTCGCGTTGGCGACGGCCATGCCGGTCAGCTCGCAGATGTACGACTGGAACTCGAAGATCGCCTGCAGCTCGCCTTGGCTGATCTCCGGCTGGTAAGGCGTGTACGCGGTATAGAATTCGGAGCGCCCGGCCAGATGCGGCAGGACGGCCGGGATATGGTGGTCGTACAGGCCGGCGCCGAGGAAGCTGACGGCCGTGTCGGCGTCGGCATTGCGCCCGGCGAGCTGCTTGAGATGGCGCATCAGCGACCATTCGTCGAGCGCGCCGGACATCGGCAGCGTGCCGGAGTAGCGGATGGAGGCAGGGATGTCGCGGAACAGCTCTTCGACCGAGGAGACGCCGATCGTCTCCAGCATTTCGGCTTGATCCTGCTCGGTCATCGGGATGTAGCGGTGGGGACTGGTCATCGTTGAGGGCTCACTCCTTGTCGGTTCGGGCCGGCGGCGCCGTTCTTCGGTAAAATGGGGCGGGAACGACGGCGGCCTTCAGCCGCTTGCCTCGGATCTCGACCTCGAGCTCGGTGCCGACCGCGGCATATTCGGCCTGGATCAGCGCCAGCCCGAGGCTGCGCTTCAGCGTCGGGGACTGCGTGCCGGAGGTGATCTCTCCGATGCGCGTTTCTCCGCTGTACACGGGATAATGAGAGCGCGGAATGCCGCGCTCCAGCAGCTCGATGCCGACGAGGAGGCGAGGGACGCCGGCGGCTTTTTGCGCCAGCAGCGCGTCGCGGCCGACGAACGGCTCGCCGCCCAGCTTGACGAACAAGCCGAGTCCGGCCTCGAGCGGCGTGATGTCGGCCGACAGCTCCTGGCCGTACAGCGCGAGCTTCGCCTCGAGCCGCAGCGTGTCGCGGGCGCCGAGCCCCGCCGGCTCCAGGCCGAGCGGAGCCCCTGCCGCCAGCAGGCCGCGCCACAGGCGCACGGCATCGCCGGAGGCGGCATACAGCTCGAAGCCGTCCTCGCCGGTGTAGCCGGTGCGCGAGAGCAGCGCCTTGACGCCGCATACGTCGGCTTCCCGCAGGAAGCGGAACGGCTTGAGCTCGGCAAACGGAGCGTCCGTGCAGCGGGCGAGAATCTCGGCGGCCAGCGGTCCTTGGAGAGCGATCAGCGCCGTTTCGTCCGAGCGGTCCTCGATCGTCACGTCGCCGATCAGATGCTCTTGCAGCCAGGCGAGATCCTTTTCGATGTTGGAGGCATTGACGACGAGCAGATACTGGTCTTCGGAGATGCGGTAGACGAGCAGGTCGTCGACGACGCCGCCGTCCGGACGGCAGAGAAGCGTATACTGGGCTTCTCCGTCCTGCAGCCGACGGATGTCGTTGGTCGTGACCGCCTGCAGGAAGTCGGCGGCGAATTGCCCCGTGACGAGGAATTCGCCCATATGCGACACGTCGAACAGGCCGGCCCGCTGGCGGACGGCCTCGTGTTCCCGGATGATGCCGCTGAACTGCACCGGGAGCTCCCAGCCTCCGAAGTCGATGCACCGCGGCTCGCCGGTCTCGGCATAGACGGGGCGGAGCGGAGTCGTGCGCAGGTTGGCCATGCAAGGTTCCTCCTCGCGATTCAGTCGTGTGGCGAAATTGTCGATCCGCAAAAAAAGGACAGGGCGGAAAACGCGGTCAGGCTGTCCGAAGACATGCCTGCCGGCTCGTTTTCCGCTCTGTCCTTTGTACCTGAGAGTTGCCCCGATGCCGATCCTCCGAATCGCTTCGGCCTGCCGGCGGCAGGTTTCCCCTTTGGTGACGACCGCCCGCCGGCATGCTGCCGGACGCGAAAAAGCGCTCGTTCTCTCCAGAGTCGCGTCCTGCAGAGGTCCTTTTGCCTGAGAGATTCCCCTGCGCTACGTCAAGGTTACTCCTTCGGCGCCGCCTTGAACTGCCGGCGATCTCTCCCGCTGCGCTCATCCGCTTATTTACGATCTCTTCCAGTTTGCCGGATCGGACAACCCGGTGTCAATAACCATTCGTTCCGGGAACGGCAAAGATTGACAGGCTTCCCGCCGATCGTTTACGCTTTCCGCATAGACGGCTCTTCGAGGCCGAGGAGAAAGGATGAGCGTCCAGTGAGTGAGATTCGTCAAGGCTTGGGCTACACGGAGGAGCATGAATGGGCATCCGCAGCGGGAGAGAACGCCGTCCGGATCGGCATTACCGACCATGCGCAGCATCAGCTCGGCGATATCGTTTTTGTCGAGCTGCCCCGGCCCGGCGATCGGGTGGAAGCGGGACAGCCGCTCGGCACGATCGAGTCGGTCAAGACGGTATCGGACCTTTATGCGCCGGTGAGCGGCACGGTGGCGAAGGTGAACGACGCGCTCTCCGATTCGCCGGAGCTCGTCAACTCGGAGCCTTATGACGGCGGCTGGATGCTTGAGATCGAGACGGACGGCAGCGCGGCCGAGCTCGTGGCGTCGCTGCTGGACGCCGACGCTTACGCCGGGCGGACCGACTGACCAGGCGCGCGTTCCGGGAGGCAATCGGCTCCCGCGCAAGACCTGGCGAAGCAGGGATGGGGCATGCCCCATCCCTGTTTTTTCATTTCTTTTTTCGGTAAAGAACGACTGTAAACAAAATCATTAATTGCTCTCGCCGGTCCAATATGGGTAAGATGAAAAGGACCTGCCGGCCATAGGCCATGCCGGCCTCGGTCGAACCAGACTAGACAAAGGCTGAAAAAGCCTAGGAGGGGACCACTGTGGAACAAACGCTGTCGGCCGCCGCTTCCCCGCAGGAAGAAGCGCCGCAATTCAAAGTCGTACCGATCATGGCCGCGCTGCTCATCAGCGGCTTCATCGGCATGTTCAGCGAAACTGCGCTGAACATCGCCATTACCGAGCTGATGGCTCTCTTCAACGTGGAGCCGGCTACCATTCAATGGCTGACGACCGGCTTCCTGCTCGTGCTTGCTATTCTCGTTCCGGTCTCGGGACTGCTGCTTCAATGGTTCACGACGCGCCAGCTGTTCATCGCATCGCTGTCGTTCTCCATCGTCGGCACGCTGCTCGCCGCGCTGGCGCCTGGCTTCGAGGTGCTGCTCATCGCCCGTCTCATCCAGGCGGTCGGCACCGGCCTGCTGCTGCCGCTCATGTTCAATACGGTGCTCGTCATCATCCCGCCGCATCGCCGCGGAACGGCGATGGGCATCATGGGCCTCGTCATCATGTTCGCGCCGGCTGTCGGTCCGGCGATCGCCGGCCTGTTCCTGGAGTACTCGTCCTGGCGGACGATCTTCTGGACGGCGCTGCCGCTGCTCGTATTCGCGCTGATCTTCGGCATCGTCTTCATGCGCAACGTGTCCGAGCTGACCCGTCCGCGCATCGACCTGCTGTCCATCGCGCTGTCGAGCATCGGCTTCGGCGGCATCGTCTACGGCTTCAGCAGCGCGGGCGAGGGGGAGCATGGCTGGAGCAGCCCCAAAGTCATCATCGGCATCGCTCTCGGCGCGGTCGGGCTGCTGCTGTTCATCCTCCGCCAGCTGCGCATGAAGCAGCCGATGATGAATCTGCGCGCGTTCCGCTATCCGATGTTCACGATGGGAACGCTGATCATTTTCGTCTCGATGATGATCATCCTCTCGACCGTCATGCTGCTTCCGATTTATCTGCAGACGGGCATGGGGCTGCTGCCGCTTGCGGCCGGCCTGCTGATGCTGCCGGGAGGGCTCGTCAACGGCCTGATGTCGCCGATCATGGGCCGCCTGTTCGACAAGTACGGGCCGCGCTGGCTCGTCATCCCGGGGCTGGTGCTCGTCATCGCCATCCTCTGGCTCATGACCGGCATCGAGCCGACGACGTCCAAGGGCGAGATCATCGTGCTGCATTCGCTGCTGTTCATCGGCATCTCGATGATCATGATGCCGGCCCAGACGAACGGCCTCAACCAGCTGCCGCGCGAGCTTTATCCGGACGGCACGGCGATCATGAACACGCTCCAGCAGGTGGCCGGAGCGATCGGCACCGCGCTGGCGATCAGCGTCCTGAGCGCCGGCCAAAAAGCGTATTATGCCGACAACGGCATCGCGCCGGCGGATTATTTGAGCAAGCTGCCGCAAGCGATGACGCAAGGCGTGCAAGGCGCGTTTCTGATGACGATCGCTTTCGCCGGGCTTGGCCTCCTGCTTTCCTTTTTCATCAAGCGCGTCAAGGTCAGCAGCCCGGAAGGCGGTCCGCAAGGTCCGATGCATTGACGGAGCAATGCCGGCATTCGGCTTGCTCTGCCGCAGATCAGCCCGTATCCTAGAGGATGCGGGCTTTTCCATATTTAGAGACAGGCTGATGCGAGAGCCAGTTGACAGCTGGGTTCGAATCGGTTATTTATTAATTAATAAATAAAAGGAGACGAGGATGACACCAGCAAAAGGGGAAGCGGGAGACCGTCGGCGTCAGATTTTGGATGCAGCGGCAGCATTGTTTGCCGAGCAGGGGTATTACAAGACGACAACGGCGGATGTCGCCCGCGCGGTAGGCGTAACCCAGCCTTATGTGTTCCATTTCTTCAAGTCGAAGGAAGCCTTGTACCTCGCCGTCCTGGAGAGCGCGGCGGAGCGGATCAAGTCGGCGTTCGCCGAGGTGGATGCGCCGGCGGCGGAGCTGGAGGGAGCGATGGGCCAGGCGTTTTACGGCTTGCTCGCCAGCGGCTGCCGCAGCGAGGTGCTGCTCTGCATGACGGCCCATGCGATCTCGGACCCGACGATCCGAAATTTCGTCAGCGAGGAGTTCGCACTCATCCATCGGCGAATCGGGGAGCGCTTCCGCCGGGCAGGCTTGCCGGACCCGGAGTTCAAGGCCATTTCGTTCATCGGCATGGGCCTGGCGATCGCGCTCGCGGAGCTTCTGGCCCTGCAAGAGCAGATGCTGGCCTGCATGGAGTCCTCGTTTGAAGGCTGAGCCGCATCGATGCGGCTTTTCTTTCGGAGATGTATTTATTGATTGATAAATAAAGGGGTGGGTTGAAATGACGCAGATTTACCCGGGAAGATTCACGGCGGAGATGGAAGGATCGTTTGTCGTCTTCATCATCGGCATGAGGATCAACAACCTGCTCGCGGTGCATAAATGGCTGCCGGTCGCGAAGGCGATGCCGCCGATGCTGAAGGAGCTGCATCAGCATCCGGAGCTCGGCTTCATCAGCCATGAGCTGCTGCTCGGAGCGCGCGGCGTGACGACAATCCAATACTGGCGGACCTACGAGCAGCTGGAGCGCTATGCGCGCCAAGGACAGCATCTGGAGGCATGGCAGCGGTTCAATCGGGCCGTCGGAACCGACGGATCCGTCGGAGTGTTCCATGAAACCTACCTGATCGAGCCTAGATGCTCGGAAAGCATCTACGTGAACATGCCGCGCACGCTGCTGGCCAAAGCGGGCAGCCATATGCCGGTCGGCAAGGGACGCCATGATTCCCGGGAGCGCCTTAAGGCCGATAAAGGCCCGAACTAGAGAATATTCCCCCTGCCGCAGTCGGATCGCCACCCTTCCGCCCGGCTCCGCTGCCTGAGATAGTAGAAGGGAGCCTGCAAGCAGGCAGGTGTCCTCCGGGTAACAAACGGCTATAGCCAAACTGGCAGCGTTCGGGGCATTGACGGATGCCGCGAGGCGGTGATAAATTGGCAAAGTGGACTCCGGCCGCGAGGCGGCTGGGCTTTGCGAAACCCATTCCGAGGAGGATTACGATGCAAACGACGACCGATCGCCATCAACCGTTTGAATTCGGCTTGAAGCGTAATCCTGCGGCAGAATGAGGATCATTCGATCATCCTCGCGCGCGGTTACGTTCCTGTAACCTTGCGCTTCCATCAGGCTCGGCCGCCTTGCTCCGCATCGTTCGTCCTTTCCCGGACGGACGCGGATCAGCGGCCGCCGGGCTCCAGGCGCATCGCTTACGGGCGATGCGTCTTTTTTTCGGCATGGATGACCCGAACCGACAATCGATGAAACCGGCGGCCCTCTTCCGAGGCGGCCGCCCGAAAGACGAGGTGGGATTTTGTTCAGCGTCATTGGCAAGCTGGGCTGGTTTTTCCGGCTCGAATGGAAACGATACACGATCGCGATTACGCTGCTGGTGCTGGTCGGCATGGTCGAGGTGCTTCCTCCGAAGCTGCTCGGCTACGCGGTCGACGGCATCAGCCAAGGCACTCTGGCGAACGACAGGTTTTTCCTGATCGTCGCTGGTTGGCTGGCCATTACGGTGATCAGCTACTTCGTCACCTACATCTGGATGTCCCGCCTGTTCGGCGGGGCGAACGTGCTGGAGCGGCTGCTGCGCGGCAAGCTGATGGGGCATTTTCTCAAGATGACCCCGACCTTCTACGAGCGCAACCGCACCGGGGACCTGATGGCGCGCTCTACGAACGACCTGTGGGCGGTCTCGGTGACAGCGGGCTTCGGCATCCTGACGCTGATCGACTCGACGGCGTTCATGCTGACGATCCTCTTCATGATGGCGGTGCTCATCAGCTGGAAGCTGACGCTGGCGGCGCTGCTGCCTTTGCCGATCATCGCGATCGTCATGGGCATCTTCGGCAAGCTGATCCACGAGCGGTTCATGAAAGCCCAGGACGCGTTCGGCGAGCTGAACGACGAGGTGCTGGAGTCCGTATCCGGCGTGCGCGTCGTCCGCGCCTACGTGCAGGAGTCGGCGGACCGCGACCGGTTCCACGCCAAGACGAGCGAGGTGCTGTCGCGCAACATCGCGGTCGCCAAGATCGACGCTTTGTTCGAGCCCGTCAACAAGATTCTCGTCGGACTCAGCTACATTATCGGTCTGGTGTACGGCGGCGTGCTCGTGTTCCAAGGCGAGATCACGCTCGGCGACCTGATCTCGTTCAATATTTTCCTCGGGATGCTGATCTGGCCGATGTTCGCCATCGGCGAGCTCATCAACATGCTTCAGCGAGGCAACGCTTCCCTCGACCGGGTCGAGGAGACGCTTGGCGCGCGCGCGGACGTGCAGGACGAAGGCGAGCTGTCGGACCTGGAAGCGCCGGGCGCGATCGAGCTGAACAACTACACGTTCCGCTATCCTTCGTCCCCGGAGGATAATCTGAAGGACATCTGCTTCTCGCTGCCCAAGGGAGCGACGCTCGGCGTTGTCGGGCGTACGGGCAGCGGCAAGACGACGCTGCTCAAGCAGCTGATCCGCGAGTACCCGATGGGCAGCGGAGAGCTGACGATCGGCGGCGAGTCGATCGACCGGCTGCCGCTCGACCGCCTGCACGGCTGGTTCGGCTACGTGCCGCAGCAGCCGATCCTGTTCTCCCGTTCGATCCGCGAGAACATTCTGTTCGGCAGCGAGAACGCGACCGACGCCGATCTCGAGCGCGCGCTCGTCCGGGCGTCGTTCGCCAAGGATATTCTGTTCCTGCCGGAAGGGCTCGAGACGCTCGTCGGAGAGAAAGGCGTCGCCCTGTCCGGCGGGCAGAAGCAGCGGGTGAGCATCGCCCGGGCGCTGATCGCCGATCCGGAGATTCTACTGCTCGACGACGCGCTGTCGGCGGTCGACGCCAAGACCGAGGCGGAGATCATCGAAGGAATCCGTACGGAGCGCGCGGGCAAGACGACGATCATCACGACGCATCGCCTGTCCGCCGTGCAGCACGCGGAGCTCATTCTCGTGCTCGACGACGGCCGCATCGTGCAGCGCGGCACGCATGACGAGCTGCTGCAGCAGGGCGGCTGGTACCGGGAGCAGTACGACCGGCAGCAGCTGGAGGCCTATGTGGAGTCCTGAGCGGCGGAAGGCCGTCCAGGCAAGGAAAGATCATCATTCAGTTCGAAGCAAAGAAGGTGAGCGAGCATGACCGAAACGACGACAGCAGGTCCCGGAACGGGGAAGCGGCTGCTGCGATATGCCTTATTTTATAAAAAGCCCATCTTGATCGCCCTTGTCCTGCTGGCGCTGGCGGTGTGCGCCGAAATGGTCGGCCCGCTGCTGGCGAAGCGGATGATCGACAACAACATCCTCGGCATCGAGCGGACCTGGGTCGAGGTCGAGCCGGGCACGAAAGATTCCGTCGCGTACGACGGAATGTCCTACAAGCGGATCGACCGGCTGGAGCCGGGCGAAGGCGGGGCAGGGCGCCTGTCCATCGTGCAGGAGGGGATGAGCTTCTATGCTTATCCCGACGCCTTGCCGGAGGGCAGCGACGCTGCGGTCGCGGACGGCGTACTGACCGTCAGGACGGGCGCAGGCTCCATCGAGACGCCGGTCGCAGCGATGAGCCGGGAGCAGGTGTACGCTTTCTACAAACCGGAGATCCGCCCGCTGCTGCAGCTGGCGGCCGCCTACTTCGGCCTTCTCGTCGTCGCGGCCTTCTTTACCTACGGGCAGAAGCTCATGCTGCAGACGACGGCCAACCGGATCGTGCAGCGCATGCGCGAGGATGTGTTCGCCCATACGCAGCGCTTGCCGGTGAACTATTTCGACAATCTGCCGGCAGGCAAGGTCGTCTCCCGGATCACGAACGACACGGAAGCGGTGCGCGAGCTTTTCGTCGCGGTGCTGGCGAATTTCTTCAGCGGCATCATCTATATGGCGGCGATTCTCGGAGCGCTGTTCGTCCTCAGTCCGACCATGGCGCTGTTCGCCTTGCCGATGATTCCGATCCTGATCCTCTGGATCTATTTCTACCGTCGCGTGGCGGGCCGGTACAACAGCATCATCCGGGCCAAGCTGAGCGACATCAATGCGATGATCAACGAATCGATCCAAGGCATGAGCATCATCCGCGCGTTCCGCCGCCAGCGCAAGACGGCCGAGGAGTTCCAGCAGATGAACGACGAGTTCTTCTCCTATAAGATCAAGCTGCTCAAGGTAGACGCCTGGACGTCGCACAACCTCGTCAACGTCATCCGCAACATCATCTTCCTGATCGCGCTCTGGATGTTCTGGGGAGACGATCTCGGCAAGCTGGTGACTGTCGGCGTCATGTACGCCTTCATCGACTACATGAACCGGATGTTCCAGCCGATCGTCGGCATCGTCAACCAGCTGACGAACCTGGAGACGGCGCGGGTATCCGCAGGACGCGTCTTCGAGCTGCTCGACGAGCCGGGCGTCGACGTCGACGAGGGCAGGATGCCGCGTTACAAGGGGGAGGTGGCGTTCGAGAACGTGACCTTCGCCTACAAGAACGACGACTATGTGCTGAAGAACATCTCGTTCGCCGCCCGTCAGGGAGAGACAGTCGCTCTGGTCGGCCATACCGGCTCGGGCAAGAGCTCTATTCTGAACCTGCTCTTCCGCTTCTATGATATCGAGCAGGGACGGATCTCCGTCGACGGGATCGACGTACGGGACATTCCGAAGCAGCAGCTGCGCCAGCATATGGGCATCGTGCTGCAGGATCCGTTCCTGTTCACCGGCACGATCGCCTCCAACGTCAGCCTCGGCAACCCGGCCATTTCCCGCGAGAAGGTCGTACAGGCGCTGAAGGATGTCGGAGCGTACGAGATGTTCCTGCGCTTCCCTCAAGGCATCGACGAGCCGGTCATCGAAAAGGGGAGCACGCTGTCCGCCGGACAGCGGCAGCTCATCTCCTTTGCCCGCGCGCTCGCCTATGATCCGGCGATCCTCATCCTGGACGAGGCGACGGCCAGCATCGACACCGAGACGGAGTCGATCATCCAGCGGGCGCTGGACGTGCTGAGCCAAGGGCGCACGACGTTCGTCATCGCCCATCGACTGTCTACGATCCGCGCGGCGGATCAGATCCTCGTGCTCGACCGCGGCGTCAT
>NZ_CP045802.1:1630000-4800000 GCF_009649995.1 Paenibacillus sp. B01 | reverse complement strand
AGGCCTCGGGGAGCTGTAAGCAAGCGTTGATCCGGGGATTTCCGAATGGGGAAACCCAGCTGGGGTAATGCCCAGTTACTGCAGCGTGAATTCATAGCGCTGCGTGAGGCATACCAGGGGAACTGAAACATCTAAGTACCCTGAGGAAGAGAAAACAATAGTGATTCCGTCAGTAGCGGCGAGCGAACGCGGATTAGCCCAAACCAGGGGCTTGCCTGGGGTTGTGGGACGTCTCACACGGAGTTACAAAGGAACAGGTTAGGCGAAGAGGTCTGGAAAGGCCCGCCATAGCAGGTAAAAGCCCTGTAGCTCAAAGCCTGCTCCCTCCGAGACGGATCCCGAGTACCGCGAGACACGTGAAACCTCGTGGGAATCCGGCAGGACCATCTGCCAAGGCTAAATACTCTCTGGCGACCGATAGTGAAGCAGTACCGTGAGGGAAAGGTGAAAAGCACCGCGGGAGCGGAGTGAAATAGAACCTGAAACCGTGCGCTTACAAAAAGTCAGAGCCCGTTATAGGGGTGATGGCGTGCCTTTTGTAGAATGAACCGGCGAGTTACGTTCACGTGCAAGGTTAAGTCGGGAAGACGGAGCCGCAGCGAAAGCGAGTCTGAATAGGGCGCCTTTAGTACGTGGGTGTAGACCCGAAACCGGGTGATCTACCCCTGTCCAGGGTGAAGGTGCGGTAACACGCACTGGAGGCCCGAACCCACGAATGTTGAAAAATTCGGGGATGAGGTGGGGGTAGCGGAGAAATTCCAATCGAACTCGGAAATAGCTGGTTCTCCCCGAAATAGCTTTAGGGCTAGCCTCGGTGTTGAGCATGCTGGAGGTAGAGCACTGATTGGGTGCGGGGCCCGCCAAGGGTTACCAAGTCCAGTCAAACTCCGAATGCCAGTCATGTATAACCGGGAGTCAGACGGTGAGTGCTAAGATCCATCGTCAAGAGGGAAACAGCCCAGATCATCAGCTAAGGTCCCCAAGTGTGTGTTAAGTGGGAAAGGATGTGGAGTTGCCCAGACAACCAGGATGTTGGCTTAGAAGCAGCCACCATTTAAAGAGTGCGTAATAGCTCACTGGTCGAGTGACTCTGCGCCGAAAATGTAACGGGGCTAAACACACCACCGAAGCTATGGCAAAGCTGCAAGCGCAAGCTTGGCAGCATTGGGTAGGGGAGCGTTGTGTATAGGTTGAAGTCAGACCGCAAGGACTGGTGGACAGTACACAAGTGAGAATGCCGGTATGAGTAACGAAAAGATCAGTGAGAATCTGATCCGCCGTAAGCCTAAGGGTTCCTGAGGAAGGTTCGTCCGCTCAGGGTAAGTCGGGACCTAAGGCGAGGCCGAAAGGCGTAGTCGAAGGACAACAGGTTGATATTCCTGTACCACCGTAAGCCGTTATGAGCAATGGAGTGACGCAGAAGGGTAGTGACGCGGACCGATGGATGTGTCCGTCCAAGCAGTGAGGCTGGTTTGTTGGCAAATCCGCAAACCGTAAGGCTGGGCTGTGATGGGGAGGGAAACTTACAGTACCGAAGGTCATGATCTCCGGCTGCCAAGAAAAGCTTCTAGCCAGGCGAAGGTGCCCGTACCGCAAACCGACACAGGTAGGCGAGCAGAGCATGCTAAGGCGCGCGGAGTAACTCTCGTTAAGGAACTCGGCAACATGACCCCGTAACTTCGGGAGAAGGGGTGCCTCGGTAGGGTGAATAGCCCGAGGGGGCCGCAGTGAAAAGGCCCAAGCGACTGTTTAGCAAAAACACAGGTCTGTGCGAAGCCGTAAGGCGAAGTATACGGGCTGACGCCTGCCCGGTGCTGGAAGGTTAAGGGGAGCGGTTAGGGAGCAATCCCGAAGCTGTGAACCGAAGCCCCAGTAAACGGCGGCCGTAACTATAACGGTCCTAAGGTAGCGAAATTCCTTGTCAGGTAAATTCTGACCCGCACGAATGGCGTAACGACTTGGGCGCTGTCTCAACGAGAGATCCGGTGAAATTTTACTACCTGTGAAGATGCAGGTTACCCGCGACAAGACGGAAAGACCCCATGGAGCTTTACTGCAGCTTGATATTGGACTTTGGTACGATCTGTACAGGATAGGTGGGAGCCTAGGAAGCCGGAGCGCCAGCTTCGGAGGAGGCGCCGTTGGGATACCACCCTGATCGTATCGGAGTTCTAACCTGTCACCGTGAAACCGGTGAAGGGACCGTGTCAGGCGGGCAGTTTGACTGGGGCGGTCGCCTCCTAAAATGTAACGGAGGCGCCCAAAGGTTCCCTCAGAATGGTTGGAAATCATTCGAAGCGTGCAAAGGCATAAGGGAGCTTGACTGCGAGACCAACAAGTCGAGCAGGGACGAAAGTCGGGCTTAGTGATCCGGTGGTACCGAATGGAAGGGCCATCGCTCAACGGATAAAAGCTACCCTGGGGATAACAGGCTTATCTCCCCCAAGAGTCCACATCGACGGGGAGGTTTGGCACCTCGATGTCGGCTCATCGCATCCTGGGGCTGAAGTAGGTCCCAAGGGTTGGGCTGTTCGCCCATTAAAGCGGTACGCGAGCTGGGTTCAGAACGTCGTGAGACAGTTCGGTCCCTATCTGTCGTGGGCGTAGGAAATTTGAGAGGAGCTGTCCTTAGTACGAGAGGACCGGGATGGACGTACCGCTGGTGTACCAGTTGTTCCGCCAGGAGCACCGCTGGGTAGCTACGTACGGACGGGATAAGCGCTGAAAGCATCTAAGCGCGAAGCCCCCCTCAAGATGAGATTTCCCAGTATGTAAGACCCCTGGAAGACGACCAGGTCGATAGGCTCGAGGTGGAAGCGCGGCAACGTGTGCAGCTGACGAGTACTAATCGGTCGAGGGCTTATCCTACTTAGCAAGAACAGCCGGTCAGCACGGCATTTCGTTCGATCCAGTTTTCAGGGCGCAAGTCCTGAAGAGATGATTACTGGCGCGGGGTGGAGCAGTCCGGTAGCTCGTCGGGCTCATAACCCGAAGGTCACAGGTTCAAATCCTGTCCCCGCAACCAATCTCTTTCTACATAAGAACTGATTCTTCATTCGGAGCTGTGGTGTAGAGGCCTAACATGCCTGCCTGTCACGCAGGAGACCGCGGGTTCGAATCCCGTCAGCTCCGCCATTTATTTGCGGAAGTGGCTCAGCGGTAGAGCATCGCCTTGCCAAGGCGAGGGTCGCGGGTTCGATTCCCGTCTTCCGCTCCATTGAATTCAACTAGCTGCCCATGGGGCGGCTTTTTTTGTCTACAACTAAAATTTCCCCCTCCTTGTTCTTTCAGACATGGAATCGGTTGAAGCTGCCAGGCCAAACAGCTAGGCGTGGAGCCGTTTTCTCAAACTCCTTCTTATATTTATCTCCGAAATGATTCAATTCGCGTTATTTAAAGAATTTCACGTTCGCGCTACAATCTTTCCCCTATTGCCGCGCTTTGACTGCCCGATTAGAAAAAAATTCCCCCGCCCGCTCTGATTTGTCCCCCTAGCGGATTCGCTGCTTTTCACCGACAATTAGAACTACCTTCACCGCCCCCTATGTCATAAAAACTGCCCAAGAAGATGGACTGTAAGAACGGGAGATTTATGCGCTCTCGGATGCTTGAATCAATGCCGGGTTCGGCAAGTGACGAATCCGGCTGATTCCAAAAAGGAAGCGATACCAATTGCCGTTTCTCTGCTTGCCGCTACGAGTTGTGGCTGCGTCAATTGATTTTGAAATTACATGATTCGTTATGTTCATGAGAGGAATTAAGGTGAGGGAGAAGCTGGAGCACGGAGGTGGAATGGATTTTATCGCTCTTGTAAAACGCTTTCATAACTTGAAATCCATAAGGGAGGCAAGACATGAATGATCATCAAATCTCGTAAATTCCGCAGAAGCTATGCATTGGCAATGGTCGCGGCATTAGCCCTTTCGATTATCCCTTCTTTCAGCGCCGGAGTGAAGCAGGCCGACGCCGCATCAAACTACAAGATCGTAGGGTATTACGCCTCTTGGGCGGCATACGGCCGTGCGTACAACGTGACGGATATTGATGCCAGCAAAATGAATGTCATCAACTACGCCTTCGCCGATATTTGCTGGAACGGAAAGCACGGCAATCCAGATCCGACGGGGCCGAACCCGACGACCTGGTCCTGTCAGAATGAAGCGGGCCAAGCGATCAACGTTCCGAATGGTACGGTCGTGCTGGGCGATCCATGGATCGACGCTCAGAAGAGCTTCGGAGACGACAAATGGGACGATCCGATCAAAGGCAACCTCAAGCAGCTGTGGAAGCTCAAGGACAAAAACCCGGATTTGAAAACGGTCATTTCGATCGGAGGCTGGACGTGGTCGAACCGCTTCTCCGATGTAGCGGCCACCGCGGCGACTCGCGAAGTATTCGCGAATTCATCGGTCGACTTCATTCGCAAATACAAAATGGACGGCGTCGATCTCGACTGGGAATATCCGGTCAGCGGCGGCCTGGATGGCAACAGCTACCGGCCGGAAGACAAGCAGAACTACGTCCTGCTGCTCCAGAAAATCCGGGAGAAGCTCGATGCGGCTGAAGCAGTCGACGGCAAGGACTATCTGTTGACGATCGCTTCCGGAGCAGGCCCGACCTACATCCAGAACAACGACCTGGCCGGAATCGCCAGCATCGTCGATTGGATCAACATCATGACGTATGACTTCAATGGCAGCTGGAACAAGACAAGCGGCCACAATGCTCCGCTGTACTATGATACGGCGGCCGCAACCAGCGGCTTGACGGATCCGCAGAACTTCAACATCGACAAGGCTGTCACGACCTACCTTGCCAAAGGCGTACCGGCAAGCAAGCTCGTGCTCGGCATGGCCTTCTACGGTCGAGGCTGGGGCGGCTGTCCGACGGCAGGAAATGGACAGTACCAAGTCTGCGCGGGCATTTCCTCCACGGGAACTTGGGAGAAGGGCAGCTACGACTTCTATGATCTGGAAGCGAACTATATCAACAAGAACGGCTACACGCGCTATTGGAATGATGCCGCTAAGGTGCCTTACCTGTACAATCCGACCAACGGCACGTACATCAGCTATGACGATGTTCAATCCTTCGACTTCAAGACGAGCTACCTGAAATCCAAAGGTCTCGCCGGCGCGATGTTCTGGGAGACGAGCGGCGACCGCAACAAGACGCTGCTGAACAAGCTGGCCTCCGATCTCGGCTATGCGGGCGCAACGCCGACGCCGGTACCGACGGCTACGCCGAGCGCGACGCCGACGCCAACCGCCACGCCGAGCGTCACGCCGACACCGACGACAAGCCCAAGCGCAACGCCGACGCCAACCGCGACGCCGACTCCGGGTACGTGCACGGTGACGGCATGGAGCTCGACGGCGGTTTATACGGGCGGACAAAAGGCTTCCTACAACGGCACGATTTACGAAGCGAAGTGGTGGACCCAAGGCGATCGTCCGGATCTGAGCGGAGCGAACGGTCCTTGGAAGGCAGCCGGCACTTGCGGAACGACAAGTCCGACACCGAGCGCGACGCCTACGGCAACGCCAAGCGCGACGCCGACGCCGACCGCGACGCCTACGCCAAGCGCAACGCCTACGCCTACGCCAAGCGCGACTCCTACACCTACGGCAACGCCGACGCCGTCCGCAACGCCAGGCGCCTCTGCCTGGGCTGCAGGCGTAGCGTATAAAGCGGGAGATGTCGTGACTTACAGCGGCAAGACGTATGCCTGCCTGCAGCCTCACACCTCGCTCGCCGGCTGGGAGCCGGCCACGACTCCCGCTCTTTGGAAGCTGAAATAAGCTGTCCAGCCTGCAGCCCCTTTTCGCGGCATTCCGAACCGAACCTGGAATGGACGAAAAGGGGCTTTTTCAATGCTCAGCCTCAACGAATCTATCAATCCGCATGGAGGAATCGAATCGCATGAACGCCATGAGCTATCGCAAAGCTAAGCCGGCGGCCCGCCTGCTCGCCGCTCTGATGACCTTGATCGTCCTCGTTCCGCTTTATGGACCAGGCATCGCGCTGACGAAGGCCGCGGCTGGGACGGGCCCGTCGGCACCTGCCCCGGCAGCCGACCATCCCCGCAAGATCGTCGCTTATTTTCCGGAATGGGGAGACCAGGAAAACAAAGGCTTCTACACGGTCGACAAGATTCCGTGGGGAAGCATTACGCACATCAACTATGCCTTCGCCAAAGTAAACGCTCAGAACAAGATCGAAATCATGGACCGCAAGGCGGCTGTCGAGAAGGATTATCCGGGGCAGCTCGCCGAGCTTCCGTTCAAGGGACACTTCAACCAGCTCGTGAAGTACAAGCAGCTCTATCCGGACGTGCGCACGCTGATCTCGGTCGGCGGCTGGGCGGGCTCGGGCGGTTTCTACAATATGGCGAATACGGAAGCGGGCCGCGAGACGTTCGCAAACAGCGTCATCGACTTCCTGCGGACGTACAAGTTCAACGGCGTCGACATCGACTGGGAATATCCGTCGGGCACGGGCCAATCGGGCAATCCGAATGACTCCTCGGTCGCCGAGCCGCTGCGCAAGGTGAACTACGACAACTACATCCTGCTGATGAAAAAGCTGCGCGAGAAGCTGGATGCGGCAGGCGCTCAGGACAACCAGAAATACGATCTTACCGTCGCCGCGACGGCGTCGAGCTGGATTCTCGGCGGCATGAAGCTCGGCGAGGCGAACCAATATCTCGACTGGGCGAACCTCATGACTTACGACTTCCACGGCGCCTGGAACGGTTATGTCGGTCCTCATTCCGCCTTGTATCCGGACGCCCGCGACACGGAAACGGCCGCGCTCGGCACGCCGGTGCTGAACACGGACTGGGCGACCCGCTACTACCTCGGCACGCTGCCGCCGGAGAAGATCGTCATCGGCGTCCCGTACTATTCCCGCGGCTGGAAAAACGTGAACGGCGGCATCGACAACACCGGCTTGTACGGAACGGCGCCGACGACCGGAGGAGGGGCGGACGGCGAGTTCGGCATCTGGAACGATCCCGCGCCGGAGCAGCCGGCCGGAGCGAATCCGATTTGGCATATTCTCAATCTGCTCAAAGACCCGGCCAACAAGCGTTATTTCGACCCGGTGACAAAAACGCCTTACCTGTTCAACGCGAGCAAAAAAGTTTTCCTGACCTATGAGGACACGGAATCGCTCGGATACAAGCTGGACTACATCAAGGAAAAGGGCCTGGGCGGCATGATGTTCTGGGAGCTGACCGGCGACTACTCGCAGGCGGCCGACGGAACGTACACGTACGGCAATACGCTGACCGAATTCGCCTACAACAAGCTGAAGACGGCCGGACTGCCCGGAGGAGCCGCGAAGCCGCAGCTGCCTGCGCCGAAAAACTTCAGCATCGCGTTCAGCGGCAATTACGATCATCCGAACTACACATACTCGCTCAAGATCACGAACAACACCGGAGAGGATATCGCCGGGGGATGGAAGCTGGAGTTCGATCTGCCGACGACGACGACGCTGACCTCCGCGTGGGGAGCCGGTTCGGTCGAGCGGATTTCCACGGCGTGGGACTTCAACCGCTACCGTCTGACGGGAACGGCGACGCAGACGATCGCGAACGGCGCGACGCTGGACATTCCGGGCATGATGAAGCTGAACTTCTCCGGCGGGCCTCAGCGGGTGACGTTGAACGGAAGCTCCTCGAAAGCCGAGTATGAAAAGCTGTACGGCACGGCGCCGAGCCCGTCGCCAGGAGCGACGCCGACGCCATCGCCAAGCGTGACGCCGACAGCAACGCCGACGCCGAGCGCGACACCGACGCCAAGCGCAACGCCGACGCCGACTCCGGGCCTATGCACGGCGGCGGCTTGGAGTGCGACGACGGTGTATGTCGGCGGCCAGAAGGCTTCGTACAACGGTTCGGTCTACGAGGCGAAATGGTGGACGCAAGGAGATCGGCCGGATCTGAGCGGAGCCAATGGACCATGGAAGGCGGTAGGAGCCTGCGCGACGCCAGCGCCAAGCGCGACGCCGACGCCGAGCGCGACGCCGACGCCAAGCGTGACGCCGACGCCGAGCGCGACGCCGACGCCAAGCGCGACGCCATCGCCGAGCGCGACGCCGACGCCGAGCGCGACGCCGACGCCGACGCCAAGTGCTACGCCAACGCCGAGCGTGACGCCATCGCCGAGTACGGCGCCAACGCCGAGCGCGACGCCGGGAGCTGCGGCCTGGACGCCGGGCACGGCGTACAAAGCCGGGGACAAAGCAACCTACGGCGGCAAGACCTATGCGTGCCTGCAGCCTCATACCGCCTTGGCGGGATGGGAGCCGGCCACGACGCCCGCTCTGTGGAAACTGGCCTGAGCGGTCCCAATTGCAAGCTGCCCTGCCTCCATCGCCGGAGGCAGGTTTTTTTGCGCGTGGGAACGAATACGACAAGGGAGGCAACAGGAAAGGATGAGGACATGAGGATTCTGGTGCTCGGCGGAACGAGACTCATGGGCAAGCATCTGGTCGACGAGCTGCTGCGGGAAGGCCACGAGGTGACGGTCGGCTCCACCGGCAAGACGGAGGTGACATACGAGGGCGAGCCGGAAAGGCTGGTGTTGGATCGGGGCGAGGAAAGCTCGCTGCTGCCGGCCGTCCAGGGCCGGGAGTGGGATGTCGTCTACGACATGATCGGCTACTCGCCGGATGAGGCTCGGCTGGCATGCAAGGCGTTCGCCGGAAGGACGGGGCGGTTTGTTTTCGTCTCCTCGCTCGCGGTCTTCGAGCCGTCCGAACAGGCTCAGCGGGAGGAGGACTGGCTGCCGGAAGGCTATCCCGTGACCGGCACCGACCGCCACTCGCTCAGCTATGCGGAAGGAAAGCGCCAGTCGGAGGCGGTGCTCGCGGCTCAGGCGGACATGGAATCCCTCTTTGTACGGCCGCCTTTTGTCGTCGGGGAAGATGACTACACGCGCAGGCTGCACTGGCATGTGGAGCGGGTCGCTGCCGGCTTGGAGATCGGCATGCCTTCGCCGGACGCGAGGGTGCAGTTCATCCGCTCCGATGAGGCGGGACGGCTGCTGAGCTGGCTCAAGTCGGCGCCGCTGAGCGGTCCGGTGAACGCCTGCTCCGGAGGCAGCATCCCGCTGCGGGAGCTTGCCGGAATGATCGGCTCGGCGACCGGCAGGCAGCCGCGGCTGACGACGGAGGTGACGGAGCAGAACGGCTCTCCTTATGGAGTCGAAGGCTCTTGGTATATGGACGGCGGCAAGGCGGCAAAGGCCGGATTCCGGTTCGAGCGGCAGGAGGACTGGCTGCCCGGACTGATCGGGCGTCTGGCCGAAGAGCGGCTCGAGCGAGCCGGCCGCAGCGATTCCGGCCTGTCCTGATTTTGAGCGAGACGAGCTGCTCCGGCAGCTCGTTTTTGCGTTGAAGCGGGTTGCCGCAGCCGGAGGGGCGTGTTATACTCCACTATATAGAACAAATGTTCGCTTGTAGGGGGTGCAGGCCATGACGGCAGCAAAGGCGGAGCTGATACGAGTCAAGCAGCTGCTGACGAAGGTCAAGGAAGAGAAGATGCCTTTCCGCTGGTCGATCAATCCCTATCGCGGCTGCATGCATGGCTGCAGCTTCTGCTATGCCAGGGCGTTCCACTCCTTCATCGGCATGGGAGCGGACGAGTTCCAGAGCCGCATTCTCGTCAAAGAGAACGCCGCCGCCGCGCTCGAAGGGCAGCTGCACCGGATGGCGGCGCGGCATCGCTTCGACCTGGCTGCGATGGCGCGGGATATCGGGCATGTGGCGATCGGCACGGCTACCGATCCGTATCAGCCGGCCGAGGGCGCTCACCGAATTACCCGGGAGTGCCTGAAGGTGCTCGCCCGTTACCAGGTTCCCGTCTCGATTACGACGCGCTCGCCGCTCATCCTGCGGGATCTGGACCTGCTCGCGCAGTGCCGGGTGCTGTCGGTCAACATCAGTCTCCATACGCTGGACGACCGGCTCATCCGCAGTCTGGAGCCGGGCTCTCCGCTCTCAGCGCCGCGCCTGCAGGCGCTTCGCGAGCTTCGTGAGGCCGGCCTGCCGGCCGGCGTATTCGCCGCCCCGATCCTGCCGCTGCTGTCGGATTCCCGAAGCGCCCTGCAGGAGCTGATGCAGGCGAGCCGCGCTTGTGGCGCTCTCTTCCTGATGAGCTCGCTGCTGCGGCTGACGCCCGAGGTGAAGGGCTGGTACTACGGCGTGCTTCGCGAAGCGGCTCCGGAAGTGGTGCCGGAGTATGAGCGGATCTTCCAGGGAGCGTATGCCATTCGCAGCTACGAGGAAGAGCTGCGAGCGCGAGTCGAGGAGCTGAGGCTGCTTTACGGGCTGCCGTGCTCGCTGCCGGCCGTGGAGAAACCGGGGCGGTGGAGCGGGGAGGCCTGCGCCTGGCCGCCGGGCGGCGGCCCTACGGGCTGCGGCCCGGCGGACGGATGCGGTCCTACGGACGGCGGCCTCGCCGCGTTCGAGCCGCAGCGCAGCTCCGTTTCATTAGGGCAGCGGCTGGCCGCGCGCAGAGAAGACCCCGCGGCCGAAGCGAGCCGGGGGCCAGTCAAGGAAGTGCTGGAGCAGATGGCGCTCCCCTTTTAAGCTCGAGCCGGGGGCGAGGACAAGCGCCTCAGAAGCCCGTGCGATACTTCCGGGCGCTGGACGAGTCATCCTTCGTATGCGTCTTGTCCTTCTCATCCTGCTGCTCGATCGTCAGGTCCTCGACGGGGATGGGATCGACGTGCTGCTGGGCGGGATCCTGATCCATCAGGCTTTCTTTTTCCGTCGGGTACTGCTCGGGATGGTCCCGATCGGCCACGGACGGAGTCGTGGATCGGAGCGACTTGTCTTTCGGGTCGGTCATGTCGAGCACCTCTTTTCGATGTTGTCTCCGCTGCCGGATCGGCTAGGAGGGGGTTGTCTTCCTTACCCCAAAGCAAGGAAGCACTAACGCAGGTCGCCAAGGAGGCGGAAGAGAAATGAAGCTGGCGAGGCTGCTCGGCATTACGATGCTGCTGCTGGGCAGGCGCAGGGTCGGCGCCCAGGAGCTCGCCGAGCGCTTCGAGGTGTCGGTGCGCACGATCTATCGGGACTTGGAGGCGCTCTACGCGGCCGGCGTGCCGGTCGTATCCTATCCCGGCCTGGACGGCGGCTACGAGATTCTCCACACGTTCCGGATCGACCGGCAATACCTCAGCATGGAGGAGCTGCGCTCCATGCTGATCGCGCTCAAAGGCGTTCAGGCCGCGTGGAGCGAGCAGCAGCTCGGGCGCCTGCTCGACAAGGTTGGAGCTTTGCTCAGCCGTACCGAGGGAGGCGCCGAACGGGAGAAGGACGCCGGCCAGGTCGTGCTGGACCTTAATCCGTGGCGAGGCGGAAAGCGCGAGAAGAGAATGCTGGAGGAGCTGGGGCAGGCGCTGGAGCAATGCCGTGCGATTCATATGGCTTATATGAATTGGGAGGGCAAGGAGTCGGAGCGGGAGATCGAGCCGATCGGGCTGGTGCTGCGGGATATGGTCTGGTATTTGTACGGCTTCTGCCGGCTCCGGCAAGATTATCGGACGTTCCGGCTGAACCGCATCCAGCGGCTGGAGCCGCTGGAGGAGCGGTTCGAGCGTCATGCGATGACGATCGAGGAGCTGGACCGGCGCTGGGAATCGGACGGAGAGCAGCAGCTCGAGCTTCGCCTGCTGTTCCATCCCTCCGTCCGGACGCGCGTCCGGGACGAATATCCGCCGCAGGCGATCCGGCAGCGCGAGGACGGGTGGCTGGAGGTCGCCTGCACCCGCCACAAAGGCTATTGGCTGTACTCCCGGCTGCTCAGCTACGGTCCCCGCGTCAAGATTCTCGATCCGCCCGAGGTGGCGCAGGAGATGCGGCGCATGGCTCAGGACATGGTGGAGCTTTATGAGGATCGCTCCTGAGCGGCGGAGCGCCGCAAGTTCCGCGAAGAAAGGCATGGCAAAAGGAAGGTCGCGCAAAGCGAGGATTGCCGCGCGCCGCTTGAGAGATCGCAGGCATAGAAGGCGCGCGATGGCGCGCAGGACCTTGAGGCTGCGCGGGGATCCTGGGGCTGCGCGGGGATCCTGGGGCTGCGCGGGGATCCTGGGGCTGCGCGGGGATCCTGGGGCTGCGCAGGAATCGTGGGGCTGCGCAGGAACCTTGGGGCTGCATGACAAGCTGGCCGCGAGCAGCTAGGCCGCGAGCCGCTTGGCTGCGACCGGTTCGGCATGCCGCCTGTCGGTTTGACAGGCGGCTTTTTCTCGTGATAAAGTTCGATTATCTAATTGTTCTATATTAGAACTTGTACGAAAAGGAGAAGCGAATGCAGGAAACCAAGCTGAAGGAAATTATTGAGCGCTACGAAAGAGCGAGCTCTCAGGTCAACCGAAGATTCGGAGCGCTGATCCAGAACAAGCTGCCGGAAGGAATCACGCAGGAGCAGTTCGGCATCATCCGCTACTTGAGCGCGCATCCGGACAGCACCTCGACGGAGCTGGCGGATACGTTCTGCGTCGGCAAGAGCAGCATCACGTCCATCACGACGAAGCTGGTCGACAAGAAGCTCGTCCGCCGGCGTCCCGATGACCGGGATCGCCGGGTGACCTATCTGTCGCTGACGGAGGAGGGGCGGCTGGTCGCCGAGCAAGCGGGAAAAGTCATCGGCGAGACGCTTGGAGCCTATATTTCTCGCTTTACGGAAGAAGAAGCCATGCAGTTCATCGAGATGTTCGAGGATCTGGCGGCCAGGCTGAAGGACTAAAGAGAAAACAAGCCGGGAGAGGGCGTGGAGCATGAGAACGATTCTGAAATGGCGGTGGGCGGTCCTCGCGCTATGGATCGCGCTGGCGGCAGGCTTGATGCTGCTGGCGCCGGATATGCAGCAGCTGGTTCGGGAGAAGGGGCAGATCACGGTGCCGGACGGCTATTCGTCCTCGACCGCTTCGAAGCTGCTCAAGGAGAAGGAAGCGCAGAGCCGTGCGGCCGGCGACGCCGGAGACGAGAAGTCGGCCGTGCTCGTCTTTCACCGGGACGAAGGACTGAGTGATGCCGACCGGCAGGAGATCCGGAGCGGCCTCGCGGAGCTGAAGGGCAAGGAGAGCCTCGGCATCGCATCGGTGACGGGGCCGTTCGACCGGAAGGAGCTGGAGGATCAGCTCGTCGCCAAGGACGGCAGGACGATGCTCGCTCTCGTCTCGATCGAGGCGGACGGCAAGGAGCCGCAGGAGCTGCAAAGCCTGCTCGTCGAGGCGGCTTCGACGATCAAGGTCGAGCACTACTACACGTCGGAATGGATGATCAACGAGGATCAGATCCGCAGCTCGATGGAAGGACTGGCCAAGACGGAATATATTACGGTCGTGTTCATTCTCGTCATCCTGTTCCTCGTCTTCCGCTCGGCGGTCGCGCCGTTCGTGCCGCTCGTCGTCGTAGGGCTCAGCTACCTGCTGTCGCAGTCGGTCGTAGCCTTCCTCGCGGAATACGCCGGCTTCCCGCTCTCCACGTTCACGCAGATCTTCATGGTGGCGATCCTGTTCGGCATCGGGACGGACTATTGCATCCTGCTGATCAGCCGCTACAAGGAGGAGCTGGCGAGCGGCCTCGATCGGACGGAGGCGATCGTACGGACGTACCGGAACGCCGGCCGGACCGTGCTCATCTCCGGGCTCGCCGTGCTGATCGGCTTCGCCTCGATCGGGTTCTCGACGTTCGGCCTCTATCGCTCGGCGGTCGCCGTCGCGGTCGGCGTGGCGGTGCTCCTGCTCGCGCTCGTGACGCTCGTGCCGTTTTTCATGGCGGTGCTCGGGAACGCGCTGTTTTGGCCGCAAAAAGGCTCGCTCTCGCATAGCGAGAGCCGGCTGTGGGGACGGATGGGCCGCTTCTCGCTGCGCCGCCCGGTCTGGGCGCTGCTCGTGCTGGCGGTCGTCGCCGTGCCGCTGCTCCTCTCGTACCGCAACGCGATTTCGTTCAACTCTATGGAAGAGATCGGCGACAAGTACGATTCGGTCAAGGCGTTCAACCTGATCTCGGACAGCTTCGGGCCTGGCGACTCGATGCCGAGCACGGTCGTGCTGAGGGCGGATAAAAGCTTCGACGGCAAGGAAGGGCTGGCCGCGCTGGAGCAGGTCAGCCGAGAGCTGGGCAAGGTGCCGGGCGTCAAAAGCGTGCGCAGCGCGACGCGCCCGGCCGGCGAGCCGCTGCAGGAGCTGGAGGTCGCCTCCCAGGCGGGCACGCTCGAGAGCGGCATCGACCAGAGTACGGAAGGGCTCGACCGGATCGGCCAAGGGCTGTCCGAGGCGAGCTCGAGCCTGGCGGCCAACGCGCCCAAGCTGGAGAAGGCGGCGGCCGGAGCCGGCGAGCTGGAGCAAGGCACGGCGAGGCTGCAAGGCGGCGTAAAGGAGCTGGAGCAAGGCTTGCGCCGCATCCAGCAAGGCTTGCAGGACGGCTCCGTCGGAGCGAAGGAGCTCAGCGCCGGACTGAAGCAGGCCCAGGGCAGCGCCGTGCAGCTGGCTGAAGCGAGCGACCGGCTGCTGCAAGGCTATCGCGAGGCTGCCGGCGGGTTGGATCAGCTGCATGGCGCGTATGAGCGGCTGGCGGCGAGCCAGCGGCAGCTTGCCCAAGGGCTGGGCGGCGTGCAGCAGGCGTTCGAGGCGCTCGCAGAAAAGTATCCGGAGCTCGGCTCCGACGAGCAATACCAGGCGGCGCTCCAATCGCTCGCCGGACTGCAGGGCGGCGCCGAGCAGGCGGCTGCGGGGCTGGAGCAGGCCAATGCCCAGCTGGCCGGAGCGGCTGCCGGCATCGGCAAGGCGAACGGCGGCCTGGAGCAGGCAAGCGCCGGCCAGGCCGCGCTCGGCGGCGGACTGCGCGAGCTGGCCGCAGGTCTCGACGCGCTGCAGAAGGGCATTCAGCAAGCGGCGGACGGCCAGGGCCAGGCGATCGGAAAGCTGCCGCAGGTGGCGGCCGGCTTCGAGCAGCTGCAAGGCGGACAGCGGCAGCTGTCGCAAGGCTTCGCCGAGCTGAACGAGCAGCTCGGCCAGCTGACGAGCGGCCTCGACCAGAGCGTCGACGGCATCTCTCGGGTGAGCGGCGGCCTCGCGGAGGCGAAGTCGTATCTGACGGAGCTGTCGAAGTCGCCAAGCCGCAGCCTGACCGGCTGGAACCTGCCGGATGCGGCGCTTCAGGACGAGTCGTTCCGCCAGGCGGTGGCAACCTATCTTTCGCCGCAAGGAACGATGGCGACGCTCGACGTCGTCTTCGACTCCAATCCGTACGAGGAGCAGACGCTCCGCCGGATCCCCGAGCTGGAGGCCGCGATCGAGCGCGGGCTGGAGGGGACGGCTTACGCGGGAGCGCAGCATGCGATCGGCGGCATCACGAGCGTGCAGCATGACCTGAACACGATCTCCCAGGCCGATTACTCGCGCACGGTCGTGCTCATGATGGCAGGCATCTCGCTCATCCTGATCGCGCTGTTCCGCTCGCTCGTCATCCCGGCCTACATCATGGCCTCGCTGCTGCTTACCTACTACACGTCGATGGCGGCGGCGGAAGCGATCTTCAGCCGGGTGCTCGACTACTCCGGCATCAGCTGGCCGGTGCCGTTCTTCAGCTTCGTGCTGCTGATCGCGCTGGGCGTCGACTACAGCATCTTCCTGCTCGACCGCTTCCGCGAGTACCGGCATCTGCCGCCGCAGGAGGCGATCCTGCTGTCGATGCGCCATATGGGCTCCGTCATCCTGTCGGCCGCGGTCATCCTCGGCGGCACGTTCGCGGCGATGCTGCCGTCCGGCGTGCTGTCGCTGATGCAGATCGCGACGGTCGTGCTGATCGGCCTGCTCCTGTATGCCGTGCTGATCCTGCCGCTGTTCATCCCGGTCATGGTGCGCCTGTTCGGCGCGGCGAACTGGTGGCCGTTCATGGGCGGACGCGAGGAGCGGGAGCAGCCGCTGCCCGCGCCGGCGCCGAGCCTGTCGGCCGACCGCTAGTCCGTCTCCCGGCCGCTGCCGCGCTCGGCGCAGATCGCAGTCAATAGCCCCGAAGCTTCGGCTTCGGGGCTATTGCCGCGTTGCGGGGAGGACGGCGTCCGTCTCTTTTCATAGTAAATCGCGACGACGTTATGGTACTCTACTACTAGAGTAGAGAGAGGAGCGGTCGTGTCATGGCAACGAGCAGTGCGTTCGAAGGAATCTACCAGGGCCAGAGGGCGATCTATCTGAGGGCGGACGCCTATGAGGCGGTCATGCTGCCCGAGACCGGAGGCAACCTCATCGCCTTCCAAGACCGCATCACCGGCTGCCGGTTTTTGCGAGAGCCGTCGCAGGAGGAGCTGGCCCGCTTCCGCGAGAATCCCGTCGTCTGGGGAATTCCGGTGCTCTTTCCGCCCAACCGCTACGAGGACGGCCGTTTTCCTTGGCGAGGACGGATCTACCAGCTGCCGGTCAATGAAGGAGAGCGCGACAACCACCTCCACGGCTTCCTCCATGCGATTCCATGGGAGGTCGAGAGCTTCGGCAGCAAGGGCTCCGAAAGCTTCGTCACGGTGGCGGTCCGCATCGACGAGGATCATCCGGTCTATCGGCGCTTCCCGTTCCGCTTCACGATCCGCCTGCGCTATGCGCTGAGTCCGGACGGGCTGGCGCAGCAGGTGGCGGTGCGCAATGACGGCGACGAGCCGATGCCTTGCCTGCTCGCCTTCCATACGACGTTGAACGTGCCGTTCGCGCCCGGCAGCAAGGAGAGCGACTACAGCTTCAAGCTGACGGCCGGCCGCCGCTGGGAAATGAACGAGCGCATGCTGCCTACGGGAGCGTTCATGGAGCTCGCTCCGGAGGAAGAGGCGATGAAAGGAGCCGGAGCCGATCCGTTCTGGACCTCGCTCGATCATCACTATACGGCGGAGCCGCAGATGGGCCGCAACCGGATGGAGCTGACCGACCGCAAGCGCGGCATGACGCTTGTCTACGACGTCGGCACCTCGTACAAGCAGTGGATGCTCTACAACAACGGCGGCAGGGGCGAGTTCATCTGTCCGGAGCCGCAGGTCAATCTGGTCAACGCCCCGAATTCGAACTTGCCTGCGGAGGAGATCGGACTGTTCGGCCTGGAGCCGGGAGAGATCTGGGAGGAGCGGGCCCGCCTGTATGTGAAGTTGCGCCCTTCCTGAGCGGCAGGAAGCGCGAATGTCGATTTCCCGGGAAATGCCCCGGATCGGCTCGAGCGCGAGCCGGCCGCGAAGGAAGTTCATTCCGAAGGAGGAACCGCAAGTGAAGCTGAAGCTGGAAGGCAAGAAGGCGATCGTGACCGGAGGCAGCAAGGGAATCGGCTATGCGACGGCGCTGGAGCTGTCCCGCCAAGGGGCGAAGGTGGCGCTCGTCGCCCGGACGAAGGAGGAGCTTGAGGATGCGGCTGCCCGCATCGTCGCGGAGACGGGCGGCGAGGTGCTGGCCGTGCCCGGCGATGTCTCCCGGGAGGAGTCGGCTGCGGCAGCGGTGCGCGGCATCGCGGATCGCTGGGACGGCGTGATCGACATCCTGGTGAACAATGCCGGCACGGCCGCCGCCGCTCCGTTCGCGGAGGTCGGCCCGGCGGCGTGGAAGACCGATCTCGACCTGAAGCTGCTCGGCGCGGTGCATATGACGCAGGCGGCCCTGCCCGCCCTCAAGGCGGCAGGCGGCGGAGCGATCGTCAACGTGACGGCGATCGGCGGCAAGACGCCGCCGAAGGCATCGCTGCCGTCATCCGTCTCGCGGGCGGCGGGGCTCGCGCTGACCAAGGCGATGAGCCGCGACCTGGCGCCGGACGGCATCCGGGTCAACGCCGTCTGCATCGGGCTCATCCGCAGCGCCCAGATCGAGCGGCAGTGGCGGCGGACCAGCCCCGACCAGACGTGGGAGGAGTTCGCGCGCGATCCGCGCCACGACATTCCGCTCGGACGGATCGGAGACACGGAGGAAGCCGCCAATGCGATCGTGTTCCTCGTTTCCGGAGCGGCTTCCTATATTACAGGGACAGCCATCAACATCGACGGGGGCAAATCGCCCGTCGCGTGAGGCGTCCCGGATTTCATTTTCAAGCAGATGCGACTTGCCTCTGCAGCAGATAGGAGCTTGCCCATCCGATGGAAGTCAATCGCAGCGGACGGCCGGACCGACGGGGCCGATTCACGATCCGCTTCAAAATCATTTCCGGCTATGCGGTCATCCTGGCCTGCCTGGCCGTCTCGATCCTGATCGTCTTCCTGCAGCTGTCGGCGGTGCAGGAGGAGACCGAATATGTGACCGAGCACGACATCTCCGTCATGAATCTGACCAACGCGATCGAGAAAAACCTGCTCGACATGGAAACGGGACAGCGGGGGTTCATCATCACCGGGGAAGAGGCTTATCTCGATCCGTACCGCTCGGGCTTCTCCCAATGGCAGAACAACTACAGCGAGCTGCTGGCGCTCGTGAGCGACAATCCGAGCCAGACCAAGCTGCTGGAGCTGGCGAGAGGCTCGATCGAGCAATGGCTCGCCATCACGATGCCGGTCATCGAGGCCAAGCAGAACGGCGACGAGGCGAAGGTCGGCGATTTTTACGCGATCGACCGCGGCAAGCAGAACATGGATCAGCTGCGCGGCAGCTTCGACGCGTTCCGCCAGACGGAGCATAAGCTGGCGGGGCAGCGGCTGGAAAGGCTGGACCGGAGCAACAGCCTGCTGCGGACGACGCTGCTTTCCCTGTTCCTCGTCTCCATCGTCCTGTCGGGCCTGTTCGGCTGGCTGATCTCGCGCTCGATCGTGCGCACGATCGGCAGCGTCACGGAATCGATCGCCGGCATGGCGGATTCGCGCGGCAGGGACCTGGCTCAGCTCGCCAAGCGGATCGAGATCCGCTCGCGCGACGAGATCGCCGATCTGGCGGCCGCGACGAACCGGCTGCTCGACGAGGTCGAGGGCCACGACTGGAAGCAGCGGCAGGCGCTCGCGATCGGCTCCGCGCTGCAGCAGACGGGCGGCGCGGCCGAGACGCAGGAAGCGTTCCTGCGCTTCGCTGCCGAAGCGCTCCGGGCGCCGTTCGCGGTGCTGTACGCGGTCGAGTCGCTCAAGCCGAGCCGCCGGCTGCAGCTCGCCTGCTCCGTGACGGGCAGCGGCGACGGCGCGGCTGCGCTGCCGCCCGCCATCGAGCACGGCGAAGGCCTCGTCGGCCGCTGCTTCGCCGAGCAGCGGATGCGGCAGTATGACGTGCCGGAATCGTACGTGAAGATCGGCTCCGCCCTCGGCGAGGCGAGTCCGCCGCAGCTGCTGCTCGTGCCGGCGGTCTACGAAGGCCGTACGCTCGCCGTGCTGGAGGCCGCCCGCTTCGAGCCGTTCACGCCGCTGGAGCAGGACTTGGCGCTGGAGGCCGCCGAGCAGCTGGCCTTGGCGCTGCACCGCGTCCATACGGGCGAGGAGATCCGCACGCTGCTGCAGGAATCGCAGGCGATGACGGAGGAGCTGCAGCAGCAGGCGGAGGAGCTGCAGACCCAGCAGGAGGAGCTGCAGACCCAGCAGGAGGAGCTCGAAGCCTCCAACGAGCAGCTTATCCGGCAGGCGCGACTGTCGGAGGAGAAGTCTCAGGAGCTGCAGAGCATCCAGCAGGAGCTGACGCTGTATGCGGCGGAGCTCGAGCGCAGCTCGCGCTACAAGAACGAGTTCATGGCGAACATGTCCCACGAGCTGCGGACGCCGCTCAACAGCATGCTGATCCTGTCCCAGATGCTGGCGGAGAATCCGGGAGGCAACCTGTCGCCCAAGGAAGAGGAGTTCGCCAAGGTCATCCATACGGCCGGCGAGGATCTGCTGGTGCTGATCAACGATATCCTGGATCTGTCGAAAATCGAAGCCGGGAAGATGGAGATCAGTCTCGAGCCGCTCAATCTGAGCGAGCTTCCGGCGCTGCTGCAATCGAGCTTCCGCGCGCATGCCGAGCGGAGCGGGCTCGAGTACGCCGTCATCCGCAGGCTGAACGTGCCGGACATGATCGTCAGCGACGAGCAGCGGCTGATGCAGATTCTCAAAAATCTGCTGTCCAATGCGTTCAAGTTCACGAAGCAGGGCGGCGTGACGGTGACGATTTCGCGGGCGACCGAAAGGGAGGTGCTGCAGCATCTGCCATCCCATGCGGGACGTCAGGTCGTGGCGTTCGAGGTTCGGGATACGGGCGTCGGCATCGATCCGTCCAAGCTCGACCTGATCTTCGAGGCGTTCCGCCAGGCGGACGGCACGACGAGCCGGCAGTTCGGCGGCACGGGCCTCGGCCTGTCGATCTCCCGCCAGCTGGCGAGCCTGCTGCAGGGCTGCCTCTTCGTCGAAAGCCAGCCGGGCCTCGGCAGCGCGTTCACGCTGCTCTTGCCGAGCCTTGGCGAGGCCGTCCGCGCGGAGGAGCCCGGCCGGGCTTCCGGCTTGCTGCAGGAGGCGGCAGGTTATTTGGACGAGGAAGCGGCGGCCGGCCGTTCCTTGGAGGAGATGCTTGCCGAGCGGCTCCGCCTGCCGTCGTCCGAGGCGGAGCCGCCGAGGCGCGGCAGCCGGTACGGAGGCCGGCGCGTGCTGATCGTCGACGACGACATCCGCAACGTCTACAGCCTGACGAGCTTCCTTGAGCAGCAAGGCATCGAGGTGCTGACGGCGGCCAACGGCCGCGAGGCCCTTGACGCGCTGGCGGCGTTCGGCTGCGATCTCATTTTGATGGACATGATGATGCCGGTGCTGGACGGGTACGATGCGATCCGGGAAATCCGCTCCATCGAGGCGCATCGCAGCTTGCCGATCATCGCGCTCACGGCGAAGGCGATGCCGCAGGACCGGGAGCTGTGCCTGCAGGCGGGAGCGACCGATTATATCACCAAGCCGCTCCATCTGGAGCAGCTCAGCTCGCTGCTCGAGGTATGGCTGCCGCGGCGCAAGGTTTGACCCCGGGAGGCCGGGGTAAAAAAGGTTGATTAAGGATACAATGCGGATAGGGTGGTTGAACGATGAGAACGCAGGGGTTGCTTATTTCGGGTCTTGTCTTCGCTTTGCTGATAGCCATTTTCGCGGTCATTAACGTCGATCCCGTTCAGGTGAACTTCCTGTTCGCGCAGACGAACCTGCCGCTCATCCTCGTCATTCTCGGCTCGGCGCTGCTGGGCGGCGCGAGCGTGGGCCTGTTCGGCATCATCCGCTCGTTCAGGCTGCAGAAGCAGCTCAAGGCGCAGCAGAAGGAGCTGGACGGACTGCGGGCGCAAGCGCGCCTGGAAACCGCGCCTGTGCTTGCGGATGATCCGCTGCCGGCAGGCTCCATCGAGGCGGGGCCGGCGGCACGGCCTTCGGCCGAGTAACGGACGAAACGACGAGCTGCGCCCTGCGAGGCGCAGCTTTTCCCTTTTATGACGCGGACGGCGCGTGCCTGCGGCGGCCGAGAGCCGCGGGATGCCGATGAAAAGGAGGACGACACGGATGGAGACGGCGAAGCTGGCGCTGCATACCGACAAATATCAAATCAATATGATGTATGCCCATTGGAAGATGGGGACGCATGAGCGCAAAGCCGTGTTCGAGATGTACTTCCGCAAGCTGCCGTTCGGCAACGGCTATGCCGTCTTCGCCGGGCTGCAGCGGATCGCCGACTACATGCTCGGCCTGAGCTTCACGGAGGAGGAGCTCGCCTACCTGGAGGAGCAGGAGGAGCGGTACGAGCCGGAGTTCATCGAGGAGCTGCGGCGGTTCCGCTTCAGCGGCAGCATCGACGCCGTGCCGGAGGGCACGCTCGTCTTTCCGAACGAGCCGCTCGTGCGCGTGGAGGGACGGATCTTCGAGGCGCAGCTCGTGGAGACGGCGATCCTGAACATGGCGAACTACCAGACGTTGATCGCGACCAAGGCGTCGCGCATCAAGCAGGTCGCAGGCGCCGACGCGCTGCTGGAGTTCGGCACCCGCCGCGCCCAGGAGCTGGACGCGGCCGTATGGGGAGCGCGCGCGGCTTACATCGCGGGCTTCGACGCGACGAGCAACATGCGGGCAGGCTGGCTGTTCGGCATCCCGGCCAAAGGCACGCACGCGCATGCCTGGGTGCAGGCGCATGAGTCCGAGCTGCAGGCGTTCGAGCGTTATGCCGACGCGCTGCCGGACGGCGTGACGCTGCTCGTCGACACCTACGATACGCTCGGCAGCGGCGTGCCGAACGCGATCGAGGTAGCTCGGCGGCTGCGCGCCAAAGGGAAGGAGCTGCAGGCGATCCGGCTCGACAGCGGCGACCTCGCCGTCCTGTCCAAGGAGTCGCGGCGCCTGCTGGACGAGGCGGGCTTCCCGGACGTGCGCATCGTCGCCTCCAACGATTTGGACGAGAACATCATCCTCAACCTCAAGGCGCAAGGAGCGGCGATCGATACATGGGGCGTCGGCACGCAGCTGATCACGGCGGCGGACCAGCCCTCGCTCGGCGGGGTGTACAAGCTCGCGGCGATCGACCGCGGCGCCGGCTATGAGCCGGTCATCAAGCTGTCGGGCAATCTCGACAAGGTGACCAATCCGGGGTCCAAGACCGTGTACCGGCTCCTCGACCCGGCGACGGGCTGCGCGGTCGGCGACTACATGGCGCTGAGCGCGGAGGCGGCCCCGTCCGGAGAGCCGCTCCGCCGCATCGACCCGGCTCATCCGTACGTGAAGTCGGTGCTGACCCGATACGAGCCGGTGGAGCTGCTGCAGCCGCTGCTGCGCGAAGGGAGTCTCGTGCGCGAGCTGCCGGATCTGGAATCGATTCGGCGCTACCACCGGGAGCAGCTGGCGCTGTTCCGCCAGCCGCATTTGCGCAAGCTGCATCCGGAGCCGTATCCGGTATCGTTCAGTCCGGAGCTGTGGAAGCTCAAGACGGAGATGATCGAGCGTGTCCAAGACAGGAAAGAGTGAGCAAGAGCGGCCGCCTGCCGGCCGGCTGGCGCTGCCGCTGCGGCTGCTGCTGGCGGCCGTGCATGCCGGCGCTTGGATGACCGGACGGCCGCTCGCGGGCATGCGCGGACGGATGGCCGCCTTCATGCGGGCGATGGATGCCGTCGCCTGCCTGCGCCTGCCTGGCCGGGTCGACTCGGGGGACATCGACCTGCAGGCGGAGGACGGCCGCTTCATCCCGGCGCGCTGGTACCGGCCGGAGATCGAAGCGGGCGAGAGCGGCCGGGCGGAGCCGCTGCCGGTCATCCTGTATTACCACGGAGGGGGCTTCGCGCTTGGCGGCCACCGGCTGCGGCATCGCTACAACCGCGCCTGGGCGCAGCTGAGCGGCTGCCTCGTGCTGTCGGTCGGCTATCGGCTGGCGCCGGAGCACGGCTTCCCGAAAGGAGCCGACGACGCCTACGAGGCGCTGCTCTGGGCATCGCGCGAGGCAGGCTCGCTCGGCGGCGATCCGGCGCGGCTCGCCGTGGCGGGCGAGAGCGCCGGCGGCAACATCGCGGCGGTGACCGCGCTGCGCGCCCGCGACGCCGGCGGTCCGCCGATCCGGGGGCAGGCGCTGCTTTATCCCGCGGTCGACCTGACCGGGCGGGGCGGTCCGGGGGCTGCGAGCCAGCCGTCGCTGCGACAGAACGGCCGGCAGTACATGCTGACGCTGCGGCTGCTGCGTCAATTCGCCGACGGCTACGCGCCGGCGGAGCTGCGCGCGCAGCCGCAAGTATCGCCGCTGCTCGCGCCGGATCTCGGCGGACTGCCGCCGGCGCTCGTCGTCACGGCGGAGCTGGATCCGCTGCGGGACCAGGGCAGGCTGTACGCCGAGCGGCTGCGCGCCGCGGGCGTGCCGGCCGAATACCGCTGCTATGCGGGCATGATCCATGATTTTACGGCGATGATGCCGGGCTGGCTGCCGGAAGCGGAGCAGTCGCTGCGGCAGGCGGCCGGGTTTTTGAACGATCGGCTGCGCCTTCCCGCGCATGGCGGCAGCCGTGCGGAAGCGTCCGTCTCCGACGATCCAGACGGAGGGATCGGGAGCGCAGCGGCGGGGCAGCAAGGAGAGGAGACAAGAGAGCATGAGCATGGGCAACCATTCGGCTGAGGGCGGTTCGCAGGAGGAGCTGATGCAGCTGCGGGCGCGCTGCGCGGAGCTGGAGAGCCGGCTGGCCGCAGCCGAGGCGGAGCGCGAGCGGCTCGCGGCGGAGACGGCGAGGCTCGCGGCGGAGGCGCAGCGGCTGCGCCGCAGGCTGGGCGGAGCGGAGAGCGCGATGCATTCGCGGCTGAAGGACGCGCTGCGCGAGTAGCGGCTTGGACTTCGGTCCCGGACGTCCGCTATAATAGAAGTCTGAGGAGGGATGGCAATATGGCAAACAACAACGAGCAGCTGGCGACATTCGCCGGCGGCTGCTTCTGGTGCATGGTATCGCCGTTCGAGGAGCTGCCGGGCATCATTCGCGTCGTCTCCGGCTATACGGCCGGCCACGTGGAGAATCCGACCTACGATCAGGTGTGCGAAGGCAACACCGGCCATACGGAAGCCGTGCAGATCACGTACGATCCGGATGTCTTCCCGTACAGCAAGCTGCTGGATATCTACTGGCAGCAGGTCGATCCGACCGACGCGCTGGGACAGTTCGCCGACCGCGGCGATTCGTACCGGCCCGTCATCTTCTACCATACGGAGGAGCAGCGCAAGCTGGCGGAGGAATCCAAGCGCGCGCTGCAGGAAAGCGGCCGCTTCGACAAGCCGATCGTCGTGACGATCGAGCCGGCCGCTCCTTTCTACGAGGCGGAAGACTACCATCAGGACTACCACAAGACGCATCCGTTCCGCTACAAGATGTACCGCAGGGGCTCCGGCCGCGACCAGTTCATCGAAGAGCACTGGAAAATGGACAAGAACGAGGACGAGCTGCGCGCCCGGCTGACGCCGATGCAGTACGAGGTGACGCAAAACAGCGGCACCGAGCCGCCGTTCCAAAACGAGTTCTGGGACCACAAGGAAGAGGGCATCTACGTCGACATCGTCTCCGGCGAGCCGTTGTTCAGCTCGCTCGACAAGTACGATTCCGGCTGCGGCTGGCCGAGCTTCACGAAGCCGCTGGCCAAGCCGAGCATCAAGGAGAAGACGGATACGAGCCACTTCATGGTCCGCACCGAGGTGCGCAGCGCCGGCGCCGACTCCCACCTGGGCCATGTGTTCGACGACGGCCCCAAGGATCAGGGCGGCCTGCGCTACTGCATCAACTCCGCCGCGCTCCGGTTCGTACCCGTGTCGCAGCTGGAGGACGAAGGCTACGGCGAGTACCGGAGCCTGTTCCGCTAAGCGTTTTCGATCCGTCAAAAAAAGCTGCCTTCCGCCATTACGGCGGGGGCAGCTTTTTTGCGCTTGAAGCAGAGGGGAAAAAAGGCGGTGATAGATGCCCCTGAGCGGGTCAGTCAATACGTCCTAAAGCGGCGAGCCGCTCTTTTGCGAGATGCCGTCCAGGAAATACAGCTCGAACAGGCGCATGACGTCCTCCTCCTGGAACGGCCTGCCCGAGACGGACGGCCAGTCCACGACGAGCGTAATGAACAGCTTGACCAGCACATACGCCGTCAGCTGCGGATCGCAGGGCTTGATCTCGCCCTTGGCGACCGCGTCCTCGACATGCCGCGCGACGAACTCCAGCAGCGCCTCCTCCATCATGCGGATGCCGAAGCCGGCGGCGGCCGTGCCGATCTCCTTCATCTCCAGCGACAGCCTCGTGAACAGCTCATGCTCCCGTCGAAAGTTGAGCACGTCGAGCAAGGCGCGGTGCAGATTCTCGGCGAACGGCTTGGCCGGGTCGACCGCCTTTTCGGCGAGCTGCACGATCTCCTCCACGAACGCGTTCATGATCTCTTCGAACAGCTGCTCCTTGTTGTCGAAAAAGGTGTAGATCGTTCCTTTCCCGACGCGCGCGATCTTGGCCACCTGGTCCATCGTCGTCGCCTTGTAGCCGAACAAGGCGAATGACCTGGCGGCGGCCTGGACGACCTCGGCTCTCCGATCGATCGACATCACGTGCAGACCTCCCGTATATGACTCTAGAACGAAAATGGTTCTTCTGGTCATTTTGATCGTAGCATAAGGTTTTTATACGGTAAACTGCCGTTTCGGGTTTCAGAAATGAAATCGCTTCAAGGGAAAAAAGCGGACAGGCGGCCGAAAAGAGCCGGTTGCATGTTGAAAACAAGCGTGATAAAGTAGGATTCTGACCAAATGACCAAAATAGATTTTTAGTCAGAGAGGAGAAGGGAATACCCATGAAGGCTGTGAAAACGATCGGCCACGACTTGAAAGAGATGTTCAAGAAGCCGATGCTCGCCATCTCCTTCGTCGCCGTCGCGTTTGTTCCTATCCTTTATAGCGGCTTTTTGATCGAGGCTTCCTGGGATCCGTACGGCCATCTGGACAAGATTCCGGTCGCGGTCGTGAACGAGGATCAAGGCACCGTATACGAAGGAGAGCGGATGGATGTCGGCCAGGAGTTCGTCGACGAGCTGAAGAAGAACGGGAAGTTCGCCTGGAGCTTCGTCACGCCGGAGCAGGCGGCGCAGGGAATCGCCGGCAACGACTATTATATGGCGATCAAGATTCCGAAGGACTTTTCCGCGAAGGCCGCCACGTTGATGGACGATCAGCCGCAGCAGGCGGAGATCGTCTTCGAGCCGAACGGCGACTACAACTTCATCGCGGGCCAGATCGGCTCGACGGCGATGAAGGACGTCCGCGCGGAGTTGAATGCGAGCATCACGGAGGCGTATGCGCGCAGCATGCTGTCTCAGGTGAAGGAAGTGTCGGAGGGCTTCGCGGAAGCGGCGGACGGAGCCGGGGAGCTCAAGGACGGAGCCGGCAAGCTGGACGAGGGCGCACGCGCGCTCCAGGAAAATCTCGCCAAGCTTGCCGAGGGCACCGGCAAGCTCAAGGAAGGGGTATCGCCGCTCGTCGGCGGAGCGCTCAAGCTCAAGGACGGCACGGCGACGCTCGCCCAGGGCAGCGGCTCGCTCGCCTCCGGCCTGGCGCAGCTGCAGCAGGCGGGCGGACAGCTGGCCGATGGCGCCGCCGCTGCCGACAATGGAGCGGCTCAGCTCGAGCAAGGGCTGGCGGCAACCGCCACAGGCGCGGCCAAGCTGCAGCAAGGGCTGCAGCAGTCGGAGCAGGGCAGCGCTAAGCTGGCGGACGGCCTCGAGCAGTCTGCGGCCGGCAGCGCCAAGCTGGCCGATTCGCTGGCGGCTGCGGAGGAAGCCGGCGGCAAGGTGTCGTCCGGCGCGGCCGAGCTGAGCGCCGGACTGGAGGCGCTGCTGCAGGCGAACCCGCAGCTGGCGGAGTCCGAGCAGGGCAAGCAGCTGCTCGCGGCGAGCAAGCAGCTGGCCGAGGGCAGCAGCCGGCTGAGCGCGGCCCAGCAGCAGCTGAGCGCGGGCGGCCGCCAGCTGGCGGACAGCCAGCAGCAGCTGGCGGCTGGCGCGGCCTCGCTGCATGACGCGCAGAGCCAGCTGCTGCAGGGCAGCGGCGAGCTGAGCGCGGGGCAGCAGCAGCTGCTCGCCGGCGCGAAGCAGCTGCACGCGGGCACGACGCAGCTGAGCGGCGGGCTGCAGCAGTTCGGCGCCAAGCTGGGCGAGGCTGCGAGCGGCAGCGCCGAGGTCGCCGGCGGCGCCAAGACGCTGAGCAGCGGCGCGACGCAGCTGACGAGCGGCATCGGCCAGCTGGCCGAGGGCGTCGGCACCGTCGCCGGCGGCGCGGTTCAGCTGGAGGACGGAGCCGTCCGGCTGCAGGACGGCACGCTCAAGCTCGTCGACGGCTCGGGCGAGCTGCAGAGCAAGCTCGGCGAGGCGGCCGACAAGACCGCCAGCGTCCACGACGGCGACGACACCGTGTCGATGTTCGCCGATCCGGTCCGCATCAAGGAAGACGACAGCCGCAAGGTCGAGAAATACGGCCTCGGCATCGCGCCGTACTTCATCTCGATCGCGCTGTTCGTCGGCGGCCTGTTCTTCACGACGGTCATCTCCTCGCGCGACTCGTTCCAAGCGGATGCGACGCGGCTCGGCCGCTTCCTCAGCCGCACGGCGACATATGTGCTGATGAGCGTCAGCCAGTCGCTGGCGGCGGTGCTGATTCTGCTGTACGGGCTGAAGCTCGACATCGGCAACGTGCCTCTGTTCATCGCCTTAGTGTTTGCCGCGAGCCTGACCTTTACTCTGATCATTCAGGCGCTCGTCACCTGGGGCGATCAGGTGGGCCGCTACGTGGCCGTCATCATCATGATCCTGCAGCTGACGTCCAGCGCGGGCACGTTCCCCAAGGAGCTGCTGCCGGACTGGATGCAGGCGGTCCATCCGTGGCTGCCGATGTCGCACAGCATCGCCGGCCTCAAGGCCGCCATCTCCAGCGGGGATGCCGCGGTCGTCTACGAGCAGCTGAGCTATCTCGGCATTTATGCCGCCATTGCGCTCGCCTTTACCGGCCTGTACTTCGCGGTGAAGGCGCGGCGAACCGCGGAGGCTTCGCCTCTGGAGCGGGATGGAGCGCTGCAGGCTTGACGGGAACTAATCGCTCGTTCTGATTTCATGAGTTTCAGCGCCTAGACCGGCTCCTTTGAGCCGGACGGGCGCTTTTTTCATGTCGTGAAGGAGCTGCCCCCGCTTTCGAGCGGACACCGTTTTTTAGCGCCAATTTCTTCCGTTGCCAGAAACTTTCTCCGATGGTATAACCAAGCATGGATCATTCAATCGAATTATCGGAGGAATCATACGTGGGGTGGAAAGCAACATACGCAAAGAGCGCCATGGCGGCGGGACTGTCTTTGCTGCTGGCGGCAGGGCCGGCATTCGGCGCAGCGGGAACGGCTAGCGCGGGTCTGTATGCATCGGGAGCGGACAGCTCCGCTTATCGGGATATCAAGGGCCATTGGGCGGAGCAGCGGCTCGCCGAATGGGCGGCGGCGGGATGGCTGTCCGGCTACGGCAATGGCGAGCTGCGTCCCGATCAGCACATCAGCCGCAGCGAGTTTGCAGCGCTCGTCAACCGGGCCTTCGCGCTGCAAGGAACGGCGCAGCTGTCGTTCAAGGACGTCAAGCCGCAGGCGTGGGATTATGCCACGGTCTCGACGGCGGTGTATGCGGGCTATGCGTCGGGGTACGAGGACGGCACGTTCCGCCCGGCGGGACAAGTGACGCGCCAGGAAGCGGCGGTCATGCTCGGCAAGGCGTCTGGCGTCGAGACGGCTTCCGCGGCAGAGCCAGCGTTTCGCGATAGTGCAAAGCTCGGCGCATGGAGCCGGCCGTTCGTCGCCGCGCTCGCCGCTCAAGGCGTGCTCGGCGGCTATCCGGACGGCAGCTTCAGGCCGGCGGGCCGGCTGACGCGGGCCGAGGCTGTCACGGCCATCGGCAAGGCGGCCGAAGCGCGGAGCGGAGCGGCTTCTTACGCCAAGGCAGGCGTATACGGCCCGGCCAGCGGCCAGAACGAGATCAAGGGAGACGTTCGCGTCGAGGCGGGCGGCGTCTCGCTGCGCAACCTGCATGTGCGCGGCGACCTGATCGTCACGGAGGCGGTAGGCGAAGGAGACGTCAACCTGTCCGGCATCCAGGTCGACGGCAAGACGATCGTGCGCGGCGGCGGCGTTCGTTCCATTCATATTTTGAACAGCAATCTCGGCCATGTAATCGTAGAAAAAACGTCCCCGGTCCGCTTGTCGCTCGAAGGGACGAGTCGTCTCGGCACGGTAATCGTCTCGCAGCAGTCTTCAGGTTCAGTCGTCGCTCTCGGCGCGGACAGCCGGATCGACGTGCTGCAGCTGGAGGGCAAGACGTTCGTATCCGGTCAGGGCACCGTCTCGCAGGCCAAGCTTGCGGAGGCGGCCAAGGACAGCGTATTTGAAAAGGAGCCGGGCTCCAAGACGCTGCCGACGCCTAGCGTCTCGCCGAGTCCGACCCCGGCTCCTGGCGGGGGCGGAGGCTTCTTCCCGGGGTTCCCGGGCCTGCCGGGCAACCCGAGCCCGACGGCGTCGCCGACGATTTCTCCGACCGCGTCGCCTAGCGCGACTCCGACGGCAACGCCGACCGCGACGCCGGCAACCGGCGATTTCCTGACGAGCTTGTCGATCGGGTCCTATCCCCTTGTCCAATTCGTGTCGGGCAAGTCCGGGTTTGATCCAGAAGTGATGGAATACGATCTCATCCTTCCGGTGGATTATGCTGCGGGACAGATTGAACTCACCGCTGCAACAAACGTTTCCGGAGCTAAGATCAGATTGCTTGTGCGGGACGAGTTCATGGAGACGCTGGCGGATTGGAAAGATTTTGTCGGAGGCAAGTCCAGCTACCTCCAGAACGCTCGCGAGAAGACCAACCTCTCCGTTTCGCTTGAAACGGCCGATGGCGAGTTTTTGAGCGGATATTCCATTCGCGTGCTCTACGAGCCCGCGCTAGCTGAAAAAACGAGGGCAACCATCAATGGCGAAATAATCGTCGAGAAAGTCCCCAAAGGCGCAACCGTAAGGACGTACCGTTCGGAATCGGATGCGCAGCCCTATTCGGAGATTACTCAGCTAGAAGACGGGCGTGGGATCGGCATGAAGCCTTTCGTCGGAATAGACATGGATGTTTTGAAAGGACAGAAAGGGCAGTTCTGGATCAGCATTCAATATCCTTCCCAGCCGGAGCAGCCGCGCCAAAAGGTGGAGTATGACTTTTCGCCTCTTGCCAAGACGTCGGGAGGACTGAAGGGGCGAAGCCTTACCGCGGCGGAAATGGAAGCCGTCTATGGTTCTTCCATAACCTACAACGTTCAGCTGTTGAGGGACCCTTCTTCGGAACTTCCGTCAGGAGCGGTGTACGTGAAAACCAGATGGTGGGACAGTTACGAGCCTTACCTTGAACGTCCGTATATTTCGATGGAGGATGCCAAGCAAGAGATGCTAGGACCGTCGGTCTTGAGCAAGTTGGAAAAGGCGAATCCATACCTCGACGATTTCATCGGTTGGAAAGGCGACGATTTTACAGGTGCGTTCAAGGTATTTTATTACGACAAGGACCGGAAGCCGATCGGCTATGACTTCCTGCCTGTGAACGTGAAGGTCAACCTGACCTCAGCTCAAGTCATGCATGCGATCTCGAGGCTTTCCGTACCGGTGCAGCTCAAAGACATCCAGCCCGTGTATGAAGCCTTGGCTCTGTACGACCGGCTGAGCGCGGAGGAGCAGAAGAAAGTCGCCAACTACAGCGTGCTGCAGGCGGCGCTGGCGGAGCTGGATCGTCTGAGCCAGCAGTCGGGCAATTCGGACAAGCTGAACTCGCTTGCATTGTCCGGCGCGCGGTTGGACCGTCCTTTCGACAAGACTTACTCTAATTACTCCGCAACTGCCGCGCTTGGCTATGAACAAAAGGAAGCCGTCCTGAACCTGGATTATGATGAGAACATATCGGAAGTTTCTGTGTGGGTTCAAGGAATGCACGATTTGTTCGTTCCAGTGGAAGGGAAAAGCTTCCGTTTCCGCTTCCCTCCTCAAATGCAGCAATGGCTGTTAGTCAAGGTGAAATCGAAAATCAACGCGAATGAGCGCGCCTACGCTTTGAGCGTAAAAGGGGAGCAGTCGGTTTACCTTTCTGCGCAGGAAGGCATCGTCACAGGTCTGGAGAAAGGCGACGCCCTCCATGTATATGCTGCCAAAGAAGACGTGGACGCTTATGATGTCGCACGCCTTGCAGATCCAAATTCAGAAACGCCTTATGGTCCAATGCTCGCCCAATTCCGCTACCCGGTATCTTCCTCGCAACGAGGAAGCATCTGGCTGGCTGTAGAGAAGAACGGCGTGCTCGGGGAACGAATGGAGAAGCAGTATGATTTTCGTCCTCTGCAGGAAGTAACGTTGGATCAGCCTCTGACGGCTGTTTCGAATGAGTTCATGGTCAATGCAGCGAATGCCTTCGCTGGCATCAGAGGATTTTTCAGCTTTACCGATTTCAAGCTCAATTCAGCCGCCTTGGCTCCTTCGGTTCGTTATGTCGCGTTGGAACCTTCTTTGACGGAGTACACGCCTACGCATCAGCATGCGCTGCAGGCGGGCCGGCGAATGACGACGGCAGGAAATCCTCTTTTGGACAGCAAGGCAGGCGAAGATATCGCTCCAACTGTCCAGCAAGCCGTTCTTTATCTCTATGATGCAGACTACCGTCCGATTGGTTTTGTTCGATATTACTATATGCCGACCGTAATCGTGATTTCTGCTGCGGTTCGCAGCGCAATCAGCCAGATTCGATTGAACGATGACAGGGCGGTTCTTCAACTTAACGTGGAACGTGCTCGCAAAGCCTACGATCTGCTTGCCGAAGACAGCAAGCAGGAAGTTTACAACTACGCTTTTCTCCAGGCTGCCGAAGCCTACCTGAAGCAGCCTAATTGAACAACCGTGCCAGCCTCCCTAGGGAGGCTGCTTTTTTTCATCATGCTGTCCCTCGCCAAAATAAAATGCCGCCTGGCCGGATCGCTCGACAGGGATGCCCGCATCCCCGTCGAATGGAGGAGGAGCAAGCGCGTCGGGCTCTTCTCGGGCTTGGAAATCCATGTATTTGTGCGGAGGCGTCCGAATAGACTACACTTACTAAAGGCAGCGGCTGAAAAAATGAGCGGATGAGGAGGAGGAGCCATGCTGGATCGCATGAACGGCTGGATCGATTCGCTCGTCGCCGCGAGCGGCTTGGGCGGACCGGCCATCCTGCTGCTTACGATTCCGCTCGCCGTGCTGCAGGGGCTGTTCGGCTTCTTCCCGTTCGCGACGATCATCCTCATCCATATCTCGATCCTCGGCATCGCGGGCGGCCTGCTCGCCAGCTGGCTCGCCGGCACGGTGGCCGCGCTCGTCGTCTACCTGCTGTTCCGCTACTTCTTCTACGGCAAGGTGCAGCGGCGCTTCCAGGCGCGTCTGGAGCGCTACGAGCGCTATCAGGCCGCGCTCGACGAGTACGGAGGCTGGATGGTCATCCTGCTGCGCACGATCCCGGTCATGCCCAACAACCTCATCTCGTTCATGTCGGCCATCGCGCCGGTCAAGCTCCTGCCCTATCTCTGGTCGTCGATCATCGGCAACCTGTCCCATATATGGATGTTCGGGCTCATCAGCAGCTCGCTCATTTTCCCTGGCCACGACCTGCGGCTGCTGATCGCCGCCTACCTTGCGTTCCTTCTGATCCTCTCGATCGCGTTCGCCGCGGTGCGGATTCGGAAGGCGTTCCGAAGACGAAAAATTTTGCGGATGGGCGGAGAGAACCCATCCACAAATATCCCGCTCTAGCGTTGTGGATAAGCTTGGGATAAACGAGAAAGAGCCCGTCGGACGGGCTCTTTTTTGCTTATTCACAGCTGTGGGCAACCGCCTGTTTCAAGCCCCGGATCTGGAGGGTAATGCCCGTCCATCGGCTTGACAACCACAATATATTGAGGTAAATTTAACTCCTAGCCTCTACATATGGATAATCAAGCACGAACTAGACAGGCTGTCAAGTCCCAAAAATAGCCTTTAGCCGGACGCCCGCAGGCATCCCCGGCACGCGTCGGACCGGAAGCGCCGGACGCGTCCGGGCAGCCGCTTTCCGCCCGAAGAGGCGGGGGAAGAGCAGGACGGGCGCAGCCATGCATCGACAACTTAGGCAAGGCCCGGACGGAGAGAGCACCCAACGAGTGACAGCTCCGATCGGGTTGTTTCGGCTGTTTCCGCAAGCCGCCTTGGCCGCTGCTTCGCCGTCGGAGCCCTGGTTTCTCCAGCTGGAGGAGCTACTAGATCTAGTAGCAGGGCTTTGCCGGCGAATTCGCCCCGAGACAGCCACAAAAGAGAGAAGGAGTGGACCGCATGCTCATCGCCTACACGTCCCGCACGGGCAACGTGCGCAAGTTCGTCAGCAAGCTCGGCTATCCGGCCGTGCAGATCAGCGATTCGACGACGATGGACGAGCCTTTCGTCCTGGTCACCTATACGACGGGATTCGGCGAGGTGCCGCCGGCGGTCGACGCCTTCCTCGAAAAGAACCGGACTTATCTGCGCGGCGTGTCGGCCAGCGGCAACCGCAACTGGGGAACCTGCTTCGCCGGCAGCGCGGACAAAGTCTCGGAGCGGTACGAAGTGCCGGTCATCTGCAAGTTCGAGCTGTCGGGGACGGCTCGGGATGTCGAACAATTCATGCGGGAGGTGCAGCCCCTTGCGGCATATTGAGCTGAACAACGAGATCATGAAGCGCGGAGCGGACGGATTCTTCAAGCTGGAAAAGGATAAGGAAGCCGTCGCGGCGTTCATGGAGGAAGTCCGGGCCAAAAGCCCTTCCTTCGCGAGCCATAAGGAGAAAATCGATTACCTGATCGAGAACGACTACTACGAGGACGTATACAAGCACTATTCCGAGCAGGAAGCGGTCGCCGTGTTCGAGCTGGCGCACAGCCTCGAGTTCGAATTCCCTTCCTATATGGCGGCATCCAAGTTCTACACGGACTACGCGATGCGCAGCAATGACCGCAGCCAGTTCCTCGAGCACTACCCGGACCGCGTCGCGATCACGGCGCTGCATCTCGGACGCGGCGACGCCGAGCTCGCCAAGTCGCTGGCCGTGTCGATGATGGAGCAGCGCCTGCAGCCGGCGACGCCGACGTTCCTCAATGCCGGCAAGAGCCGCCGCGGCGAGATGGTCAGCTGCTTCCTGCTGGAGATGGACGACTCGCTCAACTCCATCAACTACAACCTCTCGACCTGCATGCAGCTGTCCAAGATCGGCGGCGGCGTAGCGGTCAACCTGAGCAAGCTGCGCGGACGCGGCGAGCCGATCAAGGGCGTCGAGGGCGCGGCCAAGGGCATCATGCCGGTGCTCAAGCTGATGGAGGACGCCTTCTCCTACGCCGACCAGATGGGCCAGCGCAAAGGCTCCGGAGCGGCGTACTACAACATTTTCGGCTGGGACATCATGGAGTTCCTCGACAGCAAGAAGATCAACGCCGACGAGAAGACGCGCCTGAAGACGCTGTCGATCGGACTGATCGTGCCGAACCGCTTCTACAAGCTCGCCGAGGACAACCAGCCGCTGCATGTGTTCGCGCCGTTCTCCGTGTTCAAGGCGTACGGCAAGCATCTCGACGACATGGACATGGACGAGATGTATGACGAGCTGATGGCCAACCCGGCCGTCCGCAAGAAGCTCATCATGGGCGCGCGCGACATGCTGGTCAAGATCGCTACGATCCAGCTGGAGTCCGGCTATCCGTACATCATGAACAAGAGCAACGCGAACCGCTTCCATGCGCTCAAGGATATCGGCAGCATCAAGATGTCCAACCTGTGCACGGAGATCTACCAGCTGCAGGAGACGTCGGAGATCGGCGACTTCGGCGAGCCGGATACGATCCGCCGCGACATCAGCTGCAACCTGGCCTCGCTCAACATCGCGAACGTCATGGCGCACGGCAAGATCCGCGAGACGGTGCAGGAGGGCATCGCCGGCCTGACGGCCGTCAGCGACATGACCCGCGTCTCCAACGCGCCGGGCGTCGTCAAGGCCAACGAGGAGATGCACTCCGTCGGCCTCGGCGCGATGAACCTGCACGGCTATCTGGCCAAGATGAAGATCGCCTACGAGAGCCCGGAAGCCCGCGACTTCGTCCGCACGTTCTTCATGATGATGAACTTCTACTCGCTCGACAAGAGCGCCGACATCGCCGCCGAGAAGAACGAGCGCTTCCGCGACTACGACCGCTCGGAGTATGCCAAGGGCACCTACTTCGACCGTTACCTGGCGACGGACTACCGTCCCGTGACGGACCGCGTCAAGGAGCTGTTCGCCGGCATCGAGATTCCTTCGCCGCAGGACTGGGCGGAGCTGAAGGCCAAGGTCGCCCGCCAAGGGCTGTACCACGCGTACCGCCTGGCGATCGCGCCGACGCAGAGCATCTCCTACGTGCAGAACGCGACTTCGAGCGTCATGCCGATCGTCGAGCCGATCGAGACGCGCACTTATGCGAACTCGACGACCTATTATCCGATGCCGTTCCTGTCGCAGGACAACTTCTTCTACTATAAATCGGCCTACGCGATGGATCAGTTCAAGGTCATCGACCTGATCGCCGAGATTCAGGAGCATGTCGATCAAGGCATCTCCGCCGTGCTGCACGTCAACAGCAGCGTGACGACGCGCGAGCTGGCCCGGTATTACCTGTATGCGGCCAAAAAGGGACTGAAGTCCCTCTATTACACCCGCACGAACCGGCTCGGCGTGGAGGAGTGCGTCAGCTGCGCGGTCTAATTTAAGGAGGAACCACCCATGAAACCGATCGATCTCGCCACGCCGGCAGCTCCGGCCTCTGGCGCCGCCGCTGCCGCGCCGCTGCGCGCCGTCAACTGGAACCGTCCCGACGACGACTTCACAGCGACGTTCTGGAGCCAGAACCTGATGCAGTTCTGGACGGACGAGGAGATTCCGCTGTCCGACGACAAGATGAGCTGGATGTACCTGAACGACCAGGAGCGCGACACGTACATGAAGGTGCTGGGCGGCCTGACGCTGCTCGATACGGTGCAGGGCGGCGTCGGCATGCCGAGCCTCGTCGAGCATGTCGAGGGACTTCAGCGCAAGGCGGTGCTCGGCTTCATGGGCATGATGGAGCAGATCCACGCCAAGTCGTACAGCAGCATCTTCACGACGCTCGCTTCGACGGAAGAGATCGACGCCGTATTCCGCTGGGTGGAGAAGCATCCGCAGCTGCAAAAGAAAGCCTCCGTCATCTCCGGCTACTACCGCAGCATCGAGTCGCCGCGCGACTTGTACATGGCGATGGCCGCTTCCGTGCTGCTCGAGAGCTACCTGTTCTACAGCGGCTTCTTCTATCCGCTCTATCTCGCCGGCCAAGGCAAGATGACGAGCAGCGGCGAGATCATCGACCTGATCCTGCGCGACGAGAGCATCCACGGCCTGTACGTGGGCGTGCTCGCGCAAGAGGTGCATGCGTCGCTGAGCGAGCAGGAGCAGGCGGAGACGCTGCAGGAGCTGGACCGGCTGCTGCGCGAGCTGCATGCCAACGAGGAGCAGTACACGGACGAGCTCTACGTCGGCATCGGCCTGCAGGACGAGGTCAAGAAGTTCGTGCGCTACAACGCTAACAAGGCGATGATGAACCTCGGCCTGGAGCCGATCTTCGAGGACGAGGACATCAATCCGATCGTGCTCAACGGCATCAGCACCCGGACGAAGCAGCATGACTTCTTCTCCAAAAAGGGCAACGGCTATGTCCGCACGCTCAACGTCGAGCCGCTGCGCGACGAGGACTTCCTCTTCGACTTCTAGATTCGGACTCAAACAAACGGCAAGCCCCCCGGAAAAGCGCGCCTAGCGCGGTTTTCCGGGGGGCTTTTTTTGCGGACTGGAGCCGATCGGCAGCGTTATTCCTCTTCTTCCTCGATCAGCACTTGAACGGTGTTGGAGAGGGCCACCTGCGGAAGACGGCTGCCGTTCGGCAGCAGAAGCTCATAGCCGGCCGAAGCGGAGTTGACGACGACCGGGATCGGCGGCGCGAACGCGGCGAGCACTTGGAAGGCGACGATGACGGAGCTTCCTGCCGGAACGGCGCCGATCGGGATGCGGGACGGCGTCAGCTCGGGGGGCAGAGCCGTGCCGCCGACGGTCAGGCTGCCGGGCACGAATTGAAGTCCCGCGGCCAGAGCGTCGTAGACGATGACATTTTCGATCGGCTGCGTGTTGGGGTTGAGCACGGCAAGCTCGAAGCGCACGGAGCCGCCGACCGTGACGGTCGAGGCGCTGGCGCGCTTGACCAGAGAAGCGAGCGCCAGCACGGGCACGGTGACCGGATTGGTAGAGATCGTCTGCGAGAAGATCCGGCCGTTCGGCAGCTTGAACGTCAGATCGAGCCGGGCCTGGTTGACCAGCACGCCTCCGGGAGGGAAAGAGACGACCTTGAGCTTGAACGTCACGGTCGCCGTGCTGTTCGCCTCGACCGTGCCGACGAAGGCTCCGGTGTACATGTTCACGCCAGGGACGGGCACATGGTCGAGCTGGAGGCTGTTCTCGACAAAAACGCTGCCTTCCGGGAGATGGTCGCTCCAGATGATATCTGCGTTGTAATTGCCGGTATTGGTGATGTCCACCTCATACAGCACCTCGTCGCCGACGAAGGCGTACGGAGTCAGCGCCCGCTTGACCGCCGTCACGGAAGGATTCGCGACCGAGACGACGACGAGGTTGGAGAGCGAGGCAACCGTCGCGCCTCCTAAGGTGAAGGTGGCCGTCGCGACATCGTCCACATCGTAATCGGGCTCGTTCAGCGAGACGACCTCTTCCACGAACGTCAGCACGGCTTGCTGGCCGGGAGCGAGCGTGCCGAGGCTGACTCCTGCGGCGATGTTCCCGGCCGACGGCACGCCGTTCACGGTGAGGCTGCCCGGCACGAAGACGGCTCCAGGCGTCGTGTCGTCGGTGACGACGACATTCGCCGCCGGCCCGGCGGAAACGTTCTCCACGACGATCGTGTACGTGATGCGGTCCCCGACGAGCGCATAGGTCTGGGAGGCGGACTTGACGACCGAGAGCTGCGGATCCGTCTCCAGAATCGTGACGAGATTGGACAACGCCGTGCCGGAGCCGGTCGCGCCGGAAGGGGAGCTGAACGTGAAGGCGGCCGAAGCCTGATTGTCGAACTGTCCGTCCGGCGGCGATGACGTCAGCAGCACGTCGTAGCTGACGGAAACCGTTCCGCCCGGAGCGACCGTGCCGGCCGCGATGCCCGTCGTCGGATCGGCTCCCGGAACGAGGATGCCGTCGACCCGCGCCGTGTCGGGCACAAAGGAGCTGTAGGCGTTCAACGGGTCGAGAATCGTGACGGCCGCAGCGACGTTGCCCGTATTGGTCGCCGTGACGGAGTAGGAAACGACCTCGCCGACCGCGGCGACCGTGACGGACGCCCGCTTCGTCAAGCCGATGACCGGCTGCAGCACCTCCACGTCGACCGGATTGGACGTGGAGCTGTTCGGCGCGCCGAAATACGTGAACGCGAGCGAGGCTTCGTTCGTCAGCACCGGCGGCTCCGGAGCGGAAAGGACGAGGAGCTGGAACGTCACCGTCGCTGTCGCGCCGGAGGCAAGCGTGCCGAGCGGGATGCCGGAAGCCGGATTCGCGGCTGGATTCGGCACGCCGCCAACGACGACGCTTCCCGTCACGAACGCGTAGCCGCTTGGAATCGTGTCCGTCAGGACGGCGTTGTCGATCGGACCGACGCTCTCGTTGGCGACGGAGACGGTGAATGTGACCGTCTGGCCGATGATCGCGCTGCTGGCGTCGGCCGATTTTTCGACGGGCACGATCGGCGGGTTGACCGGAGCGACGACCGGAATGACGACTGTATTGGAAGGCGTCCGCCCCGTCAGCGTGCGGCCGTCCGGAGGCTGGTACGTATAGGAGGCGGTCGCTTGGTTGACGAGATTGCCGTCCGGCGGAATGGAGGTCGCCTGCACTTCGAACGTAACGACGGCGGACTCGCCTGGACCGACAGGACCGACCGCGATGCCGGTGACCGGACTTTCGCCCGGAGCGGGGACGCCGCGGACGGTGACGCTGTTCGGCACATAGGTCGATCCCGCCGGAATCGGATCGACGATCGTCACGTTCGCCGCGATGTTGCCGCTGTTTTCGACGAGCAGCGAGTAGGTCACGATGCCGCCGAGCGGAGCGAGGGACGGACTGCCGCTCTTGACGAGCGTAAGGATCGGCTGATAGACGGGGATGCGCACGATATTGGACGGCACGAACGTGGAGATGACGGGCGAGTCGGGCGTCGGCTGATACGTATAGGCGACGCGGCCTTGATCGTCCAGCGTCCCGCTGAACGGCACCGCCGTCACTTTGTACTTGAACGTGATGACGGCCGTGGCACCGGGAGCGAGCGAGCCGACGGTCACGCCGGTGTCCGGATCGGCGCCGGGCAGAGGCGTGCCGTTCAAGGTGACGCTGCCGGCCACGAAGGAGGAGGCGGTTTCGTCGATGCCGTCGGTTACTTGAACGTTGGTTGCCGTCACGCTGCCGGTATTGCGCACGGTCAGCGTGTAGGTGATGCTGTCGCCGACGACGGCGTCTGCGGCCGACGCTGATTTGACGATCGTCAGGATCGGCTGCGTGATGTCGATCTGGATGCCGACGGAGTCGACGAGATAGCCGTCTCCGCTCGTCGTCAGCTGCAAGACGGCGGAGGTCTGGGCGTTCTGCAGCGTGCCGGCCAGGCTGACATTGGTCACGTCATAGCCTTGCCGGCCTGCCGGGATGTCCGATCCGGGATTGCCGTTGATCTGGTTGCGCGTGCCGAACGTGCCGGAGGTGTCGAGCAGACCGGCGTCGTTGTTGATCTGCGAGGCGAAAAAGTTGTTGGCAAAGTTGTTCGGTCCTGACAGCGTCCTCAGCGTCGCGGCCGTCGGCCCGAATCGGGCCTGGTCGCCGGTCTTGTTGGCGTCGCCTTCCTGGGCGCTGATCGCGATCCTGCCGTCGAGCGCGCCCTGGAACGGCGTCGCGAAGCCGGTGATGACCGTGCTGACCGGTCCCGATGTCGCCAGGATGACGGCCGCGCCGACGCGGATCGAAAGGTTGCGCAGCGGCATCGACGGATCGGCGTATGCGACGGCGAGCGTCCACATGGCATGGTTGGACGTCGGATCGGGCACGACGATCGTGCCTACGACTCCGCTCGTCGTATACGCGCCTGCTCCTGCCGTCTGCACGATCGAGGTGACGTCGGCCGAACGGACGTAAGCGTAGCCGGGAGGATAGGGAGGGCTGTTGGCCAGCAGCACCTCGAACGCCGTCGCCGGGTCCGGAGCGATGCTGGCCGATCCGAGCGGCGTCGTCAAGGTGACCGGATCGTTCAGGAACGAGCTGAGATTGACGCCGTTGTTGATGTACATGCCGCCCCAGATGAGCTCGGCATAAAGCACGCTGCTGCCGGCAGGAAGATTCAGCAGCGCCGTCGAGCTGTTCTGCTGGAAATTCGATGTCGTCCCGGCCGGGTAAAGGCCGAATTTCTGCGTGGTGTCGATCGTCGTGAACGCGCCGATGCTGTCCACGGTGCCGGGCACTCCGACCGTGTTCGACCGGCTGAGGCCGAGCGTATTACCCGTATAGGTGATCGCTCCATTTTGGTTCAACAGGAATCGGTTGACAAAAGGCATTTTAAAATCCTTTCCGCCGCTGCTCGCCGGCATGAAGTCACCCCTCACATCTATGCCGAAACGAGCGAATTATGCGGAAAATCAAAAAAGCTCCCCCGATGCCCGGTCGGGAGAGCGGATTCAACAAGCTGAATTACTTGAGCTCGATGATTTCGTTGATGTTGCGGATTTTCAGCGCATCAGCGATGGAGCTCAGATGATAGATGTTGATTGTGCCGCGCTGCAGATGGCAAATTTCCGTGATGACGTTCGGACGTACGCCGGCCAGACGGGCGAGCGCGCCTTTGGTCAACGGCTTGTACAGCCGTTTCGCGTCGCTAGCCAGCTCCGCGTAGGCACGGATGGGAAGAAGCGTGTTCGTCGACTCGTCGATGAAGTACTGCCGAATCAGCGTTTCCAGATTGCTTTGGATGCGATGGGTCGCTTTGTCATACGTACTGGTTGTGCTCATAGCAAACTCCCTTTCCTTATTATGTAAGTCCAATGACCTAGTTGATTGTTATATCGGATGAATAACGGGATATTTGCACTATTTTTATCATCATTTTTAAGTTTTCTTTCGTTCTTACCGATTTTGCTTTCCTCGAAAAGCGAACAAAAAGAGACCGCCGACCCACCCGATCGAATCGGGGAGGACGACGGTCCGTCTCAGCTTGATTTCCAGCTGACGAGGATGGCGGCGATCAGGTCGAGCTTGCCGCGAGCCGCTTGGACGAGCGGATCTCGCGCGCGGCGGCGACCATATTGTGGAGGGAGGCGGCGGTTTCTTCGCGGCCGCGCGTCTTGAGGCCGCAGTCCGGATTGATCCAGAACAGCTCGGGATCGAGGCTGCGCAGGGAGCGCTCGATCATCGAGACCATCTCGGAGACGGACGGCACGCGCGGGCTGTGGATGTCGTAGACGCCGAGGCCGATGCCTTTTTCATAGGTGTTCTCCTCGAAGCTGTGGATCAGCTCGCCATGGGAGCGGGACGTCTCGATCGAGATGACGTCGGCATCCAGGTCGCGAATTGTATCAATGATATCGGAGAACTCGCAATAGCACATATGGGTATGGATCTGCGTCGTATCCGTCACGCCGGTCGTAGCAAGGCGGAAGGCGTCGACGGCGGCGCGCAGCTCCTCGGGCCAGCGGCTTTTCTTGAGCGGCAGCCCTTCGCGCAGCGCCGGCTCGTCGACCTGGATCATGCCGATGCCGGCGTTTTCCAGCTCGGCCACCTCCTTGCGGAGCGCGAGCGCGATCTGCAGCGCCACCTCGCTGCGCGGCAGGTCGTTGCGCACGAACGACCAGTTGAGGATCGTGATCGGGCCGGTAAGCATGCCTTTGACCGGCTTGCTCGTGAGCGACTGCGCATAGACGGTTTCCTGGACCGTCATCGGGTCGACGAAGTCGACGTCGCCGTAGATGACCGGAGGCTTCACGCAGCGGGAGCCGTACGACTGCACCCAGCCGTTCGACGTGAAGGCGAAGCCGGCAAGCTTCTCTCCGAAAAATTCGACCATGTCGGTGCGCTCGAACTCGCCGTGCACGAGCACGTCGAGGCCGATCTGCTCCTGCAGCGAGATCCAGTCCTGGATCTGCTCGCGGATGAACGTCTCGTAGGAGGCATCGTCCAGCGTGCCCTTGCGCCACTTGGCGCGGGCGGAACGGATCTCCGCCGTCTGCGGGAAGCTGCCGATCGTCGTCGTCGGCAGCAGCGGCAGCTGCCAGCGCTTCTGCTGCTCGACGCGGCGCTCGGCGAATGCGCTCGTCCGCTCGGAGCGCTTGCCGCCGTGCTGCTCTACGCTCGCTCGCACCGACGCGACGCGACGCTCCGGCAGCGCGTCGAACGCGGCCAGCGCTTCACGGCTGGCGGCGAAGCCGGCCGTCACCGCCTCGGCCTGCTCGTCTGCTGCGAGCGAGGCGGCAGAAGCGAGCAGCGCCAGCTCGGCGAGCTTCTCGTCGGCTCCGGCCAGCGCGCCCTGCAGCGCCGGATCGAGCTTCGCTTCGCCGGCCAGGGAGACCGGCACATGCAGCAGGCTGGACGACGGCTGCAGCAGCAGGCGCTCGGCCGGCACGACGGCTTGCAGCTGGCGGACGAGCGCCAGCGCCGCGTCGAGATCGGCGCGCCAGATGCCGCGGCCGTCGAGGATGCCGGCGGCGAGCGTCAGCTCTTGCGGGAAGCCATGCTCGGCGATCGCCTGCAGGTTGCGGCCGCGGTCATGGACGAAGTCGAGGCCGATGGCGGCGACCGGCAGGCTCGTCAGCGCCTGGTAGTCGTCCGGAGCGTCGAAGTACGTCTGCACGATCAGCTTCAGCTCGGGAGCGGCCTTCGCCAGCTCGGCGTAGATGCGCTGCAGTCGCGCCGCGTCGCCTTCGGCGAGATCGCCGCAGACGACCGGCTCGTCGAGCTGCGCCCAGGCGGCTCCGGCCGCCTGGAGCTCGGCCAGCACCTGGCTGTACAGCGGCAGCAGGCGGTCCAGCCAGGCGTCCGTCTCGGCAGCGGCGTAGCCTTTGGACAGCTTGAGGAACGTCAGCGGTCCGATCAGCACCGGCTTGCCGTCGATGCCGAGCTTCTCCTTGGCTTCGCGGTACGCCTGCAGCGGCAGGTTGGCCGTCAGGGCAGGCTCGGCGCCGCCGAGCTCGGGCACGATGTAGTGGTAGTTCGTGTTGAACCACTTCGTCATCTCGCAGGCTGTCGCCGAAGCGTTGCCGCGAGCCATCGAGAAGTAGAGCGCGAGCGGCACCTCGCCGCCCTCGTAGCCGTAGCGCTGCGGCACGATGCCGAACATCGCCGCCGTGTCCAGCACGCGGTCATAAAACGTGAAGTCGCCGACCGGAATCAGGTCGAGGCCGGACTGCTGCTGGCGGCGCAGCCGCTCCAGGCGGATCGCCTCCATCTCCTGCTGGAACTGCGGCTCCTCGATCTTGCCGGACCAGAACGCCTCCAGCGTCTTTTTCCATTCCCGATTCTCCCCGATATTGGGATAGCCGAGGCTGCTGCTCTTCACCGTGCTGCCCATTGCTTCCAACCTCCTGTTGCAGGCCGTTCGCCTGTCTCGAATATAGGCTTCATTATGCCGAAGCGGCGGCGATCTGCCTAATTGCAAATAGGAATAGCTGGTTATAGCCTGCGGTTAGGATCCCGAATGGATTTCCGCTAAAAAACCATTGTTGCCTTGCCGTCGGAAGCCTATAATGTTAGATAATCTAACATTAGAATGGATCTCGCGGCCGGGAGAAGGCGACCGGCCAGGCAAGAACGAGGAGGCGGCAAGCATGCATATGACGGTCGAAGAGGCGATGTCCGTATTTCCGCTGTCGGAGGGCAGGCTCGTAGCGGGAGCCGCAGGCAAGGGACGGATCGTGAAATCCGTCAACGTCATGGATGCGCCGGACATCTGGGATTGGATCAAGGAAGGCGAGATGCTGCTGACGACCGGCTACCTCATCAAGGACGACCCGGAGGGCGGGGCGGGGCTGCTGCGCCAGCTCGAGCGCCGCGGCTCGTCGGGACTCGGCATAAAGCCGGGACGCTTCTGGCCGCAAATTCCAGCGGAGCTGATCGCGGCCGCCGACGAGCTCGGATTCCCGCTCATCGAGCTTCCGTACGCCTACACGTTCTCGGATCAGATGAACGGGCTGTACCGGGCGGAGATGCAGCGCAGCACGACTGCCCTGCAGGCGGCGCTCGACAAGCAGAAGCAGCTGATGCGCTTCGCCATGCAGAGCGATCCGATCCGACATCTGCTTGACGAGATCGCCGGCGTCGTCGGCTATCCGCTCGCCGTCGTCGACCGCAGCGGCGAGATGATCTACAATTCCAGCCGCGTCGAGGCGGCGGCGCTGCTGCAGGGCTGGCCGTGGACGGCGGGGCGCCATCCGTGGACGAAGGGCGACGGGTGGCATTGCTGCCGGATTCCGCTGGAGACGGAAGGCGGCGCCGGGCAGGACGTCCAGGGCTTTGCCTGCTTCGTGACGGAGGAGCCCTTTTTCACGACGCTGGAAGAAAGCCTGTTCCATCAGGCGGCGCAGCTGATCGCCTACCAGCTGGAAGCGCGGCACGCGGCCGCCGGCAGCGCGGCGCGCAGCTACGAGGCGCTCGTCCGCAGCTATCTGGAGGGCGGCATCGCCGCGTCGGAGCTGGCGGCGCACGGAGGTACGGCGGAGTCGGCGGCCATCTCCGGCGCGTATGTGCCCGTGCTGACCGATGCGGGCTCGGCGCCGGACGAGGCGGCGTGGGAGGCGCGCCTGGAGCGGACGCGGCTCGAGTATGCCCGGCATCCGCAGCTCGGGCGCTGCGGCGCGCTTCATGTGCGGCTTGAGGAAGGGCTGCTCTCGCTGTTCCCGGAGCCGGCGGCGGGCGAGCAGCTGGAGGCGCAGCTGGCCGCATGCGCGGCGAGCCTGCGCAAGGAATCGGGCGGCGCGGCGCGAGTCGTCGTCGGCAGCCGCCGCATCGGGGAAGCCGCGCTCGCCGGCGCCTGGACGGAGCTCAAGGAGGCGCTGCGCATGGCGCGCCGCTGGGGCGTGTCCGAGGCCGTCGTGCCGGCCCGGCGGATGGAGCTGGCGGCTTTGTTCGAGGACGTGCCCGCAAGCCGCATCGCCGCCTACTGCGACCGGGTGCTCGAGGGGCTGCTGCGCAAGGAGCCGGAGTACAGCCAGGAGATGCTGCGCACGCTCGAGGTGTATCTCGAGCAGGACGGCCAGCTGGCCGAGACGGCCAAGAAGCTTTATATCCACCGCAATACCGCCTCGTATCGGCTGGAGCGGATCAGCGAGCTGCTCGGCGTCGACCTCAAGAAGACGGACGACCTGCTGCGGCTGAAGCTGGCGTTCCGGCTGCGCGGCTTCGGCGCGCTGCCGGCGTCGGCTGTGCCGAGCAAGGCGGCCCGGGCGGAGGCCGAGACGGCGGCGGGGGATCATCCGGCTGGTCATGCGTCCGGCCGCGCGCCTGGGCGGCGCAAGGCGACCTAGAGCGCAGAGAGGGGGAGCAGGCATGGATGCAGGACGGGTTTTGGAAGGCTGGAACGGATCGGAGCCGTTCGTGCTGGCGACGATCGTGGATGCGGCCGGCCATTCGTATCGCAAGCCGGGGGCGTGCATGCTGCTCGGCCGCGATGGGCGTCGCCGCGGCAGCGTCAGTCCCGGCTGCCTGGAGGCGGATTTGGCTCAGCGCGCCGAGATGCTGCTGGACGAGTCGGAGCGCGGCGCAGGCGGGGAGCCGGGCTGGCAGCGGGTGCTTTACGACATGAGCTCGCCGGACGATCTGCTGTGGGGCGAGGCGACCGGCTGCGGCGGCTCGCTGACGGTGCTGCTGGAGCGGATCGAGGGCGAGCTGGCGGACGTGCTGCGGCAGGCGGCGAGACTGCAGGATGACCGGTGGCTGGAGCGCCGGCTGCATCCGGGACGCATCGGCTACCGGCTGCTCGATCAGCCGCTCTGTCCGGCGGAGGCAGGCGACGAGAATGTCGTCCGTTATGTGACGCATCTGGCAGCGCGCCCGCGGCTGATCCTGTTCGGCGCCGGAGACGACAGCATTCCGATCGCCGAGCAGGCGCTGCGCGCGGGCTTCCGCGTCGTCGTCGCCGACTGGCGGGAGGGGATGTGCGCGCCGGAGCGGTTCCCAGACTGCGAGCTGCGCATCGGCTCGCCGGCAGAGCTGCTGGACGCGCTGCGCATCGGCACGGCCGACTATGTGCTGCTGTGCAGCCATCGGCTCGGCTTCGAGCGCGAGCTGCTGGAGCGCCTGGCGGCGGCGCCGCCGCGTTATGCCGGCGTGCTCGGCTCCCGCCGGCGGATCGCTCTGCTGCGGGACGGCCTCGATTATCCGGGCTTGATCTCCGGTCCGGTCGGGCTCGACATCGGCGGCGACGGAGCCGAGGAGATCGCGCTCAGCATCGCGGCGGAGCTCGTTGCCGTGCGGCGGCGCGGCGCGCTGCCGCAGCTCGCGCTGACGCGGCAGCCGGCCGCTGCCGTGCCTTTGGAGCGCATGCGCGAGGACGGCAAGGCGGCTGCGAGCGGCGCGCTGACGGGAGGGAGCGTGAAGGCGGCTGCGGGCGGCGCGCTGACGGGAGGGAGCGTGAAGGCGGCTGCGGGCGTCGCGCTGACGGGAGGGAGCGTGAAGGCGGCTGCGGGCGTCGCGCTGGCGGGAGGGAGCGTGAAGGCGGCTGTGGGCGGCGCTGACGTCGGGACGGCAGCGCTCGCGAGCGGCAGGAGCTCCGACGCGGCTTATTCCAACGGTAGTGCCGGGCTCCTGGCGGACAGCTGCCTGCTGCAGCCGGGACGCGTCATCGCCGAGGGAGGCGGCCGCTGATGGCGACGGCGGGACAGATCGGACGGGGGATCGGAGCCGGAATCAGCAACGGGCCGACGAGCGGAAGCGTGGTCGGCACCTGGAGCGTAGACGGGATCGGAACCGGTACAGGAAACGAGCGCGGAATCGGGAACGGGATCGGGACCGGTAACGGAATCGGCAACAGGATCGGCAACAGGATCGGTAACAGGATCGGAATCCAGGCAGAAGGCCCCGGCCAGGTGGACGGAGGCAAGCCGCTTATGCGAGCGGTCGCGATTTGCCTGGCGGCTGGCGCAGGCTCGCGCATGGGCGGGGCCAAGCCGGCCCGCGAGCTGGCGCCGGGCGTCAGCCTCGGCTCGGCGGTGCTGAGCGAGCTGGCGGCGAGCGGAGTCGAGCGGGTGGTGGCCGTGCTGCGTCCCGGCGACGACGGGACATGGCTTCCAAGCGGAGCCGGGGCGGCGCGGTCCGATCCGGCCGGCTGCTGGCCGCCGCTCGAGCGGGTGACATGTCCCGACGCGGATCAGGGTATGGCGCATTCGCTTCGTTGCGGCCTCGCAGCCGCTCTCGGCAGCAGCGGCGATGAGCCGAGGCTGGACGCGGTCCTGATCGCGCTTGCGGATCAGCCTTTCACGGACGCCGCTTTGATGCGGCGTCTCCTGGCTCGTCTGGCGGAGCGTCCAGAGCTGGACTGGACGGCTTGCGCCGGAACCGACGGCTTGCCCGTGCCTCCTGTCGCGCTACGCTCCACGATGTTCGACGCCGTCTGGCGCCTGAGCGGCGATCAAGGCGCCCGCAAGCTTCTGCGGGACACAACGTTCCAGGGCGATGCGCTCCACGATGTGCCGGAGCAGATGCTGCTCGACGCGGATACGCCGGAGGAGCTGGAGCGGCTGCGGCAAGCCTGGGAGCGGATGCACTCAAGCCGCAGCGGCATCGCCTGAGCGACCGCAACGGAACTGCAAGACGTTATTTAGTCGGATAGAGGCTGTCTTTGATCGTCCATGAAGCGGTAGATCGCGATGTAGCGGAACGAAGCTGAGGCTTTCATGCGCCGGTTCAGACGCAAAGACTCCAACAAAACGAAAAACGTACATCCTCCAAACAGCCGCGGTCGCCGGGGCTGTTTTTGCGTTGACGCTATATCTATCCAGCGATGGAGTTGCGCGGAAAATCCGAGTAACTGTGCTCAAACAGGTGTCCCGACGCCGGAGTTGCGCGGAAAATCCGAGTAACTCCGCTCGAACAGGTAGCCCGACGTCGGAGTTACGCGGAAAATCCGAGTAACTGTGCTCAAACAGGTGTCCCGACGTCGGAGTTGCGCGGAAAATCCGAGTAACTGTGCTCAAACAGGTGTCCCGACGTCGGAGTTGCGCGGAAAATCCGAGTAACTCCGCTCGAACAGGTGTCCCGACGTCGGAGTTATGTGGAAAACCCGAGTAAGCAGGCGGTCTGAGGGGCGGAGCCGAGGCGATAAGTCGAAAAAATCGGGTTAGCGGGCCGTCAGAGCAGGGTTGGCGGGCTGTAACCCGAAAAAATCAGGTTAGAGAGCCGTCGGAGCAGGGTTGGCGGGCTGCAACCCGAAAAGATCGGGTTAGAGAGCCGTCGGGGTGGGGTTGGCGGGCTGTAACCCGAAAAAAACGGGTTAGAGAGCCGTCGGAGCAGGGTTGGCGGGCTGTAACCCGAAAAAATCGGGTTAGAGAGCCGTCGGAGCGAAGTTGGCGGGCTGTAACCCGAATAAATCGGGTTAGCGGGCCGTCGGAGCGGGGCTGGTGGGCTGTAACCCGAATAAATCGGGTTAGAGAGCCGTCGGAGCGGGGCTGGTGGGCTGTAGCCCGAAAAAATCGGGTTAGAGAGCCGGAGGAGCGGAGCCAAGGCGATAAGTCGAAAAAATCGGGTTAGCGGGGGCGAGGAAATCCAAACGGGCGGAGTTGAGCAGGAAAATCGACCAGCTGTCCGGACGGATGGTGACAGGCAAGCCGCTTAATCGGGTTGCAGATGGCAAGCGTAGCGGGAGCCCGCCCCGCGCCTGCCCCGCGCCCACCCCCGCGCTCGCGCCCGTCCGGCGCCCATCCCGCGCCGCCCCGCGCCCACCCCGCGCCCGTCCCGCACCAATCCCGCGCCCACCCCGCGCCCATCCCGCGCCCATCCCGCGCCCACCCCGCGCCTGCCCCGCGCCCGCCCCGCCCCGCGCCCGCCCCGCGCCCGCCCCGCGCCCGCCCCGCGCCCATCCCGCGCCCGTCCGGCGCCCACTCGCGCCTGCCCTGCGCTCGCCACGCTCCCGCACCCATGCATAAATATGACATGCATATAACGCGAAGAAGAGCCGGAATAAATCGTTTCGGCAACCGTTCCGACGTATTTTCGTGCGCCGCGCACAATGAAAGCCGATCCATTTCCATTCATGCACAAATAAATGTGAGATAAGTTGACGTGAAAACGAACCGCCTCCTATAGTGGAAGACATGGCAGCGCGGCAAAGCGCCGAATGCCCGTACTTCCAGCACATCCTGCGCCGTCTGGCCATTATCGGACGCGCAGCATTTAAAGGAGGATAAGGATGAAAAAGAGGGTCAGAACGTTCAAAAGCGCCATGTGGCTATGCGTGGCGGTCATGCTCGTGCTAGCCGGATGCTCCGCGGGAGGCGGCAGCTCGAACAATGGAGCGGCGGCTCCTAGCAACGAAGCGTCGAACAGCGGCGCAGCGGCGAACGCCGGAACTGCAAGCGAGAACGCAGGCGGCGAAGGCGGCACGATGCCGAAAATCGAGAAGCCCCGCGTCGCTTTCGTCTACATCGGTCCTCCAGGAGACGGCGGCTGGACGTACGAGCATGACAAAGGCCGCCAATACATGGAAGAGCAGACCGGCCTCAAGGCCGATACGGTCGAGAACGTGCCGGAGAGCGCGGACGCCGAGCGCATCATCACCGAGCTGGCGCAAAACCACGACATCGTCTTTACGACGAGCTTCGGCTACATGGACTACACGCTGAACGTCGCGAAGAAGTTCCCGAAGGTCATCTTCGAGCATACGGCCGGCTACAAAACGAACGACAACATGAGCACGTTCTTCGGCAAAAACTTCGAGGCGAGCTACCTGTCCGGCATCGCGGCCGGTAAGCTGACGAAGAACAACCAGATCGGCTACGTCGGAGCGTTCCCGATTCCCGAGGTCATCTACAACATCAACGCCTTCGCGCTCGGCGCGCAGAGCGTCAACCCGGACGCCAAGGTGAGCGTCGTCTGGTCCAACACCTGGTTCGATCCGACGACCGAGCGCCAGGCGGCGGTCAGCCTGCTGGACAAAGGCGCGGACGTGCTGATGGCGTACCAGGACAGCCCGGCGACGATCCAGGCGGCGGCGGAGCGCGGAGCTTTCGCCGGCGGCAACGATTCGGACATGAGCCGCTTCGCCCCGGACACGTACATGACGAACCCGGTCTGGAACTGGGGGCCGTACTACACGATGGTCGTCAAGTCCGTCATGGAAGGCACGTGGAAGAGCCAGCAGTACATGGGCAGCATGCAGGACGGCATGGTCGGCCTCGCGCCGCTCGGCGCCAAAGTGCCGGACGACGTCAAGGCGCTCGTCGAGGAGCAGCACAAGAAGGCGATGGAAGGCAAGCTTGACGTGTTCCAGGGCCCGATCAGCGATCAGAGCGGAGCGGCCAAGGTCGAGGCGGGCAAGTCCTTGACGATGGAAGAGATTCTGAACATGAACTGGTTCGTGAAAGGCGTGGAGGGAACGATCCCGAACTGACGGCCTTTCCTGCGGCCTGACGGAGCTGCGCTCAGATCCCTTGCAGAAGGGATCTGAGCCGCTTCCGGGGAGGCGCGCGAGCTGCATTTCAAGGAGGCGGATTGAGGCGATGAGCACCCATCCAGCGGTGGAGATGAGGAAGATCGTCAAGCGCTTCGGCAGCGTGACGGCCAACGATCAGGTGGACTTCACGGCGGAGCGGGGCGAGATCCACGCCCTGCTCGGGGAAAATGGAGCCGGCAAGAGCACGATGATGTGCATGCTGTCCGGCGTGTACCGCGCCACCGAGGGCGAGATCCGGATCCAGGGCCGGCCGGTCCGCATCCGCTCGCCCAAGGAGGCGGCCGAGCTCGGCATCGGCATGGTGTTCCAGAACTTCCGGCTCGTGCAGACGCTGACGGCGGCCGAGAACATGGTGCTGGGCGAAAAGGGCGGCTTCTGGCGCGGCGCCGGCTGGATGAAGAGAAAGACGAAGGAGATCGCCGAGCTGGCCGAGCGCTTCGGACTCGGCTTCCCGGTCGACCGGCCGATCTGGCAGCTGTCGGTCGGCGAGCAGCAGCGGGTGGAGATCGTCAAGACGCTGTACCGCGGCGCCGACATCATCATCCTCGACGAGCCGACCTCGGTGCTGACGCCGGGCGAGGCGGAGCAGCTGTTCGCCACGCTGCGCCAGATGCGCGCGGAGGGCAAGACGATCCTGATCACGACGCACAAGATGAAGGAGGTCATGAGCGTCGCCGACCGCATCTCCGTCATGCGCAAGGGCCGCATGATCGCCTCGCTCGCCCGCGAGGAGACGGACGAGCGGCAGCTGGCGCAGCTGATGGTCGGCAAGGAGGTCGTCCTCCAGCGCAAGGAGCGGGAGCCGGCCGGCATGGAGCCGCTGCTCGCGCTGCGCGGGCTGAAGGCGCTCGGCCACGGCGGACGCAAGGCGCTCGACGGGCTCGACCTGGAGGTGAGGAAGGGAGAGATCGTCGGCATCGCCGGCGTCGCCGGCAACGGGCAGAAGGAGCTGGCGGAGGTGCTGAACGGCCTGCATCCCTGGTCCGGCGGAGAGATCGAGTTTGACGGCGCGGTCTGGAAGCGGGCGTCGGCGCTGGAGGCGATCGAGTCGGGCATCGCGCATATTCCGGAGAATCGGATGAAAAGCGGCCTGGCCGGCAGCCTGGCGATCGCCGACAACCTGCTCTCCAAATCGTACCGCGGCCCGGAGCGCTCGCGCCTCGGCCTGCTGCGGGGAGGCGCCAACCGGCGCTGGGCGCAGTCGCTCGTCGAGCAGTTCGACGTGCGCACGCCGAGCCTCGATACGCCGGTGCGGATGCTCTCGGGCGGCAACCAGCAGAAGCTGCTGTTCGCCCGCGAGATCAGCATGCGGCCCAAGCTGATGGTCGCCGTGCATCCGACGCAAGGGCTGGATGTCGGGGCGGCCGACAGCGTGCATCGCATGCTCATGGAGCTGCGCGCCTCGGGCAGCGGAGTGCTGCTCATCTCCGAGGATCTCGACGAGATCCTGCAGCTGTCCGACCGCGTGCTCGTCGTCTTCGGCGGGCGCATCATCGGGGAGATGGCGCATGACGAGGCGGACCGCCAGCGCATCGGCCTGCTCATGACCGGCTCCGCCGGCGCGGAGGAGGCGGCGGCGGGACGCGCCGGGGCCGAGGAGGCTCTCCGGCAGCCGGACCAACCTGATCCTGACGGCAAGGAGGCCATCGTATGAATCCAACATCCGGCCCGGCGGGACTCGAAGCGGTGCTCGCTCCGGCCCGGCAGGCGGCCCAGGCGTCGGCGAGCCTCGCGGGAGGGGCGCCGGGCAGTTCGGCCGCAGCCGCAGCCGCATCGACGCCGGGAGCGGCGCGCAAGCCGCGCTTCCCGCTGCGCTTCGAGCTCGATCCGGCAGGCAAGGGCTCCCCGTGGTGGACGCCGATCGTCTCGGTCGTCGCGGCGCTCCTGATCTGCGCCGTCTTCATCGCCGCCAACGGCATGAACCCGCTGACCGTCTACGCCAAGATGATGAACGGCGCGTTCGGCTCCAGCTTCGGCTTGACCGAGACGCTCGTCAAGGCGATTCCGCTGCTGCTGTGCGGCCTAGGCGTCTCGATCGCCTACCGCATCTCCGTCTGGAACATCGGCGCGGAGGGGCAGCTGCTCGCCGGCGCGATGGGCGCGACCGCGATCACGATCTACCTGCCGGGGCTTTCGCTCTGGCTGACGATTCCGGCGATGCTGCTCGCGGGCATCGCGGCGGGCGCGCTGTGGGGGCTCTTCACGGCCATTCCGCGCACGTATTTCCAGGTCAACGAGCTCATCACCTCGCTCATGCTGAACTACATCGCGCTGCTGGCGCTCAATTACTTCGTCTTCGGCCCGTGGAAGGATCCCAAGGGCTTCAACTTCCCCGGCACGCCGATGTTCGGCGACAACCAGATGCTGCCGGTGCTCGGCGACACGCGCCTGCATCTGGGCCTCGTCTTCGCCGTAGGCGCCGTCGCCCTGTACGCCGTCCTCATCCGCTACACCCGCTGGGGCTACGAGCTGCGGCTGATCGGCGCCAATCCGGACGCCGCGCGCGGAGCCGGCATCAACATCCGCAAGCATATCCTCATCGTCATGGCGGTTAGCGGCGGCCTCGCCGGCATCGCCGGCATGGCGGAGGTGGCGGGCGTGTCTCACCGCCTCATGTACGGCATCTCGCCGGGCTACGGCTACACGGCGATCATCGTCGCCTGGCTCGCCAAGCTGCATCCGGCCGGCCTGCTCGTCACGTCGTTCCTGTTCGGCGGGCTCATCGTCGGCGGCTACAGCGTGCAGACGATCGGCATGCCGTCGTCGATCTCGTCGATGATCCAGGGCGCGATCCTGTTCTGCCTCATCGCCGGCGACATGGCCGCACGCTTTCGCATCCGCCGCGCCGCCTAATCCCGATCGGAGGAACCTGACATGGACTTCATCACTCTGCTGCTTGCCGCCGCGATCGCCTCCGGCACGCCGCTGCTGATCGCGACGCTCGGAGGCATCCTGAGCGAGCGCGCCGGCATCATCCAGCTCGGCACGGAAGGCATCATGCTTATGGGCGCGGTCAGCGCCTGCCTCGTCTACATCCGCTCGGGCAGCCTCTGGGCGGCGCTCGCCGCCGTCGTGCTCGTGTCCGCGGCGCTCGGCCTCGTGCATGCGTTCATGACCGTCACGCTGCGCGCCAACCATATCGTCAGCGGGCTGGCGATGACGCTGTTCGGCGCCGGCCTCAGCGCCTATCTCGGCAAGCCGGTCGCCGGCCAGCCGCTTCCGGGCGCTTTTCCGAGGCTTGAACTGGCGTTCCTGGACGGCGTGCCGTTCCTCGGGCCGATCTTTGGCCGTCTTGACTGGTTCACCTGGATCAGCTTCGCGCTCGCGCTCGGGCTGCATCTGCTCATCCACCGCACGTCGTGGGGGCTGCATCTGCGGGCGATGGGCGACAATCCGGCGACCGCCGACGTCATGGGCATTCCCGTGCAAGCGGCGCGCTACGCCTACGTCGTCGGCGGGGCGGTGCTGATCGGGCTCGCGGGAGCGAACATGCTGCTCGTCTACTCCCCGACGTGGAACGAAGGGATGACCGCCGGCCGCGGCTGGATCGCCGTCGCGCTCATCATCTTCGCCCGCTGGAACCCGCTGCGCGCGCTGCTGTGCGCCTATTTCTTCGGGGCGCTCGACTCGATCGGCTTCCGCATCCAGCTGGAGGGCTCGCTTATTCCGTCGTACTTCCTCAAGATGATCCCGTACGTCGTGACGATCCTCGTGCTCATGTACCTCGGCTGGAGAGGACGCGGTAAGCCGTCCGGCTCGCCGGAGTCGCTCGGCCTGCCGTATATCCGCGAGCAGCGGCTGTAGCGTAGAGAGCGGCGATCGGATCGGATAGGACATGAGGGCGAAGGGGGAAAAGGGATGAGCTTGAAGGAAACGGCCGGGCCGCTGCTGCTGCAGCCGGCCACGCTGGAAGAAGCCTGGCGGCTCCGGTCGAGGCACGGCTTCGCCGCCCTGCCCGTCGCCGGCGGCACGCTGCTGCGGACGCAATGGGAGAACGGCGTGCTGGCGCCGCCGTCCGTCCTGCTCGACCTGCGCCGGATCGGCGGACTCGCGGACATCGGGCCGCAGCCGGACGGGAGCCTGCGCATCGGCTCGCAGGCGACGCTGTCGGCCGTGCTGAAGGCGCCGGCGAGCGCCGGCTGGCCGCTGCTGCGCGAGGCGCTGCGCATGATCGCCGCGCCGGGCGTGCGCAATCTCGGCACGCTCGGCGGCAACATCGCGTCGGCCGTCGGCGACAGCCTGCCGGCGCTGCTCGCGCTGGACGCGGAGCTGGAGTGGTACGACGGCGCCTCGCTCGCCGGGCAGAGCCTCGAGGCCTGGCTGGAGGAGCGCCGGGCCGGAGCGGCTCCGGAGCGCCGCCTGCTGGCGGCGGTGACGCTGCCGGCGCCTGGCGGAGCTGCCGGCGCTGCCGGCGCGGCTGGCGAGGCGGGCGGCGCCGGCGAAGGGAGCGGCAGAGCTCGGGCCGCTAGCGGCAATGGCGCCGGAGCCGGAGGCGCAGAGGGAGCCTGCGCCGCTGACTTCAGCGGCGGGCATGCGAGCGGCGGCCGCTGGCACGCCTGGCGCAAGATCGGGCGCCGCGAGTCGTTCACGCCGGCGCTCGTCTGCGTCGCGGCGGCGGGCGGCCCGGCCGCGCCCGGCGGCGCGCCCGGCGCATGGCTGCGGCTCGCGGCCGGAGGCGGCTCCGCTCCGCCGCAGCGGCTGCGGCTCGCCGAGCGGGCGGCGCTCGCGGCGCTGGCCGCAAGCGGCGATGCCGCCCGCGCGGCGGCGGCCGCGTTCGAGGCGGCGCTGACGGAGTACGCGCCGGCGGGAGACGCTTTTGCCGATGCGGACTATCGGCGGCGCTGCGCGGCCAATCTGGCCGCGGCGGCGGTATGGGAAGGATGGACAGCGAGAGGAGGAGAGCGGCGATGATCCTGACCCGGGAAGGAAGCGGCGAGCGCTGGCGGATCCGTCCGGACGGCGCTGCCAAGGTGGACGGCAGCCTGGCGTACCTGACGGACATGAGCCGTCCCGGCACGCTGTGGGCGCGAGTGCTGCGCAGCGAGCACGCGCATGCGCTCATCCGCTCGATCCGCACGGAGCGGGCGGAGGCGCTGGCGGGCGTGCATGCGGTCATCACCCATCGCGACGTGCCGGGGCTGAACCGGTTCGGCATCGCTTTTCCGCATCAGCCGGCGCTGTGCAGCGACCGGGTGCGCTACGTCGGCGACGCTGTCGCGGCGGTCGCCGCCGACACGCCGGAGATCGCGGCGTTGGCGCTGGAGCTGATCGAGGTCGAGTACGAGCCGCTGCCTCCGCTGACCGACCCCCGCCTCGCGCTGCTGCCGGACGCGCCGCAGCTGCATGAGGACGGCAATCTGCTGCATCGCACGGAGTACCGCACCGGCGAGCCGGAGGAGCTGGAGGCGCTGTTCGCCGAGTGCGCGTTCGTCGTCGAGAGGGAGTATGCGACGCCTCGCCAGATGCACGCTTATATGGAGACCGAGGGCGGCCTGTTCATCCCGGAAGCGGATGGCAGGCTGACCGTCTACTCGGCGACGCAGCACGGCCTCATGGACCGGATGCAGCTCGCCCGCATGCTGGACTGGGAGGAGGAGCGCATCCGCGTCGTGTCGAGCCCGATCGGCGGCTCGTTCGGCGGCAAGGACGAGCTGAACGTGCAGCCGTACGGCTCGCTGCTCGCGCTCAAGACCGGGCGTCCGGTGCGGCTGCACAACTCGCGCATGGAGTCCGTGCGGGCGGGGCTGAAGCGCCATCCGATGCTCATCACGATGCGCACCGGCACGGACCGGTCCGGGCGGCTGCTCGCGCATCGCGCCCGCATCCTGTCGGATACGGGGGCGTACGCGACGCTGGGAGCGGAGGTGCTCAACTTCTCGACCGAGCATGTGATCGGGCCGTACCGCTGGGGCATGCTCGATGTCGAGGGGCATGCGGTGTACACGAACAACGGCGTGTCCGGCGAATTCCGCGGCTTCGGCGGCAACCAGGCGATCTTCGCGCTGGAAAGCCAGCTCGACGAGCTGGCGGAGCTTCACGGCATCGACCCGTGGGAATTCCGGCGGATGAACATGCGCGAGCCGTCCGATCCCGGACCGCTCGGCCAGCCGATCGCGCCGACCGACGGCGCGCGGCAGGTGTGGGAGGCGCTGGAGCGCTCGCCGCTGTGGCGGTCCCGGCACGGCGCCAAGGCGGGCGCCGGCGGGCAGGCTGCGCGGAGCGGCGAGGCTGTGCGGAGCGGCGAGGCGGAGGCGGCTCTGCCGGCGGATAAGCGGGCTGCGGCGGCGTCGAATGCGGCGCGGGCCGCAGCGCAGGCGGAGAGCGCGGCAGGCGCCGAAGCGGCTCCGGCGCCGCCTCCGTGGGTGCGCGTCGGCTACGGCGCGGCGCTGACGATGCACGGAGCCGGACTCGGCTTCGGCATCCCGGACCCGGCGGGCGGCATTCTGCGCCTGGCGGCGGACGGCGTCATCGAGGCGGTGTTCGGCTACGAGGAGTTCGGCCAAGGGCTGATCGCGACGCTGAGCGGCATGCTGATCGAGCAGTTCGGCTTCGCGCCGGACGATTTCCGCATCCTCATCGGCGACACGGATATCGTCCCCAACAGCGGCTCGTCGACCGCCTCGCGCGCCACGAGCATGATGTGGATGGCGCTGCGGCGGCTGCGTCCGGAGCTGACGCGGCGGCTGACGGAAGCGGCAGCCGAGGCGTCGGGCATTCCGGCCGAGCGGCTGCGCGTCGGCGCGGGCGGCGTCCGGGACGCAGGCGGCGGGCTCGTCGCCGCGTATGCGGAGCTGGCGCGCCGGACGGCGGCGGACCCGATCGTCTGCGAGACGACGTTCCACTACCCGACTACGAGCAAGCCGCATGTCGGCGCGCATTTCCTGTACACGTACGCTGCCGTCGCCGCCCGCGTCGAGGTCGACCTGCTGAGCGGCAGGGTCAAGGTGACCGACCAGCATCATGCCGTCGCCGCCGGTCCCGTCGCCAATCCGCAGGGATATCTTGGACAGATCGAGGGCGGCGCCTCGATGGCGCTCGGCTTCACGCTGAGCGAGGATGCGGTCATGGAGGCAGGGCGCTACGCGACGCGCAACCTGGATACGTATCTCGTGCCGTCGGCCGCCGATGTCGGCCGGCTGACGGTCGAGGCGATCGAGGAGCTGCCGGAGGACGACGCGTACGGTCCGCGCGGCGTCGGCGAGATCGGCTCGGTGGCGCTCGCCCCGGCGATCACGGCCGCGATCCGCGACGCGGTCGGCGTGCGGGTGCGCAAGCTGCCGCTCGAGCCCGGCGTGCTGCTGCAGCCATGGAGCGACGAGTGGCAGGCGAAAGGAGGCGGATGCGATGAGTGACGACAAGAAGCGCTATCCGATCGGCGAGTCGGAGCCCGAGCGGCGCCGGCAGGCGGAGCGGGCCGCGAGCGGGCCGCAGGCTGCGGCGCAAACGCCGGAGCCGGCCCGTCGCGGGACGGAGGCGCCGGCCGAAGCCGGCCCGGAGGCCGCGGCCATGCGGATGCCGGCCGGCGCCCCGGCGCCGGAGCCGCCGGTCGCGGCCGGAGAAGAAGGCGCCGCCTCCGCTTTGGCGGAGCTGGCTTCGGCGCAAGCGGTGCTGGCGCCGGAGCGGCTCGATGCCGATGCTGCGCGGGCCGAGCTTGCGCCGGCCGAAGCCGCGCCAGCGCCGCCGGCGGGCGGTCCGCTCTGGCTTCGCTTCCGACTGAACGGGCAGCGGCGCGAGCTGCGGGTCGACCCGTCGCGCCGCCTGCTGGCGGTCATCCGCGAGGACCTCGGCCTGACCGGCACGAAGCGCTCCTGCGAGATCGGCCGCTGCGGCGCCTGCATGGTGCTCGTGGACGGCGAGCCGATGAACAGCTGCCTGCTGTCCGCCTACCAATGCCAGGAGGCCGACATCGTGACGATCGAAGGGCTGCGGGACGAACGGGCTGAGCGCGTGAAAAGCGCCTTCCTTGAGGAAGGCGGCTTCCAATGCGGCTACTGCACGCCGGGCATGGTCGTCAGCGTGACGTCGATGCTGGCCGCCAATCCGTGCCCGTCCCGGGCCGAGACGGAGGAGGCGCTGGCCGGCAACATCTGCCGCTGCACCGGCTACGGCAGCATCTTCCGCGCGGTATGCCGGGCTTCGGCCGGCGAGCCTGACGCGAACCTGATTTAAAAGGAGAGATCGCCATGAGCGACAGAGACCATATCCGCTATCTCAAGCGGGCCGTCGAGGTGTCTGAGGCGGCGCGCGAGTCCGGCAATACGCCGTTCGGCGCGCTGCTCGTCGGCCCGGACGGCGAGATCCTGCTGGAGCAGGGCAACATCGAGGTGACCGAGCGCAACTGCACCGGCCATGCCGAGACGACGCTGATGGAGCGCGCCTCGGGCCTTTACGACAAGAAGTTCCTGTGGGACTGCGCGCTGTACACGTCCGTCGAGCCGTGCGCGATGTGCTCGGGCTCCATCTACTGGGGCAATGTCGGCACCGTCGTGTACGGCATCAGCGAGAAAAGGCTGTTGGAGCTGACCGGCGACGACGAGCAGAATCCGACGCTCGACCTGCCGTGCCGCGAGGTTTTCGCCGCCGGCCAGAAGCCGGTGACGGTCATCGGGCCGTTCGAGGAGCTGGACGAGGCGATCGTCGCCGTGCACGCGGGGTACTGGACATGAGCGGGCAGGTTACGATCGCGGAGCTGAACGCGATGACGCCGGAAGCGTTCGCCAAGACGCTCGGCGGCATCTACGAGCATTCGCCGTGGGTCGCCGAGCGGGCGGCGGCGGGCCGGCCGTACGCCGGCCGGGAAGAGCTGCATGCCGCGATGGAGCGGGCCGTGCGCGAGGCCGGCGAGGAAGCGGTGCTGGCGCTGCTGCGGCAGCATCCCGATCTCGGCGCGCGGCTCGCGATGAGCGAGCATTCCGTCGCCGAGCAGCAGGGCGCGGGCCTCGACCGGCTGAGCCCGGAGGAGTACGAGACGTTTTCGGCGCTCAATCGGCAGTATGTGGAGCGGTTCGGCTTTCCGTTCATCCTCGCGGTGAAGGGCAAGGACAAGGACGGCATCCTGCAGGCGCTGCAGGAGCGGACGCCGCGGGAGCGCGAGGCGGAGCTGGAGCAGGCGCTGCGGGAGATCGGGCGCATCACCGGCTTTCGGCTGGCGGACCTGATCGCGGACTAGGCAGGGAGGAGGAGCGAGATGGACGGAGGGAGATTGACGACGCATGTGCTGGACACGTCCAGAGGACGCCCGGCGGCGGGCATGGCGCTGACGTTGACGCGCCTGGCCGGAGAGGGGCAGGCCGGCCTGCTGCGCGAGGCGGTCACCAATGCCGACGGCCGCATCGACGGCCCGCTGCTGGCCGGCGAGGAGCTGACGCCCGGCACGTACGAGCTGCTGTTCGAGGCCGGCGCGTATTTCCGCTCGGCGGCAGCGGCGGCAGGCGCAGGCGCGGCCGCTGCGGCGGGAGAGGCGTTCCTGGAGCAGGTGCCGATCCGCTTCACGATCGCCGACGGCTCGCAGCATTATCATGTGCCGCTGATCGTCGCGCCGGGCGGGTACAGCAGCTATCGGGGCAGCTGAGGCAGGCGGGCCTCGCGCGCTTCCGTCATCAGCGGTTAGGAAAGGGGCGAACATCATGGGAGAGAAGAGGGACCTTCCGGCCGCAGGCTGGACAACGGTGATCAAGGGCGGCGACATCGTCCTGCCGGACGTCGCGCAGCCGCAGCGGCTGGACATCGCGATCGCCGGCGGGGCGATCGCCGCGATCGGTCCGGAGCTGGACGCGGCCGGGGCGGAAATCGTCGACGCGTCGGGGCTGCTCGTGCTGCCGGGCGGCGTCGACGTCCACGTGCATTTCAACGAGCCGAACATGGGCCACTGGGAAGGGTTCCCGACCGGCTCCGCCGCGCTCGCCGCCGGGGGCGTGACCGCTTACGCGGACATGCCGCTGAACGGGCTGCCGGCGACGGTCGACCGGGCGGCGCTGGCGCTCAAGGCCTCCTGCGCCGAAGGCCGCTCCGCCGTCGACTATGCGTTCTGGGGCGGGCTCGTCCCGGGCAAGCTCGAGGAGCTGGAGCCGCTGGCGGAGGCCGGCGTCGTCGGCTTCAAGGCGTTCGTCTCCAAGCCGGGCGGAGAAGGCGAAGGCCGCTTCGTCGAGGCGGACGACTGGACGCTGTACGAAGGGATGCGGCGCATCGCCTCGTTCGGCGGCGTGCTGGCGCTGCATGCGGAGAACGACAGCATGACGACGGCGCTCGGCGATTCGATGCGGCGGGCAGGCCGCGTCGGGGCGCTCGACTTCGCCGCCTCGCGGCCGCCGGTGGCGGAGCTGGAGGCGGTGCACCGGGCGCTGTTCTACGCGGAGCTCACGGGCTGCCGGCTGCACTTCGTGCACATCAGCCATCCGGACAGCGTGGAGCGGATCGACCGCGCGCGCCGGGACGGCCTGGACGTGACCGTAGAGACATGCCCGCATTATCTGATGCTGACGGCGGACGACATGGCCCGGATCGGGCCGGTGGCCAAATGCGCGCCGCCGCTGCGGGACGCTGAAAGCGTCGAGCGGCTGTGGGCGCAGCTGGCGGAAGGCAAGATCGACCTCGTCGCCTCCGACCACAGCCCGAGCCCGATCGAGCTGAAGGCGGGGCCGGGGCTGAGCTTTTTCGACGCCTGGGGCGGCATCTCCGGCGCGCAGAGCACGGTCGAGCTCGTGCTCGGCGAAGGGCTGCGGCGCGGCATTCCGGCCGGCCGGCTCGCGCGGGTGCTGGCGGGGGCGCCGGCGGAGCGCTTCGGCTTGACCGGCAAGGGCGGAATCGCCGTCGGCAAGGACGCCGATCTGGCGCTGATCGACCGCAGCGCGGGCTACACGCTGGAAAGCGGCCACCTGCAGTACCTGCATCCGCATAGCCCGTACACGGGCATGCGGATGGACGTCCGGGTCGTCCGCACGCTGCTGCGCGGACAGGTCGTCTACTCGCTGGACGGCGGCGTCGTGCCGGCGGGAGGCGTGCGCACCGCTGGCGGCCTGGGGGCGCCGGCAGAGCGGCGGCAAGCCGCCGAGGCCGGGACGGGCGGATCGTTCGGCGGACGCTGAAAGCGGAAGAGAGGAGGGAGCGCGGATGGCGCTGACAAGCGAGCAGATGGAGCAGGCAGCCTCCTTCATGATGGAGCTGCTGCGGGAGCTGGCCTGGATCGGCGCGGAAGGCGCCGCGAACGTGGCGGCGGCGGACCCGCTCGGGACGACGGCGCAGCTTTCGGCGGCCGCCGTCGAGGCGGCTGGAGGAGCGGGCTCGGCGCAAGCGCCGGGCCAGGCGGCGAGCGCTGCGGCAGGCGCAGCGGCGGGAGTGCCTGGGGCGGCGGAGGCAGGCGCAGGGGCTGTGCCGCCAACAGCGTCGGTGCCGCCAACAGCGTCGGGCGCGGCATCCGCCGTGGAAGCGTCCGGGACGCCGCATGCGCCGCAGGGCCTGATCGGCCCGGCCGGCGCGCTCGGCGTGACGCGCCTGCTGTACGACGACGCTTGGCTGCAGGCGCAGCGCCTGCTGGAGCGGCGGCTCGCCGCAGCCGGCCTTGAGCCGCGCTTCGACCGCGCGGGCAGCCTGTTCGGCCGGCTGCCCGGGACGGACGGCGGGAGCCGCGTCGTCCTGACCGGCTCCCATATCGACACCGTGCGCCGCGGCGGCCACTATGACGGCGCCTACGGCGTCGCCGCCGGCATCGCCGCGCTGGCGGCGCTGAAGCGCTTTTGCGGACCGCCGCGCCGGACGCTGGAGGTCGTGTCGCTGTGCGAGGAAGAGGGCAGCCGCTTCCCGCTTTCCTACTGGGGCTCGGGCACGATGATCGGCCGCTACGGGCTCGAGGGAGCCTCGTTCTACCACGATCCGGACGGCGAGACGCTCGAGCAGGCGATGCTTGCGGCGGGCTTCGGCCGCCCGGAGCAGCCGCATCCGCGGCGCGATGACCTGGATGCGTTCGTCGAGCTGCATGTCGAGCAGGGCATCGTGCTGGAGCGGAGCGGAGAGCCGATCGGCGTCGTGCAGGCGATCGTCGGGCAGCGCCGCTATACGTTCACGGTGGCGGGCGAAGCGAACCATGCCGGCACGACGCCGATGCCGCTGCGGCGCGACGCGCTCGCCGGGGCGGCGGAGATGGCGCTGGCCGCCGAGCGGGCGGCCGTCCGCCGAGGCGAGCCGATGGTCGCCACCGTCGGGCGGCTCGAGGCCGAGCCCGGCACGCCGAACGTCGTGCCGGGCCGCGTCCGGTTCACGCTCGACGTCCGGCATGACGACGTCGAAGCGCTAGAGTCGTTCTGCCGCGAGCTGCTGGAGGAGCTGGACGGCATCGCCGCCCGGCGCGGCCTCGAGCTGCAGGGCGAGCTGTGGATGGACGCGCCGCCTGCGCGCATGGACGCGGAGCTGGCCGACCGGCTCGCGCGGGCGGCCGGCCGGCGCGGGCTGGCGGTCCGCCGCATGGCGAGCGGAGCTGGACATGACGCCCAGCTGCTGTCGGAGATTTGTCCGGCGGCGATGCTGTTCGTGCCGAGCCGGGCCGGAATCAGCCACTCTCCGCTGGAATTTACGGAGGAGGCGCAGCTGGCCGCAGGCTTGGCGGTTTTGATCGATGCGCTATACGAGCTTGCCTACGAGGAGAGAGTGCCATGAAACGATACGCCGACCTGTCGCCGACGCCGAGGACGATCATGACGCCGGGGCCGGTGGAAGCCGACCCGCGCGTGCTGCGGGCGATGAGCCATACGATTCTGGGCCAGTTCGATCCGGAGTTCACCGCCATCATGAACGAGACGATGGAGATGCTGCGGGAGCTGTTCCGCACGGACAATCGCTGGGCGTATCCGGTCGACGGCACGTCGCGCTCCGGCCTGGAGGCGGTGCTGACCGGGCTGATCGAGCCGGGCGACCGCGTGCTCGTGCCGATCTTCGGGCGCTTCGGCCATCTGCTGACCGAGCTGTCGCAGCGGCTCGGGGCGGAGGTCTATACGATCGAAAAGCCCTGGGGCGAGGTATTCGAGCCGCAGGAGGTGATCGAGGCGATCGACGCCTGCCGTCCGGATCTGGTGGCGATCGTGCACGGCGAGACGTCGACCGGCCGCGTGCAGCCGCTCGAGGCCATCGGCAAAGCCTGCCGCGAGCGCGGCATCCTGATCGCCGTCGACGCGGTCGCCACGCTCGGCGGCGTGCCGGTCGAGACCGACGCCTGGTGCCTGGACGCCGTCGTCGGCGGTGCGCAGAAATGCCTGTCGGTGCCGTCCGGCATGGCCCCGATCACCTACAACGAGCGCGCCGAGGCGAAGCTGCTCCGCCGCAAGCGCGTCGAGCGCGGGCTGCAGCCTCCGGCCGAGCCGGCGGCAGACGGCGCGGCCGCTTCCGGTTCCGCCGCGCCAGCAGCTGCGCCGGCAGGCCTTGCCGCCTTGCCCGCCGTCGGCAGTTTGAGTCCGGCCGCCCTCGCATCCGCCGCGCCGAGGCTGCAGCCGCCTGCCGCGAGCGAGCTCGGCGGCAGCGTCATCCGCAGCAACTACCTCGACCTCAGCCAGCTGCAGGATTACTGGAGCCCGGCGCGGCTCAACCATCATACCGAAATGACGTCGATGCTGTACGCGCTGCGCGAGGGCGTGCGGATCGTGCTGGAGGAAGGGCTCGAGGAGCGCTTCGCCCGCCATCGGCTGCATGAGTCGGCGCTCGTCGCCGGCCTGGAGGCGATGGGCCAGCGGCTGTACGGCAATCCGGCATGCAAGCTCGCCGTCGTCGCCTGCGTCGAGATCCCCGAGGGCATTGACGGCGAGTCGGTGCGATCGATGCTGCTGGAGCAGTTCGGCATCGAGATCGCCAGCAGCTTCGGCCCGCTCAAAGGCCGCATCTGGCGCATCGGCACGATGGGCTACAGCTGCTCGAAGCGCAACGTGCTGCTGCTGCTCGGCGCGCTGGAGGCGGTGCTGCTGCGCCACGGCGCGGAGCTCAAGGCCGGCGCGGCGGTGCAGGCGGCGCTCGACATCTATGAGGGGGGAAGCGTATGAAGCCGGTCATGCCGATGGGCTACCAGGGAATGGTCGCGACGCCTCATTACATCGCCAGCGAGATCGGGCGGGACATCGTGCGCCGCGGCGGCAGCGCGGCGGATGCGGCCGTCGCTATCAGCGCGGCGCTCGGCGTCGTCTACCCGCATATGACCGGCGTCGGCGGCGACGCGTTTTTCATGCTCTACGACGCGGCGAGCGGCGAGATGGCCGGCTACAACGGCAGCGGCCGCGCCGGCAGCCAGGTGACGCCGTCCGTTTATGCGGATGCCGGGGAGACGGCGATTCCGCAGCGCGGCGTGCGCAGCTCCATCACCGTGCCAGGCATGGTCGACGCCTGGTGGGAGGTGTGGCGGCGCGGCGGCCGGCTGCCGTGGGAGGAGCTGCTGGAGCCGGCGGCGCAGTATGCCGAGCAGGGCTTCCCGATCTCGCGCAACCTCGAGCACTGGATGCGGATCGGCGAGCGCGAGCTCGCGGCTTGCCCCGCGCTCGCGGCCGTCTACCTGCCGCAGGGCCGGCTGCTGCGGACCGGCGAGCGGCTCGTCCAGCCGGATCTCGCCCGCACGCTGCGGGAGCTGCAGGCGGCGGGCCGGGACGGCTTTTATACGGGGACGGTCATGGAGCGCATCGTCTCTGGGATGGAGCGGGACGGCGGGCTGCTGACGCGCGAGGACTTCGCCGCCCATCGCGGCGAGTGGGTGCCGACCGTGTCGGTCAGCTATCGCGGCTGCGAGGTGCATCAGATGCCGCCGAACTCGCAGGGCTTCTCCGCGCTGATGATGCTGAACGTGCTGGAGAACGCCGACCTCTCCGAGATCCCGCGCGATTCGGCCGCGTTCTACCATCTGATGGCCGAGACGGTGAAAAAGACGTTCCGCGACCGCGACCGCTACTTGACCGATCCGGACTTCGCGCATATTCCGCTGGAGCGGCTGCTGTCCAAGTCGTACGCCCGCCATCTGTACGACGAGATCGGCCGCAGCTTCCCGAATCCCGCAACGCATCTGTCGCCGGCGATGGGCCAGGATACCGCCTACGCCGCCGTCGTCGACGGCGAGGGCAACGCCGTTTCCTTCATTCAGAGCTTGTATTATGACTTCGGAGCGGCTTACATGCCCGAGGACACTGGCGTGCTGCTGCAGAACCGCGGCTCGTTCTTCTCGCTCGATCCGTCCGCTCCGAACGTGCTGGCGCCGGGCAAGCGCTCGTTCCACACGCTCATGCCGGCGATGATCCTGCGCGGAGGCAAGCCGTGGGCGCTCGTCGGCTCGCAGGGCGGGGAGGGCCAGCCGCAGACGCAGCTGTCCGTCATCACCGGCCTGATCGACTACGGCTGCACCGTCCAGGAGGCGCTGGCGCTGCCGCGCTGGATCTACGGTCGGACGTGGGGACAGGACAGCGACAGCCTCAAGCTGGAAAACCGCGGCCTGGCCGGCGCAGCCGCGACGTTGCGCGGCTGGGGGCACCGGGTCGAGCTGGTCGACGCCTGGGACGGCGTCACCGGCCAGGCGCAGGGCATCGTCATCGACGCCGACGGCCTCATGACCGGCGCGGCCGACCCGCGCGGCGACGGCCTGGCGATCGGCTGGTAGGCCTAGAGCTGCCAACCAGCCGACGCCTTGGCGATCAGCTGGCAAGCCCAGAGGCTGCTTGCGAGCAGACGCCTTGGCGATCAGCTGGTTGGCTGGCTTTTCCCTCGGGCGCGGCATAGAAAGGAGCGAGCACGAGTGCTGGCGACATTATGGAATCTCTTTTACTCGTTCGGGGTGGCGACGCTGCTCGGCTACGGCGGAGGACCGTCGATCATTCCGATCTATCAGGATCAGGTGGTGGGCCGATACGGTTGGATGACGACCGACGAATTCGGCAAGGCGCTCGCCTTCGGCAACGCGCTGCCCGGTCCGATCGCGACCAAGCTGGCCGCCTACATCGGCTACAAGGTCGCGGGCGTGGCCGGCAGCGCCGTCGCGCTCGTCGCGGTCGTGCTGCCGACGGCGCTTGTCATGGTGGCGCTCTCGGGCATCATGATCAAGCTGAGCGGCAACCCCGTCATCAAGGGCATGATCCGGGGCATCCAGCCGGTCATCTTCGTCATGATGGCGATGCTGGCGTACGACTTCTCGAAGTTCGCCTTCAAGGAAAGCTCCGGCTTCCTGAACTTCATGCCGTTCCTGATCGCGGCGGCGTTCTTCATCCTCGTGCAGTACCTGAAGCTCAACGCCGTATGGGGCATCCTCGGCGCGCTGGCGATCGGGGCGGTCTTTCTGCGCGGCTAGGGCGTGCCGGCTTGGAGGGGCGCCTTGGATTCCAACGTAAAAACCCGATTCCCCTTCCGCTGAAGCAGCGCTTCGGCAGGTCGGGAAGCGGGTTTTTATCTGCATTGTGGCACATTTACCACTGGCGGAGGCGATGCGACGGAAATGGAGCGCATCCAGTGGCATAGCCTTCGCTCAGCGCGATCACGTCCGGTACGAGCTTCAGCACGCCGATGCTCGGATCGTCCGGACCCGACCAGCAGCGGTTCCTGCCGGACTCCCGCAGGCTGCGGATGGCCGAGCGGTTGTCCAGGATGGCGGCCCGGCCCTGCACGTCGACGATGTCCTTCGGCCACATAAGGCCTGCCATGCCCAGCCCCATCAGCAGAGGTGGCAGCGGGGTAGCCACCGGCCGGTTCGCCCTCCAGCAGCGCGCTCGCCACCGGCCAGCTCGCCTTCCAGCGGCGGCGGTCTGCCGGCAGCGTGGCCAGTCAGTCCGTCATGGGGATCGGCATGTGCCTCGATCGCGGGCAGTTCTTTTGCTCGCCGAACCGCGGCGGCTTCCGTTCGTCATCCGGTTCTATTCGCAGCCGAAAGGTTAATGCACTTGCAAAGGGATCCAGCCAAGAGAGGAGCGGTGCGCCATGGCAGAGTGGAACGGATTCGAGGCGATCGTCATCGTCGCCGTGCTGACGCTCGTCCTGTTCGCGCTGAGCCTCATGCTGGAAAAAAAGGCGGCCTGGAAGGAAGCCGCCGGCAACCGGAGCCGTTACGATTCCATTTTCGAATACAATCCCGACATGGTCTGCCTGTTCAGCCGGGACGGACGGCTGCTGCGCATCAATCCGGCGGCGGTGCGCCTGACCGGCTACACGGCGGCGGAGCTGGAGGGCGGGCGCTTCTGGTCGATCGTCGAGCCGGAAGACAGGAGGCGCGTGAGCCGCTGCTTCCTGCGCGCCAAGCAGGGGCGCGCGCAGACATCGGAGCTGCGCATCCGCACCAAGGACGAGCGCGAGCTGGAGCTCAGCACGGTGTTCGTTCCTTGGGACGGGCGCAACGGCCATATGGATATCTACACGATCTCGACCGATCTGACGCCGCGCAATGCGGCTTTGCGGGAGGCGTGGCAGGCCAAGCTGGAGGCGGAGCAAGCGCTCAAGATCAAAAGCGAGTTCCTCGCCGTCATGAGCCATGAGATCCGCACGCCGCTGAACGGCGTGCTCGGCATGAGCGAGCTGCTGCTCGACACCGAGCTGGACGAGAGCCAGCGGGAATACGTGCGCATCATCCATAGCAGCGGCAGCGGCCTAATGGACGTGATGGACGATGTGCTCGACTATTCGCGTCTGGAGTCGGGCGGAGAGATTCCGTTCGCGCAGGAGCCGTTCGTGCTTCGCGACGTCGTCGTGGGCTCGCTGCAGCTTTTTCTCGGCAAGCTCAAGGAGAAGAAGCTCGACGCCATCCTCGAGCTCGAGCCCGGCCTGCCGGAGGTGCTGGTCGGGGACGGCAAGCGGCTGCGCCAGGTGCTCAACAACCTGATCAGCAACGCCGTCAAGTTCACGGACGAGGGCGGCATCTCCGTCAAAGTCAGGGAAGTCGGACGGACCGGCGGCCGCATCCGTCTCGAGTTCTGCATTCGGGATACCGGCATCGGCATTCCGGAGGGCAAGCTCCATCTGCTCTTCAAGCCGTTCAGCCAGACCGACTCCTCCATCTCGCGCCTGTACGGCGGCACGGGCCTCGGCCTTGCGATCTGCCGCTCGCTCGTGGAGCGGATGGACGGGCGCATCGAGCTGAGGCCGCTCCAGCGGGGAGCGGAGGCGATCTTTGAGATCGAGGTTAGCGTTCATGAGGATGAGGACCCTTCGGCCACTTTGTAAATAAAATGCTTGAGAAAGTTCGCGAGCAGGCTATAATGGGAACAGGAACCCCATGAATGGAAACGAAAGGATGAACGATCGATGAAGCTTACGATCATTGCAGGAGGCAACCGCAAGGAATCGACCAGCACGAAGCTGCTGCGCTATATGGAGAAGGCTCTTCGGGAAAAGGAGATCGAGGTGACGTTCATCGATCTGCATCGCCACACGCTGCCGCTTTATTCGTCCGATGCCGCCGAGCCGAGCGAGCAGATCGACTTGCTCGTGCAGGCCGTCGCCGAAGCGGACGGCGTCATCCTCGGCACGCCGGAGTATCACGGGTCGTTCTCGGGTACGCTCAAAAACGCGCTCGATTACCTCGGCGCGGCGCAGTTCGAGGGCAAGCCGGTGCTCGTCGCCAGCTCCGCGGCCGGCGCGGTCGGCGTCAGCTCGCTGACGCAGCTGCAGACGGTCGTCCGCAACCTGCACGGCATCAACTGCACGGAGTGGGTATCGATCGGCGGAGACGCGCGCTCGTTCGGCGAGGACGGCGAGCCGGCCAGCGACAAGGTCAAGCAGCGCGTCCTTTACGCGCTGGAGCATCTGACGCGGCTCGTGCGCCAGCTGCGCCTGGCCGACTAAGCTCGCGGCGGCGTCCGCGCTTGGGCGGGCAGCCCGAGAGTCGGCGGCGCATGAGCGTCGGCAGCGGCAGAGGCGCGGCAGACGAGGCGGCAGAGCTGGCCTCGGTCAGGCGAGTGGGCGAGGCGGCGTCGGCCGGTCGTCCAGCCTTTGGCGCCGCGCAAGAGAAAGGAGCGTTCCCGATCGGGAACGCTCCTTTTTGCTGCTGGAACGGAGGGAGTTGCGCGGAAAAACCGAGCAACGCGGGCACGGAGGCGTCGGAAAGGAGGGAGTTGCGCGGAAAAATCGAGCAACGTGGGCGCGCAGGCGTCGGAAAGGACGGAGTTGCGCGGAAAAACCGAGCAACGCGGGCACGGAGGCGTCGGAACGGAGGGAGTTGCGCGGAAAAACCGAGCAACGCGGGCACGGAGGCAGCAGAACGGACGGAGTTGCGCGGAAAAACCGAGCAACTCTGGCGCGCAGGCAGCAGGACAGAGATAGTTGCGCGGAAAAACCGAGCAACGCGGGCACGGAGGCAGCAGAACGGACGGAGTTGCGCGGAAAAACCGAGCAACTCGGGCGCGCAGGCGCCGGAACGGAGGGAGTTGCGCGGAAAAACCGAGCAACTCGGGCGCGCTCCCGGGTTCGCGGCGACAGGCAGGAAAAAGGGACAAGGACGGAGTCAGGCTCCGCTCTTGTCCCTTTGCTCGCTTGGCGATGCCTGGCGGCATTTTCGCCGACTGGTCCGCTTTTCACAATCATCTTCGCATATCGAAGCCCTTCGCTCGGCAGTCGACGAGCTGCGCGCGAAGCACTCAGTACCCCCGCTCGTAGTCGACGATGTTGCGGGCCGGGCGGCCGTCCGCCAGGTAGCTCTTGAGGTTGTGGACGAACAGCTCGGTGACGCGTTCCTTGTAGCGCTCGGAGCTGCCGCCCATATGCGGCGTGATGATGACCTGCTCCATCGCCCACAGCGGATGGCCTTCCGGCAGCGGCTCGGGATCGGTCACGTCCAGACCGGCTCCGCCGATCGCGCCGCTGCGCAGCGCCTCGACGAGCGCATCCGTATCGACGGACACGCCGCGGCCGATGTTGACGAACACGGCGCTGTCCTTCATCGCGGCGAACTCGGCGGCGCCAAAAACGCGCTCCGTGTCCGGCGTGTGCGGCAGGACGTTCACGACATAGTCGGCGCGGGCGAGCGCGTCATGCAGCTGCTCGATTCCCATCGCCTCGTCCATGTGCGGCGTCGGCCGCGCCGTGCGGCGCACGCCGATCGTGCGCATGCCGAGCGCCTGGCCGAGCCGGCCGAGCTCGGTGCCGATCTCGCCCGCTCCGATGATCGCGAGCGTCGCTCCATTCAGCTCCGCGTATGGCTCGCGCGGCTCCCATTTGCCCCGGAGCTGGCTGCGCACCGAATGGTGCAGGCCGCGCGAGAAGGCGAGCATCATCGCCAGCGCCGTTTCGGACATCGGCACCGGATGCACGCCGCTCGCCGTCGTCAGGATGACGCCGGCCTGCTCCAGCTTGCCCAGCGGCATCTTGTCCACGCCCGCGGACCACGATTGCAGCCACTTGAGGGAGCCGCCCTCTCCAAGAGACTCCTTCTCGATGGCGGGGCTCCATCCGCAGATGACCTCCGCCTCGCGGAACAGCTTGTCGTCCAGCTCCTTGGGGCGGCCGAATACGATGTTCCAGCCCGGCGCGGCCTCGCGCACTCGCGCTTCCTGCTCCGGCGTCAGGCCGTGCAGGCAGATCATGGTTGGCATGCTTCTCATCCTCTCCTTTAGGATAGTCTATCAACGTTCGGCATTGGGTTTCAAACTATGCAGATCGTTACCTCTCTGAGGTCGGTCCTATATCCCGTTTTAAATCGATGAAAACGGTCCATAGAAAGTGATTAAGTCGACTCTTTTCCTTTACTTCCAGCACTATGCGACAATTCCAGATGTTTTTATACATCATTCTTGCTTAAGTGATAATTAACTTAACTTAGGTATATAAAACTATTTTAAAATAGAAACATGAAGTTCTATACTTGATGAAGTAGCGTGATTAGCTAAAAGGTGAAGCATCAAGAACGTTTAAAGAATAAAATTTATATCCTCGGTAGAATTATTTAAAAAGTGGTGATTTATATTAAAGTCAATAGATATTTCAAGTATGGATTACTGACCCTTTGCTTCCTTTTCATATTGATTCTACTCGGATCTCAATATAGTGAAAAAATGAAATATCAAAAGTATATCTCGAATCAGATGAATGATGATCTACATTCTTTAATGAATGTAATAGATGAAAATAAAAATTTATATGGCGATGTAATTTCGGGAAACAAAATATCAAGAGATCAATCTAGAGCATTGATGATCAACAATGAAAAAATTAGAGACATTATCGTCGAATATAGGCACTTAGCGGTAGCTCTTAAGGAGCGAAAAGAAAGTTTTGATTTTAATAATAGTTCATTAAATGCATACAAATTATCTCGTGTATATTATGAATGGAATGCAGAAGGCGCTGATCAAAGTTTAGGTATGCAAAAGCAAAATCAAGTTGAAATTTCCGATGAACTGAACTCCTCTTGGAGCGCGATTGCGGATGAGTTTATTTCTATTGATTTTGAATTAGGTCGAAATGACTGGCTGAACTTCATTGAAGCATTGGAATCACAAACGATTAGATTCATGGAAAAGAATAAAATAGATAGCATTGAAGAAATGTGGTCCTAAGCGAAAATGGAAAGCGAGGCTTCAATCTCTTGAAATTTGTTCTTTCCATCTTGATATTCTTTTGCGTATTGATTGCTTCTGCTTGTTCTATTTCAGAAAGCGGGAACCCGAAAATTGTTACGGACGAGACCACGCCATCAACGCCTGTAAAAGTGGATGTCGAGAGCGGCATGTTCGTGATCGATCATCGATCCGACAGCATGGATCGGGGGAATCATGAGTATGATTCCGCGATCGTAGGAGGCCTGGTGGTAGATCCGAAGGATGAGGCCGACGGATCTCTGTCCCGCGGGGATGTCGTTTACTTCAAGACGCCTGAGTTCAATCATGACTTCAATCCAAACTTGAAGCCGGCCGAATTCAACCTGGCTCGAGTCGTCGGCCTTCCCGAAGAAAAAGATTGAAAAGGGCCGGATCTACATTGACGGCAAAAAGCTGGATGCTTTTTACGGCCAAGAGCAATCCAGAGGGCAGGAGCTCGAGACGGCGAACCTGGGCGAGAACGAGATCGAGGTCCCGCCCGATCACGTTTTCGTATTGGGCGATACATGGTGGAGAAGCATCGACAGCCAGCTGTTCGGACCGCTTCCCATTTCGGCCGTGCGAGGAAAAGTAATCGGATACGAGAAATAAACTCAAAAATCCGTCTTGACTTGCCCGCCTCCGAGCGGGTAATATAGGCTCCAATCTCATTCTTCAGTGAGCCATGACCAGAGACAGGATCCCCTTCGCGGGCCGCCCAGAGAGAGAAGCGCACGCTGCGAGCTTCTTCGGTGCCGGATGCAGGGATTACCCCTCTGATAGCTGCAGCGCTGAACCCGCCGGCAAGTGCCGCGCGGCCGTAAGCCTGCCGGCTCGTCCCCGCTATCGGACGCCAATGAAGGACTTTCCGTGCCGCTCGTGCCGGAGGTCGAATCAGGGTGGAACCACGGGTCCTTAGCGCGCTCGTCCCTTCTCGGGATGAAGCGCGTTTTTTGTTGTTCCCAGACGAAGAAAGGAGGAGAAGCGCATGGAAATCAGAGAGCAGAAAAACGAAGGCGGCCCCGGAATCGATCCAGCCGCCGAGCTGCCCCGCAGCGAGTCCGCCGGCGAATGCGGCGGCAGTGAGATCCGCATCGCTCTGCCGAGCGGCAAGGTAAGGAGGTACCCGGCCGGCACGACCGCCGCGGCCGTGGCGGACTCGATCCGGCCGGGGCTGCGCGCCAAGGCGGCGGCCGCGCGGCTGGACGGACGGCTGGTCGACCTCGACCTGCCGCTCGAGAGCGGCGGCGCGCTGGAGCTGGTCCTGCCGGACGATCCGGAAGCGCTCGAGCTGCTGCGCCGGAGCGCGGCCCATGTGCTGGCGCATGCGCTGAAGCGGCTGTACGGCGATGACGCCGTGACGATCGGGAGCTGTTTCGCCGGCAAGGACGGCTTCGGCTGCGACGCGCGGCTGGACGCGCCGGTCGGCGCGGGAGAGCTCGTCCGCATCGAGAAGGAGATGGAGCGCATCGTCGCCGAGGATCTGCCGTTCACGCGCATGTCGCGGAGCCGCTCGGAGGCGGAGGAGCGGCTGGCGGAGCGAGGCGAGGCGCTGCAGCTGGAGCTGCTGCGGGAGCGTCCGGGCGACGGCCCCGTCGCGCTTTACGGGCACGGCGGCTTCGAGGCGCTCGAGGAGGGGCCGTTGCTGCCGTCGACGGGCCGGCTCAAGGCATTCCGGCTGATGAGCGTCGCGGGCGCCTACTGGCGGGGCGATTCCGTGCGGCCGATGCTGCAGCGGATCCACGGCGCGGCCTTTTGGAAAAAGGCGCAGCTGGGCGAGCATCTGGAGCGGCTGGAGGAAGCGCGCAGGCGCGATCACCGCAAGCTCGGCAAGGAGCTGCAGCTGTTCCTGTTCTCGGAGGAAGCGCCGGGCATGCCGTTCTACCTGCCGCGCGGCATGGCGGTGCGGACGGCGCTCGAGGACTTCGCCCGCAGGCTGCAGCTGCGCCGCGGCTATGAGGAGGTGCGCACGCCGCTGCTGATGAACCGCAGGCTGTGGGAGGAGTCGGGCCACTGGGACCATTACAAGGACCAGATGTACTTCTGCGACGTCGACGGCAGCCCGTACGCGCTCAAGCCGATGAACTGCCCGGGCCATATGCTCATCTTCGGCAGCCGGCTCCGCTCGTACCGCGAGCTGCCGCTGCGGCTGGCGGAGTTCGGCCAGGTCCACCGCCACGAGTTCTCGGGGGCGCTGAGCGGCATGATGCGCGTCCGCTCGTTCTGCCAGGATGACGCCCATCTGTTCGTCCGGCCGGACCAGATTGGCGAGGAGATCGGCCGCGTCATGGATCTGATCGACGAGGTGTACGGCCGGCTCGGCTTCTCGTACCGGATGGAGCTGTCGACGAGGCCGGCGGACAGCATGGGGGCCGCGGAGCTCTGGGAGCAGGCGGAGGGAGCGCTGCGGGACGTGCTGGAGCGGCGCGGGGCGGACTACCGGCTGAACGAAGGCGACGGCGCCTTTTACGGGCCGAAGATCGACTACCATGTGCTCGACGCGCTCGGGCGCAGCTGGCAATGCGGCACGATCCAGCTCGATTTCCAGATGCCGGAGAAATTCGATCTCGGCTACGTCGGCGAAGACGGCGCGCGTCATCGGCCGGTCGTCATCCATCGGGCCGTCTACGGCTCGATCGACCGCTTCCTCGGCATCCTGACGGAGCATTTCGCGGGCGCGTTCCCGCTGTGGCTCGCGCCGGTCCAGGCGCGCGTGCTGCCGGTATCGGAGGCGCAGCGCGAAGCCGCCGAGCGGATGCGGGAGCGGCTCGCCGAGGCGGGCCTGCGCGCCGATGCGGACAGCCGCGCCGAGAAGCTCGGCAGCCGCATCCGGGAAGCGCAGCTCGCCAAGATCCCCTATATGCTCGTCGTCGGAGAGGCCGAAGCGGATGCGGGCCGGGCGGCGGTGCGCAGCCGGGGCGGAGGCGATGTCGGGACGATGGAGCTGGAGGCGTTCGTCCGTCTCGCGGAACAGGAAATTCAATCAAAATAACGATGAAAATATATGGAAAAACATCCTGTGCCTGCCGATATATGAAGCAGGAGGGGATAGCCCATGGACCTGAACGTGTCCCGGATATTGGAAGCGGTCGAGCAGAAGCGTACCGAGATGATCAAAGCCGCCGAGCAGTGCGGAATCCGATCCGAATTGGTGCTGTTCCTGTCTCAAGAGCTGGACGCCCTGCTGAACGACTACGATCGAATCCGCAAGAGGCGAGGCATAGGCATGGTATCGTAGGGAGCGGCCCATTGGGACCGGCTGAAAGGTAGAAAAGCCGTCGGAATTTTTAGCCGACGCCCCCACTGAAAAATGAAGCCCCCGCAGGAGCGAGCCCCTGCGGGGGCTTAGTTCGTTGGCCCCGTGCTTCGGACTCTTGCTGCCGGACTCAGGAGCAGGGCGGGCATTCCGGCAGATTGACGGTCGCAGCGCCGATCTCAGACGGCGGACGACGTGCCTTACTACAAGCTGCAGGATGACGAGGACCTCTGGAAAGCGAGCTTCGCCGAATTCTGCGGCTCCGGCAAGAGCGGGAGGAGAGTTCGGCGAATTCGACCTCGATGCGAGGGCGAGACGATGGAGACGGGCGATGTTGCCGCCGGCGTACCGGACCTCCATGTCGAGGAGCGGATGCGGAGCGGGGGCCGCGCATCCGCCTTTTTCAAGCCGTCGCCGCATGAAGGGGCCGCGATGGATTTTGTGTGATACGCCATGGATACGAAAATCATCCAAAATCGAAAAAAGTCTGCCTAGGCGCAGGCTGAAGCCTAGGACGTGCTTGCAAACCCGCTCAGGGGCAAGTAACGCCGCCTTTTCGTGCCAGCTGCAAACCCTGATGGAAATAAAAGGGTTGATTATTTCCGCTCTTGCCTTTACCCTTATCCCTAGTATATCTATCCCTAGATAATCTAGGTATTGGAGGATTGCAGATGAAAATCGGCAAGGAGCTGATGAAAGGGAGCACCGTCATCCTCGTGCTGTCGCTGCTCGACCGCAAGGAGATGTACGGCTACGAGCTGGCCAAGGAGCTGGAGCGCCGCTCGGAGGGGCTGTTCCAGCTGCAGGAGGGGACGCTGTATCCGATCCTGCACGCGCTCGAGGCGGACAAGCGGGTGGAGTCGTATTGGAGCGAGGAGGGCGGGCGGCGGCGCAAGCATTACCGGATCACCGATCTCGGCCGCAGGCAGCTCGGCGAGCGCAAGCAGGAATGGCTGCTGTTCAGCCGGACGGTCAACCGGGTGCTCGGGGAGGGCGGCGCATGACGGGTATCGGGCAAGACCCGCGGGTGCGGGCGTATCTCGACGCCGTCTGCTCCAAGGTAAGGGCGAAGGAGCGGCATGCCGAGATCCGCGAGGAGCTGCTCGGCCATCTGGAGGAGCTGGCGGAGGAGCTGAGGGCGGAGGGCATGGAGGAGCCGGAGGCCGCTCGCGAGGCGCTGCGCCGCATGGGCGATGCGGAGCGGGTGGGCGCCGGACTGCACCTGGTGCATCGGCCGAAGCCGGATCTGTGGCTGGCGGCCATGGCAGTGCTGCTGCTGCTGGCGGGCTTGGCGTATGTGTACGGGCTGCAGCAGCGGTGGCCGTATGAGTCGACGCTGCTGCAGAAGCAGCTCCTCCACGGTGCAGCAGGCCTGGTCGTGCTGACCGCCTGCTATTATGCTCCGCTGCAGTCGCTTCGCCGCTGGAGCTGGCCTATTTTTGGGGCGGGAGCGGCGCTGCTTGCGGCGGCGCCGCGCTTGGGCGTTCAGGTGAACGGCCATAGAGGCTATTACAATCTTGGGCCCTTGATCGTTGAATCAGCCGGGCCCGCGATCTTGTTCATGCTTATAGGCGCGGCAGGCATTCTTTCCCGACTGGAGACGGGTAAAGCAGGGCAGACGAGCCTCTGGCGGGATGCGGTCGACAAAGCGGCTCTGCTCGGAATGCTGCCGGCTTTCCTTTTCCTCTATAGCAACGACTTGTCCAGGCTGCCCCTTTACGCAGCTGGCCTTGGGGTCATCGTGCTGCTGAACCGTCGGTGGCGGCTGGCTGCGGTCGGCGCCGCGATGGTTCCGGTGATCGTTCTTGCGGCTATGGTCTTTAAGGAGCCTTATTTTTATTACGCCTGGGAAAGGCTGACCGGTACGGGCATGGCCAAGGGCAGCAGCGAATATCAGCTTGCGATAGCCCTTGACGCGGTGCGGAGCGCCGGCTGGCTCGGCCAGGGCTTTCATGCCGGGCCGGATTCGACTGTCCCCGTCTCCAGCGAATTTCTGTTTCCCTTCCTCGTCTATTCGCTCGGCTGGGCGTTCGGCCTGCTGCTCGGCACGTTGCTGCTGCTGTTCAGCGGCCGCTGCCTCGCGCAGGCGCTGCGCGTACAGGACTGTCATGCCCGCGCCTTGGCTGCCGCGCTGGCGGCGGTGTTCGGCGTACAGACGATCTGGAGCTTGCTGCTCACCTTCGGCATCGTGCCGGTCATCGGCTATTCGCTGCCGCTGCTCGGCTGGGGCAGTCCGCTGCTCGGCGAGATGGCGATGCTCGGGCTGCTGCTCGGCTTGATCCGGCAGCGGGATCGGAAGCCGGCGGCCTTTTCCTCCGCAGCGGGTTGACAGGCGTGGAGAAGTGCTATACCTTATTATTCAAAGCAAATAACTTGGGATATTGTCCACCCGATCACGGGAGGCCTTTTGTTCCGGCTCGCGAGCGTCCGCTCGTCCTGCCGGGACCGAAGGCCTTTTTTCATTCTATCCGACGAGGAGAGGTAGCGATGAGCGTTCGACCGTGGCCGCATACCGGCCAAGCCGGGCTGCGGCTGGAAGAGGCGGAGGGCGAGCCGCCGCTGCGGCAGGCCAAGGAGCTTGACGGATTGCGGCAGGAAAGAAGGAAGCTCGCCGACTGGCTGCGCAAGGGCGAGGACCCGTGGGAGCGGTTCCCCGCCGCGCCGCGCTCGCGCGGCGAGCTGGCGGCGCTGAAAGGCGGCTGGCACGAGGCGGCGGACGGCGGCAGCCTGCTGCAGGGCGGATTCGCGGATTATGCGCTCGCGCTGCTGTCGGGCTGGGACGCCTTCGGCGAGGCGCTCGACGAAGGCGGAACGTTCTCCCGCCGTGTCCGGGCGATCGTGCGAGCGCTGCGGGAGGAGCGCCGCCTGCCGGTGTACGCGCCATTTCCGCTGCAGCCCGAAAGGACGGCATCCGGCGAGCGCGCGCCGCTGCTTCAGCCGTCGGCGGACGGCCTGCTGCTGACGGGAGTCCAGCCGGTTCCCGCGGAGGCGCTGCTCGCAGCCGAGCTGCTGCTCGCCGTGCCGGAGCAGCCGGACGGTCCGCCGTCGGCGCTGCTGCTCGTGCCGATCGCGAGCCCCGGCGCCGAGCTCGGCCCGTGGCAGGAAGGCGACGCCGCGCTGGAGCTGCGGCTGCGGCGGGTGCTCGTGCCGCAGGAGCGGGTGCTGGTCCAAGGCGATGCGGACCGGGTGCGGCTGCTGCTGAGCGAGCCGCCGTTCGCGGGGCTGGCGGACTTCCAGCGCGCGGCGCGGGAGCTGGAGCGGCTCGGGGAGCTGGCCGGGCTCGCGTTCGCGCTGGCCGAGCGCGGCGGCCGGACGCCGGAGCTGGAGCTCGGCAGCCGGCTCGGGCTGCTCGTGCAGCGGCTGGAGACGCAGCGGGCGCTGCTGCTGGCGGCGGAGCGGGAGGCGGCCGCCGCGCCGGGCGGCGTCTGGCTGCCCGCGGAGGTTCCGCTGTACGCCGCACTCGCCGAGAGCGGCGCGGCGCTTCGCGAGGCGGCGGCGCTGCTGCCGGAAGCGGCGGGCTGGCGCATCGCCGTCCCGATGCGGAGCGCCGGCCGTTCCGGCGCTGCGGCTTCCGCCGATGCGGCCGCATCCGAGGAAGCGGCGCTGGCGGAGCGGGCGCGCTGCTGGACGAGCGGCCGGCGCGCGCGGGAGCTGCAGCTCGGAGTGCTCGCCTGGGGCAGCGACGAGCAGCGCGCCGCGGCGAGCTGGAGCCGCTATCCGGCGGACCGGCTGCGGGGGCTGTACCGGAGCTTTTGGCAAAGCTGGGAAGCGGGTCGGACGGACGGTTCGGCGCAGCGACGAAAGGGGGAGGACGAATGACGGTCAAAATCGAGGCGCAGGGCATCCGCATGGCCTACGCGTCGGGGAGAGGAGCCGCCCGCGCTTCGCTGGAGGTGCTCCAGGACTTCGGCCTGCAGATTCGCGAGGGCGAGTTCATGAGCGTGCTCGGCCCGAGCGGCTGCGGCAAGTCGACGTTCCTCGGCATGCTGGCGGGCCTGACCAAGCCGACGGAAGGCTCGATCACGGTGGACGGCCAGCCGCTGACGGGAGTGAGCCGCCGCAACGGCGTCGTATTCCAGGGCTACGCGCTGTTTCCGTGGCGGACGGTGCTGCACAACGTGGAGACGGGGCTGCAGATTCGCGGCGTGCGCGCTAAGGAGCGAAGGGAGAAGGCCCGGCACTACGTTCGGCTCGTCGGGCTGGAGGCGTTCGAGGACCGCTATCCGCATGAGCTGTCCGGCGGCATGAAGCAGCGCGTGGCGATCGCGCGGGCGCTCGCCTACGATCCCGACGTGCTGCTCATGGACGAGCCGTTCGGAGCGCTGGACGCGCAGACGCGGGAAACGATGCAGGCCGAGCTGCTCCGCATCTGGGAGGCGAGCCGCAAGACGATCGTTTTCATCACGCACAGCTTGGACGAAGCGGTCTATCTGTCGGATCGCGTGGCGGTCATGACCGCCCGTCCCGGCCGGGTGAAGGCCATTCTCGACATCCCGCTGGAGCGGCCGCGTCCGGCCTCGATCCGGGGCGAGGAAGCGTTCGTGGCGCTGCGCAGGCAGGCTGCCGCGATCCTGCAGGACGAGGTCGAGCAGTCGGACCGGCTGCTGCGCGAGGAGGCGCTGCTCGGAGCCGCGGAGGCGGCGAGAGGGCAAGAGGCGGAGGCGGTCGGAAGAGGGAAGGCGGCTCTGGAAAAGAGGGCAGGAGGGCAAGCGGGGGCGGGGGCGGCTGAACCGGAACGGGTCAAGCTGGAGCCCGTACAGGCGCAGCTTTCGGCCAGCACGGAGCCTATTGGGACGGCTGCGCCGGCTCCGGCCAAGGCCGGGCATGGCGAGCCTCCGTCTCTCCTCGGCGCGGCCGCCGGCGGAGAGTCCCGATGAGCGCGGGCGCCCGGTATCTCGAGCGGCTGAACGACGGCCGCAACGTCTGGATCGGCGGCAAGCCCGCCGGCGATATCCGCGAGCACGAGGCGCTGCGCGGCACGGCGCGCTCGGTCGCGGCCGTCATGGACCTGCAGGACGATCCGGAGCTCGGGCCGAAGCTGACGTACCGGACCGAGGATACGGGCGCGCGGGCGAACCGCGCGTTCCAGAATCCGCGCAGCCCGCAGGAGCTGGCCGGCCGCCGCGAGGCGTTCTACCTGTGGTCGGCGGCGACGTTCGGCGTCATGAGCCGGATCGGCGGCTTTTACCGCGCGCAGCTGGCGGCATGGCACGAGCGGCGAAGCCTCATCGCGGCCGAGCAGCCGCAGTTTCCGGACAAGCTCGACGCGTATTTCCGCTATGTGCGGGACAACGACCTGCTGCTGACGGCGGCCGGCCACGACCCGCAGGTCGACCGCTCCAAGCTCGCCTCCGAGCTGGGAGACGCCTATGCGGCGCTGCGCATCGTGCGCGAGACGGAGGACGGCCTGATCGTGCGCGGCTCCAAGATGATCGCCACCGGAGCGCCGTACATGGACGAGATCATGGTGTCGCCGCACAGCCCCAAGCAGCAGGCGGAGCATCGATACGCCGTCATGTTCGCGGTGCCGGTGTCCTACCCGGGCCTGCACCTCGTCTGCCGCGAGCCGTTCCATGCCGAGGATACGGAGGACCATCCGCTGTCCGGGCGCTACGACGAGCTGGACGCGGTGCTTGTGTTCGACGATGCGCTCATTCCTTGGGAAAGGGTGTTCATCCACGACGATCCGGCCGCCATCTGGAAAATCCGCTCGGACCGGCTCGCCGGCTCGCTCAGCATCCATGAGAACATCGCGCGGCTGCTGGCCAAGCTGGAATTCACCGCCGCCGTCGGGCAGGAGCTGGCCTTCAGCATCGGCATTACGCGCTTCGGCCATGTGCAGGCGAAGCTGTCCGAGCTGCAGCGCCAGGCCGAGTCGGTGCGCGCGCTGCTATTGGCGGCGGAGGATGGAGCCGAGCGCCATGAGTCGGGCGTCTGGGAGCCGCGCCTCGCTCCGCTGACGACGGCCAAAAATCTCGGCAACCGCTACTACCCGCGCGCCATCGAGATTCTGCAGCAGCTTTCCGGCGCAGGCATGCTGCAGACGCCGGCGACGGCGCGCGAGCTGGACACGCTGGCGGGCGGCGCGCTGGCGCCGCTGCTGCACAGCGCCTACGGCGGAGCGGACCGCGGCGCTCCCGAGCGCGTGCGGCTGCTCAAGCTCGCCTGGGATCTCGTCGGCAGCCCGCTCGGCGCGCGGCATGAGCTGTACGAGCGCTTTTACGCCGGAGATCCCGCGCGCACCTATGCGGCTCAGTACGCCGAATACGACAAGAGCGCGCTGATCGCCCGCACTCTATCCCGCCTCGGCAGCTGAGGCAAAGCCAGGGTCCGCGCGCGAACAAGGGAAGAAGCTCCCTTGTTCGAGGAACAGCCCGGGTCCAAGCGCGGACAAGGGAAGAAGTTCCCTTGTTTCGAGGGAAAGCCCGGGGCCGACGCATCGCTCAACCGCCTCTCTTTTCCGACAGCCCCCTATCCATAGATTCGAAAGGAGCCTATCTATCGATGAAAGCCATCCGCATCCGCACCATGCGCCGAACGAGCCTGACGGCGCTCGCCGTCATCGCCGCCGCGGCGCTGCTCGCCTCCTGCGGCAAGAACGAGCCGGCCGAGCCGGCGGAAGCCGCGGCCGGAACCGGCGGCAAAGAAATCGTCGAGTTCAAGTACCCCGACAACCCCGGCTTCGACCTCGTCTATCTGGCGGACGAGCTCGGCTACTTCGACGGCACGTCCACCCGGCCGAAATATGTCGGCAAGATCGCCGCGCCGCAGATCATCCCGCTTGTCGGCACCGGAGATATCGACTTCGGCTCGCGGATGGTGCCGCTCGTCATCTCGGCGATCGCCAGCGGCGCCGACATCAAGGTTGTCTCCGCCGGCGGCAAGACGCTGGAGGACGCTCCGCACATGAAGTATTTCACCCGGGCGGACTCCGGCATCAAGACGGCCAAGGACCTCGAGGGCAAGACGATCGGCATCAACAGCTTCGGCGCCTGCGCCGAGTTCGTGTCCAAGAAATACTTCAAGGAGCAGGGCGTCGACGTGAGCAAGATCAAGTTCCTCGTCGTGCCGGACGACAAGCAGGAGCAGACGCTGGAGCAGGGCGGCATCGACCTGGCGATCATCCACGCGCCGTTCTCCGGCCGCGCCGGCAAGAACGAGAAGTTCACGCAGCTGTGGAGCGACTACGATCTCGACGGCGGCCTCGGCGGCATGGCGCCGTACAGCGCCAACGGCGAGTTCGCCCGCAAGCATCCGGAGGCGGTCCGCGACTTCGTCGCGACGATCGCCAAGACGGCCAACTGGGTGAACGACCATCCGGAGGAGGCGAAGGCGATCATCGCCAAGCGGCTGAACATGAACGTGGAGTACATCGACCGCTTCGCCTACGTCGAGGACCTGGTCGTCACCGAGCCGCCGATTCAATATTACATCGATATTCTCGAAGAGAACGGCAAGATCGACAAGGGCAAGGTGAAGGTGAAGGACGTCTATACGAACGAATTCAACCCGAACGCGTCCGGCTCGGCTTAGCGTCATATCGTCATAACGGACTAGCGCCGAAACGCCATAACGTCATAACGGCATGACGCAATAGCGGAATATCGTCATGACGGACTTGCGCCATAACGCCATAACGTCATAACGCATAGCGGCCAAGCGGTCTGCCCGAAAAGGAGAAGATGCTCATGGCTCGACCCTCGTCCGCCTTCTCGGCGGGACGAATCGTAGAACGGAGCGCGGCGATCGTCGCGTTCCTCGTACTCTGGGAGCTGCTGCCCCGGCTCGGCGTCATCAGCGAGGCTTACCTCAGCCCGTTTTCCGTCGTGGCGGCCACCGTCTGGGAGCTGCTGAGCAGCGGAGCGGCATGGGAGCATGTGTCGGCCAGCCTGAGCCGCTCGCTGTCGGGCCTGCTGCTGGCGGCCGCGGGAGGCATTGCGCTCGGCCTGCTGATCGGCTGGTTCCGCCGCGTCGAGGCGCTGCTCGATCCGCTGCTGCAGCTGTTCCGGCAAATATCGGCGTTCGCCCTGCTGCCCGTATTCATCCTCTTCCTCGGCATCGGGGAAGCGTCCAAGACGGCGATCATCCTCTGGGCGTCGTTCTGGCCGATCCTGCTGAACACGGTGGGCGGGGTGCGCTCCGCCGACAAGCTGCTGATCGACTCGGCCCGCTCGATGGGCGCGTCGCAGGCATACTTGTTCTTCCGGGTCATCCTGCCGTCGGCGGCTCCGAGCATCTTCACCGGCATCCGGCTCGGCGGAGCGAACTGCATCACGGCGCTCGTCGCCGCCGAGATGATCGGGGCTTCGGCGGGACTCGGCTTCTACACGCTCAACTCGCAGGAGATTTTCCAGATCCCCGACATGTATGCCGGCATCCTGCTGCTCGCGGCGATGGGCCTGCTGCTCAATTACGTTCTGGCTTGGGTGGAAAGGCGGTTCACGCGCTGGCGGAGAGGTCTGGCCGCTCATGGCTGAGGAAGGCCGGCCCGACCGGCAGCGCTGGAGCGATCCGCTGGCATCGGCTTCGCTGCCGGCCGGACCGTCTGCGCGGCAGGACGGAGGCGGCGCCTCGGACCGCGCAGCGGCGGAGGCTGCCGGCGGCGCCTCGCAGCTTGCGGCGGCGGAGGAGAGCGGCGGACGCCGGCGCGGCGCTCGGCTGCGGTCCGGCGAGCGGCCCGGCGGCCAGACTGGACCGGCATCGCCTTGGCGGCTGGCCGCGCTGGTCGCCGCGAGCATCGCGCTGCTGGCGCTCGCAGGCTTCGGCAGGCTGCCCGGCCTCGCCGGCGGAAGCGCGGGCGGCCTCGGCAGCAGCTCCGGCAGCGGAGAACCCGCATGGGCGGCTCGCAGCCTCGACCCGAAGCGGCTGACGATCGGCTACGTCAAAGACAGCCCGCGCGTGCTGCTGCGCGAGGACGAGGCGCTGCGGCAGGCTGCCGCGGCTGCGGGCGTCAAGCTCGCCTGGCGCGAGTACGCGGACAGCTCCGCGCTCGTGCGGGCCGTGCAGAGCGGCGAGGCCGACTTCGGCGAGGCGGACGATGCGGCGCTGGCGAGCCTGCATGAAGCCGGCGACGGGCTGCGGGCGCTGGCGGCGGAGCCGTCCAACCCGCAGGCCTATGCGATCGTCGCCCGCGAGGGAAGCGAGCCGGGGGACGTCGCCGGGCTGCGCGGGCGGACGATCGGCTACGTGCCGCGCAGCAACAGCCACGCGCTGCTGCTGCAGGCGCTGCGCCAAGCCGGCTTGTCCGAGGCGGAGGTCGAGCTGCGGCCGCTGTCGCCGGCGGAGCTGATCCGCTCTTTTCGCAAAGGAAGCCTGGACGCATGGGCGGCGCAGGAGCCGGAGCTGACGCGGCTGGAGTCGCTGGACGACCGCGTGCTCGCGGACGGACAGGCGATCGCGGGCGCCGTCGGCCTGCGCGAGCTGCTGCTGACGACGGCCGAGAACGAGGCGAGCCGCGGCGAGCTGCTGGAGGCGGTCGTCTGGGCGTACGGCATGCAGGACGAGTACCTGCTGCGCGACTATCATGACGCGGCGGAGCGGCTCAGCGAGCAGACGGACGTCACGCATCTGCAGTGGCTGCGCCTGTTCGAGCGCAAAAGCTTCGGCACCGCTCCGCTGCTGCCCGGCATCCAGGCGGAGGAGCAGCGGCTCGCCGACGCGCTGGCCGAACTCGGCCTCCGCGCGAGCCCGATCGACATGCCGGAGCTGCTGCGAGCTCCAGAGTGAGGTTTCCTCATGCTTCCTCATATCGAAAGAAGCGTTCCAATCGGCTCGAAAGTGCCGGGCGGAACGCTTCTTTATTTCATGAGCTTCACTCTCGCAGCGCCGACATCATGTCGAGGCATGCAAGCCTGACAGCGGGATTGCATAGACGCTCAAGCGATACGGAGAAGCCTTATTTTGTCGAATCGGAGGTTTTTGGCAATCTAATGATACTGGCGAGCGCTATTCAGTCGTTTCGGCATGGCAAAAGCTCTTTTTTGGAGCAATAAGCTCGCTGAGTATCGTTGCGTTTTTGGCCAGCCTCTTTTGAAGGAAATAACGTCTGTGAGTATCGTTGGAGATGCGGGTGGAGGGGGCCGCCGGGAGGGCGCTGCTGGGGCGGGCTGCTTTAGAAATCGGGCTATGGTCGCTTCCGCGCGATGCAGGCGTGCCGCGAGGATGCCGGCGTCCCGCCTTGATCTGGCGTGCCGCAAGGATGCAGGCGTGCCGCCTTGATGCAGGCGTCCCCTGGACGCAGGGCGTCGCGTCCCGGTTAGGTTCAGCCTGCTTTCTTATGGTAAAGTAATAAGATACTGCCTCATAAGGCTGTCCATTCGCTGAAGGAGCTTGATGGAATCATGGAGATTTTTCTGCTGACGATGGCGCTGCTGGTCATGATCGGAGCCTCGAACGTCATCCAGCGCCTCATCCCGTTCGTTCCGGTGCCGATCATCCAGATCGGGCTCGGCATCGCGGCGGCGTACATGCCGTTCGTGCATCATGTGCCGTTCGAGCCGGAGCTGTTTTTCGTGCTGTTCATCGCGCCGCTGCTGTTCAATGACGGCAAGATCACCCCGCGCGAGGAGCTGTGGCGGCTGCGCTCGCCGATCCTGCTGCTGGCGCTGGGCCTCGTCTTCGCGACCGTGCTGCTCGTCGGGCCGTTCATCCACTGGCTGATCCCGGCCATTCCGCTGTCGGCCGCGTTCGCGCTCGCCGCGATCCTGTCGCCGACCGACGCGGTCGCGGTCGGCTCGATCTCCGGCCGGGCCAAGCTGCCCGGCGGCATCCTGCGCCTGCTCGAGGGCGAGGCGCTCATGAACGACGCCTCCGGCCTCGTCGCGTTCAACTTTGCGATCGCGGCGACGGTGACGGGGTATTTCTCGATCACGCATGCGGCCGGCAGCTTCATCGTCATCGCGCTCGGCGGACTCGCCGTCGGCGCGGCGCTCGGCTTCGCCGCCGTCTGGCTGCGGGTGTGGCTGCGGCGCTGGGGGATGGAGGACATCACCGTCCATATGCTGATCCTCATCCTGACGCCGTTCCTCATCTTCCTTGCCGCCGAGCATCTGCATGTGTCGGGCATCCTCGCCGTCGTCGCGGCGGGCGTCGTGCATGCCGTCGAGCGCGACCGGATGGGACCGTCGACGATCCGCCTCAACGTCGTGTCCGACAGCACCTGGTCGGTCATCCTGTTCTGCCTGAACGGCCTCGTGTTCATGCTGCTCGGCTTCGAGATTCCGGCCGTCATCACGAAAATATGGGAGGATCCGAACTACCACAACGGCCAGGTCATCGGCTATATCTTCGCGATTACGGCGCTGCTGCTGGCGCTGCGCTTCGTCTGGGTATGGGCGAGCGACCGCCGCTGGAAGCCGGCGCTGCTGACGGCGCTGTCCGGCGTGCGGGGAGCCGTGACGCTGGCGGGCGCGTTCTCGATCCCGCTGCTGCTCGGCGACGGCTCGCCGTTCCCGGAGCGCAGCCTCATCCTGTTCATCTGCGCCGGCGTCATCCTGCTGACGCTCGTCATCGCGAGCGTCTTCCTGCCGCTGCTCACCCGCGAGCCGGGGGCGGCGCCGAAGGTCGGCGCGGAGGCCGCCGCCAAGGAAGCGGAGCGGCGGGCGCGCATCAAGGTGCTGGAAGCCGGCCTGAGCACGGTGCAGGCCGAGATGCGCGAGGACAACCAGGCGGCGGCGCTTGCGATCAAGGCCGACTACGCCCAGCGGCTGCAGGAGCTGCGCATCGGCCTGGCGGCCGACACGGAGTCCCGCTCGGCGGTCGTGCCGCTGCGGCTGGAAGCGCTGGAGGCCGAGCGCCGGCTCGCCCGCGAATGGCTGGCCGACGGGCGCATCACGCCGCAGCTGGAGGAGGCGTTCCAGTCGTCGCTGAACCGCGTCGAGCTGGCGTTGACGAATCGCTTCAAGCTGCTGGCGGCGCTGCTGTACGGCTTGTTCATCCGGCTGTTCACCAAGCGCGGCCGCCTGCGCAAGGCGCTTGAAGGCCGAGCGGGTGAAGGAGGAGTACAAGGATCTCAAGCAGGCGGCCATCGGCGCCTCGATCGAGCGCCTGCGCGAGCTTGAGGGCGAGTACAGCCCGGACCTCATCCAGGCGATGCTGGGCCATTATCGCGAGCTGGCGCTGCGCCTGCGCGGAGACCGGTTCGGGCGGGGCGAGACGGGCACTGCCGCCGAGCGCCGCGAGCTGGAGCAGAAGGCGGTGCAGGCCGAGCGCAACGAGATCCAGCGGCTGTTCGAGGAAGGCGGCATCGACCGCAAGCTCGCGGCCAAGCTGCGCGTGTACGTCAACTACCGCGAGGCGAGCCTGCAAGAGAACGAGCAGCTCGGCACGCACGCCGCCCATTGACGGCGCATGCGTCAGGATCTAGAAAGGACGGAGAGAGATGAGCCCAGACAAAGCGGATTTTTCCAAAAAGACGGCAATCCCTCATCAAGAGGAAGAGGGGCCGCGTGAGAAATCGGGCTTGGATGCAGCCCTGGCGGTGAGGCGGGCTCTCGGGCCGATCGGGCAGGAGCTGTCGGCAGACGCAGTCAAGGTGTCGCCTCCGGCGGCCGAGCAGCTCCGCCTGCAGCCGATGACGATCGCCCATTACGCCGGGGCCTATGCGCTATGGGAGCGGACGGAAGGTCTGGCGCTGAGCGGCGCGGACTCGCTGGAGGCGATCGCCTCCTATCTGGAGCGCAACCCGGGCATGAGCTTCGTCTGCCTGAGCGGCAGCCGGGTCGTCGGCACGTCGATGTGCGGCCATGACGGCCGGCGGGGCTATCTCTACCATCTGGCGGTCGATGCGGAGCACCGCGGCCGAGGCATCGGCCGGCAGCTGGCGGAGCGCTCGCTCGCGGCGCTCGGAGAGGCCGGCATCGAGCGCTGCCACCTGATGGTGCTCGAGGACAACGAGAGCGGCGTTGCTTTCTGGAGCCGATCGGGCTGGACGCGCCGCAGCGGCATCCTGCTGTTTTCCAAGGATCCAAGCGGCTTGGCCGTGCCGGAATCCGGCTAGCCGGCCGCCGCCGCATCCGTCCCTTGCAGTCCCGTCTTCGGCCAAGGCCGAGGCGGGGCTGCTTTTGCTTGGACATCCGCAGGGAAGCGGCTCTCGCGAAGAGCATGCTATAATGGCGCCAGGATCTTGAAAAGGAGCAACGTCATGAGACTGGATTTCAGCGAGAACGGATATGCGGTGTCGACGGAGGGAATGTCGATCGAGCTCCTGCCGAAGGAGTATGCCTTGCTTCATTTTCTCAGCCGCAACCAGGGGCAGGCCTTCAGCCGCGAGCAGCTGCTCGACCGCGTATGGCCGCGCGAGTATCCGGTCGAACGGACGGTCGACGACCATATTTACCGGCTGCGCAAAAAGCTGGCTCCGCTCGACGGAGTCGAAATCCGCACCGTGCGGGGCTTCGGCTATGTCCTGACCATCGGCGGCGGCGGCGATCCGTGCAAGCCCTCCGCGCAGGACGGAGAGCTGCAGGAGCAGATGCGGGAGATCTTCGTCAAATACCATCGCTACGGCCAGGGCAAGTCGATGCTGGCGCTGGCCCGCCAGCAGGATGTGCTCGGGTTCGAGCTGGACCCGTTCTATGCCGTCTACACCCGCTTCGTGCAAGGCGACGTGCAATGGCTGCTGGACGGCGGCGGCCTGAAGCCGCCGGAGCGGCTGTACTGGCTGCTGCTGTTTTTCCTGTTCGCCGGGAAGCCCGAGGAGAGCCTCGCCTACTGCGAGCGGGCGCTCGCTGACGGACGGCTGCCGGAGAGCCAGCATCGCGAGGTGGAGCTGCTCAACATTCTGGATCTGTATGCGGCGTCGGGCCGGCCGGAGGCCGCGCTGGAGCGGCTCCGGCACACCCGGGAGCGGATCGCCCGCGATCCCGGCTTCAAGAGCTTCGAGACGCCGGCGGCCGTCTCCGAGCTGTACGCCCGGCTCTACATGGAGACGGACGATGAGCGGCTTCAGGCTCTGGAAGCCCGCATCGAAAGGCTGCTGGCCGAACAGCCTTTCCTGAGGGAGATCGGCAGCTTCCAGATCGTCAGCGGGCTGAGGCGCCTGCGCGCCGGCGACCGCAAGGCGGGGGAAGCGAGGATCGACGAGGGGCTCGGCGTCCTGGACATCTCCGGCTTCGTGCCGATCAAGCTGTTCGGGCTGTTCCGCATCGTGCAGCTCTGCCGGCAGATGCCTGTCCCCGGCGCGGAGGCTGCCGTCCGCCGGTACGAGCGGCAGTTCGCGGAGGAGTCCGCCCGCTGCGGCCTGCCCGGCCTGCTGAGCCGGATCGGACGGGAGCTCGAGGCCGGACTGCAGGGCTGATTTCAGCGTCGCGCCCCGGACGGATTTTTTGGCGCTCCTCTGATCATCCTCTGACATTCCGGCGCTAAAGTGGATCTCAACCAACGGCTTCCCGCCGGACAGGAGAGATCCGTCATGACCCATCCATCCGCAGCAGGCCGCGGCCTGCTGGCCAACAAGGCTTACAGGCGCGTCTTGGGCGCCTATACGTTCGCCGTCTTCGGCGACTGGTTCGATATGATCGCCATCCAGGTGCTCGTCGCCTACCGCTGGGGAGCGAGCCCGCTCATGCTGGCTCTCATCCCCGTCAGCCTCGCTCTGCCCGGCATCGCGTTCGGCTCCTTTGCCGGCGTCATCGCCGACCGGGTCGACAAGCTCAAGCTGATGCGGCTCTGCGATCTGGCTACGGCGCTGCTGACGGCTTCTTTGCTGCTCGCGCCGAACCTTTACGCGCTCTTGCCGCTGCTCGCCCTGCGGTCGGCCGTCTCCTCGCTGAACGTGCCGGCCCAGCAGGCGCTGACCCGCAGCCTCGTCCGCGAGGATCAGCTGCTGCAGGCATCCTCGCTGAACGGCCTCGTGAACCAAAGCTCCAAAATCGCCGGACCGCTGCTCGGCGGACTGACGCTGAGCGTCCTTTCACCGGGCTGGTGCATCGCCCTCAATGCCGTCCTGCGGCTGCTCTCCTGCCTGCTGCTGTTCTTCGTCAAGCCGGAGGCCGCGGCGTCCGGCGCCGCCCGCGGCGCTGGTGCGCCGGCGAGCGCCGGCGATGACGGCCCTCCGCCGATTCCGGCCCGGCAGATGTGGCGGGAGGGCTGGAGCTTCATCCTCCGCTCGCGCCTGCTGCGCAATACGATGCTGTTCGGCCTGGCGGGCACGCTGCTCATCCAGATCGTCGACTTCCAGTTCGCCAGCCTGTTCCTCGCGATCGCCCCTGAGCGGGACGAGATGCTGGGCTGGCTCATCGCCGCGGCGGGCGCCGGAGCGGTGGGCATGATCGCCCTTATGAACCGCGCCGGAGCGAAGCTCAGCCACGGCGTCCGGCTCGGCGGAGGCTACGCGATGATCGGCGCTGCCATCGGCGGGCTCGGCCTGCTGCAGCCCGGCGTCGCCGCGCTGCCCGTCCTGCTGCTCGGCCTGCTGCTCGGCGCCGGCAACGGCATGTTCATGGTCGCCTTCAGCTATTGCCTGCAGAAGGAGACGCCTCCCGCCATGACGGGAAGGGTGTTCGGCATCCAGAGCATGGTGCTGGGCACGGTCATGATCGTGGCGCCGCTGCTCGGCGGGCTGCTCGTCGGCCTGGCCGGACCGCGCCTCATCTTTGCCGGCCTCGGAGCCCTGATCGCGGTCGTCGGCGTCGGAGGCCTGCTGCTCGCAGGCCGGCTGTGGCCGGCCTCGGCGCCCGTCCAGAGCCCGCCTCCCGTCCGCGCGGCCCAAGGCTGAGCGCCGCTGACGGACGCGCGCCGCCGCTCCTGCGTCGTCGACGCCATGCGAAAAAAGACGCCTCATCGAATCGTCATCGGCTTGGCCCCCTGGGGGGCGCCAATGTCCATTCGGCGGGGCGTCTTTCCTTTTCCGCGGCGGTCAGCTCATGTTTTTTCCGTAGAAGATCTCGTCCATCTCGGCCTTGAGCTTCTCCGTAATCTCGTCCTGCTCGGCGCGGCTCAGCTTGTCCCGGGTGTAGCCGAACAAGTAGTTGTCGAGGTCGAACTGCTTGAGCTTGCACTTCGTGTGGAAGATGTTCTCCTGATAGACGTTGACGTCGATCATATGGAACAGATCCTGCGCCTCGTCGGGAATGTAGTTCTGGATGGAGCTGATGTCATGGTCGATGAACAGCTTGTGCCCGGTAATGTCGCGCGTGAAGCCTCGCACTCGGTAGTCGATCGTCATGATGTCGGTATCGAACGAGGAGATCAGGTACGTCAGCGCCTTCAGCGGGCTGATCTCGCCGCAGGTGGAGACGTCGATGTCCGCGCGGAACGTGCTGATGCCCTCGTCCGGATGGAACTCGGGATACGTGTGCACGGTGATATGGCTCTTGTCGAGCTGCAGCACGACGTTGGCCGGCATCGGGCCTGGCGACTCGTCGAACGCTTCCTTGGGCACCTGGACGACCGGCCCCTCGGAGACGAGCAGCGTCACGCTCGCGCCCTGGGGCTCGTAGTCCTGCTTGGCCGTATTCAGCACATGCGCGCCGATGATGTCGGCGACATGGCGGAGGATGCCGTCGAGCCGATCCGAGTTGTACTGCTCGTCGATGTAGGCGAGGTACGCCTCGCGCTCTTCCTTCGTGCGCGTGTAGCAGATGTCGTACATGTTGAAGCTGAGCGACTTCGTCAGGTTGTTGAAGCCATGCAGCTGAATCACTTGCTCGTGCGTCAGTTTCATCCGGCAGTCCTCTCCTTCGCTGCGATAAGTCCGTCTTCCTTATTACCCGGCCGCGGCAAAATGACCCAAAGGCCCCGAGCGCCGGCGCTCAGCCCTGCGCCTTCGGCACCGGCGGCACGGCCGCATCGGCGCCGTCCTTGCCGGACGCGCCGCCGCCGGCGCGCGGCCGCCGCGAGCGGGCGGCGGCCGGATCGAGCCGGCGCTGGAGCGCTCCGAGGCCGATATCCGCTACGATCGCGAGCAGCGCGGCCGGCAGCGCGCCGGAGTAGATGCGCAGCGAGTTCTGGCCGTTGATGCCGGCGTACACCTCGCGGCCGAGGCCGTCGCCGCCGACGAGCGGCGCGATCGTGGCGACGCCGATGGCGATGACGGCCGCGACGCGCAGGCCGGTCATCATGTACGGCAGCGCGAGCGGCACGCGCACGCGCCACAGCTGCTGCCAGCGGCTCATGCCGACGCCGCGCGCGGCGTCGATCAGGCTGCCGCTCACCTGCTGCAGCCCGACGTAGGTGTTGCGCACGATCGGATTGAGCGAGTAGAGGAACAGCCCGGCCATCACGGTCGCGTTGCCGAGCCCCATCCACAGCATGAGCAGCACGAGCATCGCGAGCGAGGGCACGACCTGCAGGATGCCGGTCACGGCGAGGACGAGGCGCGCCGTCCAGCGGCCGCGCATGCACAGGATGCCGAGCGGCAAGCCGGCCAGCAGGGCAAGCCCGACGCCGGCGGCGACCATCTGCACATGCTGGAGGAAGTATTCGCCCATAAGCCCGCGGTTGCGCCAGAAATAGTCCGCGAAGTCGGCGAACGTCATGTCCGGTTCCGTCACTTCGGAATCAGCCCTTTCTGCTTCAGGTAGGCGAGGGCGACCTCGCGCTCGCTCTTTTTCTCGATGTCGACCTGGTAGTTGAGCCCGATCATCGTCTCCGCGTCGATCGCGCCGATCAGCGGCCGCAGCGCCTCCTTGACGCCGGGATGGAGCGCCTCCATCTTCTTGCGCATGACCGGCGAGGCGTCATAGGGCGGGAAGAAACGGCGGTCGTCCTGCAGCGTCTGGAGATCGAACGCCTTGAGCCGGGCGTCGGTGGAGTAGGCGAGCACGATGTCGACCTGCTCGTTCTTGACCGCCGTATAGACGAGGCTCAGCTCCATCGGATACGCCTTGGCGAACGAGATGCCGTACTCCTGCCGGAAAGCCGGATAGCCGTCGCTCGCCCGCTCCAGCCAGGACGTGTCGACGCCGAAGCGCATCGAGGCCGCATCGGGCTTGATGTCGGAGATGCGGCGATAGCCGCTGGCCTCCGCGACCTGGCGGCGCACGGTGAAGGCGTATGTGTTCTCGAAGCCGAGCGGATCCATCCAGTCGAAGCCGTAGTAGCGGTCGAAGCCCTCCTGCGCCTGCCGCAGCACCTCGGCGCGGTCCTTGGACAGGCTCTCCAGCGGGAAGTGGTTGTTGAAAATCTCGCCCGAATACAGCGTCGCCAGGTCGATGTCGCCGCGATCGAGCGCGCTGAAGACGAGCGGGCTGGCCGCCAGGTCGGGAATGACCTTGACGTCGAGGCCGGTCTTCTGCTCGATGAGCGCCTTGTACATCTCGGCGAGGATTTTCGTCTCGGTGAACGTCTGCGCCCCGATCCGCAGGTCGGGCCGGGCGCCGCAGCCGGCTCCCGCCAGCGTCAGCAGCAGGACGAGGCAGGCGCTCGCCGCCGTCCTCGCCGCCCGAGGCTTGCCGGCCAGAGCCTTTAGAGCCGTCGCTGTCTTCGGCCAGCGCCAGCCGCAGCGTCCCTTGTCCGTGCCGCGCTCGCCGCATCGCCGTGCCAGGCTCATGCCGCCGCACCTCCCCGCAGGCCGAAGCGGCGTCCGAGCGCGGATTCGAGCCAGCCGAGCAGCAGGTCGGCGGCGAGCGCCAGCGCGATCGCGCCGAGCGCGCCGGCGACGATCAGATACGGCTGGTTGACGCCCATGCCGGAGACGATGAGCTGGCCGAGGCCGCCCGCGCCGACGAGCGTGGCGAGCGTCGCCCAGCTGATGACGTACACCGTCGTCAGCCGGATGCCCGACATGATGTACGGCACGGCGAGCGGCAGCTGCACCCGCAGCAGCCGCTGGGCGGCCGAGTAGCCGAGGCCGCGCGCCGCCTCCAGCACATGCGGATCGACGGAGCGGAAGCCCTCGTACGTGTTGCGCAGCACCGGCATGATCGAGTAGAGCAGCAGCGCGAGCACGGCCGGGCGCGCCCCGATGCCCATGAGCGGGATGAGGATGGCGAGCAGCGCCAGGCTCGGGATCGTCTGCAGCAGGTTCGCAAGGAAAAAGACGGCGCTGTTCAGCCAGCCGATCCGGCTGTAGACGAGCAGCACGCCGAGCGGGAGCGAGATCGCCGAGCCGATGAGCACGGCGATCAGCGACAGCGTCAGATGCTCGCGCAGCGCGAGCAGCAGGTCCGGCAGCCGCTCGCCGAGAAACTCAAAAAAAGAGAGGCCGTCGCTCATGAGTGCTCCTCCCGAGTGCCGCTTTGCGGGCCGAGGCCGGTCGAGGAGCTGGCGGGGGGCTCCTCCCTGGTGCCGCCATGCGGGCCGAGGCCGGTAGAGGAGCCAGGCTCCTCCCCGTTGTCGCCATGCGGCAGCTTCTCCGCCAGATGCCGCACGACGCTGCCGCGCGTGATGAGGCCGATGAAGCGGCTGCCCTCGTCGATGACGGCGACGTTGTGCAGCCGGTGGCTCGCCAGCAGCTCGACCGCCTGCGTCAGCGGCGTGCCGGACTGCACGGAGTAGCGCACCGGCATCATGACGTCGGCGACCGTCTTGTCCTCGTCGCCGTAGCTGTCCATCACGTTGTAGATGGATACGCTGCCGAGCAGCTTGCGCTGGCGGTCGACGACGTAGAGCGAGTCGACCTTGCGCCGCTCCATCGTCGTGATCGCCTCGGCCAGGCCGCGTCCCGGATAGGTGACGGCCGGCTGCGTCACCATGACGTCGTTCACCGTCGGCCCGTCGGCCATCACGAAGCCGCCGAGATCCGGTCCGGCCTCGCGCTCGGCGACGTCCGCCGCTCCGCCGGCCTCGAGCCGCTTCTGCCCGATGAACGTGCGCACGAAGTCGTTCGCCGGACGCCGCAGCATGCGGTCCGGCGTATCGCTCTGCACGACCTCGCCGTCCTTCATGAGCACGATCCGGTCGGCGATCTTGAGCGCCTCGTCCATGTCGTGGGTGACGAACACGATCGTCTTGTGCAGCTCCTGCTGGAGCCGCGCCACGTCCTCCTGCAGCTGCTCGCGGCTGAGCGGATCGAGCGCGCTGAACGGCTCGTCCATCAGGATGATGTCGGGATCGGCCGCCAGCGCGCGCACGACGCCGACCCGCTGCTGCTGCCCGCCGCTCAGCTCCGACGGATAGCGGTCGCGGTACAGGTCGGGCTTCAGCCCGACCATGTCGAGCAGCTCGTCGACGCGCCGGGCCGTCTTGTCCGCGTCCCAGCGCTTCAGCCTCGGCACGACGGCGACGTTGCGCCCGATCGTCATATGCGGAAACAGGCCGACGCTCTGGATGACGTAGCCGATGCTGCGCCGCAGCTCGACCGGATCGATCGAGCGGATGTCGCGGCCGCCGATCTCGACCGTGCCGCTCGTCGGCGAGACGAGCCGGTTCACGAGCCGCATCGTCGTCGACTTGCCGCAGCCGCTCGGGCCGATCAGCACGGTCATTTCGCCTTGGCGGAATTCGAGATTGATGTTCTTGAGGGCATGAAAGCCGTCGTCATAGCGTTTGTTCACGTCGCGGATCTGGATCATCGTCATCCTCGCTTCACCTCCGGATGCGGCTTCATGCCGCGCATGCGATGGGTAAAGTATGTTCCTGATGCTGGAGCTTCATCCGTCCGCTCCCTGCCGCGCCTCGCCGGCCGCCGAATTGGCGCCGCGGAATCGGAACATGCTACAATTTAGCAATCGGGGAAAGGGGAGGACGGAGCATGGAGCAGCAGCTTCCGCCAAAGATGACGGTGTACCATGTCGCGGGCGTCGCGACGTATCCGTCCACCTTTTACGAATGCCGGCGCCGCCTCGAGCGGCTGCTCGGCTTGATCGGCACGGAGGCCGAATTCGAGACGCTGTTCCCCTACGGCGACTATTCGCGGAGCCTCTGGCGGCAAGTGTGGGAGGTCCGCTCCGACCTGGCGCGCCGCGTGCTGCCCTCGCGGATCGGCGGGCGCTCGATGGTCAAGGAGATCGAGCGCACCTACGGCGGGGCTGGCCCGATTCTGTTCATCGGGCATAGCGGAGGAGGGCTGGCCGCCTATCAGGCCGCCCGCCTGCTCCATCAGCGCGGAGTGGACGCCGAGCTGCTGCGCGTCGCCCAGGTCGGCTCGCCCAAGACGCCGATCGACGACGCGCTGCAGGCGTCGGTCGCGTATTTCTACGCGGTCGACGCCGCCGGCAAGCCGGACGATCCGATCACGCGCATCGGCGGCTGGGGCGGCTGGCGGTCCGTTCCCGGACGGATGCCGCAGTGGAGCCGCGTCCGCCATGCGCCCGGCCATGTGGAGGGGCTGCCGGTCATCGGCGGGCATACGAACTATTTCCGGCATCAGCTTCCCTATGTGGACGCCAGCTCGCGCAGCAATCTGGAAAAGACCGTCGACGCGATCTATTCCTGGTTGAAAGCCGGCTATTCGTCCGCTACACTTATAAAAGGTTAGCTGATTCAATAAAGAAAGGGGAATCTTCCATGCAGGCCATTATCCGCAACGAGGACCGGTACCACCGCGAGAGCGACTGGCTGAAAAGCAGCTTCAGCTTCAGCTTTGGGGAGTTTTACGACGAGGCGAATCGCAGCTTCGGGCCGCTGTGCGTATTCAACGAGGACATCATCGCCGGGGGCAAAGGCTTCGGCGCGCATCCGCACCGCGAGATGGAGATCGTCTCCGTCGTCCTGAGCGGCCGGCTGAAGCATGAGGACAGCGCGGGCAACAGCGCCGTCACGACCTATGGGGGAGTGCAGCGGATGACGGCCGGCACCGGCATCGTGCACTCCGAGGTCAATCCGGATCCGGAGGAGCCGGTCCATCTGCTGCAAATCTGGCTCGCCCCGCAGACGCGGCGGCTCGAGCCTTCCTATGAGACGAGCGTCTTCGATCCCAAGTCGGCGCGCGGCCAGCTGCTGCCGATCGTTTCCCGCGATGCGGCCGGACCGGGAGCGGCCGCCATTCATCAGGACGTGACGTTCTATCTGACCGTGCTGGACGAGGGAATGACGGTCGAGCATTTCACGCGCGAGGAGCGGCTGCTGTATCTGTTCGCCATCGACGGCCAAGCGGAGATCGAGGGCATCGGCGAGCTGTTCAAGGGCGATACGCTGCGGGCGGACGGCCTGTCGCGGCTCTCCCTCAAGGGCGGCGCGGGCGGCGGCCGGCTGCTGCTGCTGGACATGGGCGCGGGCGCGCCGGCCGGAGGAGGAGAGGGCGCATGAGCGAAAAGCGCAGCGAGAAGCTGCTCATCAAGCTCGTCATCGGCCGGACGCTCATCGACACGGCCGAGCACAAGCTCTCCGCGCATGTCGAGGAAGGCGGCCGCGGCTGGATCATCACCGTCAGCGCGCTGACGCCGCGCGAGGCCGACTATATCGGAGCGAACGTCGGCCAGCTGAACTTTTTCCACTTCATTACGGAGGCGGTCGGCGGCGAGGAGCGCATCCGCAAGTTCTGGCTGTATGATCTGGACGAGCCTGCCTATCAGTACGACCCGGCGACGGGCGAGGCGATCTTCGAGGTGAACGCCAGAGTGGCGTATTCCAACGAGCGGGTGTAGACTTTAAGGACGAGCCGCTCGTCTAACGAGCGATGCCGGAACCGCCCAGGCCCAAGCGCCATAGGATGGAGCAAGACCGGAAAGGAGGGGCCCCATGGCCAACACGCATACGTACACCCGCCGCGAGGAGGTCGCGAACGCGATCACCCACGGCATCGGCACGGCGCTCAGCATCGCGGCGCTCGTCGTGCTCATCGTTTTCGCCGCCTGGAAGGGGACGGCGATGCATGTCGTCAGCTTCACGATCTACGGCACGGCGATGCTGCTGCTGTACACGGCTTCGACGCTCGTGCACAGCTTCCGCGACGGACGGATGAAGGACATTCTCGAGGTGCTGGACCATTCGTTCATCTATGTGTTCATCGCCGGCACGTACACGCCGCTCGTGCTGCACACGATCGGCGGATCGCTCGGCTGGACGCTGTTCGGCATCGTCTGGGGGATCGCCGTCGCCGGCGTCGTGTTCAAGGCGTACTTCACCAAGCGCTTCCTGTTCACGTCGACGCTGCTGTACATCCTGATGGGCTGGATCGTCGTCTTCGCCTGGGGCCCTCTTACCGCGAGCCTCGCTCCGGCGGGCCTGACGCTGCTGATCGCCGGCGGACTGCTGTATACGGTCGGCACGGTGTTCTACGTCTGGCGCAGCTTCCCGTACCATCACGCCGTCTGGCATCTGTTCGTGCTGGCGGGGTCGATCGCGCATTTCTTCACGATCCTGCTGTACGTGCTTCCCCGCTGATCGGGGAGGCTCCCTATCCTAAAAGAGCCCGCCGCTCCAGCTTCCGATCCTCTTGGGTCGGAAAGCCGAGCGGCGGGCTGTTTTGGCTGCTGCCGGTCGAAAGCTGTTCAGATCATGTCGAAGTCGATGATCCGCCAGTGATGCTTGATCGCCTGCTCGAGCCGGAGCTTGTCGCGCTCGCGGAACAGCTGCGCGATCAGCCGATGCTCGGCGTTGACCTGGCGGAGCAGCGACGCGAGCCGGCCCTTGTCGTCGCTGGCGTAGCTCTGGCGCATGAAGCCGTTCTTGAGCGAGTGGAGGCTGTCGACGAGCGGCGAGTTGCCGCAGCGGTTCTGGTAAAAGTCGTGGAATTCCGCCTGGCGGGCATAATAGCCGCCGAAATCATGGGCATCGAGATCGTCCTCGATCGCCTCGACGATCCGGTCGAGCTGCTTCCAGTCGCGTTCCTCCAGCCGTTCGCAGGCGAGCGAGGCGGCGAGCGCGTCGAGCGTGCCGAGCAGGAGGGAGTAATCCTCCTTCTTCTTGCGGTCGAACGCCTTCACCGTGAAGCCCCGGCGCGGCAAGTAGTCGAGCAGATTGTCCGAAGACAGCTGGAAAAGCGCCTCCCGCGTCGGCGTGCGGCTGATGTCGAGCCGCTTGCAGATTTCCGCCTCGTTGATCTTGGAGCCGGGCTGCAGGCTGCCGTCCTGAATGCGCTGCGCGATATATTCGTAGACATGGTCCTTCAACGATTGATACTTGAGCTGCATGCCGAAGACTCCTTTGCGGCGTAATGGCGATCATCCTGCTATGTATGGTTATGCAATATAATGTATACAAATGATCTACCGTCATCATATCACTGCCTCCTTGCCTCATCAAGCTTCTTTCCGTCTGAAATGGAAATAAAAGGCGGGCCTGGGGGGCCGCCATCGGAAACGTCTGAAAATTCCGTTGATGGTTTTCGAATCCTATGTTATGATCTCTTCCATAACTCTCTCTTTTTTTTGATTCAGACTGAATATTGTATACATAGGGGTGAGCCGGCGGCGACCCGGACGCTGGGACAACCGCCCCATTCGGGCGCAGCAGGAATCGGACAAGCGCTGTCCGAATAGGATAGAGCAGCCCATTCTTTGCTCGAATTCGAGCAGCGGGGATTTTCGCTGGAAGACGCTTTTCCGCCTGGATGCCGAGGGCATGCAGGTTTTTTACCGGCATGATTTGTATACAAAATACAATATGCATATTGATGCAGACGGGAGAGGATTTATGAACTCGGCTCGCACGATTGAACTCTCGGAACGGTATGCGGCGCACAATTACCATCCGCTGCCGGTCGTCATCGAAGAAGCCCAGGGCGTCTGGGTGAAGAGCCCGGAGGGCAAGTCGTACATGGACTTTCTGAGCGCCTACTCCGCGCTCAACCACGGCCATCGCCATCCGAAGCTCGTCGCCGCGCTCAAGGAGCAGGCCGACAAGGTGACGCTGACCTCGCGCGCGTTCCACAGCACCGCCGCCGGTGAATTTTACGAGAAGCTAGCCCGCTATACGGGCAAAAGCCGCCTCATCGCCATGAATACGGGAGCGGAGGCGGTCGAGACGGCGCTGAAGGCGGTCCGCCGCTGGGCGTACCGCGTCAAGGGGGTGCCGGACGGCCAGGCGGACATCATCGTCTGCAGCGGCAATTTCCACGGGCGCACGCTCGCCATCACCTCGTTCTCGTCGCATGAGGAGTACAAGAGCGGCTTCGGCCCGTTCCTGCCGGGCTTTACGATCGTTCCGTACGGCGATCTGGCGGCGATGGAGGCGGCGATCACGCCGCATACGGCGGCGATCCTCGTCGAGCCGATCCAGGGCGAGGCCGGCATCGTGCTCCCGCCGGACGGCTACCTGCGCGGCATCCGCGAGCTGTGCGACCGCCACCGCGTGCTGATGGCCGCGGACGAGATCCAGACCGGCTTCGGCCGCACCGGCTATCCGTTCGCCTGCGACCGCGAGGGGGTCGTGCCGGATCTGTACATCATGGGCAAAGCGCTCGGCGGCGGCATCCTGCCGATCTCGGCCGTCGCTTCCAGCGATGAGGTGCTCGGGCTGTTCGAGCCCGGCTCGCACGGTTCGACGTTCGGCGGCAATCCGCTCGCCTGCGCCGTCTCGGCAGCCGCGCTGGACGTGCTGGAGGAGGAGGATCTCGCCGGCCGCTCGCTCCGTCTGGGCGGCCTCGTCATGGAGCGGCTGCGCGCCATGGGCAGCCCCGCGGTCAAGGAAATCCGCGGCAGCGGCCTGTTCATCGGCATCGAGCTGCAAGGTCCGGCGCGTCCGTACTGCGAGCAGCTCATGCAGCTGGGGCTGCTTTGCAAGGAGACGCATGAAAATACGATCCGGCTGGCGCCGCCGCTGACGATATCGGAGGAGGAGCTGGAGTGGGCGCTGGAGCGCCTGCGGCTCGTGCTCGTCGGCGACGGCCACGGACTGGATTGAAGCGGTTGACGTGAATGAACTGAATCTGACCTCGAGCTGAATTCGATTTCCATTCCATCGATAAAGGGGCAATCCGATATGTTCAGCTATGCCGAATCGTTCCACAGCCGCCCGGAAGCGGCGAAAAAAATCCAGCTGATCCATGCGCCGTTCTGGCTGGGAGGCGGAAGGGCGGGCGCCGAGCTCGGCCCGGAGAGCATCGTCGAGGCGGGCATGAAGCGCCAGCTGAAGCATATGGGCCTCGAGCTGGCGGAGGAGATCGTCGTCGATGTGCCGCGTCTCGCCGCCGAACCCGCGACCGCCGGGACCAAGATGAAATACTTGGCCGAGGTGAAGGAGATGGCGGGACTGCTCGGCGAGCAGGTGCACCGGGCGGCCGCGGGCGGACGCTTCCCGCTCGTCCTGGGAGGAGACCACAGCATCGCGATCGGCACGCTGGCCGGACTGACGGGGCATCGGGGCAATCTCGGGCTGATCTGGTTCGACGCGCACGGCGACTTGAACACGGAGGAGACGACGCCGTCGGGCAACATCCATGGCATGGCGCTGGCCGCCGCGATCGGGCGGGGCGGCTTCACGCTCGCCGACATCCCGGGGGCGGGTCCGTTCATCCGCAAGGAGAACGTCGTCATCATCGGCGCCCGCGACCTCGATCCGGGCGAAAGGGAATTCATCCGCGCGGAAGGCATCCGCTGCTTCACGATGCATGAGATCGACCGCATGGGCATCCATGCCGTCATGGAGCAGGCGATCGCCATCGCCGGCGACGGCACGGACGGCGTGCATGTCAGCTTCGACCTCGACGTGCTCGATCCGCTCGAAGCATGCGGCGTCGGCACGCCGGTGCCGGGCGGGCTGAACTACCGCGAAGCGCATTATGCGATGGAGCTGCTGGCCGAAAGCGGCCTCGCCACGTCGCTGGAGCTGGTCGAGGTGAATCCGCTGCTCGACCCGAGCCGCCGCACGTCGCGGCTGGCCGTCGAGCTGGCCGCCTCGCTGCTCGGCAAGCGGATTCTGTAAGGCGGCGCGCCCGCAGCAGGGACGATGCGCAGCCGCAGGCCAGCGCGCCAGGCGCCTGCGTGACGCCGGGGCGCGGCAGATCGCCAACTAGTTAGCCTCTCGATTGGTGTGCGGGACATCGGCGGATGGAGTGAGGTCCGTTTTTACCCGTTGATTGGTTTACGGAACGCTAGCTGAGCGGATAGCGGCAACTCGCTGCTGGCTCATACGACGCGTGAAGGAAGTTTGAGCTCGCTACGCACGGTTTTTCCGCGCGTAGCGAACCAGACCGAGGGAGCCGAGCTCGCTACGCACAGTATTTCCGCGCGTAGCGGGCCAGGCCGAGGGAGCCGAGCTCGCTACGCACGGTTTTTCCGCGTGTAGCGGGCCAGGCCGAGGGAACTGAGCTCGCTACGCACAGTATTTCCGCGCGTAGCGGGCCAGGCCGAGGGAGCCGAGCTCGCTACGCACAGTATTTCCGCGCGTAGCGGGCCAGACCGAGGGAGCTGAGCTCGCTATGCACAGTATTTCCGCCCGTAGCGAGCCAGGCCGAGGGAGCTGAGCTCGCTACGCACAGTATTTCCGCGCGTAGCGGGCCAGACCGAGGGAGCTGAGCTCGCTACGCACAGTATTTCCGCGCGTAGCGAGCCAGGCCGAGGGAGCTGAGCTCGCTACGCACAGTATTTCCGCGCGTAGCGGGCCAGGCCGAGGGAGCCGAGCTCGCTACGCACAGTATTTCCGCGCGTAGCGGGCCAGACCGAGGGAGCTGAGCTCGCTACGCACGGTTTTTCCGCGCGTAGCGCCCTCGATCTAGCGAGGCAATTCCTCCCGTGGCAGCTAAACCCGTCCATCTCCATCGCCGCCGCCATAGACGCGGCAGTTGCGTTCCGCATCCAACGGCATGCGTTCGGATAAGTTTGGTCTCGGAATCTATGAATAAAGATGCAGATTGATCTCGATTCGCGCCCGATCGCGATTTTTCGCTATTTTCTCGAAAAAGGGCTGGGCAGAAGGCGGGCGGGGTGTTATAATTTCTCCCATACAATATACAATGTTATGAATATTGTATACATAGCATTCAGCGAGCAAGGGGAAGAAGAGAGATTTCATTCGGGGAGGAATGAACGTTGGTCGAACAGAAGCGCAGCAAAAAGGCGAGAAAGCCGTTCCTGGCGGCAGTCGTCGCGCTGTCCGTCGCAGGCACGCTCGTATCTCCGGCTGGTTGGGCGGTCACAGCCTATGCCCAAGAAGCCGCGGTCGTCACGGAGCCGACAGCATTGCCTTACAACGTACTGGCGAGCACGTCGCTGCAGCCGGGACAAGCCGGCTACGACGCGTATGTGTATCTGAACCATCTGGCAGGCGCGATCGGCGCTCGTCCGGCGGGCTCGGCAGAGGAGCAAGCGGCCCGGGATTACATCAAGCTGCAGTTCGAGGACATGGGCTACAGCCCTACGGTCACGGAGTTCACGTATACGACAAGGACAACTCAAGGCAAGTCGAACAACGTCGCCGCCGTCAAGCACGGCAAGTCGCCGCGCACGATCATCGTCGGCGCCCACTACGACAGCGTGAAGGCGCCGAGCAAGGGTGCCGACGACAACGCCTCTGGCGTCGCCGTCATGCTTGAATCCGCTAAAGCGGTATCGCAGCAGCAGGATCTGCCTTACACGATCAAGTTCGTCGCCTTCGGCTCGGAGGAAAACGGTAAGCAAGGCTCAGCTGCCTACGTCGCGGCCATGAGCGAGGAAGAGAAGGCGAATACCGTCGCGATGATCAATCTCGACAGCCTCGCCGCCGGCGACAACATGTACGTCTACGGCGACGAAGGCGAGGCCGGCTTCGTCCGCGAGCAGGCGCTCGCCATCGCGCAGCGGCTGAACCTGGACCTGCAGACGCAGCCGGGCGAAAACGCCGAGTATCCGGCCGGAACGACGGGCGATTGGAGCGACCATGCGCCGTTCGAGGACGCGGGCATTCCGTACGGCTATCTGGAAGCGACCAACTGGAGCCTGGGCGACAAGAACGGCTACACCCAGACGGAGAAGGACGGCGAGATCTGGCATACGGGCAAGGATACGCTGGACTATTTGAACACGAACTATCCGGGCCGCATCGAGGAGCGCCTGAGCACGTTCGCGTCCGTGCTGACGCAGCTGCTCCGGGAAATCAAGGAGCCGGGCGCGAAGCTGGAGCTGAGCAGCGACAAGGCATCGCTGACGAAGAAAAGCGAGATCGAAGTCGAGTTCACGGTGCCGAGAGGCTTTACCGTATCGGATGACACCTACTTGAACTGGAGCTTCGGCGGCAAGCCGCTGTCCGACTGGAAGCAGCGCGACGCCAGCGCCAAGCCGACGAGCAATGCCTTCATTTATTTGAAGGACAAGCCGGTCGTCGCAAACGGCAAGGTGACGGCGACGGTTGTGTTCGACCAGGCGTACAAGGTCAACAACCAGCCATACGAGCAGCTGAACGTCTCGCCGTCGACGCTGCGCCGCGACTATCCGAGCCTGCTCGGCACGCATGAGCTGATGGTGACGGACAAGCAGGGCGAACGCATCGGCTCCGCGCCGATCAAGCTGAACGTGTACGACTCGTACCGCACGTACGACGAGATCCGTCCGGAGATCGACCGCATCACGGCCGAGTCCAAGGCGGGCCGCTACATCGAGACCGAAGTGCTCGGCAAGTCCGTGCAAGGCCGCGACATCAACTTCACCGTGCTGGCCAAGGACAAGGCGTCCGTCGACCAGTACGTGAACGAGACGCTGCCGCTCATGATGGACGATCCGGCCGCGCTGCAGGCGAAAATCCGCAGCGGCCAGCTGACCGGCTACAAGGTGCCGATCTGGATCAACAACATCCATCCGGACGAGGCGCCGGGCGTCGACGCGATCCTGAACTTCTTCGAGGAAATGACGAAGAAGGACGAGATCTCCTACGAGACGACCGATGCCAGCGGGCAGAAGCAGCAGGTGACGATCGACATCGACGAGGCGCTCGACAACGTCATCTTCCTGATGAACTTCACGCAGAACCCGGACGGGCGCTTCCTGAACACCCGCGCCAACGCGAACGGGTTCGACCTGAACCGCGACAACTCGTACCAGACGCAGCCGGAGACGCAAATCGTCGCCAGCGAAATCGCGAAATGGTCGCCGCTGTCGTTCCTGGACCTGCACGGCTTCGTGGGCGAGTTCCTGATCGAGCCTTGCACGCCGCCGCATGATCCGAACATCGACTACGACCTGCTCATCGACAGCATGGTCGAGCAGGCGGATGCGATGGGTCGCGCGGCGATCGCCAACACGTACTACGACAAGTACCATATCCCTTACCTTGAGGCGAAGAAGCTGGCCGAAGGCAAGGATGGCGAAGTGATCGCGAACGCGACCGGATGGGATGACGCATCTCCGGCCTACACGGCGGTGTACGCGATGCATCACGGAGCGCTCGGCCATACGATCGAGATTCCGGAGCTCAACGAGGAGTCGACGACGGCGCTGCTGTACACGCTGTTCGCCTCGACGGACTATGTGATCCACAACAAGGAAAAGCTGTTCCTGAACCAGCTTGAGGTATACAAGCGCGGCGTGGACAACGTCGACAGCCCGAACGTCGACCAGTATCTCGTGAACGCCGAGTATGAGCCGATCGGACGTCCGCGTCCGGAAGGCAAGAGCTTCTTCCCGGACTATTATGTACTTCCTGTAGACGCATCGCTGCAAAAGAACGCGCTCGAAGCGGCCAATATGGCGAACTACCTCATCCGGGGCGGCGTGAAGGTCGAGCGCACGACCCGTCCGGTCCTCGCCGGCGGCGAGCTGTATCCGGCCGGCACGTACATCGTGCCGATGAACCAGGCGAAGCGCAGCTTCGCGAACCTGGTGCTGTACGACGGCATCGACGTCTCCGACTTCGGCGAGATGTACGCGGACATCGTGCAAAGCTTCTCTTATATGAGAGGATTCGACCGCTATGCCGTCTATGACAAAGGCGCATTTGCCGGCGCCACTGAGCGCGCGGCCAAGGCGGCCAAGCCGGCCAGCTCCCTCTCCGGCAGCGGCGACGCCTATGTCATCCGGAGCACGAACAACGACGCGGTCCGCGCGGTGAACGAGCTGACGGCGGCCGGCAAGACGGTCACGCTGCTGACGGCCGGCGGCGCGGGCTACGAGAAGGGCGACTACCTCGTCTCGTACGAGAGCCTGAAGCCGCTGCTCGCGAAGTATTCGCTGCAAGCCGTCCGCTACCCGGGCGGAACGATTTACGGCAAGCCGCTGCCTGCGGTGAAGGTCGCCGCCTCCGGCGTGCCGGCGTTCGCCCTCAAGGATCTCGGCTTCAACGTGACGACGGACGCCGCTGCGAGCGACGTGCTCGTCAATACGTGGAACAAGCCGCTCGTCGAAGCGGGCAAGCCGTACATCGGCTACGGCCGCGCGGCGATGAGCACGCTGAAGACCTCCGGCCTGCTGCCGGGCTTCGACTTCAAGACGACGGGCAGCACGCATGAGGGCCTGTTCAAGGCGACGATCAGCCAAGACAGCATCATCGGCGCTCCTTATGAAGCGGATGACTATCTGTATACGCAATCCGGAACGTTCGTGACGAGCGTGCCGAGCGGCTCGACCGTCGTCGCCAAGGCGAGCGGCGATCCGGACTTCTTCATCGCCGGCTGGTGGCCGGGACATGATGCGGTCAAGGGCCAGACGATCGGCTTTACGTACCACAAGGATCTGACGTATGTGACGGCATTCTCCAACGAGCTGACGAACAAGGCGCATCCGCAGGCTCAATACCGCCTGCTGGCGAACGCCATCTACAACGCGGCGACCAAAGCCGAGTTCGCGGATGCGGGCAGCATCGTCGCGCCGACGCCGACGCCGGATTCGGGCGGCCCGATCTATGTGCCGACGCCGACTCCTACGCCTAGCCCGACGCCGACTCCGTCGGCAGAGCCGACGGCTACGCCTAGCCCGACGCCGACCCCGGTCGTCGTGCCGAACTTCAAGGATCTCGGACCTGTCCTGAGCTGGGCGGGATCGGCCATTCAGGAGCTTGCGGCCAAAGGCATCCTGAAGGGACTGACCGAGGACGCCTTCGGTCCGAAAAAGACGCTCACCCGTGCTGAATTCCTGACGATGCTGGCGCGCGCTTACGGGCTGCCTGCCGCCAGCGGCGGGACGAGCTTCAGCGACGTGCCGGCGGGAGCCTGGTACAGCGAGGCGATCGCCAGCGCCGTAGCGGCCGGCATCGTGCAGGGCACCGGCACCGGCAAGTTCGAGCCGAATCGCGCCGTAACCCGCGAGGAGATGGCGATCATGGCCGCGAACGTCTGGAAGCTGAAGGCTCAGCCTGCCGCTCCGGACACCGCTTCGACGCTTGCCGGCTTCGCCGACCAAGCCAAAATCGGCGGCTACGCCAAGGACGCCGTCGCGCTGCTCGCCAGCGCCGGCATCATCCTCGGCACCGGCGACGGCAACTTCACGCCGAAGGGCGACGCGAACCGCGCCCAGGCGGCGGTCATCGTCAGCCGCCTGCTGGCGGTATCCTAGATGCCGAGCGGAACCTAGCATGCGAAGAAAGGACTGCCTGCGGGCAGTTCTTTCTTGCTGCTAAGACAAGCAACGGATGAAGCGATGATGCGGTAATCCGATAAAGCTTATTATTTTGCTTGCAGCATCGACATGCAGGGAATAAATGCTAGTATTTTGGGTAATATTGTTAAGTCGACTGCCTAATTATGCCCGGCAGTTGTGCGGGAAGTCCGGCAATGTTATACTGGCTTCCGGTAATTAATTATTACTTTTCGTGCATAATTCATCACAACTCATAGAGGCAGGGGAGATGCAGCCAATGAAAAAGGTTTGGACGGTTACGATTGCGGCAGCGCTGCTGCTGACGGCATGCGGACAAAAGACGACGAACGAGGGCGGAGCGGGAGCGACGGCTTCGCCGGCGCCGACGGCGGAGGCATCGGCAGCCCCGGGCGGACTGCAGATGGACAAGCTCGTGCTCGGCACGAGCGCGGACTACGCGCCTTACGAATTCCACAAGAAGATCGACGGCAAGGACCAGATCGTCGGCTTCGACATCGAGATCGCCAAGGAGATCGCCAAGGATCTCGGCGCCGAGCTGGAGATCAGCGACTCGGACTTCGACGGGCTGCTGCTGGCGCTGAACGGCGGCAAGGTCGACCTGGTCATCTCCGGGATGACGCCGACGGAGGAACGCAAGCAGAACGTCGACTTCTCCAAGATCTACTATAAAGCGGAGCAAGGCGTCATCGTGAAGAAGGGCGAGGAAGGCAGCTACGGCTCCCTGGACGATCTGAAAGGCAAGAAGATCGGCGTGCAGAAGGGCTCGATCCAGGAAGGCATCGCCAAGGAAGTCGAAGGCGCGAAGCTGACGTCGCTGGCGAAAATTCCGGAGCTGATCCTGGAGCTGACGAGCGGCCGCGTGGACGCGCTGATCGTGGAGAAGCCGGTCGCGGACCAATACGTCAAGACGCAGGACAGCATCGCGCTGGCGGACGTGAAGATCGAGCAGTCGGAAGAGGAAGCCGGCTCGGCGATCGCGATCAAGAAGGGCAATCAGGAGCTGCTGGACGCCGTGAACAAGACGATCGACCGCTTGCAGGCGAGCGGCGACATCGACCGCTTCGTCGTGGAAGCGAACGAGCTCGTCGGCGAATAAACGACGGACGGAGCGTTCTATAGATGAACTTGAACTTTTCCTTTCTGGATGAGTACGGCTCGTACTTCATCAGCGGCGCGTGGGTGACGCTGCAGCTGTCGTTCTTCGGCGTGCTGCTCGGAACTTTGTTCGGCATCGGCTTCGCCCTCATGCGGCTGTCGCGGATCTGGATCGTCAAATTCCTGGCGACCGCCTACATCGAGATCATCCGCGGCACGCCGATGCTCGTGCAGATTCTCATCATCCACTACGGCCTGACGAACTTCGGCGTCAACCTGCCTGCCTTCGCGTCCGGCGTCGTCGCGCTGACGATCAACAGCGCCGCCTACATGGCGGAGGTGTTCCGCGCCGGCATCCAGGCGATCGACAAGGGCCAGATGGAAGCGGCCCGCTCGCTCGGGATGTCGCGCTGGCAGGCGATGCGCCTGATCGTGCTGCCGCAGGCGTTCCGCAACATGCTGCCGGCGATCGGCAACGAGCTGATCGTCATCATCAAGGACTCGTCGCTCGTCTCGACGATCGGCATCGCGGAGCTGCTGTACAACGCCCGCACCGTGCAGGGCAATACGTTCATTCCGCTGGAGCCGCTTATCGTAGCGGCCGGCGTCTACTTCATCATGACCTTCACGCTCTCGCAGCTGCTGGGCGTGCTGGAGAGGAGGCTGGGCAAGCGATGATCGAGATCCAGGGATTGCGCAAGTCGTTCGGCAGCAATGAGGTGCTCAAAGGCATCGACGCCAGCATCCAGAAAGGCGAGGTCGTCGCCGTCATCGGACCGAGCGGCTCGGGCAAGAGCACGTTCCTGCGCTGCCTGAACCGGCTCGAGGAGCCGACTGGCGGCACGATCCGGTTCAAGGACCGCGACGTGACCGCGGCTCAAAAGGAGCTCAACGAGATCCGCCAGAAGATGGGCATGGTGTTCCAGCATTTCAACCTGTTCCCGCATATGTCCGTGCTGGACAACCTGACGATCACTCCGTGCAAGGTCAAAGGCTTGAAAAAGGAGGAGGCCGAGCGGATCGCGCTGGAGCTGCTGCGCTCCGTCGGCCTCGAGGACAAGCGGGACGCGCGTCCCGACAGCCTCTCCGGCGGCCAGAAGCAGCGCATCGCGATCGCGCGGGCGCTGGCGATGCAGCCGGAGGTCATGCTGTTCGACGAGCCGACGTCCGCGCTCGACCCCGAGATGGTCGGCGAGGTGCTCGACGTCATGAAGCGGCTGGCGCAGAACGGCATGACGATGATCATCGTCACGCATGAGATGGGCTTCGCCCGCGAGGTCGCCGACCGGCTGATCTTCATGGACGGCGGCTACATCGTCGAGCAGGGCGACCCGCGCGAGGTCATGGCCGCTCCGCAGCATGCCCGGACCAAGGAGTTCCTGTCCAAGGTGCTGTAAGCAGCCGAGGCTGAGCCGCTTGCAGCAGCCGGTTCTCCGCGGCGGCCGGAGTCTTGATTGACGTTCCCAGGCACATATGTGCCTGGGATTTTTTGTTTGCTGGATGCCCCCGGCCTCCGCTACAGCACGGTCAGGATGTGCGGACCGTCCTCCGTGATCGCGACGGAATGCTCGTACTGGACGCAGATCGAGCGGTCGGCGGTGCGGGCGGTCCAGCCATCGCTGTCGACGAAGGCGCGCGAGTCGCCGAGCGTGAACATCGGCTCGATCGCCAGCACGAGGCCGTTCTGGAGCAGCGGGCCTTTGCCCGGCAAGCCGTAGTGGGGCACGGACGGCTCCTCCCACAGCTCGCGCCCGAGCCCGTGTCCGCTGAAGTCGCGGACGTTGCCGTAGCCGCGGGCCCGGGCGAGCTGGTCGACGGCCGCGCCGATGTCGCCGACATGCCGTCCCGCGACCGCCTGCGCGATGCCGAGGAAGAGCGCTTCATGGCAGTCGTGCATGAGCCGCCGGATCGCCTCGGAGACGTCGCCGACCGCGTAGGTCCAGGCCGAGTCGCCATGGAAGCCCTGATAAAAGGCGCCGATGTCGATCGAGATGACGTCGCCCTCGGCCAGCGGCCGGTCATCGGGGAAGCCATGGCAGATGACGTCGTTCGGCGCGGAGCAGATCGAGTAGGCGAAGCCGTGATGCCCTTTGAAGCTTGGAACGGCGCCGCGCTTTCGGATCATTTCTTCGACGAGACGGTCCAGCTCCAGCGTCGTGACGCCGGGCTTCACCCGTTCCTTCAGCAGCTCGTGGCACTCCGCCACGATTTGGCCGGCCTTGCGCATGAGGGCCAGCTCTTCCTTCGTTTTCAAGTTCATGGAATCCCTCCTGTTGGAAAAGATGCGGCGCCGAATGTCCATCTCATGCAGGCCCTCGCAGGCGTCGGCTGCAGCCGCCAAGGCAGCCGCATCAGGATCCGCGCAATCGCAGCGCGGATCGATAGGCTTCGAGGCTGGCGAGCAGAAACTCGCGCTCGTCGGCGCGGAGGCCCGAGAGCGCGAGCGGATCGTCGCCCGACTGAGGAAGCGACGGAGGGCCGGCAGCCTCGGCCGAGAGGCCGAGCAGGTGGTCGGACGACACCCCGAACAGGCGGCACAGCCGAACCAGCATGTCATAGTCCGGCGCATTGACGCTGTTCTCGTATTGGGAGACGGTCGACTTGGCGACGGACAGCTCGTCTGCCAGCTGCTGCTGTGTCCAGCCGAGCCGCTGCCGCTGCGCGCGCAGACGGCCGCCGAGGCCGATGCGGCCGGGGGCGTTCGAAGTCGTCATGGGTCAAGGCCTCCTTTGGCCGGACAGCCGGCATGGAATCGCCTCATTATAGCGCAGCGCGAGCGCGCGCAAAAGGCGTCCTTCTCCGAGCCGGCGGGAAAGGACGTCTTTGGCCAGGACTAGCTGCCCTCGCCGGGCAGCTTTTGCGCGTTCGGACACCAGCCGATCGGACTGCGGCACATCGCGGCGGCGAACTCGGGCTCCCGTGCCGCCAGCGCGTTGAAGTAGCCGAGCAGCACATGATTGCCGGAGAAGCTGCCGCCGCTGAAGTCGAGCTCGGCCAGCTCGCTCACATGGGCGTAGTAGTAGATCAGCTTTGTTCGCGGATCTTGATAGACGAGCGGCGGCAAATAGGTGACGATGTCGTTGCTGTTCGCCAGCCGGAAGCTGCGCGGGACAGCTTTGGCGTACGCCTCGGCAAAATCGGAATCGCCGACGCGCGGCGCGGCGAACGTGTAGACGATCGGCTTGCGGACGGGGTCGTTCTTCGCCAGATCGAGAGCGGCCAGCGTCGCGAGCGCGCCGCCGAGGCTGTGTCCGGTCAGGAACAAGGGCTTGCGCGCTCCGGTCCGTCCGAGCAGCTCCCGCAGCTGCGAGCGCAGGCTCTCGTAGAGGGAGGTGAAGCCGCGATGGGTTTTGCCGCCGTCCTTGACGATGGCGTAGTCGACCTGCTCGGCCATGAAGTCGGTCAGCCACTCCGACGTCGAGCTCGTGCCGCGGAACGCGGCGACGACCGCATGCGGCGATTCGGCGACGAAGCCGAACGGCTGGGCTGGGGCTCCGGCATGCCCCCCGGCCTGAAAGACGCCGACCACCTCGTAATCGTCGGGCAGCCGCACCTCTCCCGTTCCTTTCAGCAGCAGATAGGTTTGTCCGCACACGGCCGCAAGAAACAAAGCCGTTCGCTGATCCATGACAGGGGTGGCGCTGCTGAGTTTCACTTTTCTGCTCACGCTGCCCAGCTCCTTTGGCGCTAGAGTGCTTGTAGAGCAGTATATGCAGCAGCGCATCCGGTTGCGCCTAAGCCCAGAGCCGATGCCGGGTTATCCTTCGCTATAAAATAGAAACATCCCGAAGCCCTTGTCAAAGGGATCGGGATGTCTAGTCTGAATTCGCTGCCGCCTGTCTAGCGTCAAGGGGTCGTTCGACGTCCGGTAATGAGGGAGATGACGAACAGCACCAGGAAGACGAAGAACAGGATTTTCGCGATGCCGGCTGCGGCTCCTACGATGCCGCCGAAGCCGAAGATTGCGGCGACGATGGCGATGATCAGAAAAATAACGGCCCATCTCAACATGGGATTCACCATACCTTTCAAAGTAGAGTTGGTTGGCGCGGATCCGGATGATTCGGCTTGCCTCTGCTGGAGGCTTCCGAAGCTTTCGGATCCGCCGGACGGTTGCTTGCCGTCCGCTGATGTAGCTGTATTAACCCTGGCCTTTGAGCCCTAAACAATCGTTCCCTGAATTTGTCCGGCCTTACATCTAATCTGAATTTTTGAGCGCGCTCGCGACCCTGCCGACCTGCGGCTACCGGCCGCAAAAGCTTTCCAGCGGCCGATCCGTTGATTGGATCGACGAAGCCCGGGGTATTAACGCTTAAGTCAAAATCGGTCGATAAGAGCCGTCTGAGGAGGATATAGAACATGGACTATTTGATTGGAATCAGCGTGCTGATCATCGCCATTTCGATCGCGGTGCTCGTCGTTTATTTGGCTCAGACGCTCAAGAAAGTGCAGTCGTCGCTTGACGCGGCGAGCGGGGCGATCCGCGAGGTTCAAGGTGCGGTGCAGGAATGGAAGGGCGATGTCGACGAGCTGGTCGTAAGCGTGAAGGATCTGACCAAACAGGTCAATCACCAGATCGATGCCGTCGATCCGCTGATGGCTTCGGTCCGCGAGGTCGGCACGACCGTGCATGAAGTCGCCGCTGCCGCCCGCGAGTTCTCCACCGGCTGGACGAACCGCCTGCGCCGCAAGGCGCATGAATCGGCGGTGACGGCCGAGCTGGAGGAAAAGGGCCTGAAGGCGAGCCTGCCCGCAGCGGAAACGGACGCTCGCAGCGGCAGCGCCGCCGCTTATGCCGGCACGGCCGTGCCGCTGCGCTCCGGCGGCTCCGCTGCCGGCCAGCCGCCGAAGAAGGTTCCGGTGCTGGCCGAGGACGCTTCCGGCTCGCCCGCATGGGTCGGCTGGCTGGACGTCGGCATCCAGGCGGCGCGCCTGATCCGTTCGAGCCGCTCCAAAGCCTAGATTCGTACGAGCCGCGCCGCGCGGCGGCTGGACTTTGCCGGCAAGTTGCTTTAGGATAGAACCAAACGTTTGGCTATAAAGGCAGGCAGGGGGGCCGCTTCGGCTGCCTTGCTTTTGCCGCGATTTCGGGGAGAAGGAATCATCATGCGGATAGTAGTTGTCGACGATAACGCGATGAATATAACGGTCGTTCAGGAGATGCTCAAGCGGGCAGGCTACTGGGACGTGAGGGCCGCTGCCTCCGGCATGGAGCTGTTCGCCATGCTCGGTCTGGAGGAGAACGGCGCCGAGCCGGCGGAAGGCATTCCGACGCCGGACGTGGACCTCATCCTGCTGGACATGATGATGCCCCGCATCGACGGCATTGCGGCCTGCCAAGCCATTCAGGCGTCGGAGCGGCTCCGGGACATCCCGGTCATCATGGTCACGGCGATCGGGGATTCCAAAAAGCTGGCCGAGGCGCTCGATGCCGGCGCGATCGACTACGTGACCAAGCCGATCAACCGCATCGAGCTGCTCGCCCGCATCCGCGTAGCGCTGCGGCTCAAGCAGGAGAAGGATTGGCATCGCGAGCGCGATCGGCGCATCCGCGAGGAGCTGCAGCTGGCCAAAGAGGTGCAGTCGGCGGCCTTGCCGCCGAAGCTGGAGGAGAGCGGAATCGTCATCGATGCGATCTACCAGCCTTCCGAGGAGCTGTCCGGCGATCTGTACGCCTGGAACCGGATCGACGAGCATCGCTACGGCATCGCCGTCATCGACGCGATGGGCCACGGCATCTCGTCGTCCCTCGTCTGCATGTTCATCGCTTCGGTGCTGAGGGACGCGATGGTGACCAAGGTCGAGCCGGTGCTCGTCATGGAGGAGCTCAACCGCCGCGCGCTGCAGCTGCAGTTCGCGGATCAGCTCATCCAGTATTATTTCACGGCGCTCTATATGGTCGTAGACCTGCAGCGGGGCACGGTGGAGTACGTCAATGCGGGCCATCCGCCGGGACTGCTCGTGCGCGCGGGCGGACAGGGGACGGAGGAGCCGCTTTCCGGCGGAGGCATGGCGGTCGGATTGTTCGAGGGCGTCACCTTCCAAAAGCAGGTCGTGGAGGTGCAGCCCGGCGACCAGCTGCTGCTGTTCACGGACGGCCTGCTGGAGCTGGTGAGCGGACCGGAGGAGGGCCGGCTCGAGATGCTGATGGAGCGCATGGCCGGAGCCGTGCGGACGAGCGGCTCGCTGCATGAGCTGCTCCTGTCCGAGGACGGGCCTCGGCCGGACGACTGCTGCCTCGTGCAGATCGGCATCCGCTGAGCGGCTGCCCGCCTTGCCATCCGATGGAATTGAAAAAGGCCTCAAGCTCTGAAAAGCAGAGCTTGAGGCCTTTTTTTGCGAGGAGCTGCCGGCTCCTGCGCCAACACGCTCAGGACCGTAAGAACGGCATGAGGTCTCATCGGTTCGTCGAGGCTGGCATTGCCGGGGAGTCGAAAGTACCCTGGCTGGTGGAAATGAGGCGCAACGGCTCCACGAGGGAGTCGAAAGTGCCCTGGCTCGATGAGGCGTGGCAAATCGACTCGATGAGGGAGTCGAGAGTACCCTGGCTGGTGGAAACGCGGCGTATCGGCTCCACGAGGGAGTCGAAAGTGCCTTGGCTGGTGGAAATGAGGCGTATCGGCTCCATGAGGGAGTCGAAAGTGCCTAGGCTGGTGGAAATGAGGCGCATCGGCTTCGTGAGGGAGTCAAAAGTACCCTGGCTGGTGGAAATCCGGCGCATCGGCTCCACGAGGGAGTCGAAAATGCCTGGGCTGGTGGAAACGCGGCGTATCGGCTCCACGAGGGAGTCGAAAGTACCCTGGCTGGTGGAAACGCGGCGTATCGGCTCCACGAGGGAGTCGAAAGTACCCTGGCTGGTGGAAATGAGGCGCAACGGCTCCACGAGGGAGTCGAAAGTGCCTAGGCTGGTGGAAATGAGGCGTATCGGCTCCACGAGGGAGTCGAAAGTGCCCTGGCTCGATGAGGCGTGGCAAATCGACTTGATGAGGGAGTCGAGAGTACCCTGGCTAGTGGAAATGAGGCGCAACGGCTCCATGAGGGAGTCGAAAGTGCCCTGGCTGGTGGAAATGAGGCGTATCGGCTCCACGAGGGAGTCGAAAGTGCCCTGGCTCGATGAGGCGTGGCAAATCGACTCGATGAGGGAGTCGAGAGTACCCTGGACGGTGGAAATGAGGCGCAACGGCTCCATGAGGGAGTCGAAAGTGCCTAGGCTGGTGGAAATGAGGTGCATCGGCTTCGCGAGGGAGTCGAAAGTACCCTGGACGGTGGAAATGAGGCGCATCGGCTCCACGAGGGAGTCGAAAGTGCCCTGGCTGGTGGAAATGAGGCGCATCGGCTCCATGAGGGAGTCGAAAGTGCCTTGGCTCGATGAGCGTGGCAAATCGACTCGATGAGGGAGTCGAAAGTGCCCTGGCTGGTGGAAATGAGGCAAATCGGCTCAATGAGGGAGTCGAAAGTGCCTTGGCTCGATGAGCGTGGCAAATCGACTCGATGAGGGAGTCGAGAGTACCCTGGCTGGTGGAAATGAGGCGCATCGGCTCCACGAGGGAGTCCAAAGTGCCCTGGCTCGATGAGGCGTGGCAAATCGACTTGATGAGGGAGTCGAGAGTACCCTGGCTGGTGGAAATGAGGCGAATCGGCTCCATGAGGGAGTCGAAAGCGCCTGGGCAGAATGGAGCTGGTCATTCGTTCAGGCTCGTTTGTCGCGGCTGCGGCCCCAGGCATGCCAGAGCCAGTAGACGAGCAGCGGCGTCGGCACCTGGATCAGCCCCCATAGTCCCCAGAACCAGCGGTTGCGGCCATGCCGGGTCGCGTGGACGAACAGCCAGGTGCTTTGGGCGAACAAGGCGGAGAAAATCAACACCCACCCATACAGCGGAAATGCGGACAATGCCTCCCAATCCGTTCGGTTCATACGCTTCCCCCTCCGTTCCCGGCTGCTTTTTCGTTGCGCCTGCTCTCGAGCGGCCGCCGCAGCAGGCCGGCCAGCGCGACGAGAGCCAGCGCAGCGGCTGTCAGCGCGAGCTGCGCTCCGACGTAGTAGGCCGGAGCCGCTCCGGCCGCCCAGATGCCGGCGGCGAGCAGCACGGCTGCCGCCAGCCAGAAGCGCGCCAGGTCGCGCAGCAGCCGGCGGCGCTGAGCGGCCTGGACCTCGCGCACGAGAGCGAGCATCTGCTGCGGATCGGCATCCTTTTCCGGCAGCGCTTCATCCATCCGCTTCAGCTCGAGAGAGAGGCGGCGCTCAAACGCTTCCTGCGCCCGTTCCTCGGAACGATGCTCCGCCCGCCGCGCGGCGTCTGATCCCGCCTGCTCCACGCCCGGCGCTTCATCCTGACCATCCGCGGGCCGCGCGGCGTCCGATCCCGACCGCTCCACGCCCGACACTTCATCCTCTCCTTCCTCCGGCCGCGCGGCGTCCGATCCGGCTCGCTCCACGCCCGGCGCTTGATCCTGACCATCCTCCCGCCGCGAGGCCTCCAATCCGTCTCCTTGCCGCCGTTCCTCCCGCCGCGGCGCCTCGTCCCGGGCCGCTTTTGGACGTTCCTTGTCCTTCATTCCTCCGTCAGCTCCTTCCGCAGCTTGGCGAGTCCGTGATGGACCCGCGACTTGGCCGTGCCGGCGGCAACGCCGGACAGCTTTCCGATCTCCTCATACGAATAGCCGTAATAGTGCTTCAGCAGCACGGCGGCCCGCTGCTCGTCCGGCAAGGCGGCGAGCGCCTCCAGCAGCTCGAGCCGCAGCTCCGGATAGCTGTGCGCAAGCTTCATCCGCTCCGCTTCCGCGTAAGCGGACTGCCGCCGATCCCGCCGCGTCTCCCGCCGCTTCTCATCGAGATAGACGCGGGTCGCGATCGCCAGCAGCCATGTCGAGAACGCGGACTCGCCCCGGAACCGCCCGATGCTCTCCACGGCGCGGATCATCGTCTCTTGAGCGAGATCCTCCGCCAGCGGCCCGCTCAGGCATAGCTTGAGCAGGTACTTGCGCAATAAGCCGTACTGCTCCCGAAGCAGCTCCGCGATCGCCCCGGCATCGCCCCGCACGGCGCGGCGGAGGCGGGGATCTTCCGTCCGACGTTTGCTCCAAGCTCCGATCTTGACCTTCTCCGCCTCCTTCCGCAGCCCCGGCGGTCAGCCGAGCTTTTCGAGAAATTGATGCCGCTGCGCCAGTCGTCGCGCCGAGCGCAGCAGCAGCCAGGCGATCAGCGCGAGAGCGGCAGCCATCAACAGCATCGCGCCGCTGCCGAGCAGCAGCAGTCCCGTCGCCTGTCCGCCGGCGAGCGCGAGCACCGGCAGCACGACGACGCCTCCGAGCTGGTACGCCTCTTGGAATCCTTTGACCTTGGCCGAGATGAGCATCGTCGCCAGCACGATGACGGCCGTCAGCGCAGGCACGACGAGCAGCATCAGCGGGAGCCAGTTCCACGTCGGGAAGATCAGGCCGCCGAACACCGGGTACGCCAGCGAGTTGACGACGATGCCGTAAAGGAGAAAGCTGCCGAACGTCAGCCCGAGCGCGGGCAGGAGGGCTGACAGCGCCTTGCCGAGCAGCAGCTGGTTCATCGAGATCGGTGCATACAGCAGCCCCTCCAGCGTCTTGCGCTCCTTTTCCCCGGCGAAGCTGTTGGCGGTGATGATGCTGGCGGCCATCGCAGGGATGAGCAGGAACATCGGTGCGAGCAGGTAGGTCAGGGCGAAATACAGCACCCGCTCGATGTCGCCCGGCAGCGGCGCGAGCTGCGCCTGCAGCGCAGGCGGGGCGGACGTGGTCACGAGCTCGAGCAGGAAATCCAAGTTGCCCATGCGGCTCACTCCTTCGGCTCCGGCCGGCAGCGCGGAGAAGCGGACGACGGAGATGAGGATCGCCGGCAGCACGCCTCCGAAGACCAGCGGCACGATCAGCATCGGCAGCCATAGCTGCACGCTTGCCTTGAGCGCGCGCATGTCCTTGAGGGCGATCGCCCAGACGGGACCGAAGCGGCTTTGACCCACGAGTTTTTCATGCCGGCTCATCAAGACTCCTCCTTCCGGATCTGGAAATAGACCGACTCGAGATCGTCGTTCAGGATGCGCGCCTCATACAGGCGGCTTTCCGCGGCCGCCCGGGCGATGAGCGCCGGCAGCTCGCCGTACGACGGCGCCTCGACGACGAAGCGGCCGCTTCGTCCCTCCCAGCCGTCCGCGCGCAGCTCGACCCGCAGGCTGCGAATGTAGCGGGAGCGCAGCTCGTCCAGCGTGCCCTCGGTCTTTTTGACGCCCTGCTCGAGAAAGATATACCGGCTGCAGACGGTTTCCAGCTGGGCGAGCACATGCGAGCAGATGAGCACCGTGACGCCTTCGCGCTCGTTCAGACGGCGCAGATAGCCGAGCACGTCCCGCGTGCCGTCGGGATCGAGCCCGTTCGTCGGCTCGTCGAGCAGCAGCACTGACGGACGGTGCAGCATCGCGCGCGCCAGGCCGAGCCTCTTTTTCATGCCGGTGCTGTACGTCCCGGTCGCCCGATCGAGAAAAGCGTGCAGAGACAGCACGTCGGCCAGCTCCTCGATGCGCTCCTCGGCCGGAATGCCGTACAGGTCCGCATAGAAGCGCAGATTGGCCCGCCCCGTCATGTCCTCGTAAAGGCCCGGCTGCTCCGTAAGCGTCCCGCAGCGACGCCGCACCTCGTCTCCATTCTGCAGCGGACTGAGCCCGTCAACGGAGATCGTGCCTTCTTCCGGCCGCAGCAGGCCGTTCAGTAGCCGGATGAGCGTCGTTTTGCCGGCGCCGTTCGGCCCGATCAGGCCGGTGATCGCTCCGGGCTCGATCTGCGCGCTGAAGTCTTTCAGCGCTGTCTTGTCTCCGAATCGTTTCGTCACCTTGTCGAACCGGATCATAGTCTATCGCCCCCTGTCTTTATTCTGCCTATAAGTCGTCTGCGGGAGCCGATTCGTTCAAGGGGAGGGAGGTTTTTTTTAGAGGGGCTGCCGGTAGAGAAGCCGACTTGGATCCGATTGGAGAAGGGGGAGCGATGGGAGCGGGAACGAGCTTGCAGCCGGCCTGCGAAGTTGGTGGGAAGGCAGGCGGACCTATCGGCAGGGCGAGCGGCGCCGAATCAGACTTTGAGGGGAGCTTCTTGGCCAGCGCGTGCGTCGGATTATCAGCGTCGATTTTACTTGCGATGTAGGCGTTCATGCAAGAGGGAAGACGGAGGGAGTGCAGGAGGAGACGGACGGAGTGCAGAAATGGGGGGGCCGGGAGCTGGCGGCAGCGATTGCGGCCAGCCGGAAGGGGAAGGCGACGGGGCGCTGAGCTTGGCGCGACCCGTTCGTGACGGTCCCGGCTTTGGGGACGCGCCTGGACCTGGGAGAAGCGCCGATATTCGGGGAATCGCCGCTGCCATGAACCAGTCCGCCGCCGCACCGCGGCCCGAACCGGGCGAATCGAAGGCACAATTGTGCCTTGGTGCCCGCTCCGCAGCCCGAACCGGGCGAATCCAAGGCAGAAAAGTGCCTTGGATCCCGCTGCGCGGCTCGAACCGGGCGAGTCCAAGGCACAAATGTGCCTTGGTGCCCGCTCCGCGGCCCGAACCGGGCGAATCCAAGGCAGAAATGTGCCTTGGTGCCCGCTGCGCGGCCCGAACCGGGCGAATCCAAGGCACAAAAGTGCCTTGGTGCCCGCTGCGCGGCCCGAACCGGGCGAATCCAAGGAACAAAAGTGCCTTGGTGCCCGCTCCGCAGCCCGAACCGGGCGAATCCAAGGCATAAATATGCCTTGGTGCCCGCTGCGCGGCCCGAACCGGGCAAATCCAAGGCACAAAAGTGCCTTGGAGCCCGCTCCGCAGCCCGAGCCCGGCGTCTAGTCCCGCTTCTCCCCGTCATCGCCGGGGTACGGGCGCCGGCTGCGGCTGCCGCCGGAAGCGGCGGCTTGCGGGCGCTTGGCCTTGGCCGGCCGCGAGCGCTTCGGCATCGGCGCGGCTGCGGACGGCTCCGCGGCGGCCTGCTCCTTGCCCCGCCGGGCGCGCCTGCGCGATTCGGCGCGGTCGGTGAGCAGGTCGCCCGTCCAGCCTTTGAACCAGAGCCAGGCGTACAGGCCGGCGGCGAACAGCACGATCGAGGCGCACAGGATCGGGAAGCCCCAGCGGCTGTCGATTCCCGGCAAGTAGCGAAAGTTCACGCCCCACAGCGTGCCGGCGATCGTCGGCGGCACGAACAGCGCGGTGAAGATCGTCAGCGTCTTCATAATGTCGTTGCCGCGGAAGCTGGCGATCGCATCGTCCATCGCGATGAGCGTGTCGATCTCCGACGTGTAGCGGGTGAGCAGCGAGTCGATGCGTTCAAGCTTGTAGCCGAGGCGCTGGAATTCCGGCGTATCCAGAATGGCGTCCACATACGCTTCCTTGACGGAATCCTGCACCTCGCGGATCGGCAGGAACAGATGCGTCCAGTGCAGCAGCTCGTGGCGGCGCTCGAAAATGACGGGCAGCAGGGCGGTGCGGTTGCGGCTGTGCACGGCACGCTCCAGCTCCGTCAGCTTCCGCTCGTAATCGTCGAGGCCGCCGTGGAACGCCTCCAGCAGCGCTCCGAGCAGCACGAGGAACGCCTCGCGCGCGCCTGGGCAGCCTTCCATCCATTCGGCCCAGGACCCCGCCTGCAGCTTGAGCGGCAGGCGCGGGTCCTCGTGCCAGGTGACGAGGCGGGAGCCGCACAGCCAGTAGTGCAGCGGCTGCGGCTCGCTCTCGGCGGCGTCCGGCTGCACCATGAGGGTGCCGGAGAGCAGCGGCTGCTGCCGCTCGTCGAGGCTGAAATGGACCTCGTTGCGGCGGCGGCCCTCCGTCTCGCGGAGCCATGAAGAGCAGAAGGGCAGCTCCGACGCGAGCGCGCGGAGCTGCTCGGCCCGCTGCGCGGCGATCTGCTCAGCCAGGCGTCCGGCCTGCTCCATGGCCGGATCGGCGGGCCGGCGCCGGCCCGCCGAGCGCGACCGGACAAGCGGAGCTTGCCCGTCCGGGAGGAAGGAGCGGGCATGGCGATCGTCCTGGATGACATGCCATTCCCATCCGGCCTTATAGTTGAGCTGGCGATGAATCATGGGCTCCGTCCCCCTCCCGCGCTTGGCGTCGATCTTTCCATCATACCCCGAAGCCGCCGCGCTTAACAACCGGCTCCGTTCCTGCGCAGGCCGCGCCAAAAGGCCGCATCCGACGTTCGGATGCGGCCTTTGGCGCGGCATGAGGTCGCTACGCCTCGTCGTACGGCTGGCCGTCCTCGGAGAGCAGCCGCTTGAGCTTCTCGATGGCGCGGCGCTGGATGCGCGAGATGCTCATCTGCGAGACGCCGAGCCGATCGGCGATCAGCCTCTGCGGGATGCCTTCCTCGAAGGCGAGCTGCAGCACTTGCTGCTCCTCGGGCTTGAGCTGCTCGAGGGCGGCCTTCAGATCCATCTTTTTGTCCACGGTATCGAAGTCGTCCGCCTGGGAGCCGATCAGCTCCCCGAGCGTCGTCGTGCTCTCGTCCTCCGAAATCGGAGTATCGAGCGAGATATAATGATATAAGTCCCGGCCGCCGAGAATTTCCAGCGTCTCCTCGACGGATAGATCCATGCGCAGGGCGATCTCCTCGATGCGGGGCGAGCGCTCCAGCTGGACGGTCAGCTCGTCGATCGCCTGCTGCACGGCGATGCCTTTTTCCTTGATGCGCCGCGGAACCTGGATATACCAGGATTTGTCCCGCAGGTAGTTTTTCATATGGCCAATGATGCTCTTCATCGCGTACGGCTCGAACTGCACGCCCATCGAGGCGTCGAACTGGGCGAACAGCCGCAGCAGCGCCATCTGGCCGACCTGGTACAGATCCTCGTACAGATCGGGGCGGTTGCGCGCGATCTTGCCGGCCGCCATCTTCACCATCGGCTCGTAATGCGTGATGAGCTGCGTCGCCAGATCGTTGTTCGGGTTGTTCTGATATTCCAGAATAAGGGCTGTTCCTGCCTGGGGAGAAGGGCTGGCCGGTTGCATGCTCATGCCATCTCCCCACTTTTTACCAGACGTTTGGTAAGTACGACCTCCGTCCCTTTTTCGCTCCGCACTTCGACTTCGTCCATGAGAGCTTGCATCAGATAAAGGCCGAGGCCTCCTGCCTGGATGTCGTGAATGGACTTGCCATGGAGCGGCTCGGCTCTCTGGGCGACGGAGGCGGCGTCGAAGCTGTCCCCCTCGTCCCGTACGACGATCGACAGCGCTTCGCCGGCCCGGAGGAAGCTGACTTCCATCTCGCCGGCCGGCTCGCTGTCGGCGCGTCCGGCATAAGCGTACAGGACGGCGTTGTTGCAGGCTTCCGACACGGCGACTTTCATATCCTCGATCTCCTCGTAGGTAAAGCCGACCTTGGTGGCCACTCCGTACAGAGTCAGCCGGATCAGGTCCAGATAGTCGGATTTGGCCGGCAGGCGCAGCGTGATTTTTTCTTCAGCAGTCATGGTTGATTCGGTCCTTTCTGGGCGCCGTAGGCTTCAGGATTTGGTGAGGAAGGAAGTGATTCCGGTCATGTCGAACAGCTTGCGGATGCCGGGCGGAATCGCCTCGACTTCGAACGGGGCGTTTTTGGCGTGCCGGGCTTTCAGGACGGAAACGAAAATGCCGATTCCCGTGCTGTCGATGTATTTAAGGTCGCGCAGGTTGAGGATCAGCTCGCGGTCCGTCAGCTCCATGAGGGGCGCCATCGCGGCGCGCAGCTGGGACGCGGAGTCGAGGTCGAGCTCTCCGCTCAGGTAGACGATGCAGCGGCCTTCCTGAGTTTCGGTGCGTAGTTGGAACTTCTCATTCTGGTTCATAGATCCCTCTCCTGGTTCTGATTGATGATACTTCGGCTTCATTAATAGCTCATAGCAAGATAATAACCCTTCCGAGACGGAATGAAACGGGCGCGGCCTGGGAAAACCGTCCTTTTTTTTGCGTGGAAAGCGGTTTTTCTCCGGCGGCCCCGGGTTAATAGTGCAATAAGCAGGGCGAAACCAAAAGGAGGTCCTATCCATGGACAATCGGAACGTGCAAGTCGAGGAAAGGCATGTGGAGCACAAATCGGACTCGAGCATGGTCGCATCGACGTTCATCAAGTACGCCGCTTATCTCATCATCTTTTTCGGCGTCCTGTACTTCCTGATCCAATACATCATCCCCATGTTCTAGCGCCGGCATCCGGGAGGCCGCCTGACCGCCAGCAGCGGATGGAGGAGCGGCGCCCGGGGAAGCCTATCTTTCACAAGGAGGAGAACGATATGAGCAGAACGATCGGAATTTTCGACAACCAGGAGCAGGCCGTCAAGGCCGTGCAGGCGCTGCGCGACGGAGGCTACGCCGCAGACGAGATCAAGGTCGTCGGGCGGGACCGCGACGCGGTACGCTTCGTCGAAGCGGATACGGACGTGCATGCCGACGAGCTGCAGGAAATTCGGGACGCGCGTGGCGGCGACGGCACCGGCATGCCCGGGACGTTCGTCGTAGGCGCGGCTCCGCTTGGCGGAGGGACGATGTCCGGCACCGGCGTCGCGCCTTATCTCGGCGGAGCCTATCCGGCCGTTGCCGGCGGCTTGATCGACAGCGGCGACACGCCGTTCGAGAACATCTTCAAAGACTTCGGCCTCGGCGAAAGCGATGCGGAAGCTTGCCGCGACGCCGTATCGGAGGGCCGAATCGTCATCATCGCGGACCGCGATGACGGCTCGGACGGCGGTTATGAGGCCGACGGACCGACGGAGGCCGCCCTCGGCGAGGCCGAGACGCTGCTCCGGGCGAACGGAGCGGTCAAGATCCTTTAAGGCACGAGCAGCACGGCATGGCGAAGAGCCTGCGCAGAAGCCATTCTGCCGCGGGCTTTTTGGACTTAGCGGAAACATCCATTGACTGTCCAATCCCTTTAGAAGTAAGATATACATCTGTCAAGAACATCAGAAGGAAAGAGGGGATAGTCCTTGAGCAAGTCCATGCCGGCTGCCGGCGTGCCAGACGCCGCCGCGGCCTCCATCCGCAAAGGACCGATCGTCGCTGCGCTCATCATCGGAGCGTTTGTCTCGCTCCTCAATCAGACGCTCATCAACGTCGCGCTGCCGACGATTTCGGCCGATCTCTCGATCGAGCCGAGCACTGCCCAATGGCTGACGACAGGCTTCATGCTCGTCAACGGCATCCTCGTGCCGCTCAGCGCCTATCTGGTCGGCCGCTTCACGACGCGCCTGCTGTTCCTCGTGTCGATGATCCTGTTCTCCATCGGCACCGTCATCTGCGCGCTCTCCGGACAGTTCCCCGTCCTCATGGCCGGCCGGATCGTCCAGGCTGCGGGAGCGGGCGTGCTCATGCCGCTGATGAACGTCATCTTCCTCTCGATCTTCCCGGTCGAGAAGCGCGGCCAGGCGATGGGGCTCATGGGCATCGCGATGATCTTCGCGCCGGCGGTCGGTCCGACGCTGTCCGGCTGGGTCGTCCAGCATTACGACTGGCAGGTGCTGTTCTATATCGTGCTGCCGATCGCGATCGCGTCGCTGCTGCTCGGAGCCTTTACGATGAAAAACGTGCTGCCGCGCCGCGAGGTGAAGCTCGATTATCTCGGCGTCGTGCTGTCCACGCTCGGCTTCGGCGGCCTGCTGTACGGCTTCAGCGAAGCCGGCACGAAGGGCTGGGACAGCTCGCTCGTGCTGGCGATGCTGGCGATCGGCGCCGTCAGCCTGGTCCTGCTCGTCTTGCGCCAGCTGTCCATCAAAACGCCGATCCTGGAGTTCCGCGTCTTCAAGTTCAACATGTACGCCCTGACGACGGTCATCAACATCCTCGTCACGATGTCGATGTTCGGCGCGATGATCCTGCTGCCGCTCTACCTGCAGAACATTCTCGGCTTCACGCCGATCAAGGCGGGGCTGCTGCTGCTGCCCGGCGCGATCCTCATGGGCATCATGAGTCCGATCACGGGCATGATCTTCGACCGTGTCGGCGCCCGCTGGCTCGCCGTCACCGGCCTTGTCATCACCGTCGTCACGACATTCGAATTCAGCCAGCTGACGGACTCGACGTCCTATCAAGTGCTGATCCTGCTGTATACGGCGCGCATGTTCGGCATGTCGCTGCTCATGATGCCGATCATGACGGCGGGACTCAACCAGCTGCCGCGCGAGCTGCTCGCCCACGGCACGGCGATGTCCAACACGCTGCGCACCGTCGGCGGCGCGCTCGGCACGGCGCTGCTCGTCTCGATCATGAGCAGCCAGGCCAAGCAGCAGGGAGCGGACATGATCCGCCAGGCGGGCATCGATCCGAGCGACGCCGCGAACAAGGCGGCGGTCGCTCATATTACCCAGGAAGCCTATATCCACGGCATCAATTCGGCTTTCCTGCTGGCCACGTGGATTTCGGCCGCGGCGCTCGTGCTGGCGTTTTTCATCCGCAAGACTTCGCCGCAGGAAGCGGTCGTGCAGTCGGTGCCGGCCGCCGCGGTTGCCGGCCACGCTCCGACGGAAGGCAAGCTGGAGGGATAAGGTCCATGCTGGGAAAAGGAAAGGCTCGCGCGATGCGCGGGCCTTTTTGATGGGTAAAAATGGATGAACAGGCCGCTGCGCCAGCTCGAGCCGAATGGGACGAATAGGCCGCTGCGCGATCCGAGCCGAATGGGACGAACAGGCCGCTGCGCGATCCGAGCCGAATGGGACGAACAGGCCGCTGCGCGTGCCGAGCCGAATGGGACGAACAGGCCGCTACGCGAGCCGAGCCTTTCTCCGATTCCACTGGAAGCCGGATGCCCTGATTTCCTGACCTCCTAGGCGGAGGCCATCCGTCTTCCAAGAGGACCGCTGCCGCTTCTCCGAAAGGCATCGTCTCGCTCCGCTTCCTTCGTCCCGGCGCCCGCCTTCACCCCCTTTTTATAGGGGGTGGACCACGTCTCCCGCAGACCCGGGAGACGGCAGTCTCCATTGCGCCCAACGCTTACTAGCCAAGCGAGTTGGCGTGCTCTTACCAATCACCTGCTCGTGCCTGCATAGCTGCCACTCGCTTGTTGCCAACTCACCTTTGGTCTCGGAGGCGCGAAATCGAGCCCGTAAGTCGAAAAAATCGAGTTAGCCGGCGCTTGGGGCGCGAAGTCGAGTCAGTAAGTCGAAAAAATCGAGTTAGCAGGCTCTTGGGGCGTGAAGTCGAGTCAGTAAGTCGAAAAAATCGAGTTAGTTGGAATGCGGGTCGGAGGAAGGGAGCGCAGTTACGCGGAAAAACCGAGCAACTCGGGTAGGAGAAGGCCCAAGCGGTCGGAGTTACACGGAAAAACCGAGCAACTCGGGTGAGAGGAGGCCCAAGCGGTCGGAGTTACGCGGAAAAACCGAGCAACTCGGGTGGGAGGAGGCCCAAACGGACGCAGTTACGCGGAAAAACCGAGCAACTCGGGTAGGAGGAGGCCCAAACGGTCGCAGTTACGCGGAAAAACCGAGCAACTCGGTCGTGCAGACGGACAGGGGCGGTAGCAATTAGTCAGCGGAGCGGGTTGGATGAGCTTTTGCTTGCAAGGGCGGAGGCCTCCTCGCGAAGAAGCAACGTAGGCTCAAGGACCAGCAGTGAAGCGAACGGGGAGCTCGTGGAGAAGCGGCAGCGGTTCCCTTGGAGGCCGGATTCCACCCCAGCTGGGGAATGGGATCAAAGGAATCTGGGCTCCAGGGAGATCGGAACGAGCCCCCGTCCCGCGAAGCGAATACGGTCCTGGCCTGCGTTCGCGAAGCGATTACGGTCCTGGCCTGCCCCCGCGAAGCGAATACGGTCCTGGCCTGCCTTCGCGAAGCGAATACGGTCCTGGCCTGCCTCCGCGAAGCGAATACGGTCCTGGCTCCGCCCCCGCGAAGGGATCGCGGTCCTGGCTCCGCCCCCGCGAAGGGATCCCGGTCCTCCCCCGCCTCCGCGAAGGGATCGCGGTCCTGCCTCCGTCCCGCGAAGGGATCGCGGCCTGCCCCCGTCCCGATCCGCCGATCCGTGAAAGCGGGCCGGGCCTTCCGCCGATTTTGCTCTTTTCGTCTTGCAGCCCCCGTCCCGCTCGGTTGCACCGCTGAGCAGCTACTGAAGGGAGGGGCGGGAAAGCCCGACAATGGCCTCCATCGGATGCGACTCGCCCCGGATCAGATCGCGAAGCAGATGCGCCGCCATCATGCTGTAGACGGTGCCGTTGCCGCCGTAGCCGAGGCAGTAATAGACGCCGTCGCGCTCCGGATCGCGGCCGATGAACGGCAGGTTGTCCCGCGACTCGCCGAAGGCCGCGCTCCACTCGTAGTCGAGCGTGCTGTCGAGCATGGGGAACAGCTCCGCCAGCTGCCGAGACAGCTTGGCGATCCGCTTCTGGCGGGCCGCCTCGCCCTGCACCGGGTCGGGACGCTCCTCGTCGAGGCCGCCGATGACGATCCGGCCGTCGACGGTCGTGCGCAGGTACAGGTACGGCCGCGCCGTTTCCCACAGCATCATCCCTTGATGCCAGGGCTCCAGCGACTGCTGGACCGGCGTCACGCCGGCAAAGGAGCGGTTGATCGCGGCCTTGATCAGCTGCCCGCGCAGCTCCTCCGGCTCGTAGCCGACCGCATAGATGACATGCTTCGCCTCGATGCTCGCGCCGTCGGCCGTCTCGAGCACCTGCTTGCCGCCGTTCAAGCGGTGGAGCGCGATCTCCGTCCGCTCGCAGATGAGCAGTCCCGCATTCACCGCGGCGTTCGCCATCGCTTGCACGAACTGGAACGGATTCACCTCCGCGTCGCCGGCTGTGACGATCGCGCCCGGCTTGGAGAACGGGAAGCGGGAAGCGATGTCCTGCGGCTCCCAAAAATGGACCGGGAAGCCGTGTTCCCGCAGCGCCTCGTATTCCTTGCGCAGCTTGGGCAGATCCTGCTCGCTGCTGGCATAGTAAAGGCTGCTCCGGCGGCGGAAGCCGATGTCTCCCGGCAGCGTGGAGGCGGTCAGAGCCAGCTGCTCGACGGCATGCAGGCATTCCCGGTAGAAGCGCACGGCGTCGGTGCGGCCGATCTGCTCGATCAGCTCCGTCAGCATGACGTCATTGGAAAATTGCAGCAGCCCCGTATTCGCCGACGTGCTCGCTCCAGCTACGGCATCCCGCTCCAGCACGCAGGCGGAAATGCCGCTGCGCGCGAGCACGAGGCCGCAGCAGATGCCGGACATCCCGCCGCCGATGATGGCGACTTCGACTTGCTGCTTGCCCGCCAGAGGCGGATAGGACTCGACATGGGTCATCGTCAGCGGCCAAAACAGCTTGCCGGCATGGTGGTCGTTCATGGACAGATCATCTCCTGGTCATAATATAGCCCATCCGGCGAATCGGCTATGCGCGGTTATCGCGAGCGCCCGCTCCCGACATCGGGACCGGGCAAGCGGCAAAAGCCCCGCCCTCATCCATGAATAGATGGATGAGGGCGGGGCTTCGCAGAGCGCGGCTTTACTCCTGGACGGGATCGGGCACGAGTCCATCCTGCTCGAGCTCGGCATTGGTGCGCACGCGCTCCATGTCGTTGCCGAGCCGCTTCATGTCATCCACGTCCTGTACCATCGACCCGTTCTCGGCCTCGTCGACGTCCCGGTGGGGAGCGCCGGCCTGTCCGTCGCGGATCGGACCATTGTCCTTGGATTCAGGGCTGCTCATCGGAATCGCTCCTTTAGTTGGAGAAGCCGGCTCCGCTGCTGTCGTTCTTGAACACGTTGGCGGAAGCCTGCGCGTCCTTCTTGTTCGCCTCGGCCTCTTCCTTGATGTTGTCGACGTGGCGGCTCGCTTCGGAAGACACCTGCTGGGCATGATCCTTCACGTCCGCGATCGCTTCCTTCGTCTCGGAGACTGCCGTCGCCGCCGTCTCCTTGATGGCGTCCTGATGGACGAGAGCCGCTTCCTTCGCCTTGGCGGCGAGCTCCTGCACCTTGGTGCCGATAGCGGAAGCCTTTTCGCCGGCTACGGCGGCCGTCGACTTGGCCTGCTCGGCGAGCAGCGCGCCTTGCTTCTTGGCGTAATCCGCCGCGTCCGAGGACTTGCGGGCCAGATCCGTACGGAGCTCCTTGCCCGATTTAGGGGCGAACAGGAGGGCTGCCGCCGCGCCGATCGCGCCTCCGATCAGAATGCCTTTCGTTACGCCTCCGCCTTTAACGGTTTCGTTTGCCATGACCGTTCATCTCCTTTAATTCGTCGTTGAAGATAGATAACCGCTATTCGTTTCGTTGAAACGAGTACGGTGGTGCTTGGACGAATCGGACTGGTATAATGGATTGCCGGCTGCTCGGACGTCACCCGTCCGAGGAATCGGGAATACATCGGTAGAAGATCATCGGCACGATCAAAGAAAGGAAGCCTGACGCAGATGGACTACACGCAACAGCATCATCCCGGCGTGCCTCTCTCCGGCACGACGCGAGGACAATGGGCTGAAAACATCCATACCGGCCGCATCGCGGTCGTCGACGCCTCGGGCCGCCTGCTGGCAGCCGCAGGCGATCCCTACGCCGAGGCGTTCATGCGCTCGACCGCCAAGCCGGTGCAGGCGGCTCCGTCCATCGCGGCCGGCCTCATGGAGCGCTTCGGGCTCCCGGAGGAGGCGATCGCCCTCATGTCGGCCTCGCATCGCGGAGCGCCGGAGCATATCGCGCTGCTGGAGCGCATGCTGGAGCTGACGGGAGTGCGGGAGGAGCAGCTCGCCTTCCACGACGACCTGCCGCTCGGACGGCATGAGCGCGACGAGGCGATGCGGGCCGGAGCCGCGCCGCGCAAGCTGTATCATACCTGCTCGGGCAAGCATGTCGGCCTGCTCGCTTACTGCCGGATGATGGACTGGCCGCTCGAAGGCTACACGAACCCGGAGCATCCGCTGCAGCAGCGGATGCTGGAGGCCGTCGCAGCGTTTGCGGATCTGGAGCCGGAAGAGATCGGCCGCGCGGTCGACGGCTGCGGCTTGCCGGTATTCCGGCTGCCGCTCGAGGCGATTGCGCTGACGTACGCGCGGCTCGCGCTGCCGGAAGCCGCGATGGCGGACGACGAGGCGCTGCCCGCCGCCAGGCGCGTCGCGGAGGCGATGCTGGCGCATCCCGCCCTCGTCGAGGGCGAGGGCAGGCTCGCGAGCGTGCTGCTGGAGCATGGCATTCTCGCAAAAAGCGGCGCCCAGGGGATGTTCGCGCTGGCGATTCCGCAAGCCGGAATCGGCGCGGCGATTCAAGTCGACGACGGCGGAGAATCCGCCTGGCCGGTCATCGCGGCGGAGCTGCTCGACCAGCTGCGCGGCAGCCTGGACCTCGCCGGGGTGCTCCCGGAGGATCGGATCGACTTGGAGCGGCTGCTGTCCGCTGCGGCCGAAGGCGTGCGGGCCCAGTTCCCGGAAGTGATGGTCAGCTCGACGGGCGTCGAGACCGGCCGGCTGCGGCCGGCCTTCGAGCTCGAATGGAGCAGCGGCTTGTAAAGGAAGAAGCTGTCCCGGGCGGGACAGCTTCTTTTTGCGGACTGCAATCCAAAGCGGGATGGAGGTCAGGAGCCCCATACCGACTGCCTGTACTCGCTCGGCGATTCGCCGTAGAAGCGGCGGAACTGCCGCGAGAAATAAAGCGCGTCCTGCAGGCCGACGGAGGAGGCGATCTGCTCGATCGTCAGATCCTTGCGCTCGCGCAGCATGAGCCGGCCTTTGTCGATGCGCAGCCGCAGCAGGTACGAGACCGGCGTCGCGCCGGTATGGCGCTTGAACACGCGGGACAGGTACGCGCGGCTGTAGCCGAGCGACTCGGCGATGCCTTCCATCGTAACGGGCTCGGCATACTGCGTCGACAGCAGCCGCAGCAGCGCGCGCACGAGCGCGTTGTCCTCCTCCGCGCCGCCCGGCGCATCGCCGGGCTCGTCGCGGCGCGCGCAGGCGCGGGCGATCTCGCCGAGCGCCAGCTGCAGGCCGCCCGCCGCGGCGAGCTGCGCTCCCGCCGGCTGGCGCAGGGCGTCCATCGCCAGCCGCAGGGCGGCGGCCGGCCGGCGGCTGCGCCCCGTATCGGCGACCGTCCGGCCCGCGCCGAAGGCGGCGGCCGCCTCGGCCGCCCAAGGCCCGCGAAAGGCGATCCAGCGGTACGCCCACGGATCGGCGCGGTCGGCCTCGTAGGAGACGAGCTGCTCCGGCTCGATCAGGAACGACTGGCCGGCGCCGAGCTCATGCTCGGCGCCGCCGCCCGTGAAGCGGCCGCGGCCGGACAGCACATGATGGAGCAGGTAAAAGTCGTACACCTTCGGGCCGATCCGATGGCCGGGCCGCGTCTGGCCCTCGCCGGCAAACAGGATCTCCAGCGGCTGTCCGGCGCCCGTCTCCGCGCTGGACGCGACGCGATAGTAGAATTCCTTCACTCGCAAGCGCCTCCTTTATAAGCTAGATTGTATCCGCGACGGGCTTGGTTGAACAGAAGAAGTCACATATATCCATATCCAGTTCACATGCTGCCATTCCGTGCGAGCTTTGCCGGACGTATACTGAGACTGTAACGAGCGTCGCGGCAAGCGTGAAAGGCGCGGCCCGGAGCCGGAGAGGCAAGGCCGCTCGGGCCCGATTTGTCTATAATGACCAATTCCGAGAAAAGGATGATTGAACATGGCGGATTTGAAACAGCTGACGGATTCGTTCCTGACTTTGTTTGGCGGAGAGGCGGAGAACATCCGCTTCTACCAGGCTCCGGGCCGGGTCAATCTGATCGGCGAGCATACCGACTACAACGGCGGCTACGTGTTCCCGGCCGCGCTCACGTTCGGCACGACGCTGCTGCTGCGGCCGCGGGAGGACCGCCTGCTGCGGTTCGCCTCGACGAATTTCCCGGACAAGCGGTTCGACGTGGCGCTGGACGGCATCGCGCATCGCGAGGAGGACGACTGGAGCAACTATCCGAAGGGCATCGTCCATGAGCTGCAAAAAAGCGGACGGGGACCGGAGAAAGGCTTCGACCTGCTCTACCATGGCGAGATTCCGAACGGCTCGGGCTTGTCCTCCTCCGCTTCGATCGAGGTCGTCACCGGCTACGCGCTGCTGACCGAAGGCGGGCATCCGGTCGACCTCACCGAGCTGGCGCTGCTGGCGCAGCGGTCCGAGAACGAGTTCAACGGCGTGCAGTGCGGCATCATGGACCAGTTCGCCGTCGCGAACGGCCGCGAGGGCCAGGCGATGCTGCTGATGTGCGACACGCTCGAGTTCCGCCACGTTCCGTTCGAGTCGGGCGACCATGTGCTCGTCATCGGCAACACCAACAAACGGCGGGGACTCGTCGACTCCAAGTACAACGAGCGGCGCGCCGAATGCGAGCAGGCCGTGCAGGAGCTGCGCTCCGCCTATCCGGAGCTGACGCTGCTCGGCCAGCTGACGCCGGAGCAGCTGCGCGCCGAGGAGAGCCGCATCGCCAGCGAGACGGTGCGGCGCCGCGCGCGGCATGTCGTCGAGGAGATCGACCGCGTGCTGCAGTCGGTCGACGTGCTGGAGCAGGGCGATCTGGCGGCTTTCGGCCGGCTGATGAACGCCTCGCATGACTCGCTGCGCGATCTGTACGAGGTGACGGGTCGCGAGCTCGACGCGATGGTCGACGCCGCGCGCAAGGTGCCGGGCGTGCTCGGCTCGCGCATGACGGGCGCCGGCTTCGGCGGCTGCACCGTCTCGCTCGTCCATAAGGACAGCGTGGACCGCTTCCGCGAGCAGGTCGGAGCCGAGTACGCCGCGGCGACGGGGCTGCAGGCGGACTTCTACGTCTGCTCGATCGGCGACGGCGTGTCCCGGATCGACGTCTAGCCTTCGCGGACCATATGCCGGAGGCGGGGTTTGTCGTATGATCGTAGAGGCGGCAAGCCTGGCAGAGACCGCATGAGCTTGGGAGAGGAGAGATCAGCATGGCAGTTCTGGTAACGGGAGGCGCGGGCTATATCGGCTCGCATGCCGTAGCCGCGCTTTTGGAAAAGGGAGAAGAGGTCGTCGTCGTCGACAACCTCCAGCAGGGCCACCGCGAGGCCGTCACAGGAGGACGCCTGTACGAGGGGGATCTTCGCGACGAGGAGCTGCTGGACCGCATCTTCCGCGAGAATGAGATCGACGCGGTCATCCACTTCGCGGCGAACTCGCTCGTCGGCGAGAGCATGAAGCTGCCCGGCAAGTACTACCACAACAACGTATACGGCACGCTCTGCCTGCTGGAGGCGATGAACCGCGCCGGCGTGAAGCGCATCGTGTTCTCCAGCACGGCCGCGACCTACGGAGAGCCGGAGAGCGTCCCGATTCGCGAGAGTGACCGGACCGAGCCGACCAACGCCTACGGCGAGACGAAGCTCGCGATGGAGAAGATGATCCGCTGGTTCGAGACGGCCCATGAGTTCCGCTACGTCTCGCTGCGGTACTTCAATGCGGCCGGCGCGCACGAGAGCGGCAAGATCGGCGAGGACCACGATCCGGAGACGCATCTCATTCCGATCGTGCTGCAGACGGCGCTTGGCCAGCGGCCGCATATCTCGGTATTCGGCGAAGACTATCCGACCGAGGACGGCAGCTGCGTGCGCGACTACATCCATGTCAGCGACCTGGCGGACGCGCATATCCTTGCGGTCGAGCGGCTGCGCAGAGGCGAGACGAGCGCCGTCTACAACCTCGGCAACGGGCACGGCTTCTCGGTCAAGCAAGTGATCGACATCGCCCGCCGCGTGACCGGACGCGAGATTCCGGCCGTCATCGAGCCGCGCCGCTCCGGCGACCCGGCGGTGCTGATCGCCTCCTCGGAAAAGGCTCGCGCCGAGCTGGGCTGGAATCCGCATCGCAGCGATCTGGAGGCGATCATCGCCTCCGCCTGGGCCTGGCACCAGTCCCGTCCGCAAGGGTACCGCGGCTAAGGCGTGCAGGCAAGCACGCCCTAGTCCGGCCCGTTCCATCTAGAAAGGAGCTGCATCCCATGACAACGCATCAACCCGCTTCGTCCGCCGAGCAGGCGCTGCAGGCGGTCGAGGCACTGATCGCCGGCGCGCTGAGGCGCGGCCTGCTCGAGCCGCTCGACGCCGGCGCGGCCCGCAACGCCGTTCTCGACCTGCTCGGCTTCGACGCGCCGCTGCCCGGCGAGGAAGAACGGCCGGCCTGGAGCCAAGGCCTGCTCGAGCCGCCCGCCTGGGCGTCCGGCACAGCCGGCGCCTCCCCGTCCGCCGACGGCCCGGGCATGCCGGAGCTGCTCGCTCCGCTGCTCGATTATGCGGCGGAAGCCGGCATCGTGCCGGACCGGACCGTGACGCAGCGGGATCTGCTCGATGCGCGCATCATGGGGCTGCTCCTGCCGAGGCCGTCGGAGACGCAGGCGCGCTTCGCCCTGACCGCGGCGAGCCAGGGCGTGGCGGCGGCGACCGACTGGTTCTACCGGCTCAACGTCGACAGCAACTACATCCGCATGGACCGCGTCGAGCTGAACCGGAGCTGGACGCATCCGACGGAGTACGGCGAGCTGGAGATTACGGTGAACCTGTCCAAGCCCGAAAAGGACCCCGCCGAGATCGCCCTGCTCAAGACGCTGCCTCCGTCGAGCTACCCGAAATGCCTGCTCTGCAAGGAGAACATGGGCTACGCGGGACGCGCGGACCATCCGGCCCGCCAAAACCACCGCATCCTGCCGCTCCAGCTGAGCGGCGAGGCATGGTTCCTGCAGTATTCGCCTTATGTGTACTACAAGGAGCACTGCATCGTGTTCCGCGCCGAGCATGTGCCGATGGCGATCAGCGAGGAGAGCTTCGGACGGCTGCTCGACTTCGTCCGGCAGCTGCCGCATTATTTCGTCGGCTCCAACGCCGACCTGCCGATCGTCGGCGGCTCGATTCTGAGCCATGACCATTTCCAGGGGGGCCATCATGCGTTCCCGATGCAGACGGCGCCGATCGAGGCGAGCTTCCGCCATCCCGGCTACGAGGATCTCCGCTTCGGCATCGTCCGCTGGCCGATGAGCGTGCTGCGCGTCAGCGGCAGCGATCCGGACCGGCTGCGGCGGGCGGCGGGCGAGCTGCTCGCGGCCTGGCGAGGGTACAGCGATCCCGAGGCGGAGGTGCTGGCGTCCAGCGTCCAGAACGGCGAGCGGGTGCCGCACAACACGATCACCCCGGTCGCCCGCAGAGGAGCGGACGGCTCCTACGAGCTCGACCTCGTGCTGCGCAACAATCGCACGAGCGAGCGGCATCCGGAGGGCATTTTCCATCCTCATCGCGAGCTGCATCATCTCAAAAAGGAGAACATCGGCCTGATCGAGGTGATGGGACTGGCCGTGCTGCCCGGCCGGCTGAAGCAGGAGATGGAGCTGCTCGCCTCCTGCCTGGACGGCTCGGCCTCGTGGGAGCAGGCGCTGGCGGAAGGACCGCCGACGATGGGGCAGCATCGGCTCTGGCTGGAGGAGCTGCAGGCTTCGGCCGGCGGCGCGGCGCTGGAGCGCGGAAAGGCGCTGCGGCTCGTGGAGGCTTCGGCTGGCGACAAGTTCCTGCAGGTGCTGCGGGATGCGGGAGTGTACAAGCAGACCGGAGAAGGACGGGAAGCGTTCGGACGCTTCCTGGCCTCGGCCGGCCTCGTGCCGGCTGGTTGACCGAAGCGGCGGCGCAGGGTCGGAGCCGGAGCAAAAGCATCAGGACGAAGCCCGGGGGCGGGAGAGCCTCCGGGCTTCGTCTTTTTTGCATTCCGATCGAGGCGCATTCTGTCGAATCTGCATGAATGTGAACAAAATTTCTGGTCGAAATTTACCGATGTTCATAGATTGATCAAAAATGGCGTCATCAAGAGGTCGATTGTAAAAATAAATTAAAAAATCAATTGTAGAACGTTCGTTTCTATGGTATTTTTTTATATATAAACGTTAATAAATTGACTATTATCACGTTCGACATGTTAATGTGGAGGGGAAACGAAAACGATGCAAATTATGCCGCTTGAGGATTTTCTGAAATTGGACTCGGACGAACAGGTCGAGAAGCTGAAGCGCTGGAAGGCGGACTACACGCTCAAGGATATCCGCGAAGCCTGGAACTTCAAGCATTCCGCCCAGTACTACATGCTGCTCAAGAAGCTGCGCATCTACGAGCGCGTCGTCAACAAATCGGACAAGTTCTACCCGGACCAGCTGAACGGCAGCCAGGCTCCGGCGGGAGAGCGGACGAGCTTCTCCTACCCGGCCCGCGAGCAGAAGCTGCCGGCCGATCAGTTCGGCTACCAGCTGAACGTGACGCTGACGGGACCGGAGCTCGCCGACAAGCTGGAGCGCCTCGCGGCCTTCCTGCGCGGCGAGCAGAAGAGCGTATCCGTACGCCTCTCCGTGGAAGCGGCTGCCGAGGAGGCCGGCGCCTCCGAAGAGGGCCAGGAAGAAGAGCAGACGGCCGTCTAAGCCGGATCGCATCGCGCCATGAAACGCCAAACAAGGTACCCGCTGCTGCGCGCGGGTACCTTGTTTTGATGTCGGACCTTTCCGGCGCGGGGCCGGATGAAGGGCGGGGACGGCGCTTCCGGTGCCGGCCGTCAGCCGACCCTGCGGAGCTTGCCGAGCTCGGAGACGAGCGCCTCCACCTCGGAGATGCTGAACGACGGCTTGGAGGCGACGACCTCGTACAGGTCGCGGATGTCCTCGTAGCGGTCGATGGAGAAGGAAGAGGCCTGCATCGCGGCGGCCGTCGCCATGCGGAGCTTCTCCTTGATCGCCTCGATCATGAATTCGACGTTTTGCTGGGTAGGCTCGTTGAGATCTGGCATAGGTTCCTCCTGTGGACTTGCTCTGCTTTCGGTCCATTGTATCATGAATGCCGGCCGCTCGCCGAGAGCTCGTTGAATCTGCTCCCGCACATCCGTTACAATGAAGCGAGACGGGCGGGTCAGGGAGCGGACGGCGGCATCAGGCGGCGCTCACCCCGCGTTAATGAGGGTGCGGATAATGAATCGTGAACCAAAAACGAACCGGATGGAAGATTCGGCCAAATGGGCTCGCGTGGACAAGGCCGGGCTGCAGACGTTTTTCGAGGCGGTGGCGGCCAAGTTCCCGGCTCGGGAGGACGTCGTTTTCCTCTGCATCGGCAGCGACCGCTCCACGGGAGATTCGCTCGGGCCGCTGGCCGGCTCGCTGCTGGCGGAGCTCGGCTTTCCGCGCGTGCTGGGCACGCTGGAGCATCCTTGCGACTCGGAGCAGGTCGGGCCGATCCTCGCGACGCTGCAGGAGGCGAGCTGCGTCGTAGCGATCGACGCCTGCCTCGGGAGGGCCGAGTCGACCGGACTGTATCTGGTGCGCAGCGGGCCGCTGCAGCCGGGCCAGGCGATCGGCCAGCATCTGCCGCCGGTCGGCGATTACAGCGTGGCGGCGGTCGTCAACACGCAGGGACATAAGCCGTATTGGATCATTCAGACGACGAGCCTGTACCGGGTGCTCGGCATGGCCCGCACGATCGCGGATGCGGCGGCGGCGGCCTGGCCGGGGGAGGACCGCGCGCCGGCAGGTTTGATGCCCGGCTCGCCGCGGCAATAAGGACGACTACATGCACGACGAAAGGATGAGGATGTCGATGTCGAACCGAACGCTCGCCAACCGCAGGCTTACGCTTCAAGGAGGCGCCGATCTGGCCTACCGCGACAACGGAAGAGGCGGCGAGGCTGGAACCGCGCTTGTGCTGCTGCACGGATTTTGCGGCAGCTCCGCCTATTGGGAGCCGCTGCTGCCGCTGCTCGAGCCGCATGGAAGGGTCATCGCGCTCGATCTGCGCGGGCATGGCCAGTCATCCGCCGCCGGCGAGGAGATCATCGGCATGGAGACGCTCGCCGACGATGTCGCGGAGCTGCTCGAGTCGCTCGAGGTTGGCCCGGCGGTCGTGCTCGGCCATTCGATGGGGGGCTACGCCGCGCTCGCGCTGGCCGAGCGGCATCCGCAGCTGCTCGCAGGACTCGGCCTGATCCACTCGACGCCGCTGCCGGACAGCCCCGAAGCCCGCGAGGGCCGGGACAAGGCCGCGGCCGCGCTGGCTGCGGACGGCATCGTGCCGTTCGTGGACGGGCTCGTGCCGAAGCTGTTCGCGCCCGGAGCGGACGGCAGCCTGCTGGACAAGGCCAAGGAGATCGGCTACGGCACGGCCGCGTCCGCAGCCGCCGCGGCGGCGCGCGGCATGAAGGCTCGCCCCGACCGCAGCTCCGTGCTGCAGTCGCTGGAAGCGCCGCTGCTGCTCGTCGCGGGCAGCGAGGACGGCGTCGTGCCGCCGGCCAAGGCATTTGCCGCCGAGGCGCCCCGGACGCGCAAGGAAACGCTGGACGGAGCGGGACATATGAGCATGATGGAGCAGCCGGAGCGGCTGGCCGGACTTATCCGGGACTGGCTCGGCTTCTTGCCGGGGCAGAGCCGCTAGCGGGCGGTCCGGCCGGCAGTCGTCGCGAGGCATCATCGGAGGAGGGATCGCATGTTCCAGAGGGATTACATCATGCGGATGATCGAGGGCATGGCGCAAGTATCGGCGACGATCCTCGGCCTGCGCAAGGCCGGCAAGCAGGAGGAGGCGCTGCAGGTCGTCGAGGAGCTGCTCGACCGGCAGTTCGGCATGAACGGCAGGCTGCTCAAAAGCTTGTCCGAGGACGATCTCGTCCGCATGCTGTCCCGTTCCGGCGATCCGGACCCGTCCCTGCTGCTCGGACTCGGGCTGCTGCTGCGGGAAGAAGCGTCCGTACAGGACGACCTCGGCCACGAAAGCGCCGCGTTCCATACGCGGCTGAGGGCGCTGCATCTGCTGCTGCGAGCCTCTTCGTACGGCGCGGAGCCGAGCCCGGACGGCGACGCCGAGCGGCTGCTCGGGGAGCTGTCCGCCTATGAGCTGCCCCCGGACAGCAAGCGCCGGATCGCCGCTTGGCGCGAGGAGCAGGGGCGGTACGATCGCGCCGAGGATTTGTGGTACGAGCTGCACGAGGACGGCCGGCTGGAGCCGGGCGAGCTCGGTCGTTTTTACGGCCGGCTGCAGCATCTGACGGATGAGAGCCTGGAGCGGGGCGGACTGAGCCGCCAGGAGCTGCTGGAGGCGGCGAAGCCTTGGCTCGCCGAGACCGGCAAGGAATAGAATGCGACCGAGCGCCGGCAAGCGGCGCGGACGGCGGAAGCGGCCCCAGCCGGCAGATGCGGCTCGGGGCCTTGCTTTTCGCTGCGGGAAAGAAAGGAGCCGAATGCAGGGATGATGAAAGAAGAGTGGGAACAGGCGCTGGAGGAGGCGGTCGGACAGGAGGCGCTGCTGCAGGCGACGTTCAGCGGAGCGAAAGGCTCGGCCGAGGAAGAAGGCGGCCTGCCTCCTCGCACGGTCGTGCGGCCGGTGCGGCTGAAGGCGGGACTGCGCTACCAGTTCGAAAAGCACTACCCGACGAAGGTGCTGCATGAGAACGTCGAGCCCGGCGACGCCGCCGGCCGCATGGCCGGACTGCTGCGCGCCGGCTACCGGCAGGCGCTCGTCAAGACCAAGGAGGCCGATCTGCAGGTCTTGATCTCCAAAAAAGGAAAAGCCGCGCTGCTGCGCAAGCCGCCGACCGGCAAGGCGGCGGCCGACGCTCCGTCGCATGACCGGATGAAGAAGCGGGTGCTGACGGAGGGCGAGGCGCCGGCGTTCCTGCAGGAGCTGGGCATCCTGACCCGCGAGGGCAAGGTGAAGGCGGACAAGCAGGACAAGTACCGCCAGATCAACCGTTTCCTCGAGATGGTGCAGGACGTGGCGGCAGAGCTGCCGACGGGGCGCGAGCTGACGATCGTCGACTTCGGCTGCGGCAAATCGTATCTCACGTTCGCCCTCTACCATCTGCTGGCCGTCGAGCAGAAGCGGCCGCTGCGCGTCATCGGGCTCGATCTGAAGGAGGATGTCATCGCGTTCTGCTCGGCGCTGGCGGAGCGGCTCGGCTACGACAGGCTGTCGTTCCAGGTCGGCGACATCGGCCAGTTCGGAGGGCTCGAGCAAGCCGACATGGTCGTCACGCTGCATGCCTGCGATACGGCGACCGACGCCGCCTTGGCCAAAGCGGTCGGCTGGGACGCCTCGGTCATCCTCTCGGTGCCCTGCTGCCAGCATGAGGCGTTCCGCCAGATCCGGAGCGAGCCGCTCGCGCCGCTGCTCGACCACGGCCTGCTCAAGGAGCGCTTCGCCGCGCTCGCCACCGACGCGGCTCGCGCCTCGCTGCTGGAGGCGGCCGGCTACCGGACCCAGGTGCTCGAGTTCATCGATCCGGAGCATACGCCCAAAAACCTGCTCATCCGCGCCGTCCGCCGCCGGGAGTCGGGCTCTGCCGCCGAGCATCGCCTCCGGAAGTGGGAGGAGTACCGTCGCTACCGCGACTCGCTGAGCCTCGATCCCGCTCTCGAGAGGATGCTCCGCAGTGCCGGAAGGCTCCCGGAATAAACGGCCGGACGTTGCCCGGCACCTGGAATCGGCCCTTCTCCCAAGCGTCAATCCGTGCTGGAATTGCCTCGATCCTGTGCTATAATGGAAGACAATGGAACGATGCAGGGATGGGTGAAGGGCTTGGAATCATGGATTTGGATTGATTTCAGTGTGTCTGTCTTCATGCTCGGCCTGTTTTTTTATATTTTTATTCATAATCCAATAACACGCCTGCATAAGGCGTATTTGGTTTTTCACTTTTTCATGCTCCTCTGGCCTCTCTCCCAGTTTCTCCTCCAAACGACGACGATCGTCCAATACCAATTGCTTTTCCGTTCGATCTCTTACGCGGGGCTGTCGCTGCAAGGGCTCGGCTGGCTCGTCTTCGTCTGCTTCCTGACGGGACGCTCCTATCTCCTGACCCGGCGGACGCTTGCGCTGCTGGCCGGTCCGACCGCGCTGCTCGCAGCGCTCGTGCTGGCCGAGCCTCGGCAGTTCTTCCTCTTCTCCGGGGACGGCGCGGGCGCGGTGCAGCGGTTCGGTCCGCTGTCCTGGGCGCTGCTGGCCCAGCTCATGCTGATGGCGGGACTGTCGATCGCCTGCATCCTCTCGGCGCTGCGCGCAGGAACGACGCTTCGCCATCGCAAGCAGGTCGGGATGGCTCTCAAGGGGCTGCTGCTGTTCCTGCTTTTCGGCTGGCTGGACCTGCTCGTCAACGTCGTCTACGACAGCCGATTTCCCGATATCTCCGGCATCTCCTCGGTCGGGCTCGCGCTGACCGCCCTCTATTTCTGCGTCTCCATCGACCGCTACCGCGTGTTCGACATCGTGCGCATCGCCCAGCAGGACATCGCCGATTCGATGTCGGCCGGCCTGCTCGTGCTCGACGCGGAAGGCACGGTGCTGGAGGCCAACCGTTCGCTGCAGCGTTATCTGTCCGTGCAGAGCGGGGACCGCTTCGATCTGGGCGCTTTTTTGCGCTCGCAAAAAAGGCCTTCCGGAGAAACGGCCGCGGAGCTCGGCCGAGCCGGCGAGGCGGTGGCGGAGCCGATCCTGCAGGAGCTGGTGCTGAGCGCATCCGACCTGCCCGGCGCGCCTTTGCTCCACGTCCAGGTGCACGCTTCTCCGATTGTGTCGGGGGAGCGCGAGCTGCTGGGGCGGGTCGTCACGTTCCAGGACGTCTCGGAGATCCGCCAGCTCGTCGAGGAGAAGCATCGGCAGAACGAGATGCTGCAGCTCCGCAACCGCGAGCTGGTCCAGATCCAGGAGGAGCTGTTCCGGGCCAATCTCAAGCTGGAGGAGATGGCGACGACGGACAGCCTGACCGGCTGCTACAACCGCCGCTTTCTCATGCAGCGGCTGGAGCAGGAGGTGGTGGCGAACGTCCGGTACCGGATTCCGTTCGCGATCATCCTGTTCGACATCGACCATTTCAAAGGCATCAACGACCGTCACGGGCATCTCGTCGGGGACGAGGTGCTGCTGGAGACGGCGACGGCCGTCAAGGGCATGCTGCGTCGCTCCGACGTGCTCGCCCGCTATGGCGGAGAGGAATTCGCGGTTTATCTCCCCCACACGACCCGCCTGCAGGCCGAGCGCCTCGCCGAACGGCTCAAGATCGGGGTAGAGGCGAACCGGGTCGCTACGGGACGGCCGGGACTGACGCTGTCGATTACGATCAGCCTCGGCGTCTTGTCGGTCGAAAACGAGAGTCCGCTCGGAATCAAGGACCCGAAGGCCTATTTGCGGGAATTGTTCGAGGAAGCGGACGCCGCGCTCTACGAGGCGAAGGGCAACGGGCGCAACTGCATGGTCGGAAGGAGAAGGGCCTAGGTATACTTCGGGACGTTCGACCCCCTCAAAGGAATGACAACTCTTCGAACCATTTGGTAGAATAGAAGGAAAATCCCGTATGTCAGCTCAATTCCGGCTGGACCAAAAGAAAGTGGAGCCCAAGCATGAGAAAAGTACAACTCGACCGCATCCAGCCCGGCGCGACGCTGGCCAAGCCGATCTTCCGCGAGGACGGCAACGTGCTGCTGGGGGAGGGCATGCCGCTGAGCGAGCGGTTCATCCAGCGGCTGCGCGATCTTGGCGTCGACATCGTCTATATCGAGGACGAGCTTACCGCAGGCATCGAGCCGAACGAGACGCTGCGCGAGGAGACCCGCCGCAAGGCGGCCGCGGCGATGCACAAGCTGGTCGCCGACCAGATGAGCCAGTCCGCCGTCAAGGGGCGGGCGGCACGGCCGGAGCTAGGCCGCGTCTTCCGGTCGGTATTCAGCGAGATCCTGAACGATGTCATGCGCCGAGAGGACGTGTTCGCCGGGCTGAGCGAGATCAACACCCACGACTCCTATCTATTCCAGCATTCGATCAACGTGGCGGTGCTGGCTGGCATCATCGGCATCGCCAAGGGCTACAACCGCAATCAGCTGGAGGAGCTCGGCATCGGCGCGCTGCTGTTCGACATCGGCATGACCAAGGTTCCCCGCGCCATCCTGGACAAAAAGGGACCGCTCACGGCCGAGGAGCGCAAGGTCATGGAGCGCCATGCGGTCGACGGCTACGATCTGCTCCGGAAGGAGCATGATCTGTCCCTGCTGTCGGCTCACTGCGCCCTGCAGCATCACGAGCGCTACGACGGCAGCGGCTATCCCCGCGGCCTGCGCGGCGGCGAGATCCACGAATACGCGCAGATCGTCGCCATCGCCGACGTGTTCGACGCGCTCACCTCGTCGCGGTCGTACCGCAAGCGCTATACCCCGTCGGAGGCGATCGAGTTCCTGTTCGCGGCCGGCAACACGTATTTCGACCTGGAGCTGGTGCGGCTGTTCTGCAGCCATATTTCCATGTACCCGGTGTCGACGACCGTGCTGCTCAGCACAGGCCAGATCGGAGTCGTCGCGCGCAATTTCCAGGTGGCTGTCCATCGTCCGGTCATCCGGATCATCCGCGAGGCTGGAGGCAGAGTGCCGGCCGAGCCTTACGAGATCGATCTGCGGGACCAGCTTCATGTGACGATCGTTCGCGAGATTTAGCTTGGCCACTAAGGATTGGGGAGGATCAAGATGATGCAGCCTGATTCAACGGCTCCCGCTCAAGCAGCAGAAGAGCCGGCAGCCGTACTTGCCGGAGACAGCCTGGAGACGACGCTCATACCCGCGCTGCTCCTCGGCAGCCGCACGCTCGTCGAGCAGCGGCAGCTGTCGGCGGTCGGCACGCTTACTCTGCTCGAAGGGGACTTGATCGAGATCGAGGCGGAAGGGCCCGAGCGGTTCCGTCTCGGCGAATCCGTCTGGCTGACGGTGGAGTCGCCGTCCGGCAGCTACCGCATGGCTACGCGCGTGATCGGCCGGCGCGCCAAGTCGCTCGCGCTGCTGTTCCCCTACGAGCGCTATCGGATCATGGACGAGAAGCGCATCCATCCGCGGGTCGAGGTGAACTGTCCCGGCCGCCTGCTCCTGGACGACGAGCGGCTGAAGCGCGAGCCGACGAGAGCGGATCTGCTCCGCTACAGATGGTCCGACGAGCTGCGGCATGAAGGTCTCGACGAGGCGCTGCTGGAGAAGCTCGTGCGCCTCATGGACGAGGAGGATCTGCATCTGCTCGAGGAGGAGGAGCGGTGCCGGCGGGAAAAGGCCGCGCGCGCCGAGATCGTCGTCTCCAACATCAGCCTGGAGGGCGTCGGCTTCCGCGCTGCGGGAGGCATGGAGCTGGAATGCCACGGCACCGTAGGCGCCGTGCTGGATCTCGGCTTCGAGCTGAGCTGCACGCTCGAGATTCTGTGGCGGCAGGACGCCGCAGGCGTGCTCAGCTACGGCGCGCGGATGAGCGGCTTCACCGCCGAGGGAGCGCGCCAGCTGAGGGCGTTCGTGCTTCACGAGCAGATGAAGCAGTATTATCAGGTGCGCCGCGGACTGGCGGCGGACGATGGCGCAGCCGCCGGTCTCGAAGCCGCGCCGGGCGAGGACGCGGAGCACTGACCGGCTTCGTCCGCGCGAATGGCGCGGCGGAGAGCGGCAGGCCAGGCGGGAAGCGCGGGCTTGCCCTGATGAGCGTGTTGGTTTTAATGCCGAAACAGCGAAGCCGGAGAGCGTGCTCTCCGGCTTTTTTCGCTTTTCGCAATGGGACTGCCCCGTGCGCCGAAGCAAGGGAAGAAGGTCCCTTGCACGCGGGCTGGCCGGGGCCGATCGCCGAAGCAAGGGAAGAAGTTCCCTTGCTCGCTCGTCGGCGGGGACTCCTTTCATGTGCGAGCCATCCTTCATCGCTTGTTCGGCCGTCCCCTTGGCCAAGTGCGGCCGTCTAAGCCGCGCTCCGGCAGGCTAGAATGCTACCAAAGGCCGCGGCGATCGCCTGTTGGTTCAACTAGGCGGCATGGGCCGACTGAGCGGCGGAGGAGGGGCGGCAATTGGCGGATGGCATGGAGGCGGGAGAAGCGGAGTCGAAGAGGGCGGGGGCGGCGCTTCTCTTGGCTAGAGGTCCCCTTGCTCGTGCGAGGAATATAGGTCGTAGAGCGGGAGCCAGAATGGTGGCAGGGAGAGCGGATACGGGACTTCGGCTCGCGCGCGCGGCGGGACTGGCGAGCATCTTGGAGTCGCAGCGCTGGCGCGACGAGCTGTTTCATCGGCTCGCGTTTGCGGCGGGACTGGCGCTGCTGCTGAGCGCGGCTTTTCGCCGCTCCGGCTGGTTTTTCGATCGCGACGGGCATGGCTTCTTGGCGCTGCTGGCGGCATTCGGGCTTGCCGCTTTTTTACGAGGAGACCCGGGAGGATGGCGCTTGACGCAAGGGAGCAGGGGCGGCAGGCTGCCGCTCGCCGCGGCTTGCTGCATCGGACTCGCGCTGCTCTATGCGGCGCGTAGCCTCGGATCGCCGGTCTCCGTCCAAGGCAGCGTGGAAGAAGCGCTGCGCTGGCTTTCTTTCGGCTCGTTGGCCCTCGTGCTGGCGGCATGGCAACGGAAAGAGCGTCGGCCCGAATCGGCCGTATCCGCCGCGGCCTGGGCGCTGCAAGGCTTTTCCGCCTTCGCGGCGGCAAGCTCGCTGGCCGCCTGGTGCGGCTGGATCGTCGGCCCTGACTTCATGCTGCGCACCGCCGACGGACGCTTGAGCGCCACGGGCGCCAGGCTCGCCGGCTACCTGCAGTACAGCAATGCGCTCGGCGCCTTCGCCGCCGCGCTGCTGGCGTGGCAATGGCTCGTTCTCGCGCGGAGCGGCTCGCCCCGGCTTCGCCGCAGCGCCGCTTGGCTGGCTCCGCCCTGCCTCGCCGTGCTGCTGCTGAGCGAGTCGAGAGGAGCGCTGCTGGCGCTGCTGGCGGCGGCGGTTCCGGGCTTGCTGCTGGCGCGCCGCTTGTCTAGCCGTGCGGAGCCGGGACCCGGCCGTCGCGAGCTCCGCGCGGAGCGGCTGCGCTGGCTTCTCGCGGCCTGGAGCAGCTTGCCGGGAGCAGCTGCGCTGGTCGCGCTCGCCCGCTTCCGCGAGCGGGCGACAGAGGCGGCGCTCGCCCAGGACGCGGCCGTCTGGCTCGCCCTGCTGGCGGCTTCGGCAGCGGGCGCCGTTTGGATCGAGCGTACGATGGCGGCCTCAAGCGAGCGCTTGTCCCAGCCCGCTACGGCGGCGGCAGCTGGGCCTGCGGCCGTCCTGCACGCCGGCATCCGTTCCGCCGCCGTCCTGCTGCTCGGCGCCGCCGCGGCGCTCAGCCTGAGCCGCGGCGGCGGCTGGGACCGGTTCGATCCCGCCGAACCGACCTCGGCGGCGACCGGAGCGTCGCGTCTGCTGCTCTATCGCGACGGCTGGGCCGCCGCCCGCGAATCCTGGCTGCTCGGCTACGGCGCCCGGGCGTGGGAGCTGCTGCGGGGCTCGTTCCAGTCGGCGCCGTATGCGGCCGGGGAAGTGCATAGCGGCTACCTCGACATGCTGCTGACCGCCGGGGCTCCCGGCCTCGCGCTGCTGCTGGCGCTCGGCGCTGCGCTGCTCGCGGCCGCAGGCGCGAAAGGCGCGCTCGGCGCCGTGCCGGCGGCCTCGCTGCTGCTGCATGCGGCGATCGACGTGGACATGTGCTACGGCGCCTACTGGCTGCTGCTGCTTGTCCTGTCGGCCGCAGGCGCGTCCCTCGCTCCGCCCGCGTCCGCTGCCCGGACAGAAGGCGGAGACGGCTAGGAGGCGCCGGCGTGGACGGGAGCGGGCCGCCGCGCAGGGCGGCGGCGCTCAGCCGCCGAAAGCATCCCGGAACGCCAAGCGCAGCCGCTCCGGCTCGACCTCCCACAGCTCGGCGATGTCGCCGCAGACGTTATCGTCCCACCAATCGCACAGCTTTTTGCGGTTGTCGTGATTTTCGTGGACGAAGATCAGGTTGAGGCCCACTTTTTTCGTGTACAGCTTCTCCGCCTGCTCCATCTTCTCCTTGGGGATGAACGTCTTGAGCCGCTTGGCGGTCCGGTACAGCTCGTTGCTGCAGGCGCGCCGGATCTTGCGGGCCGTCGGCAGCTCGGCCGCGTGCTTCGTCTTGTGGCTGTTCATGGAGCCCACTCCTTTCGTTCTCCATCTATATGCCGGGACGGCCGCCGCGGTGCGGGGATGGACGGGAGGCGCGCGCGCCTTCAAGCCGCAAGGAAAAGAGCCTTTCTTCTCGCTTCGGGAGAAGGAAGGCTCTTTCGTTTTTTTTCGCTTACTGGACGTGAATGTAGCCGACCATCGGGCCGCTGTGCTTGAGATCGGTGTGGATCTGGCATTCGATCGGGTACACGCCGGCCTTGGAGGCGACGAAGCTCACCTCGGTCGTCTCGCCTTTCTTGACCTCTCCGCTGACGCCGAGCCCCTTGATGGTGAAAGGATGGGAGGCTCCGTTTACCCCGCTGATGCGCAGCGTGACCTTCTCGCCCTTGGGCACGATGATCGTGGCCGGGCTCCATTGGTACACCTCGAGCTCCTCGCCGCCGCGCGTCGTCGTCTTGAATTCTCCCGTCACCATCTCATAGACATGTCCCGTATCCGGCTGCTGCGCGGCGGCCGAGGCGGGGAGCGGATCCCCCTGCTTCGGGTAGAGCTGCCAGCAGGCGAGCGCCAGGACGGCGATGGCGAGCGCGAGACCGGCCGTCCTTAGTTGGCGTTTCGTAATGATGATCGCTTTCATGCTTCGTCTCCCTTCTTGTCCGGTGCTGTCCTATTTTTATGCGGAGGACGGTCTGTCCATGCCAGCGGAAACGGGCCGATCCATCTATGGCATCTCTTGACAGCCCTATGATAGAATACCGATGACAGAAGCGGCTCGGACGAAAGCCGCGAGAGATGGAAATGAAGGAGTGGAGCGCATGCATCTGCTGCATGATCTGGTGGACAAGCTGCTCGGCATCGTCGAGCAGCTCGGTTATTTCGGCATCATCCTCGGCCTGGCGATGGAGGTCATCCCGAGCGAGATCGTGCTCGGCTACGCCGGCTACATGGTCTCGACCGGCAGCATGACGTTTTGGCTGGCGGTGCTGTGCGGCACGGTCGGCGCGGTCGTCCAGCAGTGGATCCTCTATGCGATCGGCCTGTACGGAGGACGGCCCTTCCTCGACAAGTACGGCAAGTACATCAAGATCAAGCCGAAGCATATCGACGCGGCGGAGCGCTGGTTCGACCGCTACGGTCCGGGCATGGTGTTCACCGCCCGTTTCGTGCCCGTCATGCGCCAGGTGATCTCGATTCCGGCCGGCATGGCCCGGATGTCGCTGACCCGGTTCACCGTGCTGACGGCGATCGCCTCGCTGCCGTGGGCGATCCTGTTCGTGACGATCGGGCGCAGCCTCGGCAGCAACTGGGGCCAGATCAAGGAAAAGGCGGCCCCGTACACGATTCCGGCGATCCTCGTCGCGCTCGCGGTCATGATCGTTTATGCGCTTTTCAAGTACCAGCGCTCGCGCGGACGGACCGTCTGATTGAGCAGGCGAGCCGCCATTTGATACAATGAATGCAATCGATCCATAACCCAAGGAGTGATTCCGATGGCACGCAGCGTAGCCAGCAAGCTGAACCAAGGCATCAGCCCCCGGCAGTTCCGGGACGGCATGACGAAAAACAAGGATGCTTTCGACGACTGGTACGACAAGTTCGAATGGCCGAGCGAGGACGATCGGGAATTTTTCGAGCAGCTGAACAACCGCGACGACCTGCGCGTGCTCATCCTGATGGCCGAATGGTGCGGCGACGTCGTGCGCAACATCCCGGTCGTGTTCCGCGCGCTCGAGAATAGCGGCGTTCCGGTGGAGGTGCTCGTCATGGAGGAGCATCTGGACACGATGGACGAGTTCCTGACGATGGGCGGACGCTCCGTGCCGGTCGTCATCGTGGCGGATACCGGCGGCCATGTGCTCGGCACGTGGGGACCGCGTCCGGAGCATGTGCAGGAGGCGATGAGGGCGTTCAAGCGGGACAACCCGGACCGCGAGGCGCCCGACTACCAGGAGAAGCTGTCGCTGACGCGGCAGGAGATGGGACGCCGGTACGGAGAAGGAACCGGCTATCAGGCGGTCATCGTCCGGGAGCTGCGCGAGCTCCTCTCCTCGTTCTGATGGCGGCGATGAAGATCGTCCCGTTCGTGCTCGGACCGATCCAGACGAACGGCTATCTGCTCGTCAACGAGGAAACGAACCGGGCCGTCGTCATCGACCCCGGCATGAACCCGAAGCCGCTCTTGAACCGCATCGCGCAGGATTCCATCCAGCTCGATGCGATCCTGCTCACCCATGCCCATCTCGACCATATGGGCGGGGTGGACGAGGTGCGCAAGGCTTGCGGCTGTCCGGTCTACATCCATGACCTGGAGGCGGACTGGCTGACCGATCCGGCGCTCAACGGCTCCTTGCGCTGGAGCCATATGACGCCGCCGCTGACGACCGATCCGGCCGAATATGCGCTCGAAGAAGGCATGCGGCTGAAGCTCGCGGGCTTCGAGTTCCGCGTGCTGCACACGCCGGGCCACAGCCCGGGCAGCGTCAGCTTCCTGCACGGCAAGAACCTGTTCTCGGGCGACGTGCTGTTCCGCGAGTCGGTCGGCCGCACCGATCTGCCCGGCGGACGCGAGGCGGATCTGTTCAACTCGATCCGGGGCAAGCTGTACCGGCTCGACCCGGACGTGACCGTCTACAACGGCCACGGGCCGAAGACGACGATCGGCCACGAGATGGCCCATAATCCGTACGTACGGCTGGGATGACCGGCCATCCGCTCCCGTCCTGCGGCGCCCACCGCCGGCGGGAGCGGTTCATTTTTGGACAGGAGGAATCGGCATGGCGGAGCAACAAGCAGGCGTGAAGGAAGCCGAGGGCGAGCGGACGGCGGCGCAGGCGGCGGAGGAGCAGGAGCGGATCGTGCGCGGCATCGCCCAGGAGCTGGGCTTGCCGCTCGGCAAGGTCAAGTCGGCGGTGTCGCTGCTGGACGAGGGCAATACGATTCCGTTCATCGCGCGCTACCGCAAGGAAATGACCGGCGAGCTCGACGAGAACGAGCTGCGCGGCATCGAGGAGAAGCTGGCCTACCGGCGCAATCTGGAGGACCGCAAGCGCGAGGTGCTGCGGCTGATCGGCGAGCAGGGCAAGCTGACGCCGGAGCTGGCGCAGGCGATCTCCGCCGCGTCCAAGCTGCAGGAGGTCGAGGATCTGTACCGGCCGTACCGGCAAAAGCGCAAGACGCGCGCTTCCGTCGCGCGGGAGCGGGGGCTGCAGCCGCTGGCCGACTGGCTGCTCTCGCAGCCGCGCCAGGGCGAGCCGCTCGCCGAGGCGCGCAAGTACGTCACGGGCGAGGCCGGCGCGCAGACGCCGGAGGAAGCGCTCCAAGGCGCGATGGACATCGTCGCCGAGAGCATCGCCGACGACGCCCGCATCCGCGCCTGGGCGCGCAAGTTCACCGCGGAGCAGGGCGTCATCCGCTCCGAGGTCCGGCAAGCGGGAGCGGAATCGGTGTACGAGATGTACTACGACTATCAGGAGCCGCTGCGCAAGCTGCCGCCTCACCGCACGCTCGCGATCAACCGCGGCGAGCGCGAGGAGGTGCTGCGCGTCTGGCTGGACGTTCCGGCAGCGCGCATCCATGACCATATTCTCCGCCATACGCTCCGCCAGGGCGTCGCGCCGGCGATTCGGGACGTGCTGGCCGCCGTCGTCGAGGACGCGTACAAGCGGCTCATCGCGCCGTCGATCGAGCGCGAGGTGCGCGCGGAGCTGACGGAGCGGGCGGAGGAGCACGCGATCGGCATCTTCTCCGCCAATCTGCGCAGCCTGCTGCTGCAGCCGCCGGTGCGCGGCCATGTCGTGCTCGGCGTCGATCCGGCGTACCGCACCGGCTGCAAGCTGGCGGTCGTCGACGCCACCGGCAAGCTGCTGGAGGTGGCGGTCGCCTATCCGACGCCGCCGAACAACAAGGTCGCCGAGGCGGAGCGGCTCATCGGCTCGCTGATCGACCGCCATGGCGTCACGCTCCTCGTCATCGGCAACGGCACCGCCTCGCGCGAGACGGAGAGCTTCATCGCCGCGCTCATCCGCGGCCGCGTCGCCGCCGGCAAGCCGGGCGCCGAGGCGCTCCGCTACATCATCGTCAACGAGGCCGGAGCGAGCGTCTACTCCGCCTCCAAGCTCGCCGCCGAGGAATTCCCCAAGCTCGATGTCGCGGAGCGCAGCGCGGTGTCGATCGCACGCCGGCTCCAGGATCCGCTGGCGGAGCTCGTCAAGATCGAGCCCAAGGCGATCGGAGTCGGCCAGTATCAGCACGACGTCAGCCAGAAGCGGCTCGGCGAGACGCTCGGCGGCGTCGTCGAATCGGCGGTCAACCACGTCGGCGTCGACGTCAACACCGCCTCGGCGTCGCTGCTCTCCTATGTGGCGGGCATCAATGCGACGACGGCCAAAAACATCGTCAAGCATCGGGAGGAGAGCGGACGGTTCGGCTCCCGCAAGGAGCTGCAGAAGGTGCCGCGGCTCGGCGCGAAGACGTACGAGCAGTGCATCGGCTTCATCCGCATCCCCGAGGCGGAAAATCCGCTCGACCGCACGCCGATCCATCCGGAGTCGTACGGCGTCGTCGACCGGCTGTTCAAGCAGCTCGGCCTGTCGCTCGGCGAGGTCGGCGGCGAGACGGCCCGGCAGCGGCTGGCGGCTGCCGACATCCCGGCGCTCGCGGCGGCGATCGGCGTCGGCGAGCCGACGCTGCGCGACATCGTAGACAGCCTCATGCGGCCGGGGCGCGATCCGCGCGAGGAGCTCGCGGCGCCGGTGTTCCATCAGGACGTGCTGGCGATCGAGGACCTGCAGCCGGGCATGGAGCTGCAGGGCACGGTGCGCAACGTGATCGACTTCGGCGCTTTTGTCGACATCGGCATCAAGAACGACGGCCTCGTGCATATCTCTCAGCTGAGCCGCAAGTTCGTCAAGCATCCGATGGACGTCGTGTCGGTCGGCGACGTCGTCACCGTCTGGGTGCTGAACGTCGATCTCAAAAAAGGCCGCGTCGGCCTGACGATGCGCGGTCCGAACCCTTCCTGAAAAGCCGAAAGGCCTCTCCTCCGACTCGGGCAGTCGGGGGAGAGGCCTTTGGCTTGCTTGCAGGCGGCGAACCGCGTCCGGGCCGGCGCGTCAGCCGTCCTGGCGGACCGCTTCCTCGTCCGGCTTGGCGGCCTGCTTCGTCCGATAATAGAACCAGCAATCGTTCAGCAGGCGCACCTGCCGGAGATCCTTCTTCTGGAAGGCGCGCATCAGTTGGCTGCTCAGCCATTGCGGCATCCGCATCGTCCTCCTTCTGCCGTTCGTGATCTACACAGCATATGGGGGAAGAGGCGAACAGGTGCAGGTCCAATCAGTCTTCGTACTCTTCCTCGTACCATTGCTCCAGCTGCGCGAGCAGCGCGCGGATCTCGGTCAGCAGCGAGATGAGCGGGTAGGACTTCTCCGGAATTTCCTTGAAGGAGCGCTCGAGCTGCTCCAGATGCTCGAGCCCGCTCTGCGTCGGCAAGCCGCGCTCATGCAGCTCGGAGGGGGAGAACTCGGCGATGCAGCGTGCGAGCGGCGGCACCTCGGCTGCCGTCAGCTTATCGAGCTCCTTGTGCAGCCGCAGATTGAGCGCGGACAGCTGATAGGCGTGCGTATCGGGCATTTCCACCAGGGAGAGCTGGCCTCCAAGCTGGAACAGAACATACTTCATCGTAGGCATGGCGAAACATCGGGCTCCTCTCGCGGTCGATCATTCGTCTACTTGACAGTGTAGCCCAGGATCCCTTTACAATTCAAGGGGAAGGAGGGGACGGGCATGGACGATCGGGAGCTGCAGGCATGGGTGGAGCGCGTCTCGCTGGAGACGTTCGGACTTCCGTTCCGCCACCGGGCCGCCTTCAACCGGAGGCTGTCCTCTACCGGGGGACGCTACTTCATGAAGTCGCATCATATCGAGATCAGCGCGAGGCAGCTCGAGGCTTACGGGGCGGAGGAGACGGAGAAGATCATCAAGCATGAGCTGTGCCACTACCATCTGCATCTGCTCGGACGCGGCTATCGTCATCGCGATCCCGAGTTCAAGGCCTGGCTGGAGCGCTCCGGCGGGTCCCGCTACTGCAAGCCGCTGCCGGACAAAGCCCGTAAAACGCTGCCCTATCGGTACAAGCTCGTCTGCGGAGCCTGCCGCATGGAATATCTCCGCAAGCGCAAGGTCGACCCGGCCCGCTATGTCTGCGGACGATGCCGGGGCCGGCTATCCCTTTACGCGCTTGACACAGCCGGAAGGCCATGATAAATTATGGTCAGGCTTGTTTTGTAAACGTTCCCTGATAGCTCAGTTGGTAGAGCACTCGACTGTTAATCGAGTTGTCACAGGTTCGAGTCCTGTTCGGGGAGCCATTCATGGAGAGATACCCAAGTGGCTCAAGGGGACCCTCTGCTAAGGGGTTAGACTGCGTAAGTGGTGCGAGGGTTCGAATCCCTCTCTCTCCGCCATCTGTTTCATCCAGGAAGGACCGGCAGCGGTCTTTTTTCTTTGTTGTTTTTCGGCAGTGGAGCGCTAAAATGGTTTTATAAAAAAAGCTTGCGTTATCCTGCGGCTTGTGATAAGATCATTCATGTTGCTTCGAGGAACTGGGTTCCGGACAAGCCATCGCGGCCCGTTGGTCAAGGGGTTAAGACACCTCCCTTTCACGGAGGTAACAGGGGTTCGAATCCCCTACGGGTCACCATCTTTTTTAGAGCCATTAGCTCAGTTGGTAGAGCACCTGACTTTTAATCAGGGTGTCGAAGGTTCGAGTCCTTCATGGCTCACCAGTTTTGTTTCCCCTCGTTTTACCTAACGTGCGGTAGTGGTGGAATGGCAGACACGCTATCTTGAGGGGGTAGTGGGCGTACGCCCGTGGAGGTTCGAGTCCTCTCTACCGCACCATACTTCGTCAATCCAACCCTTACTTCGTAAGGGTTTTTTGTTTTCCCGCAATACGCGGAAAGAGGCCCCCGTCTCCTAAAGGAAACGAGGGCCTCTTCGGCTTGTCTGGGCGCGCAGCGCGGACCGGCTTCAGCTCGTGATCGTCGAATTGACGATGAGCGAAGGCACCGACGTGCTGGTGGAGGTCGTGCCGTCGTAGGAATGGAATTCCAGAATGACCGGAGTGCCGGGGACGATGTCGGCGGATGCGATCACGACCGTCGTCGGCGACGTCGTCGTGAGCGCTCCTTGCTGCAGCATGCCGATGACATACACATTGACATAACCGCCGGCAGAGACGACGGGAAGGCTGCCCGTCGGCACAGGGTCTCCTGCATCGTCGAAGAAGCTTTCGGCCGGAATGGTCACCGTGCCGGCTCCGGCGTCGATCATCGGGGCGGTCACCGCCGTGTTGAAGCGGGTTACGGCATCGTCGACAGCCGTGACGGTCGTCGTATCCACGGTGCCGCTCACTGTGCTCGTCACGACGAGGTACGGCTTGATCAGGGAGGGAGGCATGAGAGGATCCTCTCCTTTCCGAGTTGATTCTATAAGATATGAATCCCGCCAGGGGAAAGTGATAGATTCGGGCCCGTTGCGAGCGGATCGGGAAGCTCTGCGGCGCGCTGCGGCCAGCGAGAGCCGGCAGCTCTCCAGCTGGATCGGCGTTCCGGGCGACGGCAGGTCGCGGACGAGCAGCGTGAGGCGGCCCGGCTCGACCGAATAGGCGCGCGGCGGCTGCGGCATGCCGTTGATGTACAGCTGCTGCCAGGTGACCGCGCTCGGAGCGGGGATGTCGCCGATGCCGCCCGCTCCTGGCCCGTATCGCCGGCTGACGCCGTCCGAGCGGGCCAGGAACCCGAAGCGCTCGGCTACGATCGTACGCCGTGCGACCGCCCGGGACCGGCTCGGCTTGCGCCTGACGGCTCGCGGCTCGCTCCGCCTTTTCCCGGCCTCTCGGCAGCGGCAGGCTCTGCGTCCGGGCTGATCCGTTCGAAGGAGCCGGCCTCTAGTTTTGCGCAGCGCCTCGCTTCCGCCTCTGCGGCGCTTCTTCAGCCTGCTGCACGGCGCCGATCGCGGGGCTCGCAGCAAGGGCTCGCTTTTTCGTCGTTTCGTCATATCTGCTCTCCGCCTTTGCCAAAAGTATATGAGGCGCGGAGCCGGATCGAAACGGCGCTGCCTCCGCTTTGGGCGTTTTCGAAGCGGACTCCATTGGAATGGGAGACCGGCATGTGAGGTATGTTGACCTTTTGGCCGGTCTGACGAAAGGCGATGTCAGGTGTAAGCGAAATCAAAATGGTTGGATAACGCATACATTTTTTGTAAGGGTTCACAAATTGCGATCATCCCAATCAAATATGTGATGGAAACTCACATTTCTTTGATTTCTATCATTTTTCGTTGAATGGGCCAGTAGAAGCGCTATCACGCCCATCCTACAATTAGAAGCGGGGGGAGGAACAATCAACATGGCTCAACTACAAACGGAATTGAACCCGGCGCAACGGCCGAAAAAGAAAACGGTCCTGACCCGCTTCTTCGGACAATGGGACCTGCAGCTGATGGTCATTCCCGCGCTGCTGCTCATTTTCGTCTTCAGCTACATCCCGATGTACGGCGTTATCACAGCCTTTCAGGACTACAACATCTTCAAGGGCATCACAGGCAGCCCATTCGTCGGTTGGAAGCATTTCGAGCGCTTCTTCAACGATCCGAACTTCACGCGCGTCATGCGCAACACGCTTGTCATCAGCGGGCTTAAGCTCGCCGTCGGCTTCCCGGCCCCGATCCTGCTCGCGCTGCTCCTCAACGAGGTGCGCAACCGCTTCTTCAAGCGAATCGTGCAGACGGTCAGCTACCTGCCGCATTTCCTTTCCTGGGTCATCGTATCCGGCCTCGCCATCTCCATCCTGTCCACGGAGAACGGCAGCCTCAATATGCTCCTGCAATCGCTCAACCTGATCGACGAGCCGCTCAGCTGGCTGAGCATGCCGGAATACTTCTGGACGATCCTCGTCACGACGGGCGTCTGGAAAGAAATCGGCTTCGGCTCCATCGTCTACCTGGCCGCCATCGCCGGTGTCGATCCAAGCCTGTACGAAGCCGCCTCGATGGACGGGGCCAGCCGCTTCAAGCAGATCTTCCTGGTCACGCTCCCGTCGATCATGCCGGTTGTCGTCATCTTCTTCATCCTGGCGGTCGGCAACCTGCTCAGCGCAGGCTTCGAGGATATTCTCCTGCTCGGCAAGGACCCGATTCTGCGCAATGTGTCCGATGTCTTGGATACGTACGTGTACCGGATGGGCATCGAGTCCCAGCGGTTCTCCTATGCGACTGCCGTCGGCCTGTTCAAGGCGATCATCAGCGTAGGGCTGCTGACGCTGGCCAATCTGTTCGCGAGACGTTCCGGCAACAGCCTCTGGTAATCGACACCAAGAATCAGGCCCTTTAAGGAGGAAGCTGCGTTGAAAATCAGGATGAGCAGCGGCGACCGCGTGTTGACCGCCTTCGTCTATCTCTTTCTGGCCTTGCTGGCCCTATCGACCTTCTATCCGTTCTGGAACGCGCTCGTCGTCTCCTTGAACAAAGGCATGGACACTGCGCTCGGCGGAGTCACCGTCTGGCCGCGGTCCTTCACCTTGGAAAACTACGAAATCGTCTTCCAGGACAAGCGCATCATCCACGCTTTCGGCGTCTCCGTGTTGCGTACGATCATCGGCACCGCCTCCGCGATTCTGTGCACGGCGATCTTCGCCTACGGCATGACCCGAAGCGAGCTGATGGGCCGCAAGTTCTACATGGTCGCTTGCCTGATCACCATGTACTTCAGCGGCGGACTGATCCCATCCTTCCTGCTGATTCGCGAGCTCGGCCTGTTCGACTCCTTCTGGGTGTTCATCATCCCGTCGCTCATCAGCGTTTGGAACATGATCGTCTTCCGCACCTTCTTCCTCGGTCTCCCGGCCGGTCTGGACGAGTCGGCGAAGATCGACGGCTGCGGCTATTGGGGCACTTTCTTCCGGATCGTGCTGCCGCTCTCGGGACCCGTCATCGCGACGCTGTCGCTGTTCACGGCGGTCGCCCATTGGAACGACTGGTTCATGCCAAGCATCTACATCAACAACGAGAACCTGATTCCGATCCAAACGAAGCTGCAGCAGATCCTCAACTCCAACATCATGACCGAGCAAATGCAGCAGCTCGATTCGGCGGCGCAGGCCCGCCTGTCGGCCATGAAGAGCATCACGAGCAAGTCGCTCTCGATGGCGACGATGATGGTGGCGACGCTGCCGATCATCATGGTCTATCCGTTCGTACAGCGCTACTTCGTCAAGGGCGTTCTGGTCGGCTCCGTCAAGGGCTGATTCGGAGACTTCAGCCCACTTCGGCCGCAAGCAAGTACTCTTGGTTTTTAGGCGCGGCAGTCCGCCGAGCGGGTGGCCGCGCGTTCAAACATAGCAATCCTTCTATCATTAGAGCTGAGAAAAGGGGATGAACGAGTTGGGCAAATGGAACAAAAACGCGTTCAAAGGCATGGCTCTGGCATTGGCGGCAGCGACTGCGCTGGCCGGCTGTTCGGGCGGAAATAACGGCAACAACGGTGCGGGCAACAGCGGCGCAGCCGAAAATGCAGGCACGCCGAGCGCCTCTCCGGCAGCCTCCGCCGCGCCTGAGGCCGGCGCGGCCTGGACGGTCGGGAGCGAGCCGCTCGAGTACAGCATGTACGGCCATTATGATTGGTACACGATGCCGACATGGGGCGCCGACGAGTCATCCAAGTGGATCAAGGACAACATGAAGGTCAACGTGACAGCGGTCCAGTCGGGCGGCAATGCGGCCCAGAAGCTCAACACGATGATCGCCTCCGGCACGCTCCCCGACGTCATCTGGATGGACCGCGGCGCGGATGTCGAGAAGCTGCGCGCGGCCGACATGCTCGTACCGTTCGACGACTACCTCGACAAATATCCGAACTTCAAAAAATGGGTCGGCGAAGAAGCGATCAACATGCTCCGCTCGAGCGACGGCAAAATCTATCAGTTCCCGAACTGGTACACGTCGCAGCCGATCGGCAACGCCGGCTACGTCGTCAACAAAAAATACTACGAGGCGCTCGGCTCGCCGAAGCTGGAGACGACGGACGACTTCTACAACTATCTGAAAGCCGTCAAGGAGAAATTCCCGAACGTGACGCCGTTCAACCCGGACCTGGCGGTCGACGGCCAAGGGCTTGACGTTCTGTACAGCGCCTTCAAAGAAGATGCGAACCTCGCCTCCATCTCCAACCGGGCGGCGATCAGCGGCGACAAGCTGACATCGATCTTCAAGGACGACGTCTTCCGCGAGTCGATGCTGTATGCCTCCAAGCTGTTCCGTGAGAAGCTGATGAGCGCGGATTCCATGACCCAGACGAAGGATCAGGTCAAGGAAAAGGCCTACACGGGAGGAGCGGCCGTCTTCGCCGGCGCAAGCCCGACGGAGTATGGGTCCGTTGGCGATGCCGAACTGAAGAAGAAGGACCCGAACGACGGCTACTTCATGGTCTGGCCGATCCACAAAGAAGGTCTCGACAAGAACAAGATCTTCCCGGGCACGTTCACGCGCCTCGGCTGGAACGTCAGCGTCATCACGAAATCCGCCAAGGATCCGGAAAAGATCTTCGCGTTCCTCGACTGGCTGACCGGTCCGGAAGGTACCCGTACGCTGATCTGGGGACCAGAGGGCAAATACTGGGACGGCTATGACGAAGCGGACGGCGCTCCTAAGTTCACGGAAGCTTACCTGAGCGACGTAGAAGGCCGCACCAAAACGATGGACGCTACCGTCAACCTGCAATGGGTCGGCAATTCCGTCTTCATCGACAAGTCCAAGATGAAATTCGAGTCGACGCTGCCGGCAGCCGAGCAGACTTGGGAGTCGAAGTACCAAAGCACGATTACGTGGCCGACGCAGAAGGACGCGACGGAGTTCATCAACCTCGCGCCTGCGGCCGACTCCGAGGAGGGCATCATCCAGACGAGCGTAGAAGAGATCTGGGATGAGGCTCGCGCCAAGGCGCTGTATGCGAAGAGCGACGAAGAAGTGCTGTCGATCCTCGATAAAGCCGACAAGGACGCCATGGCGATCGGTTATCAGCAGCTGCTTGACTTCAAGACGCAAAAATGGCAAGAAAACAAAACGAAAATGGCGGGCAACTAAGAAGCGACTGTATTCGGGATCCGCTCGCGCTATACTAGAGGAAAGTCCGCCGTCCCGGCCGGGACGGCGGTTTTCTTTCATAGAACAGGACCGAAACGCGAAGGAGGGGGCTCCGTGAAGTATAAGGTTCTTCTCGTCGACGACGAGGAGCTGGACTTGAAGGGGATGCTCGCATTCATTCCGTGGGAGCAGCTCGGGCTGGAGGTCGTAGGCGCCGTGCACAACGGTTATGACGCTTATGCGATTCTGGAGCGGGAGCGGATCGACATCTTGGTGACCGATGTCCATATGCCGAGAATGAATGGGCTGGAGCTGGCGGAGAAGGCGCTTTCTTTATATGCCTCCCTGCGGGTCGTCTTCGTGAGCGGCTACCAGGATTTCCATTATGTGAAGCAGGCGCTGCAGCTCCGCGCCTGGGGGTATGTGCTCAAGCCGATGGACGACTCGGAGCTCGAAGCGGCGCTGCTGAGACTCGTGCAGCAGCTCGACGGGGAGAAGGAGGCGCTGCCAGCCGCTTCTGCGGCGGCGCACGACGTCAAGGAAGAGGCTCGTCCTTCCGGAGCGCCCGGCAAGGGAAGCTCCAAAAACGCCAAGCTCATCATCGAGATGACGGCGTTCATCGAGAAGCATCTGCATGAGAATCTGACGCTGAAGCTACTGGCGGACGAATTTTCCTTTTCGCCCAATTATCTCGGCGCGCTGTTCAAGGAAGAGACCGGAGTGAACTTCAGCGAGCATCTCATCGATCGGCGCATGCGCAAGGCCGGGGAGCTGCTGCGCGAGACGAGGCTGCGCATCTACGAGATTGCCGACAAGGTCGGCTATCGGTACATGCCGTATTTCAGCCGCCAGTTCAAGGAAACGTTCGGGGTCACGCCCAACGAATATCGAAGAATGGGATGAGCGGCGCTATGGATCGGAAAAAGAACTACATCCCGTTCGGCATCAAGCTCTTCGCATCCTATATGCTGCTGACGATCGTGCCGCTGGCGATTCTCGGCTATGTCGCCAACATGGTCCTGTCGGAATCGGTTCGCTCCCAGACGGAGAGCAGCCTGCGCGGCACGCTGCGGCAGATGGAGGACAACATTCAGTACAAGGTCGGAGATACGAAGCGGCTGAGCGACGCGCTGTATTACGACACGACGCTCGCCCGGTCGATCCGTCATGCGGAAGCCGGCTGGGTCAGCTATGAAGCGACCAAAAAAGTGCTGATGCCCAAGTTTTGGGCGACGCTCGACTCGACGAACCGCAAAATGCGGCTCAGCGTCTATTTGAAGAACGAATCGATCTCGGAGGTGTATTATACCGCCGATCCGGGGACGGATATCGTCGCGGTCAAGAACCGCTTTTTCGAGATGCTGCATCTGAGCCGCATCGAGAACGAATCCTGGTATCGCATGTTCCCGGAGGAGAAGTACGGCTCCACGCTCGTCTGGATGCAGGTCGGCGACGACGCCGAGCATGGCCGTATCTCGCTGCTTCGACGGCTCGTCGATACGAGCCAGGCGACCGGCTTGCGGGATGTCGGCATGATTCGCATCAGCGTCTTTCTGAGCGATCTGTTCGAAAGCGTGGATGCGAGCAAGCTGATCCGCGGCAGCGCCTTGCAGATCGAGGCGATGGACAAGCAGATCATGTTCGCCTCTGGGCCGCGAGAAGAAGCTCCAGCCAACTGGAAGGGCATGCCGGTGGATCGTCATCTGATCATTCAGGATCATCTGCCGGATCTGGGCTACAATCTCGTGGCGGCGATCCCGATCGACGTGCTGGAATCGGGCTCCCGAAAAATCACCTGGATTACGATGCTTGTCTGCGTGCTGAGCGCGATCGTCATCGCTGCGGTCGCGCTGACTGTGACGCGAGCGTTCATGAAGCGGATCAACAAGATCATCCATATTCTGCAAGCGTTCAGCCAAGGCAGCTACAGCAAGCGCATCCGCTACCGCGGCCAGGACGAGTTCGCGCAGATCGCGGACTCGCTCAATGCGCTCGGGGCGCGGACCGACAATTTGATCCAGGAGGTCTATCTGACCAACCTGCGCAAGAAGGAGGCGGAGCTCGAGTCGCTGCAGGCCCAGATCAATCCGCATTTTCTCTATAATACGCTGTCCTCGATCAGCCGGCTGGCCAAGTTCGGCGAGGTGGAGAAGCAGCATCGGATGATCATGAACCTGGCGAAGTTCTACCGCATGTCGCTCAACGAAGGCAAGACGATCATCCCCGCGGGCAACGAGCTTGAGCAAATCCAGGCGTACCTGGCCATTCAGCAGGTCAAGTACGGCGACCGGGTAAGCGTGACGTATGAGTGGGACGCGGAGGTGAACCGCTTCATGATGACGAAGCTGCTGCTGCAGCCGTTCGTCGAGAACGCGCTGGAGCATGCGTGGAAGGGCGACCGGATCGAGCTGGCGATCGGCGCCAAGCTGCTCCGCGAGGATAGCGGCTTATGTCTCGAATTCTGGGTCCGCGACGACGGGATCGGCATGCCTCGGGAGCGGGTGGAGGAGCTGTTCTCCGACCGCCAGCCCGTGCGGCGCGGCTACGGCATCCGCAACGTCCACGAGCGCATCCAGCTGTATTATGGAGCTCCTTACGGCGTTCGCATCGAGAGCGATCCGGCTTGCGGCGGCACTCTCGTCCGCATCCGCATCCCGGCGCGCCGAGGCATGGAAGGGGCGTCCGCCTCGGTGGACGAGCTGCTTGAGGGACAGGCGGGCGGCTGAGCGGACCCGCTCGAACGGTTTTGGCATCCATCCTGGCATGCGCTATACTGGAATCATTCGGGTAGCAGGAGGTCAAGCAGGATGAATCAGGAAACGATGGAGCTGTTCCGCACGATTACCGAGATGAGGGCCGTGCCGGGACAGGAGCTGGAGCTGCGCCGGTTCGTGGAGGCTGAGCTCAAGCGGCATACGGACGAGCTTGTCCACGACCGCCTCGGAAGCGTCTTCGGCGTCTTTCGCGGCGACGAGCAGGGGCCGCGCATCATGGTGGCCGGCCATATGGACGAGGTCGGCCTGATGGTGACGGCGATCACCGAGAGCGGCATGCTGAAGTTCGTGACGCTAGGCGGCTGGAACGCCCAGACGATGCTGGCGCAGCGCATGGAGGTCGTCACGGACGACGGGCCGGTCATCGGCGTCATCGGCTCGACGCCGCCGCATCTGCTCGACGATGCCGCGCGCAGCAAGGTCGTCGACATCAAGTCGATGTACCTCGATGTCGGCGCGGACAACCGCGAGGACGCGATGTCCATGGGCATCCGTCCCGGCCAGGCGATCGTGCCGGTATGTCCATTCACGCCGATGGCCAATCCGAAGAAGATCATGGCGAAGGCCTGGGACAACCGCTACGGCGTCGGCCTGGCGCTGGAGCTGGCTCAGGAGCTCAAGGGCGCCGAGCATCCCAATGTGATCTATACGGGCGCTACCGTTCAGGAGGAGGTCGGCCTGCGCGGAGCGCGGACCGCGGCCAATCTCGTGCAGCCGGACCTGTTCCTGGCGCTCGACGCGAGTCCGGCGGCCGACTCCACCGGCGACCGGACCGCGATGGGCCAGCTTGGCAAAGGCGCGCTGCTGCGCGTCCAGGATCCGGGCATGATCACCCACCGCGGCTTGGTCGAGCTCATCCGGGATACGGCGGAGACGGAGGGCATCCGGTACCAGTACTACTTCTCGCAGGGCGGCACGGATGCCGGACAGGTGCATCTGTCGGGCATCGGCGTTCCGTCCGCGGTCATAGGCTTGCCGGCCCGCTATATCCATACCGCCGCCGCCATCATGCATGTCGACGACTACGACGCGGCCAAGCAGCTGCTGTTCCGGCTGGTCCGCAAGCTCGACCGAAGCACGTTCGAGACGATTCTGTCCCGGTAAGGGAGAGGCGTCGGGCTAGCGCGAAAGACCCCTGAGGAGGGGTCTTTTTTCATGGAACGGGTCCGCTTTTTGTCCTAAAAGGAGAAGCCCGGCGAGGGACGGACTTCACCTTAATGGGATATGGTGGCAATTATGGAGGGATAATTACAACATCAAGTTAACGTATTGCTTTTATATTGCGTTAAAGCGTTGCATTAAAAAACAACAAAATTATACGAAAAATAATGGCTTTTTGCTTCAATTTGTACTGTGTCCAGCATTCGTTTCAAATCGAAATAAAAGCGTCAGATTTCCTGACATTTTGTTTGAATATCCCGAAAATCGAATACTTATCTCACATTCTCACTTCATTGATAATGGCCTCTAAACCTAACAACGGTCTAACTGAAAGCGCTGCCCGATGAAAAAAGATTCTATGCATATTTATGCGATCAATAAAATTTTAATTATTTTCAGACATATCTATATTCTAACGTTAAAAAAGGTGCTACAATGAGACCGGAAAAACACAGTTTTGGCTAGAGCCAAGGAGGAATGTGGAGTGGCAGCTTCATCGTTTAAGTGGAAAGCCATGATTGCCAGCTTGTCCGTTATGGGGGTCATCGCCGCAGGCTGCGGCAACAATGACAACGGCACGAACACCGCCGGAAACACAAATACACCGGCGACGAACACCGCGAACGAGGGAGCGGCGTCCCCGGCTCCGTCGGCTGAGCCTTCCGGCCCGGTCAAGGGCGGCACGCTGACGATCGGTACGTTCTCCGACATCGTCAACGCGAACCCGATTTACATCGCAGATACCTCTTCCGGCGATGCCGCGTACTTCATGTTCTCCAACCTGCTCGACTACGATGCGGGCGGCAACGTCGTCGCCGAGCCTTGGTCCCTGCTCGAAGCTCTTCCGGAAATTTCGGCAGACAGCCTGACGTACACGCTGAAGCTGAAGGCGAACGCCAAGTGGAGCGACGGCCAGCCGGTGACGGCGGACGACATCGCGTTCACGTTCAACACGATCAAGGATCCGGCCGCGGCTGCCCCTGGCATCAGCACCTTCGACAAAGTGGACAAGGTTGAAGTCATCGATCCGCAAACGGCCAAAATTACGATGAAGACCGTTTACGCTCCATTCCTGAACGCGCTCGTAACCAACGTCGTTCCTTCTCATATCCTGAAGGACGTGCCGGCAGCCGAGCTGCAAAGCAATCCTTACGGCACCGATCCGGCCAAGACCGTCACGAACGGACCTTGGAAATGGACGGAATGGAACCAGAAGCAATACCTGTCGTTCGAAAAGGACGCCAACTACTGGGCGAAGGACGTCAACGACGTCAACATCGACAAGATCATCTACAAAATCTATGCGGACCAAAACACGACGGTGCAAGCGGCCATCAAAGGCGATGTCGACATGGTCGGCGGCATTCCGGTTACCCAAGTCGAAGCCGTCAAGGCGAAAGAGAACCTTACCGTCGAGCTGGAGCCAGGTCCGCTGTACGAGTACATGAGCTTCAACTTCAACAAGATGAACTGGGGCGGCAAGGAGTCTCCGTTCACGGGCGAAAAGACGCGTCAAGCGATCGCTTATGCGATCAACCGCCAAGGCGTGCTTGAAAACATCCTCAAAGGCACCGGCAAGGCGCTCAACGCTCCATTCCTGCCAGGCACATGGGCGGATCCGGGCAGCGACGCGGTCAATTATGACTACAATGTCGAAAAAGCGAAGCAGCTGCTGGCCGAAGACGGCTGGAAAGACAGCAACAACGACGGCACGGTCGACAAGGACGGCTTTGAGTTCAAGTTCGAGCTGCAGTACAACTCCGGCAACAGCCGCCGCGAAGCGGTATCCGCCGTCATCCAGCAGAACCTGGCTGATATCGGCATCGGCGTAACGACCAAGGGCATCGACTTCTCGTCCTGGATCGAGCAGAACATCACGCCGGGCAAATACCAGGCCGCGCTGCAAGCCTGGTCGCTCAACAGCCCGGATCCGGACAGCGAATCGGTCTTCTCGTCCAAGTACTTCCCGCCGAACGGCCAAAACTCCGGCTGGTACAAAAACGAGACGCTGGACAAGCTGTGGGTTGACGGCTACTCCACGACGGATCAAGAGAAGCGCAAAGAGATCTACAAGCAGGTCGCTCAGCAAATCTCCACGAACCTGCCTTATGTCTTCCTGTATCAATACGGTACTCCGTCGGTCTACAACAAACGTGTCGTCTTTGGCGACGCTAAGCCGGTGCCAGCGCTCGCTTACGGCGAATACTTCGGCATCAACAAATGGTCGCTGGAAGAAAAGAAATAAGACCCTGTTAGCCTGAGATTCAACCGATAAAGGGGGAAGGGCATTGTCCTTCCTCCTTTATCCTTTCTCCACTTGGAACCCAGCCTTCCCTCGCGATGGGAAGACGGTTTTGCCCTGAGCATAACCGGTCCCGAACGCCTGCTGTCCGGTTCTGCCCGGCGCAAAGCCGCTCATCCGCAACTCAAGCATCCAGCACACAAGGAGGATCCACTTATGGGCGAGTATATGATCCGGCGGACGCTGCAGTCTGTCGTCGTGCTCTTTCTGATCTCCATCTTCACGTTCGGTCTGATCCATGCCGCTCCAGGCGGTCCCACTCAGATCTTCCTCTCCCCCGGCCTGTCGCCGGAAGCAGGCCAGATCCGAGCGGAGCAGCTCGGCCTCAACGATTCGCTGCCGGAGCAATATTTCCGCTGGCTCGGCAACATTCTGACCGGCGATCTCGGCTCTACGTTCAAGAACAATATCCCGGTCGGGGACATTCTGTGGCCGACGGTCAAAAATTCGGTCATCCTGATGGGAGCGACCTGGATCATGACGCTGCTGATCGCCATCCCGTGGGGCATTTATAATAGTACGAAAGAATATGGACTGTCTGACCAGAGCGCTTCCTTCATCTCCTATGTCGGCTTCGCGATGCCGACGTTCTGGTTCGGAATCATCTTGCAGAGCTATGTCTCCATCAAGCTGGACTTGCTTCCGCTATCGGACATGTATACGATCGGCAAAGAAGGCAACATTCCCGATCTGCTGATGCATATGGTGCTGCCGGTCTCGGTGCTCACGATTGTCTCGCTGGCCGGCTACCTCAAGTATTCCCGCTCCAGCATGCTGGAGGTGCTGCAGCAGGACTACATCCGCACCGCCCGTGCCAAGGGCGTCAAGGAGAATAAAGTCATCTTCCGGCACGCGCTGCGCAACGCGCTCATTCCGCTCATCACGCTTGTCGGCCTCGATTTGCCGATGCTGGTTGGCGGCGCCGCGGTGGCGGAGGCGGTATTCAACTGGCCGGGCATGGGCCAGCTGTTCGTCCAAATGGCCGTTGCGCGTGAATACTCCGTCCTGATGGCGATCACGCTGCTCGGCGCCGTATTCGTCGTCATCGGCAACCTGATTGCAGACATCCTGTACGCGGCCGCCGATCCGCGCGTGCAGCTATCCAAAGGAGGGAAAGCGGCATGAGTGCACATCTGCAGCCAGCATCCAACGTGGAAGCTCCCGTCAACGCCGCTCCGCTCTCGGAAAAGCCGATCGGTCCTTGGCGTCTCGCCTGGAGCAAATTCAGGCGCAACCCGTTCGCCATGGGCGGCCTGGTCGTCATGCTTCTGTTCATCGTAGCAGCCGTCGCCGCTCCCTGGATCGCTCCGTATGATCCAGCCCGCCAAAATCTGCTGAACGCCAACTTGCGCCCGTTCACCGGCGACCATGTCCTCGGCACGGACGAGCTGGGCCGCGACATTTTCTCGCGGATCATCTTCAGCGGACGCATCTCGCTGACGATCGGCTTCGCCGTCGCAGCCGTCGCCGTCATCATCGGCTCCATTATCGGCGCCATCTCCGGCTACTTCGGCGGCTGGATTGATATCATCCTGATGCGCATCGTCGACGTCATGTACTCGGTTCCGACACTGTTCCTGAACATCCTGATCGGCGCCATCTTTGGCACGAACTTCATGCTGATGATCATGATCCTGTCGTTCACGAGCTGGATGGGCGTGGCGCGGCTCGTCCGCGGCAACTTCCTGCAGCTGCGCGAGATGCAGTACGTCGAGGCTGCCAAGTCGATCGGCGTCAGCAGCTGGGGCATCATTTTCCGCCATCTGCTGCGCAACTCGAGCTTCCCGATCATCGTCAATGCGACGCTTATGGTCGGCGGCGCGATCTTGGCGGAATCCGCGCTGTCATATCTCGGACTCGGCATCCAGCCGCCAGACACGAGCTGGGGCATGATGCTGAGCAACGCGCAGGAGTTCATGCTGCTTGATCCGATGCAAGGCGTCTACCCGGGCATGTGCATCTTTATCGTCGTTCTGGCTGTAAACTTCATCGGCGACGGCATCCGCGACGCGATGGACCCTCGTCAAAAAGCACAACTTTCTCCAAGGAGGCTGGACCAATGGCGCGCAAAATTCTCGAAGTCAACGAAATGAGTGCCGGCTTCCTCGTGAACAAGGAGATCGTGAAAGCGACCGACCGCATCTCCTTCAACGTGGAAGAGGGAAAGACGCTGTGCATCGTCGGCGAGAGCGGAAGCGGCAAAAGCGTCACTTCCCTCGCCATCATGCGCTTGATCGATTACGCAGGAGGAGCGATCCTCGAAGGCGACATCACGTTCAACGGAGCTTCGCTGCCAGCGAAGGATCAGGAGGAAATGCGCCATATCCGCGGCAACCAGATCGCGATGATCTTCCAGGATCCGATGAGCGCGCTCAATCCGGTATTCACGGTCGGCGACCAGATCGCCGAGAGCCTGCGCCTCCATCAGAACAAATCCGACAAGGATGCGATGAAGGAAGCGGTGGAGCTGCTGCGCCAGGTCGGCATCCCGTCTCCGGAGGTCCGCGCCAAGCAGTACCCGCATGAGCTGTCCGGCGGCATGTGCCAGCGTGTCGTCATCGCCATCGCCCTGGCGTGCCGGCCGCAGCTGCTCATCGCCGATGAGCCGACGACCGCGCTCGACGTGACGGTGCAGGCGCAGATCCTGGATCTGCTCCAGAATCTGCAAAAAGAAACCGGCATGGCGATCATCCTCATCACGCATGACATGGGCGTCGCGGCGGAAGTCGCCGACCGCATCGTCGTCATGTACGCCGGCGGCATCATGGAGGAGGGCTCGGTCGAGGAGATCTTCGCCAAGCCGAGCCATCCTTATACCGTGGGCCTGCTGAAGTCGATTCCCGGCTTCGAGGCGAATGACGGCAACGAGCTGTACACGATCAAAGGCACGATTCCGCGCATCAACCAGCTGCCGACCGGCTGCCGCTTCCATCCTCGCTGCGAGCATGCGATGGACATCTGCCGCAAGCAGGAGCCGGGCTTCTTCCAGATCGGACAGGACCATAAGGCCGCTTGCTGGCTGTTCGAGGAGCATGCCGCCGAGTCGAAGGTTTCGCCGGCGAGAGCGGCGATCGAGCACGGGGAGGTAAGGGTATGAGCAAGCAGCTGTCGAACGAGACGCTCATTGAGATCAAGCACATCAAGAAATACTTCCCGATCAAAAAAGGGCTGCTCAGCCGCGTCGTCGGCCAAGTAAAGGCGGTCGACGATATTTCCCTGGAAATCAAGAAGGGAGAGACGTTCGGCCTCGTCGGCGAGTCCGGCTGCGGCAAATCGACGCTCGGCCGCGTCATCCTGCGCCTGCAGAGCGCGACAGACGGCGAAGTCATCTACAACGGCCAGAACATCCACGCCCTCGGCAGCTCGAAGCTGCGCGACCTTCGCCAGGATCTGCAGATCATCTTCCAGGATCCGTTCGGCTCCTTGAACCCGCGCTTCCTCGTCAGCGACATCATCGGCGAGCCGCTCAAGGTGCATACGAACATGACGGCCGCGCAGATCGACGCCCGCGTCGTCGAGCTGATGGAGCTGGTCGGTCTTGACGCCTCCCGCCGCAATCGCTATCCGCATGAGTTTTCGGGCGGCCAGCGCCAGCGCGTCGGCATCGCGCGCTCAATCGCGCTCAATCCGAAGTTCATCGTCGCGGACGAGGCGGTGAGCGCCCTGGACGTTTCGGTCCAGTCCCAAGTGCTCAATCTGCTGGCCCGACTGCAAAAGGAGCTGGGCCTGACGTTCCTGTTCATCGCCCACGGCCTGAACGTCGTCCGCCACATTTCCGACCGGGTCGGCGTCATGTATTTGGGCAAGCTGGCGGAGGTCGGACCGACGGAGGAGCTGTACAACAAGCCGCTGCATCCGTATACGGCGGCGCTGCTTTCCTCGATTCCGCGTCCGAATCCGGCGCTCAAGCGCGAGCGCATCATCCTTAAGGGCGACGTGCCTTCTCCGGCCAATCCCCCGAGCGGCTGCCGCTTCCATCCACGCTGCCCGATGGCGCAGGATCGCTGCAAGGCGGAGGAGCCGCTGCTCGCCGAAGTGCTGCCGGGCCGTCAGGTCGCCTGCCACTTCCCGCTCGTCGAGGACGGCGCGCTGGAGCGGCTGGCCGCGAGAACTCTCGGCTGATCCATCGAATCGACAAGCTGTTCCTCCAAACCGGCCTGGCCGGCTTGGAGGAACGGCTTTTTTGACGACAGCGGCTCGGAAAGAGTTCGGATGAGGACGAGTCCGGCCAATCCCTTCGAATAAGCGTCCCGCTCCGACATAAAATGGGACTAAGGAGCCTAAGGTCAGTCATCGGGGAGGGAACGCGAGTGGGAACCGATTCGGGCATCGATTCGATCTTTACGACGGCGGGAACGAGCTTGACGATTCTGATCGCGGTCATCGCGGTCATCATCGGAGCGGGGCTGATCCGCTCGTACGCCAGCTGGAGCCGCAACAGCGCGCAGCCGCTGCTCTCGGTCAAGGCGGCGGTCGTCAGCAAGCGCTCGCGCGTGCGAAGCCAGCAGCCGTACGAGGAAGGGCAGCCGCAGCAGACGAAGACCGATTATTACGCGACGTTCGAGGTGGAAAGCGGAGACCGGATGGAATTCGCGATCAGCGGACGCGATTACGGCCAGCTGGCCGAAGGCGATATCGGCAAGCTGTCGTTTCGCGGCAGCCGCTTCCAGGGCTTCGAACGCGACAACAACCGCGTCATTCAGTTCGGCTGAAGGCAAGCGGAGCTTGCGCGGCGATTCCGCCGAATATCGTCTTGACCCGGAGGCCGAGCACGGCGCCCGCACCGGATAGAGCCGGATTTCCTCTTGAGGAAATCCGGCATTTTGGCGTGGTTTCCTTTTTCAAGCGAATCCGGAGTTGACTCTCCTGCAAGAGGAGGGTGTACAGCAAGGCAAGGAAAGGAGGAGGGCGCATGCTTGGGGGGGAGCGAAATGGCGGAGGAGAGCGGCGTGACGGTCAACGTATTGAAGATCAATCGACATGGGAGCTTCCGCGCGGATCGCTGCGGCCGTCTCGACGGTCTTTGAAGCGGGCTCGCTGTCATAGCCGCGCCGAAAAAGCTCCCGCCTGCCGAGGCGGGAGCTTGAAAGCGTATGGACAAGCTTCTGTCAGAACAGCAGCTGCAGGAATTCGTCCAGCTCGACCGGGCCAAGATAAGGGACGAGATCGACGCCGGCGAGCGCTTCGCGTACCGCTTCGGGCTCATAGCGGATGCCGGACAGCAGCTCCTCCAGCTCGGCGACCTCGGCGATGCCGAAAAAGTCGCCGTAGATCGAGGCTTGCTCGATGCGGCCCGAGGCTACGTTGAGCCGGACGTCGTACGTGCCGGCGGACAGGCGCTTGACTTGCCGCATGTTGAACGCCGGCGAGCGGCCGTAATTCCAGTCCCAGCTGCGATACCGCTCGTCCGCGAGCTTGCGGACGCCTTCCCAGTCGGCTGCGGAGAGCTCGTACGTCTCCGGCGTACGGCCCTCGTACAGCGCCGAGAGCAGGCGGGAGCGGAATTGCTCGACCGACATCGGCTCCTGCAAAAACTCGGAGATGTTGGCGACGCGGCTGCGGACCGATTTGGTCGACTTGGACTTGAACTTCTCCGGATTGACCTTGAGCGCGGAGGCGACATGGGAAATGTCGGATTGGAACAGTAGCGTGCCATGCGTATACATGCGGCCGCGCGTTGCGAACTGCGCGTTGCCGGATATTTTGCGCTCGCCGACCTGGATGTCGTTGCGTCCGCTCAGCTCGGCCTCGACGCCCATCGAGCGCAGCGCCTCGATGACCGGAGCGGTGAACTTGCGGTAGTTGCGGAACGACTCGCCGTCGTCCTTGGTGATGAAGCTGTAGTTGAGATTGCCGTGATCGTGGTAGACGGCGCCTCCGCCGGAAAGACGGCGCACGACATGGATGCCCTGCTCCTTGACGTACTCCTCGTTGATTTCCTCGAGCGTGTTCTGGTTTTTGCCGATGATGATGGACGGCTCGTTGATGTAGAACAGGAGGTAGTCGTTGTCGGCGGGAAGATGGCGCAGGATGTATTCCTCCAAGGCGAGGTTGAGGGACGGATCGTGCATGTCCCGATTCGAGACGAACAGCATGGCGGCTTCTCCTCCATTGGATAGGATGCTTGCGATGAGAACAATGTACCATATCGGGTTAACGATTCCCAATTCGGGCAGCAGCAGAAAAAGCCCCGCTCCACGTCATGCGGAGCGGGGCAGGCCGGAGCCATCCGATCAATAAAGCGAGATCGTCAGCGTATCCTTTTCGTTGTACGTATGAAGCGTCGCTTCGCTGCCGGTAATTTCCACGCTGATCAGCGAACGGAGGCTGTTCTTCAGCGAATTCTTGCCGGTAAACAGCTTGCGGTTCATGACCTCGCCCAGTTTATCCAGCGCTTTTTTATTGTTTTGTTCCGTTACATAAACGGGAATTTTTTTGTTTTGAAAGGAAATGAGCGTTCTCATCGCTTTTCACTCCAATTCTTTTCGAGTTGGTCCTGCTTTTATCGGTCTTTCCTCGTCGTTCTTGGTTGTTCTTATTGTAACCAAGCAAGATTAAGAGATTCTTAAAAAAGCGTTATGAAATGGTTACAAAGGCATTGACATGGACGTTTGCAAGCATAAATAGCATGCAATTCGTCTCTTTCATAAAGTAAGTATAATCAAACTTGACAACAGTTGCAACCTCTGATACAAATTTCTTCCCTACAAGGTTTTCTGGATCGAATCCGTCATTCCTGCTTGCGTAGGCAAGGGATCAGGAATTTCTTTTGGGCAGCTGGATTCGGGACTGCTCCAGGCGCCCGTACGTCATCGAATCGCTGTAAATGCCATGCACGCCGATCGCCGCCAGATCGCGGATGATCGTCTCGTCGTTGACGGTATGCGCATAGACCGGCACGCGCATGGAAGCGAGCTTGGCGATGAACGGAGCGGACTTCAGGGCGCGGTCCTGCGCCATCGTGATAGCGTCCACCTTCGGTTCCGCGAGGACGAAGTCGAGCACCTGACGCTCGCTGTCCTGCGATTGGTACAACGTATATATATAGGAAGGAAAAGCATGGATGCTTTCCACCCAGCGAAGCATGTCCCGGCTGTAAAGCTGCGGAATGACGCGCTCCAGCACGCCCTCCTTGCCGCTTGCGGCGCGCATCATCGCCTCGAACTGCTGCCGCACTTCTTCCTCGCTCGTTCCTTTCGTATCGGTGACGATCCATAGATCGGGATGGTTTTGCAGCAGCTCGACGATCTGCTCGAAGCTCATCGCGTGGTATCGGCCGTAGATCGGCAAGGAGAGCAGGGGCTCCAGCGGAGCCGGGCGGTCCATCTGCTCGCGGGGGATGACCTGCTTGAACCGGTCGTACAAATAGTTGCCCCAATCGTGGCGGCTGAGCAAAAAGCCGTCTGTCGTCAGCTGCAGATCGACCTCGAAAACGCGATAGCCGCGTGCATAATTCTGCTCGAAGGCTTCGCGCGAATTTGTAAAGAACAGCTGATCCACCGACCCCATCGCATGAGCGACCAAGGACTGGCTCGTCCAGGCCGGCGGCGGCTCCCGCCAATCCAGCAGGGCGGGCCGGCTGCCGGACAGCAGGGGCAGAGCGGCTGCGGCGAGCGCGATTCCAATCGCAGCCCGCTTTAATCGTTCGAACATGATTTCTCTTTCCTCGCTCTCTCGGAATGCAATCCTATCTATTATATAATCCGAAGCCTTGATTTTCGATATTTTTCCAGCATTCGGAAGGCGCTTGACGCAAGCCCTTGCGTTGGCTTACGGTTAAAGGCGGAACGTCACTCGGAGTCGGGAAGGAAAGAACGATGGGAACTCTAGTCAAATACGGGCTGACCGGCGTCATGAACACGCTGGTCGATTACGGCGTATTCGCTTTGCTGCATGCGCTGCTCGGCGTCAATTACCTGATCGCCCAGACGGCAAGCTTCGCATGCGGGACAATCAACAGTTATGTGGTGAACCGCAGCTGGACCTTTGGTCGCAGAGGCCGGGCCCCAAAAGCCGAAATGCTTAAATTCCTTGCCGTAAACGGCCTAATGTTCGGATTATCGACCTCCATTTTAGTGCTTTGCGAGGAATGGCTTGGCTGGAATGCGCTGATCGGCAAAGCGATTTCGATCATTGCCGCTACTGGAATCGGATTCATCCTGAATCGGCTGTGGGTATTTCGAGAATCGGGGCCAGCGGACGAGGCGACCAAAGTCGCGAGCCTTGTCGAATCGGAGCCGGGAAAGAGCTGATCCGGGAAAATCGACGGGGAAGCTGATTCGCAAGTCCTTGTCCTGCCGCCGGCCCGGCAAGGCCATGTCAGCTGATCCGTCACCGTCAAAGACCGAAAAAGCCGCTCTGCGAGCGAGATTTTCGGTCTTTTTCACGTTGACCGGATCATGAGTCCGAAGTCATTGGCGCTGGCGAAGCGAGCCTTTTCTAGGAATAGGAAAGGGAGCGCATACATGGCAGTGGAAGCGGAAACAAATCTGAATATTCATGCGGGGCTTCCAGCCGGAAGTAGGAGAGGAGGCGTGAAAACCGGGCATGAAAATGAACAGGAAAGACTAATCCGAAACATGCCTTTCTTCCCTCAACCAGTTGCTACTATCTGTGTCATAATCGTTACGAACAAGCTATCCCCTGTCGGATGCTTGTCCGTAAAGCGAAGCGGTTTCTGACGGCTGTTGTCTGATCCATGCGAAGTCTGATGATTCGGGGAGGAACCGATATGGCGCTTCAAAAGCAGGCGGAAGAGGGATCGCTGACTGCGAAGCGGGAGAGGCTGCGCGCTTTTTTCGATCGCCTGGCGCTGGACGAGACGCTGGGGGCGAACGGACCGAGAGCCTCCGTCCGGGCGGACCGTGCGCTCGCTTCGGCCGGCGCGGGCTCGCCTGCGGATGCGGCCGGGCTGCTGACCGGACTGTTGCGGGAACGCGGCATCGCCGATTGCGTCGAGCAGCTGGTGGAGCATGTGCTGCGCGGAGGCAGCGTCGAGGCGTTCCTTCAGAAAGCGGACGATAAGCGAAGATAGAGCAGACAAAGGAGAAGGATCCGATGGATGCTATTTTTTTTCCTTGAAAGTTCTCGTTTCGAATAATTAAAACTATTTAATAACTCGTTTAGAATTCTCATTTGGAGGGGACATCTTGGAACTCAACCACTACCTGTTCATTATCCGCAAGCGCCTCTGGATGATCGCGGCCATCGTCGTCATCAGCGGCTCGCTCGCGGCGACCTACTCTTACTGGTATGCGAAGCCGCAGTACGAAGCCTCGGCCAAGCTGCTCGTCGGCCAGGTAAAGGATGGCGGAGGGCTGATGTCCAGTCTGGATCTGAATCTCATCAACAGCAATATCCAGCTCATCAAAACCTACAAGGAAATCATCAAGACGCCGCGCATCATGCAAATCGTCGCCGAGGAATATCCTCAGCTGCATCAGACGGCCGGCGAGCTCGCCGGCAAGGTGACCGTCAGCTCGGTCAACGACACGCAGGTCATGTCGGTCACGGCCAGGGACGGCAGCTATGAGAGCGCGGCGCGGATCGTGAACGCCGTCTCCGTCGTGTTCTCCAACGAGATTCCGAAGCTGCTGCAGGTCGACAACGTCTCGATCCTCAATCAGGCGGATCCGCAGGCGGTGGCCGCCCCGGTCGCCCCGAACGCGAAGCTCAACATCGCGATGGCGCTGGCGCTCTCGCTGCTCGCGGCGCTGGGCCTGGCGTTTCTGCTGGAGTATCTGGACGATACGATCAAGACCGAGGAGGATGTCGCGGAGGTGCTCGGGCTTCCGGTGCTGACGGTCATTCCGAAATTCAAGGACAGCGAGGCGCTGCCGCCAGCCGGCACGCATCGGGACAAGAAACCGTTGCCGGCCGCGGGCCGGGTAGGGAGGAAAAGCAATGTCACGCTCGACGCGTAGCTGGAGCCTGATCGCCCAGAACAATCCGAAATCGCCGATCTCCGAGTCGTACCGAATGCTGCGGACGGGGGTCGAATATGCCGGCGTCGACGAGCCGGTCGACCTGCTCATGGTCACGTCCTGCCGAGCCGGAGAAGGAAAAAGCACGACATCGGCCAATGTGGCGGTGACGTTCGCGCAGACCGGACAGAAGGTGCTGCTCATCGACGCGGACATGCGCAAGCCGTCGCAGCATCATATCTTCGGACTGTCGAACCGCGCGGGACTGACCTCCGTGCTGCAGGGAAGATGCAGCCTCGCCCAGGGCATCCAGGAGACGTCGGTGGAAGGACTCGACGTGCTGACCGCCGGCCAGACGCCGCCCAATCCGTCGGAGATGCTCGGCTCCAAGGCGATGACGTCGCTGCTGGAGCTGGCCAAGGGCAGCTACGACCGGGTCGTCATCGATACGCCGCCGATCATGGCGGTGACCGACGCGCAGATCGTCGCCGGCAAATGCGACGGCGTGCTGCTCGTCATCGACTCCGGCAAGGTGAAGAGCGATATCGCCCGCAAGGCGAAGGCGGTGCTGGAGCAGGCCGGCTCGCGGCTGCTCGGCGTCGTGCTCAACAACGTGGACCGCTCGAGCGGTAGCGGCTATTACTATTACTACTACGGCGGGGAAGAGCAGCAGGGCTGAAGCCGAGGCTGTCCGCGGACAGACCGGCCCGGACCGGAGCAGGGCGGGCCGAGCGTCAACCACCAATTCGATCCAAAGAAGGGATGAGGGGCATGCAAAAAGTAAGGAAAGCGATTATCCCTGCCGCAGGGCTCGGAACGAGGTTCCTGCCCGCGACGAAGGCGATGCCGAAGGAAATGCTGCCGATCGTCGACAAGCCGACCATCCAGTACATCGTGGAGGAAGCGATCGAATCCGGCATCGAGGACATCATCGTCGTCACCGGCAAGGGCAAGCGGGCGATCGAGGATCATTTCGACATCGCCTTCGAGCTCGAGCATACGCTGGCGGAGAAGGGCAAGCTCGACATCCTCGAAAAGGTGCGCCGCTCCTCCAACGTCGAGATCCACTACATCCGCCAGAAGGAAGCGAAGGGGCTCGGCCATGCCGTCTGGTGCGCCCGCAACTTCATCGGCGACGAGCCGTTCGCGGTGCTGCTCGGCGACGACATCGTGCAGTCGGACATCCCGTGCACGAAGCAGCTCATCGAGCAGTACGAGCGCTCCGGCAAGTCGGTCATCGGCGTGCAGACGGTCGGCGTCGACCAGACGCATCGCTACGGCATCGTCGATCCGATCGGCCATATCGAAGTGCCGCAGAGCCGGCTGCACGGCGTCAGCCGCTTCGTCGAGAAGCCCGCTCCGGGCGAGGCGCCGTCGAACCTGGCGATCATGGGCCGCTACGTGCTGACGCCGGAGATCTTCGACTTTCTCGGGAGGCAGGAGGTCGGCGCAGGCGGAGAAATCCAGCTGACCGACGCGATCCAGCGGCTCAACGAGAGCCAGGGCGTATTCGCCTACGACTTCGAAGGCATCCGCTATGACGTGGGGGAAAAGCTCGGCTTCATCCTGACGTCGCTGGAGTTCGCGATACGCAACCCTGAGCTGCGCCATCCGCTGCTGTCGGAGATGAGCGAGATGCTCGAGCGCGAGCTCGGCCGGGGCCTGATGGCGGCGCGGGGCGAGTAGCATGAAGGTGACTGTTGCGATCTGCACGCACAACCGTGCAAAAGACACGCGAGAGGCGGTGGAAAGCGTGCTCGCCCAGCAGGTCGACGAGTCGCAGTACGAGGTGCTCGTCATCGACAACCGCTCGACCGACGGCACGGCGGATGCGATCCGCGGCATCCAGGAACGACCCGGCGTCGGCCCGGAGCGGGTGCGCTGCATCCGCGAGGACAAGCTCGGCCTGTCGGCCGCGCGCAATCGGGCGATCCGCGAGGCGAGGGGCGAGTACATCCTGTTCCTCGACGACGACGCGGTGGCGAGGCCGGGCTGGATGGGCGCGATCGTCGACGTGTTCGAGCGGGACCCGGCGATCGGCTGCGTCGGCGGACGCATCGACCCGGTGTGGGAGGGCGGCGAGCCGGACTGGCTGCCGGAGGCGTTCAAGACGCTCTACACGGTGCTGGACTTCGCGCCGCGCGTCGTCGAAATGGAGGCGCCGCGCATCCCGTTCGGTGCGAACGTCGCGTTTCGGGCCGCGCTGTTCCGGGAGCATGAGCCGTTCCGCGAGGATCTCGGCCGCGTCGGCAGCAGCCTGCTGTCCAACGAGGAAAGCGAGCTGATCGGCCGCATCCGCCGGAGCAGCACCGTCTACTACACGCCGCATGCGGCCGTCGACCATAAAATCGACCGCAGCCGCATCAGCCGCAAGTGGTTCCTGCGCCGGGTGTACTGGCAAGGCATCAGCGACGCCGCGCGCGGAGGCCGGGGAGCGGCCTACATGCTAAAGCAGGCGCTCAAGATCGGCCCGTCGGCGCTGCTGCTGCTGCTCTCGCTGCCGAATCCGCAGAAGCAGATGGTGCAGCTGCGGCGCATCCAGTACAGCAACGGCTATATTGCCGGGAGGCTCGGCTGGTTCAAGTAAGGAGCGGACGGCTGCTGCGGCGCGCGGCCGGGCGAGCTGACGCTCTTATGGTCGCATAATGAATAATTTTTAGTGAAAAAGGAGAATCGCTCATGAGTCTGGACCCGATCCGGCCGGAAATCGCGCTCCCGGCGCAGCCGCCATCCCGGCGGCGGGGCCGGATCGGCCGCCTGGCCGGCGCGCTCCGCGGCAAGGGCGCGCTGGCGACGATCGCCCGCACGAGCGGCGTCAACCTGCTCATCCTGCTGCTCGGCACGCTGAGCTCCATCCTGACGGCCCGCCTGCTCGGAGCGGAGGGCAAGGGCGAGCTGGCGGCGATCCTGTTCTGGCCGGCCTTCCTCGCCGGGCTGACCGGCTTCGGGCTGCCGACGTCGCTGATCTACCAGGTGAAGCGCGGCGCGGCGCTGCGGGAGGCGGCGGCGCTCGCCTTCTCGCTGCTGCTTCCGGTCAGCCTGCTGACCGGCACGCTCGCCTGGTTCCTGCTGCCGCAGTGGATGGACGGCTACAGCGCCGAGGCGATCGCGGCGGCCCGCTTTTACGCCGCGCTCGCCGTGCCGATGGCGCTGGCGGCGAACCTGATCGCCGCCGCCGCCCAGAGCCGCGCGAGGTTCGGCGTCTACAACGGCATCCGGCTGTACGTGCCGCTGCTCAACCTCGCCGGACTGGCGGCGCTGTGGGCGGCGGGAGCGCTGACGCTGACCGCCGCCGCCTCGGTCTATCTGGCGACGACCGGCGCGGTCATCGCGGCGGCGCTGTACGCGCTGCGCGACGAGCTCGGCTGGGCGCCGCTGCGGCAAGCGTGGAGCCGGCGCGTCGCCGGTCCGCTGCTCGGCTACGGCAGCCGCGTGTACGGCACCGACCTGCTCGGCACGCTGTACGGCCAGTTCGACAAGCTGATCATCCTGGCGCTGCTGGCGCCGCGCGACTTTGGCGTCTACTCCGTCATCTACGCGCTGTCCCGCATGTTCAACGTCGTGCAGACGGCGATCACGAGCGTCGTATTCCCGAAGGTGACGGGCGAGAGCAAGGAGGTCGTCATCGCCTCGGTCAGCCGGGCGTTCCGGCTGTCGATGGCGCTCATGACGCTCGCGGTCGTGCCGGCGATGTGGATCGGCGGCCGCCTGATCGGCCTCGTGTTCGGCCCGGACTTCGCCGGCTCGAGCGCCGCGTTCTACCTGCTGTCGATCGAGTGCATCGTCGGCGGCGGCTCCTGGCTCCTCGCCTCGGCGTTCAACGCGATGGGACGGCCGGGCATGGTGCTCGTGCGGCAGCTGGTCGCGCTCGCCGCGACGATCGGGCTGTTCTTCGCCTTCGTCCCGATCTGGGGACTGGAAGGACTGGCGCTCGCGCTGCTCGGCGGCGCGTTCATCCGGATGGCGTTCTCGATCGCCTCGATGAAGCTGCTGTTCGGCGTCCCGATCCGCCGCATCCTGTCCGGCAGCGAGGACCTGAAGTTTCTGAAGGCTCGAATCCAAGCAAGAAAAAAGGCGGCATCCGCCGCCGAAGGGGGAGCATGAGACGCATGGGCAAGACCGAGATCGAATCGCCGCTCGCGGCGGGCCGCCTGGGCCTGCATCCGATGGAGCAGCTCAAGGAGAGGCTGTCGCTCATTACGAAGAGCATCCCGAAGGGCTCGGAAATCATCTACATCGACTACCCGGTCTACAGCAACATCGGCGACATCCTCATCATGAAAGGGACCGAGGCCTTCTTTCAGGCGCATGGCATCCGCGTGAAGGCCCGCTACAGCGTCGCCGACTTCCCGGACGAGCTGCGCGTGCCGCCCGGCGTCATCCTCGTGCTGCAGGGCGGCGGCAACTTCGGCGACCTGTACGCCAAGCATCAGCTGCTGCGCGAGAGCGTCGTGGAGCGCTATCCGGGCAACCGGATCGTCGTGCTGCCGCAGACGATCTTTTACAAGAGCGAGCTGAACTTCGGCCGCACGGCCAGCATCCTGAACCGCCATCCCGACCTGCATCTGTACGTCCGGGACTCGCTCTCGTACGAGATGGCGAGCAAGAAGTTCAAAAACGTGCAGGTCTACCTGTCGCCCGACATGGCCCATCAGCTGTATCCGATCGCCGCGCCGGAGCATCCGACGAAGGACACGCTGTTCTTCCTGCGGACGGACGTCGAGAAGACGCCCGAGCAGGAGAAGCTGGAGCGGAAGGCCGGCGGCTCGGAGAGCAAGGACTGGCAGCATCTCTACCATCCTGCGGAGCGGAAAGGCATCGTGCTGATCATGAAGCTGTACCGCTTCACGGCAGCCCGGGGGCTGCTGCAGCGCGTCTGGTACCGCTACTCGCAGCATCTGGTGGACAAGGCGGTCAGGCAGTTCGGCTCCTACCGCATGATCGTCACCTCCCGGCTGCACGGCCACATCCTCGCCAGCCTGATGGATTTGCCCCATGTCGTCCTCGACAACTCCTACGGCAAGAACATGAGCTATTACCAGGCTTGGACGAGGGATGTGCCGGGAGCGGAGCTGTCGACGGCCGAGCAGGCGAACTGATCGGGGAACGACGGGCGAACGGACCGGCGGGCGGCCGCCGGTCGAACGAATCCAAGGAAAGGGGAGCGGTTCACTTGGCATATCCAGACCGAAGCGAGGAAATGATGGCGGCGGGAGGCGGATGTCCGGCCCAGGCGCGGCAGATCGCTTTGTACGAAGGCATGAAGCGGGCGGTCGACGTCGGCTGCTCGCTGATCGGCCTCGTGCTGCTCAGTCCGGTGTTCGTGCTGATCGGCTTGCTGATCAAGCTCGAGGATCCGAAGGGAAGCGTCTTTTTCTACCAGACGCGCGTCGGCAAGGACGGCAAGCCGTTCCGCATGTTCAAGTTCCGCTCGATGGTCTCGAACGCGGAGGAGCGGCTGAAGGAGCTGCTTGCGCAGAACGAGGTCCAGGGCGCGATGTTCAAGATGAAGAACGATCCCCGCATCACGCGGGTCGGCCGCTTCATCCGCAAGACGAGCATCGACGAGCTGCCGCAGCTGGTCAACGTGCTGCAGGGCAGCATGTCGCTCGTCGGCCCGCGGCCGCCGCTGCCGCGCGAGGTCGCGGAGTATACGCCTTACGACCGCCAGCGGCTCGACGTCACGCCCGGCTGCACCGGGCTGTGGCAGGTGAGCGGACGCAGCAGCCTGACGTTCGAGCAGATGGTCGAGCTCGACCTGCAGTACGTGCGCGAGCGCTCGCTCGGCATGGACGCGCGCATCCTGCTGCGGACCGTGCGGGTGCTGCTCGGCAGCAAGGACGCGTTTTAATCCCATCAGCAAAAAGGAGCGGAAGGACATGGACAAGCAATCGGCCATCTACGTCGCCGGCCATCGCGGACTGGCGGGCTCGGCCATCTGGCGGGCGCTCGAGTCCAGAGGCTTCGCCAACCGGATCGGCCGCACGAGCCGCGAGCTCGACCTGCGCGACGCGGGGGCGGTCGAGGCGTTTTTCGCCTCGGCGGGAATCGAGTACGTCTTCCTCGCCGCCGCCAAGGTCGGCGGCATCGTCGCCAACAACGACTACTGCGGCGATTTCATCCGCGACAACCTGCTCATCCAGACGAACGTCATCGACGCGGCGCGTCGGCATGGCGTGAAGAAGCTGCTGTTCCTCGGCTCGACCTGCATCTATCCGAAGCTGGCGCCGCAGCCGCTGCAGGAGGACAGCCTGCTGCGCGGCGACCTCGAGCCGACGAACGAGGCGTACGCGATCGCCAAGATCGCCGGCATCAAGATGTGCCAGGCGTACAACCGCCAGTACGGCACGACGTTCATCTCGGCGATGCCGACGAATCTATACGGTCCGAACGACAACTTCGACCTGGAGACGAGCCATGTGCTGCCGGCGCTGCTGCGCAAGATCCACGAGGCGAAGGAATCCGGAGCGCCGGAGGTGCAGATCTGGGGCACCGGCACGCCGCGCCGCGAGTTCCTGCACGCGGACGATCTGGCGGACGCCTGCCTGCATCTGATGGAGCATTATGACGGCAGCGACATCGTCAACATCGGCGTCGGCGAGGACATCGCGATCCGCGAGCTGGCCGAGCTGATCGCCGGCGTCGTCGGCTACGAGGGCCGGCTGGCGTTCGACGCCTCCCGCCCCGACGGCACGCCGCGCAAGCTCGTCGATACGAGCCGCATCAACGGCCTCGGCTGGCGCGCCTCCACCCCGCTTGCGGACGGCATCCGCCAGGTGTACTCCGGCTATCGGCAAGCGGCGCTGGCTTAGCTTTTCAACCAAAAATCTATCATCCAATAGGGGGATGCGGCATATGAAAAAAGCGCTCATCACAGGGGTAACCGGTCAAGACGGATCGTATCTGGCGGAGTTCCTGCTCGGCCAAGGGTATCAGGTGTACGGCATGCGCCGGCGCACGAGCACGCCGAACTACGAGAACGTCGAGCACATCAAGAACCGCATCAACTGGGTGTCCGGCGACCTGACCGACCTCGCCTCGCTGATCGAGGCGGTGCGCGTCTCCGATCCGGACGAGGTGTACAACCTGGCCGCGCAATCGTTCGTAGCCGCATCCTGGCCGCAGCCGCTGGCGACCGGCCATCTGACGGCGATCAGCGTGACGAACATGCTCGAGGCGGTGCGCATCGTCAAGCCGAGCGCGCGCTTCTACCAGGCGTCGAGCAGCGAGATGTTCGGCAAGGTCGTCGAGACGCCGCAGAAGGAGACGACGCCGTTTTATCCGCGCAGCCCGTACGGCGTAGCCAAGGTGTACGGCCACTGGATCACGGTCAACTACCGCGAGAGCTTCGGCATGTTCGCCTGCTCCGGCATCCTGTTCAACCACGAATCGCCGCGCCGCGGCATCGAGTTCGTGACGCGCAAGGTGAGCGACGGCGTCGCCCGCATCAAGCTCGGCCTGCAGAAGGAGCTGCGCATGGGCAACCTCGACGCGCTGCGCGACTGGGGCTTCGCCGGCGACTACATCAAGGCGATGTGGCTCATGCTGCAGCAGGACGAGCCGGACGACTTCGTCATCTCGACCGGCGAGATGCACACGGTGCGCGAGCTGCTGGACGTCGCATTCTCCCATGTCGGCCTCGACTACCGCGACTACGTCGTCATCGATCCCGAGTTCCAGCGGCCGGCGGAGGTCGACCTGCTGCTCGGAGACTGCGCCAAGGCGAAGGAGAAGCTCGGCTGGACGCTCGAGGTCGGCTTCGAGCAGCTCGTCAAGATGATGGTCGACGAGGACCTGAAGCGCGTCCAGCACGAGGCGTCCTACCTGCACGCGATGAGCGTGAACGCCTAGCGCCATGGCCATGGCAAGCTCGCAGCCGCTGCAGCCCGCTTTCCGCCGGAGCGGCCGCTTGGGAGGGGCGTCGCTGGAGGACTGGGCGCGCCGGGGGCTGATCGCCTACTTCATCTTCGCCTCGATGGCCTATTTGCCGGAGGCGCTCAACGATATCGCGAGCATGCGCGTCTCCTACGCCAAGTTCGCGATCGGCGAGCCGCTGTTCGGACCGAGCCTCCGGTACGTCAAGGACATCCTGATGGTCGCGCTGCTCGGGCTGTTCTTCTGGATCGACATGCGCAGGCAAGAGCGCTACCGGCTGGCCGCGCACTACCTGCCTGTGATCCTGCTCCTCCTGTATGGCACCGCCGTGCTCGCCTATCGGGAGTCGACGGTCAACCTCTATCAGGTCGCGGCCGGGGGCCGCTCGCTGCTGCTGATCCTGTTCTGCGTCAAAGCGATCGGGCTGATGCGCGGCCGACCGGAGTTCATCCGCGCGCTCGCCCGCTGCATCGGCTGGCTGCTGCTGGTCGAGTTCATCGTGCTGGCGATCCAGTACGCGCTGTTCACCAGCCGGTTCGGTGTCGTGAATCCGTTCTCGCTGCGGCTGATCGGCACGTTCGGCGGCATCTCGATCGCCGGCTACCTGGCGCTCGGCAGCGCGATGATCCTGTACGCCGCCCGGCCGCGGCTCGGCCGGGTCCAGCGCAGGCTGGGGCCGCTTCTGCAGCTGCTCGCGCTCGGCGTCGCCGGCATGTCCGGCACGCGCTCGGCGATCATCGGCTGCTTCCTGATCGTGTTTTTCCTGCTCGTCGAAAAGGTGCTTCTCGGAAGGAAGCGCCCCGGATCGGCGTACTTGACGCCGGCGATCATCTGCTTCTCGCTGCTCGCCCTCACGGGCGGCGTGCAGGCGGCGACGCTGATGGCCGACCGCGGCAGCATTGTCGAGGCGCAGGTGGAGGGCGGACGGATCGACATGCTGACCGGCTTCTTCACTTCGAATCCGCTGAGCGTCGTGCTGTTCGGCGACGGCATCGGCTACGGCACGAATGCCGGCGTCAACCTGAACAAGCAGCTCGAGGTCGAGCTCGATCACCAGATCATGGACGGCACGTTCAACTCGATCCTGACCCAGTACGGCCTGCTGTCGCTGTCGCTGCTGCTGGCGGCGGCGATCGCGGCCGCGCCTGGACTGCTGCGCAAGCTGCGGAGCCGCAGCCTGCAGCTGTACGTGTTCGTCGTCGTCAACTTCGTCCTCTGCATCTCGACGAACATCCTGGAGCAGTTCGTCTATCTGTTCCTGCTGGCGGCCTGCTGGGCCGTGCTGACGGACGGCGAGCCGAGCCGCTCCGCCACCGGAGCGCTCGGCCGGACAGCCGCTCCGATGCCAACCTGAAGGGAGAAATGACGCCATGAAGCCGCTTGTACTGCTCACCGACGCCTATGGCGGACACGGCGGCATCGCCAAGTTCAACCGCGACCTGCTCGGCGCCGTCTGCTCCAGTCCGCAGGTCGAGCGGGCGACGGCGATCCCCCGCATCATGCCTTATCCGCCGGGAGAGCTCCCGCCGAAGCTCGACTACGTGACGGCCGGCCTGAACAGCAAGCCCCGCTATCTGAAAACGGTGCTCGGCTCGCTGCTGGGACGGGCGAGAGGCAGCGACGTCATCCTCTGCGGGCATATCAATCTGCTGCCGTTCGCGGCGCTCGCCAAAAAAATGACCGGCGCCAAGCTGGCGCTCATCATCCACGGCATCGACGCCTGGGACCCGGTGACGCGCGGCGGCACCGGCTGGGCGCTGAGCCAGCTGGACGCCGTCATCTCGGTCAGCCGGCTGACGCTGGACCGCTTCTGCGGCTGGACGGGCCTGGCCGGCATTCCGTCCTACGTGCTGCCGAACTCGTTCGAGCCGGGACAGTTCACGCCGGGTCCGCGGCCGGCTTATCTCATGGAGCGCTACGGGCTGCAGCCGCAGGACCGGATCGTCATGACGCTGGGACGGCTCGCGGGCCAGGATCGGCGCAAGGGCTTCGACGAGGTGCTCGAGGCGCTGCCGACGCTGAGGCGGCAGGTGCCTCGCCTGCGCTATCTGATCGTGGGCGACGGCAGCGACCGCGCGCGGCTGGAGGCGAAGGCCGCCGCCCTCGGCGTGGACGATGCCGTCGTGTTCACGGGCTTGATCGCAGAGGAGGAAAAAGCCGACCACTACCGGCTTGCCGACGGCTTCGCGATGCCGAGCCACGGCGAAGGCTTCGGCATCGTGCTGCTGGAGGCGATGGCCTGCGGCGTGCCGGCGCTGGCCTCGAGCAAGGACGGCAGCAGCGAGGCGCTGATGCACGGCAAGCTCGGCGAGCTGATCGATCCGGCCGATCCGGAGCAGGTGCAGGGGGGCATCCTGCGCCTGCTGTCCAAGCCGCGCGGGGAAGTGCCCGAAGGACTCGGCCATTTCAGCTACGCGAACTATACGGCAAGACTGCATGACATCCTGCAGCGGATCGGCGGCGATGCGGCCGTTCCCGCAGGGGGCTCCTTGCGCAGCACGGGCAAGCTGTCCGGCTGACCATTTTGAGAACAGGGAAGTGAAGGCATGAACATCCTGCATGTGATCGCCAATCTGGCGCCCCGCTACGGCGGCCCGGCAAAGGCGGGAATGGAGATGGCGGCGGCCCTCGCGGCGCGCGGCCACGACGTGACGATCTTCACGACCAACCAGGACGGAAGCGGCGTGCTGGAGGTGCCGACCGACCGGACGATCCGCAAGAACGGCGTGGACATCCGGTACTTCCCGGTCATCCAGCCGAAGTTCTGGCGCACCTCGCCGGCGATGGCGGCCGCGCTGAAAAAGGAGATGCCGCGCTTCGACATCGTGCATATCCACTCGCTCTATCTGTTCCACGGGATGGCTGCCGGCCATTACGCCCGCAAGCACGGGGTGCCGTACATCGTCCGTCCGCACGGGACGCTCGATCCGGTCATGCATGCCCGCCATCGCTATCGCAAGAAAATCATGGAGACGCTGTTCGAGGACCGCAACATCCGCCGCGCCGACGCGCTGCACTACACGACCGAGGAAGAGCTGCTGCTCGCCGAGCCGTACGTGCACGGAAGCTCCGGCTTCGTCGTCCCGAACGGCATCAACTCCTCCGACTACCGGGAGCTGCCGCCCAAAGGAACGTTCCGCTCCCGCTACAAGCTGCTGGAAGGCAAGAGGATGCTGCTGTTTTTCAGCCGCATCAACTTCAAGAAGGGGCTCGACGTGCTGGTCGAGGCGTTCCGCGACATCCATCGGCGCCATCCCGATACGGTGCTCGTGCTGACCGGACCGGATGACGAGAATTACGGCCAGAGGGTGCGCGACTGGCTGAAGGCGGCGTCCTTGAGCGAGTTCGCGATCTTCACCGGCATGCTGACCGGGACGGACAAGCTCGCCGTGCTGCGCGACGCCGACCTGTTCCTGCTGCCTTCGTACTCGGAGAACTTCGGCATCGCCGTCGTCGAGGCGATGGCCTGCGGCGTGCCGGTCGTCATCTCCGACAAGGTCAACATCTGGCGCGAGGTCGTCGCCGAAGGGGCGGGGCTGGCGACGCCGGTCGACCCGATCCGGGTCGCGGACGCGGCCTGCCAGCTGCTGGACGATCCTGAGCTGCGGGAGCGGATGGGCGAGCGCGGCCGCGCGATGGCCTCGCAGTATTACGAGTGGTCGCAGGTCGCCGCGCAGCTGGAGCAGGAATATCGCAGGCTCGCCGGAGAGGCCGGCCGGGCCGGAAGCGGGCGCGGCGCCCAAGCCGGCCTGACCTGGGGCTCATGAGCGCGAACCGCATCCGGCTCGACCGGTACGACCAGAGCGGGTACTCGCGCGGACGGAGCGGGGCGGTCGTGCTGCTCTGGTGGCTCGTGCAGGGCAGCCTGTTCCGCTACTCGCTGCATCCGATGTACGGCTGGCGGCGCTTCCTGCTGCGGCTGTTCGGCGCCCGGATCGGACGCGGCGTGCAGGTGCGGGCGACGGCGCGCTTCACCTATCCGTGGAAAGTGTCGATCGGCGACTGGTCGTGGATCGGCGACGAAGCGGAGTTCTACAGCCTCGACCGGATCGAGGTCGGCGCCCACTGCGTCGTCTCGCAGCGCAGCTATCTGTGCACCGGCTCCCATGACATCGAGGATCCTCGCTTCGGCCTGGTGACGCGGCCGATCGTCCTCCGCGACGGCGCCTGGGTCGCGAGCGACGCGTTCGTCTATCCCGGCGTGACGGTCGGCGTCATGGGCGTCGTCGCCGCCCGCAGCACGGTCACCCGTCCGGTGCCGGACGGCGAGGTGCATGCCGGCACGCCGGCGGCGTTCGTGAAGCGCCGGATCGTCAAGGACGGCGCGGAGGAAGGCGCGGGAGGCGCGGGAGTCGCGGAAGGCGAGGCCATGACGGACGGCGGACTCCAGAAGGACCGCCGCGCAGGACGGAACGCCGGTTGACAAGCGGCATCAAGCGAGGGAGACCGGCCGCAGCGCCGGCGAGCCCGCACGAAAGGAGGCCAAAGGGCGATGAGCAAGCCGCGCATCGTGTTCGTCATCAATTATTTTTATCCCGACTATGCCTCGACCGGGCAGATCCTCACCGAGCTGTGCCTGCATCTGCAGCATGACTTCGACATTACGGTCATCGCGCAGCAGCCGGGCTACGCCGGGGAGAAAAAGGACGCCAAGGCGCCGCGCTACGCCGAGGACCGGCTGGAGAACATCTCGATCCTGCGCATCCGCCTGCCGGAGGTGGACAAGCGCAGCAAGGCGAGCCGCCTGCGCTACATCTCGGCCTACTTCCTGCATGCGGTGCGGCTGCTGCTGCGGCAGCGCAAGGCGGACTTCGTCTACACGATCTCGCAGCCGCCGGTGCTCGGCGGCCTGATCGGCACGATCGGCAAGCTGGCGCTGCGCTCCAGGCACATCTACAACATCCAGGACTTCAACCCCGAGCAGGCGCAGGCGGTCGGATTCATGAACCATCCGCTCCTGCAGCGGACGGCGCTCCTGCTCGACAAGCTGAACTGCCGCCTGGCGGACCACGTCATCCTCGTCGGCCAGGATATGAAGGAGACGCTCGTCCGCCGCTTCGGCGGCAAGAACGTGCCGCCGCACTCGGTCATCAACAACTGGACCGACGAGCAGGACATCGTGCCGCTGAGGCGCGACGATCCCGGCGTGGCGGCGTTCCTGAAGCGGCACGGGCTGGAGGACAAGTTCGTCGTCATGTACTCCGGCAACCTCGGGCTCTACTACGATCTCGAGAACCTGATCCGCATCGCGCCGCAGTTCCGCGAGCTGTCCGACCTGATGTTCGTGTTCATCGGCGAAGGCGCGGTCAAGCCGCTCATGGAGCAGTTCGCGCGCGAGCAGGGGCTGACGAACGTCCTGTTCCTCCCCTACCAGCCGAAGGACCAGCTCCGCTACTCGCTCGGCGCGGCCGACGTGCATCTGGTCGTCAACCAGAAGGGCATCAAGGGCGTGTCGGTGCCGAGCAAGATCTACGGCGTCATGGCGGCGGGCAAGGCGGTCATGGGCGTGCTGGAGGAAGGCAGCGAGGCGCATCGCCTCATCCGGGACAGCGGCTGCGGCACGTCGACCGAGCCCCAGCGCTACGGCGACGCCGCGCGCCAGCTGATGGCGCTGTACAGCCTCGGCCGCGCCGGCCTCGCCGAGCGGGGGCTGCAGGGGCGCGACTATCTGGAGCGCCATCTGCGCCGCAGCCTGTCGCTCGAGAAGTACCGCGAGCTGCTGCTGTCGCTGCATGCCGGCGGCGGCCGCGGCCGCAAAATTCCGGCTGGCCGCGCGGCGGCGGCCGGCCGGCCGCAAGCAGAGGCGGGAGCCGGCGCGCGCGTCCTTACCCATTCCAATCTGAAAGGCGGAGATCGATGATGAAGCTCGTCCTGTTGTCCGGAGGCTCCGGCAAGCGGCTGTGGCCGCTTTCCAACGACCTGAGGTCGAAGCAGTTCCTGAAGGTGCTCGAAGACGGCGAAGGCTCCCGCGTCTCCATGGTCCAGCGCGTCTGGGGCCAGATCGAGGAGGCGGGCTTCGCCGGCTCCGGCTACATCGCGACCGGCGCCACGCAGACGGAGCTGATCCGCGGCCAGCTCGGCCCGGACGTGCCGCTCATCGTAGAGCCCGCGCGGCGGGATACGTTCCCGGCGATCGCGCTGGCGGCGGCGTACCTGTTCTCCGTGGAGAAAGTCGATCCCGGCGAGACGGTGGCGGTGCTGCCCGTCGACCCGTACGTCGAGGACCGCTTCTTCCAGACGGTGGCGAGCCTGGACGGCGTGCTGCGGGACAGCGGCGCCGACCTCGCGCTGATCGGCGTCAAGCCGACCTACCCTTCGGAAAAGTACGGCTACATCGTGCCGGAGGCGGGAGGGGACGCTCCGGGCGCAGGCGGGACGCTGCGCGTCGGCGGCTTCCGCGAGAAGCCGTCCGAGGCGGCGGCGCAGGAGCTGATCGCGAGCGGCGCGCTGTGGAACTGCGGCGTGTTCGCCTTCAAGCTCGACTACATGCTGAACATCATGGCGGCCAAGGGCATCCCGCTCGCCTACGACCGGCTCGCCGCCGAGTACGAGAGCCTGGAGAGCATCAGCTTCGACTACGAGGTCGTGGAGCGGGCGCAGAGCATCGCGGCGGTGTCCTATGACGGCTATTGGAAGGACCTCGGCACATGGAACACGCTCACGGAGGAGATGAAGGACGCGCGCATGGGGCGCGGCATCGTCAGCGGCGACTGCACGAACACGCATCTCGTCAACGAGACGGACATCCCGGTCACGGTGATCGGCCTCTCCAACGTCGTCGTGGCGGCCAGCCCGGACGGCATCCTCGTCGCCGAGAAAGGCGCCAGCACGCGGCTGAAGGAATTCATCGGCCATGACCAGCGCCCGATGTACGAGGAGCGGCGCTGGGGCTGGGTGCGCGTGCTCGACGACCGCAGCTACGACGACGGCACCGCCGTGCTGACCAAGCGCGTCGGCATCGACAGCGGCGCCAGCATCGGCTACCGGCTGCATCAGCACCGCGAGGAGGTGTGGACGGTCGTGAAGGGCTCGGGCGAGTTCATCTGCAACGGCACTTATATGAAGATCCGCGCGGGCAACGTCGTCCACATCCCGATGAAGACGCTGCACGGCGTCCGGGCGGCGGACGATCTGGAGTTCATCTCCGTGCAGACCGGCCCGAAGCATCTCGAGAACTCGATCATGGAGCTGTACGGCAGCTGGGAAGAGATCGAGCAGAACTGCCTGCGGGCGTAGAGCGCCCGCGGATGCCGCGGTCATCCGCAGATTTCAGCTAGGGCAAAGGAGGCCGCGAGGCATGGTGTTATCGATCGCCTATTACGTTTCGGACTACGGCTACGGCCATGCCTCGCGCTCCATCGCGGTCATCCGCGAGCTGCTCCGCCAGGCGGACGAGGCCGGGCTGCCGCTGCAGCTGCATCTGGCCAGCGGCCGCACGCTGCCGCTGCTGGAGCGCTCGCTGGCAGGCGGCTTCGCCGCAGCGGCCCGGTCCGGCGGCCTCGATCATCGGCTGCTGGCGCGGCGCATCGACTCGGACCCGGGCTACGCGCTGCGTCCCGGCAGCCTGCAGGCCGATCCGCCGCGGCTGCGCGCGGAGGTCCTCGCCTACCTGGAGGGGCTGCCGCTGCGCATCCGCCGGGAGGCGGCCTGGCTCGGCTCGACCGGAGCAAGCCTGACCGTCTCGGACATCGTCGCGGAAGCGTTCCCTGCGGCCCGGCGGGCGGGCATCCGCAGCGTCGGCCTGTCCAACTTCACCTGGTACACCGCCTATCAGGAGCTGCTGCCCGAGGAGCTGCTCGCGCCGCTGGCCCGGCCTTATCTGGACATGGACGCCTTTGTGGCGTTGGCCGGAGCGAGCGAGCCGCAGTGGGGGAGCGAGCCGATCGAGCGGACCGGATATTTTTGCCGGGCTGCCGATCCGGAGCGCGCGACCGAGCTGCGGCGCCGGCTTGATCCGAGCGGAGAGAGGCGGCTGCTCGCGCTGTTTCCCGGTATGGGCTCGGGACCGGGCAGCCCGCTCGAGCGGCTCGGCCTGCTGCGCGATCCGCGCTGGCTGGCGGTCGTCTCCTCCGGCATGGAGCTGCCGGACGGGGCGGAGGCGGTCCGCATCCCGGAGAGCTGCACGGAATCGCAGCTGTACGTCGCAGCCTGCGACGCGGTGCTGACGAAGCCCGGCTGGGGCACCGTCTCCGAGGCGGTCTGCCTCGGCAAGCCGCTCGCGCTGCTGGAGCGGCCCGGCTTCCGCGAGGACCGCTGCATCGCGGAGACGCTCCGCGGCCGGCATCCGCTGCTGATGCTCGGCGAGCCGGAGCTCGCGTCGCCGGAGCTCGGCTGCCGGCTGCTGAAGCTGCTTGCCGGCGGGCCCGGCTCGGCGGCGGCTGCCGGCAGCCTGCTGGAGGAGGCGCCGCTCGCGCCGCCGGGAGAAGCGGCGCGGATCGCCGCCCGGCTGCTGGAGCGGGCCGCCGCAGGCGGACAGGCGCCCGGACTGAGCATGTAGAGAGTGTCCAATAAACGATCGGGAGTGGAAGCGATGAAGATTACGGTAGTAGGGACAGGATATGTCGGCCTCGTATCGGGCGTTTGCTACGCGGAGCTGGGGCACAGCGTCATCTGCGTGGACAAGGATCCGCTGAAGGTCGCGACGCTCCAGAACGGGGAGATCCCGATCTACGAGCCGGGCCTCCAGGAGCTGTCCGTGCGAAACGCGGAGCTCGGGCGGCTGCGCTTCACGTCGAGCCTCGGCGATTCGGTCAAGGGCGCGGATCTGATCGTCATCGCCGTCGGCACGCCGCCGCTTCCGGGCGGCCAGGCGAATCTGGCGTACATCGAGCTGGCGGCGCAGGAGATCGCGGACGCGATGGAAGGCCATCCCGTCGTCGCCATCAAGAGCACGGTGCCGGTCGGCACGAACGAAAAGGTGCGCGAGCTGATCCGGGAGCGGACCGACTGCCCGTTCGACAGCGTCTCGCTGCCGGAGTTCCTGCGGGAAGGGTCCGCCGTCTCCGACACGATGCATCCCGACCGGATCGTCATCGGCACCGACTCGCCGCGCGCCGAGGCGCTGCTGCGCGAGCTGCACGCCGGCCTCGGCTGCGCCTTCGTCGTCACCGACATCCGCAGCGCCGAGATGATCAAGTACGCCTCCAACGCCTTCCTCGCGACGAAGATCTCGTTCATCAACGAGATCGCCAACATCTGCGAGAAGGTCGGGGCCGACGTCACCCGCGTCGCCGAGGGCATGGGCCGCGACAAGCGGATCGGCGCCTCGTTCCTCAAGGCGGGCATCGGCTACGGCGGCTCCTGCTTCCCGAAGGACACGCAGGCGCTCATCCAGATCGCCGGCCACGTCGACTACGAGTTCAAGCTGCTGCGCTCGGTCGTCGAGGTGAACCAGGACCAGCGGTTCAACGTCATCCGCAAGCTCGAGACGATTTTCGGCGGCGAGCTGTCCGGCCGCACGGTCGCCGTCTGGGGCCTCGCGTTCAAGCCGGACACCGACGACGTGCGCGAGGCGCCCGCCCAGGAGATCATCGGCGAGCTGCTGGCGCGCGGCGTCGAGGTGCGGGCGTACGATCCGATCGCGATGGACAACTTCCGCAGCCAGTTCGGCAGCGGAGACGGCTCCGTCGTCTGGTGCGGCAGCGCGCTGGAGGCGGCGGCGGGCTCCGACGCGGTCTGCCTGCTCACCGAGTGGAGCGAGTTCGGCGAGACGGACCTGCAGCGGCTGCGCGCCGTCGTCCGCGAGCCGGTGCTGATCGACGGGCGCAACGCGTTCGACGAGGCCGCGCTCCAGGGAACCGACTTCATCTATTATTCCGTCGGCAGGCCGAGCCTCGCCCGCGGCGTCAAGGCTCCCGTGCCGGAGCTGAGCTACTAGAACCAAGCCGCACGCCGCTTCGGCGGCGGCTTTGCGCGTCAAGCCGAGCGCCGGGCCGAGCGGCAGGCAGAGCGTCAAGCTGCACGCCGGGCCGTGCGCTCGGGCAGCGCGCCGGGCAGCGCACTGGGGCTGCGCGCTCGGGCAGCGCTCAAGCCGCGCCTTAAGCCGGGCGCGGTACGGCGCCTTGCTCGGCGGCCGGCCTGCTATCTCCCGCAACGCCTATCCGAACAATCGAGGTGAGGAAACCTATGACGAATCATCGCAAGCTGTCTCTGGCCATGCTCGCCGCTGTCATGGCGGCCGGCCCGTTGTCCGCGCTGCCTTCGGCCGCGCTTTCTTCCCTGTCCGGCGGCGGCATCGCCAGCGCGGCCGGCTCGCTGCCGCAGCCGCCGAACATCGACGGCGCGCTGGCGCAGCTGTACGCGCTGCATGAAGCGCTGCTGGCCGGAGATCCGGCCGACCTGCAGGACGTGCTTCGCTTCCGCGAGGAGCTCGAGGCGCTCGATCCGGCCGCCGAGTTCCAGCTCGCCGCGCCGGTATGGGACAAGATCGACGCCAAGCTGCCGGCTTCGGCGGACCGCGAGTTCATCCGGAACAACCTGTTCGCGCTGTACCGCGACACGCTCGCGCTGACGTACCGTCCTACCTACGACGACCTGCGCAAGCTGCGCTCCAACGCCGACTACCGCGCGGCGCTGGCCGCGATCGTGCGCGCGGGCGGCGACAGCGATCTGACGATGGACGAGGTCGTCGCGTTCTTCTACGGCGACGGCGGCTCGCGCCTCGGCGTCGAGGGCACCGTGCGCAAGCGTATCGCCGAGCTCAGCCAGGCGCAGCTGTTCCAGCTGCTCTACGAGCCGCAGAAGCGCAACGAGCTCATGCTGCGCGTGCTGAACGACCTGCTCGCCCGCACGGACGAATATACGTTCGCCGCGATGCTGCAGGAGTACGGCATTACGAGCATGGACCTGCAGCAGACGATGGTGGGCTTCCAGGAGCGGCTCGCGTACGAGAAGCCGGCCGCGTCGGCGCTGCTCGTCGCGCTCATGCGGCTGACGAGCGCCGAGCAGGTGCAGGTGTCCCAGCAGGGACGGCAGCATCAATACTCGCTGACCGTCAGCGGCATCGCCATTCCTTCGGTAGCGCTCACCTGGGCCAAGCTGTCCGGCAGCGACGACGTGGCCGTCACGGGCAGCGGCATCGTTACGATCCCCGGCAGCGCCTCCTCGGGGAGCGCGGTCATCCAGGCCCGGCTGCTCAACCCGTACGGCGGCCCGGACAAGGTCATCTTCCAAAAGGAGATTACGCTGACGGCCGAAGGCGCGACGCCGACGCCAAGCGCGTCTCCGACGCCGACGCCGAGCGAGTCCCCGACGCCGACGCCAAGCGCGTCTCCGACGCCGACGCCGAGCGAGTCTCCGACACCGACGCCAAGCGCGTCTCCGACGCCGACACCGAGCGAGTCTCCAACGCCGACGCCGAGCGCGTCTCCGACGCCAAGTCCGACGCCGGACCCTGGCGGAGGCGGCTTCCCGGGCTTTCCCGGGTTCCCCGGGTTCCCCGGCTTCCCGACGCCGACCCCGGGCAGCGGAGGCGGGTCCGGCGAGGAGCCGGGCAACACCGGTCCGGGCAGCGTAGCGGAGCAGATCGCGGCGATCCTGCAGCAGTATTTCGCCAAGCTCGAGTCGATCAAGCAACGCTACAACGCCACGAGCTCGATCAGCGAGAAGCTGAAGCTGATCCGAGAGGCGTTCAAGGCGGCGCAGGAAGCGCTCGATGCGATCGGCAAGATCAAGATGCCGGCGCCGACGCCGCGCTCGGCCGGAGCCTTCAGCGCCGAGTGGAACGCCGAGGAGGCGGGCAGCCAGTTTTCGGCCATCTCGGACGCGGCGGCCCAGATCAAAGGCGCGCTCGCCGATTTCGAGGGAGCCGGACAAGCCGGCACGGGCTCGCTGCGGGTGAGCGCGGAGCTCGACTTTGAGACGGAGCAGGCCGACAGCTGGTCGCTCGACATCCCGGCCGAGGTGCTGGAGTCGGCCAAGAGCAGCGGCATCGACTTCATCGGGCTTCAGGCGGAGGGCGCGCGCGTCTCCGTGCCGGTGGCGGCGCGGACCGGCAAGCTGTCGATCACCTTGAGCCGCCTGCAGGACAGCGCCGTCACCTCCGCCTCCAGCCTGCCGCTGGCGTCGAGAGCGTACACGTACGAGATCGAGCAGTCCGGCCGCAAGATTACGAGCTTCGGCAGGCCGGTGCGGCTCGAGCTGCCTCTCTCGCGTTCCGGATCGGTCGACGCCGACCGGCTGAGCCTCGTCAAGATCCGGGCGGGCCGGGCAGCCGACTTCCAGTCGGGCGTCGCGGGCTCGGTCTACTCGGCGGACGTGCAGGATGCCGGCTCGGTGTACGCGGTCGTCGAGAACCGGGTGGCGTTCAAGGACATTCCGGCTTCGCATTGGGCGCGGACGACGATCGAGACGATGGCGGCCAAAGGCATCATGAACGGCGTATCGGCCGGCGCCTTCGAGCCGTCGCGCAGCGTGACGCGCGCCGAGTTCGCCAAGATGCTCGTGCGCACGTTCAACCTTGGCGCCGACGCGGTGCCGCTGACGTTCAAGGATGTCCGCGAGTCCGACTGGTTCGCTCCGTATGTGGGCACTGCGGCGGCGAGCGGCATCACGAGCGGCCGCAGCGCCGACAGCTTCGCTCCGCATGCGGCGATCAGCCGCCAGGAGATGGCCGCGATGATCGCGCGCGCTCTCCAGCAGGCGGGCGGCTATCCGACGTCGCTGCTCACCGAGCAGGCGCTCGCGAGCTTCAAGGACCGGGCTTCCGTCAGCGCTTCGCTGAAGCCGGCCGTAGCGATCGCCGCGCAGCTCGGCATCATCGGCGGCGGCGGCGAGCTGAAGCCGCAGCAGCAGGCTTCGCGCGCCGAGGCGTCGGCGATGCTGTACCGCGCCGCCAAGCAGCTGTAGCCGAATCGAATCGCGGGGGCGGAGCCTTCGCCGGACGGAGGGACATCCGTTCGGCGTCCGCCCTTGCTTTCGTTGCGGGGAAGGAGGATGGATCATGCGCAAGCGCGTGAAAAGGCTGCTGATCGGCCTCGCGGCCGCGCTGCTGCTCGGAGGCGGAGGCTGGATCGCCGCCGAGCGCGCCGCCGACAAGGCGCTGGCCGCCTTCATGGAGCAGCTCGCTCCCCAGCTGGCGGCGGAGGCGGGAGCTTCGGCAGCGGCCGCAGGCGATCCGCTCCTGGCGGGAGCGGTCCCGCCCGCTGCGGGCGCTGCCGCCCCGCCGCTGGAGGCGGAAGGGGCTCCGGCAGCGGCCGGCTCCGAGGCGAGCGGCGGCCCGTCCGGCGCGGCAGCCGCGCCGGCAGTGCCGGCGGCCTATGCCGACGCTGCCGCCCGGCTGTCCGCAGCCGAGAAGCGGGAAGCGCTCTCCATCGTCGCCGGCGCGATGGACCGGCAGGAGGCGCTCGGCCTGCTGCGGCTCGCCGCAGGCGGGGTGACGGCGGAGGAGAAGGAGCAGATCAAGCGCAAGCTGCGGGCCGGACTGGACGAGGCCGATTACGGCCGGCTGCGCGAGCTCGCGCGCAAAGCGCTGGACAAGAAGGATGAAGGAGGCTGATCGGATATGAATCGGAATGGGGCAAGCAAAGGGGCGCTGCTGGCGGCCGCGCTGCTGCTGTTCTCGCCCGCAGCGGCGGGATCCTCGGCGGCCGCTCCGGCCGCCAAGGCCGCGGCAGCGGCGAAGACGGTGTCGGCGCTGTCGCTGCCGGCGACGATCGCGGTCGGGGGCCAGGTGCTCGTGCTGGACAAGGGGAGCTCGGTCTTTTTGCATGAAGGAAGGACGTACCTGCCGCTGCGGGCGGCGTCGGAGGCGCTCGGACTGGAGGCGGCGTGGGACAACGCCGCCAAGAAGCTGTCGCTGCAGCAGCCGTCCGATGCCGGGCGCCAGGCGCTGGCGGCGAAGCTGGCCGCTCGGCTCAAGGCGGAAGGCCGCTCGGCGGACGGAGGCGTCAAGCTTGCCCTGACGCCGGTCCCGGTCCGCTTCCACGCCTTCGGGCAGGAGGCCGCGCTTCCGTCCGGGCAGCAAGTATTCATCGCCAAAGGCACGCTTTACGTCCCGCTGCGCTTCGCCGCGGAGCTGACGGGAGCGTCCGTCGCCTGGGACGGCAAGCGGCTGCGCGTCGACATCACGCCGGAAGCGCAAGCCGGCAGCGGCGGCGGGGCCGAGGACGGACTGAGCGGCGGGGAGGACGTCGCCGCTCCGCCGGCCGGCGGAGCCTCGTCGCCGGCCCCGACCGCTTCGCCGTCTCCGGCCGTCCCGCCTGCAGGCGGAGGCGGAGGAGGCTGGGCTCCGCCTCCGGCAACGCCTGCGCCGAGCGCCTCTCCGGCTCCATCGGCGCCTCCGGGCTCTCCGGCTCCATCGCCGACGGCATCGCCGTCTCCAGGCGCAACGCCGACGCCGTCTCCTTCGGCATCGGAGGAGGAGATCCACCGCCAGGCAAGGAGCGAAGCCGACGCGCTGCGCGGCAAATGCCGCAGCGATCTCGTCGCGCTCGCGCTGCGCTACTCGTCCGCCTCCACGGGCGCGGAGAAGGCGAAGGCGCGGCAGGAAGGAGAAGCCGTATTCGCGGCTTGCGACGCTGCGTTCGAGCGCATCATGAGCGGGACGAGAGCGAAGCTGGAGGCCGGGGGCTATTCGACCGAGCGTCTGCAGGAATACCGCAAGGAATATGAACGGGAGCTGGCGGAAGGGCGCGCGCTGCTGGAGGGACTGCTCGGCTGATTCAAGGACGCGCGCAGCATAAGCGAAAGAGGGGACGGTCATCATGGGCCATCGAAACAAGCGCAAGAAACGTTCCGTCGTCGGCCGCGGAGGGCCCCGGGCCGGGCGCCTGCTGCTCGCGCTGGCGATGGCGGCGGCCGTCGTGCCGGCCGTGCTCGGGTATCTGAATCATCGCGAGCTGGAACGGGGAACGACGGAGACGGCGATGGCGCTGCTGCCGCAGCGCTCCGCGGCTCCCGCGCCCTCGCCGGCAGGCGCAGCAGCGGACCCTGGCGAGGGCACGGGGGCGAGCGGCGCGGCGGCGAGCGGAGACGGAGCGGCCGAAGCTGCGCCTCCGCTCGCCGCTGGTGCCGGCGACGCTGCGAAGGAAGCTTCCGGCGAAGCTCCCCAGTCGGCCGCCGCCGGTGCCGAAGGCGACGCGGAGGAAGCATCCCAGTCGGCCGGCGCGGGAGCGGGCGGCATCGCGAAGGAGGCTTCTCGGCCAGGCGGCGCGGGAGCGGGCGGGCCTTCGCCTGCGGGAGGGCAGTCGGCCGGACAGCCGGCGGGAGCTGCTCCATCGGCGGCGCCGTCTGCGGCGAAGCCGCCGGCCGCGAGTGCCGAGCCGGACACTGCCGTCTACGAGCGGAGGCTGGAAACGATCCGCGAGCAATGCGTCTCGGCGGGAGCCTCGGTGCTCCAGGAAGGCGAGGCACGGCTCCGCGAGGCGAGGAGCGGAGAGCTGACGGAGCAGCAGCGGCAGCAGGCCGGCGCGGAGCTTGCCGGCGAGATGGAGGCTGCCGAATCTGGCTGCCGCAGCCGCTTCGACCGGCTGATCGCGGAGGCGGAGCAGGCGAATGTCCCTGAGAGCGAGCGCAGCAAGTGGAAGCAGAGCTACGAGCAGTCCCGCGTGCTGCTGCGCGCCGGGCTGAGCAAGCAGCTCGACGCCTTGGCGTCGGCTGCAGACCCGCTTAGTTAGTTAGGGGCATCTATCCCCGCCTTTTTGCCCTCTGCTTCGTCACGCAGGCTCGACGTACCCCTGGGTACGCCTATGCCTGCATTCCTGCAGGGATCAAAAATCCGGCCCTATCTGCCTCCTTCGGAGTATGCAAACACGCCCTAGAGCGTGCCCTAGAGCGTGCCCTAGAGCGTGCCCTAGAGCGTGCCCTAGGGCGTGTTCCGCGACGGCCGGCGCCTGATCCTCGACGGGCCGTGGGCGTTGGCTGGCAAGCGAAAGGGGCCGCAACTTCAAGAGGGCTGTCCCGCAGGTCGATATCTGACCTCGGCCAGCCTGTTCGTTGCTTCCGCATGCGCGGTTATTCCGCGCGTAGGAGGCGCGCCCAAGCCGCAGCGGCAAGCTACGCGCGGTTTTTCCGCGCGTAGGAGGCGCGCCCAGGCCGCAGCGGCAAGCTACGCGCGGTTTTTCCGCGCATAGGCGGCGCGCCCAGGTCGCAGCGGCAAGCTGCGCGCGGTTTTTCCGCGCATAGGCGGCGCGCCCACGCCGCAGCGGCAAGCTACGCGCGGTTTTTCCGCGCATAGGCGGCGCGCCCAGACCGCAGCGGCAAGCTACGCGCGGTTTTTCCGCGCATAGGCGGCGCGCCCAGGTCGCAGCGGCAAGCTACGCGCGGTTTTTCCGCGCATAGGCGGCGCGCCCAGGCCGCAGCGGCAAGCTGCGCGCGGTTTTTCCGCGTGTAGGAGGCGCGCCCAGGCCGCAGCGGCAAGCTACGCGCGGTTTTTCCGCGTGTAGGCGGCGCGCCCAGGCCGCAGCGGCAAGCTACGCGCGGCTTTTCCGCGTGTAGGCGGCGCGCCCAGGCCGCAGCGGCAAGCTACGCGCGGTTTTTCCGCGTGTAGGCGGCGCGCCCAGGCCGCAGCGGCAAGCTACGCGCGGTTTTTCCGCGCGTAGGAGGCGCGCCCAGGCCGCAGCGGCAAGCTGCGCGCGGTTTTTCCGCGCGTAGACGGCGCGCCCAGGCCGCAGCGGCAAGCTGCGCGCGGTTTTTCCGCGTGTAGGAGGCGCGCCCAGGCCGCAGCGGCAAGCTACGCGCGGTTTTTCCGCGTGTAGGCGGCGCGCCCAGGCCGCAGCGGCAAGCTACGCGCGGTTTTTCCGCGTGTAGGAGGCGCGCCCAGGCCGCAGCGGCAAGCTACGCGCGGTTTTTCCGCGCATAGGCGGCACGCCCAGGCCGCAGCGGCAAGCTGCGCGCGGTTTTTCCGCGCATAGGCGGCGCGCCCACGCCGCAGCGGCAAGCTACGCGCGGTTTTTCCGCGTGTAGGCGGCGCGCCCAGGCCGCAGCGGCAAGCTACGCGCGGTTTTTCCGCGCGTAGGAGGCGCGCCCAGGCCGCAGCGGCAAGCTACGCGCGGTTTTTTCGCGCGTAGACGGCGCGCCCAGGTCGCAGCGAGCTGTGGCGGTGTCTGACTGCTCTCAGGCAGATAAAAAAACCGGTCAAGGCGGTTCAGCCTTGGCCGGTTTGATCGTTGCGGAGCCTTTCGCGGACGACGCGCTCGAGCAGCAGCCGGACGAGCTCGACGTCCTCTTCCTCCAGCGGAATTCCGTCCCAGTGCAGCTGCTGGAGGTTCAGCCATTCGCGGGCGTTGCTGCTCGGCTCGACCGGCTCGGCATATTCCGTGAGGCCGAGCAGATAATCGGACGTCGTATGCAAGCGGCGCGCGATCGTCTGGATCGATTCCAGGGTCGGCTGGCGGTATCCGGACTCATAGCCGGCGTAGGTGCTTTTGGCGACCCCAACATAATCGGCTACTTCCTGCATCGTAAGCTTTCTCTTTTTACGCAGCGCTTTGAGTCGTTTCGCAAACATCCGCCACCATCCCCCCTGCGGCCTACGTTCCCGTCCGGTGCCGCCAAGGCGTTCCAGAGGGTTCATGCCGGTCTGAAAATGTCACATGTACTGAATATTCGTATTATAGCATGGCTTCTAGGAAGATGCACCCGTAATTATAGGACATTAGTAACATGGCATTGAGACTATAGTCTCAACATCGAGCCGAAAATTTGTATAAATTGTCATTATTGGACGTGACGGGTTATTTCAAGCGGGCTTTCTCGTTCCGCACAGCGGTGTTTCGAAAAGCGAACCGCTTACGGCGCTGTTTATCGGCAAGCTCCGTTATGGTATGCTTTGGAGAAAGACACTCGGCGAACGGAGCGTACGATTCATGGATACCAAACAATGCGCCGTATGCGGCCGCGACAAACCAGAAGGAGCCTTCCCGAAGCGCACCGGCCGCAAGGGGCGCAGAGGCACGTGCAGAGCTTGCCAGCGCAGGCGCAAGCGGGACGAAGTCGGTGCGGAGGCTCTGCTCCCGCCTGCCGCCGCTCGTCGTGCGCGCGGCCGCGCGGCCGTCCTCGCCCCGGGAGCGTCCGCCGCCGCGCCGACCGCCGGCGGGGGCGAGCGTGCCCCGGGAGCGTCCGTCGCCGCGCCGGCCGCCGGCGGGGGCGAGCGCGCCTCGCAATCCGTCGCCGCGCCGGCTGCCGCCGCGGCCGAACGGGACCCTGCCGCCGGCAAAGGAGCGGCCGCCGTTGCGGCGGCGCGGAGAACCGCGCCCGATCCGCCGGCCGCCGCTTCCGGACGGGAGCCGAGTCCGGACAGCCCGGCCGCGGAGGCGCGGCCTTCCGCCGGCGCTTCCGGCACGGACGCCGCGCGCTCGCCGGAGGCGGCCGTCTCGTCGGCCGATGTCGTCTCGGAGACGGGACCGTCCAAGCGCAAGCGCAAGCGCCGCCGCCGCCGCAAAGGGCGCAAGGCGGCCGTCGCCGCTTCGCATTCCCATACGCCGGGAGTGCGCTTGCCGTACAAGCCTATCCGGCCGTTCAAGGGTCCTTTTTCGTACGATCCGTCGGTGCTCAACGATAGAGGAACCGGCCTCATCCAGCTGCGGGGCCGCCGCGAGAGCGGCAAGCGCTGGCATACCGAAATCGACCGCGACATCGCGGTGCGCATGGTTCAGGAAGGGGCGGCCGGCATTCTGCATCCGCGCCTCATCCACAAGCTGTACACCAAGAGCGATTTCCGCCTGCTCATCCTGCAGCGGGACAACTATGTCTGCCACTATTGCGGCCGCTTCGGCGATACGATCGACCATGTGTTTCCCAAGTCCAAGGGCGGCCTGAGCACCCCAGACAACTGCGTCTGCGCCTGCTCCGCCTGCAACCTCAAAAAAGCCGATACGCTGCCGGACTATCTCTAGATCCAAAAGTCGAGCCGGATGCGCTCGGCTTTTTTTTTTTTCGTTCTCTTTTTCCCGTTTAGAACTCCGAACGCCGATGAGAGAATTCTCATTGCTCTCAGGACGCGTTTCGCAACCCGCATCCCGACTGAATTTCGAGCCTTCGAGCGTTCTCATTTTTCAGTCTCCAGCTTGAGTTGCCAGGAACTAACAGCGTTTTTCGGCGGATCGGCGTGCTAGGATAGAGGAGCGAAAGGCTTGCACGGCCTTTTACTCGACCTTCGGCTGACGAAGGATAACAGGAGGAGAATTCATTTTGAATAAGAAATTTCTATCTCTAGCATTGGCCGCCGGAGTCGCGTTCACGGGCGTCTCGGCCGCCGGAACAGCCAGCGCAGCGCCTGCTCAGCCTTCTTCTTCGGCCTTGCTTCAACAGCTTTATGCCGGCTCGGGCTTCAACTTTGAAGAGCTTTTGAATAAACTGCAGCAAAACGGCTTTACATGGCCGGGATATACGGCGAAGCCGACGACGGCCCCAACGGCGACGCCGAAGCCGACGACGGCTCCAACGGCGACGCCGAAGCCGACGACGGCTCCAACAGCGACGCCGAAGCCGACGACGGCTCCAGGGTCCGGACAGGAGGAGAGCGGCACGGCCACCTTTGCGCAGCAGGTCGTCACGATCGTGAACCAGGAGCGCGCCAAGCAAGGATTGGCCGCGCTCAAGAGCGACTCGCAGCTGTCTGAAGTCGCGCTCGTGAAAGCGAAGGACATGTACACGAACAATTACTTCTCGCATACGTCCCCGACGTACGGCTCGCCATTCGACATGATGAAGCAGTTCGGCGTGACGTACAGCTATGCAGGCGAGAACATCGCCAAAGGCCAGCGCACCCCGGCCGAAGTAATGAATGCCTGGATGAACAGCGCGGGCCACAAGGCCAACATCCTGAAGGCCGAGTACACGAACATCGGCGTCGCGTACCATAACGGCGTCTGGGTGCAAATGTTCAAGGCGTAATCTCTTTCTGTAGATCGGCTTGACCGGGCAAGGGCTGTCTTCGATTCGCCATGAGGCGAACGGGGGCAGCCCTGTTCGGCTTTCCGGAGAGCATCGAGGGCTCGGGCGCGATCTTGCTGCATGGAACGGAATTGAGCGGAATCTAGCGGCATCGAACGGGATCGGCAGGCAGCGGGCGGCCCGGCAAATGACGCGTCTGTACGGAGTTTTTGGTCGCCACCCTCTCGGCGAGGCTGCATTAGAGTTTTTTCATCCGCCGCCCATGCGCGGTGTCTGCGGGACGCTTCGGGCCTTGCGCGCCTAAGGATTGACCGCTGTCGGGCGAAAATGAGAGCCTTTCATAATCCGCAGCTGGTTGTTTTTGGCTGGTCCGCCGCGCGGAAGCCTGTGTTATTCTGACACCCGTAGGTTTTTGCGCGGACCGCACCATTCCGCTGCCGGGCCCGACGAACGGAGCCCGAAGCGTCCCACCAAGGAGGAACCATGCCCATGACGATGAAGACCATGCTCCGCCCGATGATCAAATCCGCCGCCGCCGTTTTGGCCGGCCTCGCGCTTTTGAGCTCTCCCGTATCGGCCTCCGCCGCTACGACGTATGTCGCCAAGGACGGCGATACGTTCTGGAAGCTCGCGCAGGCGTTCCATGTTCCGCTGGACAAGCTGATGGAGATGAACGAAGGCATCGAGCCGACGAACATCTACTCCGGCTTGAAGCTCTCCATTCCGGCCGGCACGACGATCCACGCCTCGTCCGCCGGCATCCGCCTGATCGCCGCCGACGAGGGAACGAAAAAAGTCATCGATCCGACCGGCAAATCCTACGAGGTAGGACGCACGCTTCAGATCAAGGCAAGCGCCTATACGTCCGCGGCTTCCGAAAACGGAAAATGGGGAGCGGTCGACTATTTCGGAAACCCGCTTCGCGTCGGCACCGTCGCGGTCGATCCGAAGCAGATTCCGCTCGGAACGAAGCTGTACATTACCGGCTACAGCTACGACGGCCTGCCGGTCGGCGGCATGATCGCGACCGCGACGGATACGGGCGGCAGCATCAAAGGAGACCGCATCGACATCTTCGTGCCCGGCACGACGGCCGAAGCCCGTTCGTTCGGCTTCCAATGGGTCAAGGTGCATGTCCTGACCTGATCCAAGTCAAACCAAACCATACCGCTTCATTTAGATAGAAGAACCGGCTCCTTTCGCCAAGGAGCCGGTTCTTTGTCAATAGAGGCGCATTTTCTCGATTTCTTCCGATTCGCCGAGCAGCTCCGGCACCGTCACCATCTCGTAGCCCTGATCGCGTAGCATGCGGATGAGGCGGGGCAGCGCCTTGACGGTGCCGCTCAGATCCTCGCCGATGCCGCCGCCGGCATGCTGCAGGATGATGCTGCCCGGTGCGAGCGTCTTTTGGGCGTTGCGCACGATCTGGTCGGCGGACAGCCCTCTCCAGTCCTGCGTATCGACATCCCAATTGACGACGAAGTAGCCGCGGCTCTGGGTCCACATCAGCTGGCGGGGCGTGATTTCTCCGTAGGGAGGCCGCAGGAAGCGCGGCGTGAATCCGAGATGGGTCCTGAGCAGACGGCTCGTCGACTCGATCTGCTCCTCGAACTTCGAGGGAGGCAGTTGGGCGTACGACGTATGGTCGTACGAATGATTGCCGATGGCATGACCTTCCGCGCGGATGCGGCAAAGCACGGAGGGCGCCTTCGCCGCTCTTTCTCCGACGACAAAAAAGGTGGCCCGCACATGCTCTCGGGCCAGAATGTCCAGCACCTCCGGCGTATACTGCTCGTCCGGCACATCGTCGAACGTCAGCGCCACGCGCTTGATGCCGGCCGGTCCGCGCGTGGCGAACGCCCCGGGATATTCCCGCGAGAGCGTAATCCAGGAAACCGTCCTCGGCTTGAGGGCGGCCGCCTGAACGACCGCTCCCGCCGGGGCAGCGGTCGGGGCCTCCCCGGCGGAAGCGGCGCCGGCGATCTTCGGCGTTCCGCCCAGAAGCGGCAGCAGCGCGAGCAGCAGGGCGGGCCAACCCGGCCAACGGCGCAAAGGCTTCATCGGTACACCTCCTACAGGGATCAAGCCGGCCTTCCGGATGGCGGGCCCGAGGCTTGCGGATTAGCTATTCCCTGCGTTCCCCCGCTCCATACGGCCCATCGGCCTTGAAGAGAGCAACGGACCGATGGCGGCGCCCTCCGCGGACGGGAAGACGGATCAGATTTTGAAAATCTGAATCGTGCGCTGCAGCTGGGAAGCCATCTGCTGCATGCGTCCGGTCTCCTCGACGATCGTCTGGATGGAGTCGACCTGCTCGTTCATCGAAGCGGACACCTGCTGGGTGCCAGCGGCGGACTGCTGCGTGATCGCCGAGATGTTGCCGATGGCCTCGGAGATGGCGCGCGCGTTGTCCAGCATGCTCTCGCTCTCGCGGGCGAACTGCTCGATCTGGCTGGAGATGAACTGCACGCTCTCCACGATCTCGCGGAACACCGCTTCGGTCTCGCGCAGCATCTGCGACTGGAGCTCGACGGCCTGCTCGTTGATCTTGATGTTGGCGTTGGCGTCCTTGAGGCCGTGCTCGATGCCTTTGACGAGCGTGAACACTTCCTTGGTCGACGCCGTCGATTCCTCGGCAAGCTTGCGCACCTCCTGGGCGACGACCGCGAAGCCCTTGCCGTGCTCGCCGGCTCGGGCCGCCTCGATGGAGGCGTTGAGCGAGAGCAGGTTCGTCTGCTCCGCCAGATCGGAGATCGTGCGGGTGATGGCGGAGATGCCGCCAGCCGCCTCGGACAGGCGGGCGATCGCCTCGGAGACATGGGCCGCGGCCTCAGCCGTGCGGCGGGTGCCTTCGGCCTGCGTCTCGACGGACTGCTGCCCGCGCTCGACGAGGCGCATCGCCGCCTCCGAGCGCTCGTTCATCATGCGGCTCGATTCGGCGTAGGTGGCCACCTTGGACTCGATCTCGCGGATCGAGTCGCTCATGCCGCCGACCTCCTCGGCGATTTCGCCCGCTCCGGAGGCGAGCTCGCCGGCCGAGGTGCCGACCTGCTCCATGACGGCTTTCACTTGCGAGTTTTTGTTGTAGATGCTCGTGCTCGTCTCGTTGACCATGCGCCCGATGCGGGACGTGTCGGCGAGAATCTCGCGGAGCTTGTCGATCATGCTGTTGAAGGAGTGGGCCAGCTGCCCCAGCGAGGCGCTGGACGTATCGACCCGCTGCGTGAAGTCGCCCTTGGAGATGCCGTAGGCGACCGTCGTCATCTCCTCGATCGAGCTCGTGAGCGAGCGCTCCACGACGGCGGCGAGCGGATAGGAGGCGGCGGCTCCGGCGACGAGCGCGACCGCGACCGGCCAGAGCGGCGAGCCCGCCATCAGGCTGAGGACAAGGAAAAACAGGATGGAGACAGCGAGCGCCGTAAAGATGCCGAGGCGAACCTTGTTCTTGATGGAGAGAGAATGATACCATTCCATGCTGAAATCGACTCCTATCGCTGATATGGATAAAGAAAGCGTTACCTAATAATCGGTAATCCGACCATGAAGATGTAGACCTGGGGCCAGGGAAACGAAAAAAAGGGGGAATCGCGTCGAAAGGTGCTTAAGTCCTATTGGGAAGTAGATCGATGTACCCTAAAAAGGGTTAAAACTCTATCCTATTCTGTTAATATTTAGTTGAACCTGAAAAAACGCTGTCCTATAATGTCGCTAAACGACTTCATTTCGATCGGAGGTGAATTAGATGCAAAGCAACAGCGCTTCGCCTCTGGCACGGCAAGTCGACTTTGTATTCCGTCAGCTTGAGTCCGAGCTTACCCATGCCTCCTCGGGTACAGTGCTGATCCATATCCGCAACAATACGGTCGGAAAATACGGCATCCGCCACAATCCTATCGAGCTGAAGCCTCCCGCCTCCCCCCAATCGCCAGCGGGATTGACAGCCGAGCAGGTCAAGGAATTCCGGCAGATGGCGGTGGATGCGCTCAAGAGCAAGTGGAGCTGGACCCATGGCGAGCTTCTATACGACTTCTCGGTGCGCCGCCAAGGAGCCGCCTCCAGCTGGTCGGCCAGCATGCTATGCGAATCGAATTACAATATGGCCAGTTCTCATTTCCGCTACGAGCCGAGGCATCCCGGCCTGTGGGATCGCGGCAGCGTGTCGGAAGAATGATGTTCCCTGAAAAACAGCCTTTGTCCATGGCGGACAAAGGCTGTTTTTCGTTCTATCTTCGGAGCTGCGCTCTCAGCGCATAGGACGGGCGTTGCCGGACAGCTGCTGCTCGGCGATCTCGACCAGACGTTTCGTTATGTAGCCTCCGAGAGAGCCTGCATCGCGGGTCGCCATGTTGCCGTAATAGCCGTCTTGAGGAATCTGGATGCCCAGCGCCTGAGCGGCCTCGTATTTCATCTGCTCCAGGGCGGCTTGGCAGCCCGGAACGACGAGCCTGTTGTTGCTTGCCATATGCGTCACCTCCTTTTTGATGGAGGTAGTATGCGCCTCGTCTGCCAATATATGCACATCGGGGTCCTCGATTTAAAAATCGGGATCTAGATAGACGTACGGGGAGGCGGGCGGAGGAGCGGATCGCGTCTGTTCGGCTCGGAGCACGAGCGCGGGCTGGCCGTCGTAGACGCCTTCCTCGAGCACGCCTTCCACCGTGAGCCACTCGTCGGTCCGCCGCTGCTTCGCCTGCGCGTCGAGGACCGGCAAGCCGTAGGCCCGGGCGTCGGCGGGACAGCAGGAGACGGCGAAGCGGCTGAGCAGATAGACGCCGTCCGTCGCGCCGGAATCGCGATGGACGAAGCCGGTCAGGCGGATGCGATGGCCTGCGAACGCTTTTCGGTACAGGTCGATCGACGAGAGCGTCTCGATATAAAGCGGCTCCGGAACGTCGATCAAGGGCAGCGCGTGCAGCCGGCGGGCCAGCTCGGCATAAGGACGGGTGAATTCGTCGAACGGAAACGCTTCGGCATCCGCCGACGTGTCGGAGCGCTGCGGATGCTCCGCCGCGGCGCCGTGCAGATGGATGCCGGCGCGGGCGGCGTCGGCGCTGCCGAGCGGCACGGCGGGCAGCAGCCCGAAGGCGATCGGCAGCAGGAACATCGCGTACACGGCCAGCTGCCTCGGTCCCGCAGCCGCAGGGCCGTGGGCGCCGCAGCCGCAGTCCGCTTCGGCGTCGTCGCCCTGCCAAGCGCGCAGCGCGATCCAGAGCCGGAATACGGCGAGCGCGAACAGGGCGAGCGCGGACAGCTTGACGCCGAGCTCGAGCTTCGGCGCGATGTAGCGGTTCAGCGTCCCGGTCCGTGCAAGCTGCGTGAGCGACAGCGACAAAGCCGCGAGCACGGCCGATTTGGCCGCATGATGCAGGGCGGCGAGAGCGGTTGGAGCCATTTTGCGGAGCGCCTCCTTGTCAAGGAAGATAGACGGCTTCGAGCAGCCAGGAGCCGGTCAGCGTGAAGACGGCGGCCAGGCTGGCGACGAGCAGAACCGTGCGGGCGCGGAACGAAGCGAGCAGGAGCAGCAGGCTCTTGAGATCGATCATCGGTCCGAAGACGAGGAAGGCGAGCAGCGCGCCGTTCTCGAAGCTGCCGCCGAAGGAGGCGGCGACGAACGCGTCCGACGTCGAGCAGAGCGAGAGCAGGAAGGCGACGCCCATCAGGAACAGATGCGACAGCAGCTGGTTGCCGCCGAGCTCCTCGAGGAAGGAGCGGCTGACGGCTGTCTGGAACAGCGTGGCCAGCGCGGCGCCGAGGATAAGATATTTGCCCATGTCGAAAAACTCGTCCGTCGCATGGAGCGCGGCCGACTGCAGCCGGCCTCCGAAGGGGCGCGCCGACGGCTCCTCCTGCGGCAGCGAAGCGTAGAGCGAGGCGAGATCGGCCTTCAGCGGATCGCTTTTGAGCGTCTTCCACAGGATGGCTCCGATCGCGAAGGCGACGGCGAAGGCGAGCCCGGTCCGCGCGATGGCCATCTGCGGCGTGCCGCCAAACGCGGCCCAGGTGGACGAGAAGACGACGGGGTTGACGACCGGTCCGGCGAGGATGTAGGCGATGCCCGCGTAGGCGGGCATGCCTTTGCGGATGAGGCGCCGCACGGCCGGGATCATGCCGCATTCGCAGAGCGGAAAGACGATGCCGAGCAGTCCGGCCGCCGTCACCGCGAGCAGCGGATGGCGGGGAAGGAGGCGGCGCAGCAGCCGCTCCGACAGATAGATCTGCACGACGGCGGAGATGGCGACGCCGAGCAGCAGGTAGGGCAGCGCTTCGAGCAGGATCCCGATGAAGACGGAGCCGAAGCGGGACGCGGCAGCCGCGTCCAGCCCCATGTCGCGCCGCGCGATCAGCAGCAGGATTGCACCCGCGCCGATCGTCGAAACGGCGGCGAGCAGCGGCAGCAAGCGTCGGGTCATCGAAAGGAGCTCCTTTCCGGTCCGGCTTGTCCTGTCCTGCGCCGAGAAAGGGCGGACAGGCTGGACGTTCCTCCTCCATGCCTATGCGCGCTCCGCCGAGGACAGAACGGGAAAATCCGCTTTCTGGCCGCATAGTCCGGTTTGGCCTGCTCGCCTTGACTTTTCGCAGAGCGGGACTATAATCGTTCTAAAGGCAACGACAGAATGGAGTACGCGCAGCCAAGGACGTTTCCCAGAGAGCCGGCGGATGCTGAGAAGCCGGCGGAACGGACCGCGCGGAATGGACTCTGGAGCCGGGCTTGTCCCCGCTTGATCCCCGTTAGCGGATCCAAAGGCCGATGCAGCCCCGAAGCGGGCGCCGGCGAATTAGGGTGGCACCACGGTCTCTCGTCCCTTGCGGAGGAGAGGCCTTTTTTGCGTTCAAAAATTCCAAGAGAAGGCGTGAAGCAAGATGAAAAAAGTGCTTTCCGGCATCCAGCCGAGCGGCCAGCTGACGCTCGGCAACTACATCGGAGCTCTCCAGAATTTCGTCCGCCTGCAGGAGACGCATGAATGCTACTTCATGGTCGTCGACCTGCATGCGATCACCGTTCCTCAAGAGCCTGCCGCGCTGCGCGAGCAGTCTCAGTCGATCGCCGCCCTCTATCTGGCGGCGGGCATCGACCCGCAGCATGCGGCCATCTATATGCAGTCCCATGTGCGGGCGCATGCGGAGCTCGGATGGCTGCTGACGACGCTGACGTCGATGGGCGAGCTGGAGCGGATGACGCAGTTCAAGGACAAGTCGGCGGGCAAGGAGTCGGTCGGAGCCGGGCTGTTCGTCTACCCTTCGCTCATGGCGGCCGACATTCTTGTCTACAATGCCGATCTCGTGCCGGTCGGCGACGACCAGAAGCAGCATCTGGAGCTGACGCGCGATCTCGCAGGCCGCTTCAACAGCCGCTACGGCGACTATTTCACGATTCCGGAGCCGTACATTCCGGAGATCGGCGCCCGCATCATGTCGCTCGACGACGTCTCCAAAAAGATGAGCAAGAGCAACCCGAATCCGGGCAGCTTCATCGCTCTGCTCGACGAGCCGGATGTCATCCGCAAGAAGATCAGCCGCGCGACGACCGATTCGGGCCGCGAGGTCCGGTTCGACCGCGAGTCGAAGCCCGAAGTGAGCAATCTGATGGGCATCTACTCGCTCATGTCGGGCCTCTCGCTGCCGGAGGTCGAGGCGAGATTCGAAGGCCAGGGCTACGGTCCGTTTAAGAAAGAGCTGGCCGAGCGCATCGTCGACGTGCTGGAGCCGCTGCAGCAGCGCTATCGCGAGATCCGCAGCTCCGGCATGCTCGAGGAAGTGCTGAAGCAAGGCGCGGAGAAGGCGTCCGTCGTCGCCGACCGCGTCGTCGCCGGCGTCAAGGAGCGCATGGGCTTCCTTAAGTCCTGATCTGGCCGCAGGCCGAGGCGCGGCTGGCGGCTCGCCTTCCGCGGGCTCAGGCAAGCCGCATGAGCCATGCGCGCGCAAAAAAGAAGCGTCTGCCCGTTGCGGGCGGACGCTTCTTTTCGTTTTGCCTGCAGCCGGCCGCTCAGCGCTTCTTGAGGCGCGACTTGAGCACGAAGCCGGCTCCGATGAACAGGAACGTGGCCAGTCCGAGCGCGATGGCGGCGCGGCCGCTGTAGCTGATGGAGATCGCGGTGGCGGTCATGAGCGCTACGGACAGCAGGGCGTAGACGAGAGCAAGGGGCTTGGACATGGGGAACGGCCTCCCGAATATAAAGTGGAGAAAAAAACGCGATAGTGAGAATAGAACGAAGCAATCGGAACATAATAAGCTTGCAAGCTTGCAACACACACAACACAGTGCGAACTTCGAAAGGAGCAATTCACAATGGCAAGCAACAACAGCGGCAGCAACAGACTGGTCGTACCAGGCGCAAAACAAGCCCTTGAGCAACTGAAATTCGAAGCGGCACAATCCCTGGGTGTTCAAATCCCGGCTGACGGCTACTACGGAAACGTAGCTACGCGCGACGCTGGATCGCTGGGCGGCTACATCACCAAGAAACTGGTGCAAATCGCCGAGCAGCAGCTGTCCGGAACTCAACGCTAAGCCATACAAGAAAAGGTCCAAGGGAAACCTTGGGCTTTTTTTCTGCTTTTGCCGGGCCAGGCGCACGGGAAAAATGCCGCGCGGCGCACGAAAGCCCCCATCTATTGTGCAGGATGGGGGCGCTCTCGGTCAACCGGCAGGACGTTCAATACGTATTCATCCGCAGCCTCTTCTGCAGCCGATCGTCGCTCAGCCAGCCGACGTACGAGCCGAGCGTCTTGTAGTCGCGGTCCATGACGACGACGGCGACGAACGGATATTGCTTGCGATGCCGATAGCGGACGTCGAACCAGCGCACCTCGTACCCCCAGGCATGCTCGGTCATCTCCGAGCAGGCGAACGAGGTGAAATAAAGGAACGAGCGGACGGAGGCGTCGAACTTCGACTGGTCGATCGCCTCATGCTCCTCGCAGCGGGCGGTGCCCGTCCACGAAAGCTTGCCGCCGCGCAGGTCACCGATGCGGAAGGCGCCGTCCTTGAGCTGCTTCACGACGTTCCAGCTGGCGGGCTTCAGCGTCGGGATGAGGATGTAGCGCTCGCCCTCGGCCGCTTCGGGGTCGAGTCCGGGCAGCGAGCTTGCGGTGCGCCGATGGACGAGCGTTCTCCAGACATAATAAAGCACGACGAACGCGTAAAGGACCGGGAAGACGACCTGAGGGGCGGCCGCTCCGAGCGCCCACAGCAGCAGGGCGGCGGCATGGGCGGCGAACAGGAACGGATCGAAAATATGGATGATGTTCCAGGAGATCCATTTGGACGAGATCGGACGGGCCGCCTGCGTGCCGTACGTATTGAAGCAGTCGCTGAAGACATGCACCGAGACGGCGAGCAGCACCCAGAAGGCGAGATGCGTCCACGAGACGTTTCCGCGCCAGGCGAGCGCGATCGCGGCGGTGATGAGAAGCGTCCAGCCGAGCACGGCCGGCAGCGAATGCGAGGCTCCGCGGTGGTTGCGGATATAAAGCGCGTTGCTTTTCAACCTCAGCAGGCCGTCCAGATCCGGCGCCTGGGAGCCGATGATCGTGCCTGCGAGGACGGCGCCGAACATCGCCGGGCTGGCGGCGACGATGGGATCGACGGTGGCGAGTCCGGCGAGTCCGAGACCGAATACGAGATGAGTGCCCGTATCCATCGGTGGATGTCCCCTTTCGATGTTGGACTTCTCTCTAGGCTCCCCCGGGAGAAGGCGGATTATCCGGCTTGAGGCGAGCTGGCCGGGACGGGCCGCGCTTGTCCGGCAGGCCGGTCAATGGTAGGATGAGGCGATCGACCTCGGGCGTTGCGTCGCCCGGGTGCGGACAGGAGGACAAGGATGGACGGATATGCGCTGATGGTGGAGTACAAAATTGAGGAGCGGCACCGGCTGGATTACCTGGAGCGGCTCCGGGAGCTGCGCGAGCGCTGGCCGGACGTCCGGCTCTATGAAGGCTCCGAGCAGCCGGGACTGTTCGTGGAGATTTGGCCTGCGGCCTCGGAGGCGGCGGCCAAGGCATGCCAAGAAGAGCGTCTGGACGGACGCTCTCCTTGGTCGGCAATCGGAGGCTGGACGGCAGGCGGGGCGGGCCGCATCCATGCGTGGACGTTCCGCCCGGCGCCGCTCTAGCGCTGGGCGGCCGGAGTCTGGTTCGTGATGGTCTGCCCCTGAAAGCTGTACTCGTACGCGATCGGACCGTCGAACGTGACATAGTCCAGGTTCAGCGTGAGCAGCAGGTAGCGCATGCCGGTGGACGGATCGCTGATGATGATATGGTCGCGTCCGGCCGCCTCGACGATGCCGCGGAATATTTTGGCGTTCCACTCTTTGTTGTTCTCGTACGTCATGTAGAACGTAGCCATCTTGCCGCGGTTCAGGCGCAGGATGTTCTCGACGTAGGATTCCTCGGTCGCCGGCAGCATCTGCACCGTTCCGCCCTGAGGCGTGACGACGGCGCCGCTCGGCACGGCCGGCGGCATGGCGACGAAGTTGCCTCCGTAAGGCGATTGCATCGGCATGCCGGGATAGCCGCCGTGGGCGTACATACGGTAATCGTAAACATTCGACATGGTTGTTTCCCCGCTCTCTAGTGGTTGTCGTTGCTTGGTCCTGCAGCTTGCTTCAGTAGACGTCCGGACAGTCCTCGGCGGTCGGCGCGAAGAAGCAATGCGCCTTGAAGCGGCCCGTATTGGCCTGATTGTACCAGGTGCCGGGGCAGCTGCCCGACGGCCGGAAGAACCAGAGCGCGTTGCTCGCCGGATGCTGGCGCTCGCCGGCGATGACCCGCTCGGCGAGCCGGATCTCCTTGTCGCGCGCCTTCTGATAGAAATAGCTTTTTTGCACGGCCTCGTATCCGCCCGGACTTTGATACACCATATCGGGAATCGACCGGATGTTGCGGAAGTCGAGGCAGTTGCCGAGGACGCGGTTGACGCTGACGTTGCCGACCATGAGCATGCCGAGCTCGCCTTCGCCCTCCGCCTCCGCCCTCATCAGCCGGGCTAGCAGCCTCGTATTCTCGGCGTTCGTCTTGATGACGGCCATCTTTCTGATCACGCTCCTCCTGCGGGAGTCTGGCCTTGAGCCGGATGCCCTCCGCCTGGGCTCCTGACCACATCTCTAATCTATGCGGGCCGCCGCGGTGTGTTCCTGCGGACAATCCTGCAGCTGCAAAAAAAGTCGGATTGTTGACGCTCCGGCATGTCGAAATCTTGAACAACTTCGGCGCTCCGTTGTCACCGTGTTTGATTTTCGGTATCATAAGTACCGTTGACTACTGAAGCCCTTAGCGCCCCGTTGCGCTTTTGCCGCTCCAAAAACAGGAGGCGCACGAATGTGCTGAAAGACCTGATCGCTCTTACCAAGCCGGGCATCGTCCGGATGAATGCTTTTGCCGCGTTCGGCGGCTTCTGGGTGGCGTCCAAATGGCAGATCGACTGGCTGCTGCTCGTCTGGATGCTGGCCGGAACTTGCTTGACGATGGCTTCGGCCTGCGTCATCAACAATTACTGGGACCGCGAGCTCGACACGCGCATGGAACGCACCCGCAACCGCGCGCTGCCGACGGGCCGGGTCTCTCCACGCTTCGTCATCACCTACGGCGTCGTACTCGGCGCGGCGGGACTGGCGCTGCTGTTCGCGCTCGATCCGCTGACCGGCTGGCTCGGCCTGCTCGGCTGGTTCGTCTATATCGTCGTCTACACGATCTGGCTCAAGCGCAGCTCGACGTGGAGCACCTCGATCGGCGGCGTGTCCGGCGCGATGCCGCCGGTCATCGGCTATGCCGCCGTCACCGGCGAGATCGACGCCGGAGCCTGGATCCTGTTCGCGCTGCTGTTCCTCTGGCAGCCCGCCCATTTCTGGTCTCTAGCCATCCGCAGGGTGGAGGAGTACCGCGCCGCCGGTTATCCGCTGCTGCCTGTCGTCAAAGGCATCCGTCGCACCAAGCTGCAGATGATTCCGTATGTGCTGCTGCTCATCCCGACTGTCATTCTGATGTACGCGTACGATTATGTCGGACCGTGGTTCCTGTGGATCTCGGGCATTCTCACCGTCGTCTGGTTCGTGCATACGTTCACCGGCGTCTACGCCTCCACCGAGGAGAAGACGGAAAAATGGGCGAAGGTCAACTTCCTCATTTCGGTCAATTATCTGCTGATCGTGTTCCTGCTCATGATCGCGGACACGTCGCGCCAAGCCGGCCTGTCGATCTGGACGAGCCTTTTCTCCTGATCGGCCTCGCGCCGCCGGAGCCCGCAGCGGCTCCGCCTACATAAGGCCATGGGGGCCATAAGGAGAGAATTACGTTGACCTTCATCCGCAGGCACGCCTTCAAGATCGCCCTCTTCGCGCTGTGCGCGCTGATGGGCGCCTATCTGCTCGTCACCTATCTGCAGGAGAACCGCAGCTCGGTCAGCTTCCCGATGGACACGCCGGCCCCGGCGTACACGCTGCAGAGCGAGCTGGACGGCGGCAAGGCCTTCTCATCCGCCGAATCGGACGGCAAGGTCCGCCTCGTCTACTTCTATTGGGCGAGCTGCCCGGACGTCTGCCCCGCGACGACGTTCATCCTGTCCAAGGTGCAGGACCAGCTCAAGGAAAAAGGGCTGTTCGGCACGAAAGCCGAGCTGCAGTCGATCACGTTCGATCCCGAGCGCGACACGCCAGAGGCGATCCGCTCGTTCGCGGCCAAGTTCCATGCCGATCCGGCCGGGTGGCGGTTCCTGCGCCAGGACGACGCGGCCGCCTCGGAGCAGCTCGCCAAGGACTTCGGCCTCATGGTCGTCAAGGACGAGTCACGCAATTATTCCCATACCGACGCCATTTTCGTCGTCGACAAGAAGGGCAGCATCCGCAAGTACATCATCGGCGGCAACGATCTCAAGAAGACGCCGGACGAAATCGCCGCCTCCCTCGTCGAGGCGGTCGAAGCTCTCACCTAGACCAGGCTGGCCGCTTGCGGCGCCGCGCCCTTTCCCGGGCCGCGCCGCGAGCGCCGGCCTTTTGCCGTCCCGCAAAGAAAGGAAGGCGCGCCCATGGCTCTGCTCGGCTCGATCCTGCTGCACAACATCATTCCGCTCTGCGTCATGATCCTGATCGGGGTGTCCCTGCAGCGCATCTTCACGCTCGACATCCGCACGCTGTCCAAGCTGAACTTCTACCTGTTCTCTCCGGCCGTCATCTTCAAGCTGCTGTACTCGACGGACATTCCGGTCTCGCTGATCGGGCAGGTGCTGCTGTTTTTCGCCGTGTTCATGGCGCTCCAGTACGCCTTCGTCGAGCTGGTTGTCCGCCTGCGCGGCTACGAGGGCGGGATGCGGGCGGCGATGCGCAACAGCGTGCTCTTCTACAACAGCGCCAACTACGGCATTCCGCTCAACCAGCTCGCCTTCGCGGCGAATCCGTTCACGCTGTCGATCCAGGTGCTCATCATGATGATGCAGTCGCTGCTGCCCAATACGTACGGCATCTACAGCGTCAACGCGCATAAGAGCAGCTGGGCCGGCATCCGCCGCCAGATTCTGTCGCAGCCGGTCATCTACGTCATTCCGCTTGCCTTCCTGCTCAACTGGACGCAGACGCCGATGCCGGTCTACCTGCAGACTCCGCTCGACTATGTGGCCGACGCGTTCATCGGCACCGCGCTGCTGACGCTCGGCGTGCAGCTCGGGAGCATGAAGCGGGGCGCCGCGCCCAAGGCGGGCCGCGGGCTCGATCTCGGCCTGTCGCTCGGGCTGCGCCTTGCCGCCGGCCCGGCGCTCGCCGCGCTGACCGTCTGGCTGCTCGGCATCGACGGCCTCGCCGCCAAGGCGCTGATCGTCAGCTCCGCCGTGCCGACCTCGCTCAGCAGCGTGCTGCTGGCGGTCGAATTCGACAACGAGCCGGAATTCTCCTCGCAGGCGGTGCTGCTGTCGACGGTCGCGAGCATCGCGACGGTGACGGGCGTCATCGCGCTGCTGGACCTCTAATCGCGCTTCCCCCCAGTGCCGATAAAGGGAAGAGTTGCATCAAGACGATTCGGCCTGCCCGTGGGGCCAGGCCCGGAGGGAGTCCGCCGCGTGAGAGAATCCATCCGCCGCTACATGCCGTCCCGACGCGAACGCCTGACCTTGTGGGGGCTGCTCGGCTTGCTGTTCATCCTGCTTTCGTCCATGGTGCTGTGGAGCACCGCGCTCTACCGCCAGCAGCTCGTCGACGAGGCTTACCGCGACGCTTCCCGGCAGATGGCGTTCAAGGCCAACGAGCTGAGGCTCGGCGTCGAGCGCCGGGTGCTGCTGACGGAGAGCCTGGTCGCCTTCGTCGAAACGGAGCTGCGCTACAACGGCCATGTCGATTACGGCAGGTTCAACCAGTTTTCCTCGCATTTCGTGCCGGCGCTGCCGGATGTGCGCAATCTGTCCCTCTACCCGAACGGAGTAGCCTGGTACGTCTATCCGCAAAAGGGCAACGAGCTGCTGCTCGGGAACGACTTGTTCAAGGACAAGCGTCCGGCGGTCAAAGCCAATGCGGAGCGGGCGAAAGGGCTGAGGACGGTCACGCTGGTCGGGCCGCTTGACCTGATCCAAGGCGGAAGCGGTCTCATTACCCGGCAGTCGGTCTATCTGGACGACCAGTTCTGGGGCTTCGCCTCGGTTGTGCTGGACATGGAGGACCTGCTCAAGGGCATTTCGGACGAGTTCGTGGACGAGCAGTTCGACATCGCGCTGCGGGTGAACGGCAGCGTGCTGCTTGGCGACTCCGGCTTGTTCGGGGACAGTCGCCTCAGGGAGCTCGTGGACGTGCCGGACGGGACATGGGAGCTCGCCGGGGCGCTCAAGAAAGAAGTTCTGGGACAGATCGAGCTGAAGCTGTGGCTGGCCCGCATCGGCAGCGTCGTCGTCATGATGCTCGTGCTGTACTTGCTGTACATGCAGCTGACGGGCCGCTACAAGCTGGAGGCCAAGGTCGATATGCGCACGCGCGAGCTGCAGGAGGCGAACGAGGAGATCGAGGCTTCCAACGAGGAGCTGATCGCGATCGAAGAGGAGCTGCGCGCCCAGAACCGCATGCTGGCGAGCAAGGAGCGGGAGCTGCATTTCCTCGCCTACCGCGATCCGCTGACGGGGCTGTTCAACCGCTCCTGCTTCAACCTGCATCTTGAGCAGACGATCGCCAGAGCGGGGGAGACGCCGGGGAGGAGCGTGGCGCTCCTCTACCTCGACCTGGATCAGTTCAAGCTCGTCAACGACACGTTCGGGCATCAGCTCGGCGACCACCTGCTGCGCGAGGCTTCGTTGAGGCTGACCGACCGGCAGGAGCGGGGGCTGGAGCGGATGCCGGGAGACGGCCCGGCCTGCTTCCGGCTCGGAGGCGACGAGTTCACCGTCGTGCTGCCGGATGTCTCCGGCATGGCCGAGGCGGAGGCGCTGGCCGATGCGATCATCGGCCGCTTCCGGATGCCGTTCCAGCTGCGCGGAGCGGAGTATTTCCTGACGACGAGCATCGGCATCGCCCTCTATCCCGAGCATGGGGCGGACGCGGAGGAGCTGACGAAGCACGCCGATCTGGCGATGTACCGGGCCAAGGACGAAGGCAAGAACCATTACAAATGGTTCGACGGCACCGAGGAGGCCGGAGCCGCGGAGCTGATGGAGCTGCGCAACGGCCTGCGCCGCGCGCTGGAGCGGGGAGAGTTCGAGCTGTACTACCAGCCGCAGATCGAGGCGGCCTCCGGCCGGCTGACCGGGCTGGAGGCGCTGCTGCGCTGGAACCATCCGCGGCTCGGCCAGGTGTCGCCGCAGACCTTCATCCCGCTCGCGGAGGAGACCGGCCTCATCGTCGAGATCGGCGCATGGGCGCTGCGCGAGGCCTGTGCCCAGAACAAGGCCTGGCAGGACGCCGGCGCGGCGGGGCTGCGGATCGCGGTCAATCTGTCGGCGCGCCAGTTCGCGGCTCCGGATCTGGTCGGCACGGTGCGCGGCGTGCTGGAGGAGACGGGGCTCGACCCGAGCTGCCTGGAGCTCGAGATCACGGAGAACATGGCGATGCGCAACGAGAATCTCGCCACGCTGGAGCAGCTGCGCGACATGGGCATCCTGCTGTCGATCGACGACTTCGGCACGCAGCATTCCTCGCTCAGCTACCTGAAGCGGCTGCCGGTCGGGCGGATCAAGATCGACCGCAGCTTCGTCAGCGGCATCGGCGTCGACGAGCGGGACGAGGCGATCATCCATGCGATGCTGCTCATCGCCAGGAGGCTGAAGCTGTCCGTCGTCGCCGAAGGCGTCGAGTCGGAGCTGCAGCTGAGCTATCTGCTGGAGCATGACTGCGACGAGCTCCAGGGCTATCTGTTCTTCCGGCCGCAGCCGGCGGAGCAGACCGGAGAGGTGCTGCGGCGCGTCCGCCACCGTCCTTACGGCTCGCGCCAAAAAGGCCCGGAGCGGGCCTGAGGCTGAGGCGGCTCGCCGGCCTCCCGCCCGCGCCCGCCGTGCCAAGTTTGCACGGACTTCGCCTCGCGAGAAAGAAAAAGAAGACGGCCTGCGGCGCATCCATGCGCTACAGGCCGTCTTCTTTGCTCCAGCGGACGCCCTCCGGCTGCTCCGGGAAGATCAGCTCCTCCTCGAAGCCGGCTTTCTGGAGCTGCTCCAGCAAATATTCCGGCGGCGTCTTCTCTACGCCGGGGTAGCCGCGCCGCGTGTAGATATGCTCGGCGTCCGGGAACTGGTCGCGCAGCATGCCGCGGATGCGCTTGCCGGACGCGTCGTTGTCGGTGAAGATGAACACCTGGGCGTCGCCGGCCTGCTTGCGCAGCAGCTCCAGCTGCGCCGTGCCCGGTGTGCCGTAGGTGCACAGGATGCCGACTTCCTCGCGCAGCACGCGCCGCAGCCGGCTGCGGTCGTTCTTTCCTTCGACGATGATGACGCTCCTCATTCGCCGCCACGCTCCTTTTCGCCCGGCGCGGGGGCGGCTTGTCCGCTCCCGCGCCGTCTCTGTCTTCTTACGATACCCTTCTTGGGGATCCGCTACAAGCAGGCGGGCCGGGCCGGCAACGCGCTTGTCCCTCCTCCTTTCAAAAGGAAGGCCCGCCGAGGCGGGCCTTCAAGGGGTTTTTATGAGAGCGGGGGCTCCGGATTAGTAGCAGAAGCTGCTGATGATGATTACGAGCAGAATGAACAGGACGAGGATCGCGCCCGTGGAACCCCACGCGCCGCCGACTCCGCCTACAGGACCGCAAGCGCCTGCACCTGCAACACCTTCGACATAAGACATCTGATTTGTCACCCCTTTGCTTGCATGTTGGGGTCGTTCGGAGGGAAGCGCCGACGCTTCGGCGTGTTCTCCGGCAGACATGATGCAGTATATGTACCTCCCTGGCACGCGCCCTGTGCATTCACCCAGGTTCAGCGCAATTGGGCGGTCGGGGAGGCGGAGCGGCGCCGGAAGCCGCCGTGGAACGGCAAAATCGCCGCCGCCGTCATGAGCACGAGGAACGAGATGAAATAAGGCGACACGAGGTGGCGCACATGGCCGGCGATCATCGGACCGAGGAAGGCGCCGACCGAAAAGGAGATCGACAGCATCGAGAACGTGCGCCCGTAGCGGTTGCTCGGACTGAGCTCGATGAGCAGCGTCGAGAGGGCGGGGAAGATGACGCCCTTGGCCATGCCGACGACGAACAGCAGGTAGACGAGCGGCAGCGGAGCCTCGGCGGCGATGCCGTAATAGGCGGCCGCGAGCAGAAGCGCGCCGAGCAGCGTGCGCGAGAAGGCCGAGACGCGGTTCAGGAACAGCATGCTGAGCGTGACGAGTCCGCCGAGGCTGACGACGGAGAACAGGATGCCGGTGCGCATCATGCCTTCGGTCGTGGCGGACAGCAGCGGCAGCTCGAAGGAAAGGATGCCCTGCGAGCAGCTGACCGCTACAGGCAGCGCATAGAGCAGCCACGGGATGCGGGCGGTCCCGCCGGCCGCCGCCGAGGGGGGCTCGATGGCGGGCGCGGCCGCCTCGGCCGGGGCGGTCTTCGGATCGCGCACGAACAGGATGGAGCAGACGGCGGTGGCGATCAGCACCCATCCGAGCAGGTAAAACGCGCTGGCGAAGCCGATGCGGGCGACGAGGAAGGCGCCGGCCGCCGGCGAGACGACGGACGCGAGCGTGTGCACGAGCCCGCTGCCGGACATGAGCCGGCCCTGCTGCAGCGCCGACGTGGCCATGCGCGCGAGCAGCGCGCTGCAGGCCGGCGAGAGGAAGGCGAGCACGAAGCCGCTCACCGAGCGCAGCGCGAGCAGCTGCCACGGATTGGTCACCTGCGCCTGCAGCAGCAGGATGACGCCTGCGCCGAGCAGGCTCAGCGAGATGAACAAGCGGCTGCCGAAGCGGTCGATGCCGTAGCCGGCGATCAGGTTGCCGGGCAGATGCGTGAGCGAGTACAGCCCCATCATCAGGCCGATGAAGGACGGCGCCGCGCCGAGCGAGACGGCGAACGGCGTGAGGATCGGATACTGGGCGTGCAGGTCGAAAAACGCCACGAAAAGAAACAGGTACAGCCAGACGGCTGTCTTCACGGCGAACAACCTCCTTTGCGGCGTTCATTTGCCCCGGCGGGGCATGCGGTCAGGCTCTACTACTTGTACGCCCTGCGGCGCCCGGATATGACGGGCCTGGACCGGGGCCGCGTTTACGCTCCGAAGGGAGGCGGGTATAATGGGGACTGGGGATAGAAGAAAGGCGCCGACAATCCGCGCGCCTCACACAGGGGGCTTGAACGATGGATCTTTCCGGACTCGATCTGGATACATGGAAAACGTTCTTCGAAGAAAACTGGCTCGTGCTGGCGGCGGGGCTTGTCGTGCTGCTGCTCGTCGTCGGCATCGTCAAGACGGTCGCCAAGTGGGCGCTGGCGGCGGTCATCGTGATCGGGCTCGTGCTGTACAGCGGCTACAACCTGCAGGATCTGCGCGATCTGGGGGACAAGGTGCGCGACCAGGCGGTGACGGCGATGGCCGGCGAGGCGGCGGAGGCCGTCTACAAGGACAACGGTGACGGCACGTTCACGGTGACCACCCGCAATCTCGAGCTGACGGGCTCGAAGGGCGAGGACAAGGTCGACGTCTCGTTCAAAGGCGCGCCGCTCGGCAGCTGGAGCATCGACGGCACGATCCGCGCCCTGATCGACGGCGCGAAGCGCGGCGGCTAGAAGGAAGCCGCTGCGGATGCGGCTAGCGCCGCCGGAAGGGAGGAGAAGTCGATGGAGGAGCCGGCATGGCTGCGCTCGCTGCTCGGGCTGGAGCCGGTCGCCCTGGCCGTGCTGCTGCTGATTGCCGTGTCGCTGCTGCAGGGCTTCCGCCGAGGAGCGGGGCGCTCCTCGCGGCGGCTGTTCTCGTTCGTTTGGGACGGGGTGCTGCTCGTCCTGTCGCTGCTCGGCGCGGCCAGGCTCGCGCAGCTGCTGTCCGCTCCCGCGGCCGACTGGCTGCGGAGCCGGGTGGCCGTGCCGGAGCGCGGCCTCGGCTCGTTCGAGCAGATCTGGTACACGTTCCTGACGAGCGTGCGCGATCTGCCGCTGCTGCGGCTCGGCGTGCTGTTCCTGCTCGCGTATGCGGCGCTGCGGCTGCTGCTGTCCGCGTTTACGCCGCTGGCCTGGAAGGGCTACGAGGCGCTGGCCCGTCCGCCGCGCAGCGACGACGAGGATGAGCTCGGACCGGAGCGGCATCATCGCGGCGAGCCGTACGCCGAGCATCGGCGTCGCGGGCGGGACGGCGGATACGGGCAGGATCGCTGGAGCGCTCATGACGAGCCGGATGGGACGTACGGGTACGATCCGGAGGAGCGGCATGCGGAGGAGGACGGACCGCGCCGCGGCGGTTCCTTCCGCAGTCCGCGCCCGTCGCGCCGCTCTCCGGGAGGAGGGCTGGCCAGCCGCGCGGCAGGCGCGCTGCTCGGCGGGCTGCATGGCATCGGCCGCTCGCTCGTGCTGCTGGCGGGGCTGTTCCTGTACGTCTCGCTGTTCCCGGCGGCGCCGCTGGCGGCAGGCATCGAGAGCTCGCCCGTCTACCGGCAGGCGGCGGACCGCCTGCTGCAGCCGCTTGCCGGCGATCTGCTGAAGGGCGGCGGTCCGGTCATTACCGAGGCGGTCGGCAGCGAGCTGCAGCAGGTCATGCAGCGCCGCTACGAGCTGATCGACGCCGACATTCCCGACGAGATCGCCGCGGCGGCGCTCCGGATTACGGCCGGCGCGGACGGCGACCGCGACAAGGCGCGGCGGCTCTATGACTGGCTCGGCAGCCGCATCGCCTACGATTGGGACAAGGCCGACGGCTATGTCGAGCGCGGCGTCTGGAAGGAGCAGAATCCGGAGGATACGTTCCGCACCCGCAAGGGCGTCTGCATCGACACGGCCCGGCTGTACGCCGTGATGGCGCGTTCGGTCGGACTGGAGGTCAAGGTCGTGACGGGCATGGGCGCCGACGGCCGCGGCGGCTTCGGCTCGCATGCCTGGAACGCGGTCCGGCTGACGGACGAGGACGGCGGCTGGATACCGCTCGATGCGACGTGGGCGCGGACGGGCGACTGGTTCGACTCGCCGGATTTCGAAAAGACGCATGTCGCAAAAGCATGAACGCAGCCGGTCAAGCCGGTTGCGCAGCACGGCCGCAAGGCGCGCCGTCTCCGCTCGTTCCCGATTTCGGGAGCGCGCCGGGGCGGCGTTTTTTGCGTTCGACGCGACCCGGAAATGTTAGTCCGACAAAAATATGTTGCACAAGAGAAACAAAATTGTGTAGGATGAACATATAGTCGCTCGGCCAACATGTCCTCGGGATAGGCAAGGAGCGGAAGAGGAAAAGGAAAAAGAGAGGGGAGACGCTAGCGATGCAACGAAGCATGCAGAGGCTGATCGGCAGCATGGTCCTGCTCGGAACGATGCTGGCCGTCCAGGCTTGCGGCCAAGCCGGCGAAGCGGGAGGCAAGGAGGAAGGAGGCGCAGCGGCCGCGCTGGCCGTGACCGCCACGACCGGGATGATCGCGGACGCGGCCAAGGAAGTCGGAGGAGAGCGGGTGAGCGTGACGGCGCTGATGGGACCGGGCGTCGATCCCCATCTGTACAAAGCTTCGCACGGCGACATGGTGAAGCTCGACGAAGCGGACGTCGTGCTTTACGGCGGGCTGCATCTGGAGGGCAAGATGACGGAGGTGCTGGAGAAGCTGGGCCGCTCCCGGCCCGTCGTCGCCGTCACGGACGGCATTCCCGAGGACCAGGTGCTCGAGAGCGAGCCGGGCTCGGGCTCGCCCGATCCGCATGTCTGGTTCGACGCCAGCCTGTGGAAGCATGCCGTGGAAAAGATCCGCGACACGCTGATCGAGCAGGACCCGGAGCATGAGGCGGGCTATCGCGAGCGTGCGGACGCCTACCTCTCGGAGCTCGAGGAGCTGCATGCCTACGCGCTGGAGCGGATCGGGTCCATCCCGGAGCAGCAGCGCGTGCTGGTCACCGCCCATGACGCCTTCGGATACTTCGGCCGCGCCTACGGCCTGGAGGTGACTGGGTTGCAAGGGATGAGCACCGCCTCCGAATACGGCTCCAAGGACGTCGCCGCCTTGCGCGATTTCCTCGTCGAGCGCGGCATCCCGGCCGTATTCGTGGAGTCGAGCATCCCGCGCAAGTCGATCGAATCGGTCATCGAGGGAGCAGGACGCCTCGGCCATAAGGTCGTCATCGGCGGAGAGCTGTTCTCCGACGCGATGGGCGAGGCGGGCACGCCGGAGGGAACGTATGTCGGCATGTTCCGGCACAACGTCGATACGATCGCGGACGCATTGAAAGGAGAGAGCGCATCATGAGCAGCAGCGAACGGAATGAAATCGGGCTCGAAGCCTCGCCGCCCGAGCAAGGCCAAGGCGCAGGCGCGCGGCCGGCCCGTCGGCAAGAGGGCGCGCCGCCGGTGCTGGAGGTGAGCGGCCTGAGCTCCGCCTACCGCAGCCAGGCCGTGCTGCGGGAGGTGAGCTTCGAGGCGCCGCAGGGCGAGCTGATCGCGATCGTCGGCCCGAACGGAGCCGGCAAGTCGACGCTCATCAAGACGATCCTCGGCCTGAACCCTTCGCTCGGCGGCAGCGTGCGGGCGTTCGGACGGCCGGTCGCCGAGGTGCGGGGACGCATCGGCTACGTGCCGCAGCGCGAGTCGGTCGACTGGGACTTCCCGACGCATGCGCTCGATGTCGTCATGATGGGCCGCTACGGCCGGCTCGGCTGGTTCCGGCGGCCGGGCCGCAAGGAGAAGGCGATCGCCATGGAATGCCTGAGAGGAGTCGGCATGGAGGCGTTCGCCGAGCGGCAGATCAGCCAGCTGTCCGGCGGCCAGCAGCAGCGGATCTTCCTGGCGCGGGCGCTGGCGCAGGAGGCGGACCTGTATTTCATGGATGAGCCGTTCGCCGGCGTCGACGCCGCCACGGAGAAGGCGATCGTCGAGCTGCTGCGCCGCCTCCGCTCGGAGGGCAAGACGGTCATCGTCGTGCATCACGACCTGGCGACCGTGCCGGACTACTTCGACAGCGTGCTGCTGCTCAACGTCTCGCTGCAGGCGTTCGGCCCGACGGCCGAGACGTTCACGCAGGAAAACCTGCAGCGGACGTACGGCGGGCGGATGGCGTTCGCCGCGGCGGCGGCATCTCCGTCCGCTGTCGAGTCCGGCTCGGCTGCGGCTGCCCCGCTCCACGCGGCTGAGCCTGCCTCCGCATCGGCGAAGAGGGCAGAGGCATGAACGGCCTCTGGAATTCCTTTTCCGCGCTCGCCAGCGATCCGAACCTGCGCTGGATCGCGCTCGGCTGCATGCTGCTCGGCCTGAGCAGCGGCATGATCGGCTGCTTCGCCTATTTGCGCCGCCAGAGCCTCATGGGCGACACGATCGCGCATACGGCGCTGCCGGGCATCTGCGTCGCCTTCCTGCTGAGCGGCACGAAGTCGCTGCCGCTGTTCATGCTCGGCGCCGTCGCCGCCGGCATCGTCGGCACGCTCGCCATCCGGATCATTACGGCCCGTTCGCGGATCAAGCCGGACGCGGCGATGGGCATCGTGCTGTCTTCGTTTTTCGGCGTCGGCATCGTGCTGCTGACGATGATCCAGCATAGCGGCGACGGCAGCCAGAGCGGGCTCGACAAGTTCCTGTTCGGCCAGGCGGCCTCGATGATCGGCTCGGACGTGCAGCTCATGGCCGGCGTGAGCGTCGTGCTCGCGGCGGCATGCACGCTGCTGTTCAAGGAATTCAAGCTGCTCTCGTTCGACCCGGCGTTCGCCAAGGGAGCGGGCTTCCCGGTGTCGGTGCTGGACTTCATCCTGCAGGCGCTGTTCGTCACGGCGGTCGTGACGGGCATCCAGGCGGTCGGCGTCGTGCTCGTCGCCGCGCTGCTCATCACCCCGGCCGTCTCCGCCCGCTTCTGGACGGAGCGGCTCGGCCGCATGCTTGCGCTCTCCGGCCTGTTCGGCATGGTGAGCGGCCTGCTCGGCGCGTGGATCAGCTCCCAGGTGAGCCAGCTGCCGACAGGTCCGGTCAGCGTGCTGGCCGCGGCGGCGCTGTTCCTCGTCTCGGTCGTGTTCGGCACGAAGCGAGGGCTGCTGACGGCCCGTCTGACGCGCCGCGAGGCCCGCCGCCGGCTGCTGCTGCATGCGGCCGGAGCAGCCTCGCCCGCGGCGGCATCATCCTCGACATCGGCAAAGGAGGCCGGCTGACATGAGCATGGACTTCTGGATTTTGCTGACCGGCTCGCTCGCCGCCGTCAGCTGCGCCATTCTCGGCTGCTTCCTCATCCTGCGCCGGATGGCGCTGATCGGCGACGCCATCAGCCACTCGGTGCTGCCCGGCATCGTCATCGCCTACATGGTCAGCGGCTCGCGCGGCTCGATTCTGATGCTCGTCGCGGCGGCGATCATGGGGCTGCTGTGCGTGTTCCTGATCCAATGGTTCAATCAGCGCGGCATCCAGAGCGACGCCTCCATCGGCGTCGTGTTCACGGCGCTGTTTGCGATCGGGGTCGTGCTCGTCAGCCTGAACGCGCGCCAGGTCGACCTCGATCTCGACTGCGTGCTGTACGGCGAGATCGCCTACGCCGCCTGGAACACGCTGCAGATCGGCGGCGTCGATCTCGGCCCGCGCTCGGTCTGGCTGCTCGGCGGCACGCTGCTGCTCGTGCTGGCCGTCATCGGCACGTTCTACAAGCAGTTCAAGCTATGCGCCTTCGACCCGATGCTCGCTGCGGCTGTCGGCATCCCGGCGGCGCTGTTCCATTACCTGCTAATGGGACTCGTCTCCGTCGCCACGGTCAGCTCGTTCGAAAGCGTCGGCGCGATCCTCGTCGTCGGCCTGCTCGTCATCCCGCCGTCTGCGGCTTATCTGCTGACGGACCGGCTCGGCGTCATGATCGGCCTGAGCGCGCTCATCGGCGTCGCCTCGACGGTGCTCGGCTATGCGCTGGCCGTGCGGCTCGACGCCTCCATCGCCGGCTGCATCGTCGTCGCCGCGGCCGCGCTGTTCGCCGCGTCGTTCCTGCTCTCGCCGAAGCACGGCCTGCTGTCCGCCAAGCTGCGGCGCTCCCGCCTGAGCCGCCGCGCGGCATGACGGAAGGCGCCGTCGCCGATCAGGCATGTGGCGGCGGATGGCGGAATCCATTTCAACCGAACGCCGGACTTCCTCGCGGAGGCTCCGCCGTTCTTTTTGACGAAAGAAGGAAAAACGCGAAAAAACGCGAAAATCTTCCCTAAAAATGAGGGATAGGGGAGAACTCATGCAGCCAACCGTCAGCATCGTCATGCCCGCCTATAACCGCGCCCATGTCATTTCCCGGGCAATCGGGTCGATCCGGGAGCAGAGCTTCCAGCACTGGGAGCTGATCGTCGCGGACGACCGCAGCACGGACGGCACGAAGGGCGTCGTCGAGGAGCTGGCCCGGCTCGATCCGCGCATCCGCTATGTCCGCAGCGAGCGGGCCAAAGGACCGGGAGGAGCGAGAAACTGCGGCCTGCTGGAGGCTCGGGGGGACTATGTGGCGTTTCTGGATTCCGACGACCGCTGGCTGCCGCGCCATCTGGAGGCGAGCCTGGACACGCTCCGGCGGACGGGGGCGGAGGTCGCCTTTGCCCTTTGGCTCGAGCGGCACGGTGACATCGAGACGAATACCTTCGACGGGGAGACGGAGCAGCGGCTGCTGCGGGAGATGGGCGAGCGGTTCGACCGCGACGGGACGGCGATCGTGTTCGGAAAGGGGCTGTTCGAGCAGTTTCTGCGGATGCCCCGCAATTTCTTCCAGCTCAACACGATGGTGCTGCGGCGCGAGCTGCTGGACCAGGTCGGGCTGATCGGAGAAGAGCATCATCTGGGCGAGGACACGACCTTCCTCATGCGCTTCTTCGACCGCTTCCGCATCGCGCTGCAGCCCGAGCCGCATTCGGTCTATTACGAGTCGGACGACAGCCTCTACTTCTTCTGCGACCGCCGCCGCATCGATCCCGATGCGCTCGATGCCGAGCTGCTGAGCCGCTTCGAGGCGCTCGGCGAACGCTCCGTCGCCGTCCGCCGCCAGCTGCGGCTGCAGGTGGAGCGCTCGGACGCGATCGGCGAGTCGGCGAGAAGGCGCTGCCTGAGAGGCATCGACTACGGCATTGCCGGCAAATACTTCACGATGGCCTACCTGGCCAAGCGCGACCGGGCGAAAGCGCTGACTTACTGCCGCCGCTCGCTCGCGGCCAAGCCGCATCTCTATGCGCTGCTGCTGGCGGCGCGCCTGCTGACGGGGAGAAGCGGCGGCAGCCGGATGCTGCGGCGCGCGCTGGATCTATGGTAAGCGGCCGCGGGAGCGGACATGCCAAAATCGAACGAGGATTCGCCAAGATCGGATGGAGAATGGCCGGGCCGTACGTCCTATAATGAAGAGGCCGGCACGTTCAAACGGTTGACCCTCTTCGCCGAGCGTTTGCCCGCCCGCTGTGATAGAATGGCAGGGGAAACCATCTGGCAGGGAGGAACTTCGCACAATGTACAAGCTGCTTGCCCTGGACATGGACGGAACGACTTTGACGGACACGCAGACGATCAGCGAGGAGAACGCGGAGTGGATCGGACGCGCCATGGAAGCCGGAATCACGGTCTGCTTCTCGACTGGCAGGGGCTTTCAGGGAGCGATTCCGTTCGCCGAGCAGCTCGGACTCGAGACGCCGCTCATCACGGTCAACGGCAGCGAGATCTGGAGCCGGCCGCATGTGCTGCACCGCCGGACGCTCATGGGAGCGCAGGAGATCCGCCGCCTGCACGAGCTGGCCGTCCGCCACGCGGAGCCTTGGTTCTGGGGCTATGCCGTCGAAGGCGTGTTCAACAAGGAGAAGTGGATCGAGCCGGCGGACGGCTTCGACCGTCTTCACTGGATGAAGTTCGGGTATCATACGGAGAATGACGCGATCCGCGAGTCGATCCGTCAGGAAATCGAGAGCTGGGGCTCGCTGGAAATCACCAACTCCTCGCCGTGGAACCTCGAGCTCAATCCGCTCGGAGTGAACAAGGCGTCGGCGCTGCGCGAGCTGTGCGGCCTGCTCGGCATCGCGATGGAGGAAGCGGTCGCCATCGGCGACAGCCTCAACGACATCGCCGCCATCCGCGAATGCGGCCTCGGCATCGCGATGGGCAACGCTCAGGACGAGGTCAAGGAAGCGGCCGACGCGGTCACGCTCGGCAACAACGAGCATGGCGTCGCCTATGCGATCCGAGAGCTCGTGCTGAAAGGGCGGGGATGACGATGGCGCTCGACATCGTCGGCTGGGTGCTCGTCATCGCCCTGTTCGCCGTCGGCATGGCGGGAGCGGTCTATCCGATCCTGCCGGGCGCGCTGGCGATTTACGCCGCCTTTTTCGTCTACGGCTTCTTCATCGGCTTCGAGCCGTTCGGCTGGGTATTCTGGACGCTGCAGACGATCATCGTCGCGGCGCTGTTCCTGGCCGATTATGCGGTCAACGCCTGGGGCGTCAAAAAATTCGGAGGCTCCCGAGCCTCCGTCATCGGCAGCACGATCGGCATCATCGCCGGACCGTTCGTCATTCCCGGCTTCGGCCTCCTGATCGGTCCGCTGGCCGGAGCGGTCATCGGCGAGCTGATCGCCGGCTCGAGCTTCGACAAGTCGCTCAAGGTCGGCTTCGGCGCGGTCGTCGGCCTGCTGTCGAGCACGCTCGTCAAGATCGCGCTGCAGCTCGCCATGATCGTGCTGTTCGTCATCTGGCTGCTGAATTAACCATCCATTCAATCTGAAAGTCGAAAAGGAGACCCATTCCCATGATCAAGCTTACGATCTGGAACGAATTCGTTCACGAGCAGGAACACGAAGAGGTGCGCAAGGTGTATCCGGACGGCATCCACAACACGCTGGCCAAAGGGCTGGCGGACGCCGAGCTGCAAATCCGCACCGCGACGCTGCAGGAGCCGGAGCACGGCCTCAGCGAGAGCGTGCTGGCCGACACCGACGTGCTCGTCTGGTGGGGCCATATGGCGCATGACCGCGTCGACGACGCGATCGTCGAGCGCGTGCACAAGCGCGTCATGGAGGGGATGGGCCTGATCGTGCTGCACTCCGGCCACTTCTCCAAAATCTTCAAGAAGCTGATGGGCACCGGCTGCGACCTGAAATGGCGCGAAGCCGGCGAGCGCGAGCGCATCTGGGTCGTCAACCCGGCGCATCCGATCGCTTCCGGCCTGCCGGAGCAGTTCGTGCTGGAGCAGGAAGAGATGTACGGCGAGCATTTCGACATCCCGGCGCCGGACGAGCTCGTATTCGTCAGCTGGTTCGAGGGCGGCAACGTCTTCCGCAGCGGCTGCACGTTCCATCGCGGCCAAGGCAAGATCTTCTACTTCCGTCCCGGCCATGAGACGCATCCGACGTACTATGACGCCAACGTGCTCAAGGTCATCGGAAACTCCGTCCGCTGGGCCGCTCCGTCCAACGCCGCGACCCCGGTGCGCGGACATAGCGAGCCGGCCCTCGAGCCGATCAGCGCCAAAAACTAAATCCTTATCTGCTGCGTCTAAAGCAAAAGCGCAGCAGGCATCCGAGCCGAATCCGGCCGCCTTCGCGCGGCCCGGATTCGGCTTTTTTCCATTCCGCGGCGATGCGTCCGAACGGCTGGGGCAAGCCCGCCTTTTGTGATACACTGTCAGAAGCCGGCCTGACGGCCTCTTGCACTCGTCATTCTCAGATCGACGCCAGATCTGCACAGGAAGAAGGATGGACCCTCCAATGGTCAAAAAGGACTCTCTCATTCGCGGCACGCTCATTCTGGCTGCCGCGGCTCTGATCGCCCGCGTGCTGGGCGTGTTCCAAAAGGTTCCGCTCGATTACTTGTTCACCGGCGGCGGCTCGGGCTATCTCGGCATCGCCAACAACGTCTACCTGTATCTCCTCGTCATCGCGACGGCAGGCATTCCGAGCGCCATCAGCAAGATGGTGTCGGAGCGCTATGCGATCGGCCGTCCGGACGAAGCCCAGCGCATCTACCGGGCGGGGCTGCTGTTCGGCGTCGTCACTGGCGTGACGCTCGCCGTGGCGCTGTGGGCGCTCGCTCCCTGGTATGCGGAGCATATCGCCAAATCTCCGGGGGCGGCGGCATCGGTGCGCGCCATCGCGCCTGCGCTCATCCTGTTCCCCGTCATCGCGATGATGCGCGGCTATTTCCAGGGCCGCCAGATGATGAGCGCGGGCGGCATCTCGCAGATCGTCGAGCAGATCGCGCGCGTGCTGCTTGGCGTCGCGCTCGCGGTCGCCGTCTTCAACCTCGGCTGGGGCGACACCTGGGTGTCCGCGGCGGCGACGTTCGGCAGCGTGTTCGGCAGCATCGGCGCGTTCCTCGTCATGCTGTACTACGCCCGCAAGCTGAAGCGCTCCGATCTAGAGGAGCGGCTGGCGGCAGGCGCGGAGGCCGCGGCGGCCTCCGCCGCCGAGACGGGGCGCCGCTCGGCGCCGCCGATGCGGCTGAAGGCCATCTACAAGGAAATGTTCGCGATGTCGATCCCGGTCGTCGTGACCGCGATGACGGTGCAGTTCATCTATCTCGTCGACGCGTCGTTCTTCATCCGCTGGACGGACGGCTTTTTCGCCAGCGAGGCGGCCGCGGAGCAGGTGCGGAACTACCTCATCTACAACGGCCAGTCAATCGCCGGCATCCCGCCGATTTTGGCGATCGCGCTCAGCCAGTCGATCCTGCCGGTGCTGTCGGCGGCCAACTCCGTCGGCCGGCTGGACGAGGTGCAGCGCCAGGCGTCGCTCGTCATGCGCATCGTCGTGTTCACCGGCGTGCCGGCGGCGCTGCTGCTCACCGTCGCCGCGCATAGCGTCAACGGGCTGCTGTTCGTCGACCCGGCCGCCAGCGGCATGGTCGCGGCGCTCACGGTCGGCACGATTTTCCAGATTACGATGATGACGTCCAACTCGATCCTGTTCGGACTCGGCACGCCGCGGCCGGCGATGATCAGCACGCTGATCGGCTACGCCGTCAAGATCGTCGGCAGCCTGCTGCTCGGTCCGCTGCTGGGAGGGTACGGCTTCGTGCTCGCCTCGATGCTCTGCTTCATGGTCATCACCTCGCTCAACCTGCTGGCGATCCGCCAGAAGGTGCGGCTGCAGGTGCTCGGCAAGCGCTGGACGCCTTATCTGGCGGCGGTGCTCATCACCGCGGCGGCCGGCTTCGGCACGGACATGACCGTGCGCGGCATGCTCGGCACGGCGCTGCACGCCAAGCTCGTCTTCCTCGCGGGCGCGATCGCCACGAGCCTCGTCTGCGGCTTCTTCTATCTTTTCCTGCTGATCGCGCTCGGCGTCATCCGCGAGGCCGACGCCAAAAGCTTCCCAGGCCCGCTGCGCAAGCTGCTGCTGCCGCTCGTGCGGCGGCTCGGACGGCGCGAGGGACAGGCCTCGGCAGGCTTGTGAGCCTCTCTTTCCCATTCGTTTCCTGTCATGGTAGAATAGACGGGATTTGATAGAGACGAGAGAGGATCGTGGGTCTTTTGAACCGTAAATTCCGATTAAGCTTGATCCTGCTTTGCCTGCTGGCTGTCACGGCGGCCGGCTGCCAGTCGATCGCCGGACTGGACCTCAACACGGCGATCTTGCAGTCGATGAAGGCCCAGACTCAAGAAAGCCGCAGCACGGTCGCGCTGGCCGTCGCCTTCGAGCCCGAGGCGTTCGAGGGATTGGATAAGCGCGAGCGTCAGCAGCTGGAGCTGCTGCGCGACCTGCGCCTGCGCATCGACTCCGCCAAGGTCGAGAGCGGATCCCGCAGCTCCGCGAGCGGCGCGCTGCTCGTCGGCGGCAAGGAGATCGGCTTCTCGCTGCAGCAGGACGAGACGTCCGCGATGCTGCGCATCGACGGCTTGAAGCGGCCGATCTCGCTGGCGCTCGACGAGGCGTCCTTGCTCGAGCTCGGCTCGGGCGCCTCGCTGACGGATATCGTCGGCGGCTCCGAGGCGACGCCGGAGCAGACCGGCGCGCTCGCCCGCGATCTGGTCGACCGCGCCGGCGCGTACTGGATCCACAATCTGCCGAACGCGAGCCGCTTGAATGTGCAGCCGGTCGCGCAGAGCGTCTACGGCGGCGGCTCGGCGCTGTGGCAAGTAGACGCCGGCTGGAAGGGAATGGAGCTGTTCGATTGGGCGCATGCTTATGTCAAGGCGCTGCTGTCCGACTCCGAGGGGCTCGCTGCGATGCTGGACGGCCTGTTCGAGGTGCTGCAGGACCATCCGGAGGCCGGAGCGGCCAATGAGGACGGAGAGCCGCTGTCCGACGCGGACAAGCCGGCATTCGTGGAGGAAGGCCGGGAAGCGCTCGCGGAGATGCTCCAGGAAGCTTCCGACTCGATGCAGGAAGCCCGCGACGCGGGCGAGCTCGAGGAGATGTTCACCGACGGCAGCTCGCTGAACGTCAAGCTGCTGCTGGATGCCGGCCTCGACATCCGCAGTCTGGATGCGGCGCTGACCTGGGCTCCCGGAGCCGCGGCGTCCGAGGACATCCCGGTGTCGTCGGTCTCGCTGCGGATCCAGACGGAGCTGTGGAACGTGAACGGAGCCGTCGCCGCCGACAAGCCGCAAGCGGATGCCGTGAGCTGGAGTCCGGAGCGCTGGTCCGGGACAGCCGGAGCTTCCCGCTTCCTCCGGGACTTCGACCGCGGCTCGGACGCGTACAAGCTGCTCAAGCAGGAGCTGCAGCTGGGCCGCCAGTCGGCGCAATTCTACGCGTACGGCTACGACAGCTACATCTCGGTGCCGTCCGGACAGACGCTCGTGCCGCTGCGCTCGCTCGCGGACAGCATAGGCGCGTCGCTGACCTACGACAGCGGTCGCAGCAAATGGGCGCTCCAGGATGAGGCCCGCGGCCAGACGATTTGGCTCGCCAAAGGCAGCAAGACCGTTTATTCCGGCGCCGCTAAGACGCAGCTGAGCTTCCCGCCGACCGTCGTCGACGGCACGCTTTATGTCCCGGCCCGGGACATCGCCAAGCTGCTCGGAGCGACCGCGAGCATGACCAAGGCCAGCTATTCCAACATCGTCGAGATCGTCCGCGAAGTCGGATAGTCCCGCAACCGGAAAGGAAGATTCCCATGCAGAAGCTGACGACCGAAGAGCAGTACCGCCAGACCGTCTCGAATAGCGGCGTCACCGTCGCCGTATTCAAGACGACCTGGTGCCCGGACTGCCATTTCATCGATCCGTTCATGCCGGAGCTCGAGCAGAAGTATGCCGGGCGCATCGCGTTCGTCGAAATCGACCGGGACGACCTGCCGGAGCTTTGCTCCGAGCTGAACATCCTCGGCATCCCGAGCTTCGTCGCCTTCCGCGAAGGCAAGGAGCTGGTGCGCTTCGTGAACAAGCTGCGCAAGTCCCGCGAGGAGATCGAGCAGTTTCTGGATCGGGCGCTGGAAGTGGCGGACGCCCTCCCGGGCTGACCGCCGGCGGATAGGAGGAGGCCGAAGCCGCTCTAGGCTTCGGCCTTCTTTGATGTTCCGTGTCCGGAACGGGCCGGAGACGGAAGGCGGCTGCGGGAGCCGAGCCACTCCGGTGGACAAGAAGGCGGCTGCGCAGGCCGAGCCATTCCGGTGACAAGGAGGCGGCTGCGCGAGCCGAGCCTTTCTCGGCAGGCAGCCGGCAAGTCCAATGGACAAGAAGCCCGCTGCGCGATCTGAGTGACAAGAAGGCGGCTGCGGGAGCCGAGCCACTCCGGTGGACAAGAAGGCGGCTGCGGGAGCCGAGCCACTCCGGTGGACAAGAAGGCGGCTGCGCGAGCCGAGCCACTCCGGTGGACAAGAAGGCGGCTGCGCGAGCCGAGCCACTCCGGTGGACAAGAAGCCCGCTGCGCGAGCCGAGCCTTTCTCCGATTCCACTGGAAGCCGGATGCCCTGATTTTTTGACCTCCTATTCGGAGGCCATCCGTCTTCCAAGAGGACCGCTGCCGCTTCTCCGAAAGGCATCGTCTCGCTCCGCTTGCCTTGTCCCTGCCCCGCCCCTCCCCCTTTTTATTTGGGGGAGGGGGCCGTCTCCCGCATACCTGGGAGACGGCAGCGCTTCTCGCGGCCGGTACGATTCGGCGGCTGCAGATCAGCCAGCAAGCCGCATGCGGCTTGCTGCCCCGCCCCCCTCGTCTCGGGCGTGTAAACCAAACCGCTGGCGCGAAACAAGGCGCTTGCGCCCCTTCATAGAGCCGGCGTGCCAATATCCTGCGCTCCAAGGACATCTCGACTCGGTCGTCTCAGATTGTGAAGGTCCGAACGATGGGAGATGCGCGGGAAAACCGAGTAACTCGGGCGAGTGAAGGGTCAAACGGTCGGAGATGCGCGGAAAAACCGAGTAACTCGGGTCAGTGGAGGGGCGAATGGTAGGAGTTACGCGGAAAAACCGAGTAACTCGGGCATTGGGAGGCCGAACGGTCGGAGATGCGCGGAAAAACCGAGTAACTCGGGTTAGTGGAGGGTCAAACGGTCAGAGTTGCGCGGAAAAACCGAGTAACTCGGGCGAGTGGAGGGAGAACGGTCGGGGTTGTGAGGTCAAATCAAGTCACTCCGGTAGGCAGGCGTATCGGTTGCAGCCTGAAAGAAGGGCTTGCGAGCCGCTGTAACCCGAATTATTCGGGTTGGAGCCTGAAAGAAGGGCTTGCGAGCCGCTGTAACCCGAATTATTCGGGTTGGATCCTGAAAGAAGGACTTGCGAGCCGCTGTAACCCGAATTATTCGGGTTGGAGCCTAAAAGAAGGGCTTGTGAGCCGCTGTTATCCGAATTATTCGGGTTGGAGCCTAAAAGAAGGGCTTGCGAGCCGCTGTAACCCGAATTATTCGGGTTGGAGCCTAAAAGAAGGACTTGCGAGCCGCTGTAACCCGAATTATTCGGGTTAGGGTTAAAAGACGAACGGTCGGAGATACGCGGAAAACCGAGTAGCTCGAGAGAGTGGAGGATCGGACGGGAGCAGGACTGCACTTTGGCGAGCGCAGAGGAGAATGGAACGCCGCGGGTGTCCGGGAGGAATTGGGAACCAGGAGCGAAGCGGACGGGGGCTCGTGGAGAAGCGGCAGCGGTTCCCTTGGAGGCCGGATTCCACCCCTGCTGGGGAATGGGATCAAAGGAATCTGGGCTCCAGGGAGATCGGAACGAGTCCCCGCTCCGCGAAGCGGTTTCGGTTTCGATCCCGCTGGTGGGTCCCGGCGCCGGTTCCGAGTCCCCGCTCCGCGAAGCGGTTTCGGTTTCGATCCCGCTGCGGGGTCCCGGCGCCGGTTCCGAGTCCCCGCTCCGCGAAGCGGTTTCGGTTTCGATCCCACTGCGGGGTCCCGGCGCCGGTTCCGAGTCCCCGCTCCGCGAAGCGGGGCCGTTCCGGCACCTCGTTTCGGTCCGACGTTCCGGCCTCCGCCCAATAACGGCTTGAGCTTGGTATTTGCTCCGTTTTTCCCCGTCCGCTTCCCGTCCGCACCTCGTCCGCACCTGGTCCGCACCTGGTCCGCATCTCGTCCGCTCCCCGTCCGCTCCCCGTCCGTTCCTCATCCGCTCCCCGTCCGCTCCTGGTCCACACCCCGTCCGCACCTCATCCGTTCCGCCGCCGCTTATTGCCACTTGGAACGAGGACGGGAGCACCGCTTTCGGGGCAAGCTAACGAGGCGGCCGAAAGCGTCGGAAAGACACGGCCGGAGCGGCCCGGACCGCCACGGTTTCGGGGCGGGATCGTCACATTTTCAACATGGCTTTTGCATTTTTTTGCCGCTATAATGAGGGTTGTATCCATAGGAAGAAGGGGTGACAACCGACAATCATGTTCTCCCGAGCTTACCGCCTGCTTGCATGGATGTCCTGCATCGGCATGTTCCTGGTCCTGCTGGCCGGGGCGCTTGTAACCAATACCGAATCCGGCCGCGGCTGCGGAGACGACTGGCCGCTTTGCAACGGCAAGTTTATTCCCGCCTTTACGCTGGAGACCGCCATCGAATACTCCCACCGCGCCGTAACCGGCGTCGTCGGCATCATCGTGCTCGCCACGTTTGTGCTGACCATCCGGCTGTTCCGCCGCCACGGCCATCGCGAGCCGCTCTGGTACGCCGGCCTGACGCTGGCCTTTACGATCATCCAGGCGCTCATGGGCGCGGCCGCGGTCATGTGGTACCAGAGCCCGCCGGTCATGGCGCTGCATTTCGGCATTTCCTTGCTCGCGGTCGCATCGACCGTGCTGCTCGTCATCTGGGTCCGGCGCCACAGCAAGGGCTACGACGCCGCGACCGCCCCCCGGCTGCCGCGCTCGGTCTATGCGCTCGTGCTTACGGCTTGCATTTATTGTTATGTCGTCGTTTATCTCGGCGCGTTCATCCGCCATACCGACTCCGGCGGAGGCTGCCTCGGCTGGCCGCTCTGCAACGGACAAGTCGTGCCTGAGCTGACCGGCGCGACCGGCATCGTCTTCATCCACCGCGTCGCAGGCCTGCTGCTCGGCCTGCTGTTCCTGTGGCTGTACCTGCGCGTGCGCAAGCATGCCCCGGCAGGAGACCGAGCGACCCGCTCGGCCCGCCTCGTGCTGATCCTCGTCGTCTGCCAGATCTTCAGCGGCGCCTGGCTGACCGCGACGATGCACGACGAGCAGTGGTTCCTGTTCACCAACATGCTGCACAACCTGATCATCACCATTCTCTTCTCCATCCTGATCGATCTCGGCATCCAGGCTTGGAAAAGACAGGAAGGACGGACTTCATGAATTTTGCGAATCTGAGGCAATTCACGGAAGCGCTTCGCCAGGACGGCGATCTGGCGGTCATCGACGCCCCGGTCGACCCGAATCTGGAGCTTGCCGAGATCCATCGCCGCGTCATCGAGGAGGAGGGCCCCGCTCTCCTGTTCACGAATGTGAAAGGAAGCACATTCCCCGTGCTCACCAATATGTTCGGCACGGCGCGCCGCGTCGATCTGGCCTTCGGCCCGAAGCCGGAGCAGCTCATGAAGACGATCGTCGGCGCCGCCGACCGGCTGCTCCCGCCGACGCTCGGCGCGATCTGGGGCGAGCGCGGCATGATGCTCGACCTGCTCAAGGTCGGGCTCAAGGATGTGCCGAGCGGCTCGGCTCCGGTGCTGCAGCAGGTGCGCCGCGAAGCTCCGCTTCAAGGGCTGCCGTTCCTGACCAGCTGGCAGGAGGACGGCGGTCCTTTCGTCACGCTGCCGCTCGTCTATACGGAGCATCCGCTTCATCCGAAAAAGCATAACCTCGGCATGTACCGCATGCAGATCTTCGACGACCGCACGACCGGCATGCACTGGCAGATCCACAAGGGCGGCGGCTTCCACTACCATGAGGCGGAGAAGCTGAACCAGGAGCTGCCGGTGAGCGTGTTCCTCGGCGGTCCGCCGGCGCTCATCGCCGCGGCGATCGCGCCGGTGCCGGAGCATCTGCCGGAGCTGATGATCGCCTCGCTCATCCTCGGCGGCAAGCTGCCGGTGACGCAGGATCCGCTCGGACGCCACCGCATCCCGGCCGAGGCCGAATTCGCCATCCACGGCACGGTGCCGCCCCATGAGCGCCGGCCCGAAGGACCGTTCGGCGACCACTTCGGCTACTATTCGCTGCAGCATGACTTCCCGGTGTTCAACGTCAAGCATATGCATCACCGCAAGGACGCCATCTATCCGGCGACGATCGTCGGCAAGCCGCGTCAGGAAGACTACTACCTCGGCGAATACCTGCAGCGCCTGCTCAGCCCGGCGTTTCCGATGGCGATGCCCGGCGTCAAGGACCTGTGGGCTTACGCCGAGACCGGCGTGCATGCGCTCGCGGCCGCCGTCGTGCGCGAAAGCTACTCGCGCGAGGCGCTCGGCACCGGCTTCGCCATCTTCGGCCAAGGCCAGCTGTCGCTGACCAAGTTCCTCATGCTGACCGATCAGCCGATCGACCTGTCCAGGTTCGATACGCTGCTCGAGACGGTGCTGGAGCGATTCCAGCCGGAGACGGATCTGTTCGTGTTCGACAACACGTCCCACGACACGCTCGATTATACGAGCGGCAAGCTCAACCACGGCAGCAAAGGGCTGCTGATCGGCGTAGGCGAGCCGGTGCGGACGCTGCCCTATGAATATACGGAGGGCCCGATTGCGGAGATTAACGACATCGCCGTCTACTGCAAAGGCGCGCTGGTCGTATCGGGGGCGTCCTACGCCGCCGATCCGGAGCTGGCGTCCAAGCTGCTGGAGCGCGTCGCCGAACGCGGCACCGAATGGCCGCTCATCGTGCTCGTCGACGATGCGTCCACGGTCGCCTCGGCGCAGACGCCGTTCCTGTGGACGGTGTTCACCCGCTTCAATCCGGCGGACGACATCTACGCGCTGTCCGACGCGCGCCGCCATCATCTGGCCTATCGTCTGCCGATCGTCATCGACGCCCGCATGAAGCCCGGCTACCCGGACGAGCTGTTCCCGCGCGAGGATATCGTGCAGCTGGTCGACCGGCGCTGGAAGGAATATTTCCCCGGAGCTTGAATTACATCCTAGAGGAGGTCGGCCCATGCTCCGCATGCTGTTTGGAGAAGAGCCGGCAGCGCCGGCCGGCGTTGTCGCCGATGCGCTGAAGGCCATGCAGGCTTATGCCTCCGCCATGCATCTTCATGCCGTTGCGGGACGCGACCAGGACCACAAGGCGCGTACCCGCGAGGTCATGGCCTTCGGCCTGATGGCCTCGCTCGACGAGCTGGAGCAGAGCTGTTATGCCGCTTCGCGCTTCGGCGCGCTCGTGACGAGCGATTCCTGGGCCGACATGCCTCAGGAGGAGCGGCTGCATTATCGCCGTTACGTCTATTTCGACAAAAATGCCTTCATCCGCCTGTTCTCCCTGCTGGACAAGCTCGGCACGCTGCTGAACGAAGCGCTGGAGCTGAACACGCAGCAGTTCAAGGAGCGCTTCTCCTACTTCACCGTGCTGCGGCGCATGCGGGAGAAAAAGCTGCATCTTGCGCTCGGAGGGCCGCTGAGCGACCTTAAGGCCCGGCATGAGAAGCCTGTCGCGCGGCTGCGCAAGCGCCGCAACGAGGAGATCCATAACCTGAACTCCGAGCTGCAGGACGATCTGCTGCAGATGCATCTTCATTTCGGCGAGGAGATCGGCCTGGAGAGCATCTCCGACCAGCTGGAGGACATGGCGAGCGGCCTGGAGCTCGCGGCGGCGTCCCTGCAGCTGGCATTCGCCTACTTGGCGAAGCTGGCGGAGGAGAAAGCCCCGCAATCCGGCCGATAATCGGCGAGGAGGAACGATCCGTGGAGCTGAAAGGAAAAACGGCCCTGATCACCGGCAGCGCCAAAGGGCTCGGCAAGCGGGCGGCGGAGGAGCTGGCCCGCTGCGGCTGCGATATCGTGCTCAACTACCGCACGAGCGCGGACGATGCCGAAGCGCTGGCGCGGGAGCTGGAGAGCCGCTTCCGCGTGCGCAGCCGCGCGATCCGGGCCGATCTGGCCCTGCCCGGCGAGGCGGCAGAGCTGGCCCGCGAGGCGCTGCGGCTGACCGGCCGGGTGGACATCCTCGTCAACAATGCCGGACCGTTCATCCGCGAGCGCCGGGTGTTCGGCGATTACGAGGAAGAGGAGATCATCGCGCTGCTGCACGGCAACCTGCTCGGCGCGATGCTGCTGGACCGCCATCTGCTGCCCGCGATGCGCGAGCGGCGGTGGGGACGCATCATCCACTTCGGCTTCGGCCATGCGATGGAAGGCCGCGCCTGGCCTCATCGGGCCGTTTATGCCGCGGCCAAGACCGGGCTCGTGTCGTTCACCAAGACGCTCGCCGTCGAGGAGGGCTCCCATGGCGTCACCGTCAACATGGTCTGTCCGGGCGACATCCGCGGCGACTACAAGGAAAAGTCGATCGCCGACGTGCAGGGCATCGCGGACGACGACTCTCCGCTGGGCCGTCCCGGCACGGGCGAGGACGTCGCCCGCGTCATCGCCTTCCTGTGCCTGCCGCAGTCGGACTTCCTGACGGGCAACATCATCGACGTGACGGGCGGCTTCGACCCGATCCGCACGAGCATCAAGCCGGCCTCGCCCGGCTGAACAAAAAAACGGCTGGCATCCCGGGAGGGGAGCCAGCCGCTTGTTATTTTGAAACCTTCTTAGAAGACCTGGACAACCTCTTGCACGCCTTCGACTTCTTCCAGCAGGGCGCGCTCGATGCCGGCCTTCAGCGTGATCGTGGAGCTCGGGCAGCTACCGCAGGCGCCGACGAGACGGAGCTTGACGATGCCGTCCTCCACGTCCACGAGCTCCACGTCGCCGCCGTCGCGCTGAAGGAACGGACGAAGCTTGTCAAGAACATCCAGAACCTCGTCGTACATCGTGCTTTGTGCGTTTTCGCTCATTGCATTCAACTCCTTTCTTCCCTATTATAATACAAAGCAAGACGATTGAAAACGGAGGTACGCCATGCTGAAGCCCGTCGTTGAATTCTGCTCGAGCAACATGCATCATGGCACCGACCGGCTGATGCGCGCTCTAGAACAGGATGACCGATATGAAGTCATCGAATACGGCTGCCTCGGCAATTGCGGCGAATGCTATCTGTCGCCGTTCGCGATGGTCGACGGCGAGATCGTCGCGGCCGATACGGTCGAGGAACTGGAAACGGCCCTGCAGGAGAACGTTCTCCGCAAGGCCGCCGAGCGCGAGGCGCTGGACAAGCTGATCGACGACCTGTAGGCGCGATCGGCTTGTTTTCCGTCTCATCCGAAATGGTTTTTGGAACGCCAGAGCACGCCGGTTTTGAGCACTCGCGGCACGCGGCCCATAATGGCCGTGTTGCCCATGAGGCCGAAGCCGGCTTTTTTGCCGAGCGAGCCGAGCGTGCCCTTGAGCTTGATCTTGCCGACCTTCGGCGTGCGGCCTTTCCAGATCGCCTGCATGACATCCGCGACCTGCTTGCCCATCGCGCCGGCAAGCTGTCCGCTCGGAGAGAACGGCACGGACGCGCAGTCGCCGATGACGAATACTTCCGGATAGTCCGGCAGCTGATGAAGCTCGTTGAGCACGAGGCGGCCCTGATGGTCCTTGGCCACGTTCAGCTCGCGCACGACCTCGACCGGCTGGATGCCCGCGGTCCAGACGGTGGCGTCGGTGTAGATCGGCTCCGGCGAGTTGCCGTCATGCAGGACGCCGTCCTCGAGCAGCTTGAGCGACACATGGCCGCGCATCTCCACATGATGCTCGAGGAACCACGCCGAGACGTACGTCTTGAGCTTCGGAGGGAAGGCCGAAAGGATGCTCGGTCCGCGGTCGATGATGCGGATGTTGAGATCCTTGCGCGCCTCGCGCAGCTCCGCGGCGATCTCGACGCCGCTCAGGCCGCCGCCGATGATCGATACCTGGCCGTACGGCTTGACGTCGCCGAGCACCTGGTAGGTGCGGCGCGTATTCGCGAACGTCTGGATGCTGCAGGAGTTCTTTTCGGCTCCGGGGATGCCGTGATAGTTGTCCGTGCAGCCGAGCCCGATCGTCAGCCAATCGTACGATACCGGGTCCTGCCCTTCGAGCAGGACGCGCTTGCCGTCGAGGTCGATGCCCGTCACCTCGCCGTAGGTGATGAGCAGGCGCGAGTCGCTCGGGAAAGAAACCCGGAGATCGATCTCCGGAGACGTTCCCGCGGCCAGCGCGTAGTATTCCGTCTTGAGTCCTTGGAAAGGCATGCGGTCGATCAGCACGATGATCGTATCCGAAGGGATGTCTCCGTCCAGCAGCTCCTGGGCCAGAGCCATGCCTCCGTATCCGCCGCCCAAAATGACAAATCGCTTCATTCGTATCCCAACCCTTGTTCGCTTTTCACGGTGCCGCGATGAAGATGGATGAACCTAATATGCTCGCTGCCGAGCGGAATTACTCGAATACCTTGATCTCGTTGTAAAAGGTGTCGCGCTCGACGGGAACGCGGCCCGCTCCTTTTATTAACCAGATCAGGTCCTCGCGCGACAGTCCTTCCGGCGTGAGCGCTCCTGCGGCATGGCTGATGCGCTCGCGCACGAGCGTGCCGTGCACGTCGGATGCGCCCATCGTCAGCGACACCTGCGTCAGCTGCGGGCCGATATTGATGAAGTACGCCTTGATGTGGTCGAAGTTGTCGAGCATGAGGCGGCTGATCGCGATCGTCTTGAGATCCTCGTAGGCCGAGTTGCGGCGGCGGATGCCGGCGCGCGGGCTATGCGGCTGCATGGACAGCGGGATGAACACGAGGAAGCCGTTCGTCTCGTCCTGCAGCTCGCGGATCGACATCATGTGCTGGATGCGCTGCTCATGCGTCTCGACGGCGCCGTACAGCATCGTCGTATGCGTCTTGATGCCGAGGTCGTGCGCCGTGCGGTGCACGTCGAGGTACTGGCTGACGTCGGCCTTCTCGACGCGCATCTTTTTGCGGTACTGGTCGGAGAGGATCTCCGCGCCGCCGCCGGTGAGCGATTCGAGCCCGGCCTTTTGCAGCTCCTGCAGCACCTCGCGGTAACTGAGCCCGCTGATGCGGGAGAAGAAGTCGATCTCGGCCGCCGTATACGTCTTGAGCGTCACATGCGGGTACTGCTTCTTGAGGGCGCTCAGCGAGTCGACGTAGTATTGGAAAGGCACATGCGGGTTATGGCCGCCGACGATATGGAACTCGCGCACCGTCGGGGTGATGTGCTTGTCGACGTAGTCGATCATCTCCTGCGGAGAGAGCGTATAGGCGCCCTCGTCGCCTTCGTCCTTGCGGAAGCTGCAGAACGCGCAGTGCGCTTCGCAGACATTGGTGAAGTAGAGCGTCATCGTATCGATGAAATAGACCTTGTTGCCGTTTTTGCGCAGGTTGGCTTCGTTGGCCATCTGGCCGATGCTCAGCAGGTCGTCGGACTTGTACAGGAACACGCCGTCCTCGAGGCTGAGCCGCTCTCCCGCGCTGACCTTCTCGCGGATGCCTTGCATGACGGAGGCTTCCGTCGGAGTGATGATGTTCATGGATATGGACCTCCTTGTCCGTGCATCCTGCCTGGCCATGCCTGGCGGGCAGAAGAATCGGGAATGGTCGGCAGGGCGGTTGCCTTTCGCGGCTGTCCTGCCTTGGAGAACTTTGTGAAAAAAGGAACTTTCCCGTGCGTCTACTGCAAACAAACCGTCTTCATTATAAACCTATGGTGGTGAAGCTTCAATATAAAAACGGCAAATGAAAAGGGAAGATGAAGGGGAAACGGATGGAAGGATGTCCGCGCTGAGAGGACGCGGCAGCGAAGCAAAGCAGCGAAGAGAGCCGGCTTGCAAGCCTCACTCCGCCGGCGCGGCGCCGCTTCGCTTGCGGAATTCGCCGGGCGGCATTCCTTTGGCGGCGCGGAACGTGCGGGTGAAATAATGGACCGAGGCGAAGCCGGTCCGCTCGGCGATCGCCTTGATCGGCAGCTCGTCGAGCGCCAGCAGCCGGGACGCCTCGCGGATGCGCTCTTGGCGGACATAGCCGGAGAAGCTTTCGTGGATGCCTCCGGAAAACAGGCGCGACAGCTGGCGCTCGGAAAGATGCAGCGCGGAGGCGACCTCGGAGAGCGAGAGCGGACGGGCAAGGTTGTCGCGGATGTACCGCTTCGCCCGGCGCAGCAGCCGGCTCGGCCTTGGAGAAGCGGGAGCGGTCCCGGCAGGCTCTGCGCCGAACAGCGTCCGCAACGAAGCCAGCAGGGCGAAGGCGGCGGCGGGGAGAGCGCCGTCAGGCAGCGGGAAGCGTCCGTCCTCGCGGGTCAGCAGCGATTCCCACAGCAGAGCCGACGGCGTGCCGGAGGCATCGATCCGAACCGGCTGCGCGGAGCGTTCCAGCTCCCGCCAAGCGGCGGCGGCCTGGGGCTCCGAGCCGGACTCGTCCAGCTCGAACGCGACGAAGACGATCGCAAGGCCGTCCTCGGTCGTGATCTGATGCTCGACGCCCGGACGGGAGAGGAAAAGGACGCCGCTTTGCAGCTCGTAGATCGCCTCGGCATCCCGGTACGTTCCGGTGCCCCTCAGCACATAACAGGCCTCGAAGAAGGAATGCTTGTGCGCCGGATTGCTCGGCAGCCGTCCGTCGGCCCCCCAATAGTGGATGAAAAACCGCTCGGCGCCCGTCTCCGCTGCGGAGATCCGGCTGTTCAGCCGCTCGGCGCTTTCCCGGAATCGGTACATCGATTTCCGCCTCCCTGGCTTCAAAGTGCAAAACGAAGGCTTCGGCTTCCAAAGACGCCGCCTCCTCCTTTGAGTACGATTATAAGCAAGAACGGCGCAAAATCAATCGGGTGTCCATCGAGGAGGAATCGTCATGATCAGCGAGCGCGAGGTCGATTTTTACAAAAAGAACGGGTATCTGCTCGTCAAGGGAGTGTTTTCGGACGAGGAGGTGGAGGAGATGAGAGGCGGCGTGGAGCGCATCATCCGCCGCGCCGCCGAAGCCAAGCGGGACGACAACGCCGCTTGGCAGGGCGAGTTCCTGCCGCCGGCAGAGCTGAAGAAGCTCGTGCTCAAAGGCTTCCACGACGTCCATTACCATGAAGCCTGCTTCATGCGGGCGGTCGTGCATCCGAACATGGCGGCGATCCTCTCGCGCCTGATCGGGCCGAACGTGCATCTGCACCATACGAAAATGCTCGTGAAGCCTCCCGAAAACGGAGCGGCGTTTCCGATGCACCAGGACTATCCGTACTTCCCCCATGCCCAGCATACGATGCTGGCGGCAAGCGTGCATCTGGACCGCGCAGACGAGCAGAACGGCTGCCTGAGGGTCGTTCCGGGCTCGCATGCGGAAGGCAGCCTGCCGCATGTCGGCTCGTACTATTTGAACCACAAGCAGTATCCGATCTCGGACGGCATTCCTTGTCCCGCGGATGCGGGCGACGTGCTGTTCTTCAACTACCTGACGATCCACGGCTCGGACGCCAACCGCAGCGAGCGCACGCGCCGCAACGTGCTGTTCCAGTACAAGGACCCGGCCGACGAGCCAACGGAGAACGTGCACATCGATTGGGGCGCGGGCCTGATGGTATGCGGCGGGAACCCTCGGTTCGACAAGGTGAAGCCGGAGTTCCGGGTGACGGGAGTCTAAGCTCGTTCGGTCGGAGCTAGGTTTGGCGGAAACTTGCATCCTTGACGAGAGCTGTGGAGGCTGGCGTTCGGAGCGCTGTGCGCTTCTCCCTTGAGCGTCCCGGGCAAGAGGAGTATACTTGGGAGACGAAGGGCAAGACTACGCAACGCTTCGAACAGGAGGATGATGAGGATGATCGAGATCAGCGAAACAGCCTCGGATAAAATAAAGGAAATGCTCGCGGCCGAGGAAGGGCAGGAGCTGTTCCTGCGCGTCGGCGTCAAGGAGGGCGGCTGCAGCGGCTTCTCCTACGGCATGGGCTTCGACGACGAGCAGAAGGAAGACGACCAGCAGCTCGACGTGAACGGCGTCAAGGTCGTCGTCGACAGCGACAGCGCCAAGTATTTGCGCGGCCTGGAGATCGACTGGAAGGAAGGCGCCATGGGCGGCGGCTTCACCATCCATAATCCAAATGCTACGGTCACCTGCGGCTGCGGCTCGAGCTTCCGCACGGCGAGCGACGCCGGCAAGCCGAAGCCGGACGAGTGCTGAGCGCATGACGATAGCAAGAGCCTGAGGGATCATTCCCTCAGGCTCTTTTTTTTGCAGGGCGCCTACATGCGGATGCAAAAAAAGCCTTCCTAGAATGGGCTATTTATCCTCATCGTATACGCCAAGTCCAGGCTCGTCAATGCTCAGCCGGAAACCGCCTTCAGCCCGGTCACGCCGACGATGATCAGCGCCAGGCTGAACAGCCGCAGCGGGCTGCGGGATTCGCCGAAAAACAGCATGTTGACGATAACGGCCAGCGACGTGCCGAGCCCTACCCATACCGTATAGGCGACGCTCAGCTGCAGATGCTGGAACGAGGCGTACAGCAAGGCGAACGAAGCGGCGAAGCCGCAAATGAACCAGAGCCCGTTTTGCAGCGTCTTGCGCTCGGTGAAGCGGTTCAGGCCGACGACGCCTGCCAGCTCGCAGAACGCCGCGGAAAATACGAATACCCAGCCCATGATGATCTCTCCTTGGATGAGAAAATTGGTGTCGATGTCCGCGCGCGGACTAATCGTCAGCGCGAAGAATCGTCTTTGCCGTCGGCAAGCTTGAGCAGGATGACTCCGCTCAGCAGCAGCGCCATGAAGCCGAGCTTAGCGAAGCTGAGCGAGCCGCCGAACAGCAGCAGGTCCATGAGCGCGGCTCCGGCGGTGCCGGCGGCGGCGAAGATGGCGTAGACGGTGCCGGTAGGCAGCAGCTCGCAGGCGCGGAACAGAAAATAAAAGTCGACGGCGATGACCGCGGCGACCAGAACGAAGTGGAGCGGCGCAGTCGCGGCATGAAAGCCGTATACCCATACCAGCTCCATGATGCAGGTGAGCGTGACGAACAGCCAGCCTTTGTTCATGCGGGGCTTGGCTTTGGTCATGACTTGAGAAGACATCTGGAAAAGCTCCTTTCAGGGATAGGAATGAGTTGAACTTAGTGTGGCCTCGATGGACAGGGTTACTCCGGTCCGCAATCGCTTCTGTACAAGGAAGCAAGCGGCAGGCAAGCACCGGCAATTATGAATGACTGTCAGTCATTTTGGGGTGAAAAGACCGCCGCGTTCAGGCGATCGGCTCCGATCCGAGCGCTGCGGCGAGGAATTGCTTCAGCTCCGCCTTGTGCCCGGCTACCGCGTCGGCCTCGGCGGACGCATAGAGGAAGTTCTGCTCGGCGGCCGTTTCGATCAGCCCGAGCACGAGGCGAGCCGAGAAGTCGGGGCGAGCGGTCGGACGAATTTCGCCGCGCTCGCGGAATTGCTCCAGACGCTCGCGGATCCAGCCGTAGATCGGATCGTAGATCGCTTCCCACTCGCGCACATGCTCGGTCTGGGTGATGCCGGAGTAGATCAGCGCCGTCAGATCGCGATGCGTCTCGGTCACCTCGAAGATCGCCTCGACCATGCTGCCCAGCTGGTCACGAGCCGAGCCGTCCGGGCGGATCTCCTGCAGCCGCTCCAGAATTCGCCCGACCATGATCTCGGCGATCGCGGGCATGAGCGCGAGCTTGGAAGGGAAATAGAGGTAGAACGTGCCCTGCGCGATGCCGGCCCGCTTGACGATATCGGAAATTTTGGCCTTCTCGATGCCGAGCTCCTGAAAGACGTCGAGCGCCGCCTCGATGATCCTCTCCCGCTTGTCCAAGCGATCCTCTCCTTCCGCGAATGAGATGAATGACTGTCAGTCACTATTAAAATTCATTGTAGCACGCGCGGCTCGATAAAGGCAACCCGGGCAGCGGCGCGAGCGACCGACAAAACGCCTCGGGCAAAGCTGCCCGAGGCGGGTAAGCCGGATTGGATCGGCGAAGCTTAAGCTTTGTATCCTTAGTACCGTGGAGGCGGACCGTAATGCTCGGGACGGCGAGGACCGCCTTGGAACGCCGACACGAGGAGCAGCAGCGCGGAGATGACGTGCAGGAAAAAGCCGAGGAACGGAATCCAGCCGAGCAGCGAGGCGGCGAGGCCGGCGGCGCTGCCGTACACGGGCTCGCGATGCGAGAGCGAGACGAACAGCACGATCAGATGGAAGACGAACATGAAGCCGAGGGCGGCATAGCCGCTGGAGATGACGAACAGGCCGCCGAGGATCGGGATGGCGAGCAGCCCCTCGCAGATGCCGCTGATGAGCCGCAGCGCTTTGGACAAAGACATGGACAAAACCTCCTGGTGGATGGACGTTGCCGGCAACCGTCCGTTTGAGCCAACATACGAAGCATCGGCAGCGAAGTTTCAGGGCTGAAGCTTTTTGCGAAAAAATCCGTGCTTCGGTCCAGCGTCTGCGGCCTGGCGGCCCCGTCCGGGGTCCAGTCGGGATCGGCCGGAGGGTGTGGTAAACTAAGGCGACAGATGGCGTCAAGCATCGGAAGGAATGGTCAAGGAGGAAGGCTCAATGTATCGCATCACGATCGTCGAGGACGACGACAAGATCGCCCGCCTGCTCGGAGAGGCGCTGGAGCGCTACGGCTTCCAGCCGCAGCGGGCGCAGCGGATGAAGGAGCTGACGCTCGACTTCGAGGAGCAGACGCCTCATCTCGTGCTGATGGACATCAATCTGCCGTACTTCGACGGCTTTTATTGGTGCAGGCAGTTCCGCCAGCGCTCCACGGCTCCGGTCATCTTCATCTCGGCCCGCTCGGGGGAAATGGATCAGGTGATGGCGATCGAGAACGGCGGGGACGACTTCGTCACGAAGCCGATCCATCTCGACCTGCTGATCGCCAAGATCAAAAGCGCGCTGCGGCGCAGCTACGGCGAGTATGCCGCCGCGCCGCTCGAGCCGGAGAGCGGCTCCGGCCTGACGGCGCCGGCCGGCGACGAGGCGGGCCGCGCTTCGTCCGCAGGCGGCTTCGAGCTGCGCTGCGGAGAGCTGCGGCTGGACGTAAGCCGGAGCCTGCTGCTCTGGCGCGAGCAGGCCGCGCAGCTGAGCCGCAACGAGCGGCTGCTCGCCGAGGCGCTGCTCGAGGCGGACGGCGCGATCGTCTCGCGCGACCGGCTGCTGGAAAGCCTGTGGGACGATACGTCATTCGTCGACGACAATACGCTGACCGTCAACGTGACCCGCCTGCGCCGCAAGCTGGAGGAGCTCGGGCTCGGCGGCGTGCTGGAGACGCATCGCGGGCAGGGCTATCGGCTGAACGACGCCGAGCTGGCCGCCGGACCGGATGGGGGCAGCCGATGATGCCGCTCGACATCGTCCTGCAAGCGGTCGGCAGCCCCGGTCGGCCGCTGCCCGCTGCAAGGAGGCTCCGATGAGCCGCAAAAATGGAGGCGCAAGCGCAGCCGGAAGCAGCTCCGACCGCCGCCTGCGGCGCACGCTGCTGGCGCTCGGCCTCTACGCGCGCGGGCAGCTCGCCGCAGCGGCCGTGCTGGCGCTTGCGCTCGGCGCCGGATCGGTCATCTGGTATCTGGAGCGTACCGGCATCGGCCAGAGGATGGACTGGAGCAATCTGCTCTATTTTTGGCTGCTGTCCGCCGCCGTCGGGGCGACGGCCTTCGGCATCGGCTTCCTCCGCCAGCGCAGCTATCTCGATGCCCTGCTGCGCCTGTCGGAAGCTCCCGGCTGGCGTCCGCTGCAAGGCGCGGCGACGGCGGAGCAGCGCCAGACGGCGCGCATGCTCGAAGGTCTGAGCCGCCTCGCGCAGGACCGGCTGCAGGCGCATGACCGCGAGCGGGAGCTGCATCGGCATTTTGTCTACCAGTGGGTGCATCATATGAAGACGCCGGTCTCGGTCATCGACCTGATCGCGCAGAGCCAGGCTGCCAAAGCAGGGCTCGGGCAGGACGAGCTGCGCGAGCTGACGGACAGCCTGCGCGAGGAGACGGACCGCCTGGCGCGCGGCCTGGAGCAGATGCTGCATACGGCGAGGCTGGAGGAATTCGCGCTTGATCTGCATCCCCGGCGCGTCGCGCTGCATGAGGCCGCCCGCGAGGCGGTCAACCAGCACAAGCGGCTGTTGATCGCGGCGGGCGTCTATCCGCGCATTGAGGGCGAGGCCTGGGCCGAGACCGACGGCAAGTGGGTGCTGTTCCTGCTCGTCCAGCTCGTCGGCAACGCGGTCAAGTATTCCAAGCCGAAGCCCGGCTCCAAGCGGCTTGACATCGCGATCGGCGCCGACGAGGACGGCGCCGCCTGGATCGAGGTGGCCGACGAGGGCATCGGCATTCCGGCGCAGGACGTGCCGCGGGTGTTCGATCCTTTTTTCACCGGGGAAAACGGCAGGCGGACCGAGGAGTCGACCGGCATGGGGCTCTATCTGTGCCGTCAGGTAGCGGCCAAGCTCGGCTTGACGCTCGAGCTGCGATCGGAGGAAGGGCGGGGCACGACGGTCCGCATCGGCTTCGAAGGCCGCGCCATCCACAACCTGACAAGATTGTAAGCTTCCGTGTAAGGTCGATCGATGGGTGGTCTTCCTTGGTCCGGGTATACTGGAGTCATTCGATAGACGAAACCGGGAGGACGACATCGCATGGACGTATTGGAAGTAAAAGCGTTAGGCAAAATCTACAGCACCAAAGGAGAGGTCAGCTACAAGGCGCTCGACGGCATCGACATGACCGTGCAGACGGGCGAGTTCGTCGGCGTCATGGGCCCGTCGGGCAGCGGCAAGACGACGCTGCTCAACCTGCTCGCGACAATCGACAAGCCGACCTCGGGCAGCATCTCGGTGCGCGGCATCGACCCGTCGGGGCTGAGCGACCGCAAGCTGGCGCTGTTCCGGCGCCGGGAGCTCGGCTTCGTGTTCCAGGACTTCAACCTGCTGGACACGCTCAGCCTCAAGGAGAACATCGCGCTGCCGCTCGTGCTCGAGGGCAAGTCGCCGGCGCAGATCGAGCGGGCGCTGCAGCCGGTGGCGTCGCTGCTCGGCATCGCCGCCATCCTCGAAAAGCGGCCGTACGAGGTGTCCGGCGGCCAGAAGCAGCGCGCCGCGATCGCGCGGGCGATCATTCACGAGCCGTCGCTGCTGCTCGCCGACGAGCTGACGGGCAACCTCGACTCCAAGGCGGCCAAGGACGTCATGGAGTCGCTCAAGGATCTCAACGAGCGGCTCGGCGCGACGGTGCTGATGGTGACGCATGATCCGTTCAGCGCGAGCTACTGCAAGCGGATCATGTTCATCAAGGACGGACGGTTCTTCTCGGAGATCCGCCGCGGAGACAATCGCCAGGCGTTTTTCCAGCAGATTCTGGATTCGCTGAGCGTGCTGGGAGGGAATTTCGATGACGTTCCGTTCGCTCGCGCTTAACAATATCCGCGGCAATTGGCGTTCGTACGCGGCCTTTTTCCTCAGCAGCGTCTTTTCCGTCCTCATCTTTTATCTGTACGCCTCGTTCGTGCTGCATCCCGATGTCGTGAACGGCAAGATCGAGCAGGCGCAAGGGGTGAAGAAAATGATGGAGGTCTGCATGTACCTTATCCTCATTTTCTCGTTCTTCTTCGTCCTCTACTCCAGCTCGGCGTTCGTCAAGACGCGCAAGAAGGAGTTCGGCCTGCTGACGCTGTTCGGCACGACGCGCGGCCAGCTGCGCAAGATGGTCGTGTACGAAAGCCTCGCCGTCGCCGCATTGTCGATCGCGGCAGGCCTCGGCCTCGGCATCCTGCTGAGCAAGCTGTTTATCCTGACGCTCGGCGTGCTGATCGGCACCGACGTGCCGATCCGCTTCCTCGTGCCGGGCCGGGCCGTGCTGCTGACGGCAGGCGGCTTCCTGCTGCTGTTCTTCGTCATCTCGCTGCTGAGCGCGCTGCGCGTCGGGCGGTCGGAGATCATCGACCTGCTGGGCGAGGGACGGCGCCCGAAGCGGCCGCCGGCCTTTTCGCCGGGACTGTCGGCGCTCGCCGCGCTCTCGCTCGGCGCCGGCTACGCCATGGCGGCGATGACGACGGTGCAGACGTTCATGATGCTGGCGCTGCCGATCATCGGATTCACGGTGCTCGGGACGTATTTCCTCTACACGCAGCTGAGCGTAGCCGTCATCCGCCTGCTGCAGCGGCGCAAAAGCTTCTACTATAAGGGCACCAATCTGCTGTCCATCTCGCAGCTGGCGTTCCGCATCAAGGACAATGCCCGCATCCTGTTCGTCGTGACGGTGCTGGGCGCGATCGTCATGAGCGCGGCCAGTACGGTGTATGTATTCCAAAAGCTGCAGCGCGACCAAATTCTCGAGCATACGCCGTATACGGTCGGATATGTGGAGCAGGGTCCGGGCCATTCGGTCATGGACCCGGATCAGGCGGCCGCGCTGCTGGAGCAGGACGGCGGCTCCGTAACCGAGCGCTCCGAGGTGAAGGGACTGCATGCGAGCGGTCTGGTCGGAGCCGTGTTCCGCGACGACCGTCCGGGCGACGCGATGGTCGTCGCGCTCAGCGACTACAATCGCGAGGCCGAGCGGGTCGGCTTGCCGAAGCGGAGCCTGGACGGCGACGCCGGCTTTCTCGTCGAGCCCTTCCGCAGCATGCAGGAGAAGGGCAAGCCCGAGGGCGAGCTGCTTGGACGGATCGGCGACGAGCCGCTGCGGCTGAAGCTGGACAAGTCCGCGTACGGCGCCGCGCTGAGCCCGATCGCCCAGGCGTCCTGGCTGCTCGTCGTGTCCGATCGGCAGCTGGAGCGGTGGACCGCCGCGGCTCCGGCCTCCGCCAAGCTGGCGTTCTACGGCTTCGAGCTGGCCGATTGGGAGCATCGCCTGGCCGATGTGAAGCGCTTCGACGAGGCGCTGACGCCGGCAGCCAAGGAGCAGGCGCAGACGTACCGCGTCTCCAGCTATATCGAGATGCGGCAGTCGATCGGCCTGACCGTATTCATCGGCCTGTTCATCAGCGTGCTGTTCTTCATCGCCTCGGGGAGCCTGCTGTACTTCAAGCTGTTCACCGAGCTGCAGGAGGACCGCAGCCAGTTCCGCGCCTTGAACCGGATCGGCCTGACGTCCGGCGAGCTGCGCCGCACGGTCGGCGTGCAGGTGGGGCTGCTCTACCTCGTGCCGTGCCTCGTCGGCATCGTGCACAGCCTGTTTGCGATGCAAGCGCTCGGCACGCTGATCGGGCGGCCGGTATGGATGTACGGCCTCGTCGTCATGGGCGTCTATATTTTGATGCAGGCGGCCTATTGCCTGATCTCCTGGACGACGTACACCCGCAGCATCGTACGGGATTCCCGGGTCTGACGGGCGACTTAAAAATCGGCGGAGCCCCTGCCCGCGGCGCGGGCGCGGCGGATGAATCTCCAGTCAAAAAAGCTCCTTTCGGAACCCGGTTCCGAAAGGAGCTTTGGTCGTGCCGGCTCGCTGGCGTCAAGCCTCGATCAGTCTTCGCGCCGCTTGCGAGAGAGCAGCAGGAACGAGCCGCCGAGGATGAGGACCAGCGCAGCATACGGATAATAGCTGTCCAGGCTGGCGGTCAGCGCGCTGATGGAAAAGACGGCGCCGAACAGCAGGCTCAGCACGATCAGGATGTTGATCGGAATGAGCAGCCACCGGTTGCGTCCGCCGAACCAGTAGAGCTCCCAGAGGCCGAGCGCGACGGCCAGGATGAAGCCGGGCCAGATCGAGCCCCAGTTGTCCAGCAGCATGGCGAACTGGCTGACAAGGCCGGCGCCGAGCAGGATCCCGCCGGGGACGAGCAGGCCGACCCCTCTGCGATTGAGCATGGAGAAGTACATCCAGTGGAAGAAGATGCCGAGCGGAATGACGAACAAGCTTGGCCAGAAGTGGCCGAAAATTTGCGCGGGCCCGATCCGGGCTCCCTGCTGGAGCATGAGATAGGCTCCGAGCAGGACGAGGACGGCGCCGAGCACGGCCTTGGCATGACGATTCATGGGAGATCCACCTTTCCTGATCCGATTCTTCGATGCCTCTACTTTATCAGCCCCTGCGGCATTTGTCCTCCATCCCGAGACGGAGCTCCTCCGGACGATAGGCCGAGACCGTTGAAGGACGATCGCCTGATCGCATTCGCAGGGAAACAGGGCGGTTCGGCCGCGGACAATCATCCAAGAGAACGGACGCCCGAAAGCATAGAATAGAGTAGAAGAAGAAAGGAGATCAAGAGGATGAACGAAGAGATTCGCTTGGAGGCGGCGCCTGCTCCCGAAGCCGCCGCCGCGCTCCCCGCTCCCGCCGAGCCGGTCCCTGCCGCCGCGGCCGAGCCGCTGCCGGCGCATGCCCCTGCCGAGGAAGGGGCGGCAGACGCCGAGGAAGAGCTCGCCTATGTGCAGAAGGTGCTGTCCAAGCCGTTTCCGAAAGGAGGCGCGAGCGGACGGATGCTGGCTAGCAAATGGGCGAAGACAGCCGCGCTGCTCGGCCATCCGTCGATCGCGCCGCATATTCCGCCGACCCGCCTCTATTCCGAAGCGGCGCTGAAAAGCATGCTCGACCAGCATGGGATGGTCGTCATCAAGCCGGTGCGCGGCACCGGAGGGCTCGGCGTCATCAAAATCAGCCGCGTGGACGGCGGCTACAGCTATTCGTCCGGCTCCAGCACGAAGCGGGCTTCGTCGATCGGCTCGCTGCATCTGGCGCTGAAGCCGCTGCAGAAGGGACGCTCCTACCTGATCCAGAAGGGCATCCATCTGGCGACGGTCGGCGGCCGTCCGATCGATTACCGCGTCAAGTACGTCAAGAACGGAGCCCGCTGGGAAATCCGCTCGATGGTCGGCCGCGTCGCCCGCTCGGGGCTGTTCGTCACGAATCTGTGCCGGGGCGGCAGTCAGCTGACGGCGTCGCAAGGCATCGGCCGCTCGCTGCCGGGAGCGAGCATCCGCGGCAAGAAGCAGGAAATGAGGAGGCTGACGCGGCTGTCGGCGGCGGTGCTGGAGTCCAAGTTCCCGGGCATCGGGCAGCTCGGCTTCGACTATGGCCTGGACCGGAGCGGCAAGATCTGGATTTTTGAAGTGAATACCCGTCCGAAGTAATCAAGGAAGAAATATCCATAAAACTTATTTATCGCTATTTCCGCGTATTCAGCTGTGTATAACTCTATCCACATCCTTCCCCTGATTTTTCCTCGGAATTCCCGTTCTACTCACATATTGTGCACATCTTGTCCACGAGAGACTGTGGATATTCGAACGCTTGTTCCTCGATTTCCGCTCATGCTAAGATTGGGAAGCACATCCAATCCGCAGCGGAAGGAGGCTGGTAAGATGGAGCTGTTGTCTGACGAATTGCTGATCGAAACCTACTTCAGCGCGGTTCAATTCAATCTGGACATGGAGTTCATCAAGCTGCTCGCAAGCGAGATCAAGCGCAGACAACTGAACCCGGAAATGATTCGACTAGGAGCCTGAAGCCCGAACGTGACGCCTGACAAAGAGGCCGCTACGGAGCAGCCGTAGGGCCAGCCGGAACCGCCCTACCCCAGCGTAAGCGGAACGCCGGCATCGCTGCTGTGCGAACAGACGGTACAATACAGCCTGTGCATGCAAACCGGTACCACCTGCCGCTCTTTTTCGGGAGCGAGCATCGACACGGCCGCGGCCGGCCCGTAAGGTGCGTACGGACCCGCCAGATCCTGTTCGGGGCCGCAGTCGAGCAGCGGCTCCAGGCAGCGAGGGCAGTCCGCCTCAAGCAGTCGAATGCCATTGCATACGGGACACATCATGAAAAGGGCATCCTCCCTCGGCATTGAAGTCGAGGTGTAGGATGCCCTTTGGCCGCTTCAGCTAGTCGAATCCGTCCGGCGGCGGCGCTCCGGAGCTCGGGGCTCCGGGCGAAAAAGCGGGGAAATCCGCGGCTACAGCTTGAGGTTGCTGCTGTGGCCGGGAGACAGCTTGGCGGTCGGATCGAGATACACCTTGGCGTTGTTGATCGCCGTCGGCGCCTCGCCGAAGCCGACGGCGATCAGCTTGAGCTTGCCGGGATAGGTCGTAATGTCTCCTGCGGCGAAGATGCCGGGGATCGACGTTTCCATGCGGGTGTCGACGACGATGCAGCCTCCTTCGATAGCGAGGCCCCACTCCGCGATCGGGCCGAGCGAGGAGACGAAGCCGAAGTTGACGATGACGTCGTCGACGTCCAGCGTCTGTTCCTCGCCGGTCTTGGCGTGGGCGAGCGTGACCTTCTCGACGTACACCTCGCCCTCCAGCCGCGCGATCTCCATCGGCACGAGCACCTCTACGCTCGACGCCCGCAGCTTCTCGACGCTATGCTCATGGGCCCGGAACTTGTCGCGGCGGTGGATGAGCGTCACGCTCTCCGCGATCGGCTCCAGCATGAGCGCCCAGTCGACGGCGGAATCTCCGCCGCCGCTGATGAGCACCTTGCGGCCCTTGAACTGCAGCAGGTCGGTGACGAAATAATGGAGGCCCCGGCTCTCGTATGCCGCCGCCTCCGGCAGCTCCAGCCGACGCGGCTCGAACGCGCCGACGCCCGCCGTAATGATGACCGCGCGGGCGAGATGCGCGCCCTTGTCGGTGCGGATCTCGAATTCCCGCTCGCCGTGCTTGATCAGAGCGGTCACCTTTTCCTCCAGGCAGATCTCCGGGTCGAAATGGTCCATCTGCCGCCGCAGCGAGTCGACGAGCTCCTGCGCCGTCACCTTGGGAAAGCCGGCGACGTCGTAGATGTACTTCTCGGGATAAAGGGCGGCGAGCTGTCCGCCGAGCTGCGGCATGCTCTCGATCAGCTTCACGGAAGCCTGCCTCATGCCGCCGTAAAAGGCGGCGAACATGCCTGCGGGTCCTCCGCCGATGATCGCGATGTCGACCGGCTCTACTTTCACGTCTGTCATTGCCTCGCACCTCCAGATCGTGTTCCTTTCCCTTCCATTATACGTCTCGAGAGCGCGCGTAGAAAGCGCGCCTTCCTTGCGGCCTTTGTACGTTCTTCTAATATTTTTCGTAGGAATTCACCTTGAAGTGGCTCTTGCGGATTTGTTATCATGGCTTGAGTATAAATAAAGGGATTAGAGATGGATGGGAAGGGACGCACCATATGAGCAATATACCAAAGATCGTCATCTTGGGAGCCGGCTATGGCGGCATTCTGACCGCCCTCAAGCTGCAGAAGCAGCTCAACTACAACGAAGCCGACGTCACCTTGGTGAACAAGCATGATTACCACTATATCACGACCCATTTGCATATGCCTGCCGCCGGCACGGACAATCCGGAGAATGCCCGCGTCAACATCTCCAAGCTGATCGACGAGTTCAAGATCGACTTCGTCAAGTCCACCGTCGTGCAGATCCGCACGCAGGACAAGAAGGTCATCCTCGAGGACGGCACGCTGTCCTACGACTATCTCGTCATCGGCCTCGGCGGCGAGCCGGAGACGTTCGGCATCCCGGGCTTGGCGGAGCATGCGATGAGCATCCGCAGCATCAACTCGGTGCGTCTGATCCGCGAGCATATTGAATATCAGTTCGCCCGCTACAAGCGCGAGCCTCATCGCACCGACTACCTGACGTTCGTCGTCGGCGGAGCGGGCTTCACCGGCATCGAGTTCGTCGGCGAGCTGGCTGACCGCATCCCGCAGCTGTGCCGCGCCTTCGACGTCGACCGCTCGCTCGTCAAGCTGTACAACATCGAGGCGGCGCCGAGCGCGCTGCCGGGCTTCGATCCGGAGCTCGTCCAGTACGGCATGGACGTGCTCACCAAGAAGGGCGTCATCTTCCGCATCGGCACCGCGATCAAGGAATGCTCGCCGGACGGCGTCATCGTCGGCGACGGCGAGGAGATCCGCTCCAAAACCGTCATCTGGACGGGCGGCATCCGCGGCAGCCGCCTCATCGAGGAGGCCGGCTTCGAGACGATGCGCGGACGCGTCAAGGTCGACGACTACCTGCGCGCGCCGAGCCACGAGAACATCTACATCATCGGCGACAACTCGCTGATGTTCAACGAAGAAGGGCGTCCGTACCCGCCGACCGCCCAGATCGCGATGCAGCAGGGCGTCACCTGCGCCCATAATCTCGTCGCGGCGATCCGCAGCCAGCCGCTCAAGACGTTCGCCTTCAGCAACAAGGGCACGGTCGCCTCGCTCGGCAAGGGCGAGGGCATCGGCGTCGCCTTCGGCAAGAAGTATCTGGGCCGCAAGGCCGCCTGGCTCAAGAAGATGATCGATCTGCGCTACCTGTTCATCATCGGCGGCATCCCGCTCGTGCTGCGCAAAGGGAAGTTCTTCTAATGCGGCACTGCAGCGTCCAGGTGCGCGGCCTGCTGACCCGCGAGGAGCTCGACCGCTACAACGCGCTGATGGAGGTCGGCTCCTACCTGGAGTCGCAGAGCCGCCACGATCTGGCGTATGCGATCCAGCAGGAGGTCGACCGGCTGATCGTGCCGGGCATCGAGCGGCTCAAGGAGAAGGGCCGCCAGCGCGACCGCGACACGGAGGCGTATCTGAGCGCCAAGCGCGAGGCGGCCGAGCCGGACGAGGAAGAAGACGAGGACTAGAACCAGTGCCGCCCCCAGGCGGGTGAAAAATGGAACGCAAAATGAAGGACGGCGAAGCTTTCGCCGTCCTTTTTGGGCATTTTTCCAAAGGAAAACCGGCGGCTGGCGCTCGGCGAAGCGGAATCGTAGAATCGGACCTCATCTTCGTAATATAACCCATAACGTTCCTGTTTTTATCCTTATATAATGGGCCAATAGCGCGGCTTTGACTACAACTGCTCTGGGGGCGGGCCCGATGATGCATCGTCTGTACAAGCTGAATCTGAAGCAGCAATTCGTCCTGTTTTTTGTTTTGTTGATCGTGCTGCCTATCCTGCTCGCCTACTGGCTGGTCTCCGTGAAGGTGACCTCGGTGACGGAGAAGCAAATGGGCGATACGCTGTTCCAGCTGGCGAAGACGAGCCATCTCACGCTGGACGAGGTGATCGCCTCGGTGGACGGCACCTCGGAGAAGCTGCTGATCTCGCCGGAAATCAGACGGCTGCTGGATGCGCCCGTCTACACGGATTACGACCGGCTCAAGGAATATTTGGCTTTGGATCAGCTGCTCATGAGCTATTCGTCGCCGAATGCGATCAATTATTCCGTCTGCATCCCCGATCTGGCGATGCGATATACGTTCGCGCCGACGTCGGACGTGAAGCCGAACGGAGTGTTCTTCTCCTGCGATACGCTGCCCGGCGGCTGGTTCCAGGATGCGGTGAACGGACGGGGCTCCGGCATCATTCGCATTCTGGTCAAGCCTGGCGACAACGCGAGCAGCGAGAAGACGGCCGCCTATGTGCGGGGCATGACGAGCGCTCACGACAAGGACCGGCCGGCAGCCGTGCTCGTCATCACGGGCTTGAACAGCCTGCTTCAAAAAAATATCCAGTCGCTGCGCATCCCGAGCGGCGGCCAGATCGTGCTCCTCGACAAGTCCAATACGATTTTGGCCGACAATGTCGAGAACCTCGCGGTCGGCGATGTCCTGTCCGTGCCGGCGTCGGTGAGCGGCGCCGAGCAGGGCGTCATTTTGGAGCGGAACGGGCGCGAATCCTGGATGTACGCCTTCCACAGCAGCGCGGACAGCAAGACGAAGCTGCTGTTCAAGATTCCGCGCCAATCGATCGTCGGCGAGCACGAAGGGATCCGGCAGCTGTTCAATACGCTGATGATCGCCTATTTCATCCTCCTGCTGCTCGCCAGCCTTTATTTCATCCGCCATATTTTAAGTCCTCTGACGCGGCTGACGCGGCTGACGCGGTCGTTCGAGCCAGGACGGACGCTCGGCAACGACATGCGGGTCGACCGCCATGACGAGATCGGGATGCTCCACCAGTCCTTTATCGAGATGACCAAAAGGCTCAACCAGACCGTTCACGACAAGTATGTCCTGGAGCTGAAGCATAAGGAATCGGAGCTTGCCTTATTGCATTCCCAAATCAATCCCCATCTGCTCTACAACACGCTGGAATCGATCCACTGGCGGATTCGGCTGGAGGGCGGCGAAGAATCGGCGGAGATGGTCCGCGATCTGTCGCTGCTCATGCGCATCGGTCTGAGCCGGGGGGAGAGCCTCATTACGGTCGAGGAGGAGCTCCGGCATGTCGAGGCGTACATCCGCCTGCAGCTGAAGCGGTATGAGTACGGGTTCGTCGTCCACTGGGACATCGAGGAGGAGACGAAGGCCGTTCGGATTCCGAAGGTCATCCTCCAGCCGCTGGTGGAGAACGCGATCCTTCACGGCATCCGCAAAATGGGCAGCGACGGCCGCCTGAGCATCTCGCTGCGCGTCCAAGGAGGCGACCTGCAGATCGCGATCGCCGACAACGGCTACCGCGCGGCCGACATCTCTAAGCTCCATGCGATTTTGGAAGGCAAGCTGCCCCAGCAAGGGTACGGCATCACGAACGTGCACCGTCGCATCCGGCTTCATTTCGGAGACGGCTATGGCCTCTCCTACAAGGAGATGGCCTCCGGCGGCACGCAGGCCGTCATGGTGATGCCGCTCCATCCGGCCGACTGAGCGCGGGTGCCCGCCTCGGGAGCGAAAAGCGTAATTTTACACCTCACGCCCGTTAGATCGCACCTCGAAGGGAAGGGCGGTCCTACCCTACAATAAAGGTGCAAGCAAATATAGGGAATGCGAGGGGTTAGACCATGAATAAAGGGAAAAGCAAGCGCGCGCTGGCGTACGGCGGCATGGCGATGTTCGTGCTCTTGGCCGGATGCGGCGGCAATGCGAACACCGAAAACACGAAAACGAATTCGAACGCGAGCGCAAACGCGCCGACGGAAAATGCGGCTGCGAACGTGCAGGAGGAAGCGCCGCCTGCCGAAAAGGTGAGCATCGTCGCCTACGCGTACCCGCCGGACAAAACCGCGGAAAACGCCGCGCTCGACGCCCGGATCAAACGGTTCACGGAGAAAAATCCGAATGTCTCCATCACGCCGAAATACTGGAAATACGAGAACTCGGAAATCGCGATCAAGATGGCGTCGAACAGCGCGCAGACCGAATTCACGACATGGGCGACGGAGGGCAAGCTGCTGACCGACAAGAAGTGGATCGCCGATCTGAGCGACTACATGGCGAGCTGGCCGTATGCGAAGGATTTGAACGCGTTCGCTACGAAGCCTTTCGTCATCGAGGGCAAGACATACGGCATTCCGATCGATGCCTACGGCATGACGATTACCGTCAACAAGAAAATCTTCGAAGACAAAGGCGTGCCGCTGCCGCCGATGGATTGGACGATGGAGGAATTCATCGAAGCGGCGAAATCCGTGAACGATCCGGCTAAAGGCATCGCGGGCTTCATCCCGATGGGCAAGGGCACGGAGGCCGGCTGGAACTGGACGAACTTCCTCTACACGGCAGGCGGCGACATCCAGACCGTGGCGGACGGCAAGGTGACGGCGGCGTTCAACAGCGAAGCCGGACTGAAAGCGCTTCAATTCTACAATGACCTGAAGGTCGCGGGCGTCATTCCGAAGCAGTGGGCGCTCGGCTACGGCGACGCGCTGGCGATGTTCAACCAAGGACGCGGCGCGATGGTCATGTGCGGCAGCGGCAACGCGCTGGACGGCGCGATCAACCAGGGCGGCATCAGCAAGGACGACGTCCTGATCTATCCGATTCCTTCCGTCTCCAAAGGCGGCAAGCATATCGGCGTGGCCGGCGGCAACTACAAGGTCATCAACGGCCTGGCCGACAAGGCGCAGCAGAAGGCCGCGTTCGACTTCGTCGTCGACGAGTACTTCACGCAAGAGTACCTGGACGCGATCGATCAGCAGATCGTCGACCAGAAATCCAAAAACCAAGTGTACGTTCCGCAGCTGATCAACTACTGGAACGACGACTCCGAATACGGCAAGAAGTATCAAGCGGTTCTGGATAAGCATGACAACGTCTATAAATATTCCCCTGAGCTGATCCAGCTGATGGAATCGAAGCCGGAAGCGACGTACGAGACGCAGGCCTACTATGCCGAGATGGCGAACGTCATCCAGAAAGTGCTGATCAGCAAAGGCGATCTGGATCTGCAGAAGCTGCTCGACGACGCGGCGGCCAAGGTGCAGAAGGAAAACTTCGATAAAGTCAAGGTTCAATAAGACCGGCAGGCAAGGGGGACCGAGCGGACAAAGTTCGGCGTCCCCCTTTTCGATTGCCCGCACGGGCGATTGCGGCGGAAAGGAAGGAGAAGGGATATGGCGATGCAAGTTCAACCGCAGGCGCCGGCGAAGGCGGATGCGCCCCTTGCCCATGCGAGCCTGGGCAGGCGAATGAAAAAATACGCGTGGGGAAGCTTGTTTCTGCTGCCGGCGGTACTGATTTTCTTGTTGTTCCTGTGGGTTCCGATCGCCAAAGGGATCGGGTACAGCTTCTATCAGGTCGATTTCGTCAATGGCAATACGTTTGTCGGATTGCAGAATTATCAAGAAGTGCTCGGAAATCCCGACTTTTATACGGCAATCAAAAACACGCTGTATTACATGGGGCTGGCGCTCGTCATCGGCTTCTGGGTGCCGATCGCGATGGCGATCGGGGTGTCGGAGCTGAAATGGTTCCGAGGTCCGGCGCGCATCATCGGCTATTTGCCGAGCATCATCCCGGCCATCGTGCTTTACGGCATGTGGCAATGGTTTTACGATCCGATCGGCCCGATCAACACATTCCTGAATTTCTTGGGCTTGCCGAGCTTTGACTTCTACAGCAAAGAACACGCCATGTTCTCGCTCGTCATCTTGGAAACCTGGCAAAATTTCGGGAGCGCGACATTGATCTATATCGCAGGGCTGTCCGCCATTCCGAAGGACATGTACGAGGCGGCCGAGCTGGACGGCGCCGGCGTATGGGGACGGATCCGGTACGTGACCTTGCCGGGCATCAAAAATCTCATCCTGCTGCTGCTCGTGCTGCAGCTGATCTCCACCTCGCAAGCGTTCCAATCCCAGCTGATCATGTTCGGCGGCGGCCCGGACAACGGCACGCTGACCTATCTGCTGCTGACGACGCGCGAAGCGTTCACGTACTTCAACTTCGGCAAGGCGAGCGCGATGGGCGTCTTGATGTTTGTGTTCCTCGTCGTCTTCTCGCTGCTTACGATCAAGCTCAGAAAAGGAGATGATGCCGCATGAAGGCCGAGCAGGAGCGGGCGATCATGTCCCGCTATGATTTTCGCAAGCCGGCCGTCCGGGTAATCTACGGCTTCGTCGTGCTGGCGATCGCGCTCATCTCGGTGTCGATGCTGTACCCGTTCGTCAATACCGTGCTCAACTCGCTCAAGTCGACGCAGGAGTTTTTCGAGTTTCCCGCGCCGTTTTTCCCGAGCGAGTGGCACTGGAGCAATTACAAGGAATCGTTCGGCTACCTGAACATCCCGATGCATTTCAAAAACACCTTGCTCATCTTCGTCGGCAACACCGTCTTCTCGCTGGTCGTCCTCGGCTTGGCCGCTTACGGCTTGTCGCATATGCAGGTGCCGTTCAAAAAAGCGGTGACGCTCTACTTCATGTGCACCCTGCTCATTCCGGCCGCGTCGTACTTGATCCCGAACTTCTTGAACCTGAAGGATCTGGACCTCTTGAACCGATACTGGGCGTTCTGGCTGCCGGCAGGCGCCAATGCCTTTTATCTCATGCTGCTCAAAAACTTCTTCGACGGCATCCACAAGGAAATGCTGGAGGCGGCCCGCATCGACGGCGCTTCCGAGCTGCGGAGCTTCGCGATGATCGCCGTTCCGCTGTCCATGCCGATCCTCATCACGATCACGATGCTCGGATTCTCCACGACCTGGAACGACTTCTACTGGTCCAGCCTCGTCATGCAGGAGGACATGCAGCCGCTCGCCGCGGCGATCTATACCAAAATCATTTATGCCGGCTCCACGATCAACTGGAACGTGCGGTTCGCAATTCTGTCGATGACGCTGCTGCCGCCGGCGGTCATCTTCCTGTTCTTCCAAAAGTATATCGTCGGCGGCTTGAGCGCCGGCGCCGTCAAAGGATGAAAAGCGGGCCTGGCCTCGCATAAAAAAGCCGCTTCCCAAGAGGGAGCGGCTTCATCTTTTGGCGGGCGCGGATCTTACACCTGGAGCAGCTTGACCAGCTTGTCCGCATCGAGCCGATTGCCGACGTAGAAGTCGCCGAAATCGCCGTAGCGGGCGCTCACTTCGTCGAAGCGCATCTCGTACACGAGCTTCTTGAACTGCAGCGCGTCCTCCGCGAACAGCGTCACGCCCCACTCCCAGTTGTCGAAGCCGACGGAGCCGCTGATGATCTGCTTGACCTTGCCGGCGTACTGACGGCCGATCATGCCGTGGCTGCGCATCATCGCGCGGCGCTCGTCCATGCTCAGCATGTACCAGTTGTCGCCGCCGTCGCGGCGCTTGTTCATCGGGTAGAAGCAGATGTGGCGGGCCTTCGGCAGCGTCGGCTTGAGGCGCGCGACGATGTCGGGATTGGACATCGGGTCCTCGCCCGGCTTGCTCATGTAGTTCGACAGCTCGACGATGCTGACGTACGAATACGCCGGCTTCGTGAACGCGGCGAGCGGGCTCTTGTTGAAGCTGGTCTCGAGCTCATTCAGCTCCTCGAGCGTCTCGCGCAGGTGCATGAGCACGAAGTCCGCCTTCTGGCCGACGATGGCGTAGAACGCCGTGCTGCCCTGGCGCTGCTCCTCCTGGGCGCTCCAATCGGCGAGCATCGACTGGATCGCGTCCAGCGCGGCGGCTCGCTCTCCTTCTCCGGCCTGCTTCCAGGCTTGCCAGTCGATCGTGCGGAAATCATGGAGGACGTACCAGCCCTCCAGCGTTTGTGCGGCATCACTCATCGTTGCATGGCTCCTTCCTTCATTAAAGGGAGCGGCGTACGCTCCCGAATTTCGCTCGTAGATCCATTCCCCATTGTAGCCGATCCACCCGTCTTCGTCGAGCCGGACGGCCTTTTGCAAATTGACTTGCCAGGGGGCTTGGCATAAACTGAAAAGGAACGCTAGCCGAAGGGATGATTGGCCGCATGCTTCAAATCGTGATTGCGATGGTGTTGTTTTTTGTCATGATGTTCGGGATCGGCTTCATTCTCAACATGCTGATGAAGACGACTTGGTTCCCCATCTATCTGTTCGTCATCGTGCTGGTGCCGCTTTACATATGGTCGACCTGGGATCACGCCGCTACCTTCAGCGCCAACCTGGCGGAGTTCACCTTCATCGACTGGCTGCCCGTCGTCGCGGCGCTTGTCGGCGCCTACGTGAGCGGCTACGCCATCCGCGCCCTGCGGATCGGCGGCTACAAGATGTTCTAGGGCGCAGGCCGGACAGGCGGCCCGCTTTTCCAGACGGTTCCACCGGAGCCGTGGGAGGAGCGGGCCGTCCTCTTTTTCGGCGACGCCTCCGGGAGACGCAAATGGCAAAAGGAGGCCGCCGCTTTCTCGTGGCGAATGCTGTCGGATGCGGCCGCTCTATGATAAACTGATAGGACGAAAAACGGATTTGAACGGAGGAGAGGCACGCCCATGCGCATCGGAAGCAAGCTGGCTTTTACCGAGCATCACCGGTTCTGCGTCTACCGGGGCTTCGCGCTGAGCCCGCTCGACCAGCGGATGCTCGCGCTCATCTATCAGCCGATGACCGGCGGAGCGGCCTCTTCTCTGTATCAGCTCCTGTACCATCAAGTGGACGAGGGCTACAGCGGCTACTCTCCGATGGACGCGCAGCGCAGGCTGTTCCTCGGGCTCGGGCTCGATCCGAGCGAATCGGGACGCCGCGAGCTCATGCGCTGCGCCTCCGTGCTGGAGGCGCTCGGCCTGCTGACGACCTGCCGGCTGTTCCTGCCGGGGCAGGAGGAGGTCGTCTACGAGTACGAGCTGCATGCGCCGCTGTCTCCGGCGGAGTTTTTCCGCAGCCAGCATCTCAGCATGCTGCTGCGCGACAAGGTCGGCAAGTACGGCGTCGTCGCGCTCCAGGAGACGCTGCTGCGGCGAGAGCCGGACGAGCTGGCGCAGCATGAGCTGCAGAGGGAGAATATCTCGATGCCGTTCTACGAGCTGTTCCGCCTGAGCGCCGCCGTGGACGCCGAGCTGGAGCAGGCGCTGGAGGAGTCCGCGCCTCTCCGGCAGCCGCCGGAGCCTGTCGCCCAGCCGGGAGCGGGCATCGAGTACGGCGACATTCTGTACCGCTTCCCCCGCGGCTCGCTCAACCGGCCGTTCGTGGAGCGGATGCGCGGGGACAAGGACGCGCTCGCCCAGCTCAACTACATCGCCTACAAATACGAGCTCGGTCCGGCGGATCTATGCCGCCTGCTCGACGAGGAGGACGCCTTCGACCGGCGCGGCGGCATCCAGACCGACGCGCTGCAGCTCAAGGCGGCCCAGCTGCATCGGCAGGACCGCAAGCGCGAGGAGGAGCGGCGCGCCGCCGGGTCGCGCCTGCAGGAGGAGGCCGACGCCGAGCTGCCGGAGCAGGGCGTGCAGGCCGAGCATTACTTGCCGGTGCCGTCCCAGCTGACGGGACGCTGCGACATCCAGCAATACAACATGCTCATGCGCAACGAGCCGCATACCCGCTTCCTGAAGCGTTTCTTCCCCGGAGCGGTGCCGGACTGGATCGAGCGGCAGTTCGAGCGCATCGACCTGCACTATCGGCTGCCGGCCCCGGTCATCAACGTGCTCGTGCATTATGTGTTCGGCATGAAGGGCTCGGCGCGGGTGACCAAGACGTTCATCGAGGCGGTCGCTTCGAACATGCTCGTGCAGCAGGTCGACGAGTTCGAAAAGGCGGTGCTGTACGTGCGCAGCCAGACCGAGCTCGAGCGCAGCAAGGAGGCGGCCGAAGCCTCAGGCGCGGCCAAGCCGGCAGGACGCGCCGCCGCCGGAGCGAGAAGCGCGGGCGGGTATCGGCGCGGAGCCGGCCAGCCGCGCAAGCCGGTGCTGCCGGTCGTCGGCGACGATGCCGCGCCGGAGCCGGAGATCAGCGATGAGGAGCTGGAGGAGATGCGCAAGCTCGCGCGCAAGCTCGACGGGCGCTAGCGCAACGAGCCGATCCGAACGAAGGAGGTGGAAGCAATGGAATCGCTGCGCGATCTGCTGAAGAGCATGCCCGGCGGCAGCAAGCTGCGCGCCCGCGCGCAGGAGCAGCTGGACGAGCTGATGCGCGAGCCTAAGGTGCGGAGGCTGATGGAGCAGCATCCGGAGCTGGACGAGGACGTGCTGCGGCGCAACTCCAATCTGGTGTACCAATACGTGCGCGAGCATCGGAGCTGCGAGAGCTGCCCGGGACTCGATCGCTGTCCGAACGATTTCCAGGGCCACTACACGCTGCTGTCAACCGAGACGGTCGCGGACGAGCTGCGGCTGATCGACCGCAAGACGGCCTGCCGCAAGTTCATCGCGCGCCGCAACGAGGAGCAGATCCGCTCCCGCATCCGCAGCTTCTACGTCAGCGAGCGCACGCTGGAGAGCGCCTACTCGGCGGACGAGATTCTGATGAAGGACCGCGCCCGCTCGACGGCGGTCATGAAGGTGCTGGAGTACATCCGCCGGACCAAGGAGCAGGGCCTGCAGCCCGAAGGGCTGTACCTGACCGGCTCGTTCGGCACGGGCAAGACGTTCCTGATGAGCTATCTGCTCAGCGAGCTCGCCAAGAACGGCTGCTCCGGCGTCATCGTCTACATGCCGGACTTCGTCGAGGATCTCAAGGCGATGTTCGGCGAGCCGGGCAAGCTCAAGGAGACGATCGACCTGATGAAGGAAGCCGACATCCTCGTCTTCGACGACATCGGCGCCGAGAATCTGAGTCCGTGGGTGCGCGACCATGTGATGGGCTCGATCCTCAACTATCGGATGGAGCGCAAGCCGACCTTTTATACGTCCAATCATGCGCTGGACGACCTGGAGCAGCATTTCAGCTTCACGAGCAAGGACGGCGAGGAGTATCACAAGGGTCGGCGCCTGATGGACCGGATCCGTCCCTTCGTCGAGGTCGTGCATGTCAAAGGCACGAACAAGCGCGGCCGCAAGGACAGCGCCGAGGAATAGAAGACAAGCCGCTTTTTTCGATCCGCTTGCCGGACGGAAAGAGCGGCTTTTTTTGATCCTCCGTAAAGATGCCCGCGGGCTGCCGCGCTTCGTCGCGCCTAGAGCAGCTTGAGGATGGCGATTCCGTCGTCTCCGAGTCGTCGGAGCTGTGCGGAAAAACCGCGCAACTCGGGTCGAACGGGTGCCGGACGGGGGAGTTGCGCGGAAAAACCGAGTAATTCGGCTCGAATGGGTGCCGGACGGGGGAGTTGCGCGGAAAAACCGAGTAATTCGGCTCGAATGGGTGCCGGACGGGGGGAGTTACGCGGAAAAACCGAGTAATTCGGGGCGAACGGGTCTCGGACGGGGGGAACTGTCAGCCGTGCCATTGGATTGCGGATGGCCGAGCGAAGCGGCAGAGCGAACCAAACCGGAAAGCGAAGCGGACGGGGGCTTGTGGAGAAGCGGCAGCGTTTCCCTTGGAGGCCGGATTCCTTCCTTTTTGAAAAATTGAATCAAAGGAATCTGGGCTCCAGGGAGATCGGAACGAGTCCCCGCTCCGCGAAGCGGGTGCCGGTTTCAAATGCTGCTCCGCGAAGCGGGCGCTCTCGATGTCAGTCCCCGCTCCGCGAAGCGGGTGCCGATTTCATATACGCTCCGCGAAAGCGGGCGCTGTTTCCGATGCCCGCTCCCCGAAGCGAGAGCCGGGCCCTCGTTTCAATTTCCCGCCGCGTTATCCCTTATAAGCCCTCCTTATGCGTTGCATAAATCCGGTTGAAAAATCCGTTGACACGGATAGGAATAGGCTGGTATGATTCGTTTCATAAACCAACTAAACAACTGGGAATTGACGGCTTGTTACCGGACCACCGGCATGAGCGCGGATCGACCAAAAAACCAAGGGGTGTGTCCATCATGTCAAAAAGAAACTCGCTCTCCAAATGGCCTGTCCTGCTCCTCACGGCTTCGCTCGCTCTCGGTCTGACCGCATGCGGGTCCGGCAACAACGCTGCAAATTCGGCGGGAAGCGGCGGTGCCGCGAACGCGCCGGCTGAAAATACGGCTGCGAATGCCGGCGCGACGGAAGCGCCGACGCCGAAGGAGCCGGTCGAGCTGCTGAACGTCTCCTACGATCCGACGCGGGAGCTGTATGTGTCCTTCAACGCGGCGTTCGCGAAGTACTGGAAAGACAAAACCGGCCAGGAAGTAACCGTGAAGCAGTCGCACGGCGGTTCCGGCAAGCAGTCGCTGTCGGTCATCGGCGGCCTCAAGGCCGACGTCGTGACGCTGGCGCTCGGCTATGACATCGACGCCATCGCCGAGAAAGGCCTGCTGAACAAGGACTGGAAGGGCAAGTTCGAGGACAACAGCGCGCCGTACACGTCGACGATCGTCTTCCTCGTCCGCAAGGGCAATCCGAAAGGAATCAAGGACTGGAGCGATCTCGTGAAGGACGGCGTTCAGGTCATCACGCCGAACCCGAAAACGTCCGGCGGCGCCCGCTGGAACTACCTGGCGGCATGGGGCTACGCGCAAAAGCAGGACGACGGCGACGAGGCCAAGACGAAGGAATTCATCAAGAAGCTGTTCCAGAACGTGCCGGTGCTCGATTCCGGAGCCCGCGGCTCGACGACGACGTTCACCGAGCGCGGCATCGGCGATGTGCTGCTCGCATGGGAGAACGAGGCGTTCCTGTCCCAAAAGGAGCTCGGCGACAAGTTCGAGATCGTCTATCCTTCGCTCAGCATCCTGGCGGAGCCTCCGGTCGCGGTCGTCGACAAGGTCGTCGACAGCAAGGGCACGCGCGAGGTGGCGGAAGAGTACCTGAAGTATCTCTACACCGACGAAGGCCAGAAGATCGCCGCCGACAACTTCTACCGTCCGATCAACCCGGATATCGCCGCCCAGTACAAGGACACGTTCAAAGACCTCGAGCTGCTGCAGATCGACAAGGACTTCGGCGGCTGGGCGGAAGCGCAGAAGAAGCACTTTGCCGACGGCGGCACGTTCGACGAGATCTACACGCCGGGCTCCAAGTAAGCTGAGCGGACCGACCGCGCTATCCTACCGTTACAGGAGCTGACTTCACATGAAAGGTTCCCGGTCTCGCAGCGTGCTGCCGGGCTTCGGCCTTACGATGGGCATCACGGTGCTGTATCTCGGCATCATCGTCCTCATCCCGCTGGGCTGCATCTTCCTCAAGACGTCCGATTTGAGCTGGGGCGAGTTCTGGTCGACCGTGACCGCCCCGCGGGTGATGGCTTCCTACCGGATCAGCCTGCTCACCTCGCTTGCCGCCGCTCTCGTCAACCTGCTGTTCGGGCTGATCGTCGCCTGGGTGCTCGTGCGCTACCGGTTTCCGGGCCGCAGGCTGCTCGACAGCCTCGTCGACCTGCCGTTCGCGCTGCCGACGGCGGTCGCGGGCGTCGCGCTCACGGCGATCTACGCCCCGAACGGCTGGATCGGCCAGTGGCTCGAGCCGCTCGGCCTGAAGGTCGCCTTCACGCCGCTCGGCATTACGATCGCCCTCATCTTCATCGGCCTGCCGTTCATCGTGCGGACCGTGCAGCCCGTGCTTGAGGATCTCGACAAGGAAATCGAGGAGGCGGCGGTCATGCTCGGTGCAGGACGCTGGCGCACGGTGCTGCGCGTCGTGCTGCCGGAGCTGACGCCGGCGCTGCTGACCGGCTTCGCCCTCGCCTTCGCCCGCGGCATCGGCGAGTACGGCTCGGTCGTCTTCATCTCCGGCAACATGCCGATGAAGACCGAGATCGCGCCGCTGCTCATCATGACCAAGCTGGAGTCGTTCGAGCTCGAGCAGGCGACGGCGATCGCGGTCGTGCTGCTCGTGATGTCCTTCGCCATGCTGCTCTTCATCAACTACATCCAGTGGCGCGCCAGCCGGCGCGCTCTGGCGGAATAGGAGGGATCGCCCATGGCAGGCGGAATCGCCACCTCCCGCTCCGTCCGCAAGCCGGCTCCGGCCGACATCGGCCGTCCGACTTCGGAGCCGGCCGCCGTCCGCTGGCTGCTGATCGGCATCGCCGTGCTGTTCCTGACGCTGATCGTGCTGCTGCCGCTCATCACCGTGTTCGTCGAAGGGCTCAAGCGCGGCTGGGAAGTCTATCTGAGCGCGCTCATCGACCCCGACGCCGTGTCGGCGCTCAAGCTGACGCTGCTCGTCGCGGCGATCGCGGTGCCGCTCAACACAGTGTTCGGCATCGCGGCCTCCTGGCTCATCGCCAAGTTCAGCTTCCGCGGCAAGAGCCTGCTGCTCAGCCTCATCGATCTGCCGTTCTCCGTGTCGCCGGTCATCGCCGGCTTCATGTTCCTGCTGCTGTTCGGCGCCCAGGGCTACCTGGGGCCGTGGCTGGACGAACGCGGCCTGCAGGTCGTGTTCGCTCCGCCGGGCATCGTGCTGGCGACGATGTTCGTCACGTTCCCGTTCGTCGCCAGAGAGCTGATCCCGCTCATGCAGGCTCAGGGCATCCAGGAGGAGGAGGCGGCGGCCACGCTCGGCGCCAAGGGCTTCCGCATCTTCTGGAGCGTCACTTTGCCGAATATCAAATGGGGCCTGCTGTACGGCCTCGTGCTCTGCAACGCCCGCGCGATGGGCGAGTTCGGAGCCGTCTCGGTCGTCTCCGGCCATATCCGGGGCGAGACGAACACGCTGCCTCTGCATGTCGAGATTTTATACAATGAGTACCAGTTTTCCGCATCGTTCGCGGCGGCGTCGCTGCTCATGCTGCTCGCGCTGCTGACGCTCGGGGCGAAAAGCCTGGTCGAATGGAAGACCGCTCAGCGGAATCAAGATCTGGAGGGATGAATCATGGCGAAGCCGGTGGAATTGGATGAAGCGTGGCTCGACCGCATCGCGGATCAGGTCAACGGTCTGGAATACGGCTCGGTGCTCATCACCGTGCATGACGGGCGGATCGTGCAGATCGACCGGACAGAGCGCAAGCGGTTCGAAGCTGCGGCGGCTCGGCAGCAAGGAACGGCCGCAGCGCAAGGATGATGCCGACGACAGCGTCGACGCGCAAAAACAAAAAGGACGAGAGCGGATTTCCGCCTCGTCTTTTTTGCCTTTGCGGCCCCTAAAAAATGAATGCCCTCCTGGCCGAGGGCCGGAGGGTGGAGTTGGATGGGGTAGCGGAACGTTAATCGATGATGTATTTGACAATCACCATGATGATATAGGCGACGGTCATAAAGCCGATCATGCCGCCGAATCCGAACACGAGATCCTTCAGGTCGTCTCGCGGTTCCTCGTTCACATGCTCGCGCGGGTCTCTGACGTTGACGTTCTCCATAGTGCGTCCTCCTCGCTTCAATATCGCTGTCCTGCCGCCGGCGCGGCGGAGTCCATGGCCGGGGGCCAGCACCTCACGTGACAACTTCTCCTAGTAGTATACCCAGACTCCGGAACTTATGTAAAGGCGAATTTTGCCTGTCCGGCTCGGATGGAAGCGATTGCCGCCGAGCGGCCGCCAGCCCTTGCGGACAGGCGGGGACTGACTCGCCGAAGCCCCCTGTGCTACAATAGAAGGTACGGCAATCCAGCGGATGCGCCGCGAAAAGGAGGCCTCTGGACGATGGACCACATCAAGGGCAAGCTCGCCCTGCTGCCCGATCAGCCGGGCTGCTATCTGATGAAGAACGGGGAAGGCACCATCATCTACGTCGGCAAGGCGAAGGTGCTGAGGAACCGGGTGCGCTCGTATTTCAACGGCACCCACAACGGCAAGACGCAGCGTCTCGTCTCGGAGATCCGGGACTTCGAATATATCGTGACGGCAAGCAACATGGAAGCGCTCATCCTCGAGTGCAACCTCATCAAGCAGTACCACCCGCGCTACAACGTCCTGCTCAAGGACGACAAGACGTTCCCGTACATCAAGATCACGAGCGAGAAGCATCCGAAGCTCGAGGTGACGCGGCGGATCGTCAAGGACAAGGGGAAATATTTCGGCCCCTATCCGAACGCCTATGCGGCGCAGCAGACGAAAAAGCTGCTCGACCGGCTGTATCCGCTGCGCAAGTGCAACACCTTGCCGGACAAGGTGTGCCTCTACTATCATCTCGGACAATGCATCGCTCCATGCGAGTACGACATCGAGCCGGGCACGTACGAGGCGATGGTGCAGGAGATCGCGCGCTTCCTGAACGGCGGCCAGGACGAGGTCAAGGCGGAGCTGCAGCGCAAGATGGCGGCCGCGGCGGAGGCGATGGAGTTCGAGCGGGCCAAGGAATACCGCGACCAGATCCAGGCGATCGACGCCGTCATGGAGAAGCAGAAGATCACGCTGTCCGACGCGCTCGACCGCGACGTGTTCGGCTATGCGACCGACAAGGGCTGGATGTGCGTGCAGATCCTCTACATGCGCGGCGGCAAGCTGATCGAGCGGCGCACGACGTCGTTCCCGTATTACGGCGAGGCGTATGACGACTTCATGACGTTCGTGACCCAATATTACAGCGACAACCCGGCGTTGCCCAAAGAAATCCTGCTGCCGCTGCCAGGCGCCTCCGCGGCCGTCAAGGAAGGCGAGGCGGACGCCGGGGAAAGTCTCGCTGCGTCCGCTTCTGCCCCGGACTCGGCGGCAGAAGCGGACGGCCTCGCGGAGCCGGAGCCGGAATCCGACGGCGCGGACCCGGCCCCGGGCTCGGCCGCCGACGAGGTGAGGGCCTCGCTCCAGAGCTGGCTCAAGGTGAAGGTGCATTTGCCGCAGCGCGGCCGCAAGCGCGAGGTCGTAGCGATGGCCGAGGGCAACGCCAAGGTGACGCTCGACGAGAAGTTCAAGCTGATCGAGCGCGACGAGGAGCGCAGCGTCAAGGCTCAGGCGGGCCTCGCGGCCTATTTGGGAATGACCGACATCCGCCGCATCGAGGCGTTCGACAACTCCAACATCCAGGGCACGAACCCGGTATCCGCGATGGTCGTGTTCACCGACGGCAAGCCGGACAAGAAGGAGTATCGCAAATACAAGGTGCGCACGGTGCAAGGGCCGGACGACTACGAGACGATGCGCGAGGTCATCCGCAGGCGCTACGAGCGGGTGCTCAAGGAAGGGCTGCCGCTGCCGGATCTGATCGTCGTCGACGGCGGGCGGGGCCAGATTAGCGCGGCCAACGACATCCTCGAGAACGAACTCGGGCTGCAGGTGCCGGTATGCGGTCTCGTCAAAGACGCCAAGCACAAGACGGCGCAGCTCATGGTCGGCGACCCGCCCGAGCCGGTGACGCTGCCGCGCGACAGCCAGGAGTTCTACCTGCTGCAGCGCATCCAGGACGAGGTGCACCGGTTCGCGATCTCGTTCCACCGCGAGCAGCGCGGCAAGTCGATGACCGAGTCGCGCCTCGACTCGATTTCCGGCATCGGGGAGAAGCGGCGCAAGCAGCTGCTGCGGCATTTCGGCTCGCTCAAGAAGATCCGCGAGGCGAAGGCCGAGGACTTCCGTCCGCTCGGCATCGGCGACAAGCTCGCGGAGCGCATCGTCGAGGCGCTGCGCGAGGAGTAGCGGTGAGGGCGGCCGGCCAGCAAAAAAAGACGAAGCGGACTTCCTCCCGCTTCGTCTTTTTCGTCTGCGCCGGCCGCGTCAGGCCGGCGGCGGATAGGCGGCCGCGCGCCTTTGCAGGCCGTACCGCCGCATCAGCCACGCGACGGCGATCGGCGCGACGATGTAGATGACGCCGGCGGCCGTCTCGGCCGTCCGGCCGGTCATGAACAGGGACATCGACATGAGCACGCTGTTCATGACCGCATGGGTGAAGACGGCGGTGAAAAAGCCGAATTTCAGGAACAGGTACGAGAACAGCAGGCCGAGGATCGTCAGCTCGATGAGCCTCGTCGTCGACGGATAGATCGGGTAGGTGACATGGCCGAGCGCCCAGATCACCGTCGGGATGAGCGAGGCGAGGAACGGATTTTTGATCCATTTCATCAGCAGGCCGATGCCGAACAGCCGGTACACCGCCTCCTCCTGGATGGCGGCGCACCAAGCGAGCAGCGGCATGAGCCAGAGCGCCGCCATGTTGTACGGCGACTGGGTCACGTCCGTCGTCGCCCAGGCGCCCGTGGCGGCCGAGAGGCCGCCGAGGATGAGCGTCTGCAGGCCGAGCAGCAGGAAGGCGAGCGCGTAGGAGAGCTTCATCGCGCTCCACGCCTCGGCTCCGAAGCCGGGCTCCGAGCCGGCGGTCCAGAGCGGCCGGCCCTGGGCTCTCCACAGCCCGTCTCCGGCGACGAGCGAGAAGTACGCTCCGACCGCCATGACGAAGGTGAGCGCCGTCATGAAGACGAGCTGGGCCATCGCCGCGAGCTCCGCGTTGACCTCGCCCCCGTAGATCGCCCGCAAGCCGTCCAGCAGATTGAAGTTGTTGACCGTGTAGAAGGCGAGGAAGATCAGCGCCAGCGCCCAGCCCCGGCGGAACGACGTGAAGCGCCTCATGACGATGGCGTAGACGATGGCCAGCAGCGTCATGATACCGGACGGCAGCAGATTGCCGAGCAGCGACAATTGCTCGCCGAGCCGGTCCTGCTCCATCGTATAGGCGGCGTAGGAGGCAGGGACCTCGTAGACGGGCTGAAAGCGGGTCAGCCTGTTCTCCCCCTCCAAGCGCTCGCCGGCGGCGAGGACGATCAGGCTCGCTTCGCCGACGGTGATCGCCGCCTCGTAGCGGACGGAGCCCTCTTTGGCCGGGCCCGAGCGGCGCAGCTGGCCGAGTCCGAGCTCGTCGGCCTGCCGCTGGACCGTCCGGTCCAGCGCCTCGCCCTCCAGCGCGGAGCTTCCTCCGTCGCCTCCGGTCGGACCGAGCACCTGCTTCCAGCCGACGAGCTTGCCGCTCGTCATGCCGATCTCGACGAGCAGCCGCCGGCCGTCGTCGAAGTTCTGCGTCACCTGCCAGACATCGACGGGCACCTTGAGTCCGGCGCTGCTGTCCAGCGTCTTGCCCAGCTTCTCCTTCGCCACATAGCCCGCCATCAGCCTGTCGGCCTGATGGACCGCGTGGGCGTTCTGGGGAAGCGCGCGCAGCTGCTTCTGGGCAAAGTCGGCCGCAGCCGCCATCGCCTGCCCGCGGCTGACCGGGTGGACCGGCTCGCTCTCCGCGCCGACTCCGGCTGCCGAGGGGATGACCTGCAGCAGCAGGAATAAAGCGGCTCCGATTGCGCCATACCAAACGTATCTTCGAAAAGCCTGGTCAAGATGGGATGAATTCATCGAAGTCCTCCTTGCTGATGGCGCTGCCTGGTTGGATCCATGGATTAACCTTACCACAGCGGCTTTCCTTTTATCCATGCCGCCCGGCCGCACGGACGAGCCAGCGGGCAAAAGAGCGAGCGCGGAGGGGCTAGCATCCTCCGCAATGTCCGCCAGCCTCGAAAAACGAAGCAAATCGGCCGCCAACGCCTGCGGACGCATTTGGTAACCTGTCCTTTATCCTATATAATCAAATCCGATCCTATAGAACTTTAAACTGCCGAATTCCGGACGACAAGCGCCGGGAACGGGGGAACCAGCGCGGACGGCGGCTCGTGGAGCCGGACAGCCGATCCGCAGGGGTGAATTCCGCTCGGAACTTTTCCGGGGGGATAGGGCGGCCGTCACGCCCGAATCCGTCAGCTAACCTCGGAGGCTTCCATGACAGGACTCACACAGGCGCTGGGCACCGGGTGTTTCCGGTGCCTATTTGTCGTGTGCAAAAAAAGGAGAATGGCCGCCTATGACCGCTTGGAGGCTGCAGCTGAGGCAGCTGCTCATCCCTTCCCCGCCGAGGATCCTGATCGCCGGCTTCGCTTTCATCATCGCGCTCGGCTCGCTGCTGCTCATGCAGCCGTTCGCGACCGCGGACGGCTTGGGGACGCGCTGGATCGACGCGCTGTTCACGGCGACATCCGCCACTTGCGTCACGGGCCTCGTCGTCGTCGACACCGGAACGCATTATTCGCTGGCGGGCCAGCTCATCATCCTGGTGATGATCCAGATCGGCGGCCTCGGCTTCATGACGATGGCGACGCTGTTCGCGCTCGTGCTGCGCAAGCGCATCTCGCTCAAGGAGCGGCTGCTGCTGCAGGAGGCGATGAACCAAGGCTCGATGGAGGGCATCGTACGGCTGATCCGCCGCGTCCTTTTGTACTCGCTCGTCATCGAGGGCTGCGGCGCGCTGCTGTATGCGCTGCGCTTCCTGTCCGACATGCCGCCCGGGCAGGCCGTCTATTACGGCATCTTCCATGCGGTGTCCATGTTCAACAACGCCGGCTTCGACATCATGGGCAACTACAGCAGCATGACCGCCTATGTCGCGGATCCGCTCGTCAATCTCGTCACCGTCTCGCTCGTCATCCTCGGCGGCCTCGGCTTCATCGTCCTGTCCGATCTGGTCGACTTCCGCAGGCATCGGCGGCTGACGCTGCACTCCAAGGTCGTGCTGCTGACAAGCGGCGGCCTGGTGGCGCTCGGGACGGCCGTCATCTTCCTGTTCGAATACGGGAATGCCGGCACGATGGGACCGCTCGACCTCGGCGGCAAGCTGCTCGCGTCGCTGTTCCAGTCGGTCGCGACGCGAACCGCCGGACCGAACTCGGTGGACATCGGAGCTCTGACCCAGGCGAGCCTGTTCTTCATGATCCTTCTCATGTTCATCGGAGCGTCGCCCGGCTCGACCGGCGGCGGCATCAAGACGACGACGTTCATGACGCTCGCGGCGGCGATGTGGGCGATGCTCCGGGGCAAGGAGGACATCGTGCTGTTCCGCTACCGGCTCGCCAAGGAGCGCATCCTCAAGGCGCTGACGATCACGATGCTGTCGATCGCCATCGTGCTCGCCTCGACGATGGTGCTTTGCACGCTCGAGGACCGCGACTTCCTGCGCATCCTGTTCGAGACGGTGTCGGCGTTCGGCACGGTCGGGCTGAGCACCGGCATTACGCCGGGGCTGCAGGATGTCAGCAAGCTCGTGATCAGCTTCGTCATGTTCGCCGGCAGGCTCGGCCCGCTGACGATGGCGTACGCTCTCCGGCCCAAGGCCAGCAAGGAATATTACAAGCATCCGGAAGGCAAGATCATCATCGGATAGGAAAGGAAAGAAAGAGAGACAATGGGTAAGGGAGCCAAAGGAAGTCAATTCTGCGTCATCGGACTGGGCCGTTTCGGATCCAGCCTCGGCAAGGAGCTCGTGCAGCTCGGACATGAGGTGCTCGGCATCGACCGCAGCGAGGAGCTCGTCGACGATCTGAGCGGCACGCTCACGCATACCGCCTGCGCGGACTCGACGGACGAGGAGGCGCTGCGCGCGCTCGGCATCCGCAATTTCGACTGCTGCATCGTCGCCATCGGCGGGGATATCCAGGCCAGCATCATGACGGCGATCCTCGTCAAGGACGCCGGGGTCAAAAAGGTCGTCGTCAAGGCGGTCAGCGAGCTGCACGGGCGCGTGCTCGAGAAGCTCGGCGCCGATCGGGTCATCTATCCCGAGCGCGACATGGGCATCCGCGTCGCCCATCAGCTCGTCTCGCCGAACCTGCTCGACTACATCGAGCTGAGCTCCGATTACTCCGTGGCGGAGCTGTCCGTGCCGCGCTGCTTGGCGGGCAAGACGCTCGCCGACATCGATCCGCGCAAGCGGTTCGGCTGCAGCATCGTAGCCGTCAACAAGCCGCAAGGCATCATCATCGCGCCCAAGGCCGAGCAGGTGCTGGCCGAGCGCGACGTCATGGTCGTCATCGGCACGAACGAGGGGATCGAGGACTTCGAGAACATGGTCAGCGAGCGCTGAGGGCATCCGGCTGCGACGGACCGAGCCGGCAACCGGCTACGGCTGGCCCGGCAGGCCGCTGCGGGCGCTCAGCGGCAAGCCCGAACGCGCCGCGTAGCCGGCCGCCGCTTCCGCGATCCATTGGCGGACGACAGGCTCGAGCAGCGACGGATCGCCGTGGATGAGCGAGGTCGTGCGCCGAGTCTTTTTCAGCTCCGGCAGCGGCACGAGCATGAGGTCGTTGTCCTCCGCCATCTGCGGCCGGATGTACGATCGCGGCAGCAGCGTAGCCGCTCCGCATGTATGCAGCAGGCGCAGGATCGCCTCGAAGGAGTCGATCTCCATGCGCACGTCGGGATGCAGGCGGAACTTGTCGAACAGCTCGTCGGTAAGCGTGCGGAACCAGGTTCCCTTGGAGAACAGGATCATCGGCAGCCCGTTCAGGTCGCCGATCGCGAGCTTGTCGGACAGCATGCGCCCGCGCGGCAGCACGAGCTCGAGATGGTCGTCGAACAGCTTCACGCAGTGCAGCTGCGGATCGTCGATGACGGATGCCACAAGGCCGAGCTCGATTTTCCGGTCCCGGACGAGCGAGACGATCTCGTGGGTTTTGCCGGTCACGGCCTTGATGTCGATCTCGGGATGGCTGGCGGTCAGCGCCTGGATGAGGTCGGGCAGCGTCGTCTGCAGCGTCGTCAGGCTGGCGCCGATCGTCAGCGTGAAGCGGTGGGTCTGCTTGAACTCGGCCAGCGTGAGCAGATACTGCCGATGCATCTGGCGCAGCTGCACGGCGTAGTCGTACGTCAGCTCGCCGATGCGCGTCAGCTCCAGGCGGCGTCCGACGCGGCGGAAGAGCGGCGCTCCGAGCTCCTCCTCGAGCTTGGCGATCTTGCGCGAGAGGGCGGGCTGCGACAGGTTGAGCAGCGCCGACGCCTTGTTCATGCTCGACTGCTCGACGATGACGGCGAACAGCTGAAGATCTTCCTGCATCGCATTCCATCCTTTCGGCGATCCGACTTGCTTATGCTCCTATGTTATAACATTGTATAAAAAATAAACAATATCTTTATAAGCGAAAAAAGGGTACGATGGGATCTGTGGCTAATCTGTGTCCGTCCTGAAGTCGGATGCTGTCGTGAATTGTTGACGCTCCCAAGAACGGGCTGTAAAATGGATAAGGTTTGTCCCTGACGATGATTACGCATTCAAACGGCTGGAAAGGAGAACGCATTATTTATGAAAGGAAATTCCTATTTGGCGCGCAAGCTCCACTCGCTGCTCGGGGTCGTTCCGCTTGCCCTGTTCCTCGTGAATCACGCCATCACCAACTACTCGGCGTTCGAGGGAGGCCCGGAAGGGTTCAACGAAAGCGTCGAGATGCTCAACGGCTTGCCGCTGATCTTCTTCCTGGAGATTTTCGGCATCTTCCTGCCGCTGATCTTCCACGGGGTATACGGCCTTTACGTCGCCTACCAGTCGAACTGGAACAACTCCCGCTTCCAATACGGACGCAACTGGGCGTTCACGCTTCAGCGCCTGTCGGGCGTCATTACGTTCATCTTCATCGTATGGCATGTCTATCAGACCCGCTACCAGGTGCTGATCGGCGAGCTGACGCATGAACAGCTCGGCCATCAGATGCATGAGATCTTCACGAATCCGGTCAGCGTCGTCCTGTACACGATCGGCGTCCTGGCCGCCGTCTTCCACTTCGCCAACGGCATGTGGTCCTTCCTCGTGAGCTGGGGCATCACCGTCGGCCCGCGCGCGCAGCGCATCTCCTCCTACATCTGGATGGGCGTCTTCGTCATCGTGTCGGCTCTGTTCCTGCTCTCGATCGCGGCCTTCCGCAGCGACGAGTTCGCGGAGACGGCAGCGGCCGTACGGACCTGGATCGGATAACACGATAGAGAAGGAGGACCCACTCACATGGCTAAAAACAACATCATCGTCGTCGGCGGCGGACTGGCCGGGCTTATGGCCACGATCAAGGCGGCCGAAGCCGGCGTCCACGTCAACCTGTTCTCCCTGGTGCCCGTAAAACGCTCGCACTCCGTGTGCGCGCAAGGCGGCATCAACGGAGCCGTCAATACGAAGGGCGAAGGCGACTCTCCTTGGGAGCACTTCGACGATACGGTCTACGGCGGCGACTTCCTCGCCAACCAGCCTCCGGTCAAGGCGATGTGCGAGGCCGCTCCCGGCATCATCCACCTGATGGACCGCATGGGCGTCATGTTCAGCCGCACGCCGGAGGGCCTGCTCGACTTCCGCCGCTTCGGCGGCACGCAATACCACCGCACGGCGTTCGCGGGCGCGACGACCGGCCAGCAGCTGCTGTACGCGCTGGACGAGCAGGTTCGCCGCTGGGAGGCCGCCGGCCTCGTCAGCAAGCATGAGCATTTCGAGTTCATGGGCGCGGTGCTCGACGACGACGGCGTCTGCCGCGGCATCACCGGCCAGGACCTGCGCACGATGGAGGTCGTCTCCTTCCGCGCGGACGCGGTCATCCTGGCGACGGGCGGCCCCGGCATCATTTTCGGCAAGACGACCAACTCGGTCATCAATACGGGCACCGCGGCGAGCGCCGTGTACCAGCAGGGCGTCAGCTACGCCAACGGCGAGATGATCCAGATCCACCCGACGGCCATCCCGGGCGACGACAAGAACCGCCTCATGTCCGAGTCGGCGCGCGGCGAGGGCGGACGCATCTGGACGTACAAGGACGGCAAGCCGTGGTACTTCCTCGAAGAAAAGTATCCGGCCTACGGCAACCTCGTGCCGCGCGACATCGCCACCCGCGAGATCTTCTCCGTCTGCGTGGACGAGAAGCTCGGCATCAACGGCGAGAACATGGTCTACCTCGACCTGTCGCACAAGGATCCCAAGGAGCTTGACGTCAAGCTCGGCGGCATCATCGAGATCTACGAGAAGTTCGTCGGCGACGATCCGCGCAAGCTGCCGATGAAGATCTTCCCGGCTGTCCACTACTCGATGGGCGGACTGTGGGTCGACTACAACCAGATGACCAACATCCCGGGCCTGTTCGCTTGCGGCGAATGCGACTACCAGTACCACGGAGCCAACCGTCTCGGCGCGAACTCGCTGCTGTCGGCCATCTTCGGCGGCATGGTGACGGGACCGAAGGCAGTCGAATACATCAAGGGGCTCAAGAAGTCCGCCGAGGACGCTCCGTCCTCCATCTTCGACCGCGAGGTCAAGCTGCGCACGGACAACTACGAGTCGATCCTGAAGCTCGGCGGCACGGAGAACGCCTACGTGCTCGGCAAGGAGCTCGGCGAGTGGATGACGAACAACATGACCGTCGTCCGCTACAACGACCGCCTCGTGCAGACGATCGACAAGATCAAGGAGCTCAAGCAGCGCTATTCCAACATCAACATCAACGATACCGCGCGCTGGAACAACGCCGGCGTCGCCTACACGCGCCAGCTGTGGAACATGCTGGAGCTGGCCGAGGCGATGACCAAGGGCGCCCTGCTGCGCGACGAGAGCCGCGGCGCGCACTACAAGCCGGAGTTCCCGGAGCGCAACGACGAGCAGTTCCTCAAGACGACGATCGCCAAGTGGACGACGGAAGGTCCGGAGATCTCGTACGAGGATGTCGACACCTCGCTCATCAAGCCGCGCAAGCGCGACTACTCGAGCAACAAGTCCTAACGAGGAGGGAGAACGACCATGGCAACCGAAACCCCGGTCAAGGCGGGCAAGACGGTCAAATTCATCATCACCCGCCAAGACTCGCCGGAAGCGGCTCCTTATACCGAGGAGTTCGAGCTTCCGTACCGTCCCAACATGAACGTCATCAGCGCGCTGATGGAGATCCAGCGCAACCCGGTCAAGACCGATGGCGCCAAGACGACTCCGGTCGTCTGGGAGTCCAACTGTCTCGAGGAAGTTTGCGGCGCCTGCTCGATGGTCATCAACGGCAAGCCGCGCCAGGCGTGCAGCGCGCTCGTCGACAAGCTGGAGCAGCCGGTGCGCGTCGCTCCGATGAGCACGTTTCCGGTCGTGCGCGACCTCGTCATCAACCGCGAGCGCATGTTCAACGCGCTCAAGCGCGTCAAGGCCTGGATTCCGATCGACGGCACGTACGACCTCGGTCCCGGACCGCGCATGGCCGAGACGAAGCGCCAATGGGCCTATGAGCTGTCCAAGTGCATGACCTGCGGCGTCTGCCTCGAAGCCTGCCCGAACGTCAACGACCGTTCGAGCTTCATCGGCCCGGCGGCGATCTCTCAGGTACGCCTGTTCAACGCCCATCCGACGGGCGAGATGAACAAGGCCGAGCGCCTGGAGACGCTGATGGAAGACGGCGGCATCGAGGGCTGCGGCAACTCGCAGAACTGCGTCCGCTCCTGCCCGAAGGGCATCCCGCTCACGACGTCGATCGCCGCGATCAACCGCGACACGACGGCGCAGCTGTTCAAGAACTGGCTGAGTTTCTAGGCTCGGCAATAGGAAAGCCTTCCGGACTGCTCTTTGCGAGCGGTTCGGGAGGCTTTTTTGGCTTGGAAAGGGGACTTCAGGGGACAGGAAGTCGGCTGCGCGATCCGGGCTACTCCGGTGGACAAGAAGCCCGCTGCGCGAGCCGAGCCTTTCTCGGCAGGCAGCCGGCAGCATACTAGGGACAAGAAGCCCGCTGCGCGATCCGAGCCACTCCGGTGGACAAGAAGCCCGCTGCGCGAGCCGAGCCTTTCTCGGCAGGCAGCCGGCAGCATACTAGGGACAAGAAGCCCGCTGCGCGATCCGAGCCACTCCGGTGGACAAGAAGCCCGCTGCGCGAGCCGAGCCTTTCTCCGACTCCACTGGAAGCCGGATGCCCTGATTTTTTGACCTCCTATTCGGAGGCCATCCGTCTTCCAAGAGGACCGCTGCCGCTTCTCCGAAAGGCATCGTCTCGCTCCGCTTGCCTTGTCCCTGTCTTCTCTGCTCCCCCTTTTTATTTGGGGGAGGGGGCGTCTCCCGCTTACCTGGGAGACGGCAGCGCTTCTCAGCGGCCAGCACGAATCGGCCGCCGCAGATCAGCCAGCAAGCCGCATGCGGCTTGCTGGCCCGCCCCTCGAATAGGGCGTGTAAACCAAACCGCTGGCGCGAACCAAGGCGCTTGCGCCCCTCATCGAGTCAGCACGCCAACCATCCTTTCGGAGTTGCGCGGGAAAACCGAGTAACTCGGGCATTGGGAGGTCAAACGGTCGGAGATGCGCGGAAAAACCGAGTAACTCGGGCGAGTGAAGGGGCAAACGGTGGGAGATGCGCGGAAAAACCGAGTAACTCGGGCATTGTGAGGCCAAACGGTCGGAGTTGCGCGGAAAAACCGAGTAACTCGGGCGAGTGGAGGACCAAACGGTCGGAGATGCGCGGAAAAACCGAGTAACTCGGGCAAGTGGAGCCGAACCGGGCGGAGTTGCGAGGTCAAATCAAGTAACTCCGGTAGGCAGGCGTGGCGGTTGGAGCCTGAAAGAAGGACTGGCGAGCCGCTGTAAGCCGAATTATTCGGGTTGGAGCCTGAAAGACGGGTTGGTCAGCCGCTGTAACCCGAATTATTCGGGTTGCAGCTTGAAATAGGGGCTGCCGAGCCGCTGTAAGCCGATTTATTCGGGTTGGAGCCTGAAAGACGAGCCTGCGAGCAGCTATAACCCGATTTTCCCAGGGGTTCAGCCCGTTATAGAGGCTTTAGAGCGTTGCGGAGAATGCGCGATCGCCGAAATCCTCGAGGGCATGGAGATCGGAGCGACTCTCTGCGAAGCGGACGTGGCTCGTGGAGAAGCGGCAACGGTTCCAGCACCGCTGTCCGCTTCCGGGCGAAAAAAAACGGCCTATAGGCCGTCTTTTCAAAGGATCGTCTGTCCGCTCGCCATCAAGATCAAGGAGCTGCTGTATCCGTCGCTGCGGCTTGGATCAGCTGCAAGGAGTTGTCGAGCTTTTGCGTGTCGGCGCGGATGGTGGCGATGAACGTGTTGCCGGCAAGGCCCATGCTTTTGATCAGCGGGCTGTCGGAGACGTCGACCCCGAACCATTGCTCCGTCGACGGATCGTCCGTCGTCACGGTGCGCACGGCGCGGCTGTCGTCTGCATCGAGGCCGAGCTTGGCGGCGTGAGGGGCGAGATCGACCAGGGCGCCGTCTCGCGCCAGCTTCTCGAAGTTCAGCTTGTCCAAAATATAGACGTCGTCCTTGTTCGAGATGAGGTCGATGAGGCTTTTTTGGACCATGGCCATATCCTGACTCGACTGCGGCTCTTCCGGGACGAAGGTCAGATGCACGATCGCCCGCTTCCAATCGGGGAACCGCTTCACGATCTGCTCCTCGGCCGTCTTCAGGTCGACGCCGCCGCCGATCGGGCTGCTGCCGTCCGCGCCGATGAACTGGCCGAAAAACGAGACGGCGATCGCGGCCGGAGGCAGCTTGGCCAGCTCGGCCTCCTCGCGCTTCTTGTCCTGATAGGCGTTGATGCCGTAGACGACGGCGGCGATGAGCACGATCGCTCCGAGCAGATGGAATTTATAATAGCTGAAGAAATGGTCGATCTTCTGCATCGCGGGAGCCATGCCTTTATATTTGCCGTAGGCCTGCTCGTTGTACGCTTCGGTCGATTCCGCGCGATCCCGCTCCTGGATGGTCCGGTAGGCGGCGTTGATCCGCTCCAGCTCGACCTGGCCCTCCTGCAGCTGCGCTCCCGACCTGCTGCTGCGCGCGCGGCGGAGCAGCAGGTCGTACCGCTTCTCCACGTCTTCCTTCGCGGCGCCTGGCTCCAGCCCGAGCTCCGCATACGCCTGCTTGATCTTTTCGTTGTCCATGCCTCACCCTCACTGTCCGCTTGTAGATATCCTCTTTAGTATATCGCCCGCGAAGAAGCGTTTCCACTATCGATGCGGAAGCTCGGCCGTCAAGAGCGGTCCTAATCCCGGCCGCGCGCTCATATGCTGCTAACGGAACGAAAAAAAGCCGCCTGCAGGCGGCGCGGCGGCGATTAGAGCCAATCTTCTCCCCAGTCCTGAATGGACTCGATGACCGGCTTCAGATGCCGTCCCTTTTCGGTCAGCTCATATTCAATGCGAACCGGCATCTCCGGATACACGTTGCGGGTAACGATCTGGCTCGTCTCGAGCTCCTTCATCCGGTCGGTCAGCATCTTGTCGCTCATCTCCGGAATCTGCTCCTTGATTTCCTTGAACCGCTTCGGTCCTCCAAGCAGCACGCGGATGATCAGGCCCGTCCATTTCTTGCCGAGCAGCTCGATCGCCGCCTCATACTTGGGACACATCGTGGAGTAGTCCATTCGCATCACTCCTTCTGTTGCCGCTATTGTATCACATTGACTAAGGAAATGTAAGTGACTGCGGTCCACTAAATAAAGAAAATATATTTACTTGACTTTAGTTAGTTATGGGGATAAGATAAGTCCATCGCAAGACCAGAACCGATAAAGGAGAGGGTTGGAATGTTGGATACGGGGTTGCTCATCTTGAGGATTGTCGTCGGCTTGCTGTTCATCGGCCACGGCGCGCAGAAGCTGTTCGGCTGGTTCGGAGGCTATGGCATCAAAGGCACGGCCGGCTGGCTGGAGTCGCTCGGAGCCAAGCCGGGAGCGCTGATGGCCGTGCTGGCCGGAGGAGCGGAGCTGCTGGGCGGCCTGCTGCTCGCGCTCGGCCTGTGGGTATGGGTGGCGGCCGCGCTCATCGTCTTGACGATGCTCGTAGCGATCGTGAAAGTGCACGGAGCGAACGGCATCTGGTCGACAGCGAACGGCTACGAGTACAATCTCGTGCTGATCGCGGCCGCGCTCGCGATCGGCTTCACCGGAGCCGGCGCTTATTCCATCGACGCGCTTCTATAATAGCCGGATCATACGCACAGAACGTCCCTTCGTCAGGATGCCGACGAGGGGATGTTTTTTTTCGTTGATGCCGTCAGGAGGGGCGGCCGGACGGCAGGCGATGCGGCGCATTCGGGCTCGTCCCGGGGATGGAAATGAGAGGAGCTGCGCAACTTTTGCGGCCAAGATTCGTCTTTTGAGTAAGATGCTCGGCAAAAAGAGATGAGATGGCGGCAAGCATTCGTTATAATGAGTGGAACGGATCCACCAGAGAGGAGGAGACTCCATGCCGGATGATTGGGGATTTTTCGAACGCTTGACGGAGTCCAAGGAGCAGATGAGGATCCTCGTCAATTGCGCCTGGAAAAAAGAGACGCCTCCCTCCGGTCTGAACCGGCTGCTCTCCATCACGATCAACCTGTACTCGGTGCGCAGCCGCCAAAAGAAGAAGGCGGCCATGATCGCCGAGCTGGAGAAGCTGGAGCAGCGCCTGGAAGAGGCCGTTCTGGCGGGCGGGGAAGCTTTTTATGCCGGACGGATCAATACGCCGAAGAGGCTGGAATATTACTACTACATCGCGGAGGACGCCGGGCTGGAGCCGCTGGAGAACATGATCCGCGGGCATCAGGACTACCGGCTGCAATATTATGCGAAGCCGGATCCGCAGTGGGAATTTTACCGCTTCATGCTGCCGGATGCGCTGGAGGAGCTGTTCATCCATAACGCGCAGATGGTGTATGCGCTGCTGAACCGCGGGGACGACATCCGCCAGCCGCGCAACGTCTATCACTGGCTGCTGTTTCGGGATTCGGACGACCGCAAGCTGATGCGCATGAAGCTCGAAGGGATGGGCTATCGCATCGAGGAGGGGAAAAGCGGGGAGCCGGAGCCCGATTATCCGTATCCGCTCGTCATCAGCCGATTCGAGGACGTCCGTCTGGAGACGGTGAACGGCCGCGTCGACGAGCTGTACCGCGTCCTCGGCGGAGGCGGCGGCAAGTACGACGGCTGGGGCTCGGTGATGAAGCAGCCGGCTCTGTACCGGCTGCGCCAATGGGCCAAGAAGCGGCTCGGCATCCAGCGGCTGTCGGGCCGGACCAAGGGCTGAGCCGGACGGCTACAGCCGGATGACGATCAGCCCTGCCATGAGGCAGGCGAAGGCGAGCCATTGCAGCCTTGTCAGCCGTTCCCGGTACAGCAGGATGGAGCCGGCGGCGACGACAAGGCTGTTTGTCGCGAAGATCGGTGCGGCAAGATTGGCGGGGCCAGTCTCGAGCGCCCAAGCGTACAGCTGCAGCCCGCCATAGGAGAACAGTCCGGCGAGCAGGCCGAAGCGCAGGCCGATGCCGAACGGCGATGCGGCCGCGGACGGCTTCTTTGGAGCGGACAAGGGAGAGGCGCCGACCGTTTCCGCGGCCGGCCGGCGGGGCCGCTCCCGCCAAGCGGCGGCGGCGAACCAGGCCAGCGACAGCAGATAGCCGCTGAACAAGACGGCCGAGGAGGGCAGGCCGGCTTCGCCGGTCACCTTGAGGCCCCCGTTGCGGAACGTGAACAGCAGCACGGCGGCGCCGGTGTAGATGTACCAGAGGCGGCTGGAGAGGCGGAGCTTCTCCGCAGGACGGATGGCGATCAGCACGGCGGACGCCAGCAGTAGCGCGATGCCGGCCGCTTCGGCCAGGCCGAGCGTCTCGCCGTACAGCCCGACCGACAGCGCCACGACGAGGACGATGTTGAGGTTCGTGAGCGGAGAGGTGATGCTCGCCGGACCGTGCTCCAGCGCCTTCATGAACACCGCGTTGCCCCACGCCGAACCGGCGCCGACGATGCCGCCGGCGAGCCACAGCCGCCCGTCGCCGAGCGCGCTCCAGCCGCCGTCCATCAGGCACTGCGCGGCAAAGCCGGCCGTGCCCGTCGCGTACAGCCCGAGCAGCAGCGCCGTCCGTCCGCCTTCCTTCATTTGGGACACCTTCATCCACCAGCCGGCGAGGCCGAAGACGAGCGCGCTGCCGATCGCGGTCAGCAGCCAAGGCATGTCAGCGGGCATGAGGCGGCGTCTCCTTCCCGCGGCTCGTCCGGCGGACGGGGTAGTCATGCATTTTGTTACACAAATGAAATATTCCTGTCACCGTTTTATTACAAGGAGCGGTTATGATAGTTGCATGACCCCCTTTTAATAAATATTTCTTGGGACCTTCCTTCGGGAAGGTCCACTTTTTTTTGTCCGGCCGCCGGCCTCAGAGAGGCACGCGCACCTGCTGCTTTTGCCGATAGAAGACCCACTCCCGGTAACCGATCTCCTTGAGCTTGGCCCGCACTTCCTCTATCTCGTCGCCGACGCGCGACGGCACATGGGAATCGGAGCCGAAGCTGACCTGCACGCCGTAGAACAGCGCGCGCTCGAGGATCGCATCGGACGGATACCAGCCGCCGACCGTCTTGGTCTTGCCGGAGGTGTTGATCTCGATGGCGGCGCCGCTGCCGGAGATGGCCTGCAGCGCCAGGTCGATGCTCTCGGAGGCCGGGATGTCGGAGAAGGCCGGGTAATAGCCCTTCATCGCGTCGATGTGGCCGAGCACCTGGAACATGCCGCTGACGGCCGACTGGCGGATGAGCTCGTAGTATTCCCGTTTTTGCTCGATCTGCACGAGGTCGGACAGCCCTTTCCAGCGGGTGCGGTTGAAGATGCTCTTGCCCCCCGACAGATGCACGGACCCGATCAGGTAGTCGAACGGATACGGCTCGTAGGCGCGGCGGTACGTCTCGGCATGCTCGGGGAAAAAGTCTGATTCCATGCCGAGCAGCACCTCGATGCGTCCCTCGTACTTGGCCTTGAGCGCCAGCACCTCCTCGACATAGCCCGGCAGCGAGCTGCGGGCCATCGCGATGCCCGGCTGAGGATGATCCTCCTCGCTGCCGAAATACGGCGAGTGGTCCGAGATGCCGATGACGGACAGTCCGGCGTCGATGGCGGCGCGGATATAGTCCTCGATGCAGCCCTCGGCGTGTCCGCATCGCGCATGGTGGGTATGCAGGTCGAATTTCATGGGAACTCCTCCTATTCGCTGCTGATGAACTGCGCCTCGGGCATGCCCTTGAGGTCGCTCAGGAACTGCTGCATCGCCGAATTCAAATAGCGGCCCGACTTGTAGACGACGCCGACCGGATGGCTCACCTCAAGCTCGCTCACCTTGATCATGCGCAGCGTGCCGAGCCGCAGCTCGCTTGCGATCGACTGCTTGGAGACGACGGCGGCGCCGAGGTTGATCTCCGCCATCCGCTTGACCTCCTCGCTGCTCGACAGCTCCATGACGATGTTGGGCACGATGCCGTGCTCGGCGAAGACGCGGTCGACGAAGCGGCGGCCGAGCGTATCCGGCGAGAGCATGATGAGTGGCACGTCCCGCAGCTTGTCGAGCGAGGCATGCTTGAGCGAGGCGAGCGGATGGCTCGGAGAGACGACGAGCTCGAACGTGTCGTAGTACAGCGTCGCCGTCCGCACATGGGGATGATGCTCCATCAGATAGGTCAGGCCGAGATCGACGCTGCCGTTCTCGACGCTCGAGAGCACCTGCGCCGAGGGCATCGTATGGATCGTCGTCTTGATGAGCGGGAACTGGTTCTGAAAATAGGAGAGCACGCGCGGCAGGATCTGGATGGCGATCGAGCTTGTCGTGCCCAGCACGATATGGCCCTGAGGCGTATGGTTCAGGTCGGAAAGCTTCTGCTTGAGCTCCTCGACGATGTCGAGGATGCGCGTCGCGTGGTCAAGGAACACTTGGCCGCGATCGGTAAGCGTGACCGGCTGATTGCGGTCGACGAGCACCGTCTTGAACTCCTCCTCCAGGCTCTTGATCTGGGCGGAGACGGCGGGCTGGGTCAGGTTGAGCAGCTCGCCGGCCTTGCGGAAGCTCATCGTTTTGGAAATGGTAAGAAGCGTTTCCAGCTGGCTGATATTCAGGGGCAGGCTCCTCTCTCGCCTCCGGCAGGGATAGGATTCGATCATCCCCGGTCGATAAGACTTTTTTATCACTCTGCTATTTAGTATAGCCAAGCCGAGGGCGGGTAGTAAAGCGAGCGGGCCTTTACGCAAAAGCAACGAGGAAGCGGCCGTCAAGGGGGCAGGAATCGGCCGGAGGGCGGCGAAGCTCTAAACCGATGGACGGCGAGCCGTCCGGAGGAAACGGGGGAGTTAGGGATGGATCGAAAAGCGATCCGAGGCTGGATCTGGTACGACTGGGCGAATTCAGCCTTTGCGACGACGATGCTGGCTGCCGTCATGCCGGTCTACTACGAGGGAGTGGCCGCGAAAGGCTTGGCGGAGGGCGCCGCTCAGTCGTACTGGGCGAATACGCAGAGCATCGCGATGCTGCTCGTCGCCGTGCTGGCGCCGCTCGCCGGCGCGGCGGCCGACCTGTCGCGCTCCAAGCTGCGGTTCCTCATCGCCTTCACGGTGCTGGGCGCCGCATCCAGCTCGCTGATGGCGCTGGCCGGGGAGGGCGACTGGCTGCTCGCCTCGTGCCTGCTCGTGCTCGGCATCGTCGGCTTCTCCACCGGCAATACGTTCTACGACGCGCTGCTGCGCGACGGCGTGCCGGAGGAGCAGCGCCATGCGGTGAGCGCCAAGGGCTACGCATACGGGTATGCCGGAGGCGGCGCGCTGCTGGCGATCAACCTCGTCATGATCCTGCAGTGGGAGGCGCTCGGCTTCCCGAGCAAGACGGCCGCGACGCAAGTCGTCTTCGCGACGGTCGGCCTCTGGTGGCTGCTGTTCTCGCTGCCGCTGTTCACCCGCTGGAAGGAGCGGCCGGCGGCCGCGGCGAAAGCGGGCGGGCCGACCGTGCTGCAGGCGGCGGGAGCCTCGTTCGGCCGCATCGCCCAGTCGCTGCGCAGCCTGCGGCGCTATCCCGAGCTGCTCAAGTACATGGCGGCGTTCTGGCTGTTCAACGACGGCATCAGCACGGTCATCGTCATGGCGACGATCTACGGCGCGGGCATCGGCATCGACTCCGACGACCTCATCCTCGCGCTGCTCGTGACGCAGTTCGTCGGCCTGCCCGCGACGCTCGCGTTCGGACGGCTCGTCGGCCGCTTCGGCGCCAAGCGCATGCTGAGCGCGTCGCTGCTCATCTATCTCGGCATCGTCATCCTCGGCTACTTCATGACGACGTCGCTTCATTTCTTCGTGCTCGCGACGCTTGTCGGACTCGTCCAAGGCGGCAGCCAGGCGGCCGCACGCTCGCTGTACGCGCGGCTCGTCCCGGCGGACCGCTCCGGCGAATGGTTCGGCTTCCTGGCGCTCAGCAGCAAGTTCACGTCGGTGCTCGGGCCGCTCGTATTCTCGCTCAGCGCGACGCTGACCGGCTCGAGCCGAGCCGCGATCCTGTCGGTCGCCGCCTTCTTCGTATTCGGCTGGCTGCTGCTCCAGCGCGTCGACTTCCGGCGCGGCGCGGAGCAGGCCGCTGTCGGCAGCGGCGACGGCCCGGGGAGCGGATTGCCGCCGGCGGGCCTGTCCTCCTGACGTCAGGAGCGAGCCTTGGCTGCGCAGCTGCTGCATGGACGCAGCAAACCCCCTTGTCGGTTCGGCCACGGGCCGGCAGGCAAGGGGGTTTTTCGGGTTCGGGCTCGGGCTCGGGCCGATCCGGCGCGGCGGGGGTCACAGCCAATCCTTTTTGCGGAAAAGGAACAGCATGCCGCCGCCGAGCATCAGCATGAAGCCGAGCAGGAGGTAGAAGCCGTAGTAGAAGTTCTGGCCGGGCAGATGGACGAAGTTCATCCCGTAGATGCCGGTGATGAACGTCAGCGGCATGAAGATCGTCGTCAGCGCGGTGAACACGCGCATGATCTCGTTCGCCCGGTTGGACAGGCTCGACTGGTACGCCTCGCGCAAGTTGGCCATGAGGTCGCGGTACGTGTCGAACGTCTCGGTGATCTTGACGGCGTTCTCGTAGATGTCGCTGAAGTACTTCTGCAGCTGGTCGTCAATCAGGCGCAGATCCTTCTTGTTGAGCGTGGCGATGACGTCGCGCTGCGGCCCGAGCACCTTCTTGAGCCACAGGATCTCGCTGCGCAGGCCGATGATCTCGTTCAGATGGGACTTCTTGGTATGCATCAGGATGTCTTCCTCGAGCCGCTCGATGCGCACCTCGATCCGATCGCCGACGAGGAAATAATTGTCGACGACGATGTCGACGAGATGGTACAGGAAGCGGTCGGGCCGGCTGACCTCCTGCTCCCACAGGATCGGCTTGAGCGAGCGCAGCTCGTTGATCTTCTGCTTGGTGACGGTGATGATGAAGTGCCGCCCGAGGAAGATGTTCAGCGCGCGGAGGAAGATCTCCTCGTCGTCGAAGCGGATGCTGTTGATGACGATGAAATAATGCCCTTCGTGCAGCTCGATCTTAGGGCGCTGCTCCTCCTCGCTGAGGCAGTCCTCCACCGCCAGGTCATGCAGGCCGAACAGCGGCTGCAGATAGGCGAGATCCTCGACGTCGGCGTCGATCCAGTAAAAGCCCTCCAGCGGAGGGGCGAGCGTCGTTTCCAGCTCGTCTACAGGCGTGAATACGCCGTTGTTGACCATTCGAATCTTCATGGCCGTTCAATCTCCTCTCGTGCGCGAAGACGGACGAGAGCCGGCCGGGCATCCGGGCCGCGGCGCGCCGAAGCGGCCGTGCATCCGCGCGAGCGGTGGACGGCACGGCGGCAACGGGCGGCGGCGAAGGGAGGTCATCCGCCATGCGAGGCGGGGTCCGGCTGGTCGTCTTCGCGATGCTTGCTTGCGGGTGCTGCTGTCGGGACGGGCTTCGGCCTATCGCCTTCCATGGCGTTTCACTCCTTTGCTACCGGTTGAAAGTCTTGTCTAGTATACTCTTCCGGCCGACCACACTCAAGAAGGAAAAACAGGCTGCGCGGCGGGTGCGGCCGGGGCCGGCTGGCGGCGCTCGCAGAGCCGGCTGCGGGGCGCAGACGCGCCGGCGGGGAGCGCGCCGAGGGCAGCGAGCGCGCAGGTCGGCGAGCGCGCCGAGGGCGCGGGTCGCGCCATGTCCACTCGGGCGGACATGGCGGCCTTTCAGCGGCGCCATTCGGGCCATGGCCCATCTTATTCGACTGCCGGGAAAAGGTGCGGCCAGGCCGAGCAGGGCCTGGATGCATCGCTCGGCGCCATGAAAGGTCATCTCATCGGTTTAGCGCAGGACGAGCCGTCAGCTTTCCGGACCACGCCTCCGAGGCTGGCTTTGCCCGCACGCCGCCGGCTGAAAATGGCAGCAGAGCGCAAAGACCCTCGATACGCAGAATCGGCTCTGCCATCGAGGGTCTTTGCGCGCTTAGGAGCGGCCTTTCTCATCTATTCCTTCCTGGATGCGGCGCTCCGCGATCCAGGCCGGGCTGCGCTGCCTTATCGGCTCTGCGGCACCAGCTGCAGCAACCGCCACAGCGCGACCGCAGCCTCGGCGCGGGTCGCGGGCTTGGCCGGCAGCAGCCTGCCCTCGGCGTCTCCGCCGAGAATGCCGGCAGCAGCCAGCGCCTGGACCGAGCTGCGCGCATACGCCGCGATAGCCTCCCGATCCCGGAACTCGGCCGCAGCGGCTGTCGGCGACGCGGAGCTCCCTGCCGCGTCGAGCCGCTGCCGCGCGCGTTCGAGCAGGACGGCCATGTCCTGCCGCCGGATCGGAGCGGCCGGATCGAAGCGGCCGTCGCCGGTTCCGGCCGCGAGGCCCGCGCTGGCCGCGGCGCTCACCTCGGCGGCGTACCAGGCTCCGGCCGGAACGTCGGCGAACGTCGAGGCGCCCGGCTCCGCCGCCGGCAGCCGCAGCGCGCGGACGAGCAGCGCTGCGAATTCGGCTCTCGTCATCGGCCGCTGCGGCTCGAAGCGGCCGCCCGGCACTCCTTGCACGAGACCGAGGCGGGCCAGCCCGCTCGCGGCCGCTGCGGCCCAATGCGTTTCCTTCAAGTCGATGAAGGAAGGCGAAGGCGAGGCGCTCGGAGCTGCCGAGGCGGTCGGAGCCGCGCTGGCCGACGGGGCCGGCGTCGGGGCTGGCGTCGGCTGCGGAGCCGAGGTTGGCGACGGAACGCCGCCCGTTCCCGGAGATGCCGTTGGTCCCGCGCTCGGCTGCGGATCCGGGCTCACGCTCGGGCTCGGCTCCGCGCTCGGCTGCGGGTCCGGGCTCGTGCCCGGCAGCGGCTCGATCTCGCCGGACGGCTCGCCGACGACGATGCCGAGGCCGTTCGTCGCCATGTAGACGCGGCCGTACACGCGCGGATCGCCGGTGATCGCCCGGTTGGCGGCGCCGAACTGATGGGCGTCGTCGTTGATGCGGATCCAGCTCGCGCCGCCGTCGTCGGAGCGGTAGACGCCCCATTGGCCGCCCTGCTTGGCGTAGCTGTACAGAGCCGGCTCGTCCTGTCCCGGAGCGGCTTTGCCGAAGCCGATCGTGACCGCTTCCTCGATGCCGTCCAGACGCTCGAACGTCGCGCCGGCATCGGTCGAGCGGTACAGCCCGAACGCGTCGTCCGGATTTTTGTTGTCCCGGCCGCCGGCGATCCACACCTCGCCCGCCCGGCCGGGCACGGCCTTGAGCTTGCTCGTGATCTTGCGCGGCAGCCCTTCCGCGCCGGTCGCGGCGAACGTCGCTCCGCCGTCCTCGCTCGCATACAGCACGCCGTCCGCGAAGCCGTAGAAGCGGTCGGGATCGACGCGGTCGGAGGCGACGATCGCGCCTGCCGGGATGCCGGCCGCTGCGGTCCACGTCGCGCCGTCGTCCGTCGAACGATAGACGGCTTGTCCTTCCGCTCCCCAGACGATCGAGCCGCCGTCGGCCGCCATCGCGACGAAGCCGCCGTTCACGGACGCGCCGCTGCCCCATGGATTGGCGCCGGGCTGCCAGGTGACGCCGTTGTCATGCGAGACGCCGATGCCGACATCGCTGCCGGAGACGTTGCCGACGCGCACGACATCGTTCGGATCCAGCTCGGCATAGTCGATGTCGGTGCTCGAGCCGATGTACGGATTCGTGATCATCTCCGGCGCACGGCCCAGATCGGCATGGCGGAAGCCTCCGATGTCGCCCATCGCGCTCAGCAGCGGCGCGCCTGACGGCGGGCTGACGAGGCCGAGCACGGCCGTCTCCTCGATGCCTTCGGCCTTGACGGAGATGCGCACCTTCTCGTACACGTCGCCGCCGACCGTGACCGGACGGTCCATCGCGGTCGCGTTGTCCGAGCCGTACATCGTCGCTCCGGTTCCGTAGAGGAAGGAGTCGGAGTCGAACGGATCGATCTTGAGATCGCCGATCATCCAGCCGAGCTTCGGCGACGTCTCCGGCAGCGGATCGGTCTTGCGGCCCCAGTCGAGCCATGGCGACAGCGAGTAGTCCAGCTCGTACTTGTTGACGCGCTCGGGATAGCTGCCGAACGTCCAGAACGGCGTCCAGCTGCGGCCGCCGTCGAGGCTGCGGTAGATCTGCTCGTCCGGCCACCACTTGTTCAGCGTAGCGGCCATCACGATGTCGGGGTTCTGCGCGTCGACCGCGAGCCCGCCGTACGGGCTGGAGGTGGAGCCGGGCCCTTCCGGACTGATGTCGGTCCAGTCGCCGCTCTTCGTATCGAGCGCCCAAAGCGAGCCTTCGCCGCCGTTGTAGGGGCCGATGTCCTTGGCATAGCTGACGTAGAGGCGGCCGTCGCGCGAAAGCACCCCGCGGTTCGGCAGGAAGCCCTGCTCCGGCTGGCCCGGAACCGGCTGCCACGTCTCGCCGGCATCCGTCGAGCGGTAGATCGGGCTTGTCCGCTCGGCCGTTCCGGCGTAGAGCGTCGGCGTCGGGCTGCCCGGCTGCCCGGAGGACTTGTCGAAGACGACCCAGGCGATGCCGAGCGGATCCTTCATGTAGTCGTCGGCGACTTGGCCGACCGCGGTGAACGACGCGACGCGCGCCCAGGTCGCGCCGGCGTCGGAGCTTTTCCAGAGGCCGTTGCCGCTGCGCGCGCCGAAAAACAGCACCCGACCGTCGTTCGGATCGACGGAGAGCCGCTCGCCCATGTTCCGGCCCGGCATGTTGCCGCCGAGCTTGAACGGAAGCTCTGTCCGCTGCCACGTCTCGCCGCGGTCGCTCGAGCGGTACATGAAGCCGTTCATGTCCGTCCAGTCGTTCGTATACGTGCCGAGAGCGGCGTAGACGCGGTCGGCATCGGACGGATCGGCCGCGATGCTCTCGACGCCGAGCAGGTTCCATTCCTCCATGCCGACGCCTTCGAGCAGCTGCTTCCACTTGCCCCCGGTCGAGGCGTCGCGGCGGTAGGCGCCGCCCATGTCGGTGCGCGCATACGCGAGCCCCGCCTCCGCCTCGCTGTAGACGATGCCGGGGATGTATCCTCCTCCGACGACCGCGGCGCGGCTCCACGCGTACGGCTGCTGACGCACGGCAGGCTCCGCGCCTTCCGCCGAGGCTGCCGCCGCGGACGCAGGCGGGACGGCCAGCGGCGCGAGCAGGCAGGCGGCCAGAGCGGCAACGCTCCATTTCTTGAACATCCGATCAGCTCCTTCTTCTCGTCGGCTTCAGCAAGCGGGACTAGGAGAGGAACGAGTCCAAGCCCGCTTTCTGAAAGCGATTTCATCAATCCCTCCTAGTATAAGCGGGAGGTTCGGGACAACCTACCGGCTGAATTGGAGAAATTATCCGTTCACGATCGGACATTTGCGCGGCGGAGAAGGAAAAGACAAACAGGACGAAGCGGAGTCCGTCTCCGTTTCGTCCTGTCTGGATGGGATGAGCATGAGGGGCGATGCGCGCTCGGCGCGATGCGCCTGGCGCGGCGCAAGCGGCCTGCAGCCGCTCGCGGTCAGTGAGCCGACTCCTCCCTGTCGTTGGACAGGCGGGTCACCTCGAACAGCTTGAACAGCAGGCTGAACACGATGGCGGCGACCGTGGCGAGGCCCATGCCCGACAGCGTGAAGTCGCCGATGACGATCTTCGCGCCGCTCAGGCCGGCGACGAGCACGATCGTCGTCAGGTAAAGGTTGGTCGGGCGGCTGTAGTCGATCTTGGACTCGACGAGCATGCGCAGTCCCGAGGCGGCGATGACGCCGAACAGCAGCAGCGATACGCCGCCCATGACCGGCTCCGGAATGTAGGCGATGAGCGCCGAGAACTTGCCGAGGAAGCTGAGCAGGATCGCGAAGACGGCGGCCCCGCCGATGACGTACGTCGAGTAGACGCGGGTAATCGCCAGCACGCCGATGTTCTCGCCGTACGTCGTGTTCGGCGTCGCGCCGACGAAGCCGGACAGGATCGTGCTGATGCCGTTGCCGAGCATCGAGCGGTGCAGGCCGGGATCCTTGGACAGATCCTTGCCGACGATGTTGCCGGTGACGACCAGATGGCCGACATGCTCGGCGATGACGACGAATGCCGCCGGCACGATGACGATCATCGCGCTCAGGTGGAACTCCGGCGTCGTGAACACCGGCAGCTTCAGCCAAGCCGCGTCTACGACGGCCTCGCCTGCCGGTCCCGTCATTCCCATCGCCCAGGCGAGCATGTAGCCGCCGACGATGCCGACCAGGATCGGGATGATTTTCAGGAATCCGCGGAACAGCACCGAGCCGAGCACGGTCAGCAGCAGCGTGGCGATCGACAGCAGGATGGCATCGGTATTCGGCGTCCATTCGCTGCCTGGCTCCCGATTGATCCAGCCGGCCATGCCGGCGGCGACCGGAATCAGCTCGAGGCCGATGACGGCGATGATCGCGCCCATCGCGGCGGGCGGGAAGATGACGTGGATCCAGCCGGTGCCGGCGAGCTGCACGATGATCGCGACAATCGTGAAGACGACGCCGGCGGCGATGAAGCCGCCGAGCGCGGCCGCGTAGCCGCCCCCCGATGCCTGGGTGCCGATGACGGTCAGAGCCGGCACGATGAACGCGAAGCTCGAGCCGAGATACGCGGGAATCTTGCCTTTGGTGATGAAGATGTACAGCAGCGTGCCGATGCCGTTCATGAGCAGGCAGATGGCCGGATCGACGCCGAGGATGTTCGGCACGAGCACGGTCGAGCCGAACATCGCGAACAGATGCTGCAGGCTCAGCAGCAGGCCGAGCCCGGTTGCCGGCCGCTCCAGCACCCCGATTTCTTTTTTCATTTGACTAAGACGCCCCTTCGACTAGCGGATGGTCGGAACGATGCGGATCGGCTAGGCTTGCCTCCGGCCGCATGCACAAACGGTTTCATTCTACAGGGATCGACGCGGTTTGACAATGATTATTCCCTGCTCGCTCTTGTTTCCTGCAAACGATTCTTGACGGAGGACGGCGCAACCCTTATTGTAGAGGGGAGCAGCAACCTGACCACGAACTGAATACGTAACTTTCTTATCAAGAGTAGGCGGAGGGACCAGCCCGATGAAGCCCGGCAACCGGCGTTGACACGCACGGTGCTAATTCTTGCGGACATGAAGCGCATGTCTGAGAGATGAGAGAGGTGCATGTGTTTCCATACACGACCCCTCTCTGTCAGGATAGGGGTCTTTTTTTGCGCCCTTATCCGTGACGGTATTCGGTACGGCCGATTCGCTAGCCGAGAAGGAGTGACCATCATGCCAATCAAAGTGCCCGATTTTCTGCCGGCCAAGGAAGTGCTGGCGGAGGAAAATATTTTCGTCATGGACGAGAGCATCGCCTACCAGCAGGACATCCGCCCGCTGCGGATCGCGATCCTGAACCTGATGCCGACCAAGGAGACGACCGAGACGCAGCTGCTGCGCCTGATCGGCAACACGCCGCTGCAGGTGGAGGTCGTGCTGCTGCATCCGCAGTCCCACACGTCCAAAAATACGAGCTCCCAGCATCTGCAGTCGTTCTACAAGACGTTCTCCGAGGTGGCCCATCTGTACTTCGACGGGCTCATCATCACCGGCGCCCCGGTCGAGCATCTGCCGTTCGAGCAGGTCACCTACTGGGAGGAGCTCAAGGACATCATGGACTGGAGCCGCAGCCACGTCACCTCGACGTTCCATATCTGCTGGGCGGCGCAGGCGGGACTGTACCACCACTACGGAGTGGAAAAATACGACCTCGACCAGAAGATCTTCGGCGTCTACCCGCACACGATCAGCAAGCGCAACGTCAGCCTGCTGCGCGGCTTCGACGAGCTGTTCTTCGTGCCGCAGTCGCGGCATACGGACGTGCGCCGCGAGGACATCGAGCGCATCGGCGATCTCGAGATCCTGTCCGAGTCGCCGGATGCCGGCGTCTACCTCGTCGCCTCGCGGGACGGACGGCAGATCTTCGTCACCGGCCATTCCGAATATGATCCGGAGACGCTCAAGTACGAGTACGACCGCGACATCGCCAAAGGCATGGCCATCGCGCTGCCGGCCAACTACTACCCGGGCGACGATCCGTCCCGGCAGCCGTTGTCGACCTGGAGAGCCCATGCCAACCTGCTCTACAGCAACTGGCTCAACTATTACGTGTACCAGCAGACGCCGTTCGAGCTTGGCGCGCATATCTGATTCGCAAAGGAGACCTTGAAGCCCATGAAGATTGAAAGCCGCCTTGCCCAGATCGGATCCATCCAAGAGCCCGTCACCGGTGCCGTCAGCTTCCCGGTATACCAGGCGACGGCGTTCCGCCATCCCCGCCTCGGCGAAAGCACGGGCTTCGACTACGCCCGCACGAAAAGCCCGACCCGCGCCGTCCTCGAGGAAGCGGCGGCGGAGCTCGAATCGGGCGACGCCGCCTTCGCCTGCAGCTCCGGCATGGCCGCGCTGCAGACGATTTTCGCGCTGTTCAGCCAAGGCGACCATCTGATCGTCTCGCTCGATCTGTACGGGGGCACGTACCGGCTGCTCGAGCGCATCATGTCCCGTTTCGGCGTCACGACCTCCTACGTCGACACGAACGACATCGAGGCGATGGACAAGCTGCTGCAGCCGAATACAAAGGCGGTCCTCATCGAGACGCCGACGAATCCGCTCATGATGATTACGGACGTCGAGGCCGTCTGTACATGGGCCAAGGCCAAGGGCATCCTGACGATCGTGGACAACACGCTGCTGACGCCGTTTTTCCAGCGCCCGCTCGAGCTCGGCGCCGACATCGTCATCCATAGCGCGACCAAATATCTCGGCGGCCACAACGACGTGCTCGCCGGCCTCATCGTCACCAAGGGCAAGGAGCTGTCCGCCGAGATGGCGGTGCTGCACAACTCGATCGGCGCCGTCCTCGGTCCGCAGGACAGCTGGCTGCTCATGCGCGGGATGAAGACGCTCGCGCTGCGCATGGAGCGCCATCAGTACAATGCGACCCGCCTGGCCGAGTACCTCCAGGGGCATGACGCGATCGCGGAGGTGTTCTACCCGGCGCTCCCCGAGCATCCGGGCCATGACGTGCAGAACCGCCAGTCGTCCGGCAACACGGGCATTTTCTCCTTCAAAGTGAAGGACGCGCGCTACGTCGAGCCGATTCTGCGGCATATCCGGCTGATCGCCTTCGCCGAAAGCCTCGGCGGCGTCGAGTCGCTCATGACGTATCCGGCCGTGCAGACGCATGCCGACATTCCCGAGGAGATCCGCCGCGCCGTCGGCGTCGACGACCGGCTGCTGCGCTTCTCCGTCGGCATCGAGCATGCCGACGACCTGATCGCCGATCTCGGCCAGGCGCTGGAGGCGGCGCGCCGGGAGATCGCCGGCGAGGTGACGGCATGAGCGGCCGCGTACCGGGGCAGGACGACGCGCGCGGACCTCACAAGGCGCCCTCCGAGCGCCGCTTCGCCACGAAGCTGCTGCATTTCGGCGGAGAGATCGACGCGGTCACCGGCGCCTCCAGCGTGCCGATCAACCAGGCGTCGACGTTCCACCATCATGACATCTACGCCCCGCCGGCGTTCGACTACAGCCGCTCCGGCAACCCGACGCGCGCGGCGGTCGAGAGCGCGATCGCGCTGCTCGAGGGCGGCACGCGCGGCTTCGCCTTCGCCTCCGGCATGGCGGCGATCTCGAGCGCGCTGCTGCTGCTGTCGGCGGGCGACCACATCATCGTCACCGAGGACGTCTACGGCGGCACGTACCGGCTGCTGACGACGATCCTGACGCGCATGAACATCGAGACGACGTTCGTCGACATGACCGACCTGGGTGCGGTCCGGGCGGCGCTGAAGCCGAACACGGCCGCCGTCTTCATGGAGACGCCGTCCAATCCGACGCTCAAGATCACCGATGTCGCCGCCGTCGCCGCCTGGGCCAAGCAGCATGGCCTGCTGACGATGGTCGACAACACGTTCATGACGCCCTATCATCAGCGTCCGCTCGAGCTCGGCGTCGACATCGTGCTGCATAGCGCGACCAAGTTCCTCGGCGGCCACAGCGACGTGCTGGCGGGGCTGGCGGTGACGAAGGACGAGGCTCTCGGCAAAAGGCTGTACGCGCTGCAGAACGGCCTCGGCTCCGTGCTCGCCCCGCAGGAAGGCTGGCTGCTCATGCGCGGCATGAAGACGCTGCAGGCGCGCATGGACCAGAGCGAGCGCAGCGCGAGACGGCTCGCCGAGTGGCTCGCCGCGCGCCGCGACATCGTCCGCGTCTACTATCCGGGCTTGCCGGAGCATCCCGGCCGCGACGTGCATGAGCGCCAGTCGCTCGGCTACGGGGCCGTCGTCTCGTTCGACGTCGGCAGCGGCGAGCGGGCCAAGCGCGTGCTGAGCCGCGTCCAGCTGCCGCTCGTCGCGGTCAGCCTTGGCGCCGTCGAGAGCATCCTCTCCTACCCGGCGATGATGTCGCATGCCGCGATGCCGCCGGAGGTCCGCGCCGAGCGCGGCATCGGCGACGGACTGCTGCGCTATTCCGTCGGGCTGGAGCATATCGACGACCTGCTGGAGGATCTGGAGCAGGCGCTTGACGAGAACTGACGGTTTTCAGATGTGACTTTTTTCCTAGCAGTCCCGTCGGCTCGTCCGGCCGGGCTGCTTTTTGCATCGTGGACACAAGCCGAGCTCGGATGCAACACCGCGCGCGGCTTGAATGGAGCGGCTGCGGCGGGCGGAAGCTCCGCTTGCTCCTCCGTGCTCGCTCTACGTCACGGGATTGCAACGTGACGAGGGATGCCGTTCATGTTACGATAGGCTGTGAAAATAGGAACGTAGTGAATCATGACAGCGGCGGCGCCGCCGGGCGATCGGGCCCGGTCGCCGCCTCGCGATAGAAGGAGGCCGCAAGGATGCAACAAGTGGACCGCGTGCTGGACAAGGCGCTGCAGGGCGAGCGGATCAGCCTCGAGGACTGCATCGTCCTTCTGGAGTCGGACGAGATTGAAAAAATGGGACGGGCCGCGGACGAGATCATGAGGCGGCGCCATCCCGAGCCGATCGTCACCTTCAACATCGGCCGGAACATCAACTACACCAACGTATGCGACGTGTACTGCCGCTTCTGCGCGTTCTACCGTCCGCCGGGCTCCAAGGAAGGCTATGTGCTGCCGGACGAGACGATCCTGCAGAAGATCCAGGAGACGGTGGATGTCGGCGGCGACGAGATCCTGATGCAGGGCGGGGTCAACCCGGACCTGCCGTTCGAGTATTACCTCAATATCCTGCGCAAGATCAAGGACCGGTTCCCGGGCATCACGATGCACAGCTTCTCCCCGGCGGAGATCCAAAAGATGAAGGTGCTCTCCGGCCTGTCGCTCGACGAGACGCTGCGCGAGCTGCATGAGGCGGGTCTCGACTCGCTGCCGGGCGGCGGCGGCGAGATCCTCGACGACCGGACGCGCCGCAAGATCAGCCGGCTCAAGGGCTCCTGGACGGACTGGATGGACACGATGAAGGCCGCCTGGCGCAACGGCATGAACACGACCGCCACGATGGTGTACGGCTTCGGCGAGTCGATGGAGGAGCGGGCGCTGCATATGCTGCGCGTGCGCGAGGCGCAGGACGAGTGCAAGGAGCTCGGCTATCCTTCGCCCGGCTTCCTGGCGTTCATCACCTGGCCGTTCCAGCCGGACAACACGAACCTCAAGCGCGAGAAGTCCAAGCCGGAGGAATACCTCAAGATGGTCGCGATCAACCGGATCATGCTGGACAACATCCCGAACATGCAGGCGAGCTGGGTGACGATGGGGCCGGAGATCGGCAAGCAGTCGCTGTCTTACGGCGTCAACGACTTCGGCAGCACGATGCTGGAGGAGAATGTCGTCTCCGCCGCCGGCACGACGCATAAGGTCAACATCGAGCTGATCCTGCAGTATATCCGCGAGGCCGGCAAGATTCCCGCGCAGCGCAACACGCGGTATGACATTCTTCGCGTCTTCCACGAGGGCGAGCATGCCGAGCGCGATTTTGTGATGCAGAACTGAAGCTGGACGTAGTGGAGGAGCCTTTTCCCGATTCCGGGAAAGGGCTTTTTTGTCGTTGGACAAGAAGCCCGCTGCGCGAACCGAGCCACTCCCGGTGGACAAGCAGTCCGCTGCGCGATCCGAGCCACTCCCGGTGGACAAGCAGTCCGCTGCGCGAGCCGGGCCACTCCGTTGGACAAGAAGTCCGCTGCGCGACCCGAGCCACTCCCGGTGGACAAGAAGGCCGCTGCGCGACCCGAGCCACTCCCGGTGGACAAGAAGTCGGCTGCGAGAGCCGGGCCTTTCTCGGCAGGCAGCCGACAGCATACTAAGGACAAGAAGCCCGCTGCGCGATCCGAGCCACTCCGGTGGACAAGAAGCCCGCTGCGCGATCCGAGCCACTCCGGTGGACAAGAAGTCCGCTGCGCGAACCGAGCCTTTCTCCGATTCCACTGGAAGCCGGATGCCCGGATTGCCTGACCTCCCATGCGGAGGCCATCCGTCTTCCAAGAGGACCGCTGCCGCTTCTCCGAAAGGCATCGGCTCGCTTCGCTTGCCTTGTCCCAGCCCGCTGCTCCCCCTTTTTATTTGGGGGAGGGGTCGTCTCCCGCTTACCTGGGAGACGGCGGCGCTTATCGCAGCCGGCACGATTCGGCTGCCGCAGATCAGCCAGCAAGCCGCATGCGGCTTGCCGCCTCTCCCCCCTCGACTCGGGCGTATAAACCAAATCGCTGGCGCGAACCAAGGCGCTTGCGTGCCCCCCTCGTAGAGCCGGCACGCCAACTATCCTTTTGGAGATGCGCGGAAAAACCGAGTAACTCGGTCAAGTAGAGGGGCAAACGGAGGGAGTTACGCGGAAAAACCGAGTAACTCGGGCAAGCAGGGGCCAAACGGTCGGAGTTGCGCGGAAAAACCGAGTAACTCGGGCAAGCAGGGACCAAACGGTCGGAGATGCGCGGAAAAACCGAGTAACTCGTGCATTGGGAGGGCCAAACAGTCGGAGTTACGCGGAAGAACCGAGTAACTCGGGCAAGCGGAGGCCGACCCGGTGAGAGTTGCATGGAAAAACCGAATAACTCGGGCAAGTAGAGGGGCAGCAGAGGCGTTTCGAGAAAACACGGAACGAGTCCAAAGAAGCTGCAATGCAATTGGAACAAGGCAATGCAAACCGAATACCAAGCGCGAAGCATGAGTTTGAACTAGGCAGAGCTTGCGAGCAGCTGTAACCCGATTAATTCAGGTTGGAGGCCGAAAGACGAGCTTGCGAGCAGCTGTAACCCGATTAATTCGGGTTGGAGGCTGAAAGACGAGCTTGCGAGCAGCTGTAACCCGATTAATTCGGGTTGGAGGCTGAAAGACGAGCTTGCGAGCAGCTGTAACCCGATTAATTCGGGTTGGAGCCTAAGAGACGGGCTTGTGAGCCGCTGTAACCCGATTAATTCGGGTTGGAGCACGAAAGACGGCATTAGCACTTAACCGATCGGATCGTGATGGGGCTAGCGGTAATGAGCGAGGGCACCGAGCCTATCGTTGAAACCAAAGAGCGAAGCGGACGGGGGCTCGTGGAGAAGCGGCAGCGGTTCCCTTGGAGGCCGGATTCCTTCCGTTTCGGAAGAATAGAATCAAAGGAATCTGGGCTCCAGGGAGATCGGAACGAGTTCCCGCTCCGCGAAGCGGATGCAGGTTTCACTTGCTCCGCGAAGCGGGTCCAGGTTTCACTTGCTCCGCAAAGCGGGTCCAGGTTTCAGCCGCTCCGCATCGCCGATGCCGGTTCAACACGTCAGCCACCCGCTCCGCATCGCGGATGCCGGCTTCACCCGCCCCGCGAAGCGGACAAAAAAACAGCCCCTTCCCGCAGGAAAGGGCTGTCATAATACTCACTGCCACGCGAAGCGGGACTTCGACCCGGGGTCGGGCTCCGCTGCGGCGGTGACGATGCGATTTTTGCCCGTGGACTTGGCGGCGTAAAGCGCCTGATCCGTGCGCACGAAAAATCGCTCCTTGCCCTCGCCGAGGTAATCGGCGAAGCCGATGCTCACCGTGATCTTGCGCGAGCCGAGCTCCTCGTACGAGGCCGCCTCGATGTTATGGCGGATCGTCTCGAGGAGCTGCAGCGACTTGTCGGCGCTTTTGTCCGTGAAGATGAGCGCCAGCTCCTCGCCGCCGTAACGGGCGACGAAGTCGTTCATGCCGGCCTGGGAGCGGACGAGATCGGCGACCTGCTTGAGCACGGAGTCGCCGGCGCGATGGCCGAACTGGTCGTTGACGGACTTGAAGTTGTCGATATCGATGAGGGCAAGCTGCAGCGGCATCGAGGTCGTATCGTGATGCTCGATCAGCTTGTCCAGGTATTCGTGGAACGTAATATGGTTGTACAGCTCGGTCAGCGCATCGGTCTTGGCCAGCTTGTCCATCAGGATGTTCTTGACGAGCAGCTCCTGGTTGGACTTGGCGGCGTGGATGTAGTAGCTGCGCATCTCCTTGCCTCGGGAGATGACGCCCCAGGCGATGAGGCAGAACGCTCCCAGCATCGCGGTCAGCGACAGGATGCCGACGACGGAGATGTCCAGGCTCCGGTTGAAGAAGTACAGGCTGTACAGCGTCGTCAGCGACATGACGACGGCGGCGATGAGCTTGCGCGAAGAGAAGTAGAAGATCGAGACGAGCACGGGCAGGAACAGCGCCGGAATGATGTAGCCGATCTCGATATTGATGTCGACGATGATGAAGGTCAGCAGCGAGGAAGCCGCCAGCAGCGCATAGTCGCGCAGCCGCTCCTCGAGAAAGCGCAGGCAGAGCTCCGTCAGCACGAGCACGCTCAGATGGAGTGACGTCGGCAGCAGCATGTAGCGCCGCAGAAAAACATCCGGAGCAAGCGGAGTGATGAAGATCAGAAACAGGCCTTCCAATATGACCATCAAGACGAGCAGGCACCAGAAGCCGTTCATCAGCATCCGGTTCCAACGCGCCCGGGTGAAGTCGAGCAATTGATCATCCAAGGTTAGGTTCACTCCAGCTAGAAAGCTAATGATGCACGCACGTTAACCAATATACCATGAATATGGATTCAATCCAATCCTCCTCTAAATAGATATTTCATGATTAACCACCATTTTCCTACATCTATAGGGCTTGGAGCCGACGCCTTCCGAGCCGCATATCCGACCGCGCTCAGCCATATACTAGCGGAAGGAAGGGAGGCGGATGGCGATGGAACTGCTTGTCGTGGAGCTCATCGATAAAGGAGAGGACGGCGGAGCCGCGCTGCTGGACCGTCTGAACGCGCTCGCCGCCTCGGTCGCGAGCCAAAACGGAGCCGCCTCGGAGGAGCCTCTCTGGAGCTGGCGGCTGTCGGAGGAGGGCTGCCGGCTGAGCTGCATGGCGAATCTGCCCCGCTTCCGGCTCGGCGAGCATGGAGCGCTGCTGTACGACGGCGCGGCCAGCGTCCTGTCCGACTATATCGTCGATCGGCATGAGGGCGATCTGATCCGCCACATCATCCGCAAGAACTACCGCTATTCGCGGGAGGAGGAGCTTGCGGTCGAGCGCTGCTGCGGCCTCGTGCTGTCCGGCGAGCAGTGGAGCCCCGGAGAGGACGGTCCTTCGCCGACAGCCGGACGCAGCCAGCGGAGCGGCCGGATCGCCGCCGAGCTGAGGGCCTACATCGAGGAGAACTCGAGCCTGCATCTGCAGGGCTACGTGACGTTCCGCCTGCACGGCTATTGGCAGGAGCTGCGGGAGGCGGCGGAGTACGCGGTCGAAGAATACGTGATGGATAAGCAGTATCAAGAATTCATCTCGCTGCTCAAGTATTATGTAGCCTCGCAGCCGAGCCGCCGCGGCCTCGTGCATGTGCTGCATGAGCCCGAGCGCGGCATCCGGCTGCTCGACGAGCGCTGCGAGCCGCTCGACATGCGGTCGGAGGAAAAGGCGCTGTCCGAGCTCGTGGACGCGGAGCTGAACATGGAGGACATGGTGCTCAGCAGCCTGATCGCCGCCTCGCCGGCTTCGATCCGGATCCATACGTCTGATCCGGAGCATCAGGTCGTGCGCACGATCCGGTCGATCTTCGACAGCCGGATCGGCATCTGCGAGGGCTGTCCCGACTGCGCCGGACAGCGCAGGGAAGGATTGGGCGGCGGGGAGCCTTGACGGGCTCGCCTGATCGTCGCTATAATGGCATCACAAAGCCGTGACGAAGACACGCGGCATCCGACAGCCCTTTTTCAGAGACGGGAGCCTTGGCTGCAAGCCCCCGATGCGAGCGCGGATGGCGTACCCCTTCGAAGCTGCAGGATGGAACCCGGTCCCCCGGCAGTATATCCTGACGACTCGTCCCCGTTACCGGACATCAGGAGAACGCTCCTTTTTCGGCCGGCGCGGCCGAGGGACGTTGAATGAGGGTGGAACCACGGGTCTGAACCGACAGCACTCGTCCCTTTGCGGGACGCAGTGCTTTTTTGCGTCCTGACACACTTCTATTTCACGGAGGCGAATGGACATGGCAGTAGAAATCAAGCTCCCCGACGGAGCGGCGCGCTCGTACGAGGCGGGAGCGACCATCGAGGACGTAGCCGGCTCGATCAGCTCCGGCCTGCGCAAAAACGCGGTCGCCGGCAAGCTGGACGGCAAAGTCGTCGACCTGAACACGCCCGTGACCGAAGGCGCGGTCGTCGAGATCGTCACGCTCGACTCGGCCGACGGCCTCGAGGTGTACCGGCACAGCACGGCCCATCTGATGGCGCAGGCGATCAAGCGCATCTACGGCGACAAGACGGTGAAGCTCGGCATCGGGCCGGTCATCGAGGACGGCTTCTATTATGACATCGACATGGAACAGTCGCTCACGCCGGAGGATCTGGAGAAGATCGAGAAGGAAATGGAGCGCATCATCAAGGAGGACGTGCCGATCCGCCGCCGCGAGGTAAGCCGCGAGGAAGCGGTCCGCCTCTTCGCCGAGTTGGAGGACCCGCTCAAGCTGGAGCTGATCCGCGACCTGCCGGAGTCGGCCGTCATCTCGATCTACGACCAGGGCGAGTTCTTCGACCTGTGCCGCGGACCGCATCTGCCGAGCACGGGCCGCATCAAGGCGTTCAAGCTGCTCAGCGTGGCGGGCGCCTACTGGCGCGGCGACTCCAAGAACAAGATGCTGCAGCGCATCTACGGCACGGCATTCCCGAAAAAGGCTCAGCTCGACGAGCATCTGCATCTGCTCGAGGAAGCGAAAAAGCGCGACCACCGCAAGCTCGGCCGCGAGCTGAAAATGTTCACCTTCTCCAAGGAAGTCGGCCAGGGCCTGCCGATCTGGCTGCCGAACGGCGCGCGCGTGCGCCGCACGCTCGAGCGCTACATCGTCGACCTGGAGGAGCGTCTCGGCTACCAGCATGTGTACACGCCGGTGCTCGCCAACGTCGAGCTGTACAAGACGAGCGGACACTGGGAGCACTACAGCGAGGACATGTTCCCGAAAATGGTCATGGACAACGAGGAGCTCGTCCTGCGCCCGATGAACTGCCCGCACCATATGATGGTGTTCAAGAGCGACATGCGCAGCTACCGCGATCTGCCGATCCGAGTCGCCGAGCTCGGCACGATGCACCGCTACGAGATGTCCGGAGCGCTTACCGGCCTCCATCGCGTGCGGGCGATGACGCTCAACGACGCGCATATCTTCTGCCGTCCCGATCAGATCAAGGAGGAGTTCGCGCGCGTCGTGAACCTGATCCAGCAGGTGTACGAGGACTTCGGCATCAAGGAGTACCGCTTCCGCTTGTCGTACCGCGATCCGAAGGATACGGAGAAATACTTCCAGAACGACGAGATGTGGGAGATGAGCCAGCGCATGCTGCGCGAGGTCGCCCTGGAACTCGGACTGCCGTTCTTCGAGGCGGAGGGCGAGGCGGCGTTCTACGGGCCTAAGCTCGACGTGCAGATCAAGACGGCGCTCGGCAAGGAAGAGACGCTCTCCACCGCCCAGCTCGACTTCCTGCTGCCGGAGCGGTTCGAACTGGAGTACGTCGGCGAGGACGGCAAGAAGCATCGTCCGGTCGTCATCCACCGCGGCATCATCAGCACGATGGAGCGCATGACGGCGTTCCTGCTCGAGAACTTCGCCGGCGCGCTGCCGCTCTGGCTGAGCCCGCAGCAGGCGCGCGTCATCCCGGTGTCCCAGGCGTACGAGAGCTATGCCCGCAGCGTCGAGGAGCAGCTGCTCGCCGCCGGCGTGCGCGCCGAGAGCGACCTGCGCAACGAGAAGCTCGGCTACAAGATCCGCGAGGCGCAGCTGGAGAAAATTCCGTACATGCTCATCGTCGGCGAGAACGAAGCCGGAGCCGGCACCGTCTCCGTGCGCAAGCGCGGCGAGGGCGACCTCGGCGCCCGTCCGGTCGCCGAGCTGGCGGCTCAGCTGGCGGAGGAGATCCGCAGCAAAGCCGTGCAATAGGATCACGTCTACAGGTATCATCGACACCTTATGGATCGTGATCAACGACCCCAAATCAGCGCTCTCCAGCAAGTGGAGGGCGCTTTTTTTGGCCCAAATCTGAATAAGCCCCGGCGGCGGCGGGTAACCTCCGTCTAAAGGGGAGATTGCCACCATGCCGAAAGGCTATCGAAAGCAACCATCTGCGAATCCGCGGTTCGCCTGGACGTTCGTCCATCCGCTGCTGCTCGTGCTCGTCGCCGCGCTTTGCCTGGCCGCCGGACGAATCGTCGTCGTAGCGGACGAAGCGAAGCAAGCCGCTGAGCCGGCAGCCGCTGCCGGGGCGAAGCGCGAGGAGCCGCGCGAGACGAGCCGAATCCGGCTCGCGGCAGCTCCAGCCAAGCCGCTGCGCGAGACCGCCGGACTCGTCGCTCTGAACGCGCGAGCCGCCGTCCGTGACGGCGCGCAGGTCCAGCCCGCCATCGCCCGGCTGCAGCGCGTGATCCGGGCGCGCGAATCCGCGGCGGCGAGGCCGGCGATTCCGCAGCGGCGCCATGCGGCGGACAAGCTTGCCTCCGCCGCTCCGGCGAGCCGCGCGGTTCCGGCCGCCCTCAAGTCGATCTCGGTGCTCGCGACCGGCTATACGGCCGGCATCGAGTCGACAGGCAAAAAGCCGGGGCATCCGCTCTACGGCATCACCCGCTCCGGCGTCAAGGTCCGGCGCGGCGAGGTGTCGACGATCGCCGCCGACACGAAGGTGATGCCGATCGGCACGATCGTTTATGTGCCCGGCTACGGGTACGGCGTCGTCGCCGATACCGGCTCCAAGATCAAGGGACGGCGCATCGACCTTTATTTCGATACGACGAAGCAGGTATACAAGGAATGGGGAAAGAAGCAGGTCACCGTGCAGGTGCTGAAATACGGCAGCGGGAAGCTCGACCAGTCGACGCTGAACCGGTTGAACCAAGCGATGAAGGCCGGCAAGGGACTGCTGCTCGACGAACAAAAAAGCTGAAGCCTCCCTCGGGAGGCTTCAGCTTTTTTGCGCTTCTTATCGGAATGCTAGACGTCCAGCCCGCTGGCCGACTTGTATTTCTTGATCATGAGCTGGGTCTGCACATTGACGACGCCTGGGAGCACATAGAGCTTGTCGTAGAGAAACATCTCCAGCTCCTCCTCGTCCCGCAGCAGGGCGTGGACATGGAGCGTGCTGGAGCCGGTCATCTGGTAAATGCTGATGACCTGCACCTCCTCGGACAGCTGGAGGCCGACGGCGTCGACGTGGCGTGGCTCGACCTGCACTTCGAAAAAGGCCGAAACCGTCCGTCCGAGCTTGGCGACATTGACGCGGACGGTGAAATGCTCCAGCACGCCGCTCTCAAGCAAGGACTCGACGCGCTTTTGGATGGCGACGCGCGACAGGCTCAGTGTCTCCCCGATCTTGGCGTAAGGCATCCGTCCGTTCTCTAGAAGCAGCTGTACGATCCGTTGATCGATCTCGTCCAGGTGGGGGAGCTTCATGGCCGTTGAACTCCTTTCTAGAATCCACTTTAATGTTAATAAACATAACATATGGATAGGAAAATGAATAGAGGTTTTTGATTGCGAACAGCAACGCCGCCTCGTCCATTTAACGCTTTATGCAAGTAAAATGAGGAGGCTGGAGAGTGCGGCGGGAAAAAATGGATTCACTGGAGCGCTTGCGCCGCATGAGCTATGTGAGATGAATGTGAGGAAAGCGGCTTCGGGCGGCTTTCCCTTCCAGCTGCCGAAAGCAGGAGCCGCAACCTGTCCTCGGTCTGCAGACTGAGGCGGGCATCGACCGCCAGCCTCTGGAGGGATGCATTTCCATGCGCTATACTTCAACTATCACGAACGGTACTACATCCAAGGAGCGTGTCATAGATGAACCATGCCAAACTGAACCAGGTGCTGACGGGCCTCGCCATCGTCGGAATCGGGGCGCTGTTCCTGTTCCACACGGCCGGACTGTTCGGCTTCGAGCCGCTCGGCATCGGCGAGTTCATTTCCCGCTACTGGCCGATCGCGCCGCTTTATGTCGGCGTGTCGATGCTGCTCGGCGGAGGATGGCTGCCGGGAATCGCGGTGACGCTATTCGCGCTCGTCATGCTCAGCCGCAATACGGGCATCTACGATCTTGAATTCAGCGACGCGATGCGCTACCTGATTCCGGTGGGCATCATCGCTTATGGCCTCCAGCTGCTGCTGGGCCGCTCGGGCAAAAGCCATCGCAAGGAGCTCAAGGAGGATGAATGGACCTCCTACAATTCCTATCCGGACGACGTGCCGGAGCCGCCTCCGCTGCATCCCGATCCGCTCGGCAAGGATCTGGATCGGGAAGGCCGGCCGGAGGCCGGCTCCGCTCCTCCGCCGCCTTATGGCGACGAGGGCGGACGGCGCGGAGACGGCGGCGCGGGCCAAGGCGGCGGTGGCGGCGGTGGCGGCGGAATATTCGGAGGCGGCGGTGGCGGAGGATCTCAGGGGAAGGACGACTGGCGGGAGGAGCTGCGCCGCGCCAAGCGGGAGCTGAAGCAGGACCTCAAGGAGATGAAGGATGACATTCGGGACGGGGCCAAGCATCACCGGCATGCCCACCGCGCCCATCGCCGGGACCGTCACGACGGGGGCGGCGGGCGCACCGAATGGTGGAACACCGACGCGAACGTCCAGACTCGTTCCAACTTCATCGGGGACATCCATCTCGGCCATGATTATTGGGATCTCGTCCCGCTCAACATCTCGCATTTCATCGGCGACACGGTGATCGACTTGACGCGCGCGAACATCGCGCCCGGAGAGACGCGGATTACGGTCAGCTCGTTCATCGGCGACGTCAAGGTGTTCCTGCCGACGGACTGTGACATCGGCATCCAGGTCGTCTCGAGCGCGTTCATCGGCGACTCCAAGGTGCTGGGACGCAAGGAAGGCGGCATGTTCCGCCACATGGACACGCAATCGTCCGGCTACCGCGACAACGAGCGCCGGATCAAGCTGGTATGCAGCACATTCATCGGCGATGTGCGAGTGACGAAGGTCGGGTGAGAGATCAGTCATGATGGTCAAGCTGCTGAGAAGCGGGAAGATGGAGCTCGTGATGTTTTTTATCGTCAGCTCCGTGCTTCCGTGGAGCATCCTTTATGCAATCAAGCATGCGGTCATGCCGGAAGCCTCTACGGCGCAGCTGTGGGCGATCGGCACAATCGTGTTCACGCTGACAAGCGTAGGCTTCGGGTACGGAGTGGGCCGCAGGCAGCAGTCGCGCATCGACGCTCTGCACCTGGCGCTCAAGCAGGCGGCGCAGGGCAATCTCGCCGTTCGCCTGCCGGAGCGCGAAGGCTACTCGCTGGGCGCCGCCTACGCGGAGTTCAACGAGCTGGCGAGCAAGCTGGAGCGGCGGCTGCAGGTGATGCAGCGGCAGAACGAGATGCATGTGCTGCAGCAGGCGGCTTCTAATGAAGAAGCGGTGCTCGAGGAGCGCAAGCGGCTGGCGCGCGACCTGCATGACACGGTGAGCCAGCAGCTGTTCGCCATCCATATGTCGGCCTCCTCGCTGCCCAAGCTGCTCGCGGCGAGTCCGGAGCGCGCGGGCGAGGTGATGGAGCAGCTCATCACGATGAGCTCCCATGCGCAGAAGCAGATGCGCGGCCTGATCGCCCAGCTGCGCCCGCTGGAGCTGGAGGGGCGCTCGCTCGAGGATGCCCTGGAGCGATGGTTCCCGGACTATTGCCGGCAGAACGGCCTGCAGGGCGAGCTGGACTGGCGCGTGCAGGGCAGCATATCCGAGGCCAAGGAGCATCAGCTGTTCCTGATCGTGCAGGAGGCGATGGCCAACGTCGTCAAGCATGCGCAGGCGACGAGCGTCACGCTCAGCCTGTCGGACAACAGGACGGGGCTGACGATGCTGCTGCAGGACGACGGCCATGGGTTCCGCGCGGATCAGGTCCGGCCGGGATCGTACGGGCTGTCGACGATGCAGGAGCGGGCGCTGCAGCTCGGCGGAGACGCCGCCATCGTCAGCAAGCCGGGAGGAGGCACCCGCATTCGGGTGTCGCTCCCTAATTATGGAGCAGAGGAGCGGGCGGAAGGATGACGGAGACGCAAACATGCCGGATCATGATCGTAGACGACCACGATATGGTGAGGATGGGACTGAAGACGTATTTGATGCTGGAGCCGAAGTTCGAGGTCGTAGCGGAGGCGGGCAGCGGCGAGGAAGCGCTGCGGCTGCTGGAGAAAGGCTTGCCGGACGGTCCGCCGGACCTCGTGCTGATGGATCTGATGATGCCCGGCATGGACGGCGTCGAGACGACGCGCCGCGTCATCGAGGCGTTCCCGGAGATGCGCATCGTGCTGCTGACGAGCTTCCTCGAGGACGAGAAGGTCGTCGCCGCGGTGGAAGCCGGGGCGGTCAGCTACGTGCTCAAGACGGTCAGCTCCGAGGAGCTCGTCTATGCGCTGAACGGAGCGCTGCGCGGCATGCCGGTCATGACCTCCGACGTATCCCAGGCGCTTACGCGCGGCTTGCGCCAGCGCTCCGCGCAGGGCGTCGACGAAGGGCTGACCGAGCGCGAGAAGGAAGTGCTGCTGCTCATCGCCGAAGGACGGGCCAACAAAGAAATCGCCGAGGAGCTTCATATCAGCATCAAAACGGTTAAGACCCATGTAAGCAACCTGCTTATGAAATGCGAGATGGAGGACCGGACCCAGCTGGCCGTCTATGCGCACCGCAAGGGCTGGGCCAAAAGCTGACCGGCCGGGCGCGGCACGAGCGCCTGCGCGCCTCTGGCGCCGATCCGCTCCGATGAACATCGGGCGCTGCTTGCATGGCGCCTCTTCTCTCGCACATAAGCCGGCTCCCGTCAGGGAATGCTGATCCTACTTGAGCCGACAAGGAGAGGTGTCCATGATCGCGATTCAATCCCCGCTGGAGGGGACCGAGCATGATTTCGTTCAGATCAAGCGCGTGCTGGAAAAGCAGGGCTTCGTGCTGGGAGGCAACTGGGACTACGGCAGCGGCTCCTTCGATCTGAACCTCGACGAGCAGAACAAGGTGTGGCTGCGCCTCGGCTTCGACGTGCTGCGCGGCAACATCGACGACCAGACGGAGGACAACGACGCCTCCATCAAGCTGACGACGCCGTATGTGCTTCGCCATCTGTACCGGGAAGGCAACGATCCCGAGGCGAAGGCGCGCACGGTCGGCGCGCTGTTCGACCAGTTTCAGGCGCCGGTCGATCCGGACGCCGAGGTGGACGGCAAGTGGGTCGATCAGGCCGGCGAGCAGCTCCGCCGCGCGGAAGATCAGCTGCTGACGGCGCGCTGACGTGGATATCCGGCTCGCGGACAGCGAGAAGGAACGGGAAGTTCAAGAGCCCACGCCCCGAAATTGGGGCGCATGGGCTTTTTTATGTTGTCTTAAACGCTTTTTCAGTTTCTTTTAAGGAAGGTTGTGCATGATAGGAACATACCAGTCAGGCGCCGCTAGGCGCATCTCATAGAGGACTAAGAGGAGGAACATGGACATGGACGATCGCAAGCGCTATGACGAGTTTTGGAACGGCAAGGACTCCGAGCCGGGGCAGGAGCGGGAAGAGCGGCAGGAGCGCGAGGAGCGCTCGGATCGAGCTCAAGGCTCTTCCTCCTACTATTATTCGTACGGGCCGTTCAAGCAGGGCCAGCCGGACGGCGCGCAGCGAGAAAGCTCCCGTCTGCCGGAGGAGCGGGCTCAGGCCGATAGCGAAGAAGCCGCTCCCCGCAACGTCGTCGTCACGCCGCCGCGCCAGCTCCGGCCGTTCGTGCCCGCCTCCTCGGCCGGCAAGGGCGAATGGCAGGGCGGCGGCGGCGGAGGCGGCAAGAAGCGCGGCAGCGGGCTGCGCACGGCGACCGTCTCGTTCCTGGCCGGCGTCATCGCCGTCGGCGGCCTGATGTGGAAAGCCGACACGGACAATTGGTTCACCGGCGATTCCGCTCCGGCGGTCGCCCTCTCCGGCCAGAACTCCACGAACGTGCCGGCGAGCGGCAAAGCTTCCACGGCCGCCGATACGACCCGCCCGATGAACATCGCCCAGATTTCCGAGCAGGCGTCGCCGGCAGTCGTGCTCATCACGACGTTCGCGAGCGGACGCAGCAGCAGCTCCGGCAGCAGCCTGTACGACGATCCGTTCTTCCGTCAGTTCTTCGGCGACCAGTTCGGAGGCGGCCAAGGCGGCCAGGGCAACGGCGGTCAAGGCGGAAGCGGCGGCGAGCTCCAGGAAACGGGCCTCGGCTCCGGCTTCTTCTTCGAAAAGGACGGCTACATCCTCACCAACCAGCACGTCATCGACGGCGCTCAGGAGATCAAGGTCAAGGTGCAGGGCGAAAGCAAGGAGCTGACCGCCAAGCTGCTCGGCTCGGCCAAGGATCTCGACCTGGCCGTGCTGAAGGTCGAGCCGGTGGACGGCAAGGAATTCCCGACGCTGCCGCTCGGCGACTCCGAATCCGCGGCGATCGGCGACTGGCTCGTCGCCATCGGCAACCCGAACGGCTTTGACCATACGGTGACGGTCGGCGTGCTCAGCGCCCGCGAGCGCACGATCCAGGTCGCGGCGGACAGCACGGGCAGCACGGCGCGCACGTATCAGCATCTGCTGCAGACGGACGCCTCCATCAACCCCGGCAACTCCGGCGGACCGCTGCTCAACACGAGCGGCGAGGTCATCGGCATCAATACGGCCATCAGCGCGGACTCGCAGGGCATCGGCTTCGCGATCCCGACGTCGACGATCAAGGAAGTGCTCGAGCAGCTGAAAAGCAGCCAGAACGTCACGATGCCGACGCCGTTCATCGGCGCGACGCTCGCGGACATCAGCGAGCAGATGCAGCAGAACCTCGGCCTGCCGAGCACGGACGGCTCGATCGTGCGCGAGACGCTGTTCAACTCGCCTGCGTACAAGGCCGGACTGCAGCAGTATGACGTCATCACCGGCCTGGACGGCAAAGCCTATGCCAAGAAGGAAGAGCTGATCGCGGAAATTCAGAAGAAAAAAGTCGGCGACAAGGTCGTCCTGGACGTCATCCGCAAGGGCGACAAGATGCAGGTGACCGTGGAGATCGGCGACAAGAGCAAGTTCGACGTGCAGTAATCCCCGGGAGCCGGCGATTTATGGCGGCAGGCCGGAGCCGCTCCAGACGCGCAGGCGCTTTGAACAGGCGCCTGCGCTTTTGCATGCGGCACGAATACGGTACGATAGAGGCAGCATGGACGGAAGGGGAGCGGAACATGAGACCGCATATCGTCATCGTCGACGACGACGAGAAAATCATATCGATGCTGCGCCGCAGCCTGGCTTTCGAGGGCTATGAGGTGACGACGGCGAGCAACGGACTGGAAGGGCTCAAGGTGCTGCTCGGCATCGAGCCGCAGCTGCTCATCCTCGACGTGATGATGCCGCAGGTGGACGGCTGGGAGGTATGCCGCCGCGTGCGCGAGGGAGGCAGCTCCGTGCCGATCCTCATGCTCACGGCCAAGGACGACATCGGCGACCGGGTCAAAGGGCTCGATCTCGGCGCGGACGACTACCTCGTCAAGCCGTTCGCGCTGGAGGAGCTGCTGGCGCGGGTGCGCGCCCTGCTGCGGCGCAAGCCGGACAAGCTCGAGGAGCCGTCGAACCGGCTCGTCTTCGAGGACCTCGTGCTCGATCTCGATTCGCGCGAGGCGATCCGCGGCGGGCGGCGCATCGAGCTGACGGCCAAGGAGTTCGACCTGCTGCAGTATTTCATGAGCAACCCGAAGCGGGTGCTGACGCGCGACTCCATCATGGACAAGATCTGGGGCTACGACTACAGCGGCGAATCCAACGTGCTCGAGGTGTACATCGCCATGCTGCGCCAGAAGACCGAGGACGCGGGCAAGGAAGCCCGCCTCATCCAGACGGTGCGCGGCACCGGCTACGTGCTGCGCGGGGGAGGGGGCTGAAGATGCCGATCCGCCTCAAGCTGACGCTTTGGTACAGCGGCATCCTGGCGTTCGTGCTGCTCATCCTGAGCGGCTCGGTGTATGCTTTCCTCTACCACAACACGTATAACGAGATGAAGGGCAAGCTGCAGAATCAAGGCCAGAATCTGGGGCAGCAGATCGTGCAGAACAGCGTGTTCGATCCCGGCCGGCTGCAGTTGAACCGGTCTTCCTATCTGCAGGACGAGTACTTCATCCAGATCAACAATTACCGGAGCAGCGAGCTGCAGCAGTCGGCAGGCCTGGCGCAGCGGAACCTGGTCTTCCCTTACGAAAAAGACGCTTCCCAGGTTACTAAGGCGCGCTTCGTCAAGACGGTCGTCTCCGGCAATCCGTTCTACATCTACGAGGTGCCGATCCAGGCGACGAGCACCCAGCAGACGGTCGGCCTGCTGCAGGTCGGGCTGTTCGTCGGCGCGCAGGAGAACCTGCTCCAGCAGCTGCGCACGATTCTCGTGTTCTCGTCGATCATGGGGCTGCTGCTGGCGTTCTCGGTCGGGCTCATCATGGCGCGGCAGGCGCTGCGGCCGATCGAGATCGTCATTCAGGCGGCGGAGCAGATCGACAAAGGCTCCGACCTGCGCATGCGCATCGCCTGGGACGGGCCGAACGACGAGCTCGGGCGGCTGACCGATACGCTGAACGGCATGCTCGGCCGGATGGAGCGCGCCTACAACGAGCTCGACGAGGCGTACGACGCGCAGCGCCGGTTCGTCTCCGACGCCTCGCATGAGCTGCGCACGCCGCTGACGACGATCCGGGGCAACATCGACCTGCTCGAAAAGATGTGGACGCCCGCCCTCGAAGCCGAGGCCGGCCGCTCCGAGCCGATCTCGGAGCAGGAGGCGCTGCGCCAGGAGCTGTCGCGCGAGTCGATGCGCGACATCGGCGACGAGGCTCGGCGCATGAGCCGCCTCGTCAACGACCTGCTCGCGCTCGCCCGCGCCGACGCCGGCTTCGTCATGGAGAAGCAGCCGGTCGAGCTGCTGCCGCTGCTCGAAGACGTCGTGCGGCGCGCCGCGCTGCTGCCGCGCACGGCGCAGTGGCGTCCGGGCGACCTGTCGGCGCTGGAGGGCGTAGGCGTGGTCGGCAACGCGGATTACTTGCGCCAGCTCATGTTCATTTTCATCGAGAACGCGTTCAAGTACACGCCGGAGGGCTTCGTGCGGCTGGAGGCGACGCTGAGCGGCGGCCAGGCGGGCATCCTGATCCGCGATACCGGCCTCGGCATGAGCCCGGAGCAGATCCCGCACATCTTCGAGCGGTTCTACCGCGCGGACGAGTCGCGGGGCGTGACGAGCGGCACCGGCCTCGGCCTGTCGATCGCCAAGTGGATCATCGACGAGCACGGAGGCTCGGTCGAGGTGCATACAAGTCCCGGCGCGGGCACGACGTTCACCGTCTGGCTGCCCGTCGCCTTTTCCGTCCCGGCTAGATAGAGTATACTGGAGACAGCTAGCGCCGCGGGCTCGGGGGATGCCGGATCGGAATTCCGCGAGCGGCGGCAGGGAAGGCAGGTCATCCAAGTGGAAGTTGTCAAAATATCGCCCAGGGGCTACTGCTACGGGGTCGTCGACGCGATGGTGCTGGCGCTGCAGACCGCGCGCAATCTCGACCTCCCGCGCCCTATCTATATTCTCGGCATGATCGTGCACAACGCGCATGTCACGGACGCCTTCAAGGAAGAAGGCATCATCACGCTCGACGGCGAGAATCGCCTGGAAATCCTGGAGCAGGTCGAGTCGGGCACTGTCATCTTCACCGCGCACGGCGTCTCTCCGGAGGTGCGCCGACGCGCCAAGGAGAAGGGGCTGACCGTCGTCGACGCCACCTGTCCGGACGTCACCAAGACGCATGACCTCATCCGCGAGAAGACGGCGGAGGACTACCAGATCATCTATATCGGCAAAAAGAACCATCCCGAGCCGGAAGGCGCCGTCGGCGTCGCGCCGGACCGCGTGCATCTGATCGAGCGCGAGGAGGACATCGAGCGGCTGGACGTGACGGGCGACCGCATCCTCATCACGAACCAGACGACGATGTCGCAGTGGGACATCCGCCATCTCATCTCCCGCCTGCTCGAGAAGTTTCCGCATGCGGAGATCCATAATGAGATCTGCCTCGCGACGCAGGTGCGCCAGGAAGCGGTCGCCGACCAGGCGGGCGCGGCGGAGCTGACGATCGTCGTCGGCGATCCGCGCTCCAACAACTCCAACCGGCTCGCGCAGGTGTCGGAGGAGATTTCCGGCGTGCCGGCGTACCGGATCGCCGACCTGTCCGAGCTCAAGCTGGAGTGGCTGCAGGGCAAGCAGCGCGTCTCGGTCACGTCCGGCGCCTCGACGCCGACGCCGCTGACGCGCGAGGTCATCCAGTTCCTGGAGCAGTACGACGAGCAGGACCCGGCCACCTGGGAGCTGAAGCGGACGGTCGACATGGCCAAGCTGCTGCCCAAGGTCAAGGTCAAGTCGACCCCATGACCGCCCGGAGAGCAGCGGAAAGGCCGCGGCGGGCGGGACTTCGCGGCTGGCTGGCCGGCATCCGCCGCTGGGCGCGCTTCAAGCTGCTGCAGCTGCTGCGCGCCCCGGGCGGGCCGACCTTCGTCGCGACGGGCTTCGCCGTCGGCTTTTTCTGCGAGATGTTCACGCTGCCGACGTACGGTCTCGCGTTTTTCCTGATCTTCCCGCTCATCTATGTGCTGCGGGGGAGTTTGGCGGGCGCGCTCGTCGGCTTCGTGCTGGGCAAGGTCGTTTACCTGCCGCTCGCTTACCTGCACTCCGTCGTCGGAGGGTGGGTGCTGCCGACGCGGCTCAGCTTCCATCTGCCGCTCATCGGCGAGAAGATCAACCGCATGCTGCTGCTCAACCTCAAGCTGATCGTCGGCGGCATGGTCGACGGGCTGTGGATCGGCGCGGTGCTGTTCATCGCGATGCGCTCCTTGCTGCTTTATCTGGCGGCGCAGCGCAAGGAACGGCGCCGGCTTCGTCGGCGCCCCGGTGCTGCAGCCGGGCCGGACATCGCGCGGGGCTGAGCGGAGCGCTGTCCGCTTGGCGGCCCGCCGATGGCCGCCGCCGGCGCAGGCAGCGTCGCATTTGCAATTCGACTAAGCCGTCCGCGAGCTTCGTGCTCGCGGACGGCTTTGCGCGTCACGCCGGCCTTCGGAGTAGCGCGGAAAAACCGAGTAACTCGGGTAGGGGGAGGCCGAACCGGTGGGAGTAGCGCGGAAAAACCGAGTAACTCGGGCAGGCGGGGGCCGAACCGGTGGGAGCTGCGCGGAAAAACCGAGTAACTCGGGTAGGGGGAGGCCGAACCGGTGGGAGTAGCGCGGAAAAACCGAGTAACTCGGGCAGGCGGGGGCCGAACCGGTGGGAGCTGCGCGGAAAAACCGAGTAACTCGGGCAAGCGGGTGGCGAACCGGCGGGAGCTGCGCGGAAAAACCGAGTAACTCGGGCAAGCGGGTGGCGAATCGGAGGGAGTTACGCGGAAAAACCTAGTAACTCGGGCAGGCGGGTGGCGAACCGGTGGGAGAAGCGCGGAAAAACCGAGTAACTCGGACAGGCGGGTGGCGAACCGGAGGGAGTTACGCGGAAAAACCGAGTAACTCGGACAGGAGGAGGGCGATGCGCACCAAGTACCTTTCGCCAAGCATGAGTTGGAACTAAGTGGAGCGAAGTAAACGGGGCTCGTGTAGCGACAGCGATTCCTCTGAAGCTGGATTCCTTCCGCTACAGAGGGGCTTACGAATAGCTGTAACCCGATTTAATCGGGTTGGAGCTTGAAGGACGGGCTTGTGGGCCGCTGTAACCCGATTTAATCGGGTTGGAGCTTGAAGGACGGGCTTGAGAGCCGCTGTAACCCGATTTAATCGGGTTGGAGCTTGAAGGACGGGCTTGTGGGCCGCTGTAACCCGATTTAATCGGGTTGGAGCTTGAAGGACGGGCTTGAGAGCCGCTGTAACCCGATTTAATCGGGTTGGAGCTTGAAAGGCGAGCTTGTAAGCCGCTGTAACCCTAAGTTTTCGGCATTCAGCTCGATATAGGATTTTTTCTAGGGTTTCGGAGAAATGCGCTCAAAGAAATCTGGGGTGCATGGAGAGCATAATGAGTTTCCACTCCGCGGTTGGAGGCAGATTCGGCATTATTCTCTAAACGATCGTATCGGTGAGGTCACAAGAGTTAGTGCTGATGAGCGAGGGCACCGAGCCTATCGTCGAAACCAAAGAGCGAAGCGGACGGGGGCTCGTGGAGAAGCGTCAGCGGTTCCCTTGGAGGCCGGATTCCTTCCGTTTCGGAACAGGGAATCAAAGGAATCTGGGCTCCAGGGAGATCGGAACGAGTCTCCGCTCCGCGAAGCGGGTGCAGGTTTCGAATGCGCTAGCTCGCAGCGAAGCGGGTGCAGGTTTCGAATGGCCAGCTCCGCGCAAAGCGGCCCATTCAGATCCCGAATCCTGGTCGTCCGCCCCAGTGGTTCGTTTTGAGCGCGGCCTCGTTCATTTTTCGTTCATCTTGATCCCGTAAGATGGTGGAATCAGCCCGGATTGGACGAGGAGAGTGGGAAACGATGAACGGACAAGAGAAGGCGGCGCGGCTGCGCCGCGGCATCGCCGTGGACGGCTGGCTGCTGGCGGCGGTCGCCGCCGCGGTCTTCCTGAACGGATACGGCATCTGGCAGGAGGTCTACGCCAACACGTACTACACGACGGCGGTCGGAAGCATGCTGCAGAGCTGGCACAACTTCTTCTACGGCTCGCTGGACTCGGCCGGGTCGGTGACGGTCGACAAGCCGCCGCTGACCTTCTGGATCCAGTCGGCGTTCGCCTGGGTATTCGGCCTGCAAGGCTGGTCGGTCATCCTGCCGCAGGCGCTGGCGAGCGTCGCGACCGTACCGTTGCTGTACGCGTGCGTGAAGCCGACGTTCGGCGCAGTGGCGGCGCGTGCGGCCGCCTGGGCGATGGCGCTGACGCCGGTCGCGGTCGCGGTGTCGCGCACGAACAACATCGACGGGATGCTCGTGTTCACGCTCGCGCTCGCGGCCTGGTTCCTGCTGCGCGGCGTCCGCGAAGGACGCGCGGGCAACCTGCTGGCCGCCTTCGCGCTGATCGGGGCGGGCTTCAACATGAAGATGCTGCAGGCGTACATGGTGCTGCCGGCGTTTTACCTGCTCTATGTGCTGGGCGTGCGGATGAAGGCAAAGGCGAAGTACGGCCTGCTGGCCGGCTGCACGGCTCTGATGCTGCTGATCTCGGTCTCGTGGGCGGTCGTCGTCGACGCGGTGCCGGCGGACAAGCGGCCGTACGTCGGCAGCAGCGAGACGAACTCCGTGCTGGAGCTGGCGTTCGGCTACAACGGCATCTCCCGCCTGACCGGCGACCGCGGCGGCGCGGGCGGCCAGGCGGGACAGGGAGGCTTCCCCGGCGCGATCTCGCCGGACGGCACGATGCAGGACGCAACCGGGCAGGGCGGGTCAAGCGTCTTCGGCCAAGGCGCGGCGGATGGCGGTGGGGCTGGCGGGAATGCGGCCGGCAGGCCGGGCGCGGCTGGCGGCGCAGGCACAGACTCCGGAGCAGAGCGGCCGGAGGGCGGAGGCGCAGGAAGATTCGCTGCCGGAGGCTTCGGTTCTGCCGAAGGCAGGACGTTCGGCGATGGCGGAGGCCGGATGGGCGGCGGAGGCGGCATGTTCAACACGGGCGAGGCGGGGCCGCTGCGCCTGTTCCAGCAGTCGCTGTCCGGCCAGGCCAGCTGGCTGCTGCCGCTGGCGCTGCTGTCGGCGCTCGTCCTGCTCTTTCCGCTGCGTCTCCACAGCCTGACGGCGGCGCAGAAGGAGACGCTGTTCTGGCTGGCGTGGCTGCTGCCGGCAGCGGCATTTTTCAGCGTCGCAGGCTTTTTCCACTCGTATTATCTCATCATGCTGGCGCCGCCGATCGCCGCGCTGGCAGGCGCCGGAGCGTGGACCCTATGGGTCCGCTACCGCGAGGGGGCGGGCTGGCAGTCCTGGCTGCTGCCGGCCTCGATCGCCGCGACCGCGCTGTTCCAGTGGTACATCCTGCAAGCCTACGAATCCACGATCGGGCTCGGCTGGTCGATCGCCGTCGCCGGTCTCGGCCTGCTCGGCGCGCTTTTGCTCGGCGCGACCGCGACAGCGGGAAGAGACCGCCGCTCCGTCCGCTGGATCGCGGCAGCCGGGCTGGCCGTGCTGCTGATCGGCCCGGCCTACTGGTCGGCGACGCCGATCGTGTACGGGCAGAACTCGATGATTCCGGCCGCCGGACCGGACTCCGGCATGGGCGGCTTCGGCGGGGCGATGTCGGGCCGAGCTGCGGCCGGCATGGCCGGCGGTTTCCCCGGCGGTTTCCCCGGCGAAATGCCGGCCGCGGGGGGACCGGGCGGCGCCCAAGGCAATGGCGCGGATGACGGCGCAGGCGGCGGCTGGAGCGGGGGAGCCCCAGGCGGAGGGCAAAGCGGCGGGGCGAATCCGCAGGCGCAGGGCGGCATGGTCGGCATGATGCCCGGCTCGTTCTTCGGAGGAGGTCGCGGCGAGGCGGTTTCGGTCGATCCGGGCTTGCTCGCGTACTTGCGGGACAACCAGACGACGGACTACCTGCTTGCCGTATCCGACTACGGTACGGCGGCCCCTTACATTGTCGGCGAAGGCGAGAAGGTCGTCATCCTGCACGGCTTTCAAAACTCCGATCCGGTCTACGACGAACAGAAGCTTGAAGCGCTCGTCCGTTCGGGCAAGGTGAAGTATTTCCTCGTCGGAGGCGGAGGCTTCGGGGGCGGCGGACGCGGCGGCAGCAACGGCGGCAGCGGCAGCGATCTGAATGCCTGGATCGCCGAGCACGGCAAGGCGGTCGATCCGTCCGCCTACGGCTCCTCCGCGAGCGGAGCGGCGACGCTGTATGAAGTGACGCTCGATTAGCGGCAGGCGGCCGCTCCCTGGCTTCGGGGAGCGGCCGCTTTTCGTGCGAGGAGCGGGCCGCCTGCTCTGGAAGGGCGTCTTGACAGAGGGAGCGGAATCGCGTATATTTACTTTAGCAAATAAAAGCATAAAAGCTTAAAAGCGAACAAGTGCGAAAGTCTTGTCCGAATGCATAGCGCCACCTTATCCGAACCCCGAAGGAGAGAACCATCCATGATCGTCATCACTCAGCCATCCGTCACCGACGAGCGCATCGCCGAGATTGTCGCCCAGATCGAGCAGGCCGGCGTCACGGCCCATGTGTCGAGAGGAACGGACCGCACCGTCATCGGCATCATCGGCCAGGCCGCGCCGACGCTCGCCGAGCATCTGCGCCAGCTCAAGGGCGTCGAGAACGTCATCAAGATCTCCAAGTCCTACAAGCTTGCGAGCCGCGACTTCCATCCGGAGGATACGGTCATCGACATCAAGGGCGTCCGCATCGGCGGGGACAATCTGGTCATCATGGGCGGTCCGTGCGCCGTGGAGTCGGCGGCCCAGATCGACGAGATCGCCCGCCTCGTCAAGGCGGCCGGAGGCCAGGTGCTGCGCGGAGGCGCGTTCAAGCCGCGTACGGGGCCGTACAGCTTCCAGGGCGTCGGCGTCGAAGGACTGCAGATGATGCGCGAGGCGGGCGAGAAGCACGGCCTGCTCACGATCACCGAGGTGATGACGCCGGAGTACGTGGACATCTGCGCGGAGCATGCCGACATCCTGCAGGTCGGCACGCGCAACATGCAGAACTTCGACCTGCTGCGCAAGCTCGGCACGATCCAGACGCCGGTGCTGCTCAAGCGCGGCTTCAGCAGCACCTACGACGAATTCCTCAACGCGGCCGAGTACATCCTCGCCGGAGGCAATCCCAACGTCATGCTGTGCGAGCGCGGCATCCGCACGTTCGAGACGTACACACGCAATACGCTCGACCTGTCGGCGATTCCGGTGCTGCAAGGGCTGAGCCATCTGCCCGTCATCTCCGATCCGAGCCACGGCACGGGGCGGCGCGAGCTCGTCGAGCCGATGGCCAAGGCGTCGGTCGCCGCCGGCGCGAACGGGCTCATCATCGAGATGCATACCGATCCGGACAACTCGATGACCGGAGACGGCGTCCAGTCGCTCTTCCCCGACCAGTTCGCCGGCCTGCTCAAGGATCTCGAGCGCCTCGCCCCGATCGTCGGCAAGAAATTTGACACGAAAAAGGAGCAGCCCGAGGCGTTCGCCGTCTGGCAGCGCTGAACGGAGCTTTTCGAGGAGAGAGAAAGAAAGCGTTTTCGCATAAATATGTAGAGAGACGAATAACGACAGGCTCCGCATTCGCTCCTATTGTTCGTGAACATCCGTAAAACCTTGGATTCTCAGGGATTTACGGATGTTCGTGCGGAAAGGCGGTTCGCAATGTGAATATTGTATAAATGTTGTGAGTAATGCTTACACTTGTGCCAAAAATACCTTACATAGCTATTGACGGTGTTAATCGAGAGTTTTATAATTACTTCAAGGTTTAGGGTCAAAGTTGAACAATTTGGGCTCCAATCAATGCTAACGTTCGGAAATGGAGGAAATTTCAGATGTCAGTTCAAGGTGTTTTGGACAAAATCAAAGAAAACAGCATCCAGTTTGTCGATTTCCGTTTTGTGGATCTTGCCGGCCGCGCTCACCACATCACCCTTCCTGCGACGGAAGTGGATGGTGACACGTTCGTCAACGGCGTAGCGTTCGACGGTTCCTCGATTCCGGGCTTCCGCGGCATCGAAGAGTCCGACATGGTCATGATGCCGGATACGGAAGCCGTCTTCATCGATCCTTTCACGGACCATCCGACGCTCAACGTGATGTGCAACATCCACACGCCTGACGGCGAGCGCTACGATCGCGATCCGCGCAGCATCGCCCAAAAAGCGGAAGAATACCTCCAATCCTCCGGCGTTGGCACGGCGGCATTCTTTGCCCCAGAGTCCGAATTCTTCATCTTTGACGACGTGCGCTACGAGAGCTCCATGAACACCTCCTTCTACTCGGTCGACTCCGAGGAAGCGGCTTGGAACACGAACCGCAAGGAAGAGGGCGGAAACCTCGGCTTCAAGGTCGGCGTAAAAGGCGGCTACGTGCCGGTGGCGCCGGTCGACTCCCAGCAGGACATCCGCAGCGAGATGGTCCGCCTGATGCAAGAAGCGGGCCTGCGCGTCGAGCGCCATCACCACGAAGTGGCGACGGCCGGCCAAGCGGAAATCAACTTCCGCTTCGACACGCTGACCAAAACGGCTGACAACCTGCTGCTGTACAAATACCTCGTGCACAACACGGCTCGCCAGTACGGCAAGGTCGCGACGTTCATGCCGAAGCCGCTCTTCGGCGACAACGGCAGCGGCATGCACGTCCACCAGTCGATCTTCAACGGCGACAGCCCGCTGTTCTACGAAAAAGGCGCTTATGCCAACCTGAGCCAGATGGCGCTGCACTACATCGGCGGCATCCTGCACCACGCTCCGGCGCTGATCGCCCTGACGAACCCGAGCACGAACTCCTTCAAGCGCCTGGTTCCAGGCTACGAAGCTCCGGTCAACCTCGTGTTCTCCAAAGGCAACCGTTCCGCCGCGGTGCGCATTCCGGTCGCAGCGGTCACGCCGAAAGGCTGCCGCATCGAGTTCCGCACGCCGGACTCCACGGCCAACCCGTACCTCGCGTTCGCCGCGATGCTGCTTGCCGGCCTGGACGGCATCCAGCGCAAGATCGACCCGACGGCTCTCGGCTACGGTCCGTACGACAAAAACATCTACGAGCTGTCCGACGAAGAGAAAAAAGAGATCCGCAGCGTTCCTGGAACGCTGGACGAGGCTCTGGACGCTCTCGAGGCCGACTCCGCGTTCCTCACCGAAAGCGGCGTCTTCAGCCAGGACTTCATCGACAACTATGTGGCCTTCAAGCGTCAAGAAGCCAAAGCCGTCGCGATCCGTGTCCATCCGCACGAGTACGGCCTCTACTTCGACTGCTAGTCGGAACGCACTCATACCTTCAAGGCTCCCTGGTTCAGGGAGCCTTGTTTTCATGCGAGGAGCGGCGAGGCATAGTTCTAGCCTAAATCCGAATAATGTCGGGTCTTTTCCCGGTCAGCATTCGCGAATTTGCCCTTGAAGGATGAACTCAAACTTGTTAAGATACTCATAACTTTACTGGAGCGTTTCGTTCCAGCGACAGAGACAGGGGTGCGAGAGCGTGACGAAGAGAGCCTACAATTTCAATGCCGGTCCGGCGGCGCTGCCGCTTGAAGTGCTGCGGCAGGCACAGGAGCAGTTCGTCGACTACAACGGAGCGGGCATGTCCATCATGGAGATGTCCCACCGCAGCAAGGCGTTCGAGGGCGTCAACGACAACACGGAACGCCTCGTGCGCGAGCTGTTCGGCGTGCCGGACGGCTACAGCGTCATGCTGCTCCAGGGCGGAGCGAGCACCCAGTTCGCGATGGTGCCGATGAACCTGCTTGCGGACGGCAAGACGGCCGCCTACGTAAACAGCGGCAGCTGGGCCAAAAAAGCGATCAAGGAAGCGAAGCTGATCGGAGAGACGCGCGTCGTCGCCACGTCCGAGGGCGCGCGCTTCACCCGCATGCCGGACCTCGCCTCGGTGGAGCTGCCGGACAATGCGGCCTACCTGCATCTGACGTCCAACGAGACGATCGAGGGCACCCAGCTCGCTTCCTTCCCGAGCACGGGAGCGGTTCCTCTCATCGCGGACATGTCGAGCGACATCATGTCGCGTCCGCTCGACATCGCCTCGTTCGGCATGATCTATGCCGGCGCGCAGAAGAACCTCGGCCCGTCCGGCGTCACGCTCGTCATCGCCCGCGACGACCTGCTGGAGCCGAGCCGTCCCGGCGTGCCGACGATGCTCCGCTACGATACGCATGCCAAGTCCAAGTCGCTGTACAATACGCCGCCTTCCTTTGCGGTCTACATGGTCGGCCTCGTGCTGGAGTGGATCCGCGGCAAGGGCGGGCTGGCCGAGATCGACCGCCTCAACCGCGAGAAGACGGGCCTCATCTACAGCGCCATCGACGGCAGCGGCGGGTTCTATCGCGGCGTAGCGGAGTCCGGCAGCCGCTCGCTCATGAACGTCACGTTCCGCTTGACGAGCGAGGAGCTGGAGAAGAAGTTCATCCAGGAGTCCGAGCGGGCCGGCTTCGTCGGCCTCAAGGGCCATCGCGACGTCGGCGGCCTGCGGGCTTCGACCTACAACGCGGTGCCGCTCGAGAGCTGCCGGGCGCTTGCCGAGTTCATGGCCGAATTCCAGCGTAAAAACGGCTGAAGCGGAACGCGCCGCTTGGCCTGAAGCAGCAGCGCCCTTGCCGGAGATGCCGGCAAGGGCGCTGCTTTTTGGGGCGAGAAGGCGGGGAGCGATGCCCTTGAGCAGGTTGGCGAGCACGCTCTAGCACGCTCTAGGCCAGCGCGCTCCTCCGATCGTTCGGTCCGGGGCCGGTGAGCTTGTATCCGACGTTGCGCACGGTCATAATGAATTCCGGGGAACGGGCGCTGCGCTCGATCTTGTCCCGCAGATGGCTGATATGCACGTCGACGATGCGGGTATCGCCGAGGAAGTGGTAGTCCCACACGCCCTGGAGCAGCTGCTGGCGGCTCAGCACCTTGCCGCGGTGCCGGCAAAGGAAGGCGAGCAGCTCGAATTCCTTCGGGGTCAGCTCGATCGCGGCGCCGTTCAAGTGAACCTCGCGGCGGCCGAGATCGACGCGCAGCGGGCCAATCTCGTAATGGATCTCTTCCATCTGTCCGGGCTGCGCCTGCACGCGCCGCAGGACGGCCTGAATCCGCGAGATCAGCTCCTGCGGACTGAACGGCTTGGTCATGTAATCGTCCGCGCCGTTGTCGAGCCCGGCGATGCGGTCGGTGACGTCCTGCATCGCCGTCAGCATGACGATCGGAACGGCGTTGCCGCGCCGGCGCAGCTCGCGGCATACCTCGATGCCGTCCATCTTGGGCAGCATCAGGTCGAGCACGATCAGATCGGGGCGGAACGGCTTGAGCATATCGAACACGGCCAAGCCGTCGTGGACGGAGCGGACTTCAAAGCCGGCAAGGTTGAGATTGAATTCCAGAAGCATGGAGATGGAAGGCTCGTCATCAACAATGAGAACTTTTTTTTTCGTCACCTTGGTCGGTCTCCTTTTCCAGGTTCTTTAATTCAGAATAAAGCGTTACCTTCAGAAAGGAATTAATGGCGCGTAAAAGGAATGTAAAAGCGTAAACGAAAGGATGCATGAAAGCCATGGCTTTTCATATCGTACTCGTCGAGCCGGAGATTCCGGCCAATACCGGCAATATCGCCCGCACCTGCGCGGCGACAGGCGCTCATCTGCATCTCGTCCGCCCGCTGGGCTTCCAGACGGACGACCGGACGCTGAAGCGCGCCGGCCTCGACTACTGGCACGCGGTCCGCGTATCCTACTACGATTCGTTCCAGGAGGTGCAAGAGCGGTTCCCGGAAGGGCGCTTCTTCTTCGCCTCGACCAAGGCGAGCCATCGCTATGATAAGGTCGCATATCGCGACGGTGATCTGCTCGTATTCGGCAAGGAGACGAAGGGGTTGCCGCCGGAGCTGATCGAGGCCAACCGCGAGACGGCGATCCGCATGCCGATGACGGGCGACGTGAGATCGATGAATCTGTCCAATTCAGCGGCTGTCATTTTGTTCGAGGCGCTGCGCCAGAACGGGTTTCCGGGGATGGACTGAGCTTCGGAGCCGGAATCCGCTTTTCGGACCATCCAAACGAAGTCCATTTTGCCAAGAGTTGGACTATATTAAGAAATAAGGCGATTGCGGAAGGATTCTGATCGCGCAAAGCGAACAACAGGGGAATAGACATCCAATAGCCCTGAGACTGCAAGGTCCGCCGAGGGTTGGTTGTGACTAGATTTTCAGACATAAGGAGAGAATACAACCGATGAAACCGGCCGGAGTCGTGCGCAAAGTCGATCAGCTGGGACGAATCGTCCTGCCCAAATCGCTGCGCAAACGCTATCAAATGAATGAAGGCGATCCCGTGGAGATCCTCGTGCAAGGGGATCACATCATTCTCGAGCGCTATCGTCCCCGCTGCGTCTTTTGCGGATCGATGGAAGAGGTAAGGGAGTTCAAGGAACGGTTCCTGTGCGCGGAGTGCATGGGACAGATGCAGCAGCTGCGACGCTGAGCCGTTGCAGAGGCGGAGCACGCGCAAGAAAAAGGCCAGGCTGGCCGGAGAGATCCGGGCCGCCTGGCCTTTGTTGTTCGTCGTTTTGCAGTGCCGAGCCTAAGCCTTTTTAAAGGCCTTTGGTCTTGTCGTCGTTGTACGCCGCGGTAAGCATCGCCGTCAGGAAGAGCAGCGAGACCAGCACGACCACGATAAACGGTAAGGACATATGTAGCACCTCCGTACGAATTGTCTTCATTATACCCAACTGGGGAAAAAAAGAAAACGATTCAAGTTGTGAACAGAATGTGTCAGTCGCGATGGCGGTATTGGCCCGGCGAGCAGCCGGAATGCTTCTTGAACACTTTGCTGAAATATTTCTCGTCCGTATAGCCGACCTGGGCGGCGACGTCGCTGACGCGCAGCTCCGACGAGGACAGCAGCTTGCGGGCCTTGTCCATGCGCAGGCTCTCGACATGCTCGCTCAGCGTCTGGCCGGTCTCCTGCTTGAAGCGCCGGCTCACATGCTCGCGGCTGAGGAAAAAGCGCGAAGCCAGCGCCTGCAAGCTCAAGTCTTCCTCCAAATGCGAAGCGATATACGAGCTCATCTCGTCGATGATGCTGCGTTCCTGGCGGATGCTGCGCAGCAGCGCGTCGAGCCAGTCGAGCAGCAGGAGGCGCCATTCCTTCTCCGTCTCGTCGAGCAGCAGCCGGCCCTGGTCGCTGAACACCAGCGGCAGCTCCTGGTCGCGCAGCGTATCGATCTCGTACTCCTGCTCGATGCGGCTGCGGATGACGCCCATCTGCGTCTCCCACGCGCGGACGGAGGCCGGCGTGACGACGCCGTGGCTGCGGACGAGGCGGAACCAATTGCCGAGCGCGGAGGTCGCCTCGGCGGCGTTGCGCACTTGAATCGACAGGCGCAGCGCGTCGCCGAGCGCCGACAGGTTCGGGAGCGCCGCGCCTGCCGCCGCCGGAATGCCGCCGCGATGGATGCGCAGCTCCGGCGTCAGCAGATTGCGCTGGGAGAGCGCGATCCGAGCTTGCTTGACGGACTGCCAGGCGGCGGACGCCCGCTCTTCCTTGCCGCCGATGCCGGCATGCAGCTCCGCCTTGAGCGTCATCGACACCGCCTCGATCAGCAGGCGGACGCGCTCCTCCAGCAGGTCGAAGCGGTCCCAGAACAGGGCGATCAGCTCGTCGGGCGCCTCGGAGCTGCGGAACGCGTAGCCGCAGCGCCACTCCGAGCGCAGCAGGTCGTTCAGCACGTTGACGATTGCAAAATCGAGCAGCTCCCGGTCGCCGCGGAAGCGGCGCAGCAGCTTGTCCGGGATCGGGTACAGGCTGAGCAGCACCGCTTGCATCGGCGCCTGGTCGGGAAAGCCGGAAAACTCGGCCTTCAGCTGCACGGCGGCCGCCTCGGCCTCCTGGGAGCCGGCGAGCAGCCGGCCGAACAGATGGCTCCAGTACACGGGCTTGTACTGGTTCAGCGCGATGCCGCTCTCGACCTGGCGCTGCTTTTCCCTCGTCTCGCTCCGATGCTCCTCGAGCGCGCGCTGCACCGCCTCGTTCAGCTGGTCGGGGTCGATCGGCTTCAAAATATAGTCTCGGCCGCCGTACTTCATCGTCTTGCGGACGTACTCGAAGTCGTTGTAGCCGCTGATGGCGATCACCTTGGCTTCCGGATGATGCGTGCTGGTCCACTCCATGAAGCGGATGCCGTCCGTGATCGGCATATGGATGTCGGTCAGGATGAGCATCGGATTGTGTTCATCCATGAGCATTTTGGCGGCTTCGCCGTTGTCCGCCTCGAGCACGCGCTCGAAGCCGAGTCCTTGCCAGTCGACAAGCAGCTTCGCCGCATCGCGCGCGTGGCTCTCGTCGTCGACGATCAATACGTTCATGGGGACACCTCGCTGGTCTGGGATGGAAGCTGATCGGGCAGCAGGAGCGTGACGGAGAAGCCGCCGAGCGGCTCCAGTCCGGAATCGAGCCTCATCGAGGCTTCCTCGCCGCAGTGAAGGGCGAGCCGCGCCGCGACGTTGGCGAGTCCGATGTGCTCGCCGATCGAGGCGCTCTCGTCATCGACGCCGAGCAGGCTCGCGCGCAGCGCCTGCAGCCGCTCCGGCTTGACGCCGGGACCGTTGTCGGCGATCTCGATCCGGATCCGGCCGTCCTCGCGGAAGCAGCGGATCGATACATGGACTTCTCCGCCGGACGGATCGAAGGCATGCTTGAATACATTCTCTACGATCGGCTGGATGACCATGCGCGGCAGCGGCGCCTCGCCGACTCCTTCGTCCATCGCGATCTCGTAGGTGAGCTTGTCGTCGAAGCGATGGCGCTGCAGCTCCAGATAGGAGCGGGCATGGTCGATTTCCTGGGAAATAGCGACAAATTCCTCGGCCGTATTCATCGAGTACCGCATCATCTTGCCCAATTGCATGATGAGCTTGTACAGGTCGGGAACGCCGCGCTTGAGCGCGGTCGTGCCGATCGACTGCAGCGCGTTGTACAGGAAATGCGGATGCACCTGCGCCTGAAGCGCCTTGAGCTGGTTCGTCTTGTTGGCCAGCTCGAGCTTGTACTCGCGCAGGACGAGGTTGTTGATCGTCTCCATCATCATGCGGAACCGCCGGGCGAGCTGGCCGATCTCGTCGGCCTGGCCGAGATGGATGTCGGTCTGCAGCTGGCCGGACTGGATCTGGCTGACGTAGCCGGTCAGCCGCTTGATCGGGCCGGTGATCCAGAACGAGATGAACAGCGCGGCGGCTGCGACGATGAGCAGCGAGCCGATCAGCACGCCGGTATTGACCTGCGTCACTTGATTCGTCGCCCTTCTCAGCACGGAGTCGGGAATGCGCTTGACGAGCGTCCAGTTGCTGTCCCCCGCCTCGATCTGCTCGTAGATGAACACCGCTTCGTGATCGCCGCCGCCGAGCCGCGTCGAGCGGGCTCCGCCCGGAGCGTCGTGGCCATCCGGCAGCGACGACTGCTCGAGCAGCTCCTGCGCCCACTCGGCATCGAGCTTGAGGCCGAACCGGTCGGAATCGGGACCGTAGATGATGACGCCGGACGGATCGAGCAGGTACACCTCCTCGCCTTGGTCGCGCTGATACAGCTGATCGCAGATCGAGATGATCATCTCGGGCGTGATGTCGAGCGAGAGCGTGCCGATCTGTTTGTCGCTCGGAATTTGCAGGATCGGACGGATGACGGTGATGACGCGCTTCGAGAGGAACGGCGGCGCGGCGCTGATGTTGTAGTTGGTGCTCATATGCAGCGGCCGGATCGAATAGGCGACCCCTTCCGGCAGCGACGTGCCGGGAGCGTTGACGATCTGCTCCATCCGCTTGTACTGGCCCTTGGAGTACAGGTAGCCGCGTTCGGCAAGCGGAGAGTGGAGGTACACCTGGTAGATTTCCTTGACCGACGACGACATGAGCTGCAGGCTGACGAAGATCTGGTTGTCCGTCAGATAGTCGCTCCGTCCGGTCTCGAGCGTGCGGTACAAGGTCGTGTCGGAATAAGGCGCGAGCGAGGTCTGGAAAAAGGAACGGAAATAGTTGTCCAGATTCGTCTTCCCCTGGTAGAGCAGATTGGAATTTTGCCGGATCGTGTCTTCCTCGACGAAGCGGGCCGTCCGCGTATTCGTAATCGTGATGGAGACGAGCATCGGAATGCCGATCGCCAGCAGCAGGAAGACGGCCAGCTTGGTCCGGATGCTGCGCCTCACCCAGTAAAATTTCACGGCAGAGCGCTCCTTTGCCTGCCTTCCGGTCGGGAAGGGCTATCGTTCGATTATAGCGGCAAGCGGCTGCAGCATCAATATTTTACACCTTTCCCGTCATCATCCTCGGTGGGAGGAGGGTCCTTCCGCCTTTATACTTAAGGATAATCAGGCAAGCGGTGGGCATATTTCGACATTCTGCAGGCCAAACTGACTACGATTCAAGCGAAAGGGGAGATACGGGATGAAAAGCAGCGGATGGTCCAAATCATGGATCCAGCAGATCGTCTTCACGGGCCCGGTCACGCTCGCGTTCGCGATCATTGTTGCGCTTCCCTTCTTTATGGGCATGTACTACTCGTTCTTCGAGTGGAACGGCGTGTCCGACAACGCCGAATTCATCGGCCTGAGCAACTTCATCAACATTTTCAGCGATCAGACCTTTTTGAGCTCGTTCGCCTTCACGGCGCGGTTCACGGTCGCCGCGGTCATCCTCTCCAACCTCGTCGGCTTCCTGCTGGCGCTGCTGCTCGTGCAGCCTCTCAAGTCGCGGAACGTGCTGCGCACGATCTTCTTCATGCCGAACGTCATCGGCGGCTTGCTGCTCGGCTTCATCTGGCAGTTCATCTTCGTCAAAGGCTTCGCGGCCGTCGGCGAAAAGACAGGCTGGGCGCTGTTCAACCTGCCTTGGCTCGGCGACGAGACGACCGCCTTCTGGGGCATCGTCATCGTGACGATCTGGAGCACCGCCGGCTATCTGATGGTCATCTACATCTCCGCGCTCATCAACGTGCCGCGCGAGCTGATCGAGGCGGCGTCGATCGACGGAGCGACCCCTTGGCAGCGGCTGCGCCACATTACGGTGCCGCTCATCATGCCGGCCGTCACGATCTCGCTGTTCCTCGCGCTCAGCTGGTCGTTCAAGTCGTTCGACATCATCCTGTCGCTGACCAAGGGCGGACCGTACAACTCGACGCAGTCCGTCGCGCTCAATATCTACAATGAAGCGTTCCAAAACAACAACTACGGTCTCGGCACGGCGAAGGCGCTGGTCTTCTTCATCGTCGTCGCGCTGATCTCGTCGGCGCAGGTATGGCTGACGAAACGCAAGGAGGTGCAGGTCTGATGGAAAACAGCCGCTATCGCTGGTCGACGATTATCCTGGAAATCGTCGCGGTGCTCATCGCGCTCGTGTTCCTCGTCCCGTTCTACTTCCTCGTCAGCAACTCGCTGAAAAAGTACGCGGACATCCTGCTCGACTCCGCCGCTCTGCCGAATCCGTGGACGTTCGACAACTTCACCCGCGCCTGGGAAATCATGAAGTTTCCGGCGTCGTTCATGAACTCGTTCCTCATCACGGTGACGAGCATCATCGGCCTGGCGATCATCTGCTCGATGTGCGCCTACCGGATGGTCCGCCATCCGTCCAAGTACAACAACATCCTGTTCATGGTGTTCGTCGCGGCGATGGTCATCCCGTTCCAGTCGATCATGATTCCGCTGATGAAGGTAGCGGCTACGTTCGGCCTGACGAACAGCATCTGGGGGCTGTGGGTGTGCTATATGGGCTTCGGCTCGTCGCTCACGATCTTCCTGTATCACGGCTTCGTCAAGTCGATTCCGGTCGAGATCGAGGAGTCGGCGACGGTCGACGGCTGCTCGCCTTACGGCGTGTTCTGGCGCATCGTCTTCCCGCTGCTCAAGCCGATGACGGCGACGATCATCATCCTGAACAGCCTTTGGATCTGGAACGACTTCCTGCTGCCGAACCTGATGCTCGGCGAGGCGAACCGGACGATCCCGCTCTCGACGTATTCCTTCTTCGGGCAGTACACGAAGCAGTGGGACTTGGCGCTCGCCGGCCTCGTCATGGGCGTGCTGCCGATCCTCGTGTTCTTCCTGACGCTGCAGCGTCATATCATCGAGGGCATTACGGCCGGCTCGGTGAAGGGCTGATCGGATCAAAGGAGCATAGCCGGACATTCCCCGAGGGGGAGGATGTTGACCCGCGCGAAAGCGAGGTCAATATCCTCCCCCTTTTGCCGCAATATCGTATGTGCCAACGTTTGCACAGAACGGGTATACTAAGGCCATAAACCAGAGACGCTTCCGCATCCGATGCCGAAACATTGGCATACTAAAGGGAGCAAGGATAGGAAAGGGGCTTGAAAAAGATGAAAAAGAGCTTGATGACCGCGGTATCCGCGGGCGTAGCCATCGCCATGCTGGCCGGCTGCAGCACGACGAACAACGGCGGTGCCGGCAACGAGGCGGCGGGCAATTCCGGAGGCGCCGGAAGCGGCGAGAAGGTGACGCTGAACATCTTCCAATTCAAGGTGGAGATCGCCGACGCGATGAACCGCCTCAAGGCCGATTACGAGAAGGAGCATCCGAACGTCACGCTGAACATCGAGACGATGGGCGGCGGCGCGGACTACGGCGCGGGCCTGAAGGCGAAATTCGCCTCCGGCCAGGAGCCTGATATTTTCAACAACGGCGGCAACGCCGATCTGACGACCTGGGTCGACAAGCTGGAGGATCTCAGCGGCGAGCCTTGGCAATCCGACGTTATCGATACGGCGAAGGAAGGCATCACCTCGGGCGGCAAAAACTACGGCCTGCCGATGGGCATCGAAGGCTACGGCCTGCTGTACAACAAGGATCTGTTCGCCAAAGCGGGCATCGATACGCCTCCGAAGACGCTCACCGAGCTGAAGGCGGCCGTCGAGAAGCTGAAGGCAGCCGACATTACTCCGTTCGCGAACGGCTATCAGGAGTGGTGGGTCCTCGGCAACCACACGTTCAACGTCGCGCTGGCGGATCAAGAGGACCCGGCCGCGTTCATCCAGTCAATGAACGAGAAGAAGGGCGATCTGGCGGGCAATAAAGTCGTCGGCGACTGGTTCAACCTGTTCGACCTGATGATCCAGAACAGCAACAAGAACCCGCTGACGACGGACTACAATACGCAGGTAACGCTGTTCGCGAGCGGCAAGGCGGCGATGATGCAGCAGGGCAACTGGACTCAGGTGCAGATCGACGGCATCACCCCGGACATGAACATCGGCGTGCTGCCGATGCCGATCGACGACAGCGAGAAAAGCGGCAACATCTTCGTCGGCGTGCCGAACTATTGGGTCGTGAACAAAAACGCCAAGAACAAGCAAGCCGCCAAGGACTTCCTCAACTGGCTGGCGACGAGCGAGACGGGCAAGCGCTACACGGTCGAGGAGTTCAAGTTCATTCCGGCGCTCAAGTCGATCGAGGTGACCGACGAGAAGGTGCTCGGCGCGATCGCGAACGACATCATGGCCTATTCCAAGGACGGCAAGACGTCCGGCTGGTACTTCAACCAGATGCCGGAAGGGCTGCCGCAGGAAGTCGGCGCGGAAATGCAGGCGTACGTCGCCGGCAAGTCGAGCAAGGAGCAGATGCTTAAAAACATTCAGACCAAGTGGGGCACGTTCGCGAAATAAGACGGCAAGCCCGCAGGGGGAAGATATTGATCCGGAGATCCGGCATCAATATTTTCCCCCTTTTTGTTCAACATCCTCGGTGGTAGCGTTTGCATGACCGAAGGTATACTTGGATTGTTCCCAGGAGAATCTAAGGGAACATCAGCCAATATAGAACTCAGGGCGCTTGCAGGACGAACGAGGGTCATTATCCAAGGAGGAAAAGCGAATGAAAAAAACGATGGTAACCGTCTTGTCCGCCGGTCTGGCGCTCAGCCTGGCGGCAGGCTGCAGCACTTCCGGCAACTCGGGCTCGAACGGCAACGAAGCCCCGGCCAATACGGCGACGAACGCCGGCTCCGGAACGAACGCGGGCAGCGGCGAGAAGGTCACGCTCAATATCTTCCAATATAAAGTCGAGATCGCCGATGCGATGAACCGTCTGAAAGCCGACTACGAGAAGGAGCATCCGAACGTCACGCTGAACATCGAGACGATGGGCGGCGGCGCGGACTACGGCGCGGGCCTGAAAGCGAAATTCGCTTCCGGCCAGGAGCCGGACATCTTCAACAACGGCGGCAACGCCGAGCTGACGACCTGGATCGACAAGATGGAGGATCTGTCCGACCAGCCGTGGGTAAGCGACGTGCTCGACACGGCGAAGGAGCCGATCAGCCGCGACGGCAAGATGTACGGCATGCCGATCGGCATCGAGGGCTACGGCTACATTTACAATAAGGACCTGTTCGAAAAAGCGGGCATCACCGAGCTGCCGAAGACGCTCACGGAGCTCGACGCGGCCGCCAAGAAGCTGCAGGACGCCGGCATCACGCCGTTCTCCAACGGCTACCAGGAGTGGTGGGTGCTCGGCAACCATCTGTTCAACGTCGCGCTCGCCGATCAGGATGATCCTGCGGCGCTGATCCAGGGCCTCAACGAGGGCAAGGGCGGCCTGGCCGGCAACCCGGTCGTGGAAAAATGGTTCAACCTGTTCGACCTGACGATGAAGTACAGCAACAAGAACCCGCTGACGACCGACTACAACACGCAGGTGACGCTGTTCGCCAGCGGCAAGACGGCGATGATGCAGCAGGGCAACTGGACGCAGGTGCAGATCGACGGCATTACGCCGGACATGAACATCGGCGTGCTGCCGATGCCGATCGACGACAGCGAGAAGAGCGGCAACATCATGGTCGGCGTGCCGAACAACTGGGCGGTCAACAAGAACTCCAAAAACAAGGAAGCGGCCAAGGAGTTCCTCAACTGGCTGGCGACGAGCGAGACGGGCAAGCGCTACATCGTCGAGGAGTTCAAGTTCATCCCGGCGCTCAAGTCGATCGAAGTGACCGACGAGAAGGTGCTCGGCGCGATCGCGACGGACATCATGGCCTACTCCAAGGACAACAAGACGTCCGGCTGGTACTTCAACCAAATGCCGGAAGGCTTGCCGCAGGAAGTCGGCGCGGAGATGCAGGCGTATGTCGCGGGCAAGGTGGATAAAGCCGGCCTGCTGAAGAACATCGAAGCGAAATGGACCAGCATGGCGAAAAAATAAGCGGTTCTAAGGCGCGTCCCTGAAGCATATATGCTTCAGGGGCGTTTTTTTGCGCGGAGGGATCGAGGCAGGCGCCGGGCAAGGGGCGGATGGAGCGGGCTGGGCGAAGGCGGCCGTGCGACGGCGGCGTGGAATGGAGGGCCTGATGCTGGGCCGAAAAAAGGAGGGCGCCGGGCATGGCGATGGAGAGAAGCTTCGGCTGCATAGCGCTGGACCGTCCGGGAGAAGCGCTGCGGCTGTACGCCGACAGCGAGGTGCTCGAGGCGGTTCGGCGGGCGCTGGCGAAAGGGAAGTCGTCCATAGGCGAGGATGCCGGCCAGCGGCTGGCCGCGCTGCTGCAGCGCGCGCTCGGCGCGGAGGAGACGGCGCGGCCGGGCGAGGGCATCGTCGTCGCGGCGAGCGCGGAGGCGGCGCTGGAGCTGGTCCGGCGCGCGCTCGCTGCGACAGGAGGCAGGCTCGGCCCGGTGCCGCAGCGGCAAGGCGCAGGACATCTGCGCGAGCAGCCGGAGCGGAGCGATGGGAAGCGAGCGCGCGGGCAAGCGGGCGAGGAGCGGCAAAGTCCGGGACGAAGCGGCGCCTCGCTGGACGACGCGGATGAGGAGCCGAATGCTTGGCAGGTCGAGCTGAGGCCGGACAGTGCCTGGTCGTGGCGTCCGGTATCGGGAGCAGGAGCGGGCGAAGGCGCAGGAGCGGATGCAGGGGGGCGTGCAGCAGCGGGCGGAGGCGCAGGAGCGGATGCAGGGGGGCGTGCAGCAGCGGGCGAAGGCGCAGGAGCAACGCCGCCGGCGAAGCGAGGCGCGCCTGGCGGGCATGCGGCCAGGCGGCTGCTCGCCGTCGGCTCGCTCGCGAGCGGCGTGCCTGGCCTGGGCGCAGCCTGGGCGAGCGGGCCGCCGGAGCTGCTGCGGCGGGTGCGCGAGGAGCAGCGGCGCTCCGGCGCGGCGAGCGGCTGGGAGCTGCTCGTCATGGAGGAGCTGCTCGGCCTGGGCGAGCTGGAGCCGCGCCGCGCCGCGGCGGCAGCGGCATGCGAAGCGGCGCTGCAGGAGCTGGAGGAGGCGCTGGACGCCGCCTCCATGCCGGCCGGGCTGCGCTGGCGGCGCGATCCGCGCGGCGCAGCGATGGAGCTGCTGCTGCCCGAGGGGCTGGACGCGCGCGCTCTGCAGCGCGCGGCCCGGCTGCGCGGGCTGTGCATCGGGGTTGCCGGCGCCGGCCTCGGCGCAGCGCCGGGTTCAGGCGCCGCGAGGCTGGCCGCCGGAGCCGCGAGCGGAGCGCAGCTGGCGATGGCGCTGAGCGGACTCGCGGAGGCGATGCGCGAGTTCACCGCGCGCAGCTGAAGAAGCCGGGGAGCGCGGCCGTATCCGCCGCCGAGCGGGGAAGGCGCTCCGCCTCTCGAGGCGGGCGGTCCGGGCCGAGGCAGATTCGAGCCTCGTCGGAGGGAGAGCCGCTCCCGGCTCTCAGTCCCGCTCCGCCTCTCGCGCGGCCGCGCCCTGCTGCAGCAGCCAGCCGTCGATGACGGCGGCATGCTCCGCGAGAGCGGCTTCGCCGGCCGGCAGCAGCCGGTAGACGCCGCGCTCGACCTTGGCGAACCAGCCGTAGTAGTTGGCGCGCAGGAACTCGCCCGACTTGGCGACGCCGGTCAGCTCGCGCGCGCTCGCCGGCGACAGCGCTCCGTGCGCCTGGAGAGCCCAGGCGAGGCGGAGCGCTTTTTCGCGGTAGGCGGTCATGAGCCGGCTGCCCCGGACGCGCCCGCTGCCGCCGACGTTGTAGTCGCCGCTGCGCTCGCGGAACTCCTGCAGCAGCCGCCGCTCGCGGGACGGGCGCCGTCCGCGCAGCGGCGCGTCGCCGGGCTCGCAGAGCAGCTCCAGGACGGGAGATTTGGTCTTGTAGAACGTAACCGTCATCAGGCCGAGCCCGAGCATGCGGCACAGCTCCGCCAGCTCGCCGAAGCGCTGGTTGACCGCCCCTTTGCGGGAGCGGTTGCGCTCGACCGCGAGCATCACCTTGTCCGCGATCCGCAGCCGCTGGACGCCCTGCAGCAGCAGCGTGAGCGTGAACGTCTTTTTCATCTCGACGATCAGCGTATCGCCGTCCGGCCGGACCGCCACCAGATCGCAGCTCAGCACCTCGCCCTTCACCTCATAGCCCCGCGCCTCCAGATAGGCCTTCACCGGCCCGTACAGCTCCGCTTCCTCCTTCACCGCCATGCCCTCTCGGCCTCCCCGCCGCCCGCCGCGCCACCGGCACAGGCGTTCTCATTCCGTTCATTATAGGAGATCGCCGAAGGTCTGGCAAATCTTGTCCGACTCCAAATTTCCGGTCAAGTTATCGCTCCCCTCCGCATAGGCTTTAATACTTCGAATACGATGCTATTCAGGAGTGGGAAGCAGAGATACAGCCTGGGCGGAGCGGACGGCGAGGGTCTTGACGCGGAAGGAATGGGAGGAGGCGCAGCATGGATATTTTCAAACGGATCGCGGAATACAAGTCGGAGGGCGAGCGGCTCGCCTGGACGGGGACGTTCAAGGAGTACATCGAGCTGCTGCGGAACGATCCGGCGCCGGCGATGACGGCGCATGCGCGGGTGTACGAGATGATCAAGTCGCATGGCATCAACGAGAAGAACGGACAGAAGAGCTACAAGTTCTTCGAGCAGGAGATTTTCGGCCTCGACCGGGCGGTCGAGAAGCTGATGGAGGAATATTTCCACTCGGCGGCGCGGCGGCTGGACGTGCGCAAGCGGATCCTTCTGCTCATGGGTCCGGTCAGCGGCGGCAAGTCGACGATCGTCACGATGCTCAAGAAAGGGCTGGAGAAATTCTCGCGCACGGACCAAGGGGCGGTGTATGCGATCAAGGGCTGCCCGATGCACGAGGATCCGCTCCACCTCATCCCGCATGAGCTGCGGCCGGAGCTCGAGCGGGAGCTCGGCGTACGGATCGAGGGCAACCTGTGCCCGCACTGCCAGCTGCGGCTGAAAAACGAGTTCGAGAACGACATCGAGAACGTGCAGATCGAGCGGGTCTTCCTGTCGGAGGACAACCGCGTCGGCATCGGCACGTTCAGCCCGTCGGATCCGAAGTCGCAGGACATCGCCGACCTGACCGGCAGCATCGACTTCTCGACGATCACGGAGTACGGCTCGGAATCCGATCCGCGCGCCTATCGGTTCGACGGCGAGCTCAACAAGGCCAACCGCGGCCTGATGGAGTTCCAGGAAATGCTCAAATGCGACGAGAAGTTCCTCTGGAATCTGCTGTCGCTGACGCAGGAAGGGCAGTTCAAGGCCGGCCGCTTCGCGCTCATCAGCGCGGATGAGCTGATCGTCGCCCATACGAACGAATCCGAGTACAAGGCGTTCATCTCCAACAAGAAGAACGAAGCGCTGCAGTCGCGGATGATCGTCATGCCGATCCCGTACAACCTGCGGGTGTCGGAGGAAGAGAAGATCTACAGCAAGCTGATCGCCCAGAGCGACCTGCGCCATGTGCACATCGCGCCGCATGCGCTGCGCACGGCGGCCATCTTCTCGATCCTGACGCGGCTCAAGGAGTCCAAGAAGCAGGGCATGGACCTCGTCAAGAAGATGCGCATGTACGACGGCGAGGAAGTCGAAGGCTACAAGGACGCCGACCTCAAGGAAATGCAGAACGAATTCCTGGAAGAAGGCATGTCGGGCATCGATCCCCGCTATGTCATCAACCGCATCTCCAGCGCCCTCATCAAGGGCGAGATGGACCATATCAATGCGCTCGACGTGCTGCGGGCGCTCAAGGACGGGCTCGACCAGCATCCTTCGATCACGAAGGAGGAGCGCGAGCGTTACTTAAACTTCATTTCGGCGGCGCGCAAGGAATACGACCAGCTGGCCAAGAACGAGGTCCAGAAGGCGTTCGTCTACTCGTTCGAGGAGTCGGCGCGCACGCTGTTCGAGAACTATCTCGACAACATCGAAGCGTACTGCAACTGGTCCAAGATCAAGGACCCGCTTACCGGCGAGGCGCTCGATCCCGACGAGCGGCTCATGCGCTCCATCGAGGAGCAGATCGGCGTCTCGGAAAACGCGAAGAAGGCTTTCCGCGAGGAGATCCTTATCCGCATCTCGTCCTACTCCCGCAAGGGGCGCAAGTTCGACTACACGAGCCACGAGCGGCTGCGCGAGGCGGTGGAGAAAAAGCTGTTCGCCGACCTCAAGGACATCGTCAAGATCACGACGTCGACCAAAACGCCGGACGAGAACCAGCTCAAGCGCATGAACGAGGTGACCAAGCGCCTCGTCGACGAGCACGGCTACACGCCTGCCAGCGCCAACGAGCTGCTGCGGTATGTCGGCAGCCTGCTGAACCGGTAAGGGCGAAAAACTTGGAGGAAACCTCCGGATTGTAAAACGTGGAATCCGAAAATAACCCGTTCCTCGATGGCTACTTGGACGGGTTATTTTCGTTTCAAGTAAGCGAGCAATGCTAGCAGGAACATCCCGAGCATCATCACTTCCTGTAGCGAAAATGACATAGGCGTCACCTCCGTTCTGGAGGCGAGCTTTTCCATCCAAGCGTCGTGCATGGACAAATAGACGAATTCAGTAAGCCCCTGTATAGGGGGCTTTTTTGCGCCCCAATAATGTCAACTATATTGACATAAATTGATAGATCCTTGTATGATTGGGTAAAAATACCCAAGCGCTTCGATCCATCATGGAGGGCACCTCGAGCGTTTCCCGCTGCAGGTTGACCCGGAGGGAGGCCGTCAGCCATGTCTACCGCAGAACCGACCCGTGTTCCAGCCTATGATTCCCGTTCCTTCTACGACGAGATGTATGACGAGCGAGGCCGCGTGCGGCTCCACTACGAGCAGGTGCATCGGAGCTTCGCCGCGATGGGGCCGTCCGAGCTGGCGAGGCGCCGGCAGGCTTTCGGCAGCCGCATGCTGGAGGAAGGCATCACCTTCACGCTCCATGCGCCGGGAGCTCCGGACCCGCTGGAGCGCACGATTCCTTTCGACTGCGTCCCGCGGATCATACCTGCCGCCGAATGGAGCCTGCTCGAGGCCGGGCTGCGCCAGCGGACCGTCGCGCTGAACCGCTTCATCCGCGACCTTTATCACGGCCAGCGCTGCGTGCGCGACGGAGTCATCCCGCGCCGCATGATCGTCGGCAACACCTACTACCGGCCGGAAATGGCCGGACTGGACGTTCCGGGAGACGTCTACGTCACGGCGGCCGGCATCGACCTGATCCGCGACGAGACGGGCTATTACGTGCTGGAGGACAATCTGCGCAGTCCGTCGGGCTTCTCCTATTTGTTCAAGGGGCGCAGCCTCATGAGCGAGCTGTTTCCCGACCTGTACCTGCCGAGCGCGATCGAGGATACCGAGCGCAGCCTGAACGTGTTTTTGACCAGCCTCCGCTCGCTCGCCCCCTCGGGCAAAAAAGACCCTTTCATCGTGCTGCTCACTCCCGGCCCGTACAATTCGGCCTATTACGAGCATGCCTTCCTCGCGCAGCAGCTCGGCATCCATCTCGTCGAGGGAAGGGACCTCGTCTGCAAGGACCACAAGATCTACTTGCGTGATCTGCGAGGATTGCGTCAGGTCGATGTCATCTATCGTCGCATCGACGACGAATTTCTCGATCCGCTTTCCTTCCAGCCCGACTCGATGCTCGGCGTCGCCGGCCTGATGAACGCCTATCGGGCCGGCAACGTGGCGATCGCCAACGCTCCCGGCACCGGCGTCGCCGACGACAAGGCGGTCTATGCCTATGTGCCGGACCTGATCCGCTATTATCTGGGCGAGGAGCCGATCCTGTCGAACGTGCCGACCTACATCCTGTCCCGCAAGGAGGAGCGCGAATATGTGCTGGATCGCCTGGAGGAGCTGGTCGTCAAGGAGACGTCGCTGTCGGGCGGCTACGGCATGCTGATCGGACCGCAGGCGTCGGCGCAGGAGCTGGCGGCGTTCCGCGAGCGGATCCGGGAGCAGCCGGGCCGCTATATCGCTCAGCGCACGATGAAGCTGTCGACCGCGCCGGTCATGGGGGCGGGCGGCATGATGCCTCGCCACATCGACCTGCGGGGCTTCGTGCTCAGCGGCAGCGGCGGAGAGCCGCATGTCGTCCCCGGCGGGCTGACCCGGGTCGCCTTGCAGGAAGGCTCGCTCGTGGTGAATTCCTCGCAGGGCGGCGGCGTGAAGGACACATGGGTGCCGAGGCGCGGACGTCCAGGCCCGCGCGGCGATCAGAGCCGGTGCGAGGCGCAGAGTCAAGACCAGGATCGGGACGAGGAGGAATGCGGATGCTGAACCGGAACGCAGAGGCACTATGCTGGATCGGACGGTATATGGAGCGGACGGAAAACCATGCGCGCTTCGTGGACGTGCTCTATCATCTGCAGCAGCTGCAGCCGCGCGAGGCGGTCGACGACCGCCTGAGATCGGAGGTGGACAACGCGGGCAAGTGGGCGCTCGTCGTCGGCGCCATCGGCGACCGCAAGGAGTTCGAGAGCGCGTACGACGGCTATTACGAGGATGACGTGCTCCAGTACGTCACGATGGACCGCGCCAACCCGAACTCGATGCTCAGCTGCGTAAGCGCCGCGCGCGCGAATTTGCGGACGCTGCGGGAAAAGCTGCCGGGGGAGCTGTGGGATGCGCTCAACGGCATGTACCTGTGGCTGAGGGAGCGGCAGGAGGACGGCTGGCGCAAGGAGGCGCCGCATGCTTTCTTCCGCCAAATGAAGGACTGGGCGAGCCTGTTCCAAGGCTATAGCCAATCCGTCATGCCGCGCGAGAACGAATGGCGCTTCCTGGAATGCGGCCGCTATCTGGAGCGGATGGAGAACACGCTGCGCATCCTGCAGGCGGTGCGCGGATGGGTGCCGGGCGGAGGCTGGCACGAGCCGGAGGCATATCCGTACCTGCAGGCGGTGCTGCGCTCGATCAGCGGCTACGACTCGTTCCGCCGCTATCATGCGGACGGGCTCGGCGTGGATGCGATCATGGAGTTCGTGCTGCTCAACGCGGCCTTCCCGCGCAGCGTGCAGTATTCCCTCCGCAAGATGGACACGCATCTGAGCCTGCTGGAGGCGCAGGAGCCGGCGATGCGCGCCCGCCGCGACAAGCTGCTGCGCAGCTCGGCGCGGGTGCTGGCCGATCTGGCCTGCCTCGAGCGCGACGACCTGCTGCTCGATCGAGACGGCCGGATCGTCGCGCATCTGCTGGAGCAGTCGAGGCAGCTGGGGGCGGCGATGGAGGCGGCGTTCTTTCGCCTCGGGGAGGCTACCGCATGAAGCTGCGCATCTCGCATGTCACCACGTACCGGTACTCCGACCCGGTCCGGGACAGCGTCAACGAAATCCGGCTCACGCCGGTGACCAATAAGCATCAGTCCTGCTATCAGCACAGCATCTCCGTCGAGCCGAACGCGCCGCTGCTCGCTTACGAGGATGCGTTCGGCAACAAGGTGCATGCCTTCACGGTCAACGCCGCCCATCGCTCGCTGACGGTGCGGACGCACTCCATCGTGACGACAAAAGAGCCGGGCGGGGCCGCAGGACGGGCGGAGGCCGAAGCAGATGCGGCATGGAGCTGGCTCGGCGGGGACGAGGCGCTCGACCGCTTCGCGGAATATTTGCTGCCGACCGGCTATACGGAGCAGACTGCGGGCATCCGCTCCTACACGGACGGCCATCCGCCGGACGAGCGGGGCGTCGGCTCGTGGCTGGAGCGGCTCTGCGGCCGGATCCGCGACGAATTCATCTACGATCCGCTGGCGACGACGGTGCAGACCAAGGCGTCCGATCTGCTGCAGACGCGGCGCGGCGTCTGCCAGGATTTCGCCCATCTGATGATCGCCTGCTGCCGCTGCCAAGGCGTTCCGGCCCGGTATGTGAGCGGGTACCATTTCGTCGGCGACCTGAGCGGCGGCAACGCCGACTTCGAGCAGGCGTCCCACGCTTGGGTGGAGGCCTACGTGCCCGGCGCGGGCTGGAGAGGCTACGATCCGACCAATGCGTCGCTCGTCGGCGAGCGCTATGTCAAGCTCGGGCATGGACTCGACTATCGCGACATCGTCCCGTTCAAAGGCGTCTATCTCGGCAGCGGCGTCCAGACGCTCGAGGTCCATGTCGACGTCAGTCCGGCGGAGGAATGACATCGGGCAAAAAAAAGCAGCCGGCTCCGTCATGAGGACGGGGCCGGCTGCTTTTTGGCGCGCGCGCGGATGAGGTGGACGGCGTAGAGGAGCAGCGGCGCGAACACGAGGAAGATCGAAGCGAACGGCGTCCAGTTCTTGGAGAGGAAGTCCTGGACGAACACCGTATTGGGGTAGCACAGCTGGGCGACGACAACCATGCCGACGCCGAGCGGCAGCGTCAGCGCCAGCGTGGAGCGCAGGCCGAACAGCTGGCCGAGTCCGATGAGGGTGGCGTCGAACGTGATGACGATCTTGATCAGGATGGACAGCACCCAGATGAAGATGATCATGCCTTCGATCCGCTCCAGGAAATGCCCGATGCTGATGTTCTTGGCGAGCGCATAGGCCGGGAACAGCTGATTGGCCGTCACGCCGGCGCACAGCACGCCGATGCTGGCGGCAGTCGTGACGACGAGCACGATCCCGCCGAGCACCGTGCCTCCGATCATCGCGCCGGACCTGCCGGCCGCTCGGCGCACGTACGGATAGAGCATGAGCAGCACGATCATCTCCTGCAGCGCGAACAGATTGATGCCGCCCTTGACGATCGGCCGCAAGCCGAACTCCAGCAGCGGCTCGAAATTCCGGGGATCGATCCGCGGAAGCGTCGTCAGCACGAGCAGCGTGAACAGCAGCAGCAGAAACGGAAAGAACAGCTCCGCCGCCCGCGAATAGGCCGACTTGCCGAGACGGACGGCGTAGACGGCGAGCAGGACGAACAGCAGCTGCAGCACCTCGATCGGAGTCTCCGGCAAGTTCTGCGTCGTCAGGAAATAGCCGAGATCTCCGATCATGAGCGAGGCGAGCAGATAGAAGAAGGCGACGAAGGCGAGCCCGAGCAGCCCTCCTGCCCAGCGGCCGAGCGCGCTGACGCACATCTGCACGAGCGACTCGTGCTGGCGCAGCTTGCCGAGGGCGGCATAGAGCGCGACGAGCGCGATATTCAGGCCGACCCCGAACAGGGCGGCCATCCATGCATCCTGCTTGGCCGCGAGGGCAAGCCCGGCAGGGGCGATCAGGATGGAGGTGCCGATCATGAAATAAACCGTCAGCACGGCGAACCCGCGCGCGGAGATCGAGGTGTTCCGTTCCTCATTCATGATGCCAGCCTCCTTCGTTAGGAAAAGAGCGAATTAAAGACGTCGACGTACCCGTGCAGCGCCACGGCGATCCATTGCAGCGGATTGGGCGGCTCGGGGAGAGTCCCGTACAGCGTCGCTCCGATCGCCGCCGCCGCCCAAGCCGCAGCGGCGGCGAGACGTTCCTTCGCCGCTCCTTTGCGGCGCAGGCGGGGCCAATCGAGGAGCAGCGCGCCGAGCAAGCCGGCGCACAGTCCGATCCAGAGCCACATGGCTTTTCCTCCTAAGGTCGCGATTCGTCCTTCATGGACTTGAAGGTCGTGCCGATCCGGCGAATCGTCGTTTTTGAGCGGATGTCGATCTTGGCCCGGTCGTAGATGGAATCCCAGTCCTCGATGCGCCGCCACAGGCCGGGATGCTGGCGATGAAGCGCGCTTCCGAAGCCGAACACGTCGACCTTCAGCTCCTTCTGCGATTTGCGGATGCTCCGCTGAAGCAGATCGACGAGCTTGGCGTCGACCAGTTGCTCCAGCTTCTCCTGATTGGCCGGATCGATCACGTCCATCTTGCAGCCGATGTCGGCGATGTCCTGCTGCGAGCGCAGCTCGACCTCGAACGCATCCGGACGATGCGCGGTGATGCGCGCATGCGCCTGATTCAGCTCCAGCGTCACGAGCCCTTCCTCGTTCGGGCACTCGACGGTGAGGAAGGTATGATGCGTCTCGTTCTGCAGCAGGTTGAGCGCGCGGACGTCATTCTCGTTGAGCCAGCCGACCATGCGATCGTTGCGGAACGCCGCCATGCCGTCGTATCGGAGCAGCGTCTGCGGCTCGATGTTCTGGGCGCTTTTCATCTCCTCGCCGCTGTGGCGGTTGCCGAGCAACTCGATGGACGTGAGCGCGGGTCCCTTGCCTTCGGTCGCTAGATCCCGGATGAGGCGGTCGAGTGTCACCTTACCGGTCGCCGACCAGATATCGTCCGACGTGTCCAGCTTCGTGTACAGGCTGTTCGCCGGGATCGGATCGATCGGGCTGTACATGTCGAGAATATCCGAGGCGGACGCCTTTTTGGCGACGACGAGATAAAAGTCCGTCCGCAGCTCGTGGTTGCGGGCGATGAAGTCGAGCGGCTTGCTCAGGCCGCTGCGCGCGATCTCCTCGCCGATGACGAGGATGCGCAAATGGGCGAGATAGAGCTCGCGGGCCGCCTTGAGCGTCAGGCGCGCCAGAGCGTCGGGCAGCGTCTTCCCGTAGGAGCGGAAGGTGACGACGGGACTGAAGGAGCTGGTGGACGTTTTTTTCGTCGTCACCTGGCTCGGATTGACGATCTGGACCGACACGATGTACCCGTCATCCTTTGCCTTGTCCACGCCCATGCCGACGACGATGTTGATGCCGTTGAGCTCGTTGCGGCTCCAGCAGCCGGAGAGCGGGGCGGCCAGCGCGGCGATCAGCAGCAGCGCGAGCAGCCTGGACGCCAGCCCGAAGCGGTTCATGGCTGCCTCCGCAGCTTCTGCGGCTTGAGGCTGATCGGCCGGTTCTTCATCCAGGGAATCGGCAGGCGGAACAGCGTATCCTTCTGATCGTCCCGCTGGTACGGAGCGAGCGGCGCCATATACGGAACGCTGAAGGAATGGAGGCTGCACAGATGCAGCACGAGCGCGATGATCCCGATGAACACGCCGTACAAGCCGAACGAGGCGGCGAGCGTCATGAGGCCGAAGCGGATGATCCTCGCGGCGATGCCCATGTTGAACGCGGGCAGGACGAAGTTGGCGATGGCCGTGATGGAGACGACGATGACCATGGCCGCGCTCACGAGCCCGGCGTCCACCGCCGCCTGGCCGACGACGAGCGTGCCGACGATCGAGATCGACTGGCCGATCGTCTTGGGCATGCGGACGCTCGCCTCGCGCAGAATCTCGAACGTCACTTCCATGAGCAGCGCCTCGATGAACGCGGGAAACGGCACGCCCTCGCGCTGGCTCGCCAGGTTGTAGAGCAGCGTCGTCGGCAGCATCTCCTGATGGAACGTCGTGATGGCGATGTAGAACGACGGAGTGAGCGTCGCGAGCAGGAAGGAGAGGAACCGCAGCAGCCGGATCAGCGTGCTGAAGTCGGCTCGCTGGTAGTAGTCTTCGCTCGACTGGAAAAACTGGGTGAACAGGGCCGGGACGAGCAGCGCGAACGGCGTGCCGTCGACCATGATGGCGACCCTGCCTTCGAGCAGGCCGGCGGCGACGACATCCGGCCGCTCCGAGTTGAACACGGTCGGAAACGGCGTGTAGATCCGATCCTGGATGTACTCCTCGATGTAGTTGCTCTCGAGGATGCTGTCCATGTCGATCGTCGCCATCCGGTCCTTGACCTCTTGAAGCACCTCCGGCGAGACGATGTCGCGGATGTATACGATCGCGACCGCGGTATTCGTCACCGTCCCGAGCGTCGTCGGCTCGAACCGGAGGTCGGGACTGGCGATCTTCCTCCTCAGCATGGCGATGTTCCAGGCGAGCACCTCGGTGAAGCCCTCGCGGGGGCCGCGCACGACCGATTGGACGTTCGGCTCCTCGATCGAGCGGGCCTTCACATCCTTGGTCGCGACGGCAAGCGCGTGCGGGCTGCCGTCCGCGAACAGGACGGTATGGCCGTCGAGCAGCATCGAGCAAACCTCCGCCAGCGTGCCCAGGACATGGATCTCTCCCTCCGGCAGGATGCGGGCGCGGCATAGGTCGAGCCATTCCTCGGCGCTGCCGCAGATGAGGCTTCTTCGTACATCCGGGGCGAACAGAGCCTGCAGCAGCGGAGCGGAGTTCGAGATGCCGTCGATCGCCCACGCCGTTCCGCGCAAGATCTCCCCGCCGTCCAGCTCCGCCTGGAACTCGCGCGCGAGCAAGTCGGGGCTGATGCCGAAGCGGTCGCGGAGCCGGCTGTCATTGACCTCCAGCGAGCGGCTGAGCGAGTCCGCGGACTCGGCGGTCGACTGTTTCGTCATCCTCTCACCTGATTTCCTTTCCAGAATAGATGCCTTAAACTAGGATGTTCCAGTTGAGGGGCGGCTATCCATTATTGGCGAAGCGGGAGCGGCGGCATCGCAAAAAGCGGCTTTCCGCGCGGCGCGAGGCCGCGGGAAAGCCGCTTTGGGGACAGTGCGGGAGGAGACGTCCGCGCTTGCCCGAGGGATGGGGGGCGAGGAAAGGGAGCGGCAGAGCCTCGGCTCAGCGCCGGTCCTTCACTGATCCGCTCTCGACGAGCGAGACGTAGATCCGCTCATGCTCGACCTCCTCGCCGGCGATCATCCGCAGCAGCTGCTCGGACGCCATCGCGCCCCAGCGGTACTTGGAATACTCGATCGTCGCCAGGCGAGGCTGGATGTAGCGGGTGAGGGCGATGTTGTCGAAGCCGACGAGCGACAGCTCCTCGCCGACGCGGATGCCGGAGTCCGACGCGGAGACCGCGTTGAACAGGCCGATCGCCATCTCGTCGTTGAGGCAGAAGACGCCGGCCGGTCCTTGCCACTGCTCCAGGATGAGCCGGCCGGCCGCTTCGCCGGAGCCCTGATTGAAGTCGCCCTCGAGCACGGTCGCTTCGAGCTCCGGATGCCGGTCCAGCGTCTGCCGCACGGCGCCCATCCGCTGGCGCGCGTCGAAGCTGTCGGACGGGCCGGCGACGATGTAGAGGCGGCGATGGCCGGTCTCGATCAGATAGTCCATCGCCAGATTGGCGCCGGCCTTGTTGTCGAGCAGCACCTGATTGACGGCGGGATGGTTCAGCTCGCGGTCGAGCACGACGAGCCGGTGGCCCCGGTCGGCGTAGTCGAGCAGCTCCTCGTCCGAAAAGGCCGAGTCAAGGATGATCGCGCCATCGATCATCCGCTCGGGCAGCAGCCGATGCGACTGCAGTCCGCTGCAGACGATCAGGTCGTAGCCTTTGCGGTTGAGCACTTCCTTCATTCCTTGCAGCAGATCGCCGTAGAAAGCGCCGGTGAAATCGGTCAGGAACGCGCCGATGATCCGGGACTCCCGCTTCTTGAGCTGGCGGGCCGCCCCATTGGGAATGTAGTTCATTTCCTTGGCGATCGCCCGTATTCGAGCGCTCGTTTCAGGGGTTACCTTGGGATTGCCGTTCAGCGCATAGGAGACGGTCGAGATCGACACGCCGGCCTTGCGGGCAATATCCTTGATGCTGACCACCGCGATACCTCCCGTGGACGGCTTTTTGTTCACTATACCACAACTTTCCATCGCTGTTCTCGTGCGGCTGCGGCAGCGGAAGCTCAAGCCTCGACGAGAATGTCCTGCAGCGCCCCGGATTCATCGTTCCAGAGCGGCTCCAGCTCGTCCAGAGACAGCTCCGCGCCTCCGCTCCGGTACGGATGGGGCAGGCGGGCGAAGGCGGCCTCGCGGCCGTTGACGGAAATGCGCGACACCGGCGATCCGCTCAGGCGGTACACGATGCGGACCGGCCTGCCGGCGAGCTCGAAGCGGACGGAGAGGCCGTCGAGCGATGCGGGCAGCGCCGGGTCGAGCACGATCCGGCCGGCGGCCGCGCGGATGCCGAGCACGCTGGACACGAGCTGGTTGAGATAGATGCCTGGACCGCTCGAGTAGATGCGCCAGCCGCCCTTGACGGGCGCCGCGCCGCTGCGCAGCTCCTCGAACCGCGCCGCCGCCTCGCGGCGATTGGCGAAGGCGCCGTCCGAGCTGCTGAAATAAGCGTTGCTCTGGCGCGGAGCGGCGTTCGGGACCGCCTCCTCGATGCCGACCGGACTGATGACCTGCAGCGCATGCCACGCTTCCTCGCTTTGGCCGAGCTTGGCCATCGCCTCGATGTAGCGGATATGCGCATGCACGTACTGCAGCCCAATCTCGCGGCCGAAGTTGGCCGCCTGCTCGGCTCGCTTGAAGCGCACGCTCACTCCGCCCTCGTAAGCGGCCGGACGGTTCATGAGGCGGACGCCGTCCGGGAAGCGGAGCTCGCGCCGGATGAGCTCCCGATGCGCCTCCGCCTGCTCGGGCGTGAGCAGCTCCGCGATCATGCTGCGCGTCATCGGCAGCAGGCGGTAGCGGATGCCGGTGCGGACGTCGTCCGGATGGAGCAGCTTGGCCGGACGGGCCGGGTCGGCGAGATCGAGGAAGCCGGGAATGACGCCGTCCGGATCCATATAGGCGGCGAAGTCGCGGCGGATGCCGTCCGCCAGGGCGAGCAGCTCCTCCGACCAGGAGGCGTGCCCGGGCGCGGAGGCGAGCGCCCGGCCGAGCGTCCGCATCGCCTGATAGGTCAGCGCCACCGTCCAGCTGCTCGCCATCGAGGCGCGCAGCTCTGGACGCGCCGGCTGCAGCGTGTCGTCCCAGTCGCCGTCGCCGTAGGCGGACAGCATCGTGCCGGGCAGGAAGCGGTCGCGGATATGGGCGAGCTGCCGCTCGACATGCTCCCGCAGCGGATGCCGCCCCGCCGTAAAGTCGAACGTCGTCTCATCCGTGTACGGAAGCTTCTCGTCCAGCAGGCCGTAATCGCCGGTGGCGGAAAGATAATCGCCGAGCAGCTTGAGCGGCCACACGACGATGTCGCCGTGGCTCTCGTGCTGCTGGATGCGGCTGTAGCGGTCGAACATGAACCATTGCGGCCAGCCGCCGCTCTGCTCATATTGATGCTCGTACACGGTCCGCAGGATGCCGCGGACCGCGTCCCAGCGCTGCATCGCGAGGAAGAACTCGGCCGGACCCTGGCAGACGTCGCGCGTGCCCCAGGCGGCGCCTCCGTACTGCTCGAGGCCGTGCGGAGAGAGGAAATGCACGCGCATGTTGTGGACATACCACCATGACAGCAGATCAAGCCGCCGCACCGACGGATCGCCGCCGGGATGCTCGAGGCGGAAGCCGCGCATGAGCTCCGCCATGCCGGCGCGGTACGCCGCCGCCGACTGCGGGAGCTCCGGCGCCGGCGCGGCCGCGGCCGGCAGCCCGTCCAGCCGGCCCTCGATCCGCACGCTCCAGCTCGCCGACGCTTCCGTCTGCAGGACGAGCAGCGGCGAGACGCCGGGCTCCAGATCCGGCACGAGCCTGCGATCGTCGAAGCGCTCGAAGCCCGTGCCGGCGACCGTCAGCCGGTACGCGAGCTCGGGGTAGGCGCCGGCGATCGGCGAGCCGGCGGCCGCGCGGAAGCGCAGCGAGCCGTCCGCCGGCGCCTCGAGCCGATACGGGCCTTCCAGCTCCCGCTCGCCCATCGTAATCTGCGCCGTGAGCAGGTAGCGCCGCGAAATGCCGGCGGCGGACGCGATGTCCAGCGTCGCCTCGGGCGCGTCCGCGGACGTCCAGCTCGTCACCGTGACGGTGTCGCCGTCCAGCGCATACACCCAGCGGGCGTAGTTGAAGCCCATCTCGAACAGGCTCGGCATCGCCAGCAGGCGGAACCGGCCGTCCTGCTCGGCGTACAGGCGCAGGCCCGACGCATGCGCCGCGTTCAGCGCGCTGCGGGCATGGCCGATGAGCTTGTTGAAGCTGGTGTTGCCGACGACGAGCTGCGAATGGAAGATGCCGTACATATAAGCGGTCGTGGCCAGCACTTCCGCTCCGGGCATATCCGGCGCTCCGCTGAGCAGAATATGGCCATGCGGCCGCTCGAGGAGCAGCTCCTTGGCCTTGAGCGCGACGTGGGCGTACTCCGGCGTGAAGAAGGCATGCAGCTCCCCGTCCCGCCGCTCCTCCTCGATCCGCAGGGGGTAGAGCGCCGCGATTTCCTGCTCGCTCAGCGAGCGCGCCTGCAGCGGCTCGCCGAGATCGTCCGCGCGGCGCGGCGTCGGCTGCGTCGGGACGGCTTCATTTTCCTCTCGGCAAAGCTCCGTCCACGCCCGCTCGATCTCCTCGCCGAACTCGGCCCGTTCGACCGCCTCGGGATGATCGTCGCGGAACAGTCCGTAAAATACGATCTCCGCGCCGTCCGCCGGATCGACCTCGCGCGATTGGAGCGCCGTATAGGCGAACTCGTACTGCAGCACCTCGCCCGGCAGCCGGTCCAGCTTCAGCGCCTCCGGCTGATGCGTCTCCTTGAACGAGCGGCCGAAAAAGGCGAAGCCGTCGGTCGCGAACGAGACCGCCCCGGTCAGGCAGCCTTGCTGCGCATACGGGAAGCGCCCGTCCTGCGGCTGGTTCTGGCGGGTGCAGACGATCCAGCCGCGATGCTCGTCCTCGTAGGCGGAATGGTCCAGGTAATGGGCGTTGTACGCTTCGTTGCCGCGCACGGCGCCCGGAGCGCCCAGGCCGATATCCTGGCCGTAGACGATGTCGGCGGAGCGTCCGCGCTCGTCCGCCTCGAGCCGGACGCTCCAGAACCAGGCGCCGCCCGAGCCGAGCCGAAAAGCGGCCTCGTAGCGGACGCCGGCGGCCTCGCCGCTCCAAACGATGCGGTCGCGCCCGCGGCCGACGCGGCTGTCCGAGCGGATGCCGATCAGCGGATAGGCGCGCATGCCCTCGGGGCCGCGCACGCGCAGGTACAGCTGGTTGAGCGAGCCGTCCAGCGGATGGCTGCGCAGCTGGTTCAGCATCATGCCGCTGCCGGACGCCTCGTACAGGTCGCCGGTCGGGTGGAAGGTGAAGGCAAGTCCGTCGCGCTCGAGCCGCCAGCTGGCGGATGGCAACGGCTTGGATTGGGATCGCATGGTGCTTCCTCCTTTTCTTGCAGAGCCGCTTGATAAAAGTCGTAGAAACGTTTCGAAAACAACCAAGACGAGTATATACAATAGCGCTGAAGGAAGTCAAACGGCGCTCCGGGCCATGGCGTCGAACGGGTGTATCGACTTCCCCGCTATTAATGAAGCGAAAAATGATTGGCAAAGAGGACTTGAATGCGATTTCAATTTGATTTATACTTTGTTCGAAACGTTTCACTTATAACGGGAAGCAACCGGAATCCAGGGGAGGATATGGCGAATGGATACGAAAAGAACGATCGCGGCGCTGGCTGCCGCCGCGCTGGCAGGCAGCCTGATCGCAGGCTGCTCGTCTGGCGGAAGCGGCGCAGAGGAAGGCAAGACGAAGCTCACCGTATGGGCGATGGGAGACAGCAGCAAGCCGATGGAGCAGATGGCGGCCGCGTACCAGAAGGAGAACCCGGACGTCTCGATCCAAGTGCAGGCGATTCCGTGGGGCAGCGCGCATGACAAGCTGCTGACGGCCGTCGCCTCCAAAAAAGGTCCGGACGTGCTTCAGATGGGCACGACGTGGATGCCGGAGTTCGCGGCGGCCGGCGCGCTGGCCGACCTGACCGCCGACCTGGCCGACTACCCGGAGCTGGCCGCGGACAATTTCTTCGACGGCACGGTCACGTCCACGCAGTTCGACGGCAAGACGGTCGGCGTGCCGTGGCTGGCGGAGACGCGCGTCCTGTTCTACCGCACGGACGTGCTGCAGTCGGTCGGCTACGATCATGCGCCGAAAACCTGGGATGAGCTGCTCGACGCTTCGAAGAAGCTGACCGAGCGGGGCAAGGACAAATACGGCATCGGCCTCGATCCCAAGGAGCCGACGCTCAGCTTCATGTTCGCCCGCCAGAACGGCTCCAAGCTGATCGAGGACGGCAAGGCCCAGTTCGATCAGCCGGCATTCGCGGAGACGGTCCGCTACCTGGACGGGTATTTCAAAAACGGCTACGCGCCGGTCGATCTCGGCCTCGATACGTCCCAGACGTTCGGCGGCGACGGCATGGTGCCGATGTTCATCAGCGGCCCGTGGATGATCAAGACGGTCGCGGACCAGATCCCCGACATCGAGGGCAAGTGGGCGACGGCGGTGCTGCCGTCCAAGGACGGCAACATGAGCTCGCTCGGCGGCTCCAACCTGAGCGTATTCGGCTTCACCGAGCAGAAGGCGGCCGCGATGAAGTTCATTGCGTTCCTCAGCAAGCCGGAGAACCAGCTGGAGTGGATGAAGCAGACCGGCGAGCTACCGGCGAACAAGAAGGCGTGGGAGGACCCGCAGCTGAGCGGCGATCCGAACATGGCCGTCGTCGGCGAGCAGCTGAAAAATGCCGAGCCGATGCCGCTCGTCAAGGCGTGGGACAACATTTCCCAGAACTTCCTCAAGACGTTCGAGGAGATCTACCGCGCGGACGCGGACATCGACGCCAAGCTGAAGGACTTCAACGAGCAGTCGCAGAAGCTGCTCGACAAGTAAACGAACGAGGCCGCGGCGGCGGCCGGAGGACGGGAGCAGCCCGCCGCCGGCTTCCGCCTGCCGTTCGGAGCGGCCACGACTTGCAAAGGAAGTGAGTGTATGAAGGGTTCCTCCAAAATGGCGCCGTATGTGTTCATCGGACCGACGCTGCTGCTGCTGGCGGTGTTCTCGCTGCTGCCGATCCTCGTCGCGCTGGGCATCAGCCTGACCGACATGGACCTCGCCGGGCTGGCCGACTATTCGTCCATCTCCTTCGTCGGCCTGGCCAACTATGCCGACGTGCTGGGCGATCCGGTATTCCTGCTGGCGCTGCGCAACACGCTGTTCTACGTCGTCATCGGCGTGCCGCTCGTCATCGCCTGCTCGCTCGGCGTGGCGCTGCTCATCCAATTCGGCCGCTCGCGGCTGTTCAAGGTGTTCCGCGTCGTCTACTACTTGCCGTCGGTGACAAACGTCGTCGCCGTGGCCGTCGTCTGGAGCTATCTGTACAACCCGGGCATCGGGCTGTTCAACTACATCCTGACGTCGATCGGCTTCGACAAGGTGCCGTGGCTGACGGAGCCGACGATCGCCAAGCTGTCGCTCATCCTGCTGGCGCTGTGGCGGAGCATCGGACTGAACATGATCATCTTCATCGCCGCGCTGCAGGGCATCGACCGCTCTTATTACGAGGCGGCGCAGCTTGACGGGGCGAGCGGCTGGCAGCAGCTGACGCGGATCACGCTGCCGATGATGCGCTTCGCGATCTTCTTCGTGACGATCACGACGATGATCGGCTGGCTGCAGTTTTTCGAGGAGCCCTTCGTCATGACGCAGGGCGGACCGCTGAACGGCACCGTCTCGGCGTCGCTGTTCATCTACCAGAACGGCTTCCAGTACAGCCACTTCGGCTATGCGGCCGCCGGCTCGTTCGTGCTGTTCTTCCTCATCATCGCCGTCACGATGGTCCAGCTGCGCCTGCAGCGGAAGCAAGCCGAGGAATAGGAGGAGGCTCTCATGAAACAAGCGACGACTCGAAAGCCCGCCTCGGCCGCTCCGAGAGGCCGGCTCCAGCAATGGGCCGCGGGCATCGTGCTGACCGTATTCGGCATCGCCATGGTGCTGCCGTTCGTCTGGATGGTGCTGTCCGCCTTCAAGACCGAAGGCGAGATCAAGCGCATCCCGCCGACGCTGTGGCCGGAGGCGTTCACCGTGGACAATTTCACCCGGCTGTTCACGGAGATGGACTTCGGCACGTACTTGGGCAACACGCTGCTCATCACGCTGTTCTCGTTCGTCGGCCTTCTGCTGAACGCGATGGCGGGATTCGGCTTCGCCAAGTACCGGTTCAAGGGGCGGGAAAAGCTGTTCCTGCTCGTGCTCGCCACGATGATGATCCCCGGCCAGGTGACGATGATCCCGGTCTACCTCATCCTGAACGGCGTCAGCCTGACCAATACGATGCTCGGCATCGTGCTGCCCGGCTTCACGAGCGCCTTCGGCATCTTCCTGTTCCGCCAGTTCATGAGCACGCTGCCGGAGGAGATCATGGAGGCGACGCGGCTCGACGGCGCGAGCGAGTACCGGCTGTTCGCGCAGGTCGTGCTGCCGATGTCCAAGCCGATCCTCGCCGTGCAGGCGATCCTGACGTTCATCGGCGGCTGGAACAGCTTCCTGTGGCCGCTCATCATCGCCAACGACGAGAAGCTGTACACGCTCTCGGTCGGCCTGCAGCTGCTCAAAGGGCAGAACACGACCAACTTCGCCCTGCAGATGGCCGGCGCGGCGTTCATGGTGCTGCCGATCATGGTCATCTTCATCTTCTTCCAGCGGCAGATCATCGAGAACTACAATATTTCCGGCATCAAGTGAACGGATGAGAAAAGGATGACAGCGAAAAGCGCCCCTTCAGGGCGCTTTTTTCGCTTTGTTGCAGATCAGCTTGTAATGCCGTCCGTAGCCTTTGCCGTACTCGACGATGCGCCGGATGATCGCCGGATCGTCGAGCTTGGTGAACGGGCATGGATCGGGCCGCGTGTTCACCTCGAGAATCCACGGCTTGCCGCTCGTATCGACCGCCAGGTCGAGGCCGAGCTCGCGCAGCGCCGGGTACGACCGGCCGAGCTCGCCCGCCGTCTGCAGCGCGATCCGGTCCATGCGGCGCAGCAGCGCCTCGGCCTCCGTCTGGCCGAAGGCGGGCGCGAGCAGACGCATCGGCTCGAAGATCGTGCCGCCCTGGCTGCCGTTGCTGACGATCTTGGCGGGATGGGCGACGCGCGCCGCGGTGCCGTTGCATGCCCATGCCCCCGACCGGTCCTGCTGGATCATGAGGCGAAAATCGAACGGACGTCCTTCGTGCTCCAGCATGCGGATGCCCCTCTGCACCAGATAGGGCGTATCGCCGATGCGCTTGGCGAGCGAGCGGTACAGCCCGCTGCGCGTCGCGAAGCGCCGCACCTTCTCTCCGCTCTGGTAAGCCCAGCCGCTGCCGGTCCGCTCGACGCGCATGACGCCGATGCCCATCCGGCCGACGTCGGGCTTCACGTAGACCATGCGGTGCTTGCGGAGCAGCTCGGCGAGCGACTCCTCGTTCAGCCAGCGCGTCGCGGGCACGGACTTGGCCAGCTGCGGATGCTGAAGCAGCCGCTGCGTCTTTTCCATCTTGCTGGCGACGGATCGCCGGGTGGCGTCGCCGCCTTCGCCGCTAGACATGCCGCTGGCTCCTCTCGCTAGGGATTGGTTCCAGTGTATGGGCAATTGGCGGCGGGCGACTGGGCGCGCGGGGAAGGATCGTGACCGTGGAGCTCGTAGAGCCCCATTTGCCGTTGGCGGCGGCGTTGCGGGCACATACGCACGAACCTGACAGGCGTCATGGGCATACGGTAGTGCGATGGGCGGAATCGACTCCGCCGACTAGAGGAGGGCGAAGCGATGCGGACAGCGGAGTGGAGCGCGGCGATCGGACGGCTGCGCCGGAGCTTTCCGTGGATCGATGGGCTGGCAGGGGCAGCCGTCGAGGGAGCGGCGGGCAGAGCGGATGCGGCGGCCGGGGCAGCGGAAGGAGCCGGCGACGGTCTGGCCGCAGCACTGCAGCTGCTGGAAGGCTTGCCGCTGCTGACGGCGTCGGCGCTGGAGCGGCACTACTATGCCGAGGGCAACCCGCTCGCCGCGCAGCCGGGCCTGAACGTGTACCGCACGTCCGGCACGAGCTCCGGCCGGCGCAAGGCGATCTACTACTCGCCGCAGGACGAGGCGGATTACCTGCGCGTCAAGCTCGACGTGTTCCGCGAGCTGCTGGCCGGCGGCGAGTGGCGGACGGCCGTCTCCGACATGGGCACCGGCCATGCCGAGGCGACGGCGGGCGAGGTGTTCCGCGAGCTCGGCCTGTCCGTGGAGACGCTGCCGTTCCGGCTGCCGATCACCGAGCATGTCGCCGCGCTCGAGCGGCTGCGGCCGGAGGTGCTCTACACGATGCCGTCGATTCTCGACCGCATCCTGGCGGCGGCGGCGCGGCCGGGGGAGCTCGGCATCCGGCGCGTGCTGCTCGTCGGCGAGCTGGCCTCGCCGGGATGGCGGCGCGCGGCAGCGGCTCGGCTCGGCTTGACCGAGCTCGACATCGCGGATACGTACGGCTCCATCGAGATCGGCACGATCGCCTCCTACTCCCCGGAGCATGGCCGCTATTTGCTGGCTGACGGGCTGCTTGCGGAGGGCGTGCCGGCGGAAGCGCTCGGCGACGGGCTGGAGCCGCTGCCGGAGGGCGAGGCGGTGCTCGTGCTCACCTCCGCGCTGCGCGAAGCGTTTCCGGCGCTTCGATATGTCACCTATGACGTCGTGCGCGACCTGCGGCCGATCGTCGCAGGCGGCCGGCTGCGCCAAAGCTTCGCCGGACTCGTCAAGCGCATCGGACCCGACCTCAAGCATGGCGAGAAGATCAGCCTCTATGACATCGAGGACGCGGTCAGCCGCCGGCTGCCGGACGCGCGGCTGCGCGTCGAGGTGCGGGGCAACCGGCTGGCAATCGGCATCGACAGTCCGTCCGCCTCGGACGAGGAGCTCGAGCTGGCGGGACGGGACGTGGAGGCGCGCATCCCGGCGATCGGGGAGATGATCCGCAGCGGCTTGCTGGAGAGCATCGCGGTGCGGCGGGTGCGGCTCGGGGATGAGGCGGCCGAAGGGCCGATCAAGCGCAAGAAGATCTTTTACGGAGAAGGAGAGACGCCGTGATGCGGGAACCGGATCTGAATGGAGGCATCGCGTCGGCGATCGGGCGGACGCCGCTCGTGCGGCTCTCGCGGCTGTTCGAGGGGGAAGCGTTCGAGGTCCATGCCAAGCTCGAAGGGATGAATCCGGGCGGCAGCGCCAAGGACCGGGCCGCGCTCCATATGCTGAAGGAGGCGATCCGGCGCGGAGAGCTGGCCGCCGGCGGCACGGTCGTCGAGTCCAGCTCCGGCAATCTGGCGATCAGCCTCGCCCAGCTATGCCGTCAGGCGGGCCTGCGCTTCGTCTGCGTCGTCGATCCGCGCACGACCGAGGCGCATAAGGCGCTCATCTCCGCTTACGGCGGAGAGATCGAGCTGGTGAGCCGGCCCGATCCGGCGACCGGCGAGTTCCTGCCGGCGCGCATCGCCCGCGTGCGGCAGCTGCGGGCGTCGATTGCCGGGGCGTACTGGACGAACCAGTACGCCAACCCGGACAACGCCGCCGCGCATGAAGCCACGACGATGGCCGAGATCGCCGAGAAGCTCGGCACGGTCGACTGGCTGTTCTGCGGCGTCAGCTCCTGCGGCACGATCCGGGGCTGCTCCGACTACATCCGCGGCCGCGGCTGGCCGACCCGGATCGTCGCGGTCGACGCCCAGGGGAGCGCGCTGTTCGGCGGGGGCAGCGGCGTTCGCCGCTTTCCCGGCCTCGGGGCGGCGCTGGAGCCGGGGCTGCATCGCGCGGACTTGGCCGACGAGGTCGTCCGCGTCAGCGACGCCGATTGCGTGCGCGGCTGCCGCAGCCTGCTGCGGCGCGAGGCGATCCTCGCCGGAGCTTCCTCGGGCGGCGTCGTCGCCGCGATCAAGCGGATGGCCGGCAGCCTGCCTGCCGGAGCGGTCGTGGCGGCGATCCTGCCGGACCGGGGCGACCGCTATCTCGATACGGCGTTCGACGCCGGATGGGCGAGCCGCGAGCTCGGCCTTGGACCGGACGAGGAGCTGGCCGCCGCGCCGTGACGGAGCGTTTGAGCGGCAGCGAGACGGGCAGCAGCGAGACGACGGTCGGGGAAAAGGCCAGGAAGCGCAGGAAAGAGGAGGAGAAGCGATGCTTTACTTGAACGACGAGCATATCCGCGAGCTCGGCTGGGACTGGAGCCGCTTGGCGGATCTCATCGAGGAAGCGGTGCGCACGATGGACGCGGGCGGTAGCGCCGCTCCGCTCAAAGGCTATCTGCGCTTTCCCGGCACGCCGAACCGGATCATCGCGACTCCGGCCTATCTCGGCGGAAGCACGGAGCTGGCCGGCATCAAGTGGATCGCCGGATTTCCCGGCAACCCGCAGCGCGGGCTGCCGCGCGCCCGCAACCTGATCGCGCTGAACGATCCGTCGACGGGCGAGCCGCTCGCCGTGCTGCGCAGCGATCGGCTGAACGGACTGCGCGCGGCGGCGGTCAGCGGCGCCATGCTGCGCTGGTACGCCGAGCTGCGTCCGGCGTCCGGGGGCGGCTTCACGGTCGGCATCATCGGCTGGGGGCCGATCGGCCGCCTGCATCTCGACATGGCGGCGGCGCTGCTCGGGCCGCGCCTGGAGCGGGTGCTGCTGCATGACGTGCGCGGCATCGCGGAGGACAGCATCCCGCCGGAGCTGCTCGGCCGCGTCGAGGCGACGACGGACTGGCGGGAGCTGTACCGGCAGTCGGACGTGACCGCGACCTGCACGGTCGCGCCGAGCCGCTACATCGACGAGCCGCCGCCGCAGGGAGCGCTGCTGCTGCATGTGTCGCTGCGGGACTACGAGCCGCACAGCGTCGCCGGCCTGCGCACGTTCGTCGACGACTGGAGCCAGGTATGCCGCGAGGATACGGACATCGAGCGGCTGCACGCGGCGGGGCTGCTGGCGGAGCCGGACGCGCTGACGCTGGCGGACGCCGTCTGCCGCGACGCGCTGGCTCCGCTCGCGGGCGAGACGATCTTTTTTAATCCGATGGGGCTCGGCATCTTCGACCTGGCGCTGGCGGGGGATTTCTACCGCCGCGCGCTGGCGGAGGGGCTTGGGGTGGGGCTGGATTGACCTGACGAGATCATTAAGGTCGCAAGGATGATTCTGCAGGAGGGGGAAGGGAGCACGTTGCGCCGCCAGGCGTGATGCGCTTCCAGACCCGCTAAGCTCCATGCCCGCCAAGCTCCAGACCTGCCGAGCTCCATGCCCGCCGCGCCGCTTCGCTCGCCCATCGGGGCGAGCGAAGCGGCGTTCCCATACGCCTGCTCCGCGATCTAATGATACTCACAGACCTTATTTCGTCCGATTGGCGCCGAATGAAATCCTAACGATACGGACAGACCTTATTGCTGCCCAAGTCGCTCCCGAAGCTGCTTTTTCGACAAAATAGCGCTCCTCCGTATCGTTGGCTGCGAAAAAACCATCAAAACCGCCGAATAGCGTTTCCTGGTATCATTGAGACGTCAAAAAGTTCGATCTGGCTGCATAACCAGCCCCTCCTCCCAACGAATCTTCGTTCATGAACCGTCCGCGGTCGGGTCATGCCCGCGAGCTTCCGCATAAGTTCATCATCGTCATCTGATGACGGGATATGACTCGTTCTCGATTCGCGCGATAGGATCGCTTTGCTTTGGAGGAAATTTTAAAGTTGACGATCTTGCTTTTCATCCCTAGAATAGGTTGTGCAAACGTTTTCTGTGAAAGCGCTTTATATTTATCCTGGTGCTTGCCGTCCCGTGGATTGCCTTCGTTCCTTGGACGAGCGGGTATCTTTTTCCACCCTTATGCAAACGTTTGCTTAACGATCATTGTCTTAGGAGTCATTCATTCAGAGGAGGGTCTAGTTGAACATGATCATGAGCGCTACGACGAAGCGTTTCGCTTCCATCACCGCCATTTTCGCGCTGCTGCTGTCGCTGTTCGCCGGGGCTTTGCCCGTGCAGGCGAACGCGGACGCGGCGGCTGGCGAAAACGCAGCCGTGCAGGCGGAAACGGCGCCGCCGGTGGCGGATGGCCATCTGCGCGTCCATTACCAACGTACGGACGGCAACTATGAGGGCTGGGGGCTATGGCAATTCGAGGACGTCGCCCAGCCGTCTTCGAACTGGCCGAACGGCGGCACGCCTTTCCCGGCCGGACAGGCCGACGGATACGGAGCGTACGTCGATATTCCGCTGAAGGCGGACGCCAAGAACGTCGGCCTCGTCGTCATGAAGCCGGCCAACGGCGACAAGGACGCCGGCGACAAGAAGTTCTCGCTGGCCTCGCCGGCGATGAACGAGGTGTGGCTGAAGCAAGGCTCAGATGCGGTACATAGCTTCGAGCCGGTCGAGCTGCCGGCCGATACGGTGCGCGTGCATTATCAGCGCTCCGATGGCGAGCATGCCAAATACGGCGTATGGTCGTGGGGAGAGGTCGCGGCTCCTCCGTCCACATGGCCGACCGATGCGGCGATGTTCTCCGGCGAGGACGCCTATGGCGGATTCGTAGATCTGAAGCTCAAGGAAAACGCCCAGGAAATCGGCTTTCTGCTGCTTGATCCATCCAAGGGCGACGCCGGCAAGGACGGCGGCGACAAGAAGTTCGCCTACGTGAGCAGCTACAAGCATCTGTTCGTGAAGCAGGGCGACGACAAGGTGTATATCTCTCCGTTCGGCGAGCTGCCGGTGAACGAAGGAGCGCCTGCGCTCCTGTCCGCTCAGCTGCTCGCCGGTGGCCGCATTCATGCGGACTTCACGCTGACGACAGGTCTGGATACGGCGGCGCTCAAGGAGGCGCTGCAGCTCAAGGACAAGAGCGGAGCGCAGCTTTCGATCGCTTCCGTCGAGATCGACAGCGCGACGTCGATCCGCATCCAGGCGGATTTCTCCGACGCCCAAGCGCCGCTGCAGCTGACCTACGAGGGCAAGACCGTCGCCGCCGCTGCCGGCTGGCGCATGATGGACGAGCTGTACGCCTACGACGGCAGCGATCTCGGCGCGACCTATGCCGCCGGCGGAGCGACGCTCAAGCTGTGGGCGCCAAAGGCGTCAAGCGTCACAGTCAACGTCTACGACAAGGACGACGCGACCGTCAAGGTCGGCTCCCTGCCGCTCGACCAAGGCGAGCGCGGCGTCTGGTCGATCCAGCTCCAGCCGAACGATCTCGGCGTGACGGATTTCAAGAACTATTTCTACCAATATGAAGTGACCAATGGCGGCGTGACGAAGCGCGTGCTCGACCCGTACGCCAAGTCGATGGCCGAGTTCCACGTCAATACGAAGGGCGAGACGGGAGCGGACGGCGACGCGGTCGGCAAGGCGGCGATCGTCGATCTGGCCGGCACCGATCCGGAAGGCTACGGCTTCGCCGACATCGACGGCTACGAGAAGCGAGAGGACGCGGTCATCTGGGAGATCCACGTCCGCGACTTCACGTCCGATCCGTCGGTCGAGAGCGACCTCCACGAAGCGACCTGGGGCACGTTCGACGCCTTCAAGCAGAAGGTCGACTACATCAAGTCGCTCGGCGTGACCCATGTGCAGCTGCTGCCGGTGATGGCCTGGTACTACGGCGACGAGGCGGCAATGAAGGAGCGCGAGCTCGCCTACTCGGCGATGAACAATGAGTACAACTGGGGCTATGATCCGCACAGCTACTTCTCTCCGGACGGAGCATACTCCGAGAATCCGGCCGATCCGGAGCTGCGCGTCCGCGAGCTGAAGGCGATGATCGACGCGATCCACGACGCCGGCATGGGCGTCATCCTGGACGTCGTCTACACGCATATGGCCAAGGCGGACTTCCTGAACGACATCGTTCCGAACTACTATGCGTTCCAAGGACCGAACGGCAACTTCCTCGGCGGGTTCGGCAACAACCTGGCGACGAACCGCAAGATGGCCGAGAAGCTCATGGTCGACTCGGTGAAATATTGGTTCGATGAATACAAGATCGACGGCATGCGCTTCGACATGATGGGCGACGCGACCTATGAGTCGATCCAGAACGCTTACGACGCGGCCGCGGCGATCAACCCGCAGGCGCTGTTCATCGGCGAAGGCTGGCGCACGTTCGCCGGCCATCAGGCAGATCCTTACCTGGCGGGCCACGGCGCCGATCAGGACTGGATGGACAAGACCGACGATGTCGGCGTCTTCTCCGACGAGTTCCGCAACGAGCTGAAGTCCGGCTTCGGCAGCGAAGGCGAGCCGCGCTTCATCACGGGCGGGGCGCGGGACATCAGCGTCATTTTCAACAATATCAAGGCTCAGGCCGGCAACACGAAGCAGGACGATCCCGGCGACATGGTGCAGTACGTCGAGGCGCATGACAACCTGCCGCTGTACGACATCGTGGCGCAGGCGATCAAGAAGGATCCTTCCGTTCCCGAGAACAATGAGGAAATTCTGAAGCGCGTCCGTCTCGGCAACCTGCTGACGCTCACGTCTCAAGGGACTGCGTTCCTGCATGCCGGTCAGGAATACGGCCGCACGAAGCAGTGGCTCGGCGAAGGCGTGCCGGAGCAGAAGTACCATGAGCTCAAGGATGAAAAAGGCGTTACGTTCGGCTATTTCGTCCATGACTCCTATGACTCCTCCGACGCGATCAACAAGTTCGACTGGGCGAAGACAACGGATGCGAACGTCTACGGCGAGAACGTCAAGACCGTCGAGTACACGAAAGGCCTCATCGATCTGCGCAAGTCGAGCGACGCGTTCCGCCTCGGCGACAAGGCCCTGGTGGACCGCAATGTGACGCTGCTCCAGGTTCCGGAAGTGAACGCGCAGGATCTGGTCATCGCGTACAAGAGCCAGTCCTCCGACGGCAAGGACGACTTCTATGTGTTCGTCAACGCCGACAGCAAGTCCCGGAAGCTGACGCTCTCCGAAGACCTGACCGGCGGTCTGGTCGTCGCGGACGACGACGAAGCGTTGGCGGCGGGCGTATCCGCTCCGAGCGGCTTCTCGCTCGAGTCCGGCTCGATCACGCTGCAGCCGCTGACCGCGGTCATCATCCGCACGGAGGGCAAGACGGCTCCTCCGACGGAGAAGCGCTACGTGCAGGTCAACTATATCCGTCCGGACAAGGGCTACAAGGACTGGAATATGTGGGTATGGAATACGGGTGTCAAGAACGACCAAATCGATTTCCAGACGTTCGACAACGGCATCGCTTCGGTGCTCATCGAGGTCGCGCCGCAAGCGACCAGCGTCGGCTTCGTGCTTCGCAGAGGCACCGATTGGAATACGGCGAAGCAGGATATTCCGGATGACCGCATCATCCCGCTCGTTCCGGGCGAGGCCTTTACGAAGGTCAACGTGACGAGCATGGTCCGCGAGCTCGACATCAAGCCGAGCCTGACCGGTCCGACGCTCGACGACGGAACGATCACGTTCCGCTATCGGGACGATGCGCTGTTCCGCACGAACCGCATGAATGAGATCGAGGGCGTGAAGCTCCTCATCGGCGGACAGGAGCATGCGATGGCGTATGTGCCGGAGCAGGAGCTGTTCCGCTACGTGCTGAGCGGCATCGAGCCGGGCACGCATGAGTATTCGTTCGCGGTGACGAAGAACGGCCAGACGGCCGAGATCACCGATCCGAAAAACACGGTGGATGGAAAGTCGACCGTCACTTATGTACGGCCGGATGTAGCCATCTCCGCATCGGCATCCCCGGCAGCGATCGCTGCAGGCCAGCACGCCGTGCTGGAAGTGGAAGCGGAAGCTTCCGAAGAAGTTGCATTCAAGGAAGCTTATCTGGATCTGACGGCGCTTGGCGGACCGGCCAAGGTGAAGCTGGACACGGAGCTCATGCAGCAGACGGTCGCCGTCAAGGACTCGGTGCCTGCGGGAGAGAAGATAATCCCGATTACGCTCGTCGATTCGTACGGCAATCGCCACCATGGCAGCGCCGAGCTGACGGTGCAAGCGAAGAGCGCGGCCGGAGGCAAGCTGGACTTCGACTTCGACGAGTCCCGCATCTACTTCGTGCTGACCGACCGCTTCGCGGACGGCGACGAGACGAATAACTTCAACGTGAACAAGAACCATCTGGAGGCGTATCATGGTGGCGACTTCCAGGGATTGATCGACAAGCTCGACTACATCGAGGATCTCGGCGTCAATACGCTGTGGATCACCCCGATCGTGGACAACATCGACTTCAACAAAGGCACCGACTTCGGCGGCGAGCAGTACGGCTACCATGGCTACTGGGCCAAGGACTTCGCCAAGCTCGACGAGCATCTCGGCGATCTGGACACGTTCAAGCAGCTCATCGACGAGGCTCATGACCGCGGCATCAAGATCATGGTCGACGTCGTGCTCAACCATACGGGCTACGGCATGAAGCCCGGAGATCAGTACCCTGGCGTGACGCAGGCAGACAAGGATCGCTTCGCGGGCATGCTTCGCACGGACGGCCTCTCCGCCGATACGGATGCGATCAAGGGCGAGCTGGCCGGCTTGCCGGACTTCCTGACGGAAAATCCGGACGTCCGCAGCCAGGTCATCCGCTGGCAGACCGACTGGCTGGAGCGCGCGAAGAGCGATCGCGGCGATACGATCGACTACTTCCGCGTCGATACGGTCAAGCATGTCGAGGACACGACGTGGAAAGCGTTCAAGAACGAGCTGACGCGCATCGATCCGAACTTCAAGCTGATCGGCGAATACTTCGGCGCGACCGTCGACAGCGACGGCGGCACGCTGCAGAGCGGCCAGATGGACAGCCTGCTCGACTTCGGGTTCAAGGGCCAGGCCAAAGCCTTTGTCGAAGGCAACGTAGAGGCGGCAGACGCTTATCTGGCGGAGCGCGCCGCCAAGCTGGACAATACGCGCGTCATGGGGCAGTTCCTGAGCAGCCATGACGAGGACGGCTTCCTGAGCGAGTATGTCGGCGGCGACAAGGCCAAGCTGATGGCTGCCGCGGCCATGCAGATTACGGCCAAGGGCCAGCCGGTCGTCTACTATGGCGAGGAGCTCGGCCGCTCCGGCAAGAACGCCCGCGACATGGGCAAGGGCGAGTTCAGCGAGAACCGCGGCGACATGCCGTGGGACAAGCTGGAGTCCGAGTCCAAGCTGCTGGCGCATTACCAAAAGCTGCTCGGCATCCGCGCCGACTATTCGAAAGTGTACGCCAAAGGCGAGCGGGTCAGCCTGGAGGCTTCCAATGAGAAAGGCTACATGGCCTTCCTCAACCGCTATGAAGGCGAGCAGCTCGTGACGGCGCTCGGCGTCAAGACCGCCGCGCAGGAAGTGACGCTGGCCGTGCCGTTCGCGGCAGGCAGCAGCGTGAAGGATCTGTACGGCGGCAAGACCTACGCGGTCTCTGCCGACGGCAAGGTGACGTTCTCGCTGCCAGCGATGGCGGATGGCGGCACGGTCGTGCTGGCGAGCGTGAAAACGACGCCGACGCCGACACCGGCAACCCCGACGCCGACGCCGGCAACCCCGACGCCGACGCCGGAGAATCCGACGCCGACACCGGCAACCCCGACACCGACGCCGGAGAACCCGACGCCGACGCCGGCAACCCCGACGCCGACACCGGCAACCCCGACACCGACGCCGGAGAACCCGACGCCGACGCCGGCAACCCCGACGCCGACACCGGAGAACCCGTCGCCGACACCGGAGAATCCGTCGCCGACGCCGGGGAATCCGTCGACACCGTCGCCGGTCACTCCGACTCCGACTCCGAGCGCCTCTCCTGCCAAGCCGGAGAACGTGGTCGAGCTGACCGCGGATGCGCTCAAAGCCTCGGCTTCCATCACGCTTGAAGCCGGGATCGCGGAACTCCGCCTGCCGCTTGACGCGAGCACGATTCTGGGCTCGAAGCCGCTGGAGCTGAAGCGCGAGGGACTGACGGTGCAGCTGCCGTCCGCTCTGCTGGCGCAGCTCGCCAAGCTGATGCCGGCAGGCGAGTCGGAAGGCGCGTACCTCCGCTTCCAGGCCGCCGAGCTGGATGCAGCGGCAGCCGCAGCGGCCGCGGATCAAGCGGCGACGAAGCTGGACGCCGAAGTCAAGCTCGGCAGCAAGCTGGTGGAGCTGAGCCTCGCCGTCGTGACGAAGGCAGGCCAAGCCTACTCGCTGGATCGCTTCGAAGCTCCGGTCCAGCTGACGTTCGCGCTGGACTCCGGCGTGAGCTTGCAGCTGGCCGGCATCTACTACCTGTCCGGCGAGCAGCCGGAATACGTCGGCGGCAAGCCGTCGGATGGACGTCTGACGGCCAGCGTAAGCCACTTCAGCCGCTATGCGGCGCTTGAAGTCGACAAGACGTTCGCCGATCTGTCCGGCCACTGGGCCGAAGCGGCCGTGAAGCGGCTGTCGGCGAAGCAGATCGTCGCCGGCACGAGCTCCACGACGTTCACGCCGGCCAAAGCCGTCACCCGCGCCGAGTTCGCCGCGATGCTGGCGAGAGCGCTCCGACTGGACGCGCCGGCAGCGGGCAGCGCGTTCAACGACGTTCCGTCCGGCGCCTGGTACGCCTCCGCCGTCGAGGCGGCTCGCCATCACGGCATCGTCAGCGGCAAAGGAGACGGAACGTTCCAGCCGCACGCGGCGATTACCCGCGAGGAGATGGCGCTGATGCTGGTCCGTGCCTACCGCGCGCAAGCGGCGGATGCCGCAGCTGCAGCTCAAGCGGCTGCTGTCCGCGATCTCGACCGCGTATCCGCATGGGCGGCCAAGGACGTGCAGGACGCGCTGGCGCTCGGCCTGCTCAAAGGCCGCGCCGACGGCAGCTTCGCGCCGGCGGCTTCCGCAAGCCGCGCGGACAGCGCGCAAGCGATCCTCAATCTGGCGGATCGTCTCGGGCTGTAGCGAGCCGAGGCGACTCCAGCAGCATGCTTCATGCAAAAAGGACTGCCCTTACGGGGCAGTCCTTTTTCGGTCTTCAGGTACAGGCTGATTTCCGCCTTCCGGGGAGAGAAGCACACAAGCGGCGCGTCTCCGCATGGCTTACGAGCTGAAAGACGAAGCAGTCCGAAGCGAGCATGCTGGATTTCATCGAGAGCGTAGACAACCCGCAGAAGCGCGAAGATGCCTATCGGCTGCTGGACCTGTTCACGGAAACGACCGGACAGGAGGCGAGGATGTGGGGGCCGAGCATCATCGGCTTCGGCTCCCCTATCCTTACAAGTACGCCTCCGGTCACGAATCGGTGCAGGGGCCTTCAACCAACCCCGTCACCTTTTCGCCCACGCCGGTTCATTCAAGGCTGGCTTTTATGAGCTGCTTCCGATAAGCCATCAGCTCCGCGATCGCTTGAAACTGCCGCTCCAGCTGACCGTTCAGCTTCTCCAGAGCGAGCTCGAAGGAAGTCTCGACGCTGGAGAGCTGCCGGCCGTCCAGCTCATCGAGCAGCTTTTTCATGTTGTCTATCGAATAGACCGATTGTCTCAAGCTGCTGATGACAAGGATCCGGCGCAGCTGGCGATTCGAGAACAGGCGGTAGCCGTTGGCGGGATTCCGCTCGGAGGCGATTAGCCCCTCCTTCTCCCAGTGGCGGATCGCGGATGGCCGGACGCCGGCCAGCTCCGCCGCTTCTCCGATCGTCCTTCCTTTCTTGCGGTCCGCTCTCTCTGGCGGATCCGACTCAGCCGACCGGATCCAGACGAGGAGCGACTCGACCCGCTCCTTTTCCGCCTGGATATCGGCTTGCTGCCGATTGACGCCCCACAGCGCCTGCCCGCCTCGTCCCTGCTTGAGGAGCCGCATCGTTTCGTAGGCGAGCGGGATCGAGCCGGCCTTCAGCAGAGCCCGGATCGTCTGAAAAGCTTGCCGATGAAGCTCGGCATAGCCTCTGCGTCCGCTTTCCGTTCGAGGCACATCCGGGATCAGGCCCAGATCCTCGTAGCGGCGCAGCGTCGTCGTGCTGACCTTCAGGAGCTCGGCCAGCTGGCTAGGCGCGTAGAGCTTCTGCATCTTCTGCATCTTCTGCATCGCCTCACCTTTCCTCCTTCATGTAGAACCTTGAAGCGCTACAACAACATTGAACCGGATTGAGACCCGCAAATCAAGGCTTTCCGCCCGTCGAACCGAAAGCTTGCCTTCATGTAGTAGCCTAATAAGGAGAGGGAAAAGGAAAGGAAGGATGCCGAATGGACCGAAAGGCGAAGCTGTCTCGCGGGGAGATCGATGTCGGGGTTGCGGGGAGGCCGGATGGCCGAGTCGTCCTGCTGCCGGGAGCAAAACGGAGCGTATACGGAAAGGAGGCCGATGCGCTCTTGCAGTGGGGAGTCGACCCGCTTCTTGGAGAGCGGTTCGTTCAAGGGCTGGCGGAATCGTTTCGGGTCGTATATTTCGACTATGAAAGCTATCTTTTCTCGAATCCGTATCCGGAAGGCTTGACTGCCGAGCGAGCCGCAAGGGACATGCTGGAGATCGCGGATGCCGCGGAGGTCGGGCGCTTCAGTTATTACGGGTACTCGTGGCTCGCTCTGGTCGGCTTGCAGGTGGCGATCCGCACCGATCGGATGGAAAGCCTCGTCATGGGAGGTTTCCCTCCTCTGGACGGGCCTTATGCAGAGATGCTTGAGGTGACCCGCCGCACGCATGAGCTGGCCCGGCAGAACTGGCTGCGGCCTGGCGCTTCCGTGCCGCCTCCAGAGTCTCCGCCATCCATGGAAGAGCATGACTGGGACAGCGCTCCGGTCACGGTCGATCCGCAGGTCGCGCTGCAGTTTCGGACGTTGTATGAAAGCCTGGCGGACTTCGATGATCGGCGCGTCCAGGACAAGCTGGGGATGCCGAGGCTGGTCTTTGCCGGAGAAAGGGACATGATCGCCTACGGGGAAAGGTTCGGCGGCGTGACCGTCGATATCGCCGGGCCGATCGAGCGCCATCGGAGATCCATGGAGCGGGCAGGATGGCGGGTGGAGCTTCTTCGGGGAGCGGATATGGACCATGTGAAAGCGATGCAGCCGGACGCCGCGCTGCCGCTGATCAAGCCCTGGCTGGAAAAAGCTCTGGCTCCCCGATGACCCGGCATCGGTCGCCCGAATAGCAAAAAAACGGAGGATCTCCATGCCAGGCATGGGGATCCTCCGTTCGTGGTTGCAGCCGTTTCTTAGAAGTCGGAAGCGACAGCCTTCACTTTGTCCAGACCTTCGCGCAGAATGTCGGCGGAGCGGTCGCGGAACTGGTTGTGGCCTTCGATGACGAGCTCTTGCACGTCGGCTCCGAACAGGCCGAATGCGCCTTTGAGCGGACGGACAGCCGCTTCGAAGTCGGCCATCGGACCTTCGGAGTACACGCCGCCGCGCGCGCTCAGCAGCACGACTTTTTTGCCTTTGGCCAGGCCTTCCGGACCGTTCGCCGTGTAGCGGAACGTCTTGCCGGCTTGGGCGATGTAAGCGACATAGTTGATCAGCGGAGCCGGAGCGGCATAGTTCCACAGCGGAACCGTGATGACGACCTTGTCGGCTTCGAGGAACTGGTTGACGTATTGGTTGACGCGATCGGCCGCTTCCTGCTCCTCGGCCGTCAGCTCCATGCCTTGCGCGCCTTTGAACATCGCGGTCATCGCCGTGTTGCCGTAGAACGGCAGGAGCTCCGTGTACAGATCAAGCTCGGTCACCGTGTCGCCGGCATGAGTGCTCTTATAAGAGTCCAGGAAGGCGTCGTACATTTGAACGCTGACGGCCTGATCCGAAGGACGGTCGTTTGCTTTGATGAATAGAACGTTTGCCATGAAAAAAATCGCTCCCTTGAAAATGAATTGTGACTGAATAAGTCACAGTATAGCGTGATAACTAAAAATGTGCAACTAACTTTTTTTAGGACTGAGGACAGGATCTGGGGATCGGTCCTGAGGATTCGATAGCTTGCCCGTTGGAAGCGATCTCAATGTGTCGATTCCGGGGCGGTCGGCATATTTACACGATAAGGAAAAATCTGTATGCTAGATCCATCGAAATGAGGTGGGTTCATTGAAGGATGGGTTGGCTTCGACCCTCGGCGAGCCGATCGGCAGGGGGAACACGGCGACGATTTACCGCTGGGGAAAAACGGAGGTCGTCAAACTATTCCATGACGGTTTGACGGCTCGTCAGGAAGCCGAGAAAGAAGCGGCCAAGGCCGTCTTTTTTCAGAAGCTCGGCTTGAATGCCCCTTCTTTTGGCGGATTCGTCGAGTTTGAAGGTCGGCCGGGACTGATTTATGAGCGGATCGAGGGCTTGACGATGCTATGGACGATCGAGCCGTCGGCGGCAAGCGTTTCCGCCCATGCCCGGATGATGGCTCGTCTGCAGAACGAGCTGCACGGCGTCCGCGCCGAGGGCGGTCCGGAGCTCAAGACGGATATGGCGCGGATGATCCAATGGGCGCCTTGGCTCACGGAAAGCGAAAAGCAGGCGTCTCAGGCCGTGCTGGACGTTCTGCCTGCAGGCGAGCGAGTATGCCATTATGATTTTCATCCGGACAATATCATCCTGTCTCCGCGAGGACCGGTCATCATCGATTGGATGAACGCGCTCGTCGGCGATCCGGCGGCGGATGTAGCCCGCAGCTCGATGATGCTCCAGGGGCGGTCGCTTCCGCCCGGCGCTCCGGAATGGGTGCGCCGGCGCGAGCTCAGGGAGCTATTTCATCACGACTATCGCCAGGAGTACTTCTCGCTGTCCGGGATGGACCCGGCGCTGGCGGATGCCTGGATGGTTCCGACCTTCGCGGTCCGCGCTGCGGAAATGGACCGTGGCGACGACGGCAGGCATGCGGCTCAGCTGCGCAGCCTGCTCGCCGCGACGCCAGGAGGATGGACATGATTCTAATCGTGCTTATCGCGCTTCTTATGCTGACGTTCAGCCTGTACCAGAAAACGAAGTCGGTTCAGGAGGATTTGACCGCCATTCGCGAAAAGCTCGGCCTGCTGCGGCCGGAGGAGCTCGCGGAGCGCGAGCTGAAGCGGGCGATGGAGGAGGAAGCGAAGCTTGCGGAGCGCGAGACGCATGATCCCGAGCTTGAGGCGTACAACCGCGAGATCGAGGAAGAGCTGGAGAGGATGCGCGGGCCAGAAGACCCCACCTCTAGCGCTGGGGGCTCGGGGCCTGGCGCGCAGGTGCGGCTGGTTCCGGCTGCCGTCGAGGATGCGCCGCGACTTGCGCAGATGAATCGGATGCTGATCGAGGATGAGCGCAGCTCGAACCCGATGAGCGACGAAGAGCTGCTGGAACGGATGCGCGGCTGGCTCCTCTCGGAGGAGTGGCACGCCCAATGGATCATGCTTGACGAGCGGACAGCCGGTTATCTGCTGCATCGGCGGAGCGAGGATGGGAACGGCCAGATCCGGCAGCTGTTCGTGGAACGGCAGCATCGGCGCAGCGGCATCGGGCAGCAGGCTGTCCGGCTGTATGTGGACCGCCATGCTCCTGCAGGCACGGAAGTGACCGTCGATGTTCTGGAGAGCAATCCCGAAGGGATGGCTTTCTGGAGAAGCGCTGGCTTTCGGCCCTATTCGACCCGGCTGAAACGGCCGACAAAATCTGCGGCCGAAAAAAATGCCGCTGAATCCGAGGAGGAGCAATGAATTCGGCTACCGGCTTTTCCGCATTTAGCTTCTTTTTGCCCCTTGGCATTGGCATCGTCTACCTGCTATTGATTGGTATTGGATTTTACGTGCTCTATCTTCTAATTAAGCTGCTGAAACGCGCTATCGCCGCGCTGGACATCTACCTGGACGAAAAGCGCAACCATCGGCTCTAGTTCCTTACGCCGATACAAAAAAATCCAAGGCTCTCATAAGCCTTGGATTTTTTGTTCAGCCGGCGTTGGCCGCTTGCCGGTTCAGCTGGCGGCGGATCGCCTGGACGGCTCCGATATGCAGTCCTTCGTGAAAGATCGTGCGCACAAGCACTTGCTCGATCGTATGCATCCCCATCTCCGTCGGCGGATAGCTCTCCTCGAGCCGATCGCCGTACCGCTCCCTCAGCTGCAGCGGCTGCTGCCGCAGCAGCTCCAGCAGCTGGCCGTACGAGGGGGTCTCGGCCGTGAAGCGGCTCGGGTTCGTGCCGTATCCGAACCAAGCGGGGAAGCCTGGCGGCAGGGGGACCTCCTCCTTCGTCAGCGCCCGGATCCACAGGTACTGGTCCGTGAACACATGTCCGAGATTCCAGCGGATGTTGTTGGCGAATCCGTCCGGGATCCGGTCGGCGGCGTCCTCGCCTGCCGCCTCGGCGAGTTCGAGCAGCTCGCTCCGATACGCTTCAAGCTGGTTGAACAACACTTCATGCCGGGTCTGCATCGCTCATTCCTCCTCCTTTTTCCACGACTACTTTGCCATCAGAGGACCGAATTCCTCCAGTCGTGTAAAAATCGGGGAGAAAATGTCGCGTCGTCGTCCCGATCAGGCTATGCGCTTAATGCGCGTGGTCATGCTCCACGCCATGCTCATGCTCTTCGCCGTGGGCATGGCCGCCCGCGCCGAGCAGCTGGATGCCGAGCAGGCTTTCCAGATCATGCTCCTGGATGTAGGCGGAGCCGCCGACGAGCCGGATCGGAGCATGCAGCTCCGCCGCCTTGCCACCTGCCTTCGCCGTCCGGCCGCCGATCGTCAGCTGCACGGACAGGCCCTCTCCGCTCACCGCGATGCCGGCGCCGGCTTGCCACTGCACGCGCAGGCCGAACGCCGCGGCCGTGCTGCGCAAAGGCAGCCAGGCATGATCGTCCTGCATCAGCGGAGCGGCCGCCAGCGGCACGGATTTATCGCCGCGCTTCAGCGCCGGCTCCGCTGCCGCTGGAGAAGCGGACGGCTCGGAGGCGGACGGCGCATCGTCGCCGCCCTTTTTCTCCAGCAGCTCCAGCCGGGTCGGCTCGCCGCCGACCTCCAGGTAGCGGACGAGCTTGCCGGAGGCCAGCTCGACCTGGGCGATCCGTCCCTCGCCGGGCAGGCTGACATAGGCGTAGCGCGCGCTCGTGGCGATATCCGGCAGCACCGCCTTGTCGACATGCTCATGGAAGTCGGCGCTCCAGCCTTGGCCGATCGCCGTCGCGCGCAGCAGGCTGCCGCTGGCCGAGTCGCGGATCTCCAGCGTGCCGGATCGGCGCAGGCTCAGCAGGTACGCCTGATCCGAGGAGACCGCCTGGCGGATCGACGGCTCGATCGCGACCGTCTCATACGCATAGGGCTGGCGGCTGGCGTCCAGCTTGTACAGCAGCGGCAGCGTGCCTTCCGTGTAGCCCCAGAACACGCGGTCCTTGCCCTCCAGGAAAGCGGCGACGCGCTGCTTCTCCGGATAGTCGATGCGCGCGACGGCCTTCGCCGTCTCCGCGCCCTGCGTGCCGACGACCAGCGTGCCGTTCTGGCAGCCGAACAGCAGGCGGCCGCTCGGCTCGTCCTCGGCGATTCCGTGCAGCACCGGGCAGCCGGCGATGCGCGTCTTTTCCTGGCCGCTCTCGAGGTCGAGCACCTGGACGAAGCCTTGCTGCAGATGGCCGACGTAGAGCAGGCCGCCCGCCTCGGCATAGTGGTAATGGGCGTTGCCCGCCAGCGCGAGCTTGCGTACGCTCACGCCGTCCAGCGAGTCGAGATCGCCGCTGAGCAGCAGCAGCTCCGCTTTGGATTCGTTGGCGATCGTCGGCAAGCCGGCCACGGGATGCGAGCTGTCGGGCGAGTAGCCCTCGAACGTGCGTGAGACGATCGGAGGACGGGCGGCGCCGGTCGCCGGATCGAAGCCGGTGTTCACGACGGTGACGTAATCCTTGTCCGTGTCGCGGCCGCGCGTGACGAACAGATGGCGGGCGTCCGGCGCCAGGCTCAGGCTCATGATCGAGGCCGGCGTGGACAGCCGCGAGACCGTCTTGCCGCTCGGCAGATCGATCGTGACGAGATCGCCATTCTGGCCGTCGGCCACGAACAGCCGGGCTTCGGCTGAGGTGCTTTCCGAAATGCGTTCTACCGTCCCGTGCGCCATGGCGCCGGATGCAGGCAGCAATAGAGCAAGCGCGCTCAGCGAAAGCGCGAATGCGGACAGCTTGTTCAATCCAACCCTCTCCTATATGTAAAAATTACAAACAAGGATGATGCTACAGCTATTCGGCAATGCTTGTCAATGCTTTTTTCAAGGAATGGCGGCTGAAGGATGGACGAGCCGGCGGTGCTGGCCGTATAGTGGAAAGTAAAATCGGAACCGCCGAACGGAAATGAGGACGGAAGCATGATTACGCTGCGAATGACCCAGTCGCTGCTGAAGGACATGAAGGCGAAGCCGGACGAGCAGGCGGCGGACGGCCTGTACAGCTGGCATGCGAACATCATCAAGCTGAACAACCGCAAGCAGATCCTGCTCGTCAACGACGAGACGCTGCTCTGCCTTTTTCTCGAGGGCATCCGCGCCGGCCAGCTCGACAAGCTGCAAAGCGCCTTCGTGCAGACGCTGCGGGAGTACCTGCTGCAGCAAAAGCTGGAGGAGCGGGCGGTAAGCCTCTACCTGGAAGAAGCCACGACTTTCTCCATCGCCAAAACGAACAGCCGCAGCGTCATCGGCACGATGACGGAAATCTCCTTCTTCCAGCGGGATGATTTTGCCCATCCGCTTGACCGCATCGGCTATCATAACCGCATCATCCGAAAGCCGCTGAACTACGACCGGCCGATCGAAGCTTTCCAGAAAGCGCTGTGGCTGAACATGAAAGCAAGAGCGGGCGGCTGACGTCCGGTGTTTCCCTGCTCAGACAAGCAAGCCGTCCCGTTCGCGCGGGGCGGCTTGCTTTCGCTTCCGATTCAGATGAATTTCCGGCTCGTCTTTTTGCCGTCGCAGCTGAAGACGATTTTTTTGTCCTCGACGACCGTCTCCAGATGGACCGCCTTGCCCCAGAGGTTGACGACATGCGGCAAGGTGCGCTCGACGTACTTCAGGTCGAGCTCGACGCCCTCGTACTTGTGCCCGAGATACAGCTCGCCGACGCGGTTGAAGTCCCCGTTCAGCACCTCGAGCACGGGGAAGCCGCCGTTGATGCGGGAGACGACGAGCTGCTCGCGGACGTTTTTCCACGTCTTGTCGGTGATTTTCCACTCCGGGCCCTTCTTCTCGAAAATGTACAGGTCCATGTCCTCGACGAGCTGCTTGGTCAGGTAGTTGCGGAGGAACGAGGTGTCGGAATCGAGCTCGCGCACCTCGAAGATCTTCTCGCGGCCGCGTCCCGGCTTGTAGCCGAAGCGGCGCCGGTCGTCCTCGCTCGGCTCATCCCAGCGCTTCTCGATGTCCTCGAAGATCTTCAGCCCCAGGTAGTACGGATTGAGGCTGCCGCGTCCGGGGATGACGACGGAGGAGTTGAGCTTGGCGAACTCGATCGTCTCCTCGCTCGTCAGGTCCATCTCGCGGATGATGCGCTGATGCCAGTAGGAGGCCCAGCCCTCGTTCATGATCTTGGTCTCCATCTGCGGCCAGAAATACAGCATCTCCTCGCGCAGCATGCTCATGATGTCGCGCTGCCAGTCCTGCATCGTCGGACTGTGCTCCTCGATGAACCAGACGAGATCCTTCTCCGGCTGGCGGGGGAAGCGGTGGTGGTCCGGCTGCACGTCCTGGTCGCCGGCATCGTCCTCGTCGAGCGACCAGAGGTCGTCGTAGGCGCCCGCGGGTGGCGCTTCGGCTTCCTCGGCTTCCCGGCGCAGGAACTCGCCCTGCAGCGACTTGTCGAGCTGGCGCGGCTTCACGAGCGCGGGATCGATATGCTCCTGGATGGCGAGCACCGAGTCGATGAACGCCTCGACCGTCTCCGTGCCGTACAGCATCTCGTACTGCGTCACGCGCTCGGCCGTAGCGGACATGCTCTCCACCATGTCGCGGTTCGTATTGCGGAAGCGGGCGTTGTTTTTGAAAAAGTCGCAGTGGGCGAGCACATGCGCGACGATGAGCTTGTTCTGGATGAGCGAGTTGCCGTCGAGCAGGAAGGCGTAGCAGGGGTTGGAGTTGATGACCAGCTCATAGATCTTGCTGAGGCCGAGATCGTATTGCAGCTTCATTTTGTTGAAGGACTTGCCGAAGCTCCAGTGGGAGAAGCGGGTCGGCATGCCGTAGGCGCCGAACGTATAGATGATGTCCGCGGGGCAGATCTCGTAGCGCATCGGGTAAAAGTCAAGGCCGAAGTCGGCCGCGATCTCCGTGATCTCGTCGATCGCCCGCTCCAGCTGGCGGATCTCGTCCTGAGTCATGTCCGTTCCATCCCTCCGTGCGAAAGTTGAGGTTCATACCCAATCTATGCGCCGGTGGACGGGACTATGAGGGATGGGGGCAAGTGCAGTCCCTGAAGAGATGGGGTATACTTTCCCTAGAACGATCCGAGGATGCAGGAACTCGAAGGAGGAGAGACCGATGTCATTTCCGGACGAAAAAGCCGTCTACAGCTACCAGGACTGGCAGACATGGGAAGGAAACTGGGAATGGATCAACGGGAAGGCGTACAGCATGTCTCCCGCCCCTACACCGCTCCATCAGTCCGTCGTCGGAGAGCTCCATTTCGCTTTGCGAGCTTACTTCCAGCGCAGAAGCTGCCAAGTCTTCGTCGCTCCCTTCCGCTTGGAGGCGGATGCCTGATGGGGACGATCGGCATCACCTCCGACCTCGTCCAGAGGCTGATCGCCCGCCAGTTCCCCCAGTGGAGCCGTCTGGAGGTGCGTCCGGTCGACGAGAGCGGCCATGACAACCGCACGTTCCGCCTCGGTCCGGAGCTGGCCGTCCGCCTGCCGAGCCATGAGCGCTACGCATCCGCCGTGGAAAAGGAGCAGAAATGGCTCCCCGTCTTTCAGCCGCATCTGACGCTGCCGATCACCGTGCCCGTCGCCAAGGGCGAGCCGGATGAGGAGTATCCGCTGCCCTGGTCGGTCAATCGCTGGCTGGCCGGCGAGCCGGTCTCCCGTGCGGCGATTCGCGATAAAATCGAGTTCGCCGAGGATCTTGCCGCTTTCCTGCTGGAGCTGGAGGCCATCGACGCGACGGACGGCGTGCCGGCAGGCGAGCAGAATTTTCATCGCGGCGGCGATCTCGCGGTTTATGAAGACGATGCCCGCTCCGTGCTGGCGAAGCCGGGCGCTCCGTTCGATGCCGCGCTGCTGACTGAGGTCTGGGAGAGGGCGCTGGCGGCGCCGTTCTCCGGCCAGCCGGTCTGGCTGCATGGAGACGTCGCGGTCGGCAACCTGCTGGCGAGCGGCGGCCGCCTGAGCGGCGTCATCGACTTCGGCACGATGGGCGTCGGCGACCGGTCCAGCGATTTGGTGATGGCATGGAATTTTTTTGATGACCCGAGCAGAGCCGTGTTCCTGGAGCGCATGGCCGCCGACGAGGGCGTGATCGACCGCGCCCGCGGCTGGGCGCTCTGGAAGGCGCTCATCACCTACGAGTGGCATGAAAAAGGCTCGGAGCTGTCCGAATGGGGCAGGCGCGTGATCGATGAGATCGCGGCGGAGTATCGCGGCCGGCGGAGCTGACGGATCGTCGGCTATCCGGGCCGATAGGAGGGGGACAGCGTTCGGGGCCGGCATCCGGCACCGAGCGCTCTTGACCGTTGCGCAGCGGAGTGATATAACCCAGTGAGTAAGTACTTACTTTTGAATCGGGAAGAATGAGGTGAACGGAGGTTGACCAGCAACCTGTTCCAGGAAATCCTGCTCTCCGGCGCATCCAAGCTGACGGTCAAGCAGGAGCGGATCGTCGAGGCGGCCATTCAATTGTTCGCCGAAAAGGGCTATTCCAATACCTCGACGGCGGAAATCGCAAAAGCGGCCGAGGTGTCGGAGGCGAGCATCTTCAAGCAATACGGGACGAAGGAGAAGCTGCTGCTTCATCTGCTCGTCCCTCGCGTCAAGGAAATCTTTCCGGTCATGGCGGAAGAGGTCATTGGAAGCATCGTCCGCACCAACTCGTCGCTCGAAGGGTTCCTGCGGGCGTTCATCCGCAACCGGGTCGATTTCGCGCTGGAGAACAAGGACATCCTCCGCGTCCTGATCAAGGAGCTGATCTACAAGGAAGAGCTCAAAAACGACATCCTGCCCTATCTGGCCGATGTCGCGGCTTCCCGGCTCATTCCGGTCATCGAGCTGTTCCAGCAGCGCGGGGAGCTCATTGAACTGCCTCCAGCTATGCTGCTCAAAAATCTGTTCACGTTCGTCGGCGGATTTTTCGCTTCGCGCCTCGTGCTCCTGAACCAGGACGTCATCGAGGACGAGGAGATCGAGGAAGCGGTCCGCTTTCTGCTCCGCGGAATTGGAAATCCATCGTCTATCTAAAGGGAGGGTCCTGACATGCAAGCCAAAGAAAAAAAGCTCGTTCTGCTCGCGCCGGTCATCGCGCTGCTGATCGTATTCGTATTCTCGCTCACGCTGTTCCCGAGCGTGCAGGTCAAGCCTCGGCAGCTGCCGATCGCCGTCGTCAACGAGGATCAGGGAGTCGAGATCTCCGGCCAGCCGAAGCTCAATATGGGCGAGACGATCGTCGAGACGATCCGGCAAGCGCCGACGGCCCCCGGCGAGGAGCCGGCTGTCGAGTGGGTCGTCGTGAAGGATGAGGATGCGGCGCGGCAAGGCCTGAACGACAAGGACTATTATGCCGCGCTCGTCATCCCGCAGGATTTCAGCGCCAAGCAGGCTTCGCTGCGGACTCCGTCTCCATCGTCGCCGGAGCTCCGGATCTACCTCAATCAGGGCCTGAACGCGGCGGCGGCTGCCGCGGCCGGCCAAGTGCTGAACGGCGTCGTCGATACGTTGAGCGAGAAGATCCGCGCGCAGGTGCTGGATGCGTTCCAAGCCCAGGGAGCGACGCTGTCGCCCGACCAGGCGGCCGCGCTCGCCGTTCCGATCGCCAAGAAGGTGACGAACGTCAACGAGATCGGCACGAAAAGCGCAAACTGCAACGCGCCGATCTCGCTGTTCCAGCCTCTCTGGATGGCGAGCATGGCCTGCTCCGCCGTCCTGTTCCTGGCATTCGGCAAATCCGCGGCCTCCGATCGCAAGCGGTCGCTCGCGACGAAGCTCGTCCACATCGGCGCGGGAGCCGTCGTGGCGCTGATCGTCGGCTTCGGCTTCGCCTGGATCGCGGAGGCTATGATCGGGCTTGCGATTCCGCAGTTCGTCGATACGGCTCTGTTCCTCGCGCTTGCCTTCTTCAGCTTTTTCCTGCTCATCACGGCCGTGGTGTCCTGGCTGGGGCTCAAGGGCATCGCCGTGTTCGCGCTGATGCTGTTCTTCGGCGCTCCGCTGCTCGCTCTGGCTCCGGAGATGATGTCGCCGTTCTACCGGGACTGGATCCATCCTTGGCTGCCGATGCGGTTCATGGTCGACGGACTTCGGGAGCTGTTCTTCTTTGGCAAAGGACTGAGCTGGAATCATGCCGTCGCCGCGCTGACCTGGATCGGAGCGGGCGGAGCCGCCGTCACGCTCGCTTCGGCTCTCAAGTCCGGCGCAGCCGAGAAGCGCCGCCGCCAAGACTCTGCTTTTCGCTGAAACAAGTCGGATATCTGTATGTCATCCCGCTCGTGAAGCCGTTATAATCCATTACAAACGACAGCATGCGGACGGAGCAGGCCGAATGTCCGCATGCTTTTCAGGAAATGGAGGGCTTGGACGGATGAACATACTGGCTTCCGCGGACCGGCTGAACCAGGTGGCGGATCGGGTGGTCGACTATACGTTCGGGATGGATCTGACCTGGGACTGGCCGGGCGGCGTCGCGTTTTACGGCGTCAGCCGGGCATACGAGGCGACGGGCGACAAGACGTATCTGGAGCGGATGATCCGCTGGGTCGACGAGTATATCGAGGTCGGCCTGCCCGGCTGGACGGTGAACACCTGCGCCATGGGGCATATGCTGCTCACTCTGTACGAGGAGACGAAGGATCAGAAATACCTCGACATCATCCTGAGCAAGATCGATTATTTGGAAAATCGCGCGCTGCGGTTCGGCGACCGGGTGCTGCAGCATACCGTGTCGTCCAAAAACGACTTTCCGGAGCAGTGCTGGGCGGATACGCTGTTCATGGCGGCGTACTTCATGCTGCGCGTCGGCGTCAAGCTGAACGAGAAGCGGCTGATCCATGACGGGCTGCATCAGTTCCTGTGGCACATCAACTACTTGCAGGACGAGGACAACGGCCTCTGGTACCACGGCTACACCCACGTCCACCAGAACCATATGTCCGGCATCCACTGGGCGCGCGCGAACGCCTGGGCGGCCTATACGATGTCCCGAGCCGCCGGCGAGGTGCCGGAGGGCTACCTGTATCCGCCGATGATGCATATCTGGAGCTCGTTGCGCGACCAGCTCGCGGCGCTCAAGAAGCTTCAGAAGGACGACGGCCTGTGGGGGACGGTGCTGGACTGCCCGGATGCGTACGGCGAGGTGTCGGCGACAGCGGGCATCGCCGCGGCGATGGTCCAGCAGGGCAACCCGCTTCATACGAAGTACGTTCAAAAGGCTCTCGACGGCGTGCTGGCGAATATCGCCGACAACGGGCGGGTCCGAAACGTGTCGGGCGGCACCGCCGTCATGAACGACGTCGACGCTTATCTTCAGATCGACCGCAAATGGGCGCAGGGCTGGGGCCAGGGGCTGGCGCTCGCGCTCCTCTCGTCCGTCATCCAGCGGGCGGCAAAGCGGAATGAAGCCGCAGCGGCCGGGCCGGCGGAAGAAGAGGCGGCAAGCGCAACGGAATAGAAGGACAACAGCGTCGGCGGATCCCGCCGGCGTTTTTGCTTGCGGGGAAAAAAAAAAGCGGCCCGCCGGTGGCAGCCGGCGAGCCCAAGATGATGCTCTATTCAAAGGGGGGTCATGTGTTCATTTTAAGCATCGAATCTTAAACCAACCTGAAGAAAAAATCTCAATCCCGTTACATCTCGTTTACAAATGAAACTGCCGGTGGAAAACAGGTTAAGCCGAATCGGGCCTCGCGGGGGAAGAGACGCGCCTCTATGATGGAGGGAGATGCAGAATAAAGGAGCAGGAACGACATGGCAATCGACAAGCGCGGCCGTCTGAACGAAGAAATATTTACCTATAAGCGCACCAAAAACAACGGGATATTCCTCTATTGGAATGGCAAACATGTAAAGACTCTCGCCGGCAAGGCAAGCGACAGGTTCTTGAGCGCGATTGCAGGCCAGGACCATAAAGGAACGCAGCTCGTCATGGCCAAGCTGACCGGAAACTTCAAGCACGGCAACGAGAAGGACGACAAGTCCAGTCATTGAGCCGCCTCCGCCGAAGAGCTCTTGCCGGCTGCAAGGGCTCTTCGGCGCGTTCAGGCCGAACGGGACGGCTCGAATTGCGTTTCGGAAGGATGGTTTTCGGTTGAAAGGAGAGAAGCAAGAAGCTTAGGTGTAAATGTTTATTTACAGCGATAAGGGCCGGGTGTAAGATACATCATGGCTCCGGCGCAGACGGGGCCGCCAGCACTCAACCATGTCAAGGCGCAGCGAGCGCAAAGGGGAAAGCAAGCATGATGGCAAACCGAATGAAACGGCTGCTGATCGGCCGGCCGATGAAAAGCAAGGAGCTCGAAGGAGAGAAGCTGGGGCGGCTGAAGGCGCTCGCCATCCTGTCCTCGGACGCTTTGTCCTCCGTCGCCTACGGCACGGAGCAGATCCTGATCGCCTTGATGGTCGCCGGCTTCGCCGCGGTCTGGTACAGCATCCCGATCTCGATCGCGGTGCTCGGCCTGCTGCTGATCCTCATCCTGTCGTATCGCCAGACGATCTTCGCCTATCCGATGGGCGGCGGCGCCTATGTCGTGGCCAAGAACAACCTCGGCACGACGACCGGCCTGTTGGCCGGCGGCTCGCTGCTGATCGACTACATCCTGACCGTCGCGGTCAGCGCCTCCGCCGGCACCGATGCGATCACGTCGGCGTTCCCGTCGCTGCACGACCACCGAGTGCTGATCGCGACGGTCGTCATCCTGTTCCTCACGCTCATGAACCTGCGCGGCGTCACCGAGTCGGCCTCGGTGCTCGCGATTCCGATCTATCTGTTCGTCGTATCCATCTTCGTGCTTATCGTCTCCGGCGTCATCCGCTACCTGACCGGCGGAGCCCATCCCGACATTCCAGAGCTCGGCACGGCCGTCAGCAACGTCAGCCTGTTCCTGCTGCTCAAGGCGTTCAGCTCCGGCTGCTCGGCGCTGACCGGGGTCGAGGCGGTGTCCAACGCCATCCCGAACTTCAAGCAGCCGGCCGAGCGCAACGCCGCCGCGACGCTCGTCATGATGGGCCTTATCCTCGGCGGCATGTTCCTCGGCATCAGCGTGCTGGCGTATTGGTACGGCATCACGCCGAGCCACAACGAGACGGTCGTGTCGCAGATCGCCGCCTCGACGTTCGGCCGCGGCTTCCTGTACTATTTCATCCAGGGCGTGACGGCGCTCATCCTGTTCCTGGCGGCCAATACGGCGTATTCGGCGTTCCCGCTGCTGGCGTTCATGCTGGCCAAGGACAAATACATGCCGCATGCGTTCATGGTGCGCGGCGACCGGCTCGGCTTTTCCAACGGCATTCTATTCCTCGCCGCGTTCTCGATCGTGCTCGTCGTGCTGTTCGGCGGCGATACGGAGAACTTGATCCCGCTGTACGCCGTCGGCGTGTTCATCCCGTTCACGCTGTCGCAGCTCGGCATGATGGTGCGCTGGGTGCGGCTGCGGCCCAAGGGCTGGGGAGGCAAGCTCGCGATCAATACGGTCGGCATGCTGACGACGCTGGGCATTACGCTCATCTTCATCTTCACGAAGTTCTCCCAGGTGTGGATGGTGTTCGTCTTCCTGCCGGTCGTCATGTGGCTGTTCCTGCGCATCCATCGCCACTACGTCAAGGTCGCCGACGAGCTGCGCATCGACCTCGCCGCCGACAAGCCGGTCATCAAAGGCAGCACGGTCGTCGTGCCGGTCGCCGGCATCACGCGCGTCGTGAGCAACTCGATCGGCTACGCCAAGTCGCTCACGGACAACGTCGTCGCCGTCTACGTCGGCTTCGACGACGACTCCATCGAGCGGATGGAGGCCAAGTGGGCGGAGTGGAACCCTGGCGTGCGCCTGATCGTGCTGCGCTCCAGCTACCGCAGCATCACGCGGCCGCTGCTCAAGTTCATCGACACGGTCGAGTGGAAGACGGCGGAGACCGACCATATTACGATCCTCATCCCGCAGTTCGTGACGAAGCACTGGTGGCAGCACATCCTGCACAACCAGACCGGCCTGCTGCTGCGGACGTATTTGTTCAACCGCAAGGACATCGTCATCGCGACGGTCCCTTATCATTTGAAGCATTGACGAGAGACAAGAGCGCTCCGCTCCGATCTCCTGCGGCCGGCTCGACTTTGAATGAAGCCGCTCGAAATGGATACGATAGGGAAGAGCCGAAAAGGGACGAGGCGGGCGCTGCTCGCAGCGTCCCTTTTTCATGGGAACGAATCGGATCCGCAGACGATTGCATCTATTTACTTTATGTATTATACTAACTAAAAATAAGTAACTAATGAGGTGCATCCATGATGAATAATCCTTTGCAGGGCTCGATCGATCCCGCCGTCCGCATCGGCAAGGTCCGGCTCAAGATCCGCGACCTGGACCGTTCCATCGCCTATTATCGCGACATCCTCGGCTTCCGCGTACTGAGCCGCAGCGGCGGCGAGGCCGCGCTGGGCCATGCCGGCTCGGACGAGGCGCTACTGGAGCTGGAGGAAAGGCCGGATGCCGCGGCGGTCGACCGCCGCTCGGCGGCCGGACTGTATCATTTCGCGGTGCTCGTGCCGGATCGCCGGTCGCTCGGGCTCGTGCTTCGCAACATGGCCGAGGCGGGCATCCACATCGGCCAGGGCGACCACTGGGTGAGCGAGGCGCTGTACATCACCGATCCTGACGGCAACGGCATCGAGATCTACCGCGACCGTCCGCGCAGCGAGTGGACGTACGACGAGAGCGGCCATGTGCGCATGGGCACCGATCCGGTCGACGTCGAGGGCTTGCTCGCGCTGGCGGAGGGCCAGCCGTGGGAAGGGCTGCCGGACGGCACGGTCATCGGCCATGTCCACTTCCATGTGGCGGAGCTGGAGGCGGCTCGCCAGTTCTACTGCGGCCTGCTCGGCTTCGATCTGATCGTCGACGGCTGGCAGTCGATGGGGGCGCTGTTCATTTCCGCCGGCGGCTATCACCATCATATCGGGCTCAACATCTGGGCCGGACGAGGCGCCAAGCATCCGCCGGAGAACGCCGTCGGCCTGAAGTTCGCCACGATCCTGTTCCCGGACGAGGCGGCGCGCCTGGCGGCGGCGGACCGGCTGCGGGCAGGCGGCGTCGACGTTCGCGAGGCGGAGGGCGGCCTTGAGGTCGTCGATCCTTCCGGCATCACGCTGCGCCTGTCGATCGGCTGAGCCGAGCGCGGCAGATGCCGGGAGGGGCGCGCTGTGGTATAATCGCCTGCGAGCAAGCTAGACGCGAGGGGAGGATGCCGCAATATGGCCAAAAAGAATCGGGGCCGCGCGCCGGAGCCGCGTCCGGAAGCGGCGGCGAAGCCGGCGACGCTGAAGGATCTGCTGCCGGCGGAGCTCGTCGACCGCCTGAAGAACCAGGCGGGAGACATGCGCGCGGAGCAGGAGCGCGTCCGCGAGGAAGAGCGCCGTCGCGCCGAAGAAGCGCGCAAGGCCGAGCAGAAGCGCAACGAGAGCAGCATGGAGTATCTGCTTGAGAACAGCAGCATGGACTGGAAGAAATTCAAGTAGAATCGAGCCCTTTTTCCGCATGGTCTGCGGCGGATGGACCCTTTCCTTTCCGGCAAGGCCCTTCCCTTCCATAAGGGAGGGCCTTTTCGTTGTTTCACTCGGGCTCGCGGTGGTAATAAAGGAAGCGGACGGCAGCGAGGGCTGCCCGGCTCGGAGCGAAACGAGCCCATCCGGACCGAAACGAACGCGAGAAATCAGGAGGTACGACAACGATGAATTCCATCATGATGACGATGAACGAATACAGAATGCAGGACGATCGGCTGAGCCAAGGCTTTGCCGCCAGCCAGGCCGAGCTTGGGGATCTGGAGGAGCTTGAGCTGACGCTGGCCGAGATGCGCCAATATGTCGAGCGCTACCCGGAGGACGAGACGGGGGTGCTGCATCTGCAGCAGTTCGAGCGCAAGCGCGCGGCGCTCGCCGGCGAGCTGGAGCTGCTCGATGCGGCGATCCTCGCCTGCTCGATCGGCGGCGCGGAGACGGCCGGCTCGCTCCATGTCTAGACAATGAGCGAATTTGCCAACTCCCAGTCCCGCCCGAAGCACCGGCGCAGGACCAAGGCGGCGATGTGGATCGCCGCCTCGCTGCTCCTGCTGGCTGCGGCCGGACTGATCGTGCTGAAGGCGCTAAGCTACGGTCCTGCTGCCGAGGCCGAGGAAGCGCTGCGGGCAGCCGACGTCGAGGTCGAGCAAACCGACTCCTTCATCGCCTTTGTCCCGACAGGCGATCGCAAGAGCCCGTCCGTCCTGCTGTATCCCGGAGCGCTTGTCGATGAGCGCAGCTACGCGCCGCTGGCGCTTGAGCTCTCCCGCCGAGGCTACCCGGCCTATCTCATCCGCATGCCGCTCGACCTCGCCGTGCTGGGAGGGAGCCGCGCCGACGGGGTGCTGGACTCGGCCCGGGACGGGAGCTTTGTCATCGGCGGCCATTCCCTCGGCGGCGTGATGGCGGCCCGATATGCGGCGGAGCATCCGGACCGGCTGGCGGGCGTGTTTTTCCTCGCCTCCTACCCCGACCCCAAGGGCGACCTGAACGGAAGCGGCCTGAAGGCTCTGTCCGTGTTCGCGACGAACGACGAGGTGATGGACCGCGGCGATTGGGGCCAGGCGAAGCGCTGGCTGCCGCCGGACACGGCGTACGTGCCGATCGAGGGCGGCAATCATGCCGGCTTCGGCGCTTACGGCGAGCAGCGGGGCGACGGCAAGTCGACTCTCCCTGCAGGCGCGCAGGCGCGTCACACCGCCGAAGCGATGGCCGCGTGGCTGGAAAGCCTGCCGTGAAAGCGGTCCTCCCGCAAGGCGCATGGCGCAGAGGAATGGAAGCAGCAAACGAGACGAAGCCGCAGGAAGCGGCTTCGTCTCGTTTGCGTTGCATCATTTTCTTGACGGCGCGGCTCGCCTGGCGGAGAAGCTTCGTTGCGGCCTGGCCGGTTCGCTTGTCGTCTCCGTGCTGGCTTGCAAGCAAGCAGCTGGAGTGATGCCGACGAGCAGCTGAACTGCTCCCGGCAAGCAGCCGGAATGATGCCGACGAGCAGCTGAACTGCTGCCGGCTGACGGCTTTCCGCGGCAACGATCCCTGGTGCGCTTAGAGACCCATATTCCGCCTTCATGATCGACTAACGACGCGTCATACGCTTAAACCGCTCCGACGCCCCCATTTCGCTCATTTTTTTCGTCTTTTTAACGGCTAAGCCCGCCACGCGTCGTTAGGCATGGAAATGGCGTCATTTCAACCTGCTAACGATCTGATTCGTCGTCAGCTCCCTGGCTTCGGCAAGAGAATTGCTTCGGCCGCTCGAGCCGCCGCTGAATCGTTCCAGATGGACGATGCCGACTTCGTCTAGAGCCGGTCGGCTTGCCCATTTGCGGACATTTCCATTCCATGATCTAGAAATACGTCCGGCATCTGCAAAAGGATGTCCTGGAAGCGCTTCCCTGAACCGAGTAGACTGGGCTTGGCGCATCTCGCATATGCGACCATCCCAAGGAGGAATCGATCATGATCAAACGCCTCGCCCTGATGGCCCTCGCCTGCTGCCTCGCCGTCACGCTGCTGCTGCCGCTCGGCGCCGAGCGCGCGCATGCCGCCCCGGTCTCGACCTTCTTCAACGTCATCAAGCAGGACGGAGCCGATCCGTGGATGTACAAGCATACGGACGGTTACTACTATTACACGCAGACGACGGGCGGCAACATCACGCTGTCCCGCTCCAGGACGCTCAGCGGCATCGACGCCGGCGAGAGCGCCGTCGTCTGGACGCCGCCCGCAGGCACGATGTACAGCTCCAACCTATGGGCGCCCGAGCTGCACTATCTCGACGGCAAATGGTACGTCTACTTCGCCGCCGACAACGGCAGCAACGAGAACCATCGCATGTACGTGCTGGAGAACGCCAGCGCCAATCCGCTGACCGGCAGCTGGACGCTCAAGGGCAAGATCAGCGACGCGACCGACCGCTGGGCGATCGACGGCACCGTGCTGACCGTCGGCGGCAGCCGCTACTTCCTCTGGTCGGGCTGGGAGGGGACGGTCAACGACAAGCAGCATCTGTACATCGCGCAGATGAGCAACCCGTGGACGATCAGCAGCGCGCGCACGCGCATCGCCACGCCGACGTACAGCTGGGAGACGAACACGACGCCGCAGGTCAACGAAGGCCCGCAGGTCATCGTGCGCGGCAGCACGATCAGCCTCGTCTACTCGGCGAGCGGCAGCTGGACCGACGGCTACTGCCTCGGCCTCATCACCGCCGGCACGTCCGCGAACCTGCTGAACGCTTCGTCCTGGACGAAAAAGAGCACGCCGATCTTCGCCAGCGCGAACGGCATCTACGGCCCCGGCCACCACAGCTTCACCAAGTCCCCGGACGGCGCCGAGGACTGGATCGTCTACCACTCCGCCCGCTGGCAGGGCGCCGGCTGGACGCGCCAGGTGCGCGCGCAGAAGTTCGGCTGGAACGCCGACAATACGCCGAACCTCGGCTCGCCCGCCGCGCCGAATGCGTCGATCGCCGTTCCGTCCGGCGAGCCGTCCCGCGAGCGCTATGAGGCGGAGAACGCCGCGCTCGGAGGCGGCGCGGCGGCGACCAACGAGGCCAGCGCCTCCGGCGGCCGCAAGGTCGGCTACATCGATACGGCGGCGAGCTACGTGCAGTTCACGGTCAGCGCTCCTGCGGCCGGCTGGTACGTGCTCGCGGCGCGCACCGGCAACGGCACGAGCGGCCAGCCGTGGGCGATCCACGGGCTGTCGGTGAACGGCGGAGCGGCCTCGAACTTCTATGTCGCCTACTCCGGCTGGAACAACTGGGGGACGTCCACGGCCAAGGTCTATCTGAACGCCGGCTCGAACACGGTGCGCTTCACCCGCGTCAGCAACTACGCCGAGATCGACAGCCTGGATCTGTTCCCGAGCCTCTGACCTGTAAAAATGTCCACTTCATCTGTAGAAGCGCCATTTTTCGAAGCGTCTCCTTCCCTTACGATAAGGCTATCCAACGAGCCTCGCTCGTGGAAGACCGACATAAAAGGGGAGTATCTCGGATGAGCAAACGCAACCGGAAAAAAGCCTCGATCCTCGCCATGACGCTGATGGTGCCGCTTCTGGCCACCGCCTGCTCGGGCAACGGAAACGGAAATGGAAACGGCAGCGGCAGCGCGGCCGAAAATCAGTCCTCCGGAGGAGGAAGCGGCAAAGCGACGGAAATTCTGTTCTGGTCTCCTTTCTCCGGCTCGGACGGCCCGTTCATGAAAAAGATCGTGGACCAATACAACAGCTCGCAGGACGCCTACAAGGTGAAATTCGTCATCCAGCCGAACGGCGAGTACTACAAGCAGCTCGACGTCGCGCTCAGCACCGGCAAGGAGCGGCCCGACCTGATGATCATGCACGTCGACTCCGTGCCGACGTACCAGAGCAAGGACCAGCTGCAGCCGGTCGACGACCTGGCGTCCCAGGCCGGCATCAACGCCGCGGACTTCGCCGAGGCGCCGATCAAGTACGCGACGATCGACAGCAAGCTGTACACGATCCCGCTCGACATCCACCCGGCCGTCATGTACTACAACAAGGATCTGTTCGAGCAAGCCGGCATCTCCGCTCCGCCGACGAACCGCGCCGAGTTCGACGCCGCCGTCGAGAAGCTGACGAACAAGGACAAAGGCGTGTACGGCTACGTCGTGCCGACGCTGTGGCCGCAGCAGTTCATCTTCCCTTCGCTCGTCTGGCAGAACGGCGGCGAGCTGTGGAACGGCTCCGACGTGGCGTACAACTCGCCGGAGGCGGTCGAGATGGTGCAATGGCTGCGGGATATGGTCGAGAAGGGCATCTCCCCGGGCAACGTGCAGCAGGACGGCGAGAACACGCTGTTCCTCCAAGGCAAAAACGCGATCCAGTTCAACGGTCCGTGGATGAAATCGCAGTTCGACGAAGCCGGCCTGAACTACGGCGTCGCCGTCATGCCGCAGATCGGCAAGGCGAAAAAAGCGGTCTACGCCGGCTCGCACGGCTTCGTCGTGCCGAAGGCGGTCACGGATGCGGATAAGCTCGCTGCGATCGGCGACTTCCTCAAGTTCGTCTCCGGCGACTCGCTCGCTTGGGCGGAGTCCGGCCAGGCGGTCGCTTCCAACAAGGTGCTGGAATCGCCGGAGTTCAAGGCGCTGGAGTTCCAGAGCACGGTCGCCGGCAGCTTCGCCGACGTGCAGTTCGCGCCGAACGTGCTCAACTGGGGCACGATCGTCGAGCCGCTGTGGGGCGAGCTGAGCAACGCGATCCTCGGCAAGAAGCCGGCCCAGCAGGCGATGGACGACGCGGTCGCCAAGTCCCGCCAGGCGATGAAATAATCCGGCTTGCCGGGAAGCGAAAGCGGAAGGACGGCAGAGCGGGCTGTGCGCTCTCTCGTCCTTCTTTCCTTCTCGCCCGCCCGCTGCCCATGAAAGGAAGGACCCATCCATGAAATGGACCTCGCGGCTCACCTCGTTCCTGTTCGTGCTGCCCTATCTGGCCTGCTTCGGCTTGTTCCTGCTGTTCCCGATCCTGTACGGGGTCGTCATCAGCCTCCAGGACTTCGAGCTGCTCTCGAGCGAGCATGCGTTCGTCGGCCTGAGCAACTACATCTCCATCCTCACGCCGGGCACGTACGAGAACAGCCTGTTCTTCCGCGGCCTGTGGACGACGGCGCAGTTCGTCCTCTACTCGGTGCCGCTGCTCATCTTCGTCGCGCTCGCCCTGGCCATGCTGCTGAACGCGCTGCCGGCGCGCGTGCGCGGGCTGTTCCGCACGTTCTACTTCCTGCCGTACGCGCTCTCGGCGTCGGTCATGGCCGTCATCTGGCTCATGATGCTCGATACGAACGCCGGCTTCATCAACAGCCTGCTCGCGCGGCTCGGCTTCGCCGGCATTCCGTGGCTCACCGACACGCCGTGGGCGTGGGTGTCGCTGATCGGAGCGACGATCTGGTGGACGATCGGCTTCAACATGATCATTTTCATCAACGCGCTCAACGAGGTGCCGGAGGAGCAGTACGAGGCGGCCTCGATCGACGGGGCGGGCGCCTGGTCGAAGTTCGTCTCGGTGACGCTGCCGACGATCCGTCCGGTCATGCTGTTCGTCATGATCACCTCGACGATCGCTTCGTTCAACATCTACGCGCAGCCGTTCCTGCTGACGCGCGGAGGGCCGGGCGACACGACGCGCGTGCTGCTCATCAACGTGCTCGACCAGGCGTTCGCGCGCAAGGACATCGGCTCGGCGTCGGCGATGGCGATCCTGATGGCGCTGCTCATCATGGCCGTGTCCGTCGTGCAGTTCAAGCTCACCAACCGAAAGGAGAAGGCTTAGATGACGACTTCGAAACGGAACCAGGCGATCCTTCTCCTGCTGGCCGCGATCATCGCCGCGGTCATGGTGCTGCCGCTGATCTGGATGCTCTCGACCGGCTTCAAGAACGACTTCGAGGCGCTGTCCGGACGGATGGACTTCCTGCCGCGCAAGCCGACGCTCGACAACTTCCGGCAAGGGCTCGGCGGCGAGCTGATGAACACGCCGGTGCTGCGCTGGATCGCCAACTCGCTGTCCGTCGGCGCGATCGGCACGGCGATCGTGCTGGTCATCGACTCGATGGCCGCCTTCGCGCTGGCGCGCCTGACCGACCTGCCGCTGCGCCGGCTGCTGCTGCCGATGTTCATCGCCTCGCTGATGATTCCGGGCGTGCTGACGTTCCTGCCGATGTACATGGAGTTCAACGCGCTCGGCCTCATCAACACGTATCCTGCGCTCATCCTGCCGGCGACGGCGGGCGCGTTCGGCGTGTTCCTGCTGTACCAGTTCTTCCTCTCGTTCCCCAAGGAGATCGAGGAGGCCGGGCGCATCGACGGCGTCAACAAATGGCAGCTGTACGCCCGCATCCTCATGCCGTCGGCCGTGCCGATCCTGGTGACGCTCGGCATCTTCACGTTCATGGGCATCTACAACGACTTCGTCTGGCCGCTCTACGCCACGACGTCGCCGGAGATGCGCACGATTACGGCCGGCATCGCGATGATGGCGACGGGCAGCTACACGCAGAGCTACGGCAAGCTGATGGCGATGACGACGGTCGCCGCGCTTCCGGTCGTGCTCATTTTCATCCTCGGGCAGAAGTCGTTCGTCCGCGCGATTACGAGCAGCGGCGTCAAATAAGGCAGCTTAGAAGGAGAACGAGGCGATGCGGCTGAAAAGGAATCGAGGGACGGCGACGCTGCTAGCGGCGCTGCTCCTGCTTTTGATCGCGGGAGGAGGCTATTGGATGTGGAGCAAGCAAGGACATCCGGATGAAACGGATGCGTCGTACGCCGGACACGGCGGCACGTTCAAGAACACGCTGGCCGAGATCGACACGCCGGATCCGAGCGTCGTCCATCACGGCGGATTCTACTACATGACGTTCACCCATGGCGGCACGGACATCATGGTCATGAAGTCGCGGACGCTCGACTTCCGCTCCGCCGAGCGCAAGGTCGTCTGGCATCCGCCGGTCGGCACCGCCTACTCGGCGAACCTGTGGGCGCCGGAAATCCAGCATGTGCGCGGAAAATGGCTGATCTACTTCGCGGCCGACGACGGCGACAACGCCAACCACCGCATGTACGCGCTCGAAGCGGCGACGGACGACCCGATGGGCGAATACGCCTTCAAGGGCAAGATCGCGGACGAGACGGACAAATGGGCGATCGACGGGCTCGTCATGGAGCATGAGGAGCGGCTGTACTTCATCTGGTCGGGCTGGGAGGGCGACGTCAACGAAGCCCAGAACACGTACATCGCTCCGATGAGCGATCCGCTCACGATCAGCGGGCCGCGCGTGCTGCTGAGCCGTCCCGACCTGGACTGGGAAAAGGCTGGCGGACCGCCGTACATCAACGAAGGGCAGTCGGTGCTGCGCCGGGACGGACGCGTCCATATCGTCTATTCCGGCGCCGGCAGCTGGACGCCGTACTACAGCATCGGCGCGCTCTCGCTGCGCGAGGGCGGCGATCCGCTGCGGGCGGAGGACTGGAGCAAGCATCCCGAGCCGCTGCTCGCGCCGGACGCGGAGGCCGGCGTGTACGGGCCGGGGCACAACTCGTTCGCGGCGTCGCCGGACGGCACGGAGACGTGGATCGTCTACCACGCCACGAGCGGCGAGTCCGACGGCTGGGCGAACCGCAAGGCGCGCGCCGCCAAGGTCGGCTGGACCGCGGACGGCCTGCCGGACTTCGGTCCGCCGCAGCCGCTGGAGGCGGCGATCGAGGCGCCGTCCGGCATGGGCGTCCTGCGGGCGGAGGACGCCCGGCCAGACGGCGAGGAGCTCGTGTTCAGCGACGTCGCCTCCACCGTCGAGACGGTCGTGCCGGTGCTGCTCCACTACCGGATGGCGGAGGGCGGCGCGGGACGCATCTCGCTGAGGTCCTCCGCCGGCAAGGCCGAGACGGCGGAGCTGGAGCCGACCGCGACGGGAGCAGTCGGCTATGCCTACGCCGAGCTGAAGCTGCCGGAGGGCGGCGGGGAGCTGCGGGCGCGGGCGAGCGGCGGCGCGGAGCTGCTGGCGCTGGAGCTGCCGCGCTTCGAGGCGGAATGGGGCGAGATGCTCGGCGGCGCGGAGGAGAACGAGAACGTGTTCGCCTCGCGCGGCGCGGCCGCGCTGCTGCATGAGGCCGGCGCCGGCGTGCGGCTGCCGAACGTGCGCGTGCCGAAGTCCGGCACGTACACGGTGTCCGTGGCCGTGCTGAACCCGGCGGACGGCTCCAAGCTGGAGATCTCCGCAGGCGGCGCGAAGTTGACGCTCGACATTGAGCCGCAGCAGCGGGGCGAGCTGCGGATGTACGAGGCGGAGCTGAAGCTGCCTGCCGGCGCGAGCGCCATCGAGCTGACGGCGCGAGCCGGCAGCCTGCGCGTCGACTTTGCCGACATCTGGATTCGTCCCGGCGGTTGACGGCAGCCGCCTTGCCGGAGGAAACTTAAGGCGACAACGATGAAGCGGCAGGGGGATGGCGCATGAGAAGCGGCGGACAGCTCGGCAGGAGCGGCGGACGGCATGGATGGAAGCGCGATGGCGGCAGCATGGACTGCGAAGCCGGAAAGACGCGGCGGGGCGGAGCGCGCGCAGCCGGAGACGGCGACAGGAGCGCCTGGAAAGGCAGCGGCGGCTGGAGAGGCTGGAGCGGCCGGAGAGGCTGGCGGAGGCTCGGATGGACCGCAGCGGCGGCGGCGCTGCTCGCGGCGGGCTGCTCCGGGGCGGCCGAGCCGCCGCCCGATCCGGGCCCGGCGGTCGAGCCGATCGTGCTCGAGTACTGGACGCCGTTCAGCGGCGGCGACAACATTTTCATGACGGATATCGTGGAAGCGTTCAACTCGGAGCATCCGGACATTCGCGTCGAGCAGATCAACTCGCGGCTGGACGACTACTACTCCCGCCTGCGCACGGCGATCCTCGCCGGCAACGCGCCGGATCTGGCGATCGTGCATGCGACGAACCTGCCGCAATTCGTGCAGAACGGCTACATCGAGCGGCTGGACGAGCCGGCGGCCGCGGCGGGGCTGGACTGGAGCCAGTTCAACGCCAACATCGTCGAATCGACGCTCTACGAGCAGGCCCACTATGCGGTGCCGCTCGACACGCATGCGCTCGTGCTGTACGCCAACCAGGCGCATCTGCGCCGCGCCGGGCTGCTCGGCGACGACGGCAAGCCGCTGCTGGAGCCGGGCAAGGAGGGCTTCCTCCGCTTCCTGGAGCGGCTCAAGGCGAGCAGTCCGCCCGGCGTCGCTCCGCTCGCGCTGCCGAGCACGCGCATCGACTCCGTATGGCTGTGGTGGAGCCTGTACAACCAGATGGACGGCGGCGGCGCGTTCTACAGCGCGGACGGCGGCAAGGCGGTATTCGACAATCCGCAGGCGCTCGAGGCGCTGGAGCTCGTCGACAGCCTTTACCGCAAGGAGCTCATCCCGTCCGGCATCAACGACGCGTTCCAGCTGTTCCACGACGGCGACGCGGCGCTGCTCGTCACCGGCATGTGGGGCACGGGCGCGTTCGAGCAGGCGCCGGGACTGGAGCTGTCGGTCGTGCCGTTCCCCGTGCTGTACGACCATGCCGCCGTCTGGGGCGACACGCATACGCTGGCGCTGCCGGCCAAGGCCGGCTTGACGCCGGAGAAGCGGGCGGCGGCGCTGACGTTCGCCAAGTGGGCGGTCGAGCACGGCGACCTGTGGGCCAAGGCCGGCCATGTGCCGAGCTCGAGCCAGGTCGTGGCGAGCGAGGCGTACGCGCGGCTCAAGTTCCGCAGCGACTATGCGGAGGTGGCCAACGACGTCGCCTACTGGCCGCGCCAGGTGAAGCAGTGGAGCATGATCGAGCTGCTCATCAAGGAGTGGGAGCGGATGATCTACCGGCAGCAGACGCCGGCCGAGGCGCTGCGGCGGGCGCAGGCGGCGGTCGACGCGGCGCTGGCCAAGTAGCGGGCGAAGGAGAGAGGCAGCATGAAGGCATTCGGCATCTGGTTCCGCAGCCTCGAGCTCGCGCGCAAGCTCATCCTCATCAACGCCGTGTTCATCGTCCTGCCGCTCGGGCTGATGGGCGGCTTCGCCTTCGCCCGCTTCTCGGAGACGACGGAGGCCAAGGTCGGCGAATCGCAGCTGCAGGCGATCAAGCAGATGACGCTGAACATCGACACCTATATGAACGAGCTGAACCGGCTGACGGTCATGCCGTACCAGTATCCCAAGGTGACGGCGTTCCTGGAGTCCAAGCGGACGCCGGGGCAGCCGCTCACGCTCGAGGAGATCAGCGAGCTCAACAATTTCGTGACGCAGGTGTTCCTGAACGGACGGGTCGACATCCTCGGGGTGTCGCTCTACGGCCGCGACGGCGCCTCCTATGTCGTCCTGCCGGAGAGCCAGTACGTGACGACCTACAAGCTCGACGAAAGCGTCGCCTGGCTCGACCGCTTCGAGGGCCATTACGGCGAGCCGGTATTCGTGCCGACGCATGACGTGCGCTCGACCGGCGGCATCGTCTACCAGGCGTTCTCGATCGCGCGCGAGCTGCGCAGCTTCGACAGCGGCCGGACGCTCGGCCATATCGTCATCGACGTCGATCCCAAGTTCATCCGCGAGATCCTCTCCAAGGTAAAGCTCGACGCGGAGGAGTCGCTGTACATCGCCGACGACGAGGGGAAGCTCGTCATCCGCAAAGGCGGGGGCGGGGCGGCAGCCGCTCCGCTCGACCTCGCCGGAGCGGGAGCGTCGCTTGTCGCCGGAGGCGACGGGCTGAGCCAGGTCGAGGAGCGGGGCCGCGGCCTGCTCGTCTCCCGCTTCAAGTCGGAGGTGACCGGCTGGACGACGGTCGGCGTCGTGCCGCTCGCCAGCCTGATGAAGGACGTCGACACGCTGCGCACGTTCCTGATCCTGTTCGGCACCGTCTGCGTCGGCCTCGCGCTGCTGCTCTACGTGTTCATCGCGTACCGCGTCACGCAGCCGCTGCGCAAGCTGAGCCGGCTCATGCGGGGCGTCGAGCGCGGCGACCTGAGCCAGCGCTTCCCGGCCGAGGGGCGCGACGAGGTCGGCGCGCTCGGGCAGTCGTTCAACGAGATGACGGCGAAGCTGAGCGAGCTCGGCTACCTGCTCTACGAGACGGAAATCCGCGAGAAGGACGCGCAGATCGCCGCGCTGCAGAGCAAGATCAACCCGCATTTTCTCTACAACACGCTCGGCTCGATCAGCATGTACGCGGAGATCGAGGGCAATCGCGAGATCATCACGATGGCCAACAGCCTCAGCCGCCTGCTGCGCTACAGCCTGAGCGGGCGCAAGGAGCGGGTGACCCTCGGCGACGAGCTCGACCATGTGCGCGGCTACATGAGCATCCAGCAGATGCGCTACGAGGAGCGCATCAAGTTCACGCTGGAGGCCGATCCGGCGCTGCTCGGCTGCGAGGTCATCCCGCTGCTCGTGCAGCCGCTCGTCGAGAACGCGATCAACCACGCGATCGACAAGGGCGCCGGCGAAGGCCGGATCGTCCTGAGCGCCGCGGCCGAAGGGCAGACGCTCGTCATCGCCGTCGCCGACGACGGCATCGGCATGACGGGCGAGGCGCTGGAGGCGCTGCGCGAGCATCTGCGGCATACGCGCGAGCTCGGCGGCAGCTCCGGCAACGGACTGCTCAACGTCCACCGCCGCCTCGTGCTGCACTATGGAGAGGAGTACGGCCTGCAGCTGGAGAGCATGCCGTACCGGGGCTTCCGCGCCGCGCTGCGGCTGCCGCTGCTGCCGCTCGATACCGGAAAGGAGGAGGATTCGGATGCCGAGCATCCTGATCGTCGATGATGAATCGATCTTCCGCAAAGGGCTCCGCAAAATGATCGGCGGCCTCGGCGAGGACTGGACGGTCGCCGGGGAAGCCTGCGACGGCCATGAGGCGCTGGACCGGCTCGAGGAGCTGGCGCCGGACGTGCTGCTGACGGACATCCGCATGCCGCGGATGGACGGCATCCAGCTGCAGCGGCTCGCCGCCAGCCGCCAGCCCGGCCTGCTGACCGTCGTCGTCAGCGGCTACGACGACTTCTCCTACGCGCAGCAGTCGATGCGCCAAGGGGCCAGGGACTACCTGATGAAGCCGATCGAGCGCGAGGAGCTGGCGCGCGTGCTCGGCCGGCTCGGGGAGGAGCTGCGGACGCGGCGCAGCGCCGAGCGCCGGGCGGAGGCCGGCTGGAAGGCGCAGCCGGAGGTGCGCCGCCATCTCGCCGGCCATCTGGCCGAGGCGCTGCTGGCGGGCCGGATCGGGCCCGGCGAGCTGGAGCTGCTGGAGCAGATGGGAGCGAGCTTCCGCCACCCGTACTTCGTCTGCCTCGTCATCAACCTCGACAAGCATTCGGTCGGCGAGGAGCGCTACCGCAGCGGCGATCCGTCGCTGTTCCAGCTGTACATCCAGCAGTTCGCCCAGGAAATGCTCGACCGCCATGCGGAAGGCATCAGCTTCGTGCTGTCGGAGACGAAGGTCGTCGCGCTCGTGAACCGGCCGACGCCGGAGCCGCTGCGCTCCGGCGCGGACTCGCTGGCGGAGATGATCCGCCGCCAGATCTCGTCGCTGTCGCGGCTGACGGTGACGATCGGCGTCAGCGCGCCGGCCGAGGGGCTGGGCGGCATCCCGCGCGCCTACGGCGAGGCGGAGATCGCCCTGCTGCACCGCCTGATCGCGGGCGGCGACTGCGTGCTCGACTACGCCGAGGTCGGCGGCCGCGGCTCGGCTGCCGGCGAGGCGGCCCGGCGCTCGGCCGACCGGCTGGAGCAGGCGGTGCTGGAGGGAGCGCCGGAGCGCATTGCCGCCGAGGCGGCCCTCTGGGTCGGCGAGCTGTGCGAGGCGGCCCGCTCGCCGGAGGCGATCCACCAGCAGCTGTGCAAGCTGCTGCTGCGCTACTACGAGCTCGCGGAGGAGCTCGGGGCGTCGTCCGCCTGGCTCGGCGGCCAGGACATCGGCAAGCGGCTCGCGGAGGTATGCGCGATCAGCTCGCGCGAGGAGCTGTCCGAGCGGCTGCAGGAGCTGCTCGTCCGGCTCGCGGCGGCGATCGCGCAGGCGCGGGCGCTGCAGGAGCGCGATCCGGTGGCGTCCGCGGCGCGCTACATCGCCGAGCATTACCGGGAGCCGCTGACGCTGCGCGACGTGGCGGAGGCGGTGTACCTGAACCCGGCCTATTTCAGCAATCTGTTCAAGCAGCGCACCGGCGAGACGTTCGTCGAGCATCTGACCGGACTGCGGCTGCGCGAGGCCGAGCGCCGTCTGGCGCTCACCTCCGACAAGATCCAGGCGATCGCCGAGGAGACGGGCTTCGCCCATGTGAGGCATTTCAACCGGGTGTTCAAGAGCCGGACCGGCGCATCGCCGAAGGAATATCGGGAACGCATGAGAGGGAGCGCCGAGGCGCGCTCCCGCTAACACGAGGAGGATTCGCAACATGGCAGAACAACCGCGCGCGGAGCATCCGCGGCCGCAGTTTTACCGCGAGGCATGGATCAATCTGAACGGGGAATGGGAGTTCCAGTTCGACGACGCCGACGAGGGCGAGAGCCTCGGCTGGCAGCGGGGAGAGACGGAGCTCGGGCGGCGCATCGTCGTGCCGTTCGCGCCGCAGAGCAAGCTCAGCGGCATCGCCGAGCCGGGCTTCCACGACATCGTCTGGTACCGGCGGGAGCTGGAGCTGCCGGAGGCGTTCGCCGGCAAGCGCATCCTGCTGCACTTCGGCGCCGTCGACTACGAGGCGAGCGTCTGGGTGAACGGCGCGCTCGTCGTCCGGCACGAGGGCGGCCATACGCCGTTCCGCGCGGACATCACGGACGCGCTGCGGGCGGCGGGAGCCGGGCCGCATCGGCTCGTCGTGCGGGCGGCCGACTACAGCCGGGACGTGACGCTGCCGCGCGGCAAGCAGTATTGGAAGGAAGACTCGGCCAGCATCTTCTACACCCGCACGACCGGCATCTGGCAGACGGTATGGCTGGAGGCCGTCGAGGCGACGCGGCTCGACCGAATCAAGCTGACGCCCGACATCGACGCCGACCGCATCGAGCTGCGCTCCTGGGTGAAAGGCCCGCTGCCGGACGGGCTGACGCTGCGCGCCGACATCTCGTTCGAGGGCGAGCCGGTGGCGAGCGACACGTTCTCCGTGCGGCGGGGCGAGGAGTCGCGCGCCATCGCGCTCGGCGACTTCAGCGACCACGGCCTCGGCCGCTGGTGGTCGCCGGAGAAGCCGCAGCTGTACGATGTCGCGCTGCGACTCGTGGACGGCGACGGCAAGACGCTCGACGAGGTGCAGAGCTATTTCGGCATGCGCAAGATTTCCGTGGAGAGCGGGCGGCTGTGTCTGAACAACCGGCCGTACTTCATGCGGCTCGTGCTCGACCAGGGCTACTTCCCGGACGGCAACCTGACGCCGCCGAGCGACGAGGCGATCCGCCGCGACGTCGAGCTGACCAAGGACATGGGCTTCAACGGGGCTCGCAAGCATCAGAAGCTGGAGGACCCGCGCTACCTGTACTGGTGCGACCGGCTCGGCCTGCTCGTCTGGGGCGAGGCGGCCAACGCCTACGCCTACTCCGAGGAGTATGTCGGCCGCTTCACGCGGGAGTGGCAGGAGAGCGTCGAGCGCGACTACAACCATCCTTGTCTCGTCGCCTGGGTGCCGCTCAACGAGAGCTGGGGCGTGCCGAACATCGCCGTCGACAAGCGCCAGCAGCAGCATGCGCTGGCGATGTACCATCTGACCAAGTCGCTCGACGCGACGCGGCCGGTCGTCTCCAACGACGGCTGGGAGATGGTGCGCACCGACCTGTTCAACATCCACGACTACGAGTGGCGGCGGGACGTGCTGCAGCAGCGGTACGCCACGGCGGAGAGCGCCGTCGCGGCCTCGCCGGCCGGCCGCGTGCTGGCGGTCGACGGCTTCCCGTACGAGGGGCAGCCGATCCTCGTCACCGAGTTCGGCGGCATCGCCTACAAGAAGAGCGACTGGGAAGGCTGGGGCTACTCCGGCGCGTCGAGCGACGAGGACTTCGCCGAGCGGCTGGACAACGTCATCTCGCCGCTGGCCGGCGGCGTCGTGCAGGGCTGGTGCTACACGCAGCTGACCGACGTCGAGCAGGAGATCAACGGCCTGCTGACGTACGACCGGCAGCCCAAGCTGCCGCTGGAGACGATCCGCGCGATCGTCGAGGGACGGTACGCGCAGGGCTGAGGCGGGGCAGCGGAAAGAAAAAGCAAGGACGGGAACGTTTAGCGCGACGGGACCGAGAACGGGACGAAGCCGACTCACGGGCTTCGTCCCGTTTTGTTGAGAGTCGACACATTGGAGATAAAGGGAGTATGGTGTTGGGGACTTAGAGTTTATCCTAAAAGATATAGGTAATAAAGGGGCCTGTCGGACGAATTCTGGGAGCTGATCCAAGAAGAGCTTCCGCAGCCAGCAAAGACATGGAAAGCAAGAAGGGAAACGCCCGCGTCGATGGATTGTTGAGACATTGTTTTCATGGCTCAATCGTTTCCGCAAGCTCCTTTTTCGGTTTGAAAAGAAGGCTCGCAACTACTTCGGACTCCTTCATTTTGCTGGCGGAATCATGGTTATGATACGAGTTTTAGCTGTTCATGCTCATTCATCTCTAAGTCTGAGCTAAGTTCTTTTTGACTTGCTTAAATCATATGGATATAAATAATACGAACATATATTCTGTTTTTTTTGCTTGGGAGGAAGATTTATATCATTTGTCGAAATAAAACTCTAACGTGTTAGACTTGGAGTGTAGCGAAATGGTACCGAATCCCACATTGATTTACCATATAACGAGTATTGAGAATCTTCATTCGATCCTCAGCAATAATGGTCTCGTTTGCATTAATCAATTACATAACGAGGGAAGCTCTTTCGTAAATATCGCTTATGAGCAAATTCAATCTAGACGCTCGGAAAAACAGGTTCCTTTGCGTCCGTTCGGTCATTTACACGATTATGTTCCGTTTTACTTTGCGCCGCGATCCCCTATGCTATATACAATTAATCAAGGGAATGTGCCACAGTATCAAGGTGGGCAAAAACAAATTATATATCTTGTATCAACCATACAACAAGTGCTATATCAGAAAATCCCGTTTGTATTTACAGACGGGCATGCGATCATTAACTATTCCAAATTTTATAATGATCCAGCTGATTTGAAACATATTGATTGGGGAATAATAAATTCCCGCTATTGGAATGATACTACAGAATATCCTGACAGGAAACGGAAACGTCAAGCGGAATTCCTGGCTTTAAGTTCTTTCCGATTGACGCAGTGCTTGAAATTGGTGTAATTAATGACATCTTGCAGGACCAGGCACATAAGATCATACAAAATAACTCAATTAATATTCCCGTGAAGGTACGTAGAGAATGGTATTACTAAGGTGGTGAGATTGTGATTGAGTATAAAAAAGGTAACTTGTTGGAATCTGAGGCCGAGGCTTTAGTAAACACAGTGAATTGTGTAGGAGTAATGGGGAAGGGGATAGCACTTCAATTTAAACAGGCCTATCCGGGTAATTTTAAAGAGTACGAAAAAGCGTGCAAAAACAATTTGGTAATTCCAGGTAAAATGTTTATTGTTGATACCGGGTCTAATCCTCGTTACATTATTAACTTTCCAACAAAGCGTCATTGGAAAGGGAAGTCAAAAATTGAAGACATACAGTCTGGATTAATCGATTTTGTCGAGAAAATTCGAGAGTATGGAATCAGATCAGTCGCAATTCCTCCTTTAGGCTGTGGTAATGGCGGTCTGAACTGGGGAGACGTACGGCTACTAATTGAGGAAGCGGCATTGAAGGTTCCTGAAGTTTTATTTATGGTGTATCCACCTCTGGGAAGTCCAGATCCTGATAAAATGCATGTTGGAACTGAAAAACCAAAGTTAACTCGTGCTAGAGCCTTGCTTATAATGCTAATGAATCTATATGCTGCACCTGGTTACAAATTGTCAATTTTGGAAATTCAGAAACTCGCTTACTTTTTGCAAGAGAGTGGAGAGAATTTAAAACTTAGATTCGTTAAAGCTCCGTTTGGACCGTATGCTGATCAATTAAATCATGTTCTTCAAAGACTTGAAGGACACTATATAAGGGGATATGGAGATCGAAATCGGGATGCCGAGATTTATCTTCTACCAGAAGTAACAAAGGAAGCGGAAGACTTTTTGAGTCAATTAAATGATGGGAGTACGGTTAAAAGGCTTCAGGATACCAAACAAATAATTGAAGGCTACGAGACCCCTTACGGACTTGAATTGCTGGCCACAACCGATTGGATTATTAAGCATCATCCTGATTCTAGAGATAATGTAAAAATTGCAATGGATCATTTTAAGGCCTGGAATGAAAGGAAAAAGAACGTCTTTAAAGATACACATATTGAGATGGCTTGGGGTCATTTAACTGCCATAGATTAATTCAGCAAACGATATGAATGCCCTGTCCAATTTAACATTGGAAGGGCATTTTTATCAAACTATCCGAAATGAGGAGAGATACTCCAACTTGGCTTCTCTATCATCGCCGTAGCGAGGATTTTTCCGTAGACGATTCGCAGCTGCTGGCCAGCAATTGAAAAAACAAACGAACAGGACGACACCGAGGGACCTCCCTCTGCATCGTCCTATTCGATTTCCATGAAGTTGAATCGGCTTCAGCTTCGCGCGGAGCTTTATTTCTTGCTCAGCGTGATGCCGAACGCCGAGCCGGGCTCGCCCGCGAAAACGACCGTTCCGCCCGCCGGCAGCACGACGGAGGTCGTGCCGATGGCGACGCTGCTGCCTGCGGGGAGGCCAGCGGCGTCATACACGGTGAATCCGCCTGCGGCCGGCAGCTTCACCGTCATCGTCTTGCCCGCTGCCGCAGCGGGGATCGTGAACCATCTGGCATGGCCGTCCTGCTGCACCGTCACGGCCGACTGCTTGCCCGGATGCAGCGGCTTAACCGCATCCTCGCTGATATAGCGGATTCCGGCCGATTCCAGGTATTCGGCGCCGGCCTGGCGGTAGAAGCGGTAGGCGGCCAGATCGCGGCCGCCCATGGCGGGAATCTGCAGCCGGCTTGCGGCGCTGTTCGGGCCGGTGATCTGCTTGTCGTTCGCATACCCGCCGAACTCGACGACGCGCCGGATGTCCTGCTTCGGTTTCAGCAGGTAGAGCATCGACGTGTATTTTTCATTGAGCGGGTAGTAGGTCTTGCCTTCCCGTTTCGCCCAGGCCGAGGCCGTCTCCCGGGGAAGCGGATTGCTGGCGAGCTTCTGCATCGTATAGTGGGACAGCGCGGTCTGTCCGAGTCCCGGCACCGAAATGTACTGGCGGACCCAGACATAGGTCTGGCCGTTCGTTTCCTTCACGAGCTCGATCTTGGCGGTTCCGGCTTCGTCCATGAACGTTCCGTCTGCCGTATACATATATTTCTCCGCGGGATATTCCGGCGCGTTAGGCAGCGTGACGGACATGCCGTCGCCCTTCAGCTCGACCTTCGCCAGCTGTCCGGACATGCCGTAGTAGCCGGCGAGCTTCTTCATGCCGGCCGGCAGAGGGGCCGGCACCGGCTTGCCGAACGATTTGTCCGGCTTGATGTCCGGGATTTCTCCTTTTTCCTTCAGCGCCTCCAAAAGAATCTGGTTCGCCAGCAGCTGGGCGGTCGAGCTGCTTCCGCCCGAGGACAGGACGGCCGCCGCCATGTCCTGCTCCGGCAGGACGACGAGCGACGCATGGTAGAACATCGTGTCGCCGCCCTTGGTCAGCGCCTGGATGCCGTAATCGCCGAACGGATACAGGCGGACGCTGTCCCAGCCGAGGCCGTAGTCGATGCTGTTGTCCGCTTCTTCGGGCCATAGCCCCCTCTTGTATTCGGGCTGCTTCATGGCCTCCGCCGCCTCGGCCGAGAGGATGCCCTGCTCCTCGTCCGTAAACAGCTGCGAGAACCGCGCCAGGTCCTCCGCCGTGGAATAGATGCCGCCTGCGCCGAAGATGTTGACCGTTTCATTCGGCAGCTGCCGCGCCATCGCCGGGAAGTACAGCCCCGCCATCCGGGCGGGATCGACCCCGTCCGCAGGCGTCCTCGTATGCTCCATGCCGAGCGGATCGGTGAAATGCCGGTGCACGAAGGCGGTGAAGGCGATGCCGCTCACGCGCTCCACGAGCAGCTCCGCGAGCGTGAAGCCGTCGTTGCAATACACGGAGAAGGCGCCGGGATCGGCTTTCAGGCTTTGCTCGGCCAGCTGCTGCAGCAATGTATCGTGGGCGTAGGAGTCCGGATCCTCGAACAGAAACACGTTGTTCAGGCTCGAGCCCGGCAGTCCGGAGGAATGGTTCAGCAGCATGCGCGGGGTGATCTGCTTATGCCGCTCGTCCTTCATCGTGAAGTCGGGCATGTACTGGACGAGCGGGACATCCAGGTCGATCTTCCCCTCGTCGACCAGCTTCATGACGGCTGCTGCGGCGAACATCTTGCTGACCGAGCCGATGCCGTACATCGTGTCCGCGGCCAGCGGAATTTTCCCTTGCTCGTCGTTCTTGCCGTTCTGGCCGGAGACGACGATGCTCCCCTCGTCGATGAGCGCGTACTGGACGCTGACCGTGCCGTACTGCTCGGTGAGCAGCCTTGCCTTGTCCGCGGCGATCCGCTCCAGTCCTTGTCCTTGGGCGGGAGCGGCCCCTTGCGGGGCGGACGGAGCCGCGGAGACGGGCAGCACGGGAGTCGCGACGAGCGCGGCGGCCAGCATCCAGGCGATCCTTTTTTTCATTGAAAATTCCCTCCTTTTGTAAGGCGATCCATCTTTCGTACGCCTGAAGCGCCGGCAAAGTTCAAGATCGGCGATAAAAAGGAGTTTGGTCGCAGCTTCAAGGCTCCTTCTAGGACCTGCCGGCTAGTACAGGTCCGAAGCAGCCCTCGCCCCGAGGCGGGGGCTCGAGCCGGCCCTCCGCCGGGGCGGGGTCCCGGTGTCAGCCCTCCGCCGGCATGCCGCCGCCGTAGCGCCGGACATACTGCGCCAGCACGCGCAGCGGCCAGATGTAGCGGCTGCTGCCGTAGTGCAGGTATACATGCCCCGGCAAGCCGCCGCCGGCGGGATAGCGTCCGCGCCAGTCGTCCGCCTCGAGCAGCGCGCACAGGCAGGCGATGCCGCGCTCGACCGCCTCCCGCGGCGCATGCGGATGGGCGAGCAGCCCCTCCAGCGCCCAGGCGGTCTGGCAAGGCGTGCTGGCGCCGAGCGGCACATACTTGCCCTCGACGTCGCTGGCGCAGGACTCGCCCCAGCCGCCGTCGCCGTTCTGCACGGAGAGCAGCCATTGCATGCCGCGGTACAGGGCGGACGCCGAGCGGGGCGCCTTGACGGCGAGCAGGCCGGCCAGCGCCGCGCCGGTGCCGTGCACGCGGCAGATGCCCCAGCGTCCGGCCCAGCTGCCGTCGCGGTCCTGCTGCGAGACGATCCATGCGCAGGCCCGGCGCACGGCGGCAGCGGCGGCGGCCGTTTCCGCATCGTCGTCCTCCGCCTGCAGCGCGGCGGCGAGCCAGCCCGGCAGCGGGGCGGAGGCCAGCGCCGCCCATTGGAGCGTGCGCGCGGTCAGGTCGACGGTCGGCGGATCGGTCACGATCTGCGCGCTTTGCTCGAACTGGATCAGCCCGATGAGCGGGCTGCCCGACTCGCGCTCGAACGCCGGCCAGCCGCCGCTGCGGTTTTGCAGCGCCCAGGCCCAGCGGCTGCCGCGCTCCTGCGCGGCCTCGCTCCAGTACGGAGCGCCGCCGCTCTTGCCTGCCGCCCGCTGCAGCAGCAGCAGCGCCGCCGTCGTATCGTCGACATCGGGATAGCGCGTATTGACGGCGCTGAAGCCCCAGCCGCCCGGCTTGACGCCGGGAACGCGGCGCCGCCAGTCGCCGGCCTCGCTCTGCTGCCGGGCGGCGACCCAGCGGGCGGCCCGCTGGATCGCGTCCGCTTCGGGGGGCATGCCGCTTTCCAGGAGGGCATTGGCGATCATGGCCGTATCCCACAGCGCGGAGTCGGCGATCTGCAGATGCGATCGCTTCGGCTGCGGCGCCGGGCCGGCCGCGGCATGCTCCGGCGGTGCCGATGCCGTTCCCGTGGACGCCGCCGCCGCCGCGATTTCCACAGCCTCGGCCTCTTCCGGCTCCTGCCAGACGAGCGAGCGGACGCCGTCCAGCGCGCGCCGGATCGTCTCGTCGCCGGGATCGTAGCCGATCGACAGCAGCGCCGCGACCATGAGCATCGTGGCGGTCGAGTACGTGAGCAGCGTGCCGTTCGGCTCGATCCGCTCCAGCAGGTAGCGCTCGGCGCGCTCCAGCGAGGCCGGGTAGAGCGGCGAATGGCCGTCCGCCATCGCCTGCAGCATGCCGGCGAGCGGCTCGGGCAGCAGCGTCGGCAGCGAAAAGCCGCGGTCCTCGCCGGCGATCAGCTCCGTCAGATGCGGCAGCCGGCCCTCGCCGAGGCGGAACGAGCCGGAGCTGAGCACGAGCACCGGCACGAGATGGGCGCGCGCGTGGCCGGACAGGTCGAACAGCGACAGCGGCAGCCAGGAGGGGGCGAGCAGCGCCTCGATCGGCAGCCGCAGCTCCTTGGGCCACGGCAGCTGGCCCGTCATCGCCAGCAGCACCTGCGTCATCATCGCCCGCACGCGGGTCAGGCCGCCCCGCTCGAGAATGAAGCGGCGGGCGTGGACGAGCGCGGGATCGCCGTATTCCAGCGCGCCGCTCGCGAGCAGCGCGTAATACGCCTCCACGCTCGACTCCAGATGGCCTTCGCGCTGATCGGCATGCAGCCGCCAGCCGCCGTCCTCGTGCTGCAGCGAGGCGATGCGGGCGGCGATGCGGCGGATTAGCTCCTCGTCCTGCGGCGGGCGTCCGAGCGCCTGCAGCAGGATGAGCAGGTAGGCGTCGCTCATGACGCCGCTTTCGCATATCATTCTCCAGGCGCCGTCGCCGCTCTGGCTGCGGATCAGCTCCTGCTGCAGCCTCGAGATGGCGGCCGAGGCGAGGCGGGCCGGGTCGGACATGGCGTTCAGGCCTCCTTTCAAGATCGGATCGTTCCGGCTGCAAGGGCATGGGCATGCGTCCAGAGCAAACGCCCGAACCGGGCATATGCTGGACTATTCAAGGCAAAAGGAGTGAAGCATCCATGTCATATGCTGCAGGAGCCGGGGCAGGCTGGACCAGCACGAGCGTTATCCTCGTCCTTTTCATTCTTCTCGTCATCATCAGCCGCATCTTCCTGGTGTAGCGCCTCGGGGCTGAAGCCCGGCGCGCCGCATCCCGCCAGCCAAAGGGCTGCGCATCTTCCGCGACCTGCATGCAGGTCGCGGAAGGGCGCAGCCCTTTTTCATGCCGGACGCCGGCGGACAGGCGGGGCGCCGGGCTCAGCCGGCGGGCTTGGCGAAAAACTTCTTGAGCGCGTCGTACACCTCGCTCTTGTCGCGGATGACGGAGAACAGGAATTTTTTGTCCTGGATATGCTTGTAGGCGGACATGAGCGTGCTGCTGCGGTTGTACTGGTTCACCTCGCCGTAGCCGAACAGGTTCGAGCGCTTCATCAGCTCGTCGATCAGCTTGACGCATTTCTCGTTGTCGGAGGTCAGGTTGTCGCCGTCGGAAAAGTGGAACGGGTAGATGTTCCAGTTCGCGGTCGGATAGCGGCTGTCGATGATGTCGAGCGCCTTCTGATAGGCGGACGAGCAGATCGTGCCGCCGCTCTCGCCGCGCGTGAAGAACTCGTCCTCGGTCACCTCCTTCGCCTCGGTATGGTGGGCGACGAAGACGATCTCCACATGCTCGTACTTGCGCCGCAGGAACTTCGTCATCCAGAAGAAGAAGCTGCGCGCGCAATATTTCTCGAACGAGCCCATCGATCCGCTCGTGTCCATGAGCGCCAGCACGACCGCGTTGGAGTGGGGCTTCATGACCTCCTGCCACGTCTTGTAGCGAAGGTCCTCGGGCGTGATGCCGCCGATGCCCTTGCGTCCGCTGCCCGCGTTGCGGCGCAGGTTCTCGAGCAGCGTCCGCTTCTTGTCGATGTTGCTCATGATGCCCTTCTTGCGGATATCCTGAAAGACGACGTCGGCCGCCTGCACGTTCTCCTTCTGCTTTTGCTCCAGCCGGGGGAGCTCCAGCTCCTCGAACAGCAGATCCTCCAGTTCATCCATCGTGACCTCGGTCTCGAAATAATCCTCGCCCGCCTGGTCGCCCGCGCCCTGGCCCTTGCCGGAGCCCTTGGCCGAGCTCGGATCGACGCCGAGCACGTCGCCGACCTGCGAGTCGCCGTCGCCTTGTCCGACATGCTGCTTCTTGTTGTAGTTGTACACGAACCGGTACTCGTCGATGCTCTTCACCGGCACCTTGACCGTCTCCCTGCCGTTCGACAGGATGATGCTCTCGTCGCTGACGATGTCCTTGAGGTTCTTCTTGATGGCCTCGCGGACCTTCTGCTGATGCCGGGTCTGGTCCTGATAGCCCTTGCGGTGCAGGGACCAGTCCTCGCGCGAGACGATGAACAACGGTTCCGTCATGCCGCTCACCCCGCTTCGTTCGATATTCAGAGTCCGCCGGACCTGTTCTCCAAGTATATTCAGATGGAGGACGATCATGACGGAGCGCCGGGCGGCGCGGACGGGACCGGCGCCGGCGGGTTGTGCTATACTACGGTAGAATCCGTTCCTTCCGGGACGACAGAAGAGGTGAGTCCAACCGATGTTTCCCCGCTACGTCGCCTTCGGCGCCCTTTACGCTCTTGCGGGCGTCGCTCTCGGCGCTTTCGGCGCCCATGGGCTGGAGGCTCATGTGGAGCCGGACCGGCTCGAGATTTTTGAAACGGGCGTGCGCTATCAGATGTACCATGCGATCGGCCTCATCCTGCTCGCCTTCGCCGCGAGCAAGCTCGGCGACCGGAGGCCGCTTCGCCTCGCCGGCCGCCTCATGCAGGCCGGCATCTGGATCTTCTCCGGCAGCCTGTACGTCCTCGTCCTGAGCGGCGTCACCTGGCTCGGCGCGATTACGCCGATCGGAGGCGTCTGCTTCATCGCCGCCTGGGGGATCGCCGCCTGGAGCGCCTGGAGGGCGAGGGGAGAAGGCTGATCTGCCGCATCGGCCCTTTATGCTTTAAAAAAGAAGACCTTGCCTCGGACAAGCATCGAGGCAAGGTCTTTTGAGTTGGGAAAAGGTTCGGGCCGCCAGCCGCCAGCCGGCGGCTACAGCAGGAAGTCGTCGATCTCGCCGATGCCGAACGTGTACACCTGCTTCTCGTCGACATGGTAGACGGTCAGCAGCGAGGACGGCTCGTCCCAGCGCAAGATCCGGCAAGGCACGCTCAGCCGCACGCCTTTGCCGCGGTTGATGCTGAGCCGGACGAGGCGTCCGTCATCGACGCAGCGCCGGATCAGATCGAGCGCGAGATCGCGCAGGCCGTCGGCAGGCTGGCCCGGAGGCGGGACGGGCGCGGCCGGGACGGTCGCGGCGCCGGATGCGGCAGGGGCGTCGGTGTCGGGCAGGAGCGAGAAGCCGATGAGGGTTCCTTTGCCGATCCGGTAGCGGTCGAGCCCCGCCTCGCCGAGGCGCTGCCTGAGCAGCGCCTCGGCCGCATCGCGGGTGCTTGCCTCGACGACCAGATCGGTCTGGAAAGAATAGGTATGGAGTCCTTTTCCATTCTTGATAGCCATAGTTCCTCCGTACTTGATTGAGATAGTTCATTAACTATATCATTGGAATTGTTGAACATATAGTCCTATTTTTCTCGGCATTTCAAGGCGCTCTTTGAATATGGTAGGATGGGTGGATGGACGTTTTTTCTCGCTCCATGCTGGGATGTACGGCAGCGACATTTCCGCCGAGGCGGTTAGGAAGAGGTGGATCATGGGCCAATCGATCATGGAACGGCTTCGCGGCCAGACCGCGGAGGAGCACGAGCGCATGGAGGAGAACCGGTATGCTCGGGCGATCATGGAAGGCACGCTGGATCCTGCGGGATATCGCCGCTATCTGGAGCTGTTCTACGGCTTCATCCAGCCGGCGGAGGAGCGGATCTATCCCGATGCGGAGCTGGAGTCGCTGGGGCTCGAGGCGGCCGTTCGGCAAAAGGCGCCGCTGCTTGAAAGCGATCTCGAGAAGCTGGGGTTGTCGAGGGAGGAGCTCGGCGCCATTCCGCGCTGCGCGGAGCTGCCCGACTTGTCCGATCCGGCGCGCAAGCTCGGCTATCTGTACGTCCTGGAGGGCTCCACTCTCGGCGGACAGATCATTTCCCGCAAGCTGGCGGCCAGCCTCGGGCTGGACGAGGAGCGGGGACTCGCTTATTTCCGCGCCTACGGAGACGATACCCGCAGCCGCTGGCTGGAGATGAGGAGCATCATCGAGCAGGGAGCGGCGGGACGCGAGGAAGAGACGATCGCCGCCGCCAAGGAGACGTTCGCCCTGCTGGAGCGCTGGGTCGCCGCCTCCGCCTGACGGACGCTGCGCGTTCCGCGAATCCAACCGCCTAGGAGGAGAATTCCCATCAAGAAGGAACGAGCAAGCATGGAGGAGGGGACGCTGGACCGGACTCTTCTGGACGAGGGAGGCGCAAAAGCGTGAAAAGGCCGCCGGCCCCCCCAAGCTTTCGCTGGGAGGCCGGCGGCCTTTCGCGTCCGGCTTCAGCCTTCGCCGAAGCCGAAGTAACGAGCGGCGTTGCCGTAGGAGATGTCGCGCACGAGCGCGCCGAGCGTCTCGGCGTCGTCCGGCGCTTCGCCGCGGGCGGCGTACTCGCCGAGCAGCTCGCACAGCACGCGCCGGAAGTATTCGTGCCGCGTGTAGGAGAGGAAGCTGCGCGAGTCGGTCAGCATGCCGACAAAGCGGCCGAGCAGGCCGTGGTCGGCGAGCAGCGTCAGCTGGCGGCGCATCCCTTCGCGCGTATCGTTGTACCACCAGCCGGAGCCGAGCTGCATCTTGCCGGGCACGTCCTTCTGGAAGCAGCCCATGAGCGCGAGCAGCGCCGGATAATCGTTCGGATTGAGCGAGTAGAGGATCGTCCGCGGCAGGCCGCTCGACGTCTCGGCCCGGTCGAGCAGCCGGGACAGCGCGGCGGCCAGCGGCCCGTCCTGGATCGCGTCGAAGCCGGTGTCCGGGCCGAGGCGGCGGCCCATCGGGGTGTTGTTGTTGCGGCTGGCATGGATATGCAGCTGCATCGTCCAGCCCTGAGCCTCGTACATGGCGATCAGCTCGAGCAGCAGCGCCGTCCGGTAGGCGGCCTTCTCCGACTCTTCCAGCTGCTCGCCGCGGATGCCTTTGGCGAAGATCCGCTCCAGTTCCTCCGGCCCCGCCTCGCCATAGGCGAGCGTATCGAGCGCATGATCCGACAGCCGGCAGCCCTGCTCATGGAAAAAGCCGACCCGCGCCCGCAGCGCCTGCACCAGCTCCGCATAGCTGCCGACCGCCGCTCCCGACGCCTGCTCCAGCCGTTCGATCCACGAGGCGAAGCCCTCGGCATGGATGTTCAACGCCTTGTCCGGACGGAAGGTCGGATAGACGGAGAACTCGCTCTCCTCCTCGCGCAGCAGGCGATGAAACTCGAGGCTGTCGGCGGGATCGTCGGTCGTGCAGATGACGCGCACCTGCGAGCGCTTGATCAGGCTGCGCCGGCGGAACGCATCCGTGGCCAGCAGCGCGTTCGCGCGCTCCCAGATATCCGGGGCGGTCCGCTCGCTAAGCAGCTCGTCGATGCCGAAAAAGCGCCGCAGCTCCAGATGCGTCCAGCTGTAGAGCGGATTGCCGACGGCGAGCGGAAGCGTGCGCGCCCAGGCGAGGAACTTGTCGTAGTCCGGCGCGTCGCCGGTGATGAGCTCCTCGGGGATGCCGTTCGCGCGCATCAGCCGCCACTTGTAGTGGTCGCCGGCGAGCCAGGCTTCGGTCAGGCTGCGGAACGGCTTGTCTTCGTAGATCTCTTTCGGATCGAGATGGCAGTGGTAGTCGATGATCGGCTGGCCTGCGGCATGATCGTGGTACAGGCGGCGCGCGGTGCCGGTCGTCAGCAGGAAGTCGTCGTTCAGAAAGCTCATCGCAATATCGCTCCTTGTCGATTGAGGATCGGCGTGCCTGCAGCGTCACGCCGGTATTGAAGGGGGACGTTCCGGGACGGTCTCGGAAGGCGTTCCGTGTTTCGGTTCCGATTTCGCACACGTTAACATCTTGCTGCAAAAAGCGGACGCTACCGCAGGTCCGCCACGCTGTCCCTCGCCATCAGCTCGGTCTTCACCAGCAGCTGGGACGCCGCGAGCGACGGATCGCGCATGAGCGCCAGAAGCTGCTCCGCTCCGAGCCGGGCGATCTCCGCCACGGGACGGCCGACGGTCGTCAGCGCCGGGCTGGCATAACGCGCATAGGGGATGTCGTCGAACCCGATCAGCGACATCCCGGAGGGAATCGCGACGCCTTGGGCATAACAGGCGTTCATCGCGCCGATCGCCATGTCGTCGTTGGAGCAGATGACGACGCTGGGGCGCTCCTTCAGCTCCAGCAGGCGGAGCATGGCGGCATGGCCGCTTTCGGGGCCGTAGTCGCCCTGGACGAAGCATTCCTCGCACAGCGGCAGGCCGTGGCGGATGAGCCCGTCGATGTAGCCGGCCCGGCGCTGCGCGGTCGAGCGGAAGCCGCTTCGTCCCTCGATCAGCGCGAAGCGGCGATGGCCTCTGGCGGCCGCGTAGGCGACCGCTGCGGCGACGCCGTCCCGGTCGCTGGCCGACACCGTCGCGACGCTGGGATCGTCCAGCTGGCGGTTGAGCACGACGAGCGGCAGCGACGCCTGCCGGACATGGTAGATGAAGCCGTTGTCCGCGTCGCTCTGGCTCATCAGCAGGATGCCGTCGTAGCGCTGCGGCGTGACGGAGTCGTAATGCTCCATCATGTCGAGGCCGGCGACGGACAGCAGGTAGTCCTCGCCGATCTGCTGGCGGATGCCTCGGAGCGCCTCGGCGAGGAAGCTGGCCGACGTGCCTTGCGCGATGCTGGAGAAGAACAGGCCGATCGTGTACGTCCTGCGCTGGACGAGGCTCTTGGCGCTGAAGTTCGGCGCGTAGTTCATGTCGGCGGCGATGCGGGCGATGCGCTCGCGCGTCTCTCGCTTGATCTGCGGGCTGCCGCCGAGCGCCCGCGAGACGGTCGTGTGGGAGACTCCGGCCGCGCGGGCGATGTCCTTGATGGTGACCATGCTGTCGTCGTCCTTCCTTTCCCGCCGCCGGCTCGATTCCGTCCTTCCTCCATTTGGCGACGCCTTCATTGTAGGCCCGGCCCGCGAGCCCGTCAAGAACCGGAAAGCGTTTTCCGCACACGTTTTAAAAATATTGGCAGATCATGGAATGCGAATTATAATAGGGCAAGAACTCTGAAGAGGGGCTCGTATCGCCATGACCATCCGGTTCCGCCAAGGCAAGACCTTCTACCGCATCTTCCTGCCGATCCTCGTGCTGGGTGTCGCGCTTGCTTCCGGGCTCGGCAGCTATATTTACATGACGACGACCCATTCGGTCATCGACAGGCTGGCCGCGGGCAAGCTGAGCTTCGTCTCCCAATCCAAAAATACGCTCGAGCAAAGCATACGCACGATTGAATACGCTTTCACGACCTACAGCACGACGAGCTCCTTCCGGGAGGCCGTCTCGCAGCCGATCAGCGAGCAGTCGTTCCAGGAGTTCCGGAGCGTCAACTCGCAGCTGAACTATATCGCCACGATGGGGATGGACGGCGCCGAGTATACGCTCATCAGCCTGCAGCAGCGCTGGCAAATCGCCAGCGGCAAGCTGACCCAGCTCTCGGACGAGGAGCTCCGGCGGCTGCAGGACGACTACATCGGCGGCCGCAGGACGGGCTTGTTCTGGACTCCGACGCAGGACGGCCTGAGGCTGGTCCATACGCTTCCGGCCTTCTCGATCGCCAAGACCGCCGTCGCGCTGTCGGACCTGCCGAAGGCGAGCCTCGACCGGATGCTGGCGACGCGCGAGGATTCGCCGCTGCTCATCCTCAACAGCGAGGGGACGCCGCTGTACGAGCCGCGTCCGCTCGGGCTGGACGCCGCCGCGGTCCGCCTGCTGGCCGGGGAAGCCGCCAAGGGGACATCCGGCGTCGTGACGCTGACGGACAGCTCCGGGCGAAGGACCCAGGCGGCTTACGTCCGCTCGGACTACAACAGCTGGGTATACGCGACGCCGCTGCGTCCGCAGGAGACGGCCCAGGCGCTTCGCCCCGCTCTGTACGGCCTCATCCTGATGGGAGCGCTCATCGCCGGCCTGATCGTCGTCGTCGCTTATTTCATCGCCTACTACTTCGCCAACTCGATCCGCCGCATCCAGGTCCGCCTGCCGAGATCCGCCGGAGCGCAGGCCGCCGACGCGCCGGCCAAGGACGAGATCGACTGGATCGTCCGCTCGATCGACCATCTGCTCGTCGAGAAGCAGAGCCTGGAGAGCCTGCTCGAGACGGAGCTGCCCAAGCTGGAGACGCAGCTGCTGCTGAACCTGTTCCGCGGCCGCATGGAGGCGGACGAGCTCGCTCACCAGCTCCGCCGGTTCGGCTACCGCCTGTCGCCCGAATGCCGCTATGCGGTCATGCTGATCCAGCTCGACAGCTACGGCTCGCGAGGAGCGGCGGACAAGGACATGCTGCTGCTGGCGGCCAGCCATCTCGTGGAGGAGCTCGTGCCGCGCGAGCGAAGGCTGCTGCCGATCGTGCTCAATGAAGGCACGCAGGCGACGGTGTTCACGTTCGACGGCTGGACCGACGAGGAGATCCAGCGCTGCCTGCAGCAGGCGGCCAAGCAGGCGATCGTCGGCGCGCGCGAGCGTCTCGGCGTCTCGATCAGCGTCGGCTTCAGCCGGATCTACCGGGATCTTGCCGGCGGCAGCAGGGAAGCCGTCGAGATGGGCAAGCAGGCGCTCCATCAGCGGCTGCATCTCGGCAAGGAATCGATCATCTTTTACGAGGATGTGGCGGAGGTCGTCTCCGGTCCGGTGCTGCTCCGCTATCCGGCGCAGCTGGAAAACATCCTGTTCGACGCGATCCGCCTCGGCGACGAGCAGGCGGCCGCGGCCGCGCTGTATCCGTTCCTCGCCGAGTGGATGAAGACGAGCAAGAACTCGACCGACTTCGAGGTGATGCTCGTCCGGTTCGTGCACGACCTGATCCAGCTGGAGCAGCTGCTCGGCATCCAGGTGCTGCTGGCGCCGGACAATGAGTCGCTCTACCAGCGCGTGCTGCAGATCCGCAATCCGGAGGAGATCGAGCGGATCCTGATGGAGGGCGCGGTGCTGCCGATGGCCCGCTCGATGAAGCAGAAGACGAACGAGCAGTTCCGCTCGCTGTCGGACCGGATCGCCGCGATCGTTCGCAGCGAGTACGACCGGGAGCTGTCGCTGGAGTCGATCGCGGACCGGCTGCATTACAATCCGAACTACTTGAGCAGCATTTTCCGCAAGGAATACGGCATCACGTTCAGCGAGTTCCTCATGAACTACCGGCTCGAGACGGCGAAAAAATGGCTGGCCGAAACGGAGCTGCCCGTCAAGGAGATCGCGGAGCGGCTGCAGTACCAGAATCCGCAGAACTTCATCCGCTCGTTCCGCAAGAAGGAGAACATGACCCCGGGCGCCTACCGCAAGGAGCGCCGCGGAGCGTGAGCCTCAAGCGGCGCCGCCCCGCGGGCCGCCGGCCGCGCCCGCAAAAAAAGCGAGGAGGGAGCCCGCCCAGGCAGGCTCTCTCCTCGCTTTTCTCATCCCTTGACCGCCCCGAGCAGCGCTCCCTTCACGAAATGCCTCTGCACGAACGGATAGGCGAGCAGCATCGGCAGCGTGGCGACGACGATGACGGCCATCTTGATCGTCTGAGCGGGAGGGACGACGTCGACGGAGCCGCTTTCGGCCTGCATGCCGCTCGAGACGATGACGATCTGCCGCAGCAGCACCTGGATCGGCCAGCGGACGGAGTCGGTGATGTAGAGGATCGCGGTCATGTAGGTGTTCCAGTAGGCGACGGCATAAAATAGCGAGATCGTCGCCACCGAGGGCAGCGCCAGCGGCAGCATGATCTTGAAGAAGATGCCGAGGTCGTTGGAGCCGTCGATCTTGGCCGATTCCTCCAGGCTGTCCGGGATCGCCTGGAAGAAGTTCCGCATGATGATGAGGTTGAACGCGTTGACCGCGACCGGCACGATCATCGAGGCATAGGAGTTGATCAGGCCGAATTCCTTGACGACGAGGAACGTCGGGATCATGCCTCCGCTGAACAGCATCGAGAAAACGACGATGAAGTTGATCGCTCCGCGGCCGCCGAGATAGCGGCGCGACAGGCCGTACGCCATGAGCGCCGTCAGCGCCATGCTGACGATCGTGCCGGCCGCCGTCACGCCGAGCGAGACGCCGAGTCCTTTGAACAGCGTCGGCGTGGAGAGGATGTAGCGGTAGGCATCGAGCGAGAACGTCGTCGGGAACAGGATGAAGCGCCTCGAGACGACCTCGGATGTCGAGGCGAACGAGCTGGCGATGACATGGATGAACGGCAGCACGCAGACGAGCGCGGCCGCACCCAGAAAGCTGTAGTTGAACACATCGAACAGCCGGCTTCCGGGAGCGGGACGGTGGGATCGGTTCATGCGAATTCCTCCTTGGAGATGGTCCATGCTCCGACTGTACCAAGGGAACGGAGTTCCGCCTATAATCACCAGGCGCGGATCTGCGATGCCGTCCGGAAGCGCCGCCGCGCGGCCCACGCCGCTGCGATGATCCTCAGCTGATTCCATGCGCTCCGTCTCAGCTCCATGACCGGAAAAGCCCGCAGCGGCAAGGAAAAGGCCACGATGATCAGCAAATGATTATAGGCGGAATGGCGGGAGCGGGCTATGCTGGAAACAGATTTGACAGCGCTTGCGAGGGGGCAGTGATTCATGAAGGATTCCTTGGCGGCACCGGCGAGCCGCTCGCCCGGAGCCGCTCTGAAAAGCAGGGCCGCGCATCGATGGAAAGGATGGCGGCGAGACAAGCTCCTCTATCTGATGATTCTCCCCGGCTTCCTTTATTTCGTCGCATTCAAGTATTTGCCCATGGGGGGGCTGATCATCGCCTTCAAGGACTATCAGCCCTTCCTCGGCCTCGGCGGCAGCCCGTGGGTCGGACTGAAGCATTTCGAGCGGCTGTTCGCCGAGCCGACGTTCCTGATGCTGCTGCGCAACACGATCGTGCTGTTCCTGATGGACGTGCTGCTCGTGTTTCCGCTGCCGATCCTGTTCGCGCTGCTGCTGAACGAGGCGCGGGCGAGGCGGTTCCGGAACGCCGTCCAGACGCTGCTCTATTTGCCCCACTTCATGTCCTGGGTCATCATCGTCTCCATCTTCTACGTGTTCCTGTCGGTCGACGGAGGCGTCGTCAACGAGGCGCTCGCCAGCGTCGGGCTGCCCCGAATCGACTTCCTCACCTCGCCGGAATGGCTCCGCTTCATGTACATCGGCCAGATCATCTGGAAGGAGCTCGGCTGGTCGACGATCATCTTCATCGCGGCGATCTCCGCCGTCGATCCGCAGCTGTACGAGGCGGCGGACATGGACGGCGCGAGCCGGCTGCGCAAGATGTGGCATGTGACGCTGCCGGCCATCCGTCCGGTCATCATCACGCTGCTGATCCTCAAGATCGGCCATACGCTCGACCTCGGGTTCGAGCATATGTATCTGCTGCTCAACTCCATCAACCGCGAGGTGGCGGAGATCTTCGATACTTACATCTATACGGCGGGGCTGAAGAACGGCCAGCTCAGCTACAGCACGACGATCGGCCTGTTCAAGGGGCTGGTCGGCCTGGCGCTCGTCATGCTGGCCAACCGGCTGGCGAAGAAGATGGGCGAGGACGGCGTCTATTGAATCAACCACATGGAGAAAAGGGGCGAACGACATGGAAACCAAACGAATGAAGCAGGCTGGACTGACGCTGCTCGGATGCGCGCTGCTGCTGTCGGCATGCAGCGGCAATGGGGCGGGAGGACAAGCGGAAGGCAAGGGCAGCGCAGGAGCGAATGCCGGAGCGGCAGGGACGGGCGGCGCGGCCGAGACGGTCGAGGCGGCGTCGATCACCTGGCTGAACGTGCTGCATACCGCCTCGCCTCCGACCGGCACGGTCGTGAAGAAGATCGAGGAAGCGACGAATACGAAGCTTAGCTTCTCCTGGATCCCGGACGCTTCCAAGGAAGAGCGGATCAATACGTCGCTCGCGTCGGGCTCGCTGGCCGATATCGTGACGCTGACGATTCTGGACAATTCCTCGGTGCGCAGCGCGCTCAAGTCCGGCATGTTCTGGGAGGTCGGGCCTTATCTGGACGAGTTCCCGAATCTGAAAGGGATCTCCGCCGATACCCGCAAGTCCGCCTCGATTGAGGGCAAGCTGTATGGCGTGCCGCTGCAGAAGGCGCTCGCCCGCAACGGCGTCATCATCCGCAAGGACTGGCTCGACAAGCTCGGCCTGCCGCTGCCGAAGACGACCGACGAGCTGCTGCAGGCCGCCAAGGCGTTCACCGAGCAGGATCCCGACGGCAACGGCATGGACGACACGACCGGCTTTACGGACCGCAGCGATCTCATTTACGGCGCGTTCAAGACGCTCGGCTCCTATTTCGGCACGCCGAACGTATGGAAGGTCGAGAACGGCAAGGCGACACCGGAATTCGAGACGGAAGGCTACCTGAACACGATGAACTACATGAAGCAGCTCTATGACGGCGGCTACATCAATCAGGACTTCGCCGTGACGGCCAAGACGGACCAGCAGCAGAAGCTGGCGCAGGGCAAGGCCGGCATCTACGTCGGAGCGCTGTTCGACAGCAAGAACCTGCTGAACATGGCCAAGGGCGTGCAGGACGGCATGGAGCTCGCGATGGTGAACGACATTACGGCGCCAGGCCAGCCGCGCGCGCTGTGGAGCGCGAACAACGGCATCGGCGGACTGCTGGCCTTCCCTCGATCGGAAGTGAAGGACGAGGCGGAGCTGAAGCGGGTGCTGAAGTTCGTCGACGATCTGATGAGCGAGGACATCTACGCGCTCACGACCTACGGCATCGAGGGCGTCCACTATTCGGTCGATGCCGACAAGGCGGCGACGATCACGAACCAGGATCTGTGGCAGCAGGAGGTGCAGCCGCTCGCCGGCTCCCGGCCGAAGGACTACGATTACGCCATCCATGACGCCGACAAGCTCAAGCAGGAGGCCGACCGGCTGATCGCCGAGAACGCGGATTACGCCGTGCTGAACCCGTTCTATTCGCTGGAATCCCAGACCTGGTCGACGCAGGGCTCCGAGCTGCAGAAGATCATCACGGACGCGACGTACAAATTCATCCTCGGCAAGATCGACGAGGCGCAGTTCAAGGCGGAGGTCGAGAAGTGGAGGAAGTCCGGCGGCCAGTCGATCATCGAGGAATACGAAGCGGCCTACAAGCAGGCGGGGCACTGACATGATCGAGTCGACCTGGGCGGTCCGGACGGCCGAGACGATCCTGCAGCGGACGCCGCTGCTGAGCCGCGACAAGGGTTATGGAGGCAAGTGGTCGTACGATTACGGCGTCGTGCTGCAGGGCTTCCTGCAGCTCTGGAAGACGACGGGGGAGAGCCGCTGGCTCGACTTCATCCGCACGAACCTCGACGAGTTCGTCGCGGAGGACGGCAGCATCCGCAGCTACCGTCTGGACGAGTTCAACATCGACCATATCAACAACGGCAAGCTGCTGTTCGACCTGCATCGCGAGACCGGGGAGGAGAAATACCGGCTCGCCGCCGGCAGGCTGCGCGAGCAGCTGCGCCGCCACCCCCGCACGGCGGAAGGCGCGTTCTGGCACAAGCAGATCTATCCTTATCAGATCTGGCTGGACGGCCTGTACATGGGAGCGCCCTTTTACCTGCGATACCTGCTCGAATACGAGGGCGGGGAAGGGCTGGACGACGTGACCCGCCAGTTCATCCTCAGCGAGCGCCGCACCCGGGACGAGAAGAGCGGCCTGCTCTATCATGCCTGGGACGAAAAGCGCGAGCAGCCGTGGGCGGATCCCGTCACCGGGCAGTCGCCGAGCTTCTGGTCGCGCTCGATGGGCTGGTATGCGATGGCGCTCGCGGACGTGCTGGAGCTGCTGCCGGAATCTCACCGCGATCGCGGAGAGCTGATCCGCATCCTGAAGGACCTGCTGCAGGCGCTGCGCCGCGTCCAGGACCCGGCCTCAGGCGTCTGGTTCCAGGTGCCGGATCAGCCCGGCCGCAAAGGCAATTATCTGGAGGCGTCGGCTTCGTCGATGATCGCGTTCGCGCTGGCCAAAGGACTTCGCCTCGGCGTGCTGCCGGAAGAGTGGCGGCCGATGCTCGATCAAGCGTTCGCCGGCATCGTGGCGGAGTTCGTGCTCGAGACGAAGGAGGGCTGGATCAACCTGAACAAGGTATGCCAGGTCGCTGGCCTCGGCGGCGCCGACAAGCGCGACGGAACCTACGCGTACTACATCAGCGAGCCGATCGTGGCCAATGATCAGAAAGGCTTGGGCGCGTTCCTCCAGGCCTGCGTGGAATATGAATGGAAGCTGCTGCAGGGAGTGCCGCCGTTGCAGGCGGGGCAGGCGGTCCAGACGCCAGGCGGGCCTGCCTGACGGCGGCACCATCCCTCCCCTGGCTCGCATACGATAGGGAAGCGAGCTTGGGAGGAGGTAGGGGAACGATGATGCAACTGGTTCCGATCCCGCTCGGGGACGGAATGACGGCGCTCGGCGTCGAGGTCAAGCTGCCCAAGACGACGCTGCTCGCCGTGACGACGGACAAAGGCTACATCATGTGCGGTGCGCTCGACGTAGCTCTGTTCGACAGCAATCCGAAGCTCAAGGAGCGGGGCGTGCTGGCCGCGCGGGCCGTCGGCGTGCGCACCTTGCAGGAGCTGCTGGACGCGCCGCTGGAGTCGGTCACGGAAGCGGCGCAAGCGGCGGGCCTGTCGGTCGGCATGACCGGCATCGACGCAGTGCGCAAGCTGGCTTCGCTTTAAGCGGGCCGAGTCGCGATGCCGCTCCGAAAAGGCTTGCACCGATTTCGCGCGGAAGAGGAAGGATCTGCGGAAAAATAGGCGCTTGGAACGAGGCGGGGCGATGCCCCGTCTCGTTCGTTTTTCAAGGGAGCCGGCAAAGGGTTCTATTTGACAAATAGAAGGAAAATTATATATAAAGTGGGTGGATAGATTCAGCTAGGGGAGGCGGAAAGCGTTGATTCGAAAGCTTCTGCTTGTCGCGTCAGCCGCATTGCTGCTAGGCGGCTGCGAGGAACCGATAAGCGATGTATCCACGCCTCGAATGATTCCGGCGTTGGAGGAAACGAGCGGCGATTGGATTCGGACCAAGGTGCATACGGACGGCATGCTGGCTGATCTAGGATATGGAACGGACCATCCGTTCCGCGTGAATCAGGAAGTGTTCGTTGCCCCTTATCAGGACGGCAAGAACGACATCCGGCGTGGTGATATCGTCTTGTTCGCGGTATCCAATCCCGATTCTCAGCAGAAAACCGATATCGCGCGCGTGGTAGGGCTGCCGGGAGAGACGATCGAAATTAGAAAAGGAACCGTATCGATCGACGGAACTCGGCTGGACGCCTTTTACGGCAGCGATTCCTCTATTTCGAACGGGGATTCCTGGTCGCCGGTCTCCCTGGGCGTCGACGACTATTACCTTTTGGCCGATATTCGTTGGCGGGGCTTCCACGACAGCCAGACATCCGGCGGATTCAGCAGCCAGGATATTCTGGGGCGAGTCGTAGGGTATCCGAAGAAATAAAAAAAAGGCATCGCGTTTTCCGAAATGGAAAGCGCGATGCCTTTTTTACGATGGCTCCTTCAGCCTCAGCTTTGCTTCAGCTCTTCGAACAGCTTTTTCAGGCTGTCGCCATACGGCGGGCGGATGACGCCCTTCTCGGTGATGATGGCCGTGACGTACTCGGCCGGCGTCACGTCGAACGCCGGATTGAACACCTTGACGCCCTGCGGCGCGGTGCGCTTGCCGAAGCCCTCGGTCACTTCCTCCGCGTGGCGCTCCTCGATCGGGATCTCGGCGCCGGTCGGCGTGCCCATGTCGATCGTCGACAGCGGGCAGGCGACGTAGAACGGGATGCCGTGCGCCTTGGCCAGAACAGCCACGCTGTAAGTGCCGATCTTGTTGGCGACGTCGCCGTTCGCCGCGACGCGGTCGGTGCCGACGATGACGGCGTCGATCCAGCCCTTGCCCATGACCATGCCGGCCATGTTGTCGCAGATGAGCGTCACGTCGACGCCGGCCTGCTGCAGCTCGAACGCCGTCAGGCGCGCGCCCTGCAGCACGGGGCGGGTCTCGTCGGCGAAGACGCGCAGGTTCATGCCCTGCTCCTTGGCCAGATAGAACGGCGCGAGCGCCGTGCCGTACTTGGCCGTGGCGAGGCCGCCGGCGTTGCAGTGCGTCAGCACGCCCATGCCGTCCTTCATCAGCTCGAGCGCATGCTCGCCGATGCGGCGGTTCGTCGCTTCGTCCTCGCTCTGGATGAGGATCGCCTCGTCCAGCAGCGCCTGCTTGGCCTCGTCCAGCGGCACGAGCGCTTCGGCGAGGGCGGCGGCGCGGGCCTTCATCCGGTCGAGCGCCCAGAACAGGTTGACGGCCGTAGGACGGCTCGTCGCCAGGTAGGCGGCCTTTTCCTGGACGCGTCCGAGCCAGGCGCCGAGGCTGTCGTCCGGCGCTTCCTGGCCGGGCAGGCCGCTGCCGAGGACGACGCCGTAAGCGGCGGCGATGCCGATCGCGGGCGCTCCGCGCACCTTCATGTGGCGGATCGCTTCCCAGACGCCCTCGGCGTCGGTCAGCGGCAGATAGACGGTCTCCTCCGGCAGCAGCCGCTGGTCGAGCAGCTGCAGCTGGCTGCCGGCCCAGATCAGCGAGATGAGGCCGGGATACGTGCTGGCAGTAGTCATGTTGAATGTTCCTCCATTTCAAATCGCCATGCGGTCAGGCCGGCATGAGGCGGCGGCCGGTCAGCGCGCGGCTGCGGTGAGGGCGATGTCGATCGCCTGCTCGATCGAGCGGATCGAGCGGTTCTGGCGGATGAGCTCCTTGCCGATGGCGAGGGCGAGGCGCTTGGCGCGCTCGCGGACGGCGTCGTCGGGAATCGTGTCGAGGTCCGCGACATGGGCGAAGCCGACGACGCGGCGCACCATCTTGGCGCCGGCGAAGCCGATCGTATCCTGAAGCAGCCGGTCCATATACAGGTCCTGATAGCCCGGAGCGTTGGAGAATACCGGGTCCTTGCCGTGCTCGTCCCACAGCGTGCGGAACTTGGCGCTGAACTGCGTCCACGTGCCGCGCACCGTCTCGAGCAGGAACTCGCGGTACTCCTTGCGGGACGCTTCGTCCGCGCTCCAATGCTCCTGGCCGGCGTAGTTCAGCAGCAGGTTGGCGATGACCGCGCCGATGTCGAAGCCCATCGGGCCGTAAAAGGCGAATTCCGGATCGATCACCTTGGTCGAATCCGGCAGGGCGAAGATGCTGCCCGTATGCAGGTCGCCGTGCAGCAGCGCCTCGCCGCGCGTCAGGAACTTCTCGCGCAGCAGCGCGATCTCCGTGCGCAGGGCGCCGTCGGAGCGGAGGGCGGCCGCCTCGTCGGCGATGGCGTCCTCGTAGTTGTTGCGCTCATGCTCGCGGTACGGCTCGTCGAAGATGAGGTCCTCCGTGATCTGGCACAGCTCCACGTTGACGAACGCCTGCTGGCGCAGCTTCTTCTCCTGCTGGCTCATGCCGAGGTCGGAGGTGAAGAACAGCGTCTGCGCGAGGAACGTCGAGATGTCGCCCGCGAAGCGCGGGTAGACGGTCCGGTCCATCAGCCCCTTGCGCAGGATGACGTGGTCGCTCAGGTCCTCCATGACGGTGATCGCCTGCTCATGGTCCGTCAGGAACACCTGCGGCACGAGCTCGGGCGCGAGCGCATGCTGGATCTTGAGCGCCTCGCCCTCGATGCGGGCGCGGTCGATCGACAGCGGCCATGATTCTCCGAACACCTTTACATAAGGAAGGGCCTGCTTGATGATGAGGCCCTTGCCCGTCGCCGGCTCGGTGATGTGGAAGACGAGGTTGAGGTTGCCGTCGCCGATCTCGCGGCAGCTCAGCTCCGCTTCGGGAGAAAATACGTCCGGGAACGAGCGCGCCAGCTCGATCGCTTCGGCTTCGCTGTAGGGATGATAACCTGGCATGATGGTTGAACCGCCTTTCCTGCTCCATTTAATAAGGATTGTCCAATTATAGCCCATCTTTTTTCGACTTGAAATAGCGGGATTTGGTATAATGGCACGAGACATGGAAGGATAAGGAGCGTGAGGACCGTGACGAACGGGGAAGCAGCGGAGGCGCGGACAGCCGAGGCTGCGCTCATGGAAGGACCGGCCGCCCTCAAGGAGTGGGCCGCCACCGTGCGGGCGCTCGAGCAGGGCCGCCAGATCGTCGTGCTGCGCAAGGGCGGCATCGCCGAGGAGACGCGACGCTTCCGGCTGGAGACGCCGGACTTCTATTTGATGCCCGCGTACGAGCATCAGCGCCGGGAGCTGCTCAAGCCGGAGGCGCAGAGCCTGCTGGACGAGGTGCTGGGCGAATGGGAGGGGCCGCAGGCGGGCGCGATCGCCATCTCGAGCCGCGCCCATGCGGCCGAGGACATCCTCGTGACCGATCCGGAGGCGCTGCTGCGCATCCGCGATCTGCATATCTGGACCGACGCGTTTGCCGAGGAGCGGCTGAAATGGAAAAAGCGCGAGCCGCTGCATGTGCTGCTGCTTCGGGTGTACCGGCTGGCGGAGCCGATCCGGCTGCCGATGGAGCCGGCGTTCACCGGCTGCAAGTCGTGGATCGCCGCCGGGCCGCCGATGGCAGGGGACGGCGCCGTGCCGGTGCTGGACGACGCCGAGTTCGCCCGGCGCAGCGACGAGATCCGCCGCCGGTTGGGAACAGCTGGCGAACATTGATTTATAACGAGTTTTATACTAAAATTATTATTGAGAATCAAATGAGAATGACTGTCCTCGCCGCGGATCCGGTCCGCGCGGGGACGATGCATGCGAATACCCGCTTGACCGCCAGCGGCGGCAAGTACTCATAGGTCGAAGGGAGCAAGGTTCATTATGGCAACGCAATTCACGATTGAAGGACTCAAGGCCGAGATCGAGGGCAAGGAAATTCTCAAGGGGCTCAGCCTGAGCATGAAGGGCGGAGAGATCCACGCGATCATGGGTCCGAACGGCACGGGCAAGAGCACGCTGGCCTCCGCGCTGATGGGACATCCGAAGTATGAGGTGACGGAGGGCTCCGCCGAGCTGAACGGCGAGGACCTGCTGGAGATGGGCGTCGACGAGCGCGCCCGCGCCGGCCTGTTCCTGGCGATGCAGTATCCGAGCGAGATCACCGGCGTGACGAACTCCGACTTCCTGCGCAGCGCGATCAACGCCCGCCGCGAGGAAGGCAACGAGATCAGCCTGATCAAGTTCATCCGCCAGATGGAAAGCAAGATGAAGGAGCTGGAGATGAACCCCGAGTTCGCCCACCGCTACCTCAACGAAGGCTTCTCCGGCGGCGAGAAGAAGCGCAACGAGATCCTGCAGATGATGCTGCTCGATCCGAAGGTCGTCATCCTCGACGAGATCGACTCCGGCCTCGACATCGACGCTCTCAAGATCGTCGCCCAAGGCGTCAACGCGATGCGCGCCGACGACCGCGCGTTCCTCATCATCACCCACTACCAGCGCCTGCTGAACTACGTCAAGCCTGACTTCGTGCACGTCATGATGCAAGGCCGCATCGTCAAGTCCGGCGGACCGGAGCTGGCGGAGCGCCTCGAGGCGGAGGGCTATGACTGGGTCAAGGCGGAGCTCGGCATCGTAGACGAAACCGTCGGCCAGGCTTAAGAGAGACGGGAGGGATTAGGATGAGCACACAACTGGACAATCCCGTCGGACGGGAATTCGCGGAGGCGCTGTCCCGCAGCAAGGGAGAGCCGGCATGGCTCACTTCCCTGCGCGGCGAGGCGGCCGAGCTGGCCGAGTCGCTGGAATGGCCCAAGCCGGAGAAGATCCGCATCGACCGCTGGAACCTGACGGCATTCGGCGAGTATGCCAAGCCGCAGGCGCTGTCCTCGGAGAGCGAGCTGCCGGAAGCGGCCGCATCGCTCGTCTCCGGAGACGGCGCGCTGCTCGTGCAGCGCGGCTCGGGCACGGTGCTGCGGCGCCTGCCGGAGGAGCTGAGCGCTCGCGGCGTCATCTTCACCGATCTGGAGACGGCCGCGGCCGAGCATCCGGAGCTGGTGCAGAAGCATCTGTTCCAGGCGATCGCCAAGGACGAGAACAAGCTGACGGCGCTGCACGCCGCCCTCTGGAACGGAGGCGTGTTCCTATACGTGCCGAAGGAAGTCGAGATCGACGTGCCGCTGCAGGCGCTGTTCTACAATGACGACGCGTCCGTATCGTTCGCGCCGCATATCCTCATCGTGGCCGAGCGCCACAGCCGCGTCACCTACGTCGACAACGCGCTGACGATCGGCGGCGGCGCGGATGCCGTGCACCACTCGATGATCGAGGTCATCGCCGGCGACTGCGCCAAAGTCGACGTCGCCTCGATCCACCAGCTCGGCGCCAACGTCATCGACACGACGATCCGCCGCGCGGTGCTGGGCAGCGACGCCCGCATCCAGTGGGTCATCGGCGACCTCAACGACGGCAACGTCCTCTCCGACACGCTGTCAGTGCTGAAGGGCAACGGCTCCTCGTCCGATGCGGCCGTCGTGAGCATCGGCGCCGGCAAGCAGCGCATGAGCCTGACGACGCAGGCCAAGCACTTCGGCCTGAACTCCGACAGCAACATGGTGACGCGCGCCGTCATGAAGGAAGAGGCGACGGCGATCATCAACGGCATCACCAAGATCGAGAAGGGCGCGACCAAGGCGAACGGCGTGCAGACCGAGAAGGTGCTCATGCTCAGCCCGAAAGCCCGCGGAGACGCCAACCCGATCCTGCTGATCGACGAGGACGACGTGACGGCAGGCCACGCGGCGAGCGTCGGCCAGGTCAACCCGGAGCAGGTGTACTACCTGATGAGCCGCGGCGTGACCAAGGCCGAGGCGGAGCGGCTGATCATCTACGGATTCCTGGCTCCGGTCGTGACGGAGGTCCCGATCGACGCCGTCCGCGAGCAGCTGCAGCAGCTGCTCGAAAGGAAGCTGGAGGCATGAACATAGAGGAAATCAGGAAGCAGTTCCCGATTCTCCATCAAGAGGTGAACGGGCATCCGCTCGTTTATCTCGACAGCGCGGCGACTTCCCAGAAGCCGCGCTCCGTCATTGAGGCGGTCAAGCGCTACTACGAGCTCGACAACTCCAACGTGCACCGCGGCGTGCATACGCTCGGCTCCCGCGCGACCGAGGCGTACGAAGGGGCGCGCGAGCGCGTCGCCCGCTTCCTGAACGCCCCGTCCGCGGAGCAGATCATCTTCACCCGCGGCACGACCTCGGCGCTCAACCTCGTCGCGACGGGCTACGCTCCGTCGGTGCTCCAGGAAGGCGACGAGATCGTCATCACGCCGATGGAGCATCACAGCAACCTGATTCCGTGGCAGCAGGCGGCGAAGCGCTCCGGCGCGGTGCTGAAGTACATCCCGCTGCAGCCGGACGGGACGATCGCGCTGGCGGACGTGGAGAAGGCGATTACCGGCCGGACCAAGATCGTCTCGGTCATGTACGTCTCCAACGTGCTCGGCGTCATCAACCCGATCAAGGAGATCGCCGAGATCGCCCATCGCCACGGCGCGGTCATGGTCGTGGACGGCGCGCAGAGCACGCCGCATATGCGGATCGACGTGCAGGCGCTGGATTGCGACTTCTATGCCCTCTCGGGCCACAAGATGTGCGGTCCGACCGGCATCGGCGCCCTCTACGGCCGCCGCTCGCTGCTCGAGAACATGGAGCCGATCGAGTTCGGCGGCGAGATGATCGACTTCGTCGACCTGTACGAATCGACCTGGAAGGACATTCCGTGGCGCTTCGAGGCGGGCACGCCGATCATCGCCGGCGCCGTCGGGCTGGCCGCGGCGATCGACTTCCTCGAGGAGATCGGGCTGGACAACATCGACCGCCACGAAAAGGAGCTGGCCGCTTACGCGTACAGCAAGCTGTCGGAGATCGACGGCATCACGATCTACGGCCCGCGCGAAGGACGCGTCGGCCTGATCACGTTCAACCTGGACGACGTGCATCCGCATGACGTCGCCACGGTGCTCGATTCCGAAGGCATCGCGGTGCGTGCCGGACACCACTGCTGCCAGCCGCTCATGCGCTGGCTGGATGTGACGGCGACCGCCCGGGCAAGCTTCTATCTGTACAATACCGAGCAGGACGTAGACCGGCTGGCGGCCTCGCTGCTCCGGACAAAGGAGTTCTTCGATCATGCAATTGGATGATCTGTACCGCCGGGTCATCATGGATCACTACAAGAATCCCCGCAACCGCGGCACGATCGACGAAGGATCCGTGACGGTCAACCTGAACAATCCGACCTGCGGCGACCGCATCTCGCTGCAGCTGCAGGTCGAGGACGGCAAGGTGTCCGACGCCCGCTTCACGGGCGAAGGCTGCTCGATCAGCATGAGCTCGGCCTCGATGATGACGGAGGCGGTCAAAGGCCGCACGCTGGACGAAGCCTACGCGATGGCGGAGAAGTTCTCCGCCCTCATGAAGGGCGAGCCGGTCGAGTTCGACGAGCTGGAGGACATCGAGGCGCTGTCCGGGGTCAACAAGTTCCCGGCGCGCATCAAATGCGCGACGCTCGCCTGGAACGCGCTGCGCAAGGGCGTCGAGTCGCAAGGCCAAGGCAAGCCGGAAGGGCATTGACCTTTCCATCCAAGCCCCACCACAAGGAGCGTGACCAAGATGGCAAAATCGATGCCGGAAATGGAAGAATATAAATATGGCTTCCGCGACGAGCACAAGGCGATTTTCCAGTCGGGCAAAGGCCTGACGCCGGAAATCGTCCGCACGATCTCGGAAATGAAGGGCGAGCCGGAGTGGATGCTGAACTTCCGCCTCAAGTCGCTCGACCAGTTCAACAAGATGGCGATGCCTAAATGGGGCGGCGATCTGGACGATCTGGACTTCGACGACATCCAGTACTACGTCAAGCCTTCCGAAAAGCAAGGCAAGACGTGGGAGGAAGTGCCGCAGGAGATCAAGGAAACGTTCGACAAGCTGGGCATTCCGGAGGCGGAGCAGAAGTTCCTCGCCGGCGTCTCGGCGCAGTACGAGTCCGAGGTCGTCTACCACAGCATGCAGGAGGACCTGGAGAAGCAAGGCGTCATCTTCACCGACACCGACACGGCGCTGCGCGAGCATCCGGAAATTTTCCGCGAGCACTTCGGCACGGTCATCCCGCCGGCGGACAACAAGTTCGCGGCGCTCAACAGCGCGGTCTGGTCCGGCGGCAGCTTCATCTACGTGCCGAAGGGCGTGAAGTGCGAGATTCCGCTGCAGGCTTACTTCCGGATCAACTCCGAGAACATGGGCCAGTTCGAGCGCACGCTCATCATCGCCGACGAGGACAGCTTCGTGCATTACGTCGAGGGCTGCACCGCTCCGGTGTACAGCACGAACTCGCTGCATAGCGCCGTCGTCGAGATCATCGTCAAGAAAAACGCGCGCGTGCGCTACACGACGATCCAGAACTGGGCGCCGAACATCTACAACCTCGTCACCAAGCGCGCCGTCGCCGACGAGAACGCGACGATGGAGTGGGTCGACGGCAACATCGGCTCCAAGCTGACGATGAAGTACCCGGCTGTCATCCTGCGCGGACGCGGCGCCAAGGGCATGGTGCTCTCCATCGCCGTCGCCGGCAAGGGCCAGCACCAGGACGCGGGCGCGAAGATGGTCCACCTGGCGCCGGACACGACGTCGACGATCGTCTCCAAGTCGATCTCCAAGCATGGCGGCAAGGTGACGTACCGCGGCCTCTGCTCGTTCGGCCGCGACGCCGAAGGCGCCAAGGCGAACATCAAGTGCGACACGCTCATCCTCGACAACCAGTCGACGTCGGACACGATCCCGTACAACGAGATCAAGAACGACAACGTCACGCTTGAGCATGAGGCGACGGTCTCCAAGGTATCCGAGGACCAGCTCTTCTACCTGATGAGCCGCGGCCTGAGCGAAGCGGAAGCGACGCAGATGATCGTCATGGGCTTCATCGAGCCATTCACCAAGGAGCTGCCGATGGAGTACGCGGTCGAGATGAACCGTCTCATCAAGTTCGAGATGGAAGGTTCGATCGGGTAAGCGATAAAAGGCGTAATTAAAGGGGGTTCAGGGTGTTTTTTGTGGCTCTGATACTGTGATGATACCGTTTAGTCGAAAGCGTCCATTGCCTGGTGTTTCATGTCGCATTAGCTCTTTGACGAGGTAGAAGTCCTTTCCTTTGTTGATGAGAATGAGACGCGTAGCTATGCCTTAAATCGTGTATTCGGGCTCGGGAAATACCTGTTTGTACTTTTTGCCTAAAGTGCGAATAATGGTACGGACTGGGCCTCCGAAAACATAGTAATTTTCGTTGAATCCGTAGAACTTTTCTGCGGATTTTTTTTATAAATGCGTAAATGGGCAAGTTCTTTGTAATAAAATTTTTAAGTTCAATTGCTCATTTATAAGAATCGTCACATTTAAAAAAATTTATCTTCGGCCATTTTAGTTGAATCTCGCTAACTACGAATGCTAGCCGTAAAATTACCATTTCTCACTGAACTCATCAGCTGGAGGGGGTTGCTATTTCAAGTCAATGTGATAAAATAGAACAAATGTTCCTAAGAACGTGAGTTCCAATTGTGTCGAGTTTCATAATCGGGGAATATAGTACTAGTATTTGTCGAATCTTACCTGATTATGAAGTGAGGGGACTTAATGGCGAAGAAATATGTACGGTTTAATTATTTTGAAGTGAAATTGGTTCTTGCAAGGCTAGCCTTGCAAGAAGATCTGAAACACGATGATGATGGAAATACTTTTGGAAAACCTGATTTCACCTCAGCTGATCTATGGGATATGGGACCGATGCTCGATTTTTTGGAATCGAGAAAAGGCGCTTTCGATACTTCTATAAAACTTGGAGATGAGAAGGCTGAGGTCGAACCGGATTCCTATATTTATGATCCTAAGTTCCAAGTGTACAGTTTTCAATTGTCAAAACTTCGCGATACAAACATTCCTTCAAAGAAGAAAATAGGTAAAATAAAAGAAGAAATCATGTTAGAGGATGACGAATACATAGGTGAATTTGTAAGTATTCTATATGACCACCAGTATAAAATATGCATGATTCAATCCAATTTCTACGGCCTTACTATAAAACAAATTGAAGCTCACTTGACGGAACTGCGGCTTCGGTATTTGGCCGAAAATGGTATGGAAGAGGAAGATCCGCTTCTTGTAAGACTTACTCCTATTATGGATTACTCCAAGGTTGGGGCAGCACTACAAGCTGACTATTATCGCAAAATTAAAATCAAGGCTAGCGATATTATGCTGGATTCAGTCCATGGAGACAATGGAATACTGTCAGACATGAGACGTTCAATAGGTAGATCTGCGGGGGTTAACATTGAACTGCAAATCTCAATGGGGTTTTCTGAAAAGACTGCATCATTGAATGCGGACGAGATTAGAGAAGTACTTGAAAAGTTTAAAGATCTTCCCGAGAGAAGTAGGCCCAAAATTGAGGTAACTGTTAAAGAACACGAAGATTCCGAAGTAGAGGTAATTAATTTAATTGAACCAAGAATGACTGATCGAATTGGTCTTGAAATAAAGCAAAAGTCTTCTATTGGCCATGAGTTTTTACACGCGAATATGCTTGAGAAATATAAGACAAGAAAGTCTGATATTAGAAGAATTATTGGAATCATTCAATAAGAGGTGGTGAGAAATATGGCCAAAAAAGATAGACTGAAAGAATTCACATTGAAGAGGATAAATAAGATTGAAGATATTTGGGTAAAGCATTCAATCATTGTATGTCTGATTATTGGGTTTCTTTCGGGTGCACTACACTTTTTTGGTCTTATCACCAATATACGGAACTTAATGGGTAATGTTGTGAGCTTTGCTTCAATTGTTATCGGGGTCACAGGCGTATTCTTAACTTTGCTTATTACTCTTGATGATAGCGATGTAATGAAGAGAATAAGAGAGTTCTTTCCTGCTTTTCGATTGAATCTTTATCATAGCCTTCGGAGCCAGATAAATCTAGGGTTAGCGGTAGTGGTGGGTTCAATAATTATTACTAGCCTTCCACAGGCACCATATAGATTTTTAGCATCTATTGGAGTAAGTATCTGGTCTTACTTCTTTTGGTATATGTCACTAGGAGCTTTTTATGCTGTTAAACTAGTTACTGATATTATAGTCAAGAATTTTGATTTTCCTCAAAGAAAATCAAGACAATAAAATAATTTTCATATGATCTATTAGATATTTCTATATCATGAAAAAGTATATAAGGAGGAAGAAAGAAGAACCGATCGTAGAGTTCGTCCCTGGACGAGTAGTTAAAACATTTCGTTGAGATCCACAATAGCAAGAGGTATCTATACAGGCAATATACTGGCTTTCATTGTTATAATTGCTCGAGCCGTGAAGCAGAAGCGTGAGGAACGGTTAGAGCGTTCTGACACTGCAGAATATCGATCAGAGGGTTGGCCGCCCATTTGAGCTTCATCTGAACCATCTGTTCAAAGCGAACGTTTACTCGGTAAAGTCACGCGGGCTACAAACGACTCTTAAACAGACCTCTTGGTTTGGAAGAAGGTGAAGAGAGTGCGTTCGAGCCAATGCGCTTCAGCAAGACTGTTTGTTGGGCTCAATTCCGTGCAATAGGTCTATGCGGCAGTAAAGCTTTACAATAGTCATTGTGTGTGGAAGGTTGGCAACCGAGGAGACTGCACCGACTAAGACTCGGCACGTTCAAACGGTGTGAGGCTCGTAGGTCCTAGGAACTGCGTCCTTGGCAACTGCGATTATTGCAAATGGGCTGGTTCGTAACATACCATGGAAAATGTGTGGCCGATGCACAGCAAGTTTCGCAACCGTTTTTCCCAAATATGAAATAAGCCTAGTTCATGTCGAGATGAAGGGCTCGATAGGCTAAGCCCTACCAGTGATAAATAAAAACCACGCGAGACCGTCCAAACGGTGTGCGTGGTTTTTTCTTGCGGTGAAAATCAGCGCTCGAACATCTCTACGACGCCGAGCGGATCGAAATAAAGCGTGAACCGGTCGAGGACGACCATCTGGCCGTACTTCTCCTGATAGTGGACGATCGACTCCTGCAGGAACGCCTCGGTCACCTCCAGGTAGTCGGCGATCTCAAACGCGTTGCGGCAGCCGGCGAGATAAGCGCCGATCAGCTCCGACAGCGGGACGAGCTTCTCATAGCCCCAGTTGCGCGCCAGCTTCTCCTGCTTGCGGTTGGCAATGATGGACTGGTCGGTGATGTCGCCCGCAGTCGTATGGTAGTGCCCGAGCTCCTCGGCGAGAATGCACGCCTTGTCGGCCGACGTGCGCAGGCTGCGGCTGAGCAGGATCGCCTGGACGGCGCGCGTCTCCATATACAGCCCCTTGATCGGTTCAGGCAAGTCGGCGTCCTCGCGAAGAAGGATGGGCGTCTGCTTCAGCAGGCGTTCATATTTGGACATAACCTCTCTCCTAAACGGGTCCTCGTGTCGTTCGTTACGGCTTGGCCAGGGCGATGCGCAGCGCAAGCTTGATCTGCTCCAGCTCCTGGCCGGTCAGCGGCCCTTCATGGCCGATCCGATGCGCGGCCAGCGTCAGGATCTGCTCCTCCGACAGCTCCAGCTCCAGTTTCTGAAGGCTCGGGGAGGCGGCAACCGAGCCGGCGAGCAAATAATCCGAGGAGACGCCGAGCAGCTCCGCCAGCTGGCTGAGCTTGTCGCTCGGCGGGGCGCTTTTGTCCCGTTCGTAGCTGGATATGTTCGCTTCCGACATTTGGAGCTTCGTCGCGAGCTGCATCTGGGTCAAGCCTCGTTTGACCCGGTATTCCCGAATTCGTTTGCCGAGCGACATGGCGGTCCTTCCTCCCTTTTCCATTTCCCTCTTGCTCAAATATAATTTGGGTGTTATGCTAGTATTCCGCAAGGATGCTCAAAGGAAATTCGTCTTTATGGATGCATTATACCTTGAAATAGGCTGATAGACAACAAGGGGTTGAAAAAAGGAATTTCAATGGCTTGAACTCAAATTAAATTTGAGTCAACGGAAAGGGGCTTGGAAAGAATGGAACGACTCGAAAATCGCGCTGAAGCGGAACGGGGACGGAGACCGCTCGATGAGCTGCTGGACGAGCTGGACAATCGGCAGCTGGAAAGCCTCGTCCGCGACGAATGCCGCCGCTGGCGAGAGCTGAAGATACAGGTGAAGGTGCTCGGCAGCTATTCGATCGGAGCCGGAATGACCGTCAGCCGCCTCAATCAGGAGGACCAGCTGCAGGACCTTCACCGCCGTCTGAAAGGGATGCCTTCTTATATGTATCTGAACGCTCGGGAGCAGAAGCTGGAGACGATCGCAAATGCGTACCTCGATCCGGACAAGCATCCGGTCGGCACGAAAGCGCAGCTGGCGGCGATCCCGACGAGAGGGAATGATCTCGAGGACGACCGGCTGCTGCGGGAGCTCAGAGGCAAGCTGGAGAAGGTGATCGAGGCTCGCGCGGGGCGGATCGGCGATTATGATGCCGTGCTGGAGCGGATGGCGAAGCTGCAGCGGCTGCAGGCCGAGCTGGAGCAGCTGGAAGAAACGATGCGGCTCGCGGAGGAGCAGCAGGAAGGGTACGGCAGCCTCATCCGGCTTTACTACGTCGAGAAGCGGACAGCCGAGGCTTGCGCGATGGCGCTTTGCATCTCCCGCCCGACGTTCTTCCGCTGGAAGCCGCAGGCGGCCCGGTTGTTCCTGCGGATTCTGGAATGGCAGCGGGATGGATAGAGGACCGCCAAGCGGCGGCAGCATAGGATGGAGAAAAGGACGGAGCGAAAAAGCGCTCCGTCCTTTTTCATGCGCCGAAACGACGCGAGAAGATCAGCCTCCCCCGGTGAGACTCCAATGAGACGGAGTGGAGACGCGAAAGAGACGGAGTTGAGCCGCTGAGGCCGTTTTGACCGTGGTAAGATGCTAGTATCAGGAACGATGACAAGAGACGAGCCGCCCCTAACCGGGCGGCTTTTGTCGTTCCTGTGCCTGTCGGAGGAGAAGAGGCCGAGAGGAGAGCTGACGATCGGTCTGCACGAGAAACGGCGGGAAGCAAGAGAAGGAAGGAGGAGCTGGCATGGGAGGAATCGCAGCTTGGAAGCTGGACGATCCGGACCAGCTGCTGCGCAAGCTGAGGGAGCTGGAAAAGCGGGCGCCGATCGTGCTGGAGCGGCATCTGCTGGAGCAGGCGGAAGCCGCGGCTCGATCCGCAGCGGCTCGAATGCCGCCGGGAAGCGGCGAGCTGGCGAAGGGCTGGCGCGTCGGACCAGTGAAGCGCGCGAGCCGGGTGCTGTCGGTGGAGATCAGCCACCCGGCGCCGGAAGCCGCCCGTCTCGAGTACGGGACGGAGGGCGAAGGCGGACAGCGGGGGCGCTTCATGCTGGCGCTCGCGCTGGCGGAGCTGGAGCGGGACTGGCCCCGGCGGCTGGAGAGCGTGCTCGAGACGCTGCTCTCCGGGAAAGGAGCAAGCCGATGAGCGAAAGCTGGATCGACGTGCTGCTGGACCGGCTGAGAGCGGCGTTCCCGGATTACGCCGTGTCCGTCGGTCAGTCGGAGCCCCCGCCTGCGCAGCCGAGCCTGGAGCTGGTGGAGCTGGCGGTCGAACGGCAGCGGCTGCTCGGCGGCCGCTGGCGAGAGGCGTGTCGACTGGCGCTGATTTGCCGGTCCGCGGAGCGGGCCGACCTCGTCGCGGAGCGGCTGCTGCCGCTGCTGGCGTCGGTGCCGCTGGCGGACGGGCGGTTCGCCAAGGGCTCCGCCGTAAGCCGTGAGCTGGCCGAGGGCAAGTTCGTTTTTACTTGGAGCGTACGCCTGGACGGAGCGGATGAGACGGATCGTCCGCCGCTCATGCGGAGCTTGCGCAAGGAGGTCGAGCCGAATGGCATTTAGGAAAAAGGCGGAAAAAACGGCTGACGCGTCCCGTGCGGACGTCAAGCCGCAGCAGCAGCAGCAGCAGGCGAGCCTGGAGCCGCGCTTCACGAAGGCGGCGCTGCTGGGGAGCCGCAGGTACGGCGCCAGCAAGGACTTGATTTCCGTGCTGGTCGGCGACGAAGAGCGCTGCGGGCATGAGGAAGTCGAACGGCGCATTCAAGCATTCATTAAAAAGGAGGCCGACTAAATGGCTGGAGGCATGTTTACGGCAATGAACAAGGTACGTCCGGGGGTCTACATCAATTTTGCGACGGAAGGCACGGCGGTGACGACGGGCGATAGGGGCACGCTGGCGCTGCCGCTGCCGCTGTCGTGGGGAGAGCCGCGGCGGATTACGGTGCTGGAGGGCGGCGAGAATCCGCTGGAGAAGCTCGGCTACGCGCTGAGCGCGCCGGAGCTGCTACTGGTGCGCGAGGCGATGAAGCGCGCGGGCAAGCTGCTCGTCTACCGCATCAATGGTGGAACGGCGGCCAAGGCGACGCTTGGCGGCGTCACCGCCGAAGCCCGCTATCCGGGCGTGCGCGGCAATGATCTGCGCGTCTCGGTCGAGGCGAGCGTGGACAAGCCGGGCCAGATGGAAGTCGCGACGTTTGTCGGCGGCTCGGAGGTCGATCGCCAGATCGTGCTGAACGCACAAGGCCTGAAGGCGAACGCGTGGATCGTCTGGACGGGCTCGGGAGCCCTCGAAGCCACGGCAGGCGTTCCGCTTGCGGGCGGTACGGACGGCGCGGCGACGAACGAGGATTATGCCGGGTTCCTGCAGGCGATCGAGCTGCAGGACTTCCATGTGGCGGTGTATCCGGGGACGGATGTCACGATGAAAAGCCTGTTCGCGGCGTTCGCCGCGCGGCTGCGCGAGGAGGAGGGACGCAAGATCCAGGTCGTGCTGGAAAACTACGCTTCGGCCAATCATGAGGGCGTCATCAGCGTGCGCAACGGCGTCACGCTGGAGGACGGCAAGACGCTGACGCCAGGACAGGCGGCGGTCTGGGTCGCGGCGGCGACAGCGGCGGCCGGTCCGGCCGCATCGCTGACCTACGCCGTTTATGAAGGCGCGAGCGACGCGTCTCCGCGCCTGACGAACTCGGCTACGGCGGCGGCGCTGCTCGGCGGCGAGTTCGTCTTCACGGCCCGCTCCGGCTCGGTCGTCGTCGAGCAGGACATCAACTCCTATCATAGTCCGACGCCGCAGAAGGGCCGCATTTTCGCCAAAAACTCTGCGCTGCGTGTGCTCGACGGGATCGCGACGGACTTCAAGGCGACCTTCGAGAGCCTGTATATCGGCAAGGTCGGCAACGATGCGAACGGCCGCGCGCTGTTCCGCAAGGACTGCGTGAAGCTGCTGGAGCAGTACCAGGAGCTGGGGGCGCTGCAGAACTTCGACGCCTCCAAGGACGTGACGGTGGAGCAGGGAGCGGAGGCGGACGCGGTTGTCGTATCCGTATCCGTGCAGCCGGTCGATGCGATCGAAAAAATCTACATGAAAGTACAGGTGAGCTAAATGAGCGTACTGAAAGCGGGAGACACGATTGCCGGGCACTCCGGGACGGCCTATGCGACGATTGGCGGACAGACGGTGGAGATGTTCTATGTGAAGAACCTGCGGGCAACCGCGAAAAAGAACAAGGCCGACATCAAGACGCTCGGCAGCCGCAACGTGCAGAAAAAAGCGGCCGGCTGGGAAGGCACCGGCACGATGACGCTGTATTACGTGACGTCCCGCTTCCGCGAGATGATGCGCGATTACATCAAGACCGGCGTGGACACCTATTTCGACATCCAGGTGACCAACGACGATCCGGCCTCGGCTGTCGGCAAGCAGATCGTCACGCTGATCGGCGTCAATCTCGACGAGGTCGTCATGGCCGCGCTCGACGCGGAGTCGGATGCGCTGGACGAGGAAATTCCGTTCACGTTCCATGACGTCAACATCGGCGAGCCGTTCAAGGACATCCAGGGACTGGGCTGATCGGGCGCGACGAGCCGACTCCAGGCAGAGCAAGCGTCCCGCCGATCCGCCGGCCTCATTCGCGGTCATTTGCCGGGAGCGTCCGTCACGGACGCTCCCGCTTCATTCGATTTTCCATTCCAAGGAGGAACTGTTCATGTCCATGAAGCTGTTTTTTGCCCACAATGCCGTCGCCGCCGAAACGCAGGAGGTCGTCGTCTCGGACCGATTCCGCGACGAGTCGGGCCGGCCCGCCGCCTGGAAGCTGCGGGCCATCTCGGAGGAGCTGAACGAGGAGCTGCGCTCCGCGTCGATGAAGCGGACGAAGGGAAAGGGCGGCCAGGCGATGCCGGAGATGGACTACAACGCTTATCTCGGCCGCATGGTCGCGGCTTGCGTCGTGCATCCGGATCTCAATGACGCCGAGCTGCAGCAGTCGTACGGCGTGCGCGGCGCGGCGGCCGTCGTGCGCAAGATGCTGCTGGCGGGCGAGTTCGCCAACCTGGCGGCCAAGGTGCAGGAGATCAACGGCTTCGACCGCGAGGTCGGCGAGCTGGCCGAAGAAGTAAAAAACGACTAGAGGAGGGGGAAGGCGAGTGGAATTATGCGTACTTCGCTCTCAATGAATACGGGGTGCTGCCATGGGAATTCGCAGAGCTGGGAACGCGGCGCAAGGCCGCGCTGATCGGCATGATCCGCGTGCGGCTGGAGGCCGAGAAGCAGGCGCGGCTCCAGTCCTCGCGGAGCGGCAAGCGCCGATGACGGAAAGGAGGGGGTGAAGCGATGGCGACTTTGCAAGCGACGATCCGGCTGTATGACCGCTTCAGCGGCGAGCTGCGCAAGGTGAATCAGACGCTGGAGCGCACGATTCAGCTGAGCGACAAGCTGCAGCGCCAGCTGGCGAAGCCGCTCAAGGTGTCGGTGCAGACGAGCGGCGCGCATCAGGAGATCAATGGCGTGATGCAGCGGCTCGGACGGCTCCGGCAGTCCCGCCTCGCGCTGCAGGTCCGCCTGAACGTGCCGGAGGAGGACATCAGCCGGCTGCGCAAGCAGATTCAGAAGCGGCTGGACGAGCCGTTCAAGGTGAGCGTGAAGGCGGCGGGGGATGGAGCGCAGAGGGATCCAGGCGGTGGATTCGGCAAAATGGACCGCGTTACGAGCATTTTTCGGTTCGTCGCTGGCGCTAAGGACTTCCTTAAAGCGCTCCCGGAGCTTACGAAAATGTTCCTGGCCTTCCGTGCGGGCGGGCTGAAGGCGCTGCTTGGGCTTGGCGCCGCTGGAGCCGGAGCTGCCGGAGCGGGCGCTCTGGGCGCCGGCGTGCTGGGAGGAGCGGCTGGCGCGGCCGCGGCAGGAGCGTCGCAGGCCGGAGAGGGAGCACCGAGCGTCGCTCAGCTGATGACAAGCGGCCTGACGGCGGCATTCCGAGCAGCGGTGCCGTTGTTCAAAAGCTCCGTCGGGGGCGCGATGGTGCAGCAGGAGACGATCGACCGCTACTCGGTGGCGGCAGGCAGCGACGCCGGCGGCCAAGCGATCTTCGATGCGGTGAGCAGGCAAGCGCTCGGCGCGAACGTGAATCCGGCGGAGGCGCAGCAGACGGCGCTGTCTTTCCTCAAGGTGACGACCGACCCGACGCAGGTGGCCGCTCTCAACCGGATGGCGATGCGGATGCAGAAGCTGAACCCTCAGAGCAGCCTCGAAGAATCGGCCGGCGCGATGAGCGCCATGATGGCGGGCGATCCTGCGGAACTGCTGAAAGGGCTTAATCTGTCCGAGAAGCAGCTGCAGGAGAGCGGAGCCGGCAAGGCCGTCGCTTCGGGCGACATGGACGGGTTCTTGCGCGCTATGGATGGATTGCTCGCCAAGCAAGGCATGAGCGACGCCGGCTTCGACAAGCTGACCTCCACCCCGGGAGCCAAAATGGAAGGCATCCAGCAGAGAGCGCAGTTCAAGCTCGGCGAAGCCGGCATGCCGGCGATGGAGACGCTCATTCCGGTTCTGGACAAGATCATGGCTGTATTCGACTCCGGCAAGCTCGATCCTTTCTTCGACGCGCTTTCCGCCGGACTGTACATCATGGCGGAGCTGCTCTCCGCAGCGGCAGATGCCGCGCTGTTCCTGATTAACCTGTTCGTCTCGAACGGGGATGCGATCGGCGACGTGCTGACCGTGCTGACGGCGGTGCTGCTGCCGCTCATGGCCGTCTGGCTATGGAGCATGGTGGCGCCGATCATGGCGATGGCCGCTGCCTTCTTCATGGCGAACTGGCCGCTGCTGCTCATCATTGCGATCATCGGGCTGCTCGTTTACGCGCTGCTCCAGACGGGGACGAGCGCAGGCGAGATCATCGGCTTCATCGTCGGGCTGTTCTTCTTCCTAGGGGCCACGATCTATAACATGATCGCGTCTGCCTGGAACTTGTTCGCGACTTTCGCGGAGTTCCTGATCAATCTGTTCATCGATCCGGTATATGCGGTTCAGAAGCTGTTCTACGATCTGGCGATGATGTTCGGCAACGCCTTGTATGAAATGCTGCTCATGACGGAGTCCTTCGCAGGCGGCTTCATGAAGATCATTCTGGAGGGAATCAACGGAGTCATCGGCTTGGTGAACGGGCTGGGAGCCGGCATGGCGAAGCTGTTCGGCAAAGAATACAAAGGCATCGCAGAGCTGGACGTAAAGGATCCCCATGCCCTGAGCAGCAAGCTGAAGGGCATGCTGGATAAAATCGAGCCGCCGACTTCGGAGAAGGACCCCGTCCGCATCGGACGGTTGGACGCGCTGGATCCATCAGCGGCAGGCAAGAAGGGCTACGACTTGGGCAAAGGAGCGCTGGACAAAGCAGGCTCGCTCTTCAACGGGGAGAAAGATCCTCTGAAGGAAATGTTCAAAGGGGAAAACAAGCTGGGCGGCGGAGGCGGCATGGCCGACAAGCAGAACAGCATGATGGGCGGCGCCGGAGCAGGAGCCGCGCCGGGCGGGAACATTCCCAACATCGGCAAGGTCAACGAGGTCGGCAGCATCGGCAGCGAGGTCGACATCGGCAGCGAGGAGCTGAAGGTGATGCGCGATCTGGCCGAGATGAAGGCGATCCAGAACTTCGTCACGCTGACGCCGACGGTGCAGGTGACGACGGGACCGATCCACAAGCAGGTCGACGTCGACGACGTCGTGCGCAAGATCGCCGCGAGCATGGAGCAGGAGATCGAGTCGTCCGCCCACGGGGTGTACGCCCGCATTTAGCAACATTACGAAGCGCAGCATTGCGCGGAAAGGAGGTCGCCGATGGCTATACCGATTCGGGTCAGCCCTCAGCCGGCCAAAGCGTTCGCCGGCATCCGGCTCGACTTTAATCACGGCACGGAGGGCTGGGAGCTGCCGGTGCTGCCGTCCAAGCTGTCGATCCGCCGAAGCGGCTCCGGCAAGGACTACAATCTGCTCGGAGCGGGACCGATCGCGACGATCGAGAAGCCGGGACTGGCCGAGGTCGAGTTCGAGAGCTTTTTTCCCAGCCAGCCCGGCCCTTACGTCGCGACCCGGTCCATCCTGAAGCGTCCGGAGCAGTTCGCCGACGACATCGGCCGCTGGATGCGCTCCGGCTATCCGCTGCGGTTCATCTATGCCCGCCATGCCGACCGGTTCGAGAATCCGTACACGCTGCAGATTCCGATGACGATCACCGGCTTCGATCGCTGGGAGGAGGCCGGCTCGCCGGGCGACGTGTTCTACACGCTTAAGCTGAAGGAATACGTGTTCTACGCGCCGGTGAAGCTGCAGGCGGTGAAGACGGCGGACGGCTCGACCGCCGTGGCGAAGGAGCCGGACAAGCGGCCGGACCTGAAGGTGCCGCCGAAAGCCTACACGATCGTCAAGGGCGACACGCTCAGCGGCATCAGCATGAAGCTGTACGACGGCGACAGCAGCCGCTGGCCGGAAATCCAAAAGCTGAACGGCATCGGCAACTCGGAGCTGAAGCGGCTGCAGATCGGCCGCGTGCTTCAGGTGCCGCCGCCGAAGGAGTGAGGGCATGCTGAAGATTGAGCTCGACCTCCGCGACGGACGGCTGTGGGACGTCACCGGCATGGCCACCGAGCTGAGCTGGAAGACGTCCCGCATCGGCAAGGCGGGCACGCTGGAGTTTTCGATGATGCGGGGGCCGAGCCTGGCGGCGCAAAGCCAGCTGCCGATCGCTCCCGGCAACGTCGTACGGGTGAGCGACGGCGGCGTGCGGCTGTTCTACGGCTATGTGTTTACCCTGGAGGAGGACGAGGATCGGGTCGTGCGGGTGAAAGCCCAGGATCAGCTCCGCTATTTGCTGGAGACGGATACCTACGTCCGCACGAACGTGACGGCGACTCAGGTCATCCGCGACCAGGCGCTGGCCATCCAGGCCCGGCTCGGCCCTATCGCGGATACGGGCCATCCGATTCCGAAGTTCAGCCAGGACGGGCAGAAGCGGCTGGACATGATCTTCAAGGCGCTGGACGAGACGCTGCTGGCGAAGGGGAAGCTCTTCGTCTTTTATGACGATGCGGGCCTGCTGACGCTGCGCGACGTGGCCGACATGAAGGCGAGCGTCGTCATCGGCGAGAACAGCCTGCTGACGGGCTATTCGTCCAGCCGCAGCATCGACAGCGAGACGTACAACCGCATCAAGCTCGTGCGCGACAACAAGCAGACGGGCGGTCGGGACGTCTATATCGAGCAGGACGGCGCCGCGATCGCCCGCTGGGGACAGCTGCAATATTACCAGAAGGTGGACGAGGGCCTCAACGAGGAGCGGATCAAGGAGATGCTGAAGCAGCTGCTCCAGCTGAAAAACCGCGAGCAGCGGAAATTCAGCCTGGAGGCGCTCGGCCATCCGACGATCCGCGCCGGCTCGGTCGTGCAGGTGACGATTCCTCGCTTGCAGCTGAACCGCAACTTTCTCGTCGAGGAATGCACGCACGCCTATTCCGGCCGCTCGCACACGATGCAGCTCGAGCTGTACGTCATCGACGGCATGGTAAAGGAAGGATGAAGCATGAGCATCAACGATTCGATCAAGCAGATCATGGCGCGCTCGCTGGAGGCGCAGCAGCTGACGAAGGCGGTATTCGGCAAGGTGACGGGGCTCGAGCCGCTGGAGGTGGCCGTCGAGCAGCGCTTCACGCTGCCGGCGGAGCTGCTCGTCGTGCCCGAGCATCTGCGGGAGCTGGCGGTGGAGCTGGGCGGGGAGCGCGTCGTGCTGCGGCGCGGCCTTGAGCTCGGCGACCGGCTCGTCCTGCTGCGCTCGGAGGGCGGCAGCCCTTACGTGGCGTTGGGGAGGGTGGAGGCATGAGCGTGCCGGAGCAGACGGGATTGGACTGGACGGCGGCGGAGGCGGTCGAGCGGCCGAGCCTGACGTACCCGATCCATTTGGACGGACGCACGGGGGGAAGGATCGACGGGCTGGCCGCGATGCGCCAGTTCGTCTTCAAGCAGCTGTCGACTGTGCGCTGGGAGCATGAGGTGTACACGGGAGAGGTCGGGCTCGAGCGGTCGAGCTACGACATCGCCGCCGCGGTCGAGGAAGCGCTGCTGGCGGACAGCCGCGTGCTGGCGGTCGAGGACATGCAGATGAGGCGGGAAGGAGACGGCGTGTCCTTGACGTTCACGGTGCGCACCGTCTTCGGCTCGTTCAAGGAGGAGGCGATGGCCGGTGTATGAGCATCAGACGTACCGCGAGATCATGGGCCGCATGCTGGCCCGGATTCCGGATGAGCTGGACAAAAGGGAAGGCAGCGTCATCTTCGACGCGCTCGCGCCCGCAGCGGCCGAGCTGGCGGCGCTTTACGCCGAGCTGGACGTGCAGCTGGCGCTTTCGTTCGCCGATACGGCGGACGGGGAGTATTTGACGCGCCGCGCCGCCGAGCACGGCGTGCGGCGCAAGGCCTCGAGCCGGGCGATGCGCCTCGGCCGGTTCTTCGGCGCGGCCGGAGGCCCGGCGGAGGTGCCGCTGCGCTCGCGCTTGGCGGCCGAAGGGACCGCCTACGAGGTGGCGGAGCGGCTCGCGCCGGGGACGTATCGCCTCGTGGCCGAGCTGCCCGGCCGAGCCGGCAACGAGGTGGCGGGAGCGCTGCTGCCGCTGGACTACATCGACGGCCTGGCTCGCGCCGAGCTGGCGGACGTGCTCGTGCCGGGCGAGGACGAGGAGGGAGACGCCGAGCTGCGGGCCCGCTTCTGGCAAGCGGTCAGCGAGCAGCCTTTCGGCGGCAATATCGCGGATTACCGGGCGAAGATCGGCGGCCTGCCCGGAGTCGGCGGGGTCAAGATCCATCCCGCTTGGAACGGCGGCGGCACCGTGAAGGCGACGGTAATCGCCAGCGACTTCGCTCCGGCGGCGGCCGCGCTGGTGCAGGAGGTGCAGGCGGCGATCGACCCGGAGTCGGCGGGACAAGGCATCGGTCTCGCCCCGATCGGCCATCGGGTGACGATCGTGGCAGCGGACGCGGTTCCCGTGGACATCGCCACGCAGCTCACGCTGCGCGCCGGCGTGAGCGCGGTCCAGCTGGAGCGGGACATCGAGGCGGCGGCGGAAGCGTATCTGCTGGAGCTGCGGCGAGCCTGGGCGGGAGAGAGCCGGCTGATCGTGCGCATCTCCCAGCTGGAGACGAGAGTGCTGGCGCTGCCAGGCGTCGAGGACATCGGCGGCACGACGCTGAACGGCGCGCCGGCCAATCTGGAGCTGGAAGCCGACGAGGTGCCGACGCTCGGGACGGTGACGCTGAATGGCTGAGCCGCTGATCGGAAGGCTGCCGGCGTTTTATTCGGACAGCCGCGAGATGACGGAGCTGTTCCGTTCGGAGGATGAAGAGATAGCCTCGGCGGAGCAGGCGCTGGAGCGCCTGCTGGATGACCGCTTCGTGCTGACCGCGTCCGTGGAGGCGATCCGCCGCCACGAGCGGCTGCTCGGCATTCGGGCGGACGAGGCGCAGGAATCGCTGGCATTTCGGCGCGTGCGCGTCGTCAACCGGTATTCCACGAAGCCTCCTTTTACCCTGCGGTATCTGCAAGAGAGGCTGGACGATCTGGTCGGGAAGGGCCGCGCGCTGGCGCAGGTAGACCTGGAGGCGCAGGTGCTGACGATCTCGGCCGCGATCCAGAACGCGCCGCTGTTCCGCGAGGTGGAGCAGACGGTGACGGCGCTGAAGCCGGCGAGTCTGGTCTATGTGCAGCAGACGGCGGTTGCGGATACGCTGCGCCTGAGGGAGGGCATCCGCTATCGGCGGCTGGCCCGCGAGACGAGGCTCGGCAGCTGGAAGCTCGGCGCGACCGGATTCACGACAGAGAAGGAAGAGGTGATCGTACGATGATGGAGGCTTCGCTGATCCAGGACGTGGCCGCATATGTGGACGGTCGGATCGCCCGCGTCTCGCTCAACGGCGGCGCGGTGCTGCTGACGGAGTTCACGCTGAAGCGGGCGTCGCAGGGAGTTGTCGAGCTGAGGTATTACATTCCGGCGGAGGCGGTAGGCACGGTGCATCGGATCGAGCTGCAGGATGCGTCCGGCAAGACGCTGAGCGTAAGCGAAGTGCAGATCCCGATTGCGAGCGATACGCTGATGCTGCAGTCGATCACGGTAGAGGAGGGATGACGATGGCCAAGACGGATTGGAAATTCAACGATGTCGTCACCGAGGCGGATCTGAACGCGCTCGGCGGCGAGGTGAACGCCGCGTCCGCCCATGCGGCGGTCGTGGAGGGCGCGCATGGGGCGACGAGCGCGGCATCGCCAGGCAAGCTCATGCAGCGCGACTCCGCCGGCCGCGTCAAGGTGGCCGCCCCGGCGGCCGCGGACGACGCGGCGCGGAAGGCGGAGGTGGATGCGGTGCAAAGCAGCTTGACCGCGCATGCATCCAGTCAAGCATCTCACGTTTCGACTGCCGACCGGGCTAAATGGAACGGCGGCGCAGGATCGGGGCTCAATGCGGATATGGTGGACGGATATCATTTTGATCAGGATGTTCGGAAATCAGCGATTCCAAGCTTTGATTCCATCAACACGACGCAAGGAACCTCAAGTGGTGGGAATGTTCATTTGGCAATGAAGAATAATGGAAATATTTATGGGGGAATTGGTCTTGATGGAGCTAGTTCCGCTGGCAATGGGGGAGGGAATCTTTCTTTTTGGACCTATGACAATAACGGCGCATTCATCACAAAAGGACTGGATATAGCTCGGTCCACCGGCAATGTGACAATCCCTAAAAAGCTGAACTTGGGAGGAGGAAGCAACTCCAATTTCAACCTTGCCGACTCGCCAATCTATTTTCGCGGACAAAATGCGACAGATGGAAAACATTACGCGGTATATGAAAACATAGGCTCAACAGATGGTATCCGAATGGTAGGCAACAATACGATCCGTTTGGGAACTTTTTACGACACCATCAACTGGACTCCGATTCTAACACTTAGCGGTCCGTCCGCTTCGAACGGAACTGCCGTTCAAATTGAACGCCACGGTCATGCAAAAGCAGCCAACTCAGCTCCGGCGTTCCCTCCGGCAGGCATTACTCCAGCTTCTTCGATCGTGAACTGGCAGGATCATCCGGCCGCTGTTGGATTGATCGTTGCAAGCAGATATATGGCCGACTCGAATGCTATTCTAGATGTTGGAACTGTAGGAGGAGGGGTTTGGCAGCCTTTCTTTAAAGTAACTGGGTTGGGGAACGCGCGGGTGTCGGGCACACTTGCGGTAGGGTTCAATGGAGGTTCAGGAAGAAACAATATGAACAGCCAAGCCGCTCTCGATCTATCGATTGGTGATCATGATACAGGGCTCTTATGGAATGGCGACAACAGCATCTCGATGTACGCAGCAGGTCAGCAAAGCGCCTACTGGGATGCCTTAGGAGTCCGAGTTCAAAAATCGTTCAGTGTGGCAGGAACCAAATCGGCTGTCGTATCAACTTCCACTTATGGGGATCAATATCTGTTTGCTATAGAGTCGCCCGAAAATCGGTTTGAGGATTATGGTGAGGCCATGACGGATCAAGAAGGCCAGGTAATCGTTTCAATGGATCCTATCTTTCTCGAAACGGTTGAAATCAAAGGGGAAGACTACCACGTTTTCATTCAAAGCATTGATGAAGGAGCGTTCTATGTTCCCGAACGCTATACGGACCGCTTTATGGTTAAGGGGAAACCCAACTCGCGGTTCATGTACCGAATAGCGGCATGGAGAAGGGGATACCATTCTCTGCGGTTCAACCATGCACAAGGCTTTTAACTCTTAAGGAGGCTAAGTCAATGGGGAAAAAAATCAAATTGCTGGCGGTAACGCAGAACTTCGACATGGAGGGGAATGTAAGCCAGTTTCGAGTCAGCTATCAAGTCATTGAATCCGGATCAATTCTTCTTAGCAATGCAATGTTGGTTTTGCCTTTAAATGATGAGCTGGACTTGTCTGATAGTCTGGCTCTTTCTCCAAATACGTTCAACGGATATACGGACGGAATCAGAAAAATCGGAGAGAGCAATGTGCTGAGCTACTATTCCATTTTGCTCAACTATTTGACTACGAAAATCAAGATTAAGGAAGGCGTAGATGAAGGTTTAGTTCCGTCTGGAGTCTGATAAACCCGTCTCCCTCCCCCGTTCGAAAGGAGAAACCCGGCATGAGCAGACCCGAGAACCAGCTCCAGGCGATCGTATCCCAAGTGGTGAAGCTCGAGACGCTGCAGGAAGTCAACACTCGGGCTCTCGGCGAGTTGGCCTCCGGAGTCGCGCGGCTCATCGAACGCCTGGAAAAAAGCGACGAGACGGCGCGCGAGGCCGCCCAGAGGGCGCGCGCCGCGCATCACCGGATCGACGAGATCCGAGCCAGCATCGACGGCATCAAGCAGGGCCAGCGCTGGCTGATCACGACCTCGTTCACGCTTATCGGCCTGGCGGCCTCGCTGCTGGGCCTCGTTTTCAAAATACTCGAATAAAGCGAAGCCAAAGGAGGAAGCCAGATGGACTGGACGCTCATCCAATCGATGATCCATCCTGAGCTGGCCGGCGTCGTCGCCGTCTGCTGGATCATCGGCTACGGCCTCAAGCGGACGGCCGGCATCCGGGACTGGATGATCATCTACTTTGTCACCGCGGCCGGCATCGTCTTCGCCGGCTTCACGGCCGGCTGGACCGCCGACGGCGTCATGCAGGGCATCTTTTGCGGCGCCGTCGCCGTCTACGGCAACCAGCTTGTGAAGCAGACCGCGCAGGCGCTGCGCAAGGAAGACGCCCATGATTGACCTCGGCTATCCGATCGAGCGCCGCTACATCCGCATCCGTCCGCAGACGAGGCCGGGCCTTCGGCTGACCGCCGGAAGCCCGGCTTTTTTTGTCGCTCATGATACGGGCAACCCGGGCGCGACGGCCGAAGCCCATTACCGCTATTTCGACCGCCAGACGGAGCGGACCGCTTCGGCCCATGTGTTCATCGACGACACGCGGATTTTGGAGATCATCCCGACGGGCACGGGAGACGACCCGGCGGAAAAGGCGTACCATGTGCAAAGGCAGGCGCCGGAGGACAACCGCCGCTTCGGCGCAGACGCCAACGACGCCGCGCTCGGCATCGAGCTGTGCTACGGCGGCGCGATCCGCTTCGAGGCGGCCTACGACCGCTATGTCGCTTATCTGGCCTATTGCTGCGCCAAGTGGAGCAAGGTTCCTTCGACGCATATCGTGAGCCACGGCCAGCTCGATCCGACGCGCAAGCGCGACTGCGAGCAGGCGCTGGCGACGGCCGGCCGCACGCTCGCCGATCTGATCCGCGACGTCGAGCGCAAGCTGGCGGCGGCCGTCCAAGCGGAGGAATCCTCCGCCCGCCCAGCCGAGCCTTCCTCCGCCGGCTCCAGCGGGCGGAATCAAGCAGGAGCGGCCGCCGATTCGGCCAAGACGCAGCAAGACGGCGCGACTGCGGCCTCTTCGCCGGCTGCCCTTTCTGCCGCCACCTGTTCCCATCTTGTCCGCTCCTACATCCAGCCGGCGTGGCACGAGCGTATCCAGGCGGGAGACAGCGAAGGCGCCGCGCACTACGCCCGCTTGGCCGAGCGCCTGCGCCGCTGCGTGGACGGAGAAAGGCTGCTTAAAAGCAACGCGCAGGAAATCATCGTCGGCTGGCTGTCCCCGGCTTGGTTCAAGACCCGCGCCAAGGGCGAGAATCCGGACCGCTTCCGCGCCATGGCGGACGAGCTGCGCCGCTGCGCGGCCATTCCCCCGAGCGGATCCGCGCTATGGTAAGATAAGGCTATCTTTTCTTCCTCTTCGAAAGGAGAAGCCGATGACTCCAAGCTCCCTTTTTCTGCTCGCTCTCTTCGCTCTGCTCGTCCTGTCCCTCGTATCGGCTCGAACGAAAACTCGCCGATCGGCGGAGCGTCCCTTGTCCTCCTCCAAAAATCCGCGTCGGAACGCGGTCGCCGAGGCCGCCCGCGAAACCGCCGGCTGGCTGGATCTCGGCGCCTTGCCGGACGCGCCGCTGCAAGCGACGGCGGCCAAGCTGGACAAAGCTTTGCCCGCCTCCTATGTCGAGCAGCTCCGGCAGCGCTATTTGACGGAGCATCCCGACTGCTCGCCAGAGCGGTTCGAGCTGCTGCTGCTGGAGCTGAAGCGCTATTTCGTGCTCTGCTCGCTGCTGCGTACCGTGCCGATGTTCGGCGACGAGGTGGACGGGGTCTGGCATGAGATGCTGATGTACACCCGCGAATACGAGCGCTTCGGCAAAGAACTGATCGGCGGACCGCTGCATCACGCGCCGGCGGCCGAAAGCGTCCCGGATCCCGGAGGTCGCGCCTGGTTCGATCTGGCCTATGCGGCGCTGTTCCGTTTCCACGCTTTCGCTCCTGTCGCCTGGGGAGCCTTTTTCCGCCATCCGCTCAATGCAAAGAGGCTGGAGCGGCTGCAGGACGCGGAGCCGCGAGAGCTGCGCTCGGAGCTGTTCCGTCCCGAAGCGGACGAGCGGCTCGTCTCCTATATGCTGGATAAGCTCCGCCGTCAGGCCGCCGACGCGCGCGAGGCTCGAAGCGCCGATCGCAGCGACTCGCCTGGCCGATTGTCCGGGAGCAGCTATGCCGATCCCGGCTACGGAGCGATGCTGGGAGGAGCGCTGCTCATGAGCTCGATGGGCGGCTCGTTCGACGAGCAGATGGAGCGGCATCTGCCGGAGGCGGAGCGCGAGCGTTCCCAAAGCGGCTGCTCGGCATCGGGCTGCGCGGGCGGCGACTCGTTCGACGAACGGGGAAGCGGCAGCTCGGACAGCGGCGGAGATGGCTCTTCCGACGGCGGTTCCTCCAGCAGCTGTTCCTCGAGCAGCTGCAGCTCGAGCAGCTGCTCGTCCAGCAGCTGCGGCGGAGGAGACTGACGAGGGACAGCGAACGTCCGGGCCGACGCCCTGCATGCAAAAGACCCCCTAGCCGCCTCATGGCGGCTAGGGGGTCTTTTCAATTTACATATAAATCTGCGTAATCTCCAGCTCCCGCTGCTCGGACAGGTCGAGGAAATCCTCGCCGACCTGGATGAGCGGGCGGAAAAACTCGCTCGGATGCGTCATGATGAAGGTTCCGAACTGTCCGTTGTCGAGCTCGACGCTTTTGCCGATGAAGTTCGGAATCATATGGCGGATGAACGTGTGGGTCGTGTGCGGATCCAGCTCGTGGAAGCTCATGCGGTACAGCTCGCGCAGCACGTAGAGCAGGTCGCGCTTCTGCTGGTAGGAGCGGGTGGAGATCATGGCGCTGTACACGTCCGCGACGGCGACGATCTTGGCGATCGGGGAAATCTCGATGCCGTCGATGCCGTGAGGGTAGCCGGTGCCGTCCATGCGCTCATGATGCTGGAGAGCGGCGGAGGAGAGGAACGGATCGTCGTAGGTGCTGAGGATGATCTCTTCGCCGTACAGCGTGTGGCGCTTGATCTCGCGGTACTCCTCGCTCGTCAGCTTCTCCGGCTTGTTGAGGATGTCCTTGGAGATTCGGCATTTGCCGATGTCGTGCAGGAAGCCGGCCTTGCCGATGCGCGCCGCCTCTTCCTCCGGGAAGCCGAGCCAGGAAGCCAGGTAGTAGGACAGCATGCCCACCTGGACGGAATGCTGGTACGTATAGTCGTCGTCCGTATTGAGCAGCAGCAGCATCGAGACGACGTCTTTCTCCATCTGGAAGCTGGACATGAGCGGACCGAACGACCGGTCCACGTCCTCTTCGCTCACTTTGCCTTCTTCCAGCGCCTTGCGGAAAAGATTTTCGCAGCCGGAGATGGCGTTCTCGTAAAGGGGCTTTATGGACGGCAGCCAGCGCGGCGGCAGGCCGGACTCGATCGTCCGGTATCCGGCGGCGACAGGCGCCTCCATCTCGACCTCCACATAGTCGATGCTGTGCTGCGTCAGCTTGGCGATCTCGTAGGAGGTCAGCCGGGTTCCTTTGGCCATGACATTCAAGCCAAAATGGTTGAAGGCGTCGCTAGACAGCAGATCGCCTTCCTTTAGATCGGAAATATGAACCCTCATGGTGCACCTCGGCAAGGTTAGTCTTGGACGGCATCGTGCCGTCTGCTACTATTGTCGGATCTGAAAGCGGGGCAATATCGTTCGTCCGACCTATTATCATCCTAGTATATCGGCATAAACGGCTTTCGCTTTAATAGGATCTTCCAAGCCTTGGATGAGCGCTCTCGAATCGGGGAAAAAGACGACCGAAATCCGCTCGTCCCGCTCGTACCGGAGCGAGTAGGGAGTCAACCGGACTTCTCCCGCCATCGCGAGCCGTTCGGCCAGCGCGGGCAGATCGAGCGGCCGGCTGCGGGCCGGCCGGATCTGCACGGTGGCGCGCCCGCACAGCGCCGCCGCCATGTCCTCCTCCGGCTCGAGAAACGGAAATTCGCGGCGTCCGCAGCATTCGCAGTCGGAGCGCCTGGCTCCGGCTACGCCGAGCGGCATCCACGAGTTGCGCCAAAGATCCAGCTGCAGCAGGTCTCCCCGCATCTCCTCGCGCCGGCCGGAAAGCCACTTGATCGCCTCCATCGCCTGCAGCGAGCCGATCACGTCGACGAGCGGCGAGACGACGCCTGCCGTCTCGCAAGTATCCGCCAGCCCCGAGGCGGGCGGCTCGGGGAAGAGGCAGCGGTAGCACGGACCGGCGTCCGGCAGCACGCTCATCGTCATGCCCCCGGCTCCGACCGCGCCGCCGTAAATCCAGGGAATGCCGGCGCGCACGGCATAGTCGTTGAGGAGATAGCGAGTGTGGAAATTGTCCGTGCCGTCGAGGATCAGGTCCGTACCCCCGAGCAGCTCGTCGGCGTTGCCGGCATGCAGGTCCGCCGCATAGGCGCGGATGGAGACGCTGCTGTTGGCGCGGCGCAGCTTCGCCGCGGCGGCCTCCGCCTTGGGTAGGCTGGAGGCGGCATCGTCCTCGTCGTACAGCAGCTGCCGCTGCAGGTTGCTGAGCTCCACGATGTCGCGGTCGATCAGCCGCAGCTCGCCGACGCCGCCGCGCGCCAGATGCGAGGCGATGACGCAGCCGAGCGCGCCGACGCCGACGACGGCGACGACGGAGCCTCCGAGCCGCTGCTGGCCGTCCGGGCCGATCGGCGCGAAACGCGTCTGGCGGATGTAGCGGTCCGGGAGCGCCGGCCGGCTGCCTTCGCTCATTCGGATAGCTCCCGCTCGGCTCCGACCGCAGCCGCGGCTTCTTCCGCAGGAAGCTTGTCCGAGGCTGCGGGCGGGACCGGCGGAGCCAGGTCCGAGAGCGGATTCCAAGGCCCCGTCTGATGTCCTTTCCACTCCGAGCCGTCCTCCCACACTTCCTTCTTCCAGATCGGAACGATCTGCTTGAGGCGCTCGATCGCGTAGCGGCTCGCCTCGTAGGCGGCCGCCCGATGCGGCCCGGAGACGGCGATGACGACGCTCGCCTCGCCGATGCCGACGACGCCGATGCGATGATGGATCGCGCAGCGCGTGCCCGGCCAGCGCTCGTCCAGCTCGCGGCGGATCTGCTCCAGCGTGCGCAGCGCCATCGGCTCATAGGCTTCGTACTCGAGCTTGACCGTCCGCTGTCCGGCGGTCCACTCGCGGGTCGTGCCGATGAAGACGATCGCCGCCCCGTGGTCGGGATGCTCGACCAGCGAAGCGACCGCGGCCGCGTCGAGCGGCTCGGCGCAGATGCGGCAGGCGGCTGCCGCCGCGATAGGAGCGCCGCTGCCGTCGCCGCCGGATACCGGCGGCAGCAGCGCGAGCTCGTCGCCGCAGCGGACGAGCTCGCCGTCGGCGGCATAAGCTTCGTTGCGGGCCGCGAAGCAGACGGCGATCAAGCCGGCGTGGGCGGGATAGGCCTCGCTCAGCGCGGCCTTCAGCTCGCCGACGGTCATCTCGGACCGGTCGGATGAGAGCTCGGCCTGCCGCGTCCCGAGACGCTCCGGCAAGCCGGCGAACAAAGCGATGCTCCAGCTGTAGCTCATGGTAGATAACCTCACCTGTCCCCGCGGGGTTTTGCTTCCAGCATATCATAAGTCCGCCAAAAATGATAAACTGATAGACACGAAACTGCAGGCTTCCGGCAGGAAGCCCGGCCGAGGGGGAAACGCGATGCTGAGGGACCGATTCGGAAGAATACACGACTATTTGCGCATCTCGGTGACGGACCGCTGCAACCTGCGCTGCCTCTACTGCATGCCCGAGGAAGGAATGGAGTTCGCCGACTCGTCCGAGCTGCTGAGCTACGACGAAATCGTCCAGGTCGTCGAGGCCGCGGCCGGCCTCGGCTTCCGGAGGTTGCGCATCACCGGCGGCGAGCCGCTCGTGCGGCCGGGCCTGGACGGTCTGATCCGCCGGCTCAAGGCGATCCCCGGCATCGAGGAGATCTCGATGACGACGAACGGCATGCTGCTCGCGAAGCAGGCGGCCGCGCTGAAGGCGGCCGGCCTCGACCGCGTGAACATCAGCCTCGACACGCTGGATGCGGCCCGCTTCCGCTTCATCGCGCGGCGCGGCGGGCTGGAGCAGGTGCTCGCGGGCATTCGCGCGGCCGGCGAAGCCGGGCTCGGCCCGATCAAGCTGAACTGCGTGCTGCTGAAGGGCATCAACGAGGACGAGATCAAGAGCTTCCTGCGCCTGTCCGTCGAGCAGCCGCTCCATGTGCGCTTCATCGAATACATGCCGATCGGCCATGCCGACGAGCAGTGGCGCAGGACGTACCTGCCGCTGACGGCGGTCATGGACGCGGCGCGCGAGCTCGGCCTGCCGATGGCTCCGCTCGAGGAGCTCCGGGGCAACGGCCCTTCGGAAAACTGGGCGTTCGAGGGGGCGGCCGGCTCGTTCGGCCTGATCCATCCGGTCAGCGACCGTTTCTGCGCGCGCTGCAACCGGCTCCGGCTGACGGCGGACGGCAGCCTGCAGCCTTGCCTCTACTGGGTGGACGAACTGAACGTCAAGCCCGCGCTCGGCAGCCGCGCGGCGCTCGAGGCGCTGTTCCGGCGCGCCGCGGACATCAAGCCGGAGAACCATGAGATGGCGGCGAGGCTGCACGGCGAGGCGCTCAGCCATAGCCCGACGTCGCGGCGGATGTCGCAGATCGGCGGCTGAGCAAGAGTGCAGCGGATAGGAGAGATGGAGCATGGCAAAGGAAATTGAAATCCGGCAGCAGCGTCGGGGCGTCCGGGCCGCTGCGCCCGAGTCGCTCTCGGCGCGCATGATGGCGGAGCAGGCCGGCGCCGTCTTCCCGCTGTTGGAGCGGGTGCCGGACGGCAGCGGCGAGGCTTTCGGATTGATCGACTGGCATCGGGGCTGGCTGGAGCAGGCGGCCGCAGCCGGCAGAGAGGACGTCGTCGCGGCGCCGACCCATGTGAAGGTCGTCGCGGATGACCGCTTCGAAGCGGTCATTTCTTGGCGCGAGGCCGCTCAGGCGGCGTTTCTGTTCGCCCGCGAAGGCGTGCCGCTGGAGCGCGAAGGGCCGCTGCGCCTCTATGTGCCGGACGGCAGCAGCAAATGCCTGAACGTCAAGCGGGTCGTCTCGCTGACGCTGCTGGAGGAGCCCGAGCTCGGCGGCGACGCTGCGTACGGCTTCAAGTCGGATTTTTCGCCGGAGGACCTTAGGAAACGCCGCTGAAGCCGCCCGCCGGCCGGCACGCAGGCGAAAAAGGGCAGGCATGGAAGGAGCGCGCGCATGGAACGATCAACGGACAACAAACGAAGCCGGCTGCTCCTGCTGCACAGCAACGACGTGCACAGCCGCCTGGAGGAGGCGGGGCGGATCGCCGCCGCCGTCAAGGACGCGCGCCGGGATGAGGGCGAGCAGGGCGTGCTGTACGTCGACATCGGCGACCATCTCGACCGGATGCGGCAGGAGACCGAAGGCACCGGAGGCTCCGTCAACATCGCGCTGCTGAACGCGGCGGGCTGCGAGGCGGCCGTGCCGGGCAACAACGAAGGGCTGACGTTCACCCGGGACGAGCTGGAGCGCATCTACGCGGGCGCCCGCTTCCCGATCCTCTGCTGCAATCTGCTCGATGCGCGCACAGGCGAGCGGCCGGAGTGGCTGCTGGCCGGGACGGTGCTCGTCAAAAACGGGCTGCGCGTCGCGCTGATCGGCGCGACTGCGGCCTACCCGGCCTTTTACAGCCTGCTCGGCTGGACCGTCACCGATCCGCTCGAAGCGGTCCGCGAGCAGGTCGGCCGCCTGCGCGGGGCGGCGGACGCGGTCGTCGTGCTGTCGCATCTCGGCTTGCCGGTGGACCGCCGGCTGGCCGAGGAGATCGACGGCATCGACGTCATTCTCGGCGGCCATACGCATCATCTGCTGGAGGAGCCGGAGCGCGTCCGCGGCGCGCTGCTGTGCGGAGCCGGCAAGTTCGGCGAGCGGCTCGGCCTCGTCGAGCTCGGCCTCGATCCGTCGAGCGGGCGGCTCGAGGCGGCCGGCCGCCTGCTGCCGATCGCCTCGCTGCCGATCGACGAGGAGGCGGCCGAGCTGCTGAGCGAGCACGGCGAGACGGCCCGGCGCGAGCTGTCGCGTCCGGCCGCCACGCTCGAGCGGCCGCTCGAGCTCGACCCGGCCCGCGAATCGCCGCTCGCGAACCTGCTGGCGGCCGGCGTGCGCGAGTGGACCGGGGCGGACATCGGCCTCGTCAACGCCGGGCAGCTGCTCGGCGGGCTGCCGGCCGGAGAGATCAGCGAAGGGCTGCTGCATGCGCTATGCCCGTCGCCGGTCAATCCTTGCCGCATGCGGCTCATCGGCCGGCGCATCCGCGAGGCCGTGGAGCAGTCGCTGCAGCCGGAGTTCTACGGCAAGGAGCTGCGCGGCTTCGGCTTCCGCGGCACGGTGCTCGGCACGCTGGCCGTGGACGGGCTTGAGATCGACTGGAGTCCGGCCGCGGACGGAGGCGGCCGGATCGTGTCGATCCGCTGCGGCGGCCGCGAGCTGGAGGACGAGCGCGAGTACGACGTCGGCACGCTGGACATGTTCACCTTCGGCGCCGGGTATTTGCCGCTCAAGGAAGGGCGGGACGTCCGCTATTTTTTGCCGGAATTCATCCGCCAGGTGCTTGCCGCCGAGCTGAACAAGCCGGAGGCGCTGCGGCGCTGCGGCGAGCCGAGGTTCAGGCTCGTCCGCTGATCTGTCGAATCGACGCCGATCGGCTCGAAAAACGCTGTCGAATCTAATGTTTTTCCTCATCGATGTCGATAGATAACAGGATAGGATTCTAATCGTACCCAGGGAGCGACCCGTCCATGATACTGATGCCCCTAAGCATGTGCCGGCCCGGGATGAGGCTGGCCAAAAAGGTTCTCTCCGGGGAGGGACTCGTCCTGCTTGGCGAAGGCTTCGAGCTGACGAGCCGGCTCATCGAGCGGCTCCAGGAATGCCAGATCAATTTCCTTTTCATCCAGGACGAGGCGACAGACGACATCCTGATCAACGAGCTGATCAGCGAGGATACGATGCGGGTCGCGATGACGGAGATCCGGGCCAGCTTCCGGCAAATGATGGATTTGCCCCAGCGCAGGCGCGGAGCGGCCTATCCGTTCGTCGGACCGCAGCTGCGCGACGTCATGAATCGGGTCATCGACGACCTGTCCGCGCACAAGGAATCCGTCGTCATGCTCATGAACATGGCGTCGGTGGACAATTATCTGTACCAGCATTCGTTCAACGTCTGCGTCTACTCGACGATGCTCGGCATCCATCACGGCTACTCGCGCGACGAGCTGACCGTGCTCGGCATGGGAGCGCTGCTGCATGACGTCGGCAAGACGATGGTGCCGGTCGAGCTGCTCAAGAAGCCCGGTCTGCTGACGCGGGAAGAATTCGAAGAGATGAAGCGCCATACGGAATACGGCTACGAGCTTCTCCGCCATGAGGCGGGCGTGCCGGCCGCCGCCGCGCTGTGCGCGCTGCAGCATCACGAGCGGCTCGACGGCAGCGGCTATCCGTTCGGCCTCAAGGGCAAGGAGATCCACGAGTTCTCCAAATGGATCGGCATGGTCGACTCGTACGACGCGATGACGACCAACCGGATCTACCGCGAGCCGATGCTGCCGCATCAGGCGGTCGAGGCGCTGTACGCCGGCACCGGCACCCAGTACGAGCAGTCGATGGTGCAGCTGTTCCGCGACAAGGTCGCCATCTATCCGGTCGGCATGACCGTCCGCCTCAAGACCGGCGAGATCGGCGTCGTCGTCGACGTGCGGCCGAGCTGCCCGCATCGGCCGGTCGTGCGCGTCCTGCGCGACGACGAGGGCGTGCGGCTGCGCGCGCCGTACGAGATCGACATGTCGCTGCAGCTTACCCGCATGATCGCCGGCGTCAACGACGAGTTGCCCGAGGCGCAGCTTGCGGGCGCGCCGTCCTGAACGTTCCGGCAGCATCAGGCAGCGGTTTCGGGGAGCCTTCGGGCTCCTTTTTTTGCGTTGGCCGCGCCCGGCGGTTTGATTCGATCGGGAAGGGGAAGTACAATAAAGGCCAAGTGTTTCATTAATAAACGATAAGGTGCTGGATCGAACATGAACCCAGAAATGACGCTTCAACCGCTGCTGACGCCGCTGTCCCCGCAAAACGACCCGTGGGACCCGCTCGGCAGCCTGGAGCGCTTCGGCCGACATGCCCTGACGAGCGTCGAATTCACGGTCACGAACCTGTGCAACATGCGCTGCGAGCATTGCGCGGTTGGCGACACGCTGACGATGCGCGAGCCGGACAAGCTGCCGCTCGAGCTGATGCTCTCGCGGCTCGACGAGGTCGAGCAGCTGCAGACGATCAGCATCACCGGCGGCGAGCCGTCCTATTCCGAGCGGACGGTGCGCGACTATATCGTGCCGCTGCTGAAGTACGCTCGCAGCCGCGGCATCCGCTCCCAGCTCAACTCCAACGTCACGCTCGACTATTCGCGCTACGAGCTGATTGCTCCTTACCTTGACGTCATGCATATCTCGTTCAACTACACGTCGGCGGACGACTTCCATGAGGTGGGCTTCGCGCGCTCGGGCCATTCGGTGCCGCGCTCGGCCGCGGTCCGGATGTACGAGCGGATGATCGACAACGCGCGCCGGCTGAGCGACGCGGGCGTGCTCGTCTCCGCCGAGTCGATGATCAACTACCGCACCTGGCGCAAGATGCCGGAGATCCACCGGCTCATCCGCGAGATGGGCTGCGAGCGCCATGAGGTGCATCCGATGTATCCGAGCGCCTGGGCCGGCGGTCTGCCCGCACTGAGCAAGGAGCAGATGCGTCAGGCGGTGGAGGAGCTGCTCGACGCGCGCGACCCGCAGCTGTGGATGCTGTTCGGCACGCTGCCGTTCTACTCGTGCAGCTCCGATCCCGCCGACCGCGACCTGCTGGCGCGGCTCGGGCGCGAGCCGAACGTGACCGTGCGCAACGATCCCGACGGCCGCAACCGGCTCAACGTCAACCTGTTCACGGGCGAGGTGTTCGTGACGGACTTCAGCGACATCCCGGCGTTCGGCAACGTGCAGGACGAGCGGCTCGACGACGTGTTCGCCCGCTGGCTGGACCATCCGCTCAGCCGCAGCGTCAGCTGCCATTGTCCGGCTGCCGCCTGCTGCGGTCCGAACCTGCTCGTGAAGCAGATGTATTACGAAGAGGTCGATTTCATGAAGCAGAAGGCCGTGCTCTAGGGCGGTGTTTGCAAACACGCCCTGGCCGGCGCATTCTGCCCGTAACGGAGGCCGAACGTCATGACAACCGAGTTCCATCCGGGCGATATCGCGCTGAACCTGCTCGTCGTCGTCGTGCTCGTGCTGCTGAACGGCTTTTTCGTCGCGGCGGAGTTCGCCCTCGTCAAAGTACGGACGACCAGGCTGACGCAGCTCGCCTCGGAGGGCAGCAAAAAAGCCGGCTACGCGCTGCGCATCGCCCATCGCCTCGACGCCTATCTGTCCGCGACTCAGCTCGGCATCACGCTCGCCTCGCTCGGCCTCGGCTGGGTCGGCGAGCCGGCGATCTCCCATCTGATCGCCGAGCCGCTGCTGCACCGAATCGGCATCGCCGACGAGACGGTCGTCTCGACCGTGTCCATCGTCATCGGCTTTCTCGTCATCACGTTCCTGCACATCGTCATCGGCGAGCTGGCGCCGAAGTCGCTCGCGATCCAGAAGTCCGAGGGCGTGTCGCTCTGGCTGTCCGCGCCGCTGCTGTTCTTCTATGCGATCTTCAAGCCGGCGATCCTGCTGCTGAACGGGGCGGCGAACCGGCTGCTGCGGCTGATCGGCATCGAGCCGGCGAGCGAGCACGAGTCGGCCCATACCGAGGAGGAGATCCGTCTGCTCGTCAACCAAAGCGCGCAGAGCGGCATCATCGACGACAACGAGATGAAGCTTGTCGGCAATGTATTCGACTTCGGGGACCTGCTGGCGCGCGAGGTGATGCTGCCGCGGACGGACATGGACTGCCTGTTCACGACGCGCTCGCTCGAGGAGAACCGCGAGATGGTGTATCGGACCCGGCATACCCGCTATCCGGTGGCGATCGAGGAGAAGGACCAGATCATCGGCTTCGTGCATATCGCCGACCTGCTGACTGCGGACCGCGGCAGCGTGCCGGATCTGCGCAAGCTGATCCGGCCGGTGCTGAACGTGCCGGAGTCGATGGAGGTCAGCCAGGTGCTGCAGCTCATGCAGGCGCGCCACAGCCAGCTCGCCGTCGTCGTCGACGAGTACGGCGGCACGGCGGGCATGCTGACGGCCGAGCTGATCCTCGAGGAGATCGTCGGCAAGATTCATGACGAGTTCGACGAGGCGCCGCCGGCGATCACGGTCCAGGGGGAGGCGACGACCGTCGACGGCCGCATGCTGATCGACGACATCAACCGCCTGCTGCAGCTCGATCTCGAGGACGAGGAGGTCGATTCCATCGGGGGGTGGATGTTCCGCCGGCTGGGCGGCACCCCCGAGCAAGGCAAGAAAATCGGCTATCGCGAATATACATTCGAGGTAGCGGAATGCCAGCCTCTGCGCGTGCTGCGCGTCCGCATCTACCGCAATCCCGAAGCCGCTGCAGATCGGGACGAGCCGGCAGAGGAGAGCTAGCGCGGAGCGTCCGGAGAGCTTCTTTTCGGGAGCCCGGCAGCGGCCAGCCTCGCCGGAAGGGAGATCTGCGGGGACTGCAGCCCCGGGGAGAATGGCCTTGCCGATCAAAACGCTCGTTTTCATTGCCGTAGGCTTGCTGCTGCTGTACCTCAGCTTCACCGTCGGCGCGCCGTTCCTGCTCGCGCTTGTCGTCGCCATCTTTTTGGAGCCGCTCAACCGGCTGCTGATGCGCAAGGCCGGCATGAGCCGGCTCGCGGCCGCGGCCGCGAGCAGCACGCTGTTCACCGTGCTGCTGCTGGCGCTTGCCGCCGGCATCGGCTTCAAGCTGGCGGCGGAGCTGATCGCCTTTTGGAACCGCGCGCCGGCGATGGTGGCGGATGCGAACGTCTTTTTCCGAGAAAAGTTCGAGCATGCCAAGGACGTCTACATGACGATCCCGCCGGAGACGGCCGTGCAGCTGGAAAAGGTGCTGAACGGGCTCGCCAGCTCGCTGACGGGCATGGCGACCGCGCTCTCAGGCTCGGTTGTCGCCGTCGCCTCGGGCCTGCCGGGAATGTTCATCTTCACGATCGTGTTCCTCGTCGCGGTGTACATGTTCAGCTTCGGCCTCGACACGATGAGGGCGTCGTTCCTGTCGCTGTTCCACGAGGACTCCCAGCCGCAGCTCGGGCAGGTGCTCGATAACCTCAAGGACTCGATCTTCGGCTTCCTGCGCTCGCAGCTGCTGCTCAGCCTCGTGACGTACGTCCTGACGCTGATCGGCCTGGCGAGCATGGGCATCGACTACGCGATGGCGATCGCGCTGCTCGTCGTCGTCGTCGACATCCTGCCGATCCTCGGCACCGGGTCGGTGCTCGTGCCGTGGGCGGCCTACATGCTGCTGGCCGGCCACAGCGGCACCGCGTTCGGCCTCGTGCTGCTGTTTCTCGTCATCACCGTCGTGCGGCGCATCATCGAGCCCAAAATTCTCGGCGACTCCGTCGGCATCGGCGCGATCTCCGCGCTGATCAGCCTTTATGTCGGCTTCAAGCTGGTCGGCGTCATCGGCGTTTTTCTCGGCCCGCTCGTCGTCATCATCTACATGGCGGCGCGCAAGGCCGGCCTGTTCCAGCTCAAGATCCGCCTGTAGCCGCCTTCGGCGCAGGCGAAAAAGCCCGCTTTTCCCGACTGTCGGGAGAAGCGGGCTTTGGCGCGTACGGCCTTCCTCAAGGGAACCGCCTAAGGCGACGGGGCGCGGGCCGGCTCCCTTCCGCGCCGTCCGCTTCGCGCGAACGGCAGGTAGAGCAGCAGGAACAGCAGTAGCGCGACGGCCTCGAGCGACAGGATGTACCACGGGTACGGGCCGAGATAGTCGAGCAGCGACGAGCTCGGCGGCTTGCGGGCGAGGAACATGTAGTTCGCTCCGGTCAGCCGGTTGACCGCGAACACGACGGCGGCGATCGCGTTGACCGCTCCCCAGGCGATGAACGGCGAGCGCAGCGTCGGGCGGAAGCCTTCGACCCAGACCATGTAGAGGGCCGCCAGGAGCAGCAGACCGTGCGCGGCAAAAAACTCGAGGAAGCGGAAATGCGGAAACGCATAGCCGAGCACGGGCGTGGCAAGCGCCTGCAGCGCGCCGCCGATCGCGGTGAAGTAGACGATCTGGAACAGCAGCCGGCTGCGCAGCAGCAGCATGATGACGGACAAATAAAGCGAGATGCTGCACAGCTCCAACGGAAGGGTGGCCTCCGGGCGGAACACGCCGTTCGAGACGTACCAGACGTTCAGCAGAATCTCGCAGGCGGCGAGCAGTCCGGCCAGCGCGTAGCGACCGGACGCGGGGCGGCGGCGGGCCAGCGGCCCGCGGAAGGCGAACAGCAGCAGGACCGCGGCGAAGATGAGTCCGAGGCTGATCAGATGGGCAGGACTGTAGGCGACGAAGCGCTCGGTAATGTCGGAATCGAACATGGCGACCTGCCTTTCGGACGGAGTTGGGAGGAGGCGCAGGGAGCGCGATCGCTTCTACTTCGCCGTAGCCCCGGCAAAGTCCTATCGGATGGCATCGCCAAAAAGTAAAAGGCAAGTTGGAAAAGCCCCGGCTCATACGCTTTAAGGAGCAGCACAGCATCCGGCCTGCAGCCGCTGCGTCGACAGAAGGAGGCTCGGCCGGGCAAGGAGGCAGGACATGAGGCTACAGGCAGCAAGAGGTATGTTCGGAGGCGGCCAGGGCGGTTATGCCGGCCAGCCCGGCGGCGTCGCGTATGGCGCCCCGGCCTATGCCGGCGGGGCCCCTGGCTTCGGCGCCCCGCAGCAGGCTTACCGCAGCGAGGCGGAGCTGGCGGCCGCGGCCGCTTACGGCCAGCCCGCATACGGCGCGGCGACGGGCTACGGAGCGCAGGCGGGAGCAGCGGGCGAGCTGCCGCCGCCGGGCGTGCCGGGAGCCGGCTACAGGGAATGGCTTCCATTCCGGGGGGCATGCGATCCGTGCCCGCCGATCGGCGTCAGGCGGTATGTCATTCCGCCGAATCAGTACATCCTGTACCAGCCGACGGGGTTGCCTCAATATCCGCTCGAGGAGGCGCTGCGCCTCGGCACGCTGTGGCCGGCGCTGTACAGTCCTTATGAGCCAGGCTGCGGAAGGAGCTGAACGGATTCGATGAGCGAGGAGCAGCAGAAGCAGGCATTCGACAAGGAGGCCTATCAAGCCGGACTGAAGGAGCTTCAGGTGCTGGATTTTGCGCTGGTGGAGCTGAACCTGTACTTGAACACGCATCCGGGGGACTTGCAGGCGATCCAGCAGTTCAACCAGCTGGCGCAGAAGCGGCAGGCCGTGGCGCAGCAGTTCGAGCTGCAGTTCGGACCGCTGGTCAACTTCGGCAACAGCTATTCCCGGTATCCTTGGCAATGGAACGAGACGCCGTGGCCTTGGCAGGTATGAGCATGGACGATCGGCGCGGAGCGGCGGAGCGGCCGCCCGGCCCGGCGGAGCGGCATGCGGCGCTGGCGGCGGAGCCGGGATGCAGCAGAGCCTGCTCCCGCCCGTGTCCGCGCAGGGAGGCGAGGGCCCGTGCCGAGGCGGCGGAGCGCGCGCCGCAGGCGGCCGGGCATGGACGAGAGCAACAATCGCGGATGGACGCCAGCGAGGGGGGATGAGGGCATGTGGCTGTATGAGAAGAAGCTGCAGTATCCGGTAAAAGTCAGCAAATGCGACCCGATGATGGCGAAGTTCCTCGTCGAGCAGTACGGCGGCGCGGACGGCGAGCTCGCGGCGGCGCTGCGCTACCTGAACCAGCGGTATACGATTCCGGACAAGGTGATCGGAGTGCTGAACGACATCGGGACGGAGGAATTCGCGCATCTCGAGATGATCGCGACGATGATCTACAAGCTGACCAAGGACGCGACGCCGGAGCAGCTGCGCGAGGCGGGCCTCGGAACCGACTTTGTCAATCATGGCGGGGACTTGTTCTACAACAGCGCGGCCGGCGTGCCGTGGACGGCGACCTACATCGCGGCCAAAGGCGATCCGCTCGCGAATCTGTACGAGGATATCGCGGCCGAGGAAAAGGCGCGGGCGACCTATCAGTGGCTTATCGACTACACCGACGACGTCGACTTGCAGGACAGCCTGAAGTTCCTGCGCGAGCGCGAGATCGTGCATGCGATGCGCTTCCGGGAATCGGTCGAGATCATCAAGGCGGATATGGGGCAGAAGAAGATTTACTGACGGCTGCCCGACATAACAGGAAGGCACGGACATAGAGGCAGACGGCAAAAACGCCCGGAGGCAGGCTCCCGGCGTTTTTGCGCATGATCAGGGAATGATGCGGTCAAAGATGGACGGACGATGGCCGCCGCCATGGAAGCCGCCGCCGCCGTGGAAGCCGGGGCCGCCGGGACCGCCGGGACCGCCCGGGCCGAAGCCGGGACCGCCCGGGCCGTGAAAGCCGGGACCGAAGCCCGGACCGAAGCCGGGACCGAAGCCGGGACCGAAGCCGGGACCGAAGCCGCCGATCGGCAGCGGTATCGGCAGCGGCAGCACCTCCGGATAAGGAGGGTAGGGATACGGGTAGGGATAAGGATAGGGATAGGGAGGATAGGCGGGCGGTACGGGAACAAAGGACATGGGATGCGCCTCCGTTGCAATGGGATGCTACAGCTTATGCGGGGGAGGGCTGGGAGGACACTCGCCTATTTGATCGCCGGCTTCCAATAGGCAGATTTTGGCTTGCTAACCGGGACTGGAGCCGCTACATTCATGTCAACGGGCAACGATTGCCGATCATGCCGCATGGACGGGGGGACAGCGCGATGGACAGAGAGCTGCGGGAAGAGATGGATCTGGCTTTGCTCTGGGACAAGGTGGAGGAAGCGGTGTACGTGCTGGATCCGGAGTGGAGGTTCATCTATGCGAATCGGATGACCGAGCAATTTGCGGGCAAGCCGCGGGAACAGCTGATCGGCACTCTGCTGTGGGATCTGTTTCCGGCGAATTGGGTCGAGCGGGCGAAGCCCGTCTTCGAGCAAGCGGCTGCGACAGGCCGCTCGGCCCGCTTCGAGGAATATTCTCCCGAGTCCGACCGCTGGTACGCCGTGCAGGCGCTGCCGCTGCCCCCGGGGCTGGCCGTCGTCTTGCGCGAGATCACGGCGGAGCGCAAGAACAGCCAGCGTCTCGATCAGCGCTATGAGTCGCTGTTCCGGCAAAATCAGGACTCGGTGTTCCAGATGGATCTGGAAGGGCGCTTCGTGCTCGTCAATCCCGCGATGGCCGCGATCACCGGCTACTCGGAGAGAGAGCTGATCGGCAGCAGCTTCGAGCCGCTGCTTCATCCGGACGAGCTGCCTGAGGCGAGGGAGCACTTCCGGCTCGCCGCTGCCGGCCAGCCTCAGTATCGCGAATATCGGATCATCAACAGCCAGGGGCATGAGCTGTACGGGCAGGTGACGAAATTTCCGATTGTCGTGGACGGGCATGTGATCGGCATTTTCGGCATGGGCAGAGACATCACGCTGCAGAAGCGGAGCGAGCTGAAGATCCGGGAAGCCGAGCGGCGGCTGCGATCGCTGATCGCTCATCATTCGGATGCCATTCTGGAGCTGGACATCGACGGTAAAGTGAGGGAATGCAATCCGGCCAGTCTGAAGCTGCTCGGAGCGCAGCCGGAGGAGCTGGCCGGGAAGCGGCTTGACGAGCTGATGAACCTCGACAAAGAGAGAAGAGACGAGCTCACCCGGCTCTGGGATGGCGCCGATTGCCACACGTCTCCGCTGGCGCTGCCGTTGCCGCTGCGGAGCGGAGAAACGATTTTGGCGGAGGTGGAGTTCGTGCCGATCCTGATCCATGGACAGCGGGACGGCGCGTATTTGATCCTCAAGGATCTGACGCAGAAGCTCGAGACGGAGAAGCTGCTGCTCAAATCGGAGAAGCTGCAGACGGCGGGCCAGCTCGCCGCGGCGGTCGCGCATGAGATCCGCAACCCGCTCACCTCGCTCAAAGGCTTCGTCCGGCTGCTGGAAACCTATAACGAAAGGCCGGAGAAAGCCTACATGTTCCAGATTCTGCAGGAGGAGATCAGCCGCATCGATTCGATCACGAACGAGCTGCTCATGCTGGCCAAGCCGCAGAAAAGCATCGTGAAGCAAGTGCGCTTGGACGGCGTTCTGGAAGCGGTTGCAACGCTGATGAGCCCGCAGGCGCTGCTCAAGAGCATCGAGCTGAGGCTGGAGCCGCTTCCGGAGGCGGTCGTGCTCGGAGAGGAATACGGGATCAAGCAGGTGTTCGTCAACCTCGTCAAGAACGCCATCGAGGTCATGGAGCAGGGCGAGATCCGCATCGAGCTGGAGGCCGCTGCGGAGGGTTGGCATGTGCGCGTGGCCGACGAGGGCGGAGGCATGCCGGAAGAATGCCTCGACCGGCTCGGCGAGCCGTTCTATTCCACCAAGGAGAAGGGGACGGGGCTCGGGCTGATGGTGACGAAGCGCATTCTGGAAGCCCATGACGGCACGATCGAGTTCCGCAGCCGCAGGCATGTCGGCACGGTCGTGGAGGTGTATCTGCCTCGGGAAAGCCCGCTGCAGAAGCGGCGGATCGCGGAAGCGGGCGAGCTGCCGGGCGACCGGCTGCGCCTTGCCGGGGCGGACAGGCTGGGCTATAGTGGGAAAAGCGAGGAAAGGGGAGAACCGGGATGACGGAACAAGCGGCCGGAAACGTGCGGCTCGAGCGGCCGGAGGTGATTCTGTTCGACATGGACGGAACGCTGCTGCAGACGGAGACGCTGCTGATGGAGGCGCATGGGCGCATCTTCGCGGCGCTGCGCGAGGAGGGACTGTATGCGGAGCCGGAGCCGCCGGTGGAGGCTCTGCTCGGCTGCCTCGGCATGCTGCTGGAGGACATCTGGCTTAAGCTGATGCCGACCGCGTCCGAGGCGGCCCGCGAGCGCGCCAACGAGCTGCTGCTGCAGTTCGAGCTGGAGGAGCTGGCGGCTGGCAAAGGCGTGCTGTACGAAGGCGTGCCCGAGACGCTCGCCGAGCTGCGCGCGAGGGGAATCCGGCTGTTCGTGGCGAGCAACGGCCTGCAGCCTTATGTCGAGGGCATCGTCCGGCACAAGCGGTTGGAGCCGCTGTTCGACGGCCTCTACACGGCCGGCGGCCGAGGCACGGCGACCAAGGCGGAGCTCGTCCGCCTGCTGCTCGCAGAGCATGGCGTCGCCCGCGCCTGGATGGTCGGCGACCGCTCCTCGGACGTCGATGCCGGCAAGCGCAACGGCTTGCCGGTCGTCGGCTGCGATTACGCCGACTTCGGCGCGTCGTCCGAGCTCGACGGGGCGGATGTCCGCATCCGCCGCTTCGGCGAGCTGCTGGAGCTGCTCGGAGAGTAGAGCGGCCGTCAGCCGGGGAGCGCTGCTGGACGTAGAGAAGCAAGGCGGGACGCCCGAGCGCGGCGCCGGCTGCGGAAAGCCCGCGGCCGGGTTGCAGACGGAAAACCAGGACGAGGCCGGGAAGCGGCTTCGCCCTGGTTTTTTGATGTACGTCTTTTTTCGTGGCCAGCCGCTTCGCGGAGGAGCCGCGCCTTGGGGAGTCCGCAAGCCGATTTTATCGGGTTACAGCCCGAGAATCTCGCCCCGGGGAGTCCGTAAGCCGATTTTTTCGGGTTACGGCCCGGGGATTGCGCCCCGGGGAGTCCGCAAGCTGATTTTATCGGGTTGCAGCCCGAGGATCGCACTCGGGGGAGTCTGCAGGCCGATTTTTTCACGAAATCGACCTTCCTAGGCTGCCCGGGTCCTTCCGAACGGACAAGACGGATTCCGTCTACTCCCCGTTCTCCTCCGTCTGCGGCGCGGCCGCTGTGTCGACTTGCTCGGCCGACGGATCGGCCTGCTTTACCGATGGATCGGCCTGCTTCGCCGCCGTATCGGCCGGCGCGGCAAGAGGCTCAAGCTCCGCCTCATCCATGTCAGCGGAAAGAGCGGAACTCGCCGGCGCCGGGACGGAGCGGATCGTCGGCTTGTTCGCCGCGAACGGACCCGATCCGGCCAGCGGTCTCGGTTTGCGCCGCCGATTCGGCGACTCGTTCTCCCCGCGCCGCCCGCCAGGCGGCTGCTTCGAGACGCGTCCCTGCGCGCCGCCTGCCGCCGAGCGCTTGCCGCCGTCCGCGGCCGCGCTGGCCGCGCCGCTTTTGCCGCTGCCTGCCGCCGATCCGGCCGGACCGCTACTGCCGCTGCCTGCCGCCGATCCGGCCAATCCGCTCCTGCCGCTGCCTGCGGCCGTCCCGGCCGGGCTGCGACTGCCGCCGGGCTCCGCATTCCGGCGCTTCGAGCCGGAGCCGAGCGTCGCCGCTTCGTCTGCCGCCGGCCCCGAGCCGACCGGCTGCGCGCCGCCCAGGCTTGAACCGGTCGTGCGCGAGCCCGTCGTCCTCGATCCGGCCGTGCGCGAGCCTCTCGTGCGCGACCCGGCCGTGCGGCCGCCTGTCGTGCGGCCGCCGGACTTGCGTCCGCGTCTCGAGTAGAGGTACAGCGCGTACTCCAGCGGCTTCACGATGGCCCGCTCATAGGTCGCGAGATCGCCGCTCTGGCGGAACACCTCGCGCGCGGGCTTCGGATTGACCTCGAGCAGCCAGATGCCGCCTTTCTTGTCGATCGCCAGGTCGAGCGCCAGCTCGCACAGGCGGCCGTACTGCCGCTCCAGATGGGCCGCGACTTCGACGCCGAACTGCTCCGCCTCGCGGCGTACGGACGCGGCCAGCTCCTCGTCGCCGACCCAGGAGGAGAGCAGCTCCTCCATGCGCATCGCCTTGCCGCCGCCGTGCAGGTTGGAGGTGATGCTGCCCGCCGCGCCGACCCGGCCCGCGCAGCCGGTCGGCTCCCATTCGCCGCGGCCGTTCTTCTGCACGAGCAGCCGGTAGTCGTGGACGCGGCCGCTCGGCAGCTTGATCATGATGCCCTGCTGCACGATGTACTTGCCGCCGCCGAGGCTCCAGGAGGAAAGCCGCTCCTGCAGCGCGGCCGCTCCGACCTTCTGCGGCCGGATGATGCGCCGAGACTGATCGCGTCCTTGGATGAGATAGACGCCTTCCTTCTGCCGCTCGATCCGCAGGATGCCGCGCCCGCCCGTTCCGTTGATCGGCTTGAGGAAGACGAGCGGGAAGCGGCGCAGCATGTCGGCCAGATCCTTGTGTCCGGCATACAGCACGGTCAGCGGCTGCCGTCCTTGAAACCGGCTTTGCGCGGCCAGCGTCTTGTACACCGTCCATTTGTTGCGCAGCATCCGGTTGAGGAAGGTCAGATGGCCGTAGCGGGAGCGGAATTTCTGAAGCTGCTCGAAGCGGTAGCTCTGCTGGATGCGGCAGCGGTCGAAGATCATATGGGGAAAGGAGGTCCAGCGCCGCGACCACGTCTTCGACGACGGATCGTAGATCATCGCCTGGATCCGGTTCTTCTCGTAATCGACGTCGGCAGGCGTGAAGACGAACACGTCGAGCCCCATTTTCTTGCCGGCGACGATCATCCGCTGATAGATCGGGCGCTCCTCGAGCGCCTTGTTCTCATTGAGGTATAACGTTAAGATGCCGAGCACCGGCTGAGCCATGATCATCCCTCCTTGCAGCAGCGGGCTTTTTCGGAAGGAGCTCGCGGCCGGAAGGCCGGGAGGAGGGGGTTCGCGCCGCGCCTGCGGTGCGCGCTGCTCTCGTCGCCCCCGCCTCGGACCGCCCTACCTGGGACCGCCCCACCTGGGACCGCCCCACCTGGGACCTTTCCGCCTGAGGCCAAGCCGCCTCGGACCGCTCCGCCTCGGACCGCCCCACCTGGGACCGCTCCGCCTGAGGCTGAGCCGCCTCGAACCAAGCCGTCTCGAACCGCTCCGCCTGAGGCCGCTCCACTTCGAAACGCTCTACCTCAGACCGCCCCGCCTGGGAACGCGCCGCATTGACTTGCGCCGTCTCAATCCGCCCCGCCTCGCGGAGCGCCTCCGCCCGCGCCGCGCCGTCTTGCGCGCCTTGCGCGGCAAGCGCGCTGGCGCCGCTGCGGAACACGAGCGTCGGCTTGCCGGTCGGGCCATCCTCCAGCGCCACTGCGGCCATGCCGGCGCGGAAGCACATCTTCATGCTCGCGGCGTTGTCCGCGGCGACGCGGCAGTCGAGCGCTCCCCACGTCCGCTGCAGCTCGCGCAGCAGCCGGCTGCCGGCTCCTCGGCCGCGGCAGGGCGGCGAGACGGCGACAAGGCAGGCCTCCCGGCCTGCCTTGCGGGCAAAGGCGATGCCCGCCGGACGTCCCTGCTCCAGCAGGACGGCCAGCGCCGCCGCCGGAGCCCCTCCGCCCGCGGGCTCCAGCTCCTCCGCCCGCAGCTCCTTCAGAGCCGCGAGGCCCGCCGCCGACAGCCGTCCGCCGCCCCAGGCGGCCATCAGCCGCAGGAGCGGCTCCCGGCTGCGGGTCCATTGCTTCGGTGTCAGAAGCATTGCCTTCATGTCAAGCGCCTCCAGCCTTTCCCGGCTTCGGCGAGCGCATCAGATAGCTGCCGTAATGGAAGATGCGCTCGAGCGATTTCTTGCGGATATGAGGCTCGTCGAACTTCATCGGCTTGGAGTTGGCTTCGAAGAACCACAGTCCGCCCGCGGCATCGACGCCGAGATCCATCGACATCTCGCCGTGGCTATGGCCGCTGGCCGACTCGATCTGACGGGCCAGCTGCACGCAGGCGCTGCGCGCACGGCTGATCAGCTGGCGCGCCTTCTCCGCGCCGAACGCATGGCTGAGCAGCTTCTCCGGATCCTCGATGCTGCCGCCGCGCGGCACATGGGTCGTGATGCTCTTGGAGCCGGCGACCCTCGCGCCGACTCCGGTGACCGACCACTGGCCGGCGCCGTTCTTTTGCACGAGCGCGCGCAGGTCGAACCGCCGCTCCTGGTACAAGGCGAGGTCGATCCCTTGCTGGGCGATGTACGTTGCGCCGCCGCTCTCTTTCAGGATACGCGCCCATAGCTTGGTTACCGTCGAACAATTATAGGTGCTGCTTTTTTTCCGGTTCTGGATGCTGAGCCGGTACGGCAGCGGCTTCTCCGGATAGACGCGGATCGTCATGATGCCCTTGCCGGCCTTGCCGCTGACGGGCTTGAGGTACAGGTACGGATGCTTGCTCATCATCCGGTCGAGTCCGCCCACGGTCGCCATCCGGCGCGTCGCCGGGATGTAGCGCTTCGTCGCCTGCGATTTCCGCAGCCATTCGAACAGCTCCCATTTGTTGAAAAAGGACGGGTTGAACACGCCCTTCACGCGGGGACTCGCGAGCAGCAGCTTCAGCTTGCGCTGGACGCGCGGCATGAGCTCATCCTCGCGCTGCGGGATGCGGTTGTAGACGAGGTCGGGGAAAGGGAACAGTCCCTTTTCCCACTCGCCGCCCTTGCCCGCCGAGTCGGCGAGCGAGAAGCCGGTCAGCATCGGCTGGGAGAACTTCAGGTAGCGCATCGGCAGCACGTAGACGATGAAGCCCATCTCCTTGCCGGTCCGGACCAGATCGGCGAAATTGGCCCGGTTGCCGCGGAAGCCGAGCTTCGGATCGGACATCGTCAATATCGCCAGCACAGGCTTGCGCGCGGTCAGCTCGGCTGAAAATCCGTACGGAAGCTCGTATTCCATCAGCTGTCCCTCCCCCGGAAGCGGCTCAGGTAGAGGCAGTGCTCGAGGATGTACTCCAGCGAGGCGCGGCCCTCCGGCTTGAGCGCCGGATGCTTGAAGATCGAGCGGCCGGGCTTGGCGTTGGCTTCGAACATCCACACCTCGCCGTCCTTGTCGATGCCGAGGTCGAGGCCGAGCTCGCCGAGCCGATGCGGGTAGTTGCGCTCGATCGCCTCGCTCATCCGGACCGCGACGCGCTTCGCCTTCTCCAGCACCTCGCCGGCTTGGCTGCCGAACGTGCGCGAGAGCGCGTTGCCCGGCGTCATGAGCACGCCGCCGTTCTTGATATGCGTCGTCACGCTGCCCTTGCCGGCTTTTTTCGCTCCGATGCCCGCCGTCACCCATTCGTTGCGGCCGTTCTTGTGCATGTGGAAGCGGAAATCGAGCGGGCAGCCCTCGATCTCGACGAGCCGGATGCCCTGCTGCACGACATAGCCGCCGAACGAGCTGCCGTGCCGCGCGTGCATCGTGCGCATGAGCGCCTGGAAGGTGCCGAAGCGCAGCAGCACGTTTTTGCCGCCGCTGCGGTAGCGGGCGAAGTAGCCTTGCTTCGGCTGGTACGTCAGCCGGTAGATGCCGGCGCCGAGGCTGCCGCCGCTCGGCTTGAAGTAGACGAAGTGATGCTTTTCCAGCAGCTCCTTGATCTTGGCGTCGCTCGGACCGGAGACGGATTCCGGCAGATGGCGCAGCGCCTCCACGTCCTTGTCGAGCAGCTTGTAGACGTCGGACTTGTTGAAGTAGCTCCAGTTGAAGAACGGGATGCCCTTGCGGACGAAGCGCTCGCGCAGCGAGCTGATATAGGAACCGGTCTCGGCCTTGCGGCTCGGCAGCCGGTTGTAGACGACGTCGGGGAGGGGCACGGTCTTGCGATACCAGGAGCCGTCGGCGTTCAGGAAATAGCCGTTCACCGTCTCCTGCGGCCAGTTGATGTCCTTGGGGGTGAAGCCGAAGAAATACGCCTTCTTCTCGCCGATGCGGATCAGGTCCTTGATGAAGCCCGTGCGCGAGCCGAACGGCAGGGAGGAGCTGACATAACCGTCGCTCAGGATACCGACGAGCGGCCCGAGCTGCACCTCGTTCTCCGAGGCGTGCAGCATGAACACGTTGCCCGACTTCGGCACGCGGATCTGCTGGCGGAGCGCCGAGCTGAGAAACACATGATTGCCCTCGCGCTTGACCGCCTTGACCGAGGCGGTGACCGTCTCCCGGCCGAGCTTGATCTGCAGCTTCTTTTTGTCCGACAGCTTGAGCGATCGGTACAGCGGCCCGGATACATAGACGACACGGTCCTTCTTATCCGAAAAATGCACGTTGCACAAAGTAAGACTCATGATGAACCTCCTGAACGTTCTGTCGCTAGGTTGGGTCGATTTATCGCGAAGGAGCGGCCGACGATCGGGCGCCGGAACGCTCCGGGACAGGGCGCGCGCCCAGCAGGCGGGCGTAGAGCAGCGGGCGTTCCACCGCCGTACGGGCGATGCCGCCGGGAAAAGACGAGAAGGCGTCGCGGCCGGGACGGGAGTTGAGCTCCAGCAGCCAGAGGCGGCCGTCCGGCTCGACGCCGAAGTCGAGGCCGAGCTCGGCGAGCCGGCCGAAGGCGTTCTCGGCCGCTTCGGCGGCAAGCAGCGCCAGCCGGTCGATCTCGGCCGAGCAGCGGGCCGCCCCTTCGGCGCCGAGCAGCAGCTCGAGGCCGTCGCGGGCGGGCAGCGCCTCGCCGCCGCCGTGCAGGTTGGAGGCGATGCCGCCGGGACGGCCGCGCCGCAGCGCCGTGCCGGTCAGACGCCAGCGTCCGCGCCCGTCCTTCTGCACGAGCGCCCGCACGTCGAACGGCCGGCCTTGGCGGTCGCATAGCGGCAGCTGCGGCTGGAGGATGTAGCGGCGTCCGCGGACCAGCCGCTCCGTCCGCTCGGCCGCCGCCTCCAGGTCGGGCAAGCGGGCGGCCAGCGTCCGGCCGTCCCCGGCGCGGCCGCGCAGCAGCCAGCCGCTGCCGTCCGGACCGAGGGAGAGGACGCCGCGTCCCTGCATGCCGCCGTCCGGCTTGAGGAAGACCGCTCCCCATTCGCGCGCGGCCTCCGCGACGGAGGATGCCCCGTTCAGCAGGCGGGTCGGCGGCGCGAGCGCGGCCAGCTCGGAGCCGGCGCGGCGCAGCGCCTCCAGCTGCGCGAGCTTGCCGGGCAGCCAGCTGCTGAGCCGCGCATGAGGATGGAGGCGGCGCATCCGCTCCAGCTGCAGCTCGCTGGAGCGACGGCTGGACGCTCCGCTCGGTCCGCAGCGGTCGTAGACGACGGCCGGCAGCGCGACTTCCCGCTCCTGCCAGCATCCGCCTTCGCGGACGTAGCCGGTCAGGGAGCCCGTTTCGGCGCGGAAGCCTTCCGCGGCGAACAGATGCAGCGGCAGGCGCAGCTCGGCGGCCCGTTCGGCCAGAGCCGCGAGGAATCCGTCCTCGGGAACCGTCAGCCTGCCGGAGCCGTCCGGTCGGGGCGCCTTTCCGATCCATACTCCGATTACGCCTGCATCGCTTTTCATCGCGGGCTCCTCCTCACGGGGTTCAGCTGCTGCTGCCGGCGGACCGGCGGCGGGCTGGCGGGCCGGACGCTATTGGAAGCCGGCCAAGTAACGCGCGTATTGGATCATGTTCCGCACCGAGGGGCGGATCTTGCCCCCTTCGAGCGGCGTGTTGTCGTTTTTGGACGGCTTGGAATTGACCTCCAGCAGCCAGACGCGGCCGCCGGTATCCATCGCCAGGTCGATGCCGAGCTCGCCGAAGTGGGCGGGAATGCGCTCCTCGATCCCCTTCGCGATGTCGAGCGCGGCCTTCTCCAGCTTGGCGCTTGCGCCGGCCTTGTAGCCGGGAGCGAGGCTGCTGCGCCCGACCGCGTCCTTGACGCGGCTGAGCGTGCCTCCGCGAGCCAGGTTGGAGACGAAGTGATTGCTGCCGGCCGTGCGGGCGACGACCGATGTGACGATCCAGGCGCCGGTGCCGCTGCGCTGCACGAGCGCTCGGAAGTCGACCGGCCGCTTGCCGATGTCGATCAGCGTCAGGCCTTGCTGGAGCTGGTAGCGGACCGTCTTCATCTTGCCGCCGAGCGAGCCGTAGAACTTGGCGAGAGTCGGATACGCCTGCCGCCGGATGCCGGTCGGGGCGGTGTAGGTGGCGAGGATGCCCTCGCCCTCCATCCGGCTCGCCTTGATGATGCCTTTGCCGAGGCTGCCCCGCACCGGCTTGAGGAAGACGGTAGCGTGGCGGGAAGAGACCGTCTTGAGATCGGCGAAGCTCTTCAGCAGCCGCGACTCCGGCAAGTATTTGCCGAGCGAGGGGTCCTTGCCGAGCGCATCGAACACCTCATGCTTGTCGAGGAACTTTTCGTTGAACACTTGCGTGCCGTAGCGGGACTTGGCTTCCCTGAACAGCTGCTGGACGGACGGACGGTTCTCGAGCTTGCGCGCCGTCAGCCGATTGTTCACGACGTCGGGCACGGGCAGGCTCGCCTTGCGCCAGCCGCCGTCGCCATGCACCCAGCCGTCGATGCGCGGACCGGGACCGGCCGCCTCGGGCGTAAAGAAGTATACATGGGCGCCTTGCGCGGCGCAGGCGTCGACCAGCTCGCGGCAGAACATCGTGATCGAGCCGAAGGGCCGATCGGGCTGCTGCGGATAGTCGCGGCTGACGAGCACGCCGATCAGCGGGCCGAGCGACAGCGTCTGGGTGCTCGGCCGGAAGTGCAGCCGCAGCGAGACGGCTCCGTGGATGCCCAGGCTGCGGGCCAGCGCGGAGGGCAGCCGCATCGTGTCGCCCTTGCCGCCGGATACGACCCGCACGGCGGTGCGGTACGAGCCGAACCGGAGCGCGATCGGAGTGCCGGACGGAATCTTGTGATGCTTGAGGACGGACTCGCCGAGCACGATCGCATCGTCGGCTCCGTGGCCTCCTTGGGTCACCTGGACGGCGATCTTGGACTTGGATTTGAGCATCGGTGAATCTCCTTCCGGAACGAAGGGTAACGCATGGCAGGTCTAGGTGAATGAAGCGAATTAATTCATCATATGAGGACATCTATCTCGTGGTTCTAGGCGCGATCCAAGAAGGACGGGACGCTTTGTACCAGCAGCGAAGACGCGGAGCCGCCAAGCGATTGTCCTCCGCCTCTTCACGATTGCCTCGTTGAAGCCGATAAATAAGACCTGGAAATATTGATATGTAAGTAGTGGGTGGGGGCGGAACGGTTGTGGCGTAAGGGGTTGGGCGTCGTGGGGATCGTCGTGCTGTTCGGCATCTGGCTGCCGCTCGGCATCTTTTCGGAGCGATGGGGCGGACAGCAGCCATTCCGGGCGGAGCAAGGCGTGATCGATCTGGCGGGCTGGGACGGCTCCGGCCGGATCGCGCTGGACGGGGAATGGGAGTTTTATTGGAACGAGCTGCTGCAGCCGGGCGAGACGCCGCGGGGAGAGCGCTCGTGGATGGAGGTGCCGGGCGTATGGAGCGGCAGCCGGGCTGCAGGCGCGGAGCGGCCCGTCTACGGAGCGGCCACCTATCGGCTGCGCCTGACCCATCTGTCCGAGCCGGGCGTGTACAGGATCAAAAAGATGAACATCCGCTTCGCCAGCGCGATCTACGTCGACGGCCGGCTCGTGCTCGAGGACGGCAAGCCCGCCCTTTCGGCGGAAGCTTACGTTCCGGGCAATTCTCCCGGCCTGGCGGTCGTCGAGATCAAGGGCTCGGAGGCGGAGATCATCGTGCACGCGGCCAATTACGATTATATCGATGCGGGCGTGCCGATGTCGCTCTATTTCGGCAAGGAGGAGGCGATCAACGCAGCCCATGAGCGCAGCCTGATCCGCGAGTCGGCGATGGCGGTCGTGCTGGCGGTCATCGGGCTCATCCATCTCGTGCTGTTCGCGGCGGTATGGCTGTACGGACAGCGCGACGAGCCGCTGCTGCTGTTCGGCCTCACCTGCGTGACGATGGCCGTCTTCAACGGCTTGCTCGGAGAGCGGCCGCTTGCCCTGCTGCTGGACGGGCTTTCCTTCCAGACGCTGTATACGATCAAGGACATGAGCGCGCTGGCCGGCTTTCTCGTCTCGCTCTACCTGATGATGCTGCTCCAAGGGAAAGGGGCGGACCGGCGGCTGACGAAGCTGTTCGCGCTCCTGCTGCTGGGCAGCCTGGTGATGTTCCCGTTCCTCAGCATCCGCGAGTACCTCTCCTTGTACCGCGTCACGATCCTGCTCGAGCATGTGCTGATGGCCCGGGTGCTGTGGAGCGCTGCGGCGCGGCATGTCGCCGCTCCTCGCGGCCAGCGCTACGAGTCGCTGCTGCTGCTGCTCGCCGTGCTGCTGCTCAACCTGTATTCCTACGGCTGCCTGCTGTTCGGCATGTCGATGCTGGGCTCCCTGCTGATCAGCCAGATCTATCTGATTCTGTTCAGCCTCGTCGTGTTTCTCGTCATCGTCTACCGCTTCTACGGGGCGTTCCGCGACATGGAGCGCATGCATCGCAAGCTGCTGCGGCTCGATCGGCAAAAGGACGAGTTCCTCTCGTCGACGACCTACCAGCTCAAAGCTCCGCTGCAGGACATCGTGCATCTGGCGGACAGCCTGGCGCATGCCGGCGGGCCTGCTCCCGGCTCCGCGCGCAGCCTTGCGCTGATCGCCGGCACGGGCCGCCGTCTCGGCTATCTCGTGCAGGATCTGCATGACTTCTCCCGCCTCAAGCATGAGGACATCGTGCCGGAGCCGCGCAACCTCGATCTCCGCTCCGCGGTCGGCTCGGTGCTGGAGCTGCATCGCTTCCTGCTGAGCGGCAGGCCGATCGAGCTGGCGAACGGAGTGCCGGAAACGCTGGCGGCTGTTTATGCGGACGAGGATCGGCTCGAGCAGATTCTGCACCGGCTGGTCGAGCGGGCGGCGCTGCGGGCGGAAGAAGGCCGGATCGAGGTGACGGCCGAGGAGGAGCTCGGCTTCGCGGTCGTGACCGTCGATTTCGACGGCCGGCCGAGGCCCGCTCCGGATCCGGATGTCGCGCCATGCCTCGCCGCCGCAGACGGGGAGGCTGCCGATCTCGCGCTGTCGATCACGCGCCGGCTGATCGAGCTGCAGGGCGGACTGGCGCTTCAGCCGCTGCCGGGCAAGGAAGGACGCTCCTTCCGCTTCTCCCTGCTGCTGGAGAAAAATCCCGCCGCTTCCCGCAAGGCCGCCTGGCCGGCCGCAGGGGAGGCGGCGGCGGCCTCCGAAACGCCTGTCGCCCTTGCCGGCGGCAGCAAGGGCCAGACGGTCGTGCTCGTCGCCGAGCCGGACGCTGCCAGCCGGCATGCGGTGTGCCAGCTGCTTGCCCAGGAAGGGCTGCGGGCCGTGAGCGTCCGCTCCGCGGAGCAGGCGCGCGCGGCGCTTGCGCTGGAGGGGGAGCTGAGCCTCGTGCTGCTTGGCGTCTCGCTCGCGGACGGCAGCGGCTTCGATGCGCTCGAGCAGCTGCGGAACCGCTTCTCGCCCTCTGAGCTGCCGGTGCTCATGCTGACCGGGCGCAGGCGCGAGGAGGAGCGCAGGCTCGCTCTCGACCTAGGCGCCAACGACTACATCTCCAAGCCGTTCGAGGCGGAGGAGCTGCTGGCGCGAGTCCGCAGCCTCGTCAAGCTGCGGCAGTCCGTCCGCGAGGCGCGAGAGCGGGAAATCGCCTTCCTGCGCTCCCAGATCAACCCTCACTTCCTCTACAACGCGCTCGGGGCGATCGCCGAGCTATGCGTGGAGGAGCCGGAAAAGGCGGAGCGGCTGACGCTCCATCTGTCGGGCTATCTGCGGGGCAGCTTCGACTTCGGTCAGCGGGACGGCATGTCGACGCTCGGCGCGGAGCTGAGGCTGATCGAGGCGTATACCGAGATCGAGAAGGCCCGCTTCGGCTCGCGGCTCCAGGTGACGCTGCGCTGCGAGGCCGATCCGGCGCTGCGGTTTCCGCCGCTGCTGCTGCAGCCGCTCGTGGAGAACGCGATCCGGCACGGCCTGCTGTCGAGGCCGCAGGGCGGCGAGGTGAAGGTGACGGTGGTCGAGCGCGAAGGCTATGTGCATGCGGCGGTGGAGGACGACGGAGCCGGCTTCGACGCGCAGGCGATGCTGTTCCGGCTCGAGCAGCCGGAGCGCATCGGCGGCGTCGGCTTGTGGAACGTGAGCGAGCGGCTGCGGCTGCTGTACGGGGAGCGGCTCGGCATGGACAGCCGCACGGGCTTCGGCTCGCGGCTGACGTTCCGCATCCCGGCGTCGAGCCGGACGAGCGAACCGAAAGAAGGAGGATGACCGATGCTGAGAGCGATCATCGTGGACGACGAGGAGCTGTCGATGCGCAGGCTGGCGAGAATCGCCGGCGAGCTGGGGGGCGTGGAGATCGCCGCGACCTTTTTCCATCCGTCCGAGGCCTGCGCCTACGTCCGGGATCATCACGTCGACGTGGCGTTCCTCGACATCAACATGCCGGAGATCGACGGCATGGAGCTCGGGCTGCGGCTGAGGCAGCTGCGGGAGCCGCTGCAGATCGTCTTTGTCAGCGGGTATGACCGCTATGCGGTCGACGCCTTCGAGCAGGACGCGGTGGATTATGTGCTCAAGCCGGTCAACGCGGAGCGGCTCGCCAAGACGCTCGAGCGGCTGAGCCGGCGCGCGCGTCCGCCCCAGCCGCCTCCGTCGGCGCCGAAGCTCGGCGTGCGGATGTTCGGCGGCCTCCGCTTCTTCCGCACGGACGGCCCCGGACGCGAGACGCCGATCAAGCTGCGCAGCCCGAAGACCGAGGAGCTGTTCGCCTATCTGCTGTGCAAGGGGACGGCGAGCCGGGAGGAGGTCGCTGACACGCTCTGGCGCGGGCTCGAGCCGGACAAGGCGGCCAAGAACATCAACTCGACGCTCTACTACATCCGCAAGTCGCTGGCCGAGGCCGGGCTGGAGCCGCTGCTGCTGGCCGGGCGCTACGACATCCGCATCGACGCCGCGAGGGTCGACTGCGACCTGTACGAGTACGAGCGGCTCGTCCAGCGCATCCGCGCCGAGGCGGCGCCGGACGCGCGGCAGTTCGATCAGGCGGAGGCCGCGGCTCCGGGCGGCTTCCTTCAGGGCAGGCTGTACGAATGGGCGGCGGAGCTGTCCCGGCGGCTGGAGCGGGAGCGCATGGAGCGGCTGGAGGGCAAGGCGCGGCTGCTCGTGCGGGACGGCAAGCCGGCGGCGGCGTTTCCGCTGTTCGAGCAGATGCTCGAGCTCGATCCGCTGCGCGAGGACATCCACGAGGAGCTGATCCGGCATTATCTGTTTCTCGGCCGCACGCATGACGCGGCCAGGCAGTACCGGGAGCTGGAGGAGCGGCTCGCCCGCGAGCTGGGCACTGCTCCCGCCCGCCCCTTCGCCTCCTACGTCGGCTCCGCCCATTTCTAATCCTTCAAAAAAGGGGCTGTCCCGAAAGCAAATGGAGACATCCCAAAATCTCAAAAAACAGCAAAGACCTCGGATGAAGCATGAAGCCAGTTGCCTCGGCTCCATTTCCATTCGGGGTTTTTGTGCATACACAGCTGGCTTTCTTCAGTAGAATGCGGGCAAGGGAAAGCGCCCCGGCCTCCAAGCCTACTTTTAGTAAGCCGCGAAGCAGGAACCCCCGGAACCCCCGGAACCCCCGGTTGTTTTTCAGTTGTCCAAACACACTTTCCGGCTCATGAATCCTCCGGACGGAAAGGGCGTGTCCTTCTTCACGGGAGAGTTTATCGCGCTCCTTCTTCTTTGGCATCATGTACTGCGGGCTGACGCTGATTTCTCGGTTTCCTTCCGCTTCCGTGCAGGCTGGTTTCCGGCGAATCGAATCCAAGGCACAATTCTGCCTTGGATGGCCCGGTTCCCGGCCGGAGAGCCGAAACCAAGGCACAATTCTGCCTTGGATGGCCCGGCTCCCGTCCGGAGGGCCGGAACCAAGGCACAATTCTGCCTTGGATGGCCCGGTTCCCGGCCGGAGAGCCGGAACCAAGGCACAATTCTGCCTTGGATGGCCCGGCTCCCGGCCGGCGAGCCGAATCCAAGGCACAATTCTGCCTTGGATGGCCCGCTTCCCGGCCGGCGTCTACTCCTCCCGGAAGAGGAAGTTTTTTTGTGTTAACCCATTTAGAAGAGGGTGTCCCTAAGCCAAGGCTGTCGGGACACCCTCTCTTTTTGCGCTTGTTTATCGGCTGTTTATTTTTCGTTTATTCCCTTTTCTTAGAATCGTCTCAGAATATGTCGAATCATCGGGACGTTCGTCTCAGTTCGACAAGGGGATAAGGGGGGCAACAATGTGTTGCTGCGCAAAAAAGGCAAGCGGGGACTTGGGCTGCTGCTGGCGGCGAGCCTGCTCGCGGGAGCGGCGTCCGGAGGCTGGGTGAAGCCGGCCGAGGCGGCCGCGGCGGACATCGAGGTCAAGCAGAAGTTCGGCAACCGGATCGGAAACCTCAGCTACGGGGCTGAGAACGCGTTCGGCAACTTTTACAACAACATGGAAAGCGGCTTCTACATGGAGCATGATTCGGCTACGTCGGCCGACTGGGGCGCGGGCGACGTCTTCACGGTCAATTCGGGCGCGACCTATACGCTGCGCGTAGGAGAGAACCCTCTGCTGTCGGCGATGGCCCAGAGCGGCCATGCGACGTTCAAGATCGGCTTCGCCGTGCTGCGTAAGCATTATGGCGTCTTCTCGGGCACGGAGAATTCCAGCATCACCGTGACGGTCAATGGCCGGCAACTGATGGACTACGATACGGACGACACGAGCGGAAGCACGCAGATCTACAACAAGTCGGAGCAAGAGACGCTGACGCCGGGCGCGGTCATCAGGATCCGCGTCTCCGGCGAGGATGACGACAACGGCCCGACCGGCGTGCGCGGCCTGTACATCCTGTTCGAGGACAAGCAGCGTCCCGTGCTGGAGGACTATACGTTCACCGGCAACGGCGCGACGCGCTTGAACACCGAGATCAACCAGACCGAGCTCTACGTCAAGAAGAACGAGTTCGTCGACCTCGCCTACAACTTCAGCGAGCCAATCCGGCCGACCGCCGTATCGGCGGGCTTCTCGGACTACTTCCTGAGGCATCCGCTGTTCGTCAACCAGGCCAATACCGGCTTGCCGGCGGAGGGCCAGCAGCAGTACCTGCAGAACACGACCTACAGCGCGGCCAACCTCGGCACCTACCACGACCGGCTCGCCTATCGCTACGTCGCCTCGGCGTACCACAACAGCGGCAACCTGCCGCTTGAGCCGAGGGTCGACACGAGCACGCTGAACGCGCTGCCGATGGACCTCTCGCTCAAGGAGAAGCTCGAGCAGGCCGTGCTGGCGGACGCCGCCGGCAACGTCGCCTCGATGCGCTTCCCCAACAAGGCGAGCGCGGGGAGCCTGCCGGTCGTCGTCTCTGCCGGCCGCGCCGTCGATCCGTTCGACTACAAATCCGGCGGCTACCGCGTCATCGTCGACGCGGTGCGTCCGAAGTACACGAAAAGCGGAAACGGCATCCAGCCGGAAATTCTGACCGGCACGACGCTGAACAAAGGCGACGTCATCGACTTCAGCGTGCAGCTCACCGAGCCGGGTATCGTCAATCGGCTGTGGGAAGGGCAGGAGAACGGCACGTACCTGCTGTTCAACAACGGCATGCGCGCCTACTACGTCTCCGGCTACAGCAAGTCGGTATGGAAATTCCGGGCGACGATCGGCGATTCCGTGGACCTCGAGACGCCGCTGCTCAAGGTCGTCTCGCTGTCCCATGACCGCAAGACGCCGCAGACATCCGATCTCGAGGTCATCCAGGACTATGCGGGCAACCTGCTCATCCAGCCGGCGAATTTCCAGGATACCTATGCCAATGCGCCGCTTGATCTGGAGCCGTCGCTCGTAAGCTCCAAGATCGACTGGGCCAATCTCATGATCGACAATACGAAGCCGATCATCGGCTACCGCTACGAGCAGGGCGGAGCTACGGGCTCGACCTACGCCAAGGAAGGCAAGATGACGATCGACGCCAACGATCCGTCCCTGCTCGTGCCTCCGCTCGATCCGTCCGTCCCTGACCGCGGGCTGGAGCGTCCGAGCCGCGGCATCTACCGGCCGAGCAACATGAGCGCCGAGGCGTCGCCGTCGATCGGCCTCGTTTATTACACGTGGAGCCAGTCGCCGGCCGATCCGCTCGCGGGCAAGGAAAGCGACCATTTCGCCGCGATCAAGCGCTACTCGCTGTCGGCCAAGCAGCCTGCGGAGGAGCTGTATCCGGAGATGGCCGGCCTCACGCTGTCGGTGACGAACAACAAGACGAACCTGATCGCGCCGCCGCCCGAGGCGCTGCTGCCGGAGAACAGCGGCAAGTGGTACCTGCATGCGTGGACGGCGGACATGACGTGGGATACCGCCCGCGAGCTGATGCAGTACGACAAGAGCAAGGACTACGTCGCCCAACATCCGCAGCAGTACGAGGCATGGAAGGCCGAGGCGCCGGGCGAGTCGGAGGCGGACAAGACCGTCTACGCCGACAACAAGGCGCTGCAGGCGGTCGGCCAGTACGGCGACTCCAAGCTCTGGGAGCTGGAGGACTTCAAGCACGACGACTCCAACTGGACGCATGAGGTCGGCATCCTGCGCCTGGACAACAAGCAGCCGGTGCTGCAGCCGGCAGCCGTCTCGGCAGACGGCACGGCCAACGTGACGGTCGAGGCGCTCGTCGAGGAGCCGCATAGCGGCATCCGCAGCATCGGCTACCAGTGGGTCAAGGAGGGCTTCGATCCGCAGGAGCTGGAGTGGAAGCCGGCGACGACGGTGGCGGGCGCCGTGTACGGCGATGACGCGCCGTCCTATACGGTGACGCAGTCGACCTACAGCGACGTGTTCGAGGACGGAGCCTACTGGCTCTACCTGAGAGCCGAGGACCAAGCCGGCAACTTCGTCGTCGACACGCCGCAGAGCGCGCCGATCACGGTGAGCTCGGAGCAGGCCGTGCCGACGAAATTCCTGCCGGAGCCGAAAGTGAGCTTCGTCCGCAGCTCGGAGCTGACATTCCATATCGGCGAGGCGCTGCCGGATTCGCTCGGCTACGCCTGGTCGGACAGTCCGCTGCGTCCTGCGGACGGCGCGTTCTCGCCGCTCGATCCGCTCGGCACCGACGAGCTTGGCTGGACGAGCTATACGATCCCGGATGAAGGGAAAAGCGGCGTCCGCTACGTGCATGTGAAGGCGCAGCTCGGCGACCGTACGCAGTATTACTCCCGGGCCTACTATTTCGACAACGAGCCGCCGCAGATCGGCTTCGGCCTCGAGGGGCTGAGCTATCCGCTGCCCATTCAGAGCGTGCTCGTCACGGTAGCGGAGCTGTACAGCAAGAACAACCTGAACGCCTGGTTCCAATGGGTGCGCGAAGGGGAGTCGGAGCCGACGGAAGGCTCGGGCGGCTGGCAGGAGCTGAAGAGCGACCGCGTCGCGCAACTGGATGGCGCGGAGCGGCTGGCGCCGGGCGAGACGGCGGACTTCCGCCTGTACGTCAAGGCCGTGGACGGCGCAGGCAACTCCGCGCTGGCGGCCACCTCCGGCACGTTCAAGCTGGCCGGCCCGGTCAAGGACGCTCCGGCCGCTCCCGGCACGTCCAAGCTCATCTCCCTGACCGGCGACGAAGAGGACGGCTACACGGCGATCGTCAAGCTGGGGCTGCAGACGGAAAATCCGTCGGGCTACGACTACTCGGTGTCCCCGGACGGGGGATCGACCTGGCTGAAATGGCGTCCGTACACGACGTTCGCCAGCCTGAAGGTGCCGTCGGGAGATCCGGCCGCGCTGCAGGTGCAGGTCAAGTACCGCTCGCCGGGCGGCAAGGTCGGCGCCGTCTATCCGGTCGACGCCGCGGGCTTCGACCCCGACGCCGAGCCGGTCTATGCGGTGGCGACGATCCCGTCGCTGACGCCGGTGAACGCCCAGACGGGAGCGACGATCGAGATCGCGCCTCCGCCGGGCATCCGCATCGTGCCGTCGAAGCTCAACCATGTGCAGCCGGTCCGCTCCGGCAACCGCTTCAACGTCAAGGAGAACGGCTTCTACACGTTCGATCTGAGCGATCTGAACGATGCGAAGCGCAAGGAGACGCTCGTTGTCGTCGTGAACCATGTCGACGGCACGCCTCCGGCCGGCATCATCCAGTACTCGGTCAGCAACAACGTGCAGACGAACGGCAGCGTGACGGCGATGCTGACCGGCACCGAGCCGATCGTCGTCACGAACAACGGCGGCAAGAGCGCCTACACGTTCACGGACAACGGCAGCTTCACCTTCACCTTCAAGGACGCCGCCGGCAACACCGGCGAGGCGACCGCCGTCGTGGCCAACATCGACCGCACGCCGCCGCGCGTCAAGATCGAGCGCTCCTACGCCTACGGCAAGGACGGCAGCCTGACGTTCGGCACGATCACCGACGGCAGCGGCAACGTCGTGCTGTCCTCGGGCGTGACGCTGTCGGTCGTCAAGGCCGACGCCGGGGCCCGCGACTTCGTCGTGCACAGCCAGAACAACGGCGTCGCCGTGACGCAAAACGGCGTGGTCTCGTTCACGGTCGGCGACGCGCTCGGCAATACGCTCGTCGTCAAGGAGCAGGTGGACGGCATCGCCAGCGAAGGCCCGCAGCCGGAGCGCGTGTCCTACACGTTCATCGACGCGAACGGCGCGGAGCTGCCGGCGAGCCGCATCGCCACGATCGGCGGCAAGAAATACGCCGCCGGCAGGATGAAGGTGACGGTCAGCGGCAAGATCGCCGCGCCGAACGCCGTCTTCTCCGGCCTGCGTCCGATCGGGACGCCAGGCGCCTACAGCAATCAGGTGAGCGATGCCGGCGGAGCCTACTCGTACTCTCGCATATTCGAGACGAACGGCGTGTCCTCGATCTCGATCTCCGACGCGCTCGGCAACGCCACGCAGATTCCGGTGACAGTAGCGGGCCTCGACAACGCCGCGCCGACGCTGCGGCTGAAGCAGAGCTCCGTCGGCATCGTGCAGAACAAGGCCGGCTTCAATGCGGCAGCCGATCTCGGCGGCTACGAGGCTTCCGACAATGTGTCGGCGGCGGACAAGATCAAGGTGGAGATCAGCGGCCTTGACCTGGGCCAGCTCGGCCGCCAGCGCGTCGCCTACACGGCGACCGACGAGGTCGGCAACCGCACGGTCGCGTACCAGGACGTCGTCGTCGTCAAAAACGGCGGGCTGCTCATCTTCGGCAACGGCACGCTGCTGTCGGCCTCGTCCGGCGAGCAGGCGCTGTTCGATACGAACCGCATCACGTTCCGCGTCAGCGGCTACGGCGACATGAAGGTCGGCGGCAAGGCGGCGGTCAACGAAGCGGGCACGTTCGAGCTGCTGTACCAGCCGGGCCTGTACCGCGAAGGCCAGATGAAGTCGATCGCGACGAAGCTGACGTACGAGCAGCTGGCAGGCAGCGGCTTCACCGTAACCTTCCCGAAGGCGGGCTGGTATACGGTCATCGTCCGCACGCAAGAGCGCGATCGCGAATATGCGAGCTTCTTTGTCGGATCGGTCAAATAGAGTGATGAACGAAGGAACTGGGGGATGTTCGGTGAAGCTGCTTAAACGCGGACTGTCGTCGCTGCTGGCATTCGTGCTCGTATTTCCCGCCCTGTTCGAGAGCGGCCACGCGGTGGCCGCCGAGCTGGGCAAGAGCCGGACGACGACGATCCAGAACGACTATATCAAGGTGACGGTCGACAACGAGACGGGACGGTACGGCATCCGCACGATCGAGGGACAGCCGATCCGCAAGCAGGACCAGAACGTGAGCCTGCTGTTCCGCGGAGACGATCCGGAGACGTCGTTCACGACGTTCCGCATCGACGGCACGGACTATATTTTCGGCAACAAATACAAGTTCGGCAGCGAGCAGTCGCGGACGACGGAGCCGACGCTCGTCGAGAAGCCGAACGGCACGAAGCAGCTGGAGATGGTCTGGTCGATGAAGGGCGTGTCGATCAAGCAGATCCTGCTGCTCTATACGGACGGCAAGGACAAGATCAACTCGGGCAACGTGAACATCCGCTACGAGGTGACGAACGGCAGCGGCGCCAAGGTGGAGGTCGGCAGCCGGATCCTGCTCGATACGATGGTCGGCGGCAACGACGGCCCGGCGTTCCAGGTCGGCACGGCGTCCAAGGCGCCGCTGCTCGTCGAGCGCCGGCTGACGCATGAGCCGGAGAAGATCGGCATTCCTCCGGAAGACGCGCCGCTGCACAAGCTGCCCGCTTACTGGGTCATGCGCGACAAGCTCCACCTCGAGAATCCGCAGGCGACGAACGTCGTCGCCTACGGCTTCAACAACGTCGCCGAGCAGAACATCAACATCGTCGACGAGATGGTCGTCGGCCATTGGAACGGTCTGGCGAACACGAAGTGGGACTATGAGGTCCATCCGAACCTCGACTTCACTCGCGACACGAACGACTACGGCAGCGCGGATTCCGCCGTGGCGTTCTACTGGAACCCGGATGCGATCGATCCGGGACGCATGCAGAGCTTCGAGACGATCTACGGCCTCGGCGAGATCGTCGCGCCGGACAAAGTGTTCTCCATCCGCTACGTCGATCCGGTTCAGCAGCTCGCCACGCTGCCGGACGCGAGCGGCTATCGCGACGAAGGCGTGTTCGACATCATCGCCGAGGTCGAGAACCTGCCGTCGTTCAACATGGAGCATTCGCGCCTGGAGCTGGAGATGACGCTCGAGAGCGGACTGAGCTTCGTGCAGCTCGACGAGCAGGGGAACATCAAGCGCGACGGCTCCGGCAAGCCGCTCGTCGACACCGTGAGCAGCAAGCGCGTCGAATACCGCAAGGAGGCGACGCCGGAGGAGGCTAAGCTCGGCATCCAGCCGAAGTACAAGCCCGGCGATACGGTGACGGCGACGTTCAAGGTGATGGCCAAAGGCCGGCCGTGGCCGACGACCCGCCAGTACATGCTGACGGCGCGCAGCCCGGAGACGCGCAGCAAGATCGAGGGCATCGCCGACGAGAGCATCCAGGCGCAGTACGAGTCCGTCAAGACGAACTTCATCCTGCTGCCGCCGGTCGGCCAGGCGACGCCGACGTACGTGTACGGCGTCTCGCCCAAGGAGCTGTACCGCACGGACGTCAAGTACATGACGGTCAACCTGTCCAACATCGAGGCGTACACGACCGGCGGGGGCGGCACGGAGCCGAACTTCGACCTGTTCCTGGTCGAGAAGTCGACCCGCGAGCGCTACCGGGTGCCGGTCGCCGATTCGGTGCTGCTGCAGCCGACTGACGACGGCCTGACCGGCGACATGCGCATCACCTACCGCGGCGGCGACAAGGTCGACGAGGCGGGCAGCGTGATCGAGGAAGGACTCGGTCCCGAGCTGCCGCTCGGCGAGTACGAGATCGTCATCGACTACAAGGGGACGGCCGGCGACGATCCGGACCTCGCCTCGATGTACGACATCGCGTCGGGCCAGACGATCCTCGTCACCGACAACGACGAGTCGCGCATCCGCGAGGCCGGCATCCTGGCGCTGTACAAGGAAGTCGTCGATCTGAGCGGCATCGACAACGGCGCGACGGTCGGCGAGGAGCGGCTGGAGCAGCTGAACAGCCTGTTCCCGGGCGAGCCTTTCGAGGAAGGCAGCTTCCTGTACGAGGCCGCGACGCAGTACAAGAAGACGCGCGCCCTGATCGGCGCGGCCAGCAAGGCGGTCGATCCGGAATTCGAGCTGAGCGAGTTCGCCGACGAGGCCGCCCTCTCGGAGACGCCGCTTTACAACTATCAGATCTTCGAGAGCGAAGAGGATCTGGAGGCGTTCGAGGAGCAGGCCGAGGAGGATGAGATCGAGCGCGAGACGCTCGTCGTTGTGCGCGGCATGGTCAAGCAGGTCGGCAGCGGCGACGACCAGCAGATCATCGTCGATACGAAGACCGAGCCGGCGATCATCAACGGCGCGGTCGCCTACAGCGGCAAGGATCTCGTGCTCGTGCGCGGCAAGCTCGACATCCTCGGCATCAAGCAGCCGGAGGGACTGCCGCTGCTCGACACGCTGTTCGTCAAGGGCGACGGCACGCTGAGCGTGGCCAGCAGCGGCTTCATTTTCCACAAGGGCGAATGGACGCTCGACTTCTTCAACGGCTTCGACAAGACGCTCGGCGGGGACGGCTACGGCATCCCGCGCGCCGGCAGCGGCGAGGACGAGGAGGAGGACGAGGAGGAAGAGAGCCAGGACGCCAACAAGCAGTCGGCGACGAACCCGGAGGACGACAGCCAGAACGGCAGCCTCAAATGGGCCGTCGGCGGCGTCGGCGACCGGCTCAATCCGCTTCGCCAGATCATGCTGGAGAACGTGTACTTCAACAAGCACTCGCTGTTCAGCGCTCCGAGCTTCTCGATCGACGGCTTCGGGCTGTCGCTGAACGACTTCATCCTGCGCGAGGGCGGCATCTCGTTCGGCGGCTCGATCTCGCTGAAGATCGTGAACGCGGAGATCAACAACGTCATCTTCAACGACAAGGGCTTCGTCGGCATCGACGCCAAGCTCGGCTTCGACCTCAACGAAAGCCTCGGCCTGTTCGGGCCGAAGGAGGACAAGAAGTCGGGCGAGGAAGGTCCGAAAAAGCCGAGCGGCAGCATCGGCGTCACCCACTACGTCCAGAAGGTGGACGGCATCAGCAACACGTACGGCCTTGAATTCGAGGCGCAGCTCAAGAACATGACCGAGGTCGCGATCGAGTTCTCGCTCAAGCAGGTCGACGACGGGCGCATCCTGCCGGATGTGATCGCCTTCGGCACGCAGCTCAAGAGCCCCGGCATCCTCATCACCGGCGCGACGTACCTGACCGCGATCCGCGGCGCGGTGCGCGAGCTGGCCGATACGATCGCCGGCGGCACGGCGGAGGATCCGTTCCCGCTGACGATCCAGGCGGGCGTCGGCGTGCGCTTCGGCATGGCGCCGGCGTACTTCTTCGGCGACATCGACCTGACGCTCAAGCGGACGGGCATCAAGATCGAGGGCGTGATGGATTATTCCCCCGACGCCAACGCGGAAAAGGACGACCGCATCGAGATGATCACGATGGCGCTGCTGGAAGCCCAGTGGGTGACGCCGTGGTTCGTGCGCGTCCAAGCCGAGGTCGACATCGGCGGCTGGGACATCATCGTCGGCAAGGCCGGCATCTTTGTCGGCCAGAACCTGGAGAAGAACCGCACCGACTTCGAGGGCTACATCGGCTCCAAGGTGCAGATTCCGGGCTCGGTGCCGGTCGTCGGCGGCATGCCGCTGGCGAGCGTGTTCCTCGGCGTCAACAACGACAAGCTGTGGGGCAGCGTCGGCATCCTGTTCATCAGCCTCGGCATCACCTACTACTGGGGCGGAGGCGTCGAGTTCGGCACGTCGACCGACCAGCTGCCGGAGGGCCTCGCGCATCTGGTCATCGAGGATCCGGAGCGCGGACCGCGGCTGCTCGTCATCGGCTCGGGCGTGCAGGCGCTGGCCGACTCCCGCGTCGCGGCGGAGCAGGAGACGCAGGCGATCGAGTACCGCGAGATCGGAAACGGCATGAAGATCGTCGACAACGGCGACATGACGCTCGGCCTCGGCGGCATTACGGTCAAGAACGGCGGACGCGTGCATGAGATTCCGCTCGGCGGCGTCAGCGGCAACGCGATCATCGAGGTGGAGTACGACAGCAAGGAGATGCCGGCCTTCACGCTGAAGGACGGCAGCGGCAAGCCGTACCCGATCAAGTTCGACAACACGAACACCGACAAGACGGCCAACGCCTTCACGCAAGTCGTGTCTGCGAAGAACACAGGGACGGACGTCGACTCGCGCAAGGCGTACGTCATCATCCCGGCGGCCAAGGCGGCCGCAGGCGGCACATGGACGCTGACCGCGCAGGCGCCGGTCGAGACGAAGCTGCTGAACGTGCCGACGGCGCCGCAGCTGAGCGAGGTCGGGCTGACGGCGGATCCGGCGGACGAGAACAAGTTCGCCGCGACGTGGAAGGTCGATAACGCCAAGCCGGGCGATACGGTGAGCCTGTATTTGGCGAAGGACGCCGTAACGGACGCGACCGAGACGCTGGCAAGCGGCGACGTCGTGCGCAAGGCCGGCGACGCGGGCATGCTGATCGCCAAGGACTTGCCGGCAGCGGCGGGACGGGCGAGCATCGACGTCCGGCGCATCGAGCTGGCGGGCGGCACGGAGGACATCCGCGGCCTGCTGCGCCAAGGCAGCTATTATGTGCGGGCGGAGCTCAAGTCGGAAAACGCCTTCGCCACGAAGACGTCGGCGCAGCGCTTCGAGCTGAAGGATCCGATGGCTCCGGGCAAGGTCAGCGACGTAGCGGTGAAGCCGGCAGGCAACGGCTATTTCCATCTGTCGTTCAAGCCCGGCGCGGTCAAGAGCGGCCAGCAGGCTTATGAGCGCAGCTATGTCGTCGAGGCTTTCCAGAACGGGATCGCGTACGAGCCGTTCGGCGACGTGCTCATGACCGAAGAGGAGCTGCAGCCGTACTGGAACGCCGCGAGCGGCAAGTACGAGGGCATTCCGATCGGCGGCTGGGCGGCCGTGTCGGCTTCGGATCAGATCGATACGTCCGGACTTGGCGGCACGCAGCTGGTCGGCGAGGAGGGCAAGGAGGCGCCGAAGGTGTCTCATGCCGGACTCGAGACCGGCCGCATGTACGTCATCGGCGTCAGCGCCTCGGCGGTGCCGACGGAAGCGGACGACAAGAACCGCAACCCGCATTACGCGGATCGGGCCGACACGGCGGCGACGCTGCTGCCGCTCGTGCAGAAGCCGCAGCTGACGCTCGGCGGCGGTCCGGTCAGGACGAGCGAGCCGGGCAAAACCTTCTGGACCTACCTGACGAGCGGCACCGAGCAGACGATCTCGCTGCATTCGGCGCAGCCGAACGTCGAGGTGGAGGCTTATGTCGGGGAGGAATACCTCGGCAAGGCGGACATGCGCAGCGAGGGCGGCATCAGCCGCGGCTCGCTCAAGCTGACCCGCTTCGCGACGGACGGCACGTTCGCCGTCGAGCTGCGGTCCCGCAACACGGCGACGGGCGACGTCTCGGTCACGATGCTGTACCTGACGGTCGATACGATCGCGCCGGTGCTGTACATCGACGAGCCGGCGACGGGAGCGCGGACGCAGGCCGGCCGGGTGCGCGTCGCCGGATCGACGACGCCGGGCGACGTGCTGACGGTCGCCGGACAGCCGGTCGAGGTCGAGGAGGACGGCCGCTTTGGCGGCGAGGTGCTGCTGCCGGAGGACGCCGGCGCGTCGGCCGAGCTGAAGTTCGTCGCCCGCGACGCGGCGGGCAATGAGAACTCGGCCGTCGTGGACGTCACGAACGACGGCTACCGCGCCCCGAGCGCGATCGTGCTGAAGCCGATCCCGACGCTCCGTCCGGGCGACAGCGTGAAGCTGCAGGCCGTGCTCCAGGTGGCGGACGGCAAGGACGGCAGCGGCAAGACGCGCTATAAGGAAGTCGCGCTGACCGAGGCCGAGCGCGAGCGCCTGACCTTGACGGTCGACGGCGACTCGGCGCTGCTCGCCGAGGACGGCACGCTGACGGCGCTTGGCGCCGGCGCGAGCCTGATTACGGCGGAGTACCGCGTGTCGGACGGCATGACGCTGCAAGCGATGGCGGTCGCCGAGGCGAAGCTGCCGCAGCCGACCTCGCTCGGCGCGCTCGGAGCCGAGGCAGAAGCGGTGCTCGGCGCGACGGACAAGACGCGCGTCGTCATGACCGATGCCGGAGACATGACGGGGCAGCAGCTCGCTTACCGCGTCTATAGCGCGGGAGCGAAGCTGCCGGCCTTCCAGGAGGACCTGTCGACCTGGAGCCTGCTGCCGGCGGACGGCATCGTCGCGGCGAAATACGGCGACACCGTCGTCGTGGCGAAGCGCCTGTCCAGCGGCAAGCTGGCGATGGCGGCGAAGCTGCTGCCGGCGAGCATCTGGATGATGATGCCGGGCGGCTTCGGCTTCGGCGGAGGCGGCGGAGCGCCTGCGGGCGACAAGCCGCAGGCGAGCGTGAACGGCGCGGCGATCGAAGCCGCCTGGGAAGGCAAGACGGCGCTGATCCGTCTGGACGGCTCCGTCCTGGAGGGCGGCGTCGCGGCGGATCTGACGCTCCGCTCGGCGGAGGCGGGAGCCGAAGGCTACCGCGTCACGGTGGAGCGGGCGCTCGCGGACAAGCTCGCCGCGGCGGGCAAGACGCTGCGCATCGAGCTGCCGATGGCGAGCCTCGCGCTCGGAGCGCCGCAGCTGCGCGGCGGCAAGGACGATCTCGTGCTGGCGTTCGGCTTGAACGACAGCGGAGAGCGGACGCTGCTGGATGCGGCGGCCGCGGCTCAAGGCTTCCAGCTGCTCGGAGGCGGCGCAGGCTCCAAGCTGCAGCTCGGCCTCGAGCCGGCAGGCTGGAAGCCGGCGCCAAGCGCGACGCTGCCGCTGCCGGAGGGCGTCCGGACGAAGGACGTGACGGCGGTGCTGCTCCGCGCGGCGGACGGCAGCTGGACGCCGCTGCCGTGGAAGCCGGCGGCGGGAGGCGCGGCCGCCCTCGTGCGGCTGACCGGCTCGGGCAGCGTGTACTTCGCGGCGAGCACGCGGACGTTCACGGACGTCGCGCCGCTGTTCTGGGCGGCGGACAGCATCCGCCAGGCTTCGGCCCGGATGCTCGTCCTCGGCCAATCCGCGGACAAGTTCGCGCCGAACGCCAAGGTGACGAGGGCCGAGTATCCGACGATCCTGCTGCGCGCGGCAGGCTACATGAACGAGCCGGCCGCGGCGGTCCGCTTCGGCGACGTGCCAGCGGACAGCTGGTACGCCCGCACGGTCGGCATCGCAGTCGGCCTCGGCCTGGCGAGCGGCAAGAGCGCGGAGCGCTACGATCCGAACGCGGCGCTGACGCGGCTCGAGGCGATGGCCATGGCCGGCAGGCTGATGGCGATCGCGCAGCCGGGAGCGCAGCTTGAGGAAGCGGAGATCGCGCGCGTGCTGGGCGCCTTCGCCGACGTCAAGGCGATCCCGGACTGGGCGCGCGGCCCGGTTGCGGCCGCCGTCAAGGCGGGGCTCATTCAAGGCATCGACGGCAGCATCCGTCCGGGCGATCCGCTGACCCGCAGCCAGGCGGCTGCGATCGCGGTCCGGGCGAGCGACTGGATGAATTCATAACCGGCCGGCAGGCGAGCCCGCATCATGCTTCAGGCGTGATGCGGGTTGTCTGCTAAGAACGGATCTAAGTGGGGGGCAGGACATGAAGGCAAGGAAAAGATATCGGACCTGGAGGATGGCGGCGCTCGGCGCCGTCATCCTCGCCGGGGCCGCCGGCGGCACGGCCATGCTGGCCGGAGCCGGAGCCCAGACCTGGGACGGCTCCGCGGATACGAGCTGGTTCGACGCGACCTACACGACGTTCAAGATCGACACGCCGGCCAAGCTGGCGGGCATCGCCAAGCTCGTCAACGGCGAGAACGGCGTGGACGGCCTGAAGGGCAAAATTCTGGAGGTCGACCGGAGCCTCGACCTGTCGGCGTACGACTGGCTGCCGATCGGCACGGAATCCCATCCGTTCAAGGGCACGCTGATCGCCAAGGACGGAGCGATGTTCGGCATTTCCGGCATGCGCGTTCCGGCCGCCATTCCTTATCAGGGACTGGTCGGCAACATGGACGGCGGCACGGTCGGCGGCTTCCGCTTCGAGGCGGACGGCGAGATCGACGTCACCGTGGCGGGCAACGTCTACGCAGGCTCGGCCGTGGGCAAGATGACCGGCTACAGCATCGTCTACGATATCGAGAACGAGCTTGCGATCGAGGCCGAGAGCGGCTCCGGCGTCGCCTATGCGGGCGGCATCGTCGGCTCGGGATCTGGGCAGGTGTCCAATGCGCTCAACGAGGCGTCCGTAACCGTGGCGGGCTCCACCTATGCCGGCGGTCTGGTCGGGCATGTGTCCGAGGGCGGCCTGACGCTGAAAAAGGCGGCCAATGACGGGGCGGTCTCCGCGAGCGGCGGAGCCGCGAGCGAGCTGTACGCCGGCGGCCTGACCGGCCTGACGGCCGGGGCGCTCGACATGCAGGGCGAGAGCACTCCGATCCGCAACGGCGGCGCCGTGACGGTGTCGGGCGGCCGGCTCGCGCATGCGGGCGGCCTCGCCGGGCATTACGGCTCGCCGGTGACGTTCTCGGCCGATACGGCGAACAGCGGCGAAGTCAGCGTGACGTCGCCGGATGCGGAAGAGAGCTACGCCGGCGGCGTGGCGGGCTCGATCGGCGGCGTCCTGCCGGACGCCTCCGTCGCGCTGCGCCAGACGGCCGCGGTCCATCATGCCGGCGGCGAACGCGTCTACTCCGGCACGATCGCCGGCTTCGTCGGCCCTGCGCTGACCTGGTCCAAAGGCTTCGAGCAGGCGATTCCGATCACCGCCGAAGGCAAGGACGTTTATGTCGGCGGCCTGTTCGGCTATGCGGCGCAAGGCGTCAGCCTGACCGACGATGACCCTGCGGCGTATGTCTCGGCGGCCGCCGTCGAGGCGCAAGGCACGGGCGCCGTATACGCCGGCGGCATCGTCGGCTACAACGGCGGCGGCCTGATCCGCCATGCGTCGTTCAAAAGCGGCCTGACGGCCGACACGTCCGGCGACAGCGCCGTTTATGCCGGCGGCATCGCCGGCTATCTGGCGGCGGGAGCCGAGATCAGCAGCTCCGCTGCCGGCGGCACGGCGGCACAGCCGCTCGCGATCGTCGCCGAAGGCGAGCTGGGCGGCATCGCCGGCCATTCCGACGGCACGATCTCCGCTTCGTCGGCTTCCTGGCTGACGCTGCGGGCGCAGCGCTCCGGCAGCGCGGCCGGCGGCATCGCCGGCGCCGCCTCCGGCACGATTGCAGGCGCTCGCGCCGGCGATCCGTCTGCGTCCGATTCGGCGAGCCTTCGCTTCGAGACGGCGATTGCTTCGCCGGCGGGCGGACGCGACGACTTCGCTGCCGGCGGCCTGATCGGCCGCGGCATCGGCGAGCTGACGGTAAGCGGCAGCCGGGTCGACCGGGTATCCGCCGCTCTGCCCGCGGGCATGACGGGAGTCGCGTTCGGCGGCGCGGCGGGCCGGATCGACGGCGCGGCCGTGCTCGGCACCTCGGCGCAGCCGCTGGCGGTCCGCGCGGTCACGCTGGAGGCGCCGGCCGACGAAGTCGCGCTTGGCGGCGGCATCGGCCGGCTTGACGGCTCCGCTCAGGCGAGCCTGCTCGTATCCGGCTTCGAGGTTGACTCTTCCGGCGCCCGCGCCCGCATCGGCGGCATCGCCGGCGAGAACGCCGGCAGCCTGAGCGGCGGCGCGGCCGAGGCGGTCACGATCCGCTCGACCGGCGCGGACGCGCGGCTCGGCGGGGCGGCCGGCCTCAGCCGCGGCTCGATCCTCGGCGCCGCGGCGCGCAGCGTCGCGCTTGCGGCCGGAGGCTCCGGCGCGGAAGCGGGCGGACTCGTCGGCCGGCTGGAAGGCACGGCGGACAGCCGCGCCTCGCTGACCGACTCGAAGCTTGAAGGCGGCGAGTCGCCGACGGCAGCGGCGACGGCGGCGGGAGCGCGCATCGGCGGCATCGCCGGCTACGCCGTCCATGCCGATCTCATCCGTCCGGCGGCGCTCGCGGAAGCGCCGAACTACGTCGCGCTAACGCTGAGCGCGCCCGGCATCGAGGCCGGCGGCTTGGCCGGCCGCGCGGACAGCAGCCGGATCGAGAGCGACCTGCAGCGCGTGAATATGCAGAACCTGCTCCTGACCGCATCGGCGGACGCCTCGCAGGCGAAGGCCGGCGGCCTGGTCGGCAGCAGCGTCGAGACGACGCTGCGCGGCCTCGTCGGCAGCGGCGCGAGCTTGCTGCTGAGCGGTCCGGATACGGCGGCGGGCGGACTGGCGGGCACGCTGAAAGGCGGCGAGGGTGCTGCGATCGTCGATACGGTGTTCGGCGGCATGCAGCTGAAGGCCAACGCCTCCGCAAGCGGCAGCTTCGTCGGCGGCATGGCGGCACGGCTGGAGGCGCGCGCGAGCGACCCGGCAGCCGCTCCGGCCAGCTCGAGCGGCGTCATCGTCAACAGCCGCGTATCCGGCAGCGTGCAGGCGCTCGCGCCGGGCATGACGGTCGGCGGCCTCGTCGGCGAGAACGCCAGCCTGATCGCCAACGTCAGCGTGACGGACAAGATTCCGGTTTCCTCCAAAGGCGCGAACGCCGTCGTCGGCGGCTTCGTCGGCCGCAACGCGGCGACGGGCACGCTCTACTACACGTACACGAACGCCAGTCTGACGATCGAGGGCCAGGGAACGCTGGCCGGCGGGCTCGTCGGCGACAACGCCGGCCGCATCCTCGCCTCCTATACGGACCTGGATCTGACGAGCAAAGCCTACGGCACGTCCGGCCAGCCGGTGTTCCTCGGCGGCCTCGCCGGCCGCAGCTCCGGCACGGTCGAGCAGTCGTACGCCGCCTCCAAGGTGACGGCTTCCGGCGCCTATGCGCAGGCCGGCGGCCTGCTCGGCGAGCTCGCGGGCGGCTCGGTCAAAAACGCCTACAGCGCCAAGAGCGTGACGGCTTCGGGCAGCGGCTCGTATGCCGGCGGCTTCGCCGGCCGGATCGTCTCCGGCCGCATCTCGTCGAGCTATTCCGCCGCCGAGGTGTCGGCGAGCGGGACGGCGCTGGCGGGCGGCTTCGCCGGCCGCTACGACAACGCGAGCAAGGAGCTGCTGTACAAGAGCTATTACATCAAGGACGAAAAGCTCAACCTGAACAAGGATCTGCCTGACTTTGCCGACGGCGAGTACCGCTGGCTGAGCGTGCTCGGCCGCCTGAGCACGATCCTGTCGTCGACGCTGTCGGACCGCTCGGAGTTTCCGGCGCTGTCGGGCTGGGATTTTGCCGGCGCCTGGAAATACGGCTCGCTTGGCGCCCAGTACCAATATCCGGAAGTAAACCGCGCGGCTAGCAGCGGCGGCGGGGAAGAGGGCACGGGCGGCAACGTCAACGCCAACCTCAACTGGTACTTGCGCGATAAGGACGCGACGACGTTCCAGATCGGCACGGAGGCCGAACTGGCAGGTCTGGCGGCCATCGTCAACGGCACGCTTGTCGGCGTCGAGCCGTTCAGCTTCGCCGGCCGCACGATCGAGATCAAAGGTCCGATCCATGTGCAGTCCGCCCAGTGGAGCCCGATCGGCGTCAGCGAGGCGCTGGCGTTCCAGGGCGAGCTGCTCGGCGGCGGCCATCTGATCGACGGCTATGCCGTCAGCGGCGAGGTTCCGTTCGGAGGCTTGTTCGGCGTCATCGGCGCGGACGGCTCGGCGAGCGGCCTCGCGCTGGAGCCGAAGGAAGCGCGCGGCTCCTCGTATGCCGGAGCGCTGGTCGGCCTCAACTACGGCCGCATCGCCGACATCGCGCTGAAGCTGCCTGCGGGAGCGTCTGTCTCCGGCGGCGTCGCCGGCGGCATCGTCGGCCGCAGCGAAGGCGCGGCGGACAGCCTGCGGGCCGAGCTCGCCGGCGGCCGCGTCGAGAGCGCGGCGGCGGGCGGAGCGGCCGGCGGCATCGCCGGCGAGAACGTCTCCGCGATCGCAGCCGGCAGCTGGAGCCTGACGACGTCGGGCGAAGTGGGCAGCCGCATCGCGGCAACCGGCGACGAGGCGGCGGCGGGCGGCCTGGCGGGACGCCAGAGCGGGACTTCCTCGGCGCTGAAGCTGGAGCTGACGCGGCTCGCGGTCGAAGCCTCCGGCATTGATTCCGCGGCGGGCGGCCTGTTCGGCTCCTACGCGGACGGCGACGCCTCGGAGCTGTCCGTCTCGTTCGGCGAGGCGGTCTCTGTGAGCGCCGGCGCGGACGATGCGGCGGCGGGCGGTCTGATCGGCCGCTCGGCAGCCGGCAACGGCCTCAGCGGCCTGAAGGTCGAGGCGGCTCCGTCCGCGCTCGGCGTAACGGGCGGCGGCTCTGCCGGCGGCTTGATCGGCGAAAAGACGGGCCGCGGCATCGCGGCCTGGGACGTGCGTGACGCTTCGGTCCAAGGACTGGCCGTAAAAGCTCCGGCCGGCTCGGACGAGGCGGCGGTCGGCGGACTGATCGGCCGCGCGGACCAGACAGCGCTTGGCGGCGTCAAGGCTAGCTTCGCGTCGCTGGACGCGCGCGGAGAGGCCGTTTATGCCGGAGGCATCGTCGGCCGCGCGGCGGAGACGACGATCCAGGACGCCGAGGCGTCCGGACCGATCGCCGCCGCGCTCGACGCCGGCTCCGTCGGCGCGCTGGCGGCTGGCGGCATCGCCGGCGAGCTGAGCGCATCGGACCGCGATGCGGGACTGCGCTTCGGCGGCCTCTATCCGCTGTACCGCGGCCTGTATCAGGCGGAGTACGAAGGCGAGCTGCACCTGGCGGCCGCAGGCGGCGAATCCGCGCTGCATGCGGGCGGCCTCGTCGGCGCGCTGCGCAGCGCCTCGATCTATGACTCGTCGAGCCGCGCGCATATCGCCGCCGGCTCGGCGGGCGAGCTCGACGCGGGCGGCATCGCCGGCTTCAGCAGCGGCATCCTCGTCCATGCCGATGCGTTCGGCGGCATCGACGCCTCCGGCAGCGGCGTCTACCGCGTCGGCGGCCTTGTCGGCCGCGCGCTGGACGGCGAGATCCACTACAGCCGGGCCGTCGCTGCCGGCGGATCGCGGATCGCGGTCGGCACGGCGCTGACGATCGGGGAAAATCTCCCGGCGACGTTTGTCGGCGGCGCGCTCGGCCAGGGCGACCGTCTCGTCGTCGCCCGCAGCTCCGCGTCGATCCCGGTCGACGTAGCTGACGGCAACATCGACACGACGCTGTATGCCGGCGGCTTCGCCGGACAGCTCGGCGAGAACGGCGCGGGCAGCGGCTCGATCCGCTACGCCTATGCGGACGGCGCGGTGACGGCTGCCGGCAAGCGCGGCTCCTACGCGGGCGGCTTCGCCGGCTCCATCAACCGCTTCGCCGTCGAGGACAGCTATGCGTCCGGCTCGGTCAGCAACACCGGCCAGGACACGCGTACCGGCGGCTTCGCGGCCGCCGTCGAGCGCAGCGGCAGCGTGCTTCGCTCCCATGCGCTGCAGGAGCGCGTCGCCACGACCGGCCTCGCCGGCACGACCCGCTCGTATACGGGCGGCTTCGCCGGCTACAACGACGGCAAGATCGAGCAGGCGTACGCGTCCGCGATCGAGCTGACCGTCAGCGCCAAGGGCACGGACACGCATAAAGGCGCGCTCGTCGGCTACAACTTCCGCGACGGCCGCATCGCCTTGTCCGCCTACAGCGGCAGCGGCGCGGCGGTAGGACGCAACGCTGGGGCGGCGGCTTCGGCCGAGGCCGTGCCGGCGCGCGATCCGCGTCCGGCGGGCAGCTGGGCGGCGACGTACGATCCGTCCGTCCTGCTCCTGTCCGCAGACGGCGAGATTGCGATCGGCAGCCGCGCGCAGCTGGACGGCTACGTTCGGCTGAGCAACGACACCGGCGCCGCCTACTTCAAGCTGTTCGACCGCGCGGCCACGGCTTCGCCGCTCGGCTCCGGCGACAAGCTGCGGCTGACGGCGGACATCGACCTGTCCGCGTTCGGCTGGACGCCGCTGCAAGCCTTTGACGGCGAGCTGGCCGGCGACGGCCATCGGCTGATCGGCCTGCGCGCCGACGGCGGCAGCGGCGACGCGGCGCTCGCGCTCGTCAACCGCGGCCGCATCGCCGACCTGCAGCTCGTCGGCGCGAGCGTGCAGGCCGGCCGTCATGCCGGCCTCGTCGCCGCGATCAACGCGGACGGCGGCGACATCCGCGGCGTCACGGCCGAGGGCAAGGCTAGCGGCGGCGCTGGCGCGGGCCTCATCGCCGGCGTCAACGAATCGGGCGGCATGCTCCGCGACGTCACGGCCGAGGGCTCGGCGAGCGGCGCCGACGCGGGCCTCGTCGCCGGCATCAACGCGGCCGGCGGCGACATTCGCGGCGCGACGGCCGAAGGCTCGGCCAGCGGCCGCCTGAGCGCCGGCCTCATCGTCGGCGACAATGCCGGCCTCATCGCCGAGTCCGGCGCCGCCGGCCTCGCGCGCAGCGAAGCCAGCGCCGGCGGCATCGCCGGCATCAACCGCCAGGACGGCGTCATCGAGCGCTCGTACAGCGCGGCCGATGCGTCGTCCAAAGGCGCGGAAGCCGCCGCGGGCGGCGCGGCCGGACGCAACGACGGCCGCATCTCCGACACGCTGGCGTCCGGAAGGGCGACGGCGGACGGCACGGCGCTCGCTTGGGCGGGCGGCCTCGCCGGCCGCAGCGCAGGCGCCGTCGAGCGCTCCGTCGCGGGCGGCGAAGCGGTCGCTTCGATCCAGGGCGCGCTCGTGCCGGGACGCAGCTTCTTCGGCGGCCTCGCCGGGCAGCTGGCGGACGGCGGCAAGATTGCCGGAGCGTCGTTCCACCGGCAGCTGGTCAAGCGCGGCGTCGCTTATTACGACGCCGCAGGCATCATCCGCACGGAGGGCGGCCTTGACGGCGCGGCTCTGACGAGCGGCACGCTTCCGTCCGGCCTGTCCGGCGGCGTCTGGCGCGCAGCGGCCGGCTTCTATCCGGCGCCGTCCGACAGCCCGCTCGCCCGCCTGGCGGCCGCGGCCGTCATGCCGGCGGCCGGCGACACGATCAACCGCCTGACGGCAGGCTTCGGCCTCAGCCGGGCGGACGGCCTCCTCTGGAGCGCCGATCCGTCGCTCGTTCAGCTCCATTCCGGCTCCGGCCGGCTGCTGGCCGACGGCGTCGCCGAGCTCCAAGCCTCGCTGGGCGGCTTCGCCCGTACGATTGTCCTGAACGCGCCGGAGCTGCGCTGGCCGCAGGCCGCAGCCGCTCCGCAAGTCGTCTCGGGCGATCGGGAGTTCAAGGAGAAGGTCGAGATCGACCTGTCCGCCGAGCCGGGAGCCGTCATCCATTACACGCTTGACGGCAGCGAGCCGAGCGAGCAATCGGCCGTCTACTCGTCGCCGATCCTGCTCAAGGCGACGACGACGCTGAAGGCGATCGCAGTCGTGCTCGGCAAGGAGCACAGCCCGGCGCTGAGCGGCGAGTGGAAGCTGCAGCCGCCTTCATCGCCGTCGGGCGGAGGAGGGTTCTTCTTCCCGGCGCCGAGCCCGTCTCCGACGCCTGAGCCTAAGCCTGCCGTCGAATCGAACATCGGCAAGCCGGCGATCGGCGACGAGCAGCCCGCCGCCGTGCGCGCGCCGCGCGGCAGCATCCTGCGGCTGACCGCGCCGGAGGGCAAGTGGATCCGCTATACGACCGACGGCAGCGACCCGACGGAGTCCAGCCCGCGCTTCACCGGCGAGCTGGTGCTGAACCGCTCCGTGACGGTGAAAGCGCTCGTCGAAGGCGACAAGCGCATCCTGACGTACAAGTTCGACGTCGGCGCCGCGCAGTACAGCCTGCGCAAGGATGCCTCGACCGTGCGCTACGCTTCCGGCTATGCCGACGGCATGTTCAAGCCGGACGCGGCGATGAGCCGCTACGAGCTGATCGAAGCGCTTGCGCCGCTGCTTGACCGCGAGGAGGGCGAGCTGTACAACGCCTTCCCGGACAAGTCGGGACGCAGCGACCAGCTCGTCGCCTTCTTCGCCTCCGCCGGCATCGTCGGCGGCTATCCGGACGGCACGTTCGGCGGCGACCGCGGCCTGACGCGGGCGGAGTTCGCTGTCATCGCCGCGCGGGCGCTCCAGATCAGCGTCGACGGCGATGCCGTGCCGAAGCAGAAGGATGCGCGCAAGCACTGGGCGTCGAGCTTCATCGCCGCCCTGACCGATGCGGGTTATATCCAGGGCTTCCCGGACGGCAGCTTCCGTCCGAACAGCCCGCTCACCCGCGCGCAGGCGATCTCGCTGCTGAACCGCATGGCCGGCACGGCCAAGCGCGCGGACGCCGGGCCGCATTATGGCGACGTGCCGCCGAGCCACTGGGCGTACGCCGACATCATGGCCGCAGCCCGCGACTGAGCCGGCCGTCCGGCCAGGCATGATTTCCGATCCAGGAAAGGAAGTTAAGCGATGAAAAAAGGATGGATCGCCGTCCTGGCTCTAGCCGCCGTGCTGGCGGCAGGGCCGTATGCGGCAGGCACGACGCAGGCGGAGCGGCAGGCGCCGCTGGCGGCCGATGACAGCTACCGGCTCGCCTCGAGCGCCGTGTTTTACCTGAGGGCGCTCGGAGCCGACGGCACCGTCGGCGCGACGGGCACCGGGGTGCTGCTCTCCGCGAGGGGCGATGCCGCGACCGCCTATCATGTCGTGAAGGGCGCGGCGAAGCTGGAGGCGGTGCTCGCGGACGGAAAGACCGTCTCACCGGTGAAGGTCGTCCGCTACGACGAGCGGACCGATGCGGCCGTGCTGGAGCTGCCCGCTCCGAAAAGCGGAGGCGGCTATCCGTTCGTCGCCCGGCGCGCGGAGAAGCTGGAGCATGGCGACGCCGTCTATGCGATCGGCTATCCGCTCAAGCAGACGCCGATCGTGACGCAGGGCATCGTCAGCAGCCCGGACGCGGTCGTGAGCGGCCGCAGCCGCGTGCTGATCGACGCCGCCATCGCGAGCGGCATGTCGGGCGGTCCGCTGCTCGACGAGCAAGGGCGGCTGGCCGGGATCATTTCCGGCTCGCTGCGCACGATGGCCGGCATCCATCTGGCGGTCGGCATGGCCGATCTGAACGCTTTGCTGCCGGACGGCTTGCGGACGGCGGACTGATTTTTGCTTGGCGGGGCGGACGGGTGGTATGATGGGCTCAGCCATATCGAAGGAGATGAAGCCATGAACGTATACGACAAAGCTTACGAATTGGCCAAAGCTCTGGAAGACAGCCACGAGGCGAAGACGATGCGCGCCGCGCGCGCGGCCGCCGACGCCGATCCCGACGCCCGCCGGATGCTGTTCGATTTTCAAAAGAAGCAGGTTGATCTCCAGCAGCGCATGATGAGCGGCGAGGAGCCGTCGGCCGACGAGCTGGAGGGCATGAGCCGCCTGTACGAGGTGCTGAGCCTCAATCCGCTCGTGCAGAAGTATTTCGAGGCGGAAAAGCGCCTCTCTGTCGTCGTCGAGGACGTCAACCGCATCATCGGCAATTCCTTGCAGTCCCTGCTTCTCTCTTCCGAGTAGTCCAATGACCGGAACCGGAAGCTTGGCGGCCCATCTCCCTGCCCGGGGGGAGCGGGCCGCTTTTTTCATTCCGGGAGGAGACTCGAGTTCAAGACCTTGTAAAAGTCGAAACGGAGTAAAGAGAATGACCACATGCGAGTGCAACAACTCAATACCATCTTCTTCAATTGCAACGGCAGCGATGCCGTTTTTCTTTTTGTATTGATTAGAACATGCGCTCTTGTTCTTAGGGCGGAATTGATTGGTTTATAAGCGATTATCGGGAAAATACGACTCCTTTTTGGGAATGGAAGCTTAAACCGAGTCGGGTAAACAATTCAAGTGTGTATGCCGATAGAAGCTGTTAGAAATGAATCTGCAATGGACTTAGCTGTAGGAATGACTTCAGGGGGACAAGGACAATGCATAATCTTAACAAATCCAGCAAGTGGATAAGGAAGCTAAACTTCTTGATTGTAGCGTTGCTTATCGTGAATTCGAGTCTGTTTATCGCTCCGGCTCATGCCGCGGTTTCTGCGGATTCGTGGGTTCAATATGGTTGGCAGTCGCCGACCAGCAGTGCGGATCCGGGAGGATTTTATTTCCCTGCCGGGGTGGCTGTGGATACCAGCGGCAATGTGTACGTTGCGGATTATGGCAACCATCGGATTCAGAAGCTGACCGTATCCACCAATACATGGAGCGAGTGGGGAGCGGGGAATAGTCTATCCGGAAGCGGGCTGGGACAGTTCTCGGGACCGACCGGATTGGCGGTGGACAGCGCCGGGAATGTGTATGTGGCCGATTCCCTCAATAACCGCGTTCAAAAGCTGACCGTATCCACGAATACCTGGAGCGAGTGGGGGAAGGGGAACGGCCAAGCGGGAAACGGATTGGGCGAATTCTCCATTCCCGGCGCGGTTGCTGTAGACGCCGCCGGGAATGTTTATGTAGCGGATTATGGCAATAATCGATTGCAGAAGCTGACGATATCCACGAATACCTGGAGCGAGTGGGGAGCGGGAAATTCCAGAGATGGAAACGGGCTGGGCGAGTTCAGCGGTCCCTCTGGTGTAGCGGCGGACAGCAGCGGGAATGTATATGTTGCTGATACGCGTAACCATCGCGTTCAGAAGCTGTCGGCAGCCGACGGTACGTGGAGCAAATGGGGCAAAACGGGCGGCGGCGAAGGAAGCGGCTTGGGCGAGTTTAATAGTCCAGGCGGAATAGCGGTAGACAGTGACGGGAATATGCTCGTTGCCGATTATATGAACAATCGGATCCAGAAGCTGTCGGTAGAAGACGGTACTTGGAGCAAGTGGGAGAAGGACGGCGGAGGAACAGGAGACGGCTTGGGCGAGTTCAATATGCCGTCCTCGGTAGCCGTCGATAGCAGCGGGAATATGTATGTGGCCGACCTTAATAACAATCGTATTCAAAAGCTCTCGGCTGACGACAGCACATGGAGCCAGTGGAGGGTAACCACCATTGCGTCGAGCTCCCGCCTGGGCGGGTTTAATTCCCCTGTAGGAGTGGCGGTAGACGACAGCGGGAATATGTATGTGGCGGATCTCCTGAATAGTCGCATTCAGAAGCTGACCCTGTCTACCCACACTTGGAGCGAGTGGGGGGCGGGAGGAGGCGCCACAGGATCAGGATTGGGCGAATTCTATGCAGCAGCAGGTGTAGCGGTAGACCACAATGGGAACGTGTATGCGACGGATTATGGCAATAATCGGGTCCAGAAGCTGACCGTTGCTACGAATACATGGAGCGACTGGGGTGCAGGGAATGGCCAAGCAGGAAGCGGATTGGGCGAATTCAGTGTGCCTATTGGCGTAACTGTGGACGGCAGCGGGAATGTGTATGTAGCCGATATGGAGAATGATCGAATCCAGAAGCTGACCGTTTCTACGAATACATGGAGCGAGTGGGGCAAGGCTGGCGGCGGACCGGGAAGCGGCTTGGGCGAGTTCGATGGTCCAGTCGGAGTAGCAGTAGATGACGGCGGGAATGTGTATGTGGCGGATGTCTACAATAATCGGATTCAGAAGCTGGACATCTCCACGAATACGTGGAGCGAGTGGGGGAAAGCTGGCGGCGGAGCAGGAAGCGGTCTAGGCGAGTTTAATGGCCCGTTCGGAGTAGCTGTAGACAGCAATGGGAATATCTATGTGGCTGATAGAGGCAACCATCGGATTCAGAAGCTGGACATCTCCACAAATACGTGGAGCGAATGGGGGAAAGCAGGCGGCGGAGCAGGAAAAGGCTTGGGCGAGTTCGACACGCCAAACGGAGTGACGGTCGACAGGGCCGGCAATGTCTATGTAGCCGATTCAAACAACCATCGAATTCAGAAGCTCGAGGCGGCTTCGGCGGCCTCTCCGATCAGCGACTTCGCGAGCACGGGGCATACGAGCACGACGGCAACGTTCGGGTGGACAGGAGCAATTGGAGCGACGAATGTTGTCATTGAGCAGTCTGCGGCAGGGGCGAACGCATGGACGACAGCGACGACCGGCGCAATTGCGGCCAATGCAACAAACGCAACGGTAACGGGCTTAAGCGCAGCGACGGCGTATGATTTCCGTTTGGTCGTCACGGGCGGAAGCCATGCAGGCACATCGAACACGGCAAGTGTGACGACAGATGTGACGACAGATGCCTCCCCGATCAGCGACTTCGCGAGCACGGGGCATACGAGCACGACGGCGACGTTCGGGTGGACGGGAGCGATCGGAGCGACGAATGTTGTCATTGAGCAGTCTGCGGCAGGGGCGGACGCATGGACGACAGCGACGACTGGCGCAATTGCAGCCGATGCGACAAACGCAACGGTAACAGGTTTAAGCGCAGCGACGGCGTATGATTTCCGTTTGGTCGTCACGGGCGGAAGCCATGCAGGCACATCGAACACGGCAAGTGTGACGACGGATGCCTCTCCGATCAGCGACTTTGCAAGTACGGGGAAGACAAGCACGACGGCGACGTTCGGGTGGACGGAAGCGATCGGAGCGACGAATGTTGTCATTGAGCAGTCTGCGGCAGGGGCGAACGCATGGACGACAGCGACGACCGGCGCAATTGCGGCCAATGCAACAAACGCAACGGTAACGGGCTTAAGCGCAGCGACGGCGTATGATTTCCGTTTGGTCGTCACGGGCGGAAGCCATGCAGGCACATCGAACACGGCAAGTGTGACGACAGATGTGACGACAGATGCCTCCCCGATCAGCGACTTCGCGAGCACGGGGCATACGAGCACGACGGCGACGTTCGGGTGGACGGGAGCGGCCGGAGCGACGAATGTTGTCATTGAGCAGTCTGCGGCAGGGGCGAACGCATGGACGACAGCGACGACTGGCGCAATTGCGGCCAATGCAACAAACGCAACGGTAACGGGCTTAAGCGCAGCGACGGCGTATGATTTCCGTTTGGTCGTCACGGGCGGAAGCCATGCAGGCACATCGAACACGGCAAGTGTGACGACGGATGTGACGACAGATGCCTCTCCGATCAGCGACTTTGCGAGCACGGGGCATACGAGCACGACGGCAACGTTCGGGTGGACAGGAGCAATTGGAGCGACGAATGTTGTCATTGAGCAGTCTGCGGCAGGGGCGAACGCATGGACGACAGCCACGACCGGCGCAATTGCGGCCAATGCAACAAACGCAACGGTAACGGGCTTAAGCGCAGCGACGGCGTATGATTTCCGTTTGGTCGTCACGGGCGGAAGCCATGCAGGCACATCGAACACGGCAAGTGTGACGACGGATGCCTCCGCACCTAGCACCCCTATCTCTTCAGGGGCCTCATATCCCGCGACGGAGGCTGACGATTCAGAGGGATTCGTTCTGATCAACGGCGAAGCGGTGAATGTGGGAACATTAACAGCAACCGACAGGAATGGACAAACGGTAACTGCCCTGTCCCTTGACTATCCGAAAATGGCTGACTTGCTCGCAACAGACGGGCAAAATGCGATAGTAACGACTCTGTTCGACAAACATTCTGAAGTGGCCTTAGTCGAACTGAGTGGTCAGACACTTAAACTCATGCAAGAGAAGCATGCGATTCTCGTAATCAAGACGGATCGGGCAACGTATACGTTGCCGGCACAGCAGCTCAACTTGAATAACTTATCCAATCAAATAGGCAGTTCGATAGCCTTGCAGGATATCAAGATGCAGATTGAAGTCGCCGAGTCGCTGGCCGATACAGTTAAAGTCGTGGAGAATGCGGCGGCCAAAGGTGCTTTCAAACTCGTTGCGGCGCCAGTTGACTTTGAGATTCGAGCCGTATACGGCGACACGATGATTCCGGTATCGAAATTCAATGCCTATGTGGAACGTACCATTGCCATTCCTGACGGAGTCGATCCAAACAATATCATGACTGGAGTTGCCTTCGACCGGAAGGGAGCCATACGCCACGTGCCTACCAGAATCGTTAAGTTGGACGGCAGCTATTATGCCAAGATCAGCAGCCTGACGAACAGCACGTATTCGGTTGTCTGGAACCCGGTTGAATTTGACGACATGGCGAACCATTGGGCTGAACTTGCTGTGAATGATATGGGATCGAGGTTGATTATCGAAGGTACGGGAAGCGGCATGTTTAATCCCGATCGCGAGATTACCCGTGCCGAATTCGCAGCTATAATCGTGCGCGCACTGGGACTCGAACTGCAGAATAGCGGTTCGCCATTCTCGGATGTCGCTTCGTCGGACTGGTATAGCGGCGTGCTGAATACAGCCTATTCGTATCAACTGATCAATGGGATTGGGGACGGCACCGTACACCCGAACGACCGCATAAAGCGGGAAGAGGCGATGGTGATGATTGCCAAAGCGATGAAGCTCACGGGATTGAAGGACAAGCTTCCCGAACAGGCGCCGGAATTATTGCTTCGTCCATATACAGATGCAGCAGTCGCATCCGAATGGGCGCGGAGCAGCATAGCCGATTGTATCCAATCAGGCATCGTGTCGGGCAGAAGCGATGCACTTCTTGCACCGAAGGCGTTCATGACTAGGGCAGAGGTTGCGATGATCGTACAGCGCTTGCTTCAAAAATCAGAGTTGATCTAAGTTTGCTACGCCGTCAAATCCCGCCTGGGTGGAGTAACTCTATTTGGGCGGGATTTTTTGTTGTTTAGGAAATTAAACGCGATGTAGAAATGCGGATAACTTGACGATGAATAAACGGGAGGGATTGGGATGAGCAACAAGCCAGAAACGCATGGTTTCTGGCAATTGCATGCTGACCGTTTCCCACAAGAGATAAAAGAAGACATCCAAACAAACAACGGTACGAAAGGCGATCGGGATATCCACAATGAATAGACAGTCTCCTAAGGGACGCTAGACAGCGCCAAGCAGTGGAAGAGTGTAGCGTACATCCCGGATGCTGAAGTGGTTCCCGAAGGATGAGAAAGTTTTATGTGAACGCGGAGCAGCCAAGTAGATCGGAAGATATCTCGCAAGGCCAGCGATTGCGGAATACCGAATCGTAAAGTATGACTGCCACACCGTGCATTACTTGGTATGAAGACCACCAAACGGGCAAGCGAGTAGATGTGAAAGCGCCGGAATTTCTGTTTCTGTATGACATCCTACAGCATATCCCGGTCAAACATTTTCAAAAGAACTCTTGGCGAGAGTTCTATTGGTAAAAGATGAACCATTGGCATTAGTTGGGCTGCGAATGGCCTTAGAAAGCGAGTTCGGCGAGATCGTAGCTGCGTAATCGAATTCGACCGAGGTCGTTGGGCTGAAGCTCGCCAGGCAGCTTCAAGCGGTCGTTCCGGGTATTGAAATCTTATTTAGTACGATTTGCAACCAGTATGCGATTCGCGCATTTGAGCCCTATGCTCTGGACTATATCATGAAGCCGGTGGAGAGCAAGTGGCCGGCTCGTGTGCGATCGGAACGAGGCGTTCGAGCTGAATTTGAAGGCGGAATAGCAGCAAATAGTCCCTGATCCCTGCCCCTCTTCAAGCAAGAGCATGTTCTTCCATCCGCCCGCATACAGTGGAAGAGACAAGCCAAGGGGAGGAACAGGGCGATGAGAAAGTGGAAGCACGGCATCTATCTGCTCGCCGCGCTCGGCATGCTGGTCTATGCGCTGCCGCGGCTCGAGCTGAGCGGCGCCTGGACGGCTGCGACCGTGTTCGGCATCATGTGGTCGGCGCTCGCGATGCTCGTCATCGCGGCCAACCTGCGGGCGCTGGCGAGCGACCGCGAGCGGGAGCGGCGGCGGATCGCGGCGATCCGCCGGCAGCAGGCGTACAGCCGCGAGCAGGCCGCCGCCCGCCGGCGCTCGGCCCGGCGGGGCGGCTGATCCGGCGCGGGACGAGCTTGCCGAGGTGTCGAAAACGGGCTCTCGAGCCGATATGTTCCATAGTCCGCCCTTGAGGAGGACGAAAGGAGGCTGACGGCCCATGAGCAGCGTCTCGCAAGGATTGGCCGCTTCGGCCGCGATGACCCAGCATGCGCTGGCGCTTGCGGTCGGCACCGGCGTCATGAACATCTCCAAGGACATGTTCGAGCAGCAGGGGCAGCAGCTGGCGGAGATGATCCGCCAGGCGCCGCATCCGACGCTCGGCGGCTCCTTGGACATCAAGGTGTAGGCCGCATCATCCAAAAAGAGCCTCGCCCCGGCCGGAACGGCTGGCGGCGGGGCTCTTTTTGCAAGCTATTTCCAGCCTGCAGCGAGCGGCTGAAATCTTGACCGCTGTAATTGAAAATGATAATCTTTATCAATAGGTATGCGATCTACATCCGAGGTGACCCGTACAAATGAAAATGATGGAACGATTGGAAACCTTCCTAGTCTTGGCGGAATGCGGCTCGTTCACGGAAGCGGCCAAAAAGCTGTTTTGCTCGCAGCCGACGATCAGCCATCATATTCAGAAGCTGGAAGAGCAGTTCGGGGCTCCGCTGTTCATTCGTACGGGCAGGACTGCGCAGCTGACGAGGCAGGGCGAGATTTTCCTCGATTACGCCAAGCAGATCGAGCAGACGATGCTGCAGGCCGGGAGCGCCATCGAGAGCTCCATGAAGACGGAGAGCTCGATCGTTTCCGTCTACGTCAGCCAATACTTCGCCAATTATTATTTCGACGAGATCCTCCCGACGCTCCACGCCTCCGATCCCCCATACCGGCTCGAAATCAACGCGTACTGCTACGAGGCTCTGAAACAGGCCTTGGTCGACCGCAAGACGGACTGGGCGATCATGCCCTATTACCCGGACGACGACTTCATCCGCTCGGACTTCGCCGTGCATGCGCTGTTCGAGGACGAATTCATGCTGGTGCTGCCTCCCGAGCATGTCCTGATGAATCGCAAGACCATTTATGCGAGAGATCTTCAAGGCGCGACCGTGCTCCTGCCGCGGAGCCCGTTTTTGATCCGCTCCTTGCAGAAGGAGATGGATCGGCACGGGCTGCGGGTGCAGTATTTGCAGATGAGCAACTTCGAGGTCATCAAGCAGGCGGTCAAGAGCGGGCTTGGCGCCGCTTTCCTCCCGTATCGAGCGATCCGCAAGGAGCTGGAGGCCGAGGAGCTGACCGCGAAGCGGCTCCCCTTCTTCGGCTATCTCAGGCAGAACGGCGTGCTCGTCCGCAAGGGCGCCCGGTTCACGGCCGAGGAGCAAGCCTTCTTCGAACGGCTGCGTCCGCATTTCGACGAAGGGGCTCCTGCAGGGCGGAGCGCGTTTTCCTGATCCATCCCGGCCGCCGGCCATAAAAAAACAGAATCGAAGCATCAAAAAAAGAATAGGAGCGTTCCATTGCCCTGCAGTCAAGGAAAAATGGAACGCTTCGCCTTTTGATGATATTGATAATCATTATCACTATTATTATACTTAAGCCAGTTCTCATCCTAGATAAAGGTGGAGGTCAAGTTCATGCAATGGACAAGGGGAAATAAACGATGGATCGGCTTCGCGGCAGCGCTGGTCCTGCTCGTCGCAGGATGCTCGAGCAACGGCGGCAGCGAGAACGCGACGAACGGCGCCGCGGCGCCGTCCGCAGGCGAAGCCGCAACGGCAGCAAGCGTGAAGGAGCTCAAGATCGGCGTGGCCAGCGACTCGGGTCCGCTCAACCTATACACGACCAGCGACGACTATTTGCTTGATCTCGTGTTCGACAAGCTGTACGGCCCGTCTCCCTTCGTCGACGAGCCGCAGCCGCTGCTGGCGGAATCCGCCGAGCAGCTCGACGACTTCACCTGGACGCTCAAGGTCCGCGACGGCGTGACCTGGCATGACGGAACCCCGTTCACGGCCGACGACGTCAAGTTCACGTTCGAATACTACCGCGACGGCCCGCAGAACCGGTTCTCCCACCATGTGAGCGAGGTGCCGAAAATCAGCACGATCGACAAGGTCGACGATTCGACGCTCAAGTTCACCTGCGAATACGCTTGTCCGTCGCTGAAAAGCGTCACGTTCGCCGATCTGCCGATCTTGGCCAAGCATGTCTGGGAGAAGGTGGACAATCCGCGCAAATTCACCGAGCTGGCAGTCGGTACAGGCCCATATAAGCTCGTCGAATATGTTCCGGACCAGTATTACAAGTTCGAAGCGAACGAAGCGTACTTCCTCGGCCAGCCGACGGTAAGCAAGATTACGATGCCGGTCATCAAGGACCAGACGGCGATGTTCAACGCGCTTCGCGCCGGCGAGATCGACGTCGCGGCCAAAAGCGTGCCGGCGGAGCTGCTCGGCAATATCGAGGACGGAGGCAAGCTGAAGGTCAAGCGGACGGCGGAGCTGGCCATCGTCGAGATCAAGCTGAACTACGACAAGGAGCCGTTCGCCAACGAATCGTTCCGCAACGCCTTGTCGCTCGCGATCGACCGCCAGACGATTACCGATACGGTCCTGCTGGGCCATGCCCGCGCCGGCTTGACCGGATACCCGCATCCGGATTCCCCGTGGACCAACCCGGATCTGAGCACGCCGTTCGACGCCGAGCAGGCGCGCGCCGTTCTCGACGGAATCGGCTACAAGGATGCGGACGGCGACGGCTTCCGCGAGGACGCCTCCGGTCAGCCTCTGAAGATCAAGCTCGCGGTATCCTCGGCAGAGCCGACGTACATCCGCACGTCCGAGCTGCTGAAGGAGCAGTTCGCGGCGGCCGGCATCGACGTCGCCGTCGAGGTGATGGATCCGTCCGCGCTGACCGCGATCAGCTCGGAGCGGACGTTCGACATGATGATCGGCATGATCGGGCCTCATGGCGTCGGCGACCCGGACCAGTTCGTCATGTCGCATTATGCCGGCTACCTCTGGAAAAAAGGCGTTCCATATCCGGCGATGGACGCGCTGATCGGACAATGGAAGCAGGAGACGACGATCGAAGGGCGCAAGCAGATCTCCTTCCAGATGCAGGAGCTGTTCAACAAGCAGCCGACGAGCCTCGCCGTCTATTATCCGGAGCAGAACTGGGCGTACGACCCGGATAAATTCGCCGATTGGGTGGAGACGCCGGGCTACGGCATGATCCACAAATATTCGTTCCTGGGCGAGATCGGCAAGAAGTACGCGACGAACGAAGCGTGAGGATCGCCGGCAAGCTTCTGCAATACGCGCTCGTCATCCTCGTCGCGCTGACGCTGAACTTCGCCTTACCGAAGCTTGCCCCGGGCGACCCGCTGAGCTTCGCGATCGGCGAGGCGCTCGCGCAGGAGATGACGCCGGAGGCGCGGGCCAAGGCGATGCAGGAGGCCGGTCTGGACGGCACCCTGCTGGAGCAGTACGGGAGCTTTTTGAAAGGAGCGCTGACGCTGGACCTCGGCCACTCGACGAAGCTCGGCGAGCCTGTCGTCGACGTGCTGGCGGATCGCCTGCCGTGGACGCTGCGGATCGTCCTGCCGTCCTTGGTCCTCAGCGCGCTGATCGCGGTCGCGCTCGGAGCTTACGCCGCCTGGAACCGCGGCCGAAAGCGCGATCTATGGCTGCTCGGCGGCATCCTGACGATGGAGTCGATGCCCGGCTTTTGGCTGGGCATGATTCTGATCGCGGTCTTCGGCGTCCAGCTCGGCTGGTTCCCGACCTACGGGGCGGCTCCGCTGTTCAGCGCCGGCGGCTGGTCGTACGCGGCCGCCGTGCTGCAGCGGATGGTGCTGCCGGTGGCGACGATCACGCTCGTCTCGCTCGGCTCCTATTTCCTGCTGACGCGTTCGGCGATGCTCGATTCCTTGGGGCAGGACTACATGATGATGGCCGAGGCGAAAGGGGCGGGGAAGCGCCGGCGGATCTGGCACGCGCTCCGCAACGCGCTGCTGCCGGTGTATACGCATATGACGATGAGCCTCAGCATGCTTGTCGGCGGAGCGGTCGTCGTCGAGACGGTCTTCTCGTATCCCGGCATCGGGAGCCTGCTGTACGAGAGCGTGCTCGCCCGCGACTTCCCGATGATGCAGGGCGTCTTCCTGCTCATCACGCTCGCGGTCATCGCGGGCAACATTTTGGCTGACCTGACCTATCCGCTTGTCGATCCGCGGGTGCGCAGCAGACGGCCTAGGGAGGGAACGTGATGAAGCTCGGAACGCTCGGCGGCACGGGCAGAGCCGGCATGATGGGGCGGATCGGCCTCTTCCTGCTCGGCGCGATGATTCTGTTCGCGCTGCTCGGCCCGCTGCTCATTCCGCATGATCCGATGGAGCGCACCGGCGCTCCGCTCGCGGCTCCCGGCGACGGGCATCTGCTCGGCACGAACGATATCGGCCAGGACATCCTCGCGGAGCTGGCGGCCGGCGCCCGCGTGTCGCTGACGATCGGCCTCGCAGGCGCTGCCGCGTCCATGACGATCGGCGTGCTCGTCGGCGTGCTGGCCGGCTATCGGGGCGGCTGGACCGATACGCTCCTGATGAGGGCGGTCGACGTCAGCCTGACGCTGCCGTTCCTGCCGCTCATGATTCTGCTCGGCGTCTTTCTCGGGCCGAGCATGTCCACGCAGATTCTGGTCATCGCGATCCTGATGTGGGCGAAGGTCGCCCGCGAGCTGCGCTCGCAGATTCTCTCGATCCGCACGCGCGGTCCGGTCCAATCGGCCCGAGCGATGGGAGCCGGGGACGGCTATATCCTCCGCAAGCACATCCTGCCGATGACGCTGCCGCTGCTGATTCCGCAATTCATCCAGGCGGTGACGGCTTCCATCCTGATGGAGTCGTCGCTCAGCTTTCTCGGACTCGGAGATCCGCTGGCGAAGAGCTGGGGGAGCATCCTCTTCTATGCGAACGCCCGCAGCGCGTTCCTCACCGACGCCTGGATCTGGTGGGTCGTGCCGCCCGGGCTGTGCATCGTCTGGACGGTGCTCGGCTGCTCCTTCATCGGCTACTGGCTGGAGGAGAAGGCCAGCCCTCGGCTCAAAAGCTATGCGGCGCCGGCGGAGCGGGGCGCCCGAGGCTGGTTCCGCAGCCGGCCGAGCCGGACGGCGGCGTCCGCCGCGAAGGCGGGCGAGACGCTCCGCATCGACGGCTTGACGGTCGAGTATCCGAAGCCGGACGCGCAGGAAAGCGTCGCCGCGCTCCGCGGAATCGAGCTTGTCGTCAAGCCCGGAGAGATCGTCGGCATCGTCGGCGAGTCCGGCAGCGGCAAGACGACGCTCGCCGCGGCGATCATGCAGATGCTCAAGCATCCGGCCGAGAGCGCCGGCTCGATCCGCTTCGCCGGCGAGGAGCTGACGGAGCTGTCGGATCGCGAGCTGAGGGCGATAAGAGGACATCGGATGGCGCTTGTTCCGCAGGCGGCGATGAACGCGCTGAATCCGGTCTGGACGGTGCGCAAGCAGCTGACGGAGGCGATTACATGCCACCGCAAGCTGAGCCGAGCGGAGATGGACGCGCGGATCGGGGAGCTGCTCGAGCAGGTCGGCATCGAATCGCGCTGTCTGCAGGCGTATCCGCATGAGCTGAGCGGAGGCATGAAGCAGCGCGTCGTCATCGCGATGGCGCTTGTGAACGAGCCGGCGTTCATCATCGCCGACGAGCCGACGACGGGGCTGGACGTGCTGGTGCAGGCGGAGATCGTCGCGCTGCTGCAGCGGCTGCAGCAGCAGCTCGGCATCTCGATGATCTTCATCTCGCATGATCTGCCTGTCGTCAAGCGCATCGCCGACCGCATCGTCATCCTCGAGCGCGGGGCGGTCGTCGACGAAGGCGAGCCCGAGCAGCTGTCGCGCCACTCGACGCATCCCTATACGAGAAGGCTGATGGACGCGATTCCATCCATCGGCCGGCTGGAGCAGCCGCTGGAGCGGCCGCGACCGGCGCAACCGACGCCATCGCCGGAGCCGCTGCATGCCGCTGCCGGACGGTAGCGCCAGCAAAGGAGAGGAACGGATGAGCCATTCAACGAATCGGGCGGAAAGCCCTCCGACAGAGCCGCTGCTCGCGGTCAGGGGCTTGCGCAAGCAGTACGAGGCGTCCGCCTTCAGCTCGGCGGGCAAGGAGGTTCTGCGAGGCGTAGACTTCCAGGTGCAGCCGACCGAGACCGTCGGCATCGTCGGCTTGAGCGGCGCGGGCAAAAGCACGATCGGCCGGCTCGTCGCCGGCTTGGAGCGGCCGGACGGGGGAGAGATCCTTTATTCCGGCCAGTCCATCGGCCGGCTGCGCGGCGCCAAGAGGCGCCAGGCGGCCAGCGGGATCGAGATGATCTTCCAGGATCCGTACGAGTCGCTGTCTCCCCGCATGCGCATCGCCGACCTGGTCGCGGAGCCGCTGCGGATCCGCAAGAAATATCGCGGGAACCGGGCAGGGCTGGAGCAGGCGGTGCGCACGGCGCTTGCGAATGTCTCGCTTCCTCCCGAGCGGTATATGGCCCGTTATCCGCATGAACTGTCCGGAGGAGAGCGGCAGCGCGTCGGGCTCGCTCGCGCTTTCGTCGATCCGCCGCGGCTCGTCATCGCCGACGAGCCGACCTCGATGCTCGACTCGTCGCTCCGGCTCGAGCTGCTGGCGCTGATGGATCGGCTTCGCCGCGACAGCGGCACCGCGACGATGCTTATCACGCATGACCTGGCGCTGGCCTACCGGTTCTGCGACCGGCTGCTCGTGCTCAGCGACGGGGAGATCGTCGAGAGCGGCACGCCGGCGCAGGTCATCGAGCAGCCGGCGCATCCGTTCACGCTCCGGCTCGTCCAGGCGCTGCGGGAGTTTCACCCATGACGGCGGCAGCGATGATCGCGGCCGAAGGGCTGCGCGTGCGCTATGGCGGCCGCACCGTTCTCGAGGACGTCGCCTTGCGGCTGGAGCGCGGAGAATTCGCTTATTTGATCGGCCGCTCCGGCTCGGGCAAAAGCACGCTTTTGAGCTTGCTTTATCGGGAGCTGGGCGAATTCGAGGGAAGCCTCGAGGTGGCGGGGAGGCCGCTGCGGGATTATCCGAGGCATGAGCTGCGCAGGCGGATCGGCGTCGTCTTCCAGTCCTACGAGCTGCTGGAGGACAAGACGGTCTTCGAGAACATCGCGATGGCCGGGGAAGTTCGCGGGATGGCTGCCGGGCCGCTTCGCCAGGAGATTTCGACGCTGCTGAAGCGGGTCGGACTGGACGGCCGGGAGCGGGATTATCCGGCGCAATTGTCGGGCGGAGAGCAGCAGCGCGTCGCCATCGTGCGGGCGCTGATCGGCAAGCCGGAGCTGCTGCTCGCCGACGAGCCGACCGGCAATCTCGACGCGCAGACGGCGAGCGGCGTATTGGGACTGCTGAGGGAGCTGCAGCGGGAGACGGGGATGGCGATGCTCGTCGTGACCCACTCCCGGGAGCTGCTCGACGCGTTCCCGGCGACGGCATGGGAGATCGACGAGGGAAAGGTCCGAAAGCATGAATATCGCGAATTATTACGTTAAAGAAGCCTGGAAAGGCGTCAGGCGGAACGCCGGAGCTTCGGCGGCCTCCGCGGCGCTCATCCTCGCGGCCTTGCTCGTCATGGGCTTGCTGCTGATGGCGCGCGCCGGACTGGCCGGGGTATCGCACTACTTGCATGCCCAGCTCGAGATCAAGGTCTATGTGGAGGAAGGCATCGATTCCGCGCGGGTGGCGGACATTTTGGCGGAGCAGCCGTTTGTCGCTTCGGCCTCGCTGCAGACGGGAGAGCAGCTGCTGGAGCAGCTGCAGTCCTTTTTCGCCGGCAAGCCTTATCTGCTGGAGGCGTTCCGCGACGGAGCCTTGCCGGACGCGGTCGTGCTCGTCCTGAAGGAGGCCGAGGACATGGAGGTCGCGGCGCAGGAGCTGTCGCGGATGGACGGCATCCAGCAGGTCGTCTACCCGCAGGAGCTCGCGCAGCAGCTCGTCTACTGGTCGGGACTGCTGCAGTCGGCGGGCCTCGCGGTGTTGGCGTTCCTGCTCGCTCTCGCGTTCATGATCGTGTTCCTGGCGATCCGGCTCGCTCTCTATCAGCGCAGCAAGGAAATCCGGCTCAAGCTGCTGCTCGGAGCTCGCGCCGGCCATGTCAGGGGGCAGTTCCTGCTGGAGGGAGCGGTCGTCGGCCTGGCAGGCGGGGCCGGAGCCGCGCTCGTTCTGAGCGCGCTCGGGCTGGCCGTCAAGCGGCGGCTGACGGAGGCGTACGGCGAGATCCTCTCCCTGGACGGCCCGGCGATCGTCGTCCTTGCGTTGCTGGTGGCGCTGGCGGGTCCGATCCTCGCCGCGGCCGCCTCCTATGCCGCCGTGCGCAAGAGGATCCGCGATGCGTAGCGGCAGCGCGCCGCAGCCTCACCAAGCCGGAAGGCGCCGCAGGGCCGGACTGCTGCCGGTGCTCGCCGTGCTGGCGAGCCTGCTCGTCGGAACGGCGGCCTACGCCCATCTTACGGGAGCGTTCGCCGAGTATCTGGCCGTCGTCTACGACGAGTCCACGACGGACAAGCTGCGCGAGGATCTGGAGACGGCGAGAAGGGAAATCGCGAAGCTCGAGCCCGAGCTGGACGCGAGGCGGAAGACGTTTTTGGAAAACCGCGATGCCGCCGTGCCCAAGCTGCTTTTTTATCAGGATCGGGGGCTGGACCTGTCGCTGGAGCTGCTTCGCGGCGCGGGATCGGTCACGGACCTCCTGGGCAGCCGCTGGCTGCTGCAGCGGCAGATCGAGCTCGAGCTCGATCGGCTGGACGAGCTGTACCGGAGCTATCTGCAGGTCGGGCTGACGCGCCAGTCGCTGCAGAGCCGCCAGGAGCTGCTCGCGATGATCGAGAGCAATCTCGCGCTGCGGCAGCCGTTTCTGGACAGCGTCGGCGAGCTCGGCCTGGAAGAAATCGCGAACTATTTGGATATCGACTGGGTGAGCGAAGTCGAGGAGCCGCTGAAGGCCGCCTTGCTGGCGGATGCGGGAACGGTGGCGGAGTCGTGGCGCGAATGGCTGGCCGAGTCTCCGCTGGACGGCTCGCTGGAGCTGGCGGCGGGCTGGCTGAACGAACGCAGCGGGCTGTCCTACTATTTTCGCGCGGATCATCTCTATGCCGTCTACGAGCAGGAAGGAGCGAACGTCATCCTGATCGGACAGCTGCTGCAAAATGAACGCGGCGACGCGCAGCTCATGCTGGAGGCCGGCTTCTACAACGGCTTCGCCGTCCCGGACAAAGCGCTGGAGGAGCTGAAGGGCTTCGAGCTGCCCTATGCGGAGCTGAGGCGCCTGCCCGGAGCAGGCGAGCAAGCCTATCTGCAGCAGGCGGAAGGAAGAATCGTCGTCGTCGCAAAAAACGATTAGCGCAAGGGAGAGACGGAAGTGGAAAAACACGAAATCGCCGTATTGGACATCAAGGTAGGCGTCATGGGAGAAGTGCTGGGCAGTACCGGCTACAGCTACATCGACATGTACGAGCTGCCGCATGCCTCGCTCGACGCCTACGCCTGCCTCGTCATCAACGGGTCGAGCGATCAGGAGTTTCTGCTCAAGCATAAAGCGGTCATCGAGAACTTTCTGGATCAAGGCAAGGTCGTCCTGTTCGGCGGCCAATTGTTCCGTCCTTGGCTTCCGGGAGGCTCGGACTTCATCCCGCGCACGATCCACAGCCACCTGGACTATCATATTACCGTCGCCAAGGAGCATCCGATCTTCGAGGGCGTCGACCCGAGCGAGCTGACGTACAAAAAGGGAGTGGCCGGCTTTTTCGCGCGCGGCCATCATCCGGTCCCGGAAGGCGCCGAGGTGCTGCTCACGCTGCCGGACGGCGAGCCGACGCTGTATATCGACCGCAGCAGCACGAAGGGAACGCTCATGGTCAGCTCCGGCTACAACCTGCTCGGCTATCGCGACGGAGACTCGACGAGCCTGATCGGCGAGCGGGTCGAGGCGTGGATCGAGCAAGAATACAAGCAGCTGCAAGAAGGAGTGCCGTCCCGATGAGAAAAATCGCCGCTTTATATTCCGGATTGTCCTATCAGAACCGCGCCTGGAACGAGCCGAAATACCGCAAATACATCGCCGATATCGTCTATGTCCCCGACATGGGGCCGGAGTCGCTGGCGGGCTTCGATGTCGTGCTGCTTCCGTCGAGGCTGCACACGGGCCTGCTGATGAAGCTGAAGCCGCTGCTGGACAGCTTTGCGGCTCAAGGAGGAACGGTGGTCGTATTCTGGCCGAACGACGCCGAGCAGATCGTGCCGAATCAGAACTGGGAGGACCGGCCGACGAACTTCTGGTGGTGGCTCGACAAAAACGCCAAGAGCGGAATCGAGCAGCGCAATCCCGGGCATGACCTGTACAACTACATCACGCTGCAGGATGCGACCTGGCATTACCACGGCGTGTTCTGGCCGCAAGGAGACGTCGTGCCGCTCGTCGAGACGGAGGACGGCGGGGCGATCCTCTACGTCGACAAGAGCAGCACGGCGGGGACATGGGTCGTCACCAGCCTGGACCCGGAATTCCATTACGGCTCGTACTTCATGCCGGCGACGGAGCGCTTCCTCGACGGCTTCCTTCCGTGGCTCGCCGAAGGCGAGCTGTAAGGAGCGTGCTCGCGATGCTCCGGATGGGCAAGGGAGGAAGAACAATCGTGCTGGCGGCGATGCTGCTGCTGGCATCCGCGGCCCTCGATCCGTTCCGGGCGGCCGCCCATGTCGTGACCAGCGCGAACGCGTATGCGGACATCTCCTTGTCCCCCGCTCAGGAGGAGATCGTGCTGCTGACGGGGATGGGCATCATCGCCTATTCCCATGATGAGACGACATTCAGGCCGCTGGACAAGCTGAAGCGCTCGGAGCTCGCCTACTGGGCGGCGGAGTTCCATCGACAGGCCGAGGCGGGCGCGACGGCGGAGCAGGCGGCTCGGTCCGCGCTGTCGGCCGGCTTGATCGGATCGCTCGATGGGAATGCGGACTATGGGGATGTGAACCGGGCGTTTTTCGGCGGCGAGCTGACGCTGGAGCCGTCCGGGAAAATCCGGCCGGACGACGAGCTGACGAGAGAGCAGTTCGCCGCGTTCGTGTCCGAGAGGCTGCAGGAGCCTCTCTCCGTAGGGACGCTGCCGGAGCAGGCGGGCTACGAGAGCGGCCCTGCCGGGATCGTCGAGCGGGTCGTCGTCGAAGAGGAGCGGGATGGGTATGACGTTCAGATCGGTGATCAGTCCTACCGGCTCTACGAGCATCCGAGAGTGATGGGGGCTTCCTCCGATCCCGCTCAATGGGAGGGGCAGGTCCTTGTCCGCTCCTGGACGAAGCCCGATGCGGCGGATTCGCGGAAGCTCGCGCTGCATGTGCTGGATTTCAGCGCGGCTGAGGCCGGGGCGGATGCGGACGCAGGGGCGGAAGCGAACGCGGATGCGGGCGGAGCCGCCGGGACGCATGCGGATGCAGGGGCCGATGCGAACGCGAACGCGGGCGCGGATGCGGTTGCCGGCCATGCGGGGCATGCCGCGGCCGGCGAGGCCGCGTCGGCGCAGGCGCAGCCGGAAGGCAGGCTGTCGGCGGTTGTCGTCGGAGCCGTCTCCGCCGCCGCGCTGCTGTTCCTGCTCGCCGCAGCTGCAGCGCGGCGGCGGAGAAGAAGAGACGCCAAGCCGGCGGAATGACTTGAACCGAAAGAAGCGGACTCCAGTTTTTGCTGGCGGTCCGCTTCTTTGCGTTCAAGTGCGCGTCAGCCGCGCTCCCGAGCCGAGGGGCGGCCTCATCGCGGCTTGGCGCTCCGCCCCCGGGCGATGCACGGAGGAGCGCATCGCGTCCTGCGCCGGGTCCAGCCTCGCCTCGCGAGCCGACTCGTGCTTCTTGATGACGCAGGAAAGCGTCATCTTGACGGCCAGCATCCCGTCCTCCTTCTACTTTAAGCGAGCAGCAGGTCAATGGCGCTGTCGTTTTCCCTCTTGCGCGCGAAAAGACAGCGTCGGCCCGATTCGCTATAATCAAGGGAACAACAAGAGGCGTCATCTCTCCATTTTGCAGCGTTCCAACAATTGATGCAAACGCTTTCTCCAAAAGGAGTGGTTCCGCATGCTCAACCGCCTTACGCAGCCCAGCCTGATGAGACAAATACTCGTGCTGATCGCCGTGATGCTGGCGACGCTGCTGGCGGCGTTCGTCATCACGGATCGGGTCGCCAAGCAGATTATCGAGCGGAAAGTGACGGACTCCGTCGACAAGATCCTGCTCCAGGTTCAAGAGAAGCTGAGCAGCTTCGACGCGGATATGCAGGGCATCTCGACGTTTCTGTTCTACAGCCCGACGGTGCAAAATTATATCAACGCGGACGATGCGCTGTCCCGGGTGCTGATGAACGGCGAGCTGCTGTCGATGTTCGCCAATACAAGCTCTATGAAGGCGAACATTCGGGGCATCCAGCTGTTCGATCCATCCGGCGCGCTGCTGGCTCGGCTCGGACAAGGTGAAGACACGACGGCTTCGCCGGTGCGGAGGATGACCTATTCGGGCGTGCTGACGCTTAAAAATCGGCCCGCCGAACGGTTTTACAAGATCACAGCGCCGATATACGGACTGGACCAAAGCCATATCGCGACAGAATACAAGGGCACCGGCACCTATGTCATGGATACGCACAACTTTACCCCGATTCTCCAGAGCGCCAAGGTGACGGTCCGCTCCGTCGTGATGCTGCTCGATCGCGGCAACCGGACGATTGCAAGCGTAGGCATTCCGCCCGGCGATTCCGCGCTTGTGGACCGATGGAGCGAAGATCCCGCGTATATCGTCCAGTCGCTTACCTTGCCTGAATCGGGCTGGAAGCTGATCAGCGCCATACCGAAGAGGGAGCTGCTGTCGGAGCTGGATGCCGTCCAGCGCATCAACGTCGCCACCTATCTCACGATGTTCGGACTGCTCGGCCTGTTCCTGCTCATTTTCGTCACCCGCATCATCAACCCGATCCGCTCGCTGATGAAGTTCATCAAGTCTTATCCGAAAAACGGAGAGGACAGCCGTTACGCGGTCGGACCTCGGAATGAGATCGGGGTGCTGGGAGCGAAGCTGAACAAGATGCTGGACGATATCGGCACGCTCAGCTCCGAGGTGCGGGAATCGCAGATCCGGATGTACGAGATGGAGCTGGCCAAAAAGCAGATGGAAATTTCCGCTTTCCGCAACCAGATCAATCCGCATTTTCTTTACAATACGCTGGAGAGCATCCGGGCGATGGCCTTGTATTATGAGGTGAAGGACATCGCCGATCTGTCGGAGTCGCTTTCCCGCATGTTCCGCTACGCCGTCAAGGGCAGCAATTTTGTCACGATCGCGGACGAAATCTCGCATGTGAACGAGTACGCCCGAATTATCGGCTTCCGCTTCCGGGGCCGCTTCGGCATCCGGGTCGATTGCGAGCCGGAGCTGCTGGGCGAGACGATGCTGAAGATGCTGCTGCAGCCTCTCGTGGAGAATGCCGTCTTTCATGGCTTGGAACGCAAGCTGGGCCGCGGACAAGTGGTCATCGACATCCGCCGCGCGCCGGACGGCGGGGTTCTGGCGAGCATTGAAGACGACGGCCGGGGCATGAGCGAAGAGAGGCTGGGCGAGCTATGGCGCAGATTGAACAACGGGGATGAGCCGGGGACGTTCGGCGGCGAGTCCAAGGGAATCGGAGTCCTGAATATTTATCGGCGGATCAAGCTGTTCTACGGAGACGAAGCGAGCCTGACGATCGACAGCCGATTGGATAAGGGCACCATCGTGCGCATATTGTTCCCGTTGAAGCCAGCGACATGGACGGAGGGATTGGATGCTGTACCGAGTATTGATCGTAGATGACGAGCCTTGGGTAGCTTATGGAATTTCCCGGTTGATCGATTGGGAGCGTGAAGGCTTCGAGATCATCGGCGAGGCGCTTGACGGCATCTCTGCGGCGCAGTGGATCCGCGAGCGGCGTCCGGATGTCGTCATCTCGGACATTCGAATGCCGGGCCTCGACGGTCTCGAGCTGCTGGAGGAGATCAGGAGACAGCGGTCGGACGCGGAGGTCATTTTCGTCAGCGGCTACTCCGAATTTGAATACGCACAGCGAGCGCTTCGGCTCGGAGCCTTTGATTATTTGCTCAAGCAGATCGACAAGGACATGCTTCTTGATGCGATGATCCGGCTCAGAGGCCGTCTGGATCGGAAACGCCGGGATTCGCTCGAGGCCGATGCGATATTCGGCGATCTGTTCGACTTGCTGGACTCCGATTCGGAAGAGGAGATCGGGGCGTTTTATGCCGGCAAGGCGAAGGCGCTGTATCCGCACTATCGAATCGTCAATGCGCTCTATCCCGCAGACGACGAATTCGGCGCCGCAGGGGAGCTCGTGGAGGCGAAGGGGATAAGCGGCTTCGCCATTCGCACGGGGATGCACAAGCAGACGATTCTGCTGAATAGCGACGACAGCGATCCGAACGCGTTGGCGAATTTTGTTGATGAACGGCTGAGCGCCGCCGCGCACATCGGAATCAGCTGCGCCGGGCTCGCCGACGCTTCGTTATCGCGTCTGTACCGCGAAGCGGATGTGGCTCTGTACACATCGGTCTTCTATCCGCAGCTTCGTCTCGCGCATTACCGGGAGAACGCGCCGATCGCGGGAGCGGCGGGCTTGCTGCTGCAGCTTGAGCTGGGCATTCGGGAGCAGAAGCCGGACAGCGTGACTCGATGCCTTCGCGAGCTGTCGGAAGCCTGCCTGAATCAGAAGCCGTTCGTCGATCAGGTAGCCGGCCTCTGCAATCAGATCGTCTCTCTCGTTCAAAAATATTACGGGAGTGACGGTGGGCCGCACCCCGTCGAATTTCTATCTTATTCGCAATTAGGAAAATCAGGCCGATCGGCAGAAGAGCTGTTCGAGCGGCTGCGGGCGTTCATGGATCGGGAAGCGGCGCCGGATATCCCGATCGTGCACGAGCAAGTCAAAAGCGTCATGGCTTATATCGATGCCCGCTTCACAGAAGATTTGATGCTTGGCGCCATCGCCAAGCAATTCAACGTCAGCCTCGGATATCTCAGCTATCTCCTGAAGAGGGAGACTGGCAAGACGTTTTCGGAGTACATCGCCTACCGAAGAATCGCTCTCGCCAAAGAGCTGCTTGCCGACGGCAGCCTTTCCGTGCAGGAGATCGTCCAGAGGGTCGGCTACAAGGATTACTTTCATTTCAACAAGCTGTTCAAGAAGCATGTAGGCGTAACCCCGAGCAAGTTCCGCAAGCTGTAGCTTCACCCCCTTCATCGTAAACGAACACAAAAATAAAAAAACGGAGCCATATGTCATGAAAGCGATTTCCGTTAGGATGTGGGTGTACGAACCAATACAAAAATAGGGGTGAACGCGAAGCATGATTTGGAAGCTCAAAGCGGGAGCGGCGGCGCTGCTCGTAGGGACAATCCTGCTTGCCGGATGCAGCTCCAATGCATCGAACGGAAATGAAAGCGGCAACAGTGGTGCGCCGGCCAACGCGTCCGGAAGCAACAACGAGACGACGGCGCCGGTGAAGCTGACCTGGTTCTCGGACGTGAGCGGCTGGAATCCTCCGTCGCCGTGGAATTCGGACCCGAATTCGGTCGAGGGCACGATCACGAGCAAGACCGGGATCAGCTTCGAATTCAACATTCCGGCGCAGGATGCCGGCACCAAGCTGAGCCTCATGCTCGTCAATGGGGATAAGCTGCCCGACGTCATGTCCATAACGGACGGCACGCTGATCAAAAAGCTGATTCAAGCCGACAAGGTGTGGAATCTGGATGAGTTCCTGAAGCAATACGATCCGGATTCCCCGCTGCTCGCCAATTTCCCAGGCGACATCAAGCAAGCGCTGATCGATCGGGATGGAGGCTGGTACGCCTATCCGAGCCACATGGATTCGAAGGACGCGCGCGAGCTCTATCCGCCGTCGAGCGAGTTCTACTCCGACTTCGCGAAGTTCCGGGGGAACGGATCGATCATGTTCAACGAGCAGATCATGCAGCAAGCGGGCATCAAGGCGGACGATCTGAAGACGGAAGACGGAGTGCTCGCCGCGTTCGACAAGGTGAAGGGCATGCAGTTCAACGGCGCACCGGTCATTCCGCTGCAGATCGACGGCAAGGGCTATGCGGGGATCAACGTTGGAAGGAACGGTCACGGGGGAACGCTGGGCGTGCTGGAAGGGATGTTCGGCGCGATGCCTGTCGACAAGGACGGGAATTACCGGGACATCATCCTGGCGCCGGAGACGAAGCACGCCATCGACTTCTTATACAAGGCGGCGAAGCAAGGCGCCTTCGATCCGAGCCAGATGACGACTGACGGCACCGCGACGAAGGCGGCCGTCAAGAGCGGGCGCGTCTTCGCCTTCATCGGCAACACGGCCGACACGGGCTTCACGGACGAGGATGCGGTCTCGACCTGGACGACGCCGGGCCCGGTTCTGTCGAACCAGAACACGAAGCCGGTGTTCGGCAAATCGATGAAGGCCGGCGCGGGCTGGATGAGCACGTTCATCTCCAAGTCGGCGCCGCATCCCGAGCAGATCGCCAAGTGGCTTGATTTTATGACGAGCGACGAAGGCTTGCTTCTCAATTACTACGGTTTCGAGGGCAAGGGCTACACGCTGGAGAACGGGCTTGCTGTCCAGACCGAACAAGGGCTGAAGGATGCCGCGAGCTATTCGACGACGGGGGTCATGGCGTTTTGGCCGTTCCATAACATCGCCTGGCACGACCATGCGACGAAGGAGCCGACGAGCGCCAAAGGAACGGACGGCCTGATGGCCCGGACGGTGCAGACGACGATCGGCAAGGCGTCCGAGATTTACGACACGACGCCGCTGCAGATGCCGAGCGACTTCATCGCCGCCGGAAGCAAGATGGCCAACGACCAGCTGCAGATCCAGACCTATCTGGAGGCTCAAGTGTCCAAGATGGTCCTGGCCAAGGATGAAGCCTCGCGTGACCAAATCTATAACGATACGATCGCGAAGGCGAAGCAGATGGGACTGGACGAAATCAACGCGAAGATCAACGAGCAGTTCCACAAGCAGGAGCAATCGCTCGGCGTGACGGTCAAGGGCATCAACTCATAATTCGAGACAGAGAGTCCAGAGCTGCCGAGACGACTTGTCGTCTCGGCAGCTCGAGGGCTCGCACGGAGGGGACACGCGGATGAAGCTGGCGGAAGCGCGGCGCTTCGTACCGGGCCGCAGGAGCAAAAAAGGCTATGCGCTGCAGCGCGATTGGCGGACGCAGTCGCAATTGCTGGCTATGATCTGGCCGGGAGTTGCGATCATGATCGTATTCAACTTTTTTCCTTTGTTCGGTCTGGTGATGGCGTTCAAGGACTACGACCCGATCAGCGGAATCAAGGGCATCTTCACGAGTCCTTGGAACCGTTTTGAGAATTTCACGATGATGTTTCACGACTTCCAGTTCTGGCCGATGGTGAGGAACACGCTCGGAATCAATTTGTTAGGCTCGCTGGTCGGAATCCCGGTTACACTGGGCTTCGCCTTGCTGCTGAACGAGATTACAAGCGCCAAGTTCAAGTCGCTTATTCAGACGGTGACGTACTTGCCCCACTTTCTGTCCTGGGTCATCTACGGCGGTCTGTTCATCACGCTGCTGAATCCTCAGGGCGGCATCATCAATTATTTGCTGACCGAGCTTCACCTGGTGAGCAAGCCGATCCAGTTCCTGGCCGATCCGAGCTACTTCTGGGGGCTTGCGATCGTGACCAATCTGTTGAAGGACATCGGCTGGGGCGCCATTCTGTACTTGGCCGCTATGGCCGGCATCGAGCAGTCGCTGTACGAAGCGGCGGCGATCGATGGAGCGGGGCGGTTCAAGCGAATGCTCCATATTACCATCCCGGGCATTATGCCTACGCTGATGATCCTGGTCATTTTCGCGGTCAGCGGCATGCTGAACAACAACTTCACTCAAATTTACGTGTTCCAGAACTCGCTTAACTTGCCGGCGAGCCAGGTCATCGACACTTACGTGTACCAGACGGGCCTCCTGCAATTCCAATTCGACACGGCGACAGCGATCGGCCTCTTGAAGTCGGTGCTCGCACTCCTGCTGCTCGTCGGGGCGAACTACGCATCGAACAAGTTGACCAAATCGGGTCTGTTCTAAAGGAGGCAGCTTGGCATGGTGGGAGGAAAGTCTCCGGGAGAACGATTCTTTCACATCTCGAATGCAGCGATCATGGTCGTGATCATGATTGTGACCGTATATCCATTTTGGTACGCGATCATCAGCTCGCTGAACAACGGGGCGGATCTGCAGCACGGCCCCGTTTTCGTCTGGCCCCGGATGTTCACCTGGGCAAGCTGGCGGACCGTAATGGCGGACCCTTGGCTGCTTCAGGCAGCATGGGTCACGGTGACGCGCACCGTCATCGTCACGGTTATATCGATTTTATATACCGCGATGTTCGCGTATGCCTTCTCTCGCTCGTATTTAAAAGGTAAAAAATGGTATATGATGCTCGGCTTCGTCAGCATGTATTTCAGCGGCGGGCTCATTCCCTCCTTCATGCTGATGAACTGGCTGGATCTGTATGATACGTACTGGGTGTACATCATCCCCTCGCTGTTCGGGGGCTTCTGGAACGTCATTATTTTTAATGCGAACTACAAGGGCATTCCCGAAGCGCTGTTCGAGTCGGCCAAGCTGGACGGCGCGAGCGAATTCCAGATCTTCTTCCGCATTGTGCTGCCGCTGTCCAAGCCGGTGCTGGCGGCGCTGTCGATCTTCACGGCGGTCGGCATTTGGAACGATTACGGAACGACGCTCTATTTCACGCAATCGGAGCATTTGCAGACGCTTCAGTATTTGATTCTGAAGCTGCTGCAGACGAGCTCGGCGGTCGAGCAGCTGTCCAGCACAGCCGCGCTCTCGAATCCGGCGATCTCGGAATTGCTGTCGCTTGCCAAGGGGCAAGGCGAGATTACGACGCAGACGATCGAGCTGGCCTCGATGATCATCGCCTCGATTCCGATGATCATCCTGTACCCGTTCGCGCAGCGCTTCTTCATTAAAGGAGTTCTGCTCGGCTCTGTCAAAGGGTAACGAAAGGAATAGGGGGATGACCATGCAAGCGCCATTGTTCCGAGATCCGATCTACGACGGAGCGACCGATCCGACGCTCATCTACAACCGGGGGACGCGGGAATGGTGGCTCGTGTATACGAGCCGGAGAGCGACAGCGGAAGGGCCCGGCGTCGCATGGGTTCACGGCAGCGACCTCGGCGTCGCCTCCTCTGCGGATGGCGGCCGAACCTGGGTGTACCGGGGCACGCTGTCCGGCCTGGACTTCGAATGGGGCCGCAATACGTTCTGGGCCCCGGAGATCGTGTGGCATGACGGCATCTACCATATGTACGTCAGCTATATCCAGGGCGTCCGAACCGACTGGTCCGGCCCGCGGACGATCGTGCATTATACGAGCGCGGATCTGCTCGACTGGAGGCTGCAAGGTCCGTTGCGGCTCAGCTCGGACCGGGTGATCGACGCCTGCGTGCACGAGAAGCCGGGCGGCGGATTTCGCATGTGGTATAAGGACGAAGGGAACGGCTCGGCCACCTATGCGGCGGACAGCGACGACCTGTACGAGTGGAAGCCGGTCGGTGCCGCGCTGGCCCATCGCGGACACGAAGGGCCGAACGTGTTTCGCTTCAAAGGCAGCTATTGGATGATTGTCGACGAATGGCGGGGGCAGGGCGTCTTCCGGTCCGACGATCTGGAGAGCTGGGAGCCGCAGGGCCTCATTCTGGACGAATCCGGGCTCCGCGACGACGACGCGGGCTTCGGCCATCATGCTGATGTCGTCGTGTCGGGCGACGAGGCGTACATCTTCTACTTCACCCATCCGGGACGCTCGCAGACCGGGGCGGGAGGCAAGGCAGGCTACGAGCAGCGTCGCTCCTCCGTGCAGGCTGCCCGACTGGAGGTTCGGGACGGACGGCTCGTGTGCGATCGGAATGAGGCGTTCGAGCTGCATTTGAAGGCGGAATAGCGGCGGACTTGTCCTCGCGCCGCTTCTGGACTCGGAGCTGCTTTCCAAGCGCGGATGTCCTGGAGATCGCCTGCCAAAAAGAACCTGCGCCGATCCAAGGATCTGGCGCAGGTTCTTTTTTGTTTTTTTGGAGCTCCGCCCATGCGAAGCTGCAACGTTCAGCAACGGACCTAGATGTGCAGGAATCCTGCCCACCACGATTGATAAAGCTTCAGATACAGGGCGTTTCCTGCTTCATCGACTTCTTTTTGCGTGGCGAAGTTGCTGCTGTAGGCAGCGGCAGCGGCATCGTAGGCATCGCCGCTCACGCCGTTCGCGGCCGCATCGTCGAGGAGCTGCTTCAGGCGGGTTTTGACCGCCATGCCCGGCGCGATCCGCGCGTGAGTCGCTTGCTCGAAGGCATATCCCATCTGAATGAGCTGCTCTTCTGTAAAAGCGTCGCCGGTAATTTGCAGGTTGACCGGCTCTCCGTTGCTGCCTTCCGCCGTGCGGTAAGAGGCCGGCAAGGTGATGCTTGGATAACCGGCTTTGGCGGCGATGCCGGTCGTGGCGCCGTTCAAGCCGATAAGAGCGTCCAGCTTGTATTTGTCAAGCAAATAGTTGATGCCGTTTTTGCGGGAGTAGGCGATATCGGCCGCCCGATCCTTTTCGTAGCTTGCATAATCGGCGGATCCAGGCGTCATGTCATAGGCGACCGACTCTTCCAGGATGCTCTGGCCGTATTTCAGGACGCTTAGGTTTTTCTTGTTGTAGTCGATGACATCCTGGAGGCTTTTGATGATCGTTTGCTTGTCGCTCGCCACAATCGGGTTTTTCTGCGAGCTCAAGTAATGTTCGATATCCTGCTTGAAGTCGTAGTAAAGCACCTTCGATGCCGGAGCCGCCGGCAGCTCGCTGCTCATGCCGGCGCCGTTGGCGCCATACACGATGGAGGCTCCCTGCGCTTGCAGCGTCTTGATCACCTCGGTGAACGCCTTGTACAGATCAGGCTGAGTCTCCTGATTGGGAATGCTGTATACGCCGAGCACTTTGCCTTTAAGCCCGTCCTTTTTCAGGTAGGCCGTATAGTCTTCCATGCGGGGAGCCAGGTACGATTCGTCGACGACAATTTCATTGTCTACGCCCATATTGATCGGAATGTCGCTTGCGTCATAGCCTTGAATTGCGGTGAGCAAGGACGCTACATCAGCGACATTGCGCCCCATGGGGCCGGCTGTATCCTGGCTGTGGGCCAGCGGGATGATGCCGCTGCGGCTGACGAGTCCTACCGTCGGCTTCAAGCCGACCAGGGAATTCCGCATCGACGGGGAGAGGATGGAGCCGGATGTTTCCGTGCCGATCGTTATGGCGGACAGCGCGGCGGCGCCGGCCGAGCCTGAGCCGGATGAAGAGCCGGACACATCGAGCACTCCGGGCAAGTAAGGATTGAGAACTTGTCCATTGAGCGTCGAATAGCCGTTCTTCATGCCGCGGGTAATGAAGTTGGCGAACTCCGACAGGTTCGTCTTGCCGAGGATGATCGCGCCGGATTTCTTCAGCTGCGCCGCGACATAGGAGTCGTCGGCGACGAAGTTGTTGGCGAGAGCTATCGAGCCTGCCGTCGTCGGCATGCCGTCCGCGTCATCGGTTCCGATATTGTCCTTTATGAGTACAGGGATGCCGAACATGCCGGCTGCTTTGGACGGATCGGCCTTCACGGCCGCATCTGCGGCTGCCGCCAGCTTCAGCGCATTGGGATTCAGGCTCGATACGGCATTGAGTTGAACGGTATGGGTGTTGTACAGATCGATTCGAGAAAAATACATTTGGAGCAGTTTTTCGTAAGAGAGCTTGCCGGATTTGACCATCGCCTGGATGTCGGAGATCGTTGCTTTTTGCAGGTCGATCGTGAGCGTGTCGATCGCGACCCGCAGCTGAAGCCGGGTCTGGTCGATGTTGAAAACAGGGCTGTTCGGAGTGAGGTTGCTTACCTTCGAGAGGGCATGCTTGACTTGCGCCGCATACTCGGCCGGGTAATCGTTCAGCTGCAGCTTCTTCGATTCTTCGACGACGGCCTTCAGCCGGTTCAGGGCAGCTGTCGTTGTTGCCGCTTCTTCGAACATTCCGTTGTCATTCAGGGCATAAGCCGGCAGGACGCCTCCCAGCAGCATTGCAGCAAGGGTGGGAATACCTAACAATCGACGGTAGTTTCTTGTTCTCTTCCTCATACCGATACGACCCCCTATGTAATGAATGCTTACACGAGGGATCTTAGTGCATATCGATTGACTTGTCAAAGCATTTTTAGAGCCTTTGCATGTACGATGTCGAAGCGGGTCTTCGCGAATATCGCCAGCGGCAGGCGAGCTCAAAAGACAGCGCCCGCCCGATTCGCTATAATCAAGGGAACAAAAGAAGCGTCAGCGAAAGGAAAGGCGGAAGGACCTCTCATGCCACCCGATAACCATCCCCCGTCGTCGCTCGAGACGATGACCAAGCACGAGCAGCTGATCCGGCACATCGAGGCGCTGGAGCCGGGCACGCGCATCTCCGTGCGCGGCATCGCCCGCGAGCTCGACGTCAGCGAAGGCACGGCGTACAAGGCGATCAAGGAGGCCGAGGAGCTCGGCGTCGTCGCCACCAAAAAAAGGATCGGCACCGTCCGCGTGCACCGCTCCCGGCGGGGCTCGCTCGAAGGACTGACGTTCGGAGACGTTGCTGACATCGTCGAGGGCCAGCTGCTCGGCGGCTCCGGCGGCCTGCAGCGGACGCTCCACAAGTTCGTCATCGGCGCGATGGAGCTCGATGCGATGCTTCGCTATATTAATGAAGACAGCCTGCTCATCGTCGGCAACCGCGAGGAGGCGCACCGGCTCGCGCTCGAGCAAGGGGCGGGCGTGCTCATCACCGGCGGCTTCGATACGAGCGACGAGGCCAAGCGGCTCGCGGACGAGCGCGGGCTGCCGATCATCGTCTCGCGGCATGATACGTTCACGGTCGCCTCGATGATCAACCGCGCCATGTACGACCGCCTCATCAAGCAGAAAATCGTGCTCATCGAGGACATCATGAGCTTCGCCCGTCCCGCCGACGTGCTGAAGCACGGCGATACGGCGGCCGACTTCCACCGGCTGGCGGGACTCACCGGCAGCTTCCGCTTCCCCGTGCTCGACGAGCGCGGCCGCGTGAGCGGCATGATGACCGCCAAGGACGCTGCCGGCTCTGAGCCGGACGCGCCCGTGGAGCGGCTCATGACGCGTCATCCGATCACCGCCGCGCCCAACATCACGGTGACGTCGGCCGCGCATACGATGGCCGCCGAGGGCATCGACCTGCTGCCGGTCGTCGACCGCCACCGGCGGCTGCTCGGCGTCATCACGCGTCAGGAGGTGCAGGAGGCGATGCGCATCACCGGCCGCCAGGGCGAATCCGGCGAGACGTTCGACGAGCTGATCCTGGCCGGCTTCAAGCCGGACGGCAGCGCCAAGGGCTTCCGCTACGCCGGCGTCGCCGCCGCCCAGATGTCCGGCATGCCGGGCACTGTGTCCGAAGGCGTGCTCTCGACGCTCATGCTGCAGGCGGCGCGGCGCATGGTCCGCGAGAGCGGTCGAGGCGACCATATGGTCGAGAGCGTGACGACGTATTTCTTCCGTCCGGTGGCGATCGACGCCGAGCTCGTGCTGGAGCCGGCCGTGCTGGAGCTGAGCCGCAAAAACGCCAGGCTCGAGATCGAGCTGTCGGATCCCGGAGGCGTAGCCGCCAAGGCGATCCTGTCGATGCAGCTGATGGACGGCTAGAAGCGCTCTTCGCCACCGCGGCTTTCGTTCGGGATTTCTTCACAGGGGATAGCTCCAACGGGTCATGCCGCGCCGCCCGCGGACGATTATGCTGGAGTCAGGCGCCAAGGACGCGCATCGACGGAAAGGAGGAGAGGATGATCGGCAAAATCGCGTATCGCCTGGCGCTGGCCGCCGTCCTCGCGGTCGGCGCAGGCGCGGCAGGGCCGATCCCGGCATCGGAGGCCGCCCAGGCCGAAGCGGGAGCGCTGCAGAAGCTGATCGACGAGGCGCCGCATGGAAGCACGGTCGTGCTGCCGGCGGGCGATTATGACGGGGAGCTCGTCGTCGACAAGCCGCTCGTCGTGCAGGGCGAAGGCGTCACGCTCCATAGCGGAGCGGCGGACAAGCCTGCGGTCGCCGTCCGCGCGGACTTCGCCTCCATCTCCGGCCTGTCGATCGTCAAGGACAGCGGCGGCGAGGCGGCGGCCGTGCTCGTCGAGGGCGACGGCGTCCGCGTGGAGGGGCTGCGCATCGTGACGAGGACGATCGGCATCCAGCTGCAGGAATCCGACGGCTCGGTCATCCGGAACAATGCCGTCGAGGCGACGCCGGAGCTGCTCGGCCGTTCCGCCCGCGCCTCGGAGCGGCGCAACGGCATCGACTTGTACCGGTCGCATGGCAATACGATCGAGGACAACCGCGTCAGCAGCATGTTCGACGGCATCTACCTGGAGGGCAGCAACAATACGGCCGTCCGCGGCAATGTCGTGGACTTTTCCCGCTATGGCGTGCATCTGATGTACACCAGGAACACCGAGGTGGAGGGCAACCGCGGCTCGCATAACGTGACCGGCATCATGGCGATGGTGTCGCGCGGCGGGACGATCGCGGGCAACGCCTTCAAGCTGCAGAAGGGGAGCGTCAACTCGCAGGGCATGCTGTTCTACGAGGTCGAGGACATGCAGGTGACCGGCAACGAGCTGGTCGGCAACCGCGTCGGCCTCTACATCGAGCGCTCCGCGAACAACGTATGGACGGGCAACGACGTCTCCTACAACTTCGTCGGCATCCAGCTGCTCGACTCGGCGGACAACGAGCTGGCCGGCAACCGCTTCGTCTCCAACGTCATCGAGACGATGGCCGACGGCAGCGCGGGCAACCGGATCGAGGGCAACTACTGGGACGCGTTCCAGGGCCTGGACCCGAACGGGGACGGCAAGAGCGATCTGGCCTATCCGATGAATCCGTTTTTCCAGCGGCTGACGAAGGATACGCCGGCGTTCCAGCTGTTCTTTCAGTCGCCGGGCATGAAGTTTCTCGAGGGCCTCATGGCGGCCGATTCCGCGGACTGGACCCGCGACCGCGCTCCGCTCATGGAGCAGCCGGCCCTCGCCGGCGCCGCGGACTCCGCGGCCGAGCCTGCGGCGAGCGGGGCGACCGCCACGGCCGGAGCGGCGCTGCTGCTGGCGGCGTCGACCATCATTTTATTGGGGGTAAGGAAACGATGACAACAAAGCGATGCCTGAGCCGGACGCTGCCGCTGGCGGCGCTCCTGACGCTGCTGCTGCTGGCGGCCTGCGGCTCCAAGGACTACGGTCCGGTGCCGATCGACGAGTCCGTCGACAAATGCGCGATCTGCAACATGACCGTCAAGGACGACGCCTTCGCGACGCAGCTGACGACGACGGAGGGCAAAACGTTCAAGTTCGACGATATCGGCTGCATGAACGACTGGAAAGCGAAAAACGCCGCGGCGAAAATCGGCGGCGAGTACGTTCGCGACTACAACGACAAGGAATGGATCGCATACGCCGACGCGTATTACGTCTATGACAAGGATCTGAAGACGCCGATGGCGTACGGGGTCGTCAGCTTTAAGGACAAGGCATCGGCCGAGGCGTTCGCCCAGGAGCAGGGCAAAGGGCAGCTGCTGACGGCGGCCGAGCTCGCCAGCCACAGCTGGGAGCAGAACAAGGACATGATGATGGGCGAAGGGCATTCCCACGACGGCGACGCGGGCGAGAGCCATGGCGACGGCATGGACATGAGCGAGAACGCAGGTCATGAAGGCGGCATGGACATGAGCGAGAACGCATCCAATGCGGGCTCCGGCCACTAGGCGATGAACGCGGTCCATGTCGCCCGCAGGGAGATCAAGCTCGGCTTCCGCAACCCGTGGTCCTATTCGTTCCTCGTGCTGTTCACGATCTTCTCGCTGCTGCTGCTGCTGATCGGGGCGCAAAGCCCCGGCGGCGGCTACACGAGCACGACCGGCTCGATGCTCAGCCTGATCCTGTACCTGCTGCCGCTCATGACGCTGCTCATCGGCAGCTTTTCGCTCACGGCGGAAAAGGAAGAGGGCAGCTGGCAGCTGCTCGCCGTCTATCCGCTGCGCACCTCCAGCTTCGTCTTCGGCAAATATGCCGGCCTGTCGCTCGTGCTTGGCGCGATCGTCGCCTTCGCCTTCGGCGCCAGCGGAGTTGCGGGCGCGCTCGCGGGCGGCGGCTTCGACCTGCGGACGCTGCTGCTGTTCCTCGCCTTCTCGCTGCTGCTCGTGCTGCTGTACCTGGCCGTCGCGCTGCTGATCGGCACCGTGGCGGCGAATCGCTGGCAGGCGCTGACGTATGCGGTCGCCTTCTGGTTCTTCACCGTCATCGGCTGGCCGACGCTGCTTATCGCCTCGCTGGGCTACTTGCCGTATCTATGGATCAAGCCGGCGCTGACCGCGCTGACGCTGCTCAATCCGGCGGAGCTGGTGCGGCTGTTCGTCGTCGTCCGGCTCGGCGGCGGCTCGATCCTCGGACCGGACTATTACCGCTGGGTCGAGGTGATGGCGGGAGGCTGGGGGCCGCTGCTGTTCGCGGGCATCTGCCTCGCCTGGATCGCTGGAGCCGGCGGCATCGCCGTCTGGGCTTGGGAAAGGGGGCGGCGTCATGGCTGACGCAACGAAGCCGCTGCTGCGCGTCGAGCAGGTCGGCAAAACGATCAAAAGCCAGACGCTCGTGCGGGACATCTCGCTGGAGCTCGGAGCGGGCCGCGTGCTGGCGCTGTGCGGCGGCAACGGCGCAGGCAAAAGCACGCTGCTGCGGCTCGTCATGGGGCTGCTGCAGCCGACGTCCGGCCATGTGGAGGTGGACGGATTGCGCTGGCAGCAGGACCGGCGCGCTTATGCGGACAAGCTCGGCTACATGCCCGACGACTATACGTTCGCGCGCGGCCTGACCGCATGGGAGACGCTGCAGTTCTGGGCGTCGCTGCGCGGGCTGCCGAAAAGCCGCACCGAAGAGGCGCTGGTGGAGGTCGGCCTCGCGGACATGCGGGACCGCAAGGTGACGGCCTTCTCCAAAGGGATGCGGCAGCGGCTGCTGTTCGCCCAGGCGATGCTGGCCAAGCCGCCGCTGCTCGTGCTCGACGAGCCGACGAACGGGCTCGATCCGTACTGGATGGACTCGTTCGTGGAGCTTGTGCGCAAGCTGCGCTCGGAAGGCCACTCGGTGCTGTACTCCACGCATCAGCTCCCGGTCGCCGAGGCGAGCGCGGACGAGATCGTGTTCATGCGCGAGGGCTCGGCGGTGCGCCAGGGCTCCGTCGCGGAGCTGCTGCGGCAATACGGCAGCGGCGGCCTGCACGCGGCCTTCACCGACAGCCGCCAGGCGGGCGGCGCGGCAGAGCGGGCAGGGCGGGGACAGACGTGAGCGCGTCGTCGGAGGAGCATCGCGACCGCACGGGCGCCGGGCTGGCAGACGGCGGAGCGGACGAGGCGGGGGCAGACGTGAGCGCGTCGTCGGAGGAGTATCGCGACCGCACGGGCGCCGGGCCGGCAGGCGGCGGAGCGGACGAAGCGGGGGCAGACGTGAGCGCGTCGTCGGAGGAGTATCGCGACCGCACGGGCGCCGGGCCGGCAGGCGGCGAAGGAGAGGGCGGTGGCCCGAACGCCGGGCGTGAAGACGACGGAGGGGCGGACGGTTCTGTCCGTCGGCCAAGGCGCAGGCGGGCGGCAGCCTGGCTGAGCTTGCTCGTCTTGGCGGGAACGGCCGCAGCTATCGGCTGGCTGCTGCTCGGCGGCGCTCCGCGAGCGTCCGACGGGCGGATCGCGGTCGGCGAGCCGGCCCCGGCGATCGAGGCGGCGCTGCCGGGGACCGGAACGCGGCTGCGGCTCGCCGACTTTCGGGGGGAGCCGGTGCTCGTCCATTTTTGGGCGACCTGGTGCGAGCCTTGCAAGCGCGAGCTGCCGCGCATCGACTTGGCTGCGGCCAAGCTGGCGGAGCGGCCGCAGGGGAGCGGCGCGGTGCTTGTCGTCAACGTCGGCGACAGCCGCGCTACGATGACGGAGTTCGCCGAGGCGAGCGGCATCGCGCTGCCGCTCGCTTCCGACGCTGCCGGCGAGGCGGCGGGCGCGTTCCGCGTACGGGCGCTGCCGGCCTCGTTCGTCATCGGGCCCGACGGCCGCATCGAGCGCATCGTGCAGGGCGAATTCGCCAGCGCGGACGAGGTGCTCGATGCGCTGGACGCGGCGCGCTAAGGCAGAAGCTTCCTCCTGACAGCTGCACGCTTTTTTCCAGGTCGGCATCGGTCCGGCGGATGAGGGAGTCGAGAGTGCCTTGGTTAGTCGGAACCAGCCGAGTCGACGCAGCGAGGGAGTCGAGAGTGCCTTGGTTAGTCGGAACCAGCCGAGTCGAAGCCGCAAGGGAGTCGAGAGTGCCTTGGTTGGTCGCAACCAGCCGAGTCGACGCCGCGAGGGAGTCGAGAGTGCCTTGGCTGGTCGGATTCAGCCGAGTCGACGCCGCGAGGGAGCCGAGAGTGCCTTGGTTGGTCGCAACCAGCCGAGTCGACGCCGCGAGGGAGTCGAGAGTGCCTTGGTTGGTCGGAACCAGCCGGGTCGACGCCGCGAGGGAGTCGAGAGTGCCTTGGTTGGTCGTAACCAGCCGGGTCGACGCCGCGAGGGAGTCGAGAGTGTCTTGGCTGGTCGGAACCAACCGAGTCGACGCCGCAAGGGAGTCGAGAGTGCCTTGGCTGGTCGGATTCAGCCGGGTCGACGCCGCGAGGGAGTCGAGAGTGCCTTGGCTGGTCGGAACCAGCCGAGTCGACGCAGCGAGGGAGTCGAGAGTGCCTTGGTTAGTCGGAACCAGCCGAGTCGGCGCCGCGAGGGAATCGAGAGTGCCTTGGCTGGTCGGATTCAGCCGAGTCGACGCAGCGAGGGAGTCGAGAGTGCCTTGGTTGGTCGCAACCAGCCGAGTCGACGCCGCGAGGGAGTCGAGAGTGCCTTGGTTGGTCGCAACCAGCCGAGTCGACGCCGCGAGGGAGCCGAGAGTGCCTTGGCTGGTCGAATCCAACCTGGTCGACGTCACCAGGGAGTCGAGAGTGCCTTGGCTGGTCGGAACCAGCCGAGTCGAAGCCGCGAGGGAGTCGAGAGTGCCTTGGTTAGTCGGAACCAGCCGAGTCGACGCCGCAAGGGAGCTGAAATTGCCTTGGTTGTTCTTATTGCCGAAGCCGGCATAAAATGGTAGAGTATTTCCATAGAAGAATAACCGTGACGAAGAACGTCCTGTTCGATTGCCTTCCCCATTTAAGATGGGCGAGGGGCAATCAAACAGGACGTTTTTTGTTGAAAAGGAGGAGCGTCATGAAAGGACTCGCTGAGTTTCAATCGGCTCACGCTTTATGGCTTCAAAAGCATGTCCAGTCTCGATCCGGAGAGAGAAAGGATCGCCTGCTAAGAGGACACGGCCATGGGGAGAAGCTCTTTCTCGAGCGTGTCTGGTGGCCTATGTTCGGCCATTTTGACGGCCTGCATCCGGAATATGAGGTGCGTGACTGGCGAGGCTCGCCTAGCTTTTTGGATTTTGTCTGGTTTCGCGGCGCATACCGGTTGAATTTCGAAATCAAGGGCTACGGTCCGCATGTCCAACAGAGCGACCGCACAAAGTACACCCGGGAGCTGCTGAGGGAAATGAATCTCTATGGACTCGGCTACCGGACGGTGTCGGTTCCCTATGACGCGCTTGCCTCCGAGCCGCAGCTGGTCCAAAGCCTTCTTCAAGCCATCCTGTCCCGACTTGACCTTTCATCCGGCTCCGAGCGTCGCTTCTCTCCCATTGAGGCTGGCTTGCTGCAGGTTGCCCGGAGAACGGACGGGTATCTATATCCGCATCGAGCAGCTGAGCAATTGGGAATTCATACAAAAACGGCCCAGCGGTACATGAGGAAGCTGGCAGCAGAAGGATGGCTGGTTCCCGTCCAGAAAGGAACGAGAGTTTGCCGCTACCGGCTTCCCGCATGGAAGGACGATGTAACCTGATCTAAAAAAAGCCTGCCTGGCTTGTGGGGCCAAGCAGGCAGGCTTTGGATGGCCGGACCGTGCGGTGTCGAGGATTCCCGCCCGTTCCGCGTCGATCCGCCGCTCAGTGATGATGTCCGGCTGGAGCCGGAACTGCCGCAGCGGCGCCGGCTTTTTCCATCTCGGCCAGCGCCTCGACGGCTTCGGAGCCGATCGCGAAGCGCTTGGACGGCATGATCTCGTAGTCGGCCGAGACGCCGCTGAACTTGATCCGGTAGACGCCTTCCGGGCCGATGGCCTGCACGAAGGAATACGTTCCGGGCGCGGTCTTCTCGGCCTGCGCGGTCACCGGAGCGGACGAGCCGTCTTCGGGCCACAGCTGGAAGCGCGCTTGATAAAAGCCGTCATAAGGCTCGCCGTTCTCCTTCACGACGATGGCGAAGCGGCCTTCCTGACCTTGCTCCAGCTGCTCCGGCAGCTGGAGATCGACGGTCAGATGGGGCTTGAAGCCTTTGTCGTCAAGCCCTGAAGTGTCCGCCTGGCAGCCGGCGAGCAGCATCGATGCGCCGGCCAGCAGCGCGCTGGCGGCGATTGCGATCCGATTTCGTTTCATTGTCGTCGACCTCCCTTTCAGACCGCGAACCAGCGGCGCAGCGCCGGCACGCGGCGAATGACGAGCCAATCCAGCGCGAGCACGGCCAGCAGCGAAAGCCCGACGAGCGGCATGAGCACGCCGAGGACGGCCATGATGATCAGGACGCCGATCGACGCTTTTTTCTCCCGCGGCTTGTTCGGAGCGCCCAGCTTGCCGGCTGGAGCCCGCTTGCGCCACATGACGTACGAGCCGGCGGAGATGAGAATGAGGCCGAGGCAGGCGAGCAGGCCGAGCAGCTGGTTGGCGATGCCGAACAGCTTCCCTTCGTGGAAGGCGATGCCGAGCGTGATCAGCTTGGCCATGACGCCGTATTGCTCATAGCGGACATCGGTCAGCACGGTGCCGCTGTACTGGTCGACGTGAAGCGTGGCCGAATCCCATGGCTTGGCATCGGCGGTTGAGATCGTATATACGCCTGTCTCGCCGCTTGGCAACGTAATCGTATACGGCCTTTGCACATGCTGGCGGTCGGCGATGCCGGCGACCTCGTCCACCGTGATGGGCACGTAGCCGCCTGGCGCCGATGCCGGCACGGGCAGGCTCTCGGCCGCCCAGGGCAAGTCCGCGGCGATGTCCTTGGCGCGCGTGACCGACTCCGGCGCGCCCATGAACGAGTAGGCGTAAGGCGGATTGTTCGTGTTCGTCGCGTTGGCAGCCTTGTCGATCTGGCCGCCCAGCACGCCCGACCAAGGCAGGCCGGTGAGGATGAGGGCAAGGATGAGGATCGACAGCCAGAACGCAGGCACGGCGTGCAGGTCTCTCCAAAACAGCCGATTGCCCGGCTTGCCGAGGCGTGGCAGCAGCGTGCCCCAGACGCTGAACCGTCCGCGCGGCCACCATAGATACAAGCCGGTCACCGTGAGCACGAGGCCCCAGCAGGCCGCGAGCTCGACGATGCGGTTCGGCAGCGTTCCCGGCAGCAGCAGCTGGCTGTGCAGCTTTTTGAATACGGCAGAGAACGTCTTGTCGGAATCCAGCGTTCCGGCGATTTTGCCCGTATAAGGATCCGCGTACAGCGTCGTCGGCACGCCTCCCTGAACGACGCTCATCTTGACCGTGGATCGCGCGTCGGACGGCAGCGTTAGCGATTGGATGGCAAGTCCCGGGTTCTCTTTGCGCACGGCGGCCGACAAGGCGTCCGGCGACATCCGGACCTGGCCGACCTCTCGAACCGTCAGCAGATCCTTGTAGAGCTGGCCTTCGATCTGAGGCTTGAACAGATAGGCTCCGCCGCTGACGGCGAGAAGAATCAGGAACGGCGCGAAGATGATCCCGGCATAGAAATGCCATCTCCAGACGCTTTGATACAGCGCCGGCAGCAATCCTTTCTGCCGCGCCTTCGTTCCCGGCGTTGCTCCTTCAAGCTGAGTGCTCATTCGAAACGACTCCCCCTGATTGAATTGAATCATGACTGAACCAGTATAGGGGCTGAAGGCGAGCAGGACATGACTCTTTCAGGCTATGGACGTCATCGGCTGGGGTGAAATTTTAGTGACGGATCGGGGGAAAAAACGACGACTCGCGTTCTTTCGTTCGCGGCGAAAAAGGCAAACCGAAAAACGCCCCCGTCCGGACAGGCCGGATTCGGGGGCGCGGCAGCGGCTGGATGTCAGCGTCAGCGGGACTTGCCTTCGGCGGCGCGGGCGATGACGCCGCGGATGATGCTGCGGTTGCGCAGCCCGGCGAAGATGTTGAACAGGCCGAGCAGCATGAACACGGCGCCGACGATGACGCGGATCGTGGAGCCCTCGTACAGGAACATCTGGATGAGGGCGATCAGGATGAGCATCGTGCCCATGCTGATGTTCATCTGAGCGGCGTAGAGGATCTTGAGGTTCGCGTCCTTGGTGCGGCGCGAGCGGAAGCTGTTCAGCACCGAGAGCGTGCAGCTGAGGACGATGCCTGCAATGAGCACCCATTGCAGCCAGGCGACGGAGTCGTTCATAGAGCCGAGATTTCTCCTTTGGAATGGGCGGCAGGCCCGGGGTTTTGGTAAAGACAAGCAAATGCAAAGGCGCATCGCGGCTGCAGATCTTGTCTTTCTGGAAGCGAGACGTGCATCGCCGCCAGAGGACGGAGAGAGCCAGCCCGCCTTGCGCCATTGTATCATAAAAGCTCCGCTCGGCGAAGCCGTCCGACCGGCTCGACCGGCTCGTCCGGCCTGCGCCAGCCCTGCGTTTCTTCCGGTCCATGCTGGTTCTGCGGCTCGTCCGGCTCACGCTATCCCGGCCCGCGCTAGTCCTGCGGCTCGGCGCTGCTGCTGATCTCCGGCCCGCGGCGGCGGATGCTCGCCCACACCTGCAGCTTGTTGTCGACGACAAGCACGGTCTTGATCTCGAGTGAGAAGCTCTTGTCCTTGTCGCGGTACACCTTGCCCGCCAGCAGCTCGCGCGCGAGCCGCGACTCGCGGTCGATCTCATAGATGCTCTGGCCCTCGAGCACGAGCAGATCCTTGTGCAGCATCGCCTTGAGGCGGGCTTTCGTCGGCTCGTCGAGCCCGGCCGCGTCGGAGCTTTCCTCGAAGCGGATCTGGACGGTCTTGATGACGGAGTGCTGCTCCTTGAACTGGTTCAGCTTGCTCAGGTCGTTGTCGCGCTCGTTGAGCTGATCCTCCAGCTTGCCGATCTGGTTGGCGGCCCGGTCGAACTGCGCTTGGAACAAAGCATGATAAAAGGCCGCCCCGATGACCATGCCGGCGAGCACGAGGCCGACGCCTTGCGTGAAGCGGACGAAGCGCTCGAACGGAGGAATTCGCATCGCGCGCGCTCACCCCGATCCCCGGCAGACGAGGCGGATGAGCTCCGTGCCGGCATGGGCGCCGATGAAGGCGCACAGGATGAACAGCAGCTGCTGGGCGACAGGCGACAGCTGGCCGTGCATCATATGGCTCTCGATGACGCGCATCGGATCGATCGTGCCGCCGACGGCCGCGACGAGCGCCCATATTTTCAGCCGGTCCGCCGTGTCGAGCATCATCGCGCTGGGCGGGGAGAAGGCCAGCACCGAGCCGATGCCGGCGAGCAGCGAGCCTCCGACGACGACGCCGAAAGCGATGAAGAAGTCGATCAGGGCCTTGCTCAGGATCAGGTTCATGCTCCGCATCCGCCTCACCTTTCCGCTAGGGAGTATGGGAATGGCTTCCCTTGTCCATTGTATGGGACTGCGGCGCTCTTTTATGATAAGATAGAAAGAAAGAGCGAACAGATGTGCCCCAGGGCGCCGCCGGAGCCGAAGCCATGGGGCGACGGTCCGCGCAGCGGCGGGGCGGCGTCGGAAGGAGGGGCGGGATGAGCGGGAGCGAACGATTCGTGCACCTGCATGTGCACAGCGAATACAGCTTGCTGGACGGAGCGGCGCGGATCCGCGACCTGACGGCGCGGGCGGCGGAGCTCGGGATGGACTCGCTGGCGCTGACCGACCACGGCGTCATGTACGGGGCGGTGCCCTTTTACAAGGAATGCGTGAAGCGAGGCATCAAGCCGATCATCGGCTGCGAGATGTACATGGCGGGAGGCTCGCGCACGGACAAGGGAACGCGCAAGGACAATCCGATCTACCATCTGATCCTGCTCGCGCAAAACGAGGCCGGCTACCGCAACCTCATGAAGCTCAGCAGCATCGCCCATCTCGAGGGCTTCCACTACAAGCCGCGCATCGACCACGACGTCCTGCGGGAGCATGCCGAGGGACTCGTCTGCCTGAGCGCCTGCCTGGCGGGCGAGGTGTCGCAGCATCTGCTGCATGACCGTCCGGAGGAGGCGAGGCGGGCCGCGCTGCGGTACCGCGAGACGTTCGGCGACCGCTTTTATCTGGAGATCCAGGACCACGGCATGGCCGAGCAAAAAAAGGTGATCGCCGGCATGATCGCCCTCTCGGAGGAGACCGGAATCCCGCTGGCCGCCACGAACGACGTGCATTACCTGCGGCAGGAGGACGCGGCCGTGCAGGACGTGCTCATCTGCATCGGCACGGGCAAGAGCGTGAGCGATCCCGACCGGCTGCACATGCATGGGGACGGGATGTATCTCAAGAGCGCCGACGAGATGGCGCGGCTGTTCCCGCATCTGCCCGAGGCGCTGGCCAATACGGCCCGCATCGCCGACAGCTGCCGGCTCGAGCTCGCGCTCGGCGTGCATGCGCTGCCGGAATACCGGCCGCTGCCGGACGGTCTGAGCGCCGCGCATTATTTGGAGCGGCTTTGCCTCGCGGGCATGCAGGCTCGGTACGGAGAGTCCGGCGAGCGGCTGGCGGAGGCCGAAGAGCGGCTGCGCTACGAGCTCGGCGTCATCGAGCGGATGGGCTTCAGCGATTATTTCCTCATCGTCTGGGACTTCATCCGCTACGCGCATGAGCAGGGCATCCGCACGGGCCCCGGACGGGGATCGTCGGCGGGCAGCCTCGTCGCCTATTGCCTGCGCATCACCGACGTCGATCCGCTCAAGCACCGGCTGCTGTTCGAGCGCTTCCTCAATCCGGAGCGCATCAGCATGCCCGATATCGACATCGACTTCAACGACGAGCGGCGCGACGAGGTGATCGCCTACGTCAGCCGCAAGTACGGCTCCGACCATGTGGCGCAGATCATCACCTTCGGCACGCTCGCGGCCAAGGCCGCCGTGCGCGACGTCGGGCGGGCGCTCGACGTGCCGCCGGGCGACATCGACCGCGTCGCCAAGCTCATCCCCGGCCATCCCGGCACGACGCTGGAGTCGGCGATCGCCTCGGTGCCGCAGCTGCGGGAGTACGCCGAGCGCGAAGGGACGCGCGAGCTGATCGCCTCCGCGCTCAAGGTCGAGGGCATGCCCCGCCACGCCTCCACCCACGCGGCGGGCGTCGTCATCTCCGGCCGTCCGCTGACCGACTACGTGCCGCTGCAGGGCGGCTCGGAGGCGGCCGCGCTGACGCAGTATTCCATGGAGAACGTCGAGGCCGTCGGCCTGCTCAAGATGGACTTCCTCGGCTTGCGCACGCTGTCGATCCTGGAGCGGACGCTCGACTGGATCCGGCGGCCGGACGGCGGGACGGTCGACTTCCGCGAGGTGCCGGACGACGATCCGGCGACCTACGAGATGCTCGGACGCGGCGATACGACCGGCATCTTCCAGCTGGAGTCGGCGGGCATGCGGCGCGTGCTGCGGGAGCTGCGGCCGAGCGGCTTCGAGGACATCGTGTCCGTGCTCGCGCTGTACCGTCCCGGCCCGATGGAGTTCATCCCCCGCTTCATCGCGGGCAAGCACGGCAAGGAGCAGGTCGAATACCCGCATCCTTCGCTCGAGCCGATCCTGAGGGATACGCACGGCATCATCGTCTATCAGGAGCAGATCATGCAGATCGCTTCGTCGATGGCCGGCTTCAGTCTGGGGGAAGCGGATCTTCTGAGGCGCGCCGTGTCCAAAAAGAAACGGGAAATTCTCGACGAGCAGCGCGCCGCCTTCGTCCGGGGCTCGCTTCGCCAAGGCTACGCGGAGGCAGAGGCGAACCGCGTCTACGACATGATCCTGCGCTTCGCGGACTACGGATTCCCGCGGGCGCATGCGGCCGCTTACGGCGTGCTCGCGTTCCAGACCGCTTGGCTGAAGCGCCATCACCCGGTCGCCTTCATGGCCTCGATGCTGGCCTCCGTCACGGGCAACCAGCGCAAGACCGGCGAGTACATCGACGAGTGCCGCCGCATGGGCATCGAGGTTCTCCCGCCGGACGTGAACCGCAGCTCGGTCACGTTCAGTCCCGAGGGCGAGGCGGTGCGCTTCGGCCTCGCCAGCATCAAGAACGTCGGCACGCAGGCGATCGAGTCGATCCGGCGGGAGGCGGCGCTCCGGCCGTTCGCCAGCCTCATCGACCTGTGTCGCCGCGTCGACCTGCGCGTCGTCAACAAGCGCGTGCTGGAGAGCCTGATCGGCGCGGGAGCGCTGGAGTCGCTGCCGGGCCATCGCGCGCAGCAGCTCGCCGCGCTCGACGAGTCGGTGGAGGCGGCGCAAAAATGGCGCAAGGAGCGCGAGGAGCTGCAGATCGAGCTGTTCGGCTTCGAGGAGGTGCAGAACTGGGATATCGAGCTGCCCCAGGTGGAGCCCTATTCGCAGACGCAGCTGCTGGAGCTCGAGCGGGAGCTGCTCGGGCTCTACCTGTCCGGCCATCCGCTGGACGCGGCGGAGGAGCGGCTCGGCGAGCTTGGCCTCGACCGGCTCGTCGAGCTGGAGGAAGCGCCGGAGGGGACGCCGGCCGTAACGGCGGTGCGGATCGTCTCCGTGAAGACGCTGCGCACGCGCAAAGGCCAGCCGATGGCCTTCGCCGAGGTGGAGGACCGCATCGTCCGCGCCGAAGCGGTGTTCTTCCCGTCCGCCTGGGCGAAGCTCGGCGAACGCGTCGCTGCCGGCGGCCTGGCGGTCGTGCAGGCCTCCGTGCAGAGAGGGGACGAGGACTTCAAGCTGATCGTCGACGACCTCGTCCCCCTCGACGACTCCGAGCTGCGCTCCGGAGTCGAGCGGCTTCGCCGCCAGGCGCGCGCGCGTCGGCCGCGCTCCGGCGGCGGCGCGGCCGCGGCCGGAGGCAGAGACCCGGGCGCGGCGCAGGCGCCGGCTGCCGGCGTGGCATCGCCGCCGGCGAGGCGCTCCGGCGCTGCGTCGGCGGCGGCCGCAGGCGAAGCATCGGCGCCGGGAAGGCGGCCCGGCGCTGCGTCGGCGGCGGCCGCAGGCGAAGCATCGGCGCCGCCGGTGAGGCGACCCGGCGGAGCGTCGACGTCGGCGGCTGGCGCAGCCGCGGCGCCCGTGAGGCGGCCCGGCAGGGCGTCGGCGGCGGAGCAGGCGAAGCCTCGGCGCCGGCTGGCCGCCGGGTCGCGGCGCAGCCGGCAGGCGCTCCGTCGGAGCGCCCGGCCGCGACGGCGTCCACGTCGGCGCGTGCCGCCGCCGCGCAGCGGCTGTACCTCAAAATCAAGGCGGATCGGGAGACGCCCGTCGTCCTGGAGCAGCTCAAGACGCTCCTGGCCGAGCATGCGGGACCTCTCGGCACCGTGCTCTTTTACGAGCGGGAATCACGCACGATGGCGCTGAGCGAGCGCTACCGCGTCAAGCCTTCGCCGGAGCTGATCGAGCGTATCGAGAGCCTGCTCGGACCGGGCTGCGCGGTCGTGAAGTAGCTGGCGGAGTCTGGCGAGCGCTACCGCGTCATTGTCGATTTGAGCGTCGATGTCGGCACGGGCGTCAGCGAGGGCTTGTCAGCTCCCTCTTCGCCGCTTGCTTGTTCGACCGCCGCTGGCCATAGGCCGGCGGCGGTCTTTTTGTTGGCCGCGCAGCCTCTGCTGTCAGCGCAGAACAGACGACTACGCGCGGAAAAACCGCGCGTAGCTGCCGCCCCCAGAGCGGAACAGACGACTACGCGCGGAAAAACTATGCGTAGCCGCACTACTCAGCGCAGAACAGACGACTACGCGCGGAAAAACTGTGCGTAGCCGCCGCCCTCAGCGCGGAACAGACAGCTACGCGCGGAAAAACCGCGCCTAGCCGCCGCCCTCAGCGCGGAATAGACGACTACGCGCGGAAAAACCGCGCGTAGCCGCCGCCCTCAGCGCGGAATAGACAGCTACGCGCGGAAAAACCGCGCGTAGCCGCCGTTCCCAGAGCGGAACAGACGACTACACGCGGAAAAACCGCGCGTAGCTGCCGCCCCCAGAGCGGAACAGACAGCTACACGCGGAAAAACCGCGCGTAGCCGCCGCCCTCAGAGCGGAACAGACAGCCGTTGCACCCAGCCGCCGCATTCAGCAACCTTCGCACCTCCGCATCGCCGCCCTCGCACGACATGCCGCGATCCATGAGATGCCCATTCCTCCTTTCTATCCCTTCACTTGAAGGTTGAAATAGGCATCTGCGAGCACGAGTGCCTTCGTCGCAGCGGCTGCGGAGCGCCCTTCTGCTTCGTCGGCGTACCGCATCGACGCGGCCGCAGTCTCTTGAAAGGCTCTATTTTTCCGGAACATTTCGCGGGACAGGTGCATAGAGTAGGAAGCACAGCAGCCTTAGGCTGCGAGCCGGGCGCCTCTGACGGCGGATAGGCAGGCGGTGGGGAGGCGGGAATCGCGTCCCTCTACGGCTGTCTCCTTCGCGGAATGGCGCTGCGGCGCAAGCGCCGCAGCCTGTCCCGAAAGATCAGGTCGGCGCTTTGGCAAAGCGGAAAGCGGGAGGAATGCGGATGAACATCGAATTGGAGCGCTGGCTGGAAAGGCGCGGAGTCACAGTAGCGGATGTCGCGGAAATCGTCCACTCCTTGCAGCTCCCCTACAACCCTCATCTCACGATGGACGAATGCGTGGACAGCGTGCGCACGGTGCTGGGCAAGCGCGAAGTCCAATATGTGCTCTGCACGGGCATCGCGCTCGACGAGCTTGCGGAGAAGCGGCTGCTGCCGGCTCCGCTGCAGCGGATCATGGAGAAGGACGAATCGCTGTACGGCGTCGACGAGACGCTGGCGATGGGCATCACGCATGTGTACGGCATGATCGGCTTGACGAGCTTCGGCTATCTGGATAAGGTGAAGCCTGGCATCATCAGCCGCCTGAACGACAAGTCGACGGGCGAGATCCACGTCTTCCTCGACGATCTCGTGGCCGGACTGGCCGCGGCGGCATCGGCCCGGATCGCGCACCAGGACCCGAGGGCGACGGACTACAGCGAGGACGGCACGAAAGCCTGAGGGCGTGCAGGAATCGGCGGCTGCGGGAGCGAATCGTTCCTGCAGCAAGCTGCCGCCGGCCGGCGGCCAAGCGGACCGCTCCCCCGGCTCGGGACCGCGAAGCGCGGCCGTCCGCGCCGCTGCGGGACAGGCCGTTCCCCGGCTGCCCGCGCCGCCGGTGGACGGAGCGCTCCCCGGCCGGGACCGCGAAGCGCCCGGCCGAGCCGCTCTCCCTAGCGGCTTTCGGCCCGGATCGGCCTAGGCCTTTCTTGCTAGCAAAACTTCTCCTATGCTATGATTGTGAGATCATGTGACCTGTTTCCGGGATATCAGGAGGTACCTTTCATGTGGACGGTCATCTACATCGCGCCTACGGCGAAGATCGCGGAGAGCATCAAACGAAGGCTAACCGAAGAGGGGTTCCTCGTCCAGACAAGACCCATCAACATGTCCAAGCAGCAGTACGAGATCCTCGTGCCGTCCGGAGAACTGGAAGAAGTCCAGGAAGTGCTGACGTCCATTCTCCATTCCTGATTCCGGCCCGACTATACTTAGCGTCTTGAGAGGTGTCACTTGTGTTCAAGGACCTGTTCCATAAGCGAAAATACGCCACCGTGCCTTCCGAGAGGGAGCGCGGGGACCAGCAGGAAAGGCCGAAGCGGGACATTCCCGAAGGCTTGATGAACAAATGTCCCAAATGCGCGACGATCCAATTCTCCAAGGAATTGGACAAGAACCACAAAGTATGTCCGTCCTGCGGGCATCATTTCCGGCTGAGCGCTTGGGAGCGCATCGGAATGACGCTTGATGACGGACGTTTGTCTGAATTCGACCGCGACATGATTTCGGAGGACCCGCTGGAGTTCCCCGGCTACGCGTCCAAGCTCGAAGCGCAGAAGAAGAGCTCCGGCCTGAGGGACGCCGTCGTGACGGGCGAAGGCGCGATCGGGGGCTTCCCGGTCGTCGTCGCCATCATGAGCTTCGACTTCTTCAGCGGCAGCATGGGCTCCGTCGTCGGCGAGAAGATCACGCGGGCGATCGAGCAGGCGCGTCTGCGCAAGCTGCCGATGCTCATCTTCTCGACTTCGGGCGGCGCGCGCATGCAGGAGAGCATCCTGAGCCTCATGCAGATGGCCAAGACGAGCGCCGCGCTCGCCAAATTCCAAAGCGAGGGCGGCCTGTACATCTCGGTCATGACCGATCCGACGACAGGCGGCGTCACGGCGAGCTTCGCCTCGCTCGGCGACTACAACCTGGCCGAGCCCGGCGCGCTCATCGGCTTTGCCGGCCGCATCGTCATCGAGCAGACGATCCGCCAGAAGCTACCGGACAACTTCCAGACTTCGGAATTCAACCTGCAGCATGGCCAGCTCGACCGCGTCGTGCACCGCAAGGACATGAAGTCCACGCTGACGCGCCTGCTTGACATGCATGCCGTGAAGGAGGAAACGGGACATGGCGGGTGAACTGCCGTTCGAAAAGCCGCTGGGCGACCTGAGGCGCAAGATCGAGGAGCTCAAAGGGCTCAGCCAAGGCAAGGGCATCGACTTCAGCGACGAGATCGCCCGGCTGGAGGCGCGCTGCCGCCAGCTGGAGGAGGAGCTCTACAGCGAGCTCGGCGCCGCCGAGAAGATGCATCTGGCCCGCCATCACCAGCGGCCGACGTCGCTTGATTTCATCCAGGCGATCTTCACCGACTTCCTGGAGCTGCACGGCGACCGGCTGTTCGCGGACGATCTGGCGATCGTCGGCGGCCTCGCCAAGCTGAACGGCATGCCGGTCACCGTCATCGGCCATCAGCGCGGTAAGGATACGAAGGACAATATCGCCCGCTTCTTCGGCAGCCCCCATCCGGAGGGCTTCCGCAAGGCGCTGAGGCTCATGCAGCAGGCGGACAAGTTCCGCCGTCCGATCATCACGTTCATCGACACGAAGGGCGCCTATCCCGGCAACACCGCCGAGGAGCGGGGGCAGTCCGAGGCGATCGCCCGCAACCTGCGCGAGATGGCGCTGCTCGGCGTGCCGGTCATCTGCGTCGTCATCGGCGAAGGCGGCAGCGGCGGCGCGCTCGCGCTCGGCGTCGGCAACCGCGTGCTCATGCTCGAGAACGCGATCTACTCGGTCATCTCGCCGAACGGCGCGGCATCCATCCTCTGGAAGGACGCCTCCAAGGCGGACCAGGCGGCCGAGGCGATGAAGATCACCGCCAAGGACCTGCTGTCGTTCGGCATCATCGAGGAAGTCGTGCCGGAGCCCCAGGGCGGCGCCCACCGCGACTACGAGCAGCAGGCGGAGTCGATCAAGGAAGCGGTCTGGCGCCATCTGCAGGAGCTGCTCGCGATGTCGGCGGAGGAGCTCGTCGAGGATCGGTACATGAAGTTCCGCAAAATCGGCCGTTTCGCCTTCGCGGCGGAGGCGGGCTCGGAGCAGCCGGACGGCGCGCTGGAAGCGCCGGAGGCTGCCGGACTGCCGGCAGAAGCCGGAGCGGAGCCTGCCGCGCCGGGCGACGCCTCGCCCGCCGCGGAGTCGGCCCGAGTGCACTAAGCAGGAGTCAGGTTCGCAAGGAGCGGCCGCAAGCGGCCGCTTTTTCGCGTCTCGAGAACGCATTTCTTTTGCGGTCTGAATCGAAAGTCATGCTTTTTACCGGACGAAAGTCTTGTAAAGAGAGGAATGTCATGTCTATGCCGCTGCCAAATGTGATAGAATGAATGATAGTGTTCAAGCAAGCTAACTGATGGAGGAATCATGAACCATGCGTAAAACGAAAATTGTATGTACGATCGGACCTTCCAGCGAGTCGCTGGAAAATACAAAGAAACTGATTCTGGCCGGCATGAACGTCGCCCGCCTGAACTTCTCGCACGGCGACTTCGAAGAGCACGGCAACCGCATCAAGAACATTCGCCAGGCCTGCGCGGAGCTCGGCAAGACGGTCGCGATCCTGCTCGACACCAAAGGCCCTGAGATCCGTCTCGGCAAGCTGAAGGAAGAGCCGATCGAGCTGCAGCAGGACGACTACATCACGCTGACGACCGAAGAGATCCTCGGCGACCGCCACCGCATCCCGGTGACGTACAAGAACCTGCCGGCCGACCTGAAGGTCGGCTCGACCGTCCTCATCGACGACGGCCTCATCGGCCTGACCGTCGTGGACATCCAGGGCACGGAGATCAACTGCAAGATCGTCAACAGCGGCCCGATCAAGAGCAAAAAGGGCGTCAACGTTCCGGGCGTGCACATCTCCCTGCCGGGCATCACCGAAAAAGACGCCGGCGACATCGTATTCGGCGTCGAGCAGGGCGTCGACTTCATCGCCGCATCCTTCGTGCGCAAGGCTTCCGACGTGCTTGAGATCCGCGAGCTGCTGGAGCGCCACAACGCGGGCCACATCCAGATCATCTCCAAGATCGAGAACCAGCAGGGCGTGGACAACCTCGACGAGATCCTCGAAGTGTCCGACGGCCTGATGGTCGCGCGCGGCGACCTCGGCGTCGAGATTCCGGCCGAGGAAGTGCCGCTCGTGCAAAAGTCGATGATTCAAAAGGCGAACCTCGCCGGCAAGCCGGTCATCACGGCGACGCAGATGCTCGACTCCATGCAGCGCAACCCGCGTCCGACCCGCGCCGAAGCGAGCGACGTGGCGAACGCCATCCTTGACGGCACCGACGCGATCATGCTCTCCGGCGAGACCGCCGCGGGCAAGTACCCGACGGAATCCGTACTGACGATGTCCCGCATCGCCGAGCGCGCCGAGTCCGCGCTGGACTACCGCGAGATCCTGACCAAGACGGCGATCGCGCAGCAGACGACGGTCACCGAGGCGATCAGCCAAGCGGTGGCGAACTCCGCCCTCGACCTGCAGGCCAAGGCGATCGTGACGTCGACCGAGAGCGGCTATACCGCCCGCATGGTGTCCAAGTATCGTCCGAAGGCTCCGATCATCGCCGTGACGACCGACGAGCGCATCATGCGCCGCCTGAACCTGACGTGGGGCGTCATCCCGACGAAGGGCGTCGCCGCCGATACGACGGACGAGATGTTCAACTTCGCCGTCGAAGGCGCGCTCGGCACGGGCCTCGTCTCGCTCGGCGACACGATCGTCATCACCGCCGGCGTGCCGGTAGGCCGCGCGGGCACGACGAACCTCATCAAGGTGCATCACATCGGCGAGCTCGTCGCCAAAGGCCAAGGCATCGGCAGCCAGACCGCTACGGGCAAGATCGTCGTCGCCCGCACGCCGGAGGAAGCGATCGCCAAGACCAAGGAAGGCTCCATCCTCGTCACCGTCTCGACCGACAAGGACTACATGCCGGCGATCGAGAAGGCTTCGGCGATCATCACCGTATCCGGCGGCATCACGAGCCATGCGGCCGTCGTCGGCCTGAACCTCGGCATTCCGGCGGTCATCGGCATCGACAACGCGTTCGAGCTGCTGCATGACGACATGGAAGTGACCGTCTACGGCGAGATGGGCGTCATCTACACCGGTCAAAGCAAAGTCCTGTAAGAAGCCGGGCCGGCTCCGGCTTGGCTCTGACTGCCAAGCCCTGCGTCTGCTCAGGGCCAAGGCCGATCCTCTCCCGCCGAGAGGATCGGCTTTTTTGCATATTGCCTGATTTGAGCCGATAATAAAGGGACAAGGATAGAGGCAGGAAGGGGCAATTACGGCTTATGGAGCAGGCGGAATGGACGCTGCACCCGCTGCGGGTGCGCTATCAGGAAACGGACGCGATGGGCGTCGTGTATCATGCGAATTATTTGACCTGGTTCGAGATCGGGCGCACGGAGCTGATCCGCTCCGCGGGGTACGCCTACGGCCGGATCGAGCAGGAAGGGCTGATGCTGCCGCTGACGGATCTGGACAGCCAGTTCCGCCAGCCGGCCCGCTACGACGACGCGATCGTCGTCTGCACCCGGGTGGAGCGCTTCACGCCGATGCGGCTCGGCTTCCGCTATCAGATCCGCCGGCTCGAGGCGGGGGCCGCGGAAGCGGCGCTGCCTGCGCTCGGCGAAGGCGCGGTCCGCGCCGCGGGCGAGGACGGGGCCGGACTTCCGGGCGAGCTGCTTGCCACCGGGGGCACTCGGCATGTGTGGGTGGATCGCAGCTTCCGTCCGGCGCGGCTCGACCGGCGCCTGCCGGAGCTGTACGCGCTGATCCGGCGCATGGCGCCGGCTGGAAAGGAGGAGGGGGCATGAACCGAAGGCTCGGAACGGTGCAGAAGGCGCTGCTCGGCGGAGCGGCCTACGTGCTGCTGGAGGTGATCGCGATGGCCTGGCTCGGCAGCCGCATCGGCGTCGGCGGCGTGTTCCTGCTGCTCGTCGGCACGGCCGTGCTGGGCACGGTGCTGATGCGCACGCACGGGCGCAAGGCATGGGCGGAGATGCGCCGCAAGATGGAGCTCGGCGAGCCGCCGGGCCATGCGCTGCTGAACGGCCTTTGCCTGATGGCCGGCAGCCTGCTGCTCATTTTCCCCGGCGTGATCGGCGACCTGGTCGGCCTGACGCTCGTCCTGCCCGTCACCCGCGGCTTCTACCGACTGCGCCTGTACCGGCTGCTGGAGCGGCTGCTGCGGCGCGGAGGCGGCGGAGGCTTCGGCGGTCCGGGCGGCGGGCGGTTCATCTTCATCGGGCGCCGCTGAGGCCGGCGTCCGGCATGCCTTCGATCCGCAGCGGGGGCGTGCCGGCCCTCGCGGCCGCAGGCATTTACCTGGCCTTTACCGCATCTTAATATAGAAGTAACAGTGACGCTGCATAATAGGGACAACGACAAGGAGGCTCTTCAGCGATGAGTAAAGCATTGTCCCCCTATGTGAACCGCGACCTGAGCTGGATCGAGTTCAACCGCAGGGTGCTGGAGGAAGCGCAGGACCCGACGACGCCGCTGCTGGAGCGCGCGAAGTTCCTGTCCATCGTGTCCAGCAACATGGATGAATTCATGAGCGTCCGCATGGCGGGCATCCAGGACCAGCTCAAGGCGGGCTATACGAAGATGGATTTTACCGGCTATACGCCGCAGGGGCTGTGGAAGCGGCTCATCAAGCGGACGGGCCAGATGGTCGCCGAGCAATACCGCACCTATCGGGAAGTGATGAGGGGGCTGGCGCGAGAGGGCATACATATCCGCGAAATGGACGATCTGAACGCCTCGCAGGCCGCGGCGGTCGAGCATTATTTCCGGACGATCGTCTTTCCCGTGCTGACGCCGATGGCCGTCGACCAGAGCCGTCCGTTCCCGCTCCTTCATACGAAGGAGCTGTATCTGGCCGTGCTGCTGCGCGATCCCGAAGAAGAGCCGGAGGCCGAGCCGTACTTCGCGATCGTCCAGGTGCCTTCGATCCTGCCGCGCTGCGTGGCGCTGCCGGTCCGGGGCAACAGCAAAAAGCTCGAGTACGTGCTGCTCGAGGACCTTATCCGTTCGTTCATCCATACGCTGTTCAGCGGCTACAGCCTGGAAGCCGTGCATCCGTTCCGCCTGACCCGCAACGCCGACCTGACGCTCAACGAGGAAGGCGCCGAGGATCTGCTTGAGGAGATCGAGAAGGAGCTTCGCCGCAGGCGCTGGGGCATGCCCGTGCGGCTCGAGATCGGCGAAGGCTTCCATCCGTACGCGCTCGACCTGCTGCAGGAGGAGCTGGAGATCGGCGATCATGTCGTCCGCATCGGCGGACCGCTCGATCTCAGCTTTCTGATGCGCTTCGCCGGCTCGATCGGGGGCAAGGAGAGCCTCCGCTATCCAAAGCTCGAGCCGGTCTACCCGCGGGAGCTCGAGGAGCATGAGCTGATCTTCGATACGATCCGCGAGCGCGACGTGCTGCTGCATCATCCGTACGAGTCGTTCGAGCCGCTGGCCGAGTTCGTCCAGCAGGCGGCGGACGATCCGCAGGTGCTGGCGATCAAGATGACGCTCTACCGCGTCAGCGGGCAAAGCGAGCTCGTGCAGGCGCTCGCCGCCGCGGCCGAGGCGGGCAAGCAGGTGACGGTCGTCGTCGAGCTCAAGGCGCGCTTCGACGAGGAGCGCAACATCGCCTGGGCGCGCCAGCTCGAGAAGGCGGGCTGCCATGTCGTCTACGGCCTCGTCGGCCTCAAGACGCATGCCAAGATCCTGCTCGTCGTGCGGCGCGAGGCCGACCAGCTGCGGCGCTACGTGCATGTCGGCACCGGCAACTACAACGACAGCACGGCCAAGGCGTACACCGACATCGGCCTGTTCACGTCGCATCCGATCATCGGCGCGGACGCGTCGGCGCTGTTCAACGAGGTGACCGGCTACTCGTCGCCTTACGAATGGCAAGCGTTCAGCGTCGCGCCGAGCGGGCTGACGGAGCAGCTGTTCCGGCTGATCGACCGCGAGCGCCGGCATGCCGAGGAGGGCCGGGGCGGCTACATCGCCGCCAAGATGAACTCGCTCTCCAACCAGGAGATGATCGACAAGCTGTACGAGGCGTCGCGCTCGGGCGTGCGCATCGACCTCATCGTGCGCGGCGTCTGCTGCCTGCGTCCCGGCGTGCCGGGCCTGAGCGAGAACATCCGCGTCGTCAGCATCGTCGACCGCTTCCTCGAGCATTCGCGGCTGCTGTACCTGCGCAACGCCGGCGAGGAGGAAGTGTATTTGTCGAGCGCGGACTGGATGACGCGCAACCTGACGCGGCGCATCGAGCTGATGTGCCCGGTGTTCGACCCCAGCCTGCGCGACAGCCTGATCGCGCTGCTGCGGCTGCAGCTGAGCGACAACGTCAAGGCGCGGGAGCTGCAGGCGAGCGGCGGCTACGAGCGGATGCGGCCTGCCGAGGGCGAGGAGCTGCTGCGCAGCCAGTTCCAGGCGGAGCGGATCTCCAGCTGGAAAAAGGCGCTGCCGCAAGCCGAGCAGGCGTAAGCGAAAAGGGGCTCTCCCGCAAGGCCGTCGAAACGGCCCTCGGGAAAGCCCCTTTTTGCCTGCATTGGCTTCGTCTAGCGGACGGACAGCTCGGGCTGAAGCCCCCACAGCTTGGCGAACTCGCGTCCGGCCTCCTCGACCTCCTGCCGCTCCAGAGCGAGCGAGCCGGACGGCCGCACGGCGCTGAGCCGCAGGCGGCCCTCCTCCGGTCCGAGCGACGCTTCGGCCTCGAGCCGGCTGATCGGCTGCGTCTCGCTGCGGTCGAGCGCGGCGGCGAGCTGGAGCAGGCTGCCCAGCAGGGCGGCCGCCTCCACGTCTCCGGGCTCCAGCAGCGCCTCGTACGGCTCCAGCTGCGACTTGCAGCGGCTGCGGCTGCGGAACGCCGCGATCGCGGCGGTCAGCACGTTCTCGCGATGCGACATGCCGTTCAGGCTGCAGTTGGTCAGCAGATAGAACGTATGCTTCGGATAGGCGGCGTGGTCGATCGACGCTCCGATCCGGTAGAGCAGGGAGGCGGCGTCCAGCAGCTTGGCCGCCCGATCGCCCAGCCGCTCCAGCGGACGGCCGGGAGCGGAGCCGCGGAGAGTCTCGAGCAGCTGCAGCGAGAGGCGGTTGACCTGGTTCACATGCGGGAGCGGCGCCTCGGGATAGAGCGCGTATGTGTTGCGCACGCTGTAGCCCAGCACGTCGTCGAGCCGCGGCCGCTCCGGCGACTGCACGGAGAAGAACAGGCCGTCGCGCAGGCCGGCCGCGCAGACGCGGTATTCCGCAGCGCCGGTCAGGCGCCGGAACAGCCGCAGCGCGGCGAGTCCGGGCACGATCAGATCGACGCGGTCCTTGGACAGGCCCGGGAACTTGCGGCGCTTGTCCAGCGGCATCGCGCGCAGCGTATCGAACAGACGGTCGGCGTCCTCGGCCGGAATCGCATAGTTGTGCGTCTGCGGGAAAGGATAATGGCGGACCGCCTGATGGATCTTGGCCAGCGCGCGGATCGTGCCGCCGACGCCGATGAGCGGCAGTCCCGGCGACCAGCGCAGCCACGGATGCTCCTCGCTCGCCCGCAGCGCCATCTCCTCGAGCCGGCGCAAGCCGTCGTCGCCGAGCATGCCGCGGTCGGCATAGCTGCGAGCGAGGTTGACGCAGCCGAACGGAAAGCTGACGCTCTGCACGAGCGTGCGCTCCTTGAACAGGGAAATTTCCGTGCTGCCTCCTCCGATATCGATGAGGAAGCCGTCGCGGACGTCCATCGTGTTGACCATGCCGAGGAAGCCGTAGCCGGCTTCCTCCTCGCCCGGCAGCAGCTCGATGTCCAGTCCCGACTCGGCGCCCAGCCTCCGCAGCACCTCGGCGCCGTTGACGGCGTTGCGCATCGCGGCCGTCGCGACGGCGCGAACGGCGCTCGTCCCGTGATGCGCGCAGAGCATGCGGAAGTGGCGGAGCGTCTCGGCAAGCTCGGCGACGGTCTCCTCGTCGATGCGCCCCTCGGCCGTGATCCTCTGGCTGAGCCGAGCCGGACGCTTGCTGCCGTCGATGACGCGATGCGCGCCGGTAGCCGTCGTCTCGTAGACGACGAGGCGGATGGAGTTGGAGCCGATGTCGATGATGCCGATGCGTTGCTCGTTCATGGAGCGGATTCCCCTTTCCTCGGACTATGGCTTGGCTGAAACGCTGATTCCATCAGTGTAACACCTTGCCGGCCAACCTCCAAACGGGCGACAAGTAAATTCTATGAAGGCGATAAAGCATTTTTATCTTCGATCGGTTGGATTCATCATGAAAATACTTTATGATAAAAAGGATTGCTGCGGTCGCCGATTTGCCCATCCTTGACATCCGCTGTTCTCGCCTGCGCGACCCGGAGGCGTGAATGCGCTGTCAAAGGCGGTGCAAGCCTTTTTCCGCAGCCTGATGTTGACAGTCCCATTACCGGCCGCTTCCTATCCGCGCGCCGAAGACAAAGGAGAGAGTTCAATGACAGCTACCAAAGGTCTCGAAGGCATCGTCGCCACGACCTCGTCCATCAGCTCCATCATCGACGGAGTGCTGACCTATCGCGGCATCAACATCGACGAGCTGGCCGAAGGCGCTACGTTCGAAGAAGTCGCCTACCTGCTCTGGTACGGCAAGCTCCCTACGGCATCCGAGCTCGAGGAGCTGAAGTCCAAGCTGAGCGCCTCCGCCCCGATTCCGGCCGAGGTGATCGACGCGATCCGCCTCTATCCGCAGGACGCCAACTCGATGGCGGCGCTCCGCACGGCGGTATCCGCCCTGGCGCTGTACGATCCGGCCGCCCAGGACATGAGCCGCGAGGCCAACGTAGACAAGGCGATCCGCCTGCAGGCGCAGCTGCCGACGGTCATCGCCGCTTTCGACCGCATCCGCAGCGGCCAGGAGCCGATCGCTCCGAAGGCCGGCCTGTCCGTCGCGGCCAACTTCCTCTACATGCTTACCGGCGAGACTCCGGACGATGTAGCGGTCAAGGCTCTCGACCAGGCGCTCGTGCTGCATGCCGACCATGAGCTCAACGCCTCCACGTTCGCCGGCCGCGTCACCGTCGCGACGCTGTCGGACATCTACTCCGGCGTCGTCTCCGCGATCGGCGCGCTCAAGGGCCCGCTGCACGGCGGCGCCAACGAGGCGGTCATGGTCATGCTCGAGGAGATCGGCTCGCCGGACCGCGTCGAGTCCGTCATCAACGAGAAGCTGGCCAACAAAGAGAAGATCATGGGCTTCGGCCATCGCGTCTACAAAAACGGCGACCCGCGCGCCAAGCATCTGCAAAAGATGTCCGAGGAGCTCGGCAAGCTGAAGGGCAACCTCGACCTGTACGACATGAGCGTGAAGATCGAGGAGATCGTGACCGGACAGAAGGGCCTGAAGCCGAACGTCGACTTCTACTCCGCGTCCGTCTACACGACGCTCGGCATCAAGCGCGACCTGTTTACGCCGATCTTCGCGATCAGCCGCCTGTCGGGCTGGACAGCGCATATCCTGGAGCAGTACGATAATAACCGTCTGATCCGCCCGCGCGCGGAGTACACGGGTCCAGCAAGCGCCAAGTTCATTCCGATCGAGCAGCGCTGATCTCCCTCCCCCCGGCTTCATGTCCGGGGGGCTTCGGCTGCGCACGCAGCTTGTCCCGTTTCCGCCGCTTGGCCGGCGCAGGGACCCGCATGATTTTCATACCAAGAGGAGGAATCATCCCCAATGGCACAACTCGAAAAATTCGCCCTTCCGACCGAAGGCGAGCAGATCACGATTGAAAACGGCAAGCTGAACGTTCCGAACAACCCGATCGTTCCGTTCATCGAAGGCGACGGCACGGGCCGCGACATCTGGCGCGCCTCCAAGCGCGTCCTCGACGCGGCAGTCGAAAAAGCCTACGGCGGCGAGAAGAAGATCGCCTGGTACGAAGTATTCGCCGGCGAAAAAGCGTTCAACCAATACGGCGAATGGCTGCCGGCCGACACGCTGACGGCGATCCGCGAGTACATCGTCGCGATCAAAGGACCGCTGACGACTCCGATCGGCGGCGGCATCCGTTCCCTGAACGTAGCGCTGCGCCAGGAGCTCGACCTGTACGTCTGCCTGCGCCCTGTGCGCTACTTCGACGGCGTGCCTTCCCCGGTGAAGCGTCCGGAGCTGGTCAACATGGTCATCTTCCGCGAGAACACCGAGGACATCTACGCCGGCATCGAGTATCAAGAAGGCACGGACGCGGTTAAAAAAGTGCTTTCCTTCCTGCAGAACGAGATGGGCGTGAACAAGATCCGCTTCCCGGAAACGTCCGGCATCGGCATCAAGCCGGTATCGGCCGAGGGCTCCAAGCGCCTCGTGCGCGCGGCGATCGAGTACGCGATCGAGCACGGCCGCAAGTCGGTCACGCTGGTCCACAAAGGCAACATCATGAAGTTCACCGAGGGCGCCTTCAAAAACTGGGGCTACGAAGTGGCGGAAGCCGAGTTCGGCGACAAGGTGTTCACATGGGGCCAATATGACCGCATCAAGGACGAGCAAGGCACGGATGCGGCCAACAAGGCTCAAGACGAAGCTCTGGCGGCCGGCAAGATCCTCGTGAAGGACGCCATCGCCGACATCGCCCTGCAGCAAGTGCTGACCCGTCCGACGGACTTCGACGTCATCGCGACGCTGAACCTGAACGGCGACTACCTGTCCGACGCCCTGGCGGCTCAAGTCGGCGGCATCGGCATCGCGCCTGGCGCCAACATCAACTACATCACCGGCCACGCGATCTTCGAGGCGACCCACGGCACGGCTCCGAAATACGCCGACAAAGACGTGGTGAACCCGGGCTCCGTCATCCTCTCCGGCGTCATGATGCTCGAGCATCTGGGCTGGCAGGAAGCGGCCGACCTCATCTACAAAGGCATGGAAACTTCGATCAACAACAAGACGGTCACCTACGACTTTGCCCGCCTGATGGAAGGCGCCAAAGAAGTGAAGTGCTCCGAGTTCGCGGATCAAGTCATCGCCAACATGTAAATCGTGCAAGAGTCCGCTTCGGCGGGCTCTTCTCTTCTCTTTCGGCGCTGCTGCCGAGGCAAGGCCGCGGTATCGTTTCATGCAGGAGGCTGGACATTCCAATCCGATGGAGGGATTCTCATGGCTATCGCACGCAAGAAGATCACGGTCGTAGGAGCCGGGTTCACGGGAGCGACGACGGCGCTCATGCTCTCGCAAAAGGAGCTCGGAGACGTCGTGCTCGTCGACATCCCGCAGCTGGAAAATCCGACGAAGGGCAAGGCGCTCGACATGCTGGAGGCTTCGCCGGTGCAAGGCTTCGACGCGCGCATCACCGGCACGTCCGATTATGCCGATACGGCCGGCTCCGACATCGTCATCATCACGGCGGGCATCGCGCGCAAGCCGGGCATGAGCCGCGACGATCTCGTCGCCGTCAATGCCGGCATCGTGCGCTCCGTCTGCGAAAGCGTCAAGGCGACGAGTCCGGACGCGTACGTCATCCTGCTGTCCAACCCGGTCGACGCGATGACCTATGTCGCCTACGAGACGCTCGGCTTCCCCAAAAACCGCGTCATCGGCCAGTCCGGCGTGCTCGACACGGCCCGCTACTGCACGTTCATCGCGCAGGAGCTGAACGTGTCGGTCGAGGACGTGCGCGGCTTCGTGCTCGGCGGCCACGGCGACGACATGGTGCCGCTCGTGCGCTACTCCAATGTCGGCGGCATCCCGATCGAGACGCTCATCCCGGCGGAGCGCATCGAGGCGATCGTGCAGCGCACGCGCGTCGGCGGCGGCGAGATCGTCGGCCTGCTCGGCAACGGCAGCGCCTACTACGCGCCGGCGGCATCGCTCGTGCAGATGACCGAGGCGATCCTGAAGGACAAGAAGCGCGTCCTTCCGGTCATCGCGCTGCTGGAGGGCGAGTACGGCTACGACGGCTTGTTCCTCGGCGTGCCCGCGATTCTCGGCGGCGACGGCATCGAGAAGGTGTTCGAGCTGGAGCTGACGGCGGAGGAGCAGGCGGCGCTCGACCGCTCGGCCGACTCCGTGCGCGCGGTCGTCAAGCTGGTGGCGGCGCCGCAAGGCTGAGCCTGAATGAAAAACAGCCCCGAATCCGAAAGACGGATTCGGGGCTTTCGGTTAAGATGGAAAAGAAAGGGGGTGCTTGCGATGAGCGCATGGCGCCATGGACGCTGGATGCGAGCCGGAATCGCGGCGGTCGTCCTGCTGCTGGCCGGCAGCCTGATCTGGTGGTTCTTTCCGCAGCGCATCGACCGCACGCTCCAAGGCTACGAGTTCACCGCCGGACAGCCGGAGCGTCCCGGACGTTCCTTGACGCTGAAGCTCGAAGGCACGCTTCAGCGGACGCTGGCCGGCTTCTGGAAAGGAGCGGGCAAGTTCGAGGGCAAGCTGGTCATCGTAGGCGAGTCCTACTCCGGCGTGCCGGAGGATGCGACGCCGTTTTTTTATATGAGCAGAGGGGGAGGAAGGCTGGGGCTCAATTGGGTCGAAATAAACCCTGAAGGTCAGACCGTGCCAGGAATTCACCTCATCGGTGAGGTGATGGCCGAGTACGATTGGAGCAAGCTTGCGATCATCCGTTTACACGAAAAGAAGGGCTGGAACAGCAACGAAGGGGTGACGATTGCCGCGCCTGCCCGAAATCGAGAGGAAGCGCTGGAGCTGGCGAACCGGGTCATGTCCGAGCGGCTCGGTGAAGGTCCGCCTTTGAAATGAACGGGGTTCGCTTGAACCAACCATGAGCCGACAATCGATCGCAGCGGCTCGCCAGCATACCTTCACTTCCAGCAAGGCCATGCTCAATCCCGCATCAACGCCTCCGTCTCCCGGATAAGCTCCTGCAGCCGGGAAGCGGCCTGCGCCAGCTTCTCGGCGTCGTCGCCGAGCGCCGCGAACAGGCGGCCGATGCGGCCGGAGTAGTCTGCAGGAGCGAGCGGAAGCGAGCCGGCAATCGCGGCCGCGCCCTTCTCGTTCATCCAGTACGCTTCGTTCAGCGCGAACAGCGTCTGGTTGAGGCAGGAGACGGAGCGGAATAAGCAGCCCGCGACATACGAGGCGTCCCCCTTGGGGATGCCTTTTCGGCCGTTGTCGAGAGCGAACGAGGCTTCCCAAAGGAAACGGCCGATCGTCGCTCGCTGCAGCGCAGGCGGATAAGGGCGCACGCTCCGCTTCAGCCGCTCCAGCACGCCCTGCGGATCCCACAGCGGCTGGCAGAGAGCGGCTTCGGCCAAGTAGATGGAGCTCACGAAGCCATGCGGATGACCGGGCTGGTAGTCGATCCGGATCGAGCCTTGCCGGCAATCGCCGATGACGCGCTCGACCTGATCCAGATCGCGGTACAGCAGGTCGACCGGCATGCCGCCGACCCGCAGCCAGCCTCCGCCGTTGATCCAAGGTCCCCAGTCGCCGAGCGGGGTGACCGCCTCCGCGCGGCTCTCGTCGTCGAGCCTGCGCGCCGCCTCCCGCAGCTGCGTCAGGTCCGGCGGGGCGTCCGGTCGGTAATACAGGCCGAGATCGAAGTCGGAGCCGGCGTGGGCGGTTCCGCGGGCGCGCGAGCCGCCGAGCGCGATCGCGGCGATGCCTTGCACGTTGGACAGCTCCTTCACGGCAAGCTCGAGAATGCTTTCTGCCTCCATGGGCTAGCCTCCTTTTTCACGCAACTGGGGATCAATCGTCCGCCAACAGCTCGTCGAGCATCGCCTGCTTGCGGTTGACGAACTGCTTCATGACGGACCAGTGGGGCGTCTGCTCCAGCTCGACCCGCTCGGCGCCGTCCGGTCCGAGCAGGTAGATGTCGGCGTCCGGGTAGGCCATCAGGATCGGCGAATGGGTGGCGATGATGAACTGCGAATGCTTCTGCACGAGCTGATGGATGCGCGAGAGCATCGACAGCTGGCGCTGCGGCGACAGCGCCGCCTCCGGCTCGTCGAGGATGTACAGGCCGCGCCCGCCGAAGCGGTGCAGGAACGCGGCGAAGAACGACTCGCCATGCGACTGCTCGTGCAGCGGCTTGCCGCCGTAGGAGTCGATGATCGGCGGGCCGGAGGCTCGCGCGCCGTCGGGACGGTCCAGCCGTTCGATCTCGCTGGCGAGATTGTAGTAGCTTTCCGCCCGGAAGAAAAAGCCATCCCGCGGCTTGTGCACGCCGCGCGCCAGCCGCAGATGGCGATGCAGCTCCGAGTGCGTCTCGGCGGTGGAGAAGCTGAAGTTGATCGTGCCGCCCTCGGGATTGAAGCCCCAGGCGACGGCGATCGCCTCCAGCAGCGTCGACTTGCCGGTGCCGTTCTCGCCGATCAGGTAGGTCACCTTGGGATGGAGCGGCAGCCGCTCCAGCGTGCGGACCGCCGGCAGGCTGAACGGGTACTCGCGCGGATTCGCGATTCCGGAGCGCAGCAGCTCGATGCTCTTGAGGTAGCCGGGTCCTCGGCTCATTCTAATCTCCCCTTCCTTGAAAGAGCTTCCTCCACCCAGTATACTCGATGGACGGTTGGATCACGAAGATCGACAAGGCTAGGGGGAACGCGGAAATGGAAGAGGAATCCTGGATTACGCATGAAGAATACTTGGCATCGGCGGAGCTGTTCCGCTCGGCGTTCCCGGCGTTCGCTGCCGAGGTGGCGCGTGTCGAGGCGATGCGCGGCAAGCTCAACGAGTTCCAGCTGAGCCGCGCGGTGACGATGGCCGCCGACAGCGTGGAGATTCTCGGCTGGAACAGCCGCCGCACCGTGCTGGCGATTTTCGACGTCTATGTCGAGCTGTACCGCGGAGAGGGGCGCGAGGCGGCCGACCGCTGGGTGGAGGCGACGTTCGGGGCCGGTCTGCTGCCGGCGCCAGGCGGCGCGCCGGACTCGGCCGATCCGGGGCTGCTGGCGCGGCTCGGCGAGGTCGAGGAGGAGATCCGCGAGCGCGAGGCCGAGCTGCTGGAGCTGTACCGCGAGCTGACGCGGCTCAAGGCGGCGGCGAGCGGGACGCGGCCGGCGGATGGACTGCGCGGGCACGGTGAGGACGAGGGCGAGGCGGCTGCCGGCAGGTAGACACCTTTTCTCCGACCTGTCACAATAGAGGGATGAGCGCTGGACGGGCCCGCTCAGGGAGTCCGGCCGTCCACGGAAACAGGAACAGGAACAGGAAAGGGAGTCGAAGGCCTATGCTGCAGGAAGCGCGCGAGCTGCTGAAGCGCGTCTATGGATACGATTCCTTCCGCCAGGGGCAGGAAGGGATCATCGAAGCGATCACGGGAGGCAGGGATACGCTGGCGATCTTGCCGACAGGCGGAGGCAAGTCGGTCTGCTACCAGATCCCGGCGATGCTGATGACCGGCACGACGATCGTCGTCTCGCCGCTCATCTCGCTCATGAAGGACCAGGTCGACGCGCTGCGGCGCGTCGGCGTGCCGGCGGCGTACCTCAACAGCTCGCTCGGCGCGGGCGAGTACCGGGATGTGCTGCGCGCGGCGCTGAACGGGGAGTACAAGCTGCTCTACATCGCGCCGGAGCGGCTCGACGGCTCGATGTTCGGCGAGCTGTCCGAGCGCATGCGCATCCCGATGATCGCGATCGACGAGGCGCACTGCGTCTCGCAGTGGGGCCATGACTTCCGTCCGAGCTACCGGCAGCTGGCCGGCTGGATCGGGCGCATGGAGGATCGGCCGCTCGTCTCGGCGTTCACCGCGACGGCGACGCCGGAGGTGGCGGACGACATCACGGCGATGCTCGGACTGCGCGAGCCGAGCGTATTCGTCAGCGGCTTCGCGCGAGAGAACCTGTCGCTGTCGGTCGTCACCGGCGCGGACAAGAAGCGGTTCCTGACGCAGTTCCTGAAGGAGCGTCCGGACCAGTCCGGCATCATCTACGCGGCGACGCGCAAGGAGACCGAGGCGGTCCATGAGGAGCTGCTGCGCCAGGGCATCCCGGCGGGCAAGTACCACGGCGGCCTCGGCGACGCGGAGCGCGCGGAGGCGCAGGAGAAGTTCCGCTTCGACGAGACGCGCGTCATGGTGGCGACCAACGCGTTCGGCATGGGCATCGACAAGCCGAACGTGCGCTTCGTGCTGCACTGGCAGATGCCGGGCGACGTCGAGTCGTACTATCAGGAAGCCGGACGCGCGGGCCGCGACGGCGAGGAGTCGGAATGCGTGCTGCTGTTCGAGCCGCAGGACGTGCAGATCCAGCGCTTCCTGATCGAGCAGGGCCAGGGGGACGAAGGGCGCAAGTCGGTGCAGCTGTCCAAGCTGTACGCGATGATGAATTTCGGCCGCACGGAGCGCTGCCTGCAGCAGTTCATCGTCGACTATTTCGGCGAGAAGGGCGTCGAGCCCTGCGGCAAATGCGGCAACTGCCTCGACAAGAGCGAGCGGCTCGACATGACGAGCGAGGCGCAGAAGGCGCTCAGCTGCGTCGGCCGCATGAAGGGGCGCTTCGGCGTGACGATGGCCGCCAAGGTGCTGAAGGGCTCGCGCGACAAGAAGATCATCCAGTTCGGCCTCGACCGGCTCTCCACCTACGGACTGCTGCGGGAATGGCCGGAGCGGGAGATTTCCGACTGGCTGTACTGGCTCGTGGCCGAAGGCTACCTGCGCCTGAGCGAAGGCCAGTATCCGACCGTCTCGCTGACGGCCGAGGCGCTGCCGGTGCTCGAGGGCAGCAAGACGGTCGTGCGCCGCAAGTCGACGTCGGTGCGCCGCGCGGCCTCGGCCGCCGCGTCCGGCGAGGCGTCGCCGCTGTTCGAGGCGCTGCGCCAGTGGCGCAAGGAGACGGCCGCGCGCGAGGGCGTGCCGCCGTTCATGCTGTTCTTCGACGCGACGCTGCGCGAGCTGGCGGCCGCCGCTCCGGCGAGCCGCGACGAGCTGCTGCGGGTCAAGGGCATCGGCGCGGCCAAGGCCGACAAGTACGGCGACGCGCTGCTCGCGATCACGTCCGGCGAGGAGGCGCAGGCGGGACGGCAGCCGGACTTGTTCCAGGCGGCTGACGCCGGCCGTGCGCCGGCGCGGGCGGAGGCGTCCGTCTCCGGTCGGGGCGAGAGCGGCAGCCATCTGGCGACGTACGAGATGTTCCAGGCGGGCGGCACGATCGAGCAGATCGCCCAGGAGCGCGGCATCAGCCGCGTCACCGCCGAGAGCCATCTGATGCGCTGCGCGGACGAAGGGATGGAGCTGGACTGGAGCCGCATCATTCCCGAGGATCAGGAGCCGCTCATCCTGGAGGCGGCGAGCCGCCTCGGCGCCGGCAAGCTGCGACCGCTCAAGGACGCGCTGCCGCCGGAGGTCGACTATTTCGCCATCCACGGCGTGCTGCGCAAGCATGGGCTGAAAAGCGGCTGAGTTCCGGAAGCGCCGCGCCTCTGAGCGAAAGCGAAAGCGGGGCGCGCGGTCCGATGCGGCCGGATAAAGGCCCAAATAAGTCGGAAATAGGACGAGAGCGGCCGAAAACGGAAGCAAATGAAGCGTTTCCTTTTGTCATGGCCGATTTCATCTAGTATACTTGTCGTAGACAAGCCTAGGAGGATGAAAGATGACGCAAATTATGGTATTCCTGCATGTGCTCGGCGCGGGCGGACTCGGCTTCTACCTGATCCTGCCGTTTCTCGTCGGCCGCGCTTCCCGTCTGGCCGGAGCCGGACAGCAGGGACTGGCCGAAGGACTCGTGACGGGCAACCGGATCGCGCAGTACTTCCTGATCCTGCAGTTTCTGACGGGAGGCTACCTGATCTCCAAGGCCGACTACACCGTCGCCTGGATGATTCTCTCGATCGTGCTGTTCCTCGCCATCGCGGCGCTGGGCGGCATCCAGACCAAGCCGCTCAAAGGCATCGTCAGCCAGATCCAGGCGGGCCAGAGCGCGACGGCAAGCATCGCCAAAGTGCGCATGTTCAGCTTCATCCTGCTCGCTCTGTACGTGGTGATCCTGTACTTCATGGTCAACCCGTTCTTCGAATAAGAGCAGCGGATCCGACGCCTTGCTTTCCCTTCAGGCCGCGAGGACTCGCCAAACCGCTCCTGCGGCGGACGCGTCCTCCGGCCTGATGGACGAAGCAGAGGCTTTATTCCTTTAACGCGAGCAATCAGGAGAGGGGAAGCAGCACATGACGGTTTCACCGGATCTCATCACCTTCGGCGAAAGCATGGCTCTGTTCATGCCGCAGGAGAACCGTGCCTTGGAGCATGCGGACTCGCTGCAATCCGCCTTCGGCGGCGCGGAGAGCAATCTGGCCATCGGCGTATCCCGCCTCGGCGGCTCGGCCGGCTGGTGCGGCGCGCTCGGAGCCGATCCGCTCGGGCGCCGCATCTTGAAAGCGCTGCGAGGCGAAGGCGTCGACGTGTCGCGCGCGCATCTCAACCCGGAAGCGCCGACGGGGCTCATGTTCCGCGAGGAAGTGGCGGGGCGCCTGGCGGTCCACTACCATCGCCGAGGCTCGGCGGCGAGCCGGATGACGCCCGATCGGCTGGACGCGGACTACATCCGCGGGGCCAAGCTGCTGCATGTGACGGGCATCACGATGGCGCTGTCGGACAGCGCCCGCGAGACGGTGCTGGAGGCGATGCGGATCGCCCGCGACGCCGGAGTCAAGATCAGCTTCGATCCGAACCTGCGGCTCAAGCTGTGGAGCATCGAGGAGGCGCGCCGGGCGCTGCTGCCGGCGGCCGAGCTGGCGGACTATTTCCTGCCGGGATGGGACGAGCTCAAGCTGCTGTACGATACGGACGACGAGGGGGACATCCTCCGGCGCGTCCAGGCGCTCGGCTCGGTGGCGGTGATCAAGAGCAAGGGCGACGGCACGCTGCTGCTGGAGGGCGGACGGAGCGCGTTCATTCCGTTCTACCCGGCCGAAAAGGTCGTCGACACCGTCGGCGCGGGGGACGGCTTCTGCGCCGGATTCCTGGCCGGGCTGCTCAAAGGCATGGAGCCGGCGGAAGCGGTCCGGCTCGGCAGCATCTGCGGCTCGCTGGCCGTGCAGGGGCGCGGCGACTGGGAAGCGCTGCCGGACTGGGCCTCTGCCGAGCAGCGGCTGAACAATTCCGTATGGGTGGAGCGTTGAACCGATGACCGAAATGAACAAGGGAGAACGCAGGCGCGAAGGCATCCTGACGGTGCTCAAGCAGCAAGGGCGGATCACGATTTCCGATATCGTGGAGCGGTTCGGCTGCTCGGAGGCGACGGCGCGGCGCGACCTGGAGCTGCTGGAGCGGACCGGACCGCTCGTGCGGACGATCGGCGGGGCGATGTACGACGGGATGAATCCGGTGCGGGACAGCTCGTTCGCCGAGCGTCAGGGCATCTCGCTGCTGGAGAAGGAGCATATCGCGGCCGAGGCTGCCCGCCATATCGTGGAGGGCGACGTCGTCGGCCTGTCCGGGGGAACGACGAACTATCTGATCGCCAAGCTCATCAAGATGCGCCGCGGCATCACGGTCGTGACCAATGCGGTCAACATCGCGATGGAGCTGGCCGGCAGCGACATCCAGGTCGTCGTCACCGGGGGCATGATGCGGCATAACAGCTTCGAGCTGTGCGGGCCGCTCGGCGAGGGCATGGTGTCGCATCTGAACATCGGCAAGATGTTCATCGGCGTCGACGGCATCTCCGAGAACGGCGGCATCACGACGTATTCCGAGCAGGAGGCGCAGATCGCCAAGGCGCTCATCAGCCGCTCGCAGATCACCTATGCGGTGTTCGACCAGAGCAAGGTCGGGCGCACGTCGCTGTTCTCGATCGCCCAGCTCAAGGATCTGGACGCGGTCATCACCGACCGTCCGCTCGAGGGGGCGCTGTCCGATTATGCCCGCCGCTGCGGCGTGACCGTCTATTTGGCGGGCGACGAGGACGAGGAAGAAGCGTAGCGCCGAGCCCGAAGCTTGACGAAGGCCGCTTTCGGGCGTAAACGATCGTTCCGCGCCCGAAGCCTCTCTCCGATTCCGATGAAGGCGGATTCCGCAGATTCTCCTATTTTAAGCGGATGGCGTCGACGCCGCTCTGGAGCGGAGCTTCCGCAAGCCGATCCAAAAAAAAGCGTCCTGCCCGATGAAAAATCGGGCGGGACGCTTTTTTGAATTCAGCGATAAAGGGCGGAGGCTTCGCGGACGACGCCGATACAGCTCGCGCGAAGCGGGCTTCAGCGCGGCTCGGCTTCGAAGACGCGGCGGCCGCATACCCAGGTGCCGACGACGTCGAGCTCCTCGGTCAGCAGCACGAGGTCGGCCCATTTGCCTGCGGCGATGCTGCCGGTCTGCTCGGAGAGGCCGAGCAGCTGCGCCGGGTTGGCGCTGGCGAGCACGCTCGCTTGCGGCACGGTCCAGCCGGTCGCCTGCACGAAGCGCTTCAGCGCCGCCTCCATCGTCAGCGTGCTGCCGGCGAGATTGCCGCCATCGGCGAGGCGGCAGACGCCGTCCTTCATCGTGACGGCCAGGCCGCCGAGCTCGTACATTCCGTCCTCGAGGCCGGCTGCCGCGATCGCATCGGTGATGAGCGTCAGCTTGCCGGGCGGCTTGGCGCGGGCGAGCAGCCGCATCGCCGCATCATGGACATGATGGCCGTCGGCGATCAGCTCGGCATGGATGCGGTCGTCGGTCAGCGCCGCCCCGACCGCTCCAGGCTCGCGATGGTGCAGGCCGCGGCAGGCGTTGAACGTATGCGTCATGCCGCGCAGGCCCGCGTCGGCTGCCGCCTGCATGTCGTCGAAGCGCGCGTCCGTATGGCCGGCGGAGGCGACGATGCCTCGCTCGGAGAGCCAGGCGATCATCTGCAGCGCGCCTTCGCGCTCTGGTGCGAGCGTCATCTGCTTGATCAGCGTCGGATAGGCGTCATGCCACTCCTCCAGCCAGTCGAGCCTCGGATCGACGCGATGCGCGGGATTCTGGGCGCCCATCCAGTCGGGACTGACGAACGGCCCCTCGAGATGCACGCCGGCCAGACGCGCATAAGGCATCGGCGCGCTGCGGTACTCGTCGACGGCATCCAGCGTAGCGCGGATGCGGCCCGGCGATTCGGTCATCGTCGTGGCGAGCATCGTCGTCGTGCCGTGCTGGGCATGGAATCTGGAGATCGTGTCATAGGCCTCGTGGCCGGCATCCATGAAGTCGGCGCCGTAGCCGCCGTGCACGTGAAGATCGATGAAGCCCGGCAGCAGCCAGCCGCCGCGCCCGTCGATCGTCGTCTCGCCGGCCGCCGGCTCGGCGCCTGCGTCGGGCGAGATCGAGTCGATCCGGCCGTCCTTCACGGAGACGGAGCCGTGAACAGCGGCTCCGTCGACGGCGATCATTACATTGCTGATGCGAAAGGGCTGCATCCTTGGTTCCCTCCTGTTGCCAGCAGGCTTGCTGCCTCCTTGTCGAGCAGGACCGTGACGTCGGCGTGAAGCTGCAGCAGCGAGGCCGGGCAGTCCGTCGTGACCGGACCGGCCAGCGCGCGCTTCACGACCTCGGCCTTGTCGGCGCCGCGGACGACGAGCAGGATGCGCGCCGCCTTGAGGATGGAGCCGACGCCCATCGTGACCGCCTGCGTCGGCACTTCGTCGAGCGAGGCGAAGAAGCGGGCGTTCGCCTCGCGGGTCGCCTCGTCGAGCGTGACGACATGGGTGCCTGCGGCAAGCTCGCGATCCGGCTCGTTGAAGCCGATGTGGCCGTTGTGGCCGAGGCCGAGCAGCTGCAGATCGACGCGCGCGCTTTCGAGCATGCGGTCGTACTTCGCGCAGAAAGCGTCCAGATCGGCCGCCATGCCGTCCGGCAGGAACGTCTGGTTCAGCGGGATGTCGATTTTGGAGAACAGATGCTGGTTCATGTAATAAGCGTAGCTTTGCTCGTTGTCGGGCGTCAAGCCTACGTACTCGTCCAGGTTGTAGGTCGTGACGTTTTTGAAGGTGATGCCCTCCGCAGCGGCCGTCTCGACCAGGCTGCGGTAGATTCCGACCGGAGTCGAGCCTGTGGCGAGCCCGAGCACCGCGTTCGGCTTGGCTTTCGTCAGATCGGCGATGAGCCGCGCCGCCGCCTGGTCAAGCTCCAGATTGTCTTCAAAGATCCGAATGTCCATCTCAGCTTCCCCTCCGATAAACTTCCCTCATGGTTTCCTTTAGTTTACGCGCTTTCTAGCTCGGTGACAATAAATTTGATTGAAATGTACATAAAATTGAACAATGCAATCAAGTCGATGCCGAGAGAAGCGCCATTTGCCCCTGCGGCACTCGAGCGGGTATGATGGGGACACGAAAGGCCGGCGCAGGACGGCGCCGCAGGCCGAACAAGGAAGGATGGGGAACGCGATGACGGAACCGTATCGCCAGCCCGGAGGCGAGGATACGGGCTCGCGCAAGGCCGAGCATATCCGGATCTGCCTCGAGGAGCAGGTGGAGAGCCGGTCGTCCGGCGGAGCAGGCTTCGACCGCTACCGCTTCGAGCATGAGGCGCTGCCGGAGCTGGACTGGCAGGAGGTGGACCTCTCCGCCAGCTGGCTCGGCCGCAAGCTCAAGGCGCCCCTGCTCGTCAGCTCGATGACGGGCGGGACGGACGAGGCGGGACGCATCAACCGCGGCTTGGCGGAAGCGGCCCAGGCGAGGGGCTGGGCGATCGGGCTCGGCTCGATGCGGGCGGCGTGGGAGAAGCCGGAGCTCGCGGCCTCGTTCGAGATCCGCCGCGACGCTCCGGACGTGCCGATCATCGCCAACGTCGGCGCGGTCCAGCTCAACTACGGGCTCGATGCGGACGCCTGCCGGAGGCTGGTGGAGATGGCCGAGGCGGATGCGCTCGTGCTGCATCTCAATGCGCTGCAGGAGGTGTTCCAGCCGGAAGGAGACACGAACTTCCGGGGACTGCTGCGGCTGATCGAGACGGTATGCCGCAGCAGCGGCGTTCCGGTCGGCGTCAAGGAAGTCGGCTGGGGGCTATCGGCCGCGACGGCGGAGCGGCTCGCCGATGCCGGAGCGGCGTTCATCGACTGCGCCGGCGCCGGCGGAACGTCGTGGAGCCAGGTCGAGAAGCATCGCGCTCGCAGCCGCCTGCATGCGGAAGCGGCGGACGCGTTCGCCGACTGGGGCATTCCGACGGCCGAATGCGTGCCGGCGATCCGCTTGCGGCTGCCGCAAGCGACGCTGATCGCCTCCGGCGGCCTCCGCAGCGGCGTCGACGCGGCCAAGGCGATCGCGCTCGGCGCCGATCTGGCCGGGTTCGGCCGGCTGCTGCTGCCGGACGCGGCCTCCGGCAGCGATGCCGCGCGGAATATCGCCGCCCGCATGGAGCAGATCGAGTTCGAGCTGCGGACGGCGATGTTCGCCACCGGCTCGGGCACGCTGCGCGAGCTGGCGCAAGGAGACAAGCTGAAGCCTGTCCGCCTCTAGGCGGACAGGCTTCTTTTATTTGATCCGTCCGGCGCCTTGGATGTCCACGTCGGTCCGGACCCGGAATTTCAGCGTCGGGTACATCTCCTGCCACTCCTCGAACGCCTGCTTGCTCCTATGGGTCGCCCGAAAGCGCAGGCCGAACTGCAGCGGATCGACGCCGCTGCGCTGGATTTTGCGGAGCAGAGCCTCCGTTTTCGCCGCGAGATCGCGCTCGAAGCTCGCTTCGACGACGGCGGCATGCCGGTGCAGGATGTCGTTCGGGCCTTCCTCGAGCGTGCCGCCCGCATGGATGCTCAGGTCGAGCGTTCCCTGGCCGGCGCCGGCGCGCCTGATCTTCTCGCGCACGGTCAAGTCCATGACGGCCAGCATGACCGTACGATCCTCAAAGGACGTCTTGATCGTGGAGTTGATGTACTGCTGGTCGAGCTGGTTGAACAGCTGGGTCTCATCGGGGCCGAGCACGGCTCGGATGCGCGTCTTGTCGAGCAGGGCGAGCCGGTCGACCTCATAGCCGTTTTTCGTCAGCGACACGATAGGCAGATACGGGTCCATCCCATGCTCGTTGATGCGCCGGAACAGATCGAACAGCTTGATCGGCCGGATGAACGAGGACTTGGTGGCGTCGCCGCCGAAGGTGAGGAACAGCGTATTGCCGGAATAACGCTCGGAGAGCGGCATCTGCTCGAGGATGCGGCGGCCGTCCGGCTGGCCGACGGCGACGAACGCGGACGACTGGATGTCGCGCCGGCGCATCATCCATTCGACCGCGTCGGAGATGTCGTCGCGAGCCAGCTGCTCGCCGAGGAGCAGCACCTTGCAATGCCCGAGGTCGATTTCCTTGTCCACGCGGGACTTGAGGATGCGCAGTCCTTCGGATATTTCCTTGGCGTCGATCGTTTCGATCTGCGACTTTTCCATGCCGGGCTCGGTCTTGGAGTTCGGGATCGACAGCCGGATCGTGATGCGGTACGGCTTTTTGTCGTTGCCGGACTTGTCGACGGAGAGCGCGACGACGAAAAAGCGCTTGTCGATGTCGATGAACCCGCAGCCCGTCGCCTGCAGGAGCAGAGCGGCGGCGAGCAGCAGCGCCGCGAGCCGGCGCGAGAAGGCGCGCAGCGGCAGAGAAGGCCGGCGCGGCGCGTCAAGCCGAATCATGGGCGGCCTCCTTCGCGGCGTCCGGCGGACGCTTGAAGCTCAGCAGGAACAGCAGGGCCGCCGCTCCCTGCTCGATGAACATGCGGAAGGTCAGCCAGATCTCGGCCACGGCGAGCGTCAGCTTTTCATCCAGGAAAAACATGCTGGCGACGCTGAGCGCGAAAAAGATGCTGCTGATCCACCAGGACGAGGCCGGCGTCTCCGTGGAGTCGACCTCGAACTTGCGGTCCTTGCGCAGGCTATGGATGAACTCGATCGCCTGATGCCAGCCGATGCTCGTATAGAGCAGCGTGAGCGCAAGATAGACGAGCAGGAACAGGAACAGCACGCGCTCGATGAAGCCGAAGCTCATCGTCATCGAGTCGGCGGTCTGCGTCCAGACGTACATGTAGCGGTCGACCGCCATCGTGCCGTGATAGCCGATCGGGAGGAAAAACGTCGTCAGCAGGATGCCGCTGCCGAGCAGCGGAATGAGCCAGCGGCCCTTCAGCCGAAAGTTCGGCGGATTGAGGCGGTTGAAGATCGCCAGATTGATGTAGCCGGTGAAGATGAACGTGCCGGCGGCGACGCTCGTCAGCGTCGGCCGCACCGTGACGTACTGGGCGATCGTATAGATGGCGTTCCAGGCGACGTCGGGGCTGCGGATGCCTTTGAACAGGATGAACAGGATGACCGGGATCGTCAGCACCATCGTCATCTCCAGCAGGAACAGCAGCGTCATCGACGAGCGGGTCGACCCGTAGATGCAGATCAGGCCGAGCACGAGCAGCAGGTTCCACGCCGGCAGATCGGGCGTCAGCACGCGGTTCAGGAGCAGCGTATAGCCGACGAGCGCGAAGCTGGAGGCGAAAAAGAAGACGAACGCGAACAGCGAGAGCAGCGTCTTCACGATCCATTCCGGCAGGTAGAGGCGGAGGATCTCCGGGACGCCGAGCCCGGGATAGCGGGCCATCGCGCTCGTGACGGCATAGGCGGTGAGCGTGCCGAGCCCGATCGCCACGAGCAGCGAGGATACGGCGCCGGTCATCCGTTCCTCGAGGAGCACCGACGGGACGTACAGCATCAGGTTGAGCATCGCCACCATGATGAAGCTGTAATAAAAATAGCGGTTCACTCCGCTTTCACCTCGCCGATGTCCGCATGCCTCCAGTCGATCGGGAGCCGCAGACGGAAATAGGGCTTGCCGAAGCTGCGCTGGCTGCACAGGTAGATCAATCCGGCAAATACGCCGCCCGCGACGCCCGGCAGGCCGAAAAAGATCGCGAGCGCGATGAGCGGATATTTGATGAAGCGCACCGAGAGCGACAGCGAGTAGACGGGGATGACGAAGTTCGAGATCGCCATCACGGAGGTGACGATGATCATGATGCTGCTGACCAGTCCGGCCTGCTGGGCGGCCTGGCCGAGGATGAGGCCGCCGACGGTCGTCGCCGTCGAGCCGATGTATTTGGGCAGCCGCACGCTCGCTTCGACGAGCATTTCGATCATGAACAGCATGATGAACACCTCGATGAAGGACGGATAAGGCACGGAAGCGCGGCTGCCGGCGATCGAGAACGCGAGCTGCACCCGGAACAGCTCCGGATTATAGGAGATGGCCGCGATGTAAAGCGCCGGCAGCGTCGTCGTCATGAGCAGCGCGATGAAGCGCAGCGACAGCAGCAGCAGGGACGTCCAGAACGACTCGTAGCGGTCCTCCGTGGCGCTCATCAGGTCGGTGAAGACGATCGGCAGCAGCAGCGCGAACATGCTTCCCTGCATCATGACGATGATCTTGCCCTTGCTGAGCCCGACGGACAGCCGGTCGATGCGCTCGGTGACCATCTCGACGGGGAACAGCCGCTTCCGGTTGTCGTTCATGAACTTGGCGAGCTGCCCGGACGCGCTGAGCACGTCGGTCTGGATGCTGCGCAGCTTCAGCCGCACGATCTCGAGCACGGCCGGATCGACGCGGACCTGGTCGTAGAGCATGACGACGCGCGTCTTGGACAGCGAGCCGACCGTGAATTCCTCCTCCAGCAGGTCGGGACTGGCGTAGCGGCTGCGGATCATGTTGATCGAATCCATCAAGTCCTCGCTGAGGGCGATTTGCGGGCCTTCGATCGTGCTCTCGACCGTCGTTTCCGGCGTGGAATTGCGGATGATGCGGGCCGCGTCCATCTTGTAGATGGCCGAGTTCAGCTTGACAAGCACGAAGCCGCGCAGCAGCGAATCGGTCCAGCGGGCCGGATCGTCCAGCGGCTGGAAATTCGGATTGCGGCGCAGCAGCTCGTCGAAGGGCACCTCTTCCTTGGCGAAAGGAACGAGCACCATGTCGCTGACCTTGCTCTCGTCGACAAGGGTGGCGATGAAGGCGACCTCCGCGATGAAGCGGCTGTTCGTGATCCGATGGGTCTTGACGTCCGTCGCGCTCGCGAACCGTTCGCGGATCGCCTGCAGCATGTCCTTCCTCTCCCTTCCAGTTCAGCCGTAGTATGTCGCTCTGGCGGGCAGTCTATGCCAAGCTTTGCCGGATCGGCCGCTGTTGGAGTACAATAACAGGACGATAGAGAGGGGCCTGGAAGCGGGTCCTTGAAGAAGGAGTGGACTGGCTTGTCGGAATGGTTCGTGCGCAGTTTTGGCGAGGATTACAAGATCGCATACCGACATCGCGACTGGGAGCAGGCGGAGCGGGAGGTTGGACGGCTGGCCGCGCGGCTGGAGCTGCGGCCCGGAGCTCGGATCGCCGATATCGGCTGCGGCATGGGCCGGCATTCGCTGGCGCTCAGCCGGCTCGGCTATGAGGTGAGCGGCCTCGACCTGTCGCAGGCGCTGCTGCGGGAGGCGCGTTCGCAGCCCGGCAGCGAGGCCGTGTCCTGGTTCGAGGGAGACATGCGCCGGATGCCGTTCGAGGACGGACAGTTCGACGCGGCCGTCAATCTGTTCACCTCGTTCGGCTATTTCGAGGAGGACCGGGAGCATCTGCAGGTGCTGCGCGAGATGAGGCGGATTCTCAGGCCCGGAGGGCGGTTCGTCATCGATTTCCTCAATGCCGAGCAGGTGAAGAGCACGCTCGTGCCGGAGTCGAGGCGGGTGGACGAGGAGACCGGCACCGTCATCGTCGAGCGCCGCTGCATCGAGCATGGGCGCGTCGTCAAGAAGATCGAGCTGACGGATGCCGCAGGCGGCGAGCCGCGGCGCTACACGGAAAGCGTGCGCCTGCTCGGCGAGCCGTGGTTCCGCTCGGCGCTGGCGGAAGCGGGTCTCGTGCTCGAGTCGGCTGGCGGCGGGTATGACGGCGAGCCCTATGAGCCCGAGCGCTCGAAGCGCCTCGTCCTGTTCGGACGGAGGCCATGACGGAGCGCCTGCAGAACGGCAAAGCGCCGGAAGCCGGAGCCGTCCGGCCGTCGGGAGCGGCGGCCGCCTCCGTCCGGCCGCCGGGAGATGCGGGCGACGCCGGCAGGCCGGCCATGGGAGCCGGACGCGATCCGCTTCAGGCGGAGCCGCTTGGCGGGGGCTGGCTGCGGGTACCCGTGCCGCTGCCGTACTCGCTGCGCTTCGTCAACGCCTACCTCGTCCCCGAGCCGGACGGCGGCTGGACGGTCATCGACCCCGGCCTCAATACGGAGGATGCGCGGACGACGTGGCGCGAGCTGCAGCAGCAGGCCGGCATCGCGCGCGGAGACATCCGCCGCGTGCTGCTGACCCACCAGCATCCCGACCATTACGGCCTGTCGGGATGGATGCAGCAGGAGCATGGCTGTCCCGTCTGGATGACGCGGCAGGCGCATCGGTACGCGGTCCGCATGTGGGGAACGGACAGCCGCTTCCCGCGCGAGCTGGAAGCGTGGTTCCGCTGCCACGGCATGCCGGACGAGCTGCTCGCGCTTCTCGGACCGCATCTGGATTCGTTCCGCGAGCGGGTCGAGCCGCAGCCGCAGCCGTCCTATCTCGAGCCGGGAGAGATCGTCGAGCTCGGGGGCCGCAGCTGGAGGCTGATCGACGCTCCGGGCCATGCTCCCGGCGCGGTATGCCTGTACGAGCCCGGCCGGCGCGAGCTGATCGCGGGCGATCAGGTGCTGGCGCGCATCACGCCCAACATCAGCCTGCTGCCGGGCGACGGCGTCGATCCCGATCCGCTGCGCTCCTATCTGGCGAGCCTGGCCGAGCTGGCGGAGCTGCCGACCGAGCGCGTCTATCCCGGCCACCGCGAGCCGTTCGCGGACGCGGGCAAGCGGGCTCGCGAGATCGCCGAGCATCATGCGCGCCGGCTGGAGCATCTGCTCGGATTGCTTGCGGAGCGGGGGGAGGCCAGCGCGTTCGAGCTGTGCGAGCTGGAGTTCGGCGTCCATCTGCGGCGCAACATCCATAACCTGCGCTTCGCGCTCAGCGAGACGCTGGCCCATCTCGCCTACCTCGAGCGGGACGGGCGGGCGGAGGCTCGCTTCCGCGCGGACGGGGCGATCCGCTATCGCGGGGTGACTCGCGAGAACGGCATCGGATAGCAGCGGGCAGCAGCAGGCAGGGCGCCACAAATTGCCGTTTCGGCGGCGGACAGCAGGATCGTGACCGGCAAAAGAAGAAGCGAGAGGAGTCGAGCGGATGAAGATCTACCAGTTGCCGGGCCGGGAGTGGCCGATCGATGCCTTTTCGAGCCAGGGCGTCATGTTCTCCGGCATTACCCGTCATGACGGGCGGATTCAACTGAGCAGCATGCGGATCGAGGCGAACGGCATCGTCGGCAGGCATGTCGCGGAGGCGAGCCAGCTGTTCCTGCTGATCGACGGGGAAGGCTGGGTGAGCGGAGCGGACGGCAAGCGGATTTCCGTAAAGGCGGGCCAGGCCGCTTATTGGGAGGCCGGCGAGGAGCATGAGTCCGGCTCCAGGACGGGCATGACCGTCATCGTCGTCGAGGGCGGGCAGCTCGTCGTCGAGATGGAGGAGCTCGCTTCATTCTAGCCTGGCTTGCCGGGCTGGCTCGGCGCCGGCCGGTTCACGAGCAGACGCGTCAAAAAAAGCGTCCTTCCCCGTTCGCACGGGGCGGGACGCTTTTTGGCGATCGGGTCGGTCGGGCCGGCGGACGGCTCCCGCGCCGGTGCTGCTCCCGGCCTAGGGCGTGTTTGCATCCCCCGAATGAAGCAGGGGGCAAAAAGGCGGTGATAGATGCCCTTGAGCAGGTTTGCAAACATGCCCTAGGGCAGAGGCACGTCGTCCTGGCGCTCGCCGCGGGCTTCCTCGCGCTCGGCCTGCTTGCGGTGGGCGATGCGGCTTGCGGCGGCTGCCGCGATCGCGCCGACGATGTCGTCGAGGAACGTATGGATCTGGCCGTCATTCTTGTCGTTGAGACGGACGAGGATGCCGGGCTTCAGCTTGTCGACGTAGCCGAAGTTCGTCAGGCCGATGCTTCCATAGACATTGACGATGGACAGGGCAAGAATTTCGTCGCAGCCGTACAGTCCCTCGTCGTTGCGGATCATTTCCTGCAGCGGCGGCAGCAGCCGGCCTTCCTCGGCAAGCAGGTCGAGCTGGATGCCGGTCAGGATCGCATTTTGGACTTCCCGTTTGGAAAGGACCGCCTCGATGTTCTCTTCGCATTCCGCCAGAGACAGGTCCGGATAATAATCCTTCTGCAGGAAGAAGGTCAGCTCGGCGATCTCGGCTTTTGTCACGCCTCGCTTGGCGAGCCATTCGGCTGTCGCCTCGGCGACAGCCTTGCTGTTGAGGGCATAAGCGGCAGGTTTGGACATGCTGGAAACCCCCTTGGACGGTTTTGGGAACAAGCTTGGTCTAAAAGGATGGTACAACCCATACAAATAGTACTACAAACGGGCTAGTACCACCAGGCGGCGCAAACGCGGCCGGTAACCAAGGGAGGATACAGGAACATGGAACAGCAGCGCTACAGATGGATTCGCAAGGCGGCGTTGACGGGAGCTCTGACGCTGCCGGTCATGGTGGCCGGCTGCGGCTGGTTCTCGCCGTCGGACAGCAAGGCCGTCGATCCGCCGCAAGGCGAGACCGGATCGGCCATTACAGGCGCGGACGGCCAGACGTCCGCGGCGGCGACAGGCTCGGCCGAGGTGTCGGCGCAGGGCGAGGCATCCGGCCTGACCGTCTACCTCAAGGACGCCGAGGGCTATCTCGCTCCCGTCACGATTCAGGCCAAGCTGGACAGCAAGCTGACGGCCGAGGCGCAGGCGCTCGAGCTGCTCGTGGACGGTGGCGCTTATTCGAAGCTGCTGCCTGAAGGCTTCAGCGGCGTGCTTCCCCAAGGCACGCAGGTGCTGAACGTTCAGGTCAACGAAAAGACGAAGCTCGCCACGGTCGAGTTCTCCAAGCAGTTCAGCGACTACAACGAGCAGGACGAGCGCACGATGCTCGAGGCGATCACGTATACGCTGACGGGCCTGGACGGCATTCAAGGCGTGGAGCTGTGGGAGGAAGGCGAGCGGCTGCAGGAAATGCCGGTCGGCCAATATCCGCTCGACCGCGCCCTCACCCGCGCGATCGGCATCAATCTGGAGGCCGACAGCGGAGTCGACTACAGCTTGTCCACGCCGGTGACGCTTTATTTCTCCAGCAAGACCGAGCTTGGCGATCCTTACTTCGTGCCGGTCACCCGTCTCGTTCCCCGGACGACCGACAAGCTGACGGCAGCGCTCGACCAGCTCGCCGAAGGCCCGCTGGAGGAAAGTCGGCTGCTGCCCGTCTGGCTGCAGGACGTGAGCGTCGACAAGATTACGCAGAACAAGGATACGATCACGCTCGACCTGAAGGACGAGGCGTACAAAAAAGGCGATGTCGCTCCGGCCGAGATGATGCGCGCGGTCGTGCTGTCGCTGACCGACAACGCCGGCGTCGACCAGGTGCAGATCAAGCTGAACGGCGCCTCCGACTTCAAGGATGAGCTCGACACGTCGTACACGGAGCCGGTCAGCCGGCCGGAGCAGCTGAACGCCTTCAAGTCCTAGCCCAACGATTCCGGCAGGAAACCCTTGCCGCAGCGATAGCCCGCTTCCGTCCGGCTCAGGCCGCCCGGAGCGGGCTTTTCCGCGTCCGGCGCATGGCGGGATGGGGAAGGCCAGCAGGCGGCGGGATGATTTTCGCGGGCGCGTCTGCTACAATGGGGGCTACTTGCACGGATGCGAATGAAGGAGGAGTTCAGTCAGAATGAGATCGGATGGACGCAAGCCGAGCCAGCTGAGGCCGGTCGCGATCGCGGTCGGCGTGAACAAATATGCGGAGGGCTCGGTGCTGATCGAGGCTGGAGACACGAAGGTGCTGTGCACCGCCTCGGTCGAGGAGCGGGTCCCGCCTTTTATGAAAGGACAAGGCAAGGGCTGGGTGACGGCGGAGTATTCCATGCTGCCGCGCGCGACCCATACGCGCAGCCAGCGCGAGTCGCAGCGGGGCAAGGTGAACGGCCGCACGATGGAGATCCAGCGGCTGATCGGGCGCGCGCTGCGCTCGGTCGTCAACCTGCAGGCGCTCGGCGAGCGGACGATCACGCTCGACTGCGACGTGCTGCAGGCGGACGGAGGGACGCGCACGACGTCGATCACCGGGAGCTTCGTCGCGCTGGCGCTGGCGGTCGCCAAAATCGACGCGCGCTCGCCGTTCGCCGTCTATCCCCTTACGGATTACCTCGCCTCGACGAGCGTCGGCATCATCGGCGGCGAGCCGCGCCTGGACCTGCACTATGAGGAGGATTCCCGCGCCAAGGTGGACATGAATCTCGTCATGACGGGCGCAGGCTCGTTCGTGGAGCTGCAGGGCACCGGCGAGGAGGAGCCGTTCTCGCGCGAGGAGCTGGACCGCCTGCTGTCGCTAGGCGAGCAGGGAATCCGCGAGCTGATCGAGATTCAGCAGATGGCGCTTGGAGCCGCAGGCGCGCGCATCGGGACGGGCCGAGCATGAGCGGGGGCTATATCGTCGTCGCCACCGGCAACGCCGGCAAGGTGAAGGAATTCGCCCATGCCTTCGCCGGGCTCGGCTTGTCCGTGCGCAGCCTGAAGGACTACCCCGAGCTGCCCGAGCCGGTAGAGGACGGCGACACGTTCGCCGCCAACGCCCGCATCAAGGCCGGCACGATCGGCCGGCTGCTCGGCGCGCCGGTGCTCGCCGACGACTCTGGGCTATGCGTCGACGCGCTCGACGGAGCGCCGGGCGTCTACTCCGCCCGCTACTCCGGGCCGGGCGCGACGGATGCGCGCAACAACGCCAAGCTGCTGCGCGAGCTGGAGGCGGCCGGAGCGGACGCGTCCGGCCGCGCCGCCGCGCCGCCGGACGGCGGCCGGCTGCTCAGCGCGGGCCGCTTCGTCTGCGCGCTGGCGCTGTACGTGCCGGAGCGGGACGGCTACATCGAGAGCGAGGGCGCGATGGAGGGCTTCGTGCTGGACGCTCCGCGCGGCAGCGGGGGCTTCGGCTACGATCCGCTGCTCTGGCTGCCGGAGCTCGGCCGCTCCGCCGCCGAGCTGAGCGTCGAGGAGAAGCAGCGCGTCAGCCATCGCGGCGAGGCGCTGCGCCGCCTGCTCGCCGAGCTGGAGCGCTCAGGCATCCGGCTGTAGCGATGCCGCGCTGCTTCAGCTGCCTGGACGGCGCGGTCCTTGCGGCCGCGCCGTCGCCGCGAGAGGCGTCCCGCCGCAGCTCGGGCGTTCCGCGCTGGCGGAGCCAGCCGGTTCGCAGCCGGCTCGCCACATCCCTCAAAAAAGGCGTTTCCTTCCTCGGTCCGGCCGAGGGAGGAAACGCTTTTTGGCTTTGCAACTAAGCAGCTCGTCTCGAACATGCGCCCGAACAGGGGAGTTACGCGGAAAAACCGAGCAGCTCGATTCAAGCGCGGGCCCGGACGGTGGAGTTACGCGGAAAAACCGAGTAACTCGGGCAAGCGGGTGCCGAACCGACGGGAGTTACGAGGAAAAACCGAGCGGCTCGATTCAAACGTGGGCCCGGACGGCGGAGTTACGCGGAAAAACCGAGCAGCTCGGTTCAAACGCGTGCCCGGACGGGGGAGTTACGCGGAAAACCCGAGCAGCTCGATTCAAACGTGGGCCCGGACGGCGGAGTTACGCGGAAAAACCGAGCAGCTCGGTTCAAACGCGTGCCCGGACGGGGGAGTTACGCGGAAAACCCGAGCAGCTCGATTCAAACGTGGGCCCGGACGGCGGAGTTACGCGGAAAAACCGAGCAGCTCGGTTCAAACGCGTGCCCGGACGGGGGAGTTACGCGGAAAATCCGAGTAACTCAGTTCAAACGAGTGCCCGAACGGCGGAGTTACGCGGAAAACCCGAGTAACTTGGTTCAAACGTGGGCCCGAATGGTGGAGTTGCGCGGAAAACCCGAGTAACTCGGACAAGCGGGTGCTGAACCGTCGGGAGCTGTGCGGGAATCCGTTGGGAGGCGGTCGGAGGGGCTCGATGTCGGGTCCGCAAGTCGAAGGAATCGACTTGGACGGGTGTGAGGAGGTTCTTCCGGTCAAAGCTGCGCAAAAAAGAGCAGCTGACCAATCGGGGAACGATTGGTCAGCTGCGAAATCGAGTTGCAGATGGCGAGCGAAGCGGCGGGGATGAGGAAACCGGGGGAGCGAAGCGGACGGGGGCTCGTGGAGAAGCGTCAGCGGTTCCCTTGGAGGCCGGATTCCTTCCGTTTCGGAAGAATAGAATCAAAGGAATCTGGGCTCCAGGGAGATCGGAACGAGTCCCCGTCCGCGAAGCGTCTGCCGGTTACGATCCCCTTTCCGCGAAACGTCTGCCGGTCTCGATCCCCGCTCCGCGAAGCGGCTACCGGTCTCGATCCCTGCCCCGCGAAGCGGACTTCGGCCTCGAACCGGTCATCGCGACCGGATCCGCCATCGCTGCCATTCCCGAAGCCTTTGCCGGTCAGACGACCCGCACGCCGTACTGCGTCAGCCAGCGGTTGACCTGGTACAGGTAGGCGAACAGCTGCGGTCCGCTCATCAGCTGGCCGAACCACGGGATATTGGAGCTGGCGGCGTCGGACTCGGCGATCTCGCGCACCTTCTTGGCGTTGATGAGCGGCAGGATCGGCGAGGACGGATCGTCCAGCACCTCCATCAGCTTGGAGCGGACGGCGTTCAGATAGTTCGGGTTATGCGTCTTCGGATACGGACTCTTCTTGCGGAACAGCACGTCGTCCGGCAGCGCGCCGCGCAGCGACTGGCGCAGGATGCCCTTCTCGCGGTCCCCTGCGGTCTTGATCGCCCACGGGATGTTGAAGACGTACTCGATCAGCCGATGATCGCAGAAAGGCACCCTCACCTCGAGCCCGGCCGCCATGCTCATCCGGTCCTTGCGGTCAAGCAGCGTCGGCATGAAGCGCGTGATGTTGAGATAGCTCATCGTGCGCATCTTGCGCTGCAGCTCGTTCTCTCCGCTCAGATGCGGCACCGCGGCGACGGCCTCGCTGTAGCGGTCGCCGATGTACTCGAGCGGCCGCGTCCATTCCTGCATCTCCGGCGAGAGCAGCTCCGCCCGCATCGGCGAGGCGAGCGCCCACGGGAACGTGCCGGCGTTGAGCGACTCCTCGCGATGGAACCAAGGATAGCCGCCGAACACCTCGTCGGCCGCCTCGCCCGAGATCGCGACGGTGACGCCCTTCTTGATCTCCCGGCAAAACAGCAGCAGCGAGGCGTCGACATCGGCCATGCCCGGCAGGTCGCGCGCCGTCAGCGCGTCGTCGAGCGCGGCCACGAGCTCGGGCGTATCGAACTTGATGTCGTGATGCGCCGTGCCAAGATGGCTCACCATCTTTTCGATCCACGGCGCGTCCGCGTTCGGCTGGAACGCATGCGACTTGAAGAACTTGTCGTTGTCGACATAGTCGACCGAGAACGTATCGAGCGAGCCGGCTCCGCTGCGGCCGTAGAAGTCGACCGCCAGCGCGGTCAGGGCGCTGGAATCGAGGCCGCCGGAGAGCAGCGTGCCGACCGGCACGTCGGAGGCGAGCTGGCGCTCGACCGTGTCGCGCAGCAGCTCGCCGACATGGGCGGCCGTCTCCTCGACGCCGTGCTCATGCTCCCGGCTGCGCAGCTCCCAGTACGTATGCACGCGCGCGCCGCCGCGGTCGACGGTCATGCATTTGCCGGGCAGCAGCTCGGTCAGGTCCTTGTACACGCCGACTCCGGGCGTGCGGGCCGGGCCGACGATGAACAGCTCGGCGATGCCCTGGGCGCCGACATCGGACGAGACGGCGGGATGGGCGAGCAGCGCCTTCGGCTCCGAGCCGAAGACGAACTGTCCGCCCGCATGGCTGACGAACAGCGGCTTCACGCCGACGCGGTCGCGCGCGAGAAACAGCTTCTGCTCCTGATCGTCCCAGATGGCGAAGGCAAAGATGCCGTTGAATTTCTCGACGGCAGCCGGTCCCCATTCCATATAAGCGGTGAGCAGAACTTCCGTATCGCAGGTCGTCGTGAAGCGGCGTCCGCGGCCTTCCAGCTCGCGCTTCAGCTCCGGCGCGTTGTACAGCTCGCCGTTGTAGACGATGACGAATTTCTGGCCGTCCTGGCTGCGGATCATCGGCTGAGCGCCGTTTTCCGGGTCCATGACCGACAGCCTGCGATGTCCGAGGGCGCAGGAGCCCGAGATCCAGGTGCCGGAAGCGTCCGGTCCCCGCAGCGCAAGGGTAGCGGTCATCCGTTCCAAATCCTCGCTATGCAAGGTCAGGTCGCGTGTCCAATCGATCCATCCGGTGAATCCGCACATGGGGTTCATTCCTCTCTTGTTCGTAAGCTTGCGGCGAAAAGCGACATACGACCATGAATATGCGGAATCGGGGCATAACATGTCTGTCCGCCGGGAGAAACTACGGGGGAAATGACGGATCCGGGCGGATCCTCGAACCCGAAAGGAGAGGGCGGACGAGATGGCGGACTATGGCACGGAAGGCCAGCGGAAGCATTATTACGTGGCGGTCGGAGCGGGACAGGTGCTGGAGGACAAGGAGGCGGCTGCCTATGAGCTGGAAATCGTCGCGACCGAGGAGGAGAAGGACGGACTGAAGGCGCTGTTCGCGGAGATGTCCAGCATGGACGAAGCGGCGATGGTGCATTTCCACAGCCATCCGTTCGGATCGGCCAGCGTCGAAGAGATGAACCAGGGCTACGAGGGCATCCTCAAGCAGATCTATACGCTCGTCTACCGTCTCGGGACGGAGGAGACGCGCCGCCATGTGGCGTCGCTGAACCTGGACATCGGAGGGCTGCCAGGATGAACGTGCTGGAGGCTCATGTCGCCCGATCGCTCGAAAAGGACGGGACGCCCTGCGCAGAGGTGCAGGTGCGCACAGACGATCCGCAATGCGAGCAGGTGCTAGCTTATTTCAGCCTGTCGGAAGATCAGGACTATGACCTCGTCTCGATCGTCCGCGACGATGCCGACCTGCTGACCGACTGGTTCGACAACAGCATGCACACGGCTTACGAGGACATCACGATGCAGTGGTTCGAGAACGAGTCGCTCAAGACCGACTGGGGACGGCGCGAGACGTTCAAGCAGCAGGTGCTGGCGAGCGGACAGGTGCGGGAGGACTTGAGGGAGCTGCTCGGCTGACGCCGAACGACAATGGTTTACGCGCAAAGGCCCGCCGGACATGGGTGCATGACCGGCGGGCCTTTGCGTATGCGGACGGGTACGGCGGGGCGCTGCTTCTACAACGGAATGCGCTTGTCCGGACCCGGCGCTCTACCGGACGGAACGCCCTTCTTGCGGAACAGGCGCAGCCCGAACGACTTGGCGGGCCGCTTCTTCTCGACGCCCGCGCTGCCGAAGCTCAGCGCCGCGTTGATTTCTCCGCCGAGCACGATGATGATCGAGCTCAAGTACAGCCAGATCAGCAGGACGATGACGCCGCCGAGGCTGCCGTACGTCTTGGTATAATTGCCGAACTGGCTGACGTAGTAAGAGAAGGCGATCGAGGTGACGACCCAGCCGAGCGAGGCGAAGCAGGCTCCCGGAAGCGCCTCGCGGAACGTCAGCCGGCGGTTCGGCGTGAACCAATACAGCAGCGTGAAAACGAGCGCCATCGCCGCGATAGGCAGCACGTAGCGGACGATCGTCCAGAGCGCTTCGAAGCCGGCCGGATAGTCGAGCCACTGGAACAGGAACTCGCCGACTCCGCGGCCGAAGACGAGCAGGACGACGACGAGGATGACGACGGCGGCGAGCACGATCGTCGCCAGCAGCGAGAGGCCGCGCACCTTCCAGAACGGGCGGTCCTCCTCTTCGTCGTAAGCCTTGTTGAGCCCTTTGATGATGGCGTTGACTCCGTTGGAGGCGGCCCAGATCGTGCCGATCATGCCGACGGACAGCAGCGCGCCGCTGCCTCCCGTGGACACCTCGCCGAGAATGGTGCGCACCGTCTCGCCGCCCTCGGCGGGCATCATCGCGATCATGTCGGCGATCAGCTCGTCGCCGTTCAGGTTGAGGAACCCGAGCAGGCTGACGAGGAAGATCAGGAACGGAAAGAAGGACAGCAGCAAATAGTAGGTCAATTGGGCGCCGAGCGCCGGCACCTCGTCGTCCTGGAAGCGGGCGTACAGGTTTTTGCCGAGCTCGACGGCTCTCGTCATGAAGGGGGCTTTGGCAGCCATGGCGATTCCTCCGTTTCCATTCGCTTTCTTTGTTCCTCCATTACCCTGGCGCGCAGCCCCGAAAACGAGGGCGGCGGCAGGAAGGCGGCTTGTTTGTTTCTTTTATTGCTTTTATCCACTAAAGGATTCTATAATCGAAGGATCAAGCATCGGCTGCGCGCGGACTCGAGGTGGAAAGACATGTCAGAAAAGCTGGAAAAAATCGTGGAAGCGGCCAGGCTTTATTATCAAATGGACTTCAGCCAGCAGGACATCGCCAAAAAGCTCGGCGTGTCCAGGCCGACGGTGTCCCGCTTCCTGCAGCAGGCCAAGGCGGACGGCATCGTGCAGATCACGATCCATGATCCGCTGGAGAACAACGATCTCGTCTGCCGCCAGCTGGAGAAGCGGTTCGGACTGAATCGGGCGATCGTCGTGAGCACGCCTTCCCACGAGGACGCCGTCGTCAAGAAATACATCGGCGAGGCGGCTGCGGCGCATCTGTACGAGACGGTGGCCGAGGGCGATACGATCGCGGTGACCTGGGGCTCGACGCTGTACGAGGTCGCCCAGCGGCTGCCGCTCAAAAGCGTGCGCGACGTGAAGGTCGTGCAGCTGAACGGCGGGCTGAGCTATTCCGAGACGAATACGTTCGCGTCGGAGATCGTGCATCTGTTCGCGGGAGCGTTCAATACGTCTCCGCATCTGCTGCCGCTGCCGGCGATCGTCGATCAGCCGCTCGTCAAGCGGGCGATCGAGGCGGACCGGCACATCGCCAAAATTTTGGAGATGGGACGGCAGGCGAACATCGCCGTATTCACTGTCGGCGTGCCGACGGCCGACTCGCTGCTTGTCCGCGCCAATTACCTCAGCGCGGAAGAGCTCGACATCGTGCATCAGGCGGGCAAGGGCGACATCTGCTCCCGCTTCATCGACATCGACGGCAACATCTGCCTGAGCGAGCTCGACGACCGTACGATCGGCATCCGGCTCGAGGAGCTTCGGCGCAAGGAGCATTCCGTGCTCGTCGCCGGCGGCATCGACAAGGCCGATGCGGTATTCGCCGCCGTCAAGGGCGGGTATCCGAACACGATCGTGACGGACGCGTTCACGGCGCGCCATCTGCTCGAGCGGGATCAGGCGCGGGTGACGGCCTGAGGCGTACCGGCCGCACGGCGCGCCTGTCGCCGAGGCCGGCGTCGCGATTGCTGCCCGGCCGACTTGCGGGCATGGCGCCTGACGTCCGAGCGCCAAAAAGGGTCCCTTGGCTCATGAGCCGAGGGACCCTTTTTGGGGTTGGAGCGGAGGAACGGGAGGGCGTCACTTGAGCGAGGTCAGAATGACTCCGGCCGTGATCATCAGCACGCCGACTCCGTTCCAGACGGTGATCTTCTCTCCGAGGAACAGCAGCGCGAGCACGATGGCGAACACGACGCTCAGCTTGTCCACCGGGCCGACTTGAGAGACGGTGCCGGCCTTGAGCGCCAGGAAGTAGAACAGCCACGACAGCGCCCCGGCCGCTCCGCTCATGGCGACGAACGCGAGCGCCTTGCGCTGGGCGAAAATTTCGCCGACCTGGCCGAACTTGCCCTGGACGGCCACGACGCCGAGCAGGAACAGCGCCATGATGACGGCACGCAAGGCGGTCGCGGAGTTGGCGTCGAGATCCTTCAGGCCGATCTTGCCGAAAATCGAGACGAGCGCCGCGAACACGGCGGACAGCAGGGCGTACGGAAGCCAAAGCATGATGGAATCCTCCCGAAGGCGGCCAGGCCGCCGGTGATAGGCTTGCCCGGACAGCCTCTTTTGCGGCAGGACTCGGGACAAGCGGCTGCTAGCCATAGCATGCCGCGCGGGACGGGCGGCATGCGGCCGATGCAGCAAAAAGCCCCTCCGAAAGAGGGGCGTGCATGCGGAATGATGGCGTCCCGGAAGGGATTCGAACCCCCGACCGTGCGCTTAGAAGGCGCATGCTCTATCCGACTGAGCTACCGGGACAAACGGCTCGCTTGCGGTCCCGAAAGGACAGGTCCAAAAAAGCGATACTTGTAGATCATACAGGAAGATCATGCATATTGCAAGGATCGCGCCGTTTTTCCTTCTTTGCCGGCTCATGTTATAATGTAGCCAAACTTTGGTGAATAAAGGTCGTCACAGAAGATGAGGCGGTGATCCCATTACGACGATAGACGATTCAACCCGCGGCGAAAAAGACAACCTTTATCTATTCCCGAGCTCGCTCGATCATTATCAGGAACAGCTCACCCGCCTGCTCGAGTCGGAGCACTATGCAGAAGCCAAGCGGCTGCTGCAGTTCCTCCTCCAGTGCCGGGGAGAGGAGCCCCGCCATTATGAGGAATGGAGCAATCTGCTCGCATGGCTGGAGATGGCGTTCCCCGGCGGAGCCGAGGAGGAGGACGGCGAGCCGAGCGAGGACGACTTGCGGCGGACGGCGCTCAGCCCGGCCGAGCAGGACGAGTCCTACGTGCAGCAGGTGCTGTACATCATGAAGAACCATCCGATGCTCGACCAGCAGCTGCTGGCGCTGGAGCGGGCTGCCCATCTGCGCAGCTCCGAGGTGGACGAGACGATCCGCAGGTGGCTGGAGCAGGAGACGCTGCATCCGATGGTGCAGTTCAAGGCTCTCCAATGCCTCCGCCGCAGAGGGGATGCGGGCGTCGTCCGGCTGGAGCGGCTCGGCGAGACGGCGGAGCTCGAGATCGAGCGCACGCCGCTCGATCTCGACGACTATCCCGAGCCGGTGCGGCTGATCCTCGAGCGGGTCGAGGGCGTGACCGAGACGATGGACCCGACGCTGCCGCATTTCGCCCGCGAGCTATGGAAGGAATGCCTGCAATATTTGTACGGCAGCTCCGCCTACGCACGCATGCTGAGCGAGGAGGAGGCGGTCGTCGACAGCTACGCGGCGGCGCTGCATCTGACGCTGCTCCTGGCCGTGTACGGCACGGCCGAAGAAGAAAAGATCCGGCATACATACGGCATCACCGACGAGCTGCGATTCCGCTACGAGCAGGCTTGCCGCGCGATGCGGCAGATCACCGACTTGCAGGAAGGTTCTGGCGATGGCTAGCCTGTCTTGTAATCGGACGCCCAGTTGATTATAATGGAATGGTTTATTACAACGCAGATAATTGGGGCTAGCGCCTATTTTTTGGAGGGGACAGCATAAATGACAGCAACTTGGGAGAAAATAGAAACGAACGTCGTCGCAATCGACGTGGAAGTAGGCGCGGAGCAAGTGAAGGAAGCGCTCGATCAAGCGTTCAAGAAAGTCGTTGGACGCGTCAACGTGCCGGGCTTCCGCAAAGGCAAAGTGCCTCGCTCCATCTTTGAATCCCGTTTCGGCGTAGAAAGCCTGTACCAGGACGCGATCGACATCCTGCTGCCGACCGCTTATTCGGAAGCGCTGAAAGATACCGGCATCGAGCCGGTCGACCGTCCGGAAATCGACGTCGAGCAGTTCGGCAAGGGCCAGCCGTTCAAGTTCAAGGCGAAAGTCACCGTCAAGCCGGAAGTGAAGCTCGGCGAGTACAAAGGCATCGAAGTGCCTGCCGCGAGCAGCGACGTGACGGACGAGGAGCTGAGCGCCGAGCTGGAGCGTCTGCAGCAGCGCCATGCGGAGCTGGTCGTCGTGGAAGAGGGCGCGGCTGAGAACGGCGACACCGTCGTCATCGATTTCGAAGGCTTCGTCGACGGCGAAGCGTTCGAGGGCGGCCAGGCCGAGCGCTACTCCCTGGAGCTGGGCTCCAATTCCTTCATCCCGGGCTTCGAGGAGCAAGTCGTCGGCCTGGCGACAGGCGACTTCAAGGATGTGGAAGTGACGTTCCCGGAGGAGTACCATGCCGAGAACCTGGCCGGCAAGGCCGCCGTCTTCAAGGTCAAGCTGCATGAGATCAAGCGCAAGAACCTGCCCGCTCTGGACGACGAGTTCGCCAAGGACGTGAGCGAGTTCGACACGCTGGACGAGTTCAAGCAGGATCTCTCCAAGAAGCTGCAGGAGCGCAAGGAAAAAGAAAACGAGCAAGCGCGCGAGACGGCTCTCGTCGACAAGATCGCGGCAGCGGCCGAAGTGGAGATCCCGGAAGCGATGATCAACACGGAAGTGGACTACCTGCTGCGCGACTTCGAGAACCGCATCAAGCAGCAAGGCCTGAATATGGAGCTGTACTACCAGTTCTCCGGCCAGGACGAAGCGGCTCTGCGCGGACAAATGCGCTCCGACGCCGAGAAGCGCGTGCTGAACAACCTCGTGCTTGACGCCATCGCCAAGCAGGAGTCGATCGAGATCTCCGAGGAAGAAGTCGGCGAGGAGCTCGAGAACCTGTCCAAAATGTACAGCCGTCCGGCGGCCGAGCTGCGCGACATCTTCGAGCGCAACGGCAACCTGGACAACATGAAGGAAGATCTGAAGCTTCGCAAGACGATCAAGTTCCTTCTCGACAACAGCAAAATCGCGAGCGAAGTCGCCTAAGGCGGCTTGCGCTCCACTCCGCAAGGCACGTCGCTCGCACGTGCCTTCTTTTTACCCGCTGAACCCACATAAGCATCGCCCCTGCCTCGCGCAGGAATGGGGACTCCGTCCCTTACATAAGATTGGAACACGGCAGGCAGGCCAGGAGATCCGGCAAAAATGACATGGAAGCTCCAAACATGCTAGAATGAAAGTGGTTCTGAACTCCAAAGCGGAAAGTAGGTTGGTCGCATGAATCTGGTACCGATTGTAGTAGAGCAGACGAATCGCGGGGAGCGTTCTTACGATATCTATTCGCGTCTTTTGAAGGATCGCATCATCTTCCTCGGAAGCGCAATCGACGATGACGTTGCCAATTCGATCATCGCCCAGCTGCTCTTCCTCGCGGCTGACGACCCGGAGAAGGATATTCACCTGTATATCAACTCTCCCGGCGGTTCGGTGACCGCGGGCATGGGTATTTATGATACGATGCAATTCATCAAGCCGGACGTATCGACGATCTGCGTCGGCATGGCCGCGAGCATGGGCTCGCTGCTGCTGACGGCAGGCGCCAAGGGCAAGCGCTTCGCGCTTCCGAACAGCGAGGTTATGATCCATCAGCCTCTGGGCGGCGTGCGCGGCCAGGCGTCCGACATCAAGATCCATGCCGACTGGATCATCAAGACCAAGCAGAAGCTCAACCAGATCTATGTCGATCGTACGGGCCAGCCCTACGAGAAGATCGAGCGCGACACCGACCGCGACAACTTCCTCAGCGCGGACGACGCGCTTGCCTACGGGCTCATCGACAAGGTCATTGCCGTCCCGGAAGCGGGCCTTTTGTAACATCTTCCTTTAAGGGGTGATCGAGTGTTTAAATTCAACGAAGAAAAGGGCCAGCTGAAATGCTCTTTTTGCGGAAAGTCCCAGGACCAGGTCCGCAAACTGGTAGCCGGTCCCGGCGTCTATATATGCGATGAATGCATCGAGCTCTGCACGGAAATCGTGGAGGAGGAGCTTGGGCACGAGGAAGAGCTGGATCTGAAGGATATTCCGAAACCGAAGGATATCCGCGCGATCCTCGATTCCTACGTCATCGGGCAGGAAGCCGCCAAAAAATCGCTGTCCGTCGCCGTCTACAACCATTACAAGCGGATCAACTCCCAGAGCAAGCTCGAGGACGTCGAGCTGCAGAAGAGCAACATCATGCTGGTCGGCCCGACGGGCTCCGGCAAGACGCTGCTCGCGCAGACGATGGCCAAGATCCTCAACGTTCCGTTCGCGATCGCGGACGCGACCTCCCTCACGGAGGCCGGCTATGTCGGCGAGGACGTCGAGAACATCCTGCTCAAGCTGATCCAAGCGGCCGACTACGACGTGGAGAAGGCCGAGCGCGGCATCATCTACATCGACGAGATCGACAAGGTCGCCCGCAAATCCGAGAATCCGTCCATCACCCGCGACGTTTCGGGCGAAGGCGTGCAGCAGGCGCTGCTCAAAATTCTCGAGGGCACGGTCGCTTCGGTGCCTCCGCAAGGCGGCCGCAAGCATCCTCATCAGGAGTTCATCCAGATCGACACGACGAACATCCTGTTCATCTGCGGCGGAGCCTTTGACGGCCTCGAGCAGATCATCAAGCGCCGCATCGGCAAAAAGGTCATCGGCTTCAACACGGGCGACGGCACGAAGGACATGAAGGCGGGCGAATACCTGTCCCTCGTCCTGCCGGAGGATCTGCTCAAGTTCGGCCTGATCCCCGAGTTCGTCGGCCGCCTGCCGGTCATCTCGACGCTGGAGCCGCTCGATGAGGCGGCGCTCGTGCGCATCCTCGCCGAGCCGAAAAACGCGCTCGTCAAGCAGTACCAGAAGCTGCTCGAGATGGACAACGTCAAGCTCGAGTTCGAAGCCGGAGCGCTGGACGCGATCGCCAAGGAAGCGATCAAGCGCAATACCGGCGCCCGCGGCCTGCGCGCCATCATCGAAGGCATCATGCTGGAGATCATGTACGAGGCGCCGTCCCGCGAGGAGCTCAGCACCTGCGTCATTACGGAAAAGGTCGTCCAGGACCGGGTCGTTCCGGAGCTGACGGCCAAGAAAGGCAAGAAAAAAGAAGAAAGCGCCTGACCTTGTCGCGGCTCCGGCCGCGCGGATGGCGGCTGCTCTTTTCAACCCGCCATCGTTCCACCCGATTCCGGATCGCCGTCCGGGATCCGGTGGACTTTGGCCTTTCATAGGGAGAGATGCTACGTATGTATTCTCGCAAGGACACGGTGCCGGTTCGCGTCGGCGGCTTGACGATCGGCGGCAGCAATGAGGTCATCATCCAGAGCATGTGCACGACCAAGACGGCCGACGTGGAGGCGACGGTAGCCGAGATCCTCCGTCTCGAGGAAGCGGGCTGCCAGGTCGTGCGCGTCACGGTCAACAACAAGGAAGCGGCCGAGGCGATCAAGGAGATCAAGCGCCGCATCCATATCCCGCTCGTGGCGGACATCCACTTCGACTACCGCCTCGCGCTGCTCGCCATCGAGAACGGGGTGGACAAGGTCCGCATCAATCCGGGCAACATCGGCCGCCGCGAGAAGGTGGAGGCCGTCGTCGCCGCCTGCAAGGAAAAGGGCATTCCGATTCGCATCGGGGTCAACGCCGGCTCGCTGGAGAACCATCTGCTGGAGAAGTACGGCTATCCGACGCCGGAGGCGATGGTCGAAAGCGCCTTGTTCCATATCGGCATTCTCGAAGAGCTGGACTTCCATGACATCATCGTCTCGCTCAAGGCATCCGACGTGCCGATGGCGATCGCGGCTTACAGCATGGCGGCGGAGAAGATCAAGTATCCGCTGCATCTGGGCATCACCGAGGCCGGCACGCTGCACTCGGGCACGATCAAGAGCTCGGCGGGCATCGGCGCCCTGCTGGCGATGGGCATCGGCAACACGGTGCGCATCTCGCTCAGCGCCGATCCGGTCGAGGAGGTCAAGGTCGCGCGCGAGCTGCTCAAGACGTTCGGCCTGATCACGAACGCGGCGACGCTTATCAGCTGTCCAACCTGCGGACGGCTCGACATCGATCTGTTCTCGATCGCCAACGAGGTGGAGGAGTACATCTCCAAGATCAAGGTGCCGATCAAGGTTTCCGTGCTCGGCTGCGCGGTCAACGGCCCCGGCGAGGCTCGCGAGGCGGATATCGGCATCGCCGGCGCGCGCGGCGAGGGCATGCTGTTCCGCTACGGCCAGATGATCCGCAAGGTGCCGGAGGCCGAGCTGCTGTCCGAGCTCAAAAAAGAGATCGACGAGATCGTGCGCGTCTTCGAGGAGACGGGCGAGATTCCCGGCCGCAAGGAGCATCTGCCTGCCTGACGCTCCAGCGGCGAGAATGAAAGAGCCTTCGCAAGTCCTGTGGACTGCGAGGGCTTCTTTTCGCTTGTCCGGGCTTTTTTGGGGCAACGAGGCGCCGAGCGGCGCCGTATACAACCGATGACAATCGAACGGGAGGGATTTCGGATGGAACGGATTCAGGAAGCGCTTCGCCGCAAAAAGACGAGGGCTTGGCTGGAAAGGTCGCTGCACGATCCGGTCGTCGCCTGGGTGAAGGGCGGCGAGCGGGGCTATTGGAGCCGCGACGATGCGGACGAGGAAGCGCTGAAGAGCCGCCGGTACGAGATCGGTTCGATTACAAAGACGATGACCGGCTGCCTGCTCGCCTCGCTGGAGCGTGACGGGCGGCTGAGCCGAGAGGACGCGCCGGCGGTGCTGGCGCCGGAGCTGGCGGCGTCGGCCTTCGCCTCCAAGACGACGCTGGCCGAGCTCGTCTCCCATACGTCGGGGCTGCCCCGGCTGCCGGCCAACATGCGGGCGCATGTGCGCGACAAAGAGAATCCATATGCCGCTTACGGCACGGATGCGCTCGTCGAAGCGGTGCTGAAGGAGCCTTATCGGGACGGAGCCAAGCCGTCCTCTTACTCGAACTACGGCTTCGGCCTGCTCGGCTGGCTGCTCGCGCGAAGCTCAGGCGAACCGCTCGCCGAGCTGCTGCAGGCTCGGCTGTTCGAGCCGCTCGGCCTGGAGCGGACGACGCTCGATTCCGACGCGGAGGACGGCGCCTCCTTGCGGCCGGTGCATCGCAGCTCGGGCGCTCCCGCCAAGCCGTGGACGTTCGGCGAAGCGATGGCGGGAGCCGGAGCGGTCCGCTCGACGGCGCCGGATCTGCTTCGGTACGCCGAAGCCCAGCTGGCCGCGGCGTCAAGCCGCGAGACGGGGGATCCCGTCCGCGAGACGATGCGTCTCGCCCAGACGCGGCTGGCGGGATCGCCGCAAGGCGTCGGCATCGGCTATGCGTGGATCATCCGTCCGGAGCCGGACGGCAGCCATACGTTCTGGCACAACGGCGGAACGTACGGCTCCAGCAGCTTCCTCTCCTTCAATCCCGAGCATGGCGCCGCGATCGCCGTGCTCTCCAACCGCGGCGCTTCGGCCGCGAGCCAGCTCGCTCCGCTCATCGGGCTGAGGCCGATGAGCGCCGACTTGCTCGGCGCCGAGCTCGGCAAGGAGCTGTACCGCGCCGAGTGAGGCGGCCGGCCTGTCCGGAGCGATCGTCCGATGCGGTCCGCTTCTCCATTTTTCGGGACTAACTCCTGCCGGGGCAGGCAATACTATCCGGTATGGGTCTTTTATTCCGGCAAGCATGAGAGGAGCGGATAGCATGACGTTAAGTCTATTTTTGATGCTGGTGCAGGTGTTTTTCGCGGTCGTAATCGGGGTGTATTTCTGGAACATGCTGCGCAGCCAGCGCACGAACAAGTCGGCCGTCGACAAGGAGTCCCGCAAGGAGATGGACAAGCTGCGCAAGCTTCGCTCCATCTCGCTGACCAAGCCGCTCGCGGAGAAGACGCGGCCGCAGACGATGAACGACATCGTCGGCCAGCGGGACGGACTGCGCGCGATGAAGGCGGCCCTGTGCAGCGCCAATCCGCAGCATGTCATCGTCTACGGGCCTCCGGGGGTGGGCAAGACGGCGGCGGCGCGCGTCGTACTGGAGGAAGCCAAGAAAAATCCGACCTCGCCGTTCCTCGCGGAAGCGAAGTTCACGGAGATCGACGCGACGACGGCCCGCTTCGACGAGCGCGGCATCGCCGATCCGCTGATCGGCTCGGTCCACGATCCGATCTATCAGGGAGCCGGCGCGATGGGAGTGGCGGGCATTCCGCAGCCGAAGCCCGGCGCGGTGACGAAGGCGCATGGCGGCATGCTGTTCATCGACGAGATCGGGGAATTACACCCGATCCAGATGAATAAATTGTTAAAAGTGCTCGAGGACCGCAAGGTCTACCTGGAGAGCGCCTACTACCATTCCGAAGATCCGAACATCCCGATGTACATCCACGACATTTTCCAAAACGGCCTGCCGGCGGACTTCCGGCTCGTCGGAGCGACGACGCGCTCGCCGCAGGAGCTGCCGCCGGCGCTCCGCTCGCGCTGCATGGAGATCTACTTCCGGCCGCTGCTGCCGGACGAGATCGCCGAGATCGCCGACAACGCGGTCAAGAAGATCGGCTTCGCCCCTTGCCCGGAGGCGGTCGGCGTCGTCAAGCGCTATGCCACCAACGGCCGCGAGGCGGTCAACATCATCCAGCTGGCGGCGGGGCTGGCGCTGTCGGAGAAGCGCGAGACGATTGGCGCGGCCGACATCGAGTGGGTCGTCAACAGCAGCCAGATTCCGCCGCGTCCGGACCGCAAGGTGCCGGCCGCGCCGCAGATCGGCTTCGTCAACGGCCTCGCCGTCTACGGGCCCAACATGGGCACGCTGCTGGAGATCGAGGTGAGCGCCATCCCGACGGCAGCCGGCAAGGGCAGCTTCACGATTACCGGCGTCGTCGACGAGGAGGAGCTCGGAGGCGGCCAGCGGACGCTGCGCCGCAAGAGCATGGCCAAAGGCTCGGTCGAAAACGTGCTGACGATGCTGCGCCGCATCGGACTGCGTCCGCAGGACTTCGACCTGCACATCAACTTCCCGGGCGGGACGCCGATCGACGGTCCGTCCGCCGGCTCGGCGATGGCGACGGCGATCGCCTCGGCGATCCGCGGCGTGCCGGTCGACCACACGATCGCGATGACCGGCGAGGTCGGCATCCACGGCAACGTCAAGCCGGTCGGAGGCGTGCTCGCCAAGGTGGAAGCGGCCTTCCAGGCCGGCGCCCTCACGGTGTACATTCCGAAGGACAACTGGCAGGCGATCTTCGCCGATCTGAACGGCCTCAAGGTCATTCCGGTCGATCGCGTCGAGGAGATCTTCCAGGATCTGTTCCCGGACGACATCCGCCAGGGCCAGGAGGAGCTTTCCCCGATCGCGGATCTGTTCCTGACGCCTCAAGTACCCTATTTGCAGGCGGATTCGCGGGAATGATACAATAGGAAGACTATCTTAAGGTGGGAGGTGTTGGCATGGGACCTGCCAAAGGAAAAAGCCGCAGGCTGCCGCTGCTCCCTCTGCGGGGACTTCTCGTTTATCCCAGCATGGTGCTTCATCTCGACGTCGGAAGGGAAAAGTCCGTCAAGGCGCTTGATCGGGCGATGCTGGGCGATCATATGATTCTGCTCAGCTCCCAGTCGGAAGTGAACATCGAGGAGCCGACGGAGGAGGACATCTACCGCATCGGCACGATCGCCAAGGTGCGCCAGATGCTGAAGCTGCCGAACGGCACGATCCGCGTGCTCGTCGAAGGCGTCATGCGCGCCGAGATCCAGGACTACCTGCCTCAGGAGGAGTTCTACGAGGTGACGGCGCGGGAGCTGCCGGAGGAGGAGTCGACCGATCCGGAGATCGACGCCCTCATGCGCTCGGTGCTGAGCCAGTTCGAGCATTACATCACCCTGTCCAAAAAAGTGACGCCGGAGACGCATGCGGCGGTATCCGACATCGACGAGCCGGGTCGGCTCGCCGACGTCATCACGAGCCATCTGTCGCTCAAGATCAAGGATAAGCAGGAGATTCTCGAGACGGTCGACGTGAAGGCGCGGCTCGAGAAGCTGCTCGACCTGCTCGGCAACGAGCGCGAGGTGCTGGAGCTCGAGCGCAAGATCAGCCAGCGCGTCAAGAAGCAGATGGAGAAGACGCAAAAGGAATACTACCTGCGCGAGCAGATGAAGGCGATCCAGAAGGAGCTCGGCGACCGCGAGGGCCGCGCCGGCGAGGTCGAGGAGCTGCGGGCTCAGATGGACGCGGCGGAGCTGCCCGAAAAGATCAAGGAAAAGGTCGTCAAAGAGATCGACCGGCTGGAGAAGATGCCGGCGTCCTCGGCCGAGGGCGGCGTCATCCGCAATTATATCGATTGGCTGCTGTCGCTTCCATGGAGCAAGCGGACCGAGGACGACCTCGATCTGGCCAAGGCCGAGGCCGTTCTTGACGAGGACCATTACGGGCTCGACAAGCCCAAGGAGCGCGTGCTGGAATACTTGGCCGTGCAGAAGCTCGTGCAGAAGCTCAAAGGACCGATCCTCTGCCTCGTCGGCCCTCCCGGCGTCGGCAAGACGTCGCTCGCGCGCTCGATCGCGCGGTCGCTCGGCCGCGAGTTCGTCCGCATCTCGCTCGGCGGCGTGCGGGACGAGGCGGAGATCCGCGGGCATCGCCGCACGTACGTCGGCGCGATGCCGGGCCGGATCATCCAGGGCATGAAGACGGCCGGATCGATGAACCCGGTGTTCCTGCTCGACGAGATCGACAAGATGGCGTCGGACTTCCGCGGCGATCCTTCGGCGGCGCTGCTCGAAGTGCTCGATCCGGAGCAGAACGGCACGTTCAGCGACCATTTCATCGAAGCTCCGTTCGATCTGAGCTCTGTCATGTTCGTCACGACGGCCAATGCGCTGCACAATATTCCGCGGCCGCTGCTGGACCGGATGGAAGTGCTGTACATCCCCGGCTACACGGAGCTCGAGAAGGACCAGATCGCCCGCCGCTACCTGCTGCCCAAGCAGAAGCGCGAGCACGGCCTCGAGGAGGAGCAGCTGACGCTCGAGCCGGATGCGCTGCTCGCCCTCATCCGCGAGTACACGCGCGAGTCGGGCGTGCGCAACCTGGAGCAGCAGGTCGCCTCGATCTGCCGCAAGGCCGCCAAAAAGCTCGTCTCGGAGCCGGGCAGCGCGCCGATCTCCGTCGACCGGGCGCTCGTCAAGGAGTGGCTCGGACCGGCCAAATTCCGCTACGGCCTCGCCGAGGCGGAGGATCAGGTGGGCGCGGTGACGGGCCTTGCGTGGACCGAGGTCGGCGGCGACACGCTCGTCATCGAGGTGACGGTGCTGCCGGGCGCCGGCAAGCTGACGCTGACCGGCAAGCTGGGCGACGTCATGAAGGAATCCGCGCAGGCCGCGTTCAGCTTCACGCGCTCGCGGGCGGAGGAGCTGGGGCTCGATTCGCAGTTCCATGAAAAGAACGACATCCACATCCATATTCCCGAAGGGGCGATTCCAAAGGACGGTCCGTCCGCAGGCATCACGATGGCGACCGCGCTCATCTCCGCGCTCACCGGCCGCAAGGTCAGCAAGACGGTGGCGATGACCGGCGAGATCACGCTGCGCGGCCGCGTGCTGCCGATCGGCGGCCTCAAGGAAAAGTCGCTCGCCGCGCATCGCGCCGGCATCCGCAAGGTGCTGCTGCCTGCGGACAACGAGCGCGACCTCAGGGACATCCCGGACAGCGTGCGCGCCGACATGGAGTTCGTGCCCGTGGCCCATATGGACCAGGTGCTCGAGCATGCGCTGCTGCCCGAGGCCGCTCCCGTTTCCGCGCTTTCCGCGCCGGAGGCGGCAGCAAGCGAAGAGAAAGCAGGGACACCGATTCTATGAAAATCACGAACGCCGAATTCATCATCAGCGCGGTCCAGCCGCATCAATATCCTAGCGACGCCTTGCCGGAGATAGCTCTGGCAGGGCGTTCCAATGTCGGCAAATCGTCATTGATCAACAAGCTGATCCTGCGCAAGAATCTCGCCCGGACGAGCTCCCAGCCCGGCAAGACGCAGCAGCTCAACTACTACCGCATCAACGAGGCCTTATATTTCGTCGACTTCCCGGGCTACGGATACGCCAAGGTTTCCAAGACCGAGCGCGAGGCCTGGGGCAAAATGATCGAGCGCTACCTTCAGAACCGCGAGGAGCTGAAGCTCGTGCTGCTCGTCATCGATATTCGCCACGACCCGTCCAAGGACGACGTGCTCATGTTCAACTGGCTCAAGCATTTCGGCATTCCGATGTGCATCGTCTGCACCAAGGCGGACAAAATTCCGAAGAGCAAGTGGGACAAGCATAAAAAGGCCGTGCGCACGACGCTCGGCGCCACATCGAAGGATGCGCTCGTTTTGTTCTCCTCCGAAACGGGTATGGGAAGGGAAGAGCTTTGGGACGTTCTGGCGCAATCGGCCGGAATTGCGAGCGAAGAGCAGCAAGGAACAGCGAATTCCTAAGGAAATCGGGTTTTGCCTTCTCCGAATCGCGGCTGGCCGCTTCTAATTCTGAAATACGGCGGATTATCAAGCGCGGCTGGCAGGAAACGCCGCCGCCGATCACGTATAATGAAGATAAGAAACGAAATCCAGAGTCCCTTTTTCAAACCAGAGAATTGAGGAGATTTTTATGGCTCAGCGGATAGCCACCGAGTATGTTCAAGCCAAACTGCAATTGACCCGTGAAGAGATGACCCGTTTTTACCGCTTCATCAAGGACCAGCATGTGCGCATAAGCGTCATGGTGCTTGAGGGCGGCAATCAGGAGGCGGTTCTCGAAGACAGCGCAGGGAGGGAAAAAGTCCGCTTTGTATTTCAGCAAGAAGATGGCTGCTTCGTGTGCGAATGGTCCTGCCGGATCACGCAGCCTGCGCTCACGAACGTGATGCGCAAGCTCGTCGCGACCTTCAAGGGCGACGCGGTCGTCAACCGAATCTATAGCCATTATACGATGACGTACGAGTATCAGGCCGGAGCGGTGCAGCGCATCAGCGAGCAGACGGCCAAGGGCACCCGGCTCGTCTATCAGTTCAAGGACACGCTGGGCGAGCTGGAGCGCACGTTCCGGCTGAATGCCGCCGAGCAGGAGATCGACTGGCTCAAGGCTTCGGTGAACCGGCTGCTGGACAGCCGCCTGACTGCCGCGGACGATGCCGAGCGCCGCGAGATCGACCGCCTGCTGGCCGATCATTCGAGCCGCCTGTTCGCGCTGGAGGCATAGCTTCCGAGCGCGGGCCCGCATCCAGCGGCCTTTTCATTCCAGACCGTCCGGACCTCGCGTCCGGCGGTCTTTTTTCGTTCTCCGCAGCCGCCCGTTTTTTACAGAAAAAAAGGTTGCATTTGGGGGGGATAGATGGTATTTTTAATTTCGTTGAAAAAAACCCAATATAGGAACCAGGATTCACTCAGGACATGGATATGTTGCGAGAGAGAGTTATCCCTCGGGAAGTGAATGACGTAGGTCCTAGCGGATGAAATTTTTAATCATTTTATTCCTAGGAAGGGGGAGCCGGAAGATGGAATACTCAACTTTCGGAAGACATGTTGCGGTTGATGCTTGGGGAGTAGATTTCGAACTCATTAACAACGCCGAGTTTCTGCAAGCCCACATGGTAGAAGCGGCGGAGGCATGCGGCGCATCTGTGCTCTCGGTTCAAGCCAAGCAATTTGAGCCCCAAGGCGCAACGGTACTGGTGCTCTTGTCGGAGAGCCACCTCTCGATTCACACGTATCCAGAAAGAGGCTTCGCCGCGCTCGACTGCTACACCTGCGGCGAGACGGTAGATCCGCAGCTCGCGATCGACTACATGCTGGCCGTCCTGAAGCCGAAGACGACGCACGCCAAGAAGCTCGTACGCGGTATGGGAGAGCTTCAAGTCGTAGAACCGGAACTGAAAGCAACCGAACTGGTTTAAAAGACCGGAACTCTGTACAAATGACCATGGAGCTCTCCATGGTTATTTTTTTTAGGGAGAATACGGATCTGCAGCCAGGACCAAACTAGATGCCGTAAGGATAGACAGGCTTCGCGTCAACAAAACGTCAAAGTTTGCGCGAGCGGACTTGTGCTTGTATGTTATAATGATTCTAATGTACGGAATAGACTCGTCTTATAAGGCACAGACATAGAGAGGCGGTGATGTCACATGCATATTGTTGTGGTCGGCCTGAACTACCGTACCGCGCCGGTCGAAGTCCGCGAGAAGTTCGCGATCTCGGACTCCGACCTTCCTCGTGCGGTAGAGGCGCTGAAGGCGACCTCCAGCATCCTTGAATGTGTCATTGTCGCGACCTGCAACCGCACCGAGCTGTATGCCGTCGTCGATCGGCATCAGCTGTGCGCCTATCATATCCGCTCCTTCATGGAGCAGTGGTTCCATCTGCCGAGAGAATCGTTCACGAACCATCTCTATATGCATGAGGACGACCGTGCGATCCGCCATCTGATGCGCGTGACGAGCGGCCTCGACTCGATGGTCATCGGCGAGACCCAGATCCTCGGCCAGGTGCGCAGCGCGTGGCTGCTGTCCCAGCAGAAGCGGGCGACCGGCACGATCTTCAACATGCTGTTCAAGCAGGCGGTGACGATGGCCAAGGCGGCCCACTCGGAGACGTCGATCGGCGAGTCGGCCGTGTCGGTCAGCTATGCGGCCGTCGAGCTCGGCAAGCGCATCTTCGGCCAGTTCAACCGCAAGACGGTCATGATCATCGGCGCGGGCAAGATGAGCGAGCTGACGGCCAAGCACCTGTATGCCAACGGCGCGGACCGGGTGCTTGTCGTCAACCGCACGTTCGAGCGCGCGGCCGAGCTGGCCGCCAAGTTCAACGGCATTCCCTGCTCGATGGACGAGGCGGTGCGCCGTCTCCATGAGGCCGATATCGTCATCAGCTCGACCGGCTCGAGCGGCTATGTGCTGGCTCGGGACGTCGTCGTCGCCGCGATGCAGCGCCGTCGCTCCAAGCCGATGTTCATGATCGACATCGCCGTTCCGCGGGATCTGGATCCGGCCATCGCCTCGGTCGACAATGTCTTCCTGTATGATATTGACGACCTGGAGGGGATCGTGGAGATGAACCTGGAGCATCGCCGTCAAGAGGCGGAGAAGATCGAGACGATGATCGCTTCGACGATGGACGAGTTCCACCAGTGGTATCGGACGCTTGGCGTCGTGCCGCTGATCCGGTCGTTGCAGGAAAAAGCCGACGACATCCATCGCCAGACGATGGACAGCCTTGCCAAGAAGCTGCCCGATCTGGACGAGCGCGAGCTCAAGGTCATCCAGAAGCTGACCAAAAGCATGTTGAACCAGATGATGCAGGATCCGATCCATGGCATCAAGGAGCTCGCCGGGGAGCGGAAGGCGGACGACGCGATGGAGCTGTTCGCGAAGCTTTTCGACCTCAAGGATCAAGAGCCGGAGCCGGAAGGCGGAGCCAAGGGGAAAGTCCTAGCCGACAAAACGACGGCGGCCCGTTCCCAAGCCGCTTCTCCGCTTGCGATTGTCGCGCCCTGACCGATCCGCAGCCGCCGTGCGGCCTCGCCTATGCAGGAATAGGACAGGAGGGCGCCATGTATGGGTACGTACTGGTTTTACGATAGCCTGTTGTATATATACGCCCTGAGCCTTCTGTTTTACTTCTCCGACTTCGTGGATTCGAACCGGAGGGCGAAGCGGATGGGCGCAGGGCTGCTTGTGTTCGTCTGGGTGCTGATCACCGGGGTCGTGCTGTACCGGATCTGGGCGCATATGGACATGACGCTGTTTTCCCGGTTTGAATATTGGCTCGGCGTTTCCTGGCTGCTGCTGACGGCCTCGCTCGTCATCAGCCGCTTCTTCCGAATTGAATTCATCGTTTTTCTCGTCAATCTGATCGCTTTCAGCGTGCTCGCGCTCAACCTGTTCAGCGACCCGAGCGCGGAAATTCCGCTCGCCCCGTGGAAGCTCGCCCAGGAGCTGCTCATCCTGCATATCAGCCTCGTGCTCTGCGCGTTCTCGCTGCTGGCGATCTCCGCCGTATTCGCCGGAATGTACCTGTTCCTGCACGGCAGGCTCAAAACCCGGCGCTGGAGCCGCGGCGTGGCGCGGCTGCCGAGCCTGGAGCAGCTGGATCGGTTCTCGTATCGGCTCGTGCTGTTCGGCGTGCCGCTGCTGGCGCTGTCGCTTTCGGTCGCGGTCGTCTCGGTCGTCGTCGAAGGCCGCCTCGGCTATCTGCTCGACTGGAAGGTCGTGAGCTCGTTCGCCGCGCTCGGGCTGTACGCCTATGACCTGTTCCGGTGGGCGGTCAAGCGCAGGCCGGCGCTGCAGAGCGCGCGCTGGAACCTGATCTGCTTCGCGATGCTCGTCCTCAATACGCTCATCAATCCCGCATCCAACTTCCATCGCTGGTCCTGAGCCGGACCGGCCGACCCCGAGGAGGCTCCCTGGGATGACCGCATACCCCGCCATGCTGCGGCTGTCCGGCCGCCGCTGCCTGATCGTCGGCGGCGGCCCGGTCGCTCAAAGAAAAGCCGCCGGACTGCTCGCCGGCGGCGCCGACCGGCTGGAGCTGGTCGGCCTCTCCTTTACGCCCGGCTTGCTGGAGCTGGCCGGTCAGGGGCGGCTTCAGCTCCATGCGCGCGAATATCGCAGCTCGGATCTAGACGGGGCTTTCCTCGTCGTCGCGGCAACGGACGATCCTGCGCTCAACGCGCGAATCGGACGCGAGGCCGAGCGGCAGGGCCGGCTGTTCAACGATGCTTCCGGCTCGTGGCCAAGCAGCTTCGAGACGGCCGCGGCGGTCCGCGACGGAGCGGTTTTGCTCGCGGTGCATGCCGGCGGCGAGGCGCCGGCGCTGGCCGCCGTGCTGCATTCCGAGCTGGAGCGGCGGTACGGCGGCGGGCGTTACGCCGAGGCGGCGCGCCGCATGGGCGAGCTGCGGCGGCGATTGCTGGAGCAGGAGCCGGATGCCGACGTCCGCCGGGAGCGGCTGCGGCGCGAGGCTGTCCGCCTGGCCGCCTGGGCTGCCGGCGAGCACGGGCCTGGCGGCAGTGCCGACGGACGCGAGGAGGCGCCCGGGGCGAAGCGGACGGAGGGCAAGGACGACAGGCAGCAGTCTACATAAGGAGGAACTCCCATGCAGCAACTATCCAGAGAAGCGCGGACGATCGTCGTCGGCACGCGCCAGAGCGCGCTGGCGCTGACCCAGACGGGCCATGTCATCGAGGCGCTCCGCCAGATCAGCGAAGCCCGCGGCTTCGGCTACGAATTCGAGATCCGCAAGATCGTCACCAAAGGCGACCGCATCCTTGACGTCACCTTGTCCAAGGTGGGCGGCAAAGGGCTGTTCGTGAAGGAGATCGAGCAGGCGCTGCTGGACGGAGAGATCGACCTGGCCGTCCACAGCATGAAGGACATGCCGTCCGAATTGCCGGAAGGGCTCATGAACGGAGCGGTGCCAAAGCGCGTCGATCCGCGCGACTGCGTCATTACCCGCGGCGGCGTCCCGCTGTCGGAGCTTCCTCGCGGAGCTGCGATCGGCACGAGCAGCCTGCGCCGCGCGAGCCAGCTCAAGGCGTACCGGCCCGACTTCGAGATCCGCTCGATCCGGGGCAACATCGACTCGCGCATCCGCAAGCTGGAGACCGACGGACTGGATGCGATCGTGCTGGCGACGGCGGGCCTGCTGCGCATGGGCTGGGAAGACCGCATCAGCTCTCCCGTCGATCCCGACATCTGCCTGCCGGCCGTCGGCCAGGGAGCGCTCGGCATCGAGTGCCGCGAGAGCGACGCCGGCGTGCGCGAGCTGCTCGCGCTGCTTGACGATGCCGATACGGCGCTGGCGGTCGCGGCCGAGCGCACGTTCCTCGGCGCGCTGAACGGCGGCTGCCAGATTCCGATCGGCGCCCATGCCGTCATCACGAGCCGTACGGAGCAAGGACCGGAGCTGACGCTGACCGGCATGGTCGGCTCGGCGGACGGCGCGACGATCCTCAAGGAGATCCGCAAGGGCACGGATCCGCAGGCGCTCGGCCTCGAGGTGGCGCAGGCGTTGCGCGACCAGGGCGCGGACCGCATTCTCGCGGAGCTCGGAAGCTGACATGACCGCCAAGGGGATCGTTTATCTGGTGGGCGCCGGGCCGGGAGACCCGAAGCTCATCACCGTGCGGGGGCTGGAGCTGCTCTCGCGCAGCGACGTCGTCGTTTATGACCGGCTGGCCAGCCCGCGCCTGCTGCGCCAGCTGAAGCCCGGCGCCGAGACCATCTATGTCGGCAAGCTGCCGGATCGCCACACGATGAAGCAGGAGGAGATCAACCGCCTGCTCGTCGACCTCGCCCTCCAAGGCAAGACCGTCACCCGGCTCAAGGGCGGCGACCCGACGATTTTCGGCCGCGTCGGCGAGGAGGCGGGGCTGCTCGCCGAGCACGGCATCGAGTTCGAGATCGTGCCGGGCATCACGTCGGCGATCGCAGTCCCTGCGTATGCCGGCATTCCGGTGACGCATCGCGACCACGCGTCCTCGTTTTCCGTCATCACGGGCCACGAGAGCCCCGACAAGCTTGACCAGTCGATCGACTGGGAAAAGGTGACGAACGCCACCGGCACGCTGTTGTTCCTGATGGGCGTGGCCAAGATCGGCTACATCGCCGCGCAGCTGATCAAGCATGGCCGTCCGGACTCGACGCCGGTCGCGCTCGTCCGCTGGGGCACGCGGCCGGAGCAGCGGACGCTGACCGGCACGCTCGGCGATATCGAGGCCAAGGTCGAGGAGGCCGGCTTCAAGCCGCCGGCCGTCATCGTCGTCGGCGAGGTCGTCCGCCAGCGGGAGGCGCTGCAGTGGTACGAGCGCAAGCCGCTGTTCGGCTGCCGCGTGCTCGTCACCCGCGCGCGCGAGCAGGCGAGCGGTCTGTCCGAGCTCATCGAAGAGATGGGCGGGGAGCCGTGCGAGTATCCCGTCATCGAGACGGTGCCGGTCGAAGGAGCGGCTGCGGACGCGGAGCTCGCGGCCGCGCTGGACGCCGCCGCGACGTACGATTGGCTGTTTTTCACGAGCGTCAACGGCGTGGAGCATTTCTTCCGCCGTCTGCGCGGCGCCGGAGGCGACATCCGCCGGTTCCATCGGGCGCGCATCGCCGCCGTCGGGCCTAAGACCAAGTCGGTGCTCGAAGCCCGCGGCCTGCAGGCCGAGGCGCTGCCGATGGAGTTCCAGGCCGAGGGCATGCTGGACCATCTGTCCGGCCTGATCGAGGCCGGGCAGCGCGCTCTGGTCGTGCGCGGAACGCTGGCGCGCGATACGCTGCCGCTCGACCTGGAGCGCCGCGGCTTGCTGACCGATCGGCTTACCGTTTACGATACGGTGCTGCCCGAGCGGCAGGACGAGTACGCGCTCGAATGCCTGCGCGACGGCCGCGTGCAGGCGGTCACGTTCACGAGCTCGTCGACCGTAACCAATCTGCTGACGATGCTGCGCCGCGCCGGCGAGGACGATCCGCTGCGGCTGCTGGCCGGCTGCGAGATCGCCTGCATCGGGCCGGTGACGGCCCGCTCCGCCCGCGAGGCGGGACTTGAGCCGACCGTGCTGCCCGAGGCGGCGACGATCGAGTCGCTCGCAACCGCGCTCGCCGCCAGGATGGCGGAGCGGCGTCTGTCCGCGTCTGCCGGCGATGCGCCGGCCTAAGCGTCTTGCCCGAGCGGCGGCGGCATCCGGCCCCGCCGCTCCTGCGTTTCTTCTCGTTTTTTCAAATCGCATCACCAGACCGTACGACCGAATGAACGAATTCTAAAGGAGGCCCATCCCGCCATGACCCATCCCATAGTCCGACACCGCCGCCTGCGCCGCACATCCGCGCTGCGCTCGATGGTCCGCGAGACGCTGCTGACGCCAAGCGACTTCATCTATCCGGTGTACGTCGTGCACGGCGAGAACAAGGTGGAGGAGATCTCCTCCATGCCGGGCGTATTCCGCTATTCGCTGGACCGCCTGGAGGCGGAGATCCGCGACATCGCAGCGCATGGCATTCCGTCGATCATGCTGTTCGGCATCCCGGAGAGCAAGGATGAAGCCGGCAGCTCGGCCTACGACGCGAACGGCATCGTGCAGCAAGCGACGCGCCTCATCAAGCAGTGGGCGCCGGAGCTGGTCGTCATGGCCGATACCTGCCTCTGCCAATTCACCGATCACGGACACTGCGGCGTCGTGCATCAGCATCCGCGCACGGGCGAGGTCGAGGTGGACAACGATCCGTCGCTCGAGCTGCTTGTGCGCGCGGCCGTCTCCCAAGCGGAGGCGGGAGCGGACGTGATCGCTCCTTCCAACATGATGGACGGCTTCGTCGGCGCGATCCGAGCCGGCCTCGACGAGGCGGGCCATGCCGACATCCCGATTCTTTCCTACTCGGTCAAGTACGCCTCGGCCTACTACGGACCGTTCCGCGAAGCGGCGAATTCGGCGCCTCAGTACGGCGACCGCAAGGCGTACCAGATGGACCCGGCGAACATCCGCGAGGCGCTGCGCGAGGCGGATACGGACGTGGCGGAAGGCGCGGACATGCTGATGGTCAAGCCGGCGCTCGCCTATCTCGACGTCGTGCGCGCGCTCAAGGAGAACTTCGACCTGCCGCTCGTCGCCTACAACGTCAGCGGCGAGTATGCGATGGTCAAGGCCGCGGCCGCGAACGGCTGGGTCGACGAGCGCAAGATCGTGCTGGAGACGCTGCTCGGCATGAAGCGGGCCGGAGCCGATCTCATCATTACGTACCACGCGAAGGACGCGGCCCGGTGGCTGAAGGAGGAGCAGGCATGACAAGCGGACAAGAGCAGGCAGGCGGATTCGGAAGGAAGGACGACACGCGCTCGCGCGCGGCATTCGAGGAAGCGAAGCGCTTCATCCCGGGGGGCGTCAACAGCCCCGTGCGCGCGTTCAAGTCGGTCGGGCTGACGCCGGCCTACATGGAGCGCGGCGAAGGCGCGGTCGTCTACGATCTCGACGGCAACAAGTACATCGACTACATCGGCTCCTGGGGGCCGCTCATCCTCGGCCACGCGCATCCCGAGGTGATTGAGGCGATCAAGTCCACGGCGGAGAAAGGCACGAGCTTCGGCGCGCCGACGCTGCTGGAGACGGAGATGGCCAAGCTGGTGTGCGAGCGCGTGCCTTCCTGCGACATCGTGCGCATGGTCAACAGCGGCACCGAGGCGACGATGAGCGCGCTGCGCCTCGCCCGCGGCTATACGGGCCGCAGCAAGATCCTCAAGTTCGAGGGCTCGTACCACGGCCATGCGGACAGCCTGCTCATCAAGGCCGGATCGGGCGTCGCGACGCTCGGCCTGCCGGACAGCCCGGGCGTGCCGGAGTCGACCGCCTCGCATACGATCACCGTTCCCTACAACGACCTCGCGTCCGTCCGTCTCGCCTTCGAGAAGTTCGGCGAGGAGATCGCCTGCGTCATCGTCGAGCCGATCGCCGGCAACATGGGCGTCGTGCCTCCGCTGCCGGGCTTCCTGCAAGGGCTGCGCGACGTGACGAGCGAATACGGCAGCCTGCTCATCTTCGACGAGGTGATGACCGGCTTCCGCGTCCACTACAACTGCGCGCAAGGGCTGTACGGCATCACCCCGGACCTGACCTGCCTCGGCAAAGTCATCGGCGGCGGCCTGCCGGTCGGCGCCTACGGCGGACGCCGCGACCTCATGGAGCGGATGGCTCCGGCGGGGCCGATCTATCAGGCCGGCACGCTGTCGGGCAATCCGCTGGCGATGGCGGCGGGCTTCACGACGCTCAGCCTGCTGACGCCGCAAACCTACGAGCAGCTCGAGCGGCTGTCGCTGCGGCTGCAGGCGGGCTTCGAGGACAACGCCCGCGAGGCCGGCGTGCCGGTGACGATCAACCGCGTCGGCTCGATGGTAGGCCCGTTCTTCAACGAGCGGCATGTCGTCAACTTCGAGACGGCGCAGGCGAGCGACCTCGGCCGCTTCCGCGCCTACTTCGGCTCGATGCTCGAGCTCGGCGTGAGCGTCGCCCCGTCGCCGTTCGAAGGCATGTTCGTCTCCGCGGCGCATACGCCGGAGCTGATCGACCGCACGATCGAAGCGAACCGCGAAGCGCTGCGGCGGCTGTAAGCGATGGATCCGTCCGCGAGGGAGGCTGCGGCGGCCGGTTCGCGGCCTGACGCGCCTGAGGCGCCGAAGGCGAGTCCGCAGAGCTCCGCGCTGCTGCTGGACGCGGCGGAGCGGAGCGGCGAATGGCTGCGCGTGCCGCTCGGGCCGGGAGCGGAGCAGGCGAGGCTGAAGGCAGGCTCGCATCCCCATGAGGCGAGGCTGCGCTTGTTGGAGCTGAACCTGTTTCCGGCGAAATGGCTCGGGCTGCTGCTGTCCACCGGCGGCATCCGCTGGAGCGGGGCGGCCGGCGCACGAAGCGAGGCGAGGAGCGGCAGCGGCGGGCCGGAAGGCGGGCTAGGCGCTGCTGAGGGCGGCTTGCCGGCGCTGGAGCTGCGGGCGTTCCCGGCGGCGGATGTCCTGGCTTCGCCGGAGCAGCGCGCGGCTCGAGAGCGGCTGGCCGGCTGGGGCGGCCGCTACCCGGACAGCTGGCCGCAGCCGCTGTACGAGGATGACTGGTGCCTCGTCCTGGACAAGCGGGCCGGCCTGCCGGTGCACGGCAGCGGCGCCGCGCCGTCCGCATCGCCCCGAGTGAGCGACGGACGGACGCAGAGCCGCTTCCGCGGCGCGGAGCGGACCGGGAAACAAGGCGGTCCGGCGTCCGGATTCGAGGAAAGCGTCGGCTCGCCTGCTACGCTCGACGAGGCGGCGCTCTGCCGCTGCTTGAGCCTGGGCGACCCGCTGCCGGTCCGCCATGTCCACCGTCTCGACGACGACACATCCGGTCCAGTGCTCTACGCCAAAAACGATCTCGCCCAGCAGACGCTCGACGCCGCCATGCGCGAAAAAGCGATCCGCCGCGTCTATTGGGCGATCGTCCGCGGAGTCCCGCGCCGCCGCGAGGGCGTCGTCGACGCTCCGATCGGCCGCGACCGCCATCACGGCGCGCGCCGCCGCGTCTCGCCGACCGGCGACCATGCGCTTACCCGATACCGGGTGCTGGAGGCGTTCGGCGGCGAGGCGTCGCTGCTCGAGCTGGAGCTGGAGACCGGCCGTACGCATCAAATTCGGGTGCATATGAGCCATATCGGGCATCCGCTGCTCGGCGATGTCCTGTACGGCGGGGCTTCGCCGCTGCTGGGCCGCCAGGCGCTGCATGGCCGGCGGCTCGAGTTCCGGCATCCGTGGAGCGGACGCGAGCTGGCCGTCGACGATCCGCTGCCGGCGGATCTGGAGGCGCTGCTGGAGCGGCTGCGGCGGACAGCCGGGCGCTGAGCCGGCGGCGCGCCTGTCTTTTCGGCGCGAATCGCGCATCCAGCCGCCGAGCGGGCCGAAACAGGCGCGCGTCCGGTCAAAGTAGTCATGCTCCCGACTCCCTGCCCATATAGATGGTAAGGAGCAAATCGCATGCCCAAGCACCATCATGGGGAAGGGAGGCTTTAGCGTGAGCGAACAATCGCAAGGACTGCGCTTCGACGTCTACGAGCGGGTGCATCTGCCCGAAGAGGTCGCGGCCATCGAGGAGCTGGAGGAAATCGAGCTCGTCCCCCGCATCCAAGTCATCCAGCAGGGGGAGCAGGCCATTCTGAGGGGAAGGCTGCTGCTGAACGGCGTGTATCGGAGCGCGGACCGCTCCGGGGCCGCGCAGACGATGGAGCATCAGATTCCGGTCGAGATTACGCTGCCGATGAACCGGATCGAGAGCCTGGAGGACATTTCGGTCGAGATCGACAACTTCGATGTCGATCTGCTGTCCTCGCGGACGCTGAACATCACCGGCGTGCTGTCTTTGAGCGGCATCCGCGTCGAGGCGGCGGCAGACGACGGCGCGCAGTGGCAGGAGGAGCCTTATACGGTCGTGCATCGCGCGCCGGCTTCGGCCCAGGCGACCGGCGATATTTCGCCGGGCCGCTATCTGGAGCTGGAGGAGGAGGGGCAGGAGGCTTCGTTCGAAGAGGACGAGACGGCGGCCGTCGCGGAGTACCGGGACGATGGACGTCGAGAAGCCGCGTCGGTCGCGCAAAGCCGGGAAGAGGCGGCTTTCCGCTCCTATGAGCGGGAGGAGGACCAATGCCCTCCGGAGGCGGCGGATTCCGCGCAGCCTGCAGCCCACTCGTCCGCTTACTCGGGCTTCGAGCAGCCGTCCGCGGCCGGGCCGGATTCGTCCGGGCAGACGTCAGGCTGGACGCAGCTCGGCGCCTGGAGGCAGGAGCCGGAGCCGTCCGGCGGCAGCGAGGCGGAGGAGGACGCCTCCTTCTCGTTCGCGCCGCCGCAGGCGGAATTTCCGCCGCCGGCCGCGGCGCCCCGCTCGGCCTCGTCCGACGAGGCGGAGGCCGACCGCAGCGGCGCCTTCAGCTCCCTGCGGTCCATCGCCTCGGGCGAGAGGACGGCCGAGCCGGCGGAGGAAGCGGAGCCGGCTGCCGTGCTGTACGGCCGGCCGCAAGCCGAGCCGGCCGCCGATACGGCGGAGCCGCCGGTGCGGGAAGCGGCCTCGCCGCCGGAAGCCGCCTCTGCGCCGGAAGCCGCGGCTTCCGCCTCCGCCTTTGGCGAAGCCGACGTTCAAGCGGCCGAAGCCGAGCCGGAGCGCCAGGAGCTGCGAGTCGCCTTCGGCGCGAAGCGCAGCGCCGCGGCCGCCCCGGACAGCGGCGAGGAAGGGCTGACGTCGCTCATCGGCTCGAGCCGGCGCGAGCGCGAGCAGCGCCAAGCGTCGGAGCGCAGCCGCCAGCAGGAGGCTCCGGCGGCTCCGCCTTCGGAGGAGGTCGAGTGGCAGTCGCTGTTCCTCAGCCGCACGGTGGAGGAGCAGCCGTTCCGCAAGGTGCGGATCTGCATCGTGCAGCGCGAGGAGACGCTCGACACGATCGCCGACCGCTACCAGCTGCAGGCGCGGGAGATCGCGCTCCACAACCGCCTCGCCGATCAGGGCGTGGCCGAAGGGCAAGTGCTCTACATTCCTTGACGGCCTCGCCCGAGCTGCGCCGGCCCTCGCCGCAACGGCTCCGGGCCGACCGCTCCGGCGTCCGCCGTCCCAGGCCGCTGCCCATCCGATGCGCTTCCCGCTCCGGCAGGAAGCGCCTTTTTCATTTTGGGCGGAAGCCTAGGCGAGTTGACTATGCCTCTCAACAACGGTAAACTGGAAGGGATATTCAAAGCATCATTCCATTCAACGACGAGGATGGGGAAGAGTGCGCCGTGCGCCTACAGAGAGCAGACCGCAGCTGGTGGAAGGTCTGCAGGCCGCAGAAGCGTGACAGGTCGCCCCGGAGTCGCGGACCGCATTCTGCCAGCATGCCCTCAGGGCCGCTGCAGGAGCAGCTCCGCCGGCCGCAGCCGTTATCCTGCTCCAAGTGCCGTCCATGGACTCGAGGTCCCGGGCGGAATGAAGGTGGTACCGCGGAAGCTGAAGTCTTTCGTCCTTTGCGTTCAAGGGGCGGAAGGCTTTTTTTGTCGGTCAGCCGCCTTTTTTTAAACTCCATCAACCAAACGAGGGTGAACTTGCCAATGTCAGAGCAGCAGCATACAACCGAAATGCCGACGACCTACGATCCCCGCAGCGCCGAGCAGAACAGCACCGAGCTATGGAGCAAGGGCGGCTTCTTCAAGGCCGGCCGCGTGCCGGAAGCGAAGCCGTACACGATCGTCATCCCGCCGCCGAACGTCACGGGCATGCTCCATATCGGCCATGCGCTCGACTTCACGCTGCAGGACATCATGATTCGCACGAAGCGGATGCAGGGCTTCGACGCCCTTTGGCTGCCGGGCACCGACCATGCCGGCATCGCCACGCAGACGCGCGTGGAGCAGAAGCTCCGCGAGAGCGGCAAGACGCGCCACGACCTCGGCCGCGAGAAGTTCCTGGAGCAAGTGTGGGAATGGAAGGACACCTATGCCGGCACGATCCGCAGCCAGTGGGGCAAGATGGGCTTGTCGCTCGACTACTCCCGCGAGCGCTTCACGCTCGACGAGGGGCTGTCCAAGGCCGTGCGCGAGGTGTTCGTCCGCCTCTATGAAAAAGGGCTGATCTACCGCGGCGCGAAGATCATCAACTGGGACCCGGCCGCCCGCACGGCGCTGTCGGACATCGAGGTCGAGTACAAGGAAGTGCAGGGGAGCCTGTACCACCTGCAGTACCCGCTCGAGGACGGCAGCGGCCATGTGACTGTGGCGACGACCCGTCCGGAGACGATGCTCGGCGACACCGCCGTCGCCGTCCACCCGGAGGACGAGCGCTACCGGGCTCTCGTCGGCAAAAATCTCGTGCTGCCGGTCATCGGCCGCCTCATCCCGATCGTCGCCGACGAGTACGTCGAGAAGGACTTCGGCTCCGGCGCCGTCAAGATCACCCCGGCCCATGACCCGAACGACTTCGAGGTCGGCCAGCGCCATGACCTGCCGCAGATCATCGTCATGGACGAGAGCGGCGTCATGAACGCCGAAGCCGGTCCTTACCAGGGACTCGACCGCGCGGAGGCGCGCAAGAAGCTTGTCGCCGACCTGAAGGAATCCGGCGTGCTCGTCCGCATCGAGGACCACGTGCATCAGGTAGGCCACAGCGAGCGCAGCGGCGCCGTCGTCGAGCCGTACCTGTCCACGCAGTGGTTCGTGGCGATGAAGCCGCTGGCCGACCGCGCGATCGAGGCGCAGAAGTCGGGCGCCGGCGTGAACTTCGTGCCGGAGCGCTTCGAGAAGACGTACCTCAATTGGATCGAGAACGTGCGCGACTGGTGCATCTCCCGCCAGCTCTGGTGGGGCCACCGCATCCCGGCCTGGTACTGCGACGCCTGCGGCACGATCCATGTCTCCGCGGACGACATCGGCTCCTGCCCGGACTGCGGCGGCGAGCTGCGCCAGGACAACGACGTGCTCGACACGTGGTTCAGCTCCGCGCTGTGGCCGTTCTCGACGCTCGGCTGGCCGGACGAGGAGAGCGCCGACTTCAAGCGGTACTACCCGAACGACCTGCTCGTGACGGGCTACGACATCATCTACTTCTGGGTGGCGCGCATGATCTTCACCGCCCTCGAGTTCACGGACCGGATTCCGTTCAAGGACGTGCTCATGCACGGCCTCGTGCGCGACGCCGACGGCAAGAAGATGTCCAAGTCGCTCGGCAACGGCGTCGACCCGCTCGACATCATCGAGCAGTACGGCGCGGACGCGATGCGCTTCATGCTGTCGACCGGCAGCACGCCGGGACAGGACCTGCGCTTCCGCATCGAGAAGGTCGAGCAGGCGCGCAACTTCGCCAACAAGATCTGGAACGCCTCGCGCTTTGCGCTCATGAACCTGGAGGGCTTCCGCTACGAGGACATCGACCTCGGCGGCAAGCTCGGCACGGCCGACCGCTGGATCCTGCACCGCCTGAACGAGACGGCGCGCGACGTGACGCGCCTCATCGACGCCTACGACTTCGGCGAGACGGGACGGCTGCTGTACAACTTCATCTGGGACGATCTGTGCGACTGGTACATCGAGGTATCCAAGCTCAGCCTGTACGGCACCGACGCCGAGGCCAAAAAGGCGACGCAATCCGTGCTCGCCTACGTGCTCGACCGCACCCAGCGCCTGATCCACCCGTTCATGCCGTTCATCTCCGAGGAGATCTGGCAGCATCTGCCTCATGAGGGCGAGAGCATTTCGATCGCCGCCTGGCCGCAGTACGACGCCGCCTTCGAGGCGCCGGACGCCGTGCGCGAGATGGAGCTGCTCATGAGCGCGATCCGCGCCGTGCGCAACATCCGCGCCGAGGTGAACGTGCCGATGAGCAAGAAGATCGAGCTGCAGATCAAGCCGAGCTCGGATGCCGAGCTCGCGATCCTGCAGGCCAACGAGGAGCTGCTGCGCCGCTTCGCGGGCACGTCGTCGCTGACGATCGACGCCGCCCTGTCCGCGCCGGACAAGGCGATGACGGCGGTCGTGACGGGCGCCGAGCTGATTCTGCCGCTCGCCGGCCTGATCGACATCGAGCAGGAGATCGCGCGCCTGCGCAAGGAAGCCGCCACGCTGCGCTCCGAGGTGGAGCGCGTCGACAAGAAGCTGTCCAACGAAGGCTTCGTCGCCAAGGCTCCGGCCAAGGTCATCGACGAGGAGAAGGCCAAGCGGACAGACTACCAGGCCAAGCTCGACAAGGTATTGGCCCGGATCGAGGAGCTGCAGGGCTGATGGACAACGAACAGCGGCAGTTCGCCGGGATGGCGTCGTACGAGGAAGCGCGCGAATGGATCGAGGGGCTCGTCAGCTTCGGCGTCCGCCCGGGCCTCGACCGGATGCGGATCATGATGGAGCGGCTCGGCCATCCGGAGCGCCGCCTTCGCTTCATCCATGTCGCGGGCACGAACGGCAAGGGCTCCGTCTGCGCGTACTTGACGGAGGTGCTCGTGCGCGGCGGCTATGACACGGGGACGTACACATCCCCTTATATCACGAAGTTCACCAACCGGTTCCGCTACAACGGCCAGGACATCGAGGAGGAGACGCTGCTGCGGCTCGCCAACGAGCTGCGGCCGCTCGTCGAGGAGATCGCCGAGACCGAGCACGGCTCTCCGACGATGTTCGAGGTGTCCACGGCGCTGGCGATCCTCTACTTCGCCCGCGTCACGTATCCGGACTATGTCGTCTGGGAAACGGGCCTCGGCGGCCGGCTCGACGTGACGAACATCGTCACGCCGGTGATCTCGATCATCACCAACGTCGGCCACGACCATATGGACGTGCTTGGCGACACGATAACGGACATCGCCCGCGAGAAGGCGGGCATCATCAAGCCGGGCGTGCCGGTCGTCAGCACGGTCGAGAACGAGGAGGCGCTCGCGGTCATCCGCGAGGCGGCCCGCTCGTCCAAGTCGACGCTGTATCAGCTCGGCGAGCAGTTCGAGGAGACGGCGATCGAGGCGACGGAGTCGGGACAGAGCTTCGGCTTCAAAGGGCCGTTCCGGTCGATGTCCCGGCTGGAGCTGACGCTCGCCGGCGCGCATCAGCGCAAAAACGCCGCCGCTGCCGTCATGGCGCTGGAGGTGCTGCGCCAGTACAACGCGCTGCTCGTCGACGACGAGCAGCTGCTGGAGGGACTGCGCTCGGCGCAGTGGCCGGGCCGGCTCGAGATGGTGCGCCGGGAGCCGCGGCTGCTGCTCGACGGCGCGCACAATCCGGAGGGCGCCGAGTCGCTCGCGGCCGCGCTGCGGGAGCTGCACGGAGGCGAGCGCATCCATGTCATGATCGGAATGCTCGGCAACAAGAATCACCGCGGAGTGCTTCGGCATATACTCCCTATAGCGGACACACTTGTCGTTACGCAGCCCGCTTTCCGCAAGGCGCTGCCGGCCGAGGAGCTGGCGGAAGTCGCGCGGGAGCAGGCCCGCGAGATGGGCGTCTCGCCCGAGATCGTCGCCGAGCCCCGGTGGCCGGACGCGCTGGAGCGGCTGGAGCGCGCCGCCGCCGGCGGCGGCCTGCCCGTCGTCACCGGCACGCTCTATCTCATTGCCGATGTCCGCGCCTTCGTGCTCGGACTGCCGGATTCTGAAAAAGGTTGGTGACCGTCATGACGACGACAGCAGAACACGTTCATTTTATCGGGATAGGCGGATACGGCATGAGCGCGATCGCGCGCGTCATGCTGGAAATGGGCTATAAAGTGACGGGCTCGGACGTCGCGCGGGCGGAGCTGACCGAAAAGCTGGCCAAAAAAGGCGCGGAAATCCATATCGGGCATGACGCGAGCCATGTGCGCGGCGCCGATCTCGTCGTCTACAGCACGGCGCTGTCCAAGGACAACGTCGAGCGCAGGGCGGCCGAGGAGCTGAAAATTCCGGTGCTGCACCGCAGCCAGATGCTCGCCCGCCTCATGAACGCAGGCAAGGGCATCGCCGTCGCGGGCGCGCACGGCAAGACGACTACCTCGTCGATGATCGCGCTCGTCATGGAAAGCTGCGGCGCCGATCCGACCTACATCATCGGCGGCGAGATCGTCAATGTCGGCACGAACGCCAAGGCCGGCAAGGGCGAATACGTCGTGGCGGAGGCGGACGAGAGCGACGGCTCCTTCCTGCACTACCATCCGGCGATCGCCGTCGTCACCAATATCGAGCCCGACCATCTCGAAAACTATGACGGCGACTTCGAGAACCTGAAGTCGGCCTACGTGCAGTTCTTCTCGCAGGTCAAGGAGGACGGGCGCGCCGTCGTCTGCATCGACGACCCGATCGTGCGCGAGCTGCTGCCGCGGGCGGCGGGCGCGCTGCCGGCGGAGCGCATCGTCACGTACGGCATCGACAGCGCCGACGCCGAGTACAGCGCCTCGAGCCTCGTGCTCGGCGACCGCAAGGTGACGTTCACGCTGTCGCGGCGCGGCCAGGAGCTCGGCGTCGTGCAGCTGTCCGTGCCGGGCCGCCACAACGTGTACAACGCGGTCGCGACGCTCATCACATGCATGGAGGCGGGCGTGCCGTTCGGAGCGGCCGCCGCAGCGATCAAGGACTTCATCGGCGCCAAGCGCCGCTTCCAGGTGCTCGGCGAGGTGAACGACATCCTTGTCATCGACGACTACGCGCATCATCCGACGGAGATCCAGGCGACGATCAGCGCCGCCAAGGCGACCGGCAAGCGCATCGTCGCGGTGTTCCAGCCACAGCGCTACACGCGCACGTTTTTCCTGCTGGAGCCGTTCAGCCGCGCGTTCGCCGAGGCGGACGAGGTCATCATCACCGACATCTACTCGCCGGCCGGCGAGAAGGAGATCGAAGGCGTCAACTCGCGCCGCCTCGTGGAGCTGATCGTCAAGAACAGCAACGCGAATACCTTCTACCTGCCGACCAAGGAAGAGGTGCAGGCCGAGCTGGCTACGCGCCTCGCCCCGGGCGACCTCGTGCTGACGATGGGAGCCGGCGACATCTGGAAGGCCGGCGACGCGCTCGTCGGGCTGCTGCGCCAGCGGTTCGAGCCGGCGGGCGAATAAGGGCTTTGCGGGATGGAAGCATCCTGCCATAGGCAAGAGACGAAGCGGAGGGCGGATGCCCTCCGCTTTTTGTCGCGTCCGCGGCGGGCGCGGACCGAGAACCGGGTCAGAAGCGCGGCTGGCTCTCCGCGCCTTTCGCTTGCCCTCTTTCTATCGGTCATAATCGAGCCGCTAGTCTCATAGAGTAGAGCAGAGTCCACCACAGGGAGGAGAAAAACGATCATGACGAAGGTTCGAGTCACGTATCGTCCGGATGGCAGCGGCAGGCTCGTGCAGGAGGGACGCGCGGCGTCCGGCCTGCCGCGCTCCGGCAGCGAGCCGCGCTCCGGCCTCCGCTCCGCCGTCGGCATGGACGCTGCGGCGGGGATGGGGGAGAGGGCCGAGCTGGTGTTCGCGGAGTCGTATTCGCCTTGGATCAGTCCGTTTCAGGACAAGCCGATCTGGGAGACGGCTCCGGACCTGCTGCGGGCGGGACAAGCCGAGGGCGATGCCGCCGAAGAGCCGGCTTGGTCGGCTTGGCCGGGCGAGTCGCCGGAGCCGGGCTTCGAGGCTGCGCCGCCTCCCGCCGCGCCGGGAACAGCCGATCCGGAATCGGATCATCCGGCATGGTCCGGGAACAGCGGCCGCAGCCAGGCAGGCAAGGCGGATCGGGTCGAGCCGGACGGTGCGGAAGAGCCGGAAGATTCGGAAGAGCCGGGCGAGTGGCCTTGGGCCGCCGCGCCGGCTTCCGGCGGCCGGGCCGTTCAGAGCGGAGCCGCCGCCTATGAGGTCGGCTACGACGAGCCGGAGGCGTGGCCGGCCGGGCCGATCGTCGAGCCGGACGCCGCGCGTCCGGCTCGCGCGGGGGGGATCGGCGCCCGGATGAAGCGCGCCTCCGGGACGGGAGGCGGAGCGGGACCGTCCTGGCTGGCGGTGCTGCTGTCCATCGGCGGAGCGATCGCGACGGGAGCCGTGCTCGGCTACATGACGCTGACGCTGTTCGCCGGGCAAGGCCTGCTGCCGGCGCGGGAAGGACAAGCGGCCGATGCGTCCGCTGCCGCCGAGGGAGGGCTGGCCGAGCCGGCGGCTTCCTCTGCTCCGGCCTCTGCGCCGGCGGCGGAAGCCGCGCAGGGAGCGGCGAAGGTCCAAAGCGTGGCGGCCGGTTGGCCGGAGCGGACCTACCAGCTGCTTCAGTACGGCGTATTTTCTTCCAAGGGAAGCGCCGAAGCGGCCGCCGCGGAGTTGAAAAAAGCCGGCTTGGCCGCAGCGCTGCGCCACGACGGCGATTATCGCGTCTACGCGGGCGTCGCTTCGAGCCGCGGACAGGCGGAGAAGCTGGCCGCCGGCATGACGGGCACCGAGGTGTATCTCAAGGAGATGAAGCTGCCGAGCGTGTCGGAGATGGCCTTCGCGGGCACGGCCGAGCAGCTGAAAGCTTATGACGTGGGCGCGGCGGAATTGATCGGCGACTTGGCCGGGCAGACGTCGGCGCTGCTGGCGGGAGACGCCGCGGGCATGGACGCCGCGAGCCGCGCCGCCTGGGCCGAGCGGCTGGACGGCTGGCTGAAGGATGCCGCAGCCGCCGAGCCGGCTTGGTCCGGCAAGGCGGCGCAGGAGGCGGCGGGAGCGCTGGCCGACGCGCTGCGGCAAGCCGGCGCGAAGCTGACGGCGTACGGCGAATCGCCGCAGGCGGAGCGCCTTTGGGCGGTGCAGGCGGAGCTGACGGCTGCCGCGCTGGCCCAGCTGCAGCTTCGGGAAGCCGCGGTCGCGGGCTGAGGTCCGTTGCTCCTTCGGTCCGCTTCCCTTATAATGGGACGAGAATTCGGACCGGGAGAGGGCGCGGACGCGATGAAGAAAAACGGATGGACGCTGCTGTTGTTCGGCGCGCTCGGCCTGCTCGCCGGGGCGCTTGCCGACCGGTGGCTCAAGCAAGTTCCGGCGCTGGCGCAGCTGACGCGCTCCGCCGAGCTGAACTGGAGGCCCGCCGCCGACCTCGGCGTGCTCCGCTACGAGCTTGATCTGACGCTCAATTTCAGCGTCGTCAGCCTCGCCTGCCTCGTGCTGGCGTTTCTGCTCTACCGCAAGCTGTAGCGGGCGCTCGACTAGCCAAGATGGAGGAGTTCAGACGTATGAATGAAGACAACCTGCCGCAGCGGCTCGTGCTCGCCTCGTCCTCGCCGCGGAGGCGGGAGCTGGCGGCCGCGCTGCGGCTGCCGATTCCGCTCGAGGTGCTGGCGACGGATGCGGACGAGTCGGTCGCGCCGGAGCTGCGGCCTCATGAGATCGTCGCGGAGCTGGCTCTGCGCAAGGCTAAGGCCGCCGCGCTCAGGATCGAGGAGGCCTCTGGAGCGGAGGGCGGCCGCGCGCTCGTGCTTGGCGGCGACACGATCGTCGTGCTGGACGGCGAGGTGCTCGGCAAGCCGGCCGACGCCGAGGATGCGCGCCGCACGCTGCGCCGGCTGAGCGGCCGCGTCCATGAGGTGTACAGCGGCGTCGCGCTGCTGGCGGCAGGCGAACCCGTCGCGGGCGGCGCGGCGACGCTGCCGCCGGCCTTTCCGCCGGCCGGAGCGGACCCGTCGCAAGCGTCCGGCGCCGTCTGGGGCGATCGGCAGCGGCTCGGCGACATCGGCGCTTACCGCGTGGCGGCGCCAGGCGGGACGGCTTTCGCGGCCTGCGGCTATACGCGCAGCGCCGTCCGCTTCCGCGAGCTCGACGACGCGCAGATCGCCGCCTACGTGGCGACCGGCGATCCGCTCGACAAGGCGGGCAGCTACGGCATCCAAGGGCTCGGCAGCGTGCTGGTCGAGCAGATCGAAGGCGATTTTTACAGCATCATGGGCTTGCCGCTGAATCTGCTTTACGAGCTGCTGCGGCGATTCGGACTTGATCCGCTGCGAAGCTGAAGCCAAGCTTTTTTCGTCCACCTCCGTCCGGGGGTGGACTTTTTTGATGCTTCGCTCGTCAAGGAAGAGATGAAGATCGAAATTCCTCGAAAAGAGGAGGAGATAATGCCGGAAATCAATGGTAAACTAGAGGAAACCTAGCGCAAAGGCGGTCGTCGAACGATGTCGGATTCCGTTTCTCTCAAACAATGGCCGGAGGAGGAGCGTCCGCGGGAGCGGATGCTGCAGCATGGAGCGGAAGCGCTCAGCCATGCTGAGCTGCTCGCCATCCTGCTGCGGACAGGCTCCTCCAGCGAGACGGCGGTGCATCTGGCTGCCCGCATCCTGCAGCAGTCCGGCAGCTTGCGCGGGCTCGTGGACATGGGCCACGGCGATCTGACCCGCATCAAGGGCATCGGTCCGGCCAAGGCGCTGCAGATCCGCGCGGGCATCGAGCTCGGACGCCGGCTGGCGCGCAGCCGCCGCGAGGAGACGGTCGCCGTGCGCCGTCCCGAGGACGCCGCCGACTATTTGATGGAAGACCTTCGCTATCTCCAGGTGGAGCATTTCGTCTGCCTGTTCCTGAATACGAAAAACCACATCGTCGCCCGCGAGACGCTGTCCGTCGGCACTCTCAACGCCTCGCTCGTGCATCCGCGCGAGGTGTTCCGAGCGGCGATCCGTCACGGCAGCGCCTCGCTCATCTGCGCCCACAACCATCCGAGCGGCGATCCGACGCCGAGCGCGGAGGACCGGGCGCTGACGGCGCGCCTGCAGGAGGCCGGACAGCTGGTCGGCATCGAGGTGCTGGATCATATTGTCATCGGCGATGGACGCTTTATCAGTTTGAAGGAACGAGGCCTCATGTAATATAATGAATAGGATTGCCGCATTTTAGAAGGGAGTAGTACGATGTTCGGAGTTTCAAAAGATTTGGGGATTGACCTCGGCACAGCCAATACGCTGGTCTATGTAAGAGGAAAAGGAATCGCCGTCAGGGAGCCGTCCGTGGTCGCCCTTCGTACCGATACAAAAACGATTGAAGCCGTCGGCGAGCACGCCAAGAAGATGATCGGCCGCACGCCGGGCAACATCCGCGCCATCCGTCCGATGAAGGACGGCGTCATTGCCGACTTCGAGACGACGGCTACGATGATCAAATACTTCATCCGCCAGGCGCAGAAGCAGCGCTCGCTGTTCCCGCGCCATCCCAACGTGATGGTATGCGTCCCTTCCGGCATCACGTCGGTCGAAAAGCGCGCCGTCGAGGACGCGACGCGCCAGGCCGGCGCGCGCGACGCCTATACGATCGAGGAGCCTTTCGCCGCTGCGATCGGCGCTGACCTGCCCGTATGGGAGCCGACCGGCAGCATGGTCGTCGACATCGGCGGCGGCACGACCGAGGTGGCGGTCATCTCGCTCGGCGGCATCGTCACGAGCCGTTCCGTCCGCATCGCGGGCGATGAGATGGACGAGGCGATCATCCAGTACATCAAGCGCCTGTACAACCTGATGATCGGCGAGCGCACGTCCGAGCAGCTCAAGATGGAGATCGGCTCGGCGATGCCGCTGGAGCAGCCGGTGACGATGGAGATCCGCGGCCGCGATCTCGTGACGGGCCTGCCCAAGACGCTGTCGATCACGTCCGAGGAGATTACCGAGGCGCTCGCCGATACCGTATCGGCGATCGTCGACGCGGTCAAGATTACGCTGGAGAAGTGCCCGCCGGAGCTGTCCGCGGACATCATGGACCGCGGCATCGTGCTGACCGGAGGCGGAGCCCTGCTGCGCAACCTGGACAAGCTGCTCTCGCGGGAGACCGGCATGCCGGTCATCGTCGCGGAGAACCCGCTGGACTGCGTCGCGATCGGGACGGGCCGCGCGCTGGAGAACATTCATCTTTTCAAGAACAAAGGCGGCTCGCGGTCGAAGAGGTAAGGCGCGAGCGGAGCTGAATAAGACGGGCGGGTGGACCCATGTTTAAGCATTTGCGGAACAGGCGGCTCTTCGTCCTCATGGTCAGCTTCATTCTCTTCATCGCGGTCATCGGCTTCTCCATCAGCTCCAAGGCGGGGCTGACGACGCCGGAGAAGTTCCTGCGCGATACGACCGGATACGTGCAGCAATGGTTCTACAAGCCCGCTGGCTACATAGCGGGCTTGTTCCAGGCTGTCGGCGATCTGCGCAAGGTGTACGAAGAGAATGACCGGCTGCGCATGACGGCAGCGGCCTACGCGCGCGACAAGGTGGAGTACAACGCGATCCGGCAGGAGAACGAGCGCCTGCAGGAAAAGCTCAAGTTCACCGAGGAGCAGAAGAAGATCTACGATTACAACTATCTGATCGCCCAGGTCGTGGCGGTGAGCCCGGACGCCTACAACCGGACGCTGACGATCAACCTCGGCGCCCGCGAGGGCATCCGCGAGCGGATGGCCGTCATTTCCGAAAAGGGCATGATCGGCTACGTAAGCAAGGTGTCGGAGTTGACGTCGACCGTCATGCCGATCACGAGCCTCAACTCGGAGGAGTCCGGCATCTCGGCGACCGTGCTCGGCAAGCAGAATCAGTCGTTCGGCATCCTGTCCGGCTATAATTCGGAGTCGCAGCGGATCCTCATGACCAAGATCGCCGCGGACGATCCGATCAAGAAGGACGACATCGTCATCACCTCGGGGCTCGGCAACGTGTTCCCGCGGGGGATGGTCATCGGCACGGTCGAGAGCATCCAGGACAGCGACATCGGCCTGACGCGCATCGCGAGCATCAAGCTGTCGGCGGACTTCGACCATCTGAGCGAAGTGTTTGTCGTGCAGACATCGGGGACTGCCGAATGAAGATGCAGAGCATGGTGCTGCTGACCTTCCTCGCATTCCTCGTGCAGACGAGCCTGTTTCCGTGGCTCGTGCCGTCTGCCTTTTCCGATCGGCTGCTGCCGCATTTCACGTTTGTCCTTATCCTATATGCCGCGCTTTATCGCAGCCGCCATGCGGCGCTTCTGCTCGGCGCGGGCTTCGGCCTGCTGCAGGATATCGTGTTCCGCGGCCATCTGCTGGGGCTGCATGCCTATGCGATGGGGCTGATCGCCTACTTGATCGGCCTGCTGCTCGGAGGACGCCGGCTCACGATGCTGTCGGCGCTGGCGGTCGTCGCGATCGGCTCGCTGCTGTACGATATCGCGGTCTATTACGTCTACGACGTATTCCGCTTTACGGCGGAGCCGCTCGCCTGGGCGCTGCAGCATCATATTTTCCCGAGCCTGTTCCTGCAGCTGGCATTCGCGCTCGCCGTCTACATCCCGATCCGACGGGCATTCGAAGGCAATCCGCGCGCCAAGCCGACGGCTTCCGCTTGACTGGCCGAGCAGGAATCGGCCGGCTTCGGGACGAATGATATCGTCAAGGAGGGACCGACGTGACCGACAAACCGCATATTACGATTAAAGGAGTCAAGGACGGTCTCATCTTCCTCTTTGACGATAGTTGCGATTTCGCCGAGCTCATGGACGAGCTTCGGTTCAAGCTCGAAAAATCCCACCAGCAGCTCCTGTCGGGGCCGCTGGTTCACGTTCATGTGAAGCTCGGCTCGCGGCCGGCTTCCGAGGAAGACAAGGAGCAGATCCGCAGCGTCATCCGCCAGCGGGGCAATCTGCTCGTCCAGACGATCGAATCGGAGGCGCCCCGGCCGGACCCGGCAGGCGCCTCGGAGGCGTTCAAGCTGATGACCGGCACGATCCGCTCCGGCCAGACGGTCGAGCATGACGGCAGCCTGCTGCTGCTCGGCGATCTCAATCCCGGGGGAGCGCTCCGCTGCACCGGCGACATCTACGTGCTGGGCGCGCTGCGCGGGATGGCCCATGCGGGGACGGAAGGACGGACCGACGTCATCATCGCCGCCTCGCAGCTGCGTCCGACGCAGCTGCGGATTTCCGACGTCATCAGCCGGCCGCCGGAGGAGTGGATGAGCGCCGACGCCTCGATGGAGTACGCCTATCTGGAGGACGGGCGGATGCAGATCGACAAGATGAACCAGCTCGTGCGCATGCGCAAGGAGCCGATGCTGTTCAAAGGGGTGTAGAGCATGGGAGAAGCAATCGTCATCACATCAGGCAAAGGCGGCGTCGGCAAGACGACGACCTCCGCCAATCTGGGCACCGCCCTGGCTCTGCTGGGCAAAAAGGTCGCGATGGTCGACACGGATATCGGGCTGCGCAATCTCGATGTCGTCATGGGGCTGGAGAACCGCATCATCTATGACCTGGTCGACGTGGCGGAAGGGAGGGTGCGGCTGCAGCAGGCGCTCGTGAAGGACAAGCGCTTCGACGACCTGAGCATGCTGCCCGCCGCCCAGACGAAGGACAAGTCGGCCGTGACGCCGGAGCAGGTGCGGGACATCGTGCTGGAGCTCAAGAAGGAATACGATTATGTCATCATCGACTGCCCGGCGGGCATCGAGCAGGGCTTCCGCAACGCGATCGCCGGAGCCGATCGCGCGATCGTCGTGACGACGCCCGAAAATGCCGCCGTACGCGACGCCGACCGCGTCATCGGGCTGCTGGAGCAGTCCCAGGTGCCGGCCAAGCTGGTCATCAACCGCATCAAGCATGCGATGGTGAAAAGCGGCGACATGCTCGACATCGACGACATCTGCCAGGTGCTGGCGATCGATCTGCTCGGCGTCGTCCCGGATGACGAGCGCGTCATCAAGGCCGCCAACTCCGGCGAGCCGACGGTCATGGACCCGACGAGCAAGGCGGCGATCGCCTATCGCAACATCGCGCGCCGCATCCTCGGCGATATGGTGCCGCTCATGCCGCTCGACGACAAGCCCGGACGCTTCCGTAAGCTGCGCAAGTTTTTAGGGATTGGATGATTTGAAGTGATCAACAAGCTCAAAAAAATGGACGTCGGCATCCTCACGCTGCTCGTCTGCTTCATGGCGATCAGCGCGATCCTGCTTTACAGCGTCGGGAACGCGGACGCGAGCTATGCCAGCCATTACAAAAAGACGCTGGTGTTTTATGCTCTTGGATTCATCGTCCTTTTCGTAACGACGCTGGTCGACTATCGGCTCGTCCTCAAGGCATGGCCGGTCATCTACGGGGTCGGCGTCATCCTGCTCGTCGCCGTCAAGTTCGCCGGAGCGAAGCTCAACGGCGCCTCCGGCTGGTTCACGATCGGCGAGCTGAGCTTCCAGCCGGCCGAGGCGGGCAAGATCGTGCTCATCATCGCCGTCGCCTACCTGATGGGGCGCAGGCAAGGGGAGAAGCTGCAGGTCATGCGCGACCTGATGCCGATCGCGGCCGTGGCCGGACTGCCTTTCCTGCTCGTCGTCATCCAGCCGGATCTCGGCAACGCCATCATCTACCTCGTCATCCTGCTCGGCATGCTCTGGATCGGCAACGTCAAGTACACGCATGTGCTGCTCGGGCTGGCCGTCGTCGTCGGCACGCTGACGCTGTTCGTGACGCTGTTCACGACCTACAACGACCAGATCAAGGAGTACGCCAAGAAGCATGACGTCACGCACTGGTACGAGCGGATCAACACGTTCGTCGATCCCGACAACGCCGACCCGGACGCCAAGTACCAGTCCCGCAACGCCCGCATCGCCGTCGGCAGCGGCGGCCTGACCGGCGATGGCTTCCTTCAGGGCGACTCCAAGAAGCGCGGCGTCGTGCCGTATACGTACTCCGACTCGATCTTTGTCGTCGTCGGCGAGGAGTTCGGCTTCCAGGGCTCGGCGGTGCTGCTGCTGCTGTATTTCCTGCTCATCTACCGGATGATCATGATCGCCTTCCAATGCTATGATTTGCGAGGGGCGTTCATCATCATCGGCATCGCCTCGATGTACGTGTTCCAGGTGTTCCAGAACGTCGGGATGATGATCGGCATCATGCCGATCACCGGCATCACGCTGCCGTTCGTCAGCTATGGCGGCACGTCGCTGCTGCTCAACATGCTGTGCGTGGGGCTGGTGTTCAGCATCCGCGCGCATCAGGAGCGGTACCAGCTGGAGAACTGACGGAGGCGGGCTGGAGAGAGAATTTTCCATTATGAGGCGGACGGACGGTATACAGAAGATCGTTTTCGGGTATAATAGACGTATCTGAGGGATACGCAACCAATAGCGAGACAACAAGGAAGAGAGCGCCCGCCAGCGCTCTCCCCTGTACAGCCTCACTATAGGCGGAACCCTCCCTATTGCTCTAACATGAGAGTAACCCGTCAGGCGGTCAACCTGTGGCGGGTTACTTTCGTTTGTCGATGTAGGTCAGGAGAGCCAGCAGAAAGCTGCCGAAGGCAAACATGGCCATGATCGCTTGGAAAGTTTCCATAGCATCCCTCCTTTCCGGAGGGAGCCGTCACAAGTTGAGCTGTACTGGACAATTATACCAGCTGGCCAAGCCCCCGCACAGGGGGCTTTTTCATGCTTGCCGCAGCCGGCGGCTCCGTCTCCCGCATACTCGGATAAGCCCTCACATACAGATAGAACAAGCCTTTCCGCTGCCAGCGGAGCGGGGGAAAGAAGGAGGGAACGGGCATGTGGGGCAATCCGAACGACAGGCGCGGCCAAGCCGGCCGGGAAAAAAAGGACAAGGCGGCGCGCGGCCTGACGAGCGCGAATCGGGAACGCAGGCAGGAACGCATCCGGGAGCTGACGGAGCGGATGGAGGCGGAGGCGGCGAGGCAGGCGGAAGCGTCCGCCCGGCGGGACGGCAGTTCCGGCGGGACGCTCTTCAGGGATTCGGGCCAGCAGCCGCCTGCCGGCAAGTCAGCCGGCTCGAGAGCGCGGCCGAACAGCCGCAAGGCGCCTGAGGCGCTGCGCTCAGCCGGCCCGCGCGACGGGAAAGGCGCGGTCACGGACGGACCTTACGGAACGAGAGTGTACCGGCCGGGCGCTCCCGCGGAGTGGGAGCAGCCGCTCGGCAGCGGCTGGCCGGACGAGGCTTGGCCGCAGCCGCAGGAGAAGGACCCGGAGGCGGAGTGGAAAAACAATGCCAACCCGTGGGAACGGCTGGAGCAGGCAGGTGGAAGCCTGACCGGGCTCGCTCCGAGTCCGCTGCGAGGAAACGCCTCCGGCGGAGCCGGTCCGGGCGGAGGAGGCGGCTATCGGACCGCCCCCGGCGCCGCGGGGCGCTTCGCGCGCAGCTTCGGCCGCAGGCTGCTCGTCTCCGCCGCGCTGTTCGGCGCGGTATGGGGGCTGTTCCAGCTCGACAACCCGGCAGCCCGCGAAGGCCAGCTGATCGTGCGCGAGGCGCTTTCCGAGCCGATGGACATGTCGGCGATCGCGGGCTGGTACGAAGGCGTCTTCGGCGCTCCGCCGTCCTTCCTTCCCGGCTTCGGCAAGCTCGGAGGCACGCAGCCGGCGACGGCGCCGGCCGAGCGGGCGGCAGTCGCGCCGGTCGCGGGCGGCAGCATCGTGCATCCGTTCGCGGAGCTGCTCGGCGGCGTGGAGATTTCCGGAGCGCCGGGAGCGGACGTGCTGGCGGCGGAGGAAGGGCGCGTGCTCGTCGTCTCTGCGGACGACGCCAAAGGCCCGACCGTCGTGCTCCAGCATGCCGGCGGACGGACGACGTACTACGGCCGGCTGGGCGAGGCGCTGGTCGCGGCGAACGACTGGGTGACGGCGGGAGAGCCGATCGGCCGTCTCGGCGCCGCGGCGGAGGGGAACGCGGAGGCGCTGCTTTATTTTGCCGTGAAGGAGCAGGACCGCTACATCGATCCGGCGGACGTGATTCCGCTTGATTGAGCTCGGAGGAATCCGCTGGAGCCTCCATCCGCTGCTGGCGGTGCTCATGCTGCTGTCGGTGCTGACCGGCTATATCGGCGAGCTGCTGACGCTGTTCGTGCTCGTCTTCGTCCATGAGCTCGGCCACGCGGCGGCGGCCTACGCTTTCGGCTGGAAGGTGCTCGAGATCCGGCTGCTGCCGTTCGGAGGAGTCGCCGAGCTGGAGGAGAAGCCCGGCGCGCCGGCCTGGGAGGAGGCTGCCATCGCCCTGGCCGGCCCGCTGCAGAACGTCTGGATGGCGGGAGCGGCATGGGCTCTCGGCGCGGGAGGGGCGATGGACGCCCAGCTCGCTGCCTATCTCGTTCAAGCCAATCTGCTCCTGCTGACGTTCAACCTGCTGCCGATCTATCCGCTCGACGGCGGCCGTCTGCTGCGCTTCGCCTGCGGCCTGCGCATGAACTATTACGGCACGCTCCGCTTCAGCGCTTGGGCGGGGATGGGCTGCAGCCTGCTCATGATCGGCTACGCGCTCCTGCCGCAGCTCCAGCGCGGCGGCTCCGGCGGCGTGCAGGCGAACCTGCTGGCCGTCGGCTTGTTTCTGCTGGCCGCCAACTGGACCTATCGCAAGCAGATTCCGTTTCTGTTCATGCGTTTCCTGATGACGAGGGGCAGGTCGGCGAAAAGGAGAATCCAAGCCGGCTCCAGAGCGCGTCCGATCGTCGTGACGGGACGCCACCCGATCTGGACGACGGCGCGTCTTTTTCTCCGCGACCACTACCATCTCGTCTATGTGATGGACGATCCGGGCCGGATCGTCGGCGTGCTTCCGGAGCAGCGGGTCGTCGAGGGGTATTTGTCGGGGGACCGTGCAGTTTCGGATCTTTTGCGGTAAAATAAGAGCCAACTAGGTCCGGCTTGGGACCGGAAGGCGGTGTGCCGCTACAATGAACAAAGCGATGCTCGTCCACGGCGACGGCGCGATGCTGCAGACGGCTGTGCTGCAGGACGGCCGGGCCGTGGAATTTTTCATGGAATCCGTCCAGCAGGACGGCCTTGTCGGCAACCTGTACAAGGGAAGGGTCGTCAACGTGCTTCCCGGCATGCAAGCCGCTTTTGTCGATATCGGACTGGCCAAAAACGCCTTTCTCTACATCGACGAGCTGCTTCATCCGGCAGCCGCCAGGCAGGCGGACAAGCCGTCGATCGCGGAGCTGGCGCGGCCCGGGCAGGAGCTGCTCGTGCAGGTCATCAAGGAGCCGATCGGCGGCAAGGGTGCGCGCGTGACGACGCATTACTCCTTACCGGGACGCTGGCTCGTCTACATGCCCGGCGCGGATTACGTCGGCGTCTCCAAGAAGATCGCCTCCGAAAGCGAGCGGGCGCGGCTGCGCGGCATCGGAGAAGGCTTTCGCCGCAGCGGCGAAGGCGTCATCATGCGCACGGTGGCGGCCGGCGAGAGCGAGGAGTCGCTGCAGGCAGATCTGGCGCAGCTGCGGCGACAATGGGAGGAGGTCGAGCGGCGGGCCCGCGAGGCCAGGCCGGCCGAGCCGGTCATGCTGGAGGCCGGGCTCATGCGCCGCGTCTTCCGCGACAGCTACGCGGCCGGCATGGAGGTGCTGGTCGACGACCGGACCCGCTTCGCCGAGGCGCAGCAGCTGCTGCGTGAGCTCGCTCCCGGCAGCGAGCGGCAGCTGCGGCTGTACGACCGCGAGCTGGAGCGCAAGCCGCTGTTCGACCGCTTCGGCGTGACCGCCCAGCTGCAGGCCGCGTTCGCGACCCGCATCTGGCTGCCGAGCGGGGGCTACCTCGTCTGGGAGCAGACCGAGGCGCTTACGGTCATCGACGTCAATACCGGCAAATTCACCGGATCGAGCGGGCTCGAGGACACCGTATTCCATACGAACATGGAGGCTGCGCGGGAAATATCCCGGCTGCTGCGGCTGCGCGATGTCGGGGGCATCGTCGTCGTCGACTTCATCGACATGGAGGAGGGGGCCAACCGCGAGCGGGTCCGGCAGGAGCTGGAAAAAGCTTCGCGAGAGGACCGCAGCAAGTGCCAGATCCATGGCTGGACCCGGCTCGGCCTGCTCGAGATCACCCGCCGCAAAGCCCGCCGCAGCGTCGGCGCCCAGCTGTTCCCGCTCTGCGGCTGCTGCGGCGGCAGCGGACGCCGCGCGCCGGAAAAGCGGCGCGACGACTCGACGAAATAGCTTGATCGGGCTTTTCGCCTATGATACAATGTCTTGGTGTATGTCTCGGATGAGGCATCATGGTACCGCACAGGACGGGTTTTCCAAGCCTCGGCCGCGCCCCGCGCGTCCGTCACCCGATCGTGGCGAGTCTTCGACTACAAGGAGGTGCACCATCCATGTTCGCAATTATTGAAACGGGCGGCAAGCAATACAAAGTCCAGCAAGGCGATGTGCTCTACATCGAGAAGCTGAACGCCGGCGAAGGCGAGAGCGTGACGTTTGATCGCGTCCTGGCCGTATCCAAGGACGGAGGTCTCGTGACCGGTTCCCCGGTCGTTGCGGGAGCAACGGTTTCCGGCAAGATCGAGAAGCACGGCCGCGGCCAAAAGATCACGGTCTACAAGTACAAGCCGAAAAAGAACTACCGCCGCAAGCAAGGCCATCGCCAGCCGTACACGAAAGTAACGATCGAAAGCATCCAAGCGTAAGCTCAGGGCCATGATTGTCGTTACCTTCACCCGGCGGTCCGATGACCGGCGTATCGTCGCTTTCTCCGTAGAGGGGCATGCGCGGTATGCCAAAGCGGGCAAAGATATCGTATGCGCAGGTGTATCCGCCGTCACGGTGGGCACCGTTAATGCTATCGAAGTGCTTGCGGGAGCCGAGCTTCCGGCAAGCATGAAAAATGGATGGCTCCAGTCGGATATTCCGGAGCTGGCCGATTCCGAGGCGGATGCCCGGATGCAGCTGCTCCTGGAATCCATGAAGGTCATGCTGGAAGGAATCGCGGATTCCTACAGCGCCCATGTGGCCCTCAAAGAACAACTCAAGTAAGAAGGGAGGACTCCGTCATGTTGAAACTGAATCTTCAATTGTTCGCATCCAAAAAGGGTGTCGGCTCCACGAAGAACGGACGCGACAGCCAATCGAAGCGTCTGGGCGCGAAGCGTGCGGATGGACAGACCGTAACGGCAGGGAACATCCTGTTCCGCCAGCGCGGCACGAAGATCCACCCGGGCAACAACGTAGGCATCGGCAAAGATGATACGCTGTTCGCACTGATCGACGGCGTGGTCAAGTTCGAGCGTTGGGGACGCGACCGCAAAAAAGTCAGCGTATACCCGGTTGATCTGGCTCCGGTAGCCGCAGCAGTAGAAGCTTAAGAACCAGAGACACGCGACCCGGCCTGATACGAGCAGGCCGGGTTTTTTTATCATCCGGGCAGAAAGTGGGATCGACGTATGAATCGCTATCATTCGGCCAAGCTGTATGCAGCGGGCTCGGTTCTGCTGCCGGCGGCTGCCGCGGCCGCTTGGCCTTCGTGGCTGTGGACGCAGCTGCTGTTCCTGCTTTGGACGGCGGCTGCGGCGGCGGTATGGATCCGTCTGGAGAGGAAGCAGCATCGGCTGCAGCTGCAAAAAAGCCTGGCGGCGGTGCAGCAGGCTTCCATCCAGACGCTGGGCCATCATCGTCATGACTGGATGAACGATCTGCAGGTGCTGTACGGCTATATCCGGATGAACAAGCCGGATCGAGCGCTGGCGACCGTCGAGCGGATTCGGGAGCAGATGCTTCGCGAGAGCAAGATCTCCAAGCTTGGCTGCCCGGCGCTGACCGCCTACCTGCAGTCCTTCCGCACACTCTCGCAATCGATCGTGCTGGAAGTCGACATCGAGGACAACCTGTCGCTGGAGGAGCTCAGCGAAGGATGCGACGGGGCCGGAGAAGCGATCATTGAAGTCATCAATGCCTATCGCTTCAGCATCAAGCCGGGCGGAGGCGATCCGGCCCGGCTGCAGCTGAGGCTTTCTCGCGGCAGCGGCGAGCTTTTAGTGGAGCTGGAGTTTGCCGGCGAGCTGATGGACGACGCTGAACTCGTGGAAAAATTGGAGCAGCGCCTGCGCGGAACGCCGCTGCAGGCAGACAGTCTGAAGCAGCATCGCCATGTTCTGCTGAAGGCACCGCTCTGCGCATAGATGGAGGAACTGAATCATGTTTGTCGATAAAGCCAAAATATTTGTCAAAGGCGGCGACGGAGGAGACGGCATCGTCTCGTTCCGCCGGGAAAAGTACGTTCCCGAAGGCGGTCCTGCCGGCGGCGACGGAGGACGCGGCGCGAACGTCATCTTCCGCGTGGACGAAGGCCTGCGCACGCTGATGGATTTCCGCTACCAAAAGCATTTCAAAGGCGACCGCGGCGAGAGGGGCCGTCCGAAGACGATGCACGGAGCAAGGGCGGAGGACATGATCGTCCGCATCCCTCCGGGCACGATCATCATCGATGACGACACCGGCGAGATCGTCGGCGACCTGACCCGCCACGGCCAGGAAGTCGTCGTCGCCAAGGGCGGACGCGGCGGACGCGGCAACCCGCGCTTCGCCACGATCAGCAATCCTGCGCCTGAGATCGCCGAAAAAGGCGAGGAAGGCCAGGAGCGCTGGCTCGTGCTGGAGCTCAAGGTGATGGCGGACGTCGGCCTCGTCGGCTTCCCGAGCGTCGGCAAGTCGACGCTGCTGTCGATCGTCTCGGCGGCCAAGCCGAAGATCGGCGCCTATCACTTCACGACGATCACGCCGAACCTCGGCGTCGTCGACGTCGAAGAGGGCCGCAGCTTCGTCATGGCGGATCTGCCCGGCCTGATCGAGGGCGCGCATGAAGGCGTCGGCCTCGGCCACGAGTTCCTGCGCCACATCGAGCGGACTCGCGTCATCGTGCATGTCGTGGACATGTCCGGCTCCGAGGGCCGCGATCCGTTCGAGGACTGGCTCAAGATCAACGAGGAGCTCGTGCTCTACAACGCCAAGCTGGCGGAGCGCCCGCAAATCATCGCCGCCAACAAGATGGACATGCCGGATTCGGAGGCCAACCTCGAGCGGTTCCGCGAGCAGCTCGCCGAGCGCGCCGAGGAGCGGGAGTACGAGATCATGCCGATCTCCTCGCTGACCAAGGAAGGCATCCAGGAGCTGCTTTACAAGGCGGCGGCGACGCTCGAGGCCATCCCCGAAGCGCCGGAGCTCGAAGAGGTCAAGGGAGTCGAGGAGCGCAAGATCTTCCGTCATTCCGAGAAGGAAGAAACGCCGTTCCGCGTCTACAAGGAGAACGACTACTTCGTCGTCGAGAGCGAATCGTTCGAGCGTCAGATCAAGCGCATCCATCTCAACTCCTACGATGCGGTCATGCGCTTCGCCCGCATGCTGCGGCGCATGGGCGTGGACAGCGCCCTGCGCAAGATCGGAGCCAAGGACGGCGACACAGTGCGCATCGGCGAATTCACCTTCGAGTTCTTCGAGGGCAGCGACTATTCTCCTGAATGAGCAAAGCTTGCTTCTGTCTAGGGTCCGCTTGGCGGACTTGGACCGGCAGCTTCAAAGCAGCGGCCCCCGGCGGGGGCCGCTTTTTTATTGGCTTCGCGCTCGACGGCTGGATGGATGATCATGCGGAATCGCCTGAGCCGCAGGATCGCTTCGGTCCTATCGGACGATCGAGCAATAGCGCCGCTCCTGGGACGGCGCTAGGCTGGAGGTCAAGCCCTTGCTGATTATAGATAAAGGCAATATATTAATCCCTATTCTATATTTCAAAATAATAACGTTCCGTGTTAAGCTGAACCCATTCCAAAGGGAAGAGGCGAAGCGGAGATGGACGAAAAGGTGAGGGAGCAGTTCGAGCTGGCGGCAGCCCGGTACGACGAGGAGCGCAGGGTGCTCATTCCCTGCTACGACGACTTTTACGGCAGCGCCTTGAAGTCGGCGCGCACCGATGCCGAAAAGCCGCGCATCCTGGAGCTCGGGGCGGGAACGGGGCTGTTCTCGGCGATGCTGCGGCAAGCGTATCCGTCCGCGGAGCTGACGCTGATGGACTTCAGCCCGTCCATGCTGGGCAAGGCGCGCGAGCGGTTCGCCGACGACGACGGAGTCCGCTTCGCGGAAGGCGACATGGCGGACGGCCTGCCGGAAGGGCCGTTCGACCTCGTCGTCTCCTCGCTGGCGATCCATCATCTGCCGCATGAGGCGAAGCGGAGGCTGTTCCGGCATGTCCGAGGCAGCCTGGCTGCGGGGGGCCGCTTCGTGAACGCGGACCAGGCGGCGGCCGAGTCTCCTGTCTTCGATGCGATCTACCGCGAGCTGTGGCTCGAGGAGATCTACGACGGACGCATCCGCAAGGAAGCGGCCGACGCCTCGGTCAAGCGACGGGAGACGGACATCAACGCCAAAGCCTCGGAGCAGCTCGCCTGGCTGCGGGAGGCGGGCTTCGCCGATGCGGATGTCGTCTATAAGTTCCGCGATTTCGCGGTCTTCTGCGCGCTCGTATGAGACGGCGCCGATGCAACGCCCTCGCGGGCGTTGTTTTTGTTTCTTTTCCAGAGGGAGGTGCGTTATAATGGACAAAATTACTCTATCAAGAACAAACTCGACGGAAGCTGCATAGAAAAAAGGTTGCTGTCATCGACGGGCATCCGGTATAATGTCCACTATATGAAAACAACTGTCTATGGTAGGAGGACGCCAGCTTGACGGAGCGATACTATGTCGTTCGCGAAGACCTGCTGCCGGAGGCGATCGTCAAGACGATCGCGGTCAAGGAGATGCTCGGCCGCGGCGAGGCGGCGACGATCCACGAAGCGGTGGAGCGGGCGGGCTTGTCCCGCAGCGCCTTTTACAAGTACCGGGAAGGCGTGCTGACGCTGGGCGAGCTGGAGCGGGGGTCGATCATCACGATCTCGATCGATCTGGAGCATCGCTCCGGCATTCTGTCCCATGTGCTTGGACTCGTCGCGTCGCGAGGCGGCAACGTGCTGACGATCCACCAGAGCATCCCGCTGCAGGGCTACGCCAATGTCGTCCTGTCGGTGGATACGGCGCCGATGAAGGAGGACCGCTTCGCCTTTCTCGACGAGCTGCGGCTCCAGAATGGCGTCAAGCGCGCCTCCGTCATCGGACAGGGTTGAGCAGCGGAACATATGGAATACGGGAGATGATGAAGGATGAAACCAGTCAAAGTCGGCCTGCTTGGCCTTGGAACGGTAGGGACGGGCGTCGTGCGGATCGTGGAGCGCCATCAGGAGGATCTGATGAGCCAGGTCGGCTCGCCGATCGTCATCGAGAAAGTGCTCGTGCAGAACGTCGACAAGTCCCGCAGCATCGACGTCGACGCCGCGAAGCTGACGACCGATGCGTGGGAGATCATCCGCAACCCCGACATCGACGTCATCGTCGAGGTGATGGGCGGCATCGAGCGCACCAAGGAATATCTGCTGGAGGCGCTGTCGCTCGGCAAGCATGTCGTCACGGCCAACAAGGACCTGATGGCGCTGCATGGCCGCGAGCTGCTCGCCACGGCGAGCGAGAACCGCTGCGACGTGTTCTATGAAGCGAGCGTCGCCGGCGGCATCCCGATCATCCGCACGCTGATCGAGGGCTTCTCCTCGGACCGCATCACGAAGATCATGGGCATCGTCAACGGCACGACGAACTACATCCTCACCAAGATGAGCCAGGAAGGCGCCTCGTACGCGGACGTCCTCAAGGAAGCGCAGGAGCTCGGCTATGCCGAGGCCGACCCGACCTCCGACGTGGAGGGGCTGGACGCGGCGCGCAAGATGACGATCCTCTCCCGCCTCGGCTTCCGCTGCGAGGTCGGCCTGGAGGACGTATCCGTCAAAGGCATCTCGTCCGTCGGCAAGGAGGACATCGCCTACGCCAAGCGGCTCGGCTACGAGGTCAAGCTGCTCGGCATCGCCGAGCGCCAGGGCGAGTCGATCAGCGTCAGCGTGCAGCCGACGATGGTCAAGGCGAGCCATCCGATCGCGTCGGTGAACGGCGTGTTCAACGCGGTCTACGTGCATGGCGAGGCGGTCGGGGAGACGATGTTCTACGGCGCCGGAGCCGGCGAGCTGCCGACGGCGACGTCGATCGTCGCCGATCTCGTCGCCGTCGTGAAAAACCTCAAGATCGGCGTGAACGGCCTTGGCGGAGCGAGCTCCTTCAAGGAGCGCGTGCTGAAAAGCGACGAGCAGATCAGCTCGAAGTATTTCCTCCGGCTGCATGTAGCGGACCGCGCCGGCGTGCTCGCCCGCATCACCCAGGTGTTCGCGGAGTACGAGGTGAGCCTCGAATCGGTCATCCAGCAGCCGAACCCGGAGCTGAAGGAGGCGGAAATCATCGTCATCACCCATAACGCCAGCAAGGCGGCCATGAACAAGGTCGTAGACGCCTTCGAGACGCTCGACGTCATCCAGAAGGTCAAAAGCGTCTACCGGGTGGAGGGCTGATGGGCATGACCCGCGTGCTGGTGCGCGTCCCGGCCAGCACGGCCAATCTGGGACCGGGCTTCGACAGCCTCGGCATGGCTCTCTCGCTGCATGCCTGGGTCGGGATGGGCGTCTCCGAGCGCACGTCGATCCGGCTGCATGGCGGCGGACTGGACGGGATCCCGACCGACAAGAGCAACCTGCTCTACAAGGTCGCGGCGCTGCTGCATGAGGAAGCGGGACTGCCCGTGCCGGAGCTCGACATCGACATGAGCAGCGACATCCCGCTGACGCGCGGCCTCGGCAGCAGCGCGAGCGCGATCGTCGGCGCGCTGGCCGCGGCCAACGAGCTGGCGGGGCGGCCGTTCGACCGGGACGGCCTGCTGCAGCTGGCGACCCGCCTCGAGGGGCATCCCGACAACGTCGGCGCCTCGCTTTACGGCGGCCTCATCGCCGCCGCCTGGGACGGCAGCCGCGCCGATCTCGTCCGTCTGGACCCGCCCGAGCGGCTGGCCGCGATCGCAGCGATTCCGCGCTTCGAGCTCGCCACCGAAAAAGCCCGGCATGCGCTGCCGACGCAGCTGCCGATGAAGGATGCCGTATTCAACGTCGGCCGCAGCTCCCTCCTCGTGGCGGCGCTGGCGTCGGGCCGGCTCGAGCTGATCGCGCGGGCGATGCAGGACAAGCTGCATCAGCCGTACCGCGCCCCGCTCATTCCCGGCATGGCCGAGGTGCTGGCCGGCGCGGCCGAGCACGGCGCGCTCGGCGCCGCGCTCAGCGGGGCAGGCCCGACGCTGCTCGCGCTCGTCGACCGGGAGAGCCCGCGCCTGGCGGAGCTGGAGACGTTCCTGCTCGGCACGCTGGCGGCGGCGGGCATCGAGGCCGACCTGATCCGGCTGGAGCCGGACCTGGAAGGTCCCGTCGTGCTGGACGAGCATCTGGCGCCTTGGCTGGCGCCGCAAGGCCATAGCAAAGGAGATTCCGAAGCATGATGAAAGTCGCCCTGCTTCCCGTCGTCTCCACCTCCGACGAGGCTGCCCGCAGCCTCTGCGGCGAGGACGGCGCGGAGCGCGTTTACTACCCGATGATTTCCGACGTATTCCTTTCTACGGTAGAAGGCCGGACGGACTACAGCGTCATCCCGATCGAGAATACGATCGAGGGCTCGGTCAACCTGCATATGGACTGGCTGCTGCACGAGGTCGACCTGCCGATCCAGGCGGAATGGATCTACCCGTCCCGCCAGCAGCTGATCGGCCATCGCGGCGAGCTGTGCGGCGAGGACGGCGAGCCGGAGTACGGCCGCATCGTGCGCGTGCTGAGCCATCCGGTCGCGATGGCGCAATGCCATAGCTTCCTGCGGGCGAACCTGCAGCATGCCGAGTGGGAGCATGTGAGCAGCACGGCCGAGGCGGTCAAGATCGTCAGCGAGAATCCCGGCAAAGGCTGGGCGGCGATCGGCCTTACGCTCGCCGCGGCCCATTACGGGCTCGACGTCATCCGCCCCGGCGTGACGGACCACGACAACAACTACACCCGCTTCCTGCTCGTCGGCCGCGAGCCGTTCGAGCTGCGGGAGTCGCCGGTGCGCAAGACGTCGATCCTCGTCACGCTGCCGGAAGACTTCCCGGGCGCGCTGCACCAGGTGCTGTCGGCGTTCGCCTGGCGGCGCATCAACCTGGCGCGCATCGAGTCGCGTCCGACCAAAAAGCGTCTCGGCACGTACCATTTCGTCATCGACATCGAGATGGCGCTCGACACGGTGCTGCTGCCCGCCGCGCTGCAGGAGATCGAGGCGATCGGCTGCCAGGTGCGGGTGCTCGGCTCGTATCCGAGCTTCGGCAGCACCGCTCCGGAGCTGGCGCAAGCGGCGGCGGAGAGCCGCGCTTGAAGCGTTATTCGACAAGAGAAAGCGTCCATTCGGCCTGAGGGGCTGGTCGGGCGCTTTTTTTATTCCAACGATCACAACGGCAGGAGGAGAGGAAGAGATGGACAAGCGCAGCGATCGGATCGCGGAGATCGACAGCCTCTACGGGTCGATGACGGAGCAGGAGCGGGAGAAGTGGCGTCAGACGGCGGGAAGGTCATGGATCGGAGAGGTGCCGGAGCTGGCAAGCGGCGATTGGGACGGATGGGAGGAGGAGCGGCTGGAGGCGCTGGCGGGCATGCTGCGCGGCTTTCTCCTGACGGTTCGGCAAGCGGTGCCCGACATCCGGGAAGCCTATGCAAAGTTTCAAGCGGAAGGGCGGCAGCTGCCGCGGAAGGTCAGCTTCGGCTTCGAGCCGGAGCCAGGCAAAAAGAAAGACGAGGAAGAGTAGCTTTCGCTTCGCCGTTCAGGCGCTCCGACGGAGCGCTCTTTTTTTTGCAATGCGCGCGGGGCTTGGATTATTTTGCGGAAAAGGGTGGCAGATGCCTAGTCGCTGCATACGATGTAACGACGGGCAGATGGGCGGGCAGCCGCCGCATTCGCAAGCATGCGAAGAGGAGGGAGTCGGCAAAGTGAAAATCCATATCGTGAAGAAGGGCGACACGCTGTACCTGATCGGCCAGAAATACGGGGTGAGCGTAGAAGAGCTGCAGAAGCTCAATCCGACCTTGACGAATCCTCATAACATCCTGATCGGCACGAAGGTCAAGGTGCCGGCATCGGCGAGCAAGCCGGGAGCGCCGGAGCTGATCCACAAGTACAAGGCGAAGATCGGCGATACGCTGTGGAAGCTGGCGAAGGCTTGGGGCGTCTCGCTGCAGGAGCTGATCAAGGCCAATCCGCAAATCGTGGATCCGGCCGAGCTCAAGGAAGGCGATACGGTCCATATTCCGAAGCCGTCCTCATCGCCGCTCACCGCGCAGCACAAGGCGGAGCCGGAATCCGGCGAGGGCGGCAAGAAGAATACGGCGCCGAAGGAAACGCCGGTCCCTGAGCCGGCAGCCGAGAAAAAGACGGAGGTCCAGGCGGAGCCCGTCACGCCGCCTCCGGTCGTGCAGACGGAGGAGCTGGTCGTGCCCGTCGTCGAGAAGCCTTCCTACGGTTCGTACGGCTCCGAGCACAAGGACTATGCTCCATCGCCGCTTTCCGCCGCCGCTCCAGCCCAATCCGGCTATGGCCATAGCCACGCGGCCGGGGAAATGAACGAAACGGCGCATCCGTTCCTGCAGGAGAAAATTCCGGCGACGGAAGCCTTCGCTCCGCTCTATCAGATGCCGCAGCTTCCGGGCTCGGTCGCCGGTGCGGCGGGAGCGGCGGGAGCGGGCTACGGCGGATACGGCCCTTACGGCTCGGGCTATTCGCAGGAAATTCCGGGGCTTGTCGCGGGCGCTGGAGAGGGCGGCTATGGCTCCGGTTACGGCGGTTACGGCAGCCCTAGCGGCTACGGCGGCTACGGCGCTTCGCCGATCGCCTCGTCGGAGCCGGTCCATGGCGGATACGCCGGACACGGCGGACCGTCGCCGTTGGCCGCGGCCGAGTCGGCATTCGGCCCTGGCCACGGCTATGGCGGCTACGGCTCCGGCGTTCTCGGGGCGGAGAGCGCGGGCTACGGATCGCCTTACGCTCCTTACGAGCCGTTCGCCGCCGGCGCCGCGGACGGCTATGGCCAGCCGGGCGGCTGGCCGGCCGGCATCTCGCCTGCCGCCGCTCCTTGGGGCGGCCAGCCGATGTACGGCGATCCGTATGCATCGGTTTATGGCGGCCAAGGCTATGCCGGCGGTTACGGCGGCTATGGCGGCTATCCGGCCCAGCCATTCGCCGGAGCGGCCGCCGGCTACCCGGCGGCTGCGGAGCAAGGCGCCGCGCCGTGGGCCCCCGGCCTCAGCGGCTCCTACAGCTACGGAGGCAGCGGCACCTGGCAGCCGGAGGCGGCGCTGCCCGCCTCCGCCGGGCAGGGCGGCTACGGCGCGCCGATGGCTGCCGGAGCGGCAGCGGGCTATGCGCAGCCGTCCTGGCCCGGCGCCACCGCCGGACTGCATGCGGGCGGCTACGGCCAGCCCGCGGCCGCCGCTCCGGCGCAGCTGAGCCCGGTTCAGGCGCAGCCCTGCGGATGCGGGGAGCGCGAGCAGGAGGCCGGCGAAGCCGAGCCCGCTGCCGCGGCGGCGGGAGGGCTGACGGTCAAAGGGCCTTCGAAGCCGGCCAAGACCGGCACGGCGTCGCCGCGCAAGCCGGCCAAAAAGGCGGTCATCCGTTCGGCGGCAAGGCCGACCGTGCGCCAGTCCAAGGGCAGCCGGCCGTGGATCAACCGCCGCTAGCGCTATGCATGCATAATTCCTCCAGCATCCGCTCATCCTAACGGCAAACGCGCCGGAAAGGGTGAAGGATGTCATGCTCAAGCTGTTCCGCCTGTGGCCCAAACGGAATTGGAACCCTCTGCGCCGCCTGCCGCTGCGCCTCGCCTGCGCCGCGACCGGCGCGGCGCTGCTGCTCGCCGGCTATCCGCCTGCTTCGGCCGCCGCCGCGCCTCAGCCTGCAGCCGCGGCGGCTCAGCCTGCCCGGACGGCCGAGCCGGCGGATGGCGGAGCCGGCGCGATGGAACCGGATCAAGGGGCGGCCGCTTTCCTTCGAGGCCGCGAGGCCGCTCCCGTCGTGCTGCGGAAAGTATATTTATGCGGCGTCGAGACGCAGCCGCTCGGCCGGCTGGAGGCGGAGGAAGTGCATCGGCTGCTGCTGGAGCAGCCCCGGCTGACCGCTACGGTCGATAGCGGCGAGGTGCTGCTGACGGAATGGATCGACGATCTGTCGGACGCGTGCCGCCGAAGCGCCACGTTCGGCGTGGACGCCGACGGCAGCCTCACCCTTTTCGAAGGACCGCCGGAGGAGGAGAAGGTCATCAAGACCTTCTATCAGCTCGATCTGCAACATATGGAAAGCTCGCTGCCGAAGGAGGAGCTCGACCGCCTGTTCGGCGGCATCCGGGTGGAGGACAAGGACGAATACAACAGCGTGCTCTCGAGCTACGGCGACTTCGCGGTCGGCGTCAGCCAGGGCGCCATGCATCAGACGTATTGACCGCTTGCGCGGGCATCCGCGCCCCGCGGCGGCTTTCCTTGCCGCTCCGCATCTTTTCCCGCAAGGCTTCGCCAGCCCCTGATCTCTCGTTGGAGACAGGGGCTTTTTGCCGGCTCCGCCAGCTCCTCTGAGAAACGCTTGTTCTCATGAGAGAGTTATTTTGCTATACTGATAGAGTCTGTACCCCGGGCATCGGGGTTTTTTCTTTTTTCAGAAATGACGGCAGGGAGTGGCGCGGGTGCGCATTTTAGGGATTGACCCGGGCATCGCCATCGCCGGGTTCGGCTTCATCGACAATGACGGGAGCAAGCTGGCGCCGGTGCAGTACGGCTCGATCGAGACCGAGGCCGGGACGCCTCACGAGCTGCGGCTCAAGCAGGTGTACGAGTCCGCCTCGTCGCTCATGGATACATACAAGCCCGACTGCGTGGCGGTAGAAAAGCTGTTCTTCAACCGCAACGTCACGACGGCGTTCACGGTCGGCGAGGCGAGGGGCGTCATCCTGCTCGCCGCCGCGCAGCGCGGCTTGCCGATCAGCGAATATACGCCGATGCAGGTCAAGCAGGCCGTCGTCGGCTACGGCAAGGCCGAGAAGCGCCAGGTGCAGGAGATGGTGCGCATGTTCCTGCGCCTCGCCAAAATTCCCAAGCCGGACGACGTGGCGGACGCGCTTGCAGTCGCGGTCTGCCATGCGCATTTTTCCGTCCTCCAGACCAAATTGAACGAGGTGCGCCGAAGATGATCGATTATGTGAAGGGCCGCGTCGCCCAGGTCGATGCCGACTCCGTCGTCATCGACGTCCGCGATATCGGATACCGCGTGTACACGCCCAACCCGTATGCCTTCGCGCGCAGCGAGGAGGCGGTGACGGTGTACTGCCACCATCATGTGCGCGAGGACGCCGCCCAGTTGTTCGGCTTCCAGACGCGCGAGGAGCAGGCGCTGTTCCGGCAGCTGCTGGAGGTGTCCGGCATCGGGCCGCGCGTCGCCGTCGGCATCCTCGCCGGAGGGCGGCCGGAGGCGGTCGTCGCCGCGATCCACCGCGAGGACCTGAGCTTCCTGACGCGGCTGCCGGGCATCGGCAAGAAGACGGCGCAGCGCATGATCCTCGACCTCAAGGACAAGCTCCAGCTCGCCGTGCAGACGGTCGAGCTGCAGTGGGAGGCGGAAGCCTCCGGCGGCGGCACGGTCGCCGGAGCCGGCAGCGAGGCATGGACCGAGGCGCGCGAGGCGCTCGCCGCGCTCGGCTATACGGCGGCGGAGCTCGATCGCGCCTGGGCCGGCATGGGCGGCGCCCAGCTGCCCGGCGAGACCGTCGACGCGCTCATGAAGCGCGCGCTGCAGCAGCTGTTCAAGGGCTGAGCGCGCAGGAGGAGGGGAGCAGATGGAGGATGATCGCATCATTTCCGCCAATCTGATGATGGAGGACCAGGCGGTGGAGTACAGCCTGCGCCCCCGCTATCTGAACGAATATATCGGCCAGTCCCAGGTGAAGGACAACCTCAAGGTGTTCATCGAGGCGGCCAAGCTGCGCAAGGAAGCGCTCGACCACGTGCTGCTGTACGGCCCTCCGGGCCTCGGCAAGACGACGCTGTCGAACATCATCGCCAACGAGCTCGGCGTCAGCCTGCGCACGACGTCGGGCCCGGCGATCGAGCGTCCGGGCGATCTCGCCGCGCTGCTGACGAACCTGCAGGAGAACGACGTGCTGTTCATCGACGAGATCCACCGGCTGAACCGCTCGGTCGAGGAAGTGCTCTATCCGGCGATGGAGGACTTCTGCCTCGACATCATGATCGGCAAAGGCCCGAGCGCGCGTTCCGTGCGGCTCGACCTGCCTCCGTTCACGCTGATCGGCGCGACGACCCGCGCCGGCCTGCTCAGCGCGCCGCTGCGCGACCGCTTCGGCGTCGTCAGCCGGCTGGAGTATTACGGCACGGACGAGCTGGCGTTCATCATCTCGCGCTCGGCCGAGATTCTGGACGTGCGCATGGTCGGCGAAGCGGCGCATGAGATCGCGCTGCGCTCGCGCGGCACGCCGCGCATCGCCAACCGGCTGCTCAAGCGGGTGCGCGACTTCGCGCAGGTGCGCGGCGACGGCATCATCACGAGCGAGCTCGCGGAGCTGGCGCTGTCGCTCATCGCCGTCGATCCGCTCGGACTCGACCGCATCGACCACAAGCTGCTGCAGGCGATGATCTCCCATTATCGCGGCGGCCCGGTCGGGCTCGACACGCTGGCGGCGACGATCGGCGAGGAAAGCCAGACGATCGAGGATGTGTACGAGCCGTATCTGATGCAGATCGGCTTCCTGCAGCGCACGCCGCGCGGGCGCGTGGCGACGCCGCTCGCCTACCGGCATCTCGGCTTGCCGGTGCCGGAGTAGCGCCATGAGAGGTCGGTCCGGCGCCGCTGGCGCGGCGGGAGAGCGGCGGCGCGGCAGCGCGGATGCCGGGCTGACGGTGCTTTACGACGGCGGCTGCCGCCTCTGCCAAGGAGCGGTGGATCGTCTTCAGGCGCTCAAGCCAAGCGAGCCGATCCGATATGCGGCCGTGCAGGAGCTGACGGAGGACGAGCTGCAGCGGCTGTTCCGCGGAGCGCCTCCCGCCTCCGGGCAGCTGCTGGAGAAGATCCACGCGGTCGCACGCGACGGCGCCGTCTACGCCGGCAGCGCTGCGGTCGTGCGGGCGCTGCGCTCCGTGCGCGGCTTCGGCCGCATCGCCTGGCTGTACCGGCTGCCGGGCATGCGGCCGCTCGCCGATGCGCTCTACCGGTACGTCGCGGCCCGCCGCTACGCCTGGTTCGGCCGCGTCTCGAACGGCTGCGGCGCGGACTGCGCCATGCCTTCGGGGCGCGGAAGCGACGGGGGCGGCGACGGACATGAAGCGGAATGCGACCATCGAAAGGAGACCCAATGAAGCGATCGAGAGCATATAAAGCGGCGGCCTGGCTCGGTCCGGCCGCGCTGGCGGCAAGCCTATGCCTTCCTTCCGCGGCGATGGCTGACGGAGAGGCGGGGCGCGCCATCCGGGTCGGCATCTTCATCACGGTTCCAAACAAATACACGCTGTCGACGCCTGCCGCTACGCTGAGCTCGGCGGGCGGGCTGCGTCTGGCCGTCAAGAAAAACGGCGAGACGGGGCTGCTGGACGCCGTTCCGGCAGGCGTCGAGCTGCGGGCGATGGCCGAAGGATATTCGGCGCTGCTGGGCCAGAGCGCCGACTTCTCGGCGGCGCTGGCCGTGGCCAAGGCGGTCAAGTCGGCCGGAGGCAATCCGGTGCTGGAAAAGACGTCCCGCGCAGGCATGGCGGCGTACGAGGTGACGGAGGGGTCTTATGCGACCGCCTCCGCGGCTTCGACGGCGCTCGCCAAGTGGATGCAGAACGCGACCGTCAAGACGTTCGGCGGCGGAGCCGGCGCCGTGCGCGGTCCGCTTCATCTGGAGACGGCCGCCTATGCGACCGAAGCGGAGGCGCTCGCCGCCGCCGGCGCGTTCGGCGCGGCCGGCGTCGAGACGTTCGTGGCGCTTCGCCCGGGCGGGAGCGGCACGTCCTATTCCGTGCTCGTCGGAGCGGCGGCCGATGCCGCCGGCCTCGACGCGATCCGGCTCAAGCTGGCGGGCGTCGCCGAAGCGGCCGGCCTCGCGCCGGCTTCCGCCGGCGCCTACCTGATCAAGCGGCAGGAGCTGACGGTCAGCCAGAAGGAGGGCTCGCCGACGCCGCTGTACCAGGCTCCGTCCGGCTCCTTCGCCGTCATCCGTCCGGCGGGCGCCGAGCCGGTGAAACTTGCCGAGAGGTACGGACGTACATACAGAGGTCAGGTCGAAGTCGGCAGCTACAACGGCGCGCTCGCCGTCATCAACGAGCTCGATTTCGAAGAGTATCTGTATTCCGTCGTCGGCGGCGAGATGCCGGGCTCCTGGCATGCGGAGGCGCTCAAGGCGCAGGCCGTCGCCGCCCGTTCCTACGCGCTCGCCCAGGGCAGCGGCTTCGGCATCGCCGAGGTCGTCGACACGACGCTCAGCCAGGCGTACAACGGCACGTCGGCCGAAAAGGCGACGACGATTCAGGCGGTCGACGCGACGGCCGGCATCGTTCTGAAGTCGGGAGGAAAGCCCGTCGAGGCGGTGTTCTCCTCCAGCTCGGGCGGCCGCACGGCGGACCCCGCCGAGGTGTGGGGCAACCCGGTTCCCTATCTGGCTAGCGTGGACAGCCCCGACGACACCTCCGAAAAAGGCCTTCTCTCCTGGCATCGGGTGCTGACGCCGTCGGGCAAGAGCGGCTTCGTCCGCTCGGACACCGTGACGCTGTCCGGCACGAATGGCGCCGCCGCTCAGACCGCCGTCGTCAAGTCGGCGGATACGAACGTGCGCCCGATCCCGCTCGTCCAAAGCGGCGTCGATGCGGTCGAGAAGCTCGGCGCGGGAGCCAAAGTGACCGTGCTCGAGACGGTGCCCCAGTCCAACGAGATGAACTGGATCCGGGGGCCGTTCACGAGCCAGCAGCTGGTGGACGCGATGAAGGGCAAGACGACTTCGGCGGTCTCGGGCCTGATCACGCGCCTCGAGGTCGGCGAGCGCGGACCTTCGGGCCGCGTGACCAAGCTGCTCGTCAACGGCAAGGAGCTCGGCGTCAAGTCGCCGGACAGCCTGCGCGGCGCGCTTGGCGGATTGCCGAGCACGCGCTTCTGGATCGAGCCGGCGTCGCTGTCGCTGCTCGGCGGCGGCGGCCAGCCGGGCTCCAAGGAAGCCGGCGCAGCCGTGCAGGTGCTGGGCGCAGGCGGGGCCAGGGCTTCCTCCTCCGGAGGCGCGTCGCTGAACGTCATGGGCGGGGACGGCTCGATCCGTCCCGTCGCTTCCGCGGCGTCGTGGTATATCCGCGGCACGGGCTACGGCCATGGCCTCGGGCTGTCGCAGTACGGAGCAAAAGGCCTCGCCGAGCAAGGGTATGCGTACGATGCGATTCTGAAATACTACTATAAAGAGATTGAACTCGTTAAGGACGGATCCTGACCTTATGAATGTAGAAGACTACGATTTTCATCTCCCGGAGCATCTGATCGCGCAGACGCCGCTCGCGGAGCGGACCGCCTCGCGCCTGCTGACGCTGGACAAGAAGACGGGAGAGCTCGGCCATCATGCGTTCCGCGACCTCAAGGACTATCTTCGTCCAGGCGATACGCTCGTCGTCAACGACACGCGGGTCATTCCGGCCCGTCTGCTCGGCGTCAAGGAAGACACGGGAGCCAAAGCGGAGCTGCTGCTGTTGAAGCAGCTGCACGGCGATACTTGGGAGACGCTGGCCAAGCCCGGCAAGAAGCTGCGGACCGGAGCCGTCGTCGCCTTCGGCGAAGGAGAGAACGGACAGCCGCTGCTGCGCGCCGTCGTCGAGGCGGAAGGGGAGATGGGCGGCCGCACGGTCCGCTTCCTTTACGAAGGCATCTTCCCCGAGCTGCTGGACCGGCTTGGCGAGATGCCGCTTCCGCCGTACATCAAGGAGCGTCTCGACGACCGGGAACGCTACCAGACGGTCTATTCCCGCCAGGCGGGATCGGCTGCCGCGCCGACGGCGGGACTTCATTTCAGCCAGTCCTTCCTGCAGGAGCTGCAGCAGGCGGGCGTCGAGGTCGCGCCGCTGACGCTTCATGTCGGCCTCGGCACGTTCCGTCCGATCTCGGCGGATACGATCGAGGAGCATGTGATGCACTCGGAGTATTACGAGCTGAGCGAGGAGACGGCCGCCCGGCTGCGCCGCACGCGCGAGCGCGGCGGCCGCATCGTCGCCGTCGGCACGACGTCCGCGCGCACGCTGGAGACGGTCGCGGCCCGCTATCCGGACGGATTGCAGGCTTGCAGCGGCTGGACCGACATCTTTATCTACCCCGGCTATGAGTTCAAGGCCGTGGACGCCTTGCTGACGAATTTTCATCTGCCCAAGTCGACCCTTGTCATGCTGGTCAGCGCGCTGGCCGGCCGCGAGAACGTGCTCGCCGCCTACGAGGCTGCCGTCCGGGAGCAATACCGGTTCTTCAGCTTCGGCGATGCGATGTTTATCTACTAGGAATGGAAGAGTGAACCGTGGCTGTAACTTACGAACTGATCAAAACCTGCAAGCAGACCGGAGCGCGGCTCGGCCGCGTCCACACGCCGCACGGCGTCATCGAGACGCCGGCATTCATGCCCGTCGGCACCCAGGCGACCGTCAAGACGATGAGCCCCGAGGAGCTCAAGCAGATGGACGCCCATATCATCCTCAGCAATACGTACCATCTGTGGCTGCGTCCGGGCCATGAGCTCATCGCCAAGGCGGGCGGCCTGCACCGCTTCATGAACTGGGACCGTCCGATCCTCACCGACAGCGGCGGCTTCCAGGTGTTCTCGCTGAGCAACATGCGCAAGATCCGCGAGGAGGGCGTGGACTTCCGCTCCCATCTGAACGGAGACAAGCTGTTCCTTTCCCCGGAAAAGGCGATGGAGATCCAGAACGCGCTCGGCTCGGACATCATGATGGCGTTCGACGAGTGCCCGCCTTATCCGGCGGAGTACGACTACATCAAGCAATCGCTCGAGCGCACGACGCGCTGGGCCGAGCGCTGCCTCAAGGCGCACGCCCGTCCGGGCGATCAGGGACTGTTCGCGATCGTGCAAGGAGGCATGCATGCCGACCTGCGCCGCCAGAGCGCGGCTGATTTGACTTCCCTTGATTTTCCGGGGTATGCTATTGGTGGTCTGAGCGTCGGCGAGCCGAAGCATCTCATGTACGAGGTGCTGGAGGAGACCGTGCCGCTGCTCCCGTCGAACAAGCCCCGCTATCTGATGGGCGTCGGCTCGCCGGACGCGCTGCTCGACGGCGCCATCCGCGGCATCGACATGTTCGACTGCGTCCTGCCGACGCGCATCGCGCGCAACGGCACGACGATGACGAGCCAGGGCCGCGTCAATATCCGCAACGCCAAGTATACGGAGGATTTCGGACCTTTGGATCCCGAGTGCTCCTGCTATACGTGCCGCAACTACTCGCGCGCTTATCTCCGCCATCTCATCAAGGCGGACGAGACGTTCGGCATCCGCTTGACGACGTACCACAACCTGCATTTCCTGCTGGAGATGATGCGGGGCGTGCGGCAGGCGATCCAGGACGATCGGCTGCTCGACTTCCGCAATGAGTTCTTCACGATGTACGGCCTGCACGACAACGAAAAAGGCTTCTAGAAATCCGGCCGAGAGGCCGGATGAATCGACACGCAACTGAAAGGGGTCCTTTCCATGTATCTTGCATCTCAAGCCGGAGGCGGCAACATCTGGACGATGCTGTTTCCCTTCATCCTCATGTTCGTGGTGTTCTACTTCCTGCTGATCCGTCCGCAGCAAAAGAAGCAGAAAGCCCGCAACGCGCTGCTCGGCGCGCTTAAAAAAGGCGACAAGATCTCGACGATCGGCGGCATGCACGGCACGATTGTCGAGCTGACTGACGATACCGTCGTGCTTCGCGTCAACGACACGACCCGCATCACCTTCGAGCGCAGCGCCATCAACACGGTGCTTAACAGCGCCCCGGCTCCGGCAGAGAGCAAAGCGGCCGCGAAGGAAGAGAAGAGCGACAAGGTAGAGCCGGAAGGCACGCTCTAACGCGCGCATCGGCCTGCATCGCCGGCCATGGGGCGGCTTCGGCCGTCGAGGCCGGCGGCTTAAAAAGGACCAAGCTGATTTTCAGCTTGGTCCTTTTTTGTTATTGCGGCTCCTCATGGCCGCGGAAGGCCCGCAGCGCGCGCTCTCGAACGAGGCGGCGCAGCTCCGGGGGGCTCAGCGCGGCCGCCCCGGGAGCAAGCGACAGGATGACGCTGGCGGCGTAGTCCATCGTGTCGAAGCGGACTTCGGCCTGCAGCCAGACTTGCGCAGCCGCCGCAGCCGCCTCGTCCGGCTCGCCTGCGGAGCCGTCGGCGGAGACGGTCGGCAGCTCTGCTGCGGCGCTGCCGACGGCAGGCACCGGCGGCTGTCCGGCACAGCTGCCGGATGCCGTGATCGACGCGCCCTCGCGCAGACGGACGGAGCCTTCGTCGACGCTGACGTAGCGCATCCGCTTCAGGCGTGCCAGCGCGTCCGCAGTGACGAGCAGCCCGGCCGTCATCGGCTTCGGCAGCGCCGACTGGAAGTCGGCTACCGACGCGGCCCACCAGGAGGGCAGGTCGAACGTCTTCGGACGCTGGAAAGCTTCCGCCTCGAGCCTTGCTTCAAGCACCCGCGAGACGCGGAACGTTTTGCGGACCGGCTCCTGCGGGGCGGAATCGGGGCGCCCGCTCTCCAGCTCGTCGGCGACGAGATACCAGGAGCTTCCTTTGCGCACAAGGCCGAGCGGACAGGCGAGCCGCTCGCGGGGCAGCGGGCTGGAGGACGCCGCCGCTGGCGCCGGCGATGCGGCCGGCGAGGCGTAGCGGAAGCGGATGCGCCGATCCTGCAGCACCGCTTCCATGAGCAGGCTGAGATGCGGCTGCTCCTTCTCGGCCGCCGTCCAGCCTTCGCCGTCGAGCAGCAGCCTCGACTGCAGCGCGGATGCATGCGGCAGCGAGGCGCTCGGCTGCACCGCCCTGAGCTTCAGCAGCGCGCTCTCCAGCTCCGCCGACCAGCCGAGCTCGTCAGCGGCCGGGCTGCCGGAGGCGAGCAGCAGCGCTCTCCATTCCGCGTCCGTCATGCCGGTCAGCCGGGTGCGATAGCCTTCCATCAGCCTCCAACCGCCGCCGCCGCCCCGCTCGGCGACGACGGGCACGCCTGCGGCGGAGAGCGCATCGAGGTCGCGCTGCACGGTGCGAGGCGATACTTCAAGCTGCCGGGCGAGCTCGCGCACGCTTTTTTTGCCTTCTGCCTGAAGCAAGAGCAGCAGCTCCAGCTGTCTCGTCATGGTTCCAAGCCTCCTTTTCTACATTATATCCTCGTGAATAGGACAGAGGATGGCTTATTCGCAAGTTAGGATGGAAGGGAACGCGAAAAAAGAAGGAGAGTGGTTGGGCATGACATGGAAGCCGGAGCAAGACTTGAAGGGCAGGATCGCGCTCGTTGCCGGCGGCACGAGGGGAGCCGGTAGAGGCATCGCGGAGGCGCTCGGCGAGCGCGGCGCGACCGTGTACGTCAGCGGCCGGACGACGCGCGAGGCGCGTTCGGAGCTGGGGAGGCCGGAGACGATCGAAGAGACGGCGGAACGGGTCGAGCGGGCCGGGGGCAAGGCGGTCGCGGTCCGCACGGACCATATGGTGCCGGCTCAAGTGGAGGCGCTCATGGAGCGGATCGGCCGCGAGCAGGGACGGCTCGACATTCTCGTCAACGACATCTGGGGCGGCGAGAAGCGTTCCCACTGGGGCAAGCGCTACTGGGAAAGCCCGCTTGACGATGCGCTGGCGATGCAGCGCACCGTCATGGAGACCCACTACATTACCGCTTACCTTGCCGCGCCGCTGCTGGCGCTGTCGGACGGTGCCCTGATCGCCGAGATCACAGACGGCATCGACTACCGCTATCGCGGCGAGCTCGCGTACAGCCTGATCAAGGCTTGGGGCATCCATATGGCGGCAGGACTTGCTGAGGAGTGGAAGGCGGCAGGAGCCGCAGCCGTGTCGCTGACGCCGGGCTTCCTGCGCTCGGAGGAGATGCTGGACCACTTCGGCGTCTCGGAGGAAAATTGGCGCGATGCGGCGAGCCAGGACCCGCATTTCCTCGAATCGGAGACGCCGCTGTTCGTCGGGCGGGCGCTCGCATGCCTGGCTGCCGATCCGCGACGGCAGGAGCTGTCCGGCCGCGCGCTCAGCTCATGGGAGCTGTCGGATCGGTACGGCTTCACGGACCGCGACGGCCGGCGGCCGCATTGGGGGGCTTATTTCGCCACGATCGAGAATGCCGTCCACTGAGCTTCTCTGAGGGTCAGGCAAGCGAAAGCATGAGTCTGCGCAAAAAAGGACCGCGATCATCCCGCACGCGGCGGAAGGATCGCGGTCCTGCTTGCTGGCCCATGAACGAGCAAAGCTTCAGCCCTGCACCGTCGGCAGCGGCTTGCGGATCGAGCTCAAGTCGGCGAGCCGATAGGCGAGCGCGACGGAGAAGACCGCCAGGCCGAGGCCGCCGAGCATGTCGGTCAGCCAGTGGATGCCCATGTAGAAGATGGTGAAAATAATGATGGCGGCGTTGATGCCGGCGAACCAGGCCCAGCGGCGATTGCCTGAACGGGCGGCGAGCAGCGCCATCGTGACGGAGATCGACGTATGCAGGCTCGGGAAGCAGTTGTCGAGGCCCGACAGGCCGCGATACATCGACTCGAACGCCGGGAATGCCTCCAGCATGTAGAAGTGGACGTTCGGATCGTACGCCCATACCTCCTTCACCGGGAGAAACAGATAGAACGGAATGGCGACGAGATAATTGATCATCACGGCATAACAGGTCGCCTTGAACTGCCGGCCTGAACGGTCGCGGAACATGTAGATGCCGAGCGAGGCGACGAGCACGCTCTGGAACACGACGATATAAAAGAAGGCAAGAAACGGCGTCAGCCATTCGGCATGGAACAGCTGCTGGAAGTTCTCGACGAAGCGGCCTTCGAAGCTGAAGATGTACGGCGTGAAATCCGGCTGCGGCTTCATCGCCTTTTCGAGCGTGAGCTCGAACTTGTTCAAGAACAAGATGCCCAGCAAAGAGGCGAACAGCAGCAGGTAGCGAGGACGGGTCGCCAAATTGCGGACGAACACCCAGGCCGCCCGCAGCGGATTGCGGCCGGTGCCGAAGCCGATGAGCAGGGCCGAGGTCAGGATCGTATATATCGTGACTTGATTCATGGAATGAAAGATCGCCAATATGCTTCCCCCTAAAGGTCAACCTGATGCGCCGCCGGCCGAGCGGGTCCCGGCAGACGAACGTAAGCAAGTATAGCATATCGGCTTGTTATTTACACGGCTCTCAGTTGATTCCAGATTATTTGCGCAAATTGACGCCGACCATGCCGCCGAAGGCGCCGGCCAGCGCGACGATCAGGAACAGGATGCCCGTGCGCGCCCCGATGCCGGCATCCGCCGCCAGAAAGCTGATGATCAGCACGAGCAGCCCGTAGCCGAGGCCCAGCAGCCCGCCATGGTACCAGCCCTTCGAGCCGCTTCGCTTGCCGGAGGTGAAGCCGCCGCACAGCGCGGCCGCGCCATGGATGCCGAGCGACCATGCCGGCAGCGACGATTCGTTCAGGCTGCCGGCATAGAGGAGCAGCGACAGGAGCAGCGCGCCGAGGGCGAGCCATAACGCGGCGAAGACGAGTCCGGCCAGCATCGGCGAGCCGAGCCTTACTTTAGGTACGGTCTTGATCGGATTCATTCGGATCCCCACCTTCCGAGAGTTCGGTTTATTCCACCATATGGCCAAGCCGGCAGAAATAGTACAAGTCGCGGCATGGCCGCAGCGGCGCGGACCGAGGCAATTGCCAACATTTCGATGCGGCAAGGGCCGCATGGCGGATCGGCGGGAAGGCGACAATAGCCCATGAGCAAGCGCCAGAGAGGGGAGGCGATCCGGTCATGGACCTTGGATCCTTGCTGCTTCGCACGGTTCTGATTTATTTCGTCGTGTTCCTGATCATGCGGCTGATGGGCAAGCGCGAGATCGGCAAGATGAGCGTCTTCGACCTCGTCATCTCGTTCATGATCGCGGAGATCGCGGTGCTCGTCATCGAGGATACGGAAAGGCCGCTGCTGGACGGCATCGTGCCGATGGTCATCCTGATGGCCGTGCAGGTCGGCATCGCCTATATCGGCATGAAGAACCGGCGCATCCGGCTGCTGTTCGACGGCAAGCCGAGCGTCATTATCGCCGACGGCAAGCTCGATCCGGAAGAAATGAAGAAGCAGCGCTACAATCTGGATGATCTGCTGCAGCAGCTGCGGGAAAATCAGATCGCTCGCGTAGCGGATGTCGAGTTTGCGATTTTGGAGACGAGCGGCAAGCTGTCGGTCATTCCCAAGGAGCAGGAGGAGAGCGGGGCGGGCGGCGGAAAAGGCGGGGAAGCGGACGAGCAAGGCGGCCAGGACAGCGCGGGCGGCTCCGGCGCGAGCCGCAAGGCAGACGGCGTGCAGCACAAGCCGGTTCAAATGAAGCTGCCGGCCAGCTACCGCTTTGAGACGCTTCCGATCCCGCTCATCATGGACGGCAAGGTGCTCGACCAGAGCTTGGAAAGGCTCGAGAAAAACCGCTTCTGGCTCAAGCAGCAGCTTCGCAAGTTCAATGTGTCGGATTACAAGCAGGTGTTTTTCTGCTCGGTCGACCACAAGGGAGAGCTGTTTGTCGATGTGAGGAAAAAACAATGAGCAGCCGTTTTCCGCGGCTGCTTTTTTTGTCGTAGGGACCGCTTCGTTCAGAACCAGCGTCCGATGCCGGGGATGCGCCGGAGGTCATGCCGGTCGATAATGCCCATGACGGCCATGAGCGCGAGGTAGAGGAGCGCGCTGATCGTGCAGGCGGCGGCAAGGCCGAGCCATTCGAGCGACAGCGGATGATGGGACATGATCCAGCGGCAGGCCGCCCCCATGATGATCATGGCGGCGCCGACCTTGACGAAATCCGGCAGCTTCATGCGGAAGCCGGAAATCCGCAGCACGCTGATGCCGTGCAGCAGCGTGACGAGCACGATGTTGACCGAGATGGCGATGACGGCGCCGTAGATGCCCAGATCGGGACGCGAGGCCAGCTCGACGATCAGATACAGCTTCACGGCGGCTCCGATCGTCGTGTTGAGCAGCGCCGTGCCCGGCTTGTCGAGCGCCTGCAGCGCGGCTTGAAGCGGCCCTTGCAAATAGATGAAGATGCCGACGGGGGCGAGCAGCGTCAGCAGCGGCGCGATCTCGGCGTGGTCGTACAGAATGCGGCAAAGCGGCTCGGCGAGCAGCCCCATGATGACGACGAACGGAGCGCCGCTGACGAGCGCGAGCCGCAGCGACTGATGCAGCCGCTTGTGGATGGCGGCTCGGTCGCCGCGCGCCGCCGCCGCCGACAGCGACGGGACGAGCGAGACGGACAGTGAGTAGGTGAGGGCGGTCGGCAGCAGCAGCAGCGGGATGATCATGCCCTGCAGCGCGCCGTACTGGGCGGTCGCCGCTCCGGTAGCGATGCCGGCCGCGGCAAGGCTGCGGGCGGTCAGGATGGATTCGAGCAAATACGACAGCGATCCGACGAGCCGGCTTCCGGTGATCGGCACGGACAGCCGGAGCAGCTTGCGCAGCACGGGAGCCCGTCCGGCCGGCAGCGGCTCCAGCGGCAGCGCGGCCCCTTCCGCCGGCATGTCCAGCCCGTCCCGCTCGCGGGGATGCTCCAGACGGTCCTTGCGCGCATGATGCAGCATGACGAGCAGCGAGGCTACCTCGCCGAGCACGGTGCCCATCATCGCTCCGGCCGCCGCCCATTGCAAGCCCATCGGCAGCAGCAGCGCGGCGAGCGTCAGCTGGGCGGCGATCCGCAGCACCGTCTCCACGACCTGCGACTGAGCGGTCGGAATCATGTTCTGCTTGCCTTGGAAATAGCCCCGATAGACGGAGGAGACGCCGATCAGCAGCAGCATCGGCGCCATTACGAGAAACGCCTCGTACACCCGCGGATCGGTCAGCACCCGCGTCGTGATCCATTTGGCCGACAGCAGCATGACGCTCGTCATGATCAAGCCGAGGGCGACGGTCAGCCCCATCGCGGTGCGGAAGATCTGCCGCACCCTTGCCCCGCCTCCCTGGGACTCGGCTTCGGCGACCCATTTGGCGACCGCGACCGGGATGCCGCCGGTGATGAGCGTCAGAAGGACGCCGAGAAAAGGATAGCAGAGCTGGTACAAGCCGACGCCTTCGGCGCCGATGACCCGGGGCAGCGCGATCCGGGGCACGAAGCCGAGGATGCGGTTGACGACGCCTGCGGCGAGCAGGATCATCGCTCCCTTGATGAACGTTTGTTTCGTCATGGCAACCTCTCTTTTCCGCTAGACCGTAATTTGGCTCTGCCGGCGCCTTGAAGATGGCGGCGAGGCGCAGAGCGCGTCCGTAGAGGAGTCTATGCGGACAGGGGGCGGGGGCATGTCTGCCATTTTCAAAAGAAAACAGGCATACCGGCAGGAAAAGGCGCCTCGGTGTCGAAGGGGTACAACTGGAAACGATGACGGCTGGACGATAGGAGCAGCGAGGGAGGCGGCAGGCCGAATGACGGAAATTCATCCCTTCAGGGAGCAGGCGGGCGGGATGTCGGAGGACGAGATCGCGGCAGAGCTGTTCGTCCTGTGCGAGAGCAAGGCGGAGGAGTTCCGCTGGATCGGATACGAATCGGTGACCGGACCGGACATATGGGAGTGCGTGCACGCAAAATATGCCAAGAGCGGAGCGCCGCCGCTGTATCGGCTCGTGAACGACATCCTGTCGCTCAAGCCCCAGCAGCTGATGCATCATCTGACGATGAGCGCCTGGCAGAACCCCTGAGAGCAGGGGTTTTCTTTTTTGACTCCCATTTTAGCGCTCGGTATAATAGATACGATTGAGAACTTAAGGAGGAACATCAGGCATATGAAACGGATGCTGGCATTCCTGCTCATTGTCGTCGTAAGCTTAGGCGTCATTGGTGCAACAAGCCCCGCCCTGCTTGACAAGACTAGACTCGGCCTCGACCTCAAGGGCGGATTCGAGATCCTGTACCAAGCCACGCCCTTGTACGAAGGCGGCACTGTAACGAAGGAATCGTTGAACGAGACGGCCAAAAGCCTTGAAAAACGGGTGAACCAGACCGGCGTCTCGGAGCCGGAGGTCACGACGGAAGGCGCGGACCGGATCCGCATCCGCATCGCCGGCATGGAAGAGAGCAAGGAAGCCGAGCTTCGCGAGACGCTCGTCAAGCCGGCGAACCTGACGTTCCGCAGCGCGCGCGGCTGCAAGGACGGAGAAGGCTACTGCAAGATCGAGCTGACCGGCCAGGACTTCAAGGAGAACGGGGCCGCCCTGCAGCAGAGCGCGCTCAACGAATACGGCATCTCCATCAAGCTCAAGGACGCCTCCAAGTTCGCCGAGGTCACCCGCGAGGTGGCCAAGCTTACCAATGGCAAAAACGTGCTTGCCATCTACCTTGACGAAGAGGAGATCTCCGCGCCGAGCGTACGGAGCGAGATCAACCAAAGCGAAGCCTCCATTACGGGCAGCTTCACGCGCGACGAGGCGATGGCTCTGCGCGACACGATCAACCTCGGCGCGCTTCCGCTGAAGCTCGAGGTCAAATACACCCAGTCCGTCGGCGCGACGCTGGGCCAGAAGTCGCTGGACGACACGATTTTCGCCGGCGTCATCGGCACGGTGTTCATCGTACTCTTCATGCTGATCTTCTACCGCGTTCCGGGCATCGCGGCCAGCGTATCGCTGATCATCTACACGTGGCTGCTGCTGGCGGCGCATATCGCGCTGGACGCGACGCTGACGCTGCCGGGCATCGCGGCGTTCATCCTCGGGGTCGGCATCGCCGTTGACGCCAACATCATCACCGCCGAGCGGATCAAGGAAGAGCTGCGATCCGGCAAGAGCCTGAACAGCGCCTTCCGCGCCGGCTCCAAGACGTCGCTGCGCACGATCATCGACTCCCATGTGACGACGATCATCGCTTCGCTCGTGCTGTTCTTCATCGGCGTCGGCTCCGTCAAGGGCTTCGCGATCACGCTGCTGCTCAGTGTGCTGATCAGCCTCATTTCCAACGTCGTCGTATCCCGCTACCTGCTCTGGCTCATGATCAAGAGCGGACGATTCGCCAAGCCGGGCTACTACGGGGTAAAGGAGAGTGAAATCCGTGCCCTCTAAGGACAAGGACCTGCGCAACTTCAAGGAGTCGAAAATCGACTTCGTCAAATACAGCAAATATTTCTATCTCTTCGCGATCGTCGTGACGCTTGGCGGCATCATCTCGCTCGCCTCGCTCGGCTTGAATTACGGCGTCGACTTCAGCTCGGGATCGAGCGTGGACGTGCAGTCGTCCAAGAGCCTCGAGAGCCAGCGCGCCGAGATCGAGACGTTCCTCACCGAGGGCGGATACGGCAAGCACAATGCGCCGACCTTCGGCCAGGACCGCATGACGATCCGCTTCGACGAAGTGCTGAGCCAGGATCAGGAGAACAAGCTCAAGACCGACCTCAAGGCCAAGTTCGACCCGGCCGCCTCGGTCGAGGTCAACACGGTCGACGTGGAGATCGCCCGCGAGATGCAGTGGAACGCGCTCAAGGCGATGATCGTCGCCAGCATCGGCATCGTCCTCTACATGGCGATCCGCTTCGAGTGGCGCTTCGGCCTCGCGGCCATCGTCTCGCTCGTGCATGACGCGTTCCTCGTCATCAGCATCTTCTCGGTGTTCCGGCTTGAGGTCAACCTGCCGTTCATCGTGGCGATCCTGACGATCATCGGCTACTCGATCAACGATACGATCGTCATCTTCGACCGGATCCGCGAGAATCTGCGCTTCGCCAAGATCAAGTCGCCGGACGATCTGCGCAAGCTCGTCAACGACAGCATCTGGCAGACGATGACACGCTCGATCAATACGGCGGTAACCGTCCTGTTCGCCGCCGCCGCCCTGTTCGTGCTGGGCAGCGAATCGATCCGCCTGTTCTCGCTGGCGATCTTGATCGGCCTGTTCTGCGGCGCTTATTCCTCCATCTTCATCGCGAGCCCGCTGTGGCTGCTCATGAAGTCCAAGTCCAAGCAGAAGCAGGCGCCTGCGGGCAACCCGGCCGCTTCGTAGTCAGGAGGCGCGTCCGATGGCCATCAAGCTACAGCCCGCCGCCGATTCCGGCAAAAGGGGAACCGCTGTCCATATCGGCCTGGCGCTTGCCAAAGGAACGTCGGGAGCGCTGCTCGGCAGCTCGGCCGTGCTCTCCGATGCGTTCCGCTCGGCGGCTGACGCCTGCGGCAGCTACTTGTCGAGCGGAGAAGGGGCCCGGCGCGGACGTTCGGCCCTTTCCCGCCGATGGCTGGGCGGAGCCGAGCATGCGCCGGCCTATCTGTTCTCGATCCTGCTCATGCTGATCGGCCTGGAGCTGGCGATGCTGGCCGTGCAGGATCTGCTTGATCCGCCCGACCTCTATCCGAGGTGGCCCGCGGCTTTTGTCGTACCGGCCTGCCTTGTGATCCGCCTGCTTCTGGTGCGCGGAGCGGCTCCGGCGACCGAATGGCTGTCCTCGATCGCGGCTACGGCCGGGGCGGGAGCGGCATGGGCAGGCGGAGAAAGCGGCATCGAATGGCTGCTGTACATGGATCCGATCGCTTCGGCGCTGATCGCGGCCGTTCTCGTCAGCAAGGGCTACGGCCTCATCATGCAGGCCGGGAGGCCGCGCATCGAGACGCGGCAGGCGGATGACGGCCTGGCGAGCGACCTGATGGAGCTGATCCAGCGCGTCGACGGCGTCGTCACGGTCGAGGCCGTGCAGCCTGTCCACAACGGGGGCAAGCTGGCGGCGGACATCGTCATCAGCGTCAACCCTCGCATCTCCGTGATGGAGGGCTCCGAGATCGCCGGCAGAGTGAGGACGCTCGTGCAGAAGCGCTTCCTGCAGATCGTGGAGATGCGCATCTGCGTGGAGCCCTACAACCCCGGCTATCCGTACAAATCGAACCATGATCCGAATCAGGAGCATATGCCGACCTTATTGCAATAAACAGGTGAGTCGACGCTGCCGCTAAGCGGCAGCGTTTGTTTGCTGGAAAGGCTGGTGACGGATTGATCCCGTCCAAAACCCGCTGGCGCATCCGCGAACTGGATGCGTCCGGCGAAGAAAAAGCCGCCAAGCTGGCGGCGCAGCTGCGGCTGTCGCCGCTGGCGGCGCGCCTGCTCGTCCTGCGGGGCCAGGAATCGCCCGAGCAGGCGGAGCGTTTTTTGCACGGCGGCGTGGAAGAGCTGCATGATCCTTATGAGCTGCTCGGCATGGAGGCGGCCGTGCGGCGGATCCGCCAGGCAGCCGACGGCGGCGAGCGGGTGCTCGTCTACGGAGACTACGACGCGGACGGCGTATCCTCGACGTCGCTCATGCTCTATCTGCTTCGCGAGCTGGGCATGCGCCATGATTATTATATTCCGCACCGGATGAAGGAAGGCTACGGGCTGAACGTGCCGGCCGTCGAGCGGGCCGCCGAGCAGGGCTTCTCCCTCATCATCACGGTCGACAACGGCATCAGCGCGGTGGAGCCGATCGCGCGAGCGAGAGAGCTCGGCCTGTCGGTCGTCGTGACGGATCATCACGAGCCGCCCGAGTCGCTTCCGGAGGCGGATGCGATCGTCAATCCGAAGCAGCCGGGCTGTCCGTATCCGTTCAAGGGACTTGCCGGCGCCGGCGTCGCCTTCAAGCTCGCTCAGGCGCTGCTCGGCCGGCCGCCGCTGGAGTGGAGCGACATCGCGGCGCTCGGCACGGTCGCGGACCTGATGCCGCTCGAGGACGAGAACCGTTTCCTCGTACGCTGCGGACTCGAGACGATGCGCCGCTCGCCGAAGCCGGGCTTCAAAGCGTTGGCCGAGGCTTGCGGAACCGCGCTCGAATCGGTGACGGCGTCCGATATCGGCTTCCAGATGGGACCGCGCATCAACGCGGCGGGCCGGCTGGAGCATGCCGATGCGGCGGTGCGGCTGCTCGTGTCGGAGGATTTGGCCGAGGCGGCTGGACTCGCCGGCGAGCTGGACGAGCTGAACGTCCGCCGCCGGGCGATCGTCGAGCAGATGACGCTCGAGGCGGAGGAAGCCTGGCAGGAGCGCTGCCGCCGCGCCGACGAAGCCGGCGAGCCTCATCCCGGCGTCATCGTGCTCGCGCGCGAGGGATGGAATCCGGGCGTCATCGGCATCGTCGCCTCGAAGCTGCTGGATCGGCATTTCCGTCCGGCGGTGCTGCTCGGCCATGATCTAGAGACGGGGCTTTGCAAAGGGTCGGCCCGATCGATTCCGGGCTTCGACCTATACGAGGCGCTGAGCGCCTCCAAGCACCTCATGGAGCATTATGGCGGCCATGCGGCAGCTGCAGGCATGACGCTGAAGCATGAGCATCTGGCCGAGCTCGAGCGCGGCCTTTGCCTGGAAGCGGCCCGTCAGCTGCAGCCGGAAGATTATGTGCCGGTGAGCGAGATCGATCTTGTCTGCCTGCCGGAAGAGGCGTCGCTGAAGACGATCGAGCAGCTGGCGCTGCTGGAGCCGTTCGGCAGCGGCAACCCGCTGCCGAAGGTGCTGCTGCAAGGAGCGAGGCTGGCCGAGCTGCGAACGATCGGCAAGGACCAGTCCCATCTCAAGCTGTCTCTCGGCAAGCCGGGAGCCTCCGCGCTGGACGCGATCGGCTTCGGCCTGGGCGGGCTGTCCGAGCAGCTGGCAGGCAGCTCGGCCGCCGACATCGTCGGAGAGCTGAGCGTCAACGAGTGGAACGGCCGGAAGCGTCCGCAGCTCATGATCCGCGACCTTGCCGTTCGGCAGCCGCGCGTATACGATCATCGGGGCACGCGCGATCCGCTGGCGCTCGTCGCTCGGCTAAGGGAGCGGCTGCTCCGAGAAGGCGCGACAGGAGCGGTCATCGCATCGCCTGCGAGACTGCAAGGGCCTTTGCGGCAAGAGACCGCCGCCGCCGCTTCCGGCGCGGCAGGCGGCTTCCGCTGCTGCGACCCCGCCGAGCTGCCGGCAGGCGGCTTCGGCTGCCGCGAGCTGGCGCTGCTGGAGCCTCCGTCCTCGTGGGCCGAGCTGGAGGCTGGCCTGCGCCTCACGCCAGGACTCGCGGCTGTCCATCTGCTTTATCCGAAGCAGCAGCCGGCCGGCGCCGATTGGACCGAGCGGGAGCGGATGGGCCAGCTTTACGCGCGCCTGCGTCGCCTGGCGCCGCTGCCTGGCGGTCGCGCCGAGGCGGCACGGCAGCTCGCGCAGCAGGCGGGCTGTCCTAGCGCCGCGGCCGCGCTCGCGCTGGCCGTATTCACGGAGCTGGGTTTCCTTCGGGAGGAGGGCGGCGCGCTTGCGCTGGAGCCAGCTCCCGGCCGGCGGGAGCTGACGGAGTCGGCCTCCTGGAGAGCGGCGCGGGAAGAAAGCCGGCTGGCCGCTCTTCTTCAGGACAGTCCGGAGGCGATCAGCGCCTGGCTGTCGCAGCTCCGACCGGAGCTTCAAGCCGAATCCATTTTGAATTGAACAAAAGGAGATCAACGACCATGAATTATAAAGACTATATCCGCGTCATCGAGGACTTCCCGCAACCGGGCATCCGCTTCAAGGACATCACGACTCTGCTCGGCGACGGAAAAGCGTACCGCGCGGCCATCGAGGACATGAAAGCCGCGCTCAAGGACAAGCAGATCGACCTGATCGCCGGACCGGAGGCGCGCGGCTTCGTCATCGGCGCTCCGCTGGCGCTGGCGCTCGGCGTCGGCTTCGTGCCGATCCGCAAGAGCGGCAAGCTGCCAGGCGAGACCGTCGAGGCTTCCTATGACCTGGAATACGGCAAGGACAAGCTGGCCATCCACAAGGATGCGATCGCGCCGGGACAGCGCGTGCTGATCGCCGACGACCTGCTGGCGACCGGCGGCACGATCGCGACGACGATGGACCTGATCCGCCAGGTCGGCGGCGAGGTCGTCGGAGCCTCGTTCCTGATCGAGCTCTCCTACTTGAACGGACGCGAGAAGCTGGGCGGAACCGATGTTTTCTCGCTCATCCAATATTAATTATTTCTCAGGAAATAATGACGGCCGGCCGGGACGATTCCCGGCCTTTTTTGGTTTTCGGCGGACGAACAGGCCGCAGTGTGAGCCGAGCCTTTCTCCAGGTGAAGCCGGGGAAGCAAGTTTGGGGACGCGATCCGAGCCTTTCTCCGGGCGGTCTGGAGAAGCGAGAGAGGTGGGACGAACAGGCCACAGCGCGATCCGATCCTTTCCCAGGTGAAGCCGGGGAAGCAAGTTTGGGAAACGAACAAGCCGCAGCGCGATCCGAGCCTTTCTCCGGGCGGTCTGGAGAAGCGAGATAGGTGGACGAACAGGCCGCTGCGCAAGCGAGCCTTTCCCAGGCGGTCTGGAGAAGCGAGATAGGTGGGAGGAATAGGCCGCAGCGCGAGCCGAGCCTTTCTCCGATTCCACTGGAAGCCGGATGCCCTGATTTTCTGACCTCCTAGGCGGAGGCCATCCGTCTTCCAAGAGGACCGCTGCCGCTTCTCCGAAAGGCATCGGCCCCCTCCGCTCTCCTCGTCCCACAGCCAGCCTTCCCCCTTTTTTAGGGGGTGAACCGTCTCCCGCATACCTGGGAGACGGCAGCTCGCTCGGCACGCGGCAGCATGAACGGCAGCTGCGGAAAGAGCCAGCAAGCAGCCCCAGCTTGCTGGAAATGACCCAGACTGCAACGACTTCGGCGCATCGGAGTTGCGCGGAAAAACCGAGTAACTCGGGCAAGCGGAGGTCAAACCGGATGGAGTTGCGCGGAAAAACCGAGTAACTCGGACAAGCGGAGGCCGAACGGATGGAGTTGCGCGGAAAAACCGAGTAACTCGGGCAAGCGGAGGTCAAACCGGATGGAGTTGCGCGGAAAAACCGAGTAACTCGGGCAAGCGGAGGTCAAGTCCATAATTGTGTGTAAAAACACTTCTCGGTAGAAAATGGAATCGGGTTTAAAGGCTGTCCGTCGCTTCCGTCATGGTGGTGCTGGTTTCCTGCTCCTCCGAGCCGGCGCCCTGAGTGGCTTTCTGCTTCTTCCACGCCTTGAAGTCCGTCATGTCCATGTACGGCTTCTTCGTCATCCAGTACTCGTTCTCTTCCATGAGCATGGCTCCGATGAGGCGAAGGACGGAAGCGCGATTGGGAAAGATGCGGATGACCGTCTCGCGCCTGCGGATGTCCCCGTTCAGGCGTTCCATGCCGTTGGAGGTGCGCAGCCGCACGCGGTAGGCCTCCGGGAAGGCCAGCACCGCGACGGCGTCCTCGAACCCGTCCTCCAGTATTTTCATCGCTTTGGGTGCTGTCTCGGCATACGCCTCAAGCGTCTGTTCGAGATAGGAACGAGCCGTCTTCATGTCGGGCGCATCGAAGATCGATCGGACGCGACTCTTGATTTCGCTTTGGAGCGCTTTGGGCGCTGCGTTCAGCACGTTCTTGATGAAGTGCGTCTGGCACCGCTGCCACGAGACCCCTTGAAACTCCTTCTCGATGGCCTTGACCAGCCCGCCATGGTAGTCGCTCGTGACGAGCTCTACGCCGTGCAGGCCGCGCTCTTTCAGCCAGCGGAAGTAGGCGCCCCAGCTCTCCTCCGACTCGGTGTCGTCGACGCGCAGGCCCAGAATCTCACGCCGGCCTTGCTCGTTCACGCCGTAGCCCACCAGAACGCCTCGAGAACAGATACGGCCTTCTTCACGCACCTTCACGTAGATCGCATCGATGGTGATGAAGGGGAAGGCGTGGTCGGCCAGAGAGCGGTTGTTCCAGTCGTGGACAGCCGGGTCCAGCTGCTTGCACAGGTGGCTGACCGTTGACTTGGAGAACTCGGTTCCGCACAGCTCCTCGGTGATTTTAGTCACCTTGCGCGTCGACACGCCGTTGATGACCATTTCCATGAGCGAGAGAACCAGCGCTTGCTCGCTGCGCTGATACCGGGCGAAAAGCTCGGTAGAAAAGGAGCCGTCCCGAAACCGGGGGACGCGCAAGGTGACGCTGCCAGCGCGGGTAATGACGTCGCGCTCGTAGCTGCCGTTGCGGTAGCCCTTGCGCTCGCTGGTGCGCTCGTACGTCTGCGCCGCCAGCTGATCCGTCGCCTGGGCTGTCAGCACCTGATTCAGCACCGTCTCCAGCAAGCGGGCCACTCCCGCGTCCCGATCGGTTCCGATAAACAGCTGGTGCAAAATATCCTGATCTACGGTAATCTGGTATTGAGTCATGTGTAGGCACTCTCCTTGGAATGTTGGTCTCGACAACTTCCATTCTAACCGAGAGTCCTACCATGGCTTTTCTTTTTATGGTCAGGAGCATTTTACACAATTATATGGACTTAACTCAAGCGGAGGCCGAACGGATGGAGTTGCGCGGAAAAACCGAGTAGCTCGGGCAATTGGAGGTCAAACCGGATGGAGTTGCGCGGAAAAACCGAGTAACTCGGGCAAGCGGAGGCCGAACCGGTCGGAGTTGTGAGGTCAAATCAGTAACTCCGGTAGGCAGGCGTGTCGGTTGGAGCCCAAAAGACGGACTTGTGAGCCGCTGTAACCCGAATTATTCGGGTTAGAGCCCCAAAGACGGGCTGGTTAATCGCTGTAACCCGATTTATTCGGGTTAGGGCCAAAAAAACGGGCTTGCGAGCCGCTGTAAGCCGATTTAATCGGGTTGGAGCTTGAAAAACGGGCTTGAGAGCCGCTGTAACCCGAATTATTCGGGTTAGAGCCCCAAAGACGGGCTGGTTAATCGCTGTAACCCGATTTATTCGGGTTAGGGCCAAAAAGACGGGCTTGCGAGCCGCTGTATCCCGATTTATTCGGGTTAGGGTCAAAAAGACGAGCTTGTGAGCCGCTGTAACCCGATTTTTCCGGGGGTTCAGCTCGTTATAGAAGCTTTCGAGGGTTCCGGAGATTGCGATCAAAGAAATCCTGTGTGCATGGAGATCGGAATGAGTCTCTAAGAAGCGGAGCGGGGGCGGGTTCGGCATTAGCGTCTAACCGATTGTACGGTGACGGGGCTAACGGTGCTGAGCGAAAGCACCGAGCCTATCGTCGAATCCAAAGAGCGAAGCGGACGGGGGCTCGTGGAGAAACGGCAGCTGTTCTCTTGGAGGGCGGATTCCTTCCTTTTTGGAAAATAAAATCAAAGGAATCTGGGCTCCAGGGAGATCGGAACGAGTCCCCGCTCCGCGAAGCGGGAGTCGGCTTCAGCGTCAATCGCCTGCGAAGCGGGAATCGGCTCAGCGTCAATCGCCTGCGAAGCGGCAGCCGGATTCAGCGTCAGTCGCGGCTGAAGCGCGAGCCGGTTTCAGCACATCTACCTACGTCGGCATCCTGTCTGGGATTGTCGAAAAGCGTCTGCCGGGCAGCGAGTTGACGGACGCCGCATGATGGGGGCATAATAAGAGTTAAACCAATTTTCATAGGTACGGGGACACGGCTGGAGTCGAATCCTGACACTCAGAAAGGGACGTTCCATGGGCATAGACCAACTACTCGCTAAGGCGTCAACTTATATGAAGGAACAGGATCTCGCCCGAATCAGGGAGGCCTATGTTTTTGCCGACCAGGCTCACTTCGGCCAAGTGCGCAAGTCCGGGGAGCCTTACATCCTCCATCCGGTAGCGGTGGCGGAGATTCTCGTGAACATGCAGATGGACGTGACGTCGATCATCGCGGCCCTGCTTCACGATGTCGTCGAGGACACGACGGTGGAGGTCGAGCAGGTGAGAGCGCGCTTCGGCGACACCTGCGCGATGCTTGTCGACGGCCTCACCAAGCTGGAGAAGATCAAGTTCCGCTCCAAGGAGGAGCATCAGAACGAGAACTACCGCAAGATGTTCGTCGCGATGGCGCAGGATATCCGGGTCATTCTGATCAAGCTGGCCGACCGGCTGCACAACATGCGGACGCTCAAGTTCCAGTCGGAGGAAGCGCAGCGGCGCATCGCCTACGAGACGCTGGAGATTTTCTGTCCGATCGCGCACCGGCTCGGCATCTCGGCGATCAAGTGGGAGATGGAGGATACCGCGCTCCGGTACCTCAACCCGCAGCAATACTACCGGATCGCCAACCTCATGAAGAAAAAGCGCGCAGAGCGCGAGGACTTCATCGGCCAAGTCATCTCGCGCATCAGCGAGAAGCTGGACGAGATGGGCATCGAGGGCGACATCTCCGGCCGCCCCAAGCATATTTACAGCATCTACCGCAAGATGACGATGCGCAACAAGCAGTTCAACGAGATCTACGACCTGATGGCGATCCGCATCATCGTCGACAACATCAAGGACTGCTACGCCACGCTCGGCATCATCCACACGCTGTGGAAGCCGATGCCGGGCCGCTTCAAGGACTATGTGGCGATGCCCAAGGCGAACATGTACCAGTCGCTCCATACGACCGTCGTCGGTCCGAACGGAGAGCCGACCGAGGTGCAGATCCGCACCTGGGAGATGCACCGGACGAGCGAGTACGGCGTCGCCGCGCACTGGGCCTACAAGGAAGGCACGGCGCCGGGCGGCAACATCGAGGACAAGATGAGCTGGTTCCGGGAAATTCTGGAGCTGCAGAACGAGGCGGAGGACGCGTCGGAATTCATGGAGTCGCTCAAGATGGACTTCTTCTCCGACCTCGTCTTCGTCTTCACGCCGAAGGGCGAGGTGATCGAGCTGCCGGCCGGCTCGGTGCCGCTCGACTTCGCCTACCGCATCCATACCGAGGTCGGCAACCGGACGATCGGAGCCAAGGTCAACGGCCGCATCGTGCCGCTCGACCATAAGCTCAAGACCGGCGACATCGTGGAGATCCTCACGTCCAAGCATTCCTACGGGCCGAGCCAGGACTGGATCAAGCTCACCAAGTCGTCTCACGCCCGGGCCAAGATCAAGCAGTGGTTCAAGAAGGAGCGCCGCGAGGAGAATGTCGTCAAAGGCCGCGAGGCGCTCGAGCGCGAGCTGCGCAAGCTTGGCCTGGAGCCGTCGGCGTGGATGACCGAGGACAAGCTCATGGAGGCCGCCTCCAAGTTCAGCTTCCACGATCCCGAGGACATGATGTCGGCGATCGGCTTCGGCGGCATCACGGCTGCGCAGATCTGCACCAAGATGACCGAAAAGATGCGGCGGGAAGCCGAGGCGGCGCAGCAGATCGAGCTGACGAGCGAGCCCGTCGAGATGAAGTCCCCGGGCACGCGCAAGAAGGCGGCTACGGGAGGCGTGACGGTCAAGGGCATCGACAACCTGCTCGTCCGTTTCGCCCGCTGCTGCAACCCGGTCCCGGGCGACGCCATCGTCGGCTATATCACGCGCGGGCGCGGCGTGAGCGTGCATCGCAGCGACTGTCCGAACATCCCGATCGAAGAAGGCGGAGAGGACGCCGAGCGCGTCATCGAGGTCGAGTGGGAGGAATCGGCGGAGTCGAACTACAGCGTCGACATCGAGATTACCGGGTACGACCATCGCGGGCTGCTCAACGAGGTGCTGCAGGCGGTCGCGGAGTCCAAGACGAACATCTCCGCCGTCACCGGCCGCACCGGCCGCAACAAGATGGTCATCATCCACATGACGATCCTCATCCGCAACATCGAGCATTTGCAATCGGTCGTGGAGAAGATCAAGCGCGTCAAGGACATCTACTCCGTCCAGCGCATCATGCAATAAGAGGAGGCGGCATGCCGTGAAAGTAGTCGTGCAGCGCTGCTCGTCGGCTCACGTAGCCGTCGACGGCGAGACGACGGGCCGCATCGGGCGGGGACTCCTGCTGCTCGTCGGCCTCACCCATGAGGACGGCGAGGCGGATTTGCGCTGGATGGCCGACAAGATCGCCGGGCTGCGCATCTTCGAGGACGAGTCCGGCAAAATGAACCTCAGCGTCAAGGAAGCGGGCGGCGACATCCTTTCGGTGTCGCAGTTCACGCTTTATGGCGACGCCCGCAAGGGCCGGCGGCCGAACTTCATGGCGGCGGCCCGCCCGGAGCAGGCGGAGCCGCTGTACGAGGCGTTCAACGAAGCGCTGCGCTCAGCCGGACTCAAGGTCGAGACCGGCCGCTTCGGAGCGATGATGGACGTGGCGCTCGTCAATGACGGGCCGGTCACGCTGGTGATCGACAGCAAGGAGTAAGTCGGATCGAACGGCCTCCCCGGCGACGATTAAGTCCGGGCGGGCGTGGCAACACTACTTATCGGAATGGTTCGCGGCAATCGTGGCTCAATTTTCGAAAGGAAGTGCATGTCATGCGAGTGGGACGCAAGCAGCTCGTGCTGGGCGCCGCGGGGCGCCGTCTGCTGCAGGCCGAACGGCGGGAGGCGCTGCTGCTGGAGGAGCTGGAGGAGGATCTCGAATTCGCGGAGGACTGGGCCTGCTCGGCACCGCTGCCGGAACGCAAGCAGCCCGAGCCTGACCGCCCTTGACCGTTTTGTCATCGAATTGTAATCCGACCGGAACGCTGCCTTAACATAAGAGGGCTATACTGAACCTCGACCCCCTTTTTAATAGGTTCACCTGTTGCCCGGAGCTGCCGCTCCGGGTCCTTTTTTTGCCGGCGGCGCCACGCTTCTTGACTTGATCCCTGCAGCGCGGTAGAATGGTGGAAATTCACTCATATGACTTCGATGATGGGAACGAGTAGTTCAGCGCACGTACGCAGAGAGGGACGCCGTTACGGCTGCAAGCGTCCTTATGGTGGCTGAAGGAAGGACATCCCGGAGAACGGTCGGCGAACGAGGAACGAAAGTAGCCGATCGCGTGTGGCGGGCGTTAACCGCATCGGAGCGGACGCGCGGGCTGGCCATGGCCTTCGCATTCGGAATCAGGGTGGCACCACGGGAGATACAGCTCTCGTCCCTGGCGACATGTCGTCGCCGGCGGACGGGAGCTTTTTGCTGTTCCGCAGCGCGGGGACGCAAACGACGCAAGACGCAAGCGATGCAAGAGAGACAGGAGGGGCGCTACATGAAATTTCAAAAAATGCCGGGCACGCAGGACCTGCTTCCCGGAGCGGTCGAGCGCTGGCAGCTCGTCGAGGCCAAGGCGCGGGAAATTTGCCGACGCTTCAACTTCCGGGAAATCCGCACGCCGATCTTCGAATCGACGGATCTGTTCCGCCGCGGCGTCGGCGAGACGACCGACATCGTCGAAAAGGAGATGTACACGTTCGAGGACCGCGGCGGACGCAGCCTGACGCTCCGTCCGGAGGGCACGGCGGGCGTCGTGCGCGCCTACGCCGAGAACAAGCTGTACGGCGAGCCCGATTTGACTAAGCTGTATTATATCGGTCCGATGTTCCGCTACGAGCGCCAGCAGGCGGGCCGCTACCGCCAGTTCCACCAGTTCGGCGTGGAGGCGCTCGGCTCGGCGGAGCCTGCGCTCGACGCCGAGGTGATCGCGCTCGGCTACACCTTCTACACCGAGGTCGGACTGCGCGGCGTGCGCGTCGAGATCAACTCCGTCGGCACGCCGGAGGTGCGGGCGGACTTCCGCGCCAAGCTGCTCGGCTTCCTCGAGCCGAAGCGGCAGCTGCTCTGCAAGGACTGCCAGTCGCGCATGGACCGCAACCCGCTGCGCGTACTCGACTGCAAGGTCGATCAGGCGCATTTCGAAGGCGCGCCGTCGATTCTCGACAGCCTCGACGAAGCATGCGCGGACCACTTCGCCAAGGTGAAAGCGGGCCTCGACGACATGGGCATCCCGTACGAAATCAATCCGCGCCTCGTGCGCGGCCTCGACTACTACACCCACACCGCCTTCGAGTTCAAGGCGGAGGGCATCGGCGCGATCGACACGATCGGCGGCGGCGGCCGCTACAACGGCCTCGTCGGCGAGATCGGCGGACCGGATCAGCCTGGCGTCGGCCTCGGCCTCGGCCTCGAGCGCACGGTGCTCATCCTCGAGCATCAGCAGGGCGAGGCTTCGACGGCGCAGCCGCTGGATGTCTACCTGGTCGCTCTCGGCGAGGCGGCCGAGCGCGAAGTGTCCCGGCAGCTGCACGCGCTCCGCGCGGCAGGACTGTCGGCGGATCGCGACTACCAGGGACGCAAGATGAAAGCCCAGATGAAATCGGCCGACCGCTACGCCGCCCGGTTCACGGCGATCCTCGGCGACGACGAGCTGGCGCAAGGCCAAATCGCGCTCAAGCGAATGGATACGGGCGAGCAGCGGATGGTGCCGCTCGGCGAGCTGGCCGCGGCAATCCAGGGCGAATAGCGCAATCATGCAGAAATTACCGACAAGGAGTGGGGATTAATGAGCAGCATCATTCATTGCGGACGCCTGAGCAAGGCGGACGTAGGCAAGACCGTTGAACTGAAAGGATGGGTGCAGCGCCGCCGCGACCTCGGAGGCGTCCTGTTCATCGACCTGCGCGACCGCACGGGCATCGTGCAGATCGTTTTCAACCCGGACTTCTCCGGCGATGCGCTGGCAGTCGCCGACCGCGCGCGCAGCGAGTACGTGCTTGCCGTCAAGGGCAAGGTCGTCGAGCGGGACGAGGAAACGCGCAACCCGAACCTGGAAACGGGCGAAATTGAAGTGCGCGTCACCGAGATCGAGGTGCTGAACGCGGCCAAGACGCCGCCGTTCCCGATCGAGGACGGCATCGAGGTCGACGAGACGCTGCGCTTGAAGTACCGCTATCTGGACCTGCGCCGTCCGGAAATGCAGCGCACGCTGCTGCTCCGCTCCAAGGCGGCCAAAATCTTCCGCGACTTCCTCGACGGCGAGCAGTTCGTCGAGGTGGAGACGCCGATCCTGACCAAGAGCTCGCCGGAAGGCGCACGCGATTACCTCGTGCCGAGTCGCGTGCATGCGGAGGAATTCTTCGCGCTGCCGCAGTCGCCGCAGCTGTACAAGCAGCTGCTCATGGTCGGCGGCATCGAGCGCTATTACCAGATCGCTCGCTGCTTCCGCGACGAGGACCTGCGCGCCGACCGCCAGCCGGAGTTCACCCAGGTCGACATCGAGACGTCCTTCCTGAGTCAGGACGAGCTGCTCGCCATGATGGAGAGCCTCGCCCAGCGCCTGTTCAAGGAGACGATCGGCGTCGACATCCCGGCTCCGTTCCAGCGCATCACCTACGCCGACGCCATCGACAAGTACGGCTCGGACAAGCCGGACCTGCGCTTCGGCCTGGAGATCGAGGACATCACGGACATCGTCTCGACGAGCGACGTCAAGGTATTCGCCAGCGTCGCGGCGGGCGGCGGCGTCGTGCGCGCGCTCAACGCCAAGGGCTGCGCGGGCTGGAGCCGCAAGGAGCTCGACGACCTGCAGCCGTTCGCGGCCCGCTACGGCGGCAAAGGCCTGGCCTGGATCACCGTCAAGGACGGCGAATGGCGCGGACCGATCGTCAAGTTCCTAAAGGCCGAAGAAATCCAGGCGCTCACCGAGCGGCTCGGGGTGGAAGAGGGAGACCTGCTCACGTTCTCCGCGGACAAGAAGAAGGTCGTCGCCGACGTGCTCGGCAACCTGCGCCTGAAGGTCGGACGCCAGCTCGGCCTGATCGACGACTCGGCGTACAAGTTCGCCTGGGTCGTGGACTTCCCGCTGCTCGGCTGGGACGAGGAAGCGAAGCGCTACGTGGCGGAGCATCATCCGTTCACCCGTCCGAAGGACGAGGACCTGCATCTGTTCGAGACCGATCCGGGCGCGATCCGCGCGCAAGCGTATGATCTCGTGCTGAACGGCTACGAGGTCGGCGGCGGCTCGATGCGGATCTACAAGCGCGAGGTGCAGGAGCAGATGTTCCAGGCGCTCGGCTTCTCGATGGAAGAAGCGCATGACAAGTTCGGCTTCCTGCTGGACGCGTTCGAGTACGGCACGCCTCCGCACGGCGGCATCGCGTTCGGCTTCGACCGCCTCGTCATGCTGCTGACGAACCGCAGCAACCTGCGCGAGACGATCGCCTTCCCGAAAACGGCCAGCGCGACCGACCTGCTCATGGACGCTCCGGCGCAGGTCGACCTTGCCCAGTTGCAGCAGCTGCACATCCGCACCGTGCCGAAGCCGGGCTCCAAGCCGGCCGCGCCGCAAGGCGGCCAGCCGGCCGAAGCGGCAGCAGGGGCCCCGGCCCAAGGCTAGCCGCCAGCCGCGGACAAGACGCAACTCGCCCGAAGCGGCGGCAAGCCCGCTGCTTCGGACCATAGCACGGCCGCCAAAGCCGCACCGGCTCCGGTGCGGCTTTGGCATCGCCCGCGGGCAAGATAACCCAAGAGGAAAGGAAGGCGAAAGCCATGTTGAACCAATTTTCCCGCACCGAGCTCGCGTTCGGTCCGGAAGGCATCGACGTCATGAAGCGCAGCACGGTCGCCGTGCTCGGCATCGGCGGCGTCGGCTCGATCGCCGCGGAGGCGCTCGCGCGCACCGGCGTCGGCCGGATCATCCTGATCGACAAGGATGTCGTCGACATTACCAACATCAACCGCCAGATCCACGCTTTGACGACGACGGTCGGCCAGCCGAAGGCGGATCTGATGCGCGACCGCATCCAGCTCATCAACCCGGAGTGCGAGGCGATCAGCCTGCGCATGTTCTATACGGAGGAAACGTACGAAAAGCTGTTCGAGTACCCGCTCGACTACGTGCTCGACGCCTCCGACACGATCTCGTACAAGGTGCATCTCATCAAGCAGTGCCTGGAGCGGAACATTCCGATCATCTCCAGCATGGGCGCGGCCAACAAGATGGACCCAACGAAGTTCACGGTGACGGACATCTCCAAGACGCATACCGATCCGATCGCGCGCGTCGTCCGCCAGAAGCTGCGCCGGGAAGGCGTGCGCAAGGGCGTGAAGGTCGTCTTCTCGTCGGAGACGCCCAAAAAGCCGCGCGAGGACGTGACGCAGCGGATCGTGCCGGACAACGCGCCCGAGATCCGCAAGGCGCAGCAGCCGCCGGCGAGCAACGCGTTCGTGCCGCCGGTCGCGGGCCTCATCATGGTGAGCGTCGCCGTGCGCGACCTGCTGGAGAAGAACGGCGTCGAGGTATAGGCGGGGGCATGCGGGCCGGATGCCGAACCTAAACGGTTTCATCCATTCGCATCTAGGTTAGGTCAATGTCATATATTTTGGGAATAAGCCTATTTTGGGTCAGGTATATTGACATTGATCTTGTGAGGAAGTACCATCGTTCTAATACCCTGCGGGAAGGTGATGGACGATGGAGATGAGTTTGATGCGCCGCTTGCCTAAGATCGAGCTTCATTGCCATCTGGATGGAAGCGTGCGTCCGGCGACGGCGGCCGAGATCGCGGAGGAGGAAGGGATCGAGCTCAGCTGCGCCGATCTGCGCGAGCTGACCGGCCGGATGACGGCGCCGCCTTCCTGCTCGAGCCTGGTCGAGTATCTGGAACGGTTCGAGCTGCCGCTGCTGCTCATGCAGACGCGCTCGGCGCTGAGGCGGATCGCCTATGAGGCGGCGGAGGACGCCGCGCTCGACAACGTCCGCTATCTGGAGGTTCGGTTCGCGCCACAGCTGCATACGCGCGGTGGCTTGTCCGTAGACGAGATCGTCACGTCGGTGGCGGCGGGTCTGGCAGAGGCCGAGGCCAAATACGGCCACTGCGTGCGCATGATCCTCATCTGCATGCGCCATCACGGCCAGATGGACAACGAGGAGGTCGTGCGCGCCGCCAGCCGGTTCATGCCGCTCGGCGTCGTCGGCGTCGATCTGGCGGGCGACGAGGCCGGCTACCCGAACGAGCTGCATGCCGAGGTGTTCGAGCTGGCGCATCGGCTCGGCCTGCCGATCACGATCCACGCCGGCGAGGCGGCCGGAGCGTGCAGCATCCGCTGCGCGGTCGAGAAGCTGCGCGCCCGCCGCATCGGACACGGCGTCCGCCTGCGCGAGGACGCGGAGGTGACGCAGCTCATCCGCGAGCGCCGTATCCCTCTCGAGCTGTGCGTCATCAGCAATGTGCAGACCAAAGCGGTGCCGTCGATGGATCTTCATCCGATCCGCGACTACCTCGACAGCGGACTGCTCGTGACGGTTAATACGGACAATCCGACGGTGTCGGGCACGAACCAGACGCGGGAATACGAAAATCTGGCCCATCGTTTCCGCTTCTCCGAGCGGGACATCAAGAAGGTCGCGCGGCATGCGATCGAGGCCGCTTTCGTCGACGAGGAGCGCAAACGGCAGCTGAAGGCGAGCTTCGAGCGCGAATGGCAGGAGCTCGGCCTGACCGCCGCGGAGGCGCAGGCCTGACCTGCGCTTCCACGGCGTGCACGCAGCCGCAGACGCGCCGGCGTCGCCCCGAGCCGGCGAGCCGTGGCGGTCCGGGCTGCGGCAATCGTAGCTGAAGATGAAGCAAGCAACGATGCCGAACGGCGACGCAGCCGACATAAGACGAGGCGGACGCGAACCGATGTCATCAAGCTCAGGCATGACGGGGCTTGATGACATCGGCCTGCTGGCCGCCTCGTCTTTTTGCCATGCCCGCCCGCGCGCCTTCGGACGCGCAAGCGAACGTTTGTACGCCGAAGCCGCGGTATGGTACACTTTCAGGAGACATTTTTATGAACCGAGGTGGCAGGCATGGACTTGTTCGACTACAAGGAAGAGGAGCGGCAGCCGCGGGCAAGGCTGCTGGCCGATCGGATGCGGCCCCAGACCCTCGACGAATATATCGGCCAGGAAGACGTCGTCGGCCCGGGCACGCTGCTGCGCCGGGCGATCGAGGGCGACCAGGTCAGCTCGCTGCTGCTGTTCGGTCCCCCCGGCAGCGGCAAGACGACGCTCGCCCACATCATCTCCCGCCGGACGGAGGGCGAGTTCGTCAAGCTCAACGCCGTCGACGCGACGGTCAAGGACGTGCGCGACGTCATCGAGCGGGCCAAGAGCTCCAAGTCGCTATACGGGCGCAAGACGATCCTGTTCCTCGACGAGGTGCATCGCTTCAACTCCTCGCGCCAGGACGCGCTGCTGCCTGCGGTGGAGCAGGGCATCATCATCTTCATCGGCGCGACGACCGAGAATCCGTTCCACTCCGTCAACGGAGCCTTGCTGTCGCGCTCGACGCTGTTCCGGCTGCATGCGCTGGAGAGCCGGCATGCGCTGGAGGCGATGCGACGCGCGATCGCCGACAAGGAGCGCGGGCTCGGCTTCATGAAGCTCGACGCGCGGCCCGAGGCGCTGGAGCATATCGCCGGCATGGCGGGCGGCGACATCCGCCGCGCGCTCAACGCGCTGGAGCTCGCTGCGGTGACGACGCCTTCCGAGCCGGACGGCACCGTTGTCGTCACGCTCGAGGTCGCCCAGGAGTCGATCCGCAGCCGTGCCGTGCAGGCTGACGAGTCGACCCAGTACGACGTGCTTTCGGCCTTCCACAAAAGCATCCGAGGCTCCTCCGACGCGGCGCTCTTCTGGTTCCTGTACGCCGTCGAGAAGCTCGGCATGGATCCGATGGTGTTCATCCGCCGCCTCATCGTCGCCTGCAGCGAGGATATCGGCCTCGCCAACCCGCAGGCGATGCTGCAGGCGGTCGCCAGCATGGACGCCTACCACAAGATCGGCTGGCCCGAGGCGAAGTACAACGTCGCGCAAGCGATCCTGTTCGCGGTCGAGAGTCCCAAGTCCAACGCGACCGCGCTCGCCATCGGCAAGGCGATGGCAAAGATGGACGCCGTCGGCACGGCGGAGGTGCCGCTGCATCTGCGCGATACCCACTACAAGGGCTCGCAGCAGCTCGGCCATGTCGGGTACCAGTACCCGCATGACTTTCCCGGCCACTACGTCGACCAGCTCTACTATCCCGAGCGGCTGGCCGGCTCGACCGTCTACGAGGCGACCCGCCAAGGCATGGAGGACAAGATCCGCCATAACCAGCAGCAGCGCCGATCGGCCCCAAGCCAGCGTCGCTGACGCGTAGCTCAAGCCGGCTGATCCCGGCTGACCTATTCATCCGCATCGACCCCGGAGGCTTCAGTCCCGGCCCGTCGCCCACCCAGGCGGCGGGCTTTTTCGCATGACCAGGCGGCAGGCCATTTCGCATGAGGATAGCCTTCTCCGAGCTGCGCGGAAAAACCGAGCAGCTCGGGTCGAGTGAGTCGAAAAATCGGGTTGCAGACTGTTGGGAGACGTGTCGGTGAGGCAGTAAATCGAAAAAAAGGATTACAGGCTGACCAGAGGCACGATAACCGAATTGCTCGGATGTGAGGAGAGCCAAACGGGTGCAATCGGGTTGCGGATGGCAAAGCAAAGCGGCGGGGAGGAGAGACCGGGGAGCGAAGCGGACGGGGGCTCGTGGAGAAGCGGCAGCGGTTCCCTTGGAGGCCGGATTCCTTCCTTTTTGAAAAATAGAATCAAAGGAATCTGGGCTCCAGGGAGATCGGAACGAGTCCACGCTCCGCGAAGCGGGTTCTGGTTTCGGTGTTCTCCCGCGACGAGAGGGAACCGTTCTCCCGCTCCGCGACGAGAGAGTGCCGCCATCGGCCTTCGTCCAGCCGTAAAATTGCCGCTTAACAGCGACAATGTTTAGAGTTAAACTATATAGAGGTGTAACACTTGCGATCCCCTGTCATATTCATAACGGGAGAGGAATCGTCGGCTCTAAAAGTTTCCCTAACTCAACATAGATGTGCGTGCGCAAAAGGAGAGATGAGCGATGAAGAACGAGCGAGCGGTCGGAAACGAAGCGGCGCTGGAATCAGGCGGCTGGAGAAGAAGCGGAGGGGAGCCGTCGCTCGCCGAAGCGAACCGCAGTCTCCAGGTGCCGAGGAAAGGAAGCTGGCTGCGCAAGCTGCTCGCCTTCATGGGACCGGGCTATCTGGTCGCCGTCGGCTACATGGATCCCGGCAACTGGGCAACCGATCTGGCGGGCGGCTCCTTGTTCGGCTACACGCTGCTGTCGGTCGTGCTGCTGTCGAACCTGATCGCGATGGTGCTCCAGTCGCTCGCCGGCAAGCTCGGCATCGTCACCGGGCGCGATCTGGCGCAAGCCTGCCGCGACCACTACAGCAAGCCGGTCGCGCTGATGCTGTGGGCGCTGTGCGAGCTGGCGATCGCCGCCTGCGACCTGGCGGAGCTGATCGGCACGGCGATCGCGCTCAACCTGCTGTTCGGCCTGCCGCTGCTGTGGGGCGTCATCCTCACCTCGCTCGACGTCATGCTCGTGCTGCTGCTGCAGAACAAGGGCTTCCGCTACATGGAGGCGCTCGTCATCGTGCTGATCGGCACGATCGGCGGCTGCTTCCTGCTGGAGCTGATCTGGGCGCAGCCGGTCGTAGCCGACGTCCTGAAAGGCTTCGTTCCGTCTGGCCAGATCGTGTCCAACCCGGCCATGCTCTACATCGCGATCGGGATCCTCGGCGCGACGGTCATGCCGCATAATCTGTACCTGCACTCCTCGATCGTGCAGACGAGGCGCTTCGAGCAGACGCCGCTGGGCAAAAAAGAAGCGATCCGCTTCTCCACGATCGACTCGACGATCGCGCTCGGGCTGGCGCTGTTCATCAACGCCGCGATCCTGATCGTCGCCGGAGCGGTGTTCCACACGAGCGGCCATACGGACATCGCCGAAATCGGCGACGCCTACCGGCTGATGGCGCCGCTCATGGGCGGCGCGGCAGCGAGCGTGCTGTTCGGCGTGGCGCTGCTCGCCGCCGGCCAGAACTCGACGCTGACCGGCACGCTCGCCGGCCAGATCGTCATGGAGGGCTTCCTCGGCTTGCGCATGAAGCCTTGGCTGCGGCGGCTCATCACCCGCCTCATCGCGCTCGTGCCGGCCGTCATCGTGACGGCGCTCTACGGCGAGAGGGGCACGACCGAGCTGCTCATCTTCAGCCAGGTCATCCTGTCGCTGCAGCTCAGCTTCGCCGTCTTCCCGCTTGTCAAGTTCACGAGCGATCCGCGCAATATGGGCGAATTCGCCAACCGTCCGCTGCTCAAGGCCGTCGCCTGGAGCTGCGCGGCGCTGATCGCGGTGCTGAACCTGTATTTGCTCGCGATGACCGTGGGCGGCTGGTTCTGATCCTGCAAAAGGGCGGAGGCAACAGAAAAAAACAGCATGCAGTTATTTTTATCTTGAATGAACGTTCCAAAACTGCTATAGTCGAAACATGGCCAGATCGAAAACTTTTGATGTTGATGCCGCTCTTGACGCCGCGACGAACGTGTTCCGCCAATACGGATTCGAAGGCACGTCAGCGCAGATGATTGTTGATGCGATGGGAATCGGTCGCCAGAGCCTCTACGACACTTTCGGCGACAAGTGGCAGCTCTATTTGACAGTAGTCCGTCGTTATGCCGTCTCGGAGAGCAGCGCGCATCGTGCAGCACTGGGTCAGGGGGAGCGCGCGGTCGACGGAATCCGGGCGATGCTCCACCGGGTCGTTCGCGAGGCCTACACTCCTTGTCTCGGCGTCAGCTCGATTGCCGAATTCGGATGCTCGCGTCCCGAGCTCACGGCGGTCAATGCTGCGGCCGAGCGCGAGCTTCGCGCCGTCATGATTGAAAGCATCCGCAAGGCGCAGTCCGAAGGTGATATCGCCGAAGGACTCGATCCCGATCAACTGGTGACTTTCCTCATTGCAAGCATCTCAGGCATTCGGCTTGCGGCTCGTGGCGGAGCTCAGCCGAATGATCTCGCCAATCTTGGCGAAATGGCGCTTCGGATAGTACGATAGCCATTTTTTTTTGCTAATAACGGAACGATCATTCAAAAAAGGTGATGACGATGAAAGCGATTGTAATGAATGGGGTCGGCGAAGCCGACCGACTTGAATATGTGGAGCGCCCTGATCCCATGCCCGGAGTCGGAGAAGTACGGATTGATGTCGCTGCTGCTGGAGTCAATTTCATGGATATCGGTGTCCGGCGCGGGAGCGCATGGGTGGAAATGCCCAACCCGAAAATTTTAGGCGTGGAGGGCGCGGGGCGCATTGAGGCGGTTGGAGAAGGCGTGACGGACTTCGCTGTCGGAGACCGCGTGGCATGGGTCTTTGTGCCTGGCAGCTATGCCGGGAAGCTGGTCGCGCCTGTCGATTCGCTCGTTCGCATTCCAAACGCCATCGATGACCGAACTGCCGCTGCGGTCATGATGCAGGGGTTGACCGCCAGCCACTTCGCCACCGACTTCTATCCCGTACAGGCAGGCGACTCCGTGCTCGTCCATGCGGCGGCTGGCGGCCTCGGCCAGCTCCTCACCCAGATCGTAAAGCTGCGCGGCGGCACGGTAATCGGTCGCGTATCCAGTGAAAAAAGGCTGAAGCGGCGCGCAAGGCCGGCGCCGATCACGTCATCGTCGACAGGGAAGGAAAGTTTGCTGAGCAAGTACGCGACCTGACTAACGGCGAGGGCGTGCATATCGTCTACGACGGATCCGGTCCAACGACATTTGCGGGGTCGATGGCGGCTCTGCGCCGTTCGGGAACGTTCTGCTGGTACGGACCCGTTCTCGGCGGTCCCGGCTCGTTGGATATCATGAGCTTGCCGAAAAGCATCAAGCTGGGCTATGCCGTCTTCACCGACCACATTCCCACGACCGCGCTGCTGCGTGAGCGCGCCGCGCGCCTTTTCGATTGGATTGCTCAAGGCAAGCTGAACATTGAGCTCGGCGGCGTTTATCCGTTGACAGAAGCTGCGAAAGCTCACCGTGAGATGGAAAGCCGCCGGACAACCGGCAAGCTCCTCCTCATTCCCTGACAAGCCTGAAGCTTGAATATTGCGGCTCCTCCGTCCATACACATAGAGATAATCGACTTGAACTGGAGGAGGTGCGCCCGACTTCCGCATCCGTCAAGGAGCGGAAGAAGGGAAGAGCGTGTCCGACGACCCCTTGCCGCTCGGCATCAGCTTGCTGCTTATTGTGCTTCTCGTTTTCCTGAACGGCTTTTTTGTCGCCGCGCAGCTCGCGATGGTGAAAGTACGCGGTAGCCGCATCAGCGCTCTCGTCTCCGAAGGCAACGGTAAGGCGCGGTTCGCCTCCCGCCTGACCGGCAGCCTCGATTCCTTCGTCTCCGTCTGCCAGCTCGGCATTACGCTCGCCTCGCTCGGCCTCGGCTGGGTCGGGGAGCCGGCCGTCGCGGCGCTGCTCGAGCCGCTGCTGCTGCGCTTCGGCTTCGGCGGTCCGGCGGCCGGGACCGTCACGTTCGTCGCCGCCTTCGGCTTCATCGCCTTGTTCCACATCGTGCTCGGCCAGCTCGCTCCCAAGACGCTTGCCATCCGCCAGGCCGAAAAGGTGACGCTCTGGACCTCGCGCCCGCTTATCCTGCTCCACTCGCTGCTCTATCCCGTCATCCGCGTGCTGGACAGCATGGCCGGCCGGCTGCTGCGCTGGAGCGGACTCGAGCCGGCTTCCGGGCCGGAGCCGGCGCATAACGAGGAGGAGCTGCGCCTGCTCATGCAGGAGAGCCGCAGGAGCGGGCTGATCGATCCGGCGGAGCTGACGCTCATGGACAATATTTTCGACTTTGCGGATACGCAGGCGAGGGAGATCATGATTCCGCGGACGGACATGGTCTGCCTGTTCGTGGACCGTTCGCTGGAGGAGAATAAAGCCGCCGCCCTGCAGCGCATGTTCACACGCTATCCGGTATGCGACGGCGACAAGGACGACGTGATCGGCTTCGTCCACATCAAGGACCTGCTCCGCGCGGGCATGCAGGCGACCGACCTGCACGGCCTGATCCGTCCGGTGGCGGCGGTGCCGGCGTCGACGCGCATCCATGCGCTGCTGGCAAGGATGCAGCAGGACAAGGCGCAGCTCGCGATCCTGATCGACGAATACGGCGGCACGGCGGGGCTGGTGACGCTGGAGGACATCGTGGAGGAGATCGTCGGCGACATCACCGACGAGTTCGACGCGGAGCGGAGCCTGCGCGATACGGGCAGCTGAAAGGCCGGCCGAAGGCAGGCAGCAGCCTGCCCTCGGCGCCAGCCAGGGCGTCGGCAGTCAGCATTCAGCAGTCAGCAGTCAGCATTCATAAGGCTGTTTCGGGCATCCGTCCCTTCTGGACGTCCGAATCAGCCTTTTTCGCGGTCCATGCGGCGGAGGCAGGCCGCCAGCCGATCCCAGGTCTGGCTCATGCCTTCGACGACGCCGAGCTTGAGCGAGCGCTTCAGCGCCTGGGAAGAGACGAACTCGGCGCGGCTCGCGAGCCGGGTGCGGCCGCCTTCCTCCCGGAACTCCAGGGAGACGAGCAGGCCCTGTCCCTCGGGCACGGCTCCGGACTCGTCCGCGGCGTAGTCCTCGTAGACGAGCCGCTCGTTTTCCTGCAGCTCGCGGTAGACGAACTTGCCCCAAGTCTTCCGGCTGCCGTCCTCGGCTGCAAGCCCGTAATGCCAAAAGCCGCCCGGCTGCAGCTCCATGCGGCTCTCCGCCACCGTCCAGCCCTTCGGCCCCCACCACTCGCGGAGCAGCTCCTCCTCCGTATAGGCCCGGTACAGCTGCGAGGGCGAGGCCTCGAAAGCCCGCTCCAGCAGCAGCGTGTTTCCTTTAGCCTTGGAGACGACCGCAGGCGCCGGTTTTCGTTTCAACATCAAGCATCGATCCTCTCTGTCGCTTCAATTGAATTCTATTATGGGGGAGAGCGCCCGGCCATTCAAGGCGCCTATGCCGAGCCGCGTCCGTATTCCGGCGTCCGCATGCCGCGGAAGGCGGGGCTTCGCGACTGCCGCGCCGGCGTCGCTCCCGCTCACGGACAAGCGGCATCCTCTCGACGTCGCTGGCCAAAAAAACAAAAAGGGCGAATTCCCTTGCACGGTTCCGTCCGCGCCGCAGGAACAGCCTGCACCCCAATCTGCTTCTCGCAATCCATCATCCATAAATGCCTCGCGATTTCCTTTGATTCGGTTCAAATCGAGTTCACATTCGAGGGTTATGCTTGCAGCGAACGATAACCAGGGAGGATGAACAACGATGAAATCCAATCCAGCCAGCACGAGCGAGTGGGCGGTCGAAGCGCGCGGACTCGTGAAGCAGTTCGGCGACAATCGGGCTGTCGACGGCGTGGACCTGAAGGTGCGCGCCGGCTCGATCTATGGCGTGCTCGGCCCGAACGGAGCGGGCAAGACGACGACGATCCGCATGCTCGCGACGCTGCTGCGCCCCGATGCGGGCGAGGCGCGCATCTTCGGCGTCGACGTGATGCAGAAGCCGCAGCAGGTGCGGCAGCTGATCGGCGTGACGGGACAGTACGCCTCGGTCGACGAGTCGCTAAGCGCGACCGAGAATCTCGTAATCTTCTCTAGGTTGCTCGGTCTTGGCCGCGCCGAGTCGCGCCAAAAGGCGGCGGAGCTGCTGGAGGAATTCGGCTTGACCGAAGCGGCCAAGCGGCCGCTCAAAAACTTCTCCGGAGGCATGCGCAGGCGGCTTGATCTGGCGGCCAGCCTGATCTCGCAGCCGCCGCTCATCTTCCTCGACGAGCCGACGACGGGCCTTGATCCGCGGACGCGGGCGCAGATGTGGGACACGATCCGCAGGCTCGTCAAAAGCGGCTCGACCGTGCTGCTGACGACGCAGTATCTGGACGAGGCCGACCAGCTGGCTGACCGCATCGCGGTCATCGACCGCGGTCGCGTCGTCGCCGAGGGCACCGGAGACGAGCTGAAGGCGTCGGTCGGCAGCTCGTCGCTCCATCTGCGCGTGACGGATCCGGGCCAGATCGCGACCGCCCGCGAGACGGTGGAGCGCGTGCTTCAGACCCGCTCCAGCGCGACGGCGGAAGCCGGGCGGATTACCGCTCCGATGGCAGAGGCCGGCCAGGTGACCGACCTGCTGATCGCCCTGCGCGGCGCCGGCGTCGACCTGGCGGAGATCAGCGTGCAGAAGCCGACGCTCGACGAAGTGTTCCTGACGATAACCGGCAGCGGACCGGCGGCTCCGGCGCCGGACGCGTCCAGCGCCAACGAACGAATGGAGGCTAGAAACGCATGAAGACCGAAATTGCGCCGGCAGGCGCTTCCAGACGGATCGTCCAGCGGGGCGGCATCGTCCAGGCCTTCCGCAACTCGCTGACGATGGCGTACCGAGGGCTGCTCAAGATCAAGCGGACGCCGGAGCAGCTGTTCGACGTGACGCTGCAGCCGATTCTGTTCACGCTCATGTTCACGTACATTTTCGGCGGCGCCATCTCCGGCGACGTGGCCAGCTATTTGCCGGTCATCATTCCCGGCATCCTCGTGCAGACGGTCATCGGCACCTCGATCGTCACCGGCGTGCAGCTGCGCGAGGATATGGACAAAGGCGTGTTCGACCGCTTCAAGTCGCTGCCAATCGCGCGCATCGCGCCGCTCGCCGGCTCGCTCCTCGCCGATACGGTGCGCTATACGATCGCGACGGTGCTGACCTTCGTCATGGGCTATCTGATGGGCTACCGTCCCGAGGGCGGCCTCGGCTACGTGGCCATTGCCGCCGTGCTCGTCATCGCCTGCTCGTGGGCGGTCAGCTGGATCTTCGCCTTTTTCGGCGTCATTGCCCGCAGCGCCTCCAGCGTCCAGGGCATCTCGATGATCGTGCTGTTTCCGCTGACGTTCCTGTCCAACGCGTTCGTGCCGGTCGAGACGATGCCGGATTGGCTGCAGTGGTTCGTAAAGTTCAATCCGGTCTCGCATCTGGTCAGCGCCGTGCGCGATCTGGCGAACGAAGGAACGCTCGGGGCCGAGGTCGGCTGGTCGCTGCTCGCCGCGGCCGCCATCGTCGCGATCTTCGCGCCGCTGACAGTGAAGGCGTATATGCGCCGCACTTGAGGGCTTGAGCGCAGGCGTGCTCGAACCGTCCTGTGGCTTATTCTTATTCGGGCGGAAAACATTTAGGGACACCCTTCTAGAACGGGCTCGCTGAAGCTGATCGGCGCTAGGGAGCGCCGGTCAGCTGAAGGAAAGTCGGCGCTCCCTAGCGCCGCAGCCAAGGAGACACGCTTGCTGAAGGAAAGTCGGCGCTCCCTAGCGCCGCAGCCAAGGAGACACGCTTGCTGAAGGAAAGTCGGCGCTAGCAATCGCCGCAGCCAAGGAGATGCGCTCGCTGAATTGCTGCACGACGAAAAAGGGTCTGTCCCGAAGGTCATCGACGATGACCGGGGACAGACCCTTTCCAATCCTGGCCCGAATCGGCGGATCCAAGGCAGAAAAGTGCCTTGGATCCGAAATCTCGGCCCGAATCGGCGGATCCAAGGCAGAAAAGTGCCTTGGATCCGAAATCTCGGCCCGAATCGGCGGATCCAAGGCAGAAAAGTGCCTTGGATCCGAAATCTCGGCCCTAATCGGCGAATCCAAGGCAGAAAAGTGCCTTGGATCCGAAATTTCGGCCCTAATCGGCGAATCCAAGGCAGAAAAGTGCCTTGGATCCAGAAATCTCGGCCTGAATCGGCGAATCCAGGGCACAAATGTGCCTTGGATTCCCGATCTCGGCCTGAACCGAAAGATCCAAGGCAGAAAAGTGCCTTGGATTCCCGATCTCCGGTCCGAACCGGCGAATCCAAGGCACAAATGTGCCTTGGATCCGCCGGTTCAGGCATCATTCCCTGCCGTCCCGCCGCCTCCGTCAGGCGCGGCCGGACTCCGCGAACGTCCGCTCGTCGACGAGCGACACGGTCTCGATCGTGCCGCCGCCGAGGCAGCGCTCGCCGTCGTAGAACACGACCGCTTGTCCGGGCGTGACCGCCTTTTGCGGCTGGTCGAACACGACCTCCGCGCCGCCGTCCGGGCCGAGCCGCAGCGTGACGCCCTGATCGGGCTGCCGGTAGCGGAACTTGGCCGTGCAGCGGATGTCGCCCGCCGGACGCTGCGGGTCGATCCAGTTGACCTCGCTCGCGGTCAGCGAGGAGGAGTACAGGCGCGGATGCGCGTCGCCCTGCACGACGTAGAGGATATTCGCCTCCAGATCCTTGTCCGCCACGAACCACGGCTCGCCTGTGCCGGAGCCGCCGATTCCGAGTCCCTGGCGCTGACCGAGCGTGTAGTACATGAGCCCGTCATGCCGGCCCTTGGTCTCGCCGGTGCGCAGATCGACCATCGGCCCGGACTGGGCCGGCAGGTAGCCGCTCAGGAACTGCTTGAAGTTGCGCTCGCCGATGAAGCAGATGCCGGTGCTGTCCTTTTTGCGGGCAGTCGCGAGGCCGTTCTCCTCGGCGATCCGGCGCACCTCGGGCTTCGGCAGATGGCCGATCGGGAACATTGCCGAGGCGAGCTGCTCCTGGCTGAGCTGATGCAGGAAGTACGTCTGGTCCTTGCCGGCGTCGACGCCGCGCAGCAGCGTCGTGACGACTTCCTCGTCGCGGACGACGCGCGCGTAATGGCCCGTCGCCAAATAGTCCGCGCCGAGCGACTTGGCCTTGGCGAGGAACTCGCCGAACTTGATCTCGCGGTTGCACATGACATCCGGATTCGGCGTGCGGCCGCGGCGATACTCGTCGAGGAAGTACGAGAATACCTTGTCGTAATACTGGCGCTCGAAGTTGACCGTATAATAGGGAATTCCGATCTGCTCGCAGACGCGCCGCACGTCCTCGGCATCCTCGTCCGCGCTGCAGACGCCGTTCTCGTCGGTCTCATCCCAGTTCTTCATGAAAATGCCGATGACGTCGTAGCCTTGCTCCTTGAGGAGAAGGGCGGTCACGGACGAATCGACTCCGCCGGACATGCCGACGACAACCCGCTTGGAGCGGTTGCTTTCCTGCGCTGCCATAGTAATCCACCACCTTGACAATCTGGAGCCTTCCCTGCTATTCTGACAACTTGTGTCCGTCCCTGCCGCTGACGGCCGGGCGGGAAGAGTTCTCCCATTGTAGCACAACGGAGCCTAGAGTTTCATCCGATGATGAATTTCTGGCGGCCGAACGCCGAATTTAGCGGACGTACAGCCCTGAACTGTGCTAACATATCAGTATTATGGGAATACCTTGATTTAGTTTGTCGACCAATCAGGGAAAGAGGTGCAGCCATGAAAATTTCTACGAAGGGCCGGTACGGCCTTACCATTATGATGGAGCTTTCCGCCAAGTTCGGAGAAGGCCCGATCTCGCTCAAGAGCATCGCCGAGAAGAATCAGCTGTCGGAGCACTACCTCGAGCAGCTGATCGCTCCTCTGCGCAACGCCGGCCTCGTCAAAAGCATCCGCGGAGCCTACGGCGGCTACATCCTGTCCAAGGACCCGGACACGATTACGGCCGGCGACGTGATCCGCATCCTCGAAGGGCCGATCTCGCCGGTCGACTTCACCGAGGAGGACGATCCGGCCAAGCGCAACCTGTGGCTGCGCATCCGCGACAGCATCGCCGAGGTGCTCGACTCCACGACGCTGCTCGACCTCATCCAATATACGGACAAGAGCGAATCCGACAGCTATATGTTCTATATTTGATTCCGATTCGAGAAAGGTCTTGAAACGCGATGGAACGGATTTATTACGACCATGCCGCCACGACCCCGCTGCATCCCGAAGCCGCGCGGGCGATGCTCGAGGTGCTGCAGGGGCCTCCGGCGAACGCCTCGAGCCTGCACAGCTTCGGGCGCGACGCCCGCAAGCGGGTGAGCGCGGCGCGGGACGCGATCGCCGCCACGATCGGCTGCCGTCCGGATGAGCTCGTCTTCACCTCCGGCGGGACGGAGGCGGATAACTACGCGCTGCGAGGCGTGCTGGAGGCGCAGGCCGCGAGCGGCAAGCGCCATCTCGTCACGAGCGCGGCCGAGCATCATGCCGTGCTCAAGGAATGCGAGCGGCTGCAGCGCGGCGGCTGGCGCGTCACCGTGCTGCCCGTCGACGGCGACGGTCTCGTCTCGCCCGATCAGCTGCGCGACAGCCTGAGCGACGATACCGGGCTCGTGAGCATCATGTACGCCAACAACGAGACCGGCGTCCTCCAGCCGATCGCGGAGCTGGCGGCGGCGGCGCAGGAGCGCGGGGTGCCGTTTCATACCGATGCGGCCCAGGCGTACGGCAAGCTGCCGATCGACGTCGCCGAGCTGCCGATCTCGCTGATGACGCTCTCGAGCCACAAGATCAACGGCCCGCAAGGAGTCGGCGCGCTGTTCGTGCGCCAAGGCACGCCGCTTGCGCCGCTGCTCGTCGGCGGCTCGCAGGAGCGCAAGCGGCGGGGCGGCACCGAGAATGTCGCCGCCCTCGCCGGCTTCGCCCGCGCGGCCGAGCTCGCCGCGCGCGAGCGGGAGCGCCGCGCGGCCGCGATGGAGCAGCTGCGCGAGCTGTGGCTGCGCAGGATGGCGGAGGTTACGGACGGAGCGGCCGTCCTGCTCGGCCATCCCGAGCGGCGGCTGCCGGGCATCGTCAACCTGGCGATTCCCGGCTTCGACCGGGAGTCGCTGCTGATGAATCTCGACCTGGCCGGCATCGCCGCCTCCGGCGGCTCCGCCTGCACGGCGGGCGCGCTGGAGCCTTCGCATGTGCTGCAGGCGATGGGCGTGCCGGAGGAGCTTTCCGGCTCGGCGGTAAGATTCAGCTTCGGATTGGGCAATACTACAGAAGAAATGGAGCTTGCGGCCGAACGCGTTGAAACTTTTCTCGGCCGTAATCGTAAATCTTCTTAGGAGGCGCTTTGCGTGCCGAATGCCGCCGACCGCATGCTGAAGCTGCAGGAAGTCATCGGGCAGCCCGCCTTTTTCGCCGCTTCCGGCGCCCGCGCCGGCAAAATCCGCGACGCCTGGTTCGACGAGCACTGGACGCTGCAGGGCTTCGTGCTCGACGGCTGGTGCTGGCGGCCGGGCCATGCCCGGACCGTGCTGTGGGACGACGTGCTCGTCTGCGGCGCCGACTGCGTGTTCCTCCGCTCGGCCGAGTCGATCGGGGTGAGGCGCCTGAAGTCGCTGCCGCGCTCGTTCCTCGGCGGCTGCGTGCGGCTCAAGGAGCTTCCCGTCGTCACGGCGGAGGGAGATCAGCTCGGCCGGATAAGCGATGTTTATTTTGACCCGAATCAGGGTACACAGGTAGTAGGCTTTGAACTGACGGACGGATTTGTCTCAGACCTTAAGGACGGTCGGAGATGGCTGAGAGCGCCCCGGGATCCGGATGTCTTCTTGTTAGGGGAAGATGCGATTGTCGTCCCGCCGTTGGACGAGAGTGCCCTGGAGCGTGTCGCAGCTTCCGATCCGTAATGTAGGGAGAAATGAATCGATGAGCATGAGATGTCCCAACTGCAATTCCCGAGATATCGGCAAGATCGGCTCGCATCAGTTTTACTGCTGGGGCTGCTATATCGAGCTGACGGTCAACGGCGATAAAATGTCGGTCTATCAGGTCGAGGAGGACGGAACGCTCAGCTCGCTGGACGATCTGTTCTTCGAGGACGACATCGCCTCGTCCGAGATCCACGCGAACTGAAGCAGGCCGACCGAGATATCGGGAGCTGCGCCCCTGACGGAATTCCGTCAGGGGTTTTTCCTGTCCGCCGAAGCGCGAAGCGCGGCAGCGGACAGGCAAGGTATGGGAGCGGCGGAAGCCGCATATACTTTAACGGACCTGCCGGGCAGACAGGCTCTCCAGCAAGCTTGGACGGTCCCGGCTTTCGGACAGCGGATGCGAGAGGGGAGGGGCTGGGATGGAAAAATGGACGCAGAACCGGATGCTGCTCGGGCTCGTCTACGCGATCCTCGGCCTGCTCGCCCTGTTCCTGCTGCTGCTGCTCAAGCCGCTGCTGCTGACGGTATACCGCTTCGCGAGCGCCGTGCTGACCCCGTTCCTGATCGCGATGGTCATCGCCTACGTGCTTCACCCGATCGTCAGCCTGCTCAGCGCCAGGCGGGTGCCGCGCTCGCTTGCCGTCCTGCTCATCTACGCCGTGTTCTGCTCGGCGCTCGCCGTCATCCTCATGAACCTGATCCCGATGGTGACCGAGCAGGTGCAGGAGCTCGGGGAGCATGCGCCGGAGCTGACGATGCGGGCGCAGAGCCTCGTGCGGGACTTCAACCATACGTCGTTCCTGCCGGAGAGCTTCCGCGAGGCGATGATCCGCGCGCTTGCCGGGCTGGAGAAGCGGCTCGCGGAATCGACGACCGACTTCATCAACAACATCGGCTCGATGCTCGGCGCCGTGTTCTTGTTCTTCATCATTCCGTTCCTCGTGTTCTATATCCTCAAGGACTTCGAGGTGATGGAGCGCGCGGTCATCGCCTGCGTGCCCAAGTCGCATCGCAAGCCGGTCGTCCGCATGCTCAAGGACATCGACGAGGCGCTCGGCAGCTACATCCGCGGGCAGTTCCTCGTCTGCGTCATCATCGGCCTGCTCGCTTACGCCGGCTATGCCATCATCGAGCTGCCCTACGCGCTGCTGCTCGCCTCGATCGTCGCGGTGACCAACGTCATTCCGTATCTCGGACCGTTCATCGGAGCGGCGCCCGCGCTGCTCGTCGCCTCGACGGTTTCGTTCAAAATGATGCTGCTTGTCGCCGTCGTCAATACGGCGTGCCAGATCCTGGAGGGGAACGTCATCTCGCCTCAGGTCGTCGGGCGCACGCTGCATATCCATCCGCTCATGATCATCTTCGCGCTGCTTGTCGGCGGCCAGCTGGCCGGCATTCCCGGCATGATCCTCGCCGTGCCGGTGTTCGCGGCGCTCAAGGTGATCCTGCAGCATGTGTTCGCGTATTACGTGCGGCGGCGGACCGTGTAGGGCGTTTTTGCAACCTCGCCAAGGCTCCTATAGCCGGCAGAGCAACCCAACCGCTTCCAGCCGCGTCCGTCCGCCCATACAAATTGACAATCCTGCCGCTCTATCCTATAATCGGCGGTATATGGCCGCAATACGTCCCGCTGAGGCGAGGCCGCATAGACACAGCGTTGATGGGATGCCAAGTAGGGCGCAGCCCGGCAATCAGAGAACGGATTCCTTTCGGATGGAGCGCCGAGCGCCCGCCGGAAGGCTGCGAGAATCCGCCTGCCGAAGAGCGTGCCGAAGCTGATCTCGGAGCGTGGATCAACTCCACCGGCCGCCGGAGCCGTTATCTGCCGGATCGAGGAGATCGCTGCCCGTTCGCACATCGCGGAGCCGGAGCGATAACCAGGGTGGTACCGCGAGTTCAATCGTCCCTGTCGGCAGACAGGGGCGTTTTGTTTTTCACATTCCGCGATAGGAAAGGTTGGATTTGTCATGAAAGCAGCAGAAATCCGCGCCAAGTGGCTGAAATTCTTCGAAAGCAAAGGACATAAGGTCGAGCCGAGCGCCTCGCTCGTGCCGCATAACGATCCGTCGCTGCTCTGGATCAACGCCGGCATCGCGCCGCTCAAGCCGTACCTCGACGGCCGCGAGATTCCGGACAATCCGCGCATCACCAACGCGCAGAAGTGCATCCGCACGAACGACATCGAGAACGTCGGCAAGACGCGCCGCCACCAGACGTTCTTCGAGATGCTCGGCAACTTCTCCATCGGCGACTACTTCAAGGACGAGGTCATCGTCTGGGCGTGGGAGTTCCTCACGTCGAAGGACTACATCGGCTTCGATCCGGAGCGCCTGAGCGTGACCGTGCATCCGGACGACGAGGACGCGTACCGGCTCTGGAACGAGACGGTCGGCCTGCCGGCGGAGCGCATCGTCAAGCTGGACGGCAACTTCTGGGAGATCGGCGAAGGCCCTTGCGGCCCGTGCACCGAGATCTTCTACGACCGCGGCGAGCAGTACGGCAACGATCCGTCCGATCCGGAGCTGTATCCGGGCGGCGAGAACGAGCGCTACCTCGAGGTGTGGAACCTCGTCTTCACGCAGTACAACCTCAACAAGGACGGCAGCTACACGCCGCTGCCGAACAAGAACATCGATACCGGCGCCGGCCTCGAGCGCTTCGCCTCGATCCTGCAGGACGTCGACTCCAACTTCGACACCGACCTGTTCCTGCCGATCATCGAGAAAACCTGCGAGATCGCGGGCGTCAAGTACAAGGATAGCCTGGAGAAGGACATCGCGCTCAAGGTCATCGCCGACCATGCGCGCACGGTCGTATTCGCCGCCGGCGACGGCGTGCTGCCGTCGAACGAGGGCCGCGGCTATGTCATCCGCCGCCTGCTGCGCCGCGCCGTCCGCTACGGCAAGACGCTCGGCGTCGACCGCCCGTTCCTGTACCGCCTGACCGAGACGATCGGGGACATCATGGGCGTCTACTACCCGGAGGTCGTCGAGAAGCGCGAGTTCATCGAGAAGGTCATCCGCGGCGAGGAGGAGCAGTTCCACCGCACGCTCGAAGGCGGCCTCGGCCTGCTGGAGCAGCTGGCCCGCGCGGCCAAGGCGGACGGCCGCACGGAGATCGGCGGCGAGGACGCGTTCAAGCTATACGATACGTTCGGCTTCCCGTTCGACTTGACGGAGGACTACGCCAGCGAGAACGGCCTCGGCGTCGACCGCGGCGGCTTTGACCAGGCGATGGAGGCTCAGCGCAGCCGCGCCCGCGCGGCGCGCCAGGAGACGGGCGGCATGAGCGTGCAGGGCGGCGCCCTGTCGGAGTTCACGGAGCCGAGCGAGTTCATCGGCTACTCCCGCCTCGTCGGCGACGCCGTCGTCACCGGCATCGTCCTGGACGGCGAGCTTGTCGACATCGCCGGCGAAGGCAGCCGCGTGCTCGTGCTGCTCGACCGCACGCCGTTTTATGCCGAGAGCGGCGGCCAGGTCGGCGACAAGGGCCTCCTGCAAGCGCCGGGCCTGAAGCTGCAGGTCGAGGACGTCACCAAGGCACCGCACGGCCAGCCGGTCCACCATGCGCTCGTCGTCGAAGGCGCCCTGCGCAAGGGCGGCCAGGTGGCGGCCGAGGTATCCTCCTCCTCGCGCGGCGACACGGTCAAAAACCATACCGCGACGCATCTGCTGCACAAGGCGCTCAAGGAAACGCTCGGCGGACATGTCAACCAGGCCGGCTCCCTCGTCGAGCCGGACCGGCTGCGCTTCGACTTCTCCCACATCGGCTCGATCTCGGCCGCGGAGCTGGCGGAAATCGAGCGCCGCGTCAACGAGCAGATCTGGGCCGGCACGCCGGTCGTGATCGAGAGCAAGCCGATCGCCGAGGCGAAGGCGATGGGCGCGATGGCGCTGTTCGGCGAGAAGTACGGCGACGTCGTGCGCGTCGTGCAGGTCGGCGACTACAGCATCGAGCTGTGCGGCGGCTGCCATGTGGAGAACACGTCGCAGATCGGACTGTTCAAAATCGTCGGCGAGACCGGCATCGGCTCGGGCGTGCGCCGCATCGAGGCCGTAACCGGCCGCAGCGCCTACGCGTATCTCGAAGGCCGGCTCGAGCTGCTGGAGCAGGCGGCGAGCCTGCTGAAGGCCGGCGCGGCCGACGTGCCGCGCCGCTTGGAAGCTCTGCTCGGCCAGGTGAAGGAGCTGCAGCGCGACAACGAATCGCTGCAAGGCAAGCTGTCGCGCATCGAGGCGGGCCAGCTGGAGAGCGGCGTCAAGACTGCGGGCGACGTCTCCGTGCTGGCGGCGCAGGTGAGCGCGCCGACGATGGACGCGCTGCGCGGCATCGCCGACGAGCTGCGGCTCAAGCTGCCGGCGGCGGTCATCGCGCTCGGAGCTCCGGCGGACGGCAAGGTCAACCTCGTCGTATCGGTGCCCCAGGAGCTCGTCAAGAAGGGCTTCCACGCCGGCAAGATCATCAAGGAAGCGGCAGCCGCTTGCGGCGGCGGAGGCGGCGGCCGTCCGGACATGGCCCAGGCGGGCGGCAAGGATCCGTCGAAGCTCGGCGAAGCGCTGCGCCTTGTCGAAGAACTGGTTCTCGCCCAGGCAAATGTGATATAGTGAGGATGTATCTTTAATCGCGCCCTTACGATCCGGGCCAGAGGAAAGCGAGGTGCTGGCGGTGAGCTCCATGGACAAGACAATGAAGTTCGACGTGGTTGCAGACGGTCCTGAGGCTTCCTCCAAGGAGATCCTGCTGACGGTGTATGACGCGCTGGTCGACAAGGACTACAATCCGATCAACCAGATCGTCGGGTATCTGCTATCCGGAGATCCCGCCTACATCCCGAGGCATAACAACGCACGAAGCCTGATCCGCAAGAAGGAACGAGACGAGCTGATCGAGGAGCTGGTCCGCTCGTATCTGGCCGCTCACCGCTGATCAGGCCCGCGACAGGAGAATGCAGACTGACTAGACTTATGGGCTTGGACTACGGCGACCGCCGCATCGGCGTTGCCCTCAGCGACCCGATGGGCTGGACCGCCCAAGGGCTCGAGGTGCTGCAGCGCAAGGGCGGCGGCGAGCTGCAGCGAATCGCGCAGCTTGCCGCGGAGCACGAGGTGTCCGAGATCATCGTCGGGCTTCCTAAAAATATGAACGGCACGATCGGTCCGCGTGGCGAAATTTGCATCGCATTTGCCGAGGAATTGAGGCAAGCAGTCCACTTACCTGTACACCTATGGGACGAACGACTGACGACGGTATCCGCGCAGAGGACGCTGCTCGAAGCGGATGTCAGCCGCAACAAACGCAAGCAGGTCGTCGACAAGATCGCGGCCGCGCTGATTTTGCAGAATTATCTCGACTCTAAGATGAAAAGGTGAGGGTAAACGATGGCAAAGGACGACATGCAGTTTGAAGAGCCGGAAATCATCTACATTCCGGACGAGGAAGGCAACGAGGAAGAGTTCGAGGTCATCATGAAGTTCGAAGTCGACGGCTCGGACCAGAAATACATGATGGTCGTTCCGCTCAGCGCGGAGGAAGGCGAGGACGAAGAGGAAGACGAAGTCTACGCGTTCCGCTACGAGGAGGACGGCGACGACCTCAAGCTGTACACGATCGAGGACGAGGAAGAGTGGAGCATGGTCGAGGAGACGTTCAACACGCTTCTCGGCGAGCTGGAGGACGGACAAGGCTGATGAGCGCAGGACTTCCGCAGCGCGTGTCGCTGCTCAAGCAGGCTTTTGGCCGCGAAGTGCTCCTCGTCGACGAGGACGGGGCTGAGATCGCCTTTGTCATCCTTGCCGAATTTGAGCTGGACGGCTCGCATTACGCGGCGCTCCAGTCTCCGGCCGGACGCAAGGAAGGCGAGGTCGAGATGTTCCGGGTCGCCGCGCATGGCGGCGAGCCGCAGCTCGAGACGATCGAGGACGACGAGGAATGGGAGCTTGCCGCCGAGGCTTACGACGTTTTGCTTTTCGAAGAATCGGGCAAGGAATAGCAGGCGGGTTGGGGCGGGCAATTGCCGCCCCTTTTCTACTGCCCGGGCGCGCCGCGAGGGCGGGCTGCGGAATTCAGGTACAGTCGGAAGCGGGGGACAGAAGCCAGATGCGAAGGAACGATCGAGTCGAAGGGGACGCGCAGCAGCCTGCAGGACCTTCGAGAAGCCGGATTACGGTATGGGTATTGCTGACGCTCGTCACGCTGCTGCTGCTTACGGCAGCGGGGCTGGGCGGCTATATATGGAACGGCCTGAGGCCGGCGGAGGCGGGCGAGGCCAGGCAGGTCGCCATCGAGCGGGGCATGTCCCCGAACCGGATCGCCGACCGGCTGGAGCAGGAGGGCATCATTCGCGATGCCTTCATTTTCAAGTACTACCTGAAATTCCGGGAGCAGGGCGGCGCGTTCAAGGCCGGCACCTACGAGCTGTCCCCCGGCATGGAGCATGACGCCATCATCCGCAAGCTGAACGAAGGCGATACGGTCAAGGAGGAGACGATCCGCTTCACGATTCCCGAAGGCTTCACGCTGCTGCAGATCGCGGACAAGCTGGCGGCGGAGGGCTTCATCGACAAGACCCGCTTCCTTGCCCTTGCGGACGAGAAGAGGGACTGGGAGGCGGAGGCGGTCAAGTCGATTCCGGACGACGCCAGGCTGCGCCACCGGCTGGAGGGCTATCTGTTCCCCGAGACGTACGAGCTCAAGAAAGGCAGCACCGAGGAGGACATCCTGCAGCGGATGCTCGCCGAGACCGACCGCAAGCTGGCCGAGCTGGGCGAGATCGACGAGCCGCTGGCAGAACGCGGGCTGACGCTGCATGAGCTCATGACCGTCGCCTCCCTCGTCGAGCGCGAGGTCGTCGTCGACCAGGAGCGCGCGGCCGTGGCCGGCGTCATCTACAATCGGCTCGCCAAGCCGATGCGGCTGCAGATCGACGCCACCGTCCAGTATCTGCTCGACAAGCCCAAGGAGCGGCTGTTCGAGAAGGATCTGGAGGTCGAGAGCCCGTACAACACCTATCGCAGCGACGGGTTGCCGCCGGGGCCGATCAGCAGTCCGAGCCTGAAGTCGATCGAGGCGGCGCTGCAGCCGGAGAAAAACGACTTCTATTACTATGTGACGAAAAAAGACGGCTCGAGCGAGCATCTGTTTGCCGTCACCTATGACCAGCATCTGAAAAACATCCGCGAAAGCGGCAAGCAATAGAAGCAGGAGCAAGGAGGAATCAATGGTGGCGACAAAACCGGAATTGCTGGCGACGGCCGCTTCCCTGGAGGAGCTTAGCCTGCTGGCGGACGCCGGCGCGGACGCCTTCGTCATCGGGGAATCCCGATTCGGAGCCAGGCTGCCGGGAGAATTCGGGCTGGAGCAGATCGGCGAGGCCGTGCGGATCGCTCGCGGCTCGGAGCGCCGTCCGCGCATCTACGCAGCGGTCAACAACCTGATGGACAACCGCACGGTGGGCGAGCTGCCCGCTTATCTGGGCCGGCTCGCGGAGATCGGCGTCGACGCGATCGTTTTCGGCGACCCGTCGGTGCTGATGGCAGCGCGCGAGGCGGCGCCGCAGCTGCGGCTGCACTGGAACGCCGAGATGACGTCGACCAGCTACGCGCAGGCCGACTATTGGGGTAAGCGGGGGGCGTCGCGCATCGTGCTCGCCCGCGAGCTGAACATGGAGCAGATCGTCGAGGTCAAGCAGCGCACGTCGCTGGAGGTCCAGGTTCAGGTTCACGGCATGACCAACATCTACCACTCCAAGCGCTCGCTCGTGGACAGCTACCTCGGCCATCTGGGCAAGGCTCCGGAGCAGGTGGACAGCGCGCTCGGGCAAGGCCTCTTCCTGATGGAAGCCGACCGCCGCGACGAGCGCTATCCGATTTACCAGGACGCGTACGGGACGTACATGATGAGCTCGGACGACATCTGCATGATCGAGAACCTGCATGAGCTGCTGGAGGCCGGCATCGACAGCCTGCGCGTCGAAGGCCTCATGAAGACGCCGGCGTACAACGAGACGGTCGTGCGGGCCTATCGCGCCGCGATCGACGCTTATGCCGCCGATCCGGCCGGCTACCGCTTCGACCCGTCCTGGCTCGCCGCGATCCGCCGCGTGCAGGATTCGTCCCGCGAGCTGAGCTACGGATTTTTCTATAAGGAGCAGGTCTATTGACGGCCGAGCTTCAGGAGGTGAACGAACGATGGGCATGACGATGAACAAGCCCCGCTATCAGGGGAAACGATACCGGCTCGACCGGCCGGAGCTGCTTGCGCCCGCAGGCAATCTGGAAAAGCTGAAATTCGCCGTCCATTACGGCGCGGACGCCGTCTACATCGGCGGACAGAAGTACGGCCTGCGCTCCGGCGCCGACAACTTCAGCTTCGAGGAGATGCGGGAAGGCGTCGAATTCGCCGCCCGTTACGGCGCCAAGGTGTTCGTCGCGACGAACATCTACGCCCACAACGAGGACATCGACGGCCTGGAGGCTTATTTGCGCAAGCTGGAGGAGGTCGGCATCGCGGCGATCATCGCCGCCGATCCGGCGATCGTCGAGACGGCGCAGCGGGTCGCTCCGGGCCTCGAGGTGCATCTGAGCACCCAGCAGTCCGTGCTGAACTGGCGGACGGTGCAGTTCTGGAAGGAGGAAGGGCTGCCGCGCGTCGTGCTGGCGCGCGAGACGAGCCTGGAGGAGATCGCCGAGATCAAGTCCCATGTGGACATCGAGATCGAGGCGTTCATCCACGGCGCGATGTGCTCCTCCTTCTCCGGCCGCTGCGTGCTGTCCAACCACTTCACCGACCGCGACTCCAACCGCGGCGGCTGCTGCCAGTCCTGCCGCTGGAAGTACGACCTGTACGTCGACGGCGACACGATCGCCGAGGGCGAGGAGCAGATGTTCACGATGGGCTCCAAGGATCTGTGCATGATCCGCCACATCCCGGAGCTGATCGACGTCGGCGTGGACAGCTTCAAGATCGAGGGCCGGATGAAGAGCCTGCATTACGTCGCGACGGTCGTCAATGCGTACCGCCAGGCGATCGACGCCTACTTCGCCGACCCGGACGGCTACGAGCTGCGGCCGGAATGGCTCGAAGAGGTCCACAAGGCGGCCAACCGTCCGCTCAATACCGGCTTCTTCTTCGATACGCCTGGCACCGAGGACCACATCTACGAGCCGGAGGAAAAAGCCGCGCCGTACGATTTCGCCGGCGTCGTGCTGGAGTATGACGAGCAGACGGGACTTGCCGTCGTCCAGCAGCGCAACCACTTCAAGCCGGGCCAGGAGATCGAGTTCTTCGGCCCGGGCGGCACGTTTTTCAAGCAGACGGTCGACGAGCTGCGCGACCGCGAAGGCAATCGGCTCGACGCGGCGCGCCATCCGCTGCAGGAGATCGTGCTGCGCGTCGCCGAGCCGGTGCGCCCGATGGACATGATGCGCAAGCGCATCCGCTGATCGCCGAAGCGAGACAGTCCGGACCTTTACACAGGTCCGGGCTTTTTTTTGCGCGATTGAATACGGTTACATGAATTTCGATTGATTTCTTTATTGCCTTATCTCGTTAACGAGTGAAAGAAAATATCGCAATCACTGGATAATGGAATTAAAATCCAAAATAATTCATGAATATAAAGCTGACATAGGCATAAAGGACCATCTCGGACGATCCGATACAAGGGAATACAAGGATACTAGCAAACGGATGGAGTGTGGCTGTCATGCGGAATGGATGGAAGAGCCGATGGGAGCGGGCGAGGAGCAAAATCAAGCCGGACGATGGACGCGAGCAGATCGGGGAGGCCGAGCGGCATCAGGCCGTCGCGGGCCGTCCCCCGTCCGTTTCCCCGCCCAGGCGGACGCTGTCGATCGGATTGAAGCTGTTCCTGACGGTATTCGCCAGCATCCTCATCTGCGTGCTTGCGATGGGGCAGCTGTCCTACAGCATCTCCAAGTCGATCATCGAGCAGCAGGCGACGGACTCGTCCAGCCGGACCTTGAAGCAGCTGGCCGAGAAGCTGGAGCTCGTCTTCGGCAAGTTCAACGACATCGCCGTGCAGTTCGTCTCGGACACGACGCTGCAGAACATGATCGGCAGCACGCTTTACGCGAGCAGCGAGACGGCGCTCGCGAACGCGCAGCGGGAGCTGAACAACAAGATCCAGAGCATGGTCATCGGAATGTCCGGCGTCGAGAATCTGAACCTCATCCCGCTGCGGGAAAGCCTCGGCAGCAAGGTGCTCGGAACGGGCAGCCTCGACAAAGCCAAGCTGGAGCAGCTGGACTGGTACCAGGCGGCCGTGAAGACCGAGAACAAGTCGATCTGGATTCCGACGCAGACCGCCGGCTTCCAGGACGGCGGCAAGCCGACGATCGGCCTGGCGCGCGCGCTGCGGGAGCCGGGCGGCACGGACGCGGTCTACCTGCTGCTCGTCGAAATTCAGGATTCGGCGCTGCAAGATCAGCTCAAGGGCGCCGAGCTGGGAGAAGGCAGCGGCATCTCGATCGTCGACGAGACGGACCGGGTGCTGCTGGACAGCTCCGGACGGGAAGCGATCGGCAAGCAAGCGCGCGTGAAGGTGGCGGCGGAGGCGGCAGCCCGTCCGAGCGGCTCGCTGGTCAAGGAAGAGGAAGGCGGAAAGGCGCTGGCGATCTACGACCGGCTTCCTTCCAACGGCTGGGTCCTGACCGGCGTCGTTCCGGTCGGCCTGCTCGTGCAGGAAGCGGACGCGATCTACCGGATGACGTTCCTCGTCTCCGCGGCGGCGGCCTTGCTGGCCGCGCTCATCGGGCTGTTCGTCATGCGCCTGGTCGGCCGCCCGCTGCAGCGGCTGCGGAGCTTGATGCAGAGGGGCCGCGAAGGCGATCTGACGGTACGGGCGCAGCCGCGCAGCACCGACGTGATCGGCCAGACGGAGACGAGCTTCAACGATATGATGGCGCAGATTACGGAGCTGGTCCAGCAGGCGCGAAGCGGCTCGGTGCAAGTGCTGAGCACGGCGGGCGAGCTTGGAGGGGCCTCGCGGCGGACGGCCGAGGCGGCGCGAGAGATCGCGACCGCATCGGAGGAGATTGCCGGCGGAGCGACCAGCCTGGCGGCCGACGCCGAGCGCGGAAGCGATCTGACGGCCGACATGAGCCTTGGGATGGAGCAGCTGCGGCGGAGCAACAGCCAGATGGGCGAGACGGCCGCTCTGGTGGAGGCTTCCAGCCGCCGCGGGACCGAATGCATGACGCAGCTCGTCGAGAAGACGGCGCTTACGGAATCGGCGACAAGCTCGCTGGCGGCGCAGGTCGAATCGCTGCAGGAGAGCACCCGCTCCATCCGCCAGATCATGGACGTGCTCGGAGGCGTCGCCAAGCAGACGAACATCCTCTCGCTCAACGCCTCCATCGAGGCGGCCCGCGCGGGAGCGGCCGGCAAAGGCTTCATGGTCGTGGCGGCGGAGATCCGGCAGCTGGCGGAGCAGAGCCGGCAGTCGATCGCGCTGGTCGAGACGATTACCGGACGGATCCAGCAGCAGATGGCCCAAACGGCCGCTTCGATCGGCGAGGCGAAGCCGATGTTCCAGGAACAGATCCAATCGGTCAAAGAGACGAGCCAGATTTTTCTGGAGGTGCAGGGCCGGATGGGCGAGTTCACGGAGTCGCTCGACCGCGTAAGCGAGTCGGTCCGTCTGCTGGACGACGTCCACGCCCAGCTGAGCGAAGCGATGAGCAGCGTAAGCGCCGTCTCGCAGCAGGCATCGGCTACATCCGAGGAGGTGGCCTCGCTCACCCAGGAGCAGCAGGGCGTGAGCCAAGGCCTGGTCGAGCTGTCCGCGCGGCTCGAAGGCGTCTCGCAGTCGCTGCAGGCCGCGCTGGAGCGTTTCCGCACCGAATGATTCGATCCCGCAAGCCCGAGTTGACGAAGCGTCCCGCCGGCCCATGCAGCCGGCGGGACGCTTTCGTTCGCTCCGCTCGGAGGAGGGGGAGGCGTCTCGATCCGTCGGAACGAGGCTTGTCAAGAGCCGTCAGCCTTGTTTATTTTTAAGATGGGTTAAACTTCGTCGCCGCAGACTCCGATATGGATAGGGAAAGCCTTCATGAGTAGAGGATGGTGTATACAGATGCAGAATCCATTCCAACGCCGTATGCGCAAGTCGGGCGGCGGAACAAGCACGGAGCCTTCCCTGTCGGACAAGCCCTCCGGCGCCAAGGCAGATGCGCGGGCCCGGCTCCGCAATCCGCTACATCTTTTAAGCGTGAGGCTGTTCCTGATCGTTTTCGTCAGCATCGTCGCCTGCGTCGCCGTCGTCGGCACGCTCAGCTTCCAGATCTCCAAGGGCGTCATCGAAAAGAAGGTGACCGCCGCTTCCAACGAGACGATCGATCAGATCCGCGGCAAGCTGGATCTGATTCTGGGCAACTACGAGAACTTCTCGATCCAGTTCATTACGGACAAGTCGCTGCAGGACAACATCCGTGAGCTCGGGAGCAGCGCTTCCGACGAATACGCGATTTTCGAGAATCAGCGCGCTTTGTCGACCAAGCTGAGCGCGATGGCGATGTCCAACGCGGAAGTCATGAACGTCAACTATATTCCGCTGCAAGAGAAATACGGAACGAACGTGCTCGGCACGGGCAATCTGAAGTACGAAACGGTCAAGGACGCGCCTTGGCTCAAGCAGGCGGTCGAGCTGGGAGGCAAGTCGATCTGGATCCCGATCCAGGAAAAGGGCTTCCAGGGCAACGACCAGAGGTCGTTCGGCCTGGCCCGGACGATCCGGGATACGTCGGGCAGCTACGCGTACGCGCTGCTGATCGAGCTCAAGGCCTCGCTGCTCGAGCAGCAGCTGCAGAACGTCAAGATCGGAGAAGGCAGCCGCATCCGGATTCTCGATGTCGACAATACGATCCTGATCGACAATATCGAGTCCGGCCTCGCCGGGGAGAAGTCCGTCATCGACTTCGCCGGCAGCGGCGCGTCAGCCGATAGCGGCAGCTTCATCACGGAAAGCAACGTCGGACAGGTGCTGGCCGTCTACCAGACGCTGGAGACGGTCGGCTGGAAGGTGCTCGGCATGATTCCGACGTCAGAGCTGGTGCGCGATGCCAAAGAAATCGAGAGAATGACCTGGCTGATCGCCGCGGCTGCCGCCCTGATCGCGATCCTCGTCGGCGTCTATGTCGTCGCGAGCGTCGGCAGGCCGCTGCAGAAGCTGCGCAATCTGATGGGGGAGGCCAAGGACGGCAATCTCGCCGTCCGCTCCGACATCCGCTCGCAGAACGAGATCGGCCAGCTGTCGGAGAGCTTCAATGACATGATGGGCCAGATAACGGCTCTCGTCGGCCAGACGAGGGACAACGCCCAGCATGTCCTGCATACCGCCTCCGAGGTCGGAGAAGCCTCCCGTAGGACGGCAGGAGCGGCGCGGGAGATCGCGGTCGCGACGGAGGAGATCGCGGGCGGAGCGACCAGCCTCGCGATGGAAGCCGAGCGAGGCAGCGATCTTGCCGGCGGCATGGATCAGAACATGCGCCAAGTGAAGGCGATGAGCGACGAGATGCGGCTGTCGGCCGAGCAGGTCGACCAGGCGAGCCGGCAGGGCACGGAGCATATGGCTGCGATGATCCAGAAGACGGGAGAGACCGAGCAGATGGTCCGCGACATGACCGAAAAAGTCGGCCGCCTCCAGGAAAGCACCAGCTCGATCCGCAAGATTCTGGAAATGCTCGGCGGCGTCGCCAAGCAGACGAACATCCTCTCGCTCAACGCGTCGATCGAAGCCGCCCGGGCCGGCGAGGCCGGCAAAGGCTTCATGGTCGTCGCCGGAGAGATCCGCCAGCTGGCGGAGCAGTCCCGTCAGTCGATCGGCATGGTAGAAAGCATCACGACGACGATCCAGACGGAGATCGAGGAGACCGTCGAGGCGCTCGGCAAGGCGCAGCCGGTATTCCAAGAGCAGATCGGTTCCGTGAAGGAAGCGAACGGCATCTTCCATGAGGTCCAGGCTCGCATGAATTCGCTTGCGTCGACGCTAGAGAACGTAGCCGAGTCGATCCGTCTGCTCGATGAGTCGCAGCAGCAGATCGGCTCCGCGATGGGCAGCGTCAGCGCCGTAGCGGAGCAGTCGTCCGCCACCTCCCAAGAGGTCGCCTCGCTCAGCAGCGAGCAGCTCGGCGTAAGCGAAAGCCTCGTCGGACTCGCCGGCCAGCTCGAGCAGGTCTCGCAGTCGCTCCAGCGATCGCTCGACCGCTTCAAGGCATGACTTCTGACTCCTTCCTGCTTCGACCCAGCCCCGCCTCCGGCGGGGCTTTTCGCGTGTAGGCGGGGAGCGGCAGGGGAATACTGGATTCCAGAACAACCGCGACATCTGGAACCGAAGGAGGAACGGCCCATGTCCGCTTCCCGAATGAAGACGGTGGCGGCTCTGATCGCCGCTTTGCTGCTTGTCGCTCTGCTCCGCCTCGGCTGGGTGATGCTTTGGCCGTGGAGTCCCGCTTCCTCGGCCCGCCATGCGACAGCGTCCGAGACAGCGGTTAGGCAGCGCAGCCACCGCCTGCTGCTGGACGCCGGAAGAGGCGATTTCGTCGACCGCTCCGGGCTGCCTTTGACAGGCTTCGCTTATGAGGCGCTGGCGATCTTTCCGCATCCGTCCGGCCAGCCGCGCGGCAGCGGCCGGGACATGGCCGAGCTGGCGCGAGTGCTGCAAGCCGGCTCCGAGGAGCTGCGGCAAGAGCTGGAGCGGAGGAAGGAGCCGGGCTTCTGGATGGATGCGAAAAGCGGCCTGCCGCTGCGGCTCAGTCCGCGGCAGCGGACCGAGCTGGCGGGCCTGAAGCTGGAAGGCGTGGCCATCCTGCCCTACCGCGCCCGCCGCGATCCGTCGTCCGCTGCCGTCCAGGCGATCGGATATGTCAGCGAAAATCCCGAACGGATCGCCGCCGCATACGGCAAGCGGCTGGCCGCAGGCAAGGCGAGCCTGCGCGACGCAACGGGAGGCGGCGGTCTCGAGCTGTCGCTGGACGGGCTTCTTCGGGGGACGGGGCCGGCCTATGCCAGCTATATGACCGATGCGGCCGGCCTGCCGCTCAAAGGGCTCGGCCTGACCGTGGAGCGCCCGGCCAACCCGCGTTATCCGCTGCAGGTGCGGACGACGCTCAGCCTGCCTCTGCAAGTCGAGCTTCAGCGGTATGCGGGCGAGGCCGGGCTGAAAAAAGGCGCGGTCGTCGTGCTGGATGTCCGGAACTCGGACATTTTGGCGATGGTCTCCAAGCCCGACATGGAGCTTCCGGCACGAGGAGAAGCTTTTTTTGACGGAGCGGCCAATCGGGCCGTGCGCGCCTATGCGCCCGGCTCGATCTTCAAGCTTGTCACCGAGGCGGCAGCGCTGGAGGCCGGAGCGGCCGAGCCGGGCGAGGAATTTTATTGCGGAGGCGAATACGGCCATCATGGCCTGTCATGCTGGAAAGAAGGCGGCCACGGCCGGCTCACGCTGGAGCAAGGGCTGGCGCAGTCCTGCAACATCGTGTTCGCCGCTCTGGCGGAGCGGCTGCGGCCGGATGAGCTCGCCGCGGCGGCGGACAAGCTCGGTCTCGGCAGGCGCATCGGCTGGCATCTCGAGGCAGGCCGCAGGGAAGGCGCGCTGTCCGGACCGCTGCGCCTGATCGGCGAGGAAGAAGCGGGCACGGTATTCGGCGCGGCAAGCCCTTGGAGCCGGCTTGAGCTGCTGCGCAGCGGCAAGCTGGCCCGCAGCGGCATCGGGCAGGAGGATGTGCGGATGACGCCGCTGCAGGCGGCGAACTTGACGGCGACGATCGTTAATGGCGGCAGGGTGGCCGAGCCGGCGCTCGTAAAGGAAATCGACTTTGCCGACGGCCAGCGTCTCGCCGCGCTGCGCAGCCATGCCTCGCCCTCCGCGCACGGGCAAATCTCGCCGCGCACGGCCGCCATGCTGAGGAGAGGCATGGAGCAGGTCGTAGCCAGCGGAACCGGACGCGGCCTTCACCGAGCCGCCTGGCCGCTGGCCGGCAAGTCGGGGACGGCGGAAAGCGGCAGGCCCGGAGCGGGGAACAGCCAGTGGTTCATCGGCTACGGGCCTGCCGACCATCCCCGCTATGCCGTCGCCGTCCTGGCCGAGGAACGTCCGGAGGGAAGCGCCAACCTGGCGGCGCGGCTGTTCGGCGGCGTCATGGATCGGATCGCGGCCTGGGAGCGCGCCGCCTTGGCCTCGTCCGCCCAAGAAAAGTGAAAAAGAGCCCTTTGTTAATAAAAATATCCCCTCTACGTTCCGATAGGTATAAAGACACCCCTTTTTCGGAATTGGAGGCGATTTCAATTGAATCAATTTGTTTCGAAGTGGATCCTTCGCCCTTTTCGCCTCATCAGCGTAAAGCTATTCCTGATCATTTTCGCCAGCATCGTCGCTTGCGTGCTCGCCATGGGCTTCATCTCGTACGGAATCGCCAAATCGGTGATCGAGCGCAAGGTGACGGAATCGACGGTGGAGACGGCCAATCAGGTCGCGGATCGGCTGGACATCGTGCTGGACGACTACCTGCGCTTCTCCATGCACTTCCTGACGGACAAGATCGTTCAGGAATCCGTCAGCGAGCTGGTATTCGCCAATAAGGAAGACAACGTATTCGAGCGCTTCAAGGCGCAGCGGACGCTGTATGACCGCATCTCCTCGATGGCGATGGCGAACAAGACGATCCGCCATATCGCCTTCATCCCGATCGACGACCGGCTGCAGACTGAAGCGGTCGGCACGTTGACGCTCGACGTGAAGCTGGCGAAGGAGGAGGCCTGGTACAAGGAGGCGGTCAGCCTGGACGGCAAGCCGTATTGGACGCCTTACCAGCCGGGAGGCTTCGATGCGAAAAGCCCGCCGTCGATCGGTCTGGCGAGAGTCATCAAGTCGATCTCGGGCGATCCGGCCTTTCTGATGCTGCTGGAGCTGGATGCTGACTTCGTCGGCAGCCAGCTGGAGGGCATCCGGCTCGGATCCGGCGGCGAGATCAGCCTGATCGACGAGCGGGGAATCGTGCTTTCGGATTCGAGCGGAGGCCAGCGGGCCGGCCAGGCGAGTCCGCTGCAGCTCAAGGGCTCGGAAACGCCCATCCATTATTGGAGCGGCTCGCTGCTCATGATCGAGGATCATCTCAAGAACAGTCCATGGACCGTGGCGGCCTCGATTCCGGGCGGAGAGCTCGTCAAGGATGCCAAAAGCATTTTCGTCATGACGGTCTGGGTCGCGGCGGGAGCCGCCCTGCTGGCGGTGCTCGTCGGCGCGTTCGTCGTCTGGAGCGTCGGCAGGCCGCTGCGCAGCCTGCGCTCGCTCATGCGGCGGGGCAAGGACGGGGAGCTGAGCGTCCGGTCGAGCCACCGCTCCAAGGACGAGATCGGCCAGCTTGCGGCGAGCTTCAACGGCATGATGGAGCAGCTCGGCCAGCTTGTCGGCCAGACGAGCCGCATGGCCGCCCAAGTGCTTGATACCGCCGGCCAGATGGCCGATCAGTCTCGCCGAACCGCCACGTCCGCGCGGGAGATCGCAGCCGCCACGGACGAAATCGCGGCCGGAGCCTCCAGCCTCGCCGTCGAGGCCGAGAAGGGAATCGAGCTGACGGAAAAGATGGATGAAGGCATGGAGCGGATGAAGCTCAGCACGGACGAGATGCGCGCATCGGCCGGCCAAGTGGAGTCCGCGAGCCGGGAAGGGACCGGCCATATGGAGAAGATGCTCGGCAAGACGGAGGAAGCGGATCGGATCGTAAGCGACATCTCCGCCAAGATCGCCCGCCTCTCCGACAATACGCGCTCGATCCGCGGCATCCTGACGCTGCTGTCGGGCATTGCCAAGCAGACGAACATCCTGTCGCTCAACGCTTCGATCGAGGCGGCCCGCTCGGGCGAGGCCGGCAAGGGCTTTGTCGTCGTCGCCGGCGAGGTGCGGGAGCTGGCGGATCAGTCCAAGGCTTCCATCCAGCAGGTCGAAGCCATTCTCGCCGCGCTTCAGAGCGAGGTGGGCGAAACGGTCGAGACACTGGCGACGGCTCGCCCGGCATTCCGGCAGCAGCTCGATTCCGTGCAGGAGGCGGGCAGCCTGTTCCTCCAGGCGCAGTCCCGGATGGCGCTGCTCGGGGAGAGCCTGGCGCGCGTCGACGAGGCAATCGTCGAGCTCGGTGCTACGCAGCTGCAGATCGGCCAGGCGATGTCCGGCGTGAGCTCGGTCTCGGAGCAGTCGGCCGCCGCCTCCCAGCAGGTCGCTTCGCTGAGCAGCGAGCAGCTCGGCGTGAGCGACAGCCTGGTCGGCTTGTCCGCCCGCCTGGAGGAAGTCGCCTCGTCGCTGCGCGCTTCGCTGGGGCATTTCCGGCTGGAGGAGGAAGCAAGCCCATCCTTCGGCAAGGACGGACCCGCCGCCGGATAGGTGGGATAAAGCAGGCAAAGGGCCGCATCCGCTGTCGTCATGACAGCGGATGCGGCCCTTTGGGCTTGGCGCGAGGCAGGAACGGCGTCAGCCCTTCTCCGCCAGCTCGACGTCGTACTCGTCCTTGGGAGGAGTGATCCAGCGGCGGAAATAGCCCTGGTCGTACAGCGCCTTGACGAGAATGACGAGCACCGGAGAGAGGATGACGCCGGCGACGCCGAACAAGGACAGCGAGATGACCATGAATGCGAGCATCGTGAAGGCGGAGACGCCGAGCGTGTCGCCGGTGATGAGCGGCTCGAGAATTTGCCGGGCGGCGACGATGACGAGGAACAGGATGCCGAGCCAGATCGCCAGGTTGTAGTCGCCGACGACGAGCAGGTAGGCGATCCACGGGACGAACACGGTGCCGACGCCGAGCAGCGGCAGCACGTCGAACACGGCGGCGATGGCGGAGATCGTCAGCGCGTTGTCGACGCCGAGCGCCAGCAGCGAGACGAAGATGACGACGAAGGTGATCGAGATGAGCTTCATCTGGGCTTTCAGGTAGCCGACGATGCCCGAGAAGACGTTTTCGCGCAGGAAGACGAAGGCTTTCTTGAACGTGCGGGGCGTCTTGCTCGCGGCGATCCGCTTCCAGTCGGCGATCTCGATGCTCAGGAAGTACGCCAGGATGACGCCGAGCACGAAGTTGAACATGAACGTGGAGACCGAGTTCAGGTAGCCGGCGGCCTTCATCAGGAAGCCTTCCGCGACCTTTTGCCCCCAGCGGGTCAGGGCGTCGATGTAGTCCTGGATCTTGTCCACCGTATCGGGCGGCAGCGCGCTCGTCTTGTCCTTGAGCCAGGTGGACCCTTGGGCGAGCTGCTCCTGCAGGATCGCCTGGTATTGAGGCAGCTTGTGGGCGATCGAGTTCGCTTCCCGCACCATGATGTAGCCTGCGCCGAAGAAGATGCCGAGCACGATCGCGGAGAAGAGCAGGATCGAAAGCGCCGAGGCGATCGACTTCTTGAGGCCGAGCCGGTGGAGCAGCCTCGCGAGCGGCTCGATGACGGCGAAGATGAGCAGGGAGAGGAAGATCGGAGCGGCGATGGAGTAAAGGAAGCTGAACGCGAGCATAATGAGGTACACGGTCAGAGCGATGAGAGCGATATCGAATGCGGTGCGCCAATATTTGCGGTAAAACATCAGCATGAGGGAAATCCGGCTCCTTTGCAGCGTCAATTGGAAATCGATTCATATTTCCGCTTTGATTGTACTATAGATTTTAAAGATGCAGGCGGTTTTTTGAAACTCGTTTATGCTACAATGGGTGGTAGACTTCTAGAGAATATGGTGGGGAACAGAAACATGGAGAATTTGCTCGTCTGGGGATTCTACTTCCTATCGCTCTATGCGTTTATCCCGGGACTGATCAGCCGCCTGTTCGGCTTCCGCGTGTTCAAGCGCGGACTCGCGGACAAGGAGATCGCGCTTACCTTCGACGACGGCCCGGATCCCGTCTACACGCCCATGCTGCTCGATCTGCTCGCCAGGCATCGCGCCAAGGCGACTTTTTTTGTCGTCGGGTCCCATGCGGAGCAGCATCCGGAGCTGCTTCGGCGGATGAGGGACGAGGGGCATACGGTCGGCATCCACAATTACGTGCACAAGAGCAACTGGATCATGCGGCCGAAAACCGTCAAGCGGCAGATCGCCCTGACGAGCGCGGTCATCGAGCAGGCGATCGGGGAGACGCCCGTTTATTACCGGCCGCCCTGGGGAATCGTCAACCTGTTCGATTTCTCCAAGAAGGGCCAGTACAAGATCGTGCTCTGGTCGGGCATTTTCGGCGATTGGAAGGCTCATGAAACGTCCGACAGGCTGAAAAGGCGCCTGCTCAAGAAGCTTCGTCCCGGCGAGGTGATGCTGCTGCATGACTGCGGCCGCACGCTCGGAGCGGACGAGGACGCGCCGGCCCAGATGCTGGAGGCGCTGGAGGTGTATTTGGAGGAGGGCGGCCGCAAGGGCTTCCGCTTCGTCGGCGTGCCGACGCTCATGGAGCTGACCGAGAAAAACAAGGCGAAGCGTCCGACGGCGTTCAACCGTCTGCTGGCGGGCGCCTGGCTGCAATACGAGAAGCTGTTCCATCTCGTGTTCCGCTTGAAGCCGGTCGCCAGCGAGAAGGGCGGCAGGCCGGTCTTTCACTATCGCAAAGTCGCCTACAACGGTCCGCCGATCGAGCTGAGCGAAGGCGAGCGCATCGTCAAGGGAGATCCGCTCGCCGAGATCCATCTCGACAATGAGATGCTCCGCCAGGCGGCGGTCCGCTCCTCCTCTCCGCTCGCGGTCATCATCCGCCTCCTGCGCGAGATGGAGTCGGCTCTCCCGGCCCTGTCCGCCGCGGTGCTGAACGATCCTGCGATGGACAAGGTCAAGGCGCTCTACGGAGTGACGATGATCCACAACGGAACCGACAAGCTCGGCTTCCAGGTGTTTGACCTGCCGGAGAACCTGTTCGCCAAGGCATCCCGCATTTATTTGAAGATCCTTTTCCGAATTCTATCCGCCAAACCGCGCGCCAAGTCCCGCAAGCCTCGCGGAGCGCAACCGCGCGGCGAGGCCAAGCCGATGTATCCGCGCATGCTGTTCCTCTCCCGCAGAGACATGGAAAGCTATACGAGCACTTCCGCCCCGGCTCCGCGCCAGCCTGTCGCGGCCAAGCCGGAAGCCGCTTTGGCCGCTCTGGCGAGCGAGCCTGCGGCTGCTCCGGGCATGCTGTCCTGACCTTGCCGGCCGGTCCCCTTACGGGAGGACCGGCTTTTGTTTTTGCGGCGGATTGGACTTTTATCCCCTAGGGGATATGATAGATAGGAAGGGAGAGGAACACATGACCGAGGCAGACTGGGAGGAGCATCTGATGCTTCAGATCGCCTCCCGGAGCAGCGATGCGCTGGAGAAGCTATACGATCGCTACGAGAAGCCGTTGTACTCGTTCGTCTACCGAATCGTGAAGGACAGCATGGCGGCGGAAGAGATCGTTCAGGAGCTGTTCCTCAAGCTCTGGAACCATGCCGAGGCGTATGTATCGAACGGCCGCTCCGGGAAGGTCAGCACCTGGATCTTCACGATGGCGCGCAACGGCGCGATCGACTGGCTGCGCAAGCGCGACCGCCGGCCGGCCGCCGGCGGCCAGGACGGCATGGATGAGCTGCGCGACCCGGTCACGACGGAGCTTACCGTCGAGAACCGGATGCTGGCGGAGCAGATGAGGCAAGCTCTGTCCGGACTCAGCCAGGAACAGCAGCAGGTGATCGAGTGGGTTTATTTCGGCGGGTATACCCAGCAGGAAATCGCGGACAGGCATGACATCCCGCTAGGCACGGTCAAAAGTCGGATCCGCCTCGGTCTTCGCCAGCTGCGCAGTCAGCTGGGCGAATCGTGGAGGGGGGAGGTTCGATCATGAGGGAAGGACATGAGGAGGAAAATCGCAAGCCATGCTCGGACATCGATCTGTATGCGATGGGCTTGCTGGAAGGCGAAGAACGAGAGCGCATGGAGCGGCATATCGCAGGCTGTAGCGATTGCCGTGAGGAGCTGGCCCGGATCGAGGAGCTGCTCGGCCTGCTGCCGCTAGCCGCCGAGCCGGCCGAGCCGCCGCAGGGAATGCGCGAGCGCGTGCTGGGCCAGGTGCTGGGCCGTCCTCAGGCGGACCGCTTGGAGGAGGACGCGGCCGAGCGCTCCGAGCCGGCGCTGCCTCCGGACGTTTTTGCGCTTCGCCAAGACGAGGACGGAACGGACGCGAGGCAGCAGCTTGCGGACCGCAACGAGCGTTCGTCGGCCGCGCCGCTCTCCGGAGCGGACCGGACCGAGCGCCCGGCCGAGCGCGCGCAGGAAGCGCCAGCCGCGGAGGGGACCGGGAGGAGAAGGCGGCTCGCGGTCGGAGCGCTGGCCGGTGCGGCAGCGGTCATGCTGCTCGTGACCGGAGTGCTGGCCCAGCGCATGGACAGTCTCGGGCGCGAGAACAAGCGGCTCTCGGCCGAGCTGCATGCGTCGACGCAGACGCTGGACAGCACGATCGAGCAGCTGCGCAAGACGGAGCAGCCTTTTGCCGGCGCGATGGTCAGCCAGATCGTCTCGCTCAAGCCGGTCAAAGATCTCGTCGCCAGAGGGCAGGCCTATCTCGTCGTGGACGATCGCGGCACCCATCTGATCGTGCAGGCGAGCCGGCTTCCGGAGCTGAAGGACGAGCAGGCGTTCCAGGTGTGGCTGATCAAGGGCGACAAGCCGGTCAATGCCGGCACGTTCATGCCGACGGGCAACGCCGGCGCGGTCACGTTCACGTTCCCCGGCGGCTCGTACGACCAGGTCGCCATCACGCTGGAGCCGGACGCCTTCGGCCAGGAGCCGCGAGGCAGCATCGTGCTCGCCGGAGCTCTCAAGACATAGATGGACAGCACGGCGACAATTCAACCTGTAAACCAAAAGCTCCCCGGCGCTTCGAGCGCTGGGGAGCTTTTTGGGTAAGGAATCAGATCTTCATGACGCCGCCGGTGCTGGCGGAGGTGACGAGATGAGCGTAGCGGGCGAGGTAGCCGCGCTTGATCTTGAGCTCGAAGCCGGTCCATTCGGCGCGGCGCTTGGCCATCTCCTCGTCGCTGATCTCGAGCTGGATCGTGCGGTTGTTCATGTCCAGCTCGATGATGTCGCCGTCGTGGACGAACGCGAGCGGACCGCCGTCCGCCGCCTCCGGCGAGATATGGCCGATGCTGATGCCGCGCGAGGCGCCCGAGAAGCGGCCGTCGGTGATGAGGCCGACCTTGGCGCCGAGGCCCATGCCGACGATCTGCGACGTCGGAGCGAGCATCTCCGGCATGCCGGGGCCGCCCTTCGGCCCTTCGTAGCGGATGACGACGACATGGCCTTCCTTGACGAGGCCTTTGCTCAAGCCTTCCAGCACGGCGTCCTGCGAGTCGAAGCAGATCGCCGGGCCGCGGTGGTAGCCGCCCACGGACTTGTCTACGGCGCCGACCTTGATGATCGCTCCGTCCGGAGCCAGGTTGCCGAACAGGACAGCGAGGCCGCCGCGCTCGGAGTGCGGATCGTCGATCGGGCGCACGACGTCGCGCCGCTTGATTTCCGTATTTTCAACGTTCTCGCGGATCGTCTTGCCGGTGACGGTCATGCATTCGGTATGCAGGGCGCCCGGCTTGTTGAGCAGCTCGCGCAGCACGGCGCTGACGCCGCCGGCCTCATGCACGTCCTCCATGTGAAGGTCGGACGCCGGAGCCAGCTTGGACAGATGCGGCACGCGGTTGGCGACTTCGTTGATGCGGGCGATCGGGTACTCGATGCCGGCTTCATGCGCGATCGCGAGCGTATGGAGGACGGTATTGGTCGATCCGCCCATCGCCATGTCGAGCGCGAACGCGTTGTCGATCGCCTCCGCCGTGACGATGTCGCGCGGACGCAGGTCCATCTCGATCAGCTTCATGAGCTGGCGGGCGGACTCCTTGACGAATTCCTTGCGCTCCTCCGCTACGGCGAGGATGGAGCCGTTGCCCGGCAGGGCGATGCCGAGCGCCTCGGCGAGGCAGTTCATCGAGTTGGCGGTGAACATGCCGGAGCAGGAGCCGCAGGTCGGACAGCCGAACTGCTCGAGCTCGGTCAGGCCGACCTCGTCGATCTTGCCGGCCATGAACTGGCCGACGCCCTCGAACACGCTCGTCAGCGAGATCGCGCGTCCGTCGCTCGTGCGGCCGGCCTTCATCGGGCCGCCGCTCACCATGATGGACGGGATGTTGACGCGCAGCATGCCCATCATCATGCCGGGAGTGATCTTGTCGCAGTTGGGGATGCACACCATGCCGTCGAACCAGTGGGCGTTGACGACCGTCTCGACGGAGTCGGCGATGATCTCGCGGCTCGCCAGCGAGTAGCGCATGCCGATGTGGCCCATCGCGATGCCGTCGTCGACGCCGATCGTATTGAACTCGAACGGCACGCCGCCCGCTTCGCGGATCGCTTCCTTGACGACCTTGCCGAATTCCTGCAGGTGGACGTGGCCGGGGATGATATCGATATAGGAATTGCAGACGGCAATGAACGGCTTGTCGAAGTCTTCTTCCTTGACGCCGGCAGCGCGCAGCAGGCTGCGGTGCGGGGCTCGGTCGAAGCCTTTTTTGATCATGTCAGAACGCATCTTCTTCGGTGCCATGCTTGTCCCTCCCAGGATTAACATCATTCCAATTAGTGTACCATATGTGCCCTGGATTGACTACCGATTGCCGCATTCCTGCATTAAAGTGGAATGAATCCTATCGGCATCGCAACTTCTTGATATCGTCAGCGTTTAAGTCGTTCGGGAAGCGGTTTAATGAGAATCAAATCCGCTCCGAGGAGGCATGTTCATGAGTACATATCGAAGCAAGAAAGCGGCCGGCCTGCTGCTGGCCGGCATCCTGATCGCCGGCGCGGCCGCGCCGGCCGCAGAAGCCGCCAAGGAGGCGCCGAAGGTGCTGGTCAACGGCGTGAATTACGCGCTCGACAAGGAGCCGCTGGTCAAGGACGGACGCACGCTCGTGCCGCTGCGCGGCATCTTCGAGGCGCTCGGAGCGACGGTCGACTGGAACCAGTACGAGCAGACGATCACGGCGACGCGCGGCAAGAACGAGATCTTCCTGCAGGTGAACAAGACCAAGGCCAAGGTCAACGACATGGAGATCGAGCTGTCGGTGCCGGCGCAGAACATGAGCGGCACGACGATGGTGCCGCTGCGCTTCATCGCCGAGGCGCTGGGCACGTACTGCGTCTACTATGCCGACCAGAACCTCATCACGATCACCGATCGCGTGGAAAGCTAGCTTTCCCGCAAGACGCGGCGCTGCCCCCTTCCGGCCGGAAGGGGGCTTTTCGCGCCTCCGGCTTCGGAAAAAGCCGGTCCGGCGCCGGCTTTTCTGAAGAAAGCCTGAAGATTCCTTAAACGGCCCTTTCGATCGGGCGCGCGCGCTTCCAAGGCCGGCGGCCGTGCGGTATAGTGGCTGTAAGGAGTGGTAATCGGTGAAAAAGCTGCTGATCGTAGACGACGACCGCGAGATCGCGGAGCTGATCCAGATCTATCTGGCCAACGAGGGCTATGCGACCGTGCTCGCCCATGACGGGGAGGAGGCGCTCGCCATGGCCGCCGCGGAGCCGTTCCATCTGATCGTGCTCGACATCATGATGCCCAAGGCGGACGGGCTTGAAGTATGCCGCCAGCTGCGCCGGGAGGGCTCCGCCCAGGTGCCGATCCTCATGCTGAGCGCCAAGGCGGCGGACATGGACAAGATCATGGGGCTGATGACCGGAGCGGACGACTATATGGTCAAGCCGTTCAACCCGCTGGAGCTCGTCGCCCGCGTCAAGTCGCTGCTGCGGCGGGCCTACCAGTTCCCCAAGGCGGGCGGCGGGTCCGACGCCGGCGGGGCGGTGGAGCTCGGGCCGATCGTCATCGACAAGTCGACCCATACGGTCACCTGCCGCCAGGACGGGCGGCAGCTGCATCTGACGAGCACGGAGTTCGGCATCCTCCATCTGCTCGCCTCGCATCCGGGCAAGGTGTTCAGCGCGGAGGACATTTTCCAGCAAGTGTGGAAAGAAAAATTTTACGAATCGAACAATACCGTCATGGTGCATATCAGCAAGCTGCGGGACAAGCTGGAGCAGGAGACGGGAGACAAGTTCATCGTGACGGTGTGGGGGGTCGGCTACAAAATTGAAGGATGACAACGTCGTCAAGGACATGACGTTCCGCCTGCTGCTCCATCTCGCGCTGAGCGCCGCGCTCTCGGTCATCTCGTCGGTGCTGCTCGTCGTCGTCGCGGAGCGGCTGGCGAGCGAGCTGCCCGCGCTGCGCTGGATCGCGCATCTGCTGATCGACCAGTTCGGCGACTTCACGCTCGTCATTCTCGCGATCGGGCTGTTCCTCGTCTTCCTGCTGCTGCTCCAGCAGCGCCAGTTTCGCTATTTCCGCGACGTCAGCCGCAGCGTGCGGTACATCGCCGACGGCAACTTCGACTACCAGGTGCCGGTGCGGCAAAAAAACGAGCTCGGCGATCTCGCCGCCTACATCAATTATCTCGTGCACAAGCTGCAGCTGTCGCTCGACGACGAGCGGCGGGCCGAGCAGACCAAGAGCGAGCTCATCACGAACGTCTCGCATGACCTGAGGACGCCGCTCACCTCGATCATCGGCTATCTCGGCCTGATCGAGCAGGACCGCTGCCGCGACGAGGTGGAGGTGCGCCAGTACGTGCATATCGCTTATGAGAAGTCGAAGCGGCTCAACGTGCTGATCAACGACCTGTTCGACTATACGAAAATGCGGTACGAGACGTCTCCGCAGCGCATCCATACGTTCAATCTGACCGAGCTGCTGCGCCAGCTGCTCATTCAATACCGGGTGCCGCTCGAGGAGGCGGGACTCGTCGGCGCGCTCCATGCCCCGTCCGGCAAGCTCGCCGTCACCGGCGATCCGGACAAGCTCGTGCGCGTGTTCGAGAACCTGCTCGCCAATGCGATCCATTACGGCAAGGACGGCGGCAAGGTCGATCTCCATGCCTCGGCGGAAGGCGAGGAGGCGGTCGTGGAGGTCGTCAATTACGGCGAGATGATTCCGTCGGTCGACCTGCCGCATCTGTTCGACCGGTTCTACCGCGTCGACAAGGCGCGCGGCCTCGACAGCGGCGGCTCCGGCCTCGGCCTGGCGATCGCCAAGAGCATCGTCGAGCAGCACGGGGGCGGCATCTCGGCCGCGAGCGATCCGTATCTGACTTCGTTCCAGGTGAGGCTGCCGCTGGCGCAGGATCACGATCTTTAGACTTTCTTAAGGTTTTTTTAGGATTGCTTTACGGCATGAACGATCCGTCCTGCGGTACAATGATCCTATCGAAACCAAGCGGAAGCGGAGGGACGTCCATGAGATACCTGTGGATGATGGTCATGGCATGCGCAGTGATGCTGATGGCCGTCTTGCTGATCGGCAGCCAGGAAGGGGAGTCCGCCGGACTCGTCGACCTGCTGCTGCGCATCTGGTAGCGCCGGCTGCCGGCGCCCTTTTTCCCGGACCCTGTTCCGACTCGCCTGCCCCGTCGTCCTTCTGGACGGCGGGGCTTTTTTCGCGCTTCCCGGTTGCTTTATGTCAGATAATCTCACATAACTCATTTACTTTCCTGCGGCAGCGCGCCTATAATGGAGCTATTCCGGAGAAGAGGTGAAGGGCATGCAGTTGACCGAACGCGAGAAAGAAAAGCTGCTCATCACGGTGGCGGCCGACGTCGCCCGCCGCAGGCTGAACCGAGGCGTGAAGCTCAATTATCCCGAGAGCATCGCGCTGATCACGTCCGAAATCATGGAGGGCGCGCGCGACGGACAGACCGTCGCCCGCCTGATGGAATACGGCACGCGCATCCTGACCCGCGACCAGGTGATGGAGGGCGTGCCGGAGATGATCCACGAGGTGCAGGTGGAAGCGACCTTCCCCGACGGCACGAAGCTCGTGACGGTGCATCATCCGATCGGCGGCTAGAGAGAACAGGCCGTTCGGCGGCCATGAGGGAGGAACAGTCATGATACCGGGGGAATACCGCACGGCACAGGGGAGCATCGTGCTCAATGAAGGACGCCGCACGGCGGAGCTGATCGTCGTCAACGGAGGAGACCGGCCGGTGCAGGTCGGCTCGCATTACCATTTCTTCGAGGTGAACCGCGGCCTCAGGTTCGATCGGGAATCGGCCTTCGGCATGCGGCTGGACATCCCGGCCGGCACGGCGGTCCGCTTCGAGCCCGGCGAGGAGAAGCCGGTCCAGCTCGTCGAGCTCGGCGGCAGCCGGCTCGGCTACGGCCTCAGCGGGCTGACGAGCGGCCCGGCTCCGGCCGGCGCGATGCCGGACGACGTGCGGCGCAGGCTGGAGCAGTGGGAGGGCGGCCGATCATGAGAGAGATGGATCGGAGCAGCTACGCCGGCATGTTCGGCCCGACGACGGGCGACGCGGTGCGGCTGGCGGATACCGAGCTGTGGGCCGTCATCGAGCGCGACCACACGGTGTACGGCGACGAGTGCAAGTTCGGCGGAGGCAAGGTCATCCGCGACGGCATGGGCCAGTCGAGCTCGGCGCTGCGCAGCGACGGCGTGCTCGACACGCTCATCACCAATGCCGTCGTCATCGACCACTGGGGCATCGTCAAAGGCGACATCGGCATCCGCGACGGGCGCATCGTCGCCATCGGCAAGGCGGGCAATCCCGACATCATGGACGGCGTGACGCCGGGCATGGTCGTCGGCGCGAGCACGGAGGTGATCGCGGCCGAGGGCAAGATCGTCACGGCGGGCGGCATCGACGCGCATATCCACTACATTTGCCCGCAGCAGATCGAGACCGCGCTCTCGTCGGGCGTGACGACGATGATCGGCGGCGGCACGGGCCCGGCTACGGGAACGAACGCGACGACCTGCACGCCGGGCGCCTGGCATATGCGGCGCATGCTGGAGGCGGCGGAGGCGTTCCCGATGAACCTCGGCTTCACCGGCAAAGGCAACGCCAGCTTCATGGAGCCGCTGATCGAGCAGATCGAGGCGGGGGCGATCGGCCTCAAGCTGCATGAGGACTGGGGCACGACGCCGGCGGCGATCGACGCCTGCCTGCAGGCGGCCGACCGGTACGACGTGCAGGTCGCCATCCATACCGACACGCTCAACGAATCGGGCTTTCTCGAGGATACGCTGGCCGCGATCGGCGGCCGCACGATCCACACCTACCATACCGAGGGCGCCGGCGGCGGCCACGCGCCGGACATCATCCGCGCGGCGGGCGAGCTGAACGTGCTGCCGAGCTCGACGAATCCGACGCGTCCGTTTACGGTGAACACGATCGAGGAGCATCTGGACATGCTCATGGTCTGTCATCATCTGGACTCGCGGATTCCGGAGGACGTCGCGTTCGCCGACTCGCGCATCCGGCCGGAGACGATCGCCGCCGAGGACATCCTGCACGACATGGGCGTGTTCAGCATGCTGAGCTCCGACTCGCAGGCGATGGGACGCGTCGGCGAGGTCATCCTGCGCACATGGCAGACCGCGGACAAGATGAAGCGGCAGCGCGGCCCGCTCGCGCCGGACACGGAGGGCGGAGACAACTTCCGCATCAAGCGCTACATCGCCAAGTACACGATCAATCCGGCAATCACGCACGGCGTCTCCCATCTCGTCGGCTCGATCGAGCCGGGCAAGCTCGCCGACCTCGTCGTCTGGAGCCCGATGTTCTTCGGCGTCAAGCCGGAGCTCGTGCTCAAGGGCGGCATGATCGCCTACGCCCAGATGGGCGATCCGAACGCCTCGATTCCGACGCCTCAGCCGGTGTTCGGCCGTCCGATGTTCGGCGCGTTCGGCAAGGCGATGCAGCGCACGAGCATCACCTTCGTCTCTCAGGCGGCGTACGAGGGCGGCATCGCCGAGCGGCTCGGGCTGCAAAAATGGGTCGAGCCGGTCAAGGGCTGCCGCTCCGTCACGAAAAAGGACATGATTCTCAATGACGCGACGCCGGAAATCGTCGTCGATCCGGAGACGTACCGGGTGACGGTCGACGGCGAGCCGGCCGTCTGCGAGCCGGCCGAGGTCGTGCCGATGGCGCAGCGGTACTTCCTGTTTTGACGGGGGCGATGCCGCCGCGGGGCGGGGCGCCGCTCGTGCCGTGGCTCGTGCTGCAGCAGCTGCTCGACTCGGCGCTGCCGATCGGCGGCTTCTCGCATTCGTTCGGCCTCGAGACGCTCGTCCAGGAAGGCGACATCGCCCGTCCCGACGAGCTGGAGGCGTACTTGCGGGCGATGCTGCGGCAGAGCTGGACGACGACCGACGCGCTCGTCGTCCGCGCCGTCTACCGAGACGCGCCCGTAGAGGCGTGGGAGCGGCTGTGGGCGGCCGAGCGGCTCGTGCATGTCGGCCGCATGAGCGCCGAGACCCGCTCCGGGATGGAAAAGATGGGCCGCCGCCTGCTCAAGCTCGCGGGCAGCAGCTATCCGGAGCTTGACCTTGCCCGGCTCGAGGCGGCTTATCGGAGCGGCGACTGCCTGCTGACCCATCCGCTCGTGTTCGGCTGGATCTGCTGGCAAGCCGGCATCGGCGAGGAGCAGGCGCTTCAGGGCTGGCTGTACGGCTGCCTGAGCAATGCCGTGAACAGCGCGCTGCGCCTGATGGCGATCGGCCAGACCGAGGCGCAGCGGCTGCTGGCGCTGCTGTCGGGCGAGACGGTCCCGGCCGCGCGCGCGGCGCTGGCGATGGAGCCGGAGGACGCCTGGAGCGACATGCCGGGCTCGGAGCTCGGCATGATCCGCCACGAGACGCTTTACTCCCGGCTGTTCATGTCCTGATCGAATTCATTTATTCCAAGGAGGAATTCCCCATGTGCCAAGGCCAAGGACATACCCATATCGAGTGGAACACGAATCCGATCCCGCAAGGACGTCCGGTGCGCATCGGCATCGGCGGCCCGGTCGGCTCCGGCAAGACGAAGCTGGTCGAGACGCTGTCCCGCGAGCTGAAGGACCGCTGGAGCCTCGCCGTCATCACCAACGACATCTATACGAAGGAGGATGCCCGCATCCTCGCGGCGACCGGCGTGCTGCCGGAGGAGCGCATCATCGGCGTGGAGACGGGCGGCTGTCCGCATACGGCGATCCGCGAGGACGCCTCGATGAACTTCGAGGCGATCGAGGAGCTGGAGGAGCGCTTCTCGCCGCTTGACCTGATCTTCATCGAGAGCGGCGGAGACAATCTGGCGGCGGCGTTCAGCCCGGAGCTGGTGGACCGCTTCATCTATATCATCGACGTGGCCCAAGGGGAAAAGATTCCGCGCAAGGGCGGCCCGGGCATCATGCGCTCCGACCTGCTCGTCATCAACAAGATCGACCTCGCGCCGCATGTCGGAGCCAGCCTTGCGGTCATGGAGGAGGACTCGCGCCGGATGCGCGGCGATCGGCCGTTCGTCTTCACCAATCTGTTCGGCGGGAACGGGGTGGCGGAGATGGTCGACTGGATCGAGCATGAGCTCGCCCATGCCAAAGGGATCTCGCATGGCCACGGAGCGGATGCTGCCGCGCTGAGCCCGACCTTGACGCCGCTCCGAATGGCCGGTTCGGGCGGCGCGCTCGCTTGAGCCGCACCGCCCGGGCCGGCGGCGGTGCGGGCGCGTCTGCGGGCGCATCTGCGGACGCAGCGGAGAGGAGCGCGCTCGGCGGCGTGTCCGCTGAGCGCGCCTTCTCCCACGGGGGCGCGGAGCATGCGAAGGCGCGAGCCGTCTCCGCCGGCGAGCTGACCGGCGCCGAGACGGCGGCGCGCGGAGCCTCCGTCCTGCAGGCGCGCTTCGAGGAGCGCGGCGGCCTGACCCGGCTCGTCTCGCGCTACCACACGTCGCCGATCAAAATCGCCAAGGCGTTCCCGCTCGGCTCCGGCGCCGGCGTGCTCGTCATGGACGTCTCTCCGGGCATGCTGAGCGGCGACCGCTACGAGCTCGACTGGAGCCTCGGCGCCGGCGCTTCGGTGCAGATCTCCAACCAGAGCTTTCTCAAGGTCCATCCTTGCGAAGAGGAGGGAGGCGCGTCGCTGCGCCAGCGCTTCGCGCTGGAGAACGGCGCCGTATGCGAGCATCTGCCGGAGCCGGTCATGCTGTACGAGGACGCTTCGCTGCTGGCGGACACCGAGGTGCGGCTCGCTCCGGGCGCCGTCTGGATGCAGACGGAGGTGCTGTGCCCGGGACGCACGCTGCGCGGAGAAGTGTTCCGCTATCGTCGGCTCGACAACCGGCTGACGGTGTACGCCGACGGCGAGCTGATCTTCCGCCAGCGCCAGCGGGTCGAGCCGCGCGCGCAGCAGCTCGCGGCTCCCGGCAGCTGGCATCGGTTCACGCATTGGGGCACGTTCTGCCTGTTCGGACGCGGCGCGGACGCGGAGCTGGAGCAGCGGCTGCGCCAGCTGCTGGACCGGCTGCCGCAGCTGCCTGGCCGGAAGGTGCGGACGGGCGTGTCGCGCACATGGCGGAGCGGCATCGTCGTGCAGGCGGCCGGCCATGCGGCATGGACGGTGCAGCGCGTGCTGGAGGAAGTCCGGCTCGAGTCGCGCAAGGCGCTTTGGAGCGAGCCGCCGCCGCCTTTCGTCAAGTCTGTCTGAATAAAAAATGAAACCCGATCCCTGCCTTCGGCGTAGGAAGCCTCTAAGGATGCTTCCGTCATGCGCGGAGCTGCCCGAGGATCGGGTTTTTGTCTTTTTTTGCTTTACCTACAAGAAGTTGACCTTATAAGGTTATCCTACATCAAGATTGCGAGAGAAGAAGCAGGAGGCGAAAGCATGGTACAGGATGGGGCATTGGAAGAGCTGACCAAGCAGCTGGATGACCGGTTCCGGCTGGTGCGCAAGCTGATCACATCGGAATGGAACCGGGACAACGAGCACGGGCTCGGCCTTACGCATGCCCGCATACTGACCTTGCTGGCCACGGAAGGGCCGCAAAAAGCGTCGGTACTCGCGGACAAGCTGCTCATCACGTCGGGAGCGGTGACCGGTCTTGCGGACCGGCTCGTCGAGCTCGGCTATATCGCGCGCGAGCGCGGGGAGTCGGATCGGCGCGTCGTGGTGCTGAGCATCGACAAGAAAGGCCTCAAGCTGCTCAAGCAGATCGACGAGACTCGGCATGCGCTCATGCTGAAGCTGTATCGCGGCATGGAGAAGCAGGAGATGGATATGATGCTCAAGCTGTTCGACCGCATGATCGCCAATCTGCAGAAAGAGTAGGCCGAAGCTGCAAGGGCGGTCTGCGGGAAGTGCCGGGCGTGATGCGCGGCATGAAGCGGACGGGAGCTATGGGAGCCGAGGAAGCGTTCAGACCCGCAGGCGGGCTTGGACGCTTTTTTTGTCCGCAGCGCCAAGGTTTAGGCGAGCCGCAGCCGCAGCCGCCCTGCGGTTGACAAGCCCTGGCCGATTGCCTATTCTAGGCACGAATGGAATCGAGGAGGAACGGGAGGGTTCGCGATGAACGAAAGCAAGAAGGAGCGGCCGGACGCGCTGCGCATGGAGGAGACGCTGTCGCTGCTGGAGCGCCACCGCTCGATCCGCCGCTATGCGGACGAGCCGGTGACGGCCGAGCAGCTGGACCGGATTCTCGGCTGCGCGCAGATGGCCTCGTCGTCGAGTCATATGCAGGCTTACAGCGTCATCGGCATTACCGATCCGGAGCTGCGCGGAGGGCTCGCAGAGCTGGCCGGAGGCCAGCGCCATGTGCGCGAGGCGCCGACCTTCCTCGTCTGGTGCGCCGATTTGAGCCGCTTCGCGGAAGCGGCGGGCATGCACGGCGCGCAGCTGCAGACGTCGACGGAGTATTTCCTCGTCGCGACCGTGGATGCGGCGCTGGCGGCGCAAAATGCGGCGATCGCCGCCGAGGCGCAGGGCCTCGGCATCGTCTATATCGGAGGCATCCGCAACGACATGCGCGCCGTCTCGGAGCTGCTGGAGCTGCCGCCGCTCGTCTACCCGGTGTTCGGCATGTGCATCGGCGTGCCGGCCGAGGAGCCGGACCTCCGGCCGCGGCTGCCGCTCTCGGCGGTTTATGCGGAAAACCGCTATCCGGCGGGCAGCCGTGCCGAGCAGCTTGAGGCATACGACGACGAATACCGCGGCTACATCCGCGGCCGCTCCGGCGGCGGCCGCGATACGACGTGGACGCAGGAGATGAGCGGGCGGACGGCGTATCCGCCGCGCACGTTCACCGGGCTGCTGCGCGAGAAGGGGTTCCGGCTGGAGGATTGACGCTGCCGCGGGCGGCGGGGCGAGGCGGTGGAAGAAGAATCGGAGCCCCGCAGCTAGTGAACCGAGGGAACAAGGGAAGAAGCTCCCTTGTTGGAGCGCCGCAGCACGCGAAGCCGTGGAACAAGGGAAGAAGCTCCCTTGTCCCCTCGGCAGCATTCCGCAGCGAACCAAAAAAGGGACGGAGCCGAAGCTTCGTCCCTTTTCGCGTTGCAACAAATCAATCCGCGCCGCGCATGGCGTTGCGGCTTGCTTGCTAGCGGCTTTCCTCCTGCGGAGCGGAGCCGACGCCGTTCAGCAGGTCGGTGCCATGGAATTCGTCGGGCGGCGCGACCGGATCGACCGGCGTGCCTTCCGTCAGGTCGAGCTCGGCGTCGGAGCTCGGCCTGGCCGCCGCCCGGCCCGGCTCGGCGTCCGCCTCGACGCTTGTCGGCGCGGGCGCCGGCGAATCTCCTACCGGCGTCTCGACGGCATAGTCGCCGCCTTCGCGCTGGCGGGCATAGTCTCCCGGGTCAGGGCCTTCCGCATAGGCGATATCGTCCGCGAGGCGCTCGTTCGCCTCGGCGGAAGCGATCGTGTAGCGGTCGACCTGCACGCCGCCGTAGGTGCCTTCTCCGGACGGATACGTGCGGAGAAGCTCCTCCTCGGCGCTGGGGACGCGGCTGCCCTCCGCCTGATCCTCGAACAGGCCGTGCCGCGGATCGATGTCCTTTTCCGTCGAGAGTCCGTGATCGTTGTCGTTGCGCTTCATGAAGATTCCTCCTCCGTCGAATCGAGCTTGGCTACTCGGATACGTTGATCTTACCCTCCTGCAAGGGTTTCCAATCGCCGGCGCGTCCATACGCCGGCAGGGGAGCAGGACGATTATCCGTGCGCAGCCAAATCGAGTATAATAGGTTCATTATGGTTATACCGGAAGGAGCTTTCACGCATGACCCTGATCAGCACGCTGACCGACAAGCAAGAGGTGACCGGATTCTTTCTCGTCAAGGAGCTGGATGTCAAGCAGACGAACGCGACTCCGCCGAAGGATTACTGGGATCTCGTGCTTGCCGATTCAAGCGGCCAGATTACGGCCAAATACTGGGATCTGAAGCCGGCCGAGAAGGAGTCGCTGCAGTCGCTGCAGGTCGCCAAGGTGCACGGCATCGTGCAGCTGTACCGCGACCGGCTCCAGCTGAAGATCATCCGCATCCGCCCGACGAGCCCGGAGGACGGCGTGCAGCTGACCGACTACATCCGCGCCGCGCCGGTCGAGGCCAAGGAGCTCGTCGCGCAGATCCGCGCCAAGGTCGACAGCATCGGCGACGCCGATATCCGCAACATCGCCGCTTATTGCGTCGTCAAGGCCGGCGACCGGCTGGAGCATTACCCCGCCGCCAAGAGCCATCATCATGCCTACTATGCCGGTCTCGCCTACCACACCGTGCGCATGCTGGAGATCGGCGAGTTCCTGTGCGCGCAGCGTCCGTTCCTGAACCGCGACGCGCTCATCGCCGGCATCGTCCTGCATGACCTGGCCAAGCCCGAGGAGATGAACGCGCAGCTCGGCATCGTATCCGAATACAGCGACCGCGGCCGCCTGATCGGCCATCTGGCGCTCATCTCGGGCTGGATCGTCGAGGCGGCGCTCAAGCTGGGCGTGCCCGCCGACTCGCCGAAGGTGACCGTGCTGCAGCATCTCGTGCTGTCGCATCATAATCTCGGCGAGTGGGGCAGTCCCGTGCAGCCGCAGATGGCGGAGGCGGTGGCGCTTCATTATATCGACTCGCTGGACGCCAAGCTGCAGATGGTCGAGGACGCGCTCGGCTCCATCCCGGAGCAGGAGGCTTGGACGCCGATGATCCGCGGCCTGGAAAACAAGGCCGTCTATCGGACGAGGCTCTAGAGCGGACAAGGACGAGCCGTCCTCCGACGAGCGGCGCGGCCGCGCCGGCTTGCCGGAGCAAGCAGTTCCAGCCGAGGCATCATCTACCCTGACTAGAGGAGAGTGGCGGCCATGACGGGTCCAGACTATCGCGAGGCGATCGGCCGCAGCCGGCGCATCGTCTTTTTCGGCGGCGCCGGAACCTCGACCGAAAGCGGAATTCCCGACTTCCGCTCGGCCGGCGGCCTGTACGAGCAGCGCACGAGCAAGATGTACGCGCCGGAAGAGATTTTGAGCCGGGACTTCTTTTTCGACCATCCCGGCGACTTCTATGCGTTCTATCGGGAGCATATGCTGCATCCGCAGGCGCTGCCGAACGCGGCGCATCTCAAGCTCGCCGAGCTGGAGCGGGAAGGCCGGCTGAAGGCGGTCGTCACGCAGAACATCGACGGACTGCACCAGCGCGCGGGCAGCGTCAACGTGCTGGAGCTGCACGGCTCGGTGCATCGCAACCGCTGCCTCGACTGCGGCCTGTTCCATCCGCTGACGGCGGTGACGGGAGATCCGCGGCCGGTGCCGCTCTGCTCGGAATGCGGCGGCATCATCAAGCCGGATGTCGTACTGTATCAGGAAAACCTTGACTTCGAGCTGCTCGAGCGCGCCGCCGAGCAGATTCGGCAAGCGGACACGCTGCTCGTGGCGGGCACCTCGCTGACCGTGCAGCCGGCGGCGGGCCTCGTCTCGCTGTTCCGCGGCGACAGCCTCGTCATCATCAACCGCACGGCGACGCCGCTGGACCGGATGGCGACGCATCTCGTGCGCGGCAGCATCGGCGAGGCGCTCGGGTCGCTGTAGCCGACCTGGGCCGCCCTTGGATCGTGAGGACGGACGAAGGCGCTTCACGACAAAAGGCCGGCCGATTCGGGTCCGTCCAAATGCAGGCGCAGGAACAGATCATAACGAGCCGCCTCGCCAGTCCAACGACTGGCGAGGCGGCTTTGCGCGCTTGGCAGGAAGGATCGCGGCCGAGCGGGCGGTTTTTTTGTCCATGCAAAAGGGGCAATGCTCTCCATAGCCTCGCCGGCGCAGGCACGGTTATGCTAGGACATGCGGGCGGCAAGCCGCTCCGCAGCTCGAGACGGAGGTAGCCATGGAACTGAACGAATTGATTCGCGGACGGCGCAGCGTGCATGTATTCGAGGATCGCGAGGTCGATCCGCAGCTCGTCTCCGACCTGCTCGATACGGCGGTGTGGGCGCCCAATCATCGCATGACCCAGCCGTGGCGGTTCATCGTCGCCGCAGGCGAAGGGCGCCGCAAGATCGCCGACGCCTGCCGCGCGATGAACGAGCGCTGGGAGCGGGATCCGGCCAAAAAGCAGGAGACCGGCCAGAAATATTACCGCAAGATCATGAGCAATCCGCTGATCGTCACGGTCGTCATGAAGGAAAATCCTTACCTGCAGGTGAGGGAGGAGGATTATGCCGCGACGGCGACGGTCATCCACAACTTCAGCCTGCTCGCCTGGGAACAGGGGATCGGCATGGTATGGGAAACGTACGAGTGGCTGCACGAAGACGTCTTCCGCGAGGCGGTCGGCATCCGGCCCGGCGAGCGGGCCGTCGGCAACCTGCATGTCGGCTATCCGAAAGCGATCCCGAAGGCCGAGCCGAGAATCCCGGCCGCGCAGCTCATCACCTGGCTGTAGCCGGCGGAGGCGGCCAGGCGCGAGGCTCGAGCCGGATCAGCGCACGCGCGCGGCTCCGCGGGGCATGCCGCTGAAGTAGCGGGCGCAGTCGTAGATGGCGAATTCCCGCCCCGAAGGTCCCCATGGATCCCATTCGCGGCTGTCAGGCACATGCAGCCGGCCTTCGCGGACGGCGCGCAGCTCCCTCCAGGCCGGGTGGGCGCGCAGCCGGGCCAGCTCGCGCGCGTCGCTCCATACGACGAGGATGCTGTCCGGATCCATCGACAGCAGCTCCTCGAACGCATGGCTGCGGTAGAAGCCGTGGCGGATGCGGCTGTGCGGGCAAAAGCCGAGCGCTCGATAGAACAGATCGCTGAAGGCATGGCCGTCGGCGCCGAACAGGCGGAAGTCGCCCGGCAGCACGCGCACGATCGCCAGCTCTCCGGCCGCTTCGGCGGCGGAGGCGAGCTGGCCGCGATACGCGAGCTCGATGCCTTGCACGCGGCTTACGGCGGCTTCCGCCTCGGCTTCCCGGCCGAGCATGGAGCCGAGCGATTCGAGGTAGGCCTGCCAGCCGCCGAAGCCGTCCATGCAGACGGTGTTCGGCATGCCGCGCCACGGGCCGTCGGTCGGATTGCCGCCGAAATCCATCTTGATGATGAGGTCGGGCGACAGGCTCTGCACGTCGCGCGGGAGGATGGAGGTCTCGGCGTTGAGCGGCTTCGTGCCCTCCAGCTGCGGCTGCAGATAGTCCGGGAATCCCGAGGGCGTGCGATAGACGCTCGGAAAGGCGGGCGCGGCGACCGGCTTGATGCCGAGCGCAAGCAGATGATCCTGCAGGAACAGATGGCTGACGATCGCGACGCGCGTCGCGCTGCGTCCGGCGAAGGCGCTGGGCGAGACGCCGGCCGTCTTTTTGAACAGCCGGCTGAAATACAGCTCGTCCGCGTAGCCGACGCTGGCGGCGATGTCGCGCAGCGTCGGCCGTCCCGGCTGCCGCAGCAGCTCCTTAGCCTGGCGCATGCGCAGCTCCGTCAAATAGGCGGTCGGCGACTGCCCCGTCGCTTTTTTGAACGAGCGGCAGTAGGCGCTCGGCGTCAGGCTGGCCATCCGCGGCAGCTCCCCGACCTGGATCGGCTCCATATAGTGCGTCTCCAAATAACGGATCGTGCGCTGGACCGCCTCCTGAGCGCCGTTCTCCTCCTCGCCCGGCATGAGGCTGACCCGGTGCAGCAGCTCGTAAAGCAGCGCCTGCCGCCGGAAAAAGGCCGAGGGCGTCCGGCTGCGGCCAAGCTCGAGCATGCCGCCGAGCAGCGTGAGCACGGAGCTCGGGGCGGCGATGCGGACGCTGCGTCCCGGCAACTCGGGAGTGCCCGGCCGAGGCTTGGCCGCGGCGCACAGAGGGAGCACGGACGGCCCGCTGCCGTCGTACTCCAGCACATAGGCGTCGAGCGGCCGATCCGGCTGCAGCTCCGCCTTGATCCAGGTGCCGGGAGCGAGCGCCCAGCAGCTTTCGGGCTCGAGCGGGCAAGGCTGTCCGTTGAGCTCGAGCCGGCCGGAGCCGTCGAAGAGGAAGATGAGGGCATGGCGGAGCAGGCGGAACGGCTGGACCGGCGATCCGCCCTCGAGCCGATGGCGTTTCAAGGAGACGAACGTATAAGAAGAAGCGCGCTTCGTGACGCTGGGCATGGAAAGCTCCTTTTTTTTGTGGATTTAATGAGAATGATTATCATTATTATAATCGTTCCTTCCTGATCCTGGCAAGCCGCCCGACCAAAGCGGATGCCTGAATAAGTTGAACAAGGGGGTCTATTATGAACGAGGCCAAATCGGTCGCGGAGCGGACAGCTCTGCAGGCGATGGTCAACTGTTATGCCCGCGAGGCGGGAGCGGACGCCGAGCTGCGGCTGCCGCAGGAAACGCCGGCCGGCGCGCAGCCGGGCCGGGCCGGCATGCTGGAGCTGCAGCTGAGCGCGCAAGGCATCGTGCTGTGGGTCGGGCTGGACTACCATTCGCCGACCGGCCGGCATGCGGCCAGCGGCAAGGCCTGGTACCGGCCGGAGCTCGGCGGCGCGCTGGCGGAGGCCGACTACATCACGGCGTCGGCGCTGCTCGTGCAGGAGCTGGCGCTGACGAGGCCGGGCCTCGCGCGACGCGACGAGCTGCTGCTGCGCATCATCCAGAGCTGCCGCAACGTGGAGGAGATCGTCGCCGCCGCGCTCGCCCGGCCGGAGCCGGAGTCCGGCGGGAACGACTTCCTGTCCGCCGAGCAGTCGCTCGTCTTCGGCCACGGCTTCCATCCGACGCCGAAAAGCCGCCAAGGCATGAGCGGCGCGGAAGCGGGCGTCTACTGTCCCGAGCTCGGCGGGCGCTTCCGGCTGCATTATTTTCAGGCGCATCGGTCGATCGTCAAGGAGCGGTCGGCTGCCGGCAGCCCGGCCTCGGAGCTGCTGCGCGGCGAGCTGCTGGCCGATCCCGAGGCCGCGCCGGAGCTCAAGAAGCGCTGCGCCGAAGCCGGCTGGACGATGCTGCCGGTGCATCCGCTGCAGGCGCGCTGGCTGCTGGAGCAGCCGCGCACGCAGGACTGGCTGGAGCGCGGGCTGCTGCGGAGCCTGGGGCCGGGGGGCAGAGAGTATTTTCCGACCTCCTCCGTCCGCACGGTGTATCATCCGGATGCCGCCTACATGCTGAAGTTCTCGCTGCGGGTGAAGCTGACCAACTCGCTGCGGGTGATGAAGATCAACGAGCTGGAAAGCGGCATCGAGATTCGGCGGCTGCTCGATACGCGCATCGGCGAGGCTTGCCGGGCGTACCCCGGCTTCGCGGTCATGACGGATCCGGCCTACGCGACGCTCGGGGAGGAAGAGGGGCCGGCGAGCGGCTTCGAGGTCGTGCTGCGGGACAATCCGTTCCGCAGCGGCGGCTCCTGCCGCGCCGTCACGCTCGCCGCGCTCGCCCAGGAGGCGCTGCCGGGCCGGCGCTCGCCGCTCGGCCGCCTGATCGGCCGGCTCGCCGAGCGGACGGGCCTCGCCGAGGCCGAGGCGTCGAGGCGCTGGTTCCGCCGCTATCTCGAGCTGTCGCTGCGGCCGCTCGTCCGGCTGCATCTCGCGTACGGCATCGCGCTCGAAGCCCATATGCAGAACAGCCTCGTCGAGCTGGACGGCGACGGCTGGCCGGTGCGGTACTGGTTCCGCGACAACCAGGGCTATTATTTCAGCCGCTCCATGCTCGGCGCGCTCGAGCGCGAGCTGCCGGGCATCGGCAGCAAGAGCGGCGACGTGTACGCCGACGAGGTGACGGACGAGCATCTGATCTACTATTTGATGGTCAACCATCTGTTCGGCCTCGTCGGCGCGTTCGGCGTCGAGGGCTTGGCGAAGGAGGAGGAGCTGCTGATGGACATCCGGCGGGAGCTGGAAGCGTTCCGTCCGCTGGACCGGGAGGGCTCGCGCTTCCTCGAGCGGCTGCTGCAGGCGGAGGAGCTGCCGTGCAAAGGCAATCTGCTGACGCGGCTCCATGACATGGACGAGCTGGAGCTGCCGCTGGAGCGGCAGTCGGTCTATGTGCCGATCCCCAATCCGCTGCTCGCCGCGGCAGGGCTCGGACGAAGGAGCGGCGGGCGCCGGGCGCTCGCCGAAGCGATGGGAGGAGGAGCTTCATGAGGCCGGACAGGCGGGAGGAAAGAACGCGGCAGGACGAGCTCGTGCGGAAGAACGAACGATCGACGCAGGACGAGCCGTCCGGGCAGGGCGAGCTCGTGCAGAAGGACGAACGATCGACGCAGGACGAGCCGATGCCGCAGGACGAGCTCGTGCAGCGGGCGCTGCGCTCCGCCGCTTACGACGAGGTCGGCGAGCGGATGCGCCGCCAGCTGGTCGAGTCGATGCTGTTCGAGCGGCTCGTGCCGTTCGAGGAGCTGGAGGCGGCAGGACATGCGGAAGGAGAAGGCGCGGCAGGACGCGGGCGGCTAAGGTTCGCGCTGCGGGCAGCGGACCGGGACGGCGCCCCCGTCCGCTATGAAGCGGAGGGGCGGCGGACGGCGACGTTCGGCCGCATCCGGCTGGACGGGCCGGTACGCCGCAGATCGGCCGGCGGCACGGCGGAGGGAACGCCGCTCGGCATGATGATGGCGGAGCTGCTGCGCGGCACGGAGGTCGAGCCGGACAGCCTCGCCGCGTTCATCCGCGAGCTGGAGGAGACGCGCCTCAAGGACGCTGTCTATCGCTGCCTGCATCCTTCGCCGGTCGCCGAGCTCCGCGAGCTGCCGTACGGCGAGCTGGAGACGGCGCTCGGCGAGGGCCATCCTTATCATCCCTCGTACAAGTCGCGGGTCGGCTTCGACTACGCCGACAACTTCCGCTACGGGCCGGAATACCGCCCGCAGCTGCGGCTGCTGTGGGCGGCGGTGCGGGACGACGGCTGGCTGCATCTTGCCTGCGCGCCGGAGCGGACGCTGGAGAGCCTCGCCCGCGAGGAGCTGGGGGACGAGACGCTGGAGGCGTTCCGCTCCAAGCTGCGCGGGCTCGGGCATGATCCGGACGCCTACGCGCTGCTGCCGGTCCATCCTTGGCAATGGCGGCGTCAGATCGCGCGGGCGCTGGCGGACTGCATCCGCGAGGGCACGGTCGTGCTGCTGGGCGAGGGCGGGGACCTCTATGCGCCGCAGCAGTCGATCCGCACGATGACGAACCGGTCCCGGCCCGAAAGGCCGTACGTCAAGCTGGCGATGAGCCTCGTCAACACGTCGGCCTCGCGCTATCTCAGTCCGCACTCGGTGGCGAGCGCGCCGCAGACGTCGCGCTGGCTGAGCGGCATGATCGGGCGGGACGCCTATCTGCGCGACGAGGCGAGGCTCGTGCTGCTGGAGGAATTCGCCGGCGTCGTCTACGATCCGCCGCCGGCGGACGAGAGCGTCGAGCCGGACATCTACGGCGTGCTCGCCTGCCTCTGGCGCGAGTCGCTGGAGCCGAAGCTGGAGGAGGGCGAGCAGGCCGCGCCGTTCAACGCTTTGTTCGCGGAGGATGCGCGCGGCACGTTCGTCGGCCCCTGGCTGGAGCGCTACGGCGCCGAGCGCTGGGTGCGCCGGCTGCTGGAGGTGTCGCTGCTGCCGGCCGCGCATCTGCTCGTCGTCCATGGCGTCGCGCTGGAATCGCACGGCCAGAACATGGCGCTGCTGCATCGCGGCGGCTGGCCGGAGCGAGCCGCGCTCAAGGACGTGCACGAAGGCTTCTACTACCATCCGCCGCTGCTGGCCGAGCCGCAGGCGGTTCCAGACTACCGCTCGATCCACGAGAACTTCCGCCTCGCCGCGCCGAACGCGCTGTTCGAGCAGGACGATCCGGCGGCTGTGCGCGATACGCTGCTGGACGCGCTGCTGCTGTTCAACCTCGGCGAGCTGAGCTGGATGCTGGAGCGCCGCCACGGCTTCGCGGAGGAGGCGTTCTGGGAGCTGGCGGCAGAGCTGCTGGACGCGCATTTCGAGCGCTTCCCGCAGCCTGCGGAGCGGATGGAGGCGTTCAGCCTGTTCCGTCCGCTCTGCCAGGTCGAGGCGCTGACCAAGGGCCGCCTGTTCCCCGATCCGACGGTGACCTACTGCCACGAGGCTCCGAACCCGCTGCTGGCCGCCCGCAGCCGAATTCAGGAAAGGAAGGCGATGCTCCATGTCCAGCCGATTTGAATCGCATTGGTCCGGCTTCCGCCGGCTGCCGCATCTCGCGCGGCCGTCGGGGAGGCTGTACGCGCTATGCCTCGAAAGCCGCGAGGAAACGGCCGCGCTCGCGCTCTATTTGCGGGAGGAAGGCGGGTCCGCGCTGCTGCTGAGCGAGGACATGCCGCTGGACGCGGCGTTCGAGACCTCGCTCGAGAGCGGCTGCTGCGGCCTCGTCTACGGCCGCGCGGAGCAGTTCCTGGCCGGTCCGCAGCCGCAGGAGCGGACGCCCTGGGAGCCGTCGCTGCTCCAGCACTCGTCCGGCACGACCGGCCGCTCCAAGCTGCTGCGGCGGACATGGGCCGAGATCGCCGAGGAGACGGCCGACTACAACCGGGCGCTCGAGCAGGCCGGCGCCGGAGCGGACAGCGGCCTGACGACGGTCGTGCTCGCGCCGGTATCGCATTCGTTCGGGCTGCTGTGCGGCGTCGTCGCCACGCTGGCGCGGGGAGCCGAGCCGGTGCTTGCTCCGGCCCGCAATCCGAAGGCGATGCTGGCCGCGCTGCGCGAGCATCCGCGCCATCTCGCCTACGGCGTGCCGCTGCTGTTCCATCTGATTTCGTCGCTCGCGGGAGAGGGCATGCGCTTCCACCGGCTGCTCTCCTCCGGCGCGCCGATGACGGAGCCGCTGTTCGAGCGGCTGCAAGCCCAGGCGGATACGCTGATGCAGCAGTACGGCTGCACCGAGCTCGGCTGCGTCTCGCTGTCGGCCCGCATGGCCGGCGTGCAGGACATCGGGACCGAGCTCGGCCGCTTCGAGGCGCGGGCGGGCGGCGGCCCGGACGAGCCGGCGGAGCTGACGCTGCGCCGCCGGGGGCCGCTTGCCGCGAGCTCCAGCGAATACGGGCGCGGGGTCGGCGCATCCTGGCGGCCGCTGTCTGCGGCGGAGAAGAGAAGCGGCGAGCGTCGTCCGGACGGGATCGTGCTTCCGGATCCGGGAGGACGCCTCCCGGAGCGCGGAGCTGCCGCCGCGCAAGCGGAGTTCCGCACCGGCGATCTGGCCTACCGCGCCGAAGACGGCGGGCTGCGGCTCGTCGCCCGCGTCGACGACGTCATCAACATCGGCGGACGCAAGGTGTATCCGGCCGCGGTCGAGCGGGCGCTGCTGCAGGTGGCCGGCGTGCGCGAGGCGGTCGTCTACGGCAGCCGCCATCCGGTCATGGGCGAGCGCGTGAGCGCGCGCGTCGTCGCCGACGGCAGCGTCGGCGACGAGGCGATCCGCGAGGCTTGCCGCAGGCTTTTGCCCGCCTACCAGGTGCCGGCCGCGATCGCGCTCGTCTCCAGCCTGCCCGCTCTGCCCTCGGGCAAGATCAGCCGCGCGCGACTGCGCCGGGAGGAGGAATCATGATGCCGAGAGAAGCGAGAAGGAGCGGGCTGCGCGGCCTGATGGAGCAGGACCTCGGCCTCGGACAGCTGCCGGAGCGGCTGGACGACGAGCTGCGGCTCGCCGAGGATCTGGGGCTCGACTCCATCCTCGTCATGCAGCTGATCGTCTGGATCGAGGTGCGGCTCGGGCTGGCGGTGCCGGATGCGGAGGTCGATCCGCGCGTTTTCGCGACGGTCGAATCGGTGCTGGACTTCATGGGGGAGCTGCGCCCGCTCGCAGCGGAAGGGAAGGGTTGACATGAGCATCAAGATCCATTGCCTGATGAGCTGCCTGTGCGAGATCGTGAAAAGGCGCGGAGAGGCCGACCACCGGCCGTTTTATTTCGGCGTGTGGGATGCGGAGTTCGACGTGACGGACGACGGCCGCCTCGCCTATCATTCCGAAAGGCTGTCGCATCAGCGGCGCTTCGACGACTACGAGCGGCTGTTCGGCCTGCGCGCGCAGCGCTGGCATGACCCCGGCCTCTCGCCGGAGCGCAACGTGGAGCGGCTGCTGGAGCTGATGGAGGAGCAGCCGGAGCATCGCTACCTGCTCGTCATGCTCGACATGAGCCGGCTGCCGGACCGCGAGACGAAGGCGAGCATGAGCCCGTTTCCTCATTATCTGATGGTGTCGAAGACGGATCGCGACGATACGTGGTTCGTGTTCGACCCGGACTTCCGCTGGGAGGGCGAGGCCAAAAAGGACGACGTCGTGGCGGCCATCCTGGCGATGGGCGAGGACGGGGCCGGCTACTCGATCGATGCGCAGGCCGTGGGCGCGCCGAGCCTGGAGCTCGTGGACGCGTACTTCCGCGAGACGTTCCGGCCGGAGCGCAACGAGCTGACGGAGCAGGTGCGCGCCATCGTGGCGAGAGCGGCCGGAGCCGGCACGCCGGAGGCGCTCGCCCATCTGCTGCCGGCGCTGAAGCAGCTGAAGGTGCTCGCGATCCGCAAGTACGGCTACGAATACGCCTTGATGTATTTTCAGGATACGCTCGGCTACTCGCGCGACCGCTTCCTGAAGTGGGCGAACCAGATCGAGGACCTGTGCCAGACGTACTCGACCGCCCACTACTTGTCCGTGAAGATCGCCATGACCGGCAAAAAAGCGCTCGTCGAGACGCTGCTCGAAAGCCTCGACGAAGCCGACGCGATCGAACGCGGCATCAAGGAGGAGATCTGGCTTCAGTACGACGGCTGGCGGCAGGCGACGCTCGGCGAGCCGGCCCCGCCGCTGCGGGGGCAGGCGGAGGTGCCGGCATGAAAACGGCGCTGTGCACGATCTCGTTCCGCCACCAGCTCGTCTCGTTCCGCGAGCTGGCGGAGCTGGCTGCCGGGCTCGGCTATGACGGCATCGAGCTGTGGGGCGCCCACGCCGCCCAGCTCCATGAGCTGAACCGCCGGCAGGCGGAGGAGGATCTCGCGCGGCTGCGCGCGCACGGCCTCGGCATCTCGATGGTGAGCCACTACGTCGACATCTCGCCGGAGGCCGACTTCGCCGCGAGCCGCGACAGCTGCCAGCGGCTGATCGAGCGCGCCCTTTGGTGCGGGGCTCCGCGGCTGCGCATCTTCGCCGGCAGCCGCGGCAGCGCCGAGCTGGACGGCGGCGAGCGCCGCGTCGTCATCGAGCAGGCCTGCGAGCTCGGGGCGCTCTGCCGCGAGGCGGGCGTGCAGCTGCTGCTGGAGACGCATCCGGCGACGCTGCTCGACACGCCGGCGATGGCGGCGGAGATGATGCGGCTGGCCGATGCGCTGCGGCCGGGAGCGGCGCTGCTCAACTTCGACGCCCTCCATCTGTGGGAGGCTGGAGGCGAGCCGTCCGCCTGCTGGCGGGAGCTGAAGCCGTGGATCGGCTACCTGCATCTCAAGAACATCGACCGGCTGGAGCATGTCGGCGTATTCCGGCCGGACATCGTTTATGCGGCCGGCGGCAGCCGCGAGGGCATGGTCGCGCTCGGCGACGGCGCGATCGACTACGAGCCGCTGCTGGAGCTCGCCGCGGGCGAGCCGGAGCTGTACGGCTCGGTCGAATGGTTCGGCGGCGACCCCGCCGGCATGCTCGCCCGCGAGAGCGTCTGGCTGCGCGGCCGAATCGCGCGGGCGCAAGCGGCGGCCGCAGGCGCTCTGCGCTGAGGCTTTCTTTAGGGTGAAAAAAAGCTGCTCCGCCAAGTCCGTCGACTTGGCAGGGCAGCTTTTTTGCGGCTAGCTTCCGCTCGCTACGATCAGTGCGCTCAGCATGGAAATGGCGAGTCCGACGCCGATCAGGATCAGGAAAAGCAACAGGTAGGCGCGGCTCAGGTTGCGCTTGTTGACGTTGGCGTTCTCGCCGAACGCCCATACGAAGAGCAGGATGAGGCCGACGATCGGAATCGCCAGGAGCAGCTGGGTGACGAACCAGTTGCCGGTCGTCATGACCGAGCTGGGGCCGCCCCCGTGATACGGATCGCGAGCCGAACCGGAATAAGGCTGTGCGTTCATGTCGAAATTCCTCCTTTAGACCGGCATTTCGCTCAACGCGCTGATCATGACAGCGCCGAAGATCGCGAATAGGACGAGGTAGAATGCAATGCCGATGAGCGCCCAGAGCAGATAGGCGCGCGAGAAATGCTTGCGGTTGAGATTGGCGCTGTCGCCGAACGCCCAGACGAACAGCATGACGATGTTCACGATCGGAATCATCAGGATGACGAGCGTGATCAGCCAGGATTTGACGCTGACGGGCTCGTCGCTGCGATAAGGCGCGTAAGGATTCGGGCCGGACGGGCTTCCGTCAAGCGGTTGGATGGTCGTTTCCATCGGTGGACTCTCCCCTTGTCTATAATCGAACCCAAAGATTATCGGCAGGAAGATATGGGAAGTTGAGTGTTTTTTGTAAAAAGGATGGAATTTCGAGACTCGACGTGTTCGTGCCGTGATCGGTCATTCCGGCCCGGTTTCTCCGCCCGAGCCGCCCGGGTTGCCGGAGCCAACCGGGCCGCCCGAGCTGGCCGAGCCGTCCGAGCCAACCGAGCCGCTCGAGCCTCGCTCGTGGTGAAGCGAACGGTACTCCAGCGGCGAAAGCCCGAAATGCGTCCGGAAGACGCGGTGGAAATAAGAATAGCTGGCGAAGCCGCATGCTTTCGCGATCCGCTCGAGCTTCAGCTCGCCGTATTTGATCTGCTCGACGGCTGCCTGCAGCCGGATCTCGATGGCGTACTGGATCATCGTCTTGCCGAACTGCTCCTTGAACAGCCTCACCGCTCGGGAGAGGCTCAGTCCGGCATGCCGCGCGGCTTCCTCGAGCTTGAAGGTGGAGAAGGCCTGCTCCTCGATGAACCGCTTGATCTTGAGCGCCGCCGTTCCCGGCGTCCCGCTCGGCGCGCTTTCGGCGATCGCCCGGTCGATATACAGGCAGAGGCTGCGCAGGAGCGCGTCCTTCAGCTCCGCATCCTCGTCGAGGGCATGGCGGCGCTTCTCCAGCAGAAGGCTGCGCCAGAGCGTGATGAGCTGCTCGTCGGCTCCGACGCGGCTGACCGTCGGGCGCTCTTTGCGGCTCCACCAGGCGTCGATCCAGGGACCATGGCAGAACAGATAATAATCGCCGCTCGACAGCCGTCCCTTCCTGGCCGGCTCGCTTACGCTCAGATGATAGTCGTCGCCGGGCCGCAGCAGGAGCAGGTCTCCTCCCGCAAGCCTGTAGGAGGCGCCGCCCGAGGCGACCTCGCAGGTGCCTTCGGCCTGCAGGCGAAATAGGTAATGCTGCAGGCCGCTCCTCACATCATGGAGAAACGGCTTGTAATGGCTGGAATAATCGCAGATCAGCAGGGAAGTTTCCACCGGGAACGGCCTCCGTCTTCAGATTTCCAAGCAAATCGTTCATGTTTTGCCGGAATTGTATATGTTCATTCTAGAGGGGGATCGCCTAGAATGAAACCTGAGCCTAAAAATCCTTTCCGCAGAGGAGATTGACTACCAATGACCAAGATCAGCATCGGCCTGCAGCTGTTTACGCTGCGCGAGGAGACCGCATCCGACTTCAAGGGCACGCTGCGCAAAGCGGCGGCGCTCGGCTATCAAGGCGTCGAGTTCGCAGGATACGGAGACCTCTCCGCCGAAGAAATGAAAGCGACGCTGGACGAGCTGGGGCTGAAGGGCTTCAGCAGCCACGTCTCGCTGCACGCGCTGCGCCAGAACCTGCAGAAGGAGATCGACTATCTGAAGACGATCGGCGCGACCTACATGATCTGCCCTTATCTGATGGAGGAGGACCGGCCGCAGACGGGCGAGGGCTGGACCGCTCTGTTCGCCGAGCTGCAGGCGATCGGCGCCGAGGCGGCCAAGCAGGGACTGGTCTTCGGCTATCACAACCATGACTTCGAGTTTCACGGTCAGGTCGGCGAGGAGAATGCGTTCGACGCCATGTTCCAAGCGACGGCGCCGGAAGCGGTCCAGGTCGAGATGGACGTCTGCTGGGTGCAGTTCGCCGGACGGGATCCGGTGGCGTACATCGGCAAGTATGCCGGCCGGCTGCCGCTCCTTCATCTCAAGGACTTCGCCCTCGACGAGCAGGGCGGCATGAAGACGCTGGAGCTCGGACAAGGCGGCGTGGACCTGCCGGCCGTCATCGAGGCGGCCGAGGCAGCGGGCGTGCAGTGGCTGATCGTGGAGCAGGACCATTGCCAAAATCCGCCGCTCGAGAGCGTAGCGAACAGCTACGCCTGGGTGCAGCGCCATTATTTGACCGTTTGAACGCTTGATTCCAATTTCGATTTCGATTCCAATTCCGAAGGGAGAACCGATCCGATGAGCAAAATCAAAATCGCGGTCTTCGGCTGCGGCGCGATCGCCCAGCGCAGACATATTCCCGAGTATGCCGAGAGCGAGCTGGCGGAGCTGGTCGCCTTTGCCGATCCGATCCTGGAGCGGGCGCAGGCGATGGCGGACCAATACGGCGGCAAGGCTTACGCCAGTTATGAGGAGCTGCTCGCGAGCGAGGACGTCGATGCCGTGAGCGTGTGCACGCCGAACCATCTGCATGCCTCGATGGCGATATCTGCCGCGAACGCGGGCAAGCATGTGCTGGTAGAAAAGCCGATGGCTGCCACGGCAGAGGAAGGCGAGCAGATGATCGAGGCGGCGCGCAGGAACGGCGTTTTCCTCATGATCGGCCACAATCAGCGGCTGATGCCTCCGCATGTCAAGGCCAAGGAGATCCTCGACTCCGGCGAGCTCGGCCGCGTGCTGACGTTCCGCACGTCGTTCGGCCATCCCGGTCCCGAGGGCTGGAGCGTCGACGGCGCGGGCAGCTGGTTTTTCCGCAAGGACGAGGCCGTCATGGGCGCGATGGGCGACCTCGGCGTGCACAAGTCGGACTTCATCCGCTATCTGCTGAACGATGAGGTGGCGGAGGTCGCCGGCTTCATCGGCACGGTGGACAAGAAGGATACGGACGTGGACGACAACGCCGCCTGCCTGCTGCGCATGAAAAGCGGCGCGATCGGCACGCTGGTCGCGAGCTGGACGCAGTACAAGGGCGGGGACAACAGCACGGTGCTCTGGTGCGAGCGCGGCGTCATGAAGATCGGCACGGTCGACGGCGACGAGGTCATCGTCGAGCCGACCGAGGGCCTCACCCAGACGTACAAGGTCGGCGCCATGGCGACCAACGAGAAGCAAGTGCCGAGCGGCGTCATCGACGCGTTCCTGGAATCCGTCTCGACCGGCACGCCGCCGGCGATCTCGGGCGAGGAAGGCTTGAAGTCGCTGAAGGTCATCCTCGCGGCGTTCGAGTCCCAGCGGACCGGGCAGTTCGTCAAGCTGTAGCGACGGGGCCGGACGGCAGCAGCGGGCAGCGGGGCGGGGAAAACAACGGTGGCAGGCGATCGTGATCTATGCGAGAATGGACCCAACTCCTGCGAAGAAAGAGGTTCATGACCATGCAGATCAAAGTCGGCCTGATCGGCCCGGGGGCGATCGTCGAGCGCATGCTCCGGGTCATCCAGTCGTTTCCATCGTTCCAGCCCGCGGCGCGCGCGGCCGATACGGAGGAGGAGGCGATCGAGGCCGCGCTTGAGCTCGGCCGGTCGGCGGAGGCGCTCGTGCTGTCCGGCGCCCCCTCGCACCGGGCGCTGAAGCTGAGCAAGGAGCTGCAAGTTCCGGCCTATTTCGTTCCGCTCAACGGATCGGGGCTGTACAAGACGATCTTCGCTGCGCATCGCGCCGGCAGGCTGGCGGGAGGCATCGCGGTCGACTCGCTGACCGAGGCGATGGCCGCGCGGACGCTTGCCGACCTCGGCCTGGAAGACGTGAAGCTGACCGTATACGACGGTCCCGCCTATGCCTCCGCGGACAAGCTTGTCGCTTTTCACCGCGAGCTGGCCGAGGCCGGCCGCTGCGGCGTCTCGTTCACGGGCGTCTGGCAGGTGGCGGAGCAGCTCGGGCGGCTTTCCCTGCCTTGCGAGCTGATCGTTCCGTCCGACCAGGACATCATCGTGACGCTGGAGAGGGCGCTGCTCTCGACGGAATCCCGGCGCAGCAAGGAATCGCAGATCGTCGTCGGCATGCTCAGCGTCGACCGCTTCGAGCAGATGGCGAGAATCCGCTCCAGCGAGCATGAGCTGCAGAAGCTCAAGCTCGACATCCATCGGATGGCTCTGCAGTACGTGGAGCTGCTGGACGGCTACTTGACGCCGGTCGGCAGCGACGAGTACTTGTTCTTTACGACGAGAGGCATCTTCGAGAAGGAGACGGGAGGCTACAAGACGATCCCGCTCTCCAAGGACGTGTACCAGTCGTTCGGCCTGTCGCTCAGCGTCGGCATCGGCTTCGGCACGACGGCGGGCGAGGCCGGCACCCATGCGCGGAGCGCGCTTCGCAAGGCCAAGGAAGCCGGAGGCAACGCCTGCTACATCGTCCGGGAGGACGAGACGCTCATCGGGCCGCTGGAGATGGCCGATCCGGTGCAGGCCATCCTTGCTCCGACCGACGCCTCGCTCATCCGGCAGGCAGAGGAGGCCGGCATGACGAGCGCCTACCTGAGCAAGCTGCTCTACCATATGGCTCGCCACCACAAATACGAGTACAAGGTGCAGGAGCTCGCCGAGCTGCTCGGCATCACCGTGCGCAGCGCGCATCGCCTGCTCGGCCAGTGGATCGACGGCGGCCTGGTCGACGTCGCCGCCTACGAGAAGGTGCCGCGCGGCAGGCCGCGGCAGATTTACCGCTTCACGTTTCTCGCCGGCAAGTCGCTTTGACCCTTGCCTTCTGCAGAGGCGCTTCTTGTAGCCGCTCCGTCCCGTTCAAGCGGGTCGCGGAGCGGTTTTTTTCGTTTAATTAAAGACGAATTTATGTCCTGTCTTTAATTAAGCGGCCGACGTATGCTGGAAGCGAAGCACAGCGACGAAGGGAGCGGAAGAAGATGAATACCGTGGAGCAACTGGAATGCAAGCTGGCCGAGCCGACGGAAGCGCTGGTCAAGGAGCTGCAAGCGATCGACGGCGATATCGCGCTGCTGGGCGTAGGCGGCAAGATGGGACCGAGCCTGGCGAGGCTCGCCATGAACGCGATCCGCGAAGGCGGACTGAACAAGCGGGTGTACGGCATCTCGCGCTTCTCGAACGCGCAGGCGCGCTCGGAGCTGGAGGAGGCGGGCGTCGAGACGATTTCCTGCGAGCTGCTGGACGACGAGGCGCTGCGCGCCTTGCCGGACGCGGCGAACGTCATCTATATGGCGGGCAACAAGTTCGGCACGAAAGGCCGCGAGCATTTCACCTGGGCGATGAACGCGTACCTGCCGGGCCGCGTGGCGGAAAAGTACAAGCATTCGCGCATCGTCGTCTTCTCCTCCGGCAACATCTATCCGTTCCTGCCGGTGTCCGGCGGCGGAGCAGGCGAGGACGTCGCGCCGGAGCCGATCGGGGAGTATGCCCAGTCGACGCTGGGGCGCGAGCGCATCTTTGAGTACCATTCGCATAAAAACGGCACGCCGATGGCCATGTACCGCCTGAACTACGCCATCGACATGCGGTACGGCGTCCTGCACGAGCTCGCCCGGGCGGTGAGCGAGGAGCGCGAGATCGACCTGACGATGGGCTTCGCCAACGTCATCTGGCAGGGCGACGCGAACGCGATGGCGCTGCGCTGCCTCGGGCATTGCAGCAGCCCGCCCGCCGTCATCAACATCACCGGTCCGGAAACGCTGTCGATCCGCTGGGCCGCGGGCGAATTCGCCAAGAGGCTCGGCAAGGAGGCGCTCTTCACGGGGAAGGAAGCGGATACCGCCCTGCTGAACAACGCCGCCAAGTCGCATGGGCTGTTCGGCTATCCGACCGTCACGCTGCGGCAGATGATCGACTGGACGGCGGAATGGGTGCAAAGCGGCGGCCCGTCGTGGAACAAGCCGACGCATTTCCAGCAGCGGAAGGGGGACTTCTGATGGCGGCTAAACAAGCAGGCGCGACGCTCTCGCCGGAGCTGCTGGACGCGCTCAGGGACGGATTGGCGATCCCGGCGCATCCGCTAGCCCTGGACGAGAGCCGCCGGCTCGACGAAGCGAGCCAGCGGGCGCTGAGCCGATACTACATCGCTTCCGGCGCAGGCGGCATCGCCGTCGGCGTGCACTCGACCCAGTTCGAGATCCGCGATCCCGAGCACAGCCTGCTCGAGACCGTCCTGAGGATGGCGGCGGAGGAGGTCGAGCGGGCGAGGCTGGACCGTCCCTTCCTGATGGTGGCCGGCGTCTGCGGTCCGACGGAACAGGCGCTGCGGGAGGCGGAGCTGGCGCGGAGCCTCGGCTACGGCGCCGCGCTGCTCAGCATGGGCGGACTGGCCGGCTGGAGCGAGCGGGAGCTGCTGGAGCGCACGCGCCAGGTGGCCGAGCGCATGCCGGTCATCGGCTTCTACCTGCAGTCCTCCGTCGGCGGGAGGCGCTTGAGCTATGCGTTCTGGCGCGAGTTCGCGGACATCCCCAACGTCGTGGCGATCAAGATGGCGCCGTTCAACCGCTACCAGACGCTCGACGTCGTCCGCGCCGTCTGCTCCTCTCCGCGGCGGGACGAAATCGCGCTCTACACGGGCAACGACGACAACATCGTCGCGGATCTGCTCACGACGTTCCGGTTCACCATCGACGGCGAGATCGTGGAGAAGACGATCGTCGGCGGCCTGCTCGGCCACTGGGCCGTCTGGACCCGGAACGCGGTGGAGCTGCTGGAGGAGATCAAGCGCGTCCGCAAGGGAGCCTCGATCTCCAGGGAGTGGCTGACCTGGGCCGCTCAAGTGACGGACGCCAACGCGGCCTTCTTCGACCCGGCCCACGGCTTCGAGGGATGCATTCCCGGCATCCACGAGGTGCTTCGCCGCCAAGGGCTGATGAAGGGGATCTGGTGCCTCAATCCGCAGGAGACGCTCTCTCCGGGACAGCGGGAGGAGATCGACCGCGTGTATGCCCAGTATCCGCATCTGAACGACGACGCCTTCGTGGCCGCGCACCTCTCCGACTGGCTGGACGAGGCGTGAGCGCCGTGCGGTTCAAGGATGTGTTCTCGATCATCGGTCCGGCCATGATCGGGCCTTCGAGCTCGCATACGGCCGGCGCCGCCCGCATCGGACGGGCCGCGCGCCAGGCGCTCGGCGAACCCCCGCTGGAGGCGGACATCGCGCTGTATGGCTCTTTTGCCGACACCTATCGGGGCCACGGCACGGACAAGGCGCTCGTGGCCGGCCTGCTCGGCCATGCCCCCGACGATGAGCGGCTGCGCGATGCGCTCGCACACGCGGAGCTGGCCGGCCTGCAGGTGTCGATCCGCACAGGGCGGGAGCTGGAGCCGCATCCCAATACGGCGAGCATCGCGCTGCGCGGACGCGCGTCCAGCGTCACCGTCAAGGGACGCTCCATCGGCGGCGGCAGCATCGAGCTGATCGCCGTGGACCGGTTCGACGTCCGATTCGCGGCTGCGCAGCCGACGCTGCTCATTTTCCATGAGGACCGGCCGGGGACGGTCGCCCGGATCGCCGCCATTCTGGACCGGGCGCAGGGCAATATCGTCTCCATGACCGTCGGCCGGCAATCGCGCCAAGGAGCGGCGCTGACCGTCATGGAATGCGATCAGGCCGTTCCGGAGGAAGCGGTCGCGGAGATCGGCCGCGTCGCGGGCGTCAGCCGGGTGCGAACCATCGACCTGTCGGCGGAGGAGGCGGACACATGAGGATGTCGAGCTTGGCGGAGCTGGTCGCGCTGTGCCGGGAGGAAGGGCTGACGATCGGGGAGCTCATGCTGCTGGAGCAGGCCCGCGAGTCGGGCGAGCCGCCGGAGCGGATCCGGCAGCAGATGGCCGATTACTACGGCATCATGAAGGAAGCGGTGCGCAAAGGACTGGATGCCCGCGTCCGCTCCGCCAGCGGCTTGACCGGCGGGGATGCGGCGCGCGTGAAAGCCTATGCCGAAGGCGAGCCGTCGCTCGGGGGCGGCGCGGCCGACGCGATGGCCTACGCGCTCGCCGTGTCGGAGGTCAACGCGTCGATGGGCCGGATCGTCGCGACGCCGACAGCCGGCTCCTGCGGCGTCATTCCGGGCGTATTCGTCCATTCGCAGGAGCGCTTCGGCTGGGAGGACGACAAGCTGGTGTCGGGCTTGTTCGCGGCCGGAGCGATCGGCTACATCATCGCCAACCGATCGTTCGTCTCGGGGGCGGAGGGCGGCTGCCAGGCGGAGATCGGCTCGGCGATCGGCATGGCCGCGGGCGCGCTCGCAGAGTTGCGCGGCGGCACGCCCGAGCAGGCGGTGCATGCCGTCGGTCTCGCGCTTAAAAACTCGCTCGGCCTGATCTGCGACCCGGTCGCCGGGCTCGTCGAAATCCCCTGCATCGTGCGCAACGGATTCGGCGCGGTCACGGCGCTGGCGGCGGCCGATATGGCGCTGGCGGGCGTCATCAGCGCGATCCCGACGGACGAGGTCGTCGGCGTCATGCTGGAGGTCGGCTCGGCGATGCCGTCCGAGCACCGCGAGACGGCGCGCGGCGGGCTCGCGCAGACGCCGACCGGCCGCCGGATCATGGAGGAGCTGTATGGAAAGGAGGAGCCGACATGAGCCTGCTGAAGCAAGCGGAGGAGATCGGACCGCGCTGGATCGAGTTCCGGCGGGAGCTGCACCGGCATCCGGAGCTGAGCCTGCAGGAGAGCGGCACGGCGGCGAGAATCGCGCGGGAGCTGGACCGCCTCGGCATCCCGTACCGCTCCGGCGTCGGCGGGCATGGCATCGTCGCCGAGCTGGCCGGAAGCGGGTCCGGCAAGACGATCGCCCTGCGCGCCGACATGGATGCGCTGCCGATCGAGGAGCGCACCGGGCTTCCGTTCGCCTCGGAGCATGCGGGCATCATGCATGCCTGCGGCCATGACGCCCATGCCGCGATGCTGCTCGGCGCGGCCGAGCTGCTGCGCGGGGAAGCGCTGGACGGCACCGTCCGGCTGCTGTTCCAGCCAGCGGAGGAGATCAACGCGGGAGCGAAGGCGATGCTGGAGGAGGGAGCCTTGGACGGAGTCGAGGAGATCTACGGCTTGCACAACCTGCCGACGCTGGCGGCAGGCCGGGCTGCTACCCGTCCCGGTCCGATGATGGGCTCTGTCGACCGGATCGAGCTTGAGGTGAAAGGCAAGGGAGCGCATGGCGCGCTGCCGGAGCAGGGCGTCGATCCGATCGTCTGCGCCGCGGCCATCGTGCAGGCGCTGCAGACGATCGTCAGCCGTGAGCTGTCTCCGTTCGCGAGCGCGGTCGTCACGATCGGCAGCATCCACGGCGGCGAGGCGAACAACGTCATTCCGGACAGATGCCGCCTGACGGGGACCGTGCGCGCGTTCGATCCGGACGTGCGGGAAAGGCTGCGGGCCGCGATCGGCCGCGTGGCGGAAGGCATTGCCGCGAGCCATCGCTGCCAGGTCCGCCTGGCGTACATCGGCCAGGTGCCGGTGCTGGCCAACGACGTCCGCGCCGCTTCGCTGGCCGAGCGGGCGATCGACGGCATTCTCGGAGCGGAGCGCCGCGACGAGGCGGAGCCGGTGCTGGCGGGAGAAGACTTTTCCCTGTACCTGGGCGCCGTTCCGGGCTGCTTCTTCTGGATCGGCTCCGGTCCCGAGCGGGATGCGGAACGCGCGTACGGGCTGCATCACCCTCGCTACGAGCTGAACGAAGCCTGCATTCCCGTCGGCATCGCGCTGCTCGCAGGCATCGCAAGGGAGAGCCTGAAGGCGCCGCCGCTGGAAGGCTTCTGAGGCGAAATCTGCTGGACGATCCGCTGCGGCGGCGGCAAGGCCGGAGTCTCGGCGACGGGGCAGCGGCGGCGTCCGGCTCGGCGCGCCGAATGTCTAATTTTGCGGCTCGATGGCGGAGTACAGGCATTTCTGGGCGGCCTCGTTCAGCGGCAATTCATGGCGCCCCTGCAAGCCGCGCAAACGCGGCGGAGAAGCCAACTACATAGCCTAAAAATAAAAACAGACCCTCCTGAAAAAATGGATGCGCTATACAGCCATTTCATAGGGAGGGCTTATTGTGGTTGAGCAGGGCATGACGCCTGGCAGTAAAAGCTGCGCCAACTCTCAGCGAGCCAGCAGCTCTACCGTATCCTTCAGCGTGGAAGCCGATCCGACATTGCCCGGAAAAATCACGTAATAAAGTCCGGGGAATTTGCTTTCGTCTCCCGTAATCCAGACCGGAACGCCTGGCTGGATCTGCCCGGCGACAGTGGCGCGCTGCACGCGCAGTCCCTTGGTCCCGATATCGCTGGACGTAATGCCGCCTTTGGCAATGATATACTGCGGCCGCACGTTCAGCCGCTGCACGATGCTGGTGACGGCATCCGATATTTTGACCGACTGCTGCAATTCTTCCTCCTGCTTTCCTTCCCCAAGGTCCAGACGCTCGCGGCGCGTATAGACGGTGACGGTTCTGCCAGCTGCAATAGCGGCTTCAGTCTCGGCGATTACACGGTCAACCTCAGCTTGGAAAGCTTCCGGCTGTGTGACCAGATGCACATCAAACTCGATAAAGGTTACAAAGCCGCAGGTCTTCAACTGTTCAAGCTGCTCGGTTGTTTTCTTCACATGCGAGCCGACAAGGATCAGTCCGCCGGTACCCGGCTGTCCGCCAACAACCTCTTCCTTCGTCAGGAGCGGTCTGTCGCTGACGCCGCCAATTACCTTAGTGAAGGCTGCGGCCGTCCGGAACATAAAGGTTTTGCCGCGTTTCATTGCTCGTACGAGTGCAATGGAGAAAATTTTCACATCTATATCGTCGACGGCATTAACGACAACCTTGTTGAAGCCGCTAACCTTCATGAGCTGTTCCTCGATCGCTTCAATCTGAAGCGCGCGCAGGCTGTCCAGGGAAATAGAAGTCGTATCGGCTGCCGAGTAGGCGCCGCCGGATTTCTCTTCGACCCATCTGCCCAGATCGGATTCGGCATAGCCGAATGTACGATCTCGCGCGAACTCGGTCTCGCCTGCGGGAACCAGCTCCTCGCCGTATTGGACGTAGTGGATGTTGTTGATCGTATAGCGTCCGCCCGCTTTGAAGAAGGGGAGAATAACTTCGCCATCGAACGGAACGCCGGAAGCCGCTTCCGTTGCCTTGCGCAGCGTCTCGGTCTCCAGCGGATAATGTCCGCGAAGAGTGGAGTCGCCGCGGCTGACGATCAGATAAGGCTTGCCGCCAAGCTCCTTGGACGCTTCTGCCGCGTGTCGCGCGATGTCGCGATGAACCGCCTCGGTCTCGCTGGCGATCAGGCCGCGAGAGTTGGTCAGGATAAAGAACATCGATCCTTCCTCGCGGAAGCCCTTCAGCATCGTCTCCGGGGACCAGTCGGTGTATACGGATATGCCGTGCACCGTCTGCACGCCGGTCGGATCATCGTCCAGCACAATGATTTTCCGGCCGAAGCTTTCCAGCTCCGCTTCAAGCCATTCATTCACTTGCCTGCTGTCCACAGCAGGCAAGCGGTCAAATACGTCTCTCGCCAATCGGTTTCCAATATGCATAGGTTTCACACCTTTATCTTTATCGTCAATAGAGCTTACAGTCCCGGCAGAATGCCGCTGAACAGGCTAAGGACATAGACGGAAGCCAGCGCGGTTAGACCCGCGATGAAGCCGCCAAGCGTCCATACTTTAAGCGTCTGCGTCACCGTCAGCTTGCCGAAGCGGTTCACGACCCAGAAGCCGGAGTCATTCGGCAGCGACAAGCCGATGCCGCCCGCACAGATAGCCAGGCCAAGCAATATTGGCGAGACGCCAAGGTCGACAATGAGCGGACCCATGATGCTGGAGGTTGTCACGAGCGCTACGGTTGAAGAACCAAGCGAAGCGCGCAGTATTTGCGAGAATATAAAGGCCAGCAACAAAACAGGGATGCTCCAGCTCTGCATGGTTGTAATCAGGTAGTCGCCGATGCCGCTGTGGTTAATCACTGCGCCGAATGCGCCGCCGGCCCCTGTAATGAGCACGATCATGCCGGCAGTAGAGATCGATTCGGAATAAAGAGAGTTGTAATTATCCGAAATGTACGGGCGCAGCACAATAATGGCTGCAAGTACGCTAATCAACAAGGCAATGTTTTTATCGCCTACGAAACCGAAGAAGGTAGCTAGGCCTGTTCCGGGGAACAGCATTTTGGATATTGTATTCATAAGAATCAGCGCAATTGGCAGAATCAGCATGCCGAATGAAAGGCCTGTGCTAATTTCATTGCGGTTCGATGCCGCTTCTTCAGGCGCGGCGCTATCGTCTACGGTGACAGTCGATTGTACGCGTTTCCCGATGTATTTGCCGTAAAGAAAGCCGCCTACAAGCGTAGCCGGAATCGCGACAATAATTCCGTACAGGATAAACAAGCCAAGGTCTGAACCCGTATTCTCGGCTACGACCATTGGACCAGGCGTAGGCGCTATCATGTTATGGGAGGTAATCAGTCCGATGCCCAGAGCAGTTACGAAAGTTACCATTGAAATGCCTGTGCGTGTAGCCAGGCTCTTCACCAAGCCGCTAAGAATAACGAAGGCAGCATCGAAAAAGACCGGAATGGATACGACCGTGCCTGTGAGAGCAAGCCCGGCAGGCGATTTCTTAATGCCGAAGAGCTTGAGCAGGGAACCGGCGATTTTCTCGACAGCGCCGGATGCGCCAAGGAATGAGCCGAATATGACGCCCAGTCCAATGAGAATACCGACCCCGGTCAGCGTATTGCCGAAGCCGGAGGTGACAACGCCTGGCACTTCCTTGAGCGGGATGCCGATGGCAATCGCCGTTCCGAAGGCAGTAACGGTCAAAGCAAGGAAAGGCTCAACCTTCCATTTGATAATCAGCAGAAACAGAAAAGCTAATGCAATAACGAATGCCATAATGAGCATAGGTCCGGTTAACATAGGGCTTCCACCTTTTTGTCGTAGTGTTGTGGATTAATTTGTCGTCTTGCCGACTTCAATCCCTGCCAGCTTCTCGTAATACTGAACGATGCCGCCATGGTCATGCGCCTGCTTGCCTTCATCGCGAAGCGTCTCGAAGATATGGCGCACATGGGCTGTCAGCGGAAGCGGCATCTCGTATGCATCAGCCGTCTCCATGACATTCGTCAGATCCTTGAGGTTAATATCGACGCGGCCGCCTGCCTTGAAATTCCGCTCCAGAATCATCGGAACCTTCGCATCCAGCACCGTGCTGCCTGCCAATCCGCCGCGGATAGCCTGGTAGAGCTTCTCGATGTCGATGCCTGCTTTCGCAGCGAGCACTAGCGCCTCGGACATGGCTGCAATGTTAACGTTTACAATAATTTGGTTAGCCAGCTTCGCAGTAGAGCCGCTGCCGCTCGGGCCAACGAGGATGACATCCTTGCCCATGCAGGAGAGTACAGGCTGTACGCGCTGGAAGGCTGCTTCATCGCCGCCGGCCATTATGGACAAGGTGCCGTCAATCGCTTTCGGTTCGCCGCCGCTGACCGGTGCGTCCAGCATGGCAATGCCTTTCTCTGCAAGTGCGATAGCAACTTCCTTTGCCACAACAGGCGATATAGAGCTCATATCGACGACTACTGTGCCTGCTTTGGCGCCATGGATTACACCGTCTTCTCCGAGAAGGACGCTCTTCACGATGGCGTTATTAGGAAGCATCGTAATGATGACATCGCTTACATTAGCGACAGCTTTAGGGGAATCGCCCTGTGCTGCGCCTGCCTGCACCACTTCGGCTACAGCTTCCGTGTTCAGATCATAGACCGTAAGGCTGTATCCTTGTTTGATCAAATTTTTGGCCATTGGTTTACCCATAATGCCAAGTCCAACGAAACCAATTTTCATGTGGGAACCTCCTGTAGCGTTAGATGATTTCGAGAGTCATTGTACACAAATATTTTAAAAATGTATACAAAAAATTCGAAATGGATACAAAATCAATATTGGAAACGGCTTTCAAAGGACATTCGATAGCTCTATAATTTAGAGATAGTCTGTACCGGAATCGCGATTTTTATGTGGGGCAAAGGAAGGTTGATGAATGAGCAAGCAAGCGTTTCAAGCTGCATATGTGCATTGTTACGAATTAATTAGAGATAAAATATTGAACGGTGAATTGCCGGGTGGAACAAAGCTGGTAGAGGAGCGTCTTGCGGAGGAGTTTGGCGTAAGCCGGACTCCTGTCAGAGAGTCGATTCGCAAGCTGGAGCAAGAAGGATTGATCCAGAAGAAACGCGTTGTGCAGCCGTCAGTCGAGGATTTGCGGCATATTTTTGAGGTTCGGATGCTGTTGGAGGGCTTCTCGGCGCGCTGCGCGGCCTCTTATATGGATGAGGCGACACAGGAGAAGGTGCAGGAGTGCATCACGATTGCCCGCGAAGGTACGGTTGAGGTGACCATGGAAGCGAATAAGCAATTCCATGATCTGATCGTCCAAGCGAGCCGAAATCCGGAGATTGTCCGAATTATCGACCGGATGCAGTCGATCATTTATCTGTTCCGAAGAGCGGTCGTCTATTACAAGCGTCCGTTCCTGATCGACGAGCATCAGCATATTCTGGATGCGATTCGCGCCCATGACGCGGCGGCTGCGGAACGGCTCATGAAGGAGCATCTGCAAGCGGATCTGGACTTTTATTTGCATTTGGGCAAGCATTAGGCATGACTATAGAAGCCTCCGAGCGTCTCGGGGCTTTTTTCATTGGGCGGTGCAGCAGCAAAGGTCATTGCCCAAATTAAGAAGCTCGATCATAAAGCCGTACATGCACAGATAGGCCCTAGCCCACATACAATGTACAACTGACGAAGCTTCGCGCTAGGGCTTAAGAATAAGCCTAAGCAATTCAGCTTGGGGGTGTACGGAGCATGGGATTATTTGCGGCAATCGCCCTGTTCATCAAGCAGCTCAGCCTGCTTGTGTCCTATGTCAAAAACAATGCGTTTCCGCAGCCGTTGCAGGAGGAGGATGAGCTCCGCCATCTGAAGCTGATGGCCGAGGGCAACCAGCAGTCGCGCAATCTGCTCATCGAGCACAATCTGAGGCTCGTCGCGCACATCGTAAAAAAATTCGACAATACAGGCGAGGACGCGGAGGACCTCATCTCGATCGGCACGATCGGACTCATCAAGGCGATCGAAAGCTTCCAGACCGGCAAGGGCACGAAGCTGGCGACCTTCGCCGCCCGCTGCATCGAGAACGAGATCCTCATGCACTTGAGGTCGCTCAAAAAGACGCGCAAGGATGTCTCCCTGCATGATCCGATCGGCACAGACAAGGAAGGCAACGAGATCACGCTGATCGACATCCTCGGCTCGGAGCATGACGACGTCGTGGAGAAGGTGCAGCTGAAGATCGAGAAGTCGAAGATCTACAAAAACCTCGACATTCTCGACGAGCGGGAAAAGGAAGTGGTGATCGCCCGCTTCGGGCTGGAGCAAGGCGGAGAGGAGCGCACGCAGCGCGAGATCGCCAAGGAGCTCGGCATCAGCCGCAGCTATGTGTCGCGGATCGAGAAACGGGCGCTCATGAAGCTGTATCATGAGTTTTACAAGGCGAAGAAATAAAGGCCGGCTCGCATGGCCGGATCAAAAAGGCCGCTCTCCTGCTTTAAGCGCGGAGGGCGGCTTTTTGCTGCGCTTGCGGCATGAACCATGCGGGCGGCTGCGAGCGCCGTCAGCTTGCCCCGCCTTCATATCCATATTTCTTTCGGAAATCGCTTGGCGTGATGCCCTCCATCTCCATGAAGACCTTATTGAAGTAACTGGCCGTAGGATAGCCGGATGAAAGCGCGACTTGATGAATGGGGCGAGCAGGATGGCTCAGCAGCATTTGTTTGCTTTTCAAAATCCGGCATTTCGTGATATAAGCAAGAGGAGTCGTCCTGGTCCCCTTTTTAAAGCAGGCTGAAATCCTTTACGCCCGATTCGCGTTGAACATCATGCTCGTCCGGGCTGGTGTATTTGCCGACCGAATGAGGGGAACAGAAGAAGTTGAGCTCATCGCTGTTGTATGTTTCTATTTGCGGCTGTCCAGAACTGATTTATAATTTATGTGAAATTGTAGCATCGTTCCAACTCTATTTGAATGCGCTTACACGAAAGGCGTTTTTATCGGGTATACTTGAAGACTAGGGGGAATCTGAAGATGACGATCAAAATCGGCCTGTTCGGAACAGGAGGATTCGGCAGGATGCATGCCGATCTGCTGTCTGCCATGGAAGGCGTGGAGATTAGCGCGATATGCGGCTCCTCGCAACAAAAAGCGGAAAGCATGGCCCGCGACTATCCCGACGCAAGAGGGTACGGCTCCGTGACGGAGATGCTGGATGACCGCAGGCTGGATGCGGCCTATGTCTGCGTACCGCCTTTTGCGCACGCTCATATTGAAGAGTCTCTCGTACAGCGCGATATTCCATTTTTCGTAGAGAAGCCGCTGGCCGCCGACCTCGAAACGCCGACGCGAATCAGGAAGGCCGTGGAGGAGAAGAAGCTTCTCACCTCGGTCGGATACCATTTCCGTTATATGGACGGAACGGCCAGAGCGCAGCAGCTGCTGAAAGATCGGACCGTCGGCATGGCCCTCGGCTATATGATGGGCAATATGCCTGGCGTATACTGGTGGCGCAAACAGGAAGGCTCGGGCGGTCAGTTCGTCGAGCAGACGACTCATATCGTAGACCTGCTGCGGTACTTGCTCGGAGATGTCGATGAGGTGTACGCCGCATTCGCAGGACGCTTCATGCATACGAAGGAAGACGGGGTGGAGGTGCCGGATGTTGGAACCGTGACGCTGAAGATGAAAAGCGGCGCCGTCGCGACCATTTCCAATACATGCATGCTGCCGATGGGACATACGGCGGGACTTCATGTGTATACGGACACGGGCGTTCTGGAGGTGAGCGGGAAAGGATTGAAGGAAGTCGCGGCCGGTAGGACGACGGAATATGCGAGCCGCTCGAATCCCTACGAACTGGAAAACAAGGCTTTCATCCATGCCCTGCGGACCGGAGACGCTTCCGGCATCCTTTCCACCTATAGCGATGCGTGGCGGTCTCAGCAAGCAGCGACGGCAGCCAGCCTGTCTGCAGCGACGAACCGGCCGATCAAGCTCCAGGACTGATTGCATCCGGCGCTGATGCGCCTTGCTGACGGAAGCCGAGTAGGGGAGAAGCTCATGAATAAAATATGGCTTCGAAAGATGATCTGGTCCTATATTCCGCTCTTCCTGGTCGTTTTCTCCTTTTTGGTTTTTTTCTTCCTGCAGGCGATGGTGGAGCAAAACCGTAAAAATGCAAAGGAATCCAATGAAGTATTCGCGGCGCAATTGCTGCAATCGGTTGAGGTTTCGTTGAAGACGGTCGACCACATGGTCATTCGGGAGCTTCTTAACAATAAGCTGCTGGCAAGCTACTACGAGGAATCCGACAGCAGCAATGTCGTGTTGAGCTATGAAGTGCTTAAACGCGTGAATGAGCTTAAGCAAGAAGTGTCGTTGATCGATTCTTTTTACCTGTATCGCTATAGCGACGGAACCATATTTTCAGGCAGCATGCAGAACAAGCTCGATCAGTTTGAGGACCGTGAGTTTGCTCGTTCGATGAGCGGCATGTCTGCAAGGCCCAATTGGACGAATATTCGCCGCTATCAGGAGTTCTCGTTCCAGAACCCGAGGCAAGTGATCAGCGTCGTGCATGAGGTGCCGGTCAACTCCGGGACGCAGGGGCTGTTTGTCATCAATATCGACATTTCTTCTTTTCGAGCTATGGTGTCCTCGCTCTACAATGAATCCAGTACGTTCGTGAATATATTCGATCGCCAAGGCAACCCGATTTATGCCGACAACCTGCAGCAGGGTCGGAAGGTGATGGCAAGCCTCAAGTCCTCCTATACCGGATGGAGCATTGAGAGCGGGATGAACAGCGGGCTGCTGGCCAGCTCGACATCCGCATTCTCAAGCATTTGGTTCGCTGTCGGCGTGCTCGTGTTTATAAGCGGGCTGGTGCTCATCATCTACATTGCTCGCGCGAACTACAAGCCGCTTGAGGAGCTCGTCGTCAAATTGAACCATACGCTGTTCTCAAGCGGCGGTTCAGCCGTCAGCCTCGCAGCAGACGAGTTCGCCTTCATCGAATCTGCCATCAACAACTTTGCCGCCCAGTCGAAGCTGGCGGAAAGGGAGTTCAGCAAGGCGGCTGTTCTGAAACGCAAAAACGCGTTCACCATCATGATCTACGGGGATCATGAGCAGCGGGACGCCGCCGAGGCGTCGCCGTTCGAGGGCTTGAGCTTGCCGACCTACCATGCCCTGAAGGCATTTGTCATCGAGGTCGACAACCCGGAGCAGACGCTTTTCACCTACAGCGGCCGAGATCGTTCGTTATTCAAGTTCGTCATCAGCAGCGTCGTCAACGAGATGGTGCAGCAGCGGGGGATGACGGTGTGGCTGGAATGGACATCTTCGACCCATTTGACCGGCATTCTGTTCGTGGATGAGCAGCAGGACTTGACTCCCGTCTATGAATCGATCCTCGACTGGGTCGCCAAAAATCTTAAATTCACGGTAACGATCGGTGTCGGCCGTTCTTCATCCAGCCTCGAAAAGGTGCGATCCTCCTATGAGGAGGCTTGTTCGCTGCTTCACTTCAAGGCTGTGCTGGGTACGAACCGCATCATCCGCTACGCAGATGCCCAAAATCAGCCGCAGAAGGATGTACATGAACATCTCCGTACGATTCATGAGATTTCCACCGCTTTCCGCCTGGCAGACGAAGGATGGAGGAAGCTTTACCGAGGATTCTTTGATGACATTCGCGCAGACAAGCCCACCAAGGCCGATATCGTCAAGCTCATGAATTACATGCTGGCTCACTTGGAGCTCCATCTCTCGAACAGTTGGAGGGAGGAGTATCAATTCATCCGACAGGCGCTGGAGGAAGTGCGCCGTAAAATGGAGTCGTTTGATACGTTGGATGAAATGTGCGAGGCGCTATACGTCACGTTGGATGCAAGCGGCAAGCAATTGCAGGAGGTTCGGGAATCCCGGACCCATTATCACCTGCTGCAGGACGTGAAAGAGTATATCGAAAGAGAGTATGCGAACCCGGATCTGTCGCTCGATTATTTGAGTGAGAAATTTTCCATTTCCGCGAAATATTTGAGCCGGCTGTTCAAAGAGTCGTTTGGCGAGAATTTTCTTGATTCTTTAATGTCCATTCGGATCGGCATAGCCAAAGAGCTGCTTCTCCAAAATCAGCATTCGGTCCAAGAGGTCGGGGAGAAGGTCGGGTACCCCAATGCAGCTACATTCCGCCGCGTGTTCCGGAAAGTGGAGGGCGTCTCGCCGCAGGACTACCGCAGTCGATCGCACCATTAGCCATGTCAGGAGGCCCCAGCCTTCCGGGAGGTGGACGATGAAAACAGCTCGTTTTTTTGCCCTGGCATTCATTGGGCTCGTTGTCTTGGCGGCCTTGTTTCTCTATTTGAGTCCGCGAGCCGACCGCGCCGAGCACGAAGGCGCGGAGCAGGCCATATACGGTCCCGGCGAATTTCCGATCGCCGACAGCCGGGTAGAGCTTGAGGTATTGATCGCGTCTGAATCGACGAAGGAAGAGCTGGAGAAGAACCAATTCACCTCCTATGTGGAACAAAAGCTCGGCATCAAGTTCAACTTCGTGACGACGAGTCCGAGCACGATCGACGAAGCGGAGGATGTTCTATTCGCCAGCGGCGATTACCCCCCGATCATCCTCAGCGGCAGCCTGACGACGGATGAGCAAGTCCGTTACGGCAAGCGCGGCATTCTTCGTCCCTTGAATGCGCTCATCGACCAGTACGGCGATCGTCTTCATGAGATTTTTCAGCAACGGCCCGATCTGCGACAGTCGCTGACCGCTCCGGACGGGAACCTATACGCGCTTCCCGCTATCAATGAATGCTTTCATTGCTGGTACGCTCAGAAATTATGGATCAACACATCATGGCTGGACCGGCTGGACCTGCAGATGCCGAAAACAACGGATGAGCTGTATCAGGTGCTTCAGGCCTTCAAACAAAAGGATCCGAACGGAAACGGACTCCAGGACGAAATTCCGTTAAGCGGGGCGGTGAACAGCTGGCATTCGGAGATTACAGGATTTTTGATGAGCGCCTTTATCTACAATACGGATACGAATTACTTCTATATCAATAATGGTCGTGTCGGCTTAGCCGCCGTACAGCCGCAATGGAGAGACGGACTGGCCTATATCCATCAATTGTACAGCGAGGGTCTGATCGATCCGCAAGTGTTTACGCAGTCCATTGACGGGCTGATTGAAACGGCGACCCGCCAGGATGATGTCCTTGGCGCCATCACGATCGGACATATCCGGATGGCTTTCAATAACGGCAACAATACCAGGCAGAGCGCCTATGAAGCGGTGCCCCCGCTGATCGGTCCTGACGGCTACCAAGCAGCCGGATTTTTCAGCTCTTTTGACCGATCGACCTTTGCAATTACCGACAAAGCAACGGAAACCGAAGCGGCAGCCGCGATGCGGCTGGCTGACTTTCTGTTGACGGAAGAGGCCACGGTACGCAATGAATGGGGGATGGAGGGGAGATGGTGGCGAAAAGGAAAGCCCGGCGAATTCGATGAGCATGGACGTCCTGCGAAATACTGGCTCGAACCCGAGTTTGCCCAATCGGATACGCGGAACGAGGTTTGGGCTCAGATGGGCCTGCTCTATCGGGATCGAAACTTGCGCGAATCATGGGCCGTGTCGCCGGATCCTTACTCCATTGTAGGCTATGAACACCGGCTTTATCAGGAGACTCGGAACAAGTACGAGGGCAAGGAGCCGGCGGAGGTCTATCCCGATTACATCTTCATGGAGATGGCGGAAGCTCAAGAAGCCGCAAGGCTCAAAATCCCGATCGACGATTACATCCGGTCCAATATGGTTCAATTCATCACAGGCGTAAAAAATACAAGCGCCGATTGGGAAAAATACGTAGAGGGGCTGAAAAAATTAAAGCTGGATCGTTACCTCGAGCTTCATCAGAACGCGTATGACTCCTATCGTCAAATGCAAAAGCCTTGACCCAGAACCCCTTCTGGATCAAGGCTTTTTTCAGTCGGCGAATAGTAATCGGCATGTGAATATTGAGCGATGCGGCTCAACAACGCAGCTGGGACGCGCTTATAGAATTCTGCGCAGCAAGGGATTTCTGTTCGTTGACGGTCCTCGGGATGATTCGCTAACGTGGAGCCAGACAAACCATTTCGCTTGAGGATGAGAGGGGTGTGGTCAGAGGGATGGGAACAACCGGAACCGTGAAGTCGGAGTCTTGGCGTGACATTCAAAAAGAAAGCAAAGCGATGGCCGCAAGACGTCTCTGGAAAGGGATGAAGAGGCATTGGCAGCTGTACCTCCTTGTACTTGCACCGCTGGCCTATTTCATTATGTTCAAGTACATCCCCATGTACGGGGCGCAGATCGCATTTCGCGATTTCAGCATTGTGAAGGGGATTACGGGAAGCGATTTTGTCGGCTTGTCTCATTTTGAAGCTTTCTTCAAGTCGCCGAATTTCTGGCTCCTCATCAAGAACACGATGGGGATCAGCCTCTATTCGCTTCTCATTGGATTCCCTGCTCCAATTCTTCTGGCGCTTGCGCTTAACGAAGTCAGGAGCATGCGGTTCAAGAAAACCGTTCAGCTGGTGACGTTTGCGCCGTTTTTTATTTCGACCGTCGTCATGGTGTCGATGCTGATTATCTTCCTATCTCCCCGTCTCGGGTTTGTCGATCAAATCGTCCAGGCATTCGGCTTCGAATCGATCAACTTCATGGGGGTTCCAGGCTATTTTAAAAGCATTTTCGTCTGGTCGAACGTCTGGCAGAGCATCGGGTACGGCGCCGTCGTCTATTTGGCCGCCTTGGCCGGGATCAATCCAGAGCTCTATGAAGCGGCCAAGGTTGACGGCGCTTCTCGTTTTCAGAAGATTCGGAATGTTGATCTCCCAGGCATCGCGCCCGCTGCCATTATTTTGCTGATCCTGAGCGTGGGACAGATCATGAATGTCGGGTTCGAGAAAATCTATCTGATGCAGAATCCCCTTAATGTAAGCACATCCGAGGTCATCTCGACCTATGTCTATAAAACGGGTCTGCTTGGCGCGGATTTCAGCTTCTCCGCCGCGGTGGATCTGTTCAACTCCGTCATCAACCTGATTTTGCTGATTACGGTCAATTCGATCGCCAAGCGCATTTCTGACAGCAGCCTATGGTAGAGGAGGAATTCGAATGAGTCGTGCCCATGCCATCCGAGAGTCGCTTGGCGACCGGATCTTTCTGGCCTTCATCTATGCCTTTCTCATCCTCGTCCTGGCGACCGTCATTTACCCGCTCATCTTTATTGTAAGCTCCTCCTTCAGCTCGTCCGAAGCGGTCGTCAGCGGCCGGGTATGGTTGTGGCCGGTCGACTTCAGCCTGGAAGGCTACAAAGTCATCTTCAGCAACCCCATGATCCTGACGGGATATAAGAACTCGATTCTCTATACCTTTTTTGGGGTGCTGGCCAATGTCGTGTTGACGGTTGCTATCGCCTATCCGTTGTCGAGGCCTACGTTCATCGGCCGCAATCTGATCATGATGCTTCTCGTTTTTACGATGCTGTTCAGCGGCGGCCTGATTCCGACGTATCTGACGGTCAAATCATTGGGCATTCTCGATACTCCATTGGCGATGATTCTGCCAGGCGCGATTGCCGTTTTCCAGGTCATCATTGCCCGCACGTTTTTCCAGTCCACCATCCCCAAGGAGCTTGGCGAGGCTGCTGAGCTTGACGGATGCTCGGACATCGGTTTCTTGTGGAGAGTCGTTCTTCCGCTCTCGAAAGCGATCATCGCCGTATTGGTGCTGTTCCACGCTGTCGGGACGTGGAATGCCTACTTCGATGCTTTGATCTATCTGAAGTCGCCGGAACTGTTTCCGCTGCAGATCATTCTTCGAAACATCCTGATCCTCAACTCGGTCGATGCCGGATCGCTTGTGGATGCCAATCAGTTTGCCGCAAGGCAGGGGCTGCGGGATCTGTTGAAATTCTCGCTTATCGTCGTTGCGACCGTACCGATCCTGTGCATCTATCCATTCGTGCAGAAATATTTCGTACAGGGAATCATGATCGGATCGGTCAAAGGCTGATCCGCGAAGGAGATTTCGAAGGGAGGTGAGGCTTCGAGGTCGGGCTTCGAAGTCAGGCAGCAGGTACAGGTCTTCGTTTTTTATGATTCAAGACTTTCCATACGCAAATCAAAGGAGGAGTCATTCTGAATCAGAGAAGGGGAATGGGGTTCGTCACGAGCATCGCGCTGCTGCTTGTCCTGGCGATGAGCGCATGCAGCAGCAACAACGCGGGCAATAACGTTTCTGGCGATGACGCCGGCAACGGACCGGTTACTTTGGATACCTTCATTGCCGTAGTGCCCCGTATAGAGGATATCAATACGAACACGATAACGAAGCTGCTTGAAGAAAAGATCCATATCAAGTTCAAGTTCGAAGCGGCGCCTGAAGTCAGCGCAGCCGACAAGAAGAAGCTGCTCCTGGCCAGCGGCGATTATCCGTCCGTGTTTTTGTCCGGCGACTTCACCCAGGCGGAACAGATCGATTATGGCCAGCAGGGAGTTCTGCTCCCGCTCAATGACTTGATCGATAAGTACGGCAATGAGATCAAGCGGGCATTCGAAGAGGATCCGGATCTGAAGGCGGCCATTACAGCTCCGGACGGCAACATTTACGCGCTGCCGCATATCAATGATTGCTTCCATTGCTGGTATTCCCAGAAAATGTGGATCAACAAAGCATGGCTGGATAAGCTCGGCCTCGAAATTCCGAAAACGACAGAAGAGTTCTATCAGGTTCTCAAGGCGTTCAAGACGCAGGATCCGAACGGGAACGGCAAAGCGGATGAGATTCCGCTCACGGGCGCCTACAATACATGGCACGGCATTCCCTCTCATTTCCTCATGAACTCGTTTGTATACGACGACGACAACACCTTCTTCACGATGAAAGACGGCAAGGTAAGCCTCGCCGCAAACCAGCCCGAGTGGAGGCAAGGTCTGGAATATGTGAACAAGCTGTACAGCGAGAATCTGATCGACAAGGAAGCGTTCACGCAAAACAACGATGCCGTCATGCAAGTCGCCAACAAGGAAGGGGACAATGTAATCGGAGCGGTATCGATGGGTCACATCGGGATGGCGTTCAATGTCTACGAGGGACAGACGCGCCATAAAGACTATGTGTCGTTGGCCCCGCTTGCCGGCCCGAACGGTGTCGCGTATGCAGGATACTACAAGGGATACGGCAACGGCGCCTTTGCGATCACGAACAAGGCTACGGAAGCGCAGCAGATCGCCGCGATCAAAATGGCCGATTATATGTACTCCGAGGAGTTTGCAATCGCAAATGAGTATGGCCTAGAGGGGAATTATTGGGAGAAGGCGCAGCCCGGAGAAAAAAATGTCCACGGCGAACAGGCGAAGTACAAGCTTACGCCGGCATTTTTCGAGATCGGCTCAACGTTGAACGATCATTGGGACCAGATGGGCATTACCCGGCGCACGCGCGAAATCAGGGAGTCGTGGGTTGCCCCGAGCGATCCGTTGTCGGAGCAAGGCTTCGAGTACCGGTTGTTCCTGGAGACCGCGAACAACTACGAGAACAAGCAGCCGAAAGAAATCTATCCGCCTGCCGTCTTCCTGGAGGTGTCCGACGCCAAGCAGGTGAATAGGATCAAACCGCAGCTGGTCGATTATATCAACTCGAATATGGCGCAATTCATTACGGGATCCAAGCGTCTGACGGATAGCGAATGGGATGGATATGTGAAGGGCTTCGATGGATTGAATCTCCCAAGCTATCTGGACATCTATCAGAAAGCGTATGACCGAATAGAGGGCAACTAGAAAAGAAGCAAAGGAGCTGTGACGGAATGGTGAACAAGGAAATTGCCAAGGGCCCGTTTGAACCGACGTTTGAATCGCTTCGGACATTTGAATGCCCGGAATGGTTCCGGGATGCCAAGCTCGGCATCTGGTCGCATTGGGGAGCGCAATCGGTTCCCATGTTCGGCGATTGGTATGCCCGCAACATGTATTATGAAGGATCGGATCAATACCGGTACCACATCCGGCATTACGGTCACCCGTCTACATTCGGCTACAAGGATCTCGTGCAGCTCTGGAAAGCCGAGAAGTTCGATCCCGAAGGGCTGATGGACTTGTTCGAGCAGGCGGGAGCGAAATATTTTGTTGCGCAAGCGATGCATCACGACAACTTTTTCAATTACGATTCGAAGATCCATAAGTGGAATTCGGTCCAAATGGGTCCCAAGAAGGATATCGTCGGCCTGTGGAAGGAAGCGGCTTCGAAGAGAGGCCTGCCGTTCGGAGTGACGGAGCATCTCGGGGCGACGTTCAGCTGGCATCAGTGGAATAAAGGGCACGACAAGGAAGGACCGTTCAAAGGCGTTCCGTATGACGGCAATGATCCGCAATTCGAGGATCTGTACTTGCCGAATCGGGAGCATTACGATCCAGACAAAAAGCAGTACGATCTGGATCCGTGGTACACCTCCAACGCCTGGTGGCATCAGCGCTGGTTCGACGTGATGAAAGAAGTGATCGACTTGTACCAGCCGGATCTGCTGTACTCGGACGGGGCCTTGCCGTTCATCAATTCGTGGGGCAAGTCGTCGGAGAACGGACTGGACAACGCCGACGTTGAAGCAGGCCTGCATGCAGTCGCGCATCTGTACAATACGAGCGCTTCGCTTAACGGCGGTCGGAACAAGGCGGTGTACAACCAGAAGGATCGTAGGAAAGAAGTCTACTCCGTAGGCGTGATGGATATCGAACGGAGTCAGGAGCAGGGAATCAAGCCTGAGCCTTGGCAAACGGATACCTGCGTCGGCGACTGGTTCTACAACGTGAAAACCGTATACAAGCAGCCGGGACATGTCATCGAAATTCTCATTGATATCATTTCCAAAAACGGCAATCTGCTGCTGAATATTCCCCAGAAGCCCGATGGCACGATCGACGACGAGTGCACGCACATCCTGAAGGAAATGGCCCAATGGTTCGCTGTGTGCTCGGAAGGCGTCTACGGCACGCGTCCGTTCCGCGTGTCGGGCGAAGGGACCTCCAGCGTGGTGATCGATCATTTCAAGGAAGACAAGGTGGAATGGAACAGCTCGGATTTCCGTTTCACGCAAAAAGGCAATACGGTCTATGCGTTCCAGATGCGCGCTCCGAGCGACGGTCTCGCTGTGATCCGGTCGCTGACCCCGCAGCATAAAGTGAAGAAGGTGCGGCTGCTCGGCGTCGGAGACGTGCCGTTCCAACAGGCTTACGGCGCTCTGATCGTATCGCTGCCGGAGCATCTTCCGACCCCGTATGCCAATTGCATGGCCATAGAGCTGGACCATTAGGGACATCGGGAAGAACAGAGACAAAGGGGATCGGTAGGGATGCTCGACGAGAAATGCCTGTACGTTTCAACCGACGGCAACGACCATGCCAGGGGCACGGCGGAGCAGCCCTATGCTTCGATCGGGCGCGCGATGCGCGCCGCCAGGGAAATCATCGCCGCTGGAACACCGGTACGCGTGAAGGTCCATGGAGGCATGTATGACTTGACGGAGCCGCTTCGGTTCGGACCGGAGGACTCGGGATCAGAGTCCTCGCCGGTCCTGTACGAATCCATCGGAGACGATCCGGCGGTCATTACGGGCTCCAAGGTTCTGCAACTGGATTGGAAGCCTTATCGCGACGGCATCATGCAAGCGCGCGCGCCAGAGGGACTGGTGCTGGATCAGCTCTACATCGATGGCCGGCTCTACCATATGGCCCGCTATCCGAATTATGACGAAGAGATCCGCATCATGAACGGCTATGCGGCCGACAGCATCCGTCCGGAACGGGCGGCCCGATGGCGCAATCCGGAAGGCGGCTATGTCCATGCCATGCACAGCCATCTATGGGGCGACTACTGGTACCGGATTGCCGGCAAGACCCAGGATGATGTGCTTGAGCTGGAGGGCGGGTGGCAGAACAACCGGCAGCTGGGCATGCACAGCGAATTTCTTTACGTCGAGAATATCGTGGAAGAGCTTGACGCGCCCGGAGAGTGGTACTACGACGACAAAGCCGGCCTCTTGTACGTCTTCCCCTATCCAGGCACAGATCTGCTGACCGCGGAAACGAGAGGCGCTCATCTGCCTCATCTCGTCGAGATCATAGGCACGCCCGGGACAAGCGCGCAGCATCTTGCGCTCAAAGGCTTTACGTTCGAGATGACTTCCCGCACGTTCATGGAAAACCGCGAGCCTCTTCTGCGCAGCGATTGGACCGTATATCGAGGCGGAGCGGTACTGCTGCGCGATACGGAGCATTGCTCGATTGCGGATTGCAGCTTCAGGAACCTTGGCGGGAATGCCATCTTCGTGGATGGCCGCAATCGCCATGTCCGCATCACAGGCTGTCACCTGGAGGAGATCGGATCCAACGGAATCGCATTCGTAGGGCGGCCGGACAGCGTAAGAAGCCCGCTGTTCGAATACGGAGAGCGGCAGCAGCTGTCGGAGATCGATCGGATGCCAGGTCCGAAATCGGAAAATTATCCCGGTCCGTGCCTTGTCGAGGATTGTCTGATCACTCGTGTAGGGCGAGTGGAGAAGCAGTCGGCTCCCGTTCAGCTATCGATGGCGATGGACATTACGATCCGCAGCTGCAGCATATACGATGTGCCGCGGGCCGGCATCAATATTTCGGAAGGCACGTTCGGCGGGCATCTGATCGAAAACTGCGACGTGTTCGATACCGTGCTGGAAACGGGAGACCACGGTTCCTTCAATTCATGGGGCAGGGACAGGTATTGGCTGCTTGAGGATATAGATATGGATTCCATAAATGAGAATCCAGGCGAGCCGGACGATCCGCTTCCCTTACTCGATGTCGTACGGCCCATCGTCATCCGCCATAACCGGTGGCGCTGCGATTACGGCTGGGATATCGATCTGGATGACGGATCAAGCGGGTATGAAATCTACAACAATCTGTGTCTGGCAGGCGGGATCAAGCTGAGGGAAGGCTTCTACCGCCGGTGCGAGAACAATGTCCTCGTCAACAATTCGCTTCATCCGCATGTATGGTTCAAGGGCAGCAGAGACATCATCCGGCGCAACATTGTGTTTACGGCGTATGTGCCGATCCGGGTGCCGCAGCCGTGGGGGACAGAATGCAACGACAATCTGCTTCATGTACCAGGCGCCCGGCCGTCGCCGGCAGCCGAGCTGCAAGAGATGAGCGGGCGCGATCACCGATCGCTGGCGGCAGACGCGCAGTTCATCGATCCGGATAGCGGCGACTATCGTGTCCGTGACGGATCGCCGGCGCTGGCGCTCGGCTTCAAGAACTTCCCGATGGACGCGTTCGGTGTCCGCAGTCCCCGGCTGAGGAAAAGAGCCAAAACGCCAAGACTGCCGCAGATCGGGGAGAGGACGGGCGAGTCGGGGCGTCTCCACCAGCATTCGCTCTGGGGCCATTGCAAGGTGAAAAACATTGTCGGCCTCGGCGAAGTCTCCGCTTCCGGCCTACCCGATGAGACAGGCGTCCTGATCGAGACGATACCATGGGGGAGCTGGCAAAATGAACGAGGCTTTCAGATCGCAGACGTTGTCCTTGACCTGAACGGAAGCAAGGTGGACACCGTGAACGATCTGCTCGAAAGCTATGAAGCGGTCCGAGAAGGCGAGACGTTCACGATTGCCGTGTTTCGTGGACAGAAGCGGGTCGTGCTCACGATCGACAACGCCAAGAATGACTAATGGAAATGGAGGGCAGCACAATGACGACGGAGCTGATCCGATACGCCGCCCAGATTCGGCCGTCCGAACGCCAGCTGGCCGTGCAGGAATTGGAGTTTTACGCATTCATCCACTTTACGGTCAATACGTATACAGGCAAGGAATGGGGGACGGGGGACGAGGACCCGTCCATCTTCAATCCGGTCGAGTTCGACGCGGACCAATGGGTAGCGGCCTGCACGTCTGCCGGGATGAAAGGACTGATCCTGACCTGCAAGCATCATGATGGCTTCTGCCTGTGGCCTAGCCGCTATACCGAGCACTCTGTCAAAAACAGCCCTTGGAAAAACGGAACGGGCGACATGGTCAAGGAGGTTTCGGAGGCTTGCCGCAGAGCCGGCATTAAATTCGGCGTCTATCTGTCTCCGTGGGACCGGCATGAACCGACCTACGGAGACTCGCCCCGCTATAACGAGCATATGCTCAACCAGCTGACCGAGCTGCTTTCGAATTACGGGGATATATTCTGCGTATGGTTCGACGGCGCCTGCGGGGAAGGGCCTAACGGCAAGCGTCAGCAGTACGATTGGGATGCCTACTATGCACGGATTCGCGAGCTGCAGCCGAATGCCGCGATATCGGTCTGCGGGCCGGATATCCGCTGGTGCGGCAATGAGGCGGGGCATTGCCGGACCTCGGAATGGAGCGTCGTACCGGCCTCTCTCCGAGATAATGAGAAGATCCAGGAGAAGTCGCAGCAGGCCGATGACCGGGAGTTCGCAAGGCGCTACCAGTCGGACGAGAACGATCTAGGCAGCCGTGCCGTCATTCAGCATGAACGCGAGCTCGTGTGGTACCCGGCTGAAGTGAATACATCGATTCGCCCCGGCTGGTTCTATCACGACTTCGAGGACGATCAGGTGAAATCTCTCGATGAGCTGCTGCAGGTCTATTATGGATCGGTCGGCGGCAATGCGACCTTCCTGCTGAATCTCCCGCCGGATCGACGGGGACTCATTCATGAGAATGATGTCGCACGTCTGCAAGAGCTCGGAGACAAGCTGCGCGAGACATTCCGGACGAATCTGGCCATCGGCGCTTCGGCAGCTGCAACGGAGTCGTCGGCAGGCTTCGAAGCGGGCAGGCTGCTGGACGGGAACCGGGATACGTTCTGGGCGCCAGAGGAAGGCACGGAGCAAGCGGTTGTCGAGCTCGACCTCCAACGCGAGCAGACCTTCAGCCACGTGGTGCTGCAGGAGTATCGATATACCCAGCGCATCGAGCGTTTCGAGCTCGAATACAAGGATGGGGAGCACTGGAAGCCGTTGTTCGAGGGCACGGTCGTCGGGCATAAGCGCATCTGCCGGTTCCATCCCGTCGCCTCGCGGCATATTCGATTGAAGATCACGGAATCCAGATGGCAGCCGCAGCTTGCCGCTATTGAAATCTATTCATCCATCCCATCAGCTTAAGCGAGGTAATCGAACCTTATGATCAAACAGGACTTGAACCGGCAATGGACCTTCAAATCTTCGCAGCTGCCTTCCGGCATCGTTGATCTGCCGCATGATTTCAGCATCTTGCAGAAACGGGATCCCGATACGCCTGCCGGCATCGGAAACGGATATTTCCCTGGCGGCGTAGGCGAATATCAGAAGATTTTGTTCGTTCCAGAGGAGTGGAGAGGCAAAAAGGTGATGCTGGAGTTCGAGGGCGTATACATGAACGCCACGGTCCGCATCAACAGTCATATCGTCGCGCAGCAGCCGTACGGCTACACCACGTTCCACTGCGACTTGTCTCCTTATCTGATGTACGGGAAGGACAATACGATCGACGTCCATGTCAACAACAGCGCGATCCCCAATACGCGCTGGTACAGCGGTTCCGGAATCTACCGCCCTGTATGGCTGATGGTCGGCGAGCAGGTTCATATCAAGCCATGGGGCGTATTCGCAGCCGCTCAGGAAGTCTCTGCCGAGTCTTCGACGACAGCGGTCAGGACGGAAGTCGAGAATAGCGGCGAAGCAGCCGCTGCGGCCATCGTACGCTCGACGCTGCTCGATGCTGCCGGATCTGCCGTAGCCTCTCACGAGGTCGAGGTGCAGATTCCAGGCAAGTGTTCGATCGAGGCCAGTCAGACGCTTGTCGTTGAGCCGGCACGGTTGTGGTCGGTGGAGGATCCCTATCTCTACACATTGAAAAGCGAGGTCTTGCTGGAAGGCAAGGTCGTGGATCTCGCGGAGACAAGCATCGGGATCCGTTCCATTTCCTTCGATGCCCGGCAGGGGTTCCGGCTCAACGGCGTGCCGACGAAGCTCAAGGGCGGCAACGTCCATCATGATACCGGATTGCTGGGGGCGGCCGCTTACGGCCGTGCCGAAGAACGAAAGATCGAATTGCTGAAGGCGAGCGGCTACAATGCCGTACGATGCGCCCACAATCCGCCGTCGCCAAGCTTTCTGGATGCCTGCGACCGTCTAGGCATGCTGGTGATGGACGAAGCGTTCGATGTCTGGCGGGAAAGCAAGGTGACCAACGACTACCATCTGCATTTTGCCGACTGGTGGGAGCGGGATCTGGCCGCGATGGTGCTTCGCGACCGCAATCATCCCAGCATCATCCTGTGGTCGACAGGCAACGAGATCGGCGAGAGGGACGGCCGTTCGGACGGTTATGCCTACGCCCGAAAGCTGGCCGACTATGTCCGCTCGCTTGACGATACCCGGGCCGTAACGAACGGCATTTGCTGGGTCGGTTCCCTGCGCTTCTCCCCGATCGGCATCGATCCCTCGGCGATCCCCGAAGGGTTCGACTACTGGGGCGAGACGACCGAGAGCTATGCGGAGCCGCTCGATGTCGTAGGCTACAACTATGAGCAGAAGCGCTACAAGAGCGATTCGGTCAAATACCCGGATCGAGTCATCTGCAGTACGGAGAACTACCTGATGGATTCGCTGGAGTACTGGATGACGGCGGACGAGCATCCGAATGTCATCGGCGATTTTTATTGGACCAGCTTGGACTATCTCGGTGAAGCCGGAGTCGGAGCGGTCCGATACGGCGGCGAAAAGGAAGTCATCCGCTATCCGTGGCACGTGGCCTACTGCGGCGATATCGACATCTGCGGCTTCAAGAGGCCGCAGTCGCATTATCGCGACTGTGTCTGGGAAATCGCGAAGGCTCCCTATATCGCGGTGTACAAGCCGGAACACTACGGGAAAAATCCTGTCCTGTGGGGCTGGTCTTGGCCGGATGTGGTCCCATCCTGGACTTGGCCCGGCTATGAGGGGAAGCCGACCGTCGTGGAAGTGTACAGCACGGATGAAGAGATCGAATTGTTCCTCAATTCAACATCGCTAGGCCGGCAGGGAGCCGGCAAGCCGAACAAGTACAAGGCGGCATTCGAGCTGCATTACGAAGCCGGAGAGCTGCTGGCCGTAGGCTATCGGGCAGGAAGCGAGGCTTCCCGCACCGTGCTCCGAACCGCAGGGGCGCCTGCCGCCATCCGCCTGACGCCGGATCGAAGCCGCTTGAAAGCCGAATTCGGCGATCTGTCTTATATCACGGTCGAAGTGGTCGATGCATCGGGAAATGTCGTGCATGACGCAGCCGACGATATTTATTTCACCGCGTGCGGAGCCGGTACGCTGATCGCTGTCGGCAACAGCAATCCCGTCAGCGAAGAGATGTATGTCGGCCATCGACGCAAAGCCTATGAAGGCCGGGCCATGGCCGTCGTACGGGCTGATGGCGAGTCCGGGGAGATCGTCTTGACTGCGATGGCCGAAGGGATTCCTGCCTCTACGGTTGCGATAGCGGTAGGCTAGATTGAAACAGAAGCGCCGGGAGATTCTCCCGGCGCTCTTTAGGCTTGGGCGGATGCGCCGCAGCACGGTTGAAGCGCAGCGGCCTGCTCTTCCTACGAAGTAAACTGCTTCCGGAACTTGAGCGGCGAGACGTTCGCGAACCGCTTGAAGCAGCTGGAGAAATACGGCGCGAACTGGAAGCCGACCTGCTCCGCGATTTTGGCGATGGGCCAGTCGGTCTTCAGCAGCAGCAGCTTGGCCTGCTCCATGCGGTAGTCATGCAAATATTCCATCGGCGTGCAATGGTAGATTTCCTTCATGCACCGGATGATGTAGTTCGGATGGTAATGAAGCGCCTCCGCTAGAGACTCGTTGGTCAGCGGAGACGGATAGTGCTGCCGCAGGTACGCCTCCGTCTTCTCGGCAAGCTGCACGATCGGCGAGCTCTTCTTGCCGCCGAACCGCTCCTCGAGCAGCTGCAGCAGCTCCATGAACAGCTGCTGCTCGTTCCAGAACGCCTCATGCCGGAGCTCGCCGGAATAGGCGAGCAGCTGGTTCAGATGCCGCTCGGCCATCGACAAGTCGACGGACGTCGAATATTGCCGCATCCAGATCGAATACCGGTTTTCCCAGGCGTTCCGCGCCGAATGATAGGGACTGGAAGCCGTCTCCGCCTGGACGGCCGCTCCGGCATAGTCGAAGTGGATCCAGTAGAAGACGGTCTCCTCCGCGCAGGGCTTGACCGCATAATGGAATCGGTCCGGCAGGAGCAGCAGCGTCTGGCCCGAAGAAACTTCCCACTCCCGATCGTCCTCGCCGATATAGAGCGTTCCCTTGACGACCCACAGCAGGTCGAACAAGCCGAGATGGCGGCGGCTCGGATGCTGCTCTCCCGGCTGCAGCGTCGCCCGGCCGATCGCCACATAGTGGGGGATCGGCGGGACCTCCATGACGATGAGATTCCGTTCGTTCATCTCCCCACCCCTTGGTCTCGTTTGGTCGTTCGCAATCCATTTGCTAGAAAAGATACCTTTAAACGCTTTCATAGTCAACTGGACCGCTGGGGAGCGGAAGCAGCCGGGAAAGAGCTTGCACGCAAGGGCTGGCGATGCTACGATAATGCAACCGATTTCAAATTGGGTTGAAGGAAAGGGAGAAGTCTGCCAATGAAGACGGTCACCGTCTATGATATCGCCAGAGAGGCCAACGTCTCGGTGGCGACCGTTTCGCGGGTGCTGAACAACACGGCGCCGGTCAAAAAGGAAACGAGAGAGCGCATCAGCGCGCTGATTGAGAAATACCAGTTCCAGCCGAATGCTCTGGCCCGCAGTCTGATCCGCAAGGAGACCGGCATGATCGGCTTCATTTTGCCGGACATCACCAATCCCTTCTTTCCGGAGGTGCTGGCGGGCTTCGACCGCGAGGCGCGGAAGATGGGGTATACGTACTTTTTGTGCGACACGTTCTCGACCAACGAGGAGACTCTCAATCAGTATGAGCGGGAGTCCCAATATATCAGCCTGCTGATGGAGAAGCAGGTCGACGGCATCGTCATGCTCGGCGGGCGCATCGATCTGTCGCGTCCGGATCCCCAAATGATTCGCGAAGTGGAGGAAGCGGCGCGGCGCGTTCCGTTCCTGCTGCTCAACGGAAGCCTGCCGCAGGTCGGGCTGAACCGTGTCGCCACCGACCAGAAGCTCGGCGCCGTGCTGGCGACGCAGCATCTCCTCGAGCTCGGGCATCGCGACATCGCCGCCGTCGGCGGCTATTCGACGATGAGCAATACGCAGCAGCGGCTGCAGGGCTTCCGCTCCGCGATGAGGGAGCATGGCCTGCAGCCGCGCAAGGAGTGGATGCTGCAGGACGGTTTTTCGGTCGAGGCCGGCGTGGAGTTCACCTCCCGGCTGCTCGCCATGAACCCGCGTCCGACCGCGATCTTTTGCCTGAACGATCTGGTTGCGATCGGAGCGCTCAAGGCGGCGAGCCGCGCCGGCGTGCGCGTGCCCGAGGAGCTGTCGATCATCGGCTACGACGACATCCAGTTCGCTGCCAACAGCATCCCGGAGCTGACGACCGTATCGCTCAAGGCCGCCGAGATCGGCCGCCTCGCCGCCGAGACGCTGCATCGGATGATCGGGAAGAAAAAGGTGCCGAAGCTGCTTTCGGTTCTGCCCGAGCTGGTCGTGCGCCAATCGACGGCCGCCGTCCGCAAGGGGGGATGAACTCCCCCCCGGTTCTCCCTGCTCATCGGCAGGAGCGGGTACGGGGAGCGCGCTGAAAGGGACATTCCTAAAAAATTTCACTGACAGCGATTGACATCGACGAGGCCGCGGACTAGAATGACATTATCCAAATGTAACCCCTTACAAAAAAACGGCATTCGATTCGAATTCCTCTATTTCACTTCCTTATCTATGAAACCCATTACATTAAAATCATTGAGATCGATCCTTTGAAGGAAAAAGAATCGGATCTATTTCAATCAGGCTGTACCGTTCCAGCTCCTGGCTTGATTCCGATGGGAAGCAAGCCGTTCTAATCTTTGGTGAAACCCGTTTCATAGTCTGGCTATGGAGGATGAACCGATGATGAAATCGCCCGCCCTCGCCGCAGCTCCCGTCAGTCTGGCGGCAAATGAAGTCCGCATCCAGGGAAAGTCCGAGCTGCTCCTTTGCGCCTCGCTGTTTTACTTCCGCATACCGCGAGCCTTATGGCGGGAAAGGATGCTCCAGCTGAAGGCGTTCGGCTACAACGCGATCGATGTCTACTTCCCGTGGAATTACCATGAGCCGGAGGAAGGGCAATGGGATTTTGCCGGCGAGAAGGATGTCCGCGCCTTCTTGCAGGAAGCGCATGAAACCGGACTGTTCGTCGTCGCCAGGCCGGGTCCCTATATCTGCTCGGAGTGGGATGGAGGGGCGCTGCCTGCCTATCTATCCGCCGTCGAAGGCATGAGGCTGAGGGACAACGATCCGCTTTTCCTCGCAGCGACGGCGAAGTGGTTCGACCGCATCCTCCCGGTATTGAAAGCTTATGAGATCGGCAGCGGCGGCACGATCGTCGCCGTGCAGCTGGACAACGAGCTGGATTTCTACGGCTGCAAGGACCCGCGCGGCTACATCTCCGCCTTGCGCGAGATGGCCCTCGAGCGGGGCATCGCCGTGCCGCTGATCGCCTGCGCGGGACAGGGCGGCCTGATGGAGGCGTCGGGCTTCGCGGATGGAGTCGTGCCGACCTGCAACTTTTATCCGAACGACCGCGACCGTGCGTTCGAGGAGAAGGTCGGCCGCTATCAGGAGCTGCTCGCCGGGAAAGGACTGCCGCTGCTGGTGACGGAGACGAACCGCTCCCATTTCCTGCTCCGGCGGCTGCTGTCTTGCGGCGCGAAGCTGCTCGGTCCTTATTTGCAGGTGTCAGGGACGGATTTCGGATTCACCAACGCGACGAACAACTGGGGGAAGCCGCTTGCTTTCCTGACCTCGGACTATGACTTCGGCGGCATGATCTCTCCGGAAGGGCATATCCGTCCCGAGGCGTACGAGGGCAGGCTGCTCGGCCGCTTGATGGCGGCCTATGGCGCGACGCTGGCGGAAGCGGCGCCTGCGGAGCAGGGGACGATGCGGACCTTGGCGGCTCCGGAAGGAGCGGCGGCCGGCTCCAGAGCGCTTAAGCTGCGGGACGGCGGCTATCTCGGCTTCGTCTCCAACGTCACGGAAGAAACGGCCGCTGTCGTGCTGGAGATCGCCGGGACGCGGATTCCGCAGCGGTCGACGCTCCGGCTGGAGCGCTGGCGCTCGTTGGCGCTGCCGGTGGGCGTGCCGCTTCGCGCCTGGGGAATCGAGGGCACGCTGCTGCATGCGACGGCGGAGCTGTGGAGCTGCCGCAAGCTCGGCTCGAAGACGGTCCTCGCTTTTCACGCGGAAGGCCAGGGCGAGATCGTGCTGAATATCGAGGGAGCGACGGTGCTGGAGACGTCGGGCATGGACGCGGATGAAGCGGCTGGAGCGCTCATGCTGACCTTCGATTCGAGCGAGGACGCGGCGTGCAGGATCGCGCTCCCGGACGGCTCCGTGCTGGAGCTGATCGCGATGGACCGCTCCCGCGCCTTGCTGCTGGAGGAGATCGGAGAAGGCGGCGAGCTGCGGTTCGGGGAAATGCCGGACCATCGAAAGGAAGCCGTCGAGCTTGACATTCCGTGGACGTTCTCGCCCGTGGAGGCGGATCGCCCGCTATCGACATCGCGCCGCCACGGCTTCTCGGCCGGCGGGGCCGGATATCTGGAGTCGTACGGAATCCAGCGAGGCTACGGCTGGTACGTCGCGGAGACGGAGCCGCCGCAAGCCGCCGAGCCGCAGGGGCTGCTCGTGCGCAATGGAAGCGACGTCCTGTCCCTTTATGCGGGCAAGCGGTACTTGGCCACGATCGTTCCTGGAGGATCAAGCCGATACGTTCCGTTCGCAGATCCGGCGACGGACGGTCCAATTCCGATTCCGATTACGGTGCGGGCGGAGATCTGGGGGCATAGCAATTTCGACGATATCCGTCTTCCCGGACTACGGCTGCACGCCGGCAAAGGATTGACGGGGCTCGCCACCGTCACGAAAGTCATCCCTCTGACGGGAAACTGGCGGGTGAAGGCCGCCACGGACCGCGAACCGAAGGAAGAATGGATCGGCAGGACGGCCGACGAAGCGTTATGGCCGATCGTCAGCTTCGGAGGCTGGCTGTCGTCCGCGAGACCCGCTCTCGAGTATTATCGTAACCGCTTTCAAGCGGCGGGCGACGCCAATTGCTGGACGCTGCATTTCGACGGTCTGCAGGCATCGGTCCATGTCTTCGTCGACGGAAAGGACGCCGGCCCGGTTCATCCGGGCGATCCATACGTCGATCTCTCCGCTTTTGTCCAGCCTGGAGAGCCGGTTCAGCTCGCGGTATTCATGGATAGGCAGCCTGGGCCCGCCGCCGGCAAAGTGACGCTGTACGAGGGCGTCGCAGCCAACCGATGGGAGATCTTCTCCGGCGAGGAAGAGCAGCTGCATGCCCATGCCCAGTCGCTGCAGGAAGCGGCAAGCGTCCGGCTGCCCGTCCAGCTGGAGGCCGGAGACATGGGCTGGCTGATCGGAGCCGTCGGCCATTCGAACGGCGGCAAAGGCTGGCGAGTTCAGGCGAAAGGCTCGAATCTCAAGCTGACGGCGCTGTTCAACGGGCGTCTGGTCGGCCGCATCTGGCTGCAAGGCAGCCGTTCTCGTCCCTTCTTCACGGGCGGGAGCCAGGATTCGTTTTATGTGCCGGGGCCGTGGTTCCGGGAGGAGGCCGGCCAGCTGGCGCTCCTGCTGGAGGCGGTCGACGGCGAAGCGCCGTCGGTGCTGGAGGAGCTGTCGTTCCGCCCGGTGTAGGCTGGACGGGGGTGGAGGCGAGCGGGGCTGTCGATTTATGTAACCCGTTTCATCATAGTCCATACGTCGATGACGGCAGCGTCCAGGATAGGGGGAGAAGCGATGCGGAACAGGTCAAAGAGGCTCGTTCTGGTCGGATTGGCATGTCTGGCGGCATGCGGCATCTTGATTCTGCTCCTCGCGATGCCGCTGTCGCCAAAGCACGGCGCGGATGAGGAGCCAGGGAAAGGGGAAGCGCTCATGGGCAAACGGATTCAGCTGGACTACGACACGGCTTACCAGAAGATCGACGGATTCGGAGCCTCCGGAGCGTGGTGGGCGCAGGAGGTCGGCGGCTGGAAGCAGCTGGATGCGATCATGGACCTGCTGTACGACGACAAGCAGGGCATCGGGCTCGACATCTACCGCTACAACATCGGAGCCGGCAAGCCGACGATTGCAACCGATCCGTGGCGGACGACGATGACGGTGGAGGTATCCCCCGGCGTCTACGATCTCGACCGGGACCGGAACGCGATCCAGGCGATGAAGGAGGCGGCCAAGCGCGGAGCGGACATCGTGCTGTTCGCCAACAGTCCGCCCGCCAGGCTGACCGCATCGGGCTATTCCTCCGGAGAGCCGTCGGGCAAGCCGAATCTCCCTCCGGAGAACGAGGAGGCGTTCGCCAAGTATCTCGTGGACATCACGGAGCTGATCGTCCGCGAAGGATTGCCGGTCAAATACTTGAGCCCGATCAATGAGCCGCAGTGGGACTGGAAGGGAGGGCAGGAGGGCTGCCACTACGAGCCGGAGCAAGTGATCCGCCTGTCCCGCAAGGTGGCGCTGGAGCTGGAGGCGAGAAAGCTCCCCGTCAAGCTGCTGGTCGCCGAGTCGGGCACCTGGAACGACCCGGAGTACACGCTCGCGATGTATAAGCGGATCATGGGCGACGAGGTGCTGTCCCGCGCGATAGATGCCTACGCCGTGCATTCCTACTGGTCGAGCGTGAAGGACAAGAAGATCGCGGCCGAGTATTTCTCGCAGTTCGACGACCTGCTCCCGCTGCATCAGACCGAATGGTGCGAGATGGTGGACGGCAACGCGGCGGGCATGGAGGCGGCTCTCGTGCTGGCGAGGACGATCCATGAGGATATGACGATCCTGTCGGTATCCACCTGGGAGCAGTGGCTGGCCGTCGCCAAGGGCGACTATCGCGACGCCCTGGTGTATGTCGATCCGTCCACGAGGCAGTTCGGCGCCGCGAAGCGGATGTGGAGCTTCGGCAATTATTCGCGGTTCATCCAGCCGGGCTCGACCCGGATCGGGGCCGCGAGCGAGGACAGTGACGTGCTGGCCTCCGCTTATGTCAGTCCGGACCAGGACCGGACCGTCATCGTGGCGGTCAATGCCGGGAAGCAGGAGAAGCCGGTCTCGTTCGAAGGACTTCATGGCAAGAAGGCGGAGATCTACGAAACGTCGGAGGCTCGCGACCTCGGCCTCGTGAAGGAGGTGAGCTCGCTCGGGAACTATGTCCTGCCGCCGGAATCGGTTACGACATTCGTCGTCCAGGCACGAACGGCCGGATTTTGGCAAAGATGAAGGCGCAAACCAAATGGGGAGGATCGAACATGGCAATCCAATCGAAAAGGCTGCCTGCGATGTTCATGGCCATCGCGATGTTTTTCACCGTCTTGATCGGCTGCGAGAATTCGAACGGAAATCCGGCAGCGGAAGCTCCGGCTAAAAACGAAGCGGCGCAAAACAAGGAGGAGCCGCAGCCGAGCGGAGGAGGCGGCAAGGGAGAGCCGACCGTCATCGTATTCGGCACCCACTGGCAGGCGGGAGACGACCCGAGCTGGAAGGATCCTGTGACCGGCGAGCCGGGCATGTCGCCGGAGCAGCTGCTCGCCCGCCAGAAAGCCCAGGAGGCGGTGCTCAGCGAGCTCAACGTCGAGATCAAATGGCTGCAATACCCGACCGACCTGCGGGAGTCGCTGCTGAAGTCGGTGCTCGCGAATGCTCCGCTCGTCGACCTGGCGCTGCTGTGGGGCGGCTCGCAAGGAACGCTCATCGGGCAGAACATCTTCCAGCCGCTGGACGAGTACGAGAGCATCTTCAGCGATCCGGACGACGCCTGGATGCTCGGCGAAAAGATGTTCGGCAACAAATATTTCCTGAACTACATCCTCGACTTCGTCAACGCCTGGCCGCTTGTCTACAACATCTCGTACCTCGACAAGGTCGACGCGCTCAAGGAAAACGGCAAGACAGTCTATCCGCATGATCTGTGGAAGCAGGGCAAATGGACCTGGTCGGCCTTCGAGAGCTACCTGTCCAAGGTCAACGAGTATTACGCGAACAAAAAGTCGCCGGTGCGGACGGACGTGCCGATCAAGCCGTTCCAGACCGACTACCGCTATACGGCGTTCCAGGCGATCCACGCCAACGGCGGAGCGGTGTACGGAGCCGACGGGCTGACGGCGGATTCGGCGGAAGCCAAGGAGGCGGTAGCCTATCTCGATCGGCTGATGTCGAAAAGCCTGTTGATGACGTCCCGATACGGCGACGACTCCTCCGTTCCGGGCTGGACCTGGAACGGCAGCGACTTCGGCAACGGAGAGACCGTGTTCACCAACATGGTGCCGTGGCTGTCGAACGGAGCGGGCCAGACGCTGGCGTCCCGCGGCGAGTCGATGGGCGTCGTGCCGTTCCCGAGACCGGACGGCATCGCGGCCGACGATCCGAAGTATGGCCAGGTCATTTTCCCGAACAATCAGTTCGCCGTTCTGAAGGGCGTCCCCAAAGAGAAGACGGAGCTTGCGTTGAAGGCCTACAAGACTTATTGGTCGACCGTCTACAAGACGCTGGCGAGCAGCGACAAGGCGCTGGACTTCTTCAGCAAGCAAGCGAAAAGCACGGCGATCAACTACGGCTTCGACGTCACGAACGAGCAATACGGAGACGCCATTTTGGAAGCGTTCACAGGCATCTCCGGCAGCAGCCCGAACGAATATGCGTCGATCATGCCATGGAGCAACACATGGACGGACGTCATCCTCGGCAATTCCTTGTACGGACTGAACGGCTCTCCGAAATATGCCGGCGCGATCGACGCGCAGAAAAACGTCATCGTAGACGCGATGGCTGCGGTCGAAAAGACGATCAGCTCCGGTGAATCGAAGGACAACATGCCGCCTGCCTTTACGGCGACCGGCACGCCGATCGCCGTCGCGGCCGGCACGGATCCGTCGACGATCAAATGGGATGCGTTCGTCAAGGCGGCGGACGGCATTGACGGCGATATTCCGTTTGCAAGCGTCGCGGTCGACGTCTCCAAGACGAAGTTCGATACGGTCGGCAGCTATGACGGCGGCCTTGCGCTTTCCGCCAAGGATGCCGCCGGCAACGAAGGCAAAGGAGCCTTTGCCGTCATTGTCTACGATCCGAACAACAAAAAGCCGCCGACCCTCGCCGCAAAAGCGGAATACCGCAAGGTGAAGGTGGATGAAGACGCCTCGGCCATCAACTGGGGAGCGGACTTCGTGGATCAGGCGGTCGACAAGGACGGCTTCGATCTGAAGGGCCAGATTGCCGCGGACATCGGAAGCCTCGACGTGACGACGCCCGGCACCTATGACGTGACGCTCACGGTGAAGGACTTTGCCGGCAATGCGGCGGAGCTGACCATTCCGGTGACGGTCGAGTAAGGAGCAGACGCGAATCGCTGCGGGCTGCGGATGCGGCGCCCGGCCGGGCGGCGGCCGTCCGCAGCCCTTTAATGGAGGGTTCAGGCGTATGTCCAAGATGAAAAGAACGATGTTGTGCGCGGCGCTGGCCTTGCCGGCATTCGCCCTGCTCCTGTCTGCGGCAGGAGCAGGCAGCGTGAATGCGCTGACGGCGGCCGGAACGCAAGAGCGGCAAGGCTATCTCGAGGAATCGTACCGCGCCTACCTCGAGAGCGCCGGTTATGCAGGGAAGATGGCTTCCTCGGCCATCGAGGTGGATGTCGCTTCCTTCACCGCCTCGGACGGCATGGAGGCAAGCTACCGGGACGGCGCGGCCATCGCTGGCGAGAACGGCAGCATCACCTGGAGCGTGCCGGTGCGGGAGGCGGGATTCTACCATATCGCGCTCACGTATGCGCCTGTCGCAGGAACGAACGCGAAGATCGAGCGCAAGCTGCGGATCGACGGCAAAAGCCTGTTCGCCGGCATGGATCAGCTGGTCTTCCATCGCGTGTGGGACAGCAGCGCGGCCATCGCGCAGAAGGACGGCAACGAAATCCGGCCCAACGCGATTGAAAAGACGGAGCCGATGACGGTCTATTTGAACGACTCGCGCAAGCGAGGCTTGGAGCCGTATGCCTTTTACTTGAGCGCGGGTACGCATGACCTCATCTTCGAATCCGTCAAGGAGCCGATCGAGATCCGCGGCATCACGCTGCAAGCGGCGCCTGAGATCAAGCCCTATGCGGACGCGCTGGCGCAATGGCAATCGAAGCTCAAGGTATATGACGGAGCGAGCCTCGTCTATCAGGCGGAACGGACCGACGGCCGCACGGTCGGAATCGAGAAATCGTCGGTCGACATCATGCTGGCCACCGACTACGCCAATCCCAGCACCGTTCCCTACCATCCCTATAAAATCAAGCTGAACACGATCGGCGGCACGAGCTGGAGGACGCCGGGCGACTTCATCTCCTGGCGCATCGAGGCGCCGGAGGAGGGGCTGTACCGGATCTCCTTCCGCGGGGCGCAGAATACGAACCGCGGCGTCATGTCGTACCGGCAGCTGAAGGTGAACGGGGAAGTTCCGTTCCGCGAGGCGGAAGCGATCCCGTTCGCCTTCCATTCCGGGTTCGTCCACTATGTGCCGGGTAGCGGCGGCGAGGAATACCTCATTCCGCTGAAGCAAGGCGAGAATACGATCTCGCTGGAGGTCGTGCTGGGCGATTTTGCCATGCCGCTGTCGGAAGTCGAGAAGAGCGTGCTCGCTCTGAGCGGCTTGTACCGCAAGACGGTCCAGATTACCGGCCTCGTGCCGGATCGGTACATCGACTATGAGATCACGAAAAAGATTCCCGGCTACGCGCAGACGCTGCAGGAGGAGAGCGAGCGGCTGCAGGCTGTCGTCCGCGAGCTGGTGAGGATAACCGGCGAAAAGGGCGAGAAGACGGCAATGATTGAGAAAATGCAGGTGCAGGCGGAGCGGCTGAGCCAAAATCCGGAAGCTGTCATCACGGAGCTGGCCACAATGGAGAACAACATCTCCTCGATGGGCACCTGGATCTCTTCGATCTCGGAGATGCCGCTGCAGCTCGACAGCTTCACGCTGTCCGCGCCCGACGCCCCGCTCCCGGCCGCCAAGCCGAATCCGTTCGTCCGCGCCTATTACGGAGCGGTCCGATTTTTCTCGACCTTCTTCGTCGATGAGACGACGCTGTCCAGCGGCGAGCAGGACGGCGCCATCAAGGTGTGGATCGCGGCGGGACGGGATCAGGCCCAGGTCATCAAGACGCTGATCGATCAAAGCTTCACGCCGAGGTCGAACATCCCCGTCGAGCTGCAGCTGATCCCGGAGGAGGTCATCCTGCCGGCGACGCTGGCGGGCAACGGCCCCGACGTCGCTCTCGCCATCCCGCAGGCGACGGTCGTCAACTTCGCGATGCGCAGCGCGCTCGCGGACTTGTCCAAGCTGGACGGCTTTGACGGCATCCGCGGCCGCTTCAACGAAAGCCTGTGGAGGACGGTATCGTACCGGGACGGCGTATACGGAATTCCCGAGCAGTCGACGTTCCTGATGATGTTCTACCGCAAGGACATCCTCGACCAGCTCGGACTGCAGCCGCCCGGCACCTGGGCCGAGGCCGAGCATGTCATCTCCGTCCTGCATGCGAGCAACTACGACTTCTACATCTCCGGCCAGGAGCTGTATCCTTCGCTCGTCTACCAGTCGGGCGGAGACCTGTACCAGGGCAGCGGCAGCGATTACGGCATCCGCAGCGGACTGGCCAGCGATGAAGCGATGAGCGCGTTCAACCAGCTGACCCGCTTCTTCACGAGCTATCGCCTGCCCGTCACCGCCGACTTCCCGAACCGGTTCCGCACCGGATCGATGCCGGTCGGGATCGCGCCGTACGTCACCTACAACCAGCTCGAGGTGTTCGCTCCGGAAATCCGCGGCTTATGGTCGTTCGCGCCGCTGCCGGGAGTCGAGCAGGCCGGCGGCGGCGTGAACCGCACCGCGCTGGCGACGACGATCGACAGCGTCATGATGGAGGCGTCGGACAAGAAGGAAGCGGCATGGGAATTCATGAAGTGGTGGGCCGAGACGGAGACGCAGGCCCAATACGCCAATGCGCTTGAATCGGTCATGGGCTCCGCCGCCAGGTACCCGACCGCGAACGTCGACGTGCTGAAGCGGCTGCCCTGGGCGGCGAAGGACGCGGAGCAATTGATGCGGCAGCTCGAGGACACCGTCGGATTCCCCGAGGTGCCGGGCGGCTACATGACGCCGCGGGCGATCGATTATGCGTTCCGCTCGGTCGTGACGAGCGGCCGGAACCCGCGCGAGGCGCTGTATATGAACCTCAAGCAGATCGATCGGGAGCTGGAGAAGAAGCGCAAGGAATTCAAGCTCTCCTCCAGGGAAGGCATAGCGGGCCATGCGGCGGCCGGAATCCACAGATAGAGGGGCAAGGTGAGTATGCAGACGAGTCGGAATTCGATCCGAGAACCTATCCTGACCCGCAAGAGCGAGACGTCGATCTCGCATGTCTGGAAAAGACATAAAGAGAAATACCTGCTGCTGCTTCCGTTCTCGGTCATCTTCATCGTGTTTACCCTCATTCCCGTCCTGACTTCGATCGTGCTCAGCTTCACCTCGTTCAACATGCTCGAGCTGCCGAAGTTCGTCGGATTCGGGAACTACATCAACTTGCTCGTGAACGACGAAATCTTTCTGGTCGCGGTGAAGAACACGCTGTTTTTCGCGCTCATCACCGGGCCGATCAGCTATATCATGTGCTTCGTCTTCTCCTGGCTGATCAACGAGCTGACGCCGAAAGTGCGCGCGGTCATGACGCTGGTGTTCTACGCGCCTTCGATTTCGGGCAACGCCTATCTGATCTGGAAGCTCATCTTCTCGTCCGACATGTACGGCTATTCCAACGCCTGGCTGCTGCGGCTCGGCTTCATCAGCGAGCCGATCCTGTGGTTCGACAAGAAGGAGTACGTGTTCCCGATCCTGATTCTGGTCCAGCTGTGGCTTAGCCTTGGCGTGAGCTTCCTGGCGTTCATCGCGGGCTTGCAAAACGTGGACCGGACGCTGTACGAGGCCGGACAGATCGACGGCATCCGCAACCGGTGGCAGGAGCTCTGGTTCATCACGCTGCCGTCCATGAAGCCGCAGCTGCTGTTCGGAGCCGTCATGCAGATCACCAGTTCGCTGTCGGTGTCGCAGCTGTCGATCGAGCTCGCCGGCTTCCCTTCGGTCGAGTATTCGGGCCATACGATCCTGACGCATCTGCATGACTACGGCTTCATCCGCTACGAGATGGGCTACGCCTCGGCGATCGCGACGGTGCTGTTCTTCATCATGGTCTTCACGAACATCATCGTGCAGAAAGCTTTGAGAAGGGTAGGGGTTTAGGTGAGCGTCGTTCCTGCAGCGGTCAAAAAAGCGTACTTGTCGCGAAAGTTCAGGCGAAGGAACCGAAGCATCCTGGGCGACATGAGCCTGACGTTTTTCCTCGGCCTGTTCGGCCTGTTCAGCGTCTGGCCGCTTGTGTTCATCCTCAACAACGCGTTCAAGCCGCTCAACGAGATTTTCCTCTTCCCGCCGAAGCTGTTCGTGCTGAGCCCGACGCTGACGAACTTCCAGGATCTGCTCATCATCATCGGCAACTCCTGGATCCCGATGTCCCGCTATCTGTTCAATACGCTGTTCCTTACGGCGGCCGGCACGGCGGGCACGGTCATCATCGGCTCGATGGCGGCTTTTCCGCTGGCCAAATACGTCTTTCCCGGCTCGAAGACGATGTCGAAGCTGATCGTCTACTCCCTCATGTTCAACGGCACCGTCACCGCGCTGCCGAACTACGTCATCATGTCGAAGCTGAATATGATCGACAGCTACTGGGCGGTCATCCTGCCCTCGGTCGGCTCGACGCTCGGACTGTACCTCATGCTGAACTTCATGGTCCAGGTGCCCGACGCGCTGATCGAGGCGGCCAAGATCGACGGAGCGAGCGAGTTCACGATCTTTTGGAAAGTCATGATGCCGCTGTCCAAGGCGGCCTGGATCACTCTCATCATCCTCTCGTTCCAGAACTTCTGGGGGACGACGGGCGGCGGCTTCATCTTCAGCGAGAAGCTGAAGCCGATCAGCTATGCGCTGGCGCAGATCGTCAATGCCGGCGTAGCCCGCACGGGGGTCGCCTCGGCCGTGACGCTGATCATGCTGGTCGTGCCGGTGGCCGTCTTCATCTTTTCGCAGAGCAACGTCATCCAGACGATGGCCTCGGCAGGCATCAAGGAATAACGACGGAGAGGAGGGTTCCGCGATGAGGAAAACGTTGCGGGCGGCCGGCATCGCGGCCGTGCTCTGCTTGATCTGGCCGCTGGCGAGCGCGCATGCCGCCACGACGTTCGAAAGCAACTACACCTACGACGCCTGGGGGAACGTCAAGCGAAGTCCCCCGGCGTTCGAGCTGGTCGATACGCTGGACAGCCGCGACATGGAGCCGATCAAGGTCGGGAGCTTCGATGATGTGTTCGTCTCCGAAGACCGGATCTTTGTGGCGGACGCGACGGAAAGCCGCATCAGCGTCTTTGATGCCCAGCTCCGTTTCGCAGCGTCGATCAAGCTCATCCGCGACGGAGCCGGCAAGATCATGGTGAGCGAAGCGACCGGCAAGCAGCTGATGCTGACGAATCCGGAGGGCGTGTTCTACAGCGAGGCGTCCGAGGAGCTGTATATCGCGGACACGGGCGCGGAGCGGATCGTCGTCCTGGACGGGATGACCTATGCCTTCAAGCGGACGATCGAGAGTCCGGAGAACAGGGTCGGAGCGACCCCGTTCAAGCCATCCAAGCTCGTCGTCGACAAGAACGGGAAAATCAGCATCGTCGTGCAAGGCAGCTACGAAGGCATCATCGAGATTCAGCCCGACGGGTCCTTCTCCCGTTACTTCGGCTTGAACAAGCCGCGGGTCGATCTGGCGGACTTCTTCTGGAAGTCGCTGGCCTCCAGCCAGCAGAAGGAAAAGATGAAAAAGCTGTTCGCGCCTTCCTTCAACAACATCAGCATCGATGCGGAAGGACTCATCTATGCGACGACGTTCGACCCGTCCGCGCAGAACAAAGTGTTCCGGTTCAACTCGAAGGGGGAGAACATCCTCGTCCAGAACGGATATTTCCCCGTCATGGGCGATCTGACGCGGGTGACAGGCCAGGAAAGCCAGTTCGTCGACATCGCCGTTTCCGATTACGGCGTGTACGCGCTTCTGGACAAGACGATGGGCAGGGTGTTCCTTTACAACTTCGAGGGCGACATCATGAACGTGTTCAACTCGATCGGCAACCTGAAGGGGAACGTCAAGGAGCCGACCTCGATCGCCTGGTTCGGAGATCGGCTGATCCTGCTCGACCGGCAGTTCGGAAGCGCGTCCGTGTTCCAGCCGACGGAGTTCGGAGCGGCCGCGCTGGAAGCGGAAAAGCAGTATTTCAACGGCAATTGGAAAGCGGCGGGCGAAGCCTACCTGGACACGCTCGAGCGCAACGCCAACTACGACATCGCCTATACGGGAGTCGGCCGCAACCTTCTGATGCAGGACGAGTTCGACGAGGCGATGTACTACACGAAGCTCGGCAACAGCCGCGGCTATTATTCGCAGGCGTTCGCGGAGCATCGCAACCTGTTCATCCAGCATCATTTCCTGTGGTTCGTCCTCGTGTTCGTCGCGTTCGCGGCCCTATTGTTCTATTCGGAATACCGATACAACCGAAAGACCGGCTGATCGATGGGGCGGCTCCATCATGTTCTCGAAAGAAAGGCAGGATCGCGACTTATGACCGGAATTGTCGAAGACGGCAAGTCTATGCTCCGCGTGCTCTTCCATCCGTTCGACGGGTTCTACGAGGTGAAGTTCCTGGGCAAGCGGAATTTCGCGCTGGCGACGATCATCATGCTCCTCTGCGGCTTGACGGGCATCTTGAGCTATCAGTACACCGGCTTCATCCTGAACTACTTCCCGCTTTTCGAGATGAACAGCATCGCCCTCTTCGTGACGACGCTGTTTCCATTCCTGCTGTTCCTGCTCAGCAATTGGAGCGTGACGACGCTGTTCGACGGCAACGGCACGATCGGCGACATCTACATCGTGCTCAGCTATGCGCTCCTGCCGAAGCTGGCGTTCGACCTCGCCGGCATCGCGCTGAGCAATGTCGTGACGCAGGAGGAGGCGGGGCTGCTGCAGGCGTTTACGGCGATCGGGACCTTATGGTTCGCGTTCCTGCTGTTCTGCGGCTTGACCGTCACGCATGAATATTCGGCTCTCGTCAACATCGTGACGCTGGCCGCATCGTGCGCCTCGGCGGTTCTGATCCTGTTCCTGTCGATGCTCTATTTCACGCTGATCGGGAAAGTCGTCGGATTCGTCTATGCCGTATTCCTGGAGCTATCAAAGAGGTGGTGACGACATGCTGAAGGATGTGCGCGAAGCGGCGTCCGCCCGAAAAAAGGCCGCGGGCCGGATGGCGCTGGCGCTCGCGCTGCTGGCCGTGCTGGCCGGCGCCGCGATCGCTTATCTCCCCTCCGTCGTCCAGCATTACAGCATCGGACGGCAGCCGCTGCCGGAATACGAGCGGGCGGGACTGTCGCCCGCGACGGGCGAGATCGACAAGGAGGCCGGCACGGTGCTGCTGGCCCAAAACGAAGGCAGGGAGCTGTACCTCGACGCCCGTACGCTGAATCTGAAAGTCGTGGACGCGCAAAGCGGAGCGACGTGGAACAGCCTGTATGAGGACGGCAAGAGCGGGGATGCCGAAAAATCCCCGCTCCTCATCCGGTTCCTCGGCAAGGACAGCGCGCTGTACGAATGGGATGCGTACAAGTACGCGATCCAGAACGGCCGCTACACGCTGAACCGGATCGACGGCGGCGTGCAGATCGTGCTTGATTTTTTTGAATCGGAATCGTACCGCCTGCAGGAGTACCTGCCGCAGAAAATCTCGATCGAACATTACGAGAAGCTCTTTCTCGAAAAGCTGGAGCAGGAGGTGAGCCAGGGAAAGCTGACAGAGGCTCAGGCGAAAAAGCATGAAGAGTCGCTCTCCATCGCGTACCAGCGGGATGAGGACAACGGCCTCTACTTCTTCAAGTTTTCCGGGCTGCCGCCGCTCTCGCTCGTGAAGGATCTGATCCAGTTCTCCAAGGCGGTCGGCTATACGACCGAGATGCTGCTGGCGGACAGCCAGCAGTATGGCATTTCGGTCACGATCGCGCAGCCGGCCCGCTTCGTCGTGACGATGGAGGCGAAGCTCGATCGAGGCGATCTCGTCGTCCGCGTGCCGTCCTACTCGATCGAGGGAGACAACGACTTCTACACGATCCAGAACATCAGCGTGCTTCCTGCGTTCGGACTGGTGTCGGCCGAGAAGGCGGAGGACGGGCAGATCGTCGTGCCGGACGGGGCGGGCGCGCTGTTCCAGATCAATACGTTCAACGGCAAGTTCCCGGAATACGAGCGTCCGCTGTACGACAATACCTACTACAACACGTTATACGAGCTGCCGGAATATCCCGAAACGCTGTCGATGCCGGTGTTCGGCCTGTACGCGACCGATCTCCGCGGGAGATCTCAAGGACATCTGGGCATCGTCGAAAAAGGCGCGGAGCTCGGCTACGTGAAGGTGCAGCTCGGCACGAAGGACGCCTCAGCGGGAGGCTCGCTGTACAACAAGGTGTACAGCTCCTTCGACTCTACGCAGTATTCGCGGGTGAAGGTGTTCGGGCCTTACAGCGACAACGAGGCTCGCTTCCTGGCGGACACCGGCTTGATCCCGGTCGACTACACGGTCCGCTACAAGCTGTTCGCCGGGAAGGCCGACTATTACGATCTGGCCCGGACGTACCGCCAGCATCTGATCGACACCTACGGCCTGAAGCCGGCCTATTCGACGGAGCCGAAGCTGTTCCTGGACGTGATCGGAACGGTCACGCTGGAGAAGAGGAGGCTCGGCGTCCCGTATACCGAGCCGTATTCCATGACGACATACAGCCAGCTGCTGGACATCGTCAAGGATCTGCAGGACGTGAACGCGGTCGTGAACTACAAGGGCGTCTTCAACGGAGGCATGGACAACACGATCGGGAACAAGGCGGAGCTGGTCGGAGCGAACGGCAGCAGGAAGGAGCTGGAGGCGCTGCGCAAGCAGGTCGAGAGCGGGAACGGCTCGCTGTTCCTCCACGCCGATCTGATGCGGGTGGCGGACACGAGCGGAGGCTTCTGGCCGAAAAGCAACGCCTTGTACGGATACGACGGCAAGCCGGTCGAGATCCGCAAGTACAATTATGCCTTCGGCAATTTCGATCCGGACAGCCGAGGCCGCTATCTGCTCCATCCGCTTCGTTTGAGCGACACGGTGGACAAATTCCTCAAGGACTCGCAGGCGTATCCGAATCTCTCGCTCGGCGACATGGGCTCGACCTACTATGCGAGCTACAATCCGCGTGAAATCGTCGATCCGGTCATCAGCCGCGGCATCGTCGAGGAGAACCTGAAGAAGCTGTCCGCCCGCAAGAAGCTCATCCTCGAAAATCCGGCCATCGACCGGATCGGGTATGCGGCGTATGCCTCCGACATCTCCCGGGAGAGCAGCGGCTATGCGACGATGTACAGCTCGATTCCGTTCCGGCAGCTCGTCATGAACGGGTTGACGGAATATACGACGCTGGACGTGAACCTTGCGGCGGATCGCAGCGATTACTTCCTCCTGCAGGCGTTCGAGCTCGGCAGCCTGCCGAAGTTCACGATCAGCGCGGAGAACGTCGACGTCCTCAAAAACTCGGAGTACAGCGACTACTTCTCCATGCAGTACGCCGTCCTCGCCGACGAGATCAAGGCCGTATACGCCGAATACAGCGAGGGGCTGGCGGCGATCGGCTCCAAGGAGATCGTCGGCCATCGGATGCTTGCGGATAATGTGTTCGAAACGACCTATGCCTCGGGCGCCTCGGTCATCGTCAACTACAATAAATTTCCGGTCGCAGCAGCCGGATCGAATCTGGACGCTCTTGGCTATGTCATCCAGCCAACGCCGTAAGGAGGTAATGCCATGCCGGGTGCGGCAGAAAAGATTCGGAAGAGATCGCGCCTCTCCTACCAAACGATGCAGAAAATCCATGGCATCGTGTTCGTGCTGCCGTGGCTGATCGGGTTCGGCCTGTTTTTCGTCACGCCGCTGGCCAGTACGATCAAGTACGCTTTTCATGAAGTCGGCGTGGCGGAAACGGGCGGCATGGCGCTCCGGTATGTCGGCCTCGACAACTTTACGAATCTCTTCAATGTCGAGGTATCGAGCCAGAGCCAGCCGTTCCTGAGGGTGTTCTCCGACGAGAACGTCAATATTTTCATCAACACGCCGGTCATCGTCGTCTTCAGCCTGTTCTGCGCGATTCTGGTCAACGTGAAGTTCAAGGGCCAGGGACTGGCGAGGGTCGTCTTTTTCCTGCCGATCGTGCTTGGACTGAAGGTCGTCGTCGACCTGATCATGGTCTCGACAGGCGGGGACGTGGCCGATGCGGCCGTCGACAGCACCATCGACAACGAGATGATCTTCGATTTCCTGAGGGAGTACACGTTCCTGCCCCGGGACATTACGATGTTCATCTCGGATCTGGCGACGAACATCTTCCTGCTGCTCTCGCAGACAGGCGTGCAGACGCTTATCTTCCTCGCCGGACTGCAGTCCATCAACCCGTCGCTCTACGAGGTGGCGAAGATCGAGGGCGCCAACAGCTACGAGATCTTCTGGAAGATTACGCTGCCGCTGGTCGGCAACATCTCGCTGTTCGCGCTGATCTATACGTTCGTCGACATGTTCCTCAAGTCTCCGATTTCCACGGAAATCTATTATTTCGCCTTCAACAAGAACAATATCGGCGCGGGCTCCGCCTTGTCGGTCGTTTATCTCGTCAACGTGCTGGCCGACCTGCTGCTATTGATGCTGATCATGAACCGGGTGGTGAAGCTGAGCCATGCTGCAAAGTGAAACGCGGACGAAAAATCCAGTCCAGGCTTATCGGCTCAAGAAGGCGATCCGCGGCATCGTCATCGGGTATTTCTTCTATTCGCTTGTCATCGGGCTCGGGTTCGCCATCCTGTATCCGTTGATCAAGCTGATTCCGTTCGTGTTCAACAACCTCGAGGATCTCGGCAATCCCGACGTCATCTGGGTGCCGATCGAGCTGTCCGTAGACAGCTTCCGGGCTGCGATGCGGCTCGTCTTCGGCAACGGCCTGCCGTTGCTGCAGTCCGTCGCCTATGGGGCGGCGATCGCCTTGATTCAGATCTTCATGTCCGCCATCGCCGGCTATTCGCTCGGCCGGATCGGTTTTTGGGGCCGGAACGCCGTCATGGGGCTCGTCATCCTGTCCTTCGTCGTCCCGCCTCAGTCGCTGCTCATCTCGCAATACTTGAGCTTCAAAAACTTCGATGTCCTGGGGATCGCCTCGGCGCTCGGCGGCGGCCCGATCGACCTGATCAACCAGCCGTATACGCTGTACGCGATCGCGCTGCTCGGCTTCGGCGTGAAGCAGAGCATGTTCGTCTTCATTTTCCGCCAGTTTTTCAAGGGGATGCCGGCCGAGCTCGAGGAAGCGGCTTATATCGACGGCTGCGGCTTCTATCGGACGTTCTTCAAGATCGGGCTGCCCAACGCGCTTCCGGCGATCATGACCGTCGGAATCCTCGCTTTCGTATGGAACTACGGAGATACGTACTATACCGGCTACTTCCATCCCGATGGCCCGTACCTGAGCATCAAGCTGGCGACGACGTTCGCTCCTGCGAACGTAAACAACATCCTGTACGCGGTCCGCACCTGGTACGACGTGCCGGGCGCGACGACGTTCGCGTTCGACGCCGTCAAGCAGGCGGCGGCTCTCATCTTCCTGCTGCCGCTCCTGATCCTGTATTTCTTCGCGCAACGGCGGATCGTCGAAAACCTGGAGCAGCCCGGCATCGTCGGGTAACCGGCCGGGCTGCCGATCCCATCCAGACAGAAAGAGGCGTACACCTTTATGAAATCCTTATCCTTATCCAGATCTGCCGGCCAGCGGCAGTCGAGAGTCGACTTCGACCGCAAAAGCTTTGTCATCGATGGCGAGCGGGTCTTCCTCCAAAGCGCCTCCATCCATTATTTTCGAATGCCGCGCGCGGAGTGGCGGGAGACGCTCGTCAAGGCGAAGCTGGCGGGGATGAACAGCATCGACACGTACTTCGCCTGGAACGTCCATGAACCGGAGGAGGGGCAGTGGCGCTTCGAGGGCGATGCAGACTGCGGAGCGTTCCTCGACCTGTGCGCCGAGCTCGGCCTATGGGTCATCGTCAGACCGGGGCCGTTCATCTGCGCCGAATGGGACTTCGGCGGCTTCCCGTGGTGGCTCAGCCGCAAGGAGGGCATCCGCTTCCGGGAAGCGAACGAGACGTTCCTGCGCGCCGTGGACATCTATTTCGACCGGATCGGCGAAATCATCCGGGACCGCCAGCTCGGTGCCGGCGGCACCGTCATTCTCGTCCAGGTCGAGAATGAATACGGCTATCTGGCCGATGACGAGGCCAGCCGGCCATACATGGCTTATTTGCGGGACGGCTGGCTGCGGCGGGGCATCGAGGTGCCGCTGATCACCTGCGCCGGCGGCGTAGAGGGGGCGGTGGAGGGCGCGAACTTCTGGAGCGGGGCGGATTCGCATTTTGACAAGCTCGCCCGGAAGCAGCCGGATGCTCCGAAAATCGTGACCGAGTTCTGGAGCGGATGGTTCGAGCATTGGGGAGCGCCGGCCGCGATTCAAAAAACGCCGGAGCTGTATGAGAAGCGGATGCTCGAGATCATTCGGGCCGGATTTTCCGGGATCAGCCATTACATGTTTTTCGGCGGCACGAACTTCGCCGGATACGGCGGCCGGACGGTCGGCGCGAGCGATGTGTTCATGGTCACCTCCTACGGCTACGATGCGCCGCTCGACGAGTACGGCCGGACGACGCCGAAATATTTCGCCGCGAAGCGGATCGCCTGCCTCGTGCAGGCCATCGAGCCGTTCCTGCTGGAGTCGGAGCCGCTGGATGCTGCCGCCGTCAGGGCGTCGGCAGGGCTGGACGTGCGCGGCAGGAGGCTGGGGGATCAGCAGCTGCTGCTCGTCGAAAGCGGGAAAGAGGAGAGGGAGACGTTCCATCTGACGCTGGAGGACGGCAGGACGCTGCCGGTCATCGTCCATCCCGGCGAGATCGCCCCCGTGCTCGTCTCCGTCGACATCGGCGGAGGGCTGCGTCTGACGAGCACGGCGAGCCTCGCCTGCAACGAGCCCGTCGGCGGCGTGCGGACGCTGATCGTCCATGCGCGCGACGGACTGCGCTCGTTCGTGGAGCTGACCGCCGCCGAGCCGATCCGGCTCGCAGGCGAGCGGCCGCAGCTCGCCTCCTGGAGTCCGGACGGGCGAACCGTTTCCTTCGACCTCTACCATTTTCGCGAGCCGCAAACGATCGAGCTGACGATAGGCGGGGAAGCGCTGCGCCTGATCGTGCTGAGCGGCAGCGAGATGGACCGGACCTGGCGCCTCGGCGCCGGACGGTGGCTGTTCGGCTGCGACGATGTCGATCTGACGCCCGCAGGCGAGGGGGAGTTCCAGGTCGCGGTCAGCCGTGCGGCCGCCCGCCTGCCGCAGCCTCCGGCGCTGCTGGACTGGTCGAGCGCGGCGTTGGAGCTGGACTGCATCGGCGGCATGGCAGTCGATCGGCCTCGGGACTTCACGAGCTGGGGGCAGCCGTACGGCTATCTGCTGTACAGCTGCGAGATCGAGCGGGAGCTCGAGGGCTGGACGACGCTGATTCTGCCGAAGCTGGAGGATCCGGCGCGGGTATTCGTCAACGGAACCGAAGCCGCGCTGATCCGCGAGGTCGGCTCGGCTGCCGTCCGCCTTCCCCTGCGGCAAGGAAGCAATCGGCTGCAGCTGCTCGTGCAGAACATGGGCCGCTTGAACTTCTCGCCCGATCTGGGCGAGCCGAAAGGGCTGTTCGACACGGGATATGTCGATGGCGTGGCGCTCGACCTGCGCGCGGGCTGGAAGGCCGATGACGGCGAGACGGAGGCGGCCGTTCATTTGGACCGGGTCGCTGCCGTCGACGGGCAGCCGAGTCTGTCCCGCATGTTCAGCCTGGACGGACAGGACCGGGCGCTGCTCGTCGGCGCCGTGGCCGTTCCGCTTCGCGTCAACGGCCGGATCGTGCCGCTCGAGGGCTACCAGAACTGGTTCGCTCACCGGACGGTCGATTTGTCGGCGTATGTGCAGCAAGGCCGCAACGTCATCGAGATGCCGTACTTCAAGTCCCCGATCCCGCGCCTGGAGCTGCTGGCTTACCGCTCCGCCGACAGCGTCGGAGGCTGGAGCATGGCCGGCATCGGAGAAGAGCGGCCGGAGGCGGCGGCCCGGCTCGGCGCGGCTGCAGCGACGGCTGAGGAAGCCGGAGCGGCGAGGGCGGACGGTGCGGCGAGGGCGGCCGGAAAAGAAGCGGCTGCCGCCGCCGGGACTCCGGCTTGGCATGCTTGCGAGTTCGCAGCGCCGTCGCTGCCGGAGACGCTGCGCCCGAGGCTCAAGCTGCGGCTGACAGGCATGAGCAAGGGCTCGATCTGGCTGAACGGCATCGACCTCGGGCGATATTGGCAGATCGGACCGCAGGAGGACTACAAGATTCCGATGTCCTGGCTGCAGGAGCGCAACCGGCTCGTCCTGTTCGATGAGCAGGGCCGCTCGCCGGACCGGGTGCGGCTGCTGTATGACGAGGCGTCAGCCCGCGAGTGGGAGCCGCATATCGAGTAGGAGAACGCCGGCCGCCATGGACTCGACGATCCGCGAGAAGGCACGCTGGCGGAGCCGAAAGTCAATATCGCCGTCAAAAGGGTAAAAAAGCCGATACCGGCCCGTTCATTTTCGCGCTAAAATGATCGAAACGATGGATTCGCGGACCGCCGCCGGCTGCTGCGGACCGCCAAAGGAGAGTGCTCGCTTGCAGCCAGACCGATCGAAGGAAAAGGAGATCGCCTTCTATGAGCCGTATCCGGCTGCCGGCCTCTACGGACGGGACGGCGAAGCGCCTGACTGGGCCGCGATCGCGGCCGATCCCGCTCTCGCGGAGCCGATCGCCGAGCTGCGCGCCGAGGCGGCCCGCCTGCAGGAGCGGCCGGAGCCGCAGCTGACGGAGGAGCTGTATGCCGAGTTCGAGCGCGAGGGCAGGAGGCTCGGCTACGAAGCGGCCTATTTCGAGCGGCGCGGACGGCTGACGGCGTTCGGGCTGCTGACGCTGCTCGGCCTCGGCGGCGATTCCGCGCGGGCGCTGATGCGGCAGACGATCGACGCCGTGCTGGGCGAGAACACCTGGTGCCTGCCGGCGCATATGAAGGGCGAGGCGATCGAGCGCGGCATCGACCTGTTCGCGTCCGAGACCGGCTTCGCTCTGGCGGAGCTGCTCGTGCTGGGCGGCGACGCTCTGGACGAGCCGCTGCGCCGCCGGATCGCCGGGCAGCTCGAGCGGCGTCTGTTCGGCCCGTATTTGGAGCAGGGGCCTTATCCCTGGGAGACGGCCGAGCATAACTGGTCGGCCGTCTGCGCCGGCTCGATCGGCGCGGCGGCGCTGCTGACGCTGCCGGCCGACGATCCGCGGCTGGAGCGGATCGTCGCCAAGGCGCTCGGCTCGATGGATGCCTACCTCGCGGGCTTCGGGGATGACGGAGCTTGCCTGGAAGGAATCGGTTACTGGACGTACGGCTTCGGCTACTATGTCTATTTCGCCGATCTGCTTCGGGCGCGCACCGGCGGCAGGCTCGATCTGCTGGACGGTCCGAAGGAGCAAGCGATCGCGGGCTTCCAGCAGAAAGCCTATCTATGCGGCAGCCGCACCGTCAATTTCTCGGACGCCGAGCCCCATGAGCGAGCCATGCCCGGCCTGGCCGCCTATCTGAGCCGCCGCTATCCCGGCCTGCCGTCGCCTCCGCCGTCCGTGCTGGCGCGCTTCGGCGACGATCCTTGCGCCCGCTTCGCGCCGGCCCTGCGCAATCTGCTGTGGAGGGCGCCGGCGGAGCGCGGGGCGCCGGCGCCGGAGAGCTGGCCGAGCGGCAGCTGGCTGCTGCCCGATGCCGGCTGGCTCGTCTCCCGCCATCGCAGCGCCGGCGGGAGCTTCGGCTTCGCCGCCAAGGGCGGGCACAACACCGAGCCGCACAACCATCTCGACCTCGGCCATTTCCTGCTCGTCGAGGAGGGAGAGCCGGACTTCGCCGCCGATCTCGGGAGCGGCGAGTACACGGCCGCCTACTTCGGCCCGGAGCGGTACGGCTATGCCTGCACCGGGGCGCACGGACACTCGCTGCCGTCGCCGCTCGGCCTCTCCCAGCTGCCGGGCAGGGAGCGCTTCGCCCGCATCCTGGAGGCGGAGGCCGGCGCCGCCGAGGACCGGCTGCGCCTGGAGCTGGCCGCCGCCTACGCGCTGCCTCCCGGCGCCTCGCTGACCCGCCGCCTCCGCTGGCGCAAGCAGGAGCTGCCCGAGCTGGAGCTGACCGACGAGCTCCGCCTGCCGGAGCTCGCCGGCGCGGCGCGGCCGGACGGCGTGCCGCTGCTCGCGACGGCGCTGATCACCCGCTGCGAGCCGCTCGGGCAGGAGGATGGCAGCCTGCTGCTGCATGGGAACCGGCGCCGGATGCGGATATGTTGGCTCCCAGGCTCGCTCCGGCTCCGCATCGAGAGGCATTCGTTCTCGAACCACTCCGGGCTGGAGGAAACGTACGTCCGCCTGGCCTTCGAGACGGCGGCCCCTGTCGACGCGGCAGCTTCGTCCGCGTCCATTTCGCTGTCGCTGCGCTTCCTGCCGTAGGAGTCGAGTCGCCGGAGCGCTGACTCGTCCGCCTGCGGAAGCCATCCGAGACTTGCCTGCAGCAGCCGTCCTCCGGCTGCTGCTTGTTTCGTTTCCGCCGCTTGCGCAAGCAGTCAAAATGAGCGTGAACGAGATCAAAATACCGTCACTGCGACGCGCGGGCTTTTCCTATACTGGAACGAGGAGGCGGCCATCCCGGGAGCATGCGGCCGGGATGGCCGTCCATCGTGCAAAGGCGAGGTGGACCTCATGAAAGCAACGACGACTGGCGGCGCGGCGGTCGAAGCCGCCGCCCCGCCCTCGAAGGCGCGGAGAAGAAGCCGGGGGGAGGAGCTGTGGGGCTGGCTGTTCGTCAGTCCGATGCTGCTCGGCGTGACGGTGCTCGTGCTGCTGCCAATCGTAGCCACGTTTGTCCTCAGCCTGGCGGACTGGAACTTCGTCCAGGGCTGGGACGGCATCAAGTGGATCGGACTGGACAATTTCGACAAGCTGTTGCGGGACGACCTGTTCCTCCGATCCGTCCGCAACAACGTCATCTTCCTGCTCGCCGTCCCGGTCTACATGGCGATCTCGATGATCCTGGCCGTCGTCATCGACCGCCATGTGTATATGAAGGGCTTTTTCAAGGTCGCGTACTTCATGCCCTACATCTCCAACATCGTGGCCGTCGCGGTCGTCTGGCAGGTGCTGTTCCATCCATCGAACGGACCGGTCAACCAGATGCTGCGCGCGCTCGGCGTCAGCCAGCCGCCGGGCTGGCTCGCCGATCCGAACTACGCGCTCCCCTCGATCATGCTCATCGTCGTCTGGACGTCGATCGGCTTCAACCTGATCCTCTACATGGCCGGCCTGCAGTCGATCCCGCGCGACCTGTACGAGGCGGCGGAGATCGACGGCGCGAGCGGCTGGGTCAGGTTCGCCCGAATCACGGTGCCGCTGCTGTCGCCGACGTCCTTCTTCCTGCTCGTCACCGGCGTCATCAGCACGTTCAAGGTGTTCGACATCATCGCCGTCACGACGCAGGGCGGGCCGATCGGCTCGACCTCGATGATGGTCTGGTACCTGTACGACACCGCCTTCGTCAACCTGAAGGTCGGCTATGCTTCCTCGATTGCCGTCGTGCTGTTCGCGTTCGTGCTGCTCATCACGCTCGGCCAGTGGGCCGCCCAGAAAAAATGGGTCAATTATTAAGGGAGGGAAGACCAAGTGACGGAAACCGCCGCCGCATTCAGCTGGAAAAAAGGCATCCTGACCGCCGCGCTGCTCGTCCTCAGCCTCCTGTTCCTGCTGCCGTTCGTCTGGATGCTCGTGACGTCGTTCAAGCCGGAATCGGAAGTGTTCGTCTATCCGATCCAGTGGATTCCGAAGCAATGGAACGCCGTCCAAAACTACTCGGAGGTGTGGGCCGGCTCCTATCCGTTCTGGCGCTACTATCTCAACTCCATCCAGGTCGCCTTGATCACGACGGCGATCTCGGTGGCGGTGTCGAGCCTGGCCGCCTACGGCTTCTCCAAAATCCGCTTCAAGGCGGCGGGGCCGCTGTTCCTGATCGTGCTCGCCACCTACATGGTCCCGCATCAGGCGATCCTCGTGCCGCAGTTCATCCTGTACCGCCGCATCGGCTTGTTCGACAGCCATCTCGGCCTCATCCTGCTCGGCTCGTTCAGCGTGCTCGGCACGTTCATGCTGAGGCAGTTCTTCATGGGGGTGCACAACGAGCTGATCGAATCGGCGAAGATCGACGGCGCGAGCCATCCGCGCACGTTCGGGTCGATCGCGCTGCCGCTCGTCCGCCCCGCCGTCGCCACCTACGCCATCCTGCGCTTCATCTGGACGTGGAACGACTACCAGAACCCGCTCATCTTCCTGCGCAGCGATTCCCTGTTCACGATCCCGCTCGCGATGCAGAAGTTCACCTCCATGAGCGGCCAGTTCTACTCGCTCATCATGGCGGCGGCCGTCTCGGCGATTCTGCCGCTGCTGATCGTGTTCATCCTCGGCCAGAAGAGCGTCATCGAAGGCATCGCCACGGGCGGCGTCAAAGGCTGAGGCCGGGGATGTAAACGGAACCAAAAAAGTAAAAATGCCGCTAGTTCCGGTCAAGATAACGACATTGGCGGCGAGCGCCGGCTTCTATAATGAAGAAGCAAGCCAACGAGAACGGAGAGGGGAATGCATATGGCAAGAACGAAACCTTGGATGACGACCGTGCTGGCAGGGGCGCTCGTCGCCGGACTGCTGTCCGGCTGCGGCAACGGGGACGCCGGCGGCAACGGAGGCCAGGCCGCCGCAGGCAACGACGGCCAGGCGGGCGCGAGCGGCGATCCGGTCCAGCTGCGGCTCTATACGTACGGCACGGAAGAGGCTTATAATTGGCAAAAAACGCTCGCCGCCTATACGGAGAAGAAGCCCGGCGTCTCGATCGAGCTCGTGCAGCTGAGCGAGAAGGGCGATACGCAGGAAGCGTTCAAGAAGCTGGACCTGGCGGCCGCCTCCGACGAGCAGATCGACGTGCTGATGTTCTCCGATCCGGCCGGCTACGCGCAGCGGGTGGCGCTCGGCATGGCCGCTCCGCTCGACGACTTCATCGCCAAGGAAGGCATCAAGCTCGAAGAGGAGTACAAGGTCGACACCCGTCTGAACGGCAAGGTGTACGCGCTGCCGGGCAAGTTCAACCCGTGGTACGTGCTGCTCAACAAGGATCATCTCGCGGAGGCGGGACTCGACGTTCCGACCGAGTGGACCTGGGACGAGTTCGCCGATTATGCCAAGGCGCTGACGAAGGGCGACGGCCCGTCGAAGCGTTACGGCGCCTATTTCCACGGTCCTCAGAACGGCGGCTGGATGGAGTTCCTGAAAATCGCCATGGAGAACCAGCCGGAGGGCGCGGATTTCCTGAAGGAAGACGGCACGTCGAACCTCGACAGCCCGAACTTCCGCAAATCGCTCGAGCTGCGCGTGCGGATGGAGAAGGAGGATCAGTCGACCGTTCCTTACGCGGACATGATCTCTCAGAAGCTGGCCTACCGGAACCAGTTCTTCAACCAGACGGCGAGCATGATCCCGATCGGCTCCTGGATGAACACGGAGATCGGCGGCACGGACAAGGTGCCGCTGACGTTCAACGTCGCGGTCGCGCCGTTCCCGAAAACGAACGCGGCCGACGAGAACGGCCTGACGCCGGTGACGACCGACTACGTCGCCGTCTACGGCAAGTCGAAGCATCAGCAGGAGGCGTATGAGTTCGTGCGCTGGTACACGACGGAAGGCCAGGTCGTGCAGGGCAAGAACATCCCGGCCTGGAACGGAGTCAAGACGGAAGACGTCAGCGCGACGATCGACACGATCCTGTCCGGCACGAAAAATCCGGAGCTCGTCGACAAGGAGTCGCTCGTCACGGTCATGCTGGAATCCAAGGCGTCCCAGATCATCGCGCCGGCGACGTACCAGAGCGAGGTGTACAAAGCGCTGAACGAGGAGTATGAAAAGCTCATCCTGGGCAGCCAGGATATCGACAAGACGATCGAAGCTTCCAAGAAACGCGTCGACGAGATCATCGCCGCGAACAAAAACTAACGAAGCGGGGAAGCGGCAGGGGACTCGGTCCCTTGCCCGTTTCCCTTTCCTTGATGGAGGGGAGGGGCTCGGATGTACAAGGTGCTGCTGGCCGACGACGACTATCCCGTGCTGGAGCTGCTGTCCGAGGCGATCGACTGGACGGAGCTCGGCTTCGAGCTTTGCGGAGCGTACGAGAACGGAGCCGCCGCTTGGGCGCATGCCGAGCGGGACATGCCGGACGTGCTGGTGACCGACATCGGCATGCCCCGGATGGACGGGCTCGAGCTGTGCCGCCGGATGAAGGAGCGGCATCCCGGATTGTGCGTGGCCATCCTCTCCTGCCATTCGGATTTCCACTACGCCCGCCAGGCGATGCGGCTGAGCGTGCAGGAGTATCTGGTCAAGGACACGCTCGACCCGGCCGACCTCAAGGAGGTGCTGCGCAAGTTCAAGCAGGCGCTCGACGCGAAGCTCGAGACAGACTGGGAGCATATGCGCATGAAGCAGGTGATGCGGGAAGCGGGCGAGCTCGGCAAGGAGAAGTTTTTCCGCAGCTTCATCCAGCAGCCGCTGCTCAGCTCCGGACAGTGGCAGCAGGAAGCGGCCGCCTACGGGCTGCTGCGCGGAGGGGAGCATGTGCTGCCGGCGCTCGTCTGCACGGAGAGCTACGAGCGGCTCAAGGAGCGCTTCTCCTCCGAGCAGACGCTTCACTTTGCGATCGGCAACGTGCTCGGCGAGCTGCTCCAGCATGAGGGAGCGATCCATGTCGGCTACGGCCAGCGCCATACGTTCCTGCTGTTTTCGTTCCGGCGGGGCATCCACAGCCGCCCGGTCGGCGCGGCGGAGGAGACGCTGGTCCGCCTGCAGCGGGAGCTGGAGCGGGTGCTGGGCGTGCGCTTCGCCGCTCTCATCGGCACGGGAGCGGGCACCCCGGAGGAGCTGCGGCGGGGGATGAAGGAGCTGCTCGCGGCGACCGAGCAGCGCTTCTACCTTGAAGAAAGGGAGATCGCCCGGCTGACGCCCGTCGCGCCCGGACGCGGGGATCTGTTCAGCCGCTACGACGAGGCGCGGACCGAAATCCGCGACGCGGTCGCCAGCCCCGATCCCGGCGCCCGCAGGCTGGCGCTGCGGCGCTGGATCGACGTCATCCGCGCGGAGCGGCATCCGGAGCATGCCGTCAAGGAGTGGATGCTGAAGCTGCTGCTCGATCTGAGGCTCGGCCTGCGGCGCATTCCGTATGCCGGAGCCGCGCCCAGCGCCGACCGGATGCACCGGGAGATCGTGGAGACGGACTCGCTCTGGAGCCTGGAGCAGTGGACGGCGGAGCGGCTCGACGCCTACTACCCGAGCGCGCCGAAGCGAGGCGGAACGGGGCCGCGGCCGGAGGTGGCCGAGGCTTGCCGCTACGTTTCGCGGAACCTGGAGCGGCGGATCGCGCTCGAGGAGGTGGCCGGGCAGCTGCATCTCAACGCGAGCTATTTCAGCCGGCTGTTCAAGAAGGAGACGGGGCGCACGTTCATCGAGCATGTGACGGTCGAGAAGATGGAGCGGGCGCGGGAGCTGCTGGAGCATACGGCGCTGTCCGTCGGCGAGATCGGCGAGAAGCTCGGCTACGACAACCTGAGCTACTTCATCAAGACGTTCCGGTCCCACGCGGGAGCGACGCCGATGGAGTACCGCACGGCGGGCGCCGGCCAGGCCGGCGGAGGCGGCCGGGCGTGAAGGGCGGCTTCGGGAGGCTGCCGGGCTTCCGATCGATCCGCGGCAAGCTGATGGCTGCGGTCGTCGTCTGCGTGCTGGCGCCGGCGCTCCTGACGCTGCTGCTGTTCAGCTCGCTCGCCGAGGACGCGGTGCAGCGCCAGGCGATCGCGAATGCGGAGAACGCGATGAAGCTGACCGGGGCTTCCATCGAGACGCAGCTCGGCGACATGCTGACGATCGCCAACCACATCCAGCTCAATCCGGACATGACGGGGTATTTCAAGCGGTACGTGCGCTTCGGGTCCGAGCAGCCCGATCCGGTCGGGAAGTTCGCGGCCGGCAGCCGCATCCTGCAGCAGCTGGAGAGCCTGAGCGCCGTCGGGGACCGGAGCTACATCAGCATCCTGCTCACCGACGGCACGGTGTTCACCAACTACTCGACCGACGAGTTCCATCCCCGGCGGTTCCGGGAGGAGGCCTGGTTCGGGGAGCTGCAGTCGTTCATCGGCCTGCAGAGCTACTGGATACCGACGTCTCCGACCGTGTTCCTGTACGAAAAGAAGAACAGCCCGTACCAGCTGAGCGTCGCGCGCACGCTCCGGCTCGACGACTCGACGATCTACGGCTATGTCGTCGTGACGACGATGGAGAGCCGGCTGCGCGTCCAGTTCGAAAAAGTGGCGCAGGAGCGCCGGGTGCTGCTCGTGGACGAAGAAGGCACCGTGCTGTCGGGACCGGAGCTGAGCGACATCGGCTCCGCGCAGCTCGCCAGAGTCCGGCCGGCCGATGCAGGCGTCCCAGCATCGGTCGTCGTCCGCGAGGACGGCGGAAAGCGGCTCGTGACGGAGATGCGCCTTGGCATCAACGGCTGGAGCCTCGTCTCCGTCCAGCCCTACAAGGAGGCGATCGCCAACATCAGCCAGATCTTCAACCGCGTCTTCCTGGCGCAGCTGCTGCTGTTCGTCGCGATGCTGGCGCTGCTCGTCGGCATCATCCGCCGGCTGACGTATCCGCTCGTCCATCTCGGCAAGGCGGCGAGCGCCGTGCAGCGAGGTAATCTGGAGATGCGGACGGGCGTGCGCGGGCCGGACGAGATCGGACGGCTCGGCATCCTGTTCGACCAGATGCTCGACCGCGTGCAGGACATGATCCGGGAAATCTCGGCCGGCCAGGCGCGCAAGCGGCTGGCGGAGCTGGCGATGCTGCAGGCGCAGATCAACCCTCATTTCCTGTTCAACGTGCTGAACTCGATCCGGATGAAGGTGCTGCGCTCCGGCGACGCCGACAGCGCCAAGATGATCTCCTCGCTGTCGCGGCTGCTGCGGATGACGATCAGCCGGGAGGAGGCCGCGATCACGCTGCATGAGGAGATCGAGCTGCTGCGGCATTATGTGGAGCTCATGAACCTGCGGCAGAAGGAGGGAGCCGATCTTGTCCTGGACATCGACGCGGACGCTTTTCTCGTGCCGGTGCCGCGCTTCATCCTGCAGCCGCTCGTAGAGAATGCGCTCCTCCACGGCCTCAGCCGCAGCGGAGGGACGGTGCGCGTGGAGGCGCGGCTGGAGGCCGGCGGCGCGCGGCTGCTGCTGCGCGTCGAGGACGACGGAGCGGGCATGGACGAGCCGAGCCTGGAAGGGCTCCGGCGCCGCCTCGAGGAGCCGCGTCCGCAGGAGGCGTCGGCTGCGGAGGCGAGCATCGGCCTGTCGAACGTCGGCGAAAGGATGCGGCTCATGTATGGCGAAGGGTTCGCGATCGAAGCAGACTCGTCCCCGGGACGAGGAACGTCGGTGACGATGAGGGTGCCTTTGCCGGCCGCGCGGCCGGCGGAATGAACGATCGCGGCGAAGCGGCAGATGACAAAGGGGGAACGAGAGGATGGGTAACGAGACGATGGCGGATATCGAGCGCAAGGCGGGAGCGAAGTGGGCGGAAGCGGCATGGGAAAGGGCGCTCGCCAAGACGCTCCGCGTCAGCAGGCGCATCGGCGCGGAATTCCCGCATGCGAGCCAGGGCGGCTCGTACGGGCTGGAAGCGCCGCATTGGTGGACGGCGGGCTTCTGGCCCGGGATGCTGCTGCTGCTCGACGAGGGCGGACGCGCGCCGGAGCTGAGGGAGATCGCCGAGCGATGCGAGGAGCGGCTCGACGACGTGCTGGACGGCTACGACAAGCTCGACCATGACCTCGGCTTCATGTGGGTGCCGACGAGCGTCTATCGCTGCAAGCGGACCGGAGCCGAGGATTCGCGCCGCCGCGCCTTCAAGGCGGCCCAGTATTTGATGGGGCGCTTCAATCTGCAGGGCCGTTACATCCGCGCCTGGAACCCGTGGTTCGAGGGCGACGACAACGCGGGACTGGCCATCATCGACTGCTCGATGAACACGTCGCTGCTCTACTGGGCTTCCCGCGAGAGCGGCGATCCGCGCTACCGCCATGCGGCGAACGCCCATATGGATACGGTCGTGAAGCATTTCGTGCGCGAGGACGGCTCGGTGCGCCACATCGTCCGCTTCGATCCCGAGACGGGCGAGGCGCTCGAGGCGCTCGGCGGCCAGGGCTGGTCGCCGGAATCCGGCTGGTCGCGCGGCACGGCCTGGGCGCTGTACGGCCTCGCCCTCGCCTACCATCATACCGGCCGCGAGCCCTATCGGGACGCGTCCAAGCGCGTGGCCCACTACTTCCTGTCGCAGCTGCCCGAGGACGGGGTGCCGCACTGGGACTTCCGCGCGCCGGAGGACACGCTGCATCTGCGCGACAGCTCGGCCGGCAGCTGCGCGGCGTCGGGGCTGCTGCTGCTCGCGGGCCTCGTGCCGCCGGCCGAGAGCGCGTCGTACTGGCGCGCGGGCGTCCGCCTACTGCGGGCGCTCGACGAACGCTGCGGCGCCTGGGACGATCCGGCCGAGGAGGGGCTGCTGAGACATGGCACGAGCCACTATCCCGAGCGCAAGCATCTCGACGTGCCGCTCATCTACGGCGATTATTTCTTCGTCGAGGCGCTGGCCCGCCTGCGCGGCGCCGACGTCATCGGCTGGGAATAGGAGGCGGCGATCATGCATGGATCGATCCGGCATCCGGCGGCGGACAATCCGCTGCGTACGAGAGCCGAGCTGCAGGAGGCGGTCCGCCAGCTGATCGCCCCGCTGCAGCCCCACTACAGCGAAGGCGGCGCGCGGCTGCGGCTGGGAGCGACCGGCGCGAGCTACGCGCCCGAGGTATCCCAGCTCGAAGGCTTCTCGCGCGTGCTGTGGGGCGTGGCGCCCCTGCTTGCGGGACAGCGCGGCTCGGAGCTGGCGGCGGACGATCGGGACTGGGCGGAGCGCTGCGTCCGGGGCTTCCGCTCCGGCACCGATCCCGCCCATCCCGATTACTGGGGCGACTTCGCCGACTACGACCAGAAGATGGTCGAGACGGCCGCGTTCGGCTTCGCGCTCGCGCTTGCGCCCGAGCAGCTGTGGGAGCCGCTGTCCGAGGCGGACAAGGAGCGCGTCGCCGCCTGGCTGTCCTCGTTGAGCGGACATCCCGTCTGGGATTGCAACTGGCTGTTTTTCCCCGTCATCGTCAACCTCGCGCTGCGCAAGCTCGGCCTTCCTTGGGACGAGGCGCTCGTGGAGCGCAATCTGGACCGGATCGACGCCTTCTACCTGGGCGAAGGCTGGTATGCGGACGGCGTGGGCGCCCATGCGGACTACTACGTGCCGTTCGCGTTCCACTATTACGGCCTGTTCTACAGCGTGCTGATGGGACAAGAGGACCCGGAGCGTTCGGCGAAATACCGGGAGCGCGCCGCGGCCTTCGCCCTCGACTTCGTCCATTGGTTCGATGCGGACGGCGCGGCGCTGCCGTACGGCCGGAGCCTGTCGTACCGCTTCTCGCAGGCCGCCTTCTGGGGCGCGCTGGCCTATGCGGGCGTCGAGGCGCTGCCGTGGGGCGTCATGAAAGGGCTGCTGCTGCGCCATCTGCGCTGGTGGCTGCGGCAGCCGATCTTCGGGCCGGACGGCGTGCTGACGATCGGGTACGCGTATCCGAACCTCGTCATGGCCGAAAACTACAACGCCCCGGGCTCGCCGTACTGGGCGCTCAAGTCGTTCCTGCCGCTGGCGCTGCCGCAGGATCATCCGTTCTGGACGGCCGAGGAGCTGGCGCTGCCTGCGCTGGAGGCGATCCGTCCGCAGCGGCCGGCGCGCCTCGTGCTGAGCCGCGCTGCCGGCGGCCGCCATGTGGCGGCGTTCAACGCGGGCCATCCGGGAACGAACGAGCATACGCATGCGTCGGCCAAGTACGAGAAGTTCGCCTACTCGACCGTCTTCGGCTTCAGCGTGCCGCGCGCGGAGTGGGGGCTCGCCCAAGGCGCGTTCGACTCGATGCTGGCGCTGTCCGAGCGGGACAATCTCTACCGGGTACGCCGGCGCAACGAGGAGTCGCAGGTGGACGGAGAGTTCCTGTACGCGCGCTGGCAGCCTTGGCATGACGTCGAGATCCGCACCTGGCTGGTCGCGGGGCTGCCCTGGCATATGCGGATTCACCGCATCGAAAGCGCCAGGCCGCTGGACGCGGCCGAGGGCGGCTTCGCGCTGCGGCGGGATCTCGCCGACCCGCAGGCCGAGCAGGGCCCGGGCCTGGCGGCCGCTTCGGGCGCAGGCGGAGCCGTGGCGATCGAGGCGCTGCTCGCGGGCGGCGAGCGGAGCGGCGAGCTGATCCAGGCGCAGGCGAATACGAATGTGCTGCATCCGCGCACGTTCATCCCGATGCTGCGCTCGAGCCACGAGCCGGGGATATTCTGGCTCGCCTCCGCCGTCTTCGGAGCGCCGGGAGAGGCGGTCGGGGCGGATGCTGGAGCAGGAGGCGGCTCCAGCGCCGCGCCGAAAACGGCGGGAGCCGCAGGGGCGGAGCTTGCGGGAGCGGGAGCCGCAGGCGCAGAGGCGCCGGCAGCGGAAGCAGCGGTCGCTGCCTCTGGGCTGCGCGGCGGATGGCGCGCGTTGTTCGCCTTCGAGGAGCGCCAAGGCTCGCTGCAGGTCCAATCTCTCGGGTCGGGACGGACGCTGACGATCGACCTCGACTCCGGCGGATGGAGCCTCGTATGAGGGCGGACCCGGGCCGGCAGTCGGAGGAGGAGCAGGAGGAGGTCCGTCAGGGCGGCAGCCAAAAGGGCGGCAATGGTCAGGACGGCGTGCGGCGAGGTCGGCAACGACTAGCTCCGCAAGGCAGCGCCAAGCAAGCAGGGCAAGGCAAGCAGGGCAAGGCATAAAGTAGAGAGAATGGAAAAAAGCGGCGAGGCGTCTGCCCCGCCGCTTTGGCGCGTTTTCAAGTTTGGGATAGCGAAGCGCGCCTGCTGCCGGTTGCGCAGCGGCTGCAGCTTCGGTTGAGAAGCCGGTTGAGAAGCTGATTGCTTCTCGATTGTGAAGCCAATAGCGAAGTCGTCCATGGAGCTAACGACGAATCAGCTCGCTAGAGCGCTGATTTCGGCTCTCTCCATACCGTAACGACTCGTGAGACGCTTAGAGGCGGAAAATGAAGTCCAATCGGCCTAAATAACGGTCCTGGTGACTTGTAAGCGTCTGAGGCGTCGTTAGCTGGTCGGAAAGTCGAAAACCAGGCTTCTAAGCGTTTGACGCGTCGTTAGCGCGTGAAGCTACATCGATTTTTGCTGGTCCAGCAGCTCGCGCCAGCGCGAGACCTTTAGACATGATAGATTCCGTCCAGCAGCTCGCGCCAGCGCGAGACCTCTAGACGTGATAGATCCCGTCCAGCAGCTCGCGCCAGCGCGAGACCTCTAGACGTGATAGATCCCGTCCAGCAGCTCGCGCCAGATTCCATCATTGTCATGGAACATGTCGGGGACGCGGGGGATCTGCACGGCGCACACATGGGGGATGCGCCAGCCGAGGTCGACGATGCCCTCCGTATCGCCATGCTGCACGTAGAGCACGGCGAACGTCGCGCCGACGAGCGAGCGCAGCACGAGCTGCAGCTCGAACAGCTCCGGATAGCTGCCCTCGGTGCGCACGAGCAGGATGCGGCTGCTGCCGGAGAGCTTGCCGAGCATTCGGTCGACGCGCCGGTCGAGCTTGGCCTTCACCTCGGGATAGGGAAGCAGCGCCTCCGCATGGTCGGCACGCACCGGGTAATCGTGGTTGGATACGATGTGGTAGGCCGGATCGTACACGAGATAGCAGCCGGCGTTCGGATCGATGCCGGTGACGCTCAGGTTGCGCAGCTCCATGAAGCTCGCAAAGCGCTCCTGCAAGGCGCGCGAGACGCCGCTCAGCAGCGGGGAGCCCATCCAGTCGATCGGCCCGGAGTAGCGCCGGAGGCCGTTCTTGGCCAGCTGCACGCCCGGCAGGCAGTTGTGGCCGAGGCTGTAGATCGCGTCGTAGGGTCCTTTCAGTTCCGAAAGCGTCATCATCGGATGTCCCTCCTCGTTCAGCTTTCTATCAATAGATGCTAGAAGGCGATAGATGGACAGGGCAGGCGCAGAAAGCGGGACAAATTGGGCAGGCGGTGCTATAATCCGTCCTGACACCAATCCTGCCCGTCCGGCAGAGGGCCGGCGAGCGGCGGGAGAGACGGAAGGAAGAGAAGAAATGGGCTCAAGGCTAAGGTGGAGGCTCCCCGCACGCGCGGTGCTTCCGCCGGAAAGAAGGCTCGGCCGCGACGCGGTCGTCTCGCTGATCATCCACAGCTGCTTCCAGTTCGGAGCGTCGATGTCGGGGCTGTTCCTCAACCTGTATCTGTGGCGGCTGACGGAAAGCCTGGCGGTGAACGGCATGTACAACATCATCAGCTTCGGCATCACGCCGGCGGCCTTCGCGCTCGGCGGCTGGCTCGCCAAGCGCAAGGACCGGATGGTCGCGTACCGGCTCGGCATCGTCATGATCGCGGTCTTCTACCTGCTCGTCGTCATCGCCCAGGAAAACGTCGCCGAGTTCTTCGTGCTCTTCGCCTTGCTGAACGGCATCTCGTCGGGCTTCTACTGGGTCGGCTACCTCGTGCTCCAGTACGACGTCTCGACCGAGGCCAACCGGATCCGCTACCTCGCGTTCAACATGATCTGCTTCAACTCGGCCGGACTCGCCGGGCCTGCGCTCGCGGGCTTCATCATCCGCCGCAGCGAGGGGCTGCAGGGCTATATCGTGATCTTCGCCCTCGCCTTCCTCATGTTCGTCGTCGCGGCGGCCGTCAGCTTCCGCATCCCGTTCAAGCCGGACCGGCACCGGACCTACTACCTGAAGCTGATGGGGCTGCTCATGGGCAAGAACCGGCGCTGGCTGCTGGCGCTGTACGGCTTCCTCGTGTTCGGGCTGTTCCAGGGCGTCATGCTGTTCCTGCCGAACATCCTGCTCTTCCGCACCGTCGGGCGCGAGGACTGGGTCGGATACCTCGGCGTCTTCTTCTCCGCGCTGACGGTCGCCACCGGTTATGTCATCTCCCGCTCCGCTCAAAAGGAACAGGTCCACAAGTACCTGCTGATGTCCTCCAGCGGCGTCACGATCGGAGCGTCGCTGCTGCTCGTCGACGTCTCGCTCTGGTCGGTCGTGCTGTTCATGATGCTGTTCTCGATCTTCAACCCGCTCGCGGTCAACACGCTGACCTCCTACTATTACCGGCTCATCGGCACGCTGCCGCTCAAGGGCAACCTGAGGGTGGAGTCCGTCATCATGCGCGAGCTGTTCCTCAATACGGGGCGGGTCATCTCCATCGGCATCCTGCTGCTCGTCGCCGGCGGCCTCCAGCCTGCCGGCATGGCGCTCGTGCTCGTCGCGATGGCCGGCCTGCAATTCCTGCTGCTGGTGCTGGTCCGCCGCGACGAGCCGGCTGCGGAGCCGGCGGAGGGATGAAGGGCCGCGCCTTCCGACTCGGATGGGCGGATGCAGAGGTTCTCCCGGCCCGTTCGATCCAGCCCGCCTTCGCGCTTTCCGGCGCGAGGGCGGGCTTTTCGAATGCGGCCGGCGGCGCAAACTTCAGCCGTTAGGTTTGTTTTTTCAAGAACTTGGAAAAACCCCATATCCAGCCTATAGGAGGCGATTTATACTGGAAAAGCCATCCGCCCAAGCGGGGGCAGAAGCACCGGCGATACGGAGAGAGAGGAGGCGGCTGACAACCTTTTTGAAAACGATTACAGAAAGACGGCCAGCCTGAAAAAACAAGCAAGGCCAATCCGAAGGAGGATGAAAAATGAAGCGATTGTTCCTGACGGCCGCCGCGGCGATGGCGCTGGGCGGCCTGGCGGCTGGGGCGGCCTCGGCCGCTCCGGTCAGCGACGCCAACACGACGATGTTCGGACCGGACGTCTATGTGTTCGATCCGTCCATGCCGGCGGCGGACATCTCCGCCACGGCGACGTCGATTTTCGGCTTGCTGGAGTCGGCCGAGTTCAGCACGAGCCGCAAGGCGCTGCTGTTCAAGCCGGGCACGTACAACGTCAGCTTCAACGTCGGCTTCTACACGCATGTCGCCGGACTCGGACGCAATCCCGGCGACGTGACGGTGACCGGCGGGGTGAATGTCAATGCCGACTGGGACAACGGCAATGCGACGCGCAACTTTTGGCGCGCGATCGAGAACATGACGCTTGCGCCGGCTAGCGGCAAGACGCAGATCGCCGTCTCCCAGGCCGCGCCGCTGCGCCGCCTGAACGTCAAGGGCGAGCTCGACCTGTTTGACTTCGACTCCAACTGGAATGCCGGCTGGGCGAGCGGCGGCTTCCTCGCCGACTCCAGGGTCGACGGCAAGATCGTGCCTGCGTCGCAGCAGCAGTGGTTTTCCCGCAACAGCGAGTGGGGCGAGTGGACGAACGGCGTCTGGAACATGGTGTTCGTCGGCAGCAAAAACGCGCCGGCCGCCAGCTTTCCCGATCCGCCCTACACGGTCGTGCCGACGACGCCGCTCATCCGCGAGAAGCCTTATCTGTATGTGGACGGAAACGGCCAGTATCAGGTGTTCGTGCCCGCGCTGCAAAGCGGCACGCAGGGCGTCAGCTGGGCGGCCGGCTCGACGCCGGGCCAGTCGATTCCGATCGGACAGTTCTACATCGCGCGTCCTGAAAGCGCTACCGCAGCCGCGCTGAACGCCGCGCTCGCTCAAGGCAAGCATCTGCTGTTCACGCCGGGCATCTATCATCTGAACGATACGATCCGGATCACCTCCGCCAATACGGTCGTGCTCGGCATCGGCATCCCGACGCTCGTGCCGGATACGGGCCTGGCGGCGATGAGCGTCGCCGACGTGGACGGGGTGAAGATCGCCGGGCTCATGTTCGACGCCGGCCCGGCGAGCTCGCCGGTGCTGCTGGAGGTCGGCCCGCAGGGCAGCGCCGTCCGCCACCAGGCCAATCCGACGTCGCTCCATGACCTGACGTTCCGCACTGGCGGAGGATCGAACGGACGCAACGAGGTCAGCCTGCGCATCAACAGCAGCGACGTCATCGGCGACCATTTCTGGATCTGGCGGGCGGACCACGGCGCCGGAGCGGGCTGGACGTCCAACGTCTCCAAGAACGGGCTCGTCGTCAACGGAACCGACGTTACGCTGTACGGCCTGTTCAACGAGCATCACAACGAGTACCAGACGGTGTGGAACGGCAACGGCGGGCGGCTGTACTTCTACCAGTCCGAGATTCCGTACGACGTCCCGAACCAGGCTTCCTGGAAAAGCGGCGGCGGCGCCGTGAACGGCTATGCCTCCTACAAGGTCGGAGACGGCGTGACGAGCCACGAGGCGTGGGGGCTCGGCATCTACTCCTACTTCCGCGACGCGGCCGTCAAGCTGGGCAGCGCCATCGAGGCGCCGAACGCGCCGGGCGTGAAATTCCACAACATGACGACGATCTGGCTCTCCGGCACGGCAGGCAGCGAGATTACGCATATCGTCAACAACATCGGCGGCCGCGTGTACGCCAACACGCCGGCCGAGGCGATGCGCCAGACGCTGACGGAATGGGCCGGCAACGGCTCGGCGACGCCTGCTCCAAGCGCGACTCCGACACCAACGCCGACACCAACGCCGACACCAACGCCGACACCAACGCCGACACCAACGCCGACACCAACGCCGACGGCAACTCCGACACCAACGCCGACGCCGGGAGCGGCGCTGGACCGTACGGGCTGGACGGCGAGCAGCACGCCGTCGAGCGGCGACGCCGCGTCCAACCTGCTGGACGGCAGCATGGCGACGCGCTGGAGCACGGGCACGGCGATGGCGCCGGGGCAGTCGATCACGATCGACATGAAGGCGTCCAAGTCGTTCAGCAAGCTCGTCATGGACTCCACGGGCAGCGACGGCGATTATGCTCGCGGCTATGAAGTGTACGTGTCGGCGGACGGCGCGAGCTGGGGCAGTCCGGTCGCGACGGGCACCGGCAGCGGACCGGTCGTGACGGCCACGTTCGCGTCCCAGACAGCGCGCTATATCAAGATCGTGCAGACCGGCACGGCGAGCAGCTGGTGGTCGATCCGCGAGCTGAACGTGTACGGCACGGCAGGCGGAGGCCCGACGCCGACGCCAAGTCCAACGCCGTCCCCGAGTCCGACGCCGGGAGCGGCGCTGGACCGTACGGGCTGGACGGCGAGCAGCACGCCGTCGAGCGGCGACATCGCGGCCAACCTGCTGGACGGCAGCATGGCGACGCGCTGGAGCACGGGCACGGCGATGGCGCCGGGGCAGTCGATCACGATCGATATGAAGGCATCCAAGACGTTCAGCAAGCTCGTCATGGACTCGACGGGCAGCGACGGAGATTATGCGCGCGGCTATGAAGTGTATGTGTCGGCGGACGGCGCGAGCTGGGGCAGTCCGGTGGCGATGGGCACCGGCAGCGGACCGGTCGTGACGGCCACGTTCGCGCCCCAAACAGCGCGCTATATCAAGATCGTGCAGACCGGCACGGCGAGCAGCTGGTGGTCGATCCGCGAGCTGAACGTGTACTAGCACAACGGGCTTTTCGGCCGGGCGGCCGGAACCAAGGCATAAACCTGCCTTGGATTTGCGAAAACCGGCCGGGTGGCCGGAACCAAGGCATAAACCTGCCTTGGATTTGCGAAAACCGGCCGGGCGGCCGGAACCAAGGCATAAACCTGCCTTGGATTTGCGAAAACCGGCCGGGCGGCCGGAACCAAGGCATAAACCTGCCTTGGATCATCGAAAACCGGCCAGGCGGCCGGAACCAAGGCACAAACCTGCCTTGGATCCGCGAAAACCGGCCGGGCGGCCGTCCCGCCCAACTCAAAGGGGCAGGGTCAAGGTCCATTTTGGACCTTGACCCTGCCCCTTCTCCTTGCCCGGCAAGACCCGACCTGAGCGTCAGCCCTCGTCCGGCCTGACGCGGCGCACAAAGCTCAGCACGAGATCCTGCGCGTAGTCGCCGAAGCCCGTGCCGAACAGATTGAGGCCGCGAGCGTTCGCCGCATCGGCGGCGACGGCCAGCCTGATGCGGATCGGCTCGTTGAACGCAAGCGTCAGGTCGCCGAGCGACAGCTCCGAGCAGCGCTCGCCGTTCAGGAACGAGCCGTCCCGGGTCACCTTCCACTCCGTCAGCCGGCCATACTCGGTATTGCCGCGCCAGCGCTCCGGCGTGAAGCGTCCCTTGCGGTCGCCGAAGTCGCCGGGACTCGTCCAGGTGCCGACCGGCAGGCCGTCGACGAGCATCGTGATGTCGGACGGCCAGTCGTCGCGGAAGCCGGGCGCCTCGGAGCAGAGCTCGGCCGTCAGGACGAGCTCGTCGAGCTCCGCTCCGGGCGGCATCGGATTGGCGAATTCGTACTCCAGGCTGCCGCTGCCGGAGAACCAGAGGATGGCGGCCTCGGCGCGCTCCGGCATATAAAAGACGCGCGGGTCGTCCGGCGACCCGAGTCCGGCTCCTTCCCGAGAGGCCATGCCGCATGGGGCCTGGATGTCGCAGCGGGAATAGAGGCCGATCGGCATGCGGATCTCCTCCACGCGGCGAAGCGCGTCGCCGGAGCGCAGCGGAAGCTCCAGCAGCACGGAGCGGCAGCTCGCCGTGCAGATCTTCTCGCGCCCGCTGCCCTGGCGGCAGGAGACCAGCTCGGCCTGCTCGAGCGCCTGCACGTTGATCGAGATGGTCGGCTGAGCCGCTCCGAGCGCCTCGGCCAGCTGGCTGACGCTCATCGGGCGCTCGCCGAGCGCCTCCAGAATCCGCAGGCGGATGTCGCTCGACAGCGCCTTGGCGACGTCCAGCAGACGGGAGGCGGGATAGCGGATCAGCTCTTGTTTCGGTTCGTTCATGTCAGCCCGTCCTTTGGCGAAATTGGGATGCTTCTAGTCTAGCCGGAATCCTCAATATTGTAAAATAACAATACATATTGCGAAATCATTATGTATGCGCTATGATGAGGGCAATTCCTGCTGGAAAGGTGTGTGTCCGAACGTGCCATCCCTAACCGAAACGAAGCTTGAACAGCCTCGCCCCGAGCATCCCCGCCCCGATTGGGAGCGACGGGACTGGCTGAATCTGAACGGCGAATGGGACTTCCGCTTCGAGGCGGCCGCTGCTCCGACCGCTGCTCCGACCGCTGCTCCGACCGCTGCTCCGGCAGCCTCCGGCCAAGCCGCCGCCGAATCCGAATCCGCCGCGTCCTCCCCCCGCAAGCTGCCGGAGGACGCGGACTTCGACGCCCGCATCACCGTGCCGTTCTCGTGGGCGAGCCCGCTGTCGGGCTGGGGCCGCGACGAGAAAGGCGTCGGCTGGTACCGCCGCGCCGTCCGCTGGAGTCCTGCCGCCGCCGGCTCGCTCGTATTCCTGCGCTTCGGCGCCGTCGACTACGAGTGCGACGTCTGGGTGAACGGTGTCCATGCCGGCTCCCACCGAGGCGGGTACGGCTCGTTCGACCTCGACGTGACGGCTGCCTGGCGGGCGGAGGCGGACAATGAGATCGTCGTGCGCGCCGAGGACCTCGACGGAGCCTGGCAGGCGCGCGGCAAGCAAGGCTACGGCGAGATCCGCGGCATCTGGCAGCCGGTCTGGCTGGAGGGCCGGCCGCTGACGTTCGTGCGGAGCGCCAAGTTCGAGACGGCGATCGACGGCTCGGTCGAAGCCGTGCTGCGCATCGAGGCCGCGCAGGCGGGAGAGGCGCTGCTGCAGCTGGACTTCGGACCGGACGCGTCCGCCAGCGAGCAGCTGCAGCTGGGCGCCGGCGCGAACGAGGCGCGGGTCCGCTTCTCGGTCACGGAGCCGCGGCTGTGGAGCCCGGACGCTCCGCATCTGTACGAAGGCGGGCTGACGCTGACCAGCGTGGCGGGCGAGGACCGCATCGGCACGTATTTCGGCATCCGCGAGATCGGCGCCGAGGCGTTCGGCGAGCGCGGCTATAAGTGGGTCACGCTGAACGGCAAGCCGATCTACCTGAACGGCACGCTCGACCAGTCCTACCACCGGACGGGCTACTTCACGTACCCGTCCGACGAAGAGATGCGCGAGGAGATCTATTTGATGAAGAGGCTCGGCCTCAACTTCGTGCGCATCCACATCAAGCCGGAGGAGCCGCGCAAGCTGTACTGGGCCGACAAGCTCGGCATTCTCGTCATGGAAGACATGCCTTGCTTCTGGGGCAATCCGGACGAGCGGGCGCGCGCCGCGTACGAGAGCGAGGCGCGGGAGACGATCGAGCGCGACTGGAACCATCCGTCGATCTTCTCGTGGGTCATGTTCAACGAGACCTGGGGACTGAAGACGGATGCAGGCGCGGTGTCGACGACGGGGGACGCGGGCCAGCAGCAGCTGTACCTCCCGGAAACCCAGGAGTGGGTGCGCCGCTGCTACCGCTGGGCCAAGGAGCTGGACCCGACCCGTCTTGTCGAGGACAACTCGCCGTGCAACTGGGATCATGTCGAGACCGACCTCAATACGTGGCACTTCTATGTCAACGGGTACGCCAAGCTGCGCGAGCATGTCGAGCATGTCGTCTCGGGCACGCATCCCGGCTCCGAGCTCAACTACATCGGCGGCAACAAGCAGGCGGACGCCCCGCTCATGAACAGCGAGTGCGGCAACGTCTGGGGCATCGAGGGCGGAGCGGGCGACAGCGACCTTGCCTGGCATTACCGCTATATGCTCAACGAGTTCCGCCGCCACGACAAGCTATGCGGCTTCGTCTTCACCGAGTTCCGCGACGTGACGAACGAATTCAACGGCTACTACCGGCTGGACGGCACGTCCAAGGACTTCGGCTATGACGGCGTCATGCCGGGCATGAGCCTGCGCGACCTGCACGCGGCCGACTTCATCGTCGTCGACGAGCCCCCTTGCCGGACGGTGGAGGCCGGCTCCGAGGCCGAGGTGAAGCTGCTCCGCTCCAGCTACAGCGACGCCTATCACGGCCGGACGCTGACGCTGCAGTGGGAGCTGGCCTATGACCGGGACGGGGCGCGGACGATCCGCGAGAGCGGCAAGGCCGAGCTGGGGTGGGACGGCTACGGCGTCGCCGAGCTGCAGCCGCTGCGCGTGACGATGCCGGACGAGGACGCGGTGGCCGTGCTCGGCCTGCGGCTCGTCGACGATAAAGGCGCGGTCGTCAGCCGCAACTTCACGACATTCGACGTCAGAGGAAGGGCCGCCAGCCCGCTCGCCGCATCCGTGCCTGTCGCCGAGACGGCGGAGCGCTCGTTCGAGCCGGATTGGACCGCGATCGGCGGGCAAAAGCTGAACGGCGGCCGCGCAGGCAGCTTCGCCTACGAGATCGCGCTGCCGGACGCGCAGCGGCTGCCGCTGCTGTCGGAGGTGGAGATCCGCTTCGAGGCCAGCGCCAAGCGCCTGCTCGCGCATCATGTGGAGGGACAGAGCCAGGCGGCGAACGTCAACTTCATGCACGGCGACCGCGCCGACGCGCAAAACAACGCCAACACGCACTTCATGACGGGCGAGGAGAAGCATGCCTCGCAGGTCGACGTGCTCGTGGACGGGGAGCAGATCGCGACATTCGTCCTGCCGGACGATCCGGCCGACGCGCGCGGCATCCTCTCCTGGCACTACCAGGAGGCGGACAACCGGCTGGATGAAGCCGGCTCCTACGGCTGGCTGTGCCGGGCCCAGGTGCCGGCGCGGATCGCGGCGAAGCTCGACGCAAGCCGCAGCCTGCGGCTGGAGCTGCGCGCCTCCGAAGGCGGCCTGTCGCTGTACGGCCGCGACGCCGGCCGCTACCCGGTGGCGATCGAGGCGATCTGCCGCTGAACCGGCAGGCGCGGCAGAGGGGGGAGTCCGTCCTATGGACGGACTTTTCGCCATGCGGTAAGGTAAGGTGGAGAAGGACACGCGAGTCATGAGGAGGAGCCTGAGACATGAAGCATGAAGCATACGAGGGTACATACCAGGGCGAAAAGGCGGTCTGGCTGCGGTCGGGCAAGTATGAAGCGGCGCTGCTGCCGGAAATCGGCGGCAACCTGATCGCCTTCCGCGACGCGGAGACGGGCAGCCGCTTCCTGCATGAGCCGGCCGAGGACGAGATGGAGGCGTTCAAGGCGCGCCCGATGATCCACGGCATCCCCGTGCTGTTCCCGCCGAACCGCTACGAGGACGGAGCTTTTCCGTGGGAGGGCCGCACGCTCCAGCTGCCGGTCAACGAGCCGGAAACGGGCAACCATCTGCATGGCTTCGTCTACAACATGCCTTGGGAGATCGAGGAGTTCGGCACGACGGCGAGCGGCAGCTACGTCGTCACGTCCATCCGCGTCGACGAGAGCCATCCGAGCTATGCGAGCTTCCCGTTCCGCTATACGATCCGGCTGAAATACGAGCTGGGCGAGCTCGGCCTCGCCCAGCAGGTTCAGGTCGTCAACGAGGGCGACGGCGCGCTGCCTTGCCTGCTCGCGTTCCATACCGCGGTGCGGGCGCCGTTCCATCCCGGCAGCGCGGCATCCGACTGCAAGGTCAAGCTGACGATCGGCGAGCGCTGGGAGCTGGACGGCCGCATGCTGCCGACCTCGCGCCATCAGCCGCTCAGCCCCGAGGAGGAGCAGCTCAAGGGCGAGGGCGTCTATCCGTTCTACGCGGCGATGGACAACCACTACACGGCCGTGCCGCAGCAGGGCCGCAACCGGATGGAGCTGACCGACGCCAAGGCGGGCTTGACGCTCGTCTACGACGTCGGCACGTCCTACAAGCAGTGGATGATCTGGAACAACTTCGCGACGGAGGGCTTCTTCTGTCCCGAGCCGCAGGTCAACCTCGTGAACGCGCCCAAGTCGCCGCTGCCGGCGGAGGAGATCGGCCTGTTCCGCCTGGAGCCCGGCGAGATCTGGGAGGAGCGCGCCCGGCTGTATGTGAAGGCCGCCCGCTAGCGTCCGCTCCGGGCAGGGCAAGCCAATCGGCAATAGAGGAGAGAGGCGACATGTCCGCGCATGATCGGGGCAAGCTCCATTTCTCGGCCAAGGAGAACTGGCTGAACGACCCCAACGGAATGGTTTATTTCGAAGGCGAGTATCATCTTTTCTTCCAGCACCATCCCCATGGCATGACGCATGGACCGATGTACTGGGGCCATGCGGTCAGCCGCGACCTGACGGAGTGGGAGGAGCTGGACATCGCGCTCTTCCCCGACGAGCACGGCATGATCTTCTCCGGCAGCGCGGTCGTCGACTGGAACGACACGACCGGCTTTTTCGGCGGCGAGCCGGGGCTGGTCGCGATCTTCACCCATCACCTCGAGCGCGAGGGACAGCCGGCGCTGCAGACGCAGAGCCTGGCCTACAGCAAGGACAGAGGCAGGACATGGACGAAATACGCCGGCAATCCGGTGCTGAAGCACGACGACTACATCGACTTCCGCGATCCGAAGGTTCTGTGGCATGAGCCGACGTCGCGCTGGGTGATGGCGGTCGCTTGCGGCGACACCGTCTGCTTCTATGCCTCGCCTGACCTGAAGGAGTGGACGTTCGGCAGCGAGTTCGGCGACGGCATCGGCTCCCATGACGGGGTCTGGGAATGCCCGGACCTGTTCGAGCTCGCGGTCGACGGCGATCCGGCCCGCTCCAGATGGGTGCTGCTCGTCAGCATCGGCGATGCTCCCGCTGTGGAGGAAGGCTCGCGCACGCAGTACTTCACCGGCTTCTTCGACGGCGCCTCCTTCGTCCCCGACGCGGCCTCGCAGGCTGTCCGCTGGCTGGACGGAGGGCGCGACAACTATGCGGGCGTAACCTGGTCGGACGTGCCGAAGGAGGACGGGCGGCGGCTGCTGATCGGCTGGATGAGCAATTGGAAATACGCCAACCTGACGCCGACGGAGGGCTTTCGCGGCGCGATGACGCTGCCGAGGGAGCTGGCGCTCGCCTCGACGCCGAGCGGCGACACGCTCGTGCAGCGTCCGGCGAGAGAGCTGGAGCGCGCGCTCGTCCCGCTGCTGGAGCTTGCGGATGCTCCGCTCGCGGCAGCCGCCGAGGCGCTGGCCGCTCTGAGGCTGGACATCTGCCTCATCCGGGCCGTGCTGCCGGCGCAGTCCTCCTTTGTCCTGGAGGTGCGCAAGGGCGCCGCGGAAACGACCGAAATCGGCTTCGACGCGAAGCTTGGACAGCTGTACGTCGATCGGACCCGCTCCGGCCGGAGCGGCTTCCACCCGCAGTTCGCCGGACGGCATGCGGTCGCGGCGGAACCGGCCGACGGCCGGATCGAGCTCGACATCTGGGTGGACCGTACATCGGTCGAGGTGTTCGCTTGCGGTGGACAGGCGGTGCTGACCGACCTGATCTATCCGTCTCCCGGCTCCGACGGCTTCTCGCTGAGCTCCGAGGACCCGGAGCTGCAGCTGCCGTCTCTGCGCGTGTTTGCGCTGGAGCTGCCTGGCCGGGGCTGAGGAGCGGCGGACGAAAAGCTCGTGAAACGAAAAAAGCGCCGCGGACGTCCGGGAACCGAGACGTTCGGCTGGAAAAAGGCTGCCGCTGAGGCGGCCTTTTTGCTGTTGGAATGGAGACGGCCGGAAAGAGCGGTTTGACAAAACCGCTCGCCCGCCTATAATAGTAATTATTACGTTTAGATCCGAAGGAGAATTAGACTCATGAGCAAGTCGTCGGCCTACCGCCTGCCGCGCTCCAAAGGAACCGATACGGCGACGGTGTACAGCCCGAAGGAATGCGCCCGCAGGACGAGGCGCATCGTCTACCAGGAGGACAACCGCCGCATCGTCGAGGAGTTCCTCCGCATTCTGAGCCTGAAGGACAAATTCGCGGAGCATGACGTTCCGATTCCGAACAAGCTGCTGCTGTACGGCCCGCCGGGCACGGGAAAGACGCTGACGGCCTTTGCGATCGCCGCCCGGCTCGAGGTGCCGCTGCTGCTCGTACGGCTCGATTCCATCATCCACAGCCATCTGGGCGAGACGGCGAGCAACATCCGGCGGCTGTTCGACTACGCCCGCTCCCAGCCCTGCGTGCTGTTCCTCGACGAGTTCGACGCCGTGGCGCGCACGCGGGAGAACAACGACGAGGTGAAGGAGATGACGCGCGTCGTCAATACGCTGCTGCAATGCCTCGACGAGTTCGAGGAGGGCAGCGTGTTCATGGCGGCGACGAATCTCGACGGCGATCTCGATGCCGCCATCTGGCGGCGCTTCGATACGAAGCTGAGCTACGCCCACCCCGACGAGCCGGCGCGGCTGCGGTTCGTCGGGCTGCTGATCGGCGACTTCCCGGCCGAGCCCGCCTTGACGGCAAAGGCATCCGATTGGCTGCGCGGCTGCAGCTTCGCCGACATCGAGCAGATCATGCTGAAGGCCAAGCGCAAGGCGATTCTGGCCGACGGGCCGCTCACGGCCGCGCTTGTGCGGGAGGCGGGCGAGGAGTACCAGCCGAGGCGGACGCCGGACCTGGAGGAGGCGCCGGGCGCAAGCGCTCTGGCGCTGTGAGGATTCCTGCTTGAAGATTCTCATTTAAAAGGAGAGAGGCAACATGGCCAAGAAGTCCAAAGTCGTCAAAGAACAGAAACGCAAGGCGCTCGTCGAGAAGTATGCGGAGCGGCGGCGCCAGCTCAAAGCGGAAGGAAATTACGAGGCGCTCGCCAAGCTGCCGCGCGACTCCTCGCCGACGAGGCTGCATAGCCGCTGCGAGATGACCGGCCGCCCGCATGCCTATTTGCGCAAGTTCAAGGTATCGCGGATCGCGTTCCGCGAGCTGGCTTACAAGGGCCAGATTCCCGGCGTCAAAAAAGCGAGCTGGTAGTCCCGTGGCGATCGATCCGTTCACGAGGTTCCGGATCAGCCGCATCATGGAGGGCTACGCCGAGCTCAAGGTGCCGCGTCCGCTGCGCGACCAGGTGCGCCTGTCGAGCGAGTGGGACGAGGACTGCTTGACGCTGCTGGAATGGCGGCCCGCCATGCGCGGCAGCAAGCCGCAGTGGGAAGCGCGTCCGATCGCTCGCTTCCGGCATGACGGGCAGCTCTGGGAGGTCCAGCGGCTGGACCGGTCCGGCAAGGCGTGGAGCCGAGTGCCGCATATTTCGCCGGATGCCGACTTCGAGCGTCAGCTGGAGCAGGTGGAGCACGATCCGGACGGCCTGTTCTGGGCGTCGCTCGCCGACTAGCGCCTGCTGGCGGACGGCCCGGCTGCCATCCGCCGCAGGCAGGATCGAAAAGACTCTTTCTCATCGGCCTGGAAAAGGTATACTTGGAAGAGATCCTCAACCAGGACAATTGAAAAGGAGTGGACAACCCCATGTGGAAAGACTTCAAGGCGTTCGCCATGAAGGGCAACATCATGGAGCTGGCGATCGCCGTCATCATCGGAGCCGCCTTCGGCAAGATGGTCAGCTCGCTCGTCGCCGACATCGTCACGCCGCTGCTCGGCATCGTGCTCGGCGGCATCAACGTCTCGGGACTCGAGGTCACCGTCGGAGATACGGTGCTGACGTACGGCCTGTTCCTGCAGTCGATCATCGACTTCTTCATCGTCTCGTTCTCGATCTTCCTGTTCATCCGCCTGCTCGGCAAGCTCAAGCGCAAGGAGAAGGTGGAGGAAGGACCGGCCGAGAAGGAGATCGTGCTGACCGGCGAGGAGAAGCTGCTCATCGAGATCCGCGACCTGATCAAGGAGCAGGCGAACCGCAACCGTTCTTAGGGCGTGCCCCGAAAGCTTGGCCCGAAAACCGCTCCTGCGCGCGAGGAGCGGTTTTTTGGCGCGTCCCGGCCCTGGCATGTCCCGGCCCGTGCATGTCCCGGCCCTGGCGCCCCGGCTCTGACCCGCCTCGGCCTTGCAGCGAGGCGCTTCCGTCCCCGCGTGTCCGCCCCAACCCCATCCCCGCCCGTCCGTCTCCGACATGTCCGTACAAGCTTGCATGTGGTATACTGATCGGTAGCTTGATGGACGGGGTGCAGGCATGGAAGACAGACAACCGAAATACCGCTTGCTGAAGCAGCAGATCGAAGGCTGGCTGCGAGCGGAAAAATACCGGGCGGACGAGCAGCTGCCGTCCGAGAACGAGCTGGCGGCCCAGTTCGGGCTGAGCCGCCAGACGGTGCGCCAGACGATCGGCGAGCTGGTCAGCGAAGGGCTGCTCTACCGCGTGCACGGCAAAGGCACGTTCGCGAGCCCGTCGGCGCGTCCGGGAGCGGGCGGCGGCACGGCCGTCGGCATGATTACGACCTACATCTCGGACTATATCTTTCCCCATATCGTACGGGGAGCGGAGGCCGAGCTGAGGAGCCGCGGCTGCGGGCTGCTGCTGTCGAGCACGGACAACAGCAAGCAGGCGGAGCGCCAAGGGCTCGAGCGGATGCTCGCCCATCCGGTCAAGGGGCTGATCGTCGAGCCGACCCGCAGCGCCCAGGGCAACACGAACCTGGACCTGTACGTGCGGCTCCAGCTCGACGGCATCCCGCTCGTCATGATCAACGAGCGCTATCCGGATCTGGACTGCCCCTGCGTCAAGGTGGACGACGAGGCCGGCGGCTACGCCGCCGCCGCCCATCTGCTCCGGCTCGGCCACACGCGTCTGGCCGGCCTGTTCAAGACCGACGACATGCAAGGAACGCGGCGCCTGCAGGGCATGCTGCGCGCCTGCCGCGAGCATGGCCTGACGCCGGAGCCGGACCGGCTCGTGCTCTATGCCTCAGAGGACAAGGCGAGCAAGCCTGCGGCCGCCGCGAAGCGGCTGCTGGAGCTGCCGCAGGGCGAGCGCCCGACGGCGCTCGTCTGCTACAACGACGAGCTCGCCGTGCAGCTCGTCGACCTTGCGAGCGGTCTCGGCCTGTCCGTTCCGGACGAGCTGTCGGTCGTCGGCTTCGACGACTCGCAGCTCGCGCTCGCCGGCTCGGTCAAGCTGACGACGCTGTCGCATCCGAAGTCCGAGCTCGGGGCGCGAGCCGCGCGGCTGCTGCTCGACCTGGCCGACGGCCAGCCGGCTCCGCCCCAGGAGCAGCTCATTTATGCCCCGGAGCTGATCGAGCGCGGCTCGACGGCTCCGTGGAACGGCTAATCCATTGCTTTTTGCTGCGCGGCTCGATTTATTTTTTTATTCGCATCGTTTTGCAGAGGCGTGAACCAAAAAATAAATCGAGTTGCTGCATCAATAAATGCGGAAAATAATATACTTTCGATTATTCCCATAAATTTCATCCCCATTTTCGCCTCATTTATCCCCTCGTCCTTGCTTGACAAAGGAAAGTAAATTGAATATCCTTGACGATAATGATTCTCAATCGCATAGACAAGAAAAGGGGATATTCATGTTCAACTTGACTAAACGGCTCGGCGGCGTTTCGCTCGCCACGGCAATCGTCATCGGTCTGATGGGCTGCTCGGGAGCCAACAATAACGGAGCGGACAGCTCCAATTCGACCAATGCCAATCCAAGTCCGTCGCCTGCCGCGACGGAATCGTTCAACGCCAGCATCGACACCAAATTCGGCCAGGTGACGATCGCCGAAGAGCCGAAGCGCGTCGTCGCGCTCGGCTGGGGCGATGCGGAGACGGCGCTCAGCCTTGGCGTGCAGCCGGTCGGCGCAAGCGATTGGCTCGCCTTCGGCGGAGACGGAGTCGGCCCATGGCTGGAGGGCGCCTATGCGGAAGCTCCGACGATCCTCGGCACGATGGAGCTTGACTACGAGAAGATCGCCGCGCTCGAGCCCGATCTGATTCTGGACGTGAAGTCCTCCGGCGACGAAGAGCGCTACAAGCGCCTGTCCGAGATCGCGACGACGGTCGGCGTTCCGGCAGACGGAGACAACTATTTGACGTCCACGAGCGAGCAGGTCGACATGATCGCCAAAGCGCTGGGCAAGGAAGAAGAAGGCGCGGCGCTGCTCAAGCAAGTCGACGACGCCTTTGCAAAAGCGGCTGCGGCCTATCCGGAATTCGCCGGCAAGTCCATTGTCGTCGGAGCTTATTCCTCCGACGGGTTCGGCGCTTACGTCAAGGGCGATGCTCGGGTCGACTTCATGGAACGGCTCGGATTCAAGAACAAGGCCGAGGTCGAGCAAAAGGCCGACGGAAACTTCTATGTGAAGGTTTCGGACGAGCAGCTCGACCTGCTGGATGCGGACGTGACGGTCGTCATGCCGATCTGGGTCGATCCAAAGGAAATTACGGACAACAAGCTGTTCCAGAAAATTCCTTCCGTCGTAGACGGCCGATCCATCATTCTGGATGAGAACACATCCAATGCCTTCTCCACCGGCACGATTCCGTCCCTGCTGTGGACGATCGAGAACTTGCCGAAGCAGATTCAAGCCATCGCTAAAACCGGAGCGTGAGAACGTTGGCCAAGCAGCCCAAGCATGATCAGGCTCGAACTCGACCTGTCGGGTCCTTGCGATCCAAAAGGATAACGGGGTTCATCATCGCGCTCCTCCTGCTTGCGGCTGCCGTGTGCCTTAGCTTGATGATCGGAGCGAAGCGGCTTTCCATCGAGACGGTTTTCCAGGCGCTGCTTTCCAGCAGCGACACGTATGAGCATCGGGTCATTCTGGACTCCCGGCTGCCGCGCACGCTGCTCGCGCTCGCGGTCGGTCCTGCGTTTGGACTCGCGGGAGCGCTCATCCAGGCTTTGACCCGAAATCCATTGGCTGACCCCGGCATTCTTGGCGTGAGTGCAGGGGCAGCCTTTGCTGTTGCTGTGGGGGTCGGCGTCTTTTCGATCGGCACGGTGACGGGATATGTGGGCTTCGCGCTTGCCGGCGCGTTCGCGGCGACGGTCCTCGTGTATTTCATCGGCGGAGGCGCGGGCAAAAGCTCTCCGACGCCCGTCCAGCTGACGCTGGCGGGGGTCGCGATCGGAGCGGTCTTGAGCGGATTTACGACCTCCATGACGCTTTTGAACAGCAAGGCGTTCGAGCGCATGCTGAACTGGACCGTCGGTTCGCTCGCCCGGGCGAGCCTGGCCGACATCTGGCCCGTGCTGCCGATCCTGCTGGTCGGCGCCGGGCTGGCGTTGGCCCTCGCTCCCGCCTTGAACGCGATTGCCTTCGGCGAAGACCGGGCAGCCTCGCTGGGCGTCAACGTCATCCTGATCCGCGGCATCGGCCTGGTCGCCGTCACGCTGCTTGCCGGCGGAGCGACGGCGATCGCCGGCCCGATCGGCTTTCTCGGCCTCATGGTCCCCCATTGCATCCGCTGGTTCGTCGGACCGAGCCAGCCCTGGATATTCATCTACTCGCTCGCCGTCGCTCCGCTGCTGCTATTGATCGCCGACATGATCGGAAGAATCGTGCTTCTGCCGAGCGAGGTGCCCGTAGGCATCATCATGGGCTTCATCGGCGCGCCGATCCTGATCCTCCTTGTCCGTCGCCGCGCCGCCAGCAAGCTGTCTTGAATGGAACGAAGTTTGGAAGCAAACGCTATTTTCTAAAAGGTGGAGGAGTGGCTGCAATGACTCCCGTTCCGTTCGGCAGGCGGTACATACGAATCAAAAAGGGGATCCAGCTTCGGATCGATGCGAGGAGCCTGGCCGTGACGGCCGTGCTCGTCTCCATGACCTTGGCGCTGGCGGTCGCCGGACTGATGATGGGCTCCTTGCGGCTCAGCGTGGCGGAAGTTTGGGCCGCGTTGAACGGGGAAGGAACCAAAATGGCACGGACGATCGTCGTCGAGTGGAGGCTGCCGCGCGTGCTGGCGGCGATCGTCTTCGGCGCCGGGCTGGCCGTCAGCGGCGCTATTTTCCAGTCGATGACGCGGAACCCGCTCGGATCGCCGGACATCATCGGGTTTACTTCCGGCTCGTATACAGGTGCTCTTGTCGCCATGCTCATCGTCGGCTCCACGTCGTTTGCAGGAATCGCGGCGGGCGCGCTGATCGGCGGCCTGGCGACGGCCGTCCTCATTTATTCCTTGGCCTTCCGCAAAGGGACGCAGGGCTTCCGGCTGATCATCGTCGGCGTCGCCATCTCCACGATTCTGAGCAGCTTGAATTCAATGCTGCTGCTGCGCAGCAAGGCAGAGGTCGCGCTCACGGCCGCGGCCTGGGGCGCAGGCTCGCTTAACGGCATCAGCTGGGCCCAGTCCGCTGGAAGCCTGATCGTCGTCGCCGCGCTGCTGCTGGCGGCTATGGCCATGATCCGTCCGCTGCAGGCGATGGAGCTTGGCGAGGACGCGGCTAAAGCCCGCGGCGTCCGCGTGGAGCGCTCGCGCCTCGTCCTCATCCTGCTGGCTGTCGTCCTGACCGCCGCTCCGACGGCTGTCATGGGGCCGGTCAGCTTCATCGCCCTGGCGGCGCCTCAAATCGCGCTGCGGCTGACTAAATCGCTGCATAGCTTCGCTCCGGCGGCGGCGATGGGCGCGTTCATCCTGCTGAGCGCGGATCTGGCCGCGCAGCGGCTTGTGCCGGGCGTCCTGCTTCCGGTCGGAGTCGTCACGCTGACGATAGGCGGCTTGTACCTCGTAGGCATATTGTTCAGGCAAGCGCGGTCGGCCTTGTAGCCGACCCATCGGCCTGGAAAGGAACGGAACCCTGACATGACAAGATCCGTGGATGGCAGCCGGCAAGCGAGTAGCTCCGAGCCGGCGTCGAGGCTTTGGACGGAAGACATTACGATCCGCTATGACGACCGCATCATCTCGCAGAACCTTTCCGTGACCATACCGGACGGCTCCTATACGGTCATCGTCGGACCGAACGCATGCGGAAAATCGACGCTGCTGCGGACGCTGGCCAAGCTCATCAAGCCTGCCGCCGGGCAGGTCTTGCTGGACGGCAAAGACATCTCCGCCTACAAGTCCAAGCAAGCGGCGCGCAAGCTCGGCCTGCTGCCGCAATCGTCGACCGCGCCGGACGGCATCACAGTGGCCAATCTGGTCGCGCACGGACGCTACCCGCATCAAAGCTTCATCCGGCAATGGACCGACGAGGACGAAGAAGCGGTCGTCGACGCGATGCGGCTGACCGATACGAGCGAGCTTGCGCAGCGCTTCGTCGATGAGCTCTCCGGCGGCCAGCGCCAGCGCGTCTGGGTCGCCATGGCGATCGCGCAGCAGACGCCGCTGCTGCTGCTCGACGAGCCGACGACCTATTTGGACATCGCCCATCAGATCGACCTGCTCGAGCTGTTCAAGGACCTGAACGGGCAAGGCCGAACGATCGTCGCCGTCCTGCATGACCTGAACCATGCGGCGCGATATGCGACTCACCTCATCGCGATGAAGGATGGCCAAGTCGTCGCGCAAGGGAATCCGAGCGAGATCATGACGGAGCGGCTGGTCGAAGACGTCTTTGGCCTGAAGTGCAGAATCATCGACGATCCGGTATCGCATACGCCGCTTGTCGTCCCGCTCGGCAGGTGACGTCCGAGCAGCGCAGGCCGCAGCGGCCGCGCCATGAGCCGCATCCAACTGCGAGACAGCCCCTTCTTTTGCGAGAAGGGGCTGTTTTTTTCTTTGCCGGAAGTTGACGCATGAACGCGGCATCGTACAAGATGGATGGAGCGCTCGGATTCCAGTTCTGGAATCGATTTCGCAGCGGATGCGCATGATGAAGGGGGAGCCGGACATGACGGAGGCTTATTTGTTCGTTCATTTCAAGGAAAAGGAAACGCCGGACGGAGAACAGGTGTACTTCGGCCTCAGCAAGGACGGGTTCCGCTGGGAGCAGGTGAACGGCGGCAGGCCGGTGCTCGAAAGCGTGCTCGGAGAAAAGGGCGTCCGCGACCATACGATCGTCCGTACCCGCGAAGGCGGCTTCTGCATTCTGGCGACGGATCTCAGCCTCGCGAACAGCTTCCACGGCAAGTACAAGGGCGACTGGGGCAACATCGGCATCGACGGAAGCAAATGCCTCTCCCTGTGGAAGTCGAGCGACCTGATCCACTGGTCCGAGCAGCGGCTGATTCCGCTTGGCGACGACTCGTTCGGCTGCCTGTGGGCGCCGGACATCGTCCATGACGAGCGGAGCGGCGACTATATCGTCCACTGGTCGTCCTCGCACGCGTCCAACGGTTACGGGCCGAAAGCGATCTACTATTCCCGCACGCGCGACTTCGAGCAGTTCAGCCAGCCCGAATTGCTGTGCCGCAAGGAAGACAGCGGCATCATCGACTCGGCGATCTACGTGGAGGACGGGAGCTTTTATCGGTTCTTGAAAAGCGAGGCCAATCCGGCCGCGATCGTGCTGGAGAAGGGAACAGCGGTCGCCGGAGACGATTATGTCCGCGTCGAAGCCTTCGACGCAGAGATGGCCAAGCTCGAGCAGGGCGTCTACGAGGCTCCGACCGCTTTCCGCCTGCCGGATGGCAGATGGTGCCTCATGCTGGATTTCTACGGCGTGCAGGGCGAAGGACAAGGCTATGTGCCGTTTGTCGCCGAATCGCTCGCAAGCGGGAGGTTCATCCGTTCCGACGAGCTGTTCAGCTTTCCGTACGGATTCAAGCACGGCACGGTGCTTCCGATCTCGACCGAGGAATACGATCGGATCAAAGCCCGCTTCGGCGGCTGAATGTCGTGGCGACGGGGGGCGCTCCGCATTACGCTGCAGCAGCCCTCCTGTACGATTTGGCATTTTTGCATATTGTTGAGAATTGTTCACTGCCCCTAACGGCCGTTTGTCCATCTTCTTGCTCTTTGTTCACTAGTCCAGACGTGGCGCAATTGGTATACCTAAAAGAGGAAGCGCTTCCAAATTGACGTGAAGAAAGAGGGAGAATGATGAAAAGCTGGCTCAAGCTCATTCTGTTGCTCGCCTTGATCGTCCCATGCCTGACGCTGCAGCTGCCAAAAGAAGCGAGCGCCGCGGTCCAGACGATCGCGAACGGCACGCCGTGGAAGGATGTGAACAATGCCTCGTTCCAAGCCCATGCCGGCTCCATCCTGCAGGTCGGCTCGACCTACTACTGGTATGGAGAGGACAAGATCCACAACAGCGCGAACTTCAAGGCCGTCACGGTGTACTCCTCCACGAACCTGAAAAACTGGACATGGCGCAGCTACGCCCTGACGACGGCATCCAGCCCGGAGCTGGCGTCCGCCAAGATCGAGCGTCCCAAAGTCATCTATAACGAGGCGACAAATAAGTACGTGCTGTGGGCCCACTACGAGGACGGCAACGGCTACACGCTGGCTCGCGTCGCGGTCGCTTCCTCCTCTTCCCCGATAGGACCATTCACCTACCATGGCAGCTTCCGGCCCAACAGCAAGGAATCGCGCGACATGACGATTTTCAAGGACACGGATGGACAAGCCTATCTGTTCTCCTCCTCCGACAACAACTACAACCTGCGCCTGTACAAGCTGACGTCGGATTATCTGGGCATCGCGCAAGAGATGAACATGATCTATGAAGGCGATCATCGCGAGGCTCCGGCCATCGTCAAAAAAGGCTCGCTCTACTACCTCATCACGTCGGGCGCGACGGGCTGGTACCCGAACCAGGCGATGTACTCCACCGCGACGAGCCTGAACGGGCCTTGGTCGGCCCTGCAGCCGATCGGCGATCCGTCCACGTTCTACACCCAGCCGGCCTTCATCTTCACGATCCAGGGCTCCAGCGGCTCCAACGCGATCTATGTCGGCGACCGCTGGAATCCGAGCGCGCTTGGCGATTCCAGATACGTCTGGCTGCCGCTCGTGCTGAACGGGACGAGCGCCTCGCTGACGTACTCGGATCAGATCCAGGTGGACGCGGACACGGGCTTCGTCGCCGGGGTCAACAACGGGACGCTGCTCTCTCAAGGCAAGCCGGCGACCGCGCAGACCGCGCAGGCCGCCTATCCGGCGAGCCGCGCCAATGACGGCAATTACCAGACGGGCTGGGTGGCGACGGGAGTGACGTGGCCGCACTGGTGGCAAGTCGATCTCGGCGCGGTCAAAAGCATCAAGAACGTGCAGATTTCATGGTACATGTACAAAGGCTCCGAAGCGTTCTACAAGTACAAGATCGAGACGAGCAGCGACAACGTCAACTGGACCGTCGCTCTGGACCGGACGGGGAACACGACGTACGGCTTCACTTCGGACTCGCTGACGGCGACAGCCCGCTACGTCCGCATCAACATGGTCGACGCCGATTTGTGGAACAATCCCGGCAACTGGTACACGCCGCAGCTGTGGGAGGTCAAGGTTTTCGGCACTTAACCGCAGCCCGTAACCGTAGGCTAATATCGAAGCATCGGCCGGGAGCCTCGCGCTCGGAACGAGGCTCCCGGCGACAAGAAAGGACGGCGAAAGCCGTCCTTTCTTGTACATACCACTATGCAGCAATAAAAAAGATCTTCCCAACATGTACATACAAGTTTATACTAAGGGCATATTCATGCGAAGGGAGCATGCAGGCATGCTGGAGCAGCTGAAGCAAGAGGTGCTGGAAGCAAACCTCGACTTGCCGCGCCACGGGCTGGTCACGTTTACATGGGGCAACGTAAGCGGCATCGACCGGGAGACCGGACTTGTCGTCATCAAGCCGAGCGGAATCGCCTACAGCGACATGCTGGCCGAGGACATGGTCGTCGTCGACCGCAAGGGGACCGTCGTGGAGGGCAAGTGGAAGCCGTCCTCGGATACGGCGACCCATCTGGTATTGTACGAGGCGTTTCCCGGCATCGGCGGCATCGTCCATACGCATTCGCCGTGGGCGACCTCGTGGGCGCAGGCTGGACGTCCGATTCCGGCGCTCGGCACGACGCACGCGGATTATTTCTACGGAGAGATCCCGTGCACGCGTCCGATGCTCGATGAGGAGATCGCAGGCGCTTATGAGGAGGAAACGGGCCGCGTGATCGTGGAGACGTTCGCACGGCGCGAGCCGGACGACATCCCGGGCGTGCTCGTCCACGCCCACGCGCCGTTCGTGTGGGGCAAGACGCCGGCCAAGGCGGTGCATAACGCGGTCGTGCTGGAGGAGGTCGCCAAGATGGCGTACCATACGTTCCAGCTCCGCCCCGAGGCGCAGCCGATGGCGGCCAGCCTGCTCGACCGGCATTACCTGCGCAAGCACGGCGCGGGCGCTTATTACGGACAGACCACGACCTAGGAGGAGATCAGGATGGCCAAGTATGCAATCGGCGTCGATTACGGCACGCAGTCCGGACGCGCCGTGCTGGTGAATCTGGCGAACGGGGCGGAGATCGCGGATCATGTGACGCCCTATCCGCATCATGTGATCGACCGCAAGCTGCCCGGAACGGGCCAGATGCTGGAGGACGACTGGGCGCTGCAGCATCCAGGCGACTACATCGCCGTGCTCGAGCGCTCGATCCCGGAAGTGCTGCGGCAGTCCGGCATCGATCCGGCCGAGGTGATCGGCATCGGCATCGACTTCACGGCCTGCACGATGCTGCCGGTCGACGAGAGCGGCACGCCGCTCTGCCTGCTGCCGGCGCATAGCGCCGACCCGCACAGCTGGGTCAAGCTGTGGAAGCATCACGCCGCGCAGGACGAGGCGAACCGGCTCAACGAGATCGCGGCCGAGCGCGGAGAGCGCTGGCTGGCCCGCTACGGCGGCAAGATCTCCTCGGAATGGATGTTCGCCAAGATCTGGCAGATCCTCGACGAGGCTCCGCATATTTACGAAGAGACGGACCTGTTCCTGGAGGCGACCGACTGGGTCATCTCGCAGCTGACGGGCGTGACGCTGCGCAACAGCTGCACGGCGGGCTACAAGTCGATCTGGCACAAGCAGGACGGCTATCCGAGCGGGGATTTCCTGAAAGCGCTTGATCCAAGGCTGGAGCGGCTGGCGGAAACGAAGCTGCGCGGCGACATCGTGCCGCTCGGCACGCGCGCCGGCGGCCTCACGCCGGAGATGGCGGAGCGCACCGGCCTGCGGGCGGGCATCGCGGTCGCGGTCGGCAACGTCGACGCCCATGCGGCCGTGCCGGCGGTCGGCGTCGTGACGCCGGGCAAGCTCGTCATGGCGATGGGCACGTCGATCTGCCACATGCTGCTCGGCACGGAGGAGCGCGAGGTGGAGGGCATGTGCGGCGTCGTCGAGGACGGCATCATCCCGGGCTACTACGGGTATGAGGCGGGCCAGTCGGCGGTCGGCGACATTTTCGAGTGGTATGTTACCGAGGGCGTGCCGGCCTATGTGCGCGAGGCGGCGGACAACGCGGGCGTCGGCGTGCACGAGTGGCTCGAGGCGGAGGCGTCCAGGTCCCGTCCGGGCGAATCCGGCCTGCTCGCGCTCGACTGGTGGAACGGCAACCGCTCCGTGCTCGTCGACACCGACCTGACCGGCGTGCTGCTCGGCTATTCGCTGCAGACGCGCCCGGAGGAGATCTACCGCGCGCTGCTCGAGGCGACGGCCTACGGCACGCGCAAGATCGTCGACGCCTTCCACGGCAGCGGCGTGCCGGTCGACGTGCTGTACGCCTGCGGCGGCCTGCCGCAGAAAAACCGCCTGCTCATGCAGATCTACGCCGACGTGACCGGGCGCGAGATCCGCATCGCCGACTCGCGGCAGACGCCGGCGCTCGGCGCGGCGATGTTCGCCGCGGTCGCGGCCGGCGAGGAGGCGGGCGGCTATGCGACGATCGTCGAAGCCGCCGCCGCAATGGCGCGGGTCAAGGAAGAGAGCTATCATCCGATTCCGGAAAATCAAGCCGTCTACGAGCGCCTGTACGAGGAGTACAGCAAGCTGCACGACTATTTCGGCCGCGGCGCGAACCCGGTCATGAAGACGCTCAAGTCGATCCGCGAGACCGCAAAATCGGCGGCTCATGCGGAAGCATCCCCAACCACCAACTGAAAGCGAGGCTGACACTATGCCCACTGTACCCGCCTATCAATTTTGGTTCCTGACCGGCAGCCAGCATCTTTACGGTCCCGAGACGCTGCAGGAGGTCGCCGCGAACGCCGCTGCGATCGTCCGCCATATGAACGAAGAAGGAGGACTGCCGTACGAGGTGTCGCTGCGCCCGGTCGTCAAGACGCCGGACGAGATCCGCCAGGCGCTCGTCAGCGCAAGCGCGGACCCGCTCTGCGCGGGCGTCATCACCTGGATGCATACGTTCTCTCCGAGCAAGATGTGGATCGGCGGCCTGAGCGCGCTGACCAAGCCGCTGCTGCATCTGGCGACGCAGTTCAGCCGCGACATCCCGTGGGATGAGATCGACATGGACTATATGAATACGAACCAGTCGGCGCACGGCGACCGCGAGCACGGCTTCATCACCGCCCGCATGAACGTGCCGCGCAAGATCGTGTTCGGCCACTGGCAGGACGCGGCGGTGCTGAGCCAGCTCGGCGGCTGGCAGCGCACGGCGGCGGCGCTGGCCGAGAGCCGCTCGCTCAAGGTTGTCCGCTTCGGCGACAACATGCGCCAGGTCGCGGTCACCGAGGGCGACAAGGTCGAGGCGGAGATCAAGTTCGGCTGGTCGGTCAACACGTACGGCGTCGGCGATCTGGCTCAGCGCGTAGAGGCCGTGACGGCGGAGCAGGTCGAGGAGCTGATGGCTCTCTACGCGGAGCGCTATGAAATCGTCGCTCCGGGGCCGGAGCAGCGCGAGGCGATCGCCTACCAGGCGCGGCTGGAGCTGGCGATCCGCTCCTTCCTCGAGAAAGGCGGCTTCACGGCGTTCACGACGACGTTCGAGGATCTGCACGGCCTGCGCCAGCTGCCGGGCCTCGCGGTGCAGCGCCTCATGGAGGACGGCTACGGCTTTGCGGGCGAAGGCGACTGGAAGACGGCCGCGCTCGTGCGCCTCATGAAGGTGATGGCGGGCAACGAAGGCACCTCGTTCATGGAGGACTACACCTACCATCTCGAGCCGGGCAACGAGCTGGTGCTCGGCGCGCATATGCTGGAGATCTGCCCGACGATCGCGGCCGACAAGCCGCGTCTGGAGGTGCATCCGCTCGGCATCGGCGGCAAGGAGGACCCGGCGCGCATGGTGTTCAACGGCCGCGCCGGCGAAGCGCTCAACGCGACGATCGTCGATCTCGGCGGACGGTTCCGTCTCGTCGTGAACGAGGTCGAGGCGGTCGAGGTCAGCAAGCCGCTGCCGAAGCTGCCGGTCGCGCGCGTGCTGTGGAAGGTGCTGCCGACGCTCAAGGACGGGGTCGAGGGCTGGATCGCAGCCGGCGGCGCGCATCATACCGGCTTCTCGTACGTCGTGAAGACGGAGCAGCTGCTCGACTTCGCGGAGATGGCGGGCATCGAGGCGGTCGTCATCGGCCGCGGCACCGATCCGGGGCGCCTGCGCCAGGAGCTGCGCTGGAGCGACCTGGCCTGGCGGCTCGGCCGCTAGGCGGCGGGTGCGGTCATGAGCGATCTGAGGGAAAGCTTCCGCCGCCAGGCGGAGGCGCTTGGATTGGAGGAGCGGCTGCAGGCATGCCCGCTGCCGGAGCCGATCCTTGTCGAGGCGGACGCGCTGGAGCGGGTGCCGGCCTATATCGCGGGCCAAGGCTGGCGCAAGGCGGCGATCGCCTGCGACGAGCGGACGGCCGCCGCGGCGGGCCGGCGGCTGCAGCGGCTGCTTGAGCAGGCGGGCATCGACGCTTTTGTCGCCGTCATAGCGGCGGATGCCGCCGGGGACGTCGTCGCCGACGAGGCGTCGCTCATGGAGCTGCTGCTCGCGGCCAAGCCGGCGGGAGCGGACGTGCTGTTCGCGGCCGGAGCGGGCACGATCCACGACCTGACCCGCTTCGCCGCTTATGCGCTCGGCATTCCGTTCGTCAGCGTGCCGACCGCGGCTTCGGTCGACGGCTTCACCTCGCTCGGCGCGCCGCTGCTGCTGCGCGGCGTCAAGACGACGGTCGCGGCCGTCGGCCCGGCGGCCGTGTTCGCCGAGACCGGGCTGCTGCAGGCCGCGCCGGCTCCGCTGACCGCCGCCGGCTTCGGCGACATGCTCGGCAAGCTGACGTCGCTCGCCGACTGGCGGATCGAGCATCTGCTGTCGGGCGGCGCGCAGGGCGGCTGGAGCGCAGGCGTGGCGGCGCTGACCGACAGCGCGCTGCGGCGAAGCATCGAGCAAGCGGATCGCTTGCGAGGCGGCGAGGCCGCCGGTGGCGCGCAGGCGAAGCAGGGCGGAGCGGTTGTGAGCGGCCAAGCGGAGGCTGGGCAGGACGGAGCCGTCGATGGCGCGCAGGCGGAGGCCGAGCGGGGCGGAGCGGCATCCGGCGTCGAGACGCTCGCCGAGGCGCTGATCGAATCGGGCCTCGCGATGCTGCTGCTCGGCGCGTCCCATCCGGCGTCCGGCGCGGAGCATCATCTGTCCCACTACTGGGAAATGGAGCTTCACCGCGCAGGCGCGCGGCCGCTGCTGCACGGCGCGAAGGTGGGCGTCGCATGCGCGATCATCGCCGACTATTACCGCGCCATCGTCGCCGCTGCTTCGGGCAAGGACGGAGGGGCAGGCAGCGGCGAGGCAGCTGCTGCGGCAGCGGGCACAGGGCGGGCTGCGGGAGTGGATGCAGAGGCGAGGCCGGGAGCGGCCGAAGGGGCTGAGCCGGCATCGCCGCCAAGCCGTAAGTCCGAGCTGGCTGCTTCAACGTACGCCAGCCTGCCTCCCGTGTCGGCGGAGGCGGCGTCGCGCGTCGCCGCCGCGGCAGGTCCGGCCTGGAGCGAGATCGAGCGGATCGTCGGCTCGCTGCCTTCCGGCGAGCGGATTCGGGAGCTGCTCGCTCTGGCGGGCGGACCGGGAAGCCCGACCGAGCTCGGCCTGAGCGACGCCCAGGTCGAGCGGGCGCTGCTCGAGGCCGACCGGGTGCGCCCGGGCCGGCTCACGCTGCTCCGCGCTTACAACGAGGAGCTTCGCAAGCTCGGCTGAGTCGTGTCTGCATGCTCCGAAGAAAGCCGATATTGCCGAAATTTTCGATCCCTGCAAGGAACGTAGGCGATGGCGTACGGGGGTACGTCAAGCCTGCGTGACGAAGCAGGAGGCGAAAAGGCCGTGACGCGATGCCTCGGAGCGGGTTTGCAAGCACGCTCTTAGGCTGGAAGCTGCAGAGCCAGCGATGAGGCGGCCGAGCCGGAATCGCTTGGCGGCAGGATGATCCCCAAGCATCGCGGCTTTCTGCGGAGGCTGTCCTAGAGGTCAGAGTCATTGACCGAGGGACAGCCTCTTTTTTTTGCAGCTGGAATCGGCCGGCTCACGAAATGGCTGCGAGCCATGCGCAGCAGGCAGGATGAGGCATGATATCAACAGCCGCCGCATCCCGTCGAAAGCGTTGACAGGCGATGGAAGGCATTGCCATAATAGGACGACCATGCGATGCGGAAGGGGGACGCCGATGAATCAGGAAACGATGGAGGCGCGGGTCGCGCGGCTCGAGGAAGAAGTGCGGGAGCTCCGGCGTCAGCTGTACCGATACGGGCGGCTGCTTCAGGACGGGGGGCCGCTGCAGGCAGAGGCGCAACCGCCAAGCAGCCAGCTGCAGGCAGAGGAGCATTCCGGGGCGCGTCCGTCAGGAAGCCACCTGCAGGCGGCGCCTCCGCCAGGCAGCCAGCAGATAGGGGCGCATCCGCCGGGCAGCGGCCAGCAGACAGGGGCGCATCCGCCGGGCAGCGGCCAGCAGACAGGGGCGCATCCGCCGGGCAGCGGCCAGCAGACAGGGACGCATTCGCTTGCCGGGCCCAATCAGGCCGCTTCGCCTCCGCAGGCTGGCCATCTTGAAGCTCATTCGAAAGAAGGACCGCTCGCGGGAGCTCCATGGGCCGGCCAGAGCTCGGCCGCAGGCGCGGCAGAGCCGCCGCTGGCGGCAGGGCATCCGGCTGCCGGCTGGAGCGGAGCGTCTGCGCATTCGGGCGCCGAAGGGCGGCCGGGCCAGCCAGGGGCGGCCGGAGCCGGAGCGGGAGCGAATTCGCCGCGGCCGCCGGTGGATTGGGAGCGCCAGATCGGCCAGATATGGCTGCCGCGGATTTTCATCGTCGTCCTGCTGATCGGCGTGCTGTGGGGCTTCTTGGCCGCGGCGAGCGCGGGCTACATCACGCCGGCGATCCGCTGCTGGATCGGGCTGGCCGCCTCGGCGACGATGTTCGGGCTGGGCGTCCGCTGGATGAAGCAGGATCGGCGAGCGCTGGCGCAGACGCTGCTTGGCGGCGCGAACGGAGTGCTCGTGCTGACGCTTTTCGCCGCCCACATGCTGTACGGCTTCATCGGCCCGGCTGCGGCCTTCGCCCTGTACGTCGCCGCCGTGCTGCTGTTCGTCGGCTGCTCGCTCCGCTACCGGTCGCAGGCGCTCATGCTGGCGGCCGGAGTCGCCGGCGCGCTCGTGCCGTTCCTCGTCGACTCGGTCGCTCCGAGCCTGCCGCTGTTCATCGGCTACGAGGCGGCGTTTGCTGGCGCGGCGCTGCTGCTCAGCTACCGATTCGGCTTCCGGATCGCCTATGTGCTGTCGTATGTGCTGCTTTTGCCGCCGATGCTGTTCGGAGGGGTCAGCGCGGACGGACCTGGCGAGCGCTGGCTCGTGCTGGGCGCGCTGCTGCTGCATTATGGGCTGCAGCTCGGACTGTCGCTGCGGGATGCGGAGTTCGCCAAGCGGCCGGAGCGGCAAGGGCTGCTGCTCGCTTCGTTCGCGCTGAACGCGGCCTGGCTGCATGAGCTGGCCGGACCGTCCGGCTACCGCTGGACGATCGCCGCGCTGTCGCTGCTGCTGGCTGGAGCCGCCTTCGGCTTCCGTTCTCTGGACAAGGACCGGATGCGCCTCTACGCGGCCGCCTCGACGCTGGGCTGGGTGCTTTTGGCCTTCGACGCCGCCTCGTACCGCTACCTCGGTCCGGTGCTGCTCGCGCAGGGCGTCGCATCGCTGTATCTAGGCCTCCGGCTGTCCTCCTGGATGCAAAAAACAGCGGCTGCCGCCACGCTGTTCCTCGGCGTCGGCCTCGTGCTGAACGCCCCGATCCGCGAGGCATGGTCGGAGGAGACGTTCGGCTGGCTCGCGCTGCTCGCCGCTTGGGCGGCCATGTACTTCCTGCTGCGGCCGCTGCGCCACAAGGAGCTGCCGAGCGGTCCCGGACCGCTGCTGCTCTGGAGCGGGGGGCTGCTCGTGCTCGTGTTCCTCACGCAGCTGACGCTCGTGCTCGCCGAGACGCTCGATCCGGACCGCCGCTCGCTCGTCCTGTCCGCCGTCTGGGTCGCATATGCGGTCGCGCTGTTCGCCATCGGCCTGCTGGCGCATAAGTCCAAGGTGCGAGCCGCCGGCATCGTGCTGCTGTTCCTGACGCTGATCAAGGTCATCTTCGTCGATCTGCCTGGCGTCTCGACGGCCGTGCGGGCGGTGCTGTTCATCGGTCTCGGCGTCGTCGGCATCCTCGCGTCGCGGCTGCTCTACCGCAAGCAGCAGGAGTAGCGGGCGGGATCGGTCGGAGCCGCAGGGACGGAGGCTTCGTTCAGTCGGAGAATCCTTCACGGTGAAATTGGCGTTAGGAAGCGCCGCAGCTGAGGAACGGCTCTCTTAACGGTAAAATTGTCGTTAAGAAGCCCCGCAGCTGAGGAATGGCTCTCCTTAACGGCAAAATTGGCGTTAGGAAGCCCCGCAGCTGAGGAATGGCTCTCCTTAGCGGCAAAATTGTCTTAGGAAGCCCCGCAGCTGAGGAACGGCTCTCCTTAGCGGTAAAAATGGCACTGGAGAGCCGCGCCAGTCGGCTGCTGGGACAGCTCGAAGAAGTCCTATTTCGTAAAGCGTCCAGCCCCTGGAATGGGGCTGGACGCTTTTTCCTGTCGAGGACGGCATGTCGCGGCGAAGCCGCCTCAAACGCTTCGCCGCCGACTCTCTGCCGCGCCGCCGCCGCCGTGAGCCGGCTCGCTCATCGCTGCCGCACCGCCGCCAACGTTCACCGGCTCGCTCCACGCCGCCGCACCGCCGCCAATGTTCACCGGCTCGCTCCACGACGCCGCTGCGCCGCCGCCGTGAGCCGGCTCGCTCATCGCTGCCGCACCGCCGCCAACGTTCACCGGCTCGCTCCACGCCGCCGCACCGCCGCCGCCGTGAGCCGGCTCGCTCATCGCTGCCGCACCGCCGCCAACGTTCACCGGCTCGCTCCACGCCGCCGCCGCCGCCGCCGTGAGCCGGCTCGCTCAGCGCTCCGCGGAGAGCCGCAGCCGGACGGAGCTTTCCAGCTCCAGCAGCCGGCGCTTCATCTCCAGCCCGCCTCGGTAGCCCGTCAGCGTGCCGCCGGAGCCGACGACGCGATGGCAGGGCACCGGCATGAGCACCGGATTCGCCCCGATCGCCGCGCCGACGGCGCGCGCCGCCGACGGACGGCCGATCGCCTCGGCGATCTGGGCGTACGTCCGCGTCTCGCCGTACGGAATCCGCCGCAGCTCGTCCCATACGGTCCGCTGGAATGCGGTGCCGCCGAGCGACAGCGGCAGCCGGAACTCGCGGCTCGCTCCGCTCAGCAAAGCGGCGAGCTCGTCCAGATAGGGCTGGAGGACGCGGTCCGACCGCTCCAGCGCCGCGCCTGGCCGGCGGGCCGCCGCCCACTCGGCCAGCTCCTCGAACGGCGCGTCCTGCGATCCGCAGAACGCGAAGCCGTCCGCATCCGCCGCGGCATGCAGCCGCCAGCCGTCCTTTTCCAGCACGCTCCAGTACAGCCTGTTCTCTTCTGCGCTCATTCGGCCTTGCCTCCCTCGGCATCTCGGTTTCCGCCTGTCCGGCGGCGGTACTCGGCGGGCGTGCAGCCCGCTTCCTGGCGAAACAAAGCGATGAAACGGCTCGCGGAAGGGATGCCGCATTCCTTGGCGACGGCCCCCGCGGTCAGCTCCGTATCGTCCAGCAGCCGCTTGGCCCGCGCGATCCGCTCGCGGCGGATGTACTGCTGCGGCGTCAAGCCCGTCGCCCGCTTGAAGCGGCGATGCAGATGCCAGGGCGACAGGCAGGCGGCGTCCGCCAGCTCGCCGAGGGACAGTCCGGCGCGCAGCCGCTCGGCGATCAGTCCCTCCATCTCGGACAGCCAGGCCTCGTCGGGCTTGGCGGCCTTTTCCGGCTCGCAGCGCTTGCAGGATCGGAAGCCGGCGGCCATCGCCTGCTCCGGCGTCCGGAACACGAGCGTGCGGTCGCGCCGCGGCTCGCGGGAGCGGCAGGACGGCCGGCAAAAGATGCCGGTCGAGCGCACGGCGTACCAGAACGCTCCGTCCGCCGACGCGTCGCAGCCGGTGATGGCCGTCCATTCGACGTCCGACGGGAGCTCGCCGCCAAGCAAGGCTCCGGCCGGGCCGGAGCGGGTCGTTCGCTTCATGCGAGTCACCTCCATGACGCCAGTATACCCTTTTTCAGGCGCTTGCGGGCGCATCGGAGGATGAAACCGCAAGAATGGAGCATGGGGCGGGCAGGCGGCCTTTTTCCAGGCCCTTCTGTCCGCCCCATGCGGTTTCGGCTAGATGAACAGATTGATGCCCGACTGGTCCGCCTTGCCGAGGTAATAGCCGACGCCGCCGACTTTGATGCCGTCGATCAGCTCCTCGCGCTTCAGCCCCATGACGTCCATCGACATCGAGCAGGCGACGATCTCGACGCCCTGGTCGAGCGCCGTCTGGATGAGCTCCTCCAGGGAGGAGATGCCGCTGCCCTTCATGACGCCGCGGATCATCTTGGCTCCGAGGCCGCCCATGTTCATGCGGGACATGCCGAGCCGCGTGCTGCCGCGCGGCATCATCAGGCCGAACATCTTGCCGACGAGGCCTTTGTCCGCCTGTACGCGCTCCGGCTTGCGGATGATGTTGAGCCCCCAGAAGGTGAAGAACAGCGTCACCTTCTTGCCGCTCGAGGCGGCGCCGTTGGCGATGATGAAGGAGGCGATCGCCTTGTCGAGGTCGCCGCTGAAGACGACGAGCGTGCTGCCCTCGGGCGTGGCGGGAGCGGCTGCCGGAGCGGCGGACGCTGCGGCGCCTGCCGCTGCGGACGGCGACGCCTGTGCGCCGGCTGCCGGCCGCTTGCGCAGCAGCGCCTCGAAGCGGCCGCCTGCCGCGCGGCCGGACTGCAGCAGCTCCGCTCCGTACATGCGGGCCCATGCGCCGACATCCTCGCCGAAGCCGGGATCGGTCGCCTGCACGCGCAGCACTTGGCCGGGCTCGAGCGCGTCCATGCGCCGCTTGACCTCGACGAGCGGGCCGGGGCAGGAGAGGCCGCAGGCGTCGAGCGTCGCGTCCGGCTCCGGGGAGCCACCATCGCCGACGGCCTTGCCGCCGGGGCTGTCCGGAGCTTCCGCCGTCGCCGCGATCGGCATCGCAGCCGGAGCTTGGCGGCTTGCTTCCGCGGCTTTTTCGCTCATCCGCTTCGCCGCCTCGAACAGTCGGTACGTCTTGAAGCCGCCGCTCAGGTTGCGCGTCCGGTAGCCGTGCTGGGCGAGGATGCGGGAGGCGGTGTAGCCGCGCATGCCGACCTGGCAGTACACCCAGATCTCGCGGTCCGGATCGAGCTCGGCGAGGCGCTCCCGCAGCTCGTCGACCGGCACCAGCAGCGAGCCCGGAATGTGGCCGGCCTCATGCTCCATGACCGAGCGGACGTCCACGAGCAGCGTCGCGGACTCGTCGCGCTCCGCCAGCTCCGGCGCATGGAAGACCGGCATCCGTCCGGCGAGGATGTTCTCCGCCGTGTAGCCGGCCATGTTGACCGGGTCCTTGGCGGAGGAGTAAGGCGGCGCATAGGCGAGCTCCAGCTCCGCCAGATCGTGGACGGTGCCGCCGAGCCGCAGCGCGGCCGCGATCGAGTCGATGCGCTTGTCGACGCCGTCCGCTCCGACCGCCTGCGCGCCGAGGATAGCGCCGTCCGGGGCGAACAGCAGCTTGAGCGCCATCGGCGCGGCATTTGGATAATAGCCGGCGTGGGAGGCGGGATGCACGTACGTCGCTTCGTACGGGACGCCTTGCTCGCGCAGCGTCTTTTCGCTGCGGCCGGTCGCCGCTCCGGTCAAGCCGAACACCTTGATGATCGACGTGCCCTGCGCGCCCTTGTACGTCGACGGCAGGCCGCAGATCGCATCGGCGGCGATGCGGCCCTGCTTGTTCGCGGGGCCGGCGAGCGGCACGGCCGACGGGCGGCCGCTGCCCAACTCGCGGACGAGCACGGCGTCGCCGACGGCGTAGACGCCCTCCGCGCTCGCGCGCATCGACTCGTCGACAAGGATGTGGCCGCGCTCGCCGAGCGCAATGCCGCTGCCCTGAAGGAAAGCGGTGTCCGGCTCGACGCCGACCGCCAGCACGACAAGCTCGGAGCGGACGAGGCCGCCTCCGGCGAGCTCGGTCTCGACGGCGCCTCCGGCGAGCTCGCGTAACGCCTTGGCCGTCTCATGCAGCAGGACGCGCACGCCTGCGCGCTCCAGCTCGGCTTGGAGCATCGAGGCGAGCTCGGGATCGAACGGGGCGAGGATTTGGCCGGAGCTTTGCACGAGCGTCACGTCAAGTCCGGCCTCGCGCAGGTTCTCGGCCATCTCGACGCCGATGAAGCCGCCGCCGACGACGAGCGCGGAGCGCGTGCCTTGGCGGTCGACGAGCGACTTGATGCGGTCGGTGTCCGCCAGGTTGCGCAGCGTCGTCACCGCGCCGAGGCGGGCGCCCGGCACGGACGGCACGATCGGCTTCGCGCCGGGAGAAAGCAGCAGGGCGTCATACGTCTCCTCGTACGTCTGTCCCTCGCGGGTGCGCACGGTGACCGTGCGGACCGCCGAATTGACGGCGACGACCTCGCTGCGGACGCGGATGTCCAGCCGGTAGCGGGCGGTCATCGCCTCCGGCGTCTGGACGAGCAGGCGGGAGCGGTCCTGGATCGAGCCGCCGATGTAGTAGGGCAGGCCGCAGTTGGCAAAGGAAATATGGTCGTCGCGCTCGAACAGGACGATCTGCGCGTTCTCGTCGAGCCGGCGCAGCCGGGCGGCGGCCGAAGCGCCTCCGGCGACGCCGCCGACGATCAGAATTTTTTTGCGGGTCATGATGGGGTCTCCTCCTTGAGCAGGATGCCGGCGAGCTGCTTCACGCGCTCGTCGGCGATCGTATAGTGGACTTCGAGGCCGCTGCGGGACGTCTGCACGATGCCCGCGGCGCGGAGCTTCTGCAGATGCTGGGAGACGGTCGATTGGGGCAGGCCGAGGCAGTCCTGCATGAAGCTGACGTTGCAGGAGCCTTTGGCGAGCAAGCCGTTCACGATGCAGAGCCGCACGGGATGGGCGAGCGCCTTCAGCAGCTCCGCCGCCTCCTCGAACGCTCGGCTGTCGGTGTTCATGGGCGGATCTTCCTTTCGGGAAAAAGAATCGTTATAACTTAATATTACGATATATGGATGGAAAGGGCAAGCGAGGCCGCGGGCAAGGGAAAACTTGCCGCGTCCGCAGGCGCCAGACTGCATCGGGCTGGGCTCGCGCCCGCGCCGAGCGATCCGAGCGGAGCAAGGGCAAAAACGCCCCTGCTGGCCGCGCCTCTTACGTCCGGCTCACTTCTCCTCCGGCTCGTCGTTTTCGGTGAACCAGAGCGGGTCGTCGCAATCCGGCTCGCCGTTGTAGTTGATCATGATCTCCTCGCCCGCCGCGATGTCGCGATAGGCGTAGAACTCGACGGTCAGCTGCTCGAAGTTCAGCTCGTACACCGCGTTCGGCTCGTAGGAGTGGTTGAACAGGCTTCCGTATCCCAGCACGAGCGCGCCGTGGTTGGCCCCGAAGTTGAACACGTAGTCCTCGAGGATCGTCTGCTCGATCAGCTCATGCTCCTCGTTCGGGTATGTGACGACCGGAGCCTCGTGGAACAGCGTTCCTTTGGCGATGTCGCGGGTCGCGAAGACGCCTCGGGTGAATTCGCCCGTCGTATTCGGGGATTGGCGCACTTCCAGCATAGAGCGGCTCACCTTCCTCTTCTTTGGAATGAATATCTCAGTTTAACCCGCCCCCGCGAAAACGGCAAACCATGCCTTTAGTCTCCTGCCTGAAGCAGCGCTTTCATGGTAAAATTGGATTGCGCTTCCTGCGCGAGGACCTTCGCGTCCGCACGGCCTGTTTTTCCGCCAGCCGCACCTGCTCACACGACACGAGGCGGCACTCGGATGAACGGGCTTTTTGACGATGCGGCGCGCCTGCGGACGGCAGCGACATGGGTGATGGGGAGAGGGATGGCAATGGCTCTGCAATCGGCTTGGACGGAATGGGAACGCACGCTTCAGACGGGGGACCTGGTGTTTTTTCACGGCATTTTCCTCGAATCGGAGGAGATCGAGATCATCAGCCGCTCGGAATGGTCGCATGTCGGCATGGTCGTAAGGCTGCCCGGCTTCGATGAGGCGCTGCTGTGGGAGTCGACGACGACCGAGACGCTCGAGGACGTCGAGCAGCATCGCATCAAGACCGGACCGATGCTCGTGCGGCTGCGCGAGCGCATCGCGACCGACGAGGCGGACCGGTACGATTCGCGGTACGCGTTCCGGCAGCTGCAGGGAGACAGGCCGGCGGACACGCTGGACAAGTTCCAGGCGTTCGTCGAGGAGGTGCATGACGCGTCGTTCCCGAGCCTGACGAAGATGGCCGAGGAGCTGCTCGCGGGGAGCTGGGATTGCCAGGCGGATGAAAAGACGTTCTTCTGCAGCGAGCTGGTGGCGGAAACCTACATGCGCCTCGGCTGGATGGAGCGCGGGCATCCGTCGAATTATTATACGCCCAAGCTGCTGGCCAAGAGCCAGGACCTGCCGCTCGCCGCCGGGCTTGTGCTCGCCCGCGAGCTGAGGTATTTGAAGGATGCCGAAATTCCGACCGTCCAGCCGTAAGCGATGGCGGCTCCTGCCGGCCGCGCTGCTGCTGCTGACGATCGGGGGGGCGGCGGCCTGGACGCTGCTGGTGCCGGATAGCGGCGGGGAGCAGGCGCCTGCGGCGACGGCGGGAAAAATCGACCTGACCGGCCAGCCGTTCGACGAGGCGATCGCGCTGCGCGGACAGTGGGAGTTCTACCCCGGCCGGCTGCTGGAGCCCGCCAGCTGGGATGCCGGTGCCGGAGCGCCGCCGCAGCCGGCCGGCTACATGGACGTGCCCGGCTACTGGAACAGGCAGCCGATCGACGGACGGACCTATCCGCTGGAGGGCTGCGCGACGCTGCGTCTGACGGCGCTTTTGCCGGAGGAGCTGCCGCTGCTCGCCGTCAAGCTCGGCAATACGTTCACCTCGTACCGGCTGTGGGCGGACGGCCGCGAGACCGCGTCGGCCGGCGTCGTCGCCTGCTCGCGGGAGGAGGCGGTGCCGCGCCAGATCGTGCAGGTGGCGCCGCTGGAGAGAGGAGACGGGCCGGAGCTGGAGCTCGTGCTGCAGCTGTCCAACTACGACTACTATAAAAGCGGCTTCCAGCGAAGCCCGCTGATCGGCACGGAAGCGCAGCTCGAAGCGGCGTATCGCCGCGACGCGGCCGTCTCCTGGTTCGCCTTCGGAGCCTGCGGCATCATCGCGTTTTACCATCTGCTCGTATTCGCCGTGCGGCGGCGCCATCTCGCTTCGCTGTATGTCGGCTCGTTCTCGCTGCTCATGTCCGTGCGGACGCTGCTGGTGAACGACCGCCTTGTCTATACGATCTTTCCCGAGCTGGACTGGCAATGGTTCGCCAAAGCGCTCTACCTCATCTTCTACCTCGGCCTGCTGCTGCTGACCCGGATGCTGCGGGAGCTGTATCCGGCGTTCGTCGGACGCCGGCTCGTCCGCGCCTCCGACGCCGTCGGCGGCCTGGGAGCGCTGCTATGCCTGCTGACGGAGCAGCGGGTGTACGAGCATGCGCTGCTGCCGGCGGAGCTTTACGCCTGCTTCGTCATGGCGTACGGGGCCGGCGCGATCGCCGTGGCCGTCGCCCGGGGCGAGCGGGGGGCGCTGCTGTTCCTTTGCGGCTTCGCCGTCCTCGCCGCTACGATCATCCACGACTTCTTCTACATGGCGGACCTGACGCGGGCGGCCTCGCTCGCTCCGCTCGGCTTCCTGGCGTTCTCTCTCTTCCAGTCGGTTCTGCTCGCCCGCCAGTACGCCGGCTCGTTCGCCGAGGCCGAGCAGCTGGCGCGGCGGCTGCTGGCGATGGACCGGCTCAAGGACGAGTGGAGCCAGACGCTCGAGCAGCGGGTGCAGGAGCGGACGGCGGAGCTGCAGGAGGCGATGGGACGGCTGGAGTCGGCGCAGCGGCAGCTCGTGCAGGCCGAAAAGATGGCCTCGCTCGGAAGTCTCGTCGCCGGCGTCGCCCATGAGATCAACACGCCGATCGGCATCGGCGTCACCGCGTCGAGCCATCTCGCCCAGCGCGCCGAGCGGCTGCGGCAGCTGTACGCCTCCGGGCAGATGAAGCGGACCGAGCTCGAGCGGTTCCTGGCCGAAAGCTCGGAGTCGGCGTCCATCCTGCTGTCGAACCTGCAGCGCACCGAGCAGCTCGTGCGCAGCTTCAAGCAGGTCGCCGCCGGCCAGGCGAGCGAACTGCCCCAGCGGTTCGAGGCCAAGCAGGCGGCGCTCGACGTGCTGATCAGCCTCAGCCCTCTGCTGCGGGAATCCGGCGTCCGGCTGGACGTGCGGGTCGAGGCGGAGGAGGGGCTGGAGACGACGGGATATGTAGGGGCTTTTTATCAGATCCTGACCAACCTGCTCGTCAACTCCGTCACGCATGCGTATCCGGAGGGCGGCTCCGGCATCGTCGCGATCACCATCTCGCGGCTGCGGGAGCGGGCGGGGCTCTATGTGGAATTCGAGGACGACGGCGTCGGCATGGAGCCGGAGCTGGCCGCGCGGATCTTCGATCCGTTCGTGACGACGCGTCGGGGCCGCGGAGGAACCGGGCTCGGCCTCAGCCTCGTGTACAGCCTCGTCGCGACGACCTGGGGGGGAGCGGTCCGCATCTGGAGCGAGCCCGGACGCGGCGCGCGCTTCGAGCTGGAGCTGCCCGAGGCGGCGGAGGAGACGGGCGAGGAGCAGGCGCACGAACGGAGGGACGGCGGGCAGGCGCAGGCAAGGAATCGGTCATGAAGGAGGAGCAGAGGATGGAGGAAGAGGAGATCGGCTTCGCGCCGGAGGAGGAGCCGGCGGCCGAAGACGGCTCCGGCTGGAAGTTCCTGATCGTCGACGACGATCCGGACATCCACCGCGTCACCCGGCTCGTGCTCGGGCCGGAGACGTTCGAGGGACGGCCGCTCGTTTTTTACAGCGCCTACAGCGCGGCGGAAGCGCTGGAGCTGCTGCGCGGGCATGCCGACTTCGCGGTCGTGCTGCTGGATGTCGTCATGGAGACGGAGGATGCCGGACTGCGGCTGGCGAGATCGATCCGGGAAGAGCTCGGCAATGCGCTTGTCCGCATCGTGCTGCGCACCGGGCAGCCGGGCCAGGCTCCCGAGTCGGACGTCATCCGCAGCTATGACATCAACGACTATCGCGAAAAGACGGAGCTGACCAGCTCGAAGCTGTTCAGCACCGTCTACGCCTCGGTCCGCGCCTACCGCGCGGCCGTGGAGCTGTCCCGCTCGCAGTCGCGGCTCGAGGAGGCGGTCCGCCGCCGCACGCAGGAGCTGGAGGAGCGCGGCCGGCAGCTGGAGGCGTCCATCCGCTCGGCCTACGAGGCGATGGCCGAGGTGGCCGTGCTGGAGGAGCGGGGGCGGATCGCCCGCGAGATCCATCACAGCGTCGGCCATACGATGACGGCGGCGATCGTGCAGCTGGAGGCGGCGCGGCGGCTGCTTGCCGCCGGCGAGGGCGACGAGGCCGAGGCCAAGGTGGAGATCGCCCGCCAGCTCGCGCGCAAGGGGCTGGAGGAGATCCGCGGCTCGGTGCGCGCGATCGCCGCGGACAGCTCGGTGCGGCGGTCGGCGGGCGAGGAGCTGGAGCAGGTGGCCCGGGAAGCCGAGTGGGCGAGCGGCGTCCGGGTGGAAGCAAGCTTCGGCGGCTTGCCTCCGCTCAGCTGGTACCAGGCGCGGCTGCTGCGGGATATTTTGCGGGAAGGGCTCACCAACGGCATCCGCCATGGCGGAGCGCAGCGCTTCGCCTGCCGGGCGGAGGTGGAGCCGTCCGCCGAGGGCGGGCGGCGGATCGCGCTGTCGCTCTGGAACGACGGCCGCTGGAGCGGCGACGCGGAGCCCGGCTTCGGGCTGCGCGCCCTGCAGGGGCAGCTCGCCGAAGCCGGCGGCAGCCTGACGCTCGCCGCGTCCGCGCGCGGCGGCGCGGAGCTGCGGGCCGCGCTGCCGCTGCCGCGAGAGGCGGCCGCGGCGGGGGAGGCGGCGGAGGCGGCGGAGGCGGGGGAGGCAGCCGTGTCGGCGGAAGAGACGGCGGAGACGGCGGATGAAACGGCGGAGACGGCCGCATCGGCGGAGGAGACGGCCAGCGGGGCAAGGTTGCGGACCGTGCTGCCGTTGAGCCGCGAGCCGGAGGCGGCGACAGCGCTCGCTGATGGGGTGGCTCCCTCCGAGGCAGGAGAAGCGTGCGACGGAGCGGCGGCCAGCGAGCGTGCGGATCGTTCCGAACCGCGTTCGCCAGGAGGCGGGACGCCATGAGTCCGCTGCGCATCGTCATCGCCGACGACCAGGCGCTCATGCGCGACGGCCTGCAGACGATCGTGCGGCTCGAGCCCGACATGGAAGTCGTCGGTCTGGCGGCGGACGGAGCGGAGGCGCTGGAGCGGGTCCGCGAGCTGGAGCCGGACGTGCTGCTACTCGACATCCAGATGCCCCGCATGGGCGGCATCGAGTGCGCTCGGAGGCTCGCCGAAGAAGGCTCGCCCACCGTCGTGCTGCTGCTGTCCACATTCCTCGACGACGGCTACGTCCGGGACGGGCTCGCGGCGGGCGCATGCGGCTATCTGCTGAAGGACATGGACGCCCCGCAGCTGCTCGACGCGATCCGCGACGCCGCCAAAGGCCGGCTCGTCATGCCGGCCGCCGTCGCCTCCAACGTCGCCGCGCAGCTGCGTCGGCTCGCGGAGGAGGCGGCGCCAGCCGGAGCCGCAGGCGCAGGATATCGAGCGGGTGAAGGCACTGGACAGCCAGCGGAATCTTGGCGAGCGGGAGCAGCAGGCGCTGGGCAGCCGCGGGAATCTGGTCGAGCGGGAGCAGGCCAGGGTCGATCCGTAGAAGCATGGCGTTCGGGAGGACCCGGTTCAGGACTGCGCGTCACCGCGAGCTCCGGCCATCGCACGGGCGTCGGCAGGCTGCCGGGCACGCCTGCGGGAGCAGCGTGGGGGTTTACCGAGCGTGAGCTGGAGGTGGCGCGCCATATCCGCAGCGGCTTGTCCAACAAGCAGATCGCGGCTGCCATGTTCATGAACGAAGGCACGATCCGCAACTATGCCAGCGTCATCTACAGCAAGCTCGGCGTCGGCGACCGAACGGCGGCCGTACTGCTTCTGCGCGAAATCGAGCTGTAACGTCAAAGATGTCCCCCTTCATCCGCTGCGGATGAAGGGGGACATCTTTTTTTGTCGGCGCAGGCAGCATGTGCCGGCTTCAACTGCATGGAAGACGGGGAGCGAGCTTGCAGCCCGAAAAAATCGGGTTGCAGAGGAGACCCACTAGCCAAGTTGGTTACATGAACGGAGTTACGCGGAAAAACCGAGTAACTCGGGTGTGAGGTGATGCAGGCGGGTGGAGTTGCGCGGAAAAACCGAGTAACTCGGGTGTACGGGGATGCAGGCGGGTGGAGTTACGCGGAAAAACCGAGCAGCTCGGGTGTGAAGGGATGCAGGCGGGTGGAGTTACGCGGAAAAACCGAGTAACTCGGTTGTACGGGGCGGCAGGTGGGGGGAGTTGCGCGGAAAAACCGAGTAACTCGGGTGTGAGGTGATGCAGGCGGGTGGAGTTGCGCGGAAAAACCGAGTAACTCGGGTGTACGGGGATGCAGGCGGGTGGAGTTATGCGGAAGAACCGAGTAACTCGGGTGTACGGGGATGCAGGCGGGTGGAGTTACGCGGAAAAACCGAGCAGCTCGGGTGTGAGGGGGGGCAGGCGGGTGGAGTTACGCGGAAAAACCGAGTAACTGGGAGTTGTGCTGTCCTTGGAGACAATCGTGCGGGCGGGGAAACTGCTCGCCAGCTCGAAAAATCGATTTACTCAGGAACGAGGAAGCGCAGCATGATGGCGGTGGCGGCGAAAAGCTGGAGCGGAGAGGATGGACCCTCTTGGAGAAGCGGAGCGGTTCCCTTGAAGGCCGGATTCCTTCCGTTTCGGAAAGGGAGATCAGAGGAATCTGGGCTTCACAGGAATCGGAGAGAGGGGCCATCCGCGGAGCGGCGTAACAGCAAGCAGATGGCCATCCGCGGAGCGGCGCAACAGCAAGCAGAATGGTCCATCCGCGGAGCGGCGTTGAGCAAGCAAAGAGTCCATCTACGCATCGGCAAAGAAGCAGGCAGTCGAGGAATTGCATGACGCCCGCCATCTCCGGCCTCCCCGCTCCATGACGTCCGTCATCCCCCGCCCCCCGGCTCCATTACGCCCGTCACCGCATATACGGACAAAAACGGCGACGCCCGTCTCTGTCCGAATGACGCGCCGTCCCGGTATAACGGAGACAGGAAGTCGAAAGGAGAGGATAGGATGGCGAAAGGAATCGACACGGCGGTCAACTGCCACTCGCTGGTCAAGGCGATCCACGAGGCGGGCTATGCGTTCGTCGGCCGCTATTACAACCGCAACCGGCCGCAGAAGAATTTGACGAGGGAGGAGGCGGCCGCCCTGAGCGCGGAGGGGCTCTACATCGTCGCGGTGTGGGAGAACGGCTTTCCGACGAGCGCGGCTTACTTCGACTACGAGGCCGGCAAAAAAGACGGCGCCGACGCGGCGGCCTACGCTCGTCGGACGATCGGGCAGCCGGGAGGTACGCCGATCTACTTCACGGTCGACTACGACGCCTCCGAGGCGGATCTGAACGGACCGGTGCGCGACTACATTCGCGGCGTCGTCGAGTCGGTGCAGGCGGAAGGAGCCGAGGCGGCCGGCAAAGGCGGCAAGCCGTACGCGATCGGCATCTACGGTTCGGGCTACAGCTGCAGCCGCATCCGCGCCGAGCATCCGCAGGTCGCCTATGCCTGGCTGGCGGAGTCGCGCGGCTGGCGGGGGCATGAGGCGTTCGCCGGCTGGAATATCCGGCAGCTGCAAAGCACGACCGTTTGCGGCCTATCGGTCGACACGAACGAGTCGAGCGGCGACGGCGGCGGCTTCCGCATCGCCGTGCCGGCCGGGTAGCGGCCGATGGAGCTGACGCTTCGCAAGCCGCCGCGTCCGATCCGCGGCGCCGCGCTGCCGGCGGCGATCGCGCTGCTCGTGCTTGCGCTGGCGCTGCTGCCGCCGCTCGTGACCGCGTACAACCTCACCAAGGCGCCGACGCGGACGCTCATCGCCGAGCTCGATCGGGGCCGGACCGACGGGCTGCCCGTGACGGCCGACGAGCTGAAGGACCGGCAGGCAGCCAAAACCGCCGTCTCCCGGCTGCTCGGCCCTCCCCGAGCAACGAGCGCCGCCGCCCTCGGAGCGAACTCGACGGCAAACGGGCTCGGCTCCGGAACGGATCCGTCCGCAGACGCTGCCGCAGGCGGATCCGCCGGAGCGGGCGCCCTGGCTGCCGCCGCGGCTTCCCCGCCCGGCTCCCTGAAAGCGGCGCCCGCTCTCCCGGCCGGCTCCTCGCTGGCCGTCGTCGCTGCCGCCCCCGCCGCGCTCGATCCCGAGCGGCTCGCCGAGCTGAAGGAGTCGCTCAGCTCCGGCCAGGGGGCGCTCTGGGCTGGACATGCGCTGCTGCTGGCGCTGCTGTGCGGACTCGTCAGCAAGCGGCTGACCGGCCGTTATCGCGGGCTGCTCGTGAACGAGCGCAACGTCATGAGCCTGTCCCGCTTCCAGACGGTCGTCTGGACGGTGCTGCTGCTGTCCGCCTACTATACGGCCGCCTCGCTGCGAGCGTACGGCCTGGCGGACCCGACGGCCGCGCTGCAGATCGACATGGACTGGCAGCTGTGGGCGCTCATGGGCATCAGCGTCACCTCGCTCGTCGCCGCGCCCGTCATCCATGCGCAGAAGCAGGACAAGCAGCCGGATCCGGCCGCGGCAGCCAAGCTCGATCCGGAGCAGGTGGCGGCCGGCGACGGCATCCTGCTCGCCAAGCCGCGGTTCCAGGATGCGGCGTGGAACGACCTGTTCCAGGGCGAGGAGCTCAAGACCGCGGGCTACGTCGACCTGGCCAAGCTGCAGCTGTTCTTTTTCACCCTCGTCGGCGCGGCCGCCTACAGCGCGCTGCTGCTCCAGCTGTTCGGCACCGTCCCGGCGGAGGAGCTCGGGCAGCTGCCGACGCTGGGCCAAGGCTTCCTCGCCGTGCTCGGCATCAGCCATGCCGGCTATCTCGCCAGCAAGACCGTCGACCGCACGCAGACGGCGGACGATTGAACGGTGCCGCAGCGCCATGCCCTTCCGCCATTCCCCTTTCCACCGATCCCCATCCGAAAAGGAGTGCAAAAAACGATGACCGACAGCCGCAATGCCCTGACCGACTTCGACCTGTGCCTGGCGCTCGCCCAGACGAGTCTCGACAGCCAGCTCGGCTACGCCTGGAAAGCCTGGAAAAGACGGCGCCAGCTCGACGAGACGCTGAAGCTGCATCCGCTCAAGAAGGACGGCACGCCGTCCCCGTACGGCCTGACGGCGACGCTGGCCCCGCTGCGCGTCGATCTGAACGTGCCGGACGCCAAGCTGGCGCAGGTGAAAGTGACGCTGACGCTGCTGAGCGGCACCGTCACGTATTACGACGAGGACAACGACGAGGCCGCCGAGGCGCCGATCGACAACTGGAGCGTGTCCTTCCTCACCGATCTGGACAAAAAGCCGGTCGATCTCAAGGCGCTGCGCGCCATCGACCCGGCCAGCGCCCAGACGGCGCAGGACGCGATCGACTCCGCCAAGCAGCAGGCCGGCTTGCCGGATGACGTGTTCTCCATCGAGTACCTGTTCCTGGAGCTGACGAACGCGAACCTGCTGATGGCCGACAACCACGACGTCAACATCCCGCCGGACGTGCCGCAAGCGGCGCGCGTGAAGGCGCTGTCGCTGCTCGGCGGCCTGCTTCAGTCCGGCGACTCGGACGACTTCCTGCTCGGCACGGTCGTGCGCCGCAACGCGGGCCAGCAGCAGCCTCCGACGTTCGCGCTGACCGACTTCGTGTTCGACGTGCATGCGGTGCCGGAAGCGCCCGCCGCGAGCACGCTCAGCTATCTCGGCGCGCTCGCCGGACGCCCGCTGCCGGCGGACAAGGACGGCGCGCGCGTCGCGCTCCAGGACCGCTGGATCGATCCGGCGATGCTGGACGGCTCGAAGGGGCTCGTCTCGGGCCTGCTCGCGATCCGCAAGGAGGTGTTCGTGGACAACTATCTCATGCCCCAGTTCGCCAAGGCGCTCGGCGGCCTGCAGCCGCAGGCGGACGGCTTGAACCGCCGCTTCCAGCGGGAGGAGACCGAGTCGAACCGCAGCCGCGACATCATCGACCACTTCATCGACCTGACGAAAGGCTTCGAGCTGAACGTGGCGATCCGCCCGGGCAGCGCCTCGATGGACGTCACCGGCCGCGTCTACTGCTCCTTCGTCTATCGCGAGCATACGCTCGGCCCGGCCGGCATGGAGACGGCCAAGCTCGACGCCGCCGGCGAAGCCCCGATCACGGGCAGCGTCGCCCTCTCGACGCCGGGAGGCACGAGCGCGTTCCGGCTCGATCCGCAGTTCGACTATTCGTTCGGCGACTTCCATACGACCCGGAGCGAAGCGAGCGGCTTCGGCAAGGTCGAGGAGGCGTTCTCGGAAATTCCGAAGCTGCTCGGCATCACGGGCGGCACGCTGCTGGAAATCATGACCCATGCCGCCAGCGACATCGTCGGCGAGCTGGAGTCCGGCCTCCGGCAGGCGTTCTCGCAGCTCGAGCTCGACCTGTCGCAGCATAGCTTCGTGCCGCCGGGCGGAGGCGTGTTCGCCTTCCAGAACTTCCGGTTCTCCGGCGCGACGGGCGACCTGCTGCTGGACGCGATCTACAAGGCGCCTTAAGGCGCGACCTTAGAAGGGAGAGGGATGGATATGGCAGACAAGCAGCCCCGCGTGGAGGCGTTCTCGGCAAAGGATGCTTCAGGCAAGGAGTGGAGCTTCACCGTCAGCTCCGACATTATCGACCACTATGAGCAGGCGCGCGTATTCGGACCGGAGGCGCTCGCCGATCCGGCGGAGGTCGGACGGTACCAGCGGCGGATTGTCTCGCTGCCGGACCATCGCGGCGGCGCCGTGCTGCCGATGCTGCTCAGCATCGGCACGGACGGCGAGCTGTTCCTGGCGCGGCGCGACCTCGAGTCGCCCGACGGCTGGCAGACGATCGACCTGACGCCCGGACGGACGGCGGACGGATCGCCCCGCGTGCAGGCGATCGGCGCGGCGTGGACGGAGGACGACCGGATCGCGCTGGCGGTCGCGACGGAGGAGGCCGGCGGTACGGGCGCGAGCCGGATCTGGACGGCCTTTGACCTGAGCAGCGCCGCCACCGCCTGGGAGACGCTGATCTGGACCGACGGCGGGACGAGGGAAGGGCGGCGCGTCGAGGCGATCCGCGTGCTGGACGAGGGCGACGGCAGCTGGACGGCCGTGCTGGCCGGACACGGGGGAGCGGGCGACCTGCTCTATCTGCTCCGCAGCGGCGGCAAAACCGGCTTCGCCGACGCGCTCGTATTCAATCCGGCGACGACGCTGGACGAGATCTACGACTTCGAGGCGGGCGTGCATCCGACCTACGGCTCGGGGCTGTACGTGCTCGGCACCGGCAGCGGCACCGACACGCTTATGTTCCGGCCGTTCCCCGACTATGACGCATCCGGCCATGCGGCGACCGTGCCGCCGGTCGTGCCGCTGCCTTGTCCGGCGGGAGCCCGCCTGCTGGAGACGGGCCTGACCGGAGCGGACGGCACCGACCTGTACGTCGGCGGCAGCGGCGTCAGCCTGCTGACGGCGGACGAGCAGGACAACGCCGACCAGGCCGCGCCGGCGGTCGTCGTGCCGCCGGAGGCCGCGCCGGCCGTGACCGATCTGTGCCTGGCCGAGCGTCCATCCGCAGGCGGCAAGGCGACGAGCGTCTGGTGCCTGCTGCAGGACGGCGGCCTGCTGACGGCCGCCCAGGACGCGGGCGGCGGCTGGCTGGCGCCGCTGCTCGTGCGGACCGGCGTGCTGGAAATGGCTCCGGCCATGGGCGACGGCAGCCTGCGCTCGTCCGTGCTGGCGGTGTACGCCGGCGGCGGAGCGGGGCTGATCGCCCAGGCGGCGGACGGCCGCAGCTGGCAGGAGACGGAGCTGCGCGTGCAGGATCCGGCCGCGATGATCGCCTCCACCTGCTACGCCGTCACGCTGCGCGTCGTCGAGCCTTCGACCGGCGAGCCGCGCCTGGGCGTCGCCGTGCAGGTCGAGGCGTCCGCGCCGACGAACATCCTGATCGGCGGCCGCCCGGCCTTCATCGGCCCGGGAGTCTCGGCGCAGGCCGTCACCGGCGCGGACGGGGGCGTCAGCCTGTACAGCCGCGTCCAGTCGCTGGCGCCGCCGTCGTATCGGCTGACGGTCGCCGGGCTGGACGGCCATCTCGACCTGCAGCCGGCGGCGGCCGCGCTGGAGCGGTTCGCCAGCCTGACCGGAGCGGAGCTGCGCTCGGCGACGGTGGCCATGCCCGGCGGCGAGCAGCCGCTGCTGCCGGATGCCTGGCGCTCCGGCTCGGGCGCGGAACAGGCCGACGCCGTCGCAAGCGCGCTGCGCCAAGGCGCGCAGCTCGCCGCCGGGCCGAGCGGCAGCTCGTGGACGATCCGGCGCAGCGCGGCCGGAGACCCGTACCGCTCGGACCTTTCCGCCTCGTCCGTGCCGGACGGCTACCGCTGGGGCATCGTCGCCGACGGCCGCGGCGGCGTGCAGGCCGCGGACGACAGCGTCATCGGACGCCTCGTGCAGGCGGCGGAGAGCGCGGAGAGCTTTTTCGTCCAGCTCGGCCATACGGTCGCGGACTTTTTCGAGGGACTGGCTCATCGGGCGGAGGAGGCGTGGACGTTCGTGCTGCACAAGGCGGAGGACGCGCTGCACTTCGTCTGCGAGCTCGGCGGCAAGATCAAGCGCTTCGTGCTGAGCTGCCTCGAGGAGGCGGCGGGCTTCTTCCGCTGGCTGTGGCGGCAGGTGGAGACGGGGCTCGACAAGGTGTGGCAGTTCCTCAAGTTCCTGTTCAGCTGGGAGGACGTGCTGATCGTCCGCGACGCGATGAAGGAGGCGGTCGACGACGCGCTCGGCTACGTGCGCAGCCGGATCTCCGCGCTCAAGCCGACCGTGGAGAGCGGCTTCCGCTCGGCGATGCTGGCGCTCGACAGCTGGCGGCCGGAGGGGGGAGCGGCGTTCCAGCCCAGCCCGCCGGCTCCGGGCGAGAGCCTTCAGGACAAGCTGGAGGCGGCCGCGTCTCCGGTGCGGGAGTTCATCGACGCCATTACCGGCAACAGCGTCGTCAGCTGGGTGCGCCGCAAGCTCGACGACGCGGTCGGCGAGATCGTGCATGTCGACGGGCCCGATCCGGCGGCGGAAACGATCCAGGCGGTGGAGACGTTCATCGAAGGGCTCGTGTCCGACGAGGCGCAGGCGCTGATCGACACCTGGGACCGCGTCGAGGCGGACCTGTCGGCGCTGTTCGGCGGCAAGCTGCCGGGACGGTCGGCGCTGTCGCTGGAGACGTTCCGCGATGCGGCGGCAGCCGTGGCGGCCGACGTCGCGGAGGGGCTGCTCGAAGGGCTGCAGGCGCTCGTGCTGCGCTCGCTCGACCTGATGGACGCGCTGATGGGGGCGCTGCGCGACGCCTTGTTCGCGAGAGTCCGGTTCCCGTTCGTGGAAAAGCTCGTCGAGCTCGTCGCGCCGGGCACGCATGTCGACGCCTCCTTCTCGCTGATCGACGGTATGCTGCTGCTGCTCGCCGTGCCGGCGACGATCGCCTACAAGCTGATCGTCGGCGAAGCGCCGCTCGCCAAGGGCGAGATCGTGCCGCTCGCCTTCGGCAACGTCACGGCGCAGTCCGGCTTCTCGGCGCTGAACCGGTTCAGCTGGATCGGCGGGCTGATCGGAGCCTTCCTCAAGGCGGGTGCCGCCGCCTACGCCTGGGCCCAGCAGGCGAGCGACGACGCCAAGCCGTCCAAGCCGGCGATGTTTTTCGGCGTCGCCGTCCAAGGCATCGGCACGGCAGTCGAGGCGATGAGCCGGCGCACGACCCGCGGGGACGCGGTGGAGGCGATCGACGACACGAACCTCGCGATCTCCTCGTTCATGTCGACCAAGGCGCTCGTGCCGGCGCTCGCCTCGCTGACGAAAACGTACAGCGACCTGGAGTCGGCCGCGTTCAAGAAGCTGGCCAAAGCCAATGCCGCGATCGACCTTGTCTGCACCGGCGTCCGCACCGTGCTGCGCACGGCGGCGTTCGGCATCCTGATCGACGAGGAGCGCAAGTCGGGTGATCCTGCCGTGCGCGGCATGCAGACGGCGGAGTCGCTGCTGTGGGTCGACAATTTCTTCGACTATACGGGATCGATGCTGGCCTCGGCCGCGGTGCTGGACGACGAGCCCGAGACGAAGACGATCCTGCTTGGCGTCAGCACGGCGGAAAAAGCCGCCGCGATGCTGGTGGACATCGGCTATGTGATTGCGGTCCAGAAAAACAATCAGCCGGCGTTTTGACGGGGGCCGGGATAGGCCGATAGAGCGGCATAGGCCGATAGAGAGGATAGGCGGATAGGAGAGGGAGAGGCCGATAGAGAGGATAGGCGGATAGAGCGGAATGGACCTGAGGCGGAGCGATCCGCCTCGGGTTTATTTTGTTCGGGAGCGAGGGGGGGCCTGCCGGGAGGCCGGGAGGAGGGAACGCCAAAGCGGGGCGGGACTGGGGCGAGAGGAAGCGCGGCGAGATCCGCCGACGGCTTGGTCGGATGGGGGATGCCCGATGCGGAAAGCGGGCTGCAGGCGCTGGCGGGCTGCGAGAACTGCCGGAGCTGCCGGAGCTGGCGGAACGGGCAAAAGTGCAGGCTGACGGGGTTGGCGGAAGTGCCGGAGCTGGCGGGCTGCGAGAACTGCCGGAGCTGCCGGAACTGCCGGAGCTGCCGGAACTGCCGGAGCTGCCGGAGCTGCCGGAGCTGCCGGAACTGCCGGAACTGCCGGAGCTGCCGGAACTGTCGGAACTGCCGGAGCTAACGATACTGCAAGTCGTTATTGGCCCGAAAAGAGCGCGATTGGAGATTTAACGATACGGAGAAGCGCTATTGGCGGGGAATACGTTGATGTGCAGCGGAATCGGCCCGATAGCGTCTGTGAGTATCGTTAGAATTTCGGAATGGCCGTTTTGAGCGAAATAGCGTCTCTGAGTATCGTTGGCGTTATGGAGCAGGAGGCGGGGCGCCTTACCGCACTGGCAGAGACGTGGGATTCGGCCGACCCAAGTGCATTAGTCGAAAAGATAAGCCAGGCATCCCATCAATACGATCAACATGAAGGTGACCGATAGAATCTTCACATAAATGAGGTAGGAGTCCGATGGCTCGGTTCCGTCGTCCGTTGTCCAGCCAATCGTAATCCGCCATACTTTTTCCGGATAGAACCAAGTCGCGACCGATCCCCCTCACGAAATGAACATTCGACTCCAGCCATCGGCGCCTTGCCGGGAGCGGATCAAGGGATTCGACGGCTCATAACAACAGCGGCCAATGGCTGCTTCCTTCGTCGTCGGCAATGAATTCGGCGCCAGCCAGCAGCAATGCGAGCTGCTCATCCACGCCGATGCCGGGAAAGCGGCTGCAAAGAGCTGCCAGCCGACCGGCCGCGAAGGCTGCCGCGCCGCTCGTATGCCCGGGCGGATGGGCGGGAGCGAACAACGTCGTGCCGCCGACTGCCGCTGCTGCCGGCGCTCGCTGGCTGTTCGGCTCGAGCATCCAGCCGCCAGCCGCACCCCCGTCCGCTTCGCGCAGCCGCTCCTCCAGCAAGCCCCCGTCCGCTTCGCCGAGTCGCTCCGCCTCCGGCACACAACCGTCCGCCTCGTCCCGTCTCCCCTCGCCCCGCCCGCAAACGGCTGCGCCGACGCTGACCGCGTCCGGGCAGCTGGCCGGCCAGGACATGCCCCAGCAACGCTGCCGCCGCGCAGCAGCATAAAAATTGCCGGCCGCAGCGACAAAAGCGACGCCTCGCCGCCGCAGCTCGCGGATCCGCTCCGCCGTCTCCGGCTGGCCGTCCGGCTCGTCCGGCAGCAGATGCCGGCCGTCGCCGAAGGCGGCGCAGACGACCGTCGGCCCCTCCGGCAGCTCGCGCAGGATGCGCTCAAGCGCGTCGGCGACCCGGCCGCGCTCCCACAGCGCGCTGCGCCGATCGAGCAGCCGGACCGGCACGAGCCGGATCGGCGCCGGCCCGCAAGCCTCGAGCAGCGTGCGCGCGACGGCCGTGCCATGCCCATGCGGATCGGAGCTGTCGTCCGGGGAGCCGTGCCGGCTCATGTTGAAGCCGGCGTGCAGGCGGACATGCGGAAATTCCTTGGCTGCGTCCGGATCGAATCCGGTATCCATGACAAAAACCGTCACCGCTGCAGGCATGAGGCAGAGCCTCCTTTCGTCTGCGAGCCCTTTTCGATGCCGCGGCTGCCGATTCCTGCTCAAGATGCGCGGAGCCATGAGGCGCAAGGACGCCGAACCGGCGCCAGCCTGGCCCGCAACGCCCTCCGATGCCGCTGCATATCGACACCGGCATGGAGCCAATCTAAGGAAATAGGCGATTGATGGCGGATTTACTTCTTGACCAATATAGGGGTGGGGGGTATATTGGAGTCAAGGAATCACCATTGGAGGAGAAGCGAGATGGCTCGAACAGACTCAACGACCGCCCCGTCGGGCGAGCATAAATCCGTCCTGCAGCTGACCGGCATGACCTGCGCGGCCTGCGCGACGCGCATCGAGAAGGGCTTGGGCAAGATGGACGGCGTTTCGGCGGCCAGCGTCAATTTCGCGACCGAGCAGGCGAGCGTCGTCTACGATCCGGGCAAGGTCGACCGCGAAGCGTTGGAGGATAAAGTGAAGAAGCTGGGCTACGGCACGGCGAACGATACGATCCAGCTGCGGCTGGAGGGCATGACCTGCGCCGCTTGCGCCGCGCGCATCGAGAAGGGGCTCTCCCGCATGCCCGGCGTCGCCTCGGCGACGGTGAACTTTGCGATGGAGACGGCGCGCGTCGACTACGCTCCGGGCGAGGTCGGCCTCGCCGACATGCAGGAGAAGGTGGCGAAGCTCGGCTATAAGGCGCTGCCGATGGAGCAGGAGGAGGGCGGGGCGGAGGCGCGCAAGCGCAAGGAACTGAAAAGGCAGGCGCTGCGCCTCGCCGTCTCGGCGCTGCTCTCGCTGCCGCTGCTGTACACGATGGCGGCGCATTTCGGCTTCCTGTCGTGGCTGCCGGTGCCGGCGCTGCTGATGAATCCGTGGCTGCAGCTCGCCTTGGCCACGCCGGTGCAGTTCGTGATCGGGGCGCCTTTTTACCGGGGGGCGTTCAACGCGCTGCGCAGCGGCGGGGCGAACATGGATGTGCTCATCGCGCTCGGCACGTCGGCGGCCTATTTCTACAGCCTGTACCTGACGATCGAGTGGCAGCTCGCCGGCGGCGGCGCGCATCACGGCGCGCCGTCGCTCTACTACGAGACGAGCGCCGTGCTCATCACGCTCGTCGTGACCGGCAAGCTGCTCGAGGCGCTGGCCAAGGGCCGCGCGTCCGAGGCGATCAAGTCGCTCATCGGCCTGCAGGCGAAGACGGCGACCGTGCTGCGGGACGGCCTGGATGTCGCGGTGCCGCTCGAGGAAGTCGCCGTCGGCGATCTCGTGCGCGTCCGCCCCGGCGACAAGATTCCGGTGGACGGACTCGTCGAGGACGGCAGCAGCAGCGTCGACGAGTCGATGCTGACGGGGGAGAGCCTGCCTGTCTCCAAGCAGGCCGGAGATTCGGTCACTGGCGCGACGATCAACAAAAACGGCGCGCTGCTCGTCCGCTCGACGCGGGCCGCAGGCGACTCCACGCTGGCGCAGATCGTCCGCATCGTCGAGCAGGCGCAAGGGTCCAAGGCGCCGATTCAGCGGGTCGCCGACCGCATTTCCGGCATTTTCGTGCCGATCGTCGTCGCGGCGGCGCTCGCGGCCGGACTTATCTGGTACTTCCTGATCGCTCCGGGGGACTTTGCCCGCGCGCTGGAGATCGCGATCGCCGTGCTCGTCATCGCCTGCCCGTGCGCGCTCGGCCTGGCGACTCCGACCTCGATCATGGCGGGCTCCGGGCGCGCCGCGGAGCTCGGCATCCTGTTCAAGGGCGGGGAGCATCTGGAGCAGACGCATAAAGCCGATACGATCGTGCTCGACAAGACCGGCACGGTCACCGAGGGCAAGCCGGTGCTGACCGACGTGCTGCCGGCGATGGAGCGCGACGAGCTGCTGCGCCTGACGGGAGCGGCGGAGCTCGGCTCCGAGCATCCGCTGGCCGAGGCGATCGTCGCCGGCATCCGCCGCGACCTGCCGGAGCTGCCGGAGCCGACGTCCTTTGAAGCGATCCCGGGCTACGGCATCCAGGCGGTGGTCGAAGGCCGCCGCGTGCTCGTCGGCACGCGCCGCCTGATGGAGCGCGAGGACGTGGACGCCGCAGCCGCCCATCCGCAGATGGAGGCGCTGGAGCGGGACGGCAAGACGGCGATGCTCGTCGCCGTCGACGGCCGCTACGCCGGGCTGGTCGCCGTCGCCGACACGATCAAGCCGAGCTCGGGCGAAGCCGTGGCGAACCTGAAGGAGATGGGCTTGCGCGTCATCCTGATGACCGGAGACAACGAGCGCACGGCCCGGGCGATCGCCGCCCAGGCCGGCATCGAGGAGGTCAGGGCCGAGGTGCTGCCGGAGGGCAAGGCGGACGAGGTGAGCCGCCTGCAGCGCGAAGGCCGCGTCGTAGCGATGGTCGGCGACGGCATCAACGACGCGCCGGCGCTCGCCACGGCCGACATCGGCATGGCGGTCGGCACCGGCTCGGACGTCGCCCTGGAGGCGGCCGACGTGACGCTCATGCGCGGCGACCTGCGCAGCATCCCGGAAGCGATCCGGATGAGCCGCAAGACGATGGCCAACATCCGCCAGAACCTGTTCTGGGCGCTCGGCTACAACTCGCTCGGCATCCCGGTCGCGGCCGCCGGCCTGCTGGAGCCGTGGGTCGCCGGCGCGGCGATGGCGCTCAGCTCCGTCTCGGTCGTGCTGAACGCGCTGCGCCTGCAGCGCGTCCAGGCGGGCTGACCCGCCTCGCGGACGCGACTTGGCCGACAGACCTTGCGGCCGCCTCGGCAGGCCCGCCTCGCCGGCTGATCCGCCGATCTAGCCCTCCGACACGGACTCGCCGAACTTCTGGAGCAGGCGGCTGAACTGCTCGACCTCCTGCGCGGTCCAGCCTTCCAGCAGCTCGCCGACGCGCTCGGTCCGCATCTGCTTGTTCCGCTCCAGCTCCAGGCGGCCGAGCTCCGTAAGCTCGAGCGTATATGCGCGGCGGTCGTTCTCCACCGGCCTGCGTGCGAGATGGCCCTTCTTCTCGAGCGCGGCCGTCTGGCGGCTGATTGTCGAGCTGTCCAGCCGGAACTCCTCGGCCAGCGTCTTGACCGACGCCCAGCCGCTGCCGGCGATATGGTCGAGCAGCAAATAGGCGGCGCGGTCGAGGCTGTCGCCGCTCTTGCGGTACGTCGTTTCCGCGATGAGGCGCCGGATCAGGTGGGACAGCTCCATTTCGATCGTTTCGACTGCATGTGGGTCCATCGTCTCTCCTCCTGACAAGAGAGGCAGCGCCGATCGCCTTCCCGGGCGCCATCCGCCGTCTCCTTGACCTGCCATGACGCATACTCTGCATTGACAGGCATCTATACAGTTGTATAATACAATTATATAGTTGCATGATGCAAGTATTGTCTAGCAGACGGGAACGCTGCCGGGGGGTGCGGGGGATGAAGGCGCATGAGATCATGATCCGCCAGGTCCACAAGGTCAAGGAGACAGACACGCTCAGGGACGTCGTCGAGAAGTTCATCAAGTACAGGATCAGCGGCTTGCCGGTCGTCAACGAGCGCAACGAGATCGTCGGCTACATCAGCGATGGCGACATCATGCGCTACATCGGCCAGCGGGAGGACTTCGTCCTCGACGCGTTTTATTTTTCGGCCGTGATGAGCATGAACGAGGGCGAGTACGACGACCGCACGCGCCGGCTGCTCGGGCGCAACGTCATGGAGCTGTCGCGCAAGAAGGTCGTGGCGGTCAGCCAGGACGAGGACGTCGCGCAGATCGCGGGACTGCTCGGCCGCAAGCGGATCAAAAAGGTGCCCGTGCACCGCGGCGGCGTGCTCGTCGGCATCATCAGCCGCGGCGATGTCATCCGGCATTCCTTCGGCAGCTATTTGACCGAGGAAAGCTGAAAAAGGTGGAAGGAGAACCGGCCGAGCCGGCTTCCCTTCCACCTTTTTTGCGTCCGCAGCGCCCGCCGAAGCGGGAGCGAGCCGTTAAACGATGGAGGAAGGGGGTTGAAACAATTGGACACTAATTGCCGTAGATTTGATATATTTGGAAGTATCACCTGACTGGGGGTTTGGTCATGCACCATGCTGATTATTTGGGGGAAACGGTCTATATTGAGTCGCAGCTTGATTCAGCTTTACCGCGAGCTGAGGCAGTTAAGAAGCTGAAGAAAGCTGCCGAGAAGGGAGCATATTCTTGTAGGAACTGTAGACGGCTACTCCTGGTGCGTGACGGGCAGCGAGGCTTATATTTCGCCCACAACAAAAATGAGACATGTGAGCTGCAGCAGAGCCGTATAACCTATGATCGCCAGACGGCCCGTGAGAGCAAGAAGCACTCAGTGATTCGAGAATTTGTCCATGACGTCCTAAAGGGGCAAGAGAAACTTCGTCCGGATCTGAAGGTAGAGATGGGGTACATCGCCAAGGCGGGGGAGCGCTGGGCGCATCTGCCGGACTTAGTCGTCCGCTACCGGGACCGAGAAATGGCCATCTCAATCCTGACCAACGTCGATCGCCGGCGGGACCGTCGTCTCGTTCAGACCCTGAAAAAACGTCAGCAGTTTTTTAAGGACCAGGGGATGGAGACCCTCTGGTTTATTGATGAGGGAGAGCAGTCGATCGATCCGGAGAACCGTGTCATTTACCTGTGGGAATCGGAACTAGACCTGTCTTCTAAAACAGATCAAGACCAACAGTGGGACGAGCTGCTGGAGTATCTATCTGGAGTAGACAATGCAGAGACGATCTTTAGAATGTTCGGCTACAGGCATGCAGGAGAGTTTCCTCCGCCGCTGGACACTCGGAGCCTGTATTACGTCCACTCCACTGATGAGGGTATATTCTTCTCGGTGCATCGCTTTCTTCCGGATCAACGGCAGATGCCATTCCAGGCTTTTGCTTTGAATGATGGGTACCGCATGGGCATTGACACGGCTCTTTCCTTTGAGACCAACTTAGCGCTTCATCACCCCATTCGTGAGGCTGAGGACAAGGAACGGTTCAAGACACTCTTTCTCGAACATGCCGAGGCCTGGACTACCAAGATGCAAGCTAAGCAATCCCGGCCAGAGCAGCAAGTGGAAACCGCAATCGTAGCTACAAAGTCAGCAGCTGCAAGAGAATGGAAGCCACGTGAGGCCTTGCCAGCAAGAATGCGCTACAACGAACTCGAAGACTTTGTCTGGGATCGGTTTAACATGACGCAGCAGCAACAGCTCCGGTTATGGCATGAATACGTGATGCGCCGCGGGCTGAAGCGTTTCGAGCGGCTTTGGGAACTGGCTGAGACAGTGGATACATTCACTGATTTTGAAGCGCTGCTGAAACAAGAGCCGAGGCACTAACGCCTCGGCTCTTCTTTTACGATCGCAACTCAATGTAACAAGAAGCCGAGCGCCGTTCCGTGCGGGCGCAGCCCGCTCAGCCCGCGGCCTGAACCACGGACTGCCTCCCCGCTAGGCGGGATCGAGCCGGTACAGCGCCGCTCCGTGCGGAGGCAGCTCGGCGCTCAGCCGGCCGTCCGCAAGCTCGGCGGACTGGCCGCTCCACAGCTCCTTGGCCGTGAAGGCGCCGTCGCCTCCGAGCTCGGAAAGCGTCGCGGCGACGGCCGCCGCCTGCTCGCCGACGTTGAACAGCGCCGCGTACAAGCTGCCGCCGTCGCCGTCCGCCGCCCAGACGATCGAGCCGCCCTCGCGCTTGACCAGCCGGGCGCCGCTGCTGCTCCGGTGCAGGCGCAGCACGTCGCGGTTGGTCAGCAGGCTGTTCGTCCACGCGTCGTTGTCGCGCAGCTCGCCTCCGAAAAACAGCGGCGAGCGGAACAGGCACCAGAGCGTCATCATCGTCACCTGCTCGTCCCGCGTGAAGCGGGTCAGCCGGTCGGCGCCGCCTCCGTCGACGGAGCGGATGCCGATATGGCCGAGCGGCAGCATGTCGCAGTCCGGCCAGGCGCCGTCCGCTCCGAGGCCCTGCCACCGCTCGCAGCGGTCGAACATGTCGAGCAGCAGCTCCCAGCGGTCCCAAAAGTCGTCGGTGATGCGCCATAGGTTCGCTCCGGCCTTCAGCTGCTCGGCCTGCTCGACCGCCGCGGGTCCGGGCGACAGGCTCAGCACGATCGGCCGCCCGCAGCGGTCGATCGCCCGCCGGATCAGCGCGATCTCCTCGAGATGGGCGCCGTACAGCCGGGACGCGGCGATGTCGTCGACCTTGACGAAGTCGACGCCCCACTCCGCATACAGCGCGAACAGCGAGTCGTAGTACGCCTGCGAGCCTTCGTGCCGCGGATCGACGCCGTACATGTCGGTGTTCCACGGGCAGATCGAGTTCGGATGCGCGATGTCGCGCGCCGTCGCCTCGCTGCCGAGGATCGGGGACGCGGCATGGACTGCCTGGCGGGGGATGCCGCGCATGATGTGGATGCCGAACTTCAGGCCGAGCCCGTGCACGTAATCGGCCAGCGGACGGAAGCCTTTGCCGCCGGCGGCGGAAGGAAAGCGGTTCGCGGCGGGCATCAGGCGGGAATGGCCGTCCATCTCCAGTGGAACGAACTTGCGGTAGAGGGAGCTGCTCGCTCCGGGCTCGTACCACTGGATGTCGACGACGACGTACTCCCAGCCGAACGGCTTCAGCCGCTCGGCCATGTACTCCGCGTTGCCGCGGATTTCTTGCTCGGTGACGGCTGCGCCGTAGCAGTCCCAGCTGTTCCAGCCCATGGGCGGGGTCGGCGCGAGGTTCAGATGGCTCATCGTTTCCTCCTGTTTTCGCATCAAGCAGCGTTCTTTCTTGAACTATACTCGACGCGTCCCGGCGCCAACTACGACAATTTCACGCAGGCAATAGCATGAAATTGCTGTCTTGCTCCGAGAGGCTCAGTCGAAAAAGATGCGGCTGTAGGGAAGCCCTTCGCCGCCCAGGCGGAACGAGCCCGGCGTCCGACCGGTCAGCCTGCGGAACGCCTTGATGAAATAGCTGCCGCTGCTGTAGCCGACAGCCGCGCCGATCCGCTCGATGCTCCAGTCCGTCGAGCCGAGCAGCTCCACGGCCTTCTGGATGCGCACGCGGGCGAGGTACTGCGCCGGCGTCACGCCGGCATGGCGGGCGAAGCTGCGGACGAAGTGGAATCGGGACAAGCCGACCCGGTCGGCCAGCTCATGCTGGCTGATCATGTCGGCATAGCGCGTCCGCATGCAGTCGGCCGCTTCGCGGATCGCAGCGGGCCAGTCCGTCTCCGGACGGGCGCCGGTCGACGCCCAGCGGCAGAGCTCGACGAGAAAGGCGTGCACGCAGGAGGAGGCGACGAACGGATCGGATATTCCGCCCGCGCTGGCGCGCTGGAACAGATCGCGCAGCAGCAGGATCGGCGGACTGTCCGCCGACAGGCGGGGAAAGGGGCCGGTCCTGCTTTTGACGTAGTCCCACAAGCCCTGCGCATGCGTCGGCCGGAGGAGAACGAAATAGAACTCCCACGGCTCCTTTCCTCCCGGATAGCGGTAGCGGTGGCGGCCGGGAATTTCCGTCAAAAAGGCTTCTCCCGCCGACAGCCGGCGTTCGCCGCCGCTCTCGTAGATTCCTTCGCCGCTCGTCGTATATTGGAAAAGCAGGAGCGGGCCGTCGGTCCGCTTCTCCCCGTCCCAGTCGTAGTCCGTCGAGTCGATCGCCTCACGGCCGACCGCGAACAGGCTGCAAAGCGGCAGCTCCGCGCTCTCCTGGAAGCGGAACCCGTAGATGCCGTAGCCTTCGTTTCTCGCCATATGCGCCGTCCCTTCCTCCATGCTGAATGAATCCATCGTAAAGCGGACGGGCGGCGCTGTCCACCTGCGGCAGGCGCTTGGGAGAAAAACGAGCGGCGGCAAGCCGCCGGAGACGATGCGTCCGCGCGTCAAGCGAGCCGCGGCAGGCGAAAAGGCGAAAATGCCGCAGGTCCGTTTGGACCAGCGGCATTTCTCCGCGCCTGCCGTCATGCCGGCGAGGCGGTCAGGAATTCAGCGCCGTGTGGATCGCTCCCAGCAGCTCGCCGTCCAAGTTCTGCCCGTACTCCCAGAACATGATGCCCGCGAGGCTGTTCGCTTTCAGGTACTTGACCTTTTCGGCTAGCGACTGCGTGTCGTCGTAGCTGAGGAAGCCGCCGCCGCTGTTCGTCAGATACGGAGCCTTGGCCGTATCGTCCCATTGGCGCGTCCAGCCGTTTTTGTTGATGAAGCCGGCCTTGAGCTCGTCGTACGTATAGTCGGCCGTGCCGTGGGAGTAGAACGCGCCGCCGATGACCAGCTTGGACGCGGGCAGCCCCTTGCTCTTGAGCAGCTTGACGGCGGTGTCGACGCTGTAGCTGGCGCGCGAGGAGTTGTAAAGCGCCGTATGATGCGTGCCCGAGCCGGCCTGCATGTCGTAGGTCATCACGTTCAGGAAGTCGAACGACGGCTGCACGGCGGCGATGTCGATGTTGCCGAGGCCGTAGTCCGAAGCGCCTACGGCGGCGGTCAGCTGGTACTTGTTGCTGCCTCGGCCGTCCGCTGCGCTGCCTGCGTCGAGCACCGAACGGAGCTTTTGGATGAACAGCGTATAGTTCTGCTTGTCGCCGGCGGCCGGGTATTCCCAGTCGATGTCGACGCCGTCCAGCTTGTTGGCGCGGATGTAGGAAAGGGTGCTGTTCGCGAACGCCGTCCGGCTGGCGTCGGTCGAGGCCGCGCCGGCGAAGCCTTGCGAGCGGCCCCAGCCGCCGACGGAGACGAGCACCTTCAGGCTCGGATTTTTGCTGCGCAGCGTCGTCAGCTGGGCGAGCTTGGAGGCGTCGCCGCCGCTCACGCCGTTGTTGGCCACGTCGGCGAAGGCGTAGAACACATGCGTCAGCTTTTCGGCCGGCACGGTGCTCACGTTCGGGAAATGCCAGTCGGCGACGTAGGCGCCGGTAATCTTGCCGCCCGGAGCGCCGGGCGTCGGAGTCGGCGTCGCGCTAGGCGAAGGCGTCTTGGTCGGAGTCGGCGTAGGCGCGACGGTCGGCGTCGGAGTCGGAGCGGACGAGCAGGCGCCGAGCGATTTCCATGCGCCCCATGGGCCGGACAGGTCGGGGCGCTCGTTCGTCGTCCACCACTTCGCTTCGTACAGCGTGCTGCTGTACACGGCTTTCTGGCCCGCGGTGTAGATCGCCGAGGCCGACCAGGCGGAGACGCCGGTGCAGGCATCGGCGGCATGTGCGGTGCGGACGGCGAGCGAGCCCGGCACGATCGAGCCGATCAGGAACACGGCGAGCAGCAGCGCGCGCAAAGCCTGGAAGCGGGGGGTGGAAGTGCGGGATTTTGCGGACATGAAAGTCCTCCTTTTCAAAAGTAGGATAAAAAAGCGGAATTCGGCAGGCGGCCTCCTTTCACTCGAAGAGTTCCACTATTATCCTATTAAATTCATACCGCTTAAAGGATAGTTTCTCAGAATGGCAGGGGGAAATATCCATTTCTTCCTCTGGGCAGGAGGACAGGGGCGAAAATCGCGTCCATTCGATGATATGAGCAGAAGGGCCTAGGCTGATTTATGAGAAAAGTAAGGGATTTGATGAGGGACTTCTAATAATTCCCGGGCAGGGATTCGACAAAAAACTACGAATATTAACCTTTAATAAAAATGATGAATCATCATGCCGAATTTTCGAGAAGAAAAACGGGGGAACCATACCGGGTGAATGAATCTTGCAAGAGAGGATTCTAGGGAACCTTCAACCGAACCCACAGCTAACTTCGTAGGCATCCGAAGGGAGAAGCAACTTGTGAAGAAAGTCATCCTGTCCATGCTTGGCCTGGTTCTGCTTCTGACGTTCAGCAGCAGCGCGTTCGCGAATACGCCGGATCTCGACAGCGCGATCAAAAAAGTCATCGGCACGCCTTACAAATACGGCGGCACGACGACAGCCGGCTTCGACTGCTCCGGCTTCGTCCGCCATATTTTCAACCAGTTCGACGTCAAGCTGCCCCGCACGTCCAAGTCGCAGGCTCAGGTCGGCTCCAAAGTGGACAAGGACGATCTTCGTCCCGGCGATCTCGTCTTCTTCAATACGAGCGGCCGCGGCATCTCGCATGCCGGCATCTACGTCGGCGACGGCAAGTTCGCCCACGCCTCCAGCAAGGGCGTGCGCTACACGAAGCTGAGCGATTCCTACTACGCCAAGCGGTACGTCACCGCCCGCCGCGTCGTCACCGGCGAGGACTACAGCAAAATGATCGGCGAGGACGACGGCGAGGACGTCGCCGGCGAAGAATAAGCATGGTCGTTGAAGTCCCGGCAGCTTGGCTGCCGGGACTTTGCATCCGGACCCGCAGGGGAGCCGTTGGCGATACAGGAGGAGGAGTCCATCATGAAGCTGTAAGGCCTTAATCATCTGCTGTTCAGCGTCTCGTCGCTGGAGCGGTCGATCGCGTTCTACCGGGAGGCGTTCGGCGCGAAGCTGCTCGTGCGCGGACGGTCGACCGCTTATTTCGATCTGGACGGTCTGTGGCTCGCCTTGAACGAAGAAAAGGATCTCCCGCGCGAGGAGATCCGTCTGTCTTATACCCATATCGCCTTTTCCATTAAAGAGGAGGAGTTCGACGAGGCGGTGTCCCGGCTGCGGATCATCGGCGCGGACATCTTGCCGGGACGGGAGCGGGACGAGCGTGACCGGCGCTCGGTCTACTTCGCAGACCCCGACGGCCACAAGTTCGAATTCCATACCGGCACGCTGGCGGACCGGATGGCCTATTATCGCCAGACTAAGCCGCATATGGAGTTTTTCGACTAGAGGCTTCGCATGGCTCATAGGCCCGCGCAGTCGTTTCGTTAGCGCTTAGAAGCCTCGCTCGCGGACAGAAAGGAACAAGGGGCTGTCCCGGCATCCGTAAAACGGACGTCGGGACAGCCCCTTGCCGCATGGCCGCCTCTGGCGCCGCAGCCTCTCGCTCCTCGGGTTCGCGAACGGCAGAGCCGCGGCTTCTCGCCGCTCGGATTCGCGAACGGCAGCGCCGCTCCAGGCTCCAGGCCTACCGTGCAGCTGCTTTCACCGCTCCCGCTTGCGGCTCGACGAGCGCACGATCAGCTCCGCCGGCAGGATGAGCGTGCGCGGGCCGCTGCCGTCGCCGTTTTCGATCCGGTCGACGAGGCGCTCCAGGCCGAGCGCGCCGAACTGATAGGCCGGCTGCGCGGCCACCGTCAGGAACGGACTCAAAATGCTGGCGAAGCCGAGATCGTCGAAGCAGACGACCGACAGATCGTCCGGCACGGCCAGGCCGCGCTCGCGCAGCGACTGGATGACGCCGAGCGCGAGGAAGTTGTTGGCGGCAAAAATGGCCGTCGGCGGGGAGCTCAACGCCAGCAGTGGGTCGAGATCGCTCGGATTGAAGCCGTCCGAATAGTCGAGATGGCGGACGAGCGTCTCGTCATACGGGAGGTCGTTCAGCTTGAGCGCGTCCCGATAGCCCGCATGGCGCTCGCGCGCGGTGGAGACGTCCTCCGATCCGTTCACCAGCGCGATGCGCTCGTGGCCGAGTCCGATCAGATGCTCGACGAGCCGGCGCGCCCCGTCGCGGCTTTCGCCGAGGATGCGGTCCGCCTGGATGCCGGGCACGTCCCGGTCGAGCAGCACATAGGGAATGCGGTGCTGCTCCAGCAGCCGCAGATGCGGGGCGGAGCCGTCGCCTGCCGGAGCGAACAGCACGCCGTCCACGCGCGTGGAGAGGATCATGTCCACATAGTCCTTTTCCTTGCCGTAATCCTCGTCGCTGTTGCCGAACAGCAGCCTATAGCCGAGCCGCTTGGCCGCATCCTCCGCCCCCCGCGCCAGCGTCGTATAAAACGGGTTGGCGATGTCGGCGATGAGCAGGGAGAGGATGTTCGTCTTCTGCAGGACGAGGCTGCGGGCGTTGGAGTTCGGCACGTACTGCAGCTCCTCCATCACCTGCCGGACCCGCTTTCTCGTCGCTTCGCTGATCCGGCCGGTATCGTTGATGACCCGCGACACTGTCATGGCGGAGACGCCGGCCACGCGGGCGATGTCGTAGATGGTGACCATGAAGCTCCTCCGTTCCCTTTTTACAAGCTGCAATCATTGTAGCCAATGCGGTCTATTGACAGCAAGCATGAGGTCGCTTACATTTGAGTTACCGATAACTCAAATCGAGGAGCGCGGCCAGCCGATCCAAGTCGTCTGCCGGCGCAAAGAGGAGGAGAAGGCATGGAGCATGCGTTGGAAGCGGGAGCGGACGCGATCGTCATGGATGTCCGCGACCATGTCGCGACCGCGCTGCGGGATGTGGCGGCAGGAGAGACGATCCGCTACAAGACAGGCGGGCGGGAAGGAAGCGTCGTCGTCGCGGAGCCGGTCGCGTTCGGCCACAAAATCGCGATCGCGGCCGTAGCGGCAGGCGGCGAGGTGCGCAAGTACGGCGAAGTGATCGGCCGCGCCGTGACGGCAATCGAGGCGGGGCGCCACGTCCATGTGCACAACATCGAGGGCATCCGCGGACGCGGCGACCAGGCCGGCGCGGCTGCTGGAACAGGAGGAGGAAAAGCATGAGGGAACCGGAAGGGCAGGCGTCAGGCCAGGCAGCGGCAGATCAGACGGAGTCAGGCCAGGCAGCGGCAAGCCAAGCCGCAGATCAGGCGGCAGCAAGCCAGGCAGCCCCTGCGATCATGGGCTACCGAAGGGAGAACGGCGACATCGGCATCCGCAATCATCTGCTCATCATTCCGACCGTCATCTGCTCGAACCAGGTGTGCAGCCGCATCGCGCAGCTCGTGCCGGGCGCGGTCGCCGTGCCGCATCCGCATGGCTGCAGCCAGATCGGGGCGGACAAGGACCGCACGTTCAGCGTGCTGGCGGGGACGGGGGCGAACCCGAACGTCGGCGCGGTGCTGATCGTCAGCCTCGGGTGCGAGGTGGTCGATCCGCAGCAGCTGGCCGACGCCATTCGAGTTACCGGTAAACCGGTCGAATGGTTCGACATCCAGAGCGTCGGCGGCTCGGTGAAGGCGATCGAGCATGGCGCGAAGCTGGCGCGGCAGCTGCAGGCGGGCCTGATGCGCCTGCGGCAGGAGCCGGTGCCGCTGTCCAAGCTGAAGGTCGGCGTCAAATGCGGCGGCTCGGACGCGACCTCGGGACTCGCCTCCAATCCGGCGCTAGGCGCCGCGGCCGACAGGCTCATCCGCGAGGGCGGCACGGTCGTCATCGGCGAGACGACGGAAATCATCGGCGCGGAGCATGTGCTTGCCGAGCGCTGCCCGGACGCCGCGGTGCGCGAGCGGCTGTACGCGATCGTCGGCCGCTTTGAGCGCGAGGTGGAGCGGATGGGCGCCGACATGCGCGGCGGCAATCCGAGCCCCGGCAACATCGCCGGCGGGCTGTCGACGATCGAGGAGAAGTCGCTCGGCTGCATCAGCAAATGCGGCACGTCCCCGATTCTCGGCGTCACCGAATACGCCGAGCCGCTGCCGGAGGGCGGACTTTATTTCATGGATTCTCCCGGCAACGACATCGAATGCGTCTCCGGCATGGCGGCGGCCGGCGCGCATATCGTCTGCTTCACGACCGGCCGCGGCACGCCGACGGGCTCGGCTGTCGTTCCCGTCATCAAGATCACCGGCAACGGCCGCACGTTCTCGCTCATGGAGGACAACATGGACGTCGACGTCAGTCCGATGCTGGACGGCTCGCTCGACGTGGAAGCGGCCGGCGAGAGGATCTGGCAGGAGATCGTCGAGGTCGCGGACGGCAAGCTGACCAAGGCCGAGATTCTCGGCCATCAGGAATTTTCCATCAACCGCATCGGCCCGAGCCTGTGAAGGAGGTCCTATGAACGTCATCGATCTGGAGCTCGACTACAAGCCCAAGCTGCCGCAGGACGCCCGCATCGGCATCGCGATCATCGGCGCGGGCGAAATCGTCGGCGCCTGCCATCTTCCCGCTTACCGCAAAGGCGGCCTGAACGTCGTCGGCATCTACGATCTGAACGCAGAGCGCGCCGCGGCGCTAGCCGCGCAGTTCGGCCTGCCGCGCGTCTATCGCACGCTGGAGGAGCTGCTTGACGATCCGGCCGTCCGCGTCGTCGACATCGCCGTGCCGGCCAAGGCGCAGCCGGCCATCGCGCGCCAGGCCGCGGCCGCCGGCAAGCATATGCTTTGCCAGAAGCCGCTCGCCGAAAGCTACCGCGAGGCGGCCGCCATCGAGCGCGCTTGCCGCAAGCACGGCGTCCGCGGCGCGGTCAACCAGCAGATGCGCTGGTCGCCGGGCATCCGCGCCAGCCATGCGATCCTGAGCCGCGGCTGGCTCGGAGAGCTGACGCAGGCGACGATCTCGGTCGACGTCCGCCAGGATTTTGCCGCGTGGAGCTGGCTGCGGGAGATGCCGACGCTGGAGGTCATGTACCACAGCATCCATTACCTCGACAGCATCCGCTTCCTGTTCGGCACGCCGGACTCGATCTACGCCGACGGAGCCCGCTTCCCCGGCCAGCGCACGGTCGGCGAGACGCGCACGATGCTGTCGCTGCGCTATCCCGGCGAGCGGCGCGCGCTCGTCCACGACAACCACAACCATATCGCCGGCGAAGAGGACTGGCACGCGACGTACCGGTTCGAGGGCACGGAGGGCATCGTCCAGGGGACGAACGGCTCGCTGTACGACTATCCGGTCGGACGGGAGGACACGCTCAGGTTCCACTCGCGGCTGCTCCATCCCGATTATTGGTTCGTTCCGACGCTGCACGGCAAATGGTTCCCCGACGCCTTCCTCGGCACGATGGGCGAGCTGCTGCGGGCCGTGGAGGAGGATCGCGAGCCGGAAACCTCCGTCCGCGACAACCTGGAGACGATGCAGCTCGTCTTCGCAGCTTACCGATCGATGAGCGAGGACCGGCCGGTCGCGCTGCGCGAAATTGCAAACGAAGAGGAGGAAGCGGCATGCTGAAAGGAATTTCTCCGCTGCTCTCGCCTGAGCTGCTCCATGCGCTGCGGGCGATGGGGCATGGCGACGAGCTTGTGCTGGCCGACGTAAACTTCCCGGCCGCATCGACGGCGGCGCGGCTCGTCCGGGCGGACGGCCATGGCATCCCGGAGCTGCTGGACGCGATCTTGACCTTGCTGCCGGTGGACACCTACGTGCCGCAGCCGGCCGTCGTCATGGCGGTCGTGCCCGGCGATCCGCCTGCCCCAGCCGTCTGGCAGCAGTACCGGGAGCTGCTGCGCCGGCATGAGCGGCGCGAGGTCGACATCGCCGAGCTGGAGCGCTTCGCTTTTTACGAGCGGACGCGCCGGGCCTATGCCGTCGTCGCGACGAGCGAGGCGGCTCCTTACGGCAATCTGATTTTGACAAAAGGCGTGGTGCGGATATGAGGCTGAAAGACAAGATCGCGCTGATCACCGGGGCCGGCTCGGGCATCGGACGCTGCTCGGCGCTGCGCTTCGCCTCGGAGGGAGCGCATGTCGTCGTCGCCGACATCAACCTGGAGGCGGCCGCAGAAACGGCCGCCCTGATCGCCCAAGCAGGCGGCGAGGCTTCCGCCGTCGCCTGCGACGTCACCGATCCCGCCTCGGCGGAGGCGATGGCGCAGCAGACGCTGGAGCGGCACGGGCGGATCGACGTGCTGTTCAACAATGCGGGCATCAGCGGCGTCGGCGCGCTGCACGAGGTCGAGCCGGACGCCTGGGACCGCGTCATCAGCGTCAACATCCGCGGCACCTATTTGCCGAGCCGGGCCGTGCTGCCGTCGATGATGGAGCGCCGCGGCGGCGTCGTCATCAACATGAGCTCCTGCATCGCCGAGATCGGCCTCGCGCGCCGGGCTTCCTACGCCGCGACCAAGGGCGCGATCCTCGCGCTGACCAAGTCGATGCAGGTCGACTATGCGCCGTACGGCATCCGCGTGAACGCGCTGCTGCCCGGCACGATTTTGACGCCGTTCGTGGAGAAGTACCTGCGCGAGTCGTACGCGGACCCGGAGGAAGGGCTCGCCGGCATCCGCAGCCGCCAGCTGAGCGGCGATCTCGGCCGGCCGGAGGATGTCGCCGAAGGCGCGCTGTTCCTCGCCTCCGACGAGTCGAAGTTCATGATGGGTTCGCCGCTGTATTTGGACGGCGGAGTCGTATTCGGCAAAAATGCCTGACGGCAAGGAAAGCATGAGAAAGGGGAATCGGCGATCATGAAGCTGTTGACATACCGCAAGGAGGGCCGGCTCGCGCTCGGCGTGCGCACGGAGCAGGGGGTGCTGGACGTGGCGGCGGCTGAGATCCGGCTCGGAGAGGGACGGCAGGTGCCGCTGACGGTCGAGGCCGCGATCGAGGGCGGAGCCGAGGCGCAGCGGACGCTGGAGACGCTGGCCGCTCAGGCGGACGGAGCCGCCGAGCTGTGGCTGGACGAGGACGCGCTGCAGCTCGGGCCATGCGTGACGGCTCCCGGCAAGATCATCTGCGTCGGCCTGAACTACCGCAAGCACGCGGAGGAGACGAATGCGCCGATTCCGGAGTATCCGATCCTGTTCAACAAGTTCAACAATACGCTGGCCGCGCATCGGGAGGACATCCCGCTGCCGCGCGTCAGCTCGGAGGTCGACTACGAGGCGGAGCTCGTCATCGTCATCGGGCGCACGGCCAAGGACGTCGGGCGCGAGCAGGCTCTGGAGCATGTGTACGGCTACTGCTGCGTCAACGACCTGTCGGCCCGCGACCTGCAGATGCGCACGCCGCAGTGGCTGCTCGGCAAGACATGCGACAAGTTCAGCCCGCTCGGCCCGTATCTGGTGACGGCCGACGAGGTCGGCGATCCGAACGCGCTGGCGATCTCCGCCGTCGTGAACGGCGAGACGCGCCAGTCGTCCCGCACATCGGACATGATTTTCCGCTGCGACGAGATCGTCAGCTACATCTCGCGGCATATGACGCTGTCGCCCGGCGACATCATCCTGACCGGCACGCCGGAGGGCGTCGTGCTCGGCCTGCCTCCGGAGCAGCGGGTTTACCTGCAGCCGGGCGATGTCGTCGAGATTTCCATCGAGAAGCTCGGCACGCTGCGCAACCGGATGGTGGCGGAGCAGGGCGCGGAGGCTCGGATCTGACGATCAGGCTTCGGAAGAGTAAAAAAGCGATGTCGGGTCAAGCCCCGGCGTCGCTTTTTTAATGGGAGAAGCGTATCAGGACTCTTTTTTCCGCAAACGCTGAACGGGAAGGAACGGAAAAAGAGGAGGGACGGCATGCGGATCGGCAGCCATGTATCCATGGGCGGGAAAGAAATGCTGCTCCAAGCGAGCAAGGAAGCGGCTTCGTATGGTGCGAATACGTTCCTGATCTACACGGGCGCGCCCCAGAATACAAGAAGAAAGCCGATCTCGGACTATCGGATCGCCGAGGGGCAGGCGCATATGCGGGAGCACGGCATCGCCGACATCGTCGTGCATGCTCCGTTCCTGGTCAATCTGGCCAACGCCGTGAACGATCAGGTGTTCCGCCACAGCATCTCGTTTCTGCGCGACGAGCTGGAGCGGACGGAAGCGCTTGGCTCGAGGCAGCTCGTCCTGCATCCGGGAGCTCATGTCGGGGAAGGCATCGACATCGGGCTGGGCAAAATCGTCGAAGGCTTGAACGAGGTGCTGGAGCCTGGCGGCAAAGCCCAGATCTCGCTGGAGACGATGGCCGGCAAAGGAACGGAATGCGGCAGCCGATTCGAGGAGCTGGCCCGCATTTTGGACGGGGTCACGCATAACGACTCCCTTTCCATCTGTCTCGATACCTGCCATGTGCACGATGCCGGCTACAATATCGTGGACGATTTCGACGGGGTGCTCGATCAGTTCGACCGCCTGATCGGCCTGGACCGGCTGAAGGTGCTGCACATCAACGATTCCAAAAACGTGCGGGGCTCCCGCAAAGACCGGCACGAGAATATCGGCCACGGCTTCATCGGCTTGAAGGCGCTCGATTATATCGTCCATCATCCCCAGCTGGCCGACATTCCGATGCTGCTGGAGACGCCTTCCTTTGGGCCGGTCAAATACAAGAACCCGCCTTATAAGCACGAGATCGCCCTGCTTCGCAGGCAATTGGCCGATCCGGTGAACAAGGAGCCGACCGCGTAGGCGGGACAGCTTGGTTTGACGCGCCCAGGCGGGCCTTTGGCAACGCTGCAATGATTTTGAAATTTCGGGGAAGGCTAGGTGCAGAATCGCATGCTGAGGAGGCTGAATCGTGATGTTCACTGTCGATCCGACGACGACCGGCATCGTCCTGACCGATCCGCAAAATGAATTTTTGTCGCCGGGGCATCCCGGGTATGAGCTGCTCAAGCCGGTCATTTTGCAAAACAATACGGTCGGCAACCTGGTGAAGCTGCTCCAGTCAGCCAAGCAAAAGGGGTATAAGGTCTTCGTCTCTCCCCACTACTTGTATCCGCATGACCATAAGTGGCAGTTCAAGGGAGCGGAGGAGACGCTCCTCCTTTCCACCTACGCCTACGATCGTCCCGATGCGCGGAGCCCGGTGCCGCCGGCCTCCGGAGCGGCGTTCGTGCCGGACCTGCTGCCGTTTCTCGAAGACGGGCAGACGATCATCGCGAATGCGCACAAGATCGCCAGCCCGGCAACGAACGATCTGTGCTTGCAGCTGCGCAAGCAAGGGGTAAGCAAAATCGTTCTGGCCGGGGTCGTATCCAATGTGTGCGTCGAATCCCATATGAGGCATCTGATCGAGGAGGGATTCGAGGTCGCGATCGTTCAGGATGCGACGGCGGCTCCTGCGGACGGGTTCAATGCCGCTCTCGTCAATTTCAAAGGGTTCGCCTCGGCTGTCTGGACGACCGAGCAGGCAGTCGTCAATCTATAGAGCCTCGGCGAAAGGCAAACGAAAGACCCCCGGTCCGTGGACCGGGGGTTTTTTTATGCTGCCGCGCCATTGCGCGCAAAACGAAGCTATGGTATCATCAGAAAACCAGTCGCTTCAATTTTTTATTAAAATCCACAGTTATTGCATCTTACCTTTAATTCAATATTACCATGGGTCGCGGCTGGATGTCAAATGCCTTTTTCAGAGGAAAACGGGAGGAGTCGGTGCGGACATGCGGCATGAGCGAGAATGGAACGAAGAGCAGGCACGGCTGGATCGAGTCGCCCAAAAGCTGCGGGAGCGGATCGCCGAGCTGGAGCCGGAGGTGGCCGGGCTGCACGGGCAAGCGGGGGACATCCGCAAGCGCTTTTGGGAAGAAGTGACGGTCAACACGGCCACGGACGAGGACTTCGAGGAAACGTTCTACAGCATCCGGCAGCAGGAGGCGCTGCTCTCGGAACGGGAGCGCAGCCACCGGCTGCGGCTGCAGCAATGGAAGAGCATGACCCGGCTGCTGCCCTCCCCGTACTTCGGACGCGTTGATTTTCGCGAACATGGCGTCGGCTCCGCCGAGCCGGTTTACATCGGCGTCTCCTCCTTCGTCGACGCGGAAGGAATGGACTTCCTCGTCTACGACTGGCGCACGCCGATCGCGAGCTTGTACTACGACCACTCTCCGGGGCCAGCCTCCTACGACACGCCGGACGGAGCCGTGCGGGGCGACATGGAGCTGAAGCGCCAGTACCAGATCCGCCAAGGCCGGCTGCTGAACGTATTCGACACGAGCCTGACGATCGGCGACGAGCTGCTGCAGCAGGCGCTCGGACAGGGCGCGGACTCACAGATGAAGAGCATCGTCGCGACGATCCAAAAAGAGCAGAACGCCATCATCCGCGACGACAGGAGCCGGATGCTCATCGTGCAGGGAGCGGCGGGTAGCGGCAAGACGTCTGCGGCGCTTCAGCGCGTGGCGTACCTGCTCTATAAAAACCGGGACCGGCTGAAGGCGGACCAGATCGTCCTGTTTTCGCCGAATCCGATGTTCAACAGCTACGTCTCGACCGTGCTTCCCGAGCTCGGCGAGGAGAACATGCAGCAGGCGACGTTCCAAGAATATCTGGAGCAGGGCATCGGCTCGATCCTGAGCCTTGAGGATCCATTCGATGCTATCGAATACGTCCTGCAGATGGCCGGCTCGCCGGAGCATGACGCCCGGGTGGAGGGCATCCGCTGCAAGGCGTCGGGAGCTTTCCTGCAGGCGCTGAGGGACTATGCGGAAGGGCTGGGGCATTCCGGCATGCGCTTCAGCGGCATCCGGCTTGGAGATCGCGAGCTTATTCCGGCCAGCCGGATGGCGGAGCGCTTTTACGGGTACGATCGTTCGATCCGCCTGGCCAATCGCGTCGCCATGCTTCAGGAGTGGCTGCTCCGGGAGCTGGCCGGGCTGGAGCGCAAGGAGCGCGGCGCGGACTGGGTGAGCGAGGAGCTCGACTATCTCGACAACGACCGCTACGACGCCGTGCACCGGGAGCTGCACAAGGAACGGGGCGTGTTCGACTTCGCCGAGCAGTACGAGCGCATCCAGGAGTTCGTGCAGAACAAGCGGCGCCGGGACGAAGGAGACTTCGACTACGCGGAGAGGGAGCAGGAGCTGCTGGCCGGCGCGATCGTCCGGGAGCGGTTCAAGCCGCTGCGGCGAAGCGTGAGGCGGATGCAGTTCGTCGACATGGCCGGATTGTACGCGCAGCTGTTCGATCCGGAGCAGGCTTATGCGGCGCTGGCAGAGCAGGCGGCCGCGCCCCGGCTTTGGCCGGATATCTGCGATCAGACCCGGGAGAAGCTGGCTCGCGGGGAGCTGTTCAGCGAGGATGCGACGCCGTTCCTTTATTTGCGGGAGCTTGTGGAAGGCATGCGGACGAATACGCAAGTGCGGCATGTTTTCGTCGATGAAGGCCAGGACTACTCGATGGTTCAATATGAATATTTGCGGAAGCTGTTTCCCCGCGCCCGCATGACCGTGCTGGGCGACTTCGGCCAGGCGATCTTTACCCAGGCCACGGAGCTGGACGGCGAGGACTCGCCGCTGATGCGGCTTTACGGGGAGGCGGACACGAGGCTGATCCGCCTCGTCCGCAGCTATCGGTCGACGCGCGAGATCGTCGAGTTCACCAAAGCGCTGCTGCCGAGCGCAAAGGAGATCGTGCCCTTCGCCCGAAGCGGCAAAAAGCCACTGCTGATCCAGGCGGACGACAGCGCACGGCTGGCGGCGCGGATGGCCGAGGAGCTGGCGGCGCTGCAATCGGAAGGCTTCGCCTCGATCGCCGTCATCACGAAAACAGCCGCCGAAAGCCGCGAGGCGCATGAGCTCCTGACCGCGCAGGGCTGCCCGTCGCTGCGGCTCGTCACCAAGGAGAAGCCGACGTTCGAGAACGGGACGCAGGTCATCCCGGCCTATCTGGCCAAAGGCGTCGAGTTCGACGCCGTGCTGATCTACGACGCTTCGTCGCGGACCTATCATCGGGAAAGCGAGCGGAAGCTGTTCTATACGGCGTGCACGCGCGCCATGCACCGGCTGCAGCTGTATGCGGCAGGAGAATGGACGCCGTTCCTGCAAGGCGTCGAGCCGTCTCTGGTCGAGGAGGGGGGCCAGGCTCGCTAGGGCGTGTCTGCCAGCATGCTCTAGGAATCGAGAGCGGCGGATTCGATCTTTCCTTTGCCGCTTTATCCCAAGGTCGGCTATAATAGGTCCTTAATAGCGTCCGACATGGGAGGAAGCCAAGCATGCAGCCTTGCCGAGTACTGCTCGTCGACGACGAGTTCATCATCCTGGACGGAATCGCTTCGGTCATCCCTTGGGAGCGCCATGGGACCGTGCTTGCCGGTACGGCGCAGAACGGCATCGCGGCGCTGGAGCTGATGGAGTCGGTCCGTCCGGACATTCTGATTACGGATATCCGCATGCCGGGCATGGACGGACTGGAGCTTGCCGAGCGGGTGTCCGAGGCGTACCCGGATGTCGGAATCATCATGCTGACGGGATTCAATGAGTTCGAATATGCCAAGTCGGCGATGCAGCACGGCGTCAAGCATTATTTGCTGAAGCCTTGCAGCTCGGAGGATGTGACCGCCGCGCTCGACGAGATCGTCGCCGCTCAGCGGGAGCGAGACTCCGGGCGCCGCTTCCTGGAGTCGGTCAAGCACAACCTGGCGCAGGCGCTGCCGTACGCGCGGGAGCAATTCCTGCGCGAGCTCGTCTCCAACAAGCGGTACGGAGAGCGCGAATGGACCCGCGGCCGCGAGATGTTCGGCCTTCAGCAGAACGTCGGGAGCATCCGCCTGCTGCTGTTCGAGGCGGATGGCGATCCGGAGTACGAGCAGCTCTTCGCCATGAAGAACATCGCGGAGGAGCTGCTGCCCGGCTGCCTGCTCAGCGCGCTCAGCGGCAGCTACGCGATGCTTCTGCTGGAGGATGGCGACGAGGACGAGCTGTATCGGGGCATCGATCTCGTGCGCGAGGCGTACCTCCGCTATTACCGGCTGGACGCGACGGCCGCGCTCAGCGAGGCCGGCCCGCCGGAGCAGGCGAGGCGGCTGTACCTGCAGGCGCTGAGCTGCCTCGGCTATCGCTTCTATCTCGGCGAGGGCGGCCTCATCACGCCGCAGGACGTCATGGAGCCGCTGGCAGAGACCGGGACTCGGGGCGAATTCGACATGCAGCGGCTGCTCATGCTGATCCAGGCGGGCAACGAAGCTGAATCGCGAAAGGAACTGGACCGGCTCATGGAGGAGCTTGCCGCCTGGCGGCTGGACGTGCCGGAGGCGAAGTCCTACCTCATCCAGCTGTTCATGGAGCTGAGCCGCCTGTACGGCCGCGAGGAGATGGACCGCAGCCTGGAGCGGCTGCCGGAGCTGATCGCGACCGGCTCGATCCGGCCGCTTCAGGGGCTGCTGGAGCAGATGCGGCGCGAGATCGCCGGACAGCGCGCCGAGCAGACCCGCCGCCGCCACTCCCGCATGGTCGAGTCGGTCAAGGCGATCGTCGTGCGGAGCTACGCCGACGAATCGCTGTCGCTCTCCTCGGCAGCCAAGGAGATGTTCATGAATCCGGACTATGTCGGCAAGCGGTTCAAGCTGGAGACCGGCGAGAGATTCACCCAGCATGTGCTTCGCTACCGCATCCAAAAAGCGATCGAGCGGATGGAGCAGGATGCCGGCATGACCGTTGCCCAGCTCGCCGAGGAGACGGGATTCGGCTTCAACGCTTCCTATTTCAGCAAGATGTTCAAAAAGATGACCGGCGTCTCCCCGACCGAATATCGCGGCTCCCGCTGATTGCCCTCGCTCCCTCCGAGCGGGGCTTTTTTTCGTTTCGGCAATGCTCGGTTTTTTGCTGCTCTTGTCCGGTTTTGGACATGGGAAATAAAGGATGGCGAAGGTAAAGTAAAGGAGTGCATTGAAAGCGCTTCACGCTGCCAGACGGCGAAAGGAAAGAACGGGGGGATCGACTTGAAGCTGGAAGAGGCCGCGGCGGCGGGAAGGACCGGATGGACGCGGAGCCGGACGGCCTGGATCAAGAAGGAGCTGTTTCGCAACAAATATGTCTATCTCATGCTGGTGCCGGTAATCGCTTATTATGCCGTCTTTGCTTACGGACCGATGTATGGACTGCTCATGGCGTTCCAAAAGTCCTACAGTCCCGTGAAGGGGATTCTGGACGGGCAGTGGATCGGCTTCGACAACTTCAAGATGTTCTTCAACAGCTACTACTTCGAGCGTCTGATCAAGAACACGCTCCTGCTCAGCCTCTACAGCATCGCCATCGGCTTTCCCGCGCCGATCGTGCTGGCGCTGCTGCTGAACGAGGTGCGCAAGAAATGGTTCAAGAGCGCCGTCCAGACGTTCAGCTACATGCCGCACTTCATCTCGGTCGTCGTCGTGGTCGGCATGCTCAAGACGTTCTCCTCGCTGGACGGCGGCCTGTTCAACGTCATCCGCGGCCTGTTCGACCTGCAGCCGGTCATGTTCCTGGCCGAGAAGGATTTCTTCCGGCCGCTCTACATCCTGTCCAACATCTGGCAGGGCGCGGGCTGGGCCTCGATCATCTTCCTGGCCGCGCTCAGCGGCATCGACCCGCAGCTGTACGAGGCGTCCAGGATCGACGGCGCGGGCCGCTGGCGGCAGCTGCTCCATGTGACGCTGCCCGGCATCCTGCCGACGATCGTCGTCATGCTCATCCTCCGGCTGGGCGCGGTCATGAACGCCGACTTCCAGAAGATCCTGCTCATGCAGACGGCGCCGACCTACGAGACGTCCGACGTCATATCCACCTTCGTCTACCGATCCGGCATCCTGGAGGGCAACTATACGTACTCCACCGCCATCGGGCTGTTCAACGGACTCATCAACTTCGGCTTGCTCCTGCTGGCCAACGCGATCAGCCGCAAGGTGAACTCGACCAGCCTGTGGTAGCGGCGAAAGAAAGGAGGACCCATGAGAAGGTCTCTCGGCGAAAAAACATTCGATGCCGTCAATACGGTTCTGCTGCTTGGCGTCATCGCCATCTCCTTTTATCCGATGCTGTACGTGCTCAATTCCTCGATCAGCGATCCGGAGCGGATGCTGCGGTCGCGCTCGTTCATGCTGACGCCCGAAGGCTTCCAGCTGGACGCTTACGCGTATGTGCTTAAAAACCCCAAGATCCTTCAGGGCTATCTGAACACGCTGTTCTACGTCTCCGCCGGCACGCTGGTCAACCTGATCATGACCTCGCTCGCCGCCTACACGCTGTCGCGGCCCGATCTGCTCGGCCGCAAGACGATGATGAAGCTCATCACGTTCACGATGTTTTTCGGCGGAGGCATGATTCCTTCGTTCCTGCTCGTGCAGAATCTCGGACTCGTCGACACCCGCTGGGCGATCATCATCCCGGGCGCGATCAGCACGTTCTATTTCCTCATCATGAAAACGAGCTTCGAGGGCTTGCCGATCAGCCTGATCGAATCGGCGAAGCTCGACGGAGCGAACGATCTGCTCATCCTCGCCCGCATCGTGCTGCCGCTGTCCAAGCCGATCCTGGCCGTCATGACGCTTTATTACGCGGTCGACCATTGGAACGACTTTGTCGGTCCGATGCTGTACCTGCGGAGCCAGGAGCTGTACCCGATCCAGATCGTCATGCGCGACATCCTGATCAGCAGCAGCACGGAGGCGATGGGCGCCGGCATCGATACCGGCTTCGCGCTCGGAGAGAACATCAAGTACGCGACGATCATCGTCTCGACGCTGCCGATCATGCTGCTCTATCCGTTCATCCAGCGATTTTTCGTCCAGGGCGCCCTGATCGGCGCCGTCAAGCAATAACCCATCTATGGAGGCGAATCCAATGGTAAAAAAATCAGGGGCCATCCTGCTCTCCGCTGTCATGCTGGCCGCGCTGGCCGCATGCTCCGGCAACGCCGACAGCCCTTCCGCAACTCCCGGAGCGGAAACGAACGCCGGGCAGCCGTCCGCCGCGCCGCAGCCGCTCAGCGAGATCCCGCTGCCGATCGTGAAGGAGCCGCTCGAAATCAAGTATTGGCGGGCGAATGACGCCAAGCTGACCGCTTCGCTGGAAAACTTCGGCCAGATGGCGGGCTACAAGAAAAAAGAAGAGCTGACCGGCATCAAGGCGACGTTCACCCACCCGCCTCTCGGCCAGCAGAAGGACCAGTTCAACCTGCTGATCTCGACGAATGAGCTGCCCGACATCATCTACTACAACTGGGCGGATGCGGTCGGCGGACCGGAGAAGATGATCGAGGACGGGCGCATCATCCGGCTGAATGAGCTCATCGACCAGTACGCGCCGAACCTCAAGAAGATCATCGAGTCCGATCCGGATGTGAAGAAGCAGATTACGCTCGACGACGGCACGATCTACATGTTCCCTCTCCTCAAGCTGGACGCGGTGAAGCTGAACGCGACCTCGGGCCTGATCATGAGGAAGGACTGGCTCGACAAGCTCGGCCTGCAGCCCCCGACGACGATCGACGAATGGCATGCCGTCCTCAAGGCGTTCAAGGAAAAGGACCCGAACGGCAACGGAAAGCCCGACGAGCTGCCGTTCACGGGCAACTGGGGACCGGGCAACCTGACGAAGCTGCATGACTTCACGACCGCTTTCGGCCTCATCGGCGGGTTCCAGATGCTGGACGGCAAGGTCGCCTACGGGCCGATCCAGCCGCAGTACCGCGACTTCCTCGAGACGATGTCCGTCTGGTACAAGGAAGGGCTCGTCGATCCGGAAATCATGACCAATGACGGCAAGGCGTTCGACTACAAGGTGACGAACAACCTGGCGGGCTCTTATGCCGGCGGCGTGTTCAGCGGCATGGGCAAGTATTTCAACCTGATGCGCAAGGACAACCCGGACTTCAACCTGACCGGCGTGCTGGGACCGGTAGCTCCGGACGGAAAAGTCTACGCCGCGTTCAATCTCGAGAACAAAGTGCTGTCCTACGGGGAAGCGATCACCTCCAGCGCGTCCAAAGAAAAGCTGCCGTACCTCGTCCAGTGGATGGACTTCAACTACAGCCCGATCGGCCATGAGCTGTTCAACTACGGCATTGAAGGGGAGAGCTACGTCAAGGAAGGCGACGGCATCAAGTTCACGGAGACGATCACGAACAATCCCGGCGGCCTCACCTACGACCAGGCGCTCGCCTCCTACGCGCTCTCGATCATGGATGGTCCGATCAATCAGGATCCGAAGTATCTGGACGCCTTGCTGTTCGATGACGGTCAGCGCGAGGCGAACAAACAGTGGATGAAGGCGAGCTCCGAGCTGACGCTGCCTCCGCTGCGCTTGACGACGGACGAGGCGAGTCAGGTCAGCTCCATCATGAGCCAGGTCAACACGTATCTGAACGAGACGATGACGGCGATCATCAGCGGGCAGAAGCCGATCTCCGAATTCGACAAGATGGTGGAAACGATCAAGGGCATGGGCATCGACGAGGCGGTCCGCCTCCATCAGGTCGCTCTGGACCGCTATAACGCCAAATAAATCGATAGCATGAAGAGACCGCCGCGGGACCCCCGAGTCCGGCGGAGTCTCTTTTTTGCGTAAAGGAGAACCTTCCATGTGGATGTTCAGCCGGCTCAATATCCTCCAAAGAACATTCCTGCTCATTCTGATCGCGGCGGTGCTCATTCTGGCTACGGCGTTCGGCTCCCTGCAATACGCCTACTCCATCTACGACAAGCAGCTCTACGACAAATCGCATCGTCTGCTGAACCTGTCGTCGACGGTCATCGACCGGGAGCTGCAGAAGCTGGAGGCGCTCAGCCTCGGCATCCTGTCGGACAGCCAGGTGCAGGTCGGACTGAAGCAGCTGTGGGAGGGAAGCTCTGACTACGCGGGCTACCAGATCCGCAAGCAGCTGACGGAACGGCTGTTCAAGCAGATCAGCTCGTCCGAGCGCTACGTGCAGTCCGTCCAGGTCATCGACGCGACGGGAACGATAAGCCGGTACGGAGCCTCGCCTTCGTTCACGGAAGCCAAGTACGCTTCCGTGATCGAGGCGTCCGAGGAAGGCAGGGGAGGCGTCCGCTGGTTCTATCCCGATGAAGGCGACTCGACGCTGATGCTAGTGAGGCAAATCCGCGCCTATGAGCCGATGACGCTGAAGCGGATCGGCGTCCTCATCCTGCGCGTGAACATGGAGCGGCTGATCGAGGATTATGCGGGCTTCGCCTCGACCGACAGCGACATTATCGTGCAGACGGGCGGTCGGGTGCTGTTCCCCTATCAGGGCGAAGGCGCTGCGGCATCGCCGCATGCGCTTGCGGACGATGGCTACCGGATCGTGAAGAAAGGAGGGGAGACCATTTTTCTTTCCTATAAAAAATCGGCCTACATGGGGTGGGCCTATGTCAATTCCGTGCCGTACGAGGGAATCTTCCAGAAGATCATCCATCTGAAGAACACGCTGCTCGCGGTGTTCGCGCTGCTGCTCGTCCTGCTGCTCGTCATCGGCAGGGGCTTCGCCAAAAGCCTGACCCGTCCGATCCGTTCGCTGATCAGCCAGATGAAGGAGGTGCAGCACGGCCAGCTTGAGCAGATCGATGTCGCGGCCTTTGCGCCTCCATCGCAGCAGCTGGACGAGATCGGACAGCTGCATCGCACGTTCCGTCTGATGATCGCCCGCATCAACACGCTGATCCGAGAAAACTACGCCAACCAGATCCTGCTCAAGGAAACGGAGTTCAAAGCTCTCCAGGCGCAGATCAATCCCCACTTCCTCTACAATGCGCTCGACTCCATCCACTGGCTCGCGCAAAAAAACGCCCAGCCGCAAATCTCGAGCATGGTGCTCTCGCTCGGCTATCTGCTGCGGGCGTCGATCAGCAACAAGAAAAAGGTCATTACGCTCGAGGAAGAGCTCGCGACGGTCCGGCACTACGCGACGATCCAGAAGCATCGCTTCCGGGACCGCTTCGATTTTGCCGTCGATATTCCGGAACGGGTCATGGAAGTCAGGCTCCCGAAGCTGACGCTGCAGCCTCTGATCGAAAACGCCATCCTGTATGCCCTGGAGCCGTTCATCGAGCCGTGCCGCATCCGGGTCTATCTGGACCGAGAGCATCCGGACGGGCTGGAGATCGTCGTCGAGGACAGCGGGCCTGGCATCGACCCGGAGCAATTGCAGAAAATCTGGGCCGGAGAAGTGGAGACGAGAGGGACGGGGATCGGCCTGCTCAACATCAAGGACAGATTGAGGCTCGCCTTCGGCAATGCCGGCGGCATCGAAGTCGAGAGCGCTCGCGGCGGCGGCACCCGAGTGCGCGTCCGCTTGCCTTTGCCGGAGGAGGATCCTTCATGAAGAAACCGTTCAAAGCGATCGTTGCCGTTATGATCCTGCTGCTGGCGGCGGCCGGCATCCGTTGGTGCGCTTCGCAGCCTGCGGAGCCTCCGACCGTCGCGCCGGAGCCGCTGACGCTGCGGATCGCCTGGTGGGGAGGCGACTACCGCAATGAAGCGACGATCAAGGTAATCCACCGCTACGAGCAGCTGAACCCGCATATCAAGATCGAGTATGACTACAGCGCCTTCAATGAATATTGGAAAAAGCTCGCGCCGCTCGCAGCCGGCAACGTCTTGCCGGACATCGTGCAAATGGATGTCTCGTACTTGTATGAATACATGAGCCACGGCTTGCTGGCGGATCTGCAGCCGCTCGTGGAGCGCGGCCTGATCGGCAGCAGCGACATTCCGGACGCTCTGCTCGCGGGCGGACGCAGCGCGGAAGGCGGCCTGTACGGCTTCAGCCTGGGCACGAACGCCTTGTTCGCCGCCTATGATCCTGCCGTGCTGCTCTCGCTTGGGCTGGAGCGGCCGACTGCGGATTGGACCTGGGACAGCTTTGCCGAGCTGGGGCAGGCCATTCAGGGAAAAGGCGTCTATTTGAGCCTCGATCTGACGCCGGAGCAGTTTTTCGCCTATTACCTGCGCCAGCACGGCCGATCGTTGTATTCGAGCGACGGCAAGCGCCTCGGCTATGAGGACGACCGCTTGTTCGTCGACTTTTTTGCCCGCCTGCAGAAGCTGGCGAAGGCCAAGCTGATGACCTTGCCGAGCATCTGGAACAATAAAGCGATGACGGATAACAATCCGTTTGTCGAAGGGAAAGCGCTGTTCAACTGGGGGTATTCCAATCAGTTCATGGCGATGAACGAGGACAGCAAAAGCGAATTGGCGATCGCTCCCATGCCAGGCCCGGACTCCAGCAAAGGCTTGTTCCTCAAGCCGGGCATGTTTTTCTCCATCGCCGAAAGCTCGCCGCACAAGGCGGAGGCGGCCCGCTTCATCGATTATTTCATCCATGATCTGGAGTCGAACCTGATCCTGAACGGAGAACGAGGGGTGCCGGTATCGGCGGCCGTAAAAGAAGGGATGCTGCCTCATATCAATCCGGCGCTGGCGAAGGTATTCGCCTATGTGGATTGGGTCCAGGCCAACAGCTCGCCGATGGATCCGCCGGATCCGCCGGGCGCCGCGGAGGTGACGGCGGCGCTGCGCGAGCTGAACGATCAGCTGCTCTTTCAGCGGATCGAGCCTGCGGCGGCGGCGGCGGAGTTCCGGCGCAGGGCCGAACGGATTTTAGGGGCGCGGTAGCGGCTTTTGGCTGGCCTTTGCAGAAGAAGGAGTCTTGCTCCGGAACCATGCCATGAATTCAAGGACGATGTCGACCAGGGCATAGACGAGGAGAACGTTCACGAGCAGGCCGTTCAGGCGGGGCCAGACCGACACCAGCGTATCGAAGCCTTCGCCGTCCGACGGCAAGGGGCTCGCAGCGGCCAGGTCCGCTATGAACGTCGGGTTCCAGAGGGCGTCGTCGGCCAGCATGAGGCAGGCCAGCGTCGTGATCAGGACCGTCATCGCGATATGGAAAGCGAGCAGCCGGCCCGATCTTCGCTGCGCGATCAGCCGCACGCTTTCCTTGAGGATGGCGAGGGCGGCCAACCCGCACAAAAGCGGCGCATAGTGGCGGATTACATCGCTCTCAAAGAAAGGAACGCTTGCGGTCGAGCCGTCGTGGATCCTCCACACGCCGATCAGATCGGGCGAGAAGAGGGCGAGCATGATGGCGGCGACGGCAAAAAAGATGCCGAAGATCGGTCCGCTTTTCTTGACCTTCTGGCCGGCCTCGGGAATCGGCGGCAGCTCGGAAGGCTTCCATGCCTTTTTCATGCGCCCGCTTCCGGCCGTTTTGGCCCGTTGGCTGCGCTCGACGCAGACGAAGATCAGAGTGACCCAGAGAAAGCCTTGGGCGACGCTCGAGACGAGCGAGGCAAGGAAGGACATGATGCTGTCCAGCGTCCCCGCGTCCGTCCGGAACGAATCGATCGCGAGGGCGGCGGCCAGGCTGAATACGATCGCGGCCGTCACGATCTTGAGCGTCGTCCAGTACGCGTCGATCAGCCCCGGTCCGATCAAATAACGCTCGTAGCCGCGGTATTTCGCGGCCAGCTCGCTCGGATGGCCGAGCTCCTGCAGCACGCTTTCCGCGTCTTCGACGGTCGGGGGGCTCTCCGGACTGCGCTCCTCCAGCATGTCTTCGATCAAGCTCTGCAGTTCCCGCTTGATATCCTCTCTCTGCGCCTCAGGCAGGCGCGCCGTCACCGCATGAATATAGCGATCAACGAGTTCCATCCCGATCTCCTCCTTCAGGTTCGTTCATTAGGCCTTCCATGCTGGCGACCAGCTTGCGCCACTCCTGCTGCAGCTCCGCGAAGACTTGCTTGCCGAGCTCGCTCAGCAGGTAGTATTTGCGCGGGCGGGACTCGTTCGTATCCCAGCGGCTCTCGAGCAGCTCCTGCTTCTCGAGCCTGCGCAGCAGCGGGTACAAGGTGCCAGGCTCGACGGCGATTCCCTTTTCCTCCAATAGCGACACCAGCGAATAGCCATACTGCGGCTCGGCCAGCTGGCTGAGCACGCCCATGACGATCGTGCCTCGGCGCAGCTCGCTGAGCAGGCCTGCCAGCGTCTCCTTCACATCCGTCATATGCATCAGCTCCTGGAAATCATTATAGTGTATGGCGCATACTATTGTAAATGGGCCGCTAATAAATAAGGTACAATGATCGTTGGCGCTTAGGAGTTGCGTCGCGGGCGAAGAGGGCGGCAAGCCGTACTCGATCGTCATGGAGGTGCCGCTGCCGGACCGGCAGCGGCAGGGAGAAGCGGCGGCGTCTGGGTGTGGAGGAACGGGGAACGCATGGTGAATAGGAAAGGACATCCGGGAGGATGTCCTTTTGCGTTGGATTCAAATGCCCTCCACGATGCGCTTGGCGCGCGCGGAAACTTCCCGCAACAGCTCCTCCTCGTCGATCGTCAGCAGCCGGCGGCCTCGCATCAGCATCTTCCCGTCGACGATCGTCGTGTCCACATCCGCGCCGTTCGCGCAATAGGCCAGCAGGGAATGGATCTGGTGGACCGGCTGCAGATGGGGCTTGCGCAGATCGACCAGGATGAGGTCCGCTTTTTTGCCGGCCTTCAGCGTTCCGACGTCTCGGCCGATGTCCAGCAGCTGCGCGCTTCCGGCCGTCGCCATGCGCAGGGCCTCCGCAGCCGGGAGCCTCGCCGGATCTCCGTAGTCCAGCTTCTGCAGCCAGGCCGCGGCGCGGATCTCCTCGAACATGTCCAGCGTGGCGGCGCTGCCTGCGCCGTCCGTGCCCAGTCCGACCGTGACCCCTTGCTCGGCCATGTCCAGAATCGGCGCGATTCCGCAGCCGAGCTTGAGGTTGCTCACGGGGTTGTGGCACGCGCCTCCCCGCATTCCTTTCAAGAGGCCGACATCCCGGCGGCTCAGGTTCGTGCTGTGGGCGAGGATGACATGAACGCGGTCGAACAGCCCGAGCTGATGCAGGTATTCCGTCGGCGTCCGGCCATGCTTTTCCCGGATCTTGATCCCTTCCTCCTTGCTCTCGGCCAGGTGGGTATGGATGGCGAGCTTCTCCTGCTCGGCCAGCAAGATGATTTCGCGGAACGGCTCCGGCGGAACGGTGTAGGGAGAATGCGGTCCGAGCATCGTCGTGATTCGGCCGCCGGCCTTGCCGCTCCAGCGGCGGACCAGATCCATCGCCTCGTCCATCCGGCGGCCGCCGTCGGGCTGAAGAAAGACGAGCCCCCGGGTCAACGAAGCCCGCATGCCGACTTCTTCGACTGCTGACGCGATTTCGTTCATGTGGATGTACATGTCCGCGAACGCGGTCGTGCCCGAGCGGATCATCTCCGCCATGGCCAGCTTCGCTCCCCAATAAACGTCCTCGGGCGTCATGCGGGCTTCAGCGGGCAGCATTTTTTTGTCCAGCCAGTCCATCAGCTTCAGATCGTCGCAAAATCCCCGCAGCAAGCTCATCGGGGCATGCTGGTGGGCGTTGATCAGCCCCGGCATCGCCGCCATGCCGCGAGCGTCGATCACCTCGTCGGCCTCCGCGTCCAAGCACGGCTGGATGTCCGCGATCCGATCCCGGTCGATCAGGATGTCCCCGCAGAACGCCTCTTCCTTTTCCATCGTCAACACTAGCGCGCCTTTGATCAACGTCTTCATTCGGGTAGCCGCCTCCTTTATTCGGCTTTATAATAGACGTTGACGTTAGGAGAGGGTAAAGGGGGCGCCGCTCATGAAAATCAAAGAAGCCGCCGACAGGCTGAACTTGTCCGCGAGGGCGATCCGCTTTTATGAAGCAAAAGGGCTTATCGCTCCGTCCAAGCAGGAAGACAATCGATACCGCCAGTTCGGCGAGGAAGACATCTGGCGGCTGCAGACGATCGTCGCCTTGCGGGAATCGGGAATGCCGGTAAGCGAGATCCGCAAGGCGCTGGAGGCGATTCGGACGGACGAAGGAAGCAGTCCGCTGCTCTATTTTCTGGAGCTCCAACGCTCGGTCATGGCCTCCAAGTGGGTCGAGATGAAGCAGATCCTGGAGACGACGGACGAGATGATCGAGACGCTGAAAAGCCGTCGCGAGCTTCCGCTGGACGACATCTACGCGCTGGCGGAAGGATCGAGAAGGCTGAGGGAGCAGCGGGCATGGAAGGACAGATGGGGCTTCGACCGCCAGGCCTCCGCGCATGACCGGCTCGTCCGGGAGGATCAGCATCGGTACAAGGACTATGACGAGGCGCTCGGCTGGATCGTCAGGCTGGTGTCGCCGCTGCGCGGGGAGAAGGGATTGGATATCGGGACCGGGACCGGCAATCTGGCCGGCCTTCTAATTGATGCGGGAGCGGCGATGGCGGGAGTGGACCAGTCGGGCGGGATGCTGAAGGAATGCGAGCGCAAATATCCGGCGATGGAGACGAAGCTCGGCAACTTCCTGGCGCTTCCTTACCTCGACGGGAAATTTGATTTTGTCGTATCGAGCTTCGCCCTGCATCATCTGAACCGGAACCAGACGGGGATGGCGATCCGGGAAATGCAGAGGGTGCTCAGGCCGGGCGGCCGCATCTGCATCGCGGACCGGATGGAGGAGATCGATAGGGAGAGCATAGCCGATGCCGCCGAGGACACGGACAAAAGCGGGAGCGAGAGCAGGAGCGAGAGCAGGAGCGAGAGCAGGAGCGCGGAGCCGGCTTCCGTCCAGGAGCTCGTTTCCATGCTCGAGGCCAGCGGTTATATTACGAAGCAGCGCAGGATCAATGATTCGCTGCATGTCATCCTTGCGGCGACGCTGCGCTGACGGAGCAAACCTTCTCCTTGGGGCAAGCTCGGACATGCGCTGGCATCGGCATCCGCCTCGGAGCGGAGTCAGAGTTGACTTATATACCCCCAGGGGGTATATTGAAGGGGAAGAAGGCAACCCTATTACCTGCTCGGATCCGAGCCGAAGGAGAAGTTGAGATGAAAACCGAAACGCTGCAAGTGAAGGGCATGTCCTGCGGCCACTGCGTAAGCTCGGTCGAGTCCGCCGTCAAGGAAGCCGGTGGAGCGGCCAAGGTCGATCTGTCCGCAGGCAAGGTGACGGTCGAGTTCGACGAGGCGAAGCTCTCGCTGCAATCCATCAAGGAAGCGATCGAGGAGCAGGGCTACGACGTCGTCTGATGGCGTCGGTGCTGATCGTCGACGATGAGCCGCTGATCCGGGAGGCGCTCGCCTCCTATTTGCAGCGGGAAGGATATGAGACCTCCGAGGCCGCGAGCGGCGCGGAGGCTCTTCGTCATGTCCGCGAGGGCCGGTTCGATCTCGTCGTGCTCGATTTGATGCTGCCGGACGGCAGCGGCGAGGAGGCGTGCCGGGACATCCGCCGCTTCAGCCCGGTGCCGGTGCTGATGCTGACGGCCAAGTCCTCGGCCGAAAGCCGGCTGCGCGGACTGGCGCTCGGCGCGGACGATTATGTCGTCAAGCCGTTCGATCCGCGCGAGATCGTCGCCCGCATCCGCGCGATTCTGAGGCGGGCCGATCCCGGCTCGCTGCTGGCGGAGCGGCTGAGCTTCCGCGGCGGCCTGCTGGAGCTGGACGCGCTGTCCGGCGAGGCGCGCTGCGCCGGCCGGACGGTCGTCCTGACGCCGGCGGAGCAGCGGCTGCTGCAGACGCTCGCCCGGCGGCCGCGACGCGTGTTCGCCCGCGACGAGCTGGCGGAGCTTGCGCTCGGACCGGATTACGAGGGCGACGTCCGCACGATCGACCAGCATGTCAAGAACATCCGGCAGAAGCTGGAGCCTCCTGCCGGAGAGCCGCCGTTCATCGAGACGGTGTACGGGCGGGGCTATCGCTTCGGGGGCGAGCCGTGAGCGGCCGCCGAAGCGACGGCGGCCGGCCGGCGCGCTGGAGCGGCTGGCGGGCGCTGCGCCGGGGGGCGGCCGCCCGCGCGCTCGGCAGCGGGAGCCTGCGCGGCCGGCTGACGCTGCTGCTGCTCGGCTTCGCGGCGCTCGTGCTGCTGCTGTTCGCCGGAACGGTGCTGGCCGGGCTGCATCTGCATGTCGCCATGTACGAGCGGGAGCTGCTGCTGGCGCGCCATGCGGCGGAGGCGTCGCTGAGCGGCCATCTGGAGCGGGCGATCGCCGAGTCGGTGCTCTGGACGCTGCTCGGCTCGGTGCTGATCGCCGGAGCGATCGCTTATGCCGCGGCCGGCCGGCTGGAGCTGCCGCTCGTGCGGATGAAGGAGGCCGCCGCCGACATGGAGCGAGGCGCGTATTCCGCCCGCGTGCAGGCGGCCGGGCCGGCCGAGCTGGCGGAGCTCGCCGCCTCGATGAACGGGCTGGCCGCCCGGCTGCAGGAGCAGGAGCGGCTGCGGCGCAGCATGAGCGAGAACATCGCGCATGAGCTGCGCACGCCGCTTGCCGCTCTCGGCGCCTCCCTTCGCGCGATGGAGGACGGGGTGTGGGAGGCGACGCCGGAGCGGCTGGCCGCCAGCTATGGGGAGGTCAGGCGGCTGGGCCGTCTGGTCGAGGAGCTGGAGGAGCTCGGCGGCTACGGGCGGCCGGAGTTCCGGCTGGAGCCGTCGCTCCAGTCCGCGGGCCGGCTGCTCGCGGAAGCGGCGGCGAGCTTCGAGGCCCGCTGCGGCGCGGCGGGGATCGAGCTGCGGCTGGAGCCGGTCCCGCAAGCCTGGTCGGTCGTCGCCGATGCGGGCCGGATCGGGCAGATCCTGCACAACCTGCTCGACAACGCGGTCAAGCACACGCCTCCGGGCGGGGCCATCGCGCTGCGGGCCGAAAAGAGCAAGCGTTTGCTGGCGCTCATCGTCGAGGATGACGGCTGCGGCATCCCCGAGGAGGAGCTGCCGTTCGTGTTCGAGCGCTTTTACCGCGCGGATCGCTCTCGCCGGCGCTCGCCGCAGGCGCCGGACGGCGCCTCGGGCCTTGGCCTCGCGATCGCGCGCCAGCTCGCTGAGGCGCATGGCGGCTCGCTGCGCGCGGAGCGCTCCGCAGCCGGCGGCGCCCGGCTGAAGCTGGAGCTGGAGCTGCCGGAGCGCTCCGGCGCCGGGCGTACGGCTGATTTCTGGCCGCCTGGTTCGCGCGGGGATTTCCAGCCATAAGGTCAGTCGAGATAAAAAAGCCAGCCTCATGGGCTGGCTTTTTGTTGCGATTTCAGCTCTGCGGACAAGTCCGCTGCGGCTTAGGACGATTCCTCTTGCGTGGCAATCCACCACGTGTTTCCGGCAGGATCCTTCACTCCTGCACGTCGATCGGGATCTCCTTCTTTGCGGGTCGGCTCCATGATTGATTTACCGCCGGCATGAACGGCACGCTGATAAGCGCTTTTGACATCCTCTACATAAAGATGCAATTGAGCGACCGTTGCACTCCAAGCAGGGGTGGCTTCTCCAAGCATAACAACCGTATCTTCGATCTGCAGTTCGACATGCATGATCGAACCATCCGGCCTATAAAAACGTCTTAGCTCGTTTGCGTCGAACGCTTCCTGCAAAAAATGGATTGCACGCTCTGCGCTGGGCACTACCAAATAGGGGGAAACGCTCGAATATCCTTTCGGCTTCCATGCGTTAGACATGTTCGTGCCTCCTGTTTAAACAAATGACGTTCAAGGGCAAGAAATCCAACCGCTCAGGCTGTCGAAATACTGGCAAGGCTGGGTTGAAGAGATGGAGCCAGCCGTTTTTTTCAGCGTACTCCATCACGGCGGGATTGGCAATGCGGCAGTCGAAGGAGCCGCTGGCGATTTCTACCCGGCTTTGTCGAAAATGCCGAAGGCCGAAGAAGAGGCGTTTTCTTCGTCCAGAGAAATTCGCTCGCGCCGCGAGAGCGAGCTCGTGCCTTTGCATGTTGTCGCGATTTCGCACCCTCGATGTCCGATTCCGATAGTCCCCGCGCTTGTTGTGCTGTGCTACAGTAGAGGCATGGACGCGAAGTCCGAGATTATCGAACCGGGAGGAACTCTGACATGACCCAAACGCTCCGAGTCGGCATCATCGGCTGTGGCGGCATCGCAAACGGCAAGCACTTGCCCGCGCTCAGCCAGAACAAGCACGTCGTGCTCGCCGCTTTCTGTGATATCGAGGTGGACAAAGCCCGCGACGCCGCGGAGAAGTACGGCATCGAGGGAGCCGGCGTCTACGCCGACTACCGCGAGCTGCTCAAGGACGGAAGCCTCGACGTCATCCACGTCTGCACGCCGAACGACTCTCATGCGCCGATCTCGATCGCCTCGCTCGAGGCGGGCAAGCATGTCATGTGCGAGAAGCCGATGGCCAAGACGGCGGCGGAAGCCCGCGCGATGCTGGACGCCGCGAAGCGTACCGGCAAAAAGCTGACGATCGGCTACAACAACCGCTTCCGCAGCGACAGCCAGCATCTCAAAAAGGTGTGCGAGGCAGGGGAGCTGGGCGACATCTACTATGCCCGCGCCCATGCGATCCGCCGCCGCGCGGTGCCGACCTGGGGCGTCTTCCTCGACGAGGAGAAGCAGGGCGGAGGTCCGCTCATCGACATCGGCACGCATGCGCTCGACCTGACGCTGTGGATGATGGACAACTACAAGCCGGTGTCCGTGACGGGCTCGGTGTACCACAAGCTCGGCTCCAAGGAGAACGCGGCCAACGCCTGGGGACCATGGGACCCGGCCAAGTTCACGGTCGAGGACTCCGCGATGGGCTTCATCAAGATGGAGAACGGCGCGACGATCACGCTCGAGGCGAGCTGGGCGCTCAACACGCTGGACATCGACGAGGCCAAATGCTCGCTCAGCGGCACGGAGGGCGGCGCGGACATGAAGGGCGGCCTGCGCATCAACGGCGAGGAGAACAGCCGCCTGTTCGTCAAGGAAATCGACCTGAACGCCGGCGGCGTCGCGTTCTACAGCGGCAGCAGCGCGCGCGACATCGACGTCGAGTGCGCGGCTTGGATCGACGCGATCCTGCAGGACAAAGACCCTGTCGTACTGCCGGAGCAGGCGCTCGTCGTGACCGAGATCCTCGAGGCAATCTACGAGTCGGCCCGTACGGGCAAGACGGTGTATCTGAATCAGGATCAGCCCGCTGCGGTCTGATCGCGGCTTCAAGAAGGGCTAAAGGCCGTTTCCGCCATCGCTGGCGGGACGGCTTTTTGCCGTTTCACATAATTTCGACGCGGCAAGGCTTGACTTGGAGCGGACTCCAGGAGGTAGACTTTCCATAGGCTGGCCACTATGAATCCGAAGGAGCGCTGCAACGAATGGACTACGTGAAGCTGGGAAAGACCGGATTGGACGTCTCGCGGATCTGCTTGGGCTGCATGGGCTTCGGCGACGCGACGCGCTGGACGCATCCGTGGGTGCTGGACGAGGAGCGGAGCCGGGAAGTGATCCGGCAGGCGCTGGAGCTCGGCATCAACTTCTTCGACACGGCGAATGTCTACTCGGCCGGCACGAGCGAGGAATATCTCGGACGCGCGCTGCGGGATTACGCGAACCGGGATGAGGTCGTGATCGCGACGAAGGTGCATTTCCGCATGCACGACGGTCCGAACGGGGCCGGGCTGTCCCGCAAGGCGATCCTGAGCGAGATCGACAAGAGCCTGAGCCGGCTGGGCACGGACTATGTGGACTTGTACCAGATCCACCGCTGGGACTACGACACGCCGATCGAGGAGACGATGGAGGCTCTGCATGACGTCGTCAAGGCAGGCAAGGCGCGCTACATCGGCGCTTCCGCGATGTTCGCCTGGCAGTTCCAAAAGGCGCTGCATGTGGCCGAGAAGCGGGGATGGACGAAGTTCGTCTCCATGCAGAACCATTACAACCTCATCTATCGCGAGGAGGAGCGAGAGATGCTGCCGCTATGCCGGGAGGAGGGCATCGGCGTCATTCCTTACAGCCCGCTCGCGGGCGGACGGCTGACGCGCGGCCGGGACGAGTCGACGCTCCGCTCGGAGACGGATCAGGTGCAGAAGTCGAAATACGACCGCATGGCCGAAGCCGATCAGGCGATCGTCGATCGCCTCGCCGCCATCGCCGAGCAGCGGGAAGCTCCTCGCGCTCAGGTCGCGCTCGCTTGGCTGCTGCAGCAGTCGCCGGTATCCGCTCCGATCGTCGGCGCGACGAAGGCCGCCCATCTCGAAACGGCCGTGGCCGCGCTGTCGGTCCAGCTGACGCCGGAGGAAGCCGCTGCGCTCGAGGCGCCTTATGTGCCGCATCCGGTCGTCGGCCCGCAGTGATGCCGATGACCATATCGGAAGTGAGCGAGCGGTTCGGGCTGTCGCAGGATACGCTCCGCTATTACGAGCGCATCGGCTTAATTCCGCCGGTGCGCCGAAGCGCCAGCGGGATCCGGGACTATGGGGAAGAAGACTTGAAATGGATCGACTTCGTCAAGTGCATGCGGCAGAAAGCCGGCCTGCCGGTCGAGATGCTGATCGAATACCTGGCGCTGTTCCAGCAGGGAGACGGCACGCTGGATGCGCGCAAGACGCTGCTCGTCGAGCAGCGCGGCCGGCTGGCGGAGAAGATCGACGACATGACGAGCACGCTCCGGCGGCTCGACGACAAGATCGCCCGCTACGAGCAGACGATCGGCGGCAAGGAGCAGGCGCTGCGCGCGCCGTAATCTGGCACGCCGCCGATCGTTCCGTCCGCTTGGAGAGAGGCAGGGACGAAAAAGGGACGAAACGGCGCAGGCGCCGTTTCGTCCCTTTCTATTGCGATCATTGCGGAACCCGATACCTCCCTACAGCGAAGCCAATCCAAGCAGGACACCGCCGACCATGACCGCGATGCCGGACAGCTTGTAGTAGCTCAGCTCGCCGGACTCGGGATCGGGGTCTTCGCGGCGCAGCCAGTCGAGGGAGAGCCAGTAGAACGCTCTCCGCACCCGCTCGAAGCGCAGCATGCCCCAGCCGAGAACGAACAGCAGCACGGCAAGGCCGAACGGGATCGGCTGGCCGCGGCTTTCCTGAAAGTCCGGGTAGGCTGCCGTCAAGACTGCCGCAGGATGGAACCGCTCCGGAACGGTGCCGCCGCCGACGGGAGCTCCGTTCGCATAGGCGGCCGCGCCGGCATAGAACTCTCCCTCGGCGTCATAAGCAAGCAGCAGCCCTTGCGACCATTCGACCCGGTACGTCTCGCCTCCGGGATAGGCGATGCGGAACACCGCGTCGGCCATGGCAGGCGGCTTGCCCGCCTCGGCTACGAGCTCCTCGATGCGGAACTGGTAGCCGCCGGCCGTGACGACCCTCTCCGTGTCCGAGCCGGCTGCGACGACCGCTCCGGCCGCGCTGCCCGTCACCGGCGCGTACCGCCTCGTCTCTCCGGCAGCCGACTCCAGCTTGTAGAGGGTGCCGTCCAGCTCGAAGACGCGCGCGGAGAAATGCTTCGCCGCCAGGACGCATACGGCCAGCAGCAGCAGCCCCAGCACGGCGTCGCGAATCCATCTCTTCCGCCGGCTCGCGCGGACATCCTCCGGATGCTCCGGCTCGTACTCGTCCCGCCATTTCAGCGTCAACGGTCAGGCTCCTTTCTTGCCCTTCTAGCTCTTGAGAGGAGGCATCGGCTGGAACACCATCGTGATCGGCAGGTTGCTGCCGGAGGCGATCATGTACTTGAGCTCGACCGTCTCCGGGCTGTCGCCGGAGCGGTGCAGCACGGCCGCCTCGCTGGAGTTCTTGAGCTGCTCGTTGTTCGTCACCGGCACGATCTGGCCGTTGACGATGAACGCTCCCGCATACAGGCCGCCGCGCGGATTGAGGTAGATGACCGTGCGCGGGGCGAGCGTGACCGTCATTTTGTACAGCACGCCGAAGTTGCCCCGGTTGAGCTGCAGCGAGCCGTCGGAGTTGTCGTAGCCGTCGAGGTACGGATCGAGCTTGTTGTCGCCGAGCACGACGCGCTCCGCCTTGCCGCCTTCGCCGAGCATGCCGTCGATGTGGATGTCGCGCGTCGTGTTGTTGAACGAGCCGCGCGTGTGGGTGCCGTCCGCCGGCAGCAGCGAGAGCTGGTCGAGCGCGGCGATCGGCTCGCGGCCGTCCCGCACGACGACGACGCGGAAGCGCAGCGTGCGGTCGGCGGTGACGTCCGCGTAGGCGGAGTACACCATGCCCGGCTTGATCGCATTTTGCGAGATTTCGTTCAGCACGAGCTTCGTCTCGCCCGCCTTGATGTCCGTGTACGTCTGCGGTCCATTGGCGTTGACGGCGGTCAGATAGCGGATCGTCGACAGCTTGCCGGTGCGGATCTCGGACGGGTCGGGGCCGCCGGTGCCGGTCGCGCCGACGCCGAAGCGCGCCGTCTGGTAGCCCTCGTTGGTGACGGCCAGATACATGCGCACGTTGCCGGGCACGTTGCCGGACATGTTGTTCTTGTTGTGGAACAGCAGCCGCACCTTGCCGTCGAACTGGTCGTCGAAGACGATGCCTTCCTCGTTCCAGATCTCCGGACTGTTGCTGCGGATCATCTTGGACGGCTCGGAGTCGAAGTCGTAGCTGCGCGTCGGGATGTTCAGCACCTGATCGCCGTCGACGCGGATCTTCTCGCCCGGCTGAGCGAACAGCAGGCCGAATTCATTCTCCGTGTAGAGGATCTCGTCGGTGACGGAGATCGTTTTGCTGACGGTCGACGTCAGTCCCTGCGCATCGGTGACGGAGAGCGTGACCGTATGGTCTCCGGGCGAGAAGAAGGCGTCCTGCTTGCCCGTCCACTTCGTCTTGGCGGGATCAATCGCGTTGTTGTCGTCGCTGCTCAGATCCGTGTAGGCAATCTTCTCGCCTTGGCGGTAGACCGGCTTGTCGGTCGTGAAGTCGGCGACCGGCGGCTGGTTGACCGCGAGCACCTGCACCGTGACGGTGAACGGCTCGCTCCAGTTGCCGTCCGCATCCTGCGCGCGCCGAGTCACCGTATACGTGCCCGGCTCGACGAAGACGTCCTGGCGTCCCGTCCATTCTTCATTCAGCAGCGGCGCTCCGGACGGCGAGGCGTACTGGTCGACGTAGGTCACCGGATCGCCGGCATAGATGACGGCAGGCTGCACCTGGAAGCCTGCGGTCGGCGCCTGCTGCTCCGTCCAGCGGAGCAGGATCTGCTTGCCGCTGAAGCTGATGCTGCTACCGCTGATCTTGGCCCAGGTGCGGATCGGAATCATGAGCGAGCCTTTTTCGGAGTAGCTCGCCGCCTCGCCGGTCCATTTGGTCCCGTCGACCCAGATGTCCTTCGTATTCATCCGGAAGCGGATCTCGCCGCTCGGCGTCTTGGCGATCGATTCCTTGGCCTTGGCGTCGTAGGACGTCTTGTAGCCGTACAGCTGGGCGAGCGTGCTGAACGCCGCATAGCTGACGTCGTTCTTGATCGTCAGCGGCTGCACCGCCGTAATCGCCGTGCCGTCCTTGTCCATCTGCTTGCTTCCTTTGGTCAGCGTGATCGTGTTGACTCCCGGCTCGGCGCTCGCTTCGCCGGCGGCTCCGTAGAGCGGCGCGGCGGCAAGGCTGAGCAGGGCCAGGCTTTTCCACCATTTCATGAACGTGAACGACTCCTTTTCGCATCCTGCATGCAGGGTGATTCCCCGTGAGGCTCCCGTAACTAAGAACGCGCCCGGACTGGAAAAGTTGCGCCGAAGGAGGGAAATGTTCCCGGATGCGGGAGGCGTCACAGGCCGAGCTTAAGCGCGGCCAGGCCGAGATGCTCCTTGAGCGCCGCCTGGCTGAGCGCGAGCGCGGCGCCGGAGGGCAGCAGCTTGCTCCAGTACCAGCGAGGCTGGACCGGAGCCGCATAATCGACCGGATAGGGAAGAGGCTCGAGGCCGGCCTTGCGGAACTGCTCCAGGGCGCGGGGCAGATGGAGCGCGCTCGTCAGCAGCATCGGCCGGCTCAGGCCGCGCTCGTACAGGAGGCGGCGCGTCAGCCGCGCATTCTGCTCCGTATTGAGCGAGCGGTTCTCCAGCAGGATGCGGTCCGGGGGCAAGCCGAGCTCCCGCAGCTGGCGGCCGGCGATGTCCGCCTCGTTGCCGCTGTCCGGGTACACCTGGCCGCCGCTGAACAGCACCGGCAGCCCGGTCGAGCGCGACAGCCGGACCGCGGCGAGCAGCCGCGCCTCGGCGGTGGCGGACATGTTGCCGAGGCCGCCGACATCCGGCGTGTCCGGCACGGCGCCCGCTCCGAGCACGACGATGACGTCGCTCGCCGTCTCGTTCAGGGCGGGCTGCGGATACCGCTGCTCGAGGCTGCGGGCGAGCCCGTCGGCCGCCCACGGCGAGGACAGCGCATAGAGCAGCAGCAGCGCCGCGAGCGGCAGCATCGCCCAGCGGCGGTCTCGCCGGAGCATGCGCCACGAGGCGGCGCCGAGCAGCAGCAGGAACAGGCCGGGCGGCAGCAGGAAGCTATAGATGGCTTTAATGAAGTAGATCAACCAAGCACCTCCAGCTGTAGAGATCGGTTCGTTTCTTTTATCATCGAGGAGCGGGCGCTCGGGCGCAAGCCCTTCGTTTCTTGCATTCTCGCGGTGATGAGGTGCATTGACACCATTTTCGGGTACCTTTAAAATAAGTTGTTTGGTAACCGGGGTATGCTTTTTCGGTTCCTTTCGCAATCTAAAATTCATGCAAGCCGCTATAGACAAATGATAGGTCAGACTCTATAATACCACTTAAATCACTTGGTTTTGTAGGAATATTGACGGGCGGTGTTGTGCAGGAGGGATTAACCTGATCGAGTTGCAGCATGTCACCAAGATCTACAAGGGACGCGGAGGCACGGTCGACGCTGTCAAGGACGTCTCGCTCAAGGTGGAGCCGGGAGAAATCTACGGCATCATCGGCCATTCCGGCGCGGGCAAGAGCTCGCTGATCCGCTGCATGAACCTGCTGGAGCGTCCGAGCTCCGGCAAGGTGCTGTTCGGCGGCCGGGAGCTGACATCGCTCAAGGAGCGCGAGCTGCAGGCGGAGCGCCGGCGGATCGGCATGATCTTCCAGCATTTCAACCTGCTGACGAGCGCCACGGTGCGCGAGAACATCGCGTTCCCGCTCGTGCTGGCGGGCCAAAGCAAGCGCAGGCAGGCGGCGCGCGTGGACGAGCTGCTGGAGCTCGTCGGGCTGCAGGCGCACGGAGACAAATATCCGGCGCAGCTGTCCGGCGGGCAGAAGCAGCGCGTCGGCATCGCGCGGGCGCTGGCGGCCGAGCCGGCCGTGCTGCTGTGCGACGAGGCGACCTCGGCGCTCGACCCGCAGACGACGAGCTCGATCCTCTCGCTGCTGCTGAGCATCAACGAGAAGCTGGGGCTGACGATTATACTCATCACTCATGAGATGCAGGTCATCCGCTCGATCTGCGACCGCGTCGCCGTCATGGACGCCGGACGCGTCGTCGAGGAAGGGCCGGTGCTGGACGTGTTCCTGCGTCCTGCGCATGGCGTGACCAAGCAGTTCGCGGACGAGCTGTCCGAGCTCGAGGGCGGCGCTCCGCTGCCGCGGCGGGCCGGATCGAAGCTGGTGCGGCTGCACTTCGTCGGCGAGGAGACGTATGAGCCGGTGCTGTTCGAGGCGGTCAAAGACAGCGCGGTCCAATGCGCCATCCTGCAAGGAACGGTGTCGCGGATGAAGCATACGCCGTACGGCCAGCTGCTCGTCGAGCTGAGCGGCAGCCCGTCCGACATCGACGGGGCGATCGCCTCCCTGCGGAGCAGCGGCATCGACGCGGAGGTGCTGCCATGAGCGAGAACCTCAGCGCGCTGCGCTCTACCGGGATGGACTGGAGCCGCATCGATCCGGCCGAGATCTGGACCGCCACGCAGGACACCTTGTCGATGCTCGGCCTGTCGCTCGTGTTCACGATCGCGCTCGGCCTCGTCATCGGCGTCCTGCTCTATCTGACGTCCAGCCGCCAGCTTCTCTATCTTCCGGTCGTCTACTCGTTCTTGTCCCTCGTCGTCAATATTCTGCGCTCGGTGCCGTTCATCATCCTGATGATCGCCGTCATGCCGCTCACCAAGGAGATCGCCGGCACGACGATCGGCGTCGCCGGCACGATTCCGCCGCTCGTCATCGGCGCGGCGCCGTTTTTCGGCCGGCTCGTCGAGACGGCGCTGCGCGAGATCGACCGCGGCATCATCGAGGCCGCCCAGGCGATGGGCGCGTCCAAATGGGACATCGTGCGGCGGGTGCTGCTGCGCGAATCCCGGCCCGGCCTGCTGGCGGCCGTCACCGTGACGGCGATTACGCTCGTCTCGTACACCGCGATGGCGGGCGTCGTCGGCGGCGGCGGACTCGGGGATCTGGCGATCCGCTACGGCTACCAGAGGTATCAGACCGAGGTCATGATCGTCGCGGTCGTCGTGCTCATCCTTTTGGTCCAGCTGCTGCAGATGCTCGGCGACTGGCTTGTGCGCAAGATCAGCCGCAAGTGAACCTAGCTATACGATTTTTATTATAGAGAGAACCTACAGGAGGGTTAACCATGAACAAATGGCTCAAAGGAATCACCGTCGCGGCGCTGGCCGTATCGCTCGCTGCTTGCGGCGCAAAAAACGAAGGCAACAACGCTCCGGCTGACAACGCTGCGAACAGCGGCGGCGCGGCTGCCGAGCCGGTCACGCTGACCGTCGGAGCGACCGCGGTTCCGCATGCCGAGATCCTGAACCACGTCAAGGATCAGCTGGCCAAGGAAGGCGTCGACCTCGTCGTGAAGGAGTTCACCGAATACGTGCAGCCGAACGTTCAGCTGTATGAAAAGCAGCTCGACGCGAACTTCTTCCAGCATGTGCCTTACCTCGACGATCAGAACAAAGAGCGCGGCTATGACCTCGTGAAGGTCGTGAACGTGCATGTCGAGCCGATGGGCGCCTACTCCGACAAGATCAAGTCCGTCGACGAGCTTCAGGACGGCGCGACCGTAGCGATCCCGAACGACGCGACGAACGGCGGCCGCGCGCTGGCGCTGCTGGCCGAGAACGGCCTGATCACGCTCAAGGAAGGCGTCGGCATCGCCGCGACGGTGAAGGACGTGACCGAGAACGCGAAGAACCTCAAGTTCAAGGAGCTGGAAGCCGCGACGCTGCCGCGCGTGCTCGGCGAAGTCGATCTGGCCGTCATCAACACGAACTATGCGCTCGAAGCCGACCTGAACCCGACGGCGGATGCCCTCTTCATCGAGAGCAAGGACTCCCCGTACGCCAACATCCTCGTCGCCCGTCCGGACAACAAGGACTCCGAGGCGATCCAGAAGCTGGCCAAGGCGCTCAACAGCGAAGAAGTGAAAACCTTCATCGACGAGACGTACAAAGGCGCGATCGTCGCTGCATTCTAAACGCACATAATAGAAAAGGCCGTTCCCGGAAGTCCGGGAACGGCCTTTTTTGACATTATTGGGTATAGCCTAGGCCCCGCGTGCCGGGGAGCCTGCACGTCAGTGGTAAAAGTACCACTGACGTGCAGGCTCTGCGGCGGAAATGGCGCCCGTCAGTGGTAAAAGTACCACTGGTGGAGGCGCTGAGGAGGGATTGGCGTAGCAAAAGGACCGTTGCCGCTTCTCCGAACGGCAGCGGCCCGCTCTGCTTGATTGGCCTGATCGTACTCCGCGTTCAGCCGGAGACGATAGAGATTGCAATGGCCTCAGGCGAGGCGATCAAGCCGTCAGCGAGGTTGAAACCGGATGCGAAGCGGACGGGGGCTCGTGGAGAAGCGTCAGCGGTTCCCTTGGAGGCCGGATTCCTTCCGTTTCGGAAAAATAGAATCAAAGGAATCTGGGCTCCAGGGAGATCGGAACGAGTCCCCGCGCCGCGAAGCGAATGCCGGTTTCGAATGCCCGCGCCGCCGCTCCGGTCCCGCTTTCTGGTCGTCCGCCGAATGTTGGTCCCCCCGAATGTAATCGTCCGCCAGCAGCGCCGTCAGAGCGTCGGCAGAGCCGCCTCCGCTCCGGCAGCGGAGCCGCTCGTCCGGCGCAGCATGGCGCGCGCGATCCAGACGCCGGCCGCGCCGGCCTGGGCGAGGCCGCGCGTGATGCCGGCTCCGTCGCCGCCGCAGTACAGGCCGGAAATCTCCGTCTCCAGGTCGTTCGTGAGCTTCGGACGGGCGGAGTAGAACTTCGCTTCGACGCCGTAGAACAGCGTATGCTCGGACGCGATGCCCGGCGTCACCTTTTCCAGCGCCTCGACCATCTCGATCAGGCTGCGCATCGTGTTGTAGGGCAGCACGAGGCCGAGATCGCCCGGCACCGCCTCATGCAGCGTCGGCTCCAGGAAGCCCTCGCGGATGCGGCTCGCGGTGGAGCGCCGTCCGCGCAGGATGTCGCCGTACTTCTGCACGATGACGCCGCCGCTCGACAGGTCGTTGGCCCGCTGGCAGATCTCGCGCGCGTACTCGTTCGGCTTGTCGAACGGCTCGGTGAAGCGGTGCGAGACGAGCAGCGCGAAGTTCGTGTTGGACGAGCCGAGCGCCGGATCCTTGTAGGAGTGGCCGTTGGCCGCCATGACGCCGCTGTGGTTCTCGACGACGACGTGGCCGGACGGATTGCTGCAGAACGTGCGCACACGCGTGCCGACGGAAGTGTTGTAGATGAACTTGCCCTCGTACAGATGCTCGTTGATCTCGCGCATGACGACGTCGCTCGTCTCTACGCGCACGCCGACGTCGACCTGGTTGTTGTGCATCTTGAGGCGTCGGCGCTTCAGCACCTCGGTCAGCCAGGCGGAGCCGTCGCGGCCTGGGGCGACCATGACGACGTCGGCTTCATGCGTCTCGCCGCCGCGGATCGTAATGCCGGTCACGCGGTGCGCGCCGTTCTCCTTGACGGTGACGAGATCCTCGACCTCGGTCTTGAAGCGCATGTCGACGCGCGTCTGCAAGTAGTCGAAGATCGACTTCAGAATCGCGAGGTTCTGCTCCGTGCCCAGATGGCGCACCTCGGCGCGCAGCAGCTTGAGGCCGGCGGCGTAGCCGCGCTGCTCGATGTCGCGGATCGTATCGGTCGTCGGATCGGTGATTGCCGTCGTCGCTCCGTGCTCGAGGTTGATGCGGTCGACGTAGCGGATGAGCTCCAGCACTTGAGAAGGAGGCAGATAGTCCGTCAGCCAGCCGCCGAATTCGGTCGTGATGTTGAACTTGCCGTCGCTGTACGCGCCGGCGCCGCCGAAGCCGGCGGTGATCGAGCAGGCCGGCAGGCAGCCGGCGAATTCCTTCTTGCCCGCGGGCGGAGGACAGAGCTGGATCTTCTCTTCGAGAATTGGACAGCTGCGGCGGTCGATCGAGTGGCCCTTGTCGACGAGCAGCACCTTCAGCTGCGGCGCTTTGAGCGTGAGCTCGTAGCAGGCGAAGATTCCGGCCGGACCGGCTCCGACGACGATGACATCATATTTTCCCATGACCTTCATTCTCCTTTGGACGCAAAAATTCCCGGCTGCAAACGGGTATGCGAAAAGCAACCCGTTCGTAGCCAGGAATTTACGGTTCCTTGTAGAGACCCTCGGGCCGATTCCCGAGGATATACGAACGCGCCTAGCGGCGACAGTTGATATCGTAGCTCAGGAAAACGGATGTGTCAACGGTGGGGATGAAAATCATTCGCCTATCAGTAGTTTGGAAGAGAGAATGTATAGGTTCCATCGAATAAAATGACCAAAATCCGAACGATGAATCGGCGGCGAGTCTCCAATCAAAGCCGGACGTCCGAAGCGGGCGGAAGCGAACGGAAGCGAATGGAAGCATGTGAAAACCAACGGAAACGCCCCTCGATCCAGGCCGTGGAACGGCCGGAACGAGGGGCGTTTAGGGAGATGGCGCTCGCTATAGCACGCGCGCGGCGGAGACGAATCGTTTCTGATAGCTGCTGTTGAAGCTGCTGATGACGACGCCGTTCACATTGGAGCCGATCGTATTATGGATGAACTTGCCGTCGCCTATGTAGATGCCCACATGGCTGATCTTCGAGGAAGAGCCGCTGCTGCTGCGGAAGAACATCAGATCGCCTTTGCGAAGGCTGTCCTTGCCGACCTTGACGCCTTGCTTGCTTTGCGCCGTCGAGCCCCATTTCAGGCTGACGCCTTCGGAAGCGAACACATATTTCGTAAACGAGGAGCAGTCGAAAACAAGCCGGGACGGCTGGTTCGCGCCATAGACGTACTTGACCTTGCCTCGCAGCGACTGGGCGAAGGCGATGATGCGGTCGGCTTTCGAACTGGCCGAGACGGATGCGGCTGCATCGTCAGCCGAAGCGCTTGCCGCCGATGTCGAGACGGACGATACTGCGGCGGTGCTGGCGGCGGCCGTAGAGGGCAGCGAGAGTCCGGCGACAAGCGTCGCGGCGGCCGTGACGACAAGCAGACGGCGAAGCATCGGATGGTGGTGATGGTTCATGTTGGAGCGCCTCCTTATGCGTTGTGGGCCGATTGTAGCATCGGAGGACGAGCCTGGGTATCCTTCTTAGAAGATCCTAATACAGGAAAATGAAGGTAAAAAAAGCCCGGTCCTGAGCAAGGACCGAGGCTTGGGGGAGAGCGAATTCAGGTTGAAAAGCCGAGCCGCCCGTCTGGCGGGCCGTCAGCCGCCCGTTTGTCAGCGGGCAGGTCCGGTCAGCTTGCCGCCGGCCGGCGAGCGCAGCCCGCTCGCGCCGCCATGCGGCTCGCTGATCGTGCCCGGCCGGCCGGCGCCGAGGCCTAGGGCGACGACAACGACGGAGACGAGCAGCAGCACGGCCAGCACCGGATTCCACGAGCCGGTCCGGTCATGGAGCGTGCCGAGCAGCACCGGGCCGAAAGCGGCGAGAAAATAGCCGATCGACTGGGCCATGCCCGACAGGCGGGCGGCTTCTGCCGCCGTGCGCGTGCGAAGGCCGAAAAACGTCAGCGCCAGCGAAATCGTGGCGCCTTGGCTCAAGCCGAGCAGCGTGATCCAGAGCAGCGACATCGACGCCGAGCCCCAAAGCAGCCCGGCATATCCGCTCAAGGAAAGGGCGCCGGCAATGCCGACCAGAGGCACCTGGGAGCGCATCCGGCTCGCCCAGACGGGAACGAAGAAGGAGGTAGGCAGACTGACCAGCTGCATCAGCGACAGCAGCCAGCCCGCCGACGCCGCGCTGAAGCCGCGCTCGTGAAACAGCACGGGCAGCCAGGTGATCGTCGCATAGAACGTGAGCGACTGCAGACCCATGTACAGCGTGATCCGCCAGGCGAGCGGCGAGCGCAGCATGCGCGCCGGAGACTGGGCCGGCGCGGCGGCAGCCACGCGCTTGGAGCTCAGGCTGACCGGCAGCCAGACCGCGAACGCCAGCGCGGCGAGCAGCGCCCAGAGCAGCAGCGAGCGGCTCCAGTCCCAGCCCGGCAGCGCGGCGAGCGGCACCGACGCGCCGGAAGCGATCGCCGCGAAGACGCTCATCGTCACGGAGTAGGAGCCGGTCAGCAGTCCGATCTGTCCCGGGAAGTCGCGCTTGATGAGGCTCGGCAGCAGCACGTTGCTGACGGCGATCGCGAGCCCGAGCAGCGCGGTGCCCGCGAACAGCGCCTCCGTTCCAGGGAGCGCGCGGATCAGCATGCCGGCGAGCAGCAGCGCCAAGCCGTACAGCAGCGAGCGCTCGGAGCCGAGCTTTTCGGCCAGGCGGGGAGCCAGCAGCGACATCGCTCCGAAGGCGAGCAGCGGCAGCGAGGTAAGCAAGCCGGACATCTCGCTGCTCAGGCGATAATCCGTCGCGATCCGGTCGAGCAGCGGACCGACCGAGGTGATCGCGGCGCGCATGTTGGCGGCGATGAGCAGGATGCCGGCGACGGCAAGCCATGTCGGACGGCGTCCGGCAGGCGAGGAATGAGGAATCATGGATAAAGCCCTTCTTTCTGACATGCCTGTCATGACATAAGATGTAAGGTTATAAAACGGCCTGAAACGTACTATAGCGCATCTGAAGCTTTTCGTAAACGGCGGACAGGCTGTTCTATGCGAATGTAAAGCGGTGACGCGGTTGAAGAAGCAGCTCTTCTAATGCTTGCTGCGGTCGCCGGCCGCCTTGCGGACATGAGGGAGGGGCGGCTTTTGTTAGCCTTTCCTGAGCCGCCGCGCCTGACGAGCGGAAGGTTTTCGGGGACGAGCGATAGGATAAGGTCGGCCGCCAACGCTCATACTAATCCCAGACCATGGGCCGATCGCCGCGGTGGACCGCGTGCCGATCCAGCGGCCAGACAGGGGGATTCGACATGCCAGGCAACAGCGTTAAAGGCGAGGACTATAAAAAAATGACGATGTCTCCCAAGGAGTACAAGGCATTCGCGAAAAACCGGGAGCCGGCGCGCTCCGTGCTCGGCAACTGCATTCGCGCGTTCCTCGTCGGCGGCTTCATCTGCCTGATCGGACAGGGCGTCCAAGAATTTTTCATGCATGCCTTCGGCTTCGATGCGGAAAAGGCGGCGAACCCGACGGTCGCGGTCATGATTCTGCTGTCGATCATCCTGACCTGCCTCGGCGTCTACGACAAGATCGCCCAGTGGGCGGGAGCGGGGACGGCCGTGCCGGTGACGGGCTTCGCCAACTCGATGTGCTCCGCCGCGCTGGAGCATCGGAGCGAGGGGCTCGTGCTCGGCGTCGGCGCCAATATGTTCAAGCTGGCGGGCTCGGTCATCGTATTCGGCACCGTAGCGGCTTTTTTTGTCGGCATCGCGCATCTGATCCTCGGCACGGGGGGGCAGTAAGATGAAAAAAGGCAAGCAGACCTGGTGGTTCGAGAACCGGCCGGTCATCATCGGCACGGCGACGGTCGTCGGTCCGGACGAGGGCGACGGGCCGCTCGCGGCCGACTTCGATCTCGTCCATCCGGAGCTCGACCTGCAGCAGAAAAGCTGGGAGAAAGCCGAGCGGCTGCTGCTCGAGCAAGCCTCCGACCTGGCGATCAAAAAATCGGGAATCGCCAAGGACGAGCTGGAATTCTACGTCGGCGGCGATCTGATGAACCAGATCATCAGCAACACGTTCGCGGCGCGCACGCTCGGCGTGCCGTATCTTGGTGTCTTCGGCGCCTGCTCGACCTCGATGGAGTCGCTGGCGATCGCCTCCATGATCGTCAATTCGGGCAACGGCACCCATGTGCTCGCCGGCACCTGCAGCCATAACTGCACGGCCGAGAAGCAGTTCCGCTATCCGACCGAGTACGGCTCGCAAAAGCCGCCGACCGCCCAGTACACGATCACGGGAGCGGGCGCGGCGATCGTCGCTCCGGCAGGCAGCGGGCCGGTCGTCGAATGCGCGACGATCGGCCGCATCGTCGATCTCGGCGTCAAGGATCCGTTCAACATGGGAGCGGCGATGGCGCCGGCGGCCGTCGATACGATCCAGGCGCATCTGACCGACACGGGCCGCTCGCCCGGCGACTACGACATGATCGTCACCGGCGACCTGGCGACGGTCGGCCACCGGATCGCGACCGATCTGCTCAAGCGCGGCGGCGTCCCGATGGAGGAGACGGTGTTCGCCGACTGCGGGCTCATGGTGTACGATGTCGACCGCCAGAAGGTCCAGGCCGGCGGCAGCGGCTGCGCCTGCTCCGCTGTCGTCACCTACGGCCATCTGCTCAAGCGGATCGAGAAAGGCGAGCTGAGGCGGATCCTGGTCGTCGCGACCGGCGCGCTGCTGTCGCCGCTGTCGTTTCAGCAGGGTGAGAGCATCCCGTGCATCGCGCATGCCGTATCCATCGAAAGAAACGAGGTGAAGCCATGATCTATCTGTGGGCGTTTGTCATCGGAGGGGCGATCTGCGTATTCGGGCAGCTGCTGTTCGACGTCGTGAAGCTGACTCCGGCGCATACGATGTCGCTGCTCGTCGTGCTCGGCGCGATCGTCGACGGGCTCGGCTGGTACGAGCCGCTCATCAAGTTCGCCGGCGCGGGGGTGACGGTGCCGATTACCAGCTTCGGCAACTCGCTCGTGCACGGGGCGCTGACGGAGCTGCATGATACCGGCTGGATCGGCGTCATCTCCGGCATCTTCAAGGTGACGAGCGCGGGCATAAGCGCCGCGATCATCTTTTCGTTCCTCGCCGCGCTCATCGTTCGTCCCAAAGGGTGAAACCTTTTGGCCGTTCCGCTCGTTGATTGGAGAATCCTCCTCCTGGAGGATTCTCCAATTTTTTTTGCGATGCGAGCGGACTGGGAAATGTTGTTGAGGCATCCCGGTTCCTGTAAACTAATGAGACCAGCGTCCCATGGCGCTGGCTCACTCGATGTAGAATTCGGGAAGGAGTTGTCGACTTGGAAGTCTATGCCCCTCATACGCGGCTGTGCTCGTCCATCCGCAGCAACCTGGAATCCGTCATCCTCGGCAAGGAGCGGGAGATCGAGCTTGTTCTGATCGCGCTTCTCGCCGGCGGCCATCTGCTGCTGGAGGACGTTCCCGGCACCGGCAAAACCCAGCTGGTCAAAGCTCTTGCCCGTTCCATCGGCGGCGATTTCCGGCGCATCCAATGCAATCCGGACCTGCTGCCTACCGATATCACCGGCCTCACGATCTATCATCCCCGCGAAGAACAATTCATTTTCCGTCCCGGTCCGATCATGTCCCATCTCGTGCTCGCCGACGAGATCAACCGCGCCACCACCAAGACCCAGTCCGCGCTGCTCGAGGCGATGGAGGAGAACAGCGTGACGGTCGACGGCGAGACGCACGCGCTTCCCGCGCCGTTCATCCTGATCGCCACCCAGAATCCGATCGAGTTCGAAGGCACCTATTTGCTGCCCGAGGCGCAGATGGACCGCTTCATGATGAAGCTGTCGCTCGGCTATCCCGGCGAGGCGGACGAAAAGCGGATGGTGCTGGGGCGCCAGAGCGGCCATCCGGTAGACGCGCTGGAGCGCGTCGCCTCGATCGCCGACATCATCGCCCTGCAGCAGCAGGCGGAGCGGATCCATGCCGACGAAGCCGTCGCCGACTATCTCGTGCGCATCGTGCGCGGCACGCGCGAGCATGAAGGCGTGCAGCTCGGCGCCAGCCCGCGCGCGGCCGTAGCGCTCATGCGCGCGGCCAAAGCGCGGGCGCTCGTCGAGCAGCGGGAATACGTCATTCCCGACGACGTCAAGCAGCTTTCGCCCCATGTGCTCTCCCACCGGCTGCTGCTGCAGCCTTCTGCCCGTCTGCGGGGGACGCGTCCCGAGACGGTCGTCCAGGATGTCATCGAGCGGACCAAGGCTCCGGTCCGTCTGGAGCGATGAGCATGCGACGGCCGGCCACGGATCGACGCTCCGTCCGAGCGCGGCGCCGCTGGGGGCTGATGGCCTCGCTTTACGTCAGCAGCCTGCTGTACATGCTGTTTCAGGGCGGCAAGACCGCGGTCATGCTGTTCTGCATCTTCAATGGCCTCATCCTTTATCTGATCCTCGGTTATTGGAGCGGCATCCGCCGCATATCGGGCTCGCGCCGGATCGCCGCGACCGCTCCGGCAGGCATGGCCGCGGGCAGCGCCGACAGCCGGGTGCTCGCGGCGGGCGACAGCCTGCGCGTAGAGATGCAGCTGCGGCTGCCCGGCTATTATCCCGTTCCTTATGTGCTCGTGCAGGAGCGTCTCGAACGCAACGGCGGAGAGACGATTCCGTTCGAGGTCAGCTTCGTGCCGGGCATGCGCCGCAGCGGCGCCGCCGACTTCGAGACGCCGCCGCTGCGGCGGGGCGTCTACCGCTTCCTGCCGACGCTTTGCACGACCAAGGACGTCTTCGGCTTCCTCGAGCATGAAGGCAGCTTCGAGGAGGAGATGAGCTTCTCCGTCCGTCCGCGCACGATCGCGGTGCCGGGCTGGGACCGCGTCAGCCGCGGAGCCAAGGGGCATTTTTCCCACTCGGCGGCGCCGCGCTCCTCGCGCGAGACGACGCAGATCAACGGCATCCGCGAGTTCATCCCGGGCGACCGCCTCTCGCGCATCCATTGGGGAGCGACGGCCAAGACCGGCCAGTGGAAGTCCAAGGAGTTCGAGCGCGAAGCGCTTCCCCGCACGATCGTGCTGCTCGACGCCTGCGTCCGCAGCGGACCGGGCGAGGCCGAGCGGTTCGAGACGGCCGTATCGGCCGCCGCCTCGCTGTTCGAGCACGGCATGAAGCGGGGCACGTCGATGGGGCTGTGGTGCTCCTCGGCCGTCCCTGCCGCGCTCAAGGCGAGAAGCGGCGGCGACCAGCTGCATCGCGCGATGGAGCTGCTCACCGAGGCGAGCCGGGACGGCGCCGACCGGCTGGCGCAGGCGGTGCTGCGAGCCGATCCGATTCTGGAAGCGGGATCGATGACGCTGCTCGTGACCGACGCTCCGCCGGAGGAGATCCGGCAGGCGATGAGCTGGCTCGCTCGGCGCGGGCATAACCCGTGCTGCATCCGCGTGCTGGATGAAGACCAGGCCCGCTCCGCCGACGGCTTGTCCGATCATGCCGTCGGCCCGGTGCATGCGATCCGCAGCCTCGAGGAGCTGCCTGAGGCGCTGAGCGGAAGGGAGGCGGCTGCCGATGCTGGAAGCTGAACCGACGCGCGGCCGGATGCGCACCTCGCGCGGATGGGAGCGGCTGCAGCCGCCGGCGCGGGCGCGCTGGTTCCTCGCGCTGTCCGGCGTATTGACCGCCGTCATGATCGCGAGCTCCCTTTCGGTGCTGGAAGAGCTTTGGTGGGAAGAGACGTATACGATCGTCTATGCCGTGCTGGGCGTTGCGGCGCTGCTGGAGCTGCTGCCGGTGCGCCGTCTGCTGCGGCTCGTCCTGCAGGCTGTGGCTGTCGCCGTCATTTTGGTGCAGCTGGCGCCGGTCGATTGGAGCCTGCTGCCGAGACCGGCCGAGATCGGCTTAGGGGAGAGCGTCCGGGCCGCCGCGACGCTGCTGCATCCGTTCTGGGAAATCGCGCTCGCCGTTTGGGCCGTGCATGCGATGTTCGCCGCCTGGAACCGGGCGCGCATCCGCATCGTCGGCTTCACGACGGTCAACCTGCTCGTGCTGGCGATCTCCGACTCGTTCACGCCGATCTACTTGTGGGACAGCGTGGCGATCGTCGTGTTCGCCGGCCTCGTCTGGCTGATCGCCGAGCATTACGCCGGCTTCCAGCAGCGGCATCCGGTCAGCTGGCGGCGGCTGCTGCGATATCCGCTGCAGCTGCTGCTGCCGATCGTGCTCGTGCTGTCGCTCGTCATGGCCGCCGGCCTGGCGGCCCCCGAGATTCCGCCGCTGCTCAAGGACCCGTACACGGCCTGGCAGGAGTCCAGAGGGGTGGCGGTCCAGAACTTCGTCGGCGACAAGGGCATCGCGCCGGCCTCCTCCAAGAAGTCGGCCAAATCCGGCTACAGCCGGGACGACAGCAAGCTCGGAGGCGGCTTCAACTTCGACTATTCGCCGGTCATGGAAGTGTCGTCCACCCACAAGAGCTACTGGCGGGGAGAGACGAAGGATTATTACAGCGGCGAGGGGTGGAAGGCGAGCGAGGCAATCTCAAGCCCCTTCGAGCTTCCGCTCGGCACCGATCTTGGCGATCGTCCGGACATCGCCGGGGCGGAGACCGTGATGGTCGACCAGACGTTCACGATGCTGCGCAAGGACAAGTTTCCGGTGCTGTTCGCCGCTCCTTCCGTGCGTTCGCTGAAGCCGCCCGAGCGCGAGGACGGCTCGCGGATGCGGGTGCTGTACGATTCTAGGACGGAAAAGCTGATGCCCGATCCGGGCGGCAATGCCTATCCTTCCAGCTATACGATCCGCTCGGAGCAGGTCGTGCTCTCGGAAGAGCTTAAAGCGGCTCCAGCCATTATGGAGACTGGCATGATTTCCGACTATTACCGCCAGGTTCCTTCAAAAACGCCGAGCCGCGTCGCCGACCTCGCCCGCGAGATTACAGCCGGCGCGGCGACCGACTACGACAAGGCGAAGGCGATCGAGACGTATCTGAGCACGACGTTCCCGTACACGAACGAGCCCGACTTGACCAAGAAAAAGAGCGCCGACTTCGTCGACTCGTTCTTGTTCGAGATCCAGGAGGGCTACTGCGACTACTTCTCGAGCGCGATGGCCGTGCTGGCCCGCTCCGCCGGCTTGCCGTCGAGATGGGTCAAAGGCTACGCTTCGGGCACCGGCACGGTCGATCCCGAGGCGATGATGCGCGGAGGGCGCGAGGCGGCCGAGCGGATGGACCGCGACGGGGCCGATACGTACACGGTGCGCAATTCCGACGCCCACTCCTGGGTGGAGATCTACTTCGAGGGCTACGGCTGGATTCCGTTCGAGCCGACGCCGGGCTTCGCCTTCCCGTACGCTTCGGCCGCGGCCGAAGCCGCGCCGGAGCCGAGCCTCGCGCCGGAGCCGTCCGCAGCGCCAGACGCGACAGAGGCTCCGGCCGAAGCCGCAGGGCCGCTCGTGCCGAGATGGCTGGGCTGGACCGGGCTGGGCCTGTTCGCGGCAGCGGCGGCGGTGCTCGCTTTCCTGCGCCGCGACTGGCTCGCCGCCAGATGGCGCGGCTACCGGACCCGCTCGCTCACGGCCGAGCAGCGGATCGTCTGGGAGACCGAGCGGCTCATCCGCTCGGCGCGCCGCCACGGCCTCGCCAAGGCGGAGCATGAGACGCTGCGCGAGGCGGTGGAGCGCTGGTCCGGCCAGCGCCGCTTCCTCAAGCAGGAGCTGGGTGAAGTGCTCGGCCTGTTCGAGCGCACGAAGTACGGCGGCCGGCCGGCGACGCGCGAGGAAGCCGATTCGTATGCCGCCAAGGTCCGGGAGCTGAGCGGAAGGCTGCGCTCGCCGGGCTGATGCCCGGCCGGCGCGCTTGCGCCGGCGGCGCTCGGCAGGGGCTTCCCCTCCGAGCCCCGCAAGCCGTCCCTGCGCGCCGCATGGATGCGGCGAAAGACTCCGTTTCGAGCGCTGGCGAGCCGGCGCGCGGGACGGGGTTTTTCGCGCTTTTGCGCTTAAGGTTCCATTTTGCGCCTGCATCCTGTACTATGGTATAGTTTCGTAAGACAAGCAGGCTCTATAGCAAGGGAGACAAAGCGATGTTCGAACGGCTGGTGCCGCACATGCGCGTGAAATCTATATATGATATCGATCTGGATCTGCTCGCCCGCAAAGGCGTCAAGGGCATCATCACCGATCTCGACAACACCCTTGTCGGATCGAAGATCGCGCTTGCTACGCCCGAGCTGATCGTTTGGCTCGACCGGGTGCGGGAGCTCGGCTTCCAGGTCGTCGTCGTGTCTAATAACCACGAGACCCGGGTGTCGCGCTTCGCGCTGCCGCTGTCGATCCCGTTCATCCATGCCGCCCGCAAGCCGTCGACGCGCGCCTTCCGCAAGGCGCTCGTCGTGCTCGGGCTCGAGGCGGAGCAGACGGTCGTCATCGGCGACCAGATGATGACCGACGTGCTCGGCGGCAAGCGGATGGGATTGTACACGATTCTCGTCTCCCCGATCGCGCCGCTGGACGAAGGCTTCGGCACCCGGATCAACCGGCTGCTGGAGCGGATCGCCCTGACGCGGCTGCGCCGCAAGGGCCTGTGGCAGGAGGAGGAAACAGGCAAGTGAGCAAGCAAGTGAAGCCGATAATAGGGAAAAATAAGGACAAGCCGTCCTGCGCCGGCTGCGGCGCCGAGCTGCAGACGCTGAGCAAGGACCGGCCGGGCTATGTGCCCGCCTCCGCGCTCGACGCGGATGGGGCGATCTGCCAGCGGTGCTTCCGCATCCGCAATTACAATGACGCGGTCCAGGTGTCGATGGACCACGACGAGTTCCTCCGGCTGCTCGGCGGCATCGCGTCCACCGACAGTCTCGTCGTGCATATCGTGGATCTGTTCGACTTCGAGGGCAGCCTGATCTCGGGCCTGCAGCGGTTCGTCGGCGCCAATCCGGTGCTGCTCGTCGTCAACAAGATCGACCTGCTGCCCAAGGGCACGAACTACAACCGCATCCGCAACTGGGTGCAGCGCCAGGCCAAGGCCCAAGGGCTGCGCACGGTCGACGTCGTCCTGTGCAGCGCCAAGAAGGGCATGGGCTTCGAGCGCGTCGTCGAGTCCGTGGAACAGCTGCGCGGCCGCCGCGACGTCTATGTCGTCGGCGCGACCAACGTCGGCAAATCGACGCTCATCAACCGGCTCATCTCCGACTACAGCGACCTGGACCGCGAGCTGACCGTCTCGCGCTTCCCGGGCACGACGCTCGACGAGATTCGCATCCCGCTCGACGACGGCAAGGCGATCGTCGACACGCCGGGCATCGTCTACCCTTCGCGCCTGACGGAGCTCGTGCCGCGCGGCGTGCTCGGCGCGCTGCTGCCGGACAAGCCGATCAAGCCGCTCGTCTATCAGCTCGACGCGGGGCAGACGCTGTTTTTCGGCAGCCTCGTCCGCTTCGACTATACGCGCGGCTCGAATCTGAGCTTCACGCTCTATACGGCCAACGGGCTCAAGGTGCATCGCACGAAGCTTGAGCGCGCCGACGAGCTGTACGCCCAGCACAAGGGCGAGCTGCTCGCGCCGCCGACCGCGGCGGAGCTGGAGACGATGCCGGCCTGGACGCGCCATTCGCTGCGCGTTCCGCGCGGCAGCGAGTCCGATATCTTCATCTCCGGCCTCGGCTGGATCCGCGTCAACGGCACGAGCGGAGCCCAGATCGAAGTGTACGCGTCCAAGGGCGTCAAGGTGCTTGTCCGCGAAGCGCTCATCTAGAAGCTGCGCCACATCTCGCTACGGGAGGACTTACGATGCAGACCCGACTGGACGGCTCGGACCGGATCGCCGTCGACAGCTCGACGACGCTGTTCGGCGTCATCGGCGATCCGATCCGCCATTCCAAATCTCCGATCATGATGAACCGCGCCTTCCGCGAGACGGGCGTCAACGGCGTCTACGCGGCGTTCCATGTGACGGCGGACAAGCTCGGCGACTTCTGGCTCGGCGTCCGCGCGATGGGCATCCGCGGCGTCAACGTCACGATTCCGCATAAGCTGGACGTCATGCGCCATCTCGACTTCGTCGACGAAGGAGCGCGGCGGATCGGAGCGGTCAATACGGTCGTCAACAACGGCGGCATGCTGACCGGCTACAATACGGACGGCATCGGCTACGTGCGCTCGCTCAAGGAAGAGGCGATGCCGGAGCTGAAGGGCAAGCGCATCGCCGTCATCGGCGCCGGCGGCGCGGCGCGCGGCATCCTGTACGCGCTGCTCGGCGAGCGGCCGGAGCGGGTGAGCGTGCTGAACCGTACGGAGTCGCGGGCCCGGGAGCTGGCGGACGCCATGTCCGACCGCGGAGAGGTCGAGGCGCTGGCCGCGGCCGGCACGGACGCCGACGAGGCGATCCGCCGCGCCGATCTGGTCGTCAATACGACGTCGATCGGCATGTACCCGTATGTGGCCGACATGCCGATCGACATCTCGCTGCTGCGGCCGGATGCCGTATGCAGCGATCTCATCTACAATCCGCTGGAGACGGCCTGGCTGGCCGGCGCGCGCGAGCGCGGCTGCCGCACGCACGGCGGACTCGGGATGTTCATCTACCAAGGCGCTTACGCCTTTGAATATTGGACGGGACTGCCGGCTCCCGCGCAGGCGATGCGCGAGACCGTGCTGCAAGCGCTGCAGGTCCCGGCCGCGACTTGAAATTCCCGCCTCGCAGCGGGACGAGACAGAGAGGAAATGTGACGTTCATGACATTGACCGGCAAGCAAAAGCGCCATCTGCGCGCGCTGGCCCACCACCTGACCCCGATCTTTCAGATCGGCAAGGGCGGCTACAACGAGCAGCTGGTGAAGCATATCGCGGAAGCGATCGAGAAGCGGGAGCTGCTCAAAGTGAACCTGCTCAACAACTGCGACGAGGATCCGCGCGAGGTCGGCGCCCAGCTGGCATCAGGCTCCGGCTCGCATCTCGTGCAGGTGATCGGCAAGACGATCGTCCTGTACAAGGAGTCCAAGGACTACAAGACGATCGAGCTGCCGCGCTAGGCATTCGGCCCGCGATCGCGTAGAGGAGGAAGCCGATGCGCAAGATCGGACTGATGGGCGGCACGTTCGACCCGATCCATATCGGGCATCTCGTCGCCGCCGAGCGCTCCATGGAGGCATGCGGCCTGGACCAGGTATGGTTCATCCCGAATGCCGGCCCGCCGCTCAAGGAGCGCGCGCCCGGGGCGTCCCCCGAGGAGCGGCTGCGCATGACGGAGCTCGCGACGGAGGGTCATCCGGCCTTCCGCGTGCTGGATCTGGAGCTGCGGCGCGGCGGCGTCAGCTATACCTACGATACGGTGGAGGAGCTGAGCCGGCTGGAGCCGGACGCGGAGTTCCACCTGATCGTCGGCACCGACCGCATTCGCGATCTGCCGCTCTGGCACCGGATCGGCGAGCTCGCGCAGCGCATCCGCTTCATCGGGGTCGACCGTCCCGAGGACGGCGGCCAGCCGGCGGACCCGGCGCTCATGCCGCCGCTGCCGGAATCCCTGCGCGAGCGCGTCATCCGCGTGCCGATGCCGCAGCTGGACATCTCGTCGACGGCGATCCGCACGCGGCTCGCCGCAGGTCTGTCCGCGCGCTATCTCGTGCCGGACGCCGTGCTAAGCCATCTGACCGCAAAGGGGCTGTACCGCCATGATGGATAAGGAGCGTATGATCGAGACGATCCGCTCCGGCATGCCGGAGCGCCGCTGGCTGCATGTGCAGGGCGTCATCGAGACGTCGATCGTGCTGGCGCGGCGCTTCGGCGCCGATCCCGCCAAGGCCGAGCTGGCCGCCATCCTGCATGATCTGGCCAAGTATTGGCCGGTCGACCGGATGGAGGCCTACATCCGCGAGGAAGGCGTCGATCTGGACGTGCTCGGCTACGACAAGGAGCTGTGGCATGCTCCGGCCGGCGCCTATGCGGCGGCCAAGGACTTCGGCGTGACCGACGCGGAGGTGCTGGACGCCGTGCGCTGGCATACGTCTGGCCGCGAGTCGATGACGCTGCTCGACCGGGTCGTCTGCCTCGCGGACTATATGGAGCCGAGCCGCGAGTTTCCCGGCGTCGACCGCATCCGCGAGCTCGCCCAGACCGATCTGGACGGCGCGCTGACGGCCGGCTTCGATTCCACGATCCGCTTCCTGCTCGACAAAGGCAAGCGCATCTATCCGCTTACTGTAACGGCCCGCAACGGCCTGATCCGCAACACCACTACCACTTAAGCCCAAGGAGGCAACGGAATGGCCCTGAATTCCGAACAACTGCTGCAAGCGGCCGTCGAGGCGGCCGAAGATAAAAAAGCCGGCAACGTCGTCGCTCTGAACCTCAAGGAAATCTCGCTCGTCGCCGATTATTTCGTCATCTGCCACGGCAACTCCGATACGCAGGTGCAGGCGATCGCGACCGAGATCCGCAAGCGCGCCCAGGAGGGCGGCGTGACGATCCGCGGCATCGAGGGCATGGACACGGCCCGCTGGGTGCTGATCGACCTCGGCGACGTCGTCGTGCATGTGTTCCACCGCGACGAGCGGGATTATTACAGCCTGGAAAGGCTCTGGTCCGACGCCAAGGTCGTGGAGTTCGCATGACGACCTACGCCGGATCGACGATGAAGCTGAGGGTGGCGCGCGAAGTGTCGCCCTTCGGCTATTTTTTGTCTCTGGGCGACGATGAGGACACGGAGGTGCTGCTGCACTACTCCGAGACGAACGGCGTCAAGGTCAAGGAAGGCATGGAGGTCGAGGCGTTCCTGTTCCATGATACGGACGACCGCCTTTCCGCTACGCTCAAAAAGCCGCTTATCCGGCTCGGCGAGCTGAAGCGCCTCGCTGTCGCGGACATCCATCCGCGGCTCGGCTGCTTCCTCGAGATCGGGCTCGGCCGCCAGCTGCTGCTGCCGATCTCGGAGCTGCCGGAGCTGATCGACCTGCGTCCGCTGCCGGGGGACGAGGTGTTCGTGACGCTGACGCATGACAAGAGCGGCCGCCTGCTCGCCAAGCTCGCCCGCGAGGAGGACCTGGCCAAGCATGTGTTCCCGGCTCCCGCCACCTGGAAAAACGAGTGGAAAGAGGGCTGGGTGAGCCGCACGCTGCAGATGGGCTCGTTCGTCGTGCTCGACGGCGGCGTCGTCGGCTTCGGCGCGTACGGCATGATTCCGGCGGCGGAGCGGCCGGAGCCGCTGCGCCTCGGCCAGCGCGTGAGCGCGCGCGTCACGTTCGTGCGCGAGGACGGCCGCGTCAACCTGTCGATGGGCAAGCTCAAGCAGGTCGGCCGGATCGAGGACGCCGACCGGCTGCTTGCTTTCCTCAAGGAGCGTCCGGGCGGCGCGATGCCGTATTCCGACGAGACGCCGGCGGAGCTCATCAAGAACAAGTTCGGCATCAGCAAGTCGGCGTTCAAGCGCGCGGTCGGCAAGCTGATGCGCGACGGGATCGTCCGCCAGGAGGGCAACTGGACGAAGCTGCTGACGGAAGAGGAAGCGGCGGCGTTCAAGGCCAAGGCGGATGCGGTTAAGGCGGATGCGGCGAAGGCCGGAGCGGCCAAAACCGATGCGGCGAAGGCGGAGTCGGCGAAGGCCGGGGCGGCGCCAAAGCAGCCTGCCGCCACGGAACGCGCAGCCAAAGAGCCGGCGTCCAGGGAACCGATGAAAAAGGCGACGCAGAAAAAGCCTTTCCCGGGTCCGAACCGCGGCCGCTAGCCAGGAAGGAGATGCGAACGCGATGAGAGCGTATCGTCAATTCGCCGGCGTCTACGACCGGCTCATGGAGGACATGCCGTATCCGGACTGGATCCGCTTCATGCGGGAGTGCTGGGACCGCTACGGCATCCCGGAAACGGTGGCCGATCTCGGCTGCGGCACCGGCAGCCTGGCGATTCCGCTGGCGAAGTCCGGCTTCACCGTGTTCGGCATCGACCTGTCGGCCGACATGCTGGCGATCGCCCGCAGCAAGTGGGACGAGACGCCGCAGCAGGCGATCCGTCCGCGCGCGGGCTCGGTCCGCTGGCTGCAGCAGGACATGCGCGACTGGGAGCTGCCGCAGCCGGTCGACGCGGCGATCAGCTTCTGCGACTGCCTCAACTACCTGACAGAGGAAGAAGACGTCGAGGCGGCGTTCCGCGCAGCCTATCGGGGACTGAAGCCGGGAGGCGCGCTGCTGTTCGACGTCCATGCGCCGCTCACGCTGCGCCGCTACGCCGAGGAGCAGCCGTTCACGCTCGACGAGCGCGACGTCGGCTACATCTGGACGTCCGAGCTTGACGACGAGCGCGTCGAGATCCGCCATCATCTTACGATTTTCGCGCGCGACGAGTCCGACCGCGAAGGCCGGTTCGTGCGCTTCGAGGAAGTGCATCAGCAGCGCGCCTACGATCCGGACTGGATCGCCTCCGCGCTGCGCGCCGCCGGCTTCTCCCGCGTCGACCGCTACGCGGACTTCCGCCTGCACGAGCCGACGGAGCAGTCGGAGCGGCTGTTTTTCGCGGCCGTGAAGTAAGGAATTCGATACCGCCTCCAGCGAGCTTTCGCGTGGAGGCTTTTTTGTCTTCCGTGGCCCCTATCCAATGTAAGCGATTTATAGTCTTGTTTTTTCCAAAGCGCTGGGATATAATTCGTGTTGATCGAATCGTTTCGATTGATGAGCTCATCGTTTGATGAATCAGCAAGGAAAAAAGCTCCAAGCAATGGAAGCGGATACATATCGGGCTTGTCGCCGAAACGAGGCTTCAAGCGGGAGGGGATGCCTCGCTTAATGTAAGCGCATTCATTTGAGGTGGAAAGTTCGTCAGCATCTTATCAAACTATGGACCAGGGGGAAATCGGCTATGAAGAAATTACTCGCTACGGGTATGACGGCCATGATCATGATCGTATTCGTTCTCGCCGGATGCAGCGGCTCAGGCAATGAAGCGGGCAATACCGCCCCTGCGCCGGCGCAGAACCAAGCCGCCGCGGAGCCGGCTCCGTCGGATTCCGGCGCAGCAAGCAACGGAGAGAGCAATACTGCCGGGGAACAAGCAGACGTTCCAGCCGGTGAGACGGTCACGTTGAAATTCGGCACTTGGAACGATCCTGTCGTCGAGCAGAAGAAAATCGACGCCTTCCAGAAATTGCACCCGAACATCAAGGTCGAGATCGACAAGTCCGTCACCTGGCCGTGGGACGAGAAGCTCGGAGCCGCGGCCGCCGCTGGCAAGCTGCCGGATGTGTTCTTCGTCTTCAACGCGCCGGGCAACGTCTCGAGCAACTGGCTGGCCGACCTGACTCCGCTGCTCGAGGAAGATCCCGACTACAACGAGGAGAACATTTTCAACAACCTCAGCGAGACGGGCCGGTACAACGGCAAGCAATATGTCCTGCCCCATCAGCTGTTCACGCAAGGGGTCCTCATCAACGTCGATTTGTTCAACAAAGAGAACATCCCGCTGCCGAAAGCGGATTGGACGATCGAAGAGTTCGAGAAGATCGCCAAGAAGCTGACGAAGCCAAGCGACCACCAGTACGGAATTGAAAACATCCTTGGCGCGCGCGAAATGTTCGTTCCGCAATTCGACTCCAAGCTGGGCTGGCTGACGTACGACGGCACGCAGTTCAACTTTGACAAGCCGGCTTTCTCCGAAACGATTCACTGGATCAACAAGGTCGTCTACAACAACAAATCCTCGGTGGATCTGTACGACCGCAAAGAGCAGGACAAATGGTACGGCAAAGACAAGAGCGGCTTCCTGATGGGGAAAGTCGGCATGAAGATCGATGCGAACTGGGCGTTTGCCGATGTGCAGAAAAATGCCAAGTTCAACTGGGACTTCCTGCCTCTGCCTGGGAAAGACGGCCAACGCGTGCCGATGATTACGGATTACATCGGCATGGCGCAAAATACGAAGCACCCGAAAGAAGCGATGGCGTTCATCAAATTCCTGACGTATTCCAAGGAAGGCTGGCTGGAGCGGATCAACAATATCGAGAAGCCGATCGTCACGATGCCGCTCCTCAACGACCGCGAGGTGTGGGACGCTTATCTGAAAACAACGTTCACGGCCCCGGGCCTGAAAGACGTCATCGCCGGAATCCCGAACGGATTCGTCGACGGCTACAAATGGCTGCCGGGCGATGCGGAAATCATCGATAAAGTGCTGAATCCGTACGACACGAAAAAAGAGCTCGTGACGCTCAAGGTCAAGCCGGAAGACGTCGCCAAGGATATTCAGAAAAAAGCGATGGACATCTTCAACCAGAACAAGCAGCAGATCGACGCTGCGACCAAGTAAACCAGGACGTCTCTCCCCGGTCTCCCGGGGAGGGAACCTCCGCTGGATCCGGGAGTGGTGGATGATGAGGAGAAAGTGGCTGACCATCGGATTGATCGGCGTCATGCTGCTCGGCGGCATCGAAGCGCCCGTTTGGACGCTCCACCGCGCGGCGGCGGAAGGAACCGCCGGCAGCGCGCGGCCAGCGGCCAGCGATTCCGACGTGCTGGACGCGTTGTTTGGCGGAGCTTCCTCCGGCAGCGGCGAATCCAAGGAAAAGGACGCCCGCGAGAAGGGAGCGGACAAGCAAGGTCAAGCCGATGCCCAGACGGTCGTCGAAGACGACTATTTCGACGTGCTGGACCGATGGAGGAAAGAAGGGGCTGTAGAGGCGGCAGGCGTTCGGGTCGAATTGCCGGCTCGGGAATTCCGCGTCGAGGGACGGCCCGCACCGCTTTTGGCGGCATCGCAAAGCGAAGGGTACGGCAAGGAAGTGCTTCGCTGGGACGAGAAGACGCTGGAGGTCGAAATTCCGGTCGACGTGCCGCAAAGCGGCTTGTACAATCTGGAGCTTGACTACTACCCGCTGAGCGGGCAAATTCTGTCCATCCAGCGAGGAATCAAGATCAACGGCGACTACCCTTATTTTCAGGCCCGTCAGTTCGAGCTCGACAAGCTGTGGAAGGACGACAACGATCCGTTCGAAAAGGATTCGCTCGGAAACGATATTTTGCCCGGCCAAAAAATGATTCCAGGCTGGATGAAGCAGACGATTGCAGACCCGGCATCCGCGGATGACCGTCCCCTGCTGTTTTATTTGGAAAAAGGCGAGAACTTGATTTCCCTTCCGTTCATCGGCGAGCCGGCTCTCTTGGGCGCGGCAGCTCTGACCAGTCCCGCGTCGGCGCCTTCCTATGAGGACTATGCCCGGCAAGGAAAGCTCAAGCAAGCTCCTCCAGCCCTTGTCGCGGTCGAGGGAGAGCGCGCTTCGAGCAAGAACCAGCCGTTCATTCGCGTCCAGGCGGACGGCAGTCCTTCTTCGATCCCGTTCGACAGCCGCCGGCAGCTGCTGAACGCCATCGGCGGGGATTCCTGGCAGCGGAGCGGGCAAAGCGTGTCGTGGACGTTCGACGTGCCGGCAGACGGCGAGTATCGGATCGCGATCAAATACAAGCAAAATACGAATACGAGCGAGACGGGAACCGACATGCCGGTATACCGGACGCTGGAAATAGATGGCGAGCTTCCGTTCGAGGAAATGCGGCGGGTGGTATTCCCGTTTACGAAGAGCTGGAAAAACAAGACGCTGGAGAGCGCGGACGGCGAGCCGTATCTGTTTCAGCTGCAGCAAGGGCGGCACAGCCTCAAGCTGACGGCGAACGATGCTCCGTACAGGGAGACGATCCGGACGATCAAGTCGGTCATGAGCGGAATCAATGACCTGGCGATCGAGGTGAAGATGGCGACGGGAAATACGCAGGACTCCAACCGCGACTGGGATTTGACGGAGCAGATTCCGGGAGTCGCCGACCGGCTGCTCGCGTACGCGGACGAGCTGGACAGCCGGTACGCGACGCTTGCGGCGCAAATTTCCCGCAGTCCGGATGCCGCCCAGTCTCTGGTCATCTCCGCCCAGAGGCTGCGCAACCTGGCGGAGGACCCGAACTCGCTCCCGTATAAATACGCGCAATTGTCCGAGGGCTCGGGCTCGATCATGCAGATGCTGGGAACCTCGCTCGGCAAGCTACCCAATCAGCCGCTGACCGTGGACCGCATCTACGTTTATTCGGACAGCAAGCTGCCTTCCGCCCAAGCCGGCTTGTTCAGCCGGCTGTCCGCGAACGTGAGCGCCTTTCTCGCCTCGTTCACGAAAGATTACTCCAAGGTAGGCGGCGGCGATCCCGATGAGCTGCAAGTATGGGTCAACCGTCCGCGGCAATACGTCACGATGCTGCAGCATGAGGCCGACGAGGAGTTCACCCGAAAGACCGGCATCAAGGTTTCCTTTTCCCTCATGCCGGACGAGACGAAGCTGATCCTCGCCAATGCCGCCGGCAGCTCGCCGGACATGGCGCTGTCGATCAACAACGTGACGCCGTTCAACCTGGCCGTGCGGGGAACCTTGTCCGATCTTTCGCAGTTTCCCGATTACGAAGAAGTCGCGAAGCGCTTCTCGCCGGGAGCGATGCTGCCTTTCCGGTTCGACGGGGGAGCGTATGCCCTTCCGGAAACGCAGAACTTCTGGGTGATGTACTACCGCAAGGATATCCTGAACGCGCTTGATATCCCGCTTCCGGAGACGATGGACGACGTGCGGCGCATTTTGCCCGACCTGCAGCGCTATGGCCTGAATTTCTTCCATCCGCTGTCGCAGACAGGAGGATTGAAGCCGTTGACGCTGACCGCTCCCTTCATCTACCAAAGCGGAGGAGAGCTGTTCAAGGACGACGGAGCCGGAGCGGCGATCGACTCCGAAAACGCCGTTGCGGGCATCAAGCAGATGACGGATTTGTTCACCGTCTACAATCTGCCGCTCAACGTGCCGAGCTTCTACAACCATTTCCGCGACGGCAGCCTGCCGATCGGCATATCCGATTTCGCCACGTATGTGCAGCTCACATCGGCCGCGCCGGAAATCAGCGGCCTCTGGGGCATCGCTCCCGCGCCTGGCGTGCAGGATGCGGACGGGAAGATCGGACGCTGGCAGACGGGAACGGGGCAGTCCGCCGTCATTTTCAAGGACAGCAAGCGCCAGGCGGATGCCTGGGAGCTGCTCAAGTGGTGGACGTCCAAGGAGACGCAGGTTTCCTTCGGCAACCGCATGCAGACGATCTACGGGCCGACCTACAAGTGGAACACCGCGAATCTGGAGGCGTTCGACCAGATGCCGTGGCCGAAAGAGGATATCGGCGTCATCCAGGAGCAGTGGAAGTGGCTGAAGGACGTGCCGCATCTGCCTGGCGACTACATGCTCGAGAGGATGCTCAGCGACGCCTGGAACAAGATCGTGTTCAATGGCGTCAACCCGCGGCGCGCCATCGAGGACGCCACGATCCTCACGAACCGCGAGATGGTCAAGAAGCTGGAGGAGTTCAAGTATATGAAAAACGGCAAGCTGGTCAAGCCGCTGGAAGTGCCGAGGCTTCTTGACGAGAAAGGCAGGTGAGAATCCCGATGAAAGCTTCCTCTGAGCTGGCTCCTGGCAGCCCGCCGCGCTCGGCCGAAGAGAAGCCGCTGAGGCTGAAGTGGCATCAGAAGAAGGGATTCCGCGATGAATTGTCGGCCTATCTCTTCCTGGGCCCTTATCTGATCCTGTTCTCCATGTTCATCGTCGTCCCCGTGCTGGCCGCGATCGGCCTGTCGTTCACCTATTTCAACACGGTGCAGGCGCCGGAATTCATCGGCCTGCAGAACTATGTGAACCTGCTGACGCAGGACAGCGAGTTCATGATGTACGTGCTGCCGAACACGATCAAGTTCGCGCTTCTCGTCGGGCCGGGCGGGTACATCCTGTCGTTCTGGCTGGCCTGGCTGCTGGCGCAGATTCCGCGGAAATCGCGCACCTTGCTGGCGCTGGCGCTGTATTCGCCGTCGTTGACGGCGGCAGTCGCCATGGCGGTCGTATGGCTGACGGTGTTCAGCGGCGACAGCACCGGCTATCTGAACGCCTTCCTGATCGACTGGGGGTTCATCAACGAGCCGATCCAGTGGACGCAGTCTCCCCATTATCTGATGCCGATCATGATCGCGGTGACGCTGTGGAACAGCATGGGCGTCGGCTTCCTGGCGATGCTCGCGGGCATCTTGAACGTCAACCCGGAGATGTACGAAGCGGGCTACATCGACGGCATCCAGAACCGGCTGCAGGAAGTGTGGTATATCACGATTCCGTCCATGAAGCCGCAAATGCTGTTCGGGGCGGTGATGGCGATCGTCGGCACCTTCCAAGGCGGAGAGATCGGCGTGCAGCTGTCTGGAGCGAATCCGACGCCTCAATATGCCGGACAGCTGCTGATCAACCATATCGCCGACTACGGATTCATCCGCTATGACATGGGATACGCATCGGCGGTGTCCGTCGTGCTGCTGCTCGTCATCTATGGATTCACGAAGCTGTCCTGGCGGCTGTTCGGAGAAAAAGAATAAGGAGCGTGTTCGTGCTGGCTTCCTTTCACGGAAATAAAATCAATCCGAGCCGCTTCAGTCTCGGACAGCTGAAATTCTATCTGTTTCTGATTCCGCTCGGCATGTTCATGGTGCTTCCAATCGTTTTTATTTTCTCCCAGTCGCTCAAGCCGCTGGATGAATTGTTCGTGTTCCCGCCGGCGTTCCTCGTCCAGAAGCCGACGCTGGAAAATGTGTACAGCCTTCTGGCCGTGGCGGATATGAGCAGGATACCGGCGACCAAGTATTTGTTCAACAGCCTGCTCATCACCGTCGTCGTCGTCGTGCTCTCGCTGATCGCCAGCGCCATGACCGGGTACGCGCTCTCCAAGAAGCAGTTCAAATGGCGCAAGGCGTTGTTCGAGGTGAATACGATCGCCCTGATGTTCGTGCCGGCGGCGGTCACGATTCCGAGGTACCTCGTCGTGGAGAAGCTCGGCCTGATCAACAGCTACGCGGGCCATATCCTGCCGCTGCTGGCCTTGCCGGTCGGAGTGTTCCTGATCAAGCAGTTCGTCGATCAGATTCCGAACGAGCTGATCGAGGCGGCCCGCATGGACGGAGCGAACGATATGACCGTGTTCGCGAGGATCGTGCTGCCGGTCATCCATCCGGCGATGGCGACGGTCGCGATCCTGGCGTTCCAGGCCTCGTGGAACAACACCGAGACGTCGGCCCTCTATATGAGCCAGGAGACGCTGAAGACGTTCGCCTTCTATATGACTACGCTGACGACGACGGTCGGCAACAACGTGGCCGGCCAAGGGATGGCGGCGGCGGCGGCCTTGTTCATGTTCCTGCCCAACCTGGTCATATTCATCTTCATGCAAAGCCGGGTCATGGACACGATGGCGCATTCCGGAATCAAGTAGAGGGGGAGAACGATGAGAAAACCGACATTCTGTCTGCTGGCCGGCCTGGCGTTCTCCCTGCTGTTCGCCTCGATGCCGGCGCAGGCAGCCTCGTACGAGTCCTTTACGATCAATGCCGAAGGGCAGTTCCGACCGACGCAAAGCGCCTATCTCCCGATCGGAATCGTGGACGGGCACAGCATCTTCGGAGAGGAAGGAGCCCGGCTGGCCGCTGCGGACAGCGGCTTCAGCCTTGAGCTGGACCAGCCGGAGGATCTGTTCATCGACAGCCGCGGCCATCTATTCGTTGCGGATACCGGCAATGCCAGAATTCTGGAGCTTGACGAGCAGGGCGATAAAGTCCGCGTCATCGGAGAGGGCGAGCTGGACGAGCCTACCGGAATCTACGTGGACGAGGCCGGCTCGATCTACGCGGCGGACTATGGGGCCGGCCAGGTCGTCGTTTTCGGCCCCGACGGGAGCAAGCAGAGGGCGATCGGCAAGCCCGAGTCGCTGCTGTTCGGCAAGACCAACGAGTTCAAGCCGCGCAAGGTGGCGGCGGACAAGCGCGGAAACATTTACGTCGTTGGAGAAGGGCTGATCCAAGGACTTGCGGAGCTCAGCCCCGACGGCGATTTCCTCGGTTATTTCGGGGGCAACCGCACCGGGTTCGACCTGGAGAGAGCCGTTCAGAAAATCTTCTTCACCGACAAGCAGCTGAGCCAGCTGTCGCAGAAGCTTCCTCCGTCACCGTCCAACCTGACCGTCGATCAGGACGGCCTGATCTACACGTCGACGTCCGGAGTCGAGAGCAACAGCATCAAGAAGCTGAACGTAGCCGGGGACGACCTGCTGAACGCCTCCACCTACATGAGCCCGACGGTCGCGGACATCGCCGTCGACGGCATGGGCAGCATCTTCGCGGCGGACTCGGTCGAAGGCTATATCAGCGTCTACGACAAGGACGGCAGCATGCTGTTCAGCTTCGGAGGCAACGACACGGGGTATCAGCGGCTCGGCTACTTCAAGTCTCCGTCCGCGATCGCGGTCAGCGGCAGCGGCATGGTGTACGTGCTCGACAAGGAGCGCGCCAACATCCAGCTGTTCAAGCCGACTCCGTTCGCCCAGCTCGTCTACAAGGCGATCGGCCTGTACCTGGACGGCAAATACGTGCAGAGCCTGGAGCCGTGGCGGGAAGTGCTCCGTCAGAACAGCCTGTTCGATCTGGCGCATGTCGGGCTCGGACTCGCCTATTACAAGCAAGGCGAATACGGCAAAGCATTCGAGGAGCTGAAGTTCGCCCGCAACGTCAATGAATATTCCAATACGTACTGGGAGCTGCGGCGGGCCTGGATGATGAGCCATTTGTCGAAGATCCTGCTCGCGATGGCGGGAGCCGCGGCGCTGTGGCTCCTCCTGAGACGGCTATACCGCTCCAAGGGGTTCGGCGCTCCGGTCGTGCGGGCGGCGCGCCGAGCCAAGGAGAGGAAGCTCGTCGGGCAGCTGCTGCACGCCTTCCGAATGCTGAGGCATCCGTTCGACGGTTATTACGAGCTGGAGAACGGCCGCGCCTCGGTGCTGTCGGCCACCCTGCTGCTCCTCGCCATGGTGGCGGTCCGGATCTATGAGGTGCTCGGGACGAACTTCATCTTCAGCGGCGTCGATCCGCAGAGGGTCAACCTGCTCGGAGAGGTGCTGAAGCTGCTGCTTCCTTTCTTTGCCTGGGTGCTGTGCAACTATCTGGTGAGCGTCATCAACGACGGCGAAGGGAAATTCAAGGACGTCTATAAAGGCTCGGTCTATGCGCTCAGCCCGTATATCCTTTTCTCCGCGCCGGTCACGATCATGTCCAATGGCCTGACGCTGCTGGAGGCGGTCGTCTACGATTACTCCCGGCTGTTCATCCTTCTGTGGTGCCTGTTCCTGATGGTGGTGATGGTGAAGGAGATTCACGGCTATGAGATCAAGGAAACGTTCAAGAACATTGCGATGACGATTTCGGGAATGGCCGTCATGGCTCTGATCGCATTCATATTCTTCGGCTTGTCCAACCAGGTGTGGGACTTCGTGCTGAGCTTGGCGGAAGAGGTGAAATATCGTGTCTGATACCGGAAAAAGGAAGCTGCTGCTGCTTGCGGCCGCGATCGTCCTCGGCGGGGCCGCGCTCCTGAACGCCTATGACGTCCGCCCGACGGATGCCGCAGGCGGAGGCGATCGGCCGCGGTCGGAGCCGTCGGCCGCGAAGCCGGAAGCGGAGGCGCAGGCGGAGGCGCCGCTGGAGCCGGCCCTTCCGGACGTTCGAAATGAATCCTTGCTGTTCCGCTCCAACGGCTACACGATGCCGGAATCCGAGCCGCAGAAGCCTGTTCCGGCCGCGCCGCTCCGGCCGAACTACGAGAAGATCGGCGAGAACGGGTCCATGGCCCTCTATCTGAACAGGCAGACCTTCGCCATCCAGCTTCAGGATTCGGCCAGCGGATACGTATGGTCCTCCGAGCCGAGCGAGAGCGACCTGCAGGCGGAGCAGCTCAACGAGGACTGGAAAAATGCGATGCAGTCGCCTTTCCTGCTGGACTACTATACCGGCGACGGGCAGCGCGCCTCATCCAACTACAAGTCTCTCCAAGGCAAAGCGGCGGCAGTGACGAGCATCGACAACGGCGTCGAGATCGCCTTTGAGCTCCCGGCGATCGAGATGTCGCTGAACATTCGGGTCGCTCTGGAGGAGGACGGCGTCGTCTTCAAGCTGCTGAACGACAGCCTCGTGGAAAAGGGGCCGGACAAGCTGGCGTCCGTGCAGCTCTATCCGTTCCTCGGCGCCGTGCGCGGCGCGTCCGTGCCGGGATACATGCTCCTGCCGGACGGGAGCGGGGCGCTCATCCGGTTTACAAGCAGCCATACGTCGTTCGACGAGCCTTATACCGGCCAGATCTATTACAACGACTTGGGAATCGGCGGCTTCGAGGGCGCCATGAACAAGGTCGGAGTTCCGGTATTCGGCATCGTCCATGGCGTCAAGCAGAACGCATTGCTGGGCATCGTGGAGGACGGCAAGATGAATGCCGAAATCGTCGCTTATCCGAGCGGAGTGAACACGAGCTTCTACTGGATCTCGCCGCGCTTCATTATCCGCTCCGGCTATTACCAGCCGACGAGCAAGGCGATGGGCGGCATCAACATGTATACCAAGACGAAGACGGAAGGCGACAAGCAGGTGCGCTACCGGCTGCTCAGCGGCGAACAGTCGGATTATGTCGGGATGGCCCGGAGCTACCGCTCCTATATGAAGGAGCGCGGCATGCTGCCTGCCCCTCGGGCAAGCAAGCCGGACTCCAAGGGCATTCCTTTGCGGATCGATATGCTCGGCGCGGAAATGACTTCCGGACTGCTGAAGCGCGGAGTGGTGAAGATGACTTCATTTTCTGAAGCGCAAAGCATTTTGCAGGACCTGCAGCAATCCGGCATCTCCAACATCCGTGCCGGCCTGCAAGGCTGGGGCAAGGGCGGCGAGAGCGGCTCCCATCCCGCCGCGCCGAAATTCGAGCCGGCGCTGGGCGGCAGCAAGGGCTTGAGGAGCCTGGCGGCATATGCCAAGCAGCAGGACATCGAGCTTTACCTGAATACCGACTACTCGTACATGCAGGACAAAAGCCCGAGGGTGGAGCCTCGCACCGATTCGGTGCGCATGATTACGAACCGCCTTCTGGAATTCGATGCCTTCAGCCGGTACAACCGCGAGCGGTTCGGCGATCTCAAGAGCTACCTGATCCGTCCGGAAAAAGCGCTGTCACTCGCAAAGGAAGACTTTCAAGCCTTCCGCGAAGCCGGCATACAAAACGTGGCGATCAACGGCACCGGCTTCTTGCTGTATTCGGACTTCAACAAGAAGCAGGCGATCCGTCGCTCGGAGGCGGCGGAGCTGTACGGCAAGCTCGGCGACGAGGCGGCCGGCCAGTCCATCGGCCTGTCCTGGCTCGAGCCCAACGATTATATGTGGAAGCATGCGGCGGCCTACTTCAATATGCCGCTGAGCTCGTCGCAGTTCGTCTATTCGACGGACACGGTGCCGTTTCTGCCGATGGCGCTGCATGGCAGCCTCGATTATTTCGCGGATCACGGCAACAACAATCCCGATCCGGAGCTGGATCTGCTGCGCATGATCGAGTACGGGGCCTATCCGTCGTTCCTGGTGACGAAAGAGCCGACAAGGAAGCTTCTGAATACGCCTTCGAATGATCTGTATACGACCGAGTACAGCGACTGGGCGCCGCAGATCAAGAAGCAGTACGCAAAAGCGAACGAAGCGTTGAAGCAAGTCATGGACGCGGAGATGACGGACCGCGAAGTCATCGAGGAAGGCATCGTCAAGGTCAGCTACGGCAACGGCGTGGCGATCTGGATCAATTACACGTCGAGGGACTATGCTTCGGGCGCCGTCTCGGTTCCTGCCCGCGATATGGCCGTGACAGGAGGCGGACAGGGATGAAAAAGACCAAGTCGAGGCGGGAGGCCTGGATCGGACTTGCGCTGATCTCTCCGTGGATCGTCGGATTCCTCGTTTTCATGGCCTATCCGCTCTTGTTCTCGCTCTATATGAGCTTCAACAAAGTGATGATCACTCCGACCGGCATCGAAACGAGGTATCTCGGCTGGAGCAACTACAAGGATGCGTTTCTGGTCGACGCGGAGTTCTCGCAGCAGCTGTTCCTGTTCCTGAAGTCGAATCTGCTCATGATTCCGATCGTCATCGTATTCTCTCTGTTCGTAGCCCTGCTCATCAACCAGCCGATCCGAGGCCGGAATCTGTTTCGGGCGATCTTTTTCCTGCCGGTCGTCATCACGAGTGGGGAGGTCGTCCAGGAGCTGTTCGCCCAGGGAGCGGCTACGATCCCGGTCATCGAGAAGTACGGCCTGGTCGCGATGATCGAGGACAATCTCTCGCCCGGGCTCGCCGTCCCGATCATCGGCATCATCAATCAGTTCATTCTCATCCTGTGGTATTCGGGCGTGCAGATTCTGATCTTCCTTGCCGGCTTGCAGAAGGTGAACACTCAGGTGTACGAGGCCGCAGCGATGGACGGGGCGTCGCCTTGGGTGACGTTCTGGAAAATCACGCTGCCGGAGGTGAAGCCGTTCATCCTGGTCAACCTCATCTATACCGTGATCGACCTGTTCACGAACGGCTTCAGCGAGGTCATCAAGCTGATCCAGGACAATATGTTCAAGGCCGGCACCGGCTTCGGCTATGCCAGCGCCCTGGCCTGGATCTATTTTGCGGTCATATTCATCGTGCTGCTGCTGTTCGTGCTCTTCTTCCGCAGCAAGGAGACATCGATCCGACATGCGAGACGGTCCTGAAGGGGGGATGATCCAACATGAAAGACTTACCGGCTGCCGAGGCGCCTGAACCGCAGCGGCAGGAGCGGCGCGATCAAGCCCGCAGGGCTCTGCATAAAGCGAGGACCCTGCTGCTGGGACGCCAGGGCAATGACGGCTGGCTGTTCAAGGCGATTCTCTACGTGCTGCTGATCAGCACGGGCTTCATTTATTTGTATCCGCTGCTGTTCATGGTCTCGCAAAGCTTCAAGAGCCTGGACGACCTGCTGGATCCGACGGTGGCCTGGATTCCGCGCAGCCTGCATGTGGACAACTTCGTCCAGGCCTGGAACGTCCTTCATTATTTGAAGACGCTCGGAAGCACGCTGCTGAACTCGACGCTGCCCGCCGTCGCCCAGACGATCTCCTGCGCGATTGTCGGCTACGGCTTCGCCAAGTACAAGTTCCCGGGCAAGTCCATCCTGTTCGGGCTGATGCTGGTCACCTTCGTTGTGCCGAAGCAGGTCGTCATGATTCCGATGTTCCTGCTGTTCAAGGAATACGGCATGCTGGAGACGCCGCTTCCGTTCATCGTTCCCGGGCTGTTCGCCCAAGGCATCCGAAGCGCGCTGTTCATCCTGATCTACGCCCAGTTTTTCCGGACGATTCCGGCGGCGCTGGAGGAAGCGGCGCAGATCGACGGAGCGGGCGCGTTCAAAACGTTTTTCCGCATCATCCTGCCGATCTCGGTGCCGGCTGTCGTCGTCGTCTTCCTGTTCTCCATGGTATGGCATTGGAACGAGACGTATCTGGCCTCGCTATATTTGGGCAATGCGATGACGACGCTGCCGCTGGAGCTGAAAACTTTCAACGATTCTTTCAAAGCGATGTATACGGGGGGCTCCTCGGTGACGGATGTCAACGAATCCATCCGGATGGCCGGCACGCTGCTGATCGTGCTGCCGCTGCTCATCCTCTACCTCATCGCGCAGAAGCATTTCACGCAGGTCGTGGACAAAACGGGATTGACGGGGGAATGACATGCGGCTGAAACGAACAGGGCTGCTGCTGATGGTCGTTGCCGCATTCGTCATGGCCCTGGGCGGCTGCGCCGATCCCGAGATCGCGGGCCGGGGCATTGCGGAAAATCTCGACCGCGAGACGGAAGCGCTGCTGGAAAAGGAAAGCCGGCTGAGCTTCGACTTCTTCTGGAACGAGGCGAACGCCGAGCCGGGAAGCAAAGGCTACGGGCTGGTCGCGGACAGGGCTCCCGGCAATCCGGGCTTGTCCAGCGTCGCGTCCACCGGCTTCGGGCTGACGGCTCTCGCCATCGGCGCGGAACGCGGCTGGGTGACGAGGCAGGAGGCGGAAGAGCGCGCTTCGGGCACGCTGGATACGCTCCTGAACCATGCGGCGAAGGAGCATGGGTTCCTGTACCATTTCCTGGATATGCGGGACGGATCGCGGGCTCCGGGAAGCGAGGTCTCGGTCATCGATACGGCGATCGCGCTGAACGGAGCGATCGTCGCCGGCGAATATTTCGGCGGCGACGTGAAGGAGAAGGCCGGCGAGCTGGCCGCTCAGGTCGAATGGCCCTGGTATGTGGATCCGGCGAACAACCAGTTCTACATGGGTTATTCGCCGGAGGGCGGATTCGCCGGACACTGGGACTTCTACGCGGAGCAGATGATGATGTATGTGCTTGCCGCAGGCTCCGACACCCATCCCGTGAAGGGAGATCTGTTCTACGCGTTCAAGCGGGATTCAAGAGCCTATGGGAACGGCAGGCCGTTCATCCATTCCTGGTTCGGCTCGATCTTCACCTACCAGTTCACTCATGGCTGGCTCGACTTCCGCGGCTTGACGGACCGGGAAGGCGTCGACTGGTGGGACAACTCCGTCGCCGCCTCGGAGTCCGCCAGGCAGTATGCGATCGACATCGCTTCCGACTACGGAACGTTCGGTCCGAACGCCTGGGGACTTACCGCGAGCGACGGACCGGACGGCTACAACGGCCTCTACGGGTCGCCGCCGTCCGGCTTCGACGACGCGGCTCATGCCGTCGACGGGACGCTGGCTCCGGCGGGCGCCCTCGGCTCCATCGTGTTCACGCCGGAAGCCGCGCTCGACGCGCTGAAGCACTTTGCCGCCAAGCCCGAGCTGTGGAGCGAGTACGGCCTGGCCGATGCCTACAACGAAGCGCTGTCGCCGACGTGGATCAGTCCCGACGTGATCGGCATCGACAAGGGAATTACGCTGCTGATGATCGAGAATTACCGCAGCGGCTTCGTATGGGAGCTGTACGGCAGGAACGAGCTCGTGAAGGCGGGCGTCCAGGCCGTCGGGCTCGTCCCCGCGGAGCCTGCGCGCTGACAGCCGCAAGGCATGCGGCTGCTATTTTTCAACCGGCAGCAAGGAAGGGGTTCCATCATGATTGAAATCGTCAACAAGCAGATTCGGATCGACGGCAAGCCGCAGCTGATTCTGAGCGGCGAAATCCACTATTTCCGCCTGCAGCGGAACGAATGGCAGGATCGGATCGACAAGCTGAAGCTGGCGGGCTGCAATGCGGTGGCCAGCTACGTGCCTTGGCTATGCCATGAGCCGCGCAAGGGCGAGCTCGATCTGGACGGACGCACCCGGCCGGAGCTCGACCTGGGAGGGTTCATCGATTTATGCCGCGACAACGGCTTGTACTTTTTCCTTCGTCCCGGTCCGTTCATCATGGCGGAGATGAAAAACGAGGGCTTGCCGTACTGGATCTACGAGGAGCATCCGGAAATCGTCCCGTCCGGCTGGGACGGCCGGCCGGCCGCGACCCGAACGGTGGATTACCTCGCGCCGGCATTCCTGGACGCCTCCCGCCGCTGGTACGAAGCGGTGATGGCGATCGCGGCTCCGCGGCTCCAGCCTAACGGGGGGAACATCATCGCCGTACAGCTGGACAATGAGATCGGCATGCTGTCCTGGGTCAGCAACGGCCCCGATCTGACCGATCTCGTCCTGGACGACTTTGCCTCCTGGCTCGCACGGGCCTACGGGCCGGAGCAGCTCGCTGCCCGCTATCCGTTCCGCCTGGAGGATGCCGAGAGCCGCGCCAGAGCGATCCGCTCCCCGGAGGAGCATTACGCTCCCGGCCTGCATGCGGATCTGGGACGCTACATGCGGAACCGATTCGCCCGCTACGTCGATGAGCTGAGGGGGTATGCCGAAGCCTGCGGCGTGAAGGACATTCCGTTTGTCGTCAACATTCACGGCACGGGCGGCGGCAGGGGATTCACCTTCCCGATCGGGATCAGCCAGCTGTACGAGACGTACGAGGGCAAGCCAGGGTATCTTTCCGGCTCGGATCTTTATTTCGGCGATCTGGATATGAATTCATTCCAGGATCTGTACCTGGTCAACGGCTTCATGGACGCGGTCCATGACGAGCATCAGCCGTTGACCTCGGTCGAGTTCAACTGCGGCGACGGCAACTTCGGCTCGACCTTCGCGTCCAGGTACGACATCTCTGCCGCCGATCTGAAAATGCGGATGTGCGTCGCCCAAGGCAACCGGCTCATCAATTATTATCTGTTCGCCGGCGGCCGCAATTATGTGCTGGAGGACAAGCCCGGCGACGGGAACGACCGCATCGCCTTCACCGGGGAGCGCCACGGCTTCGCGGCGCCGGTCAGCCCGGAAGGCGAGCTGAACTATACGTTCGACCGCATGGCCCGAGGCATCCGCGCGGTGCGAGCCGTCGAGGACAAGCTCGCGGCGATGAAGGAGGAGCGCGATGCCGTCTCCTTCGCCTTCATCCCGGACTACTACATGACCGAGTACCGCTATCCCGGAAGCGCGGCGATGAAGGCCATCTACGAAAATATCGAATCGAATCGCGCCCACTGGAGCTGGGAGACGATGGCCCGGGCGATGCTGCTGGCCGGCTACCGGTTCGGCGCGTCCGACATTCAGAACAAGCCGCTGCGAGCGTCGGAGGTGCCGGTATTGGCGCTGCTCTCCGCAAGGTATATGGACCGCCATGTCCAGGCCAAGCTCGTCGATTACTTGCGCGAGGGAGGAAAGCTGCTGCTCTACGGAGAGCTGCCGCTGCAAGACATGGAGGGCAAGCCCTGCGCGCTGCTCGCCGATGAGCTCGGCTTGAAGCATGCGGGAGACTTCCGCGACTCCAATCATGCCTATCCTTCCCTAGTGGCAGAAGGCTGGGCCGCGCCCCGGCCGGAGGCGCGCACCCATTTCGCCCAGACGTTCCAGGCCGAAGGCTCGGCCGAAACGCTTTTGCGCCTGCACGGGGAGGGCAAGGCATGCGGCTTCGACATTCAGGCCGGCGCGGGCCGCGCGATCGTGCTGACCGCCCGCTGCTCTTGCGACATCGGCTTGTTCCGCACCGCGCTCGAGAAGCTGGGCGCGCACGCGGCGCTTGCGCATGACTGTCCGCAGCACGGCATCTTCATGACCTCGACGCGCAATGAGCAGGGCGAGAGATTCCTTCATCTGCTCAATCTCGACGGCTTCGACAAGAAGTTCCGTCTCTATGAAAACGGGCGGCCGCTCTTGGACGGACGCGAGATTCGGCTCGGCAGCCGGGACGGCGTCATGCTGCCGCTGCAGGTGAAGCTGAGCGAAGCCGTCACAGTCGCTTGCTCGACCGCAGAGATCACGAGGGTGGAAGAGCGCGCCATCTCGTTCCGCCTGACCCAGCCGGAAGACGTCATCCTGCTGATCACCCCGCTCGATGCGGAGCCGAGCGCCGCCTATCATGCCGAGCGCGATGGCGATGCGCTCCGTATCGTGTCCAGGCAGCATGCCAAGGTCGATGAGCAATTGACCGTCGCCTTCGCAGCGCCGATTTCCCCAATTTAGCAGCCGGAGGTAATTCTGATGAGAGCGTCGATCAGCAACGAGGAACTGTTGGAGCTGGAAAGCAGAAAGAGCTTTGAGTTTTTTTGGGAGGAAGCCAACACAGACCCGCTCAGTCCGGGATACGGCTTGATCCGCGACCGTGCGCCGGGCCTGCCGTCCATGTCCAGCATCGCGTCGGTCGGATACGGCCTGACCGCGATCGCCATCGCCGCCAGCCGCGGATGGGCGGGCGAGGCGGAGGCCGAGCGGCGGGTGATCGGCACGCTGAATACGTTCCTGAAGCATGCGGAGCAGAGGCACGGCTTCTATTTCCACTTCCTGGACATGGATACGGCCAAGCCATACGGGGGCTGCGAGGTGTCCGTCATCGATACGGCCATCCTCATCTGCGGCGCGCTTGCGGCGGGACAATACTTCGGCGGCGAAGCGGAGGAGCTCGCGCAGGAGCTGTACGAGCGCGTCGAATGGGACTGGTACCGCAACCCGGAGACGAACCAGTTCTATATGGGCTATGACGACAAGAGCGGCAAGCATTTCGGAACATGGGACCATTACGCCGAGCAGTTCATGATGTACTTCCTGGGCGCGGCATCGCCGACCCATCCCGTGCCGGCGGACATGTTCGAGGACTTTACCCGTTATCTGGGCTACTACGGCGGCATCGGCCCGGTCATCCACAGCACGGGAGGAGCGCTGTTCGTCTATCAGTTCTCGCATGCCTGGTTCGATCTCCGCGGCAAAGAAGACAAGTTCGGCGTCGACTGGTTCCAGAACTCCGTCAACGCCACGCTCGCCAACCGTCAGTTCTGCATCGACCACGCCGGGAAATCGGCCACCTTCGGACCGAATTCCTGGGGACTGACCGCCTGCGACGGTCCCCGCGGCTACAGCGGAGGATACGGCGCCAACCCCAATACGACCAAAAGCGACTATGTCGACGGCACGATTCCGCCTTGCGGCGCGGCCGGCTCGATCGTCTTCACGCCGAAGGAATCCATCGAGGCGATGCAGCACTACTATGCTCACTATCCCAAGCTTTGGGGCAGGTACGGCTTCAAGGATGCCTACAACCTCGACGAGCAGCCCGAATGGTATGCGGAGGATGTCATCGGAATCGACAAGGGCATCACGCTGCTGATGATCGAGAACTACCGGACCGAGTTCGTTTGGAAGCTGTTCATGGACATTCCCGTCGTACGGCTCGGAATGGCCCGGTGCATGGGCGCGCCCCGTTCGGCCCTTCCAGCGGCGGCAGACGCGCTGGCCTGATCTTTTAATAGAAATGAGTGAACCCTCACCATGATGACGATCTTGCCTTCCGGCACAGAGCTGCAAGCCGGCCGATTGCGCTTCGCCTTTTTGAACAGCGGCGATCTGCAAGAGGCCAGCTGCGGGAATATCCTTATCAACCAGCTGCCGGGAAATCCGATTGACGGCTCGCTGTCGAACATCTACCTCAGGCTTCATCGCGAATCGGGCATCGAAGCGGTCCCGCTGCTCGGCATCCGTTCCTCGAGCCGCTTGAGCCGCTCCGGCCAGTCGCTGACCTGGGAAGGCTCTGCGCTTGGAATTTCCTATCGGGTGGACTTCCACCTGACCGAGGAGGACATCTGGTTCTGGGACGTTCGGCTGACGGGGAGCGGCGTCGAAGCGGACCTGATCTACGGCCAGGACATGGGCCTCGCCGACAAAGGCGCCGTGCGCAGCAACGAAGCCTACATGTCCCAATATATGGACCATCAGGCTTTTCGGGACGAGCAGAAGGGCTATGTGCTCTGCTCCCGCCAGAACCAGCCTCAGCAGGGCAGCTTTCCTTATATGCAGCAAGGGGCACTGACCGGAGCGGACGGATACTCGACGGACGGCTTCCAGTTTTTCGGACTGTCCTACAAAGAGACGAATGTTCCGGAGCGGCTGGCGGAGGAGCGGCTGGCCAATCGCGTCTATCAGTACGAATTCGCCTATGCGGCGCTGCAATCGAGACGGATTCGGCTGAACGGCGAAGCCAGAATCGTCTTCTATGGCCTGTTCAAAGAAAACCATCCGTCTGCCGTATCGTCGTTGGAATACGGAGAGGCTGTCGCGAAAGCCTGGGCGGGACTGGAAAAAAGGCCGCCGGCTCAAGGACAGGCGATTCCGAAGGCGGCCCTGAAAGCGGCGATCGGCTCTCCGTTGTCGTCGCCGGACATGGACCTCGACGAGATCCGGCTGCGCTTCCCGGAGCGCAGCCATGAGGAATGGGACGGGGAAACGCTGCTGTCGTTCTTCACCCCTGAACACGAGCATATCGTCCTCAAATCCAAGGAGCTTCGGGTGGAGCGCCCCCACGGCCATATTCTGATGGCGGGCCATCATCTGCAGATGGACGGGGAGATGCTGACCACGACCGCCTACATGTACGGCGTCTTCAATTCCCAAGTCGTCGTCGGCAACACCTCGTTCAATAAAATGCTGTCGAATACGCGAAACGCCCTTAATGTCATGAAGACATCCGGGCAGCGCATCTATGTGGAATTGGACGGCAAGTACCGCCTGCTCGCCATGCCGTCCGCGTTCGAGATGGGCTTCAATTATGCGAAATGGTACTACAAGCTGCCCGGGGATACGCTCGTCGTCGCCAGCTATACGCCGGTCGACGAGCCGGAGGTCCGCCTCCGCGTCGTCTCCGAGACCGGAAAGGCTTACCGTTATCTCGTGACCAACCAAGCCACGATGAACAACAACGAATACGAAACGCCGTTCCACATGAGCCGGGACGGCGACGGCCTGATCTTCGAGGCGGACGGCCGCTCGCTCTGCGCATCGGCCTATCCGAAGCTGCGCTATCGCCTGCGCGTGACAGGGACGGACTTCCGGGCCGGCGACGAGTGTCTGCTGGCAGACCAGGTGGAGACTCGCTCGGCATCGCTGGCCGTGCTGGAGCTTGGCGCGAGCGCGTCCTGGGAGCTCGCCATCCAGGGGCTGCTTCACGGCAAGGAACGGCCGGCTGTTCCCCGCGACATGGAGTCGGAGATCGCCAAGTACCGCAGCTATCTCAACGCGTTTCTGAACGGCTTCCAGCTCTCCCTGCCCGGCGGATCGGACTCGGAGCTGGGCCGGATCAACGTCCTCGCCCGCTGGTACACCCATAATATGCTGGTGCATTTCTCCGTTCCGCATGGTCTCGAGCAGTATGGCGGGGCCGCCTGGGGGACGCGGGACGTCTGCCAGGGGCCGGTGGAATATTTCCTGGCGACGCAGCGGCATGAAACGGTGCGCCGCATCCTGCTGGAAGTGTTTTCGCATCAATATGAAGACACGGGCAATTGGCCGCAATGGTTCATGTTCGACCGGTATTACAAGATCCAGGGAGAAGAAAGCCACGGCGACATCATCGTGTGGCCGCTCAAAGCGTTGGGCGATTATTTGAACGCGACGAAGGACTACGGCATTCTCGAGGAGCTCGTGCCGTATATGGACCGCCATGCGTTCGAGTTCACCGACGAGAAGGCTCCGATCCTGGCGCATCTCCTCAAGGAGATCGGGTACATCAAGGAGCATTTCCTGCACGGGACGCATTTGTCGGCGTACGGAGACGGGGACTGGGACGATACGCTCCAGCCTGCCAACGCGCAGCTGAAGCAATTCATGGTCAGCAGCTGGACGGTCGCCTTGACCTACCAGGCATTCGCCCGCCTGTCGGCCGCCCTCATGGAGCGCGATGCGGCGTTGGCGGCGGAGCTGCGGGAGCTCGCCGACTCGATCCAGGCCGACTTCCAGCGGTACATGCTGCCGACCGGCGTCATTCCCGGATTCCTGTACATGGAGGAGCCGGGGCAGCCGGAGCTCATGCTGCATCCCGAGGATGCGAAGACGGGCATCCGCTACCGGCTGCTCCCGATGACGCGCAGCATGATCGCCGAGCTGCTGACCGAGGAACAGGCGGAGGCTCATTATGCCCTCATCAAGGAGAAGCTGCAGGATCCCGACGGCGTCCGGCTGATGGATCGTCCCGCCGCTTATGCCGGCGGCGTCAGCACGCGCTTCAAGCGCGCCGAGCAAGCCGCCAATTTCGGGCGGGAAGTGGGGCTGCAGTACGTGCACGCCCATATCCGCTTCGTCGAAGCGATGGCCAAGCTCGGCCATGCCGACGAAGCGTGGCAAGGGCTGCACCGAATCAATCCGGTCGGGCTTCGCGACTACGTGGCCAACGCGGACCTGCGCCAGAGCAACGCCTACTTCAGCAGCTCGGACGGCAAGTTCAACGACCGCTACGAGGCTCAGGAACGATTCGAAGAGCTCAAGCAAGGAAAGGCTCTGGTAAAGGGCGGCTGGAGAATCTACTCCAGCGGACCCGGCATTTATATGAACCAGCTGATCTCCCATTGTCTCGGCATCCGCATGGAAGGCGGCGATCTGGTCATCGATCCCGTCCTGCCGGACCATTTGGACGGACTGCATTTCGGCTATCGGGTGTACGATCTGCCGGTCGAATTCGTCTATCATCTCGCCAGCGGACAGTCTGGCCAGATTCTCGTGAACGGGACGGCCCTGTCCGGCCGCGAGCAAGCGAACCGCTACCGCCGGGGCGGCTCGAGGCTGAGCCGGGAGCTGCTCCTGCCGCTTTTGAAGTCCGAAGGAAACCGGATCGACATCTACGCATGATCGGGACATCCAGGCTGAACGCTTCACCATCCGCTCCACAGCAGAGCTCCGAAGGATGATCACAGGAACAGGGGACATGCATGTGGCAACGATCAAAGACATCGCCAAACGAGCAGGAGTATCCATATCCACGGTTTCCTATGCGCTCAACGGAAGCTCGAAGGTCACGGCTGAAACCTCCGCCCGGATCCTTGCCATAGCCAAAGAGCTCCACTACATCCCCAACGCCGCGGCCCGCAACCTGAAGAAGCAGGAAAGCAAAGTGATCGGCGTTTTTCTCAGCGACTTCAACGGGGCTTTCTACGGCGAATTGCTGCAAGGAATGAAGGAGGGCTTGAAGCGGAGCGGCTACGATCTTGTCGCCTGCAGCGGCAAGCAGTCGCATCGGCTGCTTCCGCAGCGGATGATCGACGGCGCCATCGTGCTGGACGAGTCCTTTTCGAGCGAAGAGCTGCTCGGCTATGCGGACATGGGCCATAAGGTGGTCGTGCTGGACCGCGACCTGCGCCATCCGAACGTCAATCAGGTGCTGCTGGACAACAAAGCGGGAGCCAGGCTCGCCGTCGAGCATCTGATCGAGCTCGGCCATCGCACGCTCTATGTGGTGACGGGGCCGAAGGGCTCGTTCGATTCCAGGCAGCGCCTGCAGGCCGTCAAGCAGGTGGCGGCCCGGCATCCGCATCTTCGCTACAAGGAGATCGAAGGGGATTTCAAAAAAGCCTCCGGAGCTCTGGCCGGCCTTCAGATCGTTCAGGAACTCACCGAGCCTGCGGCCGTCTTTTGCCTGAACGACGAGATGGCGATCGGGATGTACGAATACTTGACCACGACGGATGTCCGGGTCGGACGGGAGATCCACCTGATCGGCTTCGACAACATCGACGCATCCCAGTACATGCGGCCGCGCCTGGCGACGATCGACTATTCAAAGCGGATGTGGGGCTGGCTGTCGTCTGAACAGCTGCTCAAGCTGATCGCCGGCGAGTATGTCGAGCATGAGCGCATTTACGTCACGCTGAAGAAGGGGGATTCCATGGGACCGGCGCACAGCTCCGGCTTCGCGGAGCCCTCCCGGCTGGCGCATTCTTGACTCGATGTCGGCGATCCACTATAATCGAGGTTAATTCGCTATAATTGGCGTTGATGAGGAGCAGTAGGCTCCGCAGCGGAATTCAGAGATCCGGAGAAGTGGTGCGAGCCGGAGCCGCAGCGTGCCGAATCTCGCCTCGGAGCCGCAAGGTCATCCCCGCGCGCGGGAGCAGCCTTGCCGACCGGCCCGCGTTAAGGGCGTCAAGAGGGGGCGGACCGGGCCATCGGCCGGACGTCAACTAGGGTGGTACCGCGGGAATTCAAACCTCTCGTCCCTAGCGTTCAGCGCTGGGGGCGAGAGGTTTTTTTGCATGTCCGCACCGCTTCAACTCGAACAGGAGGCCATAACGATGAGTCAAGACCGCAACCACAGCCAGGGCTACAACCCCCAGCAGCTGGAGCCGAAATGGCAGCAGTACTGGGATGAGCATAAGACGTTCGCCACGACCGAGGAGCCGGGCAAGCCGAAGTTCTACGCGCTCGACATGTTCCCGTATCCGTCCGGCGCCGGCCTGCATGTCGGCCATCCCGAGGGCTACACGGCGACCGACATCGTCTCCCGCTACAAGCGGATGAAGGGCTACAACGTGCTGCATCCGATGGGCTGGGACGCGTTCGGCCTGCCGGCGGAGCAGCATGCGCTCGACACGGGCGAGCATCCGCGCGACATCACGGTCAAGAACATCAACAACTTCCGCCGCCAGATCAAGTCGCTCGGCTTCTCCTACGACTGGGACCGCGAGATCAGCACGACCGATCCGGACTACTACAAGTGGACGCAGTGGATCTTCATCCAGCTGTACAAGAAGGGCCTCGCCTATGTCGCCGAGATCCCGGTCAACTGGTGCGAGGCGCTCGGCACGGTGCTGGCCAACGAGGAGGTCATCAACGGCTTGTCGGAGCGCGGCAACCATCCGGTCGTGCGCAAGCCGATGCGCCAGTGGGTGCTGAAGATCACCGAGTACGCCGAGCGGCTGCTCGAGGACCTGGAGGAGCTCGACTGGTCGGAGAGCATCAAGGACATGCAGCGCAACTGGATCGGCAAGTCCGTCGGCGCGGAGGTCGCGTTCGCGGTGGACGGCTCGGACGCCGAGATCCACGTGTTCACGACGCGTCCCGATACGCTGTTCGGCGCGACGTACTGCGTGCTGGCGCCGGAGCATGAGCTCGTCGACATCATCGCCAGCGAGGAGCAGCGCGCCGCCGTGGCGGCCTACCGCGAGGCGGCCGCCCGCAAGAGCGATCTGGAGCGGACCGACCTGGCGAAGGAAAAGTCCGGCGTATTCACCGGCGCGTACGCGATCAATCCGGTGAGCGGCGCGAAGGTGCCGGTCTGGATCGCCGACTACGTGCTCGCCGGCTACGGCACGGGCGCGATCATGGCGGTGCCGGGCCACGACCAGCGCGACTGGGAGTTCGCCAAGCAGTTCGGCCTGCCAATCGTCGAGGTCGTGCAGGGCGGCGATATCGAGCAGGAGGCTTTTGCCGGCGACGGCCCGCATGTGAACTCGGAGTTCCTGGACGGCAAGTCCAACGCCGAGGCGATCGCCGCGATGATCGCGCGCCTCGAGGAGACCGGCAAGGGCCGCGGCAAGACGACGTACCGGCTGCGCGACTGGCTGTTCAGCCGCCAGCGCTACTGGGGCGAGCCGATCCCGATCCTCCATCTGGAGGACGGCAGCATGAAGCCGGTGCCGGAGGACCAGCTGCCGCTGCTGCTGCCGGATGTCGACGCGATCAAGCCGTCGGGCACGGGCGAGTCGCCGCTGGCGAACGTGACGGACTGGGTCAACACGACCGATCCGGAGACCGGCCTGCCGGCGCGCCGCGAGACGAACACGATGCCGCAGTGGGCCGGCAGCTGCTGGTACTACCTGCGCTTCATCGACCCGCACAACGACAAGGAGCTCGTCTCCAAGGAGAAGCAGCGCGAGTGGATGCCGGTCGACCTGTATATCGGCGGCGCGGAGCATGCGGTGCTCCACCTGCTGTACGCGCGCTTCTGGCATAAGGTGCTGTACGACATCGGCGCCGTCGACACCAAGGAGCCTTTCCACAAGCTGGTCAACCAGGGCATGATCCTCGGCACGAACAACGAGAAGATGTCCAAGTCGCGCGGCAACGTCATCAACCCGGACGACATCGTCAGCCAGTACGGCGCGGACACGCTGCGCCTGTACGAGATGTTCATGGGGCCGCTGGAGGCGACCAAGCCGTGGAACGAGAGCGGCGTCGAGGGCATGCACCGCTTCCTGAGCCGCGTCTGGCGCCTGTTCGTCGGCGAGGGCGGCGAGCTGAACCCGCGCATCACGGACGAGGCCGGCAGCGACGCGTACAACCGCGTCTGGCACCGCTCGATCAAGAAGGTGTCGGACGACTTCGAGAACCTGCGCTTCAACACGGCGATCAGCCAGCTGATGATCTGGGTCAACGAGGCGTACAAGGCGGAGACGCTGCCGCGCCGGTCGATGGAGAACTTCGTGCAGCTGCTGTCGCCGCTCGCCCCGCATATCGCGGAGGAGCTGTGGGAAAAGCTCGGCCGCGAAGGCTCGATCAGCTACGTCGCCTGGCCGGAGTTCGACGAGCAGTGGACGGTCGACCAGGAGGTCGAGATCGTCGTGCAGGTGAACGGCAAGATCGCCGAGCGCGTCTCGATCGCCGCCGACATGGATACGGCCGAGATGGAGCGCGTCGCCAAGGAGCTGCCGCGCGTGGCGGAGCTGATCGCCGGCAAGACGGTGCGCAAGGTCGTCGCCGTCAAGGGCAAGCTCGTCAACATCGTGGCGAACTGAATCGGCTGGGGCTTGGAGCGGTTCACCCTCATGGAGAAAGAAAGGCCCGTCGTCCAGTTGGACGACGGGCCTTTTCTATCGACGGATTGCCGGGCCGCCGCCGCCCATTTGGGTGATTGATCACACAAGGTTTGATCTCATGGCAGACATTTGGCGCGTTTGTGTGATTTTTCGTACAAGCTTGGCCGTCTTCGAGGGTCAGGCGGGGAAATGGTGTGGTTTATCGTACAAATGGGGCGGAATCGATCCCTGTCACGGAGAATTTGTACGACATTTCATCCAAAATCGTCACGGATCATCGGACTTGTGGATGGCTCTTCGGCAGCTTGGCGAAGAGGAGCCGCGATCGGCAGCGTGATTCTGAGAACAGACTATGCTATGATGAAAAAAAAGCCCCCGAGGGGGCTTGATCTTTCCTGAGGAAAGCATCCCGGAGAGGTGAACGGACCCTGAGTCCGCTTCTTATGAAGCGGTCAGGGACCGTTCACCTCTTCGCCGTATAGGGCGGCTTGCACCTTCTCGAGATCCTCGCGGTACTTGTCATGCGTCGTGCGGATCAGCTTCTGGAACACGCCGTCGGTTTCCTGGCGCAGCAGCTGCAGCCCCTGCTGGGTGATGCCGCCCGGCACGGAGACGCGCTGGATCAGCTCCTTCGGCGTCATGCCGCCCTCGGTGAGCAGCTTGCCGGTGCCGAGCAGCATGGCGCTCGTAATGGCGACCGCCTCGTCGGGGTCGATGCCAGTCACTTCGACCGCGGCGTCGACGAGCCGCTGCGCGAGGAACGCCATGAACGCCGGCCCGCAGCTGGACAGGTCGGACACGACGCGCGTGTACTGCTCGTCGATGAGCAGCGGCTCGCTGATATGGGAGAGCAGTCCTTCGAGCAGGCAGCAGTCGGGCACGGTCATGCGGCTGCCGAACATGCAGAGCGAGACGCCGCTCAGGACGCCGCTCGTAATGCTGGGAATGACTTTGGCGATGCGGCAGGGGAGCTGGTCCTCGAGCTGCTGGATGAGGATCGGGCTCGTGATCGAGACGACGATCTGATCCTCCCGCGCCCACGGGCGCAGCTCCTGCAGCACCGTCTTGAATTCGGACGGCTTGATGCAGAGGAACGCGCAGTCGCATTGCAGGATCAAGTCGCGGTTGCTCGCGGCGGCGGTCATGCCGGGATAGGCGGCGGCGAGCCGCTCCGCTTTGGCTTGGGTGCGGTTGGCGACGACGACATCGGATGCCTCAAGGGCTCCCGAACGGACTAAGGCGTCCACGAGCAGGCTGCCCATGCTGCCGGTACCGATGAAACCCACCTTCATGAATGAATCCCTCCTAGCGGGCTGAGGCGCGCTCTGTACCGGCCTGGCTTGGCAGGGCGCCTCGCATGGAACCGGCTGGGAAATTGCCGCTTGCGCGGGAATTCCGCCGATTCCGTCAGGCCATCCGGGAGCCGCTGGGCGGACGGATGGCGAATCGCTATTACTGTATGCGGCGAGGCCCGGCCAACATGTCGAAACGAACGCCGGATTTTGGAAAAACATGAAAACAAGGAAGGATGAGGGGCATGGACGATCGGATGAAAGGGAGGCAAGGGTGGAAGAAGGCGGGCATCGGCGTGCTGGCGGCGACGGGCTGTCTGCTGCTCGCGCTCGGCCTGCAGCCGGCTCGGGAGGCGGAGCCGTCCGGCTGGATCCGGCTGGACGCCGCCGCAGGGGATTCGGCGGCGCTGACGGCCGCTGCGGGGGAGAGCGGGCAGGAAGCGAAGAGCGGGCAGGCGGGAACGAGTGACGGGGGCGGTGCCGGGAGCGGGAAAACAGGAATTGGTGACGGGGACAATGCCGGGAGCGGGAAAACGAAGGATGGAGCGGGGAGCAGCCAGCAGGAGCAGGCTGCATCCGGAACGGAGCGAGGCGCGGATCAGAGCGCTTCGAGCGGCGCGGTCTCTGCAGCGGGGCAGGGCGGAACGGCGGGAGCGGCCGGCGGAGCCGCGGGTGCAGGAGCGGGAAGCGGAGCGGCAGGAGCAGGTGCAGGGGCGGGAGGTGGAGGCGAGGGAACGGGGGGCGGAGCGGCAGGAGCAAGTGAGGGAACGGGAGGCGGAGCGGCGGGCGCAGGCGAGGGGGCGGCCGCTGATTCCGGCAGCGGCCAAGGAGGCGCGTCCGCGCCTGCCGGCGGCTATGCGGCGGACGGCCGCCTCGACCTGAACCGGGCGACGGCCGAGGAGCTGGACGGCTTGCCCGGCGTCGGTCCCGCCAAAGCGAAGGCGATCGTGGACGACCGCGAGCGCAACGGACCTTTTGCCAGCGTGGAGGATGTCGAGCGGGTCAAGGGGATCGGCCCGAAGCTGCTCGAGAAGTGGAAAAATCTTGTTGTGGTCTCCCATCGGATGTGAGAAGATGGACAGGACGAAACCAATTAATCTTACCGATATAGGAGGAGAATGAATATGGCAGAACAACGCAAGCCGGCCCCGGAAACGCTGGCCGTACACGGCGGGCAGGAAATCGATCCGACGACGCAGTCCCGCGCGGTGCCGATCTACCAGACGACGTCCTACGGCTTCGAGAGCACGGAGCATGCCGCAGACCTGTTCGGTCTCAAGCAGTTCGGCAACATCTACACGCGCATCATGAACCCGACGAGCGACGTGTTCGAGAAGCGCGTCGCCGCCCTCGAAGGCGGCGCGGCCGCGCTTGCGGTCGCCTCGGGCTCCTCCGCGATCACGTTCTCCATCCTCAACATCGCCTCCGCGGGCGACGAGATCGTCAGCTCCTCCAGCCTGTACGGCGGCACGTACAACCTGTTCGCGCACACGCTGCCGAAGCTCGGCATCACGGTCAAGTTCGTCGACAGCTCCGATCCGGAAAACTTCCGCGCCGCGATCACGGACAAGACGAAGGCCGTCTTCGGCGAGACGATCGGCAACCCGCGCGGGGACGTGCTGGATATCGAGGCGGTCGCCGCGATCGCGCATGAGAACGGCATCCCGCTCATCGTGGACAACACGTTCCCGAGCCCGTACCTGCTCCGTCCGATCGACTTCGGCGCCGACATCGTCGTGCACTCCGCGACCAAGTTCATCGGCGGCCACGGCACGTCGATCGGCGGCATCATCGTCGACAGCGGCAAGTTCGACTGGACGCAGAACGACAAGTTCCCGGGCCTGACGCAGCCGGATCCGAGCTACCACGGCCTCGTGTACACCGATGCGGTCGGCCCGATCGCCTACATCATCAAAGCCCGCGTGCAGCTGCTGCGCGACATCGGCGCGGCGATTTCTCCTTTCAACTCCTTCCTGCTGCTGCAAGGACTGGAGACGCTCCACCTGCGGCTGGAGCGGCACAGCACGAACGCGCTCGCGGTCGCGCGCTGGCTTGAGGGGAACGACGCCGTCGCCTCCGTCAGCTACGCCGGCCTGGAGAGCCACCCGTCGCATGGGCTGGCGCAGAAGTACCTGCCGCGCGGCCAAGGCGCGATCCTGACGTTCGAGATCAAGGGCGGCGTCGAGGCCGGCAAGGCGCTCATCAATTCCGTCCAGCTGTTCTCGCATCTGGCCAACGTCGGCGATTCCAAGTCGCTCATCATCCATCCGGCGAGCACGACGCACCAGCAGCTGTCGCCGGACGAGCAGCTGAGCTCCGGCGTGACGCCAGGCCTGATCCGGCTGTCGGTCGGCACGGAGCATATCGACGACATCCTGCATGACCTGGAGCAGGCGATCCTGGCGAGCCAGGCCGTAGCGGCCGGATCGGCGAGCTGAAGGCGGCCGGCAGCCGTATGACTTTCCTTTCGAATCCGGTATAATGGCTTCAGACAGGATTCGACAGGGAGGAGGGGCTTCGATGCCCGATCGGATGCCAGGACAGCAAGAAGAGGTCCGCAAGGACTGGGATACGTATTTCATGGACATCGCCTATATGGTCTCGACCCGCTCCCGCTGCCCGCGGCGGCATGTCGGCGCGCTGCTCGTGCAGGGCAAGAAGCTGCTCGGCACGGCGTACAACGGCGCGCCGATGGGCGTCGCCGACTGCTCGGAGGCGGGCTGCATGATCGTCGAGGAGTGGGAGCAGCGCGAGGGCGTCGCCGGCGAGCCGGAGATGGTCAAGAAGCAGCGCTGCATCCGCACGATCCATGCCGAGCAGAACCTGCTGCTGTTCACCGACCGGATCGACCGCGAGGGCTCGACGGTGTACGTGACGGACCAGCCGTGCTGGACGTGCGCGAACATGCTCGCCAACAGCGGCATCGTGGAGATCGTGTTCCACCGGGGCTACCCGAAGGATGCGGCCAAGGTGGAGCATCTGATGGCGCAGAAGGGCATCGTGTTCCGCCGGCTGGACGGCTATGCGCCTCCTCCGCAGGCGGGCGCGGCGGTGGTCGACTGAGCAGCCGGACGGCTGCCGGGTGATGGAGGCGGCTGGAGCAAGGGCGGCTGCTTGGTGGATGAGGACGACTGGAGAAGATCGGCCGGAGCAGCGTCTGCTGGTTGGCAGAAGGCGGGCTGGAGAAGGACGGGCCAGAGCAGGCGAGTCTCTGGGACGAACTGGTTCGGGTGGCTCGGACGAGCACGGAAGTGGACGGACGAGCGACTCCTCGACGGAGCAGCCGGCTTGGAACGACCCGATAGGCGGCAAGGACGAGGTTGAAGAATGGTTGCAAGGAGGAAGCACCTCCTGGAGCATCGCGTGTTCGCGATGGCCAGGAGGTGCTTTTTTCGTTGCGAAAAGGGACTTTAGCGAGCGGCTCCAATGCCGAGCGGCGGAGTTGCGCGGAAAAACCGAGCAATGGGGTTCGAACAGGAGCCCTCGCGTCGGAGTTGCGCGGAAAAACCGAGCAACGGGGTTCGAACAGGAGCCCTCGCGTCGGAGCTGCGCGGAAAAACCGAGCAACTAGGCTCGAACAGGAGCCCTCGCGTCAGAGTTGCGCGGAAAAACCGAGCAACTAGGCTCGAACAGGGGCCTTCGCGGCGGAGCTGCGCGGAAAAACCGAGCAACGGGGCTCGAACAGGAGCCCTCGCGCCAGAGTTGCGCGGAAAAACCGAGCAACTGGGTTTGAACACGCGTTTCGCAGTGACGGGTGTTTCTAACGCCAACTGTATCCGTTAAGGAGATTCGCGATGAACCACGCTTGAATGGATATGAGGAGGTGAAGCCGGATGATCGAGCCTTCGATGCGGCAGCAGCGGGGAGTGGCGGCCGAGCCGCTCCGGCAAAGAGAAGGCTGGCCGATCGAGCCGCATCGGCGGATAAAAGGCTGGCTGGACGGGCGGCCGCTCGTGTGGGCGGCCGTCTGCTTCGTCGCGGGCAGCTCGGCGGCCGCGTATGCGTCCCCCGGCGGCATGCTCGCCGCCGGGCTCGGGCTCGGCCTGGTCCTGGCGGCGCTGGCGCTCGCCGGTCAGGCCAGGCCCGGGCTGGCCGCCGCTTGCCTGGCGGCCTATGCGCTTGCCGCAGGCGAGCGGCAGTGGGCGGAGGCGCGGTCCGTGACCGCGCTTGCCGCCGAATACGCCGCCGCCGCGGCGCAGCTGGAGCCGCCGGAGCTGCGCGCCGAGGCGGCCGGGACGATCGCGTCGCCGATCCGGATCGACGGCGACGTGGCGCAGCTGCGCGTGGAGGCGCATCGCCTCCGCGCGGGGGACGCGCAGCAGGCGGCGCCGCTGCGCGAGACTTTGCTCGTGCGCGTGAAGCTGCTGCACGAGCACGAGCTTGCCGCCGCCCGAAGCTGGCGGCGCGGGGACAGCGTGCGGCTGCGCGGCACGCTGGAGGTGCCGGCTCCGCCGGCCAATCGCGGCGGCTTCGACTACCGCCGCTACCTGCGCAGCCAGGGCATCGCCTGGCTGCTGCAGGTGCAGGGCGCGGACGCGGTCGAAGCCGCGCCCGGCCGCCCCTGGAGCGCCGCCGCGCTGCTCGGCCGCATGGACGCGGCCCGCGCGTCGCTCGGCGGCGCGCTGGCTCGGCTGTATCCGGCGGACCAGGCCGGATACATGCAGGCGCTCGTCCTCGGCGACCAGGACGAGACGGACCCGGAGCTGTACCGCCGCTTCGCCCGGCTCGGCCTGACGCACATCATGGCCGTATCGGGCATGCATGTGGCGGTCATGCTCGGCTTGCTCGGCGGCATGCTGCGCCTGCTCCGGCTGTCGCGAGAGCGCATCCTGCTGCTGCTCATGCTCGCCGTGCCGCCCTATGTGCTGCTGACCGGCGCGTCGCCGTCGATCCTGCGCGCCGGCTTGATGGCGCTGCTCGGCCTCGCCGCCGCCCGCGCCGGCAAGCTCAAGGACGGGCTGCATCTGCTGGCCGCCTCCGCGGTGCTGCTGCTTCTTTGGGAGCCGCGGCTGATCGAAAGCGTCAGCTTCCAGCTCAGCTACATCGTCACCGCCGGGCTCATCCTCGGCGTGCCGGCCGCGCAGCGCGTCTGGCCCCGTCCGCGCGGCCGGTCGCGCTTCGTCTACGATGCCGTCGTCGTCACGATCGTCGCGCAGGCGGCTTCCTTTCCCGTGACGATCTTCTATTTCAACCAGCTCCATCTGCTGTCGCTGCCCGCCAACCTGCTGCTCGTGCCGTTCATCAGCTTCCTCATCATGCCGGCCGGCGCGGCGGCGATGCTGCTTGATCCGCTGTGGCCGGGGCTCGCGCAATGGATCGCGTCCGCTTCCGCTGTCGGCAACGAATGGACGTTCCGGCTCATCTCCGGGATGGGCGGCTGGCGGCCGGGAGCGACGGTGTGGGCGACGCCTCCGCTCTGGTGGATCGGCGCCTACTACGGGGCGGCGTTCGGGCTGCTGCTGGGCCTGGCTCGTTGGAAAGCACTCCGGCAAAACGAAGCGGCCGCCGCCGCCGAGGCCGGGGAAGACGACACGCAGCCGCTTGGCGTCCTGGCGACGGCAGCGCCAGCGAGAGCGGCCTCCGCTGGAGGACTCGGCCCGCGAATGCATCGCCTCGAGGCTGTTCTCGCCTATGCGCGAAGCCGCTCGCCCCGTCTCCGCTCGCTCGCAGCAGCGGCCGCAGCGGGAGCGGCGCTGCTCCTCCTGCTGCTGCATGCCGCCCATCCGGACTGGAGCGGGCGCTCCGCGACCGTGTCCTTTCTGAACGTCGGCCAAGGCGATTCGATCCTGATCCGCACCGCTTCGGGCAAAACGATGCTGATCGACGGCGGCGGGACGATCTCATTTCAAAAGGAAGCCTGGCGCGAAAGGCGCGATCCATATGAGATCGGCCGCAAGCTGCTCGTGCCGCTGCTGATGAAGCGCGGCGTCGACCGCATCGACCTGCTCGTCGCGACGCATCTCGACCAGGATCATATCGGCGGCCTGGAGGCCGTCGTCGACAGCCTGCCCGTGCGGCGGCTGCTTTGGAACGGCAGCCTCGACGCCGCAGGCGAGCCGCCGCCGTTTCTGCGAAAGGCGATGGAGCTCCGCATCCCGCTCTACGGCGCTCAGAGCGGACAGTCCTGGCAGCTCGACGGCGAGACGAGGCTGGACATGCTGTGGCCGGACGAGCAGGATGCCCTGCAGCCGCAGGAGGAGCAGAACGAGCGCAGCGTCGTGCTGCTGCTGACGATTTCGGGGCGGACGTTCCTGCTGACAGGCGATCTCGGCAGCGTCAGCGAGCCAAACGTGCTCGCAGAGGCGCGAGAGCACGGGCTCGCAGGCCCGATCGACGTGCTCAAGGCGGGGCATCACGGCAGCAAGCATTCCACGTCGCCGGCTTGGCTGGCCGCTTGGCGTCCGTCGATGGCGGTGCTGTCCGCGGGCCTCGGCAACCGGTACGGCCATCCGGCGGAAGAGGTGCTGGAGCGGCTTAGGCGCGCCGGCTCGCAGCCGCTGCGCACGGACCACAGCGGGGAGATCGAGTTTCGGATCCATCGAGACGGAGAGATGGAGATGAGGCTGCTGCGGGACGAAGGGGAGGCGATAGGGCAGCGGAGCTGAAATGCTTGATCTCATCCAAGAGGGAGCAAATCCAAGCAACAATCGGGCTGTAAGCCATCAGTAAATGGATGTAACTTTCTTTAGTGATTAACGGATTTAAAAAAAGCGTCTGAATGGTTAAGCTGTTGTAATAATACACCGATAATTGCCTAAAGGCTGTGCATGCATAGGAGGGAATAAATATGAAAACCGTAGGCGTTGATATTGCTGGGGCAAAGAATACATGGATGGCTTTGATTGATCTTGATTCACAGTCGAATGAATTTGATGAAGAATACCCTAAAATGCAGACACTAGAAGAGATTGTAGTTTATTGTTTAGATCCTAAAAACGATGTGAAAAATATCGTGATAGACGCGCCGCTCTCGTATGCTATTGACGAAGAAAATGGGATGAGAGATTGTGAGCTCTTGTTGCGAGAAGCTCTTTTTTGCAATGGATATAAACGCGAGTATGTGGCTTCAAGCAATTCACTGCAAGGGGTGGCCATTCGAGGATACCGTCTTGCTGAAGAGCTCCGGCAATGCGGATTTAACGGGGACATTCTTGAAATTATCCCCCGCTACTGCCTGGCCCAATTCGCTACCGCATCTGGTAACAGCCAGTTGATCCAAGCCATTAAGTCCTACAAGGTACTGTCAAAGAAAGACAAGCAGGGAAATGAAATCATTGATAAAAGTTCCGTCATATTAAAACGAAAATGGATATGGGATGAATGGCGGAGCTTTTATTTTGGCGCCCGCGAAGATGGATTTCTGCTTGGAAAGTTTGAAGGCTCCAATCAAGACGGCATCATAGATGCTTTTATCTGCGCGACAATTGGATACTTGCTTCATAACCAACCATCATCACTACGATTGGTTCCACACAAACCGAATCATCCTGAAAAAAGGAGAGGCTTTGTTGCTGGTATTCATGTTCTAGGGGAGGGACACTTTTGATCGGTCGTGTCAGTCGAGGTGAAAAGGATGCACGGTATTGGTTTGATCAAGGTTTTACAATGAAAGAAGCTGCAAATTATTTGAATATGTCACTATATAAAATTTGAAAACTAATTCGCGAAGATTGCATCGCCTATTCAAAAATTAGCTCAGGGGTTACCTTTCATAAGCGAATACTGGATTAGTGGTCTAATGATGAAGATGATATTGAAACAGATCATCGAGTAGCATTATATGAACACTCTGAACGCTATCCAGTACTAGTGCCTGCAAATCTAAAGGCACCCTTTGAGTCTGTTGTCCAATATATCGACGGGCAAAAAGTGACCATTAATGGGGACAAAACAACCAAGAAATGAGTATACCTCAAAAGTACATTGAAACGCATTGTGCTCTTGAACCAGGAGCTTTAACGCATAAAGTCTTTGAGCCGAACGTAAGCTAATATTTGAACGTTAGAATCAAACGTTAGAATTAGAAGAACCATCCGAATCCGGGATGGCTCTTTTAATGGTTAAAATATTTTGCAGTTACCACTCAAGCATCGGCCAAAAAGGAAGATTTTTTTGTACATCCGATATACCATGGACCAGCTTTTCCTGCCCGTGGATTTGTCCGAGGACACCCCCGAAAATTACCTCGTTCGTGTCGTGAATTTTGCAAATGCCTATCCAGGTGGAGGCCGAGACATGCGAAATGGCCAGCTCAAGCCGGGCTACAACGTTCAGATCGGTACGGAAAAGCAGTTCATTCTTCTCGGCTACGCTCGGAAACGAGATGCTTGAAACTTCATCTGGAGCAGGTTAAAGCTACGCTCGGCACCCTGCCGAAAACGCGCATCCGGTTACGGCGGAGAAGAGAACTACGCCTGGTTTGACGAGAATCACGTCGAGGCCATCATCAAATATGCAACGTATCACAAGGAGAAATCGAAGCGCTGGGAGCAAGACATCAGCAGAATCGACAACTGGCACTACGACGAGGAAACCGAAACGTGGACGTGCGCAACGGGCAGAACGCTGAAGTACCGGTATGCGAGCAAGGAAGAACCGAAAGCGGCTCCGCGATCGAAGAATCTGCCCGAATGGAAAGAGGCAGCGCGATGACCTATGCAAGTTATAATTTCGCAAGATACTTTGCGGTGCGAACCATTTGACTGGTAAAAGAATTCTCATTGTCATACCATGCCGCTATTTTTACCAGTGTATCAGAGCCTAACTCCGTTACTTTCGTTTGTGTGGCATCAAACAATCCGCCATAATTCATTCCAATTATATCTGATGATACAATCGGTTCATCTGTATATCCATATTGTTCAGACTCGGATTGCTTCATCTTCCGATTGACTTGTTCTATTGTTACAGAGCCGTCCACTACCGCAGTCAATTCGGTGAGTGAGCCTGCCATAACCGGCACCCTTTGAGAGGTTCCATCCAATTTACCGTTTAATGCTGGGATGACCTGTCCAATAGCCTTTGCCGCTCCTGTTGTAGTGGGAATGATGTTTCCGGCCGCAGATCGCGCTCGGCGCAAATCAGCTTTAGGATGGGGGCCATCAAGGGTATTCTGGTCATTTGTATAGGCGTGTATTGTTGTCATGAATCCTTTTTTGATAGGTGCAAGCTCGTTCAAGAAATATGCCATCGGAGCCAGGCAGTTCGTGGTGCAAGACGCAGCCGAAATAATGGTATCATCTTTGGTCAAAGTGTGCTCATTGATGCCGTAAACAATAGTGGAAACATCTTTTCCCGCAGTGGTGGATATCAATACCTTTCTTGCGCCCGCATTAATATGTGCCGCCGCCGCCGCTTTTGATGCAAAAAAGCCTGTACACTCCAGAACCACGTCAATTTGCAGCTCTTTCCATGGAAGTTGGCCGGGGTCTTTTTCGGCATAGATTGGAATAGTCACATCGTCTACGATTAAGCTATTCTCGTTGTAGCGAATGACTTTGTTATAATGCCCCTGTGTAGTATCATATTTCAACAAATGTGCAAGCATTTGGGGGCTTGTAAGGTCATTAATGGCCGCAACTCGATACCCTTTCTCATTGAAAAGCTGTCGGAATGCAAGCCTTCCGATCCTACCAAATCCATTTATCGCGATGTTGACATCCATACCTACACCTTCCCTTCTCATAATAAAAACCTCGTCACTAAAGCATTTTTATTATATCAATTGACTTTTATGCTACAATGTTATAAATGAAGGATCTAACTATACTTTCTGTTGGGAGAATATTATGCCGCAATTTGACCAATATAAAAATAAAAGTGTAGATATTGAGTTTTTTGCAGTCGAAGATTTTGAAAAAATTCCTTATCCTGACCGGTTTACGCTAATATTTATTACAAATGGAATTATAAATGCATGTTTGAATGAACGGCCAATAGAAATTTCAGCCCCCGGGGTTCTATGCTTGTCTATGGAGGATAAACTGCAAGTTGTCCATAAGGATAGTATCTCCGCCCAATCCTTTAGTTTTCACCCGGACTTTTTCAAAACATCCCAGGTTTTTGAAACACAAACGTATAAACCAAGCAATCTGAAGATACAAATAGGTCTTTCCCTTTTCCAAAGGGACAATAGCCAAACTGGCGTAACCCATCTATCTGGCAAAGCATATCTGCAACTGCTTGAATGGTTTTTTGTACTGGGAACAGAAGTGTATGCACATAGCAATGCACTTTGGGTATGCAGAATTAAAAAATATCTTATCCAGATATTAAGACTGCTTGAGGACTTAAACCGCCAAGTCGAGCAATCTCCCATTGATCTGGTTTTAGACTATATACATACAAACTATCCCCAAAAAATTACATTGGAGGATTTAACGAATTGTGCCTATTTAAATCGTATATCGCTCAATGAAATGTTCCAAAAAAGATGCGGGTGTACGGCTATGGGATATCTGCTGTCATATCGCCTAAAGGTTGCAGGGGATCTTCTTGTCCATACAGATATGACCTTAGATGAAATTGCCCGTTCCATCGGCTTTCAGTATGATACTTACTTTATAAAACAATTTACGGCCAAAAGAGGACTCTCACCCACAGCATTTCGGAATGCTTATCGAAACCCACAGCTTTATTGAATAAATTGACTGAATTTGTCAGGCCGAGCAGATGGGATAGGTCAATGATCTTCACCTCGCGAGCCCTCCTGTCGTTGCTGGAATGTCGATGGCGACCATCCGTCCGCCCGACTCGCCTGTCGCCGTTCTCATCCGAATCGACACGATCCGGCCGTCGTTCAGCCTCGCGTCGAAGCCCTCGCTTGTCCACGCGCTGCCGTCCCCCGCAGCTTCAGGCTCGATCCGGGTCCAGCCGGCAATGGCGCCCGAGCGCTTCCAGTCCTTCAACTGCGATCCGTAGAGCCGGTTGAATTCATCCGCAGTCGCATACGTTCGGTAAAAAGGGGAGCAAGCGTTGGTCTTCCCTTTGAAGACGGTCCGTTTCGGCAACGGAATCGTGAACGGCTCCAGCGTCCGGCTTCCATCGCCGTCAAGCTCGCAGCTGTAGGAACGGCTCGGAGCGAGAACGCTTCGAGCCGCGTCATGAAACGGAATATGCCAAAAGTAAAGCAGCAGAAAGGCGGCCGCGAGCGGGGACACAATCAGCACTCCGCGTCCGAGCCGCTTTTTGCGCTGCGCCCATCCGATGCCGAGCAGCGCGATCAAGGCGGCGGCAAGCAAGAAGGTAAAGGGGACATATGCCGGATTTGATGCCACGAAACCGCCTCCTTCCCGGATCGCCTGGGCGATCCGCAACCGCAGCCTGCGCCGAGCTTAAGGGGAAGCTTTCTCCATCCGGCAGCGCCTTTCCCGCCTGACCGGACCTCCGCTCGAAAAAAAAGTTTCGCCAAGCGCAGGGGGAAGCCCCTCCCCGCTCGTCTATATTCAGGATGGGGAAAGGGGGGCGCAGACGATCAGGCAGGACGAAGCATGGCTTCGAGCCGTCCGGGACAGCGGGACGGACCGGTTCGGAGAGATCATCGACGAATATGGAGATTACCTGTACCGTACGATCTACGCGATTTTGCGCTCCCCCCACGATACGGAAGACGTGCTGCAGGAGGCGCTGCTCGCCATCAGCCGCGCCTTGCCGGAATGCCGCCTGGAAGGCTTCAAGACGTGGATCACCCGCATCGCGGTCAACCGCGCTATCGACTGGAAGCGGAGCAAAGCCCGGCGGGAGGAGCCGGCCGAGCTTCCGCTCGGGCACGAGGCCGCCGCAGCGCCATGGATGGAGCTGGGCGACGAAGCTCCAGGCACGGCCGAACAGGTCATCGAGCGGGAGCGGAGGCGCGAGGTGCGGCGCAAGGTCGCCGAGCTGCCGCAGGAATACCGGACGATGATCCGCGACTTTTATTTTCGCCGCCGGACGCAGGAGGAGATCTCGCAGGAGAGGGGGCTGCGGCCGAGGAGCGTGGAGTCCAAGCTCTACCGCGCCCGCAGCTGGATGAGACGGCATTGGCAAAAGGAGGACTTCGAATGAACCCGCATCCACCGATGGAATCGTGGAGCCGCTATGCGGCCGGGCTTGGCGGCGCGCCGGAGCGGCTCGCCATGGAGCGGCATCTGGAGAGCTGCGAGCTTTGCCTGGAGGCGTTCCAGGCCGCGGCTCTCGCAGAGGAGCCGGCACGCGATGAATGCCCCGAACAGGCTGCGCTTGCGGAGCGGCTTCGGGGAGAAGCGCTGGAGCGCGTCCGTGCCGCGGTGCTGGACGAGCTGGCCCGCGAGCAGGCGGACGCCGAGCGCAGGCCGCCGCCGCGGCGCCGGAGCTGGACGCGCCATCCGGCGTTCCACTACGGCCTGGCGGCGGCGCTGACGCTGCTGCTGCTCGGCAGCGGAGCGCTCGGCGAGCTCGGACGCCAGCTGGAGCACGCGGCTTCCGCCCATCCGCCGCAGCCGTCTCTCTCGGCCGAGCGTCCAGCCGCCGCCGAGGAGGAGAGCTGGTCGTCCCGCGTGGTCGACCGCACGTCGCGGCTGCTGCAGGAGTGGCAGTCGGCCCGTTATCGGGACGGCGGAGCGAGCTGACGGATGGCGCTTGCTGCGCGCGCCGTCGAAGCGCGGCTCCGTCTCGCTTGCTCCCGCACCGGCCGAGCGGCCCGCTAAATCCGTCGCCCTAGCCGCCCCGGCCGAGCCCGCGTCCGAACCCCGCGCTGCCGCCCTAGCCGAGCTCGCGTCCGAATCCCGCGCTGCCGCCCTAGCCGAGCTCGCGTCCGAACCCGCCCTAGCCGCCCCGGCCGAGCGTCCTCTATGAATTTTTAGCACGACATCTATTCCCGACAAAGGAGCGACAACGACCATGAACCACCCTATGCATCCCGCCCCTGCGGCGCATCCGCTGCTGGCGCTGCTGCTCGGCTTCCTGCCCGGAGCCGGACACGCCTATCTGCGCAAGTTCGGGCGGATGGTGCTGTACGGCCTGCTGTTCTGGGGCCCGTCGGCGCTGCTGCTGCTGATCGCGGCGACCGGCAGCATGGACGGAGAATTCCTCGTGTTCGCGCTGTTCCCGATGCTCGTCTGGGGCGTCAGCATGATCGACCTGCTCGTCACGGCGCTGTCGGCGCCGGCAGCGCCGTCGCATGCGTTCGAGCCCGGTCCGATGGACGGCAGCGGCATCCCCTCCGCGCTTCTCGTGCCGACGATGGCGGCGGAGCGCCAGCGCGAGAAGACGGCGGCGATCCTGCTCGCCTTTGTCCCTGGGCTCGGCCATATGTACCTGGGCCTCATGCAGCGGGGCGCCGCCTTCCTCGTCTCGTTCGCGGGCCTCGGCGTGTTCGTCGTTTTCGTCGCCATCGTGATGGATACGCCGGTGTTCCTGCTCTTCCTGCTGCTGCTGCCGGTGCTGTGGATCTACGCGATGTTCGACGCCGTGCATCTCGTGCAGCGCAAGCAGGCGGGAGAGCCGCTCGTCGACCGCTCGCTGTTCGAGGAGCTGGAAGGGCATTTCGCCTCCGGCCGCAAAAACAAGATGGCCGCCGCCGCGCTCTCGTTCCTGCCCGGAGCGGGCCATCTGTACCTCGGCCTGCAGAAGCGCGGCCTGCAGCTGATGGGACTGTTCCTCGTGTCCATCTACTTGATGGACAGCCTGCGGATGACGCTGTTCCTGTTCCTGCTGCCGCTCGTCTGGCTGTACGCCTTCTTCGACGCGATCCAGCAGCATGGCCGCTCCCAGCGCGGCGAGCTGGCGGACGTGCCCGTCCTGACGGAGCTGTCGGCCTACAGCCGCTGGATCGGCGCGGCGCTGATCGCCGTCGGCGCGTTTTTCCTGGCGGACCGGTTCGTCATGCCGCTCGCCGCCGAGCATGCCCCGCGGCTCTACGCTCTGTACCAGACCGTCCGCTACAACCTGCCCGCCGCGGCGACCGCGTTCCTGCTGCTCGCCTTCGGCCTCCGCATGCTGCTCGGCCGGCCGAATCCGCCGGCGGCGATGCCGCTGCATGAAGCTCCGGACGCCATGCGCCGTACGGAGCCGCTCGGCTGACTGCGGTCTCGAAGCGTCCAAGCGCTGCCTCCAGCCGGAGCAAAAAAGCGTTCCCATCCGCCTATGCGTGCGCGGATCGGAACGCTTTTTCCTTTTCACCCTAACGAACGGCGGCTAGCCTCCTGCGCCTTGTCGATAAAGTCTTGCAGAAGCTCCATGAACAGCTTCGCCGCTTGGCTCATGAACCGGTCCTTGCGGTAGAGGATGCAGATGTCCTGGCTCGGAGTCGGGTTTAAGAGGGTCACGGCAGCGATGGAATCGCGGCCGAGATTGTCTACGAGCAGCCGCGGCAGGATGCAGGCTCCGACGCCTTGCTCGACCAGGGCGAGAAGGGTCGACAGCGAGGGCGCGACAATCGGGCGGTCGAGGAGGATTCCGGCTTTTCGACTGCTCTCCCGGATGACCTTGGTCATCTGGTGCTCGTCTCCGAAGGCGACCAGCTTCAGCTGCTGCAGCTGCTCGAAGGACATCGCTTTGGCCTTGGCGGCGGGATGGTCGGACCGGACTGCCAGCACGAATTCTTCATGAAAGAGCGGAATGACCGCGATGCGGTCATCCGGATCGGCCGGCGTCGTCGTCACGCCGATGTCCCGGACTCCTTCGAGCACCTGCCCGTACACCTCCGTCGTCTCCGTCACTTGAATCGACAGCTTCGGATAGGAGCGGTGGAAGTCGATCAGCAACGCGTCGAACAGAAGATCCCCGTCGCCGGGAAGGATGCCGATATCGAGCTGGCCGCCCTCCATCCGCTTCAAATCCGAGATCGCCGCTTGAATATAATCGACTCGTTCGAAAATAAGCCGGCTCTGCTCCAGGACGATCCGTCCGGCCTCGGTGAGCGCGATTCGCCTCCCGATGCGGTCGAACAGCGGAGTTCCCAGCTCGTTCTCCAGAAACTTGATCTGCTGGCTGAGGTTGGATTGGGTCGTGCAGAGAGCTTCCGCCGCCTTGGAAAAATGCATGTCCTTGCAGATGGCCGCGAAATAGTGGAGCTGCCTAAGTTCCATGTCATGGCTCCTTCATCGAATGAAGTGGTCGGGCACGGATGGTCCAGTTCATTCCATTATAGCGCAAAGCCGGCCGGCCGCGCATTGCGCCGCCCTTGGAGTAGCGAAACCGATCGATGGCATCGGAATTGCGGGATGGCTGGCTCTCCGCGATTTCGGTACTCTTGAATCAAGGAAGCCATCCGAAACCAAGGAGGAATTCAATCATGCATCAAGCCATCGTCCATACGAGTCAAGTGGTGCGTCAAGTCGTGCTCGGCCAGGTCCAGGCGGCAGCCGAGGAGCAGCTGGATCGGCAGCCGGAAGGCTTCGCCAACACGATCCGCTGGAATATCGGTCATATCGTGTATTGGAGGGATCGATATGCGGCCTTGTGCTTCGGCGTGCCGTCGGCCATTCCCGACCATTATGCGGCGCTGTTCGACTCGGGCACGAAGCCTGCGGATTGGACGGAGGCTCCCCCGACCAAGGCGGAGCTGCTGGAGCAGCTGGCCGCCCAGCTCGGCCGATTGTCGGAGATCGCGCCGGAGAAATGGGAGGCGGAGCTGAAGCCGCCGCTGGAGATGGGGCCGTTCTCGTTCCGCACCGCGGCCGAGCTGTTCAACTTCGCTCTCGTCCACGAGGGCATCCACCTCGGTGTCGTGATGAGCCTGCTGAGAGCGACCCGAACGAGCGGGGAGCGACGTCCATGAAGGCGGACCAAGTCTTGCTGAGCTATATGGAAAGGATGAGGGAGGTGGAACCGGCTCTCGAGTACGTCCACCCGGAAGCGATTTTCATCGCGGCCTGCGAGCATGAGTCGGAGCGGCATCCCTTTTATGGCACTTATCGCGGAGTCGAAGGGGTTCGGACGCTGTTGTCCAAGCTTCAGCGGGAGCTGGAGCCGCAGGAGGTCAAGCTGCATCGGATGCTGGCCGATGAAGGGACGGTTTTCGCCTGGGGGGAGTTCCGGCACCGGGTCCGCTCGACCGGCCGCATTTTTGCGAGCTCTTGGGCGGCCGCATGCGAGGTGGAGGACGGCAAGATCAAGCATTTCCGAGGGTTCGAAGATACGGGAGCGCTGGAAGCGGCTTTCCGTAAAGAGTAAACCGTTCCAGGGCTGCCTTGACGGCGGCCCTTTTTTCTCGTGCTGGCGCATGTGTGGAGCAACGCTTCGCCGCGCGACCCTGCCCTTGGAACTTGCCGCTGCGTTCCTTATACTGGAGAGATGCAGGCTATTCCTTTTCTTAGTGGAGGTTGACCATGATTCCGACTCAGCAGCAACTGGAAAACTACGCCGAACTGATCGTCCGCGTCGGCGTCAACGTGCAGCCCGGCCAAAAGGTCGTCGTGATGGCTCCGATCGCCGCCGCCCCGCTGGCGCGGCAGATCGTCTCCCGCGCCTACAGCGCCGGAGCGAGCGACGTGTTCGTCGAGTACAACGACGAGCAGCTCACCCGCATCCGTTTCCTCCAAGCGCCGGAAGAGAATTTCTCCAAGTATCCGATGTGGCGCGCGGAAGCGTTCCAAGGCTTCGTCGCCGAAGGCGCCGCCTTCATCCAGATCTATTCGCCCGATCCGGACCTGCTGAACGGCGTCGATCCGGAGCGTGTCGCCGCCAGCTCCAAGGCGGCGTCGACGGCGCTGGCTCCATACCGCAACGCGCTCATGAACCATGAGAACGCCTGGACGCTCGTGTCCTGGGCGACGCCGGAATGGGCGGCCAAGGTGTTCCCGGACGAGCCGTCCGAGACCGCGGTCGAAAAGCTGTGGGAGCGGATCGTCGACGCCACTCGCATCGGGCTGGAGGATCCCGTGGAGGCATGGCGCGGCCACAACGCCACGCTGCTGGACATGGTCGAGCGCCTCAACGCCAAGCGCTACGCGGAGCTTCGCTTCACGGCGCCGGGCACCGAGCTGACGATCGGCCTGCCGGACGGCCATCTGTGGCTGGGCGGCGGCAAGAAAAACGGCCGCGGCGTCCTGTTCAACCCGAACATGCCGACGGAGGAAGTGTTCACCATGCCGCATAAGGACCGGGTGAACGGCATCGTCCGCAGCACCAAGCCGCTCAACTACAGCGGCCAGCTCATCCAGAACTTCTCCCTGACGTTCAAGGACGGCAAAGTGACCGACTTCACCGCCGAGCAAGGCTACGAGGCGCTGGCCAAGCTGCTGTCGATGGACGAGAATGCGGTGCGCCTCGGCGAGGTCGCGCTCGTGCCTGACGACTCGCCGATCTCGAACTCCGGCGTGACGTTCTACAATACGCTGTTCGACGAGAACGCCTCCTGCCATCTGGCGCTCGGCCAGGCGTATCCGGTCAACCTCGAGGGCGGAACCGAGCTGTCGCCGGAGGAGCTGGCGAGCCGCGGCGCGAACCGCAGCCTCGTCCACGAGGACTTCATGATCGGCTCGCCCGAGATGAATATCGACGGCGTGACGCAGGACGGCTCGGTGGAGCCGATCTTCCGCGGCGGCAACTGGGCTTTCTGATCGTTCGAGCCGAGCTTTCGGCGGATTTTCCGCATTCCTATGACTAGAACCTTCCGGGCGTCGCGAACACGACGCCCGGAAGGTTCTTTTTGGACCGTTTATCCTCGCAGGTTGACAGGGCTGCGACGGAAAAATGCGCTCGCATGCCCAAGAGCGATTGGCTCCTCGTCATCTCCTCCGCTCCAGCCTCTGAGCGGAGGAGCGGGGCGGTCAGTGATAGGCCGGCGTTTCGATGCCGCAGGGACCACCGTCCGGATTGTCCTGCAGGCGCAGCTCCGTCCCGTCCGCGCGGTAAAGCGGATTGTACCAATGCGAGATGGACGTGGACGAGAGGCCGGCATAGTGGCAGATGAACGCGCGCCGGAAGCGGTCCTTGGACTTGTTGCGGTACGAGCCGTGGATGAGGCTTCCGTTGAAGAACAGCACGTCGCCGGGCTCCATGACGGCCGCGACCGGCTTCTCGTCCTTCGGCGGCTTGACGTAGTGAGTCGTAAAAGACTCCTTGACATCCGCCTCCTCCGGGCAGACGATATCGCTGACGTTCGTTTTCGGAACGAGCAGCATGCAGCCGTTCTCCTCGTCGCAGCGGTCGACGGCGGTCCAGGCGGCGATGCAGGTGCCGGGCTCCACCTTGAGGTAGAAGTTGTCCTGATGCAGCGCCTGGCCCCGCGATCCGGGCGGCTTGTAGTAGAACATGCTTTGGGCCGCGACCGCTTCCTCGCCGAGGAGCTCCCGGAGCACGCCCATCACGCCGGGATGCAGCATGAAGCTGCGGGACAGCGCATTGAACCGGTGCGGATGCATGACGCGGGGGTACCGCTTGAGGGGATCGGCGGCGGCATCGCTGCCGAACTGCGGCTCGAAATAGCCGGGGACAGCCGTTCCGGCGATGGCGTCGAACTCGCGCCGGATGGCATCGATCTCCTCCTGGCGGAGCAAGCCTCGTACGATGAGGTAGCCCTCGTCCTGGAACGAGCGCAGCGAGTCTTGAGGCGAAGCGGGCTGGGTCATGCTTCATCATCCTTTCGTGGGAGCGGGATGAGTCCAGCATAGAGGATGAAGGAGGACGCGCGGAAGTCCGGATCCTGCTTATAACTGGCTGGATTCTGCTGCCGCATCCGCATCCGCCGCACGGCGGCATTTGAAAAAAGGAGGGCGCGTCATGAGAGAAAGCATCCCCGGCCTCGTCGCCGGCCATTTCCGCCGCGGCGACGATTATTCCGTGCGCCGGCCGGAAGGCGCGGACAGCTGGCTGCTCGCCTACACGCTGGGAGGAAGGGGATATTTCCGCACCCCGGCCGAACAGAGCTCGTGCTCGGAGGGCGATCTGATCCTGCTGCGCAAGGATGTCGCCCACGAATACGGGACGGCAAAAGGGGAGCAATGGCATTTCATGTGGTGCCATTTCGCCCGTCTTCCGCACACCGGCCTGCTGCCGGAGAAGGAGCTGCTGAACGTGCCTTTGTCCGGCACTTTCCGCCGCCGCGCGCTGCGCTCGTTCCGGCTGCTGCTCCAGGATGCCCGGGAGCGCGGCGCTTACGGGCTGCTGCGCTGCGAGAACCATCTCGGGGCGCTGCTGCTGCTCGCGGCGTCGCAGCTCGGCGACCGCGTCGATCCCCGCGTCGCCGCCGTCCTGCGCGTGCTCGCCTCGCGCATGGAGGAGGAGCTGCGGATCGAGGACCTGGCCCGCATCGCCGCGCTTTCGCCCTCCCGGCTGTCCCATCTGTTCAAGGAGCAGACCGGCAGGACGATCCTCGAGACGCTCGCGGAGATGCGGCTCGAGCAGGCCGCGCTGCTCCTCGCGCATGCCGGCCGTCTGCCTTCGGAGGCGGCGGCGGAGGTCGGATTCCGCAGCTACAACCATTTCGCGGCTCTGTTCCGCCGCCGCTTCGGCGTCAGCCCGTCCGCATACCGGACGGATTCGGCCCGGCTGTCTGAAGGGGATTTTCAACGCTTGACATAGACCGGATTCGTCAGGCAGGTCACGAATGTCCGGGAAGAAGCGGGCAGGCGGCGCCGGGACTCGAGACGATAGAACTGGCGGTCGCCGCTTCCGGCGAAGCTCAGCGTGGCGCGCCCTTCCCGGTCCGTACGGACATCCGTCGCCGGGACGTCCGGCTGGGCGCGGGATGAGCCTTCGCCCTCCGGCAAGCCGCCTGGACCGGCGAGCGACGCGTATGCCGCAGCCATCGCGGCTGCTTCCGGCGAGGGGGCCGCCCTGCCGGCCAGCCTCCATGCGGCTTCCAGGCCGCGATCGGACCAGAGGAAGATCTCGTCGTCCGCCGCCGCATGAATGCCGATCGTCAGCGGCAGGCTGCCGTCCGGATGCGGCGCAGCTTCGTCGCCGACGCCGGCGCTGCCGGAGCGCAGCGTCAGGAACGTATCCTCCGGATCATGGGAGAGGACGACCCTTCCCGCGCGCAGCGCCTGCATCAGCCCTGCCGTGCCCGGAGAGCGGGTCCAGAGGGACGCCGCCGGCCTTCCGTGGCGGACGTAGCGATCCGGGCGATGCGTATCGCTGCCTCCAAGGGCGACGATCCTGCGGCCGAGAGACAGCTGGCGCTGCCACCAGGACAGCGCCTGTTCGTTCAGCTCCCGCCAAGGACCGTTCCAGACCTCGATGGCGTCGAACGGCAGATCGAAGCCGAACTCCCAAGGGCAGTCGGGACAAAACGGATGATTGAGGGAGACGAACGCTCCGCGTTCCCTCGCCAGGCTCAGCTGCCGCTCCGCCTCTTGCGGAGACGCGACGCGGAAGTCGTCCAGAGCATCCGGATGGCCGAGCAGGTTGGCGTGGCCGCCATAGCTGGTCAGCTCCACGCCGGGCAGCAGCAGCAGGCGCTCGTCGGCCCGATCGGCGAACGCATTTTGCGAGGATGTATTATGGTCGGTCAACGCGAGAAAGTCGAGCCCGCGGCTCGCCGCCGACGAGCTGGCCTCGGCGAGCGAATAGGCGCCGTCGCTGTGCGTCGTATGCGCGTGCAGGTCGCCTTTGACCCAGCGGCTGACGGGCCGCCGGAGCCGCACCTCGACCGACACCGTGACGCCGCCCTCCGGAATCCGGTACGCTCCGAGCATGACCGCCCACCGCCCGCGCCCGGGCTTGCCGCTGCGGTAGCCCGGCGTAGCCTGCTCCGCGGCGACAAAAAAGCGGCTTCTCGCTCCGCCGCTCCATCCGACGATGCGCTCGGGCGAGCGCAGGCCGATGTCGATGACGGCCTCGCCGCCTTGACGGTCGTATTCGTAGAGGACCTCGATGCGCTCGAGGTCCTCTTCCACGTCAAAGGCGAGTTCCGGATAGGTCCTCCTCTCCTCCGCCGAGATCCGGCGCGTGAGCCGCAGCGTCTGGACGCCCGGATGCTCCGCGTCCGGTCCGTTCTCCAGGCGGTCCGCATCATAGCGGAGCCCGTCGTCCGGCAAGCTGTTTCCATTCATCTCCAGTCCTCCTTCTGCTCGAAGTCCTATTCCTTGTTGGCGCCTGCGAGAATGCCTTTCATGAAATGCCTCTGCACGAAAGGATAGACGGCGATCAGCGGCAGGACGCTGATGACGATGCCGGCCATCCGCACGTTGGTCGTGATCAGGTAGCTGCTCGAAGTGGCCGCCGAATCGACGATCATCGACTTCAGGGCGACCTGAAGGGTGATCTTGGCCATGTCGGTAATATACATGACCGCAGGCGTCAGCATGTTCCAGCGACCGACGAACTCATACAGCGTCACCGTCGCCAGCCCCGCCGCCGCGAGGCGCATGTACATCGTGAAGAAGACGCGCAGCTCGCCGGCGCCGTCGATCTTGGCCGACTCGGCCATCTCGTAGGGGATGGCGGAGAAGAAGTTCCGCATGAGCAGGATGGAGAAGCCCGACACGAGGCCGGACAGCACCAGCACGCTCAGCGTATTGATCAGATGCAGGTCTTTGTTCACGACATAGAGCGGAATCATGACGGCCTCCTGCGGCACCATCATCGTCAGCAGGATGAAGCTGATCATGAGCTTGCGGCCCGGCAGATGCGGATGGATGAACACATAGCCCGCCAGGCTGGACAAGAGCACATGGAGCGCGGTTCCGGACAGCGTGACGATCGTGCTGTTGAGCAGCGGCCGCCACAGGTCCAGGCTGCTCCAGACCGTGACGAACCCTTCGGTGCTGAAGTCCTTCGGGATCAGCACGATATCCGGCTGCATCGAGGCGATGCCGGAAGAGAAGGCCAAGGCGAGCACGTTCAGGAAAGGAATGATCATCGTCAGCATGAGCAGGATGAGGAATCCCGCATTCAAGGCGTCGAAGGTCCGATTGGCCCATCCGAGCCGGTCATAGCGATCTCCCACGGGCTACACCTCGTCAAAGCGGATCAGACGCCGGACGGCGAATGTCAGCGCAAAAGTCAGCAGCACGACGAGGAAGCTCGCTGCCGCTGCAGGTCCGATCTTCATTTCCAAAATGCCTCTCTGGAACGTATACATCATCAGCACGTCGACCTTGGAGGCGGTCGCCGGATTCCTCAGGATGAACACCGGATCGAAGATCCTCAGGATGCCGAGCGTGTTGAGCAGGAAAATGACCTTCATCGTGCCGGACAGCTGGGGCAGCGTCACATCGCGCATCTGCTGCCAGCGGGAAGCCCCGTCCATGCGCGCCGCCTCGTAGAGCGACGGGCTGATCGACACGATGCCGGCCAGAAACAGGATGCAGTTGTAGCCCATGTCCTTCCACGTCGCGAGCAGGATGAGCATCCACCGGGACCAGCCCGCATCGGCGAGGAAATGGATCGGTCCGCTCATCCCGAGCTTGACGAGGACGACGTTCACGAGCCCCGTATCGGGGGAGAGCAGGAAGATCCACATCCCCCCGATGACGACCCACGACAGGAGATGGGGCAGGTAGAGGACCATCTGGGCCGTCTTGCGGAACCAGCTGCGCAGCACCTCGTTCAGCGACAGGGCGATCACGAGCGGGGCCGCGAAGCCGAGCGCCAGCGTGCCGCCGCCGATGAGAAGCGTATTGACGAACGCCTCCAGGAAGGAAGCGTCCTGCAGCACGAGGCGGTAGTTGTCCCAGCCGGTGTAGGGATGGGCGCCCATGAGCCGGTAATCCTGGAAGCTGATCTGAAGTCCGCGAGCCAGCGGATAATAGGCGTAGACAAGGAAGTAGAGGACGACCGGAATCATCATCGCGTACAGGGCGCCGAAGCGCTTCATCGTCGTCAAGGCTACTGCTCCTTTCCTGGGCCGACCGCCCTTGTTATTCGTCGATCAGCTTCTTGGCGAGCAGCTCCTGGCGCATCCGCTTGACCGCGTCGGCCGCTTCCCGCTTGCCGGACATCGCCTCGAGCGCGTACTGCTGCACGATCTTCTCCGCGTCGCTCCAACCGGGCAGCGCCAGCTCGAGCGAGGCGTGGGCCTTGACGAGGTCCTGCGCCTCCTGCACGCCCGGCAGCTTGCCGAACGGAGGCTTCACGTTCTCGTTGTACCAGAACGGCACGCCGTGATCCATGTTGTGCTCCTTGCCGATGTCCGTCAGCTTCAGGCTATCGCCCTCCTTGATGTAATCCTCGCCTTCGATGCCGAGGCTGCCGAGCATGATGCCGGGCTCGGTCTGCCAAAACTCGAGGAACTGCTTGGCCGCTTCGGGATGCTCGGCGTTGGCCGGCACGAACCAATAGTCCGGGTCTCCCCGGCGCATGATCCGCTCGCCGTCCGGGCCTGCCGCCGGCGGCAGCGCCGCCGCCGTGAAGGCGGTGCTGGGATCCTGCTGCTGGCGCAGGCTGTTGAACATGCCGACCCAAGCATCCCAGTACGTGACCATGCCGACCCGATCCGTGAGGAACAGATTGCGCATCTTGGCCGTATCGTTGGTGACGAAGTTCGGATCGAGGATGCCTTCCTTGAAGAGCTTGGCGAACCATTCGTACATCGGGACCGCGGCATCGGTGGCGTACGGAATCGTCCGTTTTCCGTCCTCCATCACATACCGGTATTTAAGTCCGGCCGCGCTCATGAAGCCCTGGATGTCATAGAGGCCGGAGGTGCTCAGTCCGTACGTGTCGTCCTTGCCGTTGCCGTCCGGATCCTGCTCCTTGAACGCCTTGAGGACCTCGTAGTAGTCCTCCAGCGTCTGGGGCTCGCTCAGCTTCAGCTTGTCCAGCCAGTCCTTGCGGACGATCGGCATCGTGCCTCCCTGGAACTTGCTGAAGACGGCCACGATCCGTCCGTCCTTGTCCTTCAGCTGCTCCCACTCCGCGGCGGGGATGACTTTCGGATCGGACAGCACGGCGGAGCTCTCGACGAACTCGGTCAGGTCGCTGACGACTCCCTGCTCGACGAAGGTATCGAGCACGCCCAGGTTGCTGCCCTCGATCAGATCGTATTTCTCGCCCGAGCCGAGCGCGGTCAGCACCTTCTGGTCGTAGCCCTCCGCCGGCTTCTCCAGCGTCACGTCCATCCCGGTGAGCTCGCTCAGAGCGGCCTCGAACTTCTCGTTTTCTTCCGGCGTCTTGCCGCCGACGTTCGCGCTCAGGATGCGCAGCTTCTGCGGAGCGGCAGGGCTCGCCGAGATGCCGGGAGCGGGAGATGCCGCGTTGCCTCCGTTGTCCGCTCCGCTGCAGCCGGACAGCAGGCTCGCGCTCAGCGCCGCCGCCATAGCGGCAGCCAGCCAAGGTTTCGTTTTCATGAAGATCAGCCTCCTTAGAATTAGACAGATTGAGGGGAAACGGCGGGAGCCGAGCAGGACGCCCGAGGGACGAGCTCGGCAGGAACCAGCGTCCGGCGCGCGGCCGAATTGCCGCTGCGCAGCTGCTCGATGAGCATGGCGGCCGCCTCCATGCCGAGCTGCTCCGCATGCTGCCGGACTCCGGCGAGCGGCGGGGAGAGCTCGGGGAACAGGACGGCATCGTCGCTGAAGGCAAAGACGGACAGCTCGCCGGGGATCGACAGGCCGAGGCTTTCCGCCGCCTTGTACACGCCTAGCGCCATCATCTCATTGTCCGCGATGACCGCCGTAATCGCGGGATGCCGCTCCAGCATGGCGCTGGCGGCGTCGAAGCCGAACTGATGGGAGGACAGGCCGCGCTCCGGCTTGTGGAGCAGCCTTTGCGGAGGAGGCTCCAAGCCCGCCTTGCGGTACGCCTCCCGGTAGCCGTGAGCGCGGTCCTCTGCGACGGTCCGCAGCTCGGGAGCATTGAGGAACAGGATGTCCCGGTGGCCGAGCTCCAGCAGGCAGCGGGTGACGCCGGCCGCGAGGCCCGCATTGTCATGGTCGACATAGCTGACCTTGGCTTCATGCTCGGCGGAGGGACGGCCGATGACGACGAGCGGCGTGCCGCTGGCGAGCCGGTCCTCGATCCGGGCATCTCCTTTGGCGGAGGGGTCGAGGATGATCTCGCCGTCCACCGGGTCCGAGGCCAGGTTCTCGACCTGGCTGAGATAGTCCGGGGACAAGGTGTTCACGAGCAGCCGGTAGCCATGCTCATAGCAGACGCGCAGCACGCCGTTCATGAGGGCGAGATGGAAGGGACCGAAGCGGTAAGGCTCCCCGCGGATGTTGAGCCCGATGATGCGGGTGGAGCGGCTCGCCAGGCTGCGCGCCCAGTAGTTGGGCTTGTAGTTCAAGCCGCGGGCGGCTTCCAGCACCCGCTCGGTCACTTCCTTGCTGATGGGGCGTTTCTTGCTGAACACGCTCGATACGGTGCCTTTCGACACGCCGGCTGCTCTTGCGACATCCTCGATGGTAGCCACGAAATGCGTTCGACCTCGCTTTCCTGTCTCTCGAAGCCCACATTAAACCGGTTTTATAAACTCACGCTAAACGTAGGGTGAACCTTTCGTAAAAAGCCCCGATTCGATGAAGATTGGCGCGATTTTGCAGGGCGATGTCGCTTCTTTCCCCACTTCAACGTCCGATCCCCGTCGTTAAACCGGTTTTTCAGCTGCGCCGGCTGCAAAAAAACAGGCTGCCCCTCGCTTTCGCGAGGGACAGCCTGTCGGACAAGGTCAAGCTTGGTCTGGATGATCGAAAAAACGGTACCATAACGGCCCGGTCAGCGCGCCAGCCAGCCCCCGTCCACGCAGAGCACGTGGCCGTTCAGGTAATCGGAGGCGGAGGAGGCGAGGAAGACGACCGGACCCTTCAAGTCATCCGGCGTGCCCCAGCGTCCGGCCGGGATGCGCTCGGTGATCGAGCGGTAGCGCGCCTCGTCGGCGAGGATCGGCGCGGTGTTGTTCGTCTCCATGTAGCCCGGCGCGATGGCGTTCACCTGGATGCCCTTGGACGCCCACTCGTTGGCGAGCGCCTTGGTCAGGCCGGCGACGGCATGCTTGCTGGCCGTGTAGCCCGGCACGTTGATGCCGCCTTGGAAAGACAGCATCGAGGCGATGTTGACGATCTTGCCGCTGCCGCGTTCGATCATATGCGCGCCGGCGAGCTGGCTCAGGTAAAAGACGGCGTTCAGGTTGAGGTCGATGACCGCCTGCCAGTCCTCGCGGCTGTGCTGCGCCGCCGGCGTGCGGCGGATGATGCCGGCGTTGTTGACGAGGATGTCGATGCCGCCGAAGCGGGATGCGGCGCGCTCGAACACGTCGCCCAGCTCGTCGAGGCGGCTGAGGTCGGCTTGCAGGTCCTCCGCCTCGCGGCCGAGGCCGCGGATCTGGCCGATCGCGGCCGCGCTGCCGGAGGAGCTGACGGCGACGACATTCGCTCCGGCTTCGGCGAGGCCGACGGCCATCGCCTGGCCGAGCCCGCCGGACGTGCCGGTCACGAGCGCGGTCTTTCCTTGCAGATTGAACATAGGGATCCGTCCTTCTTTATCGAGAATGGGGTCGTCCGCTCAAGAGGAAGGGCGCGCGCCGTTCCAGACGGCGATGCCGGCGGCGCGAAGCGGCCGGGTGGCCTCCTCGTCCGCGCCGGCATCGGTCAGGATCGCCGTCGCTTCGTCCAGACGGGCGAAGGTGAACAGGGCGCTCTGGCCGAACTTGCTGTGGTCCGCGACCGCATAGACGGCGCGGGCCGTCTCGACGAAAGCCCGCTTCAGCTCCAGCAGGTCGCCGGTGTAGATCGTAAAGCCGTTGTCCGGATGCACGCCGGTTGCGGACAGGAACGCCGTCTGGATGTTGAGCCGCCGCACGTACTGGGCCGCTTCGGCGCCGGCAAGCATGTTGCGCACCCGATAGCCGCCCGGCACGACGAGCTGGATGCGGTCCTTGGGCGCGAGCTCGGCGATGATGCGGACGTCGTTCGTGACGACGGTGAGCGGCTCGTTGTCGAGGAGCCGCGCGATCTCGAGCGTCGTGCTGCCGCCGTCGAGGGCGATGACGGCGCCCGGCTTGACGAGCGTGAGCGCCAGCGCGGCGATGGCGGCTTTTTCGGCATGGTGGCGCTCCAGCGGCTCCTTGGCCGTCAGGATGCCGAGCTGGCCGTCCTGGGCGAGCACCGCGCCGCCGTGGATGCGGGCGAGCAGGCCGCGCTCCTCGAGCTTCGCGAGATCCTCGCGCACCGTCTTGCCGGTCACCTGCAGCCGCTCGCTCAGCTCGGCGACCGTCACCTCGCGCTGCGCGAGCAGCATTTCCATAATCGTTTCATGTCTTCGCAATGGGTTCATCCGCGTTCATCCTATCCGGGTGCAATTTCCGCTTCGAGCAAGGGTTGCTCTTATCTTAGCGCATCAGCGCAGATCCTGCATCGCCACGGCGTCCATATCGTCGAACGCCTGGTTCTCGCCGGCCATGCCCCAGATGAACGTGTAGCTGCTCGTGCCGACGCCGCTGTGGATCGACCAGCTCGGGCTGATGACGCCTTGCTCGTTGCGGACGACGAGGTGGCGCGTCTCCTGCGGGTCTCCCATCAGATGAAAGACGTTGCCGTTATCCGGCATGTCGAAGTAGAAGTACACCTCGGAGCGGCGGTTGTGCGTGTGGCAAGGCATCGTGTTCCACATGCTGCCCTCCTGGAGCAGCGTCATCCCCATGACGAGCTGGCAGCTCTGGATGCCGTCGACGTGGATGTACTTGTAGATCGTGCGCTCGTTGGAGTTCGTCTGGCTGCCGAGACGGGCGGGCGTCGCCTCGCTGATCGCGGCTTTGACGGTCGGGTACGTCTGATGGGCCGGAGTGGAGTTGAAATAGTACTTCGCCGGGCTCGCCGCATCGTCGCTGCGCAGCTCCACGTCCAGGGCGCCGCGGCCGATGTACAGGCAGTCCTTCGGCCCCATCGCGTATTCCGTGCCGTCGACGACGATCGTGCCGCTGCCGCCGACGTTGATGATGCCGATCTCGCGGCGCTCGAGGAAGCTGGCGGCTCCGATCGTCTTCTTGTCGACGTCGAGCTTGATGCCGGTGCTGAGCGGCACGGCACCGCCGACGATGAAGCGGTCCACATGCGTGTACGTCAGCGTCAGCCGGTCCGGCTGGAGCAGGCTTTCGATGAGGAATTCCTGGCGCAGGCGGGTCGTGTCGAATGCCTTGACTTCGTTCGGATGGGATGCGTAGCGGATTTCCATGAATGAACCTCCTAAGAGTTCGTATTGGTATGAATAAGTTCATATTAGTTCAAAACGGTGCGGCGTGCAAGCGGGGAGTGGTCGAGCCGCAGCTGCGCCGAGCCGCACGAACGCCCCCGCCATAAGAGCAAACGCCCTCGCCGCTAGCCACCCTGCATTTCTAACGAAACTCACAGACGCTATTTCGCTATATTCGGCTCTCTGAACATTCTAACGAAACTCACAGACGCTATTGAGCCTGCTTGGCCAGCAAAACAGGAGGTTAACCTCCAATAGCGCTTCTGAGTATCCTTACATTTTGAAAAGCCCATTTCTAGGGCAAATAGCGTCCTGTAGTTTCGTTAGGCTGGCGCCTCGCCGTGATCGTCCGATTGGTTCCGGTCGAAGCTTGCAAACGAGTCTTGCGGGCAGAGTGGACAAGCGGAGCGCGAGGCGCCGGGGAAGCGGACCGCGATAAGTGCGCGGCGGCGAAGCGCGCGGAGCAGGCGGACGGCGAATAGCGAGCTGGCGGGAAAGCGGAGGCATGGACAGCGAAAGCATGGACAGCGGAAGCGCGAGCGGCAGCGGAAGCAGTGGAACTTTTCTGAAGAAGCGATCGAGCCCTCAAAAGTCCGCCTATGATCCCTTGGTCACAATCGTGCTCATCCCGGTCACCAGGTTGGTAGTGGCCGCATCCCCGCGCCATCTACAATGACATCATGCAAGCTGGATCGCGACACATAGGGGAGGATACAACGATGAACAATAAAACGACCGCAGCGGCGGCGCTGGTGCTGGCGCTCTCGCTCACAAGCCTGGCGGCCTGCGGAAGCAACGGCAACAGCAACGGCAACAGCGGCAGCGCCGGCAATGCGGGCAGCGCCGCGAACGAAGCGGCGCCTACGGCCGCGCCGTCCAACGACGCCGCCGCGAACGCAGGCGGCGAAGCGAGCGGCATGCCGGAGAAGCCGGCCGAGCTGACGATCTGGCCGGACGACAACGCCGAGAGCGTCGCCGCCATCACGGCCATCACCGACAAGTACACGGAGAAGACGGGCATCAAGGTGAGCGTCAAGCCGGTCAAGATGAACGACCAGCAGCAGATCCTCTCGCTCGACGGACCGGCCGGCAAAGGGCCGGACCTGTTCTTCCAGCCCGGCATCGGCAACCTGGTGCTCAAAGGGCTCGTGCAGCCGGTGAAGGCGGAGCAGCCGGTGCTGGACGCGTATACGCCCGAGTCGCTCACCGCGCTCAGCCAGGACGGCCAGCTGTACGGCCTGCCTTTCGTCACGGAGACGTACGCGCTGTTCTACAACAAGAAGCTCGTGCCGACGCCGCCGGCGACGGTCGCCGATCTGGAGAAGCTGGCGGCCGAGCAGACCGACGCGAAGAAGCAGAAGTACGGCTTCCTGATGGAAGGGCTGAACTTCTACTATGCGTGGGCGTTCATGGGCGGCAACGACGGCTACATCTTCAAGAAGACCGACACCGGCTTCGACACCGCCGACATCGGCCTGAACAAGGAAGGCGCCGTCGCCGGCGTGAAGCTGATCCAGAGCTGGTTCGACAAGGGCTACCTGCCGAAAGGCGTGAACGGCGACGTCGTCGGCGGCCTGTTCGGAGCAGGCCAGGTCGGCGCGGTCATCAACGGACCGTGGGCGATCACCGACTACAAGAAGCAGCTCGGCGACGACCTCGGCGTGGCGCCTCTGCCGACGCTGGACAACGGCAAGCACCCGACGTCCTTCATCGGCGTCAAGGGCTGGATGCTCTCCAAGTTCTCCAAGAGCCCGGAGTGGGCGAGCGATCTGGCCGCGTTCATCACGAACGAGGAGAACGCGCTGGAGTATTACGAAAAGACGGGTCAGGTGCCGCCGGTCAAAGGCGTGCTGAACAACGAGAAGCTGACGGGCGATCCGCTCGTCGCCGGCTTCTCCGAGCAGGTGCAGTACGGCCAGCCGTTCCCGACCGTGCCGGAGCTGGACTACGTCTGGGATCCGATGGCCAATGCGCTTAAGTTCGCTTCCGAAGGCCGCGACGTGCAGCAGTCGCTTGACGACGCCGTCAAGCAGGTGCAGGACAAGATCACGATGTCCGGCAAGTAAGCGAGCATGCACGAGCCTGCGGGCCGCCGGGCGACCGGCACGCTCTGCAGGCTTTCTTTTCGGCCGCGCATGAGAAATAGAGCTGGGATAGGAAGGAGAGTCATCATGCAAAACGCGCTGCAAACCGGGCCTGGTCCGGGCGGGGCGCCGTCGCCGAAGCGGGCGGCGTGGCTGTCCGTCGTGCCCGGCCTCGGCCAGCTGTACAACCGGCGCTACATCAAGGGAGGCATCCTGCTGCTGCTGGCGCTGTCGCTGGCGGCGTCGCTCGGGGCGTGGACGGTCCAAGGGCTGCAAGGACTCGTCACGCTCGGCGAGGACCCGAACGTCGACGACAGCCGGACGCTGCTGACCGAGGGCATCCTCGCGCTGCTGCTCGGCCTCGCGCTGCTGGCCGCCTATGGGCTGAACATCCGCGACGCCTGGCGCGACGCGGTCCGCCGCCGCGAGGGCGAGCGCATCCCGTCGATGCGGCAGGCGTTCCACGACAGCTACGACAAAGGCTTCCCGTACTTCGTCGTCGTGCCGAGCTTCATCCTGCTGGCGATGGTCGTCATTTTCCCGCTGCTGTTCATGGTCGCGCTGGCGTTCACGAACTACAGCCTGTACAACTCGCCGCCGGCGAAGCTGCTCGACTGGGTCGGCTGGGCCAACTTCAAGGAGCTGTTCGTCAACCCGCTGTGGACGCAGAGCCTGCTGTCCGTCCTCTCCTGGACGGTCTTCTGGACGCTCGTCGCCACGACGCTCCAGATCGCGCTCGCGATGCTGCTCGCGGTGCTGGTGAACGACAGCCGCATCCGCTTCAAAAAGGCGATCCGCACCGTGCTCATCCTGCCGTGGGCGGTGCCGTCGTTCATGACGGTGCTCGTGTTCGCGGCAATGTTCAACGATACGTTCGGGGCGATCAACACGCAGCTGCTGGCGCCCTTCGGCGTCCAGATCCCGTGGCTGACCGACGCCGGCTGGGCGCGGACCGCGATCATCCTGATCCAGGTGTGGCTCGGCTTCCCGTATGTGTTCACGCTGTTCACCGGCGTGCTGCAGAGCATCTCCAAGGACTGGTACGAGGCCGCCGACGTCGACGGAGGCAGCCGCTGGCAGAAGTTCCGCTTCATCACGCTGCCGCATGTGCTGTTCGCCACCGCGCCGCTGCTCATCATGCAGTACTCGTTCAATTTCAACAACTTCAACATCATCTTCCTGTTCAACAAAGGCGGTCCTCCGGTGCCGGGCCAGAGCGCGGGGGCGACGGACATCCTCATCTCCTGGGTGTACAACCTGACGTTCACCGACAACAACTACAAGATGGCCGCGGCCATCAGCATCATCATGGGCGTCGTCGTCGCCGCCTTCGCCCTGTACCAGTTCCGGCGGACGCGCTCGTTCCGCGAGGAGGGATATTGATGGGCCGCACGCTGCGTTCCCGGCTGGAAGTGTCCGGCATCTACCTGATCGTCCTGGTCCTGTTCGCCGTCATCCTGTACCCGCTGCTGTGGGCGGTGAGCATCTCGCTCAACCCCGGCAGCACGCTGTTCAGCGCCAAGCTGATTCCCGACAACCTGACGCTGGACCATTACCGCTGGCTGTTCACCGATCCGCTGAGCGAATACGGGCTGTGGTACAAAAACACGCTCATCGTCGCCTCGTTCAACGCGCTCATCAGCGTCTCGCTCGTGTCGATGCTGGCGTTCGTATTCTCGCGCTTCCGCTTCGCCGGCCGCAAGCACGGCATCTACACGTTCCTGCTGCTGCAGATGTTCCCCGTGCTCATGGGCATGGTGGCGATCTACCTGCTGCTGAACCTCGTCAACCTGCTCGACACGTTCGCGGGGCTGATCCTGATCTACTCCATCGGCGGGCTGCCGATGAACGTCTTCCTGGTCAAAGGCTACCTCGACACGATTCCGCGCGACCTCGACGAGTCGGCGACGATGGACGGGGCCGGGCATCTGACGGTGTTCTTCCGCATCCTGATGCCGCTTGCCCGGCCGATCCTGGCCGTCGTGGCGCTGTTCACGTTCATGGCGCCGTTCATGGACTTCCTGACGCCGCGCATCATCCTGCGCTCGCCGGAGAAGTACACGCTGGCGCTCGGGCTGTACAACTTCATCAACGACAAGTTCTCCAACAACTTCACGATCTTCGCGGCGGGCACGATCCTGATCGCCGTCCCGATCGCGACTGTGTTCCTGCTGCTGCAGCGCTTCCTCATCTCCGGCCTGGCGGACGGAGCGACGAAGGGGTGAGCGGAGAAGGAGCCGTGGGAGCCGGAGGCGCGTAAGAGAACCGTATGCGCTTCGGCAGCCGTCCCGATCCGTTTCACCAAAAAGAAGCGTCCCTCCCGCATCGCTGCGGGTCGGGACGCTTCTTTTTGAATTGGAGCGCTTGCGTATGCCTTCTGAATTGGAGCGCTTGCGTATGCCTTTTAAAATGGAACGCTTGGTGTGCCTTTTGAATCGGAACGCTTGCGGTCCGCTTTACGGCTTCCGCGCGGAAGCGACCTTCGCGACCTGCTCGCGCTCGCCGCCGGCCGCGTTCAGCTCGGCGATCAGCTTGTCGCCCTCGACGTCGAGGTTCGGCAGGATGCGGTCGAGCCAGCGCGGCAGGCTCCACGCCTTGTCGCCGAACAGCGCCATGACGGCGGGCACGAGCGTCATGCGGATGAGGAAGGCGTCGAGCAGGATGCCGAGCGCCAGCGCGAAGCCGATCTGCTTGATCATGATGTCATGCGTGAAGATGAAGCCGGCGAACACGGACACCATGATGACCGCCGCCGCAACGACGACGCGGCTCGCCTGCTCGTAGCCGTGCACGACGCTGTCGCGTCCGCGATGGCCGTGGACGTACGACTCGCGCATCGAGGAGACGAGGAATACCTGGTAATCCATCGCGAGGCCGTACAGGATGCCGGTGACGAGGATCGGGATGAAGCTCATGATCGGGCCGCCCGTATCGAAGCCGAGCAGGTCCTTCATCCAGCCCCATTGGAAGATGGCGGTCGTGATGCCGAACGTGGCGAGCACGCTCAGCAGGAAGCCGACCGTCGCCTTGATCGGCACGAGGATCGAGCGGAAGACGAGCAGCAGGATGATCAGCGACAGCAGCACGATGATGCCGATGTAGAGCGGGAATACTTCGGCCAGTCGGGCCGACATGTCGATGTTGATCGCCGTGAAGCCGGTGACGCCGATCGTCACGCCGTTGCCCGCGGACAGGGCGGAGTCCTGGTCGCGCAGCGACTCGACGAGCGTCTTGGTCGCCTCGTCGGTCGGGCCGGACTTCGGAATGACGCTCAGGATCGCCATCTTGCCGCCTTCGGAGAGGCCCATCGGCGTGACGATCGAGACGTCCTTCACCTGCTGCAGCTCGGCGGCCAGCTTGCCGAGCGCTTCCGGAGCGATCGCGCCGCCGGCTTCGCGCGGCTCGGCCACGAGCAGCAGCGGGCCGTTGTAGCCTTCGCCGAAGCCTTTGGCGATCGCGTCGTAGCTCTGGCGCTGGCCGGAGTCGAGGTTGGCGGTCGCGCCGGACGGGATGCCCATCTGCATGTCGCGGACCGGCAAGGCGGCCGCGCCGAGCGCGACGATGACGACGAGGATGGCGAGCCAGCGGAAGCGGATGATGAAGCGGACCCAGCTATGGGCGAAGCCGTGCTTCTGCGTTCCCCCGGCCTTGCGGCTTTTCTCGCGCGCCTTGGCCGAGCAGATGCGCTCGCCGACGAGCCCGAGCAGCGCAGGCAGCAGCGACAGCGCGACGAGCACGCTGATGAACACCGTGACGGAGGCGACGAGCGCCATCGTGCTCAGGAAGGCGATGCCGATGACGAGCAGGCCGCAGAGCGAGATGATGACGGTCAGGCCGGCGAAGAACACGGCGCTGCCCGCCGTGCCGACGGCGCGTCCGGCCGCTTCGCGCGCCGTCAGCCCTTGGTCGAGGATGAGGCGGCGCTGGCGGTTGACGATGAACAGCGCGTAGTCGATGCCGACCGCGAGGCCGACCATGAGGGCGAGGATCGGCGTGAACGACGTCATCGGCACGAAGCTCGAGATCGAGTACGCGCCGCCGACGCCGATGCCGACGCCGATCAGCGCGGTCAGGATCGGCAGGCCCGCGGCGACGAGCGAGCCGAGCGTGACGAGCAGCGCGAGGACGGCGACGACGAGGCCGTACACTTCGTTGGCGCCGATCGGAATTTCCGGCATGAGCAGCGAGTCGCTCGGCAGCGAGGTGATGCCGGTGCCGCTCTCGGCTTTTTCGACGCTGGCGATGATGTCGTTCAGCACGTCCGTCGGGACGGATGTCTTTTGCACCGTGAATTGGAACTGGAACAGCGCGACGCTGCCGTCGGAGGCGATCAGCGCGCCGGGAACGGGCTGGCCGTCGACGATCAGCGGGCCGTACGGCATCGCCGCCGCCGCGCCTGCGGCATCCTGGCCTTGGGCGGCGCCTGCTGCCTGGTCCTGGGCGCCTTGGCCTGCGGCGGCATCCTGGCCGCCCTGAGCCGCGCCTTGAGCGCCTTGCTGCGCCTGCGCGCCGGCGGCCGCCGCCAGATCGGCGGGGTTGATGACGTACTCCTGCTTGTAGATGTCGGCGATGGCGGCGAGGATCGCCTGCTGGCGCTCCGGCGTGTCGAGCCGCTCGCCGTCGGGCGCGGTGAATACGACGCTGCCTTGATCTCCGGCTGCCTGCGGCAGCTCCTGCTGGAGCTTGTCGAGCACTTTTTGCGATTCGGTGCCTTCGATCTTCATTTCGGAGCTGACGCTCACGCCATTGGATGCGATCAGGGCGACGACGGCGCCGAGGATGACGACCCAGGCGGCGATGAACGCCCATGGCTTGTCGAAGGCGGTCTTGCCGAGCTTGTAGAAGAGCTTGGACATGATGGGATGCATTCTCCTTTGATGGGGGATGAGGCGAGCGGGCGGCGAAGCGCCGCGCGGGCTGGGGCAGGGCGGTCAGAAGCCGCTTTTCAGATAGCCGAACGTCGTCTCCAGATGCTGCTCGAACGGAATCGCGTCCGGCGCGCGGTCTTCCGGATCGCCGGGCAGCCGCACCTTGAGGGTGCCGTCGAGAATCGGCAGCACCGCGCCGAATACGGCTCCGGCGAGCAGATGGGTGTAGACGATGTCGCGGCCGTCCGCGGAGTAGCGCCGCAGCTCCTCCTCCGCGCCGGCCTGCAGCCGCTTGAGCACGCTCAGGATGAACGGCTCCAGCGTGGGATGGCGGCGCGAGAGCGTGAACAGCTCGCGCACCTTTCCCAGCAGGTCGGCCGTGAAGCGGGCCTGCAGCCAGCGATGCAGCACGTCGAGCGGCGAGAGCCGCTCCGCGAGATCGATATGCAGCTCCTGGTCTTCGTCGACGTTGCCGTCGAACGTCATGGCGATCATCGCGACCGCCTCTTCCTTGCACGAGAAGTAGTTCGCGAACGTCCGCCGCGAATAGCCGGCCCGCTGCACGACGTCCTCGACGACGAAGCCGTCCAGCCCTTTTTCGAGCGCAAGCTCGAACGCCGCCTTGGCCAGGGCGTGGGCGGTCGCTTCTTTTTTAAGATCGCGCAGGCTGTGCGGGCGCATGTCGAATCACCTCCTTGGAATAAGCGGACTGAAAATAGCTGTTTTCATCGTACTTTAATTATTGCCCAATGTGCAAGTTTGCCTTTTGGGCAACGCTTACATTTTCTCCATGCAGCATTTCCCTCCGCTGCCTGCCGGTTCATAAGGCGCCCAGCCGCCCGATGCGCTATACTAGGCGGAGCCAAGGACAAAATCCGCGGCGCTGCGGTCCGCTCGGCCTCCTTCCCAGAGCGCTTATGTGAGAGTGGGCGCGGATGAGGGCTCCGGGCCGCAGCATAACCTTTCTGTCTCCTCCTGCACATACGTGCGGGAGGCTTTTTTGCGTTCCGCGGCGGCCTGGGCCTGCGCATTAGGTCACGATCTTGCTCTTGGAGGTCCTGTTTGTGGTAGAGGGCCGGTCCGTCTTTTCTTAAACTGAAAGCGCTTAGACGAAAGGACGACTCATGAGGGGGAACGACAGATGGGGAAAAGCTTCAGCCGGCTGCTGGCCGCGCTGCTCAGCCTGATCCTGCTGCTGCCGCCGCTGTCGGCGGCTGCGGCGGAGGAGCCGGGCGCAAGCGCTGGCGCGGGGACGGCAGCGACGGTCGGGGAGTCTGTGTATGTGCGGCTCAAGAACGAATGGAAGGGCTACTACCTGTATGAAGCGGAAGGGAAGCTGCGGTACGGATTCCCGGCGATCGCCGACCGTTCGGCCCAGTGGAGCGTGGAGGAAGGGCCGGGGGGAGCGAAAAGGCTCGTCAACCGGGCGACCGGCCATGCGGTGACGAAGGAAGGCGCGCCGAATCCGCTCGATGCGCTGGGCGTGGCGCTCGCGGCCCGCGAAGACGCGGCGGCGGCCTGGACCGTATCGGCAGCCGGCGGCGGTTACGGAGCGGACGCGGTGAACGTCTCCGTGCCGGGAGCGCCGGGCCAGGTGCTGAACATCCAGATGCTGACCGGCTTCGCCAACGCCAGCGACTGGGCGCAGCCGTCCTGGGGCTCTGCCGTGTGGCATCTGGAGCGCGCGCTGGACGCCGAGCCGGTGCGGCTGGTGGACGATTGGAAGGGCATGGCTCTGTATGAAAAGAACGGCCAGGTCGAATACGGAACGCCGGCTGCGAACGACCCGGCCTCGCATTGGCTCCGCGTGCCCGGCGCGACGCCGGGCAGCGAGCGGCTCGTCAACCGGGCGACCGGCCATGTGCTGAACCGCCTCGGCAACGACGGCGACGCGCTGAACGCGCCGGCGAAAGCGGCCGAGCTGCCGGAGGGCAGCTCGGCGGGCGACCTGCTCGTCGAGACTCAGGCCGGCGGCAAGCTTACGCTCCGCAGCGCGGAGCATCCGGCGTACATTCTGCATGTGCAGCAGCAGACCGGCTTTTTGCAGATCAGCGACTGGGCGCAGCCCGGCTGGGGCAGCTCGAGCTGGCGGCTGGAAGCGGCGACGGACGCGCCGGCCATGCGGCTGCAGGATGGCGGCTCGGGGCTGTATCTGGCCGCCCGGGACGGGGCCGTCGCTTCGCTCGCGGCGGATTATCAGGACCCGTCGTCGCATTGGGCGATCGAGGACGACGGCATGGCGGTGCGGCTGCGGAACGTCGCCGACGGCCGGTATATGAGCCGCGCGGCCGCAGGCGCGCCGCTCGCGCTCGCGGCTGCGGGCGCAGCGGGCGATTCGGTCCGCTGGAGCCTGACGCCGGCCCGCGACGAGCTCGGAGCGGGGACCAAGGCCGGCTTCGCCGCATGGGGAGAGCCGGAGCTCAAGCTGCATGCGGTCGCAGGAGACGGCACGGCCCGCGCGGGCGCGATCGGAGCGGAGCAGGCCGCCTTTGCCGAGTGGACGGTCAAGGAGCCGGCTCCGGACGCGGAGCTGTCGCCTTATGTGCGCATCAAGAACGATTATCTGGAGCTGTATCTGTTCGAGCAGGACGGCAAGCTCGCCTACGGCAACGCCGCGGCGGCGGATGAGGCCGCGATGTGGCTCGTCGAGGACATGCCGGGCAAGGAGGGCGTCCAGACGATCCGCAACCGGGCGACCGGACATTACATGACGCTGGAAGGCGTCAAGCCGGACTCGCGCGAGCCGGTGCGGGTGGCGGAGCGGACGGACGGCTCCCTGCTTGCGGAATGGATCGTGAAGGACACGAAGGGGCTGCGGCTCATCCGCAGCGCGGCGGACGCGCGTCCGGAGTCCGCATCGGGCTACCTGAACGTCGAGCATCAGCTCAAGACGGCGGAGTACAACCCGATCGATCCGAACTGGGGCAGTCCGAAATGGCGCTTCGAGACGTTCGCGGAAGGCGGAGAGCCGCAGCCGCAGCCGCCGCTCGAGCTGCCGGACGGCTATGTGCGGCTGATCGGCCAAAGCGGCGGCGAGGCTCTGCTGGCTGGCGGCAGCGGCGCGGTGCTGTACGGCTCGGCGGAGCCGGGCGACGAGCGCTCCCACTGGCTGCCCGCTCCTGCGGAGGACGGCGGCTGGCAGCTGCAGAACCGGGCCACGGGCGGCTGGCTTCGCTGGAGCGCGGGCAAGGCTTATTTGACGGCAGCGGCGGCGGACGAATCCGGCTCGGCCGGGACCGGCTCCGGCTCCGGCTGGGCGCTGGAGCGCGGGCCGGCGGACGGCACGGCGCTGCTGCGCAGCCTGTCGCCGGGCCGCTCCGACGAATACGTGCATATCGAGGACGGCCAGGGGTATGCCCAGCTCGGCCTGCGCTCGGTGGACAAGGCCCGGGTGCAGTGGCGGCTGGAAGCCGCGCCGCTGGACGGCTTCGTGCCGGAGGAGGACGCCGCGATCGGCGACGGCTCGACGCCGGCCGCGCCGCATGGAGGCGTCTACCGGCTGAGGAACGGCGCGGATCGGTATGCAGGCATGGCAAGCGATGGCGCCGTATCGGCGCTTGCGGGCCGCGACGCGGGAGCAGCCGCGCTGTGGCGGCTGGAGGATTTCAACGGCAGGCAGCGCCTGCGAGGCGCGGGCGGCCGTTATCTGGCCGTCGGCGCCGATGGCCAGATCCGCTCCGTGGAAGCGTCGGAAGCGGCGGCGGAGCCTGCGCAGTGGCGGCTTGAGACGCGCGGCGGCAGGATCATGCTGCACAGCGCGGCTCGGCCGGGACAGGCGCTGGCGCTGTCCGGCGGAGGGCTGCGCCTGGAGGCGTCCGCCGAGACGGGGGCGGCGCCGGAGAGCATCCTGTGGACGCTCGAGGAGCTGCCCGGCGACATCCGCTACGAGGCCGAGAACGGCTTCATGAGCGGCGGCGCGGCGGCGTCGTCGCAGCGGGACGGATATAGCGGCTCGGGCTATGCGGCCGGAATCGGGCAGGCGGGCAGCCGCCTCATCGTGGCGGTGGCGGCCGGCGCGGCCGGCGACTACGAGACGGCGTTTCGAGTCGCGGCCGAGGGCGGTTCGGGGGCAGCGGACGTTGCCGTCAACGGCCTGCCGCAGGGACGGCTGGCGCTGGACGGCGCCGCAGGCTGGACGGACCTCTCCCTCGCGCTGCCGCTGCGCGAAGGGTCCAACTCGGTCGAGCTGAGCTTCCCGGACGGGGCTGCCGGCGGGCTGCTCGTCGACCGGCTGACGGTGAAGGGCGCGACCAGCCGCGCTTATCGCGGAGCGACGCTGCCTTTTTTGACCTATGAAGCCGAGCATGCGGCGACAAACGGCACGGCCGTCGGGCCGGACCGGGCGTTCATGACGTTCGCCTCCGAGGCTTCGGGCCGCCGCGCGGTCCTGCTGGACGCGCCGGGCCAGTTCGTGGAGTTCCGGCTGGACGAGCCGGCCAGCGCGATGACGCTGCGGTACGTCCTGCCCGACAGCGCCGACGGGGCGGGGCTGGACGCGGCGCTGAGCGTGACGGTCGACGGCGAGGATGCGGGCCGGATCGGCTTGTCCAGCAAGCATAGCTGGGTGTATGGCAGCTATCCTTGGTCCAACGAGCCGGAGGACGGCGATCCGCACCGGTTCTACGACGAGTCGCAGCTACGGTTCGGCCGCACGCTGCCGGCGGGCTCGCTGCTGCGCCTGCAGTTCGGCGGCGACAGCGGAGCCGGGTACGTCGTCATCGACAGCGCGGACCTGGAGCTGGCTCCGGCGGCCTATGCCCGGCCGGACGGCTACCGGTCGATCGTCGATTACGGCGCCGCGCCGAATGACGGCCAGGACGACTCCGAGGCGCTTCGGGCCGCGATCGAGGATGCCCGCAGGGCCGGAGAGGGCGTATGGATTCCGGCCGGCACGTTCGAGCTGCGGCAAGGGCCGATCGAGCTGCGGGACATCGCGATCCGCGGCGCGGGCATGTGGCATTCCAAGCTGCAGGGCGCAGGCTTCATGGGCGTCGGCGGCGGCATTTCCGTGTACGACCTCATGATTGACGTCGGCGTGACGGCTCGGCATGACGAGCTGCGCGAGGCGGCGTTCGACGGCACGTTCGGGCGAGGCTCGACGATCCAGCAGGTATGGGTCGAGCATGCCAAAGCCGGCATCTGGTCGGTGCGCAGCGACGACGAGGACGGCGGCGTTGTCACGGACGGGCTGTACGCGGCGGGCTTGCGCATCCGCAATACGTACGCGGACGGCATCAACTTCTCGACCGGCACGCGGAACTCGATGGCCGAGCAGATCCACGTCCGCAACAGCGGCGACGACTCGATCGCGCTCTGGTCGGCGCGGCCGGAAGGCGTGAGCGCGGACGACGCCCGCGTGTCCGGCAACACGGTCCGCTACAACACGGTGCAGCTGCCGTGGCTCGCGGACAACATCGCGGTGTTCGGCGGCTCGGACAACAAGGTGCAGGACAACGTGCTGAGCGATACGGTCGGATTCGGCGCTGGCATCGCCTTGTCGACGCGCTTCAATCCGGTGCCTTTCGGCGGGCGCACGGTCGTCGAGCGCAACACGCTGATCCGCACCGGCGGGCGCGAGGCCAACTGGAAGCAGGACTTCGGCGGCATCTGGCTGTTCACGGACAGCCTGCCGATCGAGGCGAACATCGACCTCTTCGACAACAATGTGCTGGACAGCACGTACTCCGGCCTGTACGTCAGCGGCAATCAGCCGATGGGCGCGGCCGGAGGCGAGATCACGATCCGCAATCTGGTGCTGGCCGGCTCCGGCACCTGGGGCGTGCATGCCGGACCGGGCGTGGCCGGCCGTGTGTTGCTCGAAGGGCTGGAGCAGCGCGGAGCGCTGCTCGGCAGCCGGTTCCGGGCCGGCGGCGCGACGGTCGAGCTGACCGAGACGCCGGGCGCGCCAGCGGCGGCGGCGCTGCCGTCCGACGGCGCGGCGACGGGAGAAGGGCTGGTCTGGCCGGGAGAACCGGGAGAACCGGGGGAGCCGGGTGAACCGGGAGAACCGGGTGAGCCGGGAGGACCGGGAGAGCCGGGCGGTCCGTCGGCGACACCGTCGCCGTCAGCTAGTCCGGCTCCTTCGTCCAGCGCCGCCCCGACGGCTTCGCCGACAGCCTCTCCGGCAGCAGCGCTTGCCGAGGATGCAGACGCTTCTCTCGCCGCCAACGAACAGCTCGTGGAGGAAGCGGTCCGCACGGGACAGCGTTCCGTGCGGCTGCAGGCTTACCGCGCGGAGGACGGCCGATTGGCCGCGCTTGTGCCGCTCGCCGCGCTGCAGAGCTTGGCATCCGAGCCGGGCGTCCTGCTGCGGCTGGAAGCGGCTGGCCGGGCGGTGGAGCTGTCGGCTCGCCAAGCGGCCGGGCTCGCCGGGCTTGTCGCGGCGGGCGATAAGGCGGCAGCGCTGCGGCTTGCGCTCGGCGACGCTCCGGCGTCGGCGAAGGCGCAGCTTGCGGCAGCGGCAGCGCAGCGCGGCGGCGTGACGGGAGCCGTCGCCGCCAGCTGGAGCGCCGAGCTGATCGCCGGCGGCAAGACGCTGCCGCTGCCGGACGGCTCGCTGGGCTACGTTTCCTTGCAGCTCCGTCTGGCGGAACGGCTGGATGCGGCCCGGACGGCCGCGCTCGTCGCCGGCTCGACCGGAGGCAAGCTGCGTACCGCGCCGGCGTTCGCAGCGCCGGACGCATCCGGCAGCCTTGTCGTCGTGCGCACGCTGAGCTCCGGCAGCTTCGCGGTCGCGCAGCTGCCCGCTCAAGCGTTCCGCGACGTGGCGGCCGGCCACTGGGCGGCAGGGGCGATTCATGCGCTTTCGGCCAAAGGCATCGCTTCCGGCGTGCCGGGAGGCTCGTTCGAGCCTTCGCGCCGCGTGACTCGCGCGGAAATCGCGCTGCTTCTGGCCCGCGCGTTCGAGCTGGAGGCGCTGCCTGCCGTTCCGGCAGCATGGAGCGACGCCGGCAAGCGCCCGAATGCCGCGGCGGCGCTGGCCGCCGTGCAGGCAGCCGGCATCGTGCAAGGCGATGCCGACGGACGCTTCCGTCCGGATGACGCGCTCAGCCGGCAGGAGCTGGCGGTGCTCGCCGCGCGCATTCTGGCGTTCGCGGGCGTTTCGGCAGCGAGCGGGGCCGCCGCTTCCGAGGCCGCTGCGAGCGCCGGCCTGGAGGCAGGCGGCGACGCGCAAGCAGAGGGGACTGCCGGAAGTTCCATTGCCGGAGCGGCAGCGTCCTCGGCGCCTGCGTTTGCAGATGCCGCCTCGATCCGCCCTTGGGCGGCGGACGCGGTACGCGAGCTGGCCGCTCGCGGCTTGCTGCTCGGCGCTCCGGACGGCAAGTTCCATCCGGAGGCAGACGTGACGCGCGCCGAGGCCGCGATGCTTCTGCTCCGCCTTCTGGAGCAGCTGCGGCCGTAACTCTATTTGACCGCACCTAGGAAGCTCTGGCCGTCCGTTTTGCCGATCCATCGGCATGCGGGCGGCTTTTTTGTTTTTGTCTCCGGAACGACGAGCCGAAGCAGCCGGTCCAAGGAACATGGGGGACGGCAGTCGCCTTTGTGCGATACGTTTGCGAGCCAGGATGTCAGCCAGTGGTGCGCAGTCGAGCCATTAAGTCGAGAAAATCGAGTTAGTCGGGATGCGGGGCGGAGCAACTCGGGCGAGCGGAGAGCCGAACAGTCGGAGATGCGCGGAAAAACCGAGTTACTCGGGCAAGTGGAGGGCCGAACGGTCGGAGATGCGCGGAAAAACCGAGCAGCTCGGGCAAGTGGAGGGTCGGACGGTCGGAGATGCGCGGAAAAACCGAGTAACTCGGGCGAGTGGAGGGCCGAACGGTCGGAGATGCGCGGAAAAACCGAGTAACTCGGGTCAGTGGAGGGCCGAACGGTCGGAGATGCGCGGAAAAACCGAGCAACTCGGGTCAGTGGAGAGGCGAACGGTCGGAGATGCGCGGAAAAACCGAGCAGCTCGGGCGAGTGGAGGGCCGAACGGTCGGAGATGCGCGGAAAAACCGAGTAACTCGGCAGTTCGGGTTACAGCCCGATGGAGCGGTGAAATGCGGATCGGATCGCGCACGAATGGCAGCGAAAATCTGCTCAAAATGTCCGTACAGGTCACCAGAATGGTAGTATCCGCATCCGGTTGTCGAGATAATGGACTCGTAGAAAGCGCTTTCGACAAAGGGGCGAGCTTTTTCGGAGCCCGCATCTCGGCATGAAAGGGGAGAGAGGCGCAAACCAGGATCCGATCATCCGGACCGCCCGAAACGGTCCGCGGATGATGCCGAAAGGCGATCAGCCTACTTTTAAGGAGGAACAAGAATGAATCGATCTCCATGGATGCAGCGATGCGCTGCTGTCCTCGCCGCCGCCGTCCTGGCCGTGCAGCTCGTCGCGGCTGCGCCGCAAGCGTCCGCCGCGCCAACGATCTACGAAGCGGAGTCCGCCGCCCGAGCCGGCGGCGCGTCCGTCGCCAGCGACCATGCCGGCTATACCGGCAGCGGCTTTGTCGGCGGGTATACCGACGCGAACAAGGGCAGCGCCGCCACGACCTTCACGGTCAGCGCCGCCGCTGCCGGCAGCTACTCCGCCGCGCTTCGCTACGCCAACGGCACCGGCTCGTCCCAGACGCTCAGCCTGTACGTCAACGGCTCCAAGCTGAAGCAGCTGCCGCTGCCCGCCACGGCCAACTGGGACAGCTGGGCCGCCGCCAGCGAGACGGTGTCGCTGAACGCAGGCTCGAACACGATCCAGTACAAGTTCGACGCGGCCGACAGCGGCAACGTCAATCTCGACCATTTGGCGCTCGAGGCGTCGCTCGGCGCCAACCTGGCGCTGGGCAAAGCCGCCACGGCCAGCAGCAGCGTCGGCGGCTTCCCGGCTTCGAACGCGGTGGACGGAAATGTCTCTTCGTATTATGAAGGCGCTGCCGGCACCTACCCGAATACGCTGACCGTCGACCTGGGCAGCGCGCAGAGCATCTCCAGCGTAAAGGTCAAGCTGCCTTCCGGCTGGGGAACCCGCTCGCAGACGCTGGCCGTGCTCGGCAGCGCGAACAATACGTCCTACTCGACGCTGAAGGCGTCGGCCAGCTACACGTTCGATCCGGCGACGGGCAACGAAGCGGCGATTTCCTTTTCCGCCTCGTCCGCCCGGTACGTCCGCCTGAGCTTCACCGCCAACAGCGGAGCGACGGGCGGCCAGGCCGCCGAGCTCGAGGTGTATGGCCAGGCCGGGGCGACACCGACTCCGACCGCCACGCCGACTGCCACGCCGACGGCCACGCCAACCGCCACGCCAACCCCGACCCCTACGGCCACTCCGACCCCGACGCCTACGCCGTCCGGCTCCTTCGGGGCGACGATGCCGTACGACACCTATCAGGCGGAAAGCCTGACCCACAACGGAACGGCCATCGGTCCGTCCCGCACGTTCGGCGATCCGGCCTCCGAGGCATCCGGCCGCAGGGCGGTGCGCCTGACCGGCGCCGGCCAGTACGTGCAGCTGACGCTGGCCAAGGCGGCGCAGGGCGTGACGGTGCGCTACTCGATCCCGGACAACGCCGCCGGCACCGGCATCGACGCAGGCATCAGCCTGTACGTGAACGGCACGCTCAAGCAGCAGGTGCCGCTGACGTCCAAGTACAGCTGGATCTACGGATCTTACAATACCGAGGGCGGCGAGATCCGCTGGTCCAACAACCCGAGCGCGCAGCCGACGACGCCTCATCACATGTACGACGAGGTCAGCTTCAAGCTCGACCAGAGCTACCCGGCCGGCACCGTCCTCAAGCTGCAGCGCGACGCCAGCAACTTGAATTTCGGGCAGACGTCCTACGTCACGGTGGACCTCGTCGAGACGGAGGCGGTTCCCGCCGCCCTTTCCAAGCCGGCGAACTATGTCTCCGTGACGGACTACGGCGCGACGGCGAATGGCGGCGGCGACGATACGGCGGCGTTCAACAGCGCGATCGCGGCGGTCAAAAACTCCGGCGGCACGCTCAAGGGCGTCTGGATTCCGGCGGGCTCGTTCACGATCGGCAGCGGCACGAAGGGCGCCGGCTACAACGGCACCGGCACCCGCCTGTACCTCGACAGCGGCGTCTCCATGCGCGGCGCGGGCATCTGGCATTCCGAGATCAACGGCGCGTATGCCGGACTGTACCTGCGCGGCGGCAACGTGACGATCTCCGACTTCAAGATCGCGCCGGACGACCGCATCCGCGACGACTACAACGGCGTGACGGCGGTCGAAGGCAACGGAACGAACTCCACGATCACGAACCTGTGGATCACCCATGCCAAGGTCGGCCTCTGGCTTACGAACCAGACGAGCGGCGCGACGTTCTCGAACTCCCGCATCCGCCACGTCTGGGCGGACGGCGTCAACCTCCACTACGGCACGTCGAACACGACCGTGACGAACAACTCGGTGCGCACGAGCGGAGACGACGGGCTGGCGATGTGGTCCGACACCTACCTGAACACGAACAATACGTTCAGCTTCAACACGGTGCAGATTCCGACGCTCGCGAACAACATCGCCATCTACGGCGGCAAGGACAACAAGGTGCTGAGCAACCTTTTGGAAGACACTGTCGTCAACGGGTCGGGCATCAGCTTCGGAACGAACTTCAATCCGCCGTCGATGACCGGCACGCTGACCGTCCAGAACAACCGCCTCGTGCGCGCCGGCTCCCTGCACAAGGACTACGGCTACGGCATCGGCGCGATCTGGGCGTACTGGCTGAACAACAACGGCAAGGCGCAAAGCCTGACCGTATCGGTAGCCGGCAATACGATCGAGGACAGCACGTACGCCGGCGTCTTCATCGAAGAACCCGCGCCGGGCATCTCGGTGACGTACAGCTCCAACACGATCACGAATGCCGGCACGCACGGCTTCTACGTGCGCGGCTCCGCGACGGGCAGCTCGACCTTTACGAACAATGCGGTGAACGGCGCGCCGTCCGGCAAGTTCGTGAACGACTCGCCGAGCTTCACGGCGAGCGGCTCCGGCAACAACTGGTAGACCGAACGGTTTTTCAGGCGAGACGGCGTTCATTTTCGCTCCCGAGGGGTATAACAAGGAGGAACAGGCCGGGTTGAACCGGCCGCAAGCCCCTCGATAAAGGAGAGATCGCATGATGAGCGACCCGAACCGCATGCAGGACCCGACGACGCAGTACCCGAAGGCCGGACCGGAATACAAGCAGGAGCAGGCTCCTCCGGGACTGGAAACGAAAATGGATCCGAAGCCGGATGACGGCTCCGGCAGCTACAAGGGCTCCGGACGGCTCGCTGGCCGCAAGGCCGTCGTGACGGGCGCGGACAGCGGCATCGGCCGCGCCGTTGCGATCGCCTACGCCCGCGAGGGCGCCGACGTCGTGCTGACGTATTTGCCCGAGGAGGAGGCCGACGCCAAGGAGGTCGTGCAGCAGATCGAGCAGGCCGGCCGCAAGGCGGTCGCCATCCCGGGCGACCTCAAGGACGAGGCGTTCTGCGAGTCGCTCATCGAGTCGGCGGTCAAGGAGCTCGGCGGCATCGACATCCTCGCCAACGTGGCGGGCATGCAGCAGTACGTCGAGGACATCGCCGACCTGACGACCGAGCAGTTCGACGCGACGTTCAAGACGAACGTCTACGCGCTGTTCTGGCTGTGCAAGGCGGCCATCCGCCACATGCCGGCCGGCGGCGCGATCATCAACACGTCGTCGATCCAGGCTTACTCGCCGTCGGAGATTCTGCTGGACTACGCCACGACAAAAAGCGCCATCAATACGTTCAGCAAGGCGCTTGCCCAGCAGGTCGCGCCGAAGGGCATCCGCGTGAACGTCGTCGCGCCGGGGCCGGTCTGGACGCCGCTGCAGATCAGCGGCGGCCAGCCGCAGCAGGTGCTGCCGGAGTTCGGCGCCAAGACGCCGCTCGGCCGTCCCGGCCAGCCGGCGGAGATGGCCGCGGCCTACGTGTTCCTGGCGAGCCAGGAGGCGAGCTACGTCGTCGGCGAGACGCTGAACGCCAACGGCGGCATGCCGACGCCGTAAGGCGGAGGCTGGCGAAGCCGCCTGTGGAACCCGCGTGAACAAGGGAAGAAGCTCCCTTGTCGGCGCTGGGGTGGAGCTGCGCCACGAAGCCCTTTCCCCAGCCCTGCCGCATCCAAAGCCCCCGTACAGGCGAGCCATTCGGCTTGCCTGCGCGGGGGCTTCGTTTTTCTTTCGCGCTCATTTCTGGTAGAACAGTAGGAAAGGCGGTGACGACGATGGAGGGACAAGCGACGATCCTGATCGCGGAGGACGAGGCCGAGATCGCGGATCTGATCGAGCTGCATCTGCAGAAGGAAGGCTTCCGCATCGTAAAGGCGAAGGACGGCCTCGAGGCGATCCAGGCGGTCGAGCTCGGGGGCATCGACCTGGCGGTGATGGATCTCATGATGCCCGGCATCGACGGGCTCGAGGCGACGCGCCGCATCCGCTCGGCGCATGCGCTGCCGATCCTCATGCTGAGCGCGCGCACGTCGGACTTCGACAAGATCTCGGGGCTCGTCATCGGCGCGGACGACTACATGACGAAGCCGTTCAATCCGCTGGAGCTGGTCGCGCGGGTGAAAGCCCAGCTGAGGCGCTCGGCGCTGCTCGCCCAGCCGAGGGTCGAGGACAGCGGGCGCGTCGAGGCGGCGGGCCTCATCCTCGACCCGGCGAGCCGCAGCGTGCGGCTGTACGGGCGCGAGCTGGAGCTGACGCCCAAGGAGTTCGATCTGCTCTACGCGCTGGCGCGCCATCCGGGGCAGGTGTTCAGCGGCGAGCAGCTTTTCCGGCAGGTGTGGAAGGAAGACTACTACGAAGGCACGAACACGGTGATGGTCCATATCCGCTCGCTGCGGCGCAAGCTCGGTTCCGACAAGGACAAGTGGATCAAGACGGTATGGGGAGTGGGGTACAAGTTCCATGCCTAGGTCCTTCCGCAGCTTCCGCTCGCGCATGATCGTGCTGCTCGCGCTCAGCATGGGCCTTGCCGGGCTGGCGACGTACATCGCGTACAAGCTGCTTCAAGCCTACTACACCTCGAGCGTGCGGTTCGAGGACGAGTCGGTCGTCCGCCTGCGCCAGCTCATCCGGCACGTCGGCGACTTCAACTTTTTCCTGCTGTTCTTCATCCCGCTCGCCGTGCTGTTCTTCTATGCGCTGTCCTCGCCTTACGCGCGCTACTTCCAGCAGATCTCGGGCGGCATCCGCGCGCTCGCGGAGGGCGACTTCGAGCGCCGCGTCGAGATCCGCTCGGGCGACGAGTTCCAATCGATCGCCGAGGATCTGGGGCAAGCGGGAGACAAGCTCCGGCAAGCGGTGCGCAGAGGCGACTTCGCCGAGAGCAGCAAGGACCAGCTCGTGCTCAACCTGGCCCATGACTTGCGGACGCCGCTCACCTCGGTCGTCGGCTACCTCGACTATGTGCTCAAGGACGACGGCTTGACGCCGGAGCAGACGCGCCATTATCTCGGCATCGCGGCGAGCAAGGCGCAGCGGCTCGAGCGGCTCATCGACGAGCTGTTCGAGGTGACGCGCCTGCAGCATGGCCAGCTCCCGCTGGAGCGCGCGGAGCTGGATCTGGCGGAGCTGCTGTCGCAGCTGAGCGAGGAGATGCAGCCGCTGTTTGAAAAAAACGGACTCGAAGCCCGGCTGGAGCTGGAGCCGCCGCTGCTTGTCCAGGCGGACGGCGACCTGCTCGCCCGCGTATTCGAGAACCTCGCCGTCAACGCCGCCCGCTACGGCGGGGACGGACGTTATGTGGACTTCCGCTGCTTCGCGGAGGGGGACGAGGCGGTCGCGCAGATCGTCAACTACGGCAGCCGCATCGAGCCGGAGGAGCTGCCGCATTTGTTCGACATGTTCTACACCGGCGACAAGTCGCGGCAGAGCGGCATCGGCGGCACCGGCATCGGCCTGTTCATCGCGCAGAACATCGTCGAGCGCCACGGCGGGACGATTGCGGCGCGCAGCGACATCGTGCGGACGGTTTTCGAGGTGCGGCTGCCGCGGGACGGGGCATCTGCATCTGCGAAGCCGATTTTAGAAAAAATTTAGGTTTGCCCGCCGGTTGTCTTTAGGTTCTTGCTCTAGCATAGAGCCTATCGGACAAGAGGAAGGCGGAGAGCGGCATGGACAACAGACGATGGCGGACGATCGGAATCGCGGCGGGACTCGCGGCCGTGCTGGCGGGCGGACTGCCCGGCTGCGGCATGGCGGAGCGGATGGCCGCAGCCATCGGCGCAGGGGAAGAGCATGGAGGCGGGAGCGCGGGGCAGGCGCAGACGGCTGGCGGGGATGCGGCCGGGAGGACGCCCGGAGGTGATACAGGGGACGGGGCGAGCGGCGCAAGCGGCGCGAGCAAGGCGGACAGCGCGAGCGATGCGGACGGCGGCAAAGCGGCCGGGGCGAGCGATGCGGCCAATGCAGCCAATGCGGCCGGAGAACGGCTGGAGGCGGGACTGGAGCAGGCTTTTTCCGGCAATCTGATGCTCGTCAACCGCGATCACGGCCTGCAGCCGGACGGCGCCCGGCTTGATCTCGTCACCCTGTCCAAGCAGCCGGGCGAGCTTCGCCTGGCGGAAGGAGAACAGGACGCCCAGCTGTCGCGCGAGGCGGCCGGTCGGTTCGCGGAGCTGGTCGCGGCGGCTCGCAAGGACGGCGTGGACGGGCTCGTCGTCAACAGCGCCTACCGCTCTGCCAAGGAGCAGGAGCGGCTGTACCGCGAGCAAGGGCCGGACTATGCCTTGCCGGCAGGGCACAGCGAGCACAACACCGGCCTGGCGCTCGACGTCGGCTCGGTGTTCGGCCGGATGGAGTCGACGGAGGAGGGCAGCTGGATGCGGGAGCATGCTTGGCGCTACGGCTTCGTCCTGCGGTATCCCGAGGACAAGACCGAGGTGACGGGCATCCAGTACGAGCCGTGGCATTTCCGCTACGTCGGCTTGCCGCATAGCGGAATCATGCAGGAGCGGGGCCTCGTGCTGGAGGAATACATCGCGCTGCTTCGGGAGGAAAAGAAGCTCCGCTTCAAGTCGCTCGGCAAGACGTACGCCATCTCCTGGCAGAAAGCGAGTCCCGGCGGAGCGGTTGCCGTCGCGGCTGGAAGCTTGGCGGAGCTGTCCGGGGACAATGCCGGCGGCATCATCGTCACGACTTGGCGGAACAAAGGCGGAGCGGGATGACAAACGAGACGGCAAGGAGGACAAGCGAGATGGCGAGTCGGACGAACGAATCGCTGCGGCGGACGAGCGGAACGGCCAGGCGTGCGGCGGCGACGAAAAGACAGGCTCCGATTGTCGGGCGCCTGCTTACGCTGGCTGTCTCCGTCCTGCTGCTCGGGTATGGCTGGGTGCTCGTCAAGGTCATCCTGTTCAAGCTCGGCACCGGCGACATCGGCTTTCTCGCCGAGCAGCTGAGGCAGTCCTTGAGCGACCCGGGACTTATCCTGGGGCGGATCCGCCGCGGAAATCTGGAGCCGTTCGGGCAGATTCGCAGCGACTGGGACGGAGGGAGCTCGATCGGACGGCTGAATCTGTTCGGCAATATCCTGATTTTCATTCCGTTCGGCATGCTGCTGACGCTCGCGCTGCGCCGCTCGCCGCTCCGGCTGCTCGGCGCGGCGGCGATCAGCTTCGCGGCCAGCCTTGCGCTGGAATGCGCCCAGGCGCTGCTCGGCATCGGCACGTTCGACGTGGACGACCTGATCCTCAATACGGCGGGCGGCGTGCTCGGCGCGATGGCCGCCGGAGCGGCGCTGCGGCTGTTTGGGCCAGGCCGGAAATCGGTGCGGCCTTAGGCAAGGCGTGTTCTGCTTTGCGAACGGACGGCGACCCAACGAAACGGAGGAGCCTTATTTTGTCGAATCGGACTCGTTTTTGCAACCCAACGATACGGACGAGCGCTATTCGGCCTTTCTGGCATGGCAGAAGCTCATTTTTGAAGCCATAAGCTCGCTGAGTATCGTTACATTTTTTGCGAGCCTCTTTTGGAGCAAATAGAGTCTGTCCGTATCGTTAGAGATGGTGGAGGGGCTGGTGGAGAGGCTGGAGGAACGGGAGAGGCTGGAGGGTCAGCGCAGCTCCCGGAATCGGACAGGGCATTAGGTTGACAGCCATCACGCATCGTCACACCTCGCGCGGGCAGCCGCGCGAGGTGCCGAAAGCTGCATCCAAGCCTGCAGCACGGCGGCCTATGATGGAGTCCGAAAAAAACGACCCGCCCGGCGTTTTCGCGCCAGGCGGGTCGTTTTTGCTTAGCGCGTCTCCGCCTGCAGGTCGAGCCAAGCGAGCTCGGCCGGAGAGAGCGCGATCTCGACTCCGTCGCGGCAGGAGCTCAGCTCGCCCGGGTTCTGCGCGCCGATCAGGGCGCAGGTCGGGAACGGCTGGTTCAGCACGTAGGCGAGCGCGATCTGGATCGTGCTGACGCCCTTCTCCGCGGCGAGCTCGCCTGCGCGGCGCAGCCGCTCCCAGTTGGCGTCGCTGTAGAACACGCGCACGAGGTCGGCGTTGCTGGTGTCCTCCGGTCCGAAGCGGCCGGTGAAGAAGCCGCGCGCCTGCGACGACCACGAGAACAGCGGCAGCTGCTCGCGCTCATGCCAGCGCAGCGTTTCCTCGTCGGCGGAGACGCAGCCGGCCCAGAACGGCTCTTTTGCCTTGGCCAGGCTCAGGTTCGGGCTGCTGAAGGCGAAGCCCGTCAAGCCGTGGGCGGCGGCGTAGTCGTTGGCCTCCTGCAGCCGCTGCCACGTCCAGTTGGAGCCGCCGATCGCGCCGATGCGGCCGGCCTCGATATGCTCGTTGAGCGCTTCGACGATGGCGCCGACCGGCACGGAGTGATCGTCGCGATGCAGCGCGTACAGCTCGATATGGTCGGTGCGCAGCCGCTCGAGGCTCGTCAGCAGATCGCTGCGGATCGCCTCGGCGTTCACGCGCGGGCCGGACTCGTCATGATGGGAGCCTTTGGTCAGGATCACGATGTCGGAGCGGTTGCCGCGCTCCTCCATATAGCGGCCGATGACCGTCTCGCTCTGCCCGCCGCAATAGATATGCGCCGTATCGATGGCGTTGCCGCCGGCGGCGAGGAAGGCGTCGAGATTGGCCGCCGCGCGCTCGTAGCTATCGTTCGTAAAATAATCCGAGCCCTTCATCAGCACGCTGATCGGCTTGGCGACACCTTTGACCGAGATCGTCTTCATGATCATTCGACTCCTTTCGATTCGAGAGCGCCAGCCGCGGCAGCCTCGGCCGAGCCGGCTCCGCAGGACGGCAGCTCGATGCGGACGCGCTGCTCCGCGGAGCGGAGGCATGCCTCCAGCACGCGCATGCCCGCGACCGCATCCTGCGGCGGGAAGCGCTGCGGCTCGCCGTGCAGCACCGTGCGGGCGAAGTCGTCGGCTTCGAGCGAGAAGTGGTCGACCTGCGGCACGTCGACATAGCGCCGGCCGCTGCCCGTCGTCACATAAAAGCCGGTCTCGCCTTCCAAGCCGGCCATGAACGCGGACGGCACCTCCAGGATGCCGTCCGTGCCCAGCACCTCGAGCTTGTTGCGGAATGCGCCCCACATGCCGCAGTCGAACGTGACGCCGAGGCCGCCGGGGAACTCCAGCAGCCCGCTCGCCATCATGTCGACGCCGCCGTGCTCGGGCGAGAACAGCGCGCGCGCCGTGACCGCCTCCGGCTCGGCGCCGATCAGCATCCGCGCGACGGAGATCGGATAGCAGCCGACATCGTAGAGCCCGCCGCCTCCCCATTCCTTGACAAAGCGCACGTTGCCGGAGCTGCCGGAGCTGTTGAACGTGAACGTCCCATGCAGGCTGCGAAGATCGCCGATCTCGCCGGAGGCGATGACCTCGCGGATCATCGCGTAGCGCGGATGATGCCGGTACATGAACGCCTCGGCCAGCTGGCGGCCGGCCTTCTGCGCCGCGAGCGCCATTTCCTCCGCCTCGGCGGCGGTCAGCGCGAGCGGCTTTTCGCAAAGCACATGCTTGCCGGCCTCGAGGGCGCGGATCGTCCATTCGCGGTGCAGATGATTGGGCAGCGGGATGTATACCGCCTCGATCGAATCGTCGGACAGCAGCTCCTCATAGCTGCCGTACGCCGCTTCGATGCCGAATTCGTCGGCCGTCCGCCGGGCTTTGTCCCGGTCGCGGCTTGCAAGGGCTTTCACTTCGTTGAGCTGCGAACGGAGCAGGCCGGGGATGACAGAGCCTCGCGCGATGCCTGCGGCTCCGAGCACGCCCCAGCGCAGCTTGGCTGATTGGGTCATGAACAACGCCTCCTTTAAGGTAGCTAATACGATATTGTGATTGTACCTGATGATTTACTTTTTAAAAATGAAAATATATGATACGAGTTAACACGATATTGCGATGGAGGTCGAACATGCAGCGACAGACGCATCTGCTCACGCTACCGGAGCAGCCCTATTTCATCCTGCCGGAATCGGTCGGAGTCTACTGCGACTACCCGGAGCATGAGGTGATGCGGGACGCCGGAGCGTTGAACAATTTCAGCATCCACATCGTCGTCTCCGGCAAAGGGTACGTGCGGACGGAATCCGGCCAGCAGGAGCTGACGCAGGGGCAGGCGGTGCTGTACTTTCCGCACGCGGCCCAGCAGTACGGCAGCAGCAAGGACGATCCGTGGGAGGTGCGCTGGATCCACTTCTACGGCGGCCGGCTGCGGGACTTCATGGTCGAGCGCGGCTTCCACCAGAACCTGCTCTGGAAGCTCCGCCAGCCGGCCGGCTGGATCGAGGCGCATCAGGCGCTGCTCGAGGAGGCGGAGGCGAGCAGCATGACGCGGCCCGCGCTGCTCTCGACGCTCGCCTACGGCGTGCTGGCGGAATTCGTGCAGCAGGCGGTGCCGCTCGGCTCGCCGTCCGCCAGTCCCGCGGAGGAGCGCATCCTGTCCTTGCTGCCGCGGCTCGAGGAGGAGGCGGCGAAGCCGTTCGTGCTGCAGGAGTGGGCGGAGCGCGCCGGCGTCAGCACCCACTATTTCTGCCGGCTGTTCAAGGGGGCGCTGGACATGACGCCGAGCGAGTTCGTCACGCGGGCCCGCCTGCAGCGCGCCAAGCAGCGGCTGCTGGAGCGGCGCGAGGCCAATATCGGCGAGATCGCGCTCGAGGCCGGCTATCCGAGCGCGAGCTATTTCAATAAACGGTTCCAGGAGCATGAAGGCATGACGCCGACGGAATACCGCAAGCTGTTCCGCGGCTGACCAGCCCGCTGGCGCACTCGCCTGCTAGCCGTCGCACACTCGCCCGCCGACGCACTCGCTCGCCGACGCATCCGCCCGCTGACGCACTCGCCCGCCGACGCACTCGCCCGCCGACGCATCCGCCCGCTGGCGCACTCGCCCGCCGACGCCTCCGCTCCGTCTCGCCCGCCCCGGCGATCCCGAGCCGCCGCGGCCCGCAAGGTCACAATCGTGGCATTCGAGGTCCGATTCCTAGTAGAAGCGCGGCCGGGGCCGGCGTATAATTGAAATCGCTTCCGGACCGGAACGGTCCGGATCATCGAACGAAGAGGGGACTGCCGCATCATGACCGACCACGATCTCGACCGCAGCGGGCTCCGCGCCCGCCGCGTCCGCCTGCTGGCCGCCGCCGGCGCGCTGCTGCTGCTCGCCGCTCTGGCGGCGTGGCCGGCCGTCCGATCCGAGCGCTCCTCCGGCGGAGAGCCGTCGCCCGGCTCCGCCGCGTCCGGCGCCGAGGCGTCCGACCGCCTCGTGCTCATGTTCCCGGCCAGCGTCGCGCCGCCGGACCTGCCGCTCGTGCAGGCGGAGATGAACCGCTACCTGCGGGACAAGCTGGACGCTTCCGTCGAGATCAAGCCGGTCGACATGAGCAGCTGGTGGGACCGCACGGGGCTCGTCTACGCTTCCGGCAGCCAGGTCGACCTCATGTTCACCGCCGGCTGGATGCGCTTCGGCGACGAGGTGTCGCGCGGCCGTTTCCTGCCGCTCGACGAGCTGCTGCAGCGCGAAGGCGCCGGCATCGCCAGCGTGCTCGATCCGGAAATTTTGCGGGCGAGCCGCATCGGCGGCAAGCTGTACGGCATTCCGACGAACAAGGAGTTCGCCGCCAGCAAGGGCATCGTGATGCGCGCCGATCTCGTCGAGAAGCACGGCATCCGCCTCGAGGCGATCCGCACGCTCGCCGATCTCGGACCGGTGCTGGAGACGATCAAGCGCCGCGAGCCGGGCGTGACGCCGCTGCAGGTGCGCGCCGACCGGAGCCCGCTGACATTCCTGCTCCAATACGGCCTGTTCGACATGCTCGGCGACGGTCCGGGCGTGCTGCAGCGCGCGGGCGGCAGCCTCAAGGTCGTCAATCTCGCCGCCGCCCGGACGTACCGCGACTACGCCAAGCTGATGTACGAATGGCGCCGCAGCGGCTACCTCAACGCCGACGCGGTCACCTCCCGCGACAGCGAGTACGAGGCGGTGAAGGCCGGCGCCGCCTTCGCCTTCGCGGAGTCGATGAAGCCGGGCTTCGAGATCCAGGCTTCGCGCAACACCGGCATGCCGATGGTCGCCGTCGAGCTGACCAAGCCGTACACGACGACGGCGGACGTGACGAGCGCGATGTTCGCCATCCCGCGGACGTCCCGCCATCCCGAGAAGGCGATGCGGCTGCTGGAGCTGCTGTATACGGACCGCTATCTGCTCAATCTGCTCGACTGGGGCATCGAAGGCCGCCACTACGTCGTGCGGCCGGACGGGCGCATCGCCTACCCGCCGGGCGTGGACGCGCGCACGGTCCGCTACAACTTCAACCTGCCCTGGATGTTCGGCAACCAGCTGAATTCCTATCTGTGGGACAACGAGGATCCGCAGCAATGGGACAATTATCGCCGCTTCAACGAGGAAGCGGAGCCGTCCAAGGCGCTCGGCTTCGTCTTCGATCCGTCGCCCGTCAGCAACGAGATCGCCGCCTGCAGCCGCGTCGACGAGGAGTTCTCGCCCGCGCTCATCACCGGCGAGCTCGATCCCGACGCCGTCATCCCGATGTACCTGGAGCAGCTGAAGGCCGCCGGCGCGGACAAGGTCATCGCGGAGAAGCAGCGCCAGCTCGACGCCTGGCTCGCCGCAGGCGGAGCCTCCGCCGGAGAGGGGGAATCCTGATGCCGGCTGCCTGGCTGCCTGCGCGCCGCAACGGATCCGGCTCGGCACGGCCGAAGCAGGCGAAGACGCTGCGGACCCGCCTCATCATCGGCTTCGTCGGCGTGACGGCGCCGCTCGTGCTGCTTCTGCTGTGGAACAACCTTTATTCGACGTCGGTCGTCCGTTCCCAGGTCGCCCAGTCCAACCGCAGCCTGCTGACGATGTATCTGAACGACATGGACAAGGTGCTCGAGGAGGTCCAGAACTATCTGTTCAAGACGGCCGAGCAGAACCGCGACCTGATGACGCTCTCGCAGAACGAGCGGGGCGGCTGGGACTACTACCGGGCGAAAACGCAGGCGGCGGCCGATCTCGGAGCCAATACGAACTACTACGAGGCGGCCGACGTGCTGTTCGCCTACAGCTCCCGCTACGAGGACCTGTTCCTCGCCCAGCAGCAGAACGTCTCGTTCGAGCGCAAGGAGCGCATCGTCGCGCGGCTGCGGGACGTGCTGCGGGCCGGGCCCGGAGCGGACACGCCGTACACCGGCTGGACGCTGCAGCGGCTGGACGGCTCGTTCGCGCTGCTGCGCGTCGTCGACAACGGCTACGGCTCGGCGATCGGCGCCTGGGTCGATATCGGCCGGCTGATGGCGCCGCTGCATGAGCTCGGCACGGGCGGCAAAGGCTTCGCCGTGCTGACGAGCGGCTCCGGCGAGCCGCTGACGGAGCTCGCCGCCGGGCTGCGAGGCGGCCTCGCCGCGGGCATGCCGGGCGCGCTGGCCGAGGCGCTCGCCGGCTATGCGATCGCCGACGTGCCGCAGCCGCATCTGCTCGTCGCCAAGGATTCCCGCATGGCGGACATGCGGCTGCTGCTGCTCATGCCCGAAAAGTCGCTGCTGGAGGGACTGCCGTATTTCCGCTATCTGACCTATGCGGTGCCGGTGCTGGCGGCGGTGCTGCTCGGCGTCTACCTGTACGTCCTGCAGCGAGCGGTCGTCATGCCGATGTACCGGCTCATCCGCGGCATGCGTAAAATCCGCGCCGGCGATCTGAGCGCGCGGCTGCCGGACAGCCGCCTGCCCGAGTTCGATACGATCAACGAGACGTTCAACGGCATGGCGGAGCAGATCGAGCATCTGAAGATCGACATCTACGAGGAGAAGATCCGCACGCAGAAAGCCGAGCTCAAGCATCTGCAGGCGCAGATCCAGCCTCATTTCTTCATGAATTCGCTCAACATCGTCTACCAGCTCGCGCAGATCCGCAGCTACGACATCATCCAGAGCATCGCCCTCCATCTCGTGCGGTACTTCCGCTTCACGATCAACACGGGGGCGGCTTCGGTGACGGTGTCCGACGAGCTGGAGCATATCCGCGACTACCTGACGATCCAGAAGCACCGCTTCCCGGAATCGCTGGCCTTCGGCTTCGAGGTCGAGCCCGGCCTCGAAAGCTTCCCGCTGCCGCCGCTGTCGGTGCAGCCGCTCGTCGAGAACGCGATGGTCCACGGCTTCAAGGCGAGCGGGGGCGGGCCGTTCCGCATCGAGGTGACGGTGCGGCGGAGCCCGGAGGCGGAGGAGGACGCGGCCGGCGGCGAAGCGGCGGTCCTCATCGAGGTGAGAGACAACGGCAAGGGCATCGCGGCCGGCTCGCTCGGACCGCTGCTGGAACGGATCCATGCGGCGGAGCCGGGAGAGCGCCACGTCGGCCTCTGGAACGTCGTTCGCCGCAGCCGCCTTTATTATGGAACGGCGGTGCGGCTTGAGCTGGACAACGGAGCGGAGGGCGGGCTGAGCGCGGTCCTCCGGCTGCCGCTGCACGCGCCGCCCTCGGGCCAGAGGGCGGCAGGAAAGGAGAGGATGGCATGAACGCGCTGATCGTGGACGACGAGATCTATGCCGTCAAGGGCCTTCGCGCCGGCGTCCGCTGGGAGCGGGCGGGCATCGCCGAGGTGTACGAGGCGCACGGGGCGGAGGAGGCGCGCCGGCTGCTGCTCGAGCGCGAGGTGGACATCCTCATCTGCGACATCGAGATGCCGGAGCAGTCGGGCCTGGAGCTGGTGGAATGGGTGCGCGCGGAAGGGCTGAGGCTCGAGACGGTGTTCCTCACCTGCCACTCCGAGTTCCGCTATGCGCAAAAGGCGCTGCAGCTCGGCAGCAGCGACTACATTCTAAAGCCGGTCATCTATGCCGAGCTGGAGGAGGTGCTGCGCGGCCTCGGCGCCCGCATCGCCGAGCGGCGGCGGGGCGACGAGGAGTCGGAGCGCTACCAGCAGATGGCGGAGCAGTGGCAGATGCAAAAGCCGCTCGTCGCCGAGCGGCGCTGGAACGACCTGCTCGAAGGGCGCGACAGCGCCGACGGGCGCTGGCTGGAGCTGACCGCCGGAGCGGCCGATGCCGACCCGGACGCGCTGTCTCGAGTGCGGCCGCTGCTCATCAGCGTCGAGAACTGGGACAAGCCGATCAGCGAGCGCGACGAGCGCGTGATGGAGTTCGCCCTGCGCAAGGCCGCCGAGGAGCTGCTGCTCGCCGAGCATCCCGGCGCGGTCGCCGAGGACGACCGCGGCAACGGCTGGATTCTGCTGTTCGAAGGACGCGGCGCGCTCGGGGAGGCGGAGCTGATCGGGCTGTGCGACCGCTACCGCCAGGCGTGCCGCGACTATTTCTATTGCAAGATGTCCGTCTACATCGGCAGCTCCGTGCCGGTCGCGGAGCTGCGCGGCGAATGCCTCGGCGTGCTGCTGGACGAATACCGCAGCGTCGGCGGCGGCGATGCGAGCGTGCGGACCTCGCCGGAGCTGCGGCATGCGGGAGAGGAGCGCGAAGGCTCGCCGCCGGCGGCCGAGCTGCTGGAATGGGCGGATCTGCTCGAGCGGGAAGGAACGTCCGGCATGAAAGCGCGCTTGGCCGGGCTGGTGGCGGCCCGCCAGGACGAGCTCGCGCCGCGCACGCTGGAGATCTACGCCTACGCGCTGCTGCAGGCGGCCTATCTCGCGCTGCATCGCAAAGGCTTTCCCGCCCATCTGCTTCATCGCTGGCGGGAGCAAGGCGTGCATGCGGCGTCGCGCTCGGCGGAGCGCTTCCTCGCCTGGGCGGACGCCCTGCTCGAGCAGATCGGCTCGCTCGCGCAGTCGCGCCGCGCGGAAAGCCCGGTGCTGCGCCAGGTCAAGGCGTACATCGCCGAGCATCTCGACCGCGACCTGTCGCGCGAGGAGCTGGCCGAGCAGGTGTATCTCAATCCGGCCTATCTGTCGAGGCTGTTCCGCAAGGAGACGGGCAAGGTGCTGACCGACTACATCCTGCAGGAGAAGATGCGCGCGGCCGCCGCCCGGCTGCTCGGCACGGACGAGAGCGTCAGCGAGATCGCGGCGGGGCTCGGCTACGGCAACTTCTCCTACTTCGCGCGGCTGTTCCGCAAAGTATACGGCTTGAACCCGCAGGAATACCGCAAGCAGGGAGGCTAGGGCGCGTCCGCAGCCCCGCTCCGGGGCATCGCTTGCCGCTCTTGCCGCAGTCAAGCCAGCGCCGTCCGGCGGCCCGTCCGGCGGCCCGTTCGGCACGGTCTCCAGTTTCTCCCGCTCCCGGCGTCTATACGCCGGGAGCTTTTTTTGCTAAGGTAGGGGAGTGCTCTCGGGGCGGGGAAATATTCTCTCGTCCCGCTTCCTTGTGAAAATTTTTTCCATTACTCACTTTTTTATATTTATTTTGAATGCGCCGCAACCTTGAGCAGCCCGGCTGCGTCAGTGACGGTGCAAGAGAGGGGGAACCTTCGTGGTAGAGCCTGGCCTCATACGAGCCGCTCAACAGGGCGATCGCGACGCTCTCGTGTCCCTATTGCGCGACATAGAGAACCACGTTTACCGGACCGCCTATTACATTCTGGGCAACGAGCAGGACGCGCTGGACGCTTCGCAGGAGGCGCTGATCCGCATCTACACCAAGATCAACTCCTACGAAGAGAAAGCGCAGTTCAAAACCTGGATCCAGCGGATCGTCACGAATATATGCATCGATAAATTCCGCCGCACGAAGCCCGTCGTCTCCATCGAGGAACATGACATGGTGTTCCGGGAGAAGCAGGACGTGGAGGAGGAAGTGCTGTCCGCTTACGCGGCCAAAGATATTCGAGAGGCGATCGACAAGCTGCCGGATCACCACAGGGCGGTTGTCGTGCTTCGGTACCTGCAGGACTTTTCCTACAACGAGATCGCGGATTCGCTCGACCTTCCGCTCAACACGGTGAAGTCTTACTTGTTCCGGGCCCGCCAGCAGCTGCAGACGCTGCTCCATGACTATCAGAAAGGTGGTGTCCGAGGATGACTTGTCAAGAGGTGGTAGAATACATGAACCGATATCTGGACGGAGATCTTGACGAGCTGGAACGCCAGGAGCTGATGGAGCATCTCCGGCGTTGCCCGGACGACCAGGAGCTGTTCGAGCGGCTGCAACGGCTGTCTGGAGAGCTCGGGGAGCTTCCCAAAGTAACCCCGCCTTTCAGCCTGGTCGACTCGATCCTGCCGCAGCTCGACGAAATCGACGCGCATCGCGAAGCCAAGGCGTTCGCGCTCCAAGCGGCGGAGACGGGCGCAAGCGGCGGACAGCCTGCCCGTCGGCCGGCAGCAGGCCGCTTCACTCGGCGCGCCCGCATCTGGACGGGCTCCGCGGCGGCCGCAGCCGCCGCGGCGATCATTCTCATCCTCGCTCCGTGGGGCTCCGGACCGGAATCTCCGCTCGGCCATTCGAATACCGTGGCCGATACGGGCGGGGAAGCGGCGAGCTTGATGAGCGCGAGCGAGGAATCCGCTCCGGCCAGCGCCGACCGGACGGAGGGGGCGGCCTCGGGAGGCAGCGAGGCGGGAGCCGAGCCCAAGCAGCAGATCGTGGACAGCCAGACGGTGCCGACCTCGACGACGCCTCTCGACAGCGAAACACGGTCGGTGGCGCCCCGCACGGAACAGAACCAGCGGACGCAAGGACCGGAATCGCCGTCCGTCTCCGCAGGCGGAGGCCAGGGCTCGACGGTCTATCCGTCGCCTGGCGGCGGCGCCGCGCGCGAGTTCGCCAAGACGCCGCAAGGCATCATGAACTTCGCCGGTCCTTCGCCGGGCGTCGTCTCGGACATCATGGGCAGCGCCGACATGGGCTTCGCGGCCGTGCCGGAGGCGACGTATTCTCCGGATCGGGCGTACAGCTATTCGATCAGCCAGGGCTGGATCGTCATCCAGAATGCCGCCGGAGGCAAGGTGTTCGACCATATGTTCGAGGGCGTCGTGTCCCATCCGGTCTGGAGCGACGACAGCCGCTACCTGAGCGTCACCGTCACTGCGACGGACGGCACCGCCAAGCCGTACCGGATCGACGCCGATAACGGCGCGCTTGTGGAAGAATAGGCGGGCGGGCCAAGCACCGAATCGGGGACATCCGCGTATGATGCTTCATCAGCCCGTCAGCGGGGAGGACGCAGCCCCTGACATCGTATGACCATCGGCCGAGGCGCCTGGGAGCCTTTGGATCGATGTTTATATAGATGGTCCGATCGTGCTCCAAAAGGCGCTGCCCTGCGACATGCAGGCAGCGCCTTTTGTCATGCGGCCGCTTGCCGGTCGACGCGATCTGTCCTATGATGGGACGACAGGCTAGGAGGGGACGGCATGCATGCGAAGGACGTAGGGAAAGACATCAAGGCGGGCCGGATCGCGCCGGTTTACGCGGCGTTCGGCAAGGACCGGTACCGCATGGGGCAGTTCGCCTCCATGCTCGCGGACAAGCTGCTGGCGCCGGACGAAAGGGAGCTCGGCATGGTCCGCTTCGATACGGCGGAGACGGCGCTGGAGGAAATCGTGGCGGAGGCGCAGACGCCGCCCTTTTTCGTGCCGCGCAAGCTGATCGTCGTGCGCGACGGAGCGGTGCTGTGCGCGGCCGCCAAGGAAAACGGCAAGCTCGAGCATAAGGCCGAGCGGTTCCTGAGCTATATGGAGCAGCCGTCCGAGACGAGCGTCATCCTGTTTCTCGTGCAGGCGGACAAGCTCGACGAGCGCCGCAAGATCGTGAAGCTGCTCAAGGAGCGCAACCTGATCGTCGCTTTTCCCGAGCTGAGCGAGGGAGAGCTGGCGTCCTGGGCGGTCCGGCGCGCGGCCGATCAGAAGCGCTCGCTCGACGAGGAAGCGGCGCAGCTGCTCGTCGCGCGGCTCGGCACCAGCATGCAGGCGCTCGCGCAGGAGGTCGACAAGCTCTGCCTGTACGCCGGCGAGGGCGGCGCCGTGACCAAGGACGACGTCGCCCGCTTGACGGCGGCGACGGTCGAGGAGGATGCGTTCGCGCTCGTCGACGCGGCGCTGGAGCGGCGCATGGACCGCACGCTCGCGCTATACCGCGAGCTGCTGCTGCGCAAGGAGGAGCCGATCCGCATCGCGGCGCTCGTCGCCCGCCAGCTGCGCATCATGCTGCAGATCAAGGAGCTGGAGCGCCACCGCTACTCGCCGCAGCAGATGGCCGGGCAGCTCGGGCTGCATCCGTATGCCGTCAAGCTTGCGGCCGAAAAGGCGCGCCGCTACGACACGGCCGTGCTCGGCCGGCATCTGGCCGCGCTTGCGGAGCTGGACTACCGGATGAAGACCGGCCAGGTGGACAAAGAGCTCGGCCTGCAGCTGTTCTTCCTGTCGATGGGAGCGCAGCCGGCCGCGGTGCCGCAGCCTTGAGCGCGCGAGCCGGCCGCCGGCGCCTTGCCTGGGAAGGCATCAAAAAGCCCCGCTCCGGGAGGAGCGGGCTTTCCGCATTGGCGGCGATTAAGCTTGAGCCGTAAGGGCGTTCAGCTTCTTGGCCAGGCGGGATTTTTTACGGGCTGCGGCATTTTTATGGATCAGGCCTTTGGTAACGGCTTTGTCCAGCTTCTTGGAAGCCACGATCAGGGCAGCCTTCGCTGCTTCTGCATCGGTACCGGCGATAGCGACATCAGCCGACTTGACAGCCGTGCGAAGCGCGGATTTTTGGGAAGCGTTCAGAGCGCGGCGTTTCTCGCTCGTTTTCACGCGTTTGATGGCGGATTTAATGTTTGGCACTTGTGATTCACCTCCTACAAGGGGTACAGGCCCCGTACTGCAACACAACTTAAAGTATCTTATCATGGGCCTGCCCAAATTGCAACCATATAGGAAGGATGAGGGAACCGCTTCCGCATAAGATCGGAGGCCGCTTCGCACACTAGGGACAAAACGGGCAGAGGAGCTGTTCGCATGACCCATGATGTCGATTTGAGCCAATATGCCGTCCATACGGATCTGGCGCTGGAAGCGAAGGAAATGGCCGAGGAAGCGGGAAGCCCGGTTCCCGGCGTGCTGATGGAGACGGCGGAAGCGGACGGCATCAAGGTCACGCGCCTGGAGGTGCAGAACGAGGCGGGCTCGCAGGCGATCGGCAAAGTGATCGGCAAATACGTCACGTTCGAGGTGCCGGAGCTGCGCACGCATGACTCGGAGCTCGGCGACAAGGTGGCGACGCGCTTCGCGCAGGAGTTCGAGCGCTTCCTGCAGCAGCTCGCGGTGCCGGCGAACGCCAGCGTGCTCATCGTCGGGCTCGGCAACTGGAATGTGACGCCGGATGCGCTCGGCCCGCTCGTCGTCGAGAACACGATGGTGACGCGGCAGTTTTTCGAGCTGATGCCCGATCAGGTCGCGCCGGGCTACCGCGCCGTCAGCGCGGTAGCGCCGGGAGTGCTCGGCATCACCGGCATCGAGTCGAGCGAGATCGTGCAGGGCATCATTGAAAAGACGAAGCCGGACGTCATCATCGCCATCGACGCGCTCGCCTCGCGCTCGCTCGAGCGGGTGAACACGACGATCCAGATCGCCGACACGGGCATCCACCCCGGCTCCGGCATCGGCAACAAGCGCAAGGGACTAACGAAGGACATTCTCGGCGTGCCCGTCGTGGCGATCGGCGTTCCGACGGTCGTGTACGCGTCCACGCTCGTCAACAGCGCCATCGACATGATGAAGGAGCATTTTCGCAAGGAGCAGGGCGATACGAGCCAGATCATGGGCCTCGTCGACCAGCTCGCCGAGCAGGAGCGGCTCGCGCTCGTCAAGGAGGTGCTCTCCCCGCTCAAGCATGACCTGCTCGTGACGCCCAAGGAGATCGACCAGTTCATCGAGGATATCGCCAACGTCATCGCGAGCAGCCTGAACGCTGCCCTGCACGAGGCGGTCGACAGCTCCAACGTGGCGGCCTATACGCATTGACCCACGGCGTCAGGCGAGGCTTATTCGGGCCTCGCCTTTTCATTGAACGCGATATAATCGAGCCGGTGGTTGAGCTGCAGCATGAGCTGGCGCGCCATGTAGGAGGCCGAGAACTTGAACCCGGTCTCGGCCCAGTACAGCAGCGTCCCGATCGTGGCGGAAGCCCGGTAGTGCAGCATAAAGTCCTGATCGACCTCGGCGGGATCGCCTTCGAGCGTGAGCCGCAGGTCGCGCCGCATCGACTCTCTCAGCACGCGGGTCATCGCCTCGGGCAGGCCGGCATCCGTGCCGAGCAGCGCGAGGAAGGTTTCCCGGCTGCGCTCGACATGCTCGAACAGCATCAGGCTCGACGGGTAGATTTCCGCCGCCTCCACGCCGCTGCGGTCCGGATAGGGCGCGAGCAGCAGCTCGGAGAACCGGCGCAGGAACTCGCTGCGGATCTCCGCCAGCAGCTCCTCCTTGCCGGGGTAGTGGTTGTAAAACGTGCCGCGGTTGTAGTCGGCGGCTTCCGCGATGTCCTGGATCGTCACCGCCGACGCCTTCTTCTCGCGCAGAAGCCGCACATAGGCTTGCTGCAGCGCTTCCCGTGTCCTCTTTGATCGTCGGTCCAGCCTGTCTTCCATTCGTATCCGGGCTCCTTTCTGCTCCGTTAGTTTGCAGGGTTTCCGCTCTTTTCACTCGCGGCGGATGCGACATTATCGCTTGAAATGTCCAATTTCGCCGCTCCGGCCGACAGCTCGGCCGCCGCTGTCGCCTACCGGACAGCGAGCGGTCCGCTGCTCATTGCGGCCCTCGGAAGAGGGGCGTACACTGAAGGGGCAGCAGCATTTTGAAGCGCTTCCGGACGCTGCGGCCGCCGTCCGGGAGCGACAGCATACAGAATAAAGGAGTGCATCGACAATGACAACCGAAGCCAAAACCGCCATCATTACCGGAGCAGCCGGAGGCATCGGCAAGGAGCTGGCCCGCCGGATGGCCGAGCGGGGCGTGAATCTGGTGCTCGTCGATCTGAAGCGCGAAGCGGTGCTCGCCGTCGCCGAGGAGCTCGGCCTGAACGAGACGAACTCGCTTGCCGTCGCGGCGGACGTCTCCGTCGAGGACGAGGTGAAGGGCTACGTCCAAGCCGCCCTGGATAAATTCGGACGGATCGACTATTTCGCCAACAACGCCGGCATCGAGGGCCCGATGGGGCTGATCGAGGAGCAGAGCGTCGACGCGCTCGACCTGGTCTACCGGGTGAACGTGCGCGGCGTCTTCCTCGGCCTGCAGCATGTGCTGCCGGTCATGAAGCGCCAGCAGTCCGGAGCGATCCTGAACACATCCTCGCTCGCCGGCCTGATGGGCGCGCCGGGCATGTCTCCTTACATCATGTCCAAGCATGCCGTCATCGGCCTGACCCGCGTCGCCGCCAACGAGGCCGCCCCGAGCGGCGTCCGCGTGAACGCGGTGCTGCCGGGCACGATCAACACGGCCATGATGCGCAAGATCGAAGCCAACTCCGGGACGCCGGACGCGTTCAAGACGGCCAACGAGTCGCTCACGCCGCTCGGCCGTTACGGCGAGCCGCAGGAAGTAGCGGCCGTCATGAACTTCCTGCTGTCGGACGAAGCGTCGTTCGTGACCGCCTCGCTCTATACGGTCGACGGCGGCATGGTCGCCCAGTAAGACGCTGTTCCCGCTTTCGCCCGCCTCTTTCCGAGGCGGGCTTTTTTGCGCTTTCGGGTCCGATCCCGGTCCGCGGTTCTACCTTCCTCCCCCTGTTCATAGAGTAGATAGCAGTTGCTAGATTCGGCGGAGCGCAAGAGGGAAAGGCCATATCGGCATCAGGAGGGGACAAGCATGATTCGGATGGGAACAGGCAAGGAAGACGCAAGCCTGCGGCTGAGGCGGCTGCTCACCGCAGGGAGGACGTTCGTGGCGATCAGCCTTTGCTCGATGGTCGCGTTCATGCTGATCGGAGCGCTCGCGATGGTGCGGGAGCAGCGGGGGGCGGCCTCGCTGCAAGGGCTGGCGTCGACGGTTTCAACCGCCTTTTTTGCGGACATGCTGGGAATGGAGATTCCCGTCTACCATAGTCCGGCGCAGGGCAGCTTCTCCGACCGCGAGCTGGCGCAAGCGGCGGCCGAGACGCTGACGGAGGTCAACCCGGCCGATCCGCGCAGCCTGCTGGCCGCCGGCATGCCGGGCATGGAGCCGCCGGCGAGCCCGGTCCCTTCGCCGGACGGCGGAGCGCCGGCGGACGGGTCGGCCGGCGAAGAGGCCGACGATATGGACGCCCACGACCCGGGCGTGCTGGACGGAGAGGACGAGCCGGGCGTCGGTCCGGTCGGGGAGATGCCCGGGGGAGCAGTCGAGCCGGCTCCGCAGGGCGGAGGAGAGCAGCAGCCGTCCGCCGGCGAGACGGCGTCGAGCAAGAACCTGGTGTTCATTTACCATACGCATGCCCGCGAATCGTACGCGCCGGAGCTCGGCGGCGGCGTGAGCGACCCGCAGTCGGCCAAGATCAACGTCGGCCAGGTCGGCTCGCGGCTGGCGGAGCAGCTGGAGAAGCGCGGCATCGGCACGCTGCACGACACGACGGACTACCCGACGGCCGTCGCCGGCTACCGCTGGGAGCTGAGCTACAAGTACTCCAAGAAGACGGTGCAGCAGGCGATGAGCGAGAACGGGCAGCTGAAGCTGTTCTTCGACATCCATCGCGACTCGCAGAAGCGCAAGATCACGACGAAGTCGATCGGCGGCCAGGATTACGCCAAGGTGTTTTTCGTCATCGGCAAAGGCAATCCGGACTGGGAGCGCAACATGGCGTTCGCCGAGTCGATCCACGAGCGGCTCGACAAGGAGTATCCCGGCCTGTCTCGGGGCATCCTCGGCAAAGCGAAAACCTCCGGCAACAACGGCGAGTACAACCAGTCGCTGTCGGGCCAGAGCATCCTGATCGAGATCGGCGGCGTCGACAATACGCTGGAGGAATGCTACCGGACGGCGGACGCGCTCGCGGAGGTCATCGCCGACCTGTATTTCAACGACCAGAAGGCTTGAGCGAAATAAGAGCAAATCGATGAAGGAGGGCGTCCGGCATGAAAAGAGGACCGCTGAAATGGACGATCGTCGGCGCCGCGCTCGCGGCGGTGCTGATGTTCGGGATGGAGATGACGTCGGCCGGCATCGGCCGCGTCTACGGCCCCGTCGAGGGCAGCGAGCCGGCCGAGATCGGGCGCTACGCGCAGGCGGTCCGGGAGCTGGAGCTGCAGCAGGCCAAGCTCAAGCAGCTGGAGTACGAGGCCGAGCTGAAGCGGCTGCAGAAAAAATACGGCATCGAGGCCGCGGCCGCCGTGCCGGAGGAGGGAGCCTTTCTCGGCGACGAGGAATCGGCGGCCGCGCCGGCGCTGGCGCAGACGCAGCGGGATCGGCGGCAGAGCGAGGACGGCTCGCGCCTGCCGGGCATCGCGGATCCGCAGGGCGAGACGGGCGTCAACCGGCTGGCCGACGGCACGGCCGGCGTGCTGCAGAGCGTGTCGAGCTCGGGCATCCGCTTCCTCGTGACGCTGTTCGACTCGATGACGCAGTAGGGGCGTGCGGCCGCCCCCGCCGTTTTCATTGCCCCTCATTCTCTGAAAAGGTATAATAAAGGTTAGACCTATTGAGGGGTGTGGATCACAAAGCATGGCAGACGTACGCGACCGCCAAAAGAAGATACGGAACTTTTCCATTATCGCGCATATCGACCACGGAAAGTCCACGCTGGCCGACCGGATCCTGGAGTATACCGGCGCGCTCACTTCCCGTGAAATGCAGTCCCAGGTGCTCGATCAGATGGAGCTGGAGCGGGAGCGCGGCATCACGATCAAGCTGCAGGCCGTCCGCCTGAGCTACAAGGCCGACGACGGCGAGGAGTACATCCTCAACCTGATCGATACGCCGGGACACGTCGACTTCACCTATGAGGTGTCGCGCAGCCTCGCCGCCTGCGAGGGCGCGTTGCTCGTCGTCGACGCCGCCCAGGGCATCGAGGCGCAGACGCTGGCTAACGTCTATCTGGCGCTGGACAACAACCTCGAGATCTTGCCGGTCATCAACAAGATCGACCTGCCGAGCGCGGAGCCGGAGCGCGTCAAGCAGGAGGTCGAGGACGTGATTGGCCTCGACGCGAGCGACGCCGTGCTGGCGTCGGCCAAGGCCGGCATCGGCATCAAGGAGATCCTCGAGCAGGTCGTGCTCAAGGTGCCGGCCCCGACCGGCGATCCGGACGAGCCGCTCAAGGCGCTCATTTTCGACTCCCACTACGATCCTTACAAGGGCGTCATCGTCTACGTGCGGGTCGTCGACGGGAGCATCAAGGCCGGCAAGAAGATCCGCTTCATGGCGACGGGCGCCGAGTTCGAGGTCATCGAGGTCGGCGCGTTCAAGCCGCGCATGACGATCGTGGACGAGCTCGCCGTCGGCGACGTCGGCTTCGTCGTCGCGGGCATCAAGAACGTCAAGGACACCCGCGTCGGCGATACCGTCACCGAGGCCAAGCGCCAGGCGCCGGAGCCGCTGCCGGGCTATCGCAAGATCAACCCGATGGTCTACTGCGGCCTATATCCGATCGACAACACGGAGTACAACGACCTGCGCGAGGCGCTCGAGAAGCTGCAGCTCAACGACGCCTCGCTGACGTTCGAGCCGGAGTCGTCGACGGCGCTCGGCTTCGGCTTCCGCTGCGGCTTCCTCGGCCTGCTGCACATGGACGTCATCCAGGAGCGGATCGAGCGCGAGTTCAACATCGACCTCATCACGACCGCTCCGAGCGTCATCTACACGGTGACGCTGACGAGCGGCGAGGTGCTCCACATCGACAACCCGTCTAACTACCCGGAGGTCGGCAAGATCGAGCATGTCGAGGAGCCGTACGTCAAGGCGGCCGTCATCGTGCCCAACGATTATGTCGGCACGGTGATGGAGCTGTGCCAGAACAAGCGCGGCGAGTTCGTCAACATGGAGTATCTGGACACGAACCGCGTCACGATCACGTACCAGATCCCGCTGTCGGAGATCGTCTACGACTTCTTCGACCAGCTCAAGTCGAGCACCAAGGGCTACGCCTCGTTCGACTACGAGCTGAGCGGCTACCGCCAGTCCAAGCTGGTCAAGATGGACATCATGCTGAACGGCGAGACGGTCGACGCGCTGTCGGTCATCGTGCACCGCGACCGCGCCTACCAGCGCGGACGGATCATCTGCGAGAAGCTCAAGGAGCTCATCCCGCGCCAGATGTTCGAGGTGCCGGTGCAGGCGTCGATCGGCCAGAAGGTCATCGCCCGCGAGACGGTCAAGGCGATGCGCAAAAACGTCCTCGCCAAGTGCTACGGCGGCGACATCAGCCGCAAGCGCAAGCTGCTCGAGAAGCAAAAGGAAGGCAAGAAGCGGATGAAGCAGGTCGGCAACGTCGAGGTTCCGCAAGAGGCGTTCATGGCCGTGCTCAAGATCGACGAGGATTGAGTCGGAGCCGGCGGCCCTCGCGGCCGCGCGGTTCCGAACCGGACGGAGGAGAGCGGCCGCTCTCCTCTTGCGCCGTTTTACGGGGCATCCGCGGCTAGGGCATGTCTGCAAGCACGCCCTGGTCCGCGCGGCTCCGCCGAGGAGGGAACACCTATGCTGCATCACGCGCCCAGAGCGCTTTACATCCATATCCCGTTCTGCACGAACAAGTGCCATTACTGCGACTTCAACTCCTACATCCTCAAAGGCCAGCCGGTCGACGATTATCTGACCGCGCTGGAGCGCGAGATGGAGCGGACGCTGTCGGCGACGCCGGCGGAGCGCATCGACACCGTATTCGTCGGTGGCGGCACGCCGACGGTGCTGACGCCGCCCCAGATGGAACGCTTCCTCGCCTCGGTGCGCCGGCTCTGGCCGCTGCACGAGGGCACGGAATTCACGATGGAGGCCAATCCCGGCACGACCGATCCCGACAAGCTGGCGGTCATGTTCGCCGGCGGCGTCAACCGGCTGAGCTTCGGCGTGCAGTCGTTCGACAACGGCCTGCTGCAGCGGATCGGCCGCATCCATGACGTCGACGACGTGTACCGCAGCCTGGACAACGCGCGGGCGGCGGGCTTCGGCAACCTGTCCATCGACCTCATGTTCGGCCTGCCGGGCCAAACGGTCGAGCTGCTGTCCGACAGCGTGGACAAGGCGCTCGCGCTCGACCTGCCGCACTACTCGCTGTACAGCCTCAAGGTCGAGGAGAACACGCTGTTCCATCATCTCTACGAGAAAAACCAGCTGCCGCTGCCGACCGAGGACGAGGATCTGGAGATGTACCTGCATCTCATCGGCCGCCTCCAGGGAGCCGGCTACGAGCATTACGAGATCAGCAACTTCGCGAAGCCCGGCTTCGAGAGCCGGCATAACTCGACCTACTGGCGCAACGAGCCTTACTACGGGCTCGGCGCGGGGGCGCACGGCTACTTGGAGCGCCATCGCCACGTCAACATCAAGGGCGTGCAGCCGTACATCGACGCCGCGCTGGAGCGCCTGCCCCGCCTGTCGGGGGAGACGGTGTCCGAGGCCGAGGCGATGGAGGACTTCATGATGGTCGGCCTGCGCCTGCTGGACGGCGTGCGCGGAGCCGACTTCGAGCGGCAGTTCCCGGGACGGACGATCGAGGGCGTGTTCGGAGCGCAGCTGCGGCCGCTGGTGGAGGGCGGGCTGCTGCTCCGTCTGGAGGACGGAGAGCACGGCAGCCTGCCGGGAGGCACGCCGCTGCGTCCGGGCCAGGGCTACCGGCTGTCGCCGCAAGGCGTGCTGCTCGGCAACGAAGTGTTCGGGGCGTTCATCGGCGTCCTGGACGATGCGATTCATTCTTAGAAGCGAAGGGGATTGAATTCCTTGAAAACGAAACCGAACCAAATCAAAGCCGATCCGGCAGAGCCGGAAGCCGTCGATCCGGTCGTCGAGCTCAAGCGCGCCGCCAGCCGCACCTCCGACTGGAGGGCGCGCCAGCAGGCGGCGTCCGAGCTGGCCGCCCTCAAGGCGCCGCAGTCCGCCGCCATCCTGCGCCGCCTGCTGGCAGACGATCCGGTGCATCCGGTGCGCGAGGCGGCCTACCGCGGCCTCGTCTCGCTCGGCGAGCCGGCGCAGGCGCCGGTCCGCAAAGGCTCCGTCCCGGTCAAGGGACTGGACAAGATCGTCGTGCGCGTGCGCAAGAGCCTGGCCGACGGACATAGCTTCGCCGACTTCAAGGAAAAGCTGAAGAAGATGAGGCTGGACGTGTATGACGTGCTCGAAGGCGACAAGGGAGCCGAGTTCGACGGCTGGCTCGAGGAGCAATGGAAGGCCTCGTTCGAGCGGAAGTAAAGGGCGAAGGCGAGCCGCGTCGCCCTCTGGCGGCGTGCCTCGTCCGTCCCGAAAAAGGAGCGCTTCTGGCAGCATCGGCTGCGGAAGCGCTCCTTTTGCGTTCTTTTAGCGGTATATGGTTCATGACTAAGATAGTATTATTTACGATTTATTTAAGTTCATTTGATCGGATTCGAGGCCGAAGTTTACAAAACGCTAACGGTTCTCCTTTAGGATGACAAAGAAACGAACGATGGAGAGGGGTTAACGATTTGAAAACGAGCAGGCTTTGGACGAAACGAATGATGGGCACGGCCGTCGCGGCGGCGCTGGTCGGCACGGGAAGCATGGCGGCGTTTGCGGCAGACGGCGCCTCCGTCGCGCCAGGAACGGCGGCGGAAACGGCGGGGGCGGACATTAAAAACGTCATCCTGCTTATCCCGGACGGCATGGCGAACGAGGCGACGGCGCTCGCAAGGTACTACAAGGGCTCCTCGCTGGCGCTGGACGCGCTCGCGACTGGCATGGTGCGGACGCATTCGGCCGACGCTCCGATCGCCGACTCGGCGCCGGCTGGAACGGCGTTTGCGACCGGCTTCAAATCGCATACCGGATTCGTCGGCGTGCTGCCGGACAAGGCGACGATGCCGGGACAGGCTGCGATCGCGAAGGGCGAGGAGCGCCGTCCGGTCGCATCCGTGCTGGAGGCGTCCAAGCGGGCCGGCAAAGCGACCGGCATCATCGCGACCTCGGAGTTCATGCATGCGACTCCTGCCGATTTTTCCGCGCACTATCCGGACCGGAAAAACTATGACGCGCTCAGCATGCAGCAGGTGTACAACGGCATCGACGTCGTGCTCGGCAGCGGCAGCAGCTTCCTGACGTCGGCCGGACGCAAGGACGGCAACAACCTGCTCGCGTCGATCAAGGCGCTCGGCTACGACTATGTGACGACCCCGGCCGCGCTGAAGGCGTCCAAGTCGGACAAGCTGTGGGGCATGTTCGGCAGCAAGGCGCTCGATTATGACCTGGACCGCGATCCGTCCAAGCAGCCGAGCCTCGCCGAGATGACGAGCAAGGCGATCGAGGTGCTGTCGAAGGACAAGGACGGCTTCTTCCTGATGGTCGAGGGCAGCAAGGTCGACTGGGCCGCGCATGCGAACGATCCGGTCGGCGTCGTCAGCGACGTGCTCGCCTTCGACAAGGCGGTAGAGGCCGCGCTCGGCTTCGCCAAGCGGGACGGGCAGACCGCGGTCGTAGCGGTGACCGACCACGGCAACGGCGGCCTGACGATCGGCAACGCGGCGACGACCGGCTCGTACGACGAGGAGCCGCTGTCCGCGTTCATCGGCCCGCTCAAAAAAGCGAAGGTGACCGGCGAAGGGTTCGAGTCCAAGCTGAACGCCTCCCGCTCCAACATCAAGGAGGCGGCAAAGACCTACCTCGGCATCACGGATCTGACGAGCGAGGAAGTGAAGTCGATCCGCGAGGCGAAGCCGGGCTCGATGAACTATGCCGTCGGCCCGATCATCAGCAGCCGTTCCGGCATCGGCTGGACGACGGGCGGCCATACGGGCGGCGACGTCGTGCTGTACGCCTACGCGCCGAACGGCGACCGTCCGAGCGGCGTCATCGACAATACCGACGTCGCCAAGTACATCGCCCGCGTGCTCGGCCTTGACCTCGGCCAGACGACGAAGCAGCTGTTCGTCGAAGCCCAGGCGGCCTTCGCGGCCAAAGGAGCCAAAACCGAAATCAAGGCTGCGAGCCTCGTCGTCACGAAAAACGGCCAGAAGCTGGAGCTGCCTTTCTACAAAAACCAGGCGCTGCTGAACGGCGGCAAGATCACGCTTGACGGCGTCGTCGTGTACAACGGCTCGAAAGTATACGTGTCGCAAAAAGCGGTGGACCTGATCTCGTAGAGCCCGCCGACGCTTCATCGTCCAGAATCCAGAAAGCGCCCAGCCCTTTGTCTCGACAAAGGACTGGGCGCTTCGCGTTCCGGGAAGGGGCCTTAGGACGAGCCGCGATCGCCGTTCGCGGCGTCGGAGGCATTCGGCTCCGCCGAGTCTTCGCGAAGCGTCTTGGTGAAATTGCGCAGCGAAAGGACGAAGCCTGCGAGGATGACGAGGGCCCTGGTGCCGAGGAGCATCCCATCCATCGCGGTCATTTTCGGGGGGCCGTTCCCGATCGCGCCGGTCTTCGGCACATTGTAGTCGATCCACATGTCAATGAAGACAAGGAGCTGGAAAAACAGCAGACAGCTGCTGGCGATCAGGAGGGCGGCGGCCCAGAAGCGCTTATTTTTCCGCATCGCCGGCCTCATGTCCAAGCCTCCGGTTGAACGCCCGAGACTCGTTCCGCGGTATGCTCAGCGACTGCCAGCTTGCCGCGCGCGAGGCTTTGGCCAGCTGCACGATCTGCCCGACATGGTAGCCGTAATGGGAAAGCTGGCGCTGGATCGTCTGCAGCACGAGATGCGGCTCGCTGCGGATCGTGACCGTGCGCAGGAGATCCTCCGGCCGCAGCCCGTCCAACGTCTCGAATACGATGCGCCAGCCGTCCTCCCACCAGCGGATCACCTCGGCGGCGGTCGTTTCGGGCGGCAGCTCGAACTCTCCGTCGCGGTCGCGCCACGGCTTTTCGCCGTCGGTCGTGAGGAAGTCCGTCCAGCGGGACTTCATATTGCCGGACAGATGCCGGACGATGACGGCGATCGAGTTCGACTCCGGCGCCGGGACGGCGAACAGCGCCTCTTCGCCTGCCTGCGCGAGAGCCCGGTCGCCGAGCTTCTTCTGGCTGCGGAACACGCTGCGGGCATCTTCAAGCATGCGGGCGCCCAGCTCGCGGGCGTCCGCTGCGTACGGTTCGGTCATGGGAACAGGCACCTCCTCTTTTTTTCCAGTATACATCGGCGGCGCGTTTTTTTCTCTTGAGCATTCATTCGCTTTGCTGTATATTTATTCATATTGCAAAGATGACGACGGAAGGAGGAGAAGAGTATGCTCGTACAGGAAGCCGTATGCCGCGCCGCCAAGCCGGAGGATGTCGATACGCTTTTTGAGCTCATCCAAGGCTATGCGGAAAAGGGGATCATGCTGCCACGGTCCAAGGACGTGCTTCTCCGCCAGATCAGCACGTTCGTCATCGCCGAGATCGCCGGCGCGGTCGTCGGCTGCGGATCGCTGACCCGGCTCGGCCAGGATCTCGTCGAGATCCGCTCGCTCGGCATCAGCGAAGGCCATAAGGGCGCAGGCATCGGCAGCAAGCTTGTCGCCAAGCTGATCGAGCAGGCTCAGGCCCAGGGCATTCCCAAAATCATGGCGCTCACCTACGAGGTCCGCTTCTTCGAGCGCAACGGATTTTCCGTCGTGAACAAGGAGATCTTCCCCGAGAAGGTATGGACGGACTGCGTGAACTGCCCGAAGCAGCATGCCTGCGACGAGATCGCGGTCATCCGCTATATATGAAGCGTTGAAATCCAGCCCGCCTGCCGATCGAGGACGGGCTTTTTTTTGCGACCCGAAATTCCGCAACTCCACCTAAAAAAAGGGGAATTTACTTCATATTGGGGCAGGAGCATACTAAGGGAGCTTCACCAGCCAAGCATGCCGAGACGAGAGGAGGAGCTGGAGACGACGGTTCGATGATTATGGAAGCGCTTTAAAAACAAAGGAGGAATGATTGCGTGAAGTGGAGAACGCTCGTCCTATTCTCTCTGGCCGCCCTGCTGCTGCTGGCGGGCGGCCGGCCGGCCGGAATGCCCAAAGCCGAGGCCGCGCCCGTGTGGAACCTAACGTGGAGCGATGAGTTCAACGGCGCCTCCGGCTCCGCGCCGGACGGCGGCAAGTGGGGCTATGACCTCGGCGCGGGCGGCTGGGGCAACAACGAGCTGCAAAACTATACGAACCGGAGGGACAATTCCTATCTGGACGGCAGCGGCAATCTCGTCATTAAGGCGATCAAGGAAAATTACAACGGCAGCGCCTATACGTCCGCGCGCCTGCTGACCAAGGGCAAGTTCAACCAGGCGTACGGCAAGTTCGAGGCGCGCATCAAGCTGCCTTACGGCCAAGGCATCTGGCCGGCGTTCTGGATGCTCGGCAGCAACCTCGACCAGGCGGGCTGGCCCGGCGCCGGCGAGCTGGACATCATGGAATACCTCGGCCATGATACGCGGACGGTATACGGCACGGTGCACGGACCGGGCTACTCCGGCGCGGGCGGCATCAGCAAGTCGTACACGCTCCCGAGCGGCAGCTTCTCGGATTCCTTCCATACCTTCTCCGTCGAGTGGGAGCCGACCCAGATCCGCTGGTACGTCGACGGCAACCTGTTCCACACGTTCAATAAAAGCCAGCTCGGGGCGGGACAGACGTGGGTATTCGACCATTCGTTCTTCATGATCCTGAACTTGGCCGTCGGCGGCAACTGGCCCGGCTATCCGAACGCCTCGACCGTGTTCCCGCAGACGATGACGGTCGACTACGTGCGGGTCTACTCGCAGGGCTCGTCGCCGTCGGCTCCGGTCGAAAGCGGCGCCGTCTACAAACTGATCAACGTGAACAGCAACAAAGCGCTCGACGTCTACGCGGCGAGCACGGCCGACGGCGCGAACGTGCAGATCTACACGGACAACGGCACCGGCGCCCAGCGCTGGCAGGCTTTTGCCCAGGCCGACGGCAGCTTTACGCTGATCAATCCTGCGAGCAACAAGGCGCTGGACGCGGCGGGAGCGGGCACGGCGGACGGAACGAACGTGCAGATCGCGAACCAGAACGGCTCGGCTGCCCAGAAATGGCGGATTACCGCCAATGCGGACGGCAGCTTCAAGCTGATCAATGTGAACAGCGGCAAGGCGCTCGACGTCTCCAGCTCGGGCACCGCCGACGGCACGAACGTGCAGCTGTGGACGGACAACGGCACCGGCGCCCAGAAGTGGAGGCTGGTCAAGCTTTAAGGCGGTTTTCGAGGCGAATGCCCCGGGAAAGGCGGCTCTTCCGAGAGCCGCCTTTCCCTTTTTTTTCGGCCTCCGCCTCACTTGACAACGCTCCGCCAGGTTTGGTATTTTGGTTATGAATGTTAGCACTCGATAGAGTGGAGTGCTAATCACTCGTCCGCCTCGGATTTTGGGAATCCGGAGGCATGCAGAGGGAGGATGGTACGGATGTTGACTGAAAGGCAGCAGCTGATCTTAGGCGTGATCATCGACGATTATATCCGTTCCGCCGAGCCTGTAGGCTCCCGGAGCATTTCGAAGCGGGGCGACGTGGCCTTCAGCCCGGCGACGATCCGCAACGAGATGGCGGATCTAGAGGAGCTGGGATTCCTGGAGCAGCCGCATACGTCGGCTGGACGCATTCCTTCCATTCAAGGCTACCGGTATTATGTCGATCATCTGATGAGGCGCGAGGCGGTCACCAAGAGCGAGCTGCAGGCGATCCGCTCGTTCGTCGCCAGCCGCATGATGGAGGCAGAGCAGGCGATCCAGCAGGCGGCGATGATCATCTCCAACCTGACGAACTACACGTCGATCGTGCTCGGTCCGGACTCGGTCAATCAGGCGCTCAAGCAGTTCCAGCTCGTGCCGCTCGGGGGCGACAAGGCGGTGGCGATCGTCGTGACCAATACCGGCCACGTCGAGAACCGCACGGTGACGATCCCGCCGGATCTGGACATGGATGACATCGAGCAGGCGGTGCGCTTCCTCAACGAGCGGCTGAGCGGGACGCCGCTCACCCGCCTGAAGTCCCGGCTCTTCTCGGCGGCGGGCGAGGAAATGGGCCGCTATGCGGATCAATGCGAAGGGCTGCTCAAGCTGATCGAGCAGGCCGTCCGCTCGGAGGACGACAGCCGGCTGTACCTGTCCGGCACGGCCCGCATCCTCGCTCAGCCGGAGTTCAAGGATGTCGACAAGGTCAAGACGATCTTCGGGCTGCTGGAGGAGACGCCGACGCTGCTGCGCCTGTTCTCCTCGCTGCCGCAGGGGCTGTCGGTGCGGATCGGCACGGAGAACGACCACGCCGCGATCGCGAGCTGCAGCCTCATTACGGCTTCGTTCACGATCGATGGCGAGCAGATGGGCACGATCGGCATCCTCGGCCCGACGAGGATGGATTACGGGCGCGTCGTCGGCCTGCTCGGCGAGTTCGGGCGCAGCCTGAGCAGCCTGCGGACGGAGCGCTGACGAACGCCGTCCAGGCTTGGACGCGGCGCGCAGGCAAGGGGCTTCGCGGCCCCTACATAGATTCAGCCGCGTTATGGAACCATTTACGGGAGGTGAGCATGCTTGGATTCCAAGAAGAATACGATAGATGAACAGACAAGCGCAGAGGACATTCTGGACGCCGATCAAGAGACGGCGGAGCAGGCGGCCGCGGCCGCTGGCGGCGAGCCGATCGAGGCCGAGCCGCAGGCGGCGGAGGAGGCCGGGCAAGCGCCGGAAGAGGATTCCCGCTATGCGGAGCTGGCTCGCCAGGCGGAGGAGCATCAGCAGCGGCTGCTGCGCGTCCAGGCCGACTATGACAATTTCCGCCGCCGCACGGCCAAGGAAAAGGAAGAGCTGGGCCAGTACGCCTCGGCGAAGCTGCTGACGCAGCTGCTGCCGATCGTCGACAACTTCGACCGGGCGATCGCCGCCGCGGCCGGCGGAGGCGATGCGGAATCGCTCGCCAAGGGCGTGGACATGATCTTCCGGCAGCTGCAGGGCGTGCTCGAGCAGGAAGGGCTGAAGCCGATGGAAGCGGTCGGGCAGCCGTTCAATCCGGAATTCCATCAGGCGGTCATGACCGTGGAGTCCGACGAGCATGAGGAAGGCATCGTCGTGGAGGAGCTCCAGAAGGGCTTCATGCTCAAGGACAAGGTGCTTCGTCCGGCCATGGTCAAGGTAAGCGGCTAGGACGGCCTTAATCTGCCTTTAAGATAAAGCGGGTATACTTGGATCGACCCGTAACGAATTCGATCCGCAATGGATATAAGGGAGGATATTTTACGATGAGCAAAGTAATCGGCATCGACCTTGGAACGACCAACTCCTGCGTAGCGGTCATGGAGGGCGGTGAGGCGGTCGTCATTCCGAATCCGGAAGGCAACCGCACGACGCCGTCCGTCGTCGGCTTCAAGAAGGACGGCGAGCGCATCGTCGGCGAGACGGCGAAGCGCCAGGCGATCACGAACCCGGACCGCACGATCATCTCGATCAAGCGCCATATGGGCACGAGCCACAAAGAAACGATCGACGGCAAGGACTTCACGCCGCAAGAAATTTCCGCCATCATCCTGCAAAAGCTCAAATCCGATGCGGAAGCGTACCTCGGCCAACCGGTGACGCAAGCGGTCATCACCGTGCCGGCCTACTTCAACGACTCCCAACGCCAGGCGACCAAGGACGCCGGCAAGATCGCCGGCCTCGAGGTGCTGCGCATCGTCAACGAGCCGACGGCCGCGGCGCTGGCCTACGGCCTCGAAAAGTCCGAGGACCAGACGATCCTCGTCTATGACCTCGGCGGCGGCACGTTCGACGTGTCCATCCTCGAGCTTGGCGACGGCTTCTTCGAGGTCAAGGCGACGAGCGGCGACAACCGTCTCGGCGGCGACGACTTCGACCAGGTCATCATCGACCACATCGTAGCCGAGTTCAAAAAGGAGCATGGCTCCGACCTGTCCAAGGACAAGGCGGCCGTGCAGCGTCTGAAGGACGCGGCCGAAAAGGCGAAGAAAGAGCTGTCCGGCGTCCTGACGACGACGATCAGCCTGCCGTTCATCACGATGGTCGACGGCGTGCCGCAGCACTTGGAGCTGAACCTGACCCGCGCCAAATTCGAGGAGCTGGCCGCGCCGCTCGTGGAGCGCACGCTCGCTCCGACGCGCCAGGCGCTGAGCGATTCCGGCCTGTCGGCCAGCGAGATCGACAAGGTCGTCCTCGTCGGCGGCTCCACCCGCATCCCGGCCGTCCAGGAAGCGATCAAGAAGCTGATCGGCAAAGAGCCGCATAAAGGCGTGAACCCGGACGAAGTCGTCGCCCTCGGCGCGGCGGTCCAGGCGGGCGTCCTGACCGGCGACGTGAAGGACGTCGTCCTGCTCGACGTCACTCCGCTGTCGCTCGGCATCGAGACGGCGGGCGGCGTATTCACCAAGATGATCGAGCGCAACACGACGATCCCGACGAGCAAGTCCCAGGTGTACTCCACGTACGCCGACAACCAGACGAGCGTCGAGATCCACGTCCTGCAGGGCGAGCGCGCCATGGCCGCCGGCAACAAGACGCTCGGACGCTTCATGCTCGGCGACATCCCGCCGGCTCCGCGCGGCGTGCCGCAGATCGAGGTCACGTTCGACATCGACGCCAACGGCATCGTCAACGTCAGCGCGCTCGACAAGGGCACGGGCAAGAGCCAGAAGATCACGATCACGTCCTCGAGCGGCCTCAGCGACGAGGAAGTCGAGCGCATGATGAAGGACGCCGAGCTCAACGCCGAGGAAGACCGCAAGCGCAAGGAGCTCGTCGAGGCGAAGAACAATGCCGACCAGCTGATCTACTCCGTCGACAAGACGATCAAGGATCTGGGCGACAAGGTCGACGCCGGCGAGATCGACAAGGCCAACAAAGCCAAGGAAGCGCTGCAGGCGGTCGTCGGCGGCGAGGATCTGGACGCGATCAAAAAAGCGACCGACGAGCTGACCGAGATCGTGCAGCAGCTGTCCGTCAAGCTCTATGAGCAGGCGGCGCAAGCGGAGCAGGGCGCTCCGGGCGCCGATGCCGGCGCGGCCCAAGGCGGCGCGGCCGGACGCGACAACGTCGTCGACGCCGACTACGAAGTCGTGGACGACAAGAAATAAAAAAGGTACGATAGCTTCATAGCTTCACCAAGCGGCTCCGCCTTTTTCCGAGCAGCGCCCCGGCTTTGAGCGCCGGGGCGTCAGGAGGGAGAGGGCGGTTGTTGCATGTCAAGCGGGCATTACATGGGGGTGAGAGGGATTGGCGGATAAGCGCGATTATTACGAGGTGCTGGAGCTCGGCAAGGACGCCTCGGCGGAGGAGATCAAAAAAGCCTACCGCAAGCTGGCGCGCCAGTACCATCCGGACGTCAACAAAAGCGCCGACGCGGAGACGAAGTTCAAGGAGGTCAAGGAAGCTTACGACACCTTGAGCGACGATCAGAAGCGCGCCGTGTACGACCAGTACGGGCATGTCGATCCGAACCAGTTCGGCGGCGGAGGCGGCTTCGGCCAGGACTTCGGCGGAGGCGGGTTCGGCGACATCTTCGACATGTTCTTCGGCGGAGGCGGCGGACGGCGCGATCCGAACGCGCCGCAGCGCGGCAACGACCTGCAGTATACGATGACGATCGAGTTCAAGGAAGCGGTATTCGGCAAGGAGACGGAAATTACGATTCCGCGCACCGAGAACTGCGACACCTGCCACGGCTCCGGCGCCAAGCCGGGCACCAAGCCGGAGAACTGCTCCGTCTGCCGCGGCACCGGCCAGCAGGAAGTCGTGCAGAACACGCCTTTCGGACGCATGGTCAACCGCCGCGCCTGCACGAACTGCAGCGGCACGGGCAAGATCATCAAGGACAAATGCTCGACCTGCCACGGCGCGGGCAAGGTGAAGAAGCAGCGCAAGATCACCGTCCGCATCCCGGCGGGCGTCGACGAGGGCGCGCAGATCCGCCTGAACGGCGAGGGCGAGGGCGGCACGCGCGGAGGTCCGAACGGCGACCTGTACATCGTGCTGCGCGTCAAGCCGCATGAGTTCTTCGACCGCGAGAACGACGACATCTACTGCGAGGTGCCGCTGTCGTTCGCGCAGGCGGCGCTCGGCGACGAGATCGAGATCCCGACGCTGACGGAGAAGGTCAAGCTCAAGATTCCGGCGGGCACGCAGACCGGCACGTACTTCCGCCTCAAGGGCAAGGGCGTGCCCAAGCTGCGCGGCTACGGCAACGGCGACCAGCACGTCAAGGTGACCGTCGTCACGCCGACGTCGCTCACCGACGAGCAGAAGGAGCTGCTGCGCCAGCTCGGCGGCTTCGGCGGCGGCGCGGGCGCAGGCTCCGAGGAGCATCACGAGAGCATCTTCGACCGGATGAAAAAGGCGTTCCGGGGCGACTGAGCTCGTGCCGATCGCAAAGAAGGAGAAGGGGAGCGATTCCCTTCTCCTTTTTGTTTCGAAAAACCTTCTGAAAGCGCTTGACAGACCAAAAGCCGAGAAGGTATCCTTTACATGTGGTCAATTGGATGATCCAATTTAAAGACTGCAGGATAGAGAGGACCGAAACCGACTTATGACGATCAAGAAAATCAAATATCATCGGGTGTATGAAGATGTCATCGAGCAGCTCAAAAACCTGATTCTAGAGGGCAATCTCGCTCCCGGAGACTTCCTGCCGACCGAGCGCGAGCTGGCCCAATCGTTCGGCATCAGCCGCGGCACGCTGCGCGAAGCGTTCCGCATCCTGGAGCGGGAGGGGCTGATCGAGGCCCGTCCAGGCGGAGGACGCTTCCTCAGCAAGGCGCTCGACGTCGCCGAGGACCGGACCCGCATCCTGGACAACATCGAGCGGGCGACGATCATGGAGCTACTCGAGGCGCGGGAGCTGTTCGAGACCGGCATCGTGGAGCTTGCCGCGAAGCGGGCGACGGCGGAGGATATCGCCGAGATCGAGGCGGCCTTCGAGACATGGGGAGAGGTCGGAGCGGACGGCGACCGCTCCAAGCCGGATCAGGCGTTCCACCTGTCGATCGCCAAGGCGACGCACAACGTCGTGCTGGTCAACATGATCGAGCTGCATATGGACCTGCTGCAGCGGACGCTCCGCAAGACAGCCGCCATTCCCGGACGCAAGAGCGAGGTATACGAGGAGCATCTGCTGCTCCTGCAGGCGATCAAGGAGCGCGACCCGGTCAAGGCGCGGCTGGCGCTGCTCCATCATTTGAGCCATGTGAAGGAGAACATCCAGAAAAACGCCGTCCAGCCCTGAGCGGCGACGGACGATCCATCGAACATGCGGCCTGACCGGCTCGCTCCGGACGAAAGGGGGCCTCCCCTTTTCTTTCATCAAATTGGATCATCCAATTACCCACCCTTCCAGGCGGGCGGCGCGGAAGGCTGCCGCTGCCGCAACCCAACCTGGCTGTACAAGAAGGAGAGACCTAAGATGAGCACAGACATTCGAATCCTGTCGCCCTGCGGCATGCTGGGATATGGATTTCCGGAGAAGTCCTTCAGGAACGGATTGGAAAAGGATCCGCACGGCATCGTCGTCGATGCCGGCTCCACCGACGGCGGCCCGCATAAGCTCGGCGCCGGCGTCTCGATCGTCAGCAAGCGGGCGGTCAAGAAGGACCTGGGCCTCATGCTTCCCGCCGGGCTGAGCCGCGGCATCCCGGTCGTGATCGGCTCTGCCGGAGGCTCCGGCGCGAGGACGCATGTGGAGTGGACGCTCGAGATCATCAACGAGCTGCTGGCCGAATTGGAGCTGGAGGCAAAAATAGCCGTCATTTGGGCAGACTTTTCTCAAGAGGACGTGCGGCAGGCAAGCGCGGAGGGGCGGATCTCGCCGCTCAGTCCGAACATCCCTGCGCTGACCGAGGAGGCGATCGCCGCCACGCCCCGCATCGTCGCCCAGATGGGACATGAGCCGATCGTCGAGGCGCTGCGCGCAGGCGCAGACATCATCGTCTGCGGGAGAGCCTACGACCCGTCGCCGTTCGCGGCGATCGGCATCCTGCACGGCAAGGATCCGGCGCTCTGCTACCACTTGGGCAAAATTCTGGAGTGCGGAGCGCTGTGCGCCGAGCCGGGCACGACGAAGGACAGCATCCTCGGGACGATCGGCGACGGCAGCTTCACGGTGGAGTCGCTCAATCCGCAGCGGCAGTGCAGCGAGACGAGCGTCGCCGCCCACACGTTCTACGAGAAGGAGCATCCTTATCTGCTGCATGGGCCCGGCTTCATGCTCGATCTGGAGCACTGCCGGTTCGAGGAGGCGGAGACGGGCGTCGTGAAGGTCAGCGGCAGCAGGCTCGTGCCGGCCGAGACGTATACGGTCAAGCTGGAAGGAGCGCGGCAGACCGCCTACCGGACGTTCGTCGTCGCCGGCATCCGCGATCCGATCCTGCTCGGCAAGCTGGAGGAGGTCGAGGAGCTCGTACGCGCGCAAGCGAGAGAGTATTACCGGGACGTGCCGGAAACCGACTATGCGATCCGCTTCTACAACTACGGCATGAACGGCGTGCTCGGCAGCCAGGAGCCGGAGACGTTCCGGGGCCATGAGGTCGGCGTCCTGTTCGAGGTCGTCGCCCGCACGCAGGAGCTCGCCAGCAGCATCTGCGCGACGGTCCGCTCCACGTTTCTGCATTACGGCTACGAGGGGCGCAAGTCGACGGCCGGCAACCTGGCGTTTCCGTTCGCGCCGAGCGATATCGAGTTCGGACCGGTTTATGAGTTTTCCGTGTACCATCTGATGGAATCGTCTCCGGACGCATTCACGATCGAGCACCGCAGAGGAGGGGCGAAGCGATGACCAAGCTGGGCGATCTGGCCAAAGTGCTGCGCAGCAAAAACTCGGGTCCGTTCGAGATCACGCTGGATGTCCTTTTCGACTCCAGGGAGAGCTACGAGCGGGTGAAGGGCTCGGGCTCCGTCACTCCACGAACGGTCAGCGAGGCGTATGGAATTTCCGAGGAGCGGATCCGTCATTTCGTCTTTTTCGATCCGGCGCTCGGCTTCAAGGTGACGATGTCCCGGGAGGTCTCCTCCGGCAGCACGGGAGACCGGGACGTCTACGGCGCCCAGCAGCATGCTCCGCTCATGCGGCTCGAGATCGACTGCGACCGGGAGGTGTAAGCCCATGAAGGCCATGAAGCGGCTGCGGCAGGACTGGGTGCTCTATGCGATGCTGGCCCTGCCGCTGCTCTACTTTTTCATTTTCCATCTCATCCCGCTGTACGGCATGAAGCTCGCCTTCCAGGATTACCGCATCCTCGGCGACCATGTCTGGGTCGGCTGGAAGCATTTCGAGACGCTGTTCAGCTCGCCGGCGTTCGCCAGCGTGCTGCAGAACACCATCATCATCAGCTTGATGAAGATCGTCTTCGTCTTTCCGATCCCGATCGTGCTGTCGCTCTTCATCAATGAAGTGCGCAGCTCCAGGTACCGCAAGTACGTGCAGTCCGTCCTGTACTTGCCGCATTTCCTGTCCTGGGTCGTCATCGCCGGCATCTGGATCAGCCTGCTGAATCCGGCGACCGGCGGGGTGAACCAGCTCGCGAGCTTTTTCCAGCTGCCGTCCATCGACTACATGACGAGCAAGGAGCATATCCGCTGGGTGCTCGTCTTCTCGGAAATCTGGCGCAGCGCGGGCTGGGACTCCATCATCTATCTGGCCGCGATCATGAAGATCAGCCCGGGGCTGTACGAGGCGGCCAAGATCGACGGAGCGACAAGGCTGCAGCAGATGCGGTTCATCACGCTGCCCCATCTCTACAGCACTGTTGTAACCGTCTTCATCCTCAACCTCGGCTTCTTCATGAACGCCGGCTTCGACCAGGTGTTCAACTTCATGAACGCGTCGGTCATCAGCGTCGTGGACATCCTGGACACGTACGTCTACCGGATCGGCATCGGAAACGGCCAGTTCGCCTACGCGACGGCGGCCAGCCTGTTCAAGGGAGTCATCGGCATCGTGCTCATCCTGGGCACGCACTTCGTCTCGAAGCGCGTCTCGGGCAAAGGCGTCTGGTAAAGGAGGGGGAAACTGCGTGAGACGACTGGAAACATCCAAGCTGGCCATCTATCTGCTGCTGTTCGCCTTCACCTTGACGGTGCTCGTGCCGCTGCTCAACCTGCTTGCCCTCTCCTTCACGGCGCCGGGCAAGGCGCATCTGATGAGCGGGCTGGACCTGATCCCGAAAGGGTTCTCTACGATCAACTACGAGCTGCTCTTCTCGAACCCGCTCATCACGGGCGGCATCCTCAACTCGGTCTGGATCACAATAGCGGGCACGGCGCTTAATCTGGCGCTGACGTCGATGGCCGCCTATGTGCTCGCCCGCAACGAGTTCGTCGGGAAGAAGGCCGTGCTGTTCTTCCTGATCGTCATCATGGTGTTCGAGCCGGGCATGATTCCCGAATACCTGCTGGTCAAGGATCTCGGCCTGATGAATACGCTGACCTCCCTGATTCTGTACAAGGCCGTCAACGTGTACTATCTGTTCATCCTCATGCGCTTCTTCCAGGACATCCCGGAAGAGATCCTGGAGGCGGCGCGGATCGACGGCGCGGGGCATTTCCGCATGTACTCCCGGATCATGATGCCGCTGTCCAAGCCGGGACTGGCGACGCTCGGCCTGTTCTACGGCGTCTACCACTGGAACGAGTACTTCCGCGCGACGCTTTATATTTCGGAGCCGTCCAAGTGGCCGCTGCAGGTCGTGCTGAGGCAGTTCGTCGTCCGCAAGGACAACACGTCGCTGATCGGCAGCCAGAATCTGTTCGACAGCTCGATTCCGTTCGACTTCGCCTCCCTGCAGGCAGGCACCATCATCATCGCCATCGTGCCGCTGCTGGTGCTCTATCCGTTCATCCTCAAGTACTACGCCAAGGGAGCTCTGGAAGGGGGGGTCAAGGACTGAAGCCGGAGAGCTCCGGCCGCCAGGCGAGGCAGGGAGGCTGCCCGCCGCAAGACGTACGCCATCATCCATAAGGGGAGATCACGCACATGAAAAAATGGACTACGATCGCATGGACGGCCGCGCTGGCTGTCGCCGTAACGGCTTGCTCATCCAACTCCGGCAGCCCCGCTGCCAACGAAGGGAATGCCGGCGCCGCGCCGGACGGCAGCGGGCAGCCGGTCACGCTCAAGATCGTCTACAAGGACGAAGGCACGGCGAACGCGGCCTCGGTCAAGTTTTTCGGAGAGCTGGAAAAGGCGCTGGCCAAGGACGAGGGGCTGAACGTCAAGTTCGAGCTCGTCGACCTCGCCCAAGGCAGCTACGCGGAGAACCTGAACCTGCTGCTGCTCGGCGGCACGATCCCGGACATCATCTACTTCCAGGGCGGCGACCAGCAGATGGCCGACCAAGGCCTGCTCGAGGACCTGACCCCGTACATCGAAAAGTCGGAGCATGTCAAAGCCATCATGGAGCCGCACAACAAGACGCGCATGGACAGCTATCCGTACCTGCTCTGGATCAAGCCGCTGGCGCCGAAGGTGCCGGTCGTGCGGGCCGACTGGTTCGAGGCGCTGGACAGCTCCAAGGCGCTGACGGACAATCCGACCGTCGACAACTACTACGCCTTCTTCAAGGAGCTGGTCGAGAAGAAGCCGGCCTCTGGCAAGCCGAATTACGCGCTGACGGCGGCAGGCGACATCGCGGAGATCAATACGATCTTCAACGCGGCGTTCGGCCTCGACCAGACGTGGATCAAGAAGGACGACGGCACGTTCGAATACGCCCGGATTTCCGAGGGCGAGAAGGAGAAGCTGGCCTTCTACCACAAGCTGTACCAGGAAGGGCTGCTCGATCCGCAGTTCATCACCAAGCAGTGGGATACGAAGGAGGACGCCTTCTACAAGGGCGAAGCGGGCGTCATCACCGGCACGGCGGGCAAGATCATCGACCTGTACAACGGCCGCATGCAGGATCTCGGCGGCGAGAGCGCCAAGCTCGTCGTGCTGCCGCCGGCCAAAGGCGTCGGCCAAGGCTTCGGAGCTACGGACGTGACCAAGGAATCCCGCGGCCTGGCGATCTCCTCGCAGTCCAGCCATAAGGATGCGGCGTTCCAGGTATTCGATTATCTGGCGAGCCCGAAAGGACAGATGCTCGACCGCCTCGGCTACGAGGGCGAGAACTACGCCGTCGTCGACATCAAGATCGAGCTGAACGAGAACTACTACAACAACTGGTACGCCCGCTTCTGGGAGCCGGTCGACATCAAGTCGGAGATTCCGCTGCAGACGCCGCTGCTCGGCGAGCCGGGAGCGAAGTCGCTGGAGCTGGCGTCGACGTTCTACACCGAGGACAACGCCTTCATCATCCCCGAGCAGTTCGTCGCGAACTGGGATGCGATGAACAATCTGTACAAGGAATACTCGACGGACTTCATTACCGGCAAGAAGGATCTGAGCCAGTTCGGGGCATTTGTCGACGCCTGGAATGCCGCCGGAGGAGCCGAGATCACCGCCTACGCGAACGAAACCATCCAGTAAGGAGCTGCAGCCATGACTTCATTTCGCAGTCGGGTAAGAGGAGTGGTCGTCTCGACCGCTCTCGGAGACGCCATGGGCGCTCCGGTCGAGAAGCTGACGTACGGGGAGATCAAGTCGAGATACGGCCGGGTCGAGTCGCTGATGACGAGATGGCATAAGATGGACCTGCCCGAGGACATGCGGCTCGGCCGGGTGCGCGGCGACGGCATCGTCACCGACGATACGCTGATGACGAACGCGCTGATCCGGACGTATCAGGCCGAGGGACGGCATCTGGACGCCTATGACATGGGCCGCGAGTTCGTCAAGGAGATCGCTTTCCGCAAGACATTTGTGCCGGAGCTGGACCGCGAGGCGTTCATCATGGACCGCTTGTTCTACCCGGAAAAGCAAATCTTCCTGCGCCATGTGCTGGCGAACGCCGAGCCGCGCGAAGGCGGCCTCGGCAACATGGTGAACTGCGGGGCGGCGATGTACATCGCCCCGATCGGCGTCGTCAACGCCGGCAATCCCAAAGGCGCTTATGACGAGGCGATCCTGTTCGCCATGGGCCATCAGAGCAGCTACGGCCTGGAGGCGGCCGGCGTGCTGGCGGCCTGCGTCGCCAAGGCGTTCGAGCCGGGGGCGACGGTCGACGACATCGTCGGCACGGCGCTGTCTTTGGCCAAGGACGGGACGAGAGCGGCGATCGAGGAGCTGGCGGCCGCGGCGCGCAGCCTGCGCGCCCAGCGGGACGACCGCGATGCCGTCGTCGCCGTGTTCCACCGCATCATCGCCAAGTACTCGCCGATGGGCGACGACGTCAGCCGGCATATCGACAAGGTCGGCGTGCCGAGCGACCACTACACGCCGAGCCGGCTGCGCTCGATCGAGGAGCTGCCGCTCGCGCTCGCCTATATCGTGCTGAACGAGGGCGACTATTACCGCTCGATCCTCGACGGCATCAACTCGGGCCGGGATACCGACTCCATCGGCGTCATGGCCGGCGTCATCCTCGGCGCGATGCACGGCGCGGAGGTCATCGAGCCAGGAGACATCGAGCAGCTCGACCGGGTCAACCGGCTCGACCTGCTGGATATCGCCGACCGGTTCGCCGAGACGGCCGCGGCCATCATCCGGCAGGACATGGAGGCGGCCGCGACGCGGCGGCGGCTGCTGGCCGGCATCGGCTGCCTCGGAGAGGAGGCGCGGCGATGATTCCGAACCGCTATCTGGAAACGGTGTACGCCAGCTTCATCGGCATGAACGTCGGCATCCGCCTCGGCGCCCCGATCGAGCCGGTCGCCTGGACGTACGAGCGCATCCGGGACGTATACGGAGATATCCGCGGCTACGTCAAGCCATATCGGACGTTCGCGGCGGACGACGACGCCAACGGCCCGGTGTTTTTCATCCGGGCGCTGTACGACGACGCCAAGGGCAGAGAGCTGACGGCCGAGGATGTCGGCCGCGCCTGGCTCAATTATGCGCGCGAGGGCATCGGCATGTTCTGGTGGGGCGGCGAGGACATCAGCACCGAGCATCGGGCGTATGTCAACCTGAGCAAAGGCATGGCCGCGCCGGCGTCGGGCTCCATCGAGACGAACGGGCTGGAGATGGCCGAGCAGATCGGCGGCCAGATCTTCATCGACTCTTGGGGACTGCTTTTTCCCGGCGATCCGGAGCGGGCGGCGGACTACGCGGAGAAGGCCGCGAGCGTCTCGCATGACGGCAACGGCCTTTACGGAGCCCGCTTCATGGCGGCCGCGATCGCGGCGGCGTTCGGAGCGGCTTCAATCGCGGACATCGTCGCCGCCGGATTGCGGCAAATACCGGCGGAGTCGACCTATGCGCGCGTCGTCCATGCCGTGCTGGACTTCCACCGCGACCATCCGGACGACTGGGCGGCATGCCGCCAGCATCTCGAGGACCGCTGGGGCTACGACAAGTATGGCGGGGTCTGCCATATCATCCCCAACGCCGGCGTATGCGCGCTCGCGCTGCTCTACGGCTGCGGCGACTTCGCTCGCACCGTGGAGATCGCCTCGATGTGCGGCTGGGATACGGATTGCAACGCCGGCAACGTCGGCTCCATCCTCGGCGCATTCGCCGGCCTCGACGGCATACCGGCGCATTACCGCGCCCCGATCAACGATTTCATCGTCGCCTCCAGCGTGTCGGGCTACCTCAATGTCGTCGATTTCCCGACGTTCGCCAAGGAGCTGGCGCTGCTTGGCTATCGGCTGAACGGAGAAGAGGCTCCGCAGCAGCTGGCCGACAGCTTCAGGCCGGGCGACGTGCAGTTCGACTTCGGCTTGCCGGGCTCGACGCACGGCTTCCGCACCTCCAATCCGTTCAAGACGCCGGTCGTCCGCCACTCCGTCCGCCAGGCGCTGCAGCCTGGTGGAGGCTCGCTGGAAATCGTCTTCGACCGTCTCGTCGCCGGGGACCGCAGCCATATTTATTGGAAGCCGTTCTATCGCCGGGAGGAGTTCAACGACGAGAAGTACAAGCCGACGTTCGCTCCGCTGGCGGTCAGCGGGCAGACGGCGTCCGCCTCCGTTTATGTCGATCAGTGGGAAGGAGAGCCGATCATCCTGACGCCTTATGTGCGGAATTCGGCCACGAAAGAGGAGCTGCTGCTGGAGCCGCGCCCGCTGGAGAACGGGGCCTGGAACGAGCTGTCGTTCGTCCTGCCCGATACGGACGGAGCGCTCATCGACGAGATCGGCTGGGTGCTGGAAAGTCCGTCGCCGCTCACGGATCGGGCGCTCGGCAGCCTGTTCATCGGGCGCTTCGGAGTCGCCGGAGCGGCGGCCTATGAGATCGACTTCGCCAAGCAGGCCAAGGAGTTCGGCTCGATTACGCCGTTCGCGCATCATCGGGGCGAGTGGAGGCTGGAGGGCGGGCGCATGATCGGCCGGGCACAGAGCGACGCGGCTTCGTTCTCGGGCAACTATTACGAGCGCGACCTCTCGGTGGAGGCGACGGTGCAGCCGCTGGAAGGAACGAGCCATCTGCTGGCTGTCCGGGCCCAGGGCGTCAAGCGCCACTATTTGGCCGGCTTCGACGGGCCGAACACCGTGTCGTTCATCAAGCAGGACTTCGGGACGAGCCGGCTCATCACGGCGAAGTTCGACTGGGAGCTCGGCCGCGAGTACCGGATGAGGCTGGTCGCCGAGCAGGATGCGTTCAAGCTCGAGATCGACGGCAAAACGGTGCTGGAATGCCGCGACGACTCGTTCGGCTACGGCATGTTCGGCTTCGCCTGCCTCGATGGCGGCGAGCGGGCGATCAGCCGCGTGTCGGTGCGGACGGGGTCTGCCAAGGGGCGGCCTTGAGCCGGCAGGCGTCCGGCGGGAGCCGGATCCTCGTCGCCGGCAGCATCAACATGGATATCGTCAGCCGCGTCGCTCGATTTCCCGAGCCGGGCGAGACGATCTCCGGACGCGGCACGTCGTATCATGCGGGCGGCAAGGGCGCCAACCAAGCCGCGGCGGCAGCCAAGGCGGGAGCGGCCTGCTCGATGCTCGGAGCGGTCGGCGGCGATCCGTTCGGCGACGCGCTCGTCGCCTCGCTGGAGGATGCCGGCGTCGGCGTGCAGTCGGTGCTGACCAAGGACGGGACGTCGGGACTGGCGATCATCACCGTCAACGAGGGCGGAGAGAACCATATCGTGCTGTCGGCTGGAGCAAACGGCCTGCTGACGGCCGAGGATGCGCTCGCCGAGGCGGACTGGCGCGGCGTCTACGCCGTGCTGCTCCAGAACGAGATTCCGTGGGAGACGAACGAAGCGCTCATCCGGTCGGCCGGCGAGGCCGGCGTGCGCGTCTGGCTGAACCCGGCTCCGGCGCGGGAGGTTTCGGCCGAGCTGCTGCCGCTGCTCGATACGATCATCGTCAACGAGACGGAGGCGGCCGCCGTCAGCGGGCTGCCGGTGCCGGACCGGGCCGGGGCCGAGGCGGCCGCGGCCGCGCTGCTGGCACGCGGCGCTCGCCGCGTCGTCGTCACGCTCGGCGAGCAGGGCTGCTTGTGCGCGGATGCGGCCGGGGAGCGGCTGTCCGTGCCCGCCTATGCGGTGGAGGCGGTCGATACGACGGCGGCGGGGGATACGTTCATCGGCGCATTCGCCGCCGCTTCCGCCGCCGGGACCGATACGGAGGCGGCGCTGCGGTTCGCCGCCGCTGCGGCGGCGATCGCCGTCACGCGGCCGGGAGCGCAAGGCTCGATCCCGTCCAGGGACGAGATCGAGGCGTTCCTGGCGCGGGAGCGAGCTTCGTTGTAAATCAAAGGAGATGCCCCAAGCGCGGCTTGGGGCATCTCCTTTTCTGATCAGGCATTTCGGCTGCGATACAGCAAATAAATGAAAAAAGGCGCTCCGACGCCGGCAGTGAACACGCCGACCGGAATGTCGTAGGGAAGGAACAGCGTGCGGGCGATCGTGTCGCTGGCGACGACGATCAAGCCGCCGATCAACGCGGAGATCGGCATCATGCTGCCGAAGGAGGAGCCGACGAGCTTGCGCGCCATATGGGGAGCGATCAAGCCGATGAAGGAGATCGCGCCTCCGACCGATACGGCGGCTCCCGCAAGCGCCACGCTCAGCATCAGCAGGAGGAAGCGCTGGCGGCCGACCCGGCTGCCGGCTCCCGCCGCCATGTCGTCGCCGAGCTGGAGGATGTTGACCTGCCGCGAATAAACGAAGGCCAGCGGGATGAACGCCGCCGCCCAGGGCAGGATGAGCAGGACGATGCCCCAATCGGAGCCGTACACCGAGCCTGTAATCCAGACGAATGCCTGGGAAGAGGTATACATCGGACTTTTGAGCAGGATGACCTTGGTCGTCGAGCCGAGCAGAAAGTTGATTCCGATCCCGACGAGCACGAGACGGATCGGCGTCACGCCTTGCTTCCAGGCGAGAAAATAAACGAGCAGGGACGTGCAGCCTGCTCCAAGCATAGCCGCAAGCGGCAGCCAGACGATGCTGACGGTGCTGCTGAGGACGCTGATGAAAAGGACAGCCGCAAGCGTCGCCCCGCTCGTAATGCCGATGATGTCGGGCGAGGCGAGCGGATTGCGGATGATGCCCTGCAGGATCGCGCCCGCGACAGCCAGCGACGCCCCGACGAGAAAGGCCGCCGCGATGCGGGGCAGCCGGAGCTCCTGCACGACCAGCCGATGCTCCTCCGTGCCGAATCCGAACAGCGCCCGGATCACCTCCAGCGGATGCAGGCGCATGTCGCCGAGTCCGGCGGAAAGCAGCATCGCGGCGACGCAGGCGACGGCGAGCCCGACCGTCAAGACCAATGCTTTCGGGTCGAGGAAAAACGAGATCGGGAGCCGTTCGAAGCGAACGGGCTTGAGCGGCTTCATCGTTCGATTCCCCCTTTCCTTGCAATGGCGATGAAGGCGGGGATGCCGATCATGGCGGTCATGACGCCGACGGGGAGCTCTTCCGGCTGGATGATGAAGCGCCCGGCCACATCCGCCGCGACGACGAGGATCGCTCCCAGCACGGCGCTGTAAGGCACCATCCAGCGATAGTCGTTGCCGGAGAAGAAGCGGGCGATGACGGGAATGACGAGTCCGATGAAGCCGATCGGCCCAGCGACCGCGACCGAGCTTCCGGCGAGCGCGACGATGACGAGGCCGGTGCCGAGCTTCACGAACGCCGTCCGCTGGCCGAGGCCTTGCGCGGCATCGTCGCCCATCGTCAGCACGTTCATATGGCGCGCGAGCAGCAGCGAGCCTGCCCAGCCGCAGCCCATGACCGGCAGGACCGCCTTCAGCATGTCGAAGGAGCGCCCGGCGACCGAGCCGGTCAGCCAGAAGATGACCTCGTTCAGTCCTTGCTCGTCCAGCACGAGCATGCCTTGGGTAAACGACGAGAACAACGCGCCGAGCGCGGCGCCGGCGAGAATGATCTTGAGCGGCGTCAGCCCGTCCTTGCCGAGCGATCCGAGCGCGTAGACGGCGGCAGCGGCGATGGCCGCTCCGGAGAAGGAGAGCAGCGTCAGCAGCGGCAAGGAAGAGACCGACAGCAGCGTCACGGCCAGCACGATGGCGAAGGACGCGCCATAATTGATGCCGAGTATGCTCGCGTCGGCGAGCGGATTCCTCGTCAGGCCCTGGATGAGCGTGCCGCTGACCGCGAGGCATGCTCCGACTGCGGCGGCCGTCAGCGCCCGCGGGACGCGCGAGGTCTGCACGATGATATGGGCGTTCGAGCTTTCGTCGAAGTGAAGGAACGAACGCACGACGTCCTTGACGGGAATCGCCGTGAATCCGTAGGCCAGGCTCAGCAGCAGGCAGCCCAGGAGAAGGAGCGCTCCGAGCGCGAGTCCGGCCGCTTTCGACCGGTTGGAGGAGAGGTTCATGGCAGCGGCCCCAGTTCCGCGACATGCAAAAGAATGGGCGGATTCGCCCATTCTTTTGAGTATCGCTGCTTTTTCTCGAGCAGGAGTTGAATCCGGTTAAATGTCATAGTAGAAGTACAAGTCGTCGAGCATCATTTTTGCGGCGGTGGCGCCGCCGGACATATTCCATGTAATATCGTTGACCTTGTAGTACTTGTTGTTTTTCACTGCTCTCAGATTGGTCCACAGAGCGTTTTTCTGCCATTCTTCCTGCGTCTTGAATTCTTCTCCGCCGTGATTGCTGGAGGTGATGTCGAAGATGATGTCGCCGTCCATGAGCGGAATCTGCTCCTGCGAAGCGACGTCCAGGAACACCTTTCCGCTTTCCGTCTGGACTTTCGGACGGCTCAGGCCGAGCTCCTTCAGGATGTCGCCGGCGAAGCCGGTATTGTAGATGCGGGCGCTGTTGTCGTCGTAGAAGCGGACGATGGACACCTCGTTCTTGCTGGCGCTGCCGACTTTGGCTTTGAAGGTGGCGACCTTTTTGTTCCAGTCGCTCATGAACGCGTCATAGACGCTTTCTTTGTTCAGCGCTTTCGACACGAATTCCATGTTGGACTTCCACTCGAACAGCTGGTCCGCGAATACGGTCGGGGCGATCTTGCTGAGCTGGCCGTAGATCTTCTCATGCCGCGTCTTGGCTCCGATGATCAGGTCGGGCTTCAGGGCGACGATCGCCTCCAGGTTCGGCTGGAGCTCGGTGCCGAGGCTTTTGACCCCGCTCATGTCGGATCTCAGATAGTGGTACCACGGCTGCTGGACCCACGATTCGACCGCTCCGACAGGCTTCACGCCGAGGGTGAGCGAGATGTCGACCATTCCGTTGAACAGCACGACGACGCGTTTCGGAACGGAAGTCAACGTCGTTTCGCCCATGGCATGCTGGATCGTCCGCTTCGTCTCGATCGATGCCGTCTTGGAGCTGCCGTTCCAGTTCACCCAGAGGCCGAAGGCTTCGCCCAGGAAGCGGAGAGGGACGAGCGTGCGGCCGTCCTTCTCGACGACCTTGGCGCCGAGCGTCACGGTTTTTCCGTCCACCGCAGCCTGGCTGCTGCCGAGCTTCAGCTGGACGGACTTCGCGCCGCGGCTGACTTTAAGCGTTTTGGTCTGCGAGTCGAGGCTCAGCTTGGCGCCGATCTTGGAGACGATCGCGCTGTAAGGGACCATCGTCGTTCCGTTGATGATTTGGGGAGGGACGTCGAAGCGAAGCGTGGAGCCGTCCACTTTGACCTGGATCGGGGCGGCTGCGGCCGTGCCGGTCGCGGGAATGGAAACGGCCGCGACAAAGAGGGAAAGCGCTAAAGCGATGGAGCGAAAACGAAGCTTTATCATGGAAAACAAGACCTGCCTTTCGGTTGGTTGCTGGACCTATATTGATAACGATTATCATTATCGAGCCAGTGGATAAACTTGTCAAGGATAAAATGGAAAAATGACTAAGCTGCTTCCATATGGGGCGGCAAGCTCCGCGTCAGGCTAGCGCGGAGCGGCTTGATCGGCCAGCTGGCGGAACGTCTGGTACAGCTCGTAGTCCAGCCGCAGCAGGGAGTCGTAATCGAGCGTGTCGGCGCCGATCAGCTCATCCAGCCCGTCCATCTTCTCCTGGATCAGGGCGGCGGCCTCGGCGTAGCTTGCACGCGCGTCCGGCTCGACGCTCGTCCAGGCGGCTTTTAGCTTGGCGGCCGTCGAACGGATCTTGGCGTCGTCCTGCTCCTCGACATCCTGCTTCAGCTGCTTGACCTGAGCGCGCGCCTCCTCGACAGACTTGCTCAGCTCGGCGGAGCCGGCGGAGGCGTCAGCGGCGGAGCTGTCGCTTTTGTTCAGGATGGAGCCGGCGGCGGCCTTGTTGACGGACTCGTTGTCTTTTTTAGACGTCGCCGCTTTTGGAGGCTCGGCCTTCTTCTTGACGGGAGCCGGCGACGGAGAAGCGGAAGGAGAAGCAGAAGCGGAAGGTGAGGGCGCCGGCTCCGTGGATGCGGTCGAATCCGCGGCGGGACTCGCTGCAGGGCTCGCCGATGGCGCGGGCTTGTCGCTTGCCGACGCGTCGGCCGGCTCGCTCGGCTGCGGCTCCGCCGGCTCCGAGCTCGCAGGAGCAGGAGACGCGGGGGAGTCGATATAGCGGTCCGACGAAGCGCTGCAGCTGGCCAGGAGCGATGCTGCCGCGAGGACCGCGGTTAGGATGAGCAATCGAATTCGGGAAAGCAATGGGGTTCCTCCTTGAGATGAAATCAATGGTCGAACTGGCATCCGAATCCATTTTAGGCGAGACGGAACAGGTTCGCAATGTTTTTTTTGATAATCATTCTCATTGACAAGGAGGGGGAGCTCGCTTAAAGTGAATGGTAAATAAAGGGCGGGGAGCTGAGCCGCATGCATGCTCTGGAAACGCAAGGACTGTCCGTCCGCTACGGAGACACCTCCATTTTTGCCGATATGAACCTGACGATCGACAAGGGCAAGTTCACCGCCCTCATCGGCAGCAACGGCTGCGGCAAGTCCACTCTGCTGCGCACGATGGCCCGCTTGCTGAAGCCTTATCAGGGGACCGTCTTGCTGGAAGGAGCCAGCATCGCCCGGCTGCCGACCAAAGCCGTCGCGCAGCGGATGGCGCTGCTGCCGCAAGGGCCGACCGCGCCCGAGGGGCTGACCGTGCTGCAGCTGGTCAAGCAAGGCCGCTATCCGTATCAGTCTTGGCTGCAGCAATGGTCCAAGGAAGACGAGCGTGAGGTCAGCCGGGCGCTGGAGACGACCGGCCTGGCGGGCTTGGCCAACCGCGCGGTCGATTCCTTGTCGGGCGGACAGCGGCAGCGCGCCTGGATCGCGATGGTGCTGGCTCAAGGCACCGACATCGTCCTTTTGGACGAGCCGACCACTTATTTGGACGTCACGCATCAGATCGAGGTGCTCGATCTGCTCTACCGGCTGAACGTCGAGGAGGGGCGCACGATCGTCGCGGTGCTGCATGATCTGAATCTGGCTTGCCGTTATGCCCATCATCTGGTCGCGCTTCGCGATCAGGCCGTCTATGTGCAGGGCAAGCCGGAGGACGTCGTGACGTCGGACATGATTCAAGCGGTATTCAACCTGCAGGCGGATGTGATCGAAGATCCGCTGTACGGCACGCCGCTATGCGTGCCCCATGGCAAGGGCCGGAGGCTCGGCGCATGACATTTGGTCAGGAGGGCGATGATGGGCTTCGATTATGAACGGCATGAGATCGATCTGCTGACGGAGGAATTCCGTCTGGCGCTGGAGCCGTCGGAGGACAGGCGTCTCTCCATGCCGGCGCTCGATCTGCTGGATCGCGACAAGTGCCTGGGCTATATCGGCCGGGCGGGGGAGGTGTTCGAAGGGCAGACGATCGCGGCCAACGCTTCCTTGTTCGCCAAGCGATACAGCTACCTGACGATCGCCTCCAGCTTGTACGCGATGAGCGCCATGGACAAGGGACTGGACTATTCCATCGAGAACGCCCATATCGAATCCGTATGGAGAGGCAGCGCCTGGCTGCCTCGGATCCGTCTCGAAAAATGGGAAGCGAACCGGCCGGAGGCCGGGAAGAGAGAGGCTTGGCGAGAGCGGATCGTCGCCTCTGTTTTTGCGGATAACATCAGCCGGGCCTGGAACGCCATTTCCGCCTATGTCCCGGTATCCAAGGCGGTGCTTTGGGAAAATGCCGCGATCTATGTGTTCTGGCTTTATGAAAACCGTTTCCTGGAAGGCCTCGACGAGGAGCGGCAAGCGATCGTCCGCAGCGACCTGGCCTATCTGGTCGAAGCCCCGCCGCATCTGTTCGGAGAGAAAAAAAACCCGCTCGGACGCTATTATGGTCCTAAGGTGGCGACGGTCGCATCGGAGGAGCCGATCCGCATCCGCAAGACATGCTGCTTCTATTACCTGGCTTCCGATGACCCCGAGGATTATTGCCCCACCTGTCCTAAAATCAACCATCAGCCTTCCGGCGTGATGTAAGCACCCGGCAACTATGAAAAACGTCCTGCTTTTTTCACCAGCAGGGCGTTTTTTAGTATTTTATTCCTATATTGACAATTTCAGAGGTCGGATTTATGCTGATTATGTCTTTTGATATTGAAAATCATTATCAATCATTATCAATAAGATGCAGCCGATGGGGAAGGAGCGGGCTTGATGGATATCTGTTATCAAAACGCGCAAAATCGCTTCATTCACCAGAAAGCATTGGAGATGGGCATAGCATGCCGGCCGCTTCTCGAAGGAAGCGAGGAATTTCTGGAGCTGGAGCGCCAGGGCAAAAAACGGATCGTGAACCGGACCCGATCGCATCGCATGAAGCTGATGGCGGGCCTGCTGGCGAAAAACAAAGAGGCGTCCAATCTGCTGCTCAGGCGCCATGGGCTTGCCGTGCCGAACTATGTCGTCGTATCCGGCCATGGCGAAGAGGCCGCCCGCTTCCTGGCGGAAAATCGTCCGATCGTCGTGAAGCCGCTGGATGCGAGCAACAGCGTCGGCGTGACGCTTCGCGTCGCCGACGGGGCTCAGCTCGAGGAAGCGGTCGCGAGCGCGCTCCGGCATAGCGGCAAAGCGATGCTGCAGAAATATGTGGAAGGCACCGACGTCCGCATCGTCGTCATCGGAGGACGCGTCGTCGGCGTGCTGGAATACGTGCCGGCCTTCCTGATCGGCGACGGAGAAGCGACGATCGAGCAGCTCGTGAGCCGTCTGAATGAAGCTCAGCTGGCGCGGACCGGCGATCGGCAAGAGGGCTCCTACCAGCCGGTCGATCTCGGCTCGGCGCCGGTGATGGAGCGGCTGCGGGCCTGCGGTCTCGGGCCGGCAAGCGTGCTCGGCCAGGAGGAGAGGCTGGAGCTTTATCCGGACTCGACTCTCGCTGCGGATTCGATCCGCGAAATCGTGCTGGACCGCTCCGCCGACTGCCATCCGCATCTAGCGGAGGCGGCCGCCCGGGCCGCGAGCGCTTTGGAGCTCGACGTCGCCGGCATCGATATTCGCTGCAAGGACATTGCATCGCCGCTGGAGGCGGAAAACGGAGGGATTCTAGAAGTCAACGCGCTGCCGGATCTGATTGATCCGCATCTTTTCCTGACGGGCGATTCGATCGACGTATTCCGAATCTACCTGGACTATTTATTCGAAGAATAGGAGGGATCTTCATGTCCGACCGCACGCAGCAACAATACTTGCGGCTGCAAGCCGACCGGGAGTCGCAGGCGAGATCCTACCCTCGCCGCTTCCCGCTCGTCATTCAGAAAGCAAAGGGCGTCCTGCTCACCGACTTGGAAGGCAAAACCTATTACGACTGCCTGGCGGGCGCAGGAACGCTCGCTCTCGGCCATAATCCCGATGTCGTCGTCGAAGCGATCCGCAGCGCGCTCGACGAGCAGATTCCGCTGCATGCGCTGGACCTGGCGACTCCGCTCAAAGTCCGCTTCATGAGCGAGCTTTTCCTGCTGCTGCCGGAGGAGATGCGGGATACGGCCAAAATCCAGTTTTGCGGGCCGACGGGAGCGGATGCGGTCGAAGCGGCCATCAAGCTGGTCAAGCATGCGACGGGCGGAGGAGCGATCCTGGCCTTTCAAGGGGGCTATCATGGATCGACTCAAGGGACGATGGCGATGAGCGGCAACCTGAGCAAAAAAAGCAGGCTCCGCAGCCTGCTGCCCGACGTGCACTTCCTTCCCTTCCCGTACGAGTACCGCTGCCCGTTCGGCGTCGGCAACGGAATGACGGCGCGCATCAGCGCCCACTATATCGAGCATCTGCTGGACGACTGCGAGAGCGGCATCGCCGATCCGTGCGGGGTGATCGTCGAAACGGTCCAGGGAGAAGGGGGATCGATCCCGGCCGATCTGGAGTGGCTCCGGCAGCTGCGCCGCATGACAGCCGAACGGGGCATCCCGCTCATCATCGACGAGGTGCAGACCGGCATCGGCCGGACCGGCAAGATGTTCTCATTCGAGCATGCCGGCATCGTGCCCGATGTGATCGTCTGTTCCAAAGCGATCGGCGGCAGCCTGCCGATGTCGGTCGTCATCTACAAGGAAGAGCTGGACTGCTGGCAGGCGGGAGCCCACACCGGAACGTTCCGCGGCAACCAGCTCGGCATGGCGGCGGGCCTGGCGACGCTGGCCTACATGCGGGAGCACCGGGTGCTGGATCAGGTGAACGAGCGCAGCAAGCAGTTTTTTGAGGCGCTCGAACGGTTGAAGGCACGGTACGAGGAGATCGGAGACGTCCGCGGGAGAGGGCTGATGATCGGCGTGGAGATGGTCGATCCGAGCCTGCCCAAGGACGGGCTGGGCCATCATCCGCCGAGCGGGGAGCTCGCTGAGCGCATCCAGGAACGATGCTTCCAGAACGGTTTGATCGTCGAGTCCGGCGGCAGGCGTTCCGCCGTGCTCCGCTTCCTGCCGCCGCTTACGATTACCGAGGAGGAGACGGCCGCGGTGCTGGAGATTTTCGAGAAGTCGGTCGTCGAAGCCGTTGAAGCGAGCCGAGTGGCCGTCTAGGGGCGCGAACCGGCGATTCGCCCTGCTGCGGACGATTCTAAGAAAGAAGGTCGATGTCATTGCTCGGGAATCGGCAGCATGACGCCCAGAATGAGGCAAACCGGCATACATGCAGAACCTTGTTGAACTGTTATATCCGGGAGTTCGGCCAAGCATCCCGGTTTTTCGTCACGCCGGAGCTGGACTACTCGGTAACGTTTCCGGCCAGCGGCATTACGCTCGCCGGCAAGCTCGTCCGCCGGTCGGCCATCGGCGAGCACCGGTACAAAAGCTTCCTGCACGACGGACGGCCGCTCGACAGCGCCGAGCTGGCGCGATGGATCGCGCAGGAGATGGCGGCGGAAGCTCCATCGCTCGATCGACGCCTGCAGGAGCGGTTCCTGCAGCAAGTCGCGGGCAGCCGGCAGACGCTGGCGCTGTTCATGAGCCAGCCGGAGTCGGCGCTGCCCGACGGCTATCTCACCTCCGAACAGTCGCTGCTGCACGGACATCCGTTCCATCCGTTTCCCAAAAGCGTGCTCGGCTTTAGCGAGGCGGATGTCCGGCGCTACAGTCCGGAGCTGAAGGCTTCGTTCCGGCTGTGCTACATGGCGGTGCGCAGCGACAAGTTCGAGGAGGAATGGATCGGGGGCAAGCCCCGCATCGCAGATCCGCTCCAAGCGGTCGAGCAAGCTTCGCTGGAGCTTGGAGCATCGGCCTCGCTTTACCGGCTGCTGCCGGTCCATCCGTGGCAGTACGAGCATGTGCTGTCGCTGGAGGAAACGGGCGAGTATGTGCGGGAGCGCCAGATCGTGCCTCTCGGTCCGTGCGGCCCGCTCTGTCATCCGACCTCGTCGGTGCGGACTGTCTATGTGCCGGAGATGCGCTGCAACATCAAGCTGGCGCTGGATGTCCAGATCACCAATATGAAGAGGGTCAATACGAGGGAGCAGATGCGACGGACGATGGATGCCGCGTCCTACTTGCTGCAAAGCGGCTGCTTCGAGCAAGAGCCTCATACGCAGGTGGCGTACGAGGAAGGAATCGCGGCCTGCCGGATGCCGCGGGAGGAGCTGACCGCGCTGCTCGCGGTCGCGTACCGCCCGATCGAGTTCGATCCCTCCTGCACGTTCGTCATGTCCAGCCTGATCGAGACGAAGGCCGGGGATGACAAGCCGCTGCTGGCCTCGCTGATCGACAGCGGGCAGGCGGAGGCGTGGTTCCGCCGGTATTTGGACCTCTCGCTGCTGCCGATCGTGCGCGCCGCGGAGGAGAAGGGCATCCATTTCGAGGCCCATCTGCAAAATACGCTGCTTTCCATCCGCGACGGAATGCCCCGCTCGTTCGTGATCCGGGATCTGGAGGGCGTGAGCGTCGATCGCGGCCTCGCCGCCCCCGGCGCGCAAGGGCCGCTCTTTTATGAGACAAAAGACGCCTGGGCGCGCACGAGCTATTATTTCATCGTCAATCATCTCGGCTCCTTCATCCACGCCCTGTCCGCGTCGACGTGCAGCAGCGAGAAATCGTTCTGGGCAATCGTCCGCGACGTTCTCGAGCGGGAGCTGGAGCGAAAGGGCGGCGAGCTGCCGTTCGTCCGGCATCTGCTGACGGCGGACACGTTCCTCGCCAAGCGGAACATGGCGAGCTGCCTGGCCGGAACGAGCGAGACGCCGGCTTATGTGCCGGTAGACAATTTAATGAGACGGATAAGGAGTGTAGCGGATGCGGCAGACAAGCAGCTTGTCTAGAGCAGAGATCGTCGCCGGCGAGGTGGCGGACAGAGTGATGCGCCAGACGCTGCAGGCTCTTTTGTTCGAAGGAGTGCTGCAGGCGCAGCGGGACGGGAGAGAGTGGACGCTGCTCGGGCGCAAGGAGGACGGCTCGGCGGTCCGGTACTCGTTCGAAGCGGATGTGAAGCGGAGCTTCGGGCGGATCCGGCTCGTCCCGAACTCGATCCGCCGCGAAGGAGCGGCGGACTTCAGCCTGTACCTCTTTCTGGAGGAGGTGCTGCAGCATCGGCTGGAAGGATCCCGGTTGAGCGGCTTCCTCCACGAGCTGACGGAGACGTTTGTCAAGGACAGCCAGTCGAGAGCGGCGCAGGCCGAGCGAATTCCGGCCGCGGAGCGGCGCTATGAAGCGCTGGAGAGCCATATGGCGGACGGGCATCCGTATCATCCGAGCTACAAGTCGCGGCTTGGCTTCAGCCTGGAGGACAACGAGAAGTACGGACCCGAATTCGACCGGCCGATCCAGCTGCAATGGGTCGCCGTCAACGCCGCCTTGCTCGATGCGGCGCTTTATCCGGGACGCTCCCTGGAGGAGCTGTACGATCGGCATCTGACGGCCGGCGACAGGAGCCGGTTCGCCCTCGCGCTGAGCGAGCGCGGCGCTTCGGACAAGAGCTACGCGTTTGTGCCCGTCCATCCCTGGCAGCTCGAGAACATGCTGCCGAACGTATTCGCCGAGCAGCTGGCAAGCGGCGACATCGTTCCGCTCGGCGCGGCGGAGGGCCGCTATCGGGCGCAGCAGTCGATCCGCACGCTGGCGAGCCGGGAGCGGACGGATGCCTCCTATGTCAAGCTTTCGCTGAGCCTGACGAATACGTCGACGAGCCGCATCCTGGCCCATCATACGACGCAGAACGCTCCGCTCGTCAGCGCCTGGCTGGAGCGCATCGCGAGCAGCGACGAAGTGCTGCAGGCCGCCGGGTTCGGGCTGCTGAAGGAGGAGGGAGGCGTATCGTTCCGCTACGACGCGCTTCCGCCGCTGCAGTATCGGACCGCCTACGGCACGCTTGGAGCGATCTTTCGGCAAAATGTGTCACAGCATCTGCAGCCGGGCGAGGAGGCCTGGCCGCTCAACGCAGCGCTGCTGCGCCAGAAGAACGGCGAGCCGTTTCTCCGGGAAGCGATCGAGCGCCACGGCGTGGAGCGGTGGAGCCGCCGGCTCATCGCGGCGGCCGTCGTGCCGATCGCGCATCTGCTGTATGCCCATGGCATCGCTCTCGAATCCCATGCGCAGAACATCATCCTCGTCGTGGAGGATCTGCTGCCCAAGCGGATCATCGTAAAGGATCTGCATGACGGGGTGCGCTACGTCCCGGACAAGCTGCTGCGGCCGGATTGGCAGCCGGCGCTGCATCCCGAGCCGGAGACGCATCGCAAGTTCAACCGCTATTCGTTCCTGCAGGCGCAGACGGCGGAGGATGTGCGCGATTACGCCTATGATGCGTTCTTTTTCATCTGCATGACCGATCTCTGCTGGGCGCTGGAGGAATTCGGCCTGAGCGAGAGCGAGTTTTGGAGAAGCGTCGCGCAAGCGATCGCCGACTATCAGCGCCGGCATCCGGAGCATGCGGAGCGATACCGGATGTTCGACCTGTTCGGAGATGACGCGCGGATCGAGGAAATGACGAAGCGTCGCATTTACGGCGACGGCGAGCTGTACTTCCGCGCCGCTCCGAACCCGCTTCGCCAGGCGAGAGAAGAGCTCGGGACATGAGGCCGAACCGGCTGAAGGCCAAGCTGCGGGAAGGGCAGCAGGCATGCGGACTGTTCGTCTCGATTCCCCATCCGATCGTCGTGGAGCTGATCGGTCGCGCGGACTACGACTTCGTCATCATCGACCTGGAGCATGCCTCGACGAATTGGGAGACCGTCGAGGATATGGTGAGGGCGGCGGAGCTGCACGATCTGACGCCGCTCGTCCGCATATCCGCGGTGGATCGGATCGAGATCCTCAAGGCGCTCGACTGCGGCGCCCAAGGAATCGTCATCCCGGCCGTGGAAGCGCCGGAGCAGCTGGAGGAGGCGGTTCGGCACGCCTTTTATCATCCGGTCGGCAGGCGCAGCCTGAACAGCGGCCGTCCAGGCGATTTCGCCAAATACCCGCTGACCGACTATATCGTCCGGGCGAACGAGGAGCTGATGATCGTGCCGATGATCGAGAGCGCGGAGGGCGTCCGCCGCAGCATGGACATCTTGAGCGCTCCGCATGTCGATTTTGTGCTGGAGGGGGCGGCGGACCTTTCGCAGTCGCTCGGGGTGCCGTGGCAGACCGAGCATCCGGCGGTCGCGGCGGCGCTGGACCAGCTGCATGCCGCCGCCGTCGCTTGCGGCGTCCCTTATGCGGCCGTACTGCGTGGCAAGGACGGCCATCGGCGGTGGAGCGAGCGCGGCGTGCGCATTTTCGTGCTCGGCGACGACCGCAACACCGCGTTTCGGGCCTACGCGCAAAAGAAGGCGGACTATGCGGCAGGAACGGAGATGAGCTCATGAAGCGGCAAGTGGAGGCGCTGATCCAGCAATGGCAGCGGCAGAAGAGCGATCCGGTCTGCGCCTATGTGTACGATCTCGAAGGCATCCGGCGGCATGCCTCGTCCCTGCTGCCCGGCTTGCCGCGTCAAGGCAAGCTGTTCTACGCGATCAAGGCGAATCCCGATCCGCGCCTGATCGAGGCGCTGCTGCCGGTCGTCGCCGGCTTCGAGGTCGCTTCGATCGGGGAGCTGCGGCGAGTGCGGGAGGTGTCCGCAGAGGCGCGCATCCTGTTCGGCGGGCCGGGCAAGAAGGATGCCGAGCTGGAGGCGGCGCTGGAGCTCGGCGTGGCCTATCTCCATGTCGAGAGCCTGCTCGAGCTGCGCAAGATCATCTGGATCGCCGCCCGCCGGAGGCAGCCGGTCGAGGTGCTGCTGCGGGTCAACCTGAGCTCGGGGCAGCTGCCGCAGACCGCGATTGTCATGGGCGGACGGCCGAGTCCGTTCGGAATGGACGAATCGCATCTGGAGGAGGCGCTCGCCCTGCTCCGTTCGCCGGACAATCGGTTCGTCCTCTGCCGCGGACTTCATTTCCACTCCTTGTCGAACAATCCGGATGCCGAGCTGCATGCCGCCATGATCGAGCTGTACGTGGCCAAAGCCGAGGAGTGGAAGGCGCGCGGGCTCGACATCCGCGTCCTCAATGCCGGCGGCGGCTTCGGCGTGACGTACGACGGGACGCCGGGCTTCGACTGGGAGCGGTTCACCGGCCTGCTGCGGGAGCGGGGCATCGAGGAGCGTCTGGGAGAAACGGAGCTGTTTTTCGAGCCGGGCCGGTTCATCGTCGCGAACTACGGCTGCTACGCTGCCGAGGTCGTCGACATCAAGAGCTCGCACGGACGGCATTTCGCCGTCGTGCGGGGCGGGACGCATCACAACCGGCTGCCTGCTTCCTGGGGGCATGACCATCCGTTCCATGTCGTGAGCTCGGAGCGCTGGCCCTATCCGTTCGAGCGCCCCTCCGTGGAGGGCGGGCTGGTCACGATCGCCGGCGAGCTGTGCACGCCGAAGGACCGGCTGCATGCGGACGCTTCCGTAGAGAGGCTGCGGGTCGGCGACGTGGTCGTGCTCGAGCAGTCCGGAGCCTACTGCTGGACGATCTCGCATCATGATTTTTTAGGTCATCCGCATCCGGAATTTCACTATTTGACAGGGGGAAACGATGATGCAGACGGCCAAGGTTCCGATCGAGGGCAGCGAGGCGCAGCGTCAGATCATGAAGGATCTGATGGATGCGCTGCTGTTCGAGGAGCTCATTCCGCTCGATGACCGCGTCGCGGGCCCGCTCGCCGCTCGGCCGGAGCTGGCGCCGCTGTTCAACGGAAGCGGCAGCTCGCTCGTCTATGACGGAGCGCTCCGGTTCCTGTTCGAGCCGGGCATCCGGCAGCGGCATGTGTGGGATGCGGCTTCTCCGGTCTATGTCCGAAACGGGGAAGGCGGCTGGAGGCAGACGGCCTCGCCGCGGGAAGCATGCGAGGCCGTGTTCCGGGCCGTCCTGTCGCCGGAGGCGTTCGCCAGGCGCGGGACGAGCGAATTTCTGGAAGGGCTCGACATCGCGGCTCGCCAGCTGGAGCTGAGCTTGGAACGGACGGCTGAGCCGCTCGGCTTCGCGCCGCAGACGCCGTTTGCCTGGCTGCTTAAAGGCGAGAGGATCGCTTCGCTGCGCGACCGTCCGTTCCACCCTCTCGCCAAGGCCAAAATCGGCTTGTCGGATGAAGACTACGCCGCCTGCATGGCCGAGTTCGGCCGGCCGGCCGCGATGCGCTGGGTCGCGGTCAAGCAGGAGAGCATCCAGCGGGGCAGCCTGGCGGACGAGGCCGAGCCGCTCGATCTGCTCGACGGGCGGGAAAGAGCCGCTGTGGAGGCCGAGCTGGCGCACAGGCGGCTGTCGGAAGCCGGCTACATGGCGCTGCCCGTTCATCCTTGGCAGCTGGAGCACAAGATCAAGCCCGAATTCGGAGACGAGATAGCCGACGGGACGATCGTCGTGCTGGACGTCGAGGCGGGCCGCTTCCTCGCGACCTCCTCGATCCGGACGTTCGCCTCGCCGGACGATCCGGAGCGGATGCTCAAGCTGCCGCTCAGCGTCCTGTCGCTCGGCGCCGCCCGCTACTTGCCGGTCGTCAAGCTGCTGAACGGACTGGCGGGCGAGCGGATGTTCCGCGAGGCGCTCGCCCGGGACGCGGCGCTGGCGGACCGCGTCTTCTTGTGCGAGGAGCGCAACTGGTGGGGGTTCTTGCCGGAGCCGATGGGGCTGTTCGACGACCGCCCCCGCCATCTCGCCGCGCAGATCCGCAAGCTGCCGGCGGAGGCGCTGGCCGAGGGCCGCAGAGCCGTGCCGATGGCATCGCTCGGCGTGCAGAGGAAGGAGGGCCATTTCCTCTCGGAGCTGCTCGGAAAGGACGTATCCGCGGAGGAAGCGGCCGCCTTCTACGAAGAAACGGCCGAGCTGTTCTACGACATCGTCATGCGCCTGTTCAAGATAGGCATCGTGCCGGAGATCCACGGCCAGAACTGCTGCCTGGTGCTGAGCGGCAATCGTCCGCACGGCCTGCTGTTCCGCGACCACGACTCCGTGCGGCTGCATCCGGCTTATCTCGAGCGGCACGGCATCGGCGACCCGCTCTACCGCATCCGTCCCGGCTACTCCAACAGCCTGTACAACGAGACGCCGGAAAAGCTGATCTTTTATGTGCAGTCGCTCGGCACGCAAGTCAATCTGGCGTCCATCCTGGAATCGCTGGCCGCCGCATACGGCATTCCGGAGCGGCGGCTGTGGCGCTCGACCGAGAGCGCCTGGCGCAAGGCATTCGCCGCTGCCGGGCTGCCGGAGCAGGATCGAGGCCGCCTCGAGCGCGCCATTTTCGAAAGCGAGGAGTGGCCGCTCAAGCAGATCGTCGTTCCGCTGCTCGAGTCCGACGGAGTGCCCGGAGCGATGCCTTCCGGCAAAGGGACCGGAGCCAATCCGTTCCAGCTGCTGAGGCGCTCGCATTTTGAAACCCCTCTCCGATCTGGTGTAAGATAGACGGGATAAGCCAGTAGGCGAAGAGGAGTGGGGCTGCACCGATGAAATACCATGAACTGACGATCTATACGACCGAGGAAGCGGTCGAGATGATTTCCAATTTCCTGCATGAGCAGGGAGCGGGAGGCGTGTCGATCGAGGAGTCCGGCTCGCTGGAGCGGCGGCGCGACCTGAGCTTCGGGCAGTGGTACGAGCTGCCGCTGAACGACATCCCGGAGGGCTTCGTCGTCATCAAGGGCTACTTCAACGAAGACGAGGACATGGACGCGCATGTGAAGGCGGTCCGTCCCCGCATCGAAGAGCTGCGGACGTACGAGATCGACCCCGGGCCGGCCGACATCTCGGTCGTGACGGTCGACGAGAACGACTGGGCGACCGCCTGGAAGCAGTATTTCAAGCCGATCCGCGTCTCGGAGCGGCTGACGATCAAGCCGACCTGGGAAGAGTACGAGGCGACCTCGGAGGAGCTGGTCATCGAGATCGATCCCGGCATGGCGTTCGGCACCGGCACGCATCCGACGACGTCGCTCTGCCTGCGCGCGCTGGAGTCCACGGTCCGCGAGGGCGACGAGGTCATCGACGTCGGCACCGGCTCCGGCATTCTGGCGATCGGAGCGGTCAAGCTCGGCGCGAGCCGCGTGCTCGCGGTCGACCTCGACCCGGTCGCCGTCTCGAGCGCGATCGAGAACGCCCGCCTGAACGGGCTCGAGGACCGCATCCAGGCGCTCCAGAGCGATCTGCTCGGCGTGCTCAAGATCAGCAGCGGCGAGGCGTCCTCCTGGAGCTCCGAGTCCAATCCGATCGAGGCCAAGGTGCGGGCGGAGCTGGCCGAGCGGGCCGTGAACGAGCCGCTGATCGTCCGCGTGCCGTGCGACCTGATTGTCGCCAACATCCTCGCCGAGATCATCCTGCTGTTCCTCGACGACGTCTATGCGGCGCTGAAGCCGGGCGGCACGTACATCGCCAGCGGCATCTACGAGAACAAGGAAGAGACGGTCGCCGCGGCGCTGCTCGCCGCGGGCTTCGAGATCGTCGAGCGCGTCCGCGAGGACAAATGGATCGCCTTCGTGGCGGCGAAGCCGAAAGGCGAAGGGTAGGCGCGGATGGAGGGATTGCAAAGCCTCATTCGCTTTCCGCTCGACGAGCTGCCGTTCATCGCGCTCGTGCTCATCATCGCGTTCACGCTGCATGAGTTCGCGCATGCCTATGCCGCGTACAAGTTCGGCGACGATACGGCGTACAAGCAAGGCCGGGTGACGCTCAATCCGGCCGTGCATCTCGATTTCCTCGGCACGTTCCTGATCCTGATCGCCGGCTTCGGCTGGGCGAAGCCGGTGCCGGTCAACCCGCTCAACTTCAAGCGGCCGCGTCTCATGAACATCGTCGTCGCGCTCGTCGGTCCGCTCAGCAACCTGGTGCTGATGGCGGTCGGCGCGTTTTTATGGCAGCTTTTCAACTCGACGGATCTGCTGCTCGGCGCTTCGGATCGCGTCGTCGAGGCACTTTCGATCTTCCTGCACTACTTCATCTATCTGAACGGCATGCTGTTCCTGTTCAACCTGCTGCCGCTGCCGCCGCTCGACGGCTATCGCATCCTGTACGAGCTGCTGCCGCGCCGCACGCGCATCCAGCTCGATCAATACTCCCAGTGGGGCATCCTCATCTTCTTGCTGATCGTCTTCATCCCGGCGCTCAATCGAGCGACGCTGCAGCCTTATCTGGCTCTTGTCGGAGATCTGCATGGCATGTTCCGAACGTGGTTTGAAGCTCTTTTTTAATCGTACTCCCAATCCGCACGGCAAGAAGGACAAAGCGAGATCGTCTCGCTTTGTCCTTTTTCACGTTCATCTAGTTGAAGCGGCCGCCTTCTTAGCCCACCTCTGTAAAGGACCGATCGGGAAGCAAGCGGTACCGTTGCAGCTGCGCTCTATTCCGCTCCGTGAGATTCCATGACACCGACGCATCGTCCCAATCGCGCGTATCGTCCCAATCCCGTATCGTCCCACTTGCGCGAATCGCACCGTCCGGAGGCGCTCGGTTTTGCGTGCGGCTGTTGCAGTCGAAGTGTAAAGGAGAGGGCCGCTGACGACGAATCAGATCGTTAGAAGCTCCGAATGGGGCGGCTCAAGCATCTAACGACGCGTGAAGAGCTTAGCCGTGCAAAATAGTCGAAAAAACGTGCGGAAACAGGCGAAAGGCGGTTCTAAGCGTCTGATTCGTCGTTAAAAATTTGGAGACGCGGAAAAAGGGGTTCTAAGCGTCTGAGGAGTCGTTAGATTCGGGCGGGGACGTTCCTTGCAGGGAACGAAAATTCGGCAACATCTGCTTCCTTCGGAGGTTGCAAACACGCGGAGGCTGCAAACACGCCCTAGCCGGTTGAATGCGCACTCTAGCAGCTAATGGCAGTTCTGCTCGAGCTGGACCTCGGTCCCCTTGAGCGTCAACGTGGAAAACCCGCTGGCATATTCCGTGTACCCGCATACGACCGTCTTCACGGAATCGCGGTCGCCGCCGATCCGGTACTCCACGTAGATCGACCCTTCCCCGGCATGCTCCAGCGCCGGCTTGAACGTCGCTTTGCGCCCGTTGTCCACAGTCCGGGACAAGCGGTCCAGCGAGCTCACGCCTTCGATTCCCGAACCGTCCCGCGAGCGGATGGAGATCGCCAGCACGTCGACGCTCTTGCCGGACTGGTTGTCGACGGTCAAGCGGAAGGGCCGGAACTCCTTCGAGAGGGAATAAAGAGGGAACCCGACGAGAAACAGGCCAGCGATGGCAGCGAGGATCAGCACGGCTAGTCCCCGATAGACCCATGGCGGGACAGGCGGTTTCGGCCGCGCCGCGCTCCCTCCACTCCCATGCCGGTCCTCATCATGCATGACATCGCCCTCTTTCCATCATTCTGGATTTCTATCCCAATAGACGGAAGATCCGCATGGAATGTATCGCCAAGCGGCGGCTTGCCCGCCGCCCGCATGGATTTTCATCCGCAAAAGGTGTATGATGGAGGATGACTTTTACGATACAGGGGTTATGAGATGCAGCGATATTTCGTCTCGCCGGAGCAGTTCGGCGATTCCACGGTCGTCCTCCGCGGGGAGGACGCCCATCATATGGTCAAGGTCATGCGCATGAAGGCGGGCGACGAGGTCATCGTCGCCGACGGCGTCTCGCTCGAGGCGCGCGTCGTGCTGAGGGAGCTGTCGGCGTCGGAAGTGACCGCCGACATCGCCGAGCGGCTGCCGATGGACCGCGAGCCGCTTTGGCGCGTGACGGTCGCCCAGGGCTTGCCCAAGGGGGACAAGATGGAGCTCGTCATCCAAAAAGGGACGGAGCTCGGCGCCTTCGCCTTCCTGCCTTTTCAATCCGAGCGGATGGTCGTGCAGTACGACGCCCGCAAAGAGGCGAAGAGGCTGGAGCGCTGGGGCAAAATCGCCAAGGAGGCGGCGGAGCAGGCGCATCGCAGCCGCCTGCCCGAGGTGCGGGAGGTGCATGGCTGGAAGCAGCTGCTCGCCGACGTGCCGCGGCATGATCTGGCGCTGTTCTGCTACGAGGAAGAGGGCCATGCTCCAGGCGCCCTTACGGGACTGGGCGACCGCATCCGGCAGGCGCGCGAGAGCGGCGTCCTGAAGGACGGCGAGCCGCATGCGGTGCTGCTGGTCGTCGGGCCCGAGGGCGGCTTCAGCCCCCGCGAGGCGGAGGAGATCCAGGCGGCGGGCGCGCTCGCGGCAGGCCTGGGACGGAGAATATTGCGGGCCGAGACGGCGGGGCTGGCGGGACTGGCCGCGCTCATGTACGAGTCCGGAGAAATGGGAGGAAGAGGAACGTCATGCCATCGGTAGCCCTTCACACCTTAGGCTGCAAAGTCAACTTTTACGATACCGAGGCGATCTGGCAGCTGTTCAAGAACGAAGGCTACGAGCAAGTGGACTTCGATACGGACAAGGCCGACGTCTATCTCATCAATACATGCCATGTCACCAACACGGGCGACAAGAAGAGCCGGCAGGTGATCCGCCGCGCGATCCGGCGCAATCCGGACGCGGTCATCGCGGTGACGGGCTGCTACGCGCAGACGTCGCCGGCGGAGATTCTCGACATCCCGGGCGTCGACCTCGTCATCGGCACGCAGGACCGCGAGCGGATGATGGACTACGTGCGCCAGGTGCAGGCCGAGCGCGTCCCGGTCAACGCCGTCCGCAACATCATGAAGACGCGCGAGTTCGAGGAGCTGGACGTGCCCGACTTCGCCGACCGCACGCGGGCGTTCCTGAAAATTCAGGAGGGCTGCAACAACTTCTGCACGTTCTGCATCATCCCGTGGTCGCGCGGCCTATCGCGCAGCCGCGATCCGCAAAGCGTCGTCGCCCAGGCGCGCAAGCTCGTCGAGGCCGGGTTCAAGGAGATCGTGCTGACCGGCATCCATACGGGCGGCTACGGCGACGATCTGGACAACTACAAGCTGTCCGACCTGCTTTGGGATCTGGACAAGGTGGACGGGCTGGAGCGCATCCGCATCAGCTCGATCGAGGCGAGCCAGATCGACGAGGACATGATCGAGGTGCTGAACAAGTCGCCGAAAATGTGCCGCCATCTGCATGTGCCGCTTCAGGCCGGGGACGACACGGTGCTGAAGCGCATGCGCCGCAAGTACACGACCGAGGAATACGCGGCGACGATCCGCCGCCTGCATGAGGCGATGCCGGGTGTCGCCATCACGACCGACGTCATCGTCGGCTTCCCGGGCGAGAGCGAGGAGCAGTTCGAGGCGGGCTACGCGTACATGAAGGAGCTCGGCTTCTCGGAAATGCATGTCTTCCCGTACTCCAAGCGGACCGGCACGCCGGCCGCGCGCATGGAGGACCAGGTCGACGAGGCGGTCAAGAACGAGCGTGTCCACCGGCTGATCGACTTGTCGGAGACGATGCAGCTCGCTTATGCCGAGAAGTACGTCGGCCAGACGCTGGGCGTCATCCCGGAGCGCGAGCACAAGGGCAGCGCGCCGGGCTCGGGCCTGATGATGGGGTATACGGACAACTATATCCAGGTCGTCTTCGAAGGAGACGAGTCGATGATCGGCAAGCTGTGCCGCGTCGAGATCACGGAAGCGGGCGTCAACGAGAGCCGCGGACGCCTCGTCGAGGTCGTGCAGGAGCAGCCGGCAAGGCTGGAGAAGGCAGGAGCCTGACATGCGGCGCCGCGCCGTCAAGATCAGATCGGGGAGGATCGGAAGCGCATGAAGGAAATCTCAGCAGGCGGGGTCGTATACCGGCGGACGCCAGAGCATGGACTGCAGATCCAGCTCATCCAGGATCGGTACGGCAAGGTTTCGCTGCCGAAGGGCAAGATGGAGCCGGGCGAGACGGTGGAGGAGACCGCGCTTCGCGAGATCGCGGAGGAGACCGGCCTGCAGGGCCGGATCGTCGAGCCGATCGACCAGATCAAGTACCAGTACCGGCACGAGGCCAAAGGGCTGGTGGACAAGGAAGTCCACTACTATCTCGTCGAGGCGACCGGCGGCTCGCTGCAGGCGCAGGTCGAGGAGATCCGCGGCGTCGAGTGGTTCGAGCCGGAGGAGGCCTGGCGCCGCCAGAAGCAGTCCGGCTACGACAACAACGACCGCATCGTGGCGGGTGCCCTCAGGCTGCTCGGACTGAGCATCAGCGGCACGTAAGGCAGCGGGGCCGGCCCCGTCCCTAGGGCGTGCCTGCAACTTGTGAAGGAAGCAGCTGTTGCCGAATTTCCGTCCCTCACAGGGGGCGAAAAGGCGGCGATGGATGCCCCCGAGCACGGTTGCAGGCACGCCCTAGGCTTTGGAAGCGGGGCTTTTGCCGGAGCGGCGGCGCAGCGGCAAGTAGCAGAGCGGCAGCGCGAGCAGCGAGCAGGCGACGTTGAACAGCGTCTGCGCATGCGCGAGCTGCGCCGACGCGCCCCCGCCGAACGAGGCGGCCGCCGCGGCCAGCTGCGGCGTCAGCGGCAGGAACAGCGCCGCTCCGCCGACGTTGAGCGCGACGTGGAACCAGGCGACGCCTGCGCCGGCGCGGCTGCCGCCGATGGAGGCGAGCACCGCCGTCAGGCAGGTGCCGACGTTGGCGCCGATGACGATCGCGATGCCTAGCTCGGGCGGCATCGCCCCGGCGGCGGCGAGGCTCATCGCCATGCCGATGACGGCGGCGCTGCTGTGGACGACGGCGGTGAGCGCCGCTCCGGCCAGCAAGCCCCACAGCAGGCTGTCATCGGAGCGCTCCATGAACCAGGCGTAGAACGGGCTGGCCTGCACGGCGGCTCCGATCGACTTCATGACGGAGATGCCGGCGAGCAGCAGCGCGAAGCCGAACACGGCGAGCGAGGCGCTGCGCAGCGGCCCGAGCCAGCGCTGGCGGTGGCGTCCGCCGGAGGGGCTCATCTCGCCGAGCACGGCGGTGAGCAGCCAGCCGGCGAGCGCGGCGAGCAGCAGCGGCCCGGCGAGGCGCTCCAGCTCGAGGCCGATCAGCTCGGTCGTCAGGCAGGTGCCGACGTTCGTGCCGAGCACGATGCCGAGCGTGCGCGGCAGCGTCAGCACGCCGGCGTTGACCATGCCGATGGCGATGACGGTGACGGCGGTGCTGCTCTGCAGCACGGCGCTGATCGCCGCCCCGGAGGCGAGGCCGTGCAGCGGCGTGCGCGTGAAGCGCTCGACGGCGGCGGTGACATAGCGGCCGGCGGAGCGGTGCAGCGCGGCTTCCATCAGCTTCATGCCGAGCATGAAGACGGCGAAGCCGAGCAGCGCGGGGATGAGGATCGAGCTGAGCATGGACAGGACTCCTTTCGCTTTTCTACTTTATGTGGACGGGCGGGGAGGCATGACCGGAGACGCCGCGCGGCGCGCGGCCCGGGATCGATAGATCGCGAAAGGAATGGGATCAGGCTTGAGCAGAGCGAAGCTTTATTTGCATAAAAAGAAGACGAGGCGTCTGGAGCAAGGGCAGCCGTGGGTGTACGCCGGCGAGATCGAGCGCATGGACGGAGAGGCCGCGCCGGGCGACATGGTCGACGTCATGGCGGCGAACGGCCGCTACCTGGCGTCCGGCTACTGGAATCCCGCCTCGCAGATCCGCGTGCGCGTCGTCTCGCGGCAGCCGGAGCAGGAGCTGGACGAGGCGCTGCTGACCGCCCGCCTGGAGGAGTGCCGCGCGTATCGCGAGCGCTTCGTCTCCGAGCCGGACTGCCGGCTCGTCTACGGCGAGGCGGATTATTTGCCGGGGCTCGTCGTGGACCGCTTCGCGGACGTGCTCGTCGTGCAGATCCTGACGCTCGGCATGGACCAGCGCCGCGAGCAGCTGGTGCGGGCGCTCGTCGCCGTCTTCCGGCCCAAGGGCATCTACGAGCGCAGCGACGTCGGCGTGCGCCGCCTGGAAGGGCTGGAGGAGCGCACGGGCGTGCTGTACGGCGACTGTCCGCGCTACGTCGACATCGTCGAGAACGGCATCGTCATGGAGGTCGATCTGGAGGAAGGCCAGAAGACCGGCTATTTTTACGACCAGCGGGAAAACCGCGCCTCGATCGCGCCGCTCATGAAAGGCTGGGGCGCGCGCAGCGGCATCCGGCTCGAGCGGCGTCCGCTTGCGGAGCTGCCGGAAGGCTGGGAGGCTGCCGCGCCGGCAGGCGGGCGGCCGGACGGAGAGACGGCGCTCGTGCCGGTCAACAAGAGCGGCAAGCCTGTCGCCTACCCGCTCTGGGACGGGGCGACGGTGCTGGAATGCTTTGCGCATACGGGCAGCTTCACGCTGCATGCCTGCAAGTACGGAGCGAAAAAGGTCACCTGCCTCGACGTGTCGGAGCATGCCGTCGAGACGGCTCGCCGCAACGTGGAGCGGAACGGCTTCGCGGACCGGGTGGAGTTCGTCGTGGACGACGCGTTCCAGTACCTGCGCCGGCAGGTGAAGGGCAAGGACGAGCGCAGCGCGCGCGCCGAAGGCGCCAAAGGCGTCGATACGTCCCGCAAGCTGGAGGAAGGCGGCCGCACCTGGGACGTCGTCATCCTCGACCCGCCGGCCTTCGCCAAGACGAAGGGCGCGGTGGAAGGCGCCTGCCGCGGCTACAAGGACATCAACCTGCACGGCATGAAGCTCGTCAACGAAGGCGGCTATCTCGTCACGGCGAGCTGCTCGTACCATATGAGCCCCGAGCTGTTCCTGCAGGCGATCCAGGACGCCGCGGCCGACGCCGGCAAGTCGCTGCGCCTCGTGGAGTGGCGCGCGGCGGGCAAGGACCATCCGCAGCTGCTCGGCGTCTCGGAGGGCCATTACTTGAAGTTCGCGATCTTCGAAGTGCGCAGCCTGGGCTAAGGCGCGTCGGCAGCCTTCGAACGAAGCAGATAAGGGGCCTGCCCAGCCTTGAAGCGTTCCAGCCGTCCGGCGCCGACCCGGACGGCTGGTTTCGTTTCGCGCCCTCCGCTCCAGGCTTGTCACGCAAGGCGCGAAGATGCTACTGTATAAGAACATATGTTCATGATCGGCCGGGCGGGACGAGCCTGGCACGAGGGGAAGGGAGAGGCGCACATGAAGTTCATCCATACGGCCGACTGGCATCTGGGCAAGCTCGTGCAGGGCGTCTACATGACGGACGACCAGCGCTTCGCGCTGGAGCAGCTGCTGGAGGCGGTCGAGCGCGAGCGGCCCGACGCTGTCGTCATCGCCGGCGACCTGTACGACCGGGCGGTGCCGCCGACGGAGGCGGTGGAGCTGCTCGACGAGACGCTCTCGCGCCTTGTCATCGGCCTCGACACGCCGGTCATCGCCGTCGCCGGCAACCACGACAGTCCCGACCGGATCCGCTTCGGCAGCCGGCTGATGGCCGGCCGCGGCCTCCATCTGGCGGGGCGCTACGACCCGGACGCGGAGCCGGTGCGGCTGCGGGACGGCCATGGCGAGGTCCATTTCCACCTGCTGCCGTACTGCGATCCGTCCGTCGTCCGCCTGGCGCTCGGCGACGAGTCGATCCGCACGCATGACGACGCGATGCGGGCGGCGGCCGCGCGTCTGGCGGAGCGGCTCGATCCGGCCGCGCGCCATGTGCTCGTCGGCCATGCGTTCGTCACGCCCGGCGGCCGCCCGCAGGACAATACGAGCGACTCGGAGCGGCCGCTGTCGATCGGCGGAGCGGAGCATGTGGACGCGCGGCATTTCGATCCGTTCCACTACGCGGCGCTCGGCCATCTGCATCAGGCGCACTGGGTCGGCCGCGAGAGCGTGCGCTACGCCGGCTCGCCGCTCAAGTACTCCATCTCGGAGGAGCGGCATCGCAAGGGCTGGCTCGTCGTGGAGCTGGGCGCGGACGGCGAGGCGTCCGTCGAGCAGCGGCTCCTCGAGCCGCGCCGCGACATGCGCCGGGTGAGCGGGTACATACGGGACATCGAGGCGACGAAGGAGAGGAGCGACGATTACGTGTTCGTGACGCTGCTCGACGACAATCCGGTGCTGTTCCCGATGGAAAAGGTGCGCGCCGCCTATCCGAACGCGCTGCATGTGGAGCGCCGTCCGCTCGCGCCTCCGGCTGCCGCGGGCGACGGTCCAGCCTCTGCCGCCGACCGGGGAGGAGCGCGCCGCGCGACCGATCCGGCGTCGCTGTTCGAGGGCTTTTACCGGGAGGTGCGCGGCACCGAGCTGAGCGAGAGCAAGAAGCGCCTGTTCCAAGAGGTGTGCGGACGGGTGCTCGGCGGAGAGGAGGCGGCGGGATGAGGCCGATTCGACTGAGCATGACGGCCTTCGGGCCCTATCGCGACGAGGAGGCGATCGACTTCGAGCCGCTGCGCGGCAGAGGGCTGTTCGTCATCTCCGGCCAGACCGGCGCGGGCAAGACGACCGTCTTCGACGCGCTCTGCTACGCCCTCTACGGCGCGGCGAGCGGCGAGGACCGCGCGGAGACGCGGCTGCTGCGCAGCCATTTCGCGGGCGACGACCAGCCGACGTCGGTGGAGCTCGTGTTCGAGACCAAGGGTCGGCGCTACCGCGTGTTCCGCCAGATGGCCCACCGCCGGGCGGGCAACAAGAGCGAGACCGGCGGCAAGGCCGAGCTGTACGAGCTGTCTGCGGACGGCGAGGCTCCGGCGGTCGACCGGTTCCACGTCAAGGAGGTGGACGCGCGGCTGGAGGAGCTCGTCGGCCTGACGCGGGACCAGTTCATCCAGATCGTCATGCTGCCGCAGGGCGAGTTCCGCAAGCTGCTCACCTCCGACACGGAGAATAAGGAAGAGATCCTGCGGCGGCTGTTCGGCACGGAGCTGTACCGGCGGCTGGAGGAAAGCTTCGCCGCGCGCGCCCGCGAGCTGCGCGAGGCGGTCAAGGGCGACCGCCAGCGGCTGCTCTATATCGGCGAGCAGGCGCGGAGCGATCTGCCCGCGCGCGAGGAGAGCCGGCTCGCGGCCGTGCTGGCGCAGGAGCATGCTGGAGCGGCGCAGCTGCTGGACGGGCTGGCCGAGGAGGAGCGGCATTACGAGCAGGCGTGCCGCGAGCTGCTGGAGGAGCGGGAGCGGGCGCAGGCGGCCTGGGACGCGCAGCGGACGCGGCTCGCCGAGGCGGAGCGGATCAACGCGCGGCTGGGCGAGCGCGACGCGGCCCGCCGTCAGGCGGAGGCGCTGGAGGCGCGCGGCGGCGAGATGAGCGGGCTCGCCGCGCGGCTCGAGGCGGCCGAGCGGGCGGAGCGGCTCGCGCCGTACGACGAGCAGGCGCGCCGCGCCGCGGCCGAGACGGCCGCGCTGGAGCGCCGCCTGCGCGAGGCGGAGGAGGCGGCCGCGGAGGCGGCGCGCGAGCTCGAGGCGGCGGCCGCGGCGGCTGCGGCGGAGCAGGCGCGCGAGCCCGAGCGGCAGGCGGCCGGCCGCGAGCAGGAGCGGCTCGCGGGGCTGCTGCCGCTCGTGCGCACGCTCGGCGAGCGCCGGGCGGAGCTGGCGCGGCTGCGCGCCGAGGAGCGCAGCGTCGGCGCGGAGCTGGAGCGCGCCGGAGCCGCGCTGGACGCCGCGCGCGCCGAGCGCCGCGAGCGCCAGGGGCGGCTCGAGGAGCTGGAGCGGGCGACGGAGCCGCTGCCGCAGCTCGAGCGGCGGCTGGAGCAGCTGCTGCGCCGTCATGAGGCGCTGAAGGCGATGCTCGAGGCGAGCCGGCAGGCGGAGGCGCTGGAGCGCTCGCGGGACGAGCGCGAGCGCGCCGCGCTGGCGAGCCGCGAGGCGGCGGACCGGCTGGAGCAGCGCTGGATCGAGGGCCAGGCGGGACGCCTCGCCGAGCATCTGCATGACGGCAAGCCGTGCCCGGTGTGCGGCAGCGAGGCGCATCCGCGCAAGGCTTCGGCCGACGTCGAGCCGGTGCGCCGCGAGCAGCTGCAGGAGGCCAAGGCCGCGCTGCTGCATCTCGAGCGCGAGCTCGCCGCCGCGGCCGCGCAGGCCGCCGCGGCGCAGGAGCGCGTCGCCGAGGCCGAAGGGCGCCGAGCGGAGCTCGAGATCGGAGCCGAGCCGCTGGAGCGGCAGCTCGAGCAGACGCTCGAGGAGGGCCGCCGGGTGCGCAGCGAATGCCAGCGGCTGCAGGCGCTGCAGGCGGAGCGCGGCCCGCTGCGCGAAGCGCTGGCCGAGCTGGAGCGCCGGCTGGAGGCGCTGGAGGCGGAGCGCGAGCGGCTGCAGGCGCTGCGCCAGCCGCTCGCGCTTGATGCGGCGGCGCGGGAGGCGCGCTTGGAGGCGGAGCTGGCCGCGGTGCCGGAGCCGCTGCAGGACGCGGCGGAGCTGGAGCGCCGCCACGGAGCCGCCGCGCGACTGGAGGCGGCGCTTGCCGCCGCGCTGCGCGCCGCGCAGGAGCGCCATGCGCGCGCCGGCACGGCCGCGGCGGAGACGTCGGCGCGGCTCGCGGGGCTTGCGGAGCAGGCGCGCGAGGCGGAGCTCGCCGCCGCTGCGGCGGCCGAGCGGCTCGCGGCGGAGCTGGCCGCGGCCGGATTCGCCGCTGCGGACGAGTGGCGCGCGGCGCGCCTGGACGAGGCGCGGCGGGGCGAGGCCCGGCGGACGCTGGAGGCGTACCGCGCGGAGCTGGCCGCGCAGCGGCGGCTCGCCGACGAGCTGGAGCGCGAGCTCGCCGGACGCGAGCGCGCCGCGCTCGCGGAGCTGGCGGCGGAATCGCAGCGGCTCGGCGGCGAGCGGGAGGCGGCGGATGCCCGCTGGCGCGAGGCGGAACGCCGCCGCGGCCAGGCGCAGGCGCTCGGCGCGGCCGCGGCCGAAGCGGCGCGCCGCTGCGCCGCGACGGAGTCCGAGCTCGAGGAGGTCGCCGACCTGCACGAGATGCTCAAGGGCGACAACGCGCTCAAGATCTCGTTCGAGCGCTATATCCTGATCGAGTTCCTCGAGCAGATCCTGCATGCCGCCAACGAGCGGCTGCATGAGCTGTCGAGCGGCCAGTTCGTGCTGGAGCGCAGCGGCCGCCTCGAGGCGCGGGGGCGGCAGAGCGGCCTCGGCCTCGACGTCTACGACAGCTACACGGGCCAGAACCGCGACGTCAAGTCGCTGTCCGGCGGCGAGAAGTTCAACGCCTCGCTGGCGCTCGCGCTCGGCATGACCGACGTCATCCAGTCGAGCCGCGGCGGCGTCTCCATCGAGATGATGTTCATCGACGAGGGCTTCGGCTCGCTCGACGAGGAGTCGCTCGGCCGGGCGATCTCCGCGCTCGCCGACCTGCATGAGGCGGGCCGGCTGATCGGCGTCATTTCCCATGTGCAGGAGCTCAAGGACGCGTTCCCGGCCGTGCTGGAAGTGAGCAAGACCAAGGAAGGACACAGCAGCACGAGGCTGCTGCTCAAATAACGACGCCCGGAGGCGAGAGCCGCCGGAGGGAGGGAGCGGGCAAAAATGGCGCTGAGATTCATCATCGGACGGGCGGGCACGGGCAAGACGTTTGCCTGCATGGAGGAGATCCGCCGCGAGCTGGCGGCCGATCCGGCCGGTCCCCCGCTCGTGCTGCTGACTCCGGAGCAGGCGACGTTCCAGACGGAGTACGCGCTGTTCGGCAGCGGCATCCGCTCCAGCCTGCGGGCGCAGGTGCTCAGCTTCCGCCGGCTCGCCCTGCGCGTCATGCAGGAAGCGGGCGGCGCGGCGCTCGTGCCGGTCGGAGAGAACGGCAAGAACATGCTGCTGCATAAGATCGTGCACCGGCTCTCGCCGCAGCTCCGCCTGTTCCAGGGTGGCAGCGGGCAGCAAGGCTTCATCGCCAAGATGGGCGAGCTGCTGACGGAATGGAAGCGCTACGGCGTCGATGCAGCCGCCGTGCGCGGCAGCCTGGGGTACGAGACAGGCGCGGAATCGGAGGGCTCTGCCGCCGAAGCGCGCGCCCGCGGCTCGCTGCTGGAGCGCAAGCTCCATGACCTGTCCCTCGTCTACGGCGAGCTGGAGCGGGAGCTGGCGGGACATTACATGGACGACGAGGACCATCTGACGCTGCTCGCCGACGGGTATGCCGACTGCGGCTCGATGCGCGGAGCGCGGTACTGGCTCGACGGCTTCAACGGCTTCACGGCCCGCGAGCTGGCCGCGGTCGGCGCGCTGCTGCGCCAGGCGGAGTCGGTCACCGTGACGCTCTGCCTGGACCGTCTCTACGGAGCCGAGGAGCGTCCGCATGAGCTCGATCTGTTCCACCCCGCCGCCGACGCCTGCATCCGCTTGACGCGGCTGGCGGCCGAGCTCGGAGTCGAGGTCGATTCCCCGCTCGTCCTGCCGCCGGCCGATGCGCCCCGCTATCGCCCGGGGGGGATGCTGGAGCATCTGAACCGGCATTTCGGCGGGCGCGTGCCGCTGCGCCGTGCGGGGGATCGGGATCGGCTCGCGGAGGACGCCGCCGAAATCGTCCTTCGTCCGTCCGCCTCGCGGCGGGCCGAGGTCGAGGCGGCCGCCCGCGACATGGTGCGCCAAGTGCGCGAGCGCGGCATGCGCTGGCGCGAGCTGGCCGTCGTCGTGCGGCAGACGGCGGACTACAGCGACATGATCCAGCAGGTGTTCGCCGACTACCGCATCCCGTTTTTCCTCGACGGCAGCCGCGACGTGCTCCATCATCCGCTCGTCGAGTTCATCCGCTCGGCGCTGGAGACGGCGCTGTACGGCTGGAAGCACGAGGCGGTGTTCCGCTGCGTCAAGACGGAGCTGCTGTTTCCGGAAGACGGCCGGCTCGACCGCGAGCGGTTCGACCGGCTGGAAAACTATGTGCTGGCGGCAGGCATCGAGGGCCGCAGCTGGAAAAGCCTGAAGCGCTGGCAGCCGCTTCGGACCGGCAGCGTCGAGGACGAGCCGTCTGAGGCCGGAGCCCGCCAGCGCGAGGAGTTCGAGGACGTGCTGCGCGCCCGCAGCGAGCTGATGCGGCCGCTGACGCGCTTCGAGCGCGCCATGGCCAAGGCGGAGACGGTGCGGGAGCGCTGCGAGGCGCTGTTCGACCTGCTCGACCGCTCCGGGACGGCCGACCGGCTGGAGCGGCGCGCGGAGCAGGAGCTGGCCGCCGGCCGGCCCGGCGCCGCCCGCGTTCACCGCCAAGTATGGGACGGCGTGCTCGGCCTGCTCGACCAGCTGGTGGAGCTGGCGGGCGAGGAGCCGATCCCGGCCGACCTGTTCGCCGGCATGGTGGAGACCGGCCTGGAGTCGATGAAGCTGTCGGCCGTGCCGCCGTCGCTCGATCAGGTCGTCGTCGGCGCGATGGACCGCGTCCGCAATGGGCGCGTGCGCGCCGCCTATATTCTGGGCGCGTCCGACGGCGTGCTGCCGATGCGCATCCAGGAGGACGGCCTGCTCACCGAGCGGGAGCGCGAGCAGCTCGCGGACGCGGGGCTGGAGATGGCCCCGGGCGTGCGCCGCCGCCTGCTTGACGAGCGCTTCCACATCTATCGCGCCTTCCTTGCGCCGTCCGAGCGGCTATGGGTGAGCTGGCCGCTTGCCGACGAAGAGGGCAAGGGACTGCATCCGTCCGAATACATCCGCCACCTGCAGACGCTGTTCCCCGGCCTGCCGGCGAATGCCGCGGCCGGAGCGCCGGACGCCTCCGCGGCGTCCGAGCGGCAGCTCGACTATCTCGAGCTGCCGCAGCGCGCCTTGTCCTATCTCGTGCCGAGGCTGCGCGAGTGGCTGGACGGAGGCGAGCTCGCTCCGCTTTGGCAGGACGTGTACAACTGGTTCGCGGCGCGGCCGGACTGGCAGGGCCGGCTGACGGCGATGACAGGCGCGCTCGGCTACGACAACCAGGTCGTCCGGCTTGGCCGCGGCTTGGCCGACCGGCTCTACGGCGGGCAGCTGACGACGAGCGTGTCGCGGATGGAGCGCTTCGTCTCGTGCCCGTTCCAGCATTTCGCCGCGCACGGCTTGAAGCTCAAGGAGCGCCGTCTCTACCGGCTGGGCGCGCCGGACATGGGCCAGCTGTTCCATGCGGCGCTCACCAAGGTCGCGACGGAGCTCGGCGAGGGCTGGGGCCGCGCCGGCGAGGCGCGCATCCGCGAGACCGCCTCCCAGGCGGTCGACGAGCTCGTGCCGCGCCTGCAGTCGGAGATTCTGCTGAGCAGCAGCCGCTACCGCTACATCGCCGGCAAGCTCAAGGCGGTCGTCTCGCGCGCGGCGGTCGTGCTCGGCGAGCATGCCCGCCGCGCGGACTTCCAGCCCGTCGGGCTGGAGGTCCAGTTCGGGCCGGGCGGCGAGCTGCCGCCGCTCGACATCGAGCTCCCCGACGGCAGCGGCTCGATCACGCTGGTCGGGCGCATCGACCGCGTCGATGCCGCCCGTTCGGACAAAGGGCTGCTGCTGCGCGTGCTGGACTACAAGTCGAGCGCGACGCAGCTGCGGCTCGAGGAGGTGGCGAGCGGCCTATCGCTGCAGATGCTCGCCTATCTGGACGTGCTGCTGACCCATGCCGAGAGCTGGCTCGGAGAGCCGGCGCATCCGGCCGGCGTGCTCTATTTCCACGTGCAGAACCCGGTGCTCAGCGTGCCGGCGGGCCTAGGGGCGGAGGAGGCGGCCGCGATGCTGCTCAAGCGCTTCAAGATGCGCGGCCTGCTGCTCGACGACGCCGATACGGTCCGCATGATGGACGCCGGGCTGGAAGGGCGCTCGGACCTGCTGCCGGCCGGCTTCCGCAAGGACGGCGGCTTTCTGTCCGACTCCTCGGTCGCGAGCGGACGCCAGTGGGAGCTGCTCCGGCGCTCGGTCCGCCGCACGATCGGCGGCATCGGCCAGTCGGTCAAGGACGGCGAGATCGCGATCCGGCCGTACCGGCTCGGCGCCAAGACGCCATGCCAGTTTTGCGCGTACAAGCCGGTCTGCCAGTTCGATCCGCTCAACGAAGGCAACGAGTATTTGAAGCTGCCCGCGCCGGGCAAGGAGGAGTTCTGGACGTCGCTGGAGGAGCTCGCCGAGGCGCAGGCGGAGCCTGCAGCCGGGGCCGAGAACCCGCCGCGGCTTCTGCCTGCGGGCGAGGACGGAACGCAGGACAAGCACAGGAAGGATGGAGCCGGAGACGGGACCTTCCATTGGGAGAGGAGAGAGGACGATGAGCGCAGCCGATGACCGGGCGGCCGAAAGAGCCGGGGACGACACGATCGTCGGATCGACAGGCGATCCGACAGGCGAAACGGTAGTCGGACGGAAAGTCGGACCGGAAGTCGGACCGAAGGTCGGACCGAAAGTCGGTCCGGCTGGCGAACCGATGGACGAAACGATCGTCGGTCCGGCAGGCCGAGCATCGGACGAAGCGCGTCCCGAGGCGCTGGACGCGCCGCCGCCCAAGCCCGCCGGCTCGCGCTGGACGGACGACCAGTGGGCGGCGGTGACGGCGCGCGGCGGGGACGTGCTCGTTGCCGCCGCGGCCGGGTCCGGCAAGACGGCCGTGCTCGTGGAGCGGATCATTACCATGATCTCCGAGGATACGGATGTCGACCAGCTGCTCGTGGCGACGTTCACCAAGGCCGCGGCCGCCGAGATGAAGGAGCGGATCCGCGCCGCGCTGGAGGCGGCGCTCGAGCTCGAGCCGGAGTCGGAGCATCTGCGGCGGCAGCTCGCGCTGCTCGGGCGGGCGTCGATCACGACGCTGCACTCGTTCTGCCTCGACGTCATCCGCCGCTACTACCCGATGATCGGGCTCGATCCCGGCTTCCGCGTCGCCAACGAGACCGAGGGCGAACTGCTGCGGCTGGAGGTGCTGGACGAGCTGTTCGAGGAGCGCTATGCCGCTTCGGACAACGACGGCGGCCTCTTTCTCGAGCTGGCCGACCGCTACGGCGGCGAAAAGAGCGACGAGCCGCTGTATCGGCTCGTCCAGCAGCTGTATGAGTTTTCGCGCTCGCAGCCGTGGCCGGACGACTGGCTGCGCGGCATGGCGGCCGCGTTCCGCGTGGAGGAGCCGTCCGATCTGGAGGCTACGCCTTGGCTGGCGGCGCTCTCCGCGGATTTGCGGCTCAGCCTCGAGGGGGCGGAGGCCGCCCTGTCGGAGGCGCTCGAGCTGGCCGGGGCGCCGGGAGGGCCGATGGCTTACGCCGACACGCTGCGGGAGGATCTGAGCCTCGTCTCGTCCATCCGGGAGTCCGTGCTGACCCGTCCTTGGGACGAATGGCGGGACGCCTGGCAGCTGGCCGGATCGTTCGGCCGGCTGAAGGCCGCGCGCGCGTCCCAGGATGCCGATCCGCTCCTGCAGGAGCGGGCCAAGGAGCTGCGCGCGGAGGCCAAGGGCATCGTGGAGGAGCTCGGCAAGGAGCTGTTCAGCCGGCCGGCCGCCGACTACGTCCGCGAGCTGCGGGAGCTCGCGCCGCTGCTCGAGACGCTGGCGGAGCTCGTCATCGAGTTCGACCGGCGCTACCGGGACGCCAAGCGCCGCAAGGGACTGCTCGACTTCGGCGACCTCGAGCACTACTGCCTGGCGATTTTGCGCGGGGAAGGCTCCTCGCCGGAGCGGGCCGTCCCATCGGCGGCCGCCCTGGACTACCGCAGGCAGTTTCGCGAGGTGCTGCTGGACGAATACCAGGATACGAACCGCGTGCAGGAATCGATCGTCGAGCTGCTGACCGGCTCCCCCGCGGATCCGCCGGAGGAGAGAGGCGGGCGGCGCTTCATGGTCGGCGACGTCAAGCAGAGCATCTACCGCTTCCGCCTGGCGGAGCCGGATCTGTTCCTGGCCAAATACCGCCGCTTCGGGCACGGGGACGCGGAGGCCGGCCGGCGCATCGACCTGGCCCGCAACTTCCGCAGCCGCTCCGAGGTGGTGGACGGCGTGAACGCCGTCTTTCGCGCGCTCATGCGGGAGTCGGTCGCCGAGATGGACTACGACCGCTCCGCCGAGCTCGTGCTCGGCGCCTCCTATCCCGAGCCGGAGCCGCGGGACGCGTTCGCAGTCGAGCTGGCGCTGATCGACCGCGAGCGCGGCGCGGCCGCCGCCGAAGCTCCCGCCGCGGCGGAAGGCTCGGACGGCGCCGAGGCCGGCCAGCGGGAAGAAGCGGCCGACCTGCAGACGGCCCAGCTCGAGGCGCGCTACATCGCCCGCCGCCTGCTGGACCTGCATGCCCGCAGCTATGCGGTGCATGACGGACGCGGCGGCAGCCGGCCGATGGCGTGGCGGGATGTCGTCATCCTGCTGCGCGCGACCAAGTCGTGGGCGCCCGTGCTCATGGAGGAGCTGCAGGCGGCGGGCATCCCGGCGTACGCCGAGCTCGGCAGCGGCTATTTCGACGCCGTCGAGGTCGACGTCATGCTGTCGGCGCTGCGCGTGACGGACAATCCGTTCCAGGACATTCCGCTCGCCGGCATCCTCCGCTCGCCGATGTTCGGGCTGACGGCCGAGGAGCTGGCGCTGATCCGCATCGTCGGCGGCTCAGGGCCGTATTATGAAGCGGCCGTCCGAACGGCCGACCATCTGCTCGCGCCGCAGGAGCTGCGCGCCAAGCTGTCGGCTTTCCTCGGGAAGCTCGACGAATGGCGCGACGCGGCGCGCCAGGGCAGCCTGGCCGACCTGATCTGGCGGATCTACAGCGAGACGGGGTATTATGACTGGGCAGGCGGATTGCCGGCCGGAGCGCAGCGGCAGGCCAACCTGCGCGCCCTGCACGAGCGGGCCCGCCAGTTCGAGGCCGGCACCGCGCGCGGCCTGTTCCGCTTCCTCCGCTTCATGGACCGGATGCGGGAGAACGGCGGCGACCTCGGCACGGCAGGCGCGCTCGGAGAGGGCGAGGACGTCGTGCGCATCATGAGCATCCACAAGAGCAAGGGACTGGAGTTCCCGATCGTATTCGTGGCGGGCCTCGGCAAGAAGTTCAACCAGCAGGATGTGAGCTCTCCGTTCCTGCTGCACAAGGAGCTCGGCTTCGGACCGAAGTTCGTCGATCCCGAGCTGCGGCTCAGCTACCCGACGCTGCCTTGCCTGGCGATCCGCCGCCGGATGCGGATGGAGATGCAGGCGGAGGAGCTGAGGGTGCTCTATGTCGCGCTGACGCGGCCCAAAGAAAAGCTCGTTCTCGTCGGCACGGTCGACGACGCCGTCCGGCAGACGGAGCGCTGGAACGCTTCTCTCGGCGAGAGCGGCGTCTTGTCGGACTACCGGATCGCCGCCGCCCGCCGCTTCCTCGACTGGCTCGGACCGCTTGCCGGCTTCGCCTCTAGCGAGCATTCGGACGAGCGGTCCGACGGTCAGGCGCCGCCGGCTCCGGCCGCGCCGGTCGAGCTGACGGGAGCGCGCGCGGAGCCGATTCCCGCCTCCGGCGCCGTTCCTTCTCCGGCCTCGCGTCCCGAAGCGTCTTTCGCCAGCTGGAAAAAGGGCATCCTGCCCTACTACGTCCTCGGGGGCCAGGCTGCCGCCGGCGCGGAGCCGGCCGCGGCGCCCGATCGGACGAAGGAACGGCAGGCGGCGCTGCATGCGGTGCCGCTCGCGCCGGGAGGCTGGGAGCGCGAGGTGGAGAGGCGCCTGTCCTGGAGCTATCCTCATGCCGAGGCGTCTCGGGTCGCGGCCAAAACCTCCGTCACCGAGCTCAAGCGCCTTCGCGGCGATGCCGCAAGAGGCGAGGACGCGGTTCCGATGGACAGCGGTCCGTTCGTCGAGCCTGTCGGCCGCATGGCGGCAGGCCGCGCTCCAGCTGGGGCCGCATCCGCCGCAGGCGCAGGCGCTGCGCCGCTGCGCTCCGCCCCGACGGGCGAAGAGGCCGCGCTGCGCCTGCGGCGGCCGAAGTTCATGGAGCAGCGCGGGATGACCGCCGCCGACAAAGGCACCGCCGTGCATACGCTGCTGCAGCATGTGCCGCTGGACGGACCGCTGCCGGACGGGGCGGTCGAGGCTGCGCTGGCGCGGCTCGTGCGGAAGCGCATCCTGACGGAGGAGCAGGCCGGGGCGGCCGACGTCGAGGCGGCCAAGGCCTTTTTCGCCGGGCCGCTCGGGCAGCGGCTGCTCGCCGCGGAGCGCGTCTGGCGGGAGCTGCCGTTCAGCTGCCTGCTGCCGGCGCGGGAGGCGTTCCCGGACGCCGGCCTGGAAGCCGCCGGCGAGCCGGTGCTCCTCCAGGGCGTCATCGACTGCCTGTTCGAGGAGGCCGGCCGGCTCGTGCTGTGCGACTTCAAGAGCGACCGCGTGCCCTCCGGCGATTACGAGCGGGCGGCGGACAAGCATCGCTTCCAGCTGGAGCTGTACCGCAAGGCCGTCGAGCAGGCGCTCGGCCGGCCCGTCGCCGAAGTCCACGTCTATTTTCTTCGGGGCCGTCAGGCGGTCCGCATGGAACTCGACTAAGAAAGGAACGATCCTGTGAAGCAAGAGCCTCAACCGAAACGCAGCATGACGACAGCCGTGCTTTTCATCCTGCTGACGATGAGCCTGGTCGGCAACGTCTTCCTATTCGCGCATTATCTGCAAGAGCAGCAGCAGGAGCGGGCAGAGCAAGGTGAGCAGGCCTTCCTCCTCTGGAAGGAGACGAAGGAAGAGCTGGACAAGGCGATCCAGGCATTCGGCAAGCTTAAGGAAGGCGCGGCTCCGGAAAAGGAGCGAGTCTCCCTGTTGCTTGGACTCGGACCGGACGGCGCCGGGCAAGGCCTGGGCGACATCCCGCTCGACAAGCTGTTCGAGACCGCGCGCAGCCGTTCGGCGGATTGGCCGGACAGCGCAGGCAAGGACGCCGCGGAATTTGTCCAGCTCATGAAAAAGACGGCTCTCGAAGGGTCGGCGGACGAGCTGCAGAAAATGGCCGGCGCTCTCGCCGAGTTGAAGCAGCTCGCGGATTCGGTCGACACCTCGATCGGCTCGCGCGAGCGCTACCTGACGCTGCTTGCCGACAAGAGCTGGCCGGATGCCGCCCGCCGGATGGCGGACGCCGTGGACGGGTACAAGTAGGAGACGGCCGAAGGAATCAGGCCGACGGGGGCGGGGCGGCAGGCGCCGGCCGGATGCGTGTTTTGGAGGCGGGACCTCCGCCTTCCTTTTTTTTGCGGCGCGCGATAGCGGGCGATTAACCAATCGCCCATAGGCGGCATAGGATAGGGCAGAACGAATGTTGAGGAGATGGTAACCGACAATGGAACCGACGAATCCGACAGCTGTTGCCCCTGCGCCTGTGCCGGCAAAGACGCCTACGGCCGTGAAGCCTACGGCCCCGATGCCGATCAAGGCTCCGACCGCCGCCATGCCGGTCGCGCCGCCCGAGCCGGTCATGCCGGTCGCGCCGGTCGCGCCGAGCCAGACGACGATCAAGAATACGGTCGTCGTGGTCATGGAAAAGCCGGAGATGAAGCATTTCTGCGACAACCACAAGCATCGCTACGTGCTCGCCCATACGAAAGACGGCTGGTGCGTCGACGGCTTCATCGAGCACTATGACGACGAGTACGTCTGTATCGCCGTTCCTTGCGGCATGAACGAGATCGACCCTCGCGCCTTTGTCGGCGGTCCCGGCTTCGGTCCTGGCTTCGGTCCCGGCTTCGGCCCCTATCCGCCGCTTTATCCGTACCCTTATTATCCGCGCCGCCGCTTCGCCCGCGCCGTGTTCCCGCTTGCTGCGCTGGCCGGCCTGACGCTGCTGCCGTTCCTGTAAGCCGCCCTTGCCGCCATGCGGCCCCGGACGGCCCGGATGCCGCTCCCCGGCACGCATCCGCGGCATCGTCCGCCGCCGGCCGCCATGAGCCGCGAGCCGCGGCCGAAGCCCGCCTCATCCATGCCCTTTGCGGCCGGATGGGGCTTTTTCGTTCGCGTTAGACGAACCGTGCGGAATCGGCTACAATAAGGAAAGCAAGGACAGGAGAAAAGGAGCTGGCGGGAGCTGTGAGCGATTGTGTTTTCTGCAAGATCGTCGAAGGATCCATTCCCTCGGCCAAAGTGTTCGAGAACGAGAGCGTGCTGGCGTTCCGGGATATCGCGCCTGCGGCGCCCGTACATATCCTCGTCATTCCGAAGCGCCATCTTTCCACGATGAACGATGCGGCTCCCGAGGACGCCGCCCTGCTGGGAGAGCTGCTGCTCGTCGCCCAGAAGCTGGCCGCGCAGGAGGGCATCGCCGAGTCCGGATACCGTCTCATCAACAACTGCAATTCCGACGGAGGGCAGACCGCCTACCACCTGCATGTGCATCTACTGGGAGGACGTCCTCTCGGCGCGCTTGTCGAAGGCCATACGAGTTGACACTGGCTCTTTCATTGAACTATAATTAAATTTGATTAGCCGTGTTCATCTTCTGGACCGTCTGTTTCGGAGGGAGGGATAACAAGTGTCTGAAACGAAAGTTCGCAAAAATGAGACCATCGATGCTGCACTCCGCCGCTTCAAGCGCACCATTGCTAAGGACGGCGTCCTGGCTGAGGTGAAGAAACGCAAGCATTACGAGAAGCCGAGCGTTAAGCGCAAGAAGAAATCCGAGGCTGCGCGCAAGAGAAAGTTTTAGGAGGATCCTTCCGAAATGAACCTTAGCCAAAGATTGGACGACGACATGAAGCAAGCCATGAGGGACAAGGACAAGTTCCGCTTGACCACGATCCGCATGGTGCGCGCAGCTGTGAAGAACCAAGAGATCGACCTGAAGCGTCCGCTTGAGGACGGCGAGGTTCTTGACATCGTCAGTCGCGAGATCAAACAGCGCAAAGATTCCCTCCAAGAATTTCAAAAAGCCGGCCGCGACGATCTTGTAAAAGATGTCGCAGCAGAAATTGATATTATTAGTGTCTACCTTCCCTCACAGCTGACCGAAGAAGAGATCAAAGCAATTGTAGAGCAGACGATCCAGGAAACCGGTGCTTCTTCCAAGGCCGACATGGGCAAAGTGATGAGCGCTCTCATGCCGAAAGTGAAGGGACGCGCCGACGGTAAGCTAGTAAACCAAACGGTACAGCAATTTCTGCCATAATCTCGGACCACAACAACACTCCCCTAGGGGAGTGTTTTTTGGCTTTTCGGCTGAATGGCGCCGCATAGGGCAAAATAGTCGAAACGAATCGGCTCCTCGCCCGTATCTAAGAAGGAGTTATTGCTTCACCACTGAATTAGTTAGGGACGAGAATGCATCAAGGGGGTGTGCCATCTGAGAAGCAAAATAAGGATCGCGGCTGCAGGAGCCGCGCTGTTCGGCCTGTCGGCAGCGGCTTCCGCCTCGGCCGCAGGCGCGGGGGGAGCCGGGGACGGAACCGTCTGGCTCGCCGACCCGTACGTCGCGACGCTGCTGCTGTTCGCCGGCTTCGCCGGCACGATGCTCGCGCTGCTGCTGTCGGGCTTCGCGGCCCCGGGACTGATCGGCATCGTCGGCTTCGGCCTGTTTTTCCTCGGCGGACATCAGGCCGGCTACAGCGACGGCATGGACGTCTTCTTCTTCGTCCTCGGCATCGTGCTGCTCGTGCTGGAGCTGCTCGTGCCGAGCTTCGGCATCCTCGGCATCTTGGGAGCGGCCGCGCTCGTCCGGGCGATCCTGTTCAGCTTCGAGGACACGGCGACGGCGACGATCGCCATGCTGTCGGCGTTCGCCGCGGCCGTCATTGTCGTCGTCCTGATCGCCCGCCGCTTCAAGGAACGGGGCATCTGGAACCGCTTCGTCTTGAGAGAACGACTGACGAGCGAAGAAGGCTTCGTCCCGTCGTCGTCCAAGTCGAGCCTGCTCGGCCAGGCGGGCACGACGGTGACGCCGCTGCGTCCGGCCGGCATCGTCGATATCGGCGGAGAGCGCATCGATGTCGTCACGGCGGGAGAGTTCATCGCCCAGCACGCCCGGGTCGTCGTCTCGCGGGTCGAGGGCACGCGCGTCATCGTCAAGGAAATCCACTAACAGAGGAGTCGATTCAATGGGTATGGAATTTGCAGGTGTCGGATACGTCGTCGCCGCGATCGTCGCGGTCATCCTGATCGCGGTCTTTCTGAGCTTCTTCCCGATCATGCTCTGGATCTCGGCTCTCGCCTCGGGCGTGCGCATCGGCATCATCACGCTCGTCGCTATGCGGCTGCGGCGCGTAACGCCGAGCCGCATCGTCAATCCGATGATCAAGGCGACCAAGGCCGGCCTCGGCCTGTCGATCAACCAGCTGGAAAGCCACTATCTCGCGGGCGGCAACGTCGACCGCGTCGTCAATGCCCTGATCGCCGCCCAGCGCGCGAACATCGAGCTGGAATTCGCCCGCGCCGCGGCGATCGACCTCGCCGGCCGCGACGTGCTCCTGGCCGTGCAGATGAGCGTCAATCCGAAAGTGATCGAGACGCCGACCGTCGCCGCCGTCGCCAAAGACGGCATCGAAGTGAAGGTCAAGGCTCGCGTCACGGTCCGCGCCAACATCGAGCGGCTCGTCGGCGGCGCCGGCGAGGAGACGATCATCGCCCGTGTCGGCGAGGGCATCGTCACGACGGTCGGCTCGTCGAACTCGCATAAGGACGTCCTGGAAAACCCGGACCTGATCTCCCGCACGGTGCTCGGCAAAGGTCTGGATGCCGGCACGGCGTTCGAAATTCTGTCGATCGATATCGCGGACGTGGACGTAGGCAAGAACATCGGCGCCAATCTGCAGACCGAGCAAGCCGAGGCCGACAAGCGCATCGCCCAAGCAAAAGCCGAGGAGCGCCGCGCGATGGCCGTCGCCCAGGAGCAGGAGATGAGGGCGCGCGTCGTCGAGATGAGAGCCCGCGTCGTCGAATCGGAATCCCAGGTTCCGCTTGCGATGGCCGACGCGCTCAAATCCGGCAAGCTCGGCGTGATGGATTACATGAACCTCAAAAACGTCGAGGCGGACACCCAGATGCGGAGCAGCATCGCCAAGCCGGAAGGCCAGGCGAACGACAATAAGAACGGGGGCTGAACCGGCGCTCCCGAGCCGCATCGCAGGAGGTGAGCCGCGGCCATGCCCAACCCGATTCAACTGCTGATCAACTTTCTGCTCGACCATATCTTTTTTGTCTTCATCATTGCCGGCGCGATCTGGTCGGTCCTCGGCAAGCTGTTCAAGTCGGCGTCGCAGCAGCAGCCGGGCCGTCCTGCAAGCCGTCCGCCGGGGCGCATGCCGGATTTCGGCGGCGGCGGCCTCGACCCACGTCCGCAGCGTCCTGTCCCGGCTCCGCCGTCAAGGTCCGAGCGCGAGCCGGCCCCGCGAAGGGCGGAGACGGTTCGTCCTCCGGCCGTCCGTCAAGACCAGGCGGGGCCGATGGGCCGCACGGCAGAGCATGGACGCTCTCCCTTCGAGGCGGAGCCGGAAGGAACGAGCGGCGGCGAGGGCCGCTCGCTGGAATGGCGGGAGGAGCCGGCGCGAAGTCCGTTCCGGCCGCCTGAGAGAAGGATGGCGATGGAGCGGCCGGCCGGCGAGGACCCGGGTGAGTTCTGGGAAAAGTCGGCTTCCGATGCGATCGCCGAATCTCTGCCTTCGCATCCCGCTGCCGTCGGCAGCAAGCTGCCTCGAGCCGGCAGCGTGAGCGGAGACGATCTGCGCCAGGCTGTGCTCTGGGCAGAGATCCTCGGACCGCCCCGCTCGCGCGGCGGCGGCCGCCGCTAGGGCCCTGACCGAATGACTGTCCCGCTTTGCTAGAGCCGCTTCGACCGCCTTCCCGGCGGCGGAGCGGCTTTTTGCCATGCGCCGCCGGCGCCTCGGGGCCGCCGCAGCTCCTGGCCGTGCGCCGCTTGCCGTTCATAATCGCCCTTTTCGAGGCATAAGTATGGATAGATAAGCTCGATCAAAAGGGAGGGCGGACGCCTCGATGGGCAAGCTGAACCGCAAGCTGCGCAAATGGACCGCCGACATGCTGGACCTTCCTCAGGATGTAGCCTACGACCTGCCCCGCATGACGATGATCGGCGACCGGCAGCTTTATATCGAGAACCATCGGGGAGTGCTGCATTTCTCGTCGCATCAGCTGCGGCTCCAGCTGAGCCATGGCGTGCTCGAGGTGAGCGGCGCGGATCTGGTCATCCGCACGATCTGGACCGAGGAAGTGTTCGTCGAAGGCAAGATCGAATCGATACACCTGATGGACAGGGAGGGGCAGCGATGAAGGAAGGCTGGCTGCAGAGGATGAAAGGAATCGTCACGGTGCAGGTCCGCGGCGGAGAGCCGGAGGCGCTCGTGAACGGCGCGCTTCAGGACGGGCTCTCGCTCTGGTCCATCCGCCGGACGAGCCCGGAGCATATGGTGTTCTCTCTGACGGTGCCGGATTTCTTCCGGCTGCGCCCGTACTTGCGCCGGACAGGCTGCCGCATTCACGTGACGCGCCGGGAAGGCCTGCCGTTCTGGCTGCGCAAAGCCCGGAAGCGCAAGTTTTTCCTAGGCGGCATCGCGCTCTTTTTCGTCGCCATGTACTTGCTGTCCTCGCTGCTCTGGAACATCGAGGTCCGCGGCAACAAGGCGATCCGTACGGAAGATCTGCTCGCGGCGGCCAAGGCGGAGGGCGTGCATCCTTTCCAATGGGAATGGAAGCTGCCCGAGCCGTCGGATCTGGCCAAGCGGCTGGCGCAGCGGCTGCCGGACGCGGCCTGGATCGGCGTGGAGAAAAAAGGGACGAGGCTGATCATCCAGGTCGTCGAGACGAAAAAGCCGGCCGTGCGCGCGCCGCGGAATACGAGGCATCTGATCGCCTCCGCCGACGCCGTCGTCACCCGCATCATCGCGGACAAGGGGCGGCCGGTCGTGCATGTGAACAGCCGGGTGAAAAAGGGCCAGACGCTCATCTCCGGCACGATCGGCGAGGGGGCCAACACGGCGACGGTCGTGGCGGACGGAGAGGTGCGCGGGCTGGTGTGGTACGAGTATGACGTCGTGTCGCCGCTTGAGCGCACGGCGAACGTATATACGGGCGAGACGAAGACGAAATGGTCGCTCGTGCTGTTCGGACGGGCGCTTCAGCTGACCGGCTACGGCAAGGATCCGTTCTCGGCCTCCCAGACGAGGGAGCAGCTGCAGCAGCTCGGCTGGCGCGGCTGGGAGCTGCCGGTCGGCCGGCTCAAGGAGACGGTGATGGAGCTGCGGCAGGAGCGGAGGCAGCTCGGCCGCGAGGAAGCGGTGGAGAGCGGACTGCTTCAGGCGCGAGCCGACGTCCTGTCGAAAGCCGGCGCGGATGCCGTCGTGAAGGAGCAAAAAATTTTGCATGAGAAGACGGACAATGGTAAAGTTTATATGAAAGTTCTGTTGGAAGTGGATCAGTCTATCGTCAAGGAAATGCCACTAGTTCAGATGCAAGGAGAATGAGGAACGTTTGCCGACAGAGACGAGAACCGTAAAGATTGCACTGGACAACGCCGCGGAGGGACTGGCCCTGTTCGGCCCCCGCGACCACTACTTGAGGCTGATCGAGGAGCAGACGGAGTCGACGATCCGCTCGCGCGAGGCCGAGATCGTCATCACCGGCCCCGAGGCCGACGTCGCCTCGCTCGAGCAGCTGTACACCGTGCTGCTGCAGCTCGTGCGCGGCGGCTACACGCCGTCCGAGCGGGACATTCAGTACGCGTTCGATCTGTCCCACACGCTGGAGGCCGACCAGCTGCTCGACCTGTTCAAGATGGAGCTGACGTCGACGTTCCGCGGCAAGCCGATCCGGGTGAAGACGATCGGGCAGCGGCATTACGTCAAGACCGTCAAGGCCAAGGACATCGTGTTCGGCATCGGACCGGCGGGCACCGGCAAGACCTACCTCGCCGTCGTCATGGCCGTCGCCGCCCTCAAGGAAGGCGCAGTCAAGAAGATCCTGCTGACGCGTCCTGCCGTCGAGGCGGGAGAGAGCCTCGGCTTCCTCCCCGGAGACCTTCAGGAAAAGGTCGACCCCTATTTGCGGCCGCTCTACGACGCCCTGCATGACGTGCTTGGCCCGGAAGCGACGGCCAAGGCATTCGAACGAGGGATCATCGAGATCGCGCCGCTCGCGTATATGAGGGGGCGGACGCTGGACGATTCCTATATCATTCTCGACGAGGCTCAAAATACGACGCCGGAGCAGATGAAGATGTTCCTGACGAGGCTCGGCTTCGGCTCCAAGATGATCGTGACCGGCGACGTGACCCAGATCGACCTGCCGCGGGGCAAGAAGTCGGGCCTGCGGGAAGCGCAGCGGATTCTCGCCGGCATTCCCGAAATCGGATTCATCCTGTTCACCGAAGCCGATGTCGTCCGCCACTCGCTGGTTCAGAAAATCATTCTCGCTTATAATGAGGATGCCGAAAACCAAGCATAGAGAGGATGGTTGCCTGCATGGACCGGAAGAGCGCCGAGACTCGGAACGCGGCCGAACAGCCTTCATGGGCAGCCAGCTGGAAGCAGAGCACGGGCATCCGCCTGTCGCTCTGCGTTTTGTTCGTGCTGCTGTTCTATCTCAACCTTTCGCCGCATCTCATCCCCCAGACCTACAACATCACGCTCGGCGAGGAGAGCGACCGGGACATCATCGCATCCAAAAGCTTGGAGGACAAGATCGCTACCGCCAAAGCGCAGGAGCTGGCGGCCGAATCGGTGGAGCCGATCTCCAGCTCGCTGCCGCTCAAGCCTGAAGCGATTCTGAACCGCGTCTTCAACCGCATCGAGGTGCTCAATCAGGACGAGGGCGTCAGCACGAGCGACAAGATCGAGATCTATCGCGGCGATATCCCCGGTTATTACAATGAATACATCGACGAGTTCGTGCGGACGAACTCCGGCAAGCCGGATGTCAGCGAGGCGCTGCTGGAGGAGATGTCCCGCGTCGCCAAGAGCCAGAGTTATGCCGTGCCGGCGGAGGTGTTCTACAAGCTGCCGGCGCTGACGGCGGCCCAGGTGGCGGAGATGCGGCAGGTGGCCGTCAACGTCGCCCGCAAGCTGTCGGCGGACTCCATCCGCGAGGCGGAGACGTCCCGCGCCAAGGTGGCGGAGCTCGTCAACGCGAGCTCGCTGACGCAGCGGACGACGCGCGAGGTCGTGCAGGAGCTGGCGCGCATGTCGCTCATGCCCAACAAGTTCCTCGACACGGCCGCGACGGAAGAAGCGCGGGAGCTCGCCCGCCAGAATACGACGCCGGTCATCATCAAGGAAGGCGGCGTCATCGTCAAGAAGGGCGAGATCGTCACGCAGGAGAAGCTGGACATGCTCGCCGGTGCCGGCCTGCTCGGCGGCCAGCGCAGCTATTGGCCGCAGCTCGGCCTGCTGCTGACGAGCCTGCTGTTCCTGCTCGTGCTGATGGTCTACCTGTACCAAAGCGGCCGGATCGGCGGCGTCAAGCCGCGCTACAACAACATGCATCTGTTCATGCTGTGGCTGATCCTGTTCCTCGACCTGGCGCTCATGCAGGCGACGGCGCTGGCGCAGTCGCCGACGATGCCGTATGTCGGCTATCTCGCTCCGGCGGCAGTCGGCACGATGCTCATCACGCTGCTGCTGGACAAGCATCTGGCGATCGTCAGCTCGTTCGTGTTCGCGATCATGGGCAGCATCATCTTCAACCATGACGTGAGCCTGATCTTCGACTTCCGCTACGGCTTCGTCATCTGCGTCGTCTCGTTCAGCGCCATCTTCACCGTGCACCGGGCGAGCCAGCGCTCGACGATCCTCAAGGCGGGCATCATGGCGAGCCTGTTCGGCGCCGTCACCGTGCTGGCGCTGCTGCTGCTCGGCGACCTGCCGGAGCGCCAGGAGCTGCTCTACTCGATCGGCTTCGCCTTCGGCAGCGGACTGATCACCGCCGTGCTCGTCATCGGCCTGATGCCGTTCTTCGAGCTCAGCTTCGGCATCCTGTCGGCGCTCAAGCTCGTGGAGCTGTCCAACCCGAACCATCCGCTGCTGCGCAAGCTGCTGACGGAGACGCCGGGCACATACCATCACAGCGTGATGGTCGGCAACCTGTCGGAGGCGGCGGCCGAGGCGATCGGCGCGGACGGGCTGCTGTGCCGGGTCGGCTCCTACTACCACGACATCGGCAAGACGAAGCGGCCCGGCTATTTCATCGAGAACCAGAGCGGCGAGAATCCGCATGACAGCATCGATCCGAAGCTGAGCAAGTCGATCATCGTGGCCCATGCCCGCGACGGGGTGGAGATGCTCAAGCAGCACGGCATCCCGAAGCCGCTGCGCGACATCGCGGAGCAGCATCACGGAACGACTTCGCTCAAGTTCTTCTACTTCAAGGCGGTCAAGCAGGCGGAAGCCGAGGGAGCCGAGCCGGACTTCGTCGAGGACGACTTCCGCTATCCGGGGCCCAAGGCGCAGTCCAAGGAAGCGGCGATCGTCGGCATCGCCGATTGCGTCGAGGCGGCAGTCCGCAGCCTGCGCAGCCCGACGATGGAGAACGTCGAGTCGATGATCCAGAAGATCATCAAAAGCCGTCTGGACGACGGCCAGTTCAATGAGTGCGACCTGACGCTCAAGGAGCTGGACAAGATCGGCCAGACGCTGAAGGAAGCCGTCATCGGCATCTTCCATTCCCGGATCGAATATCCGGAAGAGGTCAAACCAAAGGAGAAGCTGGCATGAGCGTGACGATGGATTGGAGCAATGAGCAGGACGCGGTCGAAATTCCCGTGGAGTGGGGGAAGCGGCTCGAACGGCTGCTGGAGCTGGCGGCGCGAGCCGAAGGCATCGAGGACGGAGAGGTGGCGGTGACGTTTGTCGACGACGCGCGCATCCATGAGCTGAACCGCGACTATCGCGGCATCGACCGGCCGACCGACGTGCTCAGCTTCGCAATGCAGGAAGACGGCGAGGACGAGCTCGGCATCGTGTACGAGGTCGAGGACGAGGCCGACGAGCTGCCGGTCAGCGAGCCGCTCGGCGACATCATCATCTCCGTCGAGACGGCGGTCCGCCAGGCGGAAGAATACGGCCACTCGCTGGAGCGGGAGCTCGGCTTCCTGTTCGTGCACGGCTTCCTGCACCTGATCGGCTACGATCATCAGGATGCCGAGGCCGAAGCCGTCATGACGGCCAAGCAGGAGGCCGTCCTGCAGCAGGCCGGCTTGACGCGGGAATAGGGCGGCCGCCATGGCAAGGCCGTTCCGCGACAGCTTGGCGGACGCATGCGCCGGCATCGCCGCCTCGATCCGCAGCGAGCGCAACCTGCGCGTCCATCTGGCCGCCGCCACGGCCGCCATCGTCATAGCCGCCTGGCTGCGCATCGGTCCGCTGGAATGGGCGGCGATTTTGCTGGCGATCGCGCTCGTGCTGGCGGCCGAGCTGCTGAACACCGCCGTCGAACGGGCGGTGGATCTCGCAGCCGGCGGCAACATTCACCCGCTCGCCAAGGCGGCCAAGGACGCGGCTTCCGGCGCGGTGCTCGTCTGCGCCGCCGCCTCGGCCGTCATCGGGCTGCTTGTGCTGGGGCCGCCGCTATGGCGGCTTCTGGCCGTTTAGAAGTGATTGAATCCGGTCCTGAAGGACCGGCCAAGGAGAGAATACATGAGCCCGACCAACCAACCGATCGACAAGCTGCTACAGCAGCTGTCCGAACCTGCGCGCCAGGCGATGAGCCGCGCGTACGTTCCTTATTCCAAATTCCACGTAGGCGCCGCCTTGCTGGACGAGCATGGCCGCATCCACCAAGGCTGCAACGTCGAGAACGGAGCCTACAGCCCCGGCAACTGCGCGGAGCGCACGGCGCTGTTCCGGGCGATTGCCGACGGCTGCGAGCCCCGCTCGTTCCAGGCGATCCTCGTCGTCGGCGACACGCCGGGGCCGATCTCGCCCTGCGGCGTCTGCCGTCAGGTGCTGTCCGAGCTGTGCCGGCCGGACATGCCGGTCGTCATGACGAACCTCAAAGGCGACCAGGCCGTCATGACCGTCGCCGAGCTGCTTCCGGGAGCCTTTTCGCTGGAAGAGAGCCGCATGGAAGACAAGGAGGACGAGCGCTGATGGCGAACGCGGCAGGCAGCAAAAAAGGCTCCGAGGCGAAGTTCCGCTCCGGGTTCGTCGGCATCGTCGGCCGGCCGAACGTCGGCAAGTCGACGCTCATGAACCGGATGATCGGCCAAAAGATCGCCATCATGTCGGACAAGCCGCAGACGACGCGCAACAAGATCCACGGCGTGCTGACGCGCGACAATTCGCAGATCGTCTTTCTCGATACGCCGGGCATCCACAAGCCGAACTCCAAGCTCGGCGACTATATGGTCAAGGCGGCGGAAGGCGCGCTGTCCGAGGTGGAGGCGATCCTGTTCCTCGTCGACGTGGCGGAGGGCTACGGCGGCGGCGACCGCTTCATCATCGAGCGGCTCAAGTCGGTCAAGACGCCGGTATTCCTCATCCTCAACAAAATCGACAAGATCGACGACGAGAAGCTGATGAAAACGATCATCGAGTACAAGGACCGGTACGACTTCGCGGAGATCATCCCGATCTCGGCGCTGCAGGGCAGCAACGTCGAGCGGCTGCTCGACCAGATCGACCGCTACCTGCCGGAGGGACCTCAGTATTATCCCGCCGACCAGGTGACGGACCATCCGGAGCAGTTCGTCTGCGCCGAGATGATCCGCGAGAAGATCCTGCAGATGACGCGCGAGGAGATTCCGCATTCTATCGCCGTGACGATCGAGAGCATGAAGGTCCAGGAGAACGGCGTCGTCCATATCGGCGCGGTCATCTTCGTCGAGCGCGATTCGCAGAAGGGCATCATCATCGGCAAGCAAGGCGCGCTGCTCAAGGAAGTCGGCAAGCAGGCGCGGCGCGACATCGAGAAGCTGCTCGGCTCCAAGACCTTCCTCGAGCTGTGGGTCAAGGTCAAGAAGGACTGGCGCAACCAGGACCGCGTCCTGCGCGATCTCGGCTTCCGCAACGAATAGCCGGACGTTTCCCGCTTTTTGACAGCATAGCCCCCTTTCCTTTTTCGCATGCTAAGAGTGCCAGACGCGGGTAGCCGCACCACTTTGGAAAGCGAAAGGAAGATGGCGGCATGCGGGATTTTTCGTGGACGTACTTTGCGATGACCGGTGATGTTGAGTCGTTTTTGCTTTACAAGGAAGTGGATCAGGTTCGCGAGGCGGGAAGCGCCGAAGCGGCGGCCGCGGCGGAAGCCGCCGCGCAGGAGGCGGCCGATGAGGCGACATGGGGGACGTTGACGGTCTGACGTCCGTTCGTCGGCCATTCTGCAGATGCGGCTTTCCGAAGCCGTTCGGGCCCGCCCGGAGCACAGCGCTCCGGGCGGTTTTGGCATGTCATGCCTGCCCGTCGTCGCCTCCATGACGTCCGCGAGCAGGAAGGGGGAAGACGATTGATCTACCGGGTGGAAGGCATCGTCATCCGCAGCACGGATTACGGCGAAGGCAACAAGATCGTCACGCTGCTGACCGATTCGGCCGGCAAGGCGGGCATCATGGCCCGCGGCGCGAAAAAGGTGCGCAGCCGCCACTCGTCGCTCGTGCAGCCGTTCACGCACGGCGAGTTCGTCTATTTTCGCAACGCCGGACTGGGACAGCTGAACGGAGGCGAGATTCTGGAGTCGAACCATCGGCTGCGCGAGGATCTCGAGCTGTCCGCCTATGCGGCCTATGCGGCCGAGCTATGCGATCGGGCGTTCCAGGACGACGAAGCGGGCGCTTATCTGTACCATCAGCTCAAGGCGTGCTACGACGCGCTGCGGGAAGGGAAGGACCCGAGCGTCGTCATCCATCTGTTCGAGATGAAAATTCTCGAAGCGGCCGGTTATGCCCCGCAGCTGGACGTCTGCGTCGGCTGCGGCTCGGACCGCGGGCCGTTCCGGCTGAGCGCGGCGGGCGGCGGACTGCTCTGTCCCCGCTGCCGCCATCGCGACTCGCAGGCGTTTCCGCTGGAAGAGGGGGCGCTGAAGCTGCTGCGGCTGTTCGGAGCGATCGACCTGCGGCGTCTCGGCTCCATCCAGGTGCGCCCGGAGACGCGGCAGCAGCTGAAGGCGGCGCTGCGCTCGCTCATGGATGCCCATCTCGATCTGCGGCTCAAGACGCGCGGCTTCCTCGACCAGCTGGAGCGGATGAACGAGCCGATGCCGGCATCGGCCGCCGAAGCGGCCGAGCGCCGGCGGCTACGGGCTCAGGAGCGGGCAGCGCAGGAGGATGCTCCGGAAGCTTGACAGAGACTGGGCGAACGGTTACAATGGGAAAATATGCTCGAACGAACGATGATGGAGAAGGTAGTCTGCTGATCTTCCGAATTCCAAAGCGGGAACAGCGAGCCGGGGGCGGTGGGAGCCCGGCCGGAAGCGCAGGCGAGGGCACTCCGGAGTGCGTGAAGTGAGGAAAGCGGGCTTCGAAGCGCGCCGCCGAGGCGGACGGAGAAGCCAAGTAGGGTGGAACCGCGGGAGATGCAAGCTCTCGTCCCTACGTCTGTATCGCAGACGTAGGAGGCGGGAGTTTTTTTGGCGTCTTCCGGACGGCTGCTGATTTTTCCAAGATTCCATTGAAGGAGAGTGGCCACAAGCATGAATTTCCAAGGCATGATTCTGACGCTGCAGCAGTTCTGGGCCGAGCAGAACTGCATCCTCGTGCAGCCCTACGACACGGAGAAGGGCGCGGGCACGATGAACCCGATGACGTTCCTCCGCTCCATCGGACCGGAGCCGTGGAACGTCGCCTATGTGGAGCCTTCCCGCCGCCCGGCGGATGGCCGCTACGGGGAGAACCCGAACCGTCTGTACCAGCATCATCAGTTCCAGGTCATCCTCAAGCCGTCGCCGGACAACATCCAGGAGCTCTATCTCGAGAGCCTGAAGCGCCTCGGCATCGACCCGCTGCATCATGACATCCGCTTCGTCGAGGACAACTGGGAGTCGCCGACGCTCGGCGCCTGGGGACTCGGCTGGGAAGTATGGCTGGACGGCATGGAGATCACGCAGTTCACGTATTTCCAGCAGGTGGGCGGCATCGACGCGAGTCCGGTCGCGGTCGAGATCACCTATGGCATGGAGCGGCTCGCTTCCTACATTCAGGACAAGGAGAACGTGTTCGACCTCGAGTGGGTCGAAGGGGTCACCTACGGCGACGTGTTCCTGCAGCCGGAGTACGAGCATTCCAAGTACACGTTCGAGATCAGCGATTCGGACATGCTGTTCAAGCTGTTCTCGATGTACGAGGAGGAGGCGCGCCGCGCGATGGAGCAGAACCTCGTCTTCCCGGCGTACGATTATGTGCTCAAGTGCTCCCATGCGTTCAACCTGCTGGACGCCCGCGGCTCGATCAGCGTGACGGAGCGGACCGGCTACATCCAGCGCGTGCGCAATCTCGCCCGCTCTTGCGCGGCGACGTATCTGGAGGAGAGGGAGCGGCTCGGATTCCCGCTGCTCAAGAAAGGAGTGGACGCGAATGGCTAAGGACCTGCTGTTCGAGATCGGCCTCGAGGAAGTGCCGGCCCGCTTCGTGCGCGCCGCGGTCAATCAGCTTCGCGAGCGCGTCGAGAAGTGGCTCGCCGACTCCCGCATCGGCCATGGCGGTGTGACCGCCTATGCGACTCCGCGGCGGCTGGCGGTGCTGGCGCGCGCGGTGGAGGAGAAGCAGTCGGATGTGAGCGAGGAGGTCAAAGGGCCGTCCCGCAAGATCGCCCAGGACGCCGAAGGCGGCTGGAGCAAGGCGGCGCTCGGCTTCGCCCGCAGCCAGGGCGTAGAGCCGGAGCAGCTGTTCTTCAAGGAGCTGGCCGGCGTCGAGTACGTCTATGCGGTCAAGTCGAGCCTCGGCGTGGACACGGCTTCCGTGCTGTCGGACGGGCTTGACGGAATCGTGCATGCGATGACCTTCCCGAAAAACATGCGCTGGGGCTCGTACGAGCTGAAGTTCGTCCGTCCGATCAAATGGCTGCTCGCGCTGTACGGCACGGACGTCGTGCCGCTGGAGATCGCCGGCGTGAGAAGCGGAAACGTCTCCCGCGGCCATCGCTTCCTCGGCGAGGAGACGGCCGTGGCCGAGCCGGCCGCCTACGTGGAGGCGCTGCGCAGCCAGCATGTCATCGTCGACATCGCGGAGCGCGAGCGGCTGATCGTGGAAGGCATCGAGGCGCTGGCCGCCGAAAAAGGCTGGACGATCTCGATCAAGGACGACCTGCTCGAGGAGGTGCTGTTCCTCGTCGAGACGCCGACCGTGCTGTTCGGCTCGTTCGATCCGGCCTTCCTCGACATCCCGCAGGAGGTGCTGATCACCTCGATGCGCGAGCATCAGCGCTACTTCCCGGTGCTGGACAGCGCCGGCAAGCTGCTGCCGTTCTTCGTGACGGTGCGCAACGGCGACGCCGTGTCGCTTGAGAATGTCGCCAAGGGCAACGAGAAGGTGCTTCGGGCCCGGTTGTCGGATGCGAAATTCTTCTATGCCGAGGACCAGAAGCTCCATATCGCCGACGCGCTCCGCAAGCTGGAGACGATCGTCTATCACGAGGAGCTCGGCACGGTAGCCGACAAGGTCGGCCGCATCGTCGCCTTGACGGGCCGCATCGCCGCCGCCGCAAGCGCCGAGCCGCATGCCGCCGCGGCTGCCGCGCGCGCCGCGGAGATCTGCAAGTTCGACCTCGTGACCCAGATGGTCTACGAATTCCCGGAGCTGCAAGGCATCATGGGCGAGGACTACGCCCGCAAGGCCGGCGAGGACGAGGCCGTCGCCAAGGCGATCAACGAGCACTATCAGCCGCGCTTCTCCGGAGACACGGCTCCCGCCTCGCTGCCCGGCGCGCTCGTGAGCCTCGCCGACAAGCTCGACACGATCGTCGGCTGCTTCTCGATCGGCATCGTTCCGACCGGCTCGCAGGATCCGTACGCGCTGCGCCGCCAGGCGGCGGGCATCGTGCAGACGCTGATGGCGCATGAGCTGCCGGTTCGTCTCGGAGAGCTGTTCGACCTGGCGCTGGACATCCATGAGCAGCGCGGCCTGAAACGAAGCCGCAGCGACATTCGTAAAGAGCTGTACGATTTCTTCGCGCTGCGCTTGAAAAACGTGCTGACCGAGCAAGGCAATCGCTACGACGTGATCGAAGCGGCGCTCGCCGCCGGCTTCGACGATCTGACGCTGACCGTGAAGCGGGCGGCGATCCTGCTGGCGCGGGCCGCGGGACCGGAGCAAGGCGAGTTCAAGACGGTCGTCGACGCGCTCACGCGCAGCGCCAACCTCGCGGCCAAGGCCGAATCGGATGCCGCCGTCGACGCCTCCCGGCTCGAAGCGGGAGCGGAGCGCGGCCTGCATGAAGCCTACGAGCATGTGTCCGGCCCGTACCGCAAAGCCTTGGAAGCCGGAGACGCCGCGACGGCGCTCGGCCTGCTGACGGAGCTGCGCGAGCCGATCACCGCCTTCTTCGACTCCGTCATGGTCATGGCGGAGGACGAAGCCGTCCGCCGCAACCGGCTGGCGCTGCTGTCGGCCATCTCCCGAGACGCCGCGCGGTACGCGGACTTCTCGAAGCTTGTCTGGGCTTGATCCGGGGGTCCCATCTGATCCAAAGGAGAGTGGCGACGTGAGCGTATACGAGCGGGATGTCATTGTCTATGTCGTATCCGACTCGGCGGGAGATACGGGCGATCTGGTCGTGCGCGCCGCCGCGGCGCAGTTCCACCCGATCGTGCCGCAGATCCGCCGGGCGCCCTTCATCGCCGACGAGACGGCGCTAGCCAAGGTGGTGGAGCTCGCGCGCGGCAACGGCGCGATCGTCCTCTACACGCTCGTGCTGCCGCATCTGAGAGAGGCGATGGTCCGTCTGGCGGACGGGAGCGGGGTCGAGGCGATCGATCTGCTCGGTCCGCTGATCCATAGCCTCGAACGCAAGACGGGCATGCCGTCCCGGCAGGAGCCGGGGCTGAATCATGTGCTCGACGAGGATTACTTCCGCAAGGTGGAAGCGGTCGAGTTCGCGGTCAAATACGACGATGCGAGAGATACGACCGGCATCAAAAAAGCGGACATCGTGCTTGTCGGCGTGTCGCGCACGTCGAAGACGCCGCTGTCGATGTATCTCGCCCACAAGAAGTACAAGGTGGCCAACGTTCCGCTCGTGCCGGAGCTGAAGCCTCCGGACGAGCTGTTCACGATACCGAAGGAGCGCGTCATCGGCCTGACGATCGGCGTGCATTACCTCAATGTCATCCGCAAGGAGCGGCTGAAGGCGCTCGGCCTTCCGGACAGCGCTTCTTACGCCACTTCCGAGCGGATCGAGCGCGAGCTGGCCTACGCCAAAGGAATCACCGACCGGATCGGCTGCTTCACGATGGACGTGTCGCATCGGGCGGTCGAGGAGACGGCCAGCATCATCATGGAGCGGATCCGCAGCAGCTGACGGATCGCCCGGGGCCGGCCGCGGCCGAAAGGCGGGGAAGCGCATGGAGGAAAAGGCAAGCACCCGCATCGTCGTCGATGCGGACGCCTGCCCGGTCAAGCGGGAGATCATGGACATCGCCTATCCGCTCGGCGTGCCGGTGCTGATGGTCTCGTCCTACGACCACCGGCTGGAGCCGGAGCCGGGGCTCGAGATCGCCCATGTCGACCGGAGCAGCCAGGCGGCGGATCTGTATATTTTGAACCGCGTCCGGCGCGGCGACATTGTCGTCACCGGGGACTACGGCCTGGCGGCGATCGCGCTTGCCAAAGGGGCGGAGGTGATCGGCTTCCGCGGCCATCGCTACCGGAACGAGACGATCGACTCGATGATGGCGAGGCGCCATGAGCAGAGCGTCATCCGGCGAAGCGGAGGCCGGACCAAAGGGCCGAAGGCAATGACCGCGGAGGACCGGGCGGCTTTTCAACAAAAGCTGACAAAACTTTTGCAGGGCAGGCAGGAAAAAGAATAGGACCAGCGAATAGTATTACGTGTTATTCGGACGAAGGTGATGAACGAGTGGCATACGGCAAGATACCGGAAAGCGTCATCGAAGAGGTGCGCCGGAATCATGAAATTGTGGACACCGTCGGGAAGTACGTTCATCTGACCAAAAACGGCAAATATATGAAGGGGCTTTGTCCGTTCCATTCGGAGCGGACGCCTTCCTTCACGGTCACTCCCGAGCTGCAGATCTTTCATTGCTACGGCTGCGGCAAGGGAGGCAATGTCATTCGGTTCATCGAAGAGATCGAGGGCTACTCCTTCCCGGAAGCCGTCCGCCATCTGGCGGAAGAGGCAGGGATGCCCATTACATGGGATGCGCCCGGCGAGGGCTCTTCGCCGCGTGACCCCGAGCTCGACAAGTCCTATGAGGCGCATGAGCTCGCGGCCAAGTTCTACCATTATCTGCTCAACAATTCCGCTCAGGGCCAGGAGGCGAGAGCCTATCTGCTCGGACGGGGGATGAGCGGCAAGCTGATCGACGAGTTCTCCATCGGCTTCGCGCCGGAGGGATGGGACACGCTGTCCAGATTTCTGCAATCGAGGGGCTACGAGCCCGAGCTGCTGGAAAAAGCGGGCCTCCTTTCGGCGAAAAACGATGGAAGCGGTTATGTAGACCGATTCCGTGCGCGCATCATGTTTCCGATCCGTGCGCGGGACGGCAAAGTATGCGGCTTCGCAGGCCGCGTCATGGACGACTCCAAGCCGAAATACCTGAATACCCCCGAAACCCGCCTGTTCGCCAAGAGCAAGCTGCTCTATCAGCTGCATGCGGCGCGGTCCGTCTTCCGCAAGAAGAGGTCCGCCGTGCTGTTCGAGGGATATATGGACGTCATCAAGGCCTGGTCCGCCGGCGTCAAGAACGGCGTGGCGGCGATGGGCACCGCGCTGACGGACGATCATGCGGCCCAGCTCGCGCGCGAGGTGGACGAGGTGATCCTCTGCTACGACGGCGACGATGCCGGCCAGGCGGCGGCGATGAAGTCGATTCCGATCCTGGAGAAGGCCGGCGTCCGGCCGCTCGTCGCCGTGCTGCCCAAAGGCATGGATCCGGACGAGCATATTACCCGGTTCGGCGCCGAGACGTTCATGAGGGAAGTCATCGAGCATCCCGTCTCCGTCACCAAATTTAAGCTCTTATATTCGCGCCGGAATCATACACTCATAGGAGAAGAGGGCCGCAAGAACTATGTCATGGAAGCTGTCGGCATAGTGGCGGAGCTTGATTCCCGTACGGAGCAGGAAGTTTACCTGAAAGAGCTTTCCCGCGAGTTCGAGCTGTCTCTGGAGTCGCTCAAGCAGGACTGCCACCAGATCTGGAGCGAGCGGCAGAAAACGAGGCCGGACAGGGATAAGAACGATCAATCGTGGAATAATGGTAGGAATGAAACAAGGCGTGCGCCCTCGGCCGCGAGGACGGACACCACGCCTTTATTCAAACGAGCGGAACGACATCTGCTGGCTTGCATGATGCATGACAAGGAAGTGGCATCGACGGTCTACGAACAGCTCGGCGATTCGTTCATCCTTGAGGATCATGTCGCGTTGGCTGCTTATCTGTATGCCTATTACGCCGGAGGCAACGAGCCGGATGCGAGCCGATTTATCAGCTCGATTCAGGACCATCGTCTCGAGCAGCTCGCTTCTTCCATCCTCATTCATGAGGACAGCTCCTCCCTTCATTTCGAGCTTGTGCCTTCAAACATTCTCGACATCAAGAAAGAATCGGAAAGAATGGTCTTGAAGCAGAAGATCCAGGTTTTGAAGGAAGAGGCGACGCGGGCGGAAAAGGCGGGGGATGTATTGAAGGCGGCTCAGATCCATCTTGATATCATTCCTCTTGAGAGAGCGATCGACGTTTTGAAGAGCAAGGATCCAAAGTGAGATTATCGCCCTAGAAAGACAGCAGAAGGAATCGGCAGGATGACCTTTCTAGGGAGGAGGGAGTCGGGAATATGGCGAATGACCAACATACGGAGCTGGACAACGAGCAAAAAATGGAGCTGGTCAAGGATCAGCTCATCGAACAGGGGAAAAAGCGGTCTTCCCTTTCTTATAAAGAGATCATGGATAAGCTCGCTCCTTTCGATCAGGAGCCGGAGCAGATTGACGAGTTTTTCGAGCAGCTCGACGATCTCGGCATCGAAGTGACGAACGAGCGGGACGATCGGCCGTCTCCGCTCGGAGGCGAGGATCAGGAGCGCGAGAGCGACGAGTTCAACTTCGACGACGACCTGAGCCTGCCGCCCGGCATCAAGATCAACGACCCGGTCCGCATGTACCTCAAGGAGATCGGCCGCGTGCCGCTGCTGCTCGCCGATGACGAGATCGAGCTGGCCAAGCGCATCGAGCAAGGCGACGAGGAAGCGAAGCGCCGGCTGGCGGAAGCGAACCTCCGCCTCGTCGTCAGCATCGCCAAGCGCTATGTCGGCCGCGGCATGCTGTTCCTGGACCTGATCCAGGAGGGCAACATGGGCCTGATCAAGGCCGTCGAGAAGTTCGACCACCAAAAGGGCTTCAAGTTCAGCACCTACGCGACGTGGTGGATCCGTCAGGCGATCACGCGCGCCATCGCCGACCAGGCCCGCACGATCCGGATCCCGGTGCATATGGTCGAGACGATCAACAAGCTGATCCGCGTCTCGCGCCAGCTGCTGCAGGAGCTCGGACGCGAGCCCACGCCGGAGGAGATCGCGGCCGAGATGGATCTGAGCACCGACAAGGTGCGGGAGATCATGAAGATCGCTCAGGAGCCGGTATCGCTCGAGACGCCGATCGGCGAGGAGGACGATTCGCATCTGGGAGATTTCATCGAGGATCAGGAGGCGCTCGCTCCGGCGGATGCCGCGGCGTACGAGCTGCTCAAGGAACAGCTGGAGGACGTGCTCGATACGCTGACCGAGCGCGAGGAGAACGTGCTGCGCCTGCGCTTCGGCCTGGATGACGGCCGTACGAGGACGCTGGAGGAGGTCGGCAAGGTATTTGGCGTGACGCGCGAGCGGATCCGCCAGATCGAAGCCAAGGCGCTCCGCAAGCTCCGCCATCCGAGCCGAAGCAAGCGGCTCAAGGATTTCTTGGAATAGGTCGAAGGCCGGCCCGGCTCTCCGCATTCGCGGGGAGTCTTTTTTTGGCTTGGGGAGCGGATAGGTCCAACGTCCCGGAGACGGATGGCCCTTCAGCCGCTTGGCCGAGATGACGATGTAAGGAAGGGAGCCGACCGGCTCCGATTCCATAGGCCGCTCGTCTGCGAGCGGCTGCAAGGAGAGCCGTCATCATGGATATGGACAAGCGAAACCTTATGGTGCAGGAGATTCGCGGGTGGAAAAAAAGCAAGCTGCTGCCGGATCACTATTGCGACTTCCTGCTCAATCTGTATGCCGAGCCGGCGTCCGCCGACGAGGATCCGCCCCGAGAGGCACCCTCCAAAGAAAGGCTGCGGACGAAAAAAGCGGTAAGGGCGGCGGCGGGCGCATCCGGCTGGAAATGGCTCTTATTTCTTGCCATCTTCTCCCTTTTCTTCTTGATTGTTCTTCATTTTAGCTCTTTTCATCCGGCTTTGCAAATCGCGATCGCGCTGCTTGTCTCGGGCGGCTCCTTGACCGCGGGAGCGGTCATCCGGCCCCGCAGCGAGACGGCGGGCATGGCCTGGACCGGCGCAGGCATGCTGCTGCTTGCCGGCTTCGCGCTCTACCTGATGGGGCTGCACGGCCTGCTCGGCTGGCAGTGGAACGCCGCGATCTGGAGCGGATGCGCCGTTTTTTGGATCGGATACGGCATCTGGCAGCGCATACCGCTGCTCCATTTTTGCGGCTGGGCCTGCCTGGCGCTCGTGTATGCGATTTTGCTGCAGCAGCTTGCCGGCGGCGCCGCCCTCGGAGAGAAGCAGCTGTACTGGCTGCCGCTCGCGGTGCTGTTCGGCTGGTCCGGCTGGTTCGTGCGCCGCTGGTCCAAGCCTTCCTGCGCCGTCCTGCTGGGCGTCGCCTCGTTGATGGCGTTCATGCCGGAAGCGACGCTGCTCGTCGAGCAAGGTCGGGGCGTTTGGCTCCAGAGCGTATTTGTTGGTAAACTGGTGCTAGGCGGAGGAGCGCTGTTCCTCCTGCGAAACTATTGGATAGAGTGGGTTGCTTAATATGCTGACATCAAAGCGCTTAAGCGCGATCGCGGATTACGTCCTCGAGGGCTCGCGCCTCGCGGACATCGGCTCGGATCACGCGCTGCTGCCGGTCGAGCTCGTCGGCCGCGGCACCTGTCCGTCGGCGATCGCCGGCGAGGTGAACGACGGTCCGCTGGAGGCGGCTCGCCGCGGCATCGCCGCAGCCGGCCTCGCCTCGTCCATCGAGGCGCGCAAAGGAGACGGGCTGGAGGTGCTGCAGCCCGGAGAGGCCGACACGGTGACGATTGCCGGCATGGGCGGCGCGCTTATCGTGTCGATCCTGGAGGCGGGCCGCCTCGGCGGCAAGCTGGACGGCGTGCGCCAGCTCGTGCTGCAGCCGAACGTAGGCGAGGAGCTCGTGCGCGCCTGGCTGCTGGAGCATGGCTGGCATCTGGCCGACGAGTCGATCCTCGAGGAGGACGGCAAGATCTATGAAGTGCTCCACGCGCTGAGCTCCGCCGAGGCGCGGGAGCGGAGCGAGGAGCTGTATGGAGGCGAGCCGCTGCTGCCGGGGCTGACGTCCGAGGAGGACCGGAGGCTCAAGCTGCGGATGGGGCCTTATTTGACCCGTCGTCCGTCGGAAGCGTTCGCCCGCAAATGGAGCTCGGAGCTGCGCAAGCTGCGAGGCATCGCGCTCCAGCTGGAGCGTTCGGACACGGAGGAGGCGGCGGCCCGCAAGCGCGAGCTCGCCCAGGTGATCGATCGAATCGAGGAGGTGCTTGCATGTACGCGAACGGACATGTCGTCGCTGAGCTGATGGAGCGGCTCGCGCCGAAAAGATATGCCGTGGAGAACGATCGGATCGGCCTGCAGCTCGGCACGCTGCAGAAGCCGGTCCGCAAGGCGCTGATCGCGCTTGACGTGACGATGGAAGTAGTGGAGGAGGCGATCGCGGAGGGAGCCGAGCTGATCGTCGCCCATCACGCCATTATTTTCCGGCCGCTCGCCAAGATCGATACCGCATCGCCCGCGGGGGCGCTGTACGAGAAGCTGATCAAGCATGACATCGCGGTCTATATCTCGCATACGAATCTCGACGTCGCCGAAGGCGGCATGAACGACTGGATGGCCGATGCGGTCGGCATCGCGGCGGAGGGCCGCGTCAGCCTGGAGAAGGTGCATGAGGACCGGCTGCTCAAGCTTGCCGTCTATGTGCCGCAGACGCATGCCGATGCCGTGCGCGAGGCGATGTGGCAAGCCGGCGGCGGCGCGCTCGGCAGCTATGACCAATGCAGCTTCAATACGAGCGGCACGGGCACGTTCCGGCCTGGAGCGGGCAGCGCTCCGTTCCTCGGCACGCAAGGCCGGCTGGAAACCGTCGACGAGGTCCGCATCGAGATCGTCGTGCCTGAGAGCCTGCTGCGCAAGACGGTGAAGGCGATGCTGGCCGCCCATCCGTACGAGGAGACGGCCTACGACGTCATCCGGCTGGAGCGGGAAGGCAAGTCGCTCGGCCTCGGCCGCAGCGGGCGGCTGGAGCGGCCGCTCACGCTCGCCGAGCTGGCGGAGCGGGTCAAGGCCGCTTTCGACGTGCCTTTTGTGCGCGTGACGGGCGACCTCGGAACGGAGGTGCGCAAGGCAGCCGTGCTCGGCGGCTCGGGAGCCCGCTACTGGCGGCAGGCCCAGTTCGCCGGCGCGCAGGCGCTCATTACCGGGGACATCGACTATCATTCCGCCCACGACGCGCTCGCCGCGGGCATGCTGCTCATCGATCCGGGGCATAACGCCGAGAAGATCATGAAGGCGAAGGTGGCGCAGTGGCTGTCCGCACGGCTCTCCGAATCGCGCTATGCGACGGAGGTCGTTCCTTCGGCGATAAATACCGAGCCGTTTCGTCTTGCATGAGGACTCCGATCCGGCTATACTAGCTTAGGTATCGGAAAGTCTGACAGACAATCGCTGGCGGCCTCGGCCGCGAGAGGAAAGTCCGGGCTCCGTAGGGCAGGATGCTGGATAACGTCCAGTCGGCGCGAGCCGAAGGATAGTGCCACAGAAATGGACCGCCGATGGCCGGCGCCTCGCGCGCCGGATCAGGCAAGGGTGGAACCGTGGTGTAAGAGACCACGAGCGGCGTTGGCGACAACGCGGCTGGTAAACCCCATCTGGAGCAAGACCTAAGAGAACGCGGGAGCTTCGGCTCCAGCCCTTGCCCGGGGTGCGTTCGGGTTGGTCGCTTGAGCCTGCCAGCAATGGCCGGCCTAGATAGATGATTGTCGCTTGACCGTGGGAGGGTCGTTCCCGTTCGGACCACGAAGAGCACAGAACCCGGCTTACGGCAGACTTTCCGCAACGACCCTGCGATCAACAGCGCCCAGCGCTTTGGAGCATGTTGCCGTCCTATCGGACGGCGCTTCAAAGCGTCCTTCTCCCGCTCGGGAGAAGGACGCTTTGATTCAGGTTCGGGTTCAGGCTCTGGCGGCTAACCGCGCTCCAGCCTCCGCCGCAGCTCCTCCAGCTGCTTGCGGATCCGTTCGACGAACGAATCGGGCGCGTGCGAAGCCGCCGATTCGGTGGCAGGAGCGCCGCTCTCCGCCGGAACGAGGCCGGCCGGCTGCCGCCCGTCCGAGGCGGGGACCGTCGCCGCGGAGCCGCCTTTTCCGGCGGCGCGCAGCGCCTTGTCGATGTCGATCTGCCCGTAGCCGAAGTAAGGATCTCTTCCCTTGGCGCCGAGATCGCGTGCCGTGCTGCGCATGATGTCATAGACCTCGACGTTGGTCAGCTGCGGATTGAGCGAGCGGATGAGCGCCGCCAGCGCCGCGACATGCGGGCTGGCCATCGACGTGCCCGAGAGGGCGGCGTACTGGCTGCCCGGATAGGTGCTGGCGATGCTGTCTCCCGGCGCCGCCGCGTCGATGTAGTCGCCATAGTTGGAGAAGGACGACTTCTGCCCGCGCGAGTCGGTCGAGCCGACGGCGAACACTTCCGGATATGCGGCCGGATAGCCGGGCTGCTCGGAGTTGTCGTTGCCGCTTGCCGCGACGAGCACGACATCCTTGTCGTAGGCGTACTTGATCGCGTCGTGAAGGAACTCCGCCTGCGCATAGTTGCCGAGGCTCATGTTGATGACCTTGGCCCCGTGATCGGCCGCCCAGATGAGCCCTTGGGCGACGGAGTAGGTGGAGCCGGCTCCGCTCGAGTCGAGCACCTTGACCGGCATGATCTTGTTGTACCACGTCAGGCCGGCGACGCCTTCCCCGTTGTTGACCGCGGCGGCGATGATGCCCGCGACATGGGTGCCGTGGCCGACATCGTCGTCGGGCTGCTGGCCGGAGGTGACGACGTTGTAGCCTTCCGCCAGCTTTCCTTCAAGATCGGGATGGTCCAACTGCACGCCGGTGTCGAGCACGGCGACCTTGACGCCATCGCTGCCTTTGGACAGGTTCCAGCCGATTTCCGTCTCGATGGACGGGAGGTTCCACTGATAGTCGGAGTAGAGCCGGTCGTTCGGCACGATCGGCCTCACGTCGGCCGGCGCTTCGTTCGTCAGGTACAGGTAATGGGGCTCGACATAGATCGGATTCCACTTTTTGCGGAAATAGCCCATCATCTTCATCGCATCCATCGAGCGCGAGCGGAACACGTAGACGCCTCGCATCCGGTTTTCGGCGGAAGCGCCAATGTCGCGGCGGATCTGCTCCAGCTGCTCCGCGGACGGCTCGGCGCGGAAGCGGACGACGACTTCCTGGACATGGTAATGGCTGGCGCCTCCGTTGTCGTTGCCGGTGCGGACGGTGAACTCCCGCTTCGTGCCCGCGCGGACCGACTCGATCCGGTAATGGCCCTCCGCCGGAAAGGGAACCTGGCGCAGGTTGCGCATCTGATGCCGCTGCACGTCGCCGACGATGTCCTGCCGGATCAGGCCGACGATGCCTTCCTTGCCGCTTGGCGCGGGCACGGCGAGCAGCAGGTACCGCTTGCCGGCGGCCGTCAGCGTCTGCGACTGGTAGCGGGAGCCTTTGGCGATCGCCTCGGCAGCCGGCTTCGCATGCGCCGCGACGAACGATTCGGCGTCGGCCGGGACGTTTCCGGCTTCGGCGTCAGCTGCGCCGGGGCTTTTCCAGCTCAGATGAGCCATCTGCGGATGGTGGCGGATGAGCTTTTTCATCCGGTCGGCGCGGCTGGCGGCCGGCGCGTCCGTCAACGCGAACAGCTTGCCGATATCCCTGGAGCACTCGCTCGCGCACAGCATCGCGGTCGCTTCCATGTCGTGGCGGATGTCCGCCTCTTTGAGCCGGCTTTCCTGCTCTGCGGACAGAGCCCTCGTTTTGGCCTTCTGTTCCTGCGGATGCGCGCCGGGAATGAGCCAGGGGCTGATCGGAATCAACAGCGTCAGCAGAGCGAGCGCGGTGAACGCGCCGATCCATTTTTTTCTCATGAAGGCCTCATCCTCCCGGTCAAGTCTATAGCCGTTCCTGCTTAGAGTCCGGCAAGCGGGCGTAAATTATTCGGAGGGACGGCGCGGCTTCGCGGCCGCGGCAAGGGTCATAAAGAGTACAAATCGCGCCGATTGTATGTTAGGATAGACATAATCTTCAACTTCTTACGGGATTGATGAAAGGGGAACCTAATTCACCATGCCATCCGCCAATGTAAAGCCGCTCAGCGAATCAACCCGCGCCAAGCTCAAGGACGCCATCTCGCAGCTGGAGCCTTTCCTGAACGAGCATGCTCTTCCTCAGCTTGCGTCCCCGGAAGCAAATGACGAGGAGCTCACCTTCTACAAAGGGCTGCTGTCCGACCTGCGTCATCTGCTGGTCTACTCCGAGGTCGCCTATGAGAAGCTCGGGGTCACGCTGCGCCGGCCGAACTTCGACGCCGAGCATGCCGAGCGCCAGCTTTATGAGGTGTACCACCACTGCGTCAACGCCTTCTTCTATCCGAAGAACGAAGGCTACTCCGAGGACGGCCGCTACGCGTACACCGGCCAGGATGCGATCCGCTTCCGGCACAAGCCGCTGCGCAGCGCGCGCGACATCGTGCTCGGCGTATCCAAGATCTACGAAGAGCTGAGGGACGATCTCTCCTACTACGAAAACGACTACATGACCTCGCGTCGGATGCAAGGTCAAAAATAAGGAAGGCATACCGCGTCCCCTCCCTGGCCAGCCTAGGTAGCGGAGGTGAGGGACCATGCCAAAAGGCGTTGCATGCAGCGTTTCGAATTGCGCTTTCTGGGGACAAGGCAACCAATGCTCGGCCGATGCGATCCATATCGAGATCGACCAGCATGCGCACGCCGATCTGTCTGCCGAGTTTGCCGGCGGAGAGTTCGGAGATCGCCATACGGACGAGGCCAAGGAGTCGTCCGCGACCTGCTGCCACACGTTCCAACCCAAATCCGATTCGCCATCATGAGCCTCATCGAGCCGTCCCTTCCGGGGCGGCTCTTTCCTTTTTCGATAAAGCCATATCGCCGAGCTCTACATTTCCGAGGCTCGTCCGCCGATATACCGAGGATAATGGGAAATGAGGAGTGAACCTATCATGTCGATCGATCCTCGAATGCTTACGGCGCTCATTCAGCAGCAGCTGCGGCCCAGCCTGGATCAGCTGACTGGCGGCGGCAGCCAGGCATCAAGCGGAGCGGCCTCCGCTTTCGATCAGATCTTGAGCCAGCTGTCGGGGGCCGCAGGGGCTTCGGGTCTGGCCGATGCGGATACCTCCGCCTCCGCCGACTCCGGTATGATGGCGCTCGCCGCTTGGTCCGGGCTGTCTGCCGGAACCGGCTTGAACGGCCAAGCCGCCGCGGCGGCGGGCGGATGGGACGCCTCGGCTTCGCCGGCGCTGCAAGCCGCGCTGATCGCGGCGGGAAGCGGTTATGCGTCGTCAGCCGCCGCGTGGATCGGAGAGGGCGCAGGCTCGGCGGGAGCGGAGTACGAAGGGCTGATCGCCTCGGCCGCCGCCCGCCATGGACTGTCTCCGAAGCTGATCCGCTCTGTCATCGAGGCGGAATCCTCCTTCCAGCCGCTGGCCGTCTCCGGCGCCGGCGCGAAGGGCCTCATGCAGCTCATGGACGGAACGGCGCGCGGACTCGGCGTGACGGACTCGTTCGATCCCGCTCAGAACATCGACGGAGGCTCCAAATATCTCTCCTACCTGCTTCGCAAGCTGGACGGCAGCGTGCCTGCCGCGCTGGCGGCCTACAATGCCGGACCGGGAAGGCTCGATCGGCTCGGCATCCGGGACGAGGCGACGCTGACCGAGCATTTTTCCGAGCTGCCGCAGGAGACGCAGTCGTACGTCGTCAAGATCATGGCCAAGCTCGGCGGCTCCGGCACCGGGTTGTAACCGGAGGCTTTTTATAATAGGATAGGCGTAGGCTGGCTCTAGGCGTTCGGCCGGAGCCCACGGAAGGACCGCATTCGCGGCTGCACGCTTGACGGGCGGCCGGCGAAGCCGGTCTTTTTGTTTGATTCAAGGAGGTCATGGCGATGAGCAAGCACCGCCCGGTGCTTTATTTTGATCACGGAGCCTCGACGCCGCCGCATCCCGAGGTGATCCGCACGCTCGCGGAGGTGATGGGGCGGCACTATGCCAATCCGTCCTCGATCCACGGAGCGGGGCTGGAGGCGGGCAGGCTGCTGCGGCGCTCGCAGGAGCTGGCGGCCGAGCTGACGGGCACGTCGGCCGAGGAATGGGTGTTCACCTCCGGCGGCACGGAGAGCAATCAGCTTGCGGTCGTCGGAGCGGCGAGGGCCGCGAGGTCGAGGGGCCGCCATGTCATCGTGTCGCAGATCGAGCATCCATCGGTGAAGCAGGCGGCCGACCGGCTCGAGGCGGAAGGCTTCGAGACGACGAGGCTGCCGGTCGACGGCAACGGCCGGATCCGGCTGGACAGCCTGGAAGCTGCCCTGCGTCCCGATACGACGCTCGTCAGCCTCATGCATGTGAACAACGAGGTCGGGTCCGTCCAGCCGATCGAGGAGGCGGGAGCGCTGCTGCGCCGCTTTCCAGAGGTGCTGTTTCATGTGGACGGCGTGCAGAGCGTCGGCAAGCTGCCGATCCGGCTCAAGGAGTGGGGCATCGATCTGTTCAGCGCTTCGGCGCATAAGCTTCGCGGGCCTAAAGGAACCGGCTTCCTCTATGTCCGAGCCGGCGTCAGGCTGGAGCCGCTCATCGGCGGCAGCGGCCTGGACGGAAGCTGGCGCGGCGGAACGCCGAACGTGCCGGCGATCGTCGCTTCCGCCAAGGCGCTTCGCCTGGCGATGGAAGGCCGGACGGAGCGGACCGAGCGGATGGGGAGGCTGCGCAAGCGGCTGATCGGCCGCTTGGACGCGATTCCGGAGCTGCGGCTAAGCGGCGATCCGGACCCGGACTCGCCGCTGCAGGCGCCGCATGTGCTGCATCTGTCTTATCCGGGCATGAAGCCGGAAGTCGTCGTGCATGCGCTCGAGGAGGAGGGCATCATCGTCTCCACGAAGTCGGCTTGCTCGTCCAAGGACGAGAAGCCGAGCGAGGTGCTGCTGGCGATGGGGTATCCGGTTTCGCGGGCGGCGGGCGGCATCCGCATCACTTTTGGCGACGAGCATGACGAGGAGGCGGCGGACCGGCTGGCGGACAGCCTGGAAGCCGTCGTGAAGCGGCTGAAGCCGCTGGAGAGGAGCAAGATCTGATTCATGGAGTATGATCTCATCACGGTCCGGTACGGAGAGCTGACGCTCAAAGGGCGCAACCGCGGCCGGTTCGAGCAGCAGATGTTCCGCTATATCAAGCTCAGCCTGCAGCATCTGGAAGGGCTCGAATTCGAAAAGACCTATGCCCGCGCCTATATCAAGCTTAATGGAGTCGAGTATGAGCGCGTCGCCGAGGCGCTGCGCCGGGTGTTCGGCATCCATTCGTTCAGCCCGGTCAAGCGGGCGGCGAACGAGCTGGAGGCGATCCAGGAAGCCGCGCTTCAGCTGTGGAACGCGCTTCCGGCCAAGCCCGCGACGTTCAAGGTGACGGTGAAGCGGGGGTGGAAGGGATTCCCTTATGTCACCCATGAGCTCAACCATCTGATCGGCTCGCATATCCTGCGCGCGGCTCCCGAGCTCAAGGTGGACGTGCGGCGGCCGGAGATGGAGCTGCGCATCGACATCCAGCCGGAGGGAGCCTACGTCTTCAACCGCATCGAGCCGGGAGCGGGAGGCTTCCCGTACGGCTCCAACGGCAAGGCGATGCTGCTGCTGTCCGGCGGCATCGACAGCCCGGTCGCGGCATGGTCGGCGATGCGCAAGGGGCTGGAGCTCGAGCTGGTCCACTTTCACAGCTATCCGTTCACGAGCGAGCAGGCGACGGACAAGGTGATCGAGCTTGCCCGCCAGCTGTCGCGCTTCGCCGGCAAGCCGCTCAAGCTGCATCTCGTGCCGTTCACCGATATTCAGACTCGCTTCACGCAGACGGGGCAGGATCATCTGATCATCACGCTCATGCGAAGGGCGATGCTGAACATCGCCGGCCGGCTGGCCGAGCGGGCCGGCGCGGGCGCGGTCGTATCGGGGGACAGCCTCGGCCAGGTGGCGAGCCAGACGCTCGGCAGCATGAACGTGATCGGCCGCAGCCTCGAGCTGCCGCTGCTGCGCCCGCTCATCATGATGGACAAGCAGGAAATCATCGACCGAGCGGTACAGATCGGCACGTACGAGACGTCGATCCTGCCCTTCGAGGACTGCTGCACGCTGTTCGTGCCCAAATCCCCGAGCACCAATCCGAACCTGCGCATCGTGGAGCGGATCGAGGACGGCATTCCGGAGCTCGACGAGCTGATCGGACAGGCCGTCCAAGGCGTCGAGACGGTGCAGCTGGACCGGGGCAGGACGTTCCGCCGGCAGCCGGCCGTCGCCGAGGCGGAGGAGCGGGACTGGTTTTGACGGAGAAAGCCTGGAAGCAGGCTTTTTTCTTTTGGCTGGACTGCCGCTGGCCGCTGCGGCCAGCGGCGAGGGCGGCCGCGCCGGCAGGGCATCCAGGACGAGCCGCCTCGGAGCCGGCCGTCTGCTCCAGGACAGCTCGCTCGGCTGTACAAAGCGAAAAGCCGAACCGTCCGCAAGGGACGATTCGGCTTTTCGGATTCAATGCGTTTCCCGCTCGCGATGGGCGGGCTGCTTGTTTTTGCGGATCGCTTTGGTGAGAATGCCGGCTCCGACGATGAGCGCGACGACGAGACCGATGAAGAGCCACTCCGGCATGCCGCCGTTTCCGAACAGATGGGCGATCTTCTTTTCTCCCGTGATCATGTGGCCGGCGGTATAGCCCAGAATCGCCGCTCCGACGTAAAGGATCCACGAGAAGCGCTCGATCAGCCGGATGAACAGCGTGCTGCCCCAGACGACGATCGGGATGCTGATGATCAGCCCGGCGATGACGAGCCAGATGTTGCCGTGCGAGGCGCCGGCGACGGCCAGCACGTTGTCGATGCCCATGGCGGCGTCGGCGAGCACGATCGTGCCGATCGCCTGCCCGAGGGTGCTGCCGGCCTTGATGTTGTCGTGGCTGCTTTCCTCCTGCACGAGCAGCTTGTACGCGATCCAGACGAGCAGCAGTCCTCCGGCCAGATGCAGCCAAGGAATATCGAGCAGCTTCACGACCAGCACGGTGGCGACGATGCGGATGGCGATCGCTCCGAACGTTCCCCAGATGACGGCTTTTTTCTGTTGATGCTTAGGCAGGTTGCGGGCGGCAAGCGCGATGACGATCGCGTTGTCTCCGGCCAGCATAAGGTCGATGAAGACGATGGTCAACAGCGGACCTAACCATTCCATCCTTGCTCCTCCTTCGTGTTCGAACAATCCCCGACTCAAATACTTACCCGTATACGGATGAGCTGGACAATGGATTCGTTTTTTTTTGTAACATAAATGGACCTGCTTGTACATACCCCTGTAGGGAAGGGGGTCGTACGGCTTGGACCATCTATGGATCTTTCTGCAAATCATCGCGATCAACGTGCTGCTGAGCGGCGACAACGCGCTCGTCATCGCCATGGCGAGCCAGCATCTGCCTCCGGAGCAGCGCAAGCGGGCGATCGCCTGGGGCACGTTCGCCGCCATCGCCCTCCGCTGCGTGCTGACGCTTGCCGCCATCTCGCTGCTTCAGCTGCCCTATTTGCAGGCTTGCGGCTCCGCGCTCCTGCTCGTTATCGCCGTGCAGCTGCTGCGGGATGCGGAGCGTCCCGGCGAGGAGCGCCGCTCCAAGGGGGCCGGCGTCAAGCGAGCAGGCACGCTGGCCGGCGCGGTCGGCACGATTGTCGCCGCCGATTTTGTCATGAGCCTCGACAACGTGCTCGCCGTCGCCGCCGTGGCGGGCGGAGAGCCTGCGCTCATGCTGCTCGGCATCGCCCTTAGCATACCCATGATCCTGTGGGGAAGCCAGCTTCTCGGAGGCCTGCTGCTGCGCTTCCCGTCTCTTGTGTATGCCGGCGCCGGCCTGCTCGGCTATGCCGCCGGAGAGATGCTCGTCTCCGACGCGGCGCTGCAGCCTCTGCTCCGTCACGCTCCGCTGCTGCACGGGGCGCTGCCGGTGCTGATGGTGCCGGCCGTCATCGCGGCGGGCATCCTGCTGACCCGCTCCGCGCGCCGGAGCTGAAGGCTCCTCCGCCGTTCGCCAGCCTCGTTCCGGGCAGGCGAGCGGCGCTTTTTTTATTGGCATGCCCGGTTTCCCGCTGGCAATTTCACTCCGCTTCCTTTAGAATAAGAAAGATCTGACTGGTCGTACCTCTGCCTGCGCGCAGGCAGTCGTCAAGGGAAACGGGGGATAGGGTTGATCCGCAATCAATATTCCGCCGGAATCGTCATCTTGCTTGCAGGGATCGCCATCCTGCTGGGCCGCATGGGCGTCTTCAGCTTCATCGGCTCCGTATTTTGGCCGCTGTTCATCCTCGTGCCGGGCATATTGCTGCATGTGCTCTATTTCGGCCGGCTCCTCCCTGCGGCAGCGCTTGTTCCAGGCGGCATTTTGTCCGTATATGCACTGGTTTTCCTGTTCTGCAACTGGTTCGGATGGGGCTACATGAACTATTTGTGGCCGTTTTTCATCCTCGGCCTCGCGGTCGGACTGTACGAGTACTACACCTTCGATTCGTCCCATCCGAGAAGCGCCTTTACGATTGCCGCCGCGCTGGCGGGAGTCTGGGCGCTCTGCATGATCTTCGTGCTGCTCTGGAGCTGGGGCATCTATCTGATCGCGTTCGCGCTCGTCGCGCTCGGCGGCTGGATGATGGTGAGCAAGAAGGCCCGCTGGTAGCGGGCCGGCGCCTGTCGTAGATTTTAGCTTGATCCTATACAGATGGAGTGGATAAGAAGTTATGCAAGCAAGAGAGAACATTCGCAATATCGCCATCATCGCGCACGTCGACCACGGCAAGACGACGCTTGTCGACAAGCTGCTGCAGCAGTCCGGCACGTTCCGGGACAACGAGGTCGTGCACGAGCGGGCGATGGACTCCAATGACCTGGAGCGGGAGCGCGGCATTACGATCCTGGCCAAAAACACCGCGATCAACTACAAGAACTACCTGATCAACATCGTGGATACGCCCGGCCACGCCGACTTCGGCGGCGAAGTCGAGCGCATCATGAAGATGGTCGACGGCGTCCTGCTCGTCGTGGACGCTTTCGAGGGCTGCATGCCGCAGACGAAGTTCGTCCTGCGCAAGGCGCTGGAGCACAATCTGACGCCGATCGTCGTCCTCAACAAGATCGACCGCCCGAACGCGAATCCGGAAGGCGTCGTCGACGAGGTGCTCGACCTGTTCATCGAGCTCGGCGCGAACGACCAGCAGCTGGAATTCCCGGTCGTGTACGCATCGGCGCTGATGGGCACGTCCAGCCGCAACGTGGAGAAGCAGGACGAGAACATGGAAGCCCTCTACGAGACGATCATCGAGCGCATCCCGCATCCGACCGAGAACGTCGAGGAGCCGCTGCAGTTCCTCGTGACGCTGCTCGACTACAATGAATACATGGGCCGCATCGCGATCGGCCGCGTCAACCGCGGCGTCATCCGCCAAGGCCAGCCAGTCGCCGTCATGACGCGCGAAGGCGCGATCAAGCAGGCCCGCATCGAGAAGCTGTTCGGCTTCCAGGGGCTCAAGCGGATCGAGATCGAAGAAGCGGCGGCAGGGGACATCGTCGCCATCGCCGGCATCAAGGAGATCAACATCGGCGAGACGATCGCCGATCCGGCCAAGCCGGAGGCGCTGCCGGTGCTCGAGATCGACGAGCCGACGCTGCAGATGACGTTCCTCGTCAACAACAGCCCGTTCGCCGGCCGCGAAGGCAAGTGGGTCACCTCCCGCAAGCTGCGCGAGCGCCTGTACAAGGAGCTGGAGACGGACGTCGCCCTGCGCGTGCAGGACACCGACAGCCCTGACGTGTTCATCGTATCCGGCCGCGGCGAGCTTCACCTCGGCATCCTGATCGAGAACATGCGTCGCGAAGGCTACGAGCTGCAAGTATCGATGCCGGAAGTCATCGTCAAGGAGATCGACGGCCAGAAGATGGAGCCGTACGAGCGCCTGCTGATCGACGTGCCGGAGGAGAGCATGGGCGCGGTCATGGAGAGCCTCGGCACGCGCAAGGCCGAGATGGTCAACATGATCAACAACGGCAACGGCCAGGTCCGCCTGGAATTCATCATTCCGGCGCGCGGCCTGATCGGCTACCGCACGCAGTTCCTGACGCTGACGCGCGGCTACGGCATCATGAACCATGCGTTCGACAGCTACGGCCCGACCGTCGGCGGCAACGTCGGCGGACGCCATCAGGGCGTGCTTGTCGCGACCGAGAACGGCGTCTCGACGTTCTACGGCATGATGGGCGTCGAGGATCGCGGCATCCTGTTCCTCGAGCCGGGCACGGAGATCTACGAGGGCATGATCGTCGGCGAGCATAACCGCGACCAGGACATCGTCGTCAACATCTGCAAGGAGAAGCAGCTGACCAACATCCGGTCGGCCTCCAAGGATGAGACGGTCCGCCTCAAGACGCCTCGCACGTACTCGCTGGAGGCGGCGCTGGAGTACCTCAACGACGACGAATACTGCGAGATCACGCCGAAATCGATCCGCATGCGCAAGAAGCTGCTCAACAAGAGCGAGCGCGAGCGGGCGGAGAAGCAGCGCAAGACGTCCCAGGCCGGAGTCTGATTCCAGCCGAACCCATGAAGCGAGCAAGCGGCGGTTTGGCGCCGGCGAACAGCCGGACAGCCAAATGCGCCGCTTGCTCGTTGTATCCATATCGGACCGCTTGTACAACCAACCGGAGGAGTGAACTCGGATGCAGGACTGGCTCAGCGACCATCCGCTTGTATCGTATATTCTGATTCTGGCCAGCGTCATCTATATTTTCAACAAAGTATTCCGTCCTCAGCAGCGGCTACCGTTGTTGAAGGAGGTTCTGGTCTATCTGATGATGGCGATCGGCTCGACCGTGCTGCTCGTATTCCAGATCGACAAGCTGCCGATCATCCAATGCATGGCCGTCGCCGTCGCGATGATGCTGATGCTGCGCATCCGCCAGTTCAACGACCGGCGGACGGCGAAGCGCGAGCAGCGCCAAAGCGACGCCGGCCAGAGCTGATCCGCCTCTCCTGGCGTCCGGGAGGAAGCGTCCGAAATCAGGCTTGCGAACAAGGAGACAGCTATGAACAGGGGAAATGAATACCCGGCCCGCGGGCAGGGGAAATCCGGCGCTCCCGCCGGAAGCCGGAAGGGACGGCCCGGCAGACGCAAGCCGAAGCGGGTGTATTGGCTGCGCAGGCTGATGACGCTGCTGGCGCTCGTCCTGCTCGCGGGGGCGGGCTTCGCGGCTTATCTGCTCTACGACGCCAACAAGGCGCTCGGCCAGATCAGCAGCGGCGCCCCGGCCGTGCCTTCGGCCGGATCGGTGCGCACGCAGCCGACCGCGATGCTGCTGATGGGGCTCGATACCCGCGGAGAGAACGGCCTGCTCAATACCGACGTGCTGATGGCCGCAGCGTTCAATCCGCGCACCAAAAGCGCCGTCGTCGTGTCGATTCCGCGCGACGCTCGCGTGCCGGTCCAAGGCTACAAGCAGCGCAAGGTGAACAGCTATTATGCGGCGTTCATCGCCAACGCCAGATCTAAGAACAAGGACCTCAGCCGGGAAGAGGCAGAGCGTCAAGGCAAGCTCGGCATGAAGGATGCGATCGGCAGCTACCTCGACATCCCGATCGACTACGCCGCGACGATCAATTTTCAAGGCTTCGCGGATGTCGTGGACGCGCTCGGCGGCGTCGAGGTGGACGTCGACATGGACATGGATTACGACGACCACGCGGGACAGCCGGGAGGCACGAGCATCCACTTGAAGAAAGGCGCGCAGAAGCTCTACGGCGAGGACGCGCTGGGCTTCGTCCGTTACCGCAAGTCCAACGACGGCACGAACATGAGCAGCGACTTTGAGCGCAATCAGCGCCAGGAGCAGGTGATCGGGGCGATGACGTCCAGGCTGAAGTCGGTTCCCGGCATCCTGAGGCTCGGCAAAGTATTCGGCGCTGTCGGCGACAACATGAGGACCGACATGCCGGAGTCGGAGATTCGGGCGATGCTCATGGCCTACTTCGGCATCGGCGGCGGCGACATCGAGTTCATCGCGCTGACGGGCGACTGGCGGAGCCCCTACGTCTACGTCGACGACGCCTCGCTGGCCAAAGCCAAAAAAGCGCTGCAGGCCAAACTGGGCGAATGACGGTAGTGGGTGCGGCATACGTATGTTATACTACAGCTAAGATGCTCATCATGAAAATCTGACTCGCGGGAGGTAGGCCGATGAGAGAGCGCGCTAGGGCTTGCTCTAAGATTCGCCTGGACGCGCCGTCGCATCCGGCTGCAGCGGCGCCGTTTCGCGCCGACAGCCCGTCCGCTTCGGCGGCGCGGCGCTCGCTCGTCTTCTCCGCGGCGACATGAAAAAGAAGCCTGGCGACCTCAACGGGTCGCCAGGCTTCTTGCGCGCTCGGGGGCTTGTCCCCCGCGCCCGGCATTCGCCTCCGGGCTAAGGCCGGGCGGGAGAAGCAGCGGGCTCCTTGACGTTCGATTCCGGCAGCGGCATGACCTCGCTCGGCAGCTGCGGCATGACGCGACCGATCAGATCGGCCATCTCCTCGGCGAAGCCCTGGATCGGCCGGCCGGCGCGGATGTCCTCTCCGAGCTCGGCAAGCCTGCGGCTCACGTCCATGTCGGCCGTGACGACGGCATTCACGCCGAGCGGATCCTCGCGGAGCGCCTGCGCGACGGCATACTTGATCGTTCCGACCTTGGAGCGCTCGACGCTGCCGCCGACGTCGATGCCGACGACAGCCGTGGTTCCGGCTACGACGGCATGCGCCTTCTCGACGCCTTCCACCCGGGCCGCCAGTTCCTCAAGCCGCTTGGCGGCTTGCGCGGAATCGAGCTTCTTGCCGTCGTCGGCATGGGTCTGCTGGGAGCGCATCGCCGCATCGCCGGCAGGCGGGGGAGCGGCATCGCGGCGTGCGGACGTCCCGCAGCCGGCAGTCGCCAAGCAAAGCACAGCAGCAGCTGAAAGCAGCCATTTTCTCATTGCGGGACACCAGACCTTTCCTCGTACTTTGGACTCTGCAACCGACCCTAGTTTGTCCCTGTTCCGGAAGGATTATGCTTCCCGCCTTCCGGAACCATCCGGCGCCAGGAGGGGTTCTTCATGACTAAAATCTTCGTATTGGATACGAATGTGCTGCTTCATGATCCGCAGGCGATCTTCTCGTTCGACGACAACGAGGTCATCATCCCGGCCGTCGTGCTCGAAGAGATCGACTCCAAGAAGAGGCTGGCCGACGAGCTGGGCCGCAACGCCCGGCATGTCTCGAGGCTGCTCGACGGCTTGAGGGAGAACGGGCGCCTCCATGAAGGAATCGCGACCCCGCGCGGCGGCGTGCTGCGCGTCGAGCTCAACCATCGGAGCTTCGTCCGCGTCCAGGAAATGTTCGGGGAGATGTCGAACGACAACCGCATTCTCGCGGTCGCCCTGAATTACGATATGGAAGAGGAAGAAAAGGGCTCGAAGCGGGACGTCGTGCTCGTGAGCAAGGACGTGCTGGTGCGCATCAAAGCCGACGTGCTGGGGCTGCAGGCGGAGGACTATATGTCCGATCGCGTCGCGGAGCCTTCCGACGTCTATACCGGCACGGCGACGCTGTTCGTCCATCCATCGGTCATCGACGAGTTCTACTCCTATCGCTTCCTCAGCGTCAAGAGCCTGCAGCTGAGCTCAAGGCTCCATCCGAACGAGTTCATCATCCTGCGCGACGAGCTGGGCACGTCCAAGAGCGCGCTGCTCAAGGTGAGCCAGGACGGAGCAAGGCTGGAGCCGCTCTATATGAGCAACGATCCCGTCTGGGGCATCACGGCGCGCAATGCCCAGCAGCGGATGGCGCTCGAGCTGCTGCTGAACGACGACATCCCGCTCGTCACCCTCACCGGCAAGGCCGGCACCGGCAAGACGCTGCTCGCGCTGGCCGCCGGGCTGCTTAAGATCGAAGACGAGCATAAATACAAGAAGCTGCTCATCGCCCGCCCCGTCGTGCCGATGGGCAAGGATATCGGCTATCTGCCCGGCGAGAAGGACGAGAAGCTGCGTCCGTGGATGCAGCCGATCTACGACAACCTGGAATTCCTGTTCGATACCAAAAAGTCCGGCGACATCGACAAGATTCTGATGGGGCTCGGCAGCATCCAGGTCGAAGCGCTCACCTACATCCGCGGGCGCTCGATTCCGGGCCAGTTCATCATCATCGACGAAGCGCAGAACCTAAGCCGGCATGAGGTCAAGACGATCGTCTCGCGCGTCGGCGAAGGCAGCAAGATCGTGCTCATGGGCGATCCCGAGCAGATCGACCATCCTTACCTCGACTCGATGAGCAACGGCCTGTCCTACATCGTGGAGAGCTTCAAGAAGGAAGGGCTGAGCGGGCATATCAACCTGGAGAAGGGCGAGCGCTCCAAGCTGGCCCAGCTGGCGGCGGACCTGCTCTAAGGACGGCGACAGGATAGGCCGAAGGCTTCAGATTGCTGAAGCTTTCGGCCTGTTTTTTTGCGAAGGCAAGGAAGACAAGTCCCGATTCTTTTGATAGGATAGAAGAATAGAGAAGAGAAGGGGAGACCGAGGAGGACTGGACCCTGGAACGCAAAAAGTGGATGATTCTACCCGGCGCCGTCGTCGTATGCGCGCTGCTGCTGCTCGTCCAGGAAGGACCTTCCCCCGTCTCGCTGCTGCCGCAGCCCGCGGATCAGCCGTCGGGAGGCGCCGAGCGCCCGCAGGACGGCAGCGACGACAGCCGGGAGGCAAGGCTCCGTGTAAGCGTTTCCCTGGAACCGGAGGCGCTTGAAGCCCTCGAGCGGATCACCGAGGAATGGGAAAACCGCCATCCCTATTGGCAGGCCGAGCTCGTGCCGGCGGACGCCGAGGCCGATCGGGGAACGGACGTCGACGGGCAGCGGGCCGACATCGCGCTTCTATCGAGCCGCGACGTCTTGCGCTGGGCTTCGGCGGGCAAGCTGCTGCCGGCGGACGGACTCGTCCCGCAGGACAGCGGCTCGGGTTCCGTCTCCGAGGCAAGCCCGATCGTCCAGGAGCTTCGCTGGCGGGGCTATGCGTGGGGGACGCCGGCTTATGCGGATCCTCCCGTGCTGATCTGGAGCCGCGAAGCGCTGCAGGCTGCCGGCTGGAGCAAGCCGCCCGAAACCTGGGCGGAGCTGGAGCGGCTGCGGGCGCAGGCGCCGGAGAGGGCGGCGGCGGCGATCCCCGCCGCGGACGGCATCCAGGCGCTGTCCTGGCTGGCGCGCTGGCATGGCGGCGGCGCGACGCTTGATCCCGCGCTGCTGGAGGCGTCCGTGCTGCCGCGGACGGCTCCCTTGCAAGCGGCGGATCTGGCGGCTGCCGGGAGCGCGGACGCTGCCGTCGAGCTGGCGCGCCGGGGCGGCAGCTATGCGGCCGTCGTGCCGCTGTCCTATTATCGCAGCCATGGTTTGCACGTCGAATTCATCGCCGATGCGAGCCTCGCCGCCGCCGCCGCTCCGTCCGCTCTGGGCGGGTACGGTTACGTGATCTCTTCCGACACGGAATTCCCGGCTGCCGCCGGCTCCTGGATCGCTGCCGCGGCGGGCCGGAGCGCTCAAGAGCGGCTGCGGGAGGAGGCCGGGCTGCTGCCGGCCGATCCGAGCTTGTACGCGGGCGCCGGCGCGGTGGCGGAGACGCCGCTCTCCGTCTGGAAGCAGGCGCTCTTCCCGCAAGGAAGCGCGGGCGCAGGGCCGGAGAGCGGCCGCCTGCTGCCGTTCGGGCCGCTCTGGTCGGCTTACGGGACATCTGCCGGCGCGATGAGCCCGCAGCAGCTGGCGAACGCCTGGAGGCAGTCGCTGGAAGCGTCGTGAGCCTGCCTGCCGAAGCGGCAGGCAGGCTGCGGCTAGACCGTCGCGGCACAGGCATGCCCATCTCAATAAAAAGGCCGTTTCCGGCGTCGCAGACGCTTGCGGAAACGGCCTTTTTGGCGTTGTTTTGAGCTATAGGGAAAACTTGAAGCGAAGGAGCAGCTCATGCTCTTGAATCTGAACGGAATCGACACGCACGAACGAGATGAACTTGCTTGGATAAAAGCCGAGATTGAACGACTGCTCCAGCTCGTCGATCGTCGACTGCGGCAGGTCCAGGCCATTGAAGCGCAGTCCGTCAATGCGGAAGCGGATGCCGTTTTTCGGCTCCTCGACAAGCTCGTAGCGGCCGATCGCCTCCAGCTCGAGCTGTCCCTCGCTGCCGCTGGCGACGACCCTTCCGTCCTCGAAGGCGAAGCGGAACGAGGCGAGCGCCGGGTCCTGCTCCTGCAGGAAACGGTTCAGCGTTTCGTCGGGCAGCGTCAGCGTATAGCCTCCGGCGTCGAGCTTCAAATGCTCCGGATGCTCCTTCAGCCAGTCGGGCAGCCGGTTCATCGCCTTCGCGAGCGCCTTGAAATAGGAGCGCAGCTTTTCCCGCCCCTCGGACTCCCACAGCTGCTGGACCGAGCCGACCCGGCTGCGCGTCGCCTCCGGATCGTCGCTCGCCGCGATTTCCCGCTCCAGCTGCTGCCGCAGGCCGTCCATCTGGCTCCGCCGCTCCGTCAGCTGCCGCTCCAGCGCCGCCAGCTCGCTCCGTTCCCGGCTCAGCCGGGCGAGATCCGCGCGCAGCCGCTCGGAGCGCTCGCGGTAGTCGGCGATTTTGACGCGGTCGCCGCTCACGACCAGCTCGATCAGATCGAGCGTACGCAGCAGGTCGCCCAGGCTGCGCACATGCAGCAGCGCTCCGAGCAGCTTTTCCTGCTTGCCCATATAGTAGCTTGCCAGCGACTCGCCCGCCTGCCGCTTCCGCTCTTGGAGCTGCACTTCCTGCCGCTGAAGCTGTCCCGACGAGTCGTCGATCCGCTGCTGGAGCTGAAGCCGGTTCGTCTGGATGCGGCCTAGCTCCTGATCGATCTCGACGATGCGCAGGCTCATCTCGAGCAGCTGCCGCTGGGCGTCGGCGCTGCCGCCGCCGGAGGAAGCGGCCGGGGCAGAGGCAAGCGCATGCGCCGGCAGCTGCGCGAGCGCGATCAGCAAGACGAGCAGGCTCGCCAGACGGGCAGGGAATGATTTCGGCATCGGTGTCAGAAGGCCCTCCCCTCTTGTCCGGTTGTCTTCTACCCTATGCCCCGGCAGCTCCCGGAATGCAAACAACCGCCGGGCGCAAGGCCCGGCGGTCGGTCGCTTGAAGCATGTCGGATCAGAACGGAAGGTCCATCTTGAAGATGGTCCAGTAGCTGAAGCCCAGGAAGGTCAAGATCATGTAAGCCCAGAACATCAGTATGTACGTACGCTCCGTAAAGTTCAGGTAGCCCAGGAAGAAGAAGGCGATAGCCTGGAAGAAAAACAGAAGCGAAAACTCGGTCATATGTCCTGCAAATGCCATGAGGGCGATCACCAGACACCAGAAGCCGAGTACGCGAAACATGCGCGCCATGAGACGAATCCCCCTCTCGTTACGACCAGATAATATGCTAAAGAACATTATAGCGTTTTGGTCAAATACTGTAAACCGCTTTCCCGGACAACCCGGACTGAAAATCGCCATTCCGTTCTTCGCCCTTATCCTTGCCCCGGAAGGAGGATCTTATGTATGAGGCGCACCTTTATTGGATATACATTTTAGTATCAATAGATTCTATGAACTCCTGGGAGGGCATAGAGTGGAAGAAAGCGCGTTATCGCGAGGAGGTTGTAGCGAGAATGACAGCAGTCAGGCAAGATGCATGGAGCCCGGAGGACGACTTGATCCTCGCCGAGGTGACGCTGAGACATATTCGGGAAGGGGGAACCCAGCTCGGAGCCTTCGAGGAGGTCGGAGAGCGGATATCCCGCACCCCCGCGGCATGCGGCTTCCGCTGGAACAGCTGCGTGCGCAAGCGGTACGAGGAGGCGATCCAGCTCGCCAAGCAGCAGCGGCAGAAACGGAATTATTTGAAGAAGCAGACGGCGGTCGCCTCGCATGTCTCGGCCGTGGCGGAGCAGGACGTCCGCTCGAGCCGCTCGGAGGAATCCGGGTTCGGCGAAGAGACGGTCGCCATCGAGGCCGTCATCCGGTACCTGAAGCAGTGGAAAGCGACCTACAGCGACCTGCAGCGGCAGATCAGCCGGCTCGAGAAGGAGCTCAAGCTTCGGGACGACGAGCTCTCCGGGTTGAGGGAGCTGAACGACAAGCTGTCGACCGACGCGAACCACGCGCAGCTCGACTACCAGTCGGTGAACGACGATTACAAGATGCTGATCCAGATCATGGACCGGGCGCGTCGGATGACGGTCTTGAACGAAGAAGAGGAGACTCGTCCCCGGTTCAAGATGGATGCGAGCGGAAACTTGGAGCGGATCGAATGAGCGGGGCGGCAGTCGACTTCGGAAGAAGGCGGCTGCCGCTTTTTAGCGCCTTGTTTGAGCATTGCCGGCGGGGAGCAGGCTGCTGCGCTGCGCGAGCCTAGCCAAGCTGTCAAGAGGACGAACAAGGCGCTGCGCGAGCCTAGCCGCGAGCCGAGTCTTATGGGACGAATAGGCCGCTGCGCGAGCCGAGCCTTTCTCCGATTCCACTGGAAGCCGGATGCCCTGATTTCCTGACCTCCTATGCGGAGGCCATCCGTCTTCCAAGAGGACCGCTGCCGCTTCTCCGAAAGGCATCGTCTCGCTTCGCTCCCTTCGTCCCGGCGCCCGCCTCCCCCCCTTTTTTGGGGGGAGGGGAGCGTCTCCCGCATACCCGGGAGACGGCAATGCTCATTCGCGCTCATCGCCTGACCACGCTATGAAGTAGAGCCAACAAGTCGAAAAATCGAGTTAGTTGGAAGGCGCTAGCGTCGCAACGCTCTGAGTTGCGCGGAAAAACCAAGTAACTCAGGTACGCAGAAGGGGGAGCGGGCAGAGTTACGCGGAAAAACCGAGTAACTCAGATACGCAGAAGGAGAGACGGGCGGAGTTGCGCGGAAAAACCGAGTAACTCGGGTACGCAGAAGGGGAAACGGGCGGAGTTGCGCGGAGAAACCGAGTAACCCAGATACGCAGAAGGGGGAGCGGGCGGAGTTGCGCGGAAAAACCGAGTAACTCGGGTACGCAGAAGGGGGAACGGGCGGAGTTGCGCGGAAAAACCGAGTAACTCGGGTACGCAGAAGTAGAGACGGGCGGAGTTGCGCGGAAAAACCGAGTAACTCGGGTACGTAGAAGGGGAGTGGGCAGAGTTGCGCGGAAAAACCGAGTAACTCAGGGTTCAGCGGGATAAAGAAGTTTTTGTGGGTTCTGGAGAATGCGATTTAGGGAAGGAATCTGGAGCCAAGGAGATCGGAACGATCCCCGGCCCCGTGAAACGGGTTGCGATCCCCGGCCTGCCGCCCCGAAAAGCGGGTTGCGGTCCCGGCCTGCGATGTCGGCTCCGCGAAGCGGGGCCGTTTCAATCCCGCTTTCCGGTCGAGCGTCCCATTTTGTGCTGTCCAAGCCTCCCGTCCTTCTGCTAAAATGCCCCTGTGAAGAAGGAGGATGACGATGAAGATCGAGATCATCGGAGCCGGAGCCGTCGGGCTGCTGCACGGGGCGAGGCTGGCGCTCGGCGGCGCGCAGGTGCGGATGCTGACGCGCGGCAAGGAACAGGCGGAGCTGCTGGCGCGGGATGGCATCCGCCTCAGCCGAGGCGGGGAGGCGGTTGACGTCGCGGTCGAGGCGTCCGCACTGCAAGACGCGGCAATGGCAGAGGCCGAGGCGTCCACGCTGCAAGACGCGGAAACGGCTGAGGTCGAAGCGTCCGCGCTGCAAGATGCGGAAACGGCTGAGGTCGCGTCGTTCGCGCTGCAAGACGCGGAAACGGCTGAGGTCGCGTCGTCCGCGCTGCAAGACGCGGCAACGGCCGAGGTCGAGGCGTCCGCGCAGCATGACGCGGCATCGGCAACGGCCGAGGCCGGGCCGAACGGGCGCGAAGGGCGCTGGCATGTGCTGGCGGTCAAGCAGTCGGCGCTCGGCCCGGAGCTGCTGCGGCAGCTGGCGGCGCTGCTGCGGCCCGGAGACAGCCTGCTCTGCCTGCAGAACGGAATCGGGCATCTCGAGCGGTTGGCGAGGACGCTGCCGGGAATCCGCCTTTACGCCGGCGTGACGAGCGAGGGGGCGCTGCGCGTCGGCGCGCGCGAGGTTGTCCATGCCGGAGCGGGCGAGCTGCATTACGGCCCGGCGCTGGGAGCGGACGGAAGCGCCTCCGCGGACCCGCTGCTCGCCGGCTGGAGGCAAGCGCTGCAACGGGCAGGAATCGCCGCTTTTTTGTCGAATGACGTGGAAGACCGCATCTACCGGAAGCTTCTCCTGAACGCCGTCATCAACCCGCTCACCGCGCTGCTCGACGTTCCGAACGGCCGGCTGCCCGAGCATCCGCAGGGCATCCGCCTCATGAAGGCGCTGCATGAGGAGAGCCTCTCGATCCTCGTGAGCGCTGGCTTCGCCGCGACGGGCGAGGAGTGGGAGCGGCTGCTGGACGTATGCCGCAGGACGGCCGCCAATACGTCGTCGATGCTGGCCGACGTCCGGGCCGGCCGCCCGACGGAGATCGCCAGCATCAACGGGGAGCTGGCGCGCCTGGCGGCACGGCACGGCGTGCCGGCGCCGCTGAACGAGGCGGCCGCGGCGCTGGTGCATGCGCTCGAATGATGCTCCAGAGAGGTCAGGTGAAGCCTATGTTTCTTTGGGACCTGTTGAAGACGATCTACGCCGTGCTGGCCGCGGCGCCGTTCCTCCCATTCGCGGCCGTCTATCTCGGCAGCCGCATGCTGACGGGCGACAAGGGCCGGTCGTTCCGGCTGGCGATGGATGTCACGACGCTGCTGCTCATCGGCTGCGTGGCGGTGCTGTTCAACCGCGTCTTCTCCAACTCTTTCGGCTTGTACGGCATCCTGCTCCTGATGCTGCTCGGAGGCGGCCTCATCGGCAATCTCCAGCATCGCAAGCGCGGCGAGATCGACGCGGCCAAGGCGTTCCGAGCCGTCTGGAGAGCGGGCTTTTTCGTCATGGGCTTCCTCTACGTGGTGCTGATGGCGACCGGCATCACGCAGCATCTGCTGAGGCTGTAGCCCGGCCGGCGCCAATCTGTTATACTTTCAGTTACGGTTTTGACGGTCGTACCGTCATTGTGTACAATCGTAGCGAAAGAATGGTAGGATCTCGGGGAGGCCGATTCGGGTCATGGACATCGTTCGAATGGAGCTGCCTTTCGGGCAGCCCCTTGCAGATGCATACATACAGCGCCGCGACCCTGCGCTGGAAGCGCTGTTCGGCCATCATCCGGCCGACGGCTCCTCCTGGCGCAGGCGGCTCGATTATTTGAACGGCTCGGCCGATCGGCGCGCCGGCAGCCGCGAGCTGGCCGGCGCGCTGCGCGCGTTCCAGCAGCCGCTCGGCATCTCGGAGGCGGCCGAGCGGAATTTGGAGCGGCTCGCGGACGGCGCTCCCGTCGTCGTCGGAGGCCAGCAGGCCGTCCTATGGACCGGGCCGCTCATGATCCTTTATAAGGCGGTGACGATCCTGCAGGCCGCCGATGCCGCATCCAAGCGGCTCGGGGTGCCGGTCGTGCCGGTATTCTGGATCGCGGGCGAGGACCATGACTGGGACGAGGCTTGCCTCGCCTGCCTGCCCTCGCCGGTGGACGCGCCGGAACTCCGGCGGCTCTCCATGCCGCGTCCGCCCGGCCCAGCGACGTCGGTCAGCCGCACCCGGCTCGGCGGCTCCGACCTAGAGGCGGCGCTGACCGAGCTGGAAGCGGGGCTCGCCGACACGCCGTTCAAGCCGGAGCTGCTGCGCTCGCTCCGCGCCCGGGCGGCCGGCTGCGCGACGCTGACCGAGCTGTTCGCGGCGTTGCTGACGGACTGGCTCGGAGAGTCCGGCTTGCTGCTTGCCGACGCCGACCATCCGGCGCTTCGCCGGCTGGAAGGGCCGATGTTCCGGCGGCTGGCGGAATCGTCCGGCGAGCTTGCCGCAGCGTACGCCGCCTCGACCCGCCGGGTCGAGGCGCTCGGCTACAAGGCGCAGGCCGAGGCGGCGGAGGACGCCGCCAACCTGTTCTTGTTCGCGGAGGAGCCGCGCGCCTGCGAGCGGCTGCTGCTGCAGCGCGCCGGCGGACGCTTCCGCGACCGCCGCGGCCTCGTGTCGCTGAGCGAGGCCGAGCTGCTGGAGCTGGCCGAGGCGCATCCGGAGCGGCTGAGCAACAACGTGCTTACCCGTCCGCTCATGCAGGATTATTTGTTCCCCGTCCTTTCCACCGTGCTCGGACCGGGCGAGATCGCCTACTGGGCGCAGACGGCCGAAGCGTTCGGACGGCTCGGCATGCAGATGCCGATCGTCACGCCGCGCCTGAGCTTCACGCTGCTGGAGCCGCATGCCGTCAAGACGATGGCGCGGCATTCGCTGCAGCTGGAGCAGGTGCTCGCCGGTCTCGGCGGCGTCAAGGCGGAGCTGCTCGACCGGCAGGGAGCGGCGGACATCCGCGGCGGCTTCGAGCAGGCGCTGCAGGCGATGCGCGAGGCGTATCGGCCCGCGCTGGCGCTGGCTGCCGGACAGGAGCGCGGCCTGGAGGAGCTCGGCCGGACGAATTGGGAGCGGATCGCGCGAGAAATCGGCTACATGCAGGCCAAAACGCTGCAGGCGCTCGAAAGCCGCGAGCGGACGGAGCTGGACCGGCTGGCCGGGCTCGAGCTGTCGGCCGTGCCGGAAGGCCGTCCGCAGGAGCGGGTGCTGGCGGCGGTCTATTTCATGAACCGCTATGGAAGAGGCTGGCTGGACCGGCTGCTGGCGGAGCCGTACGAGCCCTGCGCCAAGCACGGCGTCATGCGGCTCTGATCGAGGGAAACCAACTGAAGAAAAGAGGCAGATCAATGAGCGTGAAAGCGAAGGAAACGAGCATCGTGGCCGATAGGAGCCTCGCTGCGGAAGGCAAGCTGAAAATCGACTGGGTGCAGGCGCATATGCCGGTGCTGAACCAGATCCGCGAGCAGTTCGAGAAGGAGCAGCCGTTCAAGGGACTGAAGGTGTCGATCTGCCTTCATCTGGAGGCGAAGACGGCCTATCTGGCCAAGGTCGTACAGGCCGGCGGAGCGGAAGTGACGATCACCGGCAGCAACCCGCTGTCCACGCAGGACGACGTGTGCGCGGCTCTCGTCGAGGACGGCATCACGGTGTTCGCCAAGTACAACCCGGATCCGCAGGAGTTCAAGCAGCTCATGGTGCGCGCGCTGGAGAGCAAGCCGGACCTCATCATCGACGACGGCGGCGACTTCGCGACGATCCTGCATGCCGAGCGCCCGGATCTGATGGAGAATCTGCGCGGCGGCGCGGAGGAGACGACGACCGGCATCATCAAGCTCAAGGCGCTGCAAAAGGAAGGCACGCTCAAATTCCCGATGGTCGCCGTCAACGACGCCTACTGCAAGCATCTGTTCGACAACCGCTACGGCACCGGACAGTCGGCCTGGGACGGCCTCATCCGCACGACGAACCTGATCGTGACCGGCAAGACGGTCGTCGTCGTCGGCTACGGCTGGTGCGGCAAGGGGGTCGCGATGCGGGCCAAGGGACTCGGCGCGAACGTCATCGTCACCGAGGTCGACGCGATCAAGGCCGTCGAAGCCCATATGGACGGCTTCCAGGTAATGCCGATGGCCGAGGCCGCCAAGCACGGCGACATGTTCATCACCGTGACCGGCAACAAGTACGTCATCAACGGCGAGCACTATCCGCAGATGAAAAACGGCGCGATCCTCGCCAATGCGGGCCATTTCGACGTCGAGTTCAGCAAGCCGGACCTGGCCGCGCTCACCAAGGAGATCCGCACGGTGCGCAAAAACATCGAGGAATACCGGCTGCATGACGGCCGCTCGATCTACGTGCTCGCCGAAGGCCGTCTCGTCAATCTCGCGGCCGGCGACGGCCATCCGGCCGAGATCATGGACATGACGTTCGCGCTCCAGGCGGTCGCGCTCAAGTATGTCAACGACAGCTACAAGGAGCTCGGCCCGGGCGTCGTCAGCGTCCCGTATGAGCTCGACGAGCGCGTGGCGCGCACGAAGCTGGAGGCGCTCGGCATCCACATCGACGCGCTTACCGAAGAGCAGAAGCAGTACCTGGACAGCTGGTCGTCGTAAGAGGATCCTGCCGAACGTGAAGCCAGACGGCTTAGCCGTCTGGCTTTTTCGCGCTTTTCCGACATTTGAATTTGCGATGCCGATAGACGACTCGCGGCCGCAGAAAGTTTTATCGGACCCGTGAAAAAAGGGACAAAAAGATTATGAAAAACGTCCTCATCTAGCAGGAAAAGGACGCGATACGCCGAATACCAATTCCCGAGTGGGAGAAAGTGGGGCAAAGTGGAGCATTGGGGGAAGGGAGTGGGGCAAGCCTATGTTTCTGGGAGAGCATCAGCACAGCTTGGACGACAAAGGCCGCCTTACGATTCCTGCCAAGTTCCGCGAGCATCTCGGCCCGGCTTTCATCGCGACCCGCGGCTTGGACAACTGCCTGTTTGTGTATCCGATGGAAGAGTGGAAGCAGCTTGAGCAGAAAATTCGCCAGCTCCCCCTCATGAAGGCGGACGCGCGAGCGTTCAGCCGTTTTTTCTTTTCGGGAGCGGTCGAATTGGAGCTCGACAAACAGGGAAGGGTAAATTTGCCCAATCACTTGACGGAGTATGCGAAGCTGGAAAAGGATTGCATGGTGCTCGGCGTGTCGAGCCGGGTCGAAATCTGGAGCAAGCCGCTGTGGGAAGGCTACTACGAGCAGTCGGAGGAAACTTTCAACGAGATCGCGGAGAAGCTGGTGGATTTCGACATTCAATTCTGATTCACATCATTCAATTTGGATTAAGGATCGAACAGTCACCAAGGTCAGTCACCAAGGGATCAGGAGGAACAGACATTGTTTCATCACATTACGGTATTGAGAGAAGAAGCCGTGGACGGCTTGGCGATCAAGCCGGACGGCATCTATGTCGACTGCACGCTCGGCGGAGCCGGGCACAGCGAGCTGATCGCCTCGAGGCTCGGCCCGGGCGGCCGGCTGATCGCGTTCGACCAGGACGATTGGGCGCATGAAAATGCCCGCGTCCGGCTCGCTCCCTATCTCGATCGCGTGACGCTCGTGCGCAGCAACTTCCGCTATTTGCAGGAGCAGCTGATGCTGCTGCCCGAGGTGCCCAAGACGAACGGCGTTCCGCAGGTCGACGGCATCCTGTTCGATCTCGGCGTGTCCAGCCCGCAGCTGGACGAGGCTGAGAGAGGCTTCAGCTACAACCATGACGCTCCGCTCGACATGCGGATGGACCGGGAGTCGGAGCTGACCGCGCATGAAGTCGTCAACACGTGGGACGAGAAGGAGCTTGCCCGCATTCTGTTCGTGTACGGCGAGGAGAAATTCTCCCGGCAGATCGCGCGCGCCATCGTGAAGAAGCGCGCCGAGGGCGACATCTCGACGACAGGGGAGCTGGCGGAGCTGGTCAAGTCCGGCATCCCTGCGGCGGCGAGGCGCACGGGCGGCCATCCGGCCAAGCGCAGCTTCCAGGCGCTGCGGATCGCGGTCAACGACGAGCTCGGCGCGGAGGAGGAAGCGCTGGAGCAGGCCGTCGCCTGCACGGCGCCGGGCGGCAGGATATCGGTCATCACGTTCCATTCGCTCGAGGACCGGATCTGCAAGCAGCTGTTCGCCGGGCATCTCGCCCGCTGCACATGCCCGCCCGATTTTCCTCAATGCGTCTGCGGCAACAAAGGCGTGCTGAAGCTCGTGACGCGCAAGCCGGTGCTGCCGTCGGAGGAGGAGCTGGAGGCGAATCCCCGCTCCCGCTCGGCGAAGCTGAGGGTGGCGGAGAAGCTTGACGCCTGAGGCTGCCCCAAGCAAGAAATCTCGAACCTAGAACCGACCCAACAAAAATTCGATGCCCGATCATCATGCCGGCAGATCAGATGAAACCGCAGGAGGGGAGCCCGCTTTGGCTTACACGAATGGCAATTTGGCTTTGCAGCCCAAACGAAAACCGCAGCAGCAGCCGGTAAAGGAAACGAAACGAGTCGTCAAGGTCCGGAGGACGATCCCGCCGAGGGAAATGCTGCGCTACATGGCGTCTGTGCTGGCGGTCGTCAGCGTGCTCGTGCTGATCCTGTTCCGCTACGCGCAGGATTACCGGATGGAGCTCCAGATCAAGGAGCTGAACTCCAGCTACAAGCAAGCGGCCGTCGAAGTCAAAGTGCTGCAGGGCGAAGTGGCCAAGCTGTCCGATCCCGCCGTCATCGCCAAAAAAGCGAAAGAGCTCGGCATGACTCCAGCCGGAGCGGACAAGGCGGACGAAGGCCAAGAAACAGGGCGGTAAGCGATGAAGGCGAACCATGCTTTTCAAACCGTAAAGCGGATCAAAATGCGTACCGTCGTTGTCGGAGGGCTTATTACCCTCCTTTTTCTTATTCTGCTGAGCCGGTTGTTCTGGGTCCAGGTCGTGAAAGCGGACTTCTGGCTGGACGAGGCGAAAAAGATCTGGACGGCCCAGGACACGATTCCGGCCGAGCGGGGCACGATCAGCGACCGCAACGGCACGCTGCTGGCGATGAACATCCCGGCCTATTCCGTCGTCGTCGATCCGAAGATGCTGGACAAGGTCGGACTGGCCGCGGAAGCGTCTCAAGGGCTGGCCAAGGTGCTCGGCAAGCCGGAGGCGGAGGTGCTGCAGCAAGCGACCTACCGCAATGACAAGGGCGAGCTCGTGCAGTACCGCATGCTCCGTCCGCAGGGCTATCAGATCGACAAGGCGAAGGCCGACGAGGTGCTGGCGCTGCGCAAGGCGCTCGCCGAGAGCTACAAGAAGCGCACGGGCAAGACGCTGCGCGAGGGCTCGGTCGGCATCGTGCTCGAGGAAAGCTCGAAGCGCTACTACCCGAACAATTTTCTCGCGGCGCATGTGCTCGGCTATATGAACAAGGAAGGCCAGCCGGTCACCGGCCTCGAGGCGGGCTTCAACGACCTGCTCAAGGGCCAGGACGGCAAGATCGTCTACGAGAAGGACGGCAACCGCGTCCAGGTGGCGAGCGGCAGGGCCGAGGTGCAGCCGGCGGTGAACGGCGGCAAGCTGAAGCTGACGCTCGATGCCGAGATCCAGAACTTCCTGCAGGACGCGATCCAGAAAGTGTACGACGAGTACAAGCCGGAGAGCGTCACGGCGATCGCCGCCGATCCGAACACGATGGAGATCCTCGGCATGGGCAGCCTGCCTTCCTACGATCCGAACGACTACTCCAAGTACAAGGTCGGCAATTTCTACAACCATGCGGTCAGCTCGCTGTACGAGCCGGGCTCGACGTTCAAGATCGTGACGCTGGCGAGCGCGGTGCAGGAAGGCGTGTTCAACCCGAACGCCACCTATAAGTCCGGCTCGATCAAAGTGCCGGGCAACACGGTGCGCGACATCCGCCGCGGCGGATGGGGCGAGATCAGCTATCTGGAAGGGCTCAAGCGCTCCTCCAACGTCGCCTTCGTCAAGCTCGGCTACGAGATGCTCGGCAAGGAGAAGCTCGTCGACTACATCGAGAACTTCGGCTTCGGCAAGCGCACCGGCGTCGAGCTCGGCAACGAGTCCAGGGGCGTGCTCAACATCATCTATCCGTCCGACGTCGCCCGCGCGACATTCGGCCAGGGACCGGTGGCGGTGACGCCGATCCAGCAGGTCACGGCCGTCGCGGCCGTCGCCAACGGCGGCAAGCTGATGAAGCCGCATATCGTCAAGTCGGTCGAGGATCCCAAGACCGGCAAGGTGACGGAGACGAAGCCGGAGGTCGTGCGGCAGGTCATTAGCGCCGAGACGTCGCGCAAGGTCGGCGAGTACCTCGAGCAGGTCGTCTCCGACAAGGAGATCGGCAGCGGCAAAAACGCCGCGATCGCCGGCTACCGCATCGCCGGCAAGACCGGCACCGCGCAGAAGGTCGTCGGCAAAGGCTACTCGTCGGATAAATACGTCGTCTCCTTCATCGGCTACGCGCCGGTCGAAAATCCGCGCATCGTCGTCTACGTGCTCGTCGACTCGCCGAACAACCCGATGGTCGGCGGCGGCACCGTCGCGGCGCCGGTGTTCAAGGAAATCGTCGGCAACAGCCTGCGCTACATGGGCGTCAAGCCGTCGGTCGAGACGGCGGCCTCCTCCGGGCAGGCGGCTCTGACCGTGCCCGACCTGAAAGGGCTCGGCGCGGCCGAGGCGCAGGCGGAGCTGAAGAAGCGCGGCCTCGAGTCGAAGCTGGTCGGCAAAGGTGCGAAGGTGCTGCAGCAGATGCCGCCGGCCGGAGCGGTGCTGGCGGAAAAGCAGCGCGTCTACCTGCTCACCGAGGAGGAGAGCGAGCTGGCGCTGCCGTCGCTCGCCGGACTGTCGCTGCGGGACGCGCTGCAGCTCTGCTCCTCGGCCGGCAAGCGCTGCGTCACCGAGGGCGAAGGCTATGTCGTCGCTCAGAGCGATGCGCGCCTGAACGGCGAGCCGGTCGTCAAGCTGACGTTGAAGCCTCCGGGCGAGGCGGCGGCCGAGTCCGCCGACGGAAGCGCCGCAGACGCGGCAGCGGACGGCGAGAAGAAGCCGAAGGAAGGCTCCTCGGATACGGAAACAGCCGGCAGCGGGCCGGACCGGTCGCCAGGAGGCTGAGCGGCCGCGGCTCTGCGGCTCGCGAGGTCGGGCCGGGGCCCGGCCTCCGGGCTTGTTCTACAACCTCTCTTCATCGAATAGGGTAACGTGTACGGACAGACTCTGGCTGTCCTCCCAAGTTCGAACGGAGAGGGGAACGAGCGGATGAAGGTGTCCCACGTCACCTTGCGCCGGCGCCTGTTCCTGGCGCTGGTCATCGTCATCATCGGATTCGGCGCGCTCATCGCGCGCCTTGCCTATGTCCAGCTGGCGCGCGGAGGCGAGCTGTCGGCCAAGGCGGAGGACAACTGGCGCCGCGAGGTCGACTTCGCGCCGCGCCGCGGCGATATCCTCGACCGCAGCGGCGAGCAGCTCGCCTACAACGTCAGCTCGCCTACGATCGTGGCCATCCCGGTCCAGATCAAGGACAAGGAGGGCACCGCCCGCAAGCTGGCCCCCGTGCTCGGCATCGACGAGCAGAAGCTGCTCGGCTTGCTCAAGAAGCGGGCGAGCAGCGTGTTCATCAAGCCCGAGGGACGCAAGATCACGCTGGAGAAGGCGATGGAGGTGCGCAAGCTGGAGCTGCCGGGCATCGTCGTGGCGGAGGACAACAAGCGCTACTATCCGTTCGGCGAGCTGGCCGCCAGCGTGCTCGGCATCACCGGCATCGACGGCGGCCTGACCGGCGTCGAGAAGAAATACGATTCCTACCTCAAGGGAGTAAAGGGAAGCGTCTCCTACCTGTCGGACGCGAGCGGCCATCTCATGCCCGGCTCGACCGACAAGCTCGACGAGCCCCAGGACGGGCTGAACCTGCAGCTGACGATCGACCGGCAGATCCAGAGCATCATGGAGCGCGAGCTTGACCAGGCGATGGCCAAGTACAAGCCGAACAGCGCGATTGCGATCGCCATGGATCCGAACAACGGCGAGGTGCTCGGCATGGCCAGCCGTCCGACGTTCGAGCCGGGCAACTACAACGCCTATCCGGCGGAGGTGTACAACCGCATCCTGCCGATCTGGATGACGTACGAGCCGGGCTCGACGTTCAAGATCATCACCTTGTCGGCGGCGCTGGAGGAAGGCAAGGTCAACCTGAAGAACGAGCATTTCTACGACCCCGGAGCGGTCGAGATCGGCGGCGCGAGGCTGCGCTGCTGGAAAAAGGGCGGCCACGGCAGCCAGACGTTCCTCGAGGTCGTGCAGAACTCCTGCAACCCCGGCTTCGTCGCGCTCGGCAACCGGCTTGGCAAAGAGACGCTATTCAAGTATATTAAGGACTTCGGCTTCGGGAAGAAGACCGGCATCGACATCGGCGGCGAGGAGAACGGCATCCTGTTCAAGCCCAGCCAGGTCGGACCGGTGGAGCTGGCGACGACCGCGTTCGGGCAGGGCGTATCGGTGACGCCGATCCAGCAGATCGCGGCGGTGTCCGCGGCGGTCAACGGCGGCACGCTCTACAAGCCTCATCTGGCCAAGGCGTGGATCAAGCCCGAGACGGGCGAGGTGGTCGAGCGGATCGAGCCGGAGGCGGTGCGCAAGGTCATTTCCGAAAAGACCAGCGCGCAAGTGCGCGAGGCGCTCGAGAGCGTCGTCGCGCTCGGCACCGGCGGCAACGCCTTCCTCGACGGCTACCGCGTCGGCGGCAAGACGGGCACCGCGCAGAAGGTCATCAATGGCCGTTATTCGGCCAACGAGCACATCGTCTCGTTCATCGGCATCGCGCCGGCCGACAATCCGCGCATCGTCGTCTACGTCGCCGTCGACAATCCGCAGGGCATCCAGTTCGGCGGCGTCGTCGCCGCGCCGATCGTCAAGGGCATCCTCGAGGACTCGCTGCAGTACATGGGCGTGCCCAAGAGCGCCGATCAGATCGGCAAGAAGTACAAATACGGCGAGACGGCGACGGTCACCGTCCCGAATCTCGTCGGCAAGACCGTATCGGACATCTACGAGGATATGAACATGAACTTCAATCTCGTCTCCGCCGGCAGCGGCAGCACCGTCATCCGGCAGGCGCCGGAGGCCGGGGCCCGCGTGGACAAAGGCTCGACGATCCGCATCTATCTCGGCAGCGACGCGGATCTGCCGCAGCCGGCCGGGGACGGGCATAGCCACTGACGCATGACAGAGAGGAGAGAGAACGATGCGCTTGGAGCAACTGGCATCGCAGCTTAAGACCGCCCGCCTCGCAGGAGACGGAGCGACGGAGATCACAGGGGTGGAAAGGGACTCCCGGGCCGTAAAGCCCGGGGATCTGTTCCTCTGCCTGCCCGGACATACGGTGGACGGGCATGACTTCGCGCCGCAAGCGGTGTCGGCCGGAGCGGCGGCGCTCGTCGTCGAGCGCCCGCTGCCGCTGGCCGTGCCGCAGCTGATCGTGCGCAGCAGCCGCCACGCGATGGCGGTGCTGGCGGACGCTTTTTACGGCCATCCGAGCCGGGACCTGCGCGTCATCGGCGTGACCGGCACGAACGGCAAGACGACGACGACGTACCTGATCGAGCGCATCCTCGCCGACGCCGGCCGCGCGCCGGGCGTCATCGGCACGATCGAGATGCGCTACGGCGGACGCTCGTTCCCGATGAGCGGCACGACGCCGGAGGCGCTCGACCTGCACCGGGACCTCGCCGCGATGCGCGAGGCCGGCACGACGCATGTGGCGATGGAGGTTTCCTCCCATGCGCTGGAGCAGGGCCGCGTCAAGGGCGTCGAGTACCGCACGGCGGTGTTCACCAACCTGACGCAGGACCATCTGGACTATCACGGCACGATGGACGTGTACCGCGAGGCGAAAGGGCTGCTGTTCGCCCGCCTCGGCAACGGCTACGGCGACGGCGAGACGCGTTATGCCGTGCTCAATGCCGACGATCCGGCGGCGGAGCGGTTCCGCCAGCTGACCGCGGCGGAGGTCGTCACCTACGGCGTCGACGCCGAGGCGGACGTGCGCGCTTCGAACATCCGCATCGACGCAGGCGGCACCTCCTTCCATGTGAGCAGCTTCGCCGGCGAGGCCGATATCACGCTGCGGATGGTCGGCAAGTTCAACGTCTACAACGCGCTGGCGGCGCTGTGCGCCGGGCTGCTCGAGGGCGTCCCGCTGGCGCAGGCCAAGGCAAGCCTCGAAGGCGTGCCGGGCGTGCCGGGCCGGGTCGAATCCGTCGACGCGGGCCAGGACTTCGCCGTCATCGTCGACTACGCCCATACGCCGGACGGACTGGAGAACGTGCTGCGGGCGGTCAAGGAATTCGCCGCGAAGCGGATCATCACCGTGTTCGGCTGCGGCGGCGACCGCGACCGCACGAAGCGGCCGATCATGGGCGAGATCGCCTCGCGCTACTCGGACTATACGATCGTCACCTCCGACAATCCGCGCACCGAGAATCCGGAGACGATCCTGCTCGACATCGAGGTCGGACTGCAGAAGGCGGATGTTCCCCAGGACCGCTACGAGCTGCTCGTCGACCGCCGCGAGGCCATTGAAAAAGCGGTTGAAATGGCAAGCCCGGGGGATGTAGTATTGATTGCGGGGAAGGGCCATGAGACCTATCAGATCATCGGAAAGACGTCGCATGACTTCGATGATCGGCTGGCCGCCCAAGACGCGATAAGGGGAATACGCAATTGATCAGACGCAAGCTCAGCACGATCGCTGAAATGAGCTCGGGCCGCCTGGGGCCCGGTTACATAGACGTTCCGGAGGGCGCGGAGCCCTCCAGCCTGGAGCTACCCGCGGGCGGCTGGACCGACCTGCTCGTCCAGGGCGTGACGACGGATTCCCGCCGCATCGGCGAGGGCCAGCTGTTCGTGCCGCTGACGGGCGATTCGTTCGACGGCCACGATTACGTGGAGGCGGCGTTCCGCCAAGGAGCGGCCGCCGCGCTTTGGAGCCTCGACCGCGAGCTGCCGGCGTCGCTGGCCGGCAAGCCGCTCGTGCTCGTCGAGGATCCGCTGGAGGCGCTGCAAAACCTCGCCGCCGCCTACCGCGCCGAGCTGCGCACGCTCATCGTCGGCATCACCGGCAGCAACGGCAAGACGACGACGAAGGACATGACGGCGGCCGCGCTCGGCTCCGTCATGCGCGTGCACAAGACCGCCGGCAACCTCAACAACCACATCGGGCTGCCGCTGACCGTGCTGGAGCTGCCGGAGGACGCGGAGGCGGCCGTGCTCGAGATGGGCATGAGCGGCCTGCGCGAGATCGCGCTGCTCACGAATATCGCCCGTCCGGACATCGCCATCATCACGAACATCGGCGACGCCCATCTGCTCCAGCTCGGCTCGCGCGAGATGATCGCCCGCGCCAAGCTGGAGATCGTCGAGGGGCTGCGTCCGGGCGGACTGCTGCTCGTCAGCGCCGACGAGCCGCTCATCGCCGCCGAGCTGGGGCGGACGACGCTGCCGCGCGGCGCGCAGGTGCGCACGTTCGGCGCCTCGCCGCGCAGCGACTGGCGAGCGGCCGGCATCGAGGTCGGCGCGCAGTCCTGCGCCTTCACGGTCAAGGCCGGTCCGGCCGCCGGCTTCCGGCTGGCCGCGGCGCCCGGTCCGCGCCCTGCTGCGGACGAGACCGCTGCGCCTGCGGAAGAGGCTTGCGAAAGCTGCTTCCCGCAGGTGCGCATCGAAATCCCCGTGCCGGGCGTGCACAACGTGCACAACGCGCTGGCGGCGATCGCCGCGGCGACCGCCGTCGGCGTGCCGGCGGAGGCCGTCGCCTCCGGGCTGCGCGCGATGCAGCTGACCGGCATGCGCATCCAGCCGGTCGCGGCGGCATGCGGCGCGATGATCCTCAACGACGCCTACAATGCCAATCCGACCGCGGTGCGCGCCGCCGTCGACCTCGTCGCCGGCCTGACCGGCTATCGCCGCAAGTGGATCGTGCTGTCGGACATGCGCGAGCTCGGCGAGACGGAGCAGGAGCTGCATCGCGAGACCGGCGCCTACATTACGCCGGATAAGGCGGACGCCGTCCTGACGTGGGGAGAGCTGTCGGCCTACACGTCGGCCGGGGCCGCGGAGGCTTTCGGCGAGCGGGCCGCGGAGGCGGTGCGCCATTTCGACTCCCAGGAGTCTCTCATTCTAGCGATACGCGAGGAGCTCGATCCGCGGGATCTGGTGCTGGTCAAGGGCTCCCGCACGATGCATATGGAAAGGGTCGTCGAAGCGCTTCAGCGCTGAGGCGGCAGGGTGGAAGGCATGGACATGCTCGCGATACTCATGACAATCGGCGTCTCGTTCCTGCTCGCGGTCATTCTCGGACCGCTGTGCATCCCGCTGCTCCGGCGGCTCAAATTCGGGCAGCAGGTGCGCACGGACGGACCGCAGAGCCATCTCAAAAAATCCGGCACTCCGACGATGGGCGGCATCATCATCCTGCTGGCGGTCACTGTCGCGTTCCTCCGCTTCTCGGAGAAGACGACGGAGTTCTGGGTGCTGCTCGTCGGCGCGCTCGGCTTCGGGCTCGTCGGCTTCCTCGACGACTACATCAAGATCGCCCTCAAGCGCTCGCTCGGCCTGACGGCCAAGCAGAAGCTGTTCGGGCAGCTGCTGTTCAGCCTCATCGTCTGCGTCTTGCTCTACCAGATGGGACACAGCACGGTGGTGTCCGTTCCGGGCACGAGCTTCAGCCTGGACTTCGGCTGGTTCTACTATCCGTTCGTCATCATCATCTTTTTCGGCACGACCAACGCGGTCAACTTCACCGACGGCGTGGACGGCCTGCTGTCCGGCACGAGCGCGATCGCCGCGGGGGCGTTCACGATCATCGCCATGCAGGCGACCGAGCATGAGAGCGCGGTGTTCACGGCGGCGCTTGTCGGCGCGGTGCTCGGCTTCCTGATCTTCAACGCGCACCCGGCCAAGGTGTTCATGGGGGATTCCGGCTCGCTCGGCATCGGCGGCGGACTGGCCGCGGCGGCGATCCTCACCAAGACGGAGATTCTGCTCGTCCTGATCGGCGGCGTGTTCGTCGTCGAGATGATCTCCGTCATCCTGCAGGTCGGCTCGTTCAAGCTGCGCGGCAAGCGCATCTTCAAGATGAGTCCGATCCACCACCATTTCGAGCTGTCCGGCTGGTCGGAATGGAAGGTCGTCACGGTGTTCTGGGCGGTCGGCCTCGCGCTGGCGACCGCCGGCCTCGCGCTGTACCGGATCGGCGGAGGCTGATCGGCATATTCCACGCAAACGGCAGCCGTCCGAAGGGACGGCAAGCCGTTTTGCTGCATAAGGAGAGGATTTGGATGGATCATCCATCTGCATACCGCGATCGCAAGGTCGTCGTGCTTGGCCTGGCGCGCAGCGGCGTCGCCGTCGCCAAGCTGTTCCACCGGCTCGGAGCGGACGTCGTCGTGAACGACCGCAAGCCGCGGGAGGACAGTCCGGAGGCGGGAGAGCTCGAGGCGCTCGGCATCCCGGTCGTCTGCGGCAGCCATCCCCAGGAATTGGTTGGTTCAACAACGGCGCTGCTGGTGAAGAATCCGGGGATTCCGTATAGCGCGCCTCCGGTGGCGGCGGCGCTGGAGCTCGGCGTCGAGGTCGTCACCGAGGTCGAGGTCGCCGGCCATCTGTCGGCGGCGCCGATCATCGGCATCACCGGCTCCAACGGCAAGACGACGACGACGACCTGGATCGGCGAGATGCTGAAGGCGGCAGGGCGCAAGCCGGTCGTCGCCGGCAACATCGGCCGCCCGCTGTGTGAGGCGGCGCAGGAGGTATCCGCGGACGACGTGCTCGTCGCCGAGCTGAGCAGCTTCCAGCTCAAGGGCACGACCTCGTTCCGCCCGCGCGTCGCGCTGCTGCTCAATCTGGCCGAGACGCATCTGGACTACCACGGCTCGATGGACGACTACGCCGCCTCCAAGGCGAAGCTGTTCGCCCATCAGACGGAGGAGGACGTCGCGGTGCTGAACGCCGACGATCCGTTCTGCGCCGAGCTCGCTCCGCGCCTGCGCGCGCGGCTGCTGCCGTTCTCGCTGAAGCAGCGGCTGGAGCGGGGCGTCTGCGTCGAGCCGCCGTTCCCGGCTGACGCTCAGGCGGACGAGGCCGCGGCCGAGCCGCAGCGCATGATCGTCTACCGCGACGGCAGCGGGGGAGAGCTGCCGCTGCTGCCGGCAGCGGAAGTCATCCTCCCGGGCCGCCACAACCTGGCCAACGCGCTGGCCGCTGCGGCCGCCTGCATCGCCATCGGCGCCGAGCCGCAGGCGCTGGCGGAGCCGCTGCGCCGCTTCGGCGGCGTCGAGCACCGGCTGGAATTCGTGCGCGAGGCGGACGGCGTCCGCTATTACAACGACTCCAAGGCGACGAACCCGACGGCGACGACAACGGCGGTCGGGTCGCTCGACCGGCCGATCGTGCTGATCGCCGGCGGGCTCGACCGCGGCTCCGACTACATGGAGCTGCTGCCGCTGTTCCGCTCGCGGCTCAAGGGGCTCGTCGTGCTCGGCCAGACGAGAGGCAAGCTGGCCCGCGTCGCGGAGCTGGCGGGTATGCCGGACTCGCGCGTGGCCGATGCTGGGGAGGATGCCGAATCCTCGATCGCCCAGGCGGTGCGGCTCGCCGCCTCGCTGGCGGAGCCGGGCGACGCCGTGCTGCTGTCGCCGGCCTGCGCGAGCTGGGATATGTTCCCTTCGTACGAAGTGCGGGGGGACATGTTTAAGGATTCGGCGCATACCTTGTAAGTAGGGGGCTCGTCCCTACTTTCCCATGCCAGAGGTGTTGCGTCATGCCCAAAGCCCGGTCCGCTCCGGACGCATGGCTGATCGGTTCCATCGCCCTTATCCTCGCCATCGGTCTGATCATGGTCTACAGCGCGAGCGCGGTGCGGGCGTTCCAGGACTTCGGCGACAAGTTCTACTATGTGAAGCGCCAGTCGCTGTTCGCCGCGCTCGGCATCGGCGCGATGGTGTTCACGGCCAATACGGACTACCATGTATGGAAGAAATACGCCAAGCCGCTGCTGCTGGTCTGCTTCGCGCTGCTCGTGCTCGTGCTCGTGCCCGGCATCGGCGCGGTGCGCGGCGGCGCGCGCAGCTGGCTCGGCATCAGCTCGTTCGGCATCCAGCCGTCCGAGTTCATGAAGCTCGGCATGATCCTGTTCCTCGCCAAGATGCTCTCGGACAACCAGCAGCGGGTGACGCTGTTCGCCCGCGGGCTGCTGCCGCCGCTCGGCCTGATGGCGGCGGCGTTCGGCCTCATCATGCTGCAGCCCGACCTCGGGACGGGCTCCGTCATGATGGGCGCCTCGCTGCTCGTGCTTTTCGTCGCCGGAGCGCGGATGAAGCATCTCGGAGGCTTGGCCGCCGTCGGGGCGATCGGCCTCGTCGGCCTCATCCTGGCGGCTCCGTACCGGCTCGCGCGGATCACCTCGTTCATGGACCCTTGGTCCGATCCGCTCGGCGCGGGCTACCAGATCATCCAGTCGCTGTACGCGATCGCGCCCGGCGGACTGGTCGGGCTCGGCCTCGGCATGAGCCGGCAAAAGTACAGTTACCTGCCGGAGCCGCAGACCGACTTCATCTTCTCGATTCTGGCCGAGGAGCTCGGCTTCATCGGCGGCGCGCTGCTGATCCTGCTGTTCCTCATCCTGATCTGGAGAGGGATGCGCGCGGCGATCTACGCGCCGGACACGTTCGGCAGCCTGCTCGGCGCGGGCATCACCGGCATCGTCGCCGTCCAGGTGCTGATCAACATCGGCGTCGTCATCGGGCTCATGCCCGTAACGGGCATCACGCTCCCGCTCGTCAGCTACGGCGGCTCGTCGCTGACGCTGCTGCTCACCGCGCTCGGCATCCTGCTGAGCCTGTCCCGCTATTCAAGATAAGGCGGGCCGGGAATTCCCGGCCGCTGCGGGCGCGGCTGCGCGGCCTGGCGGCTTTCGGGCGGACTCCAATTCGAACACCGCGATCCGCTTCGGCCGAAGCGGATCGATGCGATAGGCAAGGCGGCGCGGCTGCGCCGCATGAATCAGGCCGCGCTCGAGCCCCGGCATGCCGAGGCTCGAGCGCGGCCTCATCGCCGGCGGGCTGCCAAGGCCCGCAGGCAAGCAGCAAGGGATTCGCGGCGCCGGGCGGCTGTCACCACGGCGTCCGGCTGGGCATAGGATACTGCATAATCGTGTCCGTCAGCTTGAGGGCGGCCGGTTACCTTTTCCGCAAGGGAGAGTGGCATTCGTCGGAGCCGGAAAGCGGCTCCGGGCTGCAGCTTGAGGATGGCTTGCCGCGAGCCCCGACACATGAGGAGGAACGACCATGGAGGCATGGATGGCAGAGCTGGAGGATGCCGCGATCGGCGGCATCCAGAAGCATGTGCCGCTTGCCAGGCATACCACCTGGAAAATCGGAGGCCCGGCGGACGTCCTGCTGTCTCCGGCCGGCAAGCCGGAGATGATCCGGGCGATGGCGATCCTGAACCGCCGCGGCGTGCCGTGGACGATCATCGGCAAAGGCTCCAACATGCTGGTGAGCGACAAAGGCATCCGGGGCGTCGTCATCAAGGCGGGAGAAGCGCTGGACTACGCGGAATTCGACGGCACGCTCGTGCGCGCCGGCGCCGCGTATTCGATCATCAAGCTGACAGTGATGGCCGGCAAGCAGGGACTGACCGGACTGGAGTTCGCCGGGGGAATTCCGGGCACGGTCGGAGGCGCCGTCTATATGAATGCGGGTGCCCACGGGTCTGACATGTCGCATATATTCAACTCCGCCGAAATCGTGCTGGAGACAGGGGAATTGGCCGTATGGGGGCCGGAGGAGATGGCGTTCCGCTATCGCCACTCGCGCCTGCAGGATCCGGGCAGCCGGGGCGTCGTGCTGGAAGCGACGCTGCAGCTCGCGCATGGCGACCGCAAGGAGATCGCCGCGGCGCTGGCGACGCACAAGGAGCGCCGCCGGCGCACCCAGCCGCTGCAGCAGCCTAGCTGCGGCAGCGTGTTCCGCAACCCGCCGGGCCATCATGCCGCCAAGCTGATCGAGGAGAGCGGCCTCAAGGGCTTCTCGATCGGCGGCGCGCAAGTATCGCCCATGCACGCCAATTTCATTGTCAACACCGGGCAGGCGACGGCAGAAGACGTCCTCACCCTGATCGCCCATATCCGCAGCACGGTCAAGAACCGCACGGGAATTGAACTGATGCCCGAAGTATTGGTGGTGGGTGAGCGGTAACTTGGAGGTGTAGGTTTGGACAAATTGGTGATTGAAGGCGGGCAACCTCTCTCAGGAACCATTGCTATCCAAGGGGCGAAAAACGCGGCCCTGCCGATTTTGGCAGCCAGCGTGCTCGCCTGCGGCACAGTGACGATCGAATCCGTGCCGCAGCTGCTCGATATCGAAGTCATGCTGCAAATTCTGCGCGAGCTCGGCTGCCGCGCCGAGCATGAGGGAGAAACGGTCACGCTGAATACGGCGACCGCCTATCATGTCCATATTCCGGAGAAGCTGATGAGCCAGATGCGCTCCTCGATCTTCCTGATGGGGCCGCTGCTTGCCCGTTTCGGCGAGGTGCATATCTACCAGCCGGGCGGCTGCGCCATCGGCGAGCGCAAATTCGATCTCCATCTGGAAGGGCTTCGCGCGCTCGGCGCCGAATTTGAAGAGAATGGAGACCGGATCTCCTGCCGGGCCGACAAGCTGATCGGAGCGGACATCCATCTGAGCTTCCCGAGCGTAGGCGCGACGGAGAACATCATGATGGCGGCCGCGCTGGCCGAAGGCCGCACGACGATCGTCGGCGCGGCGCGCGAGCCGGAGATCCAGGACCTGCAGAGCTTCCTGAACGCGATGGGAGCCCGCATCATGGGCGCCGGCACGGACACGATCACGATCGACGGCGTCGAGTCGCTGAGCCCGTGCTCCTACCGCGTCATCCCGGACCGCATCGTCGCGGGCACGCTGCTCGTGGCCGCCGCGGCGACGAAGGGCAAGGTGACGCTGACGAACACGCGTCCGGCGCATCTGTCCTCGCTCGTGCATGTGCTGCGGCGCGCCGGCACGAACGTCGCCATCGACGGCGACGTCATGACCGTCAGCGCCTCGTCTCGTCCGAAGGCGGTGGAGCGCATCGTCACGTCGCCTTATCCCGCTTTTCCGACGGACCTGCAGTCGCCGGTCATGGTGCTGCTCGCGCTGGCCGACGGCGTCAGCATCATGAAGGAGACGATTTTCGAAGGCCGCTTCAAGCATGTCGGCGAGCTGAGCCGGATGGGAGCGGATATCCGCGTCGATCTCGGAGCGGCGATCATCCGGGGCGTGCCGCGCCTGTACGGGGCGACGGTGGAGGCGACGGACCTGCGGGCCGGAGCCGCGCTCGTCATCGCGGGGCTCGCCGCCCAAGGACGGACGATCGTCGAGCAGGTGCACCATATCGACCGCGGCTACGACAGCATCGAATCGATGCTGAGCCGTCTCGGAGCCCGCATCGCGCGCAGCGCGCCGGTGCCGGACAACGGGGCGGTGCCGGGCTGAACCGGCCGCGGCCGGTAACACCGGCAGGCGATTCATCGACGGTCCATCCGCCGCTTTTGCGGGGATGGGCCGGCTTTACAGCTTGAGGAGGGACAAGCGTGGCCGAACTCATACCGCTTCTGAAGGAGCCGCCGCCGAAAAAACGGGGCAGCCGCAAGCTGATCCTGATCCTGGTGCTTCTTTTCCTTATTCTATTGTCCATTCTTTTCTTTAATTCCGCGATCAGCAAGGTTTCCGCCGTCACCGTCTCGGGCGAGCAGTTCACGCCGGAGGCCGTCATCAAGGAGGCGGCGAGCGTGCGCCCCGGGGATGCGTTTTTCGGCACGGTGGCCGGCACGGTGGAGAAGCGCGTCGACGCGCTCGGCTCGATCAAGCGGACGACGGTCGAGAAGAAGTTTCCCGGCGAGGTGCGGATCATCGTGGAGGAGTACCCGCCTGTCGCGTTCGAGATGGACGACGCGGGCAAGCTGAGCGCCATTCTCGCCAGCGGCAAGATTCTGGAGGCCGACGCCGGCAGCGCCGTCGTGGACAAGCCCGTGCTGTCCGGCTGGCGCAAGGACGATCCGGTCAAGAAGAAGCTGTGCGAGGCGCTCGCCGACATCCGTGCCGAGGACCTGGACCATCTGTCGGAGATCAGTCCGAGCCCGACCGAGTCTTATCCGGACCGCATCCGCATCTATACCCGCTCCGGCTTCGAGATCGTCACCGCCGTCTCGCTGCTGAAGGACAAGCTGCCGACGATCAACTCGGTCGTCGAGGAGCGCTCGCCGGGGCGCGCGACGCTGCTGCTCGCCGATACGTACATGCCGTTCGGATCGGCCGAGGAGAGCGCGGACGAAGGGAGCGCGGGCGGCTCCCGCTGACGCTTGCCGAGCAAGCCCACCCTTTTATTTCGCTTCAAAGAATGGTAGAATTTAAGATAGGCTTTTTTTCAAGTTGGAGAAGGCGCCTTTCATGCAAAATGCCAGCGCTGGGATGAATTTCCTCGTGAAAAAAATGTAGAAAAAAGAGGGAAAATATCAGAAGCGTGGAATATGTACGACAGATATATTCACGACAGGCGATAGAAACTAGCGACCGGAACGGAGGTGCCGCGCAATTGAGCAGCAACGACATCATCGTCAGTTTGGACATCGGTACATCCAAGGTTCGAGTTATTATTGGCGAAGTGGCCAACGGAGCCATTAATATAATTGGAGTTGGATCCGCCGACTCGGAAGGCATCCGCAAAGGAGCGATCGTCGACATCGACCAGACGGTCAAGTCGATCCGCAGCGCGGTCGAGCATGCCGAGCGCATGGTCGATATCGAGATTTCCGAGATCTACGTAGGCGTGCAGGGCAACCATATCGCCCTCCAGAGCAACCACGGCGTCGTCGCGGTGTCGAACGAGGACCGCGAGATCGGCGACGAGGACATCGAGCGCGTGCTGCAGGCGGCCAAGGTCGTCGCACTGCCGCCGGAGCGCGAGATCATCAATCTCGTGCCCAAGCAGTTTCTCGTCGACGGGCTGGAAGGCATCTCCGACCCTCGCGGGATGATCGGCGTCCGCCTCGAGGTGGAAGCGACGATCGTGACCGGCGCCAAGACGGCCATACATAATCTGATCCGCTGCGTCGAGAAGGCCGGCCTCCACATCTCGGGCATCATCCTCATGTCCCTCGCCTCCGGCATGATGTCGCTGAGCAAGGACGAGAAGACGATGGGCACCGTGCTGGTGGACATCGGAGCGGGCTCGACGACGCTCGCGATCTTCGAGCAGGGCGGGCTCGTCGCGACGTCGACGCTGCCGGTCGGCGGCGAGTTCGTCACGAACGACATCTCGTACGGCCTGCGGACGCAGACCGACCAGGCGGAGAAGATCAAGCTCAAATACGGCTGCGCGTCCGTGACCGACTCCGCGGAGGATCAGCGCTTCAAGATCACGCGCCTCGGCTCCAACGTCGAGAAGGAGTTCTCCCAGGTGGATCTCGCCAATATCGTCGAGCCGCGGATGGCGGAGATCTTCTATCTGATCCGGCAGGAAGTGCGCCGCCTCGGATACGGCGCCAAGGTCCAAGGCTATGTGTTGACGGGCGGATCCGTCAACATGCCGGGCACCCTCACGGTCGCCCAGCAGGAGCTGGAGTCCACGGTGCGCATCGCCGTGCCGGACTTCATCGGCGTGCGGGATCCGGCATTCGGCAGCGGTGTCGGCATGATCCAGTACGTCAGCAAGCACATGACGATTCGCAACTCGGGAGCGGTCAAGAAGCAGGCAAGCCGCAAGACGGGAACCGCCGCCCCCGCTAAACCCGGCATGATTGAACGAATCAAGAATATGTTCAGTGAATTCATCTGATCGGGGGAAATAGAATGTTGGAATTCGATATTGACCTGGAACAACTGGCTCAGATCAAAGTCATCGGTGTCGGAGGCGGCGGCAGCAACGCGGTCAACCGGATGATCGACAACGGCGTCAAGGGAGTGGAGTTCATCACCGTGAACACCGACGCCCAGGCGCTCCATCTGGCGAAGTCGGAGCATAAGCTGCAGATCGGCGAGAAGCTGACGCGCGGCCTCGGCGCCGGCGCCAATCCGGAGGTCGGCAAAAAAGCCGCCGAGGAGTCCCGCGACCTCGTCGCCGGCACGCTCAAGGGCTCCGACATGGTGTTCGTCACGGCGGGCATGGGCGGCGGCACCGGCACGGGCGCGGCTCCCGTCATCGCCGAGATCGCCCGCGAATGCGGCGCGCTGACCGTCGGCGTCGTGACGCGTCCGTTCACGTTCGAAGGACGCAAGCGCTCCAACCAGGCCGAGCTCGGCATCGAGGCGCTCAAGGAAAAGGTCGACACGCTGATCATCATCCCGAACGACCGCCTGCTCGAGATCGTCGACAAAAAGACGCCGATGCTCGAGGCGTTCCGCGAGGCCGACAACGTGCTGCGGCAGGCGGTGCAGGGCATCTCCGACCTGATCGCGGAGCCGGCGCTCATCAACCTTGACTTCGCCGACGTGAAGACGATCATGACCGAGCGCGGCTCCGCGCTGATGGGCATCGGGATCGCGACCGGCGAGAACCGCGCCGCCGAAGCGGCGCGCAAGGCGATCCAGAGCCCGCTGCTCGAGACGTCGATCGACGGCGCTCGCGGCGTCATCATGAACATCACCGGCGGCAACAACCTGTCGCTGTACGAGGTCAACGAAGCGGCCGAGATCGTCATCGAGGCATCCGATCCCGAGGTGAACATGATCTTCGGCGCGAGCATCAACGAGGACCTCAAGGACGAGATCAAGGTGACGGTCATCGCCACCGGCTTCGAGCACAAGGCGGCGAGCCCCGCTCCGGTACGCCGTCCCGTCAGCCATGCTCCGGCTCCGGAGGCTGCCGAGCCTCGCCAGACGTCTGCCTCGCCGAAGCCGTTCAACAACGCTTCCAGCGATCAGCTGGAAATTCCGGCCTTCCTGCGCAACCGCCCGCGCGGCGACCGCTAGGGCCATTCGAACCAGGCCGAACAGCCGCCCCTTCCAACCGGAAGGGGCGGTTTTTTGTCGTCGCGGCATCCGCCCGATCCGACAAAACTAGAGCGGCCGAAGCGGCAGGATTAGACAGACATCGAGAGGGGGGCTGGACTATACTGGGTTCATTCGTTCTCCGGGTTCAAGCTACGCCGCGGACCAAGGAAGGTGAGCTTCGCTGGCCGTTTACGTCGACGTCCTTTTTTTGAGAGAGCTGCTCGTAGACGGCTCGATGCTGCTGCTGACCGCCTGGATCCGGGGAGTGAAGGCGAGGCCGGTCCGCGTGCTGGCTGCGGCGTCGATCGGCGCGGCCTATGTCGTGCTGATGCTGTTTCCGCCGCTGTCCTTCCTCTATACGATCGCGATCAAGGCCGGCATCTCGCTTGCGATGCTGTACGTCGCCTTCGGGTTCCGCGATACGCGGAGCTTTCTGCGCTTCATCGGCGCGTTTTACGCCGTCAACTTCGTCGCGGCCGGAGCCGTGCTCGGCGTCCACTACATGCTGATGTCCGGATCGGACGAGGTGTGGCGGACGATGCGCTTCCTGCAGGACGGCATGGCGGTCGAGCTGCAGACGAGCCTATGGTTCGTCGTCAGCGTCACGGCGATCGGCCTGTATCTCATGCGCTCGGTCGTCGCCGGCAGGCGGCAGAAGGAGCTGGTGCTTTCCCATCTGGCCGAGGTGACCGTCCGCATCGGGGAGTCGGAGCATCGCTGCACCGGCCTCGTCGATACGGGCAACCAGCTGTATGATCCGTTGTCGAGAACGCCGGTCATGGTCATGGAGGCGTCGCTCTGGGAGGACGAGATCCCGCCCGGATGGATGAAGGGCATCCGGGACGGCCAGGTCGACCGGCTGGTGGCCGAGCTGGGCGAGGAAGAATTCAAATGGCAGGACCGGATCCGGCTCGTTCCTTATCGCGGCATCAACAAGGGCACCCAGTTCATGCTCGCGCTCAAGCCCGACGGCGTCGTCATCGAACGGGAAGGCAGCCGGAGCGAGTCGAGCAAGGTGCTGATCGGGCTGGACGGAGGCAGGCTGGTCGCGGACGGCTCGTACCGCGCCATCATACATCCCTCCCTGGTCGAGAGCCAGGCGGGCTGAACGACGATCCCAGAATCGAAGGAGATGGAGACCCCATGATGGTGAAGCTGCGCTTGAACCTGCATCTGTACTACTACCGGCTGCTGTTCCTGCTCGGGCTGAAAAGCCAGGAGATCTACTACATCGGAGGCAGCGAGGCGCTGCCTCCCCCGCTCACCCGGGAAGAGGAGGAGTATTTGCTGGAGCGGCTGCCGTCCGGCGACAGCGCGATCCGGGCGATGCTCATCGAGCGCAATCTGCGGCTCGTCGTCTACATCGCGCGCAAATTCGAGAACACCGGCATCCACATCGAGGATCTCGTGTCGATCGGAGCGATCGGACTGATCAAGGCGGTCAATACGTTCGATCCCGAGAAGAAGATCAAGCTCGCGACGTACGCCTCCCGCTGCATCGAGAACGAGATCCTCATGTTCCTGCGGCGCAACAGCAAGACGCGGACGGAAGTCAGCTTCGACGAGCCGCTCAACATCGACTGGGACGGCAACGAGCTGCTGCTGTCGGACGTGCTCGGCACGGAGAACGACACGATCTACCGCAACATCGAGGAGCAGGTCGACCGCAAGCTGCTGCATAAGGCGCTTGACAAGCTCACCGAGCGCGAGCGCATCATCATGGAGCTGCGCTTCGGCCTCGCCGACGGGGAAGAGAAGACGCAGAAGGACGTCGCCGACCAGCTCGGCATCTCGCAGTCGTACATCTCGCGGCTGGAGAAGCGGATCATCAAGCGGCTGCGCAAGGAGTTCAACAAGATGGTCTGAGCCCGGCCCGGCGCCAATCGGCTCGGGGCGGAGGGCAAACGGAATGAGGACGGCCGGCATCGCTGCAGATGCCGGTTTTTTCGCGGCTTTTCCGGAAAAAACAACTTTAATGAAAAAAAGCTTTGATTTTGAGAACGAGTCTCACTACAATGTTTGTATAGGTTTTCCTTTCATAATTCAATGCAGAAATGAGTGAAGAAATGCTCCGCCGATTTTTCTCGTACTATCGTCCGTACAAAGGACTGTTCATCCTCGACTTCACCTGCGCCGTCATCGCCGGCCTGCTGGAGCTCGCGTTCCCGATCGCCGTCGGCCGCTTCACGGACGACCTGCTGCCTACCGGCAACTGGAGCCTCATCGTCTGGGCGTCGGTCGGCCTGCTGGCCGTCTATGGCGTCACGGCGCTGCTGAACTACATCGTCACCTACTGGGGCCATATGCTCGGCATCAACATCGAGACCGACATGCGGCGCAACCTGTTCGGCCATGTGCAGAAGCTCAGCTTCCGCTTTTTCGACAACAACAAGACCGGGCATCTGATCGGCCGCATGACCAACGACCTCAACGACATCGGCGAGCTCGCGCATCACGGTCCGGAGGATGCGTTCATCGCCGTCATGACGCTCGTCGGGGCGTTCGGCCTGATGGCGTACCTCAACCTGGAGCTGGCGATCATCAGCTTCATCATCGTGCCGGTGCTCGCCTGGATGATCATCTACTTCGGCAAGCGAATGGGGCAGACGTACGGCCGGATGTTCGGCAACGTCGGCAACTTCAACGCCCGTATCGAGGACAACGTCGGCGGCATCCGCGTCGTGCAGTCGTTCGCCAACGAGGAGCATGAGAACAAGCTGTTCGCGGTCGAGAACGCGAACTACCGCCAGACCAAGCTGATCGCCTACAAGACGCTGTCCGCCAGCATGACGCTCAACTACGTGATGATGCGGCTCATCACGGTGCTGATCCTGCTGTTCGGAGCCTGGTTCTATATCGATGGCCGCATCGAGATGGGCGAGTTCCTGGCGTTCCTGCTGCTCTCCAACGTGTTCTTCCGTCCGATCGAGAAGATCAACGCCATCATCGAGAGCTATCCCAAGGGCATCGCCGGCTTCGGCCGCTACTGCGAGATCATGGACACCGATCCGGACATCAAGGACAAGCCGGACGCCGCCGTCCTCGAGCGGGCGAAGGGCGCGATCGAGTTCAAGAACGTAAGCTTCAGCTACGAGCCGGGCCGCCCGATCCTGAAGGGCATCGACCTGACGATCCGGCCGGGCGAGACGGTCGCCTTCGTCGGTCCCTCCGGAGCCGGCAAGACGACGATCTGCAGCCTGCTGCCGCGCTTCTACGAGGTCGACGGCGGCTCGATCACCGTTGACGGCCATGACATCCGCGACGTGACGGTGGAGTCGCTGCGCCGCAACATCGGCATCGTGCAGCAGGACGTGTTCCTGTTCTCGGGCACGATCCGCGAGAACATCGCCTACGGCGACCTGGGCGCGACCGACGAGCAGGTATGGGACGCCGCGCGCCGGGCGTCGCTCGACGAGCTGATTCGCTCGCTGCCGGACGGCATGGACACGGTCATTGGCGAGCGCGGCGTCAAGCTGTCCGGCGGGCAGAAGCAGCGGATGAGCATCGCCCGCATGTTCCTCAAAAACCCGCCGATCCTCATCCTCGACGAGGCGACCTCCGCGCTCGACACCGAGACGGAGGCGGCGATCCAGGCGGCGCTGGCGGAGCTGTCCGTCGGCCGCACGACGCTGGTCATCGCGCATCGCCTCAGCACGGTGCGGAGCGCCGACCGCATCCTCGTCGTCAACAGCAGCGGCATCGCCGAGGAAGGCCGGCATCAGGAGCTGGTCGCGGCCGGAGGCATCTACAGCCGCCTGCATGTCGCCCAGATGAGCCAGGCGTAAGACGAATCTCGGCAAGTTCGAAACGCCGCCTTCCCATCGTGGAGGGCGGCTATTTTTTTGCAAGCCATTGACAGTCAGGTGTATGATGCGCATAATACACATAGATCGTGTATGAACCAAGTAGTACACACACTTAGAAGCGAGGTGTGAGATGGGCATCGACGAATGGCCGGAGCTGGCCATGAACAGCCGCGATCCGGTCTACCTGCAGGTCGTCCGGCACTTCAAGGAGCTGATCGCGACCGGCTGGCTGGAGGCGGGACAGCATGTGCCTTCCCGCAGGGAGCTCGCGGCGCGGATGAAGATCAACCCCAACACGGCCCAGAAGGCGTACAAGGAAATGGAGGAACAGCAATTGATCGTCACGGAAGGCAATTCTCCCAGCCGGATCACGAGCGACGCGGCCACGCTGAGAAGCATCCGCTCCGAGCTGCTCGGCGAGGCGGTTCAGGCATTCGTCGAATCGGTGCGCCGTCTGGACGCTCCGGTCGAGGAGCTGGTCGAGCTCGTGCGCGAGAAATACGGGCGGGGCGAAGCAGCGGCTGAGCCGAGCGAGGGAGGGCCGCTGCCATGATCGAGGTCAGCGACATCCGCAAGAAATACCGGCGCAAGCAAGTGCTCGGCGGCGTCTCGTTCCAGGCGCAGAAGGGGCAGATCACCAGCCTGATCGGACTGAACGGCGCCGGCAAGTCGACGGTGCTGAAGGCGATCATGGGGCTGACGCCGATCGACGGCGGGAGCATCCGCATCGGCGGCCAGGCGATCTCGCCCGCCGCATACAATACGATCGCCTTCATCCCCGACCGGCTGACGATGCCGGGCTCGATGAGGCTGCGCGACGGCCTGCAGTTCATGGCCGACTTCTATCCGCGTTGGAATCCGGCGCGAGCCGAGGATCTGATGAGCTTTTTCCGCCTGGAGCGGGGAGAGAAGATCGGCCGCCTGTCCAAGGGCACGGCGATGAAGTTCAACCTCGTGCTCGGCATGGCGCAGGACGTCGACTACGTGCTCATGGACGAGCCCTTCTCCGGCATCGACCTGTTCAGCCGCGAGCTGATCGCCGAGGTGTTCACGAGCCAGCTCGTCGAGGACCGGGGCGTGCTCATCACGACGCATGAGATCGGCGACATCGAGCATCTGATCGACCATGCGGTGCTGCTGGATCAAGGCCGCGTCGTCCGCGACTTCGACTGCGAGCAGATGCGCGAGGAGCACGGCAAGTCGGTCATCGACGTCATGAGGGAGGTGTACCGGGGATGAAGACGAATCTGATTGCGCTGCTCAAGCTGGCGGATCTGGAAATCCGCCGGTTCCGCGGCATTCTGCTCGGCTTGATGGCGCTCGTCGCGCTGATCCAGCTTGGCGGGCTGTCGATGGTGACCCGAACCCGGCTCAGCCAGATCGAAAGCCAGATCGAGCGGAGCGGCATGACGCTCGCCGAATTCAAGCTCCAAAACAGCGGCCTTTCCCTGCTGGAGCTGCTTGGAGAGCTGGACGGCGTTACGGGCGTCGCGATCGCCTGCTGCATCGTCGTCGTCGCCGCCTACACGCTGATCATCTGGTACCGGGACTGGTTCGGCCGGGCGAGCTTCGCCTACCGGCTGCTCATGCTGCCTCATCCCCGTTTCCTGCTCTATCTGTCCAAGCTGGTCGCGATCCTGACGTTCGTCTTCAGCCTGTTCGCCTGGCAGATCGTCATCGTCGCCGGACAGATGCTGCTGTACCACGTCCAGATTCCGCACCAGCTGCGCATCGAACGAACGTTCATCGATACGATCCGAAGCACGGATCTCGTCATCTTCATTCCGGTGCGGCTGACGGAATTCCTGCTCGTGTACGGCCTCGGCCTCGTCATCGTGCTGCTGCTGTTCACGACGGCGCTGCTCGAGCGCAGCTACCGGCTCAAAGGACTGCTCGGAGGCTTGGCGCTCAGCGCGGCGGCGTTCGTGCTGCTCGTCTGGCTATGGGCAGGGGCGGAGGACAGGGGCAGCTTTCTTTACCCTACCGAGCTGCTGGCGCTCTTCATCGGCGTGCTGCTCGTCAGCGCGGCAGCGGCCCTCTGGCTCGGCTGGCGTCTGCTGCGCGGCAAGGTCTCGGTCTAAGGAGGACTTATGAAAAAATACGGATACAGCATCGGACTGGCGGCGCTCAGCGCGCTCGTCCTGATCGGTTACGTTGCCGCGGCGTCAGCGGATCGCAAGCCTCCTTACCGGCTGACGACGGAGGAGGGGGACGCAGCGGTCATGAACGGCTTCGTCCTGGACGGCCTCGGCTCCCGATTGACGGCTGACGGCGGCAGAGAGCGGACCGGCAGCCGGTTCCTTTCCGCGCCGTTCCATGACTTGATGGAGCCGGACCACTACTACTCGGAGCGGAACGAGCTCATCCTCGCCCATCGCTCGTTCATGAGGGGCCATCGGATGGATGATTCGTACTATCGGGATGATGCTACGGTCATCGGCGCCGATCTGGACGACGCGCGCTCGACGATCGACGTCCGCCTGCTCGACCGGGCGAGCGGCGGCGTCCGCGAGCTCGAGCTTCCGATCGAGCTTCCGGCAGGAACGAAGCGGCTCGATTCGCATTCTTCCAACCGCAGCATCGTGGACGTGCAGCTGGAGAACGGACGGATCCACCTTTTGGTCCGCGGCGACTACTTGCCGTTGGAGGGGGAGCGGAATCTCTGGATTTACGAGGACCACATTGTGGACAGCGCCTCCGGAGAGCGTGTCGGCACGGTCGAGGTTTTCCGCAGCGGGCCCGAAACCGAGCTGTCGCGCGAGACGACCGTCGATCTCATCGAGGAGGTGCGGCAAATGGACGCCTCCGGCATCGTCATGCTGAACGTGAAGCGGCTCAAGCATGACGACGGGACGAACCAGGAACAGCCGTCGCCATTGCTGCAGGAGTGGCGCCTCGTCGGCTACGATTATGCCAGCGGCGAGACATGGGATCTGCCCAAGGCGGGCATGGATCGGCTCAAGCAAGGGCTGGAGCCGCGCCTGCACGGCGGAATTCTCTATGCTTTCAAGGAGCACATTGAAAAGCCGGTCATCCACTTCCTCGACCCGCGCTCGGGAGAGGCGGCTGCGGAGCCGCTTCCGCTCGAAGAGTCCGACATTCCGCAACGGAGCGTCAGGCTGCAGGACGGCCGGATCTACGACAACTTCTTGGCCGGCAAAAAACCGACCGTCGTCGTCTACGACGAAGCTTCGCGCCGCGTCCTGTACCGGGGCAGCGTGGAGCAGGCCGATCCGCGCGCGGAGCCGGTCGACTACAAGTATTTCTCCTTGAATTTCTATGGGAAATGAACCGTCTATGCCGGCCCAAGCCGGGGCAATCCTGCCCCGTTTTTTTTTATCTCGCGCTGGCGATGGGGAAACCCTTCCGGCGCCTGCCTGAAGGCGCTTACCGGATGCTCTCGGGGGATGCGGACGGAGCTTCCGGCAGGAATAAAAATGAAGCCCGAGGAGATAATGCTTATTAATGTTTCTCCTTGGGAGGTAGTCACGTTGACCCGAAATAAAGTCGAGATCTGTGGAGTGGATACCGCCAAACTCCCCGTCCTTACCAATGTTGAAATGAGAGAGCTGTTCACCGCTCTTCAGACGAAAAACGAGTGGTCGGCCAGAGAGAAGCTGGTGAATGGAAACCTGCGGCTGGTGCTCAGCGTCATCCAGCGGTTCAACAATCGCGGAGAGTTCGTGGACGATCTGTTCCAGGTCGGCTGCATCGGGCTGATGAAGGCCATCGATAACTTTGATCTCGGTCAGAACGTCAAGTTCTCGACCTACGCCGTGCCGATGATCATCGGCGAGATCCGGCGCTATTTGCGGGACAACAATCCGATCCGCGTCTCCCGCTCCCTGCGCGACATCGCCTACAAGGCGCTGCAGGTGCGCGACGCGCTGACGAACCAGAATTCCCGCGAGCCGACGATTTTCGAGATTTCCGAGGCGCTCGGCGTGCCCAAGGAGGATGTCGTGTTCGCGCTGGACGCGATCCAGGATCCGGTCTCGCTGTTCGAGCCGATCTACCACGACGGCGGCGATCCGATCTACGTCATGGACCAGATCAGCGACGACCGCAACAAGGATGTCGGCTGGATCGAGGAGATCGCGCTGCGCGAGGCGATGCACAAGCTCGCCCAGCGCGAGAAGATGATCCTCTCCATGAGGTTTTTCGAGGGCAAGACGCAGATGGAGGTCGCGGACGAGATCGGCATCAGCCAGGCTCAGGTGTCGCGCCTCGAGAAGTCGGCCATCCAGCAGCTGCAGAAGCATGTGAAGACCTGAATAGCGGATTCAGAACTCAAAGGGCGCCGATCGGCGCCTTTTTTTCCGCGTCCGGAGGGCTGTTCGCCTCGTCCGGAACATATACATGGAAGGGACCGAAACCATCCTAGGACGGGAAGTGCGCCTCATGATCATGAAAATCTCCGACTTTCAGACGAAGGATGTCATCAATATCATCGACGGCAAGCGTCTGGGCCAGATCACCGACATGGAGATCGACCTTCGGCAGGGGCGGATCGAATCGATCGTCGTGCCGCATTACACGAAGTTTTTCGGCATGTTCGGCAACGGCAGCGAGCTCGTCATCCCATGGCGCAACATCGTCAAGATCGGAGCCGACGTCGTGCTCGTGCGCATGGAGAATGCCGGCGCGAAGACGTATCTGGAGGACGACGACATTCAGGTGAAGCCGCTGCAGCGGCGGGAGCCGTAGCGGGGACGGAGCGGCTCGTGCTACACTAGACGACGAGGTGAGGATCGGATGGAGCCGTTCGTTCAGCGACATAGACGGGATGAGGCGAAGGAAGCTTCGCTTTTTTTGTTGGAATCATGGGTAAAGGAAAAGGACGGACTTACGGCCGGCTTCACGGGACGAGGCGGCGGGAAGAGCGGGGAGCCGTGGGCGTCGCTCAACCTCGGCCTGCATGTCGGCGACCGCGATGCGGACGTCGTCGACAACCGCCGCCGGCTGACGGAGGCTCTCGGCTGGCCGGCGGAGGCGTTCGTCTGCGGCGAGCAGGTGCACGGCTGCGCGGTGCAGGCGGTCGGTGCGGCGGACGCGGGGCGGGGCTTGTCGAGCCGTGCGACGGCCGTGCCGGACACCGACGCGCTCATGACGGATGAGCCCGGCGTGCTGCTCGTCTCCTTGTATGCCGACTGCGTGCCGCTTTATTTCTGGGACCCCGTCCGAGAGGCGGTCGCGCTGGCCCATGCCGGCTGGAAAGGCACCGTGCTCGAGATCGCCCGCCGCACGGTCGAGGCGATGGCGGAGCGTTACGGCAGCGTGCCGGCGGACATCCGCGCGGCGATCGGTCCGTCCATCGGTCCGTGCTGCTACGAGGTGGATGAGCCGGTGCTCGAGCGCGTCCGGCCGCTGCTCGCAGAGCTGGCGGAGGCGGGCATCGTCCGGCTGGCCGAGACGATCGAGCCGTCGTCGCCAGGGCACGGCCGCCTGAACTTGAAAGAGCTGAACCGACAGATTATGATAAAAGCAGGAATTTTGCCGACCCGTATCGAATGTTCGGAGTGGTGCACCGGCTGCCGCCGCGACCTGTTCTTCTCCCACCGCATGGAGGGAGGGCGTACGGGAAGGATGGCGAGCTGGATCGGCATGAAGGGCAGGTGACGCCGATGCCGCTCTTGGAGCGCAAGGCGCAAGTAGACCGGAGGATCGCGGAGGCGTGCCGCCGTGCGGGGCGCGATCCCCGCGAGGTGAGCGTCATCGCGGTCACCAAGTATGTCTCGCTGGAACGGACGCGCGAGGCGCTGGCGGCGGGCTGCCGCCAGCTCGGCGAGAACCGCTGGCAGGACGCCCGCGCCAAGTGGGAGGCGCTGGCGGAGGAGTACGGAGCGGACCGGACGGGAGAATCTGTCGAGTGGCATTTCATCGGCTCGCTGCAGACCAACAAGGCCAAGGACGTCGTAGGCAAGTTTACATACATCCATTCGCTGGACAGGCTCCCGCTGGCGGAGGCGATACACCGCAAGGCGGCCGCGCTCGGCATCCAGGTGCCCTGCTTCATCCAGGTGAACGTCTCCGGCGAGCTGTCCAAGCACGGCCTGGAGCCGGCGGATCTGGAGGAGCTGGCGAGGGGGCTGCGGGATTATCCGTCCGTCCTCCCGGTCGGGCTGATGACGATGGCTCCGCATGAGGAGGACCCGGAGGCGACTCGGCCGGTATTCCGCCGGCTGCGCGAGCTGCGCGACGAGGCCAACGCCAAGGGCTGGTTCGCGGAGCCGCTGAGAGAGCTGTCGATGGGCATGTCCAACGATTTCGAGATCGCGATTGAGGAAGGCGCCACCCGGGTGAGGCTTGGAACCGTCCTGGTGGGCCATGAGGAGGAGCGTGTGTGAAGGTGATGAACCGGTTCATGAATTTCCTCGGCCTGCAGGACGAGGAGGAGATCATCGAGCGCGAGACCGTACAGGCGCATGACGAGCAGGAAGTTGAAACCTCACCGGCCGAAACGCGTAAGCAATCCAAAGGCAGCAACATCGTCAGCATCCATTCCCAGAAGAACATGCGGGTCGTGCTGAACGAGCCGCGTTCCTACGACGAGGCTCAGGAAATCGCGGACCATCTGCGCAACCGGCGCTCGGTCATCGTGAACCTGCAGCGCGTCCGCACGGACCTCGCCGTCCGCATCGTCGATTTCCTGAGCGGCACGGTCTATGCGCTGAACGGGCATATTTCCAAGCTCGGTCCAAATATTTTCTTGTGCACGCCGGATTCAGTCGATGTTCAGGGCACCATAACGGAAATGCTGGCAGAAGAAGACTTCAGAAAAAGATGAGGTGACCTAACCGTTGGGATTCGACTACGTCCGTCTCATCAATACGCTTGAGACGATCTACAGCTTCATGATCATCGGCTATATTCTGCTCTCCTGGCTGCCCAACGCGCGCGAGAGCTTTATCGGCGAGTTTCTGGGCAAGCTGGTCGAGCCCTACCTGAGCATTTTCCGCCGCTTCATCCCGCCGATCGGCGGCATGCTCGACATCAGCCCGATCGTCGCCCTGTTCGCGCTTCGCTTCGTCGCGTACGGGCTGATCGGAGTTCTGGATTTCCTGATCGGACGCTAGGATGATGTCGGGGTTTTACGATCATTTCCTTCCGGAAGAGCGGCCCTTCGTGGATCGCGTGCTGGAATGGATCGAGCGGTCCGCGGAGCTCCATGAGCTCAAGCGGACCGATTTTTTAGATCCGCGCCAGCAGAGCATCCTGCTGTCTCTGGCCAATCGCGAGCCGGCGGTGACGGTTCGGCTCGACGGAGGCTACGAGGGCGCGGAGCGCCGGAGAGCGCTCATCGCGCCCGAGTACCGATACCTCGATGCGGAGGACATCGCCATCGTCGTGCTCGACATCGAAGCGCCGTCCGGCGGGCGGCTGGAGCTCGATCACGGCGATTATCTGGGCGCGGTGCTCGGCCTCGGCATCAAGCGCGACCGCATCGGCGACATCCACGTCGGCGACGAGGGCGCGCAGCTGCTCGTGGCGTCGGACATCGCCGATTTTCTTAACGTCCATCTGCGTCAAGTCCACCGGGTGAACGTGCTGACCTCCGCCAAGCCGTTGGAGGCGCTGCGCCCCGTCGCCGTGGAGATGGACGAGATGACGTTCACCGTCGCCTCGCTGCGGCTGGACGGCGTCGCCAGCGACGTCTTCCGGATCAGCCGGACGAAGATCGTCGATCCGATCCGCGCCGGCCGCTGCCGCGTCAACTGGCGCACCGAGGAGGACCCGTCCAAGCCGCTGCGCGAAGGGGACGTCGTCTCCATCAAGGGGCTGGGGCGATTCAAGCTGCTTGAGGTCGACGGCGTCACCAAAAAAGGCCGCATCCGCGTGCGCGCGGGCAAATACGTCTAGCAAAGCAGGAAGCGTCGCCGGATGGCGCGCTGGATGATCCGCCGCCGCGAATGCAGGGCAGGCCGGGGTCATCCTTTTTTTTACAGGGCAAAGGCTCTGTTGAAGGGGTCTGTTTTTGCCGATAGTAAAAAGGACGTCTTTTTTTTCGCGGCGTGTGGATTTTGCAGGAAAATGCCTTTACCTGTCGAAATCAATAAGCCACACCATGGACGGCCAAGACATCAGGAATCCAACCAAGCAGGAGGTGCCCCAATGCCGCTGACGCCATTGGACATACATAACAAGGAGTTCGGCCGGAGACTTCGCGGGTATGACGAGGATGAGGTCAACGAGTTCCTCGATCAGGTCATCAAGGATTACGAGGCGCTGATCCGGGAAAACAAGGACCTGCAAAACCAAATCCTCAACCTGCAGGAGAAGCTGAATCATTTCGCCAATATTGAGGAAACGCTCAGCAAGACGATCATCGTGGCGCAGGAAGCGGCCGACGAAGTCAAGGGCAACGCCAAGAAGGAAGCCCAGCTCATCATCAAGGAAGCGGAGAAGAATGCGGACCGCATCGTCAACGATTCGCTGATGAAGTCCCGCAAGGTGAGCCTAGAGGTCGAGGAGCTTAAGAAGCAGGCCTCCATCTACCGCACGCGGTTCCGCACGCTCGTCGAGGCGCAGCTGGAGCTGCTGTCCCAAGACGGCTGGGACAAGCTTGAGAGCGCATCGAGCACGCTGTCGATCGAGCATTCGAGCCGCTGAGTTCAACCGCATAGCCATCCGCTACGGGAAGCACCCGTTCGCACGAGCAACACGCGAACGGGTGCTTTTTGCCTTTTTTCTGGGTTTTTATGGAGGTAATCCGTGTCGGGGAAGGTGGGGAATGCCGATAAATAGAGGAGTCATGGAGTGGAAAAGCGAGAATTTCGAATGCTGAATTTATCTTAAAGGAACGAACTTCATAGATGGAGGATGATTGGAATGCAGATGAAAAAAACATGGATGTCTTTAGCGGTAGCTGGATTATTGATGGGTACAGTTAGCGGAGGGGCGCTGATGTCGAAGACTGAAGCCGCTTCTGCAACTGCATTCTCGGATGTGAATTCTTCGGCTTGGTACTACGCCTCGGTGGCCAAATTGGCAGGCAAGGGGCTTGTCAATGGCTGCGGAGACAGCCTGTTCTGCCCCGACCGGTCGATTACTCGCGCCGAGTTCATCAAGATGACCGATTCCGCGCTGGGGCTTCCGGTAGGCGAAGCGGCGGCGGGCCAAGCTTGGCATGTTCCGTACATTCAAGCGGCGGTCAGCGCCGGCGTCCATAAAACGAGCGACTTCAACGGCAGCTGGTCCCAGCCGATCAGCCGTCAGGAAATGGCGCGGCTCGTCGTGCGGGCCGTGGACGAGAAGCTGCGGCAGGCCAAAACGACCGATCCTCAGCTCGTCTATGAAGCGACGAAGCGCGGCATTCTGTCCGGCTTATCCGGAGGCGAGCTGGGCCTGAAGGAAAGCTCGACGCGCGCACAGGCGACGGTCGTCATCGACCGCATGCTGACGCTGCTGGATGGCGGATCGCTGCCAGTGGACAAGCGAGCCGCGTCTTATGCGGAAGTGGCTTATACCGGCACGAACGTGGAAACGATGTGGGGCGGCAACTTCCGCCAGCTGCCGTTCAAGGCGAAGATCCGGAACTACGTCAACGGGGAGTTCAAGCAGATTCTCATCCTCGATATGGATGACAAGAACAGTCCGTATCGGAGCTGGCTGCCGAACGGGACGTTGGAGCAGTACGACTGGAGAAATCCACGCGGCATTGTAAAAACAACCAAAGACCTATGGAAAAATGAATATATGATGGCGATGCGGATCAAGCTCAGCAACACGCAAACGGTCAAGAAATTGAACTACCAATTTAGGGACATGATTGGAGCGCCTTATTTTGTAGCGGCACTTCCCGTAAGCGATTCTCGCAATGAAGGCCCGTTCGCAACAGAACTGGATTTCTCCATGAGTACGATCAACTCCAAGGAAGTTTGGGTGTTCTATGCGATTAAGAAAGAGATCGTCGAGCGAGCCAAAAAATTTAATGGTGAATACTTCTATTTCGAGACCTTCGGAAACGATCACTATTTGCTTTACTTAGGAAGCAAGAATGGAAGCATCTTTGGAGGAAATGATGCATGAAAAGCAAGCTAAGCGTTCTATTACTGCTTTCGTTTCTGGTCTCCTTGATCGATCCCGGCGTGTGGCTTCTTCCATCCGCAGCTGCAGCAAATCCTAATACGGCAACGTTCACCGGAAATGGCGGTGGATACCACAAGACGCCGATCGTCGAAGGCTTACAGACTCAAGTCGTTAAAGTGTCCGGGAAAAAGGTCAAGTCCTGGTCATTCACCATCAACGGAAACCTTAAAGGGCAGCTGGGCTCCTATAACGAGAGCACTGGGAAGATCGAGCTTCCGCCTGTTAACGGGAAGGAAATTCTGCTCTATGGTACGAGAGAGTCCAGAATGTACTATGACATCTGGCGGAACTCCAGCGGAAAGCAATGGACGATGGCAGGCGAAGGGACGGGAGCATATACCTTTACGGCGGATGCCTCCACCATTGCAAACGGCATCTCTCAATATCCGGGCGAAATTCCGGTTCGGGACAGCTCCGGCGCGACAATCGACGCCAGGTTGCGCTACTCGGATGGTTCCGCTGCCGCCTGGTCCGATGCGTTAGGTGCACCGGAAACATTCAAACGAGTGGACAAAGATGAAACGATCTCCTACGCCTTCATCGAGCCAAGCTCCGTCACAATTACCGGAGCGGTACCGCTCAGCGGCCAGACGATAACCGATACCGGCAAAGGAAAGCCCGGCTACGGGTATGTCAAGGTGAGCCTGATGCTTGGCAATGGCAATAACACACAAGGAATGGATTGGCAGCTGCTCGACGGCAGCTCCGGCAACGTCCAAGGCCGCCGCTACCCGCTCAACTCGACGACGACATGGGAGGCCAAGACATACAGCGTCGAATATACGCTGACCGTCACCTACGAGCCGATCGACGCCTCCAAACCCGATCTCGTCGCGGACAGCATCCGAGCATCCGGGATGATCGAGCTTGGAAAGGCCGCGACGTTCACGGCCGACTATCATAACGAGAACCTCGACATCAACAAGTCGTTTACCGTGAACGTGAAGGATGTTGGAACCGGAACGGTCATGAAATCCGAATCCGTTCCCTCCATGAAGGCGGGGGCGAGCCGGTCGCTGACGTTCACCAGCACCTTCACCTCCAACGCTGCCAAGACGTTCCGGCTGACGGTAGACTCCGCCAACACGATCGACGAGGCCAGCGAAACCAACAACACAGCAGACGGGACCTTTCGGCCGAACGAACAGCAGCCAACACCGACGCCAATCAAGAATTTCTCTGGTGATTTTGACGTCATAAAGCCTGTCATTGCCTATCGGGACACCTTCTCTTTAAAACCCAAAGATTTTGTCCTGAACCAGTGCACCTATGTTTCTCATACCTGGCAAATCAAGCAGGGGCCGTACACCTATACAAGCCCGGCGTATTACAACTATTCCACGGAGACGTCGTATTCGTTCGAGAGATGGCCTTCTCTTCTAGGCGTCGGCACCTTCCAGGTGTACATGATCCTTAAGACAAGCTGCGGGGAAGCCGAGGTCGGCCCCAAGATGTTGACCATTACCGGCCCGTCCAAGAACAGCCCGCCGGTCATCAAAATCGGATGGATCGATCCGTCCGGTGATCCGACGAAACCGGTCTCTTCAACGCCGCAGAATGAGCGTCTGACCTTGAACGTGCTCAGCATTTCGGATCCCGATCCAGGGGACAGCGTAACATTTGAAGGCTATGACTTCTCCGGGAGTTCCAGCGAATGGATTCGCAATCTTCCGAATCGATTCGGCGGCGAGACGATGATGTGGGAGTATCCAAACGTCACGATGGATCAGAATGGATTTTATTCCATCTGCGCCACCGTCCGGGACCAGTGGGGAGCCACCGGCAGCGGATGCACCAGCATCAATGTCGTGCCGCCCAACCCGATTCCGATCATCAATGGTCCATCTCAAATCCGGGAAGACCGGCCCTACTCCCCTAAATTTGACGCTAACAGCAGCTACAGTCCAATCAAAGGGCGGACCATTGACCACGCTCGCGACGAGTGGTCTGGCATCAGAGAAATCTACGACACGCCGGGCGAGTACAAGATCAAGCTGGATGTCTATGACAGTTTAGGCTTGAAGTCGCTTCAGCCGGCCGAAAAGATGCTTACTGTCCTCGAAGACATGCCGCCCGTTCCGAAGCTGGAGTTTCCGAGTCCAGCACTGCGGAATGCAAGCGTCGCGTTCAAAAACACCAGCTACTCTCCGGACGGAGACCCCATCGTGGTGAACCAAGTCTCTTATCGCTACGATGCGAATAATGACGGCAACTACTCCGAACCCGAAGTCATCATCACCATGCGAGCAGACAAGACGTTTGACTTCAAAGGAGCCAAAGTCGGCCGGTATCGATTCAAAGTGTATGTAAAAGAAGACTACGGCAAGGAGGCTATAGGCTACTTTGACTTTGAGGTCATCAACGACGCCCCGCAGGTATCATTCGACGTCACTTCCGAAAGCCTGGAGCCTGAACCGCTTGTGTCGGTACCGATCAGCACGAAAACAATGGCAGAAGATCGCACCAAGTGGGGAAACAGCAACTTTGGAGCCGAGACAAAAATTTCTTCCTGGGTCTACAATCCAGCAAATGGAGCCTTGGCTGCCCCGTGGGCGACGTTCAACCGGGCGGAGCTCTTCATGGTTGGAAGCGACGGATATCCTCGGACCGTACGCAGCAATCCGGTCGATGATCGTTCCTTTACCGGTTTCATGCAGTCAGCCCTTTTATCTGGCGGCGTCACGGCCATCTCCAACTACGATAAAAATACGTACGTCTACACGTACGATTTTTATCGGGATGGAGTGAAAATCGGCAGCCGAACGGGACTAGAAGGCATCGTTGCAGTTGATCTGTACACGGGGATTGTGCACACCCGGCTGTATGGCGATGCCAGCAAAATCAGAAGCTACTACGCCGATTCCTTCCTTAATCCTGCCGGAACCCCGTTTGCCATACGGGGAGAAGTGTATGCCAACGGCAAATGGATCAAAGTCGATTACCCTACGGTACTGGGAACGACGCCGAACCTGAATGCAGGCAGCTTGCCGACAGCTTTTTCCGACCATCTCTACTACTATGCGGAGTACCAGAACAGCAGCAACGGAACTCCACTAAAAACATCGTTCACATGGGACGGAGTGAAGAGCGAAAAGCAATGGTACAACAACACTGAATATGAGCATAACTATATTCTCGGAGCCGAGTCCATTGTCGCCGGCAGCGTCGATAAAGACATGAACTATGTCACCTCGTCGTACCGTACCTTCTCCAGTTCATCGAAAGTCTATTTTAGCCGGAATCTGGAGGATGACACGGACCGGTACCAGAACCTTATTCGTACACCAGACGACCGTATCTTTGTCACGTTTGATGGAAAATGGGTCGTAACCAACACGGGTGTTTATGATCGGAACCATCCCTACTCCTACGCGGATCCAATCTCCAGCTTTGACTATGGGACCCGAGTCATGCACGTGACCGATACGAACTACGCTTTGCTGGACAACTACGAGCGAGGGGCAAAGCTGATCCGAATTCAAGATAACGGAACGATAACGATCATCCGAGATTATCCTCAGCTGCAGTCCATTTATAGAAACATACGGATTGATAATCAGAACAACTTCGTCTTCCAAGACCGGGAGACGCTATACAAGATCAGCACGTCCGACTTCTCGCTCACGCAGCTGGCGGCCGTAGGCAATTTCGCCGTGCCGATCAACAACGGTGCTTTTACGGTGGCAACCAACGACCGGCGAACAGAAGTCTATGCGCCTCGCGAAAGTCGGCCGGAAGGAGCCTATATCTCTTCCCACAACCAATTGCTCGGTCAAGCAAAGATGAAGAATGTCTCGTACAGTTTCAAGATGAAGCTTAACATGTCAGCTCCGTCGTATCTCTATTCGGGCTATTCGTTCCACGCGCAGGATAACCGGAACATGTACCGCGTTGAGGTCAATCATGACTCGGTCAGCCTGGTCCGGGTCGCCGGAGGAACGAGGAAGGTGCTTCAAAGCGCATCCTATCCAATCAATCTGGCCCAAAAGTACACGTTTAAGATTCAAGTTCTCGACGGAAAGATCAAGGTCTACGTGGACGGCACGCCTGTCATCGACATCAACGAGACTACGTACACCGAAGGGAAGTTCGGGCCGTTCGCCGAGATTCCCAAAACGGAATTTTTCCAGGTGAGCTATACGGACCTGACCCCAATCAGTACGTCAACCGTGCTGAACGGCGTCGGCCTCGTCGGAAGACCGCTCATTTATACGATCCGGAACACGGACACGGAAAACGATCCGCTAATCAAAGATCTGACTTCCTGGAAGTACGTCCAGCTGGCGCAGAAATTCCTCGATGCCCAGGACGGCAAATCAGGCGCGTCTGCCTTGAGCGGGAAGTGGTTCACCTCTCCGGCCGCCGTCATCGACAAGGTAGGCTTGTACCGAATCAGCTACAAGTCCAAGGATGATCCGCATCCTGACTATCTCTATCCGAAGATGGACTTCGACGAATACCGCAAGGAGAGCAACGAGTCGGTACGCGATGTCATCATCCACCGGCCGCCAATTTCGGACTTCGACGTCTCGCTCGCTTCGAACGGGACCGTCTTGTGGACGGACCGCAGCCGGGACCCCGATCGCTACCTGTCGAGCAGCCATTACTCGACCGAAGCGACGGGCATCGACTACTACCGGACCAAAGGCGTGCTCGAGAAAAAGTTCTATTATATCTCTCCATCGGGCAAATTCGTTCGAACCAAGTTGGTTACCCCGGATGAAATCGGAGAATATACTGTTGGCCTGGCGGTGAAGGATGAATACGAAGCCTGGAGCGATTACACGGAGAAGACCGTCTACGTCGGCACGCTGCCGCAGCCGGACGAGCCTCCTCATGCCGGCTTCAACCTGAGCCGCGCGACGACGTATCGAGGCGTGGAGATCAGCATCGATTCGACCGCATGGGACAAAGAGGATGGAGCGCGCCAAAACCTTCCTCACGACTACTTCATCCGGAATCTGGATGGCGGAACCGAAACGATGGCCAGCCAGGCCCGGACGACGTGGACCAAGACGTTCAGCACGATGGGGACTTTCCGAATCCGTCAGGTGGTGGAGGACAAGCTGGGCCAGACCGATACGGTTTCAAAAACGGTCCAAGTCGTCAATCGGATTCCGACCGCGAACATCTTCGTTCCTTCGTCTGCCGATCAGACGAAGCCGGAAAAGCTGACTGAGTTCCGTCCGACGTTCAAATGGAGCTATGGCGATGCCGACAGCGATCCGCAAACCAAGTACCAGGTGAGGATTTACCGCTATGGGGGCATCATCGTCCACGATTCGGGCATCAAGAACGGGAGCGACGGAACCTACATCCCTACAGCCGATCTTCCGGAATACACGAACCTTTACATCGTGGTCAGAGTTTTGGACGGCTTCGATTGGGGGGAAAGCGCTCCGAAGTTCTTCTACATTGAAACGAACCGCCCGCCCGTAGCGGACTTCGACTGGACGCCGAAGCCGGTCTATGAAGGCGACCCGATCCAGCTGCTGGACCGCTCGTCTGATCCGGACGGAGACGCGCTTACGGCGAAATGGACCGTGCTCGACCCGTCGGGCCGAACGAGCGTGCATGCGGCTCCGCCGCTCCTTGAACGGTCCTTGCCCGGCACCTATCAGGTGACGCTGACGGTCAGCGACGGCAAGGCGGAAGCGACGGCTGCGAAGCCGATCTCGGTCGTGCCGCTTGGACTGAGCGCCGATGTCGGCCATACGGCGGACTGGAAGGAAATCCATGACCGGCTCGGCCACGAGACGGCGCAGCATCCGAAGGAGTTTTATGCCGGGGAGAAGCTGATCGTGCAAGGCTATCCGGTCCCGGCTCCGGTGCTGCAGGTGACGGCGAGCTTGACGGCCGGAGGCGGGCTGGACGCACGCTCCATCCTGAAGCCGGTGACGGCCGACCGCCATTATGCGGGCGAGCTGCATGACGAGCGGTGGGCGCATCTGACGGATGGACTGTCCAAGGGCGACTATACGATCCGCTTCGAGGTGGTGTACCGCAACGGCACGCGCAAGACGGCGGACGTGCCGATCCGCATCATCGGCTCGGCGCTCGGCGCCGCGGGCGTGCACCGCAAGCAATAGCGGCAGCCGCAGACGGACGGTTGACACCTTTTGCCGGTATGAGGTATAACCTAGTATAGAAATGCCAATGATAGACCGACTGTAACCATAGCAACTTCATTGACGAGAACACGCGCCCTGCGGGGAAGATCCCCAGAGAGCCGGCCCAGAGCTGCAAGCCGGCGTTCGGAACCCAGACGTGCATCCTCTCCGAGAAGCGCCGCCGAATCGGCCGCTTCGGCCCCCAGGGCTGGACGGTCCCAGTAAGCGCCGCCGGATGTCCTCCGTTACAGGGAACGCGGATTGCGCAAGTTCGATCCGCTGCCGAGGAGCGCTCGCGCGTGACGGCTGTCGGAATCGACAGGCCGCTGCCGATGCGTTCGAATCAGGGTGGTATCGCGAGTTTACGCTCGTCCCTTTCCAAGGGGCGGGCTTTTTTATTTTCAAGAGCTTATTTTCCAAGAGGAGTGTTGAGCGATGCAAAGAGTGGATGTGAAGGAGAAGGCCCGCGCGCGCGAGCTGCGCGTGCTGGACAAGTGGAAGACGGAGGAGACGTTCAAGGCTTCCATCGACAACCGCGCAGGCAAGCCGAACTTCGTGTTCTACGAGGGACCGCCGACAGCGAACGGCAAGCCGCATATCGGGCATGTGCTCGGCCGCGTCATCAAGGACTTCATCGGCCGCTACAAGACGATGTCCGGCTACCGCGTCGTGCGCAAGGCCGGCTGGGATACGCACGGCCTCCCGGTCGAGCTCGGCGTGGAGAAGGAGCTCGGCATCTCCGGCAAGCAGGAGATCGAAAACTATGGCGTCGAGGCGTTCGTCAAGAAATGCAAGGCGAGCGTGTTCGAATACGAGCGCCAATGGCGCGAGCTGACCGAAGCGATCGGCTACTGGACCGACATGGACGATCCTTACGTCACGCTCAAGAACAGCTATATCGAGAGCGTCTGGCATATCCTCTCGACGATCCATGGCAAAGGGCTGCTGTACCGCGGCCATCGGGTCAGCCCGTACTGCCCGTGCTGCCAGACGACGCTCAGCTCGCATGAGGTCGCCCAAGGCTACGAGGACGTCAAGGATCTCAGCGCCACGGTCAAGTTCCCGCTGGAGAACGGCGAAGGCCATCTGCTCGCCTGGACGACGACGCCATGGACGCTGCCGGCCAATACGGCGATCGCGGTCAACCCGGATCTGACCTACGTCAAGGCGAAAAAAGACGGCGAGGTATACTTCGTCGCCGAGGCGCTCGTGGACAGCGTGTTCAAGGGCGACGACAAGCCGGAAATCGTCGGCAGCGTGAAGGGCGCCGAGCTCGTCGGCCTCGCCTACCGCGCTCCGTTCGACTATGTTCCGGTCGAGAAGGGCCATGTCGTCATCGGCGCGGACTTCGTCAGCGACACGAGCGGCACGGGCATGGTCCACATCGCGCCGGCGCACGGCGACGACGACTACAAGACCGCCCGCAAAAACGGCATCAGCCTGCTGGCCGTCGTCAACAACCAGGGCCGCTATGTCGACGAGGTGACGGATCTGGCCGGACGCTTCGTCAAGGACGGCGAGGTCGACATCGAGATCGTCAAGATGCTGAGCGAAAAAGGGCTGCTCTTCTCCAAAGAGAAATACGAGCATAGCTATCCGTTCTGCTGGCGCTGCAAATCGCCGCTCATCTATTACGCGACCGAGAGCTGGTTCATCGAGACGACCGCCGTCAAGGAGCAGCTGATCGCGAACAACAGCGGCGTCGACTGGTACCCGGGCCATATCCGCGAGGGCCGCTTCGGCAAGTTCCTCGAGGACCTCGTCGACTGGAACATCAGCCGCAACCGCTACTGGGGCACGCCGCTCAACGTCTGGGTGTGCGAGGCGACGGGCAAGGAGTACGCGCCGTCCAGCCTGGCCGACCTGCGCGAGCGCTCCGTGACGGAGCTGCCGGAGGACTTCGAGCTGCACAAGCCGTATGTGGACGAAGTGAAGCTGCGCAGTCCGTTCGCCGAAGGCGCGGTCATGACCCGCACGCCGGAGGTGATCGACGTCTGGTTCGACAGCGGCTCGATGCCGTTCGCGCAGCAGCATTATCCGTTTGAAAACGAAGGCCGCTTCGCCGAGCAGTATCCGGCCGACATCATCTGCGAGGGCATCGACCAGACGCGCGGCTGGTTCTTCAGCCTGCTGGCGGTCTCGACGCTGTACAACGGGCAAGCTCCGTACAAGGCGGTCATCTCGACCGGCCATGTGCTCGACGAGAACGGCCAGAAGATGAGCAAGTCCAAGGGCAATGTCATCGACCCGTGGGAAATCATCGACGAGTACGGCACCGACGCGTTCCGCTGGGCGCTGCTCGCGGACAGCGCGCCGTGGAACAGCAAGAAGTTCTCGCGCGGCATCGTCGGCGAAGCGAAGTCCAAGGTCATCGATACGATCGTCAACACGCATGCGTTCTTCGCGCTGTACGCGAGCATCGACGGCTTCGATCCGTCCGAGCATCAAGGACGCGTCTCCGCGGCCAAGCTGGACCGCTGGATCGTCTCCCGCCTCAACACGCTCGTCCGCACGGTCGTGACCGGCCTGGAAAGCTGGGACTTCCTCAACTCGGCCAAAGCGATCGAGGCGTTCGTCGACGAGCTCAGCAACTGGTACATCCGCCGCTCGCGCGACCGCTTCTGGGGCAGCGGCCTGACCGACGACAAGCTGGACGCGTACGCGACGCTGCGCGACGTGCTGCTGACGCTCTCCCGCCTCATCGCGCCGTATGCGCCGCTGCTGGCGGAGGATGTTTACGGCAACCTCGGCGGCAAAGGCAGCGTCCATCTGGCCGACTATCCGACTGTCGACGAATCGGCGATCGACGCCGAGCTCGAGCGCGACATGGAGACGGCCCGCACGATCGTCGAGCTGGCGCGCAACGTGCGCAACGAGACCGGCATCAAGACGCGTCAGCCGCTGTCCGAGCTCATCGTCTCGCTGAGCGGCGAGTTCGCGCTGACGGACTACGAGGAGATCGTCAAGGACGAGATCAACGTCAAGGCGATCCGGGTCGAGACGAGCGACAGCGGCTTCGTCGACTTCGCCCTCAAGCTGAACCTCAAGGTCGCGGGCAAGAAGTTCGGCAAAAACGTCGGTCCGATCCAAGCCTACCTCAAAGGATTGGACGTCGATGGCGCTCGCGCGATCGTGACGGGCGGCAGCTTCGTCTTCGCGTCGCCGGACGGCGAAGAAGCGACGGTCGCGCTCGACGAGCTGCTCGTCGAGAAGCAGGCCAAGGCGGGCTTCGCCTCCGCTTCCGGCGGCGGCGTGACCGTGGCGCTCAATACCGACATCACGCCGGAGCTCGAGCGGGAGGGCTGGGTACGCGAGGTCATCCGCGCCGTGCAGGATACCCGCAAGAAGCTCGACCTGCCGATCGAGAAGCGGGTCGAGCTCGTGCTGGACGCCGACGCCGAGCTGACGGCGGCGCTGCAGGAAAACGACGAGCTGCTTCAGAGCAGCGTGCTGCTGAGCAGCGTCAGCTACGGCAGCGAGGCCGGCATGGAGCGCGTGCAGCTTGGCGAGCGCTCGCTCGGCCTGCTGATCCGCGGCTGATTCGGGCCGCGCGGCCAGGCGTCGCGCCAGCGGCAGGATAGACGGACAAAAAGGCTCCTTTCTCCCGGACGGGAGAAAGGAGCCTTTTCCTGTGGAATCCGCCAGCATTTTCCGGGACATACTAGCGGGGAATTCTTGAGCCTGAACATACGGAAGGAGGAGCGGGCATGGGCGAAGAGCATCGGAGGAACAAGGCGAGCGAGCAGGAGCGGATCAGCCTGCTCCAGGATCGGCTGGAGAAGATCGCCGCCGATCTGGAGCGGTCCCAGATGGCCGAATACGTCGATCTGCTCAATCGGCCCTGGAAGCTCATCCGCCGGAATCTGGTCGCAGGCGTCTCGCGCGGCGTCGGCTACGCGATCGGCATCGCCTTCTTCACGACCGCGATCCTGTATCTGCTGCAGGCGCTCGGCCAGCTCAACCTGCCGATCATCGGCGACTACATCGCCGACCTCGTGCGCATCGTGCAGATCCAGCTGGAGGGCAAGCAGTATTGAACGAGGCGGATCAGTCGGACGGCAGCTCTTCTCCCCGTCCGCTGTCCATGTAGTTCTTGTACTCGCGGTTGCGCACGACGCTCACATGGCGGCCGGTCATGTCTGTCGCGAGGAAGCTTTCGATGTCTTCGACGTAGCCGACATTCTCGTCGGACTCGATGCCGATGCTCTGGTAGCTGTCTCCCGGCATCTCGTCCATGGCTGGAGAGGTCGACGTGCCCCAGTGCTCGACGGTCTGCCACGCATCCTCGCCGTCGAATCCGGGATCGTACTTGCCGTCGCGGTCGGAGTCGCCGAACGGAGGACGAAGCACCGCCTCCTCGGCCGGACGGCGGCGGGACACATGCTGCCGCGGGGAATGCTGGATGCAATAAAGCGTATCGGGAAGCGCCGACAGCCGCTCTTCCGGAATGTCTTCGCCGCAGACTGCGCAGCGGCCGTAGCTGCCGTCGATCATCGCCGCCAGGGCGGCATCTATGCGCTCGCGATGCAGGTCCATCTGCTCCTGAAGCGCGATATCCTTGCCGCGCTCGAACATTTCCGTCGCTACGTCCGCAGGGTGGTTGTCGATCGTGCTGAGCTCGCCGGTCTCGTCGCGCAGCGACTCCTGCAAGCCGTCGTGATCGGACTCCACGTCGCGGCGGATCAGCTCCTCGCGCTGCCGGAGCAGCCTTTGCTTCAACCGCCCGATGAGAGCTGGGGAATGAGTCATGTCGCACACACCTTTCGGCAGCCGCGCAGGCTGCGAGGGGACTGGAATTGCTGCTGTTAGTGTGGACGACTTGCAGCCGGATTACAGATGGGGTTCTCTGGAAGCGAGGAGCCTCCGGCCAATGGCTTGCGGGCCGGCGCCGCGCCGTCCCGAATCCGTCCTTATCGCCGTCCCGGCACCGGCTCCAACGCTTGCCTCGAAGCTGTCCCGAAGCCTGCTGCCAGGCATGCCTGAGCGCTGGCTCCGCCCGGAACGGTTATGCTACAATGAGACGGACGAGGAGGGAAAAGCTTGAAGGTCAAGGGGTATTCATACGTGGTGGCGCTGGCCGCCATCTTGCTCGACCAGATCACCAAAATCATCATCATGAACCGGCTCGAGCTCTACGAGCAGATCAAAGTCATCGGAGATTTCTTCATCATCACCTCCATCCGCAACACGGGAGCGGCCTTCAGCATGCTGGAGGGGAAACAACTGTTCTTCCTCATCATCACGCCGATCGTCGCGGCGGGCATCGCCTGGTACATCCACCAGCAGCGCCGATCCGGCAACGTCTGGCTGCTGACCGCGCTGGGCCTCGTGCTCGGCGGAGCGCTCGGCAACTTCATCGACCGGCTGCTCTACGGGCATGTCGTCGACTTCCTATCCTTCAATTTCGGCTCCTATTCGTTCGCGGTGTTCAACATCGCCGATTCGGCGATCACGATCGGCGTCATCATGATCATCATCGACACGCTGCGGGAGGACCGCCGCGCGCGGGCGGCGGCCAAGGAAGGCCGCGACCCGGAGCAGCCGAAGGAAATATTGCATACAGAGGACTGACTTCGCCTTATGACATTCCAAAACAACCCGCTTGAACATGTCGTCGAGCAAGACGACGAACGGCAGCTCGAATGGACGATCGCGCCGGAGCAGGCGGGACAGCGCATCGACAAGTTCATTACCGACCAGCTCGCCGATCCCGCCATCTCGCGCACGCAGGTCCAGGACTGGATCGCGTCCGGCGCCGCATCGGTCGGAGGCCGCGCCGTCAAGGCGAACTACAAGCTCTCCGCAGGCGACTCGCTCTCCGTGACGGTGCCGGAGCCGGAGGACGCGGCGATCGTGCCGGAGGACATCCCGCTCGACATCGTGTACGAGGACTCCGACGTCATCGTCATCAACAAGCCGCGGGGCATGGTCGTGCATCCGGCGCCGGGCCACTCCGGCGGCACGGTCGTGAACGCGCTCATGCATCATTGCCGCGACCTGTCGGGCATCAACGGCGTGCTCCGTCCGGGCATCGTGCATCGCATCGACAAGGACACGTCCGGCCTGCTCATGGCGGCCAAAAACGATCTGGCCCATCTGTCGCTCGCCGAGCAGCTCAAGGAGCATAGCGTGACGCGCAAGTATGTCGCGCTCGTGCACGACAACCTGCAGCATGACATCGGCACGATCGACGCGCCGATCGGACGGGACGAAAAGGACCGCAAGATGTTTACGGTCACCACCAAAGGCAGCAAGCATGCGGTGACGCATTTTCAGGTGATCGAGCGGATCGGCGACTATACGCTGGTCGAGCTGCAGCTGGAGACGGGCCGGACCCATCAGATCCGCGTCCACCTCAAGTACATCGGCCATCCGCTCGCGGGCGATCCGGTCTATGGGCGCAACAAGACCGTCGCGCTGGGAGGACAAGCGCTCCATGCGGCGGCGCTCGGCTTCACCCATCCGCGCACGGGCGAGCGGCTCGAGTTCGAGGCGCCGATCCCGGACGACATGCAGCATGTGCTGACGAGCTTGCGGAACCGCTAGCGGCAGCTGTGCCGGCCTTGACGCTCCGGGCATTTGCGGACGATGCGAAAAATGCAAATTTTTCGCGCAATGTTCCATTAGCACGGCAAGCGCCTTGCGCTATGCTGAAACAGGCTGCACTCGCGCGCCGCGACCCTCCGGAAGCGGCCGTGCCAGCATGAGACCTCCACGACCCGGGCGCGGCCTTCCGCTCCCGGGTCCATTCATGAAACCGAAAGGGGATCCGATCCCATGACCTCGATCAATTCCAATTATTTGAACCTGCAAGGCAGCTACCTGTTCTCGGAAATCGCCAAGCGGCGCACGAAGTTCATCCAGGACAACCCGCAGGCCGAGATCATCAGCCTCGGCATCGGCGACGTGACGCGCGGCCTGCCGGAAGCCGTCACCAAGGCGATGCACGCCGCCGTCGACGAGCTGGCCGTGCCGGACAGCTTCCGCGGCTACGGTCCGGAGCAGGGCTACGACTTCCTCATCCAGGCGATCATCGAGAACGACTACAAGGCGCGCGGCGTCGACATCGCCGCCAACGAAGTGTTCGTCAGCGACGGCTCCAAGTGCGACGTCGGCAACATCCAGGAGATCTTCAGCCAGGATGCCGTCGTCGCCGTCCAGGATCCGGTCTATCCGGTCTACGTCGACACCAACGTCATGGCGGGCCGTTCGGGTTCGTTCAACAGCGAGCTCGGCCGCTACGAGAACATCGTCTACCTCGACTGCACGGCGGAGAACGGCTTCAAGCCGTCGCTGCCGGACCGCAAGGTCGACCTCATTTACCTGTGCTACCCGAACAACCCGACCGGCATGACGCTCACGAAGGACGAGCTCAAAGTATGGGTCGACTACGCTCGCGAGAACAACTGCCTCATCCTGTTCGACTCGGCGTACGAGTCGTTCATCACTGAAGCCGACGTGCCGCACAGCATCTATGAAGTCGAGGGAGCGCGCGAGGTCGCGATCGAGTTCCGCAGCTTCTCCAAGACGGCCGGCTTCACCGGCGTCCGCTGCGCGTACACGGTCGTGCCGCGCGAGCTGAAGGGCCTCGACAAGGACGGCAACTCCGTCGTCATCAACGACCTGTGGAACCGCCGCCACACGACCAAGTTCAATGGCGTCTCCTACGTGACCCAGCGCGGCGCGGAAGCGATCTACTCGCCGGAGGGCAAGGAGCAGATCCGCGGCCTCGTCGACTACTACATGACCAATGCCGGCATCATTCGCGACGGCCTTGCGTCGCTTGGGCTGGACGTATTCGGCGGCGTCAACGCGCCGTACATTTGGCTCAAGACGCCGAAGGGCCTCGACTCGTGGGCGTTCTTCGACAAGCTGCTGTCCGAGGCGAACATCGTCGGCACGCCGGGCGTCGGCTTCGGCCGCAGCGGCCAAGGCTACTTCCGCCTGACGGCGTTCGGCAGCCGCGAGAACACCGAAAAAGCCGTGGAGCGCATCCGCGGCCTCAGCCTGTAAGCCGATTCGACGAGCCGGTCCGCCAAGCGGACCGGCTTTTTCTTTGCCCGGCCATTGCCCTTTCCGGGATAAGGTGTTATTATTATTCAGACAGTTGAATATTAATACAAAATAACCAAGGAACAGGGTCGGGGTTGACTTCATCGGCCTCGCATGGGATAATCGTATCCGATAACGGCAGTACCTTTAACTCAGTCCAGAGAGGCTGGCAAGGTAGCGTGATATGTGCCGTCGTCGATGAAGCTTGTCAGCCAGCTCGGAGTCCTTGCCTCCGCGCGGCCGGCTCGGCGCGTCCTTGCGCCTGCCCGCCGCCGGAGAGGGATCCGCCCGCTTGCTCTTCTTCAAGACGGCACATGCTTCTTTCCCTCTCCTTGCTGAGCGTTCAGCAGGGAGATTTTTTTTGCCCTGCCGAGGGAGGATAAAGCCGTACACTACCCATGCGCAGCGGCTGCGGCCGGACGCTGAAGGAGCTCGATCACCCATGTCAGAAGGCGAGAAGCGCGCCATCATGGACGATACCGCCATACGGAGAGGCCTGACCCGGATCGCCCATGAGATCGTCGAAAAGAACAAAGGCATCGAAGGCTGCGTGCTGGTCGGCATCCGGACTCGCGGCGTCTACCTGGCCCGCCGCCTCGCCGAGCAGATCCGCGAGATCGAGGGAACGCCTGTCGCTTGCGGCGAGCTGGACATCACCGGCTACCGCGACGACCGCTCGCCGGACGGCCAGCGGGGAGCCATCGCGGTGCCCGATGCCGGAGGCCAGCCGGTCCCGGTCCACGACAAGCGCGTCATCCTGGTCGACGACGTGCTCTACACGGGCCGGACGATCCGCGCGGCGATGGACGCCTTGATGGATCAGGGACGTCCGCAGTCGATCCAGCTGGCCGTGCTGCTCGACCGCGGCCACCGAGAGCTGCCGATCCGGCCGGATTATGTGGGCAAGAACGTGCCGACCTCCAAGCAGGAGAGCATCCGCGTCTCCCTTCAGGAAGTGGATGGAGAAGACAACGTCACCATCACGGAAAGACAGGGAGGATGATCAGGATGACGGCATTGCAGCTGCGGCAAAAAAGCCTGCTTGGCTTGAAAGGAATGGGGCGCGAGGAGCTGGAGTCGATCCTCTCGCGCGCGGCCCACTGGGAGCGGCAAGAGCAGAAGGTGCAGCCCGTGCTCGCGGGAAGCTTCGTCGCCAACATGTTCTTCGAGAACAGCACGCGCACGCGGTTCAGCTTCGAGGTGGCGGAAAAGCGGCTCGGAGCCGAGGTGCTGAACTTCTCGGCGGCGGAATCGAGCGTGCAGAAGGGCGAGTCGATCTACGACACGGTGCGCACGCTGGAGTCGATGGGCATCGACGCCGGCATCATCCGGCTCAAGCCGGCCGGAGTGCTTGAGGAGCTCGCGGAGCGCATCCAGGTGCCGCTCATCAACGCAGGAGACGGCAACAACGAGCATCCGACGCAGGCGCTGCTCGACCTGTACACGATGCGGCAGCAGTTCGGATCGCTTTCGGGGCTGCGCGTCTCGATCATCGGCGACATCAAGCACAGCCGGGTGGCCCGCTCCAACTACTGGGGGCTGAAGCAGTTCGGAGCGCAGGTGCGCTTCTGCGCGCCGGAAAACATGCGTGAGAACGAGCTGGATGTGGCCTACGTGAGCATGGAAGAAGCGCTCGAAGCCGACGTCGTCATGATGCTGCGCGTGCAGCTCGAGCGGCATGAGGGCGGCATGCTCCGCTCCGCGGAAGAGTACCGCGAGCAGTACGGTCTGACGGCGGAACGGGCGGCGCGCCTTGCGCCGCATGCGATCATCATGCATCCGGCGCCGGTCAACCGCGACGTCGAGATCGACGGCGATCTGGTCGAGCATCCGCAGTCGAGAATTTTCCCGCAGATGCAGAACGGCGTGCCGGTGCGCATGGCCGTCATCGAACGGGCGCTGAGAGGATAGAGGCGGCGAGCGCCGCCAGGAAGCAAGGACGACGGAAGCAGGCAGGCAAGGCGGCATTCGCTGCGAAAGGGGACGGATCAAGCAATGGCAGCTGTGGAATGGATCGTGAACGGACGGATCTGGAACGAGGAGAGCGGCGAGCTGGAGACGAGGCATATCCGCATCGAGGACGGCCGGATCGCCGAGATCAAGGCCGGCGATGCGCCGGCGGCGGCAGGCGAGGGCGTGCTGGACGCGCGAGGAAGGCTGGTCTCGGCGGGCTTCATCGACATGCACGTGCATCTGCGCGACCCGGGCTTCGAGCACAAGGAGGATATCGTCACCGGCACCGCCTCGGCGGCGGCGGGCGGCTTCACTACGATCGCCTGCATGCCGAACACGCGGCCTTCGATCGACACGCCGGAGACGGTGCGCTATGTGATCGACAAAGCCCGCGAGCAAGGAAACGGCGTGAAGGTGCTGCCCTACGCGGCCATCTCCAAAAACCAGCTCGGCCGCGAGCTGACCGACTTCGCGGCGCTGAAGGCGGCCGGCGCGATCGGCTTCACCGACGACGGCGTCGGCGTGCAGCGCGCGCAGACGATGAAGGACGCGATGGAGCTGGCGCAGTCGCTCGACATGCCGATCATCGCCCACTGCGAGGATGACAGCCTCGTCGAAGGGCTGTACGTCTCCGAGGGCAAGTTCGCCCGCGACAACGGCATCAAGGGCATCCCGAACGAGTCCGAGGCGATCCATGTCGGCCGCGACGCGCTGCTGGCGGAATCGACCGGCGTCCATTACCACGTCTGCCACGTGAGCACCGAGCAGTCGGTGCGCCTGATCCGGCTCGCCAAGTCGGTCGGAGTCCGCATCACCGCCGAGGTGTGCCCGCATCATCTGGTGCTGAGCGACGAGGACATCCCCGGCATGGATTCCAACTGGAAGATGAACCCGCCGCTGCGCACGCCGCGCGATGTCGAGGCGGTCATCCAAGGCCTCGAGGACGGCACGATCGACATGATCGTCACCGACCACGCCCCGCACAGCGCCGAGGAAAAAGCCCGCGGCATGCAGCTCGCGCCGTTCGGCATCGTCGGCTTCGAGACGGCGTTCCCGCTGCTGTACACCGCCTTCGTCCGCACGGGCAAATGGTCGCTCGGCTTCCTGCTGAACCGCATGACCCGAATTCCCGCTTCCGTCTTCCGCCTCGACTCGGGGCGGCTGGAAGTCGGAGCTCCGGCGGATCTGACCGTCGTCGAGCTGGAGGAGAAGCGCGAGGTCGATCCCTCTGCCTTCCTTTCCAAAAGCAGCAACACGCCTTTCGGCGGCTGGAAGCTCTACGGATGGCCCGAAGCCACCGTCGTCGCCGGCAGCGTCGTCTGGTCCCACCAAAGCGCATAAGGAGTGATACGGATGCAAGCGAGACTGATTCTTGAGGATGGAACCGTATTTGCGGGCCAGTCGTTCGGCGCCGAGACGTTCAAGCCCGGCGAGGTCGTATTCAACACCGGCATTACCGGCTACCAGGAGGTGCTCTCCGATCCGTCGTACTGCGGACAGATCGTCACCATGACGTATCCGCTGATCGGGAACTACGGCATCACCCGCGACGATTTCGAGACGGTGGCGCCGTTCATCCACGGCTTCGCCGTACGCCGCCACGAGCCGATCCCGAGCAACTGGCGCGCCCAGGTGTCGCTGGACTGGCTGCTCAAGGAGCACGGCATCCCGGCGATCAGCGAGATCGACACGCGCATGCTGACCCGCAAGCTGCGCCACTTCGGCACGATGCGCGGCGTCATCACGACCGGCAGCGAGCGCGTCGAGGCGATCGTCGAGCAGCTGACCGGCACGCCGCTGCTGCGCGACCAGGTCGCCCGCACGTCGACGAAGCAGGTGTTCACGAGCCCGGGCTTCGGCGAGCGCATCGTGCTGATCGACTACGGCGCCAAGACCGGCATCCTGCGCGAGCTGACCAAGCGCGGCTGCGACGTCGTCGTCGTGCCGCATGACACGTCCGCGGAGACGATCCGCCGCCTCAATCCGGACGGCATCCAGCTGTCCAACGGCCCTGGCGACCCGCAGGACGTGCCGCATGCGGTCGCGACGATCCGCGAGCTGCTCGGCGAATACCCGATCTTCGGCATCTGCCTCGGCCACCAGCTGTTCGCGCTCGCTTGCGGCGCGGATACGGAGAAGCTCAAGTTCGGCCATCGCGGCGGCAACCACCCGGTCAAGGAGCTTTCCACGGGACGCTGCTACATTACGAGCCAGAACCACGGCTACACCGTGCCGGAGTCCAGCATCGCCGGCACCGAGCTGACCGTGACCCATATCAACAACAACGACAAGACGGTCGAAGGGCTGAAGCATAACCAGCATCCGGCCTTCTCGGTCCAATACCATCCGGAGGCGGCCCCGGGGCCGTTCGATTCCAGCTACCTGTTCGACGAATTCCTGGAGCTGATCCGCACCCATCGCCGCACTAACCCTTCCAAGCCGCGTCAAGCCCAGCTGTCGGAAGCGTCCAAAGGAGAGCTGCTGTATGCCCAGAAATAACCTGCTCAAGAAGATCCTCGTCATCGGCTCCGGCCCGATCGTCATCGGCCAGGCCGCCGAGTTCGACTATGCCGGCACGCAGGCTTGCCAGGCGCTGAAGGAAGAGGGCTACGAGGTCGTCCTCATCAACAGCAATCCGGCGACGATCATGACCGATACGAACATGGCCGACAAAGTGTACATCGAGCCGATCACGCTCGACTTCGTCTCCCAGATCATCCGCCAGGAGCGTCCGGACGGCCTGCTGCCGACGCTCGGCGGCCAGACCGGCCTCAACATGGCGGTCGAGCTGGCGCGCGCCGGCGTGCTCGAGCGCGAGAACGTGCAGCTGCTCGGCACGCAGCTGACGGCGATCGAGAAAGCCGAGGACCGCGATCTGTTCCGTGAGCTCATGCGCGAGCTGGAGCAGCCGGTGCCGGAGAGCGTCATCGTCACGACGGTCGAGGAAGCCGTCGACTTCGCCAATGAGATCGGCTACCCGATCATCGTTCGCCCGGCGTATACGCTCGGCGGCACGGGCGGCGGCATCTGCGCGACCGAGGCCGAGCTGCTGGAGACGGTCGCCTCCGGCATCCGCTACAGCCCGATCGGCCAGTGCCTGATCGAGAAGTCGATCGCCGGCATGAAGGAAGTCGAGTACGAGGTCATGCGCGACGCGAACGACAACTGCATCGTCGTCTGCAACATGGAGAACTTCGATCCGGTCGGCGTGCACACCGGCGACTCGATCGTCGTGGCGCCGAGCCAGACGCTGTCGGACCGCGAGTACCAGATGCTGCGCTCCGCGTCGCTCAAGATCATCCGCGCCCTGAACATCGAGGGCGGCTGCAACGTGCAGTTCGCGCTGGATCCGTTCAGCTTCCAATACTATGTCATCGAGGTCAACCCGCGCGTCAGCCGCTCCTCGGCGCTCGCCTCCAAGGCGACGGGCTACCCGATCGCCAAGATGGCCGCGAAGATCGCCGTCGGCTACACGCTCGACGAGATCGTCAACCCGGTCACGGGCCAGACGTACGCCTGCTTCGAGCCGACGCTCGACTACATCGTGTCCAAAATTCCGCGCTGGCCGTTCGACAAGTTCACGGGCGCCAACCGCAAGCTCGGCACGCAGATGAAGGCGACCGGCGAAGTGATGGCGATCGGCCGCACGTTCGAGGAGTCGATGCACAAGGCGATCCGCTCGCTGGAGATCGGCACGCATCGCTTCCATCTCAAGGACGCGCATGAGCTGGGCGACGAGACGCTCCGCACGCGCCTGGCCAAGCCGGACGACGAGCGCATGTTCCTGATCGCCGAGGCGTTCCGCCGCGGCTGGACGCTCGCCGACATCCAGGACCTGACCAAGGTCGACTGGTGGTTCCTCGACAAGATCGAGAGCATCGTCGCCTTCGAGGACGAGCTGCGCCGCGCTCCCGGCCTGACCAAGGAGCTGCTCTACGCGGCCAAGCGCCGCGGCTTCTCCGACCGCTCCATCGCCGAGCTGCGCCGCGAGGGCAGCCAGCAGACGCTGACGGACGAGCATGCGGTGCGCGCGTTCCGCCTGGAGCAGGGGCTGCGTCCGGTCTACAAGATGGTCGACACCTGCGCCGCCGAGTTCGAGGCGAGCACGCCGTACTACTACTCCACCTACGAGGTGGAGAACGAAGTGACCGAGACGGACAAGCAGAAGGTGCTCGTGCTCGGCTCCGGCCCGATCCGCATCGGCCAGGGCATCGAGTTCGACTACTCGACCGTGCATGCCGTCTGGGCGATCCAGAACGCCGGCTACGAAGCCGTCATCATCAACAACAACCCGGAGACGGTATCGACCGACTTCAGCACCTCCGACCGGCTCTACTTCGAGCCGCTGTTCCTAGAGGACGTGCTGAACGTCATCGAGCAGGAGCAGCCGATCGGCGTCATCGTGCAGTTCGGCGGCCAGACGGCGATCAACCTCGCCGCTCCGCTGGCGAAGGCGGGCGTGCGCATCCTCGGCTCCAGCCTCGAGAGCATCGACACCGCCGAGGACCGCAAGAAGTTCGAGGCGCTGCTGCGCGGCCTCGACATCGCGCAGCCGGAAGGCAGCACGGTGACGAACCTCGAGGAGGCGATCGTCACGGCGAACCGCCTCAGCTACCCGGTGCTCGTGCGTCCGTCGTACGTCCTCGGCGGCCGCGCGATGGAAATCGTCTACTCCGACGAGGAGCTGGTCGGCTACATGGCCGAGGCGGTCAAGATCAATCCGGAGCATCCGGTGCTGATCGACCGCTACATGCTCGGCAGGGAAGCCGAGGTCGACGCGATCTGCGACGGCGAGACGGTCGTCATCCCGGGCATCATGGAGCATGTCGAACGCGCAGGCGTGCACTCCGGCGACTCCATCGCGGTGTACCCGCCGCAGTCGCTGTCCGCGGACATCAAGGAGCAGATCATCGACATCACGATCAAGATCGCCAAGGCGCTGAAGGTGGTCGGCCTGGTCAACATCCAGTTCGTCATCCATAACGACAAGGCGTATGTCATCGAGGTCAACCCGCGCTCCTCGCGCACGGTGCCGTTCCTCAGCAAGGTGACGGGCCTGCCGATGGCGAACCTGGCGACGCGCGCCATCCTCGGCACGAAGCTGGCCGAGCTCGGCCATGTCGACGGCCTCTGGCCGGAGGACAAGTTCGTCAGCGTCAAGGTGCCGGTGTTCAGCTTCGCCAAGCTGCGCCGCGTCGATCCGACGCTGACGCCGGAGATGAAGTCGACGGGCGAGGTCATGGGCCGCGACGAGCAGTACGCCAAGGCGCTGTACAAGGGACTGATCGGCGCCGGCATGAAGATTCCGCTGCAAGGCTCCATCGTGGCGACCGTGTCCGACAAGGACAAGGGAGAGGCGCTCGAGCTGCTAAAGGGCTTCTATGCGATCGGCTACAAGATCATCGCGACCGGCGGCACGGCCGCCGCGCTCGAGGCCGAGGGCATCGTCGTGCAGCGCGTCAACAAGCTGAGCGAAGGCTCGCCGAACATCCTCGACCTGATCCGCAGCGGCCAGGCGCAGTTCGTCTTCAACACGCTGACCAAGGGCAAGACGCCGGAGCGCGACGGCTTCCGCATCCGCCGCGAGGCGGTCGAGAACGGCGTCGTCTGCATGACGTCGCTCGATACGGTGCGGGCGCTGCTGAACATGCTGCAGACGATCAACTTCAGCTCGAACCCGATGCCGGTCCTGCAATAATCCGATGAAGCACGGCCAGCGCCGATGAGCGCGCCGTCTCCAGCACCGCCTTCCTAGGCGCTGCCGGCGGCGCGCTTCTGGCGGATGGTCTTTCTCTATGCCCAGTCGACCGAACAGATCGATCCCAAGGAGGAGCAAGCGATGAGCACAACGGCCCTGAGCCGCGAGCAGGCGGCAGCCAAGGTGATGGTGGCGCTGGATTATCCGGACGCCGCCTCCGCCGAGCAGCTGCTGGAGCAGCTCCAAGGCATTCCCTGCTACATGAAGGTCGGCATGCAGCTCTTCTACGCCGCCGGACCGGACTTCGTCCGCCGGCTCAAGGAGCGCGGCTACCGCGTGTTCCTCGACGTAAAGATGCATGATATTCCCAACACCGTCAAAGGCGGCGCGAGCAGCATCGCGAGGCTCGGCGTCGACATGTTCAACGTGCATGCCGCCGGCGGCCGCGACATGATGGAGGCGGCGATGGACGGCGTCGAGGAGGCGCTCGCCGCCGATCCTTCGCTGCCCCGCCCGACGGTCATCGCCGTCACGCAGCTGACGAGCACGAGCGAGGAGATGCTCAACGACGAGATCGGCATCCCCGGCACGGTCGAGGAGGCGGTCGCCCGCTACGCGCTGCTCGCGATCGCGTCCGGCCTCGACGGCGTCGTCGCCTCGCCGCATGAGGTGCAGCTCGTCAAGGACGCCTGCGGGCCGACGTTCCAGACGGTCACGCCGGGCATCCGTCCGGCCGGCGCCGATGTCGGCGACCAGGCGCGCATCATGACGCCGCAGGACGCGCTTCGCGCCGGCACCGACTATATGGTGATCGGACGGCCGATCACCCGGGCGGCCGATCCGCGCGCCGCCATTGAATCCATTATCGAGGAGCTGATCCAAGCATGAGCATGCTTCAAGTCGAAAGCCTTCCGCGCGAGATCGCGGCCAAGCTGCTGGACATCGGAGCGGTCGCGCTGCGGCCGGAGGAGCCGTTCACCTGGACGAGCGGGCTGAAGTCGCCGATCTACTGCGACAACCGGCTGACGATGTCCTACCCGGATATCCGCGACCTTGTGGCGGAGGGCTTTGCCGCGGTCATTCGCGAGAGCTATCCGGACGCCGACGTCATCGCCGGCACGGCGACGGCGGGCATCCCGCATGCCGCCTGGGTCGCGCAGAAGCTGAACCTGCCGATGGCCTACATCCGCGACAAGGCCAAGGGCCACGGCAAGCAGAACCAGATCGAAGGCCGCATCGCCGCGGGGCAGAAGGTCGTCGTCATCGAGGATCTGATCTCGACCGGCGGCAGCTCGATCAAGGCGGCGCAGGCGGTCGCCGAGGCGGGCGGCGAGGTGCTGGCGGTCGTCGCCATCTTCTCGTATCAGTTCGCGAGCGCCGAGAAGGCTTTCGCGGAGGCGGGCGTGCCGCTGCGCACGCTGTCAGGCTACTCGGCGCTGATCGACGTGGCTGCCGAGCGCGGCATCGTGCAGAGCGGGCAGCTCGCGTCGCTGCAGGCGTGGCGAGAGGACCCGGCCAGCTACGGCAAGTAGGCGGCGAGATCGGCCTCGCGCCGAGGCAGAGCGATAGAGGGGCGGGACGGCGCATGAGGCCGACCGTCCTTTTCGCTGTCTGGGCAGGAGGGCCGCTGCGCGAGCTGAGCCTTTCTCCGGTGAAGCCGGAGAACCAGACCCGGAGAAGTAGCCCCGGTAGGGCATGAAGCCCGCTGCGCGAGCCGAGCCTTTTCTCGGCTGGAAGCCGGAAAGCGGGCCAGGGACAGGCGAACCGCTGCGCGAGCCGAGCCTTTCTCCGATTCCACTGGAAGCCGGATGCCCTGATTTCCCGACCTCCTATTCGGAGGCCATCCGTCTTCCAAGAGGACCGCTGCCGCTTCTCCGAAAGGCATCGTCTCGCTCCGCTCTGCCTCGCCCCGCAAGCTTGCTCCCTCCCCCTTCTTATTAGGGGGGAGGGCCGTCTCCCGAATACTGGGAGACGACAGCGCTTCGCGCGGCCAACAAACTGGCCTTAAAACAGACCGAGCCAGCAAGCAGGCAAAGCTGCCTGCACAAACCATCCCAGCCCTGCTCGACCAATTACATAGGCGAGCTGCGCGGAAAAACCGAGTAACTCGAGTGTCCAGGGGGAGAAACGGAACGAGTTGCGCGGAAAAACCGAGTAACTCGGGCGTCCAGGGGGAGAAACGGAACGAGTTGCACGGAAAAACCGAGCAACTCGGGTGCCCGGGGGAGAAACGGGGCGAGTTGCGCGGAAAAACCGAGTAACTCGGGTGTCCAGGGGGAGAAACGGAACGAGTTGTGCGGAAAAACCGAGTAACTCGAGTGTCCACGGAGCGAAACGGAGCGAGCTGCGCGGAAAAATCGAGCAACTCGGTGCGGCTGTGGAGCTGGAAGTTCAGGGGCGGTTGGTGGAGCGGTCTGGTTGCGCATCTGAATGCAGAAGTAAGATGCTGCACTTGTTGCAACAGGCGCGGAACCGTGCAACATGCGCGAAGCGTGAGCAATATGCCAGGACCAGGAGCGAAGCGGACGGGAGACTCGCGAAGAAGCGGCCGCGGGTCCCTTGGAGGCCGGGTTCCACCCCTGCTGGAGAATGGAATCAGAGGAATCTGGGCTCTAGGAAGATCGGAACGAGTCCCCGCTCCGCGAAGCGGATCGGTCCCGGTGTCCGCGCTCCGACAAGCGAAGATAGGACTCGAGCGGTCATTACAAAGCGCCGTCGAATCGTGCTATACTAGAGGGAGTGATTGTGGATCCGAGTCGATCCGGCTTTAAAAAATTCATGGGTAAGGACCGATAACATTGAGCAATCGACAACCTGCAACTGACGTGATCTTGATCGGCGCCGGCATCATGAGCGCCACCCTTGGCGCCTTGCTGAAGGAGCTTGCGCCGGACTGGAGCATCAAAGTGTTCGAAAAGCTCGCCTCGGCAGGCGAGGAAAGCTCGAACGAATGGAACAATGCCGGTACGGGCCACTCCTCCCTGTGCGAGCTCAACTACACGACCGAGAAGGCCGACGGCTCGATCGACATCAGCAAGGCGGTCAAGGTCAACGAGGAATTCCAGGTATCCAAGCAGTTCTGGGCGCATCTGGCGGCAAGCGGACTTATCCAGCATCCTCAGGAGTTCATCAAGGCGCTGCCGCATATGAGCCTCGTGTTCGGGCAGAACAACGTCAACTTCCTCCGCAAGCGCCACGAAGCGCTCAAGGACAACCCGCTGTTCCGGGGTATGGAGTATTCCGACCGTCCCGACCAGCTCAAGCAGTGGATTCCGCTCATCATGGACGGACGCAAGGTCGACGAGCCGATTGCGGCGACGAAGATCGACTCCGGAACGGACGTCAACTTTGGCGCTTTAACGCGCATGCTGTTCGCCCATCTGCAAAGGCAAGGCGTCGATGTCCGCTACAACCATCAGGTCGACGACGTGAAGCGTGCCGGCGACGGCAGCTGGGAGATCAAGGTGCGCGACGGCCGAGGAGCGGTCGAACGCCATAACGCCAAGTTCGTCTTCCTCGGCGGCGGCGGCGGCAGCCTGCATCTGCTGCAGAAGTCCGGCATTCCAGAAGGACGTGCCATCGGCGGCTTCCCGATCAGCGGCATCTTCATGGTATGCCAAAATCCGGAGGTCGTCTCCCGGCATCACGCCAAGGTGTACGGCAAGGCCGCCGTCGGTGCGCCGCCGATGTCCGTGCCTCATCTTGACAAGCGTTATATCGAGGGCAAGGAAATGCTGTTCTTCGGACCTTTCGCCGGCTTCTCGCCGAAGTTCCTCAAGAACGGCTCGATGCTCGATCTGATCACGTCCGTCAAGCCGAACAACCTGGTGACGATGCTCGCTTCCGGCGCCAAGAACGTGCCGCTCGTGAAGTACCTGCTCAAGGAGCTGTCGCTGTCCAAGGAGCAGCGGATGAACGCGCTGCGCGAGTTCGTTCCGGAAGCCAAGAGCGAGGACTGGGAGCTCGTCGTAGCCGGCCAGCGCGTGCAGGTCATCAAGGATACGCCGGCGGGCAAAGGCATCCTGCAATTCGGTACGGAAGTCGTAAGCGCGGCCGACGGCTCGATCGCGGCGCTGCTTGGCGCCTCGCCGGGAGCATCGACTGCGGTTTCCGTCATGCTGGAGGTCATTGAAAAATGCTTCCCGCAGCAGCTCAAGGCATGGGAGCCGAAGATCAAGCAAATGATCCCTTCCTACGGCCTCAAGCTTCTCCAGCACCCGCAGCTGATCGCGCAGATCGAGGCCTCTACGGCCAAGGCGCTCCAGCTCAAGGAACTGCATCCAGCCAAATAAGCTGTCTTCCCTCCCCGGTACCGACCGAACGGTTCCGGGGATTTTTTGCATTCTTTCCCAAAATACTCCTGGATTATGCTATGATAGGCAGGTTGAAGGAGGAGACGCGCAATGCTAGGCTGGATCAAGCGCCGTCCGTGGACGGCGGCAGCGGCGGCGGTCGTGCTGATCGCGGCGAGCTGGACCGGGAATCTGCTCTATCGCGGCACGCAGCTGTTGGAAGAGCCTTATTTTTTCACGCAGGATCAGCTCGTCCATCCCGGCACCAATCAGCTCTACATCCCTTACTTGGAAAATCGCCGAGAGCGGAATTCCGTCCTATTCGTGCAATGGAACGAGCGGCCCGATGCTGCCATCGTGCTGCAAGAGACGATGGGCTTCCGCTACCAGCGCCAGCTGACGGCCTATGCCAGTTGGGAAATGGATCAAGAGGCTTATGAACAGCTCAAGGAGCCGCAGCCGATAACGTTGACCGTACACTACCGCAATGGAACCATAAAGCAGGTCCAGGCTGGTACGCTGCGCAAGCGCGAGGAGTCGGTTCTAGGCATCAAGGGCAAGGGGGGCGGGTCCGACAACGGTTCCGTAAACGGCGCAGCCGCTTGCGACTGCACGCTCGAAAGAATCGAAGTCGTTCCTGCTGAGCTTGGCGACTCGATCCGGTTGAAGCCTTACGGCTTCGGGGCTAAGTCGCTGCAGCCGCCGGTCGCGCTGACCAAAGGGGAGACGATCCGGATCGACTGGTCGTTCGCGCCTGACGGCGGGAACAGCCTTCGCGGAGCCCATTATTACGAGATGGGCCTGGAGCTGACGTTCCGGACGGAGGACGGCCGGATCATCCGGGAGCGGGAGCCGCTTGCTTTTCCGAACTTGGCCATCGACGAGAACGACTTGACGGCGCTGGTGAAGCAGCTTCGAAAAGGAAGCGAGCCGCATCCGGCCATGAACGGAGGGAGCTCGCGATGAATGTATCCTGGCGAAAGCCGCTTCGCCGCATCGGCTGGGGCCTCCTCCTCGTGCTGCTCGACGTGCGGATCGCGGGCATCGACTGGCTGCCGGACTTCGTCGGCTATATGATGGCGGCGTCGGGATCGCTGCGGCTCGGCAGCGAGTTTCCCGCGATGCGCCGCGCCGGGCGGCTCGCCTGGGGGCTGGCGGCCGTCTCGCTCCCGGCTGTGCTCATGCCGTATACCATGAATCCGACGGAGGGAATCTCGCAGCTGCCGCTGCCGGTCCAGCTGTACGGCCAGCTGATGCTGGCGCTTCACGCCGTGCTGATCATGCTGCTCTGCACAGGGCTGCGCGAGGCGGCATCCAAGGCGAAAGCGAGGGACATCCAGCATCAGGCCGGAGGCAGGCGGACGTTTTATGCGCTGCTCGCTTTTGTCCTGCTGGTGTTCTATCCGTTCCAGTTCAATCTAGAGGAGCTGCAGTGGTGGGTCTGGTATGGAGGCGGCGTCCTCCTGCTCGGCATCGCCGAGCTGCTGGCGCTGCGGCTGCCGTTCCGTCTAGCCCGTGTCCGCAGGCACAGAGTCGACAAGGAGGCGACAAGGAGGCGCCAACCCTATGATCATCATTCGTAAACGAAATCCGGAAGAGCCGCTGCCGATGGAGCTGCTGCTGCTCGCCGACCCGTCCGCCGAGATGGTCGCTTCCTACGCGGAGCGCGGTGAATGCTGGCTGCTGGCCGATGGCGACGAATCGCCGATCGGCGCGTACGTGCTGCTGCCGACGAGGCCGGCGACGCTGGAGCTCGTCAATGTGGCGGTCGCCGAGGAGCGCCAGGGCCAAGGCCTCGGCAAGCGGCTCGTGCTCCATGCGGTCGAGCGCGCCCGCGAGCTCGGGGCGGCGACGCTCGAGGTCGGCACGGGCAACTCCAGCATCGGCCAGCTGGCGCTCTATCAGCGCTGCGGCTTCCGCATCGCGGGCGTCGACCGCGATTTTTTCGTGCGCCACTACGACGAGCCGATCGTGGAGAATGGAATTCCGTGCGTCGACATGATTCGGCTGTCGATGGATCTTCCCCGCTCCGACGCGGGTGCCGGGACTTCCGGCCCCCGTTGATTTTCCGATAGACAAGGCGAGGCCGACCTCCGATAATAGAGTTGAAGTTTTCCATACGTGGAGCTTACATAATCGAGGTCAGGGGAATGCCAATCATGAACCATTGGAAAGGTCTTGCCGCCACGGCAATCGCTGCGGCCGTCATCGCGACGAGTCTCGGAAGCGGCGCGGCCGATTCGGCCGCGGCGGCCGCCGCAAGCCGGCGATCAGCGTCGTGCTGAACGGCAAGACGCAGAAGTACGATCAGCCGCCGGTCATCGTGAACGGCTCGACGCTCGTGCCGCTGCGCGGCATTTTCGAAGGGCTCGGCGCCAAAGTGTCCGTCAGCGGCAAGCAGATCACCGCGACGAAGGGCTTCACGACGATCGTCCATACGATCGGCCAGAACTGGGCGCTCGTCGACGGCCAGAAGGTCGAGCTGTCCCAGCCTTCGCTCGTGCTCAAAGGACGCACGCTCGTGCCGCTTCGCTTCATCGGCGAAGCGCTTGACAGCAAGGTCGGCTGGAACGCCGCCAAGCAGCAGGTGACGGTCGCTCCGCTCCAAGGCGCCGAGCTGCAGGCGCGCTGGGCGGACAAGGCCAACAGCTTCGCCTGGGCCGGCAAGCTGGACAAGCTCAAGGCGATGCTTGCCGCAGGCTGGAAGCCGGCGCTCAGCGAGCAGGCGTTCATCACGAGCGTCTTCACCAAAAACAAGGACATCGTCAAGCTGTTCCTCGACAACGGAGCCGACGTCAACATGATCGTCACGATGGAAGAGGGCGACGCCATCGCGCTCGTCGAAGCGGCGACGTTGCCTTACCGCGAGACGGCGGACGGGGAATATCCGGCAACGACCGAGGCGTCCGATCTGGAGCTCTTGCGGCTGCTGCTCTCCGCCAAGCCGGACATCGCCGGCCTCGAGCAGGAGAACGGCAACCTCGTCTGGACGGCGATCCACGCCGGACGCCTGGAGATCGTGAAGGAGCTGCTGGCGGCCGGAGCGAGCGCCAAGTCCGACGGCAAGCAGCAATTCGCTGCGCCGCTCGCCGCCGCTGCCGGCTATGTCGGCGCTGACGGCAGCCGCGCGTACGCCATGATGGAGCTGCTGCTCAAGAACGGCGCCGATCCGAACGACTGCAACTGCGACGTCAAGGAGAGCTACACGCCGCTTGAGCTCGCGAGCGGCATGCTGTACGACGCCCAGGATGACGGCATCGCCTACAAGCCGGAAGCCCGCGTCGTCGAGCTGCTGCTCCAGCATGGAGCCGATCCGAAGCGGGACCATGCGCTGTACGAAGCGGTCGACGCCGAGGCGCTGGACATCGTCAAGCTGCTGCTCGCCAAGGGCGCCGACCCGAACAAGAAAAATCCGTCTACGGAAAAAACGCCGCTGGATCTTGCCAAGGAGCTCGGCAACGCCGAGCTGACCGCGCTGCTGCAGCAGACCGCGGCAAGCGTATAGCAACAGAGCCCGTCCGCATTGTCGGACGGGCTTTTTTAAGTCAACCGGAATTTTAAGTCAATCGGAAGAAGGAGGCAGGCCGAGATGAATCGAGAGGAAACGATCCGCGCCGCGGCGCGCTTGCGCGGCGAAGGCCAGGGCGAGGAAGCGCTGCGGCTGCTGAAGGCGCTGGCGGAGCATGCCGAGGAGGACGCCGAGCTGCAGTACCAGCTCGCCTGGACGCATGACTCGCTCGGACTGGAGCGGGAGGCGGTGCCGCATTACGAGCGGGCGCTCTCGCTCGGACTGGCGGAGCCGGGAGACGATGCGGGAGCGAGGCTCGGACTCGGGAGCACGCTGCGGACGCTCGGCCGCTACGCCGAGGCGCGGCAGCTGCTGGAGGCGTCGGCGCAGCGGTACCCGGAGCGGGCGGAATTTCGCGTGTTCCTGGCGATGGCGCTGTACAACGAAGGCGAGGCCGCCCGCGCGATGGAGCTGCTGCTGCGCGAGCTGGCGGACAGCAGTTCCGCCGCCGGCGTGCGGGATTATGCGCCTGCGATCCGTTTTTATGCGGACAAGCTGGATCAGGTATGGTGAAAAAAAGCCTTTACCAAACCTTCCCTTCCGTGTAAGATGAATCATCAAACGGAAGGGTTTCTAGGGATCCGGGAAGCGGCCGCGCCGATGCGGCCCTCTTCGACCGAACCGAGCGAGACCGGCGCGGCGCCATAGGCCGCGTACACCGTAAGGGATAAAAGACCTTCGGAAAGTTCCGCCTGCACGCCTGTGCCGGCCGGCTTTCCGAAGGTCTTTTTGCCGATTCCGGCCGAGGCCGGGAAAGGAGCGGCCCCGCATCGCGTGCGGGTCCGGCACGGACAGACGAGCACGAAGGGAGCGGAGAGCATGAACGTATTGGAGACGAAGGGACTGCGGAAGACGTTCCGCGTCAAGCGCAAGGAGCCGGGATTCGCGGCGAGCCTCCGCTCGCTGTGGGCGCCGAGCTGGAGCGAGAAGGAGGCGGTGTCGGGCATCGACCTCGCGGTCGAGGAGGGGGAGACGATCGCTTTCCTCGGTCCGAACGGAGCCGGCAAGTCGACGACGATCAAGATGCTGACCGGCATCCTGCATCCGAGCGGCGGCGAGGCGACCGTGCTCGGCCATGTGCCTTGGAAGGAGCGCAAGCAGCTCGCCTACCGGATCGGCACCGTCTTCGGGCAGAAGTCGCAGCTGTGGTACCATCTGCCGCCTAGCGACACGTTCGAGCTGATGAGCCGCATCTACGAGCTCGACCGGGACGACTACCGCCGCCGGCGCGACTTGCTGATCGAGCGCTTCGAGCTCGGGCCGTACCTCGATACGGCCGTGCGGCGGCTGTCGCTGGGCGAAAGGATGCGCTGCGAGATCGCCTGCTCGTTCCTGCACCGGCCGCGCCTGCTGTTCCTCGACGAGCCGACGATCGGCCTCGACGCCATGATCAAGGAGCGGATCCGCGAGCTGATCGCGGAGCTGAACCGGGAGGAGGGGACGACGGTGTTCCTGACGTCCCATGACGCGGGCGACATCGAGCGGCTGTGCCGGCGGGCGGTCGTCATCCATCACGGCGGCATCATGGTCGACGGCTCCGTGCAGCGGCTGAAGCGCGACATCCTCCGCTACAAGACGGTCGCCGTGCGGCTTGCCGAATCGTCCCCGCCCGCCGAGTCGCTGCCGCTGCCTCCCGGGGCGCGGCGGCTGCCGGCCGACGCCGGCCAGCTGCGGCTGTCGGTCGATCTGACGGAGATCGGCGTCGAGCAGGTGCTGCAAGGGCTCATGTCGACGCTGGCGATCGCGGACGTGACGATCGAGGACCCGCCGATGGAGGAGGTCATCAAGACGCTGTTCGCCCGAGGCCGGGACGAAGGCGTGGCCGCGCGAGAGGAGGATGCGCCATGATCGCCGCCAAAGGCGCGAAATACGCCGCCGTCGTCCGCATCACGCTCAAACAGCAGACCGCTTACCGGATGGACTTCCTCATGCGCTCGCTGTTCCTGCTGCTCATCCTCTACGTGTTCATGCAGCTCTGGTCGGCGGCGTACAGCGGCCAGGGCGAGGGCGCGGAGATCGCCGGCTTCCGGCTCAAGGACATCATCTGGTACCTCGTGCTGACCGAGGCGTTCACGATGGCGTTTCCGCAGCTGTGCACGCGCATCGAGGAGGAGGTCAAGAGCGGCGGCATCGCCGTCCGCCTGCTGACGCCGATCTCGTACGCCGGCTACCAGTACGCGTCCTATCTCGGGGAGGCGGCGCTGCGGTTCGTCGTCAATCTGGCCTGCGGCAGCCTCATCGGCTGGATGCTCGTCGGCCCGCCGGAGCTCGGAGCCGGCTGGTCCTCGATCGCGGTGCTCGGGCTCGGCAGCTTCACGCTGGCGTTCCTGCTCAACCTGTCGATCGCGCTCTGCTCCTTTTGGGTGGAGGAGACGCGGGGACTGGAGTTCATCCTGCAAAAGCTGCAGTTCACCGTCGGCGGCATGCTCATCCCGCTCGACCTGATGCCGCACTGGCTGCAGCAGGTATGCGCCTGGCTGCCGTTCCAGGCGGTGCTGTACTTTCCGGCCAAGTCGGCCGTCAGCGGCGGGGAGGAGCTGGGCGCCTACGTGGCGCAGCAGCTCGGCTGGATCGCCGTCATGGCGGCGCTGTGCGCCTGGATCTATTCGCGGGGCATAAGGAGGCTGAATGCCAATGGAGGCTGATCGCAAGCCGGCCGAGCGGTCCGCGTCGGCGGCCGCGCCGACCCGGGCCACGACCATGGCCGCTTCCGCAACGGCTGCGGACGGGCGCAAAGGAACGTTTTGGCGAGGCACGCTGCCGTTCCTGCTCACCTGCTGGAAGCTGAACCTCGCCGGCGCGATGGAGTTCCGCCTGAGCTTCCTCATGACCGCCGGCATGATGTTCCTGAACAACGTCATCTGGCTGCTGTTCTGGGGCATCTTTTTCGACCGCTTCCCGGATGTCGCCGGCTGGGAGCTGAAGGACGTCATGCTGCTCTGGGCGGTCAGCGCAGGCGGCTTCGGCTGGGCGAGCGTGCTGCTCGGCAACTTCACGCGCATCGCCTATCTGACGGCGAACGGGGAGCTGGACGTCTACCTGACCCAGCCGAAGCCGCTGCTGCTGAACGTGCTGGCGAGCCGCATGTCGCTGACGGCGATCGGCGACTTCCTGTTCGGCGCGGCGATCTATGCGTACGTCGGCGACCATAGCTGGACAGGGCTGGCCTCTTTCCTGCTCGCGCTGCTGATGTCCGGCCTGTTCTTCCTGTTCTTCACGCTCGCGACCGGCTCGCTGGCGTTTTTCTTCGGCAATGCCGAGGGCATCGCCTTCCAGCTGTTCAACAGCTTCCTCGCGTTCACGACCTACCCGGCGGACATCTTCAAAGGGCTCGGCCGGCTACTGCTGTTCACGATCGTTCCGGCGGGCTTCATCAGCTACATGCCGATCGGCCTGCTGCGCGGCTGGGACGGATCGTTCATGCTGGCGGCGGCAGGCATGCTGCTGCTGCTGGCGGCGCTGTCGCTCGGGCTGTTCTATGCGGGCCTGCGGCGCTACAGCTCGGGCAACCGGATGGCGATGAGGAGCTGACGTCCAGCCGGCGGAATGGCTGCGGCCAGCGAATGCCTACAGCCAGCCGGAGTAGAATTTCTCGTAGCCGGCCTTCATGACGCGTCCGCCGAAGCGGCTGAACGCCTGGTCGCGGTTGTCCTCGGACACCCGGCGCGGATGCGCGGCCGCCATGTTCAGCAGCTCGAACCAGTTGGACTCGCTGCCGGCGAACGTATGCGTCGACGCGATATGCCCGTAGCAAGGATGCTCGGGCTTGACGACGAGCTTGCCCATCGCCATCGCCTCCGCGAGCGGCATCGAGAACGTGTCGAAGCGGCTGCTGCTCCAGTACACCTTCGCCGAATTCATCAGCTCGAACACCTCGTCCCTGGACAGCGCGAACTTCAGCGTCACGTTGGACGGGATGTCGTAGCGCTTCATGCTCTCGCGGTAGCGGAGGCCGCCCATCGCCATCACGACGTCCTTGTCCGGATTGCGGCGCGCGTACTCGAGCGGCAGGTCGGGACGGCGGTTCGGCTCGTCGCGCCCGATCCACAGGATGCGGTTCTCGACCACCTGCGACGGGTCGTAATGGCGCTCGGCGAGCTCCTCCTCGAAGCCGATCGGAATGACGTCCACGTCCGTGACGCCCCAATCGGCGCGGAACAGGCCTTTCAGATAGTCCGTATGCACGACCGCCTTGTCCACGATCGAGTAGAACGGCTTCATCATCTCGTAGCCGGTCAGGTCGGGATGCGGGTAGCTGTGCGGGAACAGCACCGCCTTGTCGCGGAACATCTTGAGGAACGTGAACCCGGATACCGTGTAGATGACATGCTCGATCCGCTCCCGGTCGAGCTGCTCCAGCACGAGGTCGTAGTTGACGAGATCGCCTTTTTCGTACTCGTAGCCGGGCGCCTGGTCGTATCCGCTCACATGGCGGTCCGGCGCGACGAACACGATCTCGACGCCGAGCTCGCGGCTGAGCGCCTGCAGCCTTTCGGCATAGATGCGGGGGCCCTGGGCCTCCGCGAATTGAATTTTTCTCATGACGAGACCGACTTTCGTCACCGTCGATTCCTCCTTCGGGTGGGGCATGCTTCTGCTAGTATAATCGACCGGCCCGATATGGGGTAGAGAAGAGGGAGGAGAACGGCAGAGCGGCGAGGAAGAGGGTATAAGGCATTAAGGAAACGAAACGCCGCATCAGCACTCGAGAGGAGCATGCATCATGGAAAAAATCGAGCTATGGCCGCAAGGAGCGCCGGGCGCGCTCGGCACGCAAGAGGAGGACCGGCCGCATCTGCTGCGCTTCCCCGCGGCCGGCACGGCAGCGAGAGGGGCCGTCGTCGTCTGCCCCGGAGGAGGCTACGCGATGCGGGCCGGACATGAGGCCGACCCGATCGCGGCCTGGTACCAGGAACGCGGCTTCCACGCGTTCGTCCTGCATTATCGCGTCGCCCCGTACGCCTATCCGAGCGCGCTGGAGGACGCCCAGCAGGCGATCCGCCTCGTGCGGCTGCACGCGCAGGAGTGGGGCGTCGATCCGGAGCGGATCGCGCTGCTCGGCTTTTCGGCAGGCGGGCATGTGGCGGCGAGCGCGGGCACGCTCAGCAACGACGGCGACCCGCTGTCGGACGAGCCGATCCGGCGGATCGGCTGCCGTCCGGACGCGTTGCTGCTTTGCTATCCGGTCATCAGCATGCGCCCGGACGTGACGCATGGCGGATCGCGGCGCAACCTGCTCGGCGAGCGGCCCGACCCGGAGCTGGAGGCGCTGATGAGCGCGGACGAGCAGGTCGGCCCGGATACGCCGCCGACGTTCCTGTGGCATACGGCGGAGGATGAAGGCGTCTCTTCTCGCAACAGCCTCCGATTCGCGATGGCGCTGGCGGAGCACGGCGTCTCCTACGACCTCCATGTGTACCAGCGCGGGCGGCACGGCATCGGCATGGCGGCGGACGACCGCCGCGCCGGCGGCTGGCTGGAGCTTTCCCGGAGCTGGCTGGAGGATCTCGGCTGGGGAGGATCGTCGCGTTGACGGCATTGAATTAATTTTATACAATTGAATCAGAAACGATTTAATTGGGAGGCGATGCCGATGTCGATCTATGAGATTCCAGTGGAGAAGTCCGGCGGGGAGCAGACGACGCTGGAGCCCTATCGCGGCAAGGTGATGCTGATCGTCAATACGGCGACCAAATGCGGGCTGGCGCCGCAGTTCGACGGCTTGGAGAAGCTGCATCAGACGTATAAGGACGAAGGGCTGGCCGTGCTCGGCTTTCCGTGCGGCCAGTTCGCCAATCAGGAGCCCGGCGGCGACGATCAGATCCAGGAGGCGTGCCGCATCAACTTCGGCGTCACGTTTCCGCTGTACGCCAAGGTCGACGTGAACGGCGACGGCGCGTCGCCGCTGTTCCAATACTTGACGAGCGAGGCCAAGGGCTTTCTCGGCACGAAGGCGATCAAGTGGAACTTCACGAAGTTCCTCGTCGACCGGGACGGCCGCGTCGTGCAGCGCTTCGCGCCGACCGACAAGCCGGAGAAGATCGAGAGCCATATCCGAAGGCTGCTCGGAGCCGGCGCTCCGGCGTGAGCCGCGCCGGGCGATGAGCGGCGCCAGGTGATGAGCGGCTCGACCGCAGAGGCGCCTGTCCGATAAGCGGCTCGATCGCAGATGCGCCCGTCCGATAAGCGGCCCGATCGCAGAGGCGCCCGATCGATGATGCCGGTCGTCGCCCGCCCGTCTCCGACTCCGGAGGCGGGCTTTTCTATCTGCCCAAGGCCGCTCTGTGATAGACTGGATACGATCCAGATCCAAGGAGGAACAAGCATGCTGCGTATCGGAATCATCGGCTCCAACTTCATCACGGAAACGTTCATCGACGCGGCTCGGCAAGTCGACGGGCTGCAGCTCGCGGCGCATTATTCGCGGAGCGCCGAGCGAGGGGCGGAATTTGCGGACAAGCACGGCATCCCGTGCCGGTTCACGGATCTCGAGGAGATGGCTGCGAGCCGCGAGCTCGACGCCGTCTACATCGCCAGCCCGAACTCGCTGCATGCGGAGCAGGCGGTCTTGTTCATGAAGCGCGGCAAGCATGTGCTGTGCGAGAAGCCGATCGCCTCCAACAGCCGCGAGCTGCGGGAGATGATCGCCGCCTCCAGGGAACATGGCGTGCTGCTGCTCGAGGCGATGAAGTCGACGTTCCTGCCGAACTTCGCCGCGATCCGGGACAATCTCGGTCGTCTTGGCGAGGTGCGGCAGTATTTCGCTTCGTTCTGCCAGTATTCCTCGCGCTATGACCGCTACAAGGCGGGCGAGGTGCTGAACGCCTTCAAGCCGGAGCTGTCCAACGGCTCGCTGATGGATATCGGCGTCTACTGCCTGTATCCGCTCGTAGCGCTGTTCGGCAAGCCGCAGACGGTGCAGGCGAGCGCCGTCATGCTGGATACCGGCGTCGACGGCCGCGGCAGCCTGCTGCTCGGCTATCCGGGGATGGAGGCGCTGATCGCGCACTCCAAAATCAGCGATTCATCGCTGCCGGCCGAGATCCAGGGGGAGCAGGGCGTCATGCGCATCGAGCGGATCAGCCAGCCGGCGTCCGTGCGGCTGCAGCTCCGCGGCGGACAGGAAGAGGACTTGAGCCGGCCGCAGGCCGCCAATACGATGCAGTACGAGATCGAGGCTTTCGTACGGCTGATCGCCGAAGGCCGGACCGAGTCGGACATCAACACGTTCGAGCTGTCGCTCGCCGTGATGGAGGTCATGGACGAGGCGCGCCGCCAGATCGGGCTTGTGTTCCCGGCGGACCGGGCGTAAGGGCAGGGACGGCACGAATCTAGGGTACAAGGGATGAGGGAAGAGGCTGCTTCCAGGCCGGCTGCGCGCCGGTTGGGGACGGCTTTTTTTGTGTGCGGGATAAGGGGACGGGCGTTCGGGGGCGGACAAGCCGCTGTGCGAGCTGACTGCTTAGGACGAATAGGCCGCTGTGTGAGCCGAGCCAAGCCAAGCCTGTGGGACGAACAGGCCGCTGCGCGAGCCGAGCCAAGTCTATGGGACGAAGAGGCCGCTGCGCGAGCCGAGCCTTTCTCCGATTCCACTGGAAGCCGGATGGCTTGATCCCCTGACCTCCTATGCGGAGGCCATCCGTCTTCCAAGAGGACCGCTGCCGCTTCTCCGAAAGGCATCGTCTCGCTTCGCTCCCTTCGCCCGCCGCCCGCTCCCCCTTTATTTAGGGGGAGCGGTCCGTCTCCCGAAAGCCTGGGAGACGACAGCCTCGACTGTGCCCAGCGCTCGCCAAGTTAGCTCGGCTTTGCTCCATCTCCGCGTCCGCCCAACCCGCGTCGACTTCTAAGCAGGCTATGATCTGCCAAGCTGCCGACCCTACTGCCTCGTCAGCCAGCCATTGGCGAAGCTAGCTGGTGAACGGAGGAGCGTGATCGAGGCATGAAGTCGAAAAAATCATGTTACCTGGAGGACAGTTGGAGAAACGACGGAGATGCGCGGAAAAACCGAGTAGCTCGGGTGCGAAGACGAGTGAACAGGGGGAGATACGCGGTAAAACCGAGCAACTGGGACTCGTAGACGAGTAAACGAGGGAGATGTGCGGAAAAACCGAGCAACTGGGGTGTGGAGACGAGGAGAGGTGTGCGGGCTGCTGAGCTCGGGCGGCGTCGGTCGGGTGGCGCGAGCGCGGGATGCAAACGGTGGCATGCGAGCGGGACGCGGGCGGTGCGGACGGCGTGGGGGAGTGCGGGCTGCGGAGGCGAGGATGCAGGCAGCGGGAGCCCGGGATGTGCAAGGCGGGACGCGAGCGGTGCGGACGTCCGGGCGGCGTGGGCGGAGCTAACGAAACTGAGGAACGTTATTTGTCCGAAATAGGCGCAAATAAAATTGTAACGATACTGAGAAGTGCTATTGAAGGCTTCAACACCGATTTTTCGGAGTTGAAGGCCCCGTAGCGCTCGTCAGTTTCGTTAAAAGTTCAGAAAGGCGGTTTTCGGCGAAATAGCGTCTCTCCGTATTGTTAGCCCTCCAAGGATGCGGACAACACAAATGGAAGCGGCTGTAAGATGCCTCCGTTCTCGAGGAGCTTTCCGAACCGCCGCTTGTGCCGGAAAAGGGAATTCGTGGCTTCGGGCTCCACGAAGACCGAGAAGAGTCCCCGTCATTCGGACGTTCAAGTCCGGAGCTTTAGCCCGGGAAGCCGCATCTGAAACGGGACTTTTGTCGCGTTTTTTGGTTTTTTTTCGAAAAAGGCAATTTCCGGTGTAACCTTTAACCATTTCCATCCGTCTACAGGAAAAATGAGAAAGATGAGAAAATGGAGGGTCGAGATTCACCATGATCTGGAAAAAGAAGAAAAAAGATTCTCCTGCTCAGGCGCCGCCGGATGAACTGTCGCCGGAACCGACCGCCGAAGGCGAGCTTGTCGAGGCGGTCGGACCGGCCGATCCCGCCGGGCTCCAGGGCGGCACGCATCCGGCCGATCCCGCCGAGCTCCAGGGCGGCACGCATTCGGGCGCTGCCGCCGGCCGCATCGAAGCCGCGGCAGCGGAACGGGACGTTCCGTCCGGCGAGCCGCTGCTTCAGGTCAGCGGCGTCCAGCGCAGCTTTCCGGCCTCGGGCGGTCCCATCCATGTGCTCAAGGGCATCACGATGGAGGTGCCGCATCGCCGCCTCGTCATGCTCAAGGGCCGCTCGGGCTCCGGCAAGACGACGCTGCTCAATCTGATCGGGGGACTCGATACGCCGTCCAGCGGCGAGATCTGGTTCGACGGTGAGCCGATCCACAAGCTCGGCGACGACAAGCGCACGGTCATCCGGCGCGAGCGGATGGGCTTCATCTTCCAAGCGTTCGCGCTCATGCCGCTGCTCTCCGCGTACGAGAACGTCGAGCTGTCACTGCGCATGGCCGGAACGCCCCGCTCCGAGTGGAAGGGCCGCGTGGAGCATTGCCTCGCGATGGTCGGCCTCGAGCGCCGCATGAAGCACCGCCCGTTCGAGATGTCCGGCGGCGAGCAGCAGCGGGTCGCCATCGCCAAGGCGATCGCCCATCGGCCGCGCCTGCTGCTGGCCGACGAGCCGACCGCGGAGCTCGACACGCAGATGTCGGCGCAGATCATGTCCGTATTCCGCACGATGATTCAATCCGAGGGCGTCACGATCTGCATGACGACTCACGATCCTACGATTTTGGAGGTTGCCGATCATGTTTACGAAATGGTGGACGGGACGTTCATCTAAGCGTGCCGCCGCTCTGCTGCTGGGCTGCTCGCTGGCGCTCTCCGCCGGCTGCTCGCTGCTGCCGGCCGAGCCGGAGGAAGAGGTACTGCCGACCATCGCTCCGCCGCAGATTTCCAAGAAGCCGGAGTACGAGGTCACGACGCAGACGCTGGAGACGCGCGTCGAGGCCGCCGGCAAGCTGATCTCGCTGCGCGAGGAGACGCTCTATTACACGCTGGATGGAAAACGGCTCAAGGACTTGTACATAAAACCCGGACAAAAAGTGAAGAAAGGCGATCCGATCGCGTCGCTCGACGTCGAGGACATGCAGAAGCAGCTGCGCGACCAGCGCCTGCAGTTCCGCAAGGACGAAGTCGCGATGAAGGAGACGCTGCGAAAGAAGGACGAAATGCCGCCGGTCGACTTCGAGGCGGCCGTCATCGCCTTCGAGGAGAAGCGCCAGGCGATCGGCGACCTGGAGGAGGAGATCGGCAAGGCGACGCTCGTCGCGCCGTTCGCCGGCACGGTCGTGCAGCTGCCGGTGCAGAAGGGAGACGCGATCAAGGCCTACGATCCGATCTGCGTCATCGCCGATACGGGCCAGCTCGTGCCCGGCATCAAGCTCGACGCCGACGAGCTGGAGCAGGTGACGGTCGGCATGAAGGCTGTCGTCGACATCAACGGCGTCGGCGAGGTCAGCGGCAAGATCACCGCTTTGCCGGTGGCGCAGCCTGACGACAACGGCGGCAACGGAAACGGAGGCAATGGAGGCAACGGAGGCGCGTCCACGCCGGAGCGTCCGGAGGACTTCCTGCTCATCCAGCTCGACAAGGTGCCGGCGAACGTGGCGCGCGGCACGATGCTCTCCGTCAGCATCGTCGTCAAAAGCAAGCCGAACGCCATCGTCATCCCGCCGTCCACGCTGCGCAGCATCGGCTCCCGCACCTACGTGCAGGTCGTCGAGGGCGAGACGAAGCGGGAGGTGGACGTGGAGGTCGGCGAGCAGACGGCGACTGCGGTCGAGATTCTGAAGGGCCTCGAGCCCGGGATGAAAGTGGTGGGCAGGTAACGTGCTGCTGATCCGATTCCTGTTCCGCAAGATGTGGAACACCAGATGGCTGACGCTCAGCTCGCTCGCCGGCCTCGTGCTGGCGGTCGCGTTCGCGGTCAGCATCCCGATGTACGCGGACGGCTCGCTGAAGCGCGTCGTCACGCAATCGCTGCAGGAGGAGAGCGAGGGGCTGCCGGCCGGCTCCCTGCTCATGCGCTACAATGCAAGCCCGGGCCCGACCGATCTGGCCGCGCTCGGCAGCGTCGACGGCTACATCCGCGACGACGTCCCGGCTCAGATCGGCTTCCCGATCGAGACGGCGACGCGCAGCTACTCGATCCGCAGCGCCGACATCACGCCGGAGGACCCGACCAAGGTCAGCGCCAGCGTCAGCCGCAAGTTCTCGCTGCAGGCGCTGACGGGGCTCGAGGGCAAGGCCGAGCTGACGCAGGGGCGCTGGTTCGTGCCCGGCAAGGGCGGCGGGGATACGATCGAGGCGGTCGTGCTGGAGGAGGCGCTGTACCGCGCCGACATGCACGTAGGCGACGTGTTCCTTTACCCGGCCTACGGAGGCGGCTCGAACCAGACGCTGCGCGTCCAGATCGTCGGCACGTTCAAGCCGAAGCAGGATACGGATCCGTTCTGGTACCAGGGCCTCGAAGGGATGATGAACACCTTCCTCACGAGCGAGCCCGCCATGACGGACGGCATCCTGAAAGACCGCAAGCTGCCGCTCCACAGCGGCACCTGGTACTACGCGTTCGACCTGCGCGAGATTCGCACCGGCGAGCTCGCTCCGCTGAGCCGCACGCTGGAGAGGCTGAACATCGAGCTGTACCAAAAGCTGCCGGATACGCGCGTCGAGATCAGCTTCGCGTCGATCCTGCAGCAGTTCCGGACGACGAGCCTGCAGCTGCAGACGCTGCTGTTCACGCTCGCCGCGCCGATGATCGCGATGGTGTTCTATTTCATCGCGATGAACGCCCGCCAGGCGCTCGACAAGCAGCGCAGCGACATCGCCGTGCTGCGCAGCCGCGGCGCCGGCACCCGGCAGATCATCGGGCTCTATCTGCTGGAGAGCCTGCTGCTCGGCGGCGCGGCGTTCGTGCTCGGCCCGCTGCTCGGCTGGTTCATGGCCAAGAGCATCGGCTCGGCCAACGGCTTCCTTGAATTCGTCGACCGCAAGTCGATTCCGGTCGGCTTCACGACCGATGCGATCATCGCCGGCAGCGCGGCCGTGCTGCTGGCCGTGCTGGCGACGGTCATCCCGGCCGTCGTCTACGCGCGGGCGTCGATCGTCGGCTACAAGCAGAAGCTGGCGCGCTCGGACCGCGCGCCGTTCTGGCAGCGCTGGTTCCTCGACGTGCTGCTGCTCGGCGCGAGCGGCTACGGCTGGTACCTGCTGAGCGAGCGCCAGATGCTGACGTTCCAGACCGGAATGACGACGGATCAGCTGAACGTGCAGCCGTTCCTGTTCTTCGTGCCGGCGCTGGCGATCTTCTCGCTCGGCCTGTTCTTCCTGCGGCTGTTCCCGTGGCTGCTGCGGCTGTTCAACTGGCTCGGCCGCAAGCTGCTGCCGGTGCCGCTCTACTTGACGCTGACGCAGCTGTCGCGCTCGTCCCAAGGCTATTATCCGCTCATGATCCTGCTCATCCTGACGCTCGGGCTCGGCGTCTACAACGCCTCGGCCGCGCGCACGATCGACCTCAACTCGACCGAGCGCACGCTCTACCAATACGGCACCGACGTCGTCATGCAGACCGTATGGTCCAGCACGCCGGAGCTGCAGCCCGGCCAGGGCGGCAACGGAGGCGGAGGCAACGGCGGCAACGGCGGCAATGGCGGAGGCGGCAATGGAGGAAACGGCGGCAACGGCGGAAACGGCAATGGCGGCGGCAACGGCGGCGGCGGAGGCGGCAATCCGGGCGGAGGCGGCCAGCAGCCGGTCAAGGTCCGGTATTCGGAGCCGCCGTTCGAGGTGTTCCGATCGCTGGACGGCGTCGAGGCGGCGGCCCGCGTGCTGCAGGCCAAAGGCAACCTCGTCGTCTCCGGCCGCTCGATCGGCCAGGGCACGCTGATGGGCATCGACAATGTCGACTTCGCCAAGGTGGGCTGGTTCCGGGACGATTTGTATCCGGTCCATCCGAACCATTATCTCAACAACCTCGGCATCTATGCCGAAGGCGCCGGAGCGATCGTCCCGTCCGGCCTCGCCGAGAAGTATCAGCTCAAGCTCGGCGATACGATCTCGATGGGGCTTTCCGACGGCATGATCGACTTCGCGGTCGTCGGCATCCTGCCGTACTGGCCGTCGCAGTATCCGGACGAATCGCCGTTCCTGATCGCCAACCTGGACTACATCTACGATCAGGTGCCGCTCCTTCCGTACGAGGTCTGGCTCAAGATGAAGCCGGACGCCAAGGTCGCCCCGCTCATGACCGAGCTTCAGCAGCACGGCATCGAGCTGGCGAGCGTCAAGGACGTGCGCTCGGCGCTGATCGCCCAGAGCAAGCTGCCGACGCGCGGCGGCGTGTTCGGCATCCTGAGCCTCGGCTTCCTCGTCTCCGTCATCGTCACGCTGACCGGCTACATCCTGTACTGGTTCTTCAACCTGTCGGGACGGGTCGTGCAGTTCGGCGTGCTGCGGGCGATGGGGCTGTCCAAGCGCCAGCTGACCGGGATGCTGCTGCTCGAGCAGCTGTTCACCGCCGGCCTCAGCATCGGGCTCGGCGTCGCGATCGGCAAAATCGCGAGCCTGCTGTTCCTGCCGTTCCTGCAGACGGCGGACAACGCATCGGGCAACGTGCCTCCTTTCCGCGTCGTGTTCAACAGTCAGGATACGATGCAGCTGTACGTCGTCGTCGCCTTCATGATGCTCGTCGGCGCGCTGCTGCTGATGCTCCATATCCGCAGGCTGCGGGTGCATCAGGCGGTCAAGATGGGAGAGGAGCGATGATGGGTCATGATTGATTGCGAAGGGCTGGTCAAGATCTACAAGACCGACGATCTCGAGGTCGTCGCCCTGCAGGGGCTCAACCTCAGCGTCAAGGACGGCGAGCTGATGGCGATCATCGGCAACAGCGGCAGCGGCAAGTCGACGCTGCTCAACATCCTCGGCGGCCTCGACCGGCCGTCGGCCGGAACGGTGCGCGTCGGCCCGTGGGATCTGCTCAAGATCACCGACGAGCAGCTCGTCAAGTACAAGCGGGAGACGGTCGGCTTCATCTGGCAAAACAACGCCCGCAACCTGCTGCCGTACCTGTCGGCGATCGAAAACGTCGAGATGCCGATGATGCTGCGCGGCAAGGTGGACCGCGCCTATTCTCGGCAGCTGCTGGAGTGGGTCGGTCTGAAGGAGCGGATGCACAACAAGCTGCATCAGCTGTCCGGCGGGGAGCAGCAGCGGGTCGCGATCGCGATCTCGCTGTCCAACCGGCCGCAGATGCTGCTCGCCGACGAGCCGACCGGCTCCGTCGACAGCCGCACGAGCGACCTCATCATGGACATTTTCCGCACGCTCAACCGCGAGCTCGGCCTGACGATCGTCATCGTCACCCATGACCTGTCGCTCGCGGGCAAGGTCGACCGGGTCGTCGCCATCCGCGACGGCCTCACGAGCACCGAGTTCCTGCGGCGCAACACGCATCTCGACGAAGCGACCGGCTTCGGACAGGGCGGCCTGCAGGACGTGCACGAGGCTTTCGCCGTCGTGGACCGGGCCGGGCGGCTGCAAGTGCCCAAGGAGTACCTGACCGCGCTCGGCATTACAGGCAAGGCGTCGATGGAGTTCGACGGGGAGCGCATCATCATTACGAAACCGAAGCTAATTGAGGGGGAACAGGCATGAAGGAGCTTGGAGAAAACGCCGTGGTAAAAAAGAAGGGGACGCGCCTGCGCGCGGCCGGCTTGGCCGCGATGGCGGCGGCACTGGCCGCGGGAACGCTTGTAGGCTGCAGCGGCTCCTCGTCGGAGCAGGCGGAGCAGAGCGTGCTGCGCATCGGCATGCTGTACGGCTCGCCGGACAATGACTCGTGGTTCCGCCAGCAGTACACCGATACGTTCGAGTTCACGCATCCGAACGTCAGCTTGGAAATCGTCTATGCGAACAATTACAACGACATGCGCTACACGAACGGCGACCAGCAGAAGGAGCAGCCGGATCCGTACGAGAAGATGCAGGAGCTGCTGACCGGACAAAATCCGGTCGACGTCGTGATGGTCGACTATTACCAGCTCCAGCGGATGGTGCAGGACGGCCTGCTGCAGCAGCTCGACCCGCTCATCGCCAAGGATAAGTTCGATATCAGCGACTACGTGCCGACGGTCATCGACGGCATCAAGGCGGCCGGAGACTCCAAGATCTACGTGCTGACGCCGACCTTCTCCGGCTCCGCCCTGTTCTACAACAAGAAGATTTTCTCGGACGCCGGCGTGCAGCCGCCGACCGACAAGATGACCTGGAACCAGGTGTTCGACCTCGCCCGCAAGGTGAAGGGCGGCACGGGGGAGAAGCAGGTGTTCGGCCTGACGATGAACCGCTGGAGCGGCGGCGATCCGTTCAGCGACCTTCAGACGTATATCGCTCCGCTGCAGCTTAAGATGTTTGACGATAAGGGCGAGAAAATGCTCGTCGACAGCGGACCGGCCTGGTCCAACGCCTGGGATACGATCCTCAAGCTGTACAAGGAGGACGTCCTGCCGACGCAGGAGAAGATCCAGAAAATCAACGAAGCGCAGCAGAAGCAGCGGGAAAAGGACCAGAACTCGTTCATGTACCAGAACGACCTGTTCAACTCCGGCAACGTCGCGATGACGATCGCCGACTACAACTACATCATGGAGCTCAAGAACATCAAGGATGCGGCCGCGACGAACAAAAACATGAAGCCGATCGACTGGGACGTCGTGACGGTGCCGGTGTTCGAGGAGCACCCGGATGTCGGCGGCAACTCCTACCTCGGCCAGCCGATGGGCATCAACGCCAAGGCGCAGAATCCGGACGGCGCTTGGGAATTCATCAAGTTCCTCAACAGCCGCGAATGGGCGAAGCTGAAATCGCGCAGCACCTATGAAATTCCGGCGCGCGCGGAGTTCATCAAGCCGATCGACGGCATGCAGTACAACATCAAGGCGTTCTACTCGCTGAAGCCGGTGCCGCCGACGAGCAGCGCGATGGAAGAGCTCGCGCGCAAGAAGCCGGGCATCTACGAGGTGCAATCGATTGGACAGCAGTCGTTCCAGCAGGCGCTCAGCGGCAAGATGACGGCCGAGGAAGCGGTCAAGGACTGGGCGACGAAGGGCAACGCCTTGCTGGCGAAGCTGAAGACGAACCCGACGAACAGTCCGGAAGGCAAGGAAGGCGGAAGCACGGACGGAGGAGCGGTGGAGGTTCTGCCGGCCGGCTGACGGAAGCGTTCGAATCCGCCGGCTCTCGGGACGGCGTCCCGAGCCGAGCCGGCGATTGTCGGACTGCCGGCCGGATCGTTCCGGCAGGCGTCAAAAAGGGACGAAGCGCGCATCACTGCGCTTCGTCCCTTTTTGTCCTGCGGGATGCGTTGCGTCCTAGAAAAGGATCAGATTGAGGCCGCCAAGCGCGGCAAGCCCGAGAATCAGCGCTTGGAACACCTTTTGCGGAATGAGCGGCAGCAGCTTGATGCCGACCCAGGCGCCGGCGGCGACCGCCGGAATCATCCAGGCGTTCAGGACGAGCGTATCGGCCGTGATCAGCCCGAGCGAGGCGGTGAACGGCACTTTAGCGACGTTGACGATGAAGAAGAACATGGCGTTCGTGCCGACGAAGCGCATTTTGTCCATGCCCTTGGCGAGCAGGTAGATCGACATGATGCTGCCGGCGGCGTTGCCGATCATCGTCGTGAAGCCCGCCAGCACGCCGAGGCTGTTGTTGAACGCCGGAGCGGAGCTCAGCGAGACGGACGCGGCGCTTTCGATGCGGTTCTTGAACAGATGCAGCAGCAGCAAGGCGAGCACGAGGCTGCCGAGCAGAATCGAGAGCGGCCGGTCATGGATGCGCCCGAGCACGAGGAAGCCGCCGATCAAGCCGGCGAACACCCACGGCAGCAGCGTCGCCAGATGCCGCCAGACGACCTCCTTGCGGTAATAGAGGATCGCGATGATGTCGCCGATGATAAGCACCGGCGTGATCAGGCCGACGGATTCCCGTGCCGGATAGACGCTCGCCATGACGGCGGCGACGAACAAGCCGAGCGTCGGCATGCCGGTTTTGGAAAAGCCGATGAGGATGGAGCAGAGGACGAGGACGGCCAGCTGCAACGATGTCGGTTCCATGGTAGCCTCCTCTGCGTCAGCCAGGCGAATGCCTGGCCATGTCATGCGCGGTTTCCTTCATCTTAACGGACGGAAGGCGCGTCCGGCAATCCCGCCGTTTTCGCGCGTGCATCCGGAATGAAGCGCGTACATCAGGGGAACGATGACGATAAAGAGGCTCGGACGACAGGCAGGAGCCGCCCGACGACGAAAGGATGCGAGCGACGCGATGACAGCGATGACAAGATGGATTTATTGGGGACGCCTGTACGACAGCAAGTTCCAGGCGGGCTGCCTCGTCAAGCGGATGGAGAACGATTGGTGGATTTACGGCTACGAATGCCCGAAGGAAATCGAAGTGTTTCAATCGAAACGGGGAAAGTACGGCGTCCGCTACATGCCCTGAGCCTGCTCGGGGCCGCTCTCCAAAATCTCGTTGCAGCCGGAAATTGAACGCGATAGAATAGCGGTAGCATGAAGCCGAATGACGCGTTCAAACGTCAGCTTGGCAGAGAGCGAAGGGAGGGGCGCGCATGAAGGAAAGCCAGTCCGGCTTGACGATTCGGAGCTTCGACCAGCCCATGGAGACGGTCTCGCTGACGAGCAGCGGCTTGGAGCTGAAGCTGATCGCATCCGGCGACGGCACCGAGATCATTCACCACCGGCTGAAGGCCGGAAGCCGCTGGGCGTTGTATCCCGCCGACGGATGGGAAGCGCTGGAGTTCGTCTACGTGCTGACGGGCTCGTTGATCTGGCATTCTCCGTCGGGCGACCATGTGCTGAGGAGCGGGGACTCCGTCTCCGGAGAGCCGGTTCGGGACGAGACGATTTTCATCGCCGAGACGGATTGCGAGTTTTTGTATGTCGCTTCGCAGCCCGTGTTCCACCACTATAGCGAAAATGCCAAGGAGCTCATGAGGCTGGCTGTCGACATCGAGCAGAAAGACGGCTACACCGCCGACCATTGCTACACGATCATGAGGATGGCGATGATGATCGGGGAGAGCATGGGCCTCACCTCCGCCCAGCTGATGGAGCTGAATTACGGCTCGTTCTTTCATGACATCGGCAAGACGAGGGTGCCGGCCAGCATCTTAGGCAAGCCCGGCAAGCTGACGAGCGAGGAATACGAAATCATGAAGACCCATGCGGCGCTAGGGCGCAGCATCCTGAACGAAACCGGGATGACCCATCTGAAGGCGGCCGGGCTCATCGTGGAGCAGCATCACGAGCGATTCGACGGCAGCGGCTATCCGTATGGCTTGAAGGGCGGCAGCATCCACATCGGCTCGGCGATCGTCGCCGTCGTCGATTCCTACGATGCGATCACGGCCCAGCGCGTCTACAAGGAAGCCGTGCCCAAGGAGCAGGCATGGGAAGAGATGGAGCGCTCCCGCGGAAAATATCATCCCGATGTCATGGACGCCTTTTTCAAGCTGGCGCATCAGCTATAAAAAAACCTGCCTGGCCCCGAGCTCTCGAGAGAGCCCGCAGCCAGGCAGGTTTTACGTTTTTGGCCTGTTGATCAGCGCCAGGGGCGGATCGACGGCCAGCAGGGAGAAGCCGTTCAGCTTGACCATGGCGTAGGAATGATCGATGGAAAGGCCGGTGAGGCCGGTTACCGTCCCATGCACGTCTTCTTGCAGATTGAAGGTCGCTTCGCCCAGTGCGCCCGAAGGCTTGATGACGCTTGGCAGCAGGTTGATGCCGACGGTAATGTCCTGTTCAGGCTTGTAGGCGGCAAAGGCGCTTCCAGCGAGCAGCGTTTGGACCGCGATTGCAGCGGCAACGAGCAGCGTTGCTTTTTTCTTCATTCTACCCCTCCTATCAGGTGATGGATATAAACAAGGTCATAGGTCCTATAAACCGATAAAAATCGGTATATATGGGCCTTTTGACGCATGATTTATAGGGTGATCTTACCAATTCCTGCTAGAGTCGTCAATTGCGATTTGCGAGAGTTTGCATCGAATCAAAGCCCGCCGGCCGGCAGGTTGACTTTGCCAGAGCGGCTGTAGTATATTTATGTTTGTGTTCCCAAGCGGAACCGTGATTTTTGACGCGGGGTGGAGCAGCCCGGTAGCTCGTCGGGCTCATAACCCGAAGGCCGCAGGTTCAAATCCTGCCCCCGCAACTTATTCGCCCTTATGCGAGTCAACCTATCCCTCAAAAGGGCCCTTAGCTCAGTTGGTTAGAGCGGTCGGCTCATAACCGATTGGTCGCAGGTTCGAGTCCTGCAGGGCCCACCAATCAGAACGAACGGACCGCCTCGCGATGCGAGGCGGTTTTTTATTTCCCGGCGGTCCGGACAATCCGTTGACGCGCGCTGGCGAAGTATGGTAAGCTGTCTTTCGTCATGTCGCTCATACGGCGCATCTCGTCTTGCCGGAGTGGTGGAATGGCAGACACAACAGACTTAAAATCTGTCGGGGGCAACCCCGTACCGGTTCGAGTCCGGTCTTCGGCATCATACGCAAAAAAGCAGCCCTCGGGCTGCTTTTTTGCGTGGATCATGCTTTCGCGCGGCCGATCAAGGAAGCTCGTCCGAATCCGGCGTGGCAGGAGCGGCCGGACTTGCGGCGGCGGGAACGACCTTGGCCTGCACCTGCTGGGCCGGATTGCTCGGCGCGCCGTGGGGCATCGCCAGAGCGAGCAGCGACAGCAGCAGAGCGGAGGACCAGACGGCGCCGACCAGGCGGCTCGTCGCAGACAGCTTGCTCCATCTGGCCGGCAGCATGACGAACGGAGCCATCATCCAGCCGACGGCTGTAGCCAAGCGCATGGCAATCACGCTCCCTCCCGTGGATACGAACTATATCGGCAGGTTTTTTCATTCCATTAAACGGATCAGCGTGAAAAATAACGCCGGATTGCCCGGCTTGGCTGAATCCAGTACACTGGAGACAGAAAAAAAGAAGCCCCTGGAGGCCTCTTACTTCGCTGCCGGCTCGGCAGCCTTCAGCTCTTCCAGGTCGACCTGGCTGCTGATTTCCTCGATGAACTTGTCCATGCAGTTGCAGTAGTAGTCTCGGCGGCATACCGGACAAGGCGTCGTCTGGAGACGATTGATCTTGGTGCCTTCCGGGCCGTAGAACAGGCGGCATTCTCCGCCGTCCTTGAGCTTTACGACGACCTGGTACAGCTGGGTGGAGTCGTTGCGCTCCGCGAGCTTGACGTTCGTTACGAGCGGACGGTAACTCATGGCCATCACCTGCGACTTTCTTCGATATGGGCTAATCAATTTTACTTTCTACGGAGGGCGATGTCAAATGACCGTGACGTTCCGCAACGACTGGGAGCCGTTTATCCGGGAGGAGATGCAGCAGCCGTATTACCGCGAGCTGCGAGGCCGGCTGGCGGAGGAATACCGCAGCGGTCCGGTCTATCCCGACATGCATGATATTTTCAACGCGCTGCATCTGACCTCGCTCGCAGACACGAAGGTCGTCATCCTCGGCCAGGACCCGTATCATGGCCCCGGCCAGGCGCATGGCCTCAGCTTCTCCGTACAGCCGGGCGTGCGCATCCCGCCGTCGCTGCAAAACATCTACAAGGAGCTTCAGGACGACATCGGCTGTCCGCTGCCCGAGAGCGGCGACCTGCGCGGCTGGGCGCGCCAGGGCGTGCTGCTGCTCAACAACGTGCTCACCGTGCGGCGGGGACAAGCCGCTTCGCATCAGGGGCTCGGCTGGGAGCGGTTCACGGACCGCATCGTGCGGCTGATCGGCGAAAGGGAGCGTCCGGCGGTGTTCCTGCTCTGGGGCAAGCATGCGCAGAACAAGGCCGCTTTTCTGGACGGGAGCCGGCATCTGCTGCTGTCTACGCCGCATCCGAGTCCGTTCTCGGCCCATCGCGGCTTCCTGGGCAGCCGGCCCTTCTCCAAGGCGAACGCTTTTTTGGAAAAGCACGGCATGGAGCCGATCGACTGGTGCCGGACGGCCGAGCCGGCCGCTCGCGACGAAGCCGCCGCCGGGCACGAGCGCGGCGCCCGATGAGCGGCCCGGCGAAACGGCCGGCCCGCTGGCTCAATCCTGCGGCAGGCTATCTCGAAGGCTATACGCATACGCTCAATCCGTACACGGGCTGCAGCTTCGGCTGCAGCTACTGCTATGTCCGCCGGATGCCGGTCGGACTGTTCCGGGCCGAGCCGTGGGGCAGCTGGGTCGACGTCAAGAAGCTCGATGCGGCCGCGTTCCGGCGCGAATGGAGCCGCGAATCGGACAAAGGGCCGATCCGGCTCTTTTTCGGCTCGGCGACCGATCCGTACCAGCCCGCGGAGGCGCAGGCGCGCACGACCGCTTCGCTGCTCGAGCTCATGCTGGAGCGCCCGCCGGAGTTCATCCTGCTGCAGACGCGCAGCGCCTTGATCCTGCGGGACAAGGAGCTGCTGGCCCGCTTCGGCGGCAGGCTGCGCGCGAGCGTGACGATCGAGACGGACGACGAGGCGATGCGCCGCCGGTTCACGCCGCAGGCGCCGCCGCTCGCCGCCCGCTGGCGCGCGCTGAAGGAGCTGCGCGAGGCGGGCATTCCCGTGCAGGCGGCCGTCTCGCCGCTGCTGCCCCATACGGAGCGGTTCGCAAGCCGTCTCGTCCGCGAGGCGCCGCGCATCGTCGTCGACGACTTCCACCGCGGAGACGGCAGCGGCGGCCGGCGCTCCGGCCAGCTCGGCATGAGGGAGCAGTACCGTTCCCTCGGCCTCGAGGCCGACTATGCGCCGGCCGCCGCGGACCGGTTCTATGAGTCGCTGCTGGCAAGCCCGGACGTCAGCGTGCATTTTTCCCGGGCAGGATTCCTCCCTTGAGCGGCTCGCCGCTGCTGGCCGCCGCTTCGTCGAGCACGGCCGTATAAGCTTCGTCGACATACGTGTCGGCGCTCACCTCGGTGATGACCTGCGGGTACATCTGGCCCGGCTTCGGCCGTACGACGGCGACGCTCACGATCGCCTGTCCGCCGTCGAAGCGGATCGAGGCGATCCGGATGCCGTAGCCGGGATTCGGTGCTTGAGCGGATACGGTCACTTTGACGACGCCGTCCGCCAGCTTCGCTGTCGTCAGCTCGACGCCTGCAAGCGGCGAGACGGGAGAGGGAGATTCGCTTTCCGGTTTTATGCCTTTCACGAGCTTCCTTCCTCCTTCGACCCAGGCTGCCGCGTCGCTGCGCGAGACGGCCTTTTTGGGCTGGAAATTTCCCGACGGATCGAGCAGCGGCAGACCCGCGCCGATCAGCTCGAGCACGCTGTCCCGATAGGCGCTTCCGACCGCGGAATCGTCCTCGGGCGCCTCGCCTTTTGCTCCGCTCCACCCGCCGTCAGCCGCCTTCATCGCCTGCAGCAGCAGCGCCGCGAACGTCTCGCGGGACATCGGCGCGCCCGGCTTCACGTCCTTCGGCAGCCCGACGCCGAGCGCCGCGCCGATCAGAAACGACTCCGAATACCATGCGCTGTCGCTCATGCCCGGATAGTACTGGCTCGCCTGCGGAGCCTGAATGAACCGGATCCGGTCCAGATTGAGCCCGAACGCCTTCACGAGCAGAGCTATTCCTTCCGCATTCGTCAGCGCCTCCGCCGGCCGGAACTTGCCGTCTCCGCCGCTCAGCAGCCCGGCCTGTTCCAAGCTGCGGATGGCGGCCGCGTTCGGATCCGCTTCCACATCGGCAAAAGCGCCGGCATGGAGCGGCGCGGCCGCCAGCAGCAGCGCCGCTGCCAGACCGCCGGCCAGCAGCCGGCTTTTCTTTCTATTCCTCGTCATCTTCCCTCGCTCCCTTCTCGATTCCGCTATCTGTAGGTTGGCCCAAAACTCGGCCCGGCAAGCAAAGACCATTCTGCCGTTACAGACGCAGTCCAGGAGCGAATGGTTGCGGCTCAGGGACGGATCGTGACTCTGGTCCCGAGCGGCACGAGCGCCGAAAGCTCGAGCACGTCCTCGTTGTGCATGCGGATGCAGCCATGCGAGACTGCGCGCCCGATGGAGGCGGGATCGTTCGTGCCATGAATGCCGTAGTGAGGCTTCGACAGCCCCATCCATAGCGCTCCGAACGGCCCGCCCGGATTCAGCTGCTTGTTGATGATCGTGTACTCTCCGGTCGGAGTCCGGGTCAGCATCTTGCCGACAGCAATCGGAAACTGCCTCACGACAATATCTCCGTCCAGCAGATAGAGCGCGCGATCGGACAGATCGACGATGATGCGGTATTTAGGCATGCGGACCTTCTCCCTTCCCGGTAGCATATGCGACCGAAGCCCCCTTTCGCCTGGGTCTTTCCTTTACATAATCGTTAAAAATTCCAAATATAGCCTAAACAATTATGCCTTAGGATCAGCTTGTACGGGACAATAGTCGCAAAGAAGGGTGAAGAGCCAACCATGAACAGAGGATCTAAAGCAATTGCAGCGGCGCTGGTCGCCGCGATCGGAGCCGGTGCGGCAACAGCGGTGTCCGCGGCCGAAGCGAAGCAAGCCACGATCAGCGTCAATGGAAACGAAGTGATCGTACGCTCGATCGTCCAGGGGGGCAGCCAGCTGCTGTCCGCCGCTGATCTCGCCCATGCTCTCGGCGCCGAGCTGGAGGTTCTTCCCGGCGGAGCCGGCGTGCGCGTCACGCTCGGAGACCGCACGCTGCTGCTGCAAGCCGGCTCCAAGCAGATCCAGACGGACGAAGGTCCGGTCGCTCTGTCCAGCGCCGTCACGAGCTGGAAGCAGGTCAACTACATCGAGCCTGGCGCCTATGCGGCCGCTCTCGGAGCGACGTGGAAGGGCGGAGCGGACGGCTGGTCGATCGAGACGCTCGACCTGCTCGATGCGGTCGACTCGGTCCAATGGGCAGGCAGCGGACTGATCGCATCCGTCACGACGGAGGACGGCCGCCTCGACTACATCGTCGACCCGGCGACCGGAGCGCGGACACAGCTGCTCACCTCGAACGGCGCTTCCGAGCTGGTCGTCTCGCCGGACGGCGCCTCGGCGGCGTTCGCGGATGCTGACGGCGTCGTGCGGATCGTCGATCTGGCGGCGCGGACGATGCGCAAGCTCGGCACGGACACGAGCATCAAGAGCAATCTGCAATGGGCGCCGGACGGCAAGAGCCTGTTCTTCCTGCAAGGCGACAAAACCTCTGTCATCGCGGCGATTTCCCTCGAAGACGGCAAAGTGTCCAAGGTGCTGGACGACAAGGTCGAGTACAAGGGCGACCTGTCCGTGAACGGAGCGGGCCTGACGTATTCGGTCGTGAAGACCGGCAAGGTGACCGCCGATGCGAACAAGGACGTCAGCCTCGACGATGTCGCGATCGACTTGGCCGGCACGAGCCCGCAGCTGTTCGATCTGGCGCTTGGCGCCGCTGACGCCAAGCCGGCCGCTCTGACCAAGGGCGACGAGGACAAGCTGTTCATCCAGCGCTCCGCATCCGGCACTGTTTATTATGTGAAGGCCGGCGACGAGAAGACGATCTCCACGCTCGTCTCGCAAAAAGGCGAGCAAGCGAAAACCGCCTTCGACAAAGAGGACGTGCTGGAAGCCGTCCAGGCGGGCAGCTTCATCGGCATCCTGACCGAAACGTCGGTCTACGTGCTGGACGAGTCCACCGAAGCGGTGACGAAGCTGGCTGCCGCTCCGGAAGGCGCCTACGGCCTGACGCTGTCCAAGGACGGCAAGCGCGCCGCGCTGATCGCGGACGGACGGCTGCAGTCGCTCGGCGCGGACGGACGCTGGACAACTCTCAGCAAGTAAGCGGCAAGCACGGCCTGACGGCCAATTTTTACGGGTCCAATCGAAAGGGGAAACTTCCACATGAAATGGTTCGGCAAAATGACTACGATCACGCTGGCGGCGACGCTGCTGCTCGGCTCCTACTCCGGCTCCGCCACGGCGGCCGCCTCCAAACTGAGCGGCAAAATCGTCATCAACGGCTCCTCCGCGCTGCTGCCGCTGTCGCTGCAAGCTGCGAGCGAATTCAAGAAGCTGCATCCGAAGGTGCGCATCTCCGCCTCCGCCGCGGGCTCCGTGACCGGTCCTCAATCGGTCCGCAAAGGCATCGCCGACATCGGCGCTTGCGACTGGGACGCCTCCACGGACGTTCCGGGCTTCAAGAAGTTCGACGGCCAGGTCGCCAATAAAGTGGCGGTCATCCCGTTCGCGGCGATCGTCAACAAAAGCACGGGCGTGACCGAGCTGTCGACGAAAGAGCTGCAGGACATCTTCTCCGGCAAGGTGACAAACTGGAAGGAAGTAGGCGGCAAGGATGCCGACATCGTCGTCGTCAACCGCGCCTTCGGCTCCGGCACGCGCGTCAACTTCCAGCTGAAGGCGCTCAAGGGCACCGACTTCATCTCCAAAGGCGACAACTATAAAGAAGTCAAATCGAGCGGCGACATGAAAACGGCCGTCGAGACGACGCCGAACGCGATCGGCTACATCGACCTCGTCTACGTGACGGACAAGATGAACGCCGTCAAAATCGACAACGTCGCTCCGACGACGGACAACGTCATCAACGGCAAGTACAAGGTGTGGAGCTACGGCTACTACATGACGAAGGGCCAGCCGACCGGCGCGACGAAATCGTTCATCGAGTACATCCAGAGCGCCAAGTTCCAAAACGGCTCGCTGAAGAAGCTGAAGTTCATCCCGATTACGGCAATGAAAGGCGAGTAATAATCTCGCCTTCCATTCCGGTGTCGGCAATGAAAGGCGAGTAATAATCTCGCCTTCCATTCCGGTGTCGGCCATGAAGGAAGCGTAACAACTTCGCCTTCTCCATTCCGGTGCCATTCCCGCTCGACCCGCTCCCCGGAAACCGCGCCCAGGGCGTGTTTGCAAGGCTCCTAAGCCGGTTTGCAAACACGTCCCGGGAGGCCGGCTTCCGGGGATGCTTTTCATCTCTCGGAGAGGATCGTCCGCCCATGAGCAAAACCATTCCAACCCTATCCGCCCCGCAGCGCCCTTCGCGCAGCTCCAGCGTCCGCAGGCTGCGCCTGAGGCTGGAGCATCGCTCGTTCCGGCTGCTGTGCGCGTCATCGGCCGTGCTCGTCTGCGGCGTGCTGCTGGCGATGCTGTTCTTCATGTTCCGCACCGGCGTGCTGACGTTCCGCGACGTCCCGGTCAGCGAGTTTTTCCTGTCTACGGCCTGGGAGCCGGAAAACGAGAAGTACGGCGCGCTCGTCTTCATTCTCGGCACGTTCGCGGTGACGGGCCTGACGCTGCTCATCGCCGTGCCGATCTCGCTGCTGGCGGCGCTGTTCCTGGCCGAGCTCGCTCCGCAGCGGCTCAGCCGAGTCGTGCGTCCGATCCTTGACCTGCTCGTCGGCATCCCGTCCGTCGTGTACGGCTATATGGGCCTGACGCTGCTCATTCCGGCGCTGCGCGCGGTCACCGGCTCGAATCTGGGCGACGGCGTGCTGGCGGCATCGCTCGTGCTGGCGGTCATGGTGCTGCCGACGATTACGCGCATCAGCGACGACGCGCTGCGCGCCGTGCCGCGCAAGTATGTCCAGGGCTCGTTCGCGCTCGGTGCGACGCGCTTTCAGACCGTCACGGGCGTCATCCTGCCGGCCGCCGGCCGCGGCATCGTGCAGGCGGTCATCCTCGGCATGGCGCGCGCGATCGGCGAGACGATGGCCGTCGTCATGGTCATCGGCAATACGCCGCAGCTGGCGGACAGCCTGCTCAAGCCGACGTCGGTGCTGACGAGCAATATCGTCATGCAGCTGCCGAACGTGCCTTTCGACTCGACCTGGAACAACGCGCTGTACATGATGGGCTTCCTGCTGCTCGCGATCTCGCTGCTGATGATCGGCGTCGTCCGGATGCTGCAGAAGAAAGGGGAGAATGCGGCATGAGTCAAGCTGCGAATCAAGCGCGGCGCACCGCGCTCCGCCGCAGCCGTCGCGCCGACAAGGCGTTCACCGCCGTCGTCTGGTCCGTCGGCCTCGGCTGCGTGCTGTTCACGCTCGCGCTGCTCGGCACGATTTTGGCGGAGGGGCTTCCGGGATTGTCGTGGAGCTTCGTGCTCGGCTTGCCAAGCGAGATCGAGGAAGGAGGCGGCATCGGACCGGCGCTGTTCAACTCGCTGTATATTCTCGTGCTCTCGCTGCTCATCTCGATTCCGCTCGGCCTTGCTTCCGGCATCTATCTGGCGGAGTTTGCTCCCGACAACCGCGCGATCGGCCTCATCCGCATCTGCGTCGAGGGACTGGCGTCCGTGCCGTCGCTTATTTTCGGCCTGTTCGGCATCGCGCTGTTCGTGGAGGGCATGGGCATCGGTCTGACAATCATCGGCGGGGCCGTGACGCTCGCGCTGCTCAATCTGCCGCTGCTGACGCGGGTGACGGAGGAGGCGATGCGCTCGGTGCCGCCGGAGTACAAGCAAGGCTCGCTGGCGCTTGGCGCGACGCATACGCAGACGATCTTCAAGGTGTGCTTGCCGGCCGCCTTGTCCAGCATCATGACCGGCATCAGCCTGACGGCGGGACGCGCGTTCGGAGAGAGCGCCGTCATCGTGCTCGTATCGGGCGTCTCCACCTCAGGGCTCATGTGGGACTTCGATCCGATGTCGCCGGGAGCGACGCTGGCCGTGCATCTCTGGTACGTGCAATCCGAGGCGATCGTGCCGGACGCCGCTGACATCGCTTCGCATGCGGCTGCCGTGCTGCTGATCGTCGTCCTGCTGCTCAATCTGCTGCTGCGCATCCCGATCTGGTGGAACGCGCGGCGCGCCTAGGTTTTGGGCAAGGATGAGGCAGGCGTTCCTGCGGGCGCTCCTGCCGCCGCCGAGAGGCTTCCATGGCCCATCGTCAAAAGACCGCGATCGTCCCCTGCCGGCGGACCATCGCGGTCGATTTCGTTTTATTTAGGAGTCGGATGCTTGGTGCAGCGAAGGAGGGGGCTGCTTGCGCCTGCGGACGCGCGGCGCGAGCGATTCGACTGCAGGGCGATGCGGAAGGACGGTGCGGCAGCCCTCGAACTTGCATTGTTCCATGAAAAAATAAGTTCCGGCAATTTTCACCGTATCGCGATTGAACATCTCGATCGGATGGCCGCTTAGGATCAGGCGGGAATCCTTGTAAACGGACACGGTCCATCCTTCGTCGACGGCCTGCTGGAAATGGGCCGGCTCGCTCAGCAGCCTCAGCACTAGCATGACAGCAACCCCTAAACCAATCTACTATGATACGAATTGTATCATAAAAGGCCTGTAGAATGGAAGAGGCAATAGGACGAAAGAACGATTATACGGAATCAGCCTGCTTTATAAAAAGAAACGATCAATTCGTCCAAACGTCTGCTTAGCTCCAGACTGTATCCAGAAGAGCTTACGGGAGCCTTATTGAGGGCTTCGCGCAACCGTTCGATATCCTTCATGATCTCGGTCTTTTTCGACATGGTCAGTCACATCCTTAGAAAAATTGATGGATGATGTCGACAACTTATGCATAATTTACTATATATTGCCACTCTCTATGACTATTCTTAAAGCGATTGAACTCGGTTTGAAACAGGGGTCACCGGTCTTTTTTGGACAAGGCGGCAAAACAGACGAGTAAAAAGGCTGCGGTCAGGGCTCCCGACAGATCGATGATCACGTCGTACAGCCTGCCGTCCCGATGCTGAAACAGCTGCAGCGCTTCCGTCGCCAACGCGAACAGCAGCGAAAGAGCCAGCGCCGGGAGCTTGCGTCCTAACCACAGCATGAGCAGCAGGTCGAGCACCGCGAAGCCGAGAAAGTGGCCGAGCTTGACGAGCAGCCATTCGCTATGGATGGAGCGGATGTCCGCCCAATGGAAAAACGGCCGGAAGTCGGGAGAAAGATCGAAGGAGAAAACCAGCTCCCGATGAAGGAGGAGCTGACGGAGGCTTTCCGTGCCGGTGAGCATGAGCAGGAGGCCAGCCCAGGCAAGCACGGCGGCTAGGCGCAGAGGATGAGGATTCGGTTTTGTCGGCATGGCGGCGGATCACTCCTTTTCGTTGGCCGTTTGGTTTGCAGTATAGCCGATGGAATCGCCTGCGAAACAGGCCGGAAACTTTTTTTGAAAAAAGTGTTGACGATGTTTGGTCGAGCTGGTATAGTATTAATTGTTCGCGGGACAAACGCGGACGAGATGAAAGAAAGAAATATCCCTTCTAAACATGATCTGTTAGCTCAGCTGGGAGAGCACCATCTTGACAGGGTGGGGGTCAGTGGTTCGAGCCCACTACAGATCATACCAAAAACCCTTGCGGAGCAAGGGTTTTTTTCATTTTGAGGAAGAAAGCGATATCAGTGTTCCTCTTGTATGGATAAGCGTCCGGCGTCCGAGGACAGATCATGCCCTGGTCAACAACGTGGCTATAAATGTGACCTGAGAACGTTTTTATCGAATTAAGGTCTTATCCTTTTGAATTTCATTTTTAATGAAGATATCGTTGATGACGTTAACTTGAACATTGATTTTCTGCTCAAGCTTAGGAAACCATTCTGATTTCCAATTTTTTAGCTGCTCTTCCGATAGCTGTGGACGGTAAATAACGCCGACGCCTAGCACATCTGAGCGAAGAAGCTCTAATTTTTTGACGGTCTTTTCAAAGTTTCGATTTAACTGCTTGCGAACCTCTCTTTCAATCTCCATATTGCTTTTTCCGCTAGGGCCTTCAGCAATGGTAACATCAAGGGTGATATCCGTTCTTAATGAGGGCCCTTTAGCCGACCAGCGGGGATAATGTCTTATTTTTACATTTTTGATGAGAACGCTTGTATTCTCTGCAATCTCAATCGTTCCTCCCGTATATTCGCCTTTAAATAAATTGTACAGAAACGTCTCTTCTCGATTCAGCCTCCCAACCATGCGGTCCTCACGCATGACGGCTGTTCCTTTAAACTTATACATGGTGCGTTCACCATTTTGAAGCAAGGGTATGGCCATGTCTTCGGAATAGGAATTCTGGCTGCGATAAGCTTCCCATATCCGTAAAAGGGATTGGTTTGGAGTCCAGCCTGCTTCTTTGTTGAAAAAATCATAGGTAGATATTTCTGGTGTTGGCGAGATAACATGATACATCGTCTTGTCGAAATCGCCATCGACAATGGCGACCATGCCTTTAATTGAAAGGTCGTTTGCTCTGACGGCATAATCGATAATGTCTCGAATACCTTCGCCGGCAATCTTGTAATCGAACAATAAGAGCCTTAAATGCACCAAATTGATGCTTTTTTCGGAATCGGTACGAATGAGATCAATCGCTTTACTGATAGATTTGGCTTCCTTTTCCAAAAACTGAATTTTTCCTGCTGCATCCGGGATTTCTAAAATAATGTTGTATTTTTCATTCGAACCCTTCCCGATCCCCATAACGACCGGAAGATACTGCTTGTTAATATCTTTCGTATCCCAGCATCCTTCCAACAAGATCATCATTCCAATCATGACGGCAACAATCTTCATCCTTAAGCTTATCATGCGCGGACCTCCTTTCTGCGCCACAATGTCGACAAGTAGACGATAATTGGAAAACCAACGGTGGAATACAAGCATAAGCAAGCGTTGATATAAAGAAATTTATCGAGAGCCATAATGTTAGGAATCCACTGACTGGCGGCATACAGGAACAGGCATACAACGGCCAGGATCCATCGACTTTTCGCCTTAGGCAAATAGAGCTGTTTCAGCATAGACGTGAACATCCAGAGCAGAACAGCAACTTTTATTAATCCCAACCCGCTGGAAGAAACGACATAAAAACTCGGAAGCCAGTCAAAAACGACCCATTCCAAATCGACGGTATCGGAGGCCATGAGCATCGGATATTGAAAATGAATGGCCGTTTCCTGTACAAAAATGAGCAGAGGGACGTAGACGGAGGTCAGCGCAATCAGGAAGATAACTCCGACTAGCGCAGCAGCAGTGCCAAAACGGATCCTTAAATGGGACGGAGTCATGCCAAGAAACAGAAACCCTGCGAAAATAATGGTCCCCACATAAAAATCCGGCCGCAACAGGAACGAAAACTGGCTGTCCCAAACCGGGAAAATGTAGTGGAAATTAAAGTTGCCTATGCTGATCAGCAAGGAGAAAAGGATGAAAGGCATGAACAAAATAAACCATCCCATACTCGCCCGAATCATTGCGGCTAGTCCCGTCCAGGCTCCGTAGAAACAGATGGCGACAAAAATGGCCGAAGTAGCGTATGCAGGTGTTTCTGGGAGCAGGACAGTTCGGATCTCTGAAGACAGGTAATAAGTAAGCAGGACTACTTCTAGAAATAGAAAAACCAACAGCGGGAGCACGATCAGCCCGGCCCCCCATTTTCCGATAGCATCCGAGCAAAGCTCCATGACCGTTTTTTCTGGAAATTTTGACATAGCCTTCAGGTAGAGCCACAATACCAGCAGCTCCGCCAAAAAAATGATCGCAACCGGCATCCAGTGTCCTTTGGAGGCGGAAGCTATCATTCGCTCCGGAAAGATGGCGAATATGGAAGCTAGATGCAGCAAGAAGAAAAGGATAATCGTCTGGAATTTATTCATCAGCCATCCTTCCCTTCACACTCCAACTCAAGTAAGGCACCGCACAGGTCGTCAACGATGCAAAGTAAAGAATGACCCAAACCAGGGCAGCCTCTAGACCCCAAATGCCGAAGATGGAACTGACAACCAACACCACATACTTGTATAGTCTTACTCCGACCGCATTCATGTAGCTCGTCAAGGCAAAATTTGAAATGGCAGACGCAACTAAAATAATAATAAGCAAATTACTGACCAGTTTAGCCTGAACGATGGCCTGTCCCAGCAAGATGCCGCCAATCATCGTTATCGTCGGACCAATGTTTTTGGGCAGCCTTATTGTCGCTTCTATAATCATCTCCAGCAACAATAACACCAACAGTGCTTCAATGAGCGATGGATACGGCACGCCCTCCCTGCTCTTGGCTACGGTAATGGCCAGCTGGATGCGGAGCAGCTCCGGATTCACGGAGTTGAGAACAACGTATAAGCCTGGAAGCGTGACGGATAGCAACAAGGATGCGCCGCGAATGGCACGAAGAAACACTTGAAACAGAAGCGGGTATTGGACATCCAGGGTAGTGGACCATAAATCGCTGACGATAGCGGGAAATGCGAAAGCAAAGGAAAATTGGTCCATTAAAATAACCACTTTGCCATTGAGCAGATTTTGCACCGTCTCCTCGGGCAATTCCGAGGAAATATAAGTTGGAATAAGAGTGAGTTTAGGATGTCCCAGAATTCGGGTCAAATCCCGTACGGTGGAAAGCTCTAAATGGGCATTTTCATCCAGCTTTTTCTTCACTGATTCAATTACTTCCGGAAGTGTTGTTCCTTTTAGATAAACCATGGCGATTTTCTTTAAGGCTCGGTTGCCGACGGATCGAGTTTCGATCACTAATTGGTCCGAGATCATTTTTTTTTGAATCAACCCGATATTGGTATCCAGATCTTCCGTAAAGGCATCAAATGCCGACTGCAGGGGATTTTCGCTGTTGGGACTCATGACAGCCCTGGAGAGCTCCGCCCCCTCAGGTTCAATGATGGCGAAAAATCCCTCTTGGCCAAAAAGGATAAGCTTTCCTTTCAGCACATAATCAAACAAGGCATTCAGCGATCCCGAAGCATCCACTTCCATCGAATGGAGCGCATCCCATTTCAAGTCATTATTTTTATCCATGACGATTTGATTTAGAATCGACAGCGTCACCGGCAAGTTTACTAGAGTTCGCAGATAATAGGCTTTAAATTTCTCTCCTGCAATGACAACGTGCTTGCATAGAAAATCCGCTCTTTGATGAAGTCGTTCCTGCAGCTCGCTCTCCAAGCTTTGAGCATAGTCTTGATCCAAATACTGCAACATCAACCACCTCTTTTGAGGTATTATGCAGATTCCCTAAATTCTTTATGCAATAATTGGGGCTGGACACATTGAAATGCATTCCTAGATGTCGCACCGCAAACAAGCATTGATGCGCGCTGTTGGATCGGCTACACTGAGTTGGACAGAAGTCAGGAAATTCATACCGTGGAACGGAGATGAGCCATTGAAGCCGATCAAAGCCGTCATTCAGGTTAATCGAATCTTGGGGACGAAGGACCCGAACCTGTTCGGGCAGTTTATAGAGCATTTCGATGATCAGATTTATGGAGGCGTTTACAACCCGGATTCGCCTCTCTCCGATGAGAGCGGCCTGCGCATGGACGTGACGGAGGCTATCGCGGCTTTGAATCCTCCCGTCGTGCGCTGGCCCGGAGGCTGCTTTGTCTCCGCCTACCACTGGGAAGACGGAGTCGGACCGGAGCGCCAGCCGTCCTTCGATAAGGCCTGGCGGGTGGAGGACCCGAATACGTTCGGAACGGACGAGTTCATCGCGTTATGCCGGAGGATCGGCGCGGAGCCCTACATCTGCACGAACGCCGGCACGGGGACTCCGGAGGAAATGAGCAACTGGGTGGAATATTGCAATCTGCGCAGTGAAGGAAAATACGCCAGGAAGCGGATCGCCAACGGTCATGTCGAGCCGTTCAAGGTGAAGTACTGGAGCATCGGGAACGAGAATTATCTGCCCGGGGAAATCGGAGCCAAGACGCCGCTGGAGTGGGGGGTATTCGTACGGGAATCGGCCAAGATGATGAACCGCGTCGATCCGACCATCGAGGTGCTTGCAGCCAGCGTTCCCGATCTCGAATGGAACCGGCATCTCCTGCAGGAAGCAGGGAGCTATCTCGACTGGATCTCCATCCATGGCTACTGGGACGAGAGATGGCAGAACAACGATTTGTCCTCGTACGAGACTTGCATGGCATATTCGCTGGAGATTGAGAACCGCATCGTCACTACGAAGCACATGCTGGGCGCATTCGGATACCTCGGAAAAATCCGCATCGCGTTCGATGAGTGGAATCTTCGCGGATGGCATCACCCGCATGTCGATTCGGCGACGGAGGATTATTTGACGCCCCGCAAGCTGAACAACCGGAACGACAGCTATACGATGGCGGACGCGGTTTTCAACGCCTGCTTCCTGAATCAGTGCCTGAAGCATTGCGATGCAGTTGGCATGGCCAACTTTGCCCCGACCGTCAATACGCGCGGTGCCATCTATGCCCACGAGAATGGCATCGTGCTGCGCTCGACCTACTTCGTGTTCCAGCTGTACGGCAAGCTGCTCGGCGACCGGGTCGTGGACAGCTGGCTGGACGGCAATGAGGACTTCGGGAGCGTTGACCGCAAGGGCCAGGCGATCCGGGTTCCGGCACTGGATGTCGCTGCGACCGTATCCTCGGAGGACGAATCGCTCCGTCTGGCTGTCGTCAACCGCCATCCGGACAAGGCGGTGCCGCTCGATCTGACAGCGCTCGGCATGCCGGGGGATGCGGCATCGGCCGTACTGCACAGCATCGTAGCGCCCGGCAAGGACGCTTATAACGACGTGCATTGCCCCGATGATATCCGAGTGATGGAGCGGGAGCTCGACCTATCGGAAAGCGGACCGCTGGCGATCGACATCCCGCCCCACTCCGTTCATGTTCTGGTCCTGACTCCCCGCCGGAGTTAAATGGAGCGTTGCGGGATTCCAGGAGCAAGCAGCCCTTATAACGCCTGATCGGCCAAAGAAGCCAGAGCGTTCTCGCTCTGGCTCTTCTTGCGGCTTCAGGCTCCTTTGCGCTTGGTCAGAAGCATGAATTGCTTGGCAAGAAAGCGGGGGGTATAGGGCATGTCTCTACGGAGCCACGAGACGATCAATCCGATCAGCGCGGACGAGCCGTACCAGATGACGATATCCTTCGGAACAGCCGGTTCTTCGCCCGACTGCTCCGCCTTCCATTGCATGCGGCTGGTAATAAGCTCCGACAGGAGCTGCAGCAGCCTTTCGGCGAAAGCCGGCATGAGGCGCGCGGCGAGCACGGCTTTGTAAAAGGCGGAGTGCATGGCGATATGCTCCAGCAGGTCGATCAGCGTCTGCTCGAGCTCCTCCGTTTCCTGGGAAGAGGAGGCGAACAGGATCAGCCGGATCTGCTCGGCCATTTCTTCCGCCAGCCGATCCATCAGATCCGGAATGTCCCGATAATGCAAATAAAACGTCACCCGGTTGATCGAAGCGCGCTGGGTCAGCCGCTGCACCGTAATTTTATCAAGCTCCGTTTCTCCGAGCAGCTCGATAAAGGCATCCTTCAGCAGCTGGCGCGTGCGCAGGATGCGGGGATCGACACGAGGCCCCGTTTCCGCCATTTCCGCCCCTCCTAAACAATTTAGTGGTAAATGTTTAATATCATCCATCAAAACGACAGCGAGCGTTTTCAATCGGATTTTCTTTACAGATCGATGGATTCTGTCGCTTGAACCTCCGTTGAAACGGACTATAATCTCCTTTATGCCGTGTTTAGTATACAACACTGTGTAAAAAAGATTCCAGAGTCGGCGGAGGGTGATGGAGAATGGGCGACAGCCATGCAGGAGAAAGGGATGGAATCAAAAAGGGACCGATTTTGTTCGTCATGATTCTCGGAGCGTTTCTGGCGACGCTGAACCAGACGGTCATGACGGTAGCGATCCCAAAGCTAATCGTGGAGTTCGGCATCGAAGCATCGACGGCGCAATGGCTGACGACGGGCTACATGCTGGTGAACGGAGTGCTTATTCCGATCACGGCGTTTTTCATGCAGCGCTTCTCGACGCGTCAGCTGTTCCAGGCCTCGATGTGGATTTTTCTGGCGGGCACCGTCATCTCGGCGATTTCGACGGATTTCCCGCTGCTGCTGACCGGGCGCATGGTGCAGGCCGCGGGAGCAGGCATCATCATGCCGCTGCTGATGAACGTCATCCTGACGATCTTCCCGGCGGACAACCGCGGAGCCGCGATGGGCATGGTCGGACTCGCGATCATCTTCGCTCCGGCGATCGGTCCGGTGCTGGCGGGCTATATTTTGGAGAGCTACGATTGGGAGGTCATGTTCTACGGCATGATTCCGCTGGCGCTCATCGCCATCGGATGCGGCTTCATTTATTTAAGGAACGTTTCGGAAAAAATCGACGCCCGCCTCGACATCGGGAGCGTCATCCTGTCGACGATCGGCTTCGGAGGCATGCTCTACGGCTTCAGCCGCGCCGCGAGCGCGGGATGGGCAAGCGCCGAGGTTCTCGTCACAATCGGCGGCGGAGCGCTGGCGCTGGGCGCCTTTATCTGGAGGCAGCTCGTCTTGAAGGCTCCGCTTCTTGATCTGCGCGCATTCCGCTATCGGCAGTTCGCGCTGACGACGCTCATCCAAGTAGCCGTCACGATGGTCATGTATGCCGACATGATGCTGCTTCCGCTTTATTTGCAAAACGCGCGCGGCTATACGGCGCTGGAGACCGGCCTGCTGATGCTTCCGGGCGCGCTCGTCATGGGCGTGCTCATGCCGGTCGCGGGCAAGCTGTTCGACCGTTTTGGCGTCAAATGGCTGGCTGTCATCGGCCTTGTCGTTACGATCGGGACGACGTTCAGCTTCATCAACCTGACCGATTCGACAAGCTATATGGACCTGCTGCTCCTGTCGACGGGCCGGCGGATCGGCATGGCGCTGCTCACGATGCCGATCCAGACCGCCGGTCTGAACGAGCTGCCCTCGCGCCTGAACCCCCATGGCACGGCCATCTCCAATACCGTCCGCCAGGTCGCGGGAGCGGTCGGCACGTCGCTGCTCGTCACGATCATGACCGATCGCACGAAAGTCCATATCGGCGAGCTTGCGGCAGGCGGAGCGCTCACCAAGGAACAGATGATCGTGGAAGCCTCGATTCAAGGCATCAACGACGCCTACGTCTGGATCATCGGGTTCGCGGCGGTCGCGCTGGCGCTGTCGTTCTTCCTCGCGAACAAGCGGCGGGCGCCTGTGACGGAACTCGTCCCGGCGGCTTCTGCGGCCATTGCCGAGCGCGATTGATGCGGCGGACCCTTCATCGCTGGAGAGTTTGCTCTTTCCGTCCAAGGAGGACCAGACGAGCCAACGGTTGACGGGGTTGCGGCTCGCCTCCGGGAGGATGCTAGGAGGGCTTCCTTTTGCGGCTGTTCCACTTGGCCGTTTCATCCCATCCCATTAGCGAACCTGGAGGTCTGACCTGTGAAAAAAACGATGACATCCCTAGCTTCCGTAGCCGTGCTGGCTTCCATGCTGAGCGTTCCTGCCCATGCCAACATGAAGGACATGACCCGCAACATCGGCCAGAACCTGAACCCGTCATCCGTCACGACGGATGTAGAGCGCGGCATGAACCGCGGCATGACCGGTCTGGAGCGCGGAGCGAACCGCGGCATGCACCATCTGGAACGCGGCGTGAACCGTCTGGAGAACGATTTGGATCTGAACCGCCATCACCGCATCAACACAAACGGCACGGTGACGAGCCCGACCGGCTACCGCGCCGGAACCTACGACGGCATGGCGGCAGGAACGTACCGCGCGCACAATGTCGGCACGACAGGCCACTACACGGCTGCCGCTACGACCAACACGCGCAGCCATGCCGGCTGGGGCTGGCTTGGCCTGCTCGGCCTGTTCGGTCTGGCCGGGATGCGCTCGCGCAATCCGGAACGCCACTAATCGAAGATCGACCGCCGCAGCCTCGCGCTGCGGCTTTTTTGCGTTTTTCCGCCGACCGCTCGTCATATTCGTCCCGCTTCCATCATATAGTAGCTTGCCAAGGAAGAGAGGGGGGACGAGGATGACGGTCGAAGCGCTATCTGAGCTGATCGATCCCGAGCTGACCATTGTCGTCGCCGCGTGCTGGGTCATCGGCATGATCTTGAAGGGGACGCCTCAAATTCCGAACTGGACCATCGTCTACATCGTGTCGGGAGCGGCGATCTTGCTTGCGATGGCGCTCCAGGGCTTCACGTTGGAGGTGGCGCTGCAAGGGCTGCTGTGCGGAGCCGTATCCGTTTACGGCCATCAGCTATTCAAGCAGACGAGGGAAGCGGTTCGCAAAGACGGGGAGGAGAGCTGAAGCGATGGGAAACGCGGCGGCATGGACGGCGGAGCTGGCAATTTGGCTGCTCGGCTTGGCGGCTTTGGTCGGTACGGCGGTCTATCCGCTCAGCCGACTGATCCGATGGGATTCGTACAAATATGACCGGACGTATGTGTGGGTCGGGTACGGGGAGGAGCTGGACCGTTCCGAAAGAAACGGCAAGCCGGAATAAGGAACGGGGCGATAGGGCGATACTGATCGCAAGATCAGCTCGTAGAAAGGAAGCCGAAGCCTCGTGAAAAATAAGTTGGGACAAGCGGCCTTGCTGGCGGCGCTGCTCGGATTGGCCGCCGGCTGCCAAGGAGCTTGGACGCTGCGCGGCGCGGCGGAGCCGACGCAGGGCAGAACGGAATCGGTCCGCTCCGCCCTTTATCCGGAGTCGGTCCGATCGGCCCTCTACGGAGAGCGGCCGTCGTCGGACGGCGGACTCGCTCCGCAGCGGCGCCATGACCGGGACCGGACGTGGAAGCAGGCTTATTGAGACGGAAAAATGGGACGAGGAAATCATTCCTCGTCCCATTTTTTGGAGTAGGCTTTTTTGGTTACGGCCAGCAGCAGCCAGATCATCAGCGCTACCATCAAGCCGGAAAGGAACAGCACGCCTCCCATGCCCATGTCAACGTCACCTCTTCCCGAGTCCGCCCGCCGCTTTGCGGGCGTGCAGTCATGCCTTCATCATACCGCATCTGGGCGGCACGGGCTACTCGCGGATAAAAAAGGGGCGGCGAGGGAAAGCTGAACCTGCAAGCGGATCGTTCCGCTTCCCTACATGAAAAGGAGGGGAATCCCCCATGGAGATCGGAAACGGAGAAGCGCAGAAGCGCGAAAGCATCGTTGCCGTGCAGAAAAACGGCGACGGCGATCTGACCTCGTTCAAAACCGACAGCGGCCGCGTGCTCGCGTACGACCAGGCGATCGCCGAGGCGAACCAGGGCCTGCTCGCCGGCGTGAACGTGTTCAAGGGCAAGGATGGCGGCCACTACCTGCGCGGAGACGCGGACGGAGACCCGACCAACAACCTGGATCAGCTGCCGCTCTTCTGACGAGCCTTCGGACGGCTCGAACCGCGCGTTTTCCGCTGGCTGGCGGAGGCGCGCTTTTTTGCTGTCTCTGCCCGTCCGCGGGCGGGCCATCCGCCGGACCGCTGCATAGGATAGCGGGGAAGCGTCCTGCAGCGGGACGCCCGGAAGGAGAATGGCAGCATGAGCAAAGGCGGCTCCAAGACGAAGACCGCGAAGAAAAAGGCGCCCGCATCCGACCGTCGGCAGGTCCAGATGAAGCTGGTCCTGTCCGACACATGCGCGGTATGCAAGACTCCCTGCTCCCGCGGACAGCAGTATCTGGCCCGGATGCGCCAGCCGGGAGCGCTCGGCAAAGGCGTGCCGTGCGTCCTTACCCGCACCTACGGCTGAGCGCCGGCGGCACGGTATTTCCCGGGCAAGCGCAAAATACCGCATCTTCCGACAAGACGCTCCCCGCGCCGAAGAGGATGCGGAATTCCCGGAGCCGAGCAGATGGTTGCGCCGCCCCCCGCAACTTTGGATCAAGCCGAGCAAATGGTTGCGCCGCCTCCCGCAACTTTGGATCAAGCCGAGCAAATGGTTGCGCCGCCTCCCGCAACTTTGGATCAAGCCGAGCAAATGGTTGCGCCGCCTCCCGCAACTTTGGATCAAGCCGAGCAAATGGTTGCGCCGCCTCCCGCAACTTTGGCTCAAGCGATGAGTATAACTGTTCAACTGGTTCCGGAAGAGGGGATATTCATGAAAGGGAAGAAGGTTCTGGTGCTGACGCTGGCCATGGCGCTTTGGGGCGGGACGATGATTTTCGCGAACTCGGCCTCGCAAGCGATCCGGGTGGCGCTCAACGGCAGCGAGCTGTCCGAGGGCGGCATCATGAGCGAAGGCAAGAGCTACCTCCCGCTTAGACAGCTGGCGAGCCAGATGCAGGCGCTCGTCCTTTGGGACGAAAACGGCAAGAAGGCATCGATCATCAAGCCCAACGTACATATGTTTCTGTTCAAGCCGGACAAGTCCACCTTCGGCGGCGTCGAAGTCGGCAAGAAGGTCACGTTCAGCGTTTTCGCGCAGATCGACACGCTGACGACGGACATCCATTCGTTTCGGATCACCATCACCGACCCGTCCGGCAAGGAGTCTTTGATCCAGCAGGATACGATGAAGGCGAGCAAGGACAACTTCTGGTTTCTGACGGATGATTTCAAATACAGCTTCGACAGCGCGGGCAAGTATTCGGTCCGTTTTTCGATCCGGCTGGCGGCCGCAGACGATTGGAGCGTCGTGTCCGAGAAGAATCTGCTTGCCAAGTAATCCCGATTTGACCCGTGAGGCGGCTCATGGTACGATACCAGAGTTAATTCGAGAGCACTGATGAAAGCAGGGATAGATATGAGCGAGCACAAGCATGACGACAACTGCGGCTGCGGCCATGACCATGACCACGAAGAGCCGGTATTCGTCGTTTCCGACGAAGAGGGCGTCGAGCGCGAGATGGTGATGGTGTACCAGTTCGAATCCGACAACCAGGCGTATGCCGTTCTTCTGGACCGCAACAATCCCGAAGAGGACGGGCTGATCCTGCGCGTCGAGGAAGAGGACGACGAAGCTTTCCTCGTCGGCATCGAGGATGATGCCGAGTGGGAGCGCGTCACGGCGATCTACGAGGAATTCGCGCGTCAAGAGAACGAAAAGCAGGGCTGAGCCCAGCTTTCCAAGCCTGTCAAGCCCGGCCGTTGCGGCCGGGCTTTTTGACGTTTCGCCCGGCGTTCGCAAAAAAAGCCGCCCCTTGGCTGAACTGCACCCCGTCAAGTAGACAGTACAAAAAATAAAGATCTATGAAGCGGCCTTAGCCCTAAATTCAATGGGACTGAGGCCGTTTAGTTTTTTCTGCAATCGTTCGTAATTGTAAAAGTGGATGTAATCATCAATATCGTTCTTTAGCTGCTCAAAAGTTTGGTATTTATGCAAGTAGTACTTCTCACATTTCAACGTTCCCCAAAAAGATTCCATAGGACCGTTATCAATACAACGTCCGACCCGGGACATGCTCTGCTTCAGCTTAGCCTTATCCAACATTTTCTTAAAACTCGAAGACGTGTACTGGAAGCCCCGGTCGCTATGAAGGAGCGCTTTGCTTCTTGGCGCTGCCTTTAGCGCCAACTTCAATGTTTTAAACACGAGCGGATTATTATTGGAATGTCCCAGTACATAAGAAACAATCGATTTATCATGAAGGTCGAGAATGGCGCTTAAATAGGCCTTCTGACCGTTGCCATATTTAAATTCAGTGACATCCGTTAGCCACTTTTCGTTCGGTGCTTCCGCTTGAAACGCACGGTTTAATACGTTCTCAGCTACGTGCTGCGGTGTAGAACGTTCATATTTCTTTTTCTTCCTGCGAATGACGGACTGAATCCCTTTTATCTTCATCAGACGATACACGCGTTTGTGGTTAATCCGCTTCTCCGTTTGTCGACGCATATGCAGCGTTAATTGACGGTAACCGAAGGTGCCTTCAACCTTTTCATATAACGTCATCATGACCGCCGTAAGCTCCTGGTTCTCCAACTGTCGTTGGCTAGGCTTGTGACTGAGCCACTTGTAGTAGCTTGACCTTGGAATCTCCGCCACCTTGCACAGTAGCTGTATGCTAAGCGCTTCTGCCTGCTGCACGGCTTGGATAGCGAGATAAATGTTTTCCTGTCGATGTCCGCTTAGCGACGCCTCCCTTGAAACTCCTGTAACTTTTTTAAGAAAGAATTCTCCGCCCGAAGCCGCTCAACCTCGTACTCCAGTTTCTTCATGGCGAGCTTTTGCTGGTCGACCTCAGATAACTCTTCAGGTGCCTTTGTGCGCCCTCTGCCGTCTCGCAAAGCGTTCTCGCCATCTGCTTCGTACTTCTTTACCCATCCGTAAACTTGCTGATAAGAAACGTGATATTTCTCTACTGCTTTTTGATAGTTTCGATTTTGCGATAAGCAATAGATTACAATGTCCATTCGTTCTTCCCAAGTCGTTGTCCGTCCCTTTGTCATAGCGGCTCCGCCCCGTTCTTATACGGTCTTAGACCGCTATGACTATTATACTTCTTAATCCAGTTTCGGAGCTGTGTACGGCTTGCCATATGGTACTTCCTTATGATTTCATTCTGTGAGTACTTTCCAGATAGATAATCTTGAACAGCCTGAAGTTTAAGTTCCACTGAGTAGCTCTTATTCTCTGCACGCCATGCTAACCCTTCGAATCCGTACAGTTCATAACGACGTCGCCATTCCTTCAACGTACTGACGTTAATGTTATATTTACAAGCGATGTCTCTTCGTGATCCCCGTCCTGCTTCATACTCCTTCAGAATGGCCAATTTCTCTTCTCCGCAGTACTCATTTATTTGAGACATGAAAAAACTCCCCTTGATAAACAGGTTTTTATTATTTCACCTGTCTACCTAAAGGGGAGCATATCAGGCCGGGGCGGCTCGAACAGCTTTAGAAAATGGCGGATTCCTCGACGATGACCTTGACGAACTGAATGCTGCGATCCTCGGGGCCTTTGACCGGCAGGCCGACCTCGACATGATCGACGATGTAGTCGATGTTGGACTGCGAGATGACCTCGCCCGGCAGCAGGATCGGGATGCCCGGAGGGTAGACGTAGATGAATTCCGCGATGATGCGGCCGGCCGATTCCTTGAACGGCAGCACCTCGGTCTCGCCGTAGAAAGCCTCGCGCGGCGTCAGCGACAGCTGCGGGATCTCGGGGATCTTGACGACGAGCTCCTGCACCTCGTCCACCTGCGGATAGCGCTCCACCATCGCGCGCAGCGCGCCGAGCAGCTGGCCGACCGTGTCCTCGGAGTCGCCCGGCGTAATCAGGCAGAGGATGTTGTACATATCCGACAGCTCGACCTCGAGATTGAAGTTGTCGCGCAGCCAGTTCTCCGCCTCGTAGCCGGTGATGCCGAGATGGCGGACATGGATCGTCAGCTTGGTCGGATCGTAGTCGAACGTCGCCTCGCCGCCCAGAATCTCCTTGCCGAAGCAGTACAGACCGGGAATCGCGTTGATCGCCTCGCGGGCAAACTCGGCGAGGCCGATCGCCTTCTCCGCCATCGCCTGGCCGTTCACGGCCAGATTGCGGCGCGACGTATCGAGCGAGGCGAGCAGGATGTACGAGGTCGACGTCGTCGTCAGCATGCTGATGATCGTCTGCACGCGCTGAGGATTGACGCGTCCCGCCCTCAGGTTGAGCACCGAGCTCTGCGTCATCGAGCCGCCGAGCTTGTGCACGCTCGTCGCCGCCATGTCGGCTCCGGCCTGCATGGCGCTCATCGGCAGCCGGTCGCTGAAATGGATCAGCACGCCGTGCGCCTCGTCGACCAGCACCGGGATGTCGTAGCTGTGGACGAGATCGACGATTTCCTTGAGGTCGGCGCAGATGCCGAAGTAGGTCGGGTTGATGACGAGCACGGCCTTGGCGTCGGGATGGCGCTCGAGCGCGCGCCGCACGGAGCGCGTCGTGATGCCGTGGTCGATGCCGAGGTTGCCGTCGCGCGCCGGAGAGATGAAGACGGGACGGGCTCCGGCGAAGATGATCGCCGACATGACGGACTTATGGACGTTGCGCGGCACGATGATCTTGTCTCCCGGCGCGCATACCGAGAGGATCATCGTCATGATGGCGCCGCTTGTGCCTTGGACGGAAAAAAAGGTATAATCGGCTCCGAACGCATCGGCAGCCAATTTCTGGCTTTCCTCGATGACGCCGGTCGGCTGATGCAGGTCGTCCAGCGGAGCTATATTGATCAAATCGATCGACAAGGCGTTGTCGCCGATGAAGGAGCGAAATTCAGAGTCGGTTCCAGCGCCTTTTTTGTGCCCGGGAATATGGAATTGCAGCGGGTTGTTCTCCGCATGGCGGCGGAGCGCGCTGAAGAGAGGGGTGCGGTTATGGTCCACCGTATTCATCCACAGCCTTTCAGATTCGGATTCAAGGATAACAAACAAGGTTGAGTATAGCATGTACGGGGGGGATTGCAAGCCTGCGGATTCCCCCGCCCGAACTGGGAAAGGAGCTTGTCGATCCGTGAAGCTGAGCCTGCCGAAAAACAGCAAGAAGATTATCCGCTCTCCGTTTGTCATCAAGCTATTGATCATCATGTTCGGCGTCGAATTCGTCAAGGGGGCGATGCTCGTCTCCGTGCTGCCCGTCTATATGAGGGACGAGCTCGGCCTGACCGCCTACGCGGTCGGATGGGCGCTGGCGAGCCAGTACATCGGCGACAATTTCTTCCGCAGCCCGCTCGGCTGGATCATCGACCGCATCGGCTACCGCACGGTCATGCTGCTCGGCGTGCTGTTCACGGGACTGTCCGTGCTCGTCATCGCGCTGACCGACCAGACGGGCTGGATCATCGTCGCCTGCGTGCTGCTCGGCATCGGCACCTCGCCGCTCTGGCCGTGCGTCATCACCGGGGCGACGGCGGTCGCCGGCGACGAGGCCGGCGGCAGCATGATGAGCGTCATCTACATGAGCTGGCTCGTCGGCGTCGGCATGGGCCCGATCGTCATCAACTTCTTCATCATCAGCCGCTACGAGCCGGCGTTCTGGCTGATGGGCGCGATCATGGCGGCGATCGTCGCCGTGACGATGACGCTGCCGGGCCGGCGGGCCTCGCGGGAAATCGAAGGCCGCCTGGCGGACGAAGCGCCGAGCAAAAGCTCCGGCCCGCTGCCGGAGCGGATCCGGGCGTACTTCCGCAAGGTCGGACAGTCGCTGCATGCGAGCCGCCTGCTCTATCCCGCGATGTTCATCCAAAACTTCGCGCTCGGGCTGCTGACGCCGGTGCTGACCCAGTATGCGCGCACGGTGCTGCATCTGTCGCCGCAGCAGTACAGCTATTTCCTGCTCGCCGGAGGCGCGATCACCGTGCTCGGCCTCATTCCGATCGGGCGCGGCGTCGACCGCTACGGCACCCGCTGGTTCCTGCACGCGGGCTTCCTGCTCGCCGCGGTGTCGCTGCCGGTGCTCGGCTACATGCGCTACCTGCCGCTCGTGCTCGTTGTCGTCGCCGTCGTCGGGCTCGGCTACGCCTGCATCATCCCGGCGTGGAACGCGCTCATCGCCAAGGCGATTCCGAAGGAGGAGCGCGGCGCCGTCTGGGGCTTCTTCCTGACGATCGAGGGACTCGGCATGGTGTTCGGCTCGATCCTCTCCGGCCGCCTGTGGGACAGCTTCGGTCCGCACGCGCCGTTCCTCATCAGCGGCGCCTCGCTCGTCGTGCTGTTCGTCCTGCATCTGCTCATCATCCGCCGGGGACGCATCTCTCTCGCTTAGGGCGCAGCTGCAGGCCCGCGACGCACCAAAAGAGGGGATCCCGACACCTTGGCTTACTAGGGACAACATCTTCTAAATGGGTTGTACACAAAAAAATCTTCCTCTGGCAAGATGCAGGCATCACCCAACATGGGCCAGAAAGGAAGATTTTTTGGGCATCCAGCAGACCACGGATCCGCTTGCCCTGCCCATGGATTTGTCGAGGACTCCCCGAAATCCGCCTCGTTCGTGTCGTGAATGCGGCGGCGGTGGGCCGCATTCACGACAAGATGTTTGCCGAGACAGCTGCATGAATGGGATGTTCTCGCGAACCGCCTTCGGGAAGCGGACCAACCAAGGCAGAAATGTGCCTTGGATCCGGTCCGCCGGCCGGGAAGCGGGCCAACCAAGGCAGAAATGTGCCTTGGATCCGGTCCGCCGGCCGGGAAGCGGGCCAACCAAGGCAGAAATGTGCCTTGGATCCGGCACGCCGGCCGGGAAGCGGGCCAACCAAGGCAGAAATATGCCTTGGATCCGGCACGCCGGCCGGGAAACGGGCCAACCAAGGCAGAAATGTGCCTTGGATCCGGTCCGCCTTCGGGAAGCGGGCCAACCAAGGCAGAAATATGCCTTGGATTCGGCACGCCGGCCGGGAAGCGGGCCAACCAAGGCAGAAATGTGCCTTGGATCCGGCACGCCGGCCGGGAAGCGGACCAACCAAGGCAGAAATATGCCTTGGATCCGGCACGCCGGCCGGGAAGCGGGCCAACCAAGGCAGAAATGTGCCTTGGATCCGGTCCGCCGGCCGGGAAGCGGACCAATCAAGGCAGAAATGTGCCTTGGATCCGGCCCGCCGGAAACCAGCCTGCACGAAAGCGGAAGGAAACCGAGAAATCAATGTCAGCCCCGGGGGGTTCCCGAGGTTCCGGTGTTTTCTGCTTCGCGGCTTACCAAAAGCAAGCTTGGAGGTCGGGTGGCCTTCCCTTGCCCACAATCTACTGAAGAGGGCAGCTGTGGATGCACAAAGACCCCGAATGGAAATGGAGCCGAGGCAGCTGGCTTCATGCTTCATTCGAGGTCTTTGTTTCTTTTGGAGATTTTGGAGTGTCTCCATTTGCTTTGGGGACAGCCCCTTTGTCGTTCCGGGGCGCGGGCTTCCGCCCGGCGCGCGTCCGAATTTAGCGAGACGCCAGCAGGTAGAGCGGCATGAGCGTCTGGAACACCGATTCGGCCTTGCGCACGAACGCCTCGCCGTCCTGCAGCAGCGGGTCGCTGCGGTCCAGATGGACGCCGCAGAGCAGCTCGGCGGCTTTGACCGTGCGCAAGCGCTCGAACAACGCCCGCAGCTCGTCCCGGCTCATGCCGTCATGCGGCGCGGCTTCCGGCCGGGTATGGTCGCCGGACCAGACGTAGCCTTGTCCGGCCGGAGGCAGGGCGTAGATCTCGTCCAGCCTCTCGAGGGCGCGTCTCGCGAACTCGGCCTTGCCTTCCGCCTCGTAGATGACGGCGAACTGGATGAAGGCATGGGTGCCCCACAGGCCGATCTGAAAATGGGGATGCGCCTTGTAGCCCCGCTTGTTGGCGGCAAAGGCGACCCAGGTGTCGCTCGGCGGATTGACCGTGCGCCGGGCGTGCTTGGCGACGTGAGGGTGGAACTCCGTGCCGGACAGGACGGACAGCTCGGGGGAGAGGCGGCTGCCGAGCTCCTCCAGCTTGGGGCGGATGCCCGAGATGAGGGCCGACATGCGCGGCTCCAGGCCGTCGATGGCGAAAACGTCGAAATCGGCCGGTCCGAAGCCGGGGAAGTCCTTATGGCGCTCGTCCAGTGCCGAGGCGCTGGATCCGCGGGATGGAGGTTGGGTCATAGGCTTGTTGTCCTTTCGTAAATGAAAAGTTCGCGGACGAACCGGCTCCCGGTCATCAGGACGGATCGTCGTCCATATAGTATATCACAGCCTGCATCGAGGCTGGACAAGTCTCCCTTTTAGCGGAAAGACCGCGTGCCGGACAGGCGCGGCGGACGCGAGCGGCGTAAGTCGACATTGGGAGCGCTGTCATTCCGAACAGGCTTGCGCCCTTTTCTTCAAAATTAGTCAATAAACCAAGTTGCCATCACATAAGATGGAGTATAAACTACGGGTAAGATCAAATTGTCTGAACATTTAGTCAAAACAACCTAAAGCAGGGGAGGGATTGCCGTGAATAAAAGCTACGAAGTGGAATATTGCAACTTGGAGCTGAGATTTGACCGCCGGCAAATCCAGAATCTCATCCGCGATTTGATCCATGAAGGCTACTCCCTCTACTGGAGCGAGACCGAGGCCCAATTTTTGATCTCGATCCGCACGGGCCGCAAGCTGGTGAAGCTCAGGTTCCAAAAAATGAAGAACCGGTACAAGATCGTGGGCGACTACATCATCAAGGACGAAAAGCTGTCGGAGTTGATCGAGAAGCTGATCGGCGATACGCGCGGCCATGCGGTCGTAAAACGGATGAAGGACCGTCAGATCGTCATTGAAAATATTATGTTCGGTGAAATCATTCGACTCGTGGAGGTGTCAGGGATGGAGCATCGGATTATTTATCAGAAGAAGCCTGTCGTCACCCTGGAGGAAATTACGAAAGCCTTCCAGTCGACCCGAGCGGAGGAGCGGGCAGCGGTGCTCCGCTACGAGCTGGATTACGAGCTGTGCGTCCTCTACGACGCGCTGCAGGCAGGCGACAGCCAGGCCGCGGAAGACAGCCGCGACCGCCTCGTCCAGATGCGTGGGGAAATGCTTCAGCTAGAGCTGTAACCTCGCGAACCGGTCAGGTGAGCGGTTACGCGAACAGAGAGCTGTAACCTCGCGAACCGGTCAGGTGAGCGGTTACGCGGGCAGGGAGCTGTAAGTCAATTGACGAGCTTTAACCACGCGAGTCACTAGGCGAGCGGTTAAGCCCATCTTATTCGGCAAGGTGACAAAAGGTGACAAGCGGACCGGAATCGGAGCTTGGCGGCGGCATCGCCGCGAGCTGAAGCCGGCCGGAAGACGGAGACGCGGATCCGCTTGGATCAGCGCTCCGTCTTGTTCCGCTTGAAGGCCGTGCTCGAGGCCCGTCCGCCGCCGGACGGGCTTTTTCGCGTCCGTTCCGGCTTTGCGTTTGACGGCTGCCCGGTCTACTATTAGAGGAAGGCCGCTTGAGCCAAGCGGTTCGGAAGCGACTTCGGGGGGAGAACGAACGATGGATGGTAGGGTTAGCGGTCCCGCGGACCGGCTGGAGCTGGTGGCGGCGATCGATCTCGGGACGACGAGCGCGAAGGCGGTGCTGATGAATGCGTCGGGCGGCCGGCTGACGGTCGAGGCCGCCGCCGACTGCGGCTATCCGCTGCTTGCCGCCGAGCCCGGCTGGGCGGAGCAGGATCCGGATCAGATCCGCGAGGCGGCGGAGCAGGCGCTGCGGCAAGCGCTGCAGGCGCTGGCAGGCCGCCCGCTGCAGGTGCTGGCGCTATCGTTCAGCAGCGCGATGCACTCGCTCATCGCGCTCGATGGACAAGGCAGGGCGCTTACGCCCTGCATCACCTGGGCCGACCAGCGGGCGGCGGAGCAGGCGCGGCGGCTGCGCGAGGACGAGACGCTGCAGGGGCTGCGCAGCCGGATCGGCGTACCCGTCCATGCGATGCTGCCGCTGTGCAAGCTCGTCTGGATGCGCGAGCAGCGGCCGCAGCTGCATCGCGAGGCGGCCTGCTTCGTCGGCATCCGCGAGTATGTGATGCGCGGCTGGACGGGACGTCCTTGCCGCGTCGATCCGTCGATCGCGGGCGGCACCGGGCTGTATGACCTGCAGGGACGCCGCTGGGATGCCGAAGCGCTGGAGCTGGCGGGCATCGGAGCCGATCGCCTGCCCGAGCTGGCGCCGGCAGCCTGGATCGATCGGCAAGGCTTGAGCGACGAAGCGGCGGAGCGCCTCGGCCTGCCTGCGGGCACGCCGCTCGTGCTCGGCGGCGCGGACGGCGTGCTCGCCAATCTCGGCGCGGGAGCGGTGCAGGACGGCATCGCCTCGGTCACCGTCGGCACGAGCGGCGCGGTGCGGGCGGCGGTGAGCCGCCCGGCGGCGGACGCCGAGGGGAGGCTGTTCTGCTACGAGCTCGGCGAAGGACGGTGGATCGCGGGCGGCCCGGTCAACAGCGGCGGCGTCGTGTTCCGCTGGGTGCGGGACAAGCTGTTTCCCGGCATCGCGGAGGAAGCGGAGCGCAAAGGAATGGACCCTTATTCCTACCTGGTCGAGCTGGCGCTGCAGACGCCGCCGGGGGCGGACGGCCTGCTCTGCCTGCCGCATCTGGCGGGCGAGCGGGCTCCGCATTGGAACGAGGATGCCCGGGGCGTCTTCGTCGGCTTGTCGCTGGAGCATGACCGCCGCCACCTGATCCGCGCCGCCCTGGAGGGCATCCTGTACGGCCTGCGCTCGGTGCTGGAAGCGCTGCGGGAGACGGCCGGCCCGCTGCGCGAGATCCGCGCCAGCGGCGGCCTGCTCCGCTCCGCGCCGCTGCGCCAGATGCTCGCGGACATGACGGGGCTGCCCGTGCTGCTCACGGACACGGCGGAAGCCTCCTCCGTCGGAGCGGGCCGGCTCGCGCTCGAGGCGCTCGGCCGCGGCGGGGAGGCGGCGCCCGAGGTGCCGATCACCGATCGGCGCGAGCCCGATCCGGCCGCCGGCTTGACCTACGACCGCCTGTACGGGATCTACCGCCCGGTGTTCGGCCGGCTGGCCGGAACGTTCCGCGAGCTGGCGGACATCCAGCGGGCGGGAGCGGACAGCCGCTGAAGCGTTCCGCCCGCCGTTCATCCAATATTCATGTAGCGGGCGTTCCGCACGGCGAATCGTTCGTGGTACAATCATTTGCATAACCGATCAAAAAGGGTACACTAGGGCAAGATGCATATCGGGACTAACTCAGCAAAGGAATGGTCATTCATGTCGAAACAGCAAATCGGCGTCGTCGGTCTCGCCGTCATGGGCAAGAACCTCGCGCTTAACATCGAGAGCAAAGGCTTCACCGTATCGGTATACAACCGTTCCCGCGAGAAGACGGACGAGCTTCTGGCCGAATCGCCGGGCAAGAACCTCCATCCGGCCTACACGATCGAGGAATTCGTCGCTTCCCTGGAAGTGCCGCGCAAAATCCTCATCATGGTCAAGGCGGGCGGTCCTACGGACGCGGTCATCGACGAGCTCGTGCCGCATCTGGAGCAGGGAGACATCATCATCGACGGCGGCAACGCCTACTTCCCGGACACCGAGCGCCGCAGCAAGGCGCTTGAAGCCCAAGGCTTCCGCTTCGTCGGCACGGGCGTATCGGGCGGCGAGGAAGGCGCGCTCAAAGGGCCTTCGATCATGCCGGGCGGTCCGGAATCGGCCTACAAGCTGGTCGAGCCGATCCTGACGGGCATCTCCGCCAAGGTGAACGGCGACCCTTGCTGCACGTACATCGGACCTGGCGGCGCCGGCCACTACGTCAAGATGGTGCATAACGGCATCGAATACGGCGACATGCAGCTCATCACCGAGGCGTACCATCTGCTGAGCTCGGTGCTGGGGCTGTCGACCGACGAGCTGCACGAGATCTTCACCGAGTGGAACAAAGGCGAGCTCGACAGCTACCTGATCGAGATCACGGCCGACATCTTCTCCAAGAAGGATCCGGAGACGGGCCTGCCGATGGTCGACGTCATCCTCGACTCCGCCGGCCAGAAGGGCACGGGCAAATGGACGAGCCAAAGTGCCCTCGACCTCGGCGTGCCGCTGTCGATCATCACGCAGTCCGTCTTCTCGCGCTTCCTGTCCGCGATGAAGGAAGAGCGCGTCGCCGCGAGCAAGGTGCTGAGCGGACCGAAGCCGGCTCCGTATGCAGGCGACAAGGCCGCCTTCGTCGAAGCGGTGCGCAAGGCGCTGTTCGCGAGCAAGATCTGCTCCTACGCGCAGGGCTTCGCCCAGATGCGCGCGGCATCCGACGAGTTCGGCTGGAACCTGCGCTACGGCGACATCGCGATGATCTTCCGCGGCGGCTGCATCATCCGCGCCCGCTTCCTGCAGAACATTAAGGACGCCTACGACCGCGATCCGGAGCTCCGGAACCTGCTGCTCGACGAATACTTCAAGAACATCGTCGAATCGTACCAGGGAGCCTGGCGCGAAGTAATCACGGCGGCCGTGGCGAGCGGCATCCCGGTGCCGGGCTTCTCCAGCGCGCTGGCGTACTTCGACAGCTACCGCACGGAGCGCCTGCCGGCGAACCTGCTGCAGGCGCAGCGCGACTACTTCGGCGCGCATACGTTCCAGCGCACGGACAAGGAAGGCGCCTTCCACTTCGAGTGGATGGACTCCAGCGAAGGCTAAGGCCGATCCGGCTCCAGCGCTTCCAGCGCCTCGCGCAGCTTCCGGCGCAGCCGGTCCGCCTCCAGCGGGCCGCTGCGCGGCGAGCGCAGCAGGCTCATGGAGGCCTCGGCGAAGCCCTCGAAGCAAGTCAACCAACGTGGCTGCGGCAGCCCTGCAAGGCAGGGGCGCCGTCAGCCACTTTTTTTCGGATATAATCGAGCGCCCAGATGACGTCCTCCCGGGAGAGCGTCTCGCCGGACCCGACGATCCGGCTCATTCGCCGTTCGGCGGCCCCTGGATCCAAGCTGCGGCCGGTCATGGAACCGCCTCCTTATGCCGTTCTCGTTCTCTATTCAATCCTTATGAAAAATAGAGATTTTTATACCCCGTCTCTAGCAATTGATGATATGATATTCGGAAGGAAAACGACCGCAAGGGTGGGAAGACAGACACGATGCGCCAGGCAGAACAGGATAGGGACAAAATCGTCCTCATCGGCTTCATGGGCACGGGCAAATCGACGGTAGCCGCCATGCTGGCCGAGCGGCTCGGCTGGCGATGCGCCGACACCGATGCCGAGGTCGTGCGGGAGCAGGGCAACTCGATCGCCGAGCTGTTCGCGACGCGCGGAGAAGCCTTCTTCCGCGACGCGGAGACAAGAGCGCTCGAGCGGCTGCTGGCATGCGGAGATCCGCTCGTCATCGCGACCGGCGGCGGAGCGGTGCTGCGCGAGCGCAACCGGCAGCTCATGCTGGGCGGCGCGTTCGTCGCGGCGCTGCAGGCTTCCGAGGCTGTCATCGTGGAGCGGGTGCGGCATGACCAGGGCCGTCCGCTGCTGGCGGGCGATCCGGCCGCCAAAGTCCGCGAGCTGCTGGAGAAGCGCCGGGGGGCGTACGATTTCGCGCCTCTGCAGGTGATGACGGACGGACTTTCCCCGGAGCAAGCGGCGGAGGCGGTAGCCTTGGCGTATCAAGACGCTTCAAGGCTTTACCGCGCTTCCGACCTGTAGCCCTCCGGCAGACGAATTTTCAACCAACAGACAAAGGGGTATGACGAACATGGACGTAGTGGTAACGCCGACACCGGAGCTGAAGGGCAGCATCCAGGCTCTATCCTCCAAAAACTACACGACCCGCTACCTGCTCGTGGCCGCGCTGGCGGAAGGCACGAGCACGATCTATCATCCGGCGCACAGCGAGGACAGCGACGCGATGCGGCGCTGCATCCGCGACCTCGGCGCAGAGCTGGAGGAGGATGGCGAGAAGATCGTCATCAAGGGCTTCGGCAGCAAGCCGCGCGACGTGCGCGAGCTCAATGTCGGCAATGCCGGCGCCGTGCTGCGCTTCCTGATGGCGGTCGCCGCGCTTTGTCCGGACGTGACGTTCGTCAATGCGTACCCGGACTCGCTCGGCAAGCGCCCGCACGACGATCTGATCGTCTCGCTGCGCCAGCTCGGTGTCGAGGTCGACGACCATGAGGGCAAGCTGCCGATCACGATCCGCGGCGGCGCGCCGAAGGGCGGCAACATCACCGTATCGGGCAACGTCAGCTCGCAGTTCCTGAGCGCGCTGCTGTTCCTCGCGCCGCTGCTGGAGGAGGACAGCGAGATCGAGGTGCTGGACGACCTCAAGTCCAAGGTCGTCGTCGGCCAGACGCTGGAGGTGCTGGAGCAGGCGGGCATCGTCATCGAAGCGTCTGAGGACCTGATGCGCTACCGCGTGCCGGGCGGCCAGCGCTACCAGGCCCGCACCTACCGGGTGCAGGGCGATTATCCGGGCTCGGCGGCGGTGCTGGCCGCAGCGGCGGTCACGCGCTCCGAGGTGACGATCCACGGCCTGCCGGAGAAGAGCCGCCAGGGCGAGCGCGCCGTCGTCGACGTGCTGCGCATGATGGAGACGCCGCTCGTGCATGACGGCGACGACATTACCGTGCGCGGCAACGGCAAGCTCAAGGCGGTCGAATTCGACGGAGACGCGGCCACCGACGCGGTGCTGGCGATGGTCGCGGCGGCCGTGTACGCCGAGGGCACGTCCCGCTTTTACAACGTCGAGAACCTGCGCTACAAGGAATGCGACCGCATCACCGACTACCTGGCGGAGCTGCGCAAGGCGGGAGCGGACGTCGAGGAGAAGCGCGACGAGATCATCGTGCACGGCAAGCCGGAAGGTCTGGAGGGCGGCGTCGAGATCAACGCCCACTACGACCACCGCGTCATCATGGCGCTGACGGTCGTCGGCCTGCGCTGCCGCCAGCCGCTGCGCATCCGCGACGCGCATCATGTCGCCAAGTCGTACCCGATCTTCTTCGACCATCTGCAGGCGCTCGGCGCGAACGTGCAGTGGCAGGAGTAGCGTAAGCGCCCGCCGCTCGGGGCAACGTATATCTTGACGCAACCCATCCTTACCCATGCCGAGGAGGAATCGTACGCCATGCCGTTTGCCAATCCCGAACGCGAACAGATCAAGAGCCTGCTCGAGGCGCACACGACCGTCGCGGTCGTCGGCCTCTCCGACAAGCCGGACCGCACGTCCCATGCCGTCTCGCAGGCGATGCAGCAGCGGGGCTACCGCATCATTCCGGTCAATCCGGCGGTGCAAGGCGACATTTTGGGGGAGCGCTGCTACCCCGACCTCGCCTCCGTGCCGGAGCCGATCGGCATCGTCAACGTGTTCCGGCGCAGCGAGTTCACGCCCGACATCGCGCGCGAGGCGGTCGCAGCCGGAGCCAAGGTGCTCTGGCTGCAGCTCGGCGTCTATAGCGAGGAAGCGGCCGAGATCGCCCGCCAGGGCGGGCTCGACGTCGTGATGGACCGCTGCATCAAGGTGGAGGACTCCATCCTCCAGCCCCGAATCCGCTGAGGCGGACGCTGCCGAGCAGCCGTCCGGACAAGCGCGGAGGCAGGCCGAGCCGGCCTGCCTTCTTTCTTTTGACAAGGATAGGGCGCGCGGCGTAATCTAGATCGGTAGCAAGAAAGGAGGAGCAGGCTTGAACTTCATGGGCAACTTGCAGCAGCTCGGCCGGGCCGTCATGCTGCCGATGATCGTGCTGCCTGCCGCGGCGATCTGCATGAGCCTGGCGCAGCTTCCGTGGGATGCGGCGGGCCTGCCGGCGATGGCGGAGTACCTGCAGATCGCCGGCCGCTCGCTGTTCCTCTTCCTGCCCTATCTGTTCGCCGCCGGAGTCGCCTGGGGCACCTCGAGCAACGGGGGAGCGGCGAGCCTGTCCGCGCTGGCCGGCATGTTCATCTACTCGGGCATCGTGCAGTCGAGCAGCTACGACATCGAGCCGACGGTGCTGATCGGCGCGCTGATCGGCATGCTCGCCGGATACAGCTACGAGCGGTTCAAGTCGATCCGGCTGCCCGAGTCGATCCAGTTTTTCGGGGGTCCGCGGTTCGTGCCGCTGTTCGTCAGCTTCGTCTGCATCCTGTTCTCGCTGTTCATGGTCGCGGCGGCTCCTTCGCTGAGCCGCGGCCTGCTCTGGCTCGGCGACGTCGTCGCCTCGGCCGGAGGCTTCGGCGTGTTCCTGTACGGCTTCCTGCACCGCATTCTCGTCGTATTCGGCCTGCATCATCTGCTCAACCATGTGTTCTGGTTCCAGATCGGCGGCTACCGGATGGACGGAGGCGAGATGGTGTACGGCGACCTGCCGCGCTTCTTCGCGGGCGACCCGACTGCGGGGGCGTTCATGGCCGGGCTGTATCCGACGATGATGTTCGCCCTGCCGGCGATCGCGCTGGCGATCATCCAGGAGGCGCGGGAGGATCTCAAGCCGAAGATCAAGCGCACGTTCCTGTCGGCGGCGCTCGCCTCGTTCCTGACCGGCGTCTCGGAGCCGGTGGAGTTCGCCTTCCTGTTCGTCGCGCCCTATCTGTTCGTCATCCATTCCGTGCTGTCCGGCCTCATCATGTGGGCCGCGTACGAGCTCGGCATCCGGCACGGCTTCTCGTTCTCCGGCGGCGCGATCGACTACGTCATCAACATGCATCTGGCGACCAAGGGCTGGCTGCTTCTTCCTCTGGGCATCGTCGTGTTTCTGCTGTATTATGGACTTTTCCGCTGGGCGATCCGCCGCTTCCAGATTCCGACGCCGGGACGCGAGGAAGGCTCGGCGCTCGACGAGTGGGCCGGCGACATCCCGTACCGCGCGCCGCTCATCCTGCAGGCGATCGGCGGCAAGGAGAACGTCGAGACGCTCGAGGCCTGCATCACTCGGCTGCGGATCAAGGTGCGCAACGACAAGCTGCTCGACAACGCGGCGCTGCGCGATCTCGGCGCGGCCGGCGTCATCCGGCTCGGCGGCGGCAACGTGCAGGTCGTCTTCGGCACGTTCTCCGAGCTGATCCGCGAGGAGATGCTCAAGACGATGCAGCGCGACCGCGCGCAGGTGCTGTTCAGCTCGCCGGTCCAGGGCCGGATGATTCCGCTGGACGAGGTGCCCGATCCGATCTTCGCGGGCAAGCTCGTCGGCGACGGGGCGGCGTTCCTGCCGGAGCGCGGAGAGCTCGTCGCCCCGGTCAAGGGCGAGGTCATCCTGCTCTATCCGACGATGCACGCCATCGGCCTGCGTACGCCGGAGGGCTTGGAGGTATTGATGCATATCGGCATCGATACGTCGTCCTTGGACGGCTATTTCCATGCGGCGGTCAAGGAAGGGGATGAGGTCATCCCCGGCCAGCTGCTCATCTCGTTCGACATCCAGCGGCTGCGCAAGGCGGGCAAGTCGCTGGCGACGCCGATGCTCATCACGAATCCGCAGCTCGTCCGTTCGTGGGGCTTCGGACCATTCAAGACGGTGAAGCGGGGCCAGACGGCCGTCATGTCCGTCATGCTCCGCGAATCCAAGGACAGTCAGGCTGGAGGGAAACGCTCATGACACAGGGAATTGGAGCTTCGGCGGGAATCGCGATCGGCAAGTGCTTCGTGCTCCCGAACTGGGAATGGGACCTGCCGGAGCAGAAGATCGACGTCGCCGACCTGGCGCGGGAGTTCGAGCGCCTTTACGAGGGCATCCGCACCTCCAAGGTCGAGATCGAGCAGATGAAAGACGAGCTCAGCGAGGTTGTCGGTCCCGACGAGAGGAGCATTTTCGACGCCCATCTGGCGATTCTGGACGATCCGGTCTTCATGAACGAGATCCAGGGCATGATCGAGCGGCAGTACAAGGCGGCGGAGGTGGCGGTCAAGGAAGCGATCGACCACTTCGTGACGATGTTCGACCTGCTGGACGACGAGTATATGAAGGAGCGGGCGCTCGACATCCGCGATGTCGGCAACCGGCTGCTCAAGCATCTGCTCGGCGCGCCCGAGATCACCCTTCCTTCCGATACGCAGCCTTACGTCCTCGTGGCCAAGGAGCTGTCTCCTTCGCAGCTCGCCCATCTCAATCCGCGCAACGTGCTCGGCATCGTCACCTTCGGCGGCAGCACGACGTCGCATTCGGCGATCATGGCCCGGGCGCTCGGCATCCCGCTCGTCGTCGCGGTCGACGACGACCTGGAGGAGCGCGTGCAGACCGGCGACGTCCTGCTGCTGGACGGCGGGAGCGGCTTCGTGGAGCTGAGCCCTTCGGCGGAGCTCGTCGCCGCCTATGCCCGGCTCAAGCAGGAGCAGGAGGAGGAGAAGGCCCGGCTGCGCGGCTTGGCCCATGTCGATCCGTCGACGCCGGACGGCAAGCGGCTGCGGCTGTCGGCCAACATCAGCTCCCTCAAGGAGCTGGAGATCGCCTTGTCGAGCGGAGCGCACGGCGTCGGGCTGTTCCGCACGGAGTTCCTCTACATGGACCGGACCCGCTTTCCCAAGGAAGAGGAGCAGTTCGAGGTGTACCGCAGCGTCGCCGAAAAGCTGGACGGCGGTCCGCTCGTCATCCGCACGCTCGACATCGGCGGCGACAAGCATCTCGACTACTTCGAGCTGCCGGAGGAGGAGAATCCTTTTCTCGGCTATCGCGCGATCCGCATCAGCCTCGACCGCAAGGACCTGTTCCGCACGCAGCTGCGCGCCATCCTCCGCGCCTCTCACTATGGAGACGTCAAGGTGATGTACCCGCTCATCTCCTCGGTCGAGGAGGTGCGGGAGGCGAACCGGCTGCTGCGCGAGGCGATGGCGGAGCTCGAGGCGGAAGGCAAGCCGTTCAACCGGGCGATGGAGACCGGCGTCATGATCGAGCTGCCGGCCGCCGTCATGATCGCGGAGCTGCTGGCCAGAGAGGTCGACTTTTTCAGCATCGGCACGAACGACCTCGTTCAGTTCACGCTCGCCGTCGACCGGATGAACGACAAGATCTCGCATCTCTACGAGCCTTATCATCCGGCGGTGCTGCGCATGCTGCGCACGACGGTGGAGGCCGGGCGGAGGCAGGGCATCACGGTCGGCGTATGCGGCGAGATGGCCGGCGATCCGGCGGCGCTGCCGATCTGGCTCGGGCTCAACGTCGACGGGCTGAGCATGTCGTCGCATTCGATCCTGCAGGTCAAGGAGCGGCTGCTGCGCACGAGCCAGGAAGAGAGCCGCGCCGCGCTGGAGCATGTGATGGCGAGCAGCACGGCGGCCGAGGCGAAGTTGCAGCTGCAGCGCTTCAAGCGCGAGGTCGACGAGCGCGAGACGCCGGAGCTGGCCGACGGCCGGCGCTGCAACGGATAGGCGGACGACCAAAAAAGCCTTGCCGGGACGTTTCCGGCAAGGCTTTTGCTTGGGGCGGCACTCGTCTTCAGCGGCTTTTCAGCGCATCGACGAACGCTTTGGCATAGGGCGGCAGATCCGGCGGACGGCGCGCCGAGATCAGGTTGCCGTCCACGACGACGGCCTCGTCATGCCAGACCGCTCCGGCGTTCTCCATGTCGTCCCGGATGCCGGGCGTGGAGGTCACTTGGCGGCCCTGCAGGATCTTGGCGGAAATGAGCACCCAGCCGGCATGGCAGATCTGGCCGATCGGCTTGCCGTCGCGGTCCATCTCCTGCACGAGGCGAAGCACCTCGGGATAGCGGCGGATCTTGTCCGGCGCCCAGCCTCCAGGCACGAGCAGCCCGTCCACCTGCGAGGCGTCGACCTCCTCGTAGGCGAGATCGGCGGTCGCGGGCACGCCGTACTTGCCGATATGGGTCTTGCCTTTCGACGGACCGGCGAATTCCACGAGGGCTCCCTCCTCCCGGACGCGATAGACGGGATACCACAGCTCGAGATCCTCGAATTCGTCATCCAGGAGGCAGATGACTCGTTTTCCTTGCAGCGTCATGTTCGATCACTCTCCTCTAGCAGCCATTGTAAGGCAGGGAGACGGGACAAATCAAACGGACGGGCGCGGCGAAACCGCTGACAGAAAATGCTTGCCGCGCGTCAGCAGGAATTTTCGCGAAAAAGGTCGAAGTAAGCAAAAGCGAGCACGGACGGGAACGACGTGCCTCCCAGCGCCGCCGGGCAGAGCGGAGCCCGGGCGCCGAGCAAGCGGATTCGCCGCTGCCGGGCCGGGCGGCCATGCTGCCGATGACGAAGGAGTGGACCAATCATGCACAAAACCTGTACTTGCGGACAGACGATGACGATGAAGCTGCGCACCGTCATTTACTCCGGCAAGGTCGAAATCGACAATGTTCCGATCTATTCCTGCCCTTCCTGCAGCCGCAGCGAGGTGCTGCCGGAAGTGAAGCCCGACCTGACGGGCCTGATCGGCCAGCTCGGCGAAGAGCCGGCCAAGCAGACGCTTTTGTTTAACGAGCTGAACGAGTGGGCAGATTTACTGCTAGAGGCTTCCGCCACCCGCAAGACGCCGAACGGCGCCGCCGTCCAGCAGATCGTAGACGAGCGCATCGACAGCCTGCTGGAGCTGCTGCTGCTGGCCGGATCGGTCGGAGACGAGGCGTGGAGGCAGGATATCGAGAAAAGGCTCGCCCAGCTGAGCCGCTGCACCTTGCATACATAAGAACAAGAGCTGACTATCGAACGAATAGGAGAGTGGGAACCGATGAGCTTCATTTCCCTTCAGACGCTAGAGGATTGGAACCGCGTGCTCGAAAAGTCGCATGAGAAGCCGGTGCTGGTGTTCAAGCACAGCACGCGCTGCTCGGTCAGCGCGGAGGCGCATGAAGCTTGGGAGAGCTGGACGCGTACGGCCAAGGACGAGGGCGTGGAGACGGCGCTCGTGCGCGTCGTCGAGGAGCGTCCGGTATCGAACGCCATCGAGGAGAGCCTCGGCGTCAAGCACGCTTCGCCGCAGGCGATTCTGGTGAAGGACGGCAAGGCCGAGTGGAACGCCTCGCACTGGAACATTACGGAGTCCTCGCTGGCCGAGAACGCCCGCTGACATTGCAACCGCCCCTGCGTTTGTCGTATGATAGCCGTAACGTAAAGGGGTATCATGCTGCCAAATAATTCATCATATTGGAGAGAAGGAACCGTGACTGTAACCATTTACGATGTTGCAAGAGAAGCGGGAGTGTCCATGGCTACAGTCTCCCGCGTCGTCAACAACAATCCCAACGTCAAGCCGCAAACGCGCAAGAAGGTGTACGAGGCGATCGAAAGGCTCGGCTACCGCCCGAACGCGGTCGCGCGCGGACTCGCTAGCAAGAAGACGACGACCGTCGGCGTCGTCATCCCCGACATCTCCAACTCGAACTTCGCCGAGGTCGCGCGGGGCATCGAGGATATCGCCAACATGTATCACTACAATATCATCCTGTGCAGCGCCGACAAGCGCAAGGAAAAGGAGATCCGCGTCATCAACACGCTGCTGGAGAAGCAGGTCGACGGCCTCCTCTTCATGGGCGGCGCGGTGACGGAGGAGCACAAGCAGGCGTTCAAGACGGCCAACGTGCCGGTCGTGCTGTGCGCGACGACGGACGAGCAGAACGAGATTCCGTCCGTCGACATCGATCATGAGGCGGCCGCCTACGACGCCGTCAAGACGCTGATCGGCCAAGGCCATCGCGACATCGCGATGATCAGCGGCACGCTGCAGGATCCGTCGAACGGCTACGCCCGCTACCAAGGCTACAAGCGCGCCTTGCAGGAAGCCGGCATCGCGGAGCGCGAAGACTTCGTGCGCATCGGCAATTACCGGTACGAGTCCGGCGTCGAGGCGATGGGCCATTTCCTCGAGCTGGACAAGCTGCCGACCGCCGTCTTCGCGGCAACGGACGAGATGGCGATCGGCGCCATCCATGCGATCCAGGACAAGGGCCTCGCCGTGCCCGGCGACATCTCGGTCATCAGCGTCGACAACAGCCGCATGGCGGAGATGGTCCGTCCGACGCTGTCTGCCGTCGCCCAGCCGATGTACGATATCGGCGCCGTATCGATGCGCCTGCTCACCAAGCTGATGAAAAAGGAGCCGGTCGAGCAGGCGAAGGTCGTCCTGCCTCATGACATCGTCAAGCGGAACTCGGCCGGAGCGGCAAAAGCATGACGTACGGAACGATCGGAATCATCGGCGCGATGGCGGAGGAGCTCGAGCTGCTCTTCCGCAGCGCCGAAATGGGCGAGGAGACGCGCAAGGCGGGCATGACGTTTCGTCGCGGCACGCTGCACGGACAGCCGATCCTCGCCGTCAAGTCGGGCGTCGGCAAGGTGAACGCCGCCGTCTGCACGCAGGCTCTTGTCGATCTCGGCGCGGACTGCGTCCTGTTCACCGGCGTGGCCGGCGCGATCGATCCCGAGCTGCGCATCGGCGACATCGTCGTGTCGACGGCCTGCATCCAGCATGATATGGACGTGACCGCCCTCGGCTTCGGACCGGGCGTCATTCCGTATCAGGAAGTATCGGTCTTCCCCGCCGACGCGGAGCTGGTCGAGCTGGCGGCGGAAGCCGGCCAGTCGGCCGCCAAGGGCAAGGCGATCCGCGGCATCGTGCTGTCGGGCGACCAGTTCATCGCCAGCCGGGACAAGGTGCAGCAGCTGCGCGACAGCTTCGGCGGAGCCTGCGCCGAGATGGAGGGCGCGGCGGTCGCTCAAGTTTGCCATCTCAACGAGGTGCCGTATGTCGTCATCCGGTCGATGTCCGATCAGGCGGACGGCAGCGCGCATATGAATTTCGAGGAATTCACGATGCTGGCCGCGAACCAGTCGTTCGAAGTCATCGACGCGATGATCCGCCGCCTCAGCCAAGGCTGAGCGCGATTTCTAGACCAGCAGCCGCCGGTCTCCGAGAGGAGGCCGGCGGCTGCTTTTTGCCATGTCGACATCAATAGTCCTGGGCCGAAAGCTCCCATGTCCGCCGGTTTTGGAGCGTAATCTCGGCGCGCCGCGGCATCGGGCTCCAGGCCGACGTATCGTCGAGCCAGTGGAGGGGCAGCGCGACCGGAGCCTGAGGCTGCCAGCGGTCAAGCCAGGCTTGGGGCAGAAGGGAGAGGCCGCCTTGCGGCTCCTGCAGCCGGGAAGCGAGCGGGTGGCCGGACATGACGAGCCAGACGAGCGACCATGCGCGCGGGACGACGCGCCACGGGTCGTAGCCGCCGCCGCCGAGCGCCACCCACCGTCCGCCGCACAGCTCATGGGCAAGCTGGCGGATCAGCCGGGGCATCTCCAGATAGATCCGCATGCTGCAATGCACATGCGACAGCGGATCGAACGCATGCGCGTCGCAACCGTGCTGGCTGACGATGAGGTCAGGCTTGAAGGCGCGGGCGATGCGCGTGACGGTCTCCGTGAAGCACTCCAGCCACGACTCGTCCTCGGTATACGGCTGCACGGGCACGTTGCAGCAGGCGCCGAAGCCTTTGTCGATGCCTTTTTCATGGGTGAAGCCGGTGCCGGGGAACAAATACTTGCCGGTCTCGTGGATCGAGTAGGTGAACACGTCCGGATCCTCGTAAAACGCGTACTGCACGCCGTCGCCGTGATGGACGTCCGTGTCGATGTAGAGCACGCGCGCGCCGTGCTTGCGCCGCATCGCGGCGATGGCGATCGCGGCGTCGTTGTAGACGCAGAAGCCGGAGCCATGGCCGGGAAAGGCGTGATGCAGCCCGCCGCCCATATGATAGGCGTGAAGGGCGCGTCCCGACAGAACCGCGTCCGCCGCCGCGATCGAGCCGCCGACGATGGCGGACGCCGCCTCATGCATGCCGGTGAAATAGGGCGTATCCTCGGAATCGAGGCCGAAGCGGCGGGCGAGTCCCGCGGCGCTGGCCGGCGGAACCGGCTGGCTGAGGCCGCGCACCGCCTCGATGTAGTCGGGGCGGTGGATGAGCGCGAGCTGCTCATCCAGGGCCGTATCCGCTTTCAAGACGGATTCGGAAGGCAGAGCCCCGCTCGCTTCGAGCAGCGTCTCGGCGAGCTCCACGCGCAGCGGGCTGAACGGATGCTCATCGTTGAACCTATACGGGCTTGCGCCGGTCGAGCGGACATAGACGGCTTTATCCTTCATGTTCTTCCTCCTGAATCGATCAGTACATGAATCGCTGCCGGAACCGGACGCGGTCGAACTGCTCGACCGACGACAGCGGGACCTGCTTGCCGATGCGCACCATAAGGCAGTTGGCCGGATGGGAGCAGATCTCCGGGTCGTCGGTGGCGAACCAGACCATGCCGACCGATTTCATCAGCTTCTCCATCATGCGGCGGTAGTCCCAGATGCCGAGGCCGGTGCCCTCCAGATCCCAGTGCCAATAGTACTCGGTCGTGTAGACGATGAAGTTCTCCAGCTGCCCGTCCTCGAATGCGAGCGCGATCATTTTTTTGCCGAGTCCGACGGAGCGGTAGTCCTTTGCCACTTCGACGGCGCCGAGCTCGATCAGATCGTCCATGCCGCCTTCGGACCAGCGCTCCAGCTCGTCCGGATAATGGAAGGTGACGTAGCCGACGATCATGTCTCCGTCGCGGGTTATGATGATGCGGCCTTCCTCGAGGCCGGCGATCTCGATCAACGCTTCCAGCTGATCCTTCGGCCGGCGGAAGGCATCCAGGCCGGGATGCATCGTACAGTCGGCGAGCCGGGACGGATCGACCGGCCCTTCGAGCACGAGCTCCCGATTGCCGAAAGGAACGACAAGGGAATGGTGGCGCTTGATAGGCTCCAACGTGATCGCACCTCCAAAGCGAAATGGCGGCAGACCAAAAATAGGCGGTCCGCGCCTCTTATCACTTATAGCAGAAAAAAAGCGGGATGGAAAGGACAAGCGTCACGCCCGGAGGGCGACTTTTTAGTCGAACAGGGGTAAAAATAGGCGAAAAGTAGGCGCATACATTTCCATATGCTATACTGGAGGAACATGAATTCCGATTCATCCTTGGCTTGTAAGCGCATCCGATCCGTTGCAGTACACTACGATGATGACGATGGAAGGTGATTAGCATGTCGATTGACCACAAGGAAAAGATCGCGGTTTCCGCTGCTTCTCCGAATATGGGCAGCTATGAGGAAGAGCATGCTTCGTTTGACTGGAGCGAGGTAGAGAAGCATTTCACCTGGCATGAGACGGGCAAGGTCAATATGGCGCACGAGGCGATCGACCGCCATCTGGCCGAGGGTCGGGGGCAGAAGACCGCTCTGCTCTACAGCGATCCGAAGCGGGATGAATCCTATACGTTCGAGCAGCTGAGCCGCCTGTCGAACCGCTTCTCCAACGTCCTCCGCAAGCTGGGCCTCAGTAAGGGCGAGCGGCTGTTCATTTTCATGCCCCGCTCTCCGGAGCTCTACGTGGCGCTGCTCGGCTCGCTCAAGGTCGGCGTCGTCGTCGGCCCTCTGTTCGAGGCGTTCATGGAGACGGCGGTCAAGGACCGGCTGCTCGACAGCACGGCGACGGCGATCGTGACGACGCCGGCGCTGCTGCCCCGGATCAAGCGCGACGAGCTGCCGGACCTGAAGCATGTCATCGTCGTATCCGATGAAGACGTGCCGGAGGGCACGGTCTCCTACAAGGACGAGATGGCCGCCGCTTCCGAAGAGGCGCAGATCGAATGGCTGGACCGCGAGGACGGGCTGCTCATCCACTACACGTCCGGCTCCACCGGCAAGCCCAAGGGCGTCTTCCACGTGCAGAACGCGATGCTGCAGCATTACCATACGGGACGGGTCGTCCTTGACCTGAAGGAAGACGACGTCTACTGGTGCACCGCCGACCCGGGCTGGGTGACGGGCACGTCGTACGGCATTTTCGCGCCTTGGCTGAACGGCGCCACGAACGTCATCCGCGGCGGCCGCTTCAGTCCGCAGGACTGGTACACGACGCTCCAGCGCTACGGCGTGACCGTCTGGTACAGCGCGCCGACGGCGTTCCGCATGCTGATGGGCGCAGGCGACGACAGCGTCGCTCAATACGATCTTTCCAGCCTGCGCCATGTGCTGAGCGTGGGCGAGCCGCTCAATCCCGAGGTCGTCCGCTGGGGACTCAAAGTGTACGGCCAGCGCATCCACGATACGTGGTGGATGACGGAGACGGGCGGACAGCTCATCTGCAATTACCCGTCGATGGAGATCAAGCCGGGCTCGATGGGAAGGCCGATCCCCGGCGTCGAGGCCGCCATCATCGACGATGCAGGCAACGAGCTGCCGCCGTACCGCATGGGCAATCTGGCGGTACGCACGCCTTGGCCGTCAATGATGCGCAAGATCTGGAACAATCCGGCCAAGTACGAGGAGTACTTCCGCATTCCGGGCTGGTACATCTCCGGCGACTCCGCCTACCGCGACGAGGACGGCTACTTCTGGTTCCAAGGCCGCATCGACGACGTCATCAACACGGCGGGCGAGCGGGTCGGACCGTTCGAGGTCGAGAGCAAGCTGGTGGAGCATCCCGCCGTCGCCGAGGCCGGCGTCATCGGCAAGCCCGATCCGATGCGCGGCGAGATCATCAAGGCGTTCATCTCCCTGCGCGAAGGCTTCGAGCCTTCCGACGAGCTCAAGGCGGACATCGCCCGCTTCGTCAAGGAAGGGCTGTCCGCGCACGCGTCGCCGCGCGAGATCGAGTTCAAAGACAAGCTGCCGAAAACGCGCAGCGGCAAGATCATGCGCCGCGTCCTCAAGGCTTGGGAGCTGAACCTGCCGACGGGCGACCTGTCGACGATCGAGGACTGATCCCCGTTATCCTTCATGCCGCACAAGAAGAAGCCCTGCTCCGATCGGAGCAGGGCTTCTTCTTGTTTTTATGTCTAGAAAAAAAGCTTGCGGACCGAGGAAGCTGTCCGCAAGCCAGGCAAGAAGGATCAGCGGGCCGACCAGGTGACCGCTTGGGAAAAGTCCGACTCTCCGGCCGCATTGACGGCCGTGATCCGGAACGTGCCGGTGCTGATCGGAGCGACGTATTCGAAGCTCGTGCCGCCGGTCGAGCCGATGTTCTGGAAGCTGCCGTCGTTGCCGGCGCTGAAGTACACCTGATACGAGGTGACTCCTTCCGCGGCGCTGTTGGCGCTCCATTCGAGCTTGACGCCGGTGCCGGTGCCGGAAGCCTTGAGCCCGCTTGGACCGGACGGCTTCATCGCTGCAGGCTGCTGCTCGTTGCCGGGCTGCTCCGTAGCTGGAGGAGCTCCGCCGTCTCCGGAGCCGTTGCCCGTGTCCGGGAAGCCCGGAAGGCCCGGAAGGCCCGGCAGCGAGCCGCCAGGGCTGACCGTCTGGCTGCGCTCGGACTCATGCCCCGCGACGTCGACCGCGGTGACGTAGTACGTGCTGCCGAAGCCGCCGGAGCGGTCGACGAATGCCGTGGCGTCGCCGGCCAGGATGGAATCGCCGACCTTGGCGAAGTCGCCGCCCGACGAGCGGTAGAGGCGGTAGCCGACGACGTCGTTTTGCGGGCTCGCCGAGAAGGTGATGCGGTAGGCGCCGCTCAGCGACTCCAGCGCGACATTGGAAGGCGCGGACGGCGCCGCTCCGTCATCCTGCCGCGGATCGAGCCTCGACGGAGCCTCGCTCTCGGCGTCTTTGGGGATGAACGCGGAGATCGGCTTGCGGTATTCGGCCGGCATGACGGCCTGCGCCTTGTTGATCTCCTCGATCAGATCGCCGAGCGGCTTCTCGCGCCGGATCGTCGTCTTCGTGAACACGAAGTCGGCAGGCGTGCCGTCCTGGGCGATGTAGTTGACGCCGTTGTAGCGGATGAAGCTCATCGCGCCGAGCACGTCGTCGACTTTGACCGGAAGGTATTTTTTGTTGAACCAGTCGGTCGTGAGCAGGCCGCTCGAGCGGATCAGCGGACTCGGCAGCAGGCCGCTGACGCTCGATACGGTCGCCTTGACGAGCCCGCCCGGCTGCGGGAACGCGTCGGTCTTGAAGATGTCCGGACGGTCCTTGACCGTTTCGTTCATGATTTTGGACCAGAGCGTGCGCGCCCTGGACTGGGAGGCTTTGACGAGCGTATTTTTCTGCTCCTTATAGCCGACCCAGACGCCAAGCGTGATGTCGGGGCTGAAGCCCATGAACCAAACGTCGCCGTAGCTTTGCGTCGAGCCGGTCTTGCCGGCGATCGGAATCTTGCCGTACGCGTCGAAGCTGCTCGCTACGCTGTGGCCCGTGCCGCTCCGGTCGGCGATGACGGTGCGCAGCATGTCCGTCATGAGGAACGCCGTCTGCTCCGAGTACACCTGCTTCGGCGCCAGCTTGTGCTCATAGACGATATGGCCGGAGGCGTCGACAATCTTGCTGATGAGATACGGCTCGTTGTACTTGCCGCCGTTCGGAATCGTCGCGTACGCGTTTGTCAGCTCTTTGACGGAAACGCCTTTGCTCAGTCCGCCGATGACGCCGGTCTGGGCGTTGTCGTCCTCCGGCTGCAGCGTCGTGATGCCGAGCGAGCGGGAAAATTCCCACGCCTTCTCGATCGTCACCTTGTCGAGGAACAGCTTGAGCGCCGGGATGTTCAGCGAACGGTTGAGCGCATCCCTCGCCGTGACGAGGCCGTTGAACTTCTTGTTGGCGTTCATCGGGATATGGTAGCCCTTCTGGCCGTCCTTGAGGATGATCGGCGAATCGTCCAGCACGCTTGCCGGCTGTACGAGCCCGGCTTCGAGCGCCGGCAGGTAGGCCGAGATAGGCTTCATTGTCGAGCCGGGCTGGCGGGTCATCTGGGTCGCGTAGTTCATCTGCTCGATGTTGAAGTCGCGCCCTTCCAGCATGCCGAGGATCGCTCCCGTATGATGGTCGATCATGATCGCGGCCGCCTGCTCCGGTCCTTTGGACTTGCTCGTCGGGCCGAAGTTGTCGGGATCGTTGCCGATCTCGCGCATGTTGTTGTAGATGACCTTGTCGATCGTCGTGTAGATGCGGTAGCCCGAGCGGAGCAGCTGCTCGCGCGCCGCCTGCACGATTTCGGCGTTCTCGCTTTTGGCGAGATCCGCTTTTTGGAGATTCGGGTTCTGCTTGAGGGCGATGAGCTCGGCCGCCTCCCGCTCCGTCTCGAGCATCAGGTACGGGAACGTGTTGTACGCCTTCTCGCGATGCGGCGCGAGCGAGCCCTTGATGTCGAAGGCGAGCGCCTCGTCGTACTCGGCCTGCGTGATGCGGCCGGTCTCCAGCATGCGGGAGAGGACGAACTTCTGGCGGGAGATCGCCCGGTTGAAGCCGGACTCGTTGAACTGGCCCTTGCCGTTGAACGCCGAGTAGGCGGACGGCAGCTGCGGCAGGCCGGCAAGATAGGCCGACTGCGCCAGATTGAGCTTGTTCAGGTCGGCGACGTTGAAGATGCCGATCGAAGCCGACTTGATGCCGTACAGGTTGTAGCCGGACGAGCCGTTGCCGAACGGCATCTTGTTGAGGTACGCGGCCAGGATCTGCTCCTTGGTCAGGTAGCGCTCCATCCGGATGGACAGCAGGATCTCCTTGAACTTGCGGCTGTCCGTGCGGTCGAGGCTGAGAAAGACGCGGCGGGCGACCTGCTGGGTCAGCGTGCTGCCCCCGGTCTGCCGGTCCTCGTTCAGCAGCTTTTCCTTGACCGCTCTGCCGAGGCCTTTGTAGTCGACTCCGATATGATTATAAAAATTGCTGTCTTCGGTCGAAAGCAGGGCGTCGATGACGGACTGCGGGATGTTCGACAGGTCGACGAGCCGGCGATCCTCGTCGGTCCTCAGTTGGCCGACCGGCGTCGTGCCGTCGTTGAAGTAGACGAAGCCGGTCAAGGCGTTTTCGTTGACCTTGGCTTCGAGCTCGCTGCCCGGCCGCACCGGATCGTCCTTGACGAGCGCGGCGACATAGCCGGTGGCGATGCCTCCCGCGAACAAGGCGCCCGTGATGCCGAATATAACGAGCCATTTGACCGTTATCCAGACGACAAGGCCGAAGGTCCTCCAGCCGCTGCGCGGCTTGCGGAGCTGTTCCTGGTCTTGAGCCATATGTACGTATCCTCCTCCAAATGAACAGAGCTATTATATCACATGCTTCCTGAATCGGCACGGCCGGACAGCGTTCGCTGCGATTCGCCGCCTGCCGTCTGCTGTCGGAAAATGCTGCGGGTTGACAGCCGTGCTAGGGGCATGATATAACTTGCAGCAACAAACCGCATCCCGGCCCGGTCCGCGGAAGCGCATAGCGTGAACGGCATGGATGGGCCTCCAGTAGCCGGACGTCGAAGCGGATCAGAGAGCCGGTGGGTGGTGCGAACCGGTGCGCAGCGTCTTGGCGAATTACCGCCCGGAGCCGGCTGGACGAGGCTGAGCGATCGGCATGTAGTCCGGTCCCGGAAGCAGTCTTCCGTTATCTTCAACGAAGTGGGGGCAGTTTTGGCTTTTCCGAATGGAGAAGCCGCCGCTCCAACAAGGGTGGTACCGCGAGCTGATCCTTCTCGTCCCTTCGGACAAGAAGGATCTTTTTGCATTTCATTTAAGAAAGGGGACCCCCATCATGAGCGTTGAGGAGCAGAAGGAGCAGGAGAAGAAGCGCTTGTCGGAGGCGCAGCAGGAGGAGGTCAGGCGCCAGCTGGACATTCTCGCCCGCGGAGCGGCGGAGATCGTCCCGGCGGACGGGCTGCGGGAGAAGCTGGAGCAGTCGGTGCTCGAGGGCAGGCCGCTCAACGTGAAGCTCGGCCTCGACCCGTCGGCGCCGGACATCCATATCGGCCATACGGTCGTGCTGCAGAAGCTGCGCCAGTTCCAGAGCCTGGGCCATCAGGTCCAGCTCATTATCGGCGACTTTACCGGCCGCATCGGCGATCCGACGGGCAAGTCGGAGACGCGCAAGCCGCTGTCGGAGGCGGACGTGCGGCGCAACGCGCAGACGTACCAGGATCAGATGTTCCAGGTTCTCGATCCTGAGCGGACCAAGCTGTACTACAATTCCGAATGGCTGTCTCCGCTCCAGTTCGGCGACATTCTGGGGCTGGCGGCCAAGTCGACGGTCGCGCGCATGCTGGAGCGGGACGACTTCACCAAGCGGCATCGGGCGGGCCAGCCGATCGGCATCCATGAGTTCTTCTACCCGCTGATGCAGGGCTACGATTCCGTCGCGCTCGATACGGACGTCGAGCTTGGCGGCACCGACCAGACGTTCAACCTGCTCATGGGACGCCAGCTGCAAAAAGAGTACGGCAAGCGCCGCCAGATCGCGATCACGATGCCGATCCTCGAAGGCCTCGACGGCGTGCAGAAGATGAGCAAGAGCCTCGGCAACTACATCGGCATCTCCGACGAGCCTTCCGACATGTTCGGCAAGGCGATGAGCATCCCCGACGAGCTGATGGCGAAATACTTCCTGCTGGCGACCGATCTGGACGAAGCCGAGCAGGCCGGAATCCGCGACGGATTGGAGAGCGGAGCTCTCCATCCGATGGAAGCGAAGCAGCGCCTCGCCTGGACGCTCGTCCGCCAGTACCACGGCGCCGCAGCGGCCGACGCAGCGGCCGAGCGGTTCCGCGAGGTATTCCAGCAGCGGGAGCTCCCGGAGGAGATCGAGGAAGCGTTTCTGCCCGCAGCGGAGCTGGAGGACGGAGCGATCCGGCTGTCCCGGCTGCTGACCGTCCTCGGACTGTCCGAATCCGGCAGCGAGGCGCGCCGGAGCGTGCAGCAAGGCGCTGTCCGGATCAACGGAGAGCGGCTGGACGATGCGTCCGCGGAGCTGCGTCCCCGGGATGGGGATGTCGTTCAGGTCGGACGCCGGAGGATGGCGCGGATCCGCTTCGATAAAAGTTGACCGGTCATTTGTCAAAGTAGTGAAACATTTCCTTGAATCGGGCGTATAGAAGACCAGGCGGTTACAATCGCTTCCAATAATGGGGGGTGAGTGAAATGGAGACGCTATATTTATCCTGCTTGGCTTTCGGCGTGCTGTTCGCGCTCGTCAGCGTCGTGCTTGGCGATCTGCTCGGCTCGGCGCTTGACGGAGCGCTGGATTTCCTCTCGGCGGATGCCGGCGGCATTTTCCAGCCAGCGGCGCTGGCGGGCGGGATCACCGCGTTCGGCGGGGCCGGCCTCATGCTGGAGAAGTACACCGAGCTTGGCGCGGGAGCGACGGCGAGCCTGTCGGTTCTGCTCGCGATCGCCGGCTCCGTGGCGATGTTCTTCCTTTATGTGAAGCCGATGAGGAACAGTGAGGCGTCGTCGGGCTACTCGGTCCGGGAGCTGGGCGGGATGATCGGCGAGGTCATCACTCCGATCCCCGCCCATGGATGCGGCGAGGTGCTGATCCGGATCGGCGCAGGCGTTACGAACCATACGGCGGAGAGCTTTGAGAGCCGGGACATTCCGTCCGGCAGCCGTGTCGTCGTCGTCGAGGTGAAGCCGGACGCGCTTTCGGTCGCCATGATGAATGAGAGAGGAGACCTGTAATGCCAGAATTTCTCGTAATTCCTTCGATTGTCGTCGGCGTCATCGTCTTGCTGGGCCTCGCTTTCTGGGCTCGCTACAAGACGGCGAGCCCGGACGAGGCGATGGTCGTCACCGGTTCTTTCCTCGGCGCGAGCAATGTCGCGTCGGATGATTCCGGCCGGAGCATCAAGATCGTCCGCGGCGGGGGCGCGTTCATCCTGCCGGTGTTCCAGCGGGTGGAGTTCCTGTCGCTGCTGTCGATGAAGCTCGACGTCTCCACGCCGGAGGTGTACACGGAGCAGGGCGTGCCGGTCATGGCCGACGGCGTCGCCATCATCAAGATCGGCGGCTCGATCGAGGATGTCGCGACGGCGGCCGAGCAGTTCATGGGCAAGCCGGTCGAGGCGCTCAAGAGCGAGGCTCAGGAAGTGCTGGAGGGCCATCTGCGGGCGATCCTCGGCTCGATGACGGTCGAAGAAGTGTACCGCAACCGCGACAAGTTCGCGCAGGAGGTGCAGTCGGTCGCGGCGAAGGATTTGAAAAAGATGGGGCTGCAGATCGTCTCGTTCACGATCAAGGATCTGCGCGACAAGCACGGCTATCTGGACGCTCTCGGCAAGCCGCGCATCGCCGCCGTCAAGCGGGATGCGGAAATCGCCGAGGCTCAGGCGCTCCGTGACTCGCGGATTCAGAAGGCGGCGGCGGAGGAAGAAGGCCAGAAGGCCGAGCTGCTGCGCGACACGAACATCGCCGAGGCGTCCAAGCAGAACCAGCTGAAGGTGGCCGAGTTCAAGAAGGAGCAGGATACGGCCAAGGCAGAGGCGGATCAGGCGTATACGATCCAGGAAGCCCGCATCAAGCAGCAGGTCGTCGAGGAGCAGATGAAGGTCGAGCTGGTCCGCAAGGAGCGCGAGATCGATCTGGAGACGAAGGAGATCCTGCGCCGCGAGAAGCAGTACGACTCCGAGGTCAAGAAAAAGGCCGACGCCGACCGGTATGCCGTCGTGCAGGCCGCCGAGGCGGAGAAGGAGCGGCAGTACCGCGCTGCCGATGCGCTCAAATATCGCATCGAGGCGGAAGCTCACGCGATGGCCGAGCAGAAGCGGCTCGAGGGCCAGGCGCAAGCCGACGCCGAGCGCGCCAAAGGTACGGCGGAAGCCGAAGTCATCCGGCTGCGCGGTCTCGCCGAAGCCGAGGCGAAGGAAAAGCTCGCCCTGGCGTTCGAGAAGTTCGGCGAGGCAGCCGTCCTCGACATCATCGTCAAGATGCTGCCGGAGCTGGCTGCGAACGTCGCGGAGCCGATCAAGTCGATCGACAAGCTGACGGTCGTCGATACCGGCAACGGCGCCGGAGCGGCGCGCCTCTCCAACTACGTGACCGACCTGATGGCGACCGCTCCCGAGATGCTCAAGAGCGTCGCCGGCATCGACGTCAACGAGCTGATGCGCAGCCTGACGTCCCGATCGGCGTCGCCGGCAGCTGCGGCGTCGCTTCCGAAGGCCGAGCCGGCGCTGCCCGCCGCGGCTGCGCTGAGCGCGGCCGCAGCCGAGGCGCCGAGCAAGTCCTGATCCTCCGCATTCATGCTGGAATGCGAGCCGTTTCCGCCCTAGCGGCGGGAACGGCTTTTTTCGTCTAGCAAGGAGCGCGCAAAAAGCCTCGCGGCATATGCCGCGAGGCTTTTGAGGCTGCTGATCCGAAGTCGGATTAACGGCTGTAGAACTCGACGATTTGCTTTTCGTCGATGTCGGAGCTCAGCTCGCCGCGCTCTGGCAGGCGGATGTACTTGCCTTCGAGAGCTTGCTCGTTGAATTCCAGGTACGCCGGCAGGTGATGGCGGCCTTCCATAGCTTCTTTGACCAGCTTGAGGGAACGGCTGCGCTCACGCAGGCCGATCACATCGCCAGGCTGGACTTGGTAGGAAGCGATGTCGACCTTCTTGCCGTTCACCGTCACGTGGCCATGCGCTACGAGCTGGCGAGCGCCTGCACGGGAGTTGGCGAAAGCAAGACGGTACACGAGGTTGTCCAGGCGGCTCTCAAGCAGGAACATGAAGTTCTCGCCGGAGATACCTTTGATTTTCGAAGCTTTGTCGAACAGGTTGCGGAATTGCTTTTCGTTCACGCCGTACATGTGGCGCAGCTTTTGCTTTTCCGCGAGCTGGAGGCCGTAGCCGCTCACTTTTTTGCGCTGGCTCGCTTGGCCGTGCTGACCCGGAGGGAAAGCGCGCTTCGCGAGTTCTTTGCCGGTGCCGCTCAGGGAGATGCCGAGGCGGCGGCTGAGTTTAAACTTGGGACCTGTATAACGTGACATATTGGGTGTAGCTCCTTCTTCAAATGGAATGTTTGAAAAGGGTCCAACGTTTCGCCGAATGCTGCATGAACATGGACGAGCCATGACCTGAAGGGGAAGTTCAGCCGCTGCCCCCGCAGCTGCAGCACCCATGAGGGTGTCACAAAACCTTTGGCCTATATTCAACAACTAATTTTAAAGGATTCATGCTCGACATGTCAAGGGAATCGCCGCTTCTGCATAAGGGAACGGCAAGCGAGGGAAAATCCTACGGAACGCAGGAATGAGAGGAGTGCTTTTGATGACCTTCCGCATCCCCATAAAGCGAATTCATACGCTGCTGGCGCTGCTCGCCGCGGCGTCGCTGCTCGCCGGCTGCGCGGCAACGTCCGCGGAGCGCTCGCCACGGGAGCTGCTGCGCCTGGCCGTATCGGGGCTGTCCGTCCCGGAAAGCTATCGCTTCGCGTTGATCGAGACCGATCCGTCCGGTGCCGGGGCGGCGCGGCAAGAGGAGTGGAAGGGCGAAGTGCGCCGCCATGACGGACTTCGCCTGTTGACCAGCGGAGCGGGAGCGGCGGTCCAGATCGACGGGAGCGACCGGTACGGCGAGGACAGCTACAACCCTTCGGCGCTGCTGGAGGGGCTGCTGGATGGAGCGGCGAGCGTCCGGCTGGACGAGGCCCGCTCGGGCGGAGGAGAGGCGGTGCTGCTCATCGAGCCTGATGCGAGCTTCGCGTCGGGCCTCTGGAGCAAGCGGCTGCGCGCGCAGGCCGAGCAAAGCTCCGCGGCCCGTCCGCTGCAGGCGGCCGACATGCGCTGCGAGCTTGTCGTGGATCGGCATCGGCTCGTGCCGGTGGAGCTGACGGAGCGGTCCAGGCTGGTTTTTTCCGACGGCGGAAAGCGGGTCGAGGAGGAGCGGTCGCTGCGGTTCCGCTTCGAGACGGAACCGTGATGCGATGACGCGGAGCCGTGCAGAAGCAGGAATGCTCGTGATAGGATGGGAACGGAATTCATCTATTCGAGGAGGTATGCAGCCATGCGCGATCCGCGCCTGCAAACATTAGCCGCCAATCTGGTCCGCCACTCCGTGCGCGTCCAGCCTGGCGAGAACATCCTGATCGACATGATCGGCCCGGAGCGGGAACTGGCCAAATGCCTCGTGGAAGAAGTGGCCCGCGCCGGCGGCCGTCCGTTCGTCGAGACGAGCGACCGTTCCGTGCTGCGCTCGATGCTGCTGCACGCGACGCCGGAGCAGATCGGGCTGTGGTCGAAGCTCGACCAGGAGCGCATGAAGCAGATGCAAGGGTACATAGGGATCCGATCGGGTGAAAACGTCAACGAGCTGTCGGACGTGCCGGAGGACAAGATGAAGCTGTACCAGCAGCTCTACTCCCATCCGGTGCACTCCGAGATCCGCGTCAAGAAGACGAAATGGGTCGTGCTGCGCTATCCGAACGCCTCGATGTCCCAGCTCGCCAAAATGAGCACCGAGGCGTTCGAGGACTTCTACTTCGACGTGTGCAACCTCGACTACAGCCGCATGGAGGAGGCGATGACGCCGCTCCAGCAGCTGATGGACCGCACGGACAAGGTCCGCATCGTCGGACCGGGCACGGACCTGAGCTTCTCGATCAAGGGCATCGGCTCCGTCAAATGCGCCGGCGAGCGCAATATTCCGGACGGAGAGCTGTACACGGCGCCGATCCGCGACTCCGTGCAGGGCACGATCACGTACAACACGTCGAGCGTCAACTCGGGCGTGACGTTCGACAACATCTCCTTCACGTTCGAGAACGGCCGCATCGTCAAGGCGACGAGCAGCGATACGGACCGGATCAACGAGATTCTCGACACGGACGAAGGAGCCCGCTACATCGGCGAGTTCAGCCTCGGCTTCAACCCGTACATCCTGCACCCGATGAACGATACGCTGTTCGACGAGAAGATCGCCGGCTCGCTGCACTTCACCCCGGGACAGGCTTACGAGGAAGCGGACAACGGCAACCGGTCCGCGGTCCACTGGGATCTCGTCTTGATCCAGCGTCCCGAGTATGGCGGCGGCGAGATCTATTTCGACGACGTGCTGATCCGCAAGGACGGGCTGTTCGTGCTGCCGGAGCTGGAAGGGCTCAATCCCGAGCGATTGAAATAAGCGGATTCCGCAGATGGGCTTCCGGGTAAAAATATCCTGTTCATCTTGAACGGGGGAGCGTTTCGGAGTATGATGGAGGAAACGTTTTCTTAAGTTTTTTAACAGGGAGGAATACCCATGTCCAACAATGCGGCTATCGTAGAAATTTCCCAAGTTGCCAGCCGGTTCCGCTCGTCGATCGTGCTTCAAGCCGAAAACAAGTACATCGACGTGAAGAGCATCCTCGGCCTGTTCACGACGTTGGTGGGTACGCATTCCTACGAGCTTCACGTCCACGGGCCTGACGCCGACGAGGCGAAAAAGGCGCTTGCCGAAGTATTCGCCAAGCACAATCTCAACATTACGATCATCGGCGAATAGATGCCGGCGAAGGGCGACTCTACCCGTCATGCGGGCGGAGTCGCCTTCTTTGTTTGTCCTTGTGTATTCCCCCCGAATCGTCTACTATTAGAGATATTAGGCAAACCAATGACAACAACGGCGAGACATCCGCACAGGGGGGGAAACTATGTCTTCACCGGAAGTTCTGGTCCATCTGCATCAGAAGGCGGTTCTACTGCTGCAGGATGACGCAAACAAGATCGAGAAGCTCATCGAAGTGCAGATGGAAAATCTTGCGACCCGCAAATGTCCTCTGTACGAAGAGGTTCTGGATACCCAGATGTACGGTTTTTCCCGGGAAGTAGACTTTGCGGTGCGGGCTGGCCTGATCGAGGAATCGGCAGGGAAGGCCATCATCAGCAAGCTGGAGCGCAACTTGGCTCAATTGTACGAAGCGCTGGACCAAAAATCCCAGCTTCTATAGGATGGACCGAAGGCAAATGAAAAAGCGGCGCCGCGTCGACAGACAGCGGTGCCGCTTTTTTGCTTAGATGCGCTACACGAGGTAGAACGCGAAGCCGAGAATGATGTACACCATGACGAGCAGGAAGCCCTCGTACCAGTTCGTGCGTCCGTCGCTCGAAACCGCCTTGGCGATGAACACCGAGACGGCGATGGCGGCAAGCTCGATCGGCGTGAAGACAATGTCCATCGTCGGGCCGAAAAAGCCGCTGATGAGGACGAGCACCGGCGCCACGAACAGCGCGATCTGCAGGCTCGAGCCGACGGCGATCTCGACGGCGGCGCCCATCTTGTTTTTCATCGCGAGCATGATGGCCGCGCTGTGCTCGGCCGCGTTGCCGACGATCGCGACGACGAAGGCGCCGATGAACAGCTCGGACAGGCCGAAGCGCTCGGATACGCCGTGCAGCGTGCCGACGAGCCATTCGCTGACGAACGCGACCATGACGGTCGCGACGACGAGGTAGAGCACCGAGCGCTTGAGGGACCAGAGCGGCTTTTCCTCATGCGCGTCCGCTCCGGCCTCGGCCTTGTCCTCCATCTCGGACAGCATGTCCTTGTGGGTGACCATCGAGAACACGAGCCAGAGCAGGTAGCTGACGATCAGGATGATCGCGACCGTGATGCTCAGGATCTGGTCCTGGCGGAAGCTGAAATGCTCGGACGTGACGAACGTCGCCGGAATGAACAGGGCGACGACGGCCAGGATCATCAGCGTGGAGTTGTGGGTGGCGAGCTGCACGTTGTAGCGCTGCTCCTTGAACTTGAGGCCGCCCAGCAGGATGCTGAGGCCGAGCACGAGCAGCAGGTTGCCGATGATCGAGCCGGTCAGGCTGGCCTTGACCGTCTCGAACGAGCCGGCTTTCACGAGGAAGATGGCGATGATCAGCTCCGCCGCGTTGCCGAACGTGGCGTTGAGGAAGCCTCCAAGCCGCTGGCCGGCGTAATGGGCGACCGATTCCGTCGCCTGGCCGAGAAAGCCGGCGACGAAGATGACCGAGATCGCCGATACGGCGAACTGGAGCATCTCGTTCCAGTGGAGATAATGGGCGAGTCCGCTCACGACGAACGTGAGGATGAGCCCGGCGAAGAACAGCTGGCGACGCTTGGCCATAATGCACCTCTTTGGCAAGGATGAGCCGGGTCGGGACCCGGCAAAATATGTATCTTACTATACCCAATTCAAGGACTAAAGTAAACGGAGGCGAGCGGCTTCCGGACTGTCTTGCATTTCCGAGAGCGCATCCTTTACAATGGATGAAAGTGGAGTCAAACGAAGGGGTGGAGCGTCGTGGCGGAAGATCTTGAAACAGGAATGATTCGGATTTCAGATGACGTAGTCGCAACGATCGCAGGACTCGCCGCGCTCGAGACGCCGGGAATCGCCGCCATGTCGGGCGGCATCTCCGAAGGGCTGGCCAAGCGGCTGAGCGGAAAGAACGCCCAGAAGGGCGTGACGGTCGAGGTCGGACAGCTGGAGGCTGCGATCGACCTGCGCGTCATCGTGCAGTATGGGATTCCGATCCAGGAAGTATGCCGGCAGCTGCAGCTCGGCGTACGGGAGGCGGTCGAGAACATGACCGGCCTTCATGTCGTCGAGGTGAACGTCAAGGTCGACGGCGTCATGTTCAAGGAAGAGACGGCGGAGGAGCCGGCTTCCGGCGCCAGCCGTGCGATCAAATAGCTTCGCCTTTGCCTGTCCCGCTCGAGCGGGACAGGCTTTTTTTTGATCCGACGGCGTGGCCGCTCGCAGGCGAGGAGCGGAAGGCGGAGGGGGGACAGCGAAAAGAGCAGGCAAAAGCGCCTCTGCCGGTGATTCGGGCAGAGGCGCCGAGAAGGACGGAAGCGCTAGTTTTCGGACAGCATCGGCTGCTTCGCAGATCGAGGCCGCGCGTTCGGCGACGTCTGGATCGCCGGATCCCGATTGGCCTCGCGGGAGATGCTCAGCATGACGCCCATCGCGATAAGCGAGGCGAGCAGCGACGATCCGCCGTAGCTGATGAACGGCAGCGTGACGCCGGTCAGCGGGATCGCGCCGGTGACGCCGCCGATGTTGACGAACGCCTGGATGGCGAACAGCGAGACGATGCCGGCTCCGACGACGGTGCCGTAGATGTCCGGGCAGCGGAGCGCCACGATGATGCCGCGCCACAGGAACATCAGGAAGACGAGCAGGAACAGGCTGCTGCCCAGGAAGCCCAGCTCCTCGCCGATGATCGCGAAGATGAAGTCGTTGTAGGCGAAGGGCAGATACTGGACCTTTTGCACGCTATGGCCGAGGCCGGCTCCGGTGAAGCCGCCATGTCCGAGCGCCATCAGCGAGCGGCTCACCTGCATGCCGGATTCGAGCGCGTGGGCGAGCGGATCGCGGTAGCTGGTGAACCGCTCCAGCCGATATGCCCAGCCGTCGCTGTCGACGAGGAAGCTGATCGCGATGACGATCGCGATGGCGATGGCGCCGAAAAACCCCGAGGCGACGAGCTGGCGCAGGTTGGCGCCTCCGGCGAAAATCATCATCATCGCGCAGGCGCAGATGACGAGGCAGGAGCCCATGTCGGGCTGCAGCATGATCATGCCGCAGACGACGGCGACGATGACGATGACCGGCACGAGGCCGCGCTTGAAGCTGCGGAACCGCTCGCCCTTTTTGGCGATGAGCGAGCCGAGATAAAGGATGAGGGCGATCTTGGCGAACTCGGTCGGCTGGATGGTGAAGCCGAACAGGTTGATCCAGCTTCTCGCCCCGTTGATCTCATCCGCCACGAAGGGCACGAGGAGCAGCATGAGCATGGCCGGAATGAAAAAAAGGATGAAGCCCTTCTTGAAGAACTGATAGCGGAAGTTCGTCAAAAGGAGCATCAATCCCGTGCCGAGACCGGCGAATAGAAGCTGTTTCTTGAAAAAGTGCAGCGGATCGTATCCGTACCGCCTGTCCACCTCTGCGATGCTGGCGCTGGCGCTGAAAACCATGACGAGGCCGAAGCCGACCAGCGCCAGCGTCAGGATGAGAAGCAGGAAGTCCGGTCGGCCGCGGCGGCTTTCCGGGTTTGCTTTCATTTCATACCATCACCTTATTCGGCCAGCTTTTGCTTCAGCTCGGCCAGCTTTTGCTTGGCGGCGCTCAGGATCGGCTGCGGTACGGCAGATTCATATTCCATTCCGTGGGGGAAGGTGGCGCGGCCGATGTAGACATGCTCGATCGCAAGCACGGCGGCCGGGTTTTCCAGCTTGCCTTCGACGGCGCGGGTATTCAAGCGCAGGAAGTACTCGAAGTCCGTGCTGCGGTCGACGAACTTAAGGTCGTATGTAGCCCGGTAATATTCCCACTGCCAGCGGACGAATCCGAGACTTTCCGCGCTCTCGTCCAGGTGAGCCAGATCGCTCTTCATTCCGTCAAGGCCGGTGTTTTCAATAATCATGAATATCCTCCTCAGCAGCTTGGCAAAGACTGTATGCACGTTCATCATTCATATTAGTATGTTTCAAAGTCGAGCGCAAGGGCGCGGCTTTTTTTGAAACGGCGCTCTATCTCCCTCGGCCGGCCTTCTGGTACACTAGTCCGTGAGAGCAAGGAGGAGATGGGAATGGACAACCAAAGACGTCTGGAGGCGGAGCGGACGCTGGAGCGGCTCATGCCGCGGATGGTGGAGCATCGGCGCCATCTTCACCGCCATCCGGAGCTGAGCTTCCAGGAGGCGCGGACATCGTCCTGGATCGCGGAGCGGCTGGCCGACATCGGCTGCGGCAGCGTGCGGACCGCCGTCGGCGGCTTCGGCATCGTCGCGGAGTGGACGGGTCTCGAGCCAGGTCCTACGGTCGCGCTGCGGGCCGACATGGACGCGCTGCCGATCGAGGAGGAGACGGGAGCGGACTACGCCTCGACCGTGCCGGGCGTCATGCACGCTTGCGGTCATGACGCGCACACGGCCGGCCTGCTCGGCGTCGCGGCCTACTACGAGTCGCTGCAGGGCGCCTTCAAGGGGACGCGGCGCCTGCTGTTCCAGCCGGCGGAGGAGCTGACGCCGGGCGGAGCGAAGCCGATGATCGAGGACGGCGCGCTGAGCGGAGTCGACGCCATCTACGGCGTGCATCTGTGGAGCCCGCTGCCGGCGGGCCGGGTCGAGACGAGAGCCGGCGCGTTCATGGCCGGAGTGGACGAGTTCACGATCGATATCGTCGGTCGCGGCGGCCACGGCGGCATGCCGCAGCATACGGCGGACGCGATCGTCGCCGGCGCGGCGCTCGTGACGGCGCTGCAGACGATCGTCAGCCGCAACGTCAGTCCGCTCGAGACGGCGGTCGTGACGATCGGCTCGTTCCAGGCCGGAGAAGCGAGCAACATCATCGCCGGCCACTGCCGGCTCAAAGGGACGGTGCGTACGTTCGACCTCGGCGTGCGCGATCAGATCCGCGCCCGCATCCGGGAGCTGACGCGCAGCGTCTGCGCCGGCTACGGCACCGAGGGGCGGCTCGACTACCGCGAAGGCTATCCGCCGGTCATCAACGACGAGGCGGAAGCCGCGCGCTGCCTGCGGACGGCGGCGATGCTGTTCGGCGAGGACGCCGCGGGCCTGTCGGAGCTCATTACGGCGGGCGAGGATTTCGCCTACTATCTCGAGCGGATTCCCGGCTGCTTCGTCTTCGTCGGAGCCGGCAATCCGGAGCTTGGCGCCGTCTACCCGCATCATCATCCGCGCTTCGACATCGACGAGAGCTCGATGAAGCAGGCCGCCTTGCTGCTCATCGGCTGCGCGGAGTCGTTCGCAGACGCGAACGGCTGACTTTTTCGCGGCGCCTGGCGCCGCAGCGCCGTACGGCGGCCCTCGGCCCTTTTTTCTGCCTGCAGAGGTGGGGAGAAGGGCTTTTTGGCGCGCCGCGGCGGAGGGAGGGGCGCACAGAGGGCATAAAATCAGGCTTCGCTGCCCCATACTGTCAAAAACAGGATTGGGGAAAGGAGCCCTGGCGATGCTGAAACGAAGCAGCGGCCCATTGGTCGTGCAGGCGGACGGCACGGTGCTGCTGGACGAGTCGCATCCGGCAGCGGAGGAGGCGAGGGAAGCGCTCGGACGGTTCGCCGAGCTCGTCAAACGGCCGGGCACGCTTCATCACTATCGGATCGGGCCGCTTCCGGTCTGGAATGCGGCTTCGCAAGGAATGACGGCGGAGCAGATGCTGGAGCCGCTGCGGCGCCATGCCCGCTACCCGGTGCCGGCCGCTTTGGCGGAGCAGATCCGGCAGTGGGTCGAGCGCTGCGGCGGACTCGAGCTGCGGAGCGGCCGGGAGGGAGCTCTGCTGCTCGTCGGGGAGCAGGCGCTCCTGGAGGAGCTGCCGGAGCCGTTTTTTCAATCGCATGCAGCCCGGCGGACGGAGCAAGGATGGGAGCTGCCCGCCGACCGGCGCGGAGAGCTGAAGCGCGAGCTGCTGCGGCTCGGCTTGCCGGTGAAGGATCGGGCGGGCTACCGGGCAGGCGAGTCGCTTGACATCCGCCTGCGCGGCGAGCTGGCGGGCGGGCGGCCGTTCGAGCTGCGGGACTATCAGGCGGAGGCGGTGGACCGCTTTTGCCGCGAGGACGGAGCCGGCGGCAGCGGCGTCGTCGTGCTGCCGTGCGGAGCGGGCAAGACGGTCGTCGGCGCGGCGGCGCTCGCCCGGCTCGGCCAGGCGACGCTCGTGCTGACGTCGGGCTCGACCTCGGTTCGGCAGTGGAAAAGAGAGCTGCTGGAAAAAACGACGCTGCGGGAGAGCGACATCGGGGAATACACGGGCGATCTCAAGCAGATCCGCCCGGTCACCGTCGCCTCGTACCAGATCGTCGCTCATGGCAAAGGCGCGTCGGGAGCCCGGGCGGACGGAGGCCACTTCGACCTGTTCGGCAGCCGCGACTGGGGCCTGATCATCTATGATGAAGTCCATCTGCTGCCGGCGCCCGTCTTTCGTCTCACGGCGGAGCTGCAGGCGACGCGCCGGCTCGGCCTGACGGCGACGCTCGTGCGCGAGGACGGCCGGGCGGAGGACGTGTTCTCGCTCATCGGTCCGAAGCTGTACGAGCTGCCGTGGCGGACGCTGGAGCGCCAGGGCTGGATCGCGGGCGTGCGCTGCCGCGAGCTGCGCGTGCCGCTGTGCGACTCGATCGCCGAGCGATACGAGCGCGCGGACCGCAAGACGAAGCTGCGCCTGGCGAGCTCGAATCCGGCGAAGCTGGAGGCGGTGAACCGGGTGCTCGGCGCTCATCCGGACCGTCCCGCGCTCATCATCGGCCAGTATCTGGACCAGCTGCATGCCCTCGGCCAGGCGCTCGAGGCGCCGGTGCTGTGCGGCAGCACGCCGGCGCCGGAGCGCGAGGAGCTGTTCCGCCGCTTCAATGCCGGCGAGCTGCGGCGGCTCGTCGTCTCCCGCGTCGCGAACTTCGCGGTCGATCTGCCGGACGCCTCGCTCGCGGTGCAGGTGTCGGGGACGTTCGGCTCGCGCCAGGAGGAGGCGCAGCGCATCGGGCGCCTGCTCCGTCCGAAGGCGGACGGCATGCCGTCGCTGTTTTATACGGTTGTCAGCGCGGGCACCAAGGAGACGGAGTTCGCGCTCAAGCGGCAGCTGTTCATGGTGGAGCAGGGCTATGCGTACGAGACGATTGGACCGGAAACGGCGGAAAGGGGATGGAGCGGATGAGCGGCAGCAAGCCGTGGGAACGAAGCCGACCGGCCGTTCGTGCGGGCGGCGCGCCCGTCGGGAAGTCTGGCGGGGCGCTTCACGGCGCCGGAGCGGCGGCGGAAGCGCAGCCGTCTCCGTCCGCTGACGATGCGGGATGGAGCGCGCTTGCCGGCCTGACGGGCGCTCCTGCGGAGGGGGCGACCGGGCGCTCCGGCAGCGCCGCCGAGGAGCGCAGCCGGCCGGCTGCGCGGCTGCTGCGGCTGCTGCTTCGCCGCTACGGGCTTGCCGGAGCGGAGGAGGGGCGGCTGCTGGAGGCCGCTTGCGCCGAGCATGCATGGTCCAGCCTCGAAGCGGAGGCGGCGCTGGAGGCGCTTGCGCGATCCGGCGACGCCCAGGTGCGCGCCCGATTCTGGGGCGAGCGGATCGTGCATGTGCCCGAGGCGGACGCGCTCGCCCTGCTGCAGCGGGAGTTTCCCGCGCAGGCGGAGCCGCTGCCGCTGCAGCAAGGCGTGCGGGAGCTGCCGGGCGGCGCCAGCACGCGGCTGCTGTCGCGGGTGCTGCTCGGAGCGGCGGCGCAGCTGGCGCGCGACGGCTTCGCCGTCACCGCCAAGGGACGGCTGCACCGCAAGCTGTGCCGGAGCCTGGAGGAAGAGCTGCGGCTGCCGGAGGAAGGGCTGAGCCTGCTGCGGCTGCCGCCTGCCTGGACGCTGGAGTATGAGCCGCCGCTCGCGCTTGCGCTCGATCTGATGGCGGAGCATGGCTGGCTCTCCGCGAGCGGCGAAGGCTGGCTGCTGGACGGCGAGCGCCTGCGCGGCTGGCTCGAGCGGCCGATGCTGCAGCGCGAAAGCTCGCTGCTGCGCGCGCTGACCCGCCGGGCGCTGCGGAAGGGGCCGAGCGAGGCTGCCGCCGCTTCCGCTACGGCGGGGCTGGAGCCGGACCGCTGGTACCGGATCCGGGAGCTGGAACAGGCCGCGAGCGTCCGCGGCGAGCCGGAGGCGGCGCAGCGCTGCTTGCGCGCCTGGCTCGAGCTGCTGCGCTCTTGCGGCTGGGCGGAGCTCGCCGAGACGCATGATGGCGAGCCGGTCCTGCGGATGCAGCTTGCTTTTGACGGACAGGACGGGGAAACGGCGGATTGCGAGCCGCTGCTGGCGCAGCCGGGAGGCGAGCTGTGGGCGGCGAGCTGGTCGGACTACCGCGCAATCTGGCTGCTGGAGCTGGTCGCCGAGCGGGGGGAGCTGCGCGAGCTGACCTCTTACCGGCTGACGCCGCGCTCGCTGGCGAGGCTCGGCCAAGGCGGGGACGGAAGCGGGCTGGCGAGCCTGCTGGAGCAGGCCTGCGGCTGCCCGCTGCCGGCCGCAACGCTCGGCGCGATCCGGGAATGGACGGCGAGCAGCGAAGCGGCCGCTGCGGGCGGTGCGGAGCGCGTCCGCGCATTTGCCGCCGAGTCCGGCGAGGACAAGTTTTGGGCGGGCTGCATGGGCCTGCTGCCGCAGCCGGCCGCCACGCCCGCCGGGGCGGCCGCCGCGCGCGGCCAGCTGCGCCAGGCCTGCGCCCAGGCGGAGGATCCGTTCGGTCTCCAGCAGCTGCCGGCAGCCGAGCCTACGCGGCAAGGGCGGACCGAGCTGGAGCGGTCGCGCCCGGGACTGCCGGCCGCCTGGTGCGAGAAGCCGCGCCGCTATCACGCCTCGACTGCGCTGCAGCTGCTCGAGAGCGCGCTGCGGATCGGACTGCCGGTCGAGCTGTCGACCGCCGAAGGCCGGCACATTTTCGTGCCGGAGCGGGTCGAGCGCGAGCCGGGCGGCGGCTGGACGGCCGGCGGCAGATTCCGCGACAGCGGCGGTTGTCCCGCCGGGGCGGGCAAGCTGGATTCCGCGGACAAGGCGGCGCTGCGCCTGCTTCTCCCGCGCTGAGTCCCGTCCGCATCCTTTCGCCGGGATCAAGCTCCTGCGCAGCGGCCTGGCTGCGGGACAGGCCCGCCCTCGGCAGCCGGACGGCCGGGAAAGTCCGCCGGCGGCAGTATCCGATTCGCTCGCGGTTGTGCTATGATAAGCGATAAGCGGCTGCAGCTGCGGAAAGGAGTGATCGCGGATGATGCAGGATCTTTCCCTCGCGGAGCCTGCCCCGCTGGACATGGCGCCGCTCGTGCTGCGCGCCTACGAGCTCGGCGATTCGATCAATCAGTCGGCGCTTGTCGCCGAATATCTATATTGGAAGGACCGCGTGGAACAGGACCCGGAGGCGCTTCGGCTGAAGCGGGAATTCGCCAAGGCCAAGGAGCTGTTCGCCGAATGCGAGCGCTTCGGACGCTTCCACCCCGATTACCATGCGGCCAAGGACGCCGTCAAAAAAGTCGAGGCCGAGATGGCCGAGGTGGAGAGCATCCGCCGCTACAAGGAGACGGAGGCGGAGGTGGACGCGCTGCTCTACGACGTGTCGCTGCTCATCGCCGAATCGGTGTCGAGCGCGATCAAGGTGCCGAGCAACAACCCGCTGCCGACGGGCGGCTGCGGAAGCGGCGGCTCCTGCAGCTGCGGAAGCGGCGGCTGCGGCTAGGGCGTGTCTGCATGCCCCGAAGGAAGCAGATGTGACCGAATTTTTAAAGGCCGGACCGACATTTACACAGGATCAGGACGGTGAATCCTAGCATGCTTTCGGAACAGAGAAAGGGACATATCGTCTGGGTGAGCGACGTCAAGGCCGCCCGCAGTTTGGAGAAATACGGCAACGTCCACTTCATTTCCCGCCGCCTCCACTATGCGGTCGTCTACGTGGACGCGGACCGCGAGGAAGAGACGCTTCGCAACCTGCAGCGGCTTCCTTACGTGAAGAAGATCGAGCGCTCGCTGCGCAGCGAGCTCAAGACGGAGTACACCAAGGAATCCGAGGACAAGACGCGCTTCTACAGCATGTAGCCTCCCGTTTGGCGCGGACGATCGGATGCGCGCCTTCAAGCCTTTGCTCCCGATTCGGGAGCGAAGGCTTTTTTGCTTGCCGAATCGTCTAGAGGAGGAGAGGCCTCGCTTGATAATCCAAAATGTGCCAATAATGGGGAGGACTTATTTTATATTTGAAAAAGGAAATAGTCATGGTAGAATAAGCCTAAACTATATATAGATATAAAGGCCTGCTTCCTCAGAAGGAGTGGACAAGGTGAAGGATCGAGTAACGGAGAGATGGAGCACCTACGAGACGTTCCACGTGCAGCTCGGCGACAAGCGCGTGGCGGACATCATCATTACGAACCATGCCCGCGACCGTTGGACGGATCGGGTGGAGAGCCAGAAGACCGGCTACGAGGATATCGCAGACTTCATCTGGCAGTGCCTCAAGCAGGGAAGGGTCGAGCCCTACTACCGCAAGGAAGAGGACGTGTATCTGATCGACGACGATCTCGTGTTCGTCGCGGAATTCACCGATTCCGAAAAGGATTTCGACCTCGCGGGCACGCCTCTGCACAAGATGATTGTCGTCACGTTCCTGGGCCGGATGTCGGAAACGATCGAATTGAGGGACTTGAAGTCCTATTATTCCTGGCTCAGGCATTCCAGGCGGATGACGCTGATAAAAAGCAGCCGGAAACGCAGATAAAAAGAATAATTTGACTAACCTCAGTCAAATATGGATTTCTTTGGATTAAAACAAGCCTTTCAGCCCCCGATGAAAAGGCTTGTTTTTGTTGGTTTAATCTTTTTCCTATGAAAATGCCCAAAGGCACGGTTTGCGGTATAATGTCGCTTAAGGAGGCGAAACCGGTGGCTCTCAATTTTCATCAGCTGCATATCTTCCATACCGTTGCCGAAAAAGGAAGCTTCTCGGCGGCGGCGCAGGCGCTGCACATGACGCAGCCTGCCGTGACGATGCAGGTGCAGTCGCTCGAGGAGCTGCTCGGGACGAAGCTGCTGCTGCGGAGCACGAAGCGCATCGAGCTGACCGACGCCGGCAGCGTGCTCATGCCGTACGCCCGGCGGAGCATGGACCTCATCCGCGAGGCCGAAGGCGCGATGGCCCGTTACGCCAGCGGCCTCAAGGGCCGGCTGCAGCTCGGCGCGAGCCTGACGATCGGCGACTACATCCTGCCGCGGCTGCTCGGTCCTTTCAACCGGGAGCATCCCGACATCTCGATCCGGATGAAGGTGATGAACACGACGCAGATCATGGACCACATCCAGAACCATCAGCTCGACTTCGGCTTGATCGAAGCGCCGATCACCCATCCCGACCTGCAGACGGAGCCGGTGCTGAGCGACGAGCTGCAGCTCATCGTCGGCCGCCGCCATCCGCTCGCGGGACGAGGCGAGGTGACGCTGGCGGAGGCGATCGGGTACCCGCTCGTGCTGCGCGAGGAGGGCTCCGGCACCCGTCAGGTGATGGAGGATCAGATGACGCTGCAGGCGATCCATCCGCAGGATCTGCAGATCGTCATGGAGCTCGGCAGCACGGGGGCGGTCAAGTCGGCGGTCGAGGCGGGCATCGGCATGTCGTTCGTATCGGCCTCGTCGATCAAGCATGAGCTGTCGCTCGGCCTGCTGGAGACGGTCCGGATCGTCGACGCCGACTTCAGCCGCAAGTTCTATTCCATCTATCTCAAGTCGGCGGTGCTGCCGCTGCCGGCCGTCTCGCTGCTGAATTTCCTGCGGGGGAGGGACCTGAGCCAGTGGCTGTGATTCGAGCGGATCTGCATGCGCATACGAACGCCTCCGACGGCGTCGACTCGCCGGCGTCCGTCGCGCGGATGGCGGCCGAGGCCGGACTCGATGCGCTGGCGATCACCGATCACGATACGATGGCCGGCGTCGAGGAGGCGGTCCGCGAAGGGAAGCGGCTCGGCCTGCTGGTGCTGCCCGGCATCGAGCTGAGCGCTTCCGAGGACGGCATCGACATTCATGTGCTCGGCTACGGCATGGACGCCGACGATCCGCTCTGGCGCGAGCGGCTGCTGCTCCAGGGCAGCGCGCGCACGCGGCGCAACGAGCGGATGGTCGAGCGGCTGCAGGCGCTCGGCATCGAGCTTACGCTCGAGGAGGCGATGGAGGCCGCTCGGGCGGCCGGCGCGGAGCCGGCCAGCCTCGGCCGCCCGCATCTGGCGTCGGTGCTCGTCGCCAAAGGAGCGGCGGCGAGCATCCGCGATGCGTTCGACCGATATCTCGGCGAAGGCGCTCCGGGATATGCGGCGCTGCCGCGCATCGCGCCGGAGGAGGCGGTCGAATGGATTATCGAGGCGGGCGGCGTCCCCGTGCTCGCCCATCCGGGCCTGTACGGCCGCGACGACATCGTGAAGCGGCTGGCGTCCGGCGGCCGCCTCGCCGGCATCGAGACGAGCCATCCGAGCCATGACGAACGGCAGGAGCAGCGCTACGCGGCGATCGCGGATCGGTTCGGCCTGTTCGCGACGGGCGGCTCCGACTATCACGGGAATCGCGGAGGAGAGCAGCGCCACAGCGCGGTCGGGGCCAAGACCGCCGATGCCGCTCCGCTCCTGGAGCGGCTCGCGGCGGGGCTGTAGGCTAGGCCCCGCTGGAAGCCGTCTGCTTGACGGGCGGAAGCCGTCGATGCCGCCGTCGATGCCGCCATCCGCGGCGACAGCAGGAACAAAAAAGCATCCCCCGGGTCCATTCACGGACCTGGGGGATGCTTTTTTGTTTTTCGCGTATCAGCTTTTGATCGTCGACGGCAGCGCCTTGATGCGCTCCTCGTCGGGGGTGATGAACAGCGTTTTCTGCCGGTCGTAGATGACGAATCCGGGCTTGGCGCCGCTCGGCTTGTGCACGTGGCGGATCAGCGTGTAGTCGACCGGGATCATGCTCGAGCCTTGGGCCTGGCTGTAGTGGGCCGCCAGCATCGCGGCTTCCTCCAGCGTCGGATCGCCGAACTCGGCCGCGCGGATGACGACGTGGGAGCCGGGGATGTCCTTCGTATGCAGCCAGGTGTCGCCGGAGGCGGCCAGCTTGTTGGTCAGATGCTCGTTCTGCGTATTGTTCTTGCCCACATAAATCGGTAGCCCCTCGGAGGAGGTGTAGCAGAGCAGCGACGGACGGGCCGGCTTCTTGCGCTTGGCGCCGCGCTTCTCGCGCGCGCGCAGGTAGCCTCCGGCGACGAGCTCGTCGCGGATCTCCTCGACATCCTGCAGGGAGGCGGAGCCGAGCTGCTGCAGCAGCGAGTCGAGGTAGCGGATCTCCTCGCGCGCCAGCTCCATCTGCTCCAGCACCGCGCCGGTGCTGTTGCGGGCTTTGGCGTAGCGGCGGAAGTACCGCTGGGCGTTGTCCGACGGGCTCAGCTGCGGATCGAGCTCGATGTCGATCTCGGCGCCGTTCTCGTCATAGTAGTCGACGACGGTGACCGAGCGGTCGCCTTTTTGGAACGAATGCATGTACGTCGTGAGCAGCTCGCCGAGCTTGCGGTGCTTGTCCGCGTCCTTGGCTTCTTCAAGCGTCGCGGCTTGCTTCTCGAGCTTCTTGACGTTTTTGGCGCGTTCGTTGTGCAGGAACTGCAGCATGTCGGAGACGCGCTGCTTGACGGCGTCGCGGCCGGCCTTGTCGCCGTAGTACGCCTCCAGGCACTCGCTGATGGTGGCGAACGCTCGGCGCTCGCCGGCGACATGAGTGAGCGGAGTGATCGAAAAGAGCGCCTTGCCGTCCGGCTGCTCGACGATGCCCGGCTCGTCGTCATGATCGCGCGCGGCGTTCAGGAACCGGTCGAACTCCGTCCACAGCGCCTCGGCCGGGTCCGTGCCCGCCGCCTTGGAGGCGCGGTAGGCGAGCTCGCGGCCGAGCAGCGGGCTGAAGCCGCTGAAGGCGGCGACGAGCCGCTTCTCCGGCGCGGGCGCGGGACGCGGCGCCTCGGCATCCGCGTCGGCGCGGGCCTCGACCGCTTCCAGCGCGGCCTCGAACTGCTCCCGGGTGACGATGCCGAGCGGGTCCTGCTTGCCTTGCTCCGGCGGAGCCGTGTAGCGGGAGCCGGGCATGACGATGCGGTAGGCGCTGATCGCCGGCGTGACATGGTGAATCCCGTCGTGGATCGTGCCGCTGGCGGAGTCGGTCAGGATGATGTTGCTGTGGCGGCCCATCAGCTCGACAATGATCGTCTTGAGCGACAGGTCGCCGAGCTCGTCGCGCTGGCGGATCTCGATGTGCAGGACGCGCTCCATGCCGATCTGGCGGATCGACTCGATCTGGCCGCCTTCGCAGTATTTGCGGAGCAGCATGCAGAACATCGGCGGCTCCATCGGGTTCTGATAAGTCCGCTCGGTCAGATGGACGCGCGGGTAGGTCGGGTTGGCGGACAGCAGCAGCCGCTTGCCGCCGCCGGCGCCGCGGGTCTGCAGCACGAGATCGTGGGAAGAGGGCTGGTGGATCTTATGGATGCGGCTGCCGACGAGCTGCTGCAGCTCATGCGCGGCGGCGCGCAGGACAAATCCGTCTAGGGCCATGTCGGGTCGTTCTCCTTTTTGCGAATGGGCGCGGCGTGCGGAAGAGAAGAAGCGCCGGGCGCGCGCGGATGGATGGATCGATGCGTCCTCCAGTGTACCACACCCTGCGGCGCATGGCATCCGGCAGCCTGGCCGGCTCGCCGGACAAGGGATAATTCGGAGATTGTCCTCATATAGTGTCCTAGAGCCTTGCGGATGCTGGCGGCAGCATGAGTGCGGGCAGCGGGAGGGAGAAGAGTCGAATGGAAAATACGAATTGGCATCGGCTGTCGGAAGAAGAGCTGCTGGCCCGGCTCGGCTGCTCGCCGGAAAGCGGGCTGGCTCCGGACGAGGCGGCGAGGCGGCTCGCGGAGCATGGCCGCAACGAGCTGTCGGAGGGCGAGAAGCTGTCGCCGGCCAAGCTGTTCCTGAATCAGTTCAAGGACTTCATGGTGCTCGTGCTGATCGGCGCGACGCTGATTTCCGGCCTGCTCGGCGAATACCTCGACGCGATCACCATTTTGGCGATCATCGTCATCAACGCCGTGCTCGGCTTCATCCAGGAGTTCCGCGCGGAGCGCTCGCTGCGGGCGCTCAAGGAGCTGTCGGCGCCGACGGCGCATGCGCTGAGGGGAGGGAGCATCGTCTCCGTGGCGGCGAGCGAGCTCGTGCCGGGAGATATCGTGCTGCTGCAGAGCGGAGATCGCGTGCCGGCCGACCTGCGGCTGCTGAGCGCGCACGGCTGCCAGGCTGAGGAATCCGCCCTGACCGGCGAGTCCGTGCCGGTATCGAAGCATGCCGATCCGATCGACGAGGACGATCTGCCGCTCGGCGACCGGCGCAACATGGCCTTCCTCGGCACGCTGCTGACCGGCGGCACCGCGCGCGGCGTCGTCGTGCGCACGGGGATGGGCACGGAGATGGGCAAGATCGCCGACCTCATCCAGCAGACGGAGGAAATGGAGACGCCGCTGCAGCGCCGGCTCGAGCAGCTCGGCAAGATTCTGATCGTCGTCGCGCTCGGCCTGACCGTCATGGTCGTCGTCGCCGGCATCCTGCACGGCCAGCCGGCCTACGGCATGTTCCTGGCGGGCGTCAGCCTCGCGGTGGCGGCCATCCCGGAAGGGCTGCCCGCGATCGTCACCGTCGCGCTCGCGCTCGGCGTGCAGCGGATGATCCGGCGCAAGGCGATCGTGCGCAAGCTGCCTTCGGTCGAGACGCTCGGCTGCGCGTCGGTCATCTGCTCCGACAAGACCGGCACGCTGACGCAGAACAAGATGACGGTGACCCGGGTATGGACCGGCAGCCGCGAGCTGGAGGTGACCGGCGAGGGCTATGTGCCTCAGGGAGGCTGCTTCGACGGCGGCAAGCCGGTCGAGGCCAAGGACGACGCGTCGCTGCGGCGCGTGCTGCAAATAGCGGCGCTGTGCAACAACGCCGTGCTGCAGCGGGCGGCCGAGCCGGCCGCTGCGGTCCGCTCGAGCGCGCCGGAGCCGGAGGAGGCGTGGGAGCTGAAGGGCGATCCGACGGAAGGCGCGCTCGTCGTGCTGGCGGCGAAGATGGGCCTTTCCGCCTCCTCCTTGGAAGGGCTGTACAAGCGGGAGCAGGAGTTCCCGTTCGACTCGGAGCGCAAGCGCATGTCGGTCGTCGTCAGCCATCAGGGCGGCCGCCTCGCCTGCGTCAAGGGCGCGCCCGATCTGCTGCTGGAGCGCTGCACGTACATCCTCTGGGACGGCAAGGTCGTGCCGTTCACCGGCACGCTCCGCACGAAGGTGCAGCAGGCGCAGGAAGCGATGGCGCAGTCGGCGCTGCGCGTGCTCGGCCTCGCCTATCGCGAGCTCAAGCCGCACGAGAGCTGCGAGACGGCGGAGGAGGCGGAATGCCAGCTCGTCTTCGCCGGCCTCGCCGGCATGATCGACCCGCCGCGCCGCGAGGTGCAGGGCGCGATCGCGACCTGCCGCCGCGCCGGCATCAAGACGGTGATGATTACCGGAGACCATCAGCTGACGGCCGAGGCGATCGCCGCGCAGCTCGGCATCATGCCTCGAGGCGGGCTGTCGGTCAGCGGGCGCGAGCTCGCCGCGATGTCGGACGAGGAGCTCGACAAGGTCGTCGACAACATCTACGTCTACGCCCGCGTCTCTCCGGAGCACAAGCTGCGCATCGTCAAGTCGCTGCAGCGCAAGGGCCATGTCGTGGCGATGACCGGCGACGGCGTGAACGACGCGCCGGCGATCAAGGCGGCCGACATCGGCATCGCGATGGGCATCTCGGGCACCGACGTGTCCAAGGAGGCGTCCTCGCTCGTGCTCGGCGACGACAATTTCGCCAGCATCGTGTCGGCGATCGAGGAAGGGCGCAGCATCTACGAGAACATCCGCAAGTTCATCCGCTACCTGCTCGCCTCCAACGTCGGCGAGATCCTGACGATGTTCCTCGCGATGATGGCGGGCCTGCCACTGCCGCTGCTGCCGATCCAGATCCTGTGGGTGAATCTCGTCACCGACGGACTGCCGGCGATGGCGCTCGGCGTCGACCAGGCGGAGAACGACCTGATGACGCAGAAGCCGCGTTCGGCGCGCGAGAGCATCTTCGCCCGGCGGCTCGGCTGGAAGATCGTCAGCCGCGGCATCCTGATCGGAGTCTGCACGCTCGGCGCGTTCTGGATCACGCTGAGGAGCGCTCCGGAGGGAGCGGCCGGCCTTGCCCTGGCGCAGACCGTCGCGTTCGTCACGCTCGTCATGGCGCAGCTGATCCATGTGTTCGACTGCCGCAGCTCGCGCTCGATCTTCCATCGCAACATCCTGCAGAACAAGTACCTCGTGCTCGCCGTGCTCTCGTCGCTCGGCCTCATGCTGGCCGTCCTGTACGTGCCTGCCTTGCAGCCGATCTTCAAGACGGTGCCGATCGGACTGCGCGAATGGTGCCTCTCGCTCGTCGCCGCCGGCATCCCGACGTTCGTCATGGGCATCGGCAGCGTGCTCGGCTCGTCCAAGAAGCGCAAGCCGAAGTCGCGCATCAGCTACACGAGCGGCGGCAGCCAGCCTTCGCTCCGCTGACCATCGGCCGCTCCTCTGGGCTCCGCTCCGCGCGGACGCTCGGGGGAGCGGCTTTTTCGATGGACAGGAAAGGCGAAGCGACAGATTCTCCTGAGCTTGCTTGCCTCGGAACGAAACTCGCCTCTCCGCCGGAGGACGGAGAATGCCGGTTCGCCTTGCTTAAAAGTGCAAATCTTCGACGCATTTGGGAATAGCGTGGCGGACCCGGATGAGCTATGCTAAAGAAATCGTCAACAGGCGGCGTTGCCGCCGTTCCCTACCTTTACTTCCACCATTCAAGGAGCGTGCATAGAGATGCAATTCACCAAAATGAACGGACTCGGAAACGACTTCATCGTCGTCTACGGCGAGCGCGACCTGCCGGCCGGCGTGGACAAGCTGGCGGTGGAGCTGTGCAACCGCTACTTCGGCATCGGCGCCGACGGGCTCGTCTACATCCTGCCGTCGGAGCGCGCGGACTTCCGCATGCGCATCATCAACTCGGACGGCTCCGAGGCGGAGCAGTGCGGCAACGCGATCCGCTGCGTCGCCAAGTACGTCTACGACCACGGCCATGCCGACAAGGAGTCGCTGACGATCGAGACGCTCGGCGCCGGCGTGCAGCAGGTCGAGCTGACGACTCGGGACGGCAAGGTCGAGCTCGTGCGCGTCGACATGGGCGAGCCGATCCTGAGCGGCCTGCAGGTGCCGACGACGATCGACGCCGAGCGCGTCGTCTCCCACCCGATCGAAGCGGGCGGGCGCGAGTTCCGCTTCACCGCCGTCTCCATGGGCAACCCGCATGCGGTCATCTATGTCGACGACGCGGCTTCGTTCGACCTTGCCGAGTGGGGCCCCAAGCTGGAGACGCATCCGATGTTCCCGCGCAAGACGAACGTCGAGTTCGTCACGGTGAACAGCCGCGAGCAGGCGGACATGCGCGTCTGGGAGCGCGGAGCGGGTCCGACGCTCGCCTGCGGCACCGGCGCTTGCGCTACGCTCGTCTCCTCCGTGCTGAACGGCCTCACCGACCGCAAGGCGGTCGTCTCCCTCAAGGGCGGCGACCTGCATATCGAGTGGAGCGAGAGCGACAATCATGTGTACATGACCGGTCCGGCGGCGGAAGTGTTCCGCGGCGAGCTGTAAGGGCGCTGGCAAGCGGGCCAGCCGGCGGACGCCTCGCGCGAGCCGACAGGCAGCTGCGGCCGAATGAACAAAACCCCCTTCGTCTTCGCAGGAAGACGGAGGGGGTTTCTTGCGTCCTGCGGCGATGAGAAGCCCACGCAGGCGGCTCCCGAAAAAGCTCAGCTCCCGGCCCGCGCCGCGGCGGCTTCCGCCGCCGCGCTCGGCCCGGACTCCAGGTAGGCGATGCCGAGCCCGCCGGTAACCGGGTTCTCGTAGATCCGGCAGTCCACTTCGAACACCTCGGAGATGATCTCGCGGGTGAGGACGCTGCGGGGAGGCCCTTCGGCGTAGATGCGGCCTTGCTTGACGAGATAGAGATGATCGCAGTAGGCCGCGGCCAGCTCCAGGTCGTGCAGCGCCGCCAGGACGCCGATGCCGAGCGACTTCACGAGCGAGAGGATCTGCAGCTGGTACTTGATGTCCAGATGGTTGGTCGGCTCGTCCAGGACGAGGAAGCGGGGCTGCTGGGCCAAGGCGCGGGCGAGGACGACCCGCTGCTTCTCGCCGCCGGACAAGGAAAGGAAGCTGCGTCCGGCCATCGGCAGCATGCCGACCGTGAGCAGCGCCTCCTCTACGAGGCGCTCGTCTTCCGCGCTGTCCGCGTCCAGCAGCTTCTTATGCGGCGTCCGGCCCATCATGACCATCTCGCGCACGGTGAAGTCGAAGCTGAGCTCGTTGAACTGGCCGACGACGCCCATCATGCGGGCGACGGTCTTGGGCGAGGCGCGGAGCACGTCGGCGCCGCCGAGGACGACGCTGCCGGCGGACGGCTGCACGACCTTGTAGATGCTCTTGAGCAGGGTCGACTTGCCGCAGCCGTTCGGCCCGATCAGGCCGACGAAGCGGCCGTCCTCGACGCGGAGGCTTACGCTTTTCACGATGTCGGCGCGCGCCAGCGTTACGGATACGTCGTTCACATCGAGCTGCATGTCATTTCCCTCCGAACTCGTAGCCTTTTTTGATGAGCATGTACATGAACAGCGGGGCCCCGATCAGCGCCGTGATGATGCCGATCGGCAGCTCGACCTTCGGGATGGCGGTGCGGGCGATGATGTCGGTCCAGATCAGGAACAGTCCGCCCGCCCAGATCGACAGCGGCAGCAGCCGGCGGTGGTCCGAGCCGACGGCGGCCCGGACCATGTGCGGGATGATCAGGCCGACAAAGCCGATCATCCCGCAGCTCGAGACGAGGACGCCGGTCAGCAGCGCCGTGGCGATCAGATAGAAGCGGCGATACCGGTTGAGGTTGACGCCGAGCGTGACGGCCGCCTCCTCGCCAAGCAGCATCGTATTGAGGATGCGCGACTGCAGCAGGAAGAACAGCGCCGCCAGCAGCACCGCCGCCGCGACGAGCGGGAGGCGGTCCCATTTGGCCGCCGCGAGGCTGCCCATCGTCCAGAAGGTGACGGTGCGGATGCCCTCCGTGTTGTTGGCGAAATAGATGATGGAATTGGCGAACGCCGTGCAGAGCGCATGGATGACCATGCCCGACAGCACGAGCTTGGCGGAGGTCATCCGGCTGCCGATGCCGGACAGGGCGAGCACGAGCACGGAAGCGCCGATCGCGCCGGCGAACGCCCAGAAGGCGAGGCCGAGCTGTCCGAGCACGCCTCCGGCTCCGAAGCCGATCATGATGGAGAAGGTGGCGCCGAGCGAGGCGCCCGACGAGATGCCGAGAATGTACGGATCGGCGAGCGGATTCTGGACGGACGCCTGCATGATCGTGCCGCACAGGCTGAGTCCGGCTCCGACGAGGAGCGCGAGCAGCACGCGGGGAAAGCGGATCGTCCAGATGATGTTGGCGTTCGGCCCGCTCAGGATGTCGGCGGAATCGCCGAAGGTCAGGCCGAACAAGCGATGGGCGAGAATCTGGAACGACTGTCCGAGCGGGACGTCGACCTGTCCGAGCGAGACGGCGATGCCGATGGACAGCAGCGTGAAGCCGGCGAGCAGCAGCTGCAGCAGGGCGAAGCCGGCCTTGCCGGAAGGCAAGGCGGCGAAGCGGCGTTTGGGAACGGCAGAGGGCATGGACAAGCGGATCGATCCTTTCTCCAGAAGCGATAGACTCGGGATGAAGCTATCTATCGAGAGTAAATGAGAACGATTATCGTTGTCAACATTAGAAAAAAGAGTTGACAAGGGGAGTCTCCGAGGCGAAAATGATAATCATTCTCAATAAACTCACGACAAAAGGGGTCTATTCATGAACGCTGCCACATCCGTTTCCGCCCGCTTCAAAGCCGGCTCCATCCTGCTCGCGACATTGCTGCTGTCCGCCTGCTCGGCGAACGGGGGCAACGCTCCCGCCTCTTCGGCCTCGCCGTCTCCATCCTCGGCTCCGCCGGCGGCCTCCGCGTCTCCGTCGCCGGCCGCCGCCAAGACGGCGTATCCGCTGACGATCCAGAACTTCACGCTGAAAGCGGAGGGCGGAGAGTGGGAGGCCAAGGATCAGACCTTCGACAAGGCGCCCGAGCGCGTCGTCGTCAATACGCAGCCGATCGCCGAGCTGATGATCAAGCTGGGTCTCGCGGACAAGCTGGTCGGCGTCGCCGCCCTCTACGGGGAGCTGGATCCGGAGGTGGCCGAGGCGTTCGCCAAGGTGCCGGTGCTGTCCAAGGATTATGTGAGCAAGGAGCCGGTCGTGGCGGCCGATCCGGATCTGGTCATGGGCCGCGGCGGCCTGTTCGCCGACGCGGACTGGGGCGTAGGCACGGTGGACGGCCTCAACGAGCTCGGCATCAACACCTTCGTGAACACGACGAGCATCAAGGGCGCGACGCTGGACAGCCTTTACGACGATGTCGACAAGATCGGACAGATCTTCGATGTCCAGGAAAGCGCGGCCGCCCATGTGGCGAAGCTGAAGGCCCATGCGGAGTCGATCAAGCAGGCGTATGCCGCGCAGGACGAGCTGACCTTCGCCTTCGCCTCCGATCCGGGAGAGGGCGCGATCGCTCCGTACAGCGGCATCACCGATACGTTCCAGGCCGACGCGCTGAGCCTGCTCAAGCTGAAGAACGGCTTTGCCGACATGCCTTCGGACGAGGCCAGCGTCGAGGAGCTCGTCGCCTTGAACCCCGACGTGCTGCTCGTGACGATCTACACGGGCTCGCCGGCCAAGGAGAAGACGCTCGAGTCGTTCTACGCCAACGAGGCGCTCAAGGACATCTCCGCCATCAAGAACAAGCGCGTCTACTTCATCGACTTCAACGCGTACTGGGGCTACGGCGACCAGATCTTCGCCGCCGTCGAGAAGCTCGGCAAGGAGCTTCATCCGTAATCGCCAAGCGCGTGGCGCGGCGCATCTGCTTTGTCGGCCCTCTCCCCATGCGGGAGAGGGCTTTTCCGCTTTTTGCGGCTGTCCCGCCAATAGCCGAAAAAGCGCGCGAATCGCCCTTTCGCTCCGGATTTCGCATTGTGCCTTGTTCGCGGACCGATTATCGATTAGAATAGGTACACGAATGCCCGCCCGGCCGCAGCCGGAGCGGACAGGGCAAGCGGGAGCGGGCTGCCCGCGAGCGGCGGCCGGAGTTTGGGCCGTGGAATTTGTGTCAACACTAGTTGCAATGGTTCTGCCCATTGCCAGAGGATGGACCTGGAGACAGGCGTCCGATCCTGTTCCATATCGTCCGGAGGGAGAACCTGACATGGCTATCAAGCTCATCAATATCGGCTTCGGGAACATCGTATCGGCGAACCGGATCATCTCGATCGTCAGCCCGGAATCGGCGCCGATCAAGAGGATCATCCAGGAGGCGCGCGACCGCCACATGCTGATCGACGCGACCTACGGCAGGCGTACTCGCGCGGTCATCATCACGGACAGCGATCATGTCATCCTGTCGGCAGTCCAGCCGGAGACGGTCGCGCACCGTCTGTCCGCCAAGGACGACGATCACGACGAATAATAGCGGGGAGTACTATGAACAAGGGATTATTGATTGTATTGTCCGGCCCTTCGGGAGTCGGCAAGGGCACGGTCTGCTCGGTGCTCCGCCACAAGATGCCGGAGCTCGTCTACTCCGTCTCGGCCACGACGCGCTCGCCGCGCCAGGGCGAGACGGACGGCATCAACTATTTCTTCAAGTCGCGCGACCAGTTCCAGGAGATGATCGCGCGCGGAGCCATGCTGGAGCACGCGGAGTACGTCGGCAACTACTACGGCACGCCGCGCGATTTCGTCGAGCAGACGATCAACAGCGGCAAGGACATCATCCTCGAGATCGAGGTGCAGGGGGCGCTCAAGGTCAAGGAGACGTTCCCGCAGGGCGTCTTCATTTTCCTGATGCCGCCTTCGCTCGACGTGCTCAAGCAGCGCATCGTCGGCCGCGGCACCGAGAGCCAGGACGTGATCGACTCGCGCATGTCGGTCGCCGCCGAGGAGATCGGACTCATCCGCTACTATGACTACGCGGTCGTCAACGACGAGATCGAGGCTGCCTGCCACCGCATCCAGAGCATCGTCACGGCCGAGCACTGCCGCAAGGAGCGCTTCCTCGCCAATCTGCCGGAGACCGTGAAGACCGCCGCATCCGAAAAAGCCTGAACGGAGTGATTCGAACGATGTTGTATCCATCCATTGACGAAATGATGAAGAAGGTCGACAGCAAGTACTCTCTGGTCGTTGCGGCAAGCCGCCGCGCGCGCTCCCTGCGCGACGGAGAGAAGAGCGAGCTCAAAGGGGCCAAGTCCCATAAGCAGGTCGGCGTCGCTCTCGAGGAGATCTACCACGATCTTCTGCAGGTCGAGCAGCGCAACGAGGACTAGCCGGCTTTCGGATCGGTCCGCCTGGCCACTCGGCCCGGCGGAGCCAGCAGCCGCATAGCGCATGAATTAACAACCCTTGCGGTTGTTATTTTTTTATCGCCAGGCAAAACAGGCAGATAGCAGAAAGGAGCTGCGGACATGCTACGCGGCAAAACGATCCTACTCGGCGTCACCGGCGGCATCGCCGCCTACAAGGCGGCCGCCTTGTGCAGCAAGCTCGTGCAGAAGGGCGCCGAGGTCCATGTCATCATGACGGAATCGGCGGTCCGCTTCATCGCGCCGCTCACGCTGCAGACGCTCTCGCGCCACCCGGTGCATCTCGATACGTTCGACGAGAAGGATCCTGCCGTCGTGACGCACATCGACCTCGCGGACCGAGCCGACCTCATCCTGATCGCGCCGGCGACGGCGAATTCGCTGGCCAAGCTGGCCGCAGGGCTCGCCGACGACATGCTGTCGACGACGCTGCTCGCGGCGACGGCGCCGATCATCGCCGCGCCTGCGATGAACGTGCACATGTACGAGCATCCGGCGACGGTCGCCAACATGGAGACGCTCGGCCGGCGGGGCGTGCGCTTCCTCGATCCGGGCACGGGCCAGCTGGCCTGCGGCTATGTCGCCAAGGGACGGCTCGCCGAGCCGGAGGAGATCGTGCTCGCGGTCGAGAAGTTCTTCGCCTCGCGGACGCTGCTGGCCGGCAAGCGGCTGCTCGTCACGGCCGGCGGCACGGTGGAGCGCTTCGATCCGGTGCGCTACCTGACCAATGATTCCTCCGGCAAGATGGGCTTCGCGATCGCGGAGGCGGCACGCGACATGGGCGCCGAGGTGACGGTCGTCGCCGCCCGCACGGACGTGCCGGCGCCCGGCGGGGTGGAGCTCGTGCGCGTCGAGTCGGCGGAGCAGATGCTGGAGGCGGTGCTGTCCCGCTACGCGGAGGCGGACATCGTCGTCAAGGCTGCCGCCGTCGCCGACTACCGGCCGGTCGAGCGCCATGCCTCCAAGCTCAAGAAGTCGGCCGGCACGCTCACGCTGGAGCTGGAAAAAACGACGGACATCCTGGCGGAGCTCGGCCGCCGCAAAAGCGGCCAGTTCCTCGTCGGCTTCGCGGCGGAGACCGAGCGGCTGGCGGAGCATGCGATGGACAAGCTGCGCCGCAAAAACTGCGATCTGATCGTCGCCAACGACGTGACGATGGAAGGCGCGGGCTTCGGCGGCGACACGAACGCGGTGCAGGTGTTCGACCGTGACGGCGCGGCGCTTTCGCTGCCGGTGCTGAGCAAGCGCGAGACGGCCGAAAGGCTGCTCGGACTCGTCGCCTCGCGGCTCGGAGGCGCGTCGCCGGAGGGCTCGCGATGAGCCGCGTCGCCGGCGTCATCGTCGACGTGCCGAGCCGCAGCACGGACCGGCCGTTCAGCTATGCCGTGCCGGCGGACATGCGGGCGTGGATCGAGCCCGGCAGCCGCGTCGGCGTGCCGTTCGCCGGCCGCACGCTGCAAGGGTTCGTCGTCAGCCTGGCGGACGAGCCTCCGGCCGAAGGCCCGGCCAAGCTCAAGCCGATCGCGGAGCTGCTCGATCCGCTGCCGCCGCTGCTGCCGGATCTGGTGGAGCTGGCGCGGTGGATCAGCGAGAAATATTGCTGCACATGGACGGCGGCGCTGCAGGCGATGGTGCCTTCGGCGATCAAGGGCAAGGCGGAGCGGCATCTGCGGCTGGCAGACGGCGCGGACGAGCCGGCTGCCGAAGCTGCGGCCGAGTCGGCTGCGGCGCGGTCCGATGTCGGCCGGCCGGAGGCGTTTTGGGCCATGCCGGGAGAGGCGGCTCCGGAGCTACCGCCGTCCGAGACGCTGCCGCAGGAGCTCGTCCGGGAGCTGCGCCGCCACGGCAGCCTGAAGCTGGAAGCGGCGCGGCAGCGATGGCCGGAGGCGGGCGGCGCGATCAAGCGCGCGCTCGCGCAAGGCGTGCTGATCGAGGAGACGTCGATCCGCGACCGCATCGGCGTGCGCACGCAGCTCACCGTCTATCCGCCGCTGGACCGCGAAGCGGCGCAGGCGGCGCTGGAGGCGCTGCCCGGCACGGCCAAGCGGCAGAAGGAGCTGCTCCTCTACGTGCTCGCGCTCGAAGGGCCGGTGACGCTGCAGGCGATGCTGGCCGACACCGGCGCCAGCGCCTCGTCGGCCAAGGCTTTGGCGGACAAGGGCTACATCCTCGTCGAGGAGGCGGAGCAGCAGCGCGACCCGTACGCCGGACGCGAGTTCCGCCGCTCCGAGCCGCTGCCGCTGACGGACGCGCAGCGCGAGGTATTCGTGCGCATCCGGGATGCGGTGGAGCGGACGGCTCCCGCGACGTTCCTGCTGCAGGGAGTGACCGGCAGCGGCAAGACCGAGATCTACATGCAGTCCATCCAGCGCGCGCTGGAGCTCGGCCGCGAGGCGATCGTGCTCGTGCCCGAGATCTCGCTGACGCCGCAGATGGTCGAGCGCTTCAAGGGCCGCTTCGGCGACGAGGTGGCCGTCCTGCACAGCCGCCTCTCGAGCGGCGAGCGCTACGACGAGTGGCGGCGCATCCGCCGCGGCGGCGCCAAGGTGGCGATCGGGGCGCGCTCGGCGGTGTTCGCTCCGTTTGCCCGGCTCGGCCTCATCGTCATCGACGAGGAGCATGAGTCGAGCTACAAGCAGGAGGAGACGCCCAAATACCACGCCCGGGACGTCGCCGTGCAGCGGGCCCGCCAGCACGGCGCCGTCGTCGTGCTCGGCTCGGCGACGCCGTCGCTGGAGACGTACGCGGCCGCGGCGCGGGACGGGGCGGGCGGCGCGCTGCTGCGCCTGTCCGAGCGCGCCGTCGCCAGCTCTCTTCCGCCCGTGACGGTGACCGACATGCGCGACGAGCTCAAGAGCGGCAACCGCTCCATGTTCAGCCGCGCGCTGCACGAGGCGCTGCAGGCGCGGCTCGAGCGCGGCGAGCAGTCGGTGCTGCTGCTGAACCGGCGCGGCTACTCGACGTTCGTCATTTGCCGCTCCTGCGGCTATACGGCGCTCTGCCCGCACTGCGACATCTCGCTCACCTACCACCAAAAGACGCGGGCGATGCGCTGCCATTACTGCGGCCATGCGGAGCTCGCGCCGAGCGCCTGCCCGTCCTGCGAGAGCGAGCAGATCCGCTATTTCGGCGCGGGCACGCAAAAGGTCGAGGAGGAGCTGGCCAAGCTGTTCCCCGGCATCCGCGTCATCCGCATGGACGTCGACACGACGACGGAGAAGAACGCGCATGAAAAATGGCTCAAGCTGTTCGGCGAGCGCAAGGCCGACGTGCTGCTCGGCACGCAGATGGTCGCCAAAGGGCTCGACTTCCCTTATGTGACGCTCGTCGGCGTCATCGCGGCGGATACGTCGCTCAACCTGCCCGACTTCCGGGCGGCGGAGCGGACGTTCCAGCTGCTGACGCAGGTGGCCGGGCGCGCGGGGCGCCATCATCTGCCGGGAGAGGTCATCATCCAGACATACAACCCGGAGCATTATGCGGTCATCGCCTCGCAGCGGCATGACTACGAAGGCTTCGTCGCGGAAGAGATGAAGCATCGCCGGATGATGGGCTATCCGCCGTTCTGCCGGCTCATCCTCGTGACGATGTCCCATGAGCAGCTCGCGACGCTGTCGGCGGCGAGCGATCGCTTCGCCCGCCGGCTGATCGAGCTGGCCGGCCAGCGCGGCGTGCTGCAGCCGCTGCACGGCAGCGGCGCGCGGGCGCTTGAGCTGCTCGGTCCGGTCGCCTCGCCGATTTCCCGCATCAAGGACCGGTACCGGTTCCAGTGCATGGTCAAATACCGCGGAGCGGTGCCGGCCGCCGAGCTCGTCTCGGAGGCGATCCGGCAGGCCGAGGCCGAGGCGCCGCGCAGCGGCGTGCTGTTCAGCGTCGATGTCGATCCGCATATGATTTTATAACGTTCGATTTCATCCAAGGAAGGTGCATGCCTCATGGCAATCCGTCTTATCGTACAAAATCCCGACCCCGTCCTGCGCGAGGTCGCCAAGGAAGTCACGAAGTTCAACGCCAACCTGCACAAGCTGCTGGACAATATGGCCGATACGATGTACCACGCCGAAGGCGTCGGACTCGCCGCGCCGCAGATCGGCATCTCCAAGCGCGTCATCGTCGTCGATGTCGGAGACGACAACGGGCTGATCGAGATGGTGAACCCGGAGATCGTCGAGCGCGAGGGCGAGCAGTTCGGTCCGGAGGGCTGCCTGAGCATCCAGAACCTGAACGGCGACGTGCGCCGGGCGAACAAAATCCGCGTGCGCGGCCAGAACCGCGACGGCGAGACGTTCGAGCTGGAGGCGGAAGGCTTCCTCGCGCGGGCGTTCCAGCATGAGGTGGACCATCTGAACGGCATCCTGTTCATCGACCTCGCGGAAGAGCTGTACGACGGCTCCGCGCGCGACCGCCGCGAAGGCGAGGAGTGAGGCCGATGCGCGTCGTATTCATGGGCACGCCGGAGTTCGCCGTGCCTTCGCTGCATTGGCTGATGGGCGAGGAGGCGAAAGCGCTCGGCGTCGAGGTCGTCGGCGTCGTCTCCCAGCCCGACCGTCCGAAGGGACGCAAGAAGGAGCTGGCGCCGACGCCGGTCAAGGCGGCCGCGCTGGAGTACGGGCTGCCCGTGCTGCAGCCGGAGCGGCTGCGCCGCGCGGAAGCGGTCGAGGAGCTGAAGGGGCTTGCGCCGGAGCTGATCGTGACGGCGGCGTACGGCCAGATCCTGCCGCTGTCGGTGCTGGAGATGCCGCGCCTGGGCTGCATCAACGTGCACGGCTCGCTGCTGCCGAAGTACCGGGGCGGAGCGCCGATCCAGCGTTCGATCATGAACGGCGAGGACAAGACGGGCGTGACGATCATGTACATGGCCGAAGGGCTCGACACGGGCGACATGATCAGCCGCGTCGAGGTGCCGATCACGGACGCCGACGACTCCGGCACGATGTTCGCCAAGCTGAGCGAGGCCGGCGCGCGGCTGCTCGCCGAGACGCTGCCGGATCTGCTTGAGGGACGAGCTCCGCGCGTGCCGCAGGATGACTCGCAGGCGACGCATGCGCCGAACCTGACGCGCGAGGACGAGCGCCTCGACTGGACGCGCGGCGCGCGCGAGCTGTGGCGGCAGGTGCGCGGCCTGTCGCCGATGGCCGGCGGCTTCACGCTGCTCGGCGGCGAGCCGTTCAAGGTGCGCGCCTGCGCGCCCGAGGACAAGCCCGGGCCGGCAGGCGCGGCGCCGGGGCAGGTGCTGGATGCCGGGGCGGACGGCATCCGCGTCATGACCGGCAGCGGCGTGCTGCGGCTGACGGAAATTCAGCCGGCCGGCAAGCGGGCGATGCCCGCTGCCGAATGGCTCAAGGGTGCCCGGCTCGCAGCGGGCACCGTGCTCGGCGCGCCCGCGGCGGAGCCGGCGCGGCAGACGCGGCCGCCGGCGAAGGCGGCCGCCGATGAGCGGCGGCCCGCAAGGCGGCCGCCGCCAGGGCGCGGCGCCGGGCAAAGCCGGCGCCGCAGGCGCGTCCCGCCGGGGCGCTGCCCCCGGCGGCAAGCCGCGCGCCGCGCAGCCGGCGGCGCGGAGGCGCCGCAGCGCGCGCGAGCTCGCGCTGGACGCGCTCGTCCGCGTCGCGACGAGCGGCGCGTACAGCAACCTGCAGCTGCATCACGCGCTGCAGGAGGCCGAGCTGTCGCGCGCCGACGCCGGGCTCGCGACCGAGCTCGTCTACGGCACGCTGCAGCGGCAGCTGACGCTCGACCGCTGGCTGCGCCAATTCGTGGCCAAAGGCTTCGCCAAGCTGGAGCCATGGGTGCTGTCGCTGCTGCGGATGAGCCTGTACCAGCTCGTCTACCTCGACCGCGTGCCGCCTCATGCGGCGGTCAACGAGGCGGTCGAGATCGGCCGCCGCCGCGGACATGCCGGCATCGCGGGCATGCTGAACGGCGTGCTGCGCAGCGCCGTCCGCCAGCTGCCGCAGCTCAAGGCGGAGGACTTTGCCTCCGAGCCGGATGCCGCGCGGCGGCTGTCGCTGCGCCACTCCTATCCGGAATGGCTGGCCGAGCGCTGGATCGCGGCATACGGCGAGGACACCGCCGAGGCGATGATGAGCGCCGGCAACGAGGCGCCGCAGGGCAGCCTGCGCGTCAACCGGCTGCGGCTCTCGCCGCAGCAGGCGCTGGAGCGGCTGCGGCAGGCGGGGCTCGACGCCCGTCCGTCCGCCGCCGCCCCATGGGCGGGCGTCGTCGTCGACCGCGGCGGCAATCTGGCCGGCACGGACGGCTATACGGAGGGGCTCTGGTCGATCCAGGACGAGAGCTCGATGATCGTCGCCGCCGCGGCCGCGCCTCAGCCCGGCTTCCGCGTGCTCGACTGCTGCGCCGCTCCGGGCGGCAAGTCGGCGCATCTCGGCGAGCTGATGGACGGGCGCGGCGAGATCGTCGCCAACGACCTGCATCCGCATAAAAAGGCGCTCGTCGAAAGCCAGGCCGCCCGCCTCGGCCTCGGCCTCATCCATGCGGTCGCCGGCGATGCGGCGGAGCTGCCGGAGCATTTCGCGCCCGGCTCGTTCGATCTCGTGCTGCTCGACGCTCCATGCTCCGGCCTCGGCGTCATCCGCCGCAAGCCGGAAATCAAATGGACCAAGTCGCCGGCCGACATCGAGGCCATCGCCGCGGTCCAGGAGCGTCTGCTGGACGCGGCGGCCGAGCTCGTGAAGCCCGGCGGCACGCTGCTTTACAGCACCTGCACGATCGCCGGCGAGGAGAACTCCGCTCAGATCGCTTCCTTCCTGGAGCGGCATCCGGCGTTCGCGCTCGATCCGGCCGGCTGGCCGGAGTCCGTGCTCGCTCCTTTGCGCGCCGCCGGCATCGGCGACGCGAATGCCGGCCGCTTCGACGGCTCGCTGCAGCTGCTGCCGCATCATTTCGGCAGCGACGGCTTCTATATCGCCCGCTTGCGCCGGGGAGATCACCGCTAGCCTTCCTCGCTCCGACCGTCGGAGCGAGGTTTTTTTGCGCGCCTGAGGCCGCGCGCCGGCGCCGCAGCCGGCGCTTTCCGCGCTCGCGAACCGGTTCGTGAGCGCTTTTTCATTGGCGCCTCGGAGCGGTTTATATTAAACTATCGTAAAAGGAAAGCTCGCGAAGACCGCTTACAGGAGAAGATGCGCATGAAGAGCAAGTTCCGCCGGAGCATCCGATATTTGTCCACGCTGCTCGGCCTTTACGGTTTCGGCATGATCATTCATTTCTATATCCAGGCCTCGGCGCTCGGCTTCGACGCCGGCGCCGCCTGGGACTGGGCGGCCGGACAGCTGCCGATGTTCTTTTGGGGCAGCACGTTTTTCTTTTTCCTGCTGTGCGGGGCGGCGGCCTTGTTCCGCAACGTGTACGGAGGCTCGCTGCTCGTCGGCGCCGTCGCCGGCCTGACCGGCCTGGCCGTCTACGAAAAGATGAAAGCGACCGGGGAACCGTTGTTCCCTTGGGATCTCATGCAGCTGAAGAACATGTCCGAGATGGTCTCGATGGCCGACGGCCTGTTCTCGCCGGTCGTGCTCATCCTCACCGCGCTCGTGCTGGCCGGCCTCGGCTGGCTCATCTTCAAGCTTCCGAAGCTGCGTTTTCCGCTCGTGCTGCGCGTCGCGCTCGCCGCCGCGTCGATCACGGCGGTCGCGCTGTTCGTGCAGACCGCAGGGGGCAAATATCCGGCGCTGCTCGACAAGCTCAGCTACCAGAACATTTTCTGGGATCAAAAGGCGAACTACCGCTACAACGGGTTCGTGCTGGCCTTCGCCTCCAACCTGAACCAGACGCTGATCGACGAGCCGGAAGGCTACGGGAGGGAGGCGGTGGAGGCCATCGCGGAGCGCTACGGCTCGCTGCCCGAGGCTCCGCCGGCGGCATCGCCGTCCGAGCCTCCGAACATCGTGTTCGTCATGAACGAGGCGCTGTTCGACGCGACGCGGCTGACGGAATACAAGCTCGCCGAGGATCCGCTGCCGTTTTGGCATGGCGCGCAGCAGTCCCGGCCGTCCGGCTACGTCCTTTCCCCCGAATTCGGCGGCAGCACGGCGAACGTCGAGTTCGAGGCGCTGACGGGGCTGTCGATGTCGCTGCTTCATGACGGCGCGGTGCCGTTCCAGCAAAATCTGACGAAGCAGACGGATCTGCCCTCGGTCGTGAGCATCCTCAAGAGCCGGGGCTACGACGCGCTCGCTCTCCACCCGTACGACAAGACGTTCTACAGCCGCAACCAGGTCTATCCGATGCTGGGCTTCGAGCGGTTCATCGGGCAGGACGACATGAAAAACCGCGAGTGGCTCGGCTCGCGCAGCTATTTGTCCGATATGGCGGCGATGAAGGAAGCGGCGCAGGAGCTGGAGAAGGCGGACGGCAAGCCGCTGTTCCTGCATCTGGTCACGATGCAGAACCATTACCCGTATACGAACAAGGAGATCCACGGCGGCAACTCGATCGAGGCCGAAGGCGTCGATCCGGCGCTGAAGGACCAGCTGGAGACGTACGTCGAGGGCATCAAGCAGACGGACGGCGCGCTCCGCTACCTGAACGAAGCGATCCAGAAGCTGGATCGGCCGACGCTCGTCGTGCTCTGGGGCGACCATCTGCCGGGGCTTCCGGCGAAAATTTACGAGGATGCCGGCTGGACTGACGAGCGCCTGCGCCATGAGACGCCGCTGCTGCTGCTGGCGAACTACGAGCTCGGACGCGAGCCGCTCGGGACGATCAGTCCGTCGTTCGCCGGACCGCTCGCGCTGCGTTATGCGGGACTTCCGCAGCCGGCTTTCTACAAGCTGCTCGAGGCGGTGCGGCAGCAGCTGCCCGGCCTCGGCAAGAAGGTGACGCTGGGCGCCGGAGGCGCGGCGCTCGACAAGGCGGCGCTGACGGAGGAGCAGCAGCGCCTGCTGGACGACTACCGCATGATCCAGTTCGACCTGCTCGAAGGCCAGGGGTACGCCAAGGAGCTGCTGTTCGGGGAAGGAAGCTAAGGCGGGAGCAAGGATGGACGGAGCGGCGGCTCCGTCCTTTCTTGTTGCGCCGGGCCGCCTCGAGCCGGCTCCTTCCGCCCGTCCTCGCGCGGGCGGCCAGCGGCAGCGAGGCCGGGCTAGGCATGGCTGTGGTCTTGGAATGGACGTTTGTGGTAAACTAGAGCGACGAGCGTCCTGCGGAGGCAGTGCCGGACGGCGCTCCAAGAACGATGAAATGAGATGAAGCATTGAGATGAAAGCATTCGATCAGCCTTATATCGTGGAAACACCCTTTATATATGACTATTCCCTGGAGCAGCTGCAGGACTGGATGAAGGAGCAGGAAGAGCCTGCGTTCCGAGCCGGACAGCTGTTCGACTGGCTCTACGTCAAGCGCGTCTCCTCGTTCGACGAGATGACGAACCTGCCCAAGCCGCTGCGGGACAAGCTGGCGGCCTCGTTCCAGTTCATCACGCTGAACGAGATCACCCGCTTCGAGTCCAAGGACGGCACGGTCAAGTTCCTGTTCGGCCTGCATGACAGCCATGCGATCGAGACGGTCATCATGCGCCACAACTACGGCAACAGCGTCTGCGTCACGACGCAGGTCGGCTGCCGGATCGGCTGCACGTTCTGCGCGTCGACGCTGGGCGGCCTCAAGCGCAACCTGACCTCGGGCGAGATCGTCGCGCAGGTCGTCAAGGCGCAGCAGATGCTCGATCCGGAAGGGCAGCGCGTCTCGAGCATCGTCATCATGGGCTCCGGCGAGCCGTTCGAGAACTACGAGGCGACGATGGCGTTCCTGCGCATGATGATCCATCCCAAGGGACTGAACATCGGCCAGCGCCACATCACCGTCTCCACGAGCGGCATCGTGCCGAGCATGTACAAGTTCACCGAGGAGAACACGCAGATCAACCTCGCGATCTCGATCCATGCCCCGAACGACGAGCTGCGCTCCAAGCTGATGCCGGTCAACCGCCGCTACCCGTTCCAGGAGGTCATCGACGCCTGCCGCAACTACATCGCCAAGACCGGGCGCCGGATCACGTTCGAGTACGCGCTCATCGGCGGCACGAACGATCGTCCCGAGCATGCGCAGGAGCTGGCCGAGGTGCTGCAGGGCATGCTTTGCCACGTCAACCTCATCCCGGTCAACCACGTGCCGGAGCGCAAGTACGTCCGCACGCCTCGGGAGGATATTTTCGAGTTCCAGCGCATTCTTGAGAAAAACGGCATCAACGCGACGATCCGTCGCGAGCAGGGCCATGACATCGCCGCGGCCTGCGGGCAGCTCCGCGCGAAACATATGGAACTAACGTAACGAGGTGACGGGATGTTGACAGTGAACCGCAGTGATATCGGCCGCATCCGGATGGCCAACGAGGATCGTTCCTGGGCGGGCGTGACGGCCGGAGGGCTGACGCTCGCGATCGTAGCCGACGGCATGGGCGGCCATCAGGCCGGCGACGTCGCCAGCCAGCTCGCCGTGGACGCGTTCCGCGAGGCGATGGAGCCGCTCCCGGCAGGCGTGTCCGCAGACGAGGCGGGCCGCATGCTGCAGGAGGCGATCCGGCGCGCCAACGAGGTCGTGTACGACATGGCTTCCCGCAACGAGCAGTACCACAACATGGGCACGACGGTCGTCGCGGCCCTGTTCGTCGAGGAGACCCGGCTCATCCTCGGCCATATCGGCGACAGCCGCGCGTACCGGATCTCGGAGCAGGGCATCGCCCAGCTGACCGAGGACCATACGCTCGTCAACGAGCTCGTGCGCTCCGGCCAGATCAGCTTCGAGGAGGCCGCCCATCATCCGCGCCGCAACGTCCTGACGCGGGCGCTCGGCACCGACGAGGAGGTCGAGCTGGACGTGCGCATGCTCGACTGGCAGCCGGGCGACATCCTGCTGCTGTGCAGCGACGGCCTGAGCGGCATGCTCGACGACAGCGAGCTGCTCCAGGTCGCGGGAGACGCCGGCGAGAGCCTCGAGGCCAAGGCGGACCGCCTCATCTCGCTGGCGCTCGCCGCCGGCGGAGACGACAATATCACGGTAGTCCTGATGCAATCCGGAGCCGCAACGGACGGGGAGGAGTGAGGACTTCATCATGATCGGAAGAGAACTAGGGGGCCGCTATGAGATTCTGACCCGCATCGGAGGCGGGGGCATGGCGCTCGTCTACAAGGCCCATGACCTGCTGCTGAGCCGCAACGTCGCGGTCAAGGTGCTGCGGCAGCAGTACGTGCACGACGAGGAATTCATCCGCCGCTTCCGCCGGGAAGCCCAGTCGGCAGCGGCGCTGTCCCACCCCAATGTCGTCAGCATCTACGACGTCGGCCAGGAAGAAGACATCCACTACATCGTCATGGAGTGCGTCGACGGCCAGAACCTCAACGAGGTCATCCAGGAGCGCGCGCCGCTCCAGGCGGACGAGGCGGTGCGCATCGCGGCGCAGATCGCGGACGCGCTCGACCATGCCCACCAGAACCATATCATCCACCGGGACATCAAGCCGCACAACATCCTGATCGGCAAGAACGGGCGCGTGAAGGTGACCGACTTCGGCATCGCGCGCGCCGTCACCTCGTCGACGATCACCCAGACGGGCTCCGTCATCGGCTCGGTCCACTACTTCTCGCCGGAGCACGCCAAGGGCGTCAGCGCCGGCGAGAAGTCCGACATCTACTCCCTCGGCATCGTGCTCTACCAGATGGTGACCGGCAAGCTGCCTTTCCTCGGAGAGAGCCCGATCAGCGTCGCGCTCAAGCATCTGCAGGAGCCGCTGGAGGACCCTCGCGCGGTCAATCCGCTCGTGCCGCAGAGCGTCGAGAACATCATCATCAAGGCGCTGCGCAAAAATCCGTCCGAGCGCTACCGCTCGGCGGGCGAGATGCTGGAGGATCTGGAGACGGCGCTGTCGCCTTCCCGCCGCAATGAGCCGAAGCTGCAGTTCGGGGGCGGCGATTTCGACGAGACGCGCGTCATGCCGGCCATCCGTCCGGGCCGCGAGCTCAAGGAGCCGGTCCGTCCGGGCGCCGAGCCGCCGCCTCCGCAGCCGGAGGACGGCCATGCGACCGCGCGTCAGGAAGCCGTGCGCGAAGAAGAGGAGGACGAGGAGACGGATCGCCGGCGCGGCTGGGTGAAGCCGCTCGTCATCGTGCTTTCCACGCTGGCCGTGCTGGCCGCTGTCTACGGCGTGTTCCGGCTTGTCTCCGGATCGCTCGACGTGGCGGAGGTCGACGTGCCGTACGTGGTCGGCATGACCGAGGCGGATGCCAAGGCCGCGCTCGAGGCGAAGGGGCTGCTGCTGGAGGACCCTTCCATCCGGGCGTTCAAGCCGGACGTGCCGAAGGATCAGGTGTTCGCTCAGTCCAAATCCAACATGCGCGTCAAGACCGGCTCGCGGGTAAGGCTGTCGATCAGCGACGGACCCGAGCTCAAGGCGCTCGGCGACTACAAGGGGCAGAAGGCCGCCGACGTCGTCGCCGCGCTCCGGGCGCTCGGCTTCCCGGAAGGCTCGATCCGCCTGAACGAAGTTTCCGACGATTCGGCAGAGCCGGGCGTCGTGCTGAGCCAGGAGCCTGGCGCGAGCAGCCAGCTCGATCCGCTGGCCGATACGGTGACGCTGACCGTCAGCAAAGGTCCGGAGACGGTGAAGATGCCGGATCTCGTCGGCAAGACGGTCGAGGAGGCCCGCAAGCTGATCCAGGAAGCCGGCCTGCAGCTGCGGGAGGACAACATCGTCAAGGAAGGCAGCTACAAGCCGGAGGGCGAAGTGCTCTCGCAGTTCCCTTACGATGCCGGCAGCCCGGCCCGCAAAGGCGAGCAGGTGTCCATCACGATCAGCTCGGGCCTGCCGCGGGACGCGCTGGAGTATACGTTCGACCTGCTCATCTCGCCGGCTCGGGCCGGCAGGGCGAGCGAGATCCGCATCGTCTACACCGACGCGACCGGCAAGGACGTCGAAGCCCACAAGCGGGCGATCAAGGATACGCGCAGCTTCCCGGTGAAGGTCGTGCTCGCGCCGAATACGGAAGCGTTCGTCAGCGTCTATCGCGACGGACAGCTCGCCGATACGTTCTCCCGCACCTACGACGAGGTGAAGAGCGGCGCCGACAGCGGTCCGACGACCGTGCCGGGCACCGAGCCGAGCCCTTCGCCTTCCGTGTCGCCGGAGAGCAGTCCGACGGCCGACCCGAACGCGGCCGCCGGTCCCGACGGGCAGAACGAGGGACCGGAGACCGCTTTGGGGGATGGACAAGGGGAGGACGGCGACGATGACTAAGGACGGCGCGGCCCGCGAGGGCCAAGGACTCATCGTCAAAGCCCTGAGCGGCTATTACTACGTGGCGGAGGACGGCTGCTCGGAGCAGCCGATCCAATGCCGCGCCCGAGGCATCTTCAAGAAGCGCGGCGAGTCGCCGCTCGTCGGCGACCGCGTCGACTTCAGCGTCAGCGGGACGGGCGAGGGCACGGTAGAGGCGATCCATCCGCGGTCGACGGAGCTCGTGCGGCCGCCGGTCGCGAACGCCGACCTGGCCGTGCTGGTCTTTTCGGTGACGGAGCCTTCGCTTAGCCTGACGCTGCTGGACAAGTTCCTCGTCCATATCGAGCATGCGGGGCTGGAGGCGGTGCTCTGCCTCAGCAAGCAGGACTTGTCGGAGGAGGGCCGCGAGGAGGCGCTCGAGGCGGCGGAGACGGTGAACCGGATCTACGGGCGCATCGGCTACCGGGTCATCGGGACCAGCTCGCGCCAAGGCTCCGGCCTGGAAGAGCTGCGGGGGACGCTCGAAGGCCGGCTCGCGCTGTTCGCCGGACAGTCCGGCGTCGGCAAGTCCTCGCTGCTCAACGCGCTGCTGCCCGGGCTCGGGCTGGAGACGAGCGAGATCAGCGTCCGGCTCGGCCGCGGGCGGCATACGACCCGCCATGTCGAGCTGGTGCGCGTCGGCACGGGCCATGTAGCGGACACGCCGGGCTTCAGCCAGCTCGATTTCCAGGAGCTCGGCATCGAGGACCTCGGCTACGGCTTCCGCGAGTTCCGCGCGCTGTCCGCAGGCTGCAAGTTCCGGGGCTGCACGCATACGCACGAGCCGGGCTGCGCCGTGCTGGCCGCGCTGGCAGCGGGCGAGGCGGCGCAGAGCCGGCATGACAGCTATGTCCAGTTCCTGGGCGAAATGAAAGAGAAAAAGCGGAGGTACTGACCATGACCATCATCGCACCCTCGATTCTATCCGCTGATTTTTCCAGACTCGGCGACGAGATCGCCGCGATCGAGCGGGCCGGCGCAGACTGGATCCACGTCGACGTCATGGACGGACGGTTCGTGCCGAACCTGACGTTCGGCCCGCCGGTCATCTCCGCCGTGCGGGGAGCGACGAAGCTTCCCTTCGACGTGCATCTGATGATCGAGCAGCCGGAGCGCAGCATCGCCGACTATGCGGCGGCAGGCGCGGACCGCATCACCGTCCACCTCGAAGCATGCACGCATCTGCACCGCGCGCTGCATCAGATCAAGGATCTCGGACTGCCGGCCGGAGTCGCGCTCAATCCGGCGACGCCGATCAGCCTGCTGGAGCCGGTGCTGGAAGATGTCGACCTCGTGCTCGTCATGACGGTCAACCCGGGCTTCGGCGGCCAGTCCTTCATTCCGTATTCGCTGCAGAAGCTGCGCGACCTGCGTTCCCGCCTGCGTGAGCGCGGGCTCAGCGGCGTCTCCGTCCAGGTGGACGGCGGCATCAATCCGTCGACCTCCGCTCTCGTGCGCGAGGCAGGCGCGGACGTGCTCGTGGCCGGCAGCTACGTCTTCGGCCACGAGTCCCCCGCCGCGGCGATCGCCGCGCTGAGGTAAGCCGGATGGGAGAGAGACTGAAAACCATCGCCGTCGTCGCCGGCTACGGACTGGTCGGCGGCGCGCTGCTGGCGATGTTCGTGCTTATCCCGAGCGTCATCCGCTTCGTCTTCTCGCTGATCGCGCTCTGGCTCGGCGTACGCTTCTTCCGCAGCCACGAATCGCTCGGGCGCCGCATCGGCTTCATCGTTGCCGCGCTTGCCTTCTTCTTCCTGTTCGTGCTGTTCATCACGATGGTGATGTTCATCCGCGAAGGCATGCCGACCGCTCCATAGCGGCGGCTGGGCGGGCAAGGGGAGTCCGCGCCGTCCGGGGGAGAGGGCCTCTCCTTGCCGGCAACTTGGGCTCGGTCCCCGGAATAGGACATCGCAGGTCCGCATAGGATGGTTACATGAACCTAGGTTCTTGTAGCCTTTTTTGCTTTCGAGGGAATGGGCCCGTGCGGCCTGAAACGGGGATGAACATGCAGGCCCGGCAGTGCTGCCCGTCAACGATCAGCGATCTCGAGGAGGGATGAAGCATGAAGTTCTATACGATCAAGCTGCCGAAGTTTTTGGGCGGATTCGTCAAGGCGATCCTGAACACCTTCCAGAAAAGCTGAGCGATGGCGACTGCGGCTGCCGGCCGCCCGACTTTCGATCCCGAGCGTCAGAGAGCGCCGCGCCGGCACGGCGCACGCTCTTTTTCGCGTGCCGCGGCAGGGGCAAGCCGCGGCAGGGCGAAAAAAAACAGCGTTCCTGCCGTCTGGTGAACGGCGGAACGCTGTTTTTGCGGTTATACACGAGTGACTTTGCCGGATTTCAGTGCGCGGGTGCTGACCCAAACGCGTTTTGGCTTGCCGTCGACCAGAATGCGGACCTTCTGAACGTTGACGCCCCAAGTGCGGCGGTTGCGGTTATTCGCGTGGGAAACATGGTTTCCTGTGCCGGGTGCCTTACCCGTAACGAAGCATTTGCGAGACATGCAGTACACCTCCTTTGCAGCTTGCAGGTTGCAAGTACGAAACCGAAGGATTCCGTAGGCAAACATACTTGGTTATCTTATCATAGAACGTCCGTCTCATCAACCATCGTTTGGCAGGAGACGCGGGCGGGAAAACGGCGCAAATACGCGAAAACGGAAGAGAACGGCGTTTCAGACTTCATAAACGGCTCCGTTTATAGTACAATGAAGGTCAGTCCCGGCCAATCAGGGGCTTTGGGCGCAGTCGGCATCAGCCGAACGGCCCGCAGAGAAGGAGCGTGTGACCGGCCATGCCTATGCAGCTTGCCAACGAATTAGGTAAAATCAACGTAACAGACGATGTAATCGCCGTCATCGCGGGCTCGGCGGCGCTGGAATGCTACGGCCTTGTCGGCATGGCATCCCGCAAGCAGCTCAAGGACGGAATCGCCGAATTGCTGAAGCGGGACAACCTCTCGAGAGGCGTCGAGGTGCGGCGCGAGAACGAGGAGACGCATATCGACCTGCACATCATCGTCGGCTACGGCACCCGGATTTCCGAGGTTGCCCACAACATCCAGACCAAGGTCAAATACGTACTGAATGAAGTGATCGGCCTGAAGGTCGACCATGTCCATATTTTTGTCCAGGGCGTGCGGGTCATCCGTTAGTCAGGAAGGGGAAATTTTGCTTGGGAAAGCGCTTTATTAATGGTTCGGACTTCGCCGGTATGGCTTTGCTCGGTGCGGAGAAGCTGCAGCGCGGCGCGGAGCGCGTCAACGCTCTGAATGTATTTCCCGTTCCGGACGGCGATACGGGAACGAACATGAACTTAACGATGGCCTCGGGGGTGCGCGAGCTGCAGAGCAAGCGCTCGGACTCGGTCGGCCGTACGGCGGAGGCGCTGTCCAAGGGACTGCTGATGGGCGCTCGCGGCAACTCCGGCGTCATTCTGTCCCAGCTGTTCCGCGGCACGGCCAAGGCGCTGTCCGGACTCGACGAGGCCGACCCGAGCCAATTCGCGGCGGCGCTCCAGCAAGGCGTCGACATGGCCTACAAGGCCGTCGTCAAGCCGGTGGAGGGCACAATCCTCACCGTCGCGCGCGAGACGGCGCGGCATGCCCAGCAGGCCGCCCGCCGGGCGCCTGACATGGAGTCGCTGCTGCAGGAGGTGTACGCGGCGGCGAACGAATCGCTGCAGCGCACGCCGGAGCTGCTGCCGGTGCTCAAGCAGGTCGGCGTCGTCGACTCCGGAGGCCAGGGCCTCGTGCTCATTTACGAAGGCTTTCTCGAGTACCTCGCCGGCAGCCCGGCGGAGACGGGCGACACGGCGAGCGAGGCGGCTCCGGCGGAGTCGTTCCGCTACCTGGCGGACGCTCCGCGCGCCGCCGAGCCGGCCAGGCCGTCCATCCCTTCCGCGGGTGGCAATGCCCAGGCCCAGCTGTCGACGAGCGAGATCGAGTTCTTCTACGACATGGAGTTCTTCATCAAGCGCCGGCTCGCGCCTCCGGGAGCTCCGGCGTTCGACGAGGACGCGTTCCGGCGGGCGCTCGCCGTGGACGGGGACTCCATCATCGTGATCGCCGACGACGAGATCGTCAAGGTGCACGTGCATTCCCGCCGTCCCGGCGACGTGCTCAACCTGGCGTACCAGTACGGCGAGCTGACCGAGCTGCATATCCTCAACATGCGCGAGCAGCACCGGGAGATCGTCGGCGAGGAGATCGACTTTGGCGCTCTCGGCGCCGATCTCGCGCCGGACGAGGCGCTGGCCGTAGCCGAAGTGCTGACGGGCGCCTCGCCGCAGGGCATCGCCGAGGCGGCCCATGAATGGGCGCCGTACGGCATCGTCGCGGTCGCGATCGGCGACGGCATCTCCGGCATTTTCAGCGACAACAACGTCGACATCGTCCTCTCGGGCGGCCAGACGATGAATCCGAGCACGGAGGACTTCCTCAAGGCGATCGACTCGCTGCCGGCGGAGCATATCTTCCTGCTGCCCAACAACAGCAACATCATCCTGGCGGCGGAGCAGGCGGCCGAGCTGTCCGAGCGCTCCGTCTCCGTCATCCCGACCCGCACGGTGCCCCAAGGGCTCGCGGCGGTGCTTGCCTTCAAGGACAGCGAGACGCCCGAGCGCAATACGGCCCTCATGTCCGGCGCGGCCGACGCCGTCCGCTCCGGCAGCGTCACCCAAGCGGTGCGCAATACGGAAATCGACGGCGTCGAGGTGCAGGAAGGCGACTACATCGGCATCGTCGAAAAACGGATCGTCATCTCCGAGCCGAGCCTCCAGGAAGCGTGCCGCGGGCTCATCCGCCAGCTGCTCGAGAACGGCGGCGACCTGCTGACGATCCTCACCGGAGAGGGCTCCGAGGCGTCCGGCACGGACGAGCTGGCGGACTGGGTCGCCGAGACGTATCCGGATGTCGAGCTCGAGGTGCATGAGGGCGGCCAGCCGCTCTACCCGTACCTCTTCGCCCTCGAATAATCCAAGCCCGCGCCGCCGGTGCGGCATATCATTCCTTGCGTTCCGCCAGCGGGACGCGAGGCCGTGGAGGTAGCCCCTATGACTCAGGTTCGCATCGTAACCGACAGCACGTCGGATATCCCGGAGGAGATTCGAAGGGAGCTCGGCATCGAGATGGTGCCGCTGCAGGTTCTGTTCGGCACGGAAGCCTTTCTGGACTCCGTTACGCTGAAGTCGGAGGCGTTCTACGACAAGCTGGTCGGATTCAGCGGCCTGCCGACGACCTCCCAGCCGTCGCCGGCCGACTTCATGGCCGTATACGAGCGGCTGCTGGACGAGACGCCGGACGCGCCGATCCTCTCGATCCATCTGTCCTCGCAGTTCAGCGGCACGTACCAGTCGGCGCTGCTCGCGAGCACGATGCTCGAGCGCGAGGCGGACATCGCCGTGTTCGACTCCCGCACGGCTTCCTGCGGCATCGGCATGCTCGTCATCCGCGCGGCCGAGATGGCCCGCCAGGGCAGCTCCAAGGACGAGATCCAGGCCGAGATCGAGCGCATGCGCAGCGAGACGGAGCTGTACTTCCTCGTCGACACGCTGGAATACCTCCAGAAAGGCGGTCGGATCGGCAAGGCTTCCGCCCTCATCGGCTCCATCCTCAATATCAAGCCGATCCTGACGATCGACTCCTCGGGCGTCATCGTGCCGGTGGACAAGGTGCGCGGCTCCAAAAAGGCGATCCAGCGCATCGTCGACATGCTTCGCGAGAAGTTCCCGCCGGAGGAGCCGGTCGCCGTGCACTTCGCCTGGACGCATCAGAGAGGCTCCGCTCTGGACCTGCAGGAAGCGGTCACGTCCAGCTTCAACGTGCAGACCACTTCCATCACGACGCTCGGTCCGGTCGTCGGCGCCCATGTCGGTCCCGGCACCGTCGCCGTCTTCATGCACCGCAAATGAATATTCCTGCGGCCTTGCCGGAATCCGTTCCGGTAAGGCAGATCAAAGGCGTGAGCGCTCCGAAGGAGCAGGAGCTTCACGCCTTTGGCATCTATACCGCGCTTGATCTGATGAACTACTTCCCGTTCCGCTACGAGGACTATCGGCTGCGCTCGCTCGCCGAGGTCAAGGACGGAGAGAAGATCACGATCCAGGGCATCCTGCGCGGCCTGCCGATGGTCGCCCGCTTCGGCAAGGGCAAGACGCGCATCACGGTCAAGACGGAGGCGGACGGGCAGCTCGTCACCGCGGTCTGGTTCAACCGCATGTTCATCAAGGACCAGCTGCAGCTCGGGCGGGAAATCACGCTCACCGGCAAATGGGACGCGCGGCGCATGCAGATCACCGTCACCGACTCGGAGTTCCCGGACAAGGGGCCGGCCAAGACCGGCACGCTGCAGCCGGTCTATTCCGTCGGAGGCACGATCACGCAGGCCTGGATGCGCAAGACGGTCCGCCAGGCGCTGGAGCAGTACGGGCCGCTGCTGGAGGAGAACCTGCCGGAACGGCTGCTGCGCAAGTACCGCCTCATGCCGAGAAGCGAGGCGGTCTATCATATCCATCATCCGGAGGATCCGAAGGACGGCCAGGGCGCGCGGCGGCGGCTCGTCTACGAGGAGCTGTTCCTGTTCCAGCTCAAGCTGCAGGCGTACCGCATGCTGAACCGGCGCAAGGCGGACGGCATCGTGCATCGCGTCGATCCGGAGGTCATCCGGCAGTTCGCGGCCTCGCTGCCGTTCGAGCTGACGGACGCGCAGAAGAAGGTCGTCAACGAGATTCTCGCCGACATGCGCCAGCCGTCGGCGATGAACCGGCTGCTGCAGGGCGACGTCGGCGCCGGCAAGACCGTCGTCGCCGCGATCGCGCTGCTCGCCGCCGTCAAGGCGGGCCATCAAGGCGCGCTCATGGTGCCGACCGAGATTTTAGCCGAGCAGCACATGCGCTCCTTGACGCGCCTGTACGAAGGGACGGGGCTGCAGACGGCGCTGCTGACAGGCAGCGTCAGCGACAAGAAGCGCCGGGACCTGCTCGCCGGCCTGCAGATGGGGCTGATCGACGTGCTCATCGGCACGCATGCGCTCATCCAGGACGATGTGGAATTCCGCTCGCTCGGCCTCGTCGTCACCGACGAGCAGCATCGCTTCGGCGTCAACCAGCGCAGCGTGCTGCGGCGCAAAGGGCCGAGCCCCGACGTGCTGACGATGACGGCGACGCCGATTCCGCGGACGCTGGCGATCACGGCGTTCGGCGACATGGACGTCTCGACGATCAAGGAGCGGCCGAAGGGGCGCATCCCGATCCAGACGTACTGGGTCAAGCACGGCATGATGGACCGCGTGTACGGCTTCATCCGGCGCGAGATCGACGGCGGCCGGCAGGCGTACGTCATCTGCCCGCTCATCGAGGAATCGGAGAAGCTCGACGTGCAGAACGCGATCGACCAGTTCGTGCAGCTGCAGCAGGCGTTTCCCGATCTGCGGATCGGGCTGCTGCACGGGCGCATGACGGCATCGGAAAAGGACGAGGTCATGGCGGCGTTCGCCGCGGCGGACGTGCAGGTGCTCGTCGCCACGACGGTCGTCGAGGTCGGCGTCGACGTGCCGAACGCGACGCTCATGATCATCATGGACGCGGAGCGCTTCGGGCTGTCGCAGCTGCATCAGCTGCGCGGCCGCGTCGGACGCGGCGCCCATGCGTCGTACTGCGTGCTCGTCGCGGATCCCAAGACGGAGACCGGCAAGGAGCGGATGGCGGTCATGCAGGAGACCGACGACGGCTTCGAGGTGGCCCGCCGCGATCTGGAGCTGCGCGGACCGGGAGATTTTTTCGGCACGAAGCAAAGCGGCATGCCGGACTTCAAGCTGGCCGACATGGCGGCGGACTTCGCCGTGCTGGAGGCGGCCCGCGAGGACGCGGCGGAGCTGGCCGCCGAGGACGGATTCTGGACGGAGGAGGAATATGCGCCGCTGCGCGCGATCCTCGCCAAGGATCCGATTTTCCAGGGCAGCCAGCTCGATTGAATCGGCAGGGACGAATGCGGAGGAGGCAACTCCGGGCAGACGAGGGCATATAGTAACATCGGTGGTTAGGGGCGGAAGCCCGACCAAATCGATGGAGGTGCCCTGCTGCATGAGCTACGTCAAATACGGAATCCGGCCCGAATTCGTCGAACGCGTCAAGCTGAAGCTGAAAAACCCGGCCGTCAAGGAGCGGATCAAGCTGCTCGTGAACGGGCTGACCAAGTACGATCTCGCCGACCGCGCCAAAGTGCGCAAGCTCGTCAAGAGCGCGGCGAGCATCCTGCACGAGAAGCTGACGGACACGCAGGAGGAGCAGCTCGTGCAGTTCGTGCTCGGCCAGAAGATCGATCCGAACAATACGTTCCATCTCATCAAGCTGTGGGGCATGTTCCGCTGAACGGGCGGAGGCGCCTCGAACGCCAAGCGGCTCCGCCTTCGGGCGGAGCCGCTTTTATTTCTCTCGATTAGTTGGGCGCTTCGCGGCCGGCGACGAGGCTTCGGTCTTCGAATCGGGTCGAAAGGACGACCAGAGTCGAGGAGAAGCCGAAGGCGTGGCAAGTTTCCAGAAACGCTTCCAGCGACTCGCCCGTTTCGGTCATGACCTTCATCAAATAGTTGTACTCCCCGCTCGTCCGGTAGAGGTCGACGATCTCGGGGGCCGTATCGGCAAAAGCTTCGAAGTCCTTGCACGAAGCGGTCTTGAACAGGACGAACGCGGCCGCATGCTTGCCTAGCTTGGACGGCGACAGTTTGGCTCCGTACCCCGTGATCACTTCGCGCTCCTCCAGCTTGCGCAGTCTTTCGGTCACGGCAGGCTGCGACATCGCGATCATCCGGCCTATCTCCGAGACTGTGATCCTGGCATTGTCGTGCAGAATGGCCAAAATCTTGAAATCGATCGAATCCATGCTGAGCCACCTCGTTTTTAACGGGCAAGGGCCTGAACGTACGATAGAAATAAAGATTCAGCCCTCGAACTCCGTTGATTTCTTATTTCGATTGTAGTGCCGGTTCCGTAAACTGTCACTATCAACGAAAGAGGGAGTGAAGGACGATGGCGACACTTGAAACGAAGCAAGGCGCGCTCGAGTTCACGACGGGAGACGGCGTGCGGATCGCGTACCGGCTCGACGGATCGGTGGACAAGCCGGTGCTGCTGCTGGCGAACTCGATCGCGACTTCGATGGACATGTGGGAAGGGCAGGCTGCCCGGCTAAAGGAGCATTTCCGGCTGCTGCGCTATGATTATCGGGGGCATGGAGGCTCGGATACGCCTGCTGGCCCTTACTCGCTCGACCGATTGGGAAGGGATGCCGTCGAGCTGCTCGACGCGCTTCGGATCGATCGGGTCCATTTTCTGGGGCTGTCGCTCGGCGGCATCGTCGCGCAATGGGTGGCGATCCACGCGCCGGAGCGGATCGATCGGCTCATCCTGAGCAATACCGCCGCTCATCTCGGTTCGCCCGAGCTGTGGGAAGGCCTGATCGCGTCCGTGCTGAAGCCGGGCAGCATGCCTGAGACCGCGGAGTCGTTCATGAAGAACTGGTTCCCCTCGTCCATGCTGACGCCGGACAATCCGATCGTCAAGTCGTTCCGCGAGATGGTGCTCGCTACCCGTCCGCAGGGAATCGCGGGAAGCTGGGCTGCCATCCGCGACATGGACCTGCGCCGGACGGCCTCGCTCATCGACCGGCCGACGCTGGTCATCGCCGGCGAGCAGGATCCGGTGACGCTGCCCGAGCACGGAGAGTTGCTGGCCAAGACGATACCGGGCGCAGAGCTGCTTGTCCTGCCCTCCGCCCATCTGCCGAATGTGGAGATGGAATCCGCCTTCATCGAGGAGGTGACCGCGTTCCTGCGCCGCTTATAAGATTTGCTGATCGATCGGATCGGACATTCGGATTGGGAATTCCAGCTCCTCTGCGGTATCGTGGACAGCAGCAAGCAAGAGCGGGCTGGAGGCGAGGCGCATGGCGGGCAATGTCGGGAAAATAGCAGTCGGGCTCGAGAGGAGCGCAGGCGCACGGAGCGCGGCGGCGCGGATGCCAGCCGAGGCGAAGGCGGACGGCAGGGCGCGGATGCAGGCCGAGGCGAAGGCGGACGGATGGATGCGGATGCGGTTGGAGACGAAGGCATTTCGCCCGACGCGGAGGCAAGGCGCTGCCTGGCGGCGGCCTGGACTGCTGCCGGGGCTGTTCCTGACCGCGCTGCTGGCCGCCGCCGGCAGGATGCTCGGCGAGCTGCCGGGCTTCGGCGTGCTGGGGCCGCTCGTGCTGGCCATCCTGCTCGGCATGGCCTACCGCGAATGGCTGGGAGGCGTGCCGCTGAGCGCGGCCGCCGGCATCGCCTTTTCCTCCAAGCAGCTGCTGCGCCTCGGCATCGTGCTGCTCGGCATGCGCCTCGATCTCGGAGACATCGTCGCGGCAGGTCCCGGCGTGCTGGCGATCGATGCGATCCATGTCGCGCTGACGATCCCGTTCGTCTGCTGGCTGGCGGGCAGGCTCGGAGCGGACCGCAGGCTCGCTCTGCTGACCGCCTGCGGCACGGCGATCTGCGGCGCCGCCGCTGTCGCGGCGATCTCGCCGCAGCTGAAGGCGAGGGGCGAGGAGACCGCTGTCGCGGCCGCGACGGTCGCCATCCTCGGCACGATCTTCACGATCGCGTACACGCTGCTGCAGCCGCTGCTGCAGCTCGCCCCGGCCGCTTACGGCGCCTGGGCTGGATCGACGCTGCACGAGGTCGCCCATGCGCTGGCGGCGGCGGAGCCGTTCGGCCAGGAGGCGCTGGACATGGCCGTGCTCGTGAAGCTGACGCGGGTCGCGATGCTCGTGCCGGCGGCGCTGCTGATCGGGCTGTGGGCGCAGCGCCGCGAGTCGCGGCGCGCCGCCGCGCAGGACGCTTCGGCTGGCGGCGGCGCAGGACGGACGCGCGTGGCGGCGCCGTGGTTCATCCTCGGCTTCCTGGCGATGAGCGGCGTCCATACGCTCGGCATCGTGCCGCAGGCGGCCGCGCAAGGCATGACGACGGCCGCCTACCTGCTGATCGCGATGGGGATGGCGGGCCTCGGGCTCGGCGTCGACTTCGCCACGTTCCGCCGGCTGGGCGGGCGCGTGTTCGCCGCCGGCCTGATCGGCTCGCTGCTGCTGGCCACGCTCGGCTACGGCCTCGTCCGCTTGTTCGGACTGGGAGGATGAGCGGGCCGAAAGCCTGCCGTTTCGAAGCGGAACGAGATTCCGTCTCCGGAGCGGGCATGAGCCAGGAGAGCGCATCGGGCGTTTCGGCGAAACGTCCGATTTTCACGGTATCCTTTTCCAGCGGCCCCGGTTTATACTGGCTCTTGGAGGTGCTTTGCACAGATGACGACGCTTATTCAAGAGCATTCGCTCGTATTGTTCCAGGGAGACAGCATTACCGACGCGGGACGCGACCGCGGCGACGCGGCAAGCCTCGGTGCGGGCTACGCGCTTCTGGCGGCGGGCCGGTTCGGCAGCCTGCATGCGGAGAAGGGGGTGCGCTTCCTCAATCGGGGCATCGGAGGCGATCGTGTCGCTGACCTGCAGGAGCGCTGGGAGCGGGACTGCCTGGAGCTGCGTCCGGACTGGCTGTCGATCTACATCGGCATCAACGACACCTGGCGCCGGTACGACAGCGGCTCGCCGACGACCGCGCAGGCGTACAAGGACGGCTATCGCCGGCTGATCGAGCGGGCGCTCGAGGCTTCTTCGCCGCGGCTCGTGCTCGTCGAGCCGTTCGTGCTGCCCGTGAACGAAGGGCAGAAGGCGTGGCGGGAAGATCTCGATCCGAAAATCCAGGCCGTCCGCGAGCTGGCCGGCGAGTACAAGACGCTCTATGTGCCGCTGGACGGCCTGTTCGCGCAAGCGGCGGCTCGGACCGGTCCGGCCTATTGGGCTCCGGACGGCGTTCACCCGTCCGCGGCGGGCGCGGCGCTGATCGCCGAGGCTTGGCTGAAGGCGGTGCAGGCGATCTGACGGCGCCGGAGGGGAAGGGCGGATGGATCGATCTGCGGACCGGGCCTCGGGAGGAGCGGAACGCGCTGCTCGCCCGCTCGCTGTTCGATCCCGGCCGGGCCGCGGAGATCGCAGCCCGCTACGAAAGCGAGCCGGAGCTGGAGCTGGCCGGACGGATCGAGCAAGGAAGGCTCGTCGGACTGGCCGGGTGGCGGAGGGAGGCGGACGGCGGCGTCGAGCTGCGGCATCTGGCGGTGCTGCCCGAGGCGGAGCGCTGCGGCATCGGCCGCAGGCTCGTCCGGCATGCGCTCGAGCGCTCCGCGGCAGGCCGGCTCGTCGCCGAGACGGACGACGACGCCGTCGGCTTTTATCGGCGCATCGGCTGCACGGCGCGTCCGCTCGGCGAGCTCCATCCCGGCCGCGAGCGCTGGCGCTGCGAGCTGCGCCGCTACGGCAGCCGCGAGCCGGAGGCGGCCGACTTCGAGAAGATCGCAGGCTGGCCGCGCAGCCGATCGGAAGCGTACTACATGTTCCCGAGCGGCGGCTGGCCGCTGCGGGCGGAGCGGCTGCAGGCGCGCGCCGCGGAGCGCCGGCTGCCGACGCTGATGCTGGACGCCTCTGGGACGCCGGCCGCCTACGCCAACGTGTATGAGGACGAGGGGCAATGGTGGATCGGCAACGTCATCGTGAATCCCGAGCTGCGGGGGCGAGGCGCCGCCGAGGCGCTGCTGCTGAAGCTGTGCCGGGACGCCGGGGAAAGGCTAGGCGCGGACGAGCTGCATCTCGTCTGCCATAGCCCGAATGCCAAGGCGCTGCTGCTTTACAGCGGACTGGGCTGGGAGCCGTACCGGATCCTGCGCAAGCTGGGTCCGGAGCTGGAGCCGCTGGCGGGCATCGCAATGAAAAAGCGGCTGGAATCCACCTATTCACACTATTCGGGTAGGAATATAAAAATATAGATTGACAGCTGCTGCATCGAGCGGTAGGATGAATGCAGAAAGACCAAATAAATAGCCCGGGAAACTTGGGAATAGGCCCGCCGGTCAAACCGGAGGTCCATGACAGCGTACAGGAGCTGTCGTGGGCCTTTTTGGCTTTTTTCCAGGCAGAAGGGCAACAGGAGGATGAAAAGGATGAGCGAGCAGCAGCAGGCAGAGCAGAGTGGAGCCTGGGAAATCCGGCCGGTCACGCCGGCGACGGGAGCGGAAGTGAGCGGAGTGGTGCTGTCGGATCGGCTCGGCGAGGAGGATATCGTCCGGCTGCGCGAGGCGCTCGCGCGGCATAAGGTGCTGTTCTTCCGCGGCCAGGGCCATCTGGACGACGCCGCGCAGGAGGCGTTCGCCGCCCGGCTCGGGCAGCCGTTCGCCCATCCGACGGTCCCTTCCAAGGAAGGGACGGGCTACATCCTTGACGTCGACTCGCAGCATGGCGGCCGGGCGGACCAGTGGCATACGGACATCACGTTCCTCGATGCGTATCCGTCGGCGTCGATCCTGCGCGCGGTCGTCGTTCCGGAGGCCGGCGGCGACACCGTATGGGCGAATACGGCCGCGGCCTACGAGAGCCTTCCGCAGGAGCTGAAGGAGCTGGCCGAGCGGCTGTGGGCGGTGCACAGCAACGACTTCGACTATGCGGTGGCGGCTCAGCGCAAGGGCGTGCCGCTGGAGCAGGAGCGCGATTACCGCCAGGTGTTCGCGTCCACCGTCTACGAGACGGAGCATCCGCTCGTCCGCGTGCTGCCCGATACGGGCGAAAAGGCGCTCGTGCTCGGCAGCTTCGCCAAGCGCATCCTGAACGTATCCACCTCGGCGTCTCGGCAGCTGCTCGAGCTGTTCCAGGAGCATGTCGTGCGGCTGAACCATACGGTGCGCTGGCGCTGGGAGGAAGGCGACGTCGTCATCTGGGACAATCGCGCGACGCAGCATGTGGCGGTCAACGACTACGGCGAGCAGCGCCGCATCGTGCGCCGCGTGACGCTGGCGGGCGACGTGCCGGTCAGCGTGGAGGGCAAGCAGAGCCGCACCCGCACGGCGGGCGGTCCGCGGCCGCAGCTCGATCCGGCCGGCGCCTAGGACGGGAGCTGAGCGGGATCTCTCGGCAGGTCGACGGCTGAAGGCGCTCGCGAGCCGGAGGCGCGCGAACGACGAAGAAGCGCCTTCTCGCAAAAAGCAAAAGCTCCTTTCCCCGCTTGTCCGAGGGGAAAGGAACTTTTGCTTTGCCATCCGCTTTGCGATTCGCGGCTGCTCCTGCCTTGGAACCGCCGAATCGGGCTTGGAACGGACAACCAGGGCACAAATGTGCCTTGGATTCGCCCGAATCGGGCTTGGAACGGACAACCAGGGCACAAATGTGCCTTGGATTCGCCGAATCGGGCCTGGAACGGACAACCAGGGCATAAATGTGCCTTGGATTCGCCGAATCGGGCTTGGAACTGGGAACCAGGGCATAAATGTGCCTTGGATTCGCCCGAATCGGGCTTGGAACGGACAACCAAGGCACAAATGTGCCTTGGATTCGCCCGAAATTGGGCTTGCAACGGACAACCAGGGCATAAATGTGCCTTGGATTCGCAGATTCGGGCTGTCACTCCATGCAGCCGAGCTCAGTCGGGCAGCGGCTCGATGCAGGCCGGGCCTTGGCTGCGCACGCTGCCGACCTCGCGGCGGACCGGGTACGCGCGCATCTCCTCCGGCGGATAAGGGCGGAGCAGCGGCTGCAGCCGCTGCGGATCGCGCAGGCCGCGGTCGAGCCAGAGCGCCTCGTCCTCGGGACGCAGGATGACCGGCATCCGGTCATGGATCGGGCGCATCAGCTCGTTCGGCTCCGTCGTCAGCACGGTGCAGGTGGACAGCTTCTCGCCGGCCGGCGAGATCCATGTCTCGTACAGGCCGGCCATGGCGAACGGCGCGCCGCTTTTCAGCGTGACGCGCAGCGGCTGCTTGGCCCCGTCCTGCTGCTGCCATTCGTAAAAGCCGTCCGCCGGAATGAGGCAGCGCTTGCGCCGCAGCGCCTCGCGGAAGGCGGGCTTGGCGGCGGCCGTCTCGGAGCGGGCGTTCAGCATGCGGCTGCCGATCTTCGGATCGTCGGCCCACGGCGGCACGAGCCCCCACTTGAGCTCGCCGAGCCGATTTTTTTCCCCGTCATGAATGATCGCCAGCACCATCTGGGCCGGCGCGATATTGTACTTCGGCTCGTAGTCCCCCAGCCCCGCCTCGCCGATCAGGAAGCGCAGCATCAGCTCCTCGAGCGTGACGGTCAGCGTGTAGCGTCCGCACATCGTCTCCCGCTCCTTTCGCTCACTCTCGTTGCTCCTAGTATAGCGCATGCCCGTCCGGGGGTTAAGCGGCCTTCTTCCCGACTATACTTCTAACAGATCGTCAGAGCGGGAGGAAGAGAGTCATGGAGGCTGGATCGGGTTCGGAAAACGGGCAAGGAAGCGGCAGGCAGGAGCGGCCTTCCGCATCGGCAAAGGCTGCCCCGCCGCAGCGCCGCCGGCTGCTGGAGCTGCTGCTGCTGCCGGCGGCGCTGCCGGCGGCAGCCTATGCGTATGCCGCCGGCAAGCGGCGCAGCCGCAAGGCGGCCGCGACGCTGGCGGCAGGCTCGCCGCCGCTCGCGCTGGCGGCGCCGGCCGTCGCGGAGCTGCGCGCCGCGTGGCGCAAGCTCGAGCGCGCCGCCGCCAAGGCCAAGGCCGCGGCGGCCGCGCCAGCCGCGGCCGCTCCGGCGCCGAGCGCGCCTGCGGGCGGCAAGGCCGCCGCATGGGCGGGGCTGCCGAAGGCAAGCCCTGCCTGGAGCGCGGAGGCGGCGGCCGCCCTCGGCGCGCCGCCGGCGCTGCCGGCCGGCCCGGCCGGCGATGCCGCGCTCGTGCAGCGGCTGCGCGCGGAGACGGCGCGGCTCAATCGCAACAACGTGACGCGCACGGAGGCATACCGCGCGTTTTATTTGCGTCGGCCGGAGGTGCACTGGGCGCTGCTCGCGCATCTCGTCTCGCGCAACGGCGGCTGGAACATGTCCGATCTGCAGGGCGAGTGGCTGCCCCGGCTGCTCGACCTGCACAAGCGCCGCTGCACGTTCGGCATGCTGGAGCGGGCGAACGCGCTCATTTTCCACGACGCCTATCCGCAGCTGCTGCTCTATGAGGAATGCCGCCGCACGAGGCGCAATCTGCTGCATCTGCTGCCGCAGCTCGGCGTGTCCGCGTTCATGCGTCCCGTCTGGCAGCAGTTCCTGCGCACCGGCGACGCGGTGCCGCTGACGGTCGGCCTGATCGTCAACGAGCAGCATTTCATCGAGGAGCGGGTCGTGCAAAATCCGTATTATCGGCGAAAGGTGCTGAACACGTTCTTCTTCGGCATGCAGTCGGTGCTGCAGCTCAACCAGGTCCTGTTCCCGTACGGCAAGGACGAGGGCGGCGATCCGCTCGTCGCGGGACTCATCCTCGAGGACTTCTCCGACCTGGCCGAGCGCATCGAGTTCGGCAAGCGGCTGTATGCGATGCTGTTCGCGGTTCCGGGCGTCGCGAAAGGCGCCCTCGCCTTCGTCAAGGCGACGCGCCATACCGGATCGAGATCGGATTACGCGCCGGAGCTGTACGCGCCGGTACGGCACGGGGCTCCCGGCGCCGCCTACCGCGAGCGGCTGCGCGGCGGCAGGCTGCTGCCGGGAGCGGAGCCGCTGTACAGCCCGCCGCTGTCGGCCGCCTGGGCGGACCGGCCGGTGGACGACCCGGAGCCGGGCGACTGGTTCAAAGGGCCGGAGGACGTGCTGCCGTATTTCCGGGCGCTGCCGGTGCCGGATCGGTTCGAGCTGACGGCGGACTACCGCATCGCGCTCGGCAAGGTGGAGCTCGCCGTGCTGGCGGCCTCCGGCTCGGGCTTCGGACCGAAGCCGGGCTGACGGCCCTGCGGCCCGCCCGGCGCGGCTGGTCTCAGCCAGCGGCCAAAAGCGATGTCGATGGCGTCCATGACGTCCGGCGGGAGCCGCTGCCGTCCTACCGCAAGACGCTGCAAGCGGATTACGGAGCCGAGCTCGAGACGGCGGACTTCGCTGGCGGCGGCGCGGAAGCGGCGGAGCGCATGAACCGCTGGGTCGACCGGCATACCGAGGGCATGATCCCGCAAATCGTCGATTCGAACGAGCCGCTTGATCCGGAGACGCTCGCCGTGCTGCTGAACACGGTTTATTTCAAGGGCGGCTGGCAGGACGAGTTCGATCCGGCGCGGACGGAGCAGGCCGCGTTCGCGATGGACGGCGGCGAGCGGCTCGATGTCGCGATGATGCAGCGGGGCGGCAGCTATCCGCACCTGCGGACGGAGCGCTTCGAGGCGGTGCGCCTGCCGTACGGGCTGAAGGGCGGATACCGGCTGCTGCTCGTCCTGCCGGCTCGCGGGCTCGGCGTGGATGACCTGCTGCCGGACTTGGAGCGCTACGAGGAGTGGCAGGACGAGCTGCAGGCCAAGGCCGGCAGCGTCGCGCTGCCGCGCTTCAAGGCCGCGGTCCGCAGCGTGCTGAACGAGCCGCTGCGGCAGCTCGGCATGCGGCAGGCGTTCGCGCCGGGCGCCGACTTCGGCGGCATGCTGGAGGGCAGCCCGGACCTCCAGCTCAGCCTCGTCCTGCAGCAGGTCGTGCTGGAGGTGAACGAGAAGGGGACGGAAGCGGCCGCGGCGACGCTGATGGCGGAAGGCGGCGCGGCGCCCCCGAGCGATCCGGGCGGACCGGCCGTTTTTCCTCGCGATCGAGGACGGGGTCTCGGGCGCCTGGCTGTTCCTCGGCCGGATCGGCCGGCCCGCGGACGGAGCGTAGCGGCGCAAAAAAGCCGAGCCCGCCAAGGGCGTCCGTACAGGCGGACGCGGCGTCCGGCGCATCGAATAGAGCATCCTTCCGCTAAGGATGTGAAACGATGCCTGTCCGTACACGCAGCGCCAGCCTGCATCCGCCTTGCCGCAGGCTGCGCGATCAAAAGAAAGCCGGGCGCTCCAACTGGAGCTCCGGCAACTGGAGCGGCTACGCGATCGAAGGATCGCGAGGCGCCTTCTCCAGCATTTCCGCCCGCTGGACCGTCCCGGTCGCGCGCCCGACGTCCCAATCCACTTATTCGTCGGCCTGGATCGGCATCGACGGCTACAGCAACAGCGATCTGATCCAGACCGGCACCGCCCACGACTATGTCGACGGCCGTGCAGAGTATTACGCCTGGTGGGAAATCCTGCCCGCCTCGGAGACGCGCATCCCGCATCCGGTCCGCCCCGGCGACGTCATGGCCGCCCGCATCGCCCGCGTGAGCCGCGGCCGCTGGTCGATCGCGCTGCGCAACGTCACGCGCGGCTGGACGTTCCGCACCGTCCAGACGTATCGCGGCCCGCAGCGCTCGGCCGAATGGATTGTCGAGGCGCCGCAGATCGGCGGCGACATCGCGACCTTCGCGCGCATCACGCCGCTGCCGTTCCGCCGCTGCCGGGTTGACGGCCGCAGTCCGGGCCTCAAGCTGTCCCAGCGCGGCGTCATGGTGCAGGGCCGCTATATCCGCGCGCTTCCTTCGCGGCCGAACGCCGCGGGCGACGGCTTCGTCGTGCGCAGCGTGCGGATCCGCACAAGCGAGTCCTGATGGAAGGGCGCTTGCCGAGCTAACCGGCAAGCGCCCTTTTCGCGAGGGGGCCGAAGCGCCTCGGCCGGGCGAAGCGGCGGCGATCCTTCGATAGAATACGCTTTCATTTTCTCGTTGACAAAATTCGGGACGCCGATTATGATCAGGGTGTGAAACGTTTAATCATGGCCAAGTCAAAGCTGCACCATGTCTGGTTTAATGTCGGTGAAGGAGTCATTGCTTCATGCGATGAAACGTTTAATCCAAAGAGCAAGGAGCTTCAAGCATGAGCGCCAGTCGCGTTACGATCAAGGATGTCGCCAAGCTGGCCCAAGTGTCCATCGCGACCGTATCCAACGTCATCAACGGCACGGGGCGCGTCTCCCCGGAAACCCAGCGCAAGGTGGAGCAGGCGATCGGCGAGCTCGACTTCGCGCCGAGCGCGTCGGCGCGCAACCTCAAGGACAAGAAATCGTCGCTGATCGCCGTCGTCGTCCCGCTGCTGGAGAAGGGCCGCTTGCAGGACAACCCGTTCTACTGGCATCTCGTCCGGGGCATCGAGGAGAGCGCGCGCGGCGTCAAGCTGCATGTCATCCTCGTCGGCATCGGCCCGGACGAGACGTTCTCGTTCGTGCGCGAGCAGCATCTGGACGGCCTGATCTTCGTCGGCGCGTTCGCCCGCACGGAGCTTGTGGAAAGCATGCTGCGCCTCGGGGTGCCGTGCGTCTTCATGGACAGCCTCGTCGACGATCCGTCCTTCTACCAGGTCGCGCTCGACGACGAGCTGGGCGGCTACATCGGCACGAAGCATCTGCTGTCGCTCGGCCACGAGCGGATCGCGCTGCTGACCGGCGTGCTGCTCGAAGGCGGCGTCAACTACTGCCGCTGGCAGGGGTACCGGCGGGCGCTCGAGGAGGCGGGAGTGCCTTATCGGCCGGAGCTCGTCTACGAGGAGCCGACCTCCTCGCTCGGCGGCTACCGCGCCGCCTCGCGCATCGGGGCCAAGACGGGCGGCATCACCGCCGTATTCGCCCTGTCCGACATGGCGGCGATCGGCCTCGTCAAGGGGCTGCATGATCTCGGAATCGTCGTGCCCCGCGACATCTCGGTCGTCGGCTTCGACGATGACGAGCGGGCGCGCTACTGCATCCCCGCGCTGACGACGGTGCGTCAGGACATCGTCGAGAAAGGGCGGACCGCGGTCCGCCTGCTGACGGCCCAGCTGGAGCGGGAGCCGCTCGCGGAGCGGCGCGTGACGCTCGGCGTCGAGCTCGTGCCGCGCCAAAGCACGGCGCCGCCTTCCCGCTAGTCCCGGAGGGGCAGCGTCCAGGCCCGCGCTCCCGGCCGGCCTAGGACGGATGGATTCGAACCGGACCCGAACGATGAAAGGAGGTGGGGGGAACCGTTCGGGAACCCGGAGCTCGGAAGGAGCTCTTGTTCGACCATCCATTCTAGCGGGGAGTGTTGACGAGTGAAGGTATGGAAAAAATTGACGATCGCGGTGCTGGCAGGCGGCCTGGTGCTGCCGTCCGGAGCGATCCACCCGCCTAAAGCGGAAGCGCTTACGGCTTCCGGGGCGCTCAGCCCGGTCACGCCGAAGGACACGGTCTATCAGATCATTACGGACCGCTTCGTAGACGGCGATACGAGCAACAACAAGCCGGCGGGCTTCGACCCGACGCTGTTCGACGACGCGAACGGCGACGGGCGCGGCGACGGCAACGATCTCAAGCTGTATCAGGGCGGCGATTGGAAGGGCATCATCGACAAGATCCCCTATTTGAAAAATATGGGCGTCACGGCCGTCTGGATCTCCGCGCCTTACTCCAACCGCGATACCGCCATCAACGACTACCAGGCGGGCGGCGCCATCAACCGCTGGACGAGCTTCCACGGCTACCATGTGCGCAACTACTTCGCGACGAACAAGCATTTCGGCCTGATGAAGGACTTCGAGGGGCTGCGCGACGCGCTGCACGCCCAGGGCATCAAGCTCGTCATCGACTTCGTCACGAACCATACAAGCCGCTGGCAGAACCCGACAAGCGGCTACAGCGCCGAGGACGGCAAGCTGTACGAGCCGGACAAAAACGCAGCGGGCGCCTATCAGTTCAATGCCGCCGGCGACCTGCTCGACGCCAACGGCGACGGCAAGACGGACAACCTGCTCGCCGATCCGCACAACGACGTGAACGGCTGGTTCCACGGGCTCGGCGACCGCGGCGCCGACAGCTCCCGCTACGGCTTCCGCCACAAGGATCTCGGCTCGCTCGCCGACTTCTCGCAGGAGAACAGCGCGGTCATCGCCCATCTGGAAAAAGCGGCGACGTTCTGGAAGTCCAAGGGCGTCGACGGCTTCCGGCATGACGCGACGCTGCATATGAACCCGGCCTTCACGAAAGGGCTGAAAGACGCGATCGACTCCGCCTCCGGCGGTCCGATGACGCATTTCGGCGAATTTTTCATCTCGCGTCCCGATCCGAAGTATGACGAGTACCGGACGTTCCCGGACCGTACCGGCGTGAACAACCTCGACTTCGAGTATTTCCGCGCGTCGACCAACGCGTTCGGCAATTTCTCCGAGACGATGAGCAGCTTCGGCAACATGCTGCTGACGACGAGCGCGGACTACACCTACGAGAACCAGGCGGTGACGTTCCTCGACAACCACGACGTCACGCGCTTCCGCTACATCCAGCCGAACGACAAGCCGTACCATGCCGCGCTGGCGACGCTCATGACGAGCCGCGGCACGCCGAACATCTACTACGGCACGGAGCAGTACCTGTCGTCGGCGGACAGCAGCGACATCGCGGGCCGCGTGTTCATGGAGAAGGCCGCGTCGTTCAACCAGAACTCGACGGCGTACAAGGTCATCAAGAGCCTGTCGGCGCTGCGCCAGTCCAACGAGGCGGTCGCCTACGGCACGACGTCGGTGCTGTACAGCACGAACGACGTGCTCGTCTACCAGCGCCAGTTCTACGACAAGCAGGTCGTCGTCGCCGTGAACCGCCAGCCGAACTCGAGCTTCGTCGTGCCGGCGATCAACACGACGCTGCCTGCCGGCACCTATGCCGACACGCTTGGCGGACTGCTGTCCGGCGCTTCGGCCAGCGTGACGAACGTCTCCGGCCAGAACAAGATCGCCAGCTTCACGCTCGCCGGCGGCCAAGTGAACGTCTGGTCGTACAATCCTTCCCTCGGCACGACCGTGCCGCGCATCGGCGACGTCGTCTCGACCTCCGGCCGTCCGGGCAATACGGTCTACATCTATGGCACCGGACTCGGCGGCTCGCCGGTCGTGAAGTTCGGCGCGACGACGGCGACCGTCGTCAGCAGCAGCGATACGTTCATCGAAGCGGTCGTGCCAAGCGTCGCCGCAGGCCCGCAGACGATTACCGTGACCAAGGGCAGCAGCGTCAGCAACACGTTCGCCTATGAGGTGCTGACTGACGATCAGGTGCAGGTCATCTTCAAGGTGAACGCGACGACCACGCCGGGACAGAACATCCATCTTGTCGGCAGCATCGCGGAGCTCGGCAGCTGGGATGCGGCCAAGTCTACCGAAGCGATGATGAACCCGAACTATCCGGTCTGGTTCCTGCCGGTCAGCGTGCCGAAGGGCGCGACGTTCCAGTTCAAGTTCGTCAAAAAGGACGCGAGCGGCAATGTCGTCTGGGAAGGCGGATCGAACCGCACGTTCACCGCGCCGACATCCGGCTCGGCCGATACCGTCGTCTATACGTGGCAGTAGGCTTGTCCCGCGTGCAGGAGGGACAATTGAATCAAAAAAAGAGATATCCTGCGTAAAACAGAGGTATTAAGGGAAAAACAACGTAAACGAGCGATTATAGGCAGAAAACAAGCTGTGCAAACGATTTAACAAACCGGTTTTGCTGATGTATGATGGATGAGGTTAATGAATGAACCGCTTTCATGAAAGCGGGCAAAACGCAAGTCAGGGGAAAGAAAGATCCGTTCGACAAGTTTCGCAAATTTGGCAAACGTTTGCGCGTTTTGGCGGATTTCGGTCTTTCTTTCCCTGATCGTTAAGCTGGAACATACGAAAGGGGTCAGTACGAACATGAAAAAGGCTTATGTATGGACGATGGTCGCGGCGATGGCGCTCGTATCGGCATGCGGCAACAACGGCGGCAACGGAGGAAACTCGGCAGAGCCTGCGGCCAGCACCGCTCCGAGCCCGGCCGCGAACGCGGACGCCGGAGGCGCGGCAGCCGAGGAGCTCCAGCCGGAGGAAGGCGCTTCCCTGCTCGTCTGGGAGAGCAAGGAGGAGCGTCCGTTCGTCGAGGCGATCGCCAAGGAGTTCACCGAGAAGTACGGCGTTCAAGTGAAGTTCGAGGAGCTGGGCGCGGGCGACCAGGTCAACAAGCTGATCAACGACGGTCCGGCCGGCCTCGGCGCCGACGTCGTGCTGTTCCCGCATGACAACCTCGGCAAGGCGGTATCCGCCGGCCTCGTGCTGCCGAACGACTACTACGAGGAAGAGACCAAAGCGGCCAGCTCCGAAATCGCGCTGAACGCCGTCACGTATGACGGCACGCTGTACGGCTACCCGCGCTCGGTCGAGACGTACGCGCTGTTCTACAACAAGAAGCTCGTGCCGACGCCTCCGAAGACGTTCGAGGAAGTCGAAGCCTTCGCCAAAACCTACAATGATCCGAAAGCGAACAAATTCGCCATCATGTGGGAAGTCGGCAACCTGTACTTCAACTATCCGTTCCTGTCCACCGGCGGCTACATCTACGGCGACAACGGCCAGAACAAGGAAGACATCGGCCTGAACAACGAAGGCGCGATCCAAGGCATGACGTACTACGGCTCTCTGAAAAACAAGCTGCTGCCGCTGAACTCCGGCGACATCACCTACGACATCAAGAAGGGCCTGTTCATGAACGGCACGCTGGCGATGGACATCAACGGTCCTTGGACGACGGCCGAGTACCGCAATGCCGGCCTCGACTTCGGCGTCGCTCCGCTGCCGTCGATCAACGGCCAGCCGGCATCTTCCTTCTCCGGCGTCAAGGCTTGGTACGTCAACTCCTTCTCCAAGTACCCGAACGCGGCTCGCCTGTTCGCGCACTTCACGTCGACGAAGGAAGCCCAGCTCAAGAACTTCGAGATGACGGGCGCGCTGCCGGCCAACAAGGAAGCGGCGAACGATCCTTCCGTGCAGAGCAACGAGATCGTCAAAGGCTTCCTCGAGCAGTTCAACCAATCGACTCCGATGCCTTCCATCCCGGAAATGGGCAACGTATGGAGCCCGGTCGGCGCCGCTCTGTCCGACGTATGGAACGAGGGCAAGGACGCCAAGACGGCGCTCGACAACGCCGTGCAGCAAATCAAAGACGCCAACAACGGAGCCGCTCCGAAGTAAGCTGGCGGAACGGAACAATCGACTGAGCAAGCCCGCCGGCCAGCGCAAGCTGCCGGCGGGCCCTGTTCATTCACATGGAGCCTAGATAGACAAGGGAGGGAGCCGGCAGGATGCGCCATCGTAGCCTCGCAGCTGTGCTGTCCACGCTCTTCATGGGCCTCGGACAGCTGTACAACCGCCAATACCTCAAGGGCCTGCTGCTAGCAGCCGTTGAAGCGCTGGCTATTTTCACGTTCTTGCCGAGCCTCGGCAAGGCGATCTGGGGCGTGTACACGCTCGGAGAGAAGACGCAAGGATTCGAAAAGGTCGGCAGGGTCACGGTCCGCGTCGAAGGGGACCACTCGATCTATCTGCTGATCAGCGGACTGATCACGCTGTTCCTGTTCGCGATTTTCCTCATCATCTATATCATGAATATCCGCGACGCCTACCGGACGGGAGCTGCCCGCGAAGCGGGAGCGAAGCCGGCCTCGTTCAAGCAGACGTTCGCTTATGTGACGGATAAGAAGTTCCCGCATCTCATGCTGGCGCTGCCGGCGGCCGGGGTGCTGTTCCTGACGATCATGCCGATCGTGTTCATGATCATGCTGGCGTTCACCAACTACGCCTCGCCGAACCATATCCCGCCGAAGTCGCTCGTCGACTGGGTCGGCTTCGGCACGTTCGCCAACCTGCTCACGCTCAAGACCTGGAGCGGCACGTTCGTCGGCGTCTTCACCTGGACGATCGTCTGGGCCGTCGTCGCGACGGTCACGACGTATTTCGGCGGCATCCTCGTCGCGCTGCTCATCGAGTCCAAGGGCGTGCGCTTCAAGAAGCTGTGGCGCACGATCTTCATCCTGCCGTATGCGATCCCGCAGCTCATCTCGCTGCTCGCCATGCGCAACCTGTTCAACGGCCAGTTCGGTCCGATCAACCAGTATCTCGGCTACTTCGGCCTCGGCAAGCTGCCGTGGCTGACCGATCCGCTCTGGGCCAAGGCGACGGTCATCCTCGTCAACATGTGGATCGGCATCCCGGTGACGATGGTGCTCATCCTCGGCATCCTGACGGCGATTCCGAAGGACATGTACGAGGCGGCGGACGTGGACGGAGCGACCGGCTTCCAGAAATTCCGCATCATCACGATGCCGTTCATCCTGTTCTCGACCGCGCCGATCCTCATCACGCAGTTCGCGGGCAACATCAACAACTTCAACGTCATCTTCCTGCTCACGAACGGCGATCCGGTCAACGGCAGCTACCAGTACGCCGGCAGCACCGACCTGCTCGTCACCTGGCTGTATAAGCTGACGCTCAACAACAGCCAGTTCAACATGGCCTCGGCCATCGGCATCATCATATTCCTGATCGTGGCGTCGTTCTCCATCTGGAACTACAGACGCACGCGGTCGTTCAAAGAGGAGGACATGATCCAATGAAAACGCGCTCGACGATCTTTCTCGTGCTTAAATACTTGCTGCTGATCGCGATCGCGGTCATTGCGATCTATCCGGCGCTCTGGATCCTGCTCTCCTCGTTCCGTCCCGGCACGTCGCTGTACAGCGAGACCTTGATTCCGGAAACGTTCACGATCGCGCACTACAAGGAGCTGTTCAACAACCCGAGCTTCCAGTACGGCCGCTGGTACCTGAATACGCTCAAGATCGCGACGCTGACAATGGTCTTCTCGACGATCCTGATCACGCTGAGCATGTACGCGCTGTCCCGCTTCCGCTTCCGCGGCCGGCAGAACATCCTCACGACGATGCTCGTGCTCGGCATGTTCCCGGGCTTCATGAGCATGATCGCGATCTTCATCTTCCTGCTGCAGCTCAACCTGCTCGACACGCACGCGGCGCTCATCCTCGTCTACTCGGCGGGCTCGGTGCTCGGCGGCTTCGTCGTCAAGGGCTTCTATGACACGATTCCGCGCAGCCTCGACGAGGCGGCCCGCATCGACGGGGCGACGCATCTGCAGGTGTTCCTGAAGATCATGCTGCCGCTGTCCAAGCCGATGCTCACCTACGTCGCGCTGACGACCTTCACCGGCGCGTGGGTGGATTTCATCTTCGCCCGGCTCGTGCTGCGCACGAAAGAGAACTGGACGCTCGCCGTTGGCATGTGGGATCTCGTCAACTCCTTCCAGAACAGCAACTTCACGCTGTTCGCCGCCGGCGCGGTGCTGATCGCCGTGCCGATCACGCTGCTGTTCTTCTTCCTGCAGCGCTTCCTCGTGCAGGGCATGATGTCCGGCGCGTCCAAGGGCTGATCCGGCCTGCAGGATCGGTTTGTGAAAGCCGCAAGGGGCCTCCTCCGGGAGCCGTTTCGACGGACCCGGGGGCGACCCCTTTTTCTTGTTATCGGCCGCCGGCCGCTCCTTCGGGAGCGGCCGGCGGCTGAATCGCGGATTCCGCCTTGGGGCGCATGGGAGCGGCGAGGAGCGCGGCCGATCCCGCGGCGCAGGGCATGGCGGCGCGGATCAGCTTCCGGCTTCGTCCAGCAGCGCCTTTAGCGCCCGCATGCCCGCGGTGATCTCCTCCGGCTCGAGATGGCCGTAGCCGAACAGCAGCTTGCTCTCGTGCCGGCCTTTCTGGAGGCAATGCTGCTCCAGCGGGACGATGCGGATGCCGCGCAGCAGCGCGAGCTCGCGGAACGTCTCGCCGAAGCGGCGTCCGGGGAATTCGACGGCGAGATGCAGCCCCGCCGCGTCGCCCCAGCATCGCCAGCGGTCCCCGAACTGCTCGGACAGCGCGTCCAGCAGCGCCTGCCGGCGCTCGCGGTACAGGCGGCGCATGCGGGCGACGTGGCGGTCGAGCTTGCGGGCGGCGAGGAACTCGGCCAGCACCGCCTGGTCGAACGCCGGGTTCTGAACGTCGACATGCAGGCGGGCGTACGTCCAGCGGCTCTGGAGCGCGCGCGGCACGATCGCGTAGCCGATGCGCAGGGCGGGGAAGAGCGCCTTGCTGAACGTGCCGATGTAGACGACCCGCTCCGCGTCCATCGCGGCCAGCGGCGTCGCCGGATCGCCGTAGTAGCGGAACTCGCTGTCGTAGTCGTCCTCGAGGATGTAGCTGCCGCTCTCGCGCGCGAAGCGCAGCAGCTCCGCCCGACGCGCGGCAGGCAGGATGCCGCCGAGCGGGAACTGGTGGGACGGCGTCACGTAGATCGGGCTGCCCGGGCGCCCTCCGAGCCGCGACGTGACCATGCCGTGCTCGTCCACGGGGATGCGCTTGGCGGCGTAGCCCTTTTCCAGAAAGACGCGGATCATCTCCGCATGGCACGGATCCTCGGTGATGAGATCGAGCCCCGGCTCGTACAGCAGGTCGGCGGCCAGATGCAGCGCGTGCGTCGCTCCCGCCGTGATGAACAGGTCGGAAGGATCGGCCTGCAGCCCCTTGCTGCGCAGCAGCCAGGCGGCGATCTCCTCGCGCAGCCGCGGCAGCCCTTGCGGGCCCGTATAGCCGAGCCACGGCTCCGGCATGTCGCGCATCGCCTTGGCGGCGAGCTGCTGCCACAAGTAGCGTGGGAACGTCCGCAGATCCGGCTGCCCCGTGCGGAAGTCCGCCAGCAGCCGCGCGGGCGGAGGGGCGGGCGGACGCGGCGCTGACGCGGACCGAGGGTCCAGCCGCACGCCGTCGGCGATCCGCGTCGGCGCCCCCTGACGGCTGACTGCGTAGCCTTCCGCGAGCAGCATCTCGAACGCCTCGTTCACCGTATTGCGCGAGACGCCGAGCGCCTCCGCGAGCCGCCGCGTCGACGGCAGCTCCTCGCCGGCGGCGAGCGCTCCCGACCAGATCCGCTCCCGCAGCGCGGCGAACAGCTGGCGCTTCATCGGCATGTCGCCGTCCCGGTCCAGGCGGATTCCCCACATCGCCCTCATGCCCCCATTCCGTTCTCTTGTCACTGGTCCGGCTGATGCCGGGCCCGACTGGCTCTTTCATCATACCAGCTTCTGGACTAAGATGGCAGAAAAAGGAGGGGAAGCGCATGGATCGATCATCGAGAACAGGCCTGCTGCTGCTGCTCGCCTCGTTCAGCCTGGCCGGCAGCTCCGTCATCGCGGCGGCGCTGCTCGGCAGGCATCTGCAGCCGTTCACGCTGACGGCGGCGAGCCTGCTGCTGTCGCTGCTCTGCCTGCTGCCCGCGCTCGGACGCAGCGCGATCGCCTCGCTGCGCCGCCTGTCGCGAGGACAATGGCTGCAGCTGGCCGGACAGGCGGCGTTCGGCATCGTGCTGTTCCGCGTCTGCCTGCAGCTGGGCCTGGAGCGGACGAGTTCCGCGGAGGCGGGCATCATGATCGGCGCGACGCCCGCGCTGACCGTCGGAATCGCCTGGCTGCTGCTGCGCGAGCGCAGCGGTCCGGCGCGGCTGGGCGGCGTGCTGGCGACCGTGCTCGGCGTCATGCTCATCCAGGGAGCGGCATCGGCCGGCGGAGGCGCGCTGACGGCGGCGCATCTGGCCGGCAATCTGTGGGTGCTCGGAGCCGCCGGGAGCGAGGCGCTGTTCAGCGTGCTGTCGCGCTGGACGGCGGCCGGCCGGGCCGGGGAACGTGCGGCGGGCGGCGCGGAGGCGGCCGGCCAGGCGGCGAGCGGGCAGGCGGCGAGCGGGAGCGGGGCCGTAGGACGGCCGTCCGCAGAGACGGAGGCGAGCAGGAGCGGGGCTGCAGGACGGTCGTCTGGGGAGGCGGAGGCGAGCAGGAGCGGGGCTGCAGGACGGTCGTCTGGGGAGGCGGAGGCGAGCGGCAGCGGGGACACGGGACGGTCGTCTGCAGAGGCGGAGGCGAGCGGGAGCGGGGCCGTAGGACGGCCGTCCGCAGAGGCGGAGGCGGGCAGCAGCGGGGACGCGGGCGAGCCGTCCGGGGCGGCGCAACCGACCGAGGGCGCGGAGGCGCCGCTCCGTCCGGCGCTGCAGACGGCGCTCGTCGCCGGCATGGCGCTGCTGCTCAGCCTGCCGCTCGCGGCCTTCGAGCGGCCGCTCGGAGCGCTCGCCACGCTCGGCGCGACCGAGTGGCTGGCGCTTCTCTGGTACGGCCCGGTCGTGACGGCGGCGGCGTTCGGCCTGTGGTACGCCGGCATCCGGCGCTGCCCGGCGTCGACGGCGGCGGCCTGCTCCGGCATGATGCCGTTCAGCGCGCTGCTGCTGTCAGTGCTCGTGCTCGGCGAGCATGCCGGCTGGACGCAGTGGAGCGGCGGCCTGCTCGTCATGCTCGGCATGGCGCTGATCGGCCGCTCCCCCGGCTCTGCCGGCAAGCGAAGTCGAGGCGCGGGCAGCGCTTCGGCCGAGGCGCGCGTCGGGCAGCGCTTCCGATCCTTCCCGGCTGGAAGCGGGGATCCAGCGGAGGGGAGCATTTACAGCCGCCGGCGAACGAGGTAAGCTGGAAAAAACGTCCGATTTTAGGAGGGGAAGAGATGGATCGGAATGCAGATCAGGCCGAGGGACGGCCGGTCGGCCTCACGGCGGATGCGGGCTGGCAGATCGGCGTGCGCCGCACGCTCGGCGCTTCCGCCGAGCGCATCTGGCGGCATCTGACGGGGACAGAGGCAGGCCTCGCGCTGTGGCTCGGAGACGCGCGGCCTCGGGAGCTGGAGCCGGGAAGCGAGCTTGTCTCTTCGGAAGGCATCGAGAGCCGCTTCGTCGTCGTGAAGCCCGGCCGCCAGCTGCGGCTCCGCTGGCGGCTGCCGGAATGGGACGAGCCTGCGACGCTGCAGATCCGCTTGCTGCCCTCCGGCGAGGGCCGGACGGCGGTGAGCTTCCATCAGGAGCGGCTGGCCGGTCCCGCCGAGCGGGAGCTCATGAAGCGGCGCTGGGAGCAGGCGCTTGGCGCGCTCCGCGACGCCCTGGAGGACGGGCGGGCCGGAGACGGCGAATCGGGCTGACGGCCCGCCTGGCTCCCGCGACGGAGCCAGACATGAAAGGAGGGGATCGGCCATGCTGCAATCGTTTCTGCCGGGAGACGGCACGCTGGAGCAGAAAGCGTTCGTGCGGGAAGAGACGGCTTTCAATCTGATCCACACCATCAGCGCGGCGCCGGAATCGAGGCGGCTGCGCTCGGGCGACGGACGGCTCGTGTTCGCCCAGTCTCCAGGCCGCAACGGCTGGCTTTGGCTGTCTCCGGAGCTCGAGCCGCCGGAGCGGGAGCGCCTGCTGGGCGAGCTGGATGAAGCGCTGGCGGACGAGCTGCTGCCAGGCGTATCCGGCTCGCCGGACGCGGCGCCAAGCTTCGCGGCGCGGCACGGGGCGCGCACGGGGAGGGGAACGCGGGTCGGCATGGTCATGGAAGCCTACGCGGCGCCGGCCCTCCTTCCGCCGACCGGCGTCTCCGGACGGATGCGCCTGTTCGGGTCGGACGAGCGCGAGCTCGCGGCGGAATTCCTCGCCGGCATGGTCCGCGACGTGTACGGCGAGCTGGCTGACGCCGCTGGCCAGCTGGCCACGGCCGACACGCTCATCCGCGCGGCCAAGCTCTACCTGTGGGAAGACGGCGGCGAGCCGTCCGCGATGGCGGGCTACGGCGGCGCCTCGCCGCGGCACGGGCGCATCAACGCCGTGTACACGCCCCCGGACCGCAGGCGCAAAGGCTACGGGAGCGCGCTCGTCGCCGGCGTTGCCGGCCGCATCGCCGGCCAAGGGCTCGTGCCGATGCTCTATGCCGACTGCGCCTATCCCGACTCCAACCGCGTCTACCGCCGCCTCGGCTTCCAGCCGGCGGGCGTGATCGCGGACATCAAATTTGCATGATGTCGACTACGAGGGCTGCTTGGACCTGCCAAGTGCAATAACGCCGGTTCCAGGCAGAACAGGACCTGTCGCCAGTTCTATATTGTTGAAGCATGCGGTTGAAGCGGCTAAGGATTCATGATCGGCGGGTTAGGGCGTTTATTCAAAGCGCTGGCGCGAGCCAAGGAACCTTCGGCTCCCTCGTGGAGCCGAAGCGCCGGGTGACGTCGAATCAAGGAACATTCAGCTCCCTCATGGAGCCGCAGCGCCGGATAACGTCGAATCAAGGAACATTCGGTTCCCTCGTCGAGCCGAAGCGCCAGTGATCGTCGAATCAAGGGACCTTCGGCTCCCTCGTGGAGCCGATAGCGCCTCGCCGTTCGCCGTCCGCGGCCGTGCCTGTCCGCTCGCCGTCCGCCTTCGCTCACCCGCGCCCGGCCCGCTATCCCGCTCTCGTTCGCCGTCCGCGGCCCGTGCCCGTCCGCTCGCCGTGTCCGCCTTCGCTCGCAGCGCCCGGCCCGCTTCCCGCTCTCGTCCGCCGTCCGCTCTTCGCCCGCCGCCCTTTCAGCCCGCAAGCCTCTGCAGAGGCTTGCGGGCTGCTTGCGCTTCCTTATTTTCCCTCTTGCATAGGGAACATACATTCGGTATATAATACGTTTAGAATGAAATGCGAACATATATTCGATCAACGAGCAACAGGGCTCGCGGCCGGCTCTTCGCAGGCCCGATCCCTAGAGAGCAGGAGGTATGCCCGGTGGAGAGAGCGATCCTGCTGGCGGACTGCCAGTCGTTCTATGCCTCGGCGGAAAAGGCGGCGCATCCCGAATATCGCGACCAGCCGGTCGCCGTCGGCGATCCGTCGCGGAGGAGCGGCATCGTGCTGGCGGCGTGCCCGCTCGCCAAAGCGCGCGGCGTGACGACGGCCTCGCGGGTCGGAGAGGCGCTGACGCTTTGTCCGGAGCTGGTCGTCATCCGGCCGCGGATGCAGCGCTACATCGAGGTGTCGCTGTTCATCACGCAGATTTTCAAACGGTACACGGATCAGGTCGAGCCCTACAGCATCGACGAGCAGTTCCTCGACGTCACGGGCTCCGCGGCCTACTACGGCGGGCCGAGGCGGACGGCGCGCGACATCCAGAACCATATCCTGCTGTCGACGGGCATCAAGTCCCGGATCGGGATCGGCCCGACGAAGATTCTGGCCAAGATGGCCGCCGACAATTACGCCAAGAAGAGTCCGGAGGGCGTGTTCGAGCTGAGGCCGGAGACGCTGGACGCGACGCTGTGGACGCTGCCGGTGCATCAAATGTTCATGGTCGCCTCGCGGATGACCCGGCACTTCAACCGGATGGGGCTGACGACGATCGGCGACATCGCGCGGCTGGAGTTCCCGGAGTTCAAGCGGCGCATGCGGCTCGAGATGGGGCGGCAGAGCGACATCCAGGCCGGCTACTACTGGCAGACGGCGCGCGGCATCGACCCGAGCCCGGTCGTCTCCGGCATCCGCCACCAGCTGAAGTCCGTCGGCCACGGCAAGGCGCTGCGCTGGCGGATGTACCGCTGCCGGGCGGATATCGAGGTCGTGCTGCTCGAGCTCGTCCTCGAGGTGTGCCAGCGCATGCGGAGGCACGGCTGCATGGGAACGGTCGTCGCGGTGTCCGCGACGGAGACCGACGGCGAGCGGACGGGCGGCTTCAGCCGCCAGCTGACGCTGGGGCAGCCGACGTCGCTGACGCATGAGGTCGCCGCGGCGGCGCGCGAGCTGTTCGCGCGCCACTGGAGCGGCCTGCCGGTCGGGCGGCTGAGCGTGACCGTCTCGGGACTGACGGACGACGGCGTCATGCAGCTGACGCTGTTCGAGGACCGGGACCGGGCTTATCGCAAGGAGCAGACGATCGACCGCATCAAGGAACGGTTCGGAGCGGACGCCATCATGCGGGCGTCGTCGCTGCTGGAAGCGGGAGTGGCGCGCGAGCGCGCCGAACAGATTGGGGGGCATTACCGATGAGCAAGCTGGACGGCAACGAGCGCTGGAAGTCCAAGATGCTGCTGACCGAGCATGTGGAGCAGTATGACCGGAGCCAGGCGGGAGCGGAGGCCAAGGTGACGACGGCGGAGGAGCGCGTCATGATCCGCGACTCCATCCTCCTTCCCCATATGGCCGTCATGGTCGAGAAGAGCCTCGCCGAGCTCGAGCATTCCGGCAACATGCTGCGGCGGCTGTACGGCACCGCCGGCCAGCTCGTGCTGAACCGGATCATGCAGGACCAGTACGCGCTGCGCCGCGAGCTGAAGGCCCGCAACATCCGCATCGTCGCGGAGGAGCAGTCGTCCTCGATCGTCCATCATCGCTACTACTGCCGGGGCTACGAGGAGCACTTCGGCATGACCCGCGAGGTGATGCGCTCGGAGATCAGCTGGCGCCTGACCCGGTATGCGGCGGAGCTGGCCGAGCGGATGAAGGATGACGGCAAGAAAAAGCGAGGGACGGAGGGAGCCCCTTGACCGGGGCTGCTTGCGGCGGGGAAAAAAAGGGTTGCAAAGGCTTACATCTCCGCCTATAATGAGCTCACAGGTTTCCGAAACGTTTTGGAAAGATGAGGGGGGTACGTTTGACAACGATCAAAGACATCGCGAAGGCGGCAGGCGTATCCGTCACGACCGTATCCCGGGCGCTCAACGGCTATTACGACGTGAACGAAAAGACGAGGCAGAAAATCCAGGCGATCGCGGAGAAGCTGAGCTATCGGCCCAATGCCGTAGCCCGCAGCCTGGTGACGAAAAAGACGCGCACGATCGGCGTCATCCTGTCCGAGATCAACCGCGAGGGCGCGAAGGACTCGCTCGCATTCGAGACGCTGTGCGGCATCAACGACCGGGCGACGGAGCTGGACTACGACATCCTGCTGTTCAGCACCAGCTCCAAGAAGCAGAAGTCCAAGTCCTACGCCGACCTGTGCAAGGAGCGCAACGTAGACGGCGCGATCCTGTCGGGGCTGCGGCTGCATGATCCGTACCTGGAGGAGGTCGTGCACGATACCGACTTCCCGTGCGTGCTGATCGACATCCCGCTGGAAAGCCGCGAGGTCGGCCACGTGACGACCGACAACGTGAAGGGAGCGGCTGCGGCGGTCGGCCATCTGATCGGGCTGGGGCACCGGCGCATCGCGATGATCAACGGGCATGACGAGGCGGCGGTCAGCCGGGATCGGCTGGAGGGATACCGGCGGGCGCTGGAAGGGGCCGGCATTCCGTTCGATCCGCAGCTCGTCTACAACGGCGGCTTCCGCGAGGAGGGCGGCTTCGAGGCAATGTACGAGATCGGCTACAACCGTAAGGACGTCACCGCCGTCTTCTCGGCGAGCGACCTGATGGTGCTCGGGGCGCTGCGGGCGCTCGAGCGGATGGGACGCAAGGCGCCGGAGCAGATGTCGATCGTCGGCTACGACGACATCGCCATCGCCGCGCATTGCTCGCCGCCGCTCACGACGATCCGCCAGGACCGCTACGAGATGGGCTACCAGTCGGCGCAGCTGCTGATCGACATGCTGGAGCAGCGGGAGGTCGGCCGCAAGATCGTTCTTCATTCCGAGCTGGTCGTCCGCAAAAGCACGGCGCCTTGCAAGGAGTAACGGCTTCAAATGGAGATGCCGCCTGTGCGAGGCGGTTTCGTTTCCATCAAATCCGAAACGTTTTGGATAAAGCTGGAGCGGTACGAGCGCTCCTAGAAATGAAGGGCGGCATCATCCCGAGCGATGCGGCCGACGAAGGAGAATGAACATGAACTACCGGGTCCTGAAAGAAAACGATCTGTTCCTCCTGACGAATCTGGCGGGCGACGTCACGCCCGAGCAGACGGCGGGCGAGGAGCAGCTGACCGGATACGGCCTGTACCGGAGCGATACCCGCTTCTTGAGCCGGATGGAGCTGCTCGTCAACGGACGCAGGCCGATCGTGCTCGCCTCGGAGGCGGATCAGAACTACGCGGCGACGGTCGTGCTGACGAATCCGCATATGGAGGAGGACGGCAAGCTGATCTTGTGGCGCGAGTCGGTGGAGCTGCGGCGAGAGCGCTTCATTTACGGAGACGTGCTGTATGAGACCGTGCGGATGACGAATTTCAGCCCGCAGCCGCTGGACTTCGAGCTGGCGATCCGCTTCGAGGCCGACTTCACCGACATGTTCGTCGTGCGCGGCTTCATGGGCGGCAAGCTCGGCGTCGCGCATCCGCCGCAGGCCGCTCCCGGCGAGCTGCGCTTCGCCTATGACGGCTCCGACGGCATCGCCCGGGCGCTGCGCGTCGTCTGGGACGACGCGGCGGCCGTCGCCGGCGCGGACGGCGTCCTGCGCCGGCCGGTGTCGCTCGCTCCGGGAGCGAGCGCCGAGCTGTCGCTGCGGCTGCTGCCTTCGCTGGCGGGGGTCGAGCCGTCGCCGCTGCGGCCGGCCGAGGCGCTGGCTCGGCTGGAGGCGGAGTACGCCGACTGGAGGGACGGCAGCTGCTCCGTCCGCAGCGACCGTCCGCTGCTCGACGCGCTCTACGAGCGGGGGCTGATGGATCTGCGCGTGCTGCTGAACGACGAGGGGCTCGGCCGCTTCCCGGTCGCCGGCTTGCCGTGGTACGCCGTGCTGTTCGGCCGCGACAGCCTCATCACGGCGCTGCAGCTGCTGCCGATCCGTCCGGAAACGGCGCTGGCGACGCTGCGCATGATGGCCCGCTGGCAAGGCGACCGCCACGACGCCTGGCGCGACGAGCAGCCCGGCAAGATCATGCACGAGCTGCGGCGCGGAGAGCTGGCCGCCACCGATCAGGTGCCGTTCTCTCCGTATTACGGCACGGTCGACGCGACGCCGCTGTTCCTGCTGCTGGCCGCCGAATACGTCCGCTGGACCGGCGAGGCCGAGGCGCTGCGCGAGCTGAAGCCGCATCTGGAGCGGGCGCTGCAATGGGTCGACGACAACGCCGCCCGCTACGGAGGCTTCGTCTCCTATCACAGCGAGTCGGCCAAGGGCATCGCCAATCAAGGCTGGAAGGACTCCGCCGATTCGATCGTGCACTGCGAGGGAGAGTACGCGGCGACGCCGATCGCCCTCGTCGAGGTGCAGGGCTACGTCTACCGCGCCAAGTCGCAGCTCGCCCGGCAGTTCGCCGGACTGAGCGAGGGACCGGGCGACGGATGGGACGAATGGGCCCGGCGGCTGGAGGCGGAGGCGGAGGCGCTGCGGCAGCGGTTCGAGGCGGCATTCTGGCTCGAGGACGAGTCGTACTACGCGATCGCACTCGACCGCGACGGGCGTCCGGTGCGGTCGGTCACCTCGAACCCGGGCCATGCGCTGTCATCCGGACTGTTCGCGCCGGAGCGGGCGGCAGCCGTCGCACGGCGGCTCGTCGCGCCGGATTTGTTCAGCGGCTACGGCATCCGCACGATGGCCGCCGGGCAGACCGGCTACAATCCGATGAGCTATCACGACGGCAGCGTCTGGCCCCATGACAATTCCATGTGCCTGCTCGGCTTGGCCGAGCAAGGCTTCGCGGCAGAAGCCGCGACCGTCGTCGAGGGGCTGCTCGCCTCTGCCGCCCATTTCGAAGGCGCGCGGCTGCCGGAGCTGTTTTGCGGCTACGGCCGCGACGCCGGCAAGCCGGTGCGCTATCCGGTCGCCTGCTCGCCGCAGGCGTGGGCGGCGGGCACGCCGCTCGTCATGCTGACGGCGATGCTGGGCCTTCGCCCCGACTGCGCAGACGGCGTCGTGACGCTGTCTCCGTCGCTGCCGGACGGCATGGACCGGCTGGAGGCGAAAGGAATCCGCATCGGCAAAGGACGGCTCGACGTGGAGGTGCGCCGCGAGAGGGACGGCTTCCGCGCCGTCGTCACCGCCAACACGACCGGGCTCGCCGTCCGCTGCGAGGCGGCGGCCGCGGCCCCGGTCTGAGCTCCGCGGACCGTTTAACCGAAGGTTTTTCAGGCTCCGCCGCCCTGGGCGGCGGCAGCCTTTGAAACACATACCGACACCATCCAAAAAAGGAGTGTTTTGGGCATGAGAAAAAGGGGAACAGCATTCACCGCGCTCGGATTGGCCGCTACGGTCGCTTTGTCCGGCTGCAGCGGAGGCAACAGCATCGGAGACACGGGAGCATCGACTCCGGCGCCAAGTGCAAGCGCTTCCGAGAACGGCTCGGCCGCGCCGAAGGCCGAGAACGTAACGCTTCGCATCGGCACCTGGGATGGCGGCGACGGCTTGAAGCAGCAGCAGCAGATCGCAGACAACTATATGAAGGAGCACCCGAACGTCAAAATCGCCATCGAGTCGGTGCCGGACCAATACGGCACGAAGCTGCTGACGCAAGTAGCCGCCGGCCAGGCGCCCGACGTGTTCCAGGTCGGCGACGGCGACGTGAAGATGTTCATGCAAAAAGGCGCGCTGGAGGATCTGACGCCGTATATCGGCGGCTCCTCGGGCATCGATCTGCAGGACTATTTTGAAAGCGTGCTCGACGTCGGCAAGCTCGGCGACCAGTACTACACGCTGCCGAAGGACTATTCCGACATCGCGGTCTACTACAACAAGAAGCTGTTCGACGAGGCGGGCGTCGCTTATCCGCAGGCGGGCTGGACGTGGGACGACTTTTATGCGACGGCGAAGCAGCTGACCGTCAAAAAGGGCGAAAAGACGACGCAGTGGGGGGCCAATCTGCCCGGCACGTGGCTGCGCGCGATTCTGCCGCTGATCCACAGCTACGGCGGCAGCGTCATCAGCCCCGACGGCAAGTCGTACGACGGCTATATGAACAGCGACGGCACCGTCAAGGCGCTCGAGCTGTACCAGGACATGTACCTGAAGGATAAGATCACGCCTTCCAGCACCGATTCGGCCGCCTTCCAGGGCGTCGACCTGTTCGCCGCCGGCAAGGTCGCGATGACGGTGACGGGACGCTGGCCGGTCGCGGAATACGAGAAAAATCCGGAGCTCGACTTCGGCGTCGCGCAAATGCCGGCCGGACCTGCGGGAGCGGCGAACACGATCTGCTACTCCGGCTACGGCCTCTATTCCAAGTCGGCGAACAAGGATGCGGCCTGGGACTACCTGAAGTACCTGACCGGCCCGCAAGGCCAGGAAATCATGGCGCAGTACGCGTTCACCGCCGTCAAGTCGACGACCGAGAAGCTCGGCCAGTCGTCCAACGAGCATCTGAAGCCGTTCCTCGACGACATCCCGAACATCAAGGAATTCCCGGAAAAGACGAGCGAGCACTTCAGCGCTTCGGGAGGCAAGGCGATGCAGACGGTGCTCGACAAAATGATGCTCGGCAAGCCGCTCGACATCAAGAGCGAGCTGGACGCCGCGGCCAAGCAGGCGACCGCCGATCTGGCGACGGCGCAGCAGCAGTAACGATCCGGCGGGAAGCCTCGAAGCGGCTTCCCGCCGCATTTCTCTCCGGCAGACCCGCCAACGGGCGGTCTACCGGTCGCAGCCTAGGAAAGAAGGTGTCTGTCCATGAAAACGCAACCCGCAAGCGAAGCTGGGAGCGGCAAGCGTACGAAGCGGCGGCTGACGCGCGCGGAGCGCAAGGAGGAGCTGGCGTTCTACGCGTTGACCGGGCCTTGGCTGATCGGCCTCGCCGTCTTTTTCGCCGTGCCGATGGCGGTCTCGCTCGGCATCAGCCTGACCCGCTGGGACATGCTGACGCCGGCCGAGTTCGTCGGCCTGCGCAACTACACCCAGGCGTTCACCGGCGATCCGCTGTTTTGGCAGTCGCTCAAGGTGACGACGCTGTACGCGCTGTTCTCGGTGCCGCTAGGCCTCGTCTTCTCGCTGCTGCTGTCGCTGCTGCTCAACCAGGCCGTACGCGGCATGCGCCTGTTCCGCACGATCTTCTACCTGCCGTCGGTCGTCAGCGGCGTCTCGGTCATGGTGCTGTGGATGTGGATCTTCAACCCGCAGATCGGACTCATCAACATGGTGCTCGGCGCGTTCGGCATCGAAGGCCCGGGCTGGATCTTCGACCCCGACTGGGCGCTGCCGTCGATGGTCATCATGAGCCTTTGGTCGTCGGTCGGCGGCAGCGTCATCATCTGGCTGGCCGGGCTCAAGGGCATTCCGTCGACGCTGTACGAGGCGGCGGAGCTGGACGGCGCCGGACCGCTGCAGAAGTTTTGGTGCGTCACCGTGCCGATGCTGACGCCGACGATCTTTTTCAACCTCGTCATGGGCATCATCGGGGCGATGCAGGCGTTCGGCGAAGCGTACGTCATGACCAAGGGCGGACCGATGAACTCGACGCTGTTCTTCAACTTCTACCTGTTCGACCACGCCTTCCAGAACTTCCGCATGGGCTACGCCTCCGCGCTTGCCTGGGTGCTGTTCGTGCTGATCCTCGGCCTGACGGCGCTCGTCGTCCGCTCATCCGCCGCCTGGGTCTATTACGAAGGAGAAAGGAGCTGAGCCGCCATGGCCAAAACGAATCCCATCCGCGCGCTGCTGCGGCAAGCGCCCGTCTATTTCCTGCTGGCGCTCGGCTCCCTCGTCATGCTCGTGCCGTTCGCCTGGATGCTGTCCACCTCGCTCAAGGAATCGTACCAGGTGTTCGCCTGGCCGCCGAAGTGGGTGCCGGATCCGATCCGCTGGAGCAACTACAAAACGACGTTCACCTCGCTGCCGTTCGGCACCTGGTTCAACAACACGCTTCTCATCACGTCGCTGTCGATCGTCGGCGCCGTCGTCTCCTGCATCGTCGTCTCGTACGGCTTCGCCCGCTTCCGCGCGCGCGGACGCAACGCGCTGTTCCTGCTGACGCTGGCGACGATGATGCTGCCGGACACGGTCACGATGATTCCGAAGTTCTATCTGTTCAGCGAGTTCGGCTGGATCAACACGTTTTATCCGCTCATCGTGCCGCTGTTTTTCGGCAAGGCCTACTTCATCTTTCTGCTTAGGCAGTTTTTCCTCTCCATCCCTGCCGACCTCGAGGAAGCGGCCAAGATCGACGGCGCGTCCACGTTCGGCATCCTGCTGCGGATCATCCTCCCTCTGACCGTTCCGGCCATCGTGACGATCGCGATTTTCCAGTTCAACGATTCCTGGAAAGATTTCATGCAGCCGATTTTGTATTTGAGCAAGCCGGACCTGTATACGCTCTCGCTCGGCATCAACTTCTTCAAGAGCCAGAACGACGTGCAGTGGAACTTCCTGATGGCCGCCTCGGTCGTCACGATGCTGCCTTCGCTCGTGTTTTATTTCATCGGACAGAAATACTTCGTCGAAAGCATCACGCTGACCGGCATGAAAGGATGAGATCGATCGTGGCTCCCGCGAACGCCCGCCCTGCCTCTCTGCGCTGGATGCTCGGCATCGGCTGCCTGTCGGCGTCGGCGCTCGGGCTGGAAATCGCGCTCACCCGCGTATTCGGCGTGCTGCTGCAATATCACTACGTCTCGCTCGTCGTCTCGCTCGCGGTGCTGGGCATCGGCATCGGCGGCTACGCGGCGCGGGCGCTGCCGGAGCGGCCCGGCTCGTCCGCCGCGGGAGCGGCGCTCGCGACCGGCCTCTACGCGGCGCTGCTGAGCTTCGCGCTTGCCCGCTACCCCTATGTCGGCCAGCTGCCGCTTTATGCGCTGGCGGCGTCCGTGCCGTTCGTGCTGTTCGGCTGGTGCATGGGCAAGGCGCTGTCGTCCGGAGCCGAGCCTCGCCGCCTGTATGCGGCCGACCTGCTCGGCGCCGCGCTCGGCGTCGCCGCCGCCTACGGCTTGCTGCAGCTGCTGGGCGGGCTGGCGGCGCTGTTCGCGCTGGCCGCGCCGGCATTCGCCGCGGCGCTGCTGCTGCCCGGCGGCAGGCCGGAGCGCAGGCCGGCGCAGCGCCGCTGGACGGCGGCGCTGCTGCTCGCGGCCGTGCCGCTGGTCGCCGCGGCAGGCGGGCCCGGCCTGTGGCAGATCAACTTCGCGGGACTGTCGGGGGCCGCTCCGGACAAAACGATCGTCGCCGCGCTGCGGCAGCCGGGAGCGGAGCTGGAGCGCTCCTACTGGGACGCGTTCGCGCGCGCCGACGTCGTCGGCGGCGCGGAAGCGGACCGCAAGACGGTATTCGTCGACGGCGGAGCGGGCAGCTACATGTACCGCTACGACGGGAACCTGCGCTCGGTCGCCTCTCTGGCCGGCGACATCGAGTTCCTGCCGTTCGCCGCCGGTCCGGCCGGCAAGACGGCAATCGTCGGCTCCGGCGGCGGGCGCGACATCCTGTACGCGCTGCTCGCCGGCGCGAAGTCGGTGACCGCGGTCGAGATGAGCGGCTCGCTCGTCCAGGCGATGCGCGAGGACGAGCAGTTCGGCCGAGCCCTGCTGGCCGAGCCCGGAGTCGAGGTCGTCGTCGGCGACGGGCGCAGCGTGCTGGAGCGCTCGGACGGCGGCTTCGACCTGATCGCGCTCGATTTGGTCTACTCCCAGGTCGGAGGGACGAACGGGCACGCGCTGAGCGAAAATTACGCGTTCACGCGGGAAGCGTTTCAAGCCTATATGCAGAAGCTGAACGAAAACGGCCGCTTGATCGTCGTCTCGCATCAGGGCATCGAGGGCGTACGCGCCTTTTATACGGCGCTTGCGGCGCATATGGAGCTGACCGGAGCGAAGCCGGCGGAGGCGGTGCGCCACGCCGCGCTGCTGCTCGCTTCGCCCGAATCGAAGTCGCCGGGGCTGGCGCTGACGGTGCTGCAGCGGCAGCCGCTGCAGCAGAAGCAGCTCGATACGCTGCTCGCGGGAGCGCAGGCGCTGAAGCTGCAGACGCTGTTCCTGCCGGGGAGCAGCGAGCAGCTGCTGAAGCCGCTCATCGACGGCGCCATGCCGTTCGATCGGTTTGTCGCCGACTCGGACTACAACGTCTATCCGACGGTCGACGACCGGCCGTTCTTCTACTTGCTGACGCCGGGACTGCCGGCATCGCTGCGGACGTGGCTGGCGGCCGTCGCGCTGCTCACCGCGCTGCTCGGCGTCTGGATCTGGAGGCGCGAGCGCGCGCTGTCCCGGGCGGCCGGTCCGTCCGGAGCGCGGGCGGACCAGGCGAGCCTGCTCGTCGCCGTGCTGGCCGGAGCCGGCTATATGCTGCTGCAGGCGGCGCTGATCCAAAAGGCGCTCAAATATGCCGGCAGTCCGGCGCTGGCGGCCGCGATCGTGCTGGCGGCGATGCTGGCCGGGGGCAGCCTCGGCAGCCGGCTCGCCGGGCGCCGCCTGCCGGAATCGGCGGCGGCGATCGGGGCGGCGCTGCTGATCGCCGCGCTGACCGCCGCCGAGGCGCTGTGGGGCGGCAGCCTGACGGCGCTGCCGGCCGCGGCCCGGCTCGGGGCGCTCGGGCTGGCGGGCGCGGCGATCGGCCTGCTGGCCGGCGTGCCGCTGCCGCAGCGCCTGGCCGTCGCCGAGCGGCGCCGGCCGGGCAGCTCGCCGCTGCTGTTCGCCGTCTCCGGCATCGCGGGGCTGTGGGGCTCCTGGCTCGGCGCCGCGCTGGCGCTGACGGCGGGCTTGCGCTGGACGCTGGCGGCCGCATGCCTATGCTACTTGCTGCTGCTTCCCGCCGCGCGCTTCGGGCGCGGGGAAGCGTCGAAAGCCAAGGAAAGGGGAGGGGCCCATGTCAACCGATAGAGACAACGAGCCGTTCGCGGGAGCGGAACGGACCGCGGGAGTAGAGCGGACCGAAGGGGCGGAACGGACCGCGGGAGCGGAGCGGCTGCGCGGGCTGCAGGCGAGCCGCCGCAATCGCGAGGGAGAGCCGCTCGATCTGTTCGTCGCGGCCGGAACGCGCAGCATGCTGATCGGCGCGCAGGACGGCGGCTTTCCCGATTTCGGCCATCATATTCCGGACGAGATGGGCGGGCTGTGGGCGCATCCGATCAAGCTGCTGGACGGCTTCTGGGTGCATGTGGCCGAAGCTGGCGCTGGCGGATCGGCCGGCGGCGAATGGCTGCAAAAGGCGGAGCAGTTCCGCAACTACGCTTATTTCAACGAGCATGTCTACACGCTGCCGGCGCTGGAGCTGGAGGCTGTCCGCTCGCAGTTTTGCCCCGACGGGCTGGCGGGACTGGTCGTAGAGCTCGAGCTGCGCGATCGCAGCGGCCGGAGCCGGGAGCTGGAAGTCGTGTTTCAGGCGCGCTCCGACCTGCGTCCCGTCTGGTTCAGCGAGCAGGCCGGCGTCGAGGACGCCCCGGATGAGGCGGCGGCGGTTCCCGGCATCGGCATCGCGGCTCGCGACACGGCTCATCCGTGGACCGTCGTATTCGGCGCGGAGACGGATGAGGCGGAGGCGGCGGTCGGGGACTACGGTCCGGACGCGCCGCGCACCGCCGGACCGGGAGCGGCGGGGCATGTGAAGCGGCGGATCGAGCTTGCCGCTGGAGGGACGGCGCGGCTGCGCTATTTCGTGGCGGGCTCGTCCGTCTCCGAGGAGGAGGCGCTCGCCTCGTTCCGTACGATCCGCGAGCGGCATGCCGAGCTGCGCGGCCAGAAGCGGCTTCGCTACGAGGAATACGCGGGGCGCACGACGGTCGAGCTGCCCGACGAGCGGCTGGTCGAGGCGTTCGATTGGGCGAAGGTCCATGCCGAGTGGCTGCATGTCGACGTTCCCGGCGTCGGCCGCGGACTGGCGGCGGGCATACCGGAGTATCCGTGGTGGTTCGGCTGCGACAACAGCTACGCCTTGCCGGCGCTGCTGACGATCGGCCGCCAGTCGCTCGCGATCGAGACGTCGGAGCTGATCCGCGAAGCCTCCGCCAAGGCGAACGGCAACGGGCGCATCCTGCACGAGCTGACGACGCTCGGCGTCGCGGCCCATCCGGGCAACGCGCAGGAAACGCCGCATTTCATCTCCTGCGTCTGGGAAATCTTCTGCTGGACCGGGGACCGGGCGTATTTGCAGCGCTCTTATCCGGCCGTCCGGGACGGGCTGGAATGGCTGTTCGCCGGCAAGGAGGAGACGGACGACCTGCTGCCTCTCGGCTACGGCATCATCGAGATCGAAGGCTTGAACGTGCGGCTCGTCGATACGGCGGTCTACGCCTGGAAGGCGCTGAAGGACGGCGCGGAGATGGCGGAGCTTGTCGGCGAAGGCGAGGAGGCGCGGCGCTGGAGGCGGCTGGCGGATCGGCTGGAGCGGCAGATCGACGAGGAGCTGTGGCTCGAGGAGGAAGGGCTGTACGCCGATGCCGTCGCGTCGGTCGGCGAGGTGCGCGAGCGGCTGCCGGTACATGTCGCCCGCGCCGACGCGATGGAGGCGCCGGCGGCCGCGCGCGAGCTCGAGCGGCTGCTGGCGTCGATCGAGGAGGCGCCCGCAGACGAGCGGCGTGCCTGGCTGTTCAAGAATTGGGTCGTCAACACCCCTCTTGAGGCGGGGCTCGCTCCGCGGGAGAAGGCGCTGCGGGCGCTGGACCGGCTGGCGGGCGAGGAGTTCTCCGGCCCGGACGGCATGTATCTGTCGGGCATGTACCGCACGCAGATGATGACGATCTCGACCGCCGTGCAGGCGGTGGCGGAAGCGCGCTACGGCCGGATGGACGAGGCGCTGCGCAATATGGGCAAGATCGCCGGCACGCTGGGCCGGCGTCTGCCGGGCTCGATCAGCGAGATGTCGCCGGACTACGGCTGCTTCGTCCAGGCGTGGACGGGCTACGGCCTGCACTACCCGCTCGTGCGCCAGTTCTTCGGCGTGACGCCGCGCGCCCATGAGCGGCGGGTCGAGCTGAGGCCCCGTCTGCCCGAAGCCTGGAAGGAGGCTTCGCTGGACCGGCTCCTGCTCGGCGGCGAGCAGGACGGCATCGAGCTGGCGATGGCCATCCGGCTCGGGGAGGACGGTGACGAATACCGCATCGAGCTGAGCGCTCCGGACTGGACGATGCAGCTCTCCTTGCCTTGCGGCGAGCGGGAGGAGGTCGAGGCCGCCGGGGCGGACTGCCGCATCGTCGGCCGCGCCGACGGCGAGCTGCGGCTGGAAGCCCGGGGCGGCACGCCGCTCACGGTGCGGCGGATCCGCCGGTCGGCAACGGGCGGCGCTTGAGCCCGGGCCGGTCCGGTTAGGGCCGGGTAGGGCCGGATAGGACTGGATTTGGCTTTGACAGGTCCGGATAGGCTGGATAGGCCTGGACAGGGCCGGACGGCGGTCGAACCAATCGAAGCGAGCGAACCGGAAGGAGGAAGCGGAGGATGAAGGCAAGAGGAGCAGACAGCGAGCCGGGCCGGCTGCTGTCGCGAAGCGCGCATCGGCTCGGTACGGGCATCGGCCTGTTCGGCGCAGAGAGCGACGCGGGAGAGGGGTTTCGCCTGACGGCCGGGGGAGCCGAGCTGACCGGCCTGTCTCCCCTGCTGCAGCCTCTCGGCACGGAGACGCGGCAGGAGGAGGGTCGCTGGCGGGAGTCGGCCCGGCTTGCCGGGGCGGGCCTCGATATCGTTTGCCATACGGTATTTTATGAGGGCGAAGCGGTGGCGGAGCGCTGGCTGGACATCCGCAACGCCGGCGATCAGCCGCTCCGGATCGAGCGGATCGAGCCGATGCGGCTGAGGCTGGAGGATGGCGAGTACATCGTCCATGCGTTTGACAGCGACTGGGGAGCGGAATTCGAGCCGCGCTCGGAAAAGCTGGATGTCGAGTTTATCGCGCAGACGCGCTGGGGACGCTCGTCGAAGGGCATGCATCCCTGGCTGACGCTGGAGCGCTCGGACGGCCGCCTGGTGCATCTGTCGCCGATCTGGTCCGGCAACTGGTCGGCCTCCTGCCGGCGGACGCCGAGCGGCATCGACGCCGGAGCCGGATTGAACGAGTGGGCGTTTTTCAAGACGCTTCAGCCGGGCGAGTCGATGCGGACGCCGTCCGTCGCGGTCGTCGCCGGGGAAGGGGGAGACTGGCATGCGCTCTCGCTGCCGCTGGCGCGGGTCGGACGCCGCCACTGGTACCCGGACAACGCGGTGAGCCGCGAGCTGCCCGCCGAGTGGAACCATTGGTGGAGCTACGAAGACACGCAGATCGACGCCGCGACGTTCAAGGCGAACGCGGCGGCCGCGGCGGAGCTCGGCTTCGGCGTCTGCACGCTCGACGCGGGCTGGTTCGGAAGCGAGGATGCGGAAGGCGGCTGGCACGAGCAGCGCGGCGATTGGGACAAGGTCAACCGCATGCGGTTTCCGGGTGGAGTGCGGGAGTGCGCGGACGAGGCTCGGCGGCTCGGGATGCGCTTCGGCCTGTGGTGCGAGATCGAAGGGCTGGGCCGGCACGCGGAGCTCGCGGGGCGCAGGCCGGACTTCCCGGCGCGGCGCGAGGGCGAGCCGCTCGGCTACGTCTGCCTCGGCAATCCGCAAGCGCGCGAGTGGGCGTTCGCCGAGCTAGACCGCCTCATCCGCGAGAGCGGCTGCGAATGGGTGAAGCTCGATTTCAACGTCGATCCGCTCGGGGGCTGCGACCGTACCGATCACGGGCATGGCGAGGGAGACGGGCTGTTCGAGCATGTGCGCGGCCTGTACGAGGTGCTGGAGCGGCTGCGCGCCGTCCATCCGGAGGTGCTGCTGGAAAACTGCTCCTCGGGCGGGCTGCGGCTCGATCTCGGCATGGCCCGCGTCACGCATCTGTCGTTTCTCAGCGATCCCGACTGGCCGGAGCACAGCTTGCAGGTGTTCTGGGGCGCCAGCACGTTCCTCGCGCCCGAGCGCGCGCTGCATTGGAGCTATTCGCACTGGCTCGGCGACTTCGCCAAGCAGCGCTTCGATCCGCAGGATCCGACGCTGTCGGAAGTCCGCTTCGACTACTATACGCGCATTGGCATGCTCGGCGCGTTCGGCGTCTCGCAAAAGCTGCCCGAGCTTCCGCGGCGGCTGGCGGAAAGGTTGGCCGTCCATGTCCGCGATTACCGCGAGCAGGTCAGCCGCTTCGTGCGCGAAGCGGATCTGTACCGGCTGACGGCGCAGCCGCTGCGCGATGGACGAGGCAGCCGCTGGGCGGCGTTCCAGTACGCGCTCGGCGAGGAGCATCTGCTGGCCGTCTTCCGCCTGGAAGGCGGCGAGGCGAGCCGAGTCGTCCGGCTCCGGGGCTTGCGGCCGGACGGAGCCTACGAGCTGCGGGAGCTCGGAGGGACGTCGGAGCCGCTCCTGCGGTCCGGAGCGTCGCTGCTGCAGGACGGGCTGGCGTTCGACGGCTGGGCGGAGGAGCAGTCGGCGCTGTACCGGCTGCGGCTGCTGCCGCCGGAGCAGCCGGAGGCGTCCGGCTAGCGGCCGCTCGCCGCTGGAGATGTCCGGCTGGCGGTCGCCTGCCGGTGGAGACGTCGGTTAGCGTCCGCTCGCCGCTGAGCCGTCCAGCTGGTGTCCGCCCGCCGCTGGAGGCGTCCAGCCGGCGGTCGCCGGGAGCCGCAGTCCGGGTTCCAGCCGTTCCAATCGGTCCAGCCGTTGCAATCGTTGCAGTCGTCCCGTCTGGCCTTGCCTTCGCCTCGAGCGGCGGCAAGGTTTTTTGGCGTTAAAGCGGTCCTATCTTCGCAGGCGGGTTAGGGGATGGAACGAACAGGGGAGGCCTTGCCCCGTTTTTCGGGCTGCAGCCTTGGCATCGCGTGCCAGGGAGTCTGCAGCCCGAGTTTTTCGTCAAAGGACTTCTGCAAGCGGCCCCAGAGTCCGTCTCGCCGTCCATTCGGTTAGACGAGGCGGAGCGCTTGGGGTGGAAAAAGCGCGCATCAACGGTAAATGTACCACTGGAGGAGCCGCTGGGGCGGAGAAAGCGCGCGTCAATGGTAAATGTACCACTGGAGGAGTCGCTGGGGCGCCCTGCGCGCGGAAAAACCGCGCGAAGCCAGCGCAGCGCGCGTCCTCCATAGTTCCCCGGAAACGTTCGAAAAAGCGAGGAGCGAGCCGCAGCATGGAGCGGACATAATTTTCCTGTTCCTGGCCCAAAATAAGGACGACTTGGCAAAGGAGGGACAAGAGATGGAAAGCGGCGGCGGAAACAAGACGGCCAGATCCGGTCCGGGAGCGTCGGACGGAACCGGAGCGGGAAGCGGCGGCGCGCGGAGCGGCGCCGGCGATACAAGCGCCGCGGACCGGAGCGGCGGCGGAGCGGAGAAGCGGACGGGGGGCCCGCTGAAGGCGGCCCCTTCGCCCGGCCGGCGCAAAAGCGCGACGCCGCTCAGCGCGTCGCTGGCGGCGAACGCGCAGGCGATTCGCCGCCAATTCGGCGATTCCGCCGATCTGCGGCTGCGGATGACGGAATCGCCGGCTTTTCCGGGCGTCCGCCTCGCCGTGCTCTACCTGCAGGGCATCGTGGACGAGAACGGCATCCGCGAGAGCATTCTCGACAAGCTGCAATCGGCACCTCCGCCCGCGGAGGAAGGCCGCCGCGCAGACCGCGGCGGGCTGGCCGAGGCGACGGAGCGACTGCGCGCGGGCGTCATCACCGCCGGCCTGACCGAGCCGGTGGCGACGATCGAGAAGGCGCTCGACTCGCTGCTGCTCGGCTGCTGCCTCATCCTGATCGACGGCAGCGGCACGGCGCTCGCCGCCGACGCCGACGGGGGAGAGCGGCGCCCGGTCGGGGAGCCGATCTCGCAGACGGTCATCCGCGGGCCGCAGCAGGGCTTCACGGAGTCGATCGGCACGAATCTCGGCCAGCTGCGCCGCATCATCCGCTCGGAGCGGCTGATCGTGGAGTCGCGGCGCATCGGCCGCCAGACCTGCACGGAGGTGGCGCTCGTCTACCTCAAGGACACGGCCCGTCCGGAGCTGGTCGAGGAGGCGCGGCGCCGGCTGGCGGCGATCGACGTCGACGGCGTCATCGACAGCGGCTACCTCGAGGAGTATATCCAGGACAAGACGTTCACGTTTTTTCCGACGCTGCTCAATACGGAGCGGCCGGACCAGACGGCCGCCTACCTACTGGAGGGCCATGTGGCGATCCTCTCCGACGGAAGCCCGTTCGCGCTGCTCGCGCCGGTCACGCTGTACCGCTTCTTCCAGTCGCCGGAGGACTATTACCAGCGCTTCGACATCGCCAGCTTCCTGCGCCTCATACGCATGGGCGCCTTTCTGATTTCCCTGCACCTGCCGGCGCTGTACATTGCGATCACGACCTTCCATCAGGAAATGATGCCGACCAATCTGCTCATCAGCCTGTCCGCCCAGAGGGAGGGCGTTCCGTTCCCGGCGCTCGTGGAGGCGCTGCTGATGGAGCTGACGTTCGAGGTGCTGCGCGAGGCGGGCGTGCGCATGCCGAGGGCGATCGGACCGGCGATCTCGATCGTCGGCGCGCTCGTCATCGGCACGGCGACCGTGCAGGCGGGGCTCGTCTCCGCCGCGATGGTCATCATCGTCGCCTTCACGGCGATCTCGAGCTTCGTCGCGCCGCAGGTCAACATCGCGAACGCCGCCCGCCTGATGCGCTTCCTGTTCATGCTGAGCGCGGGCGTGCTCGGGTTCGTCGGCATCATCTCCCTGGACCTTATCCTCATCATCCACTTGGCGGGGCTGCATTCGTTCGGGATTCCGTACCTCGCGCCGATGGCGCCCTGGGTCAAAGGAAGCTGGCGGGATACGATCCTGCGCATGCCGCGCTGGAGCATGACGCTGCGTCCCGCGCTGGCCCGCAAAGGAAGCCGCAAGCGGCAGGCCGGCGGCAAGCCATGAGGCGGCTCGCGGCGCTCGCGCTGCTGCTCGCGCTGCTCCCGCTCGGCGCGGCGGGCTGCTGGGACCGGCAGGAGCTCAACGAGCTCGGCATCATCTCGGCGACCGGGGTAGACGTGACGGAGAGCGGGCGCTGGAAGCTCAGCTATCAGCTCGTCATCCCGAGCGCGATCTCGGCCCAGGGCTCGTATGTGGGCACGGGCCATGCGCCGGTCAATGTGTTCACGACCGAAGGCGACAGCTTCCGGGGCGCGGTGTCCAAGGCGACCCAGGAGATGTCGCGGCGGCTTTATTTCGCCCACAACCAGGTCGTCATCGTCGGCGAAGCGGCCGCCCGCAAGGGCATCGCCGAGCTGATCGAAGCTTACATGCGCAACGGCGACTCGCGCGAGACCGTCATGATGTTCGTCACGGAGGGCAGCGCGCGCTTGGTTCTCGAGCAGCTGCTGCCGATGGAGAAGATTTCCGGGGCGGGCATCGTCCGGCTCATCACGCAGGAGGAGAAGCAGGGAGGCAACTTCCGCCAGATGACGGTGTTCGACGTCGCGCAGGAGCTGCTCAGTCCGATCCGCACGACCGGCGTGCCGGGCATCGGACTGAGCGGATCGGACGAGCCGGTGGACACCGTGGATGCGGCCAAGATGACGCATACCGGCGCCAAGGTAAGGCTGCAGAAGCTCGGCGTCTTCAAGGAGGACCGGCTCGTCGGCTGGCTCTCCACGCATGAGACGCGCGGCCTCATGTGGGTCAAGGGAAAGGAACGGGAGACGACCGTCTCCTTCGGCTGTCCGGACGCCAGGCTGAAGCGCAACAGCATCCGCCTCAAGCAGGTCCGGACGCAGGTGATTCCGACGCGCAAGCCGGACGGGGGCTGGCTCATGCGGGTGAAGGCCGAGGCGGCCGGCACGCTGCTCGAGTACAACTGCAAGGGAGCGCTCGACAAGCCCGCCGACCTGCTGGAGCTGGAGCTGCGGATCGCGCAGGAGCTCAAGTCGGACATGGAGGACGGCATCAAGGCCTCGCAGAGGCTGGGGACGGACCTGACCGGCTTCGGCAACGAGCTGAGGCTCCGCTATCCGAAGGAATGGAAGGCGCTCGAGCAGGAATGGAACGACAGGCTGTTCCCGCAGCTCGAGACCCAGCTGGACGTCGCCGTATCGATCGTCCGGACCGGACGGAGCAACGGCTCCTATGAGCAGGCGGCCGAGGACAGCCGCGGGAAGGAGTGAGGGCGGCATGAGCAAGCCGGAAGGAATAAGCGCCGGGCAGATCGGGATCTTCCTGATCCTATTCTGCATCGGCAGCACGCCGATGTTCGAGCTCGGCATCGACGCGAGGCAGGATTCGTGGATCGCCCTCGGCGCCGCCGCGATCGCCGGCCTGGGCGTGCTGTGGGGCTACCGGACGCTGCAAAACCGGGCTCCGGAGGAAGATCTCGCCGGGCTGTTCAAGCTGCATTTCGGCCGGGCGATCGGCACGGCGCTCGGGCTGGCGATGGGCTTGCTGCTCGCCTACGAGTCGATGCGGAACGTCCGCGACTTCGGCGAGCTGACGAGCATGACGCTGCTGCCGGAAACGCCGATCTGGTGCGTCATGCTGCTTATTACGGGCATCGCGTTTTATACCGTCACCAAAGGGGTCGAGACGTTTTTCCGGATCACGCAGATTCTGCTGCCTGCGCTCGCGGGCAGCTACGTGCTGCTGCTCGTGCTGCTGCTGGCCTCCGGGCGGATCGAGCCGGACCGGCTGCGGCCGATGCTGGAGAACGGCCTCGGTCCGGTGCTGGATACGGCGTTTCCCGACCTGCTCGCCTTTCCGTTCAGCCAGACGATCGTGCTGCTCGTCTATTGGAAATACGCCGCCGCCAGCAAGCGGGCGGGCGCGGCCAGCTACGGCGCCTACGCCGTCGTGGCTCTGTTCCTGGTCGCCGTCAACGCCGTCATCATGATGGTGCTCGGCCCGGCCATCGCCTCGATCAAGGCGCTGCCGACGCTGGAGGCGGTCGAGCTGATCCGGCTGGCCAGCTTCATCGAGCGGCTCGACATCCTCGTCACGCTGCTGCTCTACATCGGCCTGTACGTCAAGATCTCGGCCCTCTATCTGGCGTCCGCGCTGCTGCTGCGCTCCGCCTGCGGCTTGCCGCTGCCGGCCGGCGCCCTGATGATCGGACCGATCATCTACGGGGCGGCGTTCCTGGAGCCGACGAACACGTTCCATCTGTGGCTCGGTCTGGAGCTGTCGCTCAAGCTGACGCCGATCTACCAGCTGCTGCTCCCGGCGCTCATGCTCGTCATGGGCATCGGCTGGGTGAAGCGCAAGGCGGAGCGGCAGCGCGCGGAGGGAGGCCGAGCCGGCGCAGGCAAGACCGGCGCAGGCAAGGCCGGCGGAGCGGACGGAGCGAAGGGCGGAAGCCGAAGCGGCGGGGAGCCGCGATCCTCGTCTTGAGCCCGGTCCTTGGTTCGCAAGCGAAAAAGCCCTTGGACGCGTCCAAGGGCTTTTTTGGCGCTGCGCCGCCTCGGCCGGCCGCGCTGCCCGCGTCCGCGCACGGAAAACGGACGCGAACGGCGGCGGGCCGGGCAGGGGCAGGGGCGCCATGCGGCGGATCACGCCATGCGGCGGATCAGCGCTTGAGGCCGTTCGCCTCGCGCACGAGCGAGAAATACGGATCGGCGAGGACCGCCTCGAATTCCGGTCCGAGGGAGCCGTTCAGGGCGGCGACGTCCGTCGGCGTCAAGCTCCAGGCGAGCAGGCCGAGCGAGACGAAGAGCGGCGACTTGCCGTCCCAGCCTGCCTTGGCCGCGGCGAGGACCCGCTTCCCGTCGTCGACCGTGCCGATGCCTTGGATCGTCGAGATCGGCAGCTTGTTTTGGGCGATCTCGACGCCGAACCGGTCCTCCCAGCTGAGGAACAGGCCGGGAGCATCGTACTCGTCGGCATAGGCGCTCGCCTTGGCGGCGCTGAGCGGCACGTTGTCGCTGTCGATGCGGTTGAGCACGTAGGGAATCGTCATGCCGGTCTTTTTCAGATACGGATACGTCTGCTTCAGGAAGGACGCGAACGTGCTGTCCGGCCAGGCTTCGGGATAGAAGTAGCCGGCTCCGGAAGGACCGGAGACGAGCTGGTCGTTCGGCGTCGCCGTCTTCAGGTAATACTGGAGCATCGCCGGCGCGCCGTCCAGCAGCAGCGGGCTTGACGTCCAGTTGATCGGCACCTGGCCGCGCGCGGGATCGTCCCAAAGGACGCGCATCCGGTGCTGGTTGTACTGGAAGTTGTCGCCTTCGCTGAACGTATAGCTGACGTAGATCTTGTTCTGGAGCTTCGGCGCCTTGGCGGGCTTGAGCGGCGCGCCGATCGGGCGCTCGCCGGAGAAGACGGTCAGGTTGCTGAACCAGTCGGCGGCGAGCACGTAGACGCTATGCCGCGAAGCGATCTCCACGCCGCTGAACTCTCCGGCCGTATCGTTGCTGAACCAGCCGAGGTAGGGCGTGCCGGGGGCGGTATCCGCGAGAATGCGCTCGAACAGCTCCCGCTCCCGGGGGAGGTTCGGGTCGAGCCAGAACACCATCGCCTTGTTGGCGACGGCATAGTCCCGCAGGTAGCCGTACGGCTCCTTCTGCTCGGACGTGGGCGGCTGCGCGCTGCCGGCGCTGACCTTGAACTGGTTCCACATCTCGACGGCGGCGGTCAGCTTTTTGGCGCCTGCGGGCGGCGTGAAGCGGTAGACGAAGTAGCGTCCGTTGTCGGCGAAGCGGTGGCCGCCGCTGCCTTCCGATGCTTGCGACTGCTGGGCGTCGTACAGATAAGGCTGCTCCTGCGGAGTGCCGGCGACGAAGCGGGCGATCTCCTGCCCGTCGGCCTGGACCGCCACCTCATGGACGGCAGGGCCCCAGCCGTCCTGCGGGAAGGCGTCGTCGAAGCGCAGGTAGACCGATTCCTGGCCGAGGAACGGCGACAAATCCAGCTCGTACACCTTGCGGTTGGCCGCGTCCCGCTCCTGCGCCGTCTCCTCGGCGACCGTCTTGAACGAGGACGGGATGCCGCTCTCCGGCAGGCGGACGGACGTATCCGGGCTCAGTCCGACGAGCATGCGCCGCGTCGTCCGGCTCCACAGCTGCTCGTACTGCCAGGCGTAGGCGTCGAGACGGTCCTTGAAGCGTCCCCGCAGATCGTCCAGCACGGGGAAGGCATACGGCGGGGCGGTCAGCTTCTCGGCCAGCTCGGGGCTGGCGACGACGGCGCTTTTGATTCCGGCGAGCGTCGTGGCGACGTTGATCGAATCGGGCAGCTGCGGATCGTAGACGATGATTCCTTTGACGTCCTGCTTGAACTTGTCGAGAATCGACCATTCGCTGTCGCGGACCTTGTAGGGGACGTCCAGCTCGTTCAGCCAGGCGAACTTGCCCTCTTCCTTGTTCTCAAGCAGGTAAATGCGCGGCTCGCTGCGGTTGACGAGGCCCTGCAGCGTAGCGAAAAGCAGCTTGACGTCGCCCGGGGCGTCGTAGATGTCCGCGACCTCGAGCTGCTTGACCTTCGCGAAGCGGGGCAGCTGCTGCTGCGCGGGCCAGGAGATGGAGCCGGACGGCGGCTTGGCGGCTCCGGCCGCGGCATCCGCAGGGCCGGGCTCGGCGGACGCGCCGAGGCCGAACGATCCGAAGCAGGCAAGCGCGAGAGCGGCGGCGGTAAGCTTGCGTTTCATTAACAAAAGCACCTCTTTTTCTCAGAATGGCGAAACAAGGGCGGGATGTCGCGGCCGGCGAGGCCGCAAGCTTGCCTTCACCTCCTCGGCGGAGAATGGAGGACTGAAATCGCTTGCATTTATATTTAATATATTTTACATATATGATTCAAGGGCTTCGACAAATTCGGAGCGCAAAATGCATCGAAGGGCGCCCGGCCAGGACCATCGTCATACGAGAAAACGGCGCGGGATGCGGCTTTGAGCCCATGTCGCCGGAGGGCGGCGGTTGCTTCTCGAGGACTCAGCCTATATCATATATACAAATCTCGAACCGAAACTGGTGATGGAACGATGAGCTCGACCGAACGAACGCCGCTGTACCAGAAAATTCAAGACTACATCCGCGAGCGGATCGAAAGCGAAGGCCTCAAGGCCGGCGACCGCATCCCGACGGAAAAAGAGCTGATGGAGCAGTTCAACGTCAGCAAGATCACGGTCGTCAACGCCCTCTCGGGCCTCGCCAACGAAAGGTGGATCACCCGCGTGCCGGGGCGGGGCAGCTTCGTGAGCGACCGGACGGCAGGGGCCGCAGCCGCCGGCGCGCCCGCCGGCCTGGCGCCGCATGACGCCTCGCCGGCCGCAGCCCCGCGCGGGCGGACCGGGCTGATCGGGCTCGTCATGCCGTCCATCGACGACTATTTTGCGATCCGGCTCATCGACGGCGCCCGCAGGGCGCTCGAGCGGCGCGGCTACCGGAGCGTCATCCTGCTGTCCGGCGGCCAGCTGGAGCAGGAGAAGGAAGCGATCAAGACGCTGAAGGAGATCGGTGCCGAGGGGCTGCTCATCTTCCCCGTGGACGAGGAGCAGTACAACGAGGAGATCCTCGCGATGAAGTTCGCGGGCTTCCCGTTCGTGCTGATGGACCGCTACCTGCCCGGCGTGGAGACGAATTACATCGCCGCCGACGGGCGGCTCGGCACCTCGCTCGCCGTCGACCATCTGTGGGAGCTCGGCCACCGCGAGATCGCCATCTGCTCCGACTCGCCGATCCAGACCGTCACCGTGCAGGAGCGGATCGAAGGGTATATCGACGGCTTGCGGCGCAAGGGCGCGCTCATCAATCCCGCGCATATGATCAGCGGGTTCCGGGTGGACAGCCTCAAGGAAGCGGAGTCGCATCCGCTGTTCCGGTATATTCGCAACCGGATGGCGACCGCCTACATTACGCTGAACGGCCGCCTCGCCGTGCAGATCTACCAGATGGCGAAGCAGGCGGGGCTGCGCGTGCCGGAGGATCTGTCGATCGTCAGCTTCGACGATCCGACCTCGATCGTGGACGAGTTCAGCCTGTTCACCCATATCCGCCAATTCGAGTCCGACATGGGCGCGCAGGCCGCCGACAAGCTGCTGGAGGTCATCCAGGCGGGCGGCGGGGCGGGCGGACGCTACGCGAAGACGCTGCTCGAGCCCGAGCTGGTCGTCCGCCAGACGTCCGGACCGCCGCCTGCGGCGGACGCCGTTTAGCTTGATCAAGCGAGAAACGCCAGCCGGCTCCTCAGGGAGCCGGTTTTTTTGTGGTTTATAAAAATATATTGAACATATACAATGCATCGATTATAGTTGGGGGGAAGAAAGTGGAGCTTGAGGGCGGGCTCGCCAAAAAGGAGACGATGAACGCATGCCATATGAAGTCATCCGGCCTGAGCAGTTGAAGGGCGTGCTGGAGCGCCTGCAGGCGGGCATTTACGAGCCGATCGCCGAGCTGAGCGTATCGGCCTGGGTCACCCCGGAGCCGGTGCCCTATGGGGAGCGGCGCTCCGGACGGCCGCTGCGGCTGCAGCCCGGCGACCGCTGGGGCGAGCTGTGGGACTGCGCCTGGTTCCATTTTTCCGGACGCGTGCCCGAGCGCGCCAAGGACGCCAAGGTCGTGCTGCTGATCGACGTGAACGGCGAGCTGTGCCTCGTCGACGAGGAAGGCTCCCCGGTCCAGGGCCTGACCAACATCAATTCCGAGTTCGACTTCTCGCTCGGGCTCCCGGGTAAGCGGGTCGTGCTCGTGAGCGAGCGCGCGAGCGGCTCGGAGACGATCGACCTGTGGGCCGACGCGGGCTGCAACGATCTGTTCGGCCGATATCGCAGCGGTACGCTCAAGGAAGCGGTCGTGGCGACATGCCGGGAGGAGCTGCGGCAGCTGTACTACGACTTCGAGGTGCTGCTGGAGACGGCCGAGCGGCTGCCGGCCGGATCCGCGCGCAAGGAGCGGATTTTCCGGACGCTGCATGACGCCTCGCATCGGCTCGCGAGCCTGACGGACGAGCGGATCGCCGAGGCGCGCCGCATGCTGGCCGAGCTGCTGGCCAAGCGAGGCGGGGATCCCGTGCTGACGATCAGCGCGATCGGCCACGCGCATATCGACCTGGCCTGGCTGTGGCCGATCCGGGAGACGATCCGCAAGGGCGCGCGCACGTTCTCCACGGCGCTGCGGATGATGGAGCGCTACCCGGACTACGTGTTCGGCGCGAGCCAGCCGCAGCTGTACGATTGGATGAAGCGCCATTATCCGAAGCTGTACCGCGAGATCAAGGAACGCGTCGCCGAGGGGCGCTGGGAGCCGCAGGGGGCGATGTGGGTCGAGTCGGATACGAACGTGCCCGGAGGCGAGTCGCTCGTCCGCCAGCTGCTTTACGGCAAGCGGTATTTCCAGCAGGAGTTCGGGCAGGAGATGAAGTCGCTGTGGATGCCGGACGTGTTCGGCTATACGGCGAGCCTGCCGCAGCTGCTCAAAAAGGCCGGCGTCGACTACATGATGACCCAGAAGCTGAGCTGGAGCGTCTACAACAAGCATCCGCACCACACGTTCCACTGGGAGGGGATCGACGGCTCGCGCGTGCTGACGCATATGCCGCCGGAGGATACCTACAATAGTCCGGCGGCGCCGCGCTCGATCGTCAAGGCGGAGCAGGACTACCTCGACAAGGGCGTCTCGGACCGCGCGCTGATGCTGTTCGGCATCGGCGACGGCGGCGGCGGTCCCGGGGAGGAGCATCTGGAGCGGCTCGCCCGGGAGAAGGACCTGCTCGGCCTCAGTCCGGTGGAGCAGGAGTCGTCGTCGCGCTTTTTCGAGCGCCTTGCGGAAGGAGCGGAACGCTACGAGACGTGGCGCGGAGAGCTGTACCTGGAGAAGCATCAGGGCACGCTGACGAGCCAAGGGCGCAGCAAGCGCTACAACCGCAAGCTGGAGAAGGCGCTGCGCGAGCTGGAGTTCGCCGCCGCGCTGGCGGAGACGGCGGCAGGACGGCCGTACCCGGCCGCGGAGCTGGAGGCGGTGTGGAAGGAGGTGCTCCTTTACCAGTTCCACGACATCCTGCCCGGCTCCTCGATCAAGCGGGTGTACGACGAGTCGCTCGAGCGGTACGAGGCGCTGCTGCGGCAGGTCGAGCGGATGCTCGGCGAAGCCTACGCCGCGGCGGCGGCCGGCGCGGCCGGCACCGCCGTGTTCAACTCGCTTCCGTGGGAGCGGGAGGAGTGGCTGCGGATCGGCGGCCGCTGGCGGCGCGTGGCGGTGCCCGCGATGGGCTTCGCCGCGGTGGATGCGGCGGCCGGCACAGACGAGCCGGAGCCGGCCTTCCCCCGCCTGAAGGTGTCGGCCGAGGAGCGGACGATCGAGAACGGCCTGCTCAAGGTCGCGCTCGGCGCAAGCGGCGGCATCGTCTCGATCTTCGACAAGGAGGCGGGCCGGGAGCTCGTGCAGGCGGGCCGCGAGGCGAATGCGCTGCGCGTCTACGCCGACGACGGAGACGCCTGGGATTTCCGCCAGGACTACCGGGCGGGAGGCGGCGCGGAGCTGTCGCTGCTGCGGCTGGAGGCGTTCGCGGACGGGCCGGTGGCCGGCCTGATGCTCACCTGGGCGACCGGCGAGTCGACGCTGACCCAGCGGGTGGCGCTGACGGACGGCAGCCGCCGGCTCGACTTCGACACCAAGGTCGACTGGCGGGAGTCCGGCAAGATGCTGCGCGCCTCGTTCCCGCTGGCGATCAGGGCCGACCACGCCAGCTGCGACATCCAGTTCGGCTACCTGCGGCGGCCGACGCATCGCAACACGATGTGGGACTACGCCAAGGACGAGATCTGCGCGCATCAGTACGCGGACCTGTCCGAGCCGGACTACGGCGCGGCGCTGCTCAACGACTGCAAGTACGGGCATCGCGCGGAGGGCGGCGAGCTCGACCTCAACCTGCTGCGCAGCCCGTCCTACCCGGATCCCGAGGCCGACCGAGCCGAGCATGAGTTCCTCTACTCCCTCTATCCGCATCCCGGCGATCATGTGCAGGCGCAGGTATGCCGGCGCGGGTACGAGCTCAACGTGCCGCTGCGCCTCGTCGATCCGGCCTCTGCCGCAGCGGGATCAGCGGCGGCCGGCTGGCGTGAGGGCGCTTCGTTCCTGGAGCTGGACCATCCCCATGTGATGGCGGAGGCGGTCAAGCGGGCGGAGGACGGCGACGAGCTGGTCGTGCGGCTGTACGAGACGGCCGGCACGAGGCTGCGGACGAAGCTGCGGCCCGGCTTCCCGGTGTCCGCGGCGCGGCTCGCCGACCTGCTGGAGCGGGACGAGGAGCCGCTCGACCTCGGCGGCGGCGCGGTGGAGCTGGAGTTCGGCCCGTTCGAGGTCAAGACGCTCAAGCTGACGCGGAGCTGAGGCCAGGCTCCGAGCCAGGCGCCATCCGGAGAAGCGGCGCTTTCTGCATGCGGGAGGGCGCCGCCGCATCCGGCTTGATTTTCATCCGACAAGGAGGTCGAAGCCTATGAGGACGAACCCGCTCCTGAAGCGGATCTGGCGGCATCGCCTGCTCTATCTGTTCCTGCTGCCGGCGGTCGTCTGGTTTTTCCTGTTCTCCTACGTTCCTTTGTACGGCATCCAGATCGCGTTCCGCGATTTCCGCTTTTCCGGCGGCTTCACCGGCAGCCCCTGGGCCGGCCTGAAGTACTTCCGCCAGTTTTTCGATTATTATCAGTCCAGCCAGCTGATCCGCAACACGATACTCATCAGCGGCTTGAAGCTGACGATCGGCTTCGCGATGCCGATCGTGCTGGCGATCCTGCTCAACGAGATCCGGAACCTCAAGTTCAAGAAAACTTTGCAAACGCTTTCGTACCTCCCGTACTTCGTCTCCTGGGTCGTCGTCGTCACCCTCATGCAGCGTCTGCTCACGCCTTACGGCGGACCGGTGAACGACCTGCTCGTCTCGTCGGGCCTGCTCAAGGACCCGATCCAGTTCCTCAACAATACGAGCTGGTTCTACCAGATCGTCATCGGCTCGGACATCTGGAAGAACATCGGCTGGAACTCCATCATCTACATGGCGGCGATCGCCGGCATCGACCAGCAGCTGTACGAGGCGGCGAAAATCGACGGAGCCGGGCGGTTCCGCCAGATGTGGCATGTGACGCTGCCGGGCGTGCGCAACATCGCCGTCATCCTGTTCATCCTCGCGGCGGGCAGCCTCATGAGCGCCGGCTACGAGCAGCTGCTGCTGCTGAACGGACCGGCGACCGCCGCGATCGGCAGCGTGCTCGACGTGCATGTCATCGGCGCCGGCATCGGCGAGGGGCGGCTCAGCTACGCGGCCGCGGTCGGCCTGTTCCAGAGCGCGATCGCGCTCGTCCTCATCCTCGCGGTCAACCGGATCGCCCGCAAGGTCAGCGACGTATCCCTTTTCTAACCCGAAAGGAGCATCCGCATGGGAAGGCGCAAGCTCTCGCTGTTCAGCGCGGCCAACTACACGCTGCTCGCGCTGTTCGGCTTCACGATGATCTATCCGTTCATCTACATCCTCGTCTACTCGCTGAACGACGGCAAGGACTCGATGCTCGGAGCGCTCTACTTCTACCCTCGGCAGTTCACGCTCGACAACTACGCCCAGATCTTCGACAACGCGAAAATCTGGCAGGCATACAAGATCACGCTGCTGCGCACGGCGCTCGGCACGGCGCTGCATGTGGCGCTATGCACGCTGACCGCCTACGCGCTGTCCAAAAAGACGCTGCCGGGGCGGACGTTCTTCACCTTCTACATCTTCCTGCCGACGATCTTCAGCGCGGGCTTCATCCCTTACTTCATCACGCTGCAGAAGCTTCAGCTCATCAACAGCTTCTGGGTGTACGTCGTTCCGATGCTGTTCAGCTTCTTTCACATCGTCATCATCCGCACGTTCCTGCAGGGCATCCCGGAGGAGCTGGAGGAGTCGGCGCGCATCGACGGCTACGGCGACTTCCAGATCTTCCTCAAGATCGTCCTGCCGCTGTCGGGGCCGGTGCTGGCGACGATCTCGCTGTTCATCGGCGTCGCCCACTGGAACGACTGGTTCACCGGAGCCTATTACGTCTCCGACAAGAGCCTCATTCCCGTGCAGACGCTGCTGCAGCAGATGCTCACCGAGGCCGAGGCGCTCTCGTCCTCGATGCAGCGGGCCGCCCAGCAGGGCGGGCAGACGATCAACACCGGCGCGGCCGGATCGACGCCGGAGTCGCTGCGGATGGCGCTGCTCGTCGTCACCGTGTTTCCGATCCTGTGCATCTATCCTTTTCTGCAGAAGTACTTCGTCAAGGGCGTCATGATGGGTTCGGTCAAAGGCTAGGATGAACGTCCGCAAGCGGCTGCGGGCGGCGGGTCCGCCGCAGCCGCCGGACTTTGTCATATACCACTTACGACGATCGGGAGGGGTTCTCATGAGGAACAAGCGGATCAAGGCCGCCGCGGCGCTGCTGGCGGCGATGGCGATGGGCGGCTCGCTCATCGGATGCAGCGACGGGGGCGGCGGAGGGAACAGCGGCGACGGCGGCGAGGTGTCGCTGAAGATTCTGCACAACTGGAACGGCTCCGGCGCGGGCGACGTGGAGGCGGACTTGACGCCGATCGCCAAGGCGATTCAGGCGAAGACCGGCGTCAAGGTGAAGATGGACTACACGAAGGGCAGCGAGGTCGAAAAGGTGAACCAGATCTTCGCGACGCAGGACCTGCCCGACATCTACACCGGACCGGCCTGGGGCGGGGAGCTGGACGGCATCGTCAAGGCGGCGCGCGAGGACCAGCTCGTCGACCTGTCGGGCAAGCTGGACGCGTATCCGAACCTGTCCCGGGCGATCGCCAAGGAAAACGTGCCGCCGGCGCTGTACGAGAAGGCGATCGGAGCCTTCGGCGACCAGAGCTACATGCTGTTCCAAAACCAGCCGCTGACGGACAAGGACGCCATGGATTGGCTGTACGGCTTTTACGTCCGCAAGGACATCGCCGATCAGGTCGGCGTCGATCCGCAGTCGGTCCGGACGAAGGACGATCTGTACGCCTTCCTCAAGAAGATCAAGGACGCGGACCTGAAGGAGAACGGCATGCCGGTGTTCCCGCTCGGCGGCTTCTCCAACGGCTGGGCCGTCGGCATCGGCAACACGATGTTCTACGGCACGGAGTATATGGACCAGGGCGGCGGCACGCTCGAGCATGTGTTCTTCACCAAGCCGTATGAGGACTACACGCTGTATTACCGCAAGCTGCTGGCCGAGGGACTGCTCGATCCGGAGGCGTTCACGCAGACCGATCCGATCGCCCAGGAAAAGATCAAGCAGGGCCGCATCGCCGTGCTGGCGGCGCATCTGCCGGCGATCATCGACGCCTCCAAGGATTATGTGAAAGCGCATCCAGGCAGCGATTACGTGCCGATCGGGCCGCTGGAGCGGGCCGGCGCCGAGCCGGATCGTCCCGTCGATCTCGGCATCCAGGGCAACAACGTCACCGTCATCACCAAGGCATGCAAAAATGTCGACGCGGCGCTCAAGCTGCTGGAGTTCCTCGCCTCGGAGGAAGGCTTCAAGCTCGTCCGCTACGGCATCGAGGGCACGCATTACGACATGGTGGACGGCAAGCCGGTCGCCAAGGCGGAGTTCTTCGACAAGTTCGCGGCCGACACGACGGGCAAGGCCAAGAAAAACGAGGGCTTCGCGACCGGCTTCGAGGACATGACCGGCCAGGACCGGACGAACACGCTCGGCGGCGACATCTGGGCGGACCAGGAGCGGATCGCCAAGATGGAAAGCGCGCGCAAAATCCTCCGTCCGAACGGCATCTCCGTCATCTCGGCCTACAACGCCGCCGACGTCATGGCCAAGTCGCCGCAGTGGGAGGAGCTCAAGCCGTCGATGGACAAAATCGGCGACGTCTGGAAGGAAGCGGTATTCGCCAAGTCCGACGAAGCGGCGCTGGACATCATCGGCGCGCTGCGCGAGCAGATCAAGAAGACCGGCTATCCGGAGGCGATCCAGTACGTGAACGAGAACCTGAAGGGCAAGGAAGTCGTGCAGCTGCAGATGCCGAACTGATCCGGGCGCTTGCCCGAAAGGAGGCCGCGACATGAAGCGGGAGGAAGCGGGCCGGCAGGAGCGGACGGGATTCCAGGAATCCCGTCCGTACGGGCCCAAGTACGATCTGCGGACCGATTTCGTCATGGTGTACGGCATTTCGGACGATCTACCCGAGCGGATCGAGGGCTGGAGGAAGGCCGGCTACACGATCCATCTCATGACCGGCGTCTCGTGGGGCGAATACCAGGATTACCTGTACGGCAGGTTCGACGGGCGGGAGCACTGGGACGAGGCGCAGACGCTGCGCTCCGGAGACCCGATGCTGCACGGCAAGGACGTGCCGTACATGGCGCCGACGATCTCGTTCGCCCGGTATTTGGCGGAGCAGATCCGCCGGGCGATCGACTGCGGCGTCGAGGCGATCCATCTGGAGGAGCCGGAGTTCTGGGCGCAGTCGGGCTACGAGGAGGCGTTCAAGCGGGAGTGGCGGAGCTATTACGGCGAGGACTGGCAGGAGCCGCATCGCTCGCCGGACGCTCAGTACCGGGCCTCGAAGCTGAAGGCGGCGATGTACGCGCGCACGCTCGAGCGCATCTGCGGCGAGATGAAGGAATACGCGCTCGTCGCCTATGATCGGGCGATCCGCTTTTACGTGCCGACGCACAGCCTGATCAACTACGCCCAGTGGCGGATCGTCAGCCCGGAGGCGCTGCTCGTCTCGATGCCGTCATGCGACGGCTATATCGCCCAGATCTGGACCGGCACGGCGCGCACGGCCAACGTCTATCGAGGCGTGCGCCGCGAGCGCACGTTCGAGACGGCCTATTTGGAATATGGCATCATGCAGGAGCTGACGCGCGGCACCGGCCGCGAGATGTGGTTCCTGCACGATCCGATCGAGGACAATCCGCGCTACAGCTGGAGCGACTACCGCCGCAACTACCGGGCGACGGTCATCGCCTCCCTGCTGCATCCGGACGTGAAGCAGTACGAGGTGTGCCCGTGGCCGTGGCGGGTGTTCGAGCTGGACTATCCGACCGAGGACGGCAGCGGCAAGGAGCCGATCCCCGAAGCCTACAAGACGCAGCTGCTGACCGTCATGAACCTGCTGCGAGACATGCATCGCCACGAGGAGGCTCCCGATCCGTCCGGCGCCGGGGCCGGACCGTCCGGCATCGGCCTCTGCCTGGCCAACTCGTCCATGTACCAGCGGGGCGACGTGCTCGGGGAGGGAGAGGACGAAGGCGAGTTCAACTACGACGGCACGAAGGCGGCGGACGGACTGACGACGCGGCAGCTGGAGCTGCTGGACTTCTCGGCCTTTTACGGGCTGGCGCTGCCGCCGGTCAAGAAGGGCATCCCGCTGCGCCCGGTCCAGCTCGACAACATCCTGACGTTCCCCGGCTATCTCGAGGGCTACCGCGTGCTGCTGCTCAGCTACGAGTTCATGAAGCCGGAGCATCCCGGCATCCATCAGGCGCTCGCCCAGTGGGTGCGGGAGGGCGGCGTGCTGATCTATGCCGGCGACGGCTCGGACCCGTTCCACGGCGTGCGCGAATGGTGGAATCGCGGGGCGGGAAGCCGCGTCTACGAGCGTCCCGAGCAGCATCTGTTCGAGGCGATGGGGCTGGGCCGGGAACCGGAGCCGGGCGAGCATGCCGTCGGGGAAGGCGCGCTGCTGCATCTGCGCTGCCATCCGGCCGAGCTGTCGCGCTCCGCGGCAGGCGCGGAGCGCGTGCTCGGCGCGATCCGGCGCGCGCTGGAGCTGCGCGGCGAGGCGGACGACTACCGCGAGAGCGGCTTGCTGCGCATCCGGCGCGGTCCTTATGTGATCGCGCATGCGCTGGACGAGAGCGAAGCGGCAGGCGGCTCGGCCGTGCTCGAGGGAGCGTTTGTCGATCTGTTCGACGCGGAGCTGACGGTGCGGAATCGGGTCGAGCTCGCGCCGGGCGAGGACGCCCTGCTGTACGATCTGGGCGAAGCGGCCGGCGGCTGGGGCGAGGAGGAGGCGGCGGAGGCGGGCTCCGCGCACGGCGGCCCGGGAGCGGGAGCGGAGGAGGCGGGGTCCGCGCACGGCGGCCCGGGAGCGGGAGAGGCGGAGGCGGGGTCCGCGCACGGCGGCCCGGGAGCGGGAGCGGCACAGGCAGGCTCTGCGCACGCCGGCCCGGGAGCGGCGGAGGCGGCGCGGCGCGCCTCCGTGCTTGTCAGCTCCTCCCGCGTCCGGGACGCGGCTCGGGAAGGCGGACGGTTCCGCTACGTGTCGGAGTCGCCGTCCGAGATGACGGTGAGCACGAGGCTGCGCGCTTGTTCCATGCCGAGCCGCATCCGCGCCTGCGCGGCGGATATCCCGCTGGCCGGGCCGGGCGCTGACGCATCCGGCGGCGATGCGGTAGAGGCGGAGTTCCATGCCGCCTCGTCCACGCTGCTGCTGCGCCACGAAGGCCGCCCTGCGGGCGTCCGCGTCGAGCTGGAGTGGCTCTGACAAAAGCGGCGTCCGGCCGCGTCCTTTTTCAATCCGGTTGCAATCGGCCCGAGCTCTGCTATAATGGCACTATTGACAACCGCATAGCTGGGGAGCTGGCGCACGCCGGCTGAGAGGGGAGAAGCATCCCGACCCGTACACCTGATCTGGATAATGCCAGCGTAGGAACCGTATGCAGCCGACTCGCCGCGGAGCAGCCCTTCGGGAGCTTCCGTACGGCAAGTCTCGATCTGCGATAACATCACGACGTCTTCCTTGGGGAGACGTCTTTTTTTGTTCGGGCGGGATCGGCTGCGCGGATCGGACGGCGGACGGCGACGAAGGCGATGCGGGCATGAGAGAGAAGAAAGCAGGGGAGAGACATGGGGAGCAAGACAAGATGGACAAGCGGCATGCTGACGGCGGCGCTGGCGCTCGCGCTGGCCGCCTGCGGCGGCAGCGCCGAGCAGGAGAACGGCGGAGCGGCGGCGACGGACGCGCCGCTGCAAAAGGTGAAGGTCGTGCTCGACTGGACGCCGAATACGAACCATACCGGCCTTTATGTGGCGCGCGACAAGGGGTACTTCAAGGAGCAAGGGCTCGACGTCGAGATCGTTCAGCCGCCCGAAGGGACGGCCGCCGATACGCTCGTCGCCAAGGGCGAGGCGGAGTTCGGCATCGGCTATCAGGAAAACCTGACGCTCGCGCGCACGCAGGAGCTGCCGCTCGTCTCGGTCGCGGCGGTCATCCAGCACAATACGTCGGGCTTCGCCTCGCCGGCGGACAAGGGCATCAAGGAGCCCAAGGACTTCGAGGGCAAGACGTACGGCGGCTGGGGAGCGCCGGTCGAGCAGGAGGTGCTCGCCTCGCTCATGCAGGAGCAGCAGGCGGATGTCGGCCAGGTCAAGATCGTCAACATGGGCAACGCCGACTTCTTCACCGCCGTCAAGCGCGACATCGACTTCGCCTGGATCTTCTACGGATGGACGGGCGTCGAGGCGGAGCTGCGCGGCGAGCAGCTGAACATGGTCTATCTGACCGACTATAGCGACAAGCTCGACTACTATACGCCGCTGCTGCAGACGAGCGAGAAGCTGATCGCCGAACGGCCGGAGCTCGTGCGCGCGTTCGTCGCCGGCGCGGCAGCCGGCTACGAGGACGCGATCCGCGATCCGGAAGGCGCGGCGGAAACGCTGATCGCGGCCGTGCCCGATCTGAACCCGGAACTCGTGCGCGCCAGCCAGAAGTGGCTGAGCCCGAAATACCAGGATGACGCCGCCCGCTGGGGCGAGCAGAAGGCCGAGGTGTGGAACGGGTACGCCGACTGGATGGTCGAGCACGGCCTGATGGACGCCAAGCCGGACCTGGCGAAGGCGTTCACGAACGAGTTCCTGCCCGCAGACGGAAATTGATCCCTGTTTCGAACGAGAGGAGAGCATCGACATGGCCAACGCGCTGGTAAGCATCCAGATTTTGCCGACGACGCCGGGAGGAGAAAGCGTCCTGCCGTACGTCGACCGGGCGATTGACATCATCAAGGAGGCCGGCGTGCCTTATCGCGTCGCTCCGCTGGAGACGACGATGGAGGGCGACCTGCAGCAGCTGCTCGCGGTCGTCGCCCGCATGAGCGAGGCGCTGGCCGAGCTCGGCTGCCCGTCCGTCATCTCCCAGGTGAAAATCTACTACAATCCGGGCAGCGGAGCCTCGATGGACCGCCTGCTCGAAAAGTATCCGGATGGCCGGTAGCGGCCATCGCGGGCCGAATCGGGACGATGCGGACGGACGCGAAGCCGTCCGGCGCGACGCGGCACCCGATGGCGCAGCGTCGGAGCGGGCTGGAGCGGCAGCCGATGGCGCGGCGTCGGAGCGGGCCGGAGCGGCAGCCGATGGCGCGGCGTCGGAGCGGGCTGGAGCGGCGGCCAATGGCGCTAAGTCGGCGCGTGCGCGGGCCGGCGGCCGAACGCGCGCGCGGCTGAAGGCGGCGTGGCCGCCGCTCGCCGTGCTCGCGGCGCTGCTGCTGCTCTGGGAGGCGGCAGTGCGGCTGTGGGGCGTCGAGGCATGGCTCATGCCTTCGCCGGGCCGCATCCTGGCCGATGCGTGGGAAGCGCGGGAGCGGCTCGCCGGCCATGCCGGCGCGACGCTGAGCCTGACGCTGCTCGGCTTCGCGGGAGGATCGGCGGCGGGCTTCGCGCTCGCCGCCTTGCTGCATCTGCTGCCGCTCGTGCGCGCCGGCGTCTACCCGCTGCTCGTGCTGTCGCAAAACGTGCCGATCATCGCGCTCGGGCCGCTGCTCGTCATCTGGTTCGGCTTCGGGCTGCTGCCCAAGCTGCTGCTCGTCATGCTCGTCTGCTTCTTCCCCGTCTGCGTCGCGATGCTCGGCGGGCTGCGCGGCGCCGATCCGGCGCTGGAGCGCTATCTGCGCATGATCGGGGCCGGCCGCTGGCGGCGCTTCGCCAGCCTCGAGCTGCCGAGCTCCGCTCCGCATCTGTTCTCCGGGCTCAAGCTGGCGGCATCGTACAGCGTGACGAGCGCGGTCGTCGCCGAATGGATCGGCTCGGACCGCGGACTCGGCTATTTCATGCTGCTGTCGTCCAAAGGCTTCAAGACGTCGCTCGTGTTCGCGGGCGTCGCCATCGTCGTCGCGCTCAGCCTGCTGCTCGTCGCCGCCGTCGCGGGGGCGGAGCGGCTCGCGCTGCGCTGGCGCTCGGAGAGAGGGGGAGCGGCATGAACAGGAAGCGACCGAACGGAGCGTCGCCGTCCGCTCCCCCCGTGCTTGAGGTCGACCGGGTCGCGCTGTCCTATCCGCAGGCCGCGGGGCGGACGCAGGTGCTCGGCGGCGTCAGCCTGAGCGTGGGCGCGGGCGAGTTCGTGTCGCTGCTCGGCCCGTCCGGCAGCGGCAAGACGACGCTGCTCGGGCTCGTCGGCGGGCTGGAGCGGCCGGATTCAGGCCGCATCCTCGTCGCCGGCGAGCCTGCCGGCAGCCGCCCGGGCCTCGCGGCCTACATGCCGCAGCAGGCGGCGCTGCTGCCCTGGCGCACCGTGCAGGGCAACATCGAGCTGGCGCTGCGCATCGCCGGGCGCAGTCGGGAGGAGGCGCGGCGGCTGGCGCGCGAGGGGCTCGAGCGGCTCGGCCTGGAGCGTCATGCGCGCAGCTATCCGCAGGTGCTGTCCGGCGGCATGCAGCAGCGCGTCTCGTTCCTGCGCGCGCTGCTGTCGCCGCAGCCGCTCATGCTGCTCGACGAGCCGTTCGGCGCGCTCGACGCGCTGACGCGGCAGGAGATGCAGGAGTGGCTGCTGTCGCTCTGGGAGCAGGACCGGCGCTCGGTGCTGCTCGTCACGCATTCGATCGAGGAGGCGCTGCTGCTGTCGGACCGCATCCTCGTGCTTTCGTCCGCACCGGCGACGATCGTGCGGGAGCTGGCCGTGCCGTTCGGGCGGCCGCGCCGGCGGCAGCTGTGGAGCGAGCCCGCGTTCGGCGAGCTCAAGGAGGAGCTGTACCAGGCGCTCCGCCGCGAGCGGGGCGGGTCCGGCGAAGGCCGGGCTTGACGGCTGACGACGAGAGGCCAGCCGTGAGGGAGTACTATTAGAAGCGCTCGGCGGAAGCCGGGCGCTTTTTGGAGCGGACGAGAGGAGCGGAATGAATGGAAGGCATCGGCAAGGAAGGACAAGCCTCCGGGCAGGCGAAGGAAGGACAAGCCGGCGGTCAGGCGGAGCGCGGAGCGGCGGCCGTCGCCCTGTACGACACGCATCTGCATCTGGAGCAATACGGCGAGCAGGAACGGGAGTCGATGCTGGAGGAGGCCAGGCGGGAGGGGGTGCGCGGCATCGTCGCCGTCTCGATGGATTTGGCGTCGAGCCGCCGCACCCGGGAGCTGGCGCTGCGCCATCCGGAGCTCGTGCTGCCGGCGTACGGCTGGCATCCGGAGCAGCCGCTGCTGCAGGATAGGGAGCTGGACGAGCTGATCGGCTGGATTCGGGAGCGGCATGCGGACGGCGAACGGTTCGCGATCGGGGAAGTCGGCCTGCCCTATTACACGCGATCCGAGGTGGAAAGCGCCGGGGGCTCGTTCGACGAGCGCGGCTATATCGGGACGCTGGACCGCTTCGCGGCGTTGGCGGCCGAGCTGGATCGGCCGCTCGTCCTGCATGCCGTCTACGAGGACGCCTTCAAGGCGGCGAAGCTGCTGCTCCGACATGGAGTACGCCGGGCGCATTTCCATTGGTACAAGGGAGATGCGGAAACGACGGGCGTTCTGGCGCAGGCCGGCTGGAGCGTGTCGGTGACGCCCGACGTGCTGTACGAGCCGGAAATCCGCGAGCTGGCGGCGAGCTATCCGCTCGGACAGCTGATGACCGAGACGGACGGCCCTTGGCCGTTCGAAGGTCCGTTCGCGGGGCAGCCGACGCATCCGCTCCTGGTGCGCGAGGCGGCGCGCGAAATCGCCCGCCTGCGCGGGCTCGGCGAGCGGGAGACGGCCGAGGCTCTGGCGGGCAATGCCCGCAGGCTGTACGGCCTGCGCTGAGCAGCGGCGGGACTGCATCAAACGGGACTGCATCAAGCGGGACCGCATACAATAGGAGGCCATCTTCAGCTCCCGCGCTGAAGATGCGGCAGAACGGCCGAATGAGGAGTAAAAACGGACTTGAACTCAGGCGCAGGAGGCCATGGGGTCAAGTCCGTTCTTTTGCAGAAAGCACAGCGGCCTGGAAATGGTTCTCCCCCGTCATCGCCGGCCTGTACTCTCCGCCTCTACTCCCCGCCGCCGCGGCTCAAGCCGTACAGGTACGCATGCAGCATGAAGCGGAAGCTGGCGTCCCGATCCTGCGGCATCCCGAAGGCGCCGATCCGCTCCAGCGAGACGAAGCCGTGCAGCAGGCTGCGGATGCCGCGCACGGCGTGGATCAACTCGTCCTCCGCCAATCCGTAGCCGGACAAGATGCGGATTATGAGCTGGACGAGCCGATCGGCGGCGGCCTGCAGGTCGGCATCGTCCGGCTCGGGAGCCCGCTGGATCGCCTCGTACTGGCCCGGATAGGCACGCGCGAACGCAAGATAGGCGAGTGAAATGGCGGATGCGGCGTCTTCGTCCGCTCTCGATGCGGCCGCTTCCAGCGTTGCCGTCAGCCGCTCGACCGCGCGGATGGCGAGCAGGCGGCGCAGCTCCGGCAGCCCGGAGACGTGATTGTACAGGGAAGGCGAGCGGACGCCAAGCTTAAGCGCGAGCGCGTTCAGCGCCAGCGCCTCGAAGCCGCGCTCGTCGGCCAGCTCCGCGGCAGCGGCGAGCAGCGTATCCCGATCAAGCCCGATGCGCGGCATCGCCTAAGCCTCCTTCGAGCGCCGCGGCGGCGGCGCGGATCGCTTTTTCGAGCGCTGCCTCCGGCCGCTCCAGCATGCGGCCGTGCCCGGCGGCCAGCAGCGACGGACCGAGCTTCGCCAGCCTGCGGGCGGATGCGAGCGCGGTCGCGGCATTCCAGGTCGCCATCCCGGGGAATGGGAAGCGCCACTGCACTTGGCCGCTGACGGCGAACCCGCCTCGCACCTGAAAAGCGTCGCCGCAGACGAGCGCTTTGCTGCGCGTATCGAAAAAGGCCATCGAGCCCGGCGTATGGCCCGGAGCCGCAACGGCGAGCAGCGATCCGATCCGGTCGCCGTCTTGCAGCAGGACATCGGGACGCGTGCGCAGCTTGCGCGGCACGTCGCCGCGGATCGGGGACGGGGGCTCGTTCGGATCGAGCGAGCGGTCGCCGTCCAGCAGGCGCGCGTCCCGCGCCGACAAGTGCACCGGAACGTCCGGCAGCGCGGCCTTGAGCGCGTCGAGCGCTCCGACATGGTCGCCGTGGGCATGCGTCAGGACGATGCGCGCGATCGGCTGGCCAATCGCGCGGGCGGCGTCCAAAATGGCTTTGGCGCTGTAGGGCAAGGCGGCGTCGATCAGCGTCAGGCCGTCCTCCTCCTCGACCAGATAGGCGTTGACAGGAAACAAGCGCGGCAGGAAAGCCAGCTGAACGATGCCGTTCGAGCGGGTCATTTTCATGGGAAAAACCTCCGTTTCGGGGTTTGCTAATCCGATTAGCTTCACTTTAACTAATTATATTAGTTTTTGCAAGCCCGTTTTTTGACCGCGCCTCCGCCGATCCTGTACGATAGATGGAGAACATGCGATCAAAGGAGAGCTGCAGCTGGTGCACATCATGCTTGGAATCGTTTTTCTGCTTCTTTACGGAGGGCTGGTCTGGTATGTCGGCTGGAGCGGCTGGCGCTGGCTGAGGCCGGCCGCGGCCGCCTGGTTCCGCGTCCTTTACATCGCCGGACTGTCGTTTCTGGCGCTGTCGTTTTTTCTCGGGCGCTTTTTCCCCGAACAAGCTCTGATCAGCCGCATCGGCTCGTACTGGCTCGCGCTGTTCGCGCTGCTGCTCATGGTGCTGCCGGTCGCGCAGCTGCTGCTGCTTCTGCTGAGGCTTACGCGGATTCCCCGCCATCGGGCGGAAAAATGGGGCGGAGCGCTCACGCTGGCCGTGCTGCTCGGCCTGCTCGCCTTCGGCTCGTACCAAGCGTACAGCCCGGTCGTCCGCACCTATGAGGTGCGCGTCGACAAGCCGGCGGGAGGGCTCGAGGAGCTGAACGTCGTCATGGCGGCGGACATGCATTTCGGCTTGCTTTCCGGTCCGGCCCACGCCGAGCGTCTCGTGCGGGAGATCGAGAAGCTGCAGCCGGATCTCGTGCTGTTCCCGGGAGACATCATCGACGACGATCTCGAGCTGTACGAGAGCAGCGGCATCGGCGAGATCCTCGCCAGGATCCAAGCTCCGTACGGCGTCTACGCGACGCTCGGCAACCATGACAAGTTCGACGGCCCGACGGAGCGCATCATCGAGTCGCTCGAAGCGAGCGGCATGCAGGTGCTGTACGACGAGGTCGTGACGATCGAGGACAAGCTGACGCTGATCGGCCGCAAGGACCGCACCGAGCAGGACCGGGCGCCGCTCGCGGAGCTGGCCGCGCAGGCCGATCCGTCGAAGCCGCTCTTCCTGCTGGATCACCAGCCGTACGAGCTGGACATCGCCGCGCGCAGCGGCATTGACCTGATGGTGTCGGGCCATACGCATCGCGGCCAGATCGCTCCGGGCCATCTGATCACGGGCGCGATCTACGAGAACGACTGGGGCGTGCTGCGCAAGGAGCAGATGACGTCCGTCGTCACCTCGGGCTTCGGCTTCTGGGGGCCGCCGATCCGCCTGGGCAGCCGCTCCGAGGTCGTGCAGCTGCGCCTCGTCTTTTCCTGATCGCCGCTCGCAGAGAAGCTCTGCCGGCGAATGCTTGATTTCCAGAAGGGAGAACTGAACCATGGAACGCGACAGCTCGAATCGATCCGGCGCGACGGCCGGAGAAGCGAAGGACTATGCCAAGTATTTTGACTTTTCGACCGCCAAGATCATCCGGGAAGAAGACGGAAAGACAGCCTATCGGATCAACGGGCGCACGATCCAGGTCAGCAGCGCCCCTTCGCATCGCGACGAGAAGAAGCGCGGCAAGCAGGAGGTCGAGGTGCATCGCGGCTTCGGCATCCCGGAAGACATGGCCGGCTTCGGCCGCGGCAAGAGCTATCATATCCGCACCTACGGCTGCCAGATGAACGAGCACGACACCGAGGTCATGCGCGGCATGTTCGAGGCGATGGGCTACGAGCAGGCGGACGAGTATGCGCAGGCGGACGTCATCCTGCTCAACACCTGCGCGATCCGCGAGAACGCCGAGGACAAAGTGTTCGGCGAGCTCGGCCACTTGAAGAAGCTCAAGACCGAGCGGCCCGGGCTGCTGCTCGGCGTCTGCGGCTGCATGTCGCAGGAGGAGACGGTCGTCAGCCGCATCCTGCAGAAGCATGCGTTCGTCGACCTCGTCTTCGGCACGCACAACATCCACCGGCTGCCCGAGCTGCTGCGGGATGCGGCGCATAGCCGCGAGCTCGTCGTGGAGGTCTGGTCCAAGGAAGGCGACATCATCGAGAACCTGCCCAAGAAGCGGGAAGGGCTGCGCGCTTGGGTGAACATCATGTACGGCTGCGACAAGTTCTGCACGTACTGCATCGTCCCCTATACCCGGGGCAAGGAGCGCAGCCGCCGGCCCGAGGACGTGCTGGCCGAGGTGCGCGAGCTGGCTCGCCAGGGCTTCCAGGAGATTACGCTGCTCGGGCAGAACGTCAACGCCTACGGCAAGGATTTCGAGGACCGGACGTACCGCTTCGGCGACCTCATGCACGACATCTCGCGGATCGCGGTGCCGCGCGTCCGCTTCACGACCTCGCATCCGCGCGATTTCGACGACCGGCTCATACAGGTGCTCGCCCAAGGCGGCAATCTGGCGGAGCATATCCATTTGCCGGTGCAGTCCGGCAGCACCGAGGTGCTGAAGCGGATGAGCCGCAAGTATACGCGCGAGTCCTACTTGGAGCTCGTGCGCAAGATCAAGGCGGCCATCCCGGGCGCGTCGCTGACGAGCGACATCATCGTCGGCTTCCCCGGCGAGACGGACGAGCAGTTCGAAGAGACGATGTCGCTCGTGCGCGAGGTCCGCTTCGATTCCGCTTATACGTTCATCTACTCTCCGCGCACCGGCACGCCGGCGGCGGGGATGGAGGACAACGTGCCGGAAGCGGTCAAAAAAGAACGTCTCCGCCGGCTCAATGACCTGCTGGCCGTCCTCGGGCGCGAGGCGAACGAGGCGATGGTCGGGCAGACGGTCGAGGTGCTCGTCGAGGGCGAGAGCAAGACCCGCTCGGACGTCCTCTCCGGCCGCACGCGCACGAACAAGCTGGTCCATCTGGACGGTCCGCGCTCGCTGATCGGCCGGCTCGTCCAGGTCAAGGTGACCGAGGCGCATAGCTGGCATGTCCGCGGCGAGCTGGTCGGCGACGCGGCGGAAGCGGTCTGATCCGCGTCCTGGAGGTCTTGCCGAGTTGGCGGCGGGGAAAAGTTGGGGCGAAGTCCTCTTCCGCGTAATTTTAATCCGCGGAAGAGGGCTTTTTTGCTCGTTGCAGCCGGCCGATGGGAGGGGGACGGCCGGCTTCGGCCGAGCGGCCGGGATTATGAGGATCCGGGGCAGGAATGTGCCTTGGATGGGGCCGAGCGGCCGGGATTTTGCGGATCCAAGGCAGAAATGTGCCTTGGATGGGGCCGAGCGGCCGGAATTTGAGGATCCAAGGCAGAAATGTGCCTTGGATTGGGCCGAGCGGCGGGGATTATGAGGATCCAAGGCAGAAATGTGCCTTGGATGGGGCCGGGCGGCCGGGATTTGAGGATCCAAGGCAGAAATGTGCCTTGGATGGGGCTGGGCGGCCCCGGGATTGGCGGAACCAAGGCAGAAATGTGCCTTGGATTCGGATGGGCGGCCGGAATTTGGGGATCCAGGGCAGAAATGTGCCTTGGATTGGGCCGAGCGGCATTCGGCTCGGCCTGCGATAAGCGAGCAGGCGAGCCGGACGCCGCCGCATCGCCGCAAGCTAACGTCGACGGAGGCAGCGGCCGATATCGTTAGGATGCATGCCATTCCACGATTTCACGATGTCGAGAAGGAGCTTGGACCGAAATGAACCGATTATCCAGTAAGGCGCATAGCGCCGCCAGTAAGGCGCATGGCGCCGCCAGTAAGGCGCATGGCGCCGCCAGTAAGGCGCATGGCGCCGCCAGTAAGGCGCATGGCGCCGCCAGCAAGGCGCATGGCGCCGCCAGCAAGGCGCATGGCGCCGCCAGCAAGGCGCATAGCGCCGCCAGCAAGGCGCATAGCGCCGCTAAAATGATCGCCGCCGCGGTCGCCGCGAGCATGTTGCCCGCCCTCGTCCTGGGCGCGGCGCCTGCCGCCGCCGCCGAAAAAACATTCGCTTACGCCGAAGAAGGCTCCAGCTATGTGCCGCTGCGCGCGGTCAAGCAGCTGCCCGGCCTGAGCGTCGCTTGGGACGCGGCGTCAAAGACGGCGTCGATCGCGGAGCAGGAGAGGAGCGCGACCGTCACGATCGGCTCGAAGACGGCCCGCTCCGGCGGTGAGAGCTTCGCGCTGGCGCGTGCGCCTTTCCTCGACGGAGGAACGGCCTATGTGCCGGTGCGGCTGCTGATCGACCGGTTCGGCGTGAGCGTGAAGCAGGAGCCGTCCTCCGGCTCGATCGTGCTCGGCAAAGGGGAAGCGCAGCTGCGCGTGCCCGTCGCTCCGCGCGGCTCGGTCAGTCTCGCCCGCAAGCCGGTTAAGGTCGAGAGCCGGACGATCCGGGCAGCCGGCCGCAGCTTCTCCGTCCAGCTGGCGACCGTGTCGCTGCTCGACCCGCGGGTCGATCTGGAGGTAGCGGCGGCCAAGGACAAAATCGGCAGCACCGAGGAGCTCGCCTCCATCGCGCGGCGCGGCGGAGCGCTGCTCGCCGTGAACGGCACGTTTTTCGACGCCTACACCGACGGCGCCGTCAAAAACCCGTACGGCTATCTGTTCAACGGCGGCAGCATGCTGTACAAGAGCAGCGGCGACAAAAAGACGGTGTTCACCTACGACGCCAACCATCTAGCCGAGCTGCTGCCGGGCCTCGACTTCGCGGAGCGGATCGGCGAGGACATTGACGGCGCGCTCCAGGCCGGTCCGCGTCTGCTCGTGAACGGCGAGACGAAGCTCGATCCGAAGACGGAAGGCTTCCGCGATCCGAAAATCCTGACGGGCGGCGGGGCGCGCAGCGCGCTCGGCCTGACGAAGGACCACGAGCTGCTGCTGCTCACCGTCGGCGGCGCGACGATTCCGCAGCTCGCCTCGATCATGAAGGCGGCGGGCGCTTGGCAGGCGATGAACCTCGACGGCGGCGCATCGAGCGGCCTTTATTACAACGGCAGCTACCTCACCCGCCCGGGACGCCTGCTCAGCAACGCGCTGCTCGTACGAGTCCGTTAGGCGGCCTCGCCTGGCTCGATCCCACACTCGCTGCACGCGCAGGTCCGCTAGGCGGCCTCGCCTGGCTCGATCCCACACTCGCTGCACGCGCAGATCCGCTAGGCGGCCTCGCCATGAACGATCCCGCACTCGCTGCACGCGCAGGTCCGCTAGGCGGCCTCGCCTGGCTCGATCCCGCACTCGCTGCACGCGCAGGTCCGCTAGGCGGCCTCGCCTGGCTCGATCCCGCACTCGCTGCACGCGCAGGTTCGCTAGGCGGCCTCGCCATGCCAGACCGCTCCTCCGCCTACTGAGCGCTGCTCGTGCGGGTCTGCCGCTAGGCGGCCTCGCCATGCCCCACTGCTCCGCCTCCTGAGCGCGGCTGGACTTGCAAGTCAGGGATTTCTGCCCGGCATCACGCCGGACGGGAATCCCTTTTTTCGATCTGGATATTCTAATCGAACAACCGCCTCCGCCATCGAATGGAGCTCGGCCTGTTACGAAAGTCCTTTTGGTGGGTAACAAACATCGGAGTTGAAACATCAAGGGAGGTCACTATGAGAACGATTCGCGCGCTTGGGCTGGCATGGCTGCTCCTGATCCTGACGGTGACGGGCGCGGCCGGATGGACCGGAACCGCTTCGGCGTCGGAGCCGGCCGCCGGCAAGGTGTATCAGATCGGAACGGACGTCACGTTCGCGCCGTTCGAGTTCCAGGATGCGAGCGGCAAGTTCGTCGGCATCGACATGGATCTGATGGAGGCGATCGCCCGCGATCAAGGCTTCCGCTACGAGATCAAGCCGCTCGGCTTCAATGCCGCCGTGCAGGCGCTGGAGTCCGGCCAGGTGGACGGCGTCATCGCCGGCATGAGCATCACGGACGAGCGCAAGCTCAAGTTCGATTTTTCGGAGCCGTACTTCGACTCCGGCGTCATCATGGCGGTGCGCGAGAACGACAGCCAGACGCGGACGTACGAGGATCTGCGGGGCAAGAAGGTCGCCGTCAAGACCGGAACCGAGGGCTACCGCTACGCGGAGTCGATCGCCGGCGAGTACGGCTTCACGATCGTGCCGTTCGACGACTCGGCGCAGATGTACGACGATGTCAAAGGCGGCAATTCGGTCGCGTGCTTCGACGATTTTCCGGTCATCGCCTACGGCATCCAGCAGGGCAACGGGCTGCAGCTGACTGACGAGGAGAAGGTGGCCGGAGCTTCCTACGGCTTCGCCGTGCGCAAGGGGCAGAACGCCGAGCTGCTGCGCATGTTCAACGACGGCCTCGCCAACCTGAAAAACAGCGGCGAGCATGCCCGCATTCAGGAAGCCTATCTGGGCGAGGGCGCGCAGCAGGCGAGCGGAGGCGGCTGGAACCTGATCACCGAGTCGCTGCCGTACTTACTTGAAGGGCTGGGCAAAACGCTCCTGTATACGATCGTCTCGCTGTTTTTCGCCTTCCTGCTCGGCTTGCTGTTCGCCTTCATGAAGGTCGGCGGCAGCCGCTTCCTGCGAGGCGTGGCGACGGTGTACGTCGACGTGTTCCGCGGCATCCCGCTCATCGTGCTGGCCTTCTTCATCTACTTCGGCATCCCGCAGGCGTTCGGCTTCACGATGCCGCTGTTCCTGGCGGCGATCCTGACGCTCAGCCTCAACGCCGGCGCGTACGTGACCGAGATCATCCGCGGCGGCATCCAGTCGATCGACCGCGGCCAGATGGAGGCGGCGCGCTCGCTCGGCCTGCCTTACGGCAAGGCGATGCGCAAGATCATCCTGCCGCAGGCGATCCGCGTCATGGTGCCGTCTTTCATCAACCAGATGGTCATCACGCTCAAGGATACGTCGATCCTGTCGGTCATCGGCCTCGTCGAGCTGACCCAGTCCGGCAAGATCATCATCGCCCGCACGTTCGAGTCGTTCACGATCTGGACGACGGTCATGGTGCTCTACCTGATCGTCATCATCGCGCTGACGAAGCTGGCGGAGCGCATGGAAAGGAAGGTGCGCCATGGGTAAGATCCGCGTCGAGGGGCTGAAGAAGAGCTTCGGCTCGAACGAGGTGCTGAAAGGAATCGACCTGCAAGTGCAGCCCGGCGAGGTCGTCTGCGTCATCGGACCGTCCGGCTCCGGCAAAAGCACGCTGCTGCGCTGCATGAACCGGCTGGAGGACATCACCGCCGGCAGCGTCGTCGTCGACGACGTCGACATCAACGCCAAGGATACGGACATCAACAAGGTGCGCGAAAACATCGGCATGGTGTTCCAGCATTTCAACCTGTTCCCACACTTCAACGTCCTTCGCAACATCGCCTTCGCTCCGACGGAGCTCGGCAAGCTGGACGAGGCGGCGGCCCGGCAGACCGCGCTGCGGCTGCTCGAGCGGGTCGGGCTCTCCGACAAGGCGGACGCTTACCCGGCGCAGCTGTCCGGCGGCCAGAAGCAGCGCGTGGCGATCGCCCGGGCGCTGGCGATGAACCCCGACATCATGCTGTTCGACGAGCCGACGTCGGCGCTCGATCCGGAGATGGTCGGCGAGGTGCTCGGCGTCATGAAGAGCCTGGCGAGCGAGGGCATGACGATGATGGTCGTGACGCATGAGATGGGCTTCGCCCGCGAGGTCGCCGACCGGGTCATCTTCATGGACGGCGGCTACATCGTCGAGGAAGGCCCGCCGGAGGAGCTGTTCGGACGGCCGCGCCAGGAGCGGACGATCAGCTTCCTTGAAAAGGTGCTGTAAAACGAGGCTTCAGCGGCAAAAAGCCCGCTTCATCCGACTAGTCGGACGGAGCGGGCTTTTTGCATTTGGACCGGCGGAAGCAGATCGCTCGAGCTGCGCCGGAGCGTCGCGGCCGGCGCCGGATGCGGCTCGATCCGGGCCGCGGCGCCATGGGTCAAGGCACGACGAAGCGGATGCGCGTCCCGTCCTCGTAGCCCCGCAGCTGGTTGCCGATCCAGGAGCCGGCGCCGCGGTTGTCGGAGGACTTGACGTAGGCGACATCCGCGCCGGCTCCGCCTTCGCGGCACATCGCCATCGGCCACTCGTCCCGGTCGTATTTCTTGCGCGTCGGGATGCCCTGGAGCGACTCGCGGCGGTTGGCGTCCGCTCCGTCCCGGTCGATCGTGCAGATGGCCGAGGCGCCGGCGGCGATCGCGGCTCGGATATGCTCGGCCGTATCGGGATACCGCTCGGACGGGAAATAAATCGTCGCGTCATGGCCGGAGGGCGCGGCGGATGGCTGCGGCAGCTTGAGCTCGAACGAGCAGCCGCCGAGCAGCGCCGCCAGCAGCAGCGCGGCGAGCAGGGAGAAGAGCAGGCGAAGCGGTCGTCTGTCGGTGCGGGTCATGGTCGTCCTCCTGGTCGGTTCTCTCCTGTACGGAGCTTGTCTCCAGTATAACAGGGAACGTACGTTTGGGAAGACCAGGAACTGGAAAGGACGCCGGCCGCTTCTAGCCCCGCCTCAAGGTTCATACAGATGAGAGATGGACTTCGCTCACCGGGCCAGAGGAGGGAATGGGATGCGAAAAAGGATTGCCGCCCCGAGACGGACAGCCGCCGACGCGGGACAAGCCGCAGACGGACGGCTGCCGGAGCATCGGCGCGGCATGGCTGTCCGCGCTGCCGCAAAAGGGCTGATCGCCGCCGCGGCGGGCTTGCTGCTTTGGCTCGCCCTCGGCTGCGGATCGGCCGGGATGGCGGGGACGGCGAAAGCGGCCGGCGCCGATCCGATCCGGCAGACGACCCAGGTTGTAGCCGTGCAGCAAGCGCCGGCTCCGGATTCGGCTCCCGCCAGCCATGGCATGAGTCACGGCGGTGGAACGGCGGGCGGCGGGCTGCAGGCGCCGCTGCAGGGCTGGCCGCTCGCTGCGGCCGTGTTCGAAATCTTGGCGCTGCTGCTGATCGGCGCCTTGACGATCCGCCAGATGCTGCGGCTGCGATACATGGAGCGGCCGGCCGAGATGCCGCTCATGATGTGCTGCATGGGCTTTTCGATGGCGGCCGGACTGGCCGGCGGCACGATCCTGTCGGTGCTGCTCGGCCAGTTCACGCTTCCTGCGATCGGCGCGGGAGCCGCCGCAGCCTGGGCCGGCTATGCGGCGGGCAGCCGCCACGGAGCCGCGCCGGCGCTGGAAGGTCTGCTCGGCGGCGCGATGGGCGGCCTGATGGGGCCGATGTTCGGCTATATGGCGTTGCCGGAGCATCCTTTTGCATCAGTGCTGTTCGCCCTCGCGCTGTTCATCGTCGTCGTACGGCTGCTCGGCCGCCTCGCTCGGGAAAAGCGCAGCGAAGCGGCCGCCTGCCTGGAGCCGGACGGCGGCTGAGCGTCGGGATGGCCTGATCCCTACTCGAAATAAAAAAGACGGAAGCTTCCGGCCGCAGCCGGGCTTCCGTCTTTTTTACATGCAGCCGATTAGAACAGGAACGCGCCGATCAGCCCGCTCAAGAGGCCGGACGCGACGACGGAGCCGAACACGAGCCAGAGCACGCGCGCCGGGAAGGCGCGGCGCAGCATGAGCAGCGAGGGCAGGCTGACCGTCGGCAGCGTGACGAGCAGGGCGCCGGCGGCCGCGCCGCCGTAGCCGAGCGACAGGAACGACTGCACGATCGGAATTTCCGCCGCCGTCGGAATGACGAACAGCGTGCCCGCGATCGCGAACAGGATCAGCGCCAGCACCGTCGTGCCGGCTCCTTCGCCGAGCGTCGGGAACAGCCAGGCGCGCGCGGCGCCGAGCAGCAGCACGGCGAGGATGTACGCCGGGATGACGTTCAGCAGCATCGTGCCGAGGCTGCGTCCCCAGCGGACGAGGAACGGCCGGTCGTCCGCCTGGGCTGGAGCGAGCGCCTCGGCCGGCAGCTTGTCCTCGGAGACGGACGCGTCTCCCGCGAAGCGGTTCGCCAAGTAGCTGACGCCGAACGTGATCGCCAGGCCGAAGGCGAGGCGCAGCAGCGTGAAGTCCCAGCCGAGCACGAAGAACATGAAGATCAGCGTCGCCGGATTGAGCAGCGGATTGCCGAGCCAGAACGCGAGCGCGGCTCCGACGGAGACGTTTTTCTTGCGCAGGCCGGCGGCGATCGGCGCGGCGCAGCAGGAGCACATCATGCCGGGCAGCGAGGCGACGCCGCCCCATACGGTGCTGCGGAACGTGCGCTGGCCGAGCACGCGCATAAGCCAGTTCGCGGGCAGCAGCACCTGCACGAGCGAGCCGAGCAGGATGCCGAATACGGCGGCTTTCCATACGGCTTTATAGTAGACGACGGCATAGTCCCATGCGGACTGCCAGGAAGGATTCGGAATCGCTTCCTGGCCGCCGGTCAGGATCGAGCTGCCGATCGTATGCTCGGTGATCGCCTTGATCGCCTTGCCGTAGTAGGGCCACCACTTGATGTAGGTCAGGCCGGTGGCGGCGATGAGGATGAACAGGACGGCGAGCCACAGCGCTTTGCGGCCGTCGTTCTGCTGCCCGGAGGGCATGGGGGAAGAAGGGCTCAAGACGGAATAACCTCCTAGAATGGTGTCAGATGCTCGACTATTATAGCACAGCGCTCCGAAAGCGGAAGCGGAAGCGAAGCGCCAGGCGGCGGCCGGCCGGAGTTGGAGCCGGACCGAGCTTGTCGTATAATGGATGGGTTGAACGATAGCTCACGGAAAAGAGGGAAACCGATGTCGATAACTCCAAGCGTCAAACTGACGTCCTTGTCCAGCAAGGGCGGCTGCGGCTGCAAGATCGGACCGGCCGACCTGTCGCAGGTGCTGCGCCAGCTCCCTCCGTCGGTGCCCAATCCCGACCTGCTCGTCGGGCTCGATACGAGCGACGACGCCGGCGTCTACCGGCTGAGCGCCGACATGGCGCTCGTGCAGACGGTCGATTTCTTCACGCCGATCGTCGACGACCCGTATGCGTTCGGGCAGATCGCCGCGGCCAATGCGATCAGCGACATCTATGCGATGGGCGGCAAGCCGCTGACGGCGCTCAACATCGTCGCGTTCCCGATCCAGACGCTGGACAAGGCCATTTTGGCCGACATCCTGCGCGGAGCGGGCGACAAGCTGGCCGAGTCCGGCGCGACTCTGCTCGGCGGCCACTCGATCGACGACAAGGAGCCGAAGTTCGGCATGGCCGTCACCGGCCTCGTGCATCCGGACCGGGTGCGGACCAACGCCGGGGCGAAGCCGGGCGACGCGCTGCTGCTGACGAAGCCGATCGGCGTCGGCATCTACACGACCTCGATCAAGAAGGACCAGCTTTCGCCGGACGAGGTCGAGCAAGTGACGCGCGTCATGTCGACGCTGAACCGCCGCGCCGCCGAGATCATGGACGGCTACGACGTGCATGCGTGCACGGACGTGACCGGCTTCGGCCTGCTCGGCCACGCGATGGAGATGGCCAAGGGCAGCGGCGTCGGCCTGACGATCGTCAAGGACGCCGTGCCGGTGCTGCCGCGCGCCCGCGAGCTGGCCGAAGCCGGCTTCATCCCCGGCGGCACGCGCAACAACCATGCGCATGTGAGCCCTTCGGTCGATTTTGCCGACCAGCATGACGAGATCGACCGCTTCATCCTGTGCGACGCGGTCACGTCGGGCGGCCTGCTGATCGCCGTCGCTCCGGAGCAGGCGCAGGCGCTGCTCGGTGAGCTGCGCGAGGGCGGCGTCGACGCCGCCATCATCGGCGAGGCGTCGGCCGAGCAGGCCGGACGCATCCGGACCGTATAAGAGAGAGAAGGAATGGCGATGTTTCAAGACTTGACCGTACCCGAGCTGCGGGACATGAGGGACCGCAAGGAGCTGACGATCGTCGACGTCCGCTCGCCCTCGGAATTCGCGGACGCGACGATTCCCGGCAGCGTCAACATCCCGTTCTTCGACGACGCCGAACGGGCGGAGATCGGCACGCTCTACAAGCAGCGCGGCATGGCCGAGGCCAAGCGGCGCGGGCTCGAGCTCATGAGCGCCAAGCTGCCGGCGTTCATCGCCGAATTCGCGGCGCTGCCGGGCAAGATCGCGCTGTTCTGCTGGCGCGGCGGCGGCCGCAGCCGCACGACGGCGACGCTGCTCGGCCTCATGGACATCCACTGCTACCGGGTGGCCGGCGGCTACCGCGAGTACCGCCGCTGGGTCGTGGAGACGCTGGAGACGTACCGGCTGGACAAGCCGGCCTACGTGCTGCACGGCAATACCGGCACCGGCAAGACGGCCATCCTCCGCCAGCTTGCCGAGGAAGGCTATCCGGTGCTCGATCTCGAGGGCTTCGCGTGCCATCGGGGCTCGATCTTCGGCGACGTCGGCCTGCGGGGGAGCAACCAGAAGACGTTCGACGCCGAGCTGCTGGAGACGCTGCTGCGCTTCGAGCGGGCTCCTTATGTCATCATGGAGGCGGAGAGCCGGCGCATCGGCAAATGCACGATGCCGCAGTTCCTCATGGACGCCAAGGAGAGCGGCGTGCCGATCCGGCTCGAGCTGCCGATGCCGGCGCGCGTGCGGCATATCGTGCACGACTATCGGCCCGCGGAGCATAAGGACGCCTGCCTGCATGCGTTCAAGATCATCAAGCCGCGCATGCACACTCCCGTGGCGAAGGAGATCCAGCAGAGCATCGAGCAGGACCGCTTCGACGTCGCGGCCGAGCTGCTGCTGGAGCATTATTATGATCCGCGCTACGAGCATGGAGCGGACCGCTACGACCAGGAGCGGGAGCGGCTCGTGCGGGCGCGCACGGAGCAGGAGGCTTTGGACGGCGTAAGGGCGGCTTTGCCGGACGTGCAGGCATGACCGACGAGTCTGCCGGACGGCTGCGGCCGATGAACCCGGCGAACGGGACGAAGCGGAGATCCACTCCGTTTCGTCCCGTTTTTGCGTTCCATGCCGGGCCGGAGCGCCGATCTCGCGTCCGGGCATCGACGAGGACGGGCTCGTCCGGCCCCGATCGGTCAATCGTGAAAGAATTCGTACGATCGCCGCCTACAGCCCCGAGTCCTCATCCACTATACTAGCCTCATCCACTAGCGAGAGGTGAATTCATGGACTTGCCTTCCCTTCAACCTGCCGATCCAGCCCGCGCGCGACCCGATGTGAAAGCGATTACCAAAAAGGCCGGGCAGCGCTGGAACGCGCCAGTCGTCGGCTATCTGTTCATCGCGCCTTGGCTGCTCGGCTTCCTCATCCTGCAGCTATGGCCGATCATCCAGTCCTTCTATCTGTCGATGACCGAGTTCTCGCTGCTGGAGCCGGCCCGCTGGATCGGCCTCGACAACTACCGGGACATCTCGCAGGACCGCTTGTTCTTCAATTCGCTGCGGGTCACCTTCGTCTATGTCGCCGCCTCGGTGCCGCTCAAGCTGATCGCCGCCCTGCTGATCGCCATGCTGCTGAACCGGCAGATCCGGGGCATCTCGTTCTACCGCACCCTCGTCTATCTGCCTTCCCTGATCGGAGGCAGCCTGGCCGTGGCCGTGCTGTGGCGCAATATTTTCGGCCTCAACGGCTTCGTCAACCAGCTGGCCGTCCTGGTCGGCATCGATCCCAAGAACTGGATCGGCACGCCATCCACCGCGCTCGGCACGCTGGTGCTTCTGACCGCCTGGCAGTTCGGCTCCGCGATGATCATCTTCCTCGCCGGACTCAAGCAGATTCCGTCCGAGCTGTACGAGGCCGCCTCGGTCGACGGCGCGTCGAGGCTGCGCAAGTTCGCGCGGATCACGCTGCCGATGCTGTCGCCGGTCATCCTGTTCAACCTCGTCATGGGCATCATCAACGCCTTCCAGATGTTCACGTCCGCCTACATCGTCACGAATGGCGGCCCGGTCAACTCCACGGAGATGTTCGCGCTGTTCCTGTACAACAAGGCGTTCGGCTCGCTGCAGATGGGATACGCCTCGGCGCTGGCCTGGATTCTGCTCGTCATCATCGGTGTCGTGACGGCGCTCAACTTCGTCGCGTCGAAGTATTGGGTGTTCTATGAAACGGAGGGACGAAAATGAACGGCAAGCCTCGCAAAAGCAACCTGCTCGTCCATCTGGTCATGATCGCCGCTTGCCTGGTCATGTCCTATCCTCTGCTGTGGTGGATCGGCGCGTCGTTCAAATCGGCGGCGGAGCTCGGCAATCCCGGCTTGTTCCCCGAGCAGTGGCTGTGGCGAAACTACTCCGACGGCTGGGTCGCCCTGCCGCAATACACCTTCACGCGGTTTTTCGAGAACAGCCTCCTGCTGAACGCCTCGACGACGCTGCTGCATGTCGTCTCGGCCAGCCTCGTCGCCTTCGGCTTCGCGAGGCTGACCTTTCCGCTCAAGGGCATGTGGTTCTCGATCCTGCTACTCACCTTGATGCTGCCGGGCCAAGTGACGCTGATTCCGCAGTATACGATGTTCCACGCCTTCGATTGGATCAACACATATCTGCCGCTGATCGTGCCGTCCGCGATGGGCGGAGCGTTCTTCATCTTCCTCCTCGTGCAGTTCATCCGCGGCATCCCGCGCGAGCTCGACGAGTCGGCGAAGATCGACGGCTGCTCCTGGTTCGGCATCTACGCGCGGATCGTCATGCCGCTGACCGTGCCGGCGCTGATTACGGTCATGATCTTCTCGTTCATCTGGGGATGGGACGACTACTTCGGCCCGCTGATCTACCTCAATACCGTGGACAAGTACACCGTTCCGCTCGCTCTGCGCATGTTCATCGACACGCAGTCCGCCGTCGCCTGGGGCCAGCTGCTGGCGATGTCGCTCTTGTCCGTGCTTCCGCCGGTGCTCATTTTCTTCCTGGCGCAGAAGCATTTCGTCGAGGGCATCGCCACCTCCGGCCTAAAAGGATAGGCGCCTGCGCTCTGGCGCAGCTCCGCGGACACGGATAAAATGGGAGCCCTGGGGAGAGCGGGCGACAGCCGCCTTTCCCGGCACTCAGACGAGAAAAGGGCTGATCCTCATGAACCCGTTTCGCAAGCATCGCGTGGACAAGGTGTTTTTGCTGAGCTTCGCGGCCTTCATCGGCTTGCTGGTCACGGTCATCATGGCTGTCAGCTACCAGCTGTCGGCCCGCGAGCAGGCGACGAGCGCCTCCGCCTATCAGCAGGCCATGCTGCAGCAGCTCAACAAGCAGCTGACCGATCAGATGGATGCGGTCGAGCAGACGGCGCTGTTCATCTCGCTCAACGCCCAGCTGGCGAGCTACCTGACGAGCAAGGGGGATTACTTCGCGCTCAAAAAGGCGAGGGACGAGCTGAACCGAGACTACCTGGCGCCGATTCTGAACAGCTCGCGATCGATCTTCACCTTCCAGGTGTACATGAACGAACCGCTGCAGGTCGATCCGAACGCCGCGATCCAGTACTTGCCGCTATCCCAAGCCAGATCGGAGAGCTGGCATGCCGCGGTCGAAAAGGCGGACTCCGTCTGGGTCGGGCAGCGCGCTGTCGGCTCCCCTCAAGGGGAGCAGCAGGCGGTCAGCTTCATCCGCCGGATCAATACGCCGGAGGGCGTCAATCTCGGCCTCCTCGTCCTCAACGTGCGCATGCGGTTCCTGCAGTCGATCCTGACCGAGGACAACTCTTCGGCCAGCCGTCTGCTGCTCGATTCCGGAGGTCGCATGATCATGCATGCGAATCGAGCTCTGCCGCCGGGCGAGATCGAGGCGCTGCAGCAGCAGGTGCGGGGAGATGCCGGACATGCGCGCCAGCGCTTGGCCGCAGCCGGCTCGCAGCCGGCCAAGGACATGCTCACCGTATGGTCCCGCACGACGCCCAACAGCTGGATGCTGGTGGAGCTGACGCCCTGGAAGGAGATCACGGGCGGCAGCGTCCGCCTCGCCTGGACGCTGGCTGGAGTCGGCGCGGCCGCGATCCTGCTGGCGCTCGTTTTCACGCTTTATTTGTCCCGCAGCTTCACCCGTCCGATCCGGCAGCTCGTGCAGCTGATGAAGTCGTACGCGCCGGGCCGGCCGGCGCGGCCGCCGCAGACGGAATACCGCAATGAATTCGGCAGCCTGTTCGGAGGCTACCGCAAGCTCACCGAGCGGATCGAGGGGCTGTACCAGTCGCTCGAGCAGCAGCATCGCGCCCAGCGCCGGGCGGAGATCCGGGCGCTGCAGGCGGCGATCAATCCCCATTTCCTCTACAACACGCTGGACCAGCTCAACTGGATGGCGATCGAGGCGGGACAGGAGAAGATCAGCCATGTGGTGGAGCTGATGGGGCGGATGTTCCGCATCAGCCTGTCCGGCGGAGAGACGATGATCCCGCTGCAGGAGGAGCTGCTGCTCGTGGAGAGCTACCTGGGGATCCAGCAGGCGAAGTGGCGGAGCGGACTGGAGTACCGGATCGAGATCGCGGGCGAGCTGCGGGAGCTGCTCGTGCCGAAGCTGACGCTGCAGCCCTTCGTCGAGAACGCGATCGTGCACGGATTCCATGGCAGCAGCAGAGGGCTGGTCACGATATCGGGCGAGCAGCACGGGAGCGGCATGCGGCTCGTCGTCCAGGACGACGGCATCGGGCTGCGGGACGACTGGCAAGCCCGCAAGCGGACGCGGACCGGCGGGTACGGCGTCCGCAACGTGAAGGAAAGAATCGAGGTGCTGTTCGGAAGGCCTTACGGGGTCGAGCTTCGTTCCCTGCCGGAGCGGAAGGGGACGCGGGTAGAGATCTATCTGCCGAGCCGTGAGGATCATGGAGCCGAAAGGGGCGAGCCGCATGTGGACGATCGCGATCGTGGATGACGACCGGCAGGCTCTGGACGGCATGTCCCGGCTCATCCCGTGGGACCAGCTGGATGCCAGCCTGGTCGGGGAGGCGTCGGACGGCGAGCAAGGGCTGCGCCTGATCGAGGAGAAGAACCCGGACATCGTCATTACGGACATCTATATGCCGGTGATGAACGGCCTCGACATGATCGAGGAGCTGCGCAAGCAGAAGTACGGAGGCAAGATCATCATCCTGAGCGGCTATTCGGATTTCGACTACGCGCGCAAGGCGCTCCGGCTCTCGGTGGACGATTATTTGCCCAAGCCGGCCTCGCTGCCTACGATCCGCGAAGTGCTGGGGCGGGTGGCGGCGGAGCTGTCCCGGCAAAAGGCCGTGGAAAGCGAGGAGCGGAAAATCCGCGAGAAGCTGCTGCAATACGAGCCTTATTGGGAGCGGGAATGGGCGAAGTCGGTGCTTACGGGAGGCGTGCCGTCGCCGTCGGGAACGGCGGCCGAGCTGCCGGCGAAGCTGGGCTGGAGCCGAGCGCAGGTGATGACGCTCGCTGTGGAGCTGAAAAGGCAGGGCCGGATGGAGGGCATGTCTCTGCGCGACTGGAGCCTGTTCCGCTTCGCCATCGGCAATATGGTGGAGGAGCTGGCCGCAGCCGCCGGCATGCGAAGCTTGTTTCTGGAGCTGCACAGCCATCAGATGGCGATCCTGCTCAGCAAGCCGCTGTCCTGGCCGGAGCCTGTCTTCCGTCAGGAGGCGCTAGAGCTGGCGGGACGGATCGTCGACGCCGCCGGCAGCTGCCTTCACGTCAAGCTCCGCATCGGAGCGGGCTCGCGCAAGTCCGATTGGCGGCTCGCCGCCGACTCGACGGAGGAGGCGTTCCGGGCGCTTGGCTCCAGGCGCCAGCCTCATCCGCTCCATCCGTGCGTCTACCTGCACGAGGAGGGAAGCGGCTCTCCCGGCAGCAGCCGGGAGCTGCGGCCGGTCCGGTTTTTCCAGGAGATGGCGGACGCCATCCGCAGCTTCGACGAGCGGCGCGCGCTGCTGGCGCTGGAGCAGTTTTGCCGGGAGGGGGGAGGAGCGGCGTCCAGTCTCGACGAGGCGATGCTGGAGGAGATCGGAGCGCAGCTGTTCGCCATCCTGTCGTTCACGCTGTACGAATCCGGCATCCGGCTGGACGACGCGCTTGCGCCGTCGGAGCTGTCCCGCGAGCTCGCCTTGGTCGAAGGCGTCTCGTCGTGGAAGGACTGGGTCGCGGAGAAGATCCGCCTCGTCTGCTCGCGGTATGCGCCCAACGAGAACCTGAAGCACAAGGAAACGGTCGATTTCATCATTCAGTACATCCACGAGCATTATGCCGAGAATATCCATCTGCAGCAGCTGGCGGACCGCGTGTACATCTCCAAGAACCATCTCAGCACGATTTTCCGCCAGGCGACAGGAGAGACGTTCGGCGACTACTTGACGCGGGTGCGCATGGAGCGGGCCAAGAGCATGGTGCTGGAGAAGCGGCTGCTCGTCGCGGAGATCGCCGAGAGGGTCGGCTACCGCAACGTGCCTTATTTCACGACGCTGTTCAAGCGCCATACCGGAAAAAGCCCGACGGAATTCTACAAGGCGTGAGCCATGCGGTCCAGGCCGCCCGCCTCCGGAAAGCGGCTGGACGCGCGCGAGGCGCTCGGTCCGGCCGCGCAAGCAGAGCAAGGCAAATCGGATAAACTCGTTGAGGGAGGCTGACCAGGTTGAGAAAACGGATGACGGCAAGCTTGCTGATCCTGCTCATGATGGGAGGGACGCTGAGCGCATGCAGCGGCGTCAAGGAGGAAGAGGCGGGGACGGCGGACGGAGGCGGCGCTACAGTCAAGCTGCGGATCATGTGGTGGGGCTCCCAGGCCCGGCACGATGCGACGCTGAAAGCACTGGACGCGTATGCGAGCGCCAATCCGGGCGTCGCCTTCGAGCCGGAATATCAATCCTTCGACGGCTATCAGGACAAGCTGTCCACGATGTCGGCGGGCAAAAATACGCCGGATCTGTTCCAGATGGACGCGGCTTGGTTCAATGACTGGGCGTCGAGCGGGAGGCTCGAGGACCTCTCCTCGATCCCGGCGGCGGACATCGACACGTCGCTGCTCGAGACCGGCACCTATGAGGGCAAGCTGTACGCGATGCCGCTCGGCAACAACGCCTGGGGCATGATCTACAACAAGACGATGATGGACAGCCTCGGCGTCGCGCCGCCGACGACATGGGACGAGTTTTTCCAGCTGGCCCGTGACATCAAGCCCAAGCTGGCGAAGGACCAGTACCTGAGCAAGGATCTGACGGCGGACGGCGCCATGTACATGAGCTATCAGCTGAGCATGGGCAAGGGCTACAGCCTCAGCAAGGACGGCAAGTTCCATTATGACGAAGCGACCTGGAAGGATTGGATGAACAAGTGGGCCGTCCTGCGGCAGGACAAGCTCGCGGCCCCTCCGGACGTGACCGTGTCCGACAAGGGACAGGACGCGCAGATGGACCTGCTCGTGCAGAAGAAGATTCTGCTCAAGGGAGCTCATGCGGCGGAATTCGGCGGATTCGACGCGCTCATGCCCGGCGATCTGGCGCTGACGGCGCTTCCGCGCGGCGCCCAGGCGAGCGGCTGGCTCAAGGCGTCCATGTACTGGAGCGTCAGCCCGAACAGCAAGCATAAGGAAGAGGCGAAAAAGTTCATCGACTGGTTCGTGAACAGCGAGGAAGCGGCAGCGATACTGGGCACCTCGCGCGGCATCCCGGTGTCCAGGACGGTCGTCGAGGCCATCCAGCAGAACTTCACCGCCGTCGATAAAAACGCCCTCGGCCTGATCGAGACCGTGTCCAAGGACGGATCCGCCTTCGACCCCGGACCAGGCAACAAGGGCGGCTGGGCGAACTTCACCAAGGAATATGACAACATCGTGCAGTCCATCCTGTTCGGCAAGATCGGCATCGACGAAGGATGGGAGCAGGTCGTCGGACTGAGCCGTAATCTAGGATGACCCGGCTCTGGCGGCGCAAGGTCCTGCGCTGTCTCCAGGCGGCCGGACATAAAAAAAGCGAGGCCCCCTTGCGGGGGCCTCTTTCATGGGAGAGGAGAAACCGGACGAAGAGCTTATGGGGAAACGTAAGCCTTCTCCGCGGTGTCTACGGCATCTCTCGACGCCGGTAGTACAAGGATGTCCGCCCGGCGCGCCGCTTATACATGCGTTCGCTTAAAAATCTCCCGCTATGCTAAAATCGAAGGCAAGAGGAGGGAGAGCATGGCGGAAAAAGAAGAGCTCGTCCGGTTCGGCGTCGCATTTCCGGCGCCGCTGATCGAGCGGTTCGACGGCTATATCGAGGCGAAGGGCTATACGAACCGCTCGGAGGCGATCCGGGACATGGCCCGCAAGGCCATGCTGGAGGACGAGGGGATCGCGCCGGAGACGGCGGTCGCGGGCACGATCTCGCTCGTGTACGACCATCATGTGCGGGAGCTGCCGCTGCTGCTGACCGAGCTGCAGCATGACTACCATGAAGAGATCATCAGCACGATGCATGTCCATCTGACGCATCATCAGTGCATGGAGATCATCCTCATCCGCGGTCGCGTGGAGAGGCTGCGCAGGCTCCATGGGGCGATCCAGGCGCAGAAAGGCGTGCAGGTCGCGGAAATGTCGGTCACGTTTTTAGAATAGGAGATCGAGCGCGGGGAGATTCGGCTGGCTGCGCTTCGTTCTCGTTCGGTCCCGCGCGGCGAGCGTTCCGCGTTGGCGCCAGGACAACTCACGGCTGCTCCAGGTCGCGTCGGCGGACCTGCGGGCAGTCTTTTTCGTTTTTATCTACCTGTCTAAATGTCAGGTAATATGACGTGAAGAGGCAGTTTTTCATAGGCAGATCCGGCATCGTGTGCTACAATCGGGAGGAATCGTAACACACAGGAGCCGTACAGCGGAAAATGGGGGAGAGAACATGAGGCATGATCGGGGAAGGCAGGACGTCAGGAACGGGAGCGGAGCCGGCTTCCGTCGGGAAAAGCGCCGAAAGCTGAGGCCGGCTGTCGCGGCCGCGCTCATCGCCGTCGCGCTCGCAGGCTGCGCCGGAGCGGAAGGAACGCCGGCGCCTTCGGCCAAGCCGGCAGGGGCCGGCGCGGAGGCGGACGGCAACGCCGGGCAAGCCGCAGCCCAGGCGAAGGACAGCCTTATCCTGGCTGTCGGCTCGGAGCCGGAGACGGGGTTCGACCCGGTCACCGGCTGGGGCCGCTACGGCTCGCCGCTTTTCCAGAGCACCTTGCTGAAGCGCGACGACGACTTGAACATCGTGAACGATTTGGCGACCGGCTACGAGGTGAGCGGCGACGGACTGGAGTGGACCGTCAAGCTGCGGGGAGACGCTGTCTTCACGGACGGCGTGCCGGTGACGGCCGAAGACGTGGCGTTCACGTTCGAGCAGACGGCGAAGAGCGGGGCGGCCGTCGATCTGACGAATTTCGAGGCCGTGGAAGCGCCGGCCGTGGATGTGGTCGTATTCCGCCTCCATTCGCCGCAGTCGACGTTCGTCAGCCTGCTCGTCTCCACCGGCATCGTGCCGAAGCATGCGTATGGCCCGAGCTACGCCGAGCAGCCGATCGGCTCGGGGCCGTTCCAGCTTGTCCAGTGGGACAAGGGCCAGCAGCTGATCGTGGAGGCCAACCCCGATTATTACGGACGCAAGCCGTCCTTCAAGCGCTTGACGTTCCTGTTTCTCGGCGAGGACGCGGCGTTCGCGGCCGCCAAGGCCGGGGAGGCGGACGTCGCCTACATCCCGTCGTCGTTCAGCCGTCAGCCGGTGGCGGGCATGACGCTCGTCGACGTGAAGTCGGTGGACAATCGCGGCATCCAATTCCCCTACAAGCCCGCCGGCGGCAAGACGTCAGGCGGCGATCCGATCGGCAACGACGTGACGTCCGACCCGGCGATCCGCAAAGCGGTGAACGCGGCGATCGACCGGCAGGCGCTCGTCGACGGCGTGCTGGACGGCTACGGCTCTCCCGCCTATTCTCCGAGCGACGGCCTGCCTTGGTGGAACCCGGATACGACGGTGCCGGACGGAGATCCCGCCGCAGCGCGGCAGCTGCTGGAGCAGGGCGGCTGGAGCGATCCCGACGGCGACGGCATTTTGGACAAGGACGGCCAGCGGGCTGAATTCACGCTGCTCTATCCCGCCGGAGACGTGACCCGCCAGTCGCTCGCGCTGGCCGCGGCGGACATGGTGCGGGCGGCAGGCATCGAGATCCGCCCGGACGGCAAGAGCTGGGAGGAGATCGAGAAGCGCATGCATGCGGATGCGACGCTGTTCGGCTGGGGGAGCCACGATCCGCTGGAGATGGACCATCTGTTCCGCGGCGCGTCCGGCGGCGTCGGCTACTACAACGCCGGCTATTACGCCAACAAGACCGTCGATGCCTGGATGGACAAAGCTCTTGCCGCGCCGTCCGAGACCGAAGCGCTGGAGTTCTGGAAGAAGGCGCAGTGGGACGGCGAGACGGGCTTCAGCGCGCTCGGCGACGCGCCATGGGCTTGGCTCGTCAACCTCGACCATCTGTATCTCGTGAGCGACAAGCTGGACGTCGGCAAGCAGCGCATCCAGCCGCATGGACACGGCTGGCCGATCACCGACAACATCGCGGACTGGACATGGAAAAGCTGAGCGCGGACATCCAAGACGGGCGGAGGCGCGGGGCCGGAGCAGAGGCGGCGCAGTCCGCTTCGGGAGGCGAAGGCATCAAGGGCGGCTGGGGCTTGTACCTCCTTGGAAAGGCGCTCCGGCTCGTCCTGCTGCTCGCGGCGGTGAGCGCCGTCACGTTCACGCTCGTCAGCCATTCGCCGGTCGATCCGGTGCGGGCGTACATCGGCGCCGACATCCTCCGCGTCGGACCGGAGCAGCAGGCGCAGATCGCCTCCTACTGGGGGCTGGACGAGCCTCCGCTCGAGCGGTTTTTCCGCTGGGTCGGGGCGCTGCTGAGCGGCGACCTCGGCACATCGATGATCTACCGCGAGCCGGTGGCGGACGTGATCGCGGAGCGCTTCGCGAGCTCGGCGCTGCTGATGGCCGCGGCGTGGCTGCTGTCTGGCGCGCTCGGCTTCTCCGCCGGCATCGCGGCCGCGATGGCGCATGGCCGCTGGCCGGATCGGCTCATCCGCCGCTGCTGCTATCTGCTCGCCTCGACGCCGCCGTTCTGGCTGGCGCTGCTGCTGCTCACGGTGTTCGGCGTCGCGCTCGGCTGGTTCCCGATCGGCCTGGCCGCTCCGGCCGGAATGGCGGCGGAGGAAGTCGGCTGGCTGGACCGGCTGCGCCACATGGCGCTGCCGGCGCTGACGCTGAGCGTCGTCGGCATCGCGCCGGTCGTGCTCCATACGCGCCAGAAGCTGCTCGAGGTGCTGGCCAGCGACCATGTGCTGTACGCCCGCTCCCGCGGCGAGCGCGGCTGGGCGCTGCTGCGCAGGCATGGACTGCGGGCAGTCGCCCTGCCGGCGCTCACGCTGCAGCTGGCCGGCTTCAGCGAGCTGTTCGGCGGCGCCGTGCTGGCGGAGCAGGTGTTTTCGTATCCGGGGCTCGGCCAGGCGACGGTACAAGCGGGACTTCGCGGCGACGTGCCGCTGCTCATGGGGCTCGTGCTCGGCAGCGCGCTGTTCGTCTTTGCCGGCAACCTGCTCGCCGATCTGAGCTATCGGCTGGTCGATCCGAGGCTGCGCGAAAGGAGCCGTACATCATGATGGAGCGCCCTGAAATGCAGGCTGCGAGCCAACGGAAGGCCGTCCCGGCGGCAAGCCTGCCGTCGGGACGGCTCCGGCTGCTCGTCGGAGCCGCGCTGCTCGTCGCCGCTCTGCTGGGGCTCGGCCTGTGGGCGTCGCTCTCCGGCGGCGGAGAGGGATTGCGCACGAATCTGGCCGAGCGCAGCCTGCCGCCGTCCTGGGGTCATCCGCTCGGCACGGACTGGCTCGGACGCGACATGCTGGTCCGCACTGTGCAAGGGCTGTGGCTCAGCCTGCAGGTCGGCCTGCTCGCATCGTTGGCCGGAGCGGCGATCGCCGCCGCCGCCGGGCTCTCGGCCGCGCTGCTCGGCCGCACGGCGGACCGGATCGTCTCCTGGCTGATGGATCTGTTCCTCAGCCTTCCGCATCTGGTGACGCTGATCCTGATCGCTTTCGTTTGCGGAGGCGGCTTGCGCGGCGTCCTCATCGGTGTCGCCCTGACCCACTGGCCTTCGCTCGCCAGGCTCATCCGCGCGGAGGCGATGCAGCTGCGGTCGGCCGATTATGTCGCCGTGTCGCGGTCGCTCGGAAAGTCCCGCGTCTGGATCATGACGCGGCATCTGCTGCCCCATCTGCTGCCGCATCTGCTGACCGGCTGCCTGCTTCTATTCCCTCATGCGATCCTGCATGAAGCGGCGATCACCTTCATCGGGCTCGGCCTGCCTCCCGACCAGCCGGCGATCGGCGTCATCTTGTCCGAGTCGATGCGGTATCTCAATGCCGGACTGTGGTGGCTGGCGGTATTCCCGGGTGTGGCGCTGCTGCTGCTCGTCGGCGCCTTCGACCGGCTCGGCCATGCGGCGTCGGCGCTGCTCGATCCGGGGCGGTCGCAGCAGTGAGGCCGGCATCCGGACGGAAGGCAAGCATGAGGAGGCACGAGGAGGAGAAGACGATGGCGATTGGGGCAAAGCGTGTTCCGGCGCAGGAGGCGTCCCTGCGCGGAGCAAGCTCGGAGGAAGCCGCGCTCGGCGCGGCGGCTCCGCTTCTGGAGATCGAAGGGCTGCGCGTATCGTTCCTGCAGTATGGTCGCGGGCTGCAAAGAAGGACCGTGCAGGCGCTCGCCGGCGTCGACCTGAGCGTAGGAGCGGGCGAGCTCGTCGCGCTCGTCGGCTCCAGCGGATCGGGCAAAAGCCTGCTCGCCCATGCCGTCATGGGGCTGCTGCCGGACAATGCCCGCTCATCCGGCTCGATCCGGTATGCCGGCGAGCCTCTTGACGGCGAGAGGCTGCTGCGCCTGCGCGGCAAGGAGCTGGCGCTCGTGCCGCAGGGCGTCACGTATCTGGACCCGCTGTTGCGGGCGGGGGAGCAGGCGCTCGGCCGGCAGCGTGGACCGCAGGCGCGGAGCCGGCTGCGCGCGGTTTTCTCCCGATTCGGCTTGCCGGAGCGGGCCGAGCGGCTGTATCCGCATCAGCTGTCCGGCGGCATGGCACGCAAGGTGCTCGTCTCCGCCGCGGCGCTCGGCGGCGCGCGCCTCGTCGTCGCGGACGAGCCGACGCCCGGCATGGAGGCGGGCAAGGCGGCAGAAGCGCTGCAGGCGCTGCGCGAGCTGGCGGACGGCGGCTGCGGCGTGCTGCTGCTGACGCATGACATCGAGGCGGCGCTGCGCGTCGCGGACCGGGTCGCGGTGCTGTACGCCGGCGAGGCGGTCGAGCTGGCCGCCGCGTCCGATTTTGCCGGAGCCGGCGAGCGGCTGCGCCATCCGTATACGCGGGCGCTGTGGCAGGCGCTGCCGGCGAACGGCTTCCGGCCTCTGCCGGGCGTGCAGCCGGCGCCCGAGGAAGCCGCGGCCAGCTGCGCCTTCGCCGCCCGCTGCGGGCAGGCCGCGCCGGAGTGCCGCGCCGCCAAGCCGGCGATGCGGGCGTGGAGAGGCGGCCAGGTGCGATGCTTCAAGCCGGACTGAGGACGCTCGGATGGACGCGCGATGTGGCGGCGGAACGGCATGGCTTGGAGGGGATCTCGGATTGAGGGCGGTGGGATGGACGCGTGAGTTAGCGGAGGAGCGGTTTGGCTTGGAAGAGATCTGGGACGTGTCGAGGCGGAATGAGGGCAGAGTGATGGTCATGGATCGGTCCGGAAAAGGCGCCGGTCGTGTCGAGGCGAATGAGCCGGGCAGGAGGCTAGATATGCTGGAAGTGGACAAAGTGGGGATTCATCTAGGCGGACGCTGGCTGTTCCGCGACATGAGCCTGACGCTGGAGGCGGGCGAAGTGGTCGGCATCAGCGGCGACAGCGGCGTCGGAAAGTCGACGCTGGCACGGATGCTCGCGGGCCATCTGGCTCCGGACGAAGGGGAGGTCCGGTACGGCGGCCGGCCGGCCGCGCGGCGCGGACCGCATCCGGCGCAGCTCGTGCTGCAGCATCCCGAGCGCGCGGTCAATCCGCGCTGGCGCATCCGCCGCATCCTCGCCGAAGCGGGAGCGCCGGAGCCGAGCCTGCTGGAGGCGCTGCAGATCGCGCCTTCCTGGCTGGACCGCTGGCCTTCGGAGCTGTCGGGCGGCGAGCTGCAGCGCGTCTGCATCGCCCGGGCGCTCGGCCCGGCGACGCGCGTCCTGATCGCCGACGAGATGACCGCGATGCTCGACGCGCTCACGCAGGCCGGCATTTGGCGCGCGGCGCTCGGCGTCGCGCAGGAGCGGGGGCTCGGCGTGCTGGCGATCAGCCACGACGAGGCGCTGCTCGAGCGCATCTGCACGCGCCGTCTTCGCTGGGAGGAGCTGCGCGGGGACGCGACGACAGTAATGATGCCTTGACGTCGGGCTTTAGGGCGACTTGAACACCGCGCGCGGGCAGCAAAGGCGGGGGAGACGAGCCCAATCTCGAATCCAGGGCACCCAAAGTGCCTTGAATCAGCGGGAACGAGCCCAATCTCGAATCCAGGGCACCGAAAGTGCCTTGGATCTGCGAAGACGTGCTCAATCTCGAATCCAGGGCACCCAAAGTGCCTTGAATCAGGCGAAACCCAAACCAATCTCGAATCCAGGGCACTCAAAGTGCCTTGAATCATCGAAGACGAGCCCGATCTCGAATTCAGGGCACCCAAAGTGCCTTGAACCATCAAAGACGAGCCCAATCTCGAATCTAGGGCACTCAAAGTGCCTTGAATCATCGAAGACGAGCCCGATCTCGAATCCAGGGCACTCAAAGTGCCTTGAAACAGCGAAACCCAAACCAATCTCGAATCCAGGGCACTCAAAGTGCCTTGAAACAGCGAAACCCAAACCAATCTCGAATCCAGGGCACTCAAAGTGCCTTGAATCAGCGAAACCCAGACGAATCTCGAATCCAAGGCACTCAAAGTGCCTTGGATCAGTGGGAACGTGCCCAATCTCGATTCCAGGGCACCCAAAGTGCCTTGAATCAGCGAAACCCAGACGAATCTCGAATTCAGGGCACCCAAAGTGCCTTGAACCAGCGAAACCTAGACCAATCTCGAATCCAAGGCACTCAAAGTGCCTTGAACCAGCGAAACCCAAACCAATCTCGAATCCAAGGCACTCAGAGTGCCTTGAATCAGGCGAAACCCAATCAAATCTCGAATCCAGGGCACTCAAAGTGCCTTGAATCAGCGAGAACCAATCCAATCTCGAATCCAAGGCACCCAGAGTGCCTTGAATTCAAAAAAAGGCGAAGCCGGGAGCATGCTCCCGGCTTCGCCTTTTTGGCATTTGAGCGGCAACCCGCGTCGGCGACGGCATCCTTACGTTGCCGCGTCAGCCCGCATCACGCGCTGGCCGGGCCGGTTTCCGCCGCGTCCGTCCGGTTCAGCTCAGCTCTTACTTCAGCAGCCACAAAGCCGGCACGTTCGGCGGCTCCCAGCCTTGCAGCGATGTGTGCGGCTGGCGGCAGGAGTACGTCTTGCCGCCGTACGTGACGAGGTCGCCGGTCTTGTAGCTGACGCCGGCCGCCCACGCCTGGGCGCCGGAAGCGGCGTCCGTCGTCACGGTCAGCGAGGCGGCGGCGGACAGGTTGCCGGCGGCGTCCTTGGCTTTGACCGCAAACGTGTAGGCGGTCGACGGCGACAAGCCCGTGACGGCGAGGCTCGTCACAGCCGTTTCCACCGACGTCGTTCCATAGGTCACGACGTAGCCCGTAACGCCGACGTTGTCGGTCGAAGCGCTCCAGCCGAGCGTGACGCTTGAAGCCGTCTTGGCGGTCGCGGCGAGCGAGCCCGGAGCGGTCGGCGGCGTCGTATCGGCGGAAGGCGCGCTCGTCGTGACGGAGAGCGGAGCGCTGGCGGCGGACAGGTTGCCGGCGGCGTCCTTCGCCTTGACCGTGAACGTGTAGGCGGTATTGGCCGTGAGGCCGGCGACGGTCGCCGACGTGCCGGACGTCTGCAGCGAGCTGCCGCCATAATAGACGACATACCCCGTTACGCCGCGGTTGTCGGTCGATGCGCCCCAGGAGAGCGACACGCTCGAAGCCGTTTTGGCGGTCGAGACGACGTTCGCCGGCGCGGTCGGCGGCTGCGTGTCCGGCGCGCTAGGCGCGATGGCGTTCAGGTAGGCGCGATGCTGCCTGGAAAATTCGAAGCCGTTGAATTTATCCCAGTTGACCGACCAGGTCATGAGGCCGCCGAAGTTCGGATAGCCAGTCGAGCTGCCGCGCGTCTTGTACGTGCTCAGCTGCTGGCCCTTGATGAGCGCGTCGAGCGCCTTCTGCACCTCCGCGACGGAGGTGAAGCCGCCGCCCGCGTTGCCGTTCGCCGGCAGGCCGAGCAGAACCTGCTCCTGACGCAGCGGCGGGAAGAAGCTGGCGGCGTTTTTGGCCACGGGGAAGCCGGTCAGCAGCATGTCGGCCATGGCGACGTGGAAGTCGGCATTGCCCATCGTATGGTACTGGTCGTCCAGGCCGGTGATCGGACCGGAGTTGTAGTTCTGCACCTGCAGCCAGTCGAGGATGTCGCGGGTCGCGTGGATGACCGGCAGGTAGGCGCCGGCGCGGCTGTCGCAGCTGATGCAGCTGCCGCCGTAGAACGAATAGCCGAGCTGGACGAAAAACGTCTCCGGAGCCATCGTCAGCACGAACTTGTCGCTGCCGTAACGGGCGTCGATCGTCTTGAGCGCGCTGATCAGGTTGACGATGACCGGCGTGGTCGGGTTCTTGAAGTCGGAGTCGCCGGCGTTCAGGTAGAGCGAATGGCCTTCGAAATCGACATCGAGGCCATCGAAGCCGTACTTGTCGATGATGCCGGAGACGCTGCTGACGAACGCGTCGCGGGCGGCTGTCGAGGCGAGCTGCACCTGGCCGTTCGCGCCGCCGATCGAGATGAGCACCTTTTTGCCTTGGCTTTTCAAATAAGCGACGTCGGCCTTGAAATCCGCTTCCGTATAATTGTAGGGAGCGAAGCCGATGTTGCCGGTCGAGCTGCCGCCGACGGGCTCAGCGAAGCTGACGTTCACCACGTCGAAGTCGGGCGAGACGTCGCGCAGCCGGATGAAGCCGGAGCCGTTGTCGAAGTTGTGCCAGTAGCCGACGATCTTGTAGCCGCCAGCCGGAGCGGCCTCGGCGGCTTTTGGCGCGGACAGGGCGGCGGCGCTCAGGCCGGCCGCGAGCGCGAGGGACAGGCAGGCGGCCGCGAGGCGGCGCGGCAGCTTGAACCGGGTTGGGGTCAAATGATTTTCCTCCTTCGGATAGGGAAATGAGTTCCCTTCCATTATCCGGCGGTCCAGGAGGGCCGGTAAGGGGAAAATCAAGCGGACGGAGGGACAAATTCCGCCGGTCGCCCGCCCGCAAGCGGCCGGTGACAAGCGTTTCGCAGCCAGAGCGGACCTCTGGCCCGGAGCCTCCCGCCGCGGCTTTGGCCAGCGCTTTCATCGCGCGCCGCGGTTGTGGTACGATAGGAAGGCCATTTTGGCGGCGACTCGCCGCAAGCAACAGGAGGAGCGGACCACGATGAGAGTGATCGCGGGCGAAGCGAAAGGGCGCGCGCTCAAGGCTGTGCCCGGCATGAATACGAGGCCGACGACCGACAAGGTCAAGGAAGCGATCTTCAGCATGATCGGTCCTTACTTCGACGGCGGCTGGGCGCTCGATCTGTTCGCCGGCACGGGAGGCCTCGGCATCGAGGCGCTGAGCCGGGGGATGGACAAGGCGGTGTTCGTCGACATGGACCGCGCGAGCGTGGCGGTCGTGCGCGCGAACGTCGCGGCGGCCGGCATGGCCGCGCGGGCGGAGATCTATACCAATGAAGCGGGACGTGCCGTCAAGGCGCTGCAGAAGCGGGGACAGCGGTTTTCGGCCGTTTTTCTCGATCCGCCCTACCGGCTGACGCATATGGACGAGCTGATCGCCGAGCTCCAGGAGCGGGAGCTGCTGGCGGACGATGCGGTCATCGTCGTGGAGCATGACGCTTCCCGCGCCTATCCGGAGCGGATCGGCGCATGGGAGCGGAGCAAGCGGGCGGAGTACGGCGAGACGGCGGTCACGGTGTACCGCCGTCGCGAAGACGGGAATACGGAGGCTGCAGATGGACAAGAAGGATAGGCATCTAGAAGGAACGACCGGCGCGGAGGCGGAGCCCGCTGCGGGCACGGCGGGAAAGGGGCGCATCGCGGTCTATCCGGGCAGCTTCGATCCGGTCACCTGCGGCCACCTGGACATCATCCAGCGGGCGGCCCGGCAGTTCGACACGGTCATCGTCGCCGTGCTCAACAATACGAGCAAAAACCCGCTGTTCTCCGTGGAGGAAAGGAAGCGGCTGCTCGTCGAAATTACGAAGGATATCCCCAACGTGGAGGTCGACAGCTTCCGCGACCTGACCGTTCGGTTCATGCGCTCGCGCGGCGCGAGCACGATCGTGCGCGGCATCCGCACGGTGACGGACTTCGAGTACGAGCTGCAGCTCGCCTCGATGAACCATCGGCTCGACGAGGAGATCGAGACGATCTTCATGATGACCAATCCGAAATATTCCTACTTGAGCTCCAGCATGGTCAAAGAAATCGCCCGGTTCCAAGGCAGCGTCAAGGACCTGGTGCCGCCGGCGGTCGAAAGGGAGCTGCTGCTCAAATATCCGGACCGGCCTGAGTAAGGCCGGTTTTTGTTCGTGCCGGGGAAGCTTGCGCGCGTCAAAACGGGCAGGCGGAACGAACGAGACGCCACGTCGTCGAGCCGCCGCATCGCCCGGGCCGCTCCGGCGCTCACGCCTCGGTGCGGGCGGAGCGCCGCAGGCGCAGAGCCAGCGCGGCAGCGGCCGACAGCAGCAGCAGCGCCGAGACGAGCGCTGCGGCGAGCGGCAGCTGCAGCAGCAGCGCTCCGCGCAGCACGCCGCTCCAGGCGCCGGGCTCCTGGAGCAGCCGCTGGGCGCCGGCCGCCCAGCCCGTAGGCGGCGCCCAGCCGGCGTCGGCAAAGGCGGGAGCGGCCGAGCCGGCCAGCGACGACAGCGGCCGCCACAGCAGCAGCGCGAGCCCGCCGGAATAAGCGGCGGCGAGCAGGCGCGAGCCGGCCAGCGGCAGCAGGCGCAGGCCGCTGCCGCTCGCCGCTCCGCCCGCCTGCAGCAGGGCGCACAGCCCGCCCCAGCCGAGCGCGGCGGCGAGCGCGGCCGCCTGCAGCAGCGAGGCGGGCTCCGGCGCATGCCAGCTGGCCAGCGCCGCCGCGCCAAGATGCGCCTCGGCGGCGGCGGTCAGTCCAGGGCCGGCGATGGCGGCAGGCAGCAGCGGCTGCAGCAGGCGCAGCAGCACGGAGGCGAGGATGATCAGTCCGCCGGCCGCCATGAGCTGCTGGACGGCGCCGTTCACGCCGTCGCCGAGCGCTTTGCCGAAGCTGCGGCCGTCGCGCGCGCGGCCTTCCTCGACCGCTTGCAGGGCGCGGGCCGCGAGGCTGGCGCGGGTCGCGGCCGGGCGCATCGCGACTGGCGCGGGCGGGCCTTCCGCTGCCGGCGCCCCTTCGCGGTCGGAGCCGGACGCGTCCCGCGATCCGGCGCCTGTCAAGCCGCTCGGCTCGGCGGCTGCGGCCGACGCGCTCGCGCCGTCCGCGCTTGTCGTCTTCGTCTCTGCGGCCGAGAGCGGCGCGAGTCGGCTCATCGTCCAGGCGGCGAGCAGCGAGCCGGCCCAGAGCAGCGGCAGCAGCAGCAGACCGAACAGCGGCTGATGGAGGAAGCCCGCGCCGAGCACGACGATGACGAACAGCGGGTTGGGCGAATGGACGAGCGCGAGCAGCCGTTGTCCTTGCGCGGGAGTGAGGCGTTGCGAGCGGACGAGCCGCGCCGCCGCGCTCGAGCCGGCCGGATAGCCGCTCGTCCAGCCTTGGACGAGCGCCCAGCCGGCAGAGCCGGGCAGGCGGAGCTGCCGCATGAGCGGCGCCAGCAGCACGCCGAGGCCGTCGACGAGGCCGAAGGCGAGCATGAGCTCGGCGAGCACGAGAAAGGGAAGCACGGCAGGGAAGACGAAATTCCACCACAGCGACAGTCCGGACAGCGACGCCTGGAACGCCTCGGACGTGCCGCCGACGATGGCGGCGACGACGAGGATGGCGGCGCAGGCGGTCAAGAGGGTACGGAGCATGGATCGGTCCTCCTTCGATCTGGGACGGGCAGGCTCCTGTATGTATACGCATCGGCGGACGGGCTTAGAAGAACGGGGAGAGCGGAGGAGGGGGAGGCATGCGGGAAAAAAGGACGGGCCTTGCGCCGCGGGCGTCGATCCGCCGCTGGCTGCCCGCGCTGGCGCTGGCCGGATTCGTCGCAGCGGCGGCGCTGCCGCGGCCGTATTACGTGCAGACGGCTGGATTCGCGCGGAATGCCGCGCCGCTGATCCAGTTCGGAGCGGCCATGGAGGGGCGCGAGGCCGAAGCGGCTGCCGCCGCGACGGGTCCGGCGTGGCTGTATACGGCGGTCAAGCTGGAGCGGGCGAGCTTGCTGGAGGCGGCGTACGCCGAGCTGACGGGGCGCGGAGACGCGCTGAGCGTGCGTTCGGTGCTCGGCGGGGCGTCGGAGGAGGCTTACCGGATACGGATGGAAGAAGCGATGCGGCAAGCGCTGCTCTTGGCGGCGAGAGCGGCGGCCGACGAGGCGAAGCGGGAGGTGGTCGAGGCGGAGGGTGAGGCCGGGACGTCGGAGCGAGAGGCGGAAAAAGCCGGCTCCCAGCCGTCCGGCCTGCGGCTCGCGGACGGAGGCCGGGAGCCGCTATGGCTCGGCGCGGCCGCAGCGGGCGGACCGTCCGCCGGGCTGATGGCGGCGCTGTCGCTGTACGATCGGCTGACGCCCGATGCGGAGCTGCTCGGCGGCCGCCGCATCGCGGGCACCGGCACGATCGACGCCGCCGGCCGCATCGGAGCGGTCGGCGGCGTCGCCCGCAAGGCCCAGGCGGCCGCGGAAGCGGGAGCCGGCCTGTTCGTCGCGCCGAAGTCGGAGGCGGGCGAGGCGGAAAAAGCGGCGCGGCGCGCCGGCGGGCGGATGCGCGTCGTCGGCGCGGACACGCTCGCCGAGGCGGTCGCCCTGCTGCAGCCGCGGCCGTAGGGAACGCCGGCTGCTTCCGGTCCGCTCGCGGCAGGCAGCAGCCGGACGGCGATCAGCGGACGATCCGGAGCCGCCGCTGAATCCCGCCGCCGCGGCCGGACGGCTGGGAAGGCAGCCGTCCGGCCGCGGCGAATCTTCGAGCGCCAGCGGCTGCAGGCGGATCGGCGGCGGATCTTTCGGCGCCAGCGGCTACGGACGGATCGGCGGCGAATCTTCGAGCGCCAGCGGCTACGGACGGATCGGCGGCGGATCTTCGTGCGCCAGCGGCTACAGGCGGATCGGCGGCTCGTAATAGTCGCGCAGCAGCCGCCTCGGGTCGCGGCTGCCGCCGCCTGCGGCATGCACCGCCGTGCCGCGGACGTCCAGCTCCAGCAGCGGCAGCCCGTCCGCCCGCGCGGCGCTGGTCAGCACAGGCGCCGACGCCTCGCGCCGCATGCGCGCGAGCAGCTGCTGGCCGCGCGGCGTGAAGCCGAGCACGCGGATGTAGCCGGGGCCGGCCGCCAGGCGCTCGCGGCCAAGCTCCGCGGCGCGCAGGTTCAGCAGCACGCCGAGCAGCGCGCGCTGCAGCCGTGTGCGCGTATAGCGCTTCGTCTTGACGGCGGCGAGCAGCGGCTCGAAGCCGAGCTCCGGCAGCGCCGCGAGCTGGGCGGCGATCCGCCGCTCCAGTCCTTCGCCGAAGCCGAGCGTGCCTGCAAGCGAGGCGGGCGGCTCGACGAGCAGCCGGTGCAGCAGCTGCGGAAAGTAGTCGTCCCAGCGGCGCGGCGCCTCGCCGGCGGCGAGCTGCTCCTCCACGACGCGCAGCGTGGACGCCGGCACGTAGCGCGCGATGCCGGCCGCGCCGCCGCCCTGCTCCAGCATGCGGCGGATCGCGGTCGCGCTGGCGATCGAGCCGCTGCCGGCCTCGTCATGGTAGCCGGCCCCTTCGCGGCGGATCGTAAGCGGCTCCATGCGGCCGCCGAGCCGCTCGAGCGCAAGCAGATAATGCAGGCCGAGCGTCATGTTCGGCTGCGCGAGCTGCTCCGCCGCGAGCGGCGGGAACTCCGCGCCGCCGTCCCGGCGCAGCAGTTCGGCGGCCGCGGCAGAGTACGCGGACGGATACGGGAGCCCTCGCTCCAGGCCGGACGCCAGCGCCGCGCGAAACGATTCCGGCTCCTCCGCGAGCAAGCGGGCGGCAGCGCGCAGCGGCGCCAGCTCGCCGGTCTCGCTGCCGAAGCAGAACGCGTCGACGACGCCTGTCGCCTCGAGCGTCCAGACGGCGCCGTAGGCGAACCATTCGGCCGGCTGCACCGCATAGGCGAGCGGCAGCTCGAGCACGAGGTCGATGCCGCCTTCGAGGGCGGTGCGGGTCCGGGCCCACTTGTCCATGAGCGCGGGCTCGCCGCGCTGCAGGAAGCTGCCGCTCATGACGGCGACGGACGCTTCGGCGACGGCGGCTTCCTTCGATTTTTGAAGATGATAGGCATGGCCATGGTGAAACGGGTTATACTCGACGATAAGGCCTACGGTCCGCATCCTTGCACCTCGCTTCGGTCAGCGTTTTCATTCCTACTATAGCACGGGCGGAACGAAGCGGTGAATGACAAGGAGATTTGGTTGACAAAAGGCTTCCAAGCTCGATATAATAAATTTTGTTTGTTTGGAGTGATCTTATGGAATTTCGTGTCATGGAAGTCGTGTCCAAAGGACAGGAGCCCAGCTTCCGCGAGAAGCTGGATGTAACCGAGCTGCTGCAGGATCGCAAGGACGTCGTTGCGGCCAAGCCTATGTCCGTGGAGCTTGACGTCCGGCCCTACGAGGGCACGGCGCAGGTGGCCGGAGAGCTTCGCGCCGATCTGACGATGGTCTGCTCGCGCTGCCTGGAGCCGGTGGAGGAGCATCTGAGCATTCCGATCGAGGAGCGTTTCGCGCTCGCCTCGATGGTGAAGGATCCGGAGGCGGACGAGGACCTCATCCTCGTCGCAGAGGACAAGGTCGACCTTCAGCCTTACGTGGAGGGCACCCTGCTCATCTACCTGCCGATGGCGCCGCTCTGCAGCGACGACTGCAAGGGGCTTTGCCCGGATTGCGGAACCAACCTGAACGAGCAATCATGCGGCTGTTCCAGGGATGTCATCGATCCCCGGTTCGAGGCGCTTAAAAAGCTGCTGGAGTAGAAGCGGCTCATGATTGAGGCAACGCCGATCTTTGAAGGAGGTGTTAGACAATGGCAGTACCACAACGCAGAACGTCCAAGACCCGCCGCGACAAACGCCGCACGCACTTCAAGCTGACTGTGCCGGGCATGGTGAAGTGCGAGCAGTGCGGAGAGCTCAAGCTGGCTCACCATGTTTGCAAAGTTTGCGGATACTACAAAACCAAAGAGGTTATTTCCCAATAGTCCTCTTCCGTCCCTTCGGGGGAACCGAAGCGCCCGCCATTCCGGCGGGCGTTTTTTTTGGGTTTGCGGGCCGGGGGCAATTCTACTATACTGAATTGGTACCAGGTGTTAAACTTCGGAATCGTGCATAGGTTAAGGTTAAAGGTGGTGCAGGTCATCGAACGCCTTCCGAAAAAGCAGCGGCATCAGCAGCTACTGAAGCATATGGAGGACAATCCCTTCATGACGGACCGCGAGCTGACCCGCCTGCTCAAAGTAAGCATCCAGACGGTCCGCCTGGATCGGATGGAGCTCGGCATACCCGAGCTTCGCGAGCGGCTCAAGCTGATGGCGGAGCGCTCGTACGATCCGATCCGCTCGCTGCAGGCCGACGAGGTGATCGGCGAGATCGTCGATCTGCAGCTTGACCGCAGCGGCATCTCGATTTTCGAGATCGGGGAGGAGCATGCCTTCTCCCGCAGCGGCATCGCGCGGGGACATCATCTGTTCGCGCAGGCGAACTCGCTTGCCGTCGCCGTCATCAACGACGAGGTCGCGCTGACCGCGACGGCGGACATCCGCTTCCTGCGGCCGGTCCGCCTCGGAGAGAAGTGCATCGCCAAGGCGTACGTGCGCCGGGCCGGGCAGCGCAGCAAGGCCAAGGTCGAGGTGTTTTCCTACGTCGGGGACGAGCTGGTGTTCGAAGGCCAGTTCATGATCCACCGTTCCGGCGGCGAAGCGGCAAGCATAGAAGGAGGAGACGAGCATTGAAGATCGCGATTGACGCGATGGGCGGAGACCGCGCGCCTGCGGAGATCGTCAAGGGGGCGCTGGCGGCGGCCCGCGAATGGCCCGACACGCAGCTCGTGCTGGTCGGCGCCCCCGAGGCGATCGAAGCGCATCTGGACGGCGCTCCGCCGTCCAATCTGACGATCCATCCCGCCAGCGAGAAGATCGAGGCGGACGACGAGCCGGTGCGCGCCGTGCGCCGCAAGAAGGACGCCTCGATGGTCGTGGCCGGACGGCTCGTCCGCGAAGGCGCGGCGGACGCGATGCTGTCCGCAGGCAATACCGGCGCGCTCATGACGGCCGGCCTGCTCGTCGTCGGCCGCATGGACGGCATCGAGCGACCGGCGCTCGCGCCGGTGCTGCCGACGCTCGACAACGTCGGCGTGCTGGCGCTCGACCTTGGCGCCAACATGGACGCCAAGCCGGAGCATCTCGCGCAGTACGCGGTCATGGGCAGCATCTACCGCGAGAAGGTGCACGGCATCGCGCGTCCGCGCGTCGGCCTGCTCAACGTCGGCACCGAGCCGGGCAAAGGCAGCGAGCTGACGAAGGCGGCGTTCGAGCTGCTGGAGAAGGCTCCGATCGAATTTGTCGGCAACGTCGAGTCGCGCGACGTCATGCAGCGCAATTGCGACGTGCTCGTATGCGACGGCTTCGCCGGCAACATTTTGCTCAAGACGATGGAGGGCACGGCCGGAGCGATCATGAAGGAGCTGAAGTCCGCCTTCACGAGCAGCCTGCTGACCAAGCTGGCCGCCGCCGTGCTCATGCCCGGGCTCAAAGGGCTGAAGAGCAAGATGGACTACGCCCAGTACGGCGGAGCGCCGCTGCTCGGGCTGAACGGACTCGTCGTCAAATGCCACGGCTCCTCGGATGCCGAGTCGGTCAAAAACGCCGTCCGCCAGGCGCGGATCGCGCTGCAGGCCCGGCTCATCCCGACGGTGGCCGCAGAGATAAAAGGAAAAGAGGTCCTGTCATGAAGTCCATATCGGTCGGCATCATCGGCACCGGCAAGTACGTCCCCGAGAAGGTTCTTACGAACCAAGACCTGGAGCGGATGGTCGAGACGAACGACGAATGGATCGTCACCCGTACCGGCATCCGCGAGCGGCGCATCGCCGCCGAAGGGCAGGCGACGTCCGACCTCGCCTTCGAGGCGAGCTTGAAGGCGCTCGAGAGCGCCGGCATCACGGCCGAGCAGCTCGATCTGATCATCGTCGCGACGATCACGCCCGATATGTTCTTCCCATCCACGGCGAGCCTGCTGCAGGATCGGCTCGGCGCCTCCCGCGCCGCGGCATTCGACCTGTCGGCGGCTTGCTCGGGCTTCATTTACGGCCTGGCGACGGCGTCGAGCATGATCCAGGCAGGCCTGTACAAGCATGTGCTGCTCGTCGGCGCGGAATGCCTCTCGCGCATCACCGACTACACGGATCGCAACACCTGCATCCTGTTCGGCGACGGCGCGGGCGCGGTCGTGCTCGGCGAGGTGCCGGAGGGACGGGGCTTCCAGTCGTTCGAGCTCGGCTCCGACGGCAGCGGCGGCCAGCTGCTCAAGATTCCGGGCGGCGGCTCGCGCCTGCCGTCGACGGCGGACAGCGTCGAGGCCAAGCAGCATTACCTCAAGATGGCCGGCAACGACGTGTTCAAGTTCGCGGTGCGCGTCATGGGCGCCTCGGCGGAGCAGGCGCTGTCCAAGGCCGGCTTCGGCAAAGGCGACATCGACCTGCTCATCCCGCATCAGGCGAACATCCGCATCATCCAGTCCGCTCTGAACCGGCTGGAGCTGCCGGAGGACAAGGCGATGGTCAATCTCGACCGCTACGGCAACGTATCGGCCGCCTCGATCCCGCTGGCGCTCGCCGAAGCCGTCGAGCAGGGCAAGGTGAGCGAAGGCGACAAGCTGCTGCTCGTCGGCTTCGGCGGCGGCCTCACCTGGGGGGCATCCGTCCTCGTCTGGTGACAGGACTCGGCGTCCTCCGAACGGGAGGACGCCGCCGCCTCGGGCGGCAACAACCGACAAGCTACGAAAGGCGGCTTTCAGCATGGGCAAAATCGCATTTGTATTTCCGGGCCAGGGCGCCCAGGCGGTCGGCATGGGCAAGGACCTGTACGACGCCAGCCCGGCGGCGCGCGCCGTATTCGAGGAGGCGGACGCCGCGCTCGGCTTCGCGCTGAGCGAGCTGATCTTCCAAGGTCCGGATGAAGCGCTCAAGCAGACGGCCAACACGCAGCCGGCGCTGCTGACGGTGAGCGCGGCCTTCCTCGAGGCGTTCCGCGAGACGGGCATCAAGCCGGATTACGTCGCAGGCCACAGCCTCGGCGAGTACAGCGCGCTGACGGCGGCGGGAGCGCTCGGCTTCGCCGACGCCGTGCGCACGGTGCGCCGCCGCGGCGAGTTCATGGAGCAGGCGGTGCCGGGCGGGCAAGGCGCGATGAGCGCCGTGCTCGGCGCCGAGCGCGAGGCGCTTGCCGCGCTTTGCGCCTCGATCGCGGCCGAGGGCCATCCCGTCGAGCTGGCCAACGTCAACTGCCCGGGGCAGATCGTCATCTCCGGCAGCGCCGAGGGCGTCGCCCGGGCGGGCGAGCGCATCAAGGAAGCGGGCGCGAAGCGCGCGATTCCGCTCGAGGTGAGCGGGCCGTTCCACTCCTCGCTCATGAAGCCGGCGGCGGACAAGCTGGCCGCCGTGCTGAGCGAGGTCGCGATCCGGGACGCGTCGGTGCCGGTCGTCGCCAACGTGACGGCGGCTCCGGCGACGGCCGCGGAGGAGATCCGCCGCCTGCTCGTGGAGCAGGTGTACTCGCCGGTGCTGTGGGAGGACACGGTGCGCCGCCTGATCGACGAAGGCGTCGATACGTTCGTGGAGCTCGGCTCGGGCTCCGTCCTCGCCGGCCTCATCAAAAAGACGGACCGCGGCGTGCGCGTGCTGTCCGTCAACAGCGTGGAGTCGCTGCAGGCGGCAGCCGCCGAGCTGAACAACGAAGCATAGGGAGGAACCGGATATGTTTGCAGATCTGACGGGCAAGACGGCTCTCGTGACGGGCGCCTCGCGCGGCATCGGCCGCGCGATCGCCGTCGCGCTCGCCGAGGCGGGCGCCGACGTGGCGGTGAACTACGCCGGCAGCGAGGCCGCTGCCGCCGAGACGGCGGCAGCGGTAGAGGCGCTCGGCCGCAAGGCGCTCGTGCTCAAGGGCGACGTCGGCAAGGCCGCCGATTTCGACGGCCTCGTCAAAAGCGTGCTCGACGCCTGGGGCAGGATCGACATCCTCGTCAACAACGCCGGCATCACGCGCGACAATCTGATCATGCGGATGAAGGAAGAAGAGTTCGACCAGGTCATCGAGACGAACCTGAAGGGCGTGTTCAACGGCATCAAGGCCGTCAGCCGCCCGATGATGAAGCAGCGCTCCGGCCGCATCATCAACATCTCCTCGGTCGTCGGCGCGCTCGGCAATCCGGGCCAGGCCAACTATGTCGCGGCCAAGGCCGGCGTCATCGGCCTCACCAAGTCGTCGGCGCGGGAGCTCAGCTCGCGCGGCATCACCGTCAACTGCGTCGCGCCCGGCTTCATCGAGACGGACATGACGGACAAGCTGCCTGCGGAGGCCCGCGAGTCGATGCTCGGCGGCATTCCGCTCGCCCGTCTCGGCCGGCCGGAGGACATCGCCGCCGCGGTGCGCTTCCTGGCGTCCGATGCGGCCGCCTACATGACCGGTCAGACGGTGCATGTGGACGGCGGCATGTACATGTAATGGACGCGGCGCGGCCATCCTATAGCGGCCGCCTGCTTTCGTTCCGTCTCCGAGGAACCGTTTGCGTATGGCATTTTGAATAGGATTCTCGTATAATACGATGGAGGAGGTGAACCGGATGTCCGAAGTAGTGGATCGCGTCAAACGCATCGTAGTCGATCGCCTTGGCGTTGACGAAGCGGAAGTGACCCTCGAAGCTTCCTTCAAGGATGACCTCGGCGCTGACTCGCTAGATGTAGTCGAGCTGGTCATGGAGCTTGAGGATGAATTCGACCTGGAGATCTCTGATGAAGATGCAGAGAAGATTACAACGGTGGGAGAAGTAGTCAATTACATACAATCTCATACGTAATTGTCCAAGCAGAGTCCCGTTTCACGACGGGACTTCTCTCTTACGCCAGGCGGTTTTCCGCATGTCCCATCCCGCCGGATTCATTCCGCTTCATCCGCATGCGCGCTGCGCATCCGAACTGACCACGAAGATCTTTTCCTGCCTCCAGCAGGCGGGGAATTCCATACACCGCATGACAAGACGCTTCAAGACGGTCCGGCATCCGGCCGTCCAACCTGCCGTTTCCCGAGGTGAACCTTTTACCAATGACAAATAGAGTCGTAGTAACCGGCCTGGGCGTGCTGACAAGCCTGGGCGACAGCAAGGACCAGTTCTGGGGCAGCCTGCTCGAGGGCAGATCGGGCGTCTCGACCATCGAGTCGTTCGACGCGAGCGAGTATACGACCCGCATCGCGGCCGAGATCAAGGGCTTCGAGCCCGAGGCCTACGGCCTGGACAAAAAGGAAGCCCGCCGCATGGACCGCTTCGTGCAGCTGGCCGTCGTCGCCAGCCTGAAGGCGGTCGAGGACGCGGGCCTGCGCATCGGCGAGAACTCCGACGCGGAGCGCACCGGCGTTATGGTCGGCTCCGGCATCGGCGGCCTCGGCACCTGGGAGGATCAGCACAGCGTCCTTCTCGAAAAGGGGCCGAAGCGCGTCAGCCCGTTTTTCATCCCGATGATGATCGCCAACATGGCCTCCGGCCAGGTGTCGATGGCGACCGGCGCGAAAGGCCCGAACACGACCGTCGTGACGGCCTGCGCGACCGGCACGCATACGATCGGCGACTCGTTCAAGATGATCCAGCGCGGCGACGCCGACGTCATGATCTGCGGCGGCGCCGAGTCGACGATCCGCCCGATGGCGATGGCCGGCTTCTGCAGCATGCGCGCGATGAGCGTGCGCAACGACGAGCCGCATAAGGCGAGCCGTCCGTTCGACGTCGACCGCGACGGCTTCGTCATGGGCGAGGGAGCCGGCGTGCTCATTCTCGAGTCGCTCGAGCATGCGCAGGCGCGCGGCGCCCATATCTATGCCGAGGTGATCGGCTACGGCATGAGCGGCGACGCCCACCACATGACGGAGCCGGACCCGGACGGAGCGACGCGCTGCATGCGCATGGCGATCCGCGACGCCGGCATCGAGCCGGAGGCGGTGGACTACATCAACGCGCACGGCACGTCGACTCCAGTCGGCGACAAGTCGGAGACGACAGCGATCAAGAACACGTTCGGCGACCATGCGTACAAGCTGGCGGTCAGCTCGACCAAGTCGATGACGGGCCATCTGCTCGGCGCGGCCGGCGGAGTCGAAGCCGTCATCCTGGCGATGACGCTCGAAAACGGCGTCATCGCGCCGACGATCAATCTCGACAACCAGGATCCGGAGCTGGATCTCGATTACGTGCCGAACGAGCCCCGCAAGGCGGACGTGCGGGTGGCGCTGTCGAACTCGTTCGGCTTCGGCGGCCATAACGCCACGATCATCATGAAGAAGCATGAAGCGTGATCGGATTCAGGAGCTTCAGCGGCAGCTTGGCCTCACGTTCCGCAAGCCGCAGCTGCTGAGGCTCGCCTTCACGCACACCTCGTACGTCAACGAGCATCGCAGCAGCGTCTCGGAGGACAACGAGCGGCTCGAATTCCTCGGCGACGCGGTGCTCCAGCTGCTCGTCTCGGAGCATCTGTTCGCCACGCATCCCGATCGGCCGGAAGGCGAGCTGACCCGCATGCGGGCCGCCATCGTCTGCGAGCCCTCGCTCGCCCGCTTCGCGGAGCTGCTCGACTTCGGCTCCTACGTCCGCTTGGGCAAAGGAGAGGAGCAGCTCGGCGGGCGCCAGCGCCCGGCGCTGCTCGCCGATCTGTTCGAGGCGTTCATCGGAGCCCTTTATCTCGATGCGGGCGTCGATTCGGTCCGCGCCTTTCTGCGGCAGGAGATGTTCCCCAGGCTGGAGGACACGCCGGGCTTGTCCGGCAAGGACTACAAGTCCAAGCTCCAGGAACGGGCGCAGAACCTGGCGCTCGGCACGGTGGAATACCGCGTCGCCGAGGAGCGCGGGCCGGCTCATGACCGCGAGTTCGTCGTGGAGGTGCTCGTCGGGGAGCAAGTGCTCGGCGTAGGCTCCGGCCGCACCAAAAAAGAAGCCGAGCAGCGCGCCGCCGAGGAAGCTTGGGAAAAGACGCGCGAGGAAGTGTAGGAAGGACGGGCGCCTGTCGCCCGGACCGCATGGCCGAAAGCCCCGGCAGCCTGAACCGCTTCAGGTGCTGGGGCTTTTGTCCGTATGGTACAATAGCCGCAAGAGGTGACATCGACCGATGTTGTTGAAACGCATTGAGCTGTCCGGCTTCAAGTCGTTCGCCGACAAGACCGAGATGGAGTTCGTAAGGGGCATCACCGCCGTCGTCGGCCCGAACGGCAGCGGCAAAAGCAACATATCCGACGGCATCCGCTGGGTGCTCGGCGAGCAGAGCGCCAAAAGCCTGCGCGGCGGCAAGATGGAGGACATCATCTTCGCCGGCAGCGACGCGCGCAAGGCCGTCAACTTCGGGGAAGTCTCGCTCACGCTGGACAACTCCGACGGCGCGCTGTCCGTCGAGCATCACGAGGTGACGGTGACGCGGCGGGTCCATCGCAGCGGCGACAGCGAATACATGATCAACCGCCAGCCGTGCCGGCTCAAGGACATCACCGAGCTGTTCATGGATACCGGCATCGGCAAGGAGGCGTACTCCATCATCGGCCAAGGCCGGATCGAGGAGATTCTGAGCACGCGCTCGGAGGACCGCCGCGGCATTTTCGAGGAAGCGTCCGGCATCGTCAAGTACAAGTCGCGCAAGCGCGAGGCGCAGCGCAAGCTCGACGACGCCGAGGGCAATCTGCTCCGCATCCATGACCTCGTCTCCGAGCTCGAGGACCAGGTCGAGCCGCTGCGTGAGCAGTCCGAGCGCGCCCTGCTGTACAAGTCGCTCAAGGAGGAGCTCAAGCACCGCGAGATCGCGCTCTACGTGCATCAGATCGAGGGCGTGCACAAAAGCTGGAACGAGAACAATGCGCGCATGGAAGGGCTGAAGAAGGAGGAGCTGGAGCTGTCGGCGGTCGTCAGCCGCCACGACGCGTCGCTCGAGCAGGACCGGCTGCAGCTGCGCCGGCTCGAGGAGCGGCTCGAGGAGCTGCACGGGCAGATGCTCGCCTACAGCGAGGAGTTCGAAAAATGCGAAGGCCAGGGCGAGGTGCTCAAGGAGCGCCGCCGCTACCTTGCGGACAGCCGCGAGCAGCTGGCGCAGGCGCTGGAGACGGCTGCCGCGCGCCAGGCGGAGCTCGCCGCGGAGGAGGAGCAGGCGCGGGCGAAGGCCGGCGCGCTCGAGGCGGAGCTGATCGACCTGCGCAGCCGCATGGGCAGCGAGGAGAACCGGCTGCGCGGCGTCGCCGGCGGCACGTCCTTGGAGGCCGGCGAATCGCTCAAAGGCGAGCTGCTCGAGGTGCTCGGCACGATGGCGCAGCTGCGCAACGAGATCCGCTACGCGGAGCAGCAGCGCGAGGCGCTGCAGCGGCGCAAGGAGCGGCTCGGCGGCGAGGAGGGCAAGTGGCAGGAGCAGTCCGGCCGCCTGCAGACTCGCCGCTCGGAGCTGATCGAGGCGCTCGCCGCCTCGTCGGCGGAGCTGGAGCGGATCCGCAGCAAGTACATAGAAGAGTCGCAAAGGACGCAGCAGCTGCAGAAGCGGCAGGAGGAGGCTTCGGCCGCCCTGCGGACTTGGGAGCAGCGCAAGGAGGCGCTCGTCTCCCGGCGCGATACGATGAAGGAGATGCAGGACGCGCTGGACGGCTTCATGCACGGCGTGCGCGAGGTGCTCAAGGCGGCGCGCCGCAGCTCCGGCGGCTTGTCCGGCGTGCACGGCGCGGTCGCGGAGCTCGTGCGGGTGCCGCAGCGCATCGAGGTCGCCGTCGAGACGGCGCTCGGCGGAGCGATGCAGCATGTCGTCATGGAGGACGAGCGCTCCGCGCGCGCGGCGATCTCCTTCCTCAAGCAGCGGCAGCTCGGACGGGCGACGTTCCTGCCGCTCGACGTTATCAAGAGCCGCAGTGTCCCGGAGCAGGAGAAGCGGCAGGTCGCCGCGATGGAGGGCTACGTCGGCATCGCCGCGGAGCTCGTGACCAGCGAGCCGCGCTACCAGGCGATCGTCGGCAATCTGCTCGGCAACGTGCTGCTCGCCGAGAACCTGGAGGCGGCCAACCGGATCGCCGCCCGCTGCGGCTATCGCTTCCGCGTCGTGACGCTGGAAGGCGATGTCGTCAACGCCGGCGGCTCGATGACCGGGGGCAGCCTGCAGAAAAAAGGCGCCAGCCTGCTCGGCCGCCAGCGGCAGATCGAGCAGCTCGACGAGGAGTCGGCCGAGCTGCAGCGGCAGCTCGCCCGCGTGCGGGCGGAGCTGGACGATCTGCGCAAGGAAGGCTCCATCGCCGCGCAGAACCGCGACGAGCTGCGCGAGCAGGCGGAGCGTCTGAAGCTGCAGGAGCAGCAGCAGCGGGCCGAGCTGCAGCATGCGGAGAGCGAGCTGGCCGGACTGCAGGAGCAGGGAGCGGTATTCTCCGCTGACCGCTCGGGCTTTGAGGAGGAGGAGCGGCAGCTCGTCCAGGCGGCCGCCGATGCGGCCGAGCGCCTGGACGAGCTCGGCATCCGCGAGGCCGGGCTGCAGGAGGCGATCCGCATCGCCGAGGAGCGGCGCAAGGCGAGCGAGTCGGAGAAGGAGGAGCTGCAGGTGCAGCTCACCGACCTCAAGATCCACGTCGCCAAGGCGGACCAGGAGCGGCTCGCGCTGCAGGATATGCTGTCGCGACTCCGCTCGGAGAGCGCCCGCGCCCGTACCGAGGCGTCGTCGCTGGAGGCGCAGCAGCGGCAGCGCAGCGCCGAGCAGGAGGAGCTGGAGGCGGCGTCGGTCGCGCAGATCGAGGAGCTCAACCGGCTGCGCCTGCGCAAGCAGGAGACGGCCGAGCAGACCGAGCTCGCCCGCTCCGCGCGCGCGGACAAGAGCCGCGAGCTCGAGCAGATGGAAAGCGAGACGCGCGAGCAGCGCAGCGGCCTGAAGCGGGTGGAGGAGCAGCTGCGGCAGACGGAGATCGCCGTAAACCGGCTCGACGTCGAGCTCGACAACCTGCTGCGCAAGCTAAGCGAGGAATACGGACTCAGCTACGAGCTGGCCAAAGCCCGCTACGCGCTCGAAGGCGATCCCGCCGAGGCGCAAGGCGCGGTGCGCGAGCTGAAGCGCCGCGTCGCCGGCCTCGGCGAGGTCAATCTCGGCGCGATCGAGGAGTATCAGCGGGTGCGCGAGCGCTTCGAGTTCCTCGACAGCCAGCGCCAGGATCTGGTGGAGGCCAAGGCGACGCTGTACGAGGTCATCCGCGAGATGGAGGACGAGATGTCGAAGCGCTTCCGGCAGACGTTCGAGGAGATCCGCAGGCATTTTGTCGTCGTCTTTGCCAAGCTGTTCGGCGGCGGCCGCGCCGATCTGACGCTGGCCGATCCCGAGCGGATCCTCGATACGGGCATCGACATCCTCGCCCAGCCGCCGGGCAAGAAGCTGCAGAACCTGCAGCTGCTCTCGGGCGGCGAGCGGGCGCTGACGGCGATCGCGCTGCTGTTCGCGATCCTGCAGGTCAAGCCGGTGCCGTTCTGCGTGCTCGACGAGGTCGAGGCGGCGCTCGACGAGGCCAACGTCTCCCGCTTCGCACAGTATTTGCGCGAGTTTTCGGAGCTGACGCAGTTCATCGTCGTCACTCACCGCAAAGGAACGATGGAAGAAGCCGACGTGCTGTACGGCGTCACGATGGAGGAAGGCGGCGTGTCCAAGCTCGTCTCCGTCCGCCTCGAGGACGAGTTCGGCGGCGAGTCGGCGTCGGCTTGATAGAGGAATGAAGGGATAAGCTAGCTTCGGAGGGATAGCCATGGGCTTTTTCAAAAAGCTGAAGGAAAGCATCGCGAGCAAGACGGAATCGGTGACGAACGTCTTCAAGGAAGGACTCGCCAAGACGCGCACCGCGCTCGTCGAGCGCGTCGAGGAGCTGATCACGCGGCGCAAGAAGATCGACGAGGAGTTCTATGAGGAGCTCGAGGAGATCCTCATCAGCGCCGATGTCGGCGTCAATACGGTCATGGACCTGATCGACGACCTGCGCGCCGAGGTGAAGAAGCGGAAGATCGAGGACGCGGGGCAGCTGCAGCCGGTGCTGTCGGAGAAGCTCGTCGGGCTGCTCGGCGGCGATCAGGACAACGGACTGCGCATGGCGGAGGAGGGCATCACGGTCATCCTGTTCGTCGGCGTCAACGGCGTCGGCAAGACGACGACGATCGGCAAGCTGGCCCACCGCTTCAAGAGCGAGGGCAAGACGGTGCTGATGGCGGCGGGGGATACGTTCCGCGCAGGCGCGATCGAGCAGCTCGAGGTATGGGGGCAGCGCGTCGGCGTCGACGTCATCCGCCAGCAGTCCGGCTCCGATCCGGCGGCCGTCATGTTCGACGCGGTGCAGGCGGCCAAGCAGCGCAAGGTCGACGTGCTGCTGTGCGATACGGCGGGCCGGCTGCAGAACAAGAACAATCTGATGGAGGAGCTGAACAAGATCTTCCGCGTCATCCAGCGGGAGATTCCGGGCGCGCCGCATGAGGTGCTGCTCGTGCTCGACGCCAATACCGGCCAGAACGCGCTCAGCCAGGCGAAGCTGTTCGGCGAGAAGAGCGGCGTGACCGGGCTCGTGCTGACGAAGCTCGACAGCACGGCCAAGGGCGGCATCGTCATCGCGATCCGCCACGAGCTGAGCCTGCCGGTCAAGTTCGTCGGCCTCGGCGAGAAGATGGAAGATCTGCAGCAGTTCGACAGCGAGCAGTTCGTGCATGCTCTGTTCGCCGGCTTGATCCGCGATCAGGATGCGCAGGACGGATCCGATTCGTCCAGGTGACAAGGTTCATCCCTTGACACCTGCCGCGCCCCTGGGTTATGATAGGTCTCGCGAAGAAAAGCCTCGGATGAAGGAGTTGCTCGGATGGCGACGGAAAGCCGCGACGCGCTGGAGAAGACGACGCGGATCAACCTGCTGTTCGACCTGTACGGAGCGCTGCTCACGGACAAGCAGGTCGAGATCCTGACGTTTTACTTTCGGGAGGACTTTTCGCTCGGAGAGATCGCGGCGGAGCTCGGCGTCAGCCGGCAGGCCGTGTACGAGCATGTGAAGCGCGGCGGCCTGCTGCTGGAGGATTACGAGAGCAAGCTCGGCCTGCTCGCCCGGCTGGCGTCCGCGGGACGCCTGCTGGATGAGCTGGACGCCGCAGCGTCCGGCCTGGACGATCCGTCCGGACCCGGGGAGCGCATCCGCTCTCTGGGGCGGGAGCTGCGGGAGACGCTGCTGGACATAGACAAGCGATAGACATGAGGACGGGAGGTGGCGGCATATGGCATTTGAAGGATTGTCGAGCCGGCTGCAGAACGTGTTCGGCAAGCTGCGCGGCAAAGGCAAGGTGACCGAGGACGATCTGAACGACGCCATGCGCGAGGTCAGGCTGGCCCTGCTCGAAGCGGACGTCAACTTCAAGGTCGTCAAGGAGTTCATCGCCAAGGTCAAGGAAAAGGCGCTCGGCCAGGAGCTGCAGAAAAGCTTCACGCCGGGCATGGTCATCATCGACATCGTCAACAAAGAGCTGACGGAGCTGATGGGCGGGACGCAGAGCAAGCTGGCCAAGGCCGGCAAGCCTCCGACCGTCATCATGATGGCCGGCCTGCAAGGCGCGGGCAAGACGACGACGTCGGGCAAGCTCGCCCTCATGCTCAAGAAGTCGAGCCACAAGCCGCTGCTCGTCGCGGGCGACATCTATCGTCCTGCCGCGATCAAGCAGCTGCAGGTCGTCGGCAGCGGCATCGACGTGCCGGTATTCACGCTGGGCGACCAGACGTCGCCGGTCGAGATCGCCCGCCAAGGCGTGCAGCATGCCAAGGACAACGGCCTCGACTACGTCATCATCGATACGGCCGGACGGCTGCATATCGACGAGGCGCTCATGGAGGAGCTCAAGCAGATCCATGAAGTGACGCGGCCGGACGAGGTGCTGCTCGTCGTCGATGCGATGACCGGCCAGGAAGCGGTCAACGTCGCCCAGAGCTTCCACGACCAGCTGGCGCTGACCGGCGTCGTGCTCACCAAGCTCGACGGCGATACGCGCGGCGGCGCGGCGCTGTCCGTCAAGGCGGTCACCGGCTGTCCGATCAAGTTCGCCGCGACCGGCGAGAAGATCGAGCCGCTCGAGCCGTTCCATCCGGAGCGGATGGCCTCGCGGATTCTCGGCATGGGCGACATGCTGTCGCTCATCGAAAAGGCGCAGGCCGGCATCGACGCCGACAAAGCGGCCGAGATGGAGCGCAAGATGCGCAACGCGGAGTTCACGTTCGAGGATTTCCTGGAGCAGATGGAGCAGGTCCGGAACATGGGGCCGCTCGATCAGATCCTGGAGATGATGCCCGGCATGAACAAGATGAAGGGCTTGAAGGACATGAAGGTCGACGACAAGCAGGTCGGCCGGATCGAGGCGATCGTGAAGTCGATGACGACCGAGGAGAAGCGCAAGCCGGAGCTGCTCAACCACAGCCGCCGGAGGCGCATCGCGGCCGGCAGCGGCACGTCGGTCGCAGAGGTCAACCGTCTGGTCAAGCAGTTCGACGACATGCGCAAGATGATGAAGCAGTTCAGCTCGATGATGGGCGGTCCCGGCGGCAAAGGGCCGAAGATGCCCAAGGGCGGCCTCAACATGAACAGCCTGAAGGGCATGTTCGGCGGAGGCGGCGGCAAGAAAGGCAAGTTCCCGTTCGGCTGAGCGCCGCGGGCACGGCCCTGATTCTTTCAAGGAGGTGAAGTATAATGGCAGTACGTATCCGTCTGAAACGCATCGGTGCGCACAAGGCTCCGTTCTACCGCGTCGTAGTATCGGATTCCCGTTCCCCGCGCGATGGCCGTTTCATCGAAGAAATCGGTACTTATAACCCGGTTGCTCAACCGGCTCAAGTGAATATCGACGAAGAAAAAGCCCTCAAGTGGCTGCAAACGGGAGCGCAAGCTTCCGACACCGTCCGCAACCTGCTTTCCAAAGCAGGCGTGCTCACGAAGTTCCACGAGCAAAAGCACCAGAAGTAAGGTTCTCCCGTTCGGGACGACCCGAATATAAGCATCGCAAAAGGGTTAGGATGATATCCTAGCCCCTTTTGCATCCAAGGCGAGGTGAGATGGATGGCGGATCAATGGTTCACGGTCGGCGAGATCGCCAACACGCACGGCATTCGCGGCGAGCTCAAGATCGTGCCGCATACGGACTTCGCGGAGCGCCGGTTCGCTCCCGGCAGCAAGCTCTCGATCCAAAAGGACGGGCAGCAAGGCGCCGTGCTGGTCGAGGTGCAGAATGCGCGATCCCATAAAAACGTGTATATCGTCAAGCTGAAGGGCTACGAGCACATCAATGACGTCGAGAAGTTCAAGGGCAGCCTGCTCAAGATCTCGGCGGAGCAGCGCGACGCGCTGGACGAGGGCGAGTTCTACTACTCGGACATCATCGGCAGCGAGGTCGTCACCGAGGACGGCGAGCGGCTCGGCGTCGTGACCGAGATTTTGCGTCCCGGAGCGAACGACGTCTGGGTCGTCGAGCTCGAGAGCGGCAAGGAGCTGCTGCTGCCGTATATCGACGATGTCGTGCGCAAGGTGAACGTCCGCGCCAAGCAGATCACGGTACGGCTGCTGGAAGGGCTGTTGTAGCGCCATGCGGATCGACGTGCTGACGCTGTTTCCCGAGATGTTCGACGGCGTCTTCGGCGCGAGCATCCTCGGCAAGGCGAGGGACAAGGGCATCGTCTCGCTGCAGGCGGTGAACTTCCGGGCCTACTCGGGCAACAAGCATAATACGGTGGACGACTATCCGTACGGCGGCGGGGGCGGCATGGTGCTCAAGGCCGAGCCGGTGTTCGCGGCGGTCGAGGACCTGCTTGGGAGCGGCGAGGAAGCCGGTTCCCCCCGCGTCATCCTGATGTGCCCGCAAGGACAGCCCTTCACCCAGGCCAAGGCGGAGGAGCTGTCGCAGGAAAAGCGCCTCGTCTTCATCTGCGGCCATTACGAAGGCTATGACGAGCGCATCCGCGAGCATCTCGTCACGGACGAGCTGTCGATCGGCGATTACGTCCTGACCGGCGGAGAGCTGCCCGCGATGGTCATGATCGACAGCATCGTCCGGCTGCTGCCGGGCGTGCTCGGCAACGAGTCGTCGGCGGTGACGGACTCCTACAGCACCGGGCTGCTGGAGCATCCGCACTACACGCGTCCGGCGAGCTTCCGGGGCTGGGAAGTACCGGAGGTGCTGCTGTCCGGCCATCACAGCCGGATCGAGCAATGGCGCCGCGAGCAGTCGATGCTGCGCACGCTGCAGCGGCGTCCGGATCTGCTGGAGGAGGCGCCGCTGAGCGACAAGGAGCGCCGCTGGCTGGAGCAGCAGCGGCTTGAGGAGCAGGCAAGCGCCGAGGATGGCGGAAAAAAATAGCCGATCTGCGCCGAGGCGCTTGTCAATCGGCCTAGAGTATGGTACGATTTGAAATGTTGTTTGCAGACTCGGACGGTCCTCTATCGGCGACGATCCGGCTCATAAGGCGAGCCCGGGTAGCTTATATGAACGTCTATGGTGGAAGGAGGCACTACTCATGAACATTGTACAAGCGATTACGCAAGAGCAGCTGCGCAAGGACATCCCGAGCTTCCGTCCAGGCGACACGCTTAAAGTGTACGTAAAGGTTATCGAGGGATCCCGCGAGCGGGTTCAGCTGTTCGAAGGCGTTGTCATCAAACGTCGCGGCGGCGGAATCAGCGAGACGTTCACCGTCCGCAAGATTTCTTACGGTGTTGGCGTGGAGCGTACGTTCCCGATCAACTCGCCGAAGATCGATCGCATCGAGGTTACCCGCCGCGGTAAAGTGCGCCGCGCGAAACTGTACTACCTGCGTGAACTGCGCGGCAAGGCAGCACGGATCAAAGAGATCCGCCGCTAGTCCGCCACATGATGAAATGCAAAGAGGGGCTTGCCGCAAACAAGCCCCTTTTCGTGTACAGATGAAGCCCGCTCTGCTTGCGGCGGGAGCCGAGAGCGCAGATAGAGAACGCACCCCTCGCGGGTCCGAGAAAGAAGGCGGAGCACAGATGGTGGACGAGCAGCTCCAGGAGCAGCAGCCGGAATCCGGCGGCAACAAAGCTCGGAAAGAGATATTTGAGTGGGTCAAGGCGCTTGCGATCGCGGCCCTGCTCGTGTGGATCATCCGCTGGTTCCTGTTCGCGCCGTTCGCGGTGGACGGTCCGTCCATGCAGCCGAACTTCCATACGGGAGAAAGGCTTATCGTCAACAAGATCCTGTACGAAATTCGCGAGCCGAAGCGCGGCGAGGTGGTCGTGTTCCACGTCCCGCAGGAGAATCGCGACTTCATCAAGCGGGTCATCGCGCTGCCGGGCGACACGGTCAGGGTCGAAGGCGACGAGGTGTACGTCAATGACGAGAAGCAGGACGAGCCCTATCTGAAGCAAGCGATCGCCGAGGCGCAAGCTAGAGGCGAGCTATGGAACCAGACCGGACCGAACTTCCCGAACGAGCTCGTCACGGAAGGCACGGTGCCGGCCGACTCGTTCCTGGCGATGGGCGACAACCGCAGCAATAGCGAGGACAGCCGCCGGATCGGCTACATTCCGTACGATCAGCTGATCGGACGGGCCGACGTCATTTTCTGGCCGCTGACCGATATCCAGATCATCAAGCATGGGTAGGCGAAAGCCTGCCCTACATTATTTTATAAAGAGGTGTCTGTATGACGATTCAGTGGTTCCCGGGACATATGACAAGAGCGCGCAGGCAGATCGAGGACAAGCTCAAGCTGATCGACATCGCGATCGAGCTGCTGGACGCGCGCGTGCCGATGTCCAGCCGCAACCCGATGGTCGACGACATCCTGAAAGGAAAGCCGCGGCTCATCCTGCTGAACAAGGCGGATCTGGCGGATCCGAAGGAGACCGAGCGCTGGATGGCCTACTTCGCCTCGCGCGGTTTTGCCAGCATCGCCGTCGATTCGTCCACGGGCTCGAGGGTGAACGAGATCCCTCATCGGGTGAGGGAGATCCTGCACGAAAAGATCCAGCGCATGCTTGACCGCGGCATGAATCCGCGCGCCATGAGGGCGCTCATCGTCGGCATCCCGAACGTCGGCAAGTCGACGCTGACGAACCGGCTCGCCGGGCGGCACATCGCCGCGACGGGCGACCGTCCGGGCGTGACCAAGGGCCAGCAATGGATCAAGGTCGGCAGCGAGATGGAGCTGCTCGATACGCCGGGCATCCTTTGGCCCAAGTTCGAGGATCAGCTCGTCGGCTACAAGCTGGCGATGACCGGAGCGATCAAGGAGCAGGTGCTCAACATCGAGGATGTCGCTTACTTCGCCGTTCGGGTGCTCGCGGAACGCTATTGGCCGGAGATGCGCGAGCGGTTCGGCCTCGATGAGCCGCCGACCGATCTCGACGACAACATGCAGATCGTGGCGGTCATGGAGCAGATCGGACGCAGCCGCGGCTGTCTCGTCAGCGGCGGGCGCGTCGATCTCGAAAAGGCGTCGGGCATCATCCTGCGCGAGCTGCGCGCCGGCAAGCTCGGCCGGCTCACGCTGGAGGCGGCTCCGCCGGCCGGCCGCGCATGAGCCGCCGCAAGCCTCGCGGCGGAGAGGCGCGAGAAGCGCAGCTGCCGTTTGAGCCGATGGCGGATGCCAGGCCGGAGGCTGTTCTCGACGGGCAAGCGGATCGGCTGCCGCAGCAGCAGCTCGCGGAGGCGGACGATCGGCTTGCTTTTGAAAAGGCGCTATGGGGGCAAGGGGCCGGACTCGTCTGCGGCGTCGACGAGGTCGGCCGCGGCTGCTTGTTCGGCGATGTCGTCGCCGCTGCGGTCGTGCTGCCGGCCGGCCTTGTGCTGGACGGCGTCCACGACTCCAAAAAGCTGAGCGAGAAGAAGCGCGAGCAGCTGTACGACGTCATCGCGGAGTCGGCCGTCGCCTGGGCGGTCGCCCGCATCGACGCGGCGGAGATCGACCGGATCAACATCCGTCAGGCCTCGCGCCTCGCGATGAAAAAAGCGGTCGAAGCGCTGGGAGTCACGCCGGACCATCTGCTCGTCGATGCGGAGACGGTCGAGATCGACCTGCCGCAGACGCGGATCATCCACGGCGATGCGCTCAGCCAGTCGATCGGGGCCGCCTCGATCATGGCCAAGGTGACGCGGGACCGGCTTTGCAAGGAGATCTGGGACCTGCACTACCCCGAGTACGGCATCGCGGTACATAAAGGCTACGCCACAGCCCGCCATCGCGAAGCGCTGGCGCGTTACGGACCGACAACGCTGCATCGCCGCTCCTTTCTCGGCAAGATATTGCCGGAAGAGCAGCTGCAGCTTTTCTAAAAAAGCTTCGAAGTCCCGCCCGCATCCCATGCAGGCGGGACTTTTTTTGGACGGCAAAAGGGCAGCGGCTCACAAACGGGAGCGGCGCGGTCGATATAACGGGATAGAGTTAGCCGCCTCATCGGCGCAGGCAAGCGAACGAGGCGGCAGTGAAGCTTAGAGCAGCGAGGAGGCAGCGGATGAATATCGGATCGTTTCTGAAAGCGATCGGCGACCTCCAGCCTGCCGCAAGCCGGGCGCTGGAGCTGCGGCCGGGACAGACCGTGCGGGCGACGGTGCTGGAGGCGCATGGGAAGGACGGAGCGCTGCTGCAGATCGGCGACAGCCAGCTGCTCGCCAAGCTGGAGACGCCGCTCGAGCCGGGACAGACGGCCGTGCTACAGGTGAAGGGCGAGACGGACGAGGGCGTGATCGTGCTGCAGCTGGCGGCGAGAGGGGCGAAGTCGGCGGCGGAGGCGGAAGCGCCAAAATGGAAGGAGCTCGCGGGCCAGCTCGGATTCGGGTCAGGTGACAAAGGCGCCGCCGAGCTCGTCAAGGCGATCCGCGCGGCCGGCCTGCCGCTCTCCGCAGAGACGGCAGAGGGATTGCGGACGGCTGCGGCGCTGAAGCCGGCCGGCGTCGATGCCGGGGAGTGGCTGCGAGCGGCGGCGAGCGCCATGCAGCGAGGCATGCCGCTGACGAGCGAGACGCTGCTCGGGCTGCGGCAAGCGCTGTCCGGTCCGCCGGTGCATGAGCTGCTGGCGCGGCTCGAGCAGGAGCTGGCGGCGATGGGCTCGGCTCGGCCCAGCGATGCCGCCGAAGGAGACGGCTCTTTGGCGAAGCGGGCTGCGGGGGTCGGCGAAGCGGCGGCTCCGGCCGCTCCGGCCGCGGCGGTCGGACAAGACGCGAAGCAGCGGCCGGCTGGGCCGACCGCCTCGCTCGGAGCGGGGGCCGGCGAAGCGGCTCCGCTGGACGGGGCGGCAGAGGCGGCGAAGGCCGGTCCTGCGCCGCTGAAGGCGGCCGATGCTGCGGCGAGGCTGCTTTCGCTGCTGCAGGGCGGGCCATGGCTGGAGCCGGCAGCGGACGCGGCGGCGGAATCGCTGCCGGGGCGCGGCGTTCCGGCGGATGGCGGCGGCGCCTCCGGCAAAGGCGTCCTGGCCGGCGCCGACGGCAGGCATGCAGCCGGCGCAGCGAAGGGCGGCGCGGCGCTCAGCGCCGCTGCGGCGCAAGCTGCGGCCGCGGCCGTGCCTGCGCCGCAGGGAGGCGAGCCTCCGGCCGCGCGAGCAGCGGCAGAAGCCGCAGCGGCCGCCTCCGCGGCCGGAGCGGAGGGCGAGGAGCGAAGCTGCCGCCGCAAGGGGCGGTCAAAGCATGGCTGCAATGGCTGGGAGCCGGTCACGAGCATCAATTGGCCCGTGCCGCCTCCACGGTTCCTTCCGCAGCCGTCGTCGCAGCGCCGCAGCAGGAGGCCGGCCCCCATGATGCGGCGGCCGGAGGCGCTCGCCCAGGCGGCATGTCGTCGGCCGATCCGGGAGCGGCGGCGGGATCGGGGGAAGCGGGGCGAACCGCTGCGGCTGGACGCGGCGACGCCTCGGCGGCCATGAACGCGCCTGCCGCTGCCGCTCGGAGCGGTCCGGAAGCGGCAGCGTCGGCCCAGGCGGCGCCGCCTCGCTCGGAGGAAACGGATGGCGTCGCCTCGCGCGGCTCCCGACCGGAGGCGCCTGCGTCCGCGACGATCCGATCCGGCTTGCCGCTGCCGGCGTTCGCGGCGCCGGATCGCGCGGATGCGGCGACGCTCAAGCCGGCGCTGCTGCAGCTGCTTGCGGCGACGGACGTGCCGCAGAGCGCGCGCGACGCGGCGACCCAGCTGCTGCAGCAGATCACCGGCCAGCAGCTGCTGCTGACGCCGGAGCGCAGCGGCGCGTTCTTTTCCCAGCTGACGCTGCAGCTGCCGGTGCGCACGCCGGACGGCACGACGACCGCCTCCGTCCATGTGCAGACGCGTCGCGGAGCGCGGGGCGAAGTGGACGCGTCGAACTGCCGCCTGCTGTTCGACCTCGAGCTCGACAAGCTCGGCACGACGCTCATTGACGCGGCGATTGTCGACAAGGTCGTCTCGTTGACGGTATTCGCCGATCATCCCGCCGTGCCGGCGCTGCTGGAAGCGGGACGTCAAAGCCTGGCCGACCAGGTTCATCAAGCGGGCTACCGGCTGCTCGGGCTGCGGGCGGCGGAGAGCCGTCCGTCGTCCGAGGGCGGGGGCGCAGACTCGGGAGCCGCAGCGGCCAAGCCGGAATTCGGGCAGGAGCGCTATCGGGGAGTGGATATCAAAGTATGAGCGGGAATGCACAGCCGGGGACAGAAGCAGCGTCCGAGACGGGGCGCATGCGGCAGGAAGGCGAAGGCAAGGGGCGACGCAGCGCCGAAGAAGCGCCGCGCGCGGCAGTCGCGCTCCGCTACGACCCGGCAGAAGGAGCGCCTTCGGTCGTCGCCAAGGGAAAGGGGCAGCTCGCCGACGAGATCGTCCAGCGGGCACGAGAGAACGGAGTGCCTGTCCAGGAGGACCGCTCGCTGGTCGAGGTGCTTTCAAAGCTTGATTTGAACCAGCAGATTCCGGCCGAGCTGTACGAGCTCGTCGCGGAGCTGCTGAGCTTCATCTATCAGACGGACCGCAAGGCCGGCGCTCTTTCGGGAGCGCTGGACGCTCCTGGCGGGCAAGAAGGAGGCGGGCGCGGGTGAAAAAGCGGCCGATCGGCAAGGAAACCCGAGGCGCAGCGCATGCAGCCGGCTCCGGCGCGGGCCAGCCGGTGCGGTCGCCCCGAAGCGACCGCCGCAAAGAGTCCGGACGGATCGGCGAGGACGCGGCCGCCGCTTGGCTGGAACGAGGCGGCTTGCGGCTGTTGGAGCGGAACTGGCGCTGCCGGCTGGGCGAGCTCGACTTGATCGCGGAGGACGGCGGCACACTCGTATTTATCGAGGTCCGCTCCGCCAGGACCGGAAGCCGGTTCGGTTCCGCCGCCGAAGCGCTGCATGGACGCAAGCAGCTCAAGGTGCGCCAAGTCGCCGGCGTCTACCTGCAGCAGAAGGGATGGGACGGCAGGCCGATTCGCTTCGATGCGGCGGCCGTGACGCTGGATGCGTCCGGCCTTCGGGCGCTGGAGGTGCTGCATGTCAAAAACGCCTTTTGAAGAAGCGGTCGCCGCTTCTCCAAAAGGCGTTTTTTCGAAAATCCGGCCTGCTTCAGCTCCAGCCGGGCAGGCGGCGGTATTGGATCGCCTCGGCGACATGAGCGGCCTCGATCCGCTCGAAGCCTTCCATGTCGGCGATCGTCCGCGCCAGCTTGAGGATCCGGTCGTGAGCGCGGACGCTGATGCCGAGCCGGTCGAACGCCTGCTGCAGCAGGCGGGCGGCCTCGGGCCGAAGCGATGCGGCCCGGCGCAAGGCCGATCCGGCCAGCTCGCCGTTCCAGGCGGTGCCGGCGGAGGACGAGCGGGCTTCCTGCGCCGCGACCGCGCGAGCGACGAGCTCTCTCATCTGCGCGCTGTCCATGCCGGTCTGGCTGCTGTCCAGATCCGGCGGCCGCTGCACTTCGACGAGCAGGTCAAGACGGTCGAGCAAAGGCCCGGAGATGCGGGAGCGGTATCGGTCGATCGCCGTCTGCGAGCAGCTGCACTCCGGCTGGCCGGGAGCAGCGGCCGTAGCGCCGAGGTAGCCGCATGGACATGGATTCATCGAGGCCGCGAGCTGGAAAGAGGCCGGAAAGCGAAAGACGGCTCTGGCTCTGGCCAGCGTCACCTCGCGATCCTCGAGCGGCTGGCGCAGCGCCTCCAGCGCGCTGCGCGGGAATTCCGGCAGCTCGTCGAGAAAAAGCACGCCGCGATGCGCGAGCGTCGCCTCGCCGGGACGCGGAATCGAGCCGCCGCCGATCAGGCCGGCGGCCGAGATCGTATGATGCGGCGCGCGGAACGGACGCTCCTCGATCAGCGACCCTTGCCGAGGCAGCTTGCCGGCGACGCTGCATATTTTCGTCACCTCGAGCGCTTCCTCGCGGCTCATCGCCGGCAGGATGCCGGGCAGCCGGCGGATGAGCATCGTCTTGCCCGTGCCGGGCGGTCCCGACAGCAGCAAATTATGCCTGCCGGCGGCCGCGATCGCCAGCGCGCGCTTGGCGCCGTGCTGGCCGATCACATCCGCGTAATCGAGCCCGGCGCTCGGGCCGCCCGCCGCGCAGGAGGGCGCCGCCGCCTCCGCGCCTGCCTCCCACAGCAGCGAGCGCCACTCCTCTCCGCTGCGGCAGGCGGCGGCAAGCTCGGTCAGGCTGCGCGCCGAATAGACGTCGAGATCGCCGACCAGCGCCGCCTCGGCCGCGTTGGCGGCGGGGACGAGCACGCGCCGCAGGCCGAGCCGCCGCGCCTCCGCCGCCATCGGCAGCACGCCGGGCACGGAGCGCAGCTCGCCGCTGAGCGCGAGCTCGCCGATGACGAGGGTATGCTCGAACATCCGCCCGTCCAGCTGGCCGCTTGCCGACAGGATCGCGGCCGCGATCGCCAGATCGTAGGCGGTGCCTTCCTTGCGCATGTCGGCAGGCGCGAGATTGACGGTGATGCGCTGCATCGGAAACTGAAAGCCGCAGTTGCGCAGGGCGGCGCGGACGCGCTCGACCGACTCGCGTACGGCCGGATCGGGCAGGCCGACGACGGCGATTTGCGGCAAGCCGCTGGCGAGATCGACCTCGACGGCGACGAGCCGTCCGTCGACGCCCTGCACGCTGGCGCTGGAGAACGAACTGTAGGACATGACAAAAAGCACCCTCCCCGAATAACGGGCGAAGGTGCTTCCTTACTTCCCTGAAAAGTATATGGATACATTAAGATTAGATCAGTCCAGCCGCGGTGTCAACCGCGCTTCCATTCCGTTCCACTTTTACCGAAACGCAAAAAAATTTTTACGGTCGGAGCGTGATTTTGCGCGAAGCGAGTCGCGGGTTGTGATATAATGACAGATGTTTGTTTGATTTGATCTAGCTGTTTCCACCCGAGTCAGAGGATTGGAGGATGTCGTGAATGAACATTCATGAGTATCAAGGCAAAGAAGTCTTGAAACAATACGGGGTCGCAGTCCCGGAAGGCAAGGTCGCCTTCACGGTGGACGAGGCTGTTGAGGCAGCCAAGGAACTGGGAACTTCCGTCGTTGTGGTCAAGGCGCAGATCCATGCGGGCGGCCGCGGCAAGGCCGGCGGCGTCAAGGTAGCGAAGAGCCTGGACGAGGTGCGCCAGTACGCATCCGAAATTCTGGGCAAGACGCTCGTCACGCATCAGACGGGTCCGGAGGGCAAGGAAGTCAAGCGCCTGCTGATCGAGCAAGGCTGCGACATCAAGAAGGAATACTATGTCGGCGTCGTCGTCGACCGCGCGACCGGCCGCGTCGTCATGATGGCGTCCGAAGAGGGCGGCACGGAGATTGAAGAAGTCGCCGAGCATTCCCCGGAGAAGATCATCAAGGAAGTCATCGATCCGGCGGTCGGCCTGCTGCCGTTCCAAGCCCAGCGTCTTGCATACGCTATCAATATCCCGAAAGAGCTCGTCCGCAAGGCGGTCCAGTTCATGACGGCCCTTTATGCGGCGTTCGTGGACAAGGACTGCTCGATCGCCGAGATCAACCCGCTCGTCGTCACCGGCGACGGCAATGTCATGGCGCTCGACGCCAAGCTGAACTTCGACTCCAACGCCCTGTTCCGCCACAAGGACATCCTGGCGCTGCGCGACCTCGAGGAAGAGGACGCCAAGGAAATCGAAGCCTCCAAGTATGACCTCAGCTACATCGCGCTCGACGGCAACATCGGCTGCATGGTCAACGGCGCCGGCCTCGCGATGGCGACGATGGACATCATCAAGCATTACGGCGGCGACCCGGCCAACTTCCTCGACGTAGGGGGCGGCGCGACGAAGGAGAAGGTGACGGAAGCCTTCAAGATCCTGCTGTCGGACGCCAACGTCAAGGGCATCTTCGTCAACATCTTCGGCGGCATCATGCGCTGCGACGTCATCGCGGAAGGCGTTGTCGCGGCTGCTCGCGAGCTTGGCCTGGAGCGTCCGCTCGTCGTGCGCCTCGAAGGCACGAACGTCGAGCTTGGCAAGAAGATCCTGAATGAATCGGGCCTGAACCTGGTCGCGGCGGACAGCATGTCCGACGGCGCTCAAAAAATCGTTGCGCTCGTAAAATAACGCCCTTGGGGCTGCAGAGACGAATTCTGTTAGGGGATGTGAATGTGCGATGAGCATTTTGATCAACAAAGATACCAAAGTGATCACCCAGGGCATTACCGGCCAGACCGGCCTCTTCCATACGAAGGGCGCCCTTGAGTACGGAACCCAGATGGTCGGCGGCGTGACGCCGGGCAAAGGCGGCACGACGGTCGACATCGAGCTGGAGAACGGCGAGACGAAGTCGCTGCCGGTATTCAACTCCGTGCGCGAAGCGATCGCAGAAACCGGCGCGACCGTATCCGTCATCTACGTTCCGCCGGCCTTCGCGGCCGACTCCATCCTGGAAGCGGTGGAAGCGGAGCTGGAGCTGGTCATCTGCATTACGGAAGGCATTCCGGTGCTCGACATGGTGCGCGTGAAGCGCTACATGGAAGGCAAGAAGACCCGCCTGATCGGACCGAACTGCCCGGGCGTCATTACGCCGGACGAGATCAAGATCGGCATCATGCCGGGCTACATCCATCGCAAAGGCCATGTCGGCGTCGTTTCCCGCTCCGGAACGCTCACTTATGAAGCGGTCCATCAGCTGACGACCCGCGGCATCGGCCAATCGACTGCGGTCGGCATCGGCGGCGACCCGGTCAAAGGCTCCGAGTTCATCGATATCCTGAATCTCTTCAACGAGGATCCGGATACGTACGCGGTCATCATGATCGGCGAGATCGGCGGCACGGCTGAGGAAGAAGCGGCCGAGTGGGTCAAGGCGAACATGAAGAAGCCGGTTGTCGGCTTCATCGGCGGCGCTACGGCTCCTCCAGGAAAGCGCATGGGCCATGCCGGCGCCATCATTTCCGGTGGCAAAGGCACGGCGAAGGAAAAAATCTCTACGCTTGAGGCTTGCGGCATCAAGGTCGCTCCGACTCCATCCGACATGGGCTCCACGCTCGTGAGCGTGCTGGAAGAGCAGGGCCTGCTCGAGAAATGCAAGACTCACTGATTTCAATCGCTTGATCTTGGAAGGCAGGCAGCCTTCTTCTCCCGTTTCGGGGAAGAAGGCTGCCTTTTTTTATTGCCGCTCGTCAAGCTCCTGCGGCATTGGCGGCGCCTGCGCGCTTGCAATCTGGATTCTTGTGCCCCACAATAGGGATTGGCGCAGGTGCCGTCCTTTATAATAGAAGAAAAGGACGGTAGCCGATGATGGATGAATGGTTGGAACAGCAATGGACTGCGCCGGAGCGTGCACGCGTGCGCGAATTTATAATCGCCATGCATGAAACGCCGGGAATCGGATGGCAATCGCTGTATCGCGCGATGAAGGCGGAGCTGTGGCGCGATCCGGAGCTGGACGCCGCCCGGCTGGAAAGGCTGGGCATCCGGCAGGCGCCGGCCGTGGAAGCGGCGCGGCGCTGGAGGGAGCGTCAGGAACCCGCTTGGGAAGGGGCATTTCTGGCGCTGGCCGGGCGCAGGCTGGCGATCTTCGATGACGGGTATCCCGAGCTGCTCCGGCGGATTCCGCAGCCGCCCTGGCTGCTGTACGCGGTCGGGCGTCTGGAGCTGCTGGAGCGGCCATGCCTGGCGATCGTAGGGACGCGAGGGCCGACCGCCTATGGCAAGCAGGCGGCATCCAGGCTGAGCAAGGAGCTGGCAGCAGCGGGCTTCGGCATCGTCAGCGGCATGGCCCGCGGGATCGACGGCTTGTCTCATGAAGCCGCGCTCGAAGCGGGAGGGGCGACGATCGCCGTGCTCGGCACTCCGGTCGACACCGCTTACCCGCCCGACAACCGGGCGTTGTACCGACGGCTGTGCCGAGAGGGGCTCGTGCTGTCCGAGTTTCCGATCGGCACTCCCGTCAAGCCGGGCATGTTCCCGCAGCGCAACCGGATCATCGCCGGCTTGTCTCACGGTACGATCGTGATCGAGGCTGCCGCGGCGAGCGGCTCGCTCATTACGGCCGACCAGGCGCTGGACATGAACCGCGAGGTGTATGCGGTGCCGGGGCCGATCCATTCGCCCAAGAGCGTCGGCTGCAACGCTTTGATCCGAGACGGCAGGGCGAAGCTGGCGGACGGCTCGGAGACGATCATCCGCGATTTTCACTTTTTGCGGCCGTCGCAGCCGAGCGCGCCTTCTCTTTTGGAGGAGCCTCGGCTCGACGAGAATGAGCGGCTTGTGTACGGGCTGCTGCAGAACGAGCCGCGCTCGGCGGACGAGCTGTTTGAGGCTTCGGGGCTCGCTTTTGGACTTTTGCAAACAGTTCTGATAAATTTATGTTTAAAACGTAAGATTGAACTGCATAACGGTTCCATATATATGGCATTGTAAGCAGCTTGCGAAAGGAGGACGCCAACATGGCCGATTCACTTGTCATTGTCGAATCACCGGCAAAAGCGAAGACGATTGGCAAATATCTGGGAAGCAAATTTATCGTGAAAGCCTCGATGGGCCATATCCGCGATTTGCCGAAAAGCCAGATCGGCGTCGAAGTCGAGAACGATTTCAATCCCAAATACATTACGATCCGCGGCAAAGGCTCCGTCCTCAAGGAATTGAAGGACGCCAGCAAAAAGGTCAAGCGCGTTTATCTCGCGGCTGACCCGGATCGCGAAGGCGAGGCGATCGCCTGGCATTTGGCGCATTATCTGGACTTGGACGAGACCGACGATTGCCGCGTCGTCTTCAACGAAATTACGAAGCAGGCCGTCAAGGACGCGTTCAAGACGCCGCGCAAGATCGACATGGATCTTGTCAACGCGCAGCAGGCGCGGCGCATCCTGGATCGCCTCGTCGGCTACAAGATCAGCCCGCTGTTATGGAAGAAGGTCAAGAAGGGCCTGTCTGCAGGCCGCGTCCAGTCGGTCGCGGTCAAGCTGATCAGCGACCGCGAGAACGAGATCGAGGCGTTCGAGCCGGTGGAATACTGGTCCATCACCGCTGGGCTGCATAAGGGCAAGTCGGCGTTCGAAGCCAAGTTCCATTCCTATCAAGGCGACAAGTCGGAGCTCGGCAGCCAGGCGGAGGTCGACGTCGTGCTCGCAGCGATCAAGGGCCGCGACTTCACGGTCGCCGAGGTGAAGGAAAAGGAGCGGCTGCGCAATCCCGCTCCGCCGTTCATTACGAGCTCGCTGCAGCAGGAAGCGGCGCGCAAGCTGAGCTTCCGCGCTTCCAAGACGATGTCCGTTGCCCAGCAGCTGTATGAGGGCGTCGACCTCGGCAAGCAGGGCACGGCCGGCCTCATCACCTACATGCGTACGGATTCGACGCGGATCTCGCCGGTCGCTCAAGAAGAAGCGAAGGGCTACATCGTCGAGAAGTACGGACCGGAGTTCTATCCGGAGCAGCCGCGCGTCTACCTGAAGAAAAACGCCAACGCCCAGGACGCGCATGAGGCGATTCGCCCGACGTCGATGGAATGGGAGCCGGATGCGGTCAAGGAATACCTGAGCCGCGATCAGTACCGGCTGTATAAGCTCGTCTGGGAGCGCTTCGTCGCCAGCCAGATGAGCTCGGCGGTGCTCGATACGATGACGGTCGATCTGAACGCAGGCGAGGCGGTGTTCCGCGCGTCCGGCTCCAAGGTCAAGTTTGCCGGCTTCATGAAGGTTTATGTCGAAGGCAATGACGACGGCACCGCCGCGGACGAGGACAAATTCCTGCCCGCATTGGCCGAGGGGGAGAGCCTCAAGGCCGAGTCGATCGAGCCGAAGCAGCACTTCACCCAGCCGCCGCCCCGCTTCACCGAAGCGCGGCTCGTGCGCACGCTCGAGGAACTCGGCATCGGCCGTCCGAGCACGTATGCGCCGACGCTGGAAACGATCCAGAAACGCGGCTATGTCGCGATCGAGGAGAAGAAGTTTTTCCCGACCGAGCTCGGCGAGCTGGTCATCCAGCTGATGGAGGAGTTTTTCCCCGAGATTCTCGATGCGGAATTCACCGCCCATATGGAAGGCGATCTCGACCATGTCGAGGAGGGCAAGGAGGACTGGGTCCGGGTGCTTGCCCAATTCTACGAGTCGTTCGAAAAGCGGCTTGAGGTTGCCGAGGAAGAAATGAAGGAAGTCGAGCTTCAAGACGAGGTGTCGGACGAGGTATGCGAGAAATGCGGCAGCCCGATGGTGTACAAGATGGGCCGCTTCGGCAAATTCCTCGCCTGCTCCGGATTCCCGGACTGCCGCAATACGAAGCCGATCGTCAAGAACATCGGCGTGGCCTGCCCGAAATGCGCGGAAGGCCAGATCATCGAGCGCCGCAGCAAGAAGGGCCGCATCTTCTACGGCTGCGACCAGTATCCGGGCTGCGACTACGTTTCCTGGGACCGTCCGGCCGGCAAGCCGTGCCCGGAATGCGGCAGCATGCTCGTCATCAAGCGCAATAAGAGCGGAGCCAGGTATCAGTGTCCTTCCTGCGACTTCAACGAGGAGCTGCCGGAGGATCAGGAGCTCGGATAACCCATCAGCGGGAAGCGGAAAGCGGACACCCGCCTTCCGCTTCCCTGCGGTTGTTCGGGCCGTTTTGGACTTAAAGAAAGAGAGGAATCGCACTTGTCATCCATTCCCCCAGTAACCGTCATCGGAGCCGGGCTCGCAGGCAGCGAGGCCGCCTGGCAGATCGCTTCCCAAGGCGTCGAGGTCAAGCTCTACGAAATGCGGCCGGTGAAGCAGACGCCGGCCCATCATACCGATAAATTCGCCGAGCTCGTCTGCAGCAACAGCTTGCGGGCGAACGGCCTGGCCAACGCCGTCGGCGTCCTCAAAGAAGAAATGCGCCGCATGGACTCGCTCGTCCTGGCGGCGGCCGACCGCAATGCTGTGCCGGCCGGCGGCGCGCTCGCAGTCGACCGCGACGGATTTTCCGGCGACATCACCGGCACGCTGCGCGAGCATCCGCTCGTCACGGTCCACAATGAAGAGATCGCCGAGATTCCGCAGGACGGCATTACCGTCATCGCGACGGGCCCGCTGACCGCGCCGAGCCTTTCGGCCGAGATCAAGGAGCTCATGGGCGAAGAATATTTTTATTTTTATGACGCTGCCGCTCCTATCGTCGAGAAGGATTCCATAGATATGGAGAAGGTGTTCCTCGCTTCCCGCTACGACAAGGGCGAAGCGGCCTACCTGAACTGCCCGATGAACGAAGAGGAATTCGAACGCTTCCACGAAGCGCTCGTCACGGCGGAGACGGCCGCGCTCAAGGACTTCGAGAAGGAAGTGTACTTCGAAGGCTGCATGCCGATCGAGGTGATGGCCCAGCGCGGCAAGCAGACCGTGCTGTTCGGTCCGATGAAGCCGGTCGGGCTCGTCGATCCCCGTACGGGCAAGCAGCCGCATGCGGTCATCCAGCTGCGCCAGGACAACGCCGCGGGCACGCTCTACAATCTGGTCGGCTTCCAGACGCATCTCAAATGGGGCGAGCAGAAGCGGGTGTTCTCGCTCATCCCGGGCCTGGAAAACGCCGAGTTCGTGCGCTATGGCGTCATGCACCGCAATACGTTCATCAACTCGCCCAAGCTGCTCGAGGCGACCTATCAGTTCAAGGGACGGGATAACCTGTTCTTCGCCGGCCAGATGACCGGAGTCGAAGGATACGTCGAATCGGCCGCTTCGGGCATGCTGGCCGGCCTCAACGCCGGCCGCCTCGCGCGCGGCCTCGAGCCGCTCGTGCTGCCGAAGGAGACGGCGCTCGGCAGCATGGCCCATTACATCACGACGGCGGACTTCCGCCATTTTCAGCCGATGAATGCGAACTTCGGGCTGTTCCCGCCGCCGGAGCAGCGCATCCGCAATAAAAAGGAAAAGAACGAACATATCGCGAACCGGGCTTTGTCCTCGCTGGAGCAATTCAAGCTGGAGCGGCTCGGCGGGGGCCGCTAGACCGCAAGGCCAAAGGAGGAATGGACGTGGAAATGCAATTTCATGCAACGACGATCTGCGCGGTGCGGCATGACGGCAAAGGCGCGATCGCGGGCGACGGACAGGTCACTTTCGGCAACAGCATGATCATGAAGGGCTCGGCCAAAAAAGTAAGGCGCCTGTACCGGGGCAAGGTGGCGGCTGGCTTCGCCGGATCGGTCGCGGACGCGATCACGCTGTTCGAGAAGTTCGAAGGCAAGCTGGAGGAGCATCACGGGAATTTGCAGCGGGCAGCGGTCGAGCTGGCCAAGGAGTGGCGGTCGGACCGCGTGCTGCGTCGCCTGGAGGCGATGCTGCTCGTCATGGACGAGACCGGCCTGCTGCTCATCTCCGGCAACGGCGAGGTCATCGAGCCGGATGACGGCATCCTGGCGATCGGCTCGGGCGGCAGCTTCGCCTTGGCCGCGGCCAGAGCCCTCAAGAAGCATGCGCCGAACCTGAGCGCGCGCGAGATGGCGCAAGCGGCGCTCGAGACCGCCGCGGAAATTTGCGTTTTCACGAACCATAGCATTATCGTCGAGGAAGTATAAGGTTGATCGGTCGTGCCGGAGCAGCCGTCCCCTACACGAAAAGGAGTGATTTCGGGTGAAGGAAGCCATGACCCCGCGTCAGATCGTCGCCGAGCTGGACAAATATATCGTCGGACAGAAGCAGGCCAAGCGCTCCGTCGCCGTAGCGCTGCGCAACCGCTATCGCCGCAGCCGCCTCGAGGAAAGCCTGAGGGACGAGATCGTGCCGAAGAACATTCTCATGATCGGGCCGACCGGCGTCGGCAAGACGGAGATCGCGCGTCGGCTGGCCAAGCTGGTCGGAGCCCCGTTCGTCAAGGTCGAAGCGACGAAGTTTACGGAAGTCGGCTATGTCGGCCGCGACGTCGAGGCGATGATCCGCGATCTGGTCGAGGTCGCCATCCGCATGGTGAAGTCGGAGCGGATGGAAAAGGTCAAGGACAAGGCGGAGGAGCTGGCGAACGAGCGGCTCGTGGAGCTGCTCGAGCCGTCACGCTCCAAGCCGAAGGGCGGCAAGAACCCGCTCGAGATGCTGTTCGGCGGCGCTCGCGAGCCTGAGCCGGAGGACCGCTCGTCCGAGCCGGAGCTGGCGGCGAAGCGGCAGGCGGTCCGCGTCAAGCTGCTGGCCGGCGAGCTCGAGAAGGAAATGCTGGAGCTGGACGTGGAGGACACGTCGCCGAACATGCTGGATATGCTGGGCGGCCAAGGCAACGAGATGATGGGCATGAACATGCAGGAGATCATGGGGCAGTTCATGCCGAAGCGGACGAAGCGCCGCAAGCTGTCCGTGAAGGACGCGCGCAAGGTGCTGACGCAAGAGGAAGCGGCGAAGCTGATCGACATGGACGATGTGATCGCCGAATCGGTGAGCCGCGCGGAGCAGTCCGGCATCGTGTTCCTGGACGAGATCGACAAGATCGCCAGTCCGTCCAAAGGCTCCGGTCCGGACGTATCGAGAGAAGGCGTGCAGCGGGACATCCTGCCGATCGTCGAGGGCTCGACGATCATGACCAAGTACGGCGCCGTCAAGACGGACTATATGCTGTTCATCGCGGCAGGAGCGTTCCATGTGTCCAAGCCGGCGGATCTCATCCCGGAGCTCCAAGGCCGCTTTCCGATCCGCGTGGAGCTGACCTCGCTCAGCCTCGAGGACTTCATCCAGATTCTCAAGGAGCCGAAAAACGCGCTGACGAAGCAATATGCGGCGCTGCTGTCGACGGAGGGCATCGAGATCACGTTCTCCGACGAGGCGATCGCGGAGCTGGCGTCCATCGCCGCGGAAGTGAACCGCAACACGGAGAACATCGGAGCTCGCCGTCTCCATACGATTCTGGAGAAGCTGCTGGAGGATCTGAGCTTCGAAGCGCCTGATTTGACGCTCGAGAGCTTGAACATCACGCCGGAGTACGTTAGGGAGAAGCTCGGCTCGATCGCCCAGAACCGCGATCTGAGCCAATATATTCTGTAGAGAAGCAGAGGGGTTCGGGGGGCAACCATACCAATGACTTTATTGACCAAGACAAGGACGCTCAATCGCCTGCTGCAGCGAGCGGCAGGCAAGGCGTTGAATTTCAGGGAAATGGCCGAGGTGCTCAGCACGGTCATCCAGGCGAACGTATTCGTCGTCAGCCGCAGAGGCAAGATTCTCGGCTGCGCGGCGGTCGACCGATTCGATCATGAGCAGTTCCGCAGCATGGCCGCCGACGAGCCGCGCTTTCCGGCGGACAGCAACAGCCGGTTTCTGGTCATGAGCGAGCCGGCGACCAATGTCGAGCCTGATCCCGGCATCGCGGCCGTCTTTCCGTTCATGGGCACGCAGGAGATCATGAGCGTCGTTCCGGTAACGGGCGGCGGGGACCGGCTGGGCACCGTCGTCCTGTCCCGGCCGAGCGGCGCGTTCGATGACGATGACCTTATCCTTGCCGAATACGGCTCGACGATCGTCGGGATGGAGATTTTGCGCGAACGCGCGGAAGAGCTCGCCCTCGAGGCGAGGAGCCGCGCCGTCGTCGCCGTGGCGATGGGCTCGCTGTCGTTCAGCGAGCTGGAGGCGGTCGAGCATATCTTCGACGAGCTCGAGGCGAAGGAAGGGCTGCTCGTCGCGTCGAAGATCGCGGACCGGGTCGGAATTACTAGGTCCGTTATCGTAAACGCGCTACGCAAACTTGAAAGTGCGGGAGTTATCGAAACGCGATCCTTAGGGATGAAAGGGACCTATATCCGCATCCTGAATCATCAACTTCTGGAAGAATTGAGCAAAATGAAGAACTGAATATGAGACTAAAGTCCCGGAAAGGCCCTATCTTCATATAAAGATAGGGCTTATTTCTCATTGTAATAAATATGGAAATTTAGGAAGATAAGCGTGTCGGCAAATCTCGACATTGAATTCTCATTTTTTTAATTTTCGATGTCGAAGAAAGAAGGATTGTCGAAAGAAATGTGGAATATCATGTTATAGATAACGTCGGGAAAGTGGTGAAGAGGCGTTGAATGTCTTGGGAGGCGCGGATTTCGGAAGACTCGTCGGCGCGATGAGGGCTGCTGAATCCAGACAGCAGATTATTTCAGACAACATCTCCAATGCGGAAACTCCGTTTTTCAAACGCTCGGAGCTCGTGTTCGAAGAGTTGCTGGCGGAGCAGCTTGGGACGTCAGGTAGTAGGACATTGGAACTAATAAGAACCAATGAAAGACATCTTCCAATAGGTCCAGGGACCTCAGTTCCAGCGCCAAAACTCGTGACGGACGAGACTTCCGTCATGAACAACAACGGCAGCAATGTCGATGTGGAGCGGGAAATGGCGCTGCTGGCCAAAAACCAGCTGAAATACAATTCCTATGTTCAGCAGATCAACCATGAAATTACGATGCTGCGGACTGCGATCGACGGGAGAGGGTAACGGATGAAGCTGAGCAACGGTTTCGATATCAGCGCTTCGGCGCTGACGGCCCAACGGCTGAGGATGGACGTCGTCTCGTCCAATATCGCCAACGCGGAGACGACGCGCGGTTCGTTTGTCGATGGGCAGTTCCAGCCCTACAAGCGGAAGATGGTCGTGCTGGAGCCGATGAAGGCGGGAAGCTTCGACTCGATGCTGCGGAGCGAGATGGGAGAGGCGAGCAAGGGCGTGAAGGCGACCCGGATCGTGGAGGACCAGTCTCCGGAAAAGCTCGTCTACAATCCAAACCACCCGGATGCGGACGCTAGCGGTTATGTAAGGATGCCGAACGTCGATGTGGCCAAAGAGATGGTCGACATGATCTCGGCTTCGCGAGCCTATGAAGCGAACGTGACGGCGCTGAACGCGACGAAGGCCATGTTCGTCAAGGCGCTTGAAATCGGCAAATAAGCCGTAGATAAAATCAATGGAACGTGGAGGAGATGAATGATGATTCAGCCGATCGCCCTCTCGCAGCTGCAGCAGCCGGCTTCGATCGCTCAAAAGGCCGCGCCTGCGGCCGGGAGCCCGAGCGAGCTCAGCGAAAGCTTCGCCAACGTGCTGAAAAACGCGATTGACAGCGCAAGCGCGCAGGAACAAGCCGTACATAAAGTAAACAACGAGTATTTGATCGGCCAGGCGGACATCTCGCAGGTCATGATCGTCTCGCAGCAAGCGCAGCTGACCCTGCAGCTCGTGACGCAGGTCCGGAACAAAGCGGTCGAGGCTTATCAGGACATCATGCGCATGCAAATCTAGGATCTTGCCTGAGGGAACAGCAATCTGCGGGGTGAAAACGTGAATGAAACGATAGCCCGATATAGCGCGTCGGTGAAAAATTATTGGGGCGCGATGGGGAAAAGGCAGAAAATCTGGCTGGGAGCCACGCTGGGCGTGCTGCTGCTCACCATCATCCTGCTGACGTCGATCTTGAGCAAGACGCAGTATGAAACGGTATTCAACGAGCTGGATACGACCGACGCTCAGGCCATCATCAACTATCTGGACAGCAGCAAGGTCGCCTACAAGCTCGAAAACGGCGGCAGCTCGATCGCGGTGCCAAGCAGCGAGGCGGACCGGATCCGCGTAGGAGCGGGGTCCCAAGGCCTCGTGCAGAACGGCTCGATCGGCTTCGAGGCGTTCAGCGCGAGCTCGTCGCAGTTCGGCATGACGGACAATGAATTCAACGTCCGCTACAAAAACGCGCTGAATGGAGAAATCCAGCAGCTGCTCAACGCCATGCAAGGCGTAGCCTCGACGAAGGTCGTCGTCAATCTGCCGAAGGAGAGCGTATTCGCCCAGACGCAAGAAGAGTCCGGCGCGAGCGCGTCCGTTGTGATGAAGTTCAAGCCGGGCTTCCGTCCGAGCCAGGACGAGATCGACGGCTACTTCAATCTGGTGAAGACCTCGGTGCCGAATCTGAGAGTGGAGGACATCACCATCACGAGCCCGCAAGGCGAGCTCAATCCTTCCGAGAAGGCGGGCGGCGCGCCAGGCAGCACGGGCAGCGCGGATTCGCTCTTCCAGATCAAGAAGAAATACGAGGCGGAGCTGAAGCGGAACATCGAGCAGTTCCTCGGGCCGATGCTAGGGAGCGAGAATCTCGTCGTCAGCGTCACCAGCAGCCTGAATTTCGATCAGACGAACCGGGTCGAGGATCTCGTCAGGCCGCTGGACGACAATGGAAACAACGGCATCATCATCAGCCAGCAGGAGTCGACCGAAAGCACCGAGGGGTCCTCGGGAGATCCGGGCGGCGTTGCGGGCACGGGCGAGACGGACGTGCCGAACTACTCTTCCTCCGCGACGGGGTCCAGCACTTCCGAAAAAAGCGACCGTACGACCAACTACGACGTGAACCGGATCAAAAATACGGTCGTCGGGGGGCCGTACGCGGTGAAGGACCTCAGCATCAGCGTAGGACTTCCTATCAATCTATTAAACCAGGAAACGCAAGATCAAATCACCCAATATCTGACTTCCTTCGTCCGGTCGCAACTGATCGATTCCGGCCAGGATGTAACCAATGACGAGCTGATCGCCAAAAAAGTTTCGGTCATCGGGCAGAACTTCGCCCAGGCGGCTTCGGCATCCGGCACGGCAGGGCTGTCCGGCATCTGGTGGGCGGCGATCGGAGTCGCGGCTGCGGCGCTCGTGGCGGGCATCATCTTCGCCATCCGCAGAAGACGGCAGAATGCGGTCGAAGAGACGATCGAAGAGCTGTCTCCGCGGGTCGAATATCCTTCCATCAATCTCGACAGCGTCAGCAACGACAGCCAGGTACGCAAAAATCTCGAAACTCTCGCCAAGCGCAAGCCGGATGAGTTCGTCAATCTGCTCCGCACCTGGCTTGTAGAAGAATAGGAGGGCTCTCGCCATGTCCAAAGCGATGCAAGCCCTGACAGGGCGACAGAAGGCAGCGATTCTCCTCATTACGCTCGGCCCGGAAGTATCCGCCCAGATCTTCAAAAACCTGAGGGAGGAAGAGATCGAGCAGCTGACGCTCGAGATCGCGAACGTCCGCAAGGTCGACAGCTCGGAGCGGGACCTGATCATGAGCGAGTTCTATCAGATCTGCCTGGCGCAGGAATACATCTCGCAAGGCGGCATCGCCTACGCGAAGGACATCCTCGAAAAAGCGCTCGGCGCGCAGAAGGCCCAGGAAGTGCTGAGCCGCCTGACGGCGACGCTGCAGGTGCGGCCGTTCGACTTCGCCCGCAAGGCGGAGCCGACGCAGATCCTCAACTTCATCCAAAACGAGAATCCGCAGACGATCGCGCTCGTGCTGTCCTATCTGCAGCCGGAGCAAGCGTCCCATATCCTTTCCTCGCTGCCCCAGGAGAAGCAGGCGGATGTCGCGCGCAGGGTGGCCCTTATGGACAGCACCTCCCCGGATGTCATCTCGCAGGTCGAGCGCGTGCTCGAGCAGAAGCTCTCGGCGACCGTCACCCAGGATTATACGAATGCAGGCGGCATCGATTCGATCGTCCAGATTTTGAACGGCGTCGACCGCGGCACCGAGCGGACGATCCTCGACTCGCTCGAGATTCAGGATCCGGAGCTTGCCGAAGAGATCAAGAAGCGGATGTTCGTCTTCGAAGACATCGTCAGCATCGACAACCGCTCGATCCAGCGCATCATCCGCGACATCGAGAACGCGGACCTGCAGCTGGCGCTCAAGGTCGCGAGCGAGGAGGTCAGGGAAGCGATCTTCCGCAACATGTCCAAACGGATGGCCGAGACGTTCAAGGAAGAGATGGAATTCATGGGGCCGGTGCGGCTGCGTGACGTGGAGGAAGCTCAGACCCGCATCGTAGCGACGATCCGCAGGCTCGAGGAAGCGGGAGACATCATCATCGCCCGCGGCGGAGGAGATGACATCATTGTCTAATCTCATCAAATCTTCCTATGTACGGCCCAAGAGCGGCTCTCAGCCGCTCGAACGCTTTTATGCCCGGGCCGGAGGCGGCATGCAGGCGCCGATCACGACGGGTGACGGCGAGGCGCTGCCGCCGCAGCCGACTCTCGACGAAGCGACGGACCGGCTGCGGCGGCAAGTGCTCGATGACGCTCGGAGCGTCGCGGACGACATGCTCGCCGATGCGGCTCGAAGATCGGACGAGATGCTCGAGCAGGCGCAGCGCGAGATGGACGAGTGGTGGCATGCGCGGCGCGCCGATGACGACCGCCTCGTCGAGGAGGTCCGGTCTGCGGCCTATGAAGCCGGATTCCAGTCCGGCCGCGACGATGCGGAGGCACGGCTCCGGGAAGAGTGGGAGCAGCGTATCCAGGAAGCGTCGGGCATCCTGGCCTCGTCCTACGCGATGCGGGAGCAGATCATCCAAGAAGCGGAGCCGTTCCTTATCGAGCTGAGCTGCGCGATCGCAGAAAAGCTCGTCGGCAGGCAGCTGACGCTGGAGCCAGACTGGGCGGCCGAGCTGGTCAAAAAGGCGCTGTCCCGGCGCAAGGAGCATGGCGTCATCGTGCTTTGCGTCGCGCCGGCGCAGCTGGCTGCTGTCCAGGCGGCGCGGGACGAGCTTGAGCTGTCGATCGACTCGCAGGCCGAGCTGCAGATTTTGCCGGACGCCACCGTGAAGGATCACGGCTGCGTCATCCGGTCCGCCTTCGGCAGCATCGATGCCCGGATCGATACGCAGCTCGCCGAGATCAAGCGCGAGCTCGTGCAGCTCGCGCAGCAGCGGGAAGGCCAGGAGGCGGCTTCATGAAAGAGCTCTCGGCTGCACGCTACATCGAGCATCTGGGCGGAATCGACCCGGTGCGCGTAAACGGAAAGGTGACGCAAGTCATCGGGCTGACGATCGAGAGCGAAGGACCGGACGCGAGCATCGGAGACGTCTGCCAGATCTATCCCGGCAAAGGCGCTCCTCCGCTGCTGGCCGAGGTTGTCGGCTTCCGCGACAACCGCCTCGTGCTCATGCCGCTCGGCGAGCTGAACGCGATCGGCCCCGGCTGCGACGTCGTCGGGACGGGCAAGCCGCTCACCGTGCAAGTCGGCTCGGAGCTGCTCGGCAAGGTGCTCGACGGCTTGGGGCGGCCGCTGGACGGCAGCTTCATCCCGAGCCGGATGGTGCGTTACCCGACGACAGCTCCTCCGAGCAATCCTCTGTTCCGTCCGCGCGTCACCGAACCGCTCGGCATCGGCATCCGGGCGATCGACGGACTGCTCACCGTCGGACAAGGCCAGCGGGTCGGCATCTTCGCCGGCTCCGGTGTCGGCAAGAGCACGCTGCTCGGCATGATCGCCCGCAATACGGCCGCCGACGTGAATGTCATCGCCCTCATCGGCGAGCGCGGACGCGAGGTGCTCGAGTTCATCGAGAAGGATCTCGGTCCGGAAGGACTGGCCCGCTCGGTCGTGATCGTCGCGACGTCGGATCAGCCGGCGCTCATCCGGATCAAAGGAGCGGTCATCGCAACGACGATCGCCGAATATTTCCGGGACCGGGGCTTGAACGTCATGCTCATGATGGATTCCGTGACGCGCTATGCGATGGCGCAGCGGGAAGTCGGCCTGGCTATCGGCGAGCCGCCGGCGACGCGAGGCTACACGCCTTCCGTCTTTGCCGGCCTGCCGAAGCTGCTGGAGCGAGCCGGCACAGGACCGAGCGGGTCGATCACCGCCTTCTACACGGTGCTCGTCGACGGGGACGACATGAACGAGCCGGTCGCGGATGCGGTTCGAGGCATTTTGGACGGGCATATCGTGTTGAGCCGGGACCTTGCCCATAAGGGACATTTTCCGGCGATCGACGTGCTGAGCTCGGTGAGCCGCGTCATGAACGAGATCGCGGATGAGGACCATCGGCAGGCGGCCACGGCGCTCAAGCGCTTGCTCGCCGTTTATAGGGATTCGGAGGACCTCATCCATATCGGGGCGTATCAAAGCGGCTCCAACGCCGATATCGACGAGGCGGTCGCGCAGATGGACTTCATCCAGAGCTTCACCCGGCAGCGGACGAGCGAAAAGGACGAGTTCCACGAAACCGTCCGGCAGCTGACCGATCACTTCAATAAGTAGGAGCTGAACGAACCTATGGCGTCATTCCGGTATGCCTATCAAAGCATCGTCAACCTCAAGCAAAGCGAGACGACTCAAGCCGAATGGGGGCTCAGCGCCGCTCTCGGCCTGCTGAAGGCGGAAGAAATGTCGCTGGAGGAGCTGAGAAGCGAGCGCAGGCGCTGGGAAGAGAAGCTGATCCGGCAGGGCGAGCGAGGCAGCACGCTGGACGAGCTTCAGCAGATCCAGCATTTCATCCGGCATCTGGACAAGACGATCTGCCTCAAGGAAAAAAAGGTCCAGGAGGCGGAGCAGGAAGTGAGTCAGTCCCGCTCGATCCTGTCGGAGCGGAAGGTTCAGGAGAAGATCTGGATGAAGTCCAAGGAAAAGGCCTGGCAGAAGTTCAGAAGCGCCCTGCTGGCCGGAGAGCAGGCCGAGCTGGACGAGATCGCGGTCCAGCGGCATGCCCGCATGGCTCAGTCCTGACAATCGCCAGGGCGCGCTCGGGCGCAGGAAGACGGGGAAGCGCAGCGCCCCCGGGGGGGATGACAAGTGGCAAAAGAAGAAATGGAAAAGCAAGGCTACAGCGGAATCGAACGAATGCTGTTTTTCGTGACGCCGCTGCTGTTCACGGTAGTGCTTGTAATGGTGCTGTTCGTCGTCTTCAACCCGTCGCTGAGGGAAAGGCTGATCGATGCCGGTAGAGGCGTGCCGGTCGTCGGAGCGTTGCTGCCCGGCGACGCCTCCGAGCCGGAAGGCTCTGCCGTGCTGAAGGAGCAGGACGACAAGAGGCTGGCGAGCCTGCAGGCGGAGCTGTCCGCGGCCAAGGCTAAGCTCGAAGCGGCGGATTCCGAAAAATCCGGGCTGGAAGCTCAGGTGAAGTCGCTGCAGGAGCAGATCGACGGCTTGATCAAAACGAGCGATGCGGAAAAGCTGAGCGCCGAGCAGTATCAAGGCAAGATTGCCGAGCTCGCCGGCATGTTCGCCTCGATGACGGCGAGCAAGGCGGCTCCGATTCTGGAGAACATGACGCTGGAGGAATCGATTCTCGTGCTCGGCTCGATGGACAGCCGGGCTCAGGGAGCGATCCTGGCCAAAATGGATCCGAAGCGGGCGGCTCAGACGGCGGCCCGCATGAAGGACAGCGAGCCGGTCAAGGATCAGCAGATCGCCGCGCTGCAATCGCGGCTGCGGCTCGAGGCGACCTCGACGGAGACGGCTTCGGCCATCCTGAACCAGGAGCAGCTCACCAAGACGTTCGAGAGCATGAACGCCGCCCAGGCTGCGCCGCTGCTGCTCCAGATGGCCGATATGAGCGCCAGCAAGGTGCTGCGCATCCTCAGCTCGGTAAGCGACGCGACCCGCTCCTCGCTCGTGGCGGAGATGTCCAAGACAGACAAAAAAATGACCTCCCAGCTGGTCTCCAAGCTGATGGCCGGGAAATGATCGAGGAGGGATAACGGATGGAAATGGCGATAACGCAATCGACAGTTCCGACTGCCGGCTCATCGCCGGTAGGAACGGCGGCAGCGAAGATCAGCGCAAGCTCGTCCGCCGGAACGGCGTTCCAGCAGCTGATCGGCTCGATGAACGCCGCTGGAGGATCGACCTCCGCAGCGGGACAAGCAGGCGCAGCCGGCTCGGCGGCAGCTTCTCCGCAAGGGGAAGCGGCAACGCTGCTGCAGGCGGCGATCGCGCAGCTGGCGGGCCTCGCTCCCGGCACGCCGGCAAGCGCGGCGGATGCGGTCTCCGGCGCAGAGAAGGAAGACGGAGCCGAAGCGGCGGAGGCCGAAAAGGCGGGTGCATCCGGCGAATCGGCGGAAGGAACGCTGCTCGGCCAGCTGGACGAGCTGCTCGACCTGCTGACGGATCTGCAGGACGCGGACGCCGCGCTGTCCGACGAGGCGATGGACGCAGCCGCTTCCGAGCTCGGAGCGCTGCTGGCGCTGCTCGGACTGCCGGCTCCGCAAGCTCAACCGGCCGCCGTCGGCGCAGATCAGGCCGCTTCGCCGGACTCGCTGCAAGGAGCGGCGGCAGGCAAGCCGCTCGTGCTGGAATCGCTGCTCGTCCTGCATCAAGCGCTGCAGGACGGCAAGCCGCTCAAGCTTGGCGCGTCCGACGCCTCCGCGCTCGTGAGCCGGCAGCTCGCCAAGCTCGGCGAGCTGCTCGCCGGCACGGAGCGCTCCACCGCCGGAGGCCGCGCAGGCGGTGCCGCGGACGGGCAGGCGGCGATCGCCGTCAAAGCGGCTCCCGCCGCCTTCTTGGAGCGGCTGAACGCCGCGTCCGCCCAAGTGAGGGCGGCTCTCGAGGCGAAGCCGTCCGCGGCTCGAGCGGCGGAAGCGGCACCGGCCGCGGCAATCGACGCGGCGCCGGGAGCGCTGCCGGGCTCCGCTTCGTCGGAGGCGGCACCGCAGCTGTCGGCACCGGCCGCTCCGGCTCCGCAGCCGGGAGCTGCGCAGACGGCCGCGCTGCCGGTCGTGGCGATGCGGCGCTTCGCCGAGGAGATGGCGGGCATCATGCTGCAAAAGCTCGATATCACGGCAAGCGGACAGTCGAGCGAAGCGCGGATTTTGCTCAACCCCGAGCATTTGGGCCAAGTCGACATCAAGCTTCATCTGCACAACGGCCAGCTGACCGCTCTCTTCCTCGCCGACTCGCCGGCGGCTCGCGAGGCGATCGAGAACCAGCTCGCCCAGCTCCGCCAGTCGCTGCAGCTCCAAGGAATCCAGGTCGATCGGATGGAGGTCGGAAGCGGCGAGCTGCAGACGAGCCTCTCCTTCGGCCAGCAGCAAGGCGGCGGCGGACGGGGACAGAGCTTCACCGGCGGCGGGCGCGCGACGGAGGAAGCGGCGGCGCTGCGCGAAGCCGACGCGGCCACGCAGACGGCGATCCGCGAGCTCGGATTCGGGCGCTCGGTCAATGAGACGGCTTAAGCCGAACGAAGGAGGGACGGCATGGCTCAAGTAAACGCGATCTATCCCTATATCAGCCAAAAGAATGCTTCCGCCTCGGCGACGAGCATGGACAACTCGACGATGGGCAAGGACGCCTTCCTGCAGCTGCTCGTCGCGCAGCTGAAATATCAGGATCCGCTCAAGCCGGCGGACAATACGACCTACATCGCCCAGCTCGCCCAGTTCTCGTCGGTCGAGCAGCTGTCCAACATCTCCGGCCAGCTCAACCTGCAGGGACAGAACCTCGGCCTGACGTCGGATCTCATCGGACGAACGGTCCAATGGGATGTCTATGACGCGGCCGGCAGGCTGACGACGGAGAGCGGCATCGTGGAGTCGATCATCTTGAAGGACGGCATGCAATATGTCATCTCCGCCGGCCAGAGCATTCCGCTGGACGCCGTCAAGCAGGTCGACGGCGGGGCGGCCGAGCCGGACGAATCCGGAACGGCTCCGGAGGCCGATACGGCCGACGCTTGATCGGACAGTCCAAAGGGAACATGCGGAACGAATGCAACGAGGTCCAGAACATCACCTATTCAGGAGGTTATTCAAATGCTTAGATCCATGTACTCCGGCGTATCCGGCATGCGCGGCTTCCAGACGAAGCTTGATGTCATCGGCAACAATATCGCCAACGTCAATACGGTCGGGTTCAAAGCCGGGCGCGTCATGTTCCAGGACATCCTCAGCCAGACCGTATCCGGGGCCAGCCAAGCGGAAGACGGCGTGCGCGGGGGCAAGAACGCGCAGCAGATCGGTCTCGGCGTCACGGTCGCTTCGGTCGACACGCTCCATACGGCGGGCAGCGCGATGACGACGAACGTTCCGACCGACCTGCGCATCGACGGCGACGGATTTTTCGCCGTTCGTCCGGCCGGCATGGAAGACGGCTTCTATCTGACGCGCGCGGGCAACTTCTCCGTCGACGCGGCGGGACAGCTCGTGACGGCGGACGGCGGGCTCGTGCTCAGCTCCGACGGCGAGCCGATCTCCCTGGCGGGAGTGAACGCGTATTCGATCGGCAAGAACGGCACGATCGTCGGCATCAACGCCGACGGCACGACCGGCGACGAGATCGCGACGATCGGCGTCGTGCAGGTGCAGAACCCGAACGGACTCGAGAAGATGGGCGCCAACCTGTACCGCTCCAGCGTGAACTCCAACGTCGAGGAGCTGGCGATCGGCGTGCCCGGCGACGCCGAGACCGGCACCGGCACGATCGTGGCCGGGCAGCTGGAGATGTCCAACGTGGACCTGACGAGCGAGTTTACGGAAATGATCGTCGCTCAGCGCGGCTTCCAGTCGAACTCCCGCATCATTACGACTTCCGATGAGATTCTGCAGGAGCTGGTCAATCTCAAGCGCTAACCGATGACGCTCCGGGCCTTGCTCCCGCGGCGCCGGCCTCTCCGCCGGCGCCGCAGTCGATGCCGCGGGGCCGCTCGTCGAGAAGGGAGTCCCATGGTCCAAGTAACGAGGCTGAACGGCAGCCGCCTCATGATCAACGCGCTGCTGATCGAGCTGATCGAAGAAACGCCGGATACGCTCCTTACGCTGACCACCGGCAAAAAAATGGTCATTCAGGAATCGGCCGAAGTGCTGACAGGCCGGATCGTCGAGTATCAACGGTCCATCGGCTTGCTGGCCGCTTCCGTGAAGGGCGCAGTGACGGAGGAATAACCGCGATGAAAAAAATGCTTCCCTGGTTGATCACGACCTTGCTGGCCATATCTTTGATCGCCGTCGTGGCCGTGTTCCTCTGGAATTCGGTCCTCGGCGACCCGAAGACGGCTGAAGGCGAGGGCAAGCCTGCCGTCGCAGCGGCGGCGAAGCCGATGTCCGCGGAAGAGCGGCTCGGCGTCACGCTCGAACTGAAGGACATCAAGCGGAACCTGAAGGACGAGGACAAGCTCGTCATCATCAGCTTCGCTTTCCAGCTGGACAAAAAAGCGGCGAAAGAGGAGCTCGACCAGATCAAGGACATCGCGGTCAAGCCGATCATCAACCGCATCCTCGCGGACACGGCGGCAGCCGACCTGCAAGGCTCCGCCGGACAAGATGCGCTCGAAGCGAAGCTGCTCAACGAAGTAAACAAGATTTTGCCGGAGGGTAAGCTGGTCAAGGTTTCGATAACCGACTATCTTCTCACGGATATTTGAGGCCGGAGCATCAGGCAAGGAGGTGAGAGAGTGGTAGATGTTCTGTCCCAAAATGAAATTGACGCGCTGCTGGCGGCTCTTTCATCCGGCGAGATGGATGCGGAAGAGCTCAAGAAGGAAGAGAGCCAGCGCAAGATCCGCTCGTACGACTTCAAGCGCGCGGTGCGGTTTTCCAAGGACCACATCCGCAGCCTGACGCGAATCCATGAAAACTTCGCGCGTTTCCTGACGACGTACTTCTCCGCGCAGCTACGCACGTTCGTGCAGATCAACGTCGTGCAGGTCGAGCAGCTGCCGTACGACGAGTTCATCCGGTCGATCCCGAAAATGACGATCCTGAACATATTCGAAGCGGAGCCTCTCGAGGGCCGGATGGTGCTCGAGGTCCATCCGAACGTCGCGTTCGCGATGGTGGACCGGCTGCTGGGCGGGGCCGGGACCGCTCCGTCCAAAATCGGAGCGCTCACCGAAATCGAGACGATGATCATGGAGAAAATTTTCAGCCGCGCGTTCGAAAGCCTCCAGGAGGCGTGGAAAACGGTCATCGATATTTCGCCTCGCCTGGACTCGCTCGAGACGAATCCGCAGTTCATGCAGATCGTCTCGCCCAACGAGACGATCGCTCTCATCTCGCTCAGCACGAAAATCGGCGATACGACCGGCATGATCAACCTGTGCATCCCGCATGTCGTCATCGAGCCGATCATGCCGAGACTGTCCGTGCACCACTGGTTCGTCTCGCAGAAGAAATCCAGAGCTCCGGAAGAAGTCGAAATGCTGGAGCAGAGGGTACATAAAGCAAAGCTTCCGATCATCGCGGAGCTGGGCGAGTCCTCGATCACGGTCAGCGAGTTCATGAGCCTGGCTGTCGGAGACGTGATCTCCCTCAACAAAACGGCCGGCGAAGGGCTGCATATCAAAGTTGGAGAGAAGCTGAAGTTCATCGGCAGCCCGGGGTCGGTCCGCGACCGGCTCGCGGTCCAGGTCGAGGAGATCGTACGTGAAGGAGCGGAAGAAGATTATGACGAGTAAGGATTACCTGTCCCAGGAAGAAATCGACGCGCTGCTCCGGCAGAGCTCCGGCGAAGCCGAAGCGGCGCCGTCCAGCGGCAGCGACCGGATCGAGGATTACCTGAGCGGCATCGAGCAGGACGCGCTCGGCGAGATCGGCAACATCACCTTCGGAAGCGCCGCTACGGCGCTGTCTACGCTGCTCGGCCGCAAGGTCGACATTACGACTCCGCAAGTCGCGCTGATCCGCCGCTCGGAGCTCGGCGACGCGTTTCCTAAGCCGCATGTCGCCGTGTCGGTCAGCTATGTGGAAGGCTTCGAGGGCATCAACTCCCTCGTCATCAAGACGAAGGACGCCGGCGTCATCGCCGATCTGATGCTCGGAGGCGAAGGCATCGTCGGGCAGCAGGAGCTGAACGACATCCACATCAGCGCCGTGCAGGAAGCGATGAACCAGATGATGGGCTCGTCCGCGACCTCGATGTCGACGATCTTCAACCGCATGGTGAACATCTCGCCGCCAGGCATCGACATCCTGGACGTGGAGCAGGGCGGGGGAATGCAGCAGCTGCCTCCGGACGACGTGTTCATCAAGATCAGCTTCCGCCTCATGATCGGCGATCTCATCGACTCGACGATCATGCAGCTGCTGCCGGTCAATTTCGCCAAGCAGATGGTCGACTCGCTGATGGGCGGATCCAGCTCTCAGGAAGCGGCGCCAGCCGCAGCGCCGGCTCCTGCGCCGGCCCCGACGCCAGCGCCTTCGCCGGCCGCGGAGCCGCAGCAGCAGGCTGCGCCAGCCGCGCCGCCACAGGCGGCGGTCCCGCAGCAGGCGTACTCGGCTCCGTACCCCGATCCGATGATGCCGGCCGCAGCGGCAGCTCCGCAGACGCTCGGCACGCCAGCCGGACGGAACGTGAGCGTGCAGCCGGTCCAGTTCGGCGGCTTCCAGCCTGGAGGCTTCGCCAATCCGGACGAGACGAACCTCGGCCTGCTGCTCGACATCCCGCTCAAGGTGACGGTCGAGCTCGGACGCACCCAAAAGCAGATCAAGGACATCCTTGAGCTGTCCCAAGGCTCGATCATCGAGCTGGACAAGCTCGCCGGCGAGCCGGTCGACATCCTGGTCAACAACAAGCTGATCGCAAAAGGCGAAGTCGTTGTCATCGACGAGAATTTCGGCGTCCGCGTGACGGATATCGTCAGCCAGTGGGACCGCATCGCGAAAATACAGTAACTTACATCCTGGGAGGAAATGACAATGGCAAACCGTATTCTTATCGTGGATGATGCAGCCTTCATGCGAATGATGATTCGCGATATCCTGACCAAAAACGGCTACGAGGTCGTAGGAGAGGCGCAGGACGGCTCGCAGGCGATCGAAAAGTACAAGGAGCTCAAGCCGGATCTCATCACGATGGACATCACGATGCCCGAGATGGACGGCATTGCCGCGCTTAAGGAAATCAAAAAGATGGATGCCAACGTCAAGGTCATCATGTGCTCGGCGATGGGCCAGCAGGCGATGGTCATCGATGCGATCCAGGCCGGCGCCAAAGACTTCATCGTGAAGCCTTTCCAAGCCGATCGGGTCATCGAGGCGATCAAGAAAACGCTGGGCTGATCGTGAGCGTCGGAATCATCGCTTTCCTGCAAACCGCTCCTGCTGCCGCCGGGGCGGCAAGCGCTTCGCCCGACCCGGGAAGCCTGCTATTCCCTTCTCCCGCCGCCGAGCTCGACGGCGCGCCTCAGTTCACGGCCGGAAGCATGACGGGCAGTTTGATCTGGATGATCGTCGCGCTGGCGCTCGTCATCGGCCTGATCATGCTGCTCATCCGTTTCCTGTCCAGACGCAATCAGCTCTGGAACGGCGCTCGCACGCTGCAGTCGCTCGGCGGTCTGACGCTCGCCCCGAACAAGTCGATGCAGCTGGTCGAGGCCGGGGGCAAGATCTACGTGCTCGGCGTCGGGGACGACGTAGCGGTTCTGGATGTCATTGCCGATCCGGAGCAGGTGGCGGAGCTGAAAGGGAAGCTCGTCGAGCAAGGAATGGGAAAAAGTCCGATCGGGGATTGGCTGAAGGCCGTGCAGGAGCGCAAGGCCGTCCGGAAGGACGGGCAAATGCCGGATCGGGCCGACGAGGCAAAACGGTTTGAACGGATGCTTCAACAAAAGCTGGAGCAGCAGTCCAAGAAGCAGGAGCAAATGGAGCGGCTGCTGCAGGAAACCACGGACAGGGAACGGTTGAGAGAAGAATGAAAAGGAAATGGATGCTGGCGCTGCCCGCCATGCTTGCCCTATCGGCCTCTGCGGCGGCGGCCGCTTATGCGGAGCCTTTGCCGGGCATCGATATCAGCATCGGCGGAGGGGAATCGGGAGGATCGAGCGCGATCTCGCTGCTGCTGATGATCACGGTGCTGACGCTGGCCCCGTCGTTCCTGATTCTGATGACGAGCTTCACGCGCATCGTCATCGTGCTCGGGTTCGTGCGTACCTCGCTCGGAACGCAGCAGATGCCGCCCAACCAGGTGCTGATCGGACTGGCGTTGTTCCTGACGCTGTTCATCATGTCGCCGACGCTGTCACAGGTGAACGAAACGGCGCTGCAGCCCTACCTGAAAGGCGAGCTGACGCAGACCGAAGCGCTGCAAGAGGCGTCGGTCCCGATGAAGAAGTTCATGTTCCAGCATACGAGAGAAAAGGATCTGCTGCTGTTCCTGGACTACTCCCAAGCGGAGAAGCCGGAAACGTACGAGGACATCCCGATCACGGTGCTTGTGCCGGCCTACGCCATCAGCGAGCTGAAGACGGCGTTCCAGATGGGCTTCATGATCTTCATCCCGTTTCTGATCATCGATATGGTCGTCTCCAGCACGCTGATGGCGATGGGCATGATGATGCTGCCTCCCGTCATGATCTCGCTTCCGTTCAAGATCCTCTTGTTCGTGCTCGTCGACGGCTGGTATCTGATCGTGAAGTCGCTGCTGCTCAGTTTCGGGACTTCATGAGTCCAGCGGGAGGGGATCAGGCATGAATTCGGACTTTATCATCGGCTTGGCCGGACAAGCCGTGCTCGTCGTCTTGAAGGCCAGCGCGCCGATGCTCATCCTCGGCCTCGTCGTCGGCCTCGTCATCAGCATCTTCCAGGCGACGACGCAGATCCAGGAGCAGACGCTGGCCTTCGTGCCGAAGATCGTGGCGGTGTTCGCAGCGCTGCTGCTGTTCGGACCTTGGATTCTCAGCACGCTGGTCGACTTCACGTACAATCTGCTGAACAACTTGCACCATTACATCGGGTAGGCGAGAGATGGACGCATTCATCCAGGGGTTTCCCGTCTTTCTGTTGATTTTTTGTCGAATCACTTCTTTTTTTGTCGTCGCACCCGTCTTCGCCTCCCGCACCGTGCCGGCGAGAATCAAGATCGGGCTCGGCGGCTTTGTCTCCTACCTGGTCTACCTGACGTACGGCACGGGACAGCAAGCGGTGCCGAATGCCGTCTACGTGCTGACCGTCCTGCAGGAAATTCTCGTCGGACTTCTGCTCGGCTTCATCGTCTACCTATTCTTCACGCTCGTCCAGACAGCGGGAGCGTTCATCGACCTGCAGGTCGGATTCGCGATGGCGAACGTCGTCGATCCGCTGACGGGCATCTCGGCTCCGATTACCGGCAACTTCAAGTACATGGTGCTGCTGCTGCTGTTCCTGACGATGAACGGCCATCTGCATTTGCTGCAGGCGCTGATGAACAGCTATCGCTGGATGCCGCTCGACCTGCATCTGTACGCGTTCATCGCGGACGGGACGATCAGCGAGTTTCTTATTAAAGGATTCTCCCAATCGTTCCTGCTGGCGCTGCAGATCGCCGCTCCGATCATCGTCGCGATGTTCCTGACCGACGTCGGGCTCGGATTTCTGGCAAAGACGGCTCCTCAGTACAATGTGTTCGTCATCGGAGCGCCGCTCAAGATCCTGCTCGGCGTGCTGCTGCTCGTGCTGCTCATGCCTTCGCTCGGCGTGCTGTTCGGCCACATCTTCTCCATCGTCTTCGATTTTCTCGGCGAGCTGTTCGGAGACATCCAGGGCGGAACGCCATGATCGCCGGAAGGAGGGAGCTTATGGACCGCAGGCTGCGCTTCCGGGTCGATCTCCAGCTGTTCAACGGGGAGAAGACGGAAGACGCCACGCCGAAGAAAAAGCAGGAGGCTCGGAACAAAGGGCAGGTAGCCAAGACGCAGGAGCTTGGCGGAGCCTTCATCATCCTGTTCGTTTTCGGAAGCTTCTATATGCTGGGCGGCTTCTATAAAGAAAGGATCTACCGGCTGTTCGGCAGCCTGTTCAACGACTGGCTGCAGATGACGCTGTCCGACGGCAACACGATGTCGCTGTTCTATGACGTCATGGTCCAGATCCTTATCCTGATCGCGCCGATCCTGCTGCTCGTGTTCATCGCCGGCCTGATCGTCAACTACGCGCAGATCGGATTCCTGTTCACGGGCGAGCCGCTCAAGCCGGACTTCAAGAAGCTCGATCCGATCAAAGGGCTCAAGAACATCTTCTCAGCCCGATCGCTGGTCGAGTTTCTCAAGAGCATCCTCAAGCTTACGGTCGTCGGCTTCCTCGTCTTCTCGGCGATCTGGGGAGAATGGGACCGGATCCTGCTGCTCGCGCATGTGCCGGTGGAGCAGATCTTCCGTTTCACCGCGGGGCTCGTGCTCAAGCTGGGCCTGCAGTTCGGCGCGCTGCTCATCGTCATCGGGGTGCTCGATTATTTTTATCAGCGCTACGAGCATGAGAAGAGCTTGCGGATGTCCAAGCAGGACATCAAGGACGAATATGTCAAGACGGAAGGCAATCCGCTCATCAAAGGCAAGATCAAGGAACGCCAGCGCCGGATGGCGCTGCAGCGGATGATGCAGGAAGTGCCGAAAGCCGATGTCGTCATCACCAACCCGACGCACTTCGCGATCGCGATCAAGTACGAGGGCGGGAAGATGGAGGCTCCGGTCATTCTCGCGAAGGGAATGGATTACGTCGCTCTGAGGATCAAGGAAATCGCCAAGGAGAACGGGGTCATGACCATGGAGAACCGGCCGCTGGCGAGAGCGCTGTACGACCGGGCCGAGATCGGGGATACGATCCCCGCGGACCTGTTCCAAGCGGTCGCCGAAGTTCTGGCCTATGTATACAAGCTGAAGGGCCGCAGCAAATCATCTTAACTTGAGTGAACCGGAGGCATTCGTCATGAAACTGAGGGACCTGGCAGTTTTGGTGGGGGTTATCGGCATCGTCATGATGATGGTCATCCCTGTGCCTACTTTCCTGATGGACGTCCTGCTCGTAATCAACATATCGGTCGCGCTCATCATTCTCTTAATAGCGATGAACACGAAAGAGGCGCTGGACTTCTCGATCTTTCCGGCGCTGCTGCTGATTACGACGCTGTTCAGGCTTGCCCTGAACGTATCGACCACGCGCAACATTCTCGTGCATGCCCATGCGGGCGAAGTGGTCATGACCTTCGGGAACTGGGTCGCCGGCGGTCAGGTCGCCATCGGCTTCGTCGTCTTCCTCATCCTCGTCGTCGTCCAGTTCATCGTCATCACGAAAGGCTCCGAACGCGTCGCCGAGGTCGCCGCAAGGTTCACTCTCGACGCGATGCCCGGCAAGCAGATGAGCATCGACGCCGATCTGAACGCCGGCCTGATCAACGAGCAGCAAGCGCGCGCGCGGCGCTCCAAGATCGAGCGGGAAGCGGACTTCTATGGATCGATGGACGGCGCGAGCAAGTTCGTCAAGGGCGATGCGATTGCCTCGATCATCATCCTCATCATCAACCTGCTCGGCGGCTTCATCATCGGCATGACCGTCAAGGGCATGGGCTTCGGCGAAGCGCTTCAGACCTATTCGATCCTGACGATCGGCGACGGTCTCGTCAGCCAGATCCCGGCGCTGCTCATCTCCACGGCCGCAGGCCTGATCGTGACGAGAGCGGCATCCGAGGGCAACCTGGCCCACGATCTCAGCTTGCAGATGATGCGCTATCCGCATCTGCTGTACGTCGTCGCCGGCACGATCGCGCTGCTCGGACTGTTTACGCCGATCGGCGTCGTCCGCACGTTCCCGATCGCCATCCTGATCGCCTTCCTCGGCTGGAAGATGCAGGGGGCGCAGAGCAAGCAGCTGCAGGAGCAGGAGCAGCTCGTCGAGGAGCAGCAGATCGAGGAGGTGCGGAGTCCGGAAAGCGTCGTCAGCCTGCTGCAGGTCGATCCGATCGAATTCGAGTTCGGCTACGGGCTCATCCCGCTCGCCGACACGCAGCAAGGCGGCGACCTGCTGGACCGGATCATCATGATCCGCAGGCAATGCGCGCTTGAGCTCGGGCTCGTCGTGCCGGTCATCCGGATCCGCGACAACATCCAGCTGCGCCCGAACGAATACGTCATCAAGCTCAAGGGCAATCAGGTCGCTCGCGGCGATCTGCTGCTGAACCACTATCTGGCGATGAGCCCGGGCTTCGAGGACGAGTCGATCATCGGCATCGAGACGACGGAGCCGGCGTTCGGACTTCCAGCGCTGTGGATCGACGAAGCGACGAAGGAGCGGGCGGAGATGTCCGGCTATACGGTTGTCGATCCGCCGTCGGTCGTCGCCACGCATCTGACCGAGATCATCAAGCGGCATGCGCATGAGCTACTCGGCAGGCAGGAGGCCAAGGCGCTCGTCGACAATGTGCGCGAGGCGTATCCGGCGCTCGTCGACGAGCTCATCCCGTCGATCATGACGGTCGGAGACGTCCAGAAGGTGCTGGCCAAGCTGCTGAAGGAAAAGATCTCGATCCGCGATCTGGTGACGATCTTCGAGACGCTGGCCGATCACGGCCTGTACACCAAGGACCCCGACATCCTGACCGAATACGCGAGACAGGCGCTTTCGCGCCAGATCACGCAGCAGTTCAGCGCGGGCGGCGGTTCGATGAAGGTCATCACGGTCAGCCCGGCGCTCGAGAAGCGCATCGCCGAATCGGTGCAGCAGACGGAGCAGGGCAGCTATCTGGCGATGGATCCGGTCGCTTCCCAGCAGATCTGCAGCCGCATCAGCGAGCAGGTTTCCCGCCAGATCCAGTCCGGCCATCAGCCGGTCGTGCTGGCGTCGCCTACGATCCGCATGTATTTGCGGCAATTGATCGAGCGGGTGATGGGCGACGTGCCGGTGCTGTCCTACAGCGAGCTTGAGCCGTCGGTTGAAGTCCAGAGCGTAGGGACGGTGAGCTTGTGAAGGTAAAGCGATATGTCGTCGCATCCGTGCCGGAGGCGCTGCCGCTCATCCGCGGCGATCTCGGCAGCGATGCGGTCATTCTCAGCACCAAGGAAATCAAGACCGGAGGCGTGCTCGGCCTGTTCGGCAAGCGCCGCATGGAAGTCATCGCGGCAGCGGAGACGAAGCCCGTTCCGAAGCCTGCTCCGGCGCGCCAGCCGGCGGCGAGGCCGGCTGCAGCCCTTGCGGCTTCGCCGAGCGGGCTGGGGATGGCGGAAGAAGCCCAGGCAGAGCCCGCGACAACGCTTGGACGTCCGGCGGAGCCTCCTGCGGAGAGCTGGCGTCGTCCGGAGCCGCCGCCGAAACCTCTGCCGGAGGCGCCATCGCCTCCGCCTCGGCGGGATCGGATGCCGACGGACGGCCGTCCGTCGGCGGACGCGTTGCAGGACGAGCTGCTGCAGGAGGTTCGCGGCCTCAAGACGTGGATCCGCCAGCTCGGCCTCCAGCAGGAAGCGGACGGCCGCAGCGAGCCGCTGCGCCAGCTCATGGAGCGGCTGGAGCGGCAGGAGGTCGCTGCCGAATGGCGCGACAGGCTTCTCGAGGAGCTGCTGACGGAGCCGGACTTCGAGTCGTTGTCCCTGCAGCCCGAGGCGCTGCGGGAAGCGGCTCGAGCCATAATCGAGCGATGGCTGTCGCCGTTCGAAGCGGGGGGCGACATCCTCGACCAGGCGAGGACGATCCATTTCGTCGGACCGACCGGCGTCGGCAAAACGACGACGATCGCCAAGCTGGCCGCATGCGAGACGCTGCAGCGCCAGCGGTCGGTCGGCCTGATCACGGCCGACACGTACCGGATCGCGGCGGTCGACCAGCTGCGCACGTACGCCGACATCCTCGGCGTTCCGCTCGAGGTCGTCTTTTCGCCGGCCGAGGCGGCGCGGGCGTTCCAGCAGCTGGCGGACAAGGATATCGTGCTGATGGACACGGCGGGACGCAATTACCGCAGCGAGCTGCAGATCAACGAGGTGAGCAGCATGCTGCGGACGGGATCGGCGAGCGAGACTTGCCTCGTGCTCAGCCTCACGGCAAGGACAGCGGATATGGAATCGGTGGCGCTTCCGTTCATCGAGCACGGCGTAACGAAAGCGATCTTCACGAAGCTTGACGAGACGCGAGTGTACGGAGCTTTGCTGAACCTGTCGCTGTCGCATCGGCTCCAGCCGCTCTACATCGCCTCGGGCCAGACGGTGCCGGACGATCTGGAGCGCTTCAGCAGCCGCCGCTACGCCGCCTTGCTGATCGGAGACGGGGCGGATGTCTGATCAGGCGCAGGCGCTTCGCGATCTGATCCGACGGCAGCACGCCTCCTCGGCGGCAGAGCCGCCGAGGTCGACGCGCATCTTGACGGTAGCAAGCGGGAAGGGAGGCGTCGGCAAGTCGAACTTCAGCCTGAACTTCGCGCTGTCGCTGCAGAAGCTCGGCCAAAAGGTGCTCGTGTTCGACGCCGACATCGGCATGGCCAATCTCGACGTGCTGATGGGGGTGTCGGCTCCGTATTCGCTCTATCATCTCTTCCGGGGCGAGCGGCCGATTCGGGACATCATCCAGCTCGGTCCGGGAGGGATCCACTTCATCGCCGGCGGCTCCGGATTCCGCGAGCTGCTCCATCTCAGCGAGGAGCAGCTGCAGCAGGCGGATCGGGAGATCGAGCGGCTGCAGGGAGAGTACGACTTCATCCTGTTCGATACCGGGGCGGGACTCAGCAAGGAAGCGGAGCGCTTCATCGGCGCCTCCCACGAGAGCATCGTCGTCACGACGCCGGAGCCGACCTCGATCACCGACGCCTATGCGCTCGTCAAGATGGTGTCGCATAGCCGGCCGGACGCAAGCTTCCGGCTGCTCGTGAACCGGGCGGCGGACGAACGGGAAGGACGCCATACCGCCGAAAAGATGGATCTCGCGGCGCAGCGCTTCCTGGACATCCGCCTTCCATTCTTAGGCAGCGTCGCGGATGATCCGCATGTCGGCAAGGCGGTCCGGCGGCAGACGCCGTTCACGCTCGCGTACCCGGACTGCAAGGCGTCGCGCGACGTGCTGGCGGCGGCCAGAGGCTACCTGGATCTTCCTCGCGGAGATGCCTCCCGCACAGTCAAAGGCTTCTTTCATCAATGGTTCAATCGCAAACGCAACCTTTGACTTCATGACAAGGAGAGATCGGCGGATGTCCCCATATCGAGTGCTCGTCGTAGACGATTCGGCCTTCATGAGAGCCGTCATCAAGGATCTGATCGAGGAGGATCCGGCGTTCGAGGTGGCGGGCATGGCCCGCAACGGCGTCGAAGCGATCGAGGCGGCTTCCCGCCTCGACCCGGATGCTATGACGCTGGACTTGGAAATGCCGGAGATGAACGGAATCGACGCGCTGGAGGCGATCATGGCCTCGAATCCGCTGCCGGTCATCATGTTCTCCGGAATCAGCGAGGAGCACACCTCGCTGACGATCGCCGCGCTGCAGCAAGGCGCGTTTGACTTCATCCGCAAGCCGGCGGCAAGCTCTCCGCCGGGCGAGATCTCAACGATCGGCCGGCTGCTGAGGGAAAAGCTCCACACGGCCGTCCTCATCCGCGAGCGGATCAGGCGTCAGCACGAAGAGGCGGCGCTGGCCGCAGAGCGGGCGAAGACGGCGAAGCCTCGCCAGCCGGATCGCCGCTCTTCGGTTCCGGCGGCCGGTGCCGGCAAAGGCGGAACGGAGCTGCCGGCCGCTGCGGCCAAGCCGGCAGGCCGAACGGCTGGATCGCCTTCGGCGGCGCCGAAGCTGCCGACCGCCAAGCCTGAAAAGCCGGCCGGATTACCTTCGGCTCGGCCGCGGCCGGAAGCGGGGGCCGAGCCGAAGGCTGGACGCCCCGCCGCTTCCAAGCCGCTCCGTCCCGCCGCCACGGCCGGAGCGGCGGCAGGCAGCCGCAATTTCGAGCATCTGATCGCCGTGGGCACGTCGACAGGCGGACCGCGCGCGCTGCAGGAGCTGATCGCCGGATTGCCGGAGGACTTGCCGGCTCCGGTGCTGATCGTGCAGCATATGCCGCCGCGCTTCACCGCCTCGCTCGCAAAGCGGCTCGACGGAGCCGGGCCGCTGACCGTACATGAAGCCGTGGACGGCCAGCCGGTCATGACGGGCCATGTGTATCTGGCTCCCGGAGGCAATCATATGCGTCTCGACCGGGATGAGCGAGGGTATTTCATCCGGCTGTCGCAGGACGAGCCGGTAAGCGGGCATCGCCCCTCGGTCGACGTGCTGTACCGCTCGCTCGTGCCGCATGGCGGCCTCAAGCGGCACGGCGTCATCCTGACCGGCATGGGGAGCGACGGGGCCAAGGGCATGCTGGAGCTGAAGGAAAGCGGGGCCGCCAGCACGATCGCCGAATCCGAGGAAAGCTGCGTCGTCTACGGCATGCCTCGCAGCTGCGTCGAGAATGGAAGCTGCGTCACGGTGCTTCCGCTCTCGTCGATCGCCAAGGAGCTTTCCGTCCGCTGCCTCGGCTAACCGAACGGTCAACTTACAGGAGGTGTGGACTCGATTATGGATATGAACGCTTATCTTTCCATGTTTATCGATGAATCCCAGGATCATCTGCAAGCCCTCAACGAGAATTTGCTGAAGCTCGAAGGCGATCCGAACGATCTGAGCATCGTCCAGGTCATTTTCCGATCGGCGCATACGCTCAAGGGGATGTCCGCCACGATGGGATTCGAGGATCTCGCCTCGCTCACCCACGAGATGGAAAACGTGCTCGATCTGGTCCGCAATGGAAAGCTGGCGATGGACGCGTTCATCTTCGACGTGCTGTTCAAGGGACTGGACGCGCTGGAGAGCATGGTCGCCGACATTACGGCCGGAGGCCAGGGCAAGGCGGACGTCGGAAGCATCGTCGGCGCGCTGAAGTCGATCGTCGACGGCAGCTACTTGACCCGGACCGAGACGGCGGCGGCCGCGGTCGCAGCGCCGGCCGGTCCTTCGGCGGCGATCGACGAATTCCAGCTGTCCGTGCTGAAGCAGTCGATGGACAGCGGCCTCAAGGCTCTGCGCATCGACGTCTCGCTCGAAGAGAGCTGCGTGCTCAAGGCGGCGAGAGCCTACATGGTGTTCAACCTGCTGGAGGAAAAAGGAGAAGTCGTCAAGTCGATTCCTTCCGTCACCGAGCTCGAGCAGGAGCAGTTCGACCGTTCGTTCACCGTCATCTTCGTCACGGAGCATGACGCCAAGGGACTGGAGGAAGCCGTCGGCGGCATCTCCGAGGTCGCGGCCGCTCGCGCCGAGGAGCTGGATGCCGGCACGCTCGAGCGCTTGGCGCGCCCGGAGCCTGCCGCCAAGCCGGCTGCCGGCGCAGCGGCGCCGAGCGCGCCTGCCGCCAAGCCGGCCGAGCCGTCCGCAGCCGGGGAAGCTCGCAAGCCGGCTGGCGGAGCTCCCGCCGCTTCCCGCACGATTCGCGTCGACATCGAGCGGCTGGACGCGCTGATGAACCTGTTCAGCGAGCTGCTCATCGACCGCTCGCGGCTCGAGCAGCTGTCGTCGGAGATCGGACGGGGAGAGCTGACGGAGACGGTCGAGCATCTGTCCCGCATCAGCGGAGACCTGCAGAACATCGTCCTCAAGCTGAGGATGGTGCCGGTGGATACCGTGTTCAACCGCTTCCCGCGGATGATCCGCGACCTCGCCCGCTCGCTCGACAAGAAGGTCGAGCTGATCGTGACCGGAGCGGACACCGAGCTCGACCGCACCGTCATCGACGAGATCGGCGACCCGCTCGTGCATCTGCTCCGCAACTCTCTCGATCACGGCCTCGAGACGACGGAAGGCCGCCTGCAGGCCGGCAAGCCGGAGACGGGCACGATCTGGCTGCGCGCCTATCATAGCGGCAACCATGTGTTCATCGAGGTGGAGGAGGACGGCCGCGGCATCAACTCGGACAAGGTGAAGGCCAAAGCGGTGGAGAACGGAGTGCTCTCGCCCGAGGAGGCCGCCAGGCTGACCGTCGACGAGATGAACAACCTCATCTTCGCGCCGGGCTTCAGCACGGCCGACCAGATTTCGGACATTTCAGGCCGCGGCGTCGGGCTCGACGTCGTCCGCTCGAAGATCCTTTCGCTCGGAGGCAACGTCTCCGTCGAGAGCAAGGCGGGCGTCGGCTCCAAATTCAGCATCCAGCTGCCGCTCACGCTGTCGATCATTACGGCGATGCTCGTCAAGCTCGGCTCCGAGAAGTACGCCGTGCCGCTCACGTCGATCGTCGAGACCGGCATCGTGAAGCGGGAAGCGATCCTGACCGTTCACGGCAATCGGATGCTCTCCTACCGCAATGCAGTCATTCCGGTCGTTTCCCTCAGCCGCGTGCTGGGCGCTCCCGACTATCGCGAGGATGACGAGGAGGAGAGCGAGTACATCGTCATCCGCAAAGGCGACAAGTGGGCCGCCGTCATCGTCGACGACTTCATCGGGCAGAGCGACATTGTGCTCAAGTCGATGGGAGCTTACCTTGGACAGACGCCTGCGGTATCCGGCGCGACGATATTGGGAGACGGCCAGGTTGCCCTGATCATCGACCCGAACGCGCTTTTCAAATAAGCGAAGGAGGATGGGAATTATGGCTGAAGACATCAAGGTGATCGTGTTTTCGCTCGGAGAAGAGGAGTACGGCATCGAGGTCGACAAGGTGAAGACGGTCGAGCGGCTCATGCCGATTACGCGCGTGCCGAAAACGCCGGCGTTCGTCAAGGGCGTCGTCAATCTGCGCGGCGTCGTCGTGCCGGTCATCGACCTGCGCGGCCGATTCGGACTGGCGGAGACGGAGCAGACGGAAGCGACCCGGATCATCGTCGTGAGCTCCGGCGAGATGGAGGTCGGCTTCATCGTCGACCGAGCGAACGATGTGACGGATATCAGCAGCGACCAGATCGAGCTGCCGCCGGAAGTCGTCGGCGGCATCCAGGCCAAGTATTTGCGCGGAGTCGCCAAGACCGACGGCGGACGGCTGCTCGTCATGCTCAACCTGTCCGAGGTGCTCAATAAATCGGAGCTTGTGCAGCTGGAACAGATGGAGGCTTGATCGGCGTGAGGTCATACGGCAAGCTTGCCGAATTCGAGCTCGACGTGCTGAAGGAAGTCGGCAATATCGGCTCCGGCCATGCGGCGACCGCGCTGTCCACGCTGCTGAATCGTCCGGTCGACATGGCGGTGCCCAAGGTGAGCCTCGTGCCGTTCGAGGAAGTCGCCGAACGCGCGGGCGGAGCCGAACAGCTTGTCGTGGCCGTGTTCCTGAGGGTGGACGGCGATGCTCCGGGCAATCTGTTCTACATCATGAACCCGGTCGCCGCCAAGCGCTTGCTGCGAAGGCTGGCGGCGATGGAAGTCGAGGAGGATCTGGAGTACTCGGAAATGGAGCTGTCCGCCTTGAGCGAGATCGGCAACATCCTGGCCGGCTCCTACTTGTCCTCTCTCGCCGATCTGACGCGCCTCGCCTTATCGCCGAGCGTGCCAGCCGTGGCCCTCGACATGGCTGGCGCCGTGCTCGCTTACGGGCTCATGCAATACGGAGAGATGGGCGATGCGGCGCTGCTGGTCGAGACGCGCTTCCAGGGCGACGGGGAGGAGATCGAGGGCCAGTTTTTCCTGATTCCGGACCCCGATTCGTTCCCGACGCTGTTCCGTTCGCTCGGAGTGGACGTGCCATGATCCAGCAGCCGATCGTCAAGGTCGCCATGGCCGATCTGGGCGTCGCTGTGCGCGGGGAATGCATCCGGACGACCGGTCTCGGCTCCTGCGTCGGACTGACGCTGTACGATGCCGTACGGAAGATCGGTGGCATGGCCCATGTCATGCTGCCGGACTCCTCCATCGCCCGCGAGTTTCCGTTCAATCGCGCCAAGTATGCCGACACGGCTGTTCCTCTGCTGATCGAGGAGCTGGAAAAGGCGGGGGCGAGAGTGGAGCGGATGAACGCAAAGATGGCGGGCGGAGCCCAGATGTTCGCCTCTCTCGCGCAGAGCGACTCGCTGCGCATCGGCCCGAGAAACGTGGAAAGCTGCGCGCTGCTGCTCTCGCGCATCGGCATTCCGGTCGTGGCCGAGGATACCGGCGGAAATTACGGACGCACCATCGAGCTGGATTCGGAAACGGGCATCCTTACGATCCGTTCCGCCCAGAATGGCACAAAGGAGCTGTAGCGAAGATGGTAGGTTCATGGCGCATCAACGGCTGGATCGCCGCAGGAGGCGCGCTGCTGACGCTTCTGCTCAATGCCGGCCGCAATCCTTGGGAAGTTGGCGGGACGCGCGCTCTCGCCGCGGCGGCGGCATTCTGGCTGCTCGCTTACGCGCTGCGGTTCCTGCTCACGTTCACGCTGCCGGACCCGGCGTCCGCTGCGGCCGCGGAAGCGGGGACGCCAGCGGCCGGGTCGGCGTTGGACCTCGAGGCTGCGGGCAGCGAGGATTTGGAAGAGCTGCTGCGCGAGGGGTGGAGGGCGCCTGAGGGAGAGCGGGCCCGCGAGGATCGCGGAGCGCCCGCCCCAGCCCGGGACGCGGCGGCCTTCCAGCCGCTGTCCCCTCCCCAGCTGCGCGCGACGCGGGAGGAGCCGAGCGAGCAGGAGCTGCTGCAGGCGGTGCGGCAGTGGAATTCGGAAGACAAATGAAGCTCGGCTGCAACCCGGGCCGACGAAGCCAGGCAAGGTCCGGTCGGACCGACGAGGAACTGGATGGCGAAAGCTTAAGGAGGCTTGAGGACGATGACTGAGCCCAAGGCGCCTCATTTATCCAACATGCCAATGTGGGAAAAGTGGAAAGAGGAGCAGGATCTGGACGCGAAAAAGGCGCTGATCGAGCAATATTTGCCGCTTGTGGACTATGTCACGAACCGGATGGCGATCGGCCTTCCCAAAAACGTATCGAAGGATGATTTGGCGAGCAACGGAGTCATGGGTCTCATCGACGCGATCGATAAATTCGATTACAAGCGCGGCCTGCAGTTCGAGACCTACGCATCCTGGAGAATTCGCGGAGCGATCATCGACGGCCTGCGGCAGGGAGACTGGGTGCCGAGATCGGTGCGCGAGAAAGCGAAGCGGATCGAGGAAGCCTACCAGCACTTGGAGCAGCAATACCTGCGTTCGGTGAGCGACTTCGAGATCAGCTCTTATTTGCAGGTGTCGGAAAAGGAATTCACGGTCATGCTGCAGGAAATCGCCGTCACGACCGTCTGCTCGCTCGAGGATCCGATCCGAGAGGAAGAGAGCGAGACTCGCATGTCGCTGCTCGTCGACGAAAAGGCCAAAAATCCGGACCATAAGGTCCATGAGTTCTACTTGAAGGAATCGCTGGTGAAAGGCATCGAGAAGCTGACGGAGAAGGAGCGGATCGTCGTCTCCCTCTTCTATTACGAAGAATTGTCGCTGAGCGAGATCGCCGAGGTCATGTCGCTCTCGCCCTCCCGAATCTCGCAGCTGCACTCCAAGGCGATCCTTCGGCTGAGAGGCGCGTTGTCCAAGCAAAAGGAACAATTGATGCAGAACTCCTAGAAGGAGGTCGGAACGATGAAGGAACAGCTAGGCTTGCAGCAGCGGCTAAGCGTAAACGTGGCTCCCGATCAGATGACGGCGCTGCTGCAGTTCATCCGCTGCGACGACGATTTTGCCTGCACGGCCGCCGAGCTCGAGCAATTCCTGAGGGCTAGCGGCATTACATATGGAATTCAGTACGATCTGCTCCATGCGATCTCGAACGATCCGGCCTCCTATTCCTTGCAGCAGACTCCGATCGCCCATGGCCTCCCGCCAAAAACGGGCAAGGACGGGAGGATCGCTTACGTCGTCGAGATGAATGCCGACCAGCGGCCGGAGGAGTCGGAGGACGGCAAGGTCGACTTCAAGGAAACGTCAAAGATTCTGAACGTCCAGAAAGGCCAGCTTATCGCCCGCAAGCTGCCCGCGACGGAAGGCGAACCGGGAAAAACGGTGACCGGAATCGCGGTCCCGGGCCGCAAAGGCAAGGAAGCGCGCCTGAAAGCGGGCAAAAACGTCGTCTGCAATGCCGATCGGACGCTGGTCTATGCGGCGATAGACGGCTTGTTTACGATTACCGGCGGCGACTCGATCAATGTGTTCCCCGTTTATGAGGTCAACGGAGACGTGGACTATCATACCGGCCATATCGATTTCGTCGGGACCGTCGTCGTGCGCGGCAATGTGCTGACAGGCTTCCGCGTGAGGGCGGCCGGAGACATCCGCGTCGTCGGCGGCGTCGAGGGGGCCGAGCTGGAGACGGACGGATCGATCGAGATCACCGGCGGCATCATGGGCGGCGGCAAAGGCTCGGTGAAGGCGGGACACTCGGTCCGCTGCTCGTTCATCCAGGACGGCACGGTATTCGCCGGCGAGGATGTGCTCGTCAGCCAGAGCATCATGCATTCGCAGGTGCGCGCCGGCCGGAACGTCGTCTGCGGCGGCGCCAAGGGGCTGCTCGTCGGCGGCGTCGTGCAGGCCGGCGAGACGGTGCAGGTGCGCACCGCGGGCAATACGATGTCGACGGCCACGTCGATCGAGGTCGGCGTCAAGCCCGAGCTGCGCGAGGAGCTGAAGGAGCTGCGCATCGCCGTAAGGTCGAAAAGCGAAGCGCTCGACAAGACGGAAAAGGCGCTGGCCATTCTCGATCAGATGGCGGCGGCTGGCACGATCGCTTCCGACAAGCTGGCCCTTCGGATCAAGCTGGCGGCGACGAAAAAGCAGGCGGTGCAGGAGATCGAGGAGGCCCGGGACCGGATCCTGGACATCGAGCGCTCGCTCGAGGATTCGAGCACGGCCAAGGTCGAGGTGCGGGGCACCGTATTCGGGGGAACGAAAATCGTCATCGGACGCTATACCCGGTTCATCAAGGAGCCGACGTCCCGCGTGCAGTTCCGCTTCATCGAAGGCGAGATCCACATGGGCCAGATCGTCTAGCGGCGCTGCCGAGCAAGCCTTTTGCGGCATGCGGAAGGCAGCTGCAAGGAGGAGGATGCGATGCCTTATCGACCGGTCGATCTGCAGGTGTCCGTGCCGAAGACCCAGGAAACCGGAATGCAGCAAAGCCAGCTGCAAAGCCGATTGGCCGCAGAGGCGCGGCAGCAGGCGGAGCAGGCGGCCAAAAAAACGGAGCAGGATCGAAGCCGCAGCACCGAGCTGGAAAGCCGGGCCGACGCCAAGATCGGCTACCGGCAAGAAGAAAGCGGGAGCGGCGGCGCGAAAGCCGGCGACAGGCGAGGCAAGGCGGAAAGCGGAGAGCTCCCGGAAGAGCGGACGGCGCATCCGTATAAAGGCCGCCGGATCGACATCCGCTTGTAAGCCGCTTGGGATCGCAGAGATTACAGGAGAAGGAGGACGGACGATGAACATGCAGCCCTGGCACTATATTGTCCTCGTCGGAGCGGTGGTGCTCGTCTGGTCCAATCTGCTGGCGCGGGGACGCGGCGCGAACAAGACGAAGAGCGAAGGCTCTTCGGACGCCGGACTTCAGCAAATGGAGCTCGCGCTGGAACAGTTCATGGAAAACATGGAGCAGAGCCAGCGGGATCTGACCGGCCTTGTGCTGTCGTCAAAAGAACAAGAGAAGGAAGAGGCGAGGCGGCGCGAGGAACGGATCGCCGAGCTCGAGGAGCGCTGCACGCGGCTGCAGCGCGAGATGGAGCTGCAGGCCGCGTCGGTGGCGGCGGCTTCCGCTGCCGGCGGACCCGCCGGGCAACGTCCCGCCGCTCCGGCTGCCGCTGCCTCGCAGCCGGCCGAAGCGCCGCAGGAAGGGCTTGCCGAGTCCGCCGCCTCGGCGCAGGCGCCAGCGTCCAAGTCGGGCATCAGGCAGCGGTTCAAGATGCTTTTCGACCTGCATGAGCAAGGCCTCTCCGTGGAGCAGATCGCCAAGCGGCTCGGCATGAACAAAGGCGAGGTGCTGCTCATCCAGCAGCTGGCCAAGCAGGAGGGGGCTCGCCATGAAGCCTCCTAACCGCATGTTCTGGACCGGCCTCGGCGTCGGCATCATGGCCGGCGCCCTGCTGCTGCAGCTGCTGCTGGCCGGCCAGGGCGGAGCCGCGCTGCCGGATCCGCCGGACGAGGCGGCGGTCTATACGGCGGAAGAAGCGGAGCTGCTCGTCCAGGCGGCCGTCGAGCGGACGAGAGCGGAGATGGCCGAAGCCGAGGAGGCGGAGGCGGGCGGCGACCCGAGTCCTAGAGCGCAGCCTGCGCCTTCCATCGAGCCTGCTGCCAGTCCGCAGCCTTCGGGCTCTCCGGCCGCTTCGCCGTCGGCGCGTCCGTCTCCAGCGGCGGCTCCCAAAGGCGGAACGAAATCGGAATCCGCCAAGCCGTCCGGCAAGCCGGCGGAGAGCCTCCCGGTCGTCGTCATCCGGATCGAGCCGGGGAGCAGCCTGACGGAGACCGCCTCTTTATTGAAGGAACGCAATCTCATCGCGAGCGAGAAAGGCTTTCTCGATTACATGGAGAAGCAGCGGCCGGTCCCGCTTGTCCGAGCCGGCTATTTCAAGATCGAGGGCAAGCCCGGCCTCGAGAAGCTGAAGAAGATTCTAGCCAGCCAGCCGATGGACCCGGCAGAGGGCAAGGCGTGGCTGGACAAGCAAAACCGATGAGGGGCCGCCCGTTCCAAGCGGATGGCGTCTCGTTTTTTTCGCTTGAGGGGACAGTTGCGCTGACAAGCCCGGTATGCTATAGTAATTGACGGTGTTAAAAACACACGCCGGTTAATTCTGTCAAGGGTGCTTCCGCGAGCGGAAGTCTTGCCGGAAGATGACATCGGCGGAGGACACAAATAAAAACCAACTAGGAGGTGTTGAAGATGGCAGTGATTTCCATGAAACAGCTGCTCGAGGCTGGTGTTCACTTCGGTCACCAAACTCGCCGCTGGAACCCTAAAATGGATCGCTATATCTTCACCGAACGTAACGGCATTTACATCATCGACCTGCAAAAGACGGTCAAAAAAGTAGAAGAGGCGTACAACTTCGTCCGCTCCATCGCGGAAGACGGCGGCTCCATCCTCTTCGTCGGCACGAAAAAGCAAGCTCAAGACTCCGTGAAGGAAGAAGCGGAGCGCTGCGGCAACTTCTACATCAACCAACGCTGGCTCGGCGGTACGCTGACCAACTTCTCCACGATCCAAAAGCGCATCGATCGTCTGCGCCAGCTGGAAAAATGGGAAGGGGACGGCACGTTCGATGTCCTGCCTAAAAAAGAAGTCATCATCCTCCGCAAGGAGAAGGATCGCCTCGAGAAATTCCTCGGCGGCATCAAAGGCATGCGCAAGCTGCCTAGCGCCCTCTTCATCATCGACCCGCGCAAAGAGCGCATCGCGGTCGCCGAAGCTCGCAAGCTGGGCATCCCGATCGTCGGCATCGTCGATACGAACTGCGATCCGGACGAGATCGATTATGTCATCCCGGGCAACGACGACGCGATCCGCGCCGTGAAGCTGCTGACGGGCAAGATGGCTGACGCCATCGTCGAAGCCAACCAAGGCGAGCAAACGACCGCCTAAGCTGGATTCGCCAGGAAATTCCTACAGCTGTGAACGATAAGGGTGGTCAGAAGGTGAAAGCCTCCTCGCCGCCCTTTTTTTGAGGGTGCATAGAGGAAACAATCCGCTCGAAGCGGACAACTTGGCCTGAATGAAGGCATCGGGAGGAAAATCAGATGGCAGTCAATGCGAGTGCAGTCAAGGAATTGCGTGAAAAAACGGGAGCAGGCATGCTCGATTGCAAAAAAGCGCTGGAAGAAGCGAACGGCGATCTGACGAAAGCAGCCGAGCTGCTTCGCGAGAAAGGCCTTGCCGCTGCGGCGAACAAAGCCGGCCGTGTCGCGACGGAAGGCGTCGTAGAATCCTACATCCACGCTGGCGGACGCATCGGCGTGCTCGTGGAGATCAACTGCGAGACCGACTTCGTCGCCAAGACGGACCAGTTCCGCGAGTTCTGCAAGGACATCGCGATGCAGATCGCAGCCGTAGGTCCGAAATATGTCCGCCGCGAGGAAGTGGCAGCGGAAGAGCTGGAAAAAGAGCGCGAGATCCTGAAGGCGCAAGCGCTCAACGAAGGCAAGCCGGCCCATATCGTCGAAAAGATGGTCGAAGGCCGCCTGAGCAAGTACTATGAAGAGTTCTGCCTGCTGGAGCAGCCGTTCATCAAGGATCCGGACAAGACGATCTCGACGCTGCTGAACGAAAAGATCAGCACGATCGGCGAGAACATCTCCATCCGTCGCTTCGCTCGCTTCGAGCTTGGCGAAGGCCTGGAGAAAAAAGTCGACAACTTCGTCGAAGAAGTCATGTCGCAAGCGAAGCTGTAAGCCGCGTTCCATTGCCAGACGCTGCCGGCCATCCGGTCGGCCGGCGTCTTTCTAACCGATACCGAACGCGAGGACAGGCGGGGCGGGGCTTCCGCCCCGCCTGTTTTTTTTAGGAAGCTTTCGTTCGACGCCGCATTGTTGAAACTTTTTAAGCACCGAAATCTGTCTTGAACATGGGGGTATTGACGTTGGAGAATCCCGTCTACAAACGCATCGTACTGAAGGTGAGCGGAGAATCGCTGTCCGGCCAGGCTGGCTACGGCATCGAGGCTGAAATCATCTCGTCCATTGCGCAGCAAATCAAGGAGGTCGTGGAGCTGGGCGTCGAAGTGGCCATCGTCGTAGGCGGAGGCAACATCTGGCGCGGCATCGCCGGCACGGCGAAAGGCATCGACCGGGCCACGGCCGACTACATGGGCATGCTCGCAACGGTCATGAACTCGCTCGCCCTTCAGGACGCTCTGGAATCGATCGACGTTCCGACGCGCGTTCAGACCTCCATCGCCATGCAGCAGATCGCCGAGCCTTATATCCGCCGCCGCGCGATCCGCCATCTGGAAAAGGGGCGGGTCGTCATTTTCGCAGCCGGAACCGGCAATCCCTTCTTCTCGACGGATACGACAGCCGCGCTTCGCGCAGCCGAGATCGAAGCCGAGGTCATCCTCATGGCCAAGAACAAGGTGGACGGCGTCTACTCCGCCGATCCGTTCAAGGACTCCACGGCCGAGAAGTTCGAAACGCTGACTTATCTGGACGTGCTCAACCGCAATTTGGGCGTCATGGACTCCACGTCCACCTCGCTCTGCATGGACAACAACATTCCGCTCGTCGTATTCGCGATTACGATCCCAGGCAATATTAAGCGGGTCGTGCTCGGAGAGAAGATCGGAACCATCGTGAAAGGAAGTGCCAACTGACATGCCGCAAACCATCAAATCCGATGCTGCCGAGCGCATGGAAAAAGCGATCGGAGCGCTTAAGCGCGATCTCGCGACGCTTCGCGCCGGCCGCGCGACTCCGGCTCTGCTCGACCGCATCTCGGTCGACTATTACGGCGCGCTGACGCCGCTCAACCAGCTGGCGAACATCAATACGCCGGACTCCCGCACGCTGTTCATCCAGCCATGGGACAAATCGTCGCTCGCGGATATCGAGCGCGCCATCATGAAGTCGGATCTCGGCCTGACGCCTTCGAACGATGGCGCCTCGATCCGCATCCAGGTGCCGATGCTGACCGAGGAGCGCCGTTCGGAGCTCGTCAAGATGACGAAAAAATTCGGCGAAGAGGCGAAGGTAGCGATCCGCAACATCCGCCGCGACGCCAACGAGTCCATTAAAAAGCTCGAGAAGACGGACATCTCCGAGGATGAGTCCAAGCGCCACCAGGACGACATCCAAAAGACGACCGACAAGTTCGTCGCCGAGGTCGACAAGGTGCTGTCCGCCAAAGAGAAGGAAATCATGGAAGTCTGATTGGGACTGGACAACGGGATTCAACGCCTGCGGGGAGGAAGGAAGATGATCGACAGACTGTGGTCAAAACGGGGCAAGGCATCTCCGCAGGAAGCGGAGCTTCCGTCCGGGGAAAATGTGCCGCAGCATGTCGCCATTATAATGGACGGCAACGGGCGATGGGCCCAGAATCGCGGCCTGCCGCGAATCGCCGGCCATCATACCGGAATGAAGGCGGTCAAGAAGGTTACGATGGCTGCCGACAGAGCCGGCGTGAAATATTTGACCTTGTACGCTTTTTCCACCGAGAACTGGAAGCGCCCCAAGCCGGAAGTCGATTTTCTGATGCGTCTTCCGCAGGAGTTTCTCGCTCTGGAGCTGGAAGAGCTGATCGAGAACAACGTGCAGGTGCGGATGATGGGCTACCGGGAGCATCTTCCGTCCTTTACGATCGAAGCCCTCGAGGAAGCGATCGAAAAGACGAAGGAGAACACCGGCCTCGTGCTCAACTTCGCGCTCAACTACGGCAGCAGGGCGGAGATGGCGGACGCCGTCCGCTCCATCGCCCGCGAAGCGGCCGAAGGCAAGCTTGATCCGGAGTCGATCGACGAGGCGCTGTTCGAAAGCCGGCTGCTCAGCAGCGACCTGCCGGATCCCGATCTGCTGATCCGCACGAGCGGCGAGCTGAGGCTGAGCAACTTTATGCTCTGGCAGCTGGCCTACAGCGAGCTGTACTTTACCGATGTCTACTGGCCTTCGTTCACGGAGGAGCAGTTCCAGGAAGCCATCATCGAATATCAGCGGCGGGGCAGACGGTTCGGAGGATTGTCCTAGCCCGCTTCCAAGCGAGGAAAATAGCGATGAAACAACGGATCCTAACCGGCCTCGGGGCAGGCGCTCTCTTCTTGCTGCTGCTCGTCATCGGCGGGACGCCATACGAGCTGCTGCTGCTGCTGCTCGCCCTGATCGGCTTTTTTGAATTCGCGCGCCTGAACGGCATTTCTCCTTTCCACCCGGCTGGGCTGCTCGGCTTCGCCGGGGTGCTTTTTTTTATGCTCCCATGGGAAGAGATGGGCCTCGACGTTCCGTCGGACAGCGCAGCGATATGGCTGCTGCTGCTTCTGCTCTTGTCGGTGACGGTCGTCACCAAAAACCGGATCGCGGTCGATGGAGCCGCGCTGCTGCTGCTGGGGGCCGTTTATGTCGGCTTCGGCTTCGCCGCCATGGGCGATGTCAGAGGCATCGAGCCGCATGGCCTGTACCTGAGCTTCCTTAGCTTCGCCGCCATCTGGGCTTCGGATATCGGAGCCTACTTCATCGGCAAGGCGATCGGCAAGCGCAAGCTGTGGCCGGCGATCAGCCCGAACAAGACGATCGAAGGCTCGCTCGGCGGCATCGCCTGCGCGATCGCCGCTGCGATCGCCTTCCAGCTCGCAGCTCCGGAGACGATCGGCTTTGGCCGCGCGGTCGCGATCGGCGCCGTCGCGGCGGTCGCCGGACAGTTCGGCGATCTGATCCAGTCGGCGTACAAGCGCCATCGCGGCGTCAAGGACAGCGGCAAGCTGCTGCCCGGCCACGGCGGAGTGCTCGACCGCTGCGACAGCTGGATCGTCGTTTTTCCGCTGCTCGTGCTGACGGGACTGCTCCCGCTCTAGGAACGGTCCCGCTCCGGGCCGGTACATACTGCAAGACAAGGAGTCGATCGCAGTGAAAAAAATTACGGTGCTCGGATCGACCGGCTCGATCGGCACGCAGACGCTGGACATTGTCGCGCACCATCCGGAGCGCTATGCGCTCGACGGCCTGGCGGCGGGAGCCAACTCCGCGCTGCTGATCGAGCAGGCGCTCCGCTTCCGGCCGAAGCGGGTCTGCCTGGCGACCGAGGAGGCGGCTCGCGCCGCGCGCGCGGCGCTGCCGCAGGAGATCGAGGTGCTGCAGGGCGAGCAGGGGCTGGTCGAGCTTGCCGGCGGCGGCGACGCCGATACGGTCGTCACCGCGCTCGTCGGCAGCCGCGGCCTGCCGGCGACGCTGGCCGCGATCGAAGCGGGCCGCGACATCGCGCTCGCCAACAAGGAGACGCTCGTGACGGCCGGCCATCTCGTCATGGAGGCGGCTCGGCGCAGGGGCGTTTCGATTTTGCCGGTGGACAGCGAGCATTCGGCGATCTTCCAGTGCCTGAACGGCGAGCGGCGCGAGGATGTGCGGGGCATCACGCTGACGGCTTCGGGCGGATCGTTCCGCGACCGAACGCGCGACCAGCTGCGCGGCGTCACCGTGCAGGAGGCGCTCAGCCACCCGAACTGGTCGATGGGAGCCAAGATCACGATCGACTCCGCGACGATGGTCAACAAGGGACTGGAGGTCATCGAAGCCCGCTGGCTGTTCGGCCTCGGCTATGACGACATCGGCGTGCTCATCCATCCCGAGAGCATCATCCACTCCTATGTGGAGTTCAACGACCGCAGCGTCATCGCGCAGCTCGGACTGCCGGACATGCGCGTGCCGATCCAGTACGCGCTGTCGCATCCCGAGCGGCATCCGTCGCCGACGGAACGGCTGAGCCTAGCCGAGCTGGGCAAGCTTACGTTCCGGGAGATGGACTTCGACCGCTACCGCTGCCTCGCGCTCGCCTACGAGTGCGGCCGCATCGGAGGGACGGCGACGACCGTCTTCAACGCGGCCAACGAGGTCGCGGTCGAGCGCTTTCTGCGCGGAGAGATCGAATTCCTCGCGATCGAGGCCATCCTGCAGCAAGCGATGGAGAAGCATGTTCCTGCATCCGATCCCGATCTCGGAACGATCGCCGAGGCGGACCAGTGGGCCCGCCGGCTGGCCGCCTCCCTCTAAGTCGGTTCTCTTGTGCCAGGCTGGAGAATAATGATAATCTAAGGTACAGGCCTAAAGCGACAGGAGGCACCGACATCGATGGGTACATTGCAGGTCATCTTCATGACCGTTCTCGTGTTTTTCGTCATTGTCACCATTCACGAATGGGGACATTATTTTTTTGCGAAGCGCGCCGGCATCCTCGTCCGCGAGTTCGCCATCGGCTTCGGCCCGAAGCTGTTCTCGATCAAGCGGGGCGAGACCCGCTTCACGCTTCGGCTCGTGCCGGCAGGCGGATTCGTCCGCATGGCGGGAGAGGATCCGGAGCTCGTCGAGATCCAGGCGGGCCAGACGATCGCGATCCGCGTCAAGAACGGCCAGGCGACGCGCCTCTACCTCGACAAGCTGGATGAGCGCAGCGGCGTCGTCCGCGGCGAGGTCGAGGCGATCGACCTGGAGCGCCGGCTGTTCGTGCAGCTGCTCGTCGAGGGCGACTCCGAGCGCTACGAGGTGCATCCCGAAGCGCTCATGATCGCCAAGGGCAGGGAGACGCAGATCGCTCCGCTGGACCGGCAGTTCGGCAGCAAGACGGTCGGCCAGCGGGCGCTCGCGATCGCCGCCGGACCGTTCATGAACTTCATCCTCGCGATCGTGCTGTTCGCCGCGTACATCCAGATGGCCGGCGTCGCCGTCGACAACCCGCGGCATCTGGTCATCAACAGCATCGTCGGCGGCATGCCGGCGGAGCAGGCCGGCCTGCACAAAGGCGACGTCATCCAGACGGTCGCCGGCGAGGACATCCAAGCGGACTACGACCGCATGATCCAGGTGATCGGCGAGTCGGCCGGCAAGCCGCTCGACATCGTCGTCGAGCGGGGCGGCGAGACGATGACGTTCACGATGACGCCCAAGCTCGACGCCGACACCAAGATGGGCAAGGTCGGCATCACGGCCGGCTATCCGCGCCGGGCGGCCACGTTCAGCGAGACGATCACCGGCACGTTCACGCTCATGAAGGACATGACGGTAAGCATCTTCCAGGGCTTCGGCAAGCTGATCACCGGCGACTTCAAGCTGGACGACCTCGGCGGTCCGGTGCGCACGGCCGAGGTGACGGGCCAGATCGCCCGCCAGGGCCTGACGCAGCTGACGAGCTGGGCGGCGCTGCTCAGTCTGTATCTTGGCATCTTCAACCTGCTGCCGATCCCGGCGCTTGACGGCAGCCGCCTCGTGTTCATCGGCATCGAGGCGCTGCGCGGACGGCCGATCGATCCGGCGCGGGAGAGCATGGTCCACGTCATCGGCTTCATGATGCTCATGCTGCTGATGCTGGCCGTGACCTACAACGATATATTGCGACTTGTCAAAGGGTAGAGGGGAGCTGGCGGTTCAGCCATGTCGAAGGAAAAGCAGTTCGTAACGGAAATAACGCCTCAAGCGGAGGATTTCTCCCGCTGGTATATCGACGTCATCAAAAAAGCCGAGCTCATGGATTACTCGCCGGTGCGCGGCTGCATCGTGTTCCGTCCCGAGGGCTATGAGATCTGGGAGCATATTAAGGAAGAGCTGGACCGCCGCTTCAAGGCGACCGGCCACCGCAACGCCTACTTCCCGCTGTTCATCCCCGAGAGCTTCTTCCAAAAGGAGAAAGAGCATGTCGAGGGCTTCAACCCCGAGCTGCCGTGGGTGACCGAGGCCGGTGGCGAGCCGCTTGAGGAGCGGCTGGCGATCCGTCCGACGTCCGAGACGATGATCGGCCATATGTACAGCAAATGGATCCAGTCGTACCGCGACCTGCCGGTGCTCATCAACCAGTGGGCGAACGTCGTCCGCTGGGAGAAGCGCACGCTGCCGTTTCTGCGCACGAGCGAGTTCCTCTGGCAGGAGGGCCATACGGCGCATGAGACCGAGACGGAGGCGCGCGAGGAGACGATGCGCATGCTCGAGGTGTACCGCAGCTTCGTCGAGGACTATCTCGCGATTCCGGTCATCAGCGGCGAGAAGACGCCGTCCGAGCGCTTCGCCGGCGCCGTCGACACCTATTCGATCGAAGCGATGATGAAGGACGGGCGCGCCGTGCAGGCGGGGACCTCGCATTATCTCGGCAGCAAGTTCGCGGTCGCGTTCGACATCAAGTACCTCGATCGCGAGAACCAGCTGCAGTTCGCGCATACGACGTCCTGGGGCGTCAGCACGCGCTTGATCGGCTCGCTCATCATGGTGCACGGCGACGACCGCGGCCTCGTGCTGCCGCCGAAGATCGCCCCGACGCAGGTCATCATGATTCCGATCGGACCGCCGAAAACCCGCGACGCGGTGCTCGCGCGGGTGGACGAGCTGTTCGGCCAGCTCAAGCAGGCCGGCGTGCGCGTGCGCGTCGACGACCGCTCGGACGTCAGCCCGGGCTGGAAGTTCAACGAGTACGAGATGCGCGGCGTGCCGATCCGTCTCGAGCTCGGCCCTCGCGACATGGACAACGGCGTCTGCGTGCTCGTCTCCCGCGTCAGCGGCGAAAAGCGTATCGTCAACCAGAGCGACCTGCTCGCCGAGATCGAGAGCATGCTGGAGCAGGTGCATCGCGAGATGTACGAGAAGGCGGCCGCTTTCCGCACGGAGAACACGTTCGCGGTCGATACGCTGGACGAGATGAAGGCGCTGTTCGAGCAGAAGCGCGGCTTCGTTACGGCCGGCTGGTGCGGCTCCGAGGCGTGCGAGAAGCAGGTCAAGGAAGAGACGGGCGCGACGAGCCGGAACATTCCGTTCGAGCCTTCCGAACGCAAGGCGTCCTGCCTGTGCTGCGGCGAGAAAGCCGCCCATACGGTCGTATTCGCCCGGGCGTACTGATATCCAGGCTTGTTCAAGGCCAAGTCCCGCCAGGGGCTTGGCTTTGTTTTTTTGGAGAGCGGCAGCCGCGGCGAGGGCGGCAACTTTCTATGTCTTTCTCCATTTTTCGACGGTATAATAGAGTCTGATTGCTGGAATCGGACGGTCTTCAAGCAGGGAGGGAACATATGAGCGAGGCAAAGCGACAGCGCTTCGAGCTGTTGATGAAGCAGGCGGAGCTGGCGCCGGACCTGATCGGAGCCCATTTTCAGGATGGCCATATCGAGAAGGTGCTGGTCAGCCCGAGCAACCGCGAGTGGACGTTCTGCATCGCCAAAAGTCTGCTCGTGAAACGGGACTATTACAAGGTGTTCTGCCAGACGATCAAGCAGAAGTTCAGCCATCTGGCGGACGTCACCTTTTGCTTTACTTATGATGAATCGATCTCCACGGACGAGCTGGCTCTGGAATATTGGCCGCTGTTCGTCGAGTGGGCGCAGCGGGAAATGGCGTCGGTCAACGGCTGGCTGGCCAAGGCCGCGCCTTCTGCCAGCGGCGGCGTGCTGCAGATCATGCTGATGGATCGGGCCGGTCTCGAGCTGGCGAAGCGCAAGAAGATCGACGAGGCGATCGTAGCCTTCTACGAAGAGCGCTTCCGCCGCACGCTGCGGGTGAAGCTCGCCGCAGGCGAAAGCTCGCGCGAGCTGTACGAGCAGTTCGAGAAGCGCGTCGTCCAGGAAAACAGCGAGCAGGTGCAGCAGATCATGACGAGCGTCGCCTCTGAGGCGGTGCCGGAGCCGGAGGACGGCGACGTCAAGCTCGCTATCGGCTACGACATCCGCGACGAGCCGGTGCCGATGATGAACATCGTCGAGGAAGAAAAGAAGATCGCCGTGCAAGGCACGGTGTTCGGGCTCGACGTCAAGGAGCTGCGCAACGGCAGCACGCTGTTCACGTTCAACGTCACCGACTTCACCGACTCGATGGCGATGAAGATGTTCGCCAAGACGAAGGAAGACGTCAAGGTGCTGTCCAAGCTGTCCAACGGCAAGTGGATCAAGGCTCGCGGCCGCGTCGAATACGACCGGTTCATGCAGGAGCCGGAGCTGGTCATGATGCCGAACGACCTGCACGAGGTGCTGCCGCCCAAGGAGCGGACCGATACGGCGGAGGTCAAGCGGGTCGAGTTCCATCTGCACACGACGATGAGCACGATGGACGCCGTCACGCCGGTCGACGCGTATATCAAGACTGCCGCCAAATGGGGCCACGGCGCGATCGCCGTCACCGACCACGGCAACGTGCAATGTTTTCCCGACGCGTTCAAGCACGGCAAGAAGAACGGCGTGAAGGTGCTGTTCGGCGTCGAGGCGAACGTCGTCAACGACGCCGTGCCGATGGTGCTGAATCCGCGCGAGGAATCGCTCAAGGATGCGACGTATGTCGTGTTCGACATCGAGACGACGGGACTTTCGATCACGGCCTGCAAAATCATCGAGCTCGCCGGCGTCAAATACAAGGACGGGCATGAGATCGGCCGCTTCGCCACGTTCATCGATCCGCACGAAAAGATTCCGTACCACATCCAGCAGCTGACGAACATTACGGACGACATGGTGCGCGGCGCGCCGGAGCTCGCTCCAAAGCTCAAGGAATTCGCCGAGTTCGTAGGCGACAGCGTGCTCGTCGCGCACAACGCCCGCTTCGACATGGGCTTCATCCAGGCGGCCTGCAAGGAGATCGGCATCCCGGAGCTGTCCAATCCGGTGCTCGATACGCTGGAGCTGGCGCGCTTCCTTCACCCGACGATGAAGAACCACCGGCTGAACACGCTGTCGGACAAATACAAGGTCTCGCTCGAAAGCCATCACCGCGCCGTCGACGACTCGGTGGCGCTCGCCGGCGTGCTGTACGGCCTGATCGGCGACGCGGCCGAGCGCAGCATTACGGGGCTGCATCAGCTCAACGATTATGTCGGCATGGACCTGTCCAACTCGCGGCCGTTCCACTGCAACATCTACGCGCTGAACGCGGTCGGCAAGAAGAACCTGTTCAAGCTGATCTCGCTCTCGCATACGAAGCATTTCAAGCGGGTCGCCTGCATTCCCAAGAGCAAGCTCAAGGAGATGCGGGAAGGGCTGCTCGTCATCTCCGGCTGCGAGAAGGGCGAGTTTTTCGAGGCTGTGCTCAACAAGACGGTCGAAGAAGCGGAAGATGTCGCCGAATTCTACGACGTGCTGGAAATCCAGCCGGTCGACTTCTACATGCATCTCGTCGACAAGGGACTCGTCGGCAGCCGCGCCGAGATCGAGGAGGCGATGCGCAAGATCTGCCGCATCGGCGACAAGCTCGGCAAGCCGGTCATCGCCACCGGCAACGTGCATTACCTGCATCCGCGCGACAAGATGTACCGCGAGATCACGATCATGGGCATTACCGGCTTCAGCCCGCTCAAGGACCAGCGCAAGCCGGACGCGCATTTCCGCACGACGGACGAGATGCTCCAGGAATTCCGCTTCCTCGGCGAAGAGCTCGCCTATCGCGTCGTCGTGACGAATACGGTGGAACTCGCCGAGCGCTTCGAGACGTACGAGATGTTCCCGGACAAGCTGTATACGCCGATCATCGAGGGGGCCGACGACGAGATCCGCGACACCTGCTACGCGACGGCTCGGCGCATGTACGGCGAGGAGCTGCCGCAGGTCGTCATCGACCGGCTGGAGAAGGAGCTCGTGCCGATCATCAAGTACGGCTTCTCGGCGAACTATCTCATCTCGGAGCGTCTCGTCAAGAAATCCAACGAGGACGGCTACCTGGTCGGATCCCGCGGCTCGGTCGGCAGCTCCGTCGTGGCGACCTTCCTCGGCATTTCCGAGGTCAATCCGCTGCCGCCGCACTATTTGTGCAAGACGGACGGCTGCTGCCACAGCGACTGGATTCTCGACGGCAGCGTCTCCTCGGGCTTCAACCTGCCGGACAAGGCCTGTCCCAAGTGCGGAGCGATGATGCGCGGCGAAGGCCAGGACATCCCGTTCGAGACGTTCCTCGGCTTCAAGGGCGACAAGGTTCCCGATATCGACCTCAACTTCTCGGGCGAATACCAGCCGATCGCCCATAACTATACGAAGGTGCTGTTCGGCGAGAAGGCGGTGTTCCGCGCGGGCACGATCGGCACGGTGGCGGAAAAGACGGCGTTCGGCTTCGCCAAGAAATATGAAGAAGAGAAGGGCCGCAAATGGCGGGGAGCGGAGCTCAGCCGCCTCGCATCGGGCTGCACCGGCGTCAAGCGGAGCACGGGCCAGCATCCCGGCGGCATCGTCGTCGTGCCCGACTACATCGAGGTCGAGGACATCACGCCGGTGCAGTATCCGGCCGACGATACGAGCGCGGAGTGGATGACGACCCACTTCGACTACCACGCCTTCGACGCCAACCTGCTCAAGCTCGACATTCTCGGCCACGACGATCCGACGATGATGCGCATGCTCCAGGATCTGACCGGCATCGACCCGACGACGATCCCGATGAACGATCCGAAGGTGATGAGCCTGTTCAACTCGACGACGGCGCTCGGCGTGACGCCGCAGCAGATCCGCTCGAGCGTCGCGACGTACGGCGTGCCGGAGATGGGCACGAAGTTCGTCCGCCAGATGCTCGAAGAGACGCAGCCGAGCTCGTTCGCCGACCTGCTGCAAATATCGGGGCTGTCGCACGGAACGGGCGTCTGGCTCGGCAACGCGCAGGAGCTCATCAAAAAAGGCACCTGCACGATCAAGACCGTCATCGGCTGCCGCGACGAGATCATGCTTTATCTGATCTACAAGGCCGGCATGGACGCGGGCCTCGCGTTCAAGATCACCGAGAGCGTGCGGAAGGGCAAGGGACTGACGCCGGAATGGATCGAGGAGATGAAGCGCTGCAAGGTTCCTCAGTGGTACATCGACTCCTGCCTCCGCATCGAGTACATGTTCCCGAAAGCCCATGCCGCCGCCTACGTCATCTCGGCCGTGCGCACCGCGTTCTTCAAGCTCTACCATCCGATCGCCTACTATGCGACCTACTTCACCGTGCGGGCGGAGGACTTCGACCTGGAGCTGCTCTGCCAAGGCTACGACGCGATTTTGAAGCGGCTCGTGGAAATCGAGCAGAAGGCCTTCGCCGCCTCGCCGAAGGAAAAGGCGTCGATCTCCATCCTGGAGATGGCGCTCGAAATGACGGCGCGCGGCTTCTCGTTCAAGCCGATCGACCTGTACCGCTCGGAGGCGACGCGCTGGACGATCGACGGCGACAGCCTCATTCCGCCGTTCGCGGCGATCGCCGGCATCGGCGAAAATGCCGCGCGCAACATCGCCGCCTCTCGCGACGGCGGAGAGTTCCTCTCGGTAGAAGACTTCCAACAGCGCTCCAAGGCGACCAAGACGATCGTCGAGGTGCTGGGCGGAATGGGCTGCTTCCGCGGCCTTCCGGAGTCCAACCAGCTGTCTCTCTTCTAGGGCTGGCGGCGGCTGCTCCAATCGCTTTAGAGGAAAACAATTCTTGTCAGTCATCAGGGGTTATGGTATAATTTTTTTGGTAATCATGAGGATAGATGTACTTTCTGAAGAGTGGGGAAACCCACTCTTCACGTTTTGTCCACTACTTTTTACGTTTGGATCAGGGGGTCTATCGGAGTTGAGCACATCCCGAATCAAGGCGGTCGTCGAAGAGATGATCACGCCCTTTCTTACCGAAAACGGCTTCGAGCTTGTCGACATTGACTATGTCAAGGAAGGCAGCCATTGGTTCCTCCGCGTATTCGTCGACAAGGACGGCGGAATCGACATCGACGAGTGCGGCCGAATCAGCGAATACCTGAGCGAGCGCCTGGACGAGAACGATCCCGTCACAGACGCTTATTTTCTGGAGGTCTCTTCTCCGGGAGCGGAGCGTCCGCTCAAGAAGCCTGAGGATGTCAGCAAGGCGGTCGGCAAGCAGGTGTGCGTCACGACGTACGAGCCGGTCGACGGATTGAAAGAATTCGAGGGTCCGCTGCTCGCCTTCGACGGAGAGACCGTCTCCGTCCAGGTCGGACGCAAGAGCTACTCGATTCCATATGCCAAGGTGGCCAGCGCCCGGCTGGCTATCGTTTTCTAATTCGCGAAAGGGGGATTGACAGTTTCATGAGTATGGATTTTATTGAAGCGCTGAACGAGATAGAGCGCGAGAAGGGAATCGCCAAGGACGTGCTTCTGGAAGCGATCGAAGCGGCGCTCATCTCCAGCTACAAGCGCAACTTCAACACCGCTCAGAACGTGCGCGTGGACATCAACCGCCATACCGGCGTGATCAAGGTCTATGCGCGCAAGAACGTCGTGGAAGAAGTGCTCGATCCGCGCCTGGAAATCAGCGTCGAGGCTTCGCGCGAGATCAATCCGCATTATCAGCTAGACGACGTGGCCGAGATCGAGGTTACGCCCCGCGACTTCGGACGGATCGCCGCCCAGACGGCCAAGCAGGTCGTCACGCAGCGCATCCGGGAAGCTGAGCGCGGCCTGATTTATAACGCTTATATCGATAAAGAAGAAGATATCGTCAACGGCATCGTGCAGCGCCAGGATACGCGCAACCTGTTCGTCGACCTCGGCAAGGTGGAGGCGGTGCTGCCGCTGACCGAGCTGATGCCGACCGACAAGTTCAAGCACGGCGATCGCGTCAAGTCGTTCATCACCAAGGTGGAGAATACGACGAAAGGGCCGCAGATCATCCTCTCGCGCACGCATCCGGGGCTGCTGAAGCGCCTGTTCGAGCTCGAGGTGCCGGAGATCTACGACGGCGTCGTCGAGATCCGCTCGGTCGCGCGCGAGGCCGGCTTCCGCTCCAAGATCGCGGTCCACTCCCGCAACGACGAGGTCGATCCCGTCGGCTCTTGCGTCGGCCAGAAGGGCATGCGCGTGCAGACGATCGTCTCCGAGCTCAAAGGGGAGAAGATCGACATCGTGCGCTGGTCGGACAGCGTCGAGGAGTACGTCGCCAACGCGCTCAGTCCATCAAAGGTGCTGGAGGTCATCGTCTTCGAGCAGGAGAAGATGGCCCGCGTCATCGTGCCGGACTACCAGCTGTCGCTGGCGATCGGCATCAAAGGCCAGAACGCGCGCCTCGCGGCGAAGCTGACCGGCTGGAAGATCGACATCAAGAGCGAGACGCAGGCGGAGCAGGAGTTCGGCCGCGAGCGGACCCAAGGCGCCGCGATGCACCAGGACTCCGTCACGATCGACTGAGCGGGAAGGAGGGAATTCGCCGATGAGACCGAGAAAGATCCCTCTGCGCCGATGCGTCGCAAGCCAGGAGATGCTTCCGAAAAAAGAGCTGATTCGGGTCGTCCGCACGCCGGATGGCCAGATCAGCATCGACCTGACCGGCAAGAAATCCGGCCGCGGCGCCTATTTGAAGGGCACGGCGGAGAACTTCCGCCTCGCCAAGAAGAGCAAGGCGCTCGACCGCGCGCTCAAGCAGGCGGTGCCGCCGGAAATCTATGACCAGCTGGAGCGCGAGTTCATCTCCGTCGAGGAGCAGTTCCTCGCCGCCAAGGCGCAGGAGGATGACGAGGATGGCGAATAAGGCTCTCTCCAGCCTGGGCATGGCGATGCGCGCCGGCAAAGTCGTGACCGGCGACGATACGGTGCTGCGGACCGTGCGCCAGGGAAAGGCGGCGCTCGTGCTTGTGGCTGCCGACGCTTCGGGCAACACCCGCAAGAAATACCGTGACAAATGCTCGTCCTACGGCGTATTTATGGCCGAAGCTTTTTCCCGCGAGACGCTCGGGCATGCCCTCGGCAAGGAAGAGAGGGTGGTCGTCGCCATAACGGATCGGGGATTTGCCGACATGATTCGGGGTCATTTGAGCCAGAATACGGAGGTGGAGAATATTGACTAAACCACAAGACGGTAAAGAAGGCAAAGAGAAGCTTCGCGTGTATGAATACGCGAAGTCCCTTAACATGAGCAGCAAGGAAATCATCACGATTCTTAAGCGGCTGGATACGCCGGTCAACAACCACATGAGCGTCATGGAGAGCGGCATGGTCAGCAAGGTGGAAGGATTCTTCCGCGACATCAAAGCGAACGCCGCGGCGAAGCGGGCGCAGGGCGGCCAGCAGGCCGGCACGTCCTCCGCCCGTCAGACCGAAAAGCGGCCGGAGCAACAAGGAGTGCATACTATTCCACGTCAAGAGCAAACCCAACAACCAAACCAACGGGATCGACAGGTGACTATGAATACGACATCGAACAACTCAAGCAGCAACGGCACTCAGCGTACTTCCCAAGGCGGAAGCCGCGGCGGACAAGGCGGCGGCCAAGGCCGTCCGGCAGGTCAAGGCGGCGGCCAAGGCCGTCCGCAAGGCCAAGGCGGCGGCCAAGGTCGTCCGGCAGGCCAAGGCGGCGGCCAAGGCCGTCCGGCAGGACAGGGCGGCGGTCAAGGACGCCCGGCAGGCCAAGGCGGCGGTCAAGGCCGTCCGGCAGGCCAAGGCGGCGGCTACGGCGGCAATCGTCCAGGCGGCCAAGGCGGCGGCCAAGGACGCCCGGCAGGTCAAGGCGGCGGCTACGGCGGCAATCGTCCAGGCGGCCAGGGCGGCGGCCCAGGCCGTCCGGCAGGTCAAGGCGGCGGCTACGGCGGCAGCCGGCCAGCCGGCCAAGCCGCAGGCGCAGGCACGGCTTCCCGCGGCGAGAGCCGCAGCACGGCTCCGGCTCCGCGTACGTTCGGCGACAACAAGCCGGCGGGCGGCGGCCAGCGCGACTTCAGCCGCAGCGGTACGGGCGGCGGCGCGGGACGCAGCGGCGGACCGGGCGGCCAAGGCGGCAACCGCCGCGGCGGCGGCAAGCCGGGCGGCCAAGGCGGCCGCTTCGACGATCGCGGCGGAAACTTCCGCAGCCGCGGCAAAAACGGCCGCGGCGGCAAGAGCAGCCAGCCGCAGCGGGACAAGATCGACAACACGCCGAAAAAGATCATCGTCCGCGGCAGCATGACCGTCGGCGAGCTCGCGAAGCTGCTCCACAAGGACGCTTCCGAGGTCATCAAGAAGCTGATCTTCCTCGGCGTCATGGCGACGATCAACCAGGAGCTCGACATCGAGACGATCCAGCTGGTCGCCTCCGAGTTCAAGGTCGAGGAAGTCGAAGTCAAGATTCCGGTCGAAGAGGACGATTTCGAGACGGTCGAGGAGAAGGACGAAGAGGAGAGCCTCGTGTCCCGCGCTCCGGTCGTCACGATCATGGGCCACGTCGACCACGGCAAGACGACGCTGCTTGACGCCATCCGCTCCACCAACGTGACGAGCGGCGAGGCCGGCGGCATCACCCAGCATATCGGCGCGTACCAGGTCGAGATCAACCAGAAGAAGATCACGTTCCTCGATACCCCGGGCCACGAAGCGTTCACGATGATGCGCGCGCGCGGCGCCGAGGTGACGGACATCACGATCATCGTGGTGGCGGCCGACGACGGCGTCATGCCGCAGACGGTCGAAGCGATCAACCACGCCAAGGCGGCCAAGGTGCCGATCATCGTGGCGGTCAACAAGATCGACAAGCCGGATGCCAACCCGGATACGATCAAGCAAGAGCTGACCAAATATGAGCTCGTGCCGGAAGAGTGGGGCGGCGATACGATCTTCGTGAACGTCTCCGCCAAGCAGCGCACCAACCTCGAGGAGCTGCTCGAAATGATCCTGCTCGTGGCCGAGGTCAACGACTATAAAGCGAATCCGAACAAGCGCGCTCGCGGCACCGTGCTCGAGGCCGAGCTCGACAAGGGCAAAGGTCCGGTCGCCCGCGTGCTCGTGCAGCACGGCACGCTCAAGATCGGCGATGCGTTCGTCGCCGGCAATACGTTCGGCCGCGTACGCGCGATGATCAACGACAAGGGACGCCGTCTCAAGGAAGCCGATCCGTCGACTCCAGTCGAGATCACAGGCTTGACGGAAGTGCCTCAAGCCGGCGATCCGTTCATGGTGTTCGAGGACGAGCGCAAAGCCCGCGCGATCTCCGAGCGCCGCTCGATCAAGCAGCGCCAGTCCGAGATGGGCGCGAACTCCCGCGTCACGCTGGACGATCTCTACAAGCACATCAAGGAAGGCGAGATCAAGGACCTCAACGTCATCATCAAGGCCGACGTGCAGGGCTCTCTCGAAGCGCTGCGCGGCTCCCTCGAGAAGATCGAGGTCGAAGGCGTGCGCGTCAAGTCGATCCACAACGGCGTAGGCGCCATCACCGAATCCGACATCGCGCTTGCTTCGGCTTCCAACGCGATCGTCATCGGCTTCAACGTCCGTCCGGAATCCCAGGCGGCGGTAGCGGCCGAGCAGGAGAAGGTCGACGTACGCCTGCACAACATCATCTACAACGTCATCGAGGAGATCGAGCAGGCGATGAAGGGCATGCTCGACCCGATCTTCAAGGAAGTCGTCACCGGCCATGCCGAAGTGCGCAACCTGTTCAAGGTCAGCAAGGTCGGCACGATCGCCGGCTGCATGATCACGGACGGCAAGATCTCGCGCTCGGCCGAAGCCCGCGTCATTCGCGGCGGCATCGTCGTGCATCAAGGCAAGATCGATACGCTCAAGCGCTTCAAGGATGACGTCAAGGAAGTGTCGCAAGGCTACGAGTGCGGCATCACGCTGGAGAAGTTCAACGACATCCAGGAAGGCGACATCATCGAAGGCTTCGTCCAGGAAAAGGTAGAACGCTAAGAAGAGGTGGTCCATCATGGCTAAAATCCGTGTCGGCCGCGTCGGGGAGCAGATCAAGAAGGAGCTCAGCCAGATCATCCAGACCGAGCTCAAAGATCCCCGCATCGGCTTCATTACGGTAACCGGAGTGGACGTCACGAACGATATGTCCCAGGCGCGCGTCTACTTGAGCGTGCTCGGGAACGACGATCAGAAGGAAGAGACGCTCAAGGCTCTGGCGCGGGGAACCGGCTTCATCCGCTCCGAGCTCGGCAAGCGGATCCGCCTTCGCCATACGCCGGAGCTGCTGTTCAAGTTCGACGGCAGCATCGAGTACGGCAGCCGGATCGAATCGCTTCTGACGAAGATCAACCGGGAGAACGGCGGCGAATGAGCGGCGGCATGCACCGCGACTTCGAAGCCGCAATGAGTTTTCTGAACGAGGGAGACGACTATTTAGTCGTCTCCCATGTTCAGCCTGACGGGGATGCGATCAGCTCGACGCTCGCCGCCGCCTGGCTGCTAGACCGGCTCGGCAAGCGCGTCGTGCTGGCGAACCAGGATCCGGTGCCGGATCGCCTTCGCTTTTTGAGCGGCAGCGAGCGGATCCTGAGCCTGGACTCGCTCGCTCCCGACCTCCGCTTCAAGCGGATCGTAGCGGTCGACTGCGCCGATTTCAAGCGGATCGGCCAGCTGTCCGAGCGGTTCGCGGAAGGCGCCGAGCTGCTCAATATCGACCATCATCCGACGAACGACGCCTACGGCGTCTGCAATCTGATCGTGCCGGAGGCGGCGGCGACGGCGCAGATCCTGTTCGAGCTGATCGCGGCATCCGGCCATGCGCTCGATGCGGCCGCGGCGGAGCTGCTGTACACGGGCTTGCTGACCGACACGGGCGGCTTCCGTTATTCCAACACCGATACCCGCGTCATGCAGACCGCTGCGCGGCTGCTTGAGGCGGGCGCGGACGGCTACCGCATCGCGGATCGGCTGCTGGAGACGATGACGCTGCCGCAGCTCAAGCTGCTGCGTCTGGGCCTCAACCGGATGGAGTTCCGGTTCGACGACCGGGTCTGCTCGATGCTCATCACGCCGGAGGACATGGCGGAGATCGGCGCCGCGCCCGAGGATCTCGAAGGGCTCGTGAACTACGCCCGCAACGTCGAAGGCGTGGAGGCAGGCGTCCTGTTGAAGGGCTTGCGCGACGGCAGCGTCAAGGCGAGCCTCCGCTCCGGCGGAACGCTCGACGTCGCCGCGATCGCCTCGGCGTTCGGCGGCGGCGGCCATATCCGCGCGGCCGGCTGCCGTCTCGAGGACGATGTCCAGATCGAGGCGCTTCTGTCCGCCATCGGGGAGGCGCTGGAGCCGAGATGAATGGAATCCTCCCGATCTGGAAGCCGGCCGGCTGGACGTCCCATGACGTCGTAGCCAAATGCCGCCGGCTGCTTCGCACGAAGCGAATCGGCCATGCCGGCACCCTCGATCCGATGGTGACCGGCGTGCTGCCGCTTTGCATCGGACCGGCGACGCGCTTCGTCGAGTACTTGCAGGAGCTGCCCAAGGAATACGAGGCGGTGCTGCAATTCGGCGTGGCGACCGATACGCAGGATCTGACCGGCGAGACGATCGCGCAGGTCGATTCGGTCGAAATCGGAGAGGAGCGTCTCCAGGAGACGCTCCTCTCGTTCGTCGGGGACATCTGGCAGCTGCCGCCCATGTACTCCGCCGTCAAGGTCGACGGCAAGCGGCTGTACGAGCTGGCCCGCGAGGGCAAGACGGTTGAGCGCAAGCCTCGCCAGGCGACGATCCACGAGCTGGAGCTGCTTGAGGCGGACCTGAGCCTCGACCATCCCCGCATCCGGTTCCGCGTGCTCTGCTCCAAAGGCACCTATATCCGCACGCTCTGCGTCGACATCGGCGAGAAGCTGGGCGTGCCCGCGGCGATGGCGGAGCTGACGCGGACCGAGTCCGCGGGCTTCCGCCGCGAGGACTGCGTCACGCTGGAGCAGCTGGAGGCGCTGCAGCGGGATGGAGCGGAAGGCAGTCCGCTGCTGGCGGCCGACCGCACGCTCTCGCATATCCCCGCCCTCACGGCGGCCACTCCCGCCGTGCGCCAGGCGCTGCAGGGCCGGCGGATTCCGCTCGACTGGCTGGACGGGACGGCTCCAGCCGGCGGCATGATCCGGCTCTACAGCCATAGCGGCCTGTTCGCCGGCCTGTTCGAAGCGGAGCCGGAGGACGGCATGCTGAAGGCGGTCAAGGTGTTCGCCCGTCCGGAAGAGGTCTGAACCTAAAGAGAAATGCAGGTGGGAGAGCAAATGGAGATCCATGTTGTAAGCTATCCGCTGGAGGGCTCGGTCCATGAGCCTTGCGCGCTGGCGATCGGCCATTTCGACGGCGTGCATCTCGGCCATCTCTCGGTCATCGAGCGGGCCGTAGCCCATGCTTCCGCCGCCGGCATCCGAGCGGCCGTCATGACGTTCGATCCCCATCCTCGCGAGGTGCTCGGGCGAGGCAGCGGCTATGCCGCCAGCCTGACGCCGCTGGAGGACAAGCTCGAGCTGTTCCGGCAGGCCGGCGTCGATGCGGCATACGTCATGCGCTTCGAGCCCGCCTTCGCCGAAATCAGTCCGCGCGTATTCGTCGACGAGGTGCTGCTGCGTCTCGGCGTCCGCCATGCGGTCGTCGGCTTCGACTTCCGCTTCGGCCATTTCGGCGAAGGCAGCGCGACCAGCCTCGGCGAGCTCGGAGCGGGCCGCTTCGGAGTCGAGATCATGCCGGCCTACAGCCGCGACGGGCAAAAGGTGAGCAGCACCTACGTGCGCGAAGCGCTGGAAAACGGGCAGGTCGAGCTGGCCGCCGAGCTGCTCGGCCGCCCGTACGCCGTGAGCGGCGTCGTCGTCCACGGAGACGCGAGGGGGCGCACGATCGGCTTTCCGACCGCGAATGTCCTGCAGGACGCCGCTTATGTCGTGCCGCGCCTCGGCGTCTACGCGGTCCGCGTCCATCTGCCGGAGCGGGACGGCCATCCGGCGGAAACGCTGCCCGCCGTGCTGAACCACGGCATGAAGCCGACCTTCAACAAGGAGAGCATCGTGCCTGTCCTCGAAGCCCATCTGCTGGACTTCGAGGGGGATCTGTACGGCCTGCGCGTGCGCATCGAGTTCCTTCATTTCCTGCGGCCCGAGCGCAAGTTCTCCTGCGTGGCGGAGCTCGTGGAGCAGCTGGGCAAGGACCGGGACCGGTCCGCCGAGCTGCTTCGGGGCTGACGGAGCATTCCGGTTTACTTTAGGCTCCGTTGATGCTATACTGTGTCATGTTGTCCAAGAGGCTTCCTCTGGATACGCTGGCCCCGGCTTGGCCGGCCGCTCTCACCGGCGGCGGCGAGGCTGACGGCGACTTAGGCAACGATAACGAATTTGGAGGTGAACATGGATGGCACTTACGCAAGAACGCAAGCAAGAGCTCATCGAAGAGCACAAGACGCATGCAACTGACACGGGTTCCCCCGAGGTTCAGGTCGCTATCCTGACTCAGAACATCGTCAACCTGACAGACCACCTGCGGACGCACAAGAAGGATCACCACTCGCGCCGCGGTCTTCTGAAAATGGTCGGTCAGCGCCGCAAGCTGCTGGCTTACCTGAAAAACAACGATGTACGCCGTTACAGCGCTCTGATCGAGAAGCTTGGCCTTCGCCGCTAGGAATGCCGCTGTAAAAGAAGCAACCTGGTTTGCAAGCTGTCCGGGATTCCGGACGAGGCGCAGCCGGGTTGCTTTTTATCATGAAGGAAACCTTACCTGCACCCATACATAATTCGTTCCCTGCCGCTCGCGCAGCTGGAGGGCAGAGGATTCGGAAGCTGCCTGTCGAATGGATTCAACAAATAGGAGGGATATTATGCACCAGGTTCAAATGACACTCGGCGGCCGCGAGCTCGTACTCGAGACCGGACGCCTGGCGAAGCAGGCCAACGCGGCGGTTACGGTGCGCTACGGCGATACCGTCATTCTCTGCACGGTGACCGCGTCCTCGGGTCCGAAGGATCTGGACTTCTTCCCGCTGACGGTCAACTACGAAGAGCGTCTTTATGCCGTCGGCAAAATCCCGGGCGGCTTCATCAAGCGCGAGGGACGCCCGAGCGAAAAGGCGATCCTGTCGAGCCGCCTGACGGACCGTCCGATCCGCCCGCTGTTCCCGGAAGGCTTCCGCAATGACGTGCAGGTGCTCAACCTCGTCATGAGCGTCGATCAGGACTGCCCGCCGGAAATCGCGGCGATGATCGGCACGGGCGCCGCGCTGAGCGTGTCCGACGTTCCGTTCAACGGCCCGATCGGCGGCGTCATCGTCGGCCGCGTGGACGGCGAGTTCGTCATCAACCCGACCGTCGAGCAGGAAGAGAAGAGCGACATCCATGTCGTCGTATCCGGAACCCGCGACGCGATCATGATGGTCGAGGCCGAGGCGAACGAGGTGTCCGAGGAAGTCATGCTCGAAGCGATCATGTTCGGCCATGACGAAATCAAGAAGATCTGCGCGACGATCGACGAGCTGACCGCTCTGAGCGGCAAGCCGAAGATGGACGTCGTGCTCCATGCCGTCGACGCCGAGACGAGCGCCGAGGTGCGCGGCTTCGCGTCCGCTCGCCTCGTGGAAGCGATCCGGATCGAGGAGAAGCATGCTCGCCAGGAAGCGATCGACGCCATCAACCGCGAGACGGTGGCGCATTTCGAGGAGCTGTACGCCGACCAGCCGGAGCGCATGGGCGACGTGAAGGAAACGCTGTACGACATCGTCAAGGAAGAAGTGCGCCGCCTGATCACGCATGACAAGATCCGTCCGGACGGACGCGGACTGGACGAGATCCGTCCGATCGAATGCGATGTCAACCTGCTGCCTCGCACGCACGGCACGGGCCTGTTCACGCGCGGCCAGACGCAAGCGCTCAGCATCTGCACCCTCGGCGCTCTCGGCGATGTGCAGATTCTCGACGGAATCAGCCCGGAAACGACCAAGCGGTTCATGCACCATTACAATTTCCCTCCGTTCAGCGTCGGCGAAGCCCGTCCGCTGCGCGCTCCGGGCCGCCGCGAGATCGGCCACGGCGCTCTAGGAGAGCGCGCGCTCTCCAAGGTGCTGCCGTCCGAAGCGGACTTCCCGTACACGATCCGCCTCGTCTCCGAGGTGCTGGAGTCCAACGGCTCCACGTCCCAGGCAAGCATCTGCGCCAGCTCGCTGGCGATGATGGATGCCGGCGTGCCGATCAAGGCTCCGGTAGCCGGCGTGGCGATGGGCCTCATCAAGGACGGAGACCATTTCTCCATCCTGTCGGACATCCAGGGGATGGAAGACCATCTCGGCGACATGGACTTTAAAGTAGCCGGCACGGCGGAAGGCGTCACCGCGATCCAGATGGACATCAAGATCGACGGCATCGACCGCAGCATCCTGACGCAGGCGCTCGAGCAGGCGCGCGTCGGCCGGATGCATATCCTCGGCAAGATGAACGAGGTCATGGACAAGCCGCGCGCGAGCCTGTCGCAGTACGCGCCGAAGATCATGACGCTCCGCATCAACCCGGACAAGATCCGCGACGTCATCGGCGCCGGCGGCAAGATCATCAACAAGATCATCGAAGAGACCGGCGTCAAGATCGACATCGAGCAGGACGGCATGGTGTACATCGCTTCGTCCAACGAAGAGATGAACAAGCGCGCGCGCTCGATCATCGAGGGCATCGTCAAGGAAGTCGTCGTCGGCGAGATCTACACCGGCACGGTCAAGCGCATCGAGAAGTTCGGCGCGTTCGTCGAGATCCTGCCGAACAAGGACGGCCTCGTCCACATCTCGCAGCTGTCGACCGAGCGCGTTGCGAAGACCGAGGACGCGGTCAGCATCGGCGACGTCATTACCGTCAAGGTGACCGAGATCGATGGGCAGGGACGCATCAATCTGTCCCGCAAAGCGGTCCTCACCGCTGAGACGCCAGCCGGCTCCTAGAGCCGCCGAGCAGCACGAACCAAGAATCAGAGCGTCGCCTCTGATTCTTTTTTATTGCCTTGGCGCCGCCGCGTCCCGCCGCCGAATCAGGACCTGTCCCGGAGAAATGGGCCAAGCCGCATAATCGACTTGATCTCCTCATACATTGGGGGGAGAACAGGTGGAGGGTGAGGCAGATGAATCTCCGTGCATGGTGCGCGTCGGCCGCATGCGGGGCCGTGCTGGTGCTCGCGGCTGCGGCCTGGAGCCCGGCCGGAACGTATGTCCGCTCGCTGGGAGACGGCGAGCTGCGCGCGGCGATGGCGGCGAAGGACGCGGACCGCTCGCTGCTGGATCAGATCCGGGAGGAGGCGGCGAGCCGCTACGTGCCGCCGGTCGACGCGTCGGTCGACCGCTGGTTCCGCGCCATTCCAGGCTACGAGGGCCGGGAGGTCGACGTGGAGGCTTCCTACCGGGCGACGCTGCAGCGGCCGGAGGATGGATTGACGTTCCGCTACAAGCCGGTCGCGCCGGCCAAAAGGCTGGCGGACTTTCCGCTGGAGCCGGTCTACAAGGGCAATCCGGCCAAGCCTGCCGCCTCGCTCATGATCAATGTGGCCTGGGGCAATGAATATTTGGAGCCGATGCTCGAGACGCTGCGGCGCAACGAGGTGAAGGCGACGTTTTTCCTGGACGGCAGCTGGCTGAAGCGATACCCGGAGCTGGCGCTCAAGATCAAGGAGGGCGGCCATGAGATCGGCAACCATGCCTACACCCATCCCGACATGAGCCGGCTCGGCCCGGCGCAGCAGCGCAGCCAGATCGAGCGCACGAGCTCGCTGATCGAGCAGACGCTCGGCGTGAAAAGCCTTTATTTCGCGCCTCCGTCAGGCAGCTTCAACGCGCTCACGGTGAAGGCTGCGCGGGAGCAGGGCATGACGACGGTGCTGTGGACGCTCGACACGGTCGATTGGATGAAGCCGCAGCCGCATGCGGTGCTCGCCAAAATATCCCGCGGCCTGAAGCCGGGCTCGCTGGTGCTGATGCATCCGACCTATGCGTCGAGCCGCGCGCTTCAGGGCATCATCGATTCGGCCAAGCAAAAAGGGCTGAGCCTCGTCCCGGTGAGCGAGACGCTTTCCGAGGAGCGGCTGGACGGCGCGGTTGAGAGCGGCCGCTGATTTTGATATGATGATAGTTAAACTTCGAGGAGGAGAACCGGTGAATCTATATCGACTAAGCAACGGGCTTCGCGTCGTCGCGGAACCGATCCCGACCTGCCGCTCCGTTTCCTTCGGGATTTGGGTGAAGACGGGCTCGCGCAGCGAAACCCCGGCCAACAACGGCATCTCCCATTTCATCGAGCACATGCTGTTCAAAGGCACCGATACGCGCAGCGCCAAGGACATCGCGGATCTGTTCGACGGCATCGGGGGCAACGTGAACGCATTCACAGCCAAAGAATATACATGCTACTTCGCGAAGGTGCTTGACCTGCATCTGCCGCTCGCGATCGATGCGCTGGCGGACATGTTCTTCAACTCCCGCTTCGACGAGGAGGAGCTGGCCAAGGAGAAAAACGTCATCCTCGAGGAAATCTCGATGTACGAGGATACGCCGGACGACAAGGTCCATGACGAGGCTTCGCGCGCGTCGTACGGGGACCATCCGCTCGCCTATTCGATCCTCGGCCTGGAGGAGCGGCTGGAGGCGATGGGACCGGACGACCTGCGCCGCTATATGCAGGATCAATATACGATCGAGAATACCGTCATCAGCGTGGCGGGCAACATTGAGGAGAAGGCGCTGCTCGCGCTGCTGGAGGAGAAATTCTCGGGCATGAGCGCGCGCGGCGCCGGCCGCAGCCTGACGCCTGCGGCGTTCAACGGGCAGTATCTGTTCCATCCGAAGCAGACGGAGCAGAACCATATCTGCCTCACGTTCCCCGGCTGCTCGATCGACGACGACAAGCTGTATGCGATGGTGCTCCTCAACAACGCCCTCGGCGGCGGGATGAGCTCGCGCCTGTTCCAGGAGATCCGCGAGAAGCGCGGCCTGGCCTACTCCGTCTACTCCTACCATACCTCCTATGCGGACTCCGGCCTGTTCACCGTCTATGCGGGCACGGCGCCCAAGCAGACGGCCGACGTGCTGGACCTGACGATGGAGCTGCTCGCCGACGTCTCCGCATCGGGCCTGAGCGAGGCGGAGCTGCGCCGGGGCAAGGAGCAGCTCAAGGGGAGCCTCATCCTCAGCCTGGAGAGCACGAGCAGCCGCATGAACCGCAACGGCAAAAACGAGCTCATGCTCGGCCGCCACTTCACGATGGACGAGATCATCGAGCGCATCGAGGCCGTGACGATGGGGGACATCCGTACCGTCACCGCGCGCATGCTGGAGAAGCCTTTCGCCGTCGCGATGGTCGGAACGGAAGAAGGGCCGGCCGCGGCTCTGAGGAGGGACCGCTTTGCATCAAGTCCAATTTAAGCGGCTTCCGGGCAACGAGGACGTGCCGCTTCCGGCGCGCATGTCCGCCGCTGCGGCGGGCTTCGACCTGCACGCCGCCGTCGCGGAGCCGGTCGTGCTCCAGCCGGGAGCGCGCATCCTCGTCCCGACGGGCTTCGCGATGGCGATGCCGCCGGAGCTCGAGGCGCAGATCCGCCCCCGCAGCGGGCTCGCCTACAAGCACGGCGTCACCTGCCTCAATTCGCCCGGCACGATCGACGCCGACTATCGCGGCGAGGTCAAGGTGCTGCTGATCAACCACGGCGAGGAGCCGTTCCTCATCGCGCGGGGCGAGCGGATCGCCCAGATGGTGTTCCAGTCCGTGCCTCCCGTGGCGATCGAGGAGGCGGACGAGCTTCCCGATACGGCTCGCGGAGCCGGAGGCTTCGGCCATACGGGCAAGTGAGCCGAGCGACGCCTCTTCCATAGCCTATAGCTTAGCCGCAGCCGCGGCCGTCCTTTTACGGGATGGCCGCGGCTGCGGCTTTTTCGGGCTCGGCTGCGGCGTGATCCGCGGCGGCCCGACAGTAACCCCCGCCCGCCCTGCGGCATAAACTGCCCTATACCAGGCAAAACGGCTGCAGGCTTCGGCGGGCGGTCGTTTGCGATGGAATCGTAAGGAAGCCGTACGACGCGATTATGGGGAGAGGATGTGACGCCAGCATGCTGACCGGCGTTCAGGTGCTGCTGATCGGCGGCGATGCAAGACAGCTTGAGGTCATCCGCAGGCTGTCCGAGCTGGATGCTTCGCTTACGGTGTCCGGATTCGACGGGCTTCGTACCCTTCCCGGAGACAGCTCGGACTCCGAGCTGCGGGAAGAGCTGTTTGACAAGACGGATGCGGTGATCCTGCCGGCAGTAGGCACCGACGACGCCGGCCTCATTCCGGCGGCCTTCAGCGACAGCGAGCTGCGGCTCACGGGCGCGATGCTCGCCCGGCTGCCGAAGCACGCCACGATCTATGCGGGCATGGCCAGACCGTATCTGAAGGAGCTGTGCCGCGAGCACGGCCTCGGCCTCGTCGAGCTGTTCGAGCGGGACGACGTCGCCATCCTGAATTCGATTCCGACGGCCGAAGGAGCCGTCAAGATGGCGATCGAGCATACGGACATCACGATCCACGGATCGACCTGCATGGTTCTCGGCCTCGGCCGCACCGGACTGACGCTCGTGCGCACGCTGCAGGGGCTGGGGGCGACCGTGCTGGCCGGCGTGAACCGTCCCGAGCCGTTCGCGAGGGCGGCGGAGATGGGCGCGAAGCCTTTCTACACGCGGGATCTGCAGGATCATGCGGGCAACATCGACTTGCTTTTTAACACAATTCCCACTATGATAGTCACAGCGCAAATGATAGCCAGAATGCCTTCCCGCGCGGTCATCATCGACCTGGCCTCCAAGCCGGGCGGCACTGATTTCCGCTTCGCGGAGAAGCGCGGCCTCAAGGCCATTCTGGCACCGGGACTGCCCGGCATCGTCGCCCCCGTGACCGCTGGTCGCATCATAGCGGATTGTGTCACTCAGCTGATTTTGGAAGAGATCAGCGCGCGGGGGAATGCACAATGAACTGGAACGGACTTACGGTCGGCTACGCGCTTTCGGGCTCCCACTGCACCTTCGCCGAAGTGATGCCGCAGATTCAGCGGTTCGTCGACGCAGGCGCGGACGTGGTGCCGATCGTCACGCAGAGCCTGATGACGACGGATACCCGGTTCGGCACGGCGGCGGAGTGGAGGCGGCAGCTGACGGAGATCACCGGCAACGAGATCATCTCGACCGTCGTGCAGGCGGAGCCGCTCGGCCCGTCCAAGCGGCTGGACGTCATGCTCATCGCGCCGTGCACCGGCAATACGACGAGCAAGCTCGCCAACGCGCTGACCGACGGAGCGGTGCTCATGGCGGCCAAGGCCCAGATGCGCAACGGCCGTCCGGTCGTGCTGGCCATCTCCACCAACGACGGGCTCGGCCTCAACATGGCCAACATCGCCAAGCTCATGGTCGCGAAGAACATCTACTTCGTGCCGTTCGGCCAGGACGATCCGGTGAACAAGCCGAACTCGCTCGTCGCCCGCATGGACCTGGTGATGGAGGCTTGCGAGCATGCCCTGCAGGGCAGGCAGATGCAGCCGGTCCTCGTCGAGAGGGCGTGAGCGGAGCGGCCTGACCGGCCGGATCCGCTGCAAGCACCAACGATAGACAGCCGGCAGCGAGCTTTACGCTGGCGGCTTTTTTTACAGGCGGGGGCCGCGGTCCTCGCCTTCAAGCGGGTTTGTTCTGCTTGCATCAAGGGCAGAGAAGGGATGACATCAATGGGGGTACGGGTATTGAAGTTCGGCGGGACGTCGGTGGCGACCCGCCAGACGAGGGAGCTTGTCGTGAACCATATCGAGCGGGAGCGCGCCGCCGGGCATAAGCTCGTCGTCGTCGTCTCGGCGATGGGGCGCACCGGCGATCCCTATGCGACGGATACGCTGCTGTCGCTCGCCAAGGAAGAGGGGGGCGAGCTCGGCGCGCGGGAGCGCGACCTGCTGATGGGCTGCGGCGAGATCATTTCGGCCGTCGTCCTTTGCAGCGCGCTGGCGGCCCGCTCGATTCCCGCCGTGGCGCTCACGGGCGGATGCGCCGGCATCCTGACCGGCAGCCAGTTCGGGGAAGCTCGCATCGAGGAGATCCGCACGGAGCGGATGCAGCGGCATATGGAGCAGGGCGAGGTCGTCGTCGTCACCGGCTTCCAGGGCCAGGACGCGCAGGGCGACCTGACGACGCTCGGACGGGGCGGCAGCGATACGTCCGCGACCGCGCTCGGCGCGGCGCTGCAGGCGGAGATGGTCGACATCTATACGGATGTCAACGGCATCCTGACAGCCGATCCGCGCATCGTCAAGGATGCGAAGCCGCTCACGGTCGTCGGCTACGCCGAAATCTGCAACATGGCCCGTCTCGGCGCCAAGGTGATCCATCCGCGCGCGGTCGAGATCGCCCAGCAGGCGCGCATTCCGCTGCGCGTCCGCTCGACCTTCTCCGAGGACGAGGGCACGCTGGTCACCGACCTGCCGACCGCGCTCAGCCTCGCGTCGCCGCTCAAGGACCGCCATGTGACGGGCATCGCCCATGTGCAGGGCGTGACGCAGATTTCCGTCCGCACCGTCGACGGCATCGCCGACACGCAGCTGCAGGTGTTCCAGTCGATGGCGAGGCATCATATCAGCGTCGACTTCATCAACGTCACGCCGGCCGGAGCGCTGTATACGGTCATGGACGACGACGCGCCCAAAGCGACGCGCGTGCTGCAGGAGCTCGGCTTCGAGCCGGAGACGGTGAGCGGCTGCGCCAAGGTGTCGGTCATCGGCGGCGGCATGCACCGCGTGCCCGGCGTCATGGCGAAGATCGTGGAGGCGCTTGCGGAGCAAAGCATACCGATTCTGCAGTCCGCCGACTCCAACACGACGATCTGGGTGCTCGTCCGCGAGGAGCATATGGGCAACGCCTTGCGGGCGCTGCACGCCAAGTTCGAGCTGCATCTTTGACAGCAATCATCGCCATCAGGCATACTTATCATTCATTGGGGCTGGGTGCGGGAGCGGGAAGCCGCCTATGCCGAGGAGGGTACCTTCATGGATTATGGCAGACTGATTACAGCAATGGCGACTCCGTTCACTCCGGAGGGCGCGGTCGATTGGGAGACGGCCGGCAAGCTCATCGACGAGCTGATCGACGTCCAAAAGAGCGACAGCATCGTCATCAGCGGCACGACGGGCGAATCGCCGACGCTGACCGACGAGGAGAAGCTCGAGCTGTTCCGCTTCGCCGTCGCCCGCAGCGCCGGGCGCGCGCGCATCATCGCAGGCACGGGCAGCAACGACACCGCCCATAGCATCCATCTTACGGCGGCGGCCGAACAGGCCGGCGTCGACGGAGCGCTGCTGGTCGTCCCTTATTACAACAAGCCGAGCCAGGAAGGCCTCTACCGCCACTTCAAGGCGATCGCCGAATCGACCTCGCTCCCGGTCATGCTGTACAACGTTCCCGGACGCACGATCGTCAGCATGAGTCCGGAGACGACGATCCGGCTCGCGCGCGACGTCGCCAACATCATCGCGACCAAGGAATGCCATTCGCTGGAGTATGTGGCCGCGATCATCAGCGGCGTCTCGGACAGCTTCCGCGTCTACACGGGCGACGACAGCGCGGCGTTGCCGGCGCTGGCGGTCGGCGCTCACGGCGTCGTGAGCGTAGCCTCGCATATCGCGGGCAGCCGGATGAAAGCGATGATCGACGCGTTCCTCGCCGGCCGCACGGCCGAAGCGGCCGAGCTGCACCGGAGCCTGCTTCCGCTGTATCAGGGCTTGTTCGCGGCTCCGAGCCCGACGCTGGTCAAAAAGGCGCTGGAGCTCAAAGGGCTGCCCGTCGGAGGCGTGCGCCTGCCATTGATTGAAGCGGACGAGGCCGAGACCGAGACGCTGAAGCGGCTGCTGGAGCGGTACTGAGCCCTTCGCTTTGCCAGCGGCACTGAATTTATTCCGGACTTATCCATCGCCAGCCCCGCCGGGGCTGGCTTTTTTGCGCGTTTCCGGACGGAATTCCGGCGCTTGGACGGAAGGGGTTGAGCTTCGGCTTGTGTTCCATCTTTTGCATCATGTATAATATTCCTAAATGACTGGTGCGGCAAAGTGAATATGGCTTCGACCCCATTCGCGCGGCGGATGGGTGGATCCGTGCATAACGTTGCATGTATTTGGTCGTACCCCGCATGGAAGCGGTTTTCCGGCCGCGGTTCGGCGCTTTGGGATCGACAGGAGCGGCACGAGCTCCGGCTTCCGTCTTCTTTGCGGAGACCGTCCTCGAGGGACGGCGAGCCGTTTCGCGGCTTACACGATTCGTTCGATCGTTAACTATTTCACATATATTAGGAGGTAAGATTTCCCTTGTCCAAAAAGAATCCCCAAGACAAGCTGCTCGTCTTCGCCCTAGGCGGCGTAGGCGAGATCGGCAAAAACATGTATGTCATCCAATACGGCAATGACATCGTCGTCGTCGACTCCGGCCTGAAGTTTCCCGAGGAGGACATGCTCGGCATCGACATCGTCATTCCTGACATCACGTACCTGACCGACAATCGCGACAAAGTGCGCGGCATCATCATCACCCACGGCCATGAGGACCATATCGGCGGCTTGCCGTACGTGCTGCGCCACCTGAACGTGCCGGTCTACGCGACCAAGCTGACGCTCGGCCTCATCGAGGGCAAGCTCAAGGAAGCCGGCCTGCTCGGCGAGACGAAGCGCATCCTCATCAACGCCGACTCCGTGCTAGAACTCGGCTCGATCACGGCGAGCTTTTTCAAGACGAACCACAGCATTCCGGACTCCGTCGGCGTCTGCCTCGACACGCCGGAGGGCACGATCGTCCATACCGGCGACTTCAAGTTCGACTTCACGCCGGTCAACGACCAGTACGCCGACCTGCAGCGCATCGCCGAGATCGGCAAGCGCGGCGTGCTGGCGCTGCTGTCGGACAGCACCAACGCGGAGCGTCCGGGCATGACTCCTTCGGAAAGCAACGTCGGCGTCGAGCTGACGGAGATCTTCCGCAAGTCGCAGCAGCGCGTCGTCGTCGCGACGTTCGCGTCCAACGTCCACCGCATCCAGCAGGTGTTCAACGCGGCGATGGCGACCAAGCGCAAAGTCGCGATCGTCGGCCGCAGCATGGTCAACGTCGTGACGATCGCCGGCGAGCTCGGCTATCTCAACATTCCTGAAGGCATGATCATCGAGCCGGAGGAAGTGAACAAGATGGCGGCCGACCGCGTCGTCGTCCTCTGCACGGGCAGCCAAGGCGAGCCGATGTCGGCGCTGACGCGCATGGCCCGCTCGACGCACCGCAAGATCGACATCCTGCCGGGCGACACCGTCATCATTGCGGCGACGCCGATCCCGGGCAACGAGCGCGACGTAGGCCGCACGGTGGACGAGCTGTTCCGCCTCGGCGCCAACGTCATCTACGGTCCGGGCTCCGTCTCCGGCGTCCACGTATCCGGCCACGGCAGCCAGGAAGAGCTCAAGCTGATGCTCAACCTCATCAAGCCGGAGTACTTCATGCCGATCCACGGCGAGTACCGCATGCTCCGCCAGCACGCCAAGCTGGGCGAGGCGGTCGGCGTCGATCCAGACAAGATCTTCATCTGCGACATCGGCGATACGGTCGAGTTCCAAGGCGGCGTCGGCCGCAAAGGCTCCAAGGTGCCTTCCGGCAACGTGCTCATCGACGGCCTCGGCGTCGGCGACGTCGGCAACATCGTCCTGCGCGACCGCAAGCTGCTGTCCCAGGACGGCATCCTCGTCGTCGTCGTCACGCTCAGCAAGCAGGACGGCACGATCAAGTCCGGTCCGGACATCATCTCCCGCGGCTTCGTGTACGTCCGCGAGTCGGAGGGCCTGCTCGACGAGGCCAACCGCATCGTCACGACGACGCTGCACAAGCTCATGAACGACAAGGTCAACGAGTGGGCTTCGCTCAAGACCAACGTCAAGGATGCGCTCGGCCGCTTCCTTTATGAGCAGACCCGCCGCCGCCCGATGATCCTGCCGATCATCATGGAAGTATAATTGAAATGCGATCCGCCTGCCTCCATTCCGGAGGCAGGCTTTTTCGTGCTCCCAAGGCCGCGTATGGGGCGATGCCTCCCGCCTCATACTAGACAGGCAATCCAAGGGAGAAAAAGGAGGAGATGACGCTTGAACGAGCAATCCACCGGCGCGCGCATGGAAGCGGAGCCTGCGGCGGCGATCGACAAGGCGAAGCTCGACGCGATCCAGCAGCTGGGGCAGATGGCGGTGCCGGCCGCGGACCCGTCCAATGTGTTCTGCATGTCGATCATTGGCCAGATCGAGGGCCATATGGTGCTGCCGCCGCAAAACAAAACGACGAAGTACGAGCATCTGATCCCGCAGCTCGTGGCGGCGGAGCAAAGCAGCAAGATCGAGGGCATCCTGATCGTGCTCAACACGGTCGGCGGCGACGTCGAGGCGGGCCTCGCGATCGCCGAGATGATCAGCTCGCTGAGCAAGCCTGCCGTTACGCTCGTGCTCGGCGGCGGCCATTCGATCGGCGTGCCGATCGCGGTGGCGGGCGACCGTTCGTTCATCGCCGAGTCGGCGACGATGACGATCCATCCGATCCGGATGAACGGCCTCGTCATCGGCGTGCCGCAAACGTTCGAATACTTGGAAAAAATGCAGGAGCGGGTCGTGCGCTTCGTCACGTCGCATTCGCGGGTGCAGGAGAAGACGTTCAAGGAGCTCATGTTCAAGATGGGCGAGCTGACGCGGGACATCGGCACGACCGTCATCGGCGAGGATGCCGTGCGGCATGGGCTGATCGACGAGGTCGGCGGACTCGGCAAGGCGCTCGCGGCGCTCAACGGGCTCATCCAGGAGCGCAGGCCGAAGGCAAGCGCGGCTGCGGCGCCGTTCGCGCCTGCCGCGCCGCTGACGGCTGCGGCGCCGGCAGCGGAAGGCGGACTGCCTCAATGACCCTCTACACGATCATGCCGCTGGAGCTCGTCCTGAACGGAGCGGATGCCGAGCGGGAGCCCTGGCTCGAGGCGCGCCTGGACGGCGTGCTGCTGCAGCTCGAGCCGCTCGAGCCGGGCTGGGGAAAGGTCGTCCGCATCGTCGACGGCCCGCTGGAATGCTACCTGGAGCCGAGGTTCCAGCCGGGCTCGGTGCTGCCCGTCCGATAGGAACATTCCACCACCTATGGTATAATACTGAACCAGAGGTGAGAGGATTGGCCAAGAAAAGGCGGCGCAAAAGACGCACGTTCGGAGAAAACTTAAAATACGAGGTTTACGGAATCTTGCTCATAACGGTGTCGGTAATCGCCTTGTCAGGCGAGGCTACGGTCGGCAGGTCGCTGACGAAGCTGTTCGCGCTCGTTTTGGGCAAGTTTCATTTTGCGCTTGCGCTCGTCGGCATCGCGGCCGGCCTATATGTCATGGTGACGAGGATGTGGCCGAAAGGGTGGACGTACCGCAGGACCGGCTTCCTGCTGCTGCTCATGGCGCTGACGCTCATGAGCTCGATCGGGGAGATCGACCGCAAGCTCGCGCCTGCGGACCTGGTCAGCGGCTCGGCCATCTTTGCCCAGCTTGGACAAGACATCCGCGACGGCCTGCTCACGGACGGCACCGAGGCCGATCCGGGAGGACCGATCGGAGCCTCGGTCAGCGGCGGCTATCTCGGAGCGCTCCAATACTCGCTGCTCTACACGCTGTTCGGCTACTTCGGCTCCAAGCTGCTGCTGATCGTCATGTTCGCCATCTCGGCGATGCTCATCACGGGCCGCTCGTACGTCGAGCTTGGACGGGTCGTGCGGGACCGGCTGGGCCGGCTGGCCAAGCTGCTGCAGGCCAAGGCCGCCGGCCGGCCGCGCAAGCCGAAGGCTCCGAAAAAGGCCGCCGGAACCGGCGCCGGGGCGGCAGCCGCGGCCTCCGCCGGGCCGGATCATCTGGGCTACGGGCTCAACGCCGACGGAGAGGACGACGACTTCGGCAGCACGGTCGCCGCGCCGGCGGCCAAGAGCCGCTCGCTCTTCTTTTCCTGGGGCAGCCGCAAGGACGAGGGCGAGCAGGAAGGTTCTGCCGGCGAAGCGGACAAGGAGTGGCTGATGGAGGAGTCCGCGCTGAGCCAGGCCAAGGCAGCCGTCAAGCCGTCCATCTCCTTGCGCGGGCGGCAAGCGGAGCCGCCTCGCGACGCCGCTCCATGGGAAGACGACGATGGAGACGACTGGGAGGACGCGCAGCCGTTTCCGGCCGCGCTGCCGCCTGCCGTCTCCGCCGTCCGTCCCGAATCGGAACCGCTGCCGGAGCCGGCAGCTGCCGATCGGTCGGCGGGCTTGCTGGACGATGCGGCCGACTTTCCGATTCCGCTGCCGGCGGTCCATCCGGCGGAGCAGTCGGAAGCGCTCGCCGGCCCGGAGGGCGACGGCGAGGGCGCTCCGGCCCAGGCGCGGACGGCCAAGCCATACCGCCTGCCGCCGCTGTCGCTGCTCGCCAAGCCCGCCTCGACCGGGCGGGCGGGGGACATGACCGACATCAACAACGACTCCCGCCGCAAGCTCGAGGCGACGCTCGAGAGCTTCGGCGTCCGCGCGAAGGTGCTTGATGTCGTGCCTGGACCGGCCGTGACCCGTTATGAGGTGCAGCCCGCGACCGGCGTCAAGGTCAGCCGCATCGTCGGCCTGACCGACGACATCGCGCTCGCGCTCGCGGCCAAGGATATCCGCATGGAGGCTCCGATCCCGGGCAAGTCGGCGATCGGCATCGAGGTGCCGAACGCCGAGGTGGCGGTCGTGACGATGCGCGAGGTGATGGAGACGCCGACCTTCGCCAGCGCCTCGTCCAAGCTGTCGATCGCGTTCGGGCGCGACATCGCCGGCCAGTCGATCGTCGGCAATCTCGCCAAGATGCCCCATCTGCTCGTCGCCGGAGCGACCGGCTCCGGCAAGTCGGTGTGCATCAACGGCATCATCACGAGCATTTTGTACAAGGCGGCTCCGGACGAGGTCAAGTTCATGATGATCGACCCGAAGATGGTCGAGCTCAACATGTACAACGGCATCCCGCATCTGCTCGCGCCGGTCGTCACCGATCCGCGGCGGGCGTCGCTCGCGCTCAAGAAGATCGTCGTCGAGATGGAAAAGCGCTACGAGCTGTTCTCCAAGTCCGGCACGCGCAACATCGAGGGCTACAACAGCCTGATGCAGGACAATCCGAACGCCGTGCTGCCGTACATCGTCGTCATCGTCGACGAGCTCGCCGATCTGATGATGGTCGCCGCCAAGGACGTCGAGGACAGCATCACGCGGCTCGCGCAGATGGCGCGGGCGGCCGGCATCCACCTGATCATCGCCACGCAGCGGCCTTCCGTCGACGTCATTACGGGCGTCATCAAGGCCAACATTCCGTCGCGGATCGCGTTCGGCGTCTCGTCCCAGGTCGATTCGCGGACGATCCTCGACATGGTCGGAGCGGAAAAGCTGCTCGGCCGCGGCGACATGCTGTTCCTGCCGGTCGGCATGTCCAAGCCGATCCGCGTCCAGGGAGCGTTCCTGTCGGACGGCGAGGTGGAGGCCGTCGTCGAGTACGCCCGCTTGCAGGCTGAAGCGGAGTACAAGGAGGACCTCGTGCCGGAGCTGGACGAGGCGGGGGAGAGCGGGGACGGCGAAGATCTGGACGAGCTGTTCGACCAGGCGATGCAAATCGTCGTCGAGGCGCAGCAGGCGTCCGTCTCGCTGCTGCAGCGCCGGATGCGCGTCGGCTATACGCGCGCGGCCCGGCTGATCGACCAGCTGGAGGCCAAGGGCATCGTCGGCGCTTACGAAGGCAGCAAGCCGCGCGAGGTCATGATGACGCTCGACCAGTTCCAGGCGAACCAGAAACATGCATAGAAGGGACTTGCCTTTCTCATACTAGGGACGGTTAAACATCCCGTAGCAGAAAGGCAGATCCCCATGAAAAAAATGCGTTTGATCGTCATGACGGTCGCAGCCACGCTGCTTTTGCTCAGCCTGTATACGCTTAAGGAAGGCTGGCCTCCGCGCGCGGCCGAGACATTCAGCAACGCGACGTTCCAGATGGGCGCGTCCGGCAAGGACGTCGTAGAGCTGCAGGGACGCCTGCGCTTCCTCGGCTACTACGAAGGCAAGATCGACGGGCAGTTCGGACCGAAGACGAAAAACTCGGTGACCTGGTTCCAATGGAAGTTCGGCATGAAGTCCGACGGCGTCGTCGGGCCGAAAACGAAGCTGAAGCTGTGGGAAGCGACCAAGAGCTGGAAGCCGACTGCAGCGGACCTTCCCGGCGGCGAAAGCGGCTCGAGCGGCGGCGGCAGCGGCGCCTCCGGAGGCGGCTCCGCCGGATCGGCCGGCGCTTCCAACAGCTCGATGGACAAGTCCAACAAGCTCGGGCTGTCCGCCAACGACATCAAGATCATGGCCAACGCCGTCTACGGCGAGGCGCGCGGCGAGCCGTACGAAGGCCAGGTCGCGGTCGCGGCGGTCATCCTGAACCGGCTGCGGTCGCCGGAGTTCCCGAACTCGATCACCGGCGTCATTTTCCAGAACCTCGCCTTCACCGCGGTCGCGGACGGCCAGATCTGGCTGACCCCGAACGAACGGGCGAAGCAGGCCGTTCAGGACGCGATCAACGGCTGGGATCCTTCGGACGGCTGCCTGTACTACTTCAATCCGGTCACGGCCACCTCCAAATGGATCTGGAGCCGTCCGCAGGTGAAGACGATCGGCAAGCATATTTTCTGCATGTAGCATCAGCCGGCTGCGCCGGCTCACGGGCAGCCGGGAGGGCATTCCTTCCGGTTGCCTTCTCTGTTTGCGGGCCAAGGCCGCCTTGGGATAGAATGGAAGGACAGCAAGCGGAAGTGCAAGTTCGACCAATAAGCGATGGCGGGAGGCGTTTCCATCCATGTCTTTTCAGCAAGCGACAACCGGCCGGATCCGGCTGCATGTGCTGCCGACGAAGCGGTTCAAGACTTTTGCAATCTCCCTGTTCGCAGGCATTCCTCTGCAGGAGGATACCGTCACCAAGACGGCGCTGACGCCCTTCGTGCTTCGCCGCGGCACGCAGAGCGCTCCGGAGACGATCGCGTTCCGCGAGCAGCTCGACGAGATGTACGGAGCCGGATTCGGCTTCGACGTCTACAAGCGCGGCAGCTCGCAGATCGTGCAATTCCGCATGGACGTCATCAACGATCGGTTCGTCCGCTCGGACAGCTCCCTGCTGGCGCGCTCGATGAAATTTCTCGGCGAGGCCGTGACCTCGCCGGCGCTGGAGGACGGAGCGTTCCGATCCAAATATGTCGACAGCGAGAAGCGCACCCTCGCGCGCAAGCTGGAGAGCATCATCAACGACAAGATCCGGTATGCGGGCGAGCGCTGCCTGGAAATCATGTGCGAAGGCGATCCGTACCGGCTGCACTCGCTCGGCCGGCTGCAGGATCTGCCCGGCATCGATCCGGCGAGCCTGCATGAGGCGTATGCCGCCTGGCTGGCCGGGGCGGTGCTCGACCTGTACGTCGTCGGCGATACGACGCTGGACGAGGTGCGCGAGCTGGCGGAGGCTTCGTTCCGCCTGCCGTCGACGGGTCCGTCGGAGTACGGGCCGCCGGACATCCGCCGGCGCAGCGGCGAGGTCAAGACGGTCGTCGAGAAGCTCGACGTCGCCCAGGGCAAGCTGAACCTCGGCCTCAGGACCGGCATCGCCTACGGCGACGACGCCTACGCGGCGGCGCTTCTGTACAACGGCATTCTCGGCGGATTCCCGCACTCCAAGCTGTTCATGAACGTGCGCGAGAAGGAGAGCCTCGCATACTATGCCTCCTCGCGCATGGACGGACACAAGGGGCTGCTGACGATCCAGTCCGGCATCGAGATCGCCAATTACGAAAAAGCGGTCGCCATCATCAAGGAGCAGCTTGAGAGCATGCGCCAAGGGCAGCTGTCGGAGCTGGAGCTCGGCCAGACCAAGGCGATGCTCGTCAACTCCTTGCGCGAGCTGCAGGATTCGGCTTACGAGATGATCGCCTTCGACTTCAACAGCGTCCTGTCCGGACGCCGGCGCACGGCGCAGGAGCTGCTCGATGCGGTGCAGGCGGTGACGCCGGAGCAGATCGTATCCGTAGCCGAGGGCGTCGAGCTGGATACGGTGTACTTTTTGCGCGACCGAAAGGAGGGCTAGCCGACATGCAGAAGCTACATTACCCCGGCGTCGAGGAGACGCTGTACTACGAGCAGCTGCCGAACGGGCTGAGCGTCTATCTGCTTCCGAAGGAAGGCTTCCAAAAGACGTACGCGACGTTCTCGACCCGCTACGGCTCCGTCGACAACCATTTCCGCAGCGGCAGCCAGCCGCTGACGCGCGTGCCGGACGGCATCGCCCATTTCCTGGAGCACAAGATGTTCGAGGAGCCGCAGGGCGACATCTTCGCCACCTTCGCTTCGCAGGGGGCTTCGGCCAACGCGTTCACGAGCTTCGACCGCACCGTCTACCTGTTCTCGGCGACGGAGCAGATCGAGGCCAACCTGACGACCCTCATCGACTTCGTACAGCATCCGTACTTCACGGATCAGAACGTCGACAAGGAAAAGGGCATCATCGCGCAGGAAATCAACATGTACAGCGACAATCCGGACTGGCGCGTGTACTACGGCCTGATCGAGGCGATGTACCAGAAGCATCCGGTGCACATCGACATCGCCGGCACCGTGGAGTCGATCTACCAGATCGACAAGGAGCTGCTTTACCTGTGCTATAACACGTTTTACCATCCGTCCAACATGCTGCTGTTTGTCGTCGGCGGCATTGATGCCGAGCGGATCATGGAGCTGATCCGGAGCAACCAGGCGGCCAAGTCCTTCGAGGACATCGGCGAGATCGAGCGCTTCTTCGATCCGGAGCCGCAGGGCGTGCGCGAGCCGCTGAAGTCGCTCTCGCTGCAGGTGTCGCTGCCCAAGTGCCTGTTCGGCTTCAAAGAAAAGACGAACGGCCTCGGCAGCGCCGAGCTGCTGCGCCGCGACGTGACGACGAAGCTGATGCTCGAGACGCTGCTCGGCTCGAGCTCGCCGCTGTACCAGAGCCTGTACGACGACAATCTCATCTCCGACTCGTTCGGTTATGAGTACAACTGCAGCACGGACTACGGCTTCAGCATCATCGGCGGCGATACGAACGATCCGGATCGGCTCGTCGAGCGGATCAAGGAGGCGATCGGCGAGGCGCTGCAGTCCGGGCTCGACGCCGCCGCGTTCGAGCGCACGAAGAAAAAGCGGATCGGCAGCTACCTGCGCATGCTCAATTCGCCGGAATCGATCGCCGGGGAATTCACCCGCTATAAATTCCGCGGCCAGGATCTGTTCGAGCTGCTGCCGGCTTACGAGAGCCTGACGCTCGAGCAGGCGAACGCGCGGCTGCGCGAGCATTTCGACTTCGGACAGCTCGCCGTCTCGCTCGTGCTGCCGACAGCCGAGCAGGAGGCGGAGCCGAGCTGAAGCCCTTGCATGAAATGAACGTGCTCGTCACCGGAGGCAGCCGCGGCATCGGCGCCGCGATCGCGCGGCGCTTCGCCCGCGAGGGCATGAATGTCGCGCTTCATTACCTTCACTCGCATGAGCAGGCCAACGAGACGGCGCGCGAATGCCTCGCGCTCGGAAGCGGACGCGTCATGACGGCTTCGGCCGACCTGCGTTCGCGGGAGAGCCTGGAGCGGATGCGCGAGAAGCTGGCCGGAGCGGATCTGCTGCCGGACATCCTCGTCAACAACGCCGGCATTTCCCATTACGGGCTGCTTTCCGATCTGACCGACGCCGAATGGGACGACGTCACCGCGGTCAATCTGCGGGGCGTCTTCCTCTGCACCCAGCTGTTCATGCCCGAGATGATCCGCGCCCGCTGGGGACGCATCATCAACATCTCGTCCGTATGGGGCGTCGCGGGAGCCTCGTGCGAGGTGCTTTATTCCGCCACCAAGGGCGGCGTCAACGCCTTCACCAAAGCGCTCGCCAAAGAGCTCGCCCCCTCGGGCGTGACGGTGAACGCCGTCGCTCCCGGCGCGATCGACACGGAAATGCTCGGCGGCTTCGATTCCCAGGAGCTGAAGCAGCTCGAGCAGGACATTCCCGCGGGGCGGCTCGGCCAGCCCGACGAGATCGCCTCGCTCGTCTATTTCCTGTCGCTGCCGGAGTCGTCCTACATCACCGGACAGGTGATCAGCCCGAACGGCGGCTGGATCACCTGAAGATTGAAACCTTTTGCCAGCCCTGATCGTCGTATAGCTGACCCGGCCGCCGCGCACACTAATGCCGTTGATGGTGCTATTCCTCAACGACTTTAAGGAGGCGAACCGAGCATGTCTACCGTACTTTCGAACTTCGATTCCTGGAAGGAATTTCTTGCAGAGCGACTGGAACAAGGCAAGAAGCTCGGCTTGAGCGAAGAGGCGATCGGCAACCTCGCTTACGAAATCGGCTCTTTCCTCGACGAGAAGGTCGACCCGAAAAACGAAGAGCAGCGCATGCTGAAGGAAATCTGGGATGTCGGCGACGAAAATGAGCGCAAGACGATCGCCCGGCTGATGGTGAAGCTGGTCGGACATCGCTAGTCATCGGCGTCACGGCAGAGAGCTCCCGGTCTAACGGGAGCTTTTCTGTCATGTAGAACGAGCGTGCTCATTGCGGAAACGTGGCGAATCCTGTAGAATGTAGGCTTATAATGAGGGCGGTTCGAAGCGCCTGCAACCTTGGGACGGTGTGATTGATGGAATCGAAACAGTGGTATATGGAATACAAAATACATAAGAATCGGCCAGGCCTGCTCGGCGACATCGCCTCGCTGCTGGGCATGCTCAACGTCAACATCATTACGATCAACGGGGTGGAGGACCGCACCCGCGGCATGCTGCTGCAGACCAACGACGACGAGAAGATTGAGATTCTCGGCAAGATGCTGCAGAAGGTCGAGAACATCACCGTCAACAAGCTCCGTCCGCCAAGCCTGGTCGACCGCCTGGCCGTGCGCCACGGACGCTATATCGAGCGCGACTCCGACGACCGCAAGACGTTCCGCTTCACGCGCGACGAGCTCGGCCTGCTCGTCGATTTTCTCGGCGAGATCTTCAAGCGCGACGGCAACCAGGTCATCGGGCTGCGCGGCATGCCGCGGGTCGGCAAGACGGAGTCGATCATCGCGGGCAGCGTCTGCTCGAACAAGCGCTGGACGTTCGTCAGCTCCACGCTGCTCCGGCAAACCGTGCGCAGCCAGCTTTCGAGCGAGGAGATGAACCCCGACAACATCTTCATCATCGACGGCATCGTCAGCACGATCCGCTCCAACGAGCGGCATCATTCGCTGCTGCAGGAAATCATGGAGATGCCGTCGACCAAAGTCATCGAGCATCCGGACATCTTCATCCGCGAATCCAATTTCGATTACAGCACTTTTACGACGATCATCGAGCTTCGCAACACCCCGGACGAGGAGATCTCCTACGACTCCTTCACGGTCAACTACAATGACTTCTAATCGGAAAGGAGGCTATGCCAGCCATGTCTGAACTGGGCCAAACCCTGCGGACCGCAAGGGAAGAATCCGGCTTGTCCCTCGACGAGCTGCAGGAGATGACCAAGATCCGCAAGCATTATTTGATCGCGATCGAGGAAGGCAACTACAGCGCGCTGCCCGGCAGCTTCTACGCCCGCGCGTTCGTCAAAAACTATGCCGAGGCGGTAGGGCTGAACGCGGAGGAAGTGCTCAGCTACTACAAGAACGAGCTGCCCTCCGCTCCGCAGACTTCCGCCGCCGAGCCGTCGGCTTCTCCTCAGCCGCCGCGCAAGGCGTCGACGTCGCGGACGATGTCGGAGCGCTTCGGCAAGCTCGGCTTTTCCGTGCTGATGTGGGCGTTCCTCGGGCTGATCGTGTTCCTGCTCTGGATGTTCGTCATTCGGGACGACGGCGCCAAGAGCGCCGACTCCACGGACCGGACGCCGATGACGACGGCGACTCCGGGACCGAACGACAGCCGGCCGACGGCGTCCCCGGGCAGCGGCGAGCTCGCATCCCCGAGCCCGACGGCTACGCCGACTCCGACGCCTCCGGCAGGCGCGGTCACGTTCGACCGCAAGTCGGGCGGAGTGGACTATTATCAAGTCACCGGCCAGCCGATGCTTCAGCTCAAGTTTTCCGGCGGAGCCTGGCTGGAGGTCCGCAAAGGCGGAAAATCCGGCGAGCGCCTCTACAACCAGAACGTTACGGCTGAAGACACGATCGAAATTCCGCTTGATGCGGTCATCTACGTGAACACGGGACGCGCGGACAACACCGAATTCTACATCGACGGCACGCTTCTCGAGGACGGCGACCGTCCCGGTCCGAAGCGCTTCCAGTTCGATCCGTCCTCGGGCGATGCGGCATCGCAGGACGAGGCGGGCGAGTAATTCGGCGCTTGAAGCGCGGCCGCCCGCTTGCCGCGAGGGTCGGCAGGCACGGGCGATAGAAGGTTGAAGGGCGCTTTCTTCCTGCGGGAAGAAGCGCCTTTCTGCGCCGCGGCGGCGCGTTATACTTTCGCTTTCGGATGATTTATAATAGAGGACGATGAAAACGCAAGGAGGACTGGACCCATGAGTTCGGAAAGTTCGTTCGATATCGTATCGAAGGTAGACCTGCAGGAGCTGAACAACGCCATCGTCCAGGCGGAAAAGGAAATCGAGAACCGCTTCGACTTCAAGGGGAGCAAGAGCAGCATCAAGCTGGAGAAGGAGGAGCTGGTCGTCGCTTCCGACGACGAGTACAAGCTGAAAAGCGTCATCGACATCCTCCAGACGAAAATGATCAAGCGCGGAGTGCCGATCAAGAACATGGACTTCGGCAAGATCGAGGCGGCCACGCTCGGCACGGTGCGCCAGCGGATCAAGCTCAAGCAAGGCATCGGCCAGGACGACGCCAAGAAGATCAACGTGCTCATCCGCGATTCCAAGCTGAAGGTGAAAAGCCAGATTCAAGGCGATCAATTGCGCGTGACGGGCAAGAGCCGGGACGATCTGCAAGCGGTCATCTCGCTGCTGCGCGGCGCCAACCTCGAGCTCGAGCTGCAGTTCACCAACTATCGCTGACGGCCGTCGATCCTCGTTTTGACAGGCCGCTTCCGCTTCGATTATACTTGTGAAGTTTGAAACGTCAGGGAGGGGAAGGGCTTGAACCTGGCCAACAAGATCACGCTCGCGCGCATCTTCTTAGTGCCTGTCATCCTGTTTTTTCTATTGATCCGGTTCGATCTGGGAACGGTCCGGTTCGAAGATTTCGAGCTTACATACACGCAAATCATCGCCGCCCTGATCTTCATCATCGCGGCGAGCACCGACGGGCTCGACGGCTATCTGGCCCGCAAGAACAAGATGGTCACCAATCTCGGCAAGCTGCTTGATCCGCTGGCGGACAAGCTGCTCGTCGCGGCCGTCCTCATCTCGCTCGTGCAGATGGACAAGCTTTCCGCGTTCATCGCCATCGTCATCATCAGCCGCGAGTTCGCCGTGACGGGCCTGCGCCAGGTCGCCCTGCTGGAGGGCGCCGTGCTTGCGGCAAGCACCTGGGGCAAGTGGAAGACCGGCATCCAGATCGCGATGATCATCGCGCTGCTGCTCAACAACTTCCCGTTCGCGCTGGTGGACATCCGCATGGATATCATCCTCAGCTGGGCGGCTGCGCTGATCACGATCTGGTCCGGCATCGACTACTTCGTCAAGAACCGCAACCTGATTCCCGTCGAGTAGCTTACAAGGTCTCTTTCCTTTTCGGGAAAGGGACCTTGTCCGTTACCGACAGCCCAATCCACGACAGGAGTGAAGCGCTGTGAAAGCCGAAATCATCGCTGTTGGAACGGAACTGCTGCTTGGACAGATCGTCAATACGAACGCACGCTATCTTTCCCAAGGACTCGCCGCCCTCGGCATCGACGTCTTTTTCCAGACGGTCGTCGGCGACAACGCCGCCCGCATCCGTCAGGCGATCGATACGGCACGCTCCCGCGCCGACCTGCTGCTGTTCACCGGCGGTCTCGGGCCGACGATGGACGACCTCACCAAGGACGTGCTCGGCGACTATCTCGGGCGCCGGCTCGTCGTCCATGAGCCGACGATGGAGGCGATGGAGCGGTTTTTCGCTTCCCGCGGAAGCCATATGGTCGAGAGCAACCGCCGGCAGGCCAACTGGATCGAGGGCAGCGTAGCGCTCGAGAACGACGCGGGGCTTGCCGTCGGCAACGCGCTGGAGCAGGACGGAACCCGCTATATCCTGCTGCCGGGTCCGCCCAAGGAAATGATGCCGATGTTCGAGGGGCCGGCGACGCGCTGGCTGCTGGCCGAGCTCGGAGCGGGGGCTCCGCTGCATTCGCGCATCCTGCGCTTCGCCGGCATCGGCGAGTCGCGGCTCGAGCATGAGCTGATCGACCTGATCGAGAGCCAGAGCGATCCGACGATCGCTCCGTATGCCAAGGAAGGCGAGGTGGCGATCCGCCTCTCCAGCAAGTCCGCGGACGAGGCGCAGGCGCTGGACCGCATCGAGCGGATGGCGCAGCAGATCCGCGAGCGCCTCGGCGCCCATATCTATGCCGAAGAGGACATCTCGCTCGAAGAGGCCGTGCTGCGGCGGCTGCGCACGAGGCGGATGCGGGTCAGCGTGGCCGAGAGCTGCACGGGCGGCCTGCTGGCCGAGCTCATCACCGGCATCCCCGGCAGCAGCGGCGAGTTCCTCGGCGGCATCGTCACCTATACGAATACGATGAAGCACAAGCTGCTCGGCATTCCGCTCGCCCAGCTGGAGGGGGCGGACGCGCCTGGCGCGGTGAGCGCCTCCACCGCGGCGCTAATGGCGCAGCGGGTGGCGGAGACGACCGGCAGCGACTGGGGCGTCTCGATTACCGGCGTCGCCGGGCCGGGCTCCTCCGAGGGCAAGCCGATCGGCCTCGTCTACATCGGCATCGCCCGCAAAGGCGGGGAGGCCGAGACGCATGAGCTGAACGCCGGCGGCAATCGCGACATGGTGCGCATCCGCGCCGCCAAGCACGCGCTGTACCGGCTCTGGCTGGCGCTCCAGGAATAGCCGCGGCGCGCTTGCGCTGGCCGGCTCGGATCGCGTACAATAAAGGCAGTTGACGGAAGAACCGCAGCGAGTCGGACCAGCTGCGGTTCTTTGTCTTTTTTCGGGGCTGCGGCGGGACTCGGGGAGGGACGGAGCGCGCTTCAAAAAAAGCGAATGTATGTTCGAAAAAAGTCTTGGCAAACGGCTTCAAGTAGACTAGAATAGAACTATAAATCGACGAACGAAGGATGTGGATCTCTTGTCAGATCGCCGCGCAGCTTTAGATATGGCGCTTCGCCAGATTGAGAAACAATTCGGAAAAGGCTCCATCATGAAATTAGGCGAGTCCGCCCAGCTGGCCGTTGAAACGGTCTCCAGCGGCGCCCTCGCATTGGATATCGCGCTCGGCATCGGGGGCTTCCCTCGCGGCCGCATCATCGAAGTCTACGGACCGGAGTCGTCCGGCAAGACGACCGTCGCCCTGCACGCGATCGCCGAAGTGCAGCGCACGGGCGGACAAGCCGCCTTCATCGACGCGGAGCATGCGCTGGATCCGCTCTACGCCAGCAAGCTCGGCGTCAACATCGACGAGCTGCTGCTGTCCCAGCCGGATACGGGCGAGCAGGCGCTGGAGATCGCCGAGGCGCTCGTGCGCAGCGGCGCCGTCGACATCATCGTCATCGACTCCGTCGCGGCGCTCGTGCCGAAGGCCGAGATCGAGGGCGAGATGGGCGACTCCCACGTCGGCCTCCAGGCGCGCCTCATGTCGCAGGCGCTGCGCAAGCTGTCCGGAGCGATCAGCAAGTCCAAGACGATCGCCATCTTCATCAACCAGCTCCGCGAGAAGGTCGGCGTCATGTTCGGCAACCCGGAGACGACTCCGGGGGGACGCGCCCTGAAGTTCTACAGCAGCGTGCGGCTGGACGTGCGCCGCATCGAGAGCATCAAGCAAGGCACCGACGTCGTGGGCAACCGGACCCGCATCAAGGTCGTCAAGAACAAGGTGGCGCCTCCGTTCCGCCAGGCCGAGCTGGACATCATGTACGGCGAAGGCATCTCGCGCGTCGGCAGCATCATCGACATCGGCGTGGAGATGGACATCGTGCAGAAGAGCGGCGCTTGGTTCAGCTTCAACGGCGACCGCCTCGGCCAAGGACGGGAGAACGCCAAGCAGTTCCTCAAGGACAACGAGCCGATCGCAAGCGTGATCGAAGGCAAGATCCGCGAGGCGCATAACCTCAATGCGGCTGCGGAGCGCGCCGCCGGCGCCGAAGTTTCGAAGGACGAGGCGGACGAGTTCGAGGAGCTGGAGCTCGACGTCTGATTGTTTACCGCTCTGCGAAGTAGCGGCATGACCAAGCATCCCTGATGGAGTCGGGGGTGCTTTTTTCTTCATTAGAATCGACGAGGAAGGGAGCGGCGAAGATGGAGGAGCAGGAAAAACGGATCACGCGCGTAGAGCAGGACGACAAGAAGCCGTCTCTCTACTGGATTTATCTCGAAGGCAGCGAGGAGCCGGAGCTGTCGGTGCATGAGGACATTCTCGTCAAGTACCGGCTGCTCAAAGACACGCTCATCGAGCCGAAGCTGATGGCGCGGATCGCGGAGGAGAACGCTCGCTACCGGGCGTATGCGGCGGCCGTCTTCTACGCCGGCTTCAAGATGCGGACGTCGAAGGAGATGTCCGCCTATCTCAAGCGCAAGGAATTCGAAGAAGAGGATATCCGCTATGCGATCGAGCGGCTGCAGCAGGAGCGGGTCGTCGACGACCGCGACTATGCCCGCATGTTCGCCTCCCAGCGTCTGCGGAGCAGCCAGAAGGGCAGCCGTCTCATCCGCATGGAGCTCGAGCAGCGCGGCATTCCAAAGGAGACGGCGGGACATGCGGTCGAAGCTCTCGACGACGAGGAAGAACGGCGCGCCGCGCTCAAGGCCGGAGAGAAGAAATGGCGGAGCCTAAAGGGAGAAGAGCGCGACAAACGGATGAAGCTGACCGGATTCCTGCTGCGGCGCGGATTCCCGAGCGATCTCGTGCGGGAGACGGTCCGGCAGATTCAGGACTCGGCCGAGGGCGAGGACGACGCCGACGGGGGCTGGCTTGACAATTGATTTTGCGGAAAGCTACAATAATAAAGCATCCATCTGGCATGGGATGCCTTTCCTTCCGTAAATGGGTTCAGGTTTTTTGTCTCCATTTCTACAGTCGTAAAGCACGGTATGGAACCGAATGGCAACAATTGAATATCATTCCCGGCTGATGCCTTGGTGAATGCAACGAGGAGGTGAACAAGATGAACCCCATTTGGTGGATCTTGATCGTTCTCGTTGTTGGCGCGATTACCTTTGGGATTGGTTACTTCGTCCGAAAGTCGTTTGCCGAGGCTAAGATTTCCAGCGCTGAGCAGGCCGCGCTCCAGATCGTCGAACAGGCGAAGAAGGAAGCGGATGCGTTGAAAAAGGAAACGGTGCTGGAAGCGAAAGACGAAATCCATAAACTCCGTTCGGAAGCGGACAAGGACATTCGGGAGAGACGCAATGAGAATCAGCGTCTTGAAAGGCGCTTGCTGCAAAAAGAGGAGTCTTTGGATAAGAAAATTGAGGCACTCGAACGCAAAGAAGAATTGGTAGCCAACAAGGAGAAACGAATCGAGGAAACGCAAGAGCAGATTGATTCCATCTACCGGCAGCAGCAGAGCGAGCTGGAGCGGATCTCCGGCTTGACTACGGAGGACGCGAAGACGATCATCTTCAACAACGTGGAGCAGGAAGTCCGCCACGAGACGGCGCAGATGATCAAGGAGCTGGAGCAGCAGGCGAAGGAAGAGGCGGACAAAAAAGCCCGCGACATCATTTCCCTGGCGATCCAGCGCTGCGCGGCCGATCATGTCGCGGAGACGACGGTATCCGTCGTGACGCTGCCGAACGAAGAGATGAAGGGCCGGATCATCGGCCGCGAGGGCCGCAACATCCGCGCGCTTGAGACGCTCACCGGCATCGATCTGATCATCGACGATACGCCGGAAGCGGTCATCTTGTCCGGATTCGATCCGATACGCCGGGAGATTGCCCGTACAGCGCTCGAGAAGCTCGTCGCCGACGGCAGGATCCATCCCGCCCGAATCGAGGAGATGGTCGAGAAATCCCGCCGCGAGGTGGACGAGCGGATTCGCGAGTATGGCGAGCAGGCGACTTTCGAGGTCGGCGTGCATGCGATCCATCCGGATCTGATCAAGATTCTCGGCCGCCTGAAGTATCGGACGAGCTATGGCCAGAACGTGCTGAAGCATTCGATGGAGGTCGCTTATCTGACCGGCCTGATGGCGGCCGAGCTGGGCGAGGACATCACCTTGGCCAAGCGCGCCGGATTGCTGCATGACATCGGCAAAGCGCTCGACCACGAGGTCGAAGGCTCCCATGTCGAGATCGGCGTCGAGCTGGCCCGCAAGTACAAGGAGCACCCGGTCGTCATCAACAGCATCGCGTCCCATCACGGCGATTGCGAGGCGACTTCGGTCATCGCGATGCTCGTCGGAGCCGCGGACGCGCTGTCGGCCGCCCGTCCGGGAGCCCGCCGCGAGACGCTCGAGACGTATATCAAGCGTCTGGAGAAGCTCGAGGCGATCTCCGAATCGTTCGACGGCGTCGAGAAATCGTACGCCATCCAGGCCGGACGCGAAGTTCGCGTCATGGTCCAGCCGGAGAAGATCGACGATACGGAAGCGTTCCGTCTGGCACGCGACATTACCAAAAAGATCGAGGGAGAACTGGATTATCCGGGCCATATCAAGGTCACGGTCATCCGCGAAACCCGTGCGGTCGAATACGCCAAGTAGGCGAACCAGACATCCCGCTCCTGCCGGAGCGGGATTTTGTCATGATAGGAGGCCATCCATGAAAGTTCTTTTTATCGGCGACATCGTCGGCAACGTCGGCCGTGCCGCGCTGCGCAAGGCGCTGCCGGCGCTCAGGGCGAAGCATAATCCGGATATCATCATCGTCAACGGCGAGAACGCCGCCGCCGGCCGCGGCATCACCGCCGCGATCGCCAAGGAGTTTTTCGACTGGGGCGTGAACGGCATCACGATGGGCAACCATACGTGGGACAACAAGGATCTGTTCGACTGGATCGACGACGAGCCGCGGCTCGTCCGTCCGGCGAATTTTTCGAGCGAATCGCCAGGCATCGGCTCCACGGTCATCAAGGCCGGCAGCAAAAAGCTCGGCATCCTCAATGTCCAAGGGCGCACGTTCCTGCCGCCGAACGACTGCCCGTTCAAGACGGCGGATGCGCATCTGGAGCGGCTGAAGCGCGAGACGAGCTGCGTGCTGGTCGACTTCCACGCCGAAGCGACATCGGAGAAAATCGCGATGGGCTGGTATTTGGACGGCCGGGCCTCGGTCGTGCTCGGCACCCACACGCATGTGCAGACGAACGATGACCGGATCCTTCCGCAAGGAACGGCGTTCTTGACCGATGTCGGCATGACCGGTCCGATGGACGGAATTCTCGGCATGGATCGCGACGCCGTGCTGCACAGGTTTCTGACCGGCCTGCCGTCGCGCTTTGTCGTAGCGGAAGGGGACTGGCATCTGCACGGGGTGCTGGCGGTGTTGGACGAAGCGACGGGACGGGCGCAGCGGCTCGAGAAGATCCGCCTTACGGAAACGTCGCTCGCGATGTTCTAGAGCTTGCCGCTTGACCTGACAACGCCTGGCAGCATGGATGCCGTTGCGGAAGAAGGAATTTTTTGTCCTCTCTCGAATAGGTTTAGGGATATAGGGATACGCCACTATTCCTGAGGAGGTACTTGACATGGACGTCTTAAAAGTATCCGCTAAGTCCAATCCAAATTCCGTAGCAGGGGCGCTGGCAGGAGTTCTCAGGGAGCGTGGTGCGGCCGAGCTGCAAGCAATCGGAGCCGGCGCCTTGAATCAAGCGGTCAAAGCCGTCGCGATCGCAAGGGGGTTCGTCGCTCCGAGCGGCGTAGACCTGATCTGCATCCCGGCCTTTACCGACATCGTCATCGACGGCGAGGACCGCACCGCGATCAAGCTGATCGTAGAGCCGCGCTGAGCCGAAGAGAAAAACATGCAACGGCCTGTTTACGGAGTAAGCAGGTTTTTTTGCGTTTTCCGGAGACGGAAGTGCATATCGTAGGAGAAGAGGCCGGCATCGGGCGGCCGCGAACGACAGGAGGCGGGGCAGATGAACGACAGATATCCAGGCGAGGAGCCTCGGATCGCGGATTTCCATTGCGACGTGCTGAGCAAGCTGCTGGCGGATCCGCGCCTTGATCCGATCGATTCCGCGAACAATCGCGGGCCGGTGACGCTCGACGCGACGCTCGACCGGCAGCGTGCGGGCGGCTATATGCTCCAGGCCTATGCGATCTATTTGACCGAGTCGAAGCCGAAAACGATGGATGCGGTGCTTCGTTCGGCCGATCTGTTCGAGCAGAAGATCGCCGCTCATCCCGGATATGCCAAGGTGCGCGTAAGGCGCGATCTGGAGCGGGCGCTGCAGGAGGGCAAAATCGCCGCCCTGCTGACGCTGGAGGGGGCGGATGCGCTGCAGGGAGACTGGGCGCTGCTGCGAACGGCATTCGCGCTCGGCGTGCGCGTGCTCGGCTTGACGTGGAATTACGCGAACTGGGCGGCGGACGGCGTGCTGGAGCCGAGGCAAGGCGGGCTGACCGCCAAAGGCCGGGAGCTGGTCGATGCGGCGCGCGATCTCGGGCTGCTGCTCGACGTCTCTCATCTGACCGATGCCGGCTTCTGGGAGCTGGTCGAGCGGACCGAGCGGCCGCTGATAGCTTCCCACTCCAACTCGCGCCGCATTTGCCCGCATCCGCGCAATCTGACCGACGACCAGCTGCGCGCGCTGATCGCCATGGACGGGCGGATCGGCTTGACGTACGTGCCCTACTTCATCACCGATCGCGGACAGGCCGCAGCGAGCGACCTGCTGCCGCATATCGAACATATCTGCTCCCTCGGAGGGGAAGACCAATTGATGCTGGGCTCGGACTTCGACGGCATCGAGCAGCATCCGGCCGGCCTGCGCCATGCCGGCGAGGCCGGCCAGCTGCGGCAGGAAGTCGAGCGGGCCTACGGCGCGGCGTTCGCGGAGAAGCTGCTTGGAGGAAACGCGATCCGCTTTTTGCGCCAAAACCTCCCGGAATAAAGGGATTATGGGCTTTATCAGGTTTCTTTATAGCTTTCATCGGAATGCTGAATGCGGCAAGTTCGGAGATTTCCTTGCAATTTTCAATAGCGAGGCATAAAATTTAGGAGGATTGAAAGCAGTTCTCACAGCAGATGAGGAGTTGGACTTATCGTGATTAGTCAGCTGTCTTGGAAGATCGGGGGCCAGCAGGGAGAAGGCGTCGAAAGCACGGACCGGATCTTCTCCACCGCCCTCAACCGTCTCGGGTACTATCTGTACGGATACCGCCATTTCTCTTCGAGGATCAAGGGCGGCCATACCAATAACAAGATTCGCATCAGCACGCAACCGATCCGAGCGATCTCGGACGATCTCGATATTCTTGTCGCATTCGATCAGGAGAGCATCGACCTGAACGCGCCGGAGCTTCGTCCCGGCGGAGTCGTCGTCGCCGACGCCAAGTTCAAGCCGCAGCTGCCGGAAGGCATCGACGCCCGCCTGTTCGCGGTGCCGATCACGGCGATCGCCGAGGAGCTCGGCACGTCCCTCATGAAGAACATGGTCGCTTCCGGCGCTTCCTGGGCGCTGCTCGGCCTGCCGCTCGAGGTGTTCAACCAGGCGGTCGAGGAGGAGTTCGGACGCAAAGGCCCGGCCATCGTCGAGAAAAACGTCGAGGCGGTCAAGCGCGGCGCCGAGTTCGTTCTCGAGCAGGCGGGAGGACCGCTGGAGGCATTCGCGCTGGAGCCTGCCGACGGCAAGCAGAAGCTGTTCATGATCGGCAACGAGGCGATCGGCCTCGGCACGGTCGCCGCAGGCTGCCGCCTCATGAGCGCGTATCCGATCACGCCGGCCTCCGAGATCATGGAGTACCTGATCAAGAAGCTGCCGAAGTTCGGCGGCACGGTCGTGCAGACCGAGGATGAGATCGCGGCCGTCACGATGGCGATCGGCGCGAACTACGCCGGCGTGCGGACGATGACCGCATCTGCCGGTCCCGGCCTGTCCCTCATGATGGAGGCGATCGGCCTCGCCGGCATGACCGAGCAGCCGCTCGTCATCGTCGACACGCAGCGCGGCGGTCCTTCGACCGGCTTGCCGACCAAGCAGGAGCAGTCCGATCTCAATGCGATGGTCTACGGCACGCACGGCGAGATTCCCAAGGTCGTCATCGCGCCGGCCAGCATCGAGGACTGCTTCTACGATACGGTCGAGGCGTTCAACATCGCCGAGGAGTATCAGGTGCCGGTCATCATCATGACCGACCTGCAGCTGTCGCTCGGCAAGCAGAGCTGCGAGCCGCTCGACTACGACCGCATTGAGATTCGCCGCGGCAAGCTGCAGCGCGAGCTGCCCGAGCTCGAGCCGAATGTGCTGTTCAAGCGCTACGAGCTGACCGAGGATGGCGTATCGCCGCGCTCGCTGCCGGGCGACAAGGGCGGCCTGCATCATGTGACGGGCGTCGAGCATGACGAGACCGGACGTCCGTCCGAGAATGCGCTCAACCGCAAGCGGATGATGGATAAGCGGCTCGGCAAGCTCGACCGCCTGCTCATTCCAGAAGCGATCCGCGTCGACGTGCCGCATGAGCGCCCGGACATCCTGATCATCGGCATGGGCTCCACCGGAGGCACGATCGAGGAAGCCCGCAGCCGCCTTGAGCAGGACGGAGCGGCGACCGGCCAGATTCAGGTCCGGCAGATCCATCCGTTCCCGGCCGAGCAGCTGACTCCTTATCTGGAGGCGGCAAGCACCGTCATCGTCCTGGAGAACAACGCGACCGCCCAGCTGGCGGCGCAGATCAAGCTGCATTGCGGACATGCGGACAAGATCCGCAGCCTGCTCAAATACGACGGCAATCCGTTCCTGCCGTCCGAGGTTTACCAAGCGTCGAAGGAGATGAGCCACGTTGGCCACATTTAAGGAATTCCGCAACAACGTCAAGCCGAACTGGTGCCCGGGCTGCGGAGACTTCTCCATCCAGGCCGCCATCCAGCGCGCCGCGGCGAACGTCGGCCTCGAGCCGGAGCAGCTCGCGGTCATCTCGGGCATCGGCTGCTCGGGCCGGATCTCCGGCTACATCAACGCCTACGGCCTGCACGGCATCCATGGCCGCGCGCTGCCGATCGCCCAAGGCGTCAAGCTGGCGAACCGCGAGCTGACCGTCATCGCCTCCGGCGGCGACGGCGACGGCTTCGCGATTGGCATGGGCCATACGGTGCATGCGATCCGCCGCAACGTCAACCTGACCTACATCGTCATGGACAACCAGATCTACGGCCTGACCAAAGGACAGACTTCCCCGCGCAGCGCGGAAGGCTTCAAGACGAAGTCGACGCCCGAGGGCTCGATCGAGTCGGTGCTCTCGCCGCTGGAGATCGCCTTGTCGGCGGGCGCGACGTTCGTGGCGCAGTCGTTCTCGAGCGACCTCAAGCAGCTGACCGCGCTGATCGAGGCCGGCATCAAGCATGAAGGCTTCTCGCTCATCAACGTCTTCAGCCCTTGCGTCACGTTCAACAAGGTCAACACGTACGACTGGTTCAAGGAAAACATCGTCAACCTCGACGGCGAGGCCGGCGAAGGCTACGATCCGTCGAACCGCCTGGCCGCGATGACGAAGATCATGGAGACGAACGGCCTCGTCACCGGCCTGATCTACCAGGACACGAAGCGCCGCTCTTACGAGAACCTCATCACCGGGTTCAAGCAAGAGGGACTCGCGAACCAGGACATCAAGATTTCCCGCGAGGACTTCGCGAAGTTGGCTGCGGACTTCGTGTAGAATAGGCGGAAGCTCTTATCGTTTTTCCATTAATCCAACAAAAAGCAACCCGTGCGAGGCGGGCTGCTTTTTGTTCGTTTGAGTTCAAGAATCGACGACGGCGCCGTTCGACACGGGCTGTCCCGAAAGTCTATAATGGAGCATGAGAGAGAAAGACGAGTGGAGAAAGGAAGAACATCATGACCATGACTGAAACCAAAACGGTACCTGTAGGCGTCTCCGCGCGCCATATCCATTTATCGCAAGCCCATGTCGAAGCGCTGTTCGGAGCGGGTTATGAGCTGACCGAGTTCAAGCCGCTGTCGCAGCCGGGGCAGTTCGCCGCCAACGAGACGGTCGCCGTCAAAGGGCCCAAAGGCGCTTTCCCGAAAGTGCGCATCCTCGGCCCGGCGCGCAAGGCGACCCAGCTCGAAATTTCCCGCACGGACGCGTTCGCGATCGGTGTGCCCGCGCCGGTGCGCGAATCCGGCAATATCGCCGGCTCGGCCGGCATCACGATCACCGGACCGGCCGGAGAGGTCACGATCGAGGAAGGCGTCATCGTAGCTGCGCGCCATATCCATTTCCATACGGATGACGCGGCGGCCTGGGGCATCGCGGACCAGCAGCTGCTGAAGGTGCGCGTCGGCGGCGAGCGCGGCCTCGTCTTCGAGAACGTCATCGCCCGCGTGTCGGACAGCTTCGCGCTGGACATGCACATCGATACCGACGAGGCCAACGCGGCCGGCGTCAAGAACGGCGACACGGCCGAGATCGTCGGCTGAGGAAGCGGCGCCTTCCACGCGGGAAGCCGGAGCCGCGCGCCATCTCCGGCCGATGCGACTGCCCGGACCGGGCAGTCGTTTTTATGTCCGCGGAGTGGTATAATGTGGACTTGGACAACCAGATCTAGCGGCCCAGGCGCCGCATGGCTCTACATACACGTCAGCAGACAGGAGCGATAGACAATGGCAGAACAGCATACATCGGCGCTCAAGCCGGGACAAGTGCATGACCACGGACCGAACTGCCCCGTCGAAGTGTACGATACGCGGGACCTTCTCGTGCGCGAGGACATCATGCAAAAGGCGCGCGAGCTCGCAGGACTGATCTTCTCCTCCGACGAGGTGCAGCAGTTCCGCAAGGCCGAGGATCAGATCAAGGGCAACGAGCGGGTGCAGAGCCTGATGGCCGGACTGAAAAAGAAGCAGAAGGAGCTTGTCGCCTTCGAGCAGACGTTCAAAAATCCGACGATGGTGCAGAAGATCGAGGGCGAGATGGACGCCCTCCAGAACGAGCTCGACGGCATCCCGATCGTCAGCCAGTTCCAGCAGAGCCAGGCGGACATCAACTACCTGCTGCAGATGGTCGTCTCAATCATTCAGGATACGGTGGCGGAGAAGATCACGCTCGACGGCGCCCGTCCGGAAGATCCCGAAAGCTGCGACGAATAAAAGGAGGCGGGAGCGCATGAGACCATTCGTATTCCACAACCCGACGAAGCTCATCTTCGGCGAAGGCCAGCTGCAGCAGCTGACCAAAGAAGCGGACAAGCTCGGGCGCAAGGTGCTGCTCGTCTACGGCGGCGGCAGCATCAAGCGCAGCGGCTTGTACGACCAGGTGCTTGGCGTGCTGGCTGATGCCGGCTGCAGCGTCGTCGAGCTCGCCGGCGTCGAGCCGAATCCGCGCCTGTCCACCGTCCACCGCGGAGCGGAGCTGTGCCGCGAGCACGGCGTCGACTGGGTGCTTGCCGTCGGCGGCGGCAGCACGCTCGACTGCGGCAAGGCGATCGCCGCGGCGGCGCGCTACGAGGGCAGCTTCTGGGACATCGTCAGCCGCAAGGCAGCCGTGCAGGAGGCGCTGCCGCTCGGCACGATCCTGACGCTGGCCGCGACCGGCAGCGAGATGAACAGCGGCTCGGTCATCACCAACGAGGAGACGCAGGAGAAGCACGGCTGGGGCAGCCCGCATGTGTTTCCGCGCTTCTCGATCCTCGACCCGGCGTTCACCGCGACCGCGCCCAAGGACCATACGGTGTACGGCATCGTCGACATGATGTCCCATGTGTTCGAGCAATACTTCCATCATGACGCGCTGACGCCGGTGCAGGACGGATTTTGCGAGTCGGTGCTGCGCGCCGTCGTCGACACCGCGCCGAAGCTGGTCGACGATCTCGCGAACCTGGAGCATCGCGGCACGATCCTCTACGCCGGCACGATGGCGCTGAACGGCGTGCTGGCGATGGGCACGCTCGGCGACTGGGCCAACCATGACATGGAGCATGCGCTGTCCGCCGTCTACGACATCCCGCATGGCGGCGGCCTGGCGATCCTGTTCCCGAACTGGATGACGTACGTGCTGGACGACAACGTCGGTCGCTTCAAGCAGTTCGCGGTCAACGTCTTCGACGTGGACACGGACGGACGCAGCGACCGCGAGATCGCGGAGGAAGGCATCCGCCGCCTGCGCGCGTTCTGGAGCTCGCTCGGAGCGCCGTCGCGGCTCGCCGACTACGGCATCGACGAGAGCCGGCTTGAAGAGATGGCCGGCAAGGCGGCCCCGGGCCGCAAGATCGGCAACTTCCGCAAGCTGGATGAGCAGGACGTTCGGAACATCTACCGCATGTCCCTTTGAGAGCATCGGCGGAAGCCAAAAACAGCCGCGCAGTCTGCGCGGCTGTTTTTTGTGCTGCGGCAGCAGGCGCTTAAGCGGCTGCAGTCGGGCGGTCGGGACGATCGGCTGCACGGAGCAGCCGCAGCGACGGCAGATAGGCGCTCAGCGCGACGGCGGCTCCGGCGGCAACGACGTTTTTGAGTAGGTCGGGCAGCAGGAACGGGTAGCAGCCGGCGGCCATCGCTTCGGCAAACGAGAGGCCGGTCGCCTGCATCAGCCAAGGGATGCCGACAACGTAGGCGAGCAGGGAGCCGAGCAGCTCGAGGACGGCGAACACGGCGAGGAACGTCAGCACGGGGCTGCGGCCGGAGAGGCGGACCAGCAGGCGCGGCACGATCAGGCCGATCAGCAGCGCGCATAGCGGAAACACCCACAGGAAGCCCGCCGTCGGTCCGACAAACAGCGAGAGCCCGCCTTGAAAACGGATGAGCGGCAAGCCGGTCGCGGCAAGTCCGTACACGAGCGCGATGCTGAGGAAGCTGTCTCTGGCGCCGAGGAACGAGCCGGCGATCGCGACGGCCATCGTCTGCAGCGTGAACGGAACCGGGGAGATGCCGATTTGGATCTGGACGGCGCTGAAGACGACGAAGAGCGCGGCGAACAGGGCGATGAATACGATGCGGCGAAGCGGAGATACAGTTGGCATTCGGAAATTCGCTCCTTTGAGGATATAACATTCGGATTGATAGGTTAACTTGAATCTGGTAGATTTGGTTAACAGAACGGATTGTAGCATAGCCGTTCCGGTTTGAGAAGCCGGTTCAGACGTTTTTTTGCGGATCGGGCGAAATAGGGGCAGAAGGAAGGTGCGGCTCGATGCGGAGCGCAAGCGAAAAAGGGGAACGGCTCGTCTGTTGGAACGGGCATGCCGTGCAGGCGGCCGCCGGGGGACAGCTGCGGACGATTATCGGATCGGCCAGCCTGGAGCTGCGGCAGGGAGACTGGCTTGCTCTATGCGGGAGCAACGGATCGGGAAAATCCACGCTGCTCCGCGAGCTGGCCGGCCTCGGGGCGCCGCCTGACGGAATCCGGCATCAGCGGACGGCTGCCTTTCCTTATGACGTTCGTCCGTTCGCCGTCGTGCTACAGCAGCCCGACGCGGCGCTTGTCGGCTCGACGGCGAGGGAGGATCTCATCCTCACGCTCGAATACGCCGGCATGGAGGGGAGCCGGATTCTCGACGCGGCCGAGGAGGCGCTGGAGCGCTTCGGCCTGACGGCGCTGGCGGATACGCCCGCAGAGAAGCTATCCGGCGGCCAGAAGCAGCTCGTCGCGATCGCCGGCGCGGTCGCGGCCGGCTCGCCGGCGCTGCTGTTCGACGAGGCGACGTCGATGCTGGACGCGGAATCGGCGCGGCTCGTCCTTCGTCAGGTGCGGCAGCTCCATCGGGCCGGGGCGACGGTCGTCTGGTGCACCCAGCGGCTGGAGGAGCTGGAGAGCGAGGATCGGGTGCTGGCGATGGCGGATGGCAGCATCGAATATTCCGGGTCTGCCGAGGCGTTTTTCAAACGGACGGGCGGAGAGGCTTCGGCCTGCGAACGAGTCGGATTGGCCGCTCCTTATCCCGTGCGCGCGGCATGGGCGCTGCAGGAGCGGGGCGTGCGCCTCGACCGGCTGCCGCTGCGGCTGGAGGAGCTGGCGCCGGCGTTCGAGGCGTCCGCGGATAGCCGCGCGGAAGCGGCGGCCGGCAGTCGGGGGAATGCCGCAGCGGAGGCGCTGCCCGCATCCGCCGGGATGCAGCGGCATGAGGCGGACGGCGCAGAGCGGGAAGGAGCTGACCCTTTGCGCTTCGCCGCAGAAGAGCTGATTGTGGAGGGGTTCCGTCCCGACGCGGCCGCTCCCGGAAAAGGGGAGCCGACGGAGCTGCGGCTGCCGCCGGGACGCATCCTGCTGCTCGCCGGCAGCAACGGCTCCGGCAAGTCGACGCTGCTGGAGTCGCTGGCCGGCTTGCGCGAGCCTTCGTCAGGGTCGATCCGGTACGGTTCCGAGCCGCTCTGGCTCGGCAAGAGGCCGAACCGGGCGGCGCTGCTCCAGCTCGGAGCGACGCTGCAGCAGTCGGAGACGCAATGGTTCGCGCGGACGGTTCGCGAGGAGCTGGACTACTCCGCGCGGCCGTTCCGTCTGCCGCCGTCACGGCGCGCCGCCGCCATCGCGGACTCGCTGCGGCGGGCCGGCTTGCCGGAACGTCTGCTGGAGCAGGATCCGCTGACGCTGAGCGGCGGGCAGCAGCGCCGTCTCGCTCTAGCCTGCGCGCTCGTCGGCGGGCCGGAATGGCTGCTGCTCGACGAGCCGGCGGCCGGACTTGACGCCGAAGGACTCGAACGGCTGACGGAGCTGCTGCAGCGGCACCGGGCGAGCGGAGGCTCGGCGATCGTGTCGGCGCATAGCCTCGCCGCGCTGCTGCCGATAGCCGACAGCGTCGCCGTCATGGAAGACGGCAGGCTCAAGGAGCTGCTGCCCGCGCCGGAATATGCTCGCCGGCTGGCGGAGCGCGGGGACCGCGCCGCTCCGCCGCCGCTGCTTGCGGCGGAGCGCTTCGGCGCGGCGGCGGACGGCAGGCTCTGGCTCGAGCCGGAGGAGCTGGCGGAGCGGCTGGCGGCGGACGGCCCGGTCCGGACGGAGCTTGCCGCCGCGCCCGGCATCGCCGCCGCGAGGACGACGGACGGCGTCCCGGCCGGACAACCGTCCGCGCCGCGCCGGTCCGGGCCTGCGCCTGTCGCCGCCTCCGCGGAGACGCTCCTGCCGGACAGCGGCCTGCCCGATCCTCGCGCGCTGATCGCGTCGTATCTGCTGGTCGGCGCCGGCATCATGGCGCAAGACCGCTGGCCCGGCCTGCTGCTCGCGCTGGCTGGGGCGGCGCTGCTGGCGATCCTCCAGCGCGAGCGCATCGGCCTTTATTTGCCGCTGGCGCGCGGTTATGCCGTCTTTGCGCTGACGCTGGCGGCCGTCGCGGGCATCCAGCTGTCGCCGCCAGCCTTCGAGGCCGCGGCCGCGGCGCAGACGCTGTTCAAGCTGTCTCGTCTGTTCGCCGTCCTGCTGCTCGGCCTGCCGCTGCTCTCGCTGCTGCCGCCTTTCCGGCTGCAGCGGGCGGCGGACCAGCTGCTGCGGCCGCTCGTCCGGTTCGGCGTGCCGGTATCGAGGCTGACGCTGTCCATCTCGCTGCTGTTCCGCTTCCTGCCGCTGCTCGCCGGCGAGTGGCGCCGCTACAGCCGCATCGCCGCCGCCCGAGGCAAGCTCGCCGCTCGTCCAGGCAAGGTCCCGGCGGCGATGCTTTCCCGCATCGTGCTGCCATTTCTGCTGTCGCTCATCCGGCTCGGCGACGCGGTGGCCGACGCGCTCGAGGCGCGAGGCTTCGGGCATGGCGCCGCAGTCAAGACGTCGGCGTTCCGGCTGCGGCTCAAGCGCCTGGACGCAGGGCTGCTGCTCGCCGCCTCGGCGGCCTGGTTGCTGCTGCTGGCGCTGCGCTAGCGGCGGAACGCGGCCAACGTCGCCAAATCACGGCGGCGCAGCAAAAAAAGATGTACACGCCGGTTCCGTTGGAAGATAATGTGGATGCGGCCGGGCGAGGCGACGTGAGCCAGTCCGGCGAGATCAACCGAAGAAGCGAAGGTGCATCAAGTGCAAGCAGAAGGACGGCCAGGAAGGGCCCGTCTGCTGAAATTCGGCATGGTCATGAGCCCGCGAGTCTGGCTCAACGCGAGGATCGACCTTGCGGCGACCTGCCTGTTCAGCTTGTTCAACGTCGTCATGAACCAGTTTTTCATCACCTTCGCGCTCAAGCAAGGGGCGAGCAACGCGGAGGCGGGCCTGCTCGCCGCCGCGCCGGCTGTCGGACTCATCTTCTCCCCGCTGTGGGCGGCGCTGATCGAGCGCAGCGGCAAGCCGAAGCCCTATGTCGTCCTGCCCAATCTGGTCGGACGGCTGCTCATCCTGCTCCCGGCCCTGTTTCCGGATCCGCAGGTGTACGTGGCGACGGCGTTCGCCTTCCAGCTGCTGATGGGTATCCAGGCGCCGGCCTACGCGGCCTTCCTGCCCAAGGTCTATCCGCCCGACCTGCGCGGACGCCTGATGGGCTACGTGCGGATGGCCTCCGGCGTGCTCATGATTCCGATGTCCTATCTGGTCGGCGTCTGGGCGGAGGCATCCGGCCCGTCGGGCCCGCTCGCGGCGGCATCGCTCATGGGCGTCGCCTCGATCCTGCTGTTCCAGAAGATGAAGCTGCGCAAGGAGCCGCCGCGGCGGACGGCGCCGCCGCGCTTCAGCCCCCGCTCCCAGTGGGAGCTCGTCAAAAGCAACCGTCCGCTTGCCGCGTTTCTCGGAGCGACGATGTTCGCCGGCTTCGGCAACATGCTCGCGTATCCGCTCTACCAGATTTTCCAGGTGTCCTACCTCGGCCTGTCCAACACCGAGATCGGCCTGACGCGCGTCGCCTACTTCACGGCGCTGCTGCTTACGTATCTGGTGGCGGGGCGCATGCTGGACCGCTTCGACATCCGCTATACGCTGCTCGCCGGCATCGGCGCCTATGCGGTCGTGCCGATGCTGTACGGCCTTTGGGGCACCTACGAGGCGGTCATGCTCGGCAACTTCATCCAGGGCATGGGCGAGGCGATTTGGGACATCGGCATCCTGGCGTTCATTTTCCGCCTCGCGCCTGGGCGCGAGGAGCCGTCTTCTCGATCCACCTCATGCTGTTCGGCATCCGAGGCACGGTCGGGCCGCTGCTCAGCACCGGCCTTTCCGGCCATCTGACGCTGAGCTGGATGCTGCTCTTCGCCTCGGCTTGCGGCTGGATCGGCACGCTGCTGTTCGCCGGAGGCATGCTGCGCCGTGGACGAGGCGAGCCGGAGAGCGCCGGCTGAATCCGTGATGAAAGCGGCCGGAGTCCGGGCATCGACGCCCAAGCTCCGGCCGCCGCTTTTTCATCCGGCAGCAGGCTGTCTGCCGCTTGCCCGGAGCGCATCCGGCGAAGCGGCGCGACGCGCCGGCCTCCCGCCGGTCTCCCATTCGGAAGAAGCTTTTTCCAGCCGCCGCTCGTCGTAGCAGAAAAGAGGCCGCCGGCATCCCGAGACAGCGAGGAGGGCGGCGCTCGATCCAGGGGGAAAGGAGGCCGCCATGCCGTTCACATTCTCGCATCCGCTGTTCGCCGTGCCGCTGCGCCGGCTCGCGCCGAGCCTCAGCCTGTCCGGCCTGCTGCTCGGCAGCATGACGCCGGACATGGAGTATTTCGTCGCCATGGAGCCGTTCCGCTCGATCGGCCACTCGTGGCAAGGCTTCCTGCTGCTCGGCGTGCCGCTCAGCATCGCCGCCGCTGCCGCCTGGCGCTTCGTGCTCGCGCCGCTGCTGCCGAGGCTGCTGCCGGCCGCGCTGCGGCTCGACCGCTACGCGGCCGACCGGCTCGCCGAACGGCGCGATCCGCTGCTGACGCCGCGCGCGGCCGGCTGGTTCCTGCTGTCGCTTTATATCGGCTTCCTCAGCCATCTGCTCGTCGACGGGATGACGCATACGCATGGCTGGTTCGTGCTGTGGCAGTCCGACCTGATGCACGCGCGTCATGCCGGGCTGCCGCTGTATCGCTGGCTCCAGTACCTGTTCTCGCTGCTCGGCCTGCTCGCCGGAGCGTGCTGGCTCGCGGCGGACTACGCGCGCTGGCGACGCGCCTCCCGCTCGGCGCGCCCGGCGCGTCCGGCTGTCCGGCCGCTCGCCAAGCTCGGCGGCTGGACGCTCGCCGGAACGTGCGGCTTGCTGCTGTTCGCGCCCAAGCTGCTGCTCGCCCCGTCGCCGGACAATCCCGTGCTCTGGCTGGTCGCCGCCTGCAGCTCGCTGCTGTTCGGACTGTTCGCCGCCGGGCTGCTGCTCCGTCCGGGCCGCATCCTGCGCAAGCTGGCCGGTGCCGCGCTCGTGCCGCTGCTCGCGGCGGGCTACAAGGCGGCGGCGATGGCGCGGGACATCGGCGGGCCGATGGCCGCATCCGACCTGCCGCTCTGGATCGGCTACGTGTGGCTGCTCTCGATCGCCTTCGTCGCGCTTTCCGCGGTGCCGTCCGGGCGCGCTGCCGCCGCCGGCGCGGGCGGTGCCCGTAGACGCTCGGAGAGCCGGTCCGGCCCCGCCGTTTGAAGGACCCTCCGAGGGTCCTTTTTTAGCGAAAAGGGACTTCTTCGGGGCGTCCCTCGGCGGCCGGGCGCGGGGCTCCCTAGCGCCAAATTCACCCGTGAGGGAGCCTTTTCGCGTCTGAGGGGCTCCCTAGCGCCAATCGTTATCGGCAGTTGGATCGGGACCGCGCGGTCAGGTCAGGGATGTTTTTGGCTCCGCAGCCGTCCAAGCCTGTTCCTCCGGCATCCATGATGAAACGGATGGAAATGGTTTATACTTTTGTAAGAATTGCGTCCGCAATCGTTTAGATCTGTCGGTTACACTGGATATGGCGCAGCAGGACCGAAAGCTTCAGGGGGTGATCCGTTGTCGATCCGCATCAGGCTGCTGCTGTCCTACATCGCGATGGCGGCCATTCCGGTCGTGCTGCTCGGCATTTTGATGATGTTCGTCATCTATCTGCTCGGCTACGAGGACATGCGCGACTTCTTCGAGAAGAACCGCGACAAGACGTACCGCCAGTCGGTGCAGCTCGGCGAGATGTGGTACGTGCTGAACCACGATGCGGACAAGCTGCTCGACGCGTCCTACGTCGCCGACATCGACGAGCGGCTCGAGACGGTCGGCAGCGGCTTCGTGCTGACGATTCCGGGCCGCGGACTGTACGTCTCGGGACTGGCGGAGGCGAGCAAGGATCCGCAAGCCTGGTTTTCGGACCGCAAGGGCCATTCCGTCGACATGACGGTCGGCGGCTTCTCGTTCAGCGTGTTCACAACCGATTTCCGCTTCGGCGACGGAACCGCCTCCGAGGCGGCGCTCATTTTCCGCAAGGACGACATCCCGGTCATCTGGCGGCCGGTGAGCGGCCTCGGCCTGCTGCTGCTCGTCGGGCTCGTCAGCGTGTTCATGACGGTCGTCGTCTCTCGCAGCATCGTGCGGCCGCTGTCGACGCTGCGGGACGCCGCGCTGTCGCTCAAGGAGGGCAACCTCGAGCCGGTGCCGCTGCCCCGCTCGCGCAACGAGCTCGGCGAGGTCGGGACGGCGTTCGAGGAGATGCGGCAGCGCCTCAAGGATACGATCCAGCAGATGCAGCAGTACGAGGAGAACCGCAAGATGCTGCTGTCGCACATCTCGCATGACCTCAAGACGCCGATCACCGCGATCAAAGGCTACATCGAGGGCATCATGGACGGCGTCGCCAACACCCCGGAGAAGCAGGAGAAGTACATCCGCACCGTCTACGCCAAGGCGGACGGGATGGACCGGCTGATCGACGAGCTGTTCCTCTATTCCAAGCTCGACCTGCACAAGGAAGAGTTCCACTTCGCGCGGATGGACCTGCGGGCATTCGTAGTCCACTATATGGAGGACCAGCACTTCGAGATGGAGAAGCGGGGCATCGCGCTGGCCGTGAAGGCCGGCGAGTCGCCGCTGCCTGTGCGGGCGGATGCGGAAAAGCTCAGCCGAGCGCTCGGCAACATGCTCGACAACAGCGCGAAGTACATGTCGATGCGAGGGCCGGATCGGAGCGATCCGCCTGCCGTATCGGCGACGCTGGAGGCGCGCGGCAGCTTCGCCCGCCTGACGGTCGAGGACAACGGGCCGGGCATCGAGGCTGCCGCGCTGCCGCATCTGTTCGACCGCTTCTATCGGGCCGAGCTGTCCCGCAGCTCGGAAACCGGCGGCAGCGGCCTCGGCCTCGCGATCGTCCGCCAGATTGTGGAGGAGCACGGCGGCAAGATCGAGGCGGCCAATCGTCCGCATGGCGGAGCGGCGTTCGTCATCGAGCTGCCGCTCGCCGCGGACCGGGAAAAGGAGGCTCAGCCGTGAAGAAGATCCTCATCATCGAAGACGAGAGCTCCATCGCGGAGCTTCAGCGCGATTATCTCGAAAGCTACGGGTTCGCCGTCAGCATCGAGCATCGGGGCGACAGCGGGCTGGAGCGGGCGCTCAACGAGCGGTTCGACCTCATCGTGCTGGATGTCATGCTGCCGATGCTCGACGGCTTCGAGATCTGCCGGCGGATCCGTCAGGACAAGGAGGTCCCGATCCTGATGATCACCGCCCGCAAGGAGGATATCGACAAGATCCGGGGCCTCGGGCTCGGCGCGGACGACTACATGACCAAGCCGTTCAGTCCGGGGGAGATGGTCGCGCGCGTGAAGGCGCACTTGAGCCGCTACGACCGTCTGACCGGACAGTCCGGCACCGTCCAGGAGCAGATCCGCGTGCGCGGGCTGCTCATCGACAAGGCGTCGCATCGCGTATTCGTCAACGGCGAGGAGAAGGGCCTCACGAACAAGGAGTTCGAGCTGATTCAGCTGCTCGCCTCCCATCCGGGCAAGGTATACAGCAAAGAGGAGCTGTTCGAGCGCATCTGGGGCTACGACTCGCTCGGCGACATCGCGACGGTGACGGTGCACATCCGCCGCCTGCGCGAGAAGCTGGAGGAGTCGCCGTCCGAGCCGAAGTATGTCGAGACCGTCTGGGGAGTCGGCTATCGGCTGCGCGGGTAGGGGGAGCATCGCGGCTGCGGCCGCGTTGACCATAGAGCAACGATATTTTTCGCTTGATAGAGAAAAGGAGTGGATGTCGGCTTGAAGAGCATCATCAATTTTTCCTTGAACAACAAGTTCGCGCTATGGATCATGACGATCATCGTCCTGTTCGGAGGCGTCTACGCCGGCACGAACATGAAGATGGAGACGCTGCCGGACATTACGGTGCCGATCGTCAGCGTGACGACCGTCTATCCGGGGGCTTCGCCCGAGGAGATCATGAACGAGGTCACCTTGCCGATCGAGCAGGCGACCCGCAATCTGGACGGCGTCAAGGACGTCATGTCCACCTCGATGGAAAACGCCTCGTCGATCATCATCGAGTACGACTACAGCAAGGATATGGACAAAGCCCAGGACGAGGTGCGCAAGGCGCTGGACGGGCTCGACTTCAAGGAGGGCATCCAGGATCCGGGCGTGTCGCGGATCAGCCTGAACGCCTTCCCGGTGCTGTCGCTCAGCATCTCCAGCGACTCGCAGGATCTGGTCGCGCTGACCAAGACGGTCGAGGACGAGATCCTGCCGGAGCTGAAGTCCGTGGAGGGCGTCGCGTCCGTGCAGATTTCCGGCCAGAACGTGACCGAGGCGGAGCTCAGCTATAAGGCCGAGGAGCTGGCCAAGTACGGCCTGACCCCGGAATCGGTGCAAAATGCGATCAAGGCGGCCGCCGTCAGCGTGCCGCTCGGCATCTTCCCGTTCGGCGACGCCGAGAAATCGGTCGTCGTCGACGGCCGCGTGCTGACCGAGCAGGATCTGCTGAACGTCGAGATCCCGCTGCTGCCGTCCGCCGCAGGCGGAGCCGGAGCTGCCGGCGCGGGTGCCGGCGCGGGCCAAGGCGGCGCAGCGCCAGGCGGTGCCGGCGCAGAGGCTGGCGCAGGCCAAGGCGGCGCAGCCGGAGCCGCTGGCGGAGCGGCGGCAGGCGGCGTCAAGCTGCCGACCGTCAAGCTGAGCCAGGTCGCCGACGTGACCGTGCTCGACAAGGCGGAATCCATTTCCCGCACGAACGGCAAGGACGCGATCGGCGTCTCGATCGTCAAGGCGGCCGACGCCAACACGGTCGACGTCTCCGACGCCGTATCGGAGCGCATGGCCGAGCTGGCCGGCAGCCATGAGGGGCTCAGCTCCACGGTGACGCTCGACCAGGGCAAGCCGATCAAGGAGTCCGTCGAGACGATGCTGTCCAAGGCGGTGCTCGGCGCGGCGTTCGCGGTGCTCATCATCCTCATCTTCCTGCGCGACCTGCGCTCGACGATCATCGCGGTCGTCTCGATCCCGCTGTCGCTGCTGATCGCGGTGCTCGTCCTGCAGGAGATGGACATCACGCTCAACATCATGACGCTCGGCGCGATGACCGTCGCGATCGGGCGGGTCGTCGACGACTCGATCGTCGTCATCGAGAACATCTACCGGCGCATGGCGATGTCCGGCGAGAAGCTGACGGGCAAATCGCTCATCCTCGAGTCGACGCGCGAGATGTTCGTGCCGATCCTCGCCTCGACCATCGTGACGATCGCGGTGTTCCTGCCGCTCGGCCTCGTCACAGGCCCGATCGGCGAGATCTTCCTGCCGTTCGCGCTGACGATCGTCTTCGCGCTGCTCGCCTCGCTGCTCGTCGCGATCACGATCGTGCCGATGCTCGCCCACATGATGTTCCGCAAGGGACTCAAGGGCACGAAGCACGAGGACAAGCCGAGCCGCTTGGCGAACAGCTACAAGCGCCTGCTCAACTGGACGCTCGACCACAAGGGCATCAGCTTCGGAGCGGCGACGCTGCTGCTCGTCGGTAGCCTGTTCCTGTTCCCGCTCATCGGCGTCAGCTTCATCCCGAATACGGGCGACAACTCCATGATCGTCACGTACAACCCGGCGCCGGGCGAGAAGCTGGAGGACGTGGAGAAATACGCGCTGGACGCGGAGAAAAAGCTGCTGGAGCGCGAAGGCGTGGAGATCGTGCAATACTCCATCGGCGGCGGCAACCCGCTGAATCCGGGCGCTTCCAAGCAGGCGCTGTTCAACCTCCGGTACAGCTCCGACTACAAGGAGTTCGACGCCGAGAAGGAGCGCGTCGTCGAGCTGCTGCAGGAAAGCGGCAGCAAGGGCGAATGGAAGCAGCAGGACTTCACTGGCGGCGGCCTCGGCGGCAGCAGCCTGACCGTCACCGCCTTCGGGCCGGACATGGCGGCGCTGGAGCCGGTCGTATCCGACCTCAAGCAGAAGCTGGACGGCATCGAGCATCTGACCAACCTCGATACGAGCCTGTCGGAGACATATGAGCAGTACCGCATCGTCGCCGATAAGAAAAAGCTCAGCGAGAACGCGCTCAGCGCCGGCCAGCTGGCGATGGCGCTCAGCCCGGTCCGCGAGCGTCCGCTCGTGACGACGATCGAGAAAGACGGCAGCAATCTGAACGTCTACCTCAAGACCGAGGAGCGGACGTACGCGGACAAGGCCGCGCTGGAGAACACGCCGATCGTCACGCCGCTCGGCGCGACGGTCAAGCTGTCCGACGTCGCGACGATCGAGGAAGGCACGTCGCCGAACACGATCACCCGCAAAGGCGACCGCGTCTACGCCGACGTGACGGCCGACGTGACGTCGAGCGACATCAGCAAGGCGTCGCGCGACGTGCAGGCGGTCATCGACGGCCTGCAGCTGCCGGCGAGCGTCGACGTCGAGATGGGCGGCGTGACCGAGGACATCAACGAATCGTTCCGCCAGCTCGGCCTGGCGATCCTCGTCGCGGTCGCGGTCGTCTACCTCGTGCTTGTCATCACGTTCGGCGGCGCGCTGACGCCGCTGACGATCCTGTTCTCGCTGCCGTTCACCGTCATCGGCGCGCTGGTCGGCCTGCTGATCGCCGGCGAGACGGTCAGCGTCACCGCGCTCATCGGCATGCTCATGCTGATCGGCATCGTCGTCACGAACGCGATCGTGCTCATCGACCGCGTCATCCACATGGAGCGTGACGGGCTGAGCGTGCGCGAGGCGCTGCTCGAGGCGGCAGGCACGCGCCTGCGTCCGATCCTGATGACCGCGCTCGCCACGGTCGGCGCGCTGCTGCCGCTGGCGTTCGGCTTCGAGTCGGGAGCGCTCATCTCCAAAGGACTCGGCGTGACCGTCATCGGCGGCCTCATCAGCTCGACGCTGCTGACGCTCATCATCGTGCCGGTCGTGTACGAGTTCCTGAACCGCCGCCGCGCCAAGCGGCAGCGCAATGGCGTCGCCGCCTCTCCGGCTGCGGAATGACGGCTCCCGCATCCCGCCCTCTTGGGCAGGATGCGCGGATCCGCCGCGACAGCGAGCATCCTGCCCTCATCGGGCAGGATGCTTTTTCTTTTCACGGGAAAAGCTAGGGAAAACGAAAGGAGGCGGGCGCATGAAAGCGATCCTGACAGGACTGGCGGTCGGAACGGGGCTGCTGGCCGCCGTTGCGGGCAGCGCCTGCGCGGCGGGGGCGTCAGCGGAGGGGCCGGCAGGGGGAGCGGTCCCGGCGCTTGTCGCAGCGGCGCCTTCGCATGCGGCTCCTGCCTACGCGAGATGGGGCAGGCTCGCGGTCGAGCAGACGATGAAGAAGTATGGAGCCGGCATCCGGGACTACCGCTACGAAGGAGCCTTTCCAGGCCAAAGCGGCTCGGTGGAGCATCGCTTCAAGCTCGTGCTCGAGCCGAAGTCCGGCGTGCCGGCGGCGGTCGTCTGCCGCGTGCGGGTTGAAGAGGGCCGGCTGCTGGAGGTAGAATGGACGGAGAGCGCTCCGTGAGGAGCGCCGGGTAGCCGATATCCAATGAGGAGGAAGCGATATGCTGATTACGACGACGCCGTCCGTAGAGGGCCGGCCGATCCGCGAGTATGTGGGCATCGTGAACGGAGAGGCGATCATGGGAGCGAACGTGGTGAGGGACTTCCTCGCTTCGATCACGGATGTGGTAGGCGGCCGCTCCGGCGCTTACGAGGGCAAGCTGAAGCAGGCGCGCGACATCGCCATCGAGGAGATGCGCCAGCAGGCGTCGAGCCTCGGCGCCAACGCGATCGTCGGCGTCGATCTCGACTACGAGGTCGTGCGCGACGGCATGCTGATGGTCACCTGCAGCGGCACGGCGGTCCGCCTCTGATGGACTTCCTCTACCGGATCGCCGAAGAGAAGATTCGCGAGGCGATGGAGAGAGGGGAATTCGAAGGGCTGGCAGGCAAAGGCAGGCCGCTCGAGCTCGACGATCTGGCGCATGTGCCTGAGGAGCTGCGAGCCGGCTACCGCATGCTCAAAAATGCGGGCATGGTGCCCGAGGAGGTGCAGCTCTCGCGCGACATCGCCAGCCTGAACGGCTTGCTGGCGCTATGCCGCGACGAGGAGGAGCGCCGCAGCCTCGGCCAGCAGCTGTCGCTCAAGCGGATGCGGCTGCAGGCGCTGTCCGGCTCCCGCGGCTGGGACCACTTGGCCGCGCATGCGGAGTATGGAGCTAAAATCAGGGAGAAGCTGGAAGGGGAATCGGAGCAGTGAGCAAGGTGCAGACGACAGAGGAGCTGCTGAAGCGGCTCGAGCAAGGCGAAGCGATCAATCTCGTGGACGTGCGCGAGGACGAGGAATGGGAGGACGGGCATATCGCCGAGGCGCGCCATGTCGCGCTTTCGCGCCTGCAGGAGAGCATGGACGAGCTCCGTCCCGAGGACGGCACGATCTGGCTCATCTGCCGCAGCGGCGCGCGCAGCGGACGCGCCTGCGACTATCTGAACGCGATCGGCTACGACGCGGTCAACGTCGAGGGCGGCATGCTGTCCTGGCCGGGGGAGATCGTGACCGGGCGCTAGGATGGGGATCGTTGAATTGAAAAAGGGACGCAGGCGGAATTTTCCGCCTGCGTCCCTTTACGTTTTTATGCCGCGCTGCGCGGCGGCTTCCATGGCTTCAAGCGAAGGAGGAACTTCCCGTGCCTTCGTCCAGCGTGACCCGGTTGCGTCCGGCATCCTTGGAGCGGTAAAGCGCCCGGTCGGCGCGCCCGATCAGCTCGGCGGCCTCGGCCGTCGCCCCGGAGCCTTCGCCGGAATCCGGCGATGCCGCTCCCGCAGCCGAGTCCCGGGCGGCGCCGGACTTGCCTGCGGCAGCGGCTCCGGCGGCGGACGCGGCGGCGGCTGGCCGCGTCTCTTCCCGAGGCTGGCCCGTCTCGATCGACGCGACGCCGATGCTGAGCGTCACGCTGGGGGCGACTCGCGACTGCTCATGGAGCATCGCGGCCTCCTCGATGGCCCGCCGGATCGCTTCGGCGGCCTGCACCGCGTCATGGCTGCCGGAGCCGGGCAGCAGCACGGCGAATTCCTCGCCGCCGTAACGGGCCGCGGAAGCCGGGCCCGGGGCGATCCGATCCTCGATGAGCCGCGCGGTCTGCTTGAGGATGCGGTCCCCTTGCTGATGGCCGTAATGGTCGTTGTACGCCTTGAAAAAGTCGATGTCCAGCAGCAGCAGGCTGAACGGGGCGCCGGTGCGGCGCGACTCGGTCAGGTGGCGGGCGAGCAGCTCGTCGAAGCGGCGGCGGTTGGCGATGCCGGTCAGGCCGTCGAGCTGCGACAGCCGGCTCAGCTCGTCGTTGAGCGCATGCAGCTCCTCCTGCGTCTGCAGCAGATCCTCCTGATGCCGGGCAAGCCGGACGTAGAGCCGGTTCACCTCATAGATGATCGCGCAGATGATGGCGAAGGCGGAGACGAGCGAGTTGACCCGCGCGAGATACCAGCCGAGCGAGTAGCGGGCGCCGGCGAATACCGTGAGCGTGATGTCGAGCATGAAGGCGAGCATCGCGACGGTCAGCCACAGGTTCAGCACGGTGCGGCCGCGCTGCAGCGTCCAGAGCAGGACGAGCGCGATGGCGCTGAACAGCCAGATGACCGGTCCGATCCCTTGGCTGAGCAGCGGCGTGAACCTGCTCTCGTCGAGCAGGATCGGCAGATGGTCATGGGCGAGCAGCGCGACGAGCGTCAGCGCCGTCACGAGCGCGATCGATGCCGCTCCTGCCAGCAGGGCGAGGGGCATGCTGCCCCTGCCTGGCGGGCGGCCGCGCTCGAAGCGGGCGACGGCCAGATAGGCGATGAGGCCGATCGGGAATCCGGCATGCCAGAGCGTCCAGAGCCAGACGGAAGTTTGCGGCCCGGCTCCGAACAGGCCATTCTCGCTGAAGACGCCGGGAAACGTCAGGATATGCGGCACGATGATGAGGCCGCTGTACAGATACGTCGCGGCGAGGACGAGCGTCGCCCGGCTGCCGGCGGCGCGGTACTGGCTGAACAGCAGATGCGCCGTCAGCAGGTCGGCGAAGATGAACCAGGCGATGAACGCCGGCAGGAAAGGCTGGATCGTGCCGATCGGATGCTGCCCGAAGGGCAGCGCGGCGATGGAGATGGCGGCGAGCAGCGCGGCAGAGACGGCTGCGGCTGTCCGCTGCTTGGCGCTGGAGGGGAGCTGCAGCAGCTGGGTCGTCATTCGGTCGGTCATGTAGAGGAAAGCTCCTTCTTGTTGTCCTAGTGGCGCTTGGCTGCGCCTTCTCCCCTATATCGGCAGGAAGGACGAAATGTTGCTCCTTCGGGAGAGGCCGCGGGCAACTTTTGCGCTGCATCCGCATAATTCGGCCCGATGGCGCCATAGAGTAGGGTAAGCGATTCTATGAATCTAGGGAAGGCTGCGAGAGTCTGAGGCCAGGCCGTGCGGCGAAGGGAGAGGCTGGAGATGGAAGGAAACAAGGGAACGGCTCTCGATCTGGGCATCCAGGGGATGAGCTGCTCGGCATGCGCGGTCCGCATCGAGAAATCGCTCGGCAAGCTCGGCGGCGTGCAGGAGGCTGCGGTCAGCTATGCCTCCCGCCGGGCCTGGATCCGCTATGCTCCGGACGAGCTCGAGGCGGAGGCGATCAAGGAGCGGATCCGCCGGCTCGGCTTCGGCGTCTCGGATCCGGGCGACCGGAGCGCCGAGTACGCCGCGATGCGGACGCTGCGCTTGCGGCTGCTCGTCTCGGCGCTGCTGACGCTGCCGCTGCTGTGGGCGATGGCCGGGCATTACGCGGCCCTTTCCTTCCTCCCGCTGCCGGATTTCATCCGCAGCGGCTGGGTGCAGCTCGGGCTGGCGACGGCGATCCAGTTCGGCGTCGGCCTGCCTTTCTACCAGAATGCCTGGAGCGCGCTGCGGGCCGGCAGCGCCAACATGGACGTGCTCGTCGCGCTCGGGACGTCCGCCGCCTATCTGTACAGCCACTATGTCGTGTTCGCCCATGCCTCCTCCTCGGGCGCGCATCCGGACGGCATGCTCCCGCTGTACTTCGATACCGGAGCGGTCGTCATCACGGCCGTGCTGCTCGGCAAGTACATGGAATCCCGCTCGGCGGCGCGGGCGCTGCGGGAGAGCGACGGCTACGCCAAGCTCAAGGCGGAGGAGATCACCGTGCTGCGGGCCGAGGAGGCGCGGCGGGTGCCGGCATCGAGCGTCCGCGACGGAGATATCGTGCTCGTCGCGCCGGGCGGCCTCGTGCCGGTGGACGGGCTGGTGACGGGAGGGCAGTCGGAGGTCGACGAATCGCTGCTGACGGGCGAAAGCCGCGCCGTCTCCAAGCGTCCCGGCAGCCGCGTCTGGGCGGGCACGACGAACCGCGGCGATACGCTGCGCATCCGCACCGAGACGACCGGCGAAGGCACGCTGCTGAGCCGGATCGACGCGCTGCTGCGCCAGGCGCAGGCGTCCAAGACCGGCATCCAGCGCAAGGTGGACCGCATATCCGCTCGGTTCGTGCCGCTCATGCTGCTCGCATCCGCCTTGACCTACGCCGCCTGGGCGCTCTGGCTCGCTCCGGGAGACGGCTCGCAGGCGGCGCTGAGCGCGCTGGCGGTGCTGCTCGTCGCCTGTCCGTGCGCGCTCGGGCTGGCGACGCCGATCTCGCTCGTCATCGCCTCCGGCAAGCTGGCGCGCCGCGGCGTCATCGTCAAGGAGGCTTCGGCGCTGGAAAGCTTGGCCAAGGTGGAGGTCGTGCTGCTGGACAAGACGGGCACGCTGACCGAAGGCAGGCCTTGCGTCGCCGGCATGCAGCCCGCGCCGGGCTGGAGCGCTGCCGCCGTGCTGAAGCTGGCCGCCGCCGCCGAAGCGGAGTCGCCGCATCCGTATGCGGCGGCCGTCCGCGAGGAGGCGAGGCGCCGCGGGCTCGTGCCGCCTGCCGCCGACAACCGGATCGAGTGGACGGGCTACGGCGTAGCCGCGGACTGCGTGGAGGGGCGGGTCGCCGTCGGCGGCAGGCAGCTGGCCCAGCAGGAGCGCTGGAGCGGCATGAAGCGGGCGGAGGACTTCGCGGCGATCCGCGAGGCGCAGGGCGAGACGGTGCTGTTCGTCGCGCTCGGCCGCGACTGCATCGGCGCGCTCGCGCTCGGCGACCGGCTCAAGCGGGAGTCGCCGGAGGCGGTGCAGGCGCTGCGGATGGCCGGGCTGGACGTCTGGCTGGCGACCGGCGACAGCGCCGGACCGGCAGCCGCCGCGGCGCGGGAGGCGGGCATCGTCCGCTGGAAGGCCGGCATGCTGCCGGAAGACAAGCTGCAGCAGATCCGCGCGCTGCAGCGCCAAGGGCGCGTCGTCGCGATGGCCGGCGACGGCTGGAACGACGCGCCGGCGCTCGCGGCGGCCGATGCCGGCTTCGCGATGGCCGGCGGCACCGACGCCGCGCTGGATGCCGGCCATGTCGCGCTGCTGCGGCCGAGCCTGACGGGCATCCACGGCGCGATCGCGGCGAGCCGGCTGACGATGCGCAACATCAAGCAGAATCTCGGCTTTGCTTTCCTCTACAATGTCGTCATGGTGCCCGTCGCCGCCTGCGGCCTGCTGGAGCCGTGGATGGCCGGAGCGGCGATGGCGCTCAGCTCGGTCACTGTCGTGGGCAACGCGCTGCGGCTGTCCGGACGCCTAGCGCGCGAGCTCCGCTAGGACGCGGGCCGCGCGCCAGGCTGCGGCAGAGGCTGCGGCAGGCAGGAATCCGCTTTCAACGTGCAGAAGGAGATAGCGGAGCAGCCGGCAAGCGGGCGAGGGCAAGCCCGCTTGCCGCAGCGAAGAGGAGGCGTTCGGAAGTGATGATGTTCACGGACCTGGACCGGGGCAGGCCTTTCGCCAAGGATCCTGCGGTCGTCAAGCATGGCGGAAGATATCTTCTCTACTACTCGATCGGGCCGCAAGCCGGCACGGACGATGCCGGAGCGTGGGGAATCGGCATCGCGGCCAGCGAGGATCGGGTCAGCTGGAGCAAGCTCGGCGAAGTGCCGCTGGAGCAGCAGTGCGAGCGGAACGGAATCTGCGCGCCCGGGGCGGTCGTGCTGGACGGGAGGATCCATCTGTTCTATCAGACGTACGGCAACGGGCCGCTCGACGCGATCTGCCACGCGGTGTCGGAGGACGGCATCCGCTTCGAGAAGAACGGCTCGAACCCGGTGTTCCGCCCGACAGGGCAGTGGAACAACGGCAGGGCGATCGACGCGGAGGCGATTCCGTTTCGGGGCAAGCTGCTGCTGTACTTCGCCACCCGCGATCCGCAAGGCAGGATCCAGCTGCAAGGAGTCGCCGCCGCGGAGCTGGATTCCGGATTCGGCCGGGAAGCCTGGACGCAGGCCTGCGACGCTCCGATCCTCCGGCCGGAGCTTCCCTGGGAGGAGGAATGCATCGAGGCGGCTGCGGTCTGCGAGCGCGACGGCAGGCTGTACATGTTCTACGGCGGCGCCTACAACAACCGCCCGCAGCAGATCGGCTGCGCGGTCAGCGACGACGGCATCTGCTGGACGCGGCTTTTCGACGAGCCGTTCCTGCCGAACGGGGAGCCCGGCAGCTGGAACTCGAGCGAGTCCGGACATCCGTTCCTGTTCACGGACGAAGACGGGCGGACGTACTTGTATGATCAGGGGAATGGCGACATGGGGCGCTCCTGGTGCTTGTCGATGACCGAGATCGGCTGGCGGGACGGACTGCCTTTCCTGATCTCGGGCTAGACGTGGCTCGGCTTGTACGGCGCGACTGCGGGCAGGTCGAGCGCGGCCAGAGGGGCCTAGATGGCGAAAACAGGCGTTTTGCGGGCGGCCGAGAGGGCCGCCGCCGCAAAACGCCTGTTAGGCTTGTCTAGGGTGTGGTTGCAAACCCGCCAAGGGGCATTATCACCGCCTTTTTGCCCCCTGCTTTGCCACGCAGGAACCAAAAATTCGGCCCTATCGGCTTCTTTCGGAGTAGTCAAACACGCTCTAGGCCAGCATCGAGAGAGGCGGCTGGTCCGCCTCAAGCGCTTCATGCGGCTCATACGCTTCATGCGCCCCAAGCTCCGCATGCGCCTCATTCGCCGAGCATGCCGCGCAGCTCCTCCTCGCGCACGACGACCGGCTCGAGCGGCAGAGGCCGCTCCCGCGCCGCCTCGATCAGCTCGCTCGGCATGACCGGCTCGGCCCGCTCGAGCAGGCCGCTCCAGCGGGCGAGCAGGCCGACGACGCGCTCGGGCCGCACGCCGGCCTCGCGCAGCGCCTGCAGCGAGATGCCGCCGTGGCGCTTGGCAAGCCGTTTGCCGTCCGGCCCCATGAGCAGCGGCACATGCGCGTAGCGCGGCGCCGCATGGCCGAGCGCCTCGAGCAGCAGCAGCTGGCGCGGCGTCGAGTCGAGCAGGTCGCTGCCGCGCAGCACATGGGTGACGCCCATGGCGGCATCGTCGACGGCGACCGCGAGCTGGTAGCTGAAGATGCCGTCCGCCCGCCGCACGACGAAGTCGCCTCCGGCTCCGGGCGCCGTCTCTTGCGGCCCGGCGCATTCGTCATCGAAGCGGACGATCCGCTCCGGCGGCACGGCGAACCGCAGCGACGGCTGCTTGCGCCGCGCGCGCACCTGCCGCTCCTCCTCGCTCAGGCAGCGGCAGGTGCCGGGATAGGCCGGCCCTTCCGAGGCCAGGCCATGGGGCGCGCTCGCGACGGCGGCCAGCTCGGCGCGGCTGCAATAGCACGGGTACAGCAGCCCCTGCGCGCGCAGCCGCTCCAGCGCTTCTTCGTAAAGAGGGAGCCGCTCGCTCTGCGTGTACGGTCCGCGCGGGCCGCCGCTGTCTGGCCCCTCGTCCCAGTCGAGTCCGAGCCAGCGCAGGTCGCGCAGCGCCGCCTCGGCGTAGTCGGGCCGCGAGCGCGGGCCGTCGATGTCCTCCATGCGGAGCAGGAACGCGCCGCCGAGGCGGCGGATCTGGAGCCAGGCGAGCAAGGCGGTGCGGGCGTTGCCGAGATGCATGAGCCCCGACGGAGTCGGAGCGAAGCGGCCGGCGGTCATCGGTTGTCCCTCCTCGCGGCGGAAGCCTGCGGCTCCCGCGAATTCAACTTCGGGCTTGGGCGCGCCCGGTCTGACTGGTATGATAGCATGAGAGATTGCGGGCTGCAATTCGAGAGGAGAGGACGACGATGGACGACAGGACGACAGATCGCGGCCATGGAGCCGCCGGGCCGGACGGGCCGGACGCGTCGGACGCGACGGTCGCGGAGCGCGTCCGCGAGCTTGGACGGCGGCTGGACGAGGCGCTGGAGGCGGAATCGGAGCAGCGCGTGCTGGAGCGCAGCCGCGAGCGGCTCGATCGCGAGATCTGGCAGCTGGAGCGGCGGCAGGCGGAGCGTCTGGTGCGGCACGGCAAGGAAGCGGCGGACGTCGAGCGCCTGTCGCAGCGCAGCTGGAGCTCGATCTGGCTGCGGCTCAGCGGAGGCTTGGAGGAGCAGCTGGAGCTGGAGCAGCTGGAAGCCGAGCGGGCGGCCGCCGAGGTCAAGGAGGGCGAGGCGGAGCTGCAGGAGCTGCGCGAGATGCTGGCGCGGACGAGCGTCCGGCTCGGAGAGCTCGCTCCTGCGGCGGGCGGCAGCGAGGCGATCCGCAGCGAGCGGGAGCGGCTCGTCTTGAGCGCGTTCCCCGCCGTCGCCGCCGGCGTGCGGGAAGTCGACGGCCAGCTCCGCGCCAGGCAGGCGCTGCTCGCGGAGCTGCGCGAGGCGATTCATGCGGCGGGCGCGCTCGTCTCGCAGCTGGAGCGCGCGGTGGACCGGCTGGAGTCGGCGGCCGCCTGGGGCACGTACGACATGCTCGGCGGCGGCGTGATCGCGACAGCGGCCAAGCATGGCCGGCTCGACGAGGCGCAGGAGGCGCTGGTCGGCGCGCGCTCGGCGGCGCGGCGGCTGCACAAGGAGCTGGCCGATGTCGGCGAGGCCGCCTCGTTCGACATCGCGATCAGCGACGGAGCCCGGCTCGGCGATTATTTGCTGGACGGGCTGTTCATGGACTGGCATGTCCAGGGCAAGATCAACGGCGCGAGGGATAGCAACGAACGCCTGCTGGGCGAGGCTCGCCAGCTTCGGCGGCGGCTGGAGACGGAAGCGGGCAAGGCCGAGCGGGAGCTGGCGGCGCTGCGCGCCCGCCGCGCGTCCCTGCTGGATTCGGCGGGATGACGGACCGGAGGCCGTCCTCCCCAAGCGATGATTTAGGAAGCGAATCAATAGAATGGAGCTGCGAGCATGCTGCGCATCATGGCGATGGATTCAACCGGCCGACTCCGCAAGGATGTCGGGCTGGACGAGCTTAAAACGATGGACCCGGTCTGGTACTGGGCCGATATCGGACAGCCGGAAGAGGCCGAGATCCGGCTGCTGGACGAGTATTTCCATTTTCACCCGCTGGCCATCGAGGACTGCCTGCATCTGCTGCAGCGGCCGAAGGTCGACCATTACGAGGACGTCCATTTCTTCGTCCTGCATGCGCTGGAGGCGGAGACGCTTCAGGTGCAGGAAGTGAACCTGTTCCTCGGCCCGAACTTCGCGGTGACGTTCCGCTTCGCCGCCTGCGCCGAGATCGACGCGGCCTGGCAGGCGGCGGCCGTGCATCCCAAGCATCCCCGCAGCGGCCATCTGGCCGTCGCGCACGCGGTCATGGACCGGCTCGTGGACCGGTATTTCCCGTCGATCTACGAGCTGGAGGACCAGCTGCTCGACGCCGATCCCGGCAGCCGCGGCTATTCCGACCGGACCGGCATCGACGGGGTGTTCGCGATCCGCAGCAAGCTGCTGCGCCTGCGCAAGACGATCGTGCCGATGCGCGACCTGCTGTACCGGATGACGACGATCGAGGCGATTCCCGGGCTGAAGGAGTTCCGGGCCTTTTTCCACGACATCTACGACCATCTGCTCAAGCAGGCGGAGACGCTGGAGGCGTGCCGGGACATGACCGCGGACATGCGGGACAGCTACATGAGCTACAGCTCCAACCGGATGAACGGCATCATGAAGACGCTCACCGTCATCACGACGATCTTCATGCCGCTGACGTTCCTCGCGGGCATCTACGGCATGAACTTCATCCATATGCCCGAGCTCGAGTGGCGCTACGGCTACTTCGGCGTGCTGGCGGGCATGGGGCTGATCGCGTCGGGCATGTTCGCCTGGTTCAAGCGCAAGGGGTGGTTCGACTGAGCGGAGCGGGCAAGCCTACGGAAAGAGGTGGGACGATGGAAGGATCAGGCAGGCTGCCGGTCGACGAGATCCTGCCGGGACTGCTGGACGCGCTGGAAACGCAGGGCCGTGCCGTGCTCGTCGCGCAGCCCGGCGCGGGCAAGACGACGCGCGTGCCGCTCGCGCTGCTCGGCGCGGGCTGGCTCGGCGGGCGCAAGGTGCTCATGCTCGAGCCGCGGCGGCTCGCCGCGCGCTCGGCGGCGGCGTACATGGCCCGGCAGCTCGGCGAGGAGCCGGGCGGCACGGTCGGCTACCGCGTGCGGCTCGACACCAAGGTCGGACCGCGCACGCGCGTCGAGGTCGTCACGGAGGGCATCCTGACGCGGCTGCTTCAGGAGGACCCGGCGCTGGAGGCGTACGGAGCGGTGCTGTTCGACGAATTCCACGAGCGGCATCTGCACAGCGACCTCGGCCTGGCGCTTTGCCTGCAGTCCGCGGCGCTGCTGCGCGAGGACCTGCGGCTCGTCGTCATGTCGGCGACGCTGGACGCCGGCCGCGTGGCGGAGCTGCTCGGCGGAGCGCCGGTGCTGGCGAGCGAGGGGCGCCAATATCCGGTGGAGACGCGCCATCGGCCTCGGCCCGCGGGCTCGCGGCTGGAGCAGGCGGCGGCCGCGGCGGCGCTCGAGGCTCTGCGCGAGCAGGAAGGCGACGTGCTCGTGTTTTTGCCGGGCATCGCGGATATCCGGCGGACGGAGTCCGAGCTGCGGCGGGTCGGACTGCCGGCTGGCGTCGACGCGCGCCAGCTGCACGGCGGCATGCCGCTGCAGGCGCAGGACGAGGCGGTCGCCGCCTGCGCGCCCGGCAGGCGCAAAATCGTGCTCGCGACGTCGATCGCGGAGTCGAGCCTGACGGTCGCCGGAGTGCGGGCCGTCGTTGACGCCGGGCTGATGCGGGTGCCGCGCTTCTCGCCGCGCACTGGCATGACGCGGCTCGAGACGGTGCCGGTGTCGCAGGCGTCCGCCGACCAGCGGCGCGGACGCGCGGGGCGCACCGCGCCGGGCCGCTGCTGGCGGCTGTGGAGCGAGGAGGCGCATCGGCTGCTGCCGGCCTACGGCACGCCGGAGCTGCTGGAGGCCGACCTCGCGCCACTTGCGCTGGAGCTGGCGGCTTGGGGCACGGCCGATCCGGCGGAGCTGGACTGGCTGGACGCGCCGCCGTCCGGCGCGTACGAGCAGGCCTGCTCGCTGCTGGAGCGGCTCGGCGCGCTCACGGCGGAGCGGCGCATTACGCCGCACGGCCGGCGCATGGCCGCGCTCGGCGGGCATCCGCGGCTCGCGCATATGGCGCTGGAGGCGGAGCGGCTCGGCTGGAGCGAGGCCGCCTGCGAGCTGGCGGCGCTGCTCGGCGAGCGCGATCTGCTGCGCGGCGAGCGCAGCGCCGACCTGCGGCTGCGCGTCGAAGCGCTGCGCGCCGCCGGCCGCGCCGGCGGGAGCGGCGGCGATCCGGCGCTGGCCGCCGCCGCTGCGCGCACCGCGGCGGAAGCGCGCCAGTGGCGCCGCTCGCTGGAGGCGATGCGCCGGGACGGCTCGGCGGCGGCGGAGCGGCGAGCGGCTGCTTCGGCGCCGGGCGCGGACAGGCGAAGGGCCGCTCCGGCGGCCGGAACGGAGCGGACGCCGGGCGGCGAAGCCGGGCGGACGGCAGGCGAGGCTTCGCCGCGCGGCAGCTCCGTGCCGTCTGCCGCGCGCGGGGCGGAGCAGCCGGACATCGGACTGCTGCTCGCGCTCGCCTATCCCGACCGGATCGCGCAGCGGCGCCCGGACGGACGCTATGTGCTGGCGATCGGCCGCGGAGCGGCGCTGGCGAATGTCCAGCCGATCTCCTCGTCCGCCTATCTCGTCGCCGCCGATCTCGACGATGCCGGAACGGAAAGCCGGATCGATCTGGCCGCTCCGGTCGAGCTCGCGGCGCTGGAGGCGCTGCTGCCGGAGCTGTTCGAGCCGGAGCAGACTGTCGAATGGGATGCCGCCGCGCAAGCGGTGCGCAGCCGCAGACGGACCCGGCTCGGCGCGATTGTCGTGCGCGAGGCGCAGCTGGACCGTCCGGATCCGGAGCGGGTGACGGCGGCGCTGCTTCAGGGCATCCGCAGCGAAGGCTTGCGGCTGCTGCCGTGGACGCGCCAGACGCGCCAGCTGCAAGCCCGCATGCAGCTCATGCATGCGGTGCGGCCCGACTGGCCGGACGCGTCCGACGAAGGGCTGCTCGCGACGCTGGAGGACTGGCTGGCGCCGCATGCGGCCGGCATCCGCAGCGCCTCCGGCTTGCAAAAGCTGCCGCTGGCCGAGGCGCTCGACTCGCGGCTCGGCTGGGAGCGGCGCAGGCAGCTCGACTCGTATGCGCCGACGCATTTGACGGTGCCGAGCGGCTCGCGCGTTCCGGTCGATTACAGCGATCCGCAGGCGCCTTTCCTCGCGGTGCGGCTGCAGGAGATGTTCGGGATGAAGGAGACGCCGCGCGTCGGCGGCGGCCGGCTCCCGGTCGTGCTGCATCTGCTGTCGCCGGCGCAGCGCCCGGTGCAGGTGACGCGCGACCTCGAGAGCTTCTGGAGCACGACGTACTTCGAGGTGCGCAAGGAGCTCAAGGTGCGCTATCCGAAGCATTACTGGCCGGAGAATCCGCTGGAAGCCCAGGCGACGAGCCGCGTGCGGCCGAGGAGCCCGGGCTGAGCGAGGGGCAGGAGAGAGGGGGATGGTCGGATGAATGGATGGCAAGGCGCGGTCCTGCTTTATGCGGCGGCCATGAGCGTCTACGCGTTCGCGCTGTTCGGCATCGACAAAAAGGCGGCGCGGAAGTCCCGGCGGCGCATACCGGAAAAAAGGCTGTTTGCCGCAGGCTTCCTCGGGGGCGGCATCGGGGCTTGGATCGGCATGTCCGCATGGCGGCACAAGACGAAGCATGCCTCCTTCCGCATCGGCGTGCCGCTGCTCGCCGTCTGGAGCGTTGCAGCGCTTGGCGCGCTGGCCTGGCTCGTCCGCTGATTGACGGTGCAGGAGCAAGAATGGCCTGTCTCGTTCGCAGCTTGACGGTGCAGGAGCAAGGTTGGACCGTTTCGTCCGCTCATTGACGATGCAGGAACAAGGTTGGCCTGTCTCATCCGCTGATTGACGATACAGGAACAAAAAAAGGCGAGCTGCCCCGTCGGGACGGCTCGCTTTTGTCGTTGCTAGAGATCATGCCTTTTTAGGCTTGCATTCTAGTCCGCTGCGTGAGGGCTGGCAAGGTCGACTCTCTGGTTGAGCCGATGCGCCGGAGCTGCGTTGCGCGGAAAAACCGAGTAACTGGAGTGCGGAGGAGGCAGACCGAGGGGAGTTGCGCGGAAAAACCGAGTAACTGGCGCACGGGGAAGGCAGATCGAGTGGAGCTGCGCGGAAAAACCGAGTAACTCGCGTTCGGAGGAGGCAGACCGAGGGGAGTTGCGCGACTAATCGGCTCCGCATTGCCTGTTGCCGGAAGTGGAAGGCAGCGGGAGCTTACGACCCAACCAGCCATGACGGTATATCCGGCAAGCGATGACCGGGTCATGAAGGAAATAGGCTCCCCGCCGCTGGGACGGCGCATGACGCTGTGAGATGCTGGAGAGGAACATGACCGCTAGGAGGTTCCTCCATGAATCAATGCGACAATCGGCGGCTGGCGCTCGACATTGCCTACGGCTTGGCCTGCGAAGGACGGGCGCTGCCGAACGGCTTGCCGAAGCGGCTGCTGGACCGGGCAGTCTGGCATGCCCGGGCAGCGAGCCATCCCGCCGGCAGGCTGCCGAAAGGCAAGCGGCTGCCTTGGCGCATGCTGTATTGGATCGCGCGGCTGGCCGGCACGGAACGCCGGCTGCGGCGCGCTTATTCCCGACCGGGTTTGCCAGACTAGACGTCCGCTGCGTCCCTAGCGCCGTGACCGCCCGTTTTGCGGAAACGGCCGATTGAGCTGCCTTGACCGCCTCATAGTCGGCTTATCAGGGGGCGCGGATTCGTCGCCTGCTTCGGCGGCGACGGCCGATTGAGCTGCCTTGACCGCCTCATAGTCGGCTTATTAGGCGGCGCGGATTCATCGCCTGCTTCGGCGGAAACGGCCGACTGAGCTGCCTTGACCGCCTCATAGTCGGCGTCTCAGGCATCGGTCTCCTTTGCCTGATGCTGCGGCGACGGCCGCCCCTCATCCCGCCTCGTCGGCGCCGCTGCCTGCTGCCGCTCCGCAGTCGAGCGGCAGGCGGAGCGACAGCGCCGCTTCGCCCGGCTGCGCCTCCAGCCGCAGCCGCCCGCCGAGGCGCTCCGCTTCTTCCCGCAGCCTCCGCAGTCCGAAGCCCTCCGCCGCTTCGGGCCGCGGAGGCTGTCCGTCGTTGCGCAGCTCGAACGAGAGCGTGCCGCCCTCCGCCGCGACGCGGCAGCGGAAGCGGCTCGCGGCGCCATGGCGCAGGCCGTTCGTCAGCCCCTCCCGAGCCGCTCGGACGAGCAGCGAGATCAGCTCCCGCGGCAGCGGGGGCAGCGGTCGCAGCTCCAGGCTGACGACGATGCCGGCATTCGCCTCGGCGTCGGCGAACAGCCGCTCGAGCGCCGGCGCGAGCCGCAGCTCCTCGTCCTCCTCGCGCATCGCGCGCACCGACGCGCGGATTTCGTCCAAGCCTTTGCGCACGAGCGATTGGGCAAGGCGGGCTTTGTCCAGCCCTTCGTTGCGCTGCCGCTCCAGCAGCAGGATGGACGCCTCAAGCTGGACGATAGAGGCGGTCAGCGTATGCCCGACATGATCATGCAGCTCCTGGGAGATGCGGGAGCGCTCTGCCAGGATGCCGTCCTTGATGCGGTCGCGCTCCAGCAGCTCCTCGTTCTGCTGCTCCAGCACCCGCTGATACTCGAGCCTCAGCCGCTTCTCGCGCAGCAGCAGGACGAGCCCGATGCAGCAGATGAGCACAAAGACGGCGATCAGCACGAGCTGGCGCAGCACGATCAGCGCGATATCGGAGAGGGAGTTCTCCAGCCAGACCGAGACCGACGGCATCGCGACCGCGAGCCGGTCGGCGGCGACGCTGAGCAGCAGTCCGACGAGCCCCGTCCGCAGCCAGGCGAGCTCGCCGCTCCTGAGGCCGAATTCCCGGCGCAGCGCATGCAGATACCACGGCGTGGACAGCAGGATGAAGGCGAACGTGGCCTCGGTCAGCGTCCGGTACAGGGCCGGACTCGTCAGCGACAGGACGGCGCTTGCGATCGCAAGCGCTCCGAACAGCATCGTCAGCTTGCGGAACCGGCTCCGTCCGGCTCCGGCCAGGTGGCCGAGCAAGCCTGCGATCGCGCAAGCCATGAGCGGATTGCTGATGCCGTTGAAGTACGAGAAGCGGCTCGTGGCGGCGAGCACATAGAAGAGCGACGAGCCGAAAAAGGCGGAATAGCCGGAGACGAACGTGATGGCGCCGAAATACAGGTAAAGCGGACTGCGGGAGACGAGCAGCCAGGCGATGCCGGAAAAGACGGCAAGCATCGCGTAGCAAGCCGCCATCGCGAAGCGGACGGAGTCCGCGCGCAGCGCGTAGTCGAGCAGCCGCTCCGCCGGCGCGGCGGCGATGCCGCCGAGGGCGAGCGAGCCGGGAGAGGCGGGCTCGATCTCGAGCTGGAGCAGCCGTCCTTGGGGGCGGAGCGGCAGCTCCGCCGCCCGCCAGCGGTCGGCGAGCGGCGCCTGCTCCGGCAGCGGGCCGTAGTCCGCCAGCGGCTGCCCGTCCAGCGTAACGCGGAACGCGCCCGGCTGGCGGAAAAAGAGGCGGTAGCTCCGCGGCTGGTCCAGCGCGTCCGGCAGCGTCCTCCGCACGATGAACCGCTCCGCCGCCTCGCCGGGCAGGCGCATGTCCGAGCCGCCGGAGGCGGCGTGGAGCTGCCCGGCGCCATCTCTGTCCGCCCCGCCGCTGCGGTCCTCGGCTCTTGTCGTTGTCGCCTCGCCTCGTGCCGCACCATCGCGATCACTCTCGCCGTCCGCCAAGCCCCGTGCCGCCAAGCCCCCTGCCGCCTGGATCTCGCCCTCGGCCAGCAGGCGCTCGGCCCGATCCAGCCGAATCCAGCGGCCGTCTGCGGCGAGCAGCTCCCAGCGCTCCGGCAAGCTGAGCGTGAACATCTCCGCCGGCCGCGCGACGCCCGGCTGCAGCGGCACCAAATAGAGCACGGCCGTAGCGGCCATCGCCGTCAGCAGCAGCGCCGAGGCGAGCCGCCTTGCCAGCCGGGACGCCTTCATTCGCGGCTCTCCGCGAGCCATTCGCCGAGCGCGATCGCGGCGACGGTGCGGTCGCGCGTGCCGAGCTTGGCGTACAGGCCGCTGACGTAATTTTTGACCGTGCCCTCGCTCATGAACAGGCGGGCGGCGATGTCCTTGTTGGCGCAGCCTGCGGCGAGCAGCGCGGCGACCTCGCGCTCCTTGGCCCCGAGCTGCAGCCGTCCGGCGCGGGCGCGGCTCGCGCCGATCAGCCCCTGGGCGGCCGCTCCGGCCGATTTCAGCCGGGCAGCCAGCCGTCCGGCGACGGAGGAGGGCAGCATGTAGGAGCCGTCCGCCGCTTGCCGGATCGCCTCGGCGAGCCGCTCGCCGGGGATGTCCTTGAGCAGGAAGCCGGCCGCTCCGGCGGCGAGCGCCTCGATGATGTAGTCGTCCTCCTCGAACGTCGTCAGCATGAGCACGACCGTGCCGGGCAGCGCTTGCTTGATGCGGCGCGCGGACTCGATGCCGTCCATGACCGGCATGCGGATGTCCATCAGCACGACCTGCGGCTTCAGCCGCACGGCCAGCTCCAGCGCCTCGGCGCCGTCCGCCGCCGCGCCCGTCACCGTCATGTCGTCCCGCAGCCCCAGAATCGTGCTCAGCCCGTCCCTCATCAGCTTCTGGTCGTCCGCCAGCAGCACCTCGATCATCGCTTCCGCCACCCCTTCGTCGCCTTCGTCGGCTTTTCCAGCCTCATCCATTCGAGTATACGAGCCGCGTTTCCGACCGGGCAAGCCTCCCCCTCCAAAAAGAGGACGCAGGAACCAGCCCGCCGTGACCAAGTCATGCCGCCGGATTCCCTTCATGCCGCTATTGCAGGCGCAAGCGGCGCTATGGTATAGTGTTCTTTCGCTTTTCATTGGAATCCCTTAGGAGGTAACTGACCATGAGCGCTCAAAGTGCCTATCAAGCGGAAGAAACGCGGCTCGCGGAAGCCGTGGAGGACATCAAGGGCCAGCTCGGAGGCATCGGCCCGCGCTATACCGGAGACGACTTCACCGAGCAGATGCTCGACCTGCAGCGCGAGGAGCGCCGCCAGCGGCTCGAGATCGCCCGCAAGGAAGCTTATTTCGGCCGGATCGACTTTCAAGAGGAAGGCAAGCCGGCGCCGCTGCCGCTGTACATCGGCAAGGCCGGCGTCGCCCGCGCAGGCTCGGACGAGCTGCTCGTCATCGATTGGCGGGCGCCCGTCGCGAGCCTGTTCTATTCCTTCAGCGGGGGCGAGGCTCCGGTAACCTACGACTCGCCGGACGGCGAGATCGGCGGCACGGTACATCTCAAGCGCAACCTGATGGTCCGGCAAAAGGAGCTGCTGCGGCTCGTCGACAGCTTCGTGCGCGGGCAGGAGGAGGACGCCGTCACCGACGAGTTCCTGCTGTACCGGCTCGGAGAGAGCAAGGACAACAAGCTGCGCGACATCGTCTCGACGATCCAGCAGGAGCAGGACAAGATCATCCGCGCGGACAAGAACCTGGCGCTGTTCATCCAGGGCGTGGCCGGCTCGGGAAAAACGACGGTCGCGCTGCACCGGCTCGCGTTCCTGCTCTACCAGTACGCCGGCCGCATCCGTTCGGAACGGATGATCATCTTCGCGCCGAACCGCATGTTCCTCGACTATATCAGCGGCGTGCTGCCGGAGCTCGGCGTCGGGGACATCGTGCAGACGACGTTCGCCGACTGGGCGATCGAGCTGCTGGAGCGCGAGGTGATGCTGCGCTCGCCGGTAGAGACGCTCGCCTATTGGTTCGAGCAGCCTCATGCGGAGGAGGAATACGCCGCCGCCTCCGGCCGGCTCAAGGGCAGCGCGGCGTTCAAGGAAGCGCTCGACGGCCGGCTCGCGGAGCTGGAGGCTTCGCTGCTGCCGGCCGAGCCGTTCGAGCCGCTGCCGGGCTTCAAGCTGACCGTCGCCAAGATGAAGGAATGGCATGAAACGGATTACGGCGAGGAGTCGATCATGCGCCGCAGGGAGCGGCTCGTCAGCCGCGTCAAGCGCTGGCTCGAGTCGGAGCTCAAGCAGCGGGGCGTCGCCGACAAAAAGCTGCGCTCGAAGGCGATGGCCAAGCTGAACGCCTTTTCCAAACGGATCCCCGCCTACAGCGCTCCGCAGCTGTACCGCAAGCTGCTGGAGGGCAAGAGCGGGGCGCAGCTGCTGCCCGCGCCGCTCGCCAAGGCGACGGCGGCCCGCCTCAAGCAAGGAGAAGCGGAGGCGGAGGACCTCGCTCCGCTCGTCTACCTGCATATCCGCCTGCACGGCCTCGGCCGGCCGTTCTACGACCATATCGTCATCGACGAGGCGCAGGACTACTCGCCGTTCCAGCTCGAGGCGCTCCGCCTCTGCCAGCAGCAGCCGTCGATGACGGTGCTCGGCGACCTGCAGCAGGGCATCCATGCCTATGCCGGCATCTCCGACTGGAGCGAGCTGAGCGGACGGTTCGACGAGGGCAGCGCCGGTTATTTCGAGCTGGACCGCAGCTACCGCTCGACGACGGAGATCATCGACTTCGCCAATCTGGTCCTCGCGGGCATGGGCAGCGCGGTCAAGCCGGCCGTGCCGGTGTTCCGCAGCGGCGATCCCGTCGTGCTGGAGCGCGTCTCCGCCGACGGCTGGGCGCCCAGGCTGGCCGCGGTTGTCGCGGACTGGCAGCGCGAAGGCCGCTTCCAGACGATCGCCGTCATCGGCCGCACCGAGCGCGAGTGCGCGGACATCCATGCGGCGCTGGAGTCGGCGGGCATCGAGGCGGCGCTCGTCCATGCTCGCCAGCCCGCTTACGGCGGCGGCCTGACGGTCGTGCCGGCCTATCTGTCCAAAGGGCTGGAATTCGACGCCGTGCTCGTCGCCGACGCGAGCGCCGAGGCTTACGGAGCGGCGGACGCCAAGCTGCTGTACGTCGCCTGCACGAGGGCGCTGCATCGGCTCGGACTGCTCCATCGCGGAGAGCCGGCCGTCCTGCTCGGCTGAAAAAGGGACAGAATCGGGCATACAGGGTAATACGCGGTAAAGCCGGCTCGTCCGGAACCGCGCCCGATGCGGCTGCGTATTGCACGGCAGCGCACGGACCGCGCGGCCATGGCGGAACAGCCGGGCCGGCGGCAGGCGATCCCGAAGGAGGAAGACGACGCATGGAGACAGATCGAGACACGAGCGAAGTACAGGAGGAGCGGCCGGCGGGCCGGATGGAGTCGCGAGAGCAGCTGCAGGCGGCGCTGGCGGAAATCGAGCGATGGGAAAAGGATCAGAAGAACCTGATGATCTGGGACCGGATGGCGCGGCTGCCGTTCAAGCTGCTCGACCGGCTGACGCCGAAAATCGTGCACGAGAAGCTCGGCCTGGCGCTCGACGAGCTGGGCGGCTACATCCAGAACGGCGGCAAGTATCTCGTCGCCGGACGGAAGGTCGGGGAGCTGCTGCGGTCCGCGGACCGCAGCCAGGGCGGAAGCGGCGACGGACCTTACCCGCTGGCCGCGATGAATGCGGCAGCGGCCCAGCTCGCCGAGGAACGCACGCGATTCGCGACCGCGCAGGGCGCGACGACCGGCTTCGGCGGCCTCTTCACGCTGGCGATCGACGTGCCTGCGGTGCTCGGCCTGTCGCTCAAGGCGATTCAGGAAATCGCGCTCAGCTACGGCTACGACCCGACGCTCAAGGAGGAGCGCGTCTTCACGGTCAAGGTCATGCAGTTCGCATCCTCGGATATTGTCGGGAAACGTGCTATTCTGGAAGAGATGATGCAGAGCGCCGCGGATGGAGGCAAGGCGGCCGGCGAGGCCGTCTCCCGCATCCAGGGCTGGCGCGAGGTGATCGCCGTCTACCGGGACAACTGGGGCTGGAAGAAGCTGCTCCAGGCCGTGCCGGTCGCCGGACTCGTGTTCGGGGCGTTCATCAATCGCGGCATGCTCCAGAACGTGACGGAATCCGCGATCATGCTCTATCGCAAGCGGCGCATTACCGAAAGGCTGGCAGAAAGCGGGGAATGACAGCATGAACGGCGGCAGCAGCCGAAGGGAGGAGCAGGCGGAAGCCTGGCTCCGCCAGTTCGGCATGGAGAACGGATGGGAAGAGGAGCGCCTGGCGGCGCGGATAGAAGCAGTCCGGGCGGCGATCGGCCGCGGAGAAGCATACGAGCCCTCGGCGGAAGAGCTCGTCTGGGGAGCGCGCGTCGCCTGGCGCAACAACAGCCGCTGCATCGGGCGCCTGTTCTGGCAGACGCTCGACGTGATCGACGCGCGCGGCGTACGGACCGAGGAAGAAGCGGCGGGGGCGCTGCTGCGGCATCTGGAGACGGCCGCGAACGGCGGGCGCATCCGCTCGGTCATGACGGTGTTCCCAAGCGCGGATTCCGGCGCGGACATCCGCGTCTGGAACCACCAGCTGCTTCGCTACGCCGGCTATCCCGCCGCCGGGCCGGGAGAGCAGCGCCGCGGCGATCCGGCATCGGATGCGTTCACGGCGCTTTGCCTGGAGCTCGGCTGGCGGGGGACGGGCGGCGACTTCGACCTGCTGCCGCTCGTCGTCAGCGCGGGCGGAGGCGAGCCGCGCTGGTTCCCGATCCCGGCGCATCTGACGCCGGAGGTGGCGATCGAGCATCCCGAGCATGAGGGCATCGGGCGGCTCGGCCTGCGCTGGTACGCCGTGCCGATCATTTCCGACATGGCGCTGGAGATCGGAGGGACCGTTTATCCGGCCGCTCCGTTCAACGGCTGGTACATGGAGACGGAGATCGGCGCGCGCAACTTCGGGGATCCGGGCCGCTATGACCGGATCGCCGCCGTCGCCGACGCGCTCGGACTCGACCGCAGCAGCAACACGACGCTCTGGAAGGACCGCGCGATCGTAGAGCTCAACATTGCCGTGCTGCATTCGTTCCGCAAGGCAGGCGTCAGCATCGTCGACCATCATACGGCTGCCGACCAGTTCGTCCGCTTCCAGCGGCAGGAGGCGGAGCGCGGCCGCGAGACGAGCGCCCGCTGGTCCTGGCTGATCCCGCCGCTGTCGCCTTCGCTGACGCCGGTCTGGCATGATGCCGGGATGCGCGAGCTGGAGCTGTCGCCGCGCCTGCTGCCGCAGGACAAGCCGGCCCGGCTGGAGCGGCTGGAGCGGCAATGCCGGAGCGGCTTCGGAGCCGCGGCCGCCTCCGGAGCGGCGGGCTGCCCGGCTGGAGCGGCGCATGCCGGCGCTTCCGCGGGAGCGGGCGCGGGCGTCTCCGGGGCCGCCCGCTGTCCGTTCGGGGCGAGCAGCTGAGCGGCCTCGCTCAAAAACGGTTGACACGCTGCGCTGGAATTCGATACAATATTCCTACTGCCTAACTTGTTTATACCGGAAAATACGATACGTTCTATCGGAGGAGCCTGCCACCAGCGGGCTCTTTTTGTCATTTTCCGGGTAAAGGGGGCTATCGGCCTGTTTTTTCGGGCGCATCAGGAAATACTGGAAGGAATGCCAAGCGTCATTCCGAACGTAAGGAGGCTCTATCTTGCCATTGCTTCATGTCCTTTTGCTTCTCCCTTTCCTGCTGGCGGCCGCGCTTCCTTGGCTGAGCCGGCTCGCGCCTAGGCTGCACGCGGGCTGGATCGCCCTCGCCGGCCCGCTTCTGCTGCTCGCGGGCTTCCTTCGGCTGCGGACCGCCGGGGATGGCGCGCCGCTTTCCGCCTCCATGCCGTGGATGCCGAGCCTCGGCGTCAATCTCGAGCTTCGGCTCGACGGCCTGGCGATGCTGTTCGCCTTGCTCATCAGCGGCATCGGAGCGCTTGTCGTGCTCTATTCGATCTTTTACCTGGACCGCCGCCGCGAGGCGGTCGGCCGCTTCTACGCCTGCCTGCTGCTGTTCATGGGAGCGATGCTCGGCGTCGTGCTGTCGGATCATCTGATCGTCCTCTACGGGTTCTGGGAGCTGACGAGCGTCAGCTCGTTCCTGCTCATCGCCTTCTGGCATCGACGGCAGGCTTCGCTGGACGGCGCGCTCAAATCGCTGCTCGTGACCGGCATGGGCGGACTCGCGATGCTGGCCGGCTTCCTGCTGCTCGGCATCGCCGGGGACAGCCTGCGCGTCTCGGAGCTGATCGGCTCGGCGGAGGCGCTCGCCGCCAGCCCGCTGCTCTTGCCGGCGATGGGGCTCATCCTGCTCGGCGTATTCACCAAGTCGGCCCAGTTCCCGTTCCACATCTGGCTGCCGGACGCGATGGAAGCGCCGACGCCGGTCAGCGCCTACCTGCACTCCGCGACGATGGTCAAGGCCGGCCTCTACCTGGCCGCGCGGCTGACGCCGCTGTTCGCCGGCCAGCAGCTCTGGTACGGCTCGCTCACGGCAGTCGGCCTCGCCACGCTCGTCTACGGCAGCTTCCGCGCGATCAAGCAGACCGACCTGAAGGCGCTGCTCGCCTATTCGACGATCAGCCAGCTCGGCCTCGTGACGGCGCTGATCGGGCTCGGCTCGGTCTATCCGGCCGGCTCGGCCTCGCCTTACGCCGCTTACGGAGCGGCCGCAGCCGCGGCCGGGCTGCTGCATCTGCTCAACCATGCGGCGTTCAAGGGCGCGCTGTTCATGACGGCGGGCATCGTCGACCACGAGACCGGCACGCGCGACCTGCGGCGGCTCGGCGGCTTGATCCGGTTCATGCCCGTCACGTTCGCGGTCTCGCTCGCGGCGTCGCTGTCGATGGCCGGCGTGCCGCCGCTGGGCGGCTTCCTCAGCAAGGAGCTGTTTTTCGGCTCGGCGCTGAACGCCTATCGGGCGGGCGAGGGGAGCCTGGCCGCGCTGCTCGTGCCGGCCGTCGCCTGGACGGCCAGCGCGTTCACCTTCGTCTACAGCGGCATCTTCGCCTGGCGCACGTTCGGCGGACCGGCGCGCGAGACGCGGGAGGCCGCCGTCCATGAGCCGTCCTGGGGCTTGCTGGCGCCGCCGCTCGTGCTCGCCGCCGCGGCGCTGCTGCTCGGCCTGGCTCCGGCGCTGGTGGCGCCGGGGCTGCTGCAGCCGGCGCTGCTGTCGATGCATCCCGCAGCGCCGGACGCTTACGGCGAGCTTGCCCTATGGCATGGCGTCACGCCGGAGCTGCTGCTGACGGCCGCCGTATTCGCCGTCGGCGGCCTGCTGCTGTACGCCGCGCCGCGCTGGGCGCCGCTGCACCGGACCATCCGGCTGCCCCTGAGCTGGAACGGCATGTACGAGCGCCTGCTGCGCGGACTCGACGCCGGCTCGGAAAAGCTGACAGCCGCATACATGGACGGAGGGATGCGCCGCAGCGCCGGCTACATCTTCGTCGTGCTGGCCGCGTTCCTGGCCATCGCGGCCGCCTTGGCCGGAGACATTTCGGTCGTCCTGTCCGGCATGGCGCCGGTGACGCTGTTCGAGGGCATCGCCGTGCTCGCGCTGATCGCGGCCACGCTCGCCGTTCCGTTCGCGCAGTCGCGGATGATGGCGATCATCCTGACCGGCACGGTCGGCTATATGGTCGTGCTGTTCTTCGTCCTGTTCCGCGCGCCGGACCTGGCGCTGACGCAGATGATCGTCGAGACGGTATCCGTCACGCTGTTCCTGCTCTGCTTCTATCATCTGCCGGCGCTCAAGCGGGAGCGCGTCGCCCGCCGGACGAAGCTGGCCAGCGGCCTGATCGCCGGCGCGGCCGGCCTCGCCATGACGCTGGTCGCGCTCGGCGCGCTCTCGGACCGGAAGTTCGGCTCGATCTCCGACTTTTATCTCCGCAACAGCTATGAGCTGGCCGGAGGCAAAAATGTCGTGAACGTCATTTTGGTCGACTTCCGCGGCTTCGATACGATGCTCGAAATCGTCGTGCTCGGCATCGCCTCCTACGCGATCTATGCGATCATCCGGCTCAAATGGCCGGGCGAGGCGGAGGAGGAGGGCAGCGGCTTGCGGGAAAGCGAGTTCCGCCTCGTCTACGAGGACGCGCGCAGCAACGACGTCATCCTGCAGACGCTGGCCAAGGTCATCCTGTTCCTCATCCTGACGTTCTCGCTCTACCTGCTGTTCGCCGGACACCATCAGCCGGGCGGCGGCTTCATCGGAGCGCTCATGACCGCCTCGGCGCTCGTGCTCATGAGCATCGCGTTCGGCGTGCGCACGATCCGCAAGGCGCTGCCGGTCGACTTCCGCATCGTCAGCGCCTGCGGCATCTCGCTCGCGCTGCTGACCGGCATCGGCTCGTTCGCCTTCGGCAAGCCGTTCCTGAGCCATGCGTTCGGCTACGCGCAGCTGCCGTTTTTCGGCCAGAACGAGCTGGCGACCGCCGTGCTGTTCGATCTGGGCGTCTACTTCACCGTCGTCGGCATCACGATGACGATCATTCTGGCGATCGGGAGGGACAAATAAATGGAGCTGCTGCTCGCGCTCGCCGTCGGCGCCCTGTTCGGCGTCGGCGTCTACATGATCCTGGCCCGCAGCCTGCTGCGCGTCATCCTCGGCCTGTCGCTGCTGACGCATAGCGTCCATCTGCTGCTGCTGACGATGTCCGGCCTCAAGCGCGGAGCGGCGCCGCTGCTCGGCGAGCATGCCGAGCGCTACGTCGACCCGCTGCCGCAGGCGCTCATCCTGACGTCGATCGTCATCAGCTTCGGCGTCACGTCGCTCTACTTCGTCCTCGCCTACAAGGCGTACAAATCCATCGGCACCGACGATACCGAGCAGCTCAGGAGGGAAGCGAATGACTAATCTTGTCGTGCTGCCGCTGCTGCTGCCGCTGTGCACGGCCGTGCTGCTGCTCTTCTTCAAGGAAAAGGTGATCCTGCAGCGCCTGATCAGCGCCGCCGGCATCGCCGTGACAGCGGCGGCCAGCGCGCTCTTGCTCGCGAGGGCGGGCTCGGACGGCATGCAGACGCTGGCGATGGGCGGCTGGGCCGCGCCGTTCGGCATCGTCTTCGCCGCCGATTTTTTTGCCGCGCTGCTCGTGACCGCCGCCAGCGTCACGACCGGCTTTTGCCTCGCCTATGCGATGGGGACGGTCGGACCGGAGCGGGAAAAGTTCTATTTCTACCCGTTCCTGAATTTCCTGCTCGCCGGGGTGAACGGCTCGTTCCTGACCGGCGACCTGTTCAACCTGTTCGTCTGCTTCGAGGTGATGCTCATCTCCTCGTACGCGCTGCTCGTGCTGGGCGGCACGAAGCGGCAGCTGAAGGCGACGCTCGGCTACATGCTCGTCAATATCGTCTCCTCGACGCTGTTCGTGGCCGGCGTCGCCTACCTGTACGGGATGATCGGCACGCTCAACATGGCGCAGCTGTCGGCCCGCATCGCCGAGGCCGGCTCCGGCGGCATGCTGGACGTCCTGTCGGTGTTCTTCCTGATCGTGTTCTCGCTCAAAGCCGGCCTGTTCCTGTTCTTCTGGCTGCCGGAGGCGTACGAGGCGCCGCCGGCGGCCGTTTCCGCGCTGTTCGCCGCGCTGCTCACCAAGGTCGGGCTGTACGCGCTCATCCGCACGTTCACGCTCATCTTCCCCGCCGGGCACGGATTCGCCGCGCAGGAGTGGATCGCCTGGATGGCCGGAGCGACGATGCTGCTCGGAGCGGCCGGAGCGCTCGCGAGCAAGGACGTCATGCGCATCCTGAACTACAACATCGTCATCAGCGTCGGCTTCCTCGCCTTCGGGCTGGCGGTCTCCGGCGAAAAATCGCTGCAGGGCGCCGTCTTTTACCTGATCCACGACATGGCCGTCAAGGCGCTGCTGTTCCTGCTCGCCGGGATGATGATCCGCGCGGCCGGCAGCGGCCGCCTGGACGAGATGGGGGGACTGATCGGGCGGCTGCCGCTCGTCGGCTGGATGTTCCTCGTCGCCTCGCTCGCTGCGGCCGGCATTCCGCCGCTCAGCGGCTTCGGCGGCAAGCTGCTGCTCGTGCAAGGCGGCTTGGAGGCCGGCTCGCATCTGCTCGCCGGCATCTCGCTGGCGACGAGCCTCGTCGTCCTGTATGCGCTCGTGCGGCTGTTCATGCGTGCTTTCTGGGGAGAAGCGCCGGCGTCGTTGCCGATTCCGGCGGAGGAGGCCCGCGTTTCGAGGGCTCATACCGCTTGCGCCGCGGCGCTCTGCCTGCTCGTCGTGCTCATGGGCCTTGGCTCGGAGTGGATGGTCCAGGCATCCGCGGAGGCGGCGCGCACGCTCGTCTCGCCGTCCGACTATATCGACGCCGTGTGGAAGGAGTGAGCCCGAATGGCTTCCCAGTTTCTCATCAACCTGCTGATCGCGTTCCTCTGGATGTTTCTCTATGACGATCTCAGCTTTACCCGCTTCGCGGCCGGCTTCGGGCTCGGGCTCTTGTTCATCGGCCTGCTCAACCGCTTCCTCAAGCGGGACTTCTACCTGCGCAAGGTGAAGGCCGTGCTCGTCCTGCTCCTCATCTTCATCCGCGAGCTGTTCCTGTCCAGCTTCACGGTCATCTATCAGATCCTGAAGCCGAAGCTGACGATCCGGCCCGGCATCGTGGCGATGGAGACGCGGCTCAAGAGCGACGGGGAGCTGACGCTGCTCGCCTGCCTCATCTGCCTCACGCCCGGCACGCTGACGCTCGACGTGGCGGACGACCATCGGACGCTGTACATCCACGCGATGGATATCGGCGACGCCGAGCAGCTGCGTCAGCAGATCCGCTCGACGTTCGAGCGGGCGATCATGGAGGTGACGCGCTGATGGTCGATCTGCTGCTGCAAGCGTCGCTTGTCCTGCTCATGCTTTCGATCGCGGGCTGCATGTACCGGCTGCTCAAAGGCCCTTCCGTATCCGACCGGATCGCCGCGCTCGATACGATCGGCATCCTGCTGCTGTCGATGATCGCCGTATTTGGCATGCTGCAGGGAACGACCGTCTACTTCGACATCATCCTCGTCATCGGCATCGTCAGCTTCATCGGCACGACCGCCTTCGCGCGCTATATCGAGAGAGGGGCGGTGATGGAGGATGAATGAGGCGCTCGCGATCGGCTCGGCCGTCATCGTCCTGTTCGGCTCCGTGCTCAGCCTGTTCAGCGCCTTCGGCCTGATCCGGCTGCCGGACGTCTACCTGCGCTCCCATGCGGCGACCAAAAGCGCTACGCTCGGCGTGCTGTTCATCCTGACCGGCGCTTTCCTTTATTACACGTTCGTCCACGACGTCGTCAGCGTCAAGCTGCTGCTCGGCATCGTCTTCGTCTTCCTGACCGGCCCGGTGGCCGGGCATCTCAATGCCCGCGCCGCTTACCGGACCGGCGTCCGCCTGTGGGAGCGGAGCACGCGCGACGATCTCAAGGAGGCGCTGCAGCAGGAACGGGCGCAGGCCAAGAAGCAAGCGGAAATACGGGATAAGCTGCGCTGAGCCGCTGCCCGCCGATCCGGAATTTCTCCTGGAAAATGGAAAAAAGAGAAGAAACCACTGTCCTTTCCAGAATATTGTGGTAAAATATGCCTATTCATGCAGAAAGCCTGAAGGTCTTATTTCTTTTCGGAATGGAGAAGCTGAATCGGCATGCTGGCCTTGTGCGGACGCGTTGGAATCTTATTGCTGCTGTATGTGCTGTTTTTTCTAGGGCCGTTCGGAATTTATTCGCTCGGCATGGCTCTATTCCTCGGCTTCGCCCGGCTGTCGCTGTCGCTGCTCGAAGAGCGGCCGCGATGGACGCTTCCGTATCGCCGCCGCAAAAGCCGGCGGAAGTCCGAGGCCGGCCGTCGCGAGACGGGCAAGCCGACTTCTTCGTTCAGGCGCTGAGTGGACGGACGTCAAAAAAAGGGCTTTCGCCGCGACCGTGGATCGGTCCGGCGAAAGCCCTTTTTCAAGCGGAATCGGTCACCCTCGGCACGCTCTAGCGTCGGCTGGACTACATCGCCTCGGAGGCGGACAGATCCTCGCGGATCAGGTCCGCCGTCAGCTGGCCGCTCAGCGTCACCATCGGCACGCCGCCGCCGGGATGCGTGGAGCCGCCGACGAAGTAGAGGCCGCCGAGCAGCGGGCTGCGGCTCGGAATCTTGAAGCCGCCGTTCAGCTTGCGGTCGGTGACGACGCCGTAGATGGAGCCGCCGTTCGCTCCGTACAGCTGCTGCAGATCGTCCGGAATGAACTGCTCCTCGTACTCGATATGCCCGCGGAGCCCGTCGGCGCCCATCCGCTCGAGCTTGTCCAGCACGAGCTCGCGGTAGCGGGAGCGATGGGCTTCCCAGCTCTCGCCCTCGCGCAGCGGCGGCACATGCGTCAGCACGAACCAGTTCTCGCAGCCTTCCGGCGCCTGCGACGGGTCGGTCTTGGACGAGATGCCGACGTAGACGGTCGGGTCGTCGGTCGGAATCTTGCCGACGAACATGTCGTGGAACTCGCGCTCCGGATCGCGGGAGAAGAAGAAGTTGTGATGCTTGAACGCCTCGTAGCTGCGGTTCACGCCGAGCAGCAGCACATGCCCGGATACGGCCGGCTCATACTTGGCGAGCTTCTCCGCCTGGCGATCGGCGCCCGGCACGTCCCGCAGCAGCGAGCGATGGGCCGGGATCGCCTCCAGGTTGCAGACGACGGCATCGGCGCGCAGCTCCTCGCCGCTCGCCAGACGCACGCCGACGGCCCGGCCGCCGGCTTCGAGGATGTCCGCCGCCTCGGCTCCCGTGCGCACCTGGGCGCCCAGCTCCTCGAGCAGCCGCAGCTCGGCGCGGGCGATCTCGTACATCCCGCCTTCGACGAAGTAGATGCCGAGCCCCATCTGCACGTACGTCAGCTGCGAGAGGACGGCCGGCGCGGCGTACGGGGAGGAGCCGACATACATCGTGAAGAAATTGAAGATCTGGCGCAGCTGCGGATGCTTCAGATGCTGGGCGGTCAGCTGCGCGGTCGTCTTCATCGGATCCATCGCGAGCAGCTCCTTGAGCGTATGCTGCTGGCGCAGGTCCGGCAGGCCGGACAGCGAGCGGCTGTAAAAGCTTTTCAGGCTCAGATCGTACTGCTTGCGGCTGTAGTCCAAATAGCCGAGGAAGCGCTCGCGGTCGTCCGGCGACAGCTCTCCGATCGCCTCCAGCATCTGCGGCAGGTCGCCGACGAGATCGAGCGTCGCGCCGTCCTCGTACAGGCCGCGCCACTGCGGCTCGACGCGCTTCAGCTTGACATAGTCATGCAGGTCGCGGCCGGCGGAGCGGAACAGCTGCTCCAGCGTCCAGGGCATCGTCAGAATCGACGGACCGGTGTCGAACCGGTAGCCTTTGCCGGAACGGATGTTCAGCTTGCCTCCGGCGCGCTCGTTCTTTTCGAGCACGGTGACCTGGTGGCCGTCCGCGCTCAGGCGGATCGCAGCCGACAGGCCGGCCAGGCCGCCTCCGACGACGATGATCGTTTTGCTCAACTCTAGTTCCTCCTCTAGTCCATGCGGTTTTGACGGGCGATGGATCGTCCATACTAGCTTAGGACCGGGCAAATCTCCCGATTTCCTCTTTTACCCATTGTGGGCGCTTTTCGCTCCGCGAATACGCGGCGGGGGCAAAAAATCAAGCATCGTACGAAACGGGGAGGGACTGGCATGGATGCAGGATGGTGGCTGACCTTGGGGCTGCTGGCGCTGGGCAGGCTGCTGCTGGCCGAGCGGCGGCTGACGGCGGCAAAGCTCGGGAGCGAGCTCGAGCCGGCGGCAGCGAATGAATCTTTCCGCGAGGCTGGCTCGTCTGCGGACAAGGAGGCAGCGCAGGCCGGGCGCTGGAGCGTCGTCATTCCGGCGCGCGACGAGGCTCGCAATCTCGAGGCGCTGCTGCCGCTGCTGCTCGGCCAGACGGTTCAAGCGGACATCGTCGTCGTCGACGACGGATCGACGGACGAAACCGCCGCCGCCGCGGCCAAGCATGCGGGCGTGCGCGTCGTTCCGGCCGGCAGCCTGCCTGCAGGCTGGCGGGGCAAAAACTGGGCGTGCAGCCGGGGCGCAGCCGCCTCCGCAAGCGGCCGGATCGTCTTTTTGGACGCGGACGCCCGTCCGGGGCCGGACTTTCTCGAGGCGCTGTCCGCCGCCTGCCCGGCCGGCACCGTCGTCACCGTGCAGCCCTGGCATCGCGCGGACAGCCTCCGCGAGCAGCTGTCGGCGATGCTGAATGCCGCTGTCATCGCCGGCTCGGGACGGTTCGCCGCCTGGCGGCGCGTCGGCGGCTCCCGGCCGGGCTCGTTCGGGCCTTGCCTCGCCTGCTGGCGCGACGATTACGAGGCGGCAGGCGGCCACGAGGCGGTCAAGGGGGAGATTCTCGACCACGACCGCCTGGCCGCCCGCTTCGCCGCCTGCAGCAGGCGGAGCTTGGCGCTGCTGGGCGGAGAGCGGCTGGCCTTCCGCATGTATGCGGGCGGCTGGAGCGAGATGACGGCGGGCTGGAGCAAAAGCATCGCGCTCGGAGCCGGCGGCACGCCGGCGGCGGCGCTGCTGCTCATGATCGGCTGGGTCAGCGGGCTGTCCGGCGCCGCCGCGGCATGGCTCGAGCAGCTGACCGCGGCAGCGGCGGCGCTCGCGCAGGGCGGCCTTCCAGCCGCCGGGGCGCTGTCCGCCGCCGCGCTGCTCTACGCGCTCGCCGTCCTCAGCGCGCGGCGGGCCTGGAAGCACGCGGGCTCTTTCGGCTGGCTGGCCGCTCTGCTGTACCCGCTGCCGCTGCTCTATTTTTTCGCCGTGTTCGCGCTGTCCTTCTATCGCGCCTTCGTTCGCCGCCGCGTGAGCTGGAAAGGGAGGGATCTCGATGTCGCATGAGCTCGGTCCGGCGGCCGTCATCCTGCTTGATGCCGCCGTCTGGCTGCTCCTGCATGGAGCCGCCGTCGCCGCCGCGATCCGCATTCCCTGGGAGCGCTTCGCCGCCGACGGGCCGGTGACCCGCCTGCGCGGCTTCGAGGCCGGCGGCCGCTGGTACGAGCGGCGGCTGCTCGTCCAGCGCTGGAAGGACCGGCTGCCGGATGGAGGCGGGTGGGTGAAGGCGGGCTTTCCGAAGCGGCGCCTGCGCTCGGGCAGCCGCGAGTATCTCGAGCGCTTCGCGGCGGAGACGCGTCGGGGAGAGCTGACCCACTGGGCGATGCTGCTGCCGCTGCCGCTTTTTGCGTTGTGGAATAACGCGATCGGCATGATTATCATGACGATATATGCGCTTATCGCGAACATTCCCTGCATTCTCGTCCAGCGCTACAATCGCGCGCCTGCTGAAAGTCATGTCGCGGCCAAGCCGAGTATGCTATTCTAGGAAAGTGATATCCGGCCATCTGGAAGAATAGGGTAGAGGGAGCTGTCTTGCGGGAATGGAATTTGACGTGCAGTACATAAGCTTTTTTGTCATCCAGACGGATGGGGAAGGAACGGATTCCGGCAAGCGGTTCCGTCACTTCCAGACGATGGACGGCGAGGACTACGAGGACAGCCCGCTCAAGGATTTCCTGAGCGGCGAGTTCGCGCGCATCGTGAAGCGCAAGGCGGAGCGGCATCCGCCCTCCGAGTCCGTCCCGACCAAGATCGGACGGTTCCGGGTCGAGCCCGGCTATGAGCTGGACAGCAATCCCGATTACAACCTGCTGCAGCGGCTTCGCACGGCCGATACGGCGGAGCGGTTCCACGGCATCGCGGACGAGCTGGTGCGGATCTACATGGACACCTCGGCGGTGCGGGGCGGAGCGCTCATCGCCGTGCAGGCGACGCTGAGCAAGCTGTTCGACACGCCGTTCCTGTTCGTGCTCAAGTGCGACTTCGAGTCCAAGATCGCCCGCATCGCCGACGAGCGCAGCCTCGTCGCGAACGTCGAGATGGCGATCAGCGCGCGCACGATCAAGTCGATCCAGTACCCGCACATGCCGGAGGAGGGCATGCTCGAGCCGTGGGAGGTCAAGATCCACCAGGCGTCGCATGCCCGCTACTTCGAGGACTTCCTCAAGTTCGTCAGCTACGAGCGTCCGCTGCCGGAGGTGATGGGCGAGCGGGTGCTGGACATGGTGCAGCAGTACATGGAGGACAAGTGGCGCGACGACGCGAGCCCGCTGCGCAAGGAAGAGGAGGAGGCCGTCGAGATCTGGGCCGCCTCCGAGAAGCGGGAGCTGCTCGAGCGCTGGACGCCGGAGCAGGTGTACGAGGCTTCCGCCCTGCTCGTCGAGCAGAAGGAGGATCTCGGGCTCAGCTTCAAGCTCGGCGGCGTGCAGGTCAAAGGCCTGCTCACCGACTTCGGCCGCTCGCTTCATTTCGCTTGCCACAACGGCAAATACGTCGCTGTCATCGAGGGCGACGCGTTCCAGTTCGAGCGGGGACTGTCGCCGGTCGAGCTGCTGCATCCGCCGGAGCTCGCGCAGGTGATGGAGGTCATCGGGACGTCCGAGCCGGAGGCCGAGGCGGCCGCCGCTTCGGATCTCGCGCCGGAGGATGATGGGGACGTGCCGTGGTAAGGCGTCCTTCCGACGTCTATTTCTCATGAACCGATAAAGTCGAAATCAGCATGCAGGGACAGGAGTGGAGCGAGTGGATTACATCAAGGCGGTCGTCCTCGGCATCATCGAGGGCTTGACGGAATTTTTGCCGGTCTCGTCGACCGGCCATATGATTTTGGCAGGCGATCTGATGAACTTTACGGGCGACAAGGCCGGCACGTTCGAGGTCGTCGTGCAGCTTGGCGCCGTGCTGGCCGTATTTGTCCTTTATTTCAAGCGGTTCATCAGCTTCCTGAAGTTCGACTTCTCCAAAGGCTCGGGCCTCAACGCGCTGCATATCGTGCTCGGCATGATTCCGGCCGGCGTCCTGGGCGTCGTGCTGCACGGCTTCATCAAGGAGCATCTGTTCGGACCGACGACGGTGCTGCTCGCGCTGATCGCGGGCGGCCTGCTCATGATCGCCGCCGAGCAGTATCAGAAGCGGCATGTGCCGTCGGCGGAGACGGTCGACGACATCACCTACAAGCAGGCGTTCGGCATCGGCGTCTTCCAGATCCTCGCGCTCTGGTCCGGCTTCTCGCGCTCGGGCTCGACGATTTCCGGCGGCATCTTCATGGGCACGAGCCAAAAGGCGGCGGCCGACTTCACGTTCATCCTGTCGGTGCCGATGATGTTCGGCGCGACAGGAGTCGACCTGTACAAGAGCCGCGACCTGCTCGTCCGGGAAGATTACGGCCTGCTGCTCGTCGGCCTCGTCGTATCGTTCATCGTCGGGCTGATCGCCGTCGTCACCTTCATCAACCTGATCAAAAAGCTCAAGCTCAGCTGGTTCGCGTACTACCGCTTCGTCTTGGCGGCCTTATTCTTCCTTTTTGTGATGTAGACTCAACATCCAGCGCTTACGGGTACAAGCCGGCGTCCATGCGGACGCCGGCTTTTTCATGTCTTGGGATAAGCTGGATGGAGCCCGCGCACATTAAGGCAGAGCAAACCGTCAAAGGAGAGTGTGCGAATGGAGGAGCTGTTGAAGCGGCTGCTGACCCCCTCGATGTGGGGATTCGCCGTCACGGCCGCCGTCGTGCCCTGGGCGCTGTCCGCGCTCGCCCGGAAGCTGGAGCCGGCGAGGAAGAAGGATTGGAAGCGGTGAGCGGGAGCGGCGTGGGGCGGGCGGAGAAAGCTTGGGATGGGGACGGCATCGTGGGCGAGCTCCGAGAGGAGCTGCTCGATCGGCTGGAGACCCGCGCCGACATGGCGCGGCGCGAGATCAGCTTCGGGCGGACGGCTCACGCGCTGATGCTTTATATACCGGGCATGGTCCAGGAGAGCAAGCTGGAGGCGATCCGGACGGAGATGGCCGCGTTCCCTGCGCCGGAACATCCGGAGGACGGAGAAGCGGCTGCGGAGCGGCTCAAGCTGCGACTGCAGGCCTCGGGAGCCGAGCGCTGGACGGGAGGGCTGGAGGAGCTGCTGAAGGAGGTCCAAGAAGGGAGCACGGCGCTGCTCGCGGAAGGATTGCCCGACGCGCTGCTGGTCGATACCCGGCATATCGAGGCGCGGAGCTTGGAAGAGCCGATCTCCGAGGCGGTGCTGCGCGGACCGCGGATCGGCTTTTGCGAGTCGCTCGAGAAAAATGCCGCGCTGCTCCGTTCGTACGGCTCCGTGCCCGATCTGGCGATGGAGCGCCTCGAAGTCGGCAGCGCCGTGCGCAAGCCGCTGCTCATCGTCTACATGCGGGACGTAGTCCAGGCCGGCCTGATCGAAGAGATGAAGCTGCGGATCCGCGGCTTGGAGGGGGACGACTTTCCGGAGTCCGGGTATATCGAGCAGATGATCGAGGACAACTCCTACAGCCCGTTCCAGCAACTGCAAAATACCGAGCGGCCGGACCGGGTGATGTCGGGCCTGCTGGAGGGGAGGGCGGCGATCCTGCTGGAGGGGACGCCGTTCGCCCTGATCGCGCCGTTCACGCTGCCGATGATCATCCAGTCGCCGGAGGATTATTACGAGCGCTGGCTGCCCGGCTCGCTGATCCGCATGCTGCGCTTCTTCTCCGCCCTGATCGCGATGTTCACCCCCGCTCTTTATATCGCCTTCACCTCGTTCCATCCGGGACTCATCCCGACCAAGCTGGCCCTGACCGTGGTCGGAGCCCGGCAGGGCGTGCCGTTCCCTTCGCTGATCGAAGCGCTGATCATGGAGGTGTCGCTGGAAATTCTGCGCGAGGCGGGGCTGCGACTGCCCAAGCCGATCGGACCGGCGATGGGCATCGTCGGGGGCCTCATCATCGGGGAGGCCGCCGTTCAAGCGGGCATCATCAGTCCGATCCTGGTCATCGTCGTGGCGATTACGGCCATCTCGTCGTTCGTGATTCCCGTCTACAGCGCCGGCATCTCCATCCGGATGCTGCGCTTCGGAGCGATGTTCAGCGCCGCCGTTTACGGCTTGTACGGAGTCGTGCTGTTTTTCCTGCTGCTGCTGTCCCATCTGTCCCGCCTCAAGAGCTTCGGCACGCCGTTCCTGCGTCCGCTCGGATCGTACCGCGCCCACGACTTCAAGGACATGCTCGTCCGCTTCCCGCTGCCTGCCATGCTGGAGCGGCGGCGGTTCCTGGCGGCGGACCGGCGCGACCCGGCCAAGCCGTCGGAATAAAAAAGAGAGGAGACGGCCTATGAACGCCGACAAGCTGACGAACACGCAGATCTCCATCCTCATCGTCAATTACATGCTGGCTACGGCCATACTCGTGCTCCCCCGCATGCTGGTGGACAAGGCGGGCACGCCGGACGTATGGCTCAGCCTTATGCTCGCGGGCGTCATTTCCGCCGCCGGGGGCTGGCTCGCCAGCCGGCTCAGCCTGAGCTTTCCCGGAGAGACCATTTTCCAATACGGTCGCAAGCTGATCGGCAAAGGGCTCGGAGCCGCTTTCGGAACGAGCCTCGTGCTTTATTTCCTCGTCATCTGCGGTCTGGAGGCGAGATCGCTGGAGGAAATCACGACGAAATACTTGCTGGAAGGAACGCCTTCCTGGGCCGTCACGCTGCCTTTCCTCTGGCTGGGGGCTTATCTCGTCCTCGGAGGCATCCAAGCGATCGTCCAGGCGAGCGACCTCATCTTTCCGCTGACCGGATTCATCCTGCTCGTCGTGCTGCTGCTCAGCCTGCGCGTCGTCGAGTTCAGCCATCTGCTCCCCGTGCTCGGCCAGGGCCTGCCGCCGGTGCTGCGGTCGATGAAGACAGCCGCATTCGCCTACAGCGGTCCGGAGCTCATGCTGCTGCTCGTCGCCTACATGAAGCGGCCCCGCTCGGCCGGCAAGGCGTATGCCGCGGCCATCGCCATCTGCATGGCGTTCTACGTCGTCACGACGGTCATCGTCATCGGAGCGTTCTCCATCGACGGAGTTACGCTGCGGACATGGCCGACGATCGATCTGATCCGCAGCTTCGAAATTCCGGGCCTGATCTTCGAGCGGTACGAATCGCTCATTCTGGCGATTTGGATCATGAAGTTCTTCTCGACCTTCGTGCTCGCGCTGTTCGCCTCGTCCCTCGGCATCTCGCAGCTGTTCCGCGTTCCGTTCCGCACGGCTGTTTTCGCGCAGCTTCCGTTCATCTATATCGTCCAGGAGCTCCCGAAGACGATCGAGGATGTCTTCCGCGTCTGGGACTATCTTTCGATGGCCGGAGCCGCGCTGTCCGTCGGCGTTCCGGCTCTGCTGCTCGTTCTGCAGCGATGGAAGAAGGGAGCCGCCCATGGCCGCGTCTAGCTTTCCACGGCGCATGCTGGCGGCGAGCCAGATCGCGCTGCTGCTGCTGACGGGCGGCTGCTGGAGCAACAAGGAGATCGAGACGCAGAGCCTGGAGATCGCCGTGGCGGTGGACGTGCCCGAGCCGGCGGCAAGCGAGAGGGAGCTCCAGCGCAAAAGCCCCGGCGTCGACCGCACGGACCGCATCACGTCGACGTACCAGCTCATCCTCCCGAGCTTGATCGGCGATATCGGCGGATCGACCAGCGACGAGACATCGTCCAGCCCGTTCAAAAACATGACGCAGACGGGCGACTCGCTGCTGGAGAACGTCAGGCAGCTGTCGCTGCGCACGAATGCGGCCCCGCTGGGCCATCATCTCAAGGTGATCGTCATCGGAGACCGCCTGGCAAGAAAGCATGACCTGATGACCTTCCTCGACTTCTTCTTCCGCGACAACGACATTCGGCTCAGTCCGCTCGTCCTAATCTGCAAAGGCAAGGCTTCCGATACGCTGGAGCCTTTGTACAAAGGCGATATTCCCGGATTCCAGATTCCCGAGACGGTGCGCAACCAATACCGCAACAACAAAATCCTCGAGCCGATCCGCATGTACAATCTGATGAGCCGGCTCCATGCCAAGACGAGCTTTCTGCTCCAAAATGTCGTCAAGACGAAGGAGGAGCTGGTCTACTCGGGCGCGGCGGTCATCCAGGGGACGAGCGGCAGGCTGATCGGCTTCCTTACGGAAAAGGACATGGAAACGGTGTTCTGGATCAAAGGCGGCGGACGCAAGGGAGGCTTGCTCAAGCTGGACGATCCGGAGCTGGGCGCTCCGCTGGATATGGAGATCAATTCTGTCCGCAGCCGGATCGTGCCTTCGATGGCCGACGGGCGATTCGCCTTCCGGATCGAGCTGGAGGCGGAAGGCGATCTGATGGAATCGTGGAGCTACAAGGATGCGGGCAGAGGCGGCGTGTCGGAAGCGTTTTATGCGGAGGTCGAAAAGAAGCTGGAACGGAAGCTGAAGGGCAATGCCGATCTTCTCATCCAAAAGCTGCAGAAGACGTACGGCGCCGATGCGATCGGACTGTACGAGTCGGTGCGGGTGCGGATGCCGAAGACGTGGAGCCGCATCCATGCCGACTGGGACCGCCATTTCGCGGAGGCGGACATCACCGTATCGGTCAGTATCGCCTTGAAAGGCCATGGCGCGACCGAGCTCACTTGAGGCAAAAAAAGCATCCGTTCCCGAAGGAACGGATGCTTTTTGACGTCCGTTGCCGGTGCTTCAGATCTTGGACGATCCGCTGCGGTCAGCCGGCTGCGCGGCCGGGCGCTGCACGGAGCCTTGGCGGCTCGAGGCGAAGTTCCGAACCGTCGAGATCAGCTTGTCCCGCGCGCTTTTGTTGCGCATGAGATACGTCACGCCTGCGCCGATCACCGTTCCGAGCACTTTTTTGTTCATCGTCGGGTCCTCCCTTGTCGTGTTCGTTCTGATTCCTTCTTACCCGTTTGGCCGCCGGAGAAACTTTAGCGGTGAACCGATTCCGCTCGCCAAAAAGACGAAGCAGCCGGGCGGCCGCTTCGTCTTTTTGGCTTTCGTATGGGGCTTTTGCATCGGCTCAAAGCAGAAATACGGCTACGACCGTCGTCACGACGAGTCCGATCGCGACCGGCTTCAGGTTGCGCCGGGCCAGCTCGAACGGGCTGACGCCGCAGATCGCCGCCGCCGGAATGAGCGCCCACGGGATGAGCGTGCCTCCGCCGACCCAGATGGCCGCGATCTGGCCGAGCGCCGTCAGCACGTCGGTGCCGTGGCCGAGCGCCGTGCCGAACAGGCTGGCGACCGAGCCGGCGAGCGAGATGCCGGAGAACCCGGAGCCGTCGAGTCCGGTGATGGCTCCGACGGCAGTGAGCGTGCCCGCCGCGAAGGCGCCGCTGACGGGCACCGAATGGGCCAGCAGCGCGCCCAGATCGTTGACGATGCCGTGCGAGCCGGCCGGAAGGGCGGACTCGCCGAACAAGGCCGGCAGCGCCGAGTCGCCGAGGTAGAAGAAGGCGGCGATCGGGATGACGGGGCCGAACACTTTGAAGCCGAACGTGAAGCCGTCCACCAGATAGGTCGTCGACTTCTCGAGGCCGCGTCCGCGATGGGCGAGCAGCGACAGGACGGCGACGATGAGGGCGGCAGTCCCGCCGATTAGCGCGGTGGCGTCTCCGCCTTGCAGGTTGAGCCGGAACAGGAGATAGACGTCGAGCGCGAACAGCAGCGGGATCGCGACCGCGGCCGCGCGCTTCGCGCCGAGCGGGAGCGGCATCGCCCTGTCGCCGTCGCCGCCGGAGCGGCCGCTCGCGCCGTCCTCCGCCGCTCCGAACAGCGTGCCGGACGACGGCTGCACGAGGCCGTCGCGCCAGGCGCCGGTCTTCATGTCGCGCCGCATGAACCAAAAGGCGGCGACCGTCGTCGTGAGGCCCATGACGATGACGAGCGGCACGCTCGCCGCCATCACTTGGGCGACGCCGATGCCGGCCGCGTCTGCGGTCAGCTTGGGGGCGCCCTGGATCACATAATCGCCGGAGAGGGCGATGCCGTGGCCGAACAGGTTCATCGCCATCGCCGCGCCGAGCGCCGGCAGGCCGACGCGGATCGCCACCGGCAGCAGCACGGCGCCGATCAGGGCGACGGCCGGAGACGGCCAGAAAAAGAAGCTGACCGTCATCATGATCAGGCCGATGCCCCAATACGCCATCGCCGGCGACCGCAGCAGGCGCGCGAACGGGGAGACCATGATTTCGTTGATGCCGGTGGCGACGAGCAGCCGGCTCATCGCCACGATGATCGAGATGATGAGGATCGTGCCCGACAGCTCCTTGATCGCGTAGATCAAGCTGTTGAACAGGCCGCCGACGGCGCCGCTCGCCGAGCCGGAGGCGAGCCAGCCGATCGCGCCGATGCCGAGCAGGCAGGCGATCGTCGTATCGCGGCGGAGGCTGAGCAGGACGATGATGGCGCCGACAAAAGCGAGGTAAAGCCAGTGGATGGAACCGGCGGTGACGTCCATAGGATCGGTCCTTTCACGGATAGGCTACAGCATCCTATGCCGGACCGGGACGTGACGTTCGCTTAGGAACGGGCGGGATTCGCCTCGCGATAAGAGCCGGGAGCGGCGTCGGCGAAAAACGGCGACGGCTCGCCCGGAGCATACATGCGCAGCACATGCATGGCGCGCGTGCAGGCGGTGTAGAACAGCTTGCGCAGGCGCTCCTCGCCATAGGCGTCCGCGCTGGCGTCGTAGAGCAGCACGGCGTCGAACTCGACGCCTTTGGCGAGATAGGCGGGGATGACGAGCAGGCCGGTCTCGAACTTGACCGTATCCTTCGTCACGAGCTTCAGCTTCTCGAGGCCGGGCATCCGCCGCAAGCGCTCCCAAGCGGTCCGCGATTCCGCTTCGGTCCGGCAGATGACCGCCGCCGTCGCCGCGGACGCCTCCAGCTCCAGCAGATCGGCGCCGAGCAGCCGGTCGCGCTCCTCGGGGCCGCCGGCGCGGACGAGCACGGGCAGCTCGCCCGGCCGGTCGAACGGCTCGATGCCGCTGCCGTCCGGCAGCAGCGAGCGGGTGAACTCGACGATCGGCCGGGTCGAGCGGTAGCTGCGGCGCAGCACGATCGTCTTCGTCTGCTCGGGGCCGTACAGCCGCTGCAGCCACGCGCTTGCCGCCAGCTCCGTGGAGTGGGCGAAGATCGCCTGGTTGAAGTCGCCGAGCGCCGTAATTTTCGCCATCGGGAACAGCCGCTTGAGGAAGTGGAACTGGAACGCCGAAAAATCCTGCGCCTCGTCGACGATGACGTAGCGGATCGCCGTGTTCATGCGGAAGCCCTGCACCAGCTCCGTCAAATACAGGAGCGGGGCGGCGTCCTCGTGCAGCAGGCGGCCTTCCTCCAGCGCCGAGAGCGTGCGGGAGCCGATCTCGCTCCAGCGCTCCTCCTCCGCGTCTGCGGCATGCTCGCCGCGGAACAGATCCTTATACAGGCCGGCGGCATCGACCCAGGCGAGGCTTTCCGCGAGGCGGCGCAGCGGACGGAACGTCCGGCGAGCGACCTCGGCCCGCAGCAGCCGCTCCTCGAGCACGCTCTCGTCCTCGTCCGCTCCGGCCCGCCGCTGGCGGCTCAGCGACTTGTGGATCTTTCGATACTGCTCGTTGTCGAGATACTCGATCTCTTCCCGCACCCAGTCGGCGTCGCGCTCCTCCGTCTCCAGCCGCTCCAGCTCCTCGAGCAGCCATTCCTTGAGCAGCTCGATCCGGTTGGGCAGGCGGATCGAGGCGTCCATGCCATAGAAGCGCTCCTCCAGCTGGCCGCGGGCGATGACGACCCGTCCGCGCAGGCGGAAGCCCTTGAAGCGCATGCCGGAGCGGAGCAGGCCGCTCGCGAACGCTTCGATCCGCTCCAGGAAGCGCACGGAGCTCTTGCTGCGGATGGCCGCGGCGCGCAGCCGGATCTCCTCGTCCGCCTCCGGCCCGGCCAGCACCGCTTCGAGCTGCTCGGCGGCGTCCTCCAGCCGCCAGCGCTTGCCGAGGCGCAGCTCGAGGTAGTCCTGGAACGTCGTCTGCTTGATGTTCTCCTCGCCGAGCTCCGGCAGGACGGACGAGATGTAGCTGCTGAACATCGGGTTGGGGGAAAAGAGCACCATCTGCTCGGCGGAGATGCGGGAGCGATGCTTGTAGAGCAGGTAGGCGACGCGCTGCAGCGCCGCCGACGTCTTGCCGCTGCCTGCCGCTCCCTGCACGATCAGAAGCCGCTCGCGGTCGTTGCGGATGATCGCGTTCTGATCCTGCTGGATCGTGCCGACGATCGCCTGCATCTGCGAGCTGGACGTGCGGCTCAGCACGTCCTGCAGCAGCTCGTCGCCGATCGTCATGCCCGTGTCGAACATCGAGCGGATGCGGCCCTCGCGGATGGAGAACTGGCGCTTGAGCGTCATCTCCCCGGTGATCTCTCCGCCCGGCGTCTCGTAACGGACCGCGCCGGGTCCGTAATCGTAGTAGAGGCTCGCGATCGGCGTCCTCCAGTCATAGACGAGGAACGTCTCTCCGTCATCCGCAAGGAAGGAAGCGACGCCGACGTAGACCGGCTCCGGCGTTCCGTCCGTCCCGTCCTCGACGAGGTCGATGCGGCCGAAATACGGCGCGGGGAGCAGACGGCGCATCTTTTGCAGCCCGCTGCGCAGCGCGCGATGGCTGCGCTCCCGCTCGGACAGCACCTCCGCTTGCTGCTTCATGCTGACCGCCGTCTCGATCCGGTCGTCGCTCTCGGCGAGGTTGACGGTGACATCGTCCCAGAACTCCGAGCGGATGCCGACGACTTGCGACTTCAGCTCCGAGACGAGCGGCTCGTCCCTTGCGATCCGCGCCTTCAGCTGGCTGCGGACGTCGTCGACCCGAGCCTGTTCCTTGTTCCATTGCTCTGCATCCATCGAGAGACACATCCTTTCCTTGGAATCGGCACGCCTCCGTTCTGAAAAGCAAGCTTGACAGGGAGGGTGGTTTCGATGTAATATAAGATAGAAATCTAATGTCAATTTTTATGTGGATGTTTTTGCGTGACTTAATTACTATACTACGGGAAGCGATCCCGTTTCAATCCTGCCCGCTCTGCGGTCAGGATTTTTTTGGCTGGCCTCCTAACAAAGCTTGTTCCCTGTCCGCCGCGGATTTCCTTCCTCGGAAACGGCGGCTCCGCAGGAATAATTCCGGTGTCGGCCCGATAGGATGGATCATCTTGCGCGCCTCTTCTTTAGCTGCGGCTGCGCCGGCGCGGGATGGAGGGAGCGCGATGATCCGATTCAACGCCGTCTGGGTCGCCGGACCGGGCATGCTCGACCGTTACATCCGCGAATGCACGCTGTCCGAGCGGCAGCGCGATCCGCTGTTTCCGCGCATGCGGCTGCTGCTGCGCAAGGTGCCGATTCCGTTCGAGGCGTTCGGCCAGCTGACGTTGAGCGAAAAGGAGCTTGAGTTCGAGGCGCTGCGCCCGACGTTCTCGAGCGTGGCGGTGTTCCAGTTCTACGGGCTCAATCGCTCGCTGACGTTCCGCTTCCGCTACTCGGAGCTGTACGTGTCGCCGCTGCCGCCGCTGCGGGATCAGCCGCTGCCGACCTGGGGGGACTGGGTCCGGCTGACGAGCCGCAGCTCCAGCGTCGAATACGTGCTCGCGGCTTCCAGCACGGGAGCGCGCCTCTATCCTTGGCTGGCCAGCCGGATCGCGCCCTTGCCGGGATCGCGCTGACGCGATTCAGTCGCTGCCTGCTCGTCCAGGCAGCGGATAACGTACCCTAAGCGGGCTTCGCCGTTGGCGAAAAGATTCCCTAGTCGGGCTTCGCCGCTGGCGAAAAGGCCCCCTAGTCGGGCTTCGCCGTTGGCGAAAAGGCCCCCTAGTCGGGCTTCGCCATTGGCGAAAAGGCCCCCCTAAGCGGGCTTCGCCATTGGCGAAGCTTTTTCCTTTGCCCGGAATCGAGTATGATAGGTCTATTCGAGCTTGGGAGGAAAATAGGCATGGAATGGAAGCTGATTCACGCGGAAATGACCCGCACGGACGAAGACGGATTCGTCGGCAAGGTGCAGTTCGAGGTGCCGGGCCACAAAAAGCCGTATGAGATCGCTCTGCAGAGCAAGAAGGGCAAGGACTGGGCGTACGGCCTGTTCTTCCTGAACGAGGCCGGTCCCGAGGAAGAGATCGAGCAAGTGGAGGAGGAGCTGGAGGAGGACGACGAGCTGTATGAAGCGCTCATCGAGGCCGCCCGCTCCACCTATGCCGCCGAGGGCTGATCAGCTCCAGCGGCGAGACATGCGCACATGGGGAATGCCCGCATCGAGGAAAATGTCCGGCGAGACCGGCTCGTAGCCGAGCTTGGCGTAAAAGCCCTCCGCCTGGCACTGCGCGTCGAGCACCGCTCCGGCATAACCTCGCTCGCGAGCGGCATCCTCCATCGCCCGCACGAGCGCGGCTCCCGTGCCGCGGCCGCGCCGGCCGGCGAGCACGGCGATGCGCTGCAGCTTGGCCATGCCGTCGTCGAATGGCTTGACTCTTCCGGTGCCGACCGCGGCTCCTTCCTCGTCGAGGAGCAGCAGATGCAGGCAGCTGTCCGGCGAGGCGTCGTAGAGGTCCCACTCTTCTTCGGGAGAGACGCCTTGCTCGACGACGAATACTTCCTTGCGGATGACGAGGCACTGGGCCAGCTGATCCGGCGTGTTCACTACGATGGCTTGCAGCAAGATCGATCCTTCCTTTCTGATAAGACGCTGGTGTAAGAAGCTGGTGGACTGGCATCGACTCGTATTCTAGCAATGATCGCAGGCGTTCGCAATGGAAACGGCTCTATCGAGAGATCGAGAGCGAAAAAGGAGAGAGGGCGATGGGCATGAAAAGGACGATCGCGATCAGCGATATCCACGGCTGTCCGGATGCGCTTCGCCGGCTGCTCGACAAGGTCGGCTACGTCCCTGCGGCCGATCGGCTGCTGCTCCTCGGCGATTATGTCGGGCGCGGACCCGACAGCAAGGGGGCGCTGGACGCCCTGATCCGGCTGAAGGCCGAGGGCGGGGCGAGCGTCGTGCTGCTCAAGGGCAACCACGACCATCGGTTTCTGGAGCTGATGAAGACCGGCCACCCGGGACTGGCGCGGAGCTTCCTCGAGCATGGAGGCAAGGCGGCTCTGTCGAGCTACGGGGGCTGGCCGGAGGATCGGAGCTGGCCGCAGGGCGAGCTGGAGGAAGCGCTGCGCCTCATCCGGCGCCGCCATCCCGAGCATGTGCGGCTGCTGCAGGGCATGGAGCTGTTCGCCGAGGACGAGCGGTTCATTTACGCGCATGCGGGCCTCGATCCCGTCTGGGGCAAGCGGTGGAAAAAGCAGCCCGCGCCGATGTTCTACACGATCCGCGAGCCGTTTCTGCGCCATCCGGTGGCCGCCGGCAAGACGGTCGTGTTCGGCCACACGCAGACGCGCAAGCTGCAGGACGGCTCCGGCGTCTGGAACGCCGGCGACAAGATCGGCATCGACGGCGGCTGCGCCTACGGGCATCAGCTGAACGCGCTGCTGATCGATCCGAGCGGAAGCTGGGAGGAAGCCAGCGTGCCGGCGAAGCCTTGATGCGATCCGCCCCGTCTTTGCCGCCTCGCGGCCAGGACGGGGCTTTTTTCGTGGCTGCCCAGCCCGCTCTCGGCTTCGAACCGGCGGCCAGGCTGCTTCATCGGCTCGCTTCCGAGGGTATAGGTATTCAATCCCGCATGAACGCAGAGGAGGAAGCCGATATGAACCATTTGAAGCCATCGCAGATCGAACAGCTGAAAGCCGCTCTCTTGGAGGAGAAAGCCGAGCTGGAAGCGCATTTTGAGCTGAACGCGGCCCATACGGAGGACGGCGGGCCGGCGACGATGCAGGAAGCCGACGGAGAGCTGTCGAGCTACGACAACCATCCCGCCGATGCGGCGACGACGACGTTCGAGCGCGAGCGCGACATGGCGCTGGACGAGAAGCTGGGCAAGAAGCTCGCTCAGGTGAACCGCGCGCTCAGCCAGATGGAGGACGGCACGTACGGCCTCGACGCCGAGTCCGGAGAGCCGATCCCGTTCGAGCGGCTTGAAGCGATTCCGTCGACTCGGCATACGGTGCAGAACGTGCCGGATCGCGACCCGGCGCCGGAGCGGCCGGTCGAGGAGCAGGTTATGACGCTGCCTCCGAAGGGCGCCGGCGAAGGCCGGCAGTCCCATGCCGGCCGGTTCGACGACGCGGGAGCGTGGCAGGCGGTCGAGGATTACGGCAACGCCTCCCGGACGGTCGATCCGCAGGCCGAGGCCGAGGCGGCGAACGAAATGGAGAAGCTGCGCTGAACGGCGAGGGAGGCAGAACCGGAAGCTCCGGTTCTGCCTCCTTTTTGCATCGGGTCGAATCGCCTTCGCCGCGCGGGACGGCGGCTATTCGATGAGAATCCTTAGAGCCGGATGAGAGAAGCTTAACGCTGCTCCCGGCTCGTTTCCGCTACACTGGGACGACGACTGGACAGGAGGAATGACATCATGATCACCAAACGCTGCCTCTTCTGCGACTCGCCCGTGCCCGTGAAGGCCGGCGCCGGGACGCTGGAGCGCTTCATCGGCTGCGACTGCGCGCCGGCGGCGGACTACGGCATCGCGGCGGAGCACTACGAGGCGCTCGGAGCGCTTTCCTATCCGCGCCAGCGCGAGCTGTTCCCGCTGGCTTCCGCTTACATTCGCGAGATGACCGGCCTCGGCCGGGACATCGTCGTCACGGCCGAGGAAGTGGAGGCGCTGCCGGCCTCGCCTCATGTGCCGCTGACGGTGGAGGCCAAGAGCGCCAAGCTGCTTGCCTATCTGCGCCGCCAGTGCGCCGGGCCGGGCGAGCCCGTCATCGTGCACCGGCTCGCGCGCAGCTACAACCTTACGTATTCGCAAAACCTGCAGGAGATGGTGTATGTCATCGAGAAGCTGCGCGACGAAGAGCTGCTCGAGCGGACCGGCTCGGTCTTCTCGCTGACGGCCAAAGGCTGGGAGCAGGCCGGGCTGGCGGCCGACGGCGGCATGCAGAAAATTTGCGTCGTCGCCGGCAGCGGCGATCCCGAGGCCGACGCCGAATGGACGGGCCATGTGCTGCCGCTGCTGCAGCAATGCGGCTATACGCCGCGGATGCTCGGCCGCGAAGGCGATGCCGAGGCCGAGCGGCCGCTCGAGCTGCTGGGGCGGGCCGATCTTGTCCTCGCCGAGCTGTCCGGCGACGCGGCATCGGCCAGCCTCGCCGGCGGCTACGCGCTTGGTGCGGGCATCCCGCTGCTCTGGACGTCCCGCCAAGGGGCCGCTGCGCCTCCGGCATGGGCCGGCGCGGCGCCGCTCCGCTGGCAGGACCCCGAGGAGCTGAGCGCGCTGCTGCTGCAGCGGCTGCGCTCCGAGGCGGCGCTGGCGGCCGCTGCGGGAGCTTGACGTCAGGCCGCTGCGCACGGCGCCGCTCCTTCGCTTGCCGTCGCGTCCGCTAGGGGCCGCGCCGATTTTTCCGCGGGACAAGCGCTTCGTTTCGGGGTAAGGTGGAGCAAGGATAAGGCCGCCAGCGGAGCGGCATGCTATCCGGACGATCCGCCAACTTCGGGAGGGAATGCGGCATGCAGACGACGGCAGGGACGAAGGAGGAGCTGCGGCTCGGGAAAGACGCGCTGGGGATGCTGGAGAAATGGAGCATCCAGGGCGTGCATGTGGAGCAGGCCGGGCGCGAGCGGCTGCACTGGAGCGCGACGGGCGACGATCGTCCGTCCGCCGTGCTGTCGTGCACGAAAAGCGTGCTGTCCGCGCTGATCGGCATCGCGATCGGACAAGGGCTGATCGGCGGCGCAGACGATCCGATCTGCGCTTATTTGGACGAATCGGATCCGCGACTGGCCGATGCGCTCCGGGACGATCCGCGCAAGCGCGGCATTACGATCGCGCAGCTGCTCACGATGACGAGCGGCCTCGACTGGCCGGATTTCGACAAGCCCTATCGGGAGCTGAAGCGCTCGGACGCTCCCGCCGCCTTCGTGCTCGGCCGGCCGCTCGCGCATGAGCCGGGAGCCGTCTTCGCCTACAATACGGGCGGCTCGCAGCTGCTCGCGATCGCGCTGGAGCGGGCGAGCGGCATGAGCGCGGCCAAGTTCGCGAGGAAGCATCTGTTCGGACCGCTCGGCATCGGGCCGGTCCGCTGGAGCCGCCTCGCCGGCGGGCAGGAAGGCGGCGCCGGGCTGTCGATCTCGATGCGGGACCTTGCGAAGCTCGGCAGGCTGTACGTGCAGGGCGGCCGCTGGGAGAGGACGCAGGTCGTGCCGGCGGAATGGGTGGAGGCATCGGCGAAGCCGCGCCACAAAGCCTTGCTTCATTACGAGCCGCAGGTGTACGGCTGCTACGGGTATCACTGGTGGGTGTCGCCGCAGGACAAGCAGCCGGGACCGGATTATTTCTTCGCGTTCGGCTATGGCGGGCAATACCTGTTTGTCGTGCCGCAGCTCGAGGCCGTCGCGGTCGTCCGCAAGAGCCTGGAAGGCCGCAACGAGGCGATCCGCTCGCGCCGTCTGTTCGAGACGCAGCTGCTGCCCGCGCTGCGGCAGGGATAGAGGGCGGCGGAATGGGGAATTGCTAACGGCAAGCCTGTCCGGCAGGGCAGGAAAGACCAAGGGCAGGAGGCTGGAACCCCATGAACCCGAACGAACAGCAGCCGCAAGGCGATACGAGCTTGAACTTGACGTACGAGCAGTTCCAGGAGCAGCAGCGGCAGCGCCGCGAGCAGGAAATGATCGAGGGCCGGATGGCGCTGCAGCGGGCCGGAGCGGACAGCAGCTCCGAAAAGGTGCGCGGCCTCGTCAATACGATGCAGGAGCTCGTGCAGGAGCTGAGCATGACCGAAAATCAAATCCAGGTGCAGGCGGACGCCCAGCTCCGTCAGCTGCGCAAGCTCAAGGAGCGCGCAAGCTCGATCGAGGCGGAGGTCCGCGCCTCGCTTGGCGGCTCGGCGCCTCACTGACTCGTTTATCCGAAGCCCCGTTGTCTCGAAGCCGCCGTGCCGGCTCCGGACAGCGGGGCTTTTGCATTTCGCAGGGCGGGATGGAGCGGCCGAACGCTTCTGTGCTATGCTGGATGGAACCGAAAGGAGGCCTGGCTTTCATGAATGCCGATTTCTTGCCGGTGCGCGACCTCGAGGGCCATCTGCTCTTGTCCGTCAAAAAGCCGGATTTCGGGCTTACCGTGTCGACCCGCGAGCTTGTCTACCACAAGCCGCATGTCAATTATTATCTCAAGCTGGACGATATGGTCAGCCTCATGCCGTTCGAGCTTCGCCAGACCAAGGAGATGAAAGCGGGACACAGCCGCGGCGGCACCGCCGAATACGCGGTCAGCGGAGCGGGCGCGTCGGCGTACCGCATCCATGTCAGCGCGGCCGTCATGCATAACCGCAGCGGCCGCTTCCAGATGGGAGCGATGCAGTTCATCCTGCCGATACCGCCGCGCATGCTGCAGCTGATCGGCGTCCACAGCGGGATGAGCCGGCTGTAGCGGCGGGATTCCTCCGGACGGTCGCGGTTGGACTTGCCCGCATTCGGGTAAGAGAGACAGACGACAGCAACCCGAAAGCGAGGAGATTCAAATGGAAGCATTGTACACGACGGAAGTACGCGCAAAAGGCGGCCGCGGAGGCAAGGTGAGCTCGACCGACGGCGTGCTGGAGCTGCCGCTCGCGATTCCGAAAGGTCTCGGCGGTCCCGGCGGAGAGGCGACGAATCCGGAGCAGCTGTTCGCCGCCGGTTATGCGGCTTGCTTCGAGGGCGCGCTGCAGCTCGCTGCCCGCCAGGGAGGCATCGACGCCAAGGAAGCGATCGTGACGGCTCAGGTGTCGATCTTCAAGGACGAGCCGAGCTTCAAGCTCGGCGCCAAGCTGCAGATCTACGTGCCGGATGCCGATCCCGCCCGAGTCCGCGAGCTGGCGGAGCAGGCGCATCGGTTCTGCCCTTACTCCAAGGCGACGCGCGGCAACATCGACGTGGAGCTGGAAGTGCTGCAAGCCGCGCCGTCCCTTTGAGCCGCAGCCTGCCCATCGAACGGTCAAGAGCCTTCCGCCTTCGGGCGGAGGGTTCTTTTTGGCCTTGTATTGAATAAAAATAAATTAAATAGTATATTTATGCTTATTGAAGCCAAGGCGACCGGGAGGAAAACGAAGTGAGAGCATATTACGAAATCGAGGAAGCGGCGCTGAACAGCTGGCCGGCGCTGCAGACGAGCAGCTGCGGAGGCTGGCTCGTCAAATCGAACCGAGGCTATACGAAGCGTTCGAACTCCGTCCAGCCGCTTGCCCATCTCGCAGGCGGCCAGGAGCTGCTGGACGCGAAGATCCGCCGCTGCGAGGCCATCTACCGGCAGACCGGCCAGCCGGCGATATTCAAGATCACGCCGTTCGCCGAGCCAGCGGAGCTCGACGCGGAGCTGGCGCGGCGCGGCTACCGCATCGCCGATCCGTCGATCGTCATGACGGCGGACATCGGCGAGCTGGAGCCGGAGTCGGCCGGCGCGGACGCGCTCGTCTCCGGCCATCCGACGGCCGCCTGGCTGCGGCTCATGCAGGAGTGGGGAGGCTGCGGGGAGGAGGCGCTGCGGCTGACGGAAATGATGTTCGAGGCGTCGACGCTGCCTTGCCAGTTCGCGCTACTGCATGCCGAGGGACGTCCCGTATCGCTCGGACTGGCCGTCCTCGACGGCCGGCTGCTCGGCTTCTACGACATTATGACGGCGCCGGAGTGCCGGGGCAGAGGCTACGGCCGGAGGCTGCTCCGCCATCTGCTGCATTGGGGCCGGGAGCAAGGCGCCGAGCAGGCGTACCTGCAGGTCGTCAGCGGCAACAAAGCCGCCGAAAGGCTGTACGCCGGACTCGGCTTCCGCGAGGCGTACCCCTATTGGTACCGAGTGCAGCAAGGCGAGCCTGTCAAGTCTTTACTTGGCTGAATCGAGGGTGATATAGTAGTCAGGCTGTCTTTTTCGCGGACAGGACTGAACCGACATCAGAAAGGACTGCTTCCCCTTGAGTACAACCGAAGAAACGAAGCCCGAGCTTATCCCGACGAAGATCTGGAAATGCCGCAACGCCGACTGCAAGGCGTGGGTGCGCGACGAGTTCGCCGCCGAATCCCAGCTCTGCCCGATGTGCAAAGGACCGATGCTGCGCAGCATCCGGCATCTGCCCGCCGTCGTGAACAAGATCAAGCGCCAGCCGAAGCCGAAAAACGAATACGGCCTCTGACCGATCGCGGGTCCCGTCCGGGACTCGCCTAGGCCGCTACCGCCGCTCCGCCGCCGCAGGCCGGAGCGGTTTTTGCTGCTTGCGGCGGCATGCCTTCGGCCTGGCGGTATGCTACAATAGAAGGCAGACCATAATCCGTTTCGACAAGGAGGGCGCTGGAGTGGACACCCGACCGAAGAGCACGCAGGAGCAGGCGCCCGAGCAGGCGCCAGAGCGGCATCCGGAGCATCCGGACCAGCCGGAGCATGGAGCCGGCTGCGGCTGCCCGGACCATCGCAAGAGCCATCATTCCGAAAAGACGAAAACCAGCCTCGTCAGCCGGCTGAACCGCATCGAGGGACAAGTGCGCGGCATCAAGGGCATGATCGAGAAGGATACGTACTGCGACGACGTGCTCAATCAGCTCAGCTCGATCCAATCGGCGCTGAACGGCGTCGGCAAGCTGCTGCTGGAGCATCACATGAAGTCCTGCGTCGCGGAGCGGCTGCAGGAGGGCGACAGCGCGGTCATCGACGAGCTGATGGTGACGATGAACAAGCTGATCCGCTGAACGTCCGGCTGGCTGGAGCGAACTTTTTCCGGCCTTCGCTCGTCTACAGCAGCAGGAAGGCATATCCAATAAAAGGAGCACGGAAATGGAACACAAGTTTGAGCTGGAGGCGGCATGGGCGGGCGGCCGAGACGGGTCGGGCACGATCGCGAGCGGCGCGCTGCAGACGGCGGTCTCCATCCCGGCCGGCATGGACGGGCCCGGCGTCGGCACGAATCCCGACGAGCTGCTGCTCGGCGCGGCGGCGTCCTGCTACGTCATCTCGCTGGCGGCGATGCTCGAGCGGTCCGGCATCGCAGCGGCGCGGCTGTCGCTGCGCTCGACGGCCTTCGTCGATACCGATGACGCCGGCCAGCCGACGTACCGCTCGATCGAGCATCGGCCGCTCATCGAGCTGGAGGCGGGAGCGGACGAGGCGGCGGCGGATCGCGCCCGCCGCATCGCCCTCAAGGCGGAGCTGTCGTGCATGATCACGCGCGCACTCGCCGGCAACGTGCGTGTGGAGGCGCGGCCTGAGGTGCGGCTGCTTGCGGACGGAGGTGGCGGCGCGTGAAAAAGCCGGGCACGCATCCGAAGGGCAACGGCAAGCCGCCGGAAATCATCGGCCGCGACGAGGAGAAGGATTATGTGGTGCGGCGGCAGTTCATGTTCCGCCTCAACCTGTTCTTTTTCGCGGCGTTCGTCATGTTCGGCATCCTCATCGTGCGGCTGGCGGTGCTGCAGTTCATCGACGGGCCGGAGCTGAAGCTGCTGCGCGAGGATCAAGGCACGCGCGACGTCTCGATTCCGCCGTTCCGCGGCAACATCCTCGACTCCGACAAGAAGCCGATCGCCTACTCGACGTCGACGCAGACGCTCACCTACACGCTGCAGGCGGAGAGGAACAAGCAGATCGCGATCGACATGAGCGTCAAGCTGTCCGAGGTGTTCAAGAAGTACAACGACGACCCCGACGCGCAGATGACGCCGGAGGAGATCCAGAAGAACATGGACCTGGACTTCCGTACGAACACGATCTCCGTGCCGCGGCGCATCCGCTCCGACCTGTCCAACCGCGAGATCGCCTACATCACGGAGAACAAGGAGCAGTTCGTCGGCGTCGACATCGTCGAGGAGAGCGTCCGCAACTACAGCGAGGACCGCGTCGCCGCCCAGCTGGTCGGCTACCTCAAGAAATACAAGTCGGCCGGCGACCTGACGAAGTACAAGGAGATCAAGGAGAAGAACGATCCCGCCAACAAGTACCTGCAGGAGGAGACGGTCGGCTTCGACGGCCTCGAGTACATGTACCAGGAGCAGCTGCGCGGCATCAACGGGCTCAAGACGTATCCCGTCGACCGCACGAACAAGGTGACGGGAGCTCCCGTCGTGCAGCCGCCGCAGCGCGGCAACGACCTCGTCCTCAGCATCAACCGCAAGGTGCAGCTGACGGCGCAGCAGGCGATCACCGACCAGCTCGACGTGCTGAAGCATGCGACGAGCAAGCCGCTCAACGCCGGCAACAACGCGCGCATGGGCTTCGCCGTGGCGATGGAGGTCGACACCGGCAAGGTCGTGGCGATGGCGAGCATGCCCGACTACGATACGAACATCTGGAAAGGCGGATCGGCTCCGCCGGACAAGTATGAGCCGATCAAGAACTTCATTACGAACGGCACGATCCGCACCGTTTTCCCGAACTACCAGGATCCCAAGGAGCAGGCGAAACATACGCCGTCGCTCGTGTATCTCGGCTCCACGCAAAAGCCGCTGTCGATCCTGATCGGGCTCAACGAGAAGCTGTTCACGGCACGCGAGAGCTACCATGATGTCGGTCGTTATGTTTTCGGCAGCAAAGGGAATGAAGTGACGATCAACAACGCCAGCAGCAAGCCGAATGGATACATCAACGCTAGTGAAGCCATCGCTAAATCTTCCAACGCCTTCATGTCCGCCATGGTCGGCGAGCGGCTGCTCAACAAGTACGGAGGCCGCAAGGCGGTCGAGGTATGGGACGACTATATGAAGCAGTTCGGTCTCGGCGTGCTGACCGGCAGCGGCCTGCCGTACGAGCAGCCCGGCGTCGAGGACTACTTCCACGAGGCGGAGACGGCGAGCAACCAGTCCGCGCTCGTCCGCGCCTCGTTCGGCCAGATGGGCAAGTACACGACGCTGCAGCTCGCGCAGTACGCCTCGATGCTGGCCAACAAGGGCAAGCGGATGAAGCCGCTGTTCGTCAGCGAAATCCTCGATCCGAAGGGCGAGGTCATCGAGAAGGTGCAGCCGGAGGTGTTGAACAAGGTCAGCTTCCCGGACGCCTACTGGAACACGATCTACTCCGGCATGAGCAAGGTTTCCGTCCAGGGCTTCGAGGGCGTCTCCTACTCGTTCCTGCGGAAGACGGGCACGTCGCAGCAGCAGGTCGCGCGTGGCAAGCAAGTCGAGAACTCCGTGTTCATCGCCTTCGCGCCGGCCGACAAGCCGAAGCTGGCGATCGCCATCGTCATCCCCGAGGGCGGCTACGGCGGCTACGGAGCCGCTCCGGTCGCGCGCAAGATCTTCGACGCGTATGACGAGGCGGTCGGACTGTACGGCACGCCCAAGGGCAGCAAGGACTGATGGAGCAGCGCCGCTCCGAGCTGCGCTGCGAGCTGTGCGGCCGCGTCGTGCCGGCATTGACCGAGCATCATCTGACGCCGCGCGAGCAGGGCGGAGCGCTGCTGGACAAGGCGCGGCTCTGCCCGGCCTGCCATCGCCAGATCCACGCCCTGTATACGAATCGCGACCTCGTGCAGCTCGGCCTCACGAGCGTCGCGGCGCTGCGGGCCGATCCGGCGATCTCCGCTTATGTCCGCTACATCCGCAAGCAGCCGCCCGGCGCGCTGCCGGCGCTGCGCAAGTCCGCGCGGGTCCGGCGCCGCTGAGACGGACGCGCCGGGACCTCCCTGGCGCTCACGGCTCTGCCCGTCCGACGGGCAGAGCCTTTTTTGCTTGCGGCAATTTTTTTCTTTAAAAGTAAACCTTTTTGCTTTAACCTGCGTATATACGTGGTGGCTTGGCTGGAATGCATATGAAATGGAAAAGGTGATGGGAAATTGGAAGGGTCGATGAAGGTCGTGCTGTACCAGAAGCTGCCCGGCGGCAGTCTTCGCAAGATCGACGAGCGCAGCTGGTCGGCCGAAATGCTCGCCGCGCTGCATCATATCAACTATTTGACCGTCGGCGGAGAAGAGTTCGAGACGGTCGAAGGCAGGCTCAACGTCGATGAAGGCGTGATGGAGCTGCTGCTGATCTCGATCCCGAGCGGCTCCCGCTAGAGCCGGAGAAAGGAGACATCCATGAGCGAATCTACAAAACGCAACGACCCCTCGTCCGCGCCGAGGCAGCCGAAGGTGATGGCGACGACGCTCGGCCTCGTCCTGCTCGCCGGAAGCGCGGGCACGGCCGTCTCGGCCGCGGCTCCGACGGCCAGTCCGGCTGCGGGCGGCGGCTCGCCGAAGCTCGTCGAGTGGTCGAGCGACGAAGTGAAGGCCTATTACGATCCCGCGCAGGATTGGAACCTGCCGGAGCTGCAGCCGGAGGAAGAAGACGCTTCGGGCGAGGCAGGCAGCGGCGCAGGCGGCTCGTCCGGCGGCGGAGGCGGCACGACGGTCATCCATACCGGAGGCGGCTTCGGCTGGGACGACATGCTGCTGTACCATCTGATCTTCAACCGCGGAGGCGGCTACTCCTCGAGCGGCTGGGGCGCTTCGCGTCCGGCGTATCATCCTTCGACCGGCCAGCTGTACAAGCGGCCGACGTATGACAGCACGCGATTCCAGAACAAGCCGACGGTCGGCTCGTCCGTCCGCCCGAAGACTTCGTCGGGCAGCGGCACGATTACGCGCCGCTCGACCTCCTCGTCGAAAGGGAGCATCGGCGGCAACTCAAGCGGGTATTCCTCCAGCTCAAGCAAGTCAAGCGGATTTTCCGGATGACGGCGCCTGCGCTGGAAGCGGTCCGCCGCGAGCGGCTCGACCGAGCCGAAGCCACGGCGCGCTTGGCGGAGCTCGGCTTCGGCTGGGCCGATCTCGAAGAGGAGGAATATTGGCTCGATGAAGTCGTCGCCATGGATGCGGACGTCTACGAGCGGCTGGAACGGGCGGCCTCGTCGCTGTGGGCGATTTTCGACCGCACGGTCCGCTATATGCACGGACGCCGCGAGCTGTACGCGCTGACCGGCATTCCGCCGATCCTCTGGAACATGCTGGACGGCCTGGAGCTGCCTCCGCCAGGACAGATCAGCCGGTACGCGCGCTTCGACTTCGCCGTGAGCCTGGACGGCGGCATCAAGCTGCTGGAGCTCAACGCGGATACGCCGACCGGATACGCCGAAGCGGCAGCCGCTACTCCATGGCTCTGCCGGCAGGCCGGCCTGCGCTCGCCCAACGAGGCGATGGCGGAGCGGCTGGCGGCGGCCTGGGGCGCGGAGCGCCCGGACGCCGTCGCCTGCGCCGCCTACGGCTCCCATGCGGAGGATACCGGCACGGTCGATCTGCTCGCCCGGCATAGCGGGCTCGAGCTGCGCAAGCTCGATCTGCTCGACCTGTCGGTCGACGACGGCGTCGTGCTGGACGGGGACGGAGCGCCGATCCGGCGCCTGTTCGCCCTTTACCCGAAGGAGTGGATGGCGCTCGACGACGGAGGAGAAGCGCTCGCTTATGCGATCGAGACCGGCCGGCTGACGCTGTTCAATGCCCCTCATGCGATCCTGCTGCAATCCAAAGGACTGCAGGCGCTCGTCTGGGGACTGTATGAGCTCGGCATGCTGTACACCGATCCGGAACGCGAGGCGATCGAGAGCTATTTGCTGCCGACGTACACGAAGCCGCTGTTCGACGGCAGCTACGTCTCGAAGTCGATGTTCGGCCGCGAGGGCGGCTCGGTCAAGCTGTACGGCGAAGGCGGCGGGCTGGAGCTCGAGGACAAGGACGGCTTCGATACGAGCGTCTTTTTCCCGACTGTGTACCAGCGCCGCGCCGATCTGCCGGAGCTTGAGCTTGGCGGCTCCAGCTACCGCGTGCTGACGGGGCTGTTCATGCTCGGAGGCGAGCCGTGCGGCCTGCTTGGACGCGCCGGCGGCCTGATCACCGGCAATACGAGCCATTTTGTACCGATAGGAGTGAAAGCGAAATGAACGTTCCCCATAACCGGGCGGGAGCCGTCCGGCGCGCGCGCGGCCGCATCGCCGGCGCGCTCGGCGCGGCGCTGCTCGCGCTGGCGCTGGCGGGCTGCTCGACCGGCTCGAGCAGCGTCTTCGACACGAGCGGAGGCAGCTCCTCCGGGGCGTCTGCAGCCGGCCAAAGCGCCGCCGCCGACACATCGGTCGTCCCTTGGGACTACCGGGTGGCGGAAGCCGAGGTCGGCGATCTGATCGGCGGAGACATGACGATCCTGCCGGATAATCAGCTGATGGCCAACGACAGCCAGTACGCGACCGGAGACAAGATCTTCACGCTGCAGTACATGACGGCCAACCTCAAGGAGAACAGCGAAGGCAAGGCGTCCGTCAGCCTGTCGGCATGGACGCCGATCAAGTCCTACCGCGCGAAGGCCGAAGCGGACGCCGATCTGGAGCGGCTCAAGCTGCGGCTCAAGACGAAGGTCGATCTGGTCGGCGTGTACAAGACCGAGCTGGACGGCAAGAGCCGGCAGTTCGCGGTGCTCGAGCTGCCTTCCGGCCAGGTCGTCAAGCAGCCGATCGACGAGGACCGCTACGCGTCGCTGAAGTCCGCCAAGCAGGCGGACGTCATTCTGGAAGAAATCCACGACTTCAGCGAGTATGATCTCGCATACAGCAAATTCAGGGGGTGGGCCGCATCATAGTCGTCAATCTGCTCGTCAGCATCGTCGTCATCATCGTTCTTCAGCTCGTCGGAATGCTCATCTTCAGCTGGATCACGCCCTACAAGGACCTCGAGGAGCTGAAGCGGGGGAACGTCGCCGCCGGACTCGCGATGGGCGGCAAGTTCCTCGGCACGGCGATCCTGCTCGGCGTCGCTTCCTACACGAACCATTCGATCTGGTACTTGATGCTCTGGTTCGCGGTCGGCTACGTCTGCCTCGTGCTCGCCTATCTCGTCTTCGAGCTGGCGACGCCGAGCTTCAAGGTGTCGGAGGAGCTCCAGAAAGGCAACGTGGCGGTCGGCATCCTGCTCGCCGCCGTTTATATCGGAACCGGCTTCGCGGTCAGCAGCCTCATCATCTGACGCGCTCCTTCCGTCAAGGGCCCGGCCCGCATTCCTCGCGAATGCGGGCTTCTTGCGCGTTGTGCTATACTGATTAAGATTTTGCAAAGCCGCTAGAGAAAGAAGGAATTCACGATGAAACGTCCCTTGTCCTTCGGGCAAAGGCAGGAAGGCAGGAGCCTGTTCGGCGGGCTGTACCTGCTGCTGCTGCTGAAGCTGCAATGGATGCGCATGGAGCTGTTCGGCGGCATCGAGCCGCTCGCGCTCGCGGCGGACGCGCTGTCGCTGCTGGCGCTGCTCGGCCTGCTCGAGCTGGCGACGCCGAGAAGGGGCAAAGGTCCGGCCTATTGGGCATTCAATCTGGTCTTCTCCGGGCTGCTGTTCGCGGTGACGCTTTATTTCAAAAACTTCGGCACGGTCGCGACGTACACGGCGCTCGGCAATCTGGGCCAGGTGCTGGGCGTGCGGGAGAGCGTAGAGGGCACGATCCGGCCGCTGGACTATGTCTACTTCGCCGATCTGGCCGTCATCGCGGCCGTATGGGCGCTGCGCCGCAGGAGAGGCAGCGCACCGCGAGGCAGGCGCAGCCTGTTCAAGCCGCTGGCGGCGGCGCTGTGCCTTGCCGGAGCGGCAGGCTCGCTGTGGTTCGTCCGCGAGGCGGAGGCGACCAAGAGCGAGCTGGCCCAGGCGGAGAGCGTCGGGCTGTTCAACTATCAGATCGTGAGCGCGCTCAAGTCCTACGAGGAGGAGAAGGAGATCGCCTCCGGCAACATCGCCGAGACGATCGAAGCGGCCAAGGCGCTGCAGGCCTCCTACCCGTATGGAGGCGCCGGCGGCAACGCCGGGGCAACGCCGCAAGCCTTCGGCGCGATGCGGGACATGAACCTGATCGTCGTCCAGCTGGAGGCGCTGCAGAACTTTCCGATCCGGCTGAAGCTCGGGGAGCAGGAAGTGACGCCGGTGCTGAACCGGCTGGCGGACGAGGGGTGGTACGCTCCGCATTTCTTCCAGCAGATCGGCCAGGGCAATACGTCCGACGCCGAATTCATCGCCAATACGTCGATCTATCCGACCGGCACGATCGCGATGAGCACGGGCTACGGCAACCGGAAGCTGCCGAGCCTGCCGAGGCTGCTGCAGGAGCGGGGCTACCGCGCGTATACGTTCCACATCAACAACGTCGGCTTTTGGGACCGCAATAAGCTGTATCCGGCGCTCGGCTTCGACAAGTATTACGACAAGCCCTATTTCCATAACGATCATTTCAACAGCTTCGGCGCTTCCGACGAGGAGCTGTACCGGACGGCGGTCGACGAGCTGGCGAAGACGGCGGCGCAAGGCGGCAAGTTCTACGCGCATCTGATCACGACGTCCAACCATTCTCCGTTCCGCATTCCGGAGGACAAGCAGACGCTGACGCTGCCGGACGGGCTGCGGGGGACGGTCGTCGGCGACTACCTGCAGTCGGTGCATTATACGGACTGGGCGGTCGGCCGCCTGATCGACGGGCTGAAGGAGAAGGGGCTGTGGGACCGGACGGCGCTCGTGCTGTACGGGGATCATTTCGGCCTGCAGCCGCAGGACGCGGACCCGGAGCTGATTCGCAAGCAGCTTGGCATCGACTACGACAAGCGGGTCAGCCGCCTCAACATTCCGCTCGTCATCCGCTATCCGGGCCAGCAGCCGCGGACGATCGAACGCACCGGCGGCCAGATGGACCTGCTGCCGACGATCGCCAATCTGCTCGGCATCCGTCCGGAGGATGGAGGCGTGCTGCCGTTCGGCCGCGATCTGCTCAATACGGAGCGGAACGTGATCGGCATGAGGTACTATTTGCCGACGGGCTCGTTCCTGAATGACGACATCCTGTTCGTGCCGGGCAAAGGCTTCGAGGACGGAGAAGCGATCCGGCTCGATACGCTGCAGCCGGTGGCGGACTTCTCCGCGTACCGGGACGACTACGAGTACATGCTCAAGCTGATGGCGCTGTCCGACCAATACGTGAAGCTGCTGCCGAAACGATGACCGATAAGGAGAGATGAAGCTCATGAACGAAAAAAAGACGTATCTGTTCGTCGGCTCGTACGCCAAGCCGGAAGGGCCTGGCGTCTATCTGTATCGCTGGAACGAGGAGGAGCTGGCGCTGGAGCCGCTCGCGGAGGCGGACGGCCTCCGCAATCCGACGTTCCTGAACGTCGACCCGGAAGGCGGCAAGCTGTACGCCATATCCGAGGGCGTGAACGAGGCGGGAGGCAAGAGCGGCACCGCCGTCTCCTACCGGTTCGACGCGGGAGAGGGGACGCTTGAGCGCATCGGCGAAGCGCCGACGACCGACGGGCCGACCTGCCATATCGAGCGCAGCTCCGACGGCCGGCGGCTGGTCGTCGTCAGCTATCACGGCGGCATGGCGGGCCTGATGGAGCTGGAGGAGGACGGAACGATCGGACGCCGCCTCGATCAGCCGCAGCATGAGGGCAGCAGCGTCGACCCGGAGCGCCAGGACCGCCCGCATCCGCACTCGACCCGCTTCAGCCCGGACGGCCGCTGGGCGTTCGTGCAGGATCTCGGCCTTGATCTCATCCGCACGTACCGGCTCGAGGACGATCGGATGGTTCCGGTCCGGGACAACCGGATCCATCCCGGAGCCGGTCCGCGCCATCTGGCCTTCCATCCGGAGGGCCGCTTCGCTTATGTCATCAACGAAGTCGATTCGACCGTCAGCGTGCTCGGCTACGAGCCGGAGACCGGCGAGCTCGCGGAGCTCGGCCATGTGCCGACGCTTCCGGACGGCTGGCAAGGGGACAATACCTGCGCCGAAGTCGCCGTCTCCGCGGACGGGCGGTTCGTCTACGGCTCCAACCGCGGCCATGACAGCCTTGTCGTGTTTGCCGCCCGCAACGGCGGCCGCATGCTGGAGCCGATCCAGCATATTTCCGTCGAGGGCCGGCATCCGCGCCATTTCGCGCTGCTCCCGGGCGGACGGTGGCTGCTGGCGGCCAACAAGGATACGGACGGCATCTCGATCTTCTCCGTCGATGCCGAGAGCGGCAAGCTGGCCTATACCGGCAAGAAGCATGCCGTTTCGCAGCCGGTCTGCATTCAGCCGTTTCAAGCTTGACGCCGCGCGATTAAGTATCCTTTATAAGCATCGGGGCCATGCTGGTTCCGGTGGGGATACTTTTTCGAAAGGGTGATTGCCATGCATGCAGACAAGCTTCTCGAAGGAAAGGTCGCCATCGTCACCGGCGGCGGCTCCGGCATCGGCCGGGCGTCCGCGCTGGATATGGCGCGCCGCGGCGCGAAGGTCGGCTTCCTCGACCGGACGCCGGAGGAGGCGGAGAAGGTCAAGGCGGAAATCGAGCGCGAGGGCGGGGAAGCCTGGGTCGCGGCGACGGATGTCAGCGACGCCAAGGCGGTCGAGCAGGGCATCAACGAGATCGTCGAGCGCTTCGGCCGGCTCGATATCGTCTTCGCCAATGCCGGCATCAACGGCGTCTGGACGACGCTGGAGGACATGGAGGTCGAGGACTGGGACCAGACGCTCGGCATCAACCTGCGCGGCACCTTTCTCACGCTCAAATATGCCGTTCCGCATCTCAAGAAGCAGGCCGGCGGCAGCATCATCATCACGAGCTCGATCAACGGCAACCGGATCTTCAACAACACGGGCGCGACCGCGTACAGCGCGTCCAAGGCCGGCCAAGTCGCGCTCATGAAGATGGCCGCGCTGGAGCTGGCTCCGCATCGGATCCGCGTCAACGCCGTCTGTCCGGGCGCGATCGAGACGAACATCGACGACAACACGGAACGGACGGAGGAAGCCGAGCAGGCCAAGATACCGGTCGAATATCCGGAGGGCTCGCATCCGCTGGCGGGCAAGCCCGGCAAGGCGGCCCAAGTCGCCGATCTCGTCACCTACCTAGCCTCCGATCTGGCCTCGCATGTGACGGGCACCGACATCTACATCGACGGAGCGGAATCGCTGCTGTAGCCGCTGCGCGCATCGACAACAAGCCGCCCCGCCATTCCACGGAATGGCGGGGCGGCTTGTTTGGCTAGGCGGTACTCGCGGGGGGATTCGTCGTCAGCCGCTGCAGCGTTCAGCCGGCGTCCGGCTCGCGGCGGAAACGGGCGATCCAGAGGCCGGGGGCCGGCTCGAAGCGTCCGTCGGGCCGGAAGCCGGAGGACAGATAAAGAGCGACGGCCGGGACGTTGGCCTCGCCCGTCGAGACGTGGATCGTCGCTCCGGCGTGCCGCGCGAGCGCCTCCTGCAGCAGGAAGCGGCCGATGCCGCGCCGGAAAAAGTCCGGATGCACGACGAGGCGCGATATCGTCCGGCTGCCGTCCTGCTCGGTCTCGACGGCGATGGCGCCGGCCAATCGGCCGTCGAGCGCGCAGCCGTAAAATTCGGCCGGACATTCGAGCAGCTCCTCATGGCTCTCGTCGATGCCGGGGATGGCGTCGAAGCCGATCCGTTTGGCTTCCTCCCGATACGCCTTGGTCTGCAGCTCTCGCAGCTCCTGCGAGGCGGCCGGATCGGTCACGTCGATCACATGCAGGGACAAATTCATGTTCATTCGATCTCCCATATTGTCAATTTTTCGGCTGCTGGCGCGCCCGCTCGCGAAAGCGGCGCACCTTGAGCAGATTGCCGCAGGCTTTGTCGTCGCAGTAGCGCTTCGAGCGGTTTTTCGTCTCGTCGTAATAGATCCACTTGCAGTCCGGATTGTCGCATACGCGCAGCCTCTCCGCTCCGCCGGCCGCGAGCATGTCGGCGTATGCCGCCGCCACGCGGCAGCGGACCGCCTGCCAGTCCGAAGCGAGCGGGCGGCGCTCCAGGCGGAAGCCGACCTCCCCGAGCGGCCGCTCGCTCGCTTCGAGCTCCAGCTCCAAGTGGAAAGGAGCTGCGCGCAGCGCCGCCTGGAGCGGCTCCAGCGCGGACGCTGCCAGCGGCAGCGACTCCCGACGGGCGTCTACGATCGCGAGGGTCAGGCGGCGCAGCTCGTCCCGCAGCCGCCGCAGCTCGGACAGCTCGGCCGGGGAAGGCTCGGGCGCCTGCGCATCGTCCGAACCGTGCTTAGCCCAGAATCGTTGCCTCCAAGCAGCGTGCTCGAGACGGTCCTCGCTGGCTCCGCTGCCTCTCCAGTCATGCCATAGGCTGTTCAAAAAATCTTCCCAGATCATGCGACTTCCTTTCCTGCTGCCAGTGGTAACGATCTAAAATGAAAAAGAAGGTTACAAATAGGTCGATCCCGGGTATAGTAAGAGCAGCAAAAGGTAACGAGTCAACTTCCATTTCATCGTTACCGTCTTCTTCGCCATTATAGCGTCGCCAAGGAAGGGAGACAAGAACCATGAGCTCGAACCGGGAAAAGACGAATCTGTTGGAAAAAGCCTGGGAGTTTGCTTACAGCAAGGAGGACTGGTCGCCGCCGCTGCAGACGGCGCTCGAAGGCGTGACGGAGGAGCAGGCGGATTGGCGTCCGCAAGGAGCCGCGGCCAACACGATCCGCGAGACGGTCCATCACCTGATTTTCTATAAGAAGGCTTTCCTGCGGGCTTGGCGCGGAGAGAGCGACACGGCCGCGGACGGCGTGACCAACACGGACACGTTCCATGCGGCGGGGATTGGCGCGGAGGAGGCGTCATGGGAGGAAACGCGGCGCAGGCTGGGGCAGGCGCATGCGGCCATCGGGGCGATCGTCCGCGAGTGGGAGGATGACAGCCTGTACGAGAAGCGGATCGGCAAGGGCTCGGAGGCAGGGACCTGGGTGAACAGCCTGGCGGTCCACGATGCCTACCATGCGGGACAGATCATCCTCGTGCGCAAGCTGCAGGGCTCATGGGCGCCGACGCGTTCGTTCAGTTAGGGAGAAGATACGCAAAAAAGAGCACGAAAAGAGGCAAGGCCGGAGTTTCCGGCTTCGCCTCTTTTGGCATGGGACGAGGAAGCGCGCGACAAGAGGGGGGATCGGCTTAAGCCCGGGCGCGGCGCGGCCGCGAGTTGGCGAGCCGCTCCAGGCGCGGCTCGGCGGAGGCGGCCTGCTCGGAAACGGCGAGCCGATCGCAGCCCAGGTAGGCGCGGAAGTCCGAGAAGGCGAGCGCCAGGCTGCGCTGGCTGTCGCGCGTCAGCCGCATGCCGGGCTCCGGCCACCATCCGAGCACAGCCCGTTCGCCGCCCGGCAGGCGGCCCGGCTCCATGCGGGCGACGAACGCCTCGCCCTGGAGCACCGGGAGCGTGTAATAGCCGAACTGGCGGATCGCGGCCGGCTTGTACACCTCCCAAATATAGGCGAAGTCGAACAGCTCGCGGATGAGGCGGCGGTCCCAAAGCACGTTGTCCAGAGGCGCGAGGAAGGAGGTGCGCGCCGGCTGCGAGGACCAGCGCTCGGCGGAGCCTGAATCGAGCCAGCGCTCCAGATCGTCCGTCCGCGCATAGTGGGGAGCGCTCAGTCCTTCCGTCTCCACCTCCACGAGCCGGCCTTGCTCCGCCAGCTCGCGGAAGAAACGCGTACGCTCGGCGGCCTTGAGAAAGTAGGTGCCGACCCAGGCGTCCGACATGCGCGGCGAGAGCAGGCCGACGCCTCCGACCCGCCTCAGCACCCGCCAGCGCGCGTAATCCTCGTCGGCGGGATGCGGGTCCGGGGCGTCCAGCAGCTCCTCGGGAAGAAGCTTCTCGGCCAGCTGGTAGACGCGCTGGTTGCGCTGCTTGCGGTCGATGACGAGCTCTCCCCATAAATACATGCTCTCCATCGTCGCCTTGGCCTGGCGGGCCGGAGACCAGGCCCAGTCGAGCTTGACGCCGCTCTCCAGCTCGCGCGAGAGCAGCGGTCCGCGAGCCTCCAGCGCCTCGCGCACGACGGGCACGAAAGCCGCGACCTCGGGAATGGAGCCGTAGCGGCTGCGGGCCCGCTCGCGCGTTCTCCGGAACGCCGGCCAGTCGGCTGTCGGATAGATGCTCATCACCTTGTCCATGCCGTCGACCAGCAGCCGGTCCGCGTACAGCAGCTCGTCGAGCTGCGACGGCTCGAAGCGCTCCACGCGGGCTTGCAGCACGAGCTCGGCATTGCGGCCGGCCGGATCGAGCGGATCGAACTGGATGCAGCCTGCCTGCCGGATGTAGTCCATGATGCCGGCCTTGCCGGCGTAGCGCCGCTCCGGTCCGAGGCCATGATAATCGAGCAGGAAGCGGCGGGCCTCCGTACGGGACAGCTTGAGCTTGCGATGGGCCATGCGGTCGACTCCTCCTCGAACGAATGTTCTATTCGTCCAGTATAGCGGATCCAGCGGGGCAAGGGAAGGGAGACGGCTCGGCGGCGAGCCGGAGCGCGCCGAATCCGGCAAGGCGAGCGAGCGCTCGACACGGAGCCTTCGCACGGCGCTTCCGTCGCGGCCAGGCTGCCGGCCCCGCGGAACGTTTCCTTCCATCCGTTGTCGACCGTTCAGACACTGTGTCAAAAGCGAATCGGCCGTTCTGTCTAATGAAAAGCGGACCGCCCCCGCTTACGATGGAACCATTCCGGCGAAAGCTTCACGGAAACGGAAGGGGGATGGGAGCTTTGGCGCAAAATGCTGCCCAGCAAGAAATCGTCGTCGACCGGGTCGGCATGGATTACGGCGGAGGCTCCGAGCCGGCGATCCGCGAGATCAGCCTCGGCATCCGCAAAGGCGAGTTCGTGAGCCTGCTCGGACCGTCCGGCTGCGGCAAGACGACGCTGCTGCGGATGATGGCGGACCTGCTGGAGCCGACGAGCGGCGGCGTCGGCATCGCCGGCGGCACGCCGCGGCAGGCGCGGCTGACCCGCAAGTTCGGCATCGTCTTCCAGACGCCGGCGCTGTACGAGTGGAGGACGGTGAGAGGGAATGTCGAGCTGCCGCTGGAGCTGGCCGGCATGCCGCGGGCGCGCCGCCGCGAGCGTGCCGAGGAGCTGCTGGAGCTGGTCGGGCTGGGAGCGTTCGCGGGCAAGCGTCCGCGCCAGCTGAGCGGCGGCATGCAGCAGCGCGTCTCGATCGCCCGGGCGCTGGCCGCGGATCCGCAAATTCTGCTCATGGACGAACCGTTCTCGGCGCTTGACGAGTTCACGCGCGAGCGGCTCGGCGAGGAGCTGCTCGGCCTGTGGAGCCGCACCGGCTGCACGGTCGTGTTCGTCACGCACAGCATCGCCGAGGCGGCGTTCCTGAGCGACCGGGTGTTCGTGCTGTCGGCGCGGCCGGGCCGTCTGTCCGCCGAGGTGGAGGTCGGCTTGCCGCGCCCGCGCGTCGGCTCGCTGCGCGCCGAGCCGGAGTTCCACCGGCTCACGTCGTCGATCCGCCAGCTGTTCGAGGAGGCGGAGCCGTGAGGGCGGGAGCGGCCGGAGGATGGAAGGACCTCGCGTTATGGGGAGCGGCGGCGCTGCTGCTGTGGGAGCTCGGCTCGTGGCTGCTGCTGGAGCGGCTGCAGGTGCCGCTCGCCCAGTCCAAGCTGCCCTATCCGCATCGGATCGCGGAGGCGCTGGCGAGAGACGGCGGCAAGCTGCTCGCCGAAGCGGCGGCGACGCTGGGCAGCGCCGCGAAAGGCTTTCTGGCGGGGGCGCTGGCCGGAGCGGCGCTCGCCCTGCTCATGGGAGCGTCGCGCACGGCCGAGCGGATCGCCGCTCCTTATGCGGTAGCGTCGCAGATGATCCCGATCCTCGGGCTGGCGCCGATCGTGTACGGCATCTTTCGGGATGAGGGCACGGCCCGGCTGCTGATCGCCGCCTACATCGCCTTTTTCCCGGTCGCGCTGCAAATGCTGCGCGGGCTGAAGTCGATCCGTCCCGAGGACCGCGAGCTGCAGCGCGTGCTGGCGGCCGGGCGCTGGTTCGCCTTTCGGACGCTGCTGCTGCCCGCCTCGCTGCCGGGGCTGTTCACGGGGCTGAAGACGGCGGCGCCGCTCGCCGTGACCGGCGCGATCCTCGTCGAGCTGATGGGCGCGCGGCATGGAATCGGCGTGCTCATGCTGCGGTATCTGTATTACGGTCCGTCGCATGCGTATCTGTTCTGGTGCACGGTGCTGCTCTCGGCCGCGCTCGGCCTGCTCGCCTACGGAGCGGTCGCGCTGCTGGAGCGGCTGCTGCTTCCGTGGCAGCGCAGCGGCCCGGCCGCCGCCGGAAAGGGGGCGGGCGCATGACGCCTGGAGCGGATATCGAGCCGAAGAGCGCGACCCGCAGCGGAGCGAGCGTGTCCGCGGCTGCGGCGGCGCTGGAGGCCGCGATCCCGGAGGCGCCGACGCCGTCCCGCCAGGCCCGGCCGCGAGCGAAAAGGCGGCTCGGCAGCCGGAGCGCCGCTTCCCGCCTGCCGGAGCTGCTGCTGCCGCTGGCGGCCGGGCTGGCCGTCCTCGCGCTGTGGCAGGCCGAGCTGTTCCACGCGCTGCTCGGCCTGCGCACGTACCAGCTGCCGCTGCCGTCGGCGATCGCGGCGGCGGCAGCCGCGAACGCGGAGCTGCTGCTCCGCTCCGCCGGCGTCACGCTGGCGGAAGCCTGGCTCGGGCTCGCCGCAGGCTCGCTGCTCGGCTGGCTGGCCGCAGCGGCGGCCGTCCTGCGGCCCGCGCTCGGCCGCGGCGCGCTGCTGCTCGCCGCCGCGCTCAGCGCGGTGCCGATCGTCGCGCTCGCGCCGCTGTTCAGCCTGTGGCTCGGCGACGGCATCGCCTCGCGGGCCGGCGTCGCCGCGGTCGCGAGCCTGGCGCCGATGGCGCTCGGCAGCTGGCGCGGGCTGACGTCGCCGAGCCCGGCGGAGCTTGACCTGATGCGCTCGCTCGGCGCTTCCAAGGCGGCGGAATTCCGCAAGCTGCGGCTGCCGTCGAGCCTGCCCTACACGCTGACCGCGCTCAAGATCAACGCGGCGGCGAGCTTGATCGCCGCGATCGTGAGCGAGTTCTTTTTCGCCTCACGGGGACTCGGCTACCTGCTGTCCAACTCGGTCAAGATCGCGCGCATGCCGCTCGGCTGGGCGTGCATCGCCGTCGCGGCGGCGGCCGGCATCGCCTCGTACGGGCTGCTGCAGCTGGCGGAGCGGCGGCTGCTGCACGGGCGGCCGGACGGCGCCGATTCCAAGCAAGCGCGCTAGCGACAGAGAGAACGGCCGTCCGCAGCCGGCAGCGGGCGGCACGCGCAGACCAATTCGGGGGGAGCGGATGAAGATGGGCATGACGAGGAGAGGCCGGCGCGGCGCGCTGGCCAAGGCGGGAGCGGCGCTGGCGATGGCTGCCGCGCTGGCGGCATGCGGCAACGGCCAGGAGACGCCGGCGGCGGGCGGAGCGGCGGACGGGGCGGCGGCCGTGAAGATCGGCCTGCAGCTGAAGTGGGTGCCGCAGGCGCAGTTTGCCGGTTACTACATGGCGCTCGAGAAGGGCTATTACAAGGAGGAAGGGCTGGACGTGGACATCCTGCCGGGCGGGCCGGACATCGTGCCGGAGCAGCAGGTGGCGAGCGGAGCGGCCGACATCGGCGTCGACTGGGTGGCGAGCCTGCTCGCCCATCAGGAGCAGGGACTGCCGCTCGTCGAGATCGCGCAGATCTATCAAAAAAGCGGGCTCGTGCTCGTGTCCAAAAAGAGCGCCGGCATCGCCGCCGCAGCCGACCTGAAGGGTAAGAAGGTCGGCAACTGGATGGGCGGCAACGAGTTCGAGCTGCTGGCGCTGTTCGACAAGCTCGGGCTCGATCCGGCCAAGGACGTGCAGTTCGCCAAGCAGGGCTTCACGATGGACCAGTTCCTCGCCGGCGAGCTCGATGCCGCCTCGGCGATGACGTACAACGAATATCAGGTCGTGCTGGAGCAGGGCATCCCCGAGTCGGAGCTGAACGTCATCGACATGAACGAAGAAGGCGTCGCCATGCTGGAGGACAATCTGTTCGCCAACGCCGATTGGCTGGCGGACAACAAGGAGGCGGCCGCCAAGTTCGTGCGCGCCTCGATCAAGGGCTGGCAGGAAGCGATCCAGCAGCCGGAGGCGGCCGTCGACGCCGTCATGAAGGCGGCCGAGGCGGACAGCACCTCGCGCGATCATCAGCTCAAGATGATGCAGGAGGTCGCCAAGCTGGTCGCTCCGGACGGCTTCGATCCGGCCGGCATCGGCAAGATCGACGAGGCGGCGTTCAAGCAGACGGCGGACATCGCGCTGCAGTTCGGCGTCATTTCCAAAGCGGCCGATCTCGGGGCGGCGTATACGACGGAGATTTACGACATGGCCGTGAAATGACGCCGGAGCGGGCCGGCCGCGAGCGGAGGACAGGCGGTAGATCAGAAAGGGGGAATGTGCAGTGGATACGGTAAGCATCGGACTTATCCAGGCAAGCCATGACCTGGACGGCGGCGAGGACGTCGCGGCGCACAAGCGGCACGGCCTCGAGAAGCAGGAGCGGCTCATCCGCGAGGCGGCATCGCGCGGAGCGAAGGTCATCGGGCTGCAGGAGCTGTTCGCCGGTCCTTATTTCTGCGCGGAGCAGTCGTCCCGGTGGTACGGGTTCGCCGAAGAAGTGCCGGATGGCCCGACCGTCTCGGCGATGCGGGAGCTGGCGCGGGAGCTGGAGGTCGTGCTGATCGTCCCGGTCTACGAGCGCGAAGGCGTCGCCTCGTACTACAACACGGCGGCGGTCATCGACGCGGACGGCGCCTATCTCGGCAAGTACCGCAAGCATCATATTCCGCATGTCGGCGCCGGCGGGGGAGCGCATGGCTTCTGGGAAAAGTTCTACTTCAAGCCGGGCAATCTCGGCTATCCGACATTCGATACCGCCTACGCCAAGGTCGGCGTGTACATCTGCTACGACCGCCACTTCCCGGAAGGGGCGCGCGCGCTCGGACTCGCCGGAGCGGAGATCGTGTTCAATCCGTCGGCGACGGTCGCGGGCACGTCGGAATATTTGTGGAAGCTGGAGCAGCCGGCGCATGCGGTCGCCAACGGCTATTACGTCGCCGCGATCAACCGCGTCGGCGTCGAGTCGCCGTGGCGGATGGGCGAGTTTTACGGCCAGTCCTACCTGGTCGATCCGCGCGGAGCGATCGTCGCCGAGGGCAGCCGCGACCGGGACGAGGCGATCGTCGGCGTGCTCGACCGGCGCGTCATCCGCGAGGCGCGCGAGGCGTGGCAGTTCTACCGCGACCGGAGGCCGGAGACGTACGGCGAGCTGTCGCGGCTCTAGCCCGGCGCCTGGCGGCGGGAGAGCTAGAGCGAGATGGGAGAAGGGAGTAGACGCATGGAGGATACGCTGGAAATGAAAGAAGCGCCCGCGCCGCGCCGGCTGGCGAACTGGATCGGCGGCCGCTGGGAGGAAGCGCCCGAGGGAGCTGCGCTCGCGCCGGTCGCCGATCCGGCGACGGGCGAGGTGCTGGCGCTCGTCCCGCTCGGCGGCGCGGCCGAGGTCGGGCGGGCCGTCGCGGCGGCGCAGGAGGCGTTCCGCGGCTGGAGCCGCACGCCCGTTCCGGCGCGGGCGAGGCTGCTGTTCCGCTATCAGGCGCTACTGTCAGAGCGGAGGGAGGAGCTGGCGGAGCTGCTGGCCGCCGAAAACGGCAAAAGCCGCGAGGAGGCGCTCGGCGAAGTGCAGCGCGGCATCGAATGCGTCGAGTTCGCGGCCGGAGCGCCGACGCTGCTCATGGGCAGCCAGCTGCCGGACATCGCCTCGGGCCTGGAGTCGGGGATGTACCGCTATCCGCTCGGCGTCGTCTGCGGCATTACGCCGTTCAACTTTCCGATGATGGTGCCGTGCTGGATGTTCCCGCTCGCGGTCGCCTGCGGCAACGCGTTCGTGCTCAAGCCGTCGGAGCGGACGCCGCTGCTCGCCTGCCGGCTCGCCGAGCTGTTCGCGGAGGCGGGCTTCCCGCCCGGGGTGCTCAGCATCGTGCACGGCGCGCGCGAGGCGGTCGACGCGCTGCTGGCGCACCCCGGCATCGCCGCCGTCAGCTTCGTCGGCTCGCAGCCGGCGGCCGCGGCCGTCTATCGGCGCGGCGCGGCGGAGGGCAAGCGGGTGCAGGCGCTGGCCGGCGCCAAAAACTTCAGCCTCGTGCTGGCGGACGCCGATCTGCCCGCCGCCGCCCGCCAGGTCGCCGCGGCCGCGTTCGGCTCCGCCGGCCAGCGCTGCATGGCCTGCGCCGTCGTCTGCGTCGAGCGCGGCGCGGCGCCGGAGTTTCTGCGGCTGCTGCTGGAGCAGGCGGATGCGATGCGTCCCGCAGAGGGAGGCGGCCCGGCCGGCATCGCCACGCCGATGATCCGCTGCGAGAGCCGCGACCGCGTGCTGGCGCTGCTGGAGCAGGCGCTGCGAGGCGGCGCGGAGCTGCTGCGCGACGGCCGGCTCGACCCGGCGCCGCCGGGCAGCGGCTCGTTCCTCGGCCCGACGATCGTCGTCAAGGTGCAGGAGGAGATGGCCGTCTGGCAGGAGGAGCTGTTCGCCCCCGTGCTGTGCGTGGCGGAGATCGGCGGGCTGGAGGAGGGCATCGAGCTCGCCAACCGCTCGCTGTTCGCCAACGGCGCTTGCCTCTATACGGACAGCGCCCGCGCCGTGCGCCGCTTTCGCGAGGAGATCGACGCGGGCATGCTCGGCATCAACATCGGCGTTCCGGCGCCGATGGCGTTTTTCCCGTTCAGCGGCTGGAAAGGCTCGTTCTACGGCGACCTGCATGCGAACGGGCGGGACGGAGTCGAGTTCTACACGCGAAAAAAGATGGTCACCGCCCGCTACTGACGGCGTGTGGCCGACAAGGAGCTGAAACGGCATGGTCCAGCAAGGCATCGGCTCATCGGATGCGGAGGGCGTTCCCGTCTCGGCCGGAACGGCCGGATTGGCAGGGGCGGCAGAAGGGCTGGCAGGAGATGCAGACGGGCTGGCAGGAGATGCAGACGGGCTGGCAGGAGCGGCAGACGGGGCGGCAGGAGCTGCAGACGGGCTGGCAGGAGCGGCAGCTGCTGCGGAGGCATTGGCAGAAACGGCAGAGGCTCCTGCAGAAGCAGCCCCAGCCCAAGCGGGGGCGCCGGCCGTGCAGCGGCGCGGACAGTTGTGGCATGGCATGCGCCCGTACCGGGCGGCCGACCGGCCGCTCGTCATCGTGGAAGGGCAGGGCTCCTGGGTGACCGCCGAGGACGGCCGACGCTACCTCGACGGCATGTCCGGCCTCTGGTGCGTCAACGCCGGTTATGGACGCAAGGAGCTCGCGGACGCGGCGGCGCGGCAGCTGGAGCGGCTTCCCTATTATCCGCTGACCCAGTCCCATCTGCCCGCGATCGAGCTGGCCGAGCAGCTCGGCGAGTGGCTGGAGGGCGATTACGTCGTCTTTTTCTCCAACAGCGGCTCCGAGGCGAACGAGGTCGCGTTCAAGATCGCCCGCCAATACCATCTGCAAAGCGGCAACCCGTTGCGGACGAAATTCGTCGCGCGCTACCGGGGCTATCACGGCAACTCGCTCGGCGCGCTTGCCGCGACCGGCCAGGCGATGCGCAAGCTCGGCTACGAGCCGCTCGCTCCGGGCTTCCTGCATGTGCGGCCGCCGGACAGCTACCGCAGGCCGGAGGGGATGACGGCCGAGGCGTTCCAGCTGCTGTGCGCGCGGGAGATCGAGGAGCGCATCGTCTGGGAAGGCGAGGAGACGGTCGCGGGCGTCATTCTCGAGCCCGTAATTACGGGCGGGGGGGTCATCGTGCCCGACCCGCTTTATATGCAGGAGGTGCGGCGCATCTGCACGGAGCGCGGCGTCCTGCTCATCGTCGACGAGGTGATCTGCGGCTTCGGCCGCTCCGGCCGCAAGTTCGGCCATCACAACTACGGCGTCTCGCCCGACATCGTGACGATGGCCAAAGGACTGACGAGCGGCTACCTGCCGCTCGCCGCGACGGCGGTGAAGCGCGAGCTGCACGAGGCGTTCCGGCGCACCGGCGCGCTGGCGCATCTGCGCCACATCAATACGTTCGGCGGCAATCCCGCCGCGTGCGCGCTGGCGCTCGCCAATCTGAAGCTGCTGGAGCGCGAGCGGCTGCCGCAGCGGGCGGCGGAGCTCGGCGCGAAGCTGCTCGGCGACTTGCGCGCGGAGCTCGCCTCGCATCCGCAGGTCGGCGACATCCGCGGCTTCGGGCTGATGGCCGGCATCGAGCTGGTGGCGGACCGGTCCAGCCGCGAGCCGCTCGGCGCGGCAGTGGTGCAGGCCGTGCTCGACCGCTGCCGGGAAGCGGGGCTCATCATCGGCAAAAACGGCGACACCGTCGCCGGCATGGCCAATGTGCTCACGATTGCGCCGCCGCTGTCGTCCACAGACGAGGACATGGCGTTTCTGCAGACGGCGCTGCTGGAGTCGCTGCTGCCGCTCGCTCGATAGGAGGAGGATTCGAGCCGGTGCGCCGGGTTTCCGCGAACCAAGGAACTCTCGATTCTCTGGTCGAGCTGATGCGCCGGGTTTCCGCGTGCGAAGGAACTCTCGACTCCCTGGTGGAGCCGATGCGCCGGGTTTCCGCGTGCGAAGGAACTCTCGACTCCCTGGTTGAGCTGATGCGCCGGGTTTCCGTGAACCAAGGAACTCTCGACTCCCTGGTGGAGCCGATGCGACGGGTTTCCGTAAACTAGGGAACTTTCGACTCCCTGGTGGGGCCGTCGGGCCGGGTTTCTGCGAACCAAGGAACTCTCGACTCCCTGGTCGAGCCGATGCGACGGGTTTCCGTAAACTAGGGAACTTTCGACTCCCTGGTGGGGCCGTCGGGCCGGGTTTCTGCGAACCAAGGAACTCTCGACTCCCTGGTGAAGCTGATTCGCCGTGTTTCCGCGAACCAAGGAACTCTCGACTCCCTGGTGGAGCCGATGCGCCGGGTTTCCGCGAACCAAGGAACTCTCGACTCCCTGGTAGAGCTGATGCGTCGGGTTTCCGTAAACCAGGGAACTTTCGACTCCCTGGTGGGGCCGTCGGGCCGGGTTTCTGCGAACCAAGGAACTCTCGACTCCCTGGTCGAGCTGATGCGCCGGGTTTCCGTGAACCAAGGAACTCTCGACTCCCTGGTGGAGCCAATGCAGCGTGTTTACGCGTGCGAAGGAACTATTGAATCCCTGGTGGAGCCGATGCGCCGGATTTACGCGGGCGAAGGAACTCTCGACTCCCTGGTGGGGCCGTCGGGCCGGGTTTCTGCGAACCAAGGAACTCTCGACTCCCTGGTGGAGCCGGTACGCCGGGTTTCCGCGAACCAAGGAACTATCGACTCCCTGGTGGAGCCGATGCGCCGGGTTTACGCGGGCGAAGGAACTCTCGACTCCCTGGTGGTGCCAGTCCGGACGAACCGATGACGCATCAAGCCATTTTCGACGGCTGCCCGCATCCGATCTGGCAGCGCCATCATAGCAAATCCGCATCCGCATCCGATGCGGCAGTCGCTCGCGCTAGCGGGCCGCGTCTCCGGCAAGCCCGCCGGGATGCAGCAGCCGGTAGGCGCGCAGGGCAAGCTCGGCGGCGAGCCGGCGCTCGGGATCGAGCCAGACGGGACCGATCAGCTCCTCGATCCGCTCGAGCCGATAGTACAGCGACTGGCGGGCGACATAGAGCCGCCTGGCCGCCTCCTGCTTGGAGCCGTCGGCGTCGAGGAACACCTGGAGCGTTCGCAGCAGCTCGCCACCGCGCAGCCGGTCCGCCTCGAGAAGAGGACCGAGATGCCGGGCGACGTACGCCTGCAGCCGCCTCCCGTCGTCGAGCGCGGGCAGCAGCTGCAGCACGCCGAGCTGCTCGTAGCAGAGCAGCTCTCCTGCGTCTTCGCACGCATACGGGCCAGCAGCTCCGCCCGCCGCTTCGCCCGCCGTCGCCCGACCGCCAGCAGCTCCGCCCGTCGCCGGACCGCCGCCTCCGGCGGAACGCGCCGCGGCTGGCTGCGGCTGCCGGAGCAGGCACAGCCGCAGCGCCTCCTCGGCCTCGCGGCGCGCTTCCTCCGCGCCGACCGCCCCGGCGAAGCGCGAGCTGGCGCCGGCGCAGCCGCCGGGCACGGCCGACAGCGCGGCGCGCAGCGTCCGCTCCAGCCGTTCGCCCGCGGCGGAGCGCGCCGACTGGCCGGCGACGGCGAGCAGCCGCGGGCCGCGCGCTTCCGCGAGGCAAACGAAGCCCGCGGCGCGCAGCCTGCGGCGCAGCTCATCGGCGGCTGCGGCGGCGGCCGGAGCGGAGTCCCATTCGGCCGCCGCCGCCCGCCACACCAGCCCTTCGAGCGGATGGGCGAGTCCGTCCGCGGAGCCGGCTTCCGGGCCGCGCAGGGCGCGTCGCAGCAGCGCCGCCTCGGGGTCGGCGCGGGCGGCGGGAGAGAGGGCCTGCCGGCGCTGGAGGATGAGCGAATGGAGCTCCTGGGTGATGTCGACATACCTTACGGTCCGCGGAAAGACGATGAGAGGCGTCGCCGCCTCCTCGGCGAGCTGCCGCCAGCCGCGCGGAAGCTCGCGCAGGCGGGAGCCGAGCTCGAGGCAGACGCAGCTGACGCCGCGCTCGAGCAGGCGGGTGAGGAACTGCGTCTGCCGCAGCTCGTCGGAGCCGAAGCCGAGACCGGTCGTCAGCACCATCTCGCCTCCATGCAGCAGCTCCGCCGCCTCCGCGGCCTCCAGCACATGCACCCAGCGGATGCGCCGTCCGAGTCCCGCGCGTCCGGCTTCAAGCCGCGCTCCGTCGAACGGCCGCGTCGACAGCGTCTCCCGGACGGTCACGCCCCGCTCGGGCTCGGCGCCGGCTTGCTCCTCGATCGACAGGCGAGTTGCTTCGCCATCCCTCATGGACTTATCCTCCCGTTCTTCGATGCCGGCCGCAGCCGCGATCAGGCGCGGCGATCCGCATCGTTCGTGTCTGTTAAGCTTACATCAAAAGAGCCGTTTCGAAAATAATGATTCAAAAAATTCAGAAAATTAAGTATGATACGTCATGTATCCTAACACGAGACCTCTCGCAAATCCCAGTTCAGTGAGTTCAAAAAAGGAGGAGAGCGATGATACGATCCTGCACGACATCGAACGAACGGGTCATGCGGCGGCTCGGCCAGCTGGCCGAGCTCGGACGCATCAGCGAGACCGGCGTCAGCCGGCTGGCGATGACGCCGCTCGACCGTCAGGCGGCCGACATGGCGAGAGGCTGGATGGAGGAAGCCGGCTTGAGCGTGCGAATGGACGCGGCGGGCAACCTGATCGGCCGGCTGGAGGCCGCGGACGGAGCGGCCGGGCCTGTGCTCATGCTCGGCTCCCATCTCGACACGCAGCCGTATGCGGGGACGTACGACGGCATCGTCGGCGTGCTTGGCGCGATCGAGGCGGCGCATGCGCTCGCCGCCCAAGGCTTCGCTCCCGCGCTCCCGATCGAGGTGGTCGCTTTTTCTGACGAGGAAGGCTGCCGGTTCGACAAAGGCATCTTCGGCTCGCGGGCCATGTCCGGCCGGCTGGAGCCGGGCGAGCTGGAGCGCGCCGACCTGGACGGCGTGACGCGCCGCGAGGCGCTGGCCGCCTTTGGCGGCGATCCGTCCCGGCTCGACGAGGCCCGTTATCCGGACGGCGCGATCGCCGCCTATCTGGAGCTGCATATCGAGCAGGGACCCGTGCTCGAGGCGGCGGGAGCGGCCGTCGGCCTCGTGACCGCGATCAGCGGTCCGCTCTGGCTGACGGTCGAGCTCGAAGGCTTCGCCGGCCATGCCGGCTCGGTGCCGATGGCGATGCGCCGCGACGCGCTCGCCGGCGCCGCGTCGATCATCAGCGGCTTCCAGCGGCTCGTGCGCGCCGAGGCGGGCACGCCCGCGGTCGGCACGGTCGGCACGCTGCAGCTGTTTCCCGCCTCGCGCAACATCATCCCCGAACGCGTCCGCTTCACCGTCGACCTGCGGGACATCGACATGGAGCGGCGCGGCCGGCTGGAGGCGGAGCTGCGCCGGCTGATCGCCGAGACGGCGGCCGACAACGGCCTCGCCTATGCGGTCAAGGTCGATACCGACAGTCCGCCGCGGGCATGCAGCCCCGAGCTGATGGCGGCGGTCCGCGCGGAGGCGTCCGACATGGGGCTGGAGCTGCCCGAGCTGATGAGCGGGCCGTTCCACGACGCGCTGGCGCTGTCCTACGTCTGCCCGTACGCCATGATCTTCGTCCGCTCGCGGGACGGCATCAGCCATAATCCGCGGGAATTCTCCTCCGCCGAGGATATCGGCCTGGGCGTGGAGCTGCTGTACCGTACGCTGAAAAGGCTGGCCTCGCCGAGCGGGTCGGAAAGGAGCGATGGATCATGGTCGATGACATCCGCCTGAGCGCGGCGTTCGGCGATCCGGCCGTGCCGGAGCCGTTCCGCGAGCTGGTGCCGCCGCTGACGCGAGCGGCCGCCGCCGAGGAGTCGAACCGCTGCCTCTACTGTTATGACGCGCCCTGCATCAAGGCCTGCCCGACGTCGATCGACATCCCGTCGTTCATCAAGCGGATCGCCACCGGCAATCCCGAAGGCGCGGCGCATGCGATCATGGACGCGAATCCGGTCGGCGCGAGCTGCGCGCGCGTCTGTCCGACGGAGCTGCTCTGCGAGGGCGCATGCGTGCTGAACGGCTCGTCCGCGCCGATCGCGATCGGCAGGCTGCAGCGCCATGCGACCGACTATGCGGCGAGCGCCGGGCTGCGGCTGTTCGCGCCCGGCGAGCCGGCCGGCGTGAGCGCGGGCGTCATCGGCAGCGGACCGGCCGGCCTTTCGGCGGCGCGGGAGCTGGCCCGCTTCGGCTTCGACGTCGACGTCTACGAGGCCCGCCAGGTGGCGGGCGGACTCGACAGCAGCGGCATCGTCAGCTTCCGCCTGCCGACGCATGTGCCCGACTGGGAGGTGCGGCAGGTCGAGGAGCTCGGCGTCCGCTTCCATACCGGCGTGCGAGTCGGCAGCTCGCTGAGCGTCGAGGAGCTGCGCGGCCGCCATGACGTGCTCGTGCTGGCGGCGGGCATGGGCTACGTGCCGCCGCTCGGGCTCGAGGGCGAGCGGCTGGAGGGCGTCTACGACGCGATCCGGCTCGTCGAGGCGACGAAGGCCGGACGCATGCCGTCCGCGCTCGCCGGCGCGCGGGTCGCGGTCATCGGCGCCGGAAATACGGCGATCGACGCGGCGACCTGCGCCGTGCGGCTCGGCGCGGCGGAGGTGAAGATCGTCTACCGCCGCACGGCGGCGGAAATGACCGCCTACCCGTTCGAATACGAGTTTGCCAAGCAGGAGGGCGTCGGCTTCGTCTGGCTGACCCAGCCGCTGCGCATCGTCGCCGGGCCGGACGGCAAGGCCGCCGGGCTCGAATGCATGCGGCTGCAGCCTGACGGACGCGTCGGGTCCGACGGCCGCCGGCTGACATCGCCCGTGCCGGATTCCGCCTTTTTGCTGGAGGCGGACGCCGTCGTGCTGGCGACGGGGCAGGAGCGCCTCGCGACGCTGGCCGAACAGCTCGGCATCGCGCATCGAGCAGGCGTGCCGGAGGCCGATCCGCGCACCGGCCTGACGTCCGATCCGCGCATTTATGCGGCCGGCGACATCCTGCACGGCACCGGAGCGGGCGAGGCGACGGTCGTCTCGGCGGCGGAGCAGGGCAAGCGGGCCGCCGCCGCGATCGCGGCCGCCTGGCTCGGGCCGGACTTCGCCTCGCGCCGCCGCGCTCCGGCTGTCGCCGTCCCTTCGCGCCATGCCGGGTCCGCCGGCCGAATCTAACCGAAAAGGAGGTCGACTACGATGGCCGATCTGTCCATCTCGCTGGCGGGCATACGCTCGCCCAATCCGTTCTGGCTCGCCTCCGCGCCGCCGACGAACACCGGCTACCAGGTGCAGCGGGCGTTCGAGGCCGGCTGGGGCGGAGCCGTCTGGAAGACGCTCGGCGAGCCGATCATCAATACGTCGTCGCGCTTCGCGGCCGTCCATTTCGGCGGCAAGCGCGTCGCCGGCTTCAACAACATCGAGCTCATCTCCGACCGGCCGCTGGAGGTGAACCTGCGGGAGATCCGCGAGACGAAGCGGCTGTTTCCCGACCGGGCGCTCGTCGCCTCGCTCATGGTCGAGCCGAAGCGGGAGAAGTGGCATGAGATCGTGAAGCGCGTCGAGGACGCCGGCGTCGACGGGCTGGAGCTGAACTTCGGCTGCCCGCACGGCATGGCCGAGCGCGGCATGGGCGCGGCTTCCGGCCAGCAGCCGGATCTCGTCGAGAAGCAGACGATGTGGGCCAAGGAGGCGGCGCGCACGCCGGTCATCGTCAAGCTGACGCCGAACATCACCGACATCACCGTCACCGCCCGCCACGCCGTGCTCGGAGGCGCGGACGCGGTCAGCCTCATCAATACGATCAACAGCCTCGCCGGCGTCGATCTGGAGACGTGGAACACGGTCCCCCATGTCGGCGGCAAAGGCGCGCACGGCGGCTACTGCGGTCCGGCGGTCAAGCCGATCGCCCTCAGCATGGTCGCCGAATGCGCGCGCGATCCGCTCGTAGGCGTGCCGATCTCGGGCATCGGCGGCATCTCGTCGTGGCAGGACGCGGCGGAGTTCCTGCTCATGGGCGCGGCGGGCGTGCAGGTGTGCACGGCGGCGATGCATCACGGCTTCCGCATCGTCGGCGAGATGGTCGACGGGCTGAGCCGCTATCTCGACCGCAAAGGACTGGCCTCCGTCGCCGAGCTGACCGGGCAGAGCGTGGCCCGCTACACGAACTGGGGCGACCTCGACCTGAACTACCGCGTCGTCGCGCGCATCCGCCAGGATACCTGCATCAACTGCAACAAATGCCATATCGCCTGCGAGGACACGTCGCATCAATGCATCGACATGCTGAACGGCGCCGGCGGCAAGCCGTACCTGCAGGTGCGCGAGGACGACTGCGTCGGCTGCAATCTGTGCTCGATCGTCTGCCCGGTGGACGGCGCGATCGAGATGGTCGAGCTGCCGCCGGCAGCGCCGTCATTGACGTGGAACGAGCGTCAGCGGGCGCTGGCGCGGCTGGACCGCGAATCCATACGAGCGGAGGCGGTGGAAGGATGAAAAAAGCACGGATCATACAAGGCGGCACGGTCGTGACGGCCGGCTCCGTCAGCGTCGCGGACATCCGCATCGAGGACGGCGTCATCGCGGCGATCGGCCGCTCGCTCGACGCGACGGGCGCCGAGACGGTCGACGCCGCCGGGCTGTACGTCTTTCCCGGCGGCATCGACCCGCATACGCATCTCGACATGCCGTTCGGCGGCACGGTGACGGCGGATGATTTCGAGAGCGGCACGATCGCCGCGGCGTTCGGCGGCACGACGACGATCCTCGACTTCTGCCTGACCGAGCGCGGACGGCCGCTCGGCGATGCGGTCGCCGCCTGGCATGCCAAGGCCGAGGGCAAGGCGGTCATCGACTACGGCTTCCATCTGATGGTCGCGGATGCCGGCGAGCAGGCTCTGGCAGAGCTGCCGGAGCTGATCGAGCGCGAGGGCATTACGTCGCTCAAGGTGTTCATGGCGTACAAAAACGTGTTCCAGGCGGACGACGGCACGCTGTACCGGACGCTGCAGCTCGCCCGCGAAGAAGGCGCGCTCGTCATGGTGCATGCCGAGAACGGCGACGTCATCGAGCGGCTCGTCAGCGAGGCGCTGGAGCGGGGCGACACCGAGCCGATCTGGCATGCGCTCACGCGTCCGCCGCAGCTCGAGGGCGAGGCGACCGGGCGGGCCGCCGAGCTCGCCGGCCTGGCCGGAGCGCCGCTTTATGTCGTGCATGTCACCTGCGCCGAAGCGGTCGAGCGCATCGCCGCCGCGCGGGCGCGCGGACTGCGCGTCTATGGCGAGACCTGCCCGCAGTACTTGACGCTCGACATCTCCGCGCTCGAGCGTCCGGATTTCGAGGGCGCCAAATACGTCTGGTCGCCGCCGCTGCGCGAGGCCTGGCATCAGACGGCGCTTTGGAACGCGTTGTCGTCCGGCACGCTGCAGGCGCTCGGCTCGGATCAGTGCTCCTTTCATTTCAAGGGGCAAAAGGAGCTCGGCCGCGGCGACTTCTCCAAAATTCCGAACGGCGGCCCGACGATCGAGGACCGCTTCAGCCTGCTGTTCTCCGAAGGCGTGGCCAAAGGCCGGATCGACCTGCAGCGGTTCGTCGAGCTGTCGGCGACGAACGCCGCCAAGCTGTTCGGGCTGTTCCCGCGCAAAGGCACGATCGCGGTCGGCAGCGACGCCGACCTCGTGCTGTTCGACCCGTCGGCGACGCGGACGCTGTCGGCGCGCGACCATCATCTGCGCGTCGACTACAGCGCGTTCGAGGGCATGGAGGTGCAGGGCGAGCCGGTGTCCGTGCTCGTGCGCGGCGAGTTCGTCGTGCGCGACAAGCAGTTCGTCGGGCAGGCGGGCAGCGGCCGTTACTTGAAGAGAAGCCGCTTCGGGCTCGGCGGGAGCCTGGCGCTGCCGGCGGTTCCGATCGGAGGAAGCCCGTCATGAGCGCGTATGAAGCCTATGCGGAGGAGAAGCAGCGGCTTGACGCGCTGGTCGAGGAGGGCCGGCTCATCGAGGAGATCCGGGAGGATCTGGACGGGGCGGTCATCCGCTTTTCGGCTGCGCCGGGAGCGGCGAGGGGGACGGGGGAGGACGCTGCGCTCGGGCTGCGCATCGGCACGGCCGACGCGCGCAAGCATGCGGCCGTGCTGCTGATCCGCCAGCTGGCGGTGGGAGAAGCGGGCGGCGAGGCGGATTGAGGATGGCGGGCGGTCGACCGGGCAACCGGACGGCCGCCCGTTTTTTTACGCAGCGGCAGCAGCGGGTCTGATTTCCCGGCGATTTGGGCAGGGATAGACGGAGAGCCCGTCGTGTCCCGACGGACTGAACATATGATTGAAGCGGCTTGTACATTTGTTCAGACCGATGCTATGATGGAGGCAGTTCAAGAATGGGGTGGATATGGACATGCAACAGGGACAACTCGCTGCAATGATCGACCATACGCTGCTGCGCGCGGATGCGACCGCGCCGGAGATCGGCAAGCTGATCGAGGAAGCTCGCCAATACGGCTTCGCCTCCGTCTGCGTCAATCCGACCTGGGTGCGGACGGCCGCCGAGGCGCTCGCGGGCACCGAAGTGAAGGTATGCACCGTCATCGGCTTCCCGCTCGGCGCGACGACGAGCGCCGTCAAGGCGTTCGAGGCGGCGGACGCGATCGCTTCCGGCGCCGGCGAGATCGATATGGTCATCAACATCGGCGCGCTCAAGGACGGCCGCGATGCCGACGTCGAGGCGGACATCCGCGCCGTCGTGGAGGCGGCCGCGGGCAAGGCGATCGTCAAGGTGATCATCGAGACCTGCCTGCTCAGCGACGAGGAGAAGGTGCGCGCTTGCGAATGCTCCGTGCGGGCTGGAGCCGACTTCGTCAAGACGTCGACCGGCTTCTCGACCGGCGGCGCGACGGCCGAGGACATCGCGCTCATGCGCCGTACGGTCGGCCCCGACATCGGGGTCAAGGCTTCGGGCGGCGTGCGCAGCCTGGAGGACATGGAGCGCATGGTGGCGGCCGGCGCGACGCGGATCGGCGCCAGCTCCGGCGTCAAGATCATGGAAGGCGGCCGTTCGGAAAGCACCTACTGACCGCTGGCCTTTGCAGCAGCCGGAAAACCTCGGTTTTTCGGCTGTTTGTCTTGGCATGGGCAAAGTTGCCCGCGCGGCGGCGGTTCCGCTATGATAGAGCAGCAGGAAGGACCAGGAAAGGACTTGATGTCATGTTCAAACGCATCCATATCATCGTGATGGATTCCGTCGGCATCGGCGAGGCGCATGACGCGGCCTCGTTCGGCGATGTCGGCGCCGATACGCTCGGCCATATCGCCGAGGCGCAGGGAGGACTGCGGATGCCCGTCATGGGCAGCCTCGGCCTCGCCAATATCCGCCCGTTCGCGGGCATCGAGCCGGCGGACGAGCCGCTCGCCTTTTATGGAAGGATGCAGGAGGCGTCGAGCGGCAAAGATACGATGACGGGCCACTGGGAAATGATGGGCCTGCGCATCGACACGCCGTTCCGCGTCTTCGAGCACGGGTTCCCGCAGGAGCTGATCGACCGCATCGAGGCCCATACGGGGCGCAAGGTGATCGGCAACAAGGCGGCCAGCGGCACCGAGATCATCGACGAGCTCGGCGAGGAGCATATGCGCACCGGAGCGCTGATCGTCTATACCTCCGCCGACTCCGTGCTGCAGATCGCCGCGCATGAGGAGATCGTGCCGCTGCCGGAGCTGTACGCGATCTGCGAGTTCTGCCGCGAGATCACGCTCGACGATCCGTACATGCTCGGACGGATCATCGCCCGCCCGTTCGTCGGCGGGCCGGGCACGTTCAAGCGGACGGCCGGACGCCATGACTACGCGCTCAAGCCGTTCCAGCCGACCGTCATGAACACGCTCCAGGAGGCCGGACGGGAAGTCGTGGCGATCGGCAAGATCTCCGACATTTTCGACGGCGAGGGCGTCACGCGCAGCATCCGCACCGCTTCCAACGACGAAGGCATGGAGCGGCTGACGGAAGTGTGCGCGGAGGATTTCTCCGGCATCAGCTTCCTCAATCTGGTCGACTTCGACGCGCTGTACGGCCATCGCCGCGACCCGGCGGGCTACGCGCAGGCGCTGGAGGCGTTCGACGCCCAGCTGCCGGCGGTGCTGGAGCGGCTGACCGCCGACGATCTGCTCATCGTGACGGCGGACCACGGCAACGATCCGACCTACACCGGCACCGACCATACGCGCGAGTACGTGCCGCTGCTCGTCTATTCGCCTCGCTTCGAGGCTGGACGCGAGCTTCCGCTGCGCCTCACGTTCGCCGATGTCGGCGCGACCGTGGCGGACAATTTCGGCGTCGCCGCGCCGGAGCACGGCACGAGCTTCCTCGGCGAGCTGCGCTGATCTCGGTCCGAATCCGACCCGTTCCTATTCACCTACATTCCCTCTACGAACAGGAGATGACTTCATGAGCGTCCATATCGGAGCCAAAGAAGGACAAGTCGCCGAGACGGTGCTGCTGCCGGGCGATCCGCTGCGCGCCAAATATATCGCCGAGACCTATCTCAGCGAGATCGAGCTGTACAATGAAGTGCGCGGCATGCTCGGCTATACGGGAACCTACAAAGGCAAGCGGATTTCCGTGCAGGGCTCGGGCATGGGCTTGCCGTCGATCAGCATCTACGCGAACGAGCTCATCCGCAGCTACGGCGTGCGCAACCTGATCCGCGTCGGCACCTGCGGCGCGATGCAGCGGGACGTGCGGGTGCGCGACGTCATCCTTGCCCAGGCGAGCTGCACCGATTCCAGCATGAACCGCAACCAGTTCCTCGGCTACGACTTCGCGCCGATCGCCAGCTTCGGCCTGCTGAAGTCCGCCTACGAGCATGCGACCGCGGCCGGCATGAACGTGCATGTCGGCAACGTCTACAGCACCGACGTGTTCTACAAGGAGGATACGACGGCCGTGCAGCGGCTCATGGACCACGGCGTGCTCGGCGTGGAGATGGAGACGACGGCGCTGTATACGATCGCGGCCCGCCACGGCGCGCAGGCGCTTACGGTGCTGACGGTGAGCGATCATCTGCTGACCGGCGAGGAGACGACCGCCGAGGAGCGCCAGTCGACGTTCAACGACATGATGGTGGCGGCGCTGGAGACGGCGGCGGGGCTCTAGAGCGCTTCTCGGCCCGGCAGGCGATTCGTTCTTTAATGACATGAATCGACAGCGGGGCTTGGCCGTTTTGTTTTATGGCATTAATGAAGACGGGCCTCCGCTTCAATCGTTGTGCAGACAAGGATTTCTGACTGAATCTCAGCTTATGATACGATATTTTACGGCATGAAATAGACATGAGGTTAAAGAAGGGGGAACGCCCATGAGAATGGTCGAGCTGATCGAGAAGAAAAGAGACGGCGGGGAGCTGACGACGGAGGAGATCCGCTTCATCGTCGAAGGCTATACGGACGGCCGCATTCCGGACTACCAGGTGAGCGCGTGGGCGATGGCGGTCTTTTTCCGCGACATGACCGACCGCGAGCGGGCCGATCTGACGATGGCGATGGTGGAGTCGGGCGAGACGATCGACCTGTCGGACATCGAAGGCGTCAAGGTGGACAAGCATTCGACCGGCGGAGTTGGCGATACGACGACGCTCGTGCTCGCTCCGCTCGTCGCCGCGGCGGGCGTGCCCGTAGCTAAAATGTCCGGACGCGGCCTCGGCCATACCGGCGGCACGATCGACAAGCTGGAGGCCATCCCCGGCTTCCATGTGGAGCTGACGCGCGAGGAGTTCGCCCGCCGCGTCAACGAGTCGTCGATCGCCGTCATCGGCCAGAGCGGCAACCTGACCCCCGCCGACAAAAAGCTGTACGCGCTGCGGGACGTCACCGCCACCGTCGAGTCGATCCCGCTCATCGCCAGCTCGATCATGAGCAAGAAGATCGCCGCCGGCGCCGACGCGATCGTGCTGGACGTGAAGACCGGCGCCGGCGCGTTCATGAAGGACGAGCAGGACGCCCGCCGCCTGGCCGCGGCGATGGTCGCCATCGGCAACCAGGTCGGCCGCAAGACGATGGCCGTCATCTCGGACATGAGCCAGCCGCTCGGGCTTGCGATCGGCAACGCGCTCGAGGTGAGGGAGGCGATCGACACGCTGCGCGGCGAAGGGCCGGACGACCTGCGGGAGCTCTGCCTCGCGCTCGGCAGCCAGATGGTCTATCTCGGCGGAGCCGCCCGCTCCATCGAGGAGGCGGAGGCGCTGCTCAAGGAGCTGCTCGCGAGCGGCAAGGCGCTGGACAAGTTCAAGGAATTCATCGCCAACCAGGGCGGAGACCCCGCCGTCGTCGACGATCCGGACCTGCTGCCGGCAGCGCCGTACCGGATCGAGCTGCCGGCTCGCGAGAGCGGCTTCGTCTCGGGCATGACGGCGGATGCGATCGGCACGGCGGCGATGATCCTCGGCGCCGGACGGGCGACCAAGGAGTCGGAGATCGACTTGTCGGTCGGCATCGTGCTGCGCAAGAAGGTCGGCGACGCCGTGCAGGCCGGCGAGTCGCTTGCCACGATCCATGCGGCGACGGAGCAGGTCGGCGACGTGCTGGAGCGCCTCTACGCGGCGATCGAGATCGCGCCGTCGGCGCAGGCGCCGGAGCTCGTCCGCGGCATCGTGACGGAATGATCGAATCGAGCACAGGGAGGAGCGGGCCGCGATGACAAGAACAATATGGAAGGACCGGCTGGACCGGGACTATATGCTGGGCCAGCTGAAGCTGCTGCTGGAGACGCCGAGCCCGAGCGGGTTCTGCGCCGCCATCATGGACAAGATCGAGGCCGAGGCGGGCCGTCTCGGATTCCCGTTCGAGCGCACGCCCAAGGGCAACGGCCTGATCGACCTCGGCGGCGAGGGCGGCGAGCCGCTGCTGCTGACGGCGCATGTCGACACGCTCGGGGCGATGGTGCGCTCGGTCAAGGGCGACGGCAAGCTGCGCATGACGCCGATCGGCGGCTACGACATGTCGACGGTGGAGGGCGAATACTGCCTCGTCCATACGCGCGACGGGCGCATCTATGAGGGCACCGTGCTGTCGACGATGCCTTCGGTCCACGTCTATCCGGATGCGCGCTCGCAAAAGCGGGACGAGGCGAGCATGGAGGTGCGGCTCGACGCCGACAGCGCGAGCCGCGCCGAGACGCTGGCGCTCGGCATCGCGCCGGGAGATTTCGTCTCCTGGGATCCGCGCGTACGGATGCTCGACAGCGGCTGGATCAAGTCGCGCCATCTCGACGACAAGGCGAGCGTCGCCGCGCTGCTGGCGCTCATGGAGGCGGTCCGCCGCGGCGGGCTGCAGCTGAAGCGTCCGGTCAAGCTGCTCGTCTCGACCTATGAAGAGGTCGGCCACGGCAGCTCCTGGGTGCCGGCCGACACGGTCGAGATGATCGCGGTCGACATGGGGGCGATGGGCGACGATCTGAGCGCGACCGAGAAGGATGTGTCGATTTGCGCCAAGGACTCGTCCGGCCCGTACGACTACGGGATGACGTCGCGGCTGATCGCCCTCGCCGGCGACCAGTCGATCCCGCATGCCGTCGACATCTATCCATTCTACGGCTCGGATGCGAGCGCTGCTCTGCGCGGAGGCGCGAACATCCGCGCCGCGCTCATCGGACCGGGCGTGCATGCCTCCCACGGCATGGAGCGCACCCATGCCGAAGCGGTGCTCGGAACGGCTGCGCTGCTGCTGGCATACATCATGGACTAGAGGAAGCGCCGTCCGCGCAGGCGGACGGCAGCTTTCGAAGCGGGAGCAGGAGGGAGCCGGATTGGCGCAGCTTTATTTCAAGTACGGCACGATGAACAGCGGGAAGTCGTTCGAGATCATCAAGGTCGCCCACAACTACGAGGAGCAGGGCAAGGCGGTGCTCATTTTCTCGCCGGCGATCGACACCCGCAGCGGCAAGGACGAGGTCGGCTCGCGGGTCGGCTTCAAGCGCAAGGCGATTCCCGTCGGCGCGGCTACGGATCTGTACGAGCAGGTCGCGGCGCATCAGCCGCCGGGAGCCGAGAAGCGGATCTACTGCGTGCTCGTGGACGAGGCGCAGTTTTTGAGCCGGACGCATATCGACCAGCTGACGCGCGTCGTCGACGAGCTGAACGTGCCCGTCATGGCGTTCGGCCTCAAAAACGATTTTCGCAACGAGCTGTTCGAGGGCAGCTATTATCTGCTCGCCCAGGCGGACAAGATCGAGGAGATCAAGACGATCTGCTGGTTCTGCGACCGCAAGGCGACGATGGTCATCCGCTATGTGGACGGCCGTCCGGCGAACGAAGGCGCGCAGATCCACATCGGCGGCAACGAGGACTACAAGCCGGTCTGCCGCAAATGCTACAAGGCCGCCTTCGCGCAGGAGGAAAAAGGCGGAGCCTGATCGTCCGCTCCCGCCGTATCGACGGCGACGCCGCTCCGGCCGGGATGCCGGCCGCCGTCGATGCGGCATGTCTTCGATCGGCATGAAAAAGCCTCCGCAAGCTGCCCTTAAGGGCGGTTTGCGGAGGCTTTTTCGCGCGTTCCGGATATCAGCGGCCCCGGTTTTTGCCGCGCTTGGCCTTGCGGCTCAGCCACAGCACCCAGATGCCGACGCCGGCGACGACGGCCGCAGCCAGCACATAGAACAGAATGGCGTACAGCCTGTCCTCGAATGGGGTCATCATCATGTCGCATCGCCTCCGTTCTTCTCTCTCATCTTTACCCGATGCGCGCCGCTTTAAGCCTCCATTCCGATCCGCATGGAGGAACCTTTGGCGGCAAGCCGAATATCAATACCAAGAAGAGGGAAGCAAGCCCATTATCGTCAAGGGAAGGTCAGAGAACATGAGAGTGCATGAATTCACCATCCAGGCCGATTTTGGCCGCGAGGACCTGACGCGCCTGTCGGCGGAGGCGGCGAGGTTCCAGTCCGACATCAAGCTGGAATTCGCGAACGGCGACAACATCAATATCGTCGATGTCAAAAGCCTGCTCGGCATGCTGCTGCTGCCGATCCGCAGCGGGACCGAGGTGCTGCTGCGCGTGCGCGGGAAGGACGAGGAAGAAGCGTTCGCCTTCATGCTGGACGCGCTCGAGAAGGAGTAGCCCGGCGCTGCCCGGGAGCCGTCAGGGCGCGGCCGAAGCGGCCGCCGAAGCAGCCGGAGCGGCTGGGGCCGCCGGAGACGCCGGGGCTGCCGCAGAGTCGTCTGCGTGCGGCTCCGTGCCGGCGGCTTCCTTGGGAGCGGCGGCCGGCAGCGGGCCGGAGCTCTCTCCGCGCAGGTAGATGACGAAGCCGGCCATCATGACGGCGCCTCCGATCAGCTGGCCGGCGGAGAGCGTCTCGCCGAACAGCAGCAGGGCGAGCAGGCTGGCGCCGATCGGCTCGGCGAGCACCGTCATCGAGACGGTCGTTGCCCGCAGATGCTGCAGCAGCCAGTTGAACAGCAGATGGCCGAATACGGTCGGGATGACCGCGAGCAGCAGGAACAGGACCCATTCGCGAGGCGGATAGGCGGTCATCGAGTAGCCCATGGCGCCGTTGTAGCCGGCGAACAGGACAGTCGTCACGCCGAACACGATCAGGCTGTAGACGAACGACGGCATCCGCTCGAGCAGCCGCTTGGCGAGGATCATATTGAAGGCGATCGCGACGGTCGACAGCAGCGACAGCGCGTCGCCGAAAAAGGCTTCGCGCGACAGGCCGAAGTCGCCGGAGCTGACGAGGACGGCGCCGCCGATCGAGACGGCCATGCCGGCGACGGCGAGCTTGCCGAGCCGGTCGCGAAGGAAGAAGAACGCGAGCGCAGCGACAAAAGCGGGCTCCAGCGTCAGCATGATCGTCGAGCTGGCGATCGACGTATAGGACAGGGACGCCATCCAGAGCAGGAAGTGCAGCGCCAGGAAAAAGCCGGCTCCGGCGAGCAGCGCCCAGTCCCGGACCGTCAGCCTGCGGATCGCGGGGAGCTGCTTCCAGGCGAAGGGAAGCATGAGCAGAAACGTAAGCAGCATGCGGTATTGGCCTTGCACGGATACCGGCGCTTCGGAAAAGCGCACGAGAATCGGCGCGAAGGAAATCGCGGCCATGCCGACGAGCAACGGGACGACAAGCGGGATTCGGATTCTAGTTGTAGGTGACATAAGCTTCATTGTACGGCGCGCCCCTTCCATGATCAAGATGCTGGACGCTCGTTTGACAGTGATAATGATTATCAATTAGACTGGAATCGAGCCGGAATTCATGGAATGGGAAAGAAGGAATGCAGATGCTGGTCATCCAACGCAGGATCAAGGTGAAGGAAGGACATGCCGCTCAGGTGGTCGAGCGGTTCAGCAAGCCGGGGCCGGTGCAGGAGTTCGACGGCTTCGTCGACATCCAGATTTTGCAGAAGGTCGTGCGCCGCGGCGAGGAGGAGGTCATCGTCCAGATCCGCTGGGAATCGGAGCAGGCGTGGAAAAACTGGGAGAAGAGCGACGTCCATATCCAGGGCCATCGCAACAGCCGCGGGCAGGAGAAGCCCGACTACGTGCTGGAGACCGAGGTTTCCCGCTACGAGCTCGCAGCGGTCAAGGAGCCGATCCGCAAGGGTACGTGATTTGTCACATTTATAGCCCGAAAGAGCCATCGCCGACCCTCCCCGATCCGTTACACTAGGAGCAGGAAGGAGTGGCTTTGAACGATGCACGCAGAATCCTCGACTCCGGTAGACTGGTTTTATTTGAGCTTATTCGCCGTCCTTATGATCGGCATGCTTGTTTTGTTCTGGTTCGGCTTCAAGAAGCTGGACGATTCCGACGACGAAGAGGAAGAGTTCGGCGATGGCCGGCATGCCGCGCCGTCGCCGTCGCCAGGCGAGAGCGGCGCTTCGCTGTTCGATGACAAAGACCGCTCCTAGGAGCGGTCTTTGTCATCGGGGCGGCAACGACTCGTCCGGGGCGGGCCGCCAGGAGGCGAGCCAGCCCTCGAGCTCGCCGATGACGTCGATGACGCCGTCGGGAAGGCTGATCCGGGACGGGCTGTACTGCCGCAGCGCCAGCCCTTGGCGGACCCAGACGGCCCTCATGCCGAGATGCTTGGCCGGCACGATATCGTTGTCGATGCGGTCTCCGACCATGAGCGAGCGCTCGGGCGGACAGCCGGTCGCCTGCAGCGCGTACTCGTAGAGCTTCGGGTCGGGCTTGGCCAGGCCCAGCTCGGCGGAGGCGAACACCTCGTCGATATGCTCCAGCAGGCCGTAGCTGCGCAGCCGGTCCGCCGTGCCGGCGCTCTGGTTGGCGATGATGCCGATTCGATAGTCGCGGCGCAGCCGCTTCAGGATGCCGAGCGCGTCCGGAAACGGCCGGTCGAGCTCCTTGCGGTACTTCATCTCGGACCAGATCGCGCGGCGCAGCTCGCCATCCGGGAACAGCTCCTGCAGGATGTCGGCCATCGGGAACGGCGAGAAGCGCCGATGCGCTTCCATCCACAGCTCGCGCACCTGCTCGCGCCGGACGGCGATGCCGCGGCGTCCAGCGGCGGCGATGAGCTGGCGGGTGATGTCCTCGATCGGCTCGGATTCGTCGACGAGCGTTTCGCCGACGTCGAAAAAGATCCATTTCAACGGATGGGTAGTGTTGTCCATAATTCGTATCCTATCATGCTCTGCCGATTGCGAACAAGCAGAAGCAAACAGATGACGGAAACATTTCGCGTATGCTATAATACGATTCGTTCCCGAATGATTCGGAACTTATTTTTGTGGTTAATAGGAGAGTCGGGGAAGAAGGATGAGTTCAGTCTTGGAGAACCGCATGGCTATGACTCAGCTTACGAGCCAGATGGGGAAGCTGCTCCGGGACCGCTTCGGCAAAGGGCCGGAGTCGATTTACGTTTCCGCCAACGAGGTATGTGTAAGCATGCATTTCCGCCAGTTCGTCAGCGTCGTGGAGAAAATAATGCTCCAGCAGAACAAGGACGAGGCCGTCAGGGATACGCGGCAGCTGGTGATGGACCTGATCGTGCCGGAGTTCAAGGCTTTGATCCTCCGTACGTTAGGTCTCGAGCTTCAGCACATTTATTACGACTGGAACCTGGACAACCACTCCGGCATCATGATCGGCCTCGTCGACAGCTCGCTGTTCGACCGCTATCAGGAATCGTACCGCGGCAAGGAGTACATCCACCGCCAAGTCGAGCGCATCTCGGCCGAAGCCGAGAAGATGCCCGATGCCATGCATTCGTTCTGGACCAACGCGCGCACGCTCGTCATCGTCCGCTCCGGCATCCTGATCAAGCTTGAGAAGGAGCTGCTGAGAGCCGGCTACGAGCCCGCCCTGAGGGTCGCCAAGCGAGCGCTTGAAAAATCGCTGCTGGTGACCGAGGTCGATATGATCGAGGCGCTCGGACGCACGTCCGACGGGATTTATCTGGATTGGAAGTTCGATCAGGACCAGAGCATCATCGTATTCACCTTTCCGTCCGAAACATCGACTTAATGAACAGATGGCCGTTGCCACGCTGAACATGAGCCGAGGAAACAGCCGTCCACCGTGACGGCTTGCTCCGAGGCTCTATTTGTTTTTTGGGAAAAGGAAAGGAGAGAAAGTAGGAGAGAATGATGGAGAGAAAAGGCCATATCGACGAAGCGAGCCTGCCTCGGGCAGAGGTCCGGCAGGCGCAGGACGAGCTGAATCTCGTGCTGCAGGAGCTGAGCGCAGCCGTGCAGGCGGACGCTTATTACATAGCCGACGAGACGGGAGAGGGCGACTGCGTCGTCGCGCTTCATCATGCCGGAGAGCCGGTGCTGCATCTGGGCATGGTGCTCCCCCTCGCGGAGGCGCCGGAGGAGGAGGATGTCGTGCTCCGCTTCCATCGCATTCAGGTCCGGATCGCCGAGGAGGCGGCAGACGTCAAGAAGCTCGGCATGCTGCGGAAGGAGCGTTCGTTCAGCGGAGAGGAGAAAGACCGCCTGCTCCGCGCCGCCGATTCGCGGGCGGTCCTCGCACCGGCCGCGGGCCGGCCGGTCGAGAGCGGTTCGTCTGGATTGCCGGACGGCGGCGCAGCCGCAGCAGGTCCGGCTTTGATCACGAAGGGGGAGCGGCTGCGCCAGCTCGCCTTTGACATGATGAACGGGCTGACCAACATCGACGGCATGGCGCAGCTGCTGGCGGATACGACGCTCGACCAGAGCCAGCTCGACATGCTCGACGAGCTGCGGATGAACGCGGAGCATCTCGCCTCGCTCGCCCAGACGCTGTTGAAGCATGCCGATCAGGAGGACAGCTGGGTGGGCTTCGACGAGCATCCGTTCTCGATCCTCGATCTATCCAAGGAGCTGACGGACAAGCACGGCGAGTCGGAATCTCCGAGCCGCCTGACCTGCTGGGTGTCGGCGGAGGTGCCCCATCAGGTGCATGGGCGCAAGGAGCAGCTGGCCGAGCTGCTCGATCTGCTGCTGCAGATCGCCCGGGAGGAGCCCGAGGTCGGAAGCACCCGGCTCAACATCCATGTCAACTCGGTCAATTCGCAGGACGGCCAGCTCGATCTGTTGATTCAGCTGCTGCTCGACCGGCAGGGAGGGAGCGGACCGGGCTCCGCCGCCTGGCGGAGCGAGGCGAAGCGGATCGTCGAGCTTAACGGCGGAGAGCTGTGGGAGCAAGAAGGCGACGCGGGCTGGGGCTTGCATATGACCTTCCAGGTGCGGCGCGCCGGCTAGCGCCGCGCCGAGACGAGCTTCGATAGTCAAAACAAGCTCCAGTCGAATTCCTTGGACAGCGTCTCGAGCAGATGCACGCCGGCGATGCTGTTGCCGTGCCGGTTCAGCGAAGGGCCGACGACGCCGATGCCCGCGCGGCCCGGCAGCAGGGCGAGGATGCCGCCGGATACGCCGGATTTGGCCGGCAGGCCGACGTCGATCGCGAACTCGCCCGAGCCGTTGTACATGCCGCAGGTGACCATGAACGTCTTGGCAATCTGCACGAAGCGGCGCGGAATGAGCCGCTCGCCGCTGACCGGATCGAGCCCGTCCAGCGACAGCACGAGCGCCATGCGGGCGAGCTGGCCGCAGTCGACGAGCAGCGAGCAATGCTTGAAGTACACCTCGAGCACATCCTCGACGGCGCTCTCGAGCACGCCGTTGTCCGTCAGGAAATACGCCATCGAGCGGTTGAGATGGCCGGAGCTGGATTCGGAGCGGTACGTCGCCTCGTCCAGCTCGAGCGGCCCGCCGCCGGCGAGTCGGCCGAGGAAAGCGGCGATCCGCTCCGACTTCTCCTCGTTTGACGAGCCGGCTATGAGCGAGCTGATGACGATCGCGCCGGCATTGATGAGCGGATTGAACGGGATGCCCGGCTGCACGAGCTCGAGCTTCAGCATGCTGTTGAAGCTGTCCCCGGTCGGCTCCATGCCGACCTTGCTGAAGACGCGCTCCTCGCCGTTGTCCATCAGCGCGAGCATGAGCGTGAACACCTTGGAGATGCTCTGCATCGTGAACCGCTGGCCGCAGTCACCTGCGGACAGCGACTTGCCGTCCGCGGCCAGGATGTGGAATCCGAGCGCCTCCGGATCGGCTTTGGACAGCTCGGGAATATAGGAGGCGACTTTGCCGAGCGGCGCGATGCCGCGGGCCTCTTCCATCCAGCGGGGAAGTCCGGCGTTGATGGCGTTCCAATTCAGTTCGTTCATGGCGGGCTCAACCTTTCTGTCGCAGCGCTTTGCTTCATTGTACCATGCGTCCCCCCGCAGTTTGAAATCGGCTCGGCGTCTCCTGTATGCTTAGGAAAGGAAAGAACAGGGAATGACGCGGAAACGGGGCGTGGTGGGCTTGAACAATCGTTGGTATGTCGCATCGTTCGCGGCGGCGCTGGCCGTCGCGGCATGCGGTCCGCTCGTCTGGCTGGCCGACCCGGTGCGCGCAGGCGGGCTGTACTGGATCGATCTGCTGGAGGCGCTGGCCCGCGCCTGCGCGCTGATCCCGCTCTGCTGGACGGTCGGAGCTTACCGGGCGTGGAGCCGGACCGGCCGCAGGCGGCTCGGCTGGCTGCGGCTGCCGATCGCGGCCGGCGGGCTGCTCGCCGCGTGCCTGCTGCTGGCGGCGCCGGAGCGGCTCGGCTTTCTCGCCTGGACCTGCGGCTTGACGGCCGCGCTCGTGCTGCTCGATGCGGCGCTCGAGGAGCGGAGCCGGCGCAGCGTTCCGTACGGCACGCTCGGCTTTGCCGCCGCCGTCCTGCTGCTCGGAGCGGCGCTGCTTTATCCGATGCCGTATTCGGCGATTACGCCGGGCTTCACCCTCAGCATGAGCCGTTACGCCCAGGTGGAGGGCGGGCATGCGGCAGGCTCGCTCGAAGGCGTGCTCGTCATCGAGCGGCCCGCGTTTCCGATCGACTGGCTCGCGGCCGCGCTGCTGCCGCAGATGAGGCTGGAGAAGCGCGATACGAGCATCCCGATCTCGGAAATCCAGCGCCAGGTCCATATCCAGCGGGCCGGCGCCAATGAGGTCGGCACCGCCGTCGCGCTCCAGAAGCTGGGCCTCGGCCAAGGCGTCCTGCCGCAGGGCGTGCAGGTGCTCGCCGTGCAGGAGGGCGGTCCGGCGGAGGGCTTGCTGCAGCCAGGAGACCTGCTGCTGTCGGTAGACGGCCGGCAGGCGCGCACGACCGGCGAGCTGGCGGAGCGGATGGCGGACGTCGCGCCGGGCGAGCCGGTCAAGATCGGCTATGAGCGCGGGAGCGCCAAAGCCGTCGCCGTCATCCGCTCCAAGGCGTTGGACGAAGACCCGCAGCGCGCCGTGCTCGGCATTCAGGTGCAGGACCGGACCAAGGCCGATCTGACGCGGCGGATGGATTACCGGAGTTATCTGCTCTATCAGGGCGGTCCCTCGCACGGGGCGATGCTCGCGCTGTCCGTCATCGACCAGCTGACGCCGGGAGGCGTCGCCGGAGGCAACCGCGTCGCCGGCACCGGCACGATCGACGCGGCGGGCCGGATCGGCCGCATCGGAGGCATCGAGCAGAAAGCCTATGCGGTGCAGCGCGCCGGCGCGGACGTGTTTTTCGTGCCGGCCGGTCAGGAGGAGGACGCCCGCAAAGGGGCGGATCGCCTCAACATCGTGCCGGTCGCCACGCTCGACGACATGCTGGCTTGGCTGAAGGCGCATCCGAAGCGTTGATTTCATGAGCGTTCAAAACAGAAAAAACGGGAAGAAGCGGAGCGATGATCGCTCCGCTTCTTCCCGTTTTCGATTCGATTGACGGCGAGGCCGCGCTCTATTTGCCGCCCTTGCGGCTCAGCTCCGCAAGCTGGTCCCACTGCGGCTCGGTGACGGCCAGCAGGCCGTTGAACTGCCCGGCTCCCTGCAGCCACTCGCCGCCGTCGATCGTCACGCACTCGCCGTTCAGATAGCCGGCATAGTCGGAGACGAGATAGGAGGCCAGATCGGCCAGCTCCTCCTTGCTGCCGACGCGCTTCAGCGGGATGCGGTCGATCATGCCCTGGGCTAGCTCCGGCGTCGGCAGCAGCCGCGACCAGGCGCCCTCGGTCGGAAAAGGGCCTGGCGCGATCGCCACATGGCGGATGCCGTAGCGCGCCCACTCGACGGCGAGCGAGCGCGTCATCGCCAGCACGCCGGCCTTGGCGGCGGCCGAGGGCACGACGTAGGCGGAGCCGGTCTCGGCATACGTCGTCACGATGTTCAGCACCGTCCCTGGCCGTCCGGCGGCGATCCAGCGCTTGCCGAACTCCAGCGTCGCGTAGAACGTTCCGTGCAGCACGATGTTCAGCACGGCGTCGACGGCGCGATGCGAGAGCCGCTCGGTCGGGCTGATGAAATTGCCGGCGGCGTTGTTGACGAGGACGTCGATGCCGCCGAAGCGGGCGTCCAGCGCGTCTGCGAGCCGGGCGACCGCCTCGGGATCGCGGACGTCGCAGGCGTGGACGAAGACGTCGCAGCCGGCCTGCGCGAGCGCCGCCTCGGCCTCGCGCAGCTTCTCCTCCCGCCGCCCGGCCAGCGCGACGCGCGCGCCGAGCCGGCCGAAGCCTTCGGCCATCGCCCGACCGAGGCCGGTCGCGCCGCCGGTGACGAGAATCGTCTTGCCCGTCAGCAGGTCGGCCCGGAACGGGCCGGGCGCCGCCGCCGCCGGGCTCGGCATGGACGGAGCGGCGGCGTCCGCTCCGAGGCGCGGATCCGCCTCCATCAGGCGAGCACCTTGCGGAATTCCTCCGTCAGCAGCGGCACGACGTCGAACAGGTCGCCGACGATGCCGTAATCGGCGACCTTGAAGATCGGCGCCTCGGGGTCCTTGTTGATCGCGATGATGACGCGCGACTGGCTCATGCCGGCCAGATGCTGGATCGCGCCGCTGATGCCGCAGGCGATGTACACCTCGGGCGTCACGACCTTGCCGGTCTGGCCGATCTGCAGCGCGTAGTCGCAGTAGCCGGCGTCGCAGGCGCCGCGGGAGGCGCCGACGGCGGCGCCGAGCACGTCGGCGAGCTCCTCGAGCGGCTTGAAGCCGTCCGCGCTTTTCACGCCGCGTCCGCCGGAGATGACGATTTTCGCTTCGGCGAGGTCGACCTTGCCGCCGGCCTTGCGCACGACGTCGCGGACGATCGAGCGCAGGTCGGCCGGAGCCGCGTAGTCGCGGTCGACGACTTCGCCCGGCGCGGCGGCCGGCTCGGCCGGCGGAATGTTGTTCGGCCGCACGGTGACGACGCCCGAGCCGGAGAGGAAGCGCTTCTCCTCGAACGCCTTGCCGGCGTAGACCGGGCGCTTGTAGAGCTCGCCCTCGCCGATCGAGATGACGTCGGAAATCTGCCCGGCGCCGAGCAGCGCGGCGAGCTGCGGCGCGAGATCGCGGCCTTCGGCGGTATGGCCGAGATAGACGCGCGCCGGCTGCAGCTCCTCGAGCAGCCCTTTGACCGCCTGGAGATAGGCCGGAGCGTTGTAGCTGGCCAGCTCGGGATGGTCGACCGCATGCACCTTGCCGCCGACATAGCCGGCGAGCTCGGCGGCGAGCGCGGTGATGCCGCTGCCGATGATGACGGCCTGGACGTCGGCTCCTTCCCCGCGAGCGATGCGCGCGGCTTGAAGCGCTTCCAGCGAGACTTGGCGGAGCTTGCCTCCGCGGACTTCGGCGATGACGAGTACAGGTTGGCTCATCGTAATTCCTCCTCGGGTCAGATGGCTTTCGCTTCGGTGCGGAGCAGCTCGACCAGGCGCGCGGCCTGCTCGGCCGGCGATCCCGGAATCAGCTGGCCGGCGCCGCGCTCCGGCGGCAGGGAAAGGGAGACGCGCTCGGTAAGCGCTTCCACGGCGCTCAGGCCGAGATCGTCGAGCGACAACGTCTGGAACGGCTTCTTTTTCGCCTTCATGATGTTCGGCAGGGAAGGGTAGCGCGGCTCGTTGAGCCCTTGCTGCGCGGTGAAGAGGGCGGGCAGCGTCACTTCGAGCGTCTCCGTGTCGCCCTCGGCGTCGCGCCTCGCGGTCGCCGTGGAGCCGTCGATCCGCAGCGAGGTGATGGAGGAGACATGGGGCAGGCCGAGCCGGCTCGCCAGCCGCACCGCGACCTGGCCGCCGCCGCTGTCGACGGAGAAGTTGCCGCCGAGCACGAGATCGACGGATTGGCCGGACAGATACTTCTCCAGCGCGGCCGCGGCCGCGCCTTCGTCGGCGCCGATGCGCCCGTCGGTCAGCAGCACGGCCTCGTCGGCGCCCATGGCGAGCGCCTGCCGCAGCGCCTCCGCCGCCCGCTCCGGACCGACGGAGACGACGGTCACCTTGCCGCCGTGCTGGTCGCGCTGCTGCAGCGCTTCCTCGACGGCGTACTCGTCGTACGGATTGATGACGAACTTGACGCCGTCGTCCGACACGCGGCCGTCCTCGATGACGATCTTCTCCTCGGTATCGAACGTTTGCTTCAGCAGGACATAGATATTCATGCGCTCAGCTCCTCCTTGGTAGGTCGCGAATGGAATGGATCATTGCGGCGGCTATTTGAGCCCGCGCAGGAAAAACTCGACGGTCTTGCCGACCTGGGCGGTCAGCGAGTATTTCATGCCCGAAATGAGCCAGGACGTGACGACCTCGTCCATCGCCCCGAACAGCAGCAGGCGGGTCAGCTTCAGGTCCAGGTCCGGACGGAATTCTCCCTCTCTCACCCCTTTATCCAGAATATGCTCGATCAGCTCGATATACGGCTTGACGGCCAGCCCGATCGCCTTGCGCAGCTCCAGCGAGCTTTGGCGCAGCTCGATCTGCGTGACGTACGCGAGGTTCACGTTGCTCTCGAGCTCGGAATAGTGGATCTCGCATACGGCGCGCAGCGCCTCCTCGGCCGACGACGTTTCCCGCACGCGGGCGTTGAACCGTTCGACAAGGCTTCCGAGCTTCTCCTGGAACAAAGAAATGAGGATATCCTCTTTCTTTTTGAAATAAAGATAAATCGTACCGTCGGCGACGCCGGCTTCCTTGGCGATCTTCGACACCTGGGAGCCGTGGTAGCCGTTCTCCGCGATCACTTTGAGCGCGGCTTCCAGGATCAATTCATATTTTTCCTGCTTCCTACTTGTCATGGGCTGCACCTCGGTGGTAGTATTTACGTATGGTGAATGAATACTCATTCATTTTCTTCATCTTAGGGGATATGACACGGATTGTCAACGAAACGCTCCGGGTTCCGCTAAGATTTTTTCGTCTCCTATATGTAAGCGCTTCATATGGGGATGCCTGGAAGCCGCCAAGAAGAAAGGATGACCACCATGATCGGAGCATGGATTCAATTCGCGCTGTTCCTCGCCGTCACCGGCTACGGCGTCTACCTGTTCTACCGGGCCGTATACCATCGCTATCTTTATTTGAAGCTCGGACGTCCGGCCAAGCTGCCGGAGCAGGCGCCGGGGAGGATGAAGGAGTTCCTCGCGCAGGTATTCGGCCAGACCAAGCTGCTCAAGGACGTGAAGAGCGGCATCATGCATATCGTCATCTTCTACGGGTTCGTCATCCTGCAGCTCGGGGCGCTGGACCTCATCGTCAAAGGGCTGACCGGAGGCGGCCATCTGCCGATCCCGGGCTACGACCTGTTCAGCCTCGTGCAGGAGATCACCGTCGCGCTCATCCTGATCGCGATGGGCTACGCGGCCTACCGCCGCTACGGGGAGAAGCTGGCCCGCCTGAAGCGGGGGCTCAAGCCAAGCATCGTCGTCTTCTTCATCTTCGGCCTCATGCTGTCGGTCGTCCTCTCGCTCGCCTTCGAGCGGATCTGGCTCGGCATGGAGCCGTCGGGCTACGCGCCGATCTCCTCGCTGCTCGCGGCGGCAATGGGAGGACTGTCCGAGACCGCGGCCCATGTCCTGTTCCTCGTCTCCTGGTGGGCGCATCTGGTCATCCTGCTGTCTTTCCTCGTCTATGTCCCGCAGTCGAAGCATTTCCACATCATCACCGCGCCGATCAACATCTACCTGCGCCGCCAGGAGCCGGCGGGGCGGCTCGCCAAGCTCGACCTCGAGGACGAGGAGGCGGAGTCGTTCGGCGTCGGCCGGATCGAGGACTTCACACAGAAGCAGATGCTCGACTTCTACGCCTGCGTCGAATGCGGCCGCTGCACGAACGTCTGCCCGGCGGCGAGCACCGGCAAGGCGCTCTCGCCGATGCATCTGATCGTCAAGCTGCGCGACCATCTGATCGACAAAGGCGCGGCCGTCACCGGACGCTCGCCGTGGGTGCCGGCATTCGCCTTCGGCGCGCCGGATCCGGGCAAAGCCCATCTGTTCGAGCCGCGCAGCCTCGACCACGGACCGTCGCTGCTCGACCTCGCCGGCGGCGCGGGCAAGCAGGAAGTGGCGGCGGCCGCGGAGGCGGCCGGTTCCGCAGGCGTGCCATGGGCCGATCCCGGCCGCTCGATCACCGACATCCGCCCGACGCTCGCCTGGCAGAAGGCCGGCTGGACGGTGCAGGAGCGCAGGCCCGAGGAGGTCCAGCTGATCGGCGACGTCATGACCGAGGACGAGATCTGGGCGTGCACGACCTGCCGCAACTGCGAGGACCAGTGTCCGGTCGGCAACGAGCATGTCGACAAGATTATCGACCTGCGCCGCCATCTCGTGCTCATGGAGGGCAGCATGCCGCATGAAGGGCAGCGAGCGATGCAGAACATCGAGCGCCAGGGCAACCCGTGGGGCATCAGCCGCAGCGACCGCGTCAAATGGACCGGCGACGTCGAGGGCGTATCCGTCCCGACGGTCAAGGAGAACCCCGACTTCGAGCTGCTGTTCTTCGTCGGCTCGATGGGCTCGTACGACCTGCGCAGCCGCAAGATCTCGCGCGCCGTCGCGAGGCTGCTCCGCGAGTCAGGCGTCAGCTTCGCCATCCTCGGCAACGAGGAGCGCAATTCCGGCGACACGCCGCGCCGCCTCGGCAACGAGATGCTGTTCCAGCAGCTGTGCCAGGAGAACATCGAGACATTCCGGCGCTACGGCGTCAAGCGGATCGTCACCGCCTGCCCGCATACGTTCAATACGCTCAAGAACGAATACCCGGACTTCGGCCTCGAAGGCGTCGAGGTGCTGCATCACACGCAACTGTTCGCCGAGCTGCTGAAGGACGGCCGGCTGACCCCCGTCCACGAGGTGCGGGAGCGCATCACCTACCATGATTCCTGCTATCTCGGCCGCTACAACAACGTGTACGACGAGCCGCGCGAGGTGCTGCGCGCGATTCCCGGCGTCGAGCTCGTCGAGATGGCGCGCAGCCGCGAGAACGGCATGTGCTGCGGCGCGGGCGGCGGCCTGATGTGGATGGAGGAGACGAGCGGCAAGCGCGTCAACCTCGCCCGCACGGAGCAGGCGCTCGAGGTCAATCCGACGCTCATCAGCAGCGCCTGCCCGTACTGCCTGACGATGCTGGAGGACGGCACCAAGCTCAAGGAGGTCGACGAGCAAGTCAAGGCGCGCGATATCGCCGAGATTCTCGAGTTGGCCGTCTTCGGACCGGCCGCCTCCGCCGGCCGCCCGGAAGGAGCGGCCAGCTGACATGAGCGTCCCTTCCCGAGCGGTCCGGATGGCCCGGGCGCCTTAGGGCGCGGCTGCGTCCGCGCCCTGAGCCCCGGTCCGAGGCAGCGGCATTTCCGACCGATCCGCCGAACCGCCGTCACTGATGCAGATCCAACCGTGTCCAACCATGTCCAAGGAGGCAACATTACGATGAGCATAACGATCCGCAAGGCAGCCGTCATCGGCTCCGGCATCATGGGCTCCGGCATCGCCGCCCATCTGGCCAACGTCGGCATCCCGACGCTGCTGCTCGACATCGTGCCGAAGCAGCTGACCGCAGAGGAAGAGAAGAAGGGCTGGACGCTGGACCATCCCGCCGTGCGCAATCGCCTGGCCGCAGGCGCCGTCGCCAAGCTCGCCAAGACGAACCCGGCTCCGCTCTACGACCCCGCATTCGCGGAGCGCATCACGCCCGGCAACCTGGAGGACCATCTGGACGGCCTCGCGGACGTCGACTGGATCATCGAAGTCATCGTCGAGAACCTCGACGCCAAGCGCAGCCTGCTGGAGCGCGTCGAGTCGGTCTGGAAGCCCGGCACGATCGTCAGCTCCAACACGTCGGGCATCTCCATCAACGCGATGGCCGAAGGCCGCAGCGAGGCGTTCCGCCGCAGCTTCATGGGCACGCATTTCTTCAATCCGCCGCGCTACATGAAGCTGCTCGAGATCATCCCGGCGGCCGGCACCGATCCGCAGCTCGTGCAGCAGATGAAGCAGTTCGGCGAGACGGTGCTCGGCAAAGGCGTCGTCATCGCCAAGGATACGCCGAACTTCATTGCAAATAGGATCGGCACGTACGGGCTGCTCGTCACGCTTCAGGAGATGGAGCGGGGCGGCTATACGGTCGAGGAGGTGGACGCCTCGACCGGCCCGGCGCTCGGACGGCCGAAGAGCGCGACGTTCCGCACGCTCGACCTCGTCGGCCTCGACACGTTCCTCCACGTCGCGGACAACGTCCGGCTGAACGTGGACAGCGAGAGCGAGCGCCAGGCGTTCACGCCGCCGGCGTCGCTTACGGGACTCGTCGAGCGCGGCTGGCTCGGCGAGAAGAGCGGCCAAGGCTTTTACAAGAAGGTCAAAGGCGCGGGCGGCAAAAGCGAGATCCTCTCGCTCGACCTGAGGACGATGGAGCATGGCCCGCAGAAAAAAGCGGCGTCCGGCTCGCTCGAGGCGGCGAAGCTCGCCAAGGGCGCGCGCGAGAAGACAAAAGCGCTGCTCGGCGCCGGCGACCGCTACTCCGAGCTTGCCTGGAACGTGCTCAAGCAGGTGCTCGTCTACGCCGCCGAAAAGGTCGGCGAGATCGCGGACTCGATCCAGGAGATCGACGAGGCGATGAAATGGGGCTTCAACTGGGAGCTCGGCCCGTTCGAGACGTGGGACGCGATCGGCCTCGCGCGCTCGGTGGAGCGTATGGAGAAGGAAGGCACGTCGGTGCCGGACTGGGTCAAGGAATGGATCGCCGCCGGCAACACGAGCTTCTACCGCAAGCAGGACGGCAAGCGCTTCTATGCGAGCCGCGGCGAGTTCCGCCAAGCGGAGCAGGCTCCGGAGCTCATCGACCTGCGCGCCCTCAAGGAGCAGGGCAAGGTGGTCCAGGGCAACAGCGGAGCCAGCCTGATCGACCTCGGCGACGGCGTCGCCTGCCTCGAGTTCCACTCTCCGAACAACGCGATCGGCGGGGACATCCTGACGATGATCCAGCAGAGCGTGCAGGAGGTGCGGCAGAACTGGACCGGGCTCGTCGTCGCCAATCAGGGCCGCAACTTCTGCGTCGGCGCGAACCTGATGCTGCTGCTGATGGAGGCGCAGGACGAGGAGTGGGATGAGGTCGACGACATCATCCATCTGTTCCAGCAGAGCATGCTCAAGCTCAAGCGCCTCGACAAGCCGGTCGTGGCGGCGCCGCATCGGATGACGCTCGGCGGCGGCGTCGAGGCGTGCATGCCGGCCGACCAGGTCGTGGCGGCCGCGGAGACGTATTACGGCCTCGTCGAGGTCGGCGTCGGCCTCATCCCGGCAGGCGGCGGCTGCAAGGAATTCGCGCTGCGCGTCAGCCAGCAGGCCGGCCATCCGGAGGCGGATCTGCTGCCGCAGCTCGGACGCGTGTTCGAGACGGTCGGGCAGGCCAAGGTGTCGTCGAGCGGCCATGACGCCAAGCGTCTGGGCTACCTGCGCGGCGTCGACCGGATCGTGCCGAACCAGGACCATCTGATCTACGAGGCCAAGCAGGCCGTGCTGCAGCTGGCGGCGGACGGCTACCGGCTGCCGGCCGAGGAGCGGATCCGCATCGCCGGCTCCGAGGGCAAGGCGGCGCTGCAGCTGGCGGCGATCGGCATGCACGAGGGCGGCTACATCAGCGACCACGACCTGCTCATCGCCAAGAAGCTCGCCCATGTGCTGGCGGGCGGCGATCTGCCGGCCGGCACGCTCGTGACCGAGCAATACATGCTCGACCTGGAGCGCGAGGCGTTCCTGAGCCTGACCGGCGAGCCGAAGACGCAGGCGCGCATGCAGCACATGCTGTCCAAGGGCCGTCCGCTGCGCAATTAGAGCAATCGAGGTTCCAAGCGAAGAGGAGCGTGAGCATACAATGAGAGAAGCGGTAATCGTATCGATGGCTAGAACGGCGGTCGGCAGGGGCAAGAAGGGCAGCCTGCGGCAGACGCGCGCCGACGATCTCGGACGCGTCGTGCTGGACGAGGTCGTCCGCCGGGCGCCGGGGCTGAAGAAGGAGGACGTCGAGGACATCATCATCGGCTGCGCGATGCCCGAGGGCGAGCAGGGGCTGAACTTCGCCCGCATCATGTCGCTGTACGCCGGCTTCCCGGTGACGGTGCCGGCGCTGACGATCAACCGGTTCTGCTCGTCGGGGCTGCAGTCGATCGCCTTCGCCGCGGAGCGCATCATGACCGGCGGCGCGGACGTGCTGATCGCCGGCGGCGTCGAAAGCATGAGCCATGTGCCGATGACGGGCTTCAAAATCTCGCCGAACCCGCGCATCGTCGACGAGATGCCGGAGGTGTACATCGGCATGGGCCATACGGCCGAGCGCGTCGCCGAGCGGTTCGGCGTCTCCCGCGAGGACCAGGACCGGTTCGCCACCCGCTCGCATGCCAAGGCGGCGGCCGCGATCGCGGCCGGCAAGTTCGACGGCGAGATCGTGCCGGTCGAAGCGGAGCTCAAGGAGCTCGGCGAGAGCGGCAAGGTGAAGACGGAACGCTTCACGTTCCGCACCGACGAGGGCGTGCGCGCGGAGACGACGGCCGAGACGCTGGCGAAGCTGCGCCCGGCGTTCAAGCTCGGCGGCTCGGTGACGGCGGGCAACTCGTCGCAGGTGAGCGACGGCGCGGCGGCGGTCGTCATTATGAGCCGCGAGAAGGCCGACGAGCTCGGACTGAAGCCGCTGGCGACGTTCCGCTCGTTCGCGCTGGCGGGCGTTGAGCCGGAGATCATGGGCGTCGGCCCGGTCGAGGCGATCCCCAAGGCACTGCGGCGCGCCGGCATCCGGCAGGAGCAGGTCGAGCTGTACGAGATCAACGAGGCGTTCGCCTCCCAATGCCTGCACATCATCCGCGAGCTCGGCCTCGACGAGGAAAAGGTCAACGTCAACGGCGGCGCGATCGCGCTCGGCCATCCGCTCGGCTGCACCGGCACGAAGCTCAGCGTCTCGCTGATCAGCGAGCTCCAGCGCCGAGGCGGCGGCTACGGCGTCGTCAGCATGTGCATCGGCGGCGGCATGGGAGCCGCCGGCGTGTTCGAGGTCCATCCAGCCTGAGCGCAGGAGGACGTCCGGTCCATTTGAACCTACCATCCAAAGGAGAGACGAACCATGACGACCAAAAGCAAGGTGCTCGGAGGCAGCTTCATCATCGACGATCTCGATTTCAACGCCATTGTCATTCCGGAGGAGCTGACCGAGGAGCAGCGCATGATCGCCGAGACGACCGAGGACTTCGTCACCGGCGAGATCGAGCCGGTCGACGAGAAGATCGAGAAGCTGAGCTATGAGCTGACGGTCGAGAAGCTGCGCAAGGCCGGCGAGCTCGGCCTGCTCGGCGCCGACGTGCCGGAGGCTTACGGCGGCCTCGGACTCGACAAGGTGAGCAGCACGCTCATCAGCGAGAAGATGACGAAGGCGAGCGCGTTCGCCTTGTCGGCCGGCGCGCATGTCGGCATCGGCACGCTGCCGATCGTCTATTTCGGCAACGAGGCGCAGAAGCAAAAGTACCTGCCGAAGCTGGCGAGCGCCGAGCTGATCGCGGCGTACTGCCTGACCGAGCCGTCCTCCGGCTCCGACGCGCTCGGCGCGAAGGCGACGGCGGTGCTGAGCGAGGACGGCAGCCACTACGTGCTGAACGGCACGAAGCAGTTCATCACGAACGCCGGCTTCGCCGACGTGTTCATCGTCTACGCCAAGGTGAACGGCACCGACTTCAGCACGTTCATCGTCGAGCGTACGATGGAGGGCGTGAGCATCGGGCCGGAGGAGAAGAAGATGGGCATCAAGGGCTCGTCCACCTGCCCGCTTATCCTCGAGGACGTCAAGGTGCCGGTCGAGAACCTGCTTTGGGAAGTCGGCAAAGGCCATCTGATCGCCTTCAACATCCTCAACATCGGCCGCTACAAGCTCGCCGTCGGCTGCGTCGGCTCGGCCAAGGACGCGATCGAGTATTCCGCCAAGTACGCCAATGAGCGCACGCAGTTCGGCCGTCCGATCAGCAGCTTCCCGCTCGTCGGCAAGAAGCTGGCCGAGATGAACATCCGCACCTACGTCATGGAAAGCATGGTGTACCGCACCGCCGGCCTGTTCGACGTCGGCCTCGCCGACGTGGACTACGCGGCGGCGGATGTCGGCTACCAGTCCGCCAAGGCGATCGCCGAGTACCAGCTCGAGTGCTCGATCAACAAGGTGTTCGCCTCCGAGGGGCTCGACTTCGTCGCCGACGAAGGCGTGCAGATCCACGGCGGCTACGGCTTCACGCAGGAGTACCGCATCGAGCGCATCTACCGCGACTCGCGCATCAACCGCATTTTCGAAGGCACGAACGAGATCAACCGCCTGCTCATCCCCGGCACGCTGATCAAGCGCGCGATGAAGGGCGAGCTGCCTCTGCTGCAAAAGGCGATGAAGCTGCAGAACGAGCTGATGGAGCTGCGCGCCTCGAGCCTGCAGTTCGAGCAGCCGCTGGAGCTGGAGGCGCATCTGCTCGCCAGCGCCAAGAAGATCTTCCTCATGGCCGGCGCGTCGGCCGTGCAGAAGTACCAGACGAAGCTCGAGCAGGAGCAGGAGGTGCTGAGCAACCTCGCGGACATCATGATCGGCGTGTTCGCGATGGAAAGCGCGCTGCTGCGGACGCAGAAGCGGATCTCGCTGCAGGGCGGGGCGAAGGCGCAGCTCGGCGTCGACATGACGAGCGTGTTCGTGCAGGAGGAGTTCAGCCGCATCGCCGAGCTGGCCAAGGAGACGCTGGCGGCGATGGAGACGGGCGACATGCTCAAGACGCAGCTGTCCGTGCTGAAGAAGCTGACGAAAAACGGCGCCCTCGATACGGTGAAGCTGAAGCGCCGCATCGCTTCCCGGGTCATCGAGGCCGAACGGTACGTGCCATAGGCACAGATGGGGGTGGACGGCATGGCGAACAGACCTTGGCTCAGTCACTACCCGCATGAAGTCCCGCCGACGTACGATTATCCCGACCAGAACCTGGCCGAGTTCCTCGTGCGCACGGCGGAGAGAAGTCCGAACCAGACAGCCCTCGAATTCATGGGCGCCCGCATGTCCTACGGCACGCTGCTCGACTCGTCGTACCGCTACGCCAACGCGATGATCAGCCTCGGCCTCCGCAAAGGAGACCGGGTCGCGGTCATGCTGCCCAACTGCCCGCAGGCGGTCATCGCCTATTACGGCACGCTGCTGGCCGGCGGCATCGTCGTCATGACGAACCCGCTCTACATGCCGCGCGAGCTGGAGCATCAGCTGCTCGACGCGGGAGCCCGCTTCATCGTCGCGCTCGACCTGCTCGTCGGGCGGGTGCGGCAGGCGACCCGCGAGCAGCCGCTGGAGCGGATCATCGTCGCTTCCGTCGCCGATTACTTGCCCTTTCCGAAAAACCTGCTCTACCCGATCAAGGCGAAAAAGGACGGCACGCCGCTGCCGAAGCTCGACTACGGCGACCGCCAGCTGCTGAATTTCGTCCAGCTGCTGCGCGAGTCGCTCTCCGATCCATGCCGCGTCCCGGTGGAGTCGCGGCATGATCTGGCGCTCATCCAGTACACCGGCGGCACGACCGGCTTCGCCAAAGGCGTCATGCTGACGCATCGCAACCTGATCGCCAACACGATCCAGAGCGAGCTGTGGAATTATCGCAACGAAGGGAGCAAGGAGCGGTATTTCGCCGCTCTGCCCTTTTTCCACGTCTTCGGCATGACGGTGCTGCTCAACCAGGGCATCCGGCTCGGCGCTACGCTGCATCTGATGCCGCGCTTCGAGATCAATGCCGTGCTCAAGGCGATCCACAAGCACAAGCCGACGGTATTCCCCGGCGCGCCGACGATGTATATCGCGATCATCAACCATCCCGACGTCGCCAAGTACGACCTCAGCTCGATCAACGTCTGCATCAGCGGCGCCGCCGCGCTGCCGCTCGAGGTGCAGGAGCGCTTCGAGCGGCTGACGGGCGGCAAGCTGATCGAGGGCTACGGCCTCACGGAGGCGTCGCCGGTGACGCATGCGAACAACATCTGGGAGCTGCGCAAGAGCGGCTCGATCGGCATCCCGCTTCCCGACACGGAGGCGCGCATCGTGCATCCGGAGACGGGCGAGGACGTGCGGCCGGGCGAGATCGGCGAGCTGATCGTGCGCGGGCCGCAGGTGATGTCCGGCTACTGGAAGCGGCCGGAGGAGACGGCGCAGACGCTCAAGGACGGCTGGCTGTACACCGGCGACCTCGGGCGCATGGACGACGACGGCTTTTTCTACATCCTCGACCGGCGCAAGGACCTCATCATCGCGGGCGGGTACAACATCTATCCGCGCGAGGTGGAGGAGGTGCTGTTCGAGCATCCGGACGTCGAGGAGGCGATCGTCGCCGGCGTCAACGATCCGTACCGGGGCGAGACGGTGAAGGCGTTCGTCGTGCTGCGCAGCGGCGCCGAGCCGGATGCGGCGGAGCTCAAGGCTTGGTGCAAGGAGCGGCTCGCCGCCTACAAGGTGCCCAAGGCGTACGAGTTCCGCGACAGCCTGCCCAAGACGCTCGTCGGCAAGGTGCTGCGCCGCAAGCTGCTGGACGAGGAGCTGCAGAAGCAGGAGGAGACGAAATGAACCTGAACTTGGAAGCGGATTCATCCGAAGAAGGCAAAAAGCTGCTGGAGCAGTGGTCCGCCGCCGCCGAACAGTCGTTCTGGGGCTTCCTCGGAGCGGAGATGAAGGTCATCCGCGAAGGCTACGCGGAGGTGTACCTCGACATCAAGCCGCATCATATGAACCTGATCGGCATCCTGCACGGCGGCGTGTACGCGACGCTGATCGACTCCGCGATGGGGCTCGTGGCGATGGCCGCCCATCCGGACCGGGCCGTCGTGACGACGAACCTGAACCTGAACTACGTCTCTCCGATCAAGGAGGGACGGCTCATCGTCAGCGCCGAGATCGTGCATCAGTCGCGCAAGATGGTGAGCACGCAATCCTACGCCCGCACCGAGTCGGGCGAGCTGTGCGCCTTCGGCACGGGCACTTTCCGCGTGCTCGGCTCGTAGGGGAGCAAGGGCGCAGCATCTGCATGCGGACGTCGCGGGTTCCCGCTATGTTCCGGATGCGCAGCTCTTGCGCGCTTCAAGCCGTTTCCCGGCAGGCTTTCGGGCTGCTTGGGAGACGGCTTTATTTTGTCTCCGGAACGATCCGGAAAAGCGAGCTGTGTCCGACAAGGAATTCGCTGCGCGAGCCGAGTCTTTCTCGGCGGTAAGCCGGATAAGCAGGCCATGTGCGACAAGGAACACGCTGCGCGAGCCGATCCTTTCTCGGCAGGAAGCTGGCAAGTCCGATGGGACAAGAAGGCCGCTGCGCAAGCCGAGCCTTTCTCCGATTCCACTGGAAGCCGGATGGCTTGATCCCCTGACCTCCTATTCGGAGGCCATCCGTCTTCCAAGAGGACCGCTGCCGCTTCTCCGAAAGGCATCGGCTCGCTCCGCGAGCAGCTCGGGTAGACAGGAGGCGAAACGGAGGGAGTTGCGCGGAAAAACCGAGTAACTCGGATAGGCAGGAGGCGAAACGGAGGGAGTTACGCGGAAAAACCGAGTAACTCCGGTATGTAGGAGTCGGAACGGAGGGAGTTACGCGGAAAAACCGAGTAACTCGGATAGGCAGGAGTCGGAACGGAGGGAGTTGCGCGGAAAAACCGAGTAACTCCGGTATGTAGGTGGCGGAACGGAGGGAGTTACGCGGAAAAACCGAGCAGCTCGGGTAGACAGGAGTCGGAACGGAGGGAGTTGCGCGTAAAAACCGAGCAGCTCGGATCTAAAAGGAAAGTAGGAGCTTGGTGTGGAGCTGCGTACCGTATGCGGGGCATGAGTAGAGCTTGGGGACCGGAGCGAAGCGGGGCGGGGAACTCGTGGAGAAGCGGCAGCGGTTCCCTTGGAGGCCGGATTCCACCCCTGCTGGGGAATGGGATCAAAGGAATCTGGGCTCCAGGGAGATCGGAACGAGTCCCCGCTCCGCGAAGCGGATACCGGTCACGATGCCCGCTCCGCGAAGCGGATACCGGTCACGATGCCCGCTCCGCGAAGCGGATACCGGTCACATTGCCCGCTCCGCGAAGCGGATACCGGTCACATTGCCCGCTCCGCGAAGCGGATGCCGGTCACGACGCTCGCTCCGCGAAGCGCGTGCCGGTCACGACGCCGGCTCCGCGAAGCGGATACCGGTCACGATGCTCCGCGAAGCGGATGCCGGTCACGACGCTCGCTCCGCGAAGCGATTTCCGGTTTCCGCTCCGCCGTCCGATCGGCCGTTTTGCCATGTTCTCTCCGGCATGGAATAATGAGGACAGATCGAAGAAGGAGGGGGATGCGGATGGCACGAACGGCCGTCATTGCCGGCGCGACCGGACTCGTAGGAGGAGAGCTGCTGCGGCTGCTGCTGGAGAGCGAAGCCTACACCGAAGTGATCGCGGCCGGCCGCCGAAGCACGGGGACAACGCATGCGAAGCTGCAGGGGGTCGTTTGGGAGCAGGATCGGCCGGAGGCGGCGCTGGAGGGCCGCCTGAAGGGAGCGGATCTGTTCATCGCAACCGGCACGACGATCCGCAAGGCCGGCAGCCAGGCGGCATTCCGGGAGGTCGACTACGAGCTGCCGCTGCGGCTCGCCCGCTCGACTGCCGCCGAAGGCGCCGCCTCGCTCGTCATCGTCTCGTCGATCGGCGCCTCCGCGTCGTCCCGCGCCTTTTACTTGCGGGTCAAAGGCGAGCTCGAGCAGGAGCTCGGCAAGCTCGGCCTGCGCAAGCTCGTGCTGCTGCGGCCGTCCCAAATCTTGGGCGCCCGCGCCGAGAAGCGCACGCTCGAAGCGGCGGCTGGAGCGGTCGGCAAGGCGTTCGGTCCGCTGATGAAAGGGCCGCTCGCCCGCTATCGGCCGGTCGAGGCCCGCGTCATCGCGGCCGCGATGCTGGCCGCCGCCCAGCATGCGCCGGAGGGCAAGACGGTGCTGGAGTCGGAGGCGCTCCCGGCCGAAGCGCGCAAGCTGCAGCAGCGGAGCTAGGTAGCGCACTCGAGAAAATGTGCTGCCGACGGGCAGCGGATCGGCGGCGGGTGGAGGCAAGCCCCTTTACACAGACTACCCGGCGGATTATGATGAAGGTTCGACATGGGCAGCGGAGCGCTGCGAGGCAGGGCAACCGAAACCGCCCGCAGCCGTCCGCTCTCCTGATCTTCAACCTGCAAGGGGAGGCTATGCCCGCTTGACCCAGACCCGCTATCCGTTCGTCTACGATCCTTCGCTGCCGTTCATCGGCCAGGCGAGCGACTGGATCGCCGACGTTTTCTACGACATTCTTCCCGAGGCCGGCTTCGAGGTGCGGGACGAGCAGATCTTCATGGCGTTCCAGCTCGAGCGCGCCTACCAGGAGCGCAAGACGCTGTTCGCGGAGGCCGGCGTCGGCACCGGCAAGACGCTCGTCTACCTGCTGTACGCCGCCGCCTACGCCCGCTATACGCAAAAGCCCGCCGTCATCGCCTGCGCCGACGAGTCGCTGATCGAGCAGCTGACGAAGCCGGAGGGCGACCTGGCCAAGATCGCCCGCCATCTCGGACTTGCCGTCGACGCCCGCGTGGCGAAGTCGCAAGGCCAATACCTGTGCCTGAACAAGCTTGACGCGGCCCGCGGCGGCGAAGGGGGCGAGCGGTTCGACGAGCTCCACCGCTCGCTGCCGGAGTTCGTGCATCGTCCCGCGACGATGCAGGCGTTCCACCCGTACGGCAGCCGCAAGGACTACCCCGAGCTCGACGACGCCGACTGGTCGCGCATCGGCTGGGACGTGTTCCAGGACTGCCTCATCTGCCCGCAGCGCCATCGCTGCGGCATGACGCTCTCGCGCGACCACTACCGCAAGGCGCCGGACGTGCTCATCTGCTCGCATGACTTCTATATGGAGCATGTGTGGACGGCAGAGGCGCGCAAGCGCGAAGGGCAGCTGCCGCTGCTTCCGGAGCATAGCTCGGTCGTCTTCGACGAGGGCCATCTGCTCGAGGCGGCCGCGCAGAACGCGCTCACCTACAAGCTGCAGCATGCGATGTTCGAGTCGATCGTCAGCCGGCTGCTGCAGAACGACATCCGCGAGTCGCTCGCCTACGGCATCGAGGACGCGATCGCGCGCAGCGAGTCGCTGTTCCGCCTGCTGCGGCGCGAGGCCAGGCCGGTGGCCGGCTCGGACCGGCTCGAGTTCCGCTGGACGCCGGAGCTGACGCGCGAGGTCCGCGCCTTCCGCTCGCAGCTGGAGGAGATCGAGGAGCAACTCGTGTTCGAAAGCGGACTGTTCACCCTTGACGCTTATCATCTGACGATCGTCGAGGAGCATCTGGACATGATCGGCACCGCGCTCGCGCTGTTCGACCGTCCGGACGGGCTGATCGCCTGGCTCGCCGACGAGGCGGACGGACTGTCGCTCGTGCTCATGCCGCGGCTCGTCAAGGAGGTGCTGGCGGAGCGCGTGTTCGCGCGTCCGATGCCGATCATCTTCTCGTCGGCGACGCTCTCGGCGGGCGGCTCGTTCCATTATGTGGCCGATTCGCTCGGCATCCGGGACTACCTGCAGTTCAGCACGCCGAGTCCGTATGACTACGCCGAGCAGATGCAGGTGCGGACGGTCCGCACGGACGGACCGGAGGCCAAGCGCGCTGCTGCTCTGAAGGCGCTTCGGCGCAGCGGCGGCCGCGCGCTGCTGCTGTTCCCGGACCGTCGGCAGCTGGCGGAGTTCCGCGACTGGGCGGCGTCGAGCGGGGAGCTGGACGGCTACCGGATGCTGTACGAGGGCGACGCGGAGATCAGCCATCTGATCGGCCGGTTCCAAAACGACGAGGAAAGCGTGCTTGCCGCCGCGACGCTTTGGGAAGGATTGGACATACCGGGTCCTTCGCTGTCGCTCGTCGTCGTCTGGGAGCTGCCGTGGCCGCCCGCCGATCCGGTCTACAACGCCCGGCGGTCGGAAGCGCAGGATGCTTTCGCCGAGGTGGAGAAGCCGTTCATGCAGCTGCGGCTGCGTCAAGGATTCGGGCGGCTCATCCGGACGCGCGAGGATCGCGGCGAGATCGTCGTGCTGTCGGACCGGCTGGACGAGCCGGCGGTGCGGCAGGCGGTGCTGGAGCTCGTGCCGGAGGGCACGCTTCAAGATGAGGAGGGAAGCTGATGGAGCTGGAGCTATTGGAAATTAGCGAATATACGGTCGAGAAGCTGAAGGATCCGTTCGGCATTCTGAGCGGCGACCGCTACGAGTTCACGCTGCTGATCGAGGTCGACGAGGAGGACGAGCTGTACCGCCCGGCGGGCCTGTACGTGCGCGTCGTCTACGCGCTCGCGTCTGGCGGGGAAGGCCGCGTCGTCTCGCATGAGATCCGCGAGCGCGGCACCGACCAGCTGCTGGACTTCGGGCTGGAGGAGGACGAGCTGGCGGAAGCGGCGGCGTTCTGCGCCGCCCATGCGGGCGAAGCCGACAACGTCTGAGCAAAGGGGAGGCGGATGACATGCAGCCATTCACGGCAAGCGTCGTCCAAGTCGTGAAAGCCATTCCCGAAGGACGGCTCATGACGTACGGCGCGGTGGCGGCGGCAGCCGGCCAGCCGCGCGCGGCGCGCCAAGTCGTGCGCGTGCTGCACAGCATGGGCGAGTCCCAAGGCTTGCCTTGGCATCGGGTCATGAACGCGGCGCGGCGCATCAGCCTGCCCGGCGACGGAGGCGAGCTGCAGCTGGCGCTGCTGGCGGCGGAGGGCACGGAGCCCGGACTGGACGGCTGCTTCGACGAAGCGCGGTTCATGCGTGCGGACGAAGCCTGAGCATCGACAGGATAGGACGTAAAAAGGGCGGCAGCCCGGATCCGCCTCAGAGGGGAGGATTCGGGCTGCCGCCCTTTTTGATCTGGCAGCGTTGCCGGGGGCTGAAGGCTGAAGTCAGCCCGCAGGAGCGGCGGGCTGAGCGGAGCGCGAGGCGCTGCGGCTCAGCAGCACGAGCACGGTCCAGATGACCACGAAGCCGGCGACTTGGCCGGCGGTGAGCGCCTGGTCGAAGACGAGCCAGTTGATGAGCACGCCGACGGCAGGGAACGCCAGCTCCGCGAGCGTGGCGAGCGAGGCTTTGGTGCCGGACAGCCCTTTGTAATAGAGCAGCATGCTCAGCAAGCCCGGGATGAACGCCTGGAACAGCAGGTTCACGAGCAGCAGCGCCGCCGCACCCCCTGCGCCGAGCGTCTGCCAGCCGTCGCCGGCGACGAGGACGAGCAGGCCGAGCAGCGGGATGGCGAGCAGGAAGCGCAGCGCCGTCACGAAGTGGAAGCCCATGCCCTTGGTGAGCAGGTACTTGCCCATGACGGTGGATCCGCCCCACAGCGCCGCCGCCCCGATGGAGAGCAGGCAGCCGAGGGTAGCGAGGTCATGCAGGCCGAGCGCCGGGGAGCCGAAGCCGAACGTCAGCAGGTAGGTGCCGGCCAGCGCCAGCAGCAGGAACCAGCCGAAGCGGCGCGGCAGCGCTTCGCGCAGCACGATCCGCGCGAGCAGGATCGCGAACAGCGGCTGCAGCTTCTGCAGCAGCAGGACGGCGTTGAAGTTGCCGTAGCTGAACGCCGCGGTGAACATGACGGTGGCGATTGCCGAGCCTCCCCAGGAGATGAACAGCATCGCGCCGACGATGCCGAGCGTGAGCTTGCCGGAGAGCTGATGACGGTAATGGATCAGGACCGGAACGGAATAGACGGCCAGCAGCAGATGCTCGAGAAAGACGATCTGCGCGGACGTGAAATGCTGGAGCAGCAGGATGCGGAACAGCGGATCGACTCCCCAGAGCGTCGCTCCGAGCGCGACATACCAGATGCCGCGCCCGCGGGAGAGCAGTCCGCCGCGGTCCGCCTGCAGCGGACTCGATGCGGCAGCGGTCGTACCCAATTCAAAAACCCCCATGAAACGGAATTTGAATTGAACCTCGTTAGAAGCAGCATGCCCCCGCCTGAAGGATCAGGACGGGGGCATGAAGAACCCGCCTGCCGCCAAAATGGCGCCAAGCAGGGTTTCACCTTCTCTCATCCGGACTATACCGTCGGCCTTGGACTCGCACCAAGTCAGTCCCGCCGCCCCATGAAGCGGCAGCGGGAGTCGCGGGCTTCGGCGCCAAGCTGGCGCCGTCACCGCCGGTAGGGAATTTCACCCTGCCCCGAAGGTTCAGATTCAGTTAGACCGAATTGTAGCACAATCCGGCAACGCTCGACAAGAAAAGTTCATGGTTCGCCGAAGCCAAAGAGCGGACGAGCGGGTATAATGGGAAAGGATAGGGAACATGCCAAGGAGGCTAATGACGTTGAAGAAATTCGGACTGATCCTATTGGCCGCGCTGCTGCTCGTCGCGGCGGGCTGCTCCTCGCGCAGCGGCGGCGTGGATGAATCCGCCGTGGAGACGCATATCGCGAGCGAGCCGGCGGCTGTCGCCGGCTCGCCGCTCCAGCTGACGGCGGAGATCGAGGGCATCGAGTCCCTCCTGCAGGAGGACGATCTCAAGATCGACTTCGACATCCGCGAGGAGACGGAGCAGGAGCTCCCGGTGCTGCTCACCTCGACGAAGAAGTCGGACAAGGAATATGAGGTGGAGCATACGTTTCCGGAGCCGGGCAAGTATGTGATCTACATCCACATCTATGCCGGAGACGACATCCACATCATCAAGCGCAACGAGTTCCAGGTCGGCTGACCGGCCGCTCGGAGCGCCGCCTGCGCGCTGCAGGCATGAAAAGCGATACGGGACGAAGCGGAGCAGTTCTCCGTTTCGTCCCGTATTTGCTTTGCAGCGGATGCAGGGATGGATATAATAGGAAACCGAGAGATCAAGCTGGAGCGGACGGGGGATGGACATGAAGGTCGTATGGATCGAGGATGAGCGGGAGCTGCTGGAGGAAGGAGCCCGCTTCCTGCGGCAGGAAGGCTGGGAGGTCGAGGGAGCGGCCTCGGCGGAGGAAGCGGAAGCGCTCATCGAGCGCGGCAGGCCGGACCTGCTGCTCGTCGATTGGATGCTCGAAGGCGGGCGGACGGGACTGGATCTGTGCCGGCTCAACGACCGCAGCTGGCAGCTGCCGCTGCTCATGGTGACGGCCAGAGGCGATGAGTTCGACCGCGTGCTTGCGCTGGAGCTCGGAGCGGACGATTTCATTCAGAAGCCGTTCAGCCTGCGCGAGCTGCATGCTCGCATGAAGGCGGTGCTGAGGCGCGCAGGCCGAACGGCGACGGCGTCCGGCGCGGACGTCCAGGAGCCAGGCGGCGAAGGAGAGGTGCTGGAGCGCGGCGAGCTGACGATTCGGCCGCTGTCGCATGAGGCGGAGCTCGAAGGCCGGGCGCTTGAGCTGACCCGGACCGAGTTCGCGCTGCTGCTGCGGCTCGCCTCGCGGCCGGGCCGGGTATTCACGAGGACGCATCTGCTGGAGGAGGCGCTCGGCGACGCGTTCGCCGGTTATGAGCGCACGATCGACAGCCATATCCGCAACCTGCGGCGCAAGCTCGGCGACGATCCGGCCGATCCGCGCTTCGTGCTGACCGTGTACGGGGTCGGCTACAAGTTCAATCCCGATGCGGGAGCCGGCCGATGATGGACGCGCAGCGGATTCAGCGGATCGCCGCCGCCGCGGCCTTGCCGATCGGCGGCGGGGCGGCCGCCGCGCTGCTCGCGGCGCTGCTGCCGGCCGGTCCCGTGGCGGGAGACTCGTCCTGGGCGGCGCTGGGGCGCTGCCTGCCGCCGGCTGCGCTTACGGCGCTGCTGATCGCCGCAGCCATGCGGCTGGAGCGTCGCCGCTGGCGGCGGCGCCTGGCGGCATGGAGCCGGGTCGCCGAGCGCTTGGCGGATGAGCCGGATCGGGATGGAGGCGACGCGGCGGCAGACAGAGGGCGAGCGCCAGCCGCGCGGACGGATGCTGAGACTGAGGCTGGGCAGGCGGCTGCGGCGCGCCTCCATGTCCCCCGCGAGGGCGCGGCGACCGAGGCTGCGCTGCCATCGGACGAGACAGGCGGGTCCGGCGAGCGGGCGGGGTCCGCGCGCGCGGACGCGGCCGAGGAGCGGCAGCTGGAGCAGGCGCTGGGGCGGGCCGACGCGCTCATCCGGCAGCTGCGCACGACGCGCCGGCTCATGGTCGCGGAGGTCGCGCATGAGCTGCGCACGCCGCTCTCCGTCATCCGCGCCTCGCTCGACAACGCCTTGTACGAGCAGCGCCCGCTGCCGCCCGAGCGGCTGGCTGCTCTGTCGGAGCAAGCCGCCGCGATGAGCCGGCTCGTGCAGGATCTGCAGGATCTGAGCCTGGCCGAGAGCGGCCGCCTGCAGCTGGAGAAGAATTGGTTCGAGCCGGCCGCCGTCGCGGCGGCGGCGATGGAGCTGCTGCAGCCGGATGCCGACGATCGGGGCATCGGGCTCGTCGCCGAGCTGGACGGCAAGCTGCTGCTGTACGGGGACGGGAAGCGGTTCTCGCAGCTGCTGCTCAACCTGCTCGGCAACGCGATCCGCCATGCCCGCAGCCGCGTGACGGTGAGCGCTTCGGCGAGCGGAGCGGAGCTTGTGCTGCGCGTGCGCGACGACGGCTGGGGCTTCGAGCCCGAAGAGGCGGGGCAGCTGTTCCACCGGTATTACCGCAAGCCGACCTATGCGGACGGAAGTCCGGCGCCGCGCGGCATCGGCCTCGGGCTGGCTGTCGTCAAGGGCATCGCCGAGGCGCATGACGGCTCGGTGCAGGTGGAGAGCCGCGTCGGCGGCGGCGCCGAATTCACGGTGCGCTTGCCGCTGTTCCGCGAATGAGCGTCGGATCGTTCGCGCCCGTCGTTCGCGCCCGCATTTCCGCGAATAGGCCGACAGTCCGTCCGCTCTGCACAGGTTCTGCACATCGTTTCGGCGAGGACTGCATCCCGGCCTGGTACGGTAGAGGCATCCCCGAAGCGCGGGGAGGAAAAGGAGATTGCAGCCGATGCTGAGAGCGACAGAACTGAATAAGACGTATGGAACGGGAGTCGAGGCGACAAAAGCGCTCCGCGAGGTCGGCCTGACGCTGGACAAGGGGGAGATGGCGGCGGTGACCGGGCCGTCCGGCTGCGGCAAGTCGACGCTGCTGCATGTGCTTGCCGGCCTGGAGCCGGTCGACGGCGGGGAGATCTGGATCGGAGACGAGGCGGTCCACCGGCGGCGCGAAAGCGAGCTGGCGGCGCTGCGGCTGAAGCGCATGGGCTTCGTGTTCCAAGCGTATCATCTCGTGCCGGTGCTGAGCGCGGAGGAGAACGTGCAGCTGCCGCTGCTCGCCGCCGGCATGTCGCGCCGCGAGGCGGAGCGGCAGGCGCTTGAGGCGCTCGACCTGGTCGGCCTCGCCGCCAAGCGCCGCGCTCGGCCGTCGGCTCTGTCCGGCGGCCAGAGCCAGCGCGTGGCGATCGCCCGCGCCGTCGCCGGGCGGCCGGACATCCTGTTCGCCGACGAGCCGACCGGCGCGCTCGATTCCGATGCCGCCGATCAGGTGATCGGTCTGCTGGAGCTGATGAACCGCCAGTACGGCATGACGCTGCTGCTCGTCACGCATGACGACCGGCTGGCGCAGCGGCTGCCGCGGCAGATCCGCATGTTCAACGGGCGGATCGTCGAGGACCGCGGAGGCTCGTCATGCTGACCCGCGGCATTTCGTGGGCGATGGGCTCGCGCTATTTGCGCCGGCAGGGGCGGCAGACGGCGCTCGCCGTGCTGGCCGGAGCGATCGGCGCGATGCTGCTGGCGATGTCGTTGTTTCATTACGGCTCTGTCCGCGAAAGCGGCGACCGCTGGCTGAGCCGCCACTTCGGGCCGATCGACTGGGAGCTCGTCCCTGCCGGCCAGGAGGCCGGCTTCACGGCGGAGAGGGCTCGGGAGGTCGCGGCGGAGGGCAACGGCGAAGGGCCGTTTCCGTACCGCTATCTTCCCGCCGCGTCGGCGACGGTGATGCTGTACGCTTCGCCGGAGCCCGACGCGGAGGCGGCCATGCTGCAGCAGGCGCTCGCGATCGGCTTCGAGGCGCCGGCGGCCGCTGCGTTCGAGCCGGGCTCGCGGCTGTGGGACGAGCCGCTGCGGCCGGGCGAGGCGCTGCTCGACGCGGATGCGGCGGAGACGCTCGGACTGCAGGCCGGCGACATCGTTTATGCCGGCGCTCCGGACGGCGCCCGCGTCGGCTTCAAGCTGCGCGATGCGCCGCCTCCGTCCGGCTTGTCCGGCTACCGGGGCGACGGGGCGCGGCATAACGCGACGCTCGCGCTCCATCCGGACGACGCGCGGCGGCTGGCCGCGCTGCCGGAGGGCAGCTGGTCGGCGATTCTCGCTTCGCGGATGAATCCGGCCGATTCGGTGCTCGGCATGAGCTTTTCGTCGAAGCAGGAGGGCTGGTACGAGACTCGCTTCGTCAAGCGGAAAGCGGAGGACATGACGCGCAGCAATCTCGTCATCCTGATCGGCGTCATCAGCCTGACGGCGATCTTCTCCAGCGCGTTCCTGCTGCGGCAGATCGTGCTCATGCTCGCCGACTCGCGGGCGGAGCTGTACGGCGTGCTGCGGGCGATCGGCCTCAGCCGCAAGCAGGCGCGCAGCCTGTTCCGGGCGGAGGCGCTGCTGCTCGGGCTGCTGTCCGGCCTGGCCGGCATCGCGGCGGGACTGGCCGGCGGCTGGGGGCTTGTGAAGGCGATCTACGGCTCGGAGCTCGGCCGCTCGGCCGAAGCGTCGGGCATCCCGATCGAGCCGCATCTGTCGCTGCCGGTGCTGCTGGCGGGAGGGGCGGCCGTGCTGCTGTATCAGCTGCTGCTCGTGCTGGCGGCGAGCCGGCTGGCCGGCACGGGCTCGATCGTCGGCGCGATGCGGGGCGAATCAAGGGAGGGCGCGTCTGCGAGCGGCAAGCGTCGCCGCTCCATCCGCTTGGCCGTCGCCGCCGCAGCGGCCTGCGCCGTCGCCGGGCTGCAGGCTTACCACACCTGGGGCTGGTCGCCGCAGGTTGCGGACGGCTCGGTCATGCTGCGGCTGGCGCTCGTCTGGCTCGCCTCCGCCGCCGCGCTGACGCTGCTGCTGCAACTGCTGCTGCAGGCGGCAGGCTCGCGGCTCGGAGCGCGCGCCGGAGCGGACGTGCTGCTCGCTCTGCGCTATGCGGCGCAGCGTCCGGGACGCACGTTCACCGTCATGCTGCTGTTCGCCGTCACGATGATGACGATCACCTTCACCTCGGGCATATCCAGCCTCATCCTCCCGAACTCGGATCCGGCGCGCGGTCCGCAGGCGCTGCTCGGCTACGGCGGCTTCGTCGCGTACGAGAGCGACAGCGAGAAGCAGGACATGCTGGAGCTGCTGAAGAGCGACGAGACGCTGCGTCAAGCGGTAGAGAGCTACGCGCATGTCCAGCCGACGATGGCTTCCATCTCGCTGTCGGACAGCTCCAGCAGGGGCGGGCAATCGTTCGTGCCGGTCACCCCCGAGCTCGTCCGGGGAGGCGGCTGGAAGCTGCTGGAGCGGTCCTCGGCCTTTGCGACCGATCAGGAAGCCTGGGACAAGGTGATGGAGGACAAGAGGTACATCGTCCTGCCGCGAAGCTACAAGGACTTCGGCGTCGAGCCGTCCGCGACCTTCTGGTCTCCGGAAAAGCTCTACCGCGTCGGCGACACGATCGAGCTCGGCTTTTTCAAGGCAGAAGTCAGGGCCGCCGGACAGCCGCCCGACCTGAAGCAGACGTTCACGATCGCCGGCTTCGCCGAGCCGAATTCCGCTTCCGGTGTCCATACGGAGTACGTCTACGATACGACCTACGTCCATCCCGATGTCTGGAAGCAGCTGCACGAGGGCTACCATCGCCCATGGGACAATCAGAAGTTCAAAGGGCTGATCCTGCTGCAGCTCGACGCGACCGATCTCAAGCAGGACGAGGAGGTCGTCTCCCGGCTCCTGTCCGCCGGCGCCTCGACGGCCGCCATTCCCTATCTGGACACGTGGAAGGAGCATGCTTCCTCGAAGCGGCTCGTGACCGGCTTCCTGGCCTTCACCGCGCTCTCGGCGGCGATCGGGCTGCTCGGCCTGGCCGTCCTGCAGCGGCGCTCGATGCTCGACCGCGAGCGCGAGCTCGCGATGCTCCGCTGCGCCGGCGTGCCGGCGCCGACGCTCCGGCGGGCGTTCATGCTGGAGGGGAGCCTGCTCGGCCTGCTTGGGCTCGCGGCGGGCTGGGCGGCCGGATGGAGCGGCGCGAGCGCGTTCGCCCGCGTCATCCAGACGGATTTGCGCCCGTGGGAGGAGCCGCTGCGGGTCGACTTCGACGGCTGGCTGCTCGGCGGCATCCTGCTGACGCTGTCCGCGCTTGCCGTGCTGCTGCAGGCCGGTTCCGTCCGCACGGCGCTGCGGAGCACGCCGGTCGAATCGCTGCGCAAGGCCGACGCGTAAGCGCGGCCTCGGTTTAAGAAAAACTTCAGAAAATGCTATGTTTTTGTTGCTTTCTGTCAGGTCAAAGCCCGTTATACTTAAAGTCGGACCTATTCCGGATACATTTCGCAGGTATAATCCGTCTTAGATAGAGAACGAGGCAAGGGAGAGAGCGGCATGAGGAAGCGATCCGAGGAGAGAATTCTGAGGCTGCGGCAGTCGGAGCAGGAATGCTATTCCGTCTGCTATTACCTGCTCGGCGACGAGCGGCTCGCCGTGCAGGCGGCCCAGCAGGCGCTGTGCGAGCTGTTCCGCAGCGAGGACGCCGCCTACGGACCGGAGCGGGTGCGCGCTGCCGCGATGCGTCAAGCGGTCAAGCTGGCGGCGCGGCGCTCGCCTGTGCTGCTATAGACAAAGAAGAAGACGAAAAAGAGCGGAACGGCAATCGTTCCGCTCTTTCCTATGCATCCGATGCGCTCGAGCCGGCGGCGCGAGGCAGGAAGCGGCCCAAGCTCCTCCGCTCAGGGCAGCATGCCGGGCCCAGGCTGCGGCTGCGCCTGCGGGCGGCTGCGGCGGCGCAGCGCTTGCAGCCAGCGGGCTCCGTACTCCGAGACGAGCACGCCGGTGAGGACGAGCGCCGCGCCCGCATAGCCTTGCGCAGAGAGCATTTCTCCCACGACGAGGAAGCCGAACATCGCCGCGAACACCGGCTCCATCGAGAAGATGAGTCCCGCTCGCGAGGCGGTCGTGAATTTCTGCGCGGCCGGCTGGGCGATGTAGCAGAAGGCGCTGCAGACGACCGCGAGCGCGAGGATCGCTCCCCAGCCTCCGCCGGTCGACGGAAGCGACAGCTGGCCCATGAAGCCGGCGAAGATCAGTCCGAACAGGCCGGCGAAGCCGAGCTGCAGGACGCCGAGATTGATCGTGTCGACTTCTTTAGCCGCTCGGGACGTCAGCAGCACGTACGTCGCGTTGATGAGGGCGGCGAGCATGCAGAGCAGGTCGCCGGGCTGCATCGACAGCGGCATTTTCAGCGTCATCAGGCCGATGCCGGCGATGGCGAAGCCGATGCCCGCCGTCAGCTGCGGCGTCAGCTTCTGGCGCAGGAACGTCGCGGACAGGAGCGGCACGAAGATGACCGTCAGGCTGAGCAGGAAGCTGGCGTTCGCCGTCGACGTCGACTTGAGCGCGAACGTGACCGTCACGGAAATGAGGAACAGCAGCGCGCCTTGCATCGCGGCGAGCGCGACGGTTCGGCGCGTCGCCTTCCTCAGCCGGGGATACAGGATCGCGCCGGCGATCAGGAAGCCGATCATGAAGCGCAGCCCGATCAGCATGAGCGGCTCGACCGCCTCCATCGCCGCCTTCAACAGCAAGTAAGCGGACCCCCAGCATAACGTGACGACAAGCAGCAGCCATTCCGATTTTTTCATCTTCGTTCCATTCTCCATTCTTTCTTGAAGCTTTCATCCGAGGTCAAGTATACTCAGGAAGGAAGCATAAGGGAATTGAATGTTTGTCATGGAGAATATGAGAAAAAGGAATGAATCCGGCGGGAGAGATCGAGCATGAGTTTGTTCAAATACGAGGTGCTGAGCGCGGTCGTCGAGCTCGGCAGCCTGACGCGCGCCGGCGAGACGCTCGGCCTCACGCAGTCGGGCGTCAGCCATGCGATCAGCAGCCTCGAAAAGGAATTCGGATTGGCGCTGCTGACGCGCAGCCGCTCCGGCATCCGGCTGACCGAGAGCGGCGAGCGGCTGCTCCGCCCGATGCGCGAGCTGCTGGCCGCCCAGGAGCAGCTGAAGCAGGAGATTGCCCTGATCAAAGGGCTGCAGGCCGGAACCGTCCGTCTCGGCACGTTCACGAGCGTGTCCGTGCACTGGCTGCCGGCGATGATCAAGGCGTTCGACCGCGACTATCCCGGCATCGAGCTCAAGCTGATCGAGGGCGACTATCGCGACATCGAGGAAGGCATCGCGGGCGGCAGCATGGATCTGGGCTTCCTGTCCCTGCCGTCGAGGGAGGGGCTCGACACGCTTCCGCTCAAGAAGGACCGGATGCTCTGCGTGCTTCCGCCCGACCACCCGCTCTGCGGAGAGCGGCGATTGTCCCTCAGCCAGCTGGAGGACGAGGTGTTCATCATTCCGAAGGAAGGCTCGGACTATGATGTCCGGCGCATCCTCGAGGAGTCGATCCGCCGTCCGCGCATCAAATACGAGACGCATGACGACTACGCCATCATCGCGATGGTCGAGCATGGGCTCGGCATCAGCATCTTGCCCGAGCTTGTCCTGCGCGGTCGCGACCACCGGGCGAGCATGGTCGAGCTTGAGGACGGGCGCTACCGCACGCTCGGCATCGCCGCCGCCTCGTTCAAGCTGCTGTCCCCTGCGGCCAAGCGGTTCATGGACTACATCCGCGAGTACGTCGGCAGTCTCGACGAGTAGAATGCGGAGCAACGAAAAAGGCAGCCCGCGAGCCGGCGCGATGGCCGGGAGGGCTGCCTTTTGCGGCTTGGAACGGTTCCTCCTCCGAAAGGAGGGTCATCCTTGAAGCTGCGCGTACATCCGCTGCAGGATGAGCGCTTCCGCCCACAGGGGCAGAGGGGTATCGGGCTGCTGCTTCCATACCGAATCGGTCAAGTATCCTTGCGTGTACAGCCATTCGATCGCCTGGATCTTGTAGTCCGGCGTGCTGGCCGGATAGTTCGGGGTCAATGCCATCGCTTTCGCCACTCCTTCCGCGATTGCCGCCGCCAGATTCTGGCGCACGGCCGAGTCCTTCAGCAAGCCTGCGTCGAGCGCGTTGTCGACGAACAGGTTCTCCAGCAGCACCGCCGGCATCGTCGTCTGCCGCAGCACGGCGAAGTTCGCCTCCTTCTTGCCGCGGTCCGCGACGCCGAGCGGAGCGAGCGCCTTCATGATCGCCGCATGGACCGCATCCTGGCGCACGCCCGACGGGCCGGAGCGCGTGCCGGGGTAGACATACGACTCGAAGCCTTCGCCGCCGGCCGCATTATGATGCAGGGAGACGAAATAATCCGCCTTCCAGCCGTTGGCTATCGTCGCCCGCTCTCCAAGCGGCACGAAAACGTCCGTGCTGCGCGTGAGCCGCACGTCGACGGCATAGCCGGCGCGCAGCAGCGCGGCGACCCGCAGCGTCAGGTCGAGCGCGCTGTCCTTCTCGACGATGCCGAAGCCTTGGGCGCCGGGATCGGTGCCGCCGTGGCCGGCGTCAAGCGCCACAATCGGCAGCGGCGCTTGCGGCGCTGCCGCGGCTGCGGCCGCCGTCATCGTGCCGTACAGCCGCATGATTTTCTGGCCGTACGTGTCGCCGGCCTCGAGCGCGGCCTGCAGCGAGGCGTACTTCGTCCGATCGTAGCCGGGCACGGCCCATTTTCCGGCGAGATCCTCCCAGTTGGGCGCGCTGCCGCGAGCGACGAGCGAGAAGCGCGGATCGACGACCCTCTCGCCGGCAGGCAGCGGCGCGGTCGAGGCGTAGGCGTACAGATGCTGGATCTGCGCCGTCACGCCCTCCGCGATCGTCGCGAAGCTGGCGCCGGCATTGCCGCCGCCGGTCGCGCCGATGCCGGCGAAGTTGTTCTGCTCGGGCCTTACGTCCCCGCCGAAGCGGAACCAGTTCGTCTCGTGGATCGACTGGCAGAGCGCGATGTCGCCGCGGATGCCGAGCCGGCTGCCGACGAGCCGGAACTGGCGGGCGATCTCCGCATTGAACGACGGATTGACCGTCCGCACGTAGGCGGCCATCGCGTCCGCGGATACGGCCGGCTGGCCGAGGATCGGGGTTTTTGCAATCGCCATCTATCTATCACTCCTTTGCGGAACAAGATAGAATAGACTATTCATCCAGTGGACAAGAGGGGTGGGCCGTCGAAGCGGAAGGGCGGATGCGCCGCGCGGGCGGAGGCGTAAAAAAACGCCCCTCGGAGCGAGGGGCGCAAGGCGTCGGAGCGGAGCCTATTCGATGCGGTCGTAGAACTTTTTCCATTCCTTGTCGCCGCGATGGACCAGATCGGCTACCGTGCGATCGATGACCGTATGGACGGCATTGCGGAAAAATTCCGTCTCGGCCCGGATCGCCGACTCGACCTCTCCTTTGGACTTCTCGCCGTTCGTGCTGCGGGCGCCGATTTCCAGGCGGTGCTTTTCCTCATGCTCATCCAGCAGGTCGAGCAGATGGTCGAAGGCGATCAGGACCGCCTCGCGCCCCTGAAGCTTGCCTTGCTCGCTCAGCTGCTGCTTGAACCGCTCCATCTCCTTGCGCATGGGAGGTCACTCCTCTTTTTGGAAAATGTTCTTGCTGGCCTTATCATCGCATATCCTTCCCGCGGTTCGCAAGGCTGGGCTCCGGCACGGCTGGCCGGAGAACGGAGCGGGCAAGAAGCTATTGAAGCCGTCGGTCCGGAAGGAGCCTTGCATGCCATGACAACCTCTGAAAAATCCGGCTCCGCCGGCGCTCGTCCCGTCATCGCGCTGACCGGCGCGAGCGGATCCATCGGCCGCCATCTGCGGGCACTTGCGCAAAACGGGGAAAAAGAGGCAGAATAAGGATGACAAGCTATGCTGCAAGGAAGGAGAGAGGCTCATGCTCGTGCCGGTGCTGATCATCGCAGCTGCCGCGGCCGTCTGCGCGCTCGTCGTTTGGCTGAACCGCCGCCAAGCCAGCTCGCGCCGCCACTCCAACGTCATCGCGCTGGATGCAGCGCGCAGGCGCAAGAGCAAACCCAATCCCGCCGCCGCCCGCGGCAAGGGACAGCCCTGCTCGCTCTGCCGGCAGCCGTCCGCGCGGCTCGCCTTTTACTCCGATGAGAACGGACAGGTCATCGGCGTCTGCAAAGCCTGCGAGCCGAAGCTGAAGTCTCGCCAGCTCGACCGCCTGTAGCGCCAGCTTCCGCCGGATCCGAGACGCATCCTGCGGATGAAAAGAAAAAGGGCTGTCCCTGCCGGCCGACGAATGTCGGCCGGGGACAGCCCTTTTTCTTGCGATCGGACTCGCTCCGCTATCCGATGTAGGCGATCGCCACGAGCGCCCAGCCGGCGAGAAAGGCCAGGCCGCCGAGCGGCGTGATCGCGCCGAGCTTCTTCACTCCGCTCAGGCTGAGCGCGTACAGGCTGCCGGAAAACAGCACGATGCCGGCGGCGAACAGCCACACCGCGGCATGCACCAGCGACGAGGAGGCCGCCTCAGGCGATGCGCCGACAGCGACGATGCCGACGCCGTGCAGCAGATGGTAGAGCACGCCGGTCTGATAGTTCTTGCCGGCATCGCCGGCCAGGCGGGCCTTCAGCGCATGCGCGCCGAACGCTCCGATCGCGACGCCGAGAAACAAAAATGCCGCTCCGAGCACAAAAGCGGTTGGCATGGGGACACGCTCCTTCCACTTTCGTATGCTAGCGGGCGAAGCCGCTTCCGTCAATCCCTCGGCCGATTTGCAGCGGCAGCCGCGATTCGGTAGGATGGGGAAAACGACAAGCGGAGGGATGGACGATGGCAAGAGCGCTCATCAACATCGACTACACGAACGATTTCATCGCGGAGGACGGAGCTTTGACCTGCGGCGAGCCGGGCCGGGCGATCGAGGACGAGGTCGTGCGGCTGACGCGGGAGTTCGCCGAGGCCGGGGAGTGGGTCGTTTTCGCCGTCGACGTGCATGAACCGGGGGATGCCTGGCATCCGGAAACGAAGCTGTTCCCGCCGCATAATCTGCGGGGGACGAAGGGAAGGGAGCTGTACGGCAAGCTGGGCGAGCTGTACGAGGAGATCCGCGGGCTGCCGAACGTGCTGTACCGGGACAAGACCCGCTACTCGGCGTTCGCCGGCACGGACCTGGACCTGCGACTGCGGGAGAGAGGCGTGCGGGAGCTGCATCTCGTCGGCGACTGCACGGACATCTGCATCCTGCACACGGCCGTCGACGCCTACAATCTCGGCTACCGGCTCGTCATCCACGAGCGGGCGGTCGCCAGCTTCAACGCGGTCGGCCACGAATGGGCGCTTCAGCATTTTCGCGGATGCCTGGGCGCGGACATCCGCTGAGCGGCCGATTCCTCCCGCTGTTCCCGTTGTAGGAAACCGCCTTTTGCGGTACGATGGAGGACATGTCTACCTTCATCCAAGAGTGGCGCGAGCAGCTGGGCGGCTACAGCCGCAACATCCGGCTGTTTTTCGTCTTCAACCTATTGTGGAACATCGGTCTCGGCATGTACAGCCTCATCTACAATCTCTATGTCAAAGCTCTCGGACATGCGCCGACGATGGTGGGAGACATCGTCGGGGCGACGGCTCTGGCCGCCGCGCTCATCCTCATCCCCGCCGGCCTCGCCAACGACCGGTTCGGCGCGAAGCGGATGATCGGCATCGGAGCGGCGGCCGTCATCGCGGTGCTCGCGGCCCGCGCCTTCGCGGCCGGCAGCGGCCAGCTGACCGCGCTTGCCTTCGCGGCCGGCATGGCGCAAGCGATCGTATCGGCCACGATCCTGCCGTTCATGGCCGACAACTCCTCGCCGCGGGAGCGCGTCCACTTGTTCAGCTTCAACATGGCGCTCGTCATGGCGGCGAATGTCGCCGGCAATCTCGGAGGCGGGCTGATCAGCGACGCGCTGCGAGCGATCGGAGGCTGGAGCGAGCTCGCCAGCCTGCGGGCGACGCTGCTGGTCGGCGTCGCGATCGCGGCGGCCGGGCTCGTCCCGATCCTGAAGTTCGGCGCCCCGGCCGGCGCGGCCGGGCGGCTGCCGCCGCCGCGAGCTCGCCGAAGCCAAGCTTCCGCGAGCGCTTCCGGCTGCATCGCTCGTCGTATGCGGCGATCGCGGCCTTTACGCTGCTCAGCCTGCTGTCCGCGATGGCGGGCGGCATGGTCGTGCCCTATTTGAATGTCTATTTCGAGGATAGGTTCCACGCTTCGCACTCGAGCATCGGCCTCGTCGTGGCGCTCGGCCAGGGAGCGACGGCGATCGCGTTCCTGCTCGGTCCGGCGATCGCCCGGAGGATGGGGGAGGTGAAGGCGGTCGTATGGCTGCAGCTCAGCTCGATTCCGTTCCTCGTGCTGACCGCCTACACGCATCAATTCTGGCTTGCGAGCTTCGGCTATCTGTTCCGGCAGGCGCTCATGAACGCGGCGAATCCGTTCTACAGCACGATCAAGATGAGGTACGTGCATCGGTCGCTGCGAGGATTGGCGGCGAGCTCGGGGGAGGCGATGTTCAATCTCGGCTGGTTCATCGCCGCGCCGATCAGCACCGGCCTCGTCGCGAGATACGGAGCGTACCATGGTTATGCGCGAGCGTTCACGGTGACCGCGATCATCTACACGCTGATCGCGCTGCTGTTCGGCTACTTTTTCGCCAAGCAGCGGTTCAAGCCGGTCGAGGAGGAAGAGCAGGCCCATCGCGGCTAGCAAGTGCCTGGCGCAGCAAGGCTGCGTCGGGTCGTTTTTCGCCCCATTAAATTGTACGAATAATTATGTAAACCTGATTCGTCGATTATAAACCAAAAACGGCAAAAAAGGGGCCCCTCAGGACCCGTCTTCATCGCCGTCTTGCTTGTCCGAATATACGCTGCCCTTGAACTTGCCGGTCGTCCGGATGTACACGTCCGCCTCGACCGAGGCGAGGGAGTCGCTTTCCAGGAAAAACGGACCTTGACGCATCAGCTGCCGGAATAGCTCCGGATGCTTGCGGTACAGCTCGAGCTGCAGCCGAAAGCAGTCCGTCTTTTCCGCCGTGGCGATCGCGAACGTATTCTGCACTTCCTTGCGGATCGCTAGTGCCGCTTCGTTCTGCAGCTCTTGGATCGTAGCCTTTTGGACCTGCTCCGAAATATAGCCGGTCGTCTTGATCTTGACGTCGTAGCGCGGCTTGCCTTGCTCGACTCGGATCTTGATCGAGAACCGGGGATGGCCGAGCATGAGCACGGCGGATGGCCGGCCATTTTTAAGCAGCTTGAGCGGAGTGAGGTCCAGCTTCTCGTCCCGCCAGCGTATGCCCTTGAGCGGCTCCATCGCCATATGGTTCTTGTACTTGTAGCCTTCGAAGAAAAACGCCCCTTTGATGATGAACATCGGCTTCTTCTTGTAGTCCTCGTGCCAGGTGTGGCGATAGATGCCGATCTCAGGCAGCATGCCGGCGCCGCCGGGCTCGTTCAGATACGCGAACGCTTTGTTCGCGTTCACGGGCAGGATGTACGCCTTCTGCGTATTCATCTGCACGGCGGTGAACATCATCGTATCCAGCGGCGAAAGGTTGAAGATCGACTTCTGCGTCAAAATGTCCTCCATTTTTTCCTTCGTTCCGTAGAACAGCACGGTATATCGGGCTTGCCTGTCCCTCAGCAGCGAGGAGGTGAGCCCGGACAGCCCGCGCTTCATGAAATTTTCCGTCACGATGACCGCCTTCACATGGCCCCAGAACAGCCGCGACTGGGAGGTGGCGTTCGTCTCGGCGATCGCTCCCGAGATCGTCTCTCCGTCGCCGCGCCCGATCCAGATCGGCACTTCTTTGCCGAGCGTGACCGTTTCGCTGCGCGCGATGTTGCTGAAGTTCAGCACCTGGACGTACGCGATATACTTGCCGTTTTTATAGTCCAGCCCGAGCGCGGTTGCATACGCCATCGACTGGATGTCCTTCGAGTTGCCGCAGCCCTGCACGGACAGCAGCAGCGCTGCCAAAATACCGAGAAGGAGCTTCCTCACGTCATGTCGCCTCCTTGATGGTCATCGTCCTGGCCAGCCTTGGCGATGCTGTCCGGCCGCTTGGTAATATAGGCGAACGGGAGCCGCAGGTACGACATGAGGGCATCCTTCGGCAGCAGCGGCGACAGCGGAGCGAGATAGCTCACGCCGAACGACTGCAGCCTCGCCATGTAGGCGACCATGAGCACGATGCCGAGGATGACCCCGTACATGCCGAAAAAGGAAGCGAGGAAAAAGAAGAACATCCGGAAGATGCTCACGACCGTGCTGAGCACCTGGTTGACCAGCGTCACGCCCGCTACGGCCGTAATCGCCCCGACGACGACGACCGACGGCGACACGAGGCCGGCCCGGATGGCGGCGTCGCCGATGATGAGGCCGCCGATCGAGGTGAGCGTCTGCCCGATCGCGCTCGGGAGCCGGACGCCCGCTTCCTTGAAGATTTCGAGCAGCAGCAGGAGCAGCAGCATCTCCATCTGCGCGGACAGCGGCAGCCCGAGCCGAGCGACCGAGATCGTGGCCATCAGGCGGAAAGGAATCTGATCCTGATGGAACGCCATGAGCGCGATCCAGATTCCGGGCAGGAAGATCGAAAGGAACATGCTCAAAATCCGGATGATTCTGGAGAACGATACATAAGAGAAGTTGAAGTGCACGTCTTCCGGCGACTTCAGGATGAACGACAGCGTCGCCGGGGCGATCAGCACCATCGGATTGCCGTCGACGATAATCGTGAAGCGCCCGTTGAGCAGGCTCGTGACGACAAAGTCGGGCCGGCCGGTGAAGTCGATCAGCGGCAGGATCTTGAACCGATTGTGCAGCAGCAGATCCTCCAGCTGATTGATCGAGTACAGGCCGTCGATGTCGATTTCCCGGAGCCGCTTGCGCACCTCCTCGAGCGGTTTTGGATCCGCGATATTGTGGATGTACAGCAGCGATATGCGCGTGCGGGTCCGCCTGCCGATCGTGAAGCCCTCCACATGCAGCGAGCTGGAGCGGATCCGCTTGCGGATCAGCGCGACGTTCGTGTCCAGATCCTCGATGAAGCAATCGCGCGGACCTTTGATCGAGATCTCGGTGCTGGATTCGTCCGGCGTCCTTCTCGGCGCGTTGCACAGATCGACGGACGCCAGCAAGCCTTCCCGGACGAACAGAAGCAGCAGCGCTCCGGAATAGACGGCCTCCTCGAGCTCGGTCCGTATCGGCGTCTTGACGAAGCCTTCGATCGTGAGAGCGTCCGACAGCCGGAGCAGCGGACGGGTCAGCGATTCGTCGCGGTCATAATGCGCGCTCAGCGATGGCAGGACATGCCGGTTGATCATCATCGTGTCGCAGAGGCCGACCGAAAAGACGAGCACGACTTCCTTGGCGTTGTCCCGTCCAAAAAAAGAGCTCTTGACGATCACGTCGGCCGAATGCTCGAAAACGCGCTTCAGCTCCTCTTTCGTCCAGCCTTTAGCCGGCGCCTCCTGCGCTTCCGCTTCCTCGCGCCGCTTTTGCCCTTGAGGCTTGCGGCTGTCCGGACGCTCGTCCGGATTCGGTTGCTTCGTGCCCGGAGGTCCGCTCTTCCGTTCCGGCGCCGACTGCTCCTTTGGCTTGCTCTCGTCCTTGTCCGCTTCCTTCTTCTTCCGGTTGTCCGTCTGATCCGTCTTGCGGTTGTCCTCCATCGGAATCCCTCCTTCGGTCCGGCTTGATGCACAGGGCGACGATGAACCAGACTAGCGATGCCGGCAGCAGCACGAGCGTGACTCCCGGCATGAAATAGGTGTACATGAACAGGTACATATCATACTCGTCCAATGGAACGAACGTGGCGGCGCCGTAAAATAGAAACACAGCCAGGATGAAGATGCGGCGGGCCTTCTCGTTTCTGCTGGCGAACGTCTCTGAGAGCACGAGCACCGGCAGCGCGATGCGAATCGACGCGCCGGACAGCCATTGGAAAATGGAAAAGAAGTCCAGATGCTCGATATACTGGCCGATGCGCAGCAGCCTCCACTGCTCGTAAGGGGAGGTGAGCTGGTTGGCCGCTTCCTCGGGACCGAACTCGGTGATCGCGCCGATGATCGGGCCGACCATGATGACGACGATGACGCAGGAGTAGATCAGCATATGCCACGCCTTCATTCGTCCGCGGATCCGGTGCTGGAGCAGCAGGATGTACATGAGCTCCGAATAAGCGGCGCCGGCGTAGGTCATGCCCCGAAAGACGGGATTCCAGCCATGCTCCAGAATGGGGAGCAGCAGCGACATGTCCTTGATCTCGCTGTTGCCGGAGGCGACGAGGAGGCCGAGTCCGACGACAATCGGCAGCAGGATGCCCGAGGCGACGGCTACGACGCGAAAGCCCCACCAGCAGAGCATGACGCAGATGAAGATGAGCAGCATCCCGAGCTGCAGCGGATTGCTGGCGGGCAAATAGTTCGTGATATGCCAGCTGACGGTCTGCATGACGCACTCCATCGCCTGCAGGAACATTACCAGCAGCACCGGAACGACGAGAATCCAGGAGAAGACCGGATGCATATGCTCGCCCAGCCATTCCCGCCAATGCTGCTGGCCGCTTTTTTTCATGATGTAGACGATCATCAGGCTCCAGGGCACGAAGAACACGCCCGCGGCGATCGCGGTGATCCAGGCATCGCGACCGGATGCATCCAGCAGCATCGGATTGATGATGACGTGGCAAGCCAGGCCGTCGGACAGCATGAGGACGAGAAAAACCTGGAAGACGTTCATCACTCTACCCTTCACGATCACACCCGCTTTCTTCCTGAATTTCGGGTATAGTATGGACGCCTCCAATTTTTTCTATTCGGCCGTCGGCAGGATGCCGCGCGGGGCGGGAGCGTCGGTCCGGCGGATGTATGCTATAATGCGGGAAGGAGAAAGAAGGCAGGAGCGAGGGAATCAGCATGAGAAATGAAACCGGCCGGCGCAGCGCCGGCAAGCCGAACCGAGAAGGCGGGCCAAGCCGCAAACCGGAATGGAGCAAAGGGGGCCGGCCTTCGGCGCCGCGCCCCGCGCACCCGGCCACGGCCGAGGACGTGCGCGCCGGAGACGGCATCGTCGTCACCGTCAAGCGGATCGGCATCAACGGCGAAGGCGTCGGATACTACAAGCGCAAAGCCGTCTTCATCGAGGGCGCGCTGCCGGGCGAGGTCGTCAAAGCGAAGGTGGCGAAGGTCGAGCCGGGCTATTTGCAGGCCGATCTCGTCGAGATCGAGAAGAAGTCGCCCGACAGGCAGGTTCCGCCATGCGCGGTCTACGACAGCTGCGGCGGCTGCCAGCTGCAGCATATGACCTATGAAGCGCAGCTGCGGGCCAAGGAGGAGCTCGTGCGGGAGTCGTTCCAGCGTTATGCCGGCATCGACCGCTTGCCGCTCCGTCCGATCCTCGGCATGGACGATCCCTGGGCGTACCGCAACAAGGCGCAGCTGCAGGCCGGACGCGGCGAGAGCGGGCTCGTCGCCGGGCTGTACTCGCTCGGCACGAGGCAGCTCGTCGACATCAGCGGCTGCGCCGTCCACGATCCGCGCCTGAACGAAGCGGTCGAGAAGACGAAGCGGATTCTCGAAGAGCTGGACATCCCCGTTTACGAGGAGAAGAAGCGCCAAGGCATCGTCAAGACGATTGCCGTGCGCGTCAGCCGCCGCACAGGCAAGCTGCAGCTGACGCTCGTCACCGCCGGCGACCGCTTCCCGGACAGCCGACGCTTCGTGCAGGCGGCGAGGCGCGAGCTGCCGCAGGTCGGCTCGATCTCGCACAACATCCACAAAGGCGGCAGTCCGCTCGTATTCGGAGAGAAGACGATCCATCTGTGGGGAGAGGACAAGCTGGAGGAAACGCTTGGCGAGCTGCGGTTCTCGCTTTCTCCGCGCGCATTTTTCCAGCTCAATCCGCAGCAGACGGTCAAGCTGTACGGAGCCGTCCAGGAAGCCGCCGCGCTCAGCGGCAGCGAGCTCGTCGTCGACGCATACTGCGGCACCGGCACGATCGGCCTCTGGCTCGCGGCCGGAGCGAGAGAGGTTCGCGGCATCGAGCTGCTGCCGGAGGCGGTGCTGGACGCGCGCGACAACGCGCGGACGAGCGGCATCGACAACGCCCGCTTTTATGAAGGCCGGGCGGAGGAGCTGCTGCCGGAGTGGGTGCGCCAAGGCGTGCGCCCGGACGTCGTCGTCGTCGATCCTCCGCGCACCGGCTGCGGCCGCGAGCTGCTGGACGCCGTGCTGGCCGCGCGGCCGACGCGGCTCGTCTATGTGAGCTGCAATCCGGCCACGCTCGCCAAGGACGCCAAGGTGCTGCTCGCCGGAGGCTACCGGCTGGAGTGGGCGCAGCCGGTGGACATGTTCCCGCAGACGAGCCAGGTCATGCTCGTAAGGAAGCAAAGCATGATGTTCAGCAGAAGCGAATGCTACAGACTGTAACCCAGGCTCGGCATTCGATTCATGCGGCACGAGCAGTCGCTCACATGAATCTTCGTTTGATGAAAATACTCGTTCGAGCCATAGCACTATTGGTGAAGGGAATGGCTGCTCTAATGGGAGTCAGCAGTAGCGTTATTATCCTGCTATGCATCATTATGATCATCGCGGCGCTTCTCTCCTCCCCGTTTGCCATATTCGTGGCAGATGAAAATACAGAACCCGGTACACAGAAGCTATCGTTGATTGTAGAGGAGTTGGATGAACAATTTAAGACTCGATTGGTGCAGGAACGTCAGGCGGCTGGAAATGTAGATCGCGTAGAAATGCATTACGTTGGCAGCGCGGACAACAGCCGTATCGACAACTGGCCGGAGGTATTGGCCGTTTTTTCGGTCAAAACGTCCATGTCCACGGTGGGCATCGACGTGGCAACGATGGATCGCAAGCGGGTAGAACTGTTGCAAACGGTTTATTGGGATATGAATCAGCTCGATTCGCATGTGGAGACGCTGGAGCTTACGGAAATGGTAGTCATTGAGCAGGAGGATGGAAGTACAGAGGAACAACAGGTGACACAATATGAACGTGTCTTGCGTCTATCGATTACAGCCCGAACGGCAGAGCAGCAAGCGGCTTTCTATGATTTTAATTCTGAGCAGACCGATATGATAAACGAATTGTTGTCAGCCGAATTTCGTCCCATGATGCTTGCGCTACTTGGCAAGGACGAGCATGTAGGCTTGTCATCCGGGGAGCTTGAGGCGGTCCGAACAGACTTACCAGCGGGGGTGCTTGGAAGCCAGGCTGTTGATATGGCGTTGACTCGGCTGGGTGATCCTTACAGTCAGCTAAAGGCAGGACAGGGCAACTTTACAGATTGCAGCTATCTCGTTCAGTGGGTGTATCAGCAATTGGAAGTCGGTTTGCCAAGAACGGCGGCAGAGCAGGCGCGTTTTATCGTAGAAATCGGACTGACACTAACTGCTGATGAACTAATGGCTGGCGACCTAATTTTCTGGAGCTACGAGCAAAATGGGCGATTTATGGATATAACGCATGTCGGCATTTATGCCGGTAACGGCATGGTCATTGACGCATCCTCCAGTCGCTTGCAGGTTGTATATCGGAAAGTATTCGACGCCGAACTTCAAGTGATGTATGGCAGGCCATATTTTCAGGGGGAGAAAACCGGAATTTATTAAACGAGGTTTTGTGAAGTGGCCTGTAAACGTATCACAGCCCTGCAGCCCTTCGGTCATTTTACAGATGATCTGTACGGTTTTCTCATAAAAAACATAATTTTTCGAACCGTTTTTTGACTCGTTTAATATGCCAGAATCCCATGTACCATAATGCTCCGAAAATGCAGGATTACGTGAGGCCACAAGTGGCAATCGGTAGAAACTATACAATAACTACAAAAGCACCATGCACAATCATTATGCGCATTCTAGAGTGATAAATCTCTACGATCGCTTGGCCGAATCAATTGGAGCAGGACCCGACTTACCTGGTGCCAAGTCCTCATTTATCGGATGAGTTTCCCTGGCTATCGACCCTCTCAGGTATCTCATCCACCAAACGCGAGACATCGATCGTGATCACATAATAAGGGTATATTCAGGCTGTATTGAGCGGAATAATGAAGCTTAAAAAAGCTAATATATTTATAGAGCCTCATTAATATATTCGTACTGCTTAAAAGAGGGAAGAGTTTAAAATGATGAAATCCTACAATTAAGAGGTGAAGGTTATGATGACGGGGACAAAAGGGAATACGACCTATTATCGACTTTATATAGACGGACAATGGATGGATTCGGCTTCCGGGCGCTTGACTGAGGTGCTGAATCCTGCCAATGAAGAAGTGATTGGACATGTAAGCGATGCGGATCCGGAGGATGTGCAGAAAGCGCTGCACTCCTCGGAGAAAGCTCAGCGCTCGTGGAAGCTTCTGCCCGCTGTTGAGCGGGCACGGTATTTGGTCAAGCTGGTGGACCGCATCCAAGAGGAGCGGGAGCATTTCGCCCGGCTGCTTGTGCTTGAGCAAGGCAAGACCTATCGCGAGGCGCTTGGCGAAGTCGACGATACGATGGCTTATTTCATGTACGCGGCGGAATCGGCTACCCGCTTGAAGGGCGATGTGCTGCCGGCTAACCGTCAGGGCGAGATGCTTATGATTCAGAAGGTGCCGTACGGCGTCACTGTAGGGCTGTGCGCCTGGAACTATCCCCTCGCGCTCATTGGCCGCAAGCTGGGCCCGGCGCTGGTGACAGGGAACACGATGATCATTAAGCCGCATGAGCTCACGCCGATTGCGTCTGCCGAGCTGTTCCGTCTCATTGATGAGGTTGGCTTCCCGCCTGGAGTGGCCAATCTCGTTACGGGCACAGGCGTGGAGGTCGGAGGGGCGCTGGTCAGCAGTCCCATTACGAAGCTGGTCACTGTTACGGGCAGCGTTAGAGCGGGACAGGCGATCTACAAGGCGGCGTCGGACAACATTACGGCGTTATCTCTGGAGCTGGGCGGCAAAGCGCCGTTTGTTGTGCTGGAGGACGCTGATGTGGATCAAGCGGTAGAAGCGGCTGTTGGCGCGCGCTTCGCGAACTGCGGGCAGGTGTGCATCTGCAATGAGATGGTGCTTGTGCATGAGAGCATTGCCGATGCATTTACGGAGAAGCTGCTGGAGCGAGTGAAGTCCATTAAGCTAGGCGATCCCTTCGACGAGTCGGTGACGATGGGGCCGAAGGCGAACGGGCGGGATCTGGAGAAGATTGATGCTATCGTGCAGGAGACGGTCCGACAAGGCGCTACTCTGGCTGCCGGCGGCAAACGTCCAACAGGAGACGGGTTCCAGAAGGGCTACTGGTACGAGCCGACGGTACTCACGAATGTTACGCCTGATATGGCTGCAGCACGAGAAGAGATCTTTGGACCGGTCCTGCCGATTGTTCGGATCGGAAGCTTCGAGGAAGCGGTGAGCATCATTAATGCCAGCGAGCTTGGCTTATCGGCTTATCTGTACACCAATGATTATCGCAAGCTGATGCAGGCAATCCAGGTGCTGGAGGTGGGAACGGTATTCCTGAACCAAGGCATGTCAGGCTGCATGCAGGGCCATCACAGCGGCCATAAGCTGAGCGGCATCGGCGGCGAGGATGGCGAATACGGTATTGAGGGCTATCTCCAAAAGCGTACTGTTTACTTGAATTATGCCTAATAGAGGTTAAGAAGCCATATAGGAGCAGCGGGGCTGAAAGGTTAAGCCCTCGCTGCTCTTTCTTGTACAGGCTGGGAGAACGCTTACGATTTTTATAGGATTGCCATGCAAATGCTTAAGATATTTATGCGATTGGCCCAGCATAGTTCGATAGAATGAAGGGGCAGATGAATCGGAAAGGGGTTAACAAGGAATGAAGCGACACAGTTTGATGATTCTGGTCTTCCTCCTCATGATGGGAGCGTTCTCATCGCAGGCGTATGGCATGTCCTCCAAGCACTGGGCGGATGGCACAATACAGGCTTGGGTGCAGGCGGGATATGTTGAGGCGGCATCAGAAGAGGTAAAAAATCCGAATCGCGCGCTCTCTCGCGAGGATGCGGCGAAGCTGATTGGGAGCTCCATCGGCTGGGAAGCCATGGATGCTTCGAGACAGTCGAATGCGGGAGCAGCGGCTTGGGCTGTTCAAGCGTCCCAAGGTAAGTCTATTGATCAGGCCAATAAAGGAGTTACTCGAGAGGAAGCTGTCATTGTCGCTTCTGCATTCATAAGCGATGATGCTGCAGGAAGCGTTGAGCTGGACCGGATTTTCCGGGATATTGCCGGTATGAGCGCTGAAGGGAAGGCGGCGCTTAAGACCGTATATGGTGCTGGAGTGTTCGTAGGCAACGGGAGCAAGCTGCGCCCTCAAGCGAAAATTACGTTCGCAGAGCTGGTGACAGCGCTTGACCGTGTCATCTCGCATCGATATGGATTCCCTTCTCTTGATTTCGAGAATGGTGCAATTCCAGACTTTGTAACGACAGGAGATTCCACGATTGAGGTTGTCCACAACGAGGCAACGGACTCCAAGGCGCTAAAGGTCGTGTACGCCGCTGCGGACTTCCCGACTGTCAAATTCACGGCGACTACGCCTTGGCAATTCGGCAGCGGCAAAGCATTGTCCTTCGAGGTCACGAATCCGACGGACAAGGACATTACCTTCTATCTGCGTATGGATGATGACAAAAGCGCGGACGGCGTGGCGCATTCCACTGTAAGCGCTGCCGTTGCGAAAGCAAACAGTACACAAAAATATTTTCTCAGCATGGGCTCGGAAGCGCTGGATCTCGGGATGCGGTTTCTGCCGCCCAATCCTGCCGGCAGCCAGCTTGGCTACGGCTGGGGAGAGAAGGGGCTGGACAGCAGCCATATCGTGGAATTCCAGCTGTGGCAAATGTATACGAAGCAGGAATCCACTCTCCTATTCGATAACATTGCCGTAATCGGCGATCCCAATACGGATCTCAGCTACATGGACGACCTGGTGGATGGCTATGGCCAATACAGGGGCTTGGACTGGGAGGGCAAGGTACATACCGATGGGGATTTCCTTGCTGACAAGAAGGAAGAGGCTGCTGCGCTCGCCAGCGCCAAGCCGTTGGAAACAAGCAAATATGGCGGTTGGCTGAACGGACCGAAGCTTGAAGCTACCGGGCACTTCCGTGTGGCGAAGCATGAAGGCAAGTGGACGCTGGTGGATCCCGAGGGCTACTTGTTCTTCTCCAATGGTCTTGATATCGTTCGACTGGATGATATGAATACCTGGATCTCAGGCCGGGAAAATATGTTCACGGAGCTCCCCTCCAAGGATGGAGAGCTGGGCGAGCATTACACTTATACATCCATAGTAGGGGCTCCTCCACTGGGGCAAACAGAGGGCTGGCTGTTCAACCATTACCAGGCCAATCTGGAGCGCAAATACGGACAGGACTACGTGAAGGCATGGAAGGACATCTCTGTGGATCGCTTCAAGAGCTGGGGCTTCAGCTCGCTCGGTAACTGGTCGGACCCGGCATTATTCTTCGGGAAGGGCGATGAGCATGGTATCGCTTATGTTGCCAATGGCTGGACGCATTGGGGACAGCATGCCACCATTCCAAGCGGAGGCGGCTGGGCGCCGGTAGCAGATCCATTCGATCCGGCGTTCAAGACAAGCGTGGACGACATGCTGGACGAACAAATATTGGCGTATGGCGTTGAAGATGACAAGTATATGATTGGGGTGTACATCGACAACGAGATCGCTTGGGGCAATCCCGCCAATACGGGAAGCAAGTACGCGCTGATCAGCAACATTATGGCCATGGACAGCTCAGCCAAGAGCAGCTATGCCAAACGCACAATGATTGCCCACCTGAAGTCTGTTTATCAAAACAAAATTGAAAGTCTGAACAGCCAATGGGGCACCAGCTTCGCCTCCTTTGACGCTCTTGGCAAGCCTTATCAGCCGGCAGAGCTGTCCGAGGGCATGCTGCCTGACTATTCGACCATGCTGAGTCTTCTGGCGGATGAGTACTTCCGCATTGTGGATAAAGCGGTGAGCGCGAAGCTTCCCGATACCCTTTATCTGGGCTCGAGATTTGCGGAGTGGGGCACAAGCGAAGAGGTGCAGAAGGCAGCGGCGAAGTATGTGGACGTCATCAGCTTCAATGTGTATAAAGAGGATGTGGAAGGCGAAAACTGGATGCATCTTGAGGAGCTCGATATGCCGGCGATTATCGGTGAATTTGCTTTCGCTTCGGATGACAGAGGCATGTTCGGAACGGGACCAAACGCGGATACGTCGGCTGTGGATCAAGAGAATCGCGGCGAGAAGTATGTTCATTATATGGAGACTGTACTGAACAATCCTTATTTTGTCGGTGCGCATTGGTTCCAATATGTGGATCAGCCGCTGCTTGGACGCGCATGGGACGGGGAAAATTACAACCTAGGTTTTGTGGATGTAGCCGATGTGCCTTACGAGGAAATGGTTAGCGCTGCAAAGGATGTGCATGCGAGAGCATATGACATCCGGTTTCTTGGCAAGGGCACGGGTACAGGAGGCGGCCAGCCAGGCAAGGAGTGGCTGATGTCCTTTGAGTCGAACGAGGATTTGTCCATCGTTACAGCCTACAAAACAGCTGTTGTTCAGTATGGAGCCGCTGGCGCAACGGATGGCAAACGGGCGATGAAGGTTAGCGTAGGTACGCTAGACGCGGATTACTCCGGAGTGGACATTAAGCCGGCAGCCCCATGGCAGCTGGGGAGCAAGCCGCTCGTGGTCGCCGATGTGACCAATCCCAATGCGCTGCCGATCCAGCTTCGCGCGAATGTAACGGATAAGAAGGGCGCGCTTCGTACGTATTATTTTGCCATTGGGGCCAAGGAATCCCGCACGATTTCGATAGCCCAGTTCAAGGCCTCCGACCCTGTATGGGGGGAGCAAGAGGGCTTCTGGGGAGCGGAAGCGACGGGGCTCGACGCTTCGGGAATCGCCTCCATTCAGCTGTATCTGTGGGAGGATGCGCCGGAGAGCGGAGATTCGTTTATGATCGATAACCTTCGCTTTTCACAGAAGTAGGCTGTCCCGCTGGTTTGAGCACTTTGTTTCCAATTGGAAACGGGTGCTCTTTTCCACTTTGTATCTCATCCCTTACAATAAGAGGACGTGATACCGGGAAGGAGAGGTGGAGCATTGCGGATCTTGTATGCTATAAGCCGATACATCGACAAGTCCCTGTATCGCAAAATATTATTGTCTTATTTGATTATTATCGCTTTAATCGTATTCGTGCTCCTGTTCGACTTCTATTTCCGAACGGCTAATGACTTGCGGGCACAGGCAGTAGATAGTCATCTTCGCCTGACGCAGCAATCCGCTTCCACGCTGAACGCAAATATGACGAACGTCAAAAGCTTTGCCTGGAACTACTTTGGAGACTTCGACTTTCATCAGTTTGTGCGCGGTATGGGCACGGATCCGGAGGGACAAAGCTCTTACCGCGGCAAAATATCCAATTTTGTATACAATCATCCCATTGTATCGAATGTGGTGATCTCGCAGCTTGACGGCTTTTCTATGCGGGTAGGCGGTCTGGTATCCACCCTGATTGCCCCCAGTGAAATGCAGCGCTTGACGGATGTCGCGATTGGAGCCAATGGCAAAGGCTTGTGGCTGCCTACGGACATGTACAATCCCAGCGCGTCAGGACAGCAGGTCGGTTACACGCTGTCGTACGTCCAAGCGATTCGACAAATTACCTTGACATCGCCCGGTCCCATTATTGGTGTGATGCATTTTACGCTGTCATCGGAATCGCTGGAGCAGTGGCTGGCGGAAAGCGAGGGGAGCCGAGAGGGCAGAACCTATCTGGTGGATAAGGAGCATGGCACCATCGTGTATTCCAGGCATGCCGCTGAGCGGGGCAAGCGCATCTTGACCGCTGAGGAGCTGCTGATGGTGGGCAGCCAGAGCAAAGGCCACTATTACCGTTCCAGCTTAGGAGAAAACCAATTGATCGCTTATGACAGTCTGGGTCATACGGGCTGGCTTGTCGTTACGGAGGTGCCTACTCGGGTGCTGACGGAGTCTGCCGACAATTTCACGAAGCGGACGATCTGGATTGGCGTGTTCACCCTGCTGTTCTCCATGCTGCTGGCGGGATTTATATCGTCCCGCACCATTACGCCGCTTAAGCTGCTCAGCAAAGGCATGAAAGCGATTGAGAAGGGCAATTATTCCGTCGTGCTTCCCGTGCGTACCGAGGATGAGATCGGGTATCTGAGCAAATCCTTCAATCGTATGACCAGGGAGATCAACCGTCTGATCAGCAAGGTATATGAATCGGAAATAGTGAAAAAAAATGCGGAAATCAAATCGCTGCAATCGCAGATTAATCCCCATTTCCTGTACAACACCTTAGGCATTATCGATAGTATCTCGTCGCTGCACGGGGACGAACGAGTATCTCTGATCAGCCGCTCGCTGGCCAAAATGTTCCGTTATAATATAAGCGGCAATGATGTGTCTAAGCTGGATGCGGAATTTCAGCAAATCAGGCTGTATTTGTCCATTCAAAAAATCCGGTTCGACAGCAGGCTGGACTATACCATTTATTTGGAGCCGGGTCTGGAGCGGGTGCCCATCCCGAAGCTTCTGTTCCAGCCGCTAGTGGAGAACAGCGTCAATCATGGGATCAGCCACAGCATCGATGGCGGGATCGTTCGTATTGAAGCGATTTCTCTGGGCCAGGACGAGCTGCAGGTGAAAATATGGAATAATGGATTGGTCATTGATGAGGAGCGTCAGCAGTGGCTGCGGGAGCTGCTGCAGCTGGAGGATGCTCCTGCAGGGCTTGAACAACAACAAGCTTCTATTGGCCTTCACAATGTGCAATCTCGCATCCGCATGTTATATGGTCCGGAATGCGGCATTACGTTCAGCAGCGACGAGCAATATGGGACAACCTTTTCCATTACGATCAAAACCTATTTGCCCGACCAGGAGGCTTAAACGATATGAGAATTATGGTGTTGGATGACGAGCCCATTATTCGACAAGGCATCATCCATAAGATTCGTCTGACCGCTTTGCCTGTAGAGGTCGTAGCGGAAGCGGGGGACGGGCTCAAGGGGCTGGAGCTGATGAAGACAGCCAAGCCGGACCTGATTGTAACGGATATTCATATGCCTGGCATGAACGGACTGACATTTATCCGACACGCGTTGGAGCTGGATGCCCGGGTTAAGCTGATCATTGTCACCGGCTATGATCAATTTGATTACGCCAGGCAAGCGATCAAATACGGAGTCAGCAATTATCTGGTGAAGCCGCTGGAGGACGATGAGCTGTATGCTACGTTGATGGAGCTGTTGGAGCGCAGAGAGGCGGAGCAGCAGACGGATCAGATGATTCAGGAGCTGAAGAGCGTGGCCGAAACAAGCCAGGAGGCTTCCCGTCAGCAGGCGCTAACCCAATTCCTGCAGGAAGAGGACTTTGCGGAGGCCAGCAGCGAGCTGGATGAGCTTGCGAAGCATGGAGCTGCCTTTACGGCCGTTGTCCTCCAATTGGAGCCGTTCAAGGTGCCTCATGGCTCCTTTGGTCCAGGTGAGGAGGAGCTGCTCTGGTTCGCAATCAAAAATATTGTAACGGAGCGCTTCCTGTCCAATGCTATCAGGGGCATCCTTGTGCATCATTCGCTGAGGCGCTTCGAGCTGGTGTACGTGCTTGGACTTCAGAAGGGGCAGGACAGCGCGGGAGTGACCTATACGCTGGAAGCGATTTCGTTCGGCATTCGGAAGTATCTGAAGCTGGGAGTCACGATAGGCGTAGGGCCTTATCAGCCACAAATGGCGAAGGTGCAGGAGAGCTACCGGGAAGCAAAGCAGATCGCCAGGAACGCGATCCTTCATGGAGGGAATCGGATCTATCAGGCCCAGGGCGCAGCGAATGGGGGCCAAGAGGCGCAACGGAAGTCCTTTATCGGCCAAGAGGATGTCAAGCTTCTGGAGGATTGGCTGGGCAAGTGGGAGAAGGACAAGGTTCACAAGTGGATCGAGCGGCGACTTGGCGCCATTGTGCAGGAGCCCGCCTCCAGCTATGTGATGGTGGAATGGTTCTGCGTGGATTTGTATCTATTCCTCAATAAATATTGGATCAACCATGCCACGGATTCGCAGTGGGCGATCGGCGAGCTGACAGATTTGCAGCGAGAGCTGCAGCAAGCAACAGCATGGCATGAGATCGTCGAGCAGATGAAGCGGCTCGTTACGAATATGATTGGCTTATTGTCCAAATCCAATAATATTGAAGGAAAAGAAATTATGGAGGCGGTTAGGCTCTACTTGGAGCGCCATTACGCAGAGCCTATCCAGTTGGCGATGATTGCGGAACGGTTCTTTATTCATCCCAATTACTTCTCCAAGCGCTTTAAGGAGAAATACGGGGAATCCTTTGTCGATTTCTTGAATGGGCTTCGGATGAAGGAGGCGGCTCGGCTGCTGGTGGAGACCGATATGAAGATACGCGATATCAGCGAGAGGGTCGGCTTCGACGATGCGGCTTATTTCGGAGGCGTATTTCGCAAGCGCTTTGGCGCAACGCCAGGCCAATATAGGGATAAGGGCGCTCCGCATGCGTAGAAAGGAGGGGGATAAAGATGGTTGCAGGTATTGTGACAAGAGCGACATTAGCGGCGGTCGCTGTCCTATGGTTCATACTGTCTCTGACCGCGTGCTCCGGGAATAACCATCTGAAGCTGGAAGACGGCTTGACGGACCCTGTTGTCGAAATTGTTGTCTGGGACAAGCCATTCGCGGGCTCGGCGGAGAAGCCATATTACGATCGGATGTTTCAGGAATTCGAGCAGACCTATCCCCATATCCGGGTCATTCATATGGAGGCGGCCTTCCAGAAGGAGCGCGAGCAGTTTATGACAGCAGTCGCGGGGGGCGAGCAGCCGGATTTGTATAATGCCGCGTTTCCCGATATGGAGTCGTACATCGATCAGGGCATACCTGCCGATATTACAGAGATGTGGGCACAATATCCGGACAACGCACACTATTCCTCCATTGCTATGGCAACAACGGAGAAGGATGGACGAATCTATGGCATTCCTAACTTCATGTATGTGACAGCCTTGGCGTATAACAAACGGATTTTTGAGGAGAATGGCATCAATCCGGAGGAAGCGTTCCTGAATTGGGACTCCTTCGCAGCGGCGGCGGAGCAAGTGACCGACCGCTCCAGCAACCAATATGGCTATACCATTCTGGGCACCGAGTGGGCGGATTGGTTCTATGAATATTATGTGTGGCAAGCCGGAGGCGATCTCACCAGCAAGAATCCTGATGGAACCGTGCAGCTGACCTTTAATTCCAATGCCGCGGTTCAGGCGCTGAGCTATTATCAAGATTTGAAGTTCCGCTATGGCGTGACGCAGCCCAACACGCTGCAAAGTCTAGATGACAACAAAAAAGACTTCTACTCTGGACGCGCCGCGACGATGATTGCGACCTCCAACTGGTTCGGGGAAATGCTGGAATCTGGGGTTGATATGGATGATATCGGAGTGACGACGTTTCCGAAGGGTCCCGCTGGCGTGTCACTTGCGCAGGTGGGCGGAGGTATCTGGATCTTGAACCCGAACGCGTCGGAAGAGAAGCAGCAGGCAGCCTTCACCTACGCGACCTTCATGACCTCCAAATACGCGTTGGAGGAGATGCTTCGATTCCAGAAGGAGCACGGTATGCTGCCCAATCTATTGTCAGTGCGGGAGGATGTTGATCCTATCTCTTACGCCGAAGGGATGCCGGAGGAGCTTTTCCGCAGTATTCAGCGGGCAGCCGAGGGGAGTCGGCTTGAATATTTCCTGAAGTCCCGTCTAAGCCCTTATGTCTCTGCTGCGGTTCAGGAGGTTCTGCTGAATGAAAACACAAAGCCATATGATGCCCTCACCCGAGCGCAGGAGAAAGCTCAGCGCGAGGTCATTGACGCTTATAATATGGAGTTCGACTAATCCAGGCGAGCGGACAGCCTTCCAAGGCTTCCGCTCGTTTCTGTATGTATGGTTAAGATTTTCGTATGAACCGCTTAATATATTCTTACAGCTCACGCCCCCATTCCTTCTACAATAAGAAGTGTAAAGCAAAGCAAAGCAAAGTTTAAGCACATCACTCGAATGGGGGAACTATCAGTGAAAAAGAAAGCAAAGCTAATGGCTGTTCTGGCCCTGACTCTTGTTGTATCGCTGTTCATGGCAGCATGCTCCGGCAACAACGGCGGCGGCAATAATGGAAGCGGCAACGGAGACGATGCCGCGTCAGCACCGCCTGCTACGGATGAACTGGTTGAGATTGTATCATGGGACATGCCGCAGGACGGCGACCCGGCTAAGCCATATTGGGAGCAGGTGTTCAAGGATTTCGCCGAGAAGTATCCCAATATCAAGGTTGAACACGTCATGCAGACGCTGACCAAAGAAAGAGAGCAGTTCATGACAGCCGTTGTAGGCGGCGAGCAGCCGGATCTGTACGCAAATGCGTTCCCGGATATGGAATCCTACATCGACCAAGGCATTGCGGCTGATATTACGGAGCTGTGGAACAACTACTCGGAGAAGGATATGTTCCTGCCATCCGCTACACAGGCAGCTACAAGAGACGGCAAAATTTACGGCATTCCGAACTTCATGTATGTAACGGGACTGGCTTACAACAAACAAATGTTTGCTGACGCGGGCCTGGATGAAAAAGAAGCCTTGAAGGACTGGGAGTCCTTTGGAGAAGCGGCGCAGAAGCTGACGGACGCCTCCAAAAATCAATATGGCTACGCTCTGCTGGGTATGGATTGGGCGGACTGGTTCTTCGAATATTATGTATGGCAAGCCGGCGGCGACCTGACCGAGCAGCAGGAAGATGGAAGCGCTAAGCTGACCTTCACATCTGAGCCTGCCGTAAAGGCGCTTCAATACTACCAAGATCTGAAATTCAAGTATAAAGCGACACAAAAAAATGTGGTACAAAGCCTGGATGAGAATACCAATGACTTCTATCAAGGACGCGCAGCTTCGATGATTGCGGCATCCAACTGGTTCGGCGGTATGGTATCCTCGGGCATGGATATTGAAAATATTGGCTTCTCCGCACTGCCTCCGGGCCCAGGCGGAACATCCCCAGCACAGGTAGGCGGCGCGGTGTGGATCTTTAATCCGAAGGCAACGCCAGAGAAGCAGCAAGCGGCGTTCACATACGCAACGTACCTGATGTCAAAGGAAGTACAGGATGGCCTGCTGCAATATCAAATGGATAACGGAATCTTCCCGAATCTACTGAATGTAAGATCTGATGTTGACGCATCCCAATTCGTAGAAGGTATGCCCCAAGAGCTGATTGAGAACGTGCAAGCGGCTGCCGGCGAAGGGCGTCTGGAATACTTCCTGAAAGCGCGTCTGAGCCCTTATGTGGTCAAAGCTGTTCAAGAGGTGCTCCTGGATGAGAAGGCGGATCCAATGGCGGTTATGCAGAAGGCGCAAGATCTGGCACAGCGTGAAGTCGTAGACAAATACAATCAAGAAGTTAAAAAATAATAGCCATTGGGATTCCCCCGGCCGGGGGAATCCCGATAGCCGTTCCTGGGGTGAGGGAGACATATGTTGCGTAAATTAAACATTCGCTGGGTGCCGGTTTTGTTTTTGTTGCCTTCTGTAATTTGTTATGTGATGTTTAAGTATTATCCATTAATGAATATGGCCTATATTAGTTTTTTTGACTATAGCATCGTTAATCCGCCTGGTAAATTCATCGGCTTCGCCAATTATACGGAATTTTTGAAATCAACTACGTTCTGGCAAGCGATTTCGAATACGTTTATATTCTTTGGTCTATATTTGGTCCTTACATTCTGGATTCCCATTGTTCAAGCTTTGTTCCTGTATGATATTCGACGGGGCAATGCTTTCTTCCGTTTCATGTATCAATTGCCAACCATCATGCCTCTTGTAGGCGGGGTGCTCGTATGGAAATGGATGTATAACCCGGATTTTGGCTTGCTGAACTACTGGCTTGGTTTTATAGGATTAGGTCCATACCTGTGGCTCAATGACGCCACGATGACGAAGCTTGCAATCGTTCTGCCTGCCGTATTCGCCGGCAACGGAATAGCACTGCTGTTGTATTATTCCGCACTGAAGTCCATACCAACGGAAATATTGGAGGCGGCGAAGATGGATGGAGCAGGTCCATGGAGAAGGATGTGGACGATGCTTCTGCCCAATATCAAATTTATTATTGTCATTCAATTTGTGGCTTTCATGTCAAGCGTCCTGCTTGCTTATGACCATATTTACATTATGACGCAAGGCGGACCAGCAGGCAGCACAACGGTCGTGTCCATGCTTGTTGTCAACTCAGCCTTCCAGCAATCTCGATTCGGCATATCCGGTGCGGTATCCGTATTTATGTTTATCGTCATTGCGTTACTGACCATCATTCAGAATAAAATTTCCGCAGAAAAGGATTGATCATATGGAACGCACTCGCATAAGGGAAAAAGGGGGAAGATCGCTAAAGATTACGGCCTATGTGGTGACAATATCGTTCGTAATCTTTGCGTTAATCCCTATTCTGTGGATGTTCGCCTCCTCGCTCAAGACGGAGAAGGATATTAACTCCTATCCACCCAAGTGGCTGCCGACGATTCCCCAATCCATTCAAGTGACAATTGATTACACAGGAATGGATGAGACTGATCCGGCATTCTACGAGAAGGACGCCATGAGAGCGATGTGGTATCCGTGGATGAAAAATATCCGCGAGAGCATTGGCGATGTGACTATCACAGGCGTGAAGGACGGTCGTAAGCTCTATACAGCAGAGACCGTCTCCTCTATGTTCTTTGTCGGACAGCCTAAGGTTGTGCCAACCACGATCTTCAATGACAAGATGATGGATAAGAAGCTGCCTATCATCCAGGAGAACAAGCTGTCCAAGTTCGAATGGGAGGGTGACAGCGGGAAGAGTATAGCGGTAACGCCGTCTATTGCGGAGTCCGATCTGTCCAGCCGCTTCTCTGCCTTCTATCAATCCAATGAATTAATAAAGGGTCAAGTTGTTGCCATTAGCGAACAATCCAACTGGGTTCGTGTATTCAGCAGCTATATGGCGCTCAACAAAATCGCGGAGGATACGGCCGGGGCGCTGGGCTTCGCCCAATATTTCTTGAACAGTGCTATTATTACAGTGGCGAGCGTCCTTGTGCAGATGGTGCTTGGCGGACTTGCGGGATATACGCTGGCGCATCTCATCGAGAGTAAGAAATGGAAGTTTTTCTGGATCATGTTTTTCCTGGCTACAATCATGATTCCTGATATTTCCTTATTGCTGCCGATGTATCTGCTCATGAAGGACTTGGGTCTCGTTAATTCCTTACTCGCCGTAATTTTGCCGCATACCGCCTGGGGGATTATCATCTTCCTATTCAAGGGCTTCTTCGACCAAGTGTCCAAGGAGCTGCTGCAGGCGGCCAGGGTTGATGGCGCTACCGAGCTTAGAACGTTCCTGCAGATCGTGACGCCGCTCTCTATTCCAATCTTTACTACTGTTGGCGTCATGACCTTCATTCCGGTATGGAATGAGTTTCTATGGCCGCTTGTCGTCAACAGCTCGCCGAAATATTGGACGTTTACCGTTGCGCTCAATGACCTGCAGAATCAGCCAAGCGTGCTGCAGAATATGCTGATGGCCAGCGCATTTGTATCCATGATCCCGCTGCTGCTGATCTTCCTCTTCTCACAGAAGTATATCGAGAAGGGTGTGGCATTCTCAGGTGTGAAGGGTTAAGCAGCTTCAGAACAAGGAGGCGAATTGCCGATATGATTGGGAAGGTTGCGATTGTGACGGGCGCAGCAGGAGGTATTGGCAGAGGCATCGTCGAAGTGCTGCTTCGCGAGGGCTGCCGCGTCGCTATGCTGGACTGGAACGAGGATGCCGGCCAAGCGGCCATGTCGGAGCTGACTGCCGCCGGCGGTGAAGCGCTGTTCATACGTACAGATGTAGCCAAGGAGGAGGAGCTGCAGGGGGCTGTGGAGCAGGCCGTCTCCCGATTCGGAGATGTGCACCTACTGGTTAATAATGTAGGGACTCATTATTACAGGCCGGTGGAGCAGATGCCATCGGAGGAATTGGACCGTGTGCTGCGTACGGACTTGAAGGGGCAGTTCCTCCTGATTCAACAGGTGCTGCCCCATATGAAGCGGAATCAGTCCGGCGCTATTATTAATATTGCCTCCGTACATGCCCATGTTACGCTTCCGGGCTTCAGCTCCTATGCAGCGATCAAGGGCGGAGTTACGGCGATGTCGAGAAGTCTTGCGCTGGAGCTGGCGCCCTTCGGCATCCGGATCAACTGTGTGCTGCCTGGTTTAACGCGGAACATAGGCATGGACCGCTACCTGAGCAGCATTGCCTCTGATGAACGCAAGACGAGAGAAGCCGAGCTGACCCGCAATATCCCATTGGGGAGAATGGCGGAGCCTGTCGAGATCGGCGAGCTGGTCGCTTTTCTTGCAAGCGACAAGGCAGCCTATATGACGGGCTCCTCGCTGGTGATCGACGGCGGGGTTTCGGTCCGGCTGCATAATGATTATTGACCGCGTGAACAAGACGCTTCAGCGCTGAAAGCTGGAGTGTCTTATTTTTCCATTCAAAGTTTATATATAAAATTATGTTTGACATAAAAAAAGAAGGGGGTATAATTGAAGTAATCGAACGCAAAGGGGAATGCGGGATGCGGATAACAAACATTCAAGTGCACGTCATGAAATCGCTGCTGGAGGAACCTTTTTATTTCTCTCAAGGCTGGGTGAAGCAGCGTTCTTCGGTGCTGGTGGAGATCGAGACGGATGCCGGTATTACAGGATGGGGAGAGTGCCTGTGCCATGGGCTCCAGCCGCCGGAGATTGCCGCCGCCTTTATTAGACACGCGTTTGCGCCACTTCTAATAGGAAGAGATCCTCATGACACGGATGTGCTCTGGGAGGAAATGTACAATCTGTCGCGTCCTTACGGCCAAGGCGGCGCGGCGGTGAATGCTATAAGCGGCATTGATATCGCATTGTGGGACATTAAGGGCAAAAGCTGCGGCCTTCCCGTCAGCAAGCTGCTCGGCGGCACGTTCCGCACGCAGGTTATGCCGTATGCGACCGGCTTTTACCGGACGGCGAAGGGCAGCTACCCCGCGGATGGCGTAGCAGAGGCGTTGCAGCATAAGGCGAATGGTCTTCGCGCCATGAAGCTTAAGATCGGCTTCGGCATAGACGAGGATCTGGCCTTGATCACCTCCGTCCGGGAAGCGGTGGGACCGGAAATGCGGCTCATGGCGGATGCCAATGGCGCCTATAACACGGGACTGGCAAGAAGGCTGCTGCTGGAGTCGGAGTCGTCTAAGCTGTATTTTATGGAAGAACTGCTGGCTCCTGAGGATATTGACGGCTACAAAGCGATCCGCCATCTTACAGGAACATTGATTGCCTCCGGTGAGAATCTGTTCGGCAAGATGGGCTACCGTCACTGGATTGCGCAAGGCGCGCTTGACATTGTGCAGCCGGACCTCTGCTCCTCGGGAGGCTTCACGGAATGCAAGAAGATTGCGACGCTCGCGCAAGCCTGGAATACGATGATGGTTCCGCATGTATGGGGCTCTGGAGTTGGCCTTGCCGCCTCCCTCCAATTCATTGCTTCATTGGCGCCGACCCCGCTGGGCCTCTTCCCTGAGGAGCCTATGCTGGAATACGACCAATCGTCCCATCCATTCCGCGCGGATCTGATTGGTCATGCCATTACGATGAAGGATGGTATGGTGGCGATTCCGGATGGACCTGGTATTGGTGTGGAGATTAATCGGGACATTATTGACAAATTTGCGGTGACTGCTTGAAGCGTGCTGCGAATGTATGCGGTTTACAGAGGGGGATCCTGGGATGAAAGTAATTGTTATTGACTGCGGTACAACCAATTGCAGGATGAGATTGCTTGATGACGACAGGCTCCTGGCAAGCGTCACAAAGCAAACAGGGGCGGGCGACGCAGCGCAATCTGGAAGCAACTCCGGATTAAAAAGGGCATTGAGGGACAGCTACGAAGAGCTTGCTGCCGCGGAACCAGATGCGATGAAGGAGGTCCGCGACATTGTCGCTTCCGGCATGATAACCTCCAGCGCGGGGTTGATGGAGATTGAACATCTTATGGGTCCGATCAATCTATCGGAACTGATCGGCTCGATCAGGCGGTATCCTATCCCGGAGTTATTCCCTCAGCCTGTTCTGTTTGTACCCGGAGTGAAATTCTTAGGAGCTGAGTCGGCGAATCACGATATGATACGAGGCGAGGAGACCGAGCTGTTTGGTTTTTTGGAGGTACTAACATCAGGGAATGAGGTTAATAAAGAACGATTGTTCATGCATTATGGCTCTCACCACAAATGGATCAGAACCAGAGAGCGCTCCATCATAAGCAGCAGCACGTCGATCTCAGGCGAACTGATGATGGCTGTCATGAACCATACGCTGCTAAGAGACAATACACTCCATCTAGAAGATGTGGTTCCGGATCCGGATTGGGTACGGAAAGGGGTAGAGGCGGTAAAGCAATATGGAGCGGGCCGCGCCCTTTTCCAAGTTCGAACGCTTAATGTGTTGGACAAGCAAGATAAACAAGCGTCAACAAGCTTTTTCCTCGGAGTCATTGCTGGCCAGGACTTAGCTATGCTGACGGAAGAGATGCTGTACGATGTCGAGGAAATCGTATTATATGGACGAAACTTGTTTCCTTCCATCGTTGTTCCTATTCTGAAGGACGTTTACCCGAGTATTGCCATTCGGGTTGTTCCGGAGGAAGAGTCTGGCTGGTTAAGCGTCTACGGAGCGGCGAGCCTATACAGACAATATAAAGAGGAGATGAAGGGATGTTAACCGTACAGCAGCAGATAGAGACAAGCAAGGTTGTGGCCATTCTGCGCAATGTCCCGCTGGTCAGATTGCCCAATGTGATGGAGGCGCTCTATGAGGGCGGAATTCGGGCAGCGGAAATTACGTTGAACTCGGAGGGGGCTCTGGAGGGGATTCGCTCTATGAGGGGCCAATACGAGGGGAAAATGTCGATTGGCGCCGGGACAGTTATTACCGCTCTGGACGTGGAACGCGCGACGGATGCAGGGGCCGAATTTCTAATCTCGCCCCACACGGATGAAAGAGTGATTGAGGCGGCGTTATCCCGCTCCAGCGTCCCAATCCCCGGAGCGCTTACGCCGACGGAGGTTGTGCGTGCTGTAACGGCGGGAGCGCCGTACGTGAAGCTGTTCCCTTGCACGACCTTTGGCCCGAGCTATGTGAAGGAGCTGTTAGCGCCCTTGAATCATGTCAAATTCATGGCGGTCGGCGGCATAACAGCCAAGCTGGCGGCGGCTTATATACAGGCTGGTGCGATTGCGGTCGGAGCCGGAAGCGGTCTGGTCTCCCATGCCGATGTTATGGCGCATAACTATGCCGCGATAACGTCCAATGCGCGTGAGCTTGTAAGGCATATTGAAGGCTGACCTGTATCAATGGTAGGATGAATAGATAAGCTTATGGAGGAATCGTTCCGGCGATTCCTCTTTTGGTTGGAATGGAACAAGAGGAGGCGTTGCTGATTATGCAGCATACCGTCAAATTCCGAACGGATCGTGTGCCCGCCGTGGACAATATTGGCTTGTTCAGGACAACCGCATTGTGGGCCCATATGGACCGCGTTCTGCCTCATGACGTGTTGATTGTTGTCAGGGAAGGACTTGTCCATATTATTGAAGATGGCACGGAATATCATATTTCGCCCGGCGAGGTTTTCCTGATGAAGCGGGGCGTGCGCCACTATGGCTTGCCGCAAACGCTGCCAGGCTCCGAATGGTATTGGATTACGTTCGGCGCTCCGGAGACGGAGGAGCATGATCACCAGATGGCAGAGACGGAGACAGAAGCAGAGGCAGAGATTGCGGATGCTAAGGGAATGAGCCTGCTGAGGGGCCAATTGCCCCAAACCATTGAGCTGAAACGTCTCAAGGTGAGCGACTTTCAGGGCATCTGCGTCAGAATGAATAAGCTCTTGCATCACTATGCGATGGGAACGGCTTACGACCGGCTGAAGCTTAATGTGGGTACTCTTGACTTGCTGCTGGATTTGCACCGGGATGTGACGGACTCCAGCGGGAAACGCCATAAGCTGTATGATGATGTGAAAGCCTTCGTTCAGCGGCATCTGCACGAGGATATTCGGTCGGAGCAGCTGGCAGAGTCCCTGCAGCTGAACTATTCCTATATGAGCAGAGTGTTCTCCAGAGAAGCGGGCATGTCGATCCGGCGCTTCATTATGGAGGCGAAGGTGAAGGAGGCGATCCGGCTGTTCAGTGAAAGCCGGCTTAATATTTCGCAGATCAGCGAGAAGCTGGGCTACAACAATCCGTATTATTTTACCCGAATATTCAAGCAGGTGACCGGCTACAGCCCTACGGATTATCTCAAGAAGGGGTATTATGACAAGGGCAGCTTTCAATAAATCGGGCCTTGAACGAGAGGACTCGCCCAAGGCCGGCAGGATCAAGCGTATTAGATCAGCGGCAGCCAGACGGACATATCGGTCTGACCACGATTGTTCCATGCGTAATAAGGCACAAGCCTTACATCGATTTCTGCCATGTCTAATGCTTCAAATGGCTTATAGAGGGTGTCGGAATGGTCCTCCTGCGGGATCTTCAGCGCCGTGCCATGCAAGGTTGTGACGCCGCCCAGCAGCTCATGATCGTAACGGGCCTCGAACCGCGTAGAGAGCGGAATTCGAATCTGATCAATGGCCATGCCTTCAGGGAGATCAATGCTCTCCAGACAGTAGACGAACGGACCGTACATGAAGGCAACCTGGCCGCGAGCCTCTTCGACCATTGGGTTGGCCGCAATACGTTTCACGCGCATAGGCAGCACCAGCTCGATCTGATCGTTGGCTTGCCATTTGCGCTTCAGCTCGAAGTAAGTGCCTGCCGCTGGTTGAGCCTGTTCTTCCCCGTTGATTCTGACCGTTGCGCCGTCAGCCCATTGCGGGATCCGAAGATGAATGGAGGTCTCCGCATTCAGCGAGCTGTTGATTGTCATCAATACCGTCTCTTCAGCAGGGAAGCTGGATTTCATCGTCAGGCTGAGCGTCTCGCCTGAGGACAGCACGGTATTCAATTCATTGCCGCTGTACAGATGAATATACAGGCCGTCACTGGATTGACCGTATGCCCATTGATTTAATCTTGCCAGAGTGCGAAGCACCTGAGGCGGGCAGCAGTAGCATGTATGCGTGAACCATCTCTCGGTTCTGAAATGCTGCGTTTGCGCCGAGTGGTGGTTGAAGAGCTTGCCGTTTCTGGTCTCCAGCGGATTGGTATAACAGAAGTGGTGGCCGTCCAGGGTCATGGAGCCCAGCAGGCTGTTGTACACAACCTTCTCGAACACGTCCATATACTTGGGATCCTGAGTCAGGCTGAACATGCGCATCGACCACATCGCATTGCCGATATTGGCGCAGGTCTCCGTGTAAGCGGAGCGGTTAGGCAGATGGTAGTCGGTGCCGAACGCTTCCCAGATCTTGTCGCCATTCGGGGACAAGCCGTTGTAGATGGAGCCGATGCCGCCCGTCAGGTACATTTTTTTGGTATACATATTGTCCCAAATTTTCTCCAGCGCATGCATCACAGTCTCTTCGCCCGTGTGGGAGTAGACGTCTGCAGCGCCAGCATACAGGTATACAGCCGTTACAGCATGTCCCGTTGCTTCCGTCTCTTCACGCAGCGGTGTACGGTCCTGGTTCTGATCCTCGCCTCCGTAGCCGGCGCCTCTCATCGTCATGAAGATATCGGCCAGCTTCAGGTAGGTCTCGTTGCCTGTGATGCGATGCAGATCAACAAGGCCCATAATATTGGAAGGGTTCCAGCCGTAATGGATGAGATGCTTCGGACAAGGATTGAAGGTTTCGTTCAGGTAATCGGCTGCTTTGATCGCAACCTCCAGGAAGTTGGTTTTGCCGGTTGCGGTGTGATGCACGCATGCCGCGGTTAACAGATGTCCGAAGTTATAGTCCTCATGATAGATGCGCTGACCCCAGCGCTTCTTGTGGCTAAGCTGAATGTTGGTGCTGATGTAGCCGTCTGGATCCTGCGCCTTGGCGATAAAGCCAATGTACTTGTCCATCTTCTGGTCAAGCGCAGCGTCCTTGTTGATGGCATACACATGCGCGCAAGCCTCCAGAAATTTATAGCAATCGCCGTCGGACCAGTCCTCTCCGTAATGGCGGTCCGTCTTGAGTCCAGCAGCTACCTCGAAGTTGGGCATATAGGTGCCGTTTTCTTTGACATGAATGGCCTTCTCCATAGAATCAATCATTTCTTCATGGCAGAGGTGGAAGCGATCCGCCCAGAAGCCTGTTGTCCACTTGGCGTCGGTCATATTTAATGGCTTTACTTTTCTCATATCCTGTTCCACGGTATACCCTCCAGTTAAGTCTGAATTGTCCTGCTGCCTTTATTTTAACGAGTTCCGGATATGGACAGCCATGCACTATACCATACAAAAGTAGTACCTTTTTTACCACTTACTGCTCCACATTAACCGGCTGCTGCCTCTTGCACTGGGTAAGCCCCTTCTGTCCTTGAATGGCATGGGCGACCTTCGTCCAATTATTGGTTTGGTCCAATATAAACTTATACACCGTGTTCATATTCGCCTGCTCCAGTCCCCGATAATCCGCGAGCGGCCCCAGGCCTTCCTTCCAGCTCCGCAGCTTGCTCAGCAGACCTTCCTTGATCTCAAGGTATGCGGGATCGTCGAACAGATTGTTCTGCTCATAGGGGTCCCGCTGCAGATCATACAACTCCCCTTCAACCAGCGGCTGGTCGAAGAAGGCGGAATACTTCAAATAATGATCGCCGTACAGCTTGTCGTGAATATTCTCCTGCTCGGGGTAATGCGTCAGCTTCCACCTCGCATCGCGTATCATAAGGGCAGGCTCGGTATGAATAGACCCGCAATAATAGAGGCTGTGCGCTTCCGTGCGATGAACCGCCTTCTCGCCCCGGCATACCGGCAGCAGGCTCATGCCTTGCACGCCTTCGGGAATTGGAATGTGTGCCGCATCCAGCACCGTTGGCATAACATCGATAATTTCGGCGAAGCTCTGATGGCGCATGCCGCCGTTGCGGCCGCCAGGCAGCTTCACCAGAAGCGGAATCCGGACCACCGGCTCATACATATGTCCCCATTTCTCAATAAAGCCATGCTCTCCCATCATGGCGCCATGATCCGAGGTAAAGATAATAAGCGAGTTGTCGTAAAGCTCCAGCTCCTTCAGCTTGGCAATCACCTTGCCGATCCGATCGTCGACATGAGTGACGAGGCCATAATAGCTGGACATGCTTTTGCGGTAATCCTCCGCATCCAGCTTGTCGAAGCCGCGAACCTTGTGGAAGTAGCGTTGGGTAATCGGTTTGTCCGCCAGCGTTCGGCCGGCATTGTCGGGCAGCGGCAGCTCCGCCGGATCGTACATATCCGCGTAAGGCTGAGTTGGCATATATGGCGTATGGGGATCCAGAAGAGATAAATAATGAAAGATAGGATGATCCGAATGAGGCACGTCCTGAATTCGATCGATGTAAGCCTCCGTTAGCCGGGAACAGGAGGTTTGATCGGGAGGAGTAGGGCTTTTCCCATGAATAACCAGAGGGATGTCGCCTTCATTTTTTTTGAAGGAGGACTTGCGGCGCATCTCGGGCTCCTTGATTCCAAGGAAGCTGGTATAGGGATCGGGGGAGCCGTTCATAAATTCATCGAAGCCGCATTGCTCCGGTGTCCGGTGTACATGCAGCTTGCCATACATCGTTGTTGTATAGCCGTGCTCGCGAAGCAGCTCGGGCAGCGGCTGCTCGTCTTCAACCATACGCATGGCATTGTCTAGGATGCCATGGCTAAGCGGATTGCGTCCGGTCATGAGACTGGCTCTGGCGGGCACGCACATCGGGCAGTTTGTATAGGCTTGCTCGAAGATGACGGAATCCTGCGCAAGCTCATCCAGGTGAGGGGTTCTCACGATTGAATTGCCCATAAATCCCAGGCTGTCAGCTCTAAGCTCGTCGCACATCAGAAAAAACACATGGGGACGATTGGCGGATGCCATTAGATATCACTCCTTGTAAGGTATTACTTGAAATATACTATATAATTTATATTTAATCAATTTGAATAAATATAAAATGAGCTCGTGAATTCGGCAATCCAATACCGTTCAAAAAACACATTGACATCTCCACGTGGCGTCGATATCATTTAAATATATATTATTATTTTATAAATGAAATGGAGCTGGAGATGACATGTACAAACATTATATAGACGGCAGCTTGGTTCAAGGTCTCGGGCTGACATTAGCTGTACACAATCCGGCAACTGAGCAAGAAGCGGGCAGGCTGATGAAAGCGACGGAGGAGCAGGCGCAAACGGCGCTGGAAGCGGCGCAGAAGGCTTTCCCTATATGGTCCGGCTATTCGCTGAAGCAGCGTGGAGAATGGATGGAGCGTCTGGCCCAAGCGATTGAAGCGCGGCGTGAGCAGATTCTGGAGGTGCTCATGAGCGAGACAGGCAAGCCGCTTCCTCAAGCTACTGAGGATATGGAAATGCTGCCCAGATGCCTGAGATATTATTATGAGGAAGCCAAGCGGCTGCATGGCCGTATAATCGAGGATGAGGACCAAGGCATCATGAGCCTGATGAAGAGGCAGCCTGTTGGCGTTGTGGTCGGGTATCTGGCCTGGAATTTCCCGCTGTTGAATCTGGGCTATAAGCTTGGACCGGTGCTTGCCTCGGGCTGTACCTGCGTTATCAAGCCGTCGCCATTGACGCCGCTGACCACGCTGCTGATCGGCGAGATCGCGGAGGAAATCGGATTCCCGGCGGGCGTCATTAACCTGATTACAGGCGATACGATCGAGCTGGCGTCGGTTATGAACACGAGCACCATTCCGCGTATGCTGACCTTGATCGGATCCACTTCCGCAGGCAAAGCGATAGTAGGCCAATCTGCGACCTCGATCAAACGCTTCTCCCTGGAGCTTGGCGGCAATGCCCCTGCCATTGTGCTGCCTGACGCCGATGTGGAGGCGGCTTGCGAGCAGTTGGTGAATCTGAAGTTCGGCAATGCAGGCCAGATCTGTGTATCGCCGAACCGCGTGTTCGTACACGAATCGTTATATGAGACCTTTGTAGCCAAGGCTGTCGAGAAGGCGAACCGGGTTACACTGGGCTGGGGCCGCGAGCCCCAGGCGGGGATGGGCCCCATGATCTCGGCGGGGCATCGCTCCAGAGTGCAGGAGCTCATCGCGAGCGCAGTTGCAGAAGGCGCGACAGTTGCGGCAGGCGGAGGCATTCCGAGCGGCATCGACAAGGGCTACTACCTGGAGCCGACCATCATAACGAATGTGACGCCGTCCATGCGGATTTGCAAGGAAGAAATATTTGGGCCAGTTATGCCTATTATGCCCTATTCGGACCGGGAGCAGGTTATTCAAGAGGCGAATAATACTGAATTTGGTCTTGCCTCTTATGTGTTCGGCACCGATATTAACGATATCCTTCATATTGCCGAATCGCTTGAGGTGGGCACGGTATGTGTCAATGGTCCCCATTATTCCGTGGAGCTTCCGCATGGCGGCGTGAAGGAAAGCGGCATTGGCAAGGACTGCTCCGTCTACAGTCTGGAAGAATATTATACGGTGAAGCGGATCACGATACGGAAGGGGAAGTCGTAAGATGGCCCATAAGAGCAAGCCAAACATTTTGTTTCTGATGACGGATCAGCAGAGGAACGATACGTTCTCCTGCATCAATCCGGAGGTGCTGACGCCTTACCTGGATGAGCTGATTGGAGACAGCGTCTTCTTTAGCAATGCCCGCTGCGCCAATCCATCCTGCGTGCCGTCCCGGGCTGCGATTATGACGGGCAAATTCCCGTCGGAGTGTGAATGCCCGACCTTTATTACGCAGCTTCCCGCTCATGAGACTACCTTTATGACTCGTCTGCAGGAAGCGGGCTACCATACGGCTGTTATTGGCAAGCAGCACTTTGCCGGCTCCTCCATCAAGCGGGGCTATGACGAAGAGATGATTATTGACGGCCATAGCGCCTTCTATCCGGATGATACGATTCAGCCCTACCTGGATTATCTGGCGGAGCATGGCGTCGATAGAAAAGCGGTTATGAGCAAGACGCTAATCAGCGGCGGCACATGGAATGTAGAGTCCCAATATCATCTGGATGATTATTTAGGCGAGCTTGGCAAAGCATGGATGGATAAGAAGGGACGTGCCGCCCAAGCGGACGATAAGCCGTGGTTCCTCACCCTGTCATTCTCCGGACCGCATCATCCCTATGACTGCGAAGGAACGGAATATGCGGAGCTGTATGATCACGATAAGCTGTCCGCTCCGGAGTCCACTTACGCCGATCTGGACGAGAAGCCTCCACATTTCAAGAAGATGGGCTCCTACGCCGATATTTATCTCAAAAATTTCTCGGAAGAAACGTTCAAGAAGACAAAACGCTCTTATTATGCTAATGTCAGCCTCATTGATCGGAAGATCGGCGACCTGATCCGAATCATGAAGGAGCACAATCTGTATGATAACACGCTAATCATCTACACCTCCGATCATGGCGACTTTATGGGCGACTTCGGCATGGTGGAGAAGATGCAATGTCTATCGGACAGCCTGATGCGCGTGCCTCTCTTTGTTAAGCCGCCCATTCAAGGCTTCCAAGGCTTCGAGGTGAAGGATGACGTGCTCAATATCGACATAGCGGCAACCTGTCTGGAGGCGGCCGGAGGGGAGGTCCCGAGCTCCCTGTCGAGTTATTCCTACACGGGATATTGGGATGAGGCAAGAGAGAAGAAGGTCCGCGAAGCCGTCTATATGGAGGCTGGCACGATCAAGGGCTGTATTCATCAGGGATTGAAGACGGTACATTACATGGACCGAAGCTACGGAGAGCTGTACGATCTGAACAATGACCCGCTGGAGCGGCGCAACCTGTGGAATGATCCCCGTTATATGGCGCAGAAGCTGGAAGGCTATCGTTTCATCGTCGATCATATGTACAGGGCGATTCCGAAGTCCGATGTGCCATGGAATGTGGGAACGCCGGACATTTAAAACCATGAACTTCATGAGCGTATTTACCGTATCCAGTGTGAGGATTCCCCGCACTGGATATCCTTATTTCTGAGGCCTGCTGTACGGATGCGATTTGTTTGTGTTAAGTTAATAGGATCGCGCTTTTTTCCATGATTCCATTCTCGAAGTAAAGGAGCAGCATGAGCATGAGAATGAAGCTGGGCAAGATGTCCTTGTTCTACAAATACCTGATTTCCTATGCGCTCTTGCTTATACTTCCGGTGCTGGTTACCGGCTTTTTTGTTTATCAATATTTTGTAGGAATGCTTCAGACGCAAGTGCTTCAGTCGAATCACGGAATGCTGGAGCAGGTTAGAGATACGATGGACACCCAGCTGTCCGAGATGAGGAATATCGCGATTCAGCTGTCGGCTAAACGGGAATTCGATCCGGAGCAGCTTGGCGAAGCTTATGCCGTCTACGAGGCGAAGGAGAAGATCAGTCTCTACGCGGAAGCCAATACGTTTTTCTCGGAGGTTGTATACAAAGCCCATGGGGTGCCGCTGCTGATTTCGTCGAAGAGCACGTATCTGCCCTCCGTGTTTCATCAGATGTATCTCAAGGAACAGATGGATTATGAGCAATTTGAAAAGCTGCTGGCGTTAGACGAGGTTCATGTCCAGGCGGCCGCCTCGCTGAAGAGTGAGCAGGACAGCTCCTGGGATCCTTATATCTCCTATTCCGTTCCCGTGCCGGAAATTGGCTCTCCCATTGATACGAAGGGAATGCTGATCTATCTCATCAAGGAAAATGAAATGAAACGCATGCTTCAGTCCTTTCTTCCTTATGTGCAAAGCAATGTCTATATCGTGGATCAGCAGGGAGAGCTGATTACGTCGTTGTCCGATAAGCTGAAGCTTCCGAAGGAGCTGCTGTATTCAGAAACAGAGCTTAGCGGAATCAGGCAGCTGGGCGGCGAGACTTATTATGTGTCCAGAATCACCTCCGCATCCAGCGACTGGACGTATATTACCGTGGTGTCGGAGACCCAGCTAATGAAGCCGGTTGATGAGCTGAAATATAAAGCAACCATTGTACTGGCTCTCATTCTTATTATTGGCTCCAGCATCATCTACATCAATATGCATGTGCATTATAATCCGCTGCGGAGGCTTATTCGCATTGTGGATGAGAAGCTGCAGCAGTCAGACGGCGGCTCACGGCAAGGACTGGACAAGCTGCAATCGGCATTCGATTATATGAGCACTCGGAGCATGACGCTGGAGAACCAGGTCGAGCTTAGCCGACCGGCGCGCAGACAGCAATTGCTTACCCAGCTGCTGCAAGGCGGGACGGGTGATGAGGAAGCGTTCCGCCAAGCCTGCGAGGAGCTGGGCATCAGGCTTCGCGGTCAATACAGGGTCGTATGTATGCAAGCGCATCCAAATGAAAGGCTCGATTCCGCTGACTCCGCGCCGGCGACTTCATGTCCATGGAGGCTGATGATTCCCGATGAGATTGACATGTATCAGGTGGAGACGATACAGCCGCATCGCTGGATCTGGATACAGGAGTGGCAGGAAGGGGAAGCTTGGTCCACATGGCATAAGGAGCTGGACGCGGCAACTGGCATACCATGGACGATCGGCGTGGGCGACAAATGCAATGAGCTCAGCGAGCTGCCCAAGTCCTATATCGGCGCGTTAACAGCGCTACAATTCCATCTTATAGCGGGAAGCGATCGCGTCATTCTGCCGGATCAGCTCTCTTCCGGTGACGACAAGTTTTTGGCTTATCCAGCGCGAGAGCTGGACATGCTCAGCTTCCATTTGAAGGAAGGCGATCTGGCGCAAACGAGACGGTATATGGAGAATACGCTGGAGCAGATACGGGCGAGGAGCCAGTCGCTGCTGACGGCCAAATACATTTATTTCGACATTGTCCATACGATTCTCAAAGCTGTGTCCAATGAAGCGCTTCATCGCGGCATTGCGATCTCTTATCCCGATATTATTGAGCTGACGCAGTGCACCTCCTATTCCCAGATGGATGCCATCGTGTGGAAGACGCTGGACGAAATTGCGCCGCTGCTGGAGAAGCAAGAGCAGCCAGGGGAGGATATGCTGCTTCAGCAAATTATCGAGCTGCTGCACGCCAAATATGCGGATTCGCAATTCAGCATTCAAGGCATGGCGGGCCACTTCTCGCAATCGCCCTCCTATCTCTCCCGATATTTTAAGGAGCAGACGGGTCGAACGGTGTCGGATTATTTGAATGGCATTCGTATTGATGAAGCAAAGCGCCTGCTCATCGAGACGGATCTAACGGTTACGGACATTGTTCAGCGAATTGGCTACAGTGATCCGTCGAGCTTTATTCGGAAGTTCAAATCCGAGCTTCAGCTCACTCCCGGCGAGTATAGAAAACGTATGCAGAAACCGCACGAAAGACCGCCGCAATAGGTGGAAAATGCTCAAAACCCTTGATGTATCAATGGTTTTGTGCGTTTTTTATTTTTCGCATATAGGTGAAAATCTCGCTGATTGTACTCTTCTGCCCTGCTTGTTACGATGAATGGGCACCTTGGTGAAAGCGCTTTACAACATCGGCATTTTTCGAAATTGGAGGGAATCATGTGTTGAACCGCTGGAAACGACATTACGAGTTATACTTGTTATTGCTTCCAACACTGCTTTATTTCGCCGTATTCGAATACGGACCAATCTACGGCTTGCAAATCGCCTTCAAGAACTTTGCTCCCTTCAAAGGAATTAGTGGAAGCCCATGGGTCGGATTCGACAACTTCCTTCGTTTCTTTGACAGCTATAAGTTCTGGGACGTGCTTGTGAATACGCTGACGATTAGCGTGTACGAGCTGCTGCTGTTCCCGATACCAGTCATACTGGCACTGCTTATTAATCAGCTGACAAGCAAGCGCTTCAAAAAGCTGGTTCAGACGGTAACGTATGCGCCTCATTTCATCTCAACCGTCGTTATCGTAGGTATGCTGAACCTGTTCCTGTCTCCGAGAAACGGAATCATTAACCAGCTTTTGGAGACGCTAGGGCTGGAGACGATCTTCTTCATGGCCAAGCCGGACTGGTTCGCTTCGATCTTCGTATGGTCGGGTGTGTGGCAGAATGCGGGCTGGGGAACGATTATTTATTTGGCCGCGCTTACCTCCATCAATCCGGAGCTGCATGAATCCGCGGTTGTGGATGGAGCCAGCAAAATCAAGCGAATCCTATACATTGATCTGCCAAGCATTATGCCTACGGTCATCGTGCTGCTCATTCTCAGTGTCGGCAACTTTATGTCCGTTGGCTTCGAGAAGGTGTATCTCATGCAGAATCCGCTTAACGTATCCTCGGCAGAGGTCATTCAGACATATGTGTACAAAACAGGATTAATAGGCGCGCAATACAGCTATTCCGCTGCAATCGGCATGTTTAACTCCATCGTTAACTGTCTATTGCTCCTGATGGTTAATTTCCTGGCGAAGCGCTTCGGCCAGAACAGCTTGTGGTAGAGAGGAGTCAACACGATGGAAACTTGGAGTCGCAGCAGAGGAGATAAGCTATTCGATTGGACGAACATTATGTTCTTCCTTCTTATTCTCGGGATCGTCATTTATCCGCTGTATTTCATTATTATCGCTTCGTTCAGCGATCCGGATCTGGTGAACGCAGGCAAGGTGCTGCTTATTCCCCAGGATATTTCGTGGATCGGCTATGAAAGAATTTTTGGAGACGCAGAAATTTGGAATGGCTATAAGAATTCCATTATGTATACGGTGCTCGGCACCATCTTTCGAGTGTCCCTAATTATTACAGGGGGATATGCCTTGTCCAGAAAGGATCTTCCTATGGCAGGCACGCTGATGCTGCTGATCCTGTTCACGATGTTTTTCCATGGCGGTCTCATTCCAACCTACCTCCTGGTGAAGGAGCTTGGAATGGTGGATACCATGTGGGCCATGATTGTACCCGGTGCGGTCAGCGTCTATCAGCTCATTATCGTAAGAAGCTTCTTCCAGTCCAACATTCCTCAGGAAATGCTGGAGGCGGCTATGATGGACGGCTGCGGCAACTTCAAGTTTTTCCTGCGTATGGTGCTGCCGCTGTCTCTGCCGATTATCGCGGTTATGGTGCTGTTTAATGCGGTAGCGATGTGGAACTCGTACTTCCAGGCGCTCATCTATCTGAATGACGCAAGCCTTCACCCGCTCCAAATCGTGCTTCGCAAAATATTGATTATTAGCGAGGCGCAGCTGGATCTCATCGATGCTTCAGGGGATGCAGCCGAGGAGCAGAAGGCATCCGAGCTTATCAAATATGGTATGGTGGTTGTCTCCAGTCTTCCCGTTCTTGTGCTGTATCCATTCCTGCAGCGCTATTTCGTCAAAGGTGTCATGATCGGCTCGGTGAAAGGCTAACTGAGCTTCATGAATAGATGCTTTACTACCATATAGGAGGTCAAAAAAAATGAGAAAAAAATGGTTCGTAACAGGTACGGCAATGCTCGTTACGATGACTATGCTTGCTGCAGGCTGCTCCAATGGCGGCAACAACGTAAATAATGGCGGCAATGAAGGGGCAAAGCCTCAGGAGAGCACTGCGCCAGTAGAGGAGAGCATCAAGTTCCCTCTTGAGAAGCCGATTGAGCTGAGCATCTTCGCAGCAACCGATCCACAGGTGAAGAAGGATTACAACGAAATGCAGATGTTCAAGCAGCTTCAAGAGCAGACGAATGTTAACGTGAAGTGGACTATGGTGAGCACAGAGCAGCTTGTGGAGAAAAAGAATATTACGATTGCGAGCGGCCAGCTTCCGGATGCGTTCTTCGGCAGAGGTGTGCTGAGGGATGAAGAGGTAATCAAGCTGAGCAGCCAAGGCGCGTTAATTCCGCTGGAGGAGCTGATCGAGGAGCATGCTCCAAATCTGAAGAAGGTATTCGAGCAGCGTCCGGAATTCAAGAAGCAGATTACTGCGCCGGACGGTCACATCTACTCCTTGCCTACAACGGTAGAGCGTGATTTCAATGGTATTCCTTCCGCCTTGTTCATTAACAAGAAATGGCTGGATGATCTGGGATTGGCTATCCCAACAACAGTTGACGAGTTCTACAATGCGCTGAAAGCGTTTAAGGAAAACGATCCGAATGGCAACAAGAAGGCCGATGAAATTCCATTCTCCTTCGTATTCGGCAATAACTCGCAGAATGGTCCTAACGCATTGGCAGGTGCCTTCGGCATCCCGAATGACGACAACCGCGATCATCTGTACATCGACAACGGTACGGTGAAATATGCACCAGAGCAGCCTGAATACGAGAACTACGTGCAATTCATGAGCAAGCTGTACAAGGAAGGCTTGATGGATCAAGAGGTGTTCACGCAAAACCTGAACGCTTACCAGACGAAGATTCGCAGTGAAGTGCCGCAGGTTGGCGCATTCTTCACCTATTCCCTTGGCTCCGTATTTGGTAATGTTCAAAATGATTATGTAGCGGTACCGCCTCTCAAAGGCGCTAATGGCGAGCAAGGGTGGCTGCGTATGCCTGTAGGCTTCAGCATCGGCTCCTTCGCGATTACAAACAGCAACAAAAACCCTGAAATTACAATGAAATGGATCGACAGCATCTATGAAGAGAAGCAAAGCTTCCAGTTCGAATCCGGTCCGTTCGGTCTGACCTCCAAGGAAAATGCTGACGGCACAATCGAGAAGCTGACACCTCCAGAGGGCGTGGCATTCGGAGCGTTCAAGCATTCCGAAGCACCTGGCAACGGCGCTGTGACGATTGTTCTTAAGATATGGTAGATCGTTATATCGATGCTCAAGCGGATGAGAAGCGCACTTATTACAATATGTACGATCCTTTTGCTCCAAAAGAAATTTTGCCATCCATGCTGATGACAACGGAGGACATCGAGACGCTGGCTCCGATCCAGCTTGACCTGGGTGGACCAAACGGCTTCTATTCTTCAAACTTCGCACAATTTGTAATGAACGGCTTCACGCATGCGGATTGGGAAAACTACGTGGCGCAGCTGAAGAAGATGAACATTGATACGTATGTGTCCATTTACCAAAAGTATTACGACGCTTACAAAGCGAAGTAAATAACGGTCAGTCAGCCATATGAACCTGGAGCTTGCTCTCCAGGTTCCCTTTATATCCTAAGTAAGCAAGTTTCATTTGAGGTGAAAAAAGCGATGCTGCACTTAACAAAATATTGGGACGATCTCCATGTCCTCCATGTCAACCGAGAGGAACCGCGCGCGCACTATATCCCCTATGCGGATGAACGGTCGGCGCAGTCAGCCAAGCGAGGCCAGTCGCCACTGTACCAAACGTTAAACGGGCAGTGGAAGTTCCGGTACTATAACAGCGTGCATGAAGTGAAGGATGCCTTCTATGAGGACGGGGTCGATGTCAGCGGCTGGGATGATCTGCTTGTGCCTTCCTGCTGGCAGTCTAACGGCTATGATCAGATGCACTATTCCAACGTCAATTATCCCTTCCCTTGTGATCCTCCATTCGTTCCCGATCGCAATCCGGCGGGCTTGTATATTCGGGACTTCCAGGTTCGGGAGGAATGGGTCGGCAAGCAGAAGCACGTTGTATTCGAGGGCGTCAATTCCTGCTTCTATCTGTGGGTGAATGGCTCTTTCGTCGGGTATAGCCAAGGAAGCCGCATGCCGGCAGAGTTCGACCTGACGCCTTATCTTCGGGACGGCAGCAATCGAATGTCCGTTATGGTGCTGAAGTGGTCGGATGGTTCGTACCTGGAGGATCAGGATGCCTGGCGGTATTCCGGCATATTCCGGGATGTCTACTTGCTGGCTCGCAGCGAAAGCAGAGTGCGTGATGTCTTCTATCGGGCGGACCTGTCGGAGGGGCTGGATCAGTCTGTTGTGCAATGCACAATCGACACGGTTGGCTCCGTAGACGTAACTATACAGCTCGTAGACGCCTCCGGGGTGAAGCAGGGGGAAGCATCGGGAACCATCGATGGCTCCGCCACGTTCAGCCTGACTGTGGAGCAGCCGGAGCTATGGCATGCGGAACGGCCCTATCTCTACAGCCTGTTCGTCACCGGCGGCGGCGAGGTGCTTCATTTCAAAGTGGGGATGAGGAAGGTTGAGGTTCGGGATGGCGTGTTCCTGATTAACGGGCAAGCGGTGAAGCTGAAGGGCGTTAACCGGCATGATTCGCATCCGGAGCTTGGCCAGACGATTCCACTTAAGCATATGATTCAGGATCTGCATCTCATGAAGCGACACAATGTGAACACAGTCAGAACCTCTCATTATCCCAATGACTCTCGCTTCCTGGATTTATGCGATGAGCTGGGCTTCTATGTAATCGACGAGGCGGATCTGGAGTGCCACGGCGTATTGCACGCGGGTGATTATCATATGCTGACGAAGGACCCGGCATGGGAGGCTGCTTTCATAGAGCGCGCCATTCGGATGGTGGAGCGTGACAAAAACCATGCATGTATCGTCATGTGGTCCATGGGCAATGAGTCCGGTTATGGCGTCAATCATATTGCCATGGCGAGATGGACCAAGGAGCGGGACTCGTCCAGAGTCATTCATTACGAAGGGGCTGCGCTTAAATATAACGGCCATCCCGATACCGATTGCCTGGATGTCAACAGCCGTATGTATGCGACGGTTCAGGAGCTGCTGGATTACGCGACGAATGAGAGTCTGAACAAGCCGCTGCTGCAGTGTGAATACAGCCATGCCATGGGCAATAGCTGCGGCGACCTGCAGGATTACTGGGATGTCATCTACAAGTATCCCAAGCTAATGGGCGGCTGCGTGTGGGAATGGTGCGATCACGGCATTAAAGCTGTATCGCCGGAGGGCGAAGCTTACTTCGCTTATGGCGGCGATTTCGGTGATAAGCCGAGTGACGGGAACTTCTGTATCGATGGACTGGTCAGCCCAGACCGAATTCCGCATACGAACCTGCTGGAGTTGAAGAAGGTTAATGCGCCAGTGCTGCTGGAGGCGGAGGAGCTGTCGAAGGGTCTGGTCCGTGTCACCAATCGCTACGATTTTATCGATTTATCGGATTGCGTAATGGCTTGGAAGGTAGAACGGGATGGCGAGACGATGGAGCAAGGCTTACTGCCTGTTCTCCATACCGCGCCGAAGCAGTCCGAGGTTATCGAGGTGCCTTATACAATACCGGCTGAAGGAGGACGCTGGTTCCTGCAAATAACGGTCATGCAGAGCCGCGATACGCGCTGGGCGGCTGCGGGGCATGAGCTGACCAGTGAGCAGTTCGAGCTGCCAGCTCCTCATTCCTCTATTGATCAAGAAACGACGATTGCCTGGAAGCCATCCTTGAAGGTGCGGACAGAAGGCTCGGAAGTAACGATCGAGGGCTTTGATTTCCTGCATGTATTCGATCTGCAGGCCGGCACCTTCACAAGGGTGACCAAGCATGGAGTACCGCTGCTGCAGGGTATGCCGAAATTCCACATCTGGCGGGCACCGGCAGATAATGACCGCAAGATTAAGGTGTTCTGGAGGCAGGAGGGCTACGATCGAATCGAAACGAAGGTGTACCGCTCTGAGATGACGCTGTCTGCCGCTGACAAAGTCAGGTTCGAGGTCGAATTCTCGCTGGGCGGCTACATTAAGCTGCCGATCCTGAGGGGCACATCGATATGGGAGATTGATGGCGAAGGCGTCATTACCGTTGCGGCCGAAATGAAGGTTCGTGAGGAGCTGCCGTATTTGCCGCGAATCGGTCTGCAGTGGATGATGCCGGGGGGCAATGAAGAGGTGGAGTACTTCGGCTATGGTCCTCATGAAAGCTATGTCGACAAGAGGAGAAGCGTACGCAAAGGGAAATATGCGCTGACTGTCGATGAGATGTATCAATCCTATGTCGTGCCGCAGGAGAACGGCTCTCGTTATGGAACAGAGTGGGCGACGGTAAGCAACGCGCTTGGCATGGGACTGAAGTTTACAAGCCCGGGAAGTTCATATTCCTTCCAGGCGCTGCATTATACACCGGAGGATCTGACCGAGGCGATGCATACGTATGAGCTGAAGCGTCGGAAGGAGACCATTGTTCACCTCGATCATCGGATGAACGGTATCGGCTCCAGCTCCTGCGGAACGGATCTGCTGGAGGCTTATCAGCTGAGCGACAAGGAATTTGCCTTCAAGCTGGAGATTGCTCCCGTTATGAAGGAAGACGAATAAGAGATAGAAGCGATGGCAGCCTGAGATCGCGCAAGCGTCGATATCGGCTGCCCATCGATTCAAGGAGGTCTATAATGAAGAAGACAATTGCTTTATGGTTATGTATCGTGATGATCAGCGCATTGGCAGTACCGCCAATTGCCGCTGCTTCGCCGCAGCTATCTACCGCACAGGAGCTGGCGGACTATTTGAAAACAAAGGGCGGAGATGCGTCAAAAATTATATTGGCAGACTCCAACACAACGGTTCAAGTCAGCACTCCCGTCACACTGAATGAGTCCTTTGCCATTCCGAGCGGCATCAAGCTGCAAGGCTTTGTTCAGATGAATATTCAAAGCGATATTCAGGTTTATGGCAAGCTTCAGGACAGTCGCGGGCTTGATTTCCGCAAAAACGGCATAGTGGGAACGGGTGCCGGCTCCTTCGTTCTGCATGCGGGAAGCAGCTATTACCAGCAAGGCGTAGAGGTGGTTGGCGCAAATGGACACTTTATGCTGGGTGCAAACGCCAGTGTGACGTTATCCGCCAGCAATCATTTTGAGATTACCTCCGGGACCGTAACGGTTGCGGCAGGCAAGACAGTAACGGCAGATATGGCCAAAACAATTATTGTCGCGGATGGCGCGACGCTGGTGGTCAACGGGACCATTGCGGATGGCATTCTGCAGATGACGCCTCCACCGGGCCAGGCCGACACGACGGCATTAGTCCAAGCCATCCATGAAGCCAATACGAACCGGGCATCCGTATCCATCAGCGTGGATGGAACCGATGTAACAGCGCCCGGCATATGGGTAAGCTCCACTGTAATGAGTCAATATGAAAGCGCTATTCTAGCTGCGGCCGCAGTAAGGGATCAATCTGGCGCGACCCAGCTGGAGGTAGATAACGCCGTTGCCCAGCTGGCAGCAGCTACAAGCAGCTTTAATGCCGCCAAGGCGCAGGGAACAGGCAATGGGGTCATTCGTATTGCGTCGGCATCTGAACTAGTGGCATTCCTGCAAACGCTAACAATTGACGATACCAAAGTAAAGCTGAATGGCAACACGGCCGAGCTGTATGAGCCAGTTGTGCTGGATAAGGCAATGTCCATTGCAAGCGGGGTGAAGCTTCAGCTTTTCACACATCCAACCGTCAGCACCACTCTGGACATCTATGGCATCGTGCAGGACAGCCGAGCTCCGGAATTACGTACAGGCGGTTTAATTGGAGCCGGCACAGGCAAAGTGAACTTCCACACAGGAAGCAGCTATTACCAGCAAGGAACAGAGGTAATTGGCGTTAACGGTATCTTCCGCTTGGGAGCCGACACGAGAGTGGCCGTTCGAGCGGATCAGCATCTGGATCTTGCAGCAGGCATGGTCACCTTGGCCAAGCCGGTGACAAGCCAGGTATTTAGCAAAATTACAGTATCGGACGAAGCAACCTTCAACTTCTCCATTGCCAATATCGGAGAGGGAGTCGCCTATTTCCCGGCGGGGCTTAACAAGGTGCAGCTGACAGAGGCGCTGGCCATCGCAGAGGCCCATCGCGACTTCACAAGCTCCAGCGTGGACGGGCAAGATGTGGGGTCCGACACCCAGTGGGTAACACCCGCTGTTAAGGACAGCTTTGTGGCTGCCATTCAAAGTGCAGCTGCCGTTCGTATGGATCCGGATGCTACGGAATCGGATTACGGCCAAGCTCGGGCGGAGCTGGAGGCTGCGACCACATCGTTTGTTGCGGCTAAGCAGCCAGGAGCGCTTTCTGTTGCGGAGATCACAACAGCGGGGCAGCTGCTCTCAGCCATCCAAGCCTTTCAGACCGGTGGGGAGGAGGTTGTCAGAGCGCTTAATAACGAGGTTGTGAACGGTGTCACCTACCAGGTCATCGAAGTGTTCAAGCCGGTGACCATCCCTAGCAATGTGACGGTGCCAGCGAACGTTCGTTTGAAGTATACAGCTCAGATGACGGTGCACGGTGTCATAACGGTGAAGGGACAACTGCAGGATTTCCGTGATGAAGGCTTTATTATCGGCAATGGCGCGGTAGGCGCCGGGGGTATTGGAGCCGTACAATTCATGCCGGGCAGCGCGTTATATATGAAAGGCAAAGGAGAGACGGTTGGTCCTACAGGGCTGCTGGCGCTGGATGCCGGATCGGTGCTGTCGCTGTATGCGAAGAACAGATTGGAGCTGTCCAAGGGCTCGGCCAAGGTGCTGAAGCCGCTTGTTGTCGCCCTGACCAATGATGCAGTTATTGCCGAGGGAACGACGCTTACCGTTATCGCTTCCATTCCAAAGGAAATTAACGTCGTGTCCTATGGCAAAATAATTGACGCCAGCATTCAGAATACGGAAGCCAAGCTGGGTATGATAGCTGTGGAAGCGGCTTCCTCTAACGAAGCTGTTGTGACGGCGGAATTGGTGGAGGGACGTGTCTATCTGACGCCAGGAGCCGCAGGCTCAGGACAGGCGAGAGTGACATTAACCTCGGAAGACGGCAAGGCAGCGTACATTGATGTCATCGCGGCAAGCGGAGCCATTATCGATAAGACGGTTATGAAGTATGGCGCGTTATCCCCGAGCGAGCTCAAGGCTCTTATTCGAGTTAGAACGAATGAGCTCGAAGAGCTGATTACGCTGGCAGAATCCAGAAGCCTGGATGCGGAGCGGGAGAAGGGAGCGCTATGGTTCGCGGGTGAATTCGACAAGTACGCGGATTGGGATGAGCAGAACATAGCTGTTAACAAAAAAATGTTCGCTGTCATTCCGACTTATAGCCCGGGAGGACGTTCTCCCGAGGAATTGGCCGTGGAGCTGCCTGAATTCGAAAGAGTCGAAATTATCGCTATGCTGGAGGCTGCCATTGCGGAATTAAACGCCGTACTGGACGGAACGGTAACCAGAAGACCGGTTCGCCTTGTAGACTGGGATGGCATAACGCTGCAGGGCAGCAACTTCTACAGCAACGGCAAGCCTGTGTTCCTGCATGATTATTTCTCCAAGCCGCTGGATGTTCCGAAGGACAATGCGACGCTCTATAATCATTATCTAGGCAGCATTGATCTGCCGCGCTCCATTAATCCAAGCTTTGTGACCGACAATTCAGGTACGCCGGCACCGGATAAATACGGAGATCTGCAGAATCGCCCAACAAGCAACATGGGCTACACCATTCTATGGCATGATCCAGCTCCGGCATGGGCAGTCAGTCAGAATGGGGATACGATGCGTGATGGCATAACAACCTTCACCAAATATGATATTAATCATCCCGCTATTCGTTCGATATGGGAGGATGTGCTGAGCCAGACCGGACCTATTACATCCGGCAAGCCCTATACGGAGCTTGGCTATCTCTTGGCGAATGAGCCGCATTGGTTCCTGGAGAAGGGTCACTGGGCTGTCGCGAAGAAGGCGAACGGACAGGAGGGCATATCAGATATTGCGCTTCAGCAGTTCGCCGAGTGGCTGCAGGATCGCCATGGATCGGTTGACGCGATGAACGCGCTGTGGAGCACCAGCTTCGCCAGCTTCGATGCAGCAGCAAGAGGCGTCATTCCAATGGACAAATCGTACAAGGGAACGCCGGTAGGGTATGATGTATCCCTCTTCAATATGGAGAGAGGCACGGAGTGGCTGACCTTCCTGCATGATCAGGTGAAAGCGAATGACCCTGATGCCAATACGCATATGAAGCTGATGCCCGACCTGTTTGCCGAAGGCAATCGCACGCATGGCATCAACTTCGAGGACTTGACGGAGATGGCGGAGATCATCGGCGACGATGCGAAGACGCGGAAGGTGAACTTCAAGGCAACCGGCTCCTCTGAGGATTGGACGGAGCATTATGCGTACTACTGGAAGGAGCTGGGGATGTCCTATGACTTCATGCATTCCGTCAGCCCGGAGAAGGCACATGTCAATTCCGAGGTGCATTTCCTCTCCACAGTAGCGTACAGAGACCTATACATGAAGCCTGAATATGTCCGCTCCACCTACTGGCTCGCAACTGTATTGGGCATGGATGCTGGCTTCACCTGGTTCTGGGGTCGAAATCCGGACGGCTCCATCGAGAACCGACTGATGAATACTACGGTGCAGGGCTTGCTGGAATCTTATCCGGGAACGGTTGCCCAGCAGCCGCGTGTTGCCAATGAGCTGAGCAAAACCATGATGGATCTGAATGCGTTCTCCGAGGAGATTGTACAATTCCAGACGCAAGAGAAGCCGATACGCATCTATTACTCCGAGACATCCGCGATTAATGACGAGCATTATGTGGATGATCAATTCGAGCTGTATGAGGCGTTGAACTTTGACGGCGTTCCGATTGGCTTTGCGACGGAAAGCATCATCAAGAAGCAGCCGCATTCCACTTGGGACGTCATTGTGGTACGAGAGACGCCGAGTGTGACAGACGACGAGTTTGATGCACTGCAGGATTATCTGACTGCGGGCGGTACAGTCATTATCGATGAAGAAAGCTTGGCATTCAATGAGTATAAGCAGCCGCGGACGGCTTCTCTCATGCCTGACAATGGCACATTGATCTCCATGCCTGGCGATCCGACGGCAATGGCCAGCGAGGCGCTGGACATTCTAGATGAGGCCAACAAGCTCTTTCCAGTGGAGCTGAAGGAATCCAACGGCCTTGCTCAGAAGGGCGCATTATGGCGCGTTGTCCCGGCATCCGACGATCGGTATGTTATGACCATTATTAATGTAGGGAAAAATACCGCCGATCTGGAGATCGCGATGGCGGATCAATCTTCCGTGACCATTACCGATATGATGACAGGGAAGGAGCTGGCCACAGCCTTCACTCTTCCATCGGAAGGCGTTCTGTTATTGGAGATTCAAGTGCATGAGAACGAGCAGCCAACTCCACCTGTTATTCCTGTGACTACAGCTCCACCCCTGTCGACACAAGACCCAAGGGCTGAAGTCATAAGCAATCCACGCGCAGATCATGGCGTGATCAAATGGAACGTGCCGGCGAACAAAAGCAAGGTGCTTCTGCCAGCTCAATCATTCGGCGTGCAAGGTCAGAACAAGCTGCAATTGCTCTCCGATCAGCTTGCGATTGACATTCCTGCTTCCGTATTGAAGGAGCTGACCTCAAGCCTGGGGCAAGCCTCTCTGGAAGGAGCTGTTGTATCAGTAGCCTTCGATACGCTGACTGAACCACAGTCGCAGTCCTTGGTGGCTGCGGCGATGCAGGCGGGCAAGGTTCAGCTCAAGGCGGCGACGTCTATGATCGACTTCACGTTAAGTGTTGTGGATCAGAGCGGCAAGGAGATGAAGCTGTCCAGCTTCAAGGAGCCTATCACGATTTCCTTGAAACTGAACGAAGGGGCGGAGCTCTCCCGGCTCGGCATGTACTTCATCAGGGAAGACGGCCAACTTGAGTATGTGGGAGGAGAAGTTCGCGACGGGATGCTGGTTGCTGAGGTACAGCATTTCAGCACTTATGCCGGTCTGCAATATAAGAAAACCTTCAAGGATGTGCCTGCGTCCTATTGGGCTGCGCCTGCCATTGAGATGCTGGCTGCCAGAGGGATTGTAACGGGTGTGACCGCTGATGAATTTAAGCCGAAGCAAAGCGTAACACGCGCCGAATTTGCTGCATTGCTTGTGCGAGCTCTGAGGCTAAGCGCCAGCGCCTCCGCTCCATTCTTGGACGTAGCGGAATCCGATTGGTATGCAGAGGCTGTAGCGGCTGCTTATGAGGCAGGGCTTGTTCAAGGTGCAGCAGCCAATCGGTTCTTGCCGCATGCTTCGATTACACGGCAAGAGATGGCGGTTATGCTCTATCGCGCCAAGGCCTATATCGACCGGATTCCGGCCCATGGGCAGGCCAAAACGGCGTCAGATCTGGACGAAGCAGCAGGATGGGCGCAAGAAGCGATTGCCGATATGCTGAAGCTTGGCTGGATGCAAGGACGCGGTGAAGACGTATTTGCTCCGCTGGGGATTACGAGACGGGAAGAGGCAGCACAGGTGCTTGCCGCCATTCTCGCGCCTTAGCGGCAGATGGATAAGAAGAAAGAAGGAAGCCCGGACGTCGATGTCCGGGCCTCCTTATATTCGATGTTATGGTTTCCTGTAGCCCAGCTGCTCGGAGATAGCTTGGGATTGCTCCAGAGCGAGCCCGATATAGCGGTCCATTGTCTTCTTCGACATACGGAAGATGGGACCAGAGACGCCAATGGCTCCTTCGATCTGCCTGGCCGCATTCATGATCGGCACGCCGATGCACCGAAGTCCCTCACAGGATTCCTCCATGTCGAGCGCGTAGCCTTGTGCGCGAATCTTCTCCGCTTCTTCTCTAAGCTTCACCGGATCGGCAATAGAGCCTGGAGTTGCAGGTTCGAGCTCATGATGGGCCAGATACAGCTCCAGCAGGTCCGGACTGTAGGCCAGCATCGCCTTGCCCATGGCGGAGGTATGGGAGGGATACTCCAGACCGACAGTCGAGAGGAACTTGATTGGCTCCAGACTCTCCAGCTGATCGACAACGAGCGTCCTGCCAAGTGAGCCCGGCTTCGTCAGCAAGGTCGTTTCCCTCGTGCCGTCCCTGAGGGCGTGCATGGAGGGCTCAGCGACCTCCTTCAGCGTAATGCGGTTGGCAATGGAGCTGCCAAGGTAATACAGCTTGCCGGTCAGCTGATAGGTGCTGTCGCTTTCTTTCTTCTGAATATACTTCTTCTCCTCAAGTTCCTTCAATATCCGGAAGACAGAGTTTGTCGTAATGGATAATGTATTGCTGATCTCGGTAACCGAGAACGGCTTGTTCTCTTTGGCCATAAGCTCCAGAATATCCAGCACCTTCTCGGCTGCTGGAGCTTTATATTTCTTGTTCGTCATGAGTGCGGATTGCCTCCATCATTAACCGATTCATACATAACTACATAGTATGTCACTTCATTTGAAGGTTCAAGGGGAAAATTGCTGAAGGGCTGGTTAATCGAAGCGAACAAACAGCAACAAGGCATCCAATTCATGATAAGGAATATAAGAACAAACTCCAATCGAACAGGAGCTGTGGATATGTCGGATATAACAAATGAGTTGGTGCAGATTCCTAAACGGTCCATTGAGCATAGTCATACCTGTGCAAGCATGACATGTCAAGCGACATGTCCGTTGGCTGAGCGTTGTCAAGGTCATCAATTGAAAAAGAGAGAGGAACCCCTCTTTATAGCATCCAGCCGGAAAGGCCTTCAATCATAAAGCGGCCAAGGTTCCATTCAAAAATCTGAATCTTATAATCGATGAGCTCTTCGGTATTCCGAGGGGCTCATCCCTATATGCAGGGAAAAAACTCGGCTGAAGTAGAAGCCATTGTCATACCCGCATTCCTGTGCGATATGATCCACGGTAAGGGGGCTCTCAATTAAAAGTCGCTTCCCGTGGTCAAGGCGAAGCTGGCGTACATATTCCGAGGCTGAGCAGCCGAATGCAGCCTTGAAGCGACGGGTAAACTGGACGGGACTTAGCCCTGATTCATCTGCAAGCTCTTTCATCGATACATTCTGGAAGGCCAACTCTTGAAGCTTGCGTCGCGCGCTGAGCATAAGTGAATCTCCTGCTCCCCAATAATCGGCCATTGGAAGCAACTGCTGCAGAACGTAACCGTCCCAAAGCTCTTGTATGAATCGATTGCGCCACAACATGGCCTGTTCGGGAGGAAGAGCGTAAAGCTGCTGCATGTATCGATAAGCAGAGGCAAGGCGTTCTTGGTCGGCGAAGGTCAGCTTGCCCAGCGGCAGGTTGGATGGAGGTGTTGACCATTCAAAGCCCAGATAAAAAAAGCTGAGCGGCTGCAAAACTTCACGCCGAAAAGGCGTTCCAGGCGGACAGACCACCCAATCACCGTCAACGGCTTCTCCCTCTTCCAAACTGCCTAATTCGTATCGAAAGCGGCCCTCTTGCACTGCAAAAGCGACCCAATGGAGGTAGATGTCTTCTTTGTACTGAAAGCTTTGTTTCTTATGCCAATAGTAATAGTGGTAGAGCTTGATTACACCATTCTGAAGCTCAGACATTAGATTCACACCTTTTGAAATAAAGTATATATTTATTGTTAATTTACTGCATTTATTAAGAGAAGTGAATAAGGTAAGATGAAATAAAAGTATATATGATGTGATTATGGTGAGATTGGAAACGGTGAAAACAGATATTACGGTCATCGGCGGCGGCTTGGCTGGTGTATGTGCCGCGGTTGCGGCAGCAAGACTTGGCCATACGGTTGCTCTGGTCAATAATCGCCCGGTCCTGGGCGGTAACTCCAGCAGTGAGGTCAGAGTATGGGTGTGCGGCGCAACCGGCCATGGGACCCATCGCTTTGCGAGAGAGACCGGCATTATGGGAGAGATGTTTGTTGAGAATCAATATATGAATCCGGAGGGCAATCCCTATTATTGGGACATGGTTGTGCATGAGACGGTGAAGAGGGAAGCCAATATTGGGCTGAATCTGAACACGGATGTCCATTAGGTGGAGGCTTTCGGAGATGCCGATAACCGTGTTATCCGCTCCGTTACGGGCTGGATGATGGGCTCGGAGAGGCGAATCCGCTTCGAAAGCAAGACGTATGTGGATTGTACGGGAGACGGTCTGGTCGGTTTTCTGGCTGGGGCCAAGTATAGGCTGGGCCGTGAAGCGCGAGCTGAATTTAATGAAGACTGGGCACCGGACACTCCGGATGATATTACACTGGGCAGCACGCTTCTATTCTACACAAAGGATGTCGGCAAGCCTGTCAAATACGTGAAGCCCAGCTTTGCGATCGATATCACGGAGACCTCTATTCCCATCCGCCGAGTCATCCGCAGCGGCGATAATGGATGCGCTTACTGGTGGATTGAATGGGGCGGCGAATTGGATACGGTTCATGACAATGAACGTATTCGCGATGAGCTGTGGGCTGTTATTTATGGTATCTGGGATTATATCAAAAACTCAGGAAGCTTCGACGCCGAAAGCATGACGCTGGAGTGGGTCGGCGCAGTTCCTGGCAAACGGGAATATCGGCGGTTTGTTGGTGATTATATATTGAATCAAAACGATATTTTGGCGCAGGAGCCGTTCGAGGATCGGGTGGCCTATGGAGGCTGGTCGATTGATCTGCATCCGCCGCAAGGCGTGTATTCGCAAGAGAGCGGCTCCAAGCATCTGCATGCAGACGGCAACTATCATATTCCGTTCCGCTCTCTCTATTCCATCAATGTAAGCAACATGCTGATGGCGGGACGGGACATTAGCGCCACGCATGTTGCGTTCGGAACAACTAGAGTGATGGCCACCTGTGCCGTTATTGGTGAAGCTGCCGGCACCGGCGCTGCGCTTTCTGTTCAATATGGCATCTCACCAAGGGAAGTGCATCAGCACCATCTGGAGGAGCTCCAGCAAACCCTGCTTCGTCAAGACGCCTCTGTCCTTGGCATTCGCAACGCCGACAGCAACGATCTGGCGAGAGTGGCTCATGTATCGGCATCCAGCTCGACAGCACGCCTTGCAGTTGAACATGCTTACAGGACGGAAGCGGCCGATACCGATTTGGGCATCTTGTTTCCTGTGGAGCCTTCCCTGAACGGACTGGAGCTGCTGCTCGATATCGAGAGCCCTGCGTCGGTTACGGTAGAGCTGTATGCAACCGGCAAGCCGCAAAATTATGTGCCTCAAGAGCTTATTGATTCCTGTACCGTTGAGACAGCTCCTGGGAAAAATCAATGGGTTCGGTTCCATCTGGAGTGGCAGCCTGATACGGCTCAAAATGCGTTTGTTGTTATCAAGGCAGCCAAGGGTGTGCTCCTGCATCGGTCCAGTCTGCCGCACACCGGTGTGCTTGGGTTCCGCAAGGGCAATCAGCCCATTGTTGATCCTAGGCTTGAGGATCAGCCGGATCAGCCCGTGCTGCAATGGAGAACGGAGAAGCTGGATCGCCATCCATTCTGCTTCCGTATGCACACGGCAACCGATGCGTACTCAGCATCTAAGGTGTTGAATGGGCTGGTAAGGCCTTATGGCGGTCCCAATCTATGGCGTTCGGAGCCGCTGGAGGGACGGGAGGCTTGGCTGGAGCTTAGCTGGGAGAGCGCCGTAGAAGTGGGAGAAGTGCACCTGACCTGGAATGATGATGTCAACGAGGACTTAATTAATCTGCATCATCATCGTACTCCGTTTGACGTGATTCCGGAGCTTGTGAAGGACTATCGTATTGAACTGCTGGGGGCTGACGGAGCTTGGAAGCTTGTGCATATGGAAAAGGGTAATCGCAAGCGCAAGAGGGTTCACCGCTTGCAGGCCGGCATGGCTGCAAAACGTATGCGAATTATAATGGAGTCTACAAACGGCTCCGCCTGTGCGGAATTGTTCGAGATTCGCGTGTACGAATAAAAATTCATTAAGCAGACAAGGAGTGTTAAGCACATGAGACAAGAAAGCTTGGCTATGCGCAGAGCAAGAGAACGCGAGTATGGGAAGGACAGCACCTGGTATTGCCAGTTCAAATATGCTTCTGTAACGGGGCTGGGCTATGAGGAAGGCATTCACCGGCGCGATCCCAGTAGTGTAATCAAGATCGGAGAGGTCTATTATGTCTGGTATACCAAATCCTCGGGTTCAAGCGTCGGCTATGATACTGGCGATTTGGATGCCAAGGTATGGCCATGGGATTGGTCCGAGATCTGGTATGCAACATCCAACGACGGGGTGAACTGGCATGAACAGGGTCTCGCAGTAGGTCGAGGAGAGCCCGGCGCTTATGATGATCGAAGCGTATTTACACCTGAGGTGCTGGCTCATAACGGCAAGTATTACCTTGTCTATCAGGTCGTGAAGCATCCCTATTTGAGACGTTCCAAGGAGTATATCGGATTTGCTCAATCGAGCTCTCCTGACGGTCCATGGATGAAGGCTGATGAGCCGATCCTGTCGCCTGCAAGCAATGGGGAGTGGTTCGGAGAGGTGGACAACCGCCACCTAGTCAAGCATAGAGGCGACTTCGACAGCCATAAGACCAATGATCCATGTCTCTTCTTCTATAAGGATCAATTCTGGCTTTATTATAAAGGTTATCCTATGGGTGAGCAGCTCACCTGCGCGGGCAGGGAAACCAAATGGGGAGTCGCTGTAGCTGACCGACCGGAGGGACCTTATACCAAATCGGTGTACAATCCGATAACGAACAGCGGGCATGAGACGTTGCTCTGGCCATACAAGGGGGGCATGGCGGCCTTGCTGACGACAGATGGACCGGAACGCAACACAATTCAATTCGCTCAGGACGGGCTGCAGTTCGAAATTCAAGCCTTTATTGAGCACCCTCCGGAAGCGGGAGGCCCGTTCCGTACGGAGCATTCTGATATTCATCCACTGGAAGGGCTGCGCTGGGGACTCAGTCATGAAATTAACAGCCCGTGGCATTATATTCAGAGGTTCGAGGTGGATGAAAGGACAAAACATTTGTGCAATAACAAATGTAATCACTAGATATTTACGCTACAGGAGCCTGCAAAACTTGCGATATTCGCCTGGCGGCATGCCCTCCCATTTGTGGAAAATTCGAACGAAATAATGAACATCCGTGTAGCCAATGGTATGGCCGATCCATTCGATCGTGTCGTTGGTGTCGCGGAGCAGTCGCTTCGCCTGGGCGTGACGGATCCCCTGGACAAATTTGTTAGGGCTGGTGCCCATGATTTTTTTGAACAGACGACCCATATAATCCACATTAATATTCAGCATGTCCGCCATTCTTTCATTGGACCAGAGCTCTCCAACGTTCTGCTCAATAGCAGCCGCCAGTTCAGCAATCGCCAGCTGCATACCGGCGCTGGCGCCTGCCCGTTGACGCTGATGAATAGCTCTCGACAAATGAGCGAACAGCTGCAGCAGCAGGCCCTGACAGCACATCATATAGCCTGCCGGTCGATGGGTGAATTCATGAATAACGGCTTCCAGCAGGCTGTACACCTCAGAGGTCGCATGCAGGCTGCCGGCGTTCATCCATTCCAGAAATTCCGGCGTCTGAGGCATGCTGCCAAAGTGATCACCGCCCTCGTGATGGTCGAGAGAGACAATAATGTCTTCGTCCTTCGCGATAAGGAGCTCATTGTAGAAGTCAAAGTGAACGCCCAGGAACAGCGCGTCTGGCTCCGACAGCACCTCAACACGATGCTTAAGCTTCGCGGGCAGCAGGAAAAATTGGCCAGGCTGAACGCGGAAGGGCGCCTCCGATTCAATCTGAACCTCCACCTCGCCATGCTCCAGCAGCAGAATTTCGAAATCTCGAATGCGCCGCTCAATTACCCGTTCCTTGGCCTGCCGATGCTGCTGCGCCCAATGGACAACCGGGTTCAATCGTCTGCTCTCCATTGTTGCTTGCACGTTGAATTCCTCCCTGTTTCATAAGTCGGTAAAGTCCAACTATTGACCTCAATCGTTCAAATACAAACAAGTATACCCATGATAACATAAGGGATATCAAGAGTCGAACAACAATATGAGGAGTGATTGGAATGTCGGATTTGAATAAGCTGCCAGAACTAACAAGCGATTATGAGCTCACCAAGGAGCAAATTCAAGAGTTCCAGGAAAAGGGGCATATTAAGCTGAATCAAGTCGCGTCCAGCGAAGAGGTGGGTGTATACCGTTCCATCATCGGCGAGAAAGTGAAAGAGCTGAATTATCATAATAAGCCGATTGAAGAGCGGGACACGTACGGCAAAGCCTTCATCCAGGTTTCGAACATTTGGGAGAAATCGGCGGAAATCCAACGCTTCGTATTTGCGCGTCGATTCGCCAAAATCGCTGCTGAGCTGCTGGGAGTAGACGGCGTTCGCATCTACCACGATCAAGCGCTGTTCAAGGAGCCGGGCGGCGGAATTACGCCATGGCATCAGGACCAAATCTACTGGCCTGTAGATACGGACAACTTCATCACGATGTGGATGCCGCTTGTTCCTGTTTCGGAGGAAGTAGGCTCGATGAACTTTGCGAACGGCTCCCACAAGTATGGCTATATTAGCAAGCTGGCAATCTCCGACGAATCCCAGAAAACGCTGAGCCAATATATTGAGGCCAAGGGCCTTGAGGTTGAAAACTACGGCGCGCTGGAAGCGGGCGACGCAACCTGGCATTATGGGTGGACGCTGCATAGCGCGCCGGGCAATCCGACAAACACGATGCGCGAGGTCATGACCGTTATCTATTACGCGGATGACGCGAAGGTTATTGAGCCCGACACGAACGCTCGCAAGACAGATCTGCAGAAATGGCTGCCTGGCCTGGCGCCTGGCGATCTTGCGGCAAGCAAGCTGAATCCGATTATTTATAAGAAAGAAATGTAAACACATGGCGCAATTTGTCGTCAACGATTCTATAACAACACTCGTATTTTGTCACTTACGGCGGAATGCGGGTGTTTTTTTCTATGATGAAGCGTAACAGCTGTTTCTCTGATCTTGCATGGTAGCCTCCGATGCAAATACGAAGGACAATGAAGCAAACTCAGCCTGAAGCCTCTGAGGACCGCCGCGCTCGGATTGAACACTTTTTTTGTTGACTTATGGAGTGAAAATGGATATGTTTATCTTATATAAAATACAATTTTAAATTTAAAAAAGGAGGGTTAGAATATGCAGTGGCTGCTAGTTATCGATGAGTGATCCTAATTTGTCACCTTCATGTATTTAGTGTGGCCATGAGTTTTTTACCCGACATCTGTAAGCGCTAACACATGTTTGGGCGAAGAGGGCAGCAATGTTTGGTTACCGCGATGAAATGTAAGCGTTCACAATTCAATGACTACAAGCATTTCATATTAAATTGGAGGTGTATTTATGGGAATGAAACAGAGGCTGGGCAGCTTGGTCCTATGTATCGCACTAGCGCTGAGCTTGGCAGCGGCAGACGGCTCTACGATTGTATCTGGTGCGGAGACTCCGAAGCAGGAAGCGACAAGAAAGCTAAGTGAGCTGAATGCGTTGATTACGCAAGCGAAAAGAAGCGGGCATGACACCACAAGAGAGGAAAGTGCGGCCTGGATGGCTCGCGAATTCCTCAAGTATGCAGACTGGGATGCGGCGAATGTAGCCAAAAACAAGGTGCAATTCGAGAGAGTCAGCATGTTCCAGGGCAATGCGCAACAGCTGGCGAACAATCTGCCCGACTTCGAGCGGAATGAAGTGATTAAGATGTTGGATAAGGCAAAGGCCGAGCTGACGCAAGTCATGAGCGGAGCCGTTACGCGACGTGCGGTTCCGAAGGTGAATTGGTCCAACATTACGGTTCAGAACGATCAGTTCATGTCCAATGGGAAGCCTGTCTTCCTGTACGATTATTTCTCTAAGCCGCTTCATATTTCAACATCTGATCCAACCCTGTACAATGATTATCTCGGCAAGCTGGATCACCCTAAGGCAATCAGCCCGATCTTCGCGCTGGACGAGGCGGGAACGATAGGCCAGACGAAGATGGTCGACCTGCAGAATCGTCCGACGAATACGGCAGGCTATACGATGCTGTGGCACGATCCGTTGCCGCAATGGGCGGTGACGAAGTACGGTCCTGAGATTCTGAAGGGTCAGAGCTTCTTCACCAAATACGATATTGATCACCCCCAAGTAAGAGAGATATGGAAGGACGTTTTCAAGGGGACGATTCCGACAACAGCTGGCCAGAATTATACAAGGCTCGGCTACATTCTTGCGAATGAGCCGCATTGGTTCACGGCCAAAGGGCACTGGGCTGCAATTGCGAACGTATCCACATACACGATGAGCAAGTTCAGAACGTGGCTCGAGACGAAGCACGGCACGATTGCCAAGCTGAATTCGCTTTGGGGAACCAGCTATACAAACTTCAGCCTAGTGAATCTGGCGATTCCGCTGGATTTGTCCTACAAGAACACGCCAATCTGGTACGACTGGTCGCGCTTCAATATGGATCGCGGAACCGAATGGCTGACCTTCCTTCATGACGAGGTTAAGAAATACGATCCGGCGGCGAGGACACAGCTCAAGCTTATGCCGGATCTGTTCGTGGAAGGTAACCGCGATCACGGCATTGACTTCGAAGCATTAACCGAGCTGACGGAGATGATTGGAGACGATGCGAAGATTCGCAAGCGGAATATGAACAGTGCCGGTCCAGAGAGCTGGGAGTCTAAGTATGCGTACTACTGGGAAGAGATGGCCATGTCGTATGATTTTATGGATTCCGTCAGTCCGAATAAGCCGCATTTTAACTCCGAGGTGCATTTGCTCTCCACCACTCAATACCGGGACCTGTATATGAAGCCGGAGTATGTTCGTTCGACGTACTGGCAGACGACGGTACATGGACTTAACGGTGGATTGACTTGGTTCTGGGGCCGCAATCCGGACGGATCGATCGAGGAGAGGCTTCAGAATGCATCCGGAGGTCTGGGAGAATCGTACGCTGCGTCAGTTGCCCAGCAGCCTCAAGTGGCTCAGGAGCTGACGAAGACGATGATGGATCTGAACGCCTTTTCGAACGAGATTGTCAAGTTTCAGAGAGAGCGTAAGCCGGTTCGATTGTTCTACTCTGAGGCGGCTGCTATTAACGATTCGAACTATATGAGTGATCTATTCGATATGTATGAATCCATGTACTTCAGCGGAGTTCCTCTAGGCTTCGCCACGAAGAACATTATTTTCAAACAGCCGAACTCGGATTGGGATGTCATTGTCGTCCGCAAGACAGAGGAAGTGACAGAGGCCGAATTTAACGCGCTGCAAATATATCTCAATAATGGCGGTATCGTCATCATCGATGACGTCAGCCTCAAGTTCAATGAGTACAAACAGCCTCGTGCCAAGACGCTCACCAAAGGGACGGGCAAGCTGATTAAGCTGATGGATAATTCGGTAACGAATATGTCCGCCACGGTGACGACCGAGCTGAAGGCTCGTAACCAAACGCCGCCAGTTAGCCTGTCTGAAAACAACGGGCTGCCATCCAAGGGCGCTTTCTGGCGCGTCGTGCCTAACGGCAACAATACGTACCTGATGACGATTGTAAATGTAGGAAAAACGAGCTCAAACATTAGTCTGAAGATGGCGAACAACCAAAGTGTGACGGTTAAAAATATGATGACCGGCCAGAGTATGGGCTCCAGCTTTAGCTTAGGCTCGGAGGGTGTTCTCCTGCTGGAGGTTAAGCCTAAGCCTTAGGACTGTATGGCTGAATTGCTTTAACCAACGATCACACAATAGTGAGATCGTTGGTTTTGCTGTTTAAAAAGCGGGATTGGATGTTTACCGGCTATTTGCTCTGTATTCCCAACTAGCTTGTTGACCAAAATACAAGAGAGGGTTATAATTCAAGTATCAATAAAAATGAAATGAATTCCGAATTTAAATGTAATTTATTAATTAAACGGTTTGTTGTCTTATATCATCCAGGAGGGAGAAGGTTTAAACATGAAAAAAGAAAGCGCTGCAACGATTCGAGGCAAACAATATACCAAAAATGCCGACTGGTTCTGTGAGTTTACGTATGAGCCGGTTGAAGGTCTGGGCTATGAAGAGGGCGTTCATCGCCGTGATCCCAGCAGTGTAATCAAGGTGGGAGAGCTATACTATGTATGGTATACGAAGTCCGTTGGCGAAGCGGTAGGGTTCAACACAGGCGACCCCGAAGCCAAGGTGTTCCCATGGGATCAATCCGAGGTGTGGTATGCCACCTCTCCGGATGCCAAGACCTGGACGGAGCAAGGGCTTGCTGTGGGCCGGGGCCCCAAGGGCTCTTACGATGACCGAAGCGTGTTCACCCCTGAGATTCTGCATCATGACGGCAAGTTTTATTTGGTGTATCAAGTGATTGAAGGCCAGTACCTGCTCCGAAAATATGAAAATATTGCCATGGCAATCGCTGAGTCGCCAGAGGGACCTTGGCGCAAGGTAGATGCGCCGATTCTTCGTCCTGCGATGAACGGCGAATGGTTCGGCGATGACGATAATCGCTTAACTGTGAAGCATAAGGGCGACTTCGACAGCCTGAAGGTTCATGATCCTGTTCTCTTCCATTATAATAACCAATTCTGGCTCTATTATAAGGGAGAACAGAAGGGCGAAGAGATGACCTTCGGCGGACGGACGACAAAGTGGGGCGTTGCGATCTCCGATCATCCGGAGGGTCCTTACGTGAAGTCGGAATACAATCCGGTGACCAACAGCGGTCACGAGACGCTGCTCTGGCACTATCGCGGCGGTATGGCCGGGCTTCTCTCGACAGACGGTCCGGAGAAGAACACGATTCAATATGCACATGACGGCATTAACTTCGAGATCGAGGCCGTTATTAAAAATCCGCCGGAGGCTGCTGGTCCATTCCGGACCGAGGATCCAGAGCGCAGCCCGCTAGAGGGTATTCGCTGGGGCTTGTGCCATAACGTCCATGCCAAGTGGAACCACATTCTGAAATTCAGAACAGTGGAGGATTACAAGCATCACTATGTCAATAAGGTGAATCCTGAGGTGCTCTGGTTAGGCAAAAAAGCGAATCAAAAGAAAGATTAAGAGGTATAAGCCGAGCTGTCTGCTATGGACGCTCGGCTTCTTGCCATTCATCTAGCCGTTCCTATTAACTGAGATCGATTCCATAGTGACGTACTGACGTACGCAGCAGGAAGGGCTGAGGAAGCTAGAACCACGCATTCGGATCTGCCAACTGGTTGAGAGGGAACGTTAGCTGCGAAACGTACAGTTATTTTTGACCAAACATGCCCAGACTAGGAGATTACCTGCAAAACCTACACTTAAAAGCTGTCCAAATGGGGAAATTCCTCAAAATCCTTGAAATTAAATGTAGGTTCTGCAGTTCGTAACCAGAAACATAGGGACGCTGCCCGCGGGCAGCGTCCCTTCATGACGATGTGAATGGAGCTTAGGAGAGGTAGACGGAGCGCATGGACGGTACGAAGCCCAAGCGCTTGGAGATGAGCGAGGATTTCTCCTTCACATGCGCCTCCAGCTCATCCTGCTTATCGAAGATGCGAGCGGTCGGTCCCGCTACGCTGATGGCTGCGATGACCTTGCCGGTGTAATTGAAGACAGGGCCGGCGATGGAGCTTAAGCCATCATCGTATTCCTCGCGATTGACGGCGATGCCTGTCTGTCTAATCTTGCTCAGCTCCTGCAGGAACTGCTGGTGGTCCGTAATCGTTGTTGGCGTATATTGCTGCAGCCCCTTCTCGCTCACGATCTTGTCGACAGCTTCAAGCGAGAAGTAAGCCATGATGGCTTTACCCAGACCGGTGCAGTGTACAGGGTTTCTGGAGCCGAGAATCGCATTCATGATAACGGAAGCGCTCCCGTCCACCTTATAGATGTAGATAACTTCCCCTTCATTATAAACCGCGAGGAAGGCCGTTTGGCCAGTCTGCGCTGCCAGATCCTGCAGATGGGGAATGGCGGCTTCCACCAGATCGATGTTATGGAGGCCCGCCATCCCAATCTCAATGGCCTTCAATCCTACAAAATATTTCTCCGTTGAGGGCTCCTGCATCACAAAGCCCGCCTTCATCAATGTTTCCAAAATGCGGTGTGTTGTGCTCTTGGGCAGCTGAGTCGCTTCCGACAATTCGCCAATCCCGGTCCCGCCCTTGTTCAAGGCGAGCTGCTCAAGCAGGAACAGTGCGCGCTCTAATGTGGAATTCGTTTTGTTCATTTCCATGCTCAAAGGAAGCACCTTCTTTCATTTCATCTCTATTCCGTTATTTTAAATAATGTTTTGATACGAGTCAATCTCAATTATAAATTGATATATTGTTCCGATTTTGTATTGACGAATCTACTTAAGTGTAATAACATTTCATTAATTGGAACGGTTGGGTTCCGATCACTGATAATAGAGGGTGAACATAATGGCAAATGGAAAACGAATTACTCATATTCAAACCGATTATTTTCTTGTGCCGCTCGCGGAGCAATTGGGAGATGCACGGCACGGCATTCATTCGCATTTCGAATTAATTACCGTCACGATTGGCCTGGAGAACGGCAGTGAAGGTGTCGGCTATACCTACACGGGCGGCGTAGGCGGAAGAGCGGTCTGTCAGATGATCGAGCATGATCTGAAGCCGTTCCTGCTGGGCAAGGACGCCAGTTGCATCGAGAAGCATTGGGAAGAGATGAATTGGAAGATTCATTATGTCGGGCGCGGCGGCATTGCGTCGTTCGCCATCTCGGCCATTGATATCGCCCTGTGGGATCTGCGCGGGAAGAGCTGTGACGAGCCGCTGTGGAAGCTGCTTGGCGGCCATGCCTCTTCAACGAAGGCTTACGCCGGAGCGATTGATCTCAATTTCACCAAGGAGAAGCTGTTAGCTAATATTCAAGGGTATATGGATAAAGGCTTCCAGGCCGTGAAGATCAAGCTGGGACAAGAGCGTCTGGCAGAGGACATCGAGCGTGTAGCAGCCGTTAGAGAGCTGATTGGACCGGACCGCACCTTTATGGTGGATGCCAATATGAAATGGTCGGTCGAGACCTCCATCAAGGCAGCAAAGCTGCTAGCCTCACATGATATCTTCTGGCTGGAGGAGCCGACCATTCCAGACGATTATGACGGCTACCGCCGGATTGGCGCAGAAGGCGGCTTGCCTATCGCGGCAGGCGAGAACTTCCATACCGTCTATGAATTCGTGAATATGATTACTCGCGGCAAGATTGATTTCCCGCAGCCGGACGCGTCCAATATTGGCGGCGTAACGGGCTGGCTGAAGATTGCGAATCTTGCTTACGCTTATAATCTGCCTGTGTGTACACATGGCATGCAGGAACTGCACGTCAGCTTGATGTCGGCGATGCCGAATGCGTCGTATCTGGAGGTGCACAGCTTCCCGATCGATCAATATACGAAGCGGCCACTTGTGATTCAGGATGGAAGAGCCGTCGCGCCGGATGTGCCAGGCACAGGTGTAGAGTTCCGGTGGGAGCTACTTCAGCCTTATAAGCAATTTTTCTAATCATCTAACAGGGAGTGGATAGCATGAAAGCGGCATTCTATGAGGGGAACAAAACCATTGTTGTAGGCACAGGCACTCGCAGAGAGCCAGGGCCTGCCGAGGTAGAGATCAAGGTCGCTTATGCAGGCATATGCGGAACGGACCTGCATATTTATCACGGCCATATGGACCATCGTGTGAAGCTGCCTCAAGTGATGGGGCACGAGATGTCGGGCGTCATCGAACGTGTTGGCGGCGAGGTTGCGGATTATAAGCCGGGCGATAAGGTTACGGTGAAGCCGCTGGGACCATGCGGGGAATGTCCGGCATGTCAGGATGGCTGCAGCCATATCTGCCATCGCTTGCAGTTCATGGGCATTGAGACGGACGGCGCGTTCCAAGCCTATTGGACCGTTCCTGCGAGCACGCTGCATAGGCTGCCAGATGAGCTCAGCCTGCAGCATGGTGCGATGATTGAGCCGCTGGCCGTAGCTTGTCATGACGTTCGACTGGGTCAAGTAGCGCCGGGCGAATATGCCGTTGTAATCGGCGGAGGACCCATCGGTACGTTGATAGCGCTTGTTGCCCGTGCTGCTGGAGCAAGGGTTGTTGTGGCGGAGATTAATCCCTATCGTCTCCAGCTGCTGGAGGAGCTTGGCTTCGAAACATGCAACTCCAAGGAGCGGGATTTGGCGGAGTATGTGCAGGAAGCAACTGGCGGCAAAGGCGCCGATGTCGTGTTCGAGGTGACCTCCTCCCTGGCTGGCGCTGAGGTCATGACCAAGCTGCCGAAGGTTAGAGGACGTATTGTCATTGTTGGCATATTCAGCAAGCCTGTCCCGGTAGATCTGCATCGCTTCTTCTGGAGAGAGCTTCAGTTGTTTGGCGCGCGCGTGTATGAGCATGAGGACTTCGAGCAAGCGATCCAGCTTGCAGCAAGCGGCGAGCTTGGGCTTGATCGTCTGATCAGCGAGGTCTATCCCATCGAGCAGATACAAGCGGGCTTCGAGCAGATGGAATCCGGCAGCGGCGTGATGAAGGTTCTTATTCAGTGCAATTAAGCGGGAGGTAGCGGGATGAATATCTTGGATTTATTTTCACTGCGGGGCAAAAAAGCATTGGTGACGGGCTGCAAGCGGGGCATCGGCAAATCTATGGCGATTGCGCTGGCGCAGGCTGGTGCGGATATTGTCGGCGTAAGCGCAACGCTGGAGCCAGGGAGCGAGGTAGAGCAGGAGGTGCGCCAGGCAGGGCGAAGCTTCACCGGTTATGCTTGCGACTTCAGCGACCGCAGCGCGTTGTACGCGTTCATCACCAAGCTGAAGGAAGAGCATGCTGATATTGATATCATGGTGAACAATGCCGGCACCATCATGCGCAAGCCGGCGGCGGAGCATCCCGATGATTATTGGGATCATGTCATGGAAGTGAATCTGAACTCCCAATTCATATTGGCGAGGGAGATCGGACAAGGCATGCTGGAGCGTGGAGCGGGCAAAATTATTTTTACCGCGTCACTGCTTACGTATCAGGGCGGCATTAACGTGCCTGGTTATGCGGCGAGCAAAGGCGGCATTGGACAGCTGACCAAGGCGCTGGCGAATGAATGGTCCTCGCGCGGCGTTCAGGTGAATGCGATTGCTCCCGGCTACATCGAGACGGATAATACGGAGCAGCTGAGAGGGGACCCTGTCCGTTATGAGGCCATACTGGGCCGGATACCTGCTGCTCGCTGGGGAAGACCGGAGGACCTGAACGGAGCTGTTATCTATCTGGCTTCCTCCGCATCCGATTATGTAACCGGCACGATTGTTACGGTGGACGGCGGATGGATGGGCAGATAGCTGTCTTATGAAAGTAGGGGACGAATGATGCGTGAGCTTAGGACCGTTGTCATTACGGGAGCTACTAGCGGCATAGGCCGCAACATGGCGCTTTATTTTGCTGATAAAGGGTATAAGGTAATTGGCACGGGCAGGGATACGGAGCGAATCACTGCCCTTCAGGAGGAGCTAGATGGCTTTCCTGCTCCCGGGAGGGTTTTCCAGGTGGATGTTCGCAGATATGAGGAGATGAAGGAGCTTGTTAGCCATCTGGAGTCTGAGCTTGGGACGATACATGTCTGGATTAATAACGCAGGTGTCAATCGTGCGATAGGTCCTACGTGGGAGGCTGACCCAGTCACCTGGGCGGACGATGTTGACATTAATCTTCTAGGAACCTTCTATGGCGTTCATGCTATTGTCCCTATGATGCTCAGACAGGGCTTCGGCCGGATCATCAACTTAATCGGCGGCGGAACCACTCATGCGATGAAGCACAGCAACGCCTATGGAACGGCCAAGACGGCGGTCGCCAGATTTACCGAGAATTTGGCTGAGGAGTTGGATGAGACTGGAGCCCCTATCAAGGTGTTCGCATTGAATCCAGGACTTAATGATTCAGAGATGACTAGAGCTCTTCGAGCAACGCCGGAAGGAAAACGATATTTTCCGGATATGGAAGAATGGATCCGCAGCGGCGCAGCGAATCCCCAGGAGGCTCCTGCTTGCGCTTACAAGCTGGCGGAGGGGCTGGCAGACCAATACCACGGCCGCATGGTTACGATATATGATTCTATAACGGAAGCGAGTTCCCTCGAGCCTGATCAATACAAGCTGCGAATGCAGCGCTGAGAAAAGGGGAAATCCATGAAACTACATCTATACAAAGCGCTCTGGGGGATGGAAGGCACTTATAGCGAGCAATTCAAGCGAGCAGCAGATGCGGGGTATACCGGCATTGAAGCGCCAATGCCTCTGCCCGAGCAGGAGGCGGCATTCCGTGAAGCGCTTCAGACCTATTCGCTTGCCTATATCGCCCAGATTTTCACTGGCGGTGAGGATCATATTGAATCTTTCAAGGAGCAGGTGGAGAGAGCGGCCGGCTTCGAGCCCCGGCTCATTGTGTCGCACAGCGCCCGGGATCGTATGAGTCATGATGAGCAGGATCGCTTCTTCGAGGCGGCGCTCCGAATAGAGGCGGACAACGGTATAACCGTTGCACACGAGACACATAGGCATCGTGCCATGTTCTCGCCGTGGACAACGGCAAGACTGCTGCATAAGTTCCCGGAATTGCGTATTACGGCGGACTTCAGCCATTGGACGAATGTATGTGAATCTCTTCTTCATGACATGGAGGAGGAGATTGAGCTTGCCATCGCACACACCTATCATATCCATGGCAGAATCGGCTTCTCCCAGGGCCCTCAGGTTCCGCATCCTGCAGCTCCGGAATGGAGCATGGAGCGGGAGCGCTTCGAGGGCTGGTGGAAGCGGATGTTCAGCCGCCGCCAGTCGCAGGGGGAAACTGTAAGCACGATGACACCGGAATTTGGACCAGTTCCCTATATGCCGACGCTTGCCTTTACGAAGCAGCCTGTTGCAGATCTATGGGATGTGAATGAATGGATCGCCAATCGGGTGAGATCCAGCTATCCAGACTGGATTGCTGCTAATAGCAATTGATGCCTTGCCCGGCTGAATAACACATAGAGCACTCGGGTTCCTTCGGAAACGGGTGCTCTTCGTCTCCCTTAAGGGAACAGCCTAACTATTATAGGAGTGATACCTTTGCTGGAAATCGATAAATATTGGGAAGATCCCCGTACGCTGCACATAAACCGCGAGAAGCCAAGAGCTTATTATATTCCGCATGCGGATGCCGAGGGAGCTGTCTCCCGCAAGAGAGGACGCTCTCCTTATTATCAGACCTTAAATGGTGCTTGGAAATTCCAATATCACGCCAGCGTGGAGGAGGTTCGCGACAGCTTCTATGAAGCGGATTATGATGCAGGAAGCTGGTCCTCCCTATTAGTACCCTCCTGCTGGCAGAATAACGGCTACGACGGCATGCATTATTCCAATCTGAACTACACCATTCCATGTGATCCTCCCTTTGTACCGGACGACAATCCCGCAGGGCTGTATATTCGGGAGTTCAACCTCTCGCCGGATTGGACGGAGAAGGACAAATATGTGGTGTTCGAGGGTGTGAATGCGTGCTTCTATCTATGGGTGAACGGAAGCTTCGTCGGCTATAGCCAAGGAAGCCGGGTGCCTGCCGAGTTCAATATCAGCAAGCACCTTGTCTCTGGCGTTAACCGGATGGCGGTTATGGTGCTGAAATTTTGTGACGGCACTTACCTTGAGGATCAGGATTTGTGGCGATATACGGGCATATTCCGGGATGTCTATATGCTGGCGAGGGATAAGGCGCATATTCGCGACGTGTTCGTGCGTACAACGCTGCTGAACAGCGACCGGGAGGCTCAGCTGAATATCGAGCTGGAGATGGCCGGCGGTGCCGTTGTACAAGCTGTTCTGCGAGATCCAAGCGGTATTGAAATAGCTGCGGCGCAAGGTGAAATAGGGCAAACGGGACAGCTTCTTATGGAGGTGCTGGACCCGCAGCTCTGGAGTGCGGAGCAGCCGGTGCTGTATGAGCTGCTGTTGTCCTCGGGTGAAGAGGTGCTGCGCTTCAGCGTTGGCTTCCGCCGTGTGGAGATTCAAGAGGGCGTGTTCCAGATCAATGGCGTTCCCGTGAAGCTGAAAGGCGTCAATCGTCACGATTCCCATCCAAGCCTTGGCCAGACCATTCCTCTGCAGCATATGATTCAGGATCTTCAGGTGATGAAGCGCCACAATATTAATACCATTCGGGCATCTCATTATCCCAATGATCCCCGATTTCTGGAGCTCTGCAATGAATACGGCTTCTATGTGGTGGACGAAGCGGACCTGGAGTGCCATGGGCTGGCTATCGCCGATAACTGGGACAATATGGCCAAAGGGCTTGGCATGCAATCCTATACGGACTTCCATGAGCTGTCCAACAATCCTGATTGGGAAGAGGCCTTCGTCGATCGGGCGGTTCGTATGGTGGAGCGCGATAAAAACAACCCTTGCGTGGTGATCTGGTCGATGGGCAACGAGTCCGGATACGGTCCTAATCATATTGCCATGGCGAAGTGGACGCGGGAGAGGGACAGCGCAAGGCCTGTTCATTATGAAGGAGCAGCCTCCCTGTACCTGGGTCATCCCGATACAAGCGCGTTGGACATGGAAAGCCGCATGTATGCATCTGTCCCGGAGATTGAGGCCTATGCCAAGGATGAGTCGAAGCTGAAGCCGCTGTTCCTGTGCGAATACAGCCACGCCATGGGCAATGGCCCCGGCGATCTGCTGGACTACTGGAATGTCATCTACGCCGAGCCGAAGCTGATGGGCGGCTGTGTGTGGGAATGGTGCGACCACGGCATTGAGAGGAAAACCGAGCATGGCGACACGTATTATGCGTACGGCGGCGACTTCGGCGAGAAGCCGCATGACGGCAATTTCTGCATTGATGGCCTGGTAGCTCCCGATCGTACGCCGCATACTGGCCTGCTGGAGCTGAAGCAGGTCATAGCGCCTGTTCGGATGGAGGCCGTTGAGCTGGAGAAGGGCCGGCTGCAGATTCACAATCTGTATGACTTCGTGGACCTCTCCCATCTGGTCTTCTATTGGAAGGTGGAGCGTGAGGGCGTACTCCTTCAGCAAGGCGAGCTTCGAGGCTTGCGAACGGCTCCGCACACCGGAGAGGTGGTGGAGCTGCCGCTGCAACCGAAGCTGTTCTCTCTGGGTACGGTTAGCTTGACCATATCCTGTTGCCTGGAGGAGGAGAACGTGTGGGCGGAGCGTGGGCATGAAATCATGTTCCACCAATTTGAGCTGACGACAAGTGATGGCAGCGGTGCTTCCAAGCGATTTGAAAACAAGGCCTCTCATACCTCCATCCAAGTGCTGAAGAAGGACCGTAAGCTCATTATTACTGGCTTTGACTTCAGCCATTCCTTCGATTTGCGGAAGGGTATGCCGGATCAGCTGACAAGGCACGGGGTGGCGCTGCTGGAGCAGCCTCTATCCTTCAATATGTGGCGAGCGCCTCTAGATAACGACAGACCGTTGGTCGCGAGATGGCAATATGAAGGTCTGGAGCATGCCGGCATGAAGGTGTATCGCTGTGATTGGGAGCAGCGCGCCGAGGGCGAGGTTGTCGTGACCGTTGAGTTTTCCTTGGGTCTCTACACGCGTAAGCCTATTGTGCGAGGGTCAGCCCAGTGGCTGTTCGATGCCCAAGGCGCGGTAACGGTGAAGGCAAGCGCAGAGGTGAAGAAGGAGATAGACTTCCTGCCTCGCTTCGGTTTACAGCTAAGAATGCCGGCAGCCATGAATACGGTGGAGTATGTCGGTTATGGACCGCATGAGAGCTATGTGGACAAGCGTCAGAGCGTACGCAAGGGCAGATATGTACAGCGCGTTGAGGAAACGGGCGAGTCTTATATTATGCCGCAGGAGAACGGCTCCAGATGGGGCACGGAATGGGCTGTCGTATCCAATGAGCTGGGCATGGGGCTGCTGCTGGACGGTACAGAACCCTTCTCGTTGAACGCTTCCCGTTATTTGCCTCAGGATCTGACGGCAGCCAAGCATACGTATGAGCTTCAGCAGAGGAAGGAGACAATCGTTCAGCTCGATTACAAGATGAGCGGGGTAGGCTCGCACTCCTGTGGTCCCAAGCTGATGGATAAGTACCAGCTGAAGGAGAAGCAATTCGAATTCCAATTCACCTTAAGACCTGTGTTTAAGGAAGATGAGTAAAAACGTATTGACGCCTAGCCTATCCAACTGTATAATCAACTCAAAACGGAACTATGTTCCGAAAATAATTAAATAATTAAAATTTTCGGTTTGTTGTTCTGTAATAAAAAGTGGACCTATAATGGGAGGTTATGGCATGTCACGTGTAGTGAAGGATTTAAGCGGCAAGCTCTGGCAGATGGAGAAGATGAGAGTAGGTGAAGGGGAACGGGAAGGGTTCCATATCCTTCCCGCAGAGCGGCAAGGTGTTATCTTCAGCTGGAATTATGCTTCTGTGCCAGGGGATGTATACACGGATTTGCAGCGCGCCGGTGAATTGGAGGATCCTTACTTCGGCCGCAATATGCATAAGGCCAAGTGGGTGCAGGAATATGAGTGGTGGTACATTCGCAGGTTCAACGTCTCGCAGGATATGAAGGGCAAGAAGGTGCATCTGGAATTTGAAGGCGTTGACTACAGCTGCACCGTATGGCTGAACGGCCAATTGCTGGGCAGTCATGAGGGCATGTTCTCTCCTTTCTCCTTCGAGGTCAGCCAGTACCTCAACTTTGATGAATGGGCTGGCGGCTCCAATCAGCTGGCGGTCAAGCTGGACCCGCCGCCGAAGAACTTCCGCAATGTCGGCGGCAAGAAGGTGAACTTCTCCGGCGATTATTTCACCGGCCTGGTGCCATTCGGCATCTGGCGTCCCGTACGACTCGTGGCTACAGATGATGTGCGTATTGTGAATTATCGCACCGAGTCCGAGCTTAAGGATGGGGGCGCTGCCGTTCATGTGGAGGTTGAGCTCGACAATATGGCTGCAGAGTCGGCAACCGTCGAGCTCCAGATCGCGTTGAAGGGCCATAATTTCGAATCCGAGACGATCACTCGTACGGTGGAGGCAGAGGTTCAAGCCGGCAGCCATACTGTGAAGGCAAGTGTAGACGTTGCGGACGCGAAGCTGTGGTGGCCTTGGGATATGGGCACTCCGAATTTGTACGATATGGCAATTACAGTCCGGAAGAACGGTTCGGAGCAGGATCGTGTTGAGGACAGGATAGGCATCCGTACGATTCAGATGGAGAAGAATCCAGGGTTCACCGAAGCGGAGTCGGAATATCCGTGGACCTTCGTTATTAACGGCAAGCGCCAATTCCTGCGCTCGGCATGCTGGGGCGGCCAGCCGTCCTTCCTGTATGGACGGAACAGCACGAAGAAATATGAACATCTGCTTCGTCTGGTGAAGGAGAGCAATATCAACAATCTGCGGATCTTCGGCTGGCATCCGCCGGAAATTCCGACCTTCTATAAGCTGTGCGATGAGCTGGGCATTACGGTGTGGACGAACTTCACGTTCTCAACACAAGCCTTCTCCAATGAGCCTGCATTTGTAGATTCGGTTGCGAAGGAATGTATTGAAATTGTGAAGCTTCGCCGCAATCACCCCTCCAATATTTATTGGATGGGCGGAGAAGAAGTGTTTTTTACAGATGCACATATTGAGAGCGGCAACAAGGAGCTCATGGAAGCGATTGGCGTTGCCATTGGGGCATACACCTCCGTTCCTTACGGGCTGGCATCGCCGCTTAGCAATGAGTTCGGCCAGAGCATGGGCTTCAAGCCCAAGGAGTCCCAGCACGCCAATGAACATTATTACGGCGGCGGCCGGAGCTTCATGGAGGAATATTACCCGGCTCTGGATTGCTCCATCATTCCGGAATTGACGGCGGCGTCGGCGCCATCTATCGAAAGCCTGAGGAAGTTCATTCCGGAGAACGAGCTTTGGCCGATTGGACCAAGCTGGGGCTACCACTGGGCCGATATCCACATTCTCCAAGGACTGAACATAGAGGTATTCGGCGATAAGAGAATGGATTCGCTGGAGCAATTCGTGGAATCGACTCAAATCGCCCACGGCACGATTCTGCAGTTTGCCCTTGAATTGTACCGCAGACGGAAGCCGCGTATGAGTGGTGTGTCACTCTGTCACTTCATTACGCACTGGCCTGACATCAAGTGGGGGCTAGTCGATTATTATGGTCAGAAAAAAATCAGCTTCGACTATGTCAAGAGGAGCTATCAGCCGCTTCTGCCAAGCTTGGCATTCGCGAAGAGAAGATGGAACCCGGGCGAGACGTTCCAAGGCGAGCTGTGGATTGTGAATGACTACCATGAGGCCTACGGGGACACCGAGCTGGAATGGACGCTGAGCAATCATAAAGGCGAGGTTGTACAAAGCGGCACGGTAGAGGCGCAGGTGGCTTCCAACAGCTCCTCCAAATTCAGCGACATCGTATGGAAGGTGGATGCTGACGCGGCAGGCGAGTTCTCGGTTGCACTGACGTTGAAGCAAGGCGGCAGCGTGCTGGCCAGCAATGCATACAAGCTGCTTATTGGCGATCAGGCCGAGGCGAAGCGCATATGTATCGAGCATCTGGACGAAAGCAACAAGCTGCGCGATGAATATGGCCACAGCTATTACCGCTACAACCCTGAGCTCTGGGAGCTGGAGTAGTATCGGCAAGCGGATGTTTCTTGGGAAGATTGTAACGGTTCAGGAGGGGAGGGCTTGCTTCCATTAGAGGGTTTGCTCGTTGTGGAATACAGCACGCAGCTTGCCGGTCCCTTCGCGGGGTTAAGACTGGCTGATCTTGGGGCGCGTGTCATCCGAATCGAGGGGACGGAGGATGAGCCGCTTCCGCTTGTCAGCTTGTACCGCAACAAGGAGAGATTACAGGTCTGCGCAGCCACTGAAGGGGAGCATGGGAAGCTTAGCAAGCTGATTGCGGAAGCTGATGTTCTCATCGAAGGTCCGCCTGCTAGCGGGTTGCAGACAACGCTGCTCCCTTATGAGACAACGCAAGCGCTGAATGCCAAGCTGATCCATGCCAGCATAACGGGTTATGGCCGGGAAGGAGCCTGGAGTGCGAAGCCCTATGACGACTTGTTCGTCCAGTCACTCACGGGCATGCCTTGGCTGAATGGGAATGCGGATGATCCCCCAATCCCATTCCCGCTGTCCACGGTGGAGATGTTCGCAAGCGCCAATCTCGTGCAAGGCATTCTGGCTGCTCTTGTGCACCGTTCCAAGTTGGGTGAGGGGATGCTTGTTGAGGTTAGTCTGCTGGAGGCGGCGATTGATTATCAATTCGAGGTGCTGACGACTCATCTTCATGATGGAGGACAGCTGCCGCAGCGAAGCTCGTTAAATAATGCCCATGCTTATCTGGCGGCTCCATATGGAATCTATGAGACGGCTAATGGGTATTTGGCTCTGGCTATGGGCTCTGTGCTGGAGCTGGGCGCGCTGCTGCAATGCGAAGCTTTGGCCCGCTATGAGGATCCTGCCAGCTGGTTCTTGAGGCGGGATGAAATTAAAGGGCTGCTCGCCGATCATCTCAGAACCAAAGCGGCTGCGGACTGGGCGGAGGACCTGGAAGCGGGCGGCTACTGGTGCGCCGTGGTTCAGACGGTTGACGAGCTGCTTCAGCACGAAGGCTTCCTAGCCTTGCGCAATATACAGCAGGTTCAAACGGAGGAGCTGGGCTTATTCCTTACGCCTTATTGTCCCATTCGGTTCGACAACAGCTATATGGGAAGTCGCCGTGGAGTTGGGCGGGCGGGCATGGACAACGCCAGGCTTGAGGCGGAATTTCAGCTGCTATAGCCGCAGCGGCTGCATATTAAGTTGAAGCGAGAGTGATCCATCATGATGCCGAGACCGCTGGAGGGCTTGCTTGTGCTTGACTTCAGTCAATTCCTGTCTGGTCCTTATGCAGGCTTGCGATTAGCGGATTTGGGCGCGCGAGTCATAAAGATTGAGCGGCTGGACGGCGGGGATTTGTGCAGAAGGCTGTATATTTCGAATTTGGAGCTGGATGGGGACAGCACGCTGTTTCACTCCATCAATCGGAATAAGGAAAGCTATGCTGTCGACTTGAAGTCCGAGACAGATCGCTGCAAGGTGCGGAAGCTGCTGAGCCATGCGGATATGATGGTTCAGAATTTTCGGCCGGGTGTCATCGAGAAGCTTGGTTTCGGCTATGAAGAGGTGAAAGCCATTAATCCGCGTCTCATCTACGGCTCTATTAGCGGTTATGGAGGGAACAGTCCACTCCGTGACAGACCTGGTCAGGATCTGCTAATCCAGGCGCTCACGGGTCTGCCCTGGCTGCACCGAGATAAGTCCAGACGGGGGCCTATCCCATTTGGTCTTGCTATTGCAGATATGATAACCGGAGCCCACCTTGTGCAAGGCATGCTGGCGGCTCTTGTGCGGCGCTCCATCCAGGGCGACGGCGCACTTGTAGAGGTCAATATGCTGGCATCCATCTTGGATGTCATGCAGGAGATCTGGGAGGAGAAATGGATGCCGGATCAAGGCTCCAGCTTACCTGCCGAAGGAGCAGAAGGATCGGCGTCCATTCGCTGGCTGAAGGGGCTGTATCCAACAGCTGGGGGCTATATTGCGCTAGGCGATATGCCTCTGCACACATTGGCCCAGGCGCTTGCCCCACACATCACCTTGGATGCCCTCGGCGAAGCTGAGGCTGCCCGCATGGAGGAGCTGCTGACAACACGTCCTGCTCATTATTGGAGCGAAGAACTGCAAAAGGCCGGCATCCCTTGCGAGGAGCTGCTGGACTGGAAGCAGCTTCTGCAGGAGGAAGCGTTCAGCGAGCTGTGTATGACGCAGGACATCTATCGAAGCAACGGGGCCCGCATGACGGCAATCTCCTGTCCCATCAGGCTGAACGGCCATCGGCTGCAGTCCTCTAGAGGAGCGCCGCGTATTGGAGAGCATAACGCCGTTGTTGAATCGGAATGGAACATTACACGTTGAAGAGATGGTGATGAAGTTGAAATTAAAAGGAATGACATGGTCTCATGAGCGTGGCTTGAACCCATTGGCAGCGGCCTCAGAGGCGTTCCGCAGGCTGGAGCCTAACGTCGAGATTGAATGGGACGCGCGTTCCCTGTCTGATTTCGAGCTGTACCCGCTGGAGCTGCTTGCAGATGCCTACGATCTCATTATGATTGATCACCCCCATATAGGAACAGCGGTTGCGAAGGGACTGCTGCTGCCCTTGAATGATCGGGTGGAGGAGGCTTTTCTGAAGGATCAGGAGCTTCATTCGACAGGATTAAGCTACGCCAGCTATACGTATGAAGGCAAGCAGTGGGCGCTGCCTGTGGATGCGGCGGCTCAAGTCAGCGCCTACAGACAGGATTTGCTGGATCAGGCTGGTCTATCGCCTGCCCGAAGCTGGAGCGACGTGCTCGCCATCGCCAAGAAGCTGCCCAAAGGGCAGTCAATCGGCCTCCCGCTTGTGCCAGTGCATGCGTATTCAACCTTCTTCACGTTATGCGCGCAGCTGGCGAACCGGGCCTATTGGAGTGAAGAACTTGATCTTCCTATGGAGGTAGGCGAGCAGGCGCTTGCGCTTATGGAAAGCCTGATGCCGTATGTACATTCGGAATCGGTGCATCAGGATCCCATCCATATGCTGAATCTTATGGGTGCCAGCAATGAAATAGCGTACATTCCGCTTATCTACGGGTATTCCAATTATGCGAGAGTCGGCTTTCGGCCGTACCTGGCTAGCTTCGGCAACATTCCGTCCGACAGCGGCGTGCCAAGCGGCAGCATGATTGGCGGTGTAGGGCTTGCGATTTCGTCGCAATGCCGGCATGCTGACATCGCTGCTCGGTTTGCCGTTATGGTCGCTTCACCAGAGTTCCAGCGCACCTCGTTTTTCCTGAATGACGGTCAGCCGGGCCATCGGGAGGCTTGGCTGGACCCCGAGGTGAATCGTCTCTCCGGCGGCTTCTTCAAGAACACGCTGGACACATTGACACATGGCTCCATGAGACCGCGTTTCCATGGCTATATCAGCTTCCAGGAGCAGGCTGGCAATCTGATTCGGTACCGCCTGATGAATCAGGCGCCGGAGCGGAGAACGGTTATTCAAACCTTAAACGAAATGCATATGCAGGTTAGACGAGAGCATCAGGAAACGGGGATGTGAGCAGAATGAAGCTGCTGGAGGATATTGTTGTACTGGATTTCAGCCAATATCTGGCAGGTCCTGTGTCCGCGCTTCGATTAGCCGATTTGGGGGCGCGAGTCATAAAGATCGAAAGGCCGAATGCAGGTGATGGAAGCCGCCAGCTGACATTGTCGAATCTAAGGGTAGATGGAGAGAGCACCGTATTCCAGTCTATGAATCGGAACAAGGAAAGCTACGCTGCCAACCTGAAGGACCCCTCTGATCTCGCAAAAGTAAAGCGATTGATTCAGCAGGCGGATGTCATCATAGAAAATTTTCGCCCCGGCGCTATGGAGAAGCTCGGTCTTGATTATGAATCCGTCAAGGCGCTGAATCCTGGCATGATATACGGCAGCATTACTGGCTATGGCGTGGAAGGCCCCTGGAAGAACAAGCCGGGTCAGGATTTGCTGGTCCAATCCATGTCCGGCTTAGCCTGGCTGAACGGCGACGGCGAGCAGCCGCCTGTTCCCTTCGGTCTGGCAACGATTGATCTGCATACCAGCTCCGTATTTGTTCAGGCCTTGCTGGGCTTGCTGTACAAGCGAGAGAAGACCGGTCAGGGCGGACTAGTGGAGATCAGCCTGATGGAGGCGGCTCTGGACTTCCAATTTGAAGTGCTGAGCGCTTATATGAACAAAGAGCCGAGAGAGCTGCCCAAGCGAAGCAGGTTCCGGAATGCGCATGCTTACCTTGGCGCGCCATATGGCATCTATGAAACAAAGGATGGCTATATCGCGCTGGCCATGGGCTCCATTCTGGCATTGGGCGGTCTTCTGCAGTGCGAGGAGCTGCTTGTCTATACGGAGCAGTCGGCTTGGTTCGATGAGCGGGACACCATTAAGGGAATATTGAATCGTCACCTGAAGACGAGGCCGACAAAGGAGTGGCTCGATCTTCTGGAGCCGGCCGACTATTGGTGCGCTGAGGTGTTCGATTGGGAGCAGTCTCTTCAGCATGAAGGCATCAAGGTGCTGGATATGTTCCAGGAGGTCGTAAGGCCAAGCGGCGCGGTGTTCAAGACGACGCGTTACCCGGCAAGGGTGAACGGACAGCTGCTCAAGCATGAGAAGGGAGCACCTCCAGTCGGTGAGCACACGATACGAATTAATAGGGACTTCGGTCTTGACGGTTCGGTGGACAACGATGGAGGGAGGTAAGGCGATGGACAACAACGATATTCGGTACGAGGTTGACAACTATATAGGGACGATCACGCTTGCCAGACCGGGCAAGCTGAATACCGTCACACGTGCGATGGGCGAGCGGCTCAGCGAGCTCTGTCAGGAGATCAACAGGGACAAGGGCGTTCGAGTCGTCGTCCTCACCGGCGAAGGCGAGAAGAGCTTCTCTGCCGGCAGCGACATTGAAGTGCTGGATGATTACGGAAGTCCATGGGATCTGCGTAATCGAGATGATTACTGTATGGCGATTCGCAGCATTCGCAAGCCAGTCATCGCTATGGTGAATGGGTATGCCATTGGCGGAGGATTGGAGCTTGCGCTGCAGGCCGATATTCGTATGGCGTCATCCAACGCCAGGTTCGGCGCAGCAGAAATTAAGCTGGGCTGGATCGGAGGCAGCGGAAGCACGCAGCTGCTTCCGAGAATGGTAGGAGCAGGCAAGGCTGCGGAGATGGTGTTGACGGGGAGGCTGCTGTCAGCGGAGGAGGCTTTGCGTTGCGGATTGGTTGAGCAGGTCGTGGAGCCTGGTGAGCTGAAGAAGCTGGTCTACGAGACGGCAAGCGCCATTGCGGCATATAGTCCAATCGCTGTCGAAAACGCGAAGCTTGCACTTCGAGCGGCCATGAATATGCCGCTTGACGCAGGCCTGCAATATGAGAACAGCCTGTTCTCCTTCTGCTTCACGACAGAGGACGCGCAGGAGGGCAAGGCAGCCTTCAAGGAGAAGAGAGCCCCGCAATTCAAGGGACAATAATAGAAGCGAAAGGGAGATGGATCACAATGATGAAGGGCAACCGCAATGGACAAGACTATTATCGGTTATATATAGACGGCCAATGGATGGAGGCATCTTCGGATCGGCTGATTGAGGTGCAGAACCCGGCGAATGAAGAGGTAATTGGACGGGTAAGCGATGCCTCTGCCGAGGATGTGCAGAAGGCGCTGGAATCGTCCGAGCGGGCGCAGCAGGCGTGGCAGGCGCTGCCTGCCGTGAAGCGCGCGTCTTATTTGGTCAAATTGGTGGAGAAGGTGAAGGAGAAGCGCGAGTTCCTAGCCAAGCTGCTGGTGATGGAGCAGGGCAAAACGTATCGTGAGGCGCTCGGAGAAGTGGAAGATACGATGGCTTATATGATGTTTGCCGTGGAATCCGCCAACAAAATTAAAGGCGATATTCTTCCTTCCAATAAGGAAGGCGAGATGCTGCAGATTCGCAAGGTGCCATATGGCGTCACTATTGGCTTATGCGCATGGAACTATCCGCTGGCCTTGATCGGCAGGAAGCTGGGACCGGCGCTTGTGACGGGCAATACGATGATCATTAAGCCGCATGAGCTTACGCCAATCGCTTCGGCCGAGTTTTTCAACCTGATTCATGAGGTTGGCTTCCCTCCTGGCGTTGCGAACTTCGTGACAGGCACAGGCGCGGAGGTGGGACAGCTTCTGGTGAGCAGCCCCATTACGAAGATGGTAACGGTAACCGGCAGCGTACGCGCGGGTCAGCAGATCTACAAGGCGGCTTCCGACAACATTATCGCATTGTCTCTGGAGCTGGGCGGCAAAGCCCCGTTCATCGTATTGGAGGATGCGGATATTGACCAAGCGGCGGCAGCGGCTGTCACAGCCCGATTCGCGAACTGCGGGCAGGTATGTGTGTGCAATGAGCTGGTGCTTGTTCACGAGAAGGTGGCGGAGGCCTTCACAGCGAAGCTTCTGGAGCATATGAAGGCTATTAAGGTGGGCGATCCTTTCGACAGCACTGTAACGATGGGGCCTAAGGCGAATGGCAATGATCTGCAAAAAATTGACGACATTGTTCAAGAAACGGTAGCCCAAGGCGCCAAGGTAGCCTTTGGAGGCAAGCGTCCTAGCGGCGGCATCTTCGATAAGGGCTATTGGTATGAGCCGACTGTCCTTGTTGATGTGAAGCCGGACATGGCCGCAGCGCAGAAGGAGATATTTGGTCCCGTGCTTCCGATTGTAACCATCAGCAGCTTTGAGGAGGCCATTAACATCGTCAATTCCAGTGAGCTGGGCTTGTCGGCTTACCTGTTCACCAGTGACATGAAGAAAATGATGCATGGTACAGATGTGCTTCAGGTGGGAACAGTCTTCGTCAATCAAGGTATGTCAGGCTGTATGCAGGGCTACCACAGCGGCCATAAGCTGAGCGGACTGGGCGGCGAGGATGGCGAATACGGACTGGAAGGCTATATGCAGAAGCGTGTAGTGTACTTGAATTATAAGTAAGGAGAGGGGCCTGCGGTTTACCGACCGCAGGCTGCTTCCCTATTTTGAGAGGTAGAATTTTTATTTTAAGAACAGGTGGTGGGGGATAAATGCAGCAAGGCTCGCAGGGCTCGCGCATACGAGCTAATGAGAGGCTGATTGACGAAATGAATGCAACAACTCCGCCTTATGGCACCCTTGCGATCTGGCTGCTGGGCCAGGAGAGCATTGTGGTGAAGGGGGATGGCATCCTTCTCTACTTCGATCCCTTCGTATCCGATGATGTGAGGAGCAAGCTGGGGCTCCAGCGATTGTATGAGCCGCCGCTTGTTCCAGCCGATATTACGAATGCTGCTGTCAGTCTCATTACGCATGATCATGAGGATCATCTGGATGCCGGCACGATGAAGGTTATCTGCCATAGCAGCCCGGACAGCCTTGTTGTCGCTCCCAAATATTGCGCCAGCACGATTATGGGGCTTGGCTTTGCGCCTCATCGTGTCTTCCATGCCCATACAGAGGAGCCCCTGTCGCTGCTAGGCGATCGGCTTCAAGTATGGTCGATACCGGCCATGCATGAGCAGTTTGAGGTTGACGCTGACGGGGAGCATCGGTATGTCGGCTACGTCATCCGACTGAATGGCGTGACCCTGTATCATGCGGGAGATACGCTGGTCTATGACGGATTGGCCGCACGGCTGCGGAGTGCGTGCATAGATGTAGCCTGTCTGCCTATTAATGGACGCGACTATTATCGCGCCAGCCGGAATATTGCCGGCAATATGAATTATCGGGAGGCAGCGGAGCTGTCTTGGGAGATTGGCGCGGATACCGTCATCCCTCTTCATTATGATACGTTCGATTGGAATACAGAGAAGCCGGGCTCGTTCGTGCAATATGTATACGAGCAGTATCCGGAGCAGAAGTGTCATCTGCTGGCGCGCGGGGAACGCTTCCTCTATGTGTCGAGCTCCGCATTCAAGAATGAGAATGAACCAAGGGAGAGATAGAGAGATGAGAGGAATTCCTTTTATACAGGACTGGAAGTTTATACTGGGCGAGCCGGAGTCTCCCCATTTGCTGGCAACGGATGATACCTCATGGCGCACACTGGATCTGCCCCATGATTGGAGCGTGGAGTTCCCGTTTGATCAGGAGAAGGGGGAAGCCTGCACCGGCTATCTGCCTGGCGGAATTGGCTGGTATCGCAAGCGCTTCACGTCCACGCCCGAGATGACCGGAAGCAAGGTCATCATCAACTTCGACGGCATTTATAATCGTGCAAGCATCTATTGCAACGGGCAGCTTGTACGGTTTCATCCCTACGGCTATTCGCCATGCCTGGTGGATATAACGGATTGCCTGCATGCTGAGGGCGAGGACAATCTCATTGCGGTGAAGGTTGATCATTCCCGCTACGCGGACAGCAGATGGTATACGGGCTCCGGCATTTATCGGAAGGCAGCCCTTCATATTATGCCTAAGCTTCATATCCCCGTGTGGGGCACCTATTACACGACGCCGGACGTCGATGATGCTTCTGCTGTTGTACGTGGGGTCATCACCTTGCGGAATGATGAAGCGGGCCCGCAGCAAGCGGAACTGATCTGCAGCCTTTTCGGACCGGATGGCCAGCTTGCAGCCAAGGAGAGAGTGAGCTGCTCTCTGGCAGGTAATCAATCAGAGGAGCTTCAGATGGAATGGAAGATTCCGAATCCGGAGCGATGGGAAATTCATGATGGCAAGCTGTACCGCGCAATTATTGAGGTAGTGGACGACGGACGGACCATCCAGACGGTAGAGGATCGTATAGGCATACGAGAGTTCCGATTCGATGTCGACAAGGGCTTCTATTTTAATGGAAGGATCACGTTAATTAAAGGGGTCAATCTGCACCATGATGGCGGGCTTGTTGGAGCGGCGGTGCCTCTGGATGTATGGAGACGCAGGCTGGAGACGCTGAAGGCATGCGGATGCAATGCCATCCGGACAGCCCATAACCCAGCCTCGGAGGACTTCCTGGATCTATGCGACGAGATGGGCTTCCTGGTGCAGGAGGAGTTCTTCGATGAATGGGATAATCCGAAGGACAAGCGCAGCAACGGCGGGGAGCAACGGGTGGATGATATAACCCGGGGGCATGCTGAATATTTCCGGGAGTATGCCAAGCAGGATCTGCAGGACACGGTGCTGCGGGACCGGAACCATCCTTGTATTTTCCAGTGGAGTATAGGCAATGAAATTGAATGGACGTATCCCAAATATAATGAGGCAACCGGCTACTTCGGCATGAATGCCTCCGGCAATTATTTCTGGACGCTGCCGCCGAACAGCAAGGATAAAATTCGCGAGATCATTCAGGGGCTGCCAAGAGACGCCTATGACATTGATAAGACAGCCCGGCTCTTGTCACGCTGGACCAAGGAGCTGGATACAACGAGACCCGTTACAGCCAATTGCATCCTGCCCAGCGCCAGCTACGAATCGGGCTATATCGACGAGCTGGATATTGCAGGGTACAGCTACCGCAGGGTGATTTATGATTACGGCCATCAGCATTATCCCGACAAGCCGATACTGGGAACGGAGAATGTAGCCCAGTGGCATGAATGGAAGGCCGTGCTGGAGAGAGAGCATATTCCTGGCATCTTCCTCTGGACTGGCATCGATCATATGGGTGAAGCCATACAGAAGCCATGGCCGCGGAAGGGCTCCAATCTGGGTCTGCTGGATTTCGCCGGGTTCCAGAAGCCTTCCTACCATATGTTCAAAAGCTTATGGAATGAAGAGGCGCATGTCCATCTCGTCACGCAGACTGTGGAGGAATCCTTGTATCGCCTGAATGAGGCCGGCGAGCTGGTGGAGAAGGTGCCTGGCGGCTGGCAGGAGAGAGTGTGGTTCTGGCATGATGTGAACTCTCATTGGAATTATAGGGATGGAGAGCTGGTTGTGGTCGAGGTATATTCCAATTGCGAAGAGGTTTCCTTATATTTGAACAACACCTTGGTTGCCGCCAAACGCCTGGAGCAGTTCGAGGACCATATCTACAAATGGGCAGTGCCTTATGCCGCAGGAGAGCTGAGGGCTGTCGGCAAGCGAGCCGGTGAATCAACCTCTGCCAGTATCCATACGGTAGGCCCCATTCATTCCATTCAGCTGCTTGGGGACAAGGACATCCTCCAGATTCATCCCGATCATGTCGTTCATGTTACTGTTCAGCTATTGGATGCGCAGGGGCATGCCATTACGAACCAAAATGTGGAGCTTGCCTTCGAGGTGGAGGGGGAATGCCGCATTCTTGGAGTAGACAATGGCAGCCCTGACAATGTGCAGCCTTACCAGAGCACAAGCCTTGTGACAGAGCTGGGCAGAGGACTGCTCCTTGTACAGGGCACCAAGCCAGGAGAGCTTGCGATTAAGGCGAAATGCGCTGCTATCCATGCCATATCCAATATATGTAAGGTGAAAGTCGTCGAATAGGCCCCTAATGGAATGAATAGAAACTTGTTTCAATAGAGATCGGAAAAGTCCAATAACATGACGAATTGGTTCATTTTATTGTGGAGTAAGCCGTGATACGATTCTAATATCAAGTGAAGTCGATATCCCATGAGGAGGCAACAAGGATGAAGCTGGTACACATTCAATTCGAGGGTAAGTTAACCTGCGCGATTGCAGGAGAGCAAGGGATTCTGCCGATTGAAGCGAGCCTGGAGGACGTGATTGCCGGAAGGGCTGATGCGGCGGAGCTTGCTGCAGCAAGCCGCGGTAAGTGGCTGTCGGAGCAGGAAGTAGTGTTCGCACCTTCCATACCGGCTGGCAAAAAAATCATTTGTGTTGGTCTTAATTACAAGAAGCATGCGGAGGAGGCGGGACTCCCCGTACCTGAGGTGCCTATTCTGTTCAACAAGTTTTCCAATGGACCTGTTGGACATGGGGCGGAAGTGGGCCTTCCCGCCCAAGCGTTCAAATATGATTACGAGGCTGAGCTCGGCATCGTAATCGGCAAGAATGCCAGAAACATCAAACAGGAAGAGGCGCTGGATGTCGTATTCGGCTATTGCAACGTCAATGACCTGTCTGCGCGTGATCTCCAGATGCGTACAAGCCAGTGGATGCTTGGCAAAATATTAGATGGCTTCTGTCCGGCTGGCCCTTATCTCGTCACGGCGGATGAAGTGGGCGATCCCAACGAGCTGGATATTAAGCTGTATCTGAACGGAGAGCTTCGCCAGAGCTCCAATACAAGAGACATGATTTTCACTGTTCCGGAAATCATTCAATACATTACGAAATATATGACGCTGGAGCCTGGCGACCTTATTCTGACCGGGACGCCTGAGGGCGTGGTGGCCGGTTATCCGGAGGATCAACAGGTATGGTTGAAGGACGGAGACGTCGTTACCGTTGAAATTCAGAAGCTTGGAGCTTTGACCAATGTCATGAAGGGATGCTGACCGATGAAAGCCTTGGTTATCCGCAGCCCGCATCATATGCAGCTGGAGGAGATGGAGGCCCAGCCGTTAGGGCCTCATGATGTTCGAGTTCGGTCCAAGGCTGTCGGCATCTGCGGGACGGATCTCGAAATCTATGAAGGACAGATTTCCTCCGATTTCGTGAAGTATCCCGTTGTGCCTGGACATGAATGGAGCGGAATGGTCGTAGAATGCGGCTCCGAGGTGACAAGCGTAAGACCGGGGGACAGAGTCATTGCCGAAGGCTTATTGTCATGCGGCAGCTGCGCCTACTGCAGAGAAGGCCGGACGAATCTCTGCCATCAATATGATCAGCTTGGCTTCACCCGCCCTGGCGGCGGGGCGGAGCTGGTCATTGTACCTGCAAGGGCCGTCCATCGCATTCCGAATGAGGTCTCCTATGAAGCAGCGGTCTTAATCGAACCGGCTGCGACGGTGCTTCGCGGCATTATGAAGACGCCGCTTCAACCAGGTGTGAAAGCGGTTATTATTGGTCCCGGTACGCTTGGCTTGTTGACTGTACAGCTGTTGAAGGCGTTCGGAGTGGATGCCATCTGTCTGATTGGACGGAGAAATGAGCAGCTGGAGCTGGGGAGAGCGATCGGCGCTTCCCATTTCGTCAATAGCCGCATCATGGACGTGCACGCCGCTATTCAAGTATGGACAGAAGGACAAGGCGCTGACCTCATTGTCGAGACATCTGGCAGTGAAGAGGCGGTCAGGCTCAGTATGGAGCTGGCGCGCAGCGGAGGCCATATTGTGCTGACTGGCATCGCTGGAACAGGCAAGAAGCTGGTCGTGGAGAGCGATTATATGATGCTGAGAGATTTGACTGTGCATGGCATATTCTCTTATACGACCAAGTCCTGGCATCAAGCGCTGAGACTGCTGGAAGCCCGCAAGCTGGAGCTGGAGGCGCTTATTACGCATCGCTTCTCTATCGACCAATACGAGGAGGCCTTTGAAGCGCTGCGGAACAAGACGAAGCCAACAGTCAAAATCGTCATGCTTCATGATGGAGAGGAGCTGTCACCATGATTCTGGGTACTGCAGACGAGGTGAGAGCTTACCTCTTGCATGCAGAGTGGCTGGCCGATGGCGAGCCGTGTGCCATTACCGAGCTGAGCGGAGGCGTAAGCTGCCAGGTATGGAAGATTGTAACGAGCAAAGGACGCTGGGTGTTAAAGCAAGCGCTTCCGCAGCTGAAGGTGAAGTCGGAATGGTTCTCCGATGTAGCTAGAATCGAGCGGGAGCAGGTGGCGATGCTTGCCCTATACCCGCTGCTGGATGCCGGACAAGTCCCGGCTATCGTCTATCAGGATGAGAATGCGTATTTATATATGATGGCCTGCGCGCCTGAAGGAGCGGTAACCTGGAAGTCACAGCTGCAGGAGGGACAATTCCACACCGCGACAGCGGAGGCTGTCGGAGGGATGCTGCGGAGACTGCATGTAGCCAGCCGAGCCCTTCCGGGCGAGAGTGTGGATTCACTCCGCGACCTGAAGTACTTCCAGGAGCTGCGCGTCGATCCGTTCCATAATGAATTGGCCAGGAAGTATCCTGAGCTGATTCTCCCTATTGAGGACTTGAAGCGAGAGGTGACGGAGGTCGGCCATTGCTTCGTGCACGGCGACTTCTCACCCAAAAACATTCTAGTTGCGGGCCATCATGAGGTCATTTTGCTGGATTATGAGGTCGGGCATTGGGGCAATTCGGTGTTCGATCTGGCCTTCTGCATCGGCCATCTCGTGCTGAAGGGAATAGCCTATGGACGCGAGGAGGCCGCGCAGCGCTGTATTGAAGCGTTCCTTAGAGGTTACGGCGCTGTCCCTCCAGGACTCATGAAGCATCTGGGCCTTATGCTGCTGGCTAGGATAGATGGCAAATCGCCAGTGGAATACATTACGGATGCCGCAATGAAGGAGCGTGTACGTCGGTTGGGCAAGCAATGGTTGTTAGGCGCGTGCAAGGAGCAGGCAAGAGAGGCAATTGCGGAAGGATTGGGAGTGAGGGGCGGCCATGGCCAAAATTAAACACGTAATTGGGAGAGAAATACTGGATTCACGGGGATACCCTACCGTAGAGGTGGATGTTGTCCTGGAGAGCGGACATCGCGGGCGTATGATGGTCCCGTCGGGCGCATCGACAGGCAAATTCGAAGCATGGGAGCTGCGGGACGGCGAGCCTACACGCTTCCAGGGCAAGGGTGTGCGGAAGGCCGTTGACCATATCAATCATGAGCTGTCTAAGGCTGTTGCAGGTGTCGAGGCGGGAGAACATCATACCCTGGATCAGCTTCTGATTGAGTTTGACGGCACGCCTAACAAGTCGAGAGTGGGGGCCAATGCGATTCTTGGCGTATCCTTTGCGGCGGCTCATGCCCAAGCGGCGGCGGAAGGCTTGCCCTTGTATCGCTATTTCGCCAATCGGTTTCTCGCTGAGGGAGATACGCCCGTTCTGCCGCTGCCTATGGTCAATATAATTAGCGGTGGTCTGCATGCCGGAGGCCATATAGATATTCAGGATTTCCTCATTATGCCGGTAGGCGCTGCCTCCTATCCGGAGGCGCTGGAGATGATTTCGTTGGTGTACTTCCGGACGCAGCGCTTATTGGCCGCCAAGGGCTATCAATCCCGTCTGCTCGCGGATGAGGGGGGCTTCGGTCCTGCTCTGGGCAGCCATGAAGAGGCGCTGGATATTTTGTGCGAGGCGATTGAGGCATGCGGCTACAAGCTTCGGGATGATATGGCGATCGCATTAGATGTCGCAGCCTCCCATTTCTACGATGAGGATAAGGGCATATATCGACTGGGCGCGGATCATCGGATGCTGCAGTCCGACGAAATGGCAGCCCTTCTGGAGACATGGGTAGACAGATACCCCATCGTCTCGATTGAGGATGGATTAGCCGAAGAGGACTGGAGCGGCTGGGTGAAGCTTACGGAACGTCTGGGTCATAAGGTCCAACTGGTGGGCGATGATCTGTTCACCACCAACCGGGAGCGCATTCAGAGAGGGCTTCTGGAGAAGGCGGGCAACGCTGTGCTTATCAAAATGAACCAAATCGGAACGTTAACGGAGACGGTAGAGGCGATCAGGCTGGCCAAGTCAGCGGGCATGTTGACCGTTATATCCGCCCGATCCGGCGAGACCGAGGATTATACGCTCGCGGATCTTGCAGTAGGCCTGAACGGCGGCCAGATTAAGATCGGCTCAGTAGCCGGCTCCTCTAGGCTCGCCAAATATAATCAACTGCTTCGTATACATGAGGATATCGGCAGTCATTATGCGGGAAGGGCCGCATTCCAAGGGAGGTTCGCACGATGAAGATAACGGATATAGAGCTGTTCCAGATTGAGCCCAGATGGCTGTTTGTGAAGATCAGCACGGATACAGGCTTTGAGGGCTGGGGGGAGCCTATTCTGGAGGGAAGGGCCTCCACCACCAAAGCGGCGGTGGAGGAGCTGAAGGATTATCTGATAGGGAAGGATCCGCTGAAGATCGAGGATCACTTCCAGGTGATGTACCGCGGCGGCTTCTACCGAGGCGGTCCCATCCTTATGAGCGCGATCTCCGGTATCGAGCAGGCTCTGTGGGATATCAAGGGCAAATACTACAACGCGCCGATCTACGATCTTCTTGGCGGCTCGGTACGCGACAAGATTAAGGTATACGCCTGGATTGGCGGAGACCGGCCAAGCGATGTGAGCAATCATGCCCTGATGCAGGTTGCTCTGGGCTTCAAGGCGCTGAAGATGAACGCCACGGAAGAGCTTCATTATATAGACGATTACCGGAAGATTGATCAGGCTGTAGAACGGATGCAAGCTGTGCGGTCTGCGGTCGGTCCGGATGTTGGCATTGCGGTTGACTTCCACGGCAGAGTGCATAAGACGATGGCCAAGATTCTTGTGAAAGAGCTGGAGCCGTTCAGACCGATGTTCATTGAGGAGCCTGTGCTGCCGGAGCATAACGAAGCGCTGAGAGACATTGCCAGAATGACGAATACGCCGATTGCGACGGGCGAGCGCATGTATACGCGCTGGGGCTTCAAGCAGCTGCTGCAGGAGGGTTATGTGGATATTATCCAGCCGGATCTCTCTCATGCCGGCGGTATTCTGGAGACAAAGAAGATCGCGGCTATGGCGGAAGCATACGATGTCAGTCTTGCGCCCCATTGCCCGCTTGGACCGATTGCTCTGGCCTCCTGCTTCCAGGTCGACAATTGCACGCCGAACTTCGTTATTCAGGAGCAAGGGTTAGGCATTCATTATAATCAAGGCAGCGATGTGCTCGGCTACCTGAAGGATCCCGATGTATTCCAATATGAAGCGGGTTATGTGCGTATGTCCGGCAAGCCGGGTCTCGGCATTGAAATCAATGAAGCAGCTGTCAGAGAAGCGGCCAAGAAGGGGCATAATTGGCATTCCCCTATCTGGCGCAATGAAGATGGCTCCTACGCGGAATGGTAGACAACAAGGACTGGAGGGGGAAACTATGGGGGGAACAATGCGTGCATTAGTGTACGAAGGTCCTCGTCAGCTGGAGCTTCGTACCATGGAGATTCCCCGGCCCGGGGAACAGGAGGTGCTTGTGCGTGTTCACTGGGCGGGCATATGCGGCTCAGAGCTAAGCGGCTATCTGGGACATAACTCGCTCCGCAAGCCTCCGCTTGTGATGGGGCATGAGTTTGCGGGAGTGATCCACCAGGTTGGCAGCCGAGTGGAGGGGCTTCAGTCCGGTGATCGGGTGACAGCCAATCCTCTGATCTCCTGCGGGAGCTGTATGGAGTGCCGCAGCGGGCGGGCGAACCTATGTCCGCAGCGCAGCCTTGTAGGAGCAGGCAGGCCTGGGGCGTTCGCGGAATATGCCGTTGTACCTGCCGGGAATATCCACCTGCTACCTGAAGCCGTGTCATTAGACGCTGCCGCGCTTGCGGAGCCGCTTGCCTGTGCGGTTCGTATTGCCCGCCTGGCCGCGCTTGAGCCATCGGACAGTCTGTTCATTGCCGGCGCTGGTCCTATTGGCCTGCTTGTGCTCCGGGCTGCGCAGAGGTATGGGGTGAAGCATACCGTGGTTATGGATGTGAATGCGGAGAGGCTTGGCATAGTCAGGGCAATGGGAGGACTTGCTGTCTCCTGTGAGGAGGAGCTGGCCCGAGTGACACCGGCGCGCGGCTTCGACAAGTGTGTGGATGCTGTCGGCATCGATGCCACCAGGCAGCAATGTATGGGTATTGCCAGACCGGGCGGCAGAGTGGTGTTCTCCGGCCTTCATGCGGCAGACAGCGCTCTGCCCGTCAATACCGCTATTCGCAACGAGCTCACGATGCTGGGCTCCTTCGGCTACAATCCAATCGACTTTCAAATTGCGCTCAAGTGGATTGAAGAGAGCGGCACAGGGCTGGAGACATGGACCGTGCATGAGCCGCTGGAGAACGGGAAAGCATGCTTCGACAAGCTGCTGAGCGGTCCAGGCGCCGTAGCCAAAATATTGTTAGAGCTAGGCTAACGGAAGGTGGGTCAATAGATGAAACCTAATTTTGTTGTATTTGTTGTGGATCAGATGCAAGCTCGCACGATGTCTCTGCATGGCCATCAGGACGTGCGGACGCCGAATTTAGATCAGCTGGGTCTAGAAGGGGTGTCCTTCACCAGAGCCTACTGCAACAATCCCGTATGTATGCCTTCGCGCGCGACCCTGTTGACGGGACTTACTCCCCGCCAGCATGGCTGCTTGACTAATGGCAACGCTGTCCCTGAAGGGCTGCCTACACTGCCGAGGGTGCTCGCCGAGGCCGGATATCGGACACATGCCGTAGGCAAGCTTCATCATCAGCCAATCGGCTCTGTCAGCATGGGCGAGGAGATGGCTTTCTCATGGGAGAGCAGAGCGCGTTGGGAGGCTGGAGAGATTACAGCACTGCCAAGCGATTATTACGGCTACCAGACGACGGAGCATGTTGGCGGGCATGTCGATTGCTTTGGCGATTATTTGACATGGCTGGAGCAGGAGCTGCCGGGAGGAAGGGAGCGATTGCTGCGGGCGGGAGCCTATGAGAAAAATAGCCTGTACGAGCAGCATTGGAAGATCGATCTGCCTGAAGAGCTGCATTACAACCGGTGGATCGCTCGCCGCTCAGCGGCTTTCCTGGAAGGGCTTGGGCAAGAGGAACCCTTCTATCTCTGGTGCTCCTTCCCAGATCCGCATCATCCCTTCGCAGCCTGCCGTCCTTATAGCGAGATGTATGATCCGCAGTCGCTGACGCTGCCGGAGGGGTGGAATGATGAAGCGGATTCTATAGATTGGCTGAAGGGTCTAAGAGCCGTTCATCCCGGGCACTCGCAGTTTGATGAAGCCACTCTGCGTGACATATTAGCGCAAACCTATGGCATGATCACACATGTGGACAGCTGTATAGGGGACGTGGTGGACAAGCTGAAGGAATGTGGACTCTATGAGAACACCATTCTTGTCTTCATGGCGGATCATGGAGAATATTTGGGCTCCCATCGGCTGCTGACCAAGGCAGAGTGGCCTTGGGAGGAGCTCCTGAATGTTCCCTATATCTGGAGAGCTCCCCGCGCTGCCGCGCAGGGCGTCTATCGTGAGCGCGTCGTCAGCCTGCTGGACTTCGTGCCGACGATTCTGGACTTTGCCGGTATAGATCAGGCTGTCATGGATACGCGCGGCATCTACAGCGCGCCGCCGCTAGGCTTGCCGGGCCGCAGTCTGCGCGCTGCCGTTGAAGAGGGCAAGGAGCTGCCTCCCCGTCCGGCGCTTGTGGAATACGATGAGGATTGGTATGCGCCCGAGACGACTCGAATGCGCACGCTTGTCGCGGAGCAATATAAGTTAACGGTGTTTATCAATTCCGATGAGGGGCTGCTGTTTGATCTGGCCGCAGATCCTCGCGAGCATAACAATTTATGGAATGATCATGCATATGCTCAGGTTCGTTACAAGCTGACAGAGCAGCTTCTGCGGGAGCTGATTCGAACCGATCGCTTCGATACGCTTCGGATAACGGGAGCGTAAGGAGCTGTCTTGGGCTGTCTGGAAGAGTGGTGTCTCCACTTTTTCTGGACAGCCTCTTTTTTGTTCCACTTTAAATAAGGTATTGACGGGAATTGCTGGCAGATCTATAATAAAAACGAAACGAGTTTCGATTAGTGGTTATTTATAAGTAATTTTGAATGATTGTTTCGAAAACTCTATTTTCTATATCGGTGTTGTAAACGTTTGCAAGAGAAGGGTGGGTATGGACTTATCGCAGGATAAATACAGAAAAAGGAGTGCTTGTTGTGGAAAATGTGAATGAAGTCCGGCAGCTGGACGTACCCGACATCAAGCGCGGGACGCCATTGAAGCAAAGGGCCTCAAGGCTGCTGAAGAGCTACCAGCTATATTTGTTTGTGCTTCCCGCTGTTTTGTATTACGTGCTCTTTCATTACGTGCCGTTATACGGCATTCAAATCGCCTTCAAGAACTTCCTGGCCTTCAAGGGCATTGCGGGCAGTCCATGGGTGGGTCTGGAGCATTTTGAACGTTTTTTCCGGTCCTTCGAATTTACCAAAATTATTCTGAACACGATCAAGCTTAGCGTCCTGCAGCTCGTTGTAGGCTTTCCGGCTCCGATCATACTCGCGCTGATGCTGAATCAGCTCATGCACAAGAGGTTCAAGAAGTTTGTGCAGACCGTCATTTATGCGCCTCACTTTATTTCAACGGTCGTAATTGCGGGCATGCTGTTTTTATTCCTGTCGCCGGATACGGGCATGGTCAATAAGCTCATCGGATTGTTTGGCGGCGAGCCGGTATTTTTTATGGGGGATCCCGACTGGTTCAGACCCGTATATGTGCTGTCGGAGATTTGGCAGAACACAGGTTGGGGCACCATCATATATTTGGCAGCGCTTACGACGATTAGTCCCGAGCTGCATGAATCGGCGGTTGTGGATGGCGCAAACAAATTTCAGCGGATTCTGCATATCGATATCCCCGGCATTATGCCAACGGCCGTTATTCTGCTTATTCTGAGCACGGGCAATATTATGAGTCTCGGCTTCGAGAAGGTCTACCTGCTGCAAACGCCGCTTAACCTGCCCTCATCGGAGATTATTTCCACCTATGTGTACAAGACGGGCTTGGTTGGCGCACAATACAGCTTCTCAACCGCTGTAGGATTGTTTAACTCTATTATCAATTTCATCATTCTCATCACAGTTAACCAAATTGCCAAAAAAGCTTCCAATACATCGTTATGGTAAGAAGCGGGGAGGTTCGATATGTTTAAACGCAGTCTAGCAGACATCTGGTTCGATCGCGTAAATATGCTGTTGATAGTGACCGGACTGGCCATCATTGTCTATCCCCTCTACTTCGTGGTGCTGGCCTCTGTGACAGACCCTGGGGCTGTTCAGACGACCCTGTTCTGGCCGGAGAAGTTCAGTCTGGAGGGTTACAAGAAGATACTGGACAGCGACAACCTGTGGGTGGGCTACAAAAACTCTTTTGTATACGCAATCTTAGGAACCATTATCAATTTATGTCTAACCCTTCCTGCAGCCTACGCCCTGTCGCGGAAGGATATGAAGGGCCGCAGTACGGTTATGCTCTTTATTACGTTCACGATGTTCTTCAGCGGTGGACTTATACCTACTTACTTGACGGTCAAGGAGCTTGGCCTGCTTGACTCGGTCTGGGCGATGGTCATACCCAATGCGGTTGGCGCATGGAATCTCATCATTGCTCGAACGTTCTTCCAGTCCACGATTCCGGATGAGCTACTGGAGGCGGCGAAGATAGACGGCTGCTCGGATGCCAAGTTTTTTTGGAAAATGGTGCTTCCCCTGTCTCAGGCGCTTATTGCGATGATGGTATTGTTCTACGGCGTTGCGCATTGGAATTCCTATTTCAACGCTTTGATCTACCTGCGGGACCAGGAGCTGTTCCCCCTGCAGCTCGTGCTTCGATCCATTCTGATAGAGAATCAGATTAGCAACGACATGATGACGGACCTGTCCTCCATGGGGGACCAGCTCCGAGCGGCGGAGCTGATCAAATACGGCATGATTATTATTGCGGCGCTCCCGCTGCTCATTCTGTATCCTTTCTTGCAGAACTATTTTGTCAAAGGCGTCATGATCGGAAGCATCAAGGGGTAATGGATGCGGCCGTCATTACGGAAGGGTGGTGCATGCCGGGCATCCTTGTTGATTTGCTGCAGCTCATGTAAGCGCATACGAATACAAAATTAGGAGGTCATCGATTTGAACAATCGGAGAAAAAAACTGTTGGTATCCTTTCTTTCAGTCATTATGAGCTTTTCCGTTCTAAGCGCTTGCGCAGGCAACAACTCTGGCAATGAGGAGCCGTCCAAGGAGCCGAATCCAACGGAGGCGTCGCAGACGCCTGAAGCAACGGATGGAGGAGCCGAGCAAGGTGTATTCCCGTTAGCGGAGAAGGTGACGCTCAAGATGGTAACCTGTAAGCATCCGAACAACGGACCCTTCGAGGAAATGGATTTCTTCAAGCAATATGAAGAGAAAACCAATGTGCAGATTGAATGGACAGATATTGAATTTGCGCAATGCGAGGAGCAGCGTAATCTGATTCTGGCCAGCGGCGAGCTGCCGGATGCCTTCTATGGCACACTTGCGCTTACAGGCAATGACGTCATTAACTATGGCGGCCAAGGCATGCTTGTCCCCCTGGAGCAATACATCACGAAGGAAACGATGCCGAATCTGACGGCGTTGATTGAACAGAATCCGAAGTACAAGGCAATGCTGACAGCGCCGGATGGCCATATCTATTCGCTGCCAAGCATCCGCGAGCTGATGCTGTGGCTCTCTCCCGACATGATGTACCTGAACAAGGAATGGCTGGACAAGCTGGGACTTGCTGTTCCAACTACAACGGATGAGCTGCGGACCGTTCTGGAAGCTTTTAAGACGAAGGATCCTAACGGCAATGGCAAAAATGACGAAATTCCGTTCTCCTTCCTGTGGGACTTCGCGAACTATAACGTAATGGGCATCGGCTCATTGTTCGGCACCTTCGGAAGAGCGGATTCCGCCAACCATATTTTCGTTGAGGACGGCAAGGTGGTATTCTCCGCCAAGGAGCCGGAGTATAAGGAAGCGATTCAATATTACCACTCCTACTTCAAGGATGGGCTGTTCGATAAGGAAAGTCTGGCGCAGGACCGGAATCAGCTGGTAGGCAAGGGCAGTGGTACAGAGCAGCGTCTGGGCGGCTTCTTCTCCTGGAACGCCTTCTCGGTTGTTGGCGTAGACAATGATCCGAAGTATGTGGTGGTTCCAGCTCTGAAAGGACCAAACGGCGATCAAGTGTGGAGAAAGTCTTTGAATAATAATCAAGGCGTGAATCCTTTTGCATTCTCGATGACAGCCGCTAACAAGCATCCAGAGCTTACGATGCAGTGGATTGACTTGTCCTACGCAACGGATACGTCGATCGAAGCAGGCTGGGGACCAATTGGAACAACATTGGAAGACAAAGGCGGAACCTTGACGCTCAAGGAAGCGCCGGCTGGCATGACAACGGACGAATATGTATTCAAGACGGCGCCAGTTGAAGCTCCTTATGCTATTTTAGAAAATACGTATGGAACTCGTCTTGCGATGGCTGACAAGGATAAAGTGAAGACAGATGGCATTAAAGAAAACTATTTGCCTTACATGACCTCGGAGACGTTCCCTGGCGTGATGTTCACGGCTGAGGAATCCCAGAAGATCAAGACGCTGGATACCGATATTAACAGCTACGTGAACCAGACTAGCGCCAAGTGGCTGCTTCAAGGCGGCGTAGAAGGCGAATGGGACAAATACCTGGCTGACCTGCAGAAGATGAAGGTTGACGAGTTGATCAACATTTATCAAACGGCGTACGACCGCTTTAAGAGTGCCCAACAATAATCGCAAACAACTGAGAGCTTTCCCTGGTATCCTTGGTCCCGGGGGAAGCTCTCCACTTTCACCACACGAATAGAAGGGATGGTGCATCAATTTTGAAAACGTATTCAAAAATTAAACAATGGTTGACCGTCTTTTTGAGTGCGGCCGTACTGACCGTATCTTGTCTCACAGGTGCAGGGGGGGTTAGTTATGCAGATGAGGCAAGCGACGAGCTTCCTGTAAATATTCGAACGGACAAGGCAGATTTCGATACGATACCAGCCGTTGCCGAGCATTACAAAAATAAGTTCGGCAATAATGCGGTGGCGTATTTCAACAGCATTAACGGCGAGAGCCGCGTTCAGCGCATTAACTTTCTGCAATATCCTGATGGACAGTATTTGCAGGTTAATGGTGAAGTAACGCTTGATATTCCTGCTATGAACGCAAAAATATGGCGTCTGTTCGGCGATGTGCGTTTCGAGGGCTCCGTTGCGCAGACGATGAAGCTTTATGTCATTGATCCTGAAGGCGTCGAAACGGAATGGACCGTATTCCAGAACGGTGGCTGGAATGACCGTATAACCGGGCTGTATACGAACTATACGAAGATGGGCTTCCAGGAATCCAATCCTACGGAGGGGATCACCCATCCTTGGCTGATTAAGGATACGAACGGCGATATTATCTACGAAGGCTACAAGATGAAAATCGTCGGTAATGGCACGCTTCGCAGCGTCTATCACTGGGAAGAAGAAGGCGTTCCATTGGAGTTTGATACTTCCGCATGGACCGTTCTTGGAGGAGACAAGGCTATACTGGACGTCTCCGTCGATGTAGATGCGCTGACCAATCTAAGCATGGACGGCGTGAACAAGCTGCCCGAGGAAGTGTTCAAGCGTTATCATGTGAACAGCGGTCCCATCGGCTTAGAGCAAGCCGGGGGCGAATTTACGGTGCTGGACGAGGCGTATCACAGAACGACTCATGATTACGGCTTTACTCCCGGTCGCGGCGCTTTTCATTACACACTGATGACCAGTTGGGCGGGTCTCAAGGAGGATTCGACGCGCCCTGGATATGCCGACTTTACCGCGACGAACCAGGTTTATGCCAAGAGTCAGCCTGCCATAGATAAGTTCGAAGGTCTGTATCCCTCTATTGGCAAGGATTATATGCTGACGCTGGATGGCTGGCCGAGGTGGATGTGGGAGGACCCTGATTCCGGGCAATCGGAGCACTTTGGCACACCGTCCCGCGCCAACTTCGATGCGGCGGCTGATGCGTCAGCCAAGCTGATCAAGAGCATCGATACCAGATTTGACGGGCTGGGTCCCAAATATGTGGAGGTTAAAAACGAGTCAACGATTCCGCAGGAATGGTGGTTCTTCCAATCGGAGCCGGAGCAAGCGTGGAATTACTTGTCGGAGTTCCACAACAAGGTGGCTGAAGAGGTAAAGGCTTTGAATCCGGATGTGCTGGTCGGCGGACCGTCAAGCGCGTTCATGTATCTGGAGAAAAATGATTTCAATGAAGCGCGAGCGCAGCTGAAATTTATGGATGACACAAAGGATTCACTGGATTGGTATTCGCATCACTTCTATGAAAATGCCAATCTGTTCATTCATGACAGAGAAAACAATTCGGATGGCTTCCTGAGTGGACGAATGGAAGCCGTGCTTGACCTGCTCAATGCACATATGGTGAATACAGATAATGTGAAGCCGATCTATATTACAGAAGAAGGCACTTATAATACGGCGGGAAGCGACGCGGACTACTTCCAGAAGCTGGTCGCATATAACGGCTATATGCTCCGTTTTATGAATTACGCCGATACGATTGGTATGCTGGTACCTTATTTGTACCCTATTATTAACTGGCGTCCCAACTCCAATGATACGTTCTACAAATATAATGAGGCACAGAATGGATTATTGGAAGAAATGACGCCAATGGAAGCTTATCTGGATATGTGGAAGGATTACCGCGGCGCGTTCCTTCCGGCTGAAGCGGATCAAGAGCGTGTCTTCACAAATGCGGTTCGCTACAATGACAAGGTATATGTCGCTGTTCACAATCTGAACTCGCAGCGTGTTAACCTGGATCTGAATGTGTTCGCGGGCGACGCCGATATTGCAGGCGTAACGCGCAAACATTTTTTCCTGGAGAAGGGCAAGCTGACCTATGAGGAAGAGAATGTCACGGATCTGGACAATGTGTACATGCGCGTTCAGGAAATGAGCGTATTCGAGATTACGCTGGATTCCAATCCGGCGTTCACCAAAACGTGGGAGAGACAATTTGCATATGCGCCTCAGGAGCTTGTGCCGACGAGCGTAAACGCGCCGGCCTCATTTACGGTTCAAGCAAGGCCTGCGAATCTCGCGAAAGCGACTCTCCGTATTGGCTTCGGCAAGACGGGAAGCGGGTTTGCAGAGGATATGCAAGTGGTTGTCAATTCGGGTGATACGGCCAATATGCAGAGCTTCAGCAAGGATCTGGCCTACACGAACAAGCCTGGCAATCTGCTGACCTTTGCGGAATTTGAGCTGGATGCCAGCAAGCTTCTGGCGAGCAATACCATTGAAATATTGCTCCCGGATGAAGATGGATATATCACAAGCGTACAAATCATCGAGTACCACGAGCAGTCGGCTCCGACAGGCGTCGCTACAAGTGCGCTTGCTGGTCCTATTGCGGACGCTAAGTCGAAGCTTGCGTCGACTATCATTTCGTCCACAGGCAATGAGGTTGAGCCAGGCAAGAGCTGGGTGAAAAAGCAGTACCTAGACACGCTCAATATTGAAGTAACCAAAGCGGAGATTGTTGCACAGGATGCCTTGGCGACAAATGCTGAAGTGACAGAAGCTTTGGCAGACCTAGCCAAGGCGGCTGGTATATTTGATCAATATACAAAAACAAAATCGTCGCCTACCGGCAGTCGAGGGGCCCAATTCTCCTTCGAGGACGGAGAAGCGGCAGCCTATACCCACAATGTAGACGCTGTGACGGTATCGACAGGCGCGCAAGGCGCAACGGACGGCAGCAAGGCGCTTCAAGCGGAGTTTACGACCTTCACTTCTTACGCGTGGGATACGACGGGAACCTACTCAGGCAGCCTTGATTTTACGGCGCCGGAGGAGGGCTGGAGCCTGGGAGCTGCTCCATTCACCTTCGATGTCACGAATCTAAGGGGCTACGCGACACAGCTGCGAGTAGAAATTACGGATACCTCTGATGTGAGAGGCACCTATTATTATACACTTGGGGCAGATGCTTCCCGAAGCATCAGCATTGCCGATTTTGGCGTTGCCGGAGGCACCTGGCTCGGCGACGGCAATTTCCCGAGAAGCGCAGCAATTGATACGGAGAATATTAAAAATATTCGATTGTATGTCTTTTCTCCAACGGCTGCTCCTGTTACGAATGCAGCGCTGGCCTTTGATAATATAGTTATTGGCAGTGCACCGGATCCCGGGCCAGGTCCTGTTAATCCAAACGGTGTGTTCCTATCCTTCGAGGATCAAGAAGAAGTTGTCTACGCGGCTAGCGGCCAAGGGATTACCGCTTCCCGATCGGAACAAGGCGTGACACATGGCAGCAAAGCATTAAATACGGAGTTTACAACCTTCACCGCATACAGCTGGGATACGAGCGGCAAATATTCAGGCAGCATAGACTTCACTGCGCCGGAGGGGGGCTGGAGCCTGGACAACAAGCCGCTTCAATTGGATGTCACGAATCTCGTGAACACAGGAGCACAGCTTCGCGTTGAGGTTACCGACGTTCAGGATCATAGAGGCATTTATTATTTTGCCATTGCGCCCAATCAAGCTCGAACGCTTACGATATCCGAATTTGGGGTCTCTGCGGCTAGCTGGCTGGCAGACGGCTATTTTGCAAGAACGGCGGCAATTGACACAACCAAGCTGAAAGCTATTCGTTTGTATGTATTTGAGCCTACAGCTGTAACCGTGGGCCATGCGAAGCTTGCTTTCGATAACATGATGATAGGCAGCGGGCCGATCCAGCCAACAGATGAGCAGCTGGCAGCCGAAGCGGCCAATACGTTATCGGCAGCCTCGTTAACATTCGCAGAGGGAGACACAGCGCAAGCCGTAACAGGAGCTATTTCATTGCCGTCTGCTGGCCTGCATGGAGCAAGCGTGGCATGGGCTTCCAGCCATCCATCGACAGTGGCGGCTAACGGGACGGTTGTTCGACCTCAGCATGGAAGCGGGAATCAGATTGTGACACTGACGGCTACCGTCACTATTGGAGAGGCAAGCGCAACCAAGGCCATTACAGTAACTGTGCTGGAGCAGGCTGCGACTCCTCCTCCGCCAATCATTCATGTACCCGTGCCAACAGCTCCACCAGCAGCCAGCGCTGAGGTTCTCGTGGATGGCAAGAAGCTGGACAAAATAGCAAGCGCGGTTACCGCGACCGAGGCGGGGCGCAAGGTGACAACGATTACGGTCGACCAGCAGCTGCTTAAGAATAGTCTGAGCACTATAGCGAATAACGCTGTTCTTACCATTCCTGACGCGAGCGGCTCCCCTGTTGTGAATGGCAAGCTTAATGGCGCGATCGTTAAGGATCTGCAGCAGAAAAATGTGGCGCTTGAGCTTCGAACAGCTGCTGCCTCCTATAAGCTCCCTCTTGAGGAGTTTCAAATGGATGATATTATTAAGGAGCTGGGCTCTGATGTGTTGCTGGAGGATCTAATCATCAATATAAAGATTAGTCAAGCCGATGAAGAAACCCGGCAGGTGCTGGAGCAGTCGGCTGAGCAAGACGGATTTACGGTAGTGGCCGCTCCTGTAGAGTTCCATATTACCTACACTTACAAGGATCAGACAAAAGAAATTAGCACATTCAACTCCTTCGTGGAAAGAACGATCCTTATTCCGGAAGGCGTGGATACCAATGAGATCACCACGGGGGTAGTAGTGGAAGAGGATGGAACTGTTAGAGGGATTCCAACTAAAGTGGTGGGACAGAATGGCAGCTATTATGCTGTGATGAATAGCTTGACGAACAGCACCTACGCGGTGATCTGGAATCCTGTGGTTTTCCAGGATGTATCCGGTCATTGGGCGGAGCAGGCTGTGAATGACTTAGGCTCCAGATTGATCATAGCTGGGGTTGACGGCAATCGCTTTGAGCCGGATCGTTCCATCACCCGCGCCGAGTTTGCCGCAGTTCTGGTAAGAGCTCTGGGACTTCAGGCAGAGGCAGGAGAGTCGGCGTATTCCGATGTTGCCCAAGGCAGCTGGTATGAAGCCTATCTCCATACGGCGACAGCGTATGGCTTGATTAACGGCTATGACAATGGTGAATTCAAACCTCATGATCTTATCACGCGCGAACAGGTGATGAGCATCATGGAACGAGCTATGGCGCTAACGGGGCTTGATTCTGCAGCCGAGATGATAGAAGCGGATGAGCTGCTGTCCAGCTTCAAGGATGGCGACGAGGCGGCAGCCTACGCCAAGAGCGGTATTGCAGCCAGCATTAAGGCAGGTCTCGTGCTGGGCAGAAGCGAGCAAATGCTTGCTCCGAAAGCAGCTATCACCAGAGCAGAAGTCGCGGAGGTTGTTAGTAGACTTCTGGAGCAATCTAACTTAATCTAATCAGTATAGAACTTTTTGAACTTAGATTATTAGAGAGTTATTTTTTGGAGAGACCTCTTTATAGAGGTCTCTTGCATGTTAGGAAGAGATTGGGAAGAGAGGGCGAGGAAGTATGAATCCATATGAAGTTATTTGTAAAGTCCAGGATGGATATTCGGTTGTCGAACTGAGGGATATTGAGCGTGGAGATTTTGCTCAGCTTGTGCCGGAGGTTGGCGGGAATCTGATTCGGTTTCATTCGTCTGGAAGAGAGCTGTTAGCTGCGCCGGGCTCTATTCATGATTTGAGAGCAGGTGAAACGATGTATGGCACGCCGATTCTATTCCCTCCTAATCGAGTGCAAGGCGGAAGCTTTACATTCAAGGGACGATCCTATCAGCTGCCTATCAATGAGCAGCCGGATCGCCATCTGCATGGCGAGCTGGCGCGCAGAAGCTGGGAGGTCGTGGAATGGGGAGGAACGGAAGCACAAGGCGCTTATGTTGTTCTTCGGTTTCGTTATGCGGATCATGAGGATATGCTGGCTTACTTCCCGCATCCTCTCATATTCAACGTGACCATATCCCTGCTGGGTGGACGTCTCCGACTGGACGGCGCCATCGTCAATGAGGGCGAGGACGAGGCACCGTTCGCCTTCGGCCTTCATCCTTACTTCAATCTGCCAGGCGAACAAGCCCTGTTGCAAGCTCCGGCGGCCAAGGAATGGCCAATCTCAAGCTTCACCTTCATTGAGGGTGCCCCAGCCGATACCGAACGTGCGGGAGAGCTGCGCGGAGGGCTTCCGCTGAATCGTATTGCTCCTCTTGGCTCAGCTATGGTGGAGCTTCAGGAGGGTGAGGAGCGTATCTGCCGGCTGCGGATGATAGAAGAAGGCTATACGATCGCCTATTCCATCGGCAACACCTTCCCCTATTTGCTTATTTTCCGTCCCAATTGGTCGGAGTCGATCTGTCTGGAGCCATACTCCTGTCTGACTGACGCCTTCAATCTGCCTTATCCCCCGGAGATGACGGGAGCAAGAGGCCTCGCTCCTGGCGAGCGTGTGACGTTCGAGACTTGTATGTGGGTGGAGGAGTCATCTTAAGCTCTTGGCTTGAAGCTCTCGCGTTCCACTAGCCAATGCTGCAGGATAATGTCCTCTTGAATGATCAAATCTGGATGGACAATCAGCTGGTGAATATACTCAACTGATTTCCTGCCGAGCTCGTCCATTGGCTGCTGCATGGAGGTTATGGATGGACGAACAATCTCAGCAACCGCACTGCCGTCGAAGCCGATAATGGAGATGTCATCAGGAACGCGCAGTCCGTGATCCAGAGCGCCATTAAGCGCACCAACCGCCATATCATCCGTAGCGGCAAAAATAACAGTCGGCAGCTCCTCCTGGCGCAGGAGCTCTTCCATAAGCCTGCGTCCGGAGGAAAGCTTGTAATCACCCAATTTAATGAAGCTTTCATTGCGCTTAATACCATGCTCCTGCAATGCACCCAGATAGCCGCTGTAACGATTACGGCCGGCAGCTATATCCTGCAAGTCCCCGCTAAAATAAGCAATTTTGGTATGCCCCATCCGAATGAGATACTCCGTTGCGTCGAAAGCGGCTCTATAATCGTCAATTCGAACGGACAGGTGGGCATTAGATGGTGCGTTAATACTCGAGAACAGAATGGGCATGTTGGCATTATTGAAGAACGTAATGATTTCGTCATTAAATTTCTGATGCATAATAATGATGCCGTCTATTCGCATCTCCTTAAAAATTTGCAAATATTTCATTTCCTTCTCCAGATTTTCTGCAATATTGCCAACGAGCAGAGTATAACCCAGGGCGCTGGCCGTTTCTTCAATACTCCGTAGAATGGTTGAGAAGAAGTGATTGGTTATATCCGGCACAATAATGCCAATGGTGTTCGTTCTATGTGTCTTCAAGCTGCGGGCAATATGGCTTGGCGAATAATCCAGCTCCTCGATTGCGCGATTCACCTTCTCAAGCAAAGCCTCGCTAATATATTTCTCACCGTTTAATACCCGCGATACGCTCGTCACCGATACTCCCGCCCGTTGCGCGACATCCTTAATGCTTGCTCTCATACTATTCCTCCTTCACTCGATGCTGTTCCCTTTAAAATAGGACAGTATCCCGCAGCCTGTCAACTAAAGGCTATTGTTTTCAATATACAAACCTAAACAAATGCAATTATTTACAATTAATAAAGAAAAAACGTCAATAGAATTAACAAAAGTCCAATAGAATGATCATGTCGCCCGTATGGTAACGATACCATAAATCAATTTGCAGTAAAAGGAGATTGTTAGAATGAATGAGCTGTTAGTTGCAGGGGGTACTTTAACGCCTCTCAGCTCCAAGACACATATCACTTATCAACTTCCAATCATCGGCCAGCTTGCTTCTCTGGAGCTAGAGTTCAGGTATAGTCCCAAGGTGTTGGTGGATCAGGAGGCCGCACAATCTCTGATTATCGAGGCTATCGAGAGATACAATGAACCATCTCATGCAGAGCTGCAGAAGCAGCAATGGGAACGTTATACACCTCTGCAAAACTTATTAACCTTATCCGTAGATGATCCGAACGGATTCCGAGGTTCAGCGCATCGACATTCACCTGAGCAGAAGTATAAAATTGCCGGCTTGGCATCTTCTCCGGGCTTCATCAATGGAGAGCTTCCAGAAGGGCTATGGAGAATTACAATCAGTGTGCATTGTGTAATCACCCCGGACTGCTCTTATCAACTAACTGTAAGGGGAGGATCGCAGCTGTATGAAATGGATACCGTTTGAGCTGCATACCCATACGCCCCACAGCGATGGGAAGCATACACTGCTGGAGATGTGTCGTGAAGCGAAGAGATTAGGTATTCGGGGCATTGCACTCACGGATCACAACACGATGTCGGGCATGTCGGAAGCAAGAGCAGTCCAGGAGGAAACGGATGTGGTGATCCTGCCTGGAATGGAATGGACAACCTTCTACGGACACATGCTGACGATAGGAGCCCCTTATTGCGACTGGCGTGACCTTGGGCCCAAGGATATACATAAAGGTATTAACAGGGTGCATCAGGCAGGAGGCATAGTAGGGATTGCTCATCCGTATAGAATGGGCAGTCCGATCTGTACGGGCTGTCACTGGGAATATGAAGTCAAGGATTGGAACGATGTGGATTACATGGAGGTATGGCATGAGCTGACCCCTTCCCTGAAGCGCCACAATAGTCAAGCGTTGCAGCAATGGACAACGTTGCTGGATGAGGGCTACCGGATTACAGCTACAGCTGGTCGTGATTGGCATCATTCTGCTACTCATAACGAATGGCCCGCCGTCACCTACATTGAATTGCCGGAGGAATGGGAGGACAGTGCTGCAGAGTCGGTGGTTCACGCCATTGCCCAAGGTCGATGCATGCCCAGCATGGGACCGCTGCTCCTAATGGAAGCTGTTATGGGAGAAAGCAGATACAGCGTGGGTGATGAGATTCCTATAAATGAAGATTCGGAGCAGACCGTTACACTTCAAATTCGTATTGTCATGTCTGAATCGTTCGTTCCATACGGGAATGAGCTGTTGGTGACAAGAGTAGTTGTCGAATCCAATAACGGTGTTCTGCTGGATCAACTATGGAACGAGGAGCAGACGCAGATTGCGCAACAAGTCGAGTTGGGGAGTATACGCTGGCTGCGAGCAAAAGCGATGGGGGTCATGCAAGAGGTATATACAACTCTTGTTTTTACTAACCCCATATACGTGAGAATGATGCAGAGTGAAGCTGCAGAAGAGGAGATGTATGGATGCAGAACTATCGAATAATTGCTCATACGGGCTGCGAGGGTACTCCTTACAACTCAATAGCCTCTTGCGAGGCAGGCTATAAAGCCGGAGCTGAGATACTGGAAGTGGATGTTCGTTCAACGAAGGACGGCGTCGCGGCGCTTTATCATGATGATGAGCCGGATGTTGGCGCCTATACTTATGACGAATGGATTGCTGCAGGGAATGGTACAGCTGTCAAGCTGGAGGAAGTGCTCATGCTGTTCCAGGCAAGAGAGGCTGCGTTCAATCTGGACTTGAAGACAAAGGATGCCTATCGGGCGGCAGTCCCGGTTGTGAATAAGCTGAATGCGTGGCATCAGGTATACTTCACCGGCGTTACGGACCATCTTGCCGGAAGCGAGCATGCCAAGCATGTCGTCTGGAACCTCCCCCATCTGTCTATGGAAATGGCAGATGACAAGTATGAAGCGGAAGTAAGTCGATATTGCGAGGAAGCAGTGAAAAGTGGCTTTACCGGCATTAATGCCCATTACGTCTCCTGTCGCGCATCCCTGATTCGTCAAGCGAGACAACATCGGCTTATGGTCTGGATCTATACATTGCCGGACGATACAGAGTTAATAGCAGGCTATCTAGACATGGGTGTTGATGCGGTATCACTCCTTAACCCCTCGGTCTGGAGCAAACGTTAATATGGATAATCATTTCTTGGTAGAAAAGGAGGGAGGACGGGGCTGCCCCGTCCATCCAATATGTCTCTAGTGAATGTAAGCAATGCAAGAACAAGGGTCCCAGTGAAGCGGCTTATAGCTGCAAGACGAGAATCATATGCCGTATGGTACGTGTTTTTGCTCCCGACACTGCTCGGCATACTGTTCTTCACCGTATACCCGCTGCTTGAATCACTTCGTCTCAGCTTTACCAGAGGTGTCGAGGAGCGTTTCGTTGGGACGGACAATTATACCGATGTGCTTACCTCAGATACGTTCTGGTATGCGGTCTACAATACCTTATACATTACAATCTTTCAGTTAATATTTGCTATTCCTTTGGGGTTTGTACTTGCTTGCCTCATTAATAGCCTGCGTCGTTCAAGCCATTTCTTCAAGGTGCTGTTCTATATTCCCAATACCACCTCGATGGTGGCGGCGGCAACCGTCTTTGTTGCGATTCTTCATCCCGACGGTCCTCTGAATTATGCCCTGGAGCTGCTTGGCATGGAGAAGGTGGTGTGGCTCTCCCAGCCCGTTTCCGCCAAGTGGGGCGCTATCATTCTATCCGTATGGCATTGGTTAGGCTTCGTTATTATTATATGTCTTGCGAATTTACAGGCAATCCCAATTGAATATTACGAGGCCTCATCTATTGACGGTGCTACACGATTGCAGCAGTGGTGGCTCATTACGATACCAAACATGCTGGGCAGTCTGGCTCTACTTTGCATACTGGGCTGGATCGGCGGCCTTCAACGTTTTGCAGACGTCTTCATGCTGGGTGGCTTGCAGGGCAGCCCTGCGCGCTCGCTCCACACAGTGGTCGGCTTTATATTTGAGAGGGGCTTTGGCGGCAATGAATACGGTATAGCTTCGGCAGCCGCCTATATATTGTTCCTCGTTATTCTCGTATTCACCTATTTCAACATAAAGCTCCTCCGAATGAAAATATAGAAGGCAGGTCATATTCTATGCTTAGCTTTAACAAAAGAGATGCAGCGACCAAAGCCGTGATTACGATTCTGCTGTCGGCTATTGGATGTATAATGATTTACCCGTTTCTCTGGATGATCAGCGTCAGTCTGGAGAGAACGGCCAACGTAGCGCTGCCCTTCCCGCCGCGCTTCATACCGGAGTTGTTCTCATGGTTCAACTATGGTCTGGTGTTCGAGAATAATGCTCTGTTCCTGGCATATGGAAATTCAGCTTTTCTTGCCTGTGTTCATGTTGCGATGAGTGTCGCCTCGGCTTTGCTGGGGGGCTACGCGTTCTCGCGAGGCAGCTTTAAGGGCAAGCGAATCCTTTATATCGCTGTGCTTGCCACAATGATGATTCCATTCGAGACGAGACTCATTCCAATGTTCACCATGTTTAATGACCTAGGTCTTATTAATACGAAGTATCCTCTTATTTTACCGTCCATAATTGATGCCTTAGGACTTGTGCTGGCCAAGCAGTATTTCGATCAGCTGCCTGAAGGTCTGAGAGAATCTGCCAAGATGGATGGGGCAGGCGAATTCAAGACGTATTTCTTTATCTTTGTGCCCTTAACGGGTCCCATTACGGCCACACTTGCCATTCTTGCCTTTCAGGAGAGCTGGAATTCGTTTATATGGCCGCTCGTCGTCATTAACGATCAACACCTCAAGACAGTTCCTTTGTTTTTATCCAGCTTCTCGGCAGAGAACGGGGACAGACTTGCGGGTGTTACGATGGCCCTGACTGCCATGAGTATTATGCCGATTCTTCTAGTGTTTATCTTTTTCCAGAAATATATTATTCGGAGCGTGGCATTAAGCGGTCTGAAGGGAGAGTGATAGGATAGGGAGAGAAACAGAATAGAGAGAGAGACAGAATAGAGAGAAGCCAGATTAAGAGAACAGCTGTAGTGCCATATTGTTGCGAGAGTTAAATGGAGAGTATAAAAAGAAAAATGGAGGCTAAACCAGCTATGCTTAAAGCAAATCCGAAAATGTTCGTTTGTACTTTATTTCTACTTTTTTCCTTAGCACTAAGCGCATGCAGCGGGAACGGAGGGGCTAATGCGCCCGGCTCTACAAACCAAGTTGACGGAGGTCATGCAGACCGTTCGCCGACTGATGATGCCGGCACATCGAATACCCAGCTTACAGGCACGCTTAAAGTGCAGATGATCGGAGACTTCTCCGTGGAAGACAAGACTGATGCCATTACAGGCCAGAAGTCCAAGGGCATTAAAGTATTAAAGGATGAGTTCGAGAAGCGTTACCCCGGCACGACTGTCGAATTCGTATTAATGGGCTGGGATAACTACAATGAGAAGACCCAGACCATGCTGCAGTCGAATGCTGCAGATGTCTACCAGGTACCGGGTATCGCCAAGTTTGCGGAGCAAGGCTTATTGGAGCCGCTGAAGCCTTTTATAGAAAGAGACAGCTTCGACTTAAGCATTTACCTCAATGGTCAGGTAGATGGATGGCGAGCAATGGGACCTAATGATCAAGAACCCGAAATTTATAGCCTTCCTTATATCGGCGATGCTCGGCTAATCGTGTATGATACGAAGCTATTCGACGATTGGGGAGTGCCGTATCTGTCTGAATCGCCAACGATTGACGAAATATTGGAAAAAGCAAAGTTAATGACGGGGACGAATCCTAAGACGGGCGAACAAAACTATGGCTTAACCTTTAATGGCAAGGATGCGGCAGACACAATCATGAACGTAAATGAAGCCAAGGGCGGCCAGTGGGGAAGCGGCTTCTTGTGGAAAGAAATGACGTTGGAGTTCGATACACCATCGATGGTGGAATCGGCAGAATGGTTGAGGGAAGCGATGCAATACGCACCGGAAGGCGTGCTTGTTAACCAAGGCGCAGAAAATTTCTTGAATGTGAACAACAACATTGCCATTAATCTGCGTGCTGCACCAGGCTTTGTTAATACAATTGAAGCATTTGGCACAAAGGACCGTTACCAGGCCTCGCTCTTGTTCAAGCATCCAGAGAATGGCATGGGCGGTATGTTCGCTGGAAGTCCTTTTGCAATCGGAACAACAAGCTCGAACAAGGAGCTTGCTTGGGAATGGTTGAAATTCAGCGGCTCTGAATTTTTCCAGGAATATATGTGGACGGAGCAACGCTCCCAGAGTATGCCTGTTATTAAGTCAGCAGCTAACTGGGATTCGGTAAAAGAAATTCCTCAGATGGATATTATTCTGAAGCAGATGAGCCAGCTATGGGCCCCGCGCTATCCATACCGTTCAGGACAGCCAAGGTATATTCTGTCTGAGCATGTTGAACGTATTCTCTTGGGTGAGGTGCCAGCTGCTGAAGGCTTGAAGAAAGCGCAAGAAGAGTCGAGCAAATGGGTTAAGGATCAGATATAAACTAGTGATATAGGAAGGCGGAGTGTTCCATGGTAAAGAAAGCTTCTATGCTGCTTGTGCTGCTCGCTATGCTCGTAACGTCCTTTGCAAGCCCATCCTTCGCATACACGAGCAACAACTGGATGGGATCGATTGGGAATACGACCTCATTGGCCTCGCTGTCGATTCCAGGCACCCATGATTCGGGAGCCTTGTATGAGCCGATTTATGGCACGGCCAAAAATCAGGATCTTACTATTGCTCAGCAGCTGTCTATCGGAGTGCGGTATCTGGACATTCGTACAAGACATTTCCAGAATGGCTTCACCATTCATCATGGATCCGTGTATCAGAATCAGAACTTCGACGACGTGTTGAATGCGGTCTTAGCCTTCCTGAACAATAACCCTACAGAAACGGTGATCATGAGCGTAAAGGAAGAGCACACGGCAGCAGAAAATACACGCTCCTTCGAAGAAACCTTCAATGCGTACGTTAGCAAAAATCCAAGCAAGTGGGTCATGACGGACCATGTTCCGACTCTTGGAGAAGCCAGAGGGAAGATCGTGCTGTTGAGAAGATTTCCTGCCGCACAGCTCCCTAAAGGCATAGATGCTACGGCTTGGCAAGAGAACACAACCTTCACGATTAAGAAGAGTGCCAATCTGAAAATCCAAGACTATTATAAGGTAACGGATAAGAGCAAAAAGTGGAATGATATTCAGAGTATGTATAATGAAGCGAAAACAAGTAATCCGACCTGGCTCTATATTAACTATACCAGCGGGTACAAGCCAGGCTTGTTCGGTATTCCGAATATTCGTGAAATCAAGGATGATATCAATCCTAAAGTAACCAGCTTTTTCACGACTAATACCAAAGGCCGCTTCGGCATTTCGGCAATGGACTTTATTACGAGCGACCATGCTTCTAAAATTATAGCAACCAATTTTTAGCGCTTGATGCGTGGATTTGCGAGAGGCCTCTATGTGGAGGCCTCTTTCACATTCATTTCTGTAATAAATATGCTTCACTAACTTGATTCAACTCCGTTGTCCATGAGTAGTAGTTATCCTGCTATTACTAGTCGAAATGTTAATTATGGAGGCGTGTTGATTCCTTTACAATAGATTACATAAACATAGAAACGAGGTGATTGAATTAAAGTAAGCGCTTACCATAAAAATGAATGGAGTGATGACGATGACAAAAATGTTGAAGGGAAAGATTGTTTTCTGGCTTTTAATTTTGGTGATATGCACTGCTCCCGCCAGCTTCGGCATTCAATCCTCTCAAGCTGCGGTAGCGTGGCCGGCTTCCGATCCCGGCAATACGGGAGGTTGGATTGTAAACGAGACGTTTAGCGATGAATTCAACGGTTCGTCACTAAACACAACGAAATGGTTCAATGAACATACGTATTGGAGTGGGCGCAATCCCTCCCAGTTCGATCCATCGAATGTCTGGATAAGCAATGGAACGGCAAAGCTTCACACAAAAAATGAAAACTTAATTAAGAATGGAAGCTTTGAAACCGGTAATCTGTCCAATTGGTCTGCTTGGGGTTCAGGGACGAAATCAGCATCTGTCTCAGCCCAATATCGCGACCTATATGGCGTGGTCATTAATGGTCAAGGCGCTGTCCAGCAAATCATTACAGGTCTGCAGCCCAATACGACCTACAAGCTTTCGGCATGGTTAAAAAAGGGATCGGGCAGCAAAGTGAATGTAGGCGTTAAAAATTATGGGGGCATTGAAAAGTTGAAAGAAGTAACCAGTTCAAGCTGGACGCTGGGTACTGTGGAGTTCACGACGGGCTCAACAAATACCAGCGCTGAGGTATACGTATACAACGTCGGAGGAAGCGGTGTGGTCTACGGAGATGAAGTATCTGTTGTCCGAAAGGTAAACACAGCATCTGGAAAAACGATGCTAAGTGATAATTATATTACATCAGCGGTCATTCAATCCAAGACAAAAGCGCCTTACGGCTATTATGAGGTCAGGATGAAAGCGGCAGACGCTTCGCATACAAGCTCTTTCTGGCTGCAGGGTAATTATTCGGAGATTGATGTTGTTGAAGCGGTAGGTAACGCAACGAGGAACGTCCATAAGGATACGATCATGCCAACTAACACTCATGATTTTCGTAATGGCTGGGCTAGTGATATTGCAGATCCTTTCGACTATCAAACGAACGTCAGGCTAGCAGGAAATTACCATACGTATGGTGTGGAGTGGAACCAAACTCAAATTAAATGGTATTTTGACGGCCAATTAATTCGTACAAAGTCGAATTCATTTATTTACGAGAATCAATACATTTTTTTGGATACCGAAATATTTGAATGGGACGGCCTTCCGGGAGATAGCTTGAATTCCATCTTCGAGGTGGATTATATCCGTGCCTGGCACAAATAACAATGAAAAGGTGAACAATATATGACAAACCGGGGTAATGCAGCGATTCATTCCGTAATAGCTATTGTATTATTTCTTAGTCTATTGTGGATGCCTGCTTCACAGGCTGAAGCGGAGGAGACGAGCAGGGTGAATGCGTTTGAGAATGGGAGCTTTGAATCGGGCCAGCTGCCTGTCCGATATTCCAAATGGGGAAGTGGTTCGGCAACTGTTATGACGGAGTATGCCTATACCGGAACCTACGCGCTTGTGTATTCTGGTCAAGGCGCGATTGAATTTCCGGTGTCTGGTCTACAATCCAATACTGAATACAAGGTAGCTGTGTATGCCAAGCTGGGGACTAGCGCTGGAGCCACTCTTGGGGTTAAGGAGCACAACGGTGCTGAGGAGAGCTATATCCCTATTCAAGGGACAACATACGGCTTATACGAAGTGAGCTTCCAGACAGGCGCTGTAGAAACTTCCGCAAAGGTCTATCTGTATAACGAAAGCGGTTCCGGTACAGTCTACGCCGATGACTTTGAGCTGCTGGTTGAAGTACTGCCGCCTCCGGTCATTAACGAGAATATAGTTGATAATTCCATCTATCCGTTATCCGATTCGGACAATGTCCGAAGCTGGAAGTACAGCCTGGATTATTCCGATGAATTCGGGGGCGCAGCTCTAGACACGAATAAATGGAACGATCATCATACGTACTGGTTAGGCAGGCAGCCCTCGATCTTCTCGCCGCGCAACATCAGGCAAGAGAACGGTCAATTAATATTGACAGCCAAATATGAAACGATACCTGAGATGGCGGAAGCCAATGCGAAGCTTGGCCCCAATAGCCCGCAGTATGAGAAATACACGACTGCTGCTGTCCAGTCCAAAACAAAAACGGGCTATGGATACTATGAAATTAAAGCAAAAGCCGCACCTGTCTCGATTACGAGCTCCTTCTGGTTGCAGGGCAACGAGACGGAAATAGATGTGTATGAAACGGTAGGACGATCAACCGTCAATCCAGACAGCGGATATGAAATGCCTATGAATACACATTATTACGCTGGAGGGGACTGGACCAAGGATATCTCTAACCCTGGCGTCTACCATTCAAAGGATGATCTGACGGCAGATTTCCATGTGTACGGGCTAGATTGGAATGCCAAGTGGATCCGTTTCTATTATGATGGCGTATTGGTTCGTGAAATTCGGAATGATGTTTTCCACGAGAATCAATATATATTTATGGATATGGAAACGTTTACGTGGGCGGGACTCCCGTCGGAAGCGTCCATGGCGAGTCCAAACGGAGAATATGTCATCGAATATGTGAGGGTCTGGCGGTCTAACGAGCCCGTGTCGGATGAGCCGGAGATGGAGCTGCCGCCGGTTAAGGAAGCGGAAGCGCTTCGCGGCACACCTGCGCTGAACGCTTCAAGTCCAGATCCGTTGTGGAGCCAAGCGAAGGAAATCGGTTCTTTGCGTGTGAAAGGCGGGAGCACCTCGATCACAGCAATCGCGAAGACACTGTGGGATGATCGCTTTCTGTATATACGAACGGAAGTGAAGGACGCCGATCTTACGGGAACCGAACCCAACGAGACGTACAAGAACGATTCCGTTGAAGTGTATGTGGATGGCGGCAATGAGAAAGCCAAGCCCTATGACGGGAACGATATCAAGTGGAATGTGGATTACATGGGCCGCAGCTCCGGCATCAACGTACCTGAAGGCGCTCAACAATCTGTTCATCGGACCAATGATGGTTACGTTGTAGAGATGGCTGTCCCGTGGATGTCCATCGTTAGGCCAGCGGGCTCAACGATCGGTTTTGATATACAAGTGAATGATGCGAGACAGCCCTCCGGGGTGAGACAAGGATATTTGGGCTGGAACGATCCGCTTGATCAAGTATGGCAGAACATGGGGATGACGGGTGATTTGAAGCTAAGCTCAGTCGCGGCAAATGTGCCGCCGGTATATACCTATGTGCCGTCTCCCGTTCCAGATCTAGTCAAGTTGACCATGAACGGACAGTTGATCTCAGGTGGAACGGTTGTGAAATCCCTGATTGAAGGTCAATCGGCAGCAACAGTCTATCCCGACCGAAAGGGATTATTGAAGGTCTTGAATTCACTTGATGAAAAGGCGGTTGTATCAATCGAGGTCAACGAAAGCGCAGATATTGTGATTGGGCAATTTGATGGTTCATTGTTAACCGCTTTGGCCGACAAGCAAGCGATCCTTGCTTTCGAAACAAATATGGCAAGCTATAGGCTGCCTGTTCGGCAAGTCATCGCATCAGAGAGCTGGAAATCCATCCTTGAGCAGTCGGACTCGGGAGATATAGACCTGGCTGAGGTTCAGGTGCAGCTGCGGATTGGGAAGCCGACAGAGGAAGAGAAACGAAGGGTCGTAATTGCAACGGATGCTCAGTCTTTAAAGTCGATCGGTGAGCCCATCTCATTTGTCATTCAAGTGATGTATGGCACCCAAGTCATTGAGCTTACATCCTTCGACGCCTATGTAGAGCGAATCATGCCATTGCCGAGTGGGCTTGATCCGGCGCAAGTAGCTACTGCCGTCGTTGTGGAGCCGGATGGCAGCGTCCGTCATGTGCCCACGAGCATGGTATCCCTGGAAGGGAAGTGGCATGCTAGCATCAGAAGCTTGACCAACAGTATGTATACACTTGTCGGGCATGAAGTACGACTGCTCGATATCAAGCAATCCGGGGCTGAAGAAATCATTCGCAGGCTTGCCGCTCGAACGATTGTAAGAGGGCTGCCGGATGGAACGTTCCGACCGGAAGGGCAGATTACCCGCGCTGAATTTACCGCTATGCTGGTGCGGGCGCTTGGACTGAGACTGGAGTCGAACCAACAGCCGTTCAAGGATGTCAGTGCATCCAGCTGGTATGGCGCTTACGTCAGTACGGCTCATGAGCATCAATTGATTCGAGGCTATGGGGATCATACGTTCAGACCGATGCAAGTCTTGACCATAGAAGAAGGACTTGAAATGCTGGACAATGCCATCAAGCTGACGGGCGTGGCTGCCCCTAAGACCCAGCCGCCTCTCCAAGATGACGCTCCCGTCTACTTAACCCGAGAAGAGAGCGCGCTCTGGATCCATTGTCTTCTGTCTAAGTATGTGTTAGAAGTCGATATTTGAACATTGCAAGTCGAGATTGCATCTTCTCTCTACAGCGTTGAAGGACTATGCTGATTACAGAAGTAATGTCATAGTCCTTCAACCCATGCGAGCTTTAAAAAATCGTCTCGCAAAAGAGGACAGCATGAGGGGGAACACAGATGCTGATCGGAATTCCCGGATTATTACCGCCGGAATTGTTGAAATGGATGAGAGAGATGGGACATGGTGATGAGCTGGTGCTGGGGGATGCCAACTTTCCAGCTGCAAGCCATGCGCAACGACTTGTCCGATGCGATGGAATTGGCATTGTTGAATTGCTGGAAGCGATCGTCAAGGTGCTTCCACTGGACGATTATGTGGAGAAACCTGCAGCGGTTATGGCCGTTGTTCCGGGCGATCCTGTAGAGACAACGATTTGGGACTCCTATGAAGCGATTCTGAATAGAAAGACAGGATTGTCATCCTCATTGGAATCGCTGGAGAGATTCAGCTTTTATGAGCGTAGCAGTTCAGCGTATGTTATTGTTGCAACTGGTGAACGGGCACAATACGGCAACCTGATTCTGAAGAAGGGGGTCGTTCGTGAGCATGATTGACCAGAGGCCCAATATTGTATTCCTGTTCGCAGACGATCAAAGATTTGATACCCTGCGTGCTTTGGGCAATACCGACATTCAAACGCCGCATCTGGATAACCTGCTGGAGCACGGTACCGTCTTCCGGCAGGCTCATATTCCAGGCGGCACGGTAGGTGCAGTCTGTATGCCCAGCCGCGCGATGCTGCATACAGGAAGAACATTGTTCCATATTCATGACGACGGAAGAAGCATTCCTGAGGAGCATGTATTAATGGGGGAAACGTTCCGGCAAGCGGGTTACGCCACCTTCGGCATTGGCAAATGGCATAACGGCGCCGCCTCCTTTAACCGGAGCTTCAGCGACGGAGAGAATATCTTTTTTGGAGGGATGGAGGATCATTGGAATGTCCCCGCTTACCATTATCACGCGGATGGAAACTACTCGGGTTCAATTCCTGTAATTAGAGACCGTATGTTGTCAAATGAAGTAGAATATCGACCTGCAGACAAGGTCCAGGCTGGTGTTCATTCCACGGACCTGTTCTCGGATACCGCCGTAAACTGGATTCGTCAGCATAAGGAGGAGGAGCCGTTTTTCCTCTATGTGTCCTACATGGCTCCCCATGATCCTCGAAGCATGCCGAAGAAGTATATGGACCTGTATGATCCAGAGCAATTGAAGCTGCCTGACAATGCCGCCAGCGAGCATGCTTTCGATTATGGCATACGCGGTATAAGAGATGAGCAACTGGCAGCATATCCGCGCACTGAGGAAGAAATTCGAAGGCATCTGGCAGAATATTATGCCATGATTACACATCTGGACGATCGAATCGGCGATATTATCCATGCGTTGAAGGAAACGGACCTGTTCGATCATACGATTATCATATTCACAGGAGACAACGGACTGGCGGTAGGCCAGCATGGACTAATGGGCAAGCAAAGCTGCTATGAGCATAGCGTAAGGGTTCCGCTCATTTTCTCTGGGCCGGGGATACCGAAAGGCCAGCAAAGAGATGAATTTGTATATTTATCCGACATCTACCCTACCTTATGCGAATTAACGCAAGTTCCGATTCCATCGTCAGTCGAAGGAGCATGTCTAGCCCCTTTGTTCTCTCGCGTCGGAGCAATCCCGGATCGGGATAGGCTGTATTTCGCCTATGCCGACCTTGTCCGAGCCGTGAAGAGCAGAGAGTACAAGCTCATCGTCTATCACCATAACTCCCAATTGTTCCGTTTAAGCGAGGACCCCCTGGAGCGATACAATCTAATTGGAGATCCGGCTTTCTCCCATATGGAGCAAGTATTAATGAAAGAATTGTTAGAGCACAGCTATCGTTCAGGAGACCGCGAGCATCCGGCAGGACAACAGTTCTGGTCGCATATCGACAGACACACGCAAGGAGCAGATGAACAATTATGATAAATATAGATCAAATAAATGAAGTGATTGGGAATGGACCGTTTCAGGATAACTGGCAATCGTTAAGCAGCTATACCGTGCCGAATTGGTACAAGAAGGCCAAGTTCGGCATCTTCATTCATTGGGGAGTCTACTCGGTCCCTGCTTATGGGAATGAGTGGTATCCTCGTGAAATGTACTTGAAGGATAGCGCCAGACGGGATCGGCAGGATGTCAGCATGTTTGATTACCATATTCAAACCTATGGTCCGCAGCATGAGTTCGGATATAAGGATTTTATTCCGATGTTCAAGGCAGAAAAGTTTGATCCTGCGGCTTGGGCAAGCTTATTCAGAAGAGCGGGTGCGAGGTATGTAATGCCCGTCGCTGAGCATCATGATGGCTTCCAAATGTACGACAGCCAATTGTCGCAATGGAATGCCGCGAAGATGGGGCCGCAGCGGGACATCATCAGAGCGCTGAAGGAAGCTGTGCAGGAGAAGGGGATGAAATTCGCGGTGTCTTCCCATCGGGCGGAGAACTGGTGGTTCTACGACGGTGGAATGACCTTTCATTCCGATGTCCAGGACGACAGCTTCCGCGGCTTATATGGTCCGGCTCAGCCAAGGGATCCGGAATGGACGATTCACGGGGAAGGACCGGACGAAGCGTTCTTGACCGATTGGCTGCTTAGAACTTGCGAGCTTGTTGACCTATACCAGCCATCGATCGTCTGGTTCGATTGGTGGATCATGAATATCCGCTTCAAGCCATATCTCAAGAAATTCGCAGCCTATTATTATAATCGGGCAGCGGAGTGGGGGACGGAGGTCGCGATCAATTACAAGCTGGACGCTTATATGCATGGCACAGCAGTGTTCGATATTGAACGCGGTCAATTGAATGGCATTCGTCCCGAGCTGTGGCAGACCGACACTTCTGTTGCTCGCAACTCTTGGTCTCACAGTGTCAATAATCAATATAAAGACCCGGCGGACTTGATTTGCGATCTGATCGATATAGTGAGCAAGAACGGTTGTTTGTTGTTGAACATTGGACCGAAGGCGGACGGAACGATTCCGCAGGAAGATGAGTCAATCCTTCTTGCGATAGGTGATTGGCTTGCCGTGAACGGGGAAGGTATCTACGATACGACACATTGGAAGATATATGGTGAAGGACCGACCCAATCGGGAGAAGAGATGCACACGGAAGGCAAGCGGGGTGCCTATACAGAGGAAGATATCCGATTCACCTTCAAGGACGGGACGTTATATGCTTTCGTCATGAAGCTGCCCGCTAGCGGAACCGTTATGATCCGCTCCCTGTCCACGAATTCACGTCATTTCCGCAGTGTCGTTTCAAGTGTAGACACTCTTGATGGCAACCTGCCGCTTGAATGGACAGTTTCAAATGAGGGGTTGGAGATCGATATTTCTTCTCTGGCTGAAACTCCGTATCCTACAGGCTTCAAAATTGGGATGGAGTAGTTGCTGCCAAACAAGAAAAATAGGAGCGATCATAATGCATAAAAGTAGAACGAAGCCCAATATTGTATCTATTCTAGCTGATGATATGGGAGCCTGGGCGTTAGGCTGTGCTGGCAATTCGGAAATAAAAACCCCGCATTTGGATAAGCTGGCGGAGGGGGGAGCGCGGTTTGATCAGTTTTATTGTGTATCACCCGTATGCTCCCCGGCCAGAGCTTCCATTCTAACGGGTACGATCCCCTCAAGGCATGGCGTACATGATTGGATTCGTTCAGGGAATGTGAACAAATCAGAGCTTCCGAACTCAATGAGCAGCATGTCAGTCTTCGACGAGGAGCATGAGGCAGAGTCTTATTTGGCAGGTCAGCTCACTTATACCGACTTACTTTCTCAAGCGGGGTATCGTTGCGCGTTAAGCGGCAAATGGCATTTGGGCAACAGCTCTAAACCCCAGCATGGATTTCATCATTGGTATACCATTGTGCGAGGGGGCTGCTCCTACATGAAGCCAGACGTTGTGGAGCAAGATGAATTCCGTATAGAGGATGGCTACGTGACTGATCTCATTACAGATCATGCCATTCATTTTATTGAGGAATTGACGACCACGGCTGATCCATTTCCATTTTATCTAAGCGTACATTATACGGCACCACATTCCCCATGGGAGCATTCGGAGCATCCTGAACGGTACTTGCAAATGTATGACGATTGTGAGTTCAACTCTGTTCCAGAGCTTCCAGCGCACCCCAATCAAATTCCAACCTGTCCACGAGGAGAAGGGGACAGACGACGGGAGCTGCTGCAGGGCTATTATGCAGCTATAACGGCCATGGACCATGGTATCGGACAAATCGTTGCAAAGCTGGATGAGAAGGGGATTAGAGACAATACTCTGATTGTCTTTATGAGCGATAACGGAATGAATATGGGACACCATGGTATATGGGGCAAAGGAAACGGAACGTTTCCACTTAATATGTTCGATACTTCAGTGAAGATTCCAGCCATATTCCATCATCGGGGCATGATTCCAGCGGGACAAGTGCTTCGGGAGCTTGTAAGCCAATATGATGTGTTTCCGACATTGCTGGAGTATGCAGGCATTGAGCTTCATCATCACGAGATAGGCCCAGGCCGAAGCTTTGCGAAGCTAATGCTAGGGACAGAGGGAAATCATAATGAACATATCGTTGTATATGATGAATATGGTCCCGTTCGTATGATTCGAACGAAGGAATGGAAGTATGTGCACAGATATCCGTATGGACCGCATGAGCTGTACCAGCTTAGCAGAGATCCGGAAGAGAATGTTAATCGCATTCAAGATACGAGCTGCGCGCTAACCATTGAGGACATGCAATTACGTCTGGGCAACTGGTTTAGCCAATACGTCTTGCCGGAATCGGACGGTGTATATGCGCCGGTTACAGGCCTCGGTCAGATGAAATCTATTCGTCGGGGCCGAATAGAGGCAGGCACATTCAAGTCATGAAGATTCATTCGCTTAGGAGGAGACATATGAGAGGTTTTGGTGTGGAATCAGCAGAAGCTTCACTATTCAGCCACAGACTCGAACCAATAGGACGTATCCTGGAGGACCTTCATTATCATGTTTGGTGTTGTTCACCCATCTACGACGAGGAAGGTAAGGTGCATGTGTTCTTCTCCAGATGGCCGCTAGATGCAGGACATGAAGGATGGTTGAAGGTAAGTGAAATTGCTCATGCTGTAGCCGACGCGCCAGGAGGCCCATATAAGGTGTTGGGTACAGTGATGACTGGTAGGAAGGGGAAAGCCTGGGACGCAGCGACCATTCATAATCCAACGGTGCAAAAAATCGGTTCAAAGTATGCGATGTTCTACCTGGGCAATTCCGATGGAACTGTGCATACCCAACGTATTGGGCTGGCTATAGCAGATTCATTGTATGGTCCCTGGAGCCGAGTAGGCAATGAACCCATATTAGATGTAAGTGAAGACAAAGGGATGTGGGACAGCTACATTACAGTAAATCCGGCTTTGCTGCAGCATCAAGACGGACAATTCTGGCTTTATTACAAAGCATGGGATCGGTACAACGACAATATGCGTAAAATGGGGGTGGCCATTGCGAAGCATATTGAAGGCCCTTATATCAAGCATCCCGCTAATCCGCTGGTTGACTTCTCCTGCATCCCGGCTGAAGCAGAGGACGCCTATGTCTTTGAAGAAAATGGGAAATACCATATGCTTATGCGAGATATGGGGGTGTTCAGCGAACGAGGTGGAATCTATCTGGAGTCGGAAGACGGCTTGCAATGGTCCCAGCCAACGATTGGTTATTACCCAAGTCATTATTATTTTGATGAACCAGAGTACCGCTTTGAGAGGCCGCAAGTGCTCATGAGGAATGGAACCCCTGCTTATCTGTTCTTGGCGCTTATGGGCTGGAATGGTCAACGATCAAGTGGAGCAGTATTAAAAATCCAGAAATAAGAAGCAAGGGGGTGCTTCCAGAGCGCTAAATGGTTATGATAAAATAAAATGATAACGCTTTCAATACAACTGTACATGGAACGAGTCAAGGGGGGGAGAACATGTCCAATCGTCGCGGGAGACCGGTGTTCAAATTTCTTATACCTTATTTGAGCATGCTGCTGCTTGCCAGCTTGGTATCTGTCATTATGTATCAGCAGACGAGCCGTGTGGTGAAGGAAGAGGTGTCGAGCCGCAACCAGGCCGTCCTACAGCTGGCTAAGCAGCAATTGGATCGACAGATTGTAGAGACCAATCAGCTTGCCATTAGCCTGAGCCAGGATCCGAGGGTGCTCGCTATGCAGCAAATTGAGAACCCATATGAGCGAAGCAGCATTACACGTCTGATGGAATTGCAGAAGCAACTTGGCAGCTATTCGGCTATTACACCATCCATTGAAAATTACTACATTCATTATATAAAAAGCCAATTTGTAATATCACCTGATAAACATAGCTTATTATCCCGAGCTTCCAGCGCGGAAGCGCAGTCGGATTCCGTCCACACGTTTATTAAGGGTCTTGAGGATCGGTACTATTATCAGGAGATGATGCCGGAGCTGAAGCTCCGCAGCGCTAATGGTGAACGCCGGCTAATTCCTTACATTCATTCCATTGGTTATCCAAGCTATTATTTGTCACATATTGTGATGTTCATCGACAGCTCTTCTATAAGGAATGCGTTGCGTTCGATTGATCTCTCGGAGGGCGGTTATGCCTATCTTGCCAACCAGGAGGGTGACATTATTGCCGGTGTTGCCGGCAGCGGCGAATTCCTTCCTCGAACCAGCCATAATGAACATGAGCAGCCTTCCGGTCAATTCGTCACCTCCATTGGGCTCGACAACGGCAGCTGGAGTCTCGTTGCCGTACAGCCGGAGCATATCGTGCTGCGAAAGGTGTACTATGTCAAAAAAATATCTGCGGTTATTATCTTCGGCATGCTGGCAATTGGAGGCGTGGCTTCTGTGCTGTTTGCTTATCGCAACAGCAGACCATTAAAAGCACTCATTCAAACTGTATTCCAATTAGAGTCGCATAATGAGCGGCTGCATCGAAGCATGGAAGAGCAAAAGCCGTTGCTGCAGGCGGCATTCCTGCAACGGCTGCTGGATGGCGCGTATCCCGGACAGAAAGAAATGGAGTCTGTGATGCAGTATTTGGATATTCCCTTACAGGGCGAACGATATTCCGTTATCATTATTCAATTACCCTATATCTTGGAGTCGATTGATATGGGAGCATTGGAGAAGCTGGATCTGGAAAAAGCAGGGCTGAGGGAATGTATCGCGGAGCTGGAAGGAAATCACACTTGTATGCTGGATATTGGCGAGAGCCGGCTGGCCATGATTTATTCCTCTGATACAGTCATTGAGGATGCTTGGAAGGAAGAGCTGACCATGAAGCTAAGTGCCATTCAGGAGTTGTTTCTCGGACGCTTCCAGCATGCCTTGCAGTTCGGCATAGGGCGACCTTATTCCTCATTAATGGATGTGTCGGCATCCTTCGAAGAGGCCTCCATTGCCTTGTCCTTCGGTATGCCTTCCTCTAGTCCCATGCCGTATTACGATGAGTTGCCCAGACATCCGCAATCGTATTATTATCCGTTCGATGTGGAGCAGAAGCTTCTTAACTATTTGCGAAGCGGGAACATGGAAGAGCTTGACAACACCTTTGGCAACTTGTTCGTCGAAAATTTTGTTGAGCGCTCTTTAATCGAACCTGTCCTACGGCTCTTGTTGTCCGAATTGGTCAGTACGGCTCTCAAGTTTATTGATCAGTCGGGCACGCAGATGTTCGAGGATGAAAGTATAGATATGATGTCTTTTCTGCAATTGCCTCATGGAGCAGGTGAAGCGGAGGCCTGCTTTCATCGAATCACAAGGCTGTACCAACACATTGCGAGCAAGACCATTGACCAGAAGCGTATTCGGAATGAAGAGCTGATGCGCGAAATTGTCAGTTATCTGGACCTCCACTATTCAAACCCTTCCTTATGTCTGCCCATGCTGTCGGATCAATTCCAAATATCAGAGACTTACCTTTCGTTGCTGGTAAAAGAACATACAGGCTGCTCTTTCACGGAATATGTGAATACTAAGCGTATGAACGCTGCCAAAGAGCTATTGTCGGAGTCCAGGCTCAATATTGAACAAATTGCCGATCATGTGGGATATTCGTCGCTGAATTCATTCAGCCGAGCGTTCAAGCGTATGCATGGCGTAACGCCTACGCATTATCGAGCATTATCCGGGCAGTGATTCAAAGAATTGAATATCCTTCCTTGTATGCCGCTTGCAGCGGCTGTTTTTTTTGTATATTTTGAAAATGCATAATGAAAAATCAAATGGATGAAAGCGTTTTTAATCATTTGTATAAAGAAAGGGCAAATGCAGATAGCGTAAATATGCTTTCCTAGCTAAGATCAAATTGTCGACGAGGCTCAACAATAGAAAAGGGGGACAACAAACAATGAGAACGGTTTCATCCATACAAACCAATCCAAAAGTCAGAATGCGCCTGCCGGCAGAACATCTGAAGCAGGCAAAACGCAGCTGGCAGCTGCTTGTTTTGTTTTCATTGCCGCTTGCATATTTAATCATTTTTCAATATTGGCCGATGTATGGAGCTCAAATCGCATTTAAAGATTTTATTCCCGTGAAAGGCGTTATGGGAAGCGAATGGGTCGGCATGAAGCACATGACGAGGTTTTTTGGTTCCTACGATTTCTGGAGAGTGCTGAAAAATACGATTGGCCTGGCCTTCTATCATTTAATCGTCGGATTTCCGGTGCCGATTATCCTGGCGCTAGGACTGAACTATGTCAGGCAGGCCAGATTCAAGAAGTCTGTGCAAATGATTACGTATGCGCCGCACTTTATATCCACTGTTGTTATGGTCGGTATGATGCTTCAGTTTCTGGATCTGCGAACAGGAATTGTAAATCAGTTTCTAAAGCTAATAGGTGCAGACCCCGTTCATTTTATGGCGAAGCCTGAGCTGTTTCAAACCATCTACGTTCTGTCTGATATTTGGCAGAATGCTGGATGGGGGTGCATCATTTATTTGGCTGCGCTGGCAGGCGTAAGCCCGACGCTGCATGAGGCTGCAGTCGTTGACGGCGCAAGCAAGTGGCGTCGCATCTGGCATATTGACCTTCCGGGCATTATGCCGGTCATGATCATTCTGTTGATCTTGTCGATGGGCAATTTGATGCAAACAGGGTTTGAGAAGGTCTATCTCATGCAGAACCCCGTCAATATTACAACCTCTGAAGTTATTGATACTTATGTCTACAAGGTCGGGCTGATCTCGGATGGATTAAATTTCTCCTATGCTTCGGCTATCGGTTTGTTCAAGTCTATCGTAAATTTAATATTGCTCGTAACCGTCAATCAGATTGCGCGTGTGGTTGGCAAAGAAAGTCTTTGGTAGGAGGGCCGCATATGAGCCACATGGGAAGTCCAAGGCAGAGAATCAAAGAATCAAAAGGGGATGCGGCGTTCACCTGGATCAATTATAGTATCCTGCTTACGATGGTTATTATTACACTGTATCCTCTCATCTATATTGTAAGCGCATCCTTTAGCGACAGTCAGGCTGTCGTCTCCGGGAAGGTATGGCTGTGGCCGGTTCAACCGACACTGGATGGCTACGAAGCGATATTCAAGCACAAGCTGATTGTATCCTCTGTCATGAATTCCTTCTATTACATGATTGTAGGCACTCTATTTAATGTTGTTCTTACGCTGCTGGCCGCTTATCCGTTGTCGCGAAGAGACTTTTATGGCGCCAAGCTGTTTATGGTCCTGCTTGTATTCACGATGATGTTCGATGGAGGATTAATTCCGCGTTATTTGCTTGTCAAAGATCTCGGTATGCTGGATACGCGGTGGGCGCTTATTATTCCCGCTGCGCTTAGCGTGTGGAATGTCATTATTACACGAACCTACTTCCGCGTAACCATTTCCAGCGAGCTGCTGGAGGCGGCACAGATGGACGGCTGCAACGATTTCCGGTTCCTGTGGAGGATTGTGCTCCCGCTGTCCGCCCCGATTATCGCCGTCATTAGTTTGTTTTATGCCGTCGGTCATTGGAATCAATATTTCAACGCGCTTATTTATTTGAAGGATCAATCGCTTTACCCCCTGCAAATTGTATTAAAGGATATTCTGGTACAAAACAAGGTGGATATGAGCATGGTGGCCGATGCCGTTGAAATGGCGGAGAAGGATGCCCTGCGACAGCTGCTCAAATATTCCTTGATTGTAGTCGCCGCAGGACCGGTATTGGTCTTGTATCCGTTCGTGCAGAAGCATTTTGTAAAGGGTGTTATGATCGGCTCGTTAAAGGAGTAGCGAATCTTCAAGAAAAGACAGCTTATGGAGAGGGGTGATGCGTATTTGCTAATATTCCTGGCACCAGGTGTCAGAGGCCCTGCATAGCAGTCATCCATTTGAATCGGGTTAACTTAAAAAAGGGAGGAAAACAGAGTGAAACAAAAATGGACTCTTGCGTTTGTAATGATGTGTTTACTGTTAGCCGCTTGCTCTAATGGAAGCGGGTCCAATGCGAAGCCGGACAATAAGGAGGGAGACAAAGCGGGGAATACGAGCGCTGTTTCTGCGCCGGGTACCTTTCCAATTGTAGAAGAGAAGGTTACTTTAAAGGTGCTTGCGGCACTACGGCCGGATGTAGAGGACTATCGTACAAACGAATTTACGAAGTGGCTGGAAGAGCGGACCAATGTGCATCTGGAGTGGGAGACGGTTCCGGAATCCAACATGAAAGAGAAGCTGAATCTGACGCTGGCGAGCGGTGATTATCCTGACATCTTTATGAATATGGGTATTACAGATGCGCAGCTCGAGATTTACGGCAACCAGGGGGTATTCCTGCCTCTTGAGGATTTGATTGAACAGCATGCGGTGAATACGAAAAATATATTCGCAGAGCAGGAGCACTTAAAACCGGCGATTACCTCCAATGACGGTCATATCTACACCATGCCGGATATTAATGAATGCTACCATTGCTATTACTCCGGCAAGCTATGGATTTACAAGCCTTGGCTGGATAAGCTGGGACTCGAGATGCCAACAACAACGGATGAATTCTATGAAGTACTGAAGGCATTCAAGACACAGGATCCGAACGGTAATGGCATCGCCGATGAAATTCCGCTGTCTGGATCACCCAAAGGGTGGAACAGCTCTGTCGAAGGCTTTTTGATGAACGCATTCGTCTATTACGATTTCATAAACGGTGATACAACACGGCGATTGTATATGAATAACGGAGCCATAGATGCGGCGTTTATGTCGGAGCAATACCGCGAAGGCTGCGGTATATGAAGAAGCTGTTCGACGAAGGATTAATTAATGCAGAGGCTTTCGTACAGGATGGCGATCAGTTGAAGCAGCTGGGAGCTAATGGGGATGTTGTGATTCTGGGCGCTGCTCCCAATGGAAGTCCAATCCCGATATCCGACAATGAAAGATGGAAGGATTATGTTGTTGTTCCGCCGCTCAAAGGCCCATCCGGCACGCAATATGTGAATGCACAGAATAGAAGAGGCAATGTCAACGGCCGATTTGTAGTGAGTGCGACAAGCAAGCATCCCGAAGTCGCTATACGTCTGGCTGATGCTTTCTACGATCCAGAGGTGCAGATGTTTTCGTTATTCGGCATTGAAGGAGAGGACTGGAGAAAAGCTGAGGGTGGCGAACAAGGCCTCGAGGGCAATCCAGCGACGTTCGTACGCTTGAAGAAAACGAGTGAAGTCGCGAATCACAGCTGGAATCAGGCCAACCCGACGAATCGGACTGTTGCTTTCCGAATTGGCGAAGCTATCAATGATCCGGTGAACAATGTAGAGTACATTCTGCATGCCTCGACCAAAAGCTATGAGCCGTTCCGTAACGAGACGGTTATGGTTCCGCCGCTCATCTTCAACGAAGCGCAGTCGTCAGAGCTGCTGGGCTTGCAGAAGACCATCAATGATTACGTCGACAACATGCTTGTCCAGTTCGTCATGGGCGATGCCAATCTGGAAGCCGGCTGGGACGGTTACCTGAACGAGCTGAGTAATATGAATATTAAGCGCTACCTGGAAATTATGCAGGAGGCGTACGATATTCGCTACAAGAAGTAAGGAATGATGAACAACCCCGACAACCATCTAGAGATCTGCTGCCATGAACAAGGATGAGTGTGTCGGGGTTATTTGATTCCGTGCAGGCCGAGCAATCTACTTATATTGGAGAGGGGATTCGATAATGAAGTTGATGAAATATCTGATCATGTTGATGATGTGCTGCTTATTGGTCTTACCGCAAACAGGCGGCGTTGCAATGGCATACGAGCTGCCTGCCGATGTGCAACTGCAGAAGGATAACTATGATTCTATTGCGGGTCTGGCTGATACTTATCCAATTGAATATATCACACAAGTGAATAACGGTGAGAAACGGGTTAAGCTCATTACGATTGCAAGTCAGATCGGAATGATTGAGGGTGAGAAAGTTATCGAACTCCCTCCTGAAATTATGCGAGTCGCTGGTTTCTTTCGAGAGCTAAATATTAATGGGAGCCAGATTAAAAACCTGGAAGTGTACTGGGAAGGTCCGACAGGCAAGGAGAAGTTAAGCGAATATTTCCGCTCGGAGACGGTCATTATGGGACGCCCCTTTCATATAAAGGTTCAGCCGGGTCAATATGACGGTTTTAAGCTCAGATTGAAAGGAACGGGTACTGTAACGAATCTTGTCTTGCATGAGCCGAACGGTCTATCGGCCACTTATGATGTAAGAGCGTGGGGGTATTGGGAGAGGACAAACCGATATTACCTGTACAGGTCCATGTGGACGCAACCACGCGACGCAGCATTGATGGAATAACCCGCATGGAAGAAGAAAAGTTTCGCAGAGTGTATGCCAATCCGTTAGGAGAACCGGTCACCTATGAAATAGCACCTTATTTGTCCGAGAGAGGGTTCCTTCCGGGAAGGCAAATGTTCAAATTCCGGGACGCGCTGGAGATCGGTCATAAGCCTAGCGATCCTTTATTAACGGAGGACCCTCTTCGGGACGGATATGCCGATGAATCGTTTTTCGATCAACATTATGAGAAGGACTCACAATTAATTGAACAATATGACAAGCTGTATGCGCCGGACATGAAATATATCATCGCTTACGACAATTGGCCGACTTGGAATTGGCCTGCCAATACGCCCAATAATCCAAGGGGGACGCCGGCAGTTGACAAATTCAAAGCTGCAGCCGAGCTTGCTTCCCTCTATACGGAAGCCTATAATCGCAAGCTGGATGGCAGAGGACCTGTCTATATAGAAGTGAAAAACAAATCAACCATTCGTTCGGAGTGGATCTACCATAATGATGCCACCTATGATTCCTGGGGGCTTCTCGCTGACTTTCACAATATAACAGCTGATAAAATCAAGGAACGCAGTCCCGAGGTTCTGGTAGGGGGACCGACTAGCGCGAATATGACGCTGGATACTAGCGCTTTCGCGAGCGCCAGGGAGCAAATGAGATTTATGGATTTAACGAAGGGGCATCTTGACTTTTATTCCCATCATTTCTACGAAGGCAAGGACTTGATTTTAAATGAAACTGACGCCAACTATGGCGGGTATTTGACAGGCCGCCTGGAGGCTGTGCTTGATTTGCTCCGAAATCATATGACGTTAACCAACAACATCAAGCCTATGGTGATCTCGGAAACTGGAACCTTGCATTCGGGAGCGACGGATATTGATTATTGGATTCAGTTGAAGAACTTTAATGCCTATATGATTCGATACATGAATCGGGCGAATGAATTTGACATGATCGTGCCGTTTTTGTTGCCGATCAAATGGTGGGATAAGGGCTCGCCGGATATGCTCTTCCGATATGAAGAAGACGGCAGTCTGGGAGTACCTACTCCGCTGAAACATTACTTGGATTTCTGGAAGGATTACCAGGGGGATCTGCTTCCGGTAGAGGCCAATGACGACAAGGTTTATGTGCATGCCACGCAAACGGATAATGTCATTTATGTTGCTGTCAACAACAAGAACCCGCAGCGTCTCAGCCTGGAATTGAATCTTGAACTCGGCGGCGCCAAAATTTATGATATTGAGCAGAGAAGGCTCTATCTGGAGCACGGCAAGCTGCATTATGAGACGAAGAAACAGGCTGATCTGGAGAGTTTGCCTATGGCAGTGGAGGAAACCTCCATCATTAAAATTACATTGGACAAATCACCTGTTGTGAAAGACATTTTACTGGAAAAAACGTATTACGCGGATGAGATGCTGAAGGCCACGGGTCAACCGGCTGCTTTCCAGATCGCTGCTCCTGTCGAGCAATTGCAATCGGCTGTCTTGCGGGTATCATTTGGCCGTGAGAATGGCTTTAACGTTCCGATGAGCGTCACTTTGAACGGCAAAAACTATCAACGTGATATCAGTTACACGAATAAACCGGGGCGTTTCTTCGGGTATGTCGATTTCGACATTCCTGCAGGGGAGATCAAGGAGATGAACCAGGTCGTCGTTTCGCTTCCTCAACAAGGGGGTACGGTCAGTACGGTAGCGTTCATTAACTATTATGCGATGGAGGGTTCAGCAGATTCGAGTCCGCCGGAAACCGTCGCGAATATTGAAGGAGCTCATGAGAATGGATGGTACCGATCGGACGTAACCGTACAATTGGAAGCTGTCGATCATTCAGGTGTTGCGGGCATTTATTATCGGTTGAATGACGGTGAATGGAACAGGTATGAGCACGAACTCGAGATTCAGGCCGAAGGCACCCACACGTTAGCCTTCTACAGCAAGGATAAAGCTGGTAATGCCGAGCCTGTTCAAAGCAGGACGATTGCAGTGGATAAAACGGCTCCTGATGTGACCATCCAGCCAGATCGTATCGATTTGGGCGCGTCGAACAAGAAGCTGGTCGATATAAAGGTCAAGTTGCATGCATTGGACGAAACGTCCGGGATAAGGGATATTCAATTAACCTCCATAACTAGCAGCGAATTGGACAGCGGATTATTCGGTGGGGACAGCCCTGGTGATATTCAGGGCGCGGAGTTCGGTGCCCATGATTTGGAATTCAAGCTTCGGGCAGAGCTTTCTCCAAAGGCGAAAAAGCGGGTGTACACGGTTGTCTACACGGTAACGGATCATGCGGGGAACCACAAAACAGCAGAAGCGGATATCGTAGTTACAAAAGGGAAGTAGCCATAAATCATACAGTGAGCAATGAGAATCGCCATGCGCTAGTCCAAGGACCGTGCATGGCGATTAGTTCGTTCCAGGAACAAAGCGGTCTCTATAGGCTCCCGGCGTGATTCCTTCCTTGTTGCGGAAGGTGCGGATAAAATAGCTGCTATGTTCGTATCCCAGTTCGTATGCGATTTCCTGGACGCTGGTCATCGTATGGGCAAGCATTTGTTTGGCTCGTTCCAATCGAATATGGTGCTGATATTGCAAAGGGGTCATGCCGGTATGCTTCTTCAGGCATCTGCTCAAATAATCGATGTGGAAGTGAAACTCGTCTTCCAGCTTCTTCGAGCTATAGGGTTCCCGCATATGCGACTCCAGGTATCGCGCCATTCGGGTGCACAGCTCCAGTGATCGGGACATTGGTTTTGTCTGATGGATGACCTGCTGCAGCTCCAGCAATAGCTGAGAGGTCAGGCTATGAAGCTCCAGAGCATTCCGTATAAAGATATGATTGCGAATCTCTACCATCCGATCCAGAATCTGAAGTAGAGGGGGCAAGCCAACCTCAGCATGCTTGGGAAGGTACATCGTATGCGCTCGTGGATTGGCATCGTCATCCGTTGGTGGCTGCAGGGCTTGCGACCACTCGAAGCCGCCGCTGTTCAACTCGCGAGGAGGAACAGGATGGCTGAAGTGTACGTAATAGGTTTCCGTATTCTGTTCGCAGGGACGATGGCCAAAGTGGGTGCGACCCGATTCCAGCAGCAGCATGCTGCCGGCTGAAATCGTATAGGGCTGGTCGTCTTCCGTTATATACAGCGTGCCGTTGGTGACGATAATGAGATCGTAAATGTCCCAGTTGCGTCGGAAATGTGCTTTCCCTTGCTTCCACCAGGAATGACCGACAGTTATAAACTGGGGCAAAGGCGGGATGATGAACTCCAGCATCTTCATGGCGGTTCCTCCTGCATTAGCTTTCTATCTCTTAACGATAGGGTACGATTCACCATTCTGTCAATGAACATTTACTTATCTGCATTAGTCGGTATCGTATTATAATAAGTCGAGTATAACGCTTACAACTCGAATATCAAGTCGGTATGATAGGAGAAAATAAGGAGTTCAGGGGAGGACAAGAATGCGACAAGTATGGAGCTTAAACGCGGATTGGAAGTTTTATTACGGGGACCTTGTTAATACCAATTACGACGCTGTACACAAGGAAAGATATTCAAATCCGCATTGGATCAAGTCCGGCAATCATGGAATTGCCAAATGGGGGTATGACGATTCAGCTTGGAGTGACGTTCGGGTTCCACACGACTTCGTGCTGGAGAGCAACGATTATGACCCGCAGGTGCCTGCGTCACACGGCTCACTGAAGAAGGGTGTTGGCTGGTACCGAAGAGCATTTATGCTGACCGAGGATATCGCGTCGAAACGCTTAACTATTGAATTTGACGGGGTGTTCCGGAACTGCTCCATATGGGTGAACGGCCATTATGTAGGAGGTCATTTAAGCGGGTATACCAGCTTTGCTTATGATATTACAGAGGTGGTGCATGCCGAAGAGCCGAATGTAGTAGCGGTCCGGGTGGATGCAAGTGAATTCGAAGGCTGGTGGTATGAAGGCGGCGGCATATATCGCGATGTTAGACTGGTAATGACGGATTCGCTGAGAATATCGCATTGGGGAACGTTCGTAAAGGCTGAGCTCGATTCAATTGAGAACAAAGCGCTAGTTGTCATCGAGACGGAGGTAGACAGCCATTACGAGAAGGACGTAGCATTTAAGCTGCAATCTGTCATCATGGGGCCAGATGGAGAGCTGGCTGGCGAAGCCGTTACATCTGCTGATATCTCCGCGGATAATAGTTTAACGCTCAAGCAGTCCGTTACTCTGGAGGCTCCTTGTCTCTGGTCCACGGATTCACCCAATTTATATACGCTCAAGAGTATGTTATTCATTGGAGACGAAGTTGTTGATAGATACGAAACGGTCTTCGGAGTGCGGACGATTGCCTTTGATGCCGAGCGAGGATTTCTGCTGAATGGTCAGCCGCTGAAGCTTAAGGGTGTATGCTGCCACGAGGATCATGCCGGCGTCGGCATGGCGGTGCCTGCAGCCGTTAATGAATTCCGTATTCAGCGATTAAAGGAGATGGGCTGCAATGCGTACCGAACGTCGCATAATCCGCCCGCTCCTTCCGTCCTTGAGGCTTGTGATCGGCTAGGCATGCTCGTCATTGATGAGGTGCGTCAAACGGATGCAACAAGTGAAGGGCTGAGCCAATTGAGAAGTCTCATCCGAAGGGACCGGAACCATCCATCCATTATCTTATGGTCGTTAGGCAATGAGGAAATGAATATTCAAGGGAAGGACGCAGGTGTGCGTATATTGCACGCCATGCAAAAACTTGCGCATAAACTTGATCCAACCCGCAAGTGCACGTACGGTATGAATGCCGACTGGCTGCCGCTTACGCAGTATCATGAAGAGAACGGCTTCCATATCGACGTTCATGGCTTTAACTATATGATGAGAAGGAATTGGGATGCGTACGATCAGTTTCACAAGGCATATCCGGACAAACCGTTTATCGGTACCGAGAATGCTTCGACGCTGTCCACCCGCGGTGTCTACAGGAAGTCATTCGCCGATCGCTCGTTAAACATCTCCGAGCATGGCAAAGCAACAGTCATCTGGTCGAATCCGGAGCGTAAAGGCCTTATTAGTGCTTATGGTGAAACGTATCCATTGTGGGGAGCTCAGCCGGAGGAAGCCTGGAAGGCGGCGGCGGAGCATGACTTTGTAGGGGGATTGTTTGTATGGACGGGGTTCGACTACCGAGGAGAAACATTCCCTTATGAATGGCCTAGCGTCATCTCTCGATACGGGATTATGGATTTGTGCGGCTTCCCGAAGGATATTTATTATTACTATCAAGCTAGATGGACGAGTCAGCCCGTGCTGCACCTACTCCCGCATTGGAATTGGCAGGGAAGCGAAGGGGAATTGATCGATGTATGGGCATTCTCGAACATGGATGAGGTGGAATTATTTTTGAACGGGAACAGTGCAGGGAGGCGACTTGTTCTTGAGCATGGCCATGCCGAATGGCAGGTTGTCTACGAAGCGGGTGAATTAATGGCGTGTGGGTACCGCAATGGCGAGCTAGTGCTGACGGAGGTTGTTGCGACAACAGGCGAGCCGGACCAGATCCTCCTGAGCTCCGAGAGGACCGCTCTTATAGCCGATAATGAAGATGTATGTATCGTGCAAGCAGCGATTGCCGATGCAGCCGGTCGAATCGTTCCGAATGCAGACGCGCTCTTGACGTTTTCTGTAGAAGGACCTGGTCAGTTAATTGGTACAGGCAATGGCAACCCGGAAAGCCATGAGGATGACAAGTCGCCCTGCCGAAGAGCTTTCAAAGGACTGTGCCAGGTGCTGGTACGGGCCAACGGAGCAGGCGGTGACATTCGTCTGATTGCTGAAGCGGAAGGCGTAAAGCGTGGAGAATTAACTATTCACATTGAGCCTTCGGATAAAACATCGCTTGCGTCCGCGTTGAGATCTGCCGAGCTGATTCCAACGGGCACGGGTCGGAGAGATGCAGCCGACGGCGGTGTCTGATCGGCAATGATAGGGAGCTGCACGATTCTCTTGTCTAGCATTCCAATACGTACCGGAGGACAACAGATATGACACAATCTCATGATCGACCCAACCTATTATTTATTATGTCAGATGACCATGCAGCCAATGCCATTAGTGCTTATAGCTCCAGGCTGGCTGAGGTATGCGCGACTCCCCACATCGACAGGCTGGCCAAGGAAGGGGCGCTCTTCCGCAATTTCTTCTGCACAAACGCCATATGCACACCTAGTCGCGCGACGATTCTGACCGGTTTGTATTCCCACCATAATGGTGTGAAGACGTTAAGCGACAGCTTGAGCACGGAGCTGGAGACGTATCCTCGAAGGATGCGGGAAGCGGGCTACGAGACGGCCGTTATCGGCAAGTGGCATCTGCACAGCGAGCCGCAGGGATTTGACCATTACGATGTGCTGTCCGGGCAGGGCACGTATTGGAATCCCAGCTTTATAAGGTCAGGCTTTGACTGGTCATCCATATCCGATGTTCATGATGTGAGCACCGGGACGAGACTTGCTGGGTATGTTACGGACATTATTACGGACAAATGTCTGGAGTGGCTGGAAGCACGAGATCCATCCAAGCCCTTTATGCTCCATTGTCACCATAAGGCGCCGCATGACGATTTCGAATATCATCCCCGTTATGAGCACCTGTTCGACGGGATTGAAATTCCGGAGCCGGAAAGTTTGTGGGAGAATCGGGAGCATCGTTCGGAAGGCTCTCGAGACTACGGTACGTCCGTGTCGGAGCGTAATCCGAAGCGGAATGCCGTCCTGCGACAGAGCGATCCGTCTTACCCGACCGGTCCTCTTGAGCTTGCGGGTCTGGATGCGGAAGGGAGAACCAAAGCGGCGTATCAGAAATATTTGAAGGATTATCTTCGAGTTGTCAAGGGTATAGACGACAATGTAGGTCGATTGCTTGACTACCTGGAGCAAAGCGGTCAATTGGAGCATACGATTGTCATCTATACATCTGATCAAGGGATGTTTCTCGGTGAGCATGACTATATCGATAAGCGTTGGATTTATGAAGAAGCGCTGCAAATGCCGTTCCTCATTCGGTATCCAAAGGAGATCGAGCCGGGCACCGTGATGGAGTCGCTCGTGAGCAATATTGATATCGGACCGACATTGCTGGATTATGCCGATACCGACTATACTTGCCAAGTGGACGGGAGCAGCTTCAGAGGGCTGTTGAACGGGTCACAGATGGAATGGAAGGACGCCATCTATTATCGTTATTGGATGCATCTAACGCATCATGATAACCCGGCGCACTTCGGCTTGCGGACGAGAGAATACAAGCTGATCTTCTTCTATGGCTTGCCGCTGGACGCTTCAGGCGCGCTGGATGAAGTAACCCCCGCGTCATGGGAATTTTACGATTTGCGTCAGGATCCTTATGAGATGAACAATGTGTATGATCGTCCCGAATACAAGGAGCTTATTGAAGAAGCGAGACAAAAGCTGTTTGCGATAAAGCAGGGTGTGGGCGATGATGATTCAGCTTATCCAGAGCTCCTGGAGCGAATAGCGCTATCACAGCATAGCTAGTTTAAATTCATACAACTGCAGTTCAGCGAAGCGGAGGCCCCTATGGAGCCTCCGCTTTCTTGAAATTAAAAAAGCTTTCTTTCATAATGCCTCCTCCACATTAGGCCTCTTGCTTGGCTTAACAACCCATGTTCCTCCGACAAGGAATACCCCGCTAAGTATAAATACGGATAGAAGTCCTGCTGAGGAACCGATCAAGCCGAAGAAGAGAGGAGCCACGATCTGGGAGGCTCTGTTGACGGTTAATCTAAGACCAAGCACCTCTCCCGTGCGGGACTTCGGAGACGCATTATAAGTCGTCGTCATGGATAGAGGCTGACTGCAGCCGAGCCCGGTTCCCATACAAGCGCTCAGCACCGCGAGTACCAGAATATGATCCCAGATCGGCAGGAGCAGGAAGCAGATGCCGGCGACGAAGATAGAGGCCATAAACACATAATCACGTCCGAAGGCGTTCGTCAGTTTGGTTAGAAAGAAGCGCACGACTACCATCATCAACCCTTGAAGGGTTAATATCCAGCCAATAGATGAAGCCGAGATATCCATTCCTTGGGCATACAAGGGGAAATAAGCGACAAAGATATCGCGGCTGTATAGTGCTAGCACGCTCGAAATCATCGCCTTGCGCAGCTGCGGAATCTTCAGAAGTCCCAGGGAGGATATTAAAGTGGCTTCAGCCGGAGCTGTTGTTTTGCCAGAAGCTTGGAGACGCCAGGCCAATATGAACGCAATGATACACAATACTAGAGAAGCTGCAAAGACGGACGGATAGGAGATATGCTCCGCCATATAGCCGCCAGCTACAGGCCCAGCCACCGCTCCCACCGAAACGGCGGTTGAGAACATGCTGAATAGTAATCCCGCTTATGCGGGGGAGCAGCATTCCCCAGAAGATTTTGCAAGGAAATTACAATGAGAACATGAGAGATCCCCACAATAATCTGCGAAAGATAAAGCGCCCAAAGCGAATCAATCAGCGCGGGTATGGCCATACCTGTCCCAACTCCGATAAAGCCGCTTAATACCGGAAGCCGGTCCCCGACCTTGTCCGCAATTCTTCCTGCATAGATGGAGAGGAATAATGGAATCAATGCGTATGCTGCGGTTAAGTATCCAATTTCAAGAGTAGAAGCGCCGAGCTCGGCTCCGTACAAGGTCACGATGGGGCGGGTCATATTCAAGATCATCTGAAAGCAAAAAATAGCGATCATTATAATTCGAAAGCTCATCGCGGCGCGCAAGAATGATCCCCTCCTAATACGTACGGGATACATTATATCATGATTGCTTTTGACGAACTGTACATGGTTTTTCCATATAAAAAAGCTAAAATTTTCATATTGGATTGGAATGCCAATCCTTTACAATGAAAGCGCATCCAAGAATTGCGAGTAAAGGGGAGAGGAGGACAGCTTAACAATAACGGGCAAACCATATCACATGAATTTGGGAGGTAATAAAATTTGAAGCGACTATTTGCAGGCCTGCTTACCTTGGCTATGATTGCCGGGCTGGCGGGACAGCCTGGCACAGCCAACGCAGCAACCCCGTTCCCTACTTTGAACTTCGATAATGGCGTAATCCCTTCTTATGTAACAGGCTCGAACGCTACACTTCAGATTGTAACGAATACGACAGGGTCTAAGGCGCTCAAGGTCAACTACGCCGTTGCGGACTTCCCCTCCGTGAAGTTTGCGCCCGCTACGCCATGGAGTGTAGGCTCCGGCAATGCGATTGCCTTCGAGCTGACGAATGCAAGTAATAAGGATATTACATTCTACCTGCGTGTGGATGACAGCGCCCAAGCCGACGGCGTGAAGGACTCTATCGTTAGTCAGGCGGTAGCGAAGGCCGGGACGACTAACCAATATTTTCTGAGTCTCAACTCCGCGGTGCTGGATTTGGGCATGCGCTTCCTGCCGCCTAATCCTGCCGGCTTACAGATGGGATATGCATGGGGAGATAAGTCCATTGATCCCGCCAATGTTGTGTCCTTGCAATTTTTTCAGATGTATCCCAGCACTGCTACAGCCCTGGTGATTGACAATTTGAGAGTGATCCAGGACCCCAATTCCAATCTAAGCTACTTGAACGGCATTGTCGATAAGTATGGTCAGTATTCAGGGGCAAGCTGGAGCGAGAAGATCAACAGTGACCAGGATCTCTTGAACGATAAAGCAGAGGAGGCGCTTGCGCTTAACGGTTCACAGCCCATTGCTACAAGCCAATACGGAGGGTGGAAGAACGGTCCCAAGCTGCAAGCGACAGGTCGATTCAGGGTTGCTCAATATGGGGGCAAGTGGACATTGGTTGATCCTGAAGGGTACTTATTCTTCTCGACTGGTGTGGACGTCGTCCGCTTAGATGATATGCACACCTGGATCTCGGGACGGGATGCGATGTTCAAGGACCTTCCGACCAAAAACAGCTCACTCGGCGAGCACTTCCGTTATACAACGACAGTAGGCAGCCCGCCGCTGGGACAAACCGAGGGCTGGCTGTTCAATCACTATTCCGCGAACCTGGAACGCAAATACGGAACCGATTATTTCAATAAGTGGAAGGATGTATCCGTGGCCCGCTTCAAAAATTGGGGCTTCAACTCGCTTGGCAATTGGTCGGAGCCAACGCTGTTCTTCGGCAAGGGCTCCCAGCACAAGCTGGCGTATGTGGCCAATGGCTGGACGAGCTGGGGAACCCACACTACCATTCCAAGCGGGGAGTGGGGAGGGGTTGCCGACCCGTACGATCCGCAGTTCACGGTCAGTGTCAACGATATGGTGCAGAATCAGATTGTTGCGTATGGCGTCGCGCAGGACCCGTGGCTCATCGGCATTTATGTAGATAATGAAATCCCTTGGGGCAGTCCTGCTACTACACAGAGCAAATATTTGCTTATCAGCAACCTATTAGCCATGAATGCTGCTGACAGCAAAAGCTATGCCAAACGTGCCATGATCGCTCATCTGAAGACCAAATACAGCAACAACATTGCAGCATTAAACGCCCAGTGGGGCACTTCATTCGCTTCCTTCTCAGCAATGGACGCGCCGTTCAAGCCGGCGCAAATCTCAAACGGCATGCTTCCCGACTATTCAGCGATGCTGAAGCTTCTGGCAAAAAAATATTTCAACATCGTAGATGCCGCCTTGACACAAGCGCTGCCCAATATCCTGTATCTGGGCTCCCGGTTTGCGGAATGGGGCATTAGCAGTGAGGTTCAAGAGGCCGCGGCTGAATATGTGGATGTGGTGAGCTACAACGTTTACAAAGAGTCTGTTAACGGCCATAGCTGGATGGATATCGCTGCGCTGAACAAGCCTGCTATTGTAGGAGAGTTTGCCTTCGGATCCAATGATAGAGGTATGTTCGGAACGGGTCCGAACTCGGAATCCGCCGCGTCAAGCCAGCAGGATCGAGCGTCCAAATTTACGAATTATATGAATGCCGCCTTGCAGAATCCTTATTTTGTCGGCGCGCATTGGTTCCAATATGTGGATGAGCCGCTGCTTGGCCGTCATTGGGACGGCGAAAATTACAATCTGGGCTTTGTAGATGTAGCCGACGTTCCGTATGCTCCTCTTGTCAATGCCGCGAAAACGGTTCACGCTCAAGCCTATGCCACAAGATTCGGCAGCACAGGGAATACGAAAATATCCTTCGAAGCCTCGGAGAATCTATCCCTGATCAGCGCTTATAATCAAGCGACTATTCAATATGTGTCACAGGGCGCAACCGATGGCGTTCGCGCCATGAAGGTCAATGTAGGCACTCTCGATACGGTGTATGCGGGAGTAGAGTTCAAGCCTGCTTCGCCATGGAATCTGGGAGCTGCGCCATCCATCACGGCAGATGTGACCAACCCAACCGCATTGCCGATACAGCTCCGATGCAACGTGCTGGATAATAATGGACAGCTGAGAACGTTTTATTTTACCGTAAATGCCAATGCTTCTCGCACCATTACGCTCGGCAGCTTCGGCGCCTCGCCTGCCCAAACGTCTGGGGCTGACGGCTATTGGGGAGCGACAAACGGATTGTCGACGGCCCAAATCAAGTCCATCAGCTTCTACTTGTGGGAGGATGCTCCAAAAAGCGGGAATTCGTTTATAATGGATCATTTGCTAATATCAAAGTAATCTTGGGAATCCCGTGAAGAATGACCAAACCTACCTTTATGGTCTTTTCGATGTGTGTCGTCACTTTTGTTATTGAGAGTGGCTACATTAATTATGCTGTATTCAACCGATAACATGAAAGGGATATTTCTTCGTCACCTGACTCAAGACCAAGAACAACGCTTGCGTGGAGCCGATTGAATTACAAGTAGAAGAAGGTCACGATTCATATAATAATATTTATGAACGGTCATCAGCTAGTCAAGCATCGCAAGTACGATGACTGAAAAAAGCTTTTCACCTTCAAAATTTGTGCGGTTTCCCCTTAAGTCGTTGAGTATGTTAGACTCAACGACTTAAGTAGTGCCCCATCAGACAACCTTGATCTTGTTTTGTTCTCGTAGTATGGTGGCATGACGCTTGTTTTTGTTTCGCCAGCGAAGGTAAGCCTGGATCGCTGAAGCCAAGTCTTTGTGCTGCCGAAAGTCACTGCCTTCTAACACAAACTTACGAAGCGGCCCGAAATGGCACTCGATTCGGTTCAGCCAGGAAGCATAGGTCGGTGTGAAGACCAGTTCCACGTTATTTTCATTCGCCCATGCTTTGACCTTGTGGTGCTGGTGGGGAGAGAAGTTGTCCAGGATGATATACAGCCGCTCGGAACGATGATACCGGCGGCGGAGCACATTGAAGAAACGCAAGATGTCGGCATGTTTCTTGCTCTTGGAAGAATGGCCGTACAACTGATTCGTCTTTACATCGAGCGCGGCGAGCAGATGCTTCACGCCATGCGGCCGTGTGTAGGTTGCACGAAGCCGCTTAGGCCGGCGCTGCTGAAACCAGCCTTTGCCGCGGTAAGGCTGCAGGGATAACGGGCCGAACTCGTCGACGCAGATTACCCGCCCGTCTTCCGGAAGGCAGTCGTATAGAGCTTCGATTCGTTTTTTTTATTCTCGAATTCCGGATCGGTCGATTCCTTCCACGTCTTGGTGTTCTGGTATGTGATCTTGGCTTCGTCCAGAATGACGCGAATGGTTTCAATGGAGATCGAAGACACGATGTTCTTCTTCTCCGCTGCCTCCTTCAGCTTGGCCAGCGACCAGTGTGTGAAAGGGAACCCCAGCACTTTAGGGGGAGTCTGAGCAAGCTCGATGATGTCGGCTCGCTGCTCCTCGGTAAAGGTGGGCGGTCGGCCGCCGCCGTAATTCGGTTTGAGCGAGGCCATCCCTTCCGTGTTGAACCGGTGGATTGTTTTTCGAATATGTTCACCCGAAATATGGTACATCCGGCTAATCTCTGGCACTTTCATCTTTTGAGCAGACGCCAGGATTAAAAGAGCTCGGCGGACTTCCACTGGATTTGCACCTTTCCGTGCGATTCGCAGAAGGCGGTTGCCTTCCTCCTTACTCAGATCTCGTACAAAAATAGTCATGAACCTCACCCCGAGAGTAGTTGTTATCGGTATTTACCCGGTTTTACCAACTACGATCTCAGATGGGGCAGTAGCTTAAAGAATAGACCAGAACACCGTCTTATATCGTATGCATCTCGGTGAAGAGTACAGACTTATAATATATTCAAGATGCTGCTTTTCTTGTATACCTGGTGCCATTTGCATTCAGTGCTTTAGCGTAGACTGTCTGCGATATTCTCCTGGTGACAGACTGGTTGCCTTCTTGAATCATCGATTAAATGATGTTGCACAATAGTAGTCGATTTTCTCATCGATAACACCTATAGGTAGTGACGAATCCCTCAGCATCTCCTTGGCCTTCCGAATTCGCACCTCCATAATATGCTCACTGAAGGTTACACCGGTCTTTTGTTTGATATAGTTGGACAATTAACCCGAAGATAAGTTGATTTTGCTCGCAACAGAGTCCAGCGATAAATCTTCATTGTAATGATGCTCCACATAATGAAGCAAAAATCAATGATATCGTTTTTTGCCAGCTTTCGCTCCTCGATTTTGACGCAAATATCATAAATGACACCTCTGAGATAAGCGGATAGCTCCTCGGCAGAGAGACATCCATTAATTTCGTCTCGATCCATGAGGCGGTCTGATTGATACTGACCTTGGATAAGGAACGCCAACTCGTCACGTTTAATAACGATTCGTTCCGCCAGCTGTCTATATTGTAAGGCAGGAGCTTTCTTCCTCCTTAGCTGTTCAATCAGCGGTCTGTCAGCTCAATGACGGCGGAGGCATTCCCTTGCTCAAGATGATTGAACAGAATCTCTAGATCGCTTTCCCGATATAACGGAAAGTCGATATGAGTGGCAAGCTCCGAGATGATTTGTGTCTCTTGAATCATCATTCGTTGCCGCAGCAGTTGCTGCACCTGCCGGTACGCCTCTTCAAATTGCTGTGTGCGCTGGTATTCTCCGCTTATGCACGCGGTGATCAGATAATGGTCGACATCCTGATCATATATCTGCTTCATTCGTGCAGCTGCTTCGGTCAGGAGCTGTCGCTCCTCTACATCGAAGACAACCGTCAGCACCTCATTGACATCCATTTGGAAGGTACGAGACTTGGAGAATCGATCAGACATGAACAGGTCGATAAATTCTCTTTATGAAATAAACCAGTACAGTAGCCGCAGGTACCTTGCTTACTCTGGGCTTAAGTGGCTCACTTGACGAAGCTGAGGCTAAAGTAAAGAGTAGTCGCAACATCATTGATATTAAACCATCGCAAAGGGAATCTTTGCATATTTATTTCCCGATAAATAAGCAAGAAAGGGAAGCACTTATTAAACCACTCATCGGAGTGGTTTTTTAGTTGACTATATTTATTCTTGGTGCAAATGTCGATCATTATTTTGAAACGTCCTTGCGTTTGCCTGGACTATTCTTTTTAAGGTTGTTCAGATCCCCAACCCTGGCTAGAAATCCAGCTACGTTAATCAATACAGCTCCGGTACGGTCAGCATTTGATTCCGTCCAGAGATGTTATCACGATAAGCAGAGCAATTCAGCCCTAAAAAATTAACAATAAATGGTTAATCTACGCGGAGCTTTCAAAATTTGAAATCTATCTTTGAATGGAAGTGCCCGATTTGAACCTCAAGATGAAATGGTTATTAGAAGGCCTTAATTCTGCTGGCCATATTGCTACCTTAAGTCATGTTGAGGGGATGGTATCTTGAAAGCAGATTTGTTGAGGTATAGTATGCAAATTGCAATGCTAGCGCAGCTACTGAGATTATCCTTAATAAGTGTACAAGAATTCAATTTGATTAAAAAAAGAACCATGAGTGACTACGGAATCTGTTCAGACCTTACTTCCGGATAAGCCATGCACTGCACAAGAAGATTAACTTGATGTTGCCCTGTAGTGGGCTTTAAAACCAAATTCGCACATTTGTTGAATTCACCTGAATCCATTACGCTAAAAACGTAGATAAAACTCAGGGGAGGAATAGGCGATGTCATTTTCTATAGAAATTATTAAAGCAAATCGAAAGTTGTCTGATCGTACTGGAGGGAAACAAGAAGCCTTGAGGGTTGCCCCGTATGCGCGGGTAAGCACAGATACAGAAGAGCAATTAAATAGCTACAAATCCCAAGTCTCCTACTACAAAGAGATGATTGGCCAGCGTAGCGATTGGGTGCTTGCTGATATTTATGCGGATGAAGCCATTACTGGGACTCAGGTGAAAAAACGTGATGATTTTCAGAGACTAATTAACGATTGCCTGGATGGGAAGATCGATATGGTTATCACTAAGTCCATTTCAAGATTTGCCCGGAATACGGTAGACACTTTAAAATATGTTCGCATGCTCAAGGAAAAAAATGTGGCTGTGTTTTTTGAGAAAGAGAACATTAATACCTTAACTATGGACGGTGAATTGTTGCTAACCATTTTAAGCTCAGTAGCTCAGCAAGAAGTTGAGAATATCTCATCTATTGTAAAAATGGGCTTGAAGATGAAAATGCAACGTGGTGAGCTTGTTGGTTTCCAAAGCTGTCTTGGCTACGACTATGATCTCAAAACTAAACGAATTTCAGTAAATGAAGAGGAAGCTGAGGTTGTTCGATATATCTTTGAACGTTACATTTCTGGGATAGGAGCCTCAGTGATCGCCAAGGAGTTAACCAAACTCCCACATAAAACGAAGCGTGGGAATTTGGAGTGGGGAGATACTGCGGTACTCGGTATTATTAAGAACGAGAAATATAAGGGGGACCTTCTTCAAGGGAAAACCTTTACTCTAGATCCTATATCTAAGCGCAGATTAGATAATCGTGGCGAAGAGGATCAATATTACATAAAGAATCATCATGAGCCAATCATAAGTAATGAAATTTTTGAGAAAGCTCAGGATATTTTGTACAGACGGGGAAAGCCGCGGGGGAAACTTGAAAACGGAGGTAAACGAGAGAAATACAGTCGGAAGTTCACGTTCAGTTGTAAGCTTGAGTGCGGATTCTGTGGGAAAAGCTACTCTCGGAGAAGCTGGAATAGCAGAACCACCTACGCAAAAGTCATATGGCAATGTGTCTCTTTCTCGAAAAAAGGAAAGAAATATTGTCCTCATAGCAAAGGGGTTGAGGAAAAAATAATTGAGGGCGCATTTGTCGAAACGTACAATCGGGTCTGCGGCAATCATAAGGATGTGCTGGATGAGCTTCTGTTAAGGATGGAGTCAGTGCTTGGTGAGCAGCAGCATCACAAGCAGTTAAGCAAAGTTAAGCACGAAATCCAGGCACTTGAACAAAAGCGTTCAAATCTGATTGATCTCCATCTGGATGAAAAAGTTGATCGCTCCACTTACGAACGCAAATATGATGAACTGGAGTCCACGTTAACAAAATTAATTGAAGTGAGAGAACAACTGGAGGCATCGGCTCAAGAAGAAATCGACGTTGAAAAAAGATTGCAGCAATTTCGTAACGTGCTTCAAAGCAATACCGTTCTTTCTGAATTCGATCGAAGTGTTTTCGAAAGTGTCATTGAAAAGGTTGTAATGGGTGAAGAACAGGATGACGGTAGCGTAGAGCCGTATCAATTAACCTTTGTATTTAAAACCGGCGTTAAAAGCAGTATTAAAGGCAAGGGCGGAATACAAAGCCAAAAAAAGCTGGCAGTAGCAGAGAGGAATGATGCATGTCCCCATTCACCAGACAACACATGTGGAATGCCTCATATTGATGGTACGAAATGAGATGTGAAAGTAACCGCTCAGAAGCATGGATCACAATGGGCTGCTGCGATCGCGGCAGCCTCGTTGTGCGATTGGCGGCGCAACGACTAACGGGTGAAAGTCACGACCATACCGCAGGTGGTGGAAGTGCATAAAGTTTACTGGAGACAATATGAATCAGAAGGATGAATTGTTTTTTTTCTCTATTCAGCCATATTCTATTTACAAACCGACGGTCTGTTTATATAATTCAAACAGGTGTTAGTTTACTGTTCGTGGAGGAATGAACTTGAAAAATGAGGACCGCAGGAAACAAACGACTCAGAAATTACTTCATTCAACGAAAGAATTGTTGCAGGAAAAAAGCTGCCACGCTATCACCATGCAGGATATCATGAAAAGATCGGAATTATCTAAGGGGGCGATCTTCCATTACGTGAAGAGCAAAGACGAAATCTTTGCTTGGGTGCTGCAGGAACGGCTCGAAGAGACCAACAAGCATTTCATGAACGAAGTGGAATTAAGCGGCAAGACTTTCGACAGGCCGATGCAAATCCTTTCGAACAGCCTTCTGGCATTCGAAGATAAACATGATGTGACAAACACGGTGTTGATGTATTTGCTCGGCAGGGAAGAAGAGCCTGCTGTCGCGGATGTGCTCCAAAATTTTTATACGCGGGCAGTAGACTTATCCAAACAATGGATTTCGATTGGCCAGCAGCACGGTGTTATTCAAGAATCGGTTGATTCGGATAAAATGGCTGAAATGTTCGTTCTGATCTCGCTCGGCCTGCGTGTCCGTTCCTCATTACCGGCGATTACGGCGTCTTTTACAGCCCAAGATTTATCGGCATTCATGATAAGTAGTTTAAAATATAAGAAGTAAAAGAAGAGTGGATCAAGAAATGATGGCTGGTCTTCCATATCGTCGGCTTCGTGTTTTGCTTGCTATTCTCAAACATGATCATGAAAATTTTTAATTTCAAAGGAGGGATCAAGGTGGCGCCTTTTATTGTACTTATCGCCTCTTTTTTATTGTTTCGAGTTGCTGGATTTTTCGGTTGGGCTTATTTTGACGGCTGGCATCCATCACTGCAAGGAGCAGTTGCTGTCATGTTGCTGCTTACCGCTACCGCTCACTGGGGGAAAAGGCGTTCTGATCTGATCCGGATGGTTCCTCCGTCATTCCCAAGAAGAGATTTGATCGTGACGGCAACCGGGTGGCTCGAAATCGCAGCAGCGATCGGTATCATGATTCCAGCCACCTCCGAAGCCGCTTCCGTTTGTTTAACGGTTCTGCTGATTGCTATGTTTCCTGCAAATGTGCGTGCTGCACGAGAAAAACTGACGATTGGCGGCAAGCCGGTGCCAGGATTGTTTGTCCGTACTTTGCTACAGCTCATATTTATCACAGCAGTGATATTGGCTTCACCGATTTTTGGGCAGTGAATCCGACTACGGCGCTTGAGAGCATCACTGGCAATAATGAGGTCAGGAATGCGATTTCCCTAGGCTCGCTTCGCTTAACAAAAAAATCGTTTAAATCGGCAATATCGCGCACACAAGCCATGTGGAGGCGGTAGCAGGAATGCAACGAAAATGATACGTAGAAATCCTTTTTCCACCCAGAATAAAAAAACAGTTAAACGGAAGGTTAGATAAATCCATATTCAAAACTCGACGACAGCTGCAGGCTGTCTTTCTTTTTGCTCAAATTCCGAAAATAATGTTGAAAACAGAGAGAGGGGGCCGTTTCATCAAATCATGCCCTCTATTTGTTGGACATTAAGGACAATCAAAACCAAAAAATATTTCAAACCGAGAATAATCAAGATTTGCGCGATCTAAAGCTAATTAATGGGAAATCCATTTCGTTTGATTTGGTGACTTATAATCAAGAAGGTACAGACCATGGTTCAGAAATCAAGACGTTGGATATAACGAATTTCATTTCAAAGAAATAAACCAGGCGTAGGCTGGCACCCGAAGTTGACCGCGCTGAATGGGCTGTACCTGCTGGTACTCCTTTTTCGTCTTATACACGGGAAGGAGTGCCTCTGGATCGCGGCCAGTCTTCCAGGTTCATAAGACGAGATCTAAGATTCAGTCTCTATAGCGATTAGCTATAGCCAGCTATGGTTTATTGGGCTTTCCGATAGCGACAAGCGGCTTGGTATACTGGTTGTACGCATAAGCAGCAGTTGCAGAATGAGGAGGCCATCCCAAATGACAGACAAGTTTCAGATCGTAGGCAGCTTGCTTCGCCCGAAAGAGCTGCTCGGCTACAAGACGCAGATCGAACATCGCGACGACATTCAATATCCTTTTTACGACCATTTCGAAGGGTATGAGCAGTGCGAGGCCGATGCGATCCGGCAAGTGGTGAAAAAAGAGATCGAGCATGGGCTGTCGATCGTGACTGACGGGGAATTTTCCAAATCGATGTGGCATCTGGATTTTGTCTGGGGATTCAGCGGAGTGAAGCGCTACATTGCCGACCACGGCTATTTCTTCCGCGACATAGATGGCACTTCCAAATATGAGACGCGCAAGGACATCGGCCTCCGCATCACCGGCGAGCTGAGCGGGAAAAACCACCCTTTCCTCAAGACGTTCCGGCAGCTGCAGGAAACGGCCGGCGAGCAGCCGACGAAGCTCTGCGTGCCGTCTCCGTCGCATATTTTCGGGGAGCTGTCCTGGTCCGGCAATATCGGAGGCGCGGCCGCCGTCTATCAGACGACCCAGGAGCTCAAAGAAGGCCTGGTGAAGGCCTACAAGGAGTTTGTCGAGGACTTCGCCGCTGTCGGCGGCAAGATCCTGCAGTTCGACGACTGCCTGTGGGAGCTGTTCGCGGATGACAATCCGAACTCGCCGTATACCGGCGAGCAGATCAATCAATCGGAAGTCCAGGCGCTCGCCGCGGAATTCATCGACATCAACAATACGCTGATCGACTACGGCCATAGCCTCGGATTGAGCATGTGGACCCACAACTGCCGCGGCAACTACGATTCCCGCAACATGGGCGGAGGATCGTACGTCAAGATCGCCAACTTGTTCCTGAAGCAGCTGAACTACGATCGGTTCTTCCTGGAATGGGACGACGACCGCGCCGGCTCCCTGGAGGCGCTTGAAGTATTCAAGGACAAGCCGGAGACGGAAATCGTGCTTGGCCTGCTGTCCTCGAAGACGAATACGCTGGACGATGAAGCCCGCGTCGTGCGCCTGCTTGACGAAGCGTCCAAGATCATCGACAAGGATCGCCTGCTGCTGTCCCATCAATGCGGCTTCGCTTCCTGCGATGGCGGCAACGAGCTGAGCGAAGACGAGCAATGGGCCAAGATCGATCAAGGCCAGAAGATCGCGAAGCAATACTGGGGCTAGGGATGAGAGCGAGCGGATTCATAAGCTGATAAAAAAAAGGCTGCGTGAAAGGTCGGTGGTCCAGACCTGTTCATGCGGCCTCTTTATGCTGTTCGACTTCGCGACCGGCGTGACAATCTCATCCCGACTCCGACTTGTCCAGCGCGGCCCGCGGTAAGTATAATAGGGAGAGAGCTCAAGGCGCCCTCCTTCACCGGAAAAGGATGCAAGGCGAGGGTAATTCAAGCGGAAAGTTGGTTCAGCATGGGTCGCAAATGGAACAATATCAAGGAAAAGAAGGCGTCCAAGGACGCCAATACAAGCCGTATCTACGCCAAGTTCGGCCTGGAGATCTACGTCGCCGCCCGCAAGGGCGAGCCGGATCCGGAATCGAACCGAGCTCTGAGGGTCGTGCTCGAGCGCGCCAAGACGTACAACGTGCCGAAGGCGATCATCGACCGCGCGATCGAAAAAGCGAAGGGCAGCTCCGACGAGATCTATGAGGAGCTCCGCTACGAAGGCTTCGGGCCGAACGGCTCGATGGTCATCGTCGACGCCCTGACGAACAACGTCAACCGCACCGCCTCCGCCGTGCGCGCCGCCTTCAGCAAAAACGGCGGCAACATGGGCGTGAACGGCTCGGTCGCCTATATGTTCGACGCCACGGCCGTCATCGGCGTATCCGGCAAGTCGCTGGACGAGATCATGGAGCTGATGCTCGAGGCGGACGTCGACGTGCGCGACATCGTGGAAGAGGACGAGGACGTGCTCGTCTACGCGGAGCCGGATCAGTTCCATGCCGTGCAGGAGGCGCTTCGAGCATCGGGCATCGAGGAGTTCAGCGTCGCCGAGCTGACGATGCTCGCGCAGAACTTCGTCGAGCTGCCGGAAGACGCCCAGAAGCAGTTCGACAAGATCATCGACACGCTGGAGGATCTCGAGGATGTCCAGCAGGTGTATCACAACGTCGACTACGCCGAATGACCGCCTCCGCCGGACTCGCGCTTACGCGCGGGTCTGTTTTTTTACCCCATCCCTGAACGAGGAGGAAGGCCGATGGACCTGATCTGCCTGCGAAGCTTCCGCGAGGTCGCCGCCTGCGGCAGCATCACGAAGGCCGCCGAACGGCTCGGCTACGCCCAATCGAGCGTGACGGCGCAGCTGCAGAAGCTGGAGGAGCTGTATGGAACCGAGCTGCTGGAGCGCAGGGGCAGAAGGATGGAGCTGACGGCGGCGGGCGAAAAGCTGCTCGGCTATGCGAAGGAGATGCTGCGCCTGCATGCCGAGTCGCTGGAAGCGGTCGGAGCGGCGCTAGAGGTCAGCCTGACGATCGGCTCGATCGAGACGCTCGCCTCGTATTTCCTGCCGCCGCATCTGCAGGCTTTTCGGCAGAGGCAGCCGAACGTCTCGCTGTCGCTGCTGCCCGGCAATGAGCCGGAGCTGATCCGCGGCGTCAAGTCGGGCACGCTCGATGCGGCTCTCATCCTGGATCCGCCGCTGCGGGAGCCGGAGCTGGACGTGCATCTGCTGCGGCCGGAGCCGCTGCTGCTCGTCTGCGCGCCGGATCATCGGCTGGCCGGGCGGACGGAGGCTGCTGCAGCGGAGCTGGACGGGGAGCCACTCGTGCTGACCGAGGACGGCTGCACGTACCGGGCGGCGCTGCTACGGCGGCTCCAGGAGATCGGCGCGGAGGCGCGGATCTCCTGCGAGCTCGGCAGCATCGAGGCGATCAAGCGCTGCGTCGCCCAAGGACTGGGCGTTGCGCTGCTGCCGTCGATCGCCGTGCGCCAGGAGGTCGAGGAGGGCAAGCTCTGCGCCGCCGCGTTCACGGAGCCGCTGGCCGCCGAGTTCCACATCCAGCTCGTCCATTTGCCGAAGCGGCGTTCGTCGCCGGCGTTTGTCCAGTTTCTGGCCAGCGTCGGCGCCGACGTACCGCTCGGACGGACAGAGGGAGCCGAGCCGCCTCGAAGAGCGTGATCCATCGGCGCGGGCGATGGCTGCCATCGAAACCGTTGGATAACGGATGCGGGCCGGCTCGTGGTAGGATCATTTCCAAGGTTGAACAAACCTAAGCCAAGGAGATGATGACCGATGAAAAGCCCGATTTCGCTCGTCCATGAAACGCCTGCCGCATCGCCGGAAGAAGCGCGCCGCCACTTCCTCGGGAAGCTGTCCGTCGAGACGGATCCGTCCGATGTGCGCCACGATCAGCTGGCCGGCCTCGACTCGTTCCTGCTGGTCGACGTTCGCGCCGCCTCCGCCTATGCGGAACGCCATGCGGCCGGGGCGGTCAGCCTGCCGTACGGCGATATCAGCCCCGATTCGACGGCCGGCTGGCCCAAGGACCGGCTGCTCGTCCTGTACTGCTGGAGCCCGGCCTGCAACGGCGCGGCCAAAGCAGGCTTGCGTTTCTCCGAGCTCGGCTTCCGGGTCAAGGAGATGCTCGGCGGCATCGAGTACTGGCAGCGGGATGGATTCCCGGTCGAAGGGAGCCGAGCCGGCAGCGCGCCGGTCGTCGGCTGAGGCAGACTGAGGCAGGTTGAAGCAAGCTGATGCAAGTTGAGGTTGACTGGGGCAGGTTGATGCAAGCTGATGCAAATTGAGGCTGATGCAAGAGCGCCACGGGCATGATGCCCGTGGCGTTTTCAGCATTGACTATGGCTCGTATCCGGAGCCAGCCGGCCTATGGGACAAGAATTGCGAAGCGATTCGCCGTGTCACAAGCCGGGGAGACAGTAGACAGAATCCCTCGATGCGTAAGTATCGGAGAGAGTTGCGCGGAAAAACCGAGTAACTCCGGTAGGCAGGAGGCGGAATGGAGGGAGTTACGCGGAAAAACCGAGTAATTCTGGTAGGTAGGTGGCGGAAAGGAAGGAGTTGCGCGGAAAAACCGAGTAACTCCGGTAGGCAGGAGGCGAAACGGAGGGAGTTGAGCGGAAAAACCGAGTAACTCGGGTTGGCAGATGGCGGAACGGAGGGAGTTGCGCGGAAAAACCGAGCAGCTCGGATCTAAAAGCAAAGTGAGAGCTTGGTGTGGAGCTGTGCTCCGTATGCGGGACATGAGTAGAGCTTGGGGACCGGAGCGAAGCGAGGCGGGGAACTCGTGGAGAAGCGGCAGCGGTTCCCTTGGAGGCAGGATTCCACCCCTGCTGGGGAATGGGATCAAAGGAATCTGGGCTCCAGGGAGATCGGAACGAGTCCCCGCTCTGCGAAGCGGATGCCGGTCACGAGTCTCCGCTCCGCAAAGGGGTTGCCGGTCAGGGGTCTGCTCCGCGAAGCGGATGCCGGTTTTCAATGCCCGCAACGGGAAGGAGGCGCCGTTTCGGCTCTGGCAACCATGGCATAGCCACCAAAGCCGAAGCGAGACGCTGCGATGGATCGGACGAGGCAGCATCGCCGTCCGAAACGATGATTCTCACCTCGCCGCGCCGGCCATGCGCGGCGTTTTCAGCATTGACGATGAAGACGGTCCGCCTTAAAATGGAACTTAAATCAATACGATATATCGTAAAGTGCGAAACGGAAAGTTGGGATGTCTGATGAACAAAACGACCGGCTCGCCGCCGCAAGCGGCTCGAATTCGGCTGCGCAGCTATATGCGGCCTCATCTCGCGGTCGCCGTCGCGGCTCCGCTGCTCATGCTGCTGGAGGTCGCGATGGACCTGCTGCAGCCGAGGCTGATGGCCCGCATTCTCGACGAGGGCATCATCGGCGGGGATACCTCCTCGATCTGGACGGTCGGCGGCTGGATGCTGCTGGCCGCGCTGGTCGGCCTGGCGGGAGGCATCGGCTGCACGGTCTTTTCCACGCTCGCTTCCCAGCGGTTCGGCGCCGATCTGAGGGAAGGCCTCTACCGGCGGACGATGCGTCTGTCGCCGGAGCTGCTGGGCCGCTTCGGCACCGGCAGCCTCGTCACGCGCCTCACCGGCGACGTCTCGCAGCTCCAGCAGACGACGCTCGTCGCGCTGCGGATGCTGGCTCGCAGCCTGTTCATCGCGCTCGGCAGCCTCGTCATGTGCATCGCGCTCAGCCCGCGGCTGTCGCTCGTGCTCATCGTCACCGTGCCTGCGCTTGCCGTGCTGCTCGTCTGGCTGAAGCGGACGACGGTGCCGCTGTTCGCCTCGGTGCAGCAGGCGCTCGACGAGGTCAATACGCGGCTGCAGGAAAGCCTCGCGAACATGCGCGTCGTCAAGGCGTTCGTGCGCGCGCCGCATGAGGAAGCGCGATTCGGCGCCGCGAACGACGGCTACCGCGCGAGCAGCCTTGCCGCCGCGCGCATCGGCGCGCTCAGCCAGCCGCTGCTGTCGCTGCTGCTCGGCTTCACGACGGCGGCGGCGCTCTGGTACGGCGGAGCGCTGGCCGGCTCCGACTCGATCCAGCCGGGGCAGCTGGCCGCCTACCTCACTTATCTGAGCCAGCTGCTGCTGTCGCTGAACGGCCTCGGCAACCATCTGCTGACGCTGTCCCGGGCGACGGCGTCCGCGACCCGCATCCGCGAGGTGCTGGGGGCGAAGGACGAAGCGGGTTCCGGCAGCCATGCAGATGCGGAGCGAAAGCGCAAAGAAGCGCCAGAAGTCGATCCAAATGCGGCGCGTGACGCAGCGGCAGACGCCGCCCTGCAGCAAGGCGATGCGCCGCTGGACGATCCATCAGGTATGCCGGAGAGCGCTCGAGCCGCTGCGCGGGAAGCGCCGTATCTGGAATGGAGCGCGGTCGCCTACCGCTACCCCGGCTCGGACGAATACGCGCTGCGCGGCTTCAGCCTGAGCATCCGGCGAGGCGAGAGCATCGGCATCGTCGGCATGAACGGATCCGGCAAGTCGACGCTCGCGCTGCTGACGGCCGGCCTGCTCCAGCCGACCGAAGGATCGATCCGCCTTCAAGGCAAGCCGCTCGGCGAATGGGACCCGGAGGAGCTTCGCTCCAAGGTCGGACTCGTGCTTCAGCAGGCGCATCTGTTCAGCGGCTCGATCGCGGACAACATCCGCTACGGCCGCCCGGACGCCCCGGAGTCCGACATGCTCGAAGCGGCCGGCAGCGCCTTTGCGGCCGGCTTCGTCGGCGCGCTGCCGGAGGGCTACGGCACCCGGCTCGGGCAAAAAGGCGTCAACCTGTCCGGCGGCCAGCGGCAGCGGCTGTCGATCGCGCGCACGCTCCTGCTGAAGCCGGAGCTGCTTCTGCTCGACGACAGCACGAGCGCCGTCGACGCCGCCACGGAGACGGCGATCACCGAGTCGATCGAGCGGATGGGCGAGAGCTGCACGCTGCTGCTCGTCTCGCAGAAGCTGGCCTCGCTGCGCCGCTGCGACCGGATCGTCGTGCTGGACGAAGGGCGGCTGGCCGCTGTCGGCACGCAGGAGCAGCTGCTGGCGTCGAGCCCCCTTTACCGAGAGCTGGATGAATCCCAGAAAGGGGCGGAGCCCGCATGAAAACCTCCACGGCGCTGCGCCGCCTCGGCGCCTATCTGCTGCAAAGCCGCCGCCTGCTGCTCGCCATCGGCGTCTCGACGCTAGGCGCTTCGGGCTGCGCGCTTGCAGCTCCGTATTTGACCGGGCAAGCGCTCGACGCGCTGATCGGCGGCAGCGGAGGGTTCGCCGCGATCTGCCTGACGCTGGCCGCCGTCTATCTGCTCGGCAGCCTGGCGGGCTGGCTGCAGGCGCGGCTGCTCGCCGCCGTCACCCAGCGCACGGTCTGGCAGCTGCGCGGCGAGCTGTTCGCCCGCATGCAGCGGCTGCCCGTCGGCTTTTACGAGCAGCGCTCGCACGGCGAGCTGATGAGCCGCACGACCAACGACCTCGACAACGTCTCGAACAGCCTGAACCAGAGCCTCGTCCAGCTCATCTCCAGCGTCATCTCGATCGTCGGCAGCCTGGCGCTCATGCTGTGGCTGCAGCCGCTGCTGACGCTCGTCGCCGTCTCGACGGTGCCGCTGCTATACGGCGTGGCGCGGCTCGTCGCCCGCACGACGCGCAGCCAGTTCAAGCTGCAGCAGGTCGAGCTCGCCGAGGCGAACAGCCGCATCGAGGAGACGGTGACCGGCCGCCACGTCGTCACGCTGTTTCACCAAGAGGAGCGCGCCGCAGCCGAGTTCTCCGCTGTCAACAAGCGGCTGCGGTCGGCCGGCACGCGAGCGCAGATCTACTCCGGCCTGATGGGGCCGTCCATGAACCTGCTCGGCCACTTGAACTACCTGCTGATCGCGGCGGCCGGCGGCTGGCTCGCCTCGCGCGAGCTCGCCTCGGTCGGCCTCGTCGTCAGCTTCCTCGGGTATTCCCGCCAGTTCAGCGGACCGGTCAACGAGCTGGCCAACCAGTACAACCTGATCCAAGCCGGCGTCGCCGGCGCCGAGCGCATCTTCGAGACGCTGGACACGGAGCCGGAGCGCTCCGCCGCGGAGCGTGCCGAGACGCCGCTCCTTCTGCAAGGCGACGTCGTGTTCCGCGAGGTCGGCTTCGGGTATGGCGCAGGCGCAGCGGTGCTGCGGGATGTCTCCTTCGCCGTCCCGGCCGGCACGATGACCGCTCTCGTCGGCCCGACGGGCGCCGGCAAATCGACGATCGTCTCGCTGCTCGCGCGCTTCCACGATCCGACCTCCGGCACGATCTCCATCGGCGGCGTCGACCTCGCCTCGCTGCATCGCGACGACGTGCGCAGCCGGATCGGCATCGTGCTGCAAGAGACGCAATTGTTCAGCGGCACCGTCCGCGAGAACATCCGGTACGGTCGGCTCGATGCGAGCGACGCGGAGGTGGAGGCGGCGGCGCGCGCGGCGCAGGCGCATCGCTTCATCCAGAAGCTGCCGGACCGCTACGACACCCGCCTTGCTCCGGAGGGCGGCAACCTGAGCCAGGGCCAGCGCCAGCTCATCTCGATCGCGCGCACGCTGCTGGCCGACCCGGATGTGCTGCTGCTCGACGAGGCGACAAGCAGCGTCGACACGCTCGCGGAGCTGGAGATCCAAAAGGCGATGGCCAGCCTCATGAAAGGCCGGACATCGATCGTCGTCGCCCACCGGCTTGGCACGATCCGCCGCGCGGATCAGATTCTCGTGCTGCACGAAGGGCGCATCGAGCAGAGGGGCACCCATGATGAGCTGATGCGCGCCGGCGGACGCTATCGCGAGCTGCACCGCCATCAGTTCGAGGAGCGGCAGGTTTCCCAGCATTGACTTTAACGAGGCGAGGAGAGGATCCGATGAACGACCATCCGATCGAATGTCCATGGTGCGGCCGAACGGTCGTGCTGCAAGGAAGCATCTGTCCCGAGTGCCGGCACGAGGTGCTGCCGGAGCATCTCGATACCGGCCTCGAGCCGAGCGGCGACGAGGCGGATGAAGCCGCCGTCCGGCAGGCCGATGCCAGCGAGGACAGCGGCGATTGGGACCGCGAAGGCGGCGAGTCCCTCGAGGACTTCGTCTGCCGTCGGTTCCGGTGCAGGGACTGCGGAGGCAACGAGGCGGAGGCGACCGAGGTCGCGATGACCGGGACGGGCCTCAGCAAGCTGATCGACCTGCAGCATCATCATTATCTGTTCGTCAGCTGCCAGGGCTGCGGCCTGGTGAAGGTGTACGATCCCGACGTGCTTCGCGGAAAGAAAAGCGGCGAAGGAAGCACGATCGCCGATCTCTTCTTCGGCTGAGGACATATGTCCTTTTCCTTTCCGATCCGAACGGTTAAAGTACGATTCGTAGGGAAAACCATCGGATGAGGAATGGAGTGGGCATCATCATGAAAGGCATCCTCGCCGCGATCGCGGCCGGCGGGTTCATCACGCTGCAGGGCGCCGCCAACAGCGTCATCGGCGAAGCGATCGGCACCTGGCAGGCGGCGGCGCTGACGCAGCTGACCGGCTTCGTCGGGGCGCTCGCGCTCGCGCTGCTGCTGCGCGGCCTGCAGCCGCGGACGCTGCTGGCGGTCAAGCCGGTCTACGCGACCGGAGGCGCGCTCGGCGCGCTCATCATTTTCGGCAATGTGACGGCCATCCATCAGATCGGCATCACGCTGACGACGTCGCTCGTCCTGCTCGGCCAGCTCGCCCTCACGTTCCTGATCGAGTGGAGAGGCTGGCTCGGCTCGAAGCGAATCAGCGTCGGCCCGGCGCAGGCGGCCGGCTTCGCGCTCATGGCCGGCGGCGTGCTGCTGCTGGCGATCGGATGACCGGGCAGCGCCAGAGAGGAGGCATGAGGATGGAAAGCGAAGCGGAGACGATCCGGCGGCATCTGCTTGAGCTGGGCCTCGGCGAGGCGATTCCGCCGGAGCTGGCGCGGCGGGCGTCGCTCGTCACGGCCGAGCCGGGCGAGGCGATCGTCCGCCAGGGCGGACGATCGGACAGCCTGCTGCTGCTCGCCGCGGGCAAGATCAAGGTGTACACGACGACGCCGGACGGCAAGTCGCTCATCCTCTCGTTCCTCGGACCGCCAGAGATGCTCGGCGACATCGAGTACGTGCAGCGCGGGCTGGAGCTGATGAATACGGTCGAGGCGGTCACGCCGGCGACGCTCATCCGCATCCCGTACCGCGAGGCGGACCGGCTGGCCGCCGATCATGCGCCGTTCCTGCGCTTCCTGCTCGGGGTCATCACGCGCAAGTTCCAGATGAAGAACAACTCGCTCAGCTTCAACCTGCTCTATCCGGTCGAGGTGCGGCTCGCCAGCTATCTGCTCAGCGTCTGCGGAGCGGAGGACGGCCGCGAGTCCGCCCGGCTGGAAGCCGGCGCGCTGCGAGACGCGGCGAACCTGATCGGCACGAGCTACCGGCATCTGAACCGGGTGCTGCTGCAGTTCGCGCGCGACGGGCTCATCGAGCGGGCGCGCTCGAGCATCGCGGTCCGCGACCGGGACGCGCTTGCGGCGCTCGCGCAGGAAAACATCTACGAACCGAAATCGGGAGGACGATCGGAATGACGGGCATCATCTGGGCTGTGGCATCGGGACTGCTGCTGAGCCTGCAAAATCTGTTCAACGCGAACGTCGACCGCAAAGCCGGCATGTGGACAACGACGACGCTCGTGCTCGGCATGGGCTTCGCGGCGGCGCTGCTGCTCGGGCTGGCGGCGGAAGGAGCGGCGCTGTTCCAGCTGGCCGGCATGGAGCCGTGGTTCGCCTTCAGCGGCCTGATCGGCATCGGCGTCGTCACCTGCATGGTGCAGGGCGTGAAGCGGCTCGGTCCGACGTTCGCCGTCAGCCTCGCGCTCTGCTCGCAGCTGGCGTTCGCCATGCTGTGGGACTCGATGGGCTGGCTCGGCCTGGAGCGGGTGCCGCTGGAGCCGACGCGGCTCGCCGGCGTGCTGCTGCTGGCTGCGGGCATCGTCGTGTTCAAGCTCGGCGGCCGCGGCCGTAGCAAGGAGCGGGTCCTGCCCGCCGCTGCGGAAGCGGGGCAGGACATCGCGTGAGGGGAGCCTGCGGGCGGAGCCGCCCTTGACTAGGATCTGATCTGCAAAAAAAGCGGGACGAAACCGGCAGCATGCCGGGCTCGTCCCGCTTTTTTGTCCTATGGAATCAAGCGGTCCGCATGACGGCCGAACGTCCGTCCGGCTGCCGTCTGCGCCGTGCGCCTATCCGCTCGTCAGCCCGCGCGCGACGCTCCCGGCAGCCCGCGCTTCTCCAGCAGGCGGATCGCGAGCGCGAACAGCGCGAGCGCCGCGAGCAGCAGCAGGCCGGCGTAGCGGAACACGTCCTGCAGGCTCGACGCCTCGACCGCGTAGCCGCCGGCATAGGTGCCGATGATGCGCGCCGCGCCCGCGTTCAGCAGCGCGTTCAGCGTCTGCCCGCTCGCCCGCAGCTCCGGCGCGACCTCTTTGTTGATGTACACCGACATCGTGACGGCGACGACGATGAACGTCAGCCCGTGCAGCGCCTGCACCGCGAGCGCGCCGTAGATCGAGCCGATCTCCGCGTACAGGAGCCAGCGCAGCGCCGACACGCCGCCTGCCGCCAGCAGGATCGCCGAGACGGAGAACCGTTTCAGGATGAGGGCGCTGAGCAGCAGGAACGGCAGCTCTCCGAGCGCGGAGACGACCATCGACCAGCCGAGCAGGTCTTTGCCGGCTCCGATCTCCGTGAAGTAGAGCGGGAAGAACGCGTAGTAGTAGCCGAGCGTCATATGGATGGCGAAGCAGAGGCCCATATAGAGCATGAGCCGGCGGTTGCGGAGCAGATGCAAGAAATTGAGCTTGCGGCCGCCGAACTGATGGCCCCGCACGCGCGGGTAGAGCAGGAGCAGCAGCAGCGTCGCGCCCATGACGGCCGCGTAGGCCGTGAACATGCCTTCGAGCCGGACCTTTTCCGCATAGATGCCGAAGCCGACGCTCATCGCCGCGAAGCCGAGCGTGCCCCCGATCCGGATGCGGCCGAAGCGGGACGCTTCGCGGCCTAGCGCCTCCAGCGTGATCGCGTCGGTGATCGCGCCGGTGGAGCTTTGGAACAGGGTGAACAGTCCGACTGCGACGATCAGCCACGGCAGCGCGGACGACAGCGGGAACAGCAGCATCGACAGGCCGCTGCCCGCCAGCAGCGCCGCGAGCACGGCGTTTTTGGAGCGGGCCTTGTCCGCGAGGGAGCCCCATGCCGGCTGGGCCAGCACGGCGATGAACGGGCCGATGCTGAGCAGCAGGCCGATATCGGAGCTGCCGTATCCGAGCTGGCGGAAATAGACCGGTGCAAACGTCCCGTAAATGGCATTGGCCGAATAAAGCACGAAATAGAACCAAAAGTACAGCTTCAGCGAATTCATCTTGATCTTCCTTTCCAACCCCATCCATCTTACCTCTGACGGGCCGATCCGCCAAGCGAAGCCGAAAAAACAAGCCGCCGACGGTTGACAGGCCGAGGAGTGGACGTTAGAATTTACTAAATTACTGATTTAGTGAATGAGAAAGCGAGGCGTCCGATGGACAAGAACCGACGCAAGGAGCTGCAGGAGCAGTACAAGGAAATGAAGACCTATCTCGGCGTCATCCGCCTCACGAACCGGACGAACGGCAAGATCTTTCTCGCCGCCTACCCGAACCTGAAAAACAAGTGGACGACGCTGCAAGCGCAGCTGCGCATGGGCAGGTTCGCCAATCTCGACGTGCAGCGCGACTGGAACGAGCACGGGGAGGAGGCGTTCGAGTACGCGGAGCTGGAACGCAAGGAATTCGATCCGGTCAAGATGACCGACATCAAGTGGGAGCTCAAGCTGCTGCTGAAGCCTTGGCTGGAGAAGCTGCAGCCGTATGGAGACGCCGGCTACAACCGTCTTTCGCGCGATTAGATTTGCCCCCGGCTCTCCGATCGGGTACGATGGGGAGACGAATGGAGCTGAGACGAACATGAGCAAGTCCAAAGGCGGCGGCACAGGCCGCGGCACGGGCAAAAAGGGCTGGAACCGCTGGCAGGCCGCCGAGCGGCGGGCCAAGAGCAAGCCCAAGCCCTATGTGAGCAAGGGGCTGCAGAAAAAGGCCGAGGAAGCGAAGGCGGCGCGCCAGAGCGAGCCTTCCAGCTGAGCGCTTCCCTGAACGGAACTCTTCGCTGAAGCCCGTTCAGGCGGGGCGAGCGCGCCTCGCCTGAGCGGGTCCGATATCACCTGAACCTCGGCAGCTTCAGCCGAAGGGCATAGCGGTTCCCCCGGCAGACGCTGCCGGGGGTTTTTGCCGTCCCCTCCCGATGCGGTCCCGACCGGCGCTTGCATGGAATCGCACCTGATTGTCGTAGGATCGCCCCTCAGCGCGCGGCCGAGCCTGACTTATAATGGGGGTATCTTTCCGGGGAAAGGAGGCTTCCGCAAGCGAAAGGAAGGTTTGCAAACGCTGTCATTAAAGGGAGGAAGAAAACGTACATGAACTTCAAGTCCATCTCGTTCGCCGGACTGCTGCTGTTCACGACGGTGCTGGCGGCCGTAGGGCCGTCGCGCCCGGCGGAAGCGGCAGGCGGTCCCAATCTCGCTCTCGGCAAGGCGGTCTCCTCGAGCGGCTACACGCAGACGTACGCTCCGGAAAACGTCCGCGACGGCAATGCGGGCACATACTGGGAAAGCACGAACAACGCCTTCCCGCAGTGGGTCCAGGTCGATCTGGGCGCCAGCGTCTCCATCGATCAGGTCGTCATGAAGCTGCCCGCTTCCTGGGAGAAGCGGACCCAGACGCTGACGATCCAGGGCAGCGCGAACGGAAGCAGCTTCTCGACGCTGGCCGCCTCGGCGAGCTATGTGTTCGACCCAGCCGCGGGCGGCAACGCGGCGACGGCGAGCTTTTCGGCCGCCAGCGCTCGCTACGTCCGCCTGAGCTTCTCGGCGAACACCGCCTGGCCGGCCGCGCAGCTGTCCGAGCTGGAAATCTACGGCGCTTCGGCTCCATCTCCGACCCCGACCGCGACGCCTACGGCAACCCCAACGCCGACTCCGACACCTACGCCTACGGCAACGCCGACTCCGACACCTACGCCTACGGCAACCCCGACGGCGACGCCGACCCCGGCTCCGGGCTCCAATGTCGCCATCGGCAAGCCGATCAGCGCGTCGAGCAGCACGCAGACGTATGTCGCGGCCAACGCCAACGACAATTCGACCTCGACCTACTGGGAGGGCGGCGGCAACCCGAGCAGCCTGACGCTGGATCTCGGGGCGAACCATCAGATCACGTCGATCGTGCTCAAGCTGAATCCGGCGACGGAATGGGCAACGCGCAACCAGACGATCCAGGTGCTCGGCCATGACCAGACGACGACCAGCTTCACGAGCCTGAAGGCCGCGCAGTCCTACACGTTCAATCCGGCGACGGGCAACACCGTGACGATCCCGCTCAGCGCGACCGTCAAGCGGCTGCAGCTGGCCATCTCCGTCAACAGCGGCGCTCCGGCCGGACAGATCGCCGAGTTCCAGGTGTTCGGCACGCCGGCGGCCAATCCGGATCTGACGATCCAGACGATGAGCTGGACGCCGTCCGCTCCGGCCGAGGACAGCGCGATCACGCTGACGGCGACCGTCCGCAACAGCGGCAGCGCAGCCGCCGCGGCATCCTCGGTCGGCTTTTATGTGAATGGCGAGCTGGCCGGAACCGCAGCCGCTCCCGCGCTGGCAGCCGGCGCGTCGGCGAACGTATCGCTGGCGATCGGCGCCAAGGCGGCCGACTCCTACGCGATCGGCGCCAAGGCCGATGAGGGCAATGCCGTCATCGAGCAGAACGAGAGCAACAACAGCTATGCGCATCCGACCAATCTGACCGTCTCGCCGCTGTCCAGCTCCGACCTCGTCGGCACCGTCTCCTGGACGCCGTCCGCTCCGTCGGCCGGCAGCAGCGTGAGCTTCACCGTACAGCTGAAAAACCAGGGCACGATCGCCACCGCAGGCGGCGCGCATCCGGTCAGCGTGACGCTCAAGACGTCCGCGGGCGCGACCGTGCAGACGTTCAGCGGCTCGTACACGGGCAGCCTCGCGCCAGGCGCGACGGCGAACGTCGCGCTCTCCGGCAGCTGGACGGCCGCCAGCGGCTCGTACACGGCCGCCCTCTCCGTGACCGCCGACGGCAACGAGCTGCCGGCCAAGCAAGGCAACAACGCCAGCCAGACGCCGCTTACGGTCTACTCCGCCCGCGGCGCAAGCGTGCCGTACACGCGCTACGACACGGAAGACGCGACGCGCGGCGGCGGAGCGGCGCTCATGACCGCGCCGACGTTCAACCAGGCGCTGACCGCCTCGGAAGCGTCCGGCCAAGCCTACATCTCGCTGCCGTCGAGCGGCTCCTACGCGCAGTGGACCGTCCGTCCGAACGAAGGCGGAGCGGGCGTCACGATGCGCTACACGATGCCCGACTCGGCCGACGGCATGGGCCTGAGCGGCTCGCTCGACCTGTACGTCAACGGGACCAAGGTGAAAAACGTGCCGGTCTCGTCCTACTACAACTGGCAGTACTTCTCCGGCGACATGCCGGCTGACGCTCCGGGCGGCGGCAGGCCGCTGTTCCGCTTCGACGAGGTGCACTGGAAGCTCGACACGCCGCTGCAGCCGGGCGACGTCGTGCGCGTCCAGAAGCCGGCCGGAGACAGCATCGAGTACGGCGTCGACTTCCTCGAGATCGAGAACGTTCCGGCCGCGATCGCGCAGCCGGCGAACTCCGTCTCCGTGACGCAGTACGGCGCCGTCGCGAACGACGGCCAGGACGATCTGGCCGCCTTCAAGGCCGCCGTGACCGCAGCCGTGTCGGGCGGCAAGACGCTGTACATCCCGACCGGCACGTTCCATTTGAACGGCATGTGGGAAATCGGCTCGGCCAGCAGCATGATCCAGAACCTGACGATCACCGGCGCGGGCATGTGGCATACGAACATCCAGTTCACCAACCCGAACGCGGCATCCGGCGGCATCTCGCTGCGTATCTCGGGCAAGCTGGACTTCAGCAACGTCTATCTGAACTCCAAGCTGCGCTCGCGCTACGGCCAGAACGCCATCTACAAAGGCTTCATGGACAACTTCGGCACGAACTCGTCCATCCGCAATGTCTGGGTCGAGCACTTCGAATGCGGCTTCTGGGTCGGCGACTACGCCCATACGCCGGCGATCACGGCGACCGGCCTCGTCATCGAGAACAGCCGCATCCGCAACAATCTGGCCGACGGCGTCAACTTCGCCCAAGGCACGAGCGGCTCGACCGTCCGCAACAGCAGCGTCCGGGGCAACGGCGACGACGGCCTCGCCGTCTGGACGAGCGACGTGAACGGCGCTCCGGCCGGCGTCAACAACACGTTCTCGTCCAATACGATCGAGAACAACTGGCGCGCGGCGGGCATCGCCTTCTTCGGCGGCAGCGGCCACAAGGCCGAGCGCAACGTCATCGTCGACTGCGTCGGCGGCTCCGGCCTGCGCATGAACACGGTGTTCCCGGGCTACCATTTCGCGAACAATACCGGCATCACGTTCTCCGATACGACGATCCTGCGCTGCGGCACGAGCCAGGATCTGTACAACGGCGAGCGCGGCGCGATCGACCTGGAAGCGTCCAATGACGCGATCCGAAACGTGACGTTCACGAACATCGACATCGTCGACGCCCAGCGCGACGGCATCCAGTTCGGCTACGGCGGCGGCTTCTCCAACATCGTGTTCAACTCCGTCACGATCAACGGCACCGGCCGCGACGGCATCACGACCTCGCGCTTCTCCGGACCGCATCTGGGGGCGGCGATCTTCACCTATACCGGCAACGGCGCCGCCACGTTCAACAATCTGCAGACGAGCAACATCGCCTATGCCGGCACGAACTACGTGCAGAGCGGCTTCAATCTGACGTTCAATTAGGGAGGAGCTCGGGCGGTCTTTGTCGAACTGTTTCCTGTGGGTGCGAACATGTGACATCGCTCACGCCGGACATGGCCTCATGTCGGGTACGATGAAGCAGGAAGCAGAAGGAGGAAGGCAGATGAGCGAAAGAGCATTCGTCATGATCAAGCCCGACGGGGTACGCAGGGGACTGATCGGAGAGATCGTCTCCCGCTTCGAGAAGAAGGGCCTGTCCGTCGTCAAGGCGGAGCTGATCCAGGTCAGCGAGGCGACCGCCAAGGAGCATTACGGCCATCTGGAAGCAAAGCCGTTCTTCCGCGAGCTGGTCGACTACATCACGTCCGGCCCTTCGTTCGCGATGATCGTGGAAGGCACGGCAGCGGTGAAGAACTCCCGCTATCTAATCGGCGCGACCAACCCGGCGGATGCCGCGCCCGGCACGATCCGCGGCGACTACGGCCTCGACGTGTCGGAAAACGTCATCCACGGCTCCGACTCCATCGACAACGCCCGCATCGAGATCGAGCGCTTCTTCATCCGCTGAGCGTCAGCTCGGCCGATGGGAGAGCCGCACAAGAAAGAAGCCTCGCGCACTTGGCGCGAGGCTTCTTCATGTCGACGCGAGCACCCGATCTGACCTGGCCCGGCGGTCCAGCCCGTCCGGCCCGCGCACGCTGCGCTAGAAGGCGGACAGCGGCTGGCCGGCAGCTTCGTCGCGGATGTCGCCGACGATCTCCTCCAGGATGTCCTCCAGCGTCACGAGGCCGGCCGGGGCTCCGGCTTCGGTCATGACGAGCGCCATATGGGCGCGGCTCTGCTGCATCTTGATCATGACGTCGCGGATCGAGGCGCTCTCCTTGAAGCGGGGGAGCGGATGCGTGAGCGTGTCGAGTCCGGCTTTGCGGCCGGCGGCCATGCCCGTCAGCATCTCCTTGGCGTTGATGTAGCCGAGGTAGCCGCCGCCGCTCGGCGCGGCGACCGGATAGCGGGTGTAGCCATGCCGGTCCATCTGCTCGAGCAGCGCCTCCGGAGGCAGGCCGCCGGGCACCGAGACGATCGAAACCTGCGGAATCATGATCTCGCCGACCTTGCGGCCGTCGAAGTCGAACAGATTGTTCAGGTAGTCGAGCTCGGTGCGGTTGATCTCGCCGCTCTCGTAGCTCTGGGCGACGATCAGCCGCAGCTCCTCCTCGGAGTGCACCGAATCATGTCCGGCCGGCTTGACGCCGAACAGGCGGAGCAAGGCGCGGGCGGAGTTGTTGAGCGCGACGATGATCGGGTACATGATTTTGCCGAACGTATAGAGAGGTCCGGCGAGCAGCAGCGTCATCTTCTCGGCATACTGGATGGCGAGCGTCTTGGGAGCGAGCTCGCCGATGACGACGTGCAGAAACGTGATGATCGACAGAGCGATCGCATACGACAGCACGGTCGAGACGGCCGCCGGCACGTCGAAACGCTCGAACAGCGGGTGAAGCATGCGCTCGACCGTCGGCTCGCCGAGCGCGCCGAGCACGAGCGCGGTGATCGTGATGCCGAGCTGGCAGGCGGACAGGTAGTAGTCGAGATCCGCCGCCACCTTGCGCGCTTTGACCGCTTTTTTGCTGCCTTCGGCGACGAGCTGGTCGAGCCGGGACATCCGGACCTTGAGGATCGCGAACTCGGCTCCGACAAAAAAGGCGGTGAGGCCGATGAATACCGCCACCAAAAAGAGATTCAAGCCAATGATTCCATCCAAGCGGATTCCCTCCATGAGGAGGGATTCACCTCCATCTTATCGATTGAAAGACTTAGTCGGCTTCGGTGCGGGCAGGCAGCTGCAGCTTGACGCGCGTGATGCGGAACGGATCGGTCTCGGCGACCGTCCAGACGGCGCCGGCCTTTTCGATCCGGTCGCCGACGGCCGGAGCTTCTCCGGCATGCAGCCGGATCCAGCCGCCGATCGTATCGACGTCTTCCTGCTCCTCGAAACGCAGGCCGAACTCCTGCTCGAGCTCGTCGAGCAGCACGAGTCCGCTCACTTCGTATTCCGCGTCCCCAAGGGAGCGGATGTCGGCGATCTCGTCGGCGTCGAACTCGTCGCGGATCTCGCCGACGAGCTCCTCGAGGATGTCCTCCATCGTCAGGATGCCGGAGGTGCCGCCGTACTCGTCGATGACGACGGCCATATGGATGCGCTCCTGCTGCATTCGTTTCATCGCCTCCTGCAGAGGCGTCACTTCAAGCACGGACGGGACGTCCCGCAGGAAAGCCTGCAGCTCGAGCGGGCGTCCGGCGACGATATGCGGCAGCATGCGCTTCACGTTCACGACGCCGAGGATGCGGTCGCGGTTGCCTCCCTCGACGACGGGATAGCGGGTATAGTTCGATTCGTCGAGCAGGCGGATGATCGCTTCGGCCTCCATGCTACTGTCGATCGCGACGATCGACGTGCGGGGCACCATGACGTCCTTGGCGGTGCGCTCGTCGAACGAGAACACATTGTCCAGGTAATCGAGCTGCTCGGCGCGGATCTCGCCGCCTTCCGAGCTTTGGGCGAGGACGAGTCGGAGCTCCTCCTCCGTATAAGCCTGCTCATGTCCCGCGGGCCGGATGCCCACGCTGCGCAGCAGCAGGCGGGAGGTGCCGTTCAAGGCCCAGATGAGCGGGTACATCAGCTTGCCGAACCAATAAAGTGGGCCGGCGAGCAGCAGCGTCATTTTTTCGGAAAATTGGATCGCGAGCGTCTTCGGCGCCATTTCGCCGACGACGACGTGCAGGAACGTCACGAGCATGAACGCGATCGCATACGAAGCGGCGGACGCGGCGGATGCCGACAGGTCCAGCCAGTTGAACACCGGCATAAGCAGACTCTCGACGGCGGGCTTGCCGATCGCGCCGAGTCCGAGCGCGGTGACGGTGATGCCGAGCTGGCAGGCGGACAGATAGTAGTCCAGATCGGTTGCCACTTTTTTGGCGATCGGCGCCTTCGGATGGCCTTCCGCGATCAGCTGGTCGAGGCGGGACATCCGGATTTTGACGACGGCGAATTCCGAGCCGACAAAAAAGGCGGTAGCAACGATCAATAGGGCCAGAATCAATAGGTTGACGGCGGTCACAGCATCCACGTTCTTTCCCTCATGGGCGAGGGATTCACCTCCCATTCAAATGAAAAGCAGCGGCATGCGGCTCGGACAGGCCCGCGCCTGTCGGCTGCAGCCAAGACGTTCTACGAACGAGGGCCGCCTTCTGTTCCCATCTTTTCGAAGCGTTCACATTCTGTTCAAACATTCGGCAGGATGCGCCTACTATGTCCATGTTCGGGATGGTTTAACCGCTGGTGAAGCCAGGATGTTCCAAACCGGCCGATCCGGGTTAAAATCATCTGTGACGATTTTATGAACCCGATCGGGCCAAGCCGGCGTATAATCGCTCAGTCTGAAAATTTTGGGAGGTAAAGGAAACGATGAGCAGCTCTGCGGAACAGTCAGGCTTCTGGCAGCTAGTCAAGAAAGGAAATACCTCGTCGGGCACGGCGGCGGTCGGCAATACCGGCCTGGCGATCGTAAAAGGAATCGCGGCCGCGACGACGGGAAGCGGAGCGATGTTCGCCTCGATGATGCACTCGATCGCCGATGCGATCAACCAGGCGTTCGTCTTCGGAGGCAGCGTGCTCGCGGAGAAAAGCCCGACCAAGCGGTTCCCGACCGGCTTCGGACGGGTGATCAATATTTTCTGCATGATCGCCGTGCTCGTCGTGACGATCATGGCGTACGAGACGATCCACGAGGGCTTTCATTTATTGAAGCATCCGTCGGAGTCGAGCGGCTTCTGGCTCAATGTCGGCGTGCTGCTGCTCTCGCTCGCGGTCGATCTGTTTGTGCTGATCAAGGCGATGAAGGAAATTACGCATGAAGCGAGGGTAGAGGCGAAAGGAATGGGCGTCGTGTCGGCGGCGTTCCGCAACGTCGGCCGCGCCGCGCCGCCGACGCGCCTCGTGTTCTACGAGGACCTCGTCGCCACGACGGGCGCGCTGCTCGCGCTCATCGCGGTCGTCGTCACCTCGCTGACGAGCTTCGCCCTGCTCGACGGCATCTCCTCGATCCTGATCGGCTTCCTCATGGTCGGCGTCGCCTTCCGCGTCGGCTACGACAACATGGTCGGCCTGATCGGCGTCGCCGCGCCGAAGGACGTGGAGGAGCGGGTCGCCGCGATCATCGTCGCCGATCCGCAGGTGACGGACATCTTCCAGCTGCGGATCATTCAGGAAGGCCGCTATTATCATGTCGACGGCACGATCGAGCTCGTCTCCGGCCTGTCGCTCGCGGACGCGGACGACATCAAGTACCGGGTGCGCGACAGCCTGCTGGCCGATGCCAACATCGTCGACGTCAATCTCGGCATCGTCGAGGACGACGGCGTGAAGCGCTGGCAGCCGGCGACGGAAAACTGATGCAGTGATGCGGCACGAACCGGCTTCCCCTATCGGGAGGCCGGTTTTTTCGTTCTCGAAAACCGGACTTGATATTTCTAATTGACAATCAACTATTCACAACTATAAGATTTAACTGTCAAATGATAATGGTTATCAATGAAAGAGGGGGACGCAATGGACCGAAGCGATGAAGCAAGCCGTCCGCGTCGCTTCTCCATGCTTCTGGCGCTGACTCTTGTGCTAGGCCTGTGCGCCATCTTGACTGCGGCAAGCGCTGCGGCTGCGGCGACAAGCACGCAAGCAGGAGCCGCGGCCATCGCGGATCGGCTGTACGACAAGCTGCAGCTGCAAGATGAAGCGGGGGCGCAGAGTGCGGCGAAGGAGCTCAAAAAATGGTGGTCCGGCCATAAGGCAGGCGTGAAGTCGGAGTCCCTCGATCTGGCGCTCGAGATCGACCGGCAGATCGCGGCCTTGTCGCTGGCGCTGCTCGGCAACGAAGCGGAGAAGGCGGCCGACGCCGCGTCCTCGCTGCGCTTCTCCCTGCATGCCTACGAAGATGGCGCTTATGCGCAAGGCAGCTCCGGCATGACGCTCTCGCGCTATTCCACGCAGCTGCTGGAGGCGAAGGCGCTGGCGGATCGTCAGCAATGGGCCGAGGCTTCGCGGCTCGTCAAGCGTCTGCAGCAGGAGTGGCTGTCGGTGGAAGGCGATGTCGTCGGCAAGTCCGCAGCCGTCTATCATGACGCCGAGCGGGATCTCGTGCTGGCGGACGCCTATCTGACGAACGAGAAGCAACGACCGCTCGCCTCGGAGGTGCTCGGCCGGATGGCGCAGTCGCTCGCTCCGCTCGCCGATGCCGGCTTCACATGGCTCGACGCGGCGCTCATTCCGTTTCGGGAGGGGATGGAGGCGGTGCTCGTCATCGGAGCGCTCGGCATCGCGGCCGACCGCTCCTCCGCTAGACGCCCCAAGCGATGGATCGCTGCCGGCACTGCGGTCGGACTGCTCGTCAGCATCGGAGCCGCCGCAGCCATCGCCATCTGGCTGACGAGCGCCGTCGCCGGCACGAGCAGCATGCTGCTGAACGGCTGGACCGGCCTGCTGTCAAGCGTCATGCTCCTGTATGTCAGCTACTGGCTCCATCGGCAAGCCGACATCCGGCGGCGCGGCGCGCGGCTGCGGACGCGAGCCGACCGGACAAGCTCGGCGGGCAGCGGGATCGGCTTCGCGGCGCTCGCCTTCCTGGCGGTCGCCAGAGAGGGCGTCGAGACGGCGATCTTCCTCATCGGGCTCGCCGGCAAGCTTTCGCTGCCGATGCTGCTGGCAGGCCTCGCAGCAGGCTTGGCGATGCTCGCGGCGGTCGCCGGAGCGATCAAGCTGGCAGGGACGAGACTGCCGCTGCGGCCTCTATTTTTGGTTTCTAGCGCGGTCGTGTTCTACCTATGCTTCAAATTCCTCGGCTCCGGCATCCACAGCCTCCAGATGGCAGGCATGTTGCCGCTTGCCTCAGACAGCCGGCTTCCGGAGCTGGCTTCGATCAGCCTGTATCCGTCCTGGACCAGCACCTGGCCGCAGCTTGCGCTTGTCATTGCGGCGCTCGTCGCGCTTGCGCTTCGGCCTCTCCGGCGCGCGCGATCGACGGCCAAGCAGATGTTGTCCTAATCGCCAACGAACAATACGACTCAAAGGAGAATTGCTGCATGTCTACTCATTCCCGTACTTGGGCCGCTCTCTGCTTGGGCGGCCTGCTGCTGATGTCCGCCTGCTCCGGCAATGGGGGCAAGAACGAAGCCGGCGGAGCGGTCGAACCGCTCGACTCGATTAAGAGCAGCACCGCCAAGCTGAAGATCGAGACCGAAAAGCTGCAAAAGGCGATCGACGACCGAAATGCGGACGAAACGAAGCGGCTCGGCAAGGAAATCAACGATCAGTGGCTTTCCTACGAAAATGCGGTTCGCCAGACGTTCCCGCTGGAGTACACGGAGGTGGAGAAATATGAAATGCCGGTCTTCTCGGCCTCCGCCTACGACAAGATCGACTTCGGCGAGCTCGGCCAGTCGGCGCGCAGCCTGATGCAGGCGCTGGACCGCCTGGAACGGGCGGAGCCGTCGAAAGCGTCCTCCTCGGAGCTGCTCGATCAGGCGGTTGCCGGCTACGAGACGTTCGTCAAGGAGCAGGCGGATGCTCTAGCCGCAGCGACCGCCATTTTCGCGGAGGCAGTCAAGTCCGGCGACATGGAGCGGGCCAAGGCGGAGTACGTCAAGGCGCGCGTCTATTTCGAGACGATCGAGCCGGTCGCGGAAAGCTTCGGCGATCTCGATCCGCGCATCGACGCCAGGCTGGCCGATGTCGAGGACGAGAGCGAATGGACCGGCTACCACCGGATCGAGAAAGCGCTCTGGGCCGACGGCTCGCTAGACGGCATGAGCGTCTACGCCGATCAGCTCGTCGCCGATACGAAGGAGCTCGCAGAAAAAGTGAAGGCCATCAAGCTGGACGCCAAGACGATGGTCGCCGGCTCCATCGAGCTGATCAACGAAGCCGCCACCTCGAAAATAACCGGCGAGGAGGAGATCTACTCGAAGACCGATCTCGTCGATCTGGCCGCGAACGTGAACGGATCGAAGACGGTCTATCTGGCGATCATCCCTGCGCTCAACGAGCATGATCCGGAGCTGGCCTCGAGGCTCGACGCTCAGTTCCAGGACATGGAAGCTCTGCTCCTCTCGCATCGGGAAGGCGACGGCTACATCGCCTACGACAAGCTGACGACCGAGCAGATCCGTGCGATCAGCGACAAGCTGAGCGGCTTGTCCGACTCCATGACGCAGACGGCGGGCCTGCTCGGATGACCGGCGACCGACAGCCGCTGTCGCGCCGCGACTTCCTCAAGCTGTCGGCCGTCGCGGGTGCGGCGCTGGCGATCGGCGGCGGGGGAGCGGGCGCGGTTTTGGGAGCGATCGGCAGGGGCGCGGCTTCCGGCACCGCCGGAGCGGACGAGCCGCTTCCTTTCTATGGCGAGCATCAGTCCGGCATCGTCACGCCCCAGCAAAGCTTTCTCGTGCTGGCTGCGTTTCGCGTCGTCGCCAGCCGAAGGGAGGAGCTGTCGCGGATGCTGCGGGAGTGGACGAAGTTCGCCTCGCAGCGGACGGCAGGACGATGGCGTCAGGACAGCGGCAACGATCAGCTGCCTCCCGTAGATACCGGGGAAGCTTTCGATCTGGATCTGGCCCGGCTGACGCTGACGTTCGGCTTCGGACCGACTTTGTTCCTTCAAGGCGGAAAGGACCGCTTCGGCCTCGACTCCCGCAGGCCCGCCGAGCTAGAACCGATCCCGTCCATGCCCGGCGATCACCTCGATCCGGCATTCGAGGCCGGCGACATTGTCGTCCAGGCTTGCGCCGACGACCCGCAGGTCGCTTTCCATGCTGTACGCAATCTCATCCGCCTCGCTTCCGGCACGGCCACGCTCGTCTGGATCGAGGAGGGCTTCCTGCGCTCTCCGTCCGGAGGCGGCACGCCGCGCAACCTGTTCGGCTTCAAGGACGGCACGGCGAACCGGCTGCATGACAGCGAGGAAGGGCGGCGCCAGGTCGTGTGGGCCGGAGCGGGGGAGCCGGCATGGATGCAGGGAGGGACGTACTTGGCTTACCGCAAAATCCGCATGCTGCTGGAGGTATGGGATCGCAGCTCGCTGCAGGCGCAGCAGGATACGTTCGGCCGCTTCAAGGCGTCCGGCGCCGCCTATGGAAGCACGGACGAATTCGATCCACCGCAGTCCGACCGGCTGCCTCCCGACTCCCATGTCGCGCTTGCGAAGCAGTCCGGGCAGCTCATCCATCGACGCGCATTCTCCTACGCCGGAGCAGTCGATCCTCGAACCGGGCAGCTTGACGCCGGGCTGCTCTTTCTCAGCTACCAGCAAAGCCCGCGCCGGCAGTTCGTGCCGATGCTGCGCCTCATGCAGTCGCGGGACCGCTTGAACGAGTACACGCAGCATACCGCATCGGCGCTGTTCGCAATTCCAGGCGGCATCCGGGAGGGGCGGTATATCGGACAGGCGCTGCTGGAGGGCTGATGTACGCGTCCGGTGCAGCCGTTTCCGCACGAGCGGAAACGGCTTTTTTGCGCGCATCGGCAAAAAACGCTTGATCAAACCGGGCGGGAAGGTCCAAACTGAAAAAAGCTTCACGATCCTATGCCGACAGGAGAACAACGCATCATGGCTACCTTTTTTCTACTCATCATCTATCTCGCGTTCATCAGCCTCGGCCTGCCGGACTCGCTGCTCGGCGCCGCCTGGCCGGCGATGCACGGTCCGCTCGGGGCGCCGCTCGGAGCGGCGGGCCTGCTGTCCATGACGATTACGGTCGGCACGATCCTCTCGAGCCTGGCGACGGGCCGGCTCATCGGCCGCTTCGGCACAGGCGCTGTCACGCTGGTCAGCGTCGCGATGACGGCGCTCGCGCTGCTCGGCTTCGCCTTTTCGCCCGGCTGGGGCTGGCTGGCGCTGTTCGCAATACCGCTCGGACTCGGGGCAGGCGCGGTCGACGCCGGCCTGAACCACTATGTCGCCGCCAACTACGCCGCGCGCCATATGAGCTGGCTGCACAGCTTCTGGGGCGTCGGCGCCACGCTTGGCCCGGTCATCATGGCGCAGGCGATCCAGGGCGGCGATTGGCGCGACGGATACGCCCATGTCGCGTACCTGCAGCTTGGTCTCGTCGCCGTGCTGCTCGCCTCGCTGCCGCTTTGGAAAAAAGTCGCCCGTTCCCGACAGGGGGAAGGCGCCGACGAAGCCAGCGACTTGACCGTATCGTCCGGAGCGGCCGTGAAGCCGATCCGCCTGCCCGGCGTCAAGCTCGCGCTCGGCTCGTTCCTGTTCTACTGCGGGGTGGAGGCGACGCTCGGCCTATGGGGCAGCAGCTATCTCGTCGGCACGAAAGGCTTCGCCTCGGACGAGGCGGCCAAATGGATTTCCTTCTATTATGGGGGCATTACCGTCGGCCGCTTCCTGACCGGCTTCCTGACGGTGCGGATCAGCAACCGCTCGCTCATCCGCGGCGGCCAGGCGCTCGCCCTCGTCGGCACGCTGCTGCTGCTCGCGCCGCTGCCGCCGGTCTTTTCGCTCGCCGGCTTCATCGTCATCGGCCTCGGCCTCGCGCCGATCTTCCCGTGCATGCTGCACGAGACGCCGGCTCGCTTCGGCTCGGGACCGGCGCAGACGATCATCGGCTACCAGATGGCCGTCGCCTACACGGGCAGCACGCTGCTGCCGCCGCTGTTCGGCCTGATCGCCGGCACGTTCGCAGTCAGCCTGCTGCCGGCCTACCTGCTGCTCTCCGCGGCGGCGATGTGGCTCTGCTCGGAGCGGCTGAACGCTCGGCTCGCGATGAAGGCTGCCGGACGGACCTGATTAAAATCAAACTCTACCTTGCCTCATGGAAAAGTTTCAGGCCACAATGGTCATCCCGGATGTATTCGGTCCCAGAGCCGAAGGGAATACGGTATTGAGGAAAATTCTTCATCGGTAAAAGCCCAGGTCACTCAAAAGCAATAGAATCTCATTGGATATGCGAAAAAGCTCGGCCGCCTCGGCAAGGTCATCAAGTTAAGCTTGACTCGATGACCTTGCCGCCCTGGCCGGGCTTTTTCGTATCGGCGGGACAGAAGGCTGACCGCGATCGCTTGACACAATGCGATATATCGTATTAAACTGAGGTTGTTACGATATATCGTATTGGAGGCGATTTGGATGCGACATGAGCATGGCAGGCATGGCTGGCATCGTGGCCGCTTCGGCGGCAAGGATCACGGCGGGCGGGCCTGGCATCACCGCGGCCATCCGTTCCATCCGCATGGAGGCGGCTTCGGCGGCGGACGGGGCGAGGGCAAGCGGCGCTTCTTCGAGCGGGGCGAGTTCAAGTTTGCGTTGCTGGAGCTGCTGAAGACCGGGCCGAAGCACGGCTACCAGCTGATCAAGGAGATGGAGGAGCGCACCGGCGGGCTGTACAGCCCAAGCGCCGGCTCGATCTATCCGAACCTGCAGCTGCTCGAGGACATGCAGCTGGCAGGCTATACCGATGCGGACGGCAAGAAGCTGTACCACATCACGGAGCAGGGCGAGGCCGCGCTTCGCGAGAGAAGCGGCGGCGAGGAATCGCGCGAGGGCGAAGGCTGGAGCTACCGTGGACGCGGCGGCCGGGAATTCGAGCATCGGGAGCGGCATGAACCGAGGCGCGGCAAGCTGGCGCTGAGGGAGCTCATGGGCGAGCATCCGGCGGTCATCCAGAAGCTGGCGGCGTTGAACCAAAGCGCCCGCCTGCAGCCGGAATCGGCCTCGACCGCCGAATTCCGGGCGCTCATGGAGCGGCTCGAGCGGGAGCTGGACGGCTTGCTGGAGCCGGCATCGAAGCCGGCGCCGAAGGCCGGCGACGGCTCGGACGCCGATCCTGCCTGAAGGCCGGCTGCCTGCGGGCCAGCCAAGCTCAAGAAGACCAGATCCGGCGAAGCCCTCGGCTCCGCCGGATTTTTTATGCGGATGCAAGCCGGCGCTTGCGCTCGGTTCGATTCGTACGGCTTCCCTCGATGCCGCTGCGATGGTAGGATAAGGGGTGATGCCTCAGCTACCATTCCCGATTGAAAGGCGGTCATGCATGAACAGTCCGAGCCAGGAGCATATCCTCATCTCAGGCGCGCGCGAAAACAACCTCAAGAACGTCACGCTCAGCATTCCCAAACGAAAGATCACCATTTTCACCGGGGTATCCGGCTCCGGCAAGTCCTCGATCGTTTTCGATACGATCGCCTCCGAGTCCCAGCGCTTGCTGAACGAGAACTTCAGCATGTTCGTGCGCAACTTCCTTCCGAAGTACCCTCAACCCGACGCCGATGATATTCAAAATCTAAGCATGGCGGTCATCGTCGACCAGAAGCGGCTCGGCGGCGGCTCCCACTCCACGCTGGGCACGATCACCGACATCTCGCCGATCGTCCGGCTGCTGTTCTCGCGGATCGGACAGCCTCATGTCGGACCGGTCAACCGGTTCTCGTTCAACGATCCGCAAGGCATGTGTCCCGAATGCAGCGGTCTCGGCCGCAAGCTCGGCGTCGATATGGACAAGGCGGTCGACATGTCGAAATCGCTGAAGGAAGGCGCCATCCAACTGCCCGACTACGCCGTCGACAGCTGGGAGTGGTCGATGCTGCTGCAATACGGCTCGTTCGACCCCGACAAAAAGCTGGACGACTACGAGCCGGAGGAGCTGGACCAGCTGCTGTACGGCAAGGCCAAGAAGGTCGAGGTGCAGTTCGGCGGCAAGACGATGAATTTGACCGTGGAAGGCTTCATCGAGAAATTCACCAACAAGTACATCAAGCGCGACATCAAGACAATGTCCGAGCGCACGCAGCGCGCGGTGACTCCGTATATCGCGGAAGGTCCCTGCTCCGGCTGCCGCGGCGCCAGGCTGAATGCGGCTGCGCTCGCCTGCCGGATCAACGGGCTGAACATCGCCGAGATGTCCGCGATGGAAGCGAGCCGGCTCATCCGCGTCGTGCGGGAGATCGACGACCCTGCCGCCGCGCCCGTCGTGCGAGCGCTGGCGGAGCGCCTGCAGCATCTGACGGACATCGGACTCGGCTACTTGACGCTCGACCGCGAGACGGACACGCTGTCCGGCGGCGAGTCGCAGCGCGTCAAGATGGTGAAGCATCTGAGCGGCAGCCTGGTGGATGTGACGTATATATTCGACGAGCCGAGCGTCGGCCTGCATCCGCGCGACGTGCATCGGCTGAACGAGCTGCTGCGCAAGCTGCGCGACAAAGGCAATACCGTCCTCGTCGTCGAGCATGATCCCGACGTGATCCGGATCGCCGACCATATCGTCGATGTCGGCCCTCACGCGGGCAGCCGAGGCGGCAGCATCGTCTACGAGGGCAGCTATGACGGCCTCCTGGAATCGGGCACGCTCACCGGCCGGTTCATGAAGCGGCCGCTCCGGCTGAAGCAGGACGTCCGCAAGCCGTCGGGCGCGCTGCCTGTGCGCCAGGCGTCGCTTCATAATTTGAAAAACGTGAGCGTCGACATTCCCGCCGGCGTGCTGACGGTCGTCACAGGCGTCGCCGGCTCCGGCAAGAGCACGCTCATCCATGACGTCTTTCTCCGGCAGCATGAGGATGCGATCGTCATCGACCAGTCGGCGGTCGGCGTGTCCACCCGCTCGAATCCGGCGACGTATACGGGCATCATGGACGATGTCCGCAAGGCGTTCGCTTCCGCGAACAAGGTCAGCCCGGGCTTGTTCAGCTTCAACTCCAAAGGCGCCTGCGAGAACTGTCAGGGCCTCGGCGTCGTGTATGCGGATCTCGCCTACCTCGACAGCGTGAAGCTGCCTTGCGAGGCATGCGGCGGCAAGCGGTTCAAGGAAGAAGTGCTCGGCTACAAGCTTGACGGCAAGTCGATCGCCGACGTGCTGGAGATGACCGTGGAGCAGGCGCTGGCGTTTTTCCAGCTGAAGGAGGTCGTGCGGAAGCTGCGGGCCATGAGCGACGTCGGGCTTGGCTACATCACGCTCGGTCAGCCGCTCAGCACGCTCTCCGGCGGCGAATGCCAGCGGATCAAGCTGGCGAGCGAGCTGCATAAGAAAGGCAGCATCTATGTGATGGACGAGCCGACGACGGGACTGCACATGTCCGATATCGGGCATCTGCTGGACATCATGAATCGGCTTGTCGATGCCGGCAATACGGTCATCGTCATCGAGCACAACCTCGACGTGATCAGCCAGGCGGACTGGATCGTCGACATGGGGCCGGACGGAGGCAGCATGGGCGGGGAGGTCGTATTCGAAGGACCGCCTGCCGCGATGGTTCGGGAGGAACGGTCGATCACCGGGAAGTATTTGCAAGGATGAAGGAGCGGAGGGAGGAGAACGGATTGGAAGCATTCGAGGCCTATATCGCGGGGATCGACCGGCCGGACCATCGGGAGCAGATGGAGGAGGCGCTGGCCTGGGTGGCGGCAACGTTCCCGCAGCTGCAGCCGAAGATCGCCTGGAACCAGCCGATGTTCACCGATCATGAGACGTTCATCATCGGGTTCAGCGCATCCAAGCAGCATCTGGCTGTCGCTCCCGAGGAGGCGGCCATGAATCGCTTCCTGGAGGAGATCGTCGAGTCCAAGCATGATCATACGAAGGGCTTGATCCGCTTCAAGTGGGGCCGCCCGGTCGATTATCCGCTGCTGGAACGGATCATCGCCTTCAACATCGAGGACAAGGCCGACTGCACGACGTTCTGGCGCAAATAAAGCGCAGGCGGCCCTTCTGCCGCTCCATGAAAATCCCTTGAAAAAGGGATTTTTTTAATTGACTGGACTCCAAACGGTGCCCCACACTCAAACCGGCACCTAAAGGTGTCTAATTGAGGGGGCGGATTGGGAATGAGCCTGTCGTTATCCATGCATTTCTCCTTTAAGACCACGATGGAAAAGCTGTGGTCCGCTGTCACCGATTCGAGCAAGCTCGCCCGCTGGATTTCGGAAAACGACTTTCATCCAAGCCCTGCGGCAGAGGAAGTCGGCCCATGAGCTATTTCAAGGATTTCCTTTCCGTCTTCCGCAAGAGCGATTCGTCGAACGGATTTTTCTGGAAAAAGACTAAACTTTTTGGGGTAAAAGCTAAACTTAATCGGGTGCCGGGCGAAAGAAGGCTCTGCTAAAATCATTTATGCAACCGCTTACAATAAATCGAACGGAAAGGGCGTGATCGAATTTTCGCTGTGGACGGACAGCGAACCGGACGGAGGCACCCCAATTTCAAAGGAGGAAGATCGAATGAAACGCGGAAAGACCAAGGTATTCCTGACGCTGCTGCTCTCCCTGGCGCTCGCGCTGCCCGCAAGCATCGCCCATGCGGCGACGACCATCACGTCCAACCAGACCGGAACGCAGGACGGCTACGACTACGAGCTGTGGAAGGACTCCGGCACGACGAGCATGACGCTGAACAGCGGCGGCACGTTCAGCGCCCAGTGGAGCGGCATCAACAACGCCTTGTTCCGCAAAGGCAAAAAGTTCGACTCGACCAAGACGCACGGCCAGCTCGGCAACATCTCCATCAACTACAACGCGACGTTCAATCCCGGCGGCAACTCCTATCTGTGCGTCTACGGCTGGACGAAGGATCCGCTCGTCGAGTACTACATTGTCGACAACTGGGGGACTTACCGCCCGACGGGCACGTTCAAGGGAACGATCTCGGTCGACGGCGGGACCTACGACATCTATGAGACGACGCGCGTGAACCAGCCGTCGATCATCGGCACGGCGACGTTCAAGCAGTACTGGAGCGTACGCCAGTCGAAGCGCTCAGGAGGCACGATCTCGGTCAGCGAGCATTTCAAGAAATGGGAAAGCCTCGGCATGACGATGGGCAAGATGTACGAAGTCGCGCTGACCGTCGAAGGCTACCAGAGCAGCGGCAGCGCCAACGTGACAAGCCATACGCTGACGATCGGCGGCAGCGGCGGAGGCGGGGGCGGAGGCACGCCGGGAACCGCCACGAAGGTGGAGGCCGAGGCGATGACCAAGGGCGGCCAGTACGCGTCGAACATCAGCTCGCCGTTCAACGGCGTCGCGCTGTATGCCAACAACGATCTGGTGAAGTATACGCAGAACTTTACGACCGGCACGCACAGCTTCTCGCTGAGAGGCGCTTCGAGCAACTCGACGATGGCGCGGGTCGACCTGAAGATCGGCGGCGTCACGAAGGGCACGTTCTACTTCGGCGACAGCAATCCCGCGGTCTACACGATCTCGAACGTCAGCCACGGCACGGGCAATCAGGAGATCCAGCTCGTGTGCACGTCGGATAACGGAACCTGGGACGTCTACCTCGATTATCTGGAGATCCAGTAGGAAGGGAGCTCGCGACCAGCGACGGTTGAAGCGGAGCTGAATGCACAGCCCGCTGCCGAGCCTGGTCGTCATGCCGAACGGATGCGAAACATAAAGGAGCCCAAGCCGGTTGCGGCTTGGGCTCTTTTATGCGGCGGATGCTTTTTTGAAGAGTCAGCTCGCGCTAGGATTCCAAAGGTGTTCATGATCGTCGACATCGCCGATTAGTGATAACGCAATCCCCCCGTTATTTCATCTAATTTATCCCAGTCGTTTACAAGAAATCCGTTCCGCTTTTTGATCAGGACCCCGGAGTCGGACAGCTTTTGAATGGTACGGTTTAAATGCCGAGTCGTAGTGCCTATAACAGAAGAGATTTCCGCAATATTCTCCGTTTGAATTTCTTTGCCAAATTCGTTTGGATCTCGCGTGGTCAATAGATAAATGGCCAAACGTTCTTCAACGGAAGAGAGCAGGTTTATTCTGGAGGCGGATGTGCAAGTCTGGAGTTTATAAGTCAGGTGCTTCAACAATTCGTTTAAAAATCGATAATCCTGCAACAGCTTATTCTCCACGGTAGCCTTATCAATAAATAGGAAACGAGAGTCCTCTACCGCTAAGACCTGAGACTGGATATCTACTTTTTGGATAAGCTCAATGTCGCCGAAGACGGAAACAGGATGACAAAAGCGAAGCAAGAGCGATTTTCCGTTCTCGACGCTTGTCGTCACCTTAGCCTGACCCTCCAGCAGCAGGTAAAGGCCCTCCAGTTCATCTCCTTCATGCAGGACAACTTCATTTTGCCTATAGGAGCGAAGCTGAAGAGGGATTGAATTCAGTTCTGAAAACATGGTGTCTAACTCGAAGCGAGCGATAAACTCAAGTATTTCGTTAAGCTCATAGGAGACTTTCATTCGTATCCTCCAATTCAGACATCGGTCCTTTTCATTTTAAACCATTTTGTTACGATTAGAAAAACCGAGGGAGGATATTTTAGATGAAATTCGTATTTGACTTGGATGGAACAATTTGCTTTAAAGGAAATCCGTTAAGCGACCCGATCATCAAGGCCTTGGATCGGATAGCGATGGAAGGCCATGAGGTCATTTTTGCTTCCGCCAGACCTATCCGCGATCTGTTGCCTATACTGCCCGTTCACTTGCATCATGCTCCGATGATAGGAGGGAATGGCGGCTTCGTATATAAAGGCGGCAAGCCTGTCTCTTCAATTCAATTAGAGGCGTCCATAGGCAAACGAATCATCGATTTACTTATGGAGTATGAAGCAGCCTATTTAATGGACAGCTTATGGGATTATTCCTATACCGGAGATCCCGAACATCCCATACGCAAAAATTTGGATCCGGAAATTCGTGCAAAAAACGTCCGATTCGATGAATTAAAAGAGATCGTCAAAGTTGTTGTCTTAAGCAGTAAAGATTCAGTCAGCCTAATAAATGAACTAGAGAAGCTGCCGATCAGAATGTATACCCACGGAACGGAAGATATCATAGACATAAGTCCTGACGGCATTGACAAGTGGGGTGGACTTCAGGCGCTAGGGCTTAAACCAGGCGAATACATCGCATTTGGGAACGACATCAATGATATTCCCATGTTCCAACACGCTCATCATTCGATTTGTGTAGGAGATCACGCGGCGCTTAGGGAAATAGCCAGCGAGAGTATAAGGGGAGAAGAAACGGCGGTCGTTAGAAAAATAGATGAGATCGCTGTTGATTTACGGAGTGGAAATAATCGTTTCAAGCGTTGAACAGCAAAGAGGCACCTATGGAGTGCCTCTTTGCTTAATGTGATCGGAATTTCAGCTTGCTTGTTCCAGCATTTCTCGATTATGGCTTCACGTCCGCAATAGAGATGGGACTCTTTATGGTGCATTGGATTTTTGCAGTGGTAATGACTCCTTTAGGAGGTATAGCTGCGTCCTAATCCAAGATCTGTAAGCAGTTGTCGGTAGGCAATCGACGTCCGATCGGCGGGGATATGAGCTTCTGCCAATAGATCTAGAGGAAGGTCCTCCGGAGTCTGCAGCTCGACCATGTCGGCATCCTCTTGGAACACCTGCAAGTTAAACTTGATGGTATCCTCCGCCGGCACGCTCTTGTCGAAGTTTCTCGAGATCGGGCTGAAGAGTCTCGTGTACCTTGCCGAGACGGGGGAGGCGCAATTCAAAATCATCAGCTTGCCGTCGAAGGGGAAGTGAACCGTCAGCGAAGCGGCAAACGGAGCGAACACCCGGAACGCGCGCAGCCACATGAATCCCTCGGGAGCTGGATTCTCTTGACCCTTGCCATAGTTGCTGACGGTGCTCCAATAATCCGCAAGGAGAGTATGGCCGTCTCTCGTCACTTTGTATTGCGGCACCTCCGTATTATTTCGATCCCCGAACGTCTCCGTATGAACAAAGGCGAAGTGGGAGACGTCCAGAAAGCCTTCCATTTGACGTCCCGCGGAGCCGGCAATATCGAAGCTAGGAGGCAGTACATTAATGTAGTCAGGATCCTCCCAGCCAGGGAAGTCGGGAATATTCACTTCCGTCCCGGCAATAGACGTCCAGATCAGGCCGTATTTTTCGATAGAAGGATACGTAATAAGCTTGAGCTTGGGCGATATTTTCCCATCGGGATGGGCGGGGACAGAGGTGCACACGCCTTCGCAGTTGTAACGGAAGCCATGATAAGGGCATACGATCTCCTCATTCTCAACCCATCCTTTGCTAAGCGGGGCACCGCGATGAAAGCACATGTCGCGTGCGACGACTACTTGACCATGGCTGCGATAGCACACCAGTTTGACGTCAAGCAGCTTGACCGCGACGGGCTTATCTTTGATTTCTTCCGCGATCGCGACGGGATACCAATACTTGGCCAGCACCTGCCAATCGGTGGGGGAGAACGTGCAATCGCGAGGAAGTTGGACTTGCGTGTCGTCTAAGCCGTTGGAAAGGGTCATTTTGAACACTCCTTACTGGAATTGGAATTAACGCAATAAAGCCCCAAGCTTAAGAGGCGCGAGATAAAGGATCCCGTCGCGTCCCGATAATGGAACGGAGATGGACTCTATCTTGCGGCCTCTTGTAGCCTGGGGCAATTACGGTTGCCTGGTCGAGACGCTCACTCCGATTAATGAGCTTATACAAGAGATTGTGTAATGTATTATGACATGAGTTATTTGATTCCGATTATAAACCGTCGATTTTCAATCGTCAACGTCATTTATGATAACGTGTGGAGTCAGAATTCAACTTACACACATATGTACAAAATACTATACAATTAACGGAGACTGCCGGCGAACGATTGGCAGTTTTTTGTGTTAATGATCAGAATAGCTATACTTAATTTTTCTGCCAAAATTAGGGACTGTATTTGATATAATCATATAGAACAACAAGGAGGTTTTCTAATGGTTGATGTTTTTGCCGTAGCTGACATTATTGTAAAACATATTAAGACCCATTTCCCTCAAGATGTTGCTATTGTCGGATACTACGGATCATATTTACAGGGTCGAGCGACTGAACGATCGGATTTGGATTTCTTTTTCATTCCGGCCACGGCCAAAGGAAGAGAAGTGGAGTGTCAGTTTATTATCGACGGTATAAGTTTTGATTTCTGGCCAATCGCATGGGATCGTGCTGAAAGAATGGCAAGATCTGAGGAGTGGAGCACGACGATTATTGCAGACTGTGAGCTGTTATATGTTCGATCAGAAGATGATCTTGCGAGGTTCATGGGGCTCCGTGAGATAATATCCAACATGGGCAGTGAGTCCAAAGCAGCTGACTTAATCAGCAAAGCCGAATCCGTATTAAAGGATTGCCTCATCAACTTGGCTAAAATGCGGCTTACCCAAGCCTCCAAGGACTTGGTCTATTGTCGAACTCAGGCTCAAGAGATCGCGGCAAACATTTTTAAGTCGCTTGGCTTCTTGAACCAAAGTTAGAGAATCACCTCAAAGCAGAAGGTGTATAATTAAACCAGTTTGACTCTGTTGCTGAATTCGAGACTTATTACGAAAGTAAAGTCTAGACAAGAAGTCTTGATGCACAGAGCTTTGAGTCTTCATACTGACATCTGTACAAAATACGAGTTTTGTGAAGATATACAGAAAGAAAAACGGCTCTCATAGTTCGAGCCGCCGTTTTTGAATCCGTATCATCCATCCCGTATCAGGACGTCTTTCATCTAACGTTATGAGCATCGTCACGATTTATCGCTCTCGAGCTTAGAACTTCCGTTTATGATACGGAAGCCCTTCGCCTTCTTCGCAGTACTGCTTGAGGCTGTACAAAAAGATGGCCCAGTTATAATTGCAGGAGCGATAAAATGCGGTGACTTCCTTCCAGTCCATCTGACGAAGGACAACGGAAGTTCGCCCGTTTTTTTCCGACAGCTCAAAAGATATCGTCGTCCCGATCCATTCCGGATCCGAATCCACGCAATGCCACAAAATCTTCTTATCGGCGACAAGCTCGTCGATCCGCATCTTCGTCAGGCCTTCGCCGCCGAATCGGAACTCATGGATGAGGCCGACCTGATCGTGGACGACGAGTTCATTCGTCCATATTTCAGAAAGTCCTTTTGCAGTCGTCAAAGCTTCATAAACCGTCGATGCTGGAACATTCACCGTCTGCAAGTGCTCGATATTGGCCATAGCGCTCCATCCCCTTCGCAATCAAGATTTCAGGTGCCTATGAATAGTCTACTATGTTGCGGCTGGATGGATTTCTTCTCGATTGCTCCTTTAAGCGACAATCCGATTATAAGCGCGCACCGCAAAGAAATAAGCGACGAGCATGATCCCCAGGCACCATGCCAAAGCGACCCAAATCTCCGTGCCGACCGGCTGATTCGACAGCAGCGATCGGATCGTTTCCACGATCGAGGTCACCGGCTGGTTTTCGGCAAAGACCCGCACGATAAGCGGCATCGAATCCGTCGGCACAAAGGCGGAGCTGATGAACGGGAGGAAAATCAAGGGGTACGAAAACGCGCTTGCTCCTTCCATCGTTTTGCCCGTCAGTCCGGCGATCGCCGCGATCCACGTCAAGGCCAAGGTGAACAAGACGAGGATGCCGGCTACGGCGAGCCAAGACAGGACTCCTGCTGACGAGCGGAAGCCCATCAGAAGCGCGACGAGAATGATGACGACGATTGAGATGACGTTGGAGACCACCGACGTCAGGACATGACCCCATAGGACGGTGGAACGAGCGATCGGCATCGAGTGAAACCGCTCCATGATGCCCCTCTGCTTGTCGATGAACAAGCGGTAAGCGACGTAAGCGACTCCGCTGGCGATGGCCATGAGCAGAATGCCCGGCAGCAGATAGTTCACATAATTGCCCGTGCCCGTTTCGATCGCGCCGCCGAATACATAGACAAACAACAGCATCATCGCGATCGGCGTAATGCAAACCGTCAACATAGTATCCATGCTGCGGAAAATATGGCGCATGGACCGCCCCAGCATGACGCTCATGTCGCGGAAGAAATACGTTTTGGCCTCTCCCATGTTACACGACCTCCTTCTTGCCGATGATGGCAAGGAATATTTCCTCTAAAGTCGGCTGCTTCTCTACATACTCCACCTTGGCTTGCGGGAAAAGGCTTTTCAGCTCCGCCAGCGTGCCATTGGCGATGATGCGGCCCTCATGCAAAATGGCGATCCGGTCGGCCAGCTGCTCGGCTTCCTCCAAATACTGCGTCGTCAGGAATACCGTCGCGCCGCTGCCGGCGAGCTCCTTGACGATTTTCCATACCTCGATGCGCGCTTCCGGATCAAGCCCGGTCGTCGGCTCGTCGAGAAAAATGACCTGCGGCTGCCCGACCAGGCTCAAGGCGATGTCGAGCCTGCGCCGCATGCCGCCCGAATACGTCGATGGCTTGCGGTCGGCCGCGTCCGTTAAGCCGAAGCGCTTCAGCAAGCCGTCCGCGACTTGACGCGGTTGATCCAGATGCCGCAGCTTCGCCATCAGGATCAGATTTTCCCGCCCGGTCAAAATCTCATCCACAGCGGTAAACTGGCCGGTCAGGCTGATCGCATGCCGGACCTTCCCGGGCTGCGTCGCGACATCAAATCCGCCGACCTCAGCGGCTCCTCCGTCCGGCTTGAGCAGCGTGGCGAGAATTCGAACAATCGTCGTCTTGCCCGCGCCGTTGGAGCCGAGCAAAGCGAAAATCTCGCCTGGCCGCACTTCGAAATGGACGCCCTTGAGCACTTCCGTGTTCTTGAACGACTTTTGCAGCCCGGTTACCTTTATGGCGTTCTTCATTTCCACCGTCTCCCTTTACTTTTTTTTGCTTTGGCGTACCGATTCCTGAACGAGATCCGCGTAGGTTTTGGAATCGCGGATCAGATCGTCGCAAAAAGCCGCGACGTCGCTGCCTGTCACCTCGAGCACGCCTCTTCCCGATGCCGCGCCTTCTTCAAAAAGATCGACGATTCCCGAGAGCACGCCGTTCCCCTCGGTCAGCTCGACCGGCCCGACCTTGAACAAATACCTCTGCATCTCGTTGTACACGATCTGATAATCCTGCGGAAGCGCTTTGACGCGGGCCACATGCGCGCGCCACTCCTTTTTGCCTTCGATGATGTCGCGGATGTTCATTTATTTCCCCTCCTGCTTCTTCAGTTTTCTGGCGACCGCATCATTCAGCTGCTCGCGCCACTTGTCGCGGAAGGATTTGGCGCCCTCTTCGCCCGCCAGCGCGGAGCAGAAGCCTTTGATGTCATCGCCCAAGACATCCTGGACGCTCTGGCCTTCTGCGGCCGCTTCTTCCAGCAGGCCGACGACGCCGTCCAGGATCGGGATGAGATTGCGGCCGCTGAAGTCGGAATACGGCCAAAGATTCGCCTGAATGGCGGCCCATGCCGCTTGATGATCCGCCGGCAGCTTCTTCACCCTCGATTCAAATGCCCGGATTTCCTTGTTCATGTCGCTGCCCGTGACCTTTTCCCAAAAGTTCATGACATTTCCTCCTTCAGTTCCTGCAGCTTAGATGAGACGAACTGCCATTTTTCCCAGAACCGCCGCAGCTCCGCGCGACCCGCATCGTTGATCGCATAGAATTTCCGCGGCGGTCCAACGTCGGACGGCTTCTTGAACGTTTCCACCAGCTTGTTTTTTTCCAGCCGGATCAGGATCGTATACACCGTCCCCTCTACGACATCCTTGAAGCCGAGCGCGTTCAGCCTCCGCGTAATTTCATACCCATAGGTTTCTTCGCGGCTGATGATTTCCAGGATGCAGCCCTCCAATACGCCTTTGAGCATTTCCGTCAAGTTTTCCAGCACGACCACTCCTTGCTATTCAGTAAGACAGGTATCCTGTGACACTTACTACCACTACAAAGTAACACGAAGTACCAGGCAAGTCAACCGCATTTGCCTATTTCATCCATCGACTCCGCGCCGCCCGCCGGCATGGAGCTTTCCGGGAAAGCAAAAAAGCCGCATGGAATGCGGCTTTTTCATCCCTTAATGAAGTTAACCCTGAATGGCATTAACGTCGATTCCGATGCCATTCTCTATCGACGGAGGCTAGATGCTCAGTCCGCCATTGACCTCCAGCACGGTGCCGTTCACATAATCGGCGGCATCCGACGCGAGGTACAGATACGCCTGAGCGACATCCTCCGGCTGTCCGAGCCTGCGCAGCGGAACCCGCTCGCTCATCGCGGCGATGGCCTGCTCCGGCATGGACGCGACCATGTCCGTCGCGATGAAGCCGGGAGCGACCGCATTGACGCAGATGCCCTTGTAGCCGAGCTCCTTCGCCCAGGTGCGGGTCATGCCGATGACGCCTGCCTTGGCGGCCGCATAGTTGGTCTGGCCGAGATTGCCCTGCACGCCTACGATCGAGCTGGTGTTGATGATCTTGCCCTTGCCTCTGGCAGCCATGTGCGGGGAAACATGCTTCGTGCAGTAGTACACGCCGCTCAGATTCACGTCCAGCACCTGCTTCCACTGCTCGGTCGTCATCCGCGACAGCATCGCGTCCCTCGTGATGCCGGCATTGTTGACGAGGATGTCGATCGCTCCCAGCCAGGCGAGCGCAGAGTGCGCCATCGCCTCGACCTGCTCCTCGCTCGAGACGTCGACGGCGATGAAGCGGGCTTGCCCCTGCAGCTTCGGATCGAGCGACGCGATCCGCTGCATCCCTGCGGCTTCGTTGTAGTCGGCGACGACGACCCGCGCTCCCTGCTCGAGAAAGAGCGTGGCCGCAGCCCAGCCGATGCCGCCCGCTCCGCCGGTGATGATCGCGGTCTTTCCATCCAATCTCATGCTCGCGCTCCCTCCTGCAAAAACGTTTGTACGACCTCCAGCAGCCGCTCGGGATCGTCGATGAGCGGCGAATGGCCGCAGCCCGGCAGCAGCGCTTCGGCCGCTCTGCCTCGGAAATCCTCCATCAGCTCGCGATGCATCGCCTCGCTGATCACCTTGTCCTCCGTCCCGCGGACCGCCAGGACCGGAGCCTCGATCAGGTCGACGGCTCCGGTGCCGGCTCCGGCGGGATGATCGAAGCGGCTGATGTTGAACGCATTGAGCGCCTCATAGATGTCCATCAGATTACGCTGGGTCAGGATATCCTCCAGATAAGCCTCGTACCGCTGCGGCTCCGGCTGCCGGCGCTCGTAGATGACGGCGTCGAACAAGGCTTTCATGAACGGCTTGTCGCGCTCCTCGTTCGCCTGCAGGATCCGCCGGTTGCGGCGGTCCGCTCGGATTCCGTCCGCGCTCGTCAGCCTGCTCGAGAGATCCGGCCTGCCGTCCGGTCCGTTTTCATGCTGCGGGTATCCGCGCGTCGAGACCGAGGCGAGCAGCACCAGCCTGTCGACCCGCTCCGGATGTCGAGCCGCCAGCTCCATCGCGACTCCGCCGCCGGTCGACCAGCCCCAGACGATGGCGCGAGGCAGCCCGATCTTCTCCATGAATGCCGCCACATCGTCCGCATAGTCCGAAAGCCGGACCGCCGGAGCAAGGTAAGTCGACGTGCCGAAGCCCCGCAGGTCGACGGCATAGACGGCATACCGGGCTTCCATCCGCTCCAGGACGACGTCCCAGTGGACCGAGGAGTTCATGTTGCCATGAAGGAGCAGCACGGCCTCCTCGCCGCCGGAGCGCTGCCGATAACCGATCGTCTCTCCGCTGTCGAGGCGGACCGATTTCAGCTCCACGGACATGGCTCATCCCCCCAGCTCAGCGTCGTCGCTCCCCAAGCGTAGCCGATGCCCGCTGCGGCGAGAGTCGCCGCGTCTCCCGGCTTCATGCGGCCGTCCCGGGCGATCAGCTCGAGATGAAGGATCGGATCGAACTGTCCCATATGGCCGTAGTCCTCCAGGTAGATCGCCCGCTCTTCCGCAACGCCGAGCGCGCGGAGCACATGATGATGCGCGGAGCGCTTCATATGCAGCAGGCCGAGATAGGCCAGGCCGGCCGGGTCATCGCAGCCGCTGTCCGCGGCCGAGCGGCGGATGACCTCCTCGAACCGCTTCATCGACAGCCGGTCGAGCCGCTCCTTCATCGCCTCGGCATCCTGCACGCGGAAGCGCGGCTCGCCGGCCGCCAGCAGCTCGGGGGTGAGCGGCCGACGGGTGCCGCCGGCGCCGACGACGACATCCTCGCTGAACGAGCCGTCCGTCAGCAGCGCGGTATCCAGCAGACGGGGGTACTCAGCTCCCGCGTCCCTGCGTAGGATCAGCGCTCCGCCGCCGGCAGACAGGTTCAGCATGAACCGCGTGGCGGGATCGGCCATATCGATCAGGTCGCCGTTGCGGTAGCCGCCTGCGAGCAGCACGGTGCGGAGCGACGGATCGCCGCTCATCATCGTCTTGGCGATCTTGAGCCCGGCGATCGCGGTGCAGCAGCGCAAGGCGATGTCCCAGCCGATCGCCCGCCGAGCGCCGATCTCCTCCTGCAGCTTGAGCGCGGCCGTCCATACCGGGTGCTCCTTATGCTCCTCGCCGATGTAGATGACGGCGTCGATGTCCATCGGATCGACGCCGCTGCGCGCCAGCGCCTGCCTGGCGGCGCGGATGCCCATCTCGCAGGTGCCGTCCTCCGGGCCGGGCACCGGCTTGCTGCGCAAGCCGAGCTTGGACTCGACGACGGGCTGCGGCACGCCGGACGCCTCGGCGATCTCGGCGCTGGTCATCCGGGCATCGGGGATGTAGAGGTCGACGGCGATCAGCGAGACGGCTTGTTCGGCATGAGCTTGAAGAGTCATGATGGGAGCTGCCTCCTTTCCAGCCTGCTTTTCATATAGTCGGCGGCTTCGTCCAGGGTGGCCATCGTCAGCTCGACCTGCTCCTGCACATGCGTCACCTTGATCCTCCACCCGCTCGGACTGTCGCATGGGGTGCAGCGAACGACAAACGAACACAGCGCGGACTCGCTCATGGCCTCTCCTCCTCTGGATCTTCCGGCTGCCGCCTGCGCCGCATGGAGCTCAGCCAGGAGGCGCAGGTGCCGGCGATGCCGGACGGAAATACAAGCACGACGACGATGTAGAGCAGGCCGAAGAAAATGATCCAGCGCTCGAAGATGGGATGAACGCCGGCGAGATCGGTGAGCAGCTGATGCGCCCACTCGATGACCGCGGCGCCGATGACGGCTCCGTACAGCGTGCCGACGCCGCCGATGATCGTCATGAGCAGGGCGTTCAGCGTCATGTCCATCGAGAACACCGTCGTATTGACAAAACGCAGCGTCAGCACGTAGAGCGACCCGCTGATGCTGGCGGCCGCGCCGGCGACGACGGACGCCGCGATCTTGTACGGGACGATCCGGTAGCCGAGCGACTCGGTCCGCTGCTCGTTCTCCCGGATCGCCTGCAGCACTGAGCCGAGCGGAGAACGGGTAAAGCGGCGAAGCGCCACGTACACCGCGGCCAGCGTGCACAGGCAGACCAGATACAGCGTCGCGCGGTCCTTGAGCGGCTCGGGGATGGCGAAGGTGAAGCCGTCGCTTCCTTTGGTGAGCGAGCGCCATTTTTCGGCGGCGACGAGCAGCAGGCCGGCGAAGGCAAGCGTGAGCATCGCGTAGAAATGGCTCTTGAGCCGCAGCGAGAGCACGCCGACGAGGTAGCTCAGCGCGGCGGCCAGCGCCATGCCCGCGATTACGGACAGCAAGAGCATCGGCAGCGTAGCCTCGAACCTGCTCAGAAACAGGCCGGTCGAGTAGGCGCCGAGGCCGAAGAACATCGCGTGGCCGAACGACACGATGCCGGTGAAGCCGAGCAGCAGGTCGTAGCTCATGGCAAACACGGCGAGAATGAACACCTGCGTCAGCAGGATGAACAGGCTGCGCGAATCGCTGACCGCCGGCAGCGCAGCCAGCAGGACGAACAGCAGCAGGACGACGACGTTATGCGTGCGGCTGGACCTTCCCTGCAGCGCGGACAGCCTGCCCATGACGCTGCGGGCTCTTTTTGGCGGCGCGGCCGGCTCGGATCGGGGCTGAAGAGGCGTGCGGCTCATGCTCCGCCTCCCTTCGCTCCGAACAGGCCGGACGGGCGGACGAGCAGCACGAGCACCATCAGCAGCATGTTGGCCGCCAGCGACAGATCCGGCACATAGTAGGCCATGAGCGCGCCGGACAGGCCGACCAGCAGCGAGGCGAGCGCCGAGCCCTGGATGCTGCCCATGCCGCCGATGACGACGACGATGAAGGCGAGGATCGCGAACTGCATGCCCATTTCCGAGAAGACGACGCCGGAGTAGGGAGCGAGCAGCGCCCCGCCGAAGGCGGCCAGCCCGGCGCCGAACATGAAGACGAGCGTGAAGACGAGCCGGATGTTGATGCCGAGCGCCTGCACCATGTCGGGATTGGCGACGCCGGCGCGCACGATGAGGCCGATCCGGGTGCGGCGCAGCAGCAGCGTCAGTCCGATATAGACGAGCGCGCCGACCAGAATGATGAACAGCCGGTATTTGATGAGGATGACGCCGCCGGCATCCCAGCTGCCGCTCAGCCATGCAGGCGTCTCCGCCTTGAGCGGATTCGGGGTGAAGACGACCTTGAGCAGCTCGCTCAGCACGAGCATCGCGCCCAGCGTCACGAGGATCTGCTGGACATGGTTGCCGTATACCGGGCGGATGACGACGCGCTCCATCACCCAGCCGAGCAGCATCCCGATGACGACCGCGCCGGCCAGCGCCGCCGCGAACGACTCGGTAAGCCCGTACAGCCAGACGCCTCCATAGGCGCCCCAGGCGAACAGACCGCCGTGAGCGAAGTTAAGCACGCTCATGAGGCCGAAGATCAGCGTCAGGCCCGCCGCCAGCAGAAACACCAGCATGCCGGTCGCCAGGCCGTTGACGATGAGGTTCAATAAGGAATTCACGAATGCCCGCCTCCTCTCCCATCATGCGATTCCCAGATATTTGCGGCGCAGCTCGTGATCCTCGTTCAAGGCCGCCATCGAGCCGCCGCTGACGATCCGGCCCTCGTCCATCAAATAGAAGGCGTCGCCGATCGCTTGCGCCATCATGAAGTTCTGCTCGACCAGCAGCACCGTCGTGCGCTCGCGCATGAGGCGCAGCGCTTCGACCAGCTTTCGCACCATGATCGGCGCGAGCCCTTTGCTCGGCTCGTCGATCAGCAGCAGCTCGCTGTTGCCGACATAGGCGCGGGCGATGGCGAGCATCTGCTTCTGCCCGCCGCTCAGCAGGCCGCTCTTGCGCTCCCGGAACGTCGCGAGATCGGGGAACAGCTCCAGCATCCACGAAAGCCGCTCCCGGGCGGCGGGATCTCCGCGCTTCATGGCGATGCGCAGCGTCTCGTCGACGGTCAGGTCGGCAAAAATGCCTTGATCCTCCGGCACGTAGCCGATGCCGCGCCGCGCGATCTGATAGGCGGGCAGCTTCTCCACCGGCTCGCCCTTGAACAGGATCTGTCCGCCGCTGGCGGCATTCAGCCCCATGATCGTGCGCAGGGTCGTCGTCTTGCCGGCGCCGTTGCGCCCGAGCAGCACCGTCACCTCCCCCGCCTGGATGTCCATCGTGACGCCCTGGAGAATATGGTATTGGCTGATGTGGGTCTCGACGGATTCAAGCTTCAGCAGCGTCATCGTACCATCCTCCCAAATAAGCGGATTGGACCGTCTCGTTGCCCATGATCGCGGCCGGCGTGTCGTGAGCGAGCAGCTCGCCCTGGTACAGCACGGCGATCTCGTCGGACAGGTCGAGCACCATCTCCATCTTGTGCTCGATCAGCACGATCGTGCGGCTGCCCTGACGCTTCACGTCGCGGATCACCTCGAGAATCGCCGGCACCTCCTCCAGCGAGATCCCGGCGGTCGGCTCGTCCAGCAGCAGCAGGTCGGATTCGAGCGCGAGCAGCATCGCGATCTCCAGCTTCCGCTTTTCGCCGTGGGCGAGCTGGATCGCCGGGGAATTCCGCTTGCCGGTGAGCCGCATGAGCTCCAGCAGGCTTTCCGCCTCGGCCTCGAACTTGCGGTGGCGACGCAGGGAGGAGAAGAAGTCATAGCGCACGCCGGCGCGGGATTGGACCGCGAGGCGGATATTTTCCAGCACGCTCAGCCGCGGAAAGACATGGGTGAGCTGGAAGGAGCGGCCGATGCCCCGTCGAGTCCGTTCATAGGAAGGCAGGCCGGTGATGTCCATGCCTTTGTAGGTAATCCGCCCCGAAGTCGGCTTCAGCTGGCCGCTCAGCAGGTTGAACAGCGTCGTCTTGCCGGCGCCGTTCGGCCCGATGATGGACAGGAACGAACGGTCGGTGACGGCGAGGCTGACCTCACGGACGGCCGCATGGCCTCCGAACGCGACCGTCAGCCGGTCGGTTTCCAGGATCGGCGGCGCAGCGGATCTTGCCGCCTTGGCGCTATTCATAGCGTTTCAGCTCCTTTCGTCTCTCGCGAAGCTTGCTCTGGATGGAAATCGGCAGGGCACCGGGGCGCCCTGCCGATGGCAGCATTACCGCTGGTTGCGGATCGCCGGCGCCGTCTCGTCCGGAGCCAGCTCGCGCATGAGGACCGGCACGGGATAATCGACGCCGTCCTGCTTCTCCAGCTTGATCGCGTAGAGCGTCTGAAGCGCCTGATGGTCTTCCTTGCGGAACGTCATCTTGCCCTTCGGCGTCTCGAAGGACATGCCCTCCATCGCGGCCGACACCTGGTCGCCGTCGCCGACGTCGCCGCCGAGCTTCTTGATCGCCTCGACGATCGAGATGGCCGCCGACATGCCGCCCGGCGTGAACAGATCCGGCACCTCGCCGCCGAACCGCTTCTTATGCTCGTCGACCAGCCACTTGTTGACGTCGTTGTCCGGCAGCGTGTGGTAGTACACCGAGAAGCCTTCCATGCCGACGAGATCGTTCATCGTCTTGAGCGCGGCGATGTCGGGCGCTCCGGTCGAGATCTTGATGCCCTGGTCCTGCACCTTCATGTCCTGCAGCTGCTTCCACGGCGAGTTGGCGCCGGCCCAGACGATGAACAGATAGTCGGGCTTCGCCTGCACGATCTTCTGGATGCTCGCGGTAAAATCGGTCGCCGCGGCATCCGCGTACTGCTCCTCGACGATCTCGGCCCCCAGCTTCACGGCCGCTTCCTTGAACGCGGCGATGCCGTCCCTGCCGAATGCGCTGTCCGGAGCGAACGTAGCGATCTTGATGCCCTTGCCCGCGATCGCGGCGGCCCCGGCGATCGCGTCCTGCGAGGAGCTGCGCGCCGTGCGGAACACGTATTTGTTCCACTGATCGCCGGTGATGCTGTCCGCGACGGCCGGTTCCACGACCATCACCTTCTTGGCCTCCTCGACGAGCGGCAGCACGGCGAGCGTGTCGCCGGAGCTCGAGGAGCCGACCAGGAAATCGACCTTGTCGGTTTCCAGCAGCTTGGTCGCCTTCTTTACGGCCACGTCGGGCTTCGTCTCCGTATCCTCGAAAATGAACTCGATCTTGCGGCCGCCCGCTTCCCTCGTACCGTCCGTCGCGTAGTCGATGCCGAGCTCGAAGCCACGGGTCGTCTGCTTGCCGTAGCTTTCCAGCGCGCCGGTCAGCGACGCCAGCACGCCGATCTTGATGACGCCGCCCGCAGCGCCGCCGGCACCGTCTTGTCCTTCGGCCTGCGAGCCGCCGTCGGAGCAGGCCGCCGACAGCAGCAGCATCGCCGCCATGACGGCCGCGCCGCTGATTTTGGCCAATCGCGAGCCTTTCTTCTTCCTCATCGTCATCGTGCATTCCCCCTTGAACGGCTTCCTTCCCGTTCAGCATACGGGCGACGGGTTGCAATCCGGTTGCAGCGCTGGAGCCGCTCTCACGCGCTCTCTTCGCTGCAGCGCTCCATCAGCTCGCGCAGGGCGGCCGTAGGCGCGACGCCGAGCTCCTCCTCCAGCGCCTCCTCGGCGCGGCGGTACCATTTGGCCGCCTGCTGGCGGCTGCCGAGCAGCAGATGGCATTCCATCAGCATCCGATAGGCCTCTTCCCAGCAGCGGTCCTTGGCCAGCATCGCCTCCGCCCACCCGATCGCCTTGTCGTAGGCTCCGCGCGCCGCGCAGATTCGGCTGAGCCGCTGAGCGCCGCGCAGGAAGAGCACCTGCAGCCGCTCGCGCTCCTCGATGCACCAGTCGTCATAGCGCCGCTCGGGAAGATAATCGCCTTGGTACAGCTGAAGCGCCTGCTCCAGCCATTGCTCCGCCTCGTCCCGGCGCTCCGCCTCGAGCCCTTTGCGCACGCCCTCCTCGAATTGAGCCGCGTCGAGCGTCCAGCTCGCTTGGGGATGAAGCCGGTACAGCGGACCTTCGCGAATGACGAAATACGGATCGCCCCGCAGCCGGCGCTGCGGCTCCAACGCCGCATGCAAGGCGTTCAGCGCGACCTTGAAGTCGCGGTTGGCCGCTTTTTCGTCCGCATGGGGAAAAAGCTGCAGCAGCAGCTCCTCCTTGCTCGTCGCCGAGCGGCGCTTCGTCACGAGCAGCTGGAACAGCTCCTTGGCTTTGCCGCGCTGCCAGTCCTTGTCCTGCAGGTACGTGCTGCCCAGCCGCAGCCTGAACGTGCCGAGCGTCTCGATATGCAGCGTGTAGCCGGGATGATAGGTCAGCTTGTCCATGCCGAGCTCCGCCAGCAGCGCCGCCGCATGGGCGCCGCCGATGCCCAGCCGCTCCGCCTCGAGCAGCAGCGGCACGAGCTGCTGCGGATCGGCCGGCCCGAGCAGCGTGCGCGCGGTGAACAGGAAGCTGTAGCCGCCTTGCGCGACGCGGTGCAGGAAGCGCTCCATCGCGGCGGCGAAGCGGCCGTCCTGCTGCTGCCGATAGGCGGCAAAGGCGAGCCACATCTCGCCGAGAGCGAGGCCGAACTCGTCCCCGCAGGCTTCGAAGCGGGCCTTCGCCTCCTCGAACCGCTCCTCCGCTTCCGGCCAGCTGCCGTTTTCATAGAGGACGATCGCCATGCTGAGCCGGATGAGCGAGGCCAGCCAGCCGTCGTCGGCCCGCTCCGTATCCTGCAGCGCGGCTTCTCCGTAGCGCATGGCGGCGCCGACGGCGCGGCCGCGGCCGTGCAGCAGGCATAGGCCCATGTTCGGCTCCGCCGTCCCGCGCGGCATGTCGAGGCGGGTCATGATGTCGAGCGCCGCATGGTAGCACTCCGCCGGCACCTTGGCCTCGTAAGCGCCGGAGAGCTGCGCCGCATGCCCCATGCGGATCCATCCGCATGCCTCGACAAAAGGCGCCTTCAGCCGGATGCCACGCATCATGCCGGACTCCGCCGCCGACTTGGCCGCCGCCGCTTCGCCGCAGAGGCTGTGGATCAGCGACTGGAGCAGCTCGATCTCCCGATGCGAGCGGGACAGCGTGCGGCCGACCTGCCGCATGCCGCGGTACGGCGCGCCCGTCTGGGATTCTTGGAGCTGCGCGCTTTCCAGCAGCAGCGCCGCCTCCTTGAGCCTGCCCGTGCGCAGCGCCAGCCTCGCCTCCAGCAGCAGGTCGCGCCGCTCGGGATCGAGCTGCAGCGAGCGCGCGGCCCAATCGCGCGCCTCCTTGCCGTGGCCGCGGTTGAGCTTGTTCTCCGCCATGAGCCCGTACAGCCGGGCCAGATGCTTGCGGCCGAAGCCCGGCTCGCGGGCGCCTGCCGGCTCCTCGCCGGCTGAGGCGGCCGGCTCCGCGGACGCCGATCCCGCCTCGGCAAGCGCGATCGCCCGCAGCAGCGGCGGCTCGGCGAGTCCCGGCTGGATCGTATCCAGATAGAACATCGCCTGCCCTTCGAGCGCAAGGCTATGGACGAGCGCATCGCCCCGCTCCCGCGCATGCCGCTCCGCCAGGCTGTAGCTGGCCATCGCCTCCTCGTAGGCGCAGCGGTAGCGGAGGACGTCGCCCTGCAGCACATAGAGATGAGGCGTCGAAGCTTTCCATAGCTCCGGCAGCGGCTGCAGGCTGCCCAGCACGGCCTCCAGATGCCCGCCGGCGACGAGCTGCGCTCCGCCTGCTGCGAGCAGGGCGGCCATCGTCTCGGGATCGTCCAGCTCCGACGCATGCTGCAGCGCCAGCTCCATCCGCCCCTTGGCCGCCGTCTCCTGCACGGCCCGTCGCAGCAGCAGCTCCCTGCGTCCGCCCTGGAGCCGCAGCCGCTCCTGCAGGAACTGGCGGAACAGCGCATGATAGCGGAACTGATGCTCGTCGATCGGCGTGAGAAAGCCGCTTTGCGACAACGCCGCGAGCTGCGCGCGCGAGCCCTCGCGTCCGCATACGGCGTCGCACCACTCGCCGGTCAGCTCGTCGAACAGGCTCGTCTCGAGCATGAACGCCTGCATCGCCGGCGGCTGCTTCTCGAACAGCTCCGCCGCCAGGAAGGCGAAAAGCTCCTCCAGCGACTGGCGCGGCTGCAGCAGCAGGCTCTCCATCGACTCGCCGGTAGCGGCAAGCCGCTGCCAGACGAGCTGGATCGCGATGATCCAGCCCTCCGTGAAGGCGAGCAGCCGCTCGGCCTGCTCGCGACCAAGCGGCTGCCGGTAATAATCCGAGAACAGCACCTCGATGTCCTCCGCCGAAAAGGCCAGGTCGTCCCGGGACAGCTCGAGCACTTCGCCGCGCACTCTCATGGACGTGAGCCCTTCCCACTCGGGCTTGACGCGGGAAGAGACGACGAGGCGCAGGCTCGGACAATCGGGCAGGTACGAGACGACATATTGCATCCATGCGTCGATCCACTCGTTCTGCCCGACGGACTGGTAGTCGTCCAGGCAGAGGAGCAGCGGCTCGGACAGCAGCAGGCATTCGTTCAGGAAAAGGTCGGCCAGCAGCTGCACGTCGTCCGGCGAAGCCGGCTGCAGCCGCTCCAGCTCCGCCAGCAGCGATTCGCCGAAGCCGGGCGCGGCCATGCGGATCGAGGCGATGATATGATGCAGAAAAGGAAGAAGGTCATGATCCTGCGCGGAAATGCCGTACCAGGCATGGCGGCAGCCGCATTGCCGGACATAGGCGGCGAGGGCGGTCGTCTTGCCGAAGCCGGGGCCGGAGGCGAGGAGCGTGAGCGGAGTGCGGGGAATGGAGCGGAGCCGCTTCATCAGCTTCGGGCGCTGCAGCCAGTGGCTTTTGGCAGGAGGCGCCATGAGCTTCATTTTCAGGATGCGGAACGTTTTCATGCGCAACCTCTCTTTTCCTTGATTTCCAGCTCATTGTATCATAGCGCCCGACCGCCTGACAGCGTTTACATAAAGCGGCGCCTCCGCCACCCCACGGCAGCTCCGACGTCGCCCCTCGTGAGCCGGTCAGCCCGCCTCAGGCGGCCCGAACAGAGGGACGAGCGTCTTTTTGTCCAGCTTGCCGACCGCCGTCTTCGGCAGCTCCTCCAGCAGCAGGATCCGCTTCGGGACCTTGTAGCCGGCGATGGAATCGGCGCAGAACAGCTGCAGGCTCCGCTCGCTCGGGCGGCAGCCCGGCTTCGGCACGACCGCCGCCGCCACGGCCTCGCCCCATTTCGGATGGGGAATGCCGACCACGGCCGCGGAGCCGACCTCGGGATGGCGCTCCAGCAGCTGCTCCACCTCCAGCGGGTAGACGTTCTCGCCGCCGGTGATGATCATGTCCTTTTTGCGTCCGACGATGTAACAATAGCCGTCGCGGTCGGCCCTTGCCAGATCGCCGGTATGGAACCAGCCGTCCTGCAGCGCCTCCGCCGTCGCGCTCTCGTTGCCCCAATAGGAGTGGAAAAGATGCCGGCCCCGCAGCAGCAGCTCTCCGACCTCGCCGGCAGCCGCGTCACGGCCGTCCGCAGCGGCGAGGCGCATGTCGGTGAACAGCATCGGCAGCCCGACCGAGCCCGGCTTGCGCCTCGCTTCGGCTGCCGAGATGAAGAAATTGTTGGGTCCGGACTCCGTCGCGCCGTAGCCCTCCTTGAACGGCAAGCCTCTGGAGGCGAACGCCTCGTAGATGCGGAGCGGGCATGGCGCTCCGCCGGACAGGAAGGCGCTCATGCGGCTGAAGTCCGCCGAAGCGAATCGCGGACACTCGACGAGCAGATGGTACATCGTCGGCACCATGAGCACGATCGTGCAGCCTTCCCGCTCCAGCAGGTCGATCATGCGCTCCGGGTGAAACGCCTCGACGCAGATGACCTTGCCGCCGGCCATCAGCACCGGCAGCGTCAGCGCATTGAGGCCGCCCGTATGGAACATCGGCAGCACCGTCGGCGTAATGTCGCGTTCGGTCAGCTGCCAGCTGGCGACCGTATTGAGCGCGTTCCAGTAAAGGGAGCGGGCGGTGAGCACGACGCCCTTCGGCTGGCCGGTCGTGCCTCCGGTGTAGATGATCAGCCACGGACGGTCGCTGTCGTCCTGGCGCTCTCCCCGGCTCGCGGCGGCGGCCGCCTCTACGGCATCGTCGCCGCTGCCGGCAGGAGAAGCGGCCGCCGGAGAGGGGGCTGGCGAGCCGTATGATTGCGGCGATGTCTCCGCTGCAGCGTCCTCCTCCGCCTCGTCGAGCCTCGACAGCGGCAGCCAGCAAGGACCGGCGCCGTCGCAGCCGTCGGCCCTTGCGGCGCTGCCGATGCTTCCGACGTTTCCAGCGCTGCCGCTCCACGGGCCGCTTCCTCCCTCCTGATGCCAGATCAGCTTTGGCGCGCAGTCGCCGACGATCTGCCTCAGCTCCCGCTCATGCAGCCGCCGATTGAGCGGCACGAGCACCGCTCCCGTCAGCCGGCAAGCGAACAGCAGGATCAGCATCCGGACGTCGTTCGGGCACAGGATGGCGATCCGGTCGCCGCTGGCGATGCCGAGCCGGACGAGCAGCGCCGCCGCAGCCTTCGACCTCGCTTCCAGCTCGCCGTACGTCAGCCGGCAGCCTCCGCTTTCATCCATGACGGCGATCCTTTCCGCCGAGATTCGGCATCTGCGCTCGAACCATCCCTCTGAAATCATCGTTCTCTCCCCCTCAATCTCGATGAACCGCTCCTTTCAGTTAACCCGAGCGAGGTTGCAGAGGGGTTGCAGGCCAGCCGATCTGTCGGATCTAGTCCGAAGGACCTGATTTTCGCCAATCTTCTCTACGAAGCTTCCAATCTGGGGTAAACTGGTTCTATCTGATCGCAATCGTCTGCAAGGAGGTCCCTATGCCATCCGACATGCCTGAACCCGGCTTCCGCTCCCGCTCGGAGCGCAAAAAAAAGAAAAACACGACCGTCATCAACGGCGTGCTGGCGGCCGCCGGGCTAGCCATCGTGCTGACCGCCCTCTTTTTCGTCATGTATCCGTTCGACAAAGACAACAAGGAGCTCGCCTCGGGCGTTCCCTCCGCCTCCCCGTCGCCGTCGCCGGCCAGCTCGGCAGAGCCGGCCTCGCCTTCGCCGGAAGCATCGGCTTCGCCGCTGCCGTCTCCTGCTCCAAGCGAGGAGCCCAGCGCTTCAGCCGGGCCGTCCGACCCGTCTCCTTCCTCGTCGCCGGATGCGGAGCCAACGGACAAGCCCGAGGCGTCTGCCGCTCCGGCGAAGCCGAAGCCGAAGCCGAAGCCGAAGCCTTCCTCCTCCGGCACCTACACCGTCAAGGAAGGCGATACGCTGACGTCGATCTCGGTCGCGCACTACGGCTCCAAGGACTACGTCTCGCTGATCGCGGAGAAGAACGGCATCGTCTTCGTCAACGACATGAAGCCGGGGGACAAGCTGACGCTGCCTCCGGCGTCGTCCAAGCCTGCTGCCGGCGGCAAGAAAGGCTCCGCGCCGAGCGGAACGAAGGAAATCGACTACTCCAAGGTCAAGCTCCCCGCGACGTACCTCGTCCTTCCCGGCGATACGTTCTACCGCATCTCGGTCCGCTTCTACGGCACCGGCAAGCATGCCGAGCTCATCGCCAAGAAAAACGGCCTGGACGCCGAAGCCGGCCTGAAGGCGGGAGACTCGATCGTCGTCCCGGCCAAACCTGCCGACTAGGCGCTCCTGACGAAGCGTCTCGTCTCATCCGCAGCCCAAAAAGGAACCATGCCGCTGGCGGCGTGGTTCCTTTTTGTCGTTCATGTCGACCTAAGCTTGCGCCGGCCTATAGTCCCAGCTGATGGCCGCGCTCGAGGCGGCTGATCTGCTGCTCGCCCGTATCGGCCAGCTCGCGGAACTCCTCGATCGTGCCGCGCAGCTTCGGCAGCGCGTCCTGCTTGTAGGCGCTGATAGAGTCGAGCGCCGACAGCACGTCCGCGAACGCCTGCTTGAGCGTCTCCACCGAGACGCTCGATTCCAGCGCCTGCTTGTGGATCTCCGCTCCCTGCGTGTTCAGCAGACGGGACGTGCCGGCGATCAGATTGTTCGTCGTCTGGTTGAGCACCTCGATCTTTTTGAGCACGATCTTCTGATGGTACAGCGCGCCGGCGACCATGACCGCGATCTTCAGCGCGGAGACGGTGACGTTCTGCGCCCGATCGACGCCGCGCATCAGCTCCTTGTTGTTGCGCCGGACGACCTCGATCGCCATGATGCCCTGCTGGTTGACGACGAGCATCTGCTGCAGGTCCATCACCCGCTGCCGCATCGGGAAGAGCACCTCCTCCGAGATGAAGCGGATTTTGTCCGGGTCCTCGTTGCGGGCTTTCGCCGCCTCGATCTGCTTCTCGATCGATTCGTCCATGAGTAGGCCGAGCTGGATCTCCTTCTGCAGCCGCTTCGTCAGGTCGCGCAGCGCCGCCTGCTCGATCTCGAGCGTCGTATTGTCGTTCTTGAGCGTCGTCTTGCCCTTGCTCAGCGACTCCACGATATCGGCGATGACCGCATCGGCTTTCTCGAAGCGGAGGAAGTACGCGCGCAGCGGATTGAACAGCTTGCCGAGCAGGCCGGTCTTGGCGAAGTCGACCGCGCTCGGATCAAGATCCTTGAGCTGCGTGTGCAGCTCCGCCAGCCCTTTCGCCACCGGCCCGCCCTCGTCGCCGGCTTTGGAGAGGCTGCCGACCGTCACCTGCAGCAGCGCGTTTTTGCCCGACGACGTCTTCATCGTCGCCATGCCGAACTGCTCGATCGTCTGCAGGATCTCCTTGCGCTTCTCGAACGAGTCCAGATCCAGCTCCATGATCGCCGAGACGTTCGCCTCGGCCTGCGCCTGCAGCTGCTTCACTTCCTCCGGCACCGGCTTCACTTCCTGCTCGATGGCCGTCTTGATCGCTTCGGGACTCGGGACTTCCAGGGAAAATGCCATTCGTTCATCCTCCTCCAGGGGTATCGGCGCCGCGCGCCGCGATTACATCTGCACGTTGAACAGGTTTCCGATCTTGTACACGACATCGTCGGTATCGGCGTTGATGCTCGCCGCCTCGTTGATGCCGGAAATGCTCTCGAGCGCCTTGATGTTGGCGTTGTAGCCGATCGTATAGATCGGAATCTGGTACGCTTCGATCAGATCGCGGATGTCCTTGAGCGAGCTGCCCTTGTTCGTCTCGCCGTCGCTCAGCACGAAGATGAGCGGCCGCGCGTTCGGATCGGTCTGCTTGTAGTCCTCCAGCAGCTTGATCGCCGCCAGGATGCCGTCAAACGTCGCCGTTCCGCCGCTTGCCTGCAGGCTGTCGACCGCGCCGACGAACATCGACTGCTGGTTCGTATCGTACTTGGCGATCGGCAGCCGGATGCTGACGCGGTCGGAATACGAGACGAGCCCGATGCTGTTGTCCTTGCCGAGATACTTCTGGCCTTTGACCAGCGACTCCTTCAGCCGGTTGAGCGGCTCGCCCGCCATGCTGCCGGAGACGTCGGTGACGAACACGGCCGCGATCGGCTTCGCTTCGTTCTTCTTCTCCTTCCACAGCTTCTGCGCGGAGGCCAGCAGCGCGCCGTCGACGGCGGGCAGCTCCGGCTGGTAGCTGTCCAGCCCGTTGAAGCCTTTGTCGGACGCCGCCTTCTGCTGCTGGGCGCCGAGGGCGAACTCGGCGAACTTGCGGGCGATCTCCAGCTTCTCCGGGCCGATGTCGCCGAGCGCGTAGAGCGGGCTGTCGTGGCGGACGCCGAACGGCGTGAACACGTAGCCGCTTTTGAAGTCGTCCGCATTGACGAACGTCTGGTATTCCAGCACGAACGCGTCCAGCCGGCCCGACTTGGCCGCCTCCCGCATCTGGATCGTCGTCGAGGCAGTGAACGGCACGTTCGCCTGGAACTTCTGGAACCCTTGGACGGCCGTCTCGCTGAGCAGGTCGGAGCTGTCGAACGTATAGAGCGCGGTCAGCAGGAAGTTCAAGCCCGTCGAGCTGGCGAAAGGATCGGTATAGCCCATCGACAGCTTGTTCTCGGCGATCGCGTCGGTGACCGTCTTGACGTTGACCGCGCCGTAGTCGCCGACGATCTCGTCGTACTTGGCCTTGGCCATGACGATGCCGGGCACGTTGCCCGCCAGCCGCTTGGCGACCAGCTCCGTCTTGACGCCGCTGGCCTTGACCATCTCGCCCCACAGCTCGTTGGACGGCGTGAAGGCGTCCGGCACATGCTTGCCGCTGCGGATATAGTCGGCCGCCGTGCCGGAGGCGATGTTGCGGATCTGCACCGACGCCGGCTTGCCGCCGGCCTGGATGCCGGCCTTGTTGAACGCCTCGCCGACCTCCGTCAGCCAGCCGTCGACGCCGCTGCCCGATTTCTCGGTGGAGGAAAAGATCTCCAGGAACGTATCGGTCGTCGGCTCCACGGCGATCGGGAACTTCGAGATGTCCGGCAGCGAGGCCGCGACATCGACCGGATCGAGATCGATCTGGCCTTTGACCGGCGGCTCGGTCGTCACGCCGAGCTTGCCGTACAGCTTGGCAAGCTTCGAGGCGGCGCCCTCGGCGCTCACCTGCTGATCGGTCTTGCCGAGATTGGAGGTGAACTGGATGCCATAGTAGACAAGCGCGAAGACGGCGAGGATGAGGACGATGGATACGAATGCAAAACGGCCTTTTCTCATGGCGGACGCCCCCTATGCGTAGTATTTGGTCGAGCGGATCAAGGCGTCCAGCTCCTGCATGCCCGGCAGCTCGTCGATCGTGCCGGGGTGCTGCTGGTCGAGACGGGTCAGCTCGAGAAGCAGCTGGTTCAGCTTGAGCAGAATTTCTTCGTTGTGGCCAAGCGTCGCTTTCAGAAACTCATGCTGCTCGCGGATCAGCTCGAGCCGGCGCTGCTGCAGGTCGCGGGAGAGCGAGCGGCTGCCGGACTTCAGCTCCGCCTCCGTCTGCTCGTAGACGGCGAGCCGGCTGAGCACCGCGCGCAGGTTGCGGCGGAACAGCTCCTCCACTTCCAGGATGACGCCGCTGAACTTGCGGTAGCTCAGCTCTTCGGGCTCGAACCGCTGCGCGAGCAGCCGATGAAGCGACTGCTTGCGCTTCTCCATCCGGTCCAGCTGCTCCAGCGCCAGCTCCAGCTCGGCCGCGACCGTGCGGACGCGGCGGAACGCGCCAAGCGCGGCGGCGTAATGCTCGGCCGTCTCGAGCTTGGCGGGAGCGGCAGGCGCAGGCGGACGTTGAAGCAAGGCATAGGCGCCGTATAGAAGCGCGAGTCCGCTGGCGGCCAGAACGGCCGCTCCGAGGGCGGAGGAGAAGGCGGAGCCTCCGAAGCGGACGTTCATCAAGCCGGGAGAAAAGACCGCGACGTTGGCGGCGGCCACGCCGAGGGTGAGGGCGAATGCCCGGGCGAGCTTGGTTGCGGCCAATGGTTCGACCTCCTGCCTGCAAGGAATTAGGATCGTTTACTACTAAGCGATAAGGTTTCTTTTCCTACGGCGCATCCAGCGGAATGGTTGCAAAGGAATCGAATCCCTGTACAAGCTCCGACTCCCAAAACGGATGCTTGGCGCCAATTCATGAAAATTATACCATAGCTCCGTCTGCGTGGATGCAGAAAGTCCCGTCCGCATAGGGCGGACGGGACTTGCGGACGAGCTCAATCGGCGATCACGATGATCAGGGCGGCCACGCTGGCGACGGCAGTGACGATATAAAGCAAGGAGAGCCGCGCCCAGCGGCCGCCGTGCTTGCGGTCGTAGTCCGGATCGGCCTGCCGGTTCTCGCGGGAGAAGCCGACGGCAAGCGTAGCGCCGATCGCGGTCAGGATGACCAGAGCGACTAGAATGTAAGGCAGCATGGAATTCCCCCTCGTGGAAGCGTTTCTATGCCCTCAGTATAGCAGATCGAGACGCCGGAAAGACCCCCTGGCTGTGAAGGCTTCGCGAACAAAGCCGCTTGCCGGCAGGCCGGTCCGACCGGCTGCAAAAACCGGCTTCGGTTGGCCGGCTCGACCGGCCGCAAAAGCCGGTTTTCTTCAGGCCGGCGCGGGCGGCCGCCAAGACCGGCTTCGGGTGGCCGGCGCGACCGGCCGCAAGCCGAAAAAAAGCCGCCCGTAGGGGCGGCTGCGGCTTCAGCGGCTGTAGTAATACTGCTTGATGTAATAGTGGGAGTCGCTCAGCCCCGTCTGCTTGCGGCAGTCGGGACAGATGAGCTCGCCGCGGGCGGGAGCGTTGCTCTCGCAGGAGAAGCACAGCTCCGGCGCCTCCGCAGAGGAAGCGCCTGGGTCGGCTTGGCGGATCGGGTCGGTCGTCATCGTGGATCGTCTCCTTGGTCAGTCGGATTGGTCCTGCAGATGCGGGTAGGCTCTCGTCGTCAAAAATTCCGGCAGCGCCTGCTCCAGCGTCATCTCGCGGAACAGGTCGGCCGCCAGCCGCAGCGACTCGAGCCGTCGCGGCGGCTCAAGCCCGGCCTCGAGCGGCTCCAGCTCCTCGGCCAGCCACCGCTCCAGCAGCTCCGGGGCGAGCCGCCTGCCGTCCGCCAGCTTCGCCTCCGGCAGATGAAGCCATTGCCACAGCTGAGCGCGGGAAATTTCGGCCGTCGCGGCATCCTCCATCAGGCCGCGGATCGGCACCGCTCCGATCCCGTCCAGCCAGGCGGCGACATACTGGACGCCGACCGACAGGTTGGCGCGCACGCCCTCCTCCGTGATCGGGCCTGCCGGAGCCTGCAGCAGCTCGGCCGCCGTCACGTCGCCGCCACCCGGCATCGCGCCGAGCTGGTTCGGCCCCGGCATAAACGCGTCGAATACGTCCCGCGCCACCGTCACGAGCGCCGGATGCGCCACCCAGGTGCCGTCGTGTCCGAGCCGCGCCTCGCGCTGCTTGTCGCGGCGGACCCGCTCCAGCGCCAGCTCGTTGGCCTTTGCGTCGTGCTTGACGGGGATGAACGCCGACATCCCCCCGATGCAGTGCGCGCCGCGCTTATGGCAGGTGCGGATCGCCAGCCGCGCGTAGGCGTCCATGAACGGCGACTCCATCGTCACCAGGCTGCGGTCCGGCAGGATCGCGTCCGGGTGGCGGCGCAGCTTTTTGATATACGAGAAGATATAGTCCCAGCGGCCGCAGTTGAGGCCGTCGACATGCTCTCTCAGCGCATGCAGGATCTCCTCCATCTCGAACGCCGCCGGCAGCGTCTCGATCAGCACCGTCGCCCGGAAGAAGCCGCGCGGCAGGCCGAGCCGCTCCTCCGCGTGGACGAAGGCATGCGCCCAAAGCGCCGCTTCCTCCATGCTTTCCAGCTTGGGCAGGTACAGGTAGGCGCCTTCTCCTCTCTGCCGCAGCGCAGGCGCGTTATGCCAGGCGAACAGGCCGAAGTCGAACAGGCTCGCCGAGATCGGCCGGCCGCCGAGCCGCGCATGCTTCTCCTCCATATGCCAGCCGCGCGGCCGCATTTTCAGCACGGCCGGCCGCTCCGCCAGCTCCAGCCGCCTGCCGTCCGGCGTCTCGTGGCACAGCGTGCGCGCCAGCGCGTCCCGGATGTTGCGCTGGCCGCCGACGACGTTGCGCCAGGTCGGGGCGTTCGCGTCCTCCAGGTCGCACATGAACACGCTCGCGCCGGAGTTGAGCGCATAGAGGACCATCTTGCGGTCGCCCGCTGGGCCGGCGATCTCTACGCGCCGGTCCTGCAGCGCCGGAGGCGTCGGAGAGATCCTCCACGAGCCGGAGCGGATCGGCGCCGTATCGGCGCGAAAATCCGGCTTCGCCCCGCGGTCGAACGCCTCCTGCTTGCGCGCTCGCTCCTCGAGCAGCGCGCGGCGCCGGTCTCCGAACCGCTGCTCCAGCTCGCCGACAAAAGCAAGCGCTTCGGCCGTCAGCATCGCCTGCAGCTCCGGCTTCAGCGGCGGGGCGGCCAGCTGCAGCCGGTTGTCGATCTCCCTCATGCTCCCGCCTCCTCGCTGGCTGCCGCCGCGAACTGCGCCGCCTCGGTCGATCCGGCGAGGGCGGCGGTGCTCGCCGTCCCGCCGCTCACGACGCCCATCACCTCGTCGAAATAGCCGGTGCCGACCTCCCGCTGATGGCGCGTCGCCTCGTAGCCCGCCGGCTCGGCGGCGAATTCGGCCTGCTGCAGCTCGGAGTAGGCGGCCATGCCGCGCTCCCGGTAGTCTCTCGCCAGCGTGAACATGCTGTAATTGAGCGCATGGAAGCCCGCGAGCGTGACGAACTGGAACTTGTAGCCGAGCCGTCCGAGCTCCTGCTGGAAGCGCGCGATCTCCTCGTCGCTCAGCTTCTTCTTCCAGTTGAAGGACGGCGAGCAGTTGTAGGCGAGCGGCTTGCCGGGATGCATCTCGTGGATCGCTTCCGCAAAGCGGCGCGCCTCCTCCAGATCCGGCTCCGATGTCTCGCACCAGACGAGGTCGGCATACGGCGCGTAGGCGAGGCCGCGCGCGATCGCCTGCTCGATGCCCGGCCGCACTTCATGGAATCCTTCCGGCGTGCGGACGCCGGTGCGGAACGGATCATCGGCCGGATCCGCGTCGCTCGTCAAGAGCCGGGCGGCGTGGGCGTCGGTGCGGGCGATCAGCACCGTATCGACGCCGAGCACGTCGGCCGCCAGCCGGGCGGAGACGAGATGGCGCACCGCCTGCTGCGTCGGCAGCAGCACCTTGCCGCCGAGATGGCCGCATTTCTTTTCCGAGGAGAGCTGGTCCTCCAGATGCACGCCCGACGCGCCGGCCTCGATCATCGCCTTCATCAGCTCGAACACGTTCAGCGCGCCGCCGAAGCCGGCCTCGGCGTCGGCGACGATCGGCAGCAGGAAGTCGATGTCGTCGCGGCCTTCGGCATGCTGGATCTGATCCGCCCGCTGCAGCGCTTGATTGATCCGCTTCACGACGCTCGGCACGCTGTTGGACGGGTACAGGCTCTGATCGGGGTACATCTGTCCGGACAGATTGGCGTCGGCGGCGACCTGCCAGCCGCTCAGGTAGATCGCCTTGAGCCCCGCCTTCGCCTGCTGCACCGCCTGGTTGCCGGTCAAGGCGCCGAGCGCCGGCACATACGGCTCGCTCTGCAGCAGCTCCCACAGCCGAGCGGCGCCGCGCGCGGCCAGCGTATGCTCGACGAGCACAGAGCCGCGCAGCTTCAGCACGTCGTCGGGGCCGTACGGCCGCTGCACTCCCCGATAGCGGGGCGAGCTCCAGCGCTCCAGCAGCCGCTCCCTCTCCTGCTCGATCGTTCGGCTCGGTCCGCTCATGTCCACGCGCCTCCTTCCTCCAGCTCCAGCACGCCGGAGCCCTCGCAGCGCGGGCAGCGCTCGTACGCGCCTTCGGCTGCCGCCTCCGGGCGTCGCCACGCAGATCCTCGCGCCTCAGGACTTCGCAGCCGAGGACCTCGCGCCGCGGAGGCGTCCCAGCCTCCTTCGAGCAGCTGGAATTCCAGCTCTCCATGACCTTCGCAATGCGGACAATCCATCCGAGCCATCTCCAATCTGTATGAGTTTGTTTCGAGTTCTTGTGGCTATTATATAACAGAAATCAAGAAATGTTCAACACTGTTTCAGACTTTTTTTGTTGTTATAGTACAGATTGAAGAGTGCGTCTTCGCGGCTGTTCTTGCTGCCCAGACTTAGCGTCTGCGCGGCACGAGAGAGGGTCGCTGCGAAACGCCCCTGCTCGTTGAATAGGGCTGTCTGAGGCTCATGGAAGGGGAGGACGCCAGCTGCCGCAGGGACGTTTAAAAAGAAAAAACGAGACGAATTCGCTGCATCGCAGCTTCGTCTCGTTTTCCTAATTGGCGATTCAAGTTGGAATCGTACAAGCTATGGTCCGCAGCGGCGCGGCTCTCTGACGGCATGACGGGATGCCGCGATGCCTCTGCCGCGTCAAGCCGCCTCAAGGCTCCATCAGCCTCGCCGTCAGCATCGACTGGGCGACCTTGCGCCCGTCGGCATATACCTGGATCTCGATCTTGCAGAACTTGCGGCTCAGCTCGATCAGCTCCGGGTACAGGCGGAGCGTCTGGTCGATCTCCACCGGCGCGAGGTAGTAGACCGACTGGCTGTCGGCGATCAGGTTGCCGCGCCGATGATCGCGCAGCGCCCGCGCCGCGGCATGATGGACGAGCCCGGCGAGCACGCCTTCCGACAAGTGCCCCATCGGGCTGCTGAACAGCGCTTCGGCCGGCCCTTCGTAATAAAGGCGTCCGTCCGCCTCCTGCCCGGAGACGAAGCGGCGGCGGATCTGGTCCTCCAGCGTCTCGCCGTTCTGCGGCTGATGCTGGATCTGCTGCATCGCCTGCAGCACGTCCTTGCGGCTGATGACGCCGCTCAGCCTCCCTTCCGCATCGACGACCGGCAGCAGCTCGATCGACTCTGCGACCATGCGGTGCCCCGCCGTCGCGACCGACGTCTGCGGCGTGCATGTCTTCGGCTGAGGCGTCATCCGCTCGGCGATCGGCTCGGCGGGCGAAGCGCCGATGAGATCCTTCGTCGTCACCATGCCAACCGGGCGCCGCTCGCGGTCGACGACCGGGAAGCGGTTGTGGTTCGTCTGCTCGATGACGGCCATCGCGTCGGCGACGGTCGCTTCTTCCGGCAGCGACGCGACGGGCTCGTCCGCATTCATGATGTCCGCGACGAGCACGATCTGCTTTTTGATCAGCCGGTCGTAGATCGCGCGGTTGATGAGCGCGGCGACCGTGAACGTATCGTACGCGCTGCTCAGGATCGGCAGCTCCAGCCGGTCGGCGAGCGCGACGGCTTCCGGCGTCGCGCCGAAGCCGCCCGTCACGAGCACCCCGGCTCCGAGCGAGAGTGCGCTCAAATGCGCCTTTTCGCGATTGCCGACGATGAGCAGGTTGTCCGGCTCGATATAGCCCATCATCGCCTCGAGCTGCATCGCGCCGATGACGAACTTGCTGAGCGGCTTGCCGAGGCCCGCCTCGCCGCCGAGCACCTGGCCGTCGACGATCGCGACGATCTCTCCGAACGTCAGCCGGTCGATCTTCTCGCGCTTGCTGCTGTCGACGCGCACCGTGCCGGTCCGCAGCTTCGTGCTGACGATGCCGCGCGCCTCGGCGTCCTTGATCGCCCGATAGGCGGTGCCCTCGCTGACGTCCATCGCCTGGGCGATCTTCCGCACCGAGACGCGCGCGCCGACCTCCAGCTTTTCCATATAGGCGATCAGCTGCTCATGCTTGGTGGAAAAATCCGCTTCTGCCATGCCCGCTTCCCTCCGCATCGTTGGTGCTGCTCACGGCTGCCCGCCGCCGGGTCCGAGCTTTTTCGCTTCCGACGGCGTCATGCCGTTGTACCGCTTGAACAGCTTGGTGAAATAGTTCGCGTTGCCGCAGCCGACGCGCTCCGCCGCCTCGGCGACGCTGCAGTCCTCCTGGCGAAGCAGCCGCATCGCCTCCTGCATGCGCACCTGGTTCACATAGTCGATGTACGTGCTGCCCGTCAGCTTCTTGAACACTTTGCAAAAATGGAACGGATCCATCCGCACGCGCGCCGCCGCGTCCTCGATCGTATGCTTGTCCGCGCAGCTCGCCTCCACATGGCGGAGCAGCTGCTTGAAGCGCTCCTGCCGCAGCTGCGCCTCTCGCGGCCTCGCCGGCGCGGGAGCGGGCTGCGCGGCCGCCGCGCGCGCCAGCAGCAGCAGCAGGCCGGTCCGCGCTAGCAGCCGCCCGCCCGCCGTGCCGGCGGCGATGTCGGCGATGACGCGCTCCGCGAGCTCCGTCTCCCCGCTCGCGCCGAGCGGGTGAAGCCGCCCTTGGCCGTCCAGATAAGGCTGGAGCAGCTCCGCATAGCCGGGATCGCCGCTCCAGTCGCGCAGCAGCGCGCCGCTGAACACGACCGATACGTATTCGGCCGCTCCGCCGAAGCGGCTGTAGCCGGCATGCAGGTCGCCCGCCTGCACGAGCAGCACGGTTCCCGGCTCCGCCTCGAACGGCTCGCTGTTCAGATGGAAGACCGCCTTGCCCCGCCGCATGGCGATCAGCTCGAAATGCTCATGCCAATGCAGGAACAAAATATTCTGTCCCGGAGCCGTATCCTCGGCACGGTTGACGTAGACCTTGGCCGGAAACAGCGGATCGAGCGGATTGCGCTCCCGCAGCCGGATTCCATCCTTCATGCGATGCACCGCCAAGATAAGAGTGGTATTCCCCAAGATCGGCTAGAGCCGCGCCGATTGACAGCGCTTATACTAAGCCTGATTGAGTTCATCATAAACCAACATCGGCACGGTCAGCAAGGCAGATCGTTCTCGGTCCGCTGCTGCCCTGGCCGACAACCGGATTCCCTAGAGGAGGCTCTCATCCCCATGAACCGAACCTTATCTTCCCCGCGCCGCCGGATCGTCGTCGCCGGCTGCGGCGGCATGGCCCATACCTGGGTCGAGTATGCTTTGACCCGCGACGACGCCGACATCGTCGGCCTTGTCGACGTCCGCCTCGAGGCGGCAGAGGGCATGCGGGACAAGCACGGCCTGAGCTGCGGCGTCTACACGGACCTGGAGCAGGCGATTGCGGAAAGCGGCGCCGATCTCGTCTTCGACGTGACCATTCCGGCGAGCCATCATGTCATCAGCCAGACGGCGATGCGGCTCGGCTGCGACGTCTTCACCGAAAAGCCGCTGGCCGAAAGCTGGGAAGCCTGCCTCGACGTCGTCCGGACCGCCTCCGAGACGGGCCGCATGCATGCCGTCATGCAGAACCGGCGCTTCGACCCGCGCATCCGCGCCTTCCGCAAGCTGATCGCCGGCGGCGCGATCGGCACGCCGGGCTTCGCCGGAGCGGACTTTTTCATCGGCGCCCACTTCGGCGGCTTCCGCGACCTGATGGACAGCCCGCTCATCCTCGACATGGCGATCCATACGTTCGACCAGGCGCGGCTGCTGCTCGGCGCCGATCCCGTGTCCGTCTACTGCCAGGAGTTCAACCCGCCCGGCTCCTGGTACAAGGGCGCGGCTTCGGCGCTGTGCATCTTCGAGATGTCGGACGGCAGCGTATTCAGCTACCGGGGCTCCTGGTGCTCGGAAGGAGCTCCGACCTCCTGGGAAGCCCAGTGGCGCGTCATCGGCTCGACCGGAACGGCGCTCTGGGACGGCGAAGGCTCGCCTTACGCGGAAGTCGTCGATCCCGCCGGCCAGGAGCAGGCGTTCATCCGCAGCTCGCAGCGCATCGACACGTCTCCTGACGAGGCGGGCGAGCCGTGGCATCACCGCTGCATCGCCGAGATGTTCGACGCGCTGCATGGCGGCCGTCCCTCGGAGACGGACTGCCGCGACAACCTGCTCAGCATGGCGATGGTGTTCGGCGCGATCCGCAGCTCCGCCGAAGGCCGCAAGGTGGCCATCTCCGAGCTGCTGCCGAGCGGATCGCTCGGTTGACAAGCGCTTCAACGACAGACAGGTCCGGCCTCAGCCGAACCTGTCTTTTTAATTCGCCTCATCTACTTTCCCGTTCCTGTCTCTTCGCACTCTTCCTTTGAACACGAAAACGTCCTCCTCGACAGAGCGGAAACCGCTATAACCGAAGTCTCCCCCCGGCACGCCCATTACGCCTTTCCGGTTTTTCGCTGTCATGCCCCGTCCATCCGGCAAGCCTTGGCCCGCTCAGCGAGGACGGCCCTCCCGCAGCTCCGGCAGCTTGGCGGACATGCGCTCCATCGCCGTCTTCATCTGCGCGTTGTCGATATGCGTGTAGATCTGCGTCGTCTCGATGCTCGCATGGCCGAGCAGCTCCTGCAGCGTGCGGATGTCCGTGCCGCTGCGGATCTGCATCGTCGCGAAGCTGTGGCGCAGCTTGTGGCTCGACAGCTTCTTCATCGCCAGCTCCGGCCGCTCGCCCTGCAGCCGCTCCAGCGTGCGGTCCGCGATCGTCTGGATCATGCGGACCGACAGGCGGCGTCCGAGCTGGCTGACGAACATCGGCTGCTCCTTGCCTTGCCGCATCCGGCCGCGGCTGTCGTCCTCCAGGCGCCGCAGCAGCCGGGCGAGACTGTCCGGCAGCGGCAGATAGCGCCATTTCCGTCCTTTGCCGAGCACCGACAGCGTCCCGTCCGGCTTGAGATCGAACGAGTTGAGCCGATGGATCTCCCCGACCCGCAGTCCGGCGTACGCCATGAGCAGCAGGATCGACAGATTCCGTTCCTGGTGCTTGCCTCCGACATGCCCGAACAGCTCCTGCAGCTGCTCCTCGTCCAAATAGACCGGCATGCGGTTTTTCTGCTGGCGCGACTTGGGCGTGAGCGCGGCCGGATTGGCCTGCAGCCGGTCCATCTCGTTGAGCGCCCGATAGAACGCCCGCAGGGAGCTCAGCTTGCGGTTGCGCGCCTCGTCTCCCGCTCCCCGCTCGCGGCTCGCGGACAGATAGCGCATGATGTCCAGCTTGCCGCTGCGCTCGAGCGCTTCGGGATACAAGGACGCGAGATAGAGACGCACGTCGGCGACATACGCCCGTTCCGTCGACAGCGTCATGCCCTGGTTCTTCATCCAGATGCGGAACAGCTCCAGCTCCTCGCCATAGGCCTCTTGCAGCTCATGCACCGTCACGGACAACCTTCCCCACTCCTTCTCGTTCCTGCTAAAAGTCTCTTAAAATCGAAGTTGCGTAAAATATGTATTTCACGCAACTTTTGAGCCGGGAAAAACGGCATTCCTGAGCTCAGGAATGCCGGACATGCTCGAGCGTCTGTCGGAACACTTGTTCGACGTGATCGTCGTCGAGCGAATAGTACACCGTCTTGCCTTCCTTGCGGCGCTTCACGATCCGCATGTTGCGCAAATAGCGCAGCTGATGGGAGACGGCGGATTGGTTCATTCCGAGCAGCACGGTCAGATCATGCACGCACAGCTCGCTGTGCATGAGCGCGTCGACGAGCTTGACCCTTGTCGGATCGCTCAGCGCCTTGAGCCAGTCGGCCAGCTGCAGCGCGGAGCGGTCGTCGAGCATCGCCGCCTTGACCGCGCTTAGATCGCGGGGCTGCTCGGGCGCCGCGTGCTCGCCCTCCAGCTCGGACGGCTCGTCCTCGCGCCAAGCGGCCTCCTCCACCTCGGCCCCTGCCTGGCTTTTCGCATCCGTATTCATCCGCCTCTGCCTCCGATCCGTATCCATTGACCTTCATTATACCAATCGCCGGCATTAAACGGAAGTTTTACGGACATCATTAATTTTTAGGGATAATTGTCCCAATCGGTTGACCATTCCAGCAAACAATCATATCATATGAGCAAGTATTCATGCGTATGGTCAAGGAAGGAAGATGCCCCTTGCTGGAATATCGGGTGAAAGGACTCAGCTGCGGCAACTGCGCCGCCGATCTGGAGCGGCAGATCCGCAAGCTTCCTCATGGCGATACGGCCGCGCTTCATTTTTCATCCGCGCGCCTCGTCATGGATGAACGCGTGCCTATGGACAAGGTGCGCAAAATACTGAAGACCGACGGCGCTTCGATCCTCGCGGAACGATCGGCTTCGGCCGTTCCAGAAGAAGCCCCCGCCTCCTGCTGCGGGGCGGGACACTCTCATGAGCATGGCCATGCACACGCTCGAAGCCATGCGCATGACCATGCTCACGGGCATGGCCACGATGCAGATGCCCACGATGGGGTCCATGATGATGACAGCAATGATGCACATGGCCACGCTCACGGGCACGGTCACGCTGGAGTCCATCATGATGTTGACAGCAGGCACGAACATAGCCACGGCCAAGCGGACCTTCGCAAGCATGTCGCCCAAGCGCAGGAGCAAGACCAGGCAAGCGCTCCTGGACACGCGCACGGTCATGATCATGACCACGATCACGACCATGCCTCCGGTCGCGGCATCTACGCGCAGCTCGGCATCAGCCTCGCGCTGCTGCTGGCCGCCGTCCTGCTCGGCGACCGCGTGCCGTCCGCCGTCTCCATCCCGCTCTATCTCGGCGCGATCGCGCTCAGCGGCTGGCGGACGTTCTGGAAAGGGCTGCGCAATCTGGCGAGCCTCCGCTTCACGATCGACACGCTCATGACCGTCGCGCTCATCGGCGCCGTCGCCATCGAGGAGTGGAAGGAAGCAGCGCTCGTCGCGATCCTGTTCGGCGTCAACGAGCTGCTCGAAGGGCTCGGCATGAACCGCGCCCGCGAGTCGATGGACCGCCTGCTCGAAGCGGCGCCGAAGGAAGCGATGCTGCTGGAGGACGGCGCGACGCGGCGTATTCCCGTGTCCCGCCTGTCCGCCGGCCAGACGGTGCTGGTCGCCGCAGGCTCGCAAATCCCTTCCGACGGCGTCATCGTCACCGGCAGCAGCTCCGTCAACGAAGCCGCCATCACCGGCGAGCCGATCCCGGTCGACAAGAAGCCCGGCGACGCCGTATTCGGCGGCAGCCTCAACCAGGAGGGCAGCCTGACGGTCCGGATCGAAAAATCGTACTCGGAGTCCTCCCTGGCGAAAATTCTCCAGCTCGTCCAGGAGGCGCAGGAGTCCAAGACGCCGACCGAGCTGTTCATCAACCGCTTTTCCCGCTACTATACGCCGGCGATCATGATCATCGCCGTGCTGGTCATGCTCGTCCCGCCGCTGCTGCTCGGCGGCGAGTGGCGCCACTGGCTGTACGAAGGACTCGCCGTGCTCATCGTCGGCTGCCCGTGTGCGCTCATCCTCTCCTCGCCGGTCGCGATCCTCGCCGGCATTACGCGCCTCGCGCGGGAAGGCATCCTGGTCAAAGGCGGCGCCCATCTCGAGCAGCTCGGCCGCATCCGCATCATCGCCTTTGACAAGACCGGCACGCTGACGAAGGGACATCCGCATGTGGCCGAGGCGGCGAGTTGGGACGACCGCTTCCTCCCGGTCGCGGCCGCGATGGAAAGCGGCTCCGCCCATCCGCTCGCCAAGGCGGTGCTCGCCTACATCGAGGAGCGCGGCATCGCCTACGAGACGGCGGAAACGACGGCCGTACCCGGCAAAGGGCTCGCTGCCGCGCTCGGCGGCACGAAGTACTCGCTCGGCAGCCCCGCTGCGCTGGAGGAGCTCGGCATCCTCCCGCATGCGGAGGCGGCCGAGGCGCTCCGAGCGTACCGCGAGCAGGGCTTGACGCTCGTCGCGCTGGCGGACGAGAGCCGGCTGCTCGGCCTGTTCGGCATCTCCGACGAGCTGCGGCCGGAGACGCCCGGCGTCGTCCGCGAGCTGCGCCGCGCCGGCATCGCCCGCACCGTCATGCTGACCGGCGACCATGAAGCCGCCGCCCGCCGCATGGCCGCGGCAGCCGGCGTCGACGAGACGGCAGCCGGACTGCTGCCCGCGGACAAGGTCGAGCGCGTCAACCGGCTCAAAGCCGCAGGCAAGGTCGCGATGATCGGCGACGGCATCAACGACGCGCCGGCGCTCGCCGCCTCCGATCTCGGCATCGCCATGGGCAAAGGCACGGACAGCGCGATCGAGACGGCCGATCTCGTGCTCATGCAGGATCATCTCGGCAAGCTGCCCGAGGCGATCCGCACCGCCAAGCGCACGAACCGGATCATCCGCTTCAATCTTGCGGTCGCGCTCGGCCTCAAGCTCGTCGCTCTGCTGCTGACGATCCCGGGCTGGCTCACGCTCTGGATCGCCATCCTGTCGGATATGGGCGCGACGATCTTCGTCTCGCTCGTCAGCCTGCTGCTGCTCGTCCCTTCCCGCCGCTCGGCGGAAGAGCCGGCGTCTGCACCAGCCGTCGCGGAATGAGGATGGAATGAGCGCAGAAAATAAAAATCCTTCGGCCGCTTGAGGGCCGAAGGATTTTTTGATTAAACTGGTCGAGCGATGCATCAGCCGATGCTCCATGGGGTGCATCAAGGAATAAACTGCTGCACGATCTTCGTCACGACGCCGTCCTTGACCGTCAGATGATACGGGAAGTCGGCGAGGTCGAGCACGTCGTTCTTGGCATACAGCTTGGCGAACTCGTCGAGAGCGACCGGCTCGTTCCACTGCGTCTCCAGCTCGGCCGGGTCTCCTGTGCGGTCATACAGCTGCATGAGCACGGCTGCATCCGGCGAGATCTCGTACGTAGTCGCCGTCGTATCGTCATTGACGATATAATAGCCGTCCGGAGCGCCGTCCAGGCCGCTGTCCGGCTCATGCTTCAGGAACTGCTCGTCGGCTTCCTTGCCTTCGTACCATTCGATCGGATCGACCGTTATGTACCATTTGCCTTCTTTATGGGTGATGGATTCGATATAGTCGGTTTGGGTGTCGGCCGTCTTTTGCACCGGCTGATAGTCTCCGCCTACGGCATTGGCCGTGGAGATGAAATAGAACAGGATCGAGGCGGTGGCGAGAATGCTGATGAGACTTTTTTTCATGTGGCTCGTCTCCCTTTCGCAAAGCTAGGACTTGTGACAAGAGCTTGACGTTCATTACCCTTGCTCGCAAGGGGTGAATCAGCTGTTGGTACCATTATAAACGGGCCGGCTGCGAGATAAGTTGCAACAAAGTTACAAAACCAGTTACGCTAGTCTACGAAGCCCGATTGACAGCCAAAAAGGAGAATGCCCGCATGAGCCGCAGATGGCTTGCCCTCGTATCCGTCATCGTGATCTACGCCGCCCTGATCTATTATATCGGGTGGAATCTCTCGCTATTCCTCGCCAGCCAAGGCTTGTCGCCGGGAATCGGCATGTGGACGGCCGTCGTGCTCGCGTCCGTCTCGTACTTCCTCGCGATGGCGCTCGTCCGCTTCTGGGGAGCGCTGCCGGCGCGCTTGTTCAAAGCCGCCGCCTCCTACTCCATCGCCGCGCTGGAATACCTCATCCTGCTGCTGCCGCTCGCCGATCTCGGCTGGCTCGCCGCCCGCGCTACAGGCGTCTCGTTCGACGCTTATGCCGGCGCCGCCGGCTGGACCGTGCTGCTGCTCCTGCTCGTCCTGCTCGCCTGGGGCACGCGCAACGCGTTCAGCCCGATCGTGCGGCGCCACAGCGTGCAGGTGGACAAGCCGATGGCGGATCGGGACAGCGTGACGCTGCTCGTCGCGTCCGACATCCATCTCGGCGACATCGTCGGCAAGCGCCATCTGAGAAAGCTTGTCCGCATCAGCCAGGAGCTGCGGCCGGACTTGATCCTGCTGCCGGGCGACGTGCTCGACGACAGCGTCAAGCCTTTCCTCCATCTGCGCATGGCGGAGGTCATCTCGCAGCTGAAGGCGCCGCTCGGCACGTACGCGGTGCTCGGCAACCACGAATATTATGGCGGAGACATCCCCGCCTACGTCGGGGCGATGAAGCAGGCGGGCATTCCGGTGCTGCAGGACGAATGGATCGATGCGGGAGGCATCGTCATCGCCGGCCGCAAGGACCGCACCGCCGAGTCGCTGCCCGGCGCAGGCCGGCTGCCGACAGCCGAGCTGCTGCGCGATATCGACTCCTCGGCGCCGATCGTGCTGCTGGACCATCAGCCGTACGGCTTCGCCGAAGCGGCCGCGGCCGGCGCGGACGTCCTGCTGTGCGGCCATACGCATCGCGGCCAGTTCGCCCCCAACCATCTCGTCACGCGCCGCCTGTTCGAGCTCGATTGGGGCTACATGCGCAAGTCGCTCACGCATGTGTTCGTCTCCTCCGGCTTCGGCAGCTGGGGACCGCCGGTCCGGCTGTTCAGCCGCAGCGAGGCGCTGCTCATTACGTTGACGTTCCGTTCATCCTGATCGATCATCTTGGTTTGGTCTGACCGCCCGGTTTTACCGAGCGGTTTTTTAAATGCCGTTAAAGGTTTACATAACTATCCTTAGAAAGTAAGCATGCCGCACGGAAGCTTGTCGGGGGAAACGGCAGTTGCTACAATACGGAGGAAAAGATTGGAGGAGCCGCTCATGAACATCTTGAAGGTGAAGGACCGCATGGAGCTGGATCGGCGCGTTCCCTCCATGCCGTGGTATATCGAGAAATTCATCAACTACAAGCTGCCCGACCTCTCTCCCTCCTCGCTGCTCGAATACGTGCGGGACTATGAGGCCTTCCTCGGCTGGCTGATCGCCGAAGGCTTGGCGGCAGGCCCCGCCCTGTCCGATGTGAAGCTCGAGGAGCTCGAGAAGCTGCACATGGACAGCATCGACGGCTACCGCATGTTCCTGGCGTCCAAGCCGCTGCACGCCAACAGCCGCACGACCGTCTCGCGCAAGCTCAGCTCCCTCCGCTCGCTCTTTCATTATTTGAGCCAGATCGCCGAGGACGAGGACTTCTATCCGCTGCTCAAGCGCAACGTGATGGCCAAGGTCGCGATCAAGCGCACGCATAAGCCCAAGGATACGGCCGCCAAGCTCGAGGGCAAGCTGCTGCAGGAGGAGGAGCTCGACGAATTCCTCCGCTTCGTCAAGTCGGAGTACGGCCAGGATCCCGCGCTCAGCAAGCAGGCGCTGCACGCCTTCGAGAAAAATTCGACGCGCGACTGCTGCATCGTCAGCCTCATTCTCCACTCCGGCCTGCGCGTCTCCGAGGTCGTCAACCTGAACGTCGACGATCTTGATCTCAAAAAAAAGCTCGTCTATGCGTACCGCAAGGGCAGCAACGATGATACGTTCAAGACGCCGGTCTATTTCCGCCAGCAGGCGGTGGAGGACCTGCAGGCCTACCTGCAGCTGCGGGACATCCGCTACGCCGCTCCCCGCAAGGAGAAGGCGCTGTTCCTCGCCGTCGCCAACGGCAAGAAGGAAGGCTCGCGCATGACAAAAAGGGCCATCCAGGAGATGGTCCTCAAGTACGCCAAGCGGTTCGGCAAGCCGTATCTGTCCGTGCACAAGCTGCGGCATTCGTTCGCGACGGATTATTATTTGCGCAACGACCTGTACAAGACGCAGGAGCAGCTCGGCCACGCCTCGCCGGACACGACCCAGATCTATGCCCATCTGACGGACAAGACGATGCAGGAAGCGATCGACCGCGAACGGGACCGGGAAGGCTAGCCTCCCGGTCCCGCCGGATTCCCGGCGAAGCCGCAGCCTAGCGGTCGAACAGCTCCGCTAAAGCCGCGTCTCCTAGCGGTCGAGCGGCTGCGCCAAAGCCTCAGCTCTTAGTGGTCGAACAGCTGAGGCTGCGCGCCTTCTTCGACCGCGTAGTCGAAGTCCTCGATGTCGAATACCTGCACCGGCACCTCCGCCTCGATCAGCCGATCCTGGAACTCGTATTGATCCGACAGGATCGGAATATCGAACTTGGAGGCCGTCAGCAGCAGCTCCGTCTCCACCGGATCGAAATATTCTCCATAATGCGCATTGTCCACCGCGTTCACGACCGTAAACTGGATGCGGTCGTTCAGGATGAGCGGAGAGCTCTCCCTCCACGGCACCGTCAAAGCGCGCTCGATCTTCTTGCGGTTGAGCGAATCCTCGAAAAATAGGATCAGCTCGCCGATCTTGCCCCGCACGAAAGCGTCCTCGGTCGGATCGTCCATGACGGGCTCCGGGCTGTCCTTCATCTCGTATAGCTCCAGAACCGTGGAGTAAGGCAGCACGAAGTCAACCGGCAGGCTCGGAACGAGCAGCTGTCCATAAGTCGCCACCATGACCGCTTCAATCACAAATCTCCGCTGCATTCCAGATCCCCCTCTATAAGCCACATAACCGTGTTAGTGAATCCATTATACATGAAATCCCCTCTGCGCCATAGAGAAAGCCTGCGGTTGCCTCCAAAATCAGGCGAAGGTACAATAGCTAGTACATCAGGCGCCGGCAAGGCGTCCGAACGGAGGTTGAAGGTACGTTGCAGCAGGAACAAGTCATCATCATCGGCGCCGGACCATGCGGCCTGGCCGCGGCTCTCGAGCTGCGCGCCCGCGGCATCGACGCGCTCATCATCGAAAAAGAGAATCTCGTCCACTCCATTTCCCAGTACCCGACCTACCTGAGCTTCTTCAGCTCCCCGGAGCTGCTGGAGATCGGCGGCGTGCCGTTCACGACCGCGCAGGAGAAGCCGACGCGGCTGGAGGCGCTCAACTACTACCGCACCGTCGCGCTGCGCGGCGGCATCCGCGTCCACGCCTACGAGAAGGTCGAGTCCGTCGTGCCGCAGCCGGACGGCTTCGCGCTGAGCACGCGGACGAGGCATGGCGAGGAGCGGGCCTACCGCTGCGCGGCGGTCGTTGTCGCCACCGGCTACTTCGATCATCCGAACCGGATCGGCATTCCCGGCGAGGACTTGCCCAAGGTCAGCCACTTTTTCCGCGAAGCCCATCCGTATACCGGCATGGACGTCGCGATCATCGGCGGCAGCAACTCGGCCATCGACGCCGCGCTGGAGCTTGAGCGGGCCGGGGCCAAGGTGACGGTCGTCTACCGCAAGCCGGCTTATTCCCCATCGATCAAGCCGTGGGTGCTGCCCGTGTTCGAGAGCCTCGTCCGCAAAGAGCGAATCCGCATGCTGTTCCACTCCCGCGTCGTCGAGATCGCGCCCGCGAGCATCGTCGTGCAGAGCGAGGACGGCGAGCAGGCCGAGCTGCCGAACGATTTCGTGCTCGCGCTGACCGGCTTCCATCCGGATCGCGACTTCCTCCGCTCCATCGGCGTGGCGATCGAGCCGGAGGGCTATCCATACTTCGACTCCGACACGATGCAGACGAACGTGCCGGGCGTCTACCTGGCCGGCGTCGTCGCCTCGCGGCATGAAGCGAACGAGATCTTCATCGAGACGGGACGCTTCCACGGCGTCAAGATCGCCGATCATCTGCTCGCAAGAGCATGATCGAAGCCAATTCTGGACCGGTCCGCGCTCGCGGCCGGTCTTTTTCGGTTCCGGCCGTCTTTTAGTTAAGAGGATTAATGGTTTACATAATTCGGCTTACAAAAGTAACGCCTCCGTAAAATGGCCCTTATCCAAAAGGGCCATCTGAACCCGGCTTCGTCAAAGCGATTCGAGCCGAGCGGACAAGACCGTCCGCCAGCTGTCGGCCAGCTCCGGCACGGCCAGCAGCTCGCGGATCGCCTGCGCGTCCTTCTTGGCCGTGTAGTAGATGCGGTTCGCCTCGGCGACGGTCATGCCGTGCGCGGGGCGATGCTCCAGCGACAGCTCCATGCCGGCTGCGGCCTCTCCTTCTTCGACGACGCGGAAATAATAGCCGGTCCGCCCGCTCTGCTGGACCCATAGCGTCAGCTGCGGCTCCTCATGCCTCAGCCCGAGCTTGAAGCAAGGCTGACGAGGCTGGCTGACCTCCAGCAGCGCCTGTCCGCAGCGATAGCGGTCGCCGATGACGACCGCTTCCTCGTCCATCCCGCTCAGCGTCAGGTTCTCGCCGAAAGCTCCCCAGCCGAGCTGCCGCTCCAGCCGCTGCTCCCACTCCGGGTAATGATGTCCGGAATAGGCGCAGACTGCCTTGTCCGGCCCGCCGTGATGCTTGAGGTCGGCTTGTCCGTCCCCATCCGGCCCGGTCCTTCCGAGACGTACCGCGTCTTCGCTCGGATATTTAAAGATGCCGGTCATGACCGTCTGGCTGCCGTGGCGGACAGCCGCCGGCAAGCCGACATTGACCGAAACGATCCTGCGATCCTTATGCTCCACCTGCTTCCGCCTCCCTTTCCGGCCCATTATAAAAGAAGCGGGCGCCCTCCGGCAACCCGCCCCCTCTTCTCGACACCGAAAGCCGTCTTTGCGACAGGGCGTGTCGAAACTTTTTTAATCGTGTTGCATTCTGCGCTTCCCCGGGAAATAGTCAGGCCCAACATTTCCCGAGCCTATTGGGGATGGGAGCGCTCCAGCTGCAGCAGCTCCTGGCGGCTCGGCAGGCTGCGGCTGTCCGCCGCTCCTGCGGCGGCAAGCGGCCGTGAAGCGAGCAGCGCCGCCGCGAGCCAGACCAGCGCCGCGGCCAGGGCGGCCGGGCTGATGGCGGCCGCGGCCGCCGCGACAACGGCCAGGACGGCGGCCGCTGTCCAGCGCAGCAGCCCGCGCGCTGGCCCGGGCGACCAGAGCGGAGCCAGCGCCGGATGCTCCTGCCCCCGACGCAGCCGCAGCAGGCCGGAGAGCGGAAGCAGCAGCGCTCCATGATGCAGCATGACGCCGAGCGCGAGCAGGAAGGCCGTCTGCGCGCCGCCGGAAGCCGGCAGCAGCGCCGAGCCTGCGGCAAGCGCCGCTGCCGCCAGGACGGCCAGCATGGCGGCTCCGTCGTAGGTGCGCCGCTTGACGGCAACCCGCGCGAGCCGGGCCAGGGCGGGATGGCTGCTGTCGCGGGCGAGCGCGCCGGCAAGCCTCGTCGAGGCGAACAGCAGCGAGAGCGAGCCGCCCAGCAGGCTGACCGCGACCAGCGCGTCAAGCGCCAGCACCGCGCCCGGCGAGCTCGCGATGGCCGAGCTGACGGGGTGGAGCCACGCGCCGGCTGCGCCGCCGAGCGGCCGGGACGCGGCGTACATGGCGGCCAGCGCCAGCAGCACGTAGCCGCCCGTGTATAGATAAGCCGCCGACTGGAACTGTCCCCAGGGCAGACGCATCCGCGGCTCCACCGTCTCCTCGGCCGCGGCTTCCGCCGCTCCGCCGGACAGGAACAGCCTCCACAGCAGCAGCGCGCCGAGCGCCCAGTCGGCGTTCAGCGGAACGGCGCCCGTCCCCGCGCCTTGACCGAGCGGCGGCAAGATCGACGGCAGCGAGTAGTTCGGCCACAGCGCCCCGGCGAGCAGCGCCAGCAGCAGCAGGCAGCAGCCGATCTGGACGGCGGCGACCGCCCGCTGCACGAAGCCGAAGCAGCCGTTGCCGGCCAGGCAAACGAGTCCTTGCAGCGCCAGCGCGACCGCCAGCGCGACTGCCGCGACCGCGGCGGCTGATCCGCCGAGCCAGCCCTGCCAGGACTGGCCGAGCCAGCGGGCCGCCTCCAGGCTCATCCAGGCCGCGAGCGCCCACTGGCCGCCGAGCCGCAGCAAGCCGCTCGCTCTGCCGGCCGCCTTCCCGGCCAGCCATTCGGCCGCGTGGGACGTTCCTTTGGCCGTCGGGACGGCAGACATCAGCTCCGCCGACACCGCATGCACGGCCAGCGCTCCCAGGCCGAGCAGCGGCCAGGCCCACAGGATAAGCCCGCCGGCCGCCTCCGGTCCGGCGACATGCAGGAACAGCGCTCCGCCGCCGAGCAGCGCCATCGCGTTGAACGGCAGCGCGAACGCGGCGAACGGCCCGAACGCCCTTTTCAGCCGCTGCGCATATCCGTATCGGTTCAGCTCGCTCTTGTCCTGCATGAACTGGATGTAGGCCGCGTACTTCGTCAGCGACTGGTATCCGCCGAGCTGGCGCCGCCGCTCCGCCGCCGCGAACACGGCAAGCCATGCCAGCGCCGCCGCCCCGTACATGCCGAATCCGATCCAGATCCACATGCCCTCGTCCCCCTTCGCTCCCTTAATCGTTGACGTCCATGACGCCGAGCGGACCGTCCTCGCGGATCAGGTCGGTCAGGTCGTAGACGGAAATCGGAAAATAAGGAAAACCGAACACGTAAGGGGTGATCTCGTACACGCTGAACCAGATGACGAGCGCGCGGTCGGCGATGTAGTAATCCTGGTCGGGCCGGATGCCCTCGAACGGCTGCAGCGTCTGGATGTCCCGCTGCTTGATCTGGAGCGCCACCAGCTCCGACAGCCGCTTGCGGTAGTCGGAGCCCGGCTTGAACAGCCCGGACAGCGGAATCGGCTTGCCTTCGTCGTTCAGGAAGGTGAGCGAGCGCTGCAGCGTCAGGCCGTGCGCTCCGCCGGTATAGGCGTAGTTGAAGAGCGAGAGGCTGAGCACGCCCTTCTGGTTGTTCTTGAGCTCGTAAAAGCCGAGCATCTCGGAGCGGGGATCGTCCAGCGAGCCCTGCTCCTCCATCAGCATCCGCGCCGCCGAGCGGATCGAGCCGTTGATCGCGGCTGTCGCCTCCTCCTCGCCTGCGATCGAGACGACCGGCAGCAGCAGCTCGGTCTTGGGCCTGACGACGCGGCTCGTGTGTACGGAAGCCGGTTGCACGAACGGCATGATTCTCCACCTGCCATATCCATAGAATCGATCATTCCGATTGTATGAAGGGAGGGCGGAAAATCATGCCGCTTGGTCAAAGCAAGTTCTTTTCGCGCTCGGTCAGCCTGCGGCCGTTCACCTGCAGCGCGACTTTGCCGCTGTTCAGCCCGATGATGCGGTCGGCGTAGCGCTCGGCCCAGTCGCCCTGATGGAGCACGGCGATCACGATCAGCCCCTGCTCCTTGCACAGCCGCTTGAGATCGCCGAGCACCTTCTCCGCCGCGTGAGGGTCGAGTCCGGACACCGGCTCGTCCGCGAGCAGCACCTTGGCGCCGTGGACGAGCGCTCGGGCGATGGCGACGCGCTGCCGCTCGCCGCCGCTCAGCTTGTCCGCCTTGCTGTGGGCTTTGTCGAGCAGGCCGAGCTTCTCGATCGTGTCCATCGCGCCCATGTAGTCGTCGCTGCGGACCATGCCGGTCAGCCGCCGGAAGACGGATGCCTGCGCCGCCGAGCCGACGAGCACGTTCTTGAGCGCGGTGCGGCCGGGATGAAGCGACGGCTTCTCCTCGATCAGCGCGACCTGGCGGCGGATCCGATAGCGGCCCGACCAGGTCGTCGGCACTTCCTTGCCGTCCAGCTTGTACGTTCCGGAGGTCCAGCTTTCGTGAAGCGCGAGGCATTTGAGCAGCATCGACTTCCCGCTGCCGCTCGCTCCCTTGATGGCGATGAATTCCCCGTCGTCCGCCCGGAAGCTGATGTCGTCGAGCACGGTCGGGCCGGCGGGCAACTGTTTCTTGAGATGGGCGATATGGATCATGGCGCTGCTGCACTCCTTCTGGCGGTCCGGCATGAATTCGCTGCCGGCCTGCAATCGTTGTCATCCTTATTCCACCAGTGTACGGGATTGAAAAAACACTTTCCACGCGAACAAATGTTTGCTATAATCAAAACAGGAACAAACGTTCCTCCATTCCTTGATCTGGAGCGTGATCGAGATGAATTGCAACCACCTTCGATTTGTCGAACGCCACCGCCCCTTCCGCGATCTGACCTTCAAATTCTACGATGACGGCCGGCTGACGATTATCGACAACGGCTCCCGTTCCTCCGTGACTCCTTCGGAGCTCAAGGGCGAGAGCCGCGATTTCTATGTCCGGCAGCGCATCGCCTTCATCAAGAAGAATCTCGCCGCCAAGACGCAGCGATACGCATAGATCGGCTGCGGCGCCGACGCGACCGTTTGACGGATGTTCCCCGGTGCAGTAGATTGGAGTCAAAAGCTTGACTGCTCCAGTCAGACCAGAAGGGACAACGACCGCTTATGGCCAAGCCTACGCCGCAGACCATCCTGTTCGATCTGGATGACACGCTCATCCACTGCAACAAATATTTCAATCTGGTCATCGACCAGTTCGTCGACGCCATGCTGACCTGGTTTCACGCCTATCCCGAGCTGACGGAGGCTGTCATCCGCCGCAAGCAGCAGGAGATCGACATCGCCGGCGTCCATGCGATCGGCTTCAAGAGCGACCATTTCCCGCAATCCTTCCTGGACACCTACATCGACTTGTCCCGACTTACCGGACGCGAGGAAGGCTCCGATGAGATCGACCTGCTGTGGAGCATGGGACAGAGCGTCTACGAGCAAGAGGCGGAGCCCTACCCCGATATGGAGAGCACGCTCGAGGAGCTGGCCGAGGCCGGCCATCGGCTGCATCTGTATACGGGCGGCGAGCCGCTGATCCAGCAGCGCAAGGTCGATCGGCTCGGCCTGCAGCGGTATTTCGGAGATCGGATCTATATCCGCCAGCACAAAAATACCGCCGCGCTGGAGGACATCCTCCGCTCGGGCGGATTCGACCGCTCCCAGACGTGGATGGTCGGCAATTCCATCCGCACCGACGTCGTGCCGGCGCTTTCGACCGGCATCCATGCGATCCACGTGGAGCCGTTCACCGAGTGGGAGTACAATATCGTGACGATCGATGTCGAGCCCCAAGGGGCGTTCCTGCAGCTGAAGCATCTGCGGGATGTTCCGCAGGGCATCGCCTCGTACCGCGGCCGAATTTCCTAACGGCCTGAACCAAAAAGCGAAGGGCATGAGAGGTTCCGGATTTCCGGTCCTTCTCATGCCCTTCGCTTTTGTCCTTTTTTGACTGCGGCGCCGCGGCTCATTTGCGCAAGCCCGTGAAGACGATCATCGCGTGCAGCGGCTTCCAGATCTGACGGCTCATACGGCCTCTATAATCGGAATTGTTCGCTTTCGGCGTCAGCTCGTTCACGGCGTTAAACAGCCTTCTGTGGGTGGCGGAGCTTCGATGATGGCGCTGGATCTCCATCTCATGTCGGTAAATCGTTTCGTACATCGGTTCATTTCTCCTCGCGGGCTGGATTGGATTCGTTCTTTGTTCTTCTTTTTGCCCTGAACCAAGTATCTCATGACATAACAGGAACAAAAAGTGTACAATTAAATCCGAATGCTTCCTCTTTTTCAGGAAAGAAAACGCTGCCCTTGGCCCGCATCGCTTGTCCCGGATGCGATGAGCCAAAAAAAGGAGAAAGGAACTGTCATGCTTAGCGCCGAGAGGTATTTGCTGCTGCTCGACCATTACCGCGTCATGGACCCCGATACGATCGTCGAGGTGTCGCTCGAGGAGCTGGCCGAGCTGTTCCACTGCACCGAGCGCAACGTCAAGCTGATCATCCGCAAGCTGGAGGAGGAGAACTGGCTGCGCTGGCATGCCGGCCGCGGCCGCGGCGTCCGCTCGCGCATCGAGTTCCTCATGAGCCGCGAGCAGTTCCTGCTCGATACGGCCAAGCAGATGGCCGGCAACGGCGATTATCAGAAGGCGTTCAGACTGATGAAGCATCATGGCGACCGGACCGCGGCCCGAGACCGCTTCGTCGACTTCCTGAACGGCCACTTCGGCTCCGACCGGATCGCCGAGGGCCTCTTGGACCAGCGGGACATCTTCCGGCTGCCGGTCTATCGGCCCCCCGTGTCGCTCGATCCCGCCCGGATGTTCTTTTCGTTCGACTCCCATCTGATCCATCAGATTTTCGACCGCCTGCTCAACTTCGACGCGCGCGAGGGCAAGCTGCTCCCCTCCCTCGCCCATCACTGGGAATGCAGCGACGATGCGCGCGTCTGGGTGTTCCATCTGCGCAAAGGGATCCGTTTCCACCACGGCACGGAGATGACCTCCGAGGATGTATGCTTCACGCTCAACCGGCTGGCGGACGGCCAGCCGAACCGGTTCCTGCTGGAGACGATGATCGCCGCCGTGCCGCTCGACAACCGGACGGTCCGGCTGTCGCTGCGCCAGCCGAACCGGCTGCTGCCGCGGCTGCTCTGCTCCGCGGTCGCCTCCATTCTGCCGGCCGATCTCGTGCGGGAGGATCCGGAGCGCTTCTGGCAGCTGCCTTCCGGCACCGGGCCGTTCCGGCTTGCCCGCTGGACGCCGGAGCGGATCGACCTGTCGGTGCATGAGCATTATTTCCAAGGACGCGCTTATCTCGACGAAGTGCAGATCGCCGTCATGCCGGAGGACATCCCGACCGAGACGCGGCAAAAATGGGGCCAGATCATGGCGAGCGACAGCCGCCTGACCGTCCGGCCCGAGCAGAAATGGGGCCAGATCCGCACGCTCAACAAAGGGTGCAGCCTGATCTCGTGGAACCGGAGGAAGTCCGGTCCGCAGCGCTCCGTCGTCTTCCGGCAGGCGGTCGAGCTGGCCGTCGACCGCTGGGGACTCAGCCGCGCGGTCGGGGACGCCTGCCGGCCAGCCCACAGCTACATGCCGGCGATGCCCGATTTTCCGATCCTGGAACGATACGAGCCGGAGACGGCGAGACGCCTCCTGGAGGAGCATGGCTACGACGGGAGCCCGATCGTCCTGCTCACCAGCCCCGCCTACCGGAGCGAAGCGTACTGGCTGCAGGAGCGCCTGGCCGAAATCGGCATTCCGCTCGAGCTGCGCTTCGAGTCCCATTCGTCGATCTACCCTCCCGAGCTCGTCATGGAGGCCGATTGCATCCTGCAAAATCTCGTTATCGCCGAGGACGAGGTGTGCGAGCTGGAAAACTACCTGCAGGACTCCAGCTACATGCGCCAGCATATGGATGAATCGCTGCTGCACTGGGTCAGGCGCAACCTCGATCATCTGTTCTCCGCCGAGCTGCCGGAACAGCGAAAAGCGCTGCTTCGGCAAATCGAGCAGCGCTTGCTGAACGAGCATCAGATCCTGCCCCTCATCCACCGGGCGATGAACACGTACGTGCATCCTTCCGTCCGCGGCATCGACATCAACAAGCTTGGATGGATGGATTTCAAGGATGTGTGGCTCGTGTCGGAAGCTCAGGAGCGCTCCAGGGAAAGCCTCGTCTCTCCGGTGTAGGGAGGCGCCAGCTCGAGACGGCCCTTGCGGCTTTGTCCGTCCTCGCCGTTGAACGCCAGCACGCCCGTTTTGCCTTTGGCGAGCAGCGCGCCTAGCATCGTCACGCTCAGCTTCTTGCCGTGCTGCTCCTTCCAGACGACGAAGCGGCAGCCTTCGCGGAAGCGCGAGCAGCCGTAGCCGCGGCTGCCTTCGATGACGGCTCCGCCGCAAAGAGGGCAGGCGCCAAACGCCTGTCGCTCCCGCACGCCCGACAAGACATCGGAGGCGGAAGGCTGTCCGGCGCTCGCCGGCGAGGCGCGCAGGGCGCTCGTCCCCGGCCGCTGCTGCCCGCCCGGCCGCTGCTTGCCCGCCGCTGCGGCAGCGGGACCGGCGCCGGCGCTCGCCCCCGATCGCTTGGCCGGAGCGGCGCCGGCTCTCGTCCCCTCCCGCTTGGCTGGGGCGGCCGGCGAGCTTGAGCCGGCTCCGGACCTGCGGCCGGACGGACCTGCCGCCGCCGAAGCCGGCTGCGAGCGGCCGCCGGCCGCTCGGGCAGCGCCTTTGCGTCCGCCTTTGCGCTCGGGCTCTTGGAAGGTGCCCGCCGGGGCGGGCGGCTGCTGCCGCACCTTGTCGACGATGGAGCGGGCGAACAGCTTGACTTTGTCCATGAACGCCTCGTCCGAGGCTTCTCCGCGCGCGATCTGCACGAGCCTCCGCTCCCACTGTCCGGTCATGACCGGCGAGGCGAGCAGCTCGACTCCCGCTCCGCGGATGAGCTCGATCGCGGAGGCGCCCTTCGGCTCGATCTCCAGCTTCTTGCCTGCCGTCCGGATGTAGCCGACCTGCTTGAGCCGCTCGATCGTAGCGGCGCGCGTCGCCGGCGTGCCGAGGCCGCTGTCCTTCATCGTCTCCCGCAGCTCCTCGTCCTCCATCGCCTTGCCGGCGCTCTCCATCGCCTTGAGCAGCGTGCCCTCCGTGTAGGGCTTGGGCGGCTGCGTCGCCTTCTCCTCCGCCTTGGCGGACTTGCAGCGCGATGGCGCCTCGGGATCGACGGCGAACTCGCCGTCCGTGAGCGTCTCCTCGTCCGCTTCGTCCTCGGCCGCTCCTTTGGAGCGGCTTTTTTTCTTGTCGCCCGGCTCCGCCTCGGCTTGGGTCACCTTCCAGCCCGGGTCGAGCAGCTGCTTGACCCGCGTCCGGAACGTCTCCTCCTCCACGACGGTCATGACCGTATGGTTGCGGTAGACGGCAGGTCCGTAATAATGGGACAAGAACCGGCGCACGATAAGATCGTAAATCTTCTTCTCGTCCGCGCTCAGCGAGCCGGGACGCTTGGGCGTCGGCAGGATGGCATGATGATCCTCGACCTTGGCCGGGTTGCAGACGGCCTTGTTCCCTTTATGTACCTTCCCGCGGTCCGCTCCGGCGGCAAGCTCGCCGTATTCGGTTCCTCGCAGCATGTCGAGCGCCTTGGCCATGACGGGGATCGTCTCTTCCGTCAAATAGTTGGAACTCGTCCGCGGATAGGTGATGACTTTATGCTTCTCGTACAGCGCCTGCGCCACGTCGAGCGTCTTTTTGGCGGGGAAGCCGTAGCGGCCGTTCGCCTCCCGCTGCAGCAGCGTCAGGTCATGCAGGCGGAACGGATACTCCTTGGACTCCGCCTTCTCGTAGCTGGCGATCGTTCCGGTCTTGCCCTTGACCTTGTCCGCGATCGCGGCGGCCTTGGCTCCGTCCGTCAGGCGATCCCCCTGCCAGATTCCTTTGTACTTGGCCCCCGGCTGCTCGAACGACGCCTCGATCCGGTAGTACGTCTCCGGACGGAACGCCTCGATCTCCCGGTGGCGGTCATACAGCAGCGCGAGCACGGGCGTCTGCACCCGGCCTACGGTCAGCAGCGCGCGATGGCGGATCGTGAACGCGCGCGAGGCGTTCATCCCGATCAGCCAGTCCGCCTCGCTGCGCGCCTGGGCGGCCCGCGTCAGCGGCGCATATTTGTCGTCGCTCGCGAGCTGCTCGAAGCCGCGGCGGATCGTCTCCGGCGTCAGATCGGAGATCCAGAGCCGGTCGACCGGTTGCGTCAGCTTGAGATGGCGGCGGATGAAATGGAAGATCAGCTGGCCTTCCCGCCCGGCATCGCAAGCATTGACGATCCGGCCGCATTTGCGCGCGAGCTCGCCGATCACCTTGAGCTGGTCCTTCGTCCGCGGGTTCGGGGACAGCTTGAACACGTCCGGAATGATCGGCAGGTCGCTATCCTTCCATTTTTTGTAGCGCGGGTCGTAGTCGTCGGGCTCGGCGAGACCGACGAGATGACCGATAGCCCAAGTGACGACGAACCGCTCGCCCTCGAGATGAGTGCGGCGGTTCTGCGCCTTGGGCTCCATGACGGCCGCGATGTTGCGGCCCATATCGGGTTTTTCGGCGATGATCAGCGTCTTCAGCTGCACCGGCTCCTCTCCGTCGGCGAAAGAGGCTCCATGCGCCAGCCCGGCCGCGGGCCATCCGTCAGGCCGCGATCTCCTCCAGCATGTCCAGGATGCTCTGGACGCCCTTGGACCAGTTTTTGTCCTCCGCATACTTGCGGTTGATCCAGACGATCGCGTCGCGGTCCTCGGGACGGTTTTTGCTGAGGTTGACGACCGTTTTGGCTGCGATCATGGACGATTCCTCGATCGTCGTATTGAAGTTCTGCCAGCTGTAATGCACATTGAACGGATTGTTGGCCATCTGCTTGGCCCGCTTATGGTCGTCGGGCACGAAGCTCTGTTCCTGTCCCGTTATGGCGAACAGCAGCAAGGGATGAATATTGTAATGGCGCGCCGCGTCGAGAATCGCGTCCATGTAGCGCGATCCGGCCAGCATCGAGGAGCGGCTCTCCAAAAAGCGCTGCAGCGCGGCCTCGTCGATATCGGCATATTGCAGCGATTGCGGAAGATCGTTGTCCATCCTCGGGCTCGGCTCGGCTGCCGGCGCCGCGGCGGGCTCGGCCGCCGCATGCTTCGGCTGCGCCGCCTGGGAAGCCGCCTCCGGCTGCTCCAGTGCAGCCGCCGAAACGACCGCCATGCCCGCCGTTTCGGAACGGTCATGGAGCAGCGACACGACGTACACGAGCATGCCTCCCATGATCATGACGCATCCAATGGCAGCCGTCAAGATGCGCATGCTCGGCATTCCGGCGAGCCAGGACGACCCGGCCCGCTGCTCCTCCATCGGTTCGGACGCACCCGGCGAGGAGGCGTCCAGCTCCTTGGCGATGCGGCCCAGCAGCGCCTCGCTCCCGCGCTCCGAGCGCGCAGGCTTGACCAGACGCAGCACGCGCTGCAGCTCCCGGTCCTCGACCGTGACGTCCAGCTTGCGCTCGATCCATTCGCGCAGCGGCCGGACGATTCGCTGGTCGCGGATGTCGAGCTCCAGACAGGCTTCGACGACATCGTCGCGGCGGACGAAGCCTTTCTGGATGAGCTTGCGGCGCACGAGCCGAGAAGCCAGCTCTTTTTTGATGCCCTCTGCGAAGTCGGGCAGCTGATGGAAGATGACGCGGCGGATCGCTTCCGCGACCAGCTCGCTTTTTTCGTTCTGGGGCTTCCCCGGATATTTATCGTCGATAAAGGTTCTGATATGGCGGATATCCGAAGGAGTAACAATCGCGGCGCCTTCTGGCATGTTCACGTGACATCTCTCCTTAATATGAATGAGGTTCAAAAGACAATAGGCCGATTGTACCATAATTCATAGAAAGAGAGCCGAAAAAGGTTTTGGACATACCGCCGCTTCTCTCCTGCATGCCCAGCATTTTCCACCGGCCGTTCGGATATGCCGCGACACCGGATCGCCGCTGCGTACGCGAGCGGACGGCAAAAAAAGCAGCGTCGCTCTCCGTAGAAAGCGGCGCTGCTCGGAAGCTTCAATTTCCGGTCGAGCCGGATGTTCCAAAAGCGGCGAGCAGAAACCGGTACGCCGCATACGTCCAGACGCCGAAGTCATGCTTGCCGCCCGGCACGATCTCGCGCAGCAGCGAGCCTAGCCGCTCGCCCGCCGCTTCCTTCAGCCCGTCGAGCGCCTCCTCGAAGCTCGACTGGACGAGCAGGTCCTCGTCGCCGCATACGAGCATAAGCTGGCGGACCGCGAACCCTGCGGCGCGGATGCTCGCCCCGAGCCTCTGCCCGCCGCTTGACGTAGGCGCATTGGAAAACGCGCCGACAGCCGAGAACAGGTCGGTCATGCCCGGAGCCGGCACGGTCGGCACGAGTCCGTTGCCGTAGCGGCTCGCGCCGCCTGCGAATACGGCCGAATCGTGGCGGAAGCCGCCGAGCCCGAGATTGAGCGCCTGCATCCCGCCCATGGACAGGCCGGCCAGCGCGCGATGGCTCCGTCCGCCCTGCCCGTCACCGCCCGGCACGCCGCTTGCCGCCGCGGCTTTGGTCCGGTAGCGGGCGTCGATGAAGGGGATCAGGTCATGCCGAAGCTCATAGTCGAAATAATAAAAGCCGAGCATGTTGGTCCCCTCCGTGTTGAAGGAGCGGTCCGTCCAATCGACCGCGCTGCGTCCGTTCGGAAAGACGACAATCGTCGGCGGGATGTCTCCTGCCGCGATCAGACGGTCGAGAATCGCGGCGAGCAGCGGACGCCCGCCTGCTTGGCCGCTGCCGTCCAGCCACTCGCGGTGGTCGCCGCCTACGCCATGCAGCAAATAGAGGACGTCGCAGCGGGCGTCCGCAGGCGCTGCTTCATAACCCGCGGGCAAATAGAGGCTGCAGCGCTTGCGGATCGGCTCTCCGCGCACGACCTCCCTGCCGGCTTCCGCAGGATCGACGAATCTGGAGGAGACGAGCTGGCGGGCCGCATTGATGTAATGGCGCGCTTCATAATCAATTTCCTGGATCGAGCCCTGCCGGTCCGCCGGCAGCGGCTGCGTCAGCCCGTCCGGCACACCCGGCCGCTGCCCGTCCGGCCGCTCCCCGCCGCTCGCTTCCATCCGCCTACGACCAGTCGATTCCATGGGCCTCCAGCTCCTTTTTGAGCGCGCGGCTGGCGATGACGAACCGCTCCGCTCCGCTCTTTCCTTCCCACTCTCCTCGGGCCGGCAGATGAGGCTCGAGCGAGAGGAAGCCGGCATAGCCTTGCCCTCGCAGATGGGCGAGCAGCTCGCTCCACTGGCCGTCGCCTTCGCCGACGGGCGTCACCTGCCCGCTGCCCATCACGGCGTCTTTGACATGCACATAAGCGATATAACCGCTCAGCAGCGGGTAGGCGTCGTCCATCGGCCTGACGCCGCATTGCACGAAGTTCGCCGGATCGAACGCGGCCCGCAGGCGGTCCGAAGCGGCGCTCTCCAGCAGCTCGAGGCAGCGCTCCGCGGTGTCGCCGTAAATATGGCTTTCATTTTCATGCACCATCACGACGCCGGCCGACTCGGCCAGCTCGGCCAGCCGCTTCATCCGGCGCAGCGCCTCCTCGCGATGCTGCTCATGCTCTCCCTTCGGAATATAGAAGGAAAAGATGCGGACGAACGGAGCCTCGAAAAACCGCGCCAGCTCGACCGCGCGCCGAGCCCGCTGAACATGCGGCTCGAACGCCTCCCCGATGCCGATCTTGCCGAGCGGGGAGCCGATCGAGGACACGCCGAACCGTCGCTGCTGCAGCCGCTTCTTCACTCGCTCCGCTTCCTCGTCCGTCAGATCCAGCACGTTTTTGCCCAGAACCCCGCGCAGCTCGAGATAGCGGATCGATTCCGACTCCAGCACGTCCAGCTGCTCCTCCAGATCCGATGAGATCTCATCGGCGAATCCGGTCAACGTCATCCTTGCGATGTTCATCGCCCCCAGTCTACTTTTTCCAAACCTCGTTGATGGCGGCCTGGAACGGCTCCTTGTACTTCTCGATCGCCGTCGATACGGATACGCCCTGCATCAGCTCGTCGACGAACTCGTAGTACGGCATGCTCGGATAACCGTCCTTGCCGTCGACGACATTGATGCTTTCGCCGGCGATCTTCGCGTTGTTGATGTCGTCCTCGCTGCTGAACCAGGTTTCGAGCGAGGATTGCTTCGGATAGTCGTAGACGGAGTCGATGTCGTTCATCTTTTCATAGAGGTAGACCAGCTGCTCGGGATGCTCGACTCCGCTCGGGATCGTCAAGTAGTTCGGAATCGTCAGATGCGAATGGTACGCGGTCGCGCTCGGCCCTTTCGGGAACGGCAGGAAGCCGATGTCGTCCGTCATGTCCTTCTTGAAGCCGTCCATCTCATAGTCGGCGCCGGCGACCATCAGCGTATTGCCCTGGCGGAAAAACTGACCCGGCTCGGTCCAGTCCCCGCCCTCGGTCGGACGCGGGACCTTCTCCGTCACAAGCTTCGAGATGAAGTCGAAGGTTTCCTTCGATTTCGGATCCTCGAGGTTCTGCTTGTCGTCGATGACCAGGTTCGCCTCGTTCGCCGCCAGCGCCTGAATGACCATCGAGGCGCTGGCCAGCCCCCATGTATCCAGCTTTCCGTCATTGTTCGTGTCCTTGTTGCCTTGCTTGGCGACGTCGATGAACGTGTCCCAGTTCCAGTTGTCCTCGTCAACGTATTCTTGCAGCGGCTTGAGGCCGAGCTTGTTCATGAGCGTGCGGTTGTAGAAGATGCCTCCGGCGGCGCCCGCGCCTCCCGCCCGGAAGCCGTAGCCTCTGCCCTCGAAGCTCGAATACACATTCGTGTATTGCGGGAGGAACACGCTTTCATTTTTCGTGTACTCGTCGACCGGCGTGAACAGCTCCTGCTGCACCAGCGTCGGAATCATCCAAGGCCTGGCCACGCGGACGATGTCGCCGATCGGCTCGCCGGCGAGCAGCGACGCCGTCACTTTATTCGAATATTCGCCGTAATCGACCGTCACATATTCGATCTTGAAATTGTGCTTGGCCATCAGCTCGTCGAGCTTCTTCTTGCGCTCGATATTGTCCGGATTGTCTTCCTTGATCGACTCGTCGTACCACGACGCCCATTTGATCGTGCGGCCGCCCATGTCGAAGTCCATCTCGGCCGTGCCGGACGGCTCCTCGGCCGCGGCATTTTCCGCCGGCCCGCTTGGCGCCGGACTCGCAGCCGGCGCATTCGTGGCTCCGCCTGCCTGGCCGCCGTTTCCATTGCCCGAGCCGCTGCTGCAGGCGGACATGAGCGCGAGCAGCAGGCAGCTCGCAGACAGCATCATCTTGCGATTGTAATTGTTGACCATGAACAATCCCCCTTTTGAATCGGCTGCATCTCCGATGCAGCGCTTTCAATACCCCTTGCGAAGACAGCTTTTCTTCATTTTTCGGGTCAGATTTCATTCTTTTAGGTTGGCTTCCAGCCTATTCAAGCCTTGGGGCGCCGTCTATGTTCCGGAAGGCAGCGTCCGGGAAGCCTGCACGTTCAAGGTAACGCCGATGCATGCCTATCCGTTACACTTTTTTGGGCCGCGCCGCATCATGCCATTCACCTCCCCTTCAAGCCGGTGACCCGCAATGCCGTCACGCCGGAAATTCTCGGCTACGTCCGCGACTTCAACCAGGAACGGCCTGGCGCCGGCATCAGCCATCAGCCGCCGTCCGCCCGCTGACCTTGCGATAGCGGAAATAATCCAGGTCGGCGAAGCCTCCCGCATGCTCGGTCGCATAGCAGAACAGCCCGAAGCGGTAGCCCATGAAATGATGGAGCGTATACGCCATCTCCAGCGGCGGGCCAAGCCGCTCCCATGCCGCTCCATCCTCCGAATAGAAAAATTCCGCGATATCCTCTCCCTCCTCGAAGCGGCAGTCAAGCCGCAGAAAAATGCGGTCCTTGGCGTAAGGACGGCTCTCCCGCACAAGCTCCCCTCCGTCCTCGCCCTTCACCGCCATGACGACGCTTCGTTTCCCGTCCGCCTCCGCCCGCAGGCCGATCAGGCCGAACTGCGACGAGAGCGCGGCCAGTCCCGCCCGATCGCCGGGCAGCAGGCCGGCGGCGTCGAGCAGCACGCTCGCGCTGCAGGCCGGTCCTTCGGTCCGCTGCGTCAGCGTATTGCGGGCGTATTCGACGCTGCTGGCGAGCATGCCGGTCCGCAGCCGCAAATAGCCCGGCCGCTCGGTCACCGACCAGAGCCGCGGATCGGGATTATGGTTCCATTGCCAGAAAAGTCCGAGCCGGTCCGAGCCGTAGTCGAACTCGTCGCTTGCGGCAAGCGGCTGCGGCGCCGATGCGGGCAGCCCCGTCGCATAGGACAGCGGCGCCTTGGCATCGACGCCGAAGACCGGCCAGTCGTCCTCCCAGGTCACCGGCACGACGCACGGAACGCGGCCGACCGCGCCATGATCCTGGAACAGCACGGCATGCCAGCCGCCAAGGCCGTCGTCCACGATGCCGCCTTGGGCGACGCCGTTGTTGCGATAGCCGAGATCGTCGTCCAGCAGCTCGCGCCGCTCGTACGGTCCGAGCAGCCGCTCCGAGCGGTAGACGAGCTGGCGGCGCCGGCGATTTCCCGTGCGCGGCCATTCGATGAAGAACAGGTAATAGAAGCCGTTCCTCTGGAAAGCATGGCAGCCCTCGCAGCGCAGCCCGATGCCCTCGGACTCCGTCGCAAGCAGCAGCCGGTCGACGCCTCCCGGCAGCCGCGCCGTCGCATCGGCCGTCAGCTCCGTGATGCGGATGTCGCCGTTGCCGTGGATGACATAGACGCGCCCGTCGTCGAACAGCAGGCTCGGATCATGCAGCAGGCCGGGCATGACATGGCGCTCCCACGGACCGCGCTCGATGTCGCGCGTCCGGTACATGTAGAAGCGGTCCATGTCGTTGCTGGAAAAGCAGACATGGAACCAGCCGCCATGCTGCCTGAGGCAAGCCGCCCAGGAGCCTTTTCCGTAGATGCCCCGGCCGTCCTGCAGGCGATGGGCCTCGTTGTCCTCAAGCGTATCGTAGACGTAGCCGATCAGCTCCCAGTCCCGCAGGTTGACGGACTTCAGGATCGGACAGCCGGGCATCGAGTGCATGCTCGTGCTGACCATGTAAAAGGCGGAGCCGACGCGGATGACGCACGGATCCGGCACATCGGCCCACACAATCGGATTCGAGATGACTGCGCTCATAAGGATGCCTCCACGAAAATCGAATTCAACAAGCCGTCGATGCGCCGCGCTAGCCGACGATGCCGGTCCGCTCGATGCTCTCGACGAAGTAGCGCTGCACGAACAGATAAAGGACGATGAGCGGCAGGATCGCCAGCAGGATGCCCGTATCCTGGACCATGCTCAGATAGAACGGATCCGCCTGCGAAGCATCCCCGTCCTGCAGGAAGATGGCCAGGTTGTAGGGCAGCGACGAGAGCTGCGTCGACATGACCTTGCTCGAGGTGAGGTAGGTCGTCGTGAAGAAGCTGTCGTTCCACTGCCAGACGAACGAGAACAGCGTGACGGTGACGATGGACGGGACGGCGTTCGGCAGCATGATGCGCAGGAACGTCTGCACGACGCCCGCGCCGTCGATGTAGGCCGCTTCCTCGACCTCCTTGGGCACGCCTCGGAAAAATTGCCGGAAAATGAAGATGTACAGGCCGGCCTTCAACGAATTCGCCGTGATGCTCGTCAGGATGAACGGCCAATACGTGTTGAGCAGATTGACCGACTTCCCGGTCAGCAGCGGGACGATGCCCATCAGCGTGAAGTCCTTCAGATTGAGGTAGATCGGAATCAGGATCGTCGTTGGCGGCACCATGATCGTCAGGATGACGCCGGCGAACAGCAGGCCGCTGCCCTTGAACTTGAGCCGGGCGAAGCCGTAGCCGGCCAGCGCGCACGAGGCTGCGGCCAGCACCGTCGTCAGCAGCGACAGCGAGAAGGTGTTGAGCAGCGTATGCCAGTAATCCATGATTGAGATGGCCTGCTTGAAGTTGTTCCAGGAATAGGTTTCGGGTATCCACACGACGATCGGCGAATACAAGTCTTTTTTGTCCTTGATCGCAGTCGAGATCTTTTGAAGGATCGGATACAGGATGACGAACGACAGGCCGACGATGAGCGTCAGCCGGACGATGGACCATGACCAGCGCTTCCAGCTTTCCAGCGAAAACAAGCGGGCGGTTGTCACTTGGCTCTCACTCCCCTACTCTTGATAGAAGACCCGCTTGGAGACGATGTAGACGCTGAGCAGCAGAATGAGCAGGATCGAAGCGAAATAGATCCATGCCATCGCCGAGCTCAGGCCGAAGTTGAAGGTCGTGAAGCCGGTCTCGCGGATCAGGTCGGTCATATTGTTCCTGGCGAAGGAATCGATGATCGTATAGACCAGGTTCACCAGGATGAGCGGGCTGACCATCGGAAACGTAATCTTCCAGAACGCTTCGTAGCCCGTCGCGCCCTCCATCTTGGACGCCTCGTACAGCTGCGGCGAGATCGACTGGATGCCGGCGAGAAAGATCAGGATCTGCACGCCCGACTGGCTGACGATCTCATAGATGCGCCCGACCGCTTCCGTCAAATAAAGGACAATCGTCTCGTTGACGCCCGAGCGCAGCATCAGCCGCGCGAGCTCGTAGGCTCCGAACGAGTTCATCAGCCCGCCGGCCCCGGCCGCCTGGTCGTTGACCGCCTGCACGAGGCTGCTCGACTCCAGCGTCATGATGACGCCGGACGACAGGATGACCGGCAGGAAGAAGATCGAGCGCGCGATCGACCGGCCGAGGAACTTCTGGTTCAGCAGGACGGCCAGGAACAGGCTGAAGATGATGATGAGCGGCACGTTGACGACCATGTTCACGATCGACTCCGTCAGGATGCGGTTGAAGCTCGTATGGACGGTCAGCGCGTTGACATAGTTGGCGAAGCCGGCATAGGTGACGATGATGCCCTTGGAGTTGGCCTCGATCGTGCTGAGGCTGTAGCGGAACGACGTCAGGAACGGCAGCAGGAAGAAAAAGATGAATCCGAGCAGCCAGGGCAGCACGAACAGAAACCCCCACATCGCCTTTTGCTGCGCATAGGAACGCGTCCTCCATCCGATCCTCATGCCTGTCCGCCCCCTGTCGCATAGCTTCGCGCCTCGATCGTCCTGCCTTCGGCCTGCACCGGATGCGCGTTGTAGTTCACGATGACGGCCAGGCCGCTGCCGTACTCCGTCCGATATACGCCGTCCGCCAGCTTTTCATGGCCGACGATCGGGCTTTGGCCGGCCGGCCCGAGCGCCTCGTTCACTTCCTCGTACATCGCGGCGGCCTTGTCGAGCCACATGCCGTAGTTGACCGCGTACAGCCGGTGATAGTCACTGTCCTTGACGCTGCTGTTCGGCGCATAGATCCACTCGAACGAGACGCCCGCGCCGTACTCGATGCAGCGCAGCACATACAGGCGGTCATCCGTGTACGAGGACAGGTTGAACGGCCGGCCGGCGTAGCGGACCGAGCCGCGCACGACCATCTGGTAGAACGGAATCTCCTCGTCCTCCAGCTTGAAGCTGCTGTCGCCCATCGGCGCATGCGTCACGTCGGTCAAATACGGCAGCGCGTAAACGTTGCCTCCCTCGCCCATCATGCTCAGTCCGCGCTCCCGGAATTGCTGCAGCGCATCCAGCGAATAGCGCTCCGACTCGGTGCGGTCGATCTGATCCCGCTTGCGGTAATCGCTGTTCAGCTGGCTGGCCAGATCGGTCAGCGCGACGCCTCCGGCTCCGCTGTCCTTCAGGCTGTCGGCAAGCGTGCCCGCATAGCTCGGCGCGAACCGAGGCGAGACGACGTAGGACGGCTCCTGAGTGCGGTCGCGCCGATTCAGCGCGAGGTCGAGCGGATAGACGCGGGCCGGCACCGCGCGCAGCGTCCGGGCGGCGTCATCCGACTCATCGAAGCCTTTGGTCGTGCGGGCGACAAGCAGCGCGGCGGCCGGATACAGCTCGATCCCCTTGGCCTTGGCGAAGGCCGCGAAGCTCTCCAGTCCCTTGGCTCCGCCGACGGCCCGGTCGACCGAAACGCTCGACGGCACCTTATGGTCGAGACCGCCGTTGAACCAGCCGTCGTACTTCAGCCTGATCGAGCTGATGCGGCGCTCCTGCAGCCGCTCCACGATGTCCTCCGCCTGCTTGAACGTCGTCAGCGGCACCTGCGCCTCATAAGGAATGCCGAGGAGATGCTTCTTCTTGGAGATGCTGCCGACCAGCTGCAGGTAGAACGGCATGTCCTCGGCCTTCGCTTCGGCCGGCTTCGCCAGCGCGCCGCCGTCCAGCAGATAGCTGCGGTAATACCGCGCCATGCCTTCATAGGAGGCGTCCTCGCCGCTCAAAAAGACGTACCGCACCTTGAAGTCGCTTTTCATCGGCGCTTCCTGGAATTTCGGCAGCGAGCGCTGCTGTCCGTTGGCGTCGAGCGTCACTTCTCCCTTGTTGATCACATAGAAGCTCGGATAGACGTTGTTGTAGCTGTTCAGCCGTCCGCTTACATCCGCCTTGACAGCCGCGGCCGCAGCGCCTTCCTCGATGATGCCGAGGAACGCCCCCTTCTCCTTGATCAGGCCGAATACCGGCAGGCGGACCGGCTGCTCGCGGGCGTCGTCCTCGATCCGCTCCATCGTCTGGTCCGAGCCGTACACCATCTGCTGGTATGCCGGGTATTTGGCCTTTCCGTTGTTGAAATGGATCAGCGAGCCGGAGCCGTCCGGCACGAAGATCGAGCCCTGCTCCCGGGCGCTCCCCGCTCCGAAAAAGCTCAGCACGGAAATCGTATTCACCGGATAGGCCGCCGGAAACCGGATCTCGCCGACCGGCACATGCACGAGCAGCGAGCCCTCCTCCAGCGTATAGTTCACCGTCGCTTGGAAGACGCGCGGCGCGGCCTTCTCCTGCGTGAAGCCCAGCTCGGCCATGTCCTGCTCGAGCAGCTCCGGCGTATAGCCGGCCGTCTCCAGCGCCTGCAGCGCGCGCGTGAGCTGCAGGCCGTTCAAGGCGTCGTCGTTCCGCTCGAACACCGCCGTCTCCTTGTTTTCCGTATAGGCGATCTTCAGGGCGCGCTTGCCGGTATTGTCCAGCTTGGCGCTCAGCTCCTCCATCCGCTTGGCGCTCAGCCGCAGCGGCACGTCCTCCGCTGTTTTCTGAGCGGTGCCGAACTGGTAGGTGACGCTGACGCCGCCGTCGATCTTCTCCATCCGGAGCTGCTTGTGCTTGACGCTGTCCGTGAACGAGTTGATCGAGCTGATCTGGCCGAAGCTGTTGTAGAAATCAAGCTGCAGCTGCGAAGACAGCAGCTCCTTGTTGATGCCGGAGGCGAGCGGATCGGCGTCCGCCTCGGCCGGATTGCTGCGCCAGATCTCTCCCGACGCCTGATCGAGGACGGCGATCTCGCCCGTCTCGTCGTTCGCCAGCAGGCGCAGCCTGCCGTTCTCGGCGACGCCCTTCATCCCGCTCAGCCGGCTGTCGGCGAAGGACGCCTGCAGCGGCTTGCCCTTCGCGAACGCCTCCACAGCCGGCGCTTCCTGCCCCGCTCCGGCATCCGCGCCTTCGCCGGAGCAGCCTGCCGCCAGCAGGGCGGCCGCGATCGCGCCGGCAAGCAGCGCTTTTTGGATCTTGCTCATGTCCACCCCTCCTCTCTCTCAGCCGCGAAGCGCGATCTCTTGATAGATGATGCTGACGAACGACACGATCTGCTGGATCAGGCTGAAGAACAGCAGACAGAGGAACGCCATGAAGCCCATCGCGACGAGCGTCAGGATGATCATGCCGATCGTTTTCATCGGCGAATATTGATGCACGGTCATATTTCCGACGAACAGCAGGAACGCCGACCAGAGCAGCGCCACGCTCGTGGAGAACCGATAGAACGGGACCTCCTGCAAGGAGATGACGTTGCTCAGCCAGATCCACGGGAAATGAATGACGACGAGCGGCGCCAGCGCGAAGCAGGTCGAGGCGAAGATGTCGCGGAATTTTCCTTCGCCGTCCATGAGGGTCGTCAGCGACCAGTTGGCGACGCACCAGAACAGCACGGGGACAAAGACGTAGACGATCTCCATCAGGCTGTTGATGCTGTCCGGATAGACGAGGTTCACGACAAAGCCGCTGTACTGCGTCTGCAGGATGTTCGTGAGCGCCAGCAGGCACAGGATGGCGAGCGACAGGATCAGGTTCAGCCTCCGGCTTCGCTCGTACTTGAGGTCCCAATAGCCGTTGAACGGATGCAGGATGACATAAAACGGATAGCGCAGCGCTTCACGATTCCATTGCCGCAACCTTTCCCCCTCCTTTCGCCTTGCGGTATTTGCGGAATGCGACATAGCCGGCCGCCAGCGCGAGCAGGACGCTCATGATCGTCGCGAAGTGGCTGCGCAGCACCTGCTTGCGGTACAGCAGGAAGCTTTTGGAGTAGCCCTCCTGGTCCATGCTCTGCTTGAAGTAGGCCATCGACTCCCGATAGTCCCCTTGCCGCAGCAGCGCCTTGCCGATGCCGGAGTAGGCGAACTCGAGATTGGCGTTCATCTGGATCGTCTGGCGGTACTTCTCGTACGCCTGCTCCTCGTCGCCGCGATAGTAGCTGCGCACCGCTTCGTTCAGCGTGCGCCCGTATTCCGTCGTGCGGAATACGGTCAGCTCGCCGAGCGCTTTGTCGAGTACGAGAAAGTCCTCGCCGAGCCGATCGACGGCGGTCGGGTTTTTGAACTCCCCGAGCTGGTTGCCGATCCCGCCGAACACATACATGAAATGGCCGTCGCCGTTGTAGGTGAAGATCCGTCCGCGGCTCGCATCGAGGATGGAGTACATCTCGCTGTCGCCGACGTCGATGTCGACGAGACGGGCCGGCCCGTCCTCGATCGTGTAGTAGATGTCGCCCTCCGGGGCGAAGTAGCCCTCCCGGCGCAGGATGTCCGTCCCTTGCGCGTTCAGCTTGCGCACGCTGTCGGTCACCTGGCCGTTCGTCGCGTACAGGAAGCCTTCCTCGTCGATGTCGAGGTTCGTATATTCGGTCGGCGTGAACATGACCATCTGGCTGCGCTGCGCCTTGGTGGACAGCATTTTCCAGAGATGGTCCATCGGGTTGAAATAAACGCGGTTGGCGCCGATGAACGACGTGAAGTCTCCGCTCGAGCTGAACTCCATGAAGCCGTCGAACACGCCGGCCGCCATCACGTACATCCGCTGCGCCTTGTCGACGACGACCCGCACCGGGGAGAAGGAGAACCCTTCGGCGAGAAACTCGGAGGTCGGATTTTCGACGACCTGCCGCAGCCCGCCCTCGCGGTCGAGCCGAACGACCCGCTTGTGGCCCGTATCGGCGACGACAAGCTCCTTGTCGTCCGTGACGAACAGCCCCTGCGGATTCGAGAACGTCTCGCGCTTGCCGTCCCGCTCGAACGAGTCGATCACCCGATCGAGCTTGAAGCCGGGACCGAGCACGAGCACCCGGTTGTTGCCGGAGTCCAGCAGGTAGATCTCTCCGTCATCGGTCACATGCAGATCGCTCGGCTCCTTCAGAGCACCGGCGCCGAGATCGTCTCCGCCGAGCAGCTCCGTCGCCTGATAGGCGGCCGGCGCCGACACCGTGTCTCCCCAGAAGGAATAATTGTAGGAGCCCGCCGTATCTTCCGCTCCTGCGATCCCGCCGCCGAGACTGGTCCCCAGCAGGCAGGCCGCGGCGATCAGAAGATGGCTCTTGGTCCTTCGTAGCAATGCCAGCATCGCGCAACGGCTCCTTTCTATTCTTTCATCCCGGAGGTCGCCATCGTCTGGATGACGCTGCTCTGGGAGAGGATGAACAGCGTGATCGGCACGATCATCAGGATCAAGGCGACCGCAGCCCCTACGCCCGCCCGCGCGATTCCGCCCTGCGTGATCTGGCCGAGCGCGTAGTGAAGCGTCTTCAGGTTCTCGCTGTAGATGAAGCTGCCGCCGTCGGTGCCCCACAGCATCGGGAACTGCAGGATCATGAGCGTCAGCCAGGCCGGCTTGACGTTCGGCATGACGATCGTCCAGTAGATCCGGTACTCGTTCGCTCCGTCGATCTTGGCCGCCTCGATGAGCGCGTCGGGAATCTGCTCCATGAACTGCTTCATCAGGAACAGTCCGAGCGGAAAGGCGAGCGCCGGCACGATGATCGACGCATGCGTGTTGATCCAGCCGAGCCACGACATGACCATGTAGTTCGGAATCGCCGTGACGTGGCCCGAGAACATCAGCGACAGGACGACGATGGAGAACAGCGTCTTGCCGCCGGGCATCTTGTACTTGGCGAGCGGATAGGCGGCGGCGGACGCGAGCAGGATATGTCCGGCCGTGCCGACAAGCGTGATGAGCAGCGTATTGCCGATATAGCGGGACAACGGCACCCACGAGCTGCCCATCAGGGCGACCAGGTCGTAGAAATTGTCGAAGGTCGGATTGCTGACGAGGACGCGCGGCGGGAAGATGAACAGCTCGTCGAGCGGTTTGAAGGCGTTGTTGATCGCGTAGACGAGCGGCAGCGCCATGAAGGCGCCGAACACGGCCAGCAGCGCGAACAGGAGGAAGCTGACCGTCAAGGAGCGGTTCAGCCTTTTCGGCGCCCGCAGCGCCGGGATCATTTTCATGCTCATCTCACTCCCCTACCTTGCGCAGCAGTTTTTGCGTCAGCATGTTCGTGCCGATCATGATCCCGAACAGCACGGTCGCGATCGCGGAAGCGTAGCCCATCTCGAAGCGGATCGTGCCGTAGTCCATCAGATGCGTCACGACGGTATGCGCCGCGTAGTTGACGCTCGGGAAGCCGGCCAGCGCGATCGAGATGTCGGCAACCGCGAACGAGGACGTGATCTGCAGCACCGCCCCGAACAGCAGCTGCGGCCGCATCGACGGCAGCGTGATGAACCACAGCTCCTGCCAGCGGTTGCGGATGCCGTCCACCGCCCCCGCCTCGATCAGCGACTTGTCGATCGTCTGCAGGCCGGCGATGAAGGCGAGGAAGCTCGTGCCGAGGCTCAGCCACAGCTGCACGAGGATGACGATCGGCAGGATGTAGTTCTCGTTGGTCAGCCACTGGATCGGCTCCAGGATGAAGCCGTATTTGATGAGGAAGCCGTTCAGATAGCCGTAGCTGTCGCCCGAGAACACGATCAGCCAGATGAAGAACACGTTGCCCGAGATCGAAGGCGCGTAGAAGATGAGCGTCATGACCGCCCGCACCTTCGGCGACAGCTCGTTGATGATCCAGGCGAACAGGAAGCAGGCGACATAGCTGACCGGCCCGGTGATGACGGCGAACAGGAAGGTGTTCTTGAGCGCGATCATGAAGACGTCGTCGTTCAGCAGCAGGCGCGAGTAGTTCTGCCAGCCGACGAACCGCGGAAACTCCAGCATGTTGAAGTAGAAGAAGCTGAGGAGCAGCGAGAAGACGACGGGAATGACGGTGAAGAGGAAAAAGAGGATCATGTACGGACCCATGAGGATATAGGCATGCTTGTGCTTGCCTATTTCCTTGAGCGCGGGGCCGAGCCTGGACTTCTTCTCCGCCTTCCGGGCCAGGCCAGGCACGGCCCCGCTCGGTGTAGTCTCGGCTTGCATCGGACGTCGCCTCCTGACTAATACGGAAGGTTGAATTCCTTCCGCTTGATCTCGATTTCATCGTTGATGTAAAGCAGGTAGTCCGACAGCGCCTCGCGCGGGTTCTCCGCCTGGTTCACGACTTTGCGGAAGGCGTTGTCCAGATGGCGGCCCGTGAAGTAGCCGCCGGGCACCTGCGGGATGCCGCGCACCCACTCCCACTGGCTTTCCAGGTTGCGGTAGTCCTTGACCGGCCACGGAAGCTCCTCGAGCGCAGCGATGTTCGCGGTCGGATAACGGGCGGCCTCGCCCATCAGCCCTTCCATCTCGCGGCCGTAGGCGACCTGCGTCTCCTTGCCGGTCCACCATTTCATGAACGACCAGGAGGCGTCCTTGTCCTTGGCGTTCTGCAGCATCATGACGCCGGTCGTATGGCTCGCGACCTCATGGCTGACGCTGCCGTCCTCTTGCACCGAGCCCGGCACCATCGTGAAGTCCCACAGCCCCTTGATCTCCGGCGCCATGACCGTCAGCGAGTTGTAGGTCGTGTAGTCGGCGATGCCGATCGGCATCTCGCCCGTGCGGAACCGGTTCGGGAAGTCCGCGAGCAGCGGGAACTTGTAGTTCGTATAAAACTTCGTCCACGTCTTGAACGCGTCCATCGAGATGTCGGAGTCGAGGCCGCTCCGCTTGTCGTCGTCGCGGTAAAACTCGCCGCCATGCTGGAACAGCATCATCGAGAACGTCGCGTTCGGGACGAGCGTCGAGTTGTTGTTCACCGAGTCGATCGGCAGCCAGAACTCCATGTTGCTCTTCTGCAGCACCGAGATCAGGTTGTACACGTCCTGCCAGGTTTTGGGCGGCTCCAGCCCGAGGCTGCCGAGGATGTCCTTGCGGTAGAACAGCATCGGGAACGTCTGCTGCTCCGGCAGCGCGTAGAAGCCGTCCTGGAACGCATATGGGGTCAGAGCGCTGTCCCGAAAGCGGGAGGCGACCTGCTCGAAGTCGGCGAACTGCGTCAGATCGGCCGCTGCCGCGCGCATCGCATAGTTGACTGGCAGGTCCTCTCCGATCTGCATCGCGACATCCGGCCCTTCATCGGCCAGCGTGGCCGGCAGCAGGATGTTCGGCGGCACGAGCCGCAGCTTCACCGAGATGCCCGTGTCGGGCGTGAAGCTGTCGTCGATCAGGCTTTTCAGCACTTGCGCCTGGTCGCGTCCGGTCGTGATCCATACCGTGATCGACCGGCCGGAGTCGCCCGTATTGCCGATGCTGTCGTAATCCTCGGTGTACGAGGCGACGAATCCGCCCAGCTCATGCCTCGCCTTGTCCAGCAAGGTCGCCGCCGCATCCGGCAGCTTGCGGTCTGGCGAGCTGACGACGAGATAGTCGAGCGACAGCGGCTGCTCGCGCACGGTGAGGATCCAGGTGCCGAGGCCGCCGACATTGATCTTGTAGGAGCTCAGCCTGCGCGCGACCGTCTCCGGCTCGCTCTCCATCTCGCGAAGCTGGCGCACCATCGTATGGAGCACCGCGACCTTGTCGCTGACCTCGCCGGTCATCTCCTCGAGGTAGTCGGCGACGCTCTCGATCGTGTCCGCCTGCTTGCGGAACACCTCCGTCATTTCCGGAATGCGCTTCTCAAGCTGATAGTCCCGGTACGGGTCGGGCGTATTGGAGGTGATGACGAGAATCTTGCGGTAGATCTCGTTCAGCTGCAGCACGCTCGACTCGATCGTCTCGAGCAGCGGCGCCATCTGTCCGAGCGATACGGTCAGGCGGATGCGGTGCTTGCCTGCCGTCAGATGGAACAGGTACGGCTCCTCGGCGCCAAGCACCTGCATGCGCCAGTCCATGTCGAAGGGAAACGCGATCTCCTTCATTTCCTTGAATGGAACCTCGCCGTCGATCGTCAGGCTGCGCGTGCTGTAGACGCCGCGCAGCTGGTCCTGCTTGCGCTTGAGGGCGATCCGGTACAACCCGTCCGCCGGCACGTCGACCTCCCACTCGATCCATTGTCCCGGCAGCTTCCAGTTCAGGCCGCCGATCGCATTGACGCGGATCTTGGACACATCGTACGGCTCGACCGAAGGGCTCGAGCGGTCGGACAGCGGATACAGCGTCGGCGACGACTTGAGCACGGCATGCTCGGCCTGGATCTTCAGCTGCCGATCCTTCGCTTCGGCCAGCCCTTTCTCGGCGTACTCCTGCTTGAGCTCCGCATAAGTTTTGAGCGGCTGCTCCTGATAGAGCTCGATATAGTCGATGGCCATCGGCTCGCGCGCGGCGGTCAGCGTGAGCGTCTGCTCTCCTTGCTTGAAATGGAACCGGTACGGCTCATCCTCATAGCCCTCGCCGTCCTGGAGCGGCTCGAGCTGCCAGGCGGCCTTCTCGACCTGGCGCGGCCTCAGGTCGTTGCCCCGGTCGTCCCGGCGGACCGCTTCCTCGCGATTGCCCCAGATCCGGTACAGCGACAGCTTCTCCGCGCCGCGGAACGGCAGCTCGCCGCCCAGCGTCAGCTGCCGCTCAATCGCCGAGCTTTTGCCCTCGACCGGGAAATAATGGATCCGAATCTGGTAAAGGCCCGCTTTGTTCACGTTCACATTCCAGCTGATCGAACCCGTCTCGGGCGTGACGACCGCCGTCCCGTCCAGACCTTCATATCCTTGCTCGACCGTAAACCTGCCGCCCGCGGCATGCGAGAAGCTCTCGCCCTCGATCCGAATCGTCGCGTCCGGCCTCTCGTCCGAGGCGTGGCGTTCCAGATAGCGGCCGTAGCTCGCCTCATCCTGCTTGCCGACGATCGCCTCGAAGTCGCTCATCGCCTTCACGCTCGCCAGGCCGCTGCGGTCCGACGGGGCGAGCAGCCCGATCGAGACGGCCGCGACGATCAGCGCCAGCACGGCGATTCCGTATCTCTTTCGTTTCCGGGACATGATCTCTCCTCCTGTTGCGGCATCAGCCGAAGCGCGGACCGTTCCCTCCGCTTTGAAAGGAGACGGCCCGCGATCGGGCGGCTCGATCAGTTTTGGTACACTTCGTCGATCGCGGCCTGGAAAGCCGCCTTGTACTTCTCGACGACGGTCGAGACCGACGTGCCGGCGTTCAGCTCGCCGACGAAATCGTAATACTTGAGGTTCGGGAACGTGTTGTGATCGAGCACGATCATGTTCGGGGCGACCATCTTGGCGTTCTCGATGTCTTCCTCGGTCGTGAAGTTCGTCTCATACGAGCCCTGGTCGGGATAGTCGTAGACGGACTCGATGTCGTGGATCTTTTCCCAGATGTACAGCAGCTGCTCCGGATGCTCGACCGCCTTCGGAATCGTCAGCGACTGGAACAGCGCCTCGGCCGAGTGGTAGCTCGTCGCGCTCGGGCCTTTCGGGAACGGCACGTAGCCCAGCTCGTAATCGGCCATGTCGGTCTTGAAGCCGCCGAATTCCCAGAGCGCGCCTGCGTACATCAGCGTGTTGCCCTGGCGGAAAAACTGCCCCGGCTCCGTCCAGTCGCCGCCTTCCGTCGGGCGGGCCAGCTTTTCGGTGGCGAGCCGGGAGATGAAGTTCAGCGACTCCAGCGTCTTCGGATCGTCGAGGTTCTGCTTCTCGCCCAGCGTGAGCGCCGCTTCGTTCGAATACAGCGCGTGGTCCATCAGGTTCGAGTTGGCGAGCCCCCATGTATCGAGCTTGCCGTCGTTGTTCGTATCCTTGTTGGAGTCCTTGATCACCTGGATGAACGCATCCCAGTTCCACGCGTCCTCGTTCACATAGTCCTGGAGAGGCTTCAGGCCGAGCTGGTTCATTAACGTCTTGTTGTAAAAGACGCCCTGCACGAGATTCGCCTGGTTGTCCGTGAAGCCGTACCCTCTGCCCTCGTACTGCATGTACTCGTCCGTCACCTTTTGATTGAACGCCCGGGAGTTTTTCGTGTACTCGTCGACCGGCCAGAGCAGATCCTGCTTGACCAGCGTCGGGATCGTATACGTCTTGCCGAGCCGGACGATATCGCCGATCGGCTCGCCGGCCAGCAGCGAGGCGACGACCTTTTGCTGGTACTCTCCGTAGTCGATCGCGACGTATTCGACCTTGAAGTTATGCTTCTTCATCAGCTCGTCGAGATTTTTCTTTTTCTGGATGTTGTCCGGATTGTCTTCCGGAATCGTCATGTCCCACCAGGAGACAATCTTGATCGTGCGGCCGCCCATGTCGAAGTCCATCTCCGGCGTCGCAAGCTCCTCCGCCTCGGCTGCGCCTTCGTTTGCCGCCGGCGAGTTGGCGCCGGCCTCGTTGACGCCTGCATTCGCGCTTTCGGAGGCCCAATTCGTCGCGCCTCCGTTCGAGCTCGAGCTGCAGGCGGTCATGGATCCTGCGATGATGAGGCTGAGAAGCAGCGGCGTCCACTTGCTTGCTTTCATGTCCATCCCCCTCGGATTTAGGATTACACAGCAAAGTGTAGCGCTTACATTTGGAGCCATCAACCTGCCTCCCTGCAGGCCCGTCACCTGCCGAACTATAGGTTTCCCGTCCCCGCGCGGCCGCTTGGAATCCGCCTCGGGAAAAAAGTAAAGGATTGGTGAGCGTCCAAAGAAATGCACGTTGTCTGCGTTCGCGGATCGCGGCCATAATAGAACCATCCTTCATGGACGCTTGAAGAATATCGCCAGAAAGCGAGGTTCTTATCGTGGTTCAGGTACTGCTTTTGGATTCCAATGCCCGCTCGAGCCAGGCCTGCAGCAGCCTGCTGGACTGGAGCCAGTACGGCCTCGAATTGAAAGCGCTTCTGCTGCCGACGGTCGAAGCGATGATGGACGCCGTCGAGCCGCTGTCCTGCTCGCTGATCCTGATCGGCATGGGCAACCCCGACTTCGGGATGGAGCTGTGCGAGCGGATCCGCCGCATCAGCCGCGTCCCGATCATCCTGCTCGGCGGAAGAGGCGATTTTCCGCTCATGCGCCGCGCGCTGGCGCTGCAGGTGAGCGACTGCATCCTGCATCCCGTGCAGGCCCGCGACCTGCACGACAGCTTGAAAGCGCTGACAAAGAGGCTCGGCATCACGGCCGGCCCAGCCGCCGCTGACGGCGCGAGCGGCGAGCATGGCGTGTCGGCCGCAGAGCCGATCATCGAGACGGTGAAGCAGTATGTGGAGCAGGAGCTGCATCACAACATCACCCTCAAGAAAATCTCCGCCCTGCTGCATTTCAACTGCGCCTATCTCGGCCAGAAGTTCAAATGCCATGTCCACATGTCCTTCAACGAATATCTGCTGCAGCAGCGGATGGAAAAGGCCAAGGCGCTGCTGGAGAAGACCGACATGCGCATCTATGAAATCGCCAAGCGGGTCGGCTACACCGAGATCGACTGGTTCTACAAGAAATTCAAGGCGTATACCGGCGCGAGCGCCAACGAATACCGCAAGCAGCTGATCGATTCGGCCTGACGGCGCAGCGAAATCGCCCGGAGCAGGCCGCCGCGCGCAGCGCCGGAACGCGGAAGAAGCTGCGGACGTCCGTCGCGTCCATCGCGCGCAGCGCCGGAACGCGGAAGAACGAGCAAGGGGCAGCGCGGCCGGGTCCGATCGACCTGGCCGCGCTGCCCTTCGCCTCCTGAACCCTCAAGTCCGATCCGTGCCGAGCACGGCGCGCAGCGCCGCCTTCGGCCGCTGCCGCTCGTCGAACAGCAGCGGCCAGTTTTTGCGCCCCCGCACCGGAAAATCGTCCAGCCACGTATAGTCGTCGGCCGCCCCCCAGAACGTGACGCCGGTGATCGTGCCGCTGTACTCGCGGAACAGGTCGAAAAACTGGCGGTACCGCTGCTCCTGCAGCCGCAGCATTTCCGCGGTCGGCTCCGCGAGATCCGCGCGCCGGTCCTGGAACGCAAATACCGATACGTCCATCTCCGTAATCTGCAGCTGCAGGCCGAGCGCGGCATAGGCTTCGATCGCGGCCCGAATGTCGTCGAGCGGCGGATCCTGCACATTCCAGTGCGCCTGCAGGCCGATGCCGTGGATCGGCGTCCCCTCGTCCAGCAGGCTGCGCACGAGCCGGCAGATCTTGTCGCGCTTGCCCGGATTGCATTCGTTGTAGTCGTTGTAGAACAGCAGCGCGTTCGGGTCCGCCGCCTGCGCGAAGCGGAACGCCTGCGCGATGTAGTCCTCTCCGATGCCCTTCAGCCAGCGCGACGGGCGCAGCAGCGCCTCGCCTTCGTCCGTCACCGCTTCATTGACGACATCCCAGCCATAGACCGTTTCCGAATAGCGGCCCACGACCTTCTCGATATGGGCCTGCATGCGCTCCAGCAGCAGCTCCCGTCCGGCCTCGCCGCCCTGCCCGTCCTCGAACACCCAGTCCGGCGTCTGGTTGTGCCAGACGAGCGTATGTCCGCGCAGCTTCATTCCATGCTCGCGGGCGAAGTCCGCGATCCGGTCGGCCTCCTCGAACGTGTACGTCCGCTCCTGCGGGTGCACGCTTGCGAACTTCATTTCATTTTCAGCCGTCAAGCTGTTGTACTGCCCGATCAGCAGCTCCTTCTGGCTGACGATCGTGCGCGAGCTGACGGCCGCGCCGATATAAAAGTCCTTTTCGAACGCGCGGGCGAGCGAGCCCTCCGCGATGTTCCTCTCCGTGCTGGCCATGGCTGGATTCCACCTTTCTTCGATTGGGCGCGCCGGTTTCAGGCGACATCCGTCATTCCGCCTCATCCGGCGGGTAAAGCACGATCCGTCCCTCTTCCAGCTCGACGCGCACCTTGCCGCAGTCCTTGAAGCCGTCCGCCTCCAGCAAGCCTGTCGGTATCTGCAGGCGGCCGGCCTTGTCGAGCACGGCATACTCCGTATGGCTGTCCTCCTCCGCCCCGCCCGCGCTCAGCAGCGCCGGCTCCTCGGCATAGGATGCCTTCCGGATCATCTCCGCCGACGTCTTGCCGTCCCGGATCTGCACGACCCGGTCTACCTTGCGGGCAAGCGCCGGGTCATGGGTGACGATGACGATCGTGATGCCGAGCGAGCGGTTGAGCGAGCGGAACAAGTCGAGCACCTGCTCGGACGTCCTGCTGTCGAGCGAGCCCGTCGGCTCGTCGGCGAGCAGCAGCTTCGGCTCGTTGGCCAGCGCGATCGCGATCGCGACGCGCTGCTGCTCTCCTCCGGACAGCTCGCTGAGCCGGTTTTTCACCCGATGGCCGAGGCCGACCGCCTCCAGCAGCCCGAGCGCGCGCTCGCGCCGCCGCTTGCCGCGAAGCAGGATCGGCAGCTCGACATTTTCCAGCGTCGTCAAATAAGGAATGAGATTGCGGGCATTGTTCTGCCAGACGAATCCGACCGTCTCCCGCTTGTACTTCACCAGCTCCTTCTCGCCGCAGGACAGCAGCGGCCGGCCGGCGACGAGCAGCTTGCCGGCGGAAGGCTTGTCGAGCCCTCCCAGCATGTTGAGCAGCGTCGATTTGCCGCTTCCCGAGTTGCCAATGATCGCCATCAGCTCCCCTTGCTCGACGATCAGGTCGAGGCCTTGCAGCGCCACGACCTCGAGGTCGGCGGTCTTGAAGATCTTGACCAGTCCTTCGCAATGGATCATCGCTTACTCCTCTCCCAGCTTGAGCGCCTGCGCGATCCGGATCCGCGACAGCCGCCAGCCCAGCACGAGCAGGCCGACGGCCAGCGTGATGCCGACGAGGCTGTACAGCTGCAAGTAATCGGCGAGCCGGTAGACGACCGTGAACGGAGGCACCTGCGCCGTCGTCGCGAACGACATCTCGAACATCGGGACGAACAGCTCGCTGGACCAGCCTCCGATGAGCACTCCGATCAACGCCGCCGCCCCCGAGGTGAGCAGCTGCTCGCTGACGAGCATGAGGATGATCTGGCGGAACGGGATGCCCATCGCTCCGAGCACGCCGTACTGGAGCGTGCGGCCCGACAGCGTGAGCAGCCAGAACAGGAGGAAGCCGAAGAAGCAGATCAGCATCGAGATGACGAAGCCGAGCGTCATGACGCCGTTGATCGCGAGCCGGAACGGATCGTTGTTCGAGACGGCCAGCTGCCGGTTCGCGTCGGTCAGTCCGGAGATGCTCAGCTTCTGCGCGGCAAGCTCGTCGTAGATGTCCTGGCTGGCCGCTCCGTCGGCCAGCTTGAGCCACACCTCGTACGGCTCGACGGCCAGCCGGTTCTGGATCGCGCTCAGATGGCCCACGACCAGATAGGGAAGCTCCTCCTTGCCGGGCTCTCCGCTTTTAAGCGGACTCCAGCTCGGCCAGTAGTCGACGATGCCGTACACCGTGAACGCCGCCTGGTCGAGCCCGTCCCAGGAGAGGCGGATCGCATCGCCCGGCTTCGCCTTCGCCTTGTCGGCGAGCGAGCGGGAGATGAGCACCGCCTTCGGATTCGGCGCGATCAGGTTCAGGTAGCTGTTGATCGGATGCTCCAGCAATCCGTCCTTCATCCACGCCGTCTCGCCGAACGACTTCGTCTCGATGCCCATCAGCGTCGTTTTCCCGCTCGTCTTTCCGGCGGCGAAGCGCGCCTTGTCGCTCCGGAACACCTTGGCGGCCGATGCGGCTCCTTCCAGATTGGCGAACGGCTCGAACGGCGGCTCCGTATACTGGACTCTGCGGTCCGTCCCGGAGCTGGCCTCCGCCTCCGGTCCAGGCTCCGCTCCGGCCATCGCCGGCGGCGGGGCGTCGCTTGCCCAGCGGGTCGACAGCGCGATATCGGCGCCTGCCGCATAGCGGATCTTGCTTTCCATATTGTCGTTGATCGTACGGGCCGCATTGGCGCTGAACAGTCCGGTCGACACCGTCATGATGAGGAACACCTGGATCGTCAAGTATTGGCCGGAGGAGCGGCTGATCTGCACGAGCGTATGGTACAGCGACGGCGGCCACCAGCGGCGGCCGGCCCGATAGAGCAGGTGGAGGAGCCAAGGATAGACGCGCAGCAGCAGCAGCCCCCCGCCAAGCGCGAACATCGCCGGCATCAGGAACAGCAGCGGATCGATCTGGAGCGCGTCCTGGTCAAGGGCGAGCCGCTTCAGATCCTCCTGACGCTTGCCGAAGTTGTAGAGCAGGTACCCCGCCAGAGCGATCAGCACGAGATCGATGCCGGTCTTGTGCCAGAACGACATCCGCGGTTGGCGGGCGCTGCGCTGCTTGTGCGCCACGATATCGACGCGGGTCGCCAGAAAGGCGGGGAAAAGCACGAGCAGGATCGCCCCGCCGACGGCAAGCGCCGCGATCCGGTAGCTGCCGCTCGTCAGGCTGACCTCCAGCGCCGAGCGCTGCACGAACTCGAGGAATCCGCCCGACGCCCCAAGCAGCTTGGTGAATCCGACGCCGACGAACGGTCCGACCGCCAGCGCGGCCGCGCCGAGCAGCATGTTCTCCGCCGCATAGGCGGCCATGATCTGCGCGCGGCTGGCGCCGCGGCTGCGCAGGACGGCGATCTCGGTCTTCTGCCGGCCGATGACGAGGTTCGCCGCCATGTAGAGGTAAAAGGCGAGCATGAGCATGACCGGCGAATAAAGCGACAGCATCGTCACGTCCAGCCGGGCCTGCTTGCCGGCATACGAAGCGACGGTCGCAGTCGCCGGCACGTTCACCTCCTCGGCGCCGAGACGGCCGCGGAAGTAGCGCTTGATGTCGGTCGCCGCTTCGAGGAAGCGGTCGATCCCGCCGATCGACAGCTGCGCATAGTCGAGGGCGTAGCGCCACTCCAGCTCCGCGACCCGCACCTTGCCGCCCGCGGTGAACTCGCGCTCGAACGTCTTGAACGGAAGGAGCAGGCTGTTCTCGGCCTGTTCCGTCAAGTAGGGAAGATAGGGATCCGCGTCGGCCGACGTCGCCACGAGCCCGACCGGCACGACCCGCAGCGGCGTCTTGTCCGGCGCCTCCGCGATCAGCTCCTCCCCCAGGCTCCGCTTGACCGAGTTCAGGAACTTCTCCGTCACCAGCGCCTCGAGCGCGCCATCCTGCCGGTCCGCCGGAAGGCGTCCTTCGACGATCCGCACCCGCTGCTCCAGGCCGGACAGCGAGGCGAACGCCCCCGCCGTCTTTTGCGTCTTTTTCTCCTGCTCGGACGCATCCGCGCCGTATACCTTCAGCTTGGGCGTGAACCGCTGCTCGTAAAACGCCTGCGCGGGCAGCCCCGTCCGCTCCGGGATCGTCCGCACGAAGCGGTCGGCGCGGCCGATCGCCTGGATCGTCTTGTCGTCCATCTTCGTGGACGAGACGGTAGTCCGGATGCGGACATAGCCCGGATACGCCGAGCTCTCGCCCTGCACGAGCTGCAGCTCCCGCTGCAGCGTCCGCTGCAGAATCGCGTCCGAGTACAGCGGCATGGAGCTGAACAGCGCGACGCACAGCGTCAGCCCGAACCACAGGTTCAGCTGCAGCCATTTGTTGCTTGCCATCTTGCGAAGGATCATCGTCCCTAGTGCCATCCGCGCCACCTCGTCTTCGAAGCCCTCCGCCGAGCCGCAGCCAGCCGCGCAGGAGCCATCAATTGTTCAGGATGACCTGCTGGCCATCCTGCAGCCCTTTGACGATCTCGACTTCCGTCGGCGTCATGAGGCCCACCTCGACGTCCACTTCCTTGCGGCGCTCCCCTTCCGCGACCTGCACGTAGAAGCGGTTCATATAGGTGCGGAGCGCCGCGCGCGGCAGCACGATCGCGTTGTCCCGCTTCTGCAGCTGGATCTCGAGCTGCGCGCTGTGCCCGACCTGAATGCCCGCCGGCGGATCGTCGATGCCGATGTAGAGCGTGACGGCGTTTTTCTCCGCCTTGGCCGGATCGGTTCCGGCCGGCACGTTGCCCGGCGCCTGCAGCACCTTGCCGGTGTAGCTCTTGCCTTTGTAGGTCAGCGAGACCGGCATGCCGGTCTCGACGGCCGCGACATCCTTGCTGCTGGACGCGGAGTACGTCAGCTGCATGTCGGCCTGGTCCGCGACGGTCAGGATCGGCTGATAGCCGTTCACCCGGTCGCCGGTCTGGAGCGTCTCCGCGAAAATGATCGTGCCGGCGATCGGCGCGAGCAGCTTCGACTTGCCGAGCCTTTCTTCCATCGCCTCCAGCGACAGCCGCTCGCGCTCCAGATCGATCTCGCGCAGGCGCAGGTCGGTCGAGCTGGCCTGCGAGGCGCGAGCCTGGCTGTAGAGCAGCTCGGCCCGCTCGACGTTCAGGCGCTGCAGCCGCGTCTGCAGCTCCAGGTCGCCGGTCTCGAGCTCGGCGAGCAGCTCGCCGGCCTTCACCTGCTGGCCGAGCTTGACCGCGATCGACCTCAGCGTGCCGGCGTCCTTGAACGACAGCGCTTTCGTGTCCGCGGACACGAACGTCGCGTTGCCCTTGAGCGAGGTCTGGATGCTGCCGCGGGCCGCTTCGACGAGATCGAGCGCTTCCTCGGCCGGCTGCACGAGCGGCGGCTGAAGCGTCGTCTCCTCGACCGGAAGCAGCGAGCAGCCGGACAGGACGAGCGCCGACAGCAGCCCGAGCGCGGCAATCCGCTGCCGCGGCGAGCGCTCAGGCTTGGCGGGCTTGACGGGCCGTTTTCGAATCAATTCGACCATCCTCCAATGCAATGACATCATCGACGAGCTCCATCATGCCGGGATCATGCGTCGTCATGAGGATCGTCATCCCGGAGCGGCGGACGAGATCCCGGAAAACCTGCATCACCTGCAGGCCCATCACGCTGTCAAGCTCCGCCGTCGGCTCGTCGGCGATCAGCAGGCTCGGCTTGTGGGCGATCGCCCTGGCGATCGCGACACGCTGCTGCTCTCCGCCGGACAGCTCGGTCGGACGATGCTTCATCCGCTCCTTCAATCCGACCCGCTCCAGCGCCTGCTCCGCCGCCTCTTTGTTCCCGGCCTTGGGCGCACCGGCGATGCGGAGTCCGAACTCGACGTTCTCATACGCGGACATGAGCGGGATCAGGCCGAACGACTGGAAGACGAGCCCGATCTCCTTGCGGCGGACCGCGCTTCGCTCGGCTCCCGAGAGCCCGGTCAGCTCCCGATCCCGCAGGAATACCTTGCCCTCGGTCGGCTCGTCGAGCGAGCCTAAAATATTGAGCAGCGTCGTCTTGCCGGAGCCCGAGCGCCCCCGCAGCGCCACCATCGATCCTTCTCGCAGCTCCAGATCGATGTCCGCCAGCGCCGTGAACGCCTGAGCCCCTTTGCCGAACACCCGCTTGATGCCCTCCGCGCGCAGGATCGGCGCTCCTGCCGCCGGCAGCGATTCGTTCTGCATCGGCATACCCCCTCAAGTTGGATTCAACCGAATCGGCTGGGATGTTCCTCTTCGAGTGTAGACCGGCTCCTCCAGCCCGACAATCGGTCAATGGACAGCGAAAGACCTTACGGATTATAGAAGTTGGGCCGCGTCACGCCGCAAAAAAACCAAGGAAGCGCTGCGCGCCTCCTTGGTCCAGGTCGAATCATTCGCTGAATTGCCAATCCAGCAGCTGCAGCAGCGGCGCATCCGGCTCGCCGCGGAATACGAGATACAAGTCATGCACGCCGTCCGCTCCCGCAACGGCCGTCGACCGCAAGCTCCACTCTCCCTCTCCCTCTTCCTCTGCCGGCACTTCCAGCCGGCCGATCAGCGCGCCGTCAGGCTGATCCAGCCGCAGCTCGATCGCCCCGGCCGCGCCATCGCTGCGTACGGTCGCGGCGAAGGCGGACGCTCCGGCGCCGAAGTCGGCGCCGGCAAGCCCGATCCAGCCGCCGTCCTCGATGGCGGCGGCCGCTCTCGCTCCGGCGAGGCGAGGAGCGGGTCCGATCGAGACGCCTGCCGTCCAGGCCGACGTGCTTCCGCTCGTGCGGACATACGGATTCAGCGCCTTGACTGCCGGCACGCCGGCAAGATCGGCCTGAATCTCGCGGATGGCTCCATTCTCGTCGAACTCCACCCGATTCAAATGCGTCGAGCGATAGCCCAGCGGCACGCCCATCGCCTTGGACAGCGTCTGCGCATGGTAGGCCATATACCAGCTGCCTGCGAACTCGAACATCGCGTGATGGTTGTTGCCGCCGACGCCGAAAAACGCCGACGGGTTTCGGAGGATCGAGCGCTCGTACGTCCAAGGCCCGGTCGGGCTGCCGCTCGTCATGTAGGCGATCTCTCCGGCAGGAGGGCTGCCCTCCTCGCGCTCTCCCGGATGGAAGTTCGAGCAGTAGGAGAAATAATAGACGCCGCCGCGCTTGTTGATGCCCGCATCCTCGAACAGATACGGCGCCCGGATCGGCTGCGCCGTGCCGACGACGCTCGTCATGTCGTCGCCGAGCTTCATGACCCGCGCCGTATCGGGCCACTGTGCCCGCCCTTCGGGGATGCCTCCGCCAAAATAGATATAGGCGCTTCCGTCCTCCTCCACCAGCACGGCCGGATCGAACAGCCAGGTCACGTCCTCCACGCCCGGCGTCGAACGGGCGATCAGCGCCTCGCCGAGCGGATCGGCCCACGGACCGGTCGGCGAATCGCCCTCCAGCACGCCGATGCCGCTCGCATTGTTCGCAAAATAAAGGAAGAAGCGTTCCTTGCCGCCGATCAGCTTGCACGCTGCGGCCGGCGCCCACGACTGGGTGGCCCAGACGGCGGCTCCGTCCTTGCCGGCGACATGGACCTCTCCATGATCGGTCCAGTTGACCAGATCGTCGGAAGAAAGGATGCCGATCCGGTCGATCCGTCCATACGTATTGTCCTTCGCGTTTCCCTGCTCGTCGCGTTCCAGAATATCGTTGGTCATGTACAAATAGACCCGTCCGCCATGGACAAGCGCATACGGATCCGCTCCGAAGCGATGGGCGACGAGCGGATTGCCGTTCGGCGGCGTCTTGCCGACCGCCTGCGCAAGCGGCCTCCGAGCGGAAGGCTCCGCTCGTTTCGTTTCCGGTTGACTCATGCTGGACCTCCTTTGAATGTGGACCTGCTGCTGCTCCTGCTTGAAAAATTGCGCCTCGCCTGCAAGCGGCTCCGCTCAGCGGGCCTGCAGGCTGTCGCGGTATTCCTGCGGCGTCAGTCCGGTCGATTTTTTGAAAAAGCGCGTGAACGAGTGGGCGGCTTCATAGCCGACCGAGCCGGCGACCTCGCGGATTTTGAGCTCTCCGTTCCGCAGCAGCTCCTTCGCTTTTTTCAGCCGGCAGCCGTCGATGTACTCGGACAGGTTCATCCCGCTCTCCTGCTTGAAGAAGCGGGACAGATACGATGGGTTGAAATAGTTGATCTCGGCCAGCCGGACGAGCGACAGATCCTCCTCCAGATGCGTCTCGATGTAACGGCAGATGCGGTCGATGACGCTGGAGGCGCGGGCGATCTCGCTGCGATGCTTCAGCTCGAACAGGCGGCCGGCCAGCTCGCGCAAGTACGCGGCCGCCTCCTTCATCGACGCATGCTCATCGAGCCGCAGCAGCTTGCGGCAGTCGCCGATGTCGCGCCCGAGTCCCCAGCGCTGGATCGCCGCATGCAGCAGGAGGGCGACCGAATAGTAGCCCTCGACGGCGCGCTCGACCTGGATCTGCGCATCCAGCAGGCCGTCCGCAAGCTCGTGGAACGCTTCAAAAAAGAGCTCCCTGCGTCCGGCTTCCAAATGGGCCGCGAGCAGCTCCGTCCGCTGCGGCAGCTTGAGGTCGTCCTTGCCGCCGTCGGCTTCATCCGGCTCGAAGCGGTCGATCAGCACGGCCGCCATGCGTCCGGACAGCTTGACCTGGAGCAGCTGGCGCAGCCGGGCCGCCTGCGGCGTGACCGACCGCCACTCCGATGGACTGCCGCCCAGCGCAAAAGCGGCCGTCAAGCCGAGCTGCTTCTGGCAGGCTTCCTGGATCAGCTCCAGCATCCCTTCCAGATAACGCGCGAAGTAGCCGTCGAACTGGCGCTCGAGCGGAACGGCTGGCTGCAGCAGCCAGACCAGCTCGCCCTGCTTCTCGACGATGCCCGCGCGGCGGCTCTGCTCCGCCAGGAACGAGTCCCAGATCCGCTCCGCCGTGCGCAGCAGGCCGCTGCGGACGCTGTATCCGCTATCGTCCGGATACGCCAGCTGCCCGACCACCACATAGACCTGCTGCTGCGGATCGAGCTTGAGCCCCGCCTTGCGGAGCTCCGCGGCGAACGCCTCGCGGTCGCTCGCATGCGCGCCGCTGTCTTGGAGCAGATGGCGGATGAACTCGGCCTGCTCCATCACCTCGAGCGCATAGAGCTGCTCGCGCGACAGCTCGACGAGCGAGCCGATCTGGCTGCTCTCGTCGACTTCGGCGACCACCTCCTCGACGACCTCGATCACCTTGCCGAATCCCTCGGTCTTGAGCAAGTAGCGGGCGCGCGGCATCTGGATCGCCTTGTAGGCGTAGTCGAATTCGCTGTAGCCGGTCAGAAAGACGATCCGGCAGCGCGGCCAGTACAGCTGGATCTCCTCCGACAGCTCCAGGCCGCTCATGCCGGGCATGCTGATGTCCGTCATCACGATGTCGAAACGCGTCCTTTTCAGCCACTCCAGCGCCTCCTTGCCGGAATAAGCCTTGCATACGTCCAGGCGGTCCGGCATCCGCATGCGGAACACCTCGTACAAGCCGTCAGTGATGATCTCTTCGTCGTCTACGATCAGCAGCCTAAGCATTTCATACCGTCTCCTTCAGCCTGATGCGGATCGCAACCTTCAGTCCGCCCAGCTCGCTTCGCGACAGGCTGAGGCCGCTGCCTTCCCCGTAGGTGAGCAGGATCCGCCGGTGGATGTTGATCATGCCGGTCATTTCATACGAGTCCGAAGAGCTGTCGAGCCGCCGGCGCAGCTCCTCGAGCAGGCTCTCCCCGATCGGCTCGCCGTTGTTCTCGACGACGATGCGCGCCTCGTCCTCTTCCCGCTCGAACGATACGCGCAGCAGCCCCTCCTCGGTCACCTTCTCCAGGCTGTGCTCGTACGCATTTTCAATGATCGGCTGGATGATCAGCCGCGGCACGCTGATCGTCCGCATCGTCTCCGGCAGCTCGCCGAACTCGACCGCGATCCGCCTGGAGAAGCGCAGCTCCTGGATCTCGGTATACATGCGGGAATGCCGCGTCTCCTCGGCCAGCGGCACAAGATCCGCTCCGCTGCGCGTGATGAAGCGGAAGTATTCGCCCAGCATGTTCGTGAACTGCTCGATCCGGTCCGTATCTCCCGTGCGCGCGAGCGAGTTGAGGATGAAAAAGCTGTTGTAGAGGAAATGCGGATTGATCTGCGACTGCAGCTGCTTGAGCTCCGCCTTCTGCATCATCAGCTTCTGCTTGAAATCCTGATCGATCAGCATCTGCAGCTTTTTCAGCATGTGGTTGAACCGATGGTACAGATAGCCGAACTCGTCTTTCTGCTCATGCTCGATCGGACTGTCCAAGGCACCGCCCTCCATCCTTCTGAAGCTCTGTACGAGAAGCAGCAACGGCTTGTGCACGAATCGATAGGTGGAATAGGCGTAAATGAGGATCGTCATCAGCGTTGCCGCCGCGAACAGCCAGGCCCAGACCTCGAATTTGCTCAGCGGCTTGGCGACCGTCTCGGCTGGCATATAGATGAAGCCCGTCAGCCCCAGCTTGGCGGAGCTGACTTTGTTGAACTGGTACTCCTTCCCGTCCAGCTCGAGCCGGAACGCGCTTGCGGACGAGCTTCGGGCGAGCGCGGCGGATTGCCTCATCATCTCGCTCGAGCCGGGATCGCTCGCGATCGCGAACGAAGATCTGTCGTCCATGACGAACGAGCCGCTCTCTTCGTAGGAATTGAGCTGTTTCATCGACTCCTTCAGACGCTCGGCATCAAGCACGATCTGGACGATGAACAGCGGCTTGCCCCCCGCTTCTCCGCTGGCCTTCGACGCCCGCAGATGGAAGGTCTGCTGCCAGGTGATGAGCCTCGTCTTCTCCTTGCCGAGCGAGGCGAGCAGATCGTCGAAGCTGCCCTGCTGGAACTCGTACACATCATGCGCTGCGGACACCGTCTTGCGGATCGAATGCAGATGGACGTACACGTCCTTGATGTACGGACTGCTGTTCTTGATCGAGGTCAGGCGCTGGATCAAATAGTTCATGCCCGCCGTCCGCTCCACGCCGTTCATCTTTTCCCAGGCGACGGCCAGCTGGTTCAGCTCGTTGTCCTGGACGAGATCGTACTGCTGGATTTCAAGCCACTCGATCTCGCGGTTCAAGTCTTCCATATAATAGGACAGCTGCGTCGTTGTCGCCCGCGAGATTTCCTCGCGGGCATTTTTCGCGCTCCAATGGTACAGGTAGACGCCGAGCGCCAGAATAGGCAGGATGACGGACAGATAAGTCAGGACGAGCCGGATGAAGATGGAGTTGCGGATGGAGTTGACCGGGAATCGAAACAAGCTGAACCCTCCGTTGCGGCCGCTCCGCCAGCAGGGCGGCCAGTCTGATTGACGGCGACATGTCCTTGGGCGGCCGGTTCAAGGCGCGTTCGATTGCCGGAGCCACTCGTTTACTTCCCTCGTCATCCTCTCTCCCCCCAGGCTGTTCCAATCCTGGACGAACCGATCGAACTCCTCGATCGGGCGGCCCAGGATGATGTTCGCATACGTCTCGATCTGCAAGTTGTACAGCACGGACTGCTTTTCGATCATCGTCGATGTCTGCGGTCCGAGAAAACGCTCGTACAGCAGCTGGTCGTTCCGGATGTACTGCTCCAGGATCGAAAAGGCGCCGTCCGGCCCGTACGTCTTTTTCCAGCCCCAGCCCGCATCGCGGTTTTCCTTGCCCGCTTCGTAGATCTCGATATACTTCTGGATCGCTTTCGCTTCCGCCTTCAGGACGGAGCGGTCTCCCGTGCTGCGGAACTGCTCCAGCTGCCGGAAAGCCTCGAGATTTTTGAGCGCCGGGTACGGCGTGACGGGCGACAGCTTCCATACCGGCTGCGGCGTGCTGTAATACTTCTCATATTCGGCCGTCTCGCCCCAGTTTTTCTCCAGATGAAGGTTGAGCAGCTTGATCAGCGCTTCCGGATGGGGGTAGTCCTTGCGTACGGCCAAGTATTGATAGGTGCCTAGCGGAAGCGGCACCCGGACCGGCTCGCTCGTCGCCGATACGATCGGGTAGGCTTGCCAGTCCGACTCCGGGTCCTTGGAGCGGCTCGCCTGCGCGAGGAACGAGCCCCACTGCTCGCCATAAAACAGGCCGATCTTGCCGTCTGCGATCAGCTTCTCTTCCTGCACGCTGTTTTTGAAGCCGAACTCCGGATCGATCTGCCCGTCCTTGTACAGCCGCTGCAGCACCAGGAGCGCTTCCCGCATTTGCGGCTGGATGCCGCCGTAGACGAGCTGGCCGTCCTCGTCCTCGAGCCACATCGTCGGATAGGCTTCGTAGCCGGCCAGCAGTCCGCTGATTCCCATCAGAGGCGCCAGCAGGCTGCGGGTCAGGGCGATGCCGTACGTATCGTCGCGGCCGTTTCCGTCCGGATCTCTTTCTGTAAACGCTTTCGATATTTCCAGCAGATCGTTCATCGTTCGCGGCGGATCCAGCTCCAGCCGATCCAGCCAGTCCTTGCGGATCCAGATGTATTTCGCGCCCTCGATCGACGAGCCCGTAGCCGGGATCGCCATCAGCTTGCCGTCGATCGTCGCCCGTTGGAACGGGGCGCTGCCTTCCTGGTTCAGAATCGTTTTGGTGAATGGCGAGGCATATTGGTCATAGACCTCCGTCAGCTCCTGGATCAAGCCTTCGTTGTGGAGCGTCCGCAGCTGCTCCGCATTGACCTTGACGACATCCGGAATCGCTCCGGAAGCGAGCGCACCTCCCAGCTTCTGGTCATAGAGATCTCCTTTGGATACCCATTCGTACCGGATGCGTATGCCTAGCTCGTCTTCATACAAACGGGTCCAGCGGTTGTCCTCGAGCGTTTCTCCCGGCAGCTTCAGGATCAGGTCGTCCTCGGTCATGCGGACGAAGCTCAGCTCGATCGGGAGCGGCTCGATCCCTTCCGTCGGCTCTTCCGAAGCGACAGGCTTTACGGTTCCATTCGAATTGGCGTCGCATGACAGCAACACCTGAAGCAGCGCAAGCGCAGCCAGTCCCAGCTTTCCTTTGCTCCGACTCGCGACCTTCACCTGCTGCAGCCCCTTTCAAGGAAGAGTGGACAGAGATCTGCCTTTATTATCCGAGCCCTTTCGGCCCGCAACAACATCCATCTCTTGTTTTCGTTACCCGTTCTTTACCTGAAAGCGATTCCTCGCCGGAACGGGAAAAAGCGCCCGATCGCTCAGGCGCTTGCAGAATAGGCTCCGAATCAAGGAAGCATGCTGCTTCCCATCAAATACTTGTCGACCTCGCGAGCCGCCTCGCGCCCCTCGTTGATCGCCCAGACGACAAGGCTCTGGCCGCGGCGCATATCCCCGGCGGCGAACACCTTGTCGACGCTCGTCCGGTATTCGCCGTAGCGGGCTTTGACGTTCGTGCGGCGGTCCTGCTCGACCTCGAACGCCTGCACAAGCGTGTTCTCCGGCCCTTCGAAGCCGACCGCGATGAACACGAGATCCGCCGGCCAGATCTTTTCCGTGCCGGGAATCTCTTTGTAGATCTTGCGGCCGGTCTCGTCGACGATCCGTTCGATCTGGACGGTGTGGAGCTCCTTGAGTTGGCCGTTCTCGTCGCCGACGAACTTCTTGGTCAGGACGGAGAACGCGCGCGGGTCTTCGCCGTACAGCGCCTTCGCTTCTTCGTGGGCATAGTCCAGCGTGTACACGTTCGGGAACTGCGGCCACGGATTCGTGATCGGATCGCGCTGCAGCGGGGCCTTGGCATGCGTGCCGAACTGCGTGACCGACTTGCAGCCGTGGCGCAGAGCCGTCGCGACGCAGTCCGTGCCGGTATCGCCGCCGCCGATGACGATGACGTCCTTGTCCTTGGCGGAGATGTAGTTGCCGTCCTCCAGGCCGGAGTCGAGGTAGCTCTTGATCGTGCCGTTCAGGTAGTCCATCGCCATATGCACGCCGTTCAGATCGGAGCCTTCGATGTCGACGCCGCGGGCTTTCGTCGCGCCGCCGCACAGGACGATCGCGTCGAAGCCTGCCAGCAGCTCCTCGGCCGCGATATCCTTGCCGATCTCCGTATTCGTCACGAAGTCGACGCCCTCGGCTTCGAGCAGATCGACTCGCCGCTGCACGATCCCCTTGTCGAGCTTCATCGTCGGGATGCCGTACGTCAGCAAGCCGCCGATGCGGTCCGCGCGCTCGTACACCGTCACCGTGTGGCCGGCTTTGTTGAGCTGCGCGGCGCAAGCCATGCCGGCAGGTCCGGAGCCGACGACGGCGACCTTTTTGCCCGTGCGGAGCTGAGGCGGCTGCGGTACGACCCAGCCCTCGTCGAAGCCGCGGTCGATGATTGCCTGCTCGATCGTCTTGATCGTGACGGCATCGCCGATGAGGCCGACCGTGCACGAGCCCTCGCATGGCGCCGGACAGACGCGTCCGGTGAATTCCGGGAAATTGTTCGTCTTGTGCAGGCGCTCCAGCGCCTCGCGCCACAAGCCGCGATAGATGAGGTTGTTCCACTCGGGAATCAGGTTGTTGACCGGGCAGCCCGACGCCCCTCCGGCCAGCTCCATGCCCGTATGGCAATACGGGGTGCCGCAGTCCATGCAGCGGGAGCCTTGCGTCCGAAGCTGATCGTCCGGCAAATGCTTGTGGAACTCGTCCCAATCCTTGATTCTTTCCAGCGGACTGCGGTCTGCCGGCAGCTCGCGTTTATATTCCATGAACCCAGTTGGTGTCGACATCTTTCCCCATTCCTCCATCCTTTAGGTCCCGCTCCGTCTCTCTGTCACCGTTCTTCGGATGCAAGACCCGATGCGTCGCTACATAATATTGCATTCCAGCGCATACTTTGTACAACATCGTAGCATTGTTTCACAACTTAGCATAATGGAGTATGCGTACAATCATTTGCACTTTGTCGCATAACAGCGGCATAGAGATTACGAATTGCGCGCAGGCGCTGTTCGAATATACGTTTGGAAGGCGTAGGTCTCGCCTGCCGGTCCCTTTTCGAGACCGGCCGCGGAATCCGCGAGCTCCCACTCGCCGTCCGGCAGCTCAGGGAAGTAAGCGTCGCCGCCTCCGTAGGAGCGGTCGATCTCCGTCAGCAGCAGACGGTCCGCGCGGCCGAGCAGCAGACGGTAGATCTGCTCGCCGCCGATGACCATCAGCTCCTGCTCTCCGGCGACGGCTTGCAGCGCCTCCTCCGGCGTCCGGAACAGCTCCACGCCATCCGGTGCCTCGCCGCCGCCGCGGGTCAGCAGCAGGTTGCGCCTGCCCTTCAGCGGACGGCTGCCGAACGACTCGAACGTCTTGCGTCCCATCAGCACCGGCTTGCCCATCGTCTGCTCCTTGAAAAAGCGCATGTCCTCCGGCAGCTTCCACGGCAGGTCGTTGCCGCGCCCGATCAGCCGATCGCGGTCCATGCACGCGATCATCGTGATCCTCATACCGACACCTCGGCCTTGATCGTCGGATGATGCTCGTAGCCGACGATCTCGAAGTCCTCGTAGCGGTAGTCGAAGATGCTCGCCGGCTTGCGCTTCAGCACGAGCTGCGGCAGCGGATGCGGCTCGCGCGTCAGCTGCAGCTTGACCTGCTCGAGATGATTCGCATAAATATGCACGTCGCCTCCGGAATAAATGAGCTCTCCGGGCGCCAGATCGCATTGCTGCGCGATCATATGCGTCAGCATCGCATACTGGGCGATGTTGAACGGCAAGCCGAGGAACGTGTCCGAGGAGCGCATCGTGAACATGCAGCTCAGCTTGCCTCCGCTGACCTGGAACTGGAACACGAAATGGCAAGGCGGCAGCTTCATGCCGTCGACTTCGCCGACGTTCCAGGCGCTCACCATATGGCGGCGCGAGTCCGGATTCGTGCGAATCGACTCGACGACCGCAGCGATCTGGTCATGGACGCGGCCGTCCTTGCCTTCCCAAGCGCGCCACTGCGAGCCGTATACCGGACCGAGGTCACCGTTCTCGTCCGCCCACTCGTTCCAGATGCGGACGCCGTTTTCCTGCAGGTACTTCACGTTCGTCTCGCCGCTCAGAAACCAGAGCAGCTCGTGGATGATCGATTTGACATGTACCCGCTTCGTCGTGACGAGCGGAAAGCCCTTGGACAAGTCGAACCGCAGCTGCCGACCGAATACGGCGATCGTGCCGGTTCCCGTTCGATCGGAACGCTCCGTCCCGTTGTCCAGGATATCCTGCAGCAGCTCCAAATAATTTTTCATCGGTTACCCCCTAGCTCAGGACCGGCCGAACGGCCTGATGCCCCTCTATCTCGCGAACCTTTCTGTTAGTTTACCATCTTAAAGGCTCGTTTGTCTCTTATTTGTCTCTTCGTGCGGAACAAAATCAGCGGGACTCGGAATGCCGGAACCGGAATCCGAATCCGGCATTCGAATCCACAGCCGCTTCGCGGAGCGGGGACTCGTTCCGATCTCCCTGAAGCCCAGATTCCTTTGAATGTACTCTTCCGAAGCGGAAGGAATCCGGCCTTCAAGGGAACCGCTGACGCTTCTCCACGAGCCCCCGTCCGTCTTCGCTTTTTGGTTTCACTTCGCCTACGGCTCGCTTGAATGATTTACGCAAGCAAATCCGTTGCTCGCACATTGAGGACCGAAAGCTGCATCCGCATCGCGTAGCGCAGAACGGAAACTGCTATCGCTTTGCCGAATGGAAACTGAAACCGGCATCCGCTTCGCGAGCGGGGCTCGTTCCGATCTCCCTGAAGCCCAGATTCCTTTGAATGTACTCTTCCGAAGCGGAAGGAATCCGACCTTCAAGGGAACCGCTGACGCTTCTCCACGAGCCCCCGTCCGTCTTCGCTCTTTGGTTTCGCTCTTTAAGTTCGCTCGGTGCCTTCGCTCATCACCACTAGGCCCGTCACCAATAAAATCAGTTAGATGCTAATGCCGAACCCACCCTCGCTCCGCTTCGTAGTGACTCGTTCCGATCTCGATGCCCCCAGGATTTCTTTTATCGCATTTTCCAGAACCTTCGAAAGCTTCAATAACGAGCTGGAAAAACTGCAACCCGAATAAATCGGGTTAGAGTTTCTCGCAAGATCGTCTTTTAGGCCCTAACCGGAATAAATCGGGTTACAGCGACTCGACAGCCCGTATTTCAAACTGCAACCCGAATAAATCGGGTTAGAGCTTCTCGCAAGCCCGTATTTCAGACTCTAACCCGATTAAATCGGGTTACAACTGCTCGAACACCCGTCTTTCAAGCTCCAACCCGAATAAATCGGCTTACAGTTACTCACATGCCCGTCTTTTAGGCTGTAACCCGAACAAATCGGGTTACAGCCGCTTGCAAGCCCGTCTTTTAGAATCTAACCGATACGCCTGCCTGCCGGAGTTACTTGAATTGACCTCACAGCTCCGACCGCTTCGGCCTACGCTTGACCGAGTTACTCGGTTTTTCCGTGCAACTCCTTCTGGTTCCGCCCCTGCTTGCTCCAGTTACTCGGTTTTTCCGCGCAACTCCGCCGGTTCGGCTCCCGCTTGCCCGAGTTACTCGGTTTTTCCGCGCAACTCCGGCCGGTTCGGCACCTGCTTGCTCGAGTTACTCGGTTTTTCCGTGCAACTCCTTCTGGTTCCAGTTAAGTCCATATAATTGTGTAAAATGCTCCTGACCATAAAAAGAAAAGCCATGGTAGGACTCTCGGTTAGAATGGAAGTTGTCGAGACCAACATTCCAAGGAGAGTGCCTACACATGACTCCATACCAGATTACCGTAGATCAGGACATTTTGCACCAGCTGTTTATCGGAACCGATCGGGACGCGGGAGTGGCCCGCTTGCTGGAGACGGTGCTGAATCAGGTGCTGACAGCCCAGGCGACGGATCAGCTGGCGGCGCAGACGTACGAGCGCACCAGCGAGCGCAAGGGCTACCGCAACGGCAGCTACGAGCGCGACGTCATTACCCGCGCTGGCAGCGTCACCTTGCGCGTCCCCCGGTTTCGGGACGGCTCCTTTTCTACCGAGCTTTTCGCCCGGTATCAGCGCAGCGAGCAAGCGCTGGTTCTCTCGCTCATGGAAATGGTCATCAACGGCGTGTCGACGCGCAAGGTGACCAAAATCACCGAGGAGCTGTGCGGAACCGAGTTCTCCAAGTCAACAGTCAGCCACCTGTGCAAGCAGCTGGACCCGGCTGTCCACGACTGGAACAACCGCTCTCTGGCCGACCACGCCTTCCCCTTCATCACCATCGATGCGATCTACGTGAAGGTGCGTGAAGAAGGCCGTATCTGTTCTCGAGGCGTTCTGGTGGGCTACGGCGTGAACGACCAAGGCCGGCGTGAGATTCTGGGCCTGCGCGTCGACGACACCGAGTCGGAGGAGAGCTGGGGCGCCTACTTCCGCTGGCTGAAGGAGCGCGGCCTGCACGGCGTGGAGCTCGTGACGAGCGACTACCATGGCGGGCTGGTCAAGGCCATCGAGAAGGAGTTTCAAGGGGTCTCGTGGCAGCGGTGCCAGACGCACTTCATCAAGAACGTGCTGAACGCAGCGCCCAAAGCGCTCCAAAGCGAAATCAAGAGTCGCGTCCGATCGATCTTCGATGCGCCCGACATGAAGACGGCTCGTTCCTATCTCGAACAGACGCTTGAGGCGTATGCCGAGACAGCACCCAAAGCGATGAAAATACTGGAGGACGGGTTCGAGGACGCCGTCGCGGTGCTGGCCTTCCCGGAGGCCTACCGCGTGCGGCTGCGCACCTCCAACGGCATGGAGCGCCTGAACGGGGAGATCCGCAGGCGCGAGACGGTCATCCGCATCTTTCCCAATCGCGCTTCCGTCCTTCGCCTCATCGGAGCCATGCTCATGGAAGAGAACGAGTACTGGATGACGAAGAAGCCGTACATGGACATGACGGACTTCAAGGCGTGGAAGAAGCAGAAAGCCACTCAGGGCGCCGGCTCGGAGGAGCAGGAAACCAGCACCACCATGACGGAAGCGACGGACAGCCTTTAAACCCAATTCCATTTTTTACCGAGAAGTGTTTTTACACACAATTATGGACTTGACCTCTGGTTCCGCCCCTGCTTGCTCGAGTTACTCGGTTTTTCCGCGCAACTCCGACCGGTTGATCCTCCATTCGTCGAGACGAGGGAGTCAAACGTTCTTCGGATCGGGCGAGCGATTTCGATATGCGACCAAGTCGTTACAGCCTGGGGCACTTCCAGCAAGCTGAGAGCTGCTTGCTGACTCTTTCCGCAGCGCCCGTTCATGCTGCCGAGTGCCGAGTATGCGGGAAAGGCGAAGCTGATGGAAAAGGCAAAGCGGAGCGAGACGATGCCTTTCGGTGAAGCGGCAGCGGTCCTCTTGGAAGACGGATGGCCTCCGCCTAGGAGGTCGGGCAATCCGGGCATCCGGCTTCCAGTGGAATCGGAGAAAGGCTCGGCTCGCGCAGCGATGCGCCTGTCCCTAGCCCGCTTTCCGACTCCCGGTCGAGAAAGGCTCGGCTCGCGCAGCGGTTCGCCTGTCCCTAGCCCGCTTTCCGGCTCCCGGTCGAGAAAGGCTCGGCTCGCGCAGCGGTTCGCCTGTCCAAAGCCCCCCTTCTCCGGACGGAGAACGAATGGCACGGCTCGCTGAGCCGCTAGACGGCCCATAAAAAAAGCCGGCCCCAGAAAGGGCCGGCCTGAAAAGCGCGATCTTACTTGACAAACGTATGGATCGGATGGCCGAGCGCGACTTCCGCCGCGTCCAGCGTGATCTCGCCGAGCGTCGGATGCGCGTGGATCGTCAGCGCGATGTCCTCGAGCGTAGCGCCCATCTCGATCGCGAGGCCGAGCTCGGAGATCATGTTGGACGCTTCGATGCCCGCGATGTGGGCGCCGAGCACGAGGCCGCTGTCTTTGTCGGCGACGAGCTTCACGAAGCCTTCCGTCGCGTTGAGGGACAGGGCGCGGCCGTTGGCGACAAACGGGAACTTGCCGACCTTGACGTTGTAGCCTTTGTCCTTCGCTTCCTTCTCCGTCAGACCGACGCTGGCGCACTCCGGATCGGAGAAGCAGACGGCCGGCATGCACTTGTAGTCGACTTTGCTCGGCTGTCCGCCGATGACTTCAGCCGCGACGCGGCCTTCGTACATCGCCTTGTGCGCGAGCGCAGGGCCGGCAACGATGTCGCCGATCGCGAAGATATGCGGGATGCTCGTGCGTCCTTCGTCGTTGACTTCGACGAGGCCGCGGTCCGTCATCTTGATGTTGATCAGGTCGAGGCCGAGCTCTCCGTCCGTATTCGGACGGCGTCCGACCGTGACGAGCAGGTAATCAGCCGTCACCGTCTGCTCCTTGCCGTCGACCGTGTACGTCACGGTGACGTCCTTGTCGGTCTGCTCGGCGCTCTTCGCTTGCGCGTTCGTGATGATTTCCGCGCCTTTGGCTTTGAGCTTCTTGGCCACGAGCTGGGACATGTCCTTGTCGAAGCCGGCCAGGATCGAGTCGAGGCCTTCGATGATCGTCACCTTCGTGCCGAACTTGCTGTACATCTGGCTCAGCTCGACGCCGATGTAGCCGCCGCCGATGACGGCCAGGCTCTTCGGAATCTCAGGCAGCGACAGCGCGCCCGTGGAGGAGACGATGCGTCCGCCGAACGGGAATGCCTTCAGCTCGATCGGGCGGGAGCCCGTCGCGATGATGCAGTTCTTGAAGCGGTAGCGCGGAGCTTCCTGATCGTTGAAGACACGCGCTTCGTTTTCGTTGATGAACATCACTTCGCCGGCGAAGTATTGCACCTTGTTGGCTTTGAGCAGGCTGGCTACGCCGCCCGTCAGCTTTTTCACGACTCCGCCCTTGAAGTCCTGGATCTTGCTCCAGTCGACCTTGACGTCGCCTGCCGTGATGCCGATCGCTTCGGCATGGCTGACGGTGTCATATTGATGGGAAGCGGAGATAAGGGCTTTGGAAGGAATGCAGCCGACGTTCAGGCACACGCCGCCGACATGTTCCTTCTCCACGCAAAGCACGCTTTGGCCAAGCTGGGCTGCGCGAATCGCAGCCACATATCCGCCGGGACCGGCGCCGATGACCAGTGTATCGATATCGAGAGATGCGTCTCCTACTACCATGAGCTTATACCTCCATGATTAGCAGCTGCGGGTCGGCCAGAAGCTGCTTGATGTAGTTCAGGAAATTCTGAGCCGTCGCGCCGTCGATGAGACGGTGGTCGAAGCTGAGGGACAGGGCCATGACGGAAGCGGCGACGATCTCGCCGTTCTTGACGACCGGCTTGTCGGCGATGCGGCCGACGCCGAGGATGGCCACTTCAGGGAAGTTGATGATCGGCGTGAAGAACATGCCGCCGGCGGAGCCGATGTTCGTGATGGAAATCGTGCTGCCTTTGAGCTCGGCGCCGGACAGCTTGCCGTCGCGGCCGCGAGCGGCGAGGTCGCTGATGGAGCTGGCGATCGTCCAGACGTTCTTGCGGTCCGCATGCTCGATGACCGGCACGATCAGGCCGTTGTCGGTATCGGTCGCGATGCCGATGTTGTAGTACTTGCGCAGAACGATCTCCTGCGCTTCCTCGTCGAGCATCGAGTTCATGATCGGGAACTCGCGCACGGCGGCGACGAGCGCTTTGACGATGAACGGCAGGTACGTCAGCTTGACGCCTTTCTTCTCGGCGACCGGCTTCGCTTTTTTGCGCAGCTCGACGAGCGCGGTCACGTCCACTTCGTCCATCAGCGTCACGTGAGGAGCGGTGTACGCCGACTTCGTCATCGCGTTGGAGATGATCTTGCGGATGCCTTTGAACGGCAGGCGCTCTTCCGGACGGTCTCCGCCTTGGCTGGCGACCGGAGCGGACTTGGCTTCGCCTGCGCCTTTTGCCGCGACAGCGGCATTGTCGGAAGCGGCTGCCGCCGGAGCGGACGCGCCGCCTGCGGCTGCCTTCTCGATGTCCTCGCGAGTGATGCGGCCGTTTTTGCCAGTGCCTTGCACGGACGCGATATCCACGCCTTTTTCGCGGGAGAACTTGCGCACGCTAGGCGTAGCGAGCACTTGGCCTTTGGCGGCCGGAGCCGCTGCAGGAGCGGATGCCGGAGCCGCGTCCTTCGCCGTCACTTCGGCGTCGGCCTTGACTGCGCCCGGAGCGACGTTCTGCGCTTCGTCCTTGGCGACTTCCTTCGCGCTGTCCTCGCTCGGAGCGGCGCCTTCCGGCAGATCGCCCTCGGCGTCGATGACGGCTACGACGTCGCCGACATGGCATACCTGGCCGTCCTTGGCAAGAACCTCGAGCACCGTGCCGTTGACCGGGCAAGGAACCTCTACGACGGCCTTGTCGTTCTGCACTTCCATAATGATGTCGTCGTCGGTGACCTTGTCTCCGACCTTGATGTGGATCTTGATGATTTCGCCTTCATGAAGGCCTTCGCCCAGCTCTGGGAACCGGTATTCAAACTTGGCCACGAGGTGAACCTCCTTTTGCATCTGGAGCTGAACCGACCGGGAGCGGACAAGCTGCGGTCCAAGAGGACGCGCAGCCCGCCGCGGCGGCTGCAGGGGTGAAAAGCGTGCAAGCAAATTCCGTTCAGAACGGAATTAGAATTCGAGGACTTTCTTGACGTTCGCGACGACGCGCGCCGGGGACGGAAGCCATTGATCTTCGATCTGGGCGAACGGATACACCGTGTCCGGACCTGCGACGCGAAGCACCGGCGCCTCCAGGTGAAGGATCGCCTTTTCGTTGATCTGGGCGATGATTTCGGCCGCCGCGCCGGAAGTCTTCTGAGCTTCCTGCACGACGATCGCGCGGTTCGTCTTTTTGATCGACTCGACGATCGTGTCGATGTCGAGCGGCATGAGCGTGCGGATGTCGATCACTTCGACGCTTACGCCTTCCTTTTCCAGCTCTTCGGCAGCCTTGACGGACGTATGGACCATCATGCCGTACGTCACGATCGTGACGTCGGAGCCTTCGCGGACGACGTTCGCCTTGCCGAGCTCGACGGTGTACTCTTCCTCCGGCACTTCGGCGCGGAAGGCGCGGTACAGGTTGAGATGCTCCATGAAGAACACGGGATCGTTGTCGCGGATCGCCGCGATCATGAGGCCTTTGGCGTCATAAGGATTGGAAGGAATGACGACCTTGATGCCCGGCGTCTGCAGCGCCAGACCTTCGAGCGAGTCGGTGTGCAGCTCGGCCGCCTTGACGCCGCCGCCGAAAGGGGTGCGGAATACGATCGGCGAGTTGTAGCGTCCGCCGGAGCGGTAGCGCATGCGGGCTGCCTGGATGAACATCTGGTCCATCGCCTCGTAGATGAAGCCGACGAACTGGATCTCGGCGATTGGACGGAAGCCTTGCACGCCGAGGCCGACCGCCATGCCGGCGATCGCGGATTCCGCCAGCGGCGTATCGAAGACGCGCTCCTCGCCGAATTCCTTCTGAAGACCTTCGGTGACGCGGAATACGCCGCCGGTGTGGCCGACGTCCTCTCCGAAGAGCATTACGTTCTCATCCCGCTTCAGCTCGGTGCGAAGAGCGTCGCGGATTGCTTCCAACATGTTCATTTGAGCCATGATTAACAGGTTCCTCCTTAGGGGGAGCGGCGCGCGCCGCCCCGGACTCATCGATCGCTTGGGTTCGGATCAGAAATCGGCTTTTTGCTCTTCCAGGTGGGCGGGCGTATGCTCGAACATCGTGTCGATCAAGCCGGCGACCGTCATCTTCTCGGTCGCTTCCGCCTTCTTGATGGCTTCGTTGACGGCGGCTTTCGCCTCGTCCTTCACTCGAGCCGTATCCTCTTCCGTCCAAAGGCCCTTCTTCTCCAGGAACTTGCCGAAGCGGATGATCGGATCCTTGAGCGACCATTCGCCCTCTTCGTCCTTCGTGCGGTACTTGGTCGTGTCGTCCGCCATGGAGTGGGGACGGAACCGGTACGTGAGCAGCTCGAGCAGCGTCGCGCCTTCGCCGCTGCGGCCGCGCTCAGCGGCTTCGGAGACGGCTTTGTAGACCGCGAGGACGTCCATGCCGTCGACCTGCACGCCTTTGATGCCGGCGGCGAGCGCCTTGTGGGCGATCGACTGGGCGGCCGTCTGCTTCTCGTACGGCGTCGTGATCGCGTAGCGGTTGTTCTGGACCGTGTAGATCACCGGCAGCTTGTAGGCGCCGGCGAAGTTCAGCCCTTCGTAGAAATCGCCCTCGGAGGAGCCGCCGTCGCCCGTATACGTGATGGCGACGCGCTTCTCGCCGCGCTTCTTGAACGCCATCGCGACGCCGGTCGCATGCAGGATCTGCGCGCCGATGATGATCTGCGGCATCAGCACATGCACGTCCTCCGGAATCTGGCCGCCGTGCTGGTGGCCGCGGGAGTACAGGAACGCCTGGTACATCGGCAGTCCGTGCCAGACGAGCTGCGGCATGTCGCGGTAGCCCGGGCAGATGAAGTCGTCCTTGTTCAGCGCGAACTCGCTGCCGATCATCGACGCTTCCTGGCCGGATACCGGCGCGTAGAAGCCGAGGCGGCCCTGGCGGCCGAGGTTGACGGCGCGCTCGTCCCAGGTGCGGGTGAACACCATGCGGTACATCAGTTCCTTCAGCTGGTCGTCGCTGAGGTCAGGCATGAGGTCGGGATTGACGACTTCGCCTTCGGGGGAAAGAATCGTAAGCGGCGTTACGTCCTCGCTATGCACTTCGTAAGAATGCTTGTTCAGCAGCTTGCTCATCAGAGAGGTTCACCTCGATTTGTTATTTGAAACTTGCCTGCTTCTGTTATAGAATTATTATAAACCTGTTGCGCTGAAACGGTCAAAGCAAAAAAGGAAAAAACGTTGTTTTTTCATTACTTTCACGGGTTTTTAACGTTTTGTGTATGTGTAACAGCTAACCGCGACATATATAACAGGATAGTACAAGAGCGGTTACATTCAACGGAGTCTCCGCCGCCCCGCCCGGCTCGGAGCGGTCATCTCCTTATTGTTTACCCCGACCTACGCCGTCCCATGCAGCCAAGGAGGAAGAGAACGATGCCAGACGACATTTATTTGAAAAGAACGATCCTCAAGGAGACGGTGCCGAGCCGCCATCTCGAGGAGGGCTCGCGCGAGCTGCGCGTCTACCTGCCGCCCGGCTACAACGAAGTGCTCAGCTATCCGGTCGTCTACGGCCAGGACGGCGAGGACCTGTTCAACTTCGGCCGCGCGGCGACGCTGGCCAACCGCCTCATCATCGACGGCGAGCTCGAGCCGTTCATCCTCGTCGGCGTCGACGTCGACAAGAAGAAGCGGACGAGCGAATACTCCCCGGACGGCGCCCGCCATGAGGCGTACACGCGCTTTTTCGCCGAGGAGATGCTGCCGTTCGTCGAGGAGAAGTATCCCGTCCGGCGGGAGCGCCGCGAGCGGCTGCTGATCGGGGATTCGCTCGGCGGAACCGTATCGCTCCATCTCGCGCTCCGCTATCCGGAGCTGTGGAACCGCGTCTTCTCGCTGTCCGGCGCTTTTTACGGCGCCTCCCAGGCGATCGCGGCCGAGCAGGGCGACCTGTCCTGGCTGCAGCTCTATCTGTATGTCGGCCTCCAGGAGACCGACTTCGAGACGGATACGGGCGTCTACGACTTCGTCAAGCTGAACCGCGAGATGGACGCCCTGCTCGCCGACCGCGGCGCCGACATCCATTATGTCGAGAAGGACGGCAAGCATCAATGGGGATCGTGGCAGCGCGAGATCCCGGACGGCCTGAAGCATTTCCTGGACTAAAGCCCCAGCCTCGGAGCTGAAACGAAAAGCGGGACGAAAGCCGAATGGTTCGGCTATCGTCCCGCTTTTTTTGCCGCAGCTTGATCTAGGCTGAAAACTCGCGCTCGATCCTGTCGAGCAGCGCCTCGCAGCCCGCGGCGACGAGCCTCCTTGTCTGCTCGAAGTCTCCCGTATAATACGGATCGGGCACGCCGTCGAGCTCCTCGTCCGGCAGCAGCTCCATGAAGCGGAGCAGCTTGCCCTGCGGCACGATGCCCCCGGCTCGGATCAGCTCCCGCACGTCGCGCTCGTTGGCGCGGTCCATGACGACGATATAGTCGGCCCGCTCGAGATCGTCGCGGTCGACGAGCCGCGCCCGCATCCCTTCATAAGAGATGCCCGCGCGGTCGAGCTCACGGCGCGTCCCTTCATGCGGAACGGCTCCGAGATGCCAGTCGCCCGTTCCGGCGCTGTCCACCACGACCGCCTGCTCCAGTCCGCGCCGCGCGGCCAGATGGCGCAGCACCGCCTCCGCCATCGGCGAGCGGCAGATGTTGCCCAAGCAGACGAACACGACGTTCACCTTGCTCGCCATCAGAACATCCCTCCTTCCCTGCGGTCGGCCGACGCCGTCCGCAGCGACCGGCGGGGCAGCCGCCATTTGAAGATGACGGACAGCATCCGCATGACGATGATGAGCCCGAACAGCACGAGCAGCATCGCTGTCCCTTTGAACCATCCCAGCCCGATCGCCGCTCCGCCGAGAATCGCCCAGACGGCATAGATCTCGTCCCGCAGCACGAGCGGCTTGCGCCCGGCCAGCAGGTCGCGGATGATGCCGCCGCCGATGCCGGTCAGCGTCGCGGCCACAAGCACGGCGCTGAGCGGATGCTTCATCTCCGTGGCGTAGAGCGCCCCCTGGATGGCGAAGGCCGACAGCCCGATCGCGTCGAACAGCGCCTCCGCCTTGCGCCAGTGCTGGATCCAGCTGACCGGCAGCAGGAAGATGATCGTCATCGAGGCGAGCGCGATCTTGATGAGCAGCCCCTGCGTCCAGAGCGTCGTCACCGGGATGCCGATGAGCAGATTGCGGATGACGCCGCCTCCGAACGCCGTGACCAGCCCCAGCACGAACACGCCGAGGATGTCGTACTCCTCCTCCATGGCGACGATCGCGCCGCTGACCGCGAAGGCGATCGTGCCGATGATGCTGAATACCGCGAAAATCTCTGTGTACAAGTCGATTACGCCCCCGTATCTATGATGCCGCAACTATCCTACCTATAATAGCCGGGGGAGGGCTATCCCGCAACCGGATTGCGGCTGCACGTTCCCCGCGCTATAATGGGCCGCAGTACATACAGGAAGGAATGAGCCTATGCCGCAGCAGCTGCAGCGGGTCGCCATCGTAACGGGCGGCAGCCTCGGACCGTGGACGGCCGGCCTGCTTCGACCCGGCGACTATATCATCGGCGCCGACGCGGGAGCGCTGTTCCTCATCCGCTCGGGCATCCGGCCGGATTTGTCGCTCGGGGATTTCGACTCCGTGCAGGAGGACGAGCTGGCCGAAATCGAGGCGGGGAGCGCCGAGCTGGCCTCGTTCGATCCGATCGACAAAAACTATACCGACACCGAGCTCGCCCTGAGGCGCGCGCTCGACCTCGATCCGGCGTCCATCCTGATCGTCGGCGCGCTCGGCAGCCGCTTCGACCATTCGCTCGCCAACGTGCATCTGCTTCGGCTCGCGGCGGAGCGCGGCGTCGAGACGACGATCGAGGACGAGACGAACCGCATCCGCCTGATGCGCGGAGGACAGTCGCTGCATCTGCAACGCAGCCGCTTCCCCCATGTCTCGCTGCTGCCGCTCGGCGAGACGGCCTCCGGCATCACTTTGGAAGGATTCCGCTATCCGCTGCGCGAAGCCGAGCTGCGCATCGGGCAGTCGCTCGGCATCAGCAACGCGCTGGACGGCCAGACGGGCAGAGTGTCGCTGCGCCAAGGCTGGCTGCTCGTCATGGAGACATCCGGCTGAACCGATCGCCAGCGCATCCGATCACTCGTCGCCGCCCGGCGTCTCGATCTGCAGCCCGGGCACATGCTTGCGCGACATCCGATGCCTCGCCTTGCGGTTCTCCTTGCTGTCGAACACGATGTCCATATCGTAATCCGCGCCCGGATAGAGGCTGTCCCTGCCAATATAGAGGGACAGCCTTTTGCGGTTGAACGTCCTTTTTTCCTGCTTCACCTGCACGACCACCTCCCCTCTCGCATCCGCTTCCCGGTACACGATCCCCGTCCGCTTGAGCGGATGGATCCACACGCAATCCCCGACCGTGAATTCCTTGGGCTTCGGAGCAGGCTTGGAGCCGCGCAGCGGCTCCGGCTCGCGCGCATTGCCGCCCGCCTTCGGCGCATGGAGGTCCGATCCGGCAGCAGGCGTCCCCTGCACGGCGTCCGGCTGCCCGCCTCGCTCTGGCCGGCGCTCCTCGCGAGACGCCGACGGCTTGCGGCCGTTGTCCGCCTGGGATTGTGGACGCTCCCCTCCGGACGCCGCCGCATCCGGCCGAGCTCCGCCGCGCTTCAGCTCCTCCGCCCTCGCGAGCAGGCTTTCCGGCAAGCCGTACCGCCTCGCGATCGACAGCGCATAGCTGTCTCCCGCCTCGCCCGGCTCGAGCCGGTACAGCGGCCGCAGCGTCTCGGCGTCGAACGCCATCCGCGCGTTCATGCAGCGCGGCGTCCGCGAAGCGTAGGCCTTGATTTCGTTGAAATGAGTCGTTACGGCGACCTTCGTCCCTCTCGCTCCCAGCTCCTCAAGCACCGCGACCGACAGCGCGATGCCTTCCTCCGGATCGGTGCCGGCGGCGAGCTCGTCGAGCAGGACGAGCGTGGAGCTTCCTGCCGCCGCGAGGATCTCGGCCAGGATGGCCAGATGCGACGAGAACGTGCTGAGCGACTGCTCGATGCTTTGCCCGTCTCCGACGTCGGCGAGAATGTCGTCGAACCGCCCGAACTCGCTGCCTTCCTCCGCCGGCAGGAGCAGCCCCGCCTGCGCCATGAGCGCGAACAGGCCGATCGTCTTCAGCGCGAGCGTCTTGCCGCCGGTATTCGGTCCGGTGATGCAAAGCTGGTCCCAGCCGCCGCCGAGCTCCGCGTCGATCGGCACCGCCTGCGCTCCGAGCTTCGGATGGCGTCCGCCGCGCAGCCGGACGATCGGCTCGGACCGCAGCCGCGGCCGAGTGCCGTCATAGGAGCGGGACAGCTTGCCGCGCGCAAGAATGAAGTCGAACAGCGCCATCGCCTCCAGATTGACCGTCAGCGGCTCGGCATGGCTTTCGGCCATCGACGACAGCACGGAGAGGATGCGCGTGCGCTCCCGCTCCTCCTCCTGCTTCCACATCGCCAGCTCCGCCTGCAGGTCGGCGACGTCTGACGGCTCGATGAACAGCGTCTGTCCGCTCGCCGATTCGTCCCACACCGTTCCCGGCACGAGCCGGCGCTGATCCCTGCGGACCGAAAGCACGAAACGGTCGCCCCTGCGGCTGACGATCGCGTCCTGCAGGCTGCTCTTGTACTTGACGAGAGCCGCGTCGAGCTTGCGGCGGATGCGGTCCTCGGCTACTTGGGCGCTGCGGCGGATCCGCGACAGCTCGGGCGAAGCATGGTCGAGCAGCCAGCCGCCGCGGATGCAGCGGTCGATCTCCTCCTTGAGGACGGGACAGTCGCGCATCGAGTCGGCATAACCCGACAGCCGCGGAGCGAGCTCGCGCTTGGCGGCCATGTACCGCTTCATCTGCGCGATGGAGCCGAGCCAGGACGACAGGCCGGACAGCTCCTTTTCGTCATAGATCCGTCCCTTGCCGAGCAGCGCCAGGAACGAGCCGATGCCCTCCATCGCAGACAGCGGCACGCTGGAGCCGGCGCGCAGCAGCGCGTCGGCCTCCGCCGTCTCCTCCTGCCACGCTTCCGCCTGACGGAGCGAAGCCGTCGGGACATGCCGCTCCGCCAGCCGGCGGCCAGGCTCGGATACGGCGAGGTCAAGCAATTGTTGCTGAATGAAGCTATAGTCAAGGCGCATCATCGATGCGTGGTTCATAGGAATTGGCCTCCTCGAAGCAAAAATAGGGACATTCGATGGGTAAAACGGACTTCCGAAGGTTGGACAAGCCGATTCCGTCCGCCTCATCCTCTCGCCGGAACGCAAAAAAGACAGGAACGGAACGCAGAAGCGCTCCATTCCTGTCTCGCAGCGGATGGCCGTCCGCGCGCCGCCCGCTGAAAGAAGCAGGCGGCGGAATCGGACGGAATATCCGTCTATGGTCAGGGAGGATCCTTCGGTTCAGAGCTCGATCATGGACCGCTTCGAAAAAGCCTGCGGAAAGACGGCGCTTGCGCCGGCAGGCAAATCGAAGGCAGTCCTATGAAATTACGAGATCTGAACACCCTGGGTCATCAATAGCTCCCCTTTTCGGAAAAGTGGACAAAAGTCGATCGGAATCGGCCTTCCCTTATCCTACCCAGGTTCTCGGGCAAAAGTCAACCTTTGCTCCCCAGGCACTATTTTGGTACTAAAACGTTCTGCGCGGCTCGGTTGGAGGTATAATGAAGGCGAGGAAACCTTATCCCGAGGAGGAATGCCCAGGATGAAGGAACGCCTGCTGCGCCCGTATCTGGCCGCCAAGGCGCCGCTGTACGGCGCGGCGCTGCTGGCCATCGCGCTCGGCAACATCGTCCAGTCGCTGTACCCTCGCGTGCTCGGCGAATTCACCGACCGGCTGCAGCAGGAGGCGCTGACGCCGGTGCTGATCAGCCGCTCCGCGCTGATGCTCGCCGGCATCGCCCTGCTCTACAGCTCGCTCGCCGGCTCCGGCCAATACCTCATCATGAGGCTTGGACGAAACTTCGAGCGGCTGACGCGCAAGAGGCTGTTCAAGCAGTTCACGCGCCTCAGCGAGGCGTATTATGCCAAGCACGGCGTCGGCAGCATGCTCAGCTACGTGCTGAACGACGTCAAGTCGGTGCGGGAGGCGATCTCCGCCGGCTTCAACCAGACGGCCAACGCCGTCATCCTGCTCGGCAGCGCCGTCGTCATGATGGCGCTGTCGGGCTTGCCGCTCGGGCTCGTCGCGGTCTGCGTCTCTCCGCTGCTGCTCATCCCCCCGATCGTCGTCTACTTCGGCCCGCGCATCCGCGAGCGCTCGCGGCACGCCCAAGAGGAGCTCGCCGCCATGACCGAATCCGCGGAGGAGCAGATCGGCGGCATGCGCGTCACGCAGAAGTTCGCCGTGGAGCCGATGATGGAAGCCCGCTTCGGCGCCCGCGTCGACGGCGTCTACGGCAGCCAGCTGAAGCTCGTGCGGCTGAGCTCGCTGTTCCAGGCGCTGCTGCCGTTCCTCGGCTCCGCGTCGCTCGTCGTGACGCTCGCCGCTGGCGGCTACCATGCGCTCTCCGGCGGCATCACCGTCGGCATGTACGTCTCGCTGACGCTGTACGTGCGGCTCATGATCAATCCGCTCCAGCAGATCGGCAACGTCATCAACACGATGCAGCGCTCGCGCGCCAGCCTCGAGCGCATCCAGGAGCTGCTCGCGAGCCGGCCGGACATCGAGGATTCGCCGCAGGCCGTCGAGCTGCCACAGCGGGCGGACATCGCCGTCCGCGGCCTGACGTACCGCTATCCCGGCTCCTCGCGGCCGGCGCTCGACCGCGTCGACCTCGACATCCGGCACGGCCGCACGACGGCTCTCATCGGGCGTACCGGCAGCGGCAAGACGACGCTCGCCAAGCTGCTGCTGCGCATGATGGAGCCTCCCGCAGGCGCGATCCGGATCGGCGAGGCCGACATCCGGGACGTGACGCTGCGCTCGCTGCGCGGCTCGATCGCCTACGTGCCGCAGGACGGGTTCCTGTTCAGCACGACGCTCGGGGACAATATCGCCTTTTCCAAGCGGGACGCCACCGAGTCCGAAATCGAGAGCGCTTCCCGCCAGGCGATGATCTACGAGCAGGCGCGGCAGTTCAAGGAAGGCTTCGGCACGCGGCTCGGCGAGCGCGGCGTGACGCTGTCGGGCGGGCAGCGCCAGCGCGCCAGCCTGGCGAGAGGACTCGTCAAGGAAGCGCCGCTGCTCATCCTCGACGACAGCGTGAGCGCCGTCGACGCGGAGACGGAATCGGCCATCGTGTCGAGCATCCGCCGTGTGCGCGCAGGCCGGACGACGCTCGTCATCGCCCATCGCATCAGCGCGATCCAGCATGCCGACGAGATCGTCGTGCTGGACGAAGGTCGCGTCGTCCAGCGCGGCACGCATGAGCAGCTGCTGCGCGAAGACGGCTGGTATGCCGAGCTGGCGTCGCTGCAGAAAGGAGGAATGGACCATGGCGGACAAGGCGCCTGAGCCGGACGCGGAGGCGCGCAGGCAGGAGCGCAGGCAGGACCGGCAGGATTCCCCGCCCGCCTCCGGCTCCGCGCCGGATGGAGCCGAGCGGACCGCCTGGCGCGGCCTGCTCTCCTATGCGAAGCCGTACCGCAAGACGTTCGCCGGCGTCGTCGCCTGCACCGTCATCGCGATCTCCGCGGATCTGCTGCAGCCGTTCCTCGTGAAGATCGCGATCGACGACCATCTGATGGGCGGCAGCGGCGAGCTCGGCCCCGTCCTGCTGCTGGCCGGGCTGTACCTGGCGCTGTCGCTGCTCGCCCTCGCCTTCAGCTACTGGCAGAGCCTGCTCGTCCAGCGGGCCGGGCAAGGCATCGTCTCCAAGCTGCGCAAGGATCTGTTCCGCCATCTGTCGCGCCTTTCGCCGTCCTTTTACGACCGCATGTCCAGCGGCAGCCTCGTCACGCATATGTCGGGCGATACGGAGACGGTAAGCCAGTTTTTCACGCAGGTATGCCTCAGCCTGTTCCGCGACGGGCTGACGCTCGTCTTCATCCTGTTCCTCATGTTCCAGCTCGATCCAGTGCTGGCCGGCTACAGCCTGCTGCTGCTGCCGCTGATCGCGCTGATCGCGGCCGGATTCCGCGGCTACATGCGCCGGACGTACCAGCAGTCGCGCACCCGGCTGTCGCGGCTCATCGCCTTCACGGCGGAGAACCTGAGCGGCATGAACCTCGTGCAGGCGTTCCGCCAGGAGCGCGAGCAGCAGCGGCAGTTCGAGGAGCGCAACGGCTCTTATTACGAGGCCAACCTGCGGGAGATCCGCACGAACGTGCTGTTCAACCGCTCGTTCGACCTGCTCGGCAACCTGTCGGTCGCTTTCGTCACCTGGCTCGGCGGCCGGGCCGTCTACGGGGAAGGGCTTGAGTTCGGCGTCCTGTACGCGTTCATCACGTACATCCGCCAGTTTTTCCAGCCGATCAACTCGATCACCCAGCAGTGGAACACGCTGCAGGCCGCCTCCGTCTCGATGGACCGCATCTGGAAGCTGTTCCAGACCCGCTCGGCGCTGCCGGACGACGCATCCGCGGACGCCGCCGAGCTCGAGCGGATCGGTCCCGGAGCGGTGCGCTTCCAGGACGTCGAGTTCGGCTACGATCCGCAGCAGCCCGTGCTGCGGGGCGTCAGCCTCGACGTCGCCCCGGGCGAGACGATCGGCATCGTCGGCACGACCGGAGCCGGCAAGAGCTCGCTCATCAGCCTGCTCTGCCGCTTCTATGACGTGCAGCGAGGCTCCGTTTCGATCGACGGCGTCGACGTGCGCCATATCCCGCTCGCGCGCCTGCAGCGCATCGTCGGGCTCGTGCAGCAGGAGCCGTATCTGTTCTCCGGATCGATTCTCGACAACGTGCGCTTGTTCGATCCGTCGATTTCCGAGGAGGAGGCGCGCGAGGCATGCCGCTTCGTCGGCGCCGACCGCCTCATCCGACGGCTGCCGGACGGCTACGGGACGATGCTGAGCGAAAAAGGCAGCGGCCTGTCGGCCGGAGAGCGCCAGCTGATCAGCTTCGCCCGCATCGTCGTCTTCCGTCCGTCGATCCTCATTCTCGACGAAGCGACGGCGAACCTCGACTCCAGCACCGAGCAGATGGTGCAGCGGGCGCTCGCCGCCGTCTCCGCAGGACGGACGACGCTCGTCATCGCGCATCGGCTGTCGACGATCATGAACGCCGACCGCATCCTCGTCATGCGCAGCGGCAGCATCGTCGAGTCCGGCTCGCATGGCGAGCTGCTCGGCAAAGGCGGCTACTACGCGCGCCTGTACCGCCATTCGCAAGGCCAGCCGGACTCCGGCCGGCAGCCGACCGGCTAATTTTCTCTTGACCGCCGCGCCTGCAAGGCGGCAAGCGAGGGTCCGAACCGGCTGCCGGGCCTAAGCCCGCCCTATCGGCGGAAGGCCGAATCATCCGGAACGGCCGCCTGCAAGCTGCGTCCATGCAAAGAGCCCATCCGCCGGCTGCGGATGGGCTCTTTGCCTATTCAACTCCAGCGCGGAACGGCCGCGGGCGAATGGGGCGCCGCCTACTCCGGCTTCGCCGATCCTCCGAGCCGTCTCGTCAACCCGGTCTCGGCGAACGCCATTCCTGCCGGCAAGCCGTAGTCGCGCATCAGGTCGATGTCATGCGAGAGATGGGTCAGCAGCAGCTCGTCGGGACGCAGCTCCCGCTGCAGCTCGATCGCCTCCTTCACGTCGTAGACGGAGCGCGTCTCGTACGGATGAGGCTCCTCGTAGAAATTCGTGCCGAGGACGACGAGCCGGCAGCCGCGAAGCGGAGCCTTCATGCCGTCGTCGAGGCCGATCGCATCGGAGCAGTACGCCCAGCTTGTTGCCGTCTCCTCCTGGTCGAAGCGATAGGCGTAGGAATAGCCGTTGTAGCCGTGATGGACGCGCCAGCAGCGGATCGTCCAGCTGCCGAGGCGCAGCGGCTCGTCGCAAGGCATGAAGTCGATCCAGCGCTCCAGCCACGGAAAGCGGTCGAGGATCGTCGGGATGACCTCTGCCGGTGCGTAGGCCGTGCCTTTTCGGCCCTCGTAGCGGCAGGCGTCCGCCCACTCGACGAGCCCGCCGATGTGATCGAAATGCGCGTGCGTGATCAGAATGCGGCGCACCGAGCGAAGTCCGGCGGCCTCCATCTGCCGTCCCCAATCGGGACCGCAGTCGATCAGCGTCGCTCCTCCGTCCGCATCGAGTCCGTCCAGCAGCAGCGACGAGCGCAGCCGGCGGTTGAAGCCCGTCTCGCGGGCCTCCTTGCAGACCGTGCAGCTGCAATAAACGCGCGGCACGCCCATCGAGTCGCTCGTGCCGAGAAAACGGAGCTCGAGCGGGCCCGGAGCCCCGGCTTCGGTCGCGCCCATCGCTACAGCGGGAGCAGGGCGACGCGCTCTTGCCGCTTCAGCCCCGCCACCATGTCGTACCACTCCGCCGGCTTGGCCTCGATCGCCGAATAGTAGGTCTCGAGGAACTGCGCCGCCAGCGCGCCGGAGATGCCGTCCAGCTCCTCGTCCTTCGGCAGGAAGCCGAGGTCGAGGCCGCTCACCGCCCCTCCCTGCAGATCCCAGGAAGGATGCACGTAGTCGAGCTCCAGCCGCTTGTAGCCGATATGGGACAGCACCTCGCGGCGCACGATCGGATTCATCGGATCGGCTCCGCCAAAGCCATGCTCCGTGCGGTACGGATCGTAGATCTCCGCGAACATGCCGATCGGCTCCGTGCCGGATTCAGCCGCCAGGCGGGCGAGCTCCTTTTCGCGGCTGCGCAGCAGGAACCGTCCGACGCCGAGGCCGGGACGGCCGATGATCGTGAAATCGGTCATCGCGACGCGCAGCTGAGGATAATAGCGGTATTCGGTCGCGCCTACGGCCTCCCCGTCATGCAGGGCGACGCAGACGTGGATGCCCGGATCCTGAAGCGGCTCCCTCCACAGCTCGTAGGCGAGCACCTCCTCCGGCGGGAACACGTCCTGCAGCAGGCGGTGCAGCTTGGGGAAGTTCTCGTCCTCGATCGACGTGATGCGGTAGTAGTCCATGTCATCGCTCTCCTTGTTCGTCAAGTTCGTCTTCATCTGCGGGAATAGAACGGATTGCGCCATTCCATCATCGCGGCATAGCCGCATGATTCCTCGTCGTCCAAATAATTCGCGGCGACGCCGGCCGGCGTCCGCCCGCAGCGCAGCAGGAAGCTCATCACCGGATCCTGCAGCTCTCCGCGCAGGACGGCGTCGACATAGGCTTCGGCGCTCATCTCCGCCGCATGGCGGTGATAGCCCGGCAGGCGGCCGCCGCCGAGCAGCCGCTCCAGGCCGATATGGACGACCGTCTCGCACATCGTCTGCATGAGCCATCGGCCGATGCCGCTCTTGCGGTACTCCGGCACGACGCAGATGTCGACGACATACAGCGTCTCGCCGTCCGGCTCATGGGTCGAGAGGCTGCCGTCCCCGGTCGCCTCCGCCCAGCTGCGATGCTCGCCGCTCGCGGCATGAAGCCTCATCCCGGTCATCGAGCCGACGATGACGCCGCCGACCTCGGCGCACAGCGCCCCTTCCGGGAAACGGCGGACATGCTCGGCGAGCTGCGGGCGCGTCCAGAGCAGCTCCTGCGGATAAGGCGGCGGGAAGCTCAGCCGCTGCGCCTCGATCAGCCCTTCGGCATCCTCGAGCCGATAGCGGCGGATGGCCGTCTCGACCGGCTTGCCCTCGTGAAGGACGTAAAGCGTCTTGTTCATGTCGCGTCAGCCGCTCCTTTCAGGTCAGAACCAGTCCGGATAAAGATCGGTGCGGCGGTCGCGCCACGTCGTCACCGAGCCGGCCCGGCGCACGTCCTCCAGCAGCTGCAGGTCGAGATCGGCGACGATCAGCATGTCCTGATTGTCGTCGTCCTCGCACAGGATGCCCCGCGGCGGGAACGGAATGTCGTTGGGCGTAAGGACGGCGGCCTGTCCGTAGTTGGCGCGCATGAAGTCGACGCGGCGCAGCGAGCCGGTCGTGCCGGTCGTGACGATGTACACCTGGTTCTCCACCGCCCGCGCATGCGCGCAGTAGCGGACGCGGTAGAAGCCGTGGCGGTCGTCGGTGCAGGACGGGCAGTAGATGACGTCGGCGCCCTTGGCCCGCGCCATGCGCACGATTTCCGGAAACTCGATGTCGTAGCAGGTCAGCATCGCGATCGTGCCGAAAGGCGTCTCGAACACCTCCAGCCCGTCGCCCGGAGCCATGTTCCATTCCTCGACCTCGGTCGGCGTCAGATGGAGCTTGGCCTGCGTGCGGATGCCGCCGTCCGGGTAGAACAGATAAGCGGTGTTGCGCAGCTTGCCGTCGTCCGAGCGGACGACATGCGTGCCGCCGACGATGTGCATGCCGTACTCGGCCGCCAGTCCCTGGAACAGCTGCTCGTAGCGCTCGGTGAACTCCGGCAGGCGGCCGATGCCGAGCGGCCTTCCCTGCTCGTCTCCGATCGACAGCAGCTGGGTCGTCAGAAACTCCGGAAACAGCAGCATCTGCACGCCATATTCCGAAGCATTGCGCACGTAATGCGTCGCCTGGGCGGCGAACTCCTCGAAGCTGCCGATATCCTCCAAGCGGTATTGAACCGCCGAAACTCTCACTTTCACCGCAAATCGCCTCCTTGAAACGCCTTCATGAGAAGATTCTCACGAAGTTCTCATATTGACGGGGGAATCGCGCCAGAACAGGCATCCTGCTCTTACTGGCAGAAATTAGGCTGCTCCCCGTATGGTATAGTAGCCTCAGTCGAAAAACACCCTAGTACACCGTACACCATGATGGAGGGACACCACAAGATATGCGCAAGAGCAACTGGAAAAAAACGATCGCCCGCCTCAGCCTCTGTGCTGCTATCGGCGTGGCTGGCATCCATATCGGATCGCTTCAAACGGCTTCGGCCGCTACGCCCGAGTCGGAGAAGCTTCTCGATTACGGCAAGCAGTACCTTGGCGTTCCTTACCGGCTCGGAGCCCCGAGCGGCGTCACCTACGCGTTCGACTGCTCCTCGTTCACTCAATACGTCTTCGAGAAAAACGGGATCACGCTCCCCCGCACGTCGTCGCAGCAAGCGCAAAAGGGCGATAAGGTCGCCCGCGGCTACCTGAGCAAAGGCGATCTCGTATTCTTCACGAACAGCAACGGCAAAGGCATCGGCCATGTGGCCATCTACGCCGGCTCGAACAAGATCCTGCATACATACGGCAAGACGGGCGTCACCGTCTCCAGTCTCGGCACCTCGTACTGGAACAAGCATTATGTGACCGCCAAACGCGTGCTGTAATTCGCATCGAAGACTTCGCATCGAAGCCTCCGGGCGCCCAGCTTTGCAAGCTGGCGCCCGGAGGCTTGCGTGCGCCGACAGGCGCTTTGGGCATTAGGCGCTCAGGCGCCAGGCGTTTGGGCGTTTTGGGCATCAGGCGTTTCTGGGTACCAGGCGTTTTTGACACCAGGCGTTCAGGCGCCGGCGCAAAAAACACGTCTGGCCGCTCAGCGGCCGGACGTGTTTTTGAGCGTCTGCGGAAATTGCAGCGTAATCGTCGTGCCCTTGCCGGGCTTGCTGAACACGTCGATCTGGCCTTCATGCAGGTCGACGATGCGCTTGGCGATCGACAGGCCGAGTCCGACGCCGCCGGTCGTGCGGCGGCGCGCGCCGTCGACGCGGTAGAAGCGCTCGAACAGATGCGGAATCTCGTTCTCCTCGATGCCGATGCCCTTGTCGGTCACATGAATGCGCACCGACTGCTTGACCGAGCTGACCGTGACGTCGATCGGCTCCTTGCTGTACTTGATCGCGTTGTCGAGCAGGATGACGAGCAGCTGGCGGATCTTGTCCTTGTCCCCGGACATCCGCAGCCCTCCGGCGGACGTATGGACGCGGATCTGGCGCTGGAACGTCAGCTGCAGCATCGAAGCCAGCTCGTCCACCATCTGCACGACGTCGAACGTCTGCAGGCTGAGCCAGTCCTCCTGCTCCGCCTCGGCGAGCATGAGCATCGACTTCGTCAGGTTCTGCAGCCGCTCCGACTCCTTGGCGATCGCCTCGATCGCCTCGTCGCGGATCTTCACGTCGTCGCGGCCCCAGCGCTTGAGCATGCCGGCGTAGCTGCTGATGACGGTCAGCGGCGTCTTGAGCTCATGCGAGGCGTCGGCGACGAACTGCTTTTGACGGGCGAACGTGCGGTCGAGCCGCTCGATCATCTGGTTGAAGGCGCGGATAAGCTGCAGCAGCTCCGCCGACTCCTCCTTGTCGCCGATCTCGATCTTGCGCAGCTTGCCGCTGCGGTCGATCTCGCGCATCGTCTGCACCATGTGCTGGATCGGCGCCGTCAGGCGCGAGGTGAACCAGAATGTGCCGAAGATCGCGAACAGGATCGCCCCGATGCTCGTCACCGACAGCGCGGCGACGAGCACCTTCATGTAGCTGTCCTGCAGGTTCAGCTTGCGCTCGATCTCAAGCATGCCGATGATCTCCGAATCCTCGTACAGCGGCACCTTCATGTACAGGACGCGCGTGCTGCCGACGAACATCTCCCCCTGCACATGGTACGGCTCGAACTTGACCGGCAGCGCGAGCAGGTCGGTGTCGGAGCCCTGCAGGTTGACCGTCTTGCCGTCGGGCGTGATGATGCGGATCAGCTCGTTAACGTTGTAGAACTCCCGCAGCAGGCCTTCGTCGGACAGATGGTCCTTGTCCATGATCTTGTTGTTCTCGAGGATCAGGTTGACCTTGTTCGTCATGACCTGCTGCTCGCTGCGGGTCGTGATCTTGGTCATGAACAGATAGACGAAGATGTTGAACAGGATCAGGATGAAGATGAGCCAAAAGATGGTGAAAAGCGTGAATCGCTTGCGGAGGGTCATGCCTCCGGCTCCTTCATCATGTAGCCGACGCCGCGCACCGTATGGATCAGCTTGTGGCGGAAGCCCTTGTCGAGCTTCTGGCGCAAGTAGCGGATATAGACGTCGACGAGATTCGTCTCGCCCATGAAGTCGTAGCCCCACACCTCGGAGAGGATCTCCTCGCGGGATTTCTCCTCGTTTTTATGCTGGGCGAGGTAGACGAGCAGCTCGAACTCCCGCGGCGTCAGATCGATCGCGAGCTCCTTGCGGAACACCTTGCGGGTGCGGAGCTCGACCGTCAGATCGCCGATCTTGAGCAGGTCGGAGCCTTCGGATTCCTTGGGATTCTGCTGGAAAATGCGGAGCAGGTTGCGCACGCGCGCGAGCAGCTCCTCCATGGCGAAGGGCTTGGTCACGTAGTCGTTCGCTCCGTGCTCAAAGCCGCTTACCTTGTCGGGAACCGTATCGCGGGCCGTGATGAGAATGACGGGAATGGGATTGCCGGCCTGCCGCAGCCTGCGCAGCACCTCGATGCCGTTGAGCTCTGGCAGCATGACGTCGAGCAGGACGAGGTCCCACTCGCCGGAGGTCGCCTGCATGAAGCCGCTGCGGCCGTCCGCGGCATGTCCGACCTCATAGCCTTCATGCTCCAGCTCGAGCTGGAGGATGCGGGCGATGCTCTCTTCGTCTTCGATTACCAGGACGCGTTCATTCATTCTTGGATGTCACCTGCTTTCCGGTTGGATAGCTAGCTTTGAGCCTGCTTGAGCGACCACGATTCGACGTCCCACGTCTTGGTCACCCAGCTCTCGTAGAAATCCGGTTCATGCGAGACGAGCACGACCGTGCCGCGATACCCTTCGAGGGCGCGCTTCAGCTCGGCCTTGGCGACGACGTCAAGATGGTTCGTCGGCTCGTCGAACAGAATCCAGTTGCTCTCGCGCAGCATCAGCTTGCACAGCCGGACCTTGGCCTGCTCGCCGCCGCTCAGCTGGTTGAGGGCGCGGGTAATATGCTCGTTCTTGAGGCCGCAGCGGGCGAGCGCCGCGCGCACCTCATGCTGGTTCATGCCCGAGAACTCGTTCCAGACGTCGTCGAGCGGCGTCATCGTCGGAGCTTTGGCCTCCTGCTCGAAGTAGGCCGGCAGCAGGTAGTCGCCCCGATACACCTCGCCGCCGAGCGGCTCGATGCGGCCGAGAATCGTCTTGAGCAGCGTCGACTTGCCGACGCCGTTGCAGCCGACGATAGCGATCTTGTCGCCGCGCTCGATCAGCATGTCCATCTCCGGCAGCAGCTGCTTCGTGTAGCCGATGCGCAGCCCCTTGGCCTCGAAGATCGTCTTGCCGCTCGTGCGCCCTTCGTTGAACTTGAACGTCGGCTTGGCGGCCTCCTCCGGCTTGTCGATGCGCTCGATCCGGTCGAGCTGCTTCTCCCGGCTCTTGGCCCGGCCCGAGGTGGACGCGCGGGCTTTGTTGCGCTGGATGAAGTCCTCCTGCTTCTTGATGAAGTCCTGCTGCTTTTCGTATGCGCCCAGATGCTGGGCTTTATTCAGCTCGGCCATCTCGAGGAACTTCTCGTAGTTGCCCGTATAGCGGGTCAGCCGCGCGAACTCCAGATGATAGATGACGCTGACGACCGAGTTCATGAAGCCCGTATCGTGAGAAATCAGGAGGAAGGCGTTGGGATAGTTGCGCAGATAGCCCGCCAGCCAGGTGATATGCTCCTCGTCCAAATAGTTCGTCGGCTCGTCGAGCAGTAGGACCGTCGGCTTCTCGAGCAGCAGCTTGGCGAGCAGCACCTTGGTGCGCTGGCCGCCGCTCAGCGCCGTGACGTCGCGGTCGAGGCCGATCGCGTTCAGTCCGAGGCCGTTGGCCATCTCCTCGACCTTGACGTCGAGCATGTAGTAGTCGCCGATCTCCAGCTCCTCCTGGATCTCGCCCATGCGCTCCAGCAGCGCGTCCAGGTCGGCGTCCGGCTCGCCCATGGCGGCCGTCACCTCGGACAGCTCCTGCTCCAGCACGAGCAGCGGCGCGAAGGCGTCGCGCAGCACGTCGCGGATCGTCTTGCCGGCTTCGAGCTTCGTATGCTGATCGAGGTAGCCGTAGCGGATTTTCGGCGTCCACTCCACGCGGCCCTCGTCTTTGAGCTGCTTGCCGGTCAGGATGTTCATCAGCGTCGACTTGCCCGCGCCGTTGGCGCCGACCAGGCCGACCCGCTCGCCTGCGAGCAGGCGGAAGGAGACCTCCTTGAACAGGATGCGGTCTCCGAATGTATGCGATAAATTTTCTACGGTGAGTAAGCTCATGAGTGGTTGATTTCTCCATTCCTTTGAAATGCGAAGGAAACCGGATCAGCGGCCCCTAATAGGTGATTGTACCATAAACCGCCCCTTCTTGGCTCCCCCTCCCGAGCTAAAAGTGCAGCTTCGCGGCGAGACGCTCCAGAAGCGGCGACAACGCTCCGCGCACCGCCGCTGCCGCCGCTCCGCGCCGCGGCAGCGGGAAGCCCTGCCAGAGCAGCTCGTACCACGATTCCGGCTCCAGGAACGGCATCTGGGCGTCCGGCCGGGCCGGCAGCAGGTCGAGCCACTCGCGCCTTCCCGCGAAGCGGACGTCCTTGTTGGCGACCCAGCGCATGCGGTCCGGTCCGAGCCGGGCGGTCAGCTCCTCCAGCCGCTGCAGGCGCTCGCGGCTCCAGCGGGACGGATCGGGATCGGCGACGACGATGACGGCCGCCGAGGCGGCGACGGTTCGCAGCGCTTCGTCCCCGGTCCACCCGGAAGACCAGTCGAGCAGCTGCAGCGCCCCGGCGCGGCTTCTCAGCATGAGGTCGAGCCTCGCCGCCGCCTCGTCCCGCTCCAGCCCTGGAGCGGCAGCCAGCCGCGGCAGCCATTCGACGCCGTCCTGCAGCCAGCGGCCGAAACGCGGATCGAGCGCAGCGGGCAGCGGCTCCGGCGCTCCGAGCAGCGTCCGCCAATGCGGACGGACGCCGTCGAGCTCGGCCGCCTGCACCGGCCAGCCGCGCTCGGCGGCGAGCCGCGCCAGCATGAGGCAGACGAACGTCGCTCCGCTGCCCGGAGACAGCGACAGCACGGAGAGCCTGCCCGGCGCCGCGACGCGCGGCAGCCCCGCCGGGAAGGCGTCTGTCGGCGCGGCGAACGACGGCAGGCCGCCGGCCGCCGGCGCCTCTCCCTCCGCCTCCAGCCAGCTGCGGATCGCCGCCTCCGCCTCGCGCATGCTGGCGTAGCGGCGGCCGCGCTCCTCCTCCAGCAGCCGCGTCAGCCAGTACGGCAGCTCCCTCGCCCGCCCCTCGTGTCCGCGCCGTCCAGGGAGCGCGCCGCGCATGAGGCGCACGAGCAGGCAGCCGAGCCCGTACATGTCGGTGCGGGCATCGCTCTGCTCGCCGGCGAGCTGCTCCGGCGCCGCATAGCCGGGCGTGCCGAGCTGCGTCGTGTCGGACGCCGCTTCGGGCGAGAAGCGGCGGGAGATGCCGAAGTCGATCAGCATGAGCTTCCCGGAGCGCGCGGCCATCACGTTGGCCGGCTTGAGGTCGCGATGGATGATCGGCGGACGCTGCTCGTGCAGGTAGGCGAGCGCGGAGCACAGCTGCAGCGCCGCGGCGGCCGCCTCTAGCGCCGTATAGCCGTCCGGCCTGGCCCGCGCCTCCTCCTCCAGCGTGCAGCCTTCGATATAATCCATGACGAGCATTTCCGGCTGTCCTCCCTCCGCAGGGAAATAATCGTACAGACGCGGCAGATGCGGATGCTCCAGCTTCATCTGCAGCCTCGCCTCGTCGGCGCTCGGACGCTCGCTCCAGCTTCCGGCCGGCTTCAGCTTGAGCGCCCGCAGCGCGCCCCCGAGGCGCAGGTCCTCGGCCGCATACACTTCCCCCATGCCTCCTTTGCCGAGCAGGCTGAGGATGCGGTAGCGGCCTCCCTGCACGTCGCCGGGCTGCAGCCAGCCGTCTTCCTCCCGCTGGCCGAGCGCCTCCGTCTCCGCCGCCAGCCCCGCCCGTCTTCCGTCTTTCTTCCGCAGCATGCCGATTCCCCTTTCCCGAATGAAAAAAAGCATCCCGCCGCAGGCAGACTTCTCCCCATAGAGAGTCTGCCGGCATGCGGGATGCTTTCCCGTTTGAATGATGCCGTTCTTATTATCTTATCGTTTCGTCATGCAGAGGGTCATTTCCTCCCGATTGTGGAAAAGCTGGCGCGCGCCGACGATCTCGAACGCCTCGCCGAAGCGCTGCATCACCTCGCGGATCGTCTGCAGCGGCTTGCGGTGCATGAGCTTGATCGTGACGATCGCCGTGCCTCCGCTCTGCAGCGCCGGCGCGAGATCGAGCACGAGCCGGCACATCTGCATCGGGCTCCAGCTCATGTCGCAGACGAGCAGATCGAAGCTGCCCGGGGCGAACTTGACCTCGGAGGCGTTTTTGCGCAGCACGGTCAACGTCCGGTACGCCTGCAGCGAGGGATGGAGCTCGGCGGGGTCGACCGCCGTCACCTTGAGCCCGCGCTCGAGCAGCAGCGACGTCCAGCCGCCCGGCGCCGCGCCGATGTCGAGCGCCCGCGAGTACCGCGAGTAGTCGAGCCCGAACTCGCGCTCGGCCTCGAGCAGCTTGAACTTGGCCCGCGAAATCTGGCCGTCCTCGCGCTGGAAGCGGACGGCTCCACCCGGCCAGTCGCTCAGCATCTCCTGCGGCGTGCCGATGCCCGCATACAGCGTATCGCGCGACGCGTAGACGGCGACGAGCGCATCCGGCTGCTTGTGCGCCGGCTCCGCTCCCGCCTCGGCCAGCACGGCGTCGAGCACGGCTCGCGCGTCGGCGGCGGAGTAAGGGAACGGGCTGCCCTCCGCCTTGCGGATATGGACGCCGACCCGCTGGCCGGCGAGCTGGCCGCGCGCGAGCCGCAGCCAGTCGCTCAGCCAGTCGAGGTCGTCGGCGTCGAGCGACATCGCGCGCGACGCGTCGACCGGCTGCAGATGGCGCAGGAAGATCGGCTTGCGGGCCTGGATCGACTCCAGCACCTCATCGCGCCCTTGCGGCAGCTGCATCAGAAACGTCTCGCCCGGCGACAGCTGCGAGAGCGACATGCCCTCGAACTGCCGGCGGAGCTCCTCCATCGCATAGGAGGCGTATTGCTTGTTGGCGGTACCTATCCAAACGGTCAATTCTCTACACCATCCGCTCTTACTTTTATCCATGGCCTGCCGTAATCCCAATCCACCTCGATCGGCGCCTCATACGCCTGCGAGAGCACGTCGCTCCGCAGCACCTGCTCCTTGGGGCCTGCATGAAGCAGGCTGCCCTCGTGCAGCAGCGCCACATGGGTGAACAGCGGCAGGATCTCTTCCATATGGTGAGTCACATACAGCACGGTCATCCGCTCGTCCGTCAGCCGGGCGATCGACGCCAGCAGCTTCTCCCGCTCATGCAGATCGAGACCGGAGCACGGCTCGTCGAGAATGAGCAGCTCCGGCGAGCTCATGAGGGCGCGGGCGAGCAGCACCTTCTTGCGCTCGCCCTGGGACAGCGTGCCGAGCGGCTGCTCGGCGGCATGGGCGAGCCCCGCCCGCTCGAGCTGGGCGAGCGCCTTGCTTTTGACAGCGGGGTCGATCTCCTGATAAAAGCGCAGGAAAGCGTATTCGCCCGTCGCCACGACTTCCCAGACGGGATCGGCGAGCGCCAGCTTCTCGAGCAGCGACTGGCTGATATAGCCGATCCGCTTGCGGACCTCGCGCACGTCGCATTCCCCATAGCGGAAGCCGAGCACGTCGAGCGTGCCGCTCGTCGGGAACAGATAGCCGGTCATCATCTCGAGCAGCGTCGTCTTGCCCGAGCCGTTGCGGCCGAGCAGCACCCACTGCTCGCCGCGGCCGATCCGCAGGCTGACCTCGTTCAAAATCGTCCGCTGGTCCCGCTGCAGATGCAGCCGGTCCAGCTCCATGACGGCCGTCATGGGCATCCCTCCTCGAGGTCGATCTTCTTGCCGCAGCGGTTCATCGCCGGCCCTCCGCTTCCGCGCCGAGCAGCCGCTCCAGCTGGCCCTCGTAGCCGCCGCCGTCGTCCTGGCTCGTCTCCAGCACGGCAGGCACGCCGGGAAAATGGCGCAGCAGCCAGCCGAGCCCGGCCAGTCCGAGCTCGCCCTCGCCGATCCGGGCATGCCGGTCCTTGCGCGAGCCGGACGGGTAGACCGAGCCGTTGAGATGAAGCGCTCGCACCTGCCCCCGCGCCGCGGCTCCGGCCGCGGAGACCGACCATGCCGGCTGCTCGCCGCCATCCCAGACGCCGCTCGCGAACAGATGGCAGCTGTCGATGCAGATGCCGAGCTTGTCCGGCTCGCGGCACAGCGCCAGCACCTGCGCCAGCTCCTCCATCGTCATGCCCATGAAGCCGTGGTTGCCCGCCTGATTCTCGATCAGCAGCCGGCAGCGGCCGTCCCAGCGCTCGGTGATGAAGTCGAGCGTGCGGATCATCAGCTTGTACCCTTCCAGCGGGTCGCCGTCCTTGTAGACGCCGAAATGCACGACGACGCCCGAGGATCCGCAGCTTTCGGCGATGTCGAGATCGTTCAGCAGCGAGAGCGCCGTCCGCTCGCGGGTGCCGGCATCCGCCGAAGCCAAATTACACGGATACGGCGAATGGGCGATCGACTCGATGCCCCGCTCGACGCAAAACTCGCGGCAGCGGCCTGCATCGCCGCGATCGAACGCCTTGACGCCGAGCGAGCGCGGATTTTTGGGGAAATACTGGAACGAGCCGCAGCCGATCGCCGCGGCCCGTTCGGCCGCCGCACGGTAGCCGCCGCGCGTGCTCACATGGCAGCCAAGCCTGCCGAAGCGGCTCATCGTCAATGCTCCTTCTGGCAGCTCGGACAGAAGAACACCTTGCGCGACGACTGCTCCTCCTGCACGATCTTGGTGCCGCAGCGCAGGCAAGGCTCGCCCGGCCGGTCGTACACCTTGCACTGGCTGTTGTAGCCGCCCGTCGTCTCGTCGCCGACGCGGAACGGATGCTCCATGTAGCCGCCGAGCGTCTTGGCCTCGGTCAGCACGGCCTGCGTCGACGCGTAGAGCCTCGACAGCGTCGCCGGCTCCAGCGAGCCGATGCGCGCGCCCGGCCGCACTTCCGCCTGCCAGGCGATCTCGTCGGCGTAGCAGTTGCCGATGCCGGCCAGCACGCTCTGGTCGACGAGCGCCGACTTGAGCGCGCTTCGCTTTTTGGCGAGCAGCCGCTGCGCGAACCGCTCCTCCGTCAGCTTCGGATCGAGCGGCTCCGGACCGAGCTCGGCGAGCCTCGCCTCCGCCTCGCGCGCGCTCAGCAGATGCAGATAGCCGAGCCGCAGCCCGATGAAGTACAGATTCCCGCGCTCGAAGCCGAGCCGCACCTGCACCGTCCGGTCCGGCTTTTCCTCCTCCGAGCCGTAGAACATCCAGCCGCCCAGCATCAGATGCGCGAGCAGGCGCTCGCCGCTGTCCAGATGCAGCAGCAGATGCTTGCCCCGGCGCTCGACGAACCAGACCGCGCGTCCTTGCACGCGGCGGATGAACTCATCGGCGGGAACATTCAGCGATTTTTCGCGGCCGACCTCGGCGGAGACGATCTTCTGCCCCGCCAAGGCGTCCGACAGCAGCACGCGGTATCGATCCATCTCGGGATATTCCGGCATGGTTGGCTTCGCATCCTTCCTCATGGTGTAGGGACTTCGCGTCCCGTTCTTATGTCCCGTTCCCGCGCGTTATATACGCGGACAGCTCGGCGAGCCCCTCGCAGGAGGCGAACGGCAGGACGCCCGCCGCCTCGGCGTAGCGCGCATAGCTCTCGGCATCCGTAAGCCCCGTCAGGACGAGGATCGTCCGGCAGCCCGAGCTTTCGCCCGAAGCGATGTCGGTCGCAAGATTGTCGCCGACGACCCACACTTCGTCCGCGGGCCGTCCAAGCCGCTCCAGCGCGTAGTCCATCAGCACCGGAGACGGCTTGCCGATCAGCACCGGCTCCACGCCGGACGCGGCGCGCAGCATCGCGCCGATCGAGCCCGCTCCGGGAAACAGGCCGCCCTTGGAAGGCAGCAGCAGGTCGGGATTGGTCATGATATAGCCTGCCCCGCCGAGCAGCTCGCGCACGGCGGCAGCCGCCTTGCCGTATGTAAAGTCGCGGTCGATGCCCTGCACGACCACGTCCGCGCCCTCGTCCGCGAGCGTCAGTCCGGCCGCCAGCAGCGCCTCGGACAAGCCGCTCTCGCCGATCAGGAACACGCGGCCGCCCGGATACAGCTCCGCCGCATGCGCGGCCGCCGCCTGGGCGGAGGTGCACACCTCGTCCGCCTCGGCGGGAATGCCCATCCGGCGCAGCCGCTCGGCTACGTCCTCGGGGCTGGCCGAGGAATTGTTCGTCACGTACAAATAAGGAATGCGCGCGGCGCGGAGCGATCCGATCAGCTCCGGCGCCCCTTCGATCGCCTCGTCTCCGCGGTAGATCGTGCCGTCCAGATCCAGCAGCAAGCCGGATATCGGCCGGTCCGGCCGGCGCAGTCCGGGAAGCTCCAGCTTCGCCGTCTCGTTCGTCATGCTTCCGCCCCCCTGTCTGATGCCGCCCCCGCCTTGCGGAGCAGGCGGTCCCGGCGCTTGCGCAGCTCCTCGAGCTCCGCTCGGCGCCGGGAATCGCGCCTCTGGAGCGGATGCGCGGAGGCGAGGCCGAGCGCCTCCTCCGCCAGCAGCAGCGCAGCCAGGCTGTCCTTGGCCTTGTGCTCGTAGTACATGGCCAGCTCGACATGCGGGCGCCAGTCGGGCACGGCTCTCGCCGCGCCCACGGCCGCGGCTCGTTGCCACAATACCACAGCGCGTTCCCAATTGCCAGCCTTCTTGTCCCTCATCGCGAGCCCGTGCAGCACGTCCGGGGAGGCGCCGAGGCGGGCGAGCCGCCCGTACAGCCGCTCCGCCTCCTCGGCCTCGCCCATCCGCTCCAGCCAAAGGCCGGTCCGCAGCAGCTCCTCGCCGGCGTCCGGCATCGGAAAAGCCGCTCCGGCCTCGCCGGCGAGCAGCCGGCCGAAGCGGATGCCGAGGCAGGCCAGCGTCACCATGTCCTGCTCGTTGTGGCGGAACACGCCTTCGAGCACGGAGGGGTCATCTTCCGCCAAATAGCGGAAGTACAGCGTCGGAGCCATCGAGCCCGGCACGTCGTCCTCGCGGAAGATGCCGAGCCGCTCCTCCTCCACATGGCTCAGCCGGCAGGAGGCGAGGGTGTTTTTCCAGATGCTGCGCGACGGATGGAGGAAGTCGAGATGCAGCAGCTCCGGCAGCGAGCGGCCGAGGCCGTTCAAAATGAGGCGCGTCTGCACGAGCGGCCAGTCGAACGAGCGGCCGTTGTACGTGGCCAGCCAGCGGAAGCGCGGCAGCAGCGCCTCCAGCTCGGCGAGCATCGCCCGCTCCTCCGCCGGATGGCGGATCAGGAATTGCCGCACGACATAACGGTCCGCCTCGAAGTAGCCGAGCCCCGTCATGAACGGCACGTTGCCGGTCCCGCCGCCGAGCCCGGTCGTCTCGAGGTCGAGGAACAGCACGTCGCCCGGCAGCGGCGCCGCCCCCGCCTCCGGATGAAAAGCGGCCAGCCGGGCGCAGGCATCGGTCCACTCCTGCAGCCGGTGATGGCCGCTGCGATGCGTCAGCGGCAGCCGCAGGCGGCGCTCAAGGCATTCGCCGGATTCATTGACATGCAGCCGCACGCCGAGCTCCGCCCAGCCCGGGCCCGCATCGCCCTCTTCGTAGTGGGCAGCGGCCAGGCACTCCGCCGCCGCTTCCTGCTCCGACCGGCCGGGCGATGCTTCCTGCTCCTCCGCCGGCTTGACGCCGCGCAGCCGGTTCATCCGATCCCGCAGCGAGCTCATGGGCGCACCGCCTGTCCGATGAGCTGCAGCGCCTGCCGCTTGCCGAGCAGCCCGACCTCCTCGATCGGCCCGACGCAGGCCGGACAGCCGCTCAGGCAGCCGCATGAGGCGATCAATCCGCTGGCGCGGGCCAGCAGCTCGTCATGCACCGCGTACAGCCGCTCCGCGAGGCCGATGCCGCCCGGATAGCGGTCGTAGAAATAGATCGTCGGCAGCTGCGTATGCACCGCCTTGACCTGCGGCACGACGCGGATGTCGAGCGGATCGCACATCAGATAGAGCGGGGCGATATGCACGAGCACGTTCGCCAGGCCGAGCAGCGCGAACTGCATGTCGTTCGCGTTCATCCCTTCCGCCGCCTCCGGGCTGAAGCTGAACCAGTAGGCGCTCGTGTGCAGCTCCTCCTCGGGCAGATGGATCGGACCGGAGCCGATGTTCTCGTGCGTCCGCAGCCGGATCTTCTTGAAGATCGTCGGCTTGGCGTTGACCGTCACCTCTCCGTACTGCAGCCGCAGCCGGCCGCTCGTCCGCTCCTTGTCCGCATGGAGCACCTTGAGCTCCACCGCGAGGCTCGCATCCGTATAGTAGTCGACGTCGACGCGGCGCACATAGGCTTTCTTTTCCGGAAAGTCGAGCTTCTCCACCTGGTACTGCACGCCCTCGTGGATGTAGATCGCCTCCTCGTGCACGAGCGTCGGCGCGCTGAAGCGGTCGACCTCGCCGAGCACGCGGCTGCCCTCGCTGAGGTCGATGATGACGACGTTCTCCTGCGCGGCGGAGCGCAGCGAGATGCCGTGCGCGGGAAAGCTCTGCTCCATCCAGTACCAGCGGTCCTTGACGTGATGCAACACCTTTTCCTCCGTGAGGAACTCGAGCATGTCCTCGAGCCGCTCGCCGCCGAACGTGTCGCCCGCGCGGAACGGGAGCTCGTAGGCGGCGCATTTGACATGGTCGATGAGGATGAGCAGGTTGTCGGGATGGATGAGCGCGCGCTCCGGCGGAGCGCTGAAGAAGAAGTCCGGATGCTGGACCATGTACTGGTCGAGCGGATTGCTGCTGGCGACGAGGAACGTCACCGAGCTCGTCTGCCTGCGCCCGGCGCGCCCCGACTGCTGCCAGGTGCTCGCCACCGTGCCGGGATAGCCGTTCATGACGCAAGCCTGCAGCTGGCCGATGTCGATGCCGAGCTCCAGCGCGTTCGTGCTGACGACGCCGCGGATCTCTCCCGTGCGCAGTCCCTTTTCGATCTCGCGCCGCAGCTTGGGCAGATAGCCGCCGCGGTAGCCGCGGATCGTCCGGTCGTCCAGCTTGCCGCGCACCGCGTCCTGCAAATACGTCAGCAGCAGCTCGACCCGCACGCGGCTGCGCGCGAACACGATCGTCTGCACGCCCTGCTGGAGCAGGCGCGCCGCCAGCTTGCGCGTCTCGAGCACGCTGCTGCGGCGGATGCCGAGCTGCTGATTGACGACCGGCGGGTTGTAGAAGATGAAGTGCTTCTCTCCCATTGGCGCGCCGTTGTCGTCGACGAGCGCGACCGGACAGCCGAGCAGCCGCTCGGCATGCTCCTGCGGATTGTCGATCGTCGCCGAGGCGCAGATGAACTGCGGCTCCGAGCCGTAGAAGCGGCAGATGCGGAGCAGCCGGCGGATGACGTTGGCGACATGGCTGCCGAACACGCCGCGGTAGGCGTGCAGCTCGTCGATGACGATGTAGCGGATGTTCTCGAACAGCTTGACCCACTTCGTATGATGCGGCAGGATCGCCGAATGCAGCATGTCGGGATTCGTCACGACGATGTGGCCGGCATTGCGGATCGCCTGGCGCACCTGCGGCGGCGTGTCCCCGTCATAGGTATGCGTCTTGAGCTCGACCTCCATCCGGTCGGCGAGCTGCTGCAGCTCCGCCACCTGATCCTGCGCCAGCGCTTTTGTCGGGAACAAGTAGAGCGCCCGTCCCGCATCGTCCTCGAGCAGCGACTGCAGCACCGGCAGGTTGTAGCACATCGTCTTGCCGGAGGCCGTCGGCGTCACGGCGACGACATGCCTGCCCGCGCGCACATGCCGGTAAGCGTCATGCTGATGGGTGAACAGCGCTTCGATGCCCTTGCACCGCAGCGCCTCGGCGAGCTTCGGATGCAGCTCGTCCGGGAACGGACGCGTCCGCGCCTCGCGGGCCGGAATCGTCTGCCAATGGGTCACATGCTCCATGATTTCGGGGTCATCCCGAAGCTCCAGCAGCCAGTCGTCCAGGCTGTCCGCTCTTCCCGTCCATCGGTTCATGGTCTTCCCTCCGCTCTTTGCTTCAAGTCTTTCTATTGTACAGAATGCATGTTCGGCCCGCAATCCTTTCCTCGGCATCGAATTAATCCCATCTAATTTTAACGAGGTTAATGATTAACGGGGTTCGAACGGAGGAAAGGCAAAAAAATCGGCTCCCTGAAGGAAGCCGACATCAATCGCTTCAAGCTGCGCCGCAAGGCCGGAAGGCTCGCTCAGCAGGTCCCGTCCGTCTCTGGCTCGCCGGGCCTCGGCACTTCGATCGCGAGCAGATCCGCTCCCGCATAACTTTCCGGGAACAGCGTCCGCGCCTCGGCGACAAGGCCGTCCATGTCCTCGTCGCGGTAGCGGCTGCTGAAATGCGTCATGTACAGCCGCTTCGCCCCAGCCTGCCGCGCCGCCTCCGCCGCCTGCAGCGTCGTCGAATGCCCGTAGGCGGCGGCTTTCTCGGCCATGTCGCCCTGGAACGTCGCCTCGTGCACGAGCAGGTCGGCGTTCGCCGCGAGCCGCGCGATGTTATCGCAGGGCACCGTGTCGCCGAGGATCGTGATGACCCGGCCTTTGCGGTCGGGAGCCGTGACGTCCGAGCTGCGCACGGTCCGCCCGTCCGGCAGGCGGACGTCGCGGCCGTTTTTGAGCTGGCCGAGCAGCGGGCCGAACGGGACGCCGAGCGCGCGCGCCTTCTCGGCGTCCAGCGCTCCCGGGCGGTCTTTTTCCGTAAGGCGGTAGCCCCAGCAAGGAACCCGATGCTGCAGCGGATACGCCTCTACCGTGTAATCGTCCTCTTCATAAACGACGCCTTCGACCAGCTCGGTTACGATCAGCTCGTACTCCAGATGCGAGTAGGTCGCGCTGAAGACGGCCTCGAGATAGGCCTTGAGCCCCGTCGGCCCGAACAGGCGCAGCGGGCCGGCCCCAGGATGGTAGGAGCGGCTGCTCAGCAGGCCGGGCAAGCCGTTTACATGATCGCCGTGCAGATGCGTGATGAACACGGCTTCGATCCGGCTGATCTTGATCGGCGTGTTCATGAGCTGATGCTGCGTCGCCTCCCCGCAATCGAACAGCCATGCCGAGCAGCGAGGCGGAGGCAGCGTCAGCGCCATGGCGGTGACGTTGCGCTGCCGCGACGGCCTTCCCGCCCCCGTGCCTAGAAACGTCAGCTCCATCGCTCCCTCCTCCTTTCCTTCCCTCCGGATGCGTCCGCAAGCGGCTCGCCTTGGTTTCGGCTCAAGCTTTGTCTACGTTGAAGTACTGCGCTTCCGGATGCGCGAACACCATCGCGGAAACCGAAGCCTCCGGCTCCATCATGAAGCCCTCGGTCAGCTCGACGCCGATGTCCTCCGGATGCATCAGCTCGAACAGCGGCCCTTGATCCTCGAGATTCGGACAAGCCGGATAGCCGAACGACACGCGGATGCCCTGGTAGCGCGCTCCATGCCGCTGCTTCATCGTCATCTCCGGCGAATCGGGGTAGCCCCAGACGTCGCGCATCATGTGATGGACGCGTTCGGCGAGTCCCTCGGCCACCTCGAGCGCCACCGCCTGCAGCGCATGGGAGCGCAGGTAGTCGCCCTTGTCCTTCCACTCGCCCGCCAAATCCCGCACGCCCGCTCCGGCCGTCACGACGAGGAAGCCGACGTAGTCCATCTCGCCGCTCTCGACGCTGCGCAAATAGTCGGCGAGGCAAAGATGAGGCTCCACCTGCTGGCGCGGGAAGCTGAAGCGCTTCAGCACCTTCGCTTGGTCCTGAGGATCATAAACGACGATATCGTTTCCGTCCGATTGCGCCGGGAAGAACCGGTACATGCCATGCGCCTGGATGATGCCGTCCCGCGCCGCTTCGGCGAGAATGCCGTCGACGGTCTCTTTGAGCGCGACGACCTTTTCATCCCGCTGCGCGAGCAGCTCCTCGACCTTGCCGCGCACGCCGAGATGGTGGCCGAGCAGCATCTGCATGTTCACATACGGCACGATCTGCGGAATCGGCACGCTGCGGAGAATATGGCGCTCCAGATCCGGCGGCACGAATACCGGCGCGTCCTGCGAAATTTTGCTGCGGACCGCGCGCGTCAGCTGCGGCAGCTGCGGCTTTTCCTCGACGGCGACCGCTCCGGACGCCTTCTGCTCCGCATGCTCGGCTTCGAGCGCCGCGCGGTGATCCTTGTTCATCAGCTTGTTGGCGATGTCGAGGCCGTCCATCGCATCCTTGGCATACAGGACGAGGCCGTCGTACTCCGGTCCGATCCGGGTTTTCGTGAACTTGCGGGTCAGCGCCGCGCCGCCGACAAGGATCGGCACGTCGATCTCCGCATTCCGGAGATCCTGCGCGGTGACGACCATCTGCTGAGCCGACTTGACGAGCAGGCCGGAGAGGCCGATCGCATCGGCCTTTTCCCGGCGCTGCGCTTCGATCAGCTGCTCCGGCGGCACCTTGATGCCCAGGTTTACGATATGATACCCGTTATTGGCAAGAATAATCTCGACGAGGTTCTTGCCGATGTCGTGCACGTCGCCCTTGACGGTCGCCAGGATGATCTTGCCCTTGACCGACGACTCGTTCTTCTCCATGAACGGCTCCAGATGGGCGACCGACGCCTTCATCACCTCCGCGCTCTGCAGCACCTCGGCTACGATCAGCTCGTTGTTGTTGAACAGCCGGCCGACCTCGTCCATGCCCTTCATGAGCGGACCGTTGATGATCTCGAGCGGAGCCTGCGCGAGCAGCGCTTCGTCGAGGTCGGCGAACAGCCCTTCCTTCGTCCCCTCCACCACATAGGACGCGAGGCGCTCGTCGAGCGGCAGGCTCGATTTCTTCTCCTTCCGCTCGACCTTCTTCTCGCGGAAGGCGGCGACGAAGGCGGCGAGCGTCTCGTCGTTCGTCCGGTAGATGAGATCCTCCGCCAGCTTGCGCTCATGCTCGGGGATCGAAGCGTAGCGCTCGAGCTTCTCCGTGTTGACGATCGCGTAGTCGAGGCCCGCCTTGGTGCATTCGTACAGGTAGACGGAGTTCAGCACCTCGCGGCCGGCCTCCGGCAAGCCGAAGCTGATGTTGCTGATGCCGAGGATCGTATGGCAGCGCGGCATCGCCTGCTTGATGAGCCGGATGCCCTCGACCGTCTCCTCGGCGGAGCCGATGTACTGCTCGTCGCCGGTGCCGACCGGGAACATGAGCGGATCGAAAATGATGTCCTCCGGCTGCAGCCCGTACTTGCCGACGAGCAGGTCGTAGGAGCGCTGCGCGACCGCCAGCTTGTCCTCCCGCTTGATCGCCTGGCCGCGCTCGTCGATCGTGCCGACGACGACGGCGCCGCCGTACTTGTGCAGGATCGGCACGACCGCCTCGAACTTCTCTTCCCCGTCCTCCAGGTTGATCGAGTTGATGATCGCCTTGCCCTGCGAGTACTTGAGCGACAGCTCGATGACGGCAGGATCGGTCGTGTCGATGACGAGCGGCGCCTTGACGAGCTTGACGACGATTTCCAGGAAGCGCCGCATGTCCTCGCTTTCGTCGCGATCCGGGTCCTGCAGGCAGACGTCGATGACATGCGCGCCTTTCTTGACCTGGGCGCGGGCGATTTCCGCCGCCTCCTCGTACTTGCCCTCGACGATCAGCCGCTTGAACTTGCGGGAGCCGAGCACGTTCGTGCGTTCGCCGACCATGTAGGGCCGGTTGTCCGGCTCGATGTAGACCGTCTCGATGCCGGACACGGCCGGGGCGTGCGAGCCTTTCCGCTGCCGGGGGGCGTAGCCGGCCATCGTCTCCGCCAGCGCGCGGATATGGGCCGGCGTCGTGCCGCAGCAGCCGCCGGCGATGTTGAGCCAGCCGCGCTCGGCGAAGGCGCCCATCTTGAGCGCGAGCGACTGCGGCGATTCATGGTACTGGCCGTTCTCGTCCGGCAGGCCGGCGTTCGGATAGCAGCTGATCGCCGCATGGGCGATGTCGCTCAGCGTACGGATATGGTCGCGCATGAACTCCGGTCCGGTCGCGCAGTTGAGGCCGATCGAGATCGGCTCCAGATGCTCCAGCGAGATGTAGAACGACTCGATGTTCTGACCGGCCAGCGTCGTGCCCATCGGCTCGATCGTGCCCGAGATCATGAGCGGCAGCTTCACGCCCGCCAGCTCGTACGCTTCGCGGATGGCGATGCTGCCGGCCTTGACGTTGAGCGTATCCTGGCTCGTCTCCAGCAGCATCGCGTCGACGCCGCCTTCGATCAGCGCGAGCGCCTGCTCGCGGTAGCTCTCGACGAGGCCGTCGAAGGTGACGCCGCCGGTCACCGACAGCGTTTTCGTCGTCGGCCCGATCGCGCCGACGACGAAGCGAGGATGCTCCGGCGTGCTGAAGCGATCCGCCGCCTGGCGGGCGATCCGGGCGGCGGCCAGATTGATCTCGCGCGCCTTTTCGGGAATGTCGTACTCGGCCAGCACGATGCTGGCTCCGCCGAACGTGTTCGTCTCGATCAGATCCGCGCCCGCCTCGAGGTACTGCTCATGGATGGATCGGATGACGTCCGGACGCGTCAGCACGAGCATCTCGTTGCAGCCGTCGAGCTCCTCGCCGCCAAAATCCTCGGGACGGAGATCCGCCTGCTGGATCATCGTGCCCATCGCTCCGTCCATGATCAGGATGCGCTTTTCCAGCATTTCATGCAAAGTCGGCTTCGACAATTCTCTACACCCTTCCCCCCAAAAATCATTACCGTTTAGTGTAGCAGAAGAAGAGCCGAGTGAAAAGAACTCTCATCGACAAGCTGTGCAAGTTGATTTATAATAGAGGGTATAAGCTTATCCAATACATGCCCATAGGAAAAGAGGGAATTAGCCATGGCTGAAATTCGCATCCGCAATACGGACGAGCGCATCTCCGGCGAGGAGCAGGTCAAAGCATTTTTGGATTCGCAGGAAGTGCTGTACGAGCATTGGAATCCGGACAAGCTGGACGAATCGCTGCGCGAGAAGTTCGTCCTGACCGATGAGGAGAAAGCCCGCATCCTCGAGACGTACGATGCCGAGATCCGCGATCTGGCAAGCCGCCGCGGCTATCAGATCTGGGACATCATCACGCTGTCCGAGGCGACGCCGAACATCGAGGAGCTGCTCGCCAAGTTCGAGAACGTCCATACGCATACCGAGGACGAGATCCGCGCCATTACGGCCGGACGCGGCATCTTCATCATCAAGGGCACGGACGATGTCGGCTACTTCGACGTCGAGCTCGAGGCGGGCGATGTCATCTCCGTACCGGAGAACAAGCCCCATTTCTTCACGCTGATGGACAACCGCAAGATCGTCGCCGTGCGCCTGTTCATCGAGAAGGACGGCTGGATCGCGCATGACTACTCCGATCCGGAGTTTCAAAAGGCCTGATTCCATTCCTGCGGCACAACGATGAAAAAGCGCCTGCTCCTTGCGGAGCAGGCGCTTTGCTGTGCGATGGAATCGGGCGGCTCGGAGGGCCGCCCGCCGCGGCCGCATGAGTCCCGCCGGCCCATGCGGCCCATTGGACTCGTGCGGTCGAACGGCATTGCGGACCCGCAGGTCCGCATGGCACTTCCCTCAGCCGAGCAGCTGAAGCAGCTGGTCGAGCCGCGAGATCTCATGCTGCGGCACGATTTCGTCCGAGCGCGTCTTGCCGTCGCGATTGACCCAGATGCTCGTCATACCGATCGTATTGGCGCCGAGGATATCCGTCGTCAGCTTGTCGCCGACCATGACCGCATCCTCGGGCTGCACGCCGATGAGCTCCAGCGCATGGCGGAACAGGCTGGCGTCCGGCTTGCCGATGCCATAGTTGCCGCTGATGACGATCTCGTCGAAATAAGGAGTCAGCTCCGGCACGCCGAGCAGCTTCTCCTCCTGCAGATCCGGCGTGCCATTCGTCAGCAGCAGCAGCTTGTACTTGCCTTTGAGCGCGTCCAGCACCTCGAACGTCTCCTCATACACGATCGGGCGCTTGCGCCGCTCCTCGGGGAACTTCTCCGCCAGCTCGGCTCCGAGCTCCGGATCGTCCACGCCGAGCGCGGCCAGACCGCGCGTCCACGATTCCCGACGGTAGCTCGGCGCGAGCTGCTCCAGCTTGCGGAACGACTCATGCTCGCCGCCGCTGAAGCGCGCCCAGAGCCCCTCGAACGGGTTGATGCCGATGCTTTTGGTAAACTCAAACGTCTCAAAGGAGCTGTACAGCTCCCGCGCCGCCTCGCGAACCGCCCGCTCCAGGCTGGCGGGATCGACTCCCCGCTTCGCCTCGGCGAGCTCGCATGTGGCGCGGAAGGCCTCCTCCACGCTGCGCTCGTCCCAGAGCAGCGTATCGTCCAAATCGAATAGAACCGCTTGTTTCGCCATGTTCCCGTCTCCCCCCGGCACTCGTCCGAATTGTCTAGGCTAGCTTTTTTGGAAAGGAATGCCGTGCGCCGCAGCCAGCTTCTCCAGCCGTTCGCCCATCTGCTCGACCGGATAGCGGTTCATCAAGCGCGAGAACACCCAGTTGCCGCCTTTGGCCGGCTGGATGACGACATATCCCTTTTGCACCATGATGCTTTTGATCTCATCCTTGCCAAGACGCTTGTCCCCCATCATGCGGCGAGTCTGCACATGATCCGCTCCGACCTGCAGGTACGGGCGCCGCACGAAGAACATCAGCGCGAGGAACGCGTATGCGGCGACGACAAACCAGTTCATCGTCTGGCTCGTGCCGTCTCCCTGATCCTGCATCGGCATCAGCAGTGTATAGGCGCCGACGAACAGCAGCAGCAGGATCGGCGAGATGAAGTTGCGGCCCTTGAAGCGCGTCGTCGCGCTCGAGCTGGCGGCAGAGCTTTTCGCCGCGATCGGATCGATGCCTCTTTTTTTCAAATTCTTGTTGAGCTGCGCCGAATTCCGGCGCACCTTGCGTTCCCAGGAGCGTGACAAATCGGATGACCTCCATCTAGAATTCTTTTCTACTCGTTGAAGAGGGCCGCGCGCGGCCCGCTCGTCATTCGGCCGGGATCAGGCCGCGTTCGAACTTGCGGATGAAGCGCGTCGGATAATCGTCCGGCAGGCGGCTCGCCTCGTCCAGCTCCGACCAGGCGTCCGGCGGCAGCGTCCAGCCCGCGGCGCCCATGTTGTCGCGGAACTGCTCCAGCGTGCTGGCGCCGAAGATCGGCGAGACGACGCCGGGCGCCTGGATAAGCCAGCGCAGCGCCGTCTGGGCCGGGGTCCGCCCCGCCGCCTCGGCGATCTCCTGAAGCTTGTCCAGGATGGCGAAGTTGCGGTCGGTCGCCCGCAGCTCCCATGCGCTCTCTCCCGACGGACGAGACAGCCGGCCTTCCGCCGGCTTGTCCTTGCCGTAGCGGCCGGTCAGGAAGCCCCCTGCAAGCGGCGCCCACGGAATGATGCCGACATTCTCCTCCAGGCTGAGCGACACCAGCTCGCGCTCGATGTCCCGGCAGGCGAGGCTGTATTGAGGCTGCACGCTTACGAAGCGCGACCATCCCCTCGCATCGCTGATGGAGAGCGCCTTCATCATCTGCCAGGCGAGATAGTTGGAGCAGCCGATGTAGCGCACCTTGCCGGCGGCCACGAGATCGTCGAGCGCGCGCAGCGTCTCGTCGAGCGGAGTGAGGCGGTCCCACACATGCACCTGATAAAGATCGATATAGTCCGTGCCGAGCCGCTTCAAGCTTGCCTCTACGTTCTGCACGATATGCTTGCGGGACAAGCCGACGCCGTTGACATGGGGCTCGGTGCGCATCCGCACCTTTGTCGCGAGCACGATCTCGTCCCGATACGGCTTGATCGCGCGTCCGACGATCTCCTCCGAGCGGCCCTGCACATATACGTTCGCGGTATCGAGGAAGTTCCCGCCCTGCTCGCGGAATTCCTCGATCATGCGCGCGCTGTCGGATTCCGACGCGGTATGGCCGAACGTCATCGTCCCGAGGCACAGCTCCGAGACGACGAGGCCGCTGCGGCCAAGAAGACGGTATTCCATGCTATTCCTCCTTCTCCTTTTCCGGTCCGTCCGTCCATTCGATGCTGTCCAGCTGCTGCCTGAAATTGCGCTTGAAATTGTCCAGGTATTCCTTGCGCAGGCGGGTGCGCTCTATGACTTCATCGGGCGTGAGTCCGATCGTCTTATCCTTGCGGGACAGCTCGTTGATCCGGTTGATCAGCGCATTGATATCCACTTCCGATTCCTCCCCCCTCGACCGAAAAATGCTTTTCCTTCTCACTTTGAACGATGAGGGAAGACATGTCAAGAAAGCAGCCCGGCCCTCAGGCGGAGGCCGGAGGGCTGATTGGGGAGTCTCTCATTATGGGGGGAGGCCGCAGCATAGGCTGAAGGTCAGCGGGTAGCCGGAATGATGAGCGTGTCGCCTGGCTCGATCGACGGGGAAGCGAGGCCGTTGCGCTTCTGTAGGCGGTAGACGCCCTCCCGGGTATCGGCGGCGATGGCATGAGCGGAGGCGATCGACCAGAGCGTATCGCCGGCGGTCACGACTACGGTTCCTTCGTCCGGTCCAGCCGGAGCGATCTCGGCTCCCTCGGCTCCGCCGACGCCCCAGAGGCTGACGAGAAGCAGGACAAGCAGCAGCGCCGAGACCGTCCACGGCAGCAGGCGGCGGACCGTCCATGAGGAAGCCGGCCGGAACGAAGCCCGCTCGCGGCTCGCGGCGGCACGCCGCGGCCCGGCGCCGGCACGGGCAGAGGATGCGCGGCGGAGCTGGCTCGCGGCGCGGTCCATATCGGAGGTCATGGGCGAGAGCCCGCCGTCGTACGGCGAAGATGCGGCTTGTCTTGGACTGCTGTATCCCGATAATGTCAACATGAGATCCACTCCCCAAACATTTGTTCTGGCTTCAGATTAGCACGAACGCTTGTTTCCGTCAACGGCATTTTGGAACATTTGTTCCCTTCCCTGCGATCGATCGGGCGAACAGCTGTTTCTCGAACTTATGTTTGTACGAACTCGGGTTCTGTGGTATACTTTTGAAAACGCGTATGGTCTACTATACCTATTCTTGGAGTGAGTGCGATGTCTAAAGTGTCCAACCGCCAGCAGGCGATTCTCGACTTCATCAAAAACGAAGTCCGCGACAAGGGATACCCGCCTTCGGTCCGCGAGATCGGCGAAGCGGTAGGGCTGGCATCCAGCTCGACCGTCCACGGCCATCTCGACCGCCTGGAGAAGAAAGGCCTGATCCGCCGCGACCCGACCAAGCCGCGCGCGATCGAGATCCTCGACGGCGATTCCCCGACGGAGCTGCCCTTCCCGACCGCGGTCAGCAAGATTCCGGTCGTCGGCAAGGTCACGGCCGGCATGCCGATCACCGCTACGGAGAACATCGAGGAGTACTTCCCCCTCCCGGCCCATTTCGTCGGCGACCATGACGTGTTCATGCTCAGCGTCATCGGCGACAGCATGATCGAGGCCGGCATACATAGCGGCGATTACGTCATCGTCCGCCAGCAGTCCTCCGCGACCAACGGCGACATCGTCGTCGCGATGACGGAGGACGACGAGGCCACCGTCAAGACCTTCTACAAAGAGAAGGACCACATCCGCCTGCAGCCCGAAAACGCCTCGATGGAGCCGATTCGGCTCAAAAATGTCAGCATCCTCGGCAAGGTGATCGGATTGTTCCGCGACATCCACTGAGCTTGTCCGTCCTTTTCCGGCCGCTCGTCCCGAGAGGCCTGACGGCGCCGAGTTTCCTTCATTACCCAGCCGCTTCCGCCCTTATTCAACGAAGCGCGCACTCCGACAGAGTGCGCGCTTTTTTGTCAAAGGTTCTCGTTTTTCGCGATGCCGAGGCGGCGTTCAACGAAGCTTCTCCTGGAAAAATTCATTCACATAGACGAGGCGGCTTCCCGGCAGCTTGAAGCTCATATAAAAGCCCGCGCTCTCGATATGGATGCCGGCAAGATAGCGGCTTCGGGCATAAGGCAGCACGAGGCGCCTCAGCCTCCCCTCGTCGCTGCGGCTGACCGCCAGCGCGACCAGCCGCGCATAGGCCGGATTCGACGACAGCCTCCGATAAAGCGGCAGGATCGCACGGCTGATGAGCCGCAGCGCTTCCGGCTGAAAGGTGAACTGCGCCATGCCGGGCACGATCGTCGTCGCGTTGGTATAATGCCCGAACGGCTCCTCGACCCGCACATCCGCGAAAAAGCCGATGCCGTTCGTACTGAACGATTGGATGTCCCGGCGCGGCACGAACCGGGCGAGCAGCTTCAGCAGCGTGTCGAGATCCGCCTCGCGCACCGCTTCGCACCAGCGTTCGGCGAACTTCCTGCTGCGCAGGAACTCCCGGTACAGCGGCAGCATGACGCCGGCCGTTCGGGATAGCGCCGATGGCGGCAGCGGCCCGGACGGGACCCGCCTGCGGGACGAGCTCATGCATGTCACTCCCTTCCGTTGCCGATTCTCTCGGACTCAGCATATGCGGACGTCGAGAGCGATAGACCGGAAGGACGGCAGCAAAAAAACGGCTCCGCAGCCGGAACCGGCGATCCTGCCCGATCGCCCGGTCCAAGCTGCCGGAGCCGTTCCTCCCGTCTGACTGCCCGTCGCCGTTACGGCTCGCTCGCCCATCGCCGCTGCCCCGGCAAAGGACATTCGCGCGCTCGCAGCCAGGCGACAACGGGCATGATGCAGCCGCAGGCCCGGCAAGTGACTCCATCCTCCAGCTTCGCGCACGATCGGCAGGCCTCGAGGCGGCGCTCATAGGTCGCCGCCTCGACCCGCTTGTCCGGGGCGAATGCCGACGTCGCAAGCAGCCTCTGCATCTGCGCCTCGGTCACCCGGTAGCCTTCCCGGCAGCCCTTGCAGTCGGTATCGGCCATGCTGCGTCAGGCTTGGGCCGGCGCGCTCAGCTTCAGCGTCACGACCGACATCGGCGGCAGCGTCACGACCAGCTCCTCGCCCTGCCGCTTGAAGCCGTCGAACGCCTCCGGACGCAAGCGCTCCGGATGCTCGAACGTGTTGTGCGCGTCGATGCTGTCTCCGGCGAGCACGAGGCCCGACCAGCTGCCGCCATCCTGCAGGCCGCGCAGAGACAGCGTCGTCTCCGCCGAAGCATGAGGATCGAGATGGCAGAGGCTGATGTGGACGTTCCCTTCCTGGTCGCGGGTCGCCGTCCCGCTGACCGCCGGAATCTCTTCCTCGCCGAAGCGATAGCTGCCGCTCGTCAGCTGCAGGTCCAGCCGCTCGGCATCCTGATGAACCTTGTACATGTCGAACACATGATAAGTCGGCGTCAGCAGCGCCTTGTCTCCCTCCGTCAGTACGACCGCCTGCAGCACGTTGACCGTCTGCGCGATGTTCGCCATCCGCACGCGGCGATTATGCTCGTGGAAAATATGGAACGTCAGCGATGCGACCAGCGCGTCGCGGATCGTGTTCTGCTGATACAGGAAGCCCGGGTTCGTGCCCGGCTCGACGTTGTACCAGGTTCCCCATTCGTCGACGATGAGCGCCACTCGGGCATCCGGATCATATTGATCCATGATCGCGCTGTGGCGCGTGATCAGCTCGTCCATGCGGAGCGACTTCCGGAGCGTGGAGAACCACTCCGCCTCGTCGAAGCCGGTCGCGTCGCCCTTGTCCTGCCAGCTGTCGCGCGGCAGCGTGTAGTAATGAAGCGTCAGCGCGTCCATGAATCGTCCCGCCTCGCGCATGAGCACCTCGGTCCAGCGATAGTCGTCGGAATTCGCGCCGCAAGCGATGCGCTCGATCCGGTTGCCGCCGTAGTTGCGGACATAGGTCTGGTAGCGGCGGTACAGATCGGCATAATACTCCGGCCGCATGTTGCCTCCGCAGCCCCAGTTCTCGTTGCCGACGCCGAAGTACGTCACCTTCCACGGCTCCTCGCGGCCGTTTTCCGCGCGCAGCTCCGCCATCGGGGAGACGCCCTCGAAGGTCAGGTACTCCACCCATTCGGCCATCTCCTGCACCGTGCCGCTGCCGACGTTGCCGTTGATGTAAGGCTCGCAGCCGATCTGCCGGCACAGCTCCATGAATTCATGCGTCCCGAAATGGTTGTTCTCGACAACGCCGCCCCAATGCGTGTTGATCATGCGCTTGCGCTTCTCGCGCGAGCCGATGCCGTCCTTCCAATGGTACTCGTCCGCGAAGCAGCCTCCCGGCCAGCGCAGCACCGGAACCCGGATCTGTTTAAGCGCTTCCACGACATCGTTGCGGATGCCGTTCGTATTCGGAATGGGCGAGTCCTCGCCGACCCAGAGGCCCTCGTAGATGCAGCGGCCCAGATGCTCCGAAAAATGCCCGTATACATTTCGGTCGATCTTGCCTTTTTGGATGTCCAGATTCAAAATGCCTTTTGCGGTCATGGTTGACGCTCCTTTAATTAATGTTATTATTAATCTAGTAATAGCTACGCGAATAGTATACGGAACGTCTTTCCATCCGTCAACGTGTTTTGCACAGCGGCAAGGCCTTGCTTGTATTTCATCCGCCGCTTCCTTACGATGAAGACAAAATGACTTGAAAAGGATTCGATTCCATGGAACAAGATCTCTCGCTTGACCTGACCGAGGCTTCCTTGCCTGTCTACGAGGCGCTGGCCAGTCCGGTCCGGCTGCGCATCCTGCGGCTGCTTCAGGACAAGCCGATGAACGTCAAGGAGCTGGCGGCCGCCTGCAGCCTGTCCAGCGCCATCATGACGATGCATGTGCGCAAGCTTGCCGAAGCGGGACTGCTCCGTTACGAGCTCGTTCCAGGCAAAAGCGGCGTGCAGAAAATATGCCAGCCTGCCGCCCGCTCCTTGCAGGTCCGGTTTGCCGACGACCTGCCTCCCGTCCGCCGCAAAAGCCACCGGATCGAGCTGCCGGTCGGACATTACTCGGACTTCCGCATCGAGCCGACCTGCGGCCTCGCCACGACGGAAAGCGTCATCGGCAGCTTCGACGATCCGCGCTACTTCTGGGAGCCGGGCCGCATCTCCGCCGCGATCCTCTGGTTCGGCGGCAAGGGCTTTGTCGAATACAAAGCGCCGAACTATCTGCTGTCCAGCCAAAGGCCGCTTGAGCTCACGCTGACGCTCGAGGTCGCTTCGGAGGCGCCCTCGACGAACAACCACTTCCCTTCGGACATCACCTTCACGCTGAACGGCGTCAAGCTGTGCACCTGGACAAGCCCCGGCGATTACGGCGATCGGCCCGGCAAATTCACGCCCGAATGGTGGTCGCCGTTCACGAATCAATACGGCTTGCTCAAGCAGCTGCGCGTCACCGGCGACGGGACGTTCATGGACGGACTCAAGCTGTCCGAGGTGCGGCTGCAGGATATCGAGCTGCGCCGCCGCGAATGGACGCTGCGTCTGTCCGTCGAAGAGGATGCCGTCCATCGCGGAGGCATGACGCTGTTCGGCAAAGGCTTCGGCAATTATGACGAAAACATGGCGCTGGAGGTCGTCTATGAGGACGGCGAGCCTTCCGCTCCTTGAGCAAAGCCAAAAAAGAGCGTTGTCCGCAAAAGGGACAACGCTCTTTTTTATCATGCTGATTCGCTTGCTTCAAGCATCGCGGCTGGCTGACGCAAGCGCGCAGCCGAGTCCGCCTACGCCAGCTCCTTGGTCATGAACAGGCTGTTCGGGTCCAGTACATAGCTCGCGAACGGACCGCATTCGACGAATCCGAACGAAGCATAAAGCCTCTGGGCCGGGAAGAAAGACTCCATCGAGCCGGTCTCCAGGCTGAGCCGCTCGTAGCCGCGGCGGCGCGCTTCGCCGATGATATGCTCCACGAGCGCCCGCGCCACGCCCTTGCGCAGATGACGGGATGCCGTCCGCATCGACTTCAGCTCTCCGTGACGGGCATCGAGCTGCTTGAGCGCTCCGCAGCCGAGCAGCTCGCCGTCCTCCCACACGCTCCAAAAGGTGACCTCCGGCTTTTTCAAGCCGCTCAGATCGAGCGCATGGACGCTCTCCGGCGGAGAGCTGTCCGCCATGTCGCGCAGATGCTCGGCGATCAGCGCCTGGATCTCGGGGCCGTTCAAATCGTCGATGATGATCTTCATCTTGCTAAGCCCTCATCAATACAGCGTCAGATACTGATCGCGCTCCCATTCATGCACTTGCGTCTTGTACATGTCCCATTCGATCTCTTTGAGCTCGTAGAAGTGGGCCAGCGCATGGTCGCCGAGCGCCTCGGTGACGATCTCGCTGCGGAGCAGCTCCGTGAGCGCCTCGCGCAGGTCTTCCGGCAGGCTCGGGATGCCTTCGTCCAAGCGCTCCTCGTCGGTCATGACGTAGATGTTGCGATCGGTCGGAGCCGGCAGCGGATACTTGTTCTTGATGCCGTCCAGGCCGGCCTTCAGCATGACTGCCAGCGCCAAGTACGGGTTGGCCGCCGGATCCGGATTGCGCACCTCGACGCGCGTGCTGAGGCCGCGGGACGCCGGGATGCGGATCATCGGGCTGCGGTTGCTCGCCGACCAGGCGACGTAGCACGGAGCTTCGTAGCCCGGCACGAGCCGCTTGTAGCTGTTGACCGTCGGGTTGGTGATGGCGGCCATCGCGCGCGCATGGCGCAGCACTCCGGCCATGTACTGGCGCGCCGTCGCGCTCAGGCCGAGCGCGTCGCTCTCGTCATAAAACGCGTTCTCGCTGCCGCGGAACAGCGACTGGTGGCAGTGCATGCCGGAGCCGTTCACGCCGAACAGCGGCTTGGGCATGAACGTCGCATGCAGGCCGTGCTGGCGGGCGACCGTCTTGACGACAAGCTTGAACGTCTGGATCTGGTCCGCTGCCTTGATCGCGTCGGCGTACTTGAAGTCGATCTCATGCTGTCCCGGAGCCACCTCGTGGTGGGAAGCCTCGATCTCGAAGCCCATCTCCTCGAGCGTCAGCACGATCTCGCGGCGGCAGTTCTCGCCGAGATCCATCGGCGCCAGGTCGAAGTAGCCGCCCTGGTCGTTGAGCTCGGTTGTCGGCTCGCCTTTCTCGTTCGTCTTGAACAGGAAGAATTCCGGCTCCGGACCGACGTTCATCGCCGTGAAGCCCATCTCCTCGGCTTCCTTGAGCGCGCGCTTGAGGATGCCGCGCGGGTCGCCCGCGAACGGCGTGCCGTCCGGCATGTAGATGTCGCAGATGAGGCGCGCGACGCGATCCTGCGTCACCCAGGGGAAAACGACCCAGGTGCTCAGATCCGGATAAAGGTACATGTCGGATTCCTCGATGCGGACATAACCTTCGATGGAAGATCCGTCAAACATCATTTTGTTGTCGAGCGCTTTTTCAAGCTGGCTGACCGGAATCTCCACGTTTTTGATCGTGCCGAGCAGATCGGTGAATTGCAGGCGGATGAAGCGGACGTTCTGCTCCTGGGCGATGCGGGTGATGTCATCTTTCGTATAGCTCACGAATATCGGCTCCTCGCAGTAGAGTAGGTGGTCGGGAATAGGACTCGGTTATCGTTTGTTGTTGAAAAAGCGGCTGAGCTGGCCCTGGATGAGGGAAGCCTTGCCGGGGCGCTTCTCCTGCAGCTGCTGCTTGAGCAGCAGGCGGAGCTGCGAGTCGCTGAGCTCGCGGCGGCGAACCTCGGAAATTTCGGTCATGACGGTCGCTTCCTCGGATTCCTTGGATACCGGATTCATGACCTGCTTGATGCCGGCGATATTCACGCCCTTCTCGATCAGCGACTTGATCTCGAGCAGGCGCTCGACGTCGTTGAAGGAGAACAGACGCTGGTTGCCGGAAGTCCGCGCCGGCACGATCAGCTCATGCTGCTCGTAGTAGCGGATCTGACGCGCGGTCAAGTCGGTCAGCTTCATTACGATCCCGATCGGGAATAGCGCCATATTGCGGCGTATATCGTCAGCCATGTTCACATCAACCTTCCAGTTTCGATAAGGGATGAGCTTATTGTACCTGCAGGACATGAAGGTGTCAACCGATGTGAGGTTCTTGTGTGAGTTTACATTACAATTATATCCTGCTTGGCCAGACGCTCCAGCGATTGCAGCAGGCCAAGCTTGACATGGGCATAGGTCAGGCCGCCCTGCATGTAGGCGATGTAAGGCTCGCGGATCGGCGCGTCGGCCGACAGCTCGAGGCTGCCGCCCTGGATGAACGAGCCCGCCGCCATGATGACGGGATGCTCGTAGCCCGGCATGTCCCATGCCTCGGGCACGACATGCGAGTCGACGGCCGCTGCCGCCTGGATGCCCTGCACGAACGCCGTCAGCGCTTCCGGACGGCCGAAGCGGATCGCCTGGATGAGGTCGGTGCGGGGCTCGTCCCAGCGCGGCGACGTCTCGAAGCCGAGCCGCTCGAACAGGCCGGCCGCCAGCACGCTCCCTCGGAGCGCCTGGCCGACCAGATGGGGCGCGAGGAACAGCCCTTGGTACATGGCGCGCAGCGTGCCGAGCATCGCGCCGACCTCCCCGCCGATGCCCGGCGCGGTGAGGCGGTACGACGCCGCCTGCACGGCCGCGGCCGTGCCCGCGACGTAGCCGCCGGTCGCCGCGAGTCCGCCGCCAGGATTTTTGATGAGCGAGCCGGCGATCAGGTCGGCTCCGACCTGCGTCGGCTCCAGCCGCTCGGTGAACTCGCCGTAGCAGTTGTCGACGAAGACGAGCACATCCGGCTTGATCGCCTTGACCCGCCGGATCATCTCGCCGATCCGCTCGACGGTGAACGACGCCCGCCAGTCGTAGCCGCGCGAGCGCTGGATGCCGACCACCTTCGTGCTCGGTCCGATCAGGCGCTCCGCCAGCTCCCAGTCGACGTCGCCCTCCGGCGTCAGCGCCGCTTCCCGATAGCCGATGCCGAAGTCCTGCAGCGATCCGGTGCCGTCGCCCGGCTTGCCGATCACTTTATGCAGCGTGTCGTACGGCCGTCCGGTCAGGTACAGCAGCTCGTCGCCGGGCCGCAGCAGGCCGAACAGCGCGCAGCTGATCGTATGGGTGCCCGAGGCGAAGTGCGGCCGCACGAGCGCCGCCTCCGCGCCGAACACCTCCGCATAGACGAGATCGAGCACCTCGCGTCCGCGGTCGTTGTAGCCGTAGCCTGTCGAGCCGTTGAAGTGGAAGTCGCTCACGCGGAATTTTTGAAAGGCCCGGATCACCTTCCACTGGTTCTCCTCCGCCATGCGGTCCAGCTCCTTGAACCGCGCCTCCATCCTATCCTCGGCCTCGCGGGCGAGCTTCATCAGGTTGTCCATCATCGTTGTAAGTTCCGCTCCTTCATTTCGGTTGTACTCCGCAGGAAAAGAGCCCCGCCGGCCGCAGCCGGCGAAGCCCGATTCCTCCTTGCGGCCGGCCCCTCCGGGCGCGCCTCTCGCGCCGCCCGGCTCAGCCGTCCGGCTTTCCTTTGCCGTCCCATCGCATATCCTCCGGACGGAGGCTCATCAGCTCCTGCCTGCCCGGACTCGAGGAGGCGTATTGGTTCAGCAGCCTCACCGCCTGATGGCGGATCGCCTTCTCGATGAGATTGCGCACGTAGCGCGCGTTGCTGAACGAATACAGCGTCGCCGTCTTTTCCTGCATCAGATGCGTCCTGAGCTTGAACACCGTCTGCGGCATGAGGGCGTAATCGCGGTCCTTGGCCATCAGCTCGGCGATCTGGATGAGCTGGTCGACGGTATAGTCCGGGAAGTCGATCTGGATCGGGAAGCGCGAGGGCAGCCCCGGGTTCGTCATTAGGAAATGCTCGATCTCCAGCGGATAGCCGGCAAGGATGAGCACGAACTGGCTGCGATGGTCCTCCATCGCCTTGACGAGCGTATCGATCGCTTCCTTGCCGAAGTCCTTTTCTCCGCCTCTCGCCAGGCTGTACGCCTCGTCGACGAACAGCACGCCGCCGAGCGCCTTTTTGACGAGATCGCGCGTCTTTTGCGCCGTATGGCCGATATACTCGCCCACGAGATCGGCTCGCTCCACCTCGATCAGATGTCCCTTGGACAGCAGCCCCATCTTCTGAAACAGCTTCGCCACGATGCGGGCGATCGTCGTCTTGCCGGTGCCGGGGTTGCCCTTGAAGATCATATGGTACACCTGAGCGCCTCCGGAGAGGCCGGCTTCGGTCCGCATCTGGCTGATCAGCAGCAGAGCATAGATCTCGTAGATGAGGGACTTCACGCCCTCCATGCCGACCATAGGCTCCAATTCCTTCTGGATCTCGAGATAAGGGTCCGCCGAGGGCGGCACCGCGGCCGGACGCGGCAGAGCCGCAGCCGGTTCGTGAGGCGCATCGACGCCGGTCAGCGCCGGAGCCGATGCCCCGAGACCGTACGTCTCATGATGGCGCAGCACGACATTGATCTGGCGGGAGGGCCGGGAGCCCTTGGCTCCCGAAGCGGCGTGTCCGTTCATCTGCGGCATCACTGTCCCTTCTGGTACGTTTCGCTCTCCTAAGCGTATTCGGGACAAAGAAGCGGTATGAACGGATTTAAGGCGCTTTGAGGCCGATCAGCAGCAGCAGCTTGTCCAGCTTCCACTTGCCGTACGCCAGCACCTCCCGCGTCTGGTTGCGCGAGGCGCTGAGCACCTTGGACTTGACCGAGCTGACGACGGGATCGTCGAAGCCGAGGAAGCGGGCCATGTCCAGCGCCCGCGGCGCGTGGTACTCATGCGTGACGATCAGGTAGGAGGAAAGGCCGTTCTTCTCCCCTGCCTCGCGGCTGAACACGAGATTTTCGTACGTGCTCGTCGCGCGGTTCTCCAGGAGGATATCCTCCTTCGGCACGCCTTTGTCGACGAGATAGAGCCGCATCCCCTGCGCCTCCGTCAGCTTCGAGCCGTTGCGGTCGAGGCCGCCCGAGACGATCAGCTTGTCCACCCGCCCCGCCTCGTACAGCCGGAGCGCCTGATCCAGCCTCTCCTGCAGGCCGGGGCTGGGGCGGTCGTTCCAGAGCGCCGCGCCGAGCACGATCGCGGCCTGCCGCTGCGGCACGGGATTCGGAGGATCGTAATGGGTGATCTGCCAGAGCAGCCAGCCGCTTGCCAGGACGCCGACAGACAGCGCGATCAGCATAACGCGCAAAAGACGGCCTGCGAGGCCGCCTCCTCTTGCTTTGCGGGTCGGCCGCCGCTTCGCGCGGACCGCCGCCTTTTGCTTGCTTCCGGCCTTCGGCTTGCCGGCGGCCGCGCCCTTTCGCGCCGGTCCGCTAGAGCTGTCCTTGAGCCCGCTTCCCTTGCGGGGAGCGGGCGGACCCGGGGGACGGCTCATGATTCGCTGACCTCTCCGAGCCGCTCCGCGAGCGTCTTGCGGTGGCGGAGGCTGAGCGTGAAGTAGCGGAAGCGGCCGTTCTTGATCGAGGCGAGCAGGCGTCCGGCCGTCTTGCGGGCCATCGCCGCCTCCTTGCGCGTGATGTCCCCGCCGAGAACCGCGTCCTCCAGCTCATCCTCGTCCATCAGGTACACTTCGCCCGACGGCAGCACGACGATGTCCAGGTACAGGTCGTCGAACCACGGAACCTGCTGGTCGGTCAAGCCTTGCGTTTTGCAGATGTCAATGTACCATTGCACGACCTTGCCCTTGTCGTCGAACATCGTCGTGACGACGAAATGCTCGCCCCGCGGGAAATGCTGCATCCAGAGATAGCCCCGGTCGGCCAGGCAGAGCCGGCGCCCGTTGTATTCCTTCCACAGCGGCTCCCGCAGCTCGTGGATCCGGTAGAACGTGACGAGACCTCGGAAGTCGTCGCCGTCAAGCGTCAGGCAAGTGTAGCTTCTGCGCAGGATACGCCGCCAGTTGGCCCGATCGGAAAATTTTCGTTTCATATGGAACGTACCCTTTCCCCTAAGATGCGGTGCGGCTGCCTTCTCCTGTCTGGAGGGTGGCTGGTGGATCCTTCCGCCCCATCCTTCCTTTAGTTGACAGCTTACCACATCTTCCCGCGCTTCTCCACCCATGCTCCAAATAAGACCGGGCTCCGCCCGTCCCTGCCGCGCCGCCGCGAGGACGTCCTCTATGGAAAAAGCCCGTCTCCGGCTGGCGGAGACGGGCGGCTCGCACGCGCGCTTGCTACTGCACGACCGAGTTGAAGGACATGATCCAAACGGAGCCGGCGACGATCGTAATGACGATGATCCCGCCGAGCACGAGCGCCATGAGGTTGTACCTCGGCTTATCCGCTTCGCGGATGTGCATGAAGAAGATCAGCTGCACGAGCAGCTGCGCGACCGCGGTAATGAGGATCACGAGCAGCGTGGCGGTGCGCTCCAGCAGCCCGTTGAACACGACGACCATCGGAATGATCGTCAGCACGATCGACAGGAGGAAGCCGATCGTGTACGACTTCATCGAGCCGTGGCTGTGCTCCTCGTGGCGGCCGTGGCCATGGTTGGACGAATGCTGGCTCATCTTACATCACCCCCATCAGATAGACGACCGAGAGGAGGAAGATCCAGATGACGTCGAGGAAGTGCCAGTACAGGCTGAAGTTCGTGATCTTGCGCTTCGTGACGGTCGTGATGCCGCGCTTGCGCAGCTGCAGGATCAGGCCGATGCACCAGAAGATGCCCATCGTCACGTGGATGCCGTGCGTGCCGACCAGCGTGAAGAACGCCGACAGGAACGCGCTCGTGCCGATGTTCGCGCCTTCGTGGACCATCGTCATGAACTCCTCGATCTCGAGGAAGAGGAACGCCCCGCCGAGCAGCAGCGTCATGACGAGCCAGAAGATCGTGCCCTTGAGCTTGTTCGCCTGCATCTGCAGCACCGCGATCCCGCTCGTGAAGCTGGAGGTGAGCAGGATGAATGTCGAGGCGACGAAGATCGGAATCTCGAAAAGCTCCTTGCCGGTCGGACCGCCGTTCGTGTGGCCTACGAGGACGACGTAGACCGCGAACAGCGTTCCGAACAGCAGGACGTCGGAAACGAGGAACAGCCAGAATCCGGCTGTCTTGAGCGACTCCTGTTCTTGCGTATGGTGCTCGTGCACTTCAGGCGATACGATGTGCTGCGCCATTATCTCGTCGCCCCCCTTAGCTTCTGTTCCGTTCTCTTGACTTCGTCCACCGGGATGTAATAGTCCACGTCATAGGTGAACGAACGGGCATACAGGCTGCCGAACACGCCCAGGAAGCCGATGATGACCATCCAGATCCAGTCGAACGTGAAGCCGAATCCGACGAGGAACCAGAAGCCGGACATGATGAACGGGATGCCCGAGTTTTTCGGCATGTGGATCGGCTCGAGCTCCTGCTTCGGCCGCTCGATGCCTTTAGCCCGGTCTTCCTTCTCATGCCACCAGTCGTCGACCTTGCGCACCTGCGGCACGACCGCGAAGTTGTAGGCCGGAGGCGGCGAAGGAATCGACCACTCCAGCGTGCGGCCGTTCCAGATGTCGCCGGTCTTGTCGCGCTGGCCGTTGCGCACGCTCCAGGCGATCTGCCACACCTGGAAGATGAAGCCGAGGCCCATCAGGAACGCGCCGATCGTGCTCGTGAAGTTGAGCGCAGCCCAGCCGCGGTCCCACTCGTACGTATAGACGCGGCGCGTCATGCCGTCGAGGCCGAGGAAGTACTGCGGGAAGAAGCACAGGTAGAACCCGATGTTCCACGTCCAGAAGCCCCACCGTCCGCGCTTCTCGTCGAGCTTGAAGCCGAACAGCTTCGGCCACCAGTAGTAGATGCCGGCGAGATAGCCGAACACGACGCCGCCGATGAGCACCTGGTGGAAGTGGGCGATCAGGAAGTAGCTGTTGTGGTACTGGAAGTCGGCCGGAGCGACGGCCAGCATGACGCCGGTCGCGCCGCCGACGAGGAAGCAGGGAATGAAGCCCATCGTCCACAGCATCGGCAGCTCGAAGCTGATCCGCCCTCGATACATCGTGAATAGCCAGTTGAACACCTTGACCCCGGTCGGAATCGCGATCGCCATCGTCGAGATGGCGAAGAAGGAGTTGACGTCCGCGCTCGAGCCCATCGTATAGAAGTGATGGACCCAGGTGAAGAAGCTGAGCACGCTAATGACCATCATCGCGAACACCATCGACTTGTAGCCGAAGATCGTCTTGCGCGAGAACGTCGCGACGATCTCGGAGAAGATGCCGAACGCCGGCAGGACGACGATGTACACCTCGGGATGTCCCCACATCCAGATGAGGTTGACGTACATCATGGACATGCCGCCGCCGTCCAGCGTGAAGAAGTGCGCCCCGAAGTAGCGGTCGAGGAACAGCAGCGCCAGCGTCACCGTCAGGATCGGGAAGGCGAACAGGATCGTGATGCAGGAAGACAGCACGGACCAGGAGAAGAGCGGCATCTTCATGAGCTTCATGCCCGGCGCGCGCATCTTCAGGATCGTGACGATGAAGTTGATGCCGGTCATCAAGGAGCCGATGCCGGAGATCTGGATGCCCCAGATGTAGAAGTCCTGGCCTCTGCCCGGACTGCCTGAGAGCTCGGAGAGCGGCGGATAGCTAAGCCAGCCGGCGTCCGGGGAGCCCCCGATGACGAAGCTGATGTTGAACAGCATCGCGCCGAACAGGAACAGCCAGAAGCTGAGCGCGTTCAGGAACGGGAACGCGACGTCGCGCGCGCCGAGCTGCAGCGGCACGACCATGTTGAACAGCGCGAACATCATCGGCATCGCCATGAACAGGATCATGATCGTGCCGTGCGTCGTGAAGATCGCGTTGTAGTGGTCCGCCTGAAGGAACTCGACCTCCGGCAAAGCCAGCTGCGTGCGCATGAGCAGGGCGTCCACCCCGCCGCGGAACAGCATGAGCAGCGACGCGATCAGATACATGATGCCGATCTTCTTATGGTCGACCGTCGTCAGCCATTCCGTCCAGAGCCACTTCCATTTCTTGAAGTAGGTCAGGACAAAGACGATCGCGACGCTGACGAGCGCGATCGATACGTCCGCGCCGTAGATGAGCGGATCGCCCGTGACGAAGAAATCGCCGGCGAACTCTTTGATGGAATCCCACATATGGATCTATTTCCTCCCCTTGCCGCCTATTGGCTCGAGTCCGGCTGATCGCCGGACGCCGCGGAATCAGCCGCCTGGCTGCCGCCGGCGGAGCTGTCCTGCTTGTCTTTCTTCACCGGGAACGCGCCCCGGATGTCGAGGCCGTTCGCCGGATGGTGATGGCCGCCGTTCTGGATGACGATCGAGTTGAACAGCGTCGGCTCGAGGTCGCCGAACGTCTGGATCGGCGCGGTGCCCTTCACGGCCAGCTGCTGATAAGCCTTATGATCCAGCTTCGCCGGCTCCTGCTTGGACTTCTCGATCCAGGCGTCGAAATCGTCCTTCGTCATCGACGTGACCTTGAAGTTCATCTTGGCGAACTCGCTGCCGGAGAAGTTGGCGCCGGAACCGTAATACTCGCCCGTGCCGTCGGACTGCAGCCACATCCGCATCGCCATCCCCGGCATCGTATACATCATGCCGCCCAGCTGCGGAACCCAGAACGAGTTCATCGCCGAGTTGGAGGTGAGGACGAACTGGATCGGCGTCTTTTCCGGGATGTTCAGGTAGTTGACCGTCGCGATCCCCTGGTCGGGATACTGGAACAGCCATTTCCAGTCCATCGACGTGACCTGGATCGTGACCGGCTCGACATGCGCCGTCTCGGCCGGCGGCTTGATCAGCTTGTACGTGTCGCGCACCGTGAAGTAGCCGAGCAGCGCGACGATGATGATCGGAATCGTCCACCAGATCGCCTCGAGCTTCGTGCTGTGCGACCAGTTCGGCTCGTAAGGCGCCTTGTTGTCCGGCTTGTCCCGGTACCTCCAGACGATATAGGCGAAAATCGCCAGCACCGGCACGACGACGACGGCGCACAGAAGGACGGAGATCCAGATGAGGTCCTTCTGGATTTCCGCGACCGGTCCTTTCGGATCGAGGACGATCGCATTTTCGCACCCGGCCAGGAATACGGCCATTCCGGCTCCGGCCAGGACCGTCCCCAGCCTGCGGAGCCGCTTGCGTGCAGCTTTCATTGTTTCATCTCCTTTAGGCCATCTCCAAGCATATTACCCACAATTCGGGAATGTCCCCTGCCGTCCGCAAAGATACGGTTCCCTCTCTCGCAACCAGCATATCAAAAAGGACGCGTATCCGCGTCCCCGTTAACGAATCCGTCTTATTTTTGTGCGAATTCCGTAATACGTTGTTCAACGAATTGTCTTATCTTGCCCATCCTCCGCGATTTCTTCCGAGAGCGGAAACATGCTTGCCGCGATCATGACGACGGGCGAGGCGACCAGGCAGCCCATCCCGAGCATGAGCGGCAGGTTGCGGTCGTTGAACGGAGTGAGGAAAAAGAGGCAAAGCACGGCTCCTGTCGCGGCCAGCGCCCACGCATAGCCTTGAAGCATGGCCGCCATCGTCATTCGCTTGTCCATGAGGAACTCCCCCTTCTGCTGCTATGGTTCAGCATATGAGGAAATTCACAAAAGGTTCACCCGTTCGGGGGAGATTCGTCACAGACGCGAGGAACGGATCAGCTCTCCTGGATGTCGATGGACTCCATTTTGACGACCGTCGTCGGCTTGCTGGTCTCGCCGCTGTTCGGATCGACCTCGACCGGCGTCGCCGCGATCTTGTCCACGACGTCCTGGCCGCTCTCGACCTCGCCGAAAATCGCGTAGTTCGGCTGGGCGTCGAGGCCGCGCACGCTGTCGCCGGTGCCGATGAAGAACTGGCTGCCGCCCGTGTTCGGACCGGCGTTGGCCATGGCGACGACGTACTTGTCGTACGAGTGGCCGTTGTTCAGCTCATCGGGAATCGCGTAGCCGGGACCGCCGGCGCCTGTGCCTGTCGGATCGCCGGTCTGGACCATGAATTCCTGGATGATGCGGTGGAACACTACGCCCTCGTAGAAGCCCTCTTTGGCGAGGAAGACGAAGTTGTTGACGGTCTGCGGAGCGTCCTTGGCGAACAATCGGATCGTGAACTCGCCTTCCGTCGTCTTGACGACGGCTTTGTACGTCTTGTCCGGATCGATGGCCATGGCGGGAGGCTTGTCCCATTGCTTGGCCGGCTCGGCCGACGGCTCCGGCGAGCTGGCCGGGCTGGCGGTGGCTGGCGGCTCCGCGTTCGAGGAGCCTCCGGCTCCTCCGGTCGCGTTGCCGTCGGACTTGGCTCCGCAGCCGCCCAGCACGAGGGCGGCGGCGAGCAGAAGAGCGGATGTGGAAGCGAGCATGCGGTTCATGGATTGGATCATCCTTTGCTGGTGGGATGGGCTGCTGGCTGGCGAATCAAGGCGAGACGAAGCCGGCGCCTTGGGCGGCCTCGTCTCCGCTGGCAGGACCTTCGCTCGGCGGCGTTCCGCCGTCCGTGGCTGCCTGCTCGGTCGGAGTCGGCATTGGGGTCGGCGTCGAGCCCGGTGTCGGCGTCGGAGTCGGAACGGCCGGCTCGCTCGGCTCCGTGCCCGGTTCTTCGCTCGGGGACGGCTCGGCAATCGGCGGCTCGCTCGGCGTCGGGCTCGGAGACAGCTCGACGCCCGGGATCTCGACGAAGATTTTGGCCGACGGCACGCCTTCTTGTCCGCTGGCATCGTCGTACGCGGTCACGTAATATTCATAGCTCATGCCAGGCGCGACGGCCATGTCCGCCGCTTCCGGCGCGGCCGCATCGAGGATGCGGGCGTATTCCGCCTCGCCGGCTCCCTTGCGGTAGATGCGGTAGCTGATCGACTCGCCCTCGACCGGCGACCAGCGCAGCGCGACGAGCATGGCGTTCTCGTCGTAGCTGCCTTGCAGGTCGAGCACCTGATCGGGCTGCTCGCCCGGAGGCGGCGTCTGCGGCGTTGGCGCAGGAGCCTTGTCGAAGGAGCCGCGCGGAACGTCCTTCATCGCCTTCCGCATCACTTTGGAGAACAGCGCCGCAGCCGCGGAGCTGCTTTTCTTGAGCAGATGGTCCTTGTCGGTCTTGTCGTAGCCCATCCATACCGCGGCCGTCCATTCCGGCGTATAGCCGACGAACCAGGCGTCGCGGTTGTAGCTGGACTTCAGTCCCGGGATGCCGTGCTGGGTCGTGCCCGTCTTGCCGGCGAGCGGGCGGTCGATCGCCGCTCCGGCGCCCGTGCCTCCAGACTGGACGACTCCCTGCATGATCTGCGTCATGTAGGCGGCCGTCTGTTCCTTCATGAGCTGCTTCGGCTTCGGACCGGCATACTCATAGACCGTCGCTCCGTCCGAGCTCTCGATACGTACGATCGTATGCGCGTCGACCGAGCGCCCGTCGTTGGCAAAGGCGCTGTAGGCGGTCGCCATCTGCAGCGGCGAGACGCCCGTCGTCAGACCGCCGAGCGCGATGCTGAGGTTGCGGTCCTTGGCCTTGTCGAGCGGCATGCCGAGCTTCTCGGAGAACGCGACGCCCTTGCTGACGCCGATCTCGTTGAGCAGCCAGACGGCCGAGGCGTTGCGCGACTCCTTGAGCGACTGCGCCATCGTGATCGGACCGATGTACTTGACGCGGTTGGAATCGGTCGGACAGTAGTCGCCGTAGCATTTCTTGTCGTCGCGCAGGATCGAGTCCGGCGTGTAGTCGCCCGTGTCGAGGGCGGGCCCGTACACGGTGATCGGCTTGAACGCGGAGCCCGGCTGGCGCGGCACGGTGACGCGGTTCCAGCCTTTGCGGACGTAGTCGCGGCCGCCGATCATCGCCTTGATCGAGCCGTCGCTATGGTCCATGATGACCATCGCGGCCTGCTGCTTCTGGTCGTCGGGCGACTTTTCGAAGTTGCTGTCGTCGTCGAACGCGTCCTCCACCGTCTGCTGCGCCGTGGCATTGAGCGCCGTGTAGATCTTGAAGCCGCCGAGGCGGATCTCGTCCTCGGTGCGGCCCGTCACCTGTACCGCTTCCTTGACGGCGTAGTCGACGTAGGTCATGAATTTGTTGCGCGAGCTGCCGGTGCTGTAATTGTCCAGCGGCTTGTAGACGACAGCCTTGGCCTGCTCCATCTCGGCCTCAGTGATGTAGCCTTGATTGTTCATGAGCGTCAGCACGACCGCGCGGCGGCCGGCGGAGCGCTCGGCGTCGTCCTTCGGATTATAATAGCTCGGCGCCTTGGGGATCGCGGCAAGCGTAGCCATCTGCCACAGCTTGAGGTCCTCGAGGCTGCTGTTGAAGTAATACTTGGCGGCGAGCTTGACTCCGTACACCCCGTTGCCGAAGTAGATCCGGTTGAGGTACATCGTCAAAATCTCGTCCTTGCTCAGCTGGTTCTCCAGCGCGACGGCGATCGAAGCCTCGGTCGCCTTGCGGAAAAACGTCTTGTCCTGGTTGAGGAACAGGTTGCGCGCCAGCTGCTGCGTGATCGTGCTGGCGCCTTCGACCGCGCTGCGCGCGATGATGTCCTTGACGATGGCGCGGCCGATGCCGATGACGTCGATGCCGGAATGCTCCTCGAACCGCTTGTCCTCGGTGGCGATGAACGCGTTCCGCAGCAGCTCCGGCAGCTCGCTGAACTGCGCGTCCTGCGAGTTGACGGAGGCGAGGCTCGCGATTTTGACGTTGCTTGAATCATAGATTGCCGACGCGTCGCCTCGCAGCAGCACGTCGCGGTTGGCCGCGAGGATGCGCTCGCCGTTCAGGATGACGAGCAGATAGCCGACGATGGCGCAGACGACGCCGAGCGCGCCGGCGAAAAACAATCCGTAAAACCATTTGCGCTTGCGGCTGGCGCGCGAGCGCCCCCGTCCCTTCGCCGATTTGGCCCCGGACGGGCGGCCTTCCCCTTTTTTTCTCTGTTCTGGCATATGGCTCATGACTCCTTCCGGTCGGTCCTAGCTTCTCCCGTTATAGGTATACCCCGCAAACAGAAGAACAACCCTGCCGGAAGAGCGGGTTGTTCTTCGGACCGATATTCAACTAACGAGGAAAAGACGGGAAAGGTTTCATCGGGGGTGCTCAGGCTCCTGCGCCCGGCGTCTCCTGCTGCATCAGCGATACGTTGCGCTGCGGCGTGAACGTCGAGATGGCATGCTTGTACACCATCTGCTGGCGTCCGTCCGAGTCGATGACGATCGTGAAGTTGTCGAAGGCGCGGATGACGCCCCGGATCTGGAAGCCGTTCGTCAAGTAAACCGTCACCGGAATGCTGTCCTTGCGCAGCTGGTTCAGGAACGTATCTTGAATATTGATGGATTTGTTCATTGAGAGTTACCCCCGTCACAAGAAGATTGGTTAGTGGTATATTCAAGACCGCGGCCTAGCTTTCCTGCTAGTATAGCATGGATGCGCTCCAAATTGTTGTGAAAATTTTCCCCCGCGTCGATCCATTCGATGTCCTTCATATGGCGGAACCAGCTCAGCTGCCGCTTGGCGAAGCGCCTCGTGTCGCGCTTCAGCAGCTCCGTCGCCGCCTCCCTCGAGCGCTCTCCGCGCAGCCACGGGATGAGCTCCTTGTAGCCGAGCCCCTGCATCGCCACCGCATCGTCCGGCACGCCGGAGGCGAGCAGCCGGGCGACCTCCTCCGCGAGCCCCTCCTCCATCATCAGATCGATCCGCCGCTCGATGCGGCGGTACAGCTCGGCCCGATCCATCGTCAGTCCCAGCAGACATAGTTCGTAAGGCGATTCCTTTTTCTGTCCGGCGAGCTGGCCGCTCATCGTCTCGCCCGTCAGATGCAGGATTTCCAGCGCGCGGATGACGCGGCGCGTATCGTTCGGATGCAGCCGGGCCGCGCTCTCGGGATCGGCGGCCGCGAGCCGCGCATGCAGCGCCTCCGCGCCCTGCGCCTCCCCGAAGGACTGAAGCTCGGCGCGATAGCTCTCGTCGGACGCCGCCTGCGAGAACCGGTAGCCGTAGCAGACCGACTCGATGTACAGACCGGTGCCGCCGACGATGAACGGCAGCCGGCCGCGCCCGGCGATCTCGGGAATGAGCCGCGAGCAGGCTTCCTGAAAGTCCGCGGCCGAATACGGCTCGCGCGGATCGCGGATGTCGATCAGATGATGCGGGACGCCTTCCATCTCCCCCGGCCTGATCTTCGCGGTGCCGATGTCCATGCCCCGGTACACCTGCATGGAATCGCCGGAGATGATTTCCGCTCCGTACGCCTTGGCGAGCTCGAGGCTCAGCTTCGTCTTGCCGACCGCCGTCGGTCCGAGCAGAACGAGCAGCGGCGGCTTATGCGGGGTCATGCTTGCCAATCGTTATCACTCCATATCCGACAGCCGACGTCTTTTTGCCCGGACAGCGGACGAAGCCGAGCCGGCCGAATTCGGGACTGTGGTTCGTTTCCTTGAGCACGACGGCGCGCCTCGCCACCCGCATCGCCTCGCGGACGGCGTCGGGGTGAAGCGGCTCCGGGTTGGCGAGGCCGCGCAGCGGGCCGATCGAGCTCGACTCATGCACCGGATCGCGGAACATCGGGTCGAAATAGACGATGTCGAAGCTGTCGTCCGGGAGCGAGCGGAGATGCTCCGCATAATCGGCGCGGACCGCGCGGATGCGGCGCAGCGCGGCCGTCACGTCGGGCAGCTCCGTCTCGTACGTCCGCAGTCCGTCGCGGACGACCGCATGCAGCACGGGCTCGCTCTCGAGCGCCGTCACCTCGCCCTCCGGACCGGCCGCGTAGGCGAACACGATCGCATCGCCGGCCAGACCGGCCGTGCAGTCGAGCACGCGGTCGCCCGGGCGGACGCCTGCCAGCTCGACGAGCGGATCCGGCTCGCCCTTGCGCAGCCTTTTGACCCGCACATAGGCCATGCTCGGATGAAAATAGAAGGGCGGCTCCTCGGGGCCGCCGTAATAGCGCAGCTGCGTGCTCGTCACGACGAGCAGCTCGCGGTCGCCCGCCTGGGCGGCAAGCTGGCCGAGCGTGCGGCGGCGGCGCGGCTCCAGCCGCGCGCCCAGCTCCTCCGCCAGGCGCGCCGCCGTCGCCAGCATGTCCGCCGACGGCTGATCCGTCGTCGTTACGATCATGACATCACCCGCTTGAACATTTTTTCCAGCTGATAGACCGAGATATGGACGAGGATCGGCCGACCGTGCGGGCACGTATACGGCTGCGCGCATGCCGCGAGCCTCGCCAGCAGCGTCTCGCCTTCCTCGCGGCTGAGCCGGTCGTTCGCTTTAATGGAAGCTTTGCACGAGCACAGAATCGCCGCTTCCTCGCGCAGCTTGGCGATGTCGACGGCGCGCTTCTCGCGCAGCGCCCAATCGGCCATCTCCTCGACCAGCTCCTGCTCCCGTCCCTTCGGGAACCAGTGGGGATGGGAGCGGACGAGGAAGCTTTGCGGCCCGAACGGCTCGAGCTCGACGCCCGCCTCCGCCAGCAGCGGCAGCCGCTCGGCCAGCTGCAGCGCGTCCGCGCTCGTATATTCCAACGTGAACGGCAGCAGCAGCGGCTGGCTTTCGCCGCTCACCTCGCCGAACTTGCGGTAGTAATATTCGTAGTTGATCCGCTCATGGGCGGCATGCTGGTCGATCAGATACATGCCTTCCTCGTTTTGCGCGATCAGGTACGTGCCGTGCAGCTGGCCGACCCAGCTCAGCTCCGGGAATCCGGAAGCGTCAGTCGCTGGAGCGCCGCCGGCCGCAGGAACGGCCGGATCGGGCGCGAGCTCCGGCGGCGGACTCGCGCTCGCGCCAGCGGCGGCGGCGACGGGGAGCGACGGAGCGCTGTCCGCTGCGGCGGACGCGGAATTGGACGCGGCCGCATCCGGCGGTGAAGGCGTACCGGCCGGATCGGCCGGCGAAGCCGCGTAGCCGGCGGCGGCGGACTCGCGCCAGCCGGCCGCGCCGAAGGCGCCGGCAGCGGGCGCGTACAGCCGCTGCGCCGCATCCGGCGGCACGGCCGGCGGATGCGCGGCGGGCGGCCGCCACGGTCCGGCGGCGACGCTGCCCGGCGGCGGGCCTTTGCGCGCCGAAGCGGACGCGGAGCCGCGCGCGCCGTCCGTGCGCGGCGGGCGCTGCCCGCGGCAGGCGCGCTCGCGGCCGCCGTCTCGGCGGCGGCCATGCCGCCGGAGGCGGCGCCGGCGGCCGGATCGGCCGCCGGCATCCCGGCGAAGCCGGGCTCCGGCTGGTGGAAGCGCAGCTGCTCCTGCCGGTACACCGGACCGGAGCGCTCGCCCCGGCCGGACTCGGGACCTGGAATATGGCGCCTTCCGCCGAGCGCGGCGCGCGCCGTTTCCTCCACGAACGCCTTGAGCTCGGCTTCCTTGCTGAACCGCACCTCCATCTTGGACGGATGCACGTTGACGTCGACGAGCCCCGGATGCATGCCGATCTCCAGCACCGCGACCGGGAAGCGGTTGATCGGCAGCAGCGTGTGGTAGGCGGCGAGCAGCGACGACTGCACGGCGAAGCTGCGGATGTACCGGCCGTTGACGACGGTCGTCAGCGCGCTGCGGCTCGCCCGGGTCAGCTCCGGCTTGGAGATGTACCCGTTCAGCTCGTAGTCGGCATGCTCGCCGCGCAGCGGCAGCATCGCCTTGGCCGTGCCGGTGCCGTAGACGGCGGCGATCACCTGCAGCCGGTCGCCCGTGCCGGACGTGCGGAGCAGGCTGCCGCCGTTATGCGTCAGCGAGAAGGCGATGCCCGGATGGGCGAGCGCGATGCGGTAAATATAGTCCGAGATATGGCCGAGCTCGGTCTGGATGCTTTTCATATATTTGAGGCGGGCGGGCGTGTTGAAGAAAAGGTCGCGGACGGTCATGTCCGTCCCCTGCGAGCAGCCGGCATGCTCGTCGGCGGTCAGCTGGCCGCCTTCCATGCGGATGCGGCGGCCGAGTCCGCTGTCGCCGCTCGCGGAGACGCATTCGACGCGCGCGACGGCGGCGATGCTCGGCAGCGCCTCGCCACGGAAGCCGAGGCTCGCGATCCGGAACAGGTCGCGGTCGCTCAGCAGCTTGCTCGTCGCATGCCGCTGGAACGCCGTCTCCATGTCCTCCGGCTCGATGCCGCCGCCGTTGTCCTGCACGCGGATGAGGCTCAGCCCGCCCTCCTCGATCGTGATGTCGATCGAGGTCGCGCCGGCGTCGACCGCGTTCTCCACCAGCTCCTTGACGACGGAGGCCGGCCGTTCGACGACCTCGCCCGCGGCGATCTGGTTCGCCAGATGCTCGTCCAGCACATGGATCTTGCCCATCGTTCCCCACCTCCCTGGGTTGAAAATCAGCTGCCGACCGAGTCGGTCCGGCTCAGCCGAGCCGGACCTTCTCCTCGTTCAGCCACTGCATCGCCTGCATCGGCGTCAGGTTGAACAGATCGAGCTTGCGCAGCCGCTCCGCCAGCTCGTCCGCCGCGTCGGCACCGCGGCCTGCGCGGCGCTTGCCTCCGCCGGCAGCCAGCGTCTCCGGCTCGCCGAAGATCGACAGCTGGACCGCCGTTTGCGGCGCGGCCGGCCGGTCCGATGCGATCGGCTCTGCCGCGCCCGTCGGCCGCTCGTCCGGGCGCGCCTGCGGCTCGATCGCCTCCTCGTACGCGGCGGCGGCTTCGCGAGCGGCCAGCCCCTCGCCGCGGCCATGCTCGCCGGCGCGTGCGGACGCCGCGGCAGGCGCTTCGTGTCCGGCGAGCAGCTCGTAGGCGCGGCCGATGATGCTCTCCGGCAGGCCGGCAAGCCGCGCGCAGTAGATGCCGTAGCTCGTGCTGGCCGCGCCGGGCACGAGCCTGCGCAGGAACGTCACGTCGCCGCCGCTTTCCTTGACCGCCATGCTGGCGTTGCGCAGGCAGCGGAGCGACTGCTCCAGATGCGACAGCTCGTGGAAATGCGTCGAGACGAGCGCCTTGCAGCCGGTCCGGTCATGCAGGAACTCGATGACCGCCTGCGCGATGCTCATCCCCTCCGCCGTCGACGTGCCGCGGCCGAGCTCGTCGATGATGACGAGGCTGCGGCGGGTCGCCTTGTCGGTCATCTGCTGGATGTCGCGCATCTCGACCATGAACGTGCTCTGTCCGCCGGCCAGATCGTCCGCCGCCCCGATGCGGGTGAAGATGCGGTCGACCAGCGGCAGCCGCGCCGAGCGCGCCGGCACGAAGCAGCCGATCTGCGCCATGATGCAGATGAGCGCCGTCTGGCGCATGTAGGTGCTCTTGCCGGCCATGTTCGGGCCGGTGATGAGCAGCACGCGCGCGCCGTCCTCGCTCAGCTCGGCGCCGTTGGCCATGAACGGCGCGCCGTCCAGCACCGCCTCGACGACGGGATGGCGGCCGCCTTCGATCGACAGGTCGTACTCCTCTCCCATCTGCGGCCGCACGTAGCGGCGCTCGGCGCTGACCGCGGCGAGCGACTGCAGCACGTCGGCGCGGGCGATGACGTCCGCCAGCCGCTGCAGCCGGTGCAGCTGGTCGGCAATATGGTCGCGCAGCTGCAGGAACAGGCTGTATTCGAGGTCGGTCATCTTCTCCTCGGCCTCGAGGATGAGCCGCTCCTTCTCCTTCAGCTCCGGCGTGACGAAGCGCTCGGCGTTGGCGAGCGTCTGCTTGCGCTCGTAGCGGCCTTCGGGCAAAGAGCCGAGATTGGCCTTGGACACCTCGAGGTAGTAGCCGAACACCTTGTTGTAGCCGATCTTGAGCGAGCGGATGCCCGTCGCCTCGCGCTCGCGCCGCTCCAGGTCGGCGAGCCAGCGCTTGCCTCCGCTGCTCGCCTCGCGCAGCTGGTCGAGGTAGTCGTCGTAGCCGGCGCGGATGAGCCCGCCCTCGCGCGTCGACACCGGCGGCTCGTCCACGAGCACCGTGTCGATCATCTCGCGCAGGTCGCCGCAGTCGTCGACGCCGTCCGCGAGCCGGCGCAGCGTCTCCGAGCCGGAGCCGGCCAGCAGCGCCAGCAGGCTGGGCACGCGCTCCAGCGACGCCTTCAGCGCGGCCAGATCGCGTCCGCCCGCCGTGCCGTAGGCGACGCGGCCGACGAGGCGCTCCAGATCATAGATGCCGTCCAGCTCGGCGCGGATGTCCTCGCGCTGGATGAGGTCGGCATGCAGCGCCGCGACCGCGTCCAGCCGCTCCTCGACCGCCGCGGCGGACAGCAGCGGCTTGTCGATCCAGCGGCGCAGCAGGCGTCCGCCCATCGACGTCTTGGTGCGGTCGAGCAGCCAGAGCAGCGAGCCCTTGCGGCTGCGGCCCTGCACCGTCTCGGTCAGCTCAAGGTTGCGCCGGGTGAACGGATCGAGGATGAGATACTGGCTCGGCTCGTAGCCCTGCACCCGGCGCAGATGCCCGAGCGAGCGCTTCTGCGTCTCGGCCAGATAGCCGGCGAGCAGCGAGACGGCCCGCAGCCGCGCCGGCGGCAGGCCGTCCAGCGCGCCGTCCGGCAGCAGCTGCCGCAGCTTGTCCTCGTCCATCGGCAGCCGCTCGGTGTAGAGCGCCGGCCGTCCGGCCGCGGGCGGCTGCGCCCGCAGCCGCTCCAGCACGGAGGCGTCGCCGACGATCTCCGCCGGTCCGTAGACGTTGATTTCGTCCTGCAGCAGCTCGGACGCCTCGTCGAACGACGTCGCGTACAGCTCGCCGGTCGACAGGTCGCAGGCCGCAAGCGCGAGCTGCCCCGCCTCCGCCGCGACGGAGACGATGTAGTTGTTGGCCTTGTCGGAGAGCGACTTGCTCTCCATCACCGTGCCGGGAGTGACGACCCGCACGATCTCGCGCCGGACGACGCCCTTGGCGACGGACGGGTCCTCGACCTGCTCGCAGATCGCCACCTTGTAGCCTTTCTCGATCAGCCTCGCTATGTATCCTTCCGCCGAGTGGTACGGCACGCCGCACATCGGGATGCGGTCCTCGCCGCCTCCCGCGCGGCCGGTGAGCGTAATTTCCAGCTCCTTGGCGGCCAGTACGGCGTCGTCGAAGAACAGTTCGTAGAAGTCGCCGAGGCGGAAAAACAGAAACGCATCCTTGGCTTCTTCCTTTATGGATAAATATTGCTGCATCATCGGGGTCAAAGCGGCCACGTGCGTACCTCCTGGGCAGGCTTCGACGCGTCTCGCCTGCATTCTATGAAAACCGACCTTCATTATACCAGCAGAACGGAATCCTTACAAAAGAAGAAACACGCCAGAGCCGGACCGCATCGAGGCTCGGCCGTGCTTCTGCAGCCGGCGGCGCAAGCATCGCGGGCTCTTGCGACGGACGGAGGATTTACCCGGTTTATGTTTAACCTGACGATCCATTCACCTCGTTAACTAATCGAAAGAACGGATCAGCCCCGCCAGCTCGCGGATGCCTTCGCGCAGGAGGGCCGGCGGCGCATAGGCGAACGAAAGGCGCAGATGCTGGCGGTCGCCGCGGGCGTAGATCTCGCCGGGATGGACCAGCAGGCCGGCGCGCAGCGCCGCATCGAACAGCTTCGGCATCGGAAGCGGGCGGCGCAGCGCCAGCCAGATGTAGAAGCCTCCCTGAGGCACGCTCCAGTCCGCCAGATCGGCTGCATGCTCGCGGAGCGCCGCCAGCGCCAGATCGCGCCGCGCCTTGAGCTCGGCTCTCAGGAACGCCAGATGCCGCTCCTGCTCCCCGCTGAGCAGCCACTCGGCCACAGCATGCTGCGAGAGCGAGCTCGAGCCGTAGTCGGACTGCATCTTGACGTCGGCCAGCCGTTCGATGACCGGCTCCGGTCCGGCGATCCAGCCGATGCGCAGGCCCGGACCGAGCGACTTCGAGACGCTGTCCAGATAGAGGACGAGTCCTTGCCGATCCCTCGCCTTGAGCGCGGCCGGCGGAGGCTCGTCAAGCCACAGGTCGCCGTACACATCGTCCTCGATGATCGGCAGGCCGGCCCTGACGCATGCCTGCAGCAGCCCCTCCCTGCGCCGCTCCGGCATGACGATGCCGGTCGGATTGTGAAAGGAGGGCTGGACGTACAGCATCGACGCCCGATGGCGGGCGGCCAGGCGGCGCGCCTCGTCGTCCCGCATGCCCTGTCCGTCCATCGGCACTCCGACCAGCCGGACGCCGGACGTGCGGAACACTTGGACCGAGCCGAGATAGCTCGTCTGCTCCGCCAGCAGCGTCGCGCCCTGGCGCAGCAGCCCGAGCGCGATCAGCTGCAGCCCCTGCAGCGCGCCGGAGACGATCAGCACCGACGACGGCGAGGCACGGATGCCTCTTGCCTCGAGCCTAGCGCTGACCGCCTCGCGCAGGCGCAGGCTGCCGCGCGGCTCCGGATAGGCGAGCGGCAGCCCCTCCGGCCGCTCGGCCAGCAGCCGCTGCATGGCGGCCGAGGGCAGCAGCTCGGGCGCGAGCTCGCCCGTGCCGAGCCGCAGCAGCGCAGGATCCGGCTCCGCGTCGTTGATCTGCCGGATCAGCTCCAGATTGGGCGCATGCAGGCCGTCCCGCACGTAGCGCCCCCAGTCGGGCGGCGGCGAATCGGCGGCTGCCTTCCAGACATCCGCGGCTACCGTCGTGCCGCGTCCGACCTCCGCCCGCAGCCAGCCGTCCGCGGCCAGCTCGCCGAGCGCGTAGACGATCGTGCTGCGGTTGACGCCGTAAAGCTCCGCCAGCTGCCGCTGAGGCGGCACTCGCGTGCCGGGCGGCCATTCGCCCGTCACGATCTTCGTCCGCAGCTCCTCCTGGATCTGCCGGTAAAGCGGCTCTGCCTCCTTGCGATTCCTTTCTCCGCGCTTCGGCACCGCTGCCACCCCCATCGCTTGATAGCCCTCAGTATAGCAGATTGGTCGGGTTCAATAGCAACCAATTGGTTGGAGACGCCGCCGCGCCGCGCGTCTACACTTGAACGAGACCGATCTTATCGCACACGAGGAGGCTTGTCCGAATGTCGAATGCCGCTTGGCATGCGTTCATCCTTGCTTTTGGGCTCATCCTTCCGCTCGGGCCGCAGAACCTGTTCCTGTTCAGTCAAGGCGCGGCCCAGCCGCGGCTGCTGCGGGCTTGGCCGGCCGTCGCGACGGCCGCCGCCTGCGACACGCTGCTGATCGCCGCGGCCGTTTTCGGCGTCTCCCTCGCGGCGCTGAGCCATCCGCTGCTCGCGGCCGCGCTCTATGCGGCGGGAGTCGTCTTTCTGATCGTCATGGGCTTCTCCATCTGGAACAGCCGTCCGGCTCCCGCCGAGCCGCAAGCAGGCGTCGCGGCGCTTCCGGCGCGCAGGCAGGCCGCTTATGCCGCTTCGGTGTCGCTGCTCAATCCGCATGCGCTGCTGGACACGGCCGGCGTCATCGGGACCGGCTCGCTCGCCTACGAAGGCGCCGACAAGACGATCTTCGCCGTCGTCTGCATCGCCGTCTCCTGGTTCTGGTTCGCCGCGCTGGCCGCAGCCGGACGGTGGGTCGGACGAAGAAAAGGAAGCGTTCGGATCATGGCGGCTCTCGCACGCCTGTCCGCGCTGACGCTATGGGCGATGGCCGCCGTCATGGCCGCCGGACTGCTGGGCCAGCTGAGCCGCCTCGGCTGGTGACGGCAATCGCGCAGAAAGCGATAAAAAATAGGTATAGGCGAACGTTCCTTTGAGTTCTCGCCCAGGAGCGGGTACGTTTGAGGCAGTCATGAACGATCTGCATCCGCAGACGCAAAGGAGATGAGGAATGGACCGCGAAGAAAAAAGAGGAATGGAGCCCGAGCGGCTCGCGCAGGTGTTGAGCCGGATGCTGGGCAAGGAGGTCATCCGCGCCGATTGCCGGCTCGAAAAGCTGCATGGCGGGACTTTAGGCGATGTTCAGCTTGCCGCAGGCATCGCGGAAACAGCCGATGGGAACAAGGAGCCGTATCGGCTCGTTTGGAAGACGCAGAAGAGGTTCGAGCGTCACGGCGATCCGCTTTCATGGCGTAGGGAATATGATCTCTACGCGGCGCCCGATCTAGACAAGCTCTTGCCGAAATCGTTCCGTCGCCCGGCATGTTATCGCGCCGAGCTGAACGACGAGGAGATCCAGCTGTGGCTGGAATATATCGATGGCCGCTCCGGCATGGAGCTGACCACGGACATGCAGGAGCAGATCGCCCGGGAATGGGGGCGGATCCAGGGCAGGCTATACGCGGAGCAGCCTGCGGCATTGCGGAATCTGCCCCATTTGAGCCAGGTCGAATACACGAAAAACGGCTATTTGCGCTATCGGTCCTGGCAGGAGCTGCATGCTCGCATCCGCTCGGATGGATGCGGGCTTCCGAAGCATCTGCGCCAGATGCTGATCGATTTCGACGAGCAGGCGGACGCCGTTTTCAGCCGCATCGAGCAGCTGCCGGTCGTGCTCTGCCATCGGGATTTTTGGGTGGCGAACCTATTCCATACGGATGACGGCATCGTCCTGATCGACTGGGATACCGCCGGATGGGGGTACATGGGCGAGGATATCGCCAGCCTGATCGCGGATGAAGCGGATGTGCCCCGCATGATCGAGATCTACCGGACCTGCGTTCCGGCCTATCTCAGCGGATTCAACGAATGCTCTGGGGCAGCTCCTATTGCCGATCCTTTCATCTACGAAAGAATGCTCATGATGTACGGATACAGGCTTGCCGAATGGCATGAATTCGCCGGGTCGCCGGAGGAAAAGCGGCTGCAGCTGGATACGCTGCAACAAATCTATGACATGAAGCCAGCCTAGTACCCGATTTATTTCGCGGGCAAGGCGTTGGAAAAGATGCTCCTGAGCGAGCTTGCACGCACGCCCTATATCGCCGAAGAGGCCGTCTCCGCCCCAGCGGAGACGGCCTCTTACGCCATTCCTGACGAAGCCTGCGGCCGGATCAGCCGCGTTCGAACAGGTTCGTCTGCGCGCCGGCAGCGCCGCTGGCCGCCTCCGCGCGGGCGGAGGCTCCGCTGGCCGGATGCCGTCCGTCCGCTCGCGCTTGGTCAACCTGCCGTCCGCCCGCCCGCTCCTCGCTTCCCTTCGACGGACGGACGGCAGGCCCATCCTCCGCTCTCGGAATGCCCCAGCGCAGCCGGAGGTCCGCCTTCTCGTCCCAGCTTTTGCCGGCCTCGACCGCCTCGAGAAAAGGCTCCAGCAGCGAGGCGTGCTTTTCATAGGAAGGCGCCGTCCGCAGGCTCGCCCGCAATCGCGGCAAGCAGTCCGCCATCCGCTCCCGATCCCCCGCATAATACGCCTGCGCGTACTCCGGCTCCGCCGCCGGCAGCTCTGCCAGCCAAGCCGCATCCTCTGCCGCCAGCAGGCAGACGGCGAGCGCATAACGCGCCGCGGCCGGCGAGACGAGCCAGCTCGGCAGCGTGCGGTACTCAAAGCCGCCATGCGGCTGCCGCCGGCTGTCGCCGAGCGTGCCGTAACGCGGCCGCCGCCCTCTGCCGGCGGGATCCTCCGCCAGCGCGAGCGGCAGCGCCGCATAGCTGTCGAGCGCGCGCAGCAGCCTCGTCGTCAGCTCGAGGCCGCTGAGATGCACATGCCCGCCGAGCGCGATGCCCGGCACCGGCATGCCGCCCGCCGCGAGCCGCATGCCCGGCTCGGCCGCGCCGCGGCGGGAAGCCAGCGCCAGCAGGCGCCGAATCCGCCGGAGCAGCTCCTCCGGGTCCTCGGCCGGCTCCGGCCGCAGCTCGCCGACCGGCTGGCGCAGGCTTTGCCCGGCGACAAGCACGTCGCTGCCGACCGGACTGTGCAGCCCGCCGAGCCGGGATGCGGAGACGACCCGTCCGTCGGCGCGCAGCAGCAGGAACTCCGGATCCGCGCCGAGGCGCAGCGGACGGTCCGCTTGCCCGCCGGCACGCTGCGCCTCGGCCCGGACGACGGCTGCGAGCCGCGCCGCCGCATCCGCCCAGCGCTCCGCCGCCGGCGGCGGCAGCCGCTCCGCCTCGGGCGGCAGCCCGCCCGGGCCGACGGCCCGAAAGATGCGGCTGCCCGCGAGGCGCAGCCCTTCGAGCCGCATACGTCCGTCGTCGGCGACGCGCACGAGCAGCTCGGCGGCATCCAGGCCGAGCTCGTAGGCCGCGCGCCAAACCAGCCTGCCCGCGCGGCGCAGCTCCGGATCCTGCGCGCCGGTCGCCGCGACGCCAGATGCCGCGTCGTCCGGCGCCAGCGCGGCCGGCAGGCTCGCCCGTCCGATGCCCGGACGGACGCGAGCCGTCCACAGCGTCTCCAGATGGAAGACGCCGATCCAATACAGCCGGCCCGAGCTGCCGAACGCTTCGTCGGCGCGCCCGCTCGTCCCGTCCTGCCGCTGCTCGGCGTCCTCGCGCCCGGCGCGGATGCCGGCATGGCCAAGCCTCCGGGCCATCCGCTCCGGACCCATCGCCGCCGCATCGGCGGCTCCGGCGTTCAGCACCCACGGGCTCCCGCCATCCGGCGCCGTCCATCCGCCCCAGCGCGCGCCTCCCCAGAGCAGCACCGCGTCGTAGCGGGACAGCTCCGTCCCCGGCCGCCAGCGCTCCGCAGGCGGCAGCGGCGATGCTTCCCTGCTCGTACCGCCTTCCGCTGTACCGCCCGTGCCGCCATACGCTGCCCTGCTCGTACCGCCTTCCGCCGCCCTCCCCATATCGCCATACGCTTCCCTGCCGGTACCTCCATACGCTCCCATGCCCGTGCCGCCGACCGCTCCTCCGTCCGCTCCGTCCTCCCCCTCGTCTCCGCAGCATAGCCACAGCCTGCCCGCCATGCCGCATCCCTCCCGTCGTCCCGCCGGCGGACGGGAGGCTCGCGTCTCGCCTCATGCGGCGATCCAAGCCCCGCCGATCCGGGCGGCCGCAGATGAAAAAAAGAGGGCTTTCGCCCTCGAATCGTTCCGACTGCCTGCATACCCTGCAGTAAGCCCTGCAGCAAGCCCTTCGTTTACAGCTCGTCGTCGAGCAGATCGGGGTCCAGATCCTCGAAGCTGCCGTCACCGTCGTCGTAGCCGTATTTGTCCTTGCCGTCGAAGTCGTCGCAGCCGCCCGGGACGACGGCTACGCACACCTTCGTCTCGGCGATCATCTCGACGCTGAACTCGCGCTCCACGCGCACGACGACCGAAGAGCCGCTCGAGGAGATGTTCGCCTCGATGCAGTTCGGCTCCTGCGTCGACTCCGCCGATACTTCCTCCGTCGAAGCCCGGTGCTTCGGGTCGACATAGGACAGCGGAATGTTCTCGACGTAGGAGACCGTCTCCTTCGCGACATCCGTCTGCGAGTTTTTGTTGTACGAATACCAGATGTTGATGTCGTACGATCCGACCACCTCGATGCCGTCTCCCGACCGAACCGCCTCGTATTGGTGGTTGATTACCCAAGCGCCCAGGATGCTGGTGGGGCGGTGAGGGGGAGTGACGGTATGGGACACCGTCGAGAACTTGCGACCTTTCCCGCAGACAGCTTTCGTGATGATCTCTCTAGTCTGAAGCTGTTTATCTGCAATCGTCATTTCGTTTAACCTCCTCCATGCCATCATTCCTTACAAGTGTATGCAGGTCATTCGTCTAGGGTGACTGCTTTCTTCATTCGGACGCCGCAACGAATTATACCTGTTCCATTGTATGGGGCAGGCCGGAGGAACATGACACAGGGGCGGCCGTCGGCCGAAAAAAAGTCTGTCCCGAGCCGCGGACGCGGTCAGCGGCCTGAAGCGGCGGCCTCGTCGCCGCCTTCCTCGCGCCGCTTCTTCAGGCGGCTCGCCGTGTCGAGGAAGCGGTCCAGCTCCACCGTGAACTGGAGCAGCGCCGAGCGGATCTCGAACTCCTCGCGCGTGCGCGGCAGCTCCATCGAGCGGAAGCTCTGGCGCAGGGCGGCCAGCGCCTCGCGCGGCCCGCTTTCATAATAGTCGGAGCGGATCGCCGCCTCCATCGTCTCCAGCAGCTCGGCGATGCGCTCGGCCTGCGGCACCGCTTCCCGGTCGTACGCATGAGCGAGCAGCTCCATCATCGAGCCGATGCTCTCGAGCTGCCGGCGCCTCATGCCGAAATAATCGTTCCAATAAAACCGCGGCGCCCACGGCCGGTTGTGCTGCTCGCGCAGCGACCGCTCGAGCCCTTCCCGCACAAGCCCGTCCGCCTGCAGCAGCTCCGCTCCGTCCCATAGCATGTCGGGCTTGCGCATGACCGCCGCCATGCCGGCGAACAGGCTGGCGAAGCGGTCCTCGACGAGTGTCCGCAGCTCCGCCAGCCGGCTGCGTTCGCCCGGCATATAGGCGTTGTTGATCAAGGAGGCGCAGCCGAGCCCGACGAGCAGCAGCAGCACCTCGTTGACAAGCAGCTCCATCGTCACCTCGCCGGCCGCATACACATGGAACACCAGCACGCTCCCCGGCACGATGCCGCTCTGCAGCTTCAGCCGCGACAGCACCGGGAAGACGAGCAGCACATAGATCGCCGCCGTCCAGATCGCATATCCGATCGCCTCGAACAGCACGGAGGAAGCCGCGAGCGCGAGCAGCGAGGCGCTGACCCGCTCGAACAGGCTGCGCAATCCGCTGCGCCTCGTCACCTCGACGCCGAGTATCGCCAGAACGCCGGCGAACAGCGGCTGCTCCAGGTCCAGCAGCTGCGCCGTCGCGATCGCCGCCGCCACCGCCGCCGCCGTTTTCGCCACTCTCCAGCCGATCCACTTCATGCCGTCACCATCCCGCTTTCCCGCCGCTCTAGCCAAAAAGCTCCGCCGGCAGCCGGCGGGCGGCTGCGGCGGAGCCGCATGGCTCGCCTTTGTTCCATCGTAGATCGTCGCCTGCCGAACGTCAACCGGGTCGAGGCGGTCCGCCCGCCTCGCGCCGCAGCATTCCGGTCAGCCGCTAGTCGCGTCCGCCGGAGACGATCCGCTTTTCCAGCAGCGCCACGGCCTGGTACATGAGCGTCGCGGCGACCGCGATGACGACGAGCGTGGAGAGGACAAGCGTGAAGTTGAACACCTGGAAGCCGTAGATGATCAGATAGCCGAGTCCTTCCTTGGCCACCAGGAACTCGCCGACGATGACGCCGACCCAGGCGAGCCCGACGTTCACCTTGAGCGTCGAGATGATGACCGGGAACGAGCCCGGCAGGATGACGAGGCGGAACAGCTGCCAGCGGGAGCCGCCGAGCAGCCGCACGACCTTCACGAGTCCCGGCTCCATGTCGCGGAACCGGTTGCAGATGCCGATCGTCGTCACGATGACCGTCATCGTCAGCGTTACCGCCAGGATCGAGACGAAGCCCTGTCCGAGCGCCACGATGAAGATCGGCCCCAGCGCCACCTTCGGCAGGCTGTTGAACACGACCAGATACGGATCGCATACCCGCGCCAGAAAAGGAAACCACCAAAGCAGCGCCGCGAGCGCCGTGCCGAGCAGCGTCCCGAGCAGGAAGCCCGAGGCGGTCTCCGCCACCGTCACGCCGACATGCGGCCACAAGGTGCCATCCGCCGACGAGCTGGCGAGCAGCCCGGCGATTTTGGACGGGTAGCTGAACAGCAGCGGATCGATCCAGCGCAGCCTGCCGGCCGCCTCCCAGAGCCCGAGCAGCGCAGCCAGCACGAACAGCTGCACGCCGAGCACGGCGGCGCCGATGCGGCGGCTGCGCTTCATATAAAGGCGATGCAGCTCCGCCAGCCGGCTCTCCGGCATCGACGACAGCGACAGCCGCCTGCGGCCGCCCCTGCCGCTCTTCCGGCCGGAGCCGGGGGAGCCGCCGCTGCCGCTCCAAACATCGAGCTCGTTCATCCCGCCTCTCCCCCTTCCGCTTCTCCGGCGCTCATCTCCAGCCACAGCTCGTCGAACACGGCCTGGAACGCCGGATGCTTGCGCGCCTCCGTCGGCGCCAGCCTCCGCAGCTCCGGCGGCACGGCGATCTCGGCCCGGATGCGGCCGGGATGCGGCGCGAGCACGATGACGCGGTCGCTCATCGCCGCCGCCTCGGCCAGATCATGGGTGACGAGCACCGCCGTCTTGCCGAGCCGCCGCAGCGTCGCCTGCACGAGGTCCTCGAGCTGCATCTTGATCTGCATGTCGAGCGCCGAGAACGGCTCGTCGAGCAGCAGCACCTCCGGATCCGGCGCGAGCGTGCGCGCCAGCGCGACGCGCTGGCGCATGCCGCCCGACAGCTCGCCGGGGTAGCGGCCGCCCGTTCCATCCAGGCCGACCTCCGCCAGCAGCCGTCCGGCCGCCTCGATCCGCGCCGCGGCAGGCGCCCCTCCGATCTCGAGGCCGAGCGCGGCGTTGTCGAGAATCGTGCGCCACGGCAGCAGGCAGTCCTGCTGCAGCATGTAGCCGACCTTGGCGGAAGGCTTCTCGACCTCCCGGCCGCCTACCCGCACCTCTCCGGACGCCGGCCGCAGCAGCCCTGCGAGCAGGCTGAGCACGGTCGTCTTGCCGCAGCCGCTCGGCCCGACGAGGCTGACGAACTCGCCGCGCCCGACGGCCAGGCTGAGCTCCTCCACCGCCAGCGACGCGCCTTGCCGGCCGACATACACATGCGACACCGAGCGCAGCTCCAGCATAACGCTTCTCTCCGCCATCCGCTTCCTCCTCTCCCGCCGCCCTCTCGGCGCTCTACTTGCCGGCCTTCTCCGCGAAGGAGTTGTCGACCAGCTTGCCATGCTCCGCGCGCTCCTTGAGCTCGCCTGCCGACGTCATGACGTCGAGCAGATTGTTCCATTCCTGCTCGTCGATGATCGGGTTCTCGGCATAGGAGCCTTGCTGCTTGTAGCGGTCGATCGAGGAGACGAGGATCGCTTTGTCGGTATTCGGGAAATACGTGCCGACAGCATCCGCGATGTCCTCGGCGCTATGCTCCTTCACCCAGGTCTGCGCCTTCTGCAGCGCGTCCGTGAACTTCTGCACCGTGTCGGCGTTCTTCTCGATATAGCTCTGTTTGCTCATGAATGCCGTATATGGCAGCTTGCCGCTCTCCACCCCGAACGAGGCGACGACCTTGCCTTTGCCTTCCTGCTCGATCATCGACGCCTGCGGCTCGAACAGCTGCACGTAGTCGCCGGTGCCGGAGGCGTATGCGGCCGTGATGTTGGCGAAATCGATGTTCTGGATCAAATCGAGATCCGCGTGCGGATCGATCCCATGCTTTTTGAGCGCGAACTCGCCGGCCATTTGCGGCATGCCGCCTTTGCGCTGACCGAGGAATTTCGCTCCCTTGAGGTCGTTCCAGTCAAGCGGCTTGCCCGAGCGGGACACGAGGAAGGTGCCGTCCGTCTGCGTCACTTGGGCGAAGCTCAGGACCGGATCGTCCGCGCCTTGCTGGTAGACGTAGATCGACGTCTCCGGACCGACGAGCGCCACGTCGACGCCGCCGGACAGCAGCGCCGTCATCGTCTTGTCGCCGCCGGCCGTCGTCTGCAGCTCGACGTCCAGCCCCTCTTCCTTGAAAAAGCCTTCGGCCAGCGCCACGTACTGCGGAGCGTAGAAGACCGAGCGGGTCACCTCGCCGATGCGCACCTTGACCGCCTCTTCCTTCCCGGCGCCGCATCCGGGCAGCGCCGCCATCGCCAGCGCAGCCGCCAGCATCAGCCCCGCGATCGCCTTTCGATTCATGTCAGATAGCCTCCCTTAGGTTCGAACGTTCTGTGCTGTAGCCTATGCGCGGCTGGCGGGAGGGGTGCATAGGCCGCACGCCGCCTGGGGGCGGCATGAAACGCAAGCAGCCGGGGCAGATTTGCCCCGGCATGGACCGGAAGCTCGCGCGTCGAGGAGCGGGCATCGTCACCGGCTGCGCTTGCCCGGCGGAGCTGGCAACGTAACCGGAGGCGCTTGTACGGCGGAGCTGGCTCCGAAACCGGAGGCGCTTGTACGGCGGAGCCGGCTCCGAAACCGGCACCCGCTTCGCGGAGCGGGAACTCGTTCCGATCTCCCTGGAGCCCAGATTCCTTTGATTCCATTTTTCCGAAACGGAAGGAATCCGGCCTCCAAGGGAACCGCTGCCGCTTCTCCACGAGCCCCCGTCCGCTTCGCTCTCCGGTTCCCCATCGGCTGCCGCTTCGCTTGCCAGCCGCAATCCGATTGCACGCCGTTTGGCTCTCCTCACCCCCGAGCCCTTCGTTATCGGGCCTCCGGCCAGCCCGCAACTCGATTCTTCGACTTGCTCGCGCCGAGTTGCTCGGTTTTTCCGCATAATTCCCCCGTTCAGCCGCCGATCGCGCCGAGTTACTCGGTTTTTCCGCGCAACTCCGCCCGTTTCCCTTGCTGCACACCCGAGTTACTCGGTTTTTCCGCGCAACTTCGCCGTTTCTCCCGCTGCGCGTCCGAGTTACTCGGTTTTTCCGCGCAACTCCGCCCGTTTCCCTTGCTGCACGTCCGAGTTACTCGGTTTTTCCGCGCAACTCCGCCGTTTCTCAGTTAAGTCCATATAATTGTGTAAAATGCTCCTGACCATAAAAAGAAAAGCCATGGTAGGACTCTCGGTTAGAATGGAAGTTGTCGAGACCAACATTCCAAGGAGAGTGCCTACACATGACTCAATACCAGATTACCGTAGATCAGGACATTTTGCACCAGCTGTTTATCGGAACCGATCGGGACGCGGGAGTGGCCCGCTTGTTGGAGACGGTGCTGAATCAGGTGCTGACAGCCCAGGCGACAGATCAGCTGGCGGCGCAGACGTACGAGCGCACCAGCGAGCGCAAGGGCTATCGCAACGGCAGCTACGAGCGCGACGTCATTACCCGCGCTGGCAGCGTCACCTTGCGCGTCCCCCGGTTTCGGGACGGCTCCTTTTCTACCGAGCTTTTCGCCCGGTATCAGCGCAGCGAGCAAGCGCTGGTTCTCTCGCTCATGGAAATGGTCATCAACGGCGTGTCGACGCGCAAGGTGACTAAAATCACCGAGGAGCTGTGCGGAACCGAGTTCTCCAAGTCAACGGTCAGCCACCTGTGCAAGCAGCTGGACCCGGCTGTCCACGACTGGAACAACCGCTCTCTGGCCGACCACGCCTTCCCCTTCATCACCATCGATGCGATCTACGTGAAGGTGCGTGAAGAAGGCCGTATCTGTTCTCGAGGCGTTCTGGTGGGCTACGGCGTGAACGAGCAAGGCCGGCGTGAGATTCTGGGCCTGCGCGTCGACGACACCGAGTCGGAGGAGAGCTGGGGCGCCTACTTCCGCTGGCTGAAAGAGCGCGGCCTGCACGGCGTAGAGCTCGTCACGAGCGACTATCATGGCGGGCTGGTCAAGGCCATCGAGAAGGAGTTTCAAGGGGTCTCGTGGCAGCGGTGCCAGACGCACTTCATCAAGAACGTGCTGAACGCAGCGCCCAAAGCGCTCCAAAGCGAAATCAAGAGTCGCGTCCGATCGATCTTCGATGCGCCCGACATGAAGACGGCTCGTTCCTATCTCGAACAGACGCTTGAGGCGTATGCCGAGACAGCACCCAAAGCGATGAAAATACTGGAGGACGGGTTCGAGGACGCCGTCGCGGTGCTGGCCTTCCCGGAGGCCTACCGCGTGCGGCTGCGCACCTCCAACGGCATGGAACGCCTGAACGGGGAGATCCGCAGGCGCGAGACGGTCATCCGCATCTTTCCCAATCGCGCTTCCGTCATCCGTCTCATCGGAGCCATGCTCATGGAAGAGAACGAGTACTGGATGACGAAGAAGCCGTACATGGACATGACGGACTTCAAGGCGTGGAAGAAGCAGAAAGCCACTCAGGGCGCCGGCTCGGAGGAGCAGGAAACCAGCACCACCATGACGGAAGCGACGGACAGCCTTTAAACCCGATTCCATTTTCTACCGAGAAGTGTTTTTACACACAATTATGGACTTGACCCGTTTCTCCCGCTGCACGTCCGAGTTGCTCGGTTTTTCCGCGCTGCGGCCAGGACAGCAGCGCCGCAACGTCAAAAAAGCCGTCAAGCCTCCCGTCCGGATCGGTCGGGAGGCTTGACGGCTGCGGCGCTTCGGCGCCTACAGCTTATAGATATCGGTGTACTTCGTCCGCAGGTACTGGACCAGATGGGACGAGTCAAGCGGCTTGCCCGTCGCGCCGAGGATGATCTCCTTGGGCGTGCGCAAGCGGCCGTGGCGGTGCACATGCTCGGTCAGCCAGCCGCGGATCGGCGCCAGCTCGCCCTTGGCGACCAGCTCCTCCATGTTCGGCAGGGCGGTCTTCATCGCATCCGCCAGCTGCGCCGAGTAGATGTTGCCGAGCGAGTAGGACGGGAAGTAGCCGAACAGGCCGGCGCTCCAATGCACGTCCTGCATGACGCCGTCGGCGTCGCTCGGCGGCGTGATGCCGAGGTACTCGCGGTACTTGTCGTTCCAGATCGCCGGCAGATCGGCTGCCTTGGCGCCTTCGTTGAAGATCAGCTTCTCGATCTCGTAGCGGATGATGATGTGCAGGTTGTACGTCAGCTCGTCGGCCTCGATGCGGATGAGCGACGGCTGCACCGCGTTCTGCGAGCGGTAGAACGCCTCGGCGTCGACGCCGGCGAGCTGCTCGGGGAACCGGCTCTGCAGATCGGGGAAGTACCGCTGCCAGAACGGGCGGCTGCGGCCGACGATGTTTTCCCAGAAGCGCGACTGCGACTCATGGATGCCCATCGACGTGCCGTGGCACAGCGACGTGCCTGCGAGCTCCGGCGATATGTTCTGCTCGTAAAGGGCATGTCCCGCCTCGTGGATCGTGCCGAACAGCGCGCTCGTCACGTCCTCCGGCAAATAGCGCGTCGTGACGCGCACGTCGCCGAGATTGAACGTCGTCTGGAACGGATGGGCGCTCTCGTCGATGCGGCCGCCTTCGAAATCGTAGCCGAGCTGCCCGAGCATGTAGCGGCTGAACTCCTTTTGCCGCTCCTTGTCGAACAGGCCCTCGAGGAAGGCGCGGTCCGGACGGTTCGGCGAGGCGGCGATCGCGGCCGCGAGCGGCACGAGCTGGCCGCGCAGCGAGGTGAAGATCTCGTCGAGCTCCTGGACGGTCATGTCCGGCTCGTAATCGTCCAGCAGCGTGTCGTAGCGGGTCGCCTTCGGCCCCCACAGGTCGATGAACTGGTTCGTGTAGCCGATGACCCGCTCCAGGTAGCCCTGGAACGCCGGGAAATCGTTGTCCTTGCGCGCCTGCTCCCAGGCGGATTCCGACTGCGACGCCAGCACGACATACTCCTCGTACAGCTTGGGCGGAATCTTCACGCTGCGATCGTACGAGCGGCGCGTCTCGGAGACGAGCTTGCGGTCGATCTCGCCGAGCGCCGCCTGCGCTTCCTTCTCCTCCAGCTGCTCGAGCAGCTCGCCCATGCGCGGCGAGGTGGCCAGCTGGAACGCTTCCGCGCCGAGCATGCCGAGCACCTCGGCGCGGCCGGCATGGCCCTTGCGCGGAGCGCCTGTCCGGAGATCCCAGCCGATGACGGCCGCAGCCTCCTGATAGCGGACGATCTTGCGGTCCAGCTCGCGGAATTCGGTCAATGCCTTTTCATAAGCGGTCGCGGCTTCTGCCATGTGCTTCATCTTCCTTTCCTCTTCGAAGGTCGTCGGTCTACTTGAATCATAACGGGCACAGCCCGTATAATCAACGGTAACCGCGCGGGAGCCCGGTCCGGCAGGACTCCCCGCAAAAGGAGGAGATTCGGATGCGCATCACATTCCGTCCGGAAGCGGCGGACAAGCTGCAGCCGTATGTCGGCGACGGGCAGGCCATGCTCAAGCTGGTGTACGATACGGAAGGCTGCGGCTGCGTCGTAAACGGCGTGTCCGCCCTGTATGTCGTGCAGGAGCCGCTATCCGGAGACGTCCAGGGCGAGGGAGATCCTTATCCGTTCCTGTACGAGGAGCGCTACGAGGTGTTTTTCGAACCGGAGCTGAAGCTCGGCTACAGCCGGGAGCGCGACGCGTTCATCCTCTCCAGCGACAGCCAGATCTACAACTACGACTTGCGCTTCTTCCCCCGCGCGCCGCAGTTCCAACCCTCGGAGAAAGGTCGGTAACGTCCATGAACAACATCGAGCAGATCCTGTCCTTCAACAAGCAGTTCGTCGAAGAGAAAAAGTATGAGGAGTACCTCACCGACCGCTTCCCCGACAAGAAGATGGTCATCCTCACCTGCATGGATACGCGGCTGACGGAGCTGCTGCCGCGGGCGATGAACCTGCGCAACGGCGACGCCAAGGTGCTCAAGAACGCCGGCGCGATCGTCACGCAGCCGTTCGGCAACATCATGCGCAGCATCCTGGTGGCGATCTACGAGCTGCAGGCCGAGGAAGTCGTCATCATCGGACACTACAATTGCGGCATGACCGGCATCGATCCCGAGGCGATCATCGGCAAGATGGTCAGCCGCGGCGTCTCCCAGACGACGATCCGCACGCTCAAGCATTCCGGCGTCGACTTCCACCGCTGGCTGACCGGCTTCGACAACGTGCGCTCGAGCGTCGAGAAGAGCGTCGGCATCGTGCGCAACCACCCGCTGCTCCCGTCCGGCATCCCCGTCAGCGGCCTCATCATCGACCCGCAGACCGGCAAGCTCGACCTCGTCACGGACGGCCATGAGTTTCTGAAGCAGCCGCCCGCATCCGAGAACTGATACTGATTCCTCCCAAGACAACGAAAGCGGAAGCGGGACGAAAGCCGAGCTGGCTCGGCGATCGTTCCGCTTCCGCTTTTTTGTTCTCCATGGCCCCCCGGGTCCGCGCTACTCCGGCGATACGCCGGGCCGCCTGCGCTCGATCGACTCGCGCCGCGCCAAAATCACTTCGCTGCGGTCGCGCAGGCGATGCCGGTGGACGATCGCCGCCGCCGGCTCGCCGCCGGCGCACCAGTCCGCCTCGAGCCGAGCGCACTCCTCCCGCGCCGCCTCGAGCAAGGAGTCGTCCGCGATCGGAAGCGTCCAGCTGAGATAGGGCAGCGGCTCCCCCGCTTCCAGACGTCCGGCCGCGTCGTCCAGCCGCGCGAGCAAGGCCGGACCGTCCAGTCCCGCCTGTCCCAGATCCTCGCGCCGCAGCCGCTCCCAGGCGGAGCGCAGCATTTTGCGTGCGCCCTCCCGGTTGCCGCGGCGCAGATGGTACTGGCCGACCGCGATCTGGATCAGTCCGTGCCACAGCCCGGAGTCGCTCCCGGGATGCTCCTTCCAATAATCCTCCAGCAGCTCATGGCATTCAAAGTAGTCCCGCGTGCCGTGAAATTCCGCCAAAAACCGGATGTAGGCATCCGGATAGAACGACATCGTCCGCATCACTCGTCCAGCCCTTTCCTATCCTTAAAAACCGCGTTTGCGGGCAAGCTATAAATTAAATGAAACCTGCTTCCCATGATAGACGTATAGGCACCCGAACGCAATGTTCGCCACATATTCCACATGGAGGGGACAAATCACCAGATGAAAAAAGGATTTATTTTGATGATCGCCTTCACGGTCATGCTCGCCTTCACCGGCATCGTCTCCAGCACGGCAGACGCGAAGCGCGGCGGCATCAAATCCCCGCGCCAGGGCTACACCCAAGCGCCGAAAAAATCGACCGACAACGTCCAGCGCAGCGATGCGAACAAAAATACCGGAGCCGCCGCCGGGACCGGCGCCGCAGCGAAGCCGGGCTTCTTCTCCGGCGGCGGGCTGATGAAGGGCCTCATGATCGGCGGCCTCGCCGGCATGCTGTTCGGCGGCATGTTCGGCGGCATGGGCTTCATGGGCGAGATCCTCGGCCTGATGGTCAATTTGCTTGCGCTCTTCGCCCTCGTCATGGTCGTCGTCGCGCTCTTCACCTACGTCCGCAGGAAGCGCAAGCCGGAGCCGGACACGCGGAGACCGTACTGATCCGATGCGGCTTTCGATGGATGAGATCATCAATGCCGTCTGCCTGAGCGAGTCGGCCCGCCGCGGCATCCAGCCCGGCGCGATCGAGGTCCAGCTCAGCTGGGAAGAAGAATACGGCTTCACGGCGGAGGTATGGATCGCCGACCGCTCCCATTACCTCGTCGAGGCCAACCTCAAGGAAGCGATCGAGCAATACGTATTCAAGGAATACGGCCGCAGGATCTACCGCTCCCAGATTACGCTGGACGCGGACGAAGAGTTCTGGGCGGACATCGCCGAATAAGCAGCAAAGACGCAAAGGGACGAAGCTGAGCAGCGCTCAGCCTCGTCCCTTTTTCGTTGTCCGGCGCTCGGGAAGAGGCCGGGCTGCGCCGCAGGCTCATCGTGTGCGGAAAGCAAGCGTCGCGTTGATGCCGCCGAAGCCGTACGAATTGGACAGCGCCGCTCCGAGCCGCGCCTCGCGTCCAGCGCCGGTCACGAGATCGAAGTCCGCCGCCTCGTCGTCCGGCTCCTCGAGATTGGCGGTCGGCGGCAGCCAGCCGCGCGACAGCGCCAGCGTCGTGATCGCCGCCTCGATCGCGCCGGACGCGCCGAGCGGATGGCCGTACAGCCCTTTCGTCCCGCTCACGGCGACAGGGCGGCTGCCGAACACGCTGCGGATGACCCGCGACTCCGTGCCGTCGTTGAGCGGCGTCGAGGAGCCGTGCGCATTGATGTAGCCGACCTCTTCCTGCAGCATGTCCGCATCCGCCAGCGCGAGCCGCATCGCCCGCTGCGCCTGCGTGCCGCAAGGCAGCGGCGCGCTCATATGATGCGCGTCGTTGCTGACGCCGAAGCCGCTCAGCTCGGCGAGCACCCGCGCGCCGCGCGCCCTGGCGTGGCCCTCCTCCTCGATGACGAGCACCGCCGCGCCTTCGCCCATGACGAAGCCGTCGCGCCGGCGGTCGAACGGCCGGCTCGCCGCGGCCGGCTCCTCGTTGCGCGTCGACATCGCCCGCAGCAGGTCGAATGCGCCGAACGACAGCGGCGAGAGCGGCGCTTCCGAGCCGCCGGCCAGCATCGTGTCGGCCTCGCCGCGGCGGATCGCCTGCAGCGCCCGCCCGATGGCGACCGCGCCGGAGGCGCAGCTCATCGCATTCGTCTCGTTCGGCCCCGTGAAGCCGAATTCCATCGCCATATTGCAGGAGGCCGCTCCGCCGAATACCGAGAAGCCGAGCGTCGGCGAGACGCTGCGATAGCCGCCGTTCATGAACTGCCCGCATTGCTCCTCCGCGTAGGCGATGCCGCCGAGCGCGCTGCCCATGAAGACGCCGGCGCGATCGGAATCGACCGCAGCCGGATCGAGTCCGGCATGCTGGAGCGCCATCCGTCCCGATGCGATCGCCAGCTGCGAGTAGCGGTCGGTGCGATGCGCCCGTTTCCGATCCATGTAGTCGCCCGCGTCGAAGCCGCGGATCTGCGCGGCGATCCGGCTGCGCAGCCCTTCCGGCGCGAACCGGTCGATCGCTCCAATCGCGCTTTCTCCTTTTCGCAGCCCTTCCCAAAGTCCTTCCGCGCCGATGCCGATCGGCGTCACGCAGCCGATGCCGGTAATGACCGCCCTCCGCTCGCCCATTCTAGTCGCCTCCCTTTCCCTTTTCGGCCGCCGCCTTCAGCCCGAGCAGCGTGCGCTCCGCGATCGCATGCACGAAGCCCGGACCGATGATGCCGCTCGCCGCCAGCCGGCCGACCGGCGGCCGCTTCCATTCATGCACGATGACCGCCCGGCTGCCGCCTGCATGCGGCTCGACGATCCATTCCACGTCCATGCCGGACGTGACGCCTTCGATATGGCGGTAGACGATCCGGCCCCGCTCCGGCTCCAGCCGCATCTCGCTCACCCACCAGACCGGCCAGCGCAGCGCGCCGAACGGACGGTACGCCTTCATCTCCACGATCCCGTCCCCGGCCTCGCCGGAGCGGAACGTCACCGAACGATAATGCTTCAGATGCCCCGGCCACCGCTCCACGTCGCTGGCGAGGCGGAACACCCGCTCCGGCGACGCCTGCATCGCCGTTTCATTGTAGGTACGCATCGCATGCCGCCTTCTTCCTATAAAATATCTGTCAAATCTCCATCCGCTGTTTCAGCGAAAACGCGGCAAGCCGGGTCCGGCGCCTCTCGGGCAATCCCCGATGCGCGCAGCGAGCAGCGGAGCCGATCCGCTCCAGCGGATGCCGGCCAGCGCCGCGCGGAACAGCCTCGGCCGGGAAGCGCCGTATTCGACCAGCCGCTGCAGCGCCGCTCCCGGCCCGAATTCTCGCTGCAGCCGCCTCTCGTACGCCTGCAGCGCCTGCGCTCCGTCGGATCGCCGGGCAGCCGCGAGCGCCGCGGCGGCGAGCTCCGCTCCGCGCAGCGCGCGGAACAGGCCCTGGCCGGTGAGCGGGTCGTAATAGCCCGCCGCGTCGCCGACGAGCAGCACGCGCCCGGAGCGGACCGCCCGCACCGGCGCGTCGAACGGACCGCAGGCGAGCGTCTCTCCGCTCGCTTGCGCTGAGGCCGTCCTGGCGGCCAGCGACGGCGAAGCGCGCAGGGCGCTCAGCAGCGCCTCCTGCCCGTTCCTCAGCGCGGCGGCGGAGGCGGCCGCCGTCCTCGCAGGCAGCACGAGCGTGGCGTTGGCTTCTCCGCCGGACAGCGGCGCGATGCCGATCAGGACGCCCGGCTGCGCATGCAGCTCGACGAGCGGCCGCAGCTCCGCCAAGCCGCCGATGCGCCCGGTCAAGGCGACCTTGCGCAGCGGTCCGGGCGGCGCCGACAAGCCCGCCGAGCGCGCGACGGCGGAGCGGATGCCGTCCGCGCCGACGACGTAGCGGGCGGCCAGCGTGACGGGCCGGCCCTCGCGGATCGCCGCCGCCCGGCAGCCGCTTCCGTCCTGGCGCACCTCCTTTACCCGGCACTCCGGCAGCAGGCTCGCTCCGGCCCGCATCGCCTGCTCCAGCAGCCAGCCGTCCAGCCGCTCCCGGCGGCAGCTCCAGCCTCCCGCGCCATCCGGATAACGAGCCTCCAGCCGCGCCGTCCCGCTATGGATCGTCCATCCGTCCAGCGGATGAAGCTCGTCCAGCAGCTCGCTCCATGCCGGAGCGCCCGCCGCGCCTCCGTCCCGCGCGAGCCGCTGCAGCGCTGCCGCCGCTCCGGGATTGAGCGACTCGCCGCATGGCTTGCGCCGCGGATGCCGCCCGGCGTCGGCGATCGCCACGCTCAGGCCGAGGCGCGCGAGCCGCCACGCGAGCGCGCTGCCGGCCGGCCCTCCGCCGCAGACGAGCACGTCAAGCATCGCTCAGCAGCGCGAGCCGCCATGGAAAATGGCGGCGCACGGCGGCGCCGTTCAGCCCGGCGCGCCCGAGCAGCTCGAGCGCTTCGTCCGCCGTGTACGAGCGCCGCACCGACAGCGGGCCGTCATGGCGCGTCACCGGGCTGCGCCAGACGGCCAGCGCCAGCAGACGCGCCGCGCCGTACGCGAGCGGATGGCGCTCCAGGTCGGTGACGACCCAGCCGTGGCGCGCCACCCGCTGCAGCTCGCTCAGCATCGCGACCGCATCGGCATCGCTCAGATGATGCAGCGCCAAATTGCTGAAGGCGACGTCGAAGCTGCCGTCGGCATACGGCAGCCGCCGCCCGTCCGCGACGTCGATCGTGATGTCGGCGTTAGCGGCGGTGCGCCGCCGGGCGAGCTCCGCGATCGCCGGGCTGATCTCGACGCCGGTCACGCGGAGCCGCCAGCCTCGAGCCGCCGCCCAGCGGTGCACGGCGAGCGGCTGGTCAGCGAGTCCGGTCGCCACGTCGAGCACGCGCAGCGGCCGCGCCGCCGGGCCGGCCTTGCCCGCCCTGTCCAGCAGCCGCTCCAAATGTCGCAGCAGCGGCGGATTCCCGCCGAGATAGCGGTTCACCGCCCATACTTCCCGCAGGCTGCGCTCCAGCTCCTGCGGCTCCACCGCGCCTTCCTCGTCCAGCCATTCCTTGGCATCATGGCGCTTCATCGGTCCATCCTCCTCCTTCCGCGCGAGACGGGCTTAGTCTGCTCCGCCCGTGCCAAATTCATCCATCGGCGGCATGGATTCATCGGCGGCCGGAGCGGGTAATTTTCCGAAGCGCATTCCCACTCATTCCCACACAACTCGACCGCCGCCGCCGCGTCCAATGAAGGGCAGGCGACAAACGCGCCGGGAGCTTTAGCGACGCTCCTCTACATAACGCCATCATCCTATTCGAACGGGAGGAATCCACCAGATGAAATTCGCTCCGCTCGCCGCCGCGGCCGCCGTCGCGATCGGCTTGCAGGCTTTGGCGGCGCCGTCCGCCGGCGCCGCCAAATCGCTGTCCGCCATCACCCAATACCGCGTCTACCAGAACGACCGGCCCTTGCAGGAGTTCGCCAAGCAGGCGGACGCCGAAGCCTACGCCGCCCGCTATGCGTACAGCCGCGTGGAGCGCATCGCGGACCGCGCGTGGCTGTGGGACAACCTGCCCCGCTACAAGGTTTATCTGAACGGCCTGAGCCGTCCCGAATGGGAGTATGCCGGCTACGCCGCCGCGCGGGCCAAGGCGGACTCGCTGCCGTCAGCCCAGATCCGCGACCTGCAGCAGCCCGGCTGGGTGTACAGCAAGTCGCCGCGCTACCGGGTCTATCAAGGCGGCAGCACGAAGCCTGAATGGGCTTTCTCCACGCTGAAGGCAGCCAAGGCGGAGGCCGCCCGCTGGGCGAAATCCCATATCGTCGACATCGAGGCGGCGGCGTGGATCTGGGACAGCTATACCGCCGAGCAGGCCAAGCAGGCTCGCGCCGCCAAGCCCGTCTACGCGGTCGAAAACAGCGCAGGCGTTCGGCAAAGCGCCTACTCGTTCCTCAAGGACGCCGCGCTCGCCGCCGCCGAGCTGCCCGGCAGCCGGGTCGTCCACGCGGCGACCGGAGCCGTGCTGTTTTCGCGGGAAGCCTCCTACGAGGTGCGGCAAGGCGGCAAGCCGGTCGCCCGCTACTTCGCGCTGCAAAGCGCGCTGGCCAAAGCCAAGACGCTCGCCGGCTCGCAGATCATGCAGGGCGGGCTCATCTGGTGGACGAACGAGCCCTATCTGACGGTGATGCAGGGAGACAAGCCGCTGCGCAGCTTCCATACGCGCCAAAGCGCCCTCTCCTACGCGCTCGGCTACGCCCGCAGCCGCATCGTCACCGCCGACAGCCGCGTGCTCTGGAGCCAGCCGCAGTCGCTGCAGGTGCTCGGCTGGAGCGGCACCTCCGACGAAGCCAGCATCGTCGCGCAGCTCGCCGGCACGCAAGGCGTCGACATCTCGTCGCCGTCGTGGTACGAGCTTGCGGACGCCTCCGGCACGCTCAAGGACGACTCGCTGCCCGAGCTCGCCGCGGCGCTCAAGCAGCGCGGGCTCAGCGTGCAGCCGCTCGTCCACAACGGCTTCGATCCGAAGCGGACGAGCGCGTTCCTGGCCGACGGGAAAGCCCGCGCCGCGTTCGTATCGAAGCTGACCGCCAGCCTGAAGAAGCTCGGCGCAGACGGCCTCAACCTCGACTTCGAGAGCGTCGCGGGCAAGGACCGCGCGCTCTACAGCCTGTTCGTCGGCGAGCTCGGAGCCGCCCTGCGCAAGGCCGGCATGACGCTCACGGTCGATCTGCCGCGCGGCGACACCGCCTGGGACCATCTGACCGCATACGACCATCAAGCGATCGCGGAGGCGGCCGACCGGATCGTCATCATGGCGTACGACGAGCATTGGCAGGGCAGCGACGAGGCCGGACCGGTGAGCAGCCTCGGCTGGGCCGAGGGCGGCATCCAGCAGTTCCTCTCCTATGGCGTGCCGCGCTCCAAGCTGCTGCTCGGCGTTCCGTTCTACGTCCGGCTCTGGGAGCTGGACAGCTCAGGCGAGCCGCTCGGCAGCCGCGCCGTCGCGATGAAGGACGTGCCGCAGCTGATCAGCTCCAAGCCCGTCTACGCCTCGCTGGACGAAGCGGCCGGCCTCACGAAATACACCTACGCCGAGAACGGCAGCACCTATGTGTTCTGGGCCGAGACGGAGCAAAGCGTATCGAAGCGCATCGCGCTCGCGAGGAAGTACGATCTCGCGGGCATCGCCGCCTGGCGGCTCGGCTACGAGCCGGCGTCGCTCTGGACGGCCGTATTGAAGCAGAAGCAATCCTAACTTATTTTTTTTCGGAACGTGCAGCGCTGAACGCCGCAAAAAAAAGCTTGCCGATTCGCCTGAGGGCGAACGGCAAGCTTTTTTTCTTTATTTTTCGCGCGGCTGCAGCCGATCGTGGAGCGCCAGCAGCAGCGTGACCGCTTCGGCGCGCGTCAGCTTGTCGGCCGGGGCGAAGCGCGATTCCGGACGGCCTTTCATGATGCCCTGCCGCTGCATCTGCGCGGCGGCGGCGCGAGCCCATGCCGGAATCGCGGCGGCATCGACATACTCGGGAGCGGCGCTTTCACCGGCGGACGCTGACGCGGCCGCAGCCGCGCCGAGAGCGCGCTCGGCGATGACCGCCGCTTCGGCTCGGCTCACGGCGCGGCCCGGACGGAAGCTTCCGTCCTCATAGCCGTTCAGCAGCTTCGCCTGGACGCCTGCCGCGACGGATGCCGCCGCCCAAGCCGGGATGGCCGCGGCGTCCGTGAACGTCGGAGCCGCGCCTTCCCCGCTCTGGCCGAGCGCCTGATGCAGCAGCACGGCGAGCTCGGCTCGCGTCACGGCGGCGTTCGGCTTGAAGACGCCGTTCTCGTAGCCTTTTGCCCAGCCGCGCGCGACAGCCAGGGCGATCTGCTCCTCGGCCCAGTGGCCTTGGACATCGCCGAAGCGGACCGCCGCCGGCGTGGCCGACGGCGCCGGGACCGGCGACGGCGTCGCGCTAGGGCTCGGAGGCTGCGCTTCCGCCTTGACGCTCGCGGCATCCAGCAGGAGCTCGAGCTCATAGGAGGTATCGAACATATTCGGGACGAAGAAGCTCGGGCGGATCGCCAGCTTGTCCCCGGCCCGCTCGACCTCGATGCGGAACACCCGCTTGTTCGCCTTTTCGTCGGCTGCCGGCTGCTCGGCCTCGATCCATTTGTCATCCTTCTTCACCGACAGCTTCGGAATGTTGCGGTAGCTGGCCTGCAGCTCCACGAAGCTGCGGCCGTCCGCGACGACCAGCTTGGCCGGGCGTTGGAAATAATCGTACAGATGCTCGATCTGCTGGCCGGACGGCGACTTCAGCTTGTACCCGATGTCATAACGTCCTGCAGCATGCAGGTCCGCCAGCTTCGCCTCCGGCGCGGACATGGAGGCGCCGCCGATGGAGATCAGCTTTTTCGATTCGGGCTTCAGCTTGAGATCAACGTCGTAGGAGTGGAAATAGTCCATCTCCGGCCACTTCACGTCGACCCAGCCGCGGTACGTCTGATCCAGGCTCGGCACGGCGAATTGCACCGTCCTCGTATTGGCGGCCGCGTCCGTCGAGACGACGGCCGGCTCCATCAGCCCCGATCCGGTGTCGATCTTGAAGCCCGGAATTTCCTTGCTCTGCTTCAATTGGAACGAGAAGGCCATGACGCCGCCGCGCACGGTCAGCCTGCCGGGAGTGACGACGTAATCCTGCATGACCGATAGCGATTGCGTGCCCGCCTTGTTGAACGTAAACTCGATCGAATAGACTTCTTCCGCGCCGGCGCCAGCCCCGCCTCCGCCGCCTCCGCCAGGGACGGCGGCATAGGAGGCGGTGGCGAGCTCCAGGCGGAAGACGAGCTCTTTTCCGCCCTCGGCCAGCGTCAGGCGATAATACGACTTGCGGTCCAGCTCGAAGCTTGCCCGAGAAGGTAGCTCCTCCGCCGTCCGCAGCGCGGCCGCGGCCGGAGCGGGCGCAGCCGCCTTGCCGAGAATCAGCTCCAGGCTGCCGTCCGCCTTCTCCTTCTGCAGCCGCACGACGCCGACGCCGCTGCGGAAGGACAGCACCGCGGTGTCTCTGGCATCGTCTGCGTACAGGAAGCTGCCGTCCGGATCGAACAGGTCGGCCAGCGCGCGGCTGCCGGTCTCATCCCGGATGGCTTCGCTCAGATGGATGCGGTACACCGCCGCCGATCCGAGCCGGACCGACCCCTTGAAGCGGACGATCGCCTGCTCCAGCTGCCGCGACGCCTCGGCGACGCCGTCCGGAGCGGCGCTTCCGAGCGCCTGCCGGGCCGCCTCGGCCACCTCGGCCAGGCTCGCTTTCGCCCCCGCTTCATACTGGCCCGCAGCCGTTCCTTCCACGGCGTCCTTCAGCAGGGCGTCCGCCTGACGGAGCAGCGACTCCAGCGCGCTCGTCTGCGGCGGCGCCGACCGGAGCGCGAACGAGAGGTCGACCTCGTATTCATGATCGTAGAGGAAGTCGTCCGTCACCTTCCAATAGATCTTCACCCAGCCGGGCAGCCGCTCCTTCAGCGTCTCCGCCTGGAAGCGGACGATCCGCGTATTCGCCTCCGCGTCCTCCTCCAGCCGCTCCGTCTCCTGCAGGCTCCCTTGGCGCATCGTCTTGAAGGAGACGATCTCGCGGCTCTGCTTGAGCCGGAAGGAGACGAACAGCGAGCCGCCGGACACCTCCAGCTTGCCGCTCGACAGGTCGACGTAATCGGCCATGACCGAGTTTTCATCGGTTCCTTTTTTGTAGATGCGGAAGTCGAGCGGATAAGTCCCGTCTGCTAGAGCCTCGCCGTCCTTAACGACGGAGCTGCGGAACGTCTGCACGGCCTTCTTCAGCGCCGCCAGAGCAAGCTCGCTGGCCGCCTGGCTGCCGACAGGCGCGGCCGCCTCGCGCTCCGCTTCCGCGAGCGCGGACTGCAGCGCGGCTTTGGCCGAGGCCGGGTACTGGCCTTGCGCCGAGCCGACGGCCGCGCCGGCGAGCAGCTCGGCGGCTGCCGACGCCTCCGCCGACAAGGCGCGGTTGTCGACGCCGTTGAAGTTGAGCCGGAGCTCATGGACGGCTGCGGCGTCCGCTCCGGACGGAGCGGACTTCAGCCGAGCGGCCGTCAGCCCGTCGCCGGCGATCGGGAAGCGGATCGTGCGCGTGCCGGCCGCCTCGTCCGCGGAGACGGTTTCCGCTTGCCGATACTCGCCCTCCGCGAGCACCTCGAACGTCTGCGCCGCCGCTTGTCCCTGCAAGGTGAGGACCGCCTGCCGGACGCCTCCGGCGGTGGAGAGCAGCGCCGGCTTGAGCAGGTCTCCGTCTCGAGGCGAAAAGCGGTCTGCGGCTCCGTCGGCCGCCGTGTAGTTCCAGCGGTAGGCCGCCTGCTCGCGGAATTCCGCGATCGCCGCTTCGAGCCCGGCGATGGCCGCCCGCAGCTCCGGCCGGCGCGCCGCATAGTTGGACGCGGCCGCGTCCGTGGCGCGGAGCGCTTCCTGCAGCGCCTGCGCAGCCGCTCCTTGCGGCTCCGAGGCCGCCGCGAGCAGCTGCGTCGCGCGCTCCCGCGCGCCTTTCAGCTCCTCCAGCTTGTCGGCGTTGTAGCTGATGTAGAGGGTGCGGGTCTCGCCGCCGATCTCGTACTGGATCATGCTCAGTCCGAGCCATTCTTCGTCCGCCTGCACGAAGCCGGCCGGGTTCACCTGATAGACCGGGCGGCCGGCGGCGGATTCCGCCGAGTTCAGCCCCGCCTGAGGCAGGAAAAACGTGATCGGCTCATACGGCGGATATGGATTGGCGATGCTCTGCCGCACGCCGTTGTCCGGCACGACGTTGAGCCGGATGTTGACCGAAAAATCGGCGAGCGGATGAGCGGACGAGCGCAGCACGACCGAAGTCGCCGCACCGTCGAGCTCGTTTCCGTAGATCGAAAGCTTGTCCGTCGGCTCCAGCGTATCCAGCGCATAAAGCGTAAAGCCGCGGCTCTGGATGTACTGGTTCGCCAATGCAGCCTCATAAGCCGACTCGAGCTGCTCGATGCGCTGGCGGATCTGCGCCGGAGCGGAAGCAGGGTCGGCGATCGCCGCCCTTGCCGCGGCGGCCGCATCATCGAGGAAGTCGAGATTCGAGGCGTAATACTCGCCGGGATGGATCGCGACCGACACCCCGCCGGGGTTGCCTTCGGCGTCCCCGTGCCGCTTGGCCGTCCGGAGGAACGATTCGATCGCCTGCAGGACGTTTTTCAGCTCTCCCTTGTCGGCTTCCAGGCGCTTCGACTGGAAAAAGGCGAGCGACGCCTTCAGCGACGCATGGATCTGGGCATAAGCCGCCTCGTCGCCGTCCGCCGTCAAGCCGAGCATCGCGCGCGCCGAGCCGATCGCGGCTGCGAGCGGCTCCTTGCTGCCGGGGGCGTACATGCCGTAGTTCGGCCCCTCCACCGCTCCGGCATAGACCGACTCGGCGACCGAGATCAGCTCCTTCACCTGCTCGTACGTGACGCGGACGACGCTGCCGCCTCCGTCGCCTGGCCCCGGATCGACCGGTCCGGTCTCCGGCAGCGCCAGCTTGAGCTGCACGTTGTACCAATGGTCGTAGGCGAACTCCGGCATGTTCACATGCATCAGGATATCGAGCGGCTGATCGACTTGCTCGATCGGATACCGCAATGTATAGGAGGTCCCGCCGCCGCTCGCGCCGGCTTGGACCGGAGCATACCCATCCATGCCTTCCACCCGGTCCTTCTGCGTGACCGGATCGAGCCCGATCGACGCCGCCGGCTTGCCCGGCAGACGCGTGCCCAGGTAAGGGAAATAGCCGTAGTTGCGCACGCTGACCTCGTGCTCGAAGGTCGCCGTCCCTCCGGACACGCTCAGCCGCCCTTTTTGCCTCGGCTCCTTCAAATAGTTGTTCGAGACCGATACGGAATTCTTGCCATAAGAGTAGTAATTATAGTCCACTTCGTATACGCCATCTGCAAGGCCGGCAGGCTGCGCCGCTTTCGCGGCTCCCGGCTGCACCATGGAAACGAGCATGCCGGCCGCAAGCAGCACGGCCAGGCTTCTTCTCCAGCTTCTCCATCGCATCGCCACTATTCTGCACTCCCTAATCGTTGATCGGACGCATCGGACATGGAAAACGAAGAGCGCATTCGGCGCTCTTCGCCTTTGTCCGAGCTTCCGCGGTTCGCTCAGAGCCAGTCGATCGTCAAGCTGTACGTCGAGCTATGGATGCCGGCTACCGTCGTCTGCAGCTGGACCGGAACGTTGAACGTGCTGTCGGCCAAGCCGCTGAACGTGAAGTACGTGTAGCCGCCCGAGACCGTCTTCGTCGCCGTGACTTCGTACGTTCCGTCGCCGCCCGGCGCGCCGTTCAGGTCCGCATTCAGGAAGCCGTAGCTTGCCGGAAGCGTGATGCCGCCGTACGAGCCGGAATTTTTGAGCTTGATCGTCACCGTATAATTGCCGGCGGAGCCCGTGACGACAGCCGGTCCTTCAATCGAGCCGGAGGCATGCGACGTCGTTCCGTCCGCCTTGGCGAACTGGTAGTTCTGATCGCCGGCGAACGCCGGGACCGCAAGCGCCAGAGCGAGCACCATCATCATCAGCACGGAAACCATTCTTTTTTTCATCGTTCAACACTCCTTTTTAGGGTTGGGTTGGCTTGCCTGCACTCGAGCTTCCTTCCGCTTGCTTCGTAGAGTCGCGGACTCGATTTTCGCCTCCTTTCGTCGCTTCGACCGGCGCCGTCATTATGATATTGATTATCATTATCACTGAATGGCTGCGCCGATCCGTCTCGCTTGGGCCGGCAAGGGGGCTCACGCTCCTTGCCGGACGTCCGTCCGCTTCCGCTAGAAGAAGCTGCATCAAGCATAAATTTGGAATTTATAATTTGTCAACTGTAATTATTTATTATTGGAATTAATTCGTTTTACTTCTTTTTATCCATGACAAATAATCGAAATCAACCCTTTGATTTCATCGTTTCAATCAATTGGATATGATTCATTTTCGTTTCCGAACAAAAATACAGCCTTGCTTTCACTCCATAAACATCGGCAATAAGCTCCGGCGTCAGCACGAGCTCGGGCCGGCCGCGGACAGCGACGGCGCCGGCCTTCATGACGATAAGCTCGTCGCTGTAGCGGAGCGCTTGATTCATGTCATGGAGCACCATGACGATCGTCAAATTTTGCTCGCGGTTCAGCGCCTGCACGAGCTCCATCAGCTCGAGCTGATGGAACGGGTCCAGGAAGGTCGTCGGCTCGTCCAGAAAAAGAATGCCGGTGCGCTGGGCAAGCGCCATCCCGATCCACGCCCGCTGCTTCTCCCCGCCGGAGAGGCGCGCCAATGGCTCGGAGCGCTTGTCCAGCAGGCCGGTCACGGCGAGCGCCCAGTCGACGCATGCCTCGTCCTCCCGGGCATGCGGCTTGAGCAGGCTGCGATGAGGCTGCCGGCCGAACGCGACCAGCCGCTCGACCGTCATGTCCTCCGGCGCGGAATTCTGCTGGTGGACGACCGCGAGCTTGCGCGCGAGCTCCTTCGGCTTGAAGTCCGCGATCTCCTTCCCGTCGATCCGGGCTGACCCTTCATAGGGCAAATAATTTCGGGACAGCACGCCCAGCAGCGTCGATTTGCCGCTGCCGTTCGGACCGATGATCGTCGTAATCCGCCCCTTCGGAATCTGGAAGGTCAGCTTGTCCAGCAGCGGCGCGTCGGAACGGTGCGAAAAGCTCAGCCGCTCAATGTCCATGGACGCCCTCCTTCCTTCGGATGAGGAAGATCAGGAACGGTCCGCCGATGACGGCCAGCAGCAGCGAGGCCGGAATTTCGGCCGGAGCGAGCGCCGTCCTGCCCAGCGTATCGGCCGCCAGGATCAGCAGCGCCCCCGCCAGCGCGGAGAAGGGCACGAGCTTCCGATAGTCCGAACCGACGAGGATGCGCGCGATATGCGGCACGAGCAAGCCGACAAAGGCGATCAGTCCGCCGATCGCCGTCGCCACGGCGGCCAGCAGCACCGCTGCGGCCGAGACGAGCCACCGCGCGCGCGCGACCCGCAGCCCCAGATTCCGGGCCGACTTGTCCGGCAGCGACAGCAGGTTGCACCATCCGGCGGCGAGCCACGCCAAGGCGAGGCCGACGCCTCCGTATCCGGCTATGACCGCGACATCGTCCCATGTCTTCATCGTCAAGGTCGATGCGGCCGCCGGATTCGCCGTCGCAACCGCAAGGCTGCCCCGATAGTGGAGCGCCTGGCCCAGCCCGCTGAAGGTGGCGTTGACGGCGATGCCCACGAGGATCATGCGGATCGGATCGAGGCCGGACTTCCAGGAAAGCGTATAGACGAGCACGAACGCGAGCGCTCCGCCGAGGCAAGCCAGCGCCGGCATCCAGAAAAACAGTCCCGGAAACAGCGAGACGGTCAGGATGGAGACGAAGCCGGCTCCGGAGGAGATGCCGATGACGCCGGCATCGGCGAGCGGGCTGCGCAGCACGGCCTGCAGGAGCGCGCCGGATGCCGAGAGCGCCGCTCCGACCAGCATCGCCGTAAGGATGCGGGGCAGGCGCAAGTCGCGGATGACCTCGACCTGCTTGTTCCCGCCATGGATCAGGCCCTGGACGAGCTCGCCGAAGCCGACGCTGATGCTGCCCGTCCGCAGCGAATAGATGGCGGTCGCGGCCAGCAGCAGCGCCGCGGCCGCGAACGACAGGACCGTCCGGCTCACGGCTTCTCCTCCAGCTCCGGATAAAGCTTGCGAACCGTATAATCCAACGCCGCGTCGGCCTCGATCGTGCCCGTCGTCGGGAACAGCGGCTCCGGCAAATCGTAGACCCGGCCTTGCTGGACCGCCGAGAAATGCTTCCAGATGTCATTGCGCTTGAACTCCCGGTCGAACATGGCCACGACCTCGTCCGGCATGCCGTGCGCCGCCCGCAGGATGACGTCGGGATCCGCCTGCTGCAGATGCTCCGTATTGGATGCCAAGTACTCCACGTCTTCCCCCTGGACGATATTTTTGCCGCCGGCCAGCCGCACGAGGTCCCCGATATACGACTTTTCCGTGGCGACCAGATAGCTGCCCGGCACGCCGAGCAGAATCAGCACGGTCGGAGCCTTCCGGCCGCTCGTCTTCTGCCGGATCTCCTCGATCTTGGCGTCGAACTTGCCGATCAGCGCCTGCGCCTTCTTCTCGGCGCCGTACTTTTCCCCGAGAAGACGGATTTCCCGGCTCATGCTCTCCACGCTCGTGAAGTCCAGGAAGGTCGCGCGGATCCCGGCCTTGTCGAACATCGGAGCCAGGTCGTATTGAAGCGTCGTCACCGACAGCACCTCGGTCGGCTCCAGCGATTTCACGATCTCCATGCTCGGCGTCATCGGATTGCCGACCTCCGTCACGCCGCGATAACGCTCCGGCAGCGGCTTGGAGCTCGTCGGGATGCCGACGAGCTCGAGGCCGATCGCATCGGCGAGCTGCGTGGCGGCGACCGTCGTGGAAATAAGGCGATACGGCTCCGCAGTCGGAGCCGTCGGAGCCGTCGGAGCGGCCGAGGCGGACGGGTCAGCCTGCGCCGGGGAGCCCGGCGAAGCCGAAGGCGCTCCTGGCGCGGAAGCGCCCGTGCCGCCGCTGCAGCCGGCCGCCAGCGAGCCTGCCGCCAGCAAGCCGGCGAGCAGCAGCATCGGCAGAGGACGCTTCCTCCAAGTGGTGCGAGATTCGTTCATGAATGCGATTCCGCCCTTTCTAGCTTCCGCGCTGCAGGCGGGATTTCAGCCCGAGCATCAGCGTGGCCGCTTCCGCCCGGGTCGCCGTCGCGGACGGGACGAACCGGCTGCCGTCGCGGCCGTTCATGAGCCCTTCCCGCCGGACAGCGGCTACGCTGGGCTGCGCCCATGCCGGTATCGTATCCGCATCGGAAAACACGGGCTTGTCGCCCGGCTCGACCTTGAGCGACAGCGCGCGCGCCAGGACGACGGCAAGCTCCGCTCTTGTGATCGGCCGATTCGGCCGGAAGCTCCCGTCGGCGTATCCGCCGAGCGCCTTGGCCGCGACGGCCGCCTGCACGGAGGAGGCCATCCAGGACGGGATCGACGCTTCATCGGCGAAGCGTGCCTTCGTTGCAGGAGCGGCATAACCGGCGGCCCGGCTGAGCAGCACCGCGAATTCGCCTCGGCGCACCGCTTCGTTCGGACGGAACGTTCCGTCCGCGTATCCGCTCGCCAAGCCGAGCTTCACCGCCTGGGCGACAGCAGCCTCCGCCCAGTGCCCGTTCAGGTCGGCAAACGCGGCCGCCGAGCCGGAAGCCGCTCCGGCTCCGGCCGGATCCGTCCCGCCGGTCCCGGCTTGCGCTGCGGAAGAACCTGCCGTCGGCGCGAGCGGCTTCAGAGAAGCCGGATCAAGCTCGAGCTCGACGTCGTATTCGTGATCGTAGAGGAAGGTCGGATTGACCTGCCAATATATTTTCACCCAAGCTTTCCAGCGGCCGTCGATCCGGTCGACCGGGAACGAGACGACGCGCGTATTGGCGGCCTTGTCCTCCCCTGCGGCGGCGGCCTCGGCGAGCCCGCTCCCGCTGTCCACTTGGAACGACTTGATTTCCCGGCCTTGCTTGAGCGTCAGCTCGAACATGCCGGCGCCGCCGCGCACGAGCAGGCGCCCCGGCGTCACGACATATTGCTGCATGACGGAGTCCTGATCGGTGCCGAACCTCAGCATTCGAAAATCGAGGGCGTAGTCGCCGTCGGCCGGAAGCGGCGCGGCGGCTTCAGCCGACGCGGCTGCGGCCAGTCCGGCCGCAGCGGCCGGCGAAGGCGCGGCCGCCAGCAGCAGCGCGGCCGCCAGCAGCAGCAGCGAAGCGTTGCGGACGGAGCGGGAGATGCGGCTCATCGTCATCGCCCTCCCCTCACTTCGCCTTGGAGCCGAGCGCTTTTGCCGCTTCGGCTGCCGTGCCGGTCTTTTTGATCGTATCCGCATCAAAGACGAACCGGATCGTATAGTCGTGATCGTACTCGATGTCCGGCACCGTCACATGGATTTTCGACACCAGCGGCTTCTGGATGCCGTCCATCCGGAACTGGACGACTCTCGTATTCTTCTTCGCGTCCTTCTGCAGCACGGTCGCGGCAGGAAACTTGTCTCCGCGCGCCGTCTTGAACTCCGTGATCCATTCGCTGTGGTTCAGCTGGATCTTGCCGATGACGACGCCTTTGCTGACGATGATCGTCGCCGGCTTCTCGAAGTAGTCGTTCGCCATCGACACCGACTCGTTCTCCGCCTTGCGGATTTCGTACGACAGCTTGTAGATGCCGTCCGCGAGCTTGCCCGCAGCGGCCGCCTCGGCTTGAAACGGTGCTGCTGCCGGCGCCAGCAGCGCGATCGCGGCGAGCGCCGCGCCGATCGTTCTTCGCATCATGGATTGTCCTCCCGTGTGGTATGAAGCATGGTCCCCGCTTTCCCGTTCCTCGTCCGTATCGTAGGACATCGCCCCGAAAACTGTACATGGATTCCAATTTTTTTTGACATTTCCAATTCGTCCATTGACAATGATAACCATTCTCACTTATCATAAGCCGACTCCCCTCTTTCCCGCTCCCGGGCCGCCGCTCTCCAAGCTGCTCGTGGAAGCTGCCCACACCATAAGGAGGTTGATTCCCCTGTTCATCGTGACCAATACGTCCCGCATCCGCAAAGGCGAAGCCGGCAAGCTCGCCGACCGGTTCGACAAGATCGGCAAAGTGGAGTTCATGCCAGGCTTCCTCGGCCTGGAAGTATGGCAAAGCGAGAAGTCCGCCGAGCATGACCTCATCAATGTCGTCACGCGCTGGGAGCGCATGGAGGATTTCCACGCGTGGACCCGCAGCGACGCCTTCCGCGAATCGCATTCCGGCCGCCAGGTGCCGGACTATATTCTGGACAATACGATCACGCAGTACGAGGTGAAGGTCGTCCGCGAGCCGCGTTCGGCCGCTGCCGAGCGTGATGCGGACTCCGCCTGAAGGGGCTCCGCAGCCGCTCGGGAGCGGTCTCGACACCGTCTCCGAGCCCCTTTCCGTGCTGCGATACGCAAAAAAGCTTGCCTGCCGGCAATTGCCGGCGGGCAAGCTTTTTGCGCGCTCTTGGCGCGGATGATGCGATAGAGACGGCGGTCAGAACGCGACGCCGATGCCTCCGCGGCCCGCGTACGTGCCCATGACCGGTCCCATGCAGGACAGATGGACCGCCCGGAACGGATGCTTCGCCAGGATGCGCTCCTTGACGTCGAGCGCCAGCTGCTCGCTGCCGCTATGGACGATGGCGATCTCCGAGTTCTCGTAGTCATGCTCCTTCTCGTCGAGCTTGGCGAGCAGGCTGCCGACGGCCTTGCGGAAGCCGCGCGTCTTCTCGACGACTTCCACCTTGCCCTCGCCGCTGATGCGCAGCAGCAGCTTGATGTTCAGCACGGAGGCGACGCCCCCGGACAGCCGGCTCAGCCGTCCGCCCTTGATGACGTTTTCAAGCGACTCCAGCGTAAAGTAGGCGCTCGTCTGCTCGATGATCCGCTCCGTCCGCTCCTTGAGCTCGGGCAGTCCGCAGCCGCCCTCGGCATAAGCGGCCGCCATCGCCACGATGCGGGACAGCCCGCCGGAGAAGCTGCGCGTATCGATCACCTCGATGCCGCGTTCGAAGCCTTCATCGAGCAGCATGTCCTTCGCGATGAGCGCGGACTGATAGGTGCTGCTTATATTGGACGACATGCAGAGGACGAGCAGGTCGCTGGCCGGATCGGCGTTGCGGAACGCTTCCAGAAAGACGGCCGGGCTCGGGCTGGCCGTCGTCGGCAGCTCGCTGAACGACTCCATCTTGTCGTAAAACGCTTCGGCGCTTGTCCCTTCCGCCATCGGACCGTCCGGAAACGTCACGGTCAGCGGAACGATTTCGATGCCATAGCGGGCTTGCAGGGGAACGGGCAAATCAGAACCGCTGTCTGTTATGATCTTGATCGGCATAGGTGGGCTCCTTTCGTTCAGGAGACATTATACCGGATCGGCTCCCTTCCCAGTAGTCACAAATATAACTTGTCAAACCCGCTTCTTTATGCTACGAGAAGCGATTCAGCCGTCCAGCTCCGCGCCTCTCACCTTGGCGAACACCATCGTATCGCGCCGGCTGCCGTCAGGCGACAGGTCGTTTCCGCGCAGCACGCCCTCGAGCGTGAAGCCGCAGCGGCGGGCGACCGCGGCGCTGCGCTCGTTGCGGGCGTCGCACCGGATCTCGATCCGATGCGCGCCGAGCCGGCCGGCGGCGAAGGCGGTGATCGCATCGACGGCCTCCGTCACATACCCTTTGCCTTCCTCGCCCGTGCGCACCCAATAGCCGAGCTCGAAGCATCTCGCCTTCCAGTCGATCCGGTGCAGGCCGCTGCAGCCGATCAGCCGCCCGCTCGCGCGGTCCAGCAGCAGCAGCCGCATGTCCTCGCGCTGCCGATAGGCGATGTCCGCCCGCCGCGCGTCCAGCTCCGACTCCTCGGATGTCGGGGCCTGCTGCGCCCACGGCATCCAGACCTTGAGCCGCTCCAGGCTTTCCTTCACCGCTTCGTTGATGGCCGCCCCGTCGCCGCTGCGCGGCGCGCGGATGAGCAGCCGGCCGCTTTCGAACGGCTCGTCGATGTCGAGCAGCATCGGCTCCATCGTACCGCCTCCTCTTTCCAAGTGGGAATATGCTCCATCTTACTTGAAGGGCGGCTTCCTGGCTAGAGGCCGCCAGACGCGAAAAAACCGCCGCCCCGCTCACCAGGAGCGGATGACGGCGGCGCTTTCTTCCGAAGGGTAGTAGCGCTTGTCCGGACTGGCCTCGCCGATGGCGAACACCGAGTAGCCGAGAAACGACTCGCGCCCGCGGAACGCGTCCCGGTACGCCTCGAACAGCCGGGCCTGCAGCTTGGCGTCCGGCGCATCGGACGGCGCGGAATTCCACGGCTCGCTCGCCGCGCCCTCGCGTGCGGGAAAGCCGAGCTCGCCGAAGAAATACGGCTTGCCCCATCGCTGCGCCAGCTCCTCCAGCTCGGCGGGCACGTCCTGGCCGCGCCCGTGGCGCTCCGCATGCCTCAAAGCCGCCTTGAGCTCGGCCGACGACGGCGACATCTTGTCGGTCAGCTCGAAGTATGCCGCCACCGAGATGAAGTCGACCTCCGCCCACAGCGGGTTGTCCCGCTTGGCGCGGAATGCCGCGAGGCTGGCCTCGTCCCAATCCGCCGTGTACCACCAGTTCGTCTTGTAGGTGACGAGCCCGCCGTACTGCGCCTTCAGCTCCTTCAGCAGCCGGATCCAGTCGCCGCTGCGGCTTTCCAGATGGACGAGATTGGACGCCGCCACGACCGCCTCGACCTGCAGCGGAGCGGCCAGCTCGCGCACGAGCGGCTGCAGCACGTCCTCCTGCCAGTGGCGGAAAAAGGCTTCGGGCTCCGACGGATTCCATGCCGTCTCGGCGACGCTGCCGTCCGCGATCCACGGATACGGCTCCAGCAGCACGCGGATGCCTCGCGCATGCAGCATCGGGATGATCCGGCGCGCCTTGTCCAGGCTTGCCTCGTCCAGCTCGAAGCGGCTCGCCCGCGAATCGGCGACGTTCACCGCGACCGGCACGTTGACGGCGTTCAGCTCGAGCCGCCTCGCATCGTCCAGCGCCGTCTCGATGACGTAGTCCGTCGACAGGCTGCCGGAGCGGATGCCGCCCTCGAGCAGCGGCCTCATGCCGTCATCGTTGCCGGCGGCAAGCCACCAGGCCGCCGCGCCGATGAGCAGCGTCCCCGCCGCGCCGAGCGCGAGGACGCCGCGGCTGAAGCTCCTGCGCGCCATCCTCATCCCTCCTCGATCAGCTTCGGTTTTTGCGGTATTTGCGCCAGATCAGGATGATGCCGAGCAGCAGCAGCAGCAGGATCGTGCCGAACAGGATCGCGAACAGCCTCGCTTCTCCCGAGCTCAGGCTGACCCGCTCCGCTACGCCCGGACTGCCTTCATCGGCGAAATAATGGTTCAGCGCCTTCTCCCAGCGGTCGACCAGCGTCGCGTTGCCGACGAGCTCGCTGCCGTAGGAACGCATCGACAAATAGTTCTCCGCCTGCTGCAGGCTCTCCTCCTCGGGCGCCGTCACGGCGAGCAGCGAGCCGCCGCCCTCCGCGGCGGGGAGCAGCTGGATCGAGGCGAGCCGCGCCGCGAAGTCCGGCAGCAGCCGGCGCTTCTCGTTGCCGACGAAGCGGGCGAGGCCGCTGTCGTACGGGAACCATAGCCGCTGGGCCGCCGAGCGGATGAGCTCGCTTTGCTGCGGCGTGCCGACGGCAATCAGCTGCAGCCCTTTGAGGCTGTCCGACTGCCACGGAGCATCGGCACGCGCCTGCAGCGAGCCGCTGTTGTCGGTCAGGTAGGATCCGAGCCGGGCGGCGATGCGGGCCTCGCGGCTCAGGTCGGTCCAGCCGCCGCCCGGGAGGACAAAGGCGGCGGCATTCCAGCGGCCGTTCTTGATGAACGGCCACGGATAATGCTCCAGCAGCAGCGCGCGCTCGTCCTCGGCCGGCAGGCTGACCGTCGACTCCGGCGCGATGTACGCCCACGGCGTCTGCTCGCCGGGACGGATGCAGTCGTAGCCGGTCATCTGCAGGTCGAACGCCACGCTCATCGCCAGATAGCCCGACTGGGCCGCGCCGCTCGGAATCGGCACCTCCCAGACGTCGCCGTCGGCCGACTCGGCGTCCAGCTTCTTGCTGCCGGCCGGGATGCCGTTGACGTAAAGCGTCGCGAGCGACTGGTCGAAATTCAGGTTTTTCGCGTATTTGAGCTCGAAGCGGGCTTTCGCTCCCGGCAGCACGAGCTTGTTGGACGGCAGCTTCACGTCGAAGTCGGCCTGCTGGCGGAACGGTCCTTGCGCCTGAAGCCCTTGCGGATAGCCGAGCTCCTCGAACGTCCAGCGATCGCGGGAGGCGTCGGCGGCCGGCCGGTTCACATTCGTCCCGCGCGGCAGCAGCACGGCGCTGCCGTCCAGCTGGGCGACGAGATCGGGATTTTGCAGCAGCCGGGCGGCCGTGTCGAGACCGCTCTCGTCCGCCCCGGATACGATGCCCATGAGCAGCCGTCCCGGCTGCAGCGGCGATTCCGCGCGGAACAGCAGCGTGCCCTCGGCCAGCCGTCCGAGCGCTTCGGCCGGAGCCGCCGCCTTGAGCGCCTCCGGCATCGAGGAGGCAGGGCCGACATAGAGCAGATGGTCGCTCCGATGCTTGCCGGCGGCGACCTCGGCATAGACGCCCATATGCAGTCCCGGTAGCCCTTCCTCGACGGTCAGGCCGAGCGCGGCCGCCGTCTGCAGGCCGGCGGCGACGGCGGCGGGCGACGCTCCGTCCGGCAGCACGATCGACGTGCCTTCGCCGCGGCGCTCGCCCGCGTCCGGCACGAACGGATACGGGAACTGGCGCAGCTCGCCCGTCGCCGCCTGCTCCTCGTAGTCCGCCTGCAGGTAAGAGCCTTCGCCGACAAGCAGCCAATTCTCGTCGGAGCGGTCGTCGGCGCAGATCTCGAACCGGTCGTCCGCATGGCCGAGCGACAGCCGGATCTCGTTGACGCCCGCGGCCAGATCGGCTCCGGAGATGGCAAGATCGAGGCTGCGGCCGCCCTCGCCGATTTCGGCCAGGCGCAACGATCGCGACGGCTTGCCGTTCACCTCGACCGTCAGCGCGGAATCCGCGGCCAGACGGCTCGAGCGCAGCTCGAGATGGAGCATGCCCGAGCGCAGCTCCCAATGCTTGCCGAGGGTGAAATACGTCGATTGAGCGGAGTAATAGCCTTGGAGCTTCACATCCTTGCCGTATGGAAGACGGATCCGGCTCGAGCCGTCCGGCGCCTGCATGACGGCCGGCGACAGGCTCCTCCCGGGCGCCGGAGAGCTCTCCGGCGCCGCCGATGCGGCTGGCGCGACCGATGCGGACGGGTCCGCCGGCTGCGCCGACGCGGACGGCGCGGGAGACGGCGCTGCCGCGTCTACGGCGGCCGCGAGCGGCGAGGTCAGGATCGAAAGCAGGACTGCTGCGGCCACGATCGTTTTTTTCATGGACATTCTCCTTAGAACCGTTCCGTCTTGTACCATCGGGCTTCCCGCCGCAGGATGGCATCGCGGATGAATTGGTAGACTCCCTGCAGGGCGACGACGAGCCACAGCTGGCAATACGTGAAGTACATGATCGCGACGAGCGCGATGTTGCGCGGGCGGCTCTGCCCCTTTTCCATGCTGAGGGCAAGCCCCATCTCCAGCACGAACACGAGGAACGCCATCAGCCAGAGCAGCAGCGTGTTGCCGACGATGTTGTACTCGATCAGGCCGAGGATGCCGAGCACGAAGATCGCGTCGGACAGCAGCGCCGAGCTGAGGAACAGGAAATAGACCGAGCAGAAATAGATCAGGTCGAAGCGGATCCGCTTCGACTCCGGAGAGAACAGCAGCGGAATGTTCTTGAGCAGGACATAGATGTTGCCCTTCACCCAGCGGCTGCGCTGCTTCATCCAGACCGGCACCGTTTCCGGCTCCTGCTCCCAGGTGACGGAGAGCGGCATGTACTGGATCCGGTAGCCGAGGCGGTAGATGCGAAAGCTGATCTCCGTATCCTCGGCGATCGCCTTCGTATCCCAGCCGCCCATCTGCTCGATGATGCTGCGGCGGACGACGAAGTTGGTGCCGGGTATCGTGCACAGGCCGAACAGCTCCCAGCGTCCCGCCTGCACCATCCACTGGAAGCCGAGCGTCTCGATGTTGATGAAGCGGGTCAGCCAGTTTTTGCTGCCGTTGCGCGTGCGGAACTTGCCGATGACCGCTCCGAGCCGGTCGTTCCGCCAAAGCGTGTGGATGAGGATGCGAAGCGCCGAGCGCTCCGGCGTATTGTCGGCGTCGTAGACGGCCAGCACCTCGCCGGTGCTGACGGCGTAGCCGTTGTTGAGCGCGCCGGACTTTCCTTTGCCGCCCGTCTCCGGACCGGTCGTCAGGATGCGCAGATTCACGTCGGGACGGCTGCGCTGCAGCTCCGCGAGGATCGCTCCTGTGCCGTCGCTGGAATTGTCGTTGATGACGATGATCTCCAGCTTGTCCTTCGGGTAGTCGAGCTCCATGAGCGCGCCGACCGTCTGGCCGATCACCTTTTCCTCGTTATGGGCCGGGATGAGCACCGAAACGGTCGGATAGTCGTCCAGCGGCTCGTCCACGCGCATCTGCAGCGTTTTCAGGTAGTAGCGGTATCCGCCTGCCGTGAGCACGATATTGATGAGAAGCATGATCCAGATGCAGACCATGCAATACAGAAAGAGGTAATCGATCCAGCCCAGCTGCTCCATGGCTCACCTCAGATGCTTTCTGCGATTGATCTGGCGGCCGACGACAAACGCCGCCGTAAACGCCCCCACGACGAGGACCGAGACGACGAACAGCACGGATAGGACGTTCTGGACGCCGCGGTTCACCGTCGTCAGCCCCCCATCCGCCGGCGGCGCGGCTGTCGGCTCGGGGACTTCGGGAGCGGTCCAGGACGCGGGACTGCCGTTCAGCAGCGTCTGCCCGTCCCGGCGGACGAGCGACTGCTCCTCCCAGACGATCCGGCTGTCCACGGAGGCGGGATCGGCGAATGCGGTCCCCCGCCCCAGCTCCGCCTCCACGGCGGCCTGGAACGCGGCCAGCGGCAGTCCGGCCTCGACCGCGAAGACGCGGGCGGAGCTCTCCGGAAGCGGAGCTTCGCCCTCGGCGCCGGCCGCCGGCGCCAGAGCCGCGTAGCGGCCCATCCACGCCTGCGCGGCGTCGAGATCGCGCGAGAAGCCTTGCCAGCCGGCTCCCTCGACGAACAGGTCGGCGGAAGCGGCGAGCCCGCTCCATTCCGGATCGAACAGCAGATCCGGCGGACCGGCGAGTCCGGCCGGATAGACGCCGCGGCTCACATAGGCGTACATCGAGCGCGCGCTGAGCACCGCGGCATCGTCAGTATCGGTCGCGCCGGTCACTTCGTGGCCCGACAAATACGAGTCCCACTCGTCCGGCGGCGTCCAGCCGGCGAGCGGACCGAGCAGCGCGACGCCGCCGAGCTCCTGCATCCGGCGCAGCGTCTCGTAATAGCCGTCCAGCGAAGGCGAATCGCCGCCCGTGAACAGCGGACGCAGCTCCATCCAGTACGGAATGCCGCGCTCGTGCAGCCAGGCGGCCTTGCGCTCCAGCTCCTCGCGATCGAGAAACGGGCTGATGCCGCTCAGAAGCGCGTACGTCGGCGCCGACACGCCGGAGGCGTCGAGCCAGCCGGCGAGCTGACGCGCCGCAGCGGCCAAGCCGTCCGTCGTATCCAGCAGCACCGTATCGCCTCCGGCGGCGCCGGACGGCAGCGGCAGCCCGCTTCGGAAAGGCTCCTCCGCGCCCCCGGCAACAACGACCAGATCCGCCTCCTGCAGCTGCTCCGGCCGCGCGTCTCCGCCGCGGACGAAGCCTACGGCGGCATAGGGCCCGCGCAGCATCCGGTACAGCTCGATCAGCCGCTCGCGCCCGTCCCGGCTGTTCCACTCGCGCCCGTAGACGACGAGCGCCTTGCCGCCCTCCGGCTGCGCCGCCTGGCGCAGCGCCGGAGAAGAATCCGCGCGGAAAGCCAGCGTAGCGGCGGATGCGGGAGACGGCGCGGCGGCCGGCAGCAGCAGGAGAACGAACAGGAAGCAGCAGACGAGCCTCCGGCCGGCCGCATGCCTCGCCGCGCCGCCGGCATGCCGCGCGCTACACATCGTACTCCATGTCCTTTTCGGCCGCGCGGCGCAGGGAAAGCGGATCCGAAGGCTCGGAAGGATCGTAGGCGGCGAGGCCGACGCGAAGCTCGAGCCGCACCGTGACCGCCTTGGCCGCTTTTTGCAGATCGTACGAATAGATGCTTTCCTTGATGCGCGATTTGACGACCTGCGCCCCTTCCCGGTCGCCGAGCAGCAGCAGCGCGAACGTGCGGCCGTCCTCGAGGATGTAGCTGGAGTCCTCGGTGCGCGTGCTCTCGCCGAGCCGCTTGCCGATCCAGGCGACGACGTCCTTCATCGCCTCGCCCCCGACGATGCCGCGGATGTCGTCATAGTAGTCGAGCCGCACGAGCATGACGCTGAGCGGAAGCTCGTAGCGGCGGGAGAGGCTCATGAACTGGCCGAGCACGGCGTAGAAGACGCGCGCGTTCTCGAGCCCGGTGATCTCGTCGATCGTGACGAAGTCCGAGTAGCGCTCCCGCATGCGCAGGTTTTCCTGCTGGATGGAGCGGATCAGGCCGCCGATGACCGCCGTGAGGACGGCGACGAGCGGCAGCAGCACGAGCCAGTAATACACCTGCGACTCGATGCCCTTGCCTTGCATGACGCTGCCGTACATCACATAGCTGCCGTAAAAGAAAATGCAGACGGCCGAGGCGGTGAGCGCGATCATGAGGCCGCTCAGGTAGGACAGCACCGCGACGGCGAACAGCGCGCTCAGCAGCAGCGTGTTTTGCAGGTAGCTGTCCTTTGGAAGCAGGACGAACCAGTTGACGATCCCGTAGCTCAGGACGGCAAGGACGATGACCCAGATATCGAGCTTTTTGACTTCCATTTCGTTTTCCCAGCCTTCCCGCGCAGGCGCAGCCTTTGCATGATCTTGTGCGCGACCCAGCCGGCCATCAGGCCGAACATGAGGTCGAAGCAGACGTTGTAGAGGAACAGATGCTTGGCCAGGTCGGCATCGCCCGCGCCGAGGAACGACACCCCGAGCTGCGACAGGCCGATCAGGCCCGGCAGCGCGAGCGCCTCGAGACGGAACTGGTCCGCTCTGCGGCGGCCCCTCCAGGCCGCGACGTAGAGATAGGCAAGCCCGCCGTAGAAGACGGCGTAGAACAGGACGATGAAGCGGAACGTGCCCGGGAACAGCTGCTGCTTGAGGCTGCTCCACCCGGAGAAGAACGACGACTTCGCTCCCGGCTCCCGGCCGGCGCTTTTTTCGTAGTTGCCCATCGCCGTCGGGCGGATCTGGTAAGCGTGGCTCGCGGCCTCGTTCAGCTTGTCGATCGCCCGGTCCGCATGCAGCGCATAGTAGCGAAGCAGCGCCAAGTAGCCGAACTTGGAGTAGAACTCCTCCTGCATGAGCTCGGATTCCACCGGCTCCAGCTGGTACTTGTCGTAATACGTCGTGCCCGCCAGCACCGCGAACTTCGGATCGAGCCCGATCTCCTGCAGATCGCGCTCCGGATGCTCCGTGTTCTGGAGGATGCCGCGCGTCACGGCGTGGTACTGGTTGATATGCTTGATGTCGTCGGACATCAGGCCGTAGGTGAGGACGCTGACCGCCGCGACCGCCGCCGCGCCGCCGATCGCCAGCCGCCGCAGCCGCCTGCTTTGGTACAGAAACGCCGCGCGCAGTCCGAGCAGCGCCAGCAGGATGCCGGCCGGAGCGTTCTGCTGCTTGGCGGCGGCGAACAGCCCGGCGGCGGCGACCCAGGCGGCGAGCCAGCCCGCCGAGCGGCGGTCGAGCTCAGGCAGCCGCATGAGCAGCGCCATCGTCAGCAGCAGCAGCACGTAGGAAGCCGGCTCCCCGTAAAAGGAGCTGAAATAGGCCGTATAGCCCGTGTCGGCGAGAACGAATACGGCGATCAGCGCCGCCGCGGCTGCCCCCGCCGCGGTCAAGCGCTCGGCCGCCTGCCTCACGATCAAGTAGATCGCCGCCAGGAACAGCGCCGCATACAGCGCGGCGATCGCCCGCATATCGAAGCGGTTGTCGCCGGTCAGCAGCAGGTCCGCTCCGATCGCCCCGCGGATGAACAGCGACAGCGAGGAGATGAAGGCGGTGTTGGAGTCGTACGGATATTCGCGGACGCCGTAGATGCGGTTGTAATAGTCGAAATGCCGGTCCTCGTACGTCTCGTTCAGATCGTACAGGCCCGGGTTGTGGATCTCCCGAAAGAAGTCGCCATTGTCCGCCATGCCGAGATACGGCTTGACGAACAGCGCCGTTATGATGACGATGGCGGCCGCAAGCGCGGCGGCGGCGGCGATTCGAGCCGGATGCTTGGTGCGCCGTGCCTCGTCGAGCATGTCCGGCTTCCCTCCTCTTCTCGAAACCGACGGCGGATTGCGTCGATTCGTCACATCATCTATACCCAATATTTAACGATAACTCCCAAGCGTAATAAAGATATTTTTCGCAAGCTCCTCTAATCTTACGCAAAAAAGCCTTTGGCACAAGGCCAAAGGCGGTTCTTCCAGCAGATTCCTGACTCGCGCGGACCGCTCGGCGATGCGGCATGCGGTACTACTTGGAAGCGGCTGTCCATATCCTTCTTTAGGAAGGAAAGGAGAGTGCCGACGATGAGCGTTCCCGTATATCTGCTGTCCGGATTTCTCGGAAGCGGCAAGACGACGCTGCTGCTGAGGCTGCTGGAGGAATGCGCGCGCCGGGAGCTGAACGCCGCCCTGCTCATGAACGAGCTGGGCCAGATCGACGTCGACGGCAGCCTCGTCTCCGAAAAGCTGCGCCTGCCCGTGCGCAAGCTGCTGGACGGCTGCCTGTGCTGCACGAAGCGCAGCGAGCTGGAGTCGAGCCTCGTCTCGCTTGCCCGTACGGAGCCGGATGTCCTGTTCGTCGAGCTGACCGGGGTAGCCGATCCGGCGGAGCTGCGGGAGTTGCTGCAGGACGGCGGGACGGCGCATGCGGCCGGTCTGGAGCTGGCTGCGGTCGTCACGGTCGTCGACGCCGGCACGTTCGCCGAGTACAACAGCCGCTTCAGCGCCGATCGCGAGCTCGTGCGCACGCTGCGCAGCCAGGTGGCAAGCGCGGATCTCGTGCTGCTCAATAAAGCCGATACGGCGCCGGAGGCACAGCGTCTCAAGGCACGGCGGGCCGTCAAAAAGCAAAATGCGGCAGCCGCCGTCCTGGAGACAGAGCGCTGCCGCATCGATGCCGCTTCCTTGCTACATGGGATTCACCCGCGCCGAAGCACTGCCGGAGCGGCGGCGTCACGGGGAGATGCCGCCCCGGCCGGAGCCGTCCCCGGCGCTTCGGCCGGGACGGGCCCTTCCATGGCCGGAACGGCGGCGGCCGCATCCCGCACGCTGAAGACGCTGCCGACGGCGCAGCCGCTCGCGGACCGCTACAGCGGCGGCTCCCTGCGCTCGCTGACGCTGCCCGCTCCGGCCGGCACCCAGCCGGAGCGGGCCGAGGTCGAGCGGTTCCTGCGCGAGCTCGGCGACGGCCTCGTGCGGGCCAAAGGCTATCTGCGCCTCGGCGGCGAGACGCTGCTGCTCCAGCATGCCGGAGGGCGCGCGGAGTGGGAGCCTGCCTCTTATCCCGGCCAGCCGTACCTCGTGCTCATCGGCTCGGCCCTTGACGAGGGACCGCTTCGCGAGCGCTGGGCGTCCCTCTACGGCAGACGGCCATGAGCCGGAGCCGTCGTTCCCGGCTGCAGCGCCGCCCGCTTCCCGGCTGCGCTCGCCAAGCGGCAGCGGCAGCCCGAATCGTCAGCGCGTCTCGCGGTGAAGCGTCACCCGTTTCAGCCGCGGGCTGTATTTTTTCAGCTCCAGCCGCTCGGGATTCGTCCGCTTGTTCTTGGTCGTCGTATAGTTGCGGTCTCCCGTCTCCGTGCAAGCCAGCGTGATCGTCACTCTCATCCATCGTCACCTCCTTGGTCGAATATCCGGGGCCGCTCAGGCCGGCATGCTCCCTCCGGGAAGCAGATCCGCGAACAGCGACCAGTCGGATGCGAGCTCCGCCTCCGTCAGCAGGCAGCGGTCGAGCGAAGCGGTGACCGTCTCCGGGTCCAGGCCGATGCCGATGAAGACGATCCGGTTCACCCGATCGCCGTAGACGGGATGCCAGCTCGCCGCGAGCTCGGCGTCTTCCCGCTTCAGCTGCTCCTGCTCCTCTCGAGGCAGCGCCGCCGCCCAATATCCCGCCGGTCCGAAGCTGATCGACGGCCCGGCCTGGCTCAAGTTTTGAGCCGTCTGCATCCGCGAAGCCAGCCAGACGTAGCCTTTGGCGCGGACGACCTGCTCCGGCCAGTCCCCCAGCCAGCGCCGCAGCCGCTCCGGATGGAATGGGATACGGCGGTCGTAGACGAAGCTCGAGATGCCGTATTCGTCCGTCTCCGGCGTATGCGCCGGCTTGGCCAGCTCCTTCATCCAGCCGGCAGAAGCCGCTGCCTCGTCATAATCGAACAAGCCCGTATTCAGGATGGCGGAAGGCTCTACCCGGCCATGCTCGGCGCGGATGAAGCGGGCGCGCGGCTGCAGCCGGCGCAGCACGCCCTCGAGGCGTTGCAGCTCCTCCTCCGGCACGAGATCGCATTTGTTCAGCACGAGCACGTCGCAGAACTCCACTTGATCGAGCAGCAGGTCGGAGACGTCGCGGGTGTCGTCCTCGCCGACCGCCTGGCTGCGCTCGAGCAGCGACTCGCCGGAGCTGTAGTCGATCCAGAACCGGTTGGCGTCGACGACCGTCACCATCGTATCGAGCCGGCAGTAGCGGGTCAGGTCGATGCCGAGCTCCTCGTCCACATAGGAGAACGTCTGCGCGACGGGCACCGGCTCGCCGACGCCGGTCGATTCGATCAGGATGTAGTCGAAGCGGCCTTCCTTGGCCAGCCGCTCCACCTCGACGAGCAGGTCCTCGCGGAGCGTGCAGCAGATGCAGCCGTTCGACATCTCGACGAGCTTCTCGTCGAGGCGCGACAGGCCGCCGCCTTCCTTGACGAGCCCGGCGTCGATGTTCACCTCGCTCAGATCGTTGACGATGACGGCGACCTTGAGGCCATCGCGGTTGTGGAGCACATGGTTGAGCAGCGTCGTCTTGCCGGAGCCGAGATAACCGCTCAGGACGGTGACGGGAAGCAGGGATTGAGTCATGGGAATCCTCCTATAATGTAATTTTTACGATCTTTGGGCAAGGAACAAGCCGGCCTCAGCCAGCTCGGTTCCATGGATCGATCCGCATATCCTATCGTTATATTTACGATTTGATGACGGGAAAACAGCTCGTTCCGGCGCTGCGGGGCTCGTTGCCCCGGATCAGCCGTTCAGAGCGTCGACCAGCGCCTTCAGGTTGCTCTTCATGATGCTGATGTAGTCCTCGCCTGCGTCCGCCTGCTCCTTGGTCAGTCCTTCGAGCGGGTTGAGCACGTCGGTGCCGGCTTTTGTCTCGGCTGCGATCGTATCGGCCAGCTTGGAGTCGACAAGCGTCTCGAAGAAGATCGTCTTCACCTGATGCTCGCGCACGAATTCGATGACCTGGGCCATCTGCTCCGGCGACGGCTCCTGCTCCGGCGACAAGCCGCTGATCGGCACCTGCTTCAGCCCGTAGCGCTCCGCCAAGTAAGCGAAAGCGGCATGCGAGGTGACGAAGTCCTTGCGCTTCGAGCCTTTCAACTCGGAAACGAATTGCTGGTTCAGCTCCTCCAGCTTCGCGATGTACGCATCGGCGTTTTTCGCATAGTCCTCTTTATGCTCCGGATCGGCCTGCTCCAGTCCTTTTTGGATGGCGCGCACTTCCTGCTGGGCCAGCACCGGATCGAGCCAGACATGGGGATCCTTGGCATGCTCGTCCGCATGCTCGTCGGCGTGCTCATCCGCGTGCTCGTCGGCATGTTCTTCCTCGCCGTGATGATGGCCGTCGTCGATTCCTTCCAGCTCGGCCAGGCCGTGGCTCGCCTCGACGACGACGCGGTTCGGATTGGCCGCGCTGCCGATCGCCTGCTCGGCCCAGCTTTCGACGATGCCGTTGTAGACAAAGACGTCGGCGTCGCTGATCGCGGCCATGTCCTTGGCGCTCGGCTCCCAGTCATGCGGCTCCACGCCGGTCGGCACGAGCGGCACGACGTCGACATGAGCGCCGCCGACCTGACGGGCGAACTCCGCCATCGGGTAGATCGTGGCGGCCACCTTCAGCTTGGCGCCTGCTTCCGGCGCGGCTCCGTCGTTTCCGGCCGCCTCGTTCGCCGCTCCGCCCGAGCCGCTGCTGCCGCAGCCGCTCAGCGCCAGCGCCAGTCCGCCGGACAGCAGCAGGCCGGAGATCCATTTCCTTTGACTTGCCATGTTGACCTTCACTCCTTCTCTCTAAGCCTCAAGATGTATGGGAATCCTCGCCCAGCCTCGGAATCGGACCGTAGGAGTGCATCTCCGTGTCCGTGGCGGCAGCATGCTTGGACTTCGCCCGGACGAGCCGGACGACCTTCTGCGATGCGACGCCGAGAGCCAGGAAGGCGAGGAGCACCAGCGCGATCGTGCCGCCGGGCGGCGTGCTCAGCTCGTACGAAGCGGTCAGCCCGCTCATGACGCCGGCCAGGCCGATCGCCACGGCGAGCAGCAGCGCGGCGCTGAAGCGCGACGTCAGCCGGATCGCCAGCGCCGCCGGCAGGATGATGAGCGACGAGACGAGCAGCACGCCGACAATCGGCATCGCGGCCGCGACGATCATGCCGGTGATGACGCTGAACAGCATCGAGATCAGCCCCGTCGGCAAGCCGCTTACTTTGGCCGTCTCCTCGTCGAACGTCATCTGATACAGCGGACGGCGCAGGAAAAAGAAGAACAGCGCCGCGGCCGCGGTGACGATCAGCATGAGCAGCAGCTGGGAACGGTCGACGGCGACGACCGACCCGAACAGGTACGAGGTGAAGCTTTTGCTCATCGTCTTGTTCAGGCTCATGAGCACGACTGCCGTCGAGAGGCCGCCGACCATGATGATCGCGATCGACATCTCGCTGTACGTCTTGTAGAAGCGGCGCACGTACTCCACCGCCACCGCTCCGATCGTCGCGGTCAGGAACCCGGAAAGCGTCGGGCTGAGGCCGAGGAAAGCACCCGCCGCGACGCCTGCCAGCGAGACGTGGGAGAGCATGTCGGCCATGAGCGCCTGACGGCGCAGCATCAGATACACGCCGAGCACGGAGGCGACGACGGCGATCAGCGCGCCGGCGAAAAATGCCCGCTGCATAAAGTCGTAGTGCAGCATTTCCATCCTCCCTCCCCCTTTCGCTCGAGCTCGATGATCCGATCCAGGTAGGGGCGGCATTCCTCCAGGCCGTGGGTGACCATGACGATCGACATGCCGTGCGCGTCGACCATATGGCGCATCAGCTCGTAAAAGCCTTTGCGGCTCGCCTCGTCCATGCCCGTCGTCGGCTCGTCCATGACGAGCAGATCCGGCCGCTGGGCGAGCGCGCGGGCGATGCAGATGCGCTGCTTCTGACCGCCGGAGAGCTCGCCGATGCGCCGCTCCCGCAGCTGCCACATGCCGACCTGCCGCAGCGACTTCTCGGCCAGCTCGCGGTCTTCCTTGGTCACCCGCCTCAGCCAGGAGCCGCTGCTTAGGCAGCCGGACAGGACGAACTCCTGCACGTTGCTCGGAAAGCCGCCATTGAACGCGGCGATCTGCTGCGGCACGTAGCTGACCTTGAGCGGCCGGCCGTCCTCGCGCTTGCCGGCGAGGAACGTCTTGCCCTTCCACGGCTTGAGCAGCCCGAGCATCAGCTTCAGCAGCGTCGTCTTCGAGGCTCCGTTCGGCCCCGTGACGGCCGCGAACTCCCGGCTCCTCACCTCGATCGTCGCATTATGGAGGCTGGGCGCATCGTTGTAGCCGAACTCCACTTCTTTCAACGAAGCTAAGATCATCGCTTTCGTCTTCCTTTCTATCTTTCGGGCGTCTCCGTCTATCATCGTAATATTTACATCTCGAGACAAAAGAAATCGCTGCCTGTCCGCACGAACGAGGTCAGCGAAGAAAGTTGTAATGATTACACTTTAAGTATAGTACCAGCCGCGAAGCGGGCTGTCAACGCCTAGCGGCCTACTTCGCTCTGGCAGCCCTCGCAAAGGCCGTATACCTCGAAGCGATGGTTCATGATCTTGAAGTTGCCCGGCAGCCTCATCTCCTGCTCCATCGGGCAGTAGTCGAACGTGAGCGTCTTCTCGCAATTCGTGCAGATCAGATGATGGTGGTGATGATGATTGCAGGCCGCCTTGAACTTGAGCCCCGCGTCCATCGAGTAGAACTGCTCCAGCACGCCCATCTCGCTCATGAGGCGCAGATTGCGATATACGGTATCGAAGCTGACGCCCGGATAGTGGACCGTCATCGCCTCGTAGACGTCCTTCGGGGACAGATAGCCTTCGCAGCCGGCGAAAATTTCCGCCAGACGCCGCCGCTGCTCGGTGATGCGCCAGCCTCCGCGGGCCATCGCGTCGACGATCTCCTTGGCCGTGCCGCCGGCATGGGTATGCGCCATGATCCCGTCTCCCTCCCTTTACATTCCAGTCGATGGTCCTATTGTACCATAACCGGACGTGGACAAGGTAGCTCCGCCCGACCGCGCATGCCGACGACCGGCAGGCGGAATCCGCCTGCCGGTGTCCGGGACCTCAGCCGCTACGACTTGCCGCCGCGCCCCGCCAGATGGATCATGGAAACGACGAGGGCGAGCAATGCGATCAGCGTATCCGTACTCATGAAAACCGCCTCCTGAAGCGTAGGCTTCTGTCGGCCGGCTTCCTCTCCCATGAGCGGTGCGGAATCGGTTTCCCCGTACTAGGACTATGCGGGCGCGGCGCCGAGTATTCTCCTTTTCCTGCCAAAAAAGCTCTCCCACATCCCCAGCCGCGCACGTATAATAAGAACTACGCTCTCGCGAGCCGAGCGCGGCCTATCCGAACCTTCAAGGGGAGACCATCATGAACCTCTACTTGATCGTGCTGTCCTTGTTCATGTATCTCATCGCCTTTTTCACCGGCGTCAAGCGCACGCCATGGCTGCTGGCCGCCTTCGCGCCCGGCAGGATCCGCAACCGCGACAAGCTGTTCCGAACCGTCTCCCTCTATAATTTGATCGCTTGCGTCATCGTGTTTTTCGTCGGCGTCATCAACCTGCCGGAGCTGTCGTATCTGCTCGTGCTCATCGGCTGCGGCTACGTCGCGCTGCTGCTGTACTGCAACCGCAGCATGTAGGGTCCCGTCCTCCACCGCGCAAAAAAACAAGCCCTGGATGAAGCCATCCAGGGCTTGTCTTGCGTGAAGCGATGCGGCGGCCATGCGTCCGCCGCGCGTTGAATGCTCTTGCGCGGATCAGCCTTCGAGCAGAAGGGATTCCGGATCCTCCAGCAGCTCTTTGACCGTGACGAGGAAGCGGACCGCTTCGGCTCCGTCGACGATGCGGTGGTCGTAGGAGAGCGCGATGTACATCATCGGGCGGTTCTCCATCTCCGTGTCGCTGGTCGCGACCGGACGGATCTGGATCTTATGCATGCCGAGGATGCCGACTTGCGGTGCGTTGAGGATCGGCGTCGAGAGCAGCGAGCCGAAGACGCCGCCGTTCGTGATCGTGAACGTGCCGCCTTGCAGGTCCGACAGCGCCAGCGAGTTTTTGCGGGCTTTGCCGGCCAGCTCGGAGATCGACTTCTCGATGCCGGCGAAGCCGAGGCGGTCGGCGTCGCGCACGACCGGCACGACGAGGCCGTCCGGAGCGGCGACGGCGATGCCGATGTCATAGTATTTCTTGACGATCAGATCGTCGCCGTCGATTTCCGCGTTGAGGAGCGGGAATTTCTTGAGCGCGCCGACGACGGCCTTGGTGAAGAAGCTCATGAAGCCGAGGCCGATGTCGTTCTTCTCCTTGAACGCATCCTTGCGGCGCTTGCGCACGTCGAGGATCGCCGTCATGTCGACCTCGTTGAACGTCGTCAGCATCGCGGCCGTCTGCTGGGCTTCGACGAGGCGCTTGGCGATCGTCTGGCGGCGGCGCGACATTTTGGTGCGCTCGACCGGCTTGCCCGGCTGCTCCGTGAACGCCGGCTTCGCGGCCGGAGCCGGAGCGGCGGCCGGAGCCTTGGCCGCAGGAGCCGGAGCGGAGCCGTGGCTCGCCACGTCCTGGCTGTAGATGCGGCCGTTCGGGTCGGTTCCCTTCACCTGGTTGAGATCGATGCCGCGCTCGCGGGCCAGCTTGCGAGCCGACGGGGAAGCGATCGGCTCTCCCTCGGAGGATGCGCTCGCAGGAGCGGGAGCTGCCGCCGGCGCAGCGGCCGGAGCCGCTGGAGCCGCCGCCGGAGCGACCGGAGCTGCCGTCTGGACCGGCTGCGCCGGAGCGGCGGCTGCGCCGCCCTCTCCGATGACGCCGATCGACTCGCCGACGAGCACGGTATCGCCCTCGCCCTTCAGGATGCTCGAGAGCACGCCTGCGGATTCCGCGCTGATCTCCAGGTTGACTTTATCGGTTTCAAGCTCCAGCAGCAGGTCGCCTTGGCTTACGGCTTCCCCTTCCTTCTTGAGCCATTTGGTGATTGTCGCTTCCGAGATGGATTCGCCCAGATCGGGAACTTTGATGTCAGCCACTTGCTTCTACCTCCCAAGTAAAATCGTGTTCAGAGCTTTTTGCTGCAGCGAGAGCGAAAGGATGGACTGCTGCTCGGCGGCGTGCACTTCCTGATGGCCGCTAGCCGGGCTCGAGCGGTCCGGACGGCCGATGTAATGGACGGCCTTGCCTCCGGCCAACTCGCGGATGCGAGGCTCCATGAACGTCCAAGCGCCCATGTTCTTCGGCTCTTCCTGAACCCAGACGATCTCCTCCAGCTTGCTGTAGCGGGAGATGATTTCGGCGATCTCCTTGGCCGGGAACGGATACAGCTGCTCGACGCGCACGATGTGCAGCCAGCTCATGTCCTGGTCCTTGGCGGAATCCAGCGCTTCCTCGAGGTCGACGGCGACCTTGCCGGTGCAAAGGATCAGGCGGCGCACGGCGGACGCCTTCTTGCCGAGGCCTTGCTGCTCCAGCACGAGCTTGAACGAGCCGCTCGCCAGCTCCGAGCCCGGCGACAGGACGCGCGGGTTGCGGATGAGGCTTTTCGGCGACATGAGCACGAGCGGACGCGCGCCCTCATGCTCCGTCCAGGCAGCCTGGCGGCGCAGCAGGTGGAAGTATTGGGCGGCCGTGCTCAGGTTGGCGACGGTCCAGTTGTTCTCGGCGGACAGCTGCAGGAACCGCTCCAGACGGGCGCTGGAGTGCTCCGGTCCTTGGCCTTCGTAGCCGTGCGGCAGCAGCATCGCGAGGCTGGAGCGCTGCTTCCACTTCGTCCGTCCCGCGGAGATGAACTGGTCGAAGATGACCTGCGCCGCATTGGCGAAGTCGCCGTACTGCGCTTCCCAGATCGTGAACGTCTCCGGCGAGAAGACGTTGTAGCCGTACTCGAAGCCGAGCACCGCGCCTTCGGTCAGCGGGCTGTTGTACACCGCGAAGCTCGCCTTGGCTTGCGGGAAATGATGCATCGGCGAAAATTTCTCGCCGGTCTTGTGGTCGTTCAGCACGATATGGCGATGCGAGAACGTCGCGCGCTCGGCGTCCTGGCCGCTCATGCGGATCGGCTTGCCGTCGGCGAGGATCGTCGCCAGGGCGAGCGTCTCGGCGAGCGCCCAGTCGACCTTCTCGCCCTCGTCGAGCATCGAGCCGCGGCGCTGCAGGATGCGCTGCAGCTTCGGATAGACGGTGAAGCCATCCGGAACCTGCAGCAGCGCGGCGTTGATTTCCTTGAGGCGCTCGAGCGGCACCGCCGTCTCGGTCGTCTCCGGGGCGTCCGGAATCGAGCCTTCGTTCCGGCGCTTGCCGCTGGCCGCCTGCTCCTTCATGACGTCGTAAGCCTTTTGCAGCTCGGCTTGCGTGTCCTGGATCATCCGGTCGATGTCGGCGGCGCTCAAGGCGCCTTCGGCCTTCAGGCGCTCGGCATACAGCGTCGCGACCGTCTTGTGGGCGCGGACCTTTTCGTAGACGAGCGGCTGCGTGCCCTCCGGATCGTCCATCTCGTTATGGCCGTAGCGGCGGTAGCCGACGAGGTCGATCAGGAAATCCTTCTTGAACTTGTCGCGGTACTCGCAGGCGAGGCGGACGGCGGCGATGCAAGCCTCCGGATCGTCGGCGTTGACATGCACGATCGGAATCTCGTAGCCCTTGGCGAGGTCGCTCGCATAATGCGTCGAGCGGGAATCCTTGCTGTCGGTCGTGAAGCCGATGCGGTTGTTGGCGATGATATGGATCGAGCCGCCGTTCGTGAAGCCGTCGAGGCCGGTGAAGTTGAGCGTCTCGGCGACGATGCCCTCGCCCGGGAACGCCGCGTCGCCGTGCACCTGGATAGCGAGCGACTTGCTCGGATCGCGGCGCGGGAAGCCCGGCTGCGTGCGGTCCTCCTGCGCGGCGCGCGAGAAGCCCTCGACGACGGAGTTGACGTACTCCAGGTGGCTCGGGTTGTTGGCGAGCAGGATGCGCGCTCCGGCGACGGAGCGGTCCGCGCCGAGGTGGTACTTCACGTCGCCCGCCCAGCCGGAGTTGATGCCGACGGAGCCTTCCGACGGCACGAGCTCCTTGTTCGGCGCATGATGGAACTCGGAGAAGATCTTCTCGTACGGCTTGCCCAAGACATGCGCAAGCACATTCAACCGGCCGCGATGCGCCATGCCCATCAGGATATGACTCGCCCCGTCCTGAACCGCTTGGCGGACGATCTCGTCGATAACCGGAATAAGCATGTCGACACCTTCTACGGAGAACCGTTTCTGGCCGACGAACGTGCGGTGAAGGTAAGACTCGAATTGTTCGACATGAAGCAGCAGATTGAGCAGGGACTTGCGTTCTTCAACGTTCAGGGAGGCGTTGGCAATGCCCGATTCAGCCTTCGCGCTGAGCCAGTCCCGTTCGGTTTCGTCGTGGACGTGGCTGAACTCGAAGCCGATGGATTGGGTATACGAATTGCGCAGCTTCTGGATCGCTTCCCAGCCGTTGGAGACGCCGGCCGGCGCATGATCCCAGAGGAGGGAGGCCGGGAATCGGCTCAGATCCGATTCGTTCAGCTCAAAAGTGGATGGCTCGAGCAAGCGTGTATCCGAGGATGCGCGCAAGCCGAGAGGATCGGTATTGGCGGCCAGATGGCCGTAGGTGCGGATGTTGCCCACCAGCTTTTCGGCGGCGACGAGCTTCTTGAGCAGCGTCGCGTCGACGGCGACCTGTCCGCCCGCGGCCGGGGCCGTGCGGGAAGGCTGGGCGCCGAGTTCGGCAGGAGGCGCTCCCAGTTCGGCGAAAAGCTCGCGGAAGGAAGCGTCGACCGATTCCGGGTCGCTGCTGAACTGTTCGTACTGTTCCTGGATGTAGCCCAGGTTAGGTCCGAAAAAGTCTTTCCATTGCCTTTTCGTGTTTGATTCGTCGGTCATTTGCCAACTACCTCCGTTAAGTGAAAAAGGTTGGTACGGATGATAACCAAGCGCTGCCGAACCTCCGTCATGCCCGTGAAAAAGCCGCCGGCAGAGTACCGGCGGCCTGACAACAACGAATCATTGAACAGGTTCGGCTTCGATTGTGCCTCTATTATAAAGAAAATAAAGCGCTTATTCAACGTTTCGCGACAACCTTTCCGAAATTGTGACGATTTCGTTCACAACCTTGAGCGAAGCCGGCCTCTTTGCGGCCGAACATCGCGGGCAAAAGTCCGTCCTCCAGCCGAACCAGGCGCCGAGCGCCCAGCCGGATGCCGGATCAGGAGCGGTACAAGCCGCTGCGGAAGCTGACGAGCTTGGCCTCGGTCATCTCCTCGGCGGCGTAGCGGACGCCTTCCCGGCCGCTGCCGCTGTCCTTGCGGCCTCCATACGGCATATGGTCGAGCCGGAACGTCGGCACGTCGTTGATCATCACGCCGCCGGCCTGCAGCTCGGCTGCCGCATGGAGCGCATGCTCCACGTCCTTGGTGAACACGCCGGCCTGCAGCCCGTAGCGGGATCGGTTGGCCGCGGCGACCGCCTCCTCCCATCGGCGGAACGGCGCGATCGCGGCGACCGGGCCGAACGCCTCCTCGCAGCTGAGCTCGGCGTCCTCCGGCACTCCGCGCAGCACCGCCGGCCGCATCAGGCTCCCCTCGAAGCTGCCGCCGCACAGCAGCTCCGCTCCGCGCGCCAGCGCCGCGTCCAGCCAGCCCTTCAGCCGCTCCGCCGCCTTGGCGCTGATGAGCGGCGTGATGTCGGTCTCCTCGGCCAGCGGATCGCCGGCGACCAGCGCCTTCGCGCGCTCGGCGAGCATGGCGGCGAACCGATCCGCCAGCTCCTCATGCACGAAGACGCGCTGCACCGAGATGCAGACTTGTCCATTATAGGCAAACGCTCCGGCCGCCGTCTCGTCGGCGATCCGGCCTAGCTCCTCCTCCGTGAAGCCGCGATCGATCAGCAGCGGCGAGTTGCTGCCCAGCTCCAGCGTCGTGCGGCGCAGCCCGGCCAGCTGGCGGATTTGGCGGCCGACCTCAGGGCTGCCCGTAAAGGAGACGAACGAGACGAGCGGATGCGAGGCGAGCGTCGGCCCGAGCTCGCGCCCGTCTCCGGGCACGATGTTCAGCAGCCCGGACGGAAGGCCGGCTTCCTCGAACAGCTCGGCCAGGAACAGCGCGGAGATCGGCGTCTGCTCCGCCGGCTTGAGCACGACCGCGTTGCCGGCGGCCAGCGCCGGCCCGACCTTATGGGCGACGAGGTTGAACGGGAAGTTGAACGGCGTGATCGCGCTGACGACGCCTACCGGCTCCCGCCGCACAGAGGCGGTCCGGCCTTCGCCGCGCGGAGCGGCGTCCATCGGCACGGTCTCGCCGGTCAGGCTGCGGGCCGCCTCCGCGGCAAACAGATACGTCTGCACCGTGCGCGCGATTTCGGCGCGGGCCGCTCGGATCGGCTTGGCCGCCTCGAGCGCGACGATCCGCGCCGCCTCCTCCGCCCGCCGCTCGAGCAGATCGGCCGCTTGATACAGAATGGAGCTGCGTCGATGCGCCGGCATGCCGCAATGCTCGCGGAACGCCCGATCCGCCGCTTCGACCGCGCGCGCGGCCTGCTCCGGCGACGCATAGCCGACGAGGGCCAGCTCCTCTCCCCCGTATGGCGCGAGCAGCGGCGCCTGCTTATGCCCGTCTTCCCACGTCCCGTCGATCCATAACCGCATCAGTTGCGACATTTCGTATCCCTCCATCTTCATATTGTGATAGAAGCCAAACAAAGTCTAATGAATTCGTGCTTTCATGCGCCAATTTTCAAAGCGCTTTGCTTGACATGATACAATTTGTATCATAAAGTTTGATTATAAGGCCTGCTCGTCAAGCCTTTCTTTGAACCGCCAAGGTTCAGTCTGATGTAAGGAGCCACCGACATGACCATGACCATGGGCGACCGTCTGCGCGAGCTGCGACTCAGCAAGAACCTGTCCCAGGAGGAGGTGTCCCGCCATATCGGCATCACCCGATCCGCGTACAGCCATTATGAGATCAACAACCGCCAGCCTGTCTACGAGACGTTGATGAAGCTGGCCGCCTTCTTTGAGGTCTCCCTGGATTATATGATCGGCGGCGACCAAAATCAAAGCGAGTCCCAGCAGTTGAACAAGGATACGCTGGATCTGATCCAGACGCTGAACCGGATGGAGCCCGACAAGCGGAAGCTCTATATCGATCAGATGCTGAAGCTGCTTCGCAAGGCCGAATCCGCCGGCTAGCGGCCTGCTCCGCCTGCCGGCGGCAGGCGCGGCCGGCCGCGCCTTTCCCCGTTTTTCCCCTCGTCCCGATCCGGCCCTCCTCCTGCCTCTTGCCGGGCGCCTCCCCGTCTGCGCGAATCGGCGGCTTTCCTTCACCCCGCCTTGCCCTCCGGCTCTCTCCTTCATTGCTTCGATCCATCGCTCCCGATATAATGAATGGACGATCGCATGACAGAAGGGACCGAGAATTCATCGATGTATACTGCTGACCAATGGAAAGATTACGAACTGATCGACACCGGCGACGGAGACAAGCTCGAGCGCTGGGGCGACGTGACGCTGCGCCGTCCCGACCCGCAGATCATCTGGCCGTTCCGCGGAGACCGCAAAGCCTGGACGTCCGCCGACGGCCATTACCATCGCAGCAGCGCCGGCGGCGGCAGCTGGGATTACCGCAAGGCGCTTCCCGAGCGCTGGACGATCCGCTACGGCGAGCTGAGCTTCCATATCAAGCCGACGAGCTTCAAGCATACCGGACTGTTCCCGGAGCAGGCCGTCAACTGGAGCTGGATGATGGACAAGATCCGCTCCGCAGGCAGGCCGATCCGCGTCCTCAACCTGTTCGCCTATACGGGCGGAGCGACCGTCGCCTGCGCCGCCGCCGGTGCGGAGGTGTGCCATGTGGACGCCGCCAAGGGCATGGTGCAGTGGGCCAAGGAGAACGCCGCGCTGTCCGGGCTGGCCGAGCGCCCCATCCGCTACATCACCGACGACGTGTTCAAATTCGTGCAGCGCGAGCAGCGCCGCGGCAGCAAGTACGACGCGATCATCATGGATCCGCCGTCCTACGGACGCGGCCCCGGCGGCGAGATGTGGAAGCTCGAATCGAGCCTTTTCCCGTTCCTCGAGTCGTGCATGGACATCCTGAGCGAGAAGCCGCTTTTCCTGCTCCTCAACTCCTATACGACGGGACTGTCGCCGCAGGTGCTGCACAACCTGCTGGAGATGACCGCCCGCAAGCGCTTCGGCGGCTCCATCCACTGCGGCGAGATCGGCCTGCCGATCACCGCCTCCGGCCTGACGCTGCCATGCGGCATCCTCGGCCGCTGGGAGGCGTGATCCGGTGAGCGCCAGCCCCGGCAGCGCGTCCGACATCCCGATCCTCTACGAGGACAACCATCTGCTCGTCGTCGTCAAGCCGCCCGGCGTGCCCTCGCAGGAGGACGAGAGCGGCGATCCGGACATGCTGACGCTGCTCAAGGCCGATCTCAAGCGCCGCTACGACAAGCCGGGCAACGTGTTTCTCGGCCTCGTGCATCGGCTCGACCGACCCGTCGGCGGCGTCATGCTGTTCGCCAAGACGTCCAAGGCGGCGAGCCGGCTGTCCGACGCCGTCCGCACGCGCGCGTTCCGCAAGACGTACCTCGCCGTCCTCACGGCCAAGCCGCAGACGGACTCGGGCAGCCTTCGCCACTACCTGCAAAAGGACGCCGCCCGCAACGTCGTGACGGCTTACGCCAAGCCGACCGGCGACGCCAAGGAAGCTCGCCTCGACTACCGGACCTGGCCCGGAGCGGACGGCGCGCCGCTGGCGGCGGTGCGACTCCACACCGGACGTCCCCATCAGATCCGCGCGCAGTTCGCCGCGATCGGCTGCCCGCTGGCCGGCGACCGCAAGTACGGCCCATCCGGCCGCGGCGCTCCAGCACGCGGCGGACACGGCGACATCGCGCTCTGGTCGGCGGCCGCCGGCATCGCCCATCCGGTGACCAAGGAGTGGATGGAGTTCCGCTCGCTTCCGCCGCGCGCCTTCCCTTGGACGGCTTGGACGGAGCAGCAGCTGGAGCAGGCGGCCTCCGCCGTCCAGCACGCTTCCGACTGAAGGCGGGCCGAGACGGATCGTCTGGCAGGAAAAGCAGGCGGCTTTGCCGCAAGAGAGCCGAGGGCCGAACAGCCGGAATCAGCAAACGGCCGAGCCGGCTTCCTGCGAGGAAGCCGGCTCGGCCCTTTGTGCGGCGCGGCTGAAAGGAAATGCGGCGCGGACGGCCTTGGCGGTCCGCCCTTGACCTGCCGCCGGGACACGCCCGGCATGGAAGCGGCTAGCCCGCGTTGGCGACCTTGCCGAGCAGGTAGACGAGCAGCTGCTGGTTATGGGACGAGATGCGGTCGAGCGCCCCCTTGAGGAACTCCTCGCGAATCTCCACTCCCCGCTTCACCTCGTGCTCGCCGTGGCTCGTCATCTGCACCCAGACGATGCGCCGGTCGGAGGAGTCGCGGCTGCGCTCGATCAAGCCGCCCTTCTCCATCCGGTCAAGCAGCGTCGTGATCGCCGCCGGCGTCGTCTGCAGATGCTGAAGCAGCTCCGACGGCTTCATCGGCTGATGCTTCTGCAGCAGCTCCAGCACGTTCAGCTGTCCTTCGGTCAGCTGAGGAAGCAGCTGCTCCTCCAAATGGTTCTTCCATTCCTTCGAGATCTTGATCCACAGCCTGGCGAAATCCTCGGTTATCAACGCGAACACCTGCTTTCTGAATGGATAGGTCCGACGAGGACAAGTCTGTCCTCTGCTAATTCCTGATTATACCATCTGACTTTGTCGAAAGAAAGGTTAATCGGATTAATAATTCTAGACCTTAATCGATCTCTTTCCGAACCTTTAGACATAGGTTGACATAGGATGCAAGACATGAAGGCGACAGAAGGCGAAAGGGTGATCATCATGGAAGGGCATAAGGAAGCGGTCATCCGCAAAATCCGTGCCTACGGCATCATCAAGGACCCCGAGCTGCTGGAGCGGCCCGACGAGCCGGTTCCGCTCTGGGTGCTGCTGGAAGCGCTCTTGCACGTGATCGACCGACTAGAGCCTTCCGACGACCGGCCGTACGACTGACAGGCTCTGCGAGGGGCCTCTTTTTTTCGTTAAAGCATTGAACCTTTACGGGCATGCTTGGTATAATCATTACATTTATTCCGTTAGATAGAGAGGGTTGAATTTCGATGACACAAAAGCTCAGAACCGGCATCGTAGGCGGAACCGGCATGGTCGGACAGCGCTTCGTCGCCTTGCTGGACCATCACCCTTGGTTCGAAGTGACGGCGATCGCGGCCAGCGCGAGCTCCGCCGGCAAATCGTATGAAGAAGCGGTGCGCGGCCGCTGGAAGCTGGACACGCCGATGCCCGAAGCCGTCAAGGCGATCCAGGTGCAGGACGCGTCCAAGGTCGAGGAGGTCGCAGCCGAGCTCGACGTGATCTTCTGCGCGGTCGACATGAAAAAGCAGGAGATCCAAGCGCTCGAAGAGGCTTACGCCAAAGCCGGCGTCGCCGTCATCTCCAACAACTCCGCCCATCGCTGGACCGCCGACGTCCCGATGGTCATTCCCGAAATCAACCCGGAGCATCTGGAGGTCATCGCCTCCCAGCGCGAGCGCCTCGGCACCGAGACCGGCTTCATCGCCGTCAAGCCGAACTGCTCCATCCAGAGCTACGTTCCGATGCTGACCGCGCTCAAGGAGTTCGGACCGAAGCAAGTCGTCGCGAGCACCTATCAGGCGATCTCCGGCGCGGGCAAAACGTTCGCCGACTGGCCGGAGATGATCGACAACGTCATCCCGTATATCGGCGGAGAGGAAGAGAAGAGCGAGCAGGAGCCGCTGCGCATCTGGGGCAAGGTCGAGGACGGCGCGATCGTCAAGGCTTCCGAGCCGGCGATCACGACCCAGTGCATCCGCGTCCCGGTCGCGGACGGCCATCTGGCGACGGTGTTCGTGAACTTCGAGACCAAGCCGAGCAAGCAGGACATCCTCGACCGCTGGGCCGCCTTCGCGGGCCGTCCGCAGGAGCTGGAGCTGCCTAGCGCGCCGAAGCAGTTCATCACCTACTTCGAGGAAGACAACCGCCCGCAGACGGGCTTGGACCGGGGCATCGAGAACGGCATGGGCATCAGCGCCGGACGGCTGCGCGAGGACTCGCTGTACGACTTCAAATTCGTCGGCCTCTCGCACAACACGCTCCGCGGCGCCGCGGGCGGCGCCGTGCTGATCGCCGAGCTGCTCAAGGCCGAGGGCTATATCGTCGCCCGCTGAGCACAGCGGACCGATCGAGAGCCGGCAGCAAGCAAAAGGGACGAAGCGGAGAAAATCTCCGCTTCGTCCCTTTTTTCGATGAATGGCCGTTCGGCAGCCGAACGTGAACCGGTCATCTGTCCATCTCTGCCCGGCTGCCGCCGCCGGATCAGCCTTCCTGGCTGATTTCCGGCCGCTGGAACAGCTGCATGACAGCGTCGTTCTTCTCGACCTGGACCATCGCCCGGCCGACCGACTTGCGGTCGTCGAGCGGCGTCTTCTCGCTCTGGAAGCGCTGCTCGCCGCCTCCGGCGAGCAGCGCGCTCAGCTCGCGCGGCTCCTTGCAGTACGAGGCGCCGACGAGCGCCGCGCCGTTCGGCTTGACCCGCTTGCCTTCCTTGAACTCGAACGTGATGACGCCCTTGCCGCCGCGGCCCTGGACCGGGTAGTCGGCGAGCAGGCTGCGCTTGGCGTAGCCGAGGTCGCTGATGACGAGCACTTCGCCCTCGTCGTCCGGACCGGCCTCCAGCGCGGCGGCAAGCTCGTCGCCTTCCTTGAGCTGGATGCCGCGCACGCCGCCGGCGACGCGTCCCATCAAGCTCACCTCGGCAGCCGGGAAGCGGATCGCCGCTCCCGCCCGCGAGACGAGCACGAGATGGCGGTCGCCTGCCGACTGCAGCACCTGGACGACCTCGTCTCCGTCCGCCAGCTTGACGGCCGCGATGGCGGTCGAGCGGTTCGTCGCATAGTCCTTGAGCTCGGTCCGCTTGACCTGCCCGCGCTTCGTGAAGAAGAACAGCGATTGGCCCGGCTGCTGGATGTCCTTGACCGGCAGCACCGCGACGATGCCGTCATCTTTTGGAATCGGGATGACGTTGACGATCGCCGTGCCGGCGTCCTTCCACTTGAAGTCCGGAATCTGATACACCGGCAGCAGGTAGTAGCTGCCCTTGCGCGTGAAGACGAGCAGGCTGTCGATCGTATTGCACTCCAGCACATGGCGGAGCGCGTCGCCTTCCTTGAGGCCGGACGCGTCCAGCTCTCCCCCGCTGCGGGCGAAGCTGAGACGGCTCGTCCGCTTGACGTAGCCGTCGCGGCTGATCGTCACGAGCACGTCCTCGGCGCTCACCATCACCTCGAGGCCGACCTTCAGCTCCTCGACCTGGCCGCGGATTTCCGAGCGGCGGTCGATGCCGTACTTCTCGCGGATCTCCAGCAGCTCCTCCTGAATGACCTTGAGCAGCTTCTTTTCGCTGTCGAGGATCGAGCGCAAATAGTGGACGCGCTTGGCGATCTCGCGCAGCTCCTTTTCCAGCGAGGTGATCTCGAGGTTGGTCAGGCGGTACAGCTGGAGCGTCAGGATCGCATCGGCCTGCCGCTCGCTGAAGCCGAACTTGGCGACGAGGTTGTCCTGCGCGTCGGCGCGGTTTTTCGACGCCTTGATCGCCGCGATGACGTCGTCGAGGATGTTCAGCGCCTTGACGAGTCCTTCGAGCACATGCGCGCGGTCCTCGGCCTTCTCCAGCTCATAGCGCGTGCGGAACGTGACGACTTCCTTCTGATGGTCGATGTACGCCGCCAGCATCTCCTTGACGCCGAGCTGGCGGGGAGCCTTGTTGACGATCGCGACCATGTTGAAGTTGTACGTCACCTGCAGGTCGGTCTTTTTGAGCAGATAGGCCAGGATGCCGTCGGCATCCGCGTCCTTCTTGAGCTCGACGACGATGCGCAGGCCGTCGCGCCCGCTCTCGTCGCGCACCTCGGCGATGCCGTCGACCTTCTTCTCGAGACGGATGTTCTCCATCGCCGTGACGAGGCGCGACTTGACGACCTGGTACGGAATTTCCGTCACGACGATCATCTTCTTGCCGCCGCGCAGCTCCTCTACGGCCGTTTTCGACCGCAGGTGGATGCGTCCCTTGCCGGTCGAGTAGGCGTCGCGGATGCCCTCCTCGCCCATGATGATGCCTCCGGTCGGGAAGTCCGGACCTTTGAGGATGCCCATCAGCGCCTCGAGCGGCATGCTGCCGTCGTTCATGAGCGCGATGCAGGCGTCGATCACCTCGCGCAGGTTATGCGGCGGGATCTCGGTGGCGAAGCCCGACGAGATCCCGCTGACGCCGTTGACGAGCAGGTTCGGGTAGCGGGCCGGCAGCACGACCGGCTCCTTGGTGCTGTTGTCGAAATTGTCCTTGAACAGCACGGTGCGCTTCTCGATGTCGCGCAGCAGCTCCATCGCGATCGGCGACAGCCTCGCCTCCGTATAGCGCATCGCCGCCGCCGGATCGTCGTCGAGCGAGCCCCAGTTGCCGTGGCCGTCGATGAGCGTATGGCCCATCTTCCATGGCTGCGCCATCCGCACCATGCCCTCGTAGATCGAGGAGTCGCCATGCGGATGGTAGTTGCCCATCACGTCGCCGACCGTCTTGGCCGACTTGCGGTACGGCTTGTCCGGCGTATTGCCGGCGTCGTACATCGCGTACAGGATCCGCCGCTGCACCGGCTTCAGGCCGTCGCGCACATCGGGGATGGCGCGGTCCTGGATGATATATTTGGAGTAGCGTCCAAATCGGTCGCCGACGACCTCCTCGAGGAATGCCGGCAGAAATTGCTCGCTTGCGCTCATGAGCCCGTCCCCCTATTCCTCGTATTCGGTGAAGTCGACATTGTCGATGATCCAGCGCTTGCGCGGATCGACCTTGTCGCCCATGAGCGTCGATACCCGCCGCTCCGCCTTGGCCGCATCGTCGATCTGCACCCGCAGGAGCGTTCGGGACTCGGGATTCATCGTCGTTTCCCAGAGCTGGTCCGGGTTCATCTCGCCGAGGCCCTTGTAGCGCTGCAGCTCGAAGCCCTTGCCCATCTCCTTGCCGTAGTTCTGCAGCTGCTCATCGGTCCAGGCGTAGCGCACCGTCTGCAGCTTGCCCGTCTTGCGGGACATCTTGTAGAGCGGCGGCTGCGCGATGTAGATCCTTCCCGAGTCGATGAGCGGCTTCATGTACCGGTAGAAGAACGTCAGCAGCAGCACCTGGATGTGCGCGCCGTCCGTATCCGCGTCGGTCATGATGATGATCTTGCTGTAGTTGCACTCGTCCGCCTCGAACTCCGGCCCGACGCCCGCGCCGATCGCGGCGATGATCGCCTTGTACTCGTCGTTCTTGAGGATGTCGCCCAGCCGCGCCTTCTCCGGATTCATCGGCTTTCCCTTCAGCGGCAGGATCGCCTGATACTTGGAGTCGCGGCCTTGCTTGGCGGAGCCGCCGGCAGAGTCGCCCTCGACGATGAACAGCTCGTTGCGCGAGGCGTCCTTGGACTGCGCCGGCGTCAGCTTGCCGCCGAGGTTGGACGACTCGCTGCGCTTCTTTCCGCTGCGGATCTCCTCGCGCGCCTTGCGCGCGGCCTCGCGCGCCCGGGACGCCTGGATCGCCTTTTTGAGCAGCATCTGGCCGACCTGCGGATTCTCCTCCAGGAACACGGCCATCTTGTCCGCGACGACGGCGTCGACGGCGCTGCGGGCGGAGCTGCTGCCGAGCTGGTCCTTCGTCTGCCCGACGAACTCGACCTCCGCCATCTTGATGTTGATGACGCACATCATGCCTTCGCGCAGGTCTCCGCCTTCAAGGTTCTTTTCCTTTTCCTTGAGCAGGCCGGCGCGCCGGGCATAATCGTTGAGCACCCGCGTGTAGGCTGTCTTGAAGCCGGTCTCATGCGTGCCGCCGCCCCGCGTCGGGATCGAGTTGACGAAGCTCACGATCGTCTCCGTATAGCCGTCGTTGTACTGCAGGGCGACCTCGACCTCGATGTCGTCCTTGTCCGCCGCGAAGCGGACCGCCTCATGCAGCACCGACTTCTCCTCGTTGAGGAACTCGACGAACTGCTTCGCTCCGCCCTCGTAGTGGAAGACGTTCTCATGCCCGCTGCGGTCGTCGCGGATCGTCACCTTGAGCCCGGAGTTCAGGAAGGCGATCTCCTGCAGCCGGTCGCTCAGCGTATCGAAGCTCAGCGAGGTGTTGCCGTGAAAGACGCGCGCATCCGGCTTGAACGTCACCTTGGTGCCGGTCTGGCGCGTATTGCCGACGATCTCGAGGCCGGTCGTCGGCTCGCCGACATGCTCCTTGCCCTGGCTGTCGACCCAGTATTCGAACCTCTGCTTATGTATCTTGCCCTCGCGGAAAATCTCCACCTCGAGCCATTCCGACAGCGCGTTCGTCACCGAAGCGCCGACGCCGTGCAGCCCGCCTGACTTCTTGTAGCCTCCGCCGCCGAACTTGCCCCCCGCGTGCAGGATCGTGAATACGACCTGCGGCGTCGGGATGCCGCTTTTGTGCATGCCGGTCGGGATGCCCCGCCCGTTGTCGTGTACGGTCACCGATCCGTTTTTGTGCAGCGTGACGGCGATCTCCGTGCAGAACTTGGCCAGATGCTCGTCCACGGCGTTGTCGACGATTTCCCACACGAGATGGTGCAGGCCCGAGCTCGTCGTGCTGCCGATGTACATGCCGGGGCGCTTGCGCACCGCGGTCAGGCCCTCGAGAATCTGGATATCGTCCGCCTCGTAGGAAGGGCCCTTCGCCGTATTTGCCGATTCGGTTGCGTAAAGGTCCAGTTGTTCGGCCATACGCGTCCCCCTTTTCTGTTCCTTGCTGTCCGTGCGAATAACTCACGCTATTTTAATTCAAGATGTCCTGTTTCGTAAAGACGCCATACGAGACGACGAGCGCCGCTGCGGCCCAGATGCCAAGCACGGCCAGGGAAAATCCGATGTCCATGCCCGCGATCGGCGGCGGCGTGCCTTCGAGATAGTCGGTCAGATCGATGTTCACGGAGAAGATGTATTTGGCGGTCTCCCAGGAGGAAGCCATGCCGGCCAGGATGCTGCCGGAGATGACCGCCGCCATCATCGTGACGATGCTCGCCGCCGTGCTGCGCACGAGCACCGACACCATCGTCGACAGGATGGCGATCGTCATGCAGCTGATCCAGATGAGGCCGCTCTGCATGAGCATGTACGCCCATTGCGGCACGGCATGCACGCCGGTCGCGTCGATGGCGGAGCCGTCGATGACAAAGCCGGTGAACACCGGCATCGTCCATCCCCCGTAGCCGAAGAGGAGGCCGGATATGAGATAGCATACCGCGCCGGTAGCGAGGATAGCCAGCGAAACGTAGAGCGTCAAGGCGATCAGCTTGCTCGTCAGGATTTTCCAGCGCCGCACCGGACGGGTCAGCAGCATCTTGATCGTGCCCCCGGTGCGCTCTCCCGATACGAGATCGGACGAAAGCGCGAGGATGAGCAGCGGGAAAAACATCGAGACGGAGCTCGCCATGAACTGACGGGTGAACGTAGCCGCGTCCGGGCTGTTCGGATTGATGTCATGATCCAGGTAATATTGCAGCTGCTGCACTTTGATGCGGTCGTACTTTTTCCACTCCTCCGGCATGCGGTCGCTCGCCAGCGTGTTCTGCAGGTCGGTGATCTGCTGCTGGATCTGGTTGCGCCAGTCCTTGAAGTTGGCGGCGTTCGTCTGGGACACCCGGAGCTGGGCGTAGGTGAACAGCGGCACGAGCACCAGCAGGATTAGAAGGATAACATAGAACCGCTTCTTTTTCCAAATTTTCAGCGTCTCGTTCTGAACGAGCGGAAGCATCCCCTTCACTCGGCCTCCACCTCCGTCAGCCTCAGGAAAAGCTCCTCGAGCGTCGGCGCGACGCGCTGCACCGCTTCGATGCCGATGCCCCGCCGCACGAGCAGCTCCACGACATCCGGCAGCGCTTCTTCATCCACGCTCGTCACGATCGCTCCGGGCAGATGAGCGAGCGCGCCCTCGTCCAGCCGATGCTCGCCGTCGCCGAACAGCTGGACGGACGGCTGGTCCGCGAGCAGCGCCCGCGCCTCCTCCTGGCGGTCGGTCTGCCACAGCACGAAGCTGTTCGCCTGGCCGACAAGCTCGTCCACCCGGCCGACCGCCAGCACCCGGCCCTCGTTGATAATCGCGACGCGGTCGCACATGAGCTGGATTTCGCTCAGCAAGTGGCTGGAGATGAACAGGCTCAGCCCGGTTGCCGACAGCATGCGGATGAATTCGCGCAGCTCCTTGATGCCCTTCGGATCGAGCCCGTTCGTCGGCTCGTCGAGAATGAGCAGCTTCGGCCGTCCGAGCAGCGCCTGCGCGATGCCGAGCCGCTGCCTCATGCCGAGCGAGTAGTCGCGGACCTTGTCATGGATGCGCTCGTCCAGGCGCACGATCGAGACGACCTCGCGGATGCGGTCCTCCCCGATGCCCGGCTGCATGCGCGCGAACTGCTCGAGGTTTTCCCAGCCGGTGAGGTAAGGGTACATTTCCGGATTCTCGACGATGCAGCCGACCTCGGCCAGCGCCTTCTCCGGATCGCGGGCGAGATGATGTCCGCCGATGAGGATCTCGCCCTCGGTCGGCTTGATCAGATCGACCAGCATCCGGATCGTCGTCGTCTTGCCCGAGCCGTTCGGCCCGAGGAAGCCGAAGATCTCGCCGGGATGCACTTGGAACCCGACCTCGTGGATGATCCATTTCCGGCGGATTCTTTTTTTCAGGCCGCGCACGTCCAGCACGGGCTCGCCGGCGGCGACGCCCGCCTTCGAAGCGGCATCCTGCGCAGCCGCGGACGGCCTGGACTTTGGCCGTTGGCGAACGGGGTAATCAATCGTCATGCAGGTCCTCTCCTTTTGTCTCTAGCTCGTCTGCCAAGACAGCGGCGGCGCGTCCGTCAGGTCAGCGCCTGCACGATGCGCTGCGCGATGCGGACGTAGCCGTCCTGATTCGGGTGGAAATGATCGGACGCCATGTAGGCGGCCGAGCGCTGCTCGAACAGATCCATGACGGGAACGAGCACCGCATGCTCGTCCTTGGCCAGGATGCGGTACGCCTCGTCGTTCCAGCGCTGGACGGCCGCGCTGCCGTCGCGCAGCTCCGCGATGTCGTAGAACGGATTGTACAGCCCGGCGTAGACGAGCGTCGCCTCCGGGTTGATCGCGCGGATCCGCTCGACGATGCTTTTGAGCGACGCGGCCGCGGCCGGAATCTGCGCCTCGATCTCGTCGAGCGGAATGTCGCTCGAGCTCCCGTTCTCTCTCGCTTCGAGGACAGGACGGAACAAGTCGTTGCCGCCGATCGTCAGCAGGATCAGGTTCGCCTGGCGAATCGGGTTGTCGAGGCCCCGGTCCTCGGCGAGCATCTTGTCGAGCTCCGCCGCCGTCAAGCCGCTGATCGCCAGATTGTTGATCTGCTGCACCGGCTTGCCGGTCGCAGCCTTCAGCTGCTCCAGCACCGGCTTCACATAGCCGCGGCCGCTGTTGTCCCCGACTCCTTTGGTCAAGGAATCGCCGAGCGCCGTCACGAGGATCTCGTCCGCCTGCAGGTATCGTCCGCCGGCCTGAGCCTCCTCCGGAGCCTGGCGCGCCGCCTGCTGCACGGAAGGCGTGACGATCAGCATGTCGCGCATGGCGAAGGCGAATCCTCCTGCGAGGAGCAGCGTCGAGGCGAGGGACGCCGTGCCTACGACCCGCCATAATGTGCCGGATGACTTCATCTTATTTCGGCTCCCCTTGCTCGGAATTTGAATTGTGAACATTTGGTATAGCATCATCTACTAAAAATAAGGCTTGCGACAAGTTTTTGCAAATCATGCGGGACGAAAGGACTAGGGCGCGCTCGTCCCCCGCACCGCAAAGCTGCCCGCCGGCGTTCGCGCCCGCTTCTGCCGCCCGATTTTTTTGGACTGCAGCGTCCCGAGCGGACGGCAGCGTCAGACGGAAAGGAGGCGAAAGCGCATAGGTCCATGAAAAAAGCAGGCCTCGTCGGCCTGCTCTTCCTATCCGTCATATCTGATCGTCAAGCACTCCGCTGCCTGGCGAGCCGCGTCGCGCGCGCTCTCGGCATCCGTCCCCGACGCAAGGGCGACGGCCATGCGGCGTCCCTTGCGCGTCTCCGGCTTGCCGAATACGCGCACCTGCGCGCTCGGCACCGCGAGCGCCTGCTCCAGCCCTTCGACCGCGAACGAGCGGCTGTCGCGCGTCGCCTTGAGCGTGCGGCTCGCGCCCGGCGACAGCAGCCGCACGCCAGGGATCGGCAGGCCGAGGATCGCGCGCACGTGGAGCGCGAACTCCGACAGATCCTGCGTCGCCATCGTCACCATCCCCGTATCATGCGGCCGCGGCGACACCTCGCTGAACAGGACGCCGTCCTCGGTCAGGAACAGCTCGACGCCGTACAAGCCCCAGCCGCCAAGCGCTTCGGTAATCGCCAGCGCGATCCGTTCGGCCTCGCGCAGCTGCGCCTCGCTCATCGCATGCGGCTGCCACGACTCGATATAGTCGCCGTCCTGCTGCACATGTCCGATCGGCGCGCAGAACGCCGTGCCTGAGACGGAGCGGACCGTCAGCAGCGTGATCTCGGACTCGAAGCGGACGAAGCCTTCGACGATGACGCGCTTCTTTTTGGCGCGGCCGCCCTCCATCGCATAGTTCCAGCAGCTCTCGATCTCCGCCTCGGAGCGGCAGACGCTCTGGCCCTTGCCCGAGGAGCTCATGATCGGCTTGATGACGCACGGCAGTCCGAGCTCCAGCACGGCCGCCCTCATCTCCTCGAGCGAGTCCGCGAAGCGGTAGGAGGCGGTCGGCAGGCGCAGCGTCTCCGCCGCCAGGCGCCGGATGCCTTCGCGGTCCATCGTCAGCCGCGCGGCTCGCGCCGTCGGCACGACCTTGTAGCCCTCCTGCTCCAGCTCGACGAGCGTGCCGGTGGCGATCGCCTCGATCTCCGGCACGATCAGATCCGGCTTCTCCCGCAGGATCAGCTCCCGCAGCCTCTCCGGGTCGAGCATGTCGACCACATGCGAGCGATGCGCCACCTGCATCGCGGGCGCGTCCGCATAGCGGTCGACGGCGACCGTCTCCACGCCGAGCCGCTGCGCCTCGATGACCACTTCCTTGCCGAGCTCTCCGGAGCCCAGCAGCATCATCTTGCGCGCCCCTTGGGTCAGCGGCGGTCCATACGACATTTCAGTTCCCCCTGTTCCAATTTCCGGTACATGATCCCTATCATTTTGGACGCTCTCTATCGAAAAATCAAGCGAACAGAGTCGTTTTCCTTGACAGCTATATTCCACTGAACGTATATTTTAGGCATGAAATCGATCCTTCACGCGCTGGCCGAGCCGAATCGGCTGCGGATCGTCGAGCTGCTCCGCTCCGGTCCGCTCACAGTCGGAGAAATCGCCGAACGGCTGTCCTTCAACCAGCCGCAGACGTCCAAGCATCTCAAGGTGCTGAGCGAGGCCGGCGTGCTGCTTGTCGAAGCCTCGGCCAACCGCCGCATCTACCGGCTCTCGTCAAAACCGTTCCAGGAGCTGGAGGCATGGGCTTCCTCCTTCCGCCGCGACTGGGAGGAGCGCATGGACCGCCTGGACGGGTACCTGCAGCGGCTGCAGCAGGACGGCACGGAGCGCTGACGGCGCAAGGCTCGGCCTTGCGGCCCGAGCCTCGCTTGCGCGGCCGCTGCAGACGGACTTTCAGGCCGCCCGCAGAAGGCCCCTTCCGCAAAAAAAAGCTGACCCGCATGTCCGGACTTGGACAGGCGGAGTCAGCTTTTTTGGAGCCGGCCTTGGCTTGCCGGCAAGCGTCAGGCGCTGAGGAAGCGGTACTGCGCCTCGATGAGGCCGTAGTACGTGCCGCCATGCCGCATGAGCTCGTCATGGCTGCCCTGCTCGACGATGCGGCCGTGGTCGAGCACGACGATGTTGTCGCAGTGGCGGATCGTCGACAGGCGATGCGCGATGATGAACGACGTGCGTCCGGCCAGCAGCGTCTTGAGCGCTTCCTGGATCTTGAGCTCCGTCTCGGTGTCGATGCTCGCCGTCGCCTCGTCGAGGATGAGGATCGCCGGATCCGCGAGCAGCGCGCGGGCGAAGCTCAGCAGCTGCCGCTGTCCCATCGACAGGACGTTGCCGCGCTCCTGCACCTCGGTGTCGTAGCCGTCGGGCAGCGTGACGATGAACTCATGCGCGTTGACCGCGCGGGCGGCCATCTCGACCTCCTCGTCCGTCGCGTTCAGACGCCCGAAGCGGATGTTGTCGCGGATCGTGCCGGAGAAGATGAACGTATCCTGCAGCACGATGCCGACCTGCGAGCGCAGGCTGTCGATCGTCACGTCGCGGATGTCCTGGCCGTCGATGCGGACCGCTCCCTCTACGGGATCGTAGAACCGGCAGAGCAGGTTGATGATCGTGCTCTTGCCGGAGCCGGTATGGCCGACGAGCGCCACCGACTGGCCGGCCTTCACCTCGAGCGAGATGCCCTTGAGGGCGGGACGGTTCTTCTCGTACTCGAAGACGATGCTGTCGAACGACACGTCGCCCTTGATGCCGGTCAGCATGCGCGCGCGGCCGCTTTCCTTGACGGTCGGCTCCTCGTCGATGAACTCGAAGATCCGCTCCGAGCTGGCCATCGCGACGAGCAGCTGGTTGTACATCTGGCCGAGCCGGTTGATCGGATCCCAGAAGTTGCCGATGTAGTTGGCGAAGCCGACGAGCAGGCCGACGGTGATGACGTTCGTCTGGAGCAGATGCGAGCCGTACCAGAACAGGATGAGCGTGCCGATCGCCGCCGTCACCTCGATGATCGGGCCGAACGTCTGGTTGAGCACCGAGGCGCGGTCCCAGCTTTTTTTGTTGATCGTGTTCATATGGTCGAAGAACTTGTAGTTCTCCTTCTCCTGCACGTACGCCTGCGTCACCTTCATCCCCTGGATCGCCTCGTTGAGATGGGAGTTGATGCGCGACTGCTTGATGCGCACGTCCTGCCAGGCGAAGCGGATGCGCTTGCGGAGAGCGCCGGAGACGATGAACATGAGCGGCACCGTCACCATGACGGCGATCCCGAGCTGGAAGTTCCAGATGAGCAGGATCGCGGCGATGCCGACGAGCTGGATGCAGTCCATGAGCAGGTTGACGACGCCGTTCGTGAACAGGTCCTGCAGCGAGTTGACGTCATTGGTGACGCGCACGAGCACAGAGCCCGCCGGCCGCTTGTCGAAGAAGCGGAAGCTGAGCTTCTGGATATGCTCGAACAGCTGCTGCCGCAGGTCGTAGATGACCTTTTGGCCGATGATGTTCGTGTACTTGATGCGGATCGTGTTGGCGGCCCACTGGATGACGTACAGGCCGAGCATGATGCCGCCGTAGGCGAGCAGCAGGCTCTTGTCGCCGCCGTCCTTGTCGATCGCCTCGTCGATCGCGAGGATGATGACGGCCGGCGCGGCGAGCCGCGTCAGCGTGCCGAGCAGCATCATGAGCACCATCGGCACGAGCTGCTTGCGGTAAGGCTTCATATAGGAAAGCAGGCGCAGGACCTGCTTCCAGTTGAACGGCTTCTCGATGACCTCGTCATCGGTATACTTGAAGCGCTGGCGCTGAGCCTGCGCCGCCTCCTGCATGGAGGCGTCCAGGCCGGATGCGGGCGCGGCCGGCCCTTTTGCGCTGCTAGCCATCAGGCGGTCCCTCCTTTGCCCAGCGCGGGCTCGTCGTCCTGCTGCGGACGGTCGGCGTACTGGATGTTGTAGACTTCGCGGTACGGTCCGCTCTGGCGGACGAGCGCCGCATGCTTGCCGCGCTGCACGATGCGGCCCTTGTCGAGCACGAGAATCTCGTCGGCGTCCTTGAGCGAGCTGATCCGGTGGGCGATGATGAACGTCGTCCGTCCCTTCATCAGCTCCTTGAAGCCGGCCTGGATCTCATGCTCCGTCTCCATGTCGACCGCGCTCGTCGCGTCGTCGAGCACGAGGATATGCGGATTGCGGATCAAGGCGCGGGCGATGGCGATGCGCTGCTTCTGGCCGCCGGAGAGGCCCATGCCGCGCTCGCCGACGAGCGTGTCGTAGCCGAGCGGCAGCTCCATGATGAAGTCATGCGCCTTGGCCAGCTTGGCCGCGCGCTCGATCTGCTCCATCGTCGCGTCCTTGTCGGCGTAGGCGATGTTGTCGCGGATCGAGGCGGAGAACAGGAACGTCTCCTGGAACACGGTCGCGATCTGGCTGCGCAGGCTCTGGACGTCGAGCTGGCGGATGTCGAGGCCGTCGACGGTGATTTTGCCCTGCTTGACGTTGTAGGCGTGCATGAGCAGCTGGATGATCGTGCTCTTGCCGGAGCCGGTGCCGCCGAGCAGGCCGATGACGGTGCCCGGAGGGGCGTCGAAGCTGATGTCCGTCACCGCCGGCTCCTTGTCCGCGTAATTGAACGTGACGTTCTCGAAGCGGACATGACCCTTGACATGCTGCTTGTCGAGCACGACCGCGTCGGGCACGCTCTTCACATGCACGTACTGGTTCAGCAGCTCCAGCACCCGCTCGCCGGACGCCTTGGACTGCGTGTAGTTGTTGATATGGAAGCCGATGCCCCACATCGGTCCGATGATGTACCAGATGAGGCTGAAAAACGCGACCAGCTCGCCGAGCGTCAGATGCTGGTCGATGACGCGCAAGCCGCCGAAGATGAGCAGGATGACGACGCTTACGTTGGCCAGCAGCTCCATGAGCGGGAAGTACCGGGCCCAGATCGTCGCCGCGCCGACCTGGTTCGTCTGGTATTCCGCGCTGCGCGCCGAGAATTTCTCGACCTCGTGGGACTCGCGCGCGAACGACTTGACCGTGCGCACGCCGGTGATGTTCTCCTGGACGGCCGTCGTCATGTGGCTGAGCGCCTGGCGCATCTCGCGGAACGCCGGATGGATGTTCTTCTCGAAGCGCACGGCGGTGAAGGCGAGCAGCGGAATCGCCACCAGCGTGACGAGCGTCAGCTGCCAGTCCATGGTCAGCATCATGACGCCGCCGAACAGGATCATGAGGAACACGTTGAGCACCTGCGCGAAGCCGAAGCCGATGAACTGGCGGATCGCCTCCAGGTCCGCGGTCAGGCGGCTCATCAGATCGCCCGTCTTGGCGGTGTCGTAGTACGGATAGCTCAGCTCCTGCAGCTTGGCGTAGCTGGCGTTCCGCAGCCGGTAGGCGACGCGGTTGCCGAGCCGTCCGCCGAAATATCCGCTCAGGAAGTTCATGAAGCCCTTCAGCGAAACGACGCAGACGACGGCCAGCGACAGCAACGGCACCGGCTCCCAGTTCTGCGGCTTGACGACGTCATCGATCAGGTACCGCAGCAGGTTCGGATAGACCAGTCCGAGCGCGGTTGCAGCGGCCAGGCAGAGGATGGATGCGAAGATGAACTTGCGCTCCACCCAGTAGTAAGGCTTGAGTTGCCTGAAAACCTCCAAGTGTGCTCTCTCCCCCGTTAGTTAGGTTTAACTGCGATTTCAGTGCTGACATGGACGTATGTTATCAGCATCCCGCAGGAGCGGCAAACGCCTTTTGCGGCCATATTCAGCACTCTGCTCCGCTAAAAGGGAAGATAAGGCACGTAAGGGGGATCATTCTCTTTTTCCTCAACGAATCGTCACGTTTACGACACATTTGCGCGTTTTTATCCGTTTCGGCTGGAAATGCGAAAAAAACTTTTAACGCTCGCCGATTTCCGCTGCCGCCGGCACGCTCCGCAAGCAGCAAAAAAGGATGCCCCTCGGCCGCTATCAGCGGCGCGGAGGGACATCCTTTTTATCGCGCGGAATCGCGCCTGCGGGCAGCGCCGCTCGGGTAGGCAGGGGGATCAGCCCGCCTCGCCGAGCAGCTCCTGAAGCTGCCGCTCCAGCGCGCGCAGCGAGTCGAGGCTGCCGCCGTCCCGCATCGAGCCGATGCGGCCGTCCAGCTCCCGCTGGAACGAGAGGCCCAGCGCGTCGGCCGCCGCGGCGAGCCCGGCTTCGAGGGCGGTCCGGTAATGGGCGAGCCAGTCCGCCGCCGCATGATCCATCCACGCCCGGATTTCCGGAGCGATTGTCTCCTCCAGCTCCTCCCGCAGCGCTTTTTTGCCCTCTCCCTCGAAGAAGGAGCGCGGGCTGCGGAACAGGCTGTACAGCCGCTTCGCCTGCACGCCGGCGGACTGCCATGGCGCCGGCTCCGGCGGAGCGGCGAACGCAGCCGCTTCCCAAGGCGCCGGCTGGAAGCCCGGCAGCAGCTCGGCCAGCCTCGCGGCCGCCGCTTCGGCGCGGACGCGGATAAGCGCGCCGGAGGCCGTTTCGAGCCGCAGCGTCGTCGCCAGCAGCTCCTGGCTCAGCTCCAGCTGAAGCAGCCGCTGCAGCTCGAGCCATGACGTCCAGACGGCCCGCCGCAGGTCGCGCCCGTCGTCCTGCAGGCTCGACGGGTTGAAGGCATAGTTGAAGAAGTCGCCGAAGCCGTAGCGGATCCGCTGCTGGATGTAGTGGAACAGCTCCTGCAGCTCCTTCTCCAGCTCGGCGGCAGGCGGCGCCTCGGCGATGACGGCAGCGGCGTCCGCCCCGGCGGCGCGCAGCCCCTCGAGACGGGCGCGCTCATGCCGCCGCGTATCAGCGTCGCCTTCGGCCGCTTCGATCCAGCCGCGGATCGTATGCGCGGCACGCTCGAGCTCGCCGTCCGCCGCCTGCACGGCCAGCCGGCCGAGCTCGCCGCGCGTGAAGTCGAGGAAGCTTTGCTCGAACGCCGGGATGCCCGACGCCGCGAGCGCCGCCTCGTCGCCGTGCTTCCCTTTCAGCCCGAGCAGGCTCGATACCGGGAACAGCCGCGGGAAGCGGATGCCGTGCTGCAGCAGATTCGATTCGACATGCTTCAGCACGTCTCCCAGCTCCTCCGGTGAGGCCGCCAGGTCGGCGGCATTGACGAGGAAGAACATCTTGTCGAGCTCGAACTGGTCCTTCACCCGCCCCAGCTGCATGAGGAATTGCCGGTCCGCCTGCGAGAACGCATGGTTGTAATAGGTGACGAACAGGATCGCGTCGGCGTTCTTGATGTAGTTGAAGGCGACTCCGGTATGGCGGGCGTTCACCGAATCCGCGCCAGGCGTATCGACGAGCACGATGCCCTGGTCGGTCAGCGGCGAGCTGTAGAACAGCTCGATCTCGCGCACGAAGCAGGAGCGGCTTTCCTCCGCGACGTAACGGCGGTAGTCCTCCTCGCCGACGCGCAGCACCTCGCCGAGCTGCGGCGACAGCTCGCTCCAGCCGGCCGCCGCCGCCTTGAGGAAGCTGTAATGCGGCCGCCCGGCGGCATGGATGCCGTCCGGACGCAGCGCGGCGATCCGCTTCAGCAGCTCCGCCTCGGCGGCGCCGGAGGCGTCCTCGCCGAGCAGCGACAGCGAAAAGCGCAGATCGTCCAGCATCGCCTCGCGGGCTTTCATGCTGACGCGGGCCGTGCCGTGAGGCTGCTCCTCCGTCGGTGCAAGGATGCGGTTGATCGCCGCCGTTGTCGGATTCGGCGACACGGGCAGCGCCCGCTCGCCGATGAGCGCGTTGGCGAGCGACGACTTGCCCGCGCTGAACGCGCCGAACAGCGCGATCGTGAAGCGGCTCGCGCCGAGGCGCTCGGCGCGGGCGCGCATCGCCGCGGCCGCAGCGGCCAGCGCCGGCTCCGGCGCGAGCAGCTCCGCCGCGGCGCGCAGGCGCGCGGCGGCCGCGCGCTGCGGCGCGAGCGCGCCTGCGGCGGCTTCGCCGGCGGCAGTGCCAGCGCGGCGCGAGCCTGCGGCGGCCGGCGCAGGCGCGGCTTCGCCGGCGAGCGCCGGCTCCGGCGCTGCCGGAGCGCTACCGGCCGCGCCGGCGGCTGCGGCGGCGCGCGCTTGCGGCGCCGGCAGCGCCGGGCGCGCCGGCTCCGCCGGCAGCAGCGCCAGCGCGCGCGCCTCGCGCTGCGCGGCCGCCTCGCCGAGCGCGGCGAGGCCCGCGAGCGCCGCGGCTTGGCCGCCGAGCGCGGCCAGCTCGGCGCGCGCCGCTGCGGCGGCAGCGGCATAGCGCGGCCGCGCGGCCGTCGCGAGCGCCGCCGCCGCCTCAAAGGCGCCGCGCTTCAGCTGCGCCTTGATCTGCGCGGCGGCGTCGCGGCAGTACACGATCGTGTACTCGCCGCCGAACACCGCGCCGCTGCTGACGCGCTCCGCCAGCCAGGCGGCGTCCGGCCGCCAGGCGAGCGCCGCCTCGAGGCCGCTTTCCCAAGACTGCCGCTCCGGCCCCTGCAGCCCCTCGCGGTCCGCCGCCTTGCGCAGCAGGTCGGCCAGATGCCAGGCGGCCTCCGCCTGCACCTGCCGGCCGAGCTCCTCCTCGAACGCCGCCGCGCGCCGCTCCTGCTCGGCCGCCGTCTTGGAGGCGGCGAACAGCAGGCCCGTCTTGAAGCCCGGCTTGCGGCTCTCCAAAAACGACGCGGCGATGTCCCGGGTCGCGGCCGGCATCAGGTTGGCGTTGTCGAGAATTTTGCCGATCTCCGCCTGCAGCGACGCTTCCAGCGCCTGCGGTCCGGACTCGGCGCCGCCTGCGGCCTGCTCCAGCTCCCGCATCGCCGCCTGCAGTCCGGCCCGTTCCTCCTCCGGCCCGGCCTCGAGCTCCAGCCGCTCCCGCTGTGGCTCCTCCGCTTCGAGGCGATGCTTCAGCCAGCTGCGGGCGAGATGGCGGAGCGAGGCGTGCACGCTCCCGACGGCCAGCTCCGAGCGCAGCCCCTCCAGCTCGCCAAGCAGCTTCTTGAGCTCCTCGAACTGGCTCTGCGGATGCTCCGGCTCGCGCAAGGACAGGTAGAGCGTGCCGGCCGGCTCCAGATGCCAGCTGCGGAACGCCTCCTCCACGCTGCGCTTGTACTCCGCGAACGGCAGCTCCTCCTCGCGATGCTTGTCGATCTGGTTGACGATCAGATAGAGCGGCTTGCCCCAGTCCTTGAGCCCTTTGGCGAACTCGAAGTTGATCTCCGACTGGACATGATTGTAGTCCATCACGTAAAAGACGACATCCGCCAGATGCAGCGCCGACTCCGTCGCCATCCGGTGGGCGTCGTCCGTCGAGTCGATGCCCGGCGTGTCGAGCAGCGTCGTCTGCCAGCCGAAGCCGCTCGCCGGATAGGTCAGGTCGACGCTGCGGAAAACCTCTCCGTTTTTGCAATAGTCCTCCAGCCGCAGCGGATCGGCCTCGATCGTCCGCTCTTCCCCGTCCACGACCGCGTGGATGACCGCCCTCGCCGGTTCCCCCGACGCGATCGTCACGACGTTGGCGCTGGTCGGAATCGGACTCGACGGCAGCAGCCGCACGCCGCACAGCGCATTGACGAGCGTCGACTTGCCAGCCGAGAAATGGCCGCAAAACGCTACCGACAGCCGGCCGGCCTCCAGCTTCTCCTCCAGCTGGCGGGCTCTTCCCGCCAGCTCCTTCTCGCCTTGCTCGGCAAGCAGGACGGCCAGCCGCTCCGCCGAATAGCCGAGCCGCTTCGCCTCCTCCTGTCCGCTGGACATCGTTGCTGTTTCCCCTTGAGCCATGTCGCCATTCTCCTCTCCGCTTCGCCCGCCGGATCTCTCTGATCAAAAAGGTCAAAAAAGCGCAAAACAGCCGTCCCCGGGCGGCAGGGACGGCTGATGCTGCAATCGAATCGCCTTGCTCTGCGGCAGGCGCCGGCGCCGGTTTAAACGGCCGGCGCCTCCTCATCCTCATCCGTCGGGATGCAGATCTCGAACACATTGCCGTGCTGCAGGATCGTGATGCCGCGCTGCTTCTCGCGCATGACGACGACCTCCGGCTTCTGGCGCATGCGCTCCAGGTATTGGGCCGGCAGATCGCCGGAGCCGCTTACCGTCACGCCTTCGACGACGAGATCCTCGTTTTCTCCCGGAGGAGCTTCCATCACCTGCTCGTAAATATCGGAGAACAGACCGAAGTCATTCGTGAATACGCTGATGCATTTCATTGTTCATCATCCTTCGCTTAAAGGTTGGAAGCCTCGCGCCTGGCGGCGGCTCCCTTCTTGGATCTAGGTTTGGCGGCGGGGACCGCCTTCATGCGCCGCTGGCCTTCCTTGCACAGCCCGATGAGCGGACAGACGTCGCATTTGGGCTGCTGGGCCTTGCAGTGGTAGCGCCCGAAAAAGATGAAGCGATGATGGGTCAGCGTCCATTCATCCCGGGGAACGCGGCGCATCAGCTTCTTTTCGACCTCGAGCACGGAATCGTCCGGCTTCGCCAGCCCGAGCCGCTTGGACACCCGCTCCACATGCGTATCCACCGCGATCGCCGGGACGCCGAACGCGTTGCTGACGACGACGTTGGCCGTCTTGCGCCCGACGCCGGGCAGCTCCGTCAGCTCCTCATGCGTGCGCGGGACGTCGCCGTCATGCCGATCCAGCAGGATCCGGCACAGCTTCTGGATGTTCGCGGCCTTCGTGCGGAACAGGCCGATGCGGCGGATGTCCTGCTCGAGCTCGGCCAGCTCGACCTGCAGGTAATCCTCCGGCGAACGGTACTTCCGGAACAGATCCGCCGTCACGCGGTTCACCGTCTCGTCCGTGCACTGCGCGGACAGCAGCACCGCGATCGTCAGCTCGAACGCGTTTCCGTGGTTCAGCTCGCAATGCGCGTCCGGAAACAGCTCGGCCATCGTGTCGAGAATGAACCGGATTTTATCGGAAGCTTTCATTGGAACGCTCTCTCCCTAGTTGCACTATCGTTCAAAGTGTACCGAATCTGCCCGTCCGGCGCAACCGAAAAAGGCTGTCCGCGCAAAAAAAGAAGCGCCTCGCGGCGCTTTGTTGCGAAAATCTTCGTTTTTCAGCCTTTGACGACCTCCAGCAGCTTGCCTCCGAACACGTACAGCGTGACGGCATCGCCATCGGTCAGCGAAGCGATCGCGATCGCTTGCCCGTTCCAGCTGGCCGCCGCGCCTTCGGCGAGCGTGAAGCGATAGCTGTTGTCGGTAAGCGAGCTGCGCTTCACGAGCAGCTGGCCGTTCTCCATTTTCCAGAACGTCTTCTTGACGCCGGCGTTCGCTTCGATGACGACGGCTCCATCGGCGTTTTTGCGCGTCTCCACGCGGTCGCCGACAGCCAGCGTCGACACGCTGCCGCTCGCCGCTCCGTTCTTGACGATGCTGTAGCCGCTGCCGAGCTCGATCGTGCGCGCCGAGCCGCCGTACTCCTGCACGGTGACAGAGCTGGCACCGATCTGCGTGACGACGCCGTAGCGGACCGTCACGAGCGTCAGCGACGATGGCGTCTGACCCGCATAAGTGACGTTCACCGTAGCTCCCGCCGCAAGCGAGACGAACGGAACGGTCGCGCCGTCGTCGCCGCGCAGCGGCAGGCTGCCCGCGCTGAGGGCGATGCCGCTGCCGGAAGCCGGCTGCAGGCCGAGGATCTTGTTGGCCGCATCGACCGACGAGATTTTGTACTGCACGCCCTGATGGACGCGCAGGCTCGTCGCCTTGGCCTGATTCGTATCGAGGCCGGCCGTCACGCGCATTCCGACCTTGACGTCGGCAATCGTCGCGCCGCTCTTGCCGTACCAATCGACGGAGAGCGCATCGAACGGCAGCGTCGCCGACGTGCCGTCGTCAAGCGACAGCGCCAGCGTCTTGGTCGCCGTATTGAGCAAGCCGATCGTGCCCGTGTATTGATACACGAAGCGGATCAGCACGGCGTCGCTGCCGGAATAGCCGACCGTCACGCGCTGGCCCTGGCGCAGCATGCCCGCCGCCGTCGACAGCGGCACGTTCGTGCCGTTCAGCTCGACCCGCGTCTTGTCGGTCACCTGGAGCGCCGCGAGCTTGCCGTTCGTGCCCTTGACGGTGAGAGCCTTCTGCTCGGCGCTGTAGCTGAGCACCTCGGCTCCGGTCAGCGTCGTCAGCGAGCGGTTCTTGACCGTGATCGAGGTGATCTTGCCGGCGGCGTCGAGCGCGAGCTCCAGCTGGTCGTCCTTGTACAGGTCGCCGAGCACCGGCTGCTCGATGCCGGGTATCGTCAACGTCACGTTGTCCGCAAGCTTGCTCGTCTGGGCTTTTCCGGCAACCTCGTAAATCAGGTACTCTCCCGTATAGGCGCTGAACGTGCCGCTCGCGCTCCGCACCGTCGTATCCGTCACCTTCACCGACACGACCTGGCTGTCCTTGACGGAATAGCTGACCGTATCGCCCGCCTTCAGTCCGGCAAGGCCGCCCTCCAGCGCGCGGCCGTCCCAGCCGAGCACGACGAGTCCCGCCGCTGCCGGCCACGTCTCGTCGGCGCCGGACGCCGTCTTGACCGTCAGCATGCCGTTCGCCGAGGCGGCGACGGTGCCGGCGCCTTCCTTGGTCACCGGAGCCGACTTGACGACGATCTCGAGCGCGCCCGGCTTGTCGCGGAACGTATCCGTCTTGACGATGACCTGGCTGTCCGTCTTGAGATCGGCGAGCTCCAGCTTCGCGCCCTCCTGCGACTTGATCGCAAGCGACGAGTCGTAGGAAACGCCGATCATGTTCTGCCCATCCCAGAGCCATACCGTATTCTGGCCGGGAGCGATCTGCTTGATCGTGCCCTCGGTCGACTTCACCTGCTGCTCCGTGTCGGTCTGCTCCACATAAAGCGCGTCCGTGCCTCCGCCGAGCACCTGCACATGCGTGTACAGCTGCAGCTCGGAGCCGGACTTCAGCGCCGTCTCGCTGTCGAAGCGGTAGAAGCGGACATCCGCGGCGAGGTTGAACGTGCGGAAGCCTTCATCGGTATAGACGGTAGCCGTCGTGCCGCTGAGCGCCGTGAGCACGCCCTCCGTCTCGCCCGGGTAAGAGACCGGCGCGAGCGTCTGCGCGCGGCTGAACAGCGTCGCCGCCGAAGCCCGGTTGACGGCGGAGACCGGATCGAACTTCTCCGCCGTCACGCCTTTGACGAGTCCGAGCGAGACGCCTGCATTGACATACCCGGCATAACCCGCGCCGATGGAGGCGGCGTCCTGGAAGCCGGAGCTTTTGGAGGCCAGCTCCTGAGCGAGCTGCTGCTTGCCTGCGGCGCGCACGATCAGCTTCGTGATCCATTCGCGCGATGCGGCGGAAGCGCCCCATTCCTGCTTCGGCTGCGATTCGGCCAGCTTGAACTCCTCTTCCTGGCTGAGCAGGCCCAGCTTCATCGCCAGCACGACGTACGGCTTGTAGTAGTTGTTCACTTGGAACGTATCGGGGAAGACGACGGCCTGCGAGGCGTCGATCTCCTTTTCCTTGCCCATGAAGCGGAGCGCCATGACGACGGCTTCCTGGCGGCTCACCGACGCCGAAGGGCGGAATTGCCCTTGGTTGCCGACGATGATGCCCTGCAGGGCCAGCTTCATGATGCTGCGCTCCGCCCAATGTCCGGCTTTGACGTCGGCGAAGAAGGATCCGGCCGCTGCGGCCGCTGTCGTCCCCCCGGACACGGAAGAAGCCGCTGCATGAGCAGCGGCAGGTCCTCCAGCCAGGAAGGAGAGGGCGATCATGCCCGTGGCGAAACGATAGGCTTTTGTACTTAATGGCATCTGTTCCGGCTCTCCCCTATGAATGGAATGAAGTAGATCTGGTTATCGGCGGCCTTCGTACGAAGCGCGCTTGATCGGATGCTCCAGCTCGACGTGGCCCATCAGGCTCTCGACCGCCTCGCCGTCCACCGTCACGTCGAGCGACTCGATTTCGGGAAACTGAAACGCCGTGCGCGCCAGCGAGTCGATGGCAAGCTGCTCGCCCGACCCGCCCAAGCGCGCATCGTCCGGCAAGGTCAGGTCGACCTGCGCCGCCCCGTCCTTGAGCTGCACGGAACGGAACTCCACTCCTTGCCATAAGGACAAATAGCCGTCGCGGTCCGCTCCGGCCAGCGCCTCGAGCGCGGCAGCGAGCTTGTCGGCATCGCTCTTGTAGGAAATTTCCGCATCGAATGCCTTGAGCTCCAGCAGCTCCGAATCGGTTTGATAAATCTGGATCGTCGCCTTTTGCAGCTGCGCCTCCGCTCCGCTCCCGGCGGAAGCTCCGTCGCCGGAGCCTTCGGCCGTCTGCGGCGACGGCGACAAGGAAGGAGCCGCCGTCGCGGCAGGAGACGGGGACGGCGATGGGCTGGACGCTCCCGCCCCGCCCTCCGGCGCCTTGGCGCCGCAGCCTGCAAGCGCGGCCGTAACGGCGGCGGCGGCCAGCAGCGCCGCCAGCTTGAATCTAGGCTGCTTCATGGCTCTGTCGCCTCCTTACAGCTTCAAATATTCCTTGATTCCTGCCACGAGCGCTTGCGCGATCTCGTTCTGCTTCTTCTCGTCGAACAGGATCGCTTCGTCCTTGGCGTTCGTGAGGAAGCCGGATTCCGTCAGCACCGCCGGCATCGTCGTTTGCTTGATGACGACAAAGCCCGCCGTCTGCACCTTGCGGTCCGGAAGTCCGGTCGCGCCGAGCAGATGCTTCTGGATGATGTCAGCGAGCGTCTTGCTGTCCGCCCGATTATAGAAGGTTTCGGTCCCCGAAGCCGAGGAGCCTTTGAGCGCGTTCGCGTGAATCGAGATGAACACGTCCGCTTTCAGCCTGTTGGCGATTGCAGCCCGCTCTTCCAGAGCGATGAAGGTGTCGTCCGAGCGCGTCAGGATCGGCTCGATGCGAGCCTCCTTCTTGAGCAGCTCGTTCACCTTGAGGGCGATGGCCAGGTTGTACGCCTTCTCCGTCTTGCCGCTGATGCCGATCGCCCCCGGATCGTGGGCGCCGTGTCCGGCGTCGATGACGACCTTGAAGATCTTGTCGCCCGACGGCGTCGTCGGAATCGGAGGCACCGGCTCGGTCGAGCCGAGGACGCTCAGCTGCACGAGGCCTTCGGACTTGGTGAGCGTATACTGCGCCGCCGCCGTCAGATCCCATACGATCCGGACCGTAGAAGGCTTGTCCGAATAATGGGAGAAGCGAATTTTGCTCACCAGAGGGTTGTCCGTGACGATCTCGCCCATCTTGGCCGTCGTCGCCGTGAAGCCCGGGGCGAATGCGTCCGCGAACGCCGATGCCGGAATGTCCAGCACGAGCCGGTCCGGTCCGGTCAGCACCTGCGGCTCGCCTACCGTCGCGATGCCTTGGTAGGCGATGCTCGTCGTGCCGATGCCGTCGTACTGGATAGAGGTGACGAGCGCCTGCGCGTCGGAAGGCACCGTGCCGCCGCCATTGCCGCCGCCCGGCTCCGTGCCGCCCTGGCCGGGATCCGGCTGGCTGCCGGTTCCGCCTGTGCCGGGCTGGCCGCCGCTGCCGTCCGTGCCCGGGTTTGCGGGCTCCTGCACGGCCGGCTGGAACAGATACACCGACTTGGCAGGCGCGTCGTAGTACACCTCCAAGCCCATGTTCTCGCTCACGAAGCGCAGCGGCACCATCGTCGTGCTGGCCGCTCCGCTGCCGACAATTTTCGCCGGCGTCGGCAGAGCGACCTTCGAGCCGTTGACGACGGCGGACTTGCTGCCGACGATGAGCTCGATGAGGCTGTCTCCGTTATGTATGACTGCCTTTTTTGCCGCCTTGTCCCACGTCACGTCAAAGCCCATCCCCTCGGCTACCGTGCGGATCGGAATGAACGTCGTGCTCTGGTCGATCCGGGGCGCCGATGCCGACTGAAGCTCCAGGCCGTTCAGGAACAGCTTGGGAGCCTTGCTCGCCGCGGAAGTGGCCGAAGCGAACATGGTTAACGCTGCTACGAGAAACACCAGCATCAGAACTGCTTTTTTCATCATTCACCTCGAAAAACGGATTCACCCGCCTTGCCTGTCCGGCGGCAGTGGACGTTGGCAAAGTCAGGCAAAAGGTTAGACGCGAAGCGTCCCGAAAAGTTGCGAAAAAAAGGGAACCGTGGCAACTTTTTTGCGTATAGGCGAGGTTGGCTCTTCGCAGGCCGCGCCGCTCCGGCAAATGACCGCTCGACGAATGCTGACGCCGCGACAAATCGTCTTTGCTTCGCTGGCTGCAGATCGAGTTGCTCGGTTTTTCCGCACAACTCTAACAGTTCGCTCCTCTTCTGACCCAGTTACTCGGTTTTTCCGCGCAACTCCGACCGCTCGCTCCTCTTCTGACCCCAGTTACTCGGTTTTTCCGCACAACTCTGACCGTTCGCTCCTCTTCTGACCCAGTTACTCGGTTTTTCCGCGCAACTCCGACCGCTCGCTCCTCTTCGGACCCCAGTTACTCGGTTTTTCCGCGTAACTCCGACCGTCCGTTCCTCTTCGAACCCCAGTTACTCGGTTTTTCCGCGTAACTCCGACCGTTCGCTCCTCTTCTGACCCCAGTTGCTCGGTTTTTCCGCTCAGTTCTCTCTCTGATCCGCCTCCCGCGCATACGAGTAACTCGATTTTCTCGACTTAATGCCTCGGCTTCGTGCCTCCAACCACCCGCTAACTCGATTTTTTCGACTTAATGCCTCGGCTTCGTGCCTCCAACCACCCGCTTACTCGATTTTTTCGACTTAACGCCCCGGCTTCGTGCCTCCAACCACCCGCTTACTCGATTTTTTCGACTTAATGTCTTGGCTTCGTGCGAGCGGTGCGGACCTGTCCAAACCCGGTGAGACCGGCGTGGCGCGCATGGTAATCGTCTCCCAGGAGCGCGTAAGGCTCCTGTTCCGATTTTACAGAGCGTGCAGGTCAATCAGCTCCCGGTGCGTAAGATTGTCGTTCCCAGCGACACGGGAGCGCTCAACCCTGCCGTCTCCCGAGTATGCGGGAGACGCGCCCCTCCCCCAAAAAAAGGGGGAGAGGCGAAGCTGATGGACACGGCAGAGCGAAGCGAGACGATGCCTTTCGGAGAAGCGGCAGCGGTCCTCTTGGAAGACGGATGGCCTCCGCCTAGGAGGTCAAAAAATCAGGGCATCCGGCTTCCAGTGGAATCGGAGAAAGGCTCGGCTCGCGCAGCGGGCTTCTTGTCCATTAATCTGTCGGCTCACGGCCGCCCTCTCCCCCACGCCGAAAAATAAAAACCCGCCTGCGGACTCCGCAGACGGGCAAGCAAACTTTTTACGCGAAAGCGCCCTGACGACGCTCCTCATACGCGGAAATCTCATCCGCATGCTTCAGCGTCAGGCCGATGTCGTCCAGCCCTTGAAGCAGGAACTGGCGGCGATGCTCGTCGAGCTCGAACTCGATGCGCAGGCCGTGCGCGTCGGTCAGCAGCTTGTTTTCCAGATCGACGCTCAGCTCGTAGCCCTCATGCGCGGCGGTGCGCTGGAACAGGTCCTCGACCTGCTCCTCGCTCAGCTTGATCGGCAGGATGCCGTTCTTGAAGCAGTTGTTGTAGAAGATATCCGCGTACGACGGCGCGATGACGACCTTGTAGCCGTAGTCGAGAATCGCCCACGGCGCGTGCTCGCGGGAGGAGCCGCAGCCGAAGTTGGCGCGCGAGATCAGCACGGATGCGCCTTGATAGCGCGGCTTGTTGGGCTCGAAGTTCGGGTTGACGTTGCCCTCTTCGTCGAAGCGCCACTCGAAGAACAGGAACTGGCCGAAGCCGCTGCGCTCGATGCGCTTGAGGAACTGCTTGGGAATGATGGCGTCCGTATCGACGTTGACCCGGTCGACGGGGGCGACGATGCCCGTATGCTTCACGAATGGTTCCATGATCGGTGAAACTCCCCTCTGTATGAAACGGCCTGAGCCGCTGGTATTTATTAGTTCGCTACCGCTTGCTTGATCTTCCAGTCGCGCACGTCCGTGAAGCGGCCCTCGATCGCAGCCGCCGCGGCCATCGCCGGGGAGACGAGATGCGTGCGGCCGCCGCGGCCCTGACGTCCCTCGAAGTTGCGGTTGGACGTAGAGGCGCAGCGCTGGCCCGGCTGCAGCACGTCGGGGTTCATCGCGAGGCACATCGAGCAGCCCGCCTCGCGCCATTCGAAGCCAGCCTCGACGAACACCTTGTCGAGCCCTTCCTTCTCGGCCTGCATCTTGACGCGTCCGGAGCCCGGCACGACGATCGCGGTGACGCGGTCACTCACCTTATAGCCGCGGGCGATCTCGGCGGCGGCGCGCAGGTCCTCGATGCGGCCGTTCGTGCAGGAGCCGATGAACACGTAGTCGATCGGAATCTCGGCCATCGGCGTGCCCGGCTTCAGATCCATGTATTCCAGCGCCTTCTCGGCCGCCTTGCGCTCGTTCTCCGTCGGCAGGTCGGACGGGTTCGGCACGGCAGCCGTAATGTCGGTGCCCATGCCGGGGCTCGTGCCCCAGGTTACTTGCGGAATCAGGCTGTCGACGTCGAACTCCAGCACGGTGTCGTACTCGGCACCCTCATCGGTCGTCAGCTGGCGCCATGCCTCGATCGCGGCGTCGAAGTCGGCTCCCTGCGGCGCGTACTCGCGGCCGCGCAGGTACTCGAACGTCGTCTCGTCCGGAGCGATCAGGCCGGCGCGCGCGCCGCCCTCGATGCTCATGTTGCAGACGGTCATGCGCTCCTCCATCGTGAGCGACGCGATCGACTCGCCCGTGTATTCCAGCACGTAGCCGGTGGCGAAGTCGGTGCCGTACTTGGCGATCAGGCCGAGGATCATGTCCTTGGCGGTGACGCCGGGCTTGCGGCTGCCCTTGAAGCGGATCGCCATCGTCCGCGGCTTGGACTGCTGCAGGCACTGGGTGGCGAGCACATGCTCCACCTCGCTCGTGCCGATGCCGAACGCCAGCGCGCCGAACGCGCCGTGCGTGCTCGTGTGGCTGTCGCCGCAGACGATCGTCTTGCCCGGCCAGGTGAGGCCGATCTCAGGCCCCATGACGTGCACGACGCCCTGGTCGATGTTGTTGAGATCGAACAGCTTGACGCCGAAGTCGGCGCAGTTCTGCGTGAGCGTGTCGACCTGCTGCTTGGAGATCGGGTCCTTAATGTTGAAGCGGTCCTTGGTCGGAACGTTGTGGTCCATCGTCGCGAACGTGCGGTCCGGGCGGCGGACCTGGCGGCCGGAGAGGCGCAGTCCCTCGAACGCCTGCGGCGACGTGACCTCGTGGACGAGATGCAGGTCGATGTAGAGGATGCTCGGCTTGCCCTCTTCCGCGTGGATGACGTGATTGTCCCAGATTTTTTCGAACATCGTGCGCTTTTTCATAAGTTATCACCCCGTATGAGTATCGGTGCCGTTTGTTGATCTGCCTCCAGCATACACGCCGGCAGTTGATTGTTCCAAGATATAATATCTATAATCATTATAGGAGTCTGTTATAAATCGCCCGGCCGCGCCGAGGCGCCGAAGGAGTCGAACGATGGAACTACGCCAGCTGCATTACGTCATCCAGATCGCCAAGGAGCTGAACTTCTCGCGCGCCGCCGAGAAGCTCCATATCGCCCAGCCGTCGCTCAGCCAGCAGCTGTCCAAGCTGGAGAAGGAGATCGGCGTGCTGCTCGTCCGCCGCACGACCAACTCCGTCGAGCTCACCCATGCGGGGGAGGTGTTCGTGGACAAGGCCCAGGACATCCTCGACCGCATCGAGCAGCTCAAGACCGAGATGGAGGACATGGCCCAGATGAAAAGAGGCCGCCTCGTCATCGGCAGCCTGCCGATCACCGGCTCCCACATCCTGCCGATCGTGCTGCCGGAATTCGGCCAGCGCTTCCCCGACATCGAGCTCGTGCTCGTCGAGGATACGACGGCCAAGCTCGAGCAGCTCGCCGCCAGCGGGCAGACCGACATCAGCCTGCTGACGCTGCCGCTCATCGACTCGACGCTCGTCTACGAGCCGCTCATCCGCGAGGAGATCACGCTCGCCGTGCCGCCGAGCCATCCGCTCGCCGGCCGGACCGAGCCGATCGAGCTGGAGACGCTGCGCGAGGAGCCGTTCATCGTGCTCAAGAAAGGCCAGGGCTTCCGCAAGATCGCCCTCGACCTGTGCGCGGGCGCCGGCTTCCAGCCGCGCATCGTGTTCGAGAGCAGCAACATCGAGACGGTGCAGTCGCTCGTCGCCGCCGGCATGGGCGTCGCCTTCATCCCGCAGATGATCGCGCAGGGACGCCATACGGAGTTCACGCCGTCGTTCATTCCGCTCGCCGGCAAGCCGTCGCGCACGCTCGTCATCGCCAGCCGCAAGGGCCGCTACCTGTCCAAAGCGGCGGAAGCCTTCATCGAGACGATGAAGGCTTCCGTAAGCCGCCACTACGGCGGGCAGGACTAGAGCCCGGCCGCTGCGGCCGCGCCCTACAGCCGGTACAGCTGCGGCCTGCGGTCCTCGAAGACGGGAATGCGCGAGCGCACCTCGTCGACCAGCGACAGATCGATGTCGGCGCTGAGGATCGTCTCCTCCTCGCCCGCCTCGGCGATCACTTCGCCCCACGGGTCGATGATCATCGAGTGGCCGAAAAATTCCGTCGATCCGCTCATGCCCGTGCGGTTGCAGGCGATGACGTACATCTGGTTCTCGATCGCGCGCGCGATCAGCAGCGAGCGCCAGTGATGCAGGCGCGGCTTCGGCCATTCCGCCGGCACGAACAGAGCCTTGGCCCCGGCCAGCGCGAGCGAGCGGGCGAGCTCCGGAAAGCGGATGTCGTAGCAGATCATCATCGCCGCGTCCGCTCCTTCGAGCGGGAACAGGCCGAGGCGCGAGCCGGCCGCCAGATGCTTCTCCTCGTCCATCAGCCGGAACAGATGGATCTTCTCGTACTGTCCGGCCAGCTCTCCCTCCCGATTATAGGCGTAGGCGGCGTTGTACACCTCCTGCGCCCTCTTTTCCGCGATCGAGCCGCCTACGACATGCACGCCCGCCCCCCGGCTGAACGCCGAGAGCATGCCGCGCGTCCGCGCCCCTTCCTCGTCGGCCAGCTCGCCGATGCGTTCGAGCGCGTAGCCGGTATTCCACATCTCCGGCAGCACGATCACGTCGGGCTTGTCCGCCGCCGCGGCCGCCTCCTGCAGCCTGGCCTGCACCCGGCCGAAGTTCAGCTCCGGCTCTCCTGCGTCTATATGAAGCTGCAGCGCCGACACGCGCAGCTTGCCTCTGGTTCCGCTCATGCCTCCAACCCCTTTCCGCGCATCCGCCTTGGAATGCTTGTCTAGATGCTACTATTCTTGCCGCCTCATAGGGCGCTGTCAAGATGGACAGCTTAATAGCGAAGTTCCGGCTGCCCGAGGCAGCACGAAAGGAGATGTTTTGCCCATGCGATTCCTTCCCTCTCGATCGCGCGCCGCGCGCATGCGGCTGGCCGCCGCTGCGCTTGTCCTCCTGCTGCTCGCGAGCCTGCTGCCGCAGGCTGCCGCGGCTGCGGCTCCGGCGCCGAGCAAGCCCGACCGTCCCGTCCAGGTGTTCGACGTCCGCGCCGGCAAGGTCGTGCAGTCGTTTCCGAATGAGGACGCGTACCAGCAGATCGCCCGCGCCTGGCTGGACGCGGCCGAAGGGCTGTCGCCCAATCTGTCCCCGGACGATGACTGCGGCTATGTGTTCCGCATCCCGCTGCGGAAGCCCGCCTCGGTGAAGGTCGGCAGCCTGCGCCTGACCGCCGAGGACGTGTTCCTGTTCTATTGCCCCGAGCGCGAGCCGGAGCTGCTCGTGTTCGACGAGCGCAAGAAGCCGTACCTGCTGACCGCCCGCCCCGATCTGCGGCCGTTCTTCGAGCGGATCGGCTTCGAGCCCTGACCGCTCCGCTCGACAGTCCGTCCCTCCTCTGCTACCATGGGTGCAGCAAGCCGGAAGCGAGCGCGCGAGCCGCAGCGGTCCGGCCAAGGATGATGATGGAGTGATGACAAGATGAGCAAAAGCCGCTTCGGCGCGGCGGCGCCCGGCATCGTGCCCGCCCGCCGCTTGCAAGGGCTGCCCGAGCAGTTTTTCGCCAAGCTGGTCGGCAAGGCGAACGCCCGCGCCGCGCTCGGCCGGGATGTAATCAATCTCGGCCAGGGCAACCCGGATACGCCGACGCCCGCCCATATCGTGGAGAAGATGCAGCAGGCGTCCGCCGATCCGCGCTACCACCGCTACCCGCCGTTCCGCGGCTTTCCGTTCCTGAAGGAAGCGGTCGCGCTGCGGTACAAGGAGGATTACGGCGTCGAGCTCGATCCCGAGACCGAGGTCGCGATCCTGTTCGGCGGCAAGACGGGCCTGATCGAGATCAGCCAGTGCCTGCTCGATCCCGGCGACCTGTGCCTCGTGCCCGATCCGGGCTACCCGGACTACTGGTCCGGCGTCGCGCTGTCGGGCGCGCGCATGTCGTTCATGCCGCTGCGCGAGGAGAACGGCTTCCTGCCGGACTACAGCCGCATCGGCGCGGACGACCGCCGGGACGCCAAGCTGATGTTCTTCAACTATCCGAACAACCCGACCGGAGCGGTCGCGACGCCGGAGTTCTACCGCGAGACGGTCGAGTTCGCCGCGGCGAACGGCATCGTCGCCGCCAGCGACTTTGCCTACGGCGCGCTCGGCTTCGACGGCCGGCGGCCGATCAGCTTCCTCGAGACGCCCGGCGCCAAGGAGGTCGGCGTCGAGTTCTACACGCTGTCCAAGACGTACAACATGGCCGGCTGGCGCGTCGGCTTCGCGCTCGGCAACGCGCGCACCGTCGAGCTCATCAACCTGATCCAGGACCACTATTACTGCAGCCTGTTCGGCGGCATCCAGGAAGCGGCGGCGGCGGCGCTGACCGGCTCCCAGCAGTCGGTGCGCGAGCTCGGCGCCAAGTACGAGTCGCGGCGCGAGGCGCTGTTCGGCGAGCTGGAGCGCATCGGCTGGCAGGCGGAGCGGCCCGGCGGCTCGTTCTTCTGCTGGCTGCCGGTGCCGAAGGGCATGACGTCGGAGCAGTTCGCCGACATCGCGCTCGAGCAGGCCGACGTCGTCGTCGCGCCCGGCGTCGGCTTCGGCCGGCACGGCGAAGGCTACGTGCGGCTCGGCCTGCTGACGGACGAGGATCGGCTGCGCGAGGCGGCCGCCCGCATCGGCAGGCTCGGCCTGTTCGGCTAAGGCCGCTTCCGGCCCGCCCGGCTGTCCCGCCCGCATCGGCAGGCTCGGCCTGTTCGTCTGCGGGCGGCCGAGTGCCGGGGAGGCGGAGCCCCGCCTCCCCGCTCGCGGTCCTTTACGGCTTTACAGTGCCCGGGCGTCATGGTATGCTGGGTTCAATTCAACACGTTAGACGCTGTGAAGGGAAACGACAGAATCCCGCTGCGCCTCAGAGAGCGGTCTCCATCGGCTGGGAGAGACTGCGGCGCCAGCCTTCTGCACCCGTCCCGGAGCGCCCGGCGAGGAGCCGGACAGCGCCCTCTGTTACAAGGGCACCGAGCGGGACGGCTTTGCCGTCCAAGTTTAAGGTGGTACCGCGGAAGCAGCAGCTTTCGTCCTTTAGAGGACGAAAGCTTTTTTTGTTTCCGCCGCGTCCACGCCATTTTTGCCGAGCAAGAGAGGAGCAGCACGATGAGCGCTGACAGACGCGTCGTCAAGATCGGGAGCAGCTCGCTGACGAGTCCCGAAGGCGGATTGAACAAGGAAAAGCTGGCCTTTTACGCCGGAGAGCTGGCCGCCCTCCACCGGCAGGGCCGCGAGGTGCTGCTCGTCACCTCCGGCGCCGTCGCCGCAGGATTCCGGGCGATCGGCTACGCCGCGCGGCCGAAGCTGCTGCATGAAAAGCAGGCCGCGGCCGCCGTCGGCCAGGCGCTGCTCATGCAGGCCTACCAGGAGGCGCTCGCGGCCGAGGGCGTCCGCTGCGCGCAGCTGCTGCTGACGCGGCCGGACTTCACGGCCCGCGGCCGAGGGCGCAACGCGATGATGACGATCGACGAGCTGCTGCGGCAGGGCGTCATTCCGATCATCAACGAAAACGACACGGTGTCCACCGACGAGCTGAAGTTCGGCGACAACGACATGCTGTCCGCGCTCGTCGCCAATCTGGTCGGCGCGCGGCAGCTGATCATCGTCACCGACACGGACGGCCTCTATACGGCCGATCCCCGCCACGATCCGTCGGCGCGCAAGATCGAGCGCGTCGAGACGATCACCGGCGAGCTGATGGGACTTGCCGGCGGAGCCGGCTCAAGCGTCGGCACCGGCGGCATGCGCTCCAAGATCGAGGCCGCGCGCATCGCGATGCGCGGCGGCGTGCCGGCGTTCATCGGCCGCGTGCTGGAGCCGGGCGAGCTGCTGCTCGCCGCATCCGGCAGCGGCAAAGGCACCTATTTCGAATCGCGGGAGCATCATCTGCCGGTCAAGAAGCAGTGGCTCGGCTTCCACTCGATGCCGAGCGGCCGCATCGCCGTCGATGCCGGCGCGGAGCGCGCCCTCGTCAGCGGCGGCAAGAGCCTGCTGCCCGCAGGCGTCACTGCCATGAGCGGCGACTTCCATCCCGGCGACGTCGTCGAGGTGACGGATGCGGAAGGCCGCCTGATCGGCCGCGGCATCGTCAACTACGACTGCTGGCAGCTGCGGGCGGCGGCCGGTCTCGGCTCGGACGAGGTGCGCCGGCGCATCGACATCGCCCGCATCGAGGTCATCCACCGCGACGAATGGATCACGCTCGCCTGACGGCAGCGTCCACATTCGAAAAACATTCAAAACGGGCTCCGGCCCGACAAGGAGGAAACGACATGAGCATGCAAGCCAGCTTGTCCGCCGCTCAGGAGGAAGCCCGCCGCAAGGCGGCCGCCGCGCGCAAGGCCGCATCGCGGCTCGCCGTGCTGACGACGGCGCAGAAGGACGAGGCGCTCGCGCGCATGGCGGACGCGCTGCTGGAGCGCTCCGCCGAGCTGATCGCCGCAAATGCGATCGATCTGAAAACAGGCGAGGAGAACGGCACCGCCCCCTCCCTGCTTGACCGGCTGAAGCTGACGCCGGAGCGGATCGAGGCGATCGCCGAGGGCGTGCGCCAGGTGATCGGCCTGCCCGACCCGGTCGGACGGACCGTGCAGGCGATCGAGCGGCCGAACGGCCTTTCGATCGAGCAGGTCACGGTGCCGCTCGGCGTCATCGGCATGATCTACGAGGCGCGCCCGAACGTGACCGTCGACGCGGCGGCGCTCTCGCTCAAGACCGGCAACGCCGTCGTCCTGCGCGGCGGCAGCGCCGCGCTGCAGACGAACCTCAAGACGGCGGAGATTCTGCGCTCCGCGCTCGCCGGCTCGGCCATCCCGCCCGAAGCGCTGCAGCTGATCGAGGATCCGACCCGCGCCTCCGCCGACGCGATGCTCAAGCTGAGCGGGCTGCTCGACGTCATCATCCCGCGCGGCGGAGCGGCGCTCATCCGCAATGTCGTCGAAAACGCGACCGTGCCCGTCATTGAGACCGGCGCCGGAATCTGCCATACTTATGTGCATGAGGATGCGGACGCGGACATGGCGGTGTCCATCGCGGTCAACGCCAAAGCCCAGCGGCCGTCGGTATGCAATTCGATGGAGACGCTGCTGCTGCATCGCCGCTTCGCCGAGCGCGGGCTCGCCCGCATCGCCGAGGCGATGAAGGAAGCCGGCGTCGAGCTGAAGGGCTCGCCGGACGCGCTTGCCCTGCTCGGCAGCGGCGCGGCGCGTCCGGCGACGGACGCGGACTACGCCACGGAGTACAACGACTACGTGCTCAACATCCGGATCGTCGACAGCCTCGAGGAGGCGCTGGAGCATATCGAGCGCTTCGGCACGCGCCACTCGGAGTGCATCGTAACCGAGAGCGCCGAGGCCGCGGGCGAGTTCCTCGACCGCGTCGATGCGGCGGCCGTCTACCACAACGCCTCGACCCGCTTCACGGACGGGTTCGAATTCGGCTATGGCGCAGAGATCGGCATCAGCACGCAAAAGCTCCATGTGCGCGGCCCGATGGGGCTGCCGGCGCTGACATCCACCAAGTACCGCATCCGCGGAACCGGCCAGGTACGAGGCTGATTCCCCCATTCAAGGAGGCAACTGAACCGATATGACGACGCAATCCGCGGCCGGCGCTTCGCCGGCCGCTCCCGATACGCAGCTGCAGCAGCTGCGCTTCTGCTTCTACGGCGCCGGCTCGATGGCCGAAGCCGTCGCCCGCGGCATGACCGGCCGCAAGCTGTGCCCGCCCGAGCAGATCGGCATGTTCAACCGCAGCGGCGGCCAGCGGCTCGCCGACCTGCGCTCCCTGTACGGCGTGACGACCGCCGAGACGCCGGAGGACAAGGACCGCTTGCTGGCCGAAGCCGATGTCGTGATTTTGAGCATGAAGCCCAAGGACGCCGAGGAGGCGCTCCGCTCCGTCGCCGCCACGCTGCGGCCGGGGCAGCTGATCGTCTCGATGATCGCCGGGCTGTCGATCCGCACGATCCAGGCGCTGCTCGGCCAGCCGCTCGCGGTCGTGCGCACGATGCCCAATACGTCGAGCTCGATCGGCCTCGGCGCGACCGGCCTCAGCTTTTCCAGCGAGGTCAGCGACGAGCAGCGCCGCATCGGCGAGCAGCTGTTCCGCTCCGTCGGCATGACGGTCACGGTCGAGGAGCCGCTGCTCGAAGCGGTGACCGGCGTATCCGGCAGCGGCCCGGCGTATCTGTACTACATCATGGAATCGATGATTCAGGCCGGCGTCGAGCTGGGGCTGGACAGCGCACTCGCGCGCGAGCTGACCGTGCAGACGATGCTCGGCGCCGCGGAGATGATGCGGATCACCGGCGAGCAGCCGGCCGAGCTGCGCCGCCAGGTGACGAGCCCGGGCGGCACGACCCAGGCGGCGATCGCGCTCATGGAGGAGCACGGAGTCGGCCTGCATTTCCGCCAAGGGATGAAAAAATCGTCCCAGCGCGCCTCCGAAATCGGACGCGATCTGGAAAGGAGCGTACTCGGTGACTGAATCGACGAACCGATCCGGCATGTGCGTCGCGACGTACCGCGTCCATGACGACAAGGCCGACTTCGCCAAGAAAGCCCAGTCCATCGCCGTCGGCCTGACGGTCGGCAGCTGGACCGATCTGCCGGAGCTGCGCAAGGCCGAGATGGAAAAGCATCTCGGCCGCGTCGTCTCCGTCGAGGAGCATGCGGGAGACGGCACGCCGGGCAGCCGGCATGCCGACATCCGCATCGCCTATCCCGACCTCAACTTCAGCCGCGACATCCCTGCCCTGCTCGTCACCGTCTTCGGCAAGCTGTCGATGGACGGACGGGTCAAGCTGCTCGATCTCGACGTGTCCGACGGCTTCCAGAGCGCCTTCGCCGGTCCAAAATTCGGCATCGCCGGCGTGCGCGAGCAGCTCGGCGTCCACGGCCGCCCGCTGCTGATGAGCATCTTCAAGTCCGTCATCGGCCACGATCTGAGCGGGCTCGAGGAGCAGTTCTACCAGCAGGCTCTCGGCGGCGTCGATCTGATCAAGGACGACGAAATCCTGTTCGAGAACGACGAGATCGGCATCGACCGCCGCGTCGCCGTCTGCATGGAGGCTGCCCGGCGGGCGTCGCAGCAGACCGGCCAGAAGCTGCTCTACGCCGTCAACCTGACCGGTCCGACGTCGCGGCTGCATGACCAGGCCCGCCGCGCGATCGCCGAGGGCGCCAACGCGCTGCTGTTCAACGCGCTCGCCTACGGCTACGACGCGCTGCATGAGCTCGCGGCCGATCCGTCGGTGAATGTGCCGATCGCCGCCCATCCGGCGATGGCCGGCGCGTTTTATCCGTCGCCGCATTACGGCATCGCCGCCCCGCTGCTGCTCGGCAAGCTGATGCGGCTCGCCGGCGCCGATCTCGTGCTCTTCCCTTCGCCGTACGGCTCGGTCGTCATGCCCAAGGAAGAGAATCTCGCGATTACCGCGGCGCTGCTCGATCCGTCCCGTCCGATGCGGACGAGCTTCCCCGTGCCCTCCGCCGGCATCCACCCCGGCCTCGTGCCGCTGCTGCTGCGCGACTTCGGCATCGAGTCGGTCGTCAATGCCGGCGGCGGCGTGCACGGCCATCCGGGCGGCGCCGCCGCCGGCGGACAAGCGTTCCGCCAGGCGATCGACGCCGCGATGGCGGGCATTCCGCTGCAGCAGGCGGCGCAGGAGCCGGGACGCGAGGCGCTGCGCGCCGCCGTCGACGCCTGGGGAGTGCGCGAGGCCTGAGGCTTCGCGGCATCCGCCCCGCGAATTTCGCAACCGCAACCGAGAAAGAAGGCTTAGAGCGATGAGCATGGAACCGAAAAAACAAGTGCTGTTCTGCGACTTCGACGGCACGATCACCGAGAACGACAATATCGTCGCGATCATCAAGCAGTTCGATCCGGACGGCTGGCGGCAGCTCGTGCAGGACACGGTCGACCAGCGCATCTCCGTCCAGGAGGGCGTCGGCTCGCTGTTCCGCCTCCTGCCGGCCTCGCTGAAGGACGAGGTCGTCCGTTATTCGATCGCCAATGCCGTCATCCGAGACGGCTTCCGCGAGCTGCTCGCCTATTGCCGGGAGCAGGACATCGACTTCTACGTCACGAGCGGCGGCATCGATTTCTTCGTCTACCCGCTGCTGGAGCCGTTCGGCATCCCGCATGACCACATCTATTGCAACGGGGCCGACTTCTCGGGCGAGCGCATCGAGATCGTCTGGCCGCATCCATGCGACGACGGCTGTCCGAACGGCAGCTGCGGCATGTGCAAGACGGCGGTCATGCGCCGGTTCCCGGCGGAGCGCTACGAGCGTATCCTGATCGGCGACAGCGTCACCGACTTCGAGGGCGCGAAGCTCGCCGATCTCGTCTTCTCGCGCGCCCAGCTGACGGCCAAGTGCCGCGAGCTCGGCCTGCCGCATGAGGAGTTCGCGACGTTCCATGACGTCGTGCGCGGCCTGCAGGAGCGCCGCCCAGCCCATCAAGAAAGGACGCGTCAATCATGAGCGATTTTCAAGAGCATCTCGCGAAGCTGGAGGACAAGCAGCGCGCCTACGCCGAGCTGGCCGAGGTCAAGGAGCTGTTCGCCTCGCGCGGCTGGTTCGCCGGCACGAGCGGCAATCTGTCGGTGCGCGTCGGAGACTTCAACCCGGGCCGCTTCCAGTTCGCCGTCACGGCGAGCGGCAAGGACAAGTCGAAGCGCACCGCGGAGGACTTCCTGCTCGTCGACCAGAACGGCAAGCCGAGCGAGCCGACGGCGCTGAAGCCGTCCGCCGAGACGCTGATCCACTGCGAGATCTACCGTCTGACCGGAGCCGGCGCCATCTTCCATATCCATTCCGTCTTCAGCAACGTCGTCTCCGAGTGGTTCTGGGAGCGGCGCTCCGTGCCGGTCGCCGGCGTCGAGCTCATCAAGGGGCTCGGCATTTGGGAGGAAGAAGCGCAGATCGAGATTCCGATCGTACCGAACTACGCCGACATCCCGCGCATCGTGCCGGAAATTACCGACGCGCTCCAGCCTCGCCTGCCGGGCGTGCTGCTGCGCAAGCACGGCATCTACGCCTGGGGCAAGGACGCCTTCGAGGCGAAGCGCCATCTCGAGTCGTTCGAATTCCTGTTCGAATACGTCTATCGCTGGGAGCTGCTGCAGGGCAGCCGTCGATAAGCGGCCCTATTCCCTCGCGAACGAAAAACAACCAGGCACGGCTGCCGGAGCAGCCGTGCTTGGTTGTTTTTGTCGGGCCTCGACAAGTCGGCTGAAGCATGCCAAGCTCAGCCTGGCCACTCGCCGCCTGGATAAAGCGTCGAGCGGTACAGGCGCTTGGGCTGGGGCAGCGCATGCCCCGGGCGCCTGGCCGTCAGATCGATCGCGGCGCTGCCGAAGATCGCCGCTCTCTCATCGTTGTAAACGATGACCTGCTCCGTACCTGTGCCGGCGAGATCGCCATGCACGGCATACCCTTCCGCCGGAAATTCCGCCACTACGTTCATATGGCCGTCGTAGAGGGATGGCCATACGCCTCCACCGCGCCGATAGGCAAGGATGTAGTCCTGCCGCGAATCCGGCTCCCAATGCTGCAGCGTTTCCGCGATCGTCAGCCAGCCGTCGGTCCGACGGTCCTCCTTCCACAGCTGGGCGCCGCTAGAATCGAGCAGGAACAGCGCATCCTTTCCTTTCAGCCCCTTGCCGTCGTCTTCCCGGACGAGCCGGTCCAGTCCCGCGATCTGCAGCCCGGGAAGCTCCGGGCGGAACTTTCCGAGCGCGATATGCTGGGACTCGATCGAGTCCGCATGCCGCCATAGCTCCTGTCCGTCGCGGCTGTACATGACCGTCACGCTGCCTCCGACGACAACCTCCGGAATTCCGTCTCCGTCGACATCGCCGAACCAGATGCAGTCGGCATGATCCTCGAGGCCGCTGCAGCTCCATCTCCTCCGGCCTGTATGATCGAGCAGATCGTATCCCGCCATGATTTCGTCGAAGCCGTCTCCATCCAGATCGCCAGCCCATGGAAAATGGCCCGGATTGCCCTCGTACGTCCAAAGCAGGTTGAATCGGTTGTCCATCGCCCACAGCTTATGGTAGCGGTCTTTCAGGATGAGGTCCGAAGCGCGCGGGCCTCCGCTCAGATTGGCGATGATCAGGCAGTCATGCGCATGGGGAGACGGCAGCTCATGAGACGCTTTCTGCGCTCCCGTCGCGCCGTCCAGCACGACAATGCGATCGTTCATGACGCAGAGCACCTCCAGCCGCCCGTCGCCGTCCCAATCATACACCTGGGCCGGATAGTCGGAGCCCTGGCTTCCCGCTCGAGGATCCGGTTTGCCGGCTTGCCAAAGCCGGTTTCCGTCCAGGTCGAAGGCCGTCACGCATTGCACTTGATGCGGAATATGACGGACATCCTGCCGGTTGTCGGGCTGCACGAGCACGAGCTCCATCCGGCCGTCGGCGTCCAGGTCCCCGAGCAGCATCTTGCATCTCGGGCCTGCCGGGCTGATGTCTAGCTCGGCCAAGCGCGCCGCGCCTTCCTGTCTGCTGCGTTTCATCGGCCACTCTCCTTTAACATAATCGCGCCGCTGCCCGGAATCGCCGGCCGCTCGGGCAGCGCATCGCCGAGCAGCTCCAGGCAAATGATCGCATTGAGCGACCACTGCGAAGCCTCGTTCGTATTCATCCAGCCGATCTCTCGCAGCTCGCGGACATAAGAGACAGTCTGCGCGTCGTTGACCAGATCGACGGTCGCAAACGGATGCTCCATGAGGAACGACCAGGCCAGCCGGGCCGTCCGCTCCTCTTGCCTGTACGAAGCTCCGTAAGCGACGAGGGCAAGCGTCAGAACGGGATGCCCGAAGCTGCTCGCGCTGATCTTCCCGCCGGTGATGTCATCCTTCTCCTCCTGCGGCAGATGATAGAACAAGCCGAAGTCGGCCATCATCTCGTTCCACTGCGGGTCCTTCAGCATGCCGGCCAGCTCCATCCACACTTGCGGTCCGCCCATGCACACCGCCAGATGGCGCCCCCAATTGTCGTCTCCCATCGGCGTCAGCCGGCCCGTCTGCGGGTCGTAGCCGTACGTCGGGCCGGAGATGAGGCCGAAGCTCGCCTGCTTGATGCATGCGATGCCCGTCAGCAGCTTGTCTCGATAAGCCGCGTCCTCGAAGCGCTCCCAGCGGGTCATCCAGTTCGAGCTGAACGCCGCCCAGTCCGGCCCGACGCGGGCATGCGTCGGATGCTCGTCTTTCGGAAAATACGCTCTCATCGGGTCGAGCGAGACGGTGGTGTAATCGGCATCCTTCACTTCCTCCATCATGTCGCCGATCCGCTCGTCGGCGGTCAGATAGTAATAATAGCGATGCAGGCCGGCCATGCTGATGCGAGCCTCCTTGCAGCCGCAGCCCCAATGGACGACATTGTGGCGCGATCCGAGTCCGGCGTATTCGCCAAAGTGATAGACGTCCACCTCGCTCGTATGGCGCGTCATCGCCTCCGCCAGGCGGAAGATGTCCTCCCGGCCCGAGCGCAGGAACATGAGCCATAGCCACATGTTCGGCACGAGCTCCGTATTCTGCCAGGCGCAGCCGCCGAGGTCGTAGTTCCATACATGGCGGGCGGAATCGTAGCTGTGCATGAAGTCGCCGTAGTCCCAGAAGCCGTACCAGCGCCGCTGCTCGATTTCCCGCTGATAAAACGCGATGATGCCGTCCAGCTGCCGCTCCAGATGCGCTTTGGCCTCCGTGCCGCGGTCGGGCAGGCTCCAGATGCCGAACGCGCCTTGACGGTGGAAATGCTCCGGCTCGCATGCCAGCTGCGGCGGCGACTCGTTGTGTTCCGCCAGCCGCTCGAGCCGCTCGGGCGTCGGCGTGGACGCGCAGCCCCACAGCGTCAGCTCGTTCGTATTGGCGACGCCGTAGGGCGTCGCCCGCATTTCCTCGGCGCCTTCGTAGGAAGACTCGACATGCGTCTCGGTGTCGTAATGGCGCATGTCCATGGCAGGGGCGTCCGGAGACCAGAACCAGGCGGTCAGCGCCGCCTCCGCGCCGAGCATCCCCTCGACTTCGAGGGCGGAAGGATGCTTGCGCCAGAAGTCGCGCATCGTTGCCGCCAGGCCGCCGCCTCGGCTGCCTGCGTAGACGACGCCGCGAGCGCGGCGTCCTTCCGCCGCCTTGACCCAGCTGCAGCCCGGCTTGGTGCGCTTGAGCATCCGATAGCTGTCGGCCGAGTGCTGCGTCAGCTTGAAGCTGTCCCAGGAGGCGGATTCCTCGAGCAGCCCGAGAAAATAACCGTCGTTCACTTGCTCCTCGAGCAGCCATTCCCCTCTCAGCTGCCGCTCGAACAGCTCCAAATAACGGCCTTTCGTACGGCGCGTATGCAGCGTCTTGGCGGCTTCGCTCCAGAATCCGCTGTCTCCGGCGAAGCGGACATGGCGGTTGTAGTGAGGCCCGCGCATCGGCACGGAGAAGCGGATTCCGAGCCCTTTGACGAAGTCCTGGCTCGGATTGCCGTCGTAAAAGAACGTGTGCACGATCCGGATCGTCTCGAGCCCCGCGTAGGCGTACAGCCGCAGCGAGAACGGCAGCCACTCGCCCGTGCTGGCCGGCCCGGCCGGCCCGTCGTCGGCCCGATGCCGACCGGACAGCTTCAGGACGGCCCGCGCCGGCCCTTGCTGCTCCAGCTCCACCCTGGCGATCCGCGACCGAAAGCGTTCTTGCCGATACGTCCTGCTTCCGGACAGCTCGCTCCTCGTTTCCCGCATGGCGATCAGCTCAGCCCTTCCGCCGATCGGCACGCCATTCCGAAAGATGCCGTCAATGATTGCGCTTCCTGTCTTCGGAACCCGAAACGAAATGACGCCCGTATCGACATCGACATGCTCCTCCGTCTCCGTCACGCTCAGCGCCGGAGCAGCGGCCATCGTCCGCGCCGATCCGCGCCGAACGGAATATTCGGCCGCCGCATCGGCGGGAAAGGCCGCCGCATGCGCCGTCCATTTGACGCTGCCGTCCGGCCAGTAGGCGGCCGGCCAGCTTTGCAGCGCTGGCGGAGCGCTGCCGTCCTCCGCCTCCAGCGCCAGCTCCTCGCCGCGCCCCAGCTCCCCTTCCTTCCACGGCATTCCCCATGCGACTCCTGCGGGCAAAACAGGCGCTTCCTTCAGCCAGCGTAAACGTACCGTCGTCGTACCGCTCATAGCCTCATCTCCTGCCGAGATAGTATGCAGACGATTTCATTATATCGGCGCCTGCTTTCCCGGCAATCGGACAATCTTGCAGGAGGCGCGCAGGCTCCTTGCACCGTCCGGTCCGGGCTAGCACTTTTTTGCCGGCCGGCCTCGCCGATCGGCTTCGCCTTGCCTGCCAGGGGACGCGTCACTCCGGCCGGCTCATCATGCGGTAGCGAGTTGGCGTCATGCCCTCCAGCTTTTTGAAGATGCGGTTGAAATAGCTGTGCTGATAGCCGACCTGCTCGGCGATGTCCTGAATTTTCAGCTCGGACTCGCGCAGCAGCTCCTTCGCCTTGTCGACCCGCAGCCCGGTCAAGTAATCGATGAAATTGACGCCGGTCACCTGCTTGAACGATTTGCTGAGGAAAAATGGATTGGTGCCGATATGGTCGGCGCAATGATCGAGCGAAATGTCGCGCATGTAATTCCGCTGCAGGAAAAGCACCGCCTGCTCGATCAGGCGTCTCGTCTGGCCATTCGAACGGGTTTCCATCTCTCGGAGGTACGGCTCGAACACTTTGGCCGAAAACCATTCGCAGGCATGCTCGGGCTCCTTGATCTGCGACAGCTGCTCGTACAGATTGGCGCCCTTGTACAACCGGCTCGGCTGGATGCCGGAAGCGAGAATCGCGTGCTGGACCGAGCCGAGCAGCTGCAGCATGCCTTGGTGGACGTCGATCGCCTTCGCTCCCGCCACCGAAAGCGATTGCTGGAACTCGCCCAGCAGCGTCTTGGCGTCCGCCGCCTGCCCGGCGCGCAGCGCCTGCAGCAGCTCGCGCTCCAGCGCGAACGGATAGGTCGGCGCCGGCGAGCCCTCCCAGTCCGACTGCTCCATGTCGATGACCTGGTTCGCATCGTCGAAGTTGCGGAAGCTGGCCGCTTGCTTCACCGCTTCGAAGGCGCGCGGAACGTCGCTCGCCCGCATCATGGAGCGGCTGATCGCGACCGTCACGTTCAGATGGAGCAGGCGGTTGACGGACTGCATCAATTCTTCGCAGAACGATCGGATCTTCGCTGCGAACGATCCCCCCTCGGGCAGGATCAGCAGCAGCCCCGAGCCGAGATCATGGAAGTTGATCGCGTTGTACTGCTCGAAGTACCGCGCGGCCGTCTCGTCGATGATGTTGACCGAGGCGAATGTCACCAGCCCTTCGTCCCCTTGCTTGAACTTGCCCTCCAAGCTGGCGATGCCGCTCAGCTGCACGTACAGCACGATGAACTGCCTGTTGCGGACGTCCCATTTGTACCGTTCCAGGCGCGAGAGCAGATCCTCTTCCGAGTAGGCGTAAAGATAGCCTTGCAGCAGCTGATGCAGGAAGCTCTCCTTGACGTAGGGCAATTGCTCGGTCAGCCTGGCGTTCAGCTCGCGGCTTTCGCGGCTCAGGTCGCGCCAATGCCTTTCGATCAGCGTGAACTCGTCCTCCCTCGCCTCTCCTTGTCCGCCATGCGGAATGAGGCTGCCCATCAGCCGCTTGATCGGCGAATAGATCCGGCCGGAAGCGAGCCAGGCGAGCAGCAGTCCGAGCAGCAGCGCACTGACGCTGACGCCGAGGATGATTCTGGAGACGAATACGACCGGAGCAGTGATCGTCGTGATCGGCGAGGCGGATACATACATCCACGGGTCCATGATGCGTCCAAACTGTCCGGATGTAACCGCGTACGTCCTGCCGTCCCAATCCAAAAGAAAAGAGCCTGTCCCTCCGTCATCCGTCGAGATCCGAGCCCTCAGCCCCGCAATGAACGGCGAGTCCGCGGCATGGCCGTGAGCGGAGACGAACAGGCTGCCGTCCGCGCCGACCAGGAAGTTGTCGCCGTCATCATAGGGAGCGAGCGCCAGCAGCGCTTCCGCCACCTGCTCGCGGTCCAGCCGGGCGACGAGCGCGCCGAACGGCTTCAGGCTGCTTCCGGGAATTGGATGGACGAAGGCCAGCTCCCGCTGCTGAGGCTTGGCCGGATCAAAGGCGAGCTGCGTCCAGTACGTCGTCTTGTTCCCGTTTGCCAGCAAGCTGTCGTAAAGGCCAATCACACGTTCATCCTGCAGCGAGGAATACTCCGGATCGAACAAGATCGGCTGCTCGCCCTGCAAGTAGAGGCTGACGCTGCCGATCATGGCGTTCGAGCCTTGCATGACGAGCAGCGTGCTCGTCAAGTCGCGGGTCCGGATGAAGTCGCGGACGAAGTCATGATCCTGCAGCGAATAGTCGAACCGGGTGTCGAATGCCCAGTGCGACAGCATCATTTCCAGATTCGCAAGCTGCGCGTCCATCGTGCGCGCCCGCTGCTCGATCTGGCCGACATGCTGCTGGAGCAGCTCCTTCTCGAGATTCCCTCCCGCCATCGCATACACCAATACGCTCGTGATGATGCCGGGTATGCTTGCGACGACGAGAAGCAGAATCAGGCTTTTCCGATAATAGCTGCCTGCGCCTCGCGTTAGACGAGCGGCAATCGTTCTCCCCTGCACTCTTTCGCCCCCTACTTTTTTGTAAGCGGATTCAAAAACGCCCGGCCAGAAGATGCATCCAGCATAACCGGAACGGCCTGGATGAACCAGTTTGAAAACCGACTTTTTCCGTTAAAAAGCCGTCTACATCGTGTTCTCGATGCAGACGGCCCGGTGTCGCTTTCGCTTTAATTTGCAGCAGCGTAGAGATCGTTGATCTCTTTCACATAGTCGTCGCCGCCGGATTTTTTCCACAGCTCGATGGCCTCTTTCCAGCCCTTCTCGTCGATCTGGCCGACGATGAACTTGATGCGCGCGTCATTGATGATGTTGCCGAGCTGCTGGCCCTTCTGGGAGTATACGGCGGAGATGAACGGAGCGGACGGGTCGGCAACGATCGTCTCCCGATTTTTCGCCATCACCTCGGCCTGTTTCTTGCGCAGCGGCGTCTGCTTTACGTCCAGTCCGAGGTTGGTCGCAGGCGTGAACGGCGCCATCTGGTTGAGTCCCTCGACCTCGGACTCCAGCAGCGCGCTGTCGTCGGACGGCTGGATCGTATTGTCCTCCGATTTTGTATAATGCACGCCTTCGAGACCGGATCCGACGAGCGTCAGGTTTTCCGGCTCGTTCAGCGCATCCAGGAAGGCCAGCACCTTGTCGACCTCCTCCTCCGTTTTTACGCTCGACTTCGGTATCGCCAGCATGCCTGAGAACCCGGCCGTCGGCAGCGTGCGGATCGAGCCGTCGGGGCTTTTGACCGCGCCGAACACATCCATGTAATGCTCTCGTTTGTCCTCCTTGCCGGCTGCGGCGAGCGCGTCATGAATCCGCAGGTCGGCGCGGGCAGCCCCGTCCACGACGTCGATGATCACGCCGGCCTGGCCATTGACGATCGGATCGGTCCACTTCGCAGAGTCCATGACGGCAAAGTCCTGGTTGACGAGCTTCTCGTCGTACAGCTTTTTCATGAACTTGAGCGCTTCGAAGTATTCGTCGTACATGAAGTCCGGCGTCAGCTGGCCGTCCTTAGTCCCCCAGTTGTTCGGCGCGCCGAACCAGAGCTTGATCTGATCGAAGCCCGCCCCCCACGCCGGCGCCCATTTCACCATGACGAGGCCGTACGTATCGTGCTTGCCGTTGCCGTCCGGATCTTTTTCGGTAAACGCTTTCAGCATTTCGTAGAACTCATCGATCGTCGTCGGCTGCTTCAGCCCGACGCTTTCCAGCCAGTCCTGGCGGTAGTAGACGCCGTTGCGGCCGATCTCGCGGCCTCGGTACACGCCGTAATTGCGGCCGTCGATCGAGGCGTTTTTGAGGATGACCGGATCGGATTGGCTCAGATTCGGATACTTTTTCAGCTTGTCGGTCACGTCCCAGAACGCGCCCGCTTTGACGGCGTTGACGAAGCTCGGGCCTTTCACATCGGGCACGTAGAGGATGCTCGGCAAGTTGCCCGAGGCGAGCGTAATGTTGAACTTGTCGCCGTACGAGGCGTTCGGCACCCATTGGAAGTGGATGTCGGTGTTCGTCCGCTTCTCCAGCTCGGCCGCGACCGGGCTATCGTCCTTCGGAAAATTCGTCTTGAAAATCGGCAGCATGATGCTCAGCGCCAGCGGCTTGTCCGCGGTCGGCGATGCGTTCGGAGAGCCGCTGGCGGCAGGCGGAGCGGAAGCGGCAGGCTCGTTGCCGCTGCTGTCGGACGCGCAGCCTGCCATAGCGGCGGCGAAAACGGAACTGAGCAGCACGAGCCGGGAAGCGGAACCGGCGAGCGTCGATTTTTTCATTGTGATCTCCTCCTGGAACGGAAATGGCTCAGCCTTTGACGGAACCGAGCAGGACGCCTTTGGCGAAGTGCTTTTGCAGGAACGGGTAGACGCATAGGATCGGAATCGTACCGACGACGATGACGGCCATCTTGATCGACTGGTCCGGCGGAGCGACGAAGCTCGGATCCATCGAGTTCATGTCTCCGGCAGCAGCCTGAGATAAGAGGACGATCTGGCGCAGCATGACCTGCAGCGGCCATTTTTGCGGATCGTTGATGTAGAGCAGCGCCGCGAAAAAGTCGTTCCAATGGCCGACGGCATAAAACAGCGTGAAGGTGGCGAGCACCGGCATCGACAAGGGCAAGACGATGCGGCCGAGCAGGCCGAGCTCCGTGCAGCCGTCGATGCGGCCTGCATCCTCGATCTCTTTCGGGATTTCCTGGAAGAAATTTTTGACGATGATCAGGTTGAACGCGCTGATCGCGCCAGGCAGCATGAGCGACCAGAGGGAATCAAGCAGATGCAGCTCCCGAACGACGAGGTAAGTCGGAATCATGCCGCCGCCGAACAGCATCGAAAAGATGACGAGGTTCAGCACGAAATTCCTCCCCCACAATCCTCTGCGGGCGAGGGCGTAGGCCATCGTCACGGTGAAGAACAGATTGACTGCCGTGCCGATGACGGTGACGTAGACCGATACGCCGATGCTCTGCATGATCGTGTCCGTCGAGAAGATGAACTTGTAGGCATCGAGCGTGAGCGATTCCGGAATGAAGAAGACCGCTCGGCTCGTCAGCTCCGCGTCCGAGGCAAACGAGCCGGCGACGACGTACACGAAGGGCAGCACGGCCGCCAAGGCGCATGCGGTCAGGAAGATGATGTTTGCCGCGTCGAAGATCGTCCCGGCGATGCTGCGGTTGCGTTTGGACATGGTTTCCGATCTCCTTTCGAATCAATATAGGCCGGACTCGCCGAATTTTTTGGCCAGCCAGTTCGTCCCCAGCACGAGGATGATGCCGACGACGGACTTGAACAGGCCGACCGCCGTGCTGTAGCTGAACGCGCCTTGCGTGATGCCCATCGCATAGACGTAGGTGTCGAACACTTCCGCGGCCGAGCGGTTGAGCGGATTCAGCATCAGATAGATCTGCTCGAAGCCGTTGTCGAGCACGCTGCCCATTCGCAGGATGAGCAGGATGACGATCGTGCTGCGGATCGCAGGCAGCGTGATGTGCCAGATCTGCTTCCAGCGGTTCGCTCCGTCGATCGTCGCCGCCTCGTACTGCTCGACATCGACAGCAGAAAGCGCTGCCAGAAAGATGATCGTTCCCCAGCCGCATTCCTTCCATATCGTCTGCAGCAGGATGATCGGCCGGAACCAGTCCGGATCGGACAAAAAGGCGATCTTCTCGCCCGTATGCTGGAGCAGCAGCTCATTGACGGGCCCTCCTTCTGTCGTCAGGAAGACGTAGGTCAGGCTCGCGACGATGACCATGGAGATGAAATGCGGGATGTAGATCATCGTCTGGACGACTCTTTTGAACAGAGCCCGCCGGACTTCGTTCAGCAGCAGCGCCAGCACGATCGGAGCGGGGAAAAAGAAGACCAGATTCAGAAAGGATAGGATGAGCGTGTTCTGCAACAGCAGGAAAAACTCCGGATTGGCGAAGAACAGGCGGAAATGCTCCAGTCCGACCCACTCGCTTTTCCAAAAGCCGGTGAACGGCTGGTAGTTCTTGAAAGCAAGCAGGATGCCCCACATCGGCACATATTTGAAGAGAGCAAAATACAGCAAGCCCGGAAGCAGCAACAAGTAAAGCCACTTGTCCCGCCGCAGCCGGATGGCAAGGGACGGCCGATAGGCCGCCTCTCCAGCCGCTTGAGGCGGCTTCCCTCGTTCTGTGGCCTGCTTCATCGTTTCTCCCACCTCCTTCTTCGCTATGATCGCATGCTCGCCTCGAGAGCGCTGGCCCTATTATGCAGAGGCGCTCGATTTTCCGGCAATGAGACATTTTTGAAGAAGGACGAAGCGCGGTGCTCGCGACGCCGGCCCAGCTTTCCCAAAAAGTGCAAGTCCGGCAAAAGAGTGGCATCCGCTCCGGCGCAGTCGCAAAAAAATCGCATCGCCAGCCGCAGCGGGCGGCGCAGACGATGGACGAATGAAAGACAAAAAAACCGCCGGTCTGCATGCATGCAGCTCGGCGGGCTTTGCCTTTTCTTTTGCTTATCCGATCTTGACGCGGATGACGTTCCAGGACGCCTTCGGCAGCGTCGCTTCGATCTTGCCTGCGTCCATCTGGGCGGCATTGCCGCCGACATGCGGCTTGACGCGGTTCGGCTCCTTCGCCGTATTCACCGCTTTCAGATCGTCGCTTTCCAGCACGATATGCTCGATGACCCGGCTCTGCTCGAAGCTGCGCAGGTCGATCTCGAACGGCAGCTCCTCGTCCAGATGGCGGTTGACGGCAAACACCGTCACCTCGCCGAGCTGCTCGTTGTAGACAGCGACCGATTCGAGGTAAGGGACGTCCGTGAAGTCCTTGGAGTCGTACTTCGGCGACTTCACCAGCGGCACGAGCACGGTGCCGCGTCCGAACACGCTCGCATGCATGTACGGATAATAGATCGTCTGCTTCCACGCCGCGCCGCCGTTCTCCGTCATGATCGGCGCGATGACGTTGACGAGCTGCGCCATGCAGGCCATCTTCACCCGGTCCGCGCGCTTCAGCAGGCTGATCAGCATGCAGCCGACGAGCAGGGCGTCTTCATGGTTGTAGATGTCCTCCAGCTGCGGAGGCGCGATCGTCCATGGCTCCAGCTTGCTGTCCTGCTCGTTGGAGTGGAACCAGACGTTCCATTCGTCGAACGACAGGTGGATCTTCTTCTTGCCGCGCTTTTTGGCCTGGATGTAGTCGCATACCGAGATGACCGTATGGATGAAGCTGTCCATGCCGACCGACTGGGCGAGGAAGTTGGCGGTGTCGCCGTCCCGATTGCCGTAGTATTGGTGAAGCGAGAGATAGTCGACGTTCTCGTAGGCCTGCTCCAGCACGGTCGCTTCCCATTCCGGATAGGTCGCCATCTGGATGCTCGAGCTGCCGCAGGCGACGAGCTCGATCGTCGGGTCCGTCCAGCGCATCACCTTCGCCGCTTCATTGGCGATGCGGCCGTATTCGTAGGCCGTCTTGCTGCCCATCTGCCACGGGCCGTCCATCTCGTTGCCGAGGCACCAGGTCTTGATCGCATGCGGCTTGGCATAGCCGTGGCTCGCGCGCAGGTCGCTCCAATAGGAGCCGGCCGGATGGTTGGCGTACTCGAGCAGGTTCCGCGCCTCGTCGGGACCGCGCGTGCCGAGGTTCACCGCCATCATTGCCTCGGTGTTGGCTTTTTTGCACCAGTCCATGAATTCGTTCAAGCCGACCCAGTTCGGCTCGACCGTGCGCCAGGCGAGATCCAGCTTGCGCGGACGCAGCTCCTTCGGCCCGACTCCGTCCTCCCAGTTGTAGCCGGAGACGAAGTTGCCGCCCGGATAACGGACGATCGGCACGTCCAGCCCTTTGACCAGCTCCAGCACGTCGCTGCGGAAGCCCTGCTCATCCGCCCCCGGATGATCCGGCTCATAGATGCCGCCGTATACGGCCCGTCCCAGATGCTCGATAAAGGAGCCGTAAATGCGCTTGTCCACCTCGCCGACTCGAAAATCCTTGTCCACGATCATCGAAGCTTTGTTTTTTGTCGTCATAACCGCTTCACCTCGTCTTCATATAAATACCGTTATTAATTAGTTAACAACTTCATGAATGAGTCACCCTTTCATTTAACCCTATTCTTTAAAAATGTTCAATATCTCGAATACAATTTATATTTTTATTAACGTTATGGAGGAGAGGGAATGCCAAAAAACCGCTGCGATCGGCCAAGGCCGAAACCAGCGGTTTCGCTCGAGGGCATGGCGGCGGCGAGACCGGCTAGCCCAGCTTTCCGTGCCGCATGACGCCGAACATGCCGGTCATCCCCTCGTGGCGGGCGAAGCCGTACGAGGTATAGAACGGCTGGATCTCGCCGCATCGGGAGAGAGGCCATCTGCCTATCCCATCCCCTCCGCCGCCTCGAGGACTCGGGCGAGTCCTTCGGCCAGCCGGCGCTCGTCGAGCAGCGAGTAGCTGAGCCGGATCCGGTCCTGCATCGCGTCCAGCGGATCGCAGATCGGTCCCGGGACGAAGGCGGCGGACAGCTCCAGGCTGCGCTCCAGCAGCCGCGAGGCCTGCATGCCCTCCGGCAGCCGCACCCACAGATTGAGTCCGCCGGCGGGACTTTCCCAGCTCCAGCCGGATGCGGACAGCGCCTGCTCCATCGCTTCCTTGCGCATCGAGACGGCGACGCGCAGCTTGGCCAGATGCTCCTGCATCCGGTGCGAAAAGAAGAACGACTGGAACAGCTTCTGCCCGAGCAGCGGCGTGCCGCCGTCCGCCAGCGCCTTGAGCGGACGGATCGCCGCCAGGAGCGGCGGCCTCGCCGCGAGAAAGGCGATCCGCAGCCCGGGCGCGATGTATTTGCTGTAGGAGCGCAAATAGACGACCCAGCCTTCGGTATCGTAAGCGAACAACGGCGCAGGCGGCGGCTCGTGGAAATAAAGGTCCGAGTAGGCCTCGTCCTCGATGAGGATGCAGCGGTAGCGCTCGGCCAGCTCGAGCAGCGCCTTGCGCTGCCGGACCGGCACGGTGTAGCCCGTCGGATTGTGATACGTCGGGTTGAGGTAGAACAGCTTGGGCCGCTCCGCGGCCATAAGCTTTTCGACCCTATCTAGGTCATAGCCGTCCGGACGGATCTCGACCGGCAGCATGCGGACGCCGAGCTGGCGCAGCATGTCGATGGCCGGACTGTAGGTCGGCCGCTCGATCAAGGCTTTGTCGCCCGGCTGCAAAAGCGCCCGGAAGGCCAGATCCATCCCTTGCTGGGCGCCGGTCGTCACCATCAGCTCCTCGGCCGACAGCTCCAGCCGCCGGTCCTGCATATAGCCCGCCATCGCCTCCCTCAGCTCCCCGTCACCCATGACCGTGGAGTACGTGCTGAGCAGCAGCGGCTGGCTCGCGATGACCTCCTGAGCGTGCCGGGCGAGGAAACGGTTCGGCAGCAGCGTCGGATCGAGCAGCGCCTCGGACATCCGGTAGCGAACCGCCCGCCGATGGATGTCCGACAGCCGGCTCTCGGCTCCGTAGGCCGTTCCCGCGCCATAGCTCCAGCGGACGCCGCTGCCCGCCGCCTCGCCGGCAGGCACTTCCGCGCGGACGTAATAGCCGCTCCGATAGCTCGCTTCGAGCAGTCCCTCCTCCTCCAGCAGCCGGTAGCCTTTGAGCACGGTCAAGCGATGCACGCCGAGCTCCTCCGCCATCGCCCTCACCGACGGAATCTTTTCTCCCGCCGCCCAGCGGCCATGACGGAGCCCGCTGCGCAGCGCCTCCTCCACTCTCTTTCCTTTGGAGCCGATTCCATCGGCCGTCCACGCAGGACGCATCCGCCATCCCTCCCGATCTCCGCCTTCATCTGTTCTACTATTGCTCCATCTGGTCGGTTTGTCAATCGTATGATGGTGGCCAAAAGGAGGCTTTTCCTCATGGTCGTTCTGCTCTACTCTCTCATGTGCGCCATCTTCGGCACGACCTTTCTCGTCATCAAGCTCGGCGTGGATGCCGGACTGCCGCCGCTTTTGTCGGCCAGCCTCCGGTTTTTCGCCGCCGGCGCGCTGCTGCTGCTCGGGCTGCGCCTGCGCGGCAAGCCTTCCTTCGGCCTGCTCGCGCGCAAGGAAACCTGGCTTATCGGCTGCGGCAGCACGTTCGTCACGTTCGCGACGCTCTACTGGGCGGAGCAGCATCTCGACTCCGGCACGGCCGCCGTCCTGTCGGCCACCGCGCCGATCGCGGTCCTCCTGCTGCAGTCCGTCTTCTGGAAAAAGCGCTCGACGAAGCTGGAGCGGCGCGGCGCGCTCGTCAGCTTCGCCGGCGTCGTCGTCCTGCTGCTGCCGAGCTTGGCGGCGGTCCATCCGGACCGGCTCTGGCTGCTCTCGGCCGCGCTCGTGCTGCTCGGACAGATCGGGTATGCCTCCGGCAGCCTGCTGCAGCGCCGGCTGCTGACGAAGGAGCCGGCTCTGTCTCCGATCGCGCTCAATGGTGGCCAGATGCTGGCCGGCGGCGCCGGCATGGCGCTGCTGTCCCTGCTCACGGAGCGGATCGATCCGTCCGCCGTCGAGCCGCTGCCGGCGCTTGCCTCGCTGCTTTATCTGATCGTCATCGGCTCGATGCTCGGCCACAGCCTGTTCGCTTGGCTGATCCGCGCGACGAACGCCTTTTTCCCGTCCACCTGGCTCTACATCTCGCCGGCGCTGGCGCTCGGGCTCGGAGCCGCGCTGTACGGCGAGCGGCTGAGCGGCTTCACCGCCGCAGGCTCCTTGATCGTCCTGGCCGGCATCGTGCTGCTGCGGCTCCCGGAGCTGAAGTCCCAGCTGCTCGCGGCCAAGAAGAGAAGCCGGGAAGCGGCATGAGTCCGACCGCCAAAGCGAAAAGCCCTCCTCGGGATCATCCGGGGGGGCTTTGCGGCGGCAGCGAGCCGCGATATTCCGAAGCCTTCAATGATTTTCCGCTCCAGCTGTGCATCCAAGCTACATCTGGATCCGGATCCCGACCTTCCCGTCCTCGACGACGACGGGGTACGACTTCACCCGGACGCGCTCGCTGAACAGCGAGCGGCCGGACTTGATGTCGAACTCCCAGCCATGCCAAGGACAGCGGACGATCTCGCCGTCGCGGTCATAGCGGTAGCAGTACACGTCCGACGGAGCGTTCGTGCCGCCCACGCGGCCGGCAAGCATCGGCGCGCCTTGATGCGGGCAGTAGTTGTTCAGCGCATAAAAGCCGTCCTGCAGCCGGTAGACGACGAGCTCCCGCTCGCCGACCGCGACGAGCCGGGCTTCGCCGACGGCCAGCTCCTCCTCGCGGAGGACGACATGCACGGTCATTGGCTTCCCTCCTCCCTCGCCGGTCATCCAAGCCGGTACAGCTGGCGCGCGTTGTCGTAGAACACCTTGCGCCTCGCCTCGGGCTTCAGCTTGCGCAGGATCTTGTCCGGCGCGTCGAAGTCCCAATGCGGATAGTCGCTGGAGTAGAGCAGCATGTTCTCGGCATCCATCATGTTGAACAGATCGGCCAGATGCTGCGGGTTGTCCGGCTCCTCGATCGGCTGCGTCGTCAGATAGCAGTGGTCGCGGACGTACTCGCTCGGCAGGCGCGTCAGCCAAGGCACCGTCGAGCGGAGCGCCTTGTAGTTCTTGTCGAGCCGCCACAGCAGCGGAGCGAGCCAGGCGACGCCGCCTTCGACGAGCACGAGCTTCAGGCTCGGAAACTTGACGAAGACGCCCTCGCAGACGAAGCTGACGAGATGGGCCATGAACATCTGCGACAGATTCGTATGCCACTCGAGATAGCGGCTCGGATAGCCGGCCGCCGTCGGAGCCGTCGACAGTCCCCCGCCCTCCGCGCCCGGATGGACGGCCAGCGGCAGTCCCGCCCGCTCGCAGGCCGCGTAGATCGGGTGGTAATAGCGCTGGCCGAGCGGAAATCTCGCGGCGCTGGAGATGATGACCTCGACGAAGCCGGGATGGCCGGCGAGACGGTCGATCTCGCGCGCGGCCAGCTCCGGATCGAGCGTCGAGACGGCGATCGCCGCCTTGAAGCTCGGATGCTTGCCGAGCCACTCGTGCGCGACATAATCGTTGTACGCGCTGCAAATGGCGGCGGCATAATCGGGATCATGGGTCGTCGAGATGTTGTAGACGACGCCGGTGAGGACGGCCGCCTCGACCTGAAAAGGCTCGATCAGCTGCTCGACGATCAGCTCAGGCACGGAGCCGGCGCGCGCGCCGTTCGGCGGCAGCGCGTCCTTGCGCATGACGCCGACCGGCGACCAGTAGCCCGACATCGCGTAGCCGATGCCGGAGCCCGCCACGCGCGAGCGCCACGGCTCGGGCAGATAGGGCAGCAGCGCCCGGTCCTCCTGCTCGTTGTGGATGTCGGCGTCGATGATCGGATAGGCTGCGTTCGCGGCCATCGCTCAGCCTCCTCCGTAGGTGCGGTCGTAGGCGGTCTGGTACATGGCGAGCAGCTCGTCGGCGCCGAGCTTCTTGAGCTGGTCCGTGAACTGGGCGAACGCCTCGTCGGTCATCGGCGTCTTGCCGGTGATGAACTCGGTCAGCTTCTGATCGATATGCTTGGTCAGGTTCGTCAGCTTGGACTTCTCGAGCTCCAGCTCCTCCTGCGTCTTGACGATCTGCTTGGGCGCCGGCACGATGAACGAGGCGTACGACTCGTTGATCGCCTTGGCCTGGTCGCTCAAGCCTGCCTCCCACGCGGCGCGGGACTTGGCGTTGTTGAGCGTGATCATGTCGTACCAGACGCCCCAGTCCTTGCGCAGCGTCGTGAACGGCGACGGGCCGAAGTCCTTGTTGTACACCGGCGCTCCGTCCGCCAGCTCATACGTCTTGCCCTCGATGCCGAGCGACAGGTAGTCGCTCCCCTCTTCTCCGGCGAGATAGTCGAGGAACTTGACCGCACGCTCCTTGTCCTTGACCTTGGCGGAGATCGCCCGGCCGACCGCGCCGACGACCGGACGCGAGAACTGGTACGGCTTGACGCCGTCCGCGGCGAACATCGGCATCGCCCCGAGCTCGAACGAGGCCGTGCCGGCCTGCTTGCCTTTGTCGATCAGCGTCTCGCGGTCGGCTTTCCAGAAATACGTGACGCTGGATTGACCCCGCAGCAGCCGCTCCTCCCACTGCGCCGGCGTCAGGATCGCATACTCGGGATCGAGCAGCTTCTCGGCGTACAGCTTGTTCAGGAACCGGATCATCTCCTTGTAGCCGTCGCGATACGGAGCGAACGCGTAGTCGCCCGATTCGGGGTCGAGGTTGAAATAGCCCTCGATGCCGGTGAACATGCGTCCGAACACCGTATACAGGCCGGTGTCGCCCGTGATCGCGCTCGTGATGAGCGGATAGCTGTTCGGCTCCTTTTCCTTGAGCGACTTCAGCAGCGCGTAGAACTCGTCCAGCGTGCCCGGCGCCTGAAGGCCGTGCTTGTCCATGAGGTCCTTGCGCGTATACCAGATGAAGTTGAAGCCCTTGCCCTCCGCGTCGCCCTCCAGCACCGGCACCGTGTAGATGCCGCCGTCCGCTCCGGTCGCCACCGCCTTCGCCTCGGGGTACTTCTCGTAGAACGCCTTCAGGTTCGGCGCCTCGTCGAGATAGTCGGCGAGGTTGAGGAACACCTTTTCCGGGCCGTTCTCGCGGCCCTCCTGGTTGGTCACCTGGATGAAGTCGGTCACCGTATTGGTGGCGATCATGATCTGCTTCTTCTCGGCGAGCCCTTCCTGGCTGACGATCTGGAACTCGGGCTTCACGCCCGTCTTCGCCTCGATCTCCTTGAAAATCTCCCAGTCGGACCGCACCTTGCCCTCCGGCCGGTCGTAGACGAGCCAGCTGTAGGAGATCGGTCCGTCCGTCTTCTCCTCGCCCTCTCCGCTGCAGCCGCTCAAGGCGCTTGCGGCAAGCGCCGCGGCAAGCAGCAGCGCCATGCGTGTCGAACTCGACTTCATGAATGGTTGCCCCCTTCTTGAAATAGGCTCAGCCTTTGATGCCGCCGATCATGGCGCCCTGCACGAAATACTTCTGCGTGAACGGATAGACGCACAGGATCGGCACGGTCGCCAGCATGATCATGGCGTACTTGGTCGTCTCCAGATGGGACAGGTCGCCCTCGCCCTGCACGGTCTCGCCGGCGATGAGGATGTTGCGCAGCATGAGCTGCAGCGGATAGCGTCCGCGGTCGTTCAGATAGATGAGCGCGTCGAAGAACGAATTCCACTGGTTGACGGCGCTGAACAGGCCGATCGTCACCATGACCGGCATCGAGAGCGGCATGACGATCCGCAGCAGCACCTGCAGCGGACCGCAGCCGTCGATGCGCGCGGCGTCCTCCAGCTCCTCCGGCATCGCTTCGAAAAACGTCCGCATGATGAACAGATACCAGGTGCTGATGAGCGGCGGCAGCACGATCGCCCAGATCGAGTCGAGCAGGCCGAGCTTCTGGACGACGAGGAAGGTCGGGATGATACCGCCGCTGAACAGCAGCGTGAAGGCGGCCAGCAGCAGGATCGTCCTGCGGCCCGGCAGCCAGCGCTTGGACAGCGGGTACGCCATCGCGGCGGTCGCCAGCAGCGTGAGCACGACGAAGACCGCCGTGTAGCGGATCGTATTCCAATAGCTCGTCCACAGCTCCGAACGGGCGACGAGCTGCTCGTAGGCGATCCAGGTGATGCGTCTCGGCCAGAGCAGCACCTGGCCGCTGGCGACGAGCGCGTTGTCCGAGATCGAGGCGGAGAAGACGTAGAGCATCGGATAGAGCATGACGGCGGCCAGCAGCAGCATGACGACGACGTTGAAGGCGTCGAACAGCCGCGAGGCGAGGCTTTGCTTGATTTTCACGGCAGCTTGCTCCTCCTTACCACAGACTCGTGTCCGAATGCTTCCGCACGAAGCGGTTGGCCGCGACGACGAGCACGAAGCCGATCGCCGACTGGAACAGCCCGACAGCGGTCGCGAAGCTGAAGTCGGCATCGAGGATGCCGCGGCGGTAGACGAATGTGTTGATGACGTCGGAAGTCTCGTAGTTCATCGAATTGTACAGCAGCAGGATCTTCTGGAAGCTCGCATCCATGAAGTTGCCGAGCGTGAGCACGAACAGCACGATCATGATCGGCACCATCCCGCGCAGCGTGATGTGGCGGATCTGCTGGAAGCGGCTCGCGCCGTCGATCCGGGCCGCTTCGTAGAGCGCAGGATCGATGCCGGCGATCGCCGCCATGTAGAGGATCGTGCCCCAGCCGAGCTTCTGCCAGATTTCCGAGCCGACGTAGACGGTCCGGAACCACTCCGGCATGCCGAGGAAGGCGATCGGCTCCAGGCCGAGCAGCTGCACGAGCAGCGCGTTCACGATGCCGGTCGTCGGCGACAGGAACGTGACGAGGATGCCGGCGATGACGACGGTGGACAGGAAATGCGGCATGTAGCTGATGCTCTGGATGAAGCGCCGGAAGCGGGCGCTGCGCAGCTCGTGGAACAGCACCGCGAGCAGGATCGGCAGCGGGAAATGGAAGATCAGATCATAGACGTTGAGCAGGATCGTGTTGCGGATCAGCTTCCAGGCGTCCGGCGTGTAGTAGAAGAAGTCGACGAAATGCTTGAAGCCGACCCACTTGCTGCCGAGGATGCCTCGGCCGATGGAGAAGTCCTGAAACGCGATGATGATGCCGTACATGGGAACGTACTTGAAGATGATGTAGTAAAGCACTCCCGGCAGCATGAGCAGATACAGCGCCCGATGCTTGCTCAGGGCGGCCAGCAGCCGGCTGCCTCGCGCCAAGCCGAACTCCCCCTTTCCGGTTGTCCCCTTCCGCGGCGGACTGCCGCAGCAAGAAGCTTGCCCTCAGCTTAGAGGCCGCTCGGACCGGGCGTAAAGGGACGCTTTTTTCGCTCGACGCCAGAGAGGGCGAAACCCGCGAAGCCGCATGGCAGGCCGCTTTCCGCGAAAAAAAAGCGACGCCGAAAAAATGGCGACGCGGGTTTTGACGGTCAGGAGCCGGCCGAGGAGCGGGCGGCATCGCGGTATTGGCTCGGCGTGATGCCTTCATGCTTGCGGAACACCCGGTGGAACGAGTTGCGCCCCCAGTAGCCGACCTTCTCGGCGATGTCGTCGATGCGCAGGTCGGTTCCGAGCAGCAGCTCCTTGGCCTTCTCAAGACGATATTTGGCGATGTAGTCGACGTACTTCTCCCCGATCTCATCCTTGAAGACGCGGCTGAAATAACCGGGCGACATGTCCAGCCGGGCGGCGAACTCGTCGATCGACAGCTCCTTGTCGTAATGGGCGTGGATATGGGTCATGATCTCGCCGAGCCGGGTCGGACGGGAAACGGGGTCCGGCGCGTCCTGCCCGACGAGCTGCCGATGCGCCTGGCGCAGCCACTGCCGGAACTCCGCCTCGCTCCAGCAGCGCTCCAGCCCGGCGAGCAGCCGCTCGGCCGCGGCGGGATCGCCGGTCTCGGCGGAGGGCAGCAGCCGCTGCCAGGCGCGCAGCGTGTCGCCGCACCACTCCCGGAGCCGCGCGCAGGAGGCGCCTGCAGCGGCCAGCTTGGCGGCGCCGTCCAGCGAGCTCTCCAGCATCGCCCGGCGGTCGCCCGTCCGCCTGCGGTTGAAGACGACCGCCAGCTCCTGCGCGCTCAGCAGAGCGGGCGGCTCGGCCGCGGCCTGGCTGCGCGCGGGCGCCGCGCAGACGGCGATCGGCTCGCTGCCGACGAGCCGCTCTTCGACGGCCGCCTCGGCGGCGCGCCAGCAGGCGGCGATGCCGTCCGGCGCGTCAAAGCGGCCGCCGATGCCGATCGTCGCGCGGCCGGACGGCAGCTCCCGGCGCAGCGCGAGCCGGATCATCTCGGCCAGCTCTCCGCCGGTGACGAGCAGCAGCGGGTCATCGCCGGCGACGACCGCGATCGTATCCGCCGCCGGCCGCCCTGACAGCACTTGCGTCGGCAGCAGCGCCGCGATGCGCTCCGACAAGCTCGCCGGATCCGGCCGCGGCTCTGTGCGGGACGGGCTGTCCGGCTCATCGTGGAGGCGGATGCAGAACGCGTATCCGCATGCCGGCAGCTCCAGGCGAATGCCGAGCGTTTCGGCCTCGCCGCGCAGCTGCGCGGCATCCCGCCATTTTCCCGACAGCAGCCCTTCGAACAGCGACTGCCGCAAGGCTGGATAGCCGTCGAGCGGCGGCGGCGGATCAGACGGATGGCGCTCCGGGGCTTCGGCGAGCGGCCGGTAGATGCGCCGGCTCAGCCAGTAGGAGACGACGCTGCCGACGAGCAGGAACAGCGCCGCGAACAGCAGGATGCCGAGCCGCAGCTGGCGCGCGGGCTTCATGAGCTGGGGCAGGTCGACGAGGCTGACGATCCGGTAGCCCTCGTGGAAGCGCATCGCGGCCGCCTGCAGCACGTAATCGCCGGCCAGCTCCGTCGCGAAGCCGCCGCGGACGTCCCCGCTCGCAGAAGCCGCCAGCCCGCGCAGCTGCTCCGGCCCGACTCCGTCCGTCCGATACGAGCCGGCGATCCGCTCGCCCTCCCGATCGACGAGCGCGGTGCCGGCCGACCAGCGCTCCGGGATGTCGAGCAGGCGGAGCAGCTCCGGCTGCCGGAGGCGGACGACCAGGTACAGATCCGGCGCGGCGCTGTTGAACGGATAGCTGGCCGCCGCGGCCAGCTGGCCGGTGCCCGGCAGGATGAGGTCCATCATCATTCTTCCGCGCAGCGAGGTCAGCAGCCCGTAGCGGAGGCTGTCGTCCATCGGGTCCACGAAGCGGAAATAGTAGGACCGGTCGGTGTACAGGTCGGAATCGACGATCAGCTCGCTGCGGGCCGAGACGACAAACGCCTTTTCCGCGAGCGGATGGCCCTCCAGCCGCTGGAGCTGCTCGCGCAAGGCGAGGAGAGCTTCCGCGCGCTGCTGTTTTTTGGCGTCGGAGACGCTTGCGCCGGCGGAGGCGCCGGCGGGGCCGGAGGCTGGCGCGGCGCCCGAACTGCCGGAGGCGGTCATGCTGCCTGACGGATCGAGGAGGTCCGTCGAGAGGGAGGAGAGCGTGGCGATCATCGCCGTCTGCAGCGTCTCGAAGGACGCCTCGGTCTTTTCCGAGGCGCGGGCGAGCAGCAGCTCGTTCCGCTTCTCGGCGTCGTCCGTTATGAGCTGGAGCACGAGCATCTGCACGAGCGCGGCGGCGGCAAGCACGGGCACGAGGATGAGCAGCAGATAGACGGCGAAATGCCGGCGGAACAAAGAGGCTTTGAAAGAGGGCATGCGGGTCGACAGGTCCATCGTTCTCACCACCTGGGAAAGGGTCGGCAAGCAGGCATGCGGGATTGAGGCGCGACATGACGCGGCCGCGGCCGCGTCTGTCCTTCGCGGGGGAATCTAGGTAAAAGTATAGACAAGCCGTAATTTAATATCAACAATATGTTAAGTTTATGAAAATAAAAATCAAAAACTCTCCCGGCTCCGCTTCCCGCCTGTCGTCGGATGCTTCGTGCGTCTCGTAAAGCTATGGAACGCAAAGACGGCCATTCTCTGAGAATGGCCGTCTTTGCTGCCGCGCGCTTCAGTCGCGGAACTTCTTCAGAAACTGCACGGCAGCGGCGATATCCTGCTCCGGCTGGCCGCCGACCTCGCGCTCGATCGTCAAGTAGCCGCTGTAGCCGATGTCCTGCAGCGCCTGCAGGTAGCTCGGCCAGTCGACGCCGCCCTCGCCGAGCGGCACCTCGCGGAAGTCCTCGCCCTGCTCGGCCGCCTCGGCGATCTTCTCGTGGCTCATCGCTTCGAAATCGAAGCCGAGCATGCCGTACACCTTGCGCGGATCGACCTCGTCCTTCAGCTTGATGCCGTCCTTGGCATGCGTATGCACGATGTAGCGGCCGAGCGTGCGTACGCCCTGCACCGGATCGTCCCCTGTCACCATGACCATGTTCGCCGGATCGAAGTTGACGGACAGGCCGTCCGTGCTGAGCTTGTCGAGGAAAGCCTTCAGATGCGCCGCGCGCTCCGGCCCCGTCTCGATGGCGAAGTAGGCGCCTCGGCTCGTCGCGTACGAGCTGATCTCCTCGCAGGCTTCCTGCATCGCCGCGTAGATGTCGCTCTGCTCGTCATCGGGCACGATGCCGATATGCGTCGTGACAATATGGCAGCCGAGATCGAGCGCCAGGTCGAGGATGCGCTTCGACTTCTCGATTTTCCAGCCGTTCTCCTGCCGATCCTGAAAGCCGTGTCCGCCCAGATCGCCGACGAGCGCGGAAATTTCCAGGCCGAGCGAGCCGATATAGTCGCGCAGCTCGCGGCGCGCGGCCGCGTCGAGCCCGTCCGGATCCATTTCGCCGGATACGGCATAGATCTGCACGCCGTCCGCGCCGACCTCCTTCGCCTTGCGCAGCCCCTCGCGCACGCCGACCTGGAAGCTGTCGACGATGACGCCGATCGGATTGTTGATGCCCATGACGATCCCGCTCCTTTGCCCTTTTGTTCAGGCCCCCGCGAAGGCAGGCCGCTTGCTCCTCATTGTAAAGGCTGTCCGGCAAGCGGAGCTAGAACAGCGATGCGGCCGAGTTGGACATTTGTGCGGCGGGCTTCCTCAGCCGACCGCCACCCATTCTCCGCGGCGGTCGGCCGAGGCGATCTCGGCGGCGACGATGCGGATCGTCGCCTTGGTGCTCTCGGGATCCGCTTCCTCGATCGGGGCGCCTGCCAGCAGCCGCTCGACGAAATAGCGGAGCTCGTAGTAGTATCCCTCTCCGGGAGCCAGCGCCGCCTCGTAGCCTGGCGCGCCGTCCGGATTGACCCGCAGCCTGCCGCCGGCGAGCTGGACGTTTCCGCGCTCGAACGTCACGCGGAAGCCCATTTCGAAGCCGTAATCGCCGTTGAGCGTCCAGTCGACCTGGGCATGCACGATGCGCGGATCGGCATACCGGTAATGCGTCGAGACGATGTCGTAGCCGCTGCCGGGAATGACGTTCAGGCCGACGGCCGACACCGCCTCCGGCTTGCCGAACAGCCAGTTGACGACGTCCGCGTCATGGACGTGCATGTCGAGGATCGCGCCCCCGCCCTTGTCCTTGTCGAGCACCCACGGTCCCCAGCTCGGCGTGCCGCCGCCCCGGTAAAAGGAAGCGTACGTCACCTCGCCGAGAACGCGGGCGTCGATCAGCCGCTTCAGCTCGACATAGGCCGGCCAGAAGCGCAGGCATTGCCCGATCATGAGCGACCGGTCCGCAGCGGCTGCCGCCCCGATCATCGCCTCGCATTCCGCCTCGTCCATCGCCATCGGCTTCTCGCACAGCACATGCAGGCCCGCCTGCAGGCACTGGATCGTCACGTCCTTATGCAGGTAGGTCGGCAGCGTGATGTCCACCGCATCCAGCTGTTCGCGGGCCAGCATGTCGGCGACCGACTCGTAGGCCGCATACGCGCTCAGATCGGTGACGCTGCCGCCCGCGGCCAGATTGCCGCCGCTCCCCTCGCCGCGCAGCTTGGCCGGATCCGCGTCGCAGATCGCGGCGATCTGCACGGCGACTCCTTCCCGCTCCAGCTGCCGGTAGTTCTCCAAATGCGCCTTGCCCATGAAGCCCATGCCGATGAGGCCGATCCGGATCATGACCGCACGCTCCTTCCGAGGATGGCGTCCATCGCCGCCGACGTATTGAAGACGATCTGCTCGCCATGATGCGCATAGGACGGGATCATCTCCGCCGTCACGTAGCTGTCGTACCCGATCGCTTCCAGCTCGCGCACGACCGCCGGGTAGTCGACGTCCCCGGCCAGCAGGTCCACGAAGCCGTGCAGGCCGCCGGCGGCGCGCCGGTAGTCCTTGAAGTGGACCTTCTTGATGCGCTTGCCGAGGATCGGGATCCAGTGCTCCGGATAGCCCCCGTGCAGGGCGTTGCCGACGTCGAAATAGCTGCCGACCGCCGGCGAGCCGACGGCGTCGATGAAGTCCCTCATTTCCAGCGGCGACAGCAGGAACTTGTTCCACACGTTCTCGATGCCGATGCTCACGCCCAGCCGCTCGGCATCGCCGGCCACCTCCCGCAGCGCCTCCAGCGCGCGCTCGTAGGCGACGTCGTAGCGGACGGCCGGAGCGTCCGGCAGGAAGTCGACGCCGACCGCCCCCGGCACGATCAGAATCGTATCGACCTCCAGCAAGGCGGCAAACTCCAGCTGCCGGCGGACGATCGCCTTCGCCTTGGCGCGCGTCTCGCCGTCGCCGCTCGTAAACGGATACGACCAGTACAAGCCGCTGGCCAGGCTGGCGATCTCGATGCCGATGTCCCGCGCCAGCTTCGCATGGGCCTCGATCTGCTGCGGCGTGCTTTCCAGGCTGAGCTCTCCCGTCTCCTCCAGCGCCAGCTCGATGCCGTCGAAGCCGGCCTCCTTGGCGAGCCTCAGGCTTCGTTCCACCGTCGTTCCCGCGGGAAACGACCAGGCGTTGATTCCTTTTTTCATCGTCTCGCTCCTCCTTCAGGCATGATGGCCATCCGCCATCGCCATCCGCCATCAGTATAGCTCTCCCGGAGTCCGTCCGCTTTGCCATCAGCGCCGCCGGATTTGCATTTTTGTGGTAAGATGGGAGCACAACCTGCGCCATGGAAAGGAGCGGTCGAGCTGGAGTTCCATCCGCTGACGCTGAGGCAGGAGCTGGCCGTCGAGCAGCTCATTTCCTTCCACTATTTCGAATATCCGAAGGGCTATCTGTTCGAGGGAGAGTCGCATGACTTCTGGGAGCTGCTCTATGTGGACAAAGGCGAGGTCGAGGTCCGCGCCGACGACCGCCTGCTCCGCTTGAGCCAAGGCAGCATCGTCTTCCACAAGCCCGGCGAGTTCCATACCGTCCGGGTCGGCGAGGAGCATCGGCCGCCGAACCTGATCGTCGTCGCCTTCGTCTGCCGCAGCCCGCTCATGGACCGCCTGCGGGACTGGACCGCCGCGCTGGAGGACGGAGAACGGGCGTGGCTGTCGATGCTGCTGCGCGAAGGCTTCGCGAGCTTTCAGCCTCCCTACCACAACCCGCTCGTGCATGAGCTGCGCCGCGCGCCGGACGCGCCTCCGGGGTCGGAGCAGCTGCTGCGCCTGTCGCTGGAGCTGCTGCTGCTCAGCCAGATCCGCAAGAGCGGCGATCCGTTGCGCCAGGGGGGCGCGCCCGCGATCCAGCCGCTGCCGTCGGAAGGCGCGGACGCGATGGAGCGGCTGGAGGCGTTCGTCGCCGAGCGCATCGGGCTCGGCGAGACTCCGACGCTCGACGACCTGTGCCGCGCCGCCCATCTCGGCCGCAGCCGGCTGCGCGAGCTGACGCAGCAGCATGTCGGGACCGGGCCGATGGAGCTCGTGCGCCGGCTGCGGCTCGACGCAGCCAAGTCGATGATCCGCGAGCGGCGCTACAGCCTCACCGAGATCGCCGACCGTCTCGGCTACTCGAGCCTCCACTACTTCTCGCGCGACTTCAAGCGCCTGACCGGCATGGCGCCGTCCGAGTACGGACGCACCGCCCTGGCCGCCGCAGGCCTGCTCGCGCAGCCGGGACCGGCGAAGCTCTGACCTTGGAAAGGAGCAATCGGAATGGGACCTCATTTTTGGAGAGCCTACGGCATCTGGATTTTTCCCGCCTTCGTGCTGATCGTGCTCGCCGCCGGGTGGCTGAACGGAGATAGGGCATCGACAAAAGAAACGTTCGAATGGCTGACCGACTACGCGGCGCCATGGATCATCATCGTGCTGCTGCTCGTGCTCATCCGCCGTCTGCCTCGGCGCTGAGCCATGCTGAAACGAAGCCCGCCTCCAGCTGGAGGCGGGCTTCGTTTTTCAGTTGCGAATGGAACCGGCTCTATTCCGCCGGAGGCGTGAACGAGCGGTTCGCGAACTCGGCGTCCAGCATGTAGAAGGCGTTGCTGTCGGACTCGATCCGCTTGAGCTTTTGGATGATGCCGTCGAAGAGGGCTTCCTCCTCTACCTGCTCGTCGATGAACCACTTCAGGAAGTAGATCGTCGCGTGCTCGCGCTCGTCGAGCGCCAGGTCGGCCAGATGGTAGAAGTTTTTCGTATTCTGCTGCTCGTGCCGGTAGCCGTGCTCGAATACGTCCAGCATCGAATCGTACTCGTTCTTCGGCTCGCGCAGAGCCTGCAGCGTGGCGCGGCGGCCGCGGTCGTTGAGGAACTTGTAGATCTTCATCGCATGGAAGCGCTCCTCCTCGGCCTGAACGAGGAAAAAGTTGGAGAAGCCCTCCAGGCTTTGGCCGGAGCAGTACGCCGCCATGGCGAGATACACATGGGCGGAGTAGAACTCGAAGTTCATCTGGTCGTTGAGCGAAGCGGCTAGCTGGTCATTCATCGGAATTCCTCCTTGGATGCGGATAGGGCTAGTTTCGGCGCTCCTTCTCGACCCGCTCCAGCACGCGCCGGGCCAGCTTCTTGGGCTTGCCGGCCTGCACGACGCGGCCCTTGACGACGGCGAAGCAGCGCTCGCGGCACAGCCGGCAGCTGCCGAGGCAGGGCGACTTGCGCAGCTCGATGCCGGGCTCGTCCTTGAGCCTGCGGTAGGCGGGCTTGGACAGGAGCTTCAGGTTGCGCCGGCAAAACCGGATCTTCACTTGGCTCCGCCGCGGAACTTGCGGCTGTGGACGCGCGCTTCCTCCGGCGTGGTGACCCGATTGCGGCCCCATTCCAGCAGGATGCGGTCGATATAGGTGAAATGCAGCTTGCCCGCGAACACGGCCTCGCGCAGCGCGAAGCGGATCAGCTCGTCGCTGTAGCGGTCCTGGTCCAGCCACATGCTGATGCGCTCGCACTCCATCGGGGAGAGCGGACGGCCGAATTCCTGCTCGAACACCGAGAACAGGTCCGTCGCGGCGGCAGCGGCAGCCGGACGCGGACTCGGCGCCGCCGATGCGGAGACGGACGCGGAACGGTCCGCCTCCGCCGTCCACTCGGCCGCGCGCTCCAGCCAGCCCTGCCAGTTGTAGCGCTCGTAGCGGATGCCGCTGACGCTGTCGAGCGTCTCGTCGATGCGCAGGAAGCCTTCCTTCATGAGGCGGCCGAGCTGCTGCTGCACCGAGCGCGGCGAGATGCCGAGGCGCGTGGCAAGCTCCTCCGGCGTCGGAAAGTCATTGCGCTCCGTATCGCGGAACGCCATCAGCTGCAGCAGCAGCATGAAGTCCGCGTCTCCGAGCCCCAGCTCGCGATAGGAGCGGAGCAGCAGCGCCGGCAGGAAGACGCCTCCCTCGCCCATGACACGGGCGAGCGCCTCGGCATGGGCGCCGCTGCCGCTGACGCTGCTGCCCCGGTCGCCAGGCCGCATCAAGGATACAGCCGGTAGAGCGTGCGCGGGAACGCGATCGTCTCGCGCACATGCTCCAGCCCGCAGATCCAGGCGACCGTCCGCTCCAGGCCGAGGCCGAAGCCGGAATGCGGCACGGTGCCGTACGTGCGCAGGTCCATGTACCATTGGTACGCCTCGAGCGGCAGGTTATGCTCCTCGAAGCGCTGCGCCATCAGCTCCGGGTCGTCGATCCGCTGCGAGCCGCCGATGATCTCGCCATAGCCTTCCGGCGCGATCATGTCGGCGCACAGCACGACCTCCGGACGGTTCGGGTCCGGCTTCATGTAGAACGACTTGATCGAGGCCGGATAATGCGTGATGAACACCGGACGGTCATGCGCCTGGGCGATCGCCGTCTCGTGCGGAGCGCCGAAGTCCTCTCCCCACGGCACTTCGAAGCCGTTGCTGTTGAGGAAGTCGATCGCCTCGTCGTACGTGATGCGAGGGAACGGCGCCTGGATCGCCTCCAGCTTGGAGATGTCGCGCTCCAGCGTCGTCAGCTCCGGACGGCAGTTGTTCACGACGCTCTGGACGACATGGGCGACGAACTGCTCCTGGATGCGCAGCGACTGCTCGAGGTCGACGAACGCCATTTCCGGCTCGATCATCCAGAACTCGATCAGATGGCGGCGCGTCTTGGACTTCTCGGCGCGGAACGTCGGGCCGAAGCTGTACACCTTGCCGAGCGCCATCGCCGCCGCTTCCATGTACAGCTGTCCGCTTTGCGTCAGGTAGGCGTCCTCGTCGAAATATTTCGTATGGAACAGGTTCGTCGTGCCTTCCGCCGACGTCGGCGTGAGGATCGGCGGATCGACCTGCGTGAAGCCGTTCGTATCGAAGTATTCATTGACCGCGCGCTTGATCTCGGCGCGGATCGTCAGCACGGCGCGCTGCTTGGGCGAGCGCAGCCACAGATGGCGGTGGTCCATCAGGAAGTCGACGCCATGCTCCTTGGGCGTGATCGGGTATTCCTGGGTCACCTGGATAATCTCGATGCCTTCGACGACGAGCTCGTAGCCGGACGGGCTGCGCGGCTCCTCCTTGACGAGGCCGGTCACGTACAGGGAGCTTTCCTGCGTCAGCTTGCCCGCCTGCTCCCAGGTGTCCTCGCTCACCTCGGTCTTGGCGACGACGCCCTGGATGAAGCCGGTGCCGTCCCGCAGCTGCAGGAAGGCGATCTTGCCGCTGGAGCGCTTGCGCTGCAGCCATGCGCCGATGCGCACGCTTTGGCCGACATGGCCGGATACTTCTCGGATGGTGACGAGGGAATCATTCATAATGGCGGTTGGCCCCTTTCGTGTGGATGGATCTGAAATGGATCAGGCCTGCTCCGCTCCGCGCTGACGGGCCAGCTTGAACGTGTCGCGGGCGATGAGCAGCTCCTCGTTGGTCGGCACGACCATGACGGCCACGGACGAGTCCGGCGTCGAGATGACCCGCGCCTCCTTGCTGCGCTGGGCGTTGAGCTCCTTGTCCAGCTTGATGCCGAGGAACGTCAGGCCGTCGCACACATGCTCGCGCAGGACGACGGAGTTCTCGCCGACGCCGGCCGTGAACAGCAGCACGTCGATGCCGTTCATCGCCGCCGCATAGGCGCCGATGTACTTTTTGACCCGGTAGGCGTACATCTCGAAGGCGAGCTTCGCGTTTTTGTCGCCGTCGAACATCGCCTCCGTGATCTCGCGCATGTCGCTGCTGAGCCCGGAGATGGCGAGCAGGCCGCTATGCTTGTTGAGCATCGAGTTGACCTCGGAAAGGGTCAGGTCTTCCTTGTTCATCGTGTACGGCACGATCGCCGGATCGAGATCGCCGCTGCGCGTGCCCATCATGAGGCCCTCGAGCGGCGTCATGCCCATGCTCGTGTCGAACGACTTGCCGTGCAGGATCGCCGTCGCGCTCGCGCCGTTGCCGATATGGCAGCTGACGAGCTTGAGCTCCTCCAGCGGACGGCCAAGCACCTCGGCGGCGCGCTCGCTGACGTAGGCGTGGCTCGTCCCGTGGAAGCCGTAGCGGCGGATCGCATGGCGCTTGTACAGCACCATCGGCACCGGATACAGGTACGACTGCTGCGGCATCGTCTGATGGAACGCCGTGTCGAACACGACGGCCTGCGTGACGCCCGGCAGCACCGCCTCGACGGCCGTGATGCCCATCATATGGGCCGGGTTATGCAGCGGCGCCAGGTCGAACAGCTTGCGGATCTCCAGCTTCGTCTCCGGCGTGACGACGGCGGATTCCTTGAACGCCTCGCCGCCGTGCACGACGCGGTGGCCGACGGCGTCGATCTCCTGCACCGAGCTCAGCACGCCGTGCTCGGGATGGGTGAGCATGTCCAGCACGCGCTTGATCGCGCTCGTATGCTCCAGGATCTCGTCGACGATCCGCACCTCGGGACGGCCCTCCGGCTCATGGGTGACGATCGAGGAGTCCATGCCGATCCGCTCGACGCGCCCGCTCGCGAGCACGGACTCGTCCTTCATGTCGTAAAGCTGGTACTTCAGCGAGCTGCTGCCCGCATTGATGACGAGAATGTTCATACGCGGTCACCGTCCTCATCGTAAGTGAAGAAGCCCGCGCCGCTCTTGACGCCGAGCTGTCCGCCCCGCACCATCTTCTTGAGAATGAACGACGGGCGGTATTTCAGCTCGCCGTACTCGCGGAACATCGACTCCAGCGCGGCATGCACGGAGTCGAGGCCGAAGCGGTCGGCCATCTCGAACGGTCCGTGCTGGAACGAGTAGCCGATCCGCATCGCGCTGTCGATGTCGTCGACCGACGCGACGCCCTCCTCGAGGATGTGCAGCGCCTCGTTGATGAACAGGCAGATGAGCCGCGTCGTGATGAAGCCCGGCGACTCGAACACCATGACGCCCTTCTTGTCGATCACCTGCTCGACGAAGCCCTTGGTCGACTTGAACGTCGCGTCCGACGTGCGCAGGCCGCGCACGATCTCAACGAGATCGACCTTGAACACCGGATAGACGAAGTGCATGCCGATGACGCGCTCCGGATGCGCCGCCGCGCTCGCCAGCTCCGTCAGCGACAGCGTCGACGTATTGCTCGCGAGGATGACGTCCGGCGGGCAGGCGCGGTCCGCCGCGGCGATGATCGCCTTCTTGCGCTCCAGGTCCTCGGTGATCGTCTCTATGATGAGCTCGCATTGGGAGAAGTCGCTCATGTCCGACACTCCGTGGATGCGGTTCAGGATCAGCTTCTTCTCCGCCTGCGTCAGCGCCCATTTCTCGATCTGCTTGTCCAGGCTGATCTCGATGCTGCGAAGTCCCTGCTCCAGCTTGGCCGGCGTAAGCTCCATGAGGAATACGTCCATGCCTTTGTACGCAAGCATTTCGGCGATGCTCTGGCCCATCGTGCCGGCACCGATGACACCGATCTTTCTAAAATTCACAGTAGGTCCGCTCCAATCTGAAAAGCCTCTATTCTCTCTAAAGCCGCCCCTTATTATACCTTTCCAAGGGGCTGCTGCACAATGTTCCCGAATCTGTATTTTGCACAATCCGGTGACCGAAAATCCGCGCCGCTGCTGGATTTTTATGCGTCAGCGCGGCGATGGGAAGTCACAGATCCGCCCTAATCGGACCCGGTCTGGCGCATTCCTGGCCGCATCGCTCGGCCGCTGCCCGAGCGCCTCCCCAGACAGCATAAAAGACGGGCCGGCGGCCCGTCTGTGATGGATGTATCCATAGGTCAAGCGACGTTGCCGACGGCTCAGGCGCCGACGAGCTGCTCCTCGCGCAGCAGCTCGCGGAACTGCTCGCCGCCAAGCGTCTCTTTTTCGATCAGGATGGCGAGGCTATGCTCGAACAGAGGGCGGCGCGAGCCGAGCAGCTCCTTGGTGCGCGCCATCAGCCCCTCCAGCACCCCGCCGGTAATCTGCGCCCAGCGGTCCGGCGTCAGCATCCGGTCCTCGACGATGCCGGCCTCGGTGAGCCCGCACTCGACCATCGTGCGCACGATGCTCAGCGCCTGGTCGAAGTCGCCCTTGGAGCCCGTGCTGCGCCCGCCGTAGAACATCTCCTCTGCGGCGGCGCCGGCAAGCGCGATCATGATCTGCGACTCCAGGTAGTCCTTCGTGTAGAGGTAATGGTCCTGCGCGGGATTGTGGCGCACGTAGCCGAGCGCCCCTCCGCGCGGCGAGAGCGCGACCTGCGACACGCTGCCCGGACGCACCAGCTCGGCGGCGATGGCATGTCCGAGCTCGTGGATCGCGACCCGCTCCCGCTCCTCCTTGGTGGACTCGCGGTCCGTCTTCTCGCCCATCATCACCTTGTCGATCGCCATCGACAGATGCTCCTGGCGCACGGACTCGCTGCTCTCGCGCATCGCATAGATCGCCGCCTCGTTCAGCACGCTCTCCAGCTGCGCGCCGGAGAAGCCGAACGACTCCTCGGCGATCTTGTCGAGGCTGACCGCCTCGTCGAGCGGTTTGTTCTTGGCATGGATGGTTAAGATATGAAGACGGCCTTTTTTGTCCGGCAGCTCGACGCCGATATGGCGGTCGAAGCGGCCCGGACGCAGCAAGGCGGAGTCGAGCATCTCCTTGCGGTTAGTCGCCGCCATGATGAGGATGCGCGGGGCGTCGTTCGTATGGATGCCGTCCATCTCGGTCAGCAGCTGGTTGAGCGTCTGGTCGTACTCGCGGTGCTGGCCGCCGTCGCGCTTGCCGCCGATGACGTCGATCTCGTCGATGAAGATGACGGCGTTTTTCTTGCCGGCCTTCTGCGCTTTTTTGCGCGCGTCCTTGAACAGGTCGCGGATGCGGCCCGCGCCGACGCCGACGTACATCTCGACGAACTCGCTGCCCGAGGCGGCGAGATAGACCGAATCCGTATACTGCGCCGCCGCCTTGGCCATCAGCGTCTTGCCGGTGCCCGGAGGGCCGGTGAGCAGGATGCCCTTGAGCGGACGGATGCCGAGCTTGCTGATCTCCTCATGCTTGACCAGAAAGTCGAGCGCCTCGATCAGCTCGACCTTGGCGCGGTCCTGGCCGCCGATATCGTCGAAGGAAAAAGGCTTGGACGTCTTGACCGTCGCGTCCCGCCTGCCGCCTGCCGCCGCGAGCTGCCCCTTGGAGCGCAGCGCGAAGAACAGCACGCCGACGAGCGACAGGGCAAGCAGCAGCGGCACGACATTGACGCCGCGGAACAGCAGAAAGGCCAGCAGAGCGGTCAAAAAGCCGGCGCCGATCTCGGCGCTGTACTTAGGCATTGGGCCATACCCCCATCGTCTCGCCCGCGCGGGGCATAATGACATACTTCGTATCCGTGCCGTACTCCAGCGTCACATAAACGTTCGCCTGATCCATGGAAGACTTCGCCCGAAGTCCTTCATGGCTTTTTTGCATGGCCGCCAGCGCGTCGGGGATGCGGGAGTACTCCCGGTTCTCCATCGCTTCGGCGATCGTGAACAGCTGGCTCGACCAGATCTCCTCCAGCTTCGGACTCGTCGGCCCGTCGACCTGCAGCACCAGCTTGCGGGAGCCGATGACCGAGGCGCCTTGACGCGAGATCTGCTCATATATGGTTCGAAGGTCGGCTCCGCCGTTCAGCGTGAGCTTGACCGTGACGACATCCTGGCTAAGGGAGGGTTGGGCGGATGACACGCCCGGCAGCGCTTGTACGGCTTTGCTGAGCGGACGTTCGACAGCGGTCTGCTGATAGGCGTACCAGCCTCCGAACAGCAGCGCGGCCGACACGGCGACAGTGGCGAGAAAAGGCAGCAGCCTCCATTTGATCAAAGCAAAAAGCCCCCTTTAGGATCGAAGCGGCCAGCGGACTGGCCGTCCTCATGCGTATTCGCGCCTTGTGATGGCTTCTAGTATATCACAATTGCTATACGATGAGTATATCACTTCGACTTTGATAGAGGGCAGGCAAATGTGAACAAATCAGGAAGAACGTTTGGCGGTCAAGGAATACGTGGCTCGCTCGGCGCCGGTCTTGAAGTCGTAGAACTCGTAAAAGTAGCGCAGCTGGTCCGTTGTCCGGGAGTAGTACGCTTCCCATGCCGGCGAGCCCTGATGCCAGGCCGGACGGACATGGAGCAGCTTGGCGTCCGGCTTCGCCGCGAGCAGCTTGGCGCGGATGTCCGCCTCCGTCGCGCTCTCCGCCGCATTCTCGGCATAGGGAGCCCGCTCGGGCAGCAGCCAGACGACGAGCTGGCGGCCTTCGGCGGTGCTGCCGCGCACGATCCAAAGCGGCTCGTCCCACACATACTTCTCGGCGGAGGCGACTTCCGTCAGCCCCGCCTGCTCCTTGGCCAAGCTCGCCGCCTGCGCCTCGCCTTGCCAGACCGGCTGCTGGATGCTCCGCAGCTCGGCATGGATCAGCGCCAGCAGCAGGATCAGCGCCAGCACGGCGATGACCGTCCAGCCCCGGCGGGTAAAGTACCAGCGAGGGCTGCGGCTGCGGGCCATCAGGCCCCGGCGAGCCTGCGGTAGCAGGCTTCGGCTTCAGCCAGGATCTTCTCCTCGTCGAGCAGCAGGCAGACGCCGCCCTGCACGACCTGGCGTCCGTCGACCCAGACGTCGCGCACGTCGCGTCCCGAAGCGGAATAGACGAGATGGGAGACGATGTCCGTGCGCGGGTAGAAATGCGGCTGGTCGGCGTCCAGCGAGATGAAGTCGGCCTTGAGTCCCGCCTTCAGCGCGCCGAGCTCCGGCTGCCGGATCGTCGCCGCGCCGCCGAGCGTCGCGAGCTGAAGCGCCTGCATCGCCGGCACGACGGTCGGGTCGCCGCTGACGCCCTTGTGGACGAGCGCGGCGAGCCGGATCTCGTCGAACAGGTCGAGATTGTTGTTGCTCGCCGCGCTGTCCGTGCCGAGCGAGACGGCGACGCCGGCCTTCAGCAGCTCCGGCACGCGGGCCACGCCGCTCGCGAGCTTCAGGTTGCTGGCCGGATTGTGAGAGACGGCGACGCCGCGCTCGGCGAGCAGCGCGATCTCCTCGTCCGTCAGATGCACCGCATGGGCGACGAAGCTCGGACGGGAGAACAGGCCGAGACGGTCGAGATGCGCCACCGGGCGCAGGCCGTACTCGCGCAAGTTCTGCTCGACCTCGGCGCGCGTCTCCGACATATGCGTATGCATCGGCAGGTCGAGATCATGCGCCGCCTGCACGAACGCTTCGATGAACGCCGGCGGGCATGTATACGGCGCATGCGGGCTCATCATCGTCGCGATGCGGCCGTCCGCCGCGCCGTTCCAGTCCTTGGCGAACTGGACCGCCTCCGCCAGCTTCTCGCGCTGTACCTCTTCCGGGCAAAGGCCGATCGCGCCGCGCATCAGCACGCCGCGCATGCCGGAGCGCTCCACGACCTGGGCGACCTGGTCCATCCGGTCGTACATGTCGACGAATGTCGTCGTGCCGCTTTTGAGCATCTCCAGCACGGCCAGCGAGGTGCCCCACTTTACGTCGACGTCCGTAAATTTCGCTTCCATCGGCCACATGTAGTCCTGCAGCCACGTCTGCAGCGCCTCGTCGTCCGAGAAGCCGCGCAGCAGCGACATCGCCGCGTGGCCATGCGTGTTGATCAGTCCCGGCATGTAGACGCGCCGGCTGCCGTCGATCCGCACGGAGATCGCGTCGGCCTCCTGCGGACGCTCTTCTCCGATATAGACGATGCGGTCGCCGTCGACGACCATATGGCCGCGCACGACCGGCTGGGCTTCGTCCATCGTCACGAACGTCCCGTTTTCAATCCACCATTTGCTCATGTTCATCCGTCCCGTCTTTATCCATATAGTAGGCCAAGCTCAGCAGCTGCGTCGTGAAGTCGGCGTAGTGGATCCGCACCTTGTCCGGAGCCTTGAGCACGACCGGCGCGAAGTTGAGGATGCCCGTCACGCCCGCCTCGATGAAGCGGTCGGCGACGTTTTGCGCCTCCGCGGCCGGCACCGTGATGATGCCGATCTGGATGCCGTCCTCCCGCACCTTGTCCCGCAGCCGCTCGATCGGCAGCACCTCGAGCCGGTTGATCCGCATGCCGATCTTGGCGGGGCTCGCGTCGAACACGGCCGTGATCTTCATGTTGTCCTTGAGGTAGCTGCTGTAGTTGCACAGCGCATGGCCGAGGTTGCCCGCTCCTGCGAGCGCGACCTTCATCGGCTGGTCGAGCTTCAGGATGCCGCGGATCTTCTCGATCAGATAGTTGACGTCGTACCCGACGCCTTTGCGTCCGAACTCCCCGAAGTAAGCCAGATCCTTGCGGATCTGGGCGGGATTGAGATCGAGCTTGCGCCCGAGCTCCTGGCTGCTGACGGTCTGCACGTCGCGCACATGCAGGTCGTTCAGCACCTGCAGATAGACCGGCAGCCGCCGCACGACCGCTTCGGATATCGGTTTGCCCTGCTTGCTCATGGCTGCTCGGCCCCCTTCGCTTCGTCCTGCAGCCATTCCCTCATGCGGGAAGTGAACTGCTCGGCATGCATCGTTTCAATTTTAGGCCCTGGCAGCGAATAGAGGAAGTGCTTTCCATAAAAGGTATCGATGACGCGCGTATCGTACAGCAGCACGATGCCTTTGTCGCGGGACGTGCGGATGAGCCGGCCGAAGCCTTGCTTGAAGCGGATGACCGCCTGCGGCACCGACAGCTTCATGAACGGATTGTGGCCCGCCTCCTGCAGCAGCTCCGCCTTGGCCTCCTGCAGCGGATGGTTCGGCGGCTGGAACGGCAGCCTCACGATCGCCAGGCAGACGAGCGCGTCGCCGGGAATGTCCACGCCTTCCCAGAAGCTGCTCGTGCCGAGCAGCACCGACGCCGGCTGCTGGCGGAACAGCCGCGTCAGCTTGCTGCGGTTGCTGCTGTCCACTCCCTGGCCGAGCACCTGGATGCCCGCTCCGGCTAGCGCTTCCTTGAGCGGCTCGTACACTTCCTTCAGCATCCGGTAGCTGGTGAACAGGACGAGCATCCGTCCGCCCGTCTCGACCGCCGCAGCGGCCAGCGAGCCGAGCAGCTTGTCCATGTAGGCCGGATCGGCAGCCGCTCCCTTTACCTTGGGAAAGTCGCGCGGGATCATGACGAGCGCCTGCGAGCGGTACTGGAACGGCGAAGGCAGCTGCACCGTGCGCGCCTGGCGCTCGTCGCCAAGCTTCAAGCCGAACTGCTCGGCGGCGTACTGGAACGTCTTCTGCACGGTCAGCGTCGCCGACGTGATGACGACGCTTTTTTTGCTGTCGAAAAAATGCTCCCTGATCTGCGAGCTCACGTCCGCCGGCACCGTATGGAGCTGCACGCTTTTGGTGCGCGCGCTCTGATAGGACTCGATCCAGTATACCATCTCCGGCTTGTCCGCCCGCACGAACACCTTGAGCTCGTCGCGGATGCGCCCGGCGTCCTTGACCGCTCCGGCAAGATCGGTGATCATGCCCTGCAGCGACAGGTCGTCCAGCTTGTCCTTCATGTCCGAGCTCATCTTGTCCAGCACCTTGACGACCTGGTTCATCTCCTTGAAGAACAGCGATTCCTCGAACTCGATCGCTTCCCAAGCTTTGGGGAGCGCGCCGGGCTTGAGCCGCAGGATCGTCTGTCCCGCCTCGGCCGCGCCGCCTCCAGCGCTCGGCGAAGCGAGCGCCTGCAGCAGCTCGAACAGCTTTTCCCACGTATCCTTGAGCGAGCCGAAGCGCGGGATGACCTCGTCGAGCTGCTCCGTCCATTTGGCGACCTCGTCGGCATCCTCGCCCTGGATCTGCATCCGCAGCTGGGGCAGCAGGCCGTTCCTCGAATCCTTGGCCAGCCGGTTCGCCAGGTTGAGGAAGCCGTAGAAACCGAGCTGCTGTCCCAGATGCTTGCCGGCCACCTCCTCGAGCTGATGGCCCTCGTCGATGACGAGGTATTCGTAGGACGGCAGCAGCCGGTGGTCAGCGCGGATGTCGGTGAACAGCAGCGAATGGTTCGTGATGACGATGTCGGCGAGGTTCGACTCCTGCTTGGCCCGGTGGTAGAAGCAGCGCTTGAACCACGGACAGGCGCGGTTCAGGCAGGAATCCGCATCGCTTGAGACCGTGTTCCAGAACTCCGCGCCGCGGTTGCCGAAGTTCAGCTCCTCCTGGTCGCCCGTCTCCGTCTCGCCGAGCCAGACGAGCATCTGCGAGGCGGTCTGCCGCTCCTCGCTGCCCGCCGCCAGCTCCAGCGTTTGCAGCCGCGTCTCGAACTTGCGCAGGCACATGTAGTTGCCCCGGCCCTTGAAGACGCTTGCGCGGAACTTGAACGGCAGCACGTCGCGCAGCAGCGGCAGGTCGCGTTGGCGCAGCTGCTCCTGCAGATTGATCGTGTGCGTGCTTATAACGATCTTGCGCTCGTTTTTGATTCCGAAATAGAGCGAAGGAATGAGATAGCCGAGCGATTTGCCCGTGCCGGTGCCGGCTTCGATCAGCAGATGCCGGCTGTTCTCGAAGGCGTCGTTCACTTCGCGGAACATCGTCGTCTGCGCCTCGCGCTCCTCGTAGTCGGGAAACAGCGTCTCGAAGCCGGCCTTGACCATCTCCAGGTAATCCTCGAAGCTGGCGTCCGCAAGCGGGTTGGCCTGCTCCTCCTCGCGGGCAGGCTCCTCCTCGGTCCAGTCCCCGGCCGACATCGCCACGCCGCGATAGTACTTGTGGGAGTCCGTATCGAGCGCGGAGCGGAGCTGCTTGGCTTCAAGCTCGAGCGCCAGCAGCCAGCCGAGATCGCTGTCCCGGATGAAGGAGGCCAGATGCTCGACGGTCAGCAGCGGCAGCGATCGGAGCTTCTTCAAGCACTCCGAGAACAGGATCGCCGTCGCCATCGCATCGCTGTCCGCCCGGTGATGCTGGTCGTGGCGGATGCCGAACTGCTCCGATACGGCTCCGAGCTGATACGACGGCAGCGAAGGGAACAGCATCCGCAGCAGCTCGACCGTGTCAAGCCTGCGGCCGGCGAACGGCGAATAGCCGGCGCGGTCGAGCGCCATATTAAGGAAGCCGGCGTCGAAGCCGACATTATGTCCGACCAGCACGGCATCGTCCAGCAGCGGGATCAGCTCGAGCAGCAGCTCGTCCGGCTCCGGAGCGTCCCGCACCATCTCGTCGTCGATGCCCGTCAGCTGGGTGATGAAGGCAGGGATCCCCCTGCTCGGACGCACGAAAGAGCTCAGTGTCTGTACGACATTGAACTCTTCGTCCATCAGCACGAGGCCGATTTGTATGAGATCATCTTCCGAGGCGTTCGTCCCGGTCGTTTCCACGTCGAGTACCGCATAATTCATTGACAGCCGATCTTCCTCTCCGATCAAGTCAGCTCCGCGCTTCCGAAATAAAGGGATAAGGGCCCATGCGCCTGATGGCATGACTTGAGGTTGATAGCCGGATCCTCGAAGCTCGGATCCATCTTGAGCGCTTGACGGAACAGCCGTTCCGCAAGCTCCATGTTGAGCCGCACCGCCTGGATGCAGCCTAGCGCGTTGAAGCTGATCGCCTGCCAGCGCGGATGCTCCGTCAGCGTGGCGAGCAGCTTAAAGTGCAGCTCCGCGTCGTTCCACTGCTTCGTGTGCATGAGCGACATCGCCAAGTACAGGCGAGCCAGATTGCATTCCGGGGCGAGCCGCACCGCATCCGCGAAATGGCGGATCGCCTGGGGGAACATGAACAGGTTGAAATAGCCTTGGCCCTTGGCGACGCATGCCGCGAGCTCCTCGTCCGACACTGGCTCCGACATGCCGGCAGCCGGGGGCAGCAGTCCCGTGTCGGCCTGCGGCTGCTGCCCCGGGGCTGCGGGCTGCTTTGAGCCGCCAGAGCCCGGAGGCTCCTGCATGAGCGGCAGCTGGGCCTTGGCGAAGCGGGAAGCGGCGGCTTCGCCCCCTCGGCTGCGGCCGGACTGCGGCTCGCTCGCGCGAGACAGGCCGGACAGGCCGCCGCCGAGGCCTGCGGCTGCGGCCTCTTGCGGATAGGCGTCCTGGAAGTCCGCCAGCTTTTCCTCGAAGGCCAGCCATTCCTCGATGAATTGATCGCTTGCCGCGCGAAGGTGGATCAGCTGCTTCAGCAGCTGCTCGCGCTCGTTCGGACTGCAGCCGGGACAGCGAAGCATGATGTCGTCCAGCATCTCGTTCATGACGGCAAACATCGGCTCAAACATCCGTTCACACCGCCTTCGGCTATGGAATGAGGGGAAAGGAATCGTCATAAATGCGCGGCTGCGAAGCCGTACCCTCATTCTGCTTCCGAAGCGCCCCCCCTATACCCGGCGGCGGCAGTTCCCTGAGGCGGACGCATCAGGAAGCTCGCTTATCGAATAACGGCGTGCACCTCGTGATCCATCACCTCGGCCGGCCGGTTGTCCTCGTTCAAAATGACGACGCGCGGCCGATAGGTCCGGGCTTCCGCTTCTTCCATCGAAGCGTAGGAAATGATGATGATCTTGTCGCCGGGCTGCACGAGCCGGGCGGCGGCGCCGTTCAGGCAGATGACCCCGCTGGCTCGCGGTCCCGGAATGACGTAAGTCTCCAGACGGGCGCCGTTGTTGTTGTTGACGATCTGGACCTTTTCGTTGGCCCACAGATCGGCCGCTTCCATCAGGTCCTCGTCGATCGTGATGCTGCCCACATAGTTCAGGTTCGCTTCCGTCACGGTCGCGCGGTGCAGCTTGGATTTCATCATGGTGCGTTGCATCGGGTTCAGGCTCCCTTCTTGGGAAATATCGCGTTGTCGATGAGCCGGGTGCCGCCGAATTTGACCGCGAGCGCCAGCAGCGCTTCCGACTGCCCGAGCGCGGCGCTCAGCGGCTGCTCCGGAGGGATCGCGGCGAGCGACGGGTACAGCCGCAGCTCGGCGTAGTCGATGTCGGCGAGCGGCGAGCGCAAGATCGCTTCGCGCGCGCGGCGCTGCAGCTCGCCGGCCGTCATGCCCGGCTCCGACGCCCACTGCTTCGCCTTGTCCAGCGTGCGCGACAGCACGAGCGCCTCGGCGCGCTGCTCCGGCGACAGGTAGACGTTGCGCGAGCTGAGCGCAAGTCCGTCCGGCTCGCGCAGCGTCGGGCAAGGCACGATCTCGACGTCGAAGTTCAGGTCGTCGGCCATCTGACGCACGACGGCGACCTGCTGCGCGTCCTTGAGGCCGAAATAGGCCTTCGTCGGAGCGACGAGGTGGAACAGCTTGGCGACGACCGTGCCGACGCCGTCGAAGTGGCCCGGCCGGGAGGCGCCGCATAGCGCCTCTGTCACGTCGCTGACGAGCACTCGCGTCAGCGGACGTCGAGGATACATCTCCTCGACGCTCGGCATGAATACGATGTCCGCCCCTTCGCGGCGCGCGACCTCGAGATCGCGGGCCTCGTCGCGCGGATAGCGGTCCAGATCCTCCGTCGGCCCGAACTGCAGCGGGTTGACGAAGATCGACAGCACCGTCAGCCCGTTTTCCGCAGCGCTGCGGCGGATGAGGCTGCCGTGGCCGTCATGCAGATAGCCCATCGTCGGCACGAGGCCCGTCTGCAGGCCGGGCGCGCGCTCGCGGCGCTCGCGCAGCAGCCCTTTCAGCTCGGCTACCGTGCGCGCGACGATCGGCGCCTTCGGCTTCGCTTCCGTCAGCACGCTCATTTGGAGCCTCCTCCATAAACGGCAGCCGGCTGCGCGGCGGACACGCCGAACGTATGCTCCTCCGTCGGGAAGCGGCGAGCCTTCACGTCCTCGACAAAGCCGCCGAGCGCCTCGCGGATCTGCGTGCCGACATCGGCATACGTCTTGACGAACTTCTTGGGCGTATAGGGCGAGGCATATTGAATGACGTCGTGGTAGACGAGCACCTGGCCGTCGCAGCCGGCGCCGGCGCCGATGCCGATCGTCGGGATGTCGAGCCGGCGCGAGATGTCCTCGGCCAGCGGCCCGAGCACGAGCTCCAGCACGACCGCATAAGCGCCGGCCTGCTGCAGCGCGAGCGCGTCGTCCAGCAGCCGGGCCGCTTCAGCCTCGAGCTTGCCTTGAATTTTGTAGCCGCCCATCTGGTGGACCGACTGCGGCGTCAGGCCGATATGGCCGATGACGGGGATGCCGGCATCGACGCAAGCCTTCACATGCTCGGCCACCTCGGCGCCTCCCTCGATCTTGACCGAGTGGGCATGCCCTTCCTGCATGAGCCGCGCCGCTCCCTGCAGCGTATGCTCGCGGCTGATCCGCGCCGTCATGAACGGCATGTCGACGATGCGGAACGTATTCGCCGCCCCGCGGGCGACGGATCGCGCATGATAAATCATATCTTCCAGCGTGACCGGCACGGTCGTGTCGTATCCGAGCACGACATTGCCCAGCGAGTCGCCGACCAGCAATGTGTCGACTCCCGCTTCCTCGGCCAGCTTGGCGGAAGGATAATCGTACGCCGTCAGCATCGTGATCGGCACGCCCTCTCTTTTCATCCGCTGCAGCTTGGTTGTCGTCAACGCTTGTTTCATGTTCGTTTTCCCCTTTCGGAACCTCTTGGCTTAGTGTGAACACAAAAAAACCTTTTAGCCTCTGCTAAAAAGTCCAGCCCGAAAAAGGATGTCCTGCCGGCAGCGCTCCTCTCGCCGTCACGGTCCGTCATGCGGCTCCGCGCGCCGAGCTCTCGCTCCCGCGTTCATGCCTTCTTATGAAGCAGCAGACTTGTGGAGCCGTCTGCCCGGCTGCGCCAGTGCGGTTCCGGCCTATCGGCCCTTGATACCGCCTGGTCACACCCAGTATAGCAGATCGAGCCGCATGCGTAAACGAAGGCCGAAGGCGCTTGCACGGCGATCACGCCCGGATCGGCTCGCCCATCTGGGCCGAGAACAGCGTCCGCTCCGAACCGTCCGCCATCCGGACGATCAGCGCGCCGGACTCATGCAGGCCGAGCGGAGTCGCGACGATGTCGCCCTGCGGCGTGCGGAGCTCCGTCTCGCGATGCAGCGAGACCGACAGCGCCTCCCAGAGCGTCCGCACCAAGCCGAAGCCTTCGGCCAAATAGAGCCGGTACAGCCGCTCCCACTCGAGCAGGAACGCCGCCGCCAGGGCGCCGCGCGAAAAGCTGCGGCCGGCGGCCATGCGCAGCGAGACGGCCTTGTCCAGCAGCTCCGGCGGATAGTCGGCCTCGCTCAGGTTGACGCTGATGCCGATGCCGGCCACGACATGCCGGAGCCGCTCGTCCTCGGCGGCCGACTCCAGCAGGATGCCGCTCAGCTTGCGGCCGTCGACGAGCAGGTCGTTCGGCCACTTGATGCCGATATCGAGCCCGGTCTCCGCGCGCAGCGTCCGGCAGAGCGCGACCGCGGCCAGCAGCGTCAGCTGCGGCGCGCTGCCGACCGGCAGCTGCGGCCGCAGGATCAGGCTCATCCAGAGCCCTTTGCCGTACGGCGACACCCAGCCCCGGCCCATGCGCCCGCGGCCGCTCAGCTGCTGCTCGGCGATGACGAGCGTGCCTTCCTCGGCGCCTTGCTGCGCGAGCTGCTGGGCGACGTTCTGCGTCGAGTCGATCTTGTCCAGCACGACAAGCCTGCGGCCGAAGCTCTCCGTCCGCAGCTGCGCGCCGATCGACTCCGCATCCAGCGGCTCGGGACGGCCGACGAGCCGGTAGCCGAGCTTGCGCGAGGCTTCGAACTCCACGCCCTGGTCCTGCAGCCGGCGGATGCCTTTCCATACCGCGGTCCGGCTGACGCCGAGCTCGCGGCTCACCTCCTCGCCGGAGCGAAAGCGCTCGCCCGATTCCTCGAACAGCTCCAGCAGCCTTTCCAGATCCATGTCCCTACTCTCCTTCCATCCAGGAAACAGCCAGCTTCGCCAGCGCTTCCGTCTCGTTCGGCGCCTCGCCGAGCATGACCGCCTCCAGCAGCCGCTTCAGCAGCGGCCCCAGCCAAGGCCCGGGCCGGCGGCCGAGCTGCCGCTGCAGCAGCCGGCCGTCGATCGCCAGCTCCTTGAGCGTGCGGGCGGGCAGCTGCTCCAGCCAGCCGCTCAGGAGGGCGGCTGGCGGCGCCGCGCCGGCGGGAAACAGCTGCGGCGCCAGGCCGGCCCGCTCCGCCGCGGCAAGAAACGCCAGCCCCTCGCGGACCGGCTCCTCGCCAAGCTCCAGCACGAGCCGCGCCAAGCCGTCCCGCTGCGGATCGCGGCCGAGCCGCTGCACGCCCGCATGGAACGCCAGCACGGCGGCAAGCCGCTCCTGGCGGGCCAAGCTGAACCGCAGCGTCGCAAAGCTCATCTTCGCTTCGTCCGCGAAGCCTTGCATCGCCTGATCTGCCGTCAGTCCCAGCAGCAGATGCAGCGCCGCCCAGCCGTCGTCCGGCCGCTGCAGCCGGCTCGCCGCCTGCAGCGGCGCGGCCAGTCCGCGTCCATGCGCAGAGCAGGCGCCAGCCGCCCGCGCCAGCGCCGGAATCGGTTCCTTGAATCGATCCGCCAGCCCCGACGCGGCCAGCAGCGCCGCCCCGCGGGCAAGCCCGCCGCCGGCCAGCAGCTTGTCCAGCTCGGCGCCGACCCGCTCCATCGCGATCAGCCGCATTCCTTCGCGCCCGGCCTTCAGCCCGCGCCAGGCGGACGGAGCGAAGCTCAGCCCGTAGACGGCGGCGAAGCGGATGCCGCGCAGCAGCCGCAAGGCATCCTCGGCGAAGCGTTCCTCAGCCGCGCCGACCGCTCTCAGCGTCCGGTTCCGCAAATCCGCTTGGCCTCCGAACGGATCGGTCAGCCTTCCGCTCCGATCCATCGCCATCGCGTTGATAGTGAAGTCCCGCCGCCGCAGATCCTCCTCCAGGCTGCGAACGAACCGGACCTCGTCCGGCCGCCTCGCATCGCCGTACTCGCCGTCCGTCCGGAAGGTCGTCAGCTCGTAAAGCCGTCCGCCGTGCCGGACGGTCACCGTCCCGTGCCGCAGTCCCGTCGGAATCGCATCGGGAAACAGCTCCATCGCCTCCTCCGGCGTCGCCGAGGAGGCGATGTCCACGTCATGCAAAGGCAGGCCGAGCAGCAGGTCGCGCACGCACCCGCCGACGAAGACCGCTTGGAAGCCGGCCTCCTCGAGCCGAAGCAGCACCGGCAGCGCCGCTTGCATCTGCGGATCGAGCGGGATGGCTCCGCCTTTCATCCGCGGCAAGCCTGCATCGGGAGCTCCGCCTCGAGTCCGAGCACCCGGTAATAGATCTTTTCGTATTCGAGCGTGATCCGGTCGTTGCAAAATTCCTCGCAGGAGCGCTTGATGCACGCCTCGCGGAACTGCTCATACATCGCCTCGTTCGTCAGCAGGCGGACGGCGTTGCGGGCCATGTCCGCCGTATCTCCGACCGGCGACAGGAATCCGGTCCGCTCATGCGCCACAAGCTCGGGGATGCCGCCTGCGGTCGAGCCGATCGTCGGGACGCCGCATCCCATCGCCTCGAGGGCGACGAGCCCGAAGCTTTCCTTTTCGGACGGCAGCAGCAGCAGGTCGGCGAGCGAGATGATCTGCGCCACATCCTCCTGCTTGCCGAGGAAATGGACGCGGTCCTCCAGCCCCATCTCCTGAATCTGAAACTGGATTCGCGACAGTTCAGGCCCTTCTCCGACCAAAAGCAGCTTCGAGGGGACATGCTCATTGACGCGGCGGAAAATATCAATGACGTCTCCGACGCGCTTGACCGGACGGAAATTGGAAATATGCATGAGGATCTTTTCATGCGGCAAGGCGTAGTCATCCCGCATCGAGCCCGTGTCTCGCGGGTAGTAGACGCGCTTGTCGACGAAGTTGTACGTCAGGTCGATATCACGCGTAATGTCCATCAGCTCGCGCGTCTCGCGGATGAGATCCTTGGATACGGCGGTGACGGCGTCGCTTTCGTTGATCGCGAGGCGGATCAGGCTTTTCAGCGACTCGTCTTGGGCCAGCACCGTAATGTCGGTCCCGTGCAGCGTCGTCACCGTCTTCAGGCCGGAGCCGTTCATCATCTGCTTGGCGAGGAAGGCGCATACGGCATGCGGCACCGCATAATGCACATGCAGCAGATCCAGGTTCTGCATCGCGGCGACCTGGGCCATCTTGCTGGCGAGGCTCAGATCGTACGGCGGATAGCGGAAAACGTAATACTGGTTGACCTCGACCTCGTGATAGAAGATGTTCTTGTGGAACTGGCCGAGGCGGAACGGAATGCTGTGCGTGATGAAATGGATTTCATGCCCTTTTTCCGCGAGCAGCTTGCCGAGCTCGGTCGCCACGACCCCGGATCCGCCGAGGGTCGGATAGCACGTGATGCCGATCTTCAGTTTTCTGGACATGATCGTTCCTCCTAGGTGAAGCCGGAACCGGGTCCGGGTCCGGCTTCGGCGTGGATGCCTGATGCTATCATTGTATTCGCGGCTCGGAGCCATTAATCATCAAGCTTCGAGAAAGCTCGACACCGGATGCGGGCGCTTCAGCGCGAAGCCTTCCGCATAGCGGCAGCCGGCGGCTTGTCCCGTCAAATAATCGCGGTACTCGACCCGCTGCACGTATCCCTGCGTCAGCGGCGTCTCGACGCGGTCGCCGCCGGCAGCTTCGAACTGCGAGCGATAGGCGGCCAGAGCGTCGAGCTTGGTCCCGATCTCCGCCGTGACGTCGACCGTCAGGGCGATATCGCGCTGGTCGTTGATGTAGTAATAGACGAGCCGCTCCACCTGGACCGGAGGCAGCTCCGGCATGCAGCGGCGCAGCTTGGCGTTGAATACGGCTTCCTCGACGATCGCGCTGCATGCGTTGTGGTCGGGGTGGCGGTCCTGCCAGTACGGCGCGAAGACGACGCGCGGCCGGCGGAGCCGAATCTCGCGGACGACGGCGGCGATCTGCTCCGCGTCCCCCGTCAGGCCGCGGTCCGGCAAGCCGAGGCAGCCCCGATAGGCCAAGCCCAGGATGCGGGAAGCCTCCGCCGCCTCCTCGGCGCGCAGCACCGGATCTCCGTTCGAGCTCATCTCGCTGCGCGTCAGGTCGCAGACGCCGACGCGCCACCCTTGCCGGGCATGGAGGGCGATCGTGCCGCCCATGCCGATCTCGGCATCGTCCGCGTGGGCGCCGAATACGAGCAGATCGACTTGACTCTGTTGAGCGTCCATCCGCTTACTCCGGCTTGTACTTGTGCACGAGCTCGCGCCAGGCGAAGTCTCCGCGCATCATCGACTTGACGAGCAGCTCGGCGGTCGCGATGTTCGTCGCCACCGGGATGCCTTGCACGTCGCACAGGCGAAGCAAGGCGGTAATGTCCGGCTCATGCGGCTGAGCCATGAGCGGATCGCGCAGGAAGATGATGAGATCAAGCTCATCCTCCGCGACAAGCGCTCCGATCTGCTGGTCCCCGCCGAGCGGGCCGCTCATGAAGCGCTTGATTTGCAGGCTCGTCTTTTCCATGATGCGGGAGCCCGTCGTCCCGGTGGAATACAGCTTGGCGTTTTTGAACGCCTCCTCGTAGGCGGTGACGAAGTTGACCATTTCGTCCTTTTTGCGGTCATGCGCGATGAATGCGATTTGCAGCATCTATTCCAGCTCCTTTACGGCCTGACAGGCTGAAGTTTTCCAGGAATCGTTCCTTAGTCGTCCATGATATGCTCGAAGCCGTACACCATGCCCTCGTAGGTCATTACTTTGCGGACGGCATGCGCGACGCCCGGCATGTAGCCGGCGCGGTCATAGGAGTCGTGGCGGATTTTGAGCGACTGTCCGAACGCTCCGAAGACGACCTCCTGCTGGGCGAACACGCCCGGAAGACGCACGCTGTGGATGCGGAACCCGTCGTAATAGCCGCCGCGCGAGCCCTCGATCGTCTCCTCCTCGCTCGGATTGCCTTGCCGCAGCTCCTTGCGGGCGGCGGAGATGAGCTCGGCCGTCTTGATCGACGTTCCGGACGGAGCGTCAAGCTTCTGGTCGCCATGATATTCAATGATTTCGAGATGCGGGAAGTATTTAGCCGCCTCGGCGGCGAATTTCATCATCAGGATGGCTCCGATCGAAAAGTTCGGCGCGATCAGCCCGCCGATCTTCTGCTGCTTGCACAGCTCGTCCAGCTCTTCGATCTGGGCTGGCGTGAAGCCGGTGGCGCCGACGACCGGCCGGACGCCGCGCGTGATCGCTTCCAGCGTGTTGGCGTATACGGCCTGCGGCACGGTGAAGTCGACGAGCACGTCGATGTCGGCGGAGGACAGCATCGCCTCGAGCGTAGGCACGACCTTGACGCCGGCCTCGTCCAGGCCGACCAGGCGTCCCGCGTCGACGGCGCCTGCGGATGGAGACATCGCGCCGGCCAGCTGAAGCCCTTCCTCCTGCAGCACCAGCTTGACGGCTTCGCGGCCCATGCGGCCGGATGCGCCGGCCACCGCGACTTTGATTGGGGTTGACATTGATGATCACCTCGGTTCAGAAATAAAAGGCGGCAGGGACGGTCAATCCCTCCCTCGCCGCCTCAGCATCCGCTTGAGCTGACGATTCAGCTGCCTCGCTTCCTCCATCGCCGGCTCCAGGCGGCAAGCCTCTGCCGCGAGCAGCCGCGCTTCCTGCAGCCGGCCGAGCTGCATGCAGCAGACCGCGGCGAGATAGCAGGCCTCGGCCTGAAGCGGGTCGAGGATGCGGGCCTCCTGCAGGAACTCCATCGCTTCCGACGCGGAGCCCGACTCGGAGGCCATGATCAGCTTGGCGTCGGATACGAGCCGCCTCGCCTCGACGACGTCCAGATGATAGCGGTATTCCTCATGGTCCGGCTTCAGCTCGCATGCCTTGGCCGCATGCTGGAGAGCCAGCTCCCACCGTCCGCTCCGAGCGCAGGAGACCGAGCACTTATAATGAAAGGAAGCGTTCCGAGGCTCCAGCTGGATGGCCTGCAGGAACCACTCGATCGCTCCATCGAAATCGCCGTTCAAGATGCATTCATACGCTTTTTTGATGCAGCCTTCCCCGTCCATCCGCCCACCTTCCTTGCGCTAGGGTGATGGTAACAGCATATGCCCGGGGCTTTATTGCGGTTCGCCGTTTTTGCGCGTCCAGCGGTCGGCGTCGCGCGTATTGAATTTGTGCATGACGGCGTCATGCGCCTTCGTCAGGTCGATGTCCAGCGAGTTGGCGAAGCAGTTCAGGATGAACAGAATGTCGCCCAGCTCCATTTCGATGGAGTTGTCCGCCTCGTCCGGCTTTTTCGGCTTCTCGCCGTACGTATGGTTCACTTCTCGCGCCAGCTCGCCGACTTCCTCCGCCAGTCTCGCCACGAGCGACAGCGGGCTGAAGTAGCCTTCTTTGAATTGGCCTATGTAGCGGTCTACCTCGCGCTGGATTTCAGCGAGGGATTTTTCGTCCATGCGGCTGTCCCCTTTTTGCAACGTATCTTTACCTATGTTATCCTAAAGCAGTTTTGAACACAATATAGGGAAAGCCGCATGAGGCTGCCCGCTCAGACCGCTGAAGCCAAGGAGAAAACCGCCATGTCCAATCTTGCCTACCGCTATTTGTACAAGTCCATCCTCCCCGTCCTGCTCGGAACCGCCATCTATGCCTTCGGCCTGCAGTATTTCCTGCTGCCCAACCAGCTCATGGAGGGCGGCGTCACCGGCATCGCCGTCCTGCTCAACTACGCGTTCGGGTGGAAGCTGTCCATTACGACGCTGCTGCTCAACATTCCGCTCTTCTTCGTGGGACTGCGCATCCTCGGACGGCTGCCGATGGTCATGACGATCGTCGGCACCGTCAGCCTCTCGCTGTTCCTGTTCATTTTCGAAAGGGGCATCGAGTCGGGCTGGATCGAGCCGTTCTACGCCGAGCATGACCTCATTCTCGCCGCGCTGTACGCAGGCGTGACGCTCGGCGGCGGCCTCGGCATCGTCTTCCGCTTCGGTGGCACGACCGGCGGCGTCGACATCGCCGCCCGCATCATCAACCGCGCCAAGGGCTGGAGCATGGGCCAGATCATCCTGTCATTCGACGCGATCATCATCGGCATCTCGCTTCTTTACATCCCGAAGCAGAACGTGCTGTACACGCTTGTCGCCGTCTTCATCGCCTCCAAGCTGATCGACTTCATCCAGGAGGGCGCCTATGCCGCCAAGGCATTTTCGATCATCAGCGAAAAAGGCGATGAGATCGCCGAGCGCATTACGGTCGAGCTCGAGCGCGGAGTGACGCTCATTCCCGCCGTCGGCGCCTATTCCAAGGTGCAGCGCAACATGCTCTATTGCGTCGTCTCCCGCAGCGAGATCCGCTCGCTGCGCCTCATCGTGAAGACGATCGACCCGCGCGCCTTCATCGTCATCAGCGACGTCCACGACGTGCTCGGCGAGGGCTTCAAGGAAGAGGCGTAGCCGCTGCGGCTCTCTCCTCCCCTCTAGAGCATCAAGCCAAAAAGCCCTTCCGTCTGCGCAGACGGAAGGGCTTTTTGATGTCGAGCCGTCATTTGCGGACGACTCCGTTGCGGCTCGGACGCTCCGGCCGCGCCGGGAGCACGATGACGCCATGCTGCCCTTGCCGATAGTTCGACCAGCCGACGTACGTGAGCAAGGCGCAGATGAGCGGCACGATCGTATAAATCAGCCATCCTCCGCCAGAGTGCGGGGGCAGCGGATGAGGAAGCGCATCGGCAGCAAGATAGCCGCCCTCCCCGCCGCTCGCCAGGAACAGCCGATCCGCGGCGGCCGACAACGACTCGAACGACTGCACGGCCCAGCCCGTCCGGGTCCCGTCATGCGAGGTCAGCAGCCGCGAGCTGTAGGCGATGCTGTCCCGCATCGCTTCGGTCAACGCCTTGTCCCTCATCAACAGAGCGGAAGGCTCGACCAGCTCCCAATGCTGCTGGAGCGTCTTCATCCGCGCCTCCGCCGTGCCGGTCCCGGACGCGCCCGACGTCGTCCAAGCGATGACGAGCTGGCGCGCGTCCTCCTTGAGAACCGGCCGGTACTGCAGCCAGAGCGCGTCGTCGCCGCCGGTCAGGCTGTCCGCGGCCAGGCGAAGCTTGGATGCCGCCGCCAGCAGCCGATCCGCTTCCGATCGGCGGCTCGCTGCCGCCTCCGCCTCGAGGAGCGCCTCGTCGACGGCGATCCATCCGAGCTCGCCGCCGCTTTGCCGCAGCGTCTTGTCTCCGGCGGCAGCTCCTGCATCCCGCAGCGTATAAAAGATGCCGTTGCGATCCGCGGCCATGACCGAGTCATACAGCCGCTCGGCAGCCGTCTGGAACTTCTCCTGCTTGGCGCGAAGGCGCAGCTCGTCCTCGCTCGCGGCGGAGGTCTGGCTAGCTGCCGCTGCCGCCGCCGCCAGCGCCGCGCCGTGCAGCAGAAGGGCAGCCGCCAAGCCCGCTGTCAGCGCCGCCCACCATCGTCTTGACATGCTTATCCCTCCCTGTCTGTCCTACTCTATGCGAGGACAGGCAGGTTTATGATGGCGGATCGGCGCAGCATGAATTTCGTCAGCGGTCCCGTCCGGCATGCCCCCGCCGCAGCAAGGCCAGTCCGAGCATCGTGACGAGGAAGCTGAACAAGGTCAGGCCGACCGTGAACGTGCGGACCTCGGGCACATGGTCGTAAAGCGGCGCCGGCAAATAAGGGAAGATGCCGAACGTGTAATCGTTGTAGTCGTTGAGCAGCAGCCAGCCGAGCGCGAATGCCGCGGCGGCTCTGCGGAAGCGGAAGAAAGGCAGGTACAGCAGCGCTTCGACCGCCATCCCGAGATGGGATGCCATCAGCATGTAATGCTGCGGCTCCAGCGGCTCGCCTTGGGCTGCGCCGGCCACGATCATCGAGACCGCCCAGATGCCGTACTTGATCGAAGTGACGACGCCGAGCGCCTCGATTCCCGAGCGCAGCAGACGCGCTCCGCGCCCCGGAGATGCAGGCGGAAACAGCAGATAGAGCAGCGCCAGCGTGAAAAACAGGCTGGCGGTCGGACTGTCGGGCACGAAGACGATCTGCCACCACGGGTGTCCATCGCTGACGGTCTGCTCGAGCTGATGGGCGTACCAATAATAGCCGTAGACGGTCCCGAGCGCGTTGACGACGAACAGCGTCCACAGGAACGGCCGATACAGCAAAAGGCTGCGGTCCAGCTTGATTCCCATCGTATGTTCCTCCTTTGATGCCGGAATCGGTACAGAAAAGACCTGACTGCCGTAGGACAGTCAGGTCTCTCGCTCTGCCGAGGCTTATTCGCCGGCAGCCTTTTGCTTCGCCAGCCAGTCGGCCAGCGTGTTGATCTCTTCGGAGGAGAGCTGCTCGCCGAACGGCGGCATGTTGCCTTTGCCGTTCGTGACGATGTCGGCCAGCTCTTCCTTCGTCAGCAGGTCGCCGACGCCATGCAGCGAAGGAATCTTCGCTCCGGCTTGGCCTTTGAGGTCCGTGCCGTGGCATTGGAGGCAGCCTGCCTTTTCCATGATCGCCTTGACGTCCGCGTTGTCCGCGTCGACGAGCGCGACCTCTTCGACCGGCTTCGTCGCCGAAGGCGGCTCCTTGCCGGACATTGCCGCCTCGCGCGCTTCTTCCTCGCGGGTGATGTGCTCCGGCACGGTGCCTGTCACCTCGAGCTCATGCTGGTAGAAGTCCCAGCTCACCTTGGTGAGGTAGAAGCAAGCGACGAGCGAGAGCAGCATGAGCGCGCTCGCGATCGGACGGCGGTAGAAGCGGCGCTCCTTGCCGGTGTCCAGGAACGGCGCCAGCATGAGCGAGCCGAACGCGACGCCGGGAATGCCGACGACGCCCCAAGCGACATAATCGCCGGATACCCAAGGATACTTGAGCAGCTGGTACAGGAACAGGAAGTACCAGTCCGGGATCGGAATGAACGCCGAGTTGGTCGGGTCCGCCGGATAGCCGAGCGGAGCCGGGTGAGCGATCGTCAGGACGAGGAATCCGACCAGGACGACGCAGCCGACCATCCATTCCTTCAGCAGGAAGTTCGGAATGAACGCTTCCGAGCGGCCGGGGAAGGACGTGTAGTCGGGCGGCACCGCTACAGCTCCGGAAGGCTTGCGCACCCGGGAGTCGCCGACATAGACGACTTTTTCGTTTTTGTTTCCGTGCGCCATTTTGGTCCCTCCTATCGGTTATAGAGGACCCGCGATGCCTTGCTTGCGGATCATCAAGAAGTGCGCGGCCAGCAAAGCCAGCAGGGCGCCAGGCAGGAAGAACACGTGAATCGCGAAGAAGCGGGTGAGCGTCGTCGCTCCTACGATCTCTCCGCCCTGCAGGAAGATTTTGATATACTCCCCGATGTAAGGAACGGAGTCCGCGATCTGGATGCCGACCTTGGTTGCGAAGTAAGCCTTGTTGTCCCACGGCAGCAGATAGCCCGTAAAGCCGAGGCCGAGCATGATGAAGAAGATCAGCACGCCTACGACCCAGTTCATCTCGCGAGGCGCCTTGTAGGAGCCCGTAAAGAAGACACGCAGCGTATGTAGGAACATCATGACGATGACGAGGCTCGCGCCCCAGTGGTGCATGCCGCGTACGATGGAGCCGAACGGCACCTTGTGCTGCAGGTAGTCGACGCTGGCATAGGCATTGATGATGTCCGGCACATAATACATCGTCAAGAACATGCCGGAAAGGATCTGGATGACCGTGATGAAGAACGTCAGTCCTCCGAAGCAGTAGACGAAAGCGGAGAAGTGATGCGCCGGGTTGACATGCTCCGGTACTTCATGGTCCGCTACATCCCGCCACAGCGGCGTTACGTCAAGACGCTCGTCGATCCAGTTGTATACGCTTTTAAACATCGGAACTAACGCCTCCCATTAAACCCGCGTGTTGGGGATGATGTCGCCCAAGTAGACGAAACCGTTCTCGATCTTGACCTGGTACTCGTCAAGCGGAGCCGGCGCCACGCTCAGGTTTTTGCCATCTACCGTGTAATGCGCGCCGTGGCAAGGACACACATATTGATTAGCAGTCGTCGTGTTCCAGCCGATCGTGCAGCCGAGATGCTTGCACACCGGCGAAAGGGCGAAAATCTTGCCGTTGTCGTCCTTCATGATCCAGGCCGCCTGCTCGGGATCGCTTACATACCAAGCATCCACCTGATGGATCTTGAACTTGAATTCGGTCGGCTCGCCGACCTTCACCTTGCTCTCTTCCACGACCTTCACGAAACTGCCGCCCGCGCGCTTCTCCAAGAGGGGATCAACGGCGAACCGGATCATCGGCAGCACGGCGCCGCCTGCCATGAAAGCAGTTGCTCCTCCGAGGGTGTACGCGAGAAACTGCCTGCGGGACATTTCCTTGCGTTTTACGGGAGTATGCGCGGTCTCCTGATACTCGTGATTACTCATCTGTTCAACCCCCTTTGCAACCATTTCGGATGCCTTGTCCGCCAGACATTCCGTGTCGAACCAAGCAATTCCTATCATACGTCAGTCGTATAGGAGCGTCAAGAATTTGGAAGTTCAATGTTCAAAAATCGCTCCCATGTTTGTTGCTAATTTGTCACAATTGCCCCTGCTTTCGACACGCGCAGTTAACAATCATTCCCTGAGACATGGTTTCCCCCAAACGCGCCGTCTCTATACGCGCTCGAAGCCCTTCCTTTGCTCTTTGATCAGGCGTTCCAGAGCCGGCGGATCTCGCTGCGGATGCGCTCCGCGTCCGGCAGGCTGCCGTCCTCGCCCGGCCCGATCGTCAGATCGGCTTCAGCCAGCCCGTCCAGCCGCAGCGCCGCCGAAGCCGCCACCACATAGCGGAAGCCCGCCTTCTTCAGGTTCGCGACGAGCGGGCCGAGCGCCGCCGCGCTCTCCTCGCTGCCGTATTGAACGGCCGGATAAGCGATGATCCGTCCTCGGAACGGGACCTCGATCGCATCCATCACGTCGCGCAGCTTTTCGAGCGCGGCCGCGGCCTGCCATGGATTCTCGACTCCGCTCAGCCCCGTCACCGGCAGCAGGCAGGTATCGACAAACGGCTGCAGCTCGGGCCACCGCGAAGGCTCGATTTCGCTGAATTTCATCTTGCACCTCCTTTAGCGCCATAACCTTTACTATGGTACCTTCTAAAGGCGCGTTTGCCAAGCGCACGAACCCCCCGCCGGTCCGGCGTACCGGATCGGCGGGGGCATGGGCGCGCCGACGTCGTCAGCGCTGCAGCGTATTCCATTGGGCAGCCAGCTTCTCAAATCCTTCCTTGTCGCCGGATTCCAAAGCATTGTCGATCGCCGCGTAGATCTTTTCCTTTCGAAACCGGATCATCGCCTCGTCCAGCAGCATCTCCGCGGCCAGCCCGAGCATGACCTCGTAATTCGCCTTCATTTTGTCCATCGGATGCACCTCCGCAAATTTGTGCACCTATACCTTCCTCGCTGCAGTTCGTGCCGGTAGTGCCGCCAGGTATAGAATCGACGCCAACCTATCGCCGCGATCTCCATCTATCGTATTCTTCCTAGCGGCGGCCGGGAGAGGCTGATGACCCGCCAGCTAGAATAATATGCTCTTGCCTGCCCGTGCTAGAGAGGCGGAACGGCGCCGGCTTCGATCCGCAGCACGTCTCCGTGCTCCACGCTCACCCCGGCGACGATCGCCCGGCCGAGCCGAGTCATGCGCAGCACCGTCCCCCGCTGCTCCTCCTCGCCGATCCGCAGCAAGCCGAGATGAAGCATCATCATGAGGATGCGGGAATCCATGACCGCCTCTGCCGTATCGTAGTAGTAAGGCTTCACATACGGAATCAGCACCTCCCGCAAGGAATCCGCCGTCACCCAGCGGTCAGCCAGCTCGTCGACCCAATGGACCATCGGCGCCAGATTGGGAACCGGGCCTTTGTACAGCCGCAGCCAGAACCGATAGAGCTGCTCCGTGCCGAAAGGCTGTGCTCCGAGCAGCGCCGCCTCGCCGAGCGGCGTGAGCAGAAGCTCGCTTTCGGTCTCCTCGAGCCACTTATTATAGAAGCAAAAATCGTAGACGAGCGAGAAGCGCTCCGGATATTCGCGGAAACGGCGGCCGTAGCCGAACCTCCACGCCGCTTTGGCCGGCGGCTCCTCCCGCACGCCGAAGCTCTCCATCGCCTGCAGCATGCTGCGGCGGTGCATGTAGCCCTCCCGCGTCAGCGGCACCTCATGGTGACGCACGTACGAAAGCAGCGCTTTGACGTCGCCCGCGAGCAGCTCCTGCTCGTCCCGGTATACCGGCGGCTCGTCCGTAAACACGAGCCGTTCGGCGAACTTCCGCTTGAGCGTCTGGCGGAAGCGATCCTTGAGATCCTTCGGCACGCGGAACAAATACCGGTCGGGTCCCGATATGCCGTTGAACAGCCATCCGTAATGCTTGAAGCGGACGATCATGTCCCGGGGCCCTTCCGGCTCCGCCGGCGGCTTGCCTTTTTTGGCGCGTCCCTTGGCCCGGCCTTGGGCCGGCTCGCTGGCCGGCTCCAGCCCGTCGCGGCTCGACTGCACTCTGGCGATCAGCTCCTCGAGGCTGAACTGCTCCCGGCTGTCGAAAATCAAGGAGTTGATGAATCTCAGCTCCTCCAGCTTCATGCTGCCGATCTGGGCGTCGAAGCCTTCGCGCGAGCCGGCTTTTGAGAGAATCGCTTGAATCAGCTCATGCTTGGAGTTGCCGTTGCAGCGGCAGTCGTACACTTGCGCGATCCGGCTCAGCTGGGCGATGTCCGCATAGCCCAGCATATCGGAGAAATTCATCTCTCGTCCCTCCTTCTATCGGCCCTGTTCCCTTCTAGCTGCTTTTTGTACTACCATTATGGGACGATTCGGAAGGTTTAAGACGTGCCGGACAACAAAAAAACCCGCCGGTTCGGCGGGTTCTTCGGGTCAAGCCTTTTCTTGCAGATGAAGCGTGCAGTTATGCAGCAGCGACTTCCACCCTGCTTCTCCGTGCTCGAGGACGGAGAAGCACATATTGTTCAGGTAAGGCTGATCGAGCCCTTCGACCATCACTCCGAGCATCTGAGCGAGGAAGCTTCCATGCGTGACGGCGAGCAGTCGGCCCTCGGGCATCCGCGCCGTATAGGCTTGCAGAAATGCCGCCGCCCGCAGGCGGACGCTCTCGTCGCTCTCCACTCCGGCTTCCGGATGCGTCCGCCACTCCGGCCCCCACGCCGCCAAGCGCTCTTCCTCCAGCGTGCCCTCGATCTGGCCGAAGCTGCGCTCGATGAGCAAGGGCTCCGGCTCCAGCAGCGGAATCCCGAGCTTGTCCGCGATGATTCGTCCCGTTTCGGCTGCGCGCGAGAGGCCGCTCGTGACGACGGCGTCCCAGCTCTGCTCCTCGCCTGCCAGCCGGTTCGCGAGCAGCAGCGCCTGGCGCTTGCCTTCGTCGTTCAGCGGAATATCGGTGATGCCTTGAATGCGGCCTAACGCGTTCCAATCGGTACGGCCGTGACGGATCAGACCCAGTTTCATCGTCTTGCCTTCCTTCCTGCTGCAATATCGTCCGGACTGAGTATAACAAAAGTATAACAAAAAAACCGGCCGCGAAGCAGCCGGAGTGCGTCATTTTCGATTGCGGGACAGCCACCCCATCATGAGCATCGTCATGACGAGCCCCAGCATGGATAAGATAATCCAGTATTGGGGCGTGCGGGGAACGAGGCTCAGCAGCAGCGGATCGCTGACCGTGGCGACGGGAATGTCGCCCGAGATCGACGCTTTGAAGACGGGAGAGGAAGAAGCGTTCGCCGTATCCATGATGCCCTTGGTCTCGTCGGACTGTCCTCGGCCGAGAAGCACGTACAGCAGGCTCGTGCAGAACATCGCCAGGCACGCCGCCACGGCGGCGGACAGCCTGGGTCCGAAGGAGCGGCTCAACGAAAACCGTCTTTTCAGCGTCCAATCCATATGGTCCTCGGCGTAGATCCGGTCCATGACCGTCCGATTGACTTCCTCAGCCCTTTCGGACATTTCATGCTCTTCCATATCGGACAGTTCCTGGATGAGCCGCTCGCTCTCCGCCCAAAGCTCGTATTCCTGCCTGCAGGCTATGCAATGCTTCAAATGCAGGTCGACAGACTGCTTCAATGGCTCGCCATCCGGCAAATCCCAATAAAGCGCCAGCGCATCCTGCACTTCTTCGCATTTCATCGCAGCTTCATCCCTTCGAACGCTTCGCTCTCCGTTTCTTCGAAGTAGGGTTCCAGCTGGATCTTGACGCTGCCCCGGGCGCGGAACAACAACGATTTGACCGAACTGACGGTCCCGCCCAGAACATCGGCAATCTCCTGATAGTCCAATCCTTCATATTCGCGCAGGATGAGCGCAGAGCGCTGCTTTTCCGGAAGGGCGTTGATCGCTTCCCGGACAAGAGCCATCCGCTCTCCCTGGAGCAGCCTCTGCTCCGGAGCGGCGTCCAAAGGAGCGGTCGGCATGATGCCGCTCTCCTCCAAAGGAATATGTACGCTGCGCTGCTTGCGAAGCTCGCTCAGCACCGTATTGCGCGCAATCGTGTACAGCCAGGTGGAGAACTGCGCGTCCACCTCGCGGAACGAATGCAGGCTGCGGTAAGCTTTGTAGAAGGTCTCGGAGCAGAGGTCCTCCGCGACGAGCTCCATCTTGGTGCTTCTGAGCATGTGAAGGATAAAGGCCATGATCTTGCGCTGGTAACGCCTCATAAGTTCGGAATAGAGCTCTACATTTCCATGTTTGATTTGCCGGATCAGATCGGAATCATCCATGACAGGCGGCTTTACCTCCTCACCTGCAGCGATTTCCGTCCGGCATTTAATTGTACCGGAACGGATGCAGAAAGTTGCGCTGCCGCGCCAAAAAAGAAAGAAGAATGAACATGCGACGTTAAAGTGTATTTCGGCATCCCGCAAAGCATTCTGAAGACTACTATTTCGCCAGCCGACGCCAAATTCCTGCTGGCTTCGACATCATGGGTGATTACCCAAAACTTGGATGCCCGCAAACTCTTCGTATTGTATCATGGGGGGCGCGAAAGGAATCGAATATGAGGAACTTCTAAGAAAAGGCAAGCTCAAAACAAAAAGCCGCCCGAGAGGACGGCCCGCACAAGACGTGCGATGGAGTTGGATAGGAGTGGAGAGAAACCATACTGTACTTTTATTATATGTATCCGTTTTCAATCTGTCAATAAGCGTTTTCATTTTGTTCGAAAAAAGTTTGAAGCGGTTTCATGATGGCAGCGCGCCTAAAACGAAGCGCCCTCTGCCGGGCGGCAGAAGGCGCTTTCGTATGGAAGGGACGAGGCCGAGAGGCGGCGATTCTCTGGCGTCGCCGCCCGCCCCGGCACGGGCCCACTTGGACCGGTGCTGCCACTTGGACCGGAGGCCGCCGCTTGGACCGGTGCCGCCGCTTGGACCGGTGCCGCCGCTTGGACCGGACGCCGCCGACGGATCAGCTCTTGACCGTATACCCCAGCTGCTCAAGCGCATCGAGCGCCTGGTCGAGATCCCCTTGGGTGCGGAAGCTGAGGCGCAGCACGCCGGGAACATCCATCCGGCTCTCGATAATCTGCAGATTGCTCAGGTTGATCCGGCGGTTGCCGAGCTCCGTCGCGATCTTGCCGATGATGCCGGGATGATCGGGCACGTCCATGTAGCATTCGTAAATGGACTGGAGCACGCCCTTGCGGCGCTCCGGCAGGCTGCTGCGGAATGCTCCCGCGGCGCGGAACGCATCGCTGATCGCCTCGCCGTCCTGCTTGCGCAGGATGTCCGCGAGCCGTTCCAGCTCTTCTCCCCACTCCTGCAGCAGCCGCAGCACGACGCTGCGGTTTGCCAGCAGAATATCCCGCCAGACGACCGGATCGCTTGAGGCGATGCGCGTGATGTCGCGGAAGCCCCCGGCCGCCAGCATCGCGTAAGCCTCGTTGGACTCGTTGTAGCGGCGCACCTGGTTGACGAGGCCGGCCGCGATCAGATGCGGCAGATGGCTGATCGCTCCGACGATCTCGTCATGCTCCGAAGGATTCATATGGACGATTTTGGCACGGGTGTGGCCGAGCAGCTCCGTCAGCCGCTCGACCGCATCGGCCGGCGTGCCGGCCTCCGGGGTGAGCACGTAATAGGCGTTCTCGAACAGGATCGGGCTGGCCGCCTCCACCCCGGCGCGCTCGGACCCGGCCATCGGGTGGCCGCCGATGAACACGGCGCCATGCCAGTCGATGGCGGAGACGGCTTCGGCGACGCCGGACTTCGTGCTGCCGACGTCCGTGACGACGCAGCCCGGCTGCAGCGGCATGAGGCTGATGCGGCGAGCGTAATCGGCGAGCATGCCGACCGGCACGCACAGGAAGATGAAGTGCGCCCCCCGCACCGCATCCTCGAGCGAGGTCGTAGCCTCGTCTACGACGCCCAGCTTGACATACTTGTCGGCCGACTCTTGACGATAGGAATAACCCGTTACGTGCAGGCCGGGCTGTCCTTTGAAGCACAAGGCGAGCGAGCCTCCGATGAGGCCCGCTCCGATAATGGCGATTTTGGTCATCGATTTACTGTTGCACCGTCGCTTCCTTCAGCACTTCCTCCAAGGCGGCGACAAACTTGACGTTGTCGTCCGCCGTGCCGATCGATACGCGCAAGCGGTTCGGATACTTGGACCATCCGGCGCGCGTAATGAAGCCGCGGCGCAGCAGCCGGTCGAACGCCTCGCGGGACGGCATGCCGACGTCGACGAGGACGAAGTTGGCCTGCGTCGGGAAGTAGGCCAGCCCGAGCCGGTCGAACTCGCTCTGAAGGTAGTCGCGCTGGCGGAGATTGTTCTCGCGGCAGCTGTCGACGAACGCCTGGTCGGACAGGGCGGCCTTGGCCGCGGCCTGCGACACGCGCGCCGTATTGAACGGCTCGCGCACGAGGTTGATCGCATGGATGACGTCCGGATGGGCGATGCCGTAGCCGATCCGCAGCGCGGCGAGTCCGTAGATCTTGGAGAACGTGCGCAGCGAGACGAGGTTCGGATAGCGCTCCAGCAGCCGGATGCTGTCCGGATAGTCCGGATCGTCGACGAAGTGGCAGTACGCCTCGTCAAGCACGCAGAGCACGGACGCCGGCAGCGCGTCGAGGAAGGAGACGAGCTCCCGCTCGCTCACGATCGTGCCGGTCGGATTGTTCGGCGAGCAGATCCAGACGATCTTGGTGCGGTCGGTGACCGCGGCCAGCATCGCCGGCAGATCCTGCTTGCCGTCCACGAGCGGCACCTCGACGATGACGGCGTTCTCGACGACCGCGTTGTGCCGGTACTGCGAGAACGTCAGATCGGCCATGACCGTCTCGTCTCCCGGCTCGAGGAACGAACGAGCGAGCATGAGGATGATCTCGTCGGCGCCGTTGCCCCAGATCAGCTGCTCCGGCTGAACGCCGAGATGGGCGGCGGTCGCCGCCGTCAGCTCGACGCTTGCCCCGTCCGGGTAGATGTTGCTGTTTTCGATCTCGGTCAGGATCGCCTGCTTGGCCAGCGGCGAGCTGCCGTAAGGGTTCTCGTTGGAGGCCAGCTTGATGACCTCGCTGAGGCCGAGCTCTCTCTTGACGTCGTCCACCGGCTTGCCCGGCTGGTAGACGGGCAGATCCACGATATGGCGTTTCGTATTCATGGTTCACCTCATAAAAAAGTAAAGTCCGCTTCCCGCGTCATGCCCTCTATTGTCTCACAGTTTCCGGGAAGTTGGAAGCACTTTAAAGCGGTGCACCAAGTCAGCCGCGCAGGGAGGCGACGAAGCGGCCGATCTGCGCGATTCCGTCGCGGTACGTCGACGGCTCGGCAAGCAGCGGCAGCGCCTCTTCGACCTGCCGCACGATCGCGCTCCCGACGATGACGCCGTCGGCATGGCGGCTCATCCGCTCGACCTGGTCGCGGCTGCTGATGCCGAAGCCGACCGCGATCGGCACCGGCGCCGCCTCGCGCACCGACTGCAAAAATTCCTCGATGCCGCTGTGGAATTCGCTGCGCATGCCCGTCACGCCGAGCGAGCTGACGCAGTAGACGAACCCTTGCGCGCTTGCGGCGATCCGCTGCACGCGCGCCTTGGACGTCGGCGCGACAAGCGGAATGAGGTGGATGCCGGCCTCGGCGGCCATTTCCCGCACCTCTCCGTCCTCCTCGATCGGCAGGTCCGGGATGATGAGGCCGCTGATGCCCTTGTCATGGAGGAGCGTGAAGAACCGCTCCAGCCCGTACTGCAGGATCGGGTTGAAATAGCTGAACAGGATGAACGGCATGCGGCAGCCGGCTTCCCGGGCGCGCTCAGCCACCAGGACGCAGCCCTCGAGCGTCACCGGTCCGCGCAGCGCTCGCTCCGATGCCTGCTGAATGACCGGTCCGTCGGCCAGCGGGTCGGAATAGGGAACGCCCAGCTCGACCATGTCGGCGCCGCTGCGCTCCAGCTCGAGCACGATGTCGACCGTCGCGTCCAGGCTCGGATCGCCCGTCGTGACGAACGGAATGAGCGCCGCGCGGCCCTCGGCCTTCAGCGCCGCGAACACTTCGTCAATGCGATTCATTCGGCTTCCCCCCCAGATATCCCATGATGGCTTCTACGTCCTTGTCGCCGCGGCCCGACAGCGAGACGACGATCGTCTTGTCCTTGGGCAGCGTCGGGGCGAGCTTCATGACCTGCGCGATCGCGTGGGCCGACTCCAGCGCCGGGATGATGCCTTCCGTGCGGCTCAGCAGCTGCAGCGCTTCGAGCGCTTCCGCGTCCGTGACCGGAACGTACTCCGCCCGTCCGGAATCCTTGAGGTAGGAGTGCTCCGGTCCGATGCCCGGATAGTCGAGTCCGGCGGAAATCGAGTGGGCCGGCAGCACCTGGCCGCTGTCGTCCTGCAGCACGTAGCTGAGCGAGCCTTGGAACACGCCATGCCGTCCGAGCGTCATCGTCGCCGCATGCTCGTCGGTGTCGACGCCGCGTCCCGCCGCCTCGACGCCGATCAGCTGGACCGATTCGTCGCCGACGAACGGATAGAAGATACCCATCGCGTTGCTGCCCCCTCCGACAGCGGCGACGACGTAATCCGGCAGCCGCCCTTCGTCCCGCAGGACCTGCTCGCGCGCCTCGTCGCCGATGATGCGCTGGAAGTCGCGCACCATCATCGGATATGGATGCGGACCGGTGACGGAGCCGAGGATGTAGTAGGTGTCGTCGACATGGCTCACCCAGTAGCGGAGCGTCTCGTTGCAGGCGTCCTTGAGCGTGCGCGTGCCCGACAGCACCGGCACGACCTCGGCGCCGAGCAGCTGCATGCGGAATACGTTGAGCTGCTGGCGCTTCGTATCCTCCTCGCCCATGAACACCTTGCACTCGAGCCCGAGCAGCGCGGCGATCGTCGCCGATGCGACGCCATGCTGTCCGGCCCCCGTCTCGGCGATGATCTTCTTTTTGCCCATGCGCTTCGCCAGCACGCCTTGGCCGATCGTATTGTTGATCTTATGGGCGCCGGTATGGTTGAGGTCCTCTCGCTTGAGCAGGATCTTCGCGCCTCCGAGATGGCTCGTCAGCCGCTCGGCGTAGTAGAGCGAGGTCGGCCTTCCCGAATATTTATGGAGCAGATAGCGGACCTCTTCCTGGAAGCCGGGGTCCTTGGAGTAGTGCTTGTAGGCTTCCTCCAGCTCGAAGAGCGCGTTCATCAGCGTCTCGGGCACGTACCTCCCCCCGAACTTGCCGAAGCGTCCATTCTCATCAGGTACCTGATTCATCGCTGCTTCACCCTTTCCGTAAATGACCGGATCCGTTCCGGCGACTTCTGTCCATCCTGCTCCACTCCGCTCGAGACGTCAATTCCGTCCGGCGAGTAGCCGTCGATCAGCTCGCGCACATTGTCCGGATGCAGCCCGCCTGCCGCCAGCAGCGGCAAGCCGGCGGCGGCGGCGGCCTCCGCATAGCCGGGGATCATTTCCCAGTCGAACGTGCGGCCGGTGCCGCCCCCTGCCGTATCGAGCAGCAGGCCGCGGACGCCCGCGTCCGCATAACGCGCGACTTCCGCGGCGGCCGCCTCCGGGCCGGCGGCCAGCCGTCCCGCGTGCAGCGCCTTCCAGACGGGAAGCCCGGCGGCCTCCGCGGCGGCGAGGCATGCCTCCGGGCTCTCCGAGCCGTGCAGCTGCACGAGGTCGAGTCCCGCCTCCTTCGCCGCCTCGGCCAGCTCCGACGCCGGCGCGTTCACGAACACGCCGACAGCCAGCGGAGCGGGGCGTCCCGCTTCCTTCGCCGCGGCCTTCATCGCGGCGATGAGCCGCGCCGCCTCCGCCGCAGCGACCTGGCGCCGGCTCGGCGCGAACACGAAGCCGGCGTAATCGACCGGGAGCTGCCCGAGCAGCCTGGCGGTCGCCTCGTCCCGGATGCCGCAAATCTTGAGCAGCGGAGCGGATGAGCCCTGGCCCGGAGCGGCGCCGCAATCGCGCCCTGCAGGAGCGCTCATCGGACGCGCACCGGTCCGAGCAGCCGCTCGACCGCCTCGGCCGGATCCGGCTGGCGCATGAAGTGCTCGCCGACGAGCACGCCGGCCGCGCCGGCCGAGCGTACGTAGGCGACGTCCTCGGGAGCGGAGATCGAGCTCTCGCTGATGACCGGAAGCCCGGCCGGCACCATCCGCATCAGCCGCTCCGTCGTCTCCAGGCTCGTCTCGAACGTATGCAGGTTGCGGTTGTTGATGCCGACCAGCTTCGCGATGCCCGCGTCCAGCACGCCGTCCAGCTCGCGCTCGTCATGCACCTCGACGAGCACGTCCATGCCGAGCGACTCGGCGATCTCATGCAGCTCCTTGAGCCGCGGGCGGTCCAGGATGGCCGCGATGAGCAGCACGGCGTCCGCGCCGATGACGCGGGCCTCGTACACCTGGCGGTAGTCGATGAGGAAGTCCTTGCGCAGCAGCGGCAACGAGACGGCCGCGCGGATCGAGGCGAGGTATTCCGGCGCGCCCTGGAAGTAGTCGCGGTCGGTCAGCACGGAGATGCAGTCCGCTCCGGCCTGCTCGTACGTTTTGGCGAGCTCGACCGGATTGAAGTCGGCGCGGATCAGCCCTTTGGAAGGCGAGGCCTTCTTCACCTCCGCGATCAGGCCGACGTCGCGCCGGCGGCGCGCGGTGACGGCTCCGATGAAGCCGCGGCACGGCTCCATTCCGGAAATTTCTTTCTCATAGGCGGTAAGGCTGAAGCGGCTCGCCAGCGCTTCGACCTCGCTTTTTTTCGTATGGACGATGCGATCAAGAAACATGGGCCAGCTCTCCTGTCTTTTGGATCAATTGCTCCAGCTTGGCGCCGGCGGCGCCGCTGTCGATGGCATGGCGGGCGGCTTCCACGCCGCCGAGCAGCGTCACGGCCGCGCCGGCCGCATAGATGCAGGCTCCGGCGTTGAGCAGCACGATGTCGCGGTAGGCGCCGCGCTCGGAGCCGTCGAAGATGCGGCGGATGATGGCGGCGTTGTCTTCCGCAGATCCGCCCTGGATCGCCGACAGCGGCTGCCGGGCGATGCCCAGCTCCTCCGGCGTCAGGTCGTACGTGCGCACCTGGCCGTCCTCCCCGAGCTCCGATACGGTCGTAGCGGCGCTGATGCTGATCTCGTCGAGGCCGTCATGGCTGGATACGACGAGCGCCCGCTTCAGGCCGAGCGTGCCGAGCACGCTCGCGACCGTCTCGGTGCGGGAGCGGTCGTACAGTCCGAGCAGCTGCCGGTCGGCGCCGGCCGGGTTGGCGAGCGGACCAAGCATGTTGAAGATCGTGCGCACGCCGAGCTCCCGGCGCGGAGCCGCCGCATGGCGGAGGGACGGATGGTAGAGCTGCGCGAACAGGAAGCAGATGCCGATCTCCTGCAGGCACGCCGCCGCTTGACGCTCATCGAGCGAGATCGCCACGCCGAGCGCCTCGAGCACGTCCGCGCTGCCGGCCTTGCCGCTCATCGCGCGGTTGCCGTGCTTGGCGACCCGCACGCCGGACGCGGCTGCGATGATGGACGACGCCGTCGAAATGTTGAACTTGTGGATGCCGGAGCCTCCGGTGCCGCAAGTGTCGAGCAGCCCTTCCTGCGCCGTCTCCACGCGTCGCGAGAAGCCGCGCATCGTCTCGGCGAAGCCGGTGATCTCGTCGATCGTCTCGCCTTTCATCCGCAGCGCCGTCGCGACGCCGGCGATCTGCGCGGGCGTCGCCGCTCCGTCCATGATCAGGCGCATCACGTCTCCCGCTTCCGCTCGGGTCAGATGTCCCCCTCCGATCAGCTTGTCGAGCGCCGTCTGCATCGTCGTCGTACGAACCGCCTCCATCATGCCCGCTCCTCCTTTCCTGCCGGTACGAAATAATCGCTGTTGATCGCCGCGGCTCTGGCCGGCTCGCCGCCGCGCCGCGGGAATGCGGCCTCGGCCGTGCGGATCGCCTTGAGCATGCCCTTGGCCTTGTTGACCGTCTCCTCGTATTCCTTTTCCGGAACGGAGTCCCACACGACGCCTGCGCCGGCCTGCACGTACGCCTTGCCGTTCTTGAAGATGATCGTGCGGATCGTGATGCAGGTATCCATGCTCCGTCCGCTGAAGCCGAAGTAGCCGATCGCTCCCGCGTAAGCCCCCCGCGCCTCCGTCTCGAGCTCGGCGATAATCTCCATCGCCCGCAGCTTCGGCGCGCCCGACACGGTTCCGGCCGGCAGGCAGCTGATGAAGGCGTCGAAGAAATCCTTGTCCTCGCGCATCGTGCCCGTCACGTTGGAGACGATGTGCATGACATGGGAATAGCGCTCGATCTCCATGAACGAATCGCAGCGCACGCTTCCGAATTCGGCCACCCGGCCGATGTCGTTGCGTCCGAGATCGACGAGCATCAGATGCTCGGCGCGCTCCTTTTCGTCCGCGAGCAGGTCGGCCTCGAGCTCGCGGTCCTCCTCCTCGGTGCGGCCGCGCGGCCTCGTGCCGGCGATCGGCCTCGTCTCGACCTTGCCGTCGGACACTTTGACGAGAGCCTCGGGCGAAGTGCCGACGATGACCTCGTCGTCCATTTTCAAATAATACATGTACGGCGAAGGGTTGAGCGTCCTCAGGATCCGGTACACATGGAGCGGATCGACGTCGGTCTCGATATGGAACCGCTGGGACAGCACGACCTGGAAGATGTCGCCCGCGCGGATATAGTCCTTGGCTGCGTCGACGTTGGCGATGAACTGCTCCTTGGACAGGTTGGAGCGGATGTCGCCGAGATCCGGATCGTCGGGCAGCGGGCCCGCCGTCGCCAGCGGCGGCACCGGCTGGCGCAGCTTCTCGAGCGTGCGCTCGATCCGCTCGACCGTCGCCTCGTACGCCTGCTCGATCTCCCGGTCGGTCGCGGCGTCCGGCACATGCACGTTGCCGATGACGCCGATCTGCTGCTTGAAGTGGTCGAATACGATCATCGAGTCGCAGAACATGAACTGCAGGTCGTTCATCTGCAGGTCGTCATGGCGATGCTTCGGCAGGTTCTCGTAGTAGTGCAGCAGATCGTAGCCGAAAAAGCCGACGGCGCCGCCGCTGAAGGACGGGATGCCGGGAAGCTCCGGGCTGCGGTACGCCCGCAGATGGGCTTTCAGCAGCTCCAGCGGACGGCCCTCGTCCAGCTCGATCCGCTCCCCGCGCTTCTCCAGCACCATCCGGCCGTTCTTGCCGTAGAGCATCATGAACGGGTCCATGCCGATGAAGGAGTGGCGGGCCCATTTCGCTCCGCCCTCGACGCTCTCCAGCAGGAAAGCTCTTTTCTCGCGGGCGAAATGCTGGAACAGCCGGATCGGCGTCTCGGTGTCCGCCAGCAGGTAGCGCGCGATCGGGATCAGATTGTACCGTCCCGCGAGGCGGAGCACGGACTGCAGCTCTCGATTCATCTTCATCGTCTCCTTGGCATCAGATGGAAAGGACTTCATGCAAAAAGCTCCCGCCATAGGCGGGAGCTGGATAAGAGCGATGAAAAGAATAGGCTCGAAGAGCAGCCGCTGCATGCCATGCAAGCAATCCCTCCGTCAACGCCGCAAAGGCGATGCGAAGCAGGATCGTCTGCGCGACGCAGGCTCCTCCATCTCAGCTAAGCTCATCTCGACTCGTCTCTCTCAGGCTCCCCGCCACTCCAAGCCCTCTAACCGCCGGACATGATCGGGGACTGCCTGCTCCGCCCTCTACAGGCGATCGCGAAAATCATTATCCCCACTATACAGGGGACCTACCGAGCCGTCAACCCTTGGCGCCGCTCAGATCCGGACGGAGCACGCCGGCGCCGCGCAGGTAGACATGCTTGATCTCTTTTTGCGTCAGCTCCGTGTTGACGGTGACCATCAGCCGGATGCAGCGCTCCAGGCTGCCCTTGACCGGCACCTCGACGGCGCACATGAGCGGCACGAGGTCCCAGCCCTCGAGGCCGCGGATCGCCCGAGCCGGAAACGCCGCGTCCAGATCCGTCGTCACCGTGATGAGCACGCTGCAGATTTCTTCCGGGTCGACCCGGTTCTCCGCGACGATCGCCTGCAGCATCTCCGATGTCGCCTCCAGGATGTCCTGCTCCTCGTTGCGGTCTACCGTGATGGCGCCGCGAATTCCCCTCACGCTCATGGCCAGCTTGCCTCCCGTTTCAGCCGCTCGACGATGTCCCGGACCCACTGCTCGCGGATGTCGCTGCGAATCTCGACTTCTCCGATCGCGGTCGGCACGACGAACACCATTTTGCCTTCGCCGAATTTCTTGTCATGCATCATCGCTTCCATGATCCGGTCCGTATCGAAATGCTCCGGCAGCGAGACGGGCAGACCGGCCTTGCCGAGCGCCTCGCGGGTACGGAGATACACCTCTTGCGGCGCGCCGAGCTGCACGCCGAGCAGCGCCGAGCCGATCATGCCGATCGATATCGCTTCTCCGTGAAGAAGCTCTCCGTAGCCGGCCACCGCCTCGAGCGCATGGCCGATCGTATGGCCGAGATTGAGGATCGCGCGCAGGTCCTGCTCCGTCTCGTCCGCCGACACGACGGCCGCCTTGACCTCGCAGCCTTTGAACAGCGCGTAGCCGAGCGCTTCCGGATCGAGCGAGAGCAGCCGATCGGCGTGCCGGACGCACCAGTCGACAAAAGCGGCGTCGCGAATGAGGCCGTGCTTGACGACCTCCGCCAGCCCCGCGCTCACCTCGCGCCGCGGCAGCGTCTTCAGCGTGTCGAGATCGTACAGCACGAGCGCCGGCTGGTGAAATGCGCCGATGATGTTTTTGGCCATCGGATGGTTCACCGCCACCTTGCCGCCGACGCTGCTGTCATGGGCAAGGATCGTCGTCGGCATCTGCACGAACCGGATGCCGCGCATGTAGGATGCGGCCGCATAACCGGCCAGGTCGCCGACGACGCCGCCGCCGAGCGCGACGATCGCGGACTTGCGGTCAAGCCCTTCCTCGAGCGCCCTCGTCATGATCTCCTCGAAGCGGGCGAGCGACTTGGACGACTCGCCGGCCGGCACGACGCAGGAAGCGGCGCGGAAGCCGGCCGACCGCAGCTGCTCCAGCAGCGGCTCCAAATACAGGGGAGCGACCGAATCGTCGCTGACGACGAGCAGCGGAGACTTGACGCTCAGGCCGGCTTCAAGCAGCTCCTGCCCCGCCTGGCCGAGCAGGCCCTCCCCGATCCGGATCGGATAGGACCGCTCGCCGAGATCCACTCTGAGCTCGCGCATGTCAGTAGCCTCTGACTTGCTCGAGGTAGCCGTCGTAGTTGCGGCGGATCTCCTCCATCGAGTCCCCGCCGAACTTCTCCAGGAACGCCTTCGCCACTTCCCAGGCGACGACATGCTCCATCACGACGCTGGCCGCCGGAACGGCGCAGCTGTCGGAGCGCTCGACCTGCGCCGTGAACGGCTCGCGCGTGTCGATGTCGACGCTCGCAAGCGGCTTGTACAGCGTCGGAATCGGCTTCATGACGCCGCGCACGACGATCGGCTCGCCGGTCGTCATCCCGCCTTCGAAGCCGCCGGCGTTGTTGGAGGCGCGGTGGTAGCCCCGCTCCTCGCTGTATAAGATCGGATCATGCACCTGGGAGCCGCGCAGGATGCCCGCCTCGAAGCCGATGCCGATCTCGCAGCCCTTGAAGGCGTTGATGCTGACGACGGCTCCGGCGATGCGGGAATCGAGCTTGCGGTCCCACTGCACATGGGAGCCGAGGCCGACCGGAACGCCTTCGACGACGCATTCGACGATGCCGCCGATGGAGTCTCCGTCCGCCTTGATCTGGTCGATGTACGCCTCCATCCTGGCTTCGGTCTCTTTGTCCACGACGCGGACCGAGGACTCCTCGGTCAGACGCGCGAGCTCGTCGGCCGGCAGCTGGTTGGGCGGAGCCTCGATGTCTCCGATGCGGATGACCTGGCCGGCGACCTTGATGCCGAAGGCGGCCAGCAGCTGCCGGGCCATCGCGCCTACGGCGACGCGCGCCGCCGTCTCGCGGGCGCTGGAGCGCTCCAGCACGTTGCGCAGATCCTTGAGGTCGTACTTGAGCCCGCCGTTGAGGTCGGCGTGGCCGGGCCGAGGACGATGCACGCGCCGCTTGGCCTCGTCTCCGCCCTCGATCGGCTCGATGTTCATGACCGAGGTCCAATGCTTCCAGTCGTTGTTGGCGACCACGATCGCGACCGGAGCCCCTGTCGTCCGCCCGTGGCGCACGCCGCCGACGATCTGCGCCGTATCCTTCTCGATCTGCATGCGGCGTCCGCGGCCATAGCCCTTCTGGCGGCGATGCAGCTGGAAGTTCAGCTCCTCGAAGTCAAGCTGCAGGTTGCTCGGAAGCCCCTCGATAAGGGCCGTCAGCTGGGGGCCGTGCGTCTCTCCCGCTGTCAAATAACGTAAACTCATGCCAGATCTTCCCCCTCGTATTCAGGCCCGGTTTATCCGATCGCTTTACCACAGCGACGCTTTTAAGAACTCAAGCGCCATGCTGCGGAAAGGAGGACCGGCACCGCTCCGGCGGGGGATGCATCCCTCGCCGGTCGGCGCCCGGCCCTGCTCGGCTCAAGGCCGTCCGTCCCGGTTTCTTTGCCCATTATAGTATATGGCGCGTCCGTTTGACAAGAAAGCAAGCCCGGCCGTTGGAGGGGCCGGGCTTGCGGGCGCTCAGGCTTTGCGCCGATAGAAGAACGTTTCCGCCGACTCCAGCCCGTAGTCGCCCGGAGAGAAGATCTGCTCCGTGCTGCCGACGAACAGGATGCCGCCCGGACGAAGCGCTTCGGCGAACTTGCGGTAGAGGAGCGTCTTAGCCTCCTCGGTGAAATAAATCATGACGTTGCGGCAGATGATGAGATCATAAGGCCCGTCGAAGCGGTCGTCCAGCAGATTGTGCTGGCGGAAGCGGATGATGCGGCGCAGCTCCGGACGCACCGCGAAGCCGCCGGGAATCGCCTTGAAATGCTTGTCCAACAGCGGCTTCGGCACGTCCTTGACGGAACGGGAATGGTACTCGCCCGCCTCCGCCTTGGCGAGCACGCCTCGATCGAGATCGGTCGCCGTAATCTCGGAGCGGGCGGAGGCGCCGAGCTCCTCCAGCAGGATCGAGAGCGTATAGGGCTCCTCCCCGGTCGAGCAGGCGGCGCTCCAGCAGCGCAGGCGCGGGTTGTCCCGCAGCAGCTCCGGCAGGAAGCGGCTGCCCAGCACTTCCCAGCGGCCCGGGTTGCGCCAGAATTCGGAGACGTTGATCGTCATCCGGTCGAGGAATTCGTCCATCAGCTCGGGCGAGCGGCTGAGCGCCTGCCAGTAGGCGTCGAAGGTGGAGAAGCCGTGGCGGAGGCGCAGCGTCGTCAGCCTGCGCTTCATCTGGTTCTCCTTGTATTGCGACAGGTCGATGCGGGTATGGGCGCGAATCTGCTCGACGAAGCGGAGGAAATCGGGATCCGCCCCCGCCGCAGCGGGATCAGATCCAGCGGGCGATAGTCCGGTCATAGCTTACGATCTCCTCCGGTGCGAACCAAAGTGCGATCTCCCTCTCGGCATTTTCGGCGGAATCGGAACCGTGCACGAGGTTGAGGTTCGTATGTATGGCAAAGTCCGAGCGGATCGTGCCGGGCGCCGCCTCGACGGCGTCGGTCTTGCCGATCATCGCGCGCGTCAGGGCGATCGCGTTGTCCGCTTCCCACACCATCGCGAATACGGGACCCGCGGTGATGAACACGATCAGCTTGTCGTAAAAAGGCTTGCCCTTATGCTCGCCGTAGTGGGTTTCCGCGAGCTCCTGGCTCACCATCATGAATTTCGCGGCCGCGAGCTGCAGCCCTTTTTTTTCGAAGCGGGACATGATCTCGCCGATCAGCCCTCTCTGTACGCCATCCGGCTTGACCATGATCAGCGTTCTTTCCATGCGCTTCCCTCCTGGATCGATGCGGCTGCCGACCTTCCTTGCCGCGGGCGGCGAGGCGTCAATAGCTGCGTTTGTTGATGAAATGGGCGATGTCGATCAAATTCTTCTTCGCCGGAAGATCCGGAAGTCCTGCCAGCGCGGACAAAGCTTTTGCCGTAAATGTCTCCGCCATCCGCTCCGCCGTCGCGACGCCGCGGCTGCCGCGGATGAGCTGGATCGCCGCATGCGTGTCGGCGCGCCCGTCGCTTTCGCGGATCGACCGGATCTCCTGCAGCAGCGGCGTCCTGCGCTCCTCCTCCTGGAGGGCCAGCAGCACCGGCAGCGTGATGTTCCCTTGGCGGATGTCCGAGCCCGGCGGCTTGCCGATCTGCTTCTCGGTGCCGAGCAGGTCGAGCAGGTCGTCGCGAATCTGGAACGCCATGCCGGTATTGTAGCCGAACCGGTAGAGCAGGCTGCTCGTCCTGCGGTCCGCTCCCGCCGCGACCGCGCCCATCTCGCAGCTGATGGCGATGAGCAGGGCGGTCTTGCGGCGGATCCGCCTCAGATAGTTGCGCACTGACTGCTCGGTATGGAAGAAGTCGCGCACCTGCTCCATCTCGCCGATGCACATCTGCACCATCGCCCGCGCCAGGATGCGATGCAGCTCCGGCTCGCGGGCCTGCGTCATCAACCCGAGAGCCTTGGCGTAGATGAAGTCTCCGGTGTACATGGCGATGCGGTTGTCCCACTTCGCGCCGACCGTCGGCTGGCCTCTCCGGGTGCGGGCGTTGTCGATGACGTCGTCATGGACGAGGCTCGCGCTGTGGATCAGCTCCAGCGAGACGGCCACGCGCTGCAGCTCCTCCAGCCGGTATTCGCCGAAGCGTCCGGCGAGCAGGACGAACACCGGGCGGATGCGCTTGCCGCCCGCCTGCAGCAGATGCAGGGACGACTCGCCGAGCAGGCTGTCGTCGTCGGCCACGGCCGCTTCGAGCTGGCGCTCGATGCCGCTCAGCTCGCCTTTCATTTTGGCATACAGGTCTAGCAGTTTCATTCGTTCACCTGCCTGTCGATAATTGCGGATCGATGAATGCGAGCGACGCCGGCTCGCCGATAAGTCCGAGCTGATGCGCGTAGCGGTAATACAGCTCCAGGCCCTCGCGCAGCTCCGGACCGAAGTCGTAGCGGATCGCGCTGAAGTATTCCCGCCAATAGGCGGGGGAGCCGCCGATCAGCGCGGCCGCCCGCTGGACGAGCGGCTCGGGATCGGCGACGCTCCGGCGACGGCTGTCGAGCAGGTCGCGATGCAGATGGAGCACTTCTTCCGGACGGGAGGCGAGCGCGTCCCGCCGGGCAGCTACGACGGCATAGGTCATGCCGAGGCCCGTCCACTCATGCCACTCCTGGCCGAGGTCCATGACCTCCAGCCCATGATCGGTCCAGCTGGCGCGGATGGCGCTGTCTCCGATGAGCAGCGCCGCGTCGTTTTCCTCGAGCATCGCTTCGAGATCCGGCTGCATGACCGTGTACTCGGGATTCCCGTCGTACCGGAGCGCGAGGATGATCTTGAGCAGGTTGATCGTCGTCGCCGACGTGTCGGTCAGCGCGATCTTCCCTCTCAGCGCTTCGCGCAGCGGCTTTTTGAGGAACAGCAGGAGCGAGCGCACGCGCCCTACCGTCCCGACGGACAGCCCCGGCAGCAGCGCGTAGCTTTGCGGATCCATGCCGTAAATAAACGAGGAGACGGCCGATACGGCGAGCTTCCCCTCCTGCAGCATGCGGTTCAGTCCCGACGGAACGCGGCGCACGATGCGGTAGTCCTCGGTCTCGTCGGGCACGTAATGGAACAGCGGCCAAGTATTCGTGTAGTCGATTCTGCCGACATCGATCGGTCTGCTGTCAGGCACGCCCATCATCTCCCCAGCGGCGGAACAAGTCATGCTCGAACCCCATCAGATCCAGCAGCTTGCCTACCAGAAAATCGATCAGGTCCTCCATCGAGCGAGGCCCGTAGTAAAAAGCCGGCATCGCCGGCACGATCGAGACGCCGAGGCGCGACAGCTTGAGCATGTTCTCCAGATGGATCGCATGCAGCGGCGTCTCGCGGGGAACGAGCAGCAGCCGTCTCCCCTCCTTGAGCATCACGTCCGCCGCGCGGGTCATCAGATTGTCCGACGAGCCGTGCGCGACGGCCGACAGCGTTCCCATCGAGCACGGCACGATGACCATGCCCTGCATGCGGTACGAGCCGCTGGCGATGTTCGCGCCGATGTCGCCGCTCGGATACAGCCGCAGCCGGCCGTCGTCGGCCGCCTCGCCGAACGCGCGGCGGATCGAGTCCTGCCGCCGCGCGGCGTCCCAGCCGAGCTCCTCCTTGAGCACCCGCCAGCCGGCGTCGCTGATGACGAGGCCGACCTCGCAGCCGGCCTTCAGCAGCTCCTCGATCAGGCGGACGCCGTAGATCGCTCCGCTCGCTCCGGTGATGCCGACTGCCCAGCGCGTAGGGCGGGCCCCCGCCACAGCGCTCATGCCCAAGCCCTCAGCACGATCAGGTCAAGCAGCGTGAAGGCGAGCATCGTGATGCTGAGCCAGCCGTTCATCGTGAAGAAGGCGGTCTGCAGCCGGCTCATGTCGCTGGGCCCGAGGATGAGATGCTCGTAGAACAGGATGCCGATCGACAGGGCGACGCCGGCCAGATAGATCCAGCTCAGGTCCGTCATGAAGAACAGCGCGACGAAGCAGGCGGCCGTGACGAGATGGAACGCCTTGGCCAGTTGCAGCGAGCGGACGACGCCGAAGCGCGCCGGGATGGAATAGACCTTTTCCTTGCGGTCGAAGTCGATGTCCTGCAGCGCGTAGATCGTATCGAAGCCGGCGAGCCAAAAGACGATGCCGATGTAGAATACCCATGCCGCCGGCTCGAACGAGCCGGTGACGGCGACCCAGCCGCCGAGCGGCGCGAGGCCGATCGTCAGGCCAAGGATGATGTGGCACAGCCACGTGAAGCGCTTGGCGTACGAATAGATGACGAGGAAGAATACGGCGATCGGCATCAGCTTCACGCAGATCGGATCGAGCCGGGACGCCGCCCAGAAGAACAGGACGAACGAAAGCACGACGAAAAGCACAACCTCGCCGGTCTTCAGCAGCCCGGCTGGCAGTGCCCTTTTTTCGGTCCGCGGATTTTTGAGGTCGATCGCCTTGTCGATCAGGCGGTTGAGTCCCATGGCCGCGCTGCGCGCTCCGAACATCGCCAGCGTGATCCAGCCCGCCTCGGCCCAGCCCGGCAGGCGTCCTTCCATCGTGACGGAGCCGAGCAGCATGCCGATATAGGCGAAAGGCAAGGCGAAGATCGTATGCTCGAACTTGATCATTTCCAAAAAAATGCGTACTTTGCGAATCATCTTCCGTCCGTCCCCTTCGTCCCGATATGAAGCGCCGCGATGCCGCCCGTAAGCGGATCGGCGCTGACCGATTCCAAGCCGGTCCGGCGGAAGATGTCCGCCAGCTCCTGTCGGCCCGGGAACGACTGAAGCGATTCCGGCAGCCATTTGTACTGCTCGTACGACTTGGCCACCAGCTTGCCGACACAGGGCAGAAGATGCTCGAAGTAGAAATAGTAGAGGCCTTTGAACGGCTGCCAGGTCGGCTTGGACAGCTCGAGGCAGACGACCTTGCCGCCCGGCTTGACGACGCGCTTCATCTCCCGCAGCACCTGCTCCAGATCCGGCACGTTGCGCAGGCCGAAGCCGATCGTGGCGAAGTCGAAGCTGTCGTCCGGGTATGGGAGCTGCATCGCGTTGCCCTGCACGAGCGTGATCTGGCCGCCGAGGCGCTCCTGGTCGACCTTGCGCTGGCCGACCTCGAGCATCGCCGGGCTGAAGTCCAGCCCGACGACCCGGCCGGTGCCGCTCGCCTTGGCGATGGACAGCGTCCAGTCGCAGGTGCCGCAGCACAGGTCGATCGCCGTATCGCCGGGTCGGACCGCCATCTTGCGCATCGTGAATTTCCGCCAAGCCTTATGCTGGCGGAAGCTGAGCAGATCGTTCATCATGTCGTACTTCGGCGCGATCTTCTGGAACACCGAATGGACATGGGATTCCTTGGAGCTTGAGTTCATCTGCGTTGTCACCTCGACTCGCCTGCCGTTCCAGCCGCGGCTGCGGCAGCCGGAGCGAGCAGCGCATGGACGATGGCTGCCGCCTCCTCGGCTAGCGCCGCCGGAACGATGTCGGACGCGAGCCGCCCGAACCGGGCCGCGCTCTCGCCGAGCTTGTCCGCCAATAAGGCGGTCAGGCCGTATTTTTCAATCCATATGCCCGGGTCGCCCTCGCCCGCCTGCTCCAGCAGCCGGCGGTCGCGCTGCTCGCCGTGCTCCAGCACATGCCACCAGCCCCAGCTGCACGCGAACGCGGCAGCGCCTGCGAGCGCCCGCTTCTCCTCCAGGAGCGTCTCCAGCTGCGCGAGCGCGTCCACGAGCCTCGCCCATGCCGGGCGGAGCCGCTCGTCCAGCAAGGACGAATAGCTGTGGAGCAGCACGCCGCGGATGCGGGATTGGCGCTCCACGTATTCCTCCGCCCCGATCCGTCCCCGCTTCATGAGCAGGTAAAGCTCGGTCTTGAGGCGGTTGGACTCGCAGATCGCCTCGCTCAGCCTGCGGATCGTCTCGATCCGCCCGGCGCCGGCAAGCAGCTGGTAGAACCGGCTGCTGAAATAATCTCCGGCAAGGACGCGCAGCTGCCGCTGGCGCATCTGGCGCATGCCGCGGTCGCCGGATTCCGTGTCGACCCGGTCATGGGTGTCGAGACCGAGCTGCACGAGCGAGGATGCGAGCGCATGCAGCTCCTGCGGCTCTCCGTCCGCTCCATGCTTCAGGAAGCAGCTGAGCAGCCGGGCCCGCGCATCGGGAAACGGAGGCAGATCGGCGAAGCGCTCGATCATGTCATGCTTCGTGTACTTGCCGGCTAAATCGGGTATTCGGTAATCTGTCATGAGGGAAGCCTCCGAACCTGACGGCGAATCTTGGGCCGTTCCATAATCTAAATTAGTATACCACAAATGACAGGGAGCCGTACAAACGGCCGCCTCCGCTCAGCGAGCGGGGCGGTCGGCGTCGAAATAGACGAGTCGGAGGCGCGATTGCCACAAACGGTCGCCGCGCAGCGAGATTCCGCTCCAGTCGGCCAGCTCCCGCTCGCCGATCCAGGCGTCCGTGCGGCGCAGGTCGGCCGCCGCGGAAAGGCCGCCGCGCTCCGACTGCAGCCGCGCCAGCAGCCTCGTCACATTGGAGCTGCGGACGAAGCAGAGCTCGGCAAGCCCGCGCAGATCGTCCCGCCAGCGGATGTCGCCGAGCTCCCCCTGCTCCGCCCGCAGGTCGACGCGAAGCACGCTGCCGCTCCATTCGACTCGCTCGAGCCGGCTTCCGAGCCCCAGCGACTGCAGGCTGTCGACCAGATTGGACTGGCCGAGCGCCGCCGGCAGCTCCGTCCGGAACGCCGGCCGGTCGGGCTCCCCCGATCGCCCGGGGCCGATCGGCAGCAGCGCGAGCAGCAGCATCGCTCCCGCCGCGGCCGCGGCCGCGGCCATCCGCATCCATCCTCCCGCTCTCATCGTCCGCGCCTCCCTCCCGGCGGCCTGCCGGACGGCAGGCTGTCCGCCTCTCTTCTAGCCAGTATACGGGAGGGACAGCCGTTTCATGATCGATCCGCGGGGCGGACAAAAGAAAAAGCAGGCTTGCGCCTGCAGCTTGCTGCCAGGCTTACGCCTGCAGCTTGCTGCCAGGCTTACGCCTGCAGCCTGATGCCAGGCTTACGCCTGCAGCCTGATGCCAGGCTTACGCCTGCAGCTAATCCCCCGAGTCCACCGTGCCGTAGCGGGTCATGATCGTCGCCCGTCCCCGGATCTTGATGGCGGAGGTGTGGTCGGTGAACTGCGCCAGCAGCACCTCGCCCTTGTCGAGCTTCTCCGTATGATGAAAGCGCGTATCCGTGCCGCGCGTAAGTCCGATGACCTGCACGCCTTGATCCTTCGCTTTGATGACGATGTATTCTCCATGCAGCTGATCCATCATGCATGCTCCTTTCCGCAGGGGGATGCCCTCTAGAAAAAACTGCTCTCCCGATCGGCGTCAGGAAAGCAGCTGCTCGTTATGTATGGTCGGAGTAACAGGATTTGAACCTGCGACCTCACCCACCCCAAGGGTGCGCGCTACCGGGCTGCGCCATACCCCGATGTCACAAGCCGTGACAAGGAAGAGTCTACCTGAAGGGCGGAGAGGTTGTCAATAACAAAAAACGTCCGAATGCGGTCATTCGGACGGCGGAGCGGTTCAGTTGGAAACCAGATCCTTGAGCGATTTGCCAGGCTTGAACGCCGGCGTCTTGCTGGCGGGAATGTCGATCTCCTCGCCCGTTTGCGGATTCCGTCCCTTGCGGGCTTGGCGTTCGCGCACCTCGAAGTTGCCGAAGCCGACGAGCTGCACCTTGTCGCCCGATTGAAGGGCATCGGAGATGGCTTCGAACACGGCGTCGACCGCTTTCGTCGCATCCTTCTTGGAAAGCTCCGCGACCTCGGATACTTTGTTGATCAGATCGGTCTTGTTCAATGATCTCACCTCCTGTAGTTTCTCACCTTATCACATGGTTTTGCCTTTTCCTGCAAAAATATACCTGCTCAGGCGGAACAAACTTATACTAATACAGCCGCAAGCGGAATACAAGGGTATTTTTGGGCGGTACGAAAGCCCTCTCCGCCCTGCTGCGGCGCGGCATTCACGCCTTGCGGCGGTTCAGGTGGATGAACGTGATGGCAAGCGCGAGCACGAGCACTCCGCCTTTGATGAAGTCGTTGGAATAGTAAGGCACGTTCATCATCGTCAGCCCGTTGAGCAGCACGCCGATGAGCACCGCTCCGAAAAAGGTGCCGATGATGTTGGGCCGTCCCGCGCCGAGCACCGAGTAGCCGACGAACACGGCCGCGACCGCCTCCATCAGGATCGGAGCGCCGGCGCCGGACTGCCCGCTGCCCGTGCGCGCGGCGAACAGCAGGCCGCCGACTGCCGCGAACAGGCCGGACAGAACGTACGCCGTCGTGCGGATGCGGCGGACGCGCACGCCCGAGAGGCGAGCCGCCTCCTCATTGCCTCCGGTCATCTCCATCTGGCGCCCCATGCGCGTATAGGTGAAGAACACGAATACCAGCACGAACGCGACGATCATGAGCGCGACCGGCACCGGCACGCCGAGCAGCTCGCCCTGTCCGAGCCAGAGGAAGGCCGGGGAAATCGTGCCCGGAGCGGAGGAGCCGTCCGGCATGATCATGTTGCTGTAGATCGAGTTTCCTTTGGTGAAGATCTGCTGCAGGCCCGATACGACATACATGATCGCGAGCGTCGCCAGCAGATCGGGGATGCGGATGAGCACGATCAGCAGCGAGTTGACGAGACCGACGGCCGCGCCGATCGCCAGCGAGCCGATGATGACGACCGCGAGCGGCATTTCGTACCAGACCATGAGCGCGGTCGAGAACGCGATGACCATCGAGACGGTCGAGCCGACCGACAGGTCGAAGCCGTCGACCGACAGCGAGAAGGTGACGCCGATGGCGACGAACGCCGTGATCGAGATGGACCTCAGGATCGAGGCCAGATTGTCGTAGGTGAAGAAATGCTCGTCCCAGAGCGAGAAGAACAGGATGACCAGCCCGATGACGATCAACGAGCCGTATTTGAAGATGAAATCGGTCAGCTTGGCATTGGCTCTCATGAGGTCCCTCCCCTTCCTCCGCTGGCGTGGATGAGAAGCTCCTCCTGCGAGGCTTCTCCGCGCCCGAATTCGCGCACGATGGCGCCGTCGTACATGACCAGGATGCGGTCGGCGATGCCGATCGCCTCCTGGAATTCGCAGGTCAGGTACAGCACCGCCTTGCCTTGCTGGGCGAGCGTCCCGATGACCTGGAAAATATCCCGTTTGGCGCCGATATCGACGCCTTTTGTCGGCTCGTCGAACAGATAGACCGAGGCGCCGGTCGGAATCCATTTGCCGATGCTGACCTTCTGCTGGTTGCCTCCGCTGAGCGTGGAGACGGACTGGCCGTAGCCGGACGTCTTGATGCCGAGCCGGGCGATCAGGCCGTCCGCGCTTCGCTGCTCCCGCCGGCGCGACAGCAATCCGCCGCGCAGCAGCTTGCCGAGCGTCGGCAGCGTCAGGTTGCGCAGCACGGTGTCGCTGGCTATGATGCCCTGGCGCCGGCGCTCCTCCGGCACGAGCGCGATGCCGCCGCGCACCGCATCGGCCGGCTGCGCCGTCCGCACCGGCTTGCCCGCGACGCGCACCTCGCCGCCGCTGGAGGCGTCCGCTCCGAAAATCGCGCGCGACAGCTCCGTCTTGCCGGCGCCGACAAGGCCGACGACGGCCGTAATCTCGCCGCTGCGCACGTTCAGGTCGACGCCTTTGACGCGGCTGCCGCTGCGCAGTCCGCTCACCTCCAGCAGCATCTCCCCGATGTCGGCATCCAGCTTCGGATATTCGTCCTCGAAGCGGCGGCCGAGCATGGCGAGCGCGACATCGTCCGCGTTCGTCTCCGCTGCCGGCTTGGTCCAGATGCGGCGCCCGTCGCGCATGACCGTCACGCGGCTGCACAAGCGGAACACCTCCGGCAGCCGATGCGTGATGAAGACGATGCCGATGCCTTCCGCCCGCAGCGCCTCCATGACGCGGAACAGCCGCTCGGCCTCCTCCAGGCTGAGCGGCGCCGTCGGCTCGTCGAGCACGACGAAGCGCGCCTGCTCCGTCAGCAGCCGGGCGATCAGCACGAGCTGCTTCTCAGCGAGCGTCAGCTCGCCCGCGCGCTTGTGCAGCGGAATGTCCGCCCCAAGGCGGCGAAGCGTCTCGGCCGCCTCCAGATGGAGCGATTTCCAGTCGACCCAAAAGCCGGCTCCGGCGGCCGAATGCCGGTCCAGCATGATGTTCTCCGCGACGCTCAGTCCCGGCACAAGCGCGGTGTCCACCTCCTGGTAGACGCAGTGGATGCCGAGCTCCTTGGCCGCTTTGGGACTGTCGATGCGGACGGCGGCGCCGTCCAGCTCGATGACGCCACGGTCCGACGCATAGGCTCCGGAAAGGATCTTGATGAGCGTGCTCTTGCCGGCGCCGTTCGCTCCGAGCAGCGCGTGGATTTCGCCGCCGGCCAGCTCAAGATCGACGCCGTGCAGCGCCGGCACGCCGGAGAACGACTTGGCGATGCCCGACAGCCTCAGCCGTGAAGGCCGATTGTCCATTTCTTTCCCCTTCCTTTCCTGCCGCAGGCGGAAAAGCAGCGAAAGGCGGCCGGCGGCCGCCTTCCCCTTTTGCCTGCGAACGGACGTTTACTTGTCCGAGCGGCCCATCCACTCGGCAATGCCCTGCTCGCTCTTGCCCCAGCCCTCGACGTATTCGCCGAGCTCGGTCGTGTTGATCTTCTTGTCCTTCGGCAGCGCGTCGCGCGTCACCATGACGGCCTGCAGGACGACCTTGTCGTCGGTCGGGTCGCCGTGCAGCTTCTGGTACAGGTAGCGGGCCTGCACGCGTCCGATATCCTTCGGATCGACGGCGATCGAGGCGACCCACGGGGAGTTCTCGTCCTGGATCAGCTGCAGGTCCTCGTCGCTCATGTCGATGCCGTACACCTTGATCTCGTTGCGGCCGGCTTGCTGGATGGCGCGCGTCGCCCCTTTGGCGAACTCGTCCCACGACGCCCACACCGCCGAGATGTCGCCTTTGTTCGGATATTGCTTGAGGATCGCTTCCATTTGGTTCTGCGTGTCGAGCGCCGGCTTGTCCGCCGTGCCGAAATGCGCGATCTCCTTGATGTCCGGATTGGCGTCCATGAACGCCTTATAGGAAATCTGACGGCGCTCCATCGGAGCGAAGCCGGCCACCCATACCTTGACGATATTGCCTTTGCCGCCGATATCCTCTTTCATCTTTTCGAGCAGCTGCTTGGCCATCTCCTCGTCGCTCTGCTGCAGCACCGTCACGCCGGGAACGGTCAGGTTGGCGTCGAATGCCACGACCGGAATGCCCTTGTCGACCGCCTTCTTCACGCCGGCCTCGAGCGCCTCGGCCGTGCCGTGGTCGGTCAGGATGCCGTCGAAGCCGCCGTTGACCGCCGCATCGAGCTGAGAAGACATGTTCGCCAGGTTGTTGCCGGCGGCCTGCACCTGCAGCGTGCCGCCGAGGCTTTCGACCTGCTCCTTCACGCCCGCGACGTACTGAGCCGAGAACGCGCCTTCGTTGAACTGCATGATCAGCGCGATCTTTTTGCCCTTGAGATCGTCATTGCCCTCGCCGAGCGTCGCCAGAATCGCATTGGACGGCTTGACCGCGCCCTCGCCTTCGTTCGCCGGCGCGCCGCCGTTCCCTCCGTTGCCGCCTTTGCTTCCGCATGCCGCCGTCGCCAGCATCGCTGCCGCCGCTGCGACCAGCATCGTTTTTCTGCCCCACTTCATCTCTCTTCTTCTCCTCCTGCACGACCGCGCCGCCACTGGCGGCAAGCCAAGTATTGACCTCATCATAGCATGTTTACCAAGCAAGTCAATCGGAATTTACATCTTTTATGTCGAAAAACATCGAATAAAAGAGCTATGAATAATTATAGAACGGGACGGTCGAGATGCAAGCCCTTTTTTATGAAGCGGTTTCGATTTTCTAGTCGATCATAATAGGAATTATCTATAGATTTATAGATATATCACGAATCTCATCTCCCCGTAAATAGAAGAAGCCGAATGTCGGCTGACATTCGGCTGTTGAAGATGCTGCATATTTATGCGAATCAGAGAATAATCGCGATCAACCCGCCCGAGCCTTCGTTGATGATGCGGCCGAGCGTCTCCTGCAGCTTGTAGCGGGCGTTGTCCGGCATCATGGCGATCTTGCCCTGGATGCCTTCGCGTACGATCGAGTGGAGCGAGCGGCCGAACATGTCGGAATCCCACACCTTGATCGGATCGTTCTCGAAGTCCTGCATCAGATAGCGCACGAGCTCCTCGCTCTGCTTTTCCGTGCCGATGATCGGCGCGAACTCCGACTCGACGTCGACCCGGATCATGTGGATCGACGGCGCGGTCGCCTTCAGCCTCACGCCGAAGCGGGAGCCTTGGCGGATGAGCTCAGGCTCGTCGAGCTGCATCTCGGCCAGCGTCGGAGCGGCGATGCCGTAGCCCGTCGTCTTAACCATTTCCAGCGCCTCGGCGAACCGGTCGTACTCGCGCTTGGCATGGGTGAAGTCCTGCATGAGCTGGAGCAGATGATCCTTGCCGCGGATCTCGACGCCTACGACCTCCATCAGGATCTGGTCGTACAGCTCGTCAGGCGCGTACAGGTCGATCTCGGCCACGCCTTGGCCCATGTTCATATCGCTCAGTCCGGCGCGCGAGATGAAGTCGTATTCCATGAACTGGGCGACCACGCGGTCCACGTCGCGCAGCCTCCGGATGTCCTGGACCGTATCGCGCACCGAGTTCTCGTAGTTGCTGCGGAGCCAGTGGTTCTCGCTGAGCACCATGACCCAGCTCGGCAGGTTGACGTTCACTTCATGCACCGGGAATTCGTAGAGCACCTCACGCAGGACGGAGGTCACTTCCTCCTCGCCCATGCTGGCCGCGCTCAGCGTCATGACCGGGATGTCGTATTTCGCCTGCAGCTCGCCGCGCAGCTGGAGCGCCTCGTCGCTTTTCGGCCGCGTCGAGTTGATGATCAGCACGAACGGCTTGCCGACTTCCTTGAGCTCCGCGATGACGCGCTCTTCCGACTCCACGTACGAGCTGCGGGGGATCTCGGCGATCGTGCCGTCGGTCGTCACGACGACGCCGAGCGTGGAATGCTCCTGGATGACCTTGCGCGTGCCGATCTCGGCCGCTTCCTGGAACGGGATCGGCTCCTCGAACCAAGGCGTCGTGATCATGCGCGGGCCGTTCTCGTCCTCGTAGCCTTTGGCGCCGTCCACCGCGTAGCCGACGCAGTCGACCAGCCGCACGTTCACCTCGAGCCCTTCGGCCACATGGATGCGGACCGCCTGGTTCGGCACGAACTTCGGCTCCGTCGTCATGATCGTCTTGCCTGCCGCGCTTTGGGGCAGCTCATCCACGGCGCGCACGCGGTCGACCTCGCTCGTGATGTTCGGGAGTACGGTCGTTTCCATGAATCGCTTGATGAAGGTCGATTTGCCGGTCCGGACCGCGCCGACGACGCCGAGGTAGATGTCCCCGCCGGTCCGTTCGGCGATGTCCTTGAAAATATCCACTTTTTCCACTTTCAGATCCCCTCCCAATCGATTATCCGGTTCGTCGCCTTCCACCGGTCAAGAGGGCAGGCAAGCGACGCAACTCGTACATGCTGTGGACTAGTAATAGCATATTGTCCATCCTTCCGGATTATGACGGTTGCGCCAACCAATCTTGCATCCCGATCCGGACCGACCCGACCTTTCAAGAATGTATGATATGCCCCGGCCGAATCGAAAAGAACCTCCCTCCTGCAGGATGCCCGGGCATCCTGCAAGAGAGAGGTTCAAAGAGGTCAGGACGGGTCCGGCTGCGGAACCGGCTCCTGATCGATCAGATGATAGACCGGCGATTTGACCGGAACGAAGTCGGTGTCCTCCGCCAGCAGCGAGCGCAGGTCGACATCGGGCCCGATCGTTTCCAGCCCGCGCTTTTGAGCCGCACGCATCAGATCGGGTCCGTAATCGGCGTAGACCTTGCCCCGCTCGTCCGCCATGAGCGACAGCGCGCCGCCGGAATAGACGCTCCGCAGCTTCGGCTCCTTGAGGCCGAGCTTGCCGTAGTCGATCCGGTAGAAGCCTGGATAAAGGCTTTCTCCGAGCGGAACGGCCCCTCCTCCGCGGACGAGACGGGCGATCTCCGCCTGCATGTCGTTCACCGCCTGGAACACGGGCAGCGGCATCAGCTTGACGGTCGGATCGGTCTCCTCGTTCTGGATGAGGAAGTAGTAGCTTCCGCCTTTTTCGAACGAGGCGGCCGGCAGCTCCGACAGATAGCGGCTGCGCTGCAGCTTGCCGAAATCGACGGCGAACTTCTCGTAAGCCGGCGTCTCCGCCGTTGCGTTTTTGAGCGGAAGCAGTCCCGTTTCCTGTTGATACAGATCGACGACCGCCTGCACGCCGGCGACGGCGTCCTTGGCCGGCAGCTGGTTCTGGCCGAGCTGCTCCCGAGGATAGAGGCAGCCCGACAGCAGCGTCGCCATGCTTGCGATCGCCGCCGCCGCCAGCAGCCGCCTGCCTGCAGCTCCGATCCGCGCGGCGCTTGCCGCAGTTGCTTTGTTCATTGGGGTTCCTCCTGATCCTTCATGCGAAAAGAACGCAGCCAGCTGTCGTCGTCCTCTTCGGCTTGACGCTCGAGCTGACGGCGCACCGCCGCCTTGAGCGGGTCTTCCGGCAGCACGGCGTGGCAATCGCCGAGAGCTCGGCATTGGCAGCCGAGCCGCGTTGCGACGCCCTCGCCGAGCTTATGCCGCTCCTGCGGCGTCGGCCGGGACAATCCGGCCTCGCCGTGCTCCGGATGCACGCCGAGCTTGCACATGAGGCAAGCGGCCTTGCCGCCGCAGCGGACCGCGATCGGCCGTCCCGCGAGCCGGGCCGCTTCCAGCAGCGTCGTGCCCGGGCGCACCCGCACCGACCTGCCCTCAGGCCAAAACGTGACTTGGACCACGCTTCCCGACTCTCCTTTAGAAATAAGGCTTGTGGCGCACTTCAATGACCGCTTCGTCGGAGCGGACGACCGCTTGACAGGAAAGGCGGTAGCCCTGATCAAATTCCTCCGGCTCCAGCCTGTCCCACTCGGCGTCGGTGACCGGCTCGAGCTGATCCATGCCGTCCACGATCAGGCAGCGGCAGCGCGCGCAGGTGCCTCTCCGGCAGGAGGAGCCCCACTCCGCCTTCGCCTTCAATGCGAGCTCGAGCAGCGTCGCGCCCTTGACCGCCGGCGTCTCCGTCAGCCGGGTGCGCCCTTGCAGCTTGATCACCTCGAATCGCCTCCCTGTCTACGCAATAATGGAAAATACGCCCAGCAAAAAGCCGATGACGAGCAGCACGAATGCGATCAGCGAGAGCGCTCCCCGCAGGATGCCTCGCGTCTTCGCGCGGGCGAACGTAATCATCAGAGCCGAAATGACCATCATCCCGATTCCGATCAGAGAGATCCACATGACTGTCATCGGATCCATCTTCCGACACTCCCATCCCTGTTCCGACGGAGCTCGGCGGCCTCGCAAAGCTTGTCTGGCAACGGCCGCGCGAAAGGCCGGCACTGCCGCGGCCGCGGCGGTACCGGCCCCAATTCTCTCCGTACGGAATTCCTTTATTTTTTGATCATCATCTTCATCAGCGTCTCCAGGTTCCCCATGCTCATGCCGCTGCTCTTGACCGCCTTGACGATATCGTTCATCGTCTGCTCGGATACCGGAACTTTGGCCATGCTGGCGACCTGCTTCACCAGCTTGCGGAGCTCTTCCTCGCTCTGCATCGTATCCGGCGTGACGCCGCTGGCAAGCTTCTTGACCTGATTTTCGGTAATGTTCTTGCCCGTCTTTTTGTTGACCGCGCTCAGGATGTCCTTCGGCGAGTTCTTGCCCATCGTGTCGCCCTCCCCAGGAATGATGGGGCTATAGACGCCGGGTGGATCCGGCGGCATAACCGCTCTGCCATCATCCTATGAGCGCAGGCGCCGGGAGGTGCGGGCGAGCTGCCCGGAAGGACAGACGCCCGGCCGGGCTAGAGCTCGCCGGTGCGGTCGCGCAGCATCAGGCTCTCTACCGCCTCGCGCGGAGCCTTGTTTTGGAACAGCACCTCATACAGCTGGTCGGTGATCGGCATCTCGACGCCGTAGCGGGCGGCGAGCGAGCGAGCCGATCTCGTCGTGCGCACGCCTTCGACGACCATGCCGACCTTAGCGAGCACCTCGTCCAGCGACAGCCCGCTTGCGAGCAGCGAGCCGGCGCGCCAGTTGCGGCTATGCGGACTCGTGCAGGTCGCGACGAGATCGCCGACGCCGGCGAGGCCGGCGAACGTCATCATGTTCGCCCCCATCGCTTGGCCGAGCCGGCCGATCTCCGCGAGTCCGCGCGTGAGCAGCGCGGCCTTGGCGTTGTCGCCGAAGCCGAGGCCGTCGGACAGTCCCGCTCCGAGCGCGATGATGTTCTTGATCGCGCCGGCGACCTCGACGCCGATCACGTCCCGGTTCGTATAAACGCGGAAGCAGGAGTTGATGAAGGCGTCCTGAGCCTGCTCGGCATAGCCTTCGGCCTCCGAGGCGACGACGACGGTCGTCGGCAGCTGCTTCACCACTTCTTCCGCATGGCTCGGTCCCGACAGCACGACGATCGTCTCCAGCGGGCGTCCAAGCTCCTCCGCCAGCACATGCGACATGCGCTCCAGCGAGTCGATCTCGAAGCCTTTGGCCGCGTGGACGATGACCGCATCCGGATCGAGCAGGGGAGCGGCCGCCGAGGCGACCTGGCGCATCGCCGAGCTCGGAGCCGCGAACAGCACGAGCCGAGCGTCCTTCAGCGCCTCCGCCATGTCGGTCGTCGCCGTCAGATTGTCCGGCAGCGCCGCTCCGGGCAAGTATTTCGTGTTGGCGTGCGAGTCCCGGATTTCTGCGGCCTGCGAGGCGCTCCGGGTCCACATGACGACTTCATGGCCGTTCGCCGCCAGGACGGCGGCCAGGGCCGTGCCCCAGCTGCCGGCGACGAGCACGGCCGCTTTTTTGAGCTCGCGGGGCGAGCCGTCCGTTTGCTTCATAGCGGCCCCCTCATGGCTTTTTTGCGCCAAGCTTGTTCTCCGTGCCCTTGTACAGCTTGACGAGGTTGCTCCGATGCCGGACAAACGCGAACACGCACAGCACGGCCGATGTCCAGAAGATCGGTCCGATGCCGATCAGAAGAAAGATGGATAATGGCGTCAGCAGGGCGAAAACGAGCGAGCCCAGCGAGACATAGCGCGTGATGGCGACGAGCAGGATCGCGATGATGCCGGCATACAGCGAAGGTATGAAAGCAAGCGAGACCATCGCGCCGATCATCGTCGCGATGCCCTTGCCTCCTCGGAAGCGGAAGAAGATCGGCCAGTTGTGCCCGGCGATGACGGCAAGCCCGCAGACGGCGGGCAGCCAGTCGACGTCCGGAGCGGCCAAGCGGCCGATCCATACCGCGGCGACGCCCTTGAGGATGTCGAGGACGAACACCGCGATGCCGGGACCTTTGCCGAGCACGCGCAGCGTGTTCGTCGCCCCGGCGTTGCCGCTGCCGTGATGGCGGATGTCGATGCCCTTGAAGTAGCGGGCGATCAGAATGCTGAACGAGACGGAGCCTAGCGCGTAGCTGGCTGCAATCGCAAGGATGGTTGTCAGCAAGGCCATTCTCTCCTAATCCTCGTCCGACTTCCGGCGGGTGAACAAGCGGACCGGAGTGCCTTCGAAATTGAACGCGGCGCGGATCTTGTTTTCCAGATATCGCTCATAGGAGAAATGCATGATCTCCGGCGCGTTGACGAAGATGACGATCGTCGGCGGCCGCACTGCGACCTGGGTGACGTAGTTGATCCGCAGGCGGCGCCCCTTGTCGGTCGGCGGCGGATTGATCGCGACGGCATCGGAGATGACGTCGTTGAGCAGATGCGTCTGGATGCGCAGCGCATGCTGCTCCGAGACGTGGTTGATGACCGGCAGCAGCTTGTGCAGCCGCGATTTGGTCAAGGCGGACAGGAAGACGATCGGCGCGTACGTCATGAACAGGAAGTGGTCGCGGATGTTCTGGGAGAACAGCTGCATCGTCTTGTCGTCCTTGTCCACCGCGTCCCACTTGTTCACGACGAAGACCGACGCCTTGCCGGCTTCGTGGGCATAACCCGCGATATGCTTGTCCTGCTCGATGATGCCTTCCTCGGCATTGATCAGGATAAGCACGACGTCCGCGCGCTCGATCGCCTTCAGCGACCGCATGACGCTGTACTTCTCGGTCGATTCGTACACCTTGCCGCGCTTGCGCATGCCGGCCGTGTCGATGAGCACGTAGCGCTGTCCGTCCTTTTCGAACGGAGTGTCGATCGCGTCGCGCGTCGTGCCCGCGACATCGCTTACAATGACGCGTTCCTCGCCGAGCAGCGCGTTGACGAGCGACGATTTGCCGACGTTCGGGCGTCCGATGAGGGCCACCTTGATGACATCCTCGTCATACCCGTCTTCCTCGAGCTCCGGCAGCTTGGACACCGCTTCGTCGAGCAGGTCGCCGATGCCGGTGCCGTGCGAGCCGGAGATCGCGATCGGACTGCCGAATCCGAGGCCGAAAAACTCATAGATATCTTCCATTCGGCCATGGTTGTCGACCTTGTTGACTGCGACGACGACCGGCTTGCGGGAGCGGAACAGCATCTGCGCCACTTCCTCGTCGGCCAGCGTCAGTCCGGTCTTGGCGTCCACCATGAAGATGATGACGTCCGCTTCCTCGACCGCGAGCTCCGCCTGCATGCGGACGGATTTCATGATCTCGTCTTCGCCGTCCAATTCAATTCCGCCAGTATCGACGATACTGAAGGATTTTCCATTCCATTCACCGGTTCCATAGATCCGGTCACGCGTGACGCCGGGCTTGTCCTCCACGATCGCCAGGCGGTCGCCTATGACCCGGTTGAAGATCGTGGATTTTCCCACATTCGGCCTGCCCACGATAGCTATTACGGGTCTTGCCATAACATACACCCTCTCAAAAATTCTCACGCCTTCCATCATAGCAAAAAACAGCTGAGTTGGCTAACTTTTCAGGCTCCTCGCCGCAAGACGAAAGACCGGATCAGCCTTTATGGTCGACGAGGATGTAGCTTCCATTCTTGAGGTCATGAGCGTTCGCATCGAGAATCTTCTCCAGCAGAAACGCCGTCTGCTCCGCTTTTTCCGGCTCGTTTTCAATGAATACGGGCGCGCCTCCGCCGAGCGTCGCGTCCGCTTTCGAGCTGACGACCGCCACGATTCTAGCCATTGTCCTTCGCCTCCTGGTTGACGCCGGCCTTGGAAGGCATGCGCACCGCCGTCTCCAGCAGCGGCACCCTTCCCGCGATTTCAAGCGCCTTCGATTCGTCCTTCTCATGCGGCAGGATGAACACGCCGAGCCGGCCGGAGTCCATGTCCAGCTTGGCCATCGGCAGCAGCGCCGGCTCGCCCGTATCGCGATGCACGCCGAGAATCGTCGACAGGTCGTAGAGGATCGCCTGCCGCTGGCCGATGTTGGACAGCGTGACCCGTCCATTGGCGTTGCGCGGAGCCAGCACGAGGCCGAGACCGCGCTCGCGGATGATCTGCTGGTCGCCCTCCAGGCCGACGTTCATGATGTAGATGTCGTCCACGTACAGATCCGGTCCGTCCATCCGCAGCTCGCCGGCCTGCACGTCCGCGATATGGGACACCGACTTGCCGGAGCGCAGCTTCCATACCGCCGCGAGCGCAAGCAGCCCGCCCAGAAGGCCTGCCCAGACGTTGATCGCTACCGAGCCTAAGCTAGCCGTCATCGCCGCCAGGATGACGAGATAGTTTCTTCCCTCGAATACCATCGCTATGCCTTCGATATAGGATGTGCCGCGTGAAACGAGCTCCATCGAATCCATCTTCGAGAGCGTCTCCCGCTCCATGTTGCGGACGTCGCGGAACTGCTGGGCGGCTACGGTCAGGAACGTGATCGCAGTCAGGTTTTTCTGGTACAGCGCCGGCACCGCGACCGCTCCGAGCGCGGACGCGATGAAGCCGAGCGACAGATGGATGATCTGGCCATGCGGGAACGTCGGGTACTGGCGATAGTCGGAGCGCAGCAGCAGCAGCCGGGCAATGACGCCGAAGCCGATGCCGATCAGCACGGAGGCGACCATCTGGTTCGCTTCAAAATAGTCCTGGATCTGGCGAAGCATCGGCTACACCTCTCTTTCGGGTTGTCGTTCGCGCCCCGCCAGCAGGCGAGCGAGCTGGCGGGCGGCCGCTGCGATCGCCAGCGAGGACAGCCTGCAGGCGGCAGCCGCCAGCGCAAGCCGATCCCACCCTGCCGCATCGCCGACGGCGACCGGTCCCTGCCAGCTGTCGGCGAGCAGCGGATAAAGGGAGACGAGCGTCGCCGCTCCCGTCAGAATGACGAGCTGCGCCGGCGCCCGAAGCGACAGCAGCGCGGCCAGGGCGCCGCCGATCAATGCCGCGTCCCAGCCGCTGCGCGCGAGGACGAGCTGCGGCGCAGCCAGAAACAGGCTGTCCAGCCAGATCAGCAGGAAGCCGAGCAAAAACGCGCATCCGAGCAAATAAAGCCGGTCGGATGCGCGGATATGCCGCTGCAGCGTCCAGAGAGCAAAGAGAACGAGAGCGATCGCCGCCCCGTTCACGACGAGCTTGCTCCCCAGCGGAATCCATATGGGCGAGAGCGCGCAAAGCACCGCCAGCGCCGCCGCTCCCTGCCTCGCCTTCAGTCCGCCGGCCGCTTCCTTGTTCCAGCCGCTTGCCAGCAATATGAGCCCGATGAGCGCGACCTGCGCCGCTGCGAATCCATCGCTGATGGCCGCCATTGGCTTCACCTCCACCCGGCTATTATGCGCGTACCGGCGGGGGATTATCAGCCAAAGCCCTGTTTCGCCAGAAGGCGAAACAGGGCTTTTGGAAATGACGATTAGTTTTTGAACTTGCTCAGCTTGTCGCCGAAGCGCTCGCCGAGGTTGAAGCTCATGCTTTGGTTGCTCAGGGAGACGTTCGGATTGTCGATCTTCTCCTTGAAGCCGCCGCGGTCGGAACGCTCGCGAGCAGGACGCTCGGAACGAGGAGCTTGCTCCGGAGCTTCTTCCGTTTCTTTGATGCTCAGGCTGACGCGCTTCTCGGACGGATTGAAGTCGAGGATTTTTGCCTTGACTTCTTGGCCTTCCTTGAGCACTTCCTGCGGCGTAGCCACATGGCGGTGAGCGATCTGCGAAACGTGCACGAGACCTTCGACGCCAGGCGCGATCTCGACGAACGCGCCGAAGTTCACGAGACGGCGAACCGTACCCGTTACGATGTCGCCCGTCTTGAACTGGCCGTTCACGGATTCCCAAGGACCCGGCTGAGCGGCTTTGATGCTGAGGCTGATCTTGCCGACGGAAGGATCCAGCTTAAGCACCTTCACGCGTACCGCTTGGCCTTCGGAGACGACATCCTTCGGATGCGCCACATGCTGCCAGGACATTTCGGATACGTGCACCAGTCCGTCTACTCCGCCGATGTCGACGAATGCGCCGAACGGAGTCAGGCGTTGCACCGTGCCTTCGAGCTCTTGGCCCACTTGCAGGCTGTCCATGACCTTTTGCTTGTTTTGCTCGAATTCCGCTTCCAGAACTTCTTTGGCGGAGAGGATGATTTTGTTGTTCTCGCGGTCGATTTCCTTGATCTTCACTTTCAGGGTACGGCCTTTGTAGTCTTTGAAGTCTTCGACGAAATGACGCTCGACCATCGATGCCGGAATGAATCCGCGTACGCCGACGTCAACGACAAGACCGCCTTTGACTACGTCTGCAACCGTCACTTCGAGAACCTCGCCGGCTTCGAACTGCGCTTGCAGGGAGTCCCAGGACTTTTCTGCGTCCACTGCTTTTTTGGAGAGCAGCAGCTTTTCCTTCTCGTCATCGATCGTGATGACCTTGAGGGTCAGCTCATCGCCGAGCTTGACGGCGTCGTTCGCGCTGTCCAGCTGAACGGAGCTCAGCTCGCGCAGCGGAATGATGCCGTCATATTTATAACCGAGGCTTACCGTAGCCTGGTTGTCTTCGACTTTCACGATGGTGCCGGTTACGATGTCGCCCTTTTTCAGGGTGACGATGTTCTCCAGCTCATCCTGGCTGAGACCTTGCTGAGATTCTTGGACAGAGTCCTGGATTTTTGTTTCTTCTGACATCGAAATTACCTCCTCAGTTCATACCCCAACTTTATTTAAACCCAAATTGCACTGTTGAATCAGGAATAAGGGATTAAAACAATGCTCGTTCGCGAAGCTTTGCGATGTCGCTCATGATCTTGGCTGTGACCTGCTCCAGCGTGTCTCCGGAAGAAGAATGGATGAATTCGGTCAAATCCACCGGAGGACCGTAGATGACGCGGGTTTTGCCGAACAATCGGTAAGAGCCGACGATCGCGACCGGAATGACGGTCGCTCCGCTCCGCATGGCGATCATGGCCGCGCCTTTTTTGGCCGCGTCCCCGCCGCTGTTGCGGGTCCCTTCCGGGAAGATCCCCATCACGCCGCCTTCTTTCAGAAGGGTGATCGCCGTGCGGATCGATTCTTTGCTGACGCCGCCCCGCTTGACGGGAAAAGCGCCGAGACCGTGGATCAGCTTGCCCAGCACCGGCACTTCGAACAGCTCCGCCTTGGCCATGTAGTGGACCTTGCGGTCGAGCTTGATCCCCACCGTAGGCGGATCGAAGTTGCTGATGTGGTTCGAGCACAGGATGACCGGCCCGTCCGCGGGAACATGCTGCAGCCCTTCGGCCTTCAGCCGGAACAGCACGGCATATGCGCCTCTCAGGACGCCTCGGCAAAATTCATAGAGCATCCTGCTTCGCCTCCGCCAGTTTCTCGAGCGCCATCTCCCGGATTCTCGAGACGACCTCGTCCGCCGGAATGCCCGTGCTGTCGAGCAGCACCGCGTCGTCCGCCTGCAGCAGCGGCGATACGGCCCGTCCCATGTCCTTGCGGTCCCGCTCCTCGATCTCCCGCTCCATCTGCTCGAGCGAGATGCCGAGCGCGTCTCCGGCTTCCAGATGGCGCCGGCGGGCGCGCTCCTGCACGCTCGCCGTCAGATACACCTTGAGCTCCGCGTCCGGCAGGACGTGAGAGCCGATGTCGCGGCCGTCCATGACGACGCCCTTGGCGGAGGCGAGCGCCCGCTGCATCTCGACGAGCCGGATGCGGACGCCGTCGATCGCGGCGACCCGGGAAACGTGGAGATTGATGTCTCTGGAGCGGATCCGGCTCGTCACATCCTCGCCGCCCAGCAGGACGACCTGCCCGTCGGGGCCGGGCGCGAGCCGGATGTCGAGCTTGCGGGCATGGGCGGTCACGGCTTCGTCGTTCTCGATATCCAGCCCGGCTTCCCTGGCGCTCCAGGTCACGGCACGATACATGGCTCCCGTGTCGATATAAATATAGCCTAATGCCTCGGCAACGCTCCGTGCAACGGTGCTCTTGCCGGCACCGGCGGGTCCGTCGATCGCGATGTTGATGCGTTCGTCCATCCCGTCGTGATGGATAGTCAAGATCGGTTCCTCCAAGCAGCATCTAGGTTACGTTAGTCATCCAAAATCAGTAAAAAAGCAGGCTTTGCCTGCCCGTCGATTATATCACAGTCAACGGATGGATGCAAAACGGTTAGCGCCCTATCGCAAATCAACTGTCCGAGACGCTCGCCCTCGTCCGCCCTCCAGACGGAGAAGCCAGGGTGCCTGCCCAGCGCATGCAGTCCAGCCTGAGCGAGCACCGCCGCCGCGAGCAGCGCCGCTGCCGCCGCCGCCAGCCAAGCCGTAGGCGCATCGAGCCGCTTCATCCTCTCCCCCTCCCGCCGTCCCGCCGCGTGCCGGGCCGCCGCTGTTAGCTTGTGCCTGAAAAGGAAAACTATGCGGGGAAAGGCGCCGGAGCTTTCCGGCCTATTTGCGCAGCTCGAGCTGCCGCTCGAAGCAGCAGCGGATGATTTTCTGACGGTCTGGCTCGGAGATCGTCGTGAACTTGACCATCGCCTGCTTGCGTCCGTTCTCGAGCATCTTGGCCCGGATCACCTCGCCTTTGAAGAAGGCATGCTCCACGACGCCGTTCTTGAACGGGACGAGCAGCCAGCACTCGAGCTCCATGCCGGTCTCCAGCAGCCGGCTGGCCTCGCAATAGAACGAGATGCCTCCGCCGCCGACGTCGTCGGTGATGCCGATGAAGCGATTCTGTCCGCGCGCGCTCACGGCCAGCTCCAGCTCGGCCGGCACGCGCAGGTAGCTGCGGCGCTGGATGCGGGTCATGCTGCTCTCCTCCGCCTTGCGGATGCGGACGAGGCGCAGCACGTCGTCGCGATAGCCGGTCACGTAGGAATTGAAATAATGCTTGACTCCGTCCGGGCTGATGATGAAGATGGACAGCTCGTCTCCCAGATACAGCTTGCGGAGCTTGCCGCTTGGCTCATGAATCGGAATCTCCATGTACAAGGAATCCGCGTCCTCATCCGCCACCCTGGACTTGTAGACGGACTGGGCTTCCTCTTCGTCGGAGGAAGCGACCTGGATGAACAGGAAATCGTTGATTCTAGGCAGCAAAAAAAGGCCCCCCTCCCCTTGATGCCATGATTATAGCATGTCGGGTGAAAGGGAGCCAGATGGAATGGAGCGGCCGGGCCGGCTGCGGACCCGGCCGCTCGCAAGCGGCGGAACGCGCGCCGCTCAGGCTTCGGGAATCTCCTCGACCGCTTCTTCGGCGCCGGTCTCGGCATTGATGTAGACCCGATAGGTGAAGCCGTTGCTCTTGCCTTTGTACTCGTAGCACAGCACTTCCTCGTTGTCCTCGTTCTTGATCAGCGCCAGACGGCCGGCCTTGCCGCCCATCGCCTCGGTCAAGCCCTTGCGCGCCTCGGTCTCGGCGAGCGCCGGCTTCGCCAGGTCGCGCTTCTTGTGGGCGTAGACGTAATCGCCTGCCTGCAGGCCGACGACTTCGCCGTCGTCCAGCGCGACCTTGACGGTCAGCTTGTCCGGATAAAGCAGCACGCCGTCCTGCTTGGCGACATAGGTGAATACGCCTTCGTTGCCGAACTCGTCGTAGGTGACGGCTTCCATATCCTTGTATCCGTGCTTGTCCAGAAACTTCGCGGCGCCGCTTTTGGCCTCGGCCAGCTTCAGCTTCTTGTCCGCGATGTCGCGAGGCTTGACGAACCAGAGCAGGTCGCCTCCGCGGTAGGTGAAATCCATCGCGATGTCCTTGCCGCTGCCCTTTTCGACGATCGCGGAGTAAGAGGCGTAAGGCGTGCCCTTGCCGTTCTCGGTCACCTTGATCGGAGCGTCCGGGCCGAGGCCGAGGAATTCGGCCGCTTTGCGCTTGATCTCCTCCGGCGTCGCCGGCTTGCCGGAGAGCATGCTGACGGTCCGCTTCTCGTACAGGCTCGTTACCGTCGGCCCCCAGTCAATCGAATCGAACTGGCCGACCTTCGAGTCGACCGTCTTGAAGCCTTCGACGATCGCGTTGCCGGACTGCTGGCGGTCGGCGGCCAGAGCCGTCTCGACGTCCATCCAGCGGAGCTTGTCCTGCAGCACCTTGTTCTGCACCTGCTCGAGGTCGCGGTTGATTTCCGACGACTTGTCGAACAGCGTCTGCATCGTCTTCATCTCCCCGTCCGTCAGCGGCTGCTTGGTCAGGTCGCGCATCGACGCCTTGTAGGCGAAGTTGGAAATATGGGACAGGAAGTCGCCGGTTTTCTGGAACGGCAGCATCCGGACCGGCAGCTGGTTGATCTCGCTTTGCGCCTGGCTCGTCAGCCGCCAGACGTTCACGAGGCTTTTGCGCTGGAAGTTCTGCGAGCCGGCATTGACGGCCAGCGTCGTGCCGAGCTGGTGATGGAGCCGATCCATGTGATAGCTCAGATCGTGGAAAGCTTTCTGGTATTGGTTCTCGGCCTTGATGAGGATCGAATTCTTTTCCTGATGCTCTTGATATCCCCAGTAGGCCGCGCCGATGAGCAGGAGCGTCATGACGGGAAAGAGCACGCTGCTGAGTCGTTGGTACATAAAGCACAAGCTCCTTTCTTCTGCCAAACCTGGGGTTAGTTTGGGTAGAGGAAAGGAGCTTTATGCACCGCTCATATCGGCATTTCTTCGATTTCGAAATCGTCGGTGTTGTTGCACAGGCATTGCTTGAAGCCGGTGTCCACCCTCGCTCCGTCCCTCCTGCCGCGCAGGACGAACTTCTCGCCGCAGATGCGGCAGCGGATGCTCACCTTGACTCTCGCCTCCTCCATGACATGCCTCCTCTCTTTCGCGATCGGTCCTCTCTATTCGCAGTATGGACCGATCCGTCAGAGCTTAACCTCCTCCTCGCGTCCGACGATGCGGAACGGGGAGCGCGCGTTGGCGCGCCCGATCTTGACGAGCCCCCAGATCCAGAGGAACGCCATGAACGGGATGATGCCCCACGCGATCTCGCTGACATCCGAGGTGAGGATCCAGTCGTACAGGCCGTGCCAGACGACCGGGAGCGCGAGCGACAGCGCCAGCAGGCCGCGAACGCTGCGTCGAGGGGCGAATTTGGCCTTGCCGAAATAATAGCCCATCATGATGCCGAACAGCGCATGGCCGGACACCGGCAGCAGCGCGCGCAGCATGAGGGTCGTGAAGGTGGACGGGTAGTACACGGCATAGAGGATGTTCTCGAGCGTCGCGAAGCCGAGCGAGATGCTGGCCGCATAGACGATGCCGTCGTAAGGCTCGTCGAATTCCGTATGGTTGAAGATGATATGGTACAGGACGAACCATTTCGCCAGTTCTTCTACGCCGCCGGACAGGCCGAAGGAGAAGAACACCGGATGGCTGCCGAGCCACAGCTCGAAGCCTCGCTGAATCACCATGACAGGCACGACGATCAGCATGCCGGTCAGGAACAGCTTGAGCACGAGATGGATCGGCTCGCTGTCGTATCGGTCTTTGAGGTAAAGATAGGTCAGCAGCGCGACTCCCGGCGCGATCGCGGCAGTCAGGATGGAGAACAGCAGCAAGCGTCGTCACGCCTCCTTCGGGGGAATCGCTATAGGATCAGCACAAAAAAGGAGCACTCGCTCCGGCAGGCCGGCGAACGCGAATGCTCATTGTCGCTGGGATGGTTAAGAAAAATGATGGCATAGCTCGCGGACCGCGTCGGCGGGCATGATCACTTTGCCGTATTCGTCCAAAACCGCGGAGGTGACGGAGGTCGCCTCGCCGAATTCGGCCAGCACCGCGATCATCGCGTTCTGCACGCCGGCATCCGCCTGGGCGGTGTCGAAGGCGAGAATCCAGCGTCCGTGGTAGGAATGAAGCTTGCCCTCCTCGGTCAATCCGGAAGCCTTCAGCTGCTTGGCGGCAGAGATGACGTCCTCGAAGTCGCGGAACGAATACATGATCGTGTCGCTGGATTCCAGCGTCACTTCCATCTCGTACATTTCCTCGTCCGCTTCGTCCTCGTCCATTCGGCCGTTGCTGCTGACATTGACCTTGCCGCGGGTCACGATGACGACCATGCCTTGAGCGGGCATGGCGATCACCTCGACGGCCAGCGGTCCGTTGGCGTCGAAGCCGAGTTCCGAATAAGCCTGGTCCATCATTTCGCTGAACAGCTCGTGCACTTTCGGTATCTCGCGCCACATGTCGTCCTTCTGGATCCCGCGCTCCAGCAGGTCGTCGAACGTCAGAAAAATGCGAATTTTGTCTTGCCCCAGCCGTTCGATCTTCATGACAGGATCCTCCTCTGCAGCATCGGATATAACAGCGTATGATGCACAAGCCATAAGGTGCGGCATACGTGCCATATGACTATATTACCATTTCCCGCGGAGGAATGCATCCGAACGGCAAAAAAACAGCCGTCCCGCCCATAGGGCGTGGCGGCTGTCGGGAGAGTCAATGCGGCATGGAGGCGCCGGCCTCCGCCAGCAGCTTGTCGGTCTCTTTCTTGACCGCGGGATCGCTGCTTACGAGCGCCGCGATCTGCGCCCACGCCTGGGCGTCGCCGGCATGGGCGGCGGCCGGCTCCGCCCGGCGCTCGGACACGGCCGGCTCCGGCGCGACGGGCTTGGCTGAGCGGCCGATCGTCCCCATCCCTTGACGGAGCGCCCCCGCCATCGACTTCCTCACGACGCCCGACCACAGCTGGCCGGCCGCGACACCGGCCGCCGCCGCCAATCCGGGACGCTTGCGCGCGACATACAGCGCCGCTGCGGCGCCTGCGATTCCACCAGCAATGAAACTTCCCAGCCTCAAGGCCATCTCCTCCTTCGGGTAAGACGCAAGAGCGTCTTCGCTTCGACTTGATGCCGGTAGCTTGTCCATTCCGCAGCCGGTTCATGCCGCTGCCTCTCCGACCGGGTTTCATGCGGCGGCGCGTCGGTTATTATGGTAGAATGAGCATCTTGGGCGTGACCGGCCGAGCTGCCGGCCGCCGCTCCACAATCAGGCATCTGGAGGTAATCTTCTTGACCAACTATCGTCACTACGCGGCGCCGCGGCGCCTTGCCGCCTGCGGCGCGGCAGCCTTGCTGCTGCTGGCCGGATGCTCCGAGGGAAGCGGAGCTCCGGCCTCCAGCCCGGCCGCGTCCCCTGCGGCTTCTGTCGCCAGTCCCGCCGCCTCCGCGGCGACCATAGCGCCGTCGCCTTCCGCATCGCCGAGCGCTTCTCCGTCGCCGTCCGCCTTGCCTTCCCCCGCGCCCGAAACGGCCGAGACGCTGTACCGGATGAGCGACAAGACGTTCCGCTTCGCTCCGATCGGCGACGCTCCGGACAAGGTCGTGCTGCTGAGCTTCGACGACGGTCCGAAGGAAGAGGCCATGCTGACGCAAATGCTGGACGCGCTGGACAAGCACGGCGCCAAGGCGATCTTTTTCGTCAACGGCTATCGGGTCGAGGAGCATCCCGAGCTGCTGAAGCTGATCCACGACCGCGGCCAGACGGTAGGCAACCATTCCTGGGATCATGTCGTGCTGAGCAAAAAAAGCAAAGCCGAGGTGCAGAAGCAGCTCGGCGACGTGCAGGATATCGTGGAGAAGACGATCGGACAGCGTCCGGAGTTTTTCCGGCCGCCGCATGGAGCGGGCGGAGATGTCGGCAAGCAGGTCTCGAAGGAAGAAGGAATGCTGTACATGACCTGGTCGAACGGATCGCTCGACTGGGATCTGAAGGCGACGAAGAAGGATCCTCAGCTCGTCATCGAGCAGGTGCTGTCGCAGCTCCACCCTGGCGCCAACATCCTCATGCATGAGCTCCAGTGGACGGCCGACGGCCTGGACTCCTTGCTGACCAAGCTCGAGGAAAAAGGCTACGGCTTCATCGATCCCGCGACGATCGAGCGCCCCGGCGCACCGGCCGGCCGCTAGCTCCGGGCCGCGGAGCGCGCGAGCCGGAGCAGATGGATCTCCGGCGGGCAGTTCAGCCGCAGCGGCGCCTTGGAGGTGCCGTATCCGGAGCTTACGAGCAGCCGGACCTTTCGAGGTCCGGCTTTTCGCGCGGCGGCCGGCGCCGGCAAGTCGAACCAGCCCGCCCGGAACTTGCGCACGCTGGAGCTGCGCATCGCCGGGCCGAGCAGCGGCAGGATGATCTGGCCTCCGTGCGTATGTCCGGACAGCATCAGGTCGGCCTCGATGCCCTCGTGCCGGCTGCGATGCGCGAGAATCGGATCATGCGCGAGCAGCACGGTGAACGGCATCGATCCGCCGGGCTCGGGGCGAGGCGAGAAGGCCGTCGCCGCCTCATCGGACAGGTCAAGCGCTTCGCGCAGACGGTCGCGCTTCGTCCGGGGATCGTCCGTCCCCGCGAGGCGGAAGGCCGATCGGCCGGGCACGGCGACGTACTCATGCCGGTTGCGGAGCACGCGCACTCCCTCCTGCTCGAGCGCGGCCCGCAGCTCCTCGATCTCGCCGTCGTAATCGTGGTTGCCGTAGACGGCATAGGCCGGGGCGATGCTCCGCAGCAGCGCCATGTTCGACCGCACCTGCTCGAGGCTGACGCCCGTCTCCCGGACGTCGCCGCCGATCAGCACGAGCTCCGCCCCTCCGAGCGCCTCGATCCGCTCCGGCAGATCCGGCTCGAGCTGGCGGCGGTGGATGTCGCTGATGAACAGCAGCCGCAGCCCTTCCAGTTCGGCCGGCAGCCGTTCGAGCGGCACGTCCTCCGGCACGATGTCCGTCCCTTCAGCCTCCTTCAGCATGGTCCGGACGAGAGCTCGACCTCCCAGCGCCGCCGCGGCAGCGAGCGCGGCCGCAAGCACGGCCCCTATCACAATTTTCATGGCGCAGCACCGATACCTTTCCCGATCGCGGCTCCTGCCGGCTCCGAGTGATCGACGAACAGGCTCCTGCCCCAGATGAACAGGCAGCCGGAGAGGACGATGAACAAAAAAAGCAAGGCGCGCAGAAGCAGCCGGGACAGCTTCGGCCGCAGCGATGGATGCCTGCTTTGGCGGGGCGGCAATCCTGCTCCTGGCGCCCCGCTCTCCGCGCGGCTTTCCTCTCGGGCTGACGCCGCCCTGTCGAGCGGCCTCCTGCGCCCGAATTTTTCGATCCGGCTCATGCTTCCCTCCTGAATCGGATGATGAGGCCCATGATGAAGTCGATCGCGAAATGGGCGGCGATCGGCGCCCAGAGCGTATCGGTCTGCAGGTAGATCCATCCGAGGCCGTAGCTGATGCCGAAGACGAGGCCCGTCGGAATCCAATGCTTGAGGTAGCGGACATGGATCGCCGCGAACAGGATGCTGGTCCAGTACGGACCGAAGCTATGCTGGATCGCACCGCGGAACAGCATCTCCTCGCACACCGCCACGACGAGCGAGAGCAGCGCGATATGCCAGACCGGCCGGCAGCGGAAAATGCGCTCGTTGACGCCGCCGTCGTCCGCCGCCTCCTCCGGCACCCAGCGCGAAAGGATCAGGTCGACCGCCAGCACGGCAAGCGCGAATCCGAAGCCCCAGTAGAGGAAGCGCGCGTCGGATGGAAGCCCGAGCAGCGCCAGCGGATTGCGGCCCTGAAAAAAACACCAGGCCAAGCCGATAACAAGGGTAACCGCTTGTGTGACATACAGGTTGAGCAGCAGCATGCGGTCCGACAGCTCGTCGACCGACACGCTGCGGACACGGATGTTGCGGATATCGAATTTTTTCATGAAGTCCCGCCTGTCTTGAAGTAATCACAGCCGACAATCAACCGATCGCAAGGAGAATTCCTATGGACAAACATCTGAACCGCTATCAAATGCTTTTCTCGCTCGGCCTCATCTTCATGCTCGCCCTGGCGGTCGGCGCGTTTTTCGCCGGTGTCGAGGTCGGCTCCGCCCGTACGGAAACCCGCTATGAGGCCAAATCGCTCCAGGCTGCGGCGGCGAAGACGGCAGTCGCCTATACGCAGCAGGATCTCGTGTCCTTTTATCATACCGTATTTTCGCCCTACCGTGAATTTCAGAGCGAATGGCTCAAGATGGAAAGCCGTCTTGAAGCCCGCTCGAGCGCCCCGTCGGTCGGCCAGCTGGAGCAGCTCGGCGAGCTTGCCTCCAAAAAGCGCAAGGAGATCGAGGCGGTCGCCCTGGAGGCGAAAGGAAGCCTGTTGACCGAGGCGCGCGCCGACTACCTGCGCAGCCTCGACCGCTTCGTCGACGCGGCCTCGCATCAGAAATCCGCCGCCGCCGGAAGCACGCCCGAGCGCTTCCTGACCGCCCTGCGCGCGGACAAGGACTACAAGCAGGCGACGGCGGATTCGCTCTCCGGCCAGAACCGCTATTATTCCGCCATGCTCGCCTGGGCGTCCTCCACGCGCTCGGCCATCCCGAGGCAGGCCGAGCTGGCCGGCGTCGTCAGCCTGGACAAGTGGAGCTCGAGCCCGCTCGCGGTCAAGAACAAGCTCGTCGCCGACCTGCTCAGCAAGCGAGGCCGGATGAGGGATTTCCTCCCGCAGGATCTGGCCGGAGCGGTCGACCAGCTGATCGAGTCCGGCGAGGCCGACAAGCTCGGCCTGACGAGCTTCCAGGACGCGGTCGAGCTGCTGAGCGGCACCGGCGCGGTCCGCAGCGGCGACTTCTGGCAGATCAAGTCGCGGCTGTACGGCTCCGAGGTGCTGCCGCAGCTTCCGTTTTTCCTCCCGCCCGAAAGCTGATCCGGGTCTGCAAGAATGATAGCTAAAATTTATAGGGCCAGCAAGTTTTCTCATTGCATTTGGGACAACACCGCTTTAGAATAGTAAAGGTCAGCCTTCGGTTGCAGAATGCGCGGTTTCTCGACAGATCTCGCTGCATTCTGCGTTTGCAGCCGATCGCGCTCTAGCACGGACAAGCATTGAAGCCATACAGAAGCCCCGTCATCAAGGCGGCTTCCGTATGCGATGGACGCGGATGGGACAGCTCGTCCCTGCGCCGCGGAAGAGGAACCCGTCCCGGCTGGTCACGATGACGCCGGGCGTTTTTTCTTCTTGGCTCGCCAGCATACACTTTCCATAGCATGACCCGGCGCGGACGCCCCTACCGGGACGTCCCGCCTGCCGTATGCAACCACCATTCGCTAGGAGGCATTCCCCATGTTCAAAGTGTTAGTATCCGATCCGATCAGCGATCTCGGCATCCAGCAGCTCATGGACGCCGAGGACGTGACGGTCGACAAGAAGCCCGGGCTGAGCGAGGACGAGCTCGTCGCCATCATCGGCGAGTACGACGCGCTGCTCGTGCGCAGCCAGACCCGCGTCACCGCGAGAGTGCTCGAAGCCGGCACGTCCCTCAAAGTCGTCGGACGCGCGGGCGTCGGCGTCGACAACATCGACCTACCGGCCGCGACGAGCAAGGGCGTCATCGTCATCAACGCTCCGGACGGCAACACCATCACGACATGCGAGCATACCTTCGCCATGATGATGGCCGTAGCCCGCCATATCCCGCAAGCGTACGCCAAGACGGTCGGCGGCCAGTGGGACCGCAAGTCGTTCGTCGGCGTCGAGCTGCGCGGCAAGACGCTCGGCGTCGTGGGCATGGGGCGGATCGGCAGCGAGGTCGCGCGGCGCGCCAAGGCTTTCGGCATGGACATCCTCGGCTACGATCCCTTCCTCACGGAAGAAAAGGCGGAGAAGCTCGGCGTCAAGCTCGCGAGCGTGGACGACATCGTGCGCGGCGCCGACTTCATGACCGTGCACACGCCGCTGACGCCGGAGACGCGCCACATGATCGGCGCGGAGCAGTTCAAGGTGATGAAGCGCGGCATGCGCATCGTCAACTGCGCGCGCGGCGGCATCGTCGACGAGTACGCGCTTGTCGACGCGGTCAACGAAGGCATCGTCGCCGGCGCGGCGTTCGACGTCTTCGAGGTGGAGCCTCCGGCAGCGGACCATCCTTTCCTCACGCATCCGAAAATCATCGTGACGCCGCATCTGGGCGCTTCGACGATCGAAGCCCAGGAGAACGTCGCGATCGACGTCTCCGAGCAAGTGCTCCATATCCTGCGCGACGAGCCGTTCCTGAACGCGGTCAACATGCCTCCGGTAGCGGCCGCAGTCATGACCCAGCTCCAGCCGTACTTCGAGCTCGGCGAGAAGCTCGGATCGCTCGCCGCTCAAATCACGGACGGTCCGTTCGGCGAGATTACCGTGGGCTTCTCCGGCGATCTGGCCGAGCTCGATACCCAGCCGCTGACCCGCTACATCGTCAAGGGCATTCTCGCCCATCATCTGGGCAGCGACCAGGTCAACATCATCAACTCGCTTTATTTGGCCAAGGAGCGCGGAGTCAACGTCGTCGTCAACAAGTCCCATACGGCCAAAGACTTCACGAACCTCGTCAGCGTCACGCTGAAAAGCCGCGGCGAGACGACGCATGTCGCCGGCACGCTGCTGACCGGCTACGGCCCGCGCATCGTCCAGGTCAACGGGTATACGGTCGACGTCGCTCCGTCCGGCCATCTCGTCCTCATCTCGCATCATGACCGTCCCGGCATCATCGGCCGCATCGGCACGCTGCTCGGCTCCAACGATGTCAACATCGCGACGATGCAGGTCGGACGCCAGGTCGAGGGCGGCGCCGCGATCATGGTGCTGACCGTCGACAAAGGCGTGCCGAAGGCGGTGCTGGCGGAGATGATCCAGCTCGACGAGCTCAAGACCGCCAAGGAAGTCATCCTTTACTAAGCCGCTCGATCAATGGCTGCGAAGTCCGTCCCTGCGGGGACGGACTTTTTTCGCTTTCATCCGCGGCCATGCGCGCGTTTGTTCCACATGCAACAAGATTTGCCTCTCTGCTTCAACAAAAAAACACCCTTCGAAAAGGGTGTCAAGACAGGATCGGATTCGGTTCGACAGGCAGCAGCAGCGTGAATGTCGTGCCTCGTCCGATTTTGGACTGGACCTGAATGCTGCCCTGATGGGCTTCGACGATGTTGCGGACGATCGCCAGGCCGAGTCCGGTGCCGCCGGAGGAGCCGCGCTTACGGGCCTTGTCCGCCTTGTAGAAGCGCTCGAAGATGAACGGAACGTCCTCCTCCGGGATGCCTTGCCCTTCATCCTCGACCTCCAGTCTCGCTTGCCGCCCCCCCTGCCCTCCGCTCATCCCGAGCGCGAGGCGGATGCGCGAGCCGTCGGGGCTGTGGCGCACGGCGTTGTCGAGCAGATTGGTCAGCACCTGCTCGAGCCGATCCTCGTCCGCCTGCAAAAGCACGATCGGCGCTTCCGGCGCCTCTACCTCCAGGCGGATGCCTCGATCTCCCGTATACACGCTGAATTTGCGCGCGACGCGGCGCAGCAGCGCATCGAGATCGACGACACCGAGGCTGAGCTCCACATGGCCCGCCTCCATGCGGGCCAGATCGAGCAGGTCCTTGACGAGGCGGCCCATCCGCAGCGACTCGTCGTGGATGACCTGGACGAGCTCGCGGCGCTCCTCGGGGGATGCCGCGATGTCGTCCAGCAGCGCCTCGCTGTAGCCTTGGAGCATGGACAGCGGCGTGCGGATCTCATGGGACACGTTGGCGACGAAGTCCCGCCGCAGCTTCTCCAGGCGATGCTCCTCGGTCACGTCGCGAAGCACCGCGACGACTCCGCGCACCGTATCGTCGGACTTGAGCGGCGCCATGACGACGGACCAGACCCCGCCCTGCACCTGCAGCTTTTCGCTGAGGTCGCTGCCTTCCGCGATGACGGTGCGGAACAGCTCCCGCAGCGGCCCCGGCGCGGCATCGGAGCCAGCCGCCCGATCCTCTTCCTCGTCCCAAGCAGCCATGCGCAGCCGTTCGAGCAGCCGTTCTCCGGGCGGATTCGTCAGGACGATGCGCCCGGAGGCATCCATCGTCAGCACCGCGTCGGCCATGCTGCGCAGCACGCTCGACAGATGCTCCTTTTCGTGGTTCAGATCGGTGAAGAACTCCTGCAGATCGGCCCCCATCCGGTTGAACGCGCCCGCCAGCTCGCCGATCTCGTCCGAGGAGCGGATCGGCACGCGGGTGCGGTAGTCGCCCTCCGAGATCAGGTTCGCCGCGTCCTTCAGCTGCAGGAGCGGCTGCGTGATCTTGCTGGAGAGGAAAAACGCGAAGAAGGTGGACAGCAGGAATCCGATGATCCCGATGTAGACGAACAGCAGCTTGACCCGGAACGGCTCGTCAAAAGCGATATCGATATACTGCAGGAGGAACATGCCCAAAATGATCAGCACGACCGCCACGAGCAGCATGATCGTGATCCACAGCTTGCCGACGACGCTTCTCCACAGCCAGCGCATCGGTTACTTCGGCACCTCGAGCTTGTAGCCGACGCCCCATACGGTCGTAATCATGGAAGCCGCTTCCGTCGAGACCTTGTTCAGCTTTTCGCGCAGCCGCTTCACATGGGTGTCGACCGTCCGCAGATCGCCGAAGAACTCGTAGTTCCAGACGTCCTTGAGCAGCTCCTCGCGCGAGAATACCTTGTCCGGGCTGACCGCCAAGTAATGGAGCAGCTCGTATTCCTTGGGCGTCAGGCTGACCTCGTGTCCGCCCGCGGTGACGCGGTGGGCGTCATGCTCGATGACCAGATGAGGGAAGACGATGTTGCTGCTCGCCGCAGTCTCCCGGGTCAGGAACGCGGTCGCGGAGGAGCGGCGCAGGATCGCCTTGACGCGGTAGATGATCTCGCGCGGGCTGAACGGCTTGACGACGTAGTCGTCGGCGCCGACCTCGAAGCCCTGCACGCGGTTCATCTCCTCGCCCTTGGCGGTCAGCATGATGACCGGAGTCGCCTTGATCTGCCGGAGGCGGCTGCATACCTCGATGCCGTCCATGCCGGGAAGCATGACGTCGAGCAGGATCAGATCGAAGTCCTGGCCGGAAGCGAGCCGCAGCGCCTGCTCGCCGTCATCGGCCTCCTCGATCTGATAGCCTTCCTTCTCCAGGTACATTTTCAGCAAGCGGCGGATCCGCTCCTCGTCGTCCACGACGAGGATGCGGTGCACGTATTCACTCATGCGGCACGGCTCCTTTGGTAGTCCTTTATACTCCGGCGTACGAATGCAGGCCGGCGATGACCAGATTGACGCCTATCAGCGTAAACATAATAATAACGAATCCGATGACCGTAAGCCAGGACGAGCGCTTGCCGTGCCAGCCGCGAGAGAGACGCAGATGGAGGTAGGCGCTGTAGAACAGCCAGGTGATGAGCGCCCAGACTTCCTTCGGATCCCAGCCCCAGAAGCGCGACCAGGCGATCTGCGCCCAGATCATCGCGAAGATGAGCGCGCCCAGCGTAAAGATCGGGAAGCCGATCGCGATCGCCCGGTAGCTGATCTCGTCCAGATCGTCGGGATCGATGTCGGTCGTCATCGGATGGATGACGGCGCCGAGCTGCTTGCGGAAAGCGAGCCGCAGCAGGCCGTACAGGATGGCGCCCGCCAGCAGCGACCAGACGACCGTATTGAGCTTGCGGCCAGCGTTGATGCCGTTCATCCAGGACGGCGCCTCGAACAGCGGCTTGTCCACGCCGAGGAACGAATCCGCGTGCAGCAGCTCGCTGTTGAACGGCTGGACGATCGGCGGCATCGTGTAGCGGACCGTCTCGACGTTCGAGACCGCCTCGCCCGCCTGCGTCACGTCCGCCGTCTCCTGGCGGAACTCCGCTTCGTAGCCGGCCATGCGGAAGCTGAACACGCTGATGATGAAGCCGACGGCGACGATCAGCATGAACAGCGTGACCTCGACCCAGAAGCGCTCGCGGCGCGCGCGCTTCTCGCCGCTGCCGTAGTCGACGGTGCGCAGCAGATGCAGCAGGCCGGCGGCGAAGCCGACCGCCAGGAACGCCTCGCCGAGCGCGGCCGTCGTCACATGGATCTTGAGCCAGTAGGAATTGAGCGCCGGGATGAGCGGCTGCGATTCCTGCGGGAAGACGGATGCGTAGGCGATGATGATGATGACGAGCGGCAAGGCGAACATGCCGAGGATCGGCTTGCGGTAGATCAGGAAGATGATGACGAAGGCAAGCATGACCGCCATGCCGAGGAACGTCATGAACTCGTACATGTTGCTGACCGGAATATGCCCTTGTCCGATCCAGCGGGTGAAGAAGAACGTCAGCTGCGCGGCAAGGCCGAGGGCGGAGACGATGAACGCGATCCGTCCCCATTTGCGCTCATGCCCCGCCGGATCGCCGTGGCTCCATTTGCGGCCGGCGATAGCCATCACATAAAAGAGAAAGCCGAAGCAATACAGGAAAAATGCCGCTATGAAAGCGGAGCTGCTGAGATCAAGCCAATTCACGTCCGATTCCCTCCGTTATCCAAGCTCTTCGGATCGGTCTCGCTGCCCGCGGCCTTCAGCGCCGCCGCGAGATCCGCCCGCATGCCGTACCAGTTTTTGTTCGTGTGCGCGCCGATCGTCGCGCGGCTGCCGTCGACGCGCAGCCAGATACGGCGGTGATGCCAGTACGCTCCCATGACGAGGCCCAGCATCGAGATGCCGAGGCCGACCCAGATATACGGCATCGCAAGGTCCTTGCGGACGTTGAGGAACGTCGTATATTCGACGAAGCTCACGTTCTCCATGCCGTTCACCTTGATCTCCAGCCGGTCCGCGATCGCGGCGTTCAGCTTGTCCTGGCTGAAGGCGGCCTTGTCCTTTTGCATCGGGAAGTAGATGTACGGCTCTCCTTGCTCGTCGAGGCCGGGGCCGTAGACGAGGAAGATGAAGGCCGGAGCCTTAGGATCCCGCGACTTGGTGATCGGATTGCCGTCGTCGCCGATCGCGAACTCCATGAAGTTCTGCTTCAGCTCCAGCCGGTACGGCCCGACCTCGAACGTCGTCTCGGGATCGCGCATCTTCAGCGTGAACGGACCGTAGGTCTCGCCCGTCGTCTTGTCGATGACGACCGGCTTGACCTCGCGCAGCACCGCCTTGTTGTCGAAGTCGAACTGGTACAGCTTGAGCCCGTCGTATTCGAGCGGGCTGTTCACTTCGATCGGATGGCGGGCGACTTCCACGAGCTCGGGCTGTCCGGAAGCCGCCGTGCAGCCGCTCCGGCATTCGTACAGGACGGCGTCCGTCCGGTACAGCTTCGCTCTCAGCGTGCCTTTGAGCTCCGCGGGAAGCTCCTCGTCCCCGTAGAACTCGACCGTGAACTTCTCGTTCTTGACGAAGTAGTTCGTATCTTCGATGCGGACGGTGTCGCCCTCGGGTATCGTCACGTACTGGTCCATCTGCCAGGCCGGCACCGCTCTCGCGAGCACGGCGAGGAGAAAGACGATCAGGCCGATATGGTTGATATAAGGCCCCCAGCGGCTGAACCGATGCTTCTCGGCGAGCAGCGCGCCGTCCTTGCGGATGACCTTGTACCGGCGCTTGCGCGCGGCCTGCTCGAAGCGGTCGATCCACGCCTCGGGGTCGCCCTCGATGTCGCCGCGGTATGCGGCCCGCTGCCGCAGCAGGAACGACTCGTGCTTGCGGATCTGCTGCTTGTTCAGCGCGCGGTACAGCGGCAGCACGCGGTCGAGGCTGCAGACGACGAGCGAGGTGCCGATCAGGACGAGCAGCGAGACGAACCACCACGATTCGAACGTGTGGGACAAGCCGAGCGCGTAGTAGATCTCGCCGGACAAGCCGTACGTATCCCGGTAGTAGTCTCCGAGATCCTGCGTCGTCAGGAAGGTGTTCTCCTGCGGATAGATCGTGCCGAGCGAGGCGCCGATCAGCGTGATGACGATCATGTAGACGGCGATCTTGACCGAGGAGAAGAAGTTCCAGACCCGGTCCAGCACGGAAGGATGGCTCTTCTGGGAGCGCCTCGCCGCGCCGTCGTAGCGCATCTCGAGCAGCTCCTCGGCCGCGCCGCCCTCGTCGAGCGAGCGTCCGCACGCCTCGCAGAGCACGGTGCCGGCCGGGTTCTGATGGCCGCATTCGCATTTGGTGTTTTGGAACACCGGTGTAGCCTCCTGTCATGTAGCTTGGATGCGGCGGAGCGATCTGGAGCTGCGTCAGCTCTCTTCGATCAGCTTGAGCACGCGCTCCTCGATGTCCTGCTCCGTCATGCCTCCCTGGTAGACCTCCTCCAGCTTGCCGTCCGGCCGAATGAAGAAGGTTGTCGGATACGAGCGGAGACGATACCTGCGCTCGGTCTCCTTATCGACGTCGCGCAGAATCGGATAGGTCAGGTTCTTGCCCGCCACGAAATTGCGGACGGTCAGGTTGTCCTCGCTCAGATTGACGGCGAGCACCTCCAGCCCCTCGCTTTTCCATTTGTCGTATTGACGCTGGAACTCCGGCATCTCCTTGACGCAGGGCGGGCAGAAGCTGCCCCAGAAATTGAGGACGACGGGCTTGCCCTCGTAATCGGAGAGCGACACCGTGCGCCCGTCCAGCGTCGAAAGGGTGAACTCCGGGGGCTTGTCGCCCGGCATCGGAAGGCCGTCCTTCGACGCAAACAGCGTCTTGCCGATGGCATAACCGCCCAGCAGCAAGACGCCGAGGAAAATGAGGATTTGCACCGGCTTGCGGGCAGCGCCCTTCATCTTCATGCCACCACCTTATGTAAGCGTTTCTTCCTCTTCATTATAACGGCAAGAAGAGACGGAGCAGCGCACGGCCCCGTTACTTTTTGTGACCATTATGTGAAAGCGCCGCGTCGCGCAGCTCCTTGATCTCGGACAGCGTCAGATGGCGGAACTTGCCGCGCTGCATGTTCTCCAGAACGAGATGGCCGAACTTGATCCGCTTGAGCCGCGCCACCGGATGGCCGATCGCGTCGAACATGCGCCGCACCTGGCGGTTGCGTCCCTCGTAGATCGTAATCGCGATCGTCGCGACTCCGGCATCGACGTCGACGTCGTGATAGTCGGCTTCGGCCGGGGCGGTCATGCCGTCCTCGAGCTTGATGCCCTTTTGCAGCCTCTCGAGCGCGCTGCCGTGCGGGACGCCCTTGACCGTCGCCAGATACGTCTTCGGAACGTGATGGCTCGGATGCGTGAGCAGATTGGCGAATTCGCCGTCGTTCGTCAGCAGCAGCAGCCCTTCCGTATCGTAGTCGAGCCGTCCGACCGGGTAGACCCGCTCCTTGATGCCGGGCAGGAAGTCGCTCACGATCTTGCGCCCCTTCGGATCGGATGCGCTCGTGATGACGCCCTTCGGCTTGTTCATCATCAAATAGATCTTTTTCTCGGAGGCGATCGGCTTGCCTTTCACCGTGATCTCGTCCGTCGCCGGATCCGCCTTCGTTCCCAGCTCGCGGACCACTTTGCCGTTCACCTCGACCGCGCCGCTCGCGATCAGCTCCTCGCACTTGCGGCGGGAGGCGACTCCGGCGGCGGCGAGGATTTTTTGTAATCGTTCCAATTAAGTTCACCTCACCCACCATCATACCGATTGTCCCGAAAAAGCACAAGGGAGCCCCCTGCCGTCCCTCCACGGCAAAAAGCCGGCGCCCTCTCCGCAGAGAAGGCGCCGGCCGCGGCAGGACGCACGGTTCAGCCGAATACGTAGAGGCAGATGAAGACGGCGGCCAGGAAGCCGTCTCATCGAAATCAACCGAATACGTAGAGGCAGATGAAGACGGTGGCCAGGAAGCCGTCTCATCGAAATCAGCCGAATACGTAGAGGCAGATGAAGACGGCGGCAAGGAAGCCGACCAGGTCGGAGAACAGCCCGACCTTGAGCGCGTAGCGCGTGCGCCGGATGCCGATCGCGCCGAAGTAGACCGTGAGCACGTACAGCGTCGTGTCCGTGCTCCCTTGGATCGTCGAGGCGATCCTTCCGATCATGCTGTCGGGTCCGTAGGTCGCGATCAGGTCGGAAGTATAGGCGAGCGAGCCCGCCCCGGTCAGCGGCCGCAGCAGCGAGAGCGGCAGCACCTCGCCGGGAACGCCGAGCTGGCGCAGCATCGGCTCCATCGCGCCGGTGACGTAGTCCAGCGCGCCGGAGGCGCGGAACATGCTGATCGCGACCATCATGCCGACCAGATGCGGGATGATGCCGATGGCGGTGCCGAAGCCCTCCTTGGCCCCTTCCGTGAACGTCTCGTACACCGGTACCTTGCGGAACGCGCCGTATAAAGGAATGAAGGCGATGATCGCGGGAATCATCCAAGCCGACAGCAGATTGATGAACGAATGCATGCTCCTCCCCCCTTACGCTTCCGGAGGCAGCTCGCGCCGCCCGCCGAGCCGGCCCGGAGAGCGTGCCGCGCGGCGGGGGCGGCTCGCAGCCCCTCCGGCCGGCGGCGCCAGCGGCGGCTGCTTGCTCCGGCTGCGGTACCAGCGGTCGAGCAGAATCGCCGCGGCCGTGGCGACGGCCGTCGCCGCCAGCGTCGTGCCGACGATCTCCGCCGGATTGGCCGAGCCGTAATTCATGCGGATCGCGATCAGCGTCGTCGGCACGAGCGTGATGCTGGACGTGTTGAGCGCGAGCAGCGTGCACATCGCCGGCGTCGCCGTCGCGGGCTCGGGATTCAGCTTCTGCAGCTCCTGCATCGCCTTGATGCCCATCGGGGTGGCGGCGTTGCCGAGGCCGAGGATGTTGGCGCTCATGTTGCTCATGATGTAGCCGAGCGCAGGATGGCCCTTGGGCACGTCGGGAAAGAGAAGGCGGACGAACGGGCTGAGCAGCCGGGCGAGCCGCGCCAGCAGGCCGGCATCCTCGGCAATCCGCATCAGCCCCATCCAGAACACGAGAATGCTGACCAGGCCGAAGCAGATCGTCACGCCGTTTTTCGCTCCGTCGAAAGCCGCCTGAGTGACCGCATCCATGCGTCCGGTGGCGGCCGCCACGACGACGCTGACGACGATGAAGCCGAGCCAGATCCAGTTGACCATCGGCTCACTCCCCTCCCGTCGCGAACAGCGCCTTCAGGCTCCTCGACAGCGCCGCGCCGAGGCTGGCGGGACGGCTGGAGAACATCCCTCCAGGCCGGAACGATGCCGTCGCGCGGTCCGGCTGGCCGATCCGCGGGCTGCCGGCGTCGTAGACGGGCACCGCTCCGATCGCGCGTCCGTCCAGCGTCCACTCGAGCCTTCCCCGCTCACCGAGCGCATAGGCGAGCGCGTCCTTCTCGCGGCTGAGCAGCACGAGGCGGTTGGACAGGCCGGCCTCCTCGCCCTCCGCCAGCGGATAGCGCAGCTGGCGGCCCGACGCCAGCGAGTATCCCTTGAGCGGCTCGCCTTTCGACGCCAGCGTCTTCAGCTCGTAATGCTCGAAGCCCCAGTCCAGCATCGACGCATGGTCATGCCAGTCGTCCCGGTCGTTCAGCGTCACGGCGGCCAGCTGCTGGCCGTCCCTCGTCGCCGAGCTGACGAGGCAGCGCAGCGCCGTCTTCGTGTAGCCCGTCTTGACGCCGTCGGCGCCGTCGTACAAGGCGAGCATCTTGTTTTTGTTCGCCCAGCTGTAGTCCCAGCTGTCGAACGGATTCGGCGCCTTGTGCACCTTCGTGCCGACGATTTCCGCGAACACGGGATTTTTCAGCGCATAGGCGGTCAGCTTCGCCAGATCGTTCGCCGTCGACAGATGGCCCTCCTGATCCAGCCCGTGCGGGTTCATGAACGTGGACCGCTCGAGCCCGATCCAGGCCGCCTTCTCGTTCATCATCTTCACGAAGCCTTCCTCCGAGCCGCCGACATGCTCCGCGATCGCCGTCGCGGCATCGTTGCCGGAGCGCAGCATGAGGCCGTACAGCATGTCCTTCAGCTTCATCTTCTCGCCCAGCTTCAAATAGATCGACGAGCCTTCCTTGCCGACGGCTCGCAGACCGACCGTGACCGTGCTGTCCAGGTCGCCTTCCTCGATCGCCGTAATGGCCGTCATGATCTTGGTCAGGCTGGCGATCCGCATCGGCTCGTCGGCCGCTTCGCTGCTGTACAGCAGCCGGCCCGACTCGACGTCGATCAGCGCGGCCGCGCGCGCGCTCGTCGTCGGCGGACGGGGAGCGTCCGCCGCCTTTGCCGCCGGCGCCGAGAGCAGGCTCGCGCCGAGCAGCGCGAGACCTGCGGCGGCGGCGGCCGTTCGTTTCCACGCACCTGCAATAGCCACGGTATCCTTCCTCCTCCTGGCATGCGAAAGCCGCTGGCGGCTCCCGTCTCCTGCTGCCATTGTATGTATCTTGTCCGGCCGATATGAACAAGCCGGTCCTGTCCGGCCGGAAACCGCAAAAAAGCTGTCCTCCGGGGAGGACAGCCGCTTGCAGCAGCCGGGACGAGTCCGCGGCGCTAAAGAATCGGATCGCTCGTGATAAGAGTGCTCTCGACGCGCTCGACTCCGTCGTGATGACGGAACATGCCCTGGATCTTCTCGAAGGCTCCCGGCACCGCGTCGATGACGCGCTCGACCAAATGCGTCTGGTTGTCGAGCGGAACGACGCGCACGCCTTGCGTGCCGACGACGAGGAACGCGATTGGCGTGATCGATACGCCGCCGCCGCTGCCGCCCCCGAACGGCAGCGCGACCTGCGCGTTATGCCCGTCGGCATGGGTCGAGCTGCTGCGCGCCCCGCCGTCCATGCGGATGTCGCTGCCGCCGGCCACGAATCCAAAGCCGACTTTGCTGATCGGCATAATGACACTTCCGTCCGGCGTCTGCACGGGGTCACCGACGATCGTGTTGACATCCACCATTTCCTTGATATTCTCCATGGCGGTTTGCATCAGGCCTTGAATAGGATGTTCTGCCACAGTCTGACGCCTCCTTCCGTTCTCATCATCCGGACCAGCAGCTGCAGTCCGGCAAGGATAGCATTGCCCAAGCGGATTTCCGCTATGCAGTCGAAGCTCGTCTCCAGCCGTGCCGAGCGGTAGTCGGGCTGAACGTCCATCTGCGGCTTGGCGGTCAGCCGGCACAGCTGCGACAGCAGGCCGAGCGCGGCCGTCTGCAGCGACCAGACCGCGCCGGTCGACATCGCCGTCCAGACCGCGTCTCCGGTGCCGATCGTCGTCCGCCACGTCCAGCGGCTGATCTCCACCTTGTTCAGCGTGCGCCGCACCAGGCCGGTCAGGTTTTCCGTCCGCCGCAGCAGCTTCCAGGCATCCTGCAGCAGCTCGGCGATGCGCGAGGCGCCGATATCCTTCTTGTCCGCCGATTCGGCATGCAGCAGCGATGGACTGTCGGCCTGCGCGAGCTCCTCCACCTGCAGCCCATTTTTGCCGAGCTTCATCATCGGAATTTCCCACTTGAACTTCAGCAAGCCGAACAGCGTCTTCACCTGAAGGGACAGATTGTCGTCGCCTTCATGCCGCGACAGCTCCGCGCGGGCGCGGACCGGAACGGCCGCGATCGCGGCGGCGAGCAGCAGCGGCACGAGGACGACCGCCAGCCAGCCGAACCATGCTCCCATTCGGATTCGACCCCCTTTCCGTCATTCGGCAGCAAGAGCGCGCGCCGATGGCCGGACCGCTGCCTTTTCCCGGATAGCATGCCCAGAAATGACAAAAAAGACCGGCCCGCAGCCGATCTTTTTCGTAGATGTCGCTTAGGGCTCGGAAGATGAGCCTTGGCGGCCGTCCAGGCGGCCGAACAGCAGCTGCGTCTGCTCCTCGAGCTCCGCCTCGGGCGTCATCGCCGCCGGCTCCGGCAGCGCTTCGAGCGAGCCCAGCTCGAAATGGTCGAGGAAGGAGCGGGTCGTGCCGTACAGGATCGGACGTCCGATCTGCTCGGCGCGCCCTTTTTCCTCGATCAGATCCTTCGCGACGAGCGTCTGGATCGCTTTCTCGCTTTTGACCCCGCGGATCTCCTCGATCTCGACCCTCGTGATCGGCTGGCGGTAGGCGATGATCGCCAGCGTCTCCAGCGCCGCCTGCGACAGTGTCGAACGGGACGGCGAGTAGGCCATCCGCTCGAAATAAGGCGCATGCTCCGGATGGGTCGTGAAACGGAACGCTCCGGCGACCTCGGCGATGCGGATGCCGCGCCCGGCCTGCTCCAGATCGGCCTTGAGCTCGCGCACGAGATCCTCCGACAGGCGCTGGTCGATCTCCACGATCTCGGCGATCTGCCGGATCGTCAAGCCCTCGTCGCCAGCCATGAACAATAATCCCTCAATAATCGATTTCAGCTGCTGAACCATCACGATCCGACGCTTCCCCTCTCCAATGGATGACGATATCATCGAACAGACTGTTCTGGAAGACGCGGACCTGCTTCATCTTCATCAGCTCGAGGATCGCGAGGAACGTCACGACGATCTCGTGGCGCTCCACCGCTTCGCCTACGAGCCGGGAGAACAGCGCGGTCTCATGCTCGCGCAGCAGCTCCGAGATGTCGCGGATGCGGTCCTTGACGGATATCTCGTCCCGATGGATGCGGGCGACATGCGTCCGCCTGGCCGCCTTGCGGAGCGCCCGCCGGAACGCCGCCATGATGTCGCCGAGGTCGAGCCCTTCCAGCGGATGGGTGTCGTCCTCCTTCATGTACGTCGTCAGGTCCTCGGGCTCCTTGCTGTAGACGAGGCTGCGCGCCATCTCGCGGTCGCGCAGATGCTCGGCGATCTGCTTGTAGCGGCGGTATTCCACCAGCTTCTGCACGAGCTCGTCGCGGGGATCGAGCATGCCTTCGTCGTCCCAGGCGTCCTCGTACTCGTCCATGACGGGAGGGCGGGGCAGCAGCTGCCCGCTCTTGATCGCCAGCAGCGTCGCGGCCATCACGAGGAACTCGCTCGTCACGTCCAGCTCGAACTCCTGCATCGCATGCAGGTAGTCCATGTACTGATCCGCGATCCGGCTGATCGGAATGTCGTAGATGTCGATCTCTTCCCTGTCCAGCAAGTGAAGCAGCAGATCCAGCGGCCCTTCGAATGCTTCCAGTTTGTACAATAGGCTCATGCCGCTCCACCTCTTCCTGTCCGCCGGTATCGCGAAGCTAAAGGCCGCTGTCTCGCCTCAGGCCAGGCTCAGCCTTGAATCGCCCGCGTCAGATTCGCCATCTCGATCGCGGCGGCAGCGGCTTCCCAGCCTTTGTTGCCGGCCTTCGTCCCCGCGCGCTCCACCGCCTGCTCGATCGAATCCGTCGTCAGCACGCCGAAGATCGTCGGCACGCCGGTTTTCAGATTGATCGCGGCGACGCCCTTGGCGACCTCGCTGCATACATAGTCGAAATGCGGGGTGGAGCCCCGGATGACGGCGCCGAGGGTGATGACGGCATCGTACTTGCCGCTCTCCGCCATCTTTTGCGCGATCAGCGGAATCTCGAACGCTCCCGGCACCCACGCGACCTCCACCTCGTCCTCGCCCGCGCCATGGCGCTTGAACGCGTCGAGCGCGCCGCTCAGCAGCTTGCCGGTGATGAATTCGTTGAAGCGGCCGACGACGACGCCGTATTTCAGCCCTTGCGATACCAGATGTCCTTCGTAATATTTCGTCATGTTTTCAAACCCATCCTTCTATTCTAATTTATTCGGCTTAAATTTCAAACTCCAACAGATGGCCAAGCTTCGTTTTTTTCGTGTTCAAGTAATTCGTGTTGCTCTCGTTGCGCTCCATCTGGATCGGCACCCGCTCGGCCACGCTCAGTCCGTACCCCTCGAGGCCGCGGATCTTGCGCGGATTGTTCGTCATGAGCCGCATCCGGCGGACGCCGAGATCGCGCAGGATCTGCGCGCCGATGCCGTACTCCCGCAGGTCGGGCCCGAAGCCGAGCTTCAGGTTCGCCTCGACCGTGTCGAGCCCCTGCTCCTGAAGCTGATAGGCTTTGAGCTTGTTGATGAGGCCGATGCCGCGCCCTTCCTGACGCATGTAGAGCAGCACGCCGCTGCCCGCCTCCTCGATCTGGCGCAGCGCCGCCGCCAGCTGCGGACCGCAGTCGCAGCGGCGGGAGTGGAACACGTCGCCGGTAAGGCATTCGGAATGCACCCGCACGAGCGTCGGCTGCTCCGGATCGATCTGTCCTTTGACGAACGCGACATGCTCCTTGTCGTCCACCTCGTTCGTGTAGGCGACCGCGCGGAAGACGCCGAAGTCGGTCGGCATGTTTACCTCGACGACCCGCTGCACCAGCTGCTCGCGGCGGCGCCGATGCTCGATCAGCGACTGGATCGTAATCAGCTTGAGATCATGCTTGCGCTTGAAGTCCGCCAGGTCCGGCAGCCGCGCCATCGTGCCGTCCTCGCGGATGATCTCGCAGATGACCGCGCCGGGCTTGGCGCCGCACAGCTTGGCCAGATCGATCGCCGCTTCCGTATGGCCGGCGCGCCGCAGCACGCCGCCGTCCTTGGCGATCAGCGGGAATATATGGCCCGGGCGGCGGAAATCGTCCGCGCGGGCCGCGCCGTCGACGAGCGCCCGCACCGTCTCGGCGCGCTCATGTGCGGAGATGCCGGTCGTCGTGCTCACATGGTCGACGGAGACGGTGAACGCGGTGCCGTGGTAGTCCGTATTGCGGACGACCATCGGCGGCAGGTCGAGCTCTCGCGCCCGCTCCGCCTCGATCGGCACGCAGACGAGCCCGCGCGCCTCGGTAATCATGAAGTTGATGACGGCCGGCGAGATCGTATCGGCGAGCGCGATCAGATCGCCCTCGTTCTCGCGATCCTCGTCGTCGACGACGATGACCGGCTTGCCGGCCAGCAGATCCTGCACCGCATCCTCGATCGCATCGAATGGCGCCGCCCCGTCTTGATGGTGTAATCGTTCCATGCTTGCTCCTCCTTCGTTGCCTTGGCTCATGCGAATCCGTTCTCCGCCAGGAAAGCGGCCGTCAGCGGGCCGCCGGCCGCGCCTCCCGGCCTGCCGGCGGCTGCGGCGTCCCCTCTGCCGCCGAACCGCAGCAGATGGTCGACATATTTGCCGAGCACGTCGCATTCCAGATTGACGGTCGCTCCCGCCTGCTTGCTCTGCAGCACGGTTTCGGCGAGCGTATGCGGGATGATCGACACCGAAAAGGCGTCCTCGCCCGCCTCCGTCACAGTCAGGCTGATGCCGTCCACGGCAATTGAACCGCGCGGAATGATGTAGCGGCGCAGCCCTTCGTCCGCGGGCCGGATCGTGAACAGCACCGCGTTGGCGTACGCCCTGCGCTCGACGATCCGCCCGATGCCGTCCACATGGCCCTGGACGATATGCCCGCCGAAGCGGCCGTCCGCGCGCATCGCCCGCTCCAGGTTGAGCGGGCTGCCCGCCGGCAGCCCGCCCAGATTCGTATGCCGGTACGTCTCCGGCATGACGTCGGCCTCGAAGCTGTCGGGCCCGCATCCAGTCACGGTCAGACAGACGCCGTTGACGGCGATGCTGTCCCCGAGCCGGACGCCCTCCAGCACTTTGGCGGCGCCGATGCGGAGCACCATCGCCTCTCCTTTTCGCGCCGCGCCGCGCAGCTCTCCGATCTCTTCGATCAATCCGGTGAACATGTCAGCCGATCCCTCCCTTGGCGGCTGGCTTGCCGCTGATGCATATATCGCGTCCATAGCGCTCCACCTCGACGTCGTCCAGCTCGATCGCGTCGGCCATCCGCTCGAAGCCGGCGAACCGGAACGACGACGGCGCGTCCTCGCCGCCGATGATCTTGGGCGCGAGGAACAGGCAGATCCGATCGACCAGCCCCGCCTCCAGCATCGAGCCGTTCAGCCTTCCGCCGCCCTCGAGCAGGATCGAGCCGAGCTCCAGCTCGCCGAGCCGTCTCATCGCCTCGCGCAGATCGACCGAGCTGCCGCTGCCGCAGCGGATGACCTCGACGCCGGCCGCCCTCAGCGCGGCCGCTCGGCCTTCGTCTGCGGCTTCCGACGTCAGGACGATCGTCGGCGCGGCTCCGTCCTGCACGAGCTTCGCGTCCAGCGGCAGCCGCAAGCTCGAGTCGGCGACAATTCTCGCCGGATGCAGGCCCGGCACGGACAGCCGCGTCGTCAAGCTCGGGTCGTCCGCCAGCACCGTGCCGATGCCGACGAGGATGCCCATATGGCGATGCCGCATCGCATGCACGGCCTCGCGCGCCTCCGGCCCCGTCACCCAGCGGCTGTCCCCGCTCGCCGCGGCGATGCGGCCGTCCAGCGTGGAGGCTGTCTTGAGCGTGACATAGGGCAGCCGGGTCGTGATGAACTTGCGGAACGGCTCGCTCCGCCGCCTGGCCTCCGCTTCCATGACGCCCGTTTTCGTCTCGATTCCCGCCGCCTGCAGCTTGGCCATGCCACTGCCCGCGACGAGCGGATTCGGGTCGAGCTCCGCGACGACGACGCGGGCGATTCCGGCCGCGATCAGCCGATCGCTGCAGGGCGGCGTACGGCCATAATGGCTGCACGGCTCCAGCGTGACGTAGGCCGTCGCTCCCCGGGCTTCGTCTCCCGCCATCGCCAGCGCGTGCGGCTCGGCATGCCCTTCGCCCCGCTTGAGATGGGCGCCGAGGCCGACGATGCGGCCATCCTTGACGATGACGCAGCCGACGGCCGGATTGATGCCGGTCTGGCCGGCCGTTTTGGCCGCCATGCCGAGCGCGAGCTCCATGTAATATCGATCATCGATCGTTTCCCGCAATGCAAAAACACCCCCGATTGACGCCTGGAGCGCCCTTCGGGGGTGATGGAATGTCGGAAACGTCGCCGCGCGGCAGGAGCAGGAGCCCGATCGACCGGATAGCCAAAAAAGCCGTCCTGGAAATGCGGGAACAGACCGCCGTCCCGGATCGAATCGGAAGACAGACTCCGGGCGGCAGCGCGGAACCGATCTCGATGTCTGGGCGGCGGACTTGAACAGACTCCTCCAATGATGGAGGAGCTGCCTTCATGCATGCCTGTCTTGCAGCGAGCCTTCTCCCATCCAGACTATACTGTCGGTCCCGGAGTTTCACCAGGTCAGCCGCATGCGCTCGACGCGCCCTCGGTCGAGGGAAGCGCAGAAGCGGTCATGCGGGTCACGGACTGACCGTCCCCGGCGAGCCGCGGCATATGCCGAAGACGCGCCAGGTACGGATCACCGCCGGCCCGGGAATTTCACCCAGCCCCGAAGGTTCGCTTGAATTCAATTGCTTGCATGACTCATCTTACTTGCCTGCACGCTAAAAAGCAAGCGGACGAGTCGGGATTAAACGACAAAAAGGCTCTCGGACGAGAGCCTTCCGCGCGAGGAAGTCAGACTTCGACGACTTCGACTTTGGCCATCTTGTCGCGGCCTTTGAACGCGTCGATGTATTCCATGCCTTTGGAAATCTTGCCGAAGACGGTGTGCTGGCCGTCCAGATGCGGCTGCGGCTGGTAGCAGATGTAGAACTGGCTGCCGCCGGTATTGCGTCCGGCATGAGCCATCGCGAGCGAGCCGCGCTCATGCTTGTTCGGGTTGATCTCGCAGTCGATCGTATAGCCGGGACCGCCGGTGCCGGTGCCGTTCGGGCAGCCGCCCTGAGCGACGAAGCCCGGGATGACGCGATGGAACGTAAGTCCGTTATAGAAGCCTTCGTTCGCCAGCTTTTCAAAGTTCGCGACCGTATTCGGAGCGTCCTTGTCGAACAGGTCCAGAACGACCTCGCCGCCGTTTTCGAGCGTGATTTTCGCTTGTTTTGCCACTTGTCATCACTCCTGCCTTCCAAAATAAAAGCTATGTACGCCTCTTATCATACACCAGCGCCGGTCCCGAACGCAAAGCGAGCCTCCCGAAGGAGGCTCGCCGGCAGCGGCTTACGGCTGAACTTCAGCCTTGCGCAGACGCTCCGGCAGCACGTCGTTGCGGGAGATGTCCTCCAGCGACTCGCGCTTCACGGCGACGTCGGCCTTGCCGTCCTTGACCAGCACGACCGCCGGACGGCGGATGCGGTTGTAGTTGGACGCCATCGCATAGTTGTACGCGCCGGTGCAGAAAACGGCGAGCAGATCGCCCGTCTCGGCCTTCGGCAGCTCCAGGTCCCAGATCAGCATGTCGCCGCTCTCGCAGCATTTGCCTGCGACCGATACCGTCTCGGCGGCCGGCTCGGCGGCGCGGTTCGCCAGCACCGCCTCGTACTTGGACTCGTACAGCGCCGGACGCGGGTTGTCCGTCATGCCGCCGTCGACGGCGATGTACTTGCGGACGCCGGGGATGTCCTTGCTCGTGCCGACCGTATACAGCGTCGTGCCGGCGTCGCCGACGATGCTGCGGCCCGGCTCGACCCAAATCTCCGGCAGCGGATAGCCGGCCGCCGTGAAGTTCGAGCGGATCGCGTCCGTAATCGCGCCGATGTAGTCGCGTACCGGAAGCGGGCTGTCCTCGGACGTGTAGCGGATGCCGAAGCCTCCGCCCAGGTTGATGACGCGGAACGTCTGACCGAGCTCGGCCTTGACGTTGACGGCGAACTCCGCCACCTTGGCGGCCGCCATCCGGAAGCCCTCGACCTCGAAGATCTGGGAGCCGATATGGGAGTGGACGCCGAGCAGGACGAGATGATCGAGGCTCAGCGATTGCCGCACCGCCTCGAAGGCGGCGCCGCCGGCCAGGTCGAAGCCGAACTTGGAGTCCTGCTGGCCGGTCGAGATATAGTCATGCGTATGCGCCTCGACGCCCGGCGTGATGCGCAGCAGGATGTTCGCCTTGCGGCCTTTGGCGCCGGCGATGGCGTTCAGCAGCTGCAGCTCCGAGAAGTTGTCGGCGACGAAGCAGCCGATGCCGGCGTCGAGCGCCATCTCGATCTCGAACGGCGTCTTGTTGTTGCCGTGGAAATGGATGCGCTCCGCCGGGAAGCCCGCCTGCAGCGCCGTGTGCAGCTCGCCGTCGCTGACGACGTCGAGCGACAGCCCTTCCTGCTCGGCGATGGCGCACATCGCCACGGTGCTGAACGCCTTGCTCGCATAGGCGACCTGGAAGCGGAAGCCCGACGCCTTGAACGCCTCCACGTATTCGCGGGCCCGCTGGCGGACGAGCGCCTCGTCGACGACGTACAGCGGGGTGCCGAACTGCTCGGCGAGGTCCTGCGTATCGCAGCCTCCGATCTCCAGACGGCCGTGTTCATTTATTCGGGATGTTCCGTGAAAATGCATGGATTCGCTACCTCTTTCTCCCCGGCTCAGGCAGGCGGGGTTCGTTTGTCCTAATGTGACCTCAGTATAACGAACCTCGGGAGAAGGAGTAATGGATTTTCTGTCGTTTCATTTGCATTTGTTGCATCGGGCAAACGTCCTGGATCAGGCTCCGCCGTGCTCCGGCATCTTGTCGCGCTGCTGCGGACGGAGCAGGTTCGGCCGCTTCCGGTTCATCATCACCGGCATCCGCAGCATCACATTCATCATGCCGCGGGCGTCGAACGGGATGAACGGCCACATGTACGGTCGGTTGAACGAGCGCTGCATGACGAGGATGGCGAAGACGGCCGTCCAGCCGATCACGAGTCCCGGAACGTGGAACAGGGCGACGAGGCAGATGAGCATCAGCCTCACGATCCGATTGGCGAGGCTCAGCTCGTAGCTCGGCGTGGCGAACATGCCGACGGCGGCTACCGCCATGTACAAAATGACCTCGTTGACGAACAGTCCGGTCTGCACGGCGATGTCTCCGACGAGGATCGCCGACACGAGCGAGATCGCCAGCGCGAGCGGCGTCGGCGTATGGATCGCGGCCATGCGCATCAAGTCGATGCCGCCCTCGGCGAGCAGGAACTGCAGCGCCAGCGGAATTTTGCTGGTCTTCGCCGGACCGATGAACGACAGCGCCGCCGGCAGCATCGTCGGGTTGAGCGCGAACAGCAGCCAGATCGGCACGAGGAACAGCGAAGCCAGGATGCCGAGGAAGCGCAGCCAGCGGAGGTAGGTGCCGATGAACGGCGTCTGCCGGTTCTCCTCGGCATGCTGCACGAGATCGAAAAACGTCGTCGGCAGGATCATGACGCTCGGCGACGTGTCGACGAACACCGCGACGTTGCCCTCCAGCAGATGCGCCGCGACGACGTCGGGCCGCTCCGAATAGCGCACGAGCGGATACGGGTTCCAGCCGCGCTTCACCGTCGCCTCCTCGAGCTGCTTGTCGGCGAGCGGCAGCCCGTCGATCTTGACGGCGGATATTTTGTCGCGGATCGACTCCAGCAGCTCCTTGTCCACGATGTCGTCGATATAGGCGATGCACACGTCGCTGCGCGTGCGCTCGCCGACCCGCAGAATCTCGTAGCGCAGCATCGGATCGCGCAGCCGCCTGCGGACGAGCGAGACGTTCATGAGCAGCGTCTCCACGAATCCGTCCCGCGAGCCGCGCACGACCCGCTCGAGCGATGGCTCCTCCGGATTGCGCACCGGGAAGCTGCGGGCATCGAGGATCAGCATCGTGCTCTCGCCGTCGATGTACATGCCGGTCGATCCGCCCAGCACGGCGGTCAGCATCATGTTCCAGTCGTCTTCCTGCTCCACCTGCACCGCGGGCACGTACAGCTTCATGAACGAATGCAGCGCGTCCGCCGACAGGTTGTCCGTCTGCAGGAACGTCAGCCGCTGCAGGATCTCCGTCATGATCAGGCCGCTCGAAAGGCCGTTCATCATGAAAAAGGCCGTCTTCTTGCCGCCGAGCGTCATCTCGCGGACGACGACGTCGAAGCTCGTCTTGTAGCCGACCTCTTCCTTCAGCCGATCGACGAACGTCTCGATCCGCTCCGGAATCGGCTCCAGCGCATCTCCGTCCGTGCCCGGCGCGGAATTCCCGCCCTCGGAGACTCCGCCGCCCCCGCGCCCTTTCCCGGCGCCCCGGCCGCCGGCCTCGCGGCTTTCCTTGCGCTCCTCGCGCCCATGCCCGGCCGCGCGATCCTCCCGCTCCGCATCGCCGCGGCGAGAAGGCGCGCCGGCTTCTGCGCGCAGCTCGCGGCCGGCTTCGTCGCCGCGGCGAGCCTCTCCGGCTTTCCCGCCGCGCCCTTTTTCCTCGCGGGCTCCGGTGCGGACGCCTTCCCCCCGGGCTTCCCCACGACGGTCATCCCCATCGCGGGTGTCCGCATGAAGGTCATCCTCATCGCGGTCGTCCGCATGACGGCTGTCCGCATGACGGTCGTCCGCATGACGGTCGTCCGCATGACGGCTGTCCGCATGACGGCTGTCCGCATGTCGTTCGTCCCCATCGCGGTCGTCTCCATCGCGGTCGTCTCCATCGCGGTCGTCCTCATGGAGGCCGGCCGGCCGGCTCATCTCCCGCTTCTCGCCTTCTCGGCCGCCGTCCGTCCGGTCGTCTCGAAGAGCCGCCGCCCATTCATCCCCACGCTCCTCCTCATCCTCATCCTCATGCTCGTGGTCGCCGCGGGCGCTTCTCTCCCGAACCCGGGACCGCTCCGCCTCCGCCTCGCCGCTTCCGTCCTCGTCGAGCAGCGCCTCCGCAAGGCCGCCCTCCTCGGAACGGGACTCCGCTTCCGGCAATCGGCCCGGCTCTGCCGACGCCTCCAGCAGCAGCGCCTCCATCCAGTCCTCGCGGCCTTCCGGCCTCTCTGCCCTGCGGACCGGCTCCGGCTCATGCCGCCGCTCGGCCTGCTCCAGCCGATCGATCTCCTCCAGCAGCCCTTCCCATCCGTCGCCGGAGCGGCTTTCCCCGCTCGTCTCGCGCGCCTCGACCACCGGCTCTTCCGGATGCTCCAGCCGCTTCACCTTCTGCCATTTCGTCATGGGGTTCCCTCCTTCTGTCCTACCATTGATACACCAGCCAATCGAACAGCGAGCCGGCCGTCTTGCCCAGCACCATCGCCATGACGAGCGCGCCCAGATAGCCGGTCAGGCGCAGCCGCTTCGCCAAAATCGGCAGCACGTTCATCACTTCGGTCAAAGCCGCGGCCAGCATGCCGATGAACATGCCGCACAGCAGGCCGGGCAGCGGCAGCGCCAGCGCCGCGGGCAGCGGCGCGCGCCAGCCGAAGAAGTCCGCCCAGGTCCAGAACAGCGAGCCGCCGACGACCGCCGATTCGAACGCCGCCGACAAGCGGAACGCCCGGGCCAGCTGCGCGAGCCGCGGAATCAGGTCGAACACGATCAGCAGCGCGACCATGCCGCTGCCGACGGCGATGCCTCCGGCCAGTCCAAGCATCGCCATGAACAGCCCCGCCAGCAGGTCAGCCATCGTCCCGTCCCTCCACGCGGTTCGCTTTTTTGCCCATCTCGTCGGCGATGACATAAGCGTTGATGTTCTCCTGGTAGTTGTACATCTCCAGCTCCAGCGGATTCGGCTCCTCGTTCAGCCGCTTGCGGAACAGATGGTTGAAGAACAGCACCATGCCGAGCCCGACTCCGACCGAATACGGGATCTGGAACCAGAGCGGATGCAGCGTTTCCTTGCCGGTCAGCAGGAAGGCGATGCGCTGATGCACCTCCTTCATGCTCACATCCGTGTGGAAGTTCATGATGGCGAGCCCCGCCCCGAAAAAGAGCAGCAGCCACGCTCCCGCCAGCACGGCGAACCGCGGCGAGCGGGTGGACGGAGTCTCGACGAGGATGAGCACCTGCGGATCGCCGAAGGTCTCGATGACCGCGTCGGGGGCCGTCTCGCGCAGCGCCTTCACGATCTGCAGCACGTCGATGACGACACGGTTGCCGTCCTCCGGCCGATGGGTGTAGAGCGGAATCCGCTTCAGCTCCCCGGCGAGCGGCTCGTCGGCCAGCAGCCGGACGACGGAGCCGAGCCGCACCGTCCCTTCCGGAGGGATGGAGATCCGCTTCTTCAGCCGCAAATAAACGGGAATCGGTCCGGCATTCGTTCGTTTGCGCGACATGGCGCCGCCTCCTTCCGCCACCATTTCCGACTCTTGGTTAGTATGGAACGGCTGCGGCGCGGCTACTCCTAGGCAGCCGCCCCCCGCGCAAGCCAAAAAAAGCCAGCCTCGCGGCTGGCTTGATGATGCGATATAGAGGAGCGGGATCGCGATGGACGTCCTTCCTACTGGGCGATCTGCTCCTTGATCGACTGCAGGATCTTCTTTTCCAGCCGGGAAACCTGCACCTGGGAGATGCCGAGCCGGCCCGCCACCTCGGACTGCGTCTGGTCGCGGTAATAGCGCAAGTATACGATCAGCCGCTCGCGCTCGCTGAGGCCGCCGATCGCTTCGTTCAGCGCCAGCTTGTCGAACCAGCGCTCGCCCGACTCGCCTTCGATCTGGTCCATCAGCGTGATCGGGTCGCCGTCGTTCTCGAACACCGTCTCGTGGATCGAGGCGGGCGGCTTGTTCGCCTCCTGGGCGAAGACGACATCCTCGGCCGTGATGCCGAGGAACTCCGCCACCTCGCCGATCGTCGGCAGCCGGCCGAGCGTCTTGGCCAGCTCGTCCTTCGCCTTGCGCACCTTGTTGGCCGTCTCCTTGAGCGAACGGCTCACCTTGAGCGTCCCGTCGTCGCGCAGGAAGCGCTGGATCTCCCCGATGATCATCGGCACGGCATACGTGGAGAACTTGACCTCGTAGCTGAGGTCGAACTTGTCCACCGACTTGAGCAGGCCGATGCAGCCGATCTGGAACAGATCCTCGGGCTCGTAGCCGCGATTCATGAAGCGCTGCACGACCGACCACACCAAGCGGATGTTGCAGCGGGCCAGCGTGTCCCTGGCGAGCGAATCTCCGGACTGGCTCAGCGCGATGAGGCGCTTCACCTCCGCGTCGTCGAGGAACGGACCCGCGTTCTTCTTCAGATCGGCATCCATGTTTCAGCCCCTATGCGCCTAATTGTACAGCGCCTTTTTGGATTCAATGCGCTTGGTCATGGCGATTCGAGTGCCGCGGCCGGGCTCGCTGGCAACCTCGAAGCTGTCCATGAAATTCTCCATGATCGTGAAGCCCATGCCCGAGCGCTCGAGCTCCGGCTTGGACGTGTAGAGAGGCTGGCGGGCCAGCTCGAGATCCTCGATGCCTCCGCCGTCGTCGGATATGACGATCGTGACCGAGTCGCCGCTGATCGTCGCCTCGATCGAGACAAGCTGCGTCTCGTCGCTGTCGTAGCCGTGGATGATCGAGTTCGTCACCGCCTCGGAGATGACGGTCTTCAGGTCGTTCAGCTCTTCCATCGTCGGATCCAGCTGGGAGATGAACGCCGCCACGCTGACGCGCGCGAACGCCTCGTTCTCCGATCGCGCGCTGAAGCTCAGCTTCATCGTATTGGCCGCTGCCGGCTGACGCTCGCTCATAAAGCCACCTCCAGGCTCGAGAGCGCATCGCTCTCGGTGTCGTGTATCGGCATGATCTTGAACAGGCCCGACAGCTCGAACAGGCGGTAGACGCCCGGACTCGCGTCGCAGACGACCATCCTGCCTCCGCGGCTCTTGAGCAGCTTGTAGCGCCCGAGGATGACGCCGAGCCCGGAGCTGTCCATAAAGGCGAGCTCCTTGAGGCTGAGGATAACGTCGGTGCTGCCGCCTCTCAAGATCGCTTCCTCTATCCGGATGCGGACCGAATCGGCTGTGTGGTGGTCAAGCTCGCCCTTCAATCGGACGATCAAGATATGGCGCTGATGCTCCAGATCCACATGAAGACTCATTGCGCGGCTCACTCCTCCCGTTGAATGGAGGAGGATTTCTCCTCCGGCCGTCCTCATTCCTGCCTGCCGACAAAACTAGAAGCTGGCCGTCAGGCCGCGACAGCAATCGGGCCGCGGTCCATCAGGAGAAGAGGCTGCCCGTCGAGCGCTTGAACAGCTTCCACCAGCCCGCCTTCTCGACCGATACCGGCATCTCCAGCGGGAAGTCCTGGATCACCTGATCGCCTTGGTAGACGATCAGCTTGCCGACGGGATCGCCGATCTTGACGGGCGCCTTGATGCCGGCGTTCCACTTGATCTCGTAGCGGATGTCCTTGGCCGCCGCGCCTTTTTTCAGCAGGATGCTGTAGTTGTGCTGAGCCGTGACCGGCAGCTTGCCCTGCACGCCCTTCTCGATCGCCAGCGTGCCCATGCTGTCGCCTTTTTTGAGGATCGGGTAATTGGCGTATTGCGCGAACGAATAGTCGAGCAGGCTCGACACCTCGGCGTTGCGCGTCTTCGTATTGGGCTCGCCCATGACGACCGCCACGACCCTCATGCCGTCGCGCTTCGCCGTCGCGGACAGGCAGTATTTCGCCTCGCTCGTGTATCCGGTCTTCAGTCCGTCGGCGCCGGAGTAAAAGCGCACGAGCTTGTTCGTATTCACGAGCCAGAACGGCTTCTCGCTGTCCTTGCGCAGGTAGTCCTGGTATTGGCCGGTGTACTTCGTGATGAGGCTGTGCTTCAGCAGCTCGCGCGACATGACGGCGATGTCGTGGGCCGACGTGTAGTGGTCCGCGGCGGGCAGCCCGTTCGGATTGGCGAAATGGGTATCCTTCAAGCCGAGCTGCGCCGCCTTCTCGTTCATCATCGAGACGAACTCGGCCTCCGTGCCGCCGATCTTCTCCGCCATCGCGACCGACGCGTCGTTGCCGGACGCCATCGCGATGCCCTTGAGCATGTCGTCGACCGTCATCTGCTCGCCCGGCTCGAGGAAGATCTGCGAGCCGCCCATCGAGGCGGCGTACTCGCTCGTCGACACCTTGTCCGTCAGCTTGAGCTTTCCGTCCTGGATCGCCTCGACGATCAGCAGCATCGTCATGATCTTCGTGATGCTCGCCGGCGGCAGCTTGTCGTGGCTGTTCTTCTCGTAAATGACCGTGCCGCTGTCCGCGTCCATGACGATCGCCGATCGCGCCGATGGGGCGAGATCGCTGGAGGCGGCCGGCGCTCCGGCCGCGCTGCCCGCTTGGAGAGCGTCCGGCAGGAGCGGAAGCGCGGGGCCTGGGCCCGGCTCCGCCGTCGCGTAGGCCGGCATGTCATGAGGGATGGTCGAGCCCGCGCTGGCGGGAGCGGCTGCCGTCAGCGGGGTAAGCGCGATGGCAGCGGCAAGCAAAGCCGTAAGTCGTTTCAACAGAAGTACCTCCTCGAAATGGATCGTCGGCCGCCTGAGTGCAGGACGGCATTCTTCTGCTTTCCATTCTTGCCCATTCCGATGGAGGATATTCCCAAGCGGCCGAAACCCGAGCCCGGGCGCAGCAAAAAAGCAGGCCGGCGCCGGCCGCGGGAAGGCGCATGGATCGCGTCTTCGCCTGCGGCAGGCGCTGCCTGCTTGGCGGAAGCTCCGGCGCTTTCGCCCGGAGCGGTCATTTGCGGAGTCGGGTCAGCCTTTCTTCCTGGACCTGTACGATGAGGAGATCCAAGGACTGGCTGATCTGCAGCACCTCGCCATGCAGCAGCGTATTCTGCAGCGAAGCCGTCTCGACCATTTGTCCTCGCAGTCTTTCGATCTGCTGGTGCAGCTGAGCGTTCTCGATCATTCCATTCCTCTCCAACCTTCGTCTTTGATCACGGCTATTCTACAACAGAGAGGAAGAAAAGGCTGTCAGAACGCGTCGAGCCGAAAGTCTCATTTGAGCGCCGGAAATGGGACTACAGTCTCGAAACGAGCGTCTGCACGAGGCCCAGGAAGCGGGATTTGACGCGTTCTGTCGTTTCGATGACCTCCTCGTGCGAAAGCGGCTGATCCAGAATGCCGGAAGCCATGTTCGTGATGCAGGAGATGCCCACGACCTCGAGGCCGCAGTGGCGCGCCGCGATTACTTCCGTCACGGTCGACATGCCGACCGCGTCCGCTCCGAGCGTCCGCATCATGCGGATCTCCGCCGGCGTCTCGTACGACGGGCCGAGCACGGCCAGATAGACGCCCTCGCGCAGCTCGAAGCCTTGCTCGGAAGCGATCTCCTTGGCGACGGCGCGCAGCCGGCGGCTGTAGGCCTCCGACATGTCCGGGAAGCGGACGCCGACGGCGCTGTCGTTCGGCCCGATGAGCGGATTGCGGCCGGTCAGGTTGATATGGTCGGACAGCAGCATCAGGTCGCCTGCGGAATAGGTGGTGTTGATGCCGCCGGCGGCGTTGGTGACGACGAGCTTGTCCGCTCCGAGCGCTTTCATGACGCGCACGGGGAATGCCGTCAGCTCCGCGCCGTAGCCTTCATACATATGGAAGCGGCCCTTCATCAGAACGACCGGAACGCCGGCCAGCTTGCCGACGAGCAGCTCGCCGGCATGCCCTTCGACCGTGGAGACCGGGAAATGCGGGATGTCCTCGTAGGAAATCGTGACGGCGTCTTCGATCAGATCGGCCAGAATGCCGAGACCCGAGCCCATGATGAGGCCGACCTGCGGCTGGATTGGACTGCGGGACGCGATATAGGCGACCGCTTCTTGAATATGGCTGGCTTGCTGTTGGATGCTCATGCTACTTCTTCCTCTCGTCGTTGGCTTGCTTGTTCGTCATTCGCGCTCCGGATCGAGGACGCGGGTGCCGAAGCCCGCGCGCGGGTGGGACCGCTCATAGACGTCCTTGACCCGCGGCCGGTCTCCGAGCGCGTAGCGCTCCGTGGATACGATGCCCTCGTGGCCCATCATTTCCTGCACGGCGCGCAGGTCGGCTCCCCGCTCCAGCATATGGGCGGCGAACGACGTGCGCAGCGTATGCGGCGTGATCGCCCCGCCGTCCTCGATGCCGGAGCTGCGGGCATGCTTTTTGATCGTCTTCCAAAAGCCTTGGCGCGACAGCGGCTCGCCGGAGACGTTCAGGAACAGCTCCTCCGGCTCCGCCGCCCCCATGCGGGCCGCCGCGCCTCCGATCCGCTGCTCGAGCAGCGCCGGCCGGCCTTCGCGCAAATAAAGGCCGATCCAGCCCGCGGCGATTTGGCCGAGCGGCACGATGCGCTCTTTTTTGCGGGGGGAGCACACTCGGACGTACCCGAGTCCGGGCTGGGGGTCGGACGCTTTCATCGCGAGCAGCTCGGAGACGCGGATGCCGGAGCCGTACAGCAGCTCCAGCATCGCCTTGTCGCGAAGACCGGCCGGGCTGTCCGTCGCCGGAGCGTTCATCAGCTGCTCGACCTGGTCGAGCGTGAGGGCGACGGGCTTCGCCAGCTCGCGGCGCGGCAGCTCCACATGCATCGAGGGATCGCGGTCCGTATAGCCGACGCGGGTCAAAAACCGGTAAAACGAGCGCAGCGAGGCGAGCCGGCGGCTGACCGTCGCGCTGCGCGCCCCGTCGTCCCGGCATGCCTGCAAATACTTGGCCAGATGATGGCGGGTGACGGCGCCGATGGCGCCGATGCCCTGCCGCTCCAGCCAGGCGATCGCATGCTCGAGGTCGCGCTTGTAGGCGTCGTAGGTCGCCGGCGCGACGCGGCGCCCGTTTTCCAGCTCGTCCAGCCAGGCGTACAGGCATTGGCTCAGCTCCATGCAATCGTCCCCCTCGCTCAAAGTATAGTCGCTCCGCGCACGTTCGGCAAACGCATGCGCAAGCGGCCCGGACGCTTCGTCCGGGCCGCTTGCCGCAGGCGTCTGGGAGCGCTCGCCGCCTACTCTCCGTTGTAATAGAACCAGCGCAGCCGGTCGGCGATCGTGCCGCCTTCGGGCGGAGCCTCATGCGGCTCGAACACCTTGAGCGCCTGCCCTCGCGGCGGCGCATACGGATCGAGCGGGCGGACCCAGCTGTCCGCCAGCCGGAAGCCTTCGTAGACGGCAGCCGTCAGGCAGGCGAACAGCAGCGCGAAGACGAGCCTCGACAACCATCTGCGTAAGGAAACGATCATGGCCTGCCCTCCTTCAGTTGCTCTTCCAGCCTATGCGGCGGACGAGCGGAGTATGTCCGCTCCGCCCGGCCGGGGGATCCGCCCGATCCTCTCCGGCTCCGATCCCATACGTTAACGGAAAGGAGGGAATCGAACGTGAAGAAGAACTCGATTGGAAGCTGCCTGCGCGCCTGCGCCTGCAGCGGGCCGGGGCGGCATGCGGCGAGGCGCATCGTCGTGCTGCGGAGCCGCCGCGCTTATGAAGAGGCGGTCCGGGAGCTTGCTCGCGCCGGCATCAAGCCGCTGCGCGCCTGGACATCCAGCCGCATCCTCTGCCTGCGCCTCGACCGGCGGGTCTCCTGGCGGGAGCTGCGCCGCCATCCCGAGCTGCGCAGCCTCGAGAAGGATGCCGTCGTGCGCGCGCTCGGCTCCGGCGGCTGCGCCCGCTGCGGCAGCGGCCGGAGGCTCGGCAGGCCGCTCCGCCGCGGCAAAAGCTGTCGCGGGAAAGGCCATCCATGCGGCAAGCTGCCGTGGAACATCCGCCGCGTCGAGGCGCCTGCGGTCTGGAGGCGCACGCTCGGAAGCGGAGTCCGCCTCGCCGTCATCGACACCGGCGTCGGGCCGCATCCGGATCTGTGCGTGGCCGGCGGCGTCAACGTCAGCGGCGGCAAGTCCAAGTCCTACCGCGACGACAACGGGCACGGCACGCATGTCGCCGGCATCGCCGCCGGACGCGGCAGCGGCGGCGGTCCGCTCGGCGTCGCGCCGGGAGCCTCGCTCTATGCCGTCAAGGCGCTCGACGCCGACGGCTTCGGCAGCCTCAGCAGCATCCTCGACGCGATCGAATGGTGTATCCGCCAGCGAATGGACGTCGTCAACATGAGCCTCGGACTGCCTCCCGGCTCTCGCAGCGCCGCGCTGCGGCGGGTCGTGCGCCGGGCGCGCAAGTCCGGCCTCGTGCTGGTCGCCGCCGCCGGCAACGCAGGCGTGCGCAGCGGCGGCATCGACGTGCCGGCCTCCTATCCGGAGACGATCGCCGTCGCCGCCTCCGACCGCCGGAACCGCATCGCGCCGTTCAGCAGCCGCGGCAAAGGCATCGACCTGACCGCTCCCGGCGACGAGATCTGCTCCTGCTGGCTGAACGGAGGCTACGAGATCGACTCCGGCACGAGCATGAGCGCGCCCCATGTCGCCGGCGGAGCGGCGCTGCTGCTCGCCGCCAATCCCGGCCTGCCGTCCGCGGCGGTCGCGCCCGTGCTGAAGCGATGGGCGAAGCCGCTTGCCGGCGCTTCGCGCCGCGCTCAAGGCGCCGGCCTGCTGCAGCTGGGGCGGATCGGCTCGGTCTTTTATCCCGGGACCCATCCGTTCCTGCGCCGCAGGCGCTGACAACGCCTATGGCCTCTGAACGATCAAACAGCTCCGGCATTCATCGCCCGCTGCTTGCAGGAGCGATGAATTCGGAGCTGTCAGGGTTTCTTGGAATCGTTGGTTTCTCTGCAGCGTCTGCAGATGCCTTGGAAATCAAGGCGGTGGTCCAGCACGGCAAAGCCGTATTCGGCCTCCAGCCGTTCTTCGAGCGGACCGAGCCAGTCATCCTTGATCTCCTCCATCGATCCGCATTGGACGCAGATCAGATGGTGATGATGATGCTTGCTGTTGTCCGTCCTCAGGTCATAGCGGGCGACGCCGTCGCCGAAATTCATCTTCTCTACGACATGCAGCTCGCTGAGAAGCTCCAGCGTGCGGTACACGGTGGCCAAGCCGATCTCGGGAGCCTTGTCCTTGACGAGCATGAACACGTCCTCGGCGCTCAGGTGATCGTCCTCGTTCTCGAGGAGAACGCGCACGGTCGCTTCGCGCTGCGGGGTCAACTTGTAGCCCTGCGACTGGAGCTGCTGCTTGATGGAATCGATCCGGGCTTCCATGACTTCCCCCCTGCCACAAGAAAGCCGGCTAGCCGCCGGCACTTATGACTCTATTATAGTTGCTAGAGGAACGGGAAGTCAATGATTCAGCCCGGGACGAGCCACTGCGCGGCCCATGCCATCAGCGGCGGAGACAGCCAAGCCTCCGCCGCAGCAGCGGCCGCCAGCAGCAGCGCCGCAGCGGCGGCCGTGCCCGAAAGGGACGCCGCGGCAGGCAGCAGCGGCCCTTGACGGCGCATCAGCCGGAAGCGGACCAGATGCAGGGCGAACGCGGCCGCCGCCGCGCTGGCGGCGAGATAAGCCGGCAGCGCGAGCAGGTTGGACGGCGCGACGGCGACGAGCGAAAAGGCGACGCCCCGCCCGCCGTGCTGGATCGCCAGCGTCGCGACGGCGAAGCCGACGAGCACGCCTTTGAGGAAGTCGAGCGCGGCGAGCAGCGGCAGGCCGATGACCGAGACGCCGAGCAGGACGATCAGCAGCAGCCAGCGCCCGTGCAGCCAGTAGACGGTCCAGAACGAAGACGCTCCCTGCGGAACGCCTTCCGTCGAGAGCTTCAGCAGGAACCGGCTCAAGTCGGCCGCGAGCAGATTCCGCTGCTCCTCGCCAAGGCTGCCGGCGAGCAGCGCGCCGCAGACGATGCCCGCCGCGCACAGGAACGCCGCGGCGGCGAACAGCAGCCGCTCTTCCTTGGTCCTTCCCAAACCTACGCCTGCCCGCATCGTCCGTCCCTCCTCGGCCGCCGTGTTGTCCACATGCTAGCCTATGCGCGGACAGGCCGGTTCATGAACGGAGGCGGCACGAGGCGCCCTGCCGAAGCTCAGCCGCGGAGGCCGATCCGGCCGGTCAGCTCGGACAGCCTCCACAAATAGACGGCCATCAGCGTCTTGGCGTCGCCGATGAGGCCTTGCTCGATATACGACAGCGCCTGCTCCATCGTCAGCGCCTCGACATGCAGGTCCTCGTCCTCGTCCGGGGAGCTCGCCCCGTGCTCGAGCCCTTCGGCGACGTACAGGTACAGCTTTTCGTCGGCGAAGCCGGGCGACGTGTAGAAGGCGTCGACGAGCCTCATGCTCGACGCGCTCACGCCCGTCTCCTCCTTCAGCTCGCGCGCCGCGCAGACCGCCGGGTCCTCGCCGGGATCGAGCTTGCCGGCGGGAATCTCGACCTGGTACTTGTCCATCGGCTTGCGGTACTGGCCGACGGTCAGCAGCTTGCCGTCCACGATGCAGATGACCGCCGCCGCTCCGGGATGGCGGACGATCTCGCGCGAGGCGGTCGCGCCGCTCGGCAAGCGCACCTGGTCGACCTGCAGCGTGATGATCTTCCCGGAATATTTCATTTCGCTCGACAGCGTCACTTCCGCTCCCGGCCGTCCGTCCGTCTGGCTACGCTCGTTCATGCGCTTCTTCCTCCCTTGATGGCATAGCTTGTCCGCTTCCTGCATATCGTGAAGGCATAACGATCCGGAAGGCGGAATGTCGTCATGAAAATGTATATCGGCGAAAAAGAGCTGAGGCTCGTCGGAAAAGCATGGGAAATCCGCCATACGCTGCGAAGGCTCGCGCGCGAGGAAGGAGCAGGCACCCCTCTGCGGCAGGCAGCCGGCCCTGCGGGCAAAAAGGGCGCCCGGCGCTAGGCGCGGCCTGCTCGGCGCGCATGCAGGCAGGCGCGGCCTGCTTGGCCCGCCGGCAGGCGGGCCGCTTGCCGTGCCGCCGCTCGCGGCAAGAGCGTTCGGTCCGCCTGCCATTTCGGGACGGACCCGGCCCTCGCTAGCGGCTGGCCGCGCGCTCGATGATCGCTTTCACCAGCTCGGCGGTACGGACGAGATCGTCCGCCTTGAGCTGCTCCTTGGTCGTATGGATATGCTCGTAGCCGATCGCCAGATTGACCGTCGGCACGCCGAAGCCGTTGAAGATGTTGGCGTCGCTGCCGCCGCCGGAAGGGAATGTGCGCGGCTGCAGGCCGATCGCGCGGATCGCCTCGGCGGCCGCCTGCACGACCGGCGAGTCGTCGCTGTGCTTGTACGACGGATACAGATGCGTCGCCTCCAGCTTCGCGGCGGCGCCGAACTCCGCGGCCGCGGACTCCGCCGCCTGGCGCATCGCCTCGATCTGCCGCTCCAGCTTGGCGCGGTCGGCGCTGCGCGCCTCGGCCAGCAGCAGCGCCGAGTCGCAGACGACGTTCGTCGCGCCGCCGCCCTCGAAGCGGCCGATGTTGGCCGTCGTCTCGTGGTCGATGCGGCCGAGCGGCATGCGCGCGATCGCTTTGGATGCGACCTGGATCGCGCTGATGCCGTCCTCGGGATTGACGCCGGCATGCGCGCTCCGGCCCGTCACCTCGATCCGGATCTTCGCCTGCCCAGGTGCGGACGTCGCGATGCCGCCGATCTCCCCGTTGGAGTCGAGCGCGTAGCCGAACTCGGCGCGCAGCTTCGAGCGGTCGAGCGCCCTCGCCCCCGCCAGGCCTGATTCTTCGCCGACGGTGATGACGAACTGCACCTCGCCATGGCGCGCTCCCGTCTCCTTCAGCACGCGCAGCGCCTCGAGCATCGCGGCCAGCCCGGCCTTGTCGTCGCTGCCGAGAATCGTCGTGCCGTCGCTGCGCAGGTAGCCGTCGCCGTCGAGCCTAGGCTGGATGCCTTTCCCCGGACGGACCGTATCCATATGCGAGGTGAAAAAGATCGTCGGTCCCGAGACGCCTTCCGAGGCCGGCAGCGTGACGAACAGATTGTTCGCGCCGTGGCCGGTCGCCTGCGCCGCCTCGTCCTCCTCGATCGTCAATCCGAACGCTCCGAACTTCGCTTTCAGCACCTCGCTGATCGCCGCCTCGTCGCCCGTCTCGCTGTCGACGCGCACCAGCTCCATGAATTCCTCGATCAGCCTTTCGCGCTGGATCATCGTTTTTTTCCGCCTTTCCGGCTCCGCCCGCAGGCTTGCCGCTGCTTGGTCTTCCGCCTTGCCGAAGCCGCCTGGGGAGGCTTGGCTTTTCGCGGAGGTTTTCGGTACAATAGAGAGGTGAAGCTGACTCGCCTCGCCGCAGCCGCAGGCGACCTTCGGAAGGAGTAGATCTCATTGAATCCGCAAGGACGAGCCATCAAGATCGTCATCTACGTCGTGCTGATCACCTTGCTGGTGACGACCGTCGTATCGAGCATCGGTCTGCTGTTTTAAGAAAGGACGGGACTTTCGGCGCGCCGCGCCGCGAGTCCCGTCTTTTTTTTCAGCGGCCAGCCAGTCCGGACGGCCAGCCCGGACGGTCAGCCCGGACGGAAGCCGAAGCGCCGCATGAAATGCGGCAGAATTTCCCGGGCCGCCCGCTCCGGCTCCATCGCCTGGCCGGTCAGATCCTCGAACGAGGTGACGCCGAACTGCTGGATGCCGCATGGAACGATGCCGGAGAAGCCTTCCTCGCCGATCCCCGCCTTGAGGTTCAGCGCGAAGCCGTGGCTCGTCACGAAGCCGCGGCGGGTCCGCGAGCGGTTGAACTTGATGCCGATCGCGGCGATCTTCCGGTCCCCGACCCAGACGCCGGTGAATTCCGGCTTGCGCCCGCCCTCGATGCCGTAGCCGGCCAGCCAGTCGATCAGCACCTGCTCGAGCTCGCGCAGGAAGCCGTGCAGGTCGAGCCCTTTGGCGTCCAGCCGGATCAGCGGATAGCCGACGAGCTGCCCCGGACCGTGATAGGTGATGTCGCCGCCGCGGTCGATCTCGTAGACCGAGATGCCGCGCGCGCTCAGCTCCTCCGAGTCGAGCAGCAGATGCTCCGGATGGCGGTCCGTGCCGAGCGTGTAGGTCGGAGGATGCTGAAGAAGGAGCAGCGTCTCCACGCGCTCCTCCCGGTCGATCTCCCCTACGAATTCCTTTTGCAGCTCCCAGGCCTCTCCGTAATCGATGAAGTCGATGTATCGCGCGGCCAGCGGCCGCGCTTCATGATTCGCGTCCATCCGCGGTTCCTCCTGCTCCTGTTGTCGTTGTCGTAGGTGCTTTTTAGGCTCAGTACAGATGCGTTTCCGAATTGAAGCTCTCCAGATTCTCCTTGACGCGCTGCAGGAAGCGCCCGCAGATGACGCCGTCGAGGATGCGGTGGTCGAGCGACAGGCAGATGTTGGCCATCGAGCGCACGGCCAGCATGTCGTTGATGACGACCGGCCGCTTCACGATCGACTCGAACGTGATGATCGCCGCCTGCGGGTAGTTGATGATCGGCTGCGTCAGGATCGCTCCGAACGAGCCGGTGTTGTTGACGGTGAACGTGCCGCCCTGCACGTCGTCGAGCTTCAGCTTGCCCTCGCGCGTCTTGCGGGCGAGCATCTCGATCTCATGCGCCAGGCCGGCGATGTTTTTCTGGTCGGCGTTTTTGATGACCGGGGTGACGACCGAGTCCTCCGTGCCGACCGACAGCGAGATGTTGATGTCGCGCTTGACGATGATCTTGTCGACCGCCCAGACCGAGTTGATGATCGGGAAGTCCTTGATCGCATTGACGACCGCCTTGATGAAAAAGGCCAGGTACGTCAGGTTCGTGCCCTCGCGCTTGCGGAAGTCGTCCTTGAGCTTGCCGCGGAGCACGACGAGGTTGGTCACGTCGACCTCGATCATCATCCAGCCATGCGGAATTTCCGTCACGCTCTGGCGCATGCGCGAGGCGATCGTGTTGCGGACCGGCGTGACGTCGATGAACGTCTCCCCGCGCCCTGGAATCGCCTGGCCTTCGATCTCTACGGACGGGATGCGCGGCGTCTCGGTCAAATGCAGCCCGGTGGAGCGCACCGGACCTCTCGCCTCGACGATCCGGTCGCCGGCGCCCGGCTGCGACGCCGCGGCAGGAGCGGCGGATGCCGCCTGCGCCGCTTGCGGAGCAGGCGTCTGAGACGCGGCCGGACGGCCGCCCGCTGCGGCATAGGCCAGGATGTCCTTGCGCGTCACGCGGCCTCCCGCGCCCGTGCCGGGTACGGCGGACGGGTCGATGCCATGCTCGGCGGACAGCTGGAGCACGGCCGGGGAATAGCGGCCGCGCATGCCCTCGGCGGCCGCGGGACGGCCCGCAGGCGTTCCCGCCGAGGCGGGCGCGGCTGCTGCGCGCTCTCCGCTCGTTGCCGGAGGCTGCGCCGCCGGCACGGCCGGCTCGCCGGCCGCCTCCGACTCGATCAGGCAGATCGGCGTGCCGACCTCGACCGTCTCGCCGGCGCCGACGAGCAGCTTGACCAGCGTGCCTTCGATCGTCGACGGAATTTCGGCGCCGACTTTTTCGGTGATGATTTCGCATAAGGGCTCGTACATGCTTACTTTGTCGCCAGGCTGCTTCAGCCAGCGCTCGATCGTCGCGTTGACGACCGACTCGGCCAGCTGGGGCATGACGATTTCGTGGATCGTTGCTGCTTTCATCGGAATTCGCTCCTTGCCGGGAAGGCCGGTCGCAGGCCCCCGGATCAGTATGCTGGCGGACAGGATCCGCCGATCAGTACAGCGCGAGCTCTCTCATCGCGGCCAGCACCTTGTCCTTGTTCAGCATGAAGAACTTCTCCCCCGGAGGGTTGATCGGCATCGCCGGCACGTCCGGACCGCACAGCCGGCGGATCGGCGCGTCGAGCTCGTAGAGCATCTCCTCGGCGATGATCGCCGACACTTCGGCTCCGATGCCGCCGGTCTTGTTGTCCTCATGGATGATGAGCACCTTGCCGGTGCGGCGCGCGGCGGCCAGGATGCCCTCCTTGTCGAGCGGCTGCAGCGTGCGCAGATCGAGGATGTGAGCGCTGATGCCCTCCTCCTGCAGCTCCTCCGCCGCCTGCAGCGCGAAGTGCAGCGGCAGGCTGTAGCTGATGACCGTAATGTCGTCGCCTTCGCGCAGCACGTTCGACTTGCCGATCTCCACGACATGCTCGCCCTCCGGCACCGGGCCGGTGACGAGGCGGTAGCATTTCTTGTTCTCGAAGAACAGGACCGGATCGGGATCGCGGATCGCCGCCGTCAGCAGCCCCTTGGCGTCGGCCGGCGAATACGGCGCGACGATCTTCAGTCCCGGCGTGCCGAAGAACACCGACTCCGGACACTGCGAGTGGTACAGCCCGCCGAAGATGCCGCCGCCGATCGGCGCGCGGATGACGACCGGACAGCTCCAGTCGTTGTTGGAGCGGTAGCGGATCTTGGCCGCCTCGCTGATGATCTGGTTCGTCGCGGGGAACATGAAGTCGGAATACTGCATCTCGGCGATCGGCTTCATGCCGTACATCGCCGCCCCGATCGCCACGCCGGCGATCGCCGACTCGGACAGCGGGGTGTCCATCACCCGCGCCTCGCCGAACTGCTCCTGCAGTCCTTTGGTCGTCGTGAAGACGCCGCCCTTGACGCCGACATCCTCGCCCAGCACGAATACGTCCGGATCGCGCTCCATCTCTTCCTTCATCGCGAGGCGGATCGCCTCGATATAATCCATGACCGGCATGTTAACGTCCTCCTTGCGGCGCATCGCCTTCATACACATGCCAGAGCGTGCTCTCCGGCGTCGGGAACGGAGCCTCGTCCGCGTAGCGCGTCGCCTCGTCCATTTCCTTGCGGATCGCCGCGGCGAGCTCGTCTTCCTGCTCCGCGCTCCAGATACCGGCTTCCTCCAGATAGCGCTTGAACGCCGCTACGCCGTCGCGGCCGCGATTTTCCTCGACCTCTTCCTTGGTCCGGTAGGCCAGGTCGTTGTCCGAGGTGGAATGCGGCGACAGCCGGTACATCATCGCCTCGATCAGCGTCGGTCCGCCGCCGGCAAGCGCCCGCTCGCGGGCTTCCTTGACCGCGGCGTATATGGCCAGCGCGTCGTTGCCGTCTACGCGCAGCCCCTCGAAGCCGTAGCCTAGAGCGCGATCCGCGACACGTCCGCCGAGCTGCTTGTGCACCGGCACGGAGATCGCATACTGGTTGTTCTCGCACATGAGGATGACCGGCAGCTTGTGGACGCCCGCGAAGTTGCAGCCTTCATGAAAATCGCCCTGATTGCTCGAGCCCTCGCCGAACGTCACGAAGCTGACCAGCTTCTGCCCCTTCATCTTGGCGGCGAGCGCGATGCCGACCGCATGCGGCACCTGCGTCGTCACGGGAGACGAGCCCGTAACGATGCGCAGCTTCTTGTGGCCGAAATGGCCCGGCATCTGCCGGCCGCCGCTCGTCGGATCCTCCGCCTTGGCGAACACCGAGAGCATCAGCTCGCGCAGCGTCATGCCCACCGACAGCACGAAGCCGTAGTCGCGATAGTACGGGAGGAAATAGTCCTCGTCCCGATCGAGCGCCCACGCGGCTGCGACCTGAGCCGCCTCCTGTCCGATGCCGGAGACGTGGAAGTTGATCTTGCCGGCGCGCTGCAGCAGCAGCACCCGCTCGTCGAACATCCTCGCGCTCCTCATCATCTTGTACATTCCGACGGCTTCCTCGTCGGACAAGCCCAGCTCGCGATGGCGGGAATCCACCTGTTGTCGGCTCATGGAGGAACCTCCTTCATCTCCAGTTTTGATACCTGGTACTAATACTTGATAGCAGTATTATAACGCTCAAGAAGGAAAAAGGGAACCTTTGCCGTCCTCCGGCCGATTCCCTTCGCCTTCACAGCGGGATGACCGGCCGCTTCGCCGGTCGTCCCTTCTTAGAAGCTCAGCGATTTGCCGAGCGTCGCCAGCATCGCATCGCCGAGCCCCTCCGACAAGCTTGGATGCGGATGGAAGCTCGCTCCGACCTCCCATGGAGCCGCGTCGAGGAACTGCGCCAGCGAAGCCTCGGCGATCAGCTCCGTCACATGAGCGCCGACCATATGCACGCCGAGCAGATCCTGCGTGCCGCGGTCGGCGATCACCTTGACGAAGCCGTCCGGATCGCCTTGCACGATCGCCTTGGCGATCGCCGCGAACGGAATCCTGGCCGTGATCGGATCATGGCCCGCGGCGCGCGCCTGCTCCTCCGTATAGCCGACGCTGGCCGTCTCCGGGCGGCTGTAGACGCAGCGCGGAATGCGATGCGGCGCCGCAGGATGCGGAGCGAGTCCGAGCAGATGCTCGACGGCGGCGATGCCTTCATGAGCGGCGGCATGAGCCAGCTGCACCCCGCCGGTGACATCGCCGATCGCATAGATATGCGGCTCGGCGGTCTGCAGCGTCGGCTTCACCTTGATCCAGCCGTCCTGCACGGCGATGTCGGTATTTTCCAGGCCGATGCCCTCGACGTTGGCCTGGCGTCCGATCGAGACGAGAAGCCTCTGCGCCTGCAGCCGCTCCTCCGTCTCTCCCTTGCGGACAGCCACGCTCACTCCGTCGCCGTCCTTGCGCAACGATTCCGGCAGCAGCGCAGCGCCGGTCAGAATACGTACTCCGCGTGCCGCCAGCGCTTTGGAGACGGCCGCGGATACGTCCGAATCCTCTCCCGGCAGCACGCGCGATGCGGCTTCCACGAGCGTCACGCTTACGCCGAAGTCGCTCAGCATCGACGCCCATTCGATGCCGATGACGCCGCCTCCGGCGATCAGCATCGAAGAAGGCAGCGTCTCCATGCGCAAGGCGTCATCGCTCGTCAGCACCTGCTCGCCATCCGCTTCCAATCCCGGCAGCAGCCGCGGCCGGGAGCCGGTCGCGACGATCAGATGACGGGAGACGACGGACTCCATCTCGCCGTCCTCCAGCTCCACGGCCAGCGAGCCGCTTTTTGGCGAGAAGATCGACGGTCCGATGATCCGTCCCCGGCCTCGGATGATTTCGATCCCATGCTTTTTCATGAGCTGTTGCAGCCCTCGATGCAGCTGATCGACCGTTTTTTCCTTGCGCTCTTGCACGCCGGCGAAGTCAAGCTTCACCGCTTCCCGGTCCACTTTGATTCCATATGTATCTGCATGGAGCAAGGTAGCATAGACCTCCGCGCTGCGCAGCAGCGCCTTGCTCGGTATGCATCCTTGATGCAGGCAAGTGCCGCCCAGCTTGGCTTGCTCCACAATCGCGACTTTTTTTCCCTCTTGCGCGGCTCGGATAGCGGCTGTGTAGCCTCCGGGCCCGCCGCCGAGCACGGCGACGTCCACTTGAATTGGCATGCGATCGATCCCTTCCGTTGCATGCGGAACGCTTCCGCATTCGTCATGTCGAGGTGAAGGGGGACATTCCCTTCTCCTCCGAGAACCTATTCTACTCCTTTTCGCCGGAGAAGAACACCGCATGGACAAGCCGGCATTTGTTGAAGTATGATGAAATAAGGCTGTTCCTGCACTTGGCCTCATTTTTCCGCAATCAGGTCGGTTGAAGGAGAGAACGACATGAAAGCAGTCATTTCCAGGTTTGTCGCCATTCTCATTCTGGTCATTCCCGGCATCGTCGCCTGTTTTGGCTTTCTCCAGATGAAAACGGCTACGTTCGACTATTTTGCCGCGTTCGGCAACGACGCCGTCATACCGAAATTCAGCTGGCTGACGTTCATTGTCGGCTTCATTCTGTTCGCGGTCGGCATCGGCTTCATCGGCGGCTGGATTTTCTTCCGCGACCGCAAGCACAATTACGTCGCTCCCCGCTTCAAGAAGAAGCGCCCGAGACCCAACGTTTAGCCCGCCATGGCATTGGCACAAGCAATCTTTCCTTCGGACTCGTACAATGTAGCATCTCACGAAGGAAAGGAGCTTTTCCCAATGTCCTGCCGTCATTCTCATTGCTCTCCCGAAACGGTCGTCGATCCCGTTCAAACCGTATACCGCGATGTGTATCATCCTCAACAAGTCACGGTGGTCCACCCGATCGAGATCGTCACGCGGCATCACTGCGTTCCGGTCCGCTGCGACGTGTACAAATATATTTGTCGCGACGAAAACGTAGGCGGAGTCGAGTCGGTATCTGAAGAAGGGCATAATCACGAAGGTTATGACCGTTCTACGATTTCCCGCAAGAAATCGGCCAAGAAATCCGTCAAATCCCGCGCCCGCTCCCGCAAGTAGCCTGATAAAGAAGACCGTTGCGGCCATCGGCCCAACGGTCTTTTTTTTATTCCCCTCGCCGCGGCATCCCCGCTCAGCTCACCTTATGCTCGATGCGCAGCTTGTCGGCGACCATCGCGATGAATTCCGAGTTGGTCGGCTTGGATTTGCTGATGTTGATCGTATAGCCGAACAGATGGCTGATCGAGTCGATGTTGCCGCGCGTCCAGGCGACCTCGATCGCGTGGCGGATCGCGCGTTCGACGCGCGATGGCGTCGTTTTGAACTTTTCGGCGATTGCCGGATAAAGCGTTTTGGTGATGGCGCCAAGAATTTCGATGTTGTTGTACACCATCGTAATTGCTTCGCGCAAATACTGGTAGCCTTTGATATGGGCGGGAACGCCGATTTCATGAATGATGCTCGTAATGTTCGCGTCAAGGTTTTTGCCTTTGGCGATCGGAACGACATTCGACTTGATCATCGACGAAGCGGAGGAGAAGGCGCCGGAGCTCGATGTCGCCACAACCGCCTGGTTGCCGACGAGCTGGCGGACGCAATTGGCCAGCATCTCCATGTCGAACGGCTTCAGGATATAGTACGAAGCGCCGAGCTGAACGGCTTTTTGCGTGATGTTCTCTTGACCGAAAGCGGTCAGCATGATGATTTTCGGCATCGGATTGAGCCCGCTTTCACGCAGCTTCTCCAGCACGCCCAGCCCATCGAGATGAGGCATGATGATGTCCAGTATAAGCACGTCGGGGATGCGGTCCGTTTCCTTCAGCAGACGCAGCACTTCTTCGCCGTTATAAGCGATGCCCGTTACTTCCATATCCTCCTGCTCCGTTATGTATTCGGACAGCAGGTTCGTAAATTCACGGTTATCATCGGCCAGCAGTACCTCAATCTTTGGCAAGGTTGGTCCTCCTTCATCACGTTGGGATGGTCTGTTTTTTGCTTGTACTATCGTTTCGACACCCCCAAGGGATTTCCTTCTGTCGAATATTATTTTTCTTTCTTTTTGATTCTCAATTCGGTATAATAATTATTTTACTCCATTTCCCGATCTTATCCGATAAAATTCGATAAAAACCAACAAAGATCTCAAGGCTTTAAGCAGCCTTGAGATCTTTGTTCGCCGTACGAAGAATAATGCCGGCATCATGCAGCATCCACTCGATGAAACAGCCATAACCGGATGAAGGATCGTTGACGAAAACATGCGTCACAGCTCCGATCAGCTTGCCATCCTGCAAAATCGGACTGCCCGACATGCCTTGCACGATGCCTCCGGTTTTCTCCAGAAGCTTCGGATCGGTCACTTTGATGACCATGCCTTTTGTCGCGGGCTGCTTCTGCTTGCTGACGTGGCTGATTTCGACGTTGAACCGTTCGACCTTTTGACCGTTCAGCACCGTGAGGATCTCGGCCGGCCCTTCATGGACTTCCTCCGAAAAAGCGACCGGCACCGCCTCGGCCTGATAGCCGTGACCGGGCTTCTGCTCCATTTTTCCAAAGATGCCGAACGGAGTATTCCGTTCGATATTGCCGAGCACATGGCTTTCGTTGACGAAGGTGGCTCGCTTTTCGCCAGGCTCGCCGTTTTGGCTTTTGTTGATCGACGTTACATTCGACTCCAGGATTTGCCCGTCGCCGACTTCGATCGCCGTGCCCGTATCCAGGTCGGTGATGACATGCCCGAGAGCTCCGTATACGCCTTGATCCGGCGCGTAGAACGTCAGTGTCCCTACGCCTGCGGCGGAATCGCGGATATACAATCCGATCCTCCACGCGCTGTCTTCCTTGTCATAGGAAGGCTTGAGCTTGACGTTCAAAAGCTTCCCGGAACGCTTTACCGTCAGCTTCAGGGGACGGTCGCGGGAGCCTGCAATCTCGGTGTAGCGAGCGATTTCCTTGACTTCCCGCACCTTGCGGCCGTCGATTTCGACGATCAGATCGCCGAGACGGAGGCCGGCTTGCTCGCCGGGCGAGACTTTGGCATCGCCTTTTTCTCCTACAAGATGATGGCCGACGACAAGAACGCCTGCAGACTTGACCTTGACTCCGATCGTTTGTCCGCCGGGGATGACTTTGAGATCAGGGACGACATCGACATGAACGGTCTTGAATGGAATCTTGCCGAACAGCTTCAAAGACAGGACGGCTTGCCCGGTTTGTCGCGGTTCAAGGGATATCGGCTTTTTTAGATCCAGCAACTGGCGATGCTCCGCTTTGCCGTTGACATGAAGGATGGAGGAATCCACCGTCATGTCCGCATGGACAGGCATATGATAGTCCAGCCGTTTCATTTGCCCGGAGAATAAACGCAGTTCATTCGGGAAGGAGGCATAATTTTGGAACGGACTGGAGATGCCGATCATGCAAACGAAGAATACGAGAACTAATCCGAACCACCGCTTGCGCTGGTTGGCGTTCATGATCTCACGCTCCCTGTAGTTCCATCGCTTGACGATTGGTCTCGCCATTTGCGTACCTATAAGGTACCCCCGCCCCCCCGATTTATGTCCATCAAAACCTTCCCTGAAAGCCTGACTCAGGCTCCTTTTTGGCGATCTGCCAGCACAAGCATTTCCTGTGCATGATGCCTCGTCTTGTCCGTCACTTCGACGCCGCCGAGCATCCGCGCCAGCTCCTCGATCCGCTCCCGGTCGGTGAGCTCCTTGACCGAGGTGGAGGTCCGGTCGTGGACGACATGCTTGCTGATCTCATAATGGTAATCGGCCATGCAGGCCACCTGCGGCAGATGCGTAATGGAGAATACCTGGCATTTGCCGGATAATTGCGACAACTTTTCCGCTATCGCTTGAGCGGCGCGTCCGCTGACGCCGGTATCGACCTCGTCGAAGATAAGCACGGGCACCTGATCGATCTCGGCGAAGATGCTCTTGAGCGCAAGCATGATGCGCGACATCTCGCCGCCGGAGGCGATCTTGCTGAGCGGCTTGAGCGGCTCGCCCGGGTTCGGAGCGAGCAGGAATCCGGCTTCGTCGATGCCATGCAGCGTCAGCTTGTAGGATTCCTCCGCAGGCTGGGCGTCCACATGGGCTCTGAACTGCGTACGTCCCATGCCGAGATCCTTGAGCTGGGACTCGACGGAGACGGACAGCAGCTCTCCGGCTTGCTTTCGTCTTGCCGACAGCCGCTCGGCCAGCTCTGCCGCTTCCGCATACGCTTCCTTCAGCGCGGCTTTGAGCTCGCGAATATGATCGTCGCGATTTTCGATCAGGCTCGCTTCATGCTTGATTTTTTTGTAATAGGCCATAATATCCGGCAAGGTGTCCCCATATTTGCGGCGAAGCCCTTTCAGCAGCGTGATCCGGTCCTCGATGCTGGCTAGACGCTCCGGATCGGATTGGATGCCTTCCTGATAGCCGCGGAGCTGATGGACCGCATCCTCCGCTTGGAAATACGCGCCCTTGATCTGCTCCACGAGCGGCTCAAGCAGCGTCGGCTGATAAGGGGCGATCTCCTCCAGCTTGGCGATGGCGGCAGCCATCGACTCCAGCGCCCCGCTGTCATGCAGCAGTCCGTAAGCGCCGGCCGCATGCGACATGATCTTGTCCGCATGCGCCAGCGTCTCCTTCTCTTGCTGGAGCTGCTCCCATTCGTCCTTGCGGAGCGCGGCCGAACGGATCTCCTCCAGCTGGAACTTGTACAGGTCGAGCATCTGCATATTTTGGCGGCTGCCCTCCATCAAGCTCTTCAACGAGGAGCGAAGCTCCCCGTACCGGAAGAACGCCGCTTGGTAAGCCCGCTTCAGCTCCGCCACCTGCTCCCCGGCGAACAGGTCTAGCCATTCCAGATGCTGCTCGGTCCGCAGTAGCGACTGATGCTCGTGCTGTCCATGGACGTTCACGAGGCATTCGCCGATTTCGCGCAGCATCGTCAGGTTGGCGATGGAGCCGTTGATCCGGCATGAGCTCTTGCCCTGAGCGGACAGCTCCCTCCGGACCGTCAGCAGATCCTCGGAGCTGCCTTTAAGCCCGAGCCGCTGCAGCACATGCCAGACCGGATGGGCGGATCCCAGCTCAAAGGAGGCCTCCATCTCCGCTTTGTCGCATCCGTAACGGACCATGTCGGACGATCCCCTCCCGCCGATGAGCAGGATGAGCGCATCGATCAGAATGGATTTTCCGGCGCCGGTCTCCCCAGTCAGCACATGGAAGCCGTCGTGGAAGCCGACGGTCACTTCTTCGATGACGGCAAGATTTCGAATGGACAGTTCGCGAAGCATAAAAACACTCCTTTGATCCGAATGGATATGAAATCAGTTCATCATGGCGAGCAGCTGCTCGACGATCTTGCTGCCGTGCTCCTTCTTGCGGCAAATCAGCAGCAAGGTGTCGTCCCCGCTGATCGTGCCCATGATCTCCGGCCATTCCATGCCGTCGACGAGCGAGGCGATCGCGTTGGCCGTGCCCGGCAGGCACTTCATGACGACGAGGTTTTCCGCCTGGTCGACATGCAGGAAGTTGTCGAGCATCGCGCGCTTGAGCTTGTTCACCGGGATGAAGCGCTGCTCCTGCGGCAAGGAATATTTGTAGCGGCCATCCTCGGACGGAATCTTGATCAGCTGCAGCTCCTTGATGTCGCGCGACACGGTCGCCTGGGTCACCTGCAGCCCGGCGGTGCGCAGAGCTTCCACAAGCTCGTCCTGCGTCTCGATGACATGCCGTCCGATGATCTCGCGGATCTTGACATGGCGTAGTCCTTTCATGCTTCAGGCCTCCTTCTTTTTCGGTACTTCGTTTACCTCGAATTTAACCGTCCTGATCCTATTCTCCTCGGTGTCGATCACCAGTATGCCCTCCAGCTCCGGAAGCAGGAGGTGGAAGACGAGGAGCCGGTCCCGCAAGCCGCTGCCTGTCCAGTCCAGCGGCTGACGCTCGCGCATGAGCTTGACGGCATACATGTCGCCGTCGCGGATCGCCACGTAATCCACATACAGGCGGCTCGCCAGCTCCTGCCCGTCCAGGTCGACGACGAGCGGAACGCGATGCTTGCCCGAGACGACCTCGTATCCGTGCGATTCGAGAAAAAGCACATGCGGGTCGTCCGGGGCCAATATCTCTCCGCGGCCGAGCACGAGCCGCTTCAGTCCCTTGGGCTCATGAAGCCAGTTGTAGAAGGCCCGGTAGGCCCAATACACGATCAACAGCGCCGAGATTACCATCACCAGCCGGTCCAAGCGATCCCTCCCGCTTCATGGTGAGGGTAACATTCGCTTTTCGACGGCGGATTTCCTTCCGGCGGAGCTGGAGAGAAGTCCGAACATTTGTTTGCTGAATTCAGAATAGCAGAACATGCGTTTGCTTGTAAAGAGGGGGACGGAATTATTTGCCGGAATGGAAATGAGCCGAAGCCTCGGTCACGATTCTCTCCAGCAGCTCTCCGTCCGGAACTGCCGCGCCGTCCTCGCGCACCCAATGCGCGAGGAACTCGATGTTGCCCTCGCCCCCGGTGATCGGCGAGAACGTGAGGCCATCAAGCTTGAATCCGGCCGCTGCGGCCTCGCCGCATACGGCCTGCAGCACCTCCAGATGGACGGCCGGATCGCGCACGATGCCGGCTTTTCCGACCTTTTCGCGCCCCGCCTCGAACTGCGGCTTGATGAGGCCGGCGACTTCGCCGCCTTGGGGCAGCAGCGGAGCGAGCGCCGGCAGGATCAGCTTGAGCGAGATGAAGCTGACGTCGATCGAGGCGCAGTCCGGCGCCGGGCCGGACAGATCCTCCGGACGGATGTACCGGAAATTCACCCGCTCCATCACCTTCACATGCGGATGCTGGCGCAGCGACCAGTCGAGCTGGTTGTAGCCGACGTCGATGGCGTACACATAAGCGGCTCCGTGCTGGAGGGCGCAGTCGGTGAAGCCTCCCGTCGAAGCCCCGATGTCGAGCATGACCCGTCCGTCCATCGCGATGCCGAACTCGCGGATCGCCTTCTCCAGCTTCAGCCCGCCTCGGCTGACGTACGGATGGAGGCTTCCCTTGACCTTGATCTCGGAGTCGCGCCTCACCTTCGTTCCGCTTTTGTCTACCGGCTCGTTGTCCACGAGCACGAGGCCGGCCATGAGCGCGGCCTTCGCCTTCTCGCGGCTGGGGTAATAGCCGAGCTCCACGAGCAATAGGTCGATTCGTTCTTTGGTCGTCACTTCCGGTTCGCTCCTTATAACCGTAGAATGGCCTGCAGCCGGATCGCCGCAGGCCATACAAGGGTTCATGAATGCTGGTTGGTGGCGCGCTTGCGCCTCGGCTGCACGGCCAGCACCTCGGCCGCCAGCCGCTGCGCGGTCAAGCCGCAGGCTTCGCGCTGCTCCTGGATGGAGGCATGCTCGACGAACTCGTCGGGAATGCCGATCAGGCTGACGCGGACCCCCGAGCGGCCCGTCAAGGCGAAATGCTCCTGGACGGCGCTTCCGAGCCCGCCCATGACCGCTCCTTCCTCCATGACGATGAGCGGCAAGCCTTCGTCGGCCAGCTCATCCAGCATCGCTCCGTCGAGCGGCTTGATGAAGCGGGCGTTGACGACACGCAGCGACAGTCCGTCGCGGCGAAGCAGCTCCGCCGCCTGCTCGGCGACCTCGACCATCGGGCCGACCGCCAGGACGGCCGCCGCGTCTCCCGGCCGGACGATTTCCCATGTCCCGATCGGGATCGGCGTCATCGCCGGATCGAGCTCGACGCCCCTGCCGCTGATGCGGGGATAGCGCACAGCGATCGGTCCGTCGTTGTAGTCGACGGCCGTCTGCATCATGTTGCGCAGCTCGTTCTCGTCCTTCGGCATCATCAGGACGATGTTCGGAATATGGCGCAGGTACGGAATGTCGAACACCCCGTGATGCGTCTCTCCGTCCGGTCCGACGAAGCCGGCCCGGTCGATGGCGAAGATGACGTTGGCGTTATGCCGGCAGATGTCGTGGACGACTTGGTCGTACGCCCGCTGCAGGAACGTCGAGTAGACGGCGTAGACCGGCTTCATGCCGTCCATCGCGAGCGCGGCGGACATCGTGGCGGCATGCTGCTCCGCGATGCCGACGTCGATCATGCGGCCGGGGAAGCGCGCGGCGAACTTCATCAGGCCGGAGCCGGCGGGCATCGCCGGCGTGACGGCGACGATGCGCTCGTCGCGCTCGGCCAGCTCGATCAGCGCGTCGCCGAAGACGTCCGTGTACATCGGCGGACCGACCGCCTTCAGCATCTGGCCCGATTCGATCTTGTATGGCGAGGCACCATGCCATTTGAACGAATCGGCCTCCGCCGGCTTGTAGCCTTTCCCCTTGACCGTGACGACATGCACGAGCACCGGCCCTTGCACGTTCGACGCCTGCTGCAGCGTCTCGAGCAGCCCTTCGAGGTCGTGTCCGTCGACCGGTCCGATGTAATGCAGGCCGAACTGCTCGAAAAGGATGCCGCTGACGAGCAGATACTTGAGGCTGTCCTTGAACCGCTCCGCCGTCTTGGCCAGCTTGCCCCCGATCGCCGGCACCTTCTGCAGCAGCGACTGAAGATCCTCCTTGGCCTTTTGGTAATGGCGGTCGGTGCGGATGCGGCCGAGATACTGATGCATCGCGCCGACGTTCGGCGCGATCGACATCTCGTTGTCGTTCAGGACGACGATCATGTCGCGCTTCTCGTGGCCGATATGGTTGAGCGCCTCCAGCGCCATGCCTCCGGTCAGGGCGCCGTCGCCGATGACCGCGACGACCTTGTTGGTCCCGCCTCTGAAGTCGCGCGCCATCGCCATGCCCATGGCGGCCGACAGCGACGTGCTGCTGTGGCCAGCCTCCCAGACGTCATGATCGCTTTCGCTCCGCTTGATGAAGCCGCATAGGCCGCCTTGCTGGCGCAGCGTATCGAAGCGGTCCTTGCGGCCGGTAAGGATCTTGTGCACGTAGGACTGGTGGCCGACGTCAAAGATGAATTTGTCCGTCGGGCTGTCGAACAGGAAGTGCAGCGCCAGCGTCAGCTCCACGACGCCGAGATTCGGCGCCAGATGTCCGCCCGTCACGGAGAGCTTTTGGACCAGGAACTCCCGGATCTCGCTTGCGAGCTGTTCCAGCTCCGGCACGGACAGGCCTTTCAGATCTTCGGGTCCGTTTAGTTTGTCGAGCAGCACGATAGGTTCCTCGCTTTCGTGAGCGGCGGGCGGATCGCCCGCCGTCCCGTCAATACACATTATTCACCATTATACCATACGAAGCGACATGAAACCTCATGCCCGCCTCAGCGGTCGCGATTCATCAGGTAGTCGGCCAGCTCCGCGAGGCGCTCCGGCTTGGGAAGCCTCGCCTCGAGCAGAGCCTGCTTCGCTTCGGCGGTGAACTGTCCGAGCAGCCTGCGGCTCTCGTCCATTCCGACGAGGTAAGGATACGTCACTTTCCCTGCGGCGGTGTCGCTGTTCGTCTTTTTGCCGAGCTTGCTCTCGTCGCCGATCAGGTCGAGGATGTCGTCCTGGATCTGGAACGCGAGGCCGAGCTTGCGGCCGAACTGCTCCAGCCGGGCCAGCTGCTCCGAGCTGGCTCCTCCGAGCCGAGCGCCGGCGGTGACGGAGAAGATGACCAGATCGCTCGTCTTGTGCTCATGGATATATTGGAGCTCGGGCAGCGTCGTCGCGCCTTGCTCGCCCTGCATGTCGGCCGCCTGGCCGCCGACCATGCCGGCCGGGCCGGACAGCCGCGACAGGTCCTCGACGATGTCGAGCACGACGGCCGTGTCCGCGCCGAAGCGGCGCGCCGAGGACGCCATGTGGAACGCATGCGTCAGCAGCCCGTCGCCGGCAAGGATCGCCATCGCTTCACCGAACACCTTATGGTTTGTCGGCTTGCCGCGGCGGTAATCGTCATTGTCCATCGCGGGCAGGTCGTCGTGGATGAGCGAGTACGTGTGGATCATCTCCACCGCGCAAGCGACGCGCAGCGCCGCCTCGCGATCCGCCTCCCCGCCTCGGGCCGCCTCGGCGGCGGCCAGCACGAGCACCGGACGGAGCCGCTTGCCTCCCGCCGACAAGGAGTAGTCCATCGACTCCCGCAGGCGCGGCGGCACGGCCCATGCTTCGGGCAGCGACCGCTTCAGCTCCGCCTCGATGAGGGCCGCATTCGTCGCCAAATAATCTGCCAGCATCGGCTGCGCGCTCATCGGGCTTCTCCCCGATCGTCCGGCAGCGCGTCGAAAGGCTCGGTCGCAAGGCCCGCGCCTCGTTCCAGCAGCGTCTCGATGCGGCGCTCGACCTGCTCCAGCTTGCCGCCGCACAGGCGGGAAAGCTCCATGCCCTCCTGGAACAGCTCGATCGCCGTCTCCAGCGGGACGTCCCCGCTCTCTAGACGACCGACGATGCCTTCCAGCTTTTCCATCGCCTGCTCGAAGCTCAGCGCCTGATCCTGCTTGCTATCGCTCATTCCTGCTCATCCTCCTTGATCGCCCACACATGGCATTCGGCACGTCCGTCCGGCAGCCGCACCTGGATCAGATCGCCTGGCTCCAGATCCTTTACGGAGCGGACCAGCTTATCGTTGCTATCTTCATATACGAGACTGTAGCCGCGCGCCATGACCTTGAGCGGACTGAGCGCGTCGAGCTGCCGCACCGAGGAGAGGATCCGCTGGCGAGCGTCCTTGACGGCGCCTCGCGCCGCTTTGGCGAGCCGCTCGTCCAGCTGCCTCAGGTCCCGCCCGGCAAAAGCGGCGCGGCTGGAAGGCGACTGGCTCTGCAACCTCCGCTCCAGCCGCTCCAGCCGCTGGCCCGAGCGCTCCGGCAGTCGCCGAGCCAGCTCCTCGAGCCGCTGCGTCAGCCGGTCCAGCCGCTGCGCCTGATCCAGCAGATAACGCCTCGGATGGACAAAATAAGGAGAGCGGCGCGCCCTCTGCAGCCGCTGCCTGCGGCTGTCCAGCGTCCGCTCCATCGCGGCATGCAGACGCTGCTCCAGCCGCCGGAGCGATTCGCCGATCTCCCCGATATGGGGAGCCGCGAGCTCGGCGGCGGCCGTCGGCGTCGCCGCCCTCCGGTCAGCCGCGAAGTCAGCGATCGTAAAATCGGTCTCGTGGCCGACAGCCGATATGACCGGAATCGCCGAAGCGGCGATCGCGCGCGCCACCGTCTCCTCGTTGAACGCCCACAGCTCCTCCAGCGAGCCGCCGCCGCGGCCGACGATGAGCACGTCCGCGCGGCCGTGCCGGTTCATCGCCTCGATGCCCTTGACGATCGACGGCGCGGCTCCGGCGCCTTGCACGACGGCGGGATAGACGAGGATCGCCGCGGCCGGATAGCGTCTCTGCAGCGTCGTGATGATGTCGCGCACCGCCGCTCCGGTCGGCGACGTGACGACGCCGACGACCGACGGATGACGGGGCAGCTCCCGCTTGCGCGACTCCGCGAACAGCCCTTCCTCCTCGAGCTTGGCCTTGAGCTGCTCGTAGGCGAGATACAGGCTGCCGAGTCCATCCGGCTGCATGGAGATGCAGTAGAACTGATAGTTTCCGTCCCGTTCGTAGACGGAGATGTTGCCGCGCGCGATGACCTTCGCGCCTTCGCGCGGACGGAACGGCAGCCGCTGGTTGTGGCTGGCGAACATGATGCATTTGAGGCGGCTGTCCTTGTCCTTGATCGTGAAGTACATATGGCCGCTGGAATGATGCGTGAAGTTCGAGATCTCGCCCCGGATCCAGACGTCCCCGAGCAGGCGGTCTCCCTCCAGCTTCATCTTGATGTATCGGGTCAGCTCCTTGACCGAATAGATCCTCGGCGTATCCGTCACGGGCTACACGCCCGCTTTCCGCTTCGCCGCCTTGAGCGTGTTCTGCATCAGCATCGCGATCGTCATCGGGCCGACGCCGCCCGGCACCGGCGTGATCGCGCCGGCGACGTCCAGGCAATCGTCGTAATCGACGTCGCCGGCGAGCTTGCCGGTCTCCAGCCGGTTGACGCCGACGTCGATGACGACCGCTCCCGGCTTGACATAGCGGCGGCCGATCGCTTTGGGCTTGCCGATGGCGACGACGAGGATGTCGGCCTGGGAAGCGATCGCCTCCATATTGTCGGTGCGGGAATGGCAGATGGTGACCGTCGCGTTCTCGCGCAGCAGCAGCATCGCGACCGGCTTGCCGACGATGTTGCTGCGGCCGATGACGACGGCATGCTTGCCGGCGGGATCGACGCCCGCGCGCCGGATCAGCTCGATGATGCCGGCAGGCGTGCAGGGCAGCAGGCTTTCGTCGCCGATGACGAGGTTGCCGGTGCTTTGCGGGCTGAAGCCGTCGACGTCCTTCTCGACGGCGATCGCGTCGATGACCGCCTTTTCATGGATATGCTTCGGCAGCGGCAGCTGCACGAGGATGCCGTGCACCGCTTCGTTCCGGTTCAGATCGGAGACGAGCGCCAGCAGCTGCTCCTCCGTCGTCTCCTCCGGCAGGCGGTGGACTTCGGAGTGGAAGCCCATCTCCTTGCATGTCTTCTCCTTGCTGCCGACGTAGACAGCCGATGCCGGGTCTCCGCCGACGAGCACGACCGCCAGGCCGGGCACGATGCCCCGCTCCTTCAGCCGCGCCGTCTCCAGACGGATCTCCTCCCGAATTTCCTGCGCGATGCGCTTGCCGTCGATCACCTTTGCGCTCATCCCGATCTCTCCCCTCGAATCTAGAGCTTGCGTCAGTTGGCCTTGAGCTTGTCCAGCTCGGCGATGAGGCGGCCGAGCACGCCGTTGACGAACTTGCCCGACTCGTCCGTGCCGAAGCGCTTGGACAGCTCGATCGCCTCGTTCACGACCGCCTTGGGCGGAACGTCGGTGCGGAACACGAGCTCGTAGCATGCCAGACGCAGCACCTGATGGTCCACCTTGGACAGGCGGTCCACCTGCCAGCCGGTCAAATACTGCTGCAGCATCTCGTCGATGGCCGATTTGCGCTCCAGCACGCCGTGCACGAGCTCCTTGGCGAACTCTCCCGTCTCGCCGGCATCCAGCTTCCCGGCTCCGGCCTCGTTCTCCTCCCGCGCCTCGGCGAGCAGCATCGCTACCGCCTCTTCCGCCGACACCTCGTTCATTTCCATTTGGTACAGGCTCTGTACCGCTATCTCACGCGCCAACCTTCGTTTCATAATGCCTCCTGAGCTTAGCTTGATTTAGTCGTAAAAAAAACCTATGATCTCCTCCCTGCTCCGAACAGCCGCGCGAGTCGCGCGGCAGGTCCGAAGTACGGAGGAGACCACAGAATCAGCGATACCGCCCGAAGCGCTGCTCGACCCAAGCGGCGATCCGCCGCCACGGGACGAGCGGCTCGCCGCCGGTATCCTTGCGCTGGCCAGCCGCATAGCCGACCCATAAGATCAGGCCGACGAAGAGCATGTCCCAAAAACCGGATACGAGGAAAACGATCGCCAGAAAAAGCGCCGCGCCGACGCCGACGATCCTGCCGCCGTATCCGTCCCACCAATCTCTCCACATCGCTGCAGGCCTCCTATTCTACGCGGCTCTTGAAGGACGGGGAAGAAATGACGTTGGCGACGAACACCGACACGGCCGCGACGGGAATGCCCGTAATCTCTTCCACGTGGTCCTTGACCGCCCGCTGGATCTCCTCCGTCAGCTGGGGAATCGACGTCTCGCCGTCCACGACCGCGCGTACGGCGATATCAAGTCCCGCCTCGGCGGTGGTGATGCGGGTCTTCAGATCCTTGACGCCGCGCTGGCGGCCGGCCGCCTTCAGCACGAGGCTCTCGACCGTATCCATCGAGATGCGGATATCGCCGAAATCGTTGCGCTGGTCGATCGAGGACGACGCGGCGCCCTTGACCCGGACGGCGACGTAGAACATCCGCAGGCTGAGCAGCAGCAGCAGGACGGCGCCGATCAGCATGGCCAGATGGACCGCGCTGCCGGAGTCGTACCATTCGGCTAAGAACGCGCTTGCATCCTCCCGGTGAATGCCGCCGGCGCTGGCGATGATGACGATGATGGCGATGATGCCGGCCGCAAGGCTGTACAAAAACAAGAGCAATCTGTCCACGATTCGGCTCAAGACGAGTTGACCTCCCATAAAGCGGAATAAACCCCCTTGCGCCGAGCGGCAGCCCAATCACAAGGGGGTGATGGTGTTTGGCTTATTTGACTCGGAGCGCCGCGTCTTCCTCTTCGATGCGCTCGCCGGCCTTGAAGTAGACGTCATGGATATGTACGTTCACTTCGACGACGATCAGCCCGGTCATCATTTCGATCGATTTCTTGACGTTGCGCTGGATTTCGGATGCGATCTCCGGAATCGGGTTGCCGTATTCGACGATGATGGACACGTCGACGGCCGCCTCGCGATGGCCGACCTCGACCTTCACGCCTTTGGAAAGGTTCTTGCGGCCGAGCAGCTCGGCGATGCCGCCGGCCAGCCCTCCGCTCATTCCGGCTACGCCGCCGACCTCGATCGTCGCCAGTCCCGCGATGACCTCGATGACTTCCGGCGCGATCTGGATCGTGCCGATATCCGTCTTTTCGTAGTCTGCTGCCATGATGCTCATCCTTAGGCGCACCTCCGTGTTGAGTAGGTGTCCCCCGATGCACGCCGGGGGCTCATCCGATTTCATATTCCTATACTATAACATTGGGCGAGTTTTATGACAAACGGATCAGCCCGACACGGATTCGTCGCCGTAAGGCTTGTTCACATCATGCTCCTCGAGGAACTTGATGTCGAAGCGGCCGCCCAGGAAAATCGGATGCTCCAGCAGCTTGAGATGGAACGGAATCGTCGTCTTGATGCCCTCGATCGCGAACTCGGACAAAGCGCGCTTCATGCGGTTCACCGCTTCGGCGCGGGTCGGAGCCCATACGATCAGCTTGGCGATCATCGAGTCGTAGTGAGGCGAGATCGTATAGCCCGGATAAGCCGAGCTGTCGACGCGGACGCCGACGCCGCCAGGCGGCAGGTAGAAGCCGATCTTGCCGGGCGACGGCATGAAGTTGCGCTCGGAGTCCTCGGCATTGATGCGGCATTCGATCGACACGCCGTCGATCTGCAGCTCCTCCTGGCGGAAGGACAGCGGATTGCCCTCGCAGACCGAGATCATTTCCTTGATGAGGTCGATGCCGGTAATCATCTCCGTCACTGGATGCTCGACCTGGATCCGGGTATTCATCTCCATAAAGTAGAACTGGCCGTCGGGACCGAGCAGGAATTCCAGCGTGCCGGCGCCGCAATACTCGACGGCCAGCGCGGCGCGAACCGCCGCCTCGCCCATCCGCTCGCGCAGCTCGGGGCTGAGCACCGGACAAGGCGCCTCCTCGACCAGCTTCTGGCGGCGGCGCTGCACGGAGCAGTCCCGCTCGAACAGATGCACGGCGTTGCCGTGGCGGTCGGCCATGATCTGGATCTCGACATGCTTCATGCCCGTCAAGTATTTCTCCAGATAGACGCCGGCGTTGCCGAACGCCTTTTGGGCTTCCTGCTGCGCCGTCGTGATCTGCTGCACGAGCGCCTCCTCGTTCTCGGCGATGCGGATGCCCTTGCCTCCGCCTCCGGCCGTCGCCTTGATGATGACCGGATAGCCGATGCCTCGCGCGATGCGCACCGCTTCGTCCAGATCCTCGATGATGCCGTCGGAGCCGGGAATGACCGGCACGCGCGCGTCCTTCATCGTCTGCTTGGCCATCGCCTTGTCGCCCATGCGGCTGATCGCCGACGGGGACGGTCCGATGAAGGTGATGTTGCAGGATTCGCAGATCTCCGCGAAGTCGGCGTTTTCGGCGAGGAAGCCGTAGCCCGGATGGATGGCGTCGCATTCGGTGAGCGTCGCCACGCTCATGATGTTCGTCAGGTTCAGGTAGCTGTCCTTGGACAGCGTCGGCCCGATGCAGTAGGCCTCGTCGGCGAGGCGCACATGCAGCGAGTCCCGGTCCGCCTCGGAATAGACGGCGACGGTCGAGATGCCGAGCTCGCGGCACGCCCGGATGATCCGCACGGCGATTTCGCCGCGGTTGGCGATCAGGATTTTTTGGAATTTCAACGCGCTTGTCTCCTCCTCACGCACCATGCTTATTCGGGACGAACCGTGAACAGCGGCTGGCCGTACTCCACCAGCTGGCCGTTCTGCACGAGCACTTCCACGATCTCGCCGCGGACCTCGGCCTCGAGCTCGTTCATCAGCTTCATCGCCTCGAGAATGCAGACGACGCTCTTCTCCGTCACCTTGCTGCCCGGCGAGACGTACGGAGGGCTGTCCGGCGTGGAGGCGGCATAAAACGTGCCGACCATCGGCGATACGATCTGGTGCAGGTTCTCCTTCGGCGCGGCCGAAGCCGCCGGAGCGGCGGAAGCCGGCGCAGCAGCCGCGACGGAAGCCGCAGGCTCGGCTGCCGGAGCCGTATATGTAGAGATCGCCGGCGCACCTTGCACGAAGACGGTTTCGGCCTTGCCCGGCTTGCGGATCGCAAGCTTCGTTCCTTCGTTCTCGATCTCGAACTCGTGCACGGAAGTCTGGTCGATCAGCTTGATCAGCTCTTTGATTTCATTAAGTTTGAACAATGCGATTCACTCCTTCGACGATTGCAGCTTGAAAGGCGTACTCACTCATGCCCAAGCGCGGCCATGGCCAGGGGCCTTGCAGCGCATCCGGGGCCATGACGTAGTGTATTATAGCACATGGCCCCTCCGAGGACGAGTCATTCTGCCAAACTCGGGAACGAACCTCCTCTTCGGGACGCCGCCCGGCCTGCGAGCAGCCGAAAAGGGGCTTTCCGGATCGCCCGGAAAGCCCCTCGTTTGCCGCCTACGGCAGGTACTGCACGAGCACGTCGCCCGCGTTCACGTCGAGCGCCGCGCTGACCGTAGAGATGATCGCGGCCGCCTGGCTGCGCTCCAGCTTCTGGCTTTGGACGACGACCTTGACCGCATCGCCGTTCTCGTCGATGACGACGTTCTTGAACTCCTTCTCCAGCTGGCCGCGCAGCTCCGTCAGCTTGCTCTGGCGCTCCTCGAAGCCCTCCAGCTCCGTGACGGCCTTGGCGGACGTCTCGCTGTCGCTCTTGACGTCGGAAATCTTCTGCATGATCTTGTCGTATTCCGCGTTGACCCGCTCCTGCGAGCGGAGGCCGAGCTCCGTGAACTGGCTGGAGGAGCCGCTCGACTCATACTGCTGCAGCACCGCCTGATCCTCCGGCGACAGCCCGCCGTCCGCAGCGGTCTCCTTGTCTGCGCCCGCCGCGTCCTTGCCTGGCTCTGCCGACTCCGCCGACTCCGCCGTCTCCGCCGCTTCCGCGGCCGCTTCAGCGTCCAGCGCGCCGTCGCCCGTCACCTGCTGCACTTCGATGCCGTCCGTCTGCGACACCTCGGCCGCTCCCGCCTGCGTCTGGGCCGTATCGGCCAAGCCTTTCGTACCCGCATCCTCCGTGAACAGATAATAAGCGGACAGCACGACCATCAGGCTAAGCATCGACACCAGCCAGATCGTTTGACGTTTGGAATTCATCGTTCATATCCCTCCTTGGATTGGTTTACCGCTTTTCCCGCTCGCTTGCGCTTGCCGCCGCCCCGCTTCAGCCCGTCTTGCGAGGCACGATCGAGATCGCCGAGAGCGGCACGTCCATGCCGCGCTCGACCGCCTCGGCGATGATCCTCCTGACGGTGGCGTTCTCCGCCCCGTTCGCGACGACCAGCACCCCCCGGACCTTCGGCTTGACGATCTTGGTGACGACCGGCTTCTGCTCGCCGGACACCTCGTACATGACGATCTTGCCGCTGCTCGTCATCTGCGTCACATGACGCTTTCCGCCTGACTTGTCGGTCTCGTCCGTCACCTGCTGCGACGTATTGTCGTCCTTGCCCCAGACGTTCTCCTCGGTAGAGTCGACCGTGACCAGCACGTCGACCTCGCCGACGCCGACGATCTTCTCCAGAATATCCTTGAGCCGCGCTTCCAGCGGCGCCTCGATGCCGCCGAAGTCCGTGCCCGGCGACTGCACGCGGCCGCCGAGCGCCGCCTGATCCTCCGCTGCCGGCGGCGGGGCCGCGTCGCCGCTCGGCAGCGTGCCGACATCCCGGAAGTTCAGGACGTTGCCGGCCAGAATGAGCAGCACGCCGATCCCCCCGAGCACGAGCAGCCAGCGCAGCGACTTGATGCGGCTCGGCCCTTCGGCTCCTCCGGCAGCCGCCTGCCGCAGCTTTTCCCACCAATTGGCCAAAAGGCCTCCCCTCCCTTCAGCTGCCGTCCGCCGGCTCCAGCTCTACGCTCACCTGCGCCGCTCCGATCGGCCAGGACCCGCTCACGATCTGGCGGATCCGGCTCTCCAGCCGCGCGTCCGCCTTTCTCGGCGAGGCCTCCCCCATGCCGGCCATCGCCTCCTGCGCCTCCGGCTCCGACAAGCGCACCTCGACCGGCTCGACCGGCTTCACCGGCTCGATCGAAGCTTCTCCGGCGGAGGCATCGTCTGCCGCGGCCGCTTCTGCCGGCAGGACCTCGCCGCTCGGCGCAGCCGCCAGCCGCACGTTCACGCTGCGGATCTCCCCGCCGCCTTGCCCGTCCCAGGCGACGGCGGCCGCGACTTCCTTGACCGCCGCCCCCGTCTCCCGCTCGACCGCTTCCCGAATGCCCATCTCAAGCTGGGTCCGGGCCAAAGCGACCGCCTGCTCGCCGGAGCGGCCGGCTGCGATCTCGGCTTGCCGCAGAATCTCGTCCAGCGAAGGCATCTTCACCTGGGAGCGCTCCAGCTCGCGGTTCCATTCGCGGTAGCCGGTCTCGAGCCGGGTCTGGAAATCGCCCTGCACGAGGCGCAGCAGCGGCGTCAGGATGACGAGCAGCACGATCAGGCCGGTGACGAGCCGCGCATAGCGCTGCATCCGCTGGTTCGGCAGCAGCAGGTCGACGAGGGCAGCCAGCAGGACGACTGCGACGACGTCTTTCAGCCAGGAGCTCAGCCAGTCCAGCATGCCGCTCCTCCTCCTCTCCTCTCGCCGCGGTTCCGCCTCATCGCATCATGATCGCGGCGTTGCCGGCGGTGAGCAGGATCGTGACCGCGAGGAAGAACATCAGGCTCACCGCCGCCAGCGCGCCGAACACATAGAGCATCGTCTTGCCGATCGTGCTCAGGCAGGTCGTGATCGGGCTCGCTCCGAGCGGCTGGAGCACCGCTCCGCAGGCGTTGTAGATGACGGCGAGCACGAGGATCTTGATCGCCGGGAAGGCGCTGATGAACAGCAGGATGATGACGCCTGCGAGCCCGACCGCGTTTTTCGCCAGCATCGACGCCGAGATGACCGTGTCGGCCGCGTCGGAGAACGTCTTGCCGACGACCGGGACGAAGCTGCCGCTGATGAACTTCGCCGTCCGCAGCGTCACTCCGTCGGTCATCGAGCCGGTCGCCCCCTGGATCGAGACGACGCCGAGAAAGACGGTCAGCATGACTCCGAGCAGCCCCGCTCCGATCGTGCGCAGCATGTTCGCCAGCTGTGTCACCTTGAAGCGGTCCGACATCGCGCTGGCGATGTGGAGGACGGCCGAGAAGAACAGGAGCGGAAAGACGACCGTGTAGATGAGCGTGCCGACCAGATGGACCATGAAGATGATGACCGGATGCAGCAGCGTCACGGTGGCGATGCCTCCGGAGCTGGCGATCAGCGTCATGAGCAGCGGCACCATCGCCATCATGAACTGGATCATCGTCTCGATCGCGTCCTTGGCGTAGCCGATGGCGACGTGGAAGCTGTTCACCGCCAGCACGATCAGCACCATGTAGGCGACCGCGTAGGCGACCTGGCTGACCGTCTGCCGCTCGAACGCCGACTGCAGCGTCTGCAGGATCGAGCTGAACACCGCGAGCAGCACGATCGAGACGAGCAGCTTGCCGTTGTAGAGCACCTCATGCGTCAGCATCGCGAGCAGGCCCTTGAGCACGTCCGACGCCTTCAGCCCTTGTCCGCCCGGCGCGACCATCTCGAGGAAGCTCGGCATCGTGCCTTCCGGAAAATAGCCACCGTACTGCCGGACGAGATCGTCCCAGTACGACTCGACCGCATCGGTGCCGTAGCTCTGCGCCTGCTCGCGCGCCAGCTCCTCCGTGATGCCGGCCGCCGTTCGGCTGCCGTCTCCGCCGTCCGGAGGCTGCGCCGAAGCGGCGGGCGCGAGGCCGAGACCCCATGCGGCGAGCAGCAGCCACAGCAGCGCCAGCTTGAACCGCATCCTTCTCACCCCCCGGCCGGCAGCAGGCCGACGACCGTCTCGACGATGACGTTGATGATCGGCACCGCGAGCACGAGAATCAGCACCTTGCCGGCGAACTCGACCTTGGACGCCACGCCTTCCGCTCCGGCATCCCGGATGATCTGGGCGGCGAACTCCGCGATATAGGCGATGCCGATCATCTTCAGGATCGTCTTGAGGTAGACCGAAGGGATGCCCGAGCGCTCCGCCAGCTGCTGCATCGTGCCGATGACCGCCTCGATGCGGCCGATCATGAGCAGGAAGATGAAGATGCCGGCGAACATCGCGAGCAGGAACGCGAAGAGCGGCTTCTGCTCCTTGAGGACGAGCACCAGGATCGCGGCGAGCAGCCCGATGCCTGCAATGTGTACCATTTCCATAAGCGTCTCCCGTCCCGCCGCCGCTACTGGAACAGGAAGATCGTCTTGATCTCCTGGAACAGGTCGTTCAGCATGCGCACGACCATGAAGAGCACGACGACGAATCCGATCAGCGTTACCCAGTGCGCCATGTCTTCCTTGCCCATCTGCTTCAGCACCGTGTGGATCATGGCTACGATGATGCCGATGCCGGCGATCTGGAAGATGGCGCTTATATCCATTGTCATGTCATCGGCACCCCTAAACGATCAGTATGACGACCAGCGCGGCAAGGAGGATGCCGAGCGCGCGGGACAGCTTCTCGTACCGCGCCTGGTCGTCCCGGGCGCCGCTTTCCTCGGCGAGCAGCTGCTGCTGCGCCAGCTTCAGATGCTTGAGCTGGTCCTCCCGATCGCTCATGCCGAGGATCGAGCCGAGCCGGCGGAGCGAGGCGAGCTCAGGCGCCTTCAGCGCCGTTCTCGGCCCGTAGGCTTGGATCGAGGCTTCCCAGCCGGCTTGGAAATCGGCGCTGCGTCCGCTCTCGATGTCGTCGGCCGGAGACAGCAGCATCGAGGCGAGCGGCTCGCTCGTCTGCGCCGCGACTCGGCGCAGCGCCTCGGGCAGCGGCGTGTAGCCGTAGCCGATCTCCGTCTCGAGCCGCTGCAGCCCGTGCGCCAGCTCGCGCAGCTGCTTCGGACGGCGGGCGAAGCGCGCCGCCTGCAAAAACCCGATGAGCGTGCCGGCGATCAGCACCAGCACCGCGCCCGCCGCCTTAATCACCGCTCCGCCCTCCTTTGCCCGTCGCTGTCGGCTCCCGGGCCGTCGGCGCTCCCCGCAGCAGCGGTCCGGCAAGCACGGCCGCTGCGCCAGGATCCGAGGCCGTTCCCGCTGCCGGCAAGCGATGCGTCCGCATGCGGAACCCGGTCCGATCCCGGCTCAGCGCGACGACGCGGGCGAACGCTCCTTCGTCCAGCAGCTCGCGCAGGATCGGCCGGCCTCTCGCCTCTTCCAGACTCGAGGCGTGGGCGGTGGCGAGCACCGCTACGCCGGCATGCGCCGCTTCCCGCAGCGCCGCCGCGTCTTCCGGACGGCCGATCTCGTCCGCTGCGATAATCTCCGGCGACATCGAGCGGAGCATCATCATCATGCCTTGAGCTTTCGGGCAGGCGTCCATCACGTCGGTGCGCGGACCGACGTCGAAGGAAGGAATGCCCCGCACCGAGGCCGCGATCTCGGAGCGCTCGTCCACGACGGCAACCCTTCTCCCCGGCCAGCCTGCCAGGCTCGCGCCCGGCCAGCTGCCGGCGCTCGCCATCCGCACGAGATCGCGCAGCAGCGTCGTCTTGCCCGTGCGCGGCGGCCCGATCAGCAGCGTCGAGTGCAGCGAGCGGCGCGCGGCGTCGACGAGGCTTTCCGCCAGCGGCTCGGCCGATCCGACCGTCTCGCGGGCGATCCGCAGGTTGAACGCGCCGATGTCGCGGATCGCCTTCACTTCTCCGCCCTCCAGCACCGTCCGGCCGGCCAGCCCGACCCGATGGCCGCCGGCGACCGTGATGTAGCCCTTGCGAAGCTCCTCCTCCATCGCATAGAGAGAGTGGTTGGTCAGCTGGCCGAGCAGCTTGCGGCAGCAGGCCGCGTCGGGCCGGAACGCCTCCAGCGGAACGTCCGTCCAGCCGCCGCCGCGTCCAAGAAAGCCGGAGCGGCCGCCGGCGACAAGCTCGAGCGGCCTGTCCTCGCGGATCCGCACTTCTTCCAGCTGGTCCAGCACCGCCTCGGGCAGCGTTCCGATGCGCTCCTTCAGCTCCGGCGGCAGCAGATGTCCGATGGCTGTCAGCATATCCTTTCACCTCCCCTGGATTCGTCCGGGTCCAAGCCGGGCTTGGCTCTTTCCGCATGATTAAATGTATGCCCGCCTGTCCGCAATATGCCTTCGAATCTAGCGGCGGCTCTATTTTTTGAGCACGCCGATCAGTAGGCAGGCGACGCCTGTCCCGATCCACAGCATCCGCGACGGCGACAGCTTGTCGGACAGGCCGATGAGGCCGATCGCCGTCGTCGTCAGCAGCACGATCGGACCGACGAGCGCCAGCGCGGAGTTGACCGCGAGCGCCTTGTCCACCTGGTTGAGGCGCAGCATGAGCAGCGCCGCCATGATCTCGATCGAGCCCGAGACGAGGCGCAAGGATGCCATCGCGGCGACAGCTTTGTTCAACATGAGTCCGTTCCCCCTTTCGACCCGCTAGATTGATGTAACGGCTTGGTCCAGTCTATGAGCCGGATGGCGGAATTATGGCCCGTCCCGCATCAAGCGAAGGAGCTTGAAGGCGGCGAGGGCGAGCTTGAAAGGTGCAAGGCTGGTCAGCGCGCCGAGGCGGGGCAAGCGGGACAGCACGCGGACTTGAGGCAAGCGGGACAGGCGGGACAGCGCGCGGACTCGAGGCAAGCGGGACAGGCGCGGTTGACGGGGCATTGAGGCAGGAGAGCTGTTTCGAGGCGACTGAGGATGACGCATGCGCGTTGATATAGTTCGGACGTATGGCGGGGCTCTAACGATGGGGCTGTATGGCATCGCGGCTTGACATGTTGATAGGCCGTAGGCGTACGGTGTTCCTTTTCAGGGGGGACGGCGAGGCAACGACGATTCAGCTCGTTAGAAGGCATATTTCGGCTGCCAGGAAAATCTTGCGATTCGTGAGGAGCTTAGATCCAGATCAGCAGCGGTCAGACGCCATTTATAGGGTCAACTCGCTCTTCTAAGCAGCTGATTCGTCATTGCTTGTCAGGAGGATGGCGAAAACAGCCTTCTAAGCGCATGGGACGTCGTTACGGTCGAAGAGGTATACGAGGAAGAGCGTTCACCCACGCTCCCCTGCGGGGAGCGACGTCAAAGGAGGCGACGAGCGTCAGCGGAAACCGAGTTTCAATCCAAGACCCTACCGTTCGCCAATCGCTCCTGAACATGCGGGTATATGCAGGTAAAGAAACGTTCACCTGATCGGATGCGTCCGTTGCGAGCCGCTCGACTTCCCCCTATTTCGCAAAAAAGTCCAGCCTCTGGGGAGAGGCTGGACTTTTCCAATAATCAATCCTTGAACAATAGCAGCAGCAATCAAGCAGCATGTCGGCCAAGACGCTCCGCCGCCCTGGCGGCGGGCCTACTGCCCGCTTACCAAGTTGCTCCGCCGCCTTAGCGGCGGGCCTACTGCCCGCTTACCAAGATGCTCCGCCGCTCTAGCGGCGTTCCGAAGGTCCGCCGACGAACACCTGCTCCGCCGTGTCGAGGCCGTACGTCGTGTGCAAAGCGCGCACGACGTCCTGCAGCGGCTCGGCCGCGATGACGCAGGAGGTCTTGATTTCCGACGTGCTAACCATCTTGATGCTGACGCCGAGATCGGAGATGGCGCGGAACATGCGGGCCGCGACGCCCGGGTTGCTGACCATGCCCGCTCCGACGATCGACACCTTGACGAGGCCCGTCTCGGAGGTCGTCTCGCGGTAAGGAACTTCCGAGCGGATGCCGGCGATGATCGACACCGCCTGCTCGGCGTCGCCGCCGGCTACGGTGAAGCTGAAGTCGGCCTTGCCGTCCTGCACGCCGCTCTGCACGATCATGTCGACGTCGATGCCGCCGTCCGCCAGCGCGCCGAAGACGCCGGCGAGCACGCCCGGCACGTCCTCGACGCCCAGAATGCTGATGCGAGCGACATCCTTGTCGAATGCGATTCCGCGTACTACGATTCCTTGTTCCATGACCGCTTCCTCCTTGACCGTCGTTCCTTCGTTGTGCGTGAAGCTGGAGCGAACGACCAGCTTGACGTTGTTGTGCTTGGCGTACTCCACCGCGCGCGGATGAAGCACGGCTGCGCCTAGATGCGCCAGCTCCAGCATCTCGTCGTACGAGATCTCCGGCAGCTTGCGCGCGTTCTTGACGACGCGCGGATCGGTTGAGTAGATGCCGTCCACGTCAGTGAAGATCTCGCACACATCCGCCTCGATCGCCGCCGCGAGCGCGACCGCCGTCGTGTCGGATCCGCCTCGTCCAAGCGTCGTGATCTCGCCTTGCTCCGTCATTCCTTGGAAGCCCGCGACGATCACAATACCGCCTTCCTCCAGCGCCGCGTGGATGCGGTCGGGCTGGATGTCCGTGATGCGCGCCTTGCCGTGCAACGGCTCCGTGCGGATGCCTGCCTGCCAGCCCGTCATCGATACGGCCTTGCGGCCCATCGCATGTATCGTCATCGACAGCAGAGCGACCGAAATCTGCTCTCCCGTCGTCAGCAGCATGTCCATCTCCCGTGCCGGCGGATTCGGATTCAGCCGTTTGGACTGGTCGATCAGATCGTCCGTCGTATCTCCCATCGCCGATACGACCACGACGACCTTATGGCCCGCATCCCTGTTCTCCACGATCCGTTGTGCTACTCGCTGCATGCGTTCCGTCGTGCCGACCGAACTGCCGCCGAACTTCATTACGATCAACGACACCGCTGTCTCACTCCCCACCTATAGCTGTTGCAATCAAGTATCGATTATAGCACACTCCCGCATTGCAGAGTAGATGTTTCAAATCATGCTCCCCGGCGGGGAACGACGGCCGGTATCCCGTTGGATCTCGAGGCCGTGGAGTTTCAATCCACGCTCCCCTGCGGGGAGCGACATCTGCTTCATTTCCAAAATGCACGACTCTTTGCTGAGTTTCAATCCACGCTCCCCCACGGGGAGCGACCGTCACCCCCGCCCGAACAAGACGAGCATGGCGGCCAGTTTCAATCCACGCTCCCCCACGGGGAGCGACATCTTGAGACGTTGTCTCATATAAAGAACCAGACGTTTCAATTCACGCTCCCCCACGGGAAGCGACGATCGTTGTGCATCGGCGTCGCGTCTCGCCAGGCGGCGTTTCAATCCACGCTCCCCCACGGGGAGCGACCCTTGTTTATTATGATAGAGGCTTTTGTGGAGAGTTTCAATCCACGCTCCCCCACGGGGAGCGACGTTCCGCGAACGTCCGCAGGCCGTGCGTCAGTCGTTTCAATCCACGCTCCCCCACGGGGAGCGACTCACGAACGGGTGTTCGGTGATATGTTAGCTTCCGTTTCAATCCACGCTCCCCCACGGGGAGCGACGCTTTTTGCGTCGTGGTAGTGGTAGTCAAGGGGTGTTTCAATCTACGCTCCCCTGCGGGGAGCGACGTCGCGGACGTGCTGCAGGCGCTGGGTGTGTCCGTGTTTCAATCCACGCTCCCCTGCGGGGAGCGACATACGACGCACCACCCAGTTGATCGCCCAGATCAGGTTTCAATCCACGCTCCCCTGCGGGGAGCGACTCCAAGACCTCGGGAAAATCGCAGGCGTCCTCCAGTTTCAATCCACGCTCCCCTGCGGGGAGCGACATAACGGCCAGTCGACGATGGCCGGCAAGTAGCAGTTTCAATCCACGCTCCCCTGCGGGAGCGACGCCCTCTTCTCCTTTTCGCGGCTCTGGCTCGGTGTTTCAATCCACGCTCCCCTGCGGGGAGCGACACGGATCGCAGGTCTTTGCCAATTTCCCGCTGCGGTTTCAATCCACGCTCCCCTGCGGGGAGCGACGAGTCGAGAATGAGAATTATCGGTATCTGCGAATGGTTTCAATCCACTCTCCCCTGCGGGGAGCGACGACGTTCGCAGGCTTCATACGATTGCGGCTTTTGCGTTTCAATCCACGCTCCCCTGCGGGGAGCGACTGCATGCACAGCTTCCATCATTTGCATATATGAGTTTCAATCCACGCTCCCCCACGGGGAGCGACGCAGGAGGCGCGGGAGTCGATCCAGCGGCAATGGTTTCAATCCACGCTCCCCCACGGGGAGCGACTAAAGTAGCGCATTGTGGATATGCCGATATATGGGTTTCAATCCACGCTCCCCCACGGGGAGCGACAGAAAAAGCAATTCAAGCCATTATTAAAGAATTGGTTTCAATCCACGCTCCCCCACGGGGAGCGACGTCGATGGTCTACCGGCAACTCATGCGTCTTATTGTTTCAATCCACGCTCCCCCACGGGGAGCGACTCCAGCACGTCGCGAATGACCGTGCCGAACGAGCGTTTCAATCCACGCTCCCCCACGGGGAGCGACTAGTGACGAACCACCGTGAAGCCCTTCGATTCGAGGTTTCAATCCACGCTCCCCCACGGGGAGCGACGACGTCGCGCCCGCGCCGGTGCCAGTTGGACAAGGTGTTTCAATCCACGCTCCCCCACGGGGAGCGACCAGCATGGTTCACGCCTTTCCAACCCCGCCGGCGTTTCAATCCACGCTCCCCCACGGGGAGCGACCGACTATATGGCGATCCTCGCCAAGGCGGGAAAAGTTTCAATCCACGCTCCCCCACGGGGAGCGACCTCGACCGTACTTCCGAATAGGGCCTCGCCTGGGGTTTCAATCCACGCTCCCCCACGGGGAGCGACAGCAGCTGAAGCTATTTTGACTCTTAAACACGAACGTTTCAATCCACGCTCCCCCACGGGGAGCGACCGTCGGGCCTTCCGCCGAACAGCGAGAAAGGGTGTTTCAATCCACGCTCCCCCACGGGGAGCGACAGCAAATAACAGCGCTTTCAGCGCTGAAAAGTCATTTCGGCAACTGTTGCTACTATAAAATAAGCATAAGTTTAGACTTGACAAAAATCAAGACTGCGATTTTTCGATCGAATTCGACAATTTTCGAGGTGCGAATCTACTAGAGAATTCATGGGAGCTTGGCATTCGCACCGGCCGCAACAGGCTCCCGCTCGAGGCCGCCAAAATAACAAAAAAGCCGTCCGGCAAGCCGGACGGCCTTGCAAATCCCACAACCGATCTCCGCCAAAGCGGAGCGGCACGGTCGGACAAGCGTCTAGGCGCGGGAGATGTAGCGGCCTTCGCGCGTATCGATCAGCAGCAGGTCGCCTTCGTTGATGAACAGCGGCACCTGGACGGTGTAGCCGGTCTCGAGCGTCGCGTTTTTCGTCGCGCCTTGAGCCGTGTTGCCTTTGACGCCCGGCTCGGTCTCGGCGACCTTGAGCTCGACGCTGTTCGGCATCGTGATGCCGATGATCTCGCCCTTGTAGCTGGCGATGTTGACGTTCATGTTTTCTTTGAGGAAGTTGATCTCCCACTCCAGCTGCTTCTTGTCGAGGTTGAACTGGTCGAAGGACTCGTTGTCCATGAACGTATATTCGGAGCCGCTGTTGTACAGGTACTGCACTTCGCGGTTCTCGACATGGGCGCGGCCGAGCGTCTCGCCGGCGCGGAACGTCTTCTCCACGATGTTGCCGTTGCGCAGGTTCTTCAGCTTGGAGCGGACGAACGCCGCGCCTTTGCCCGGCTTAACGTGCTGGAACTCGATGACGGTGAAGATGTCGGTATCTACTTCGATCGTAAGGCCGGTCTTGAAATCATTCACTGAAATCACGGGTGATTCCTCCTAAGATGGGTTTTAAAGCGTGATGAGCTGCTTGGTCGACGAGGTCAGGATGCGGATGCCGTCATCTGTCAGGACGATGTCGTCCTCGATCCGCACGCCCCCGAAGCCCGGAATGTAGATGCCCGGCTCGACGGTGACGACCATGCCCGGCACGAGCACGATGTCGCTGCGGACGGACAAGGACGGCTGCTCATGCACTTCCATGCCGAGGCCGTGGCCAAGGCTGTGCCCGAACCGGTCTCCGTAACCGTGCTTGGCGATGACGTCGCGCGCCAGCGCGTCCGCCTGCTTGCCGGTCATGCCGGGACGGATATGCTCCAGCGCATGCAGCTGCGCCTCGAGCACGATGTCGTAGATCTCGCGGTGCTTGTCCGACACCTGGCCGACGGCGACCGTACGGGTGATGTCGGAGCAATAGCCGCGGTAGAGCGCGCCGAAGTCCAGCTTGACAAACTCGTTGCTGCCGATGACGCGGTCGCTCGCCACGCCATGAGGCAGCGCCGAACGCTCGCCGGAGGCGACGATCGTATCGAAGCAGGACGAGGCCGCGCCGCCGGAGCGCAGGAACACCTCAAGCTCGAGCGCGATGTCGGACTCCTTCATGCCGGGCTTGATCAGACCTTGGATGTAGGAAAAGGCGCGATCGGCGAGGTCGGCGGCTTCCTGCATGACCGCCAGCTCCGCCTCGTCCTTGATCATCCGCAGCTCCTCGACGAGGCCGGGAACGGGTACGAGCTCGACGCCCTGCAGCGTCTTGCTCCATTTGGCGAACTGGGCGTACGTCGTATGGTTCTCCTCGAAGCCGAGCTTCGACAAGCCGGCCCCGCGCAGCAGGTCGCCGATCGAAGCGATCGGATCCGGACCGTGCTCGACGATGTCGAAGCCGTGGACCTGCTCCGCCGCCTGCTCCGTGTACCGGAAATCGGTCAGGAACCAGGCCCGGTCCGCGGCGACGAGCACCCAGCCGGCCGATCCCGTGAATCCGCTTATGTATTGCCGATTGTATGCGCTGCCGATGAGAAGCGCCTCCAACCCTTGACTTGCCAGCTTCTCGCGAAGCTTGTCCAGCCGTTGCGCCATGTGCCGGCCACCTCCTTCAAGCTATTGATCGCTCTTCTCGCCTACTGTCCTCCGGCCTTCAGATGGTCGAGCAGCGCCGTCAGACCGAGCGAGTAGCTCGCCGGTCCAAAGCCGGCGATCTGTCCGATCGCGGCCGCGGCCGTCACCGAGACATGCCGGAACGCTTCCCGCTTGTGGATGTTCGACAGATGGACCTCCACCGCCGGCACCGACACCGAGCCCAGCGCGTCCCGCAGCGCGTAGCTGTAATGCGTGAGCGCTCCGGGATTGAGGAGGATGCCGTCGGCCGATCCATGGGCGGCATGGATCAGGTCGATCAGCTCGCCCTCATGGTTGGACTGGCGGAACTCCAGCTCCGCGCCTGCGGTCTCGGCGATGCCGCGGAGCATCGCTTCGATGTCCTGGAGGGTTGCCGAGCCATAGATGCCCGGCTCCCGAACGCCAAGCATATTGAGGTTCGGACCATTCAATACGAGAATACGGATCATTCCGCGCCTCCCATGCCCAGACGTTGAAAAAAAGGCTACTTGCCATTCTACCACAACCGGGCAGCGGTTGAGAAGGGCCTCACGGCTCCTTGCGAGGCTCGCGGGAGGCTTCGTCGTTGAATTCAAATGCGATCGAATAGCCGATGAACATGCCCCAGACGATGAACAGGCTGATCTCCGTGAAGATGGAATTCCAGCCGATCCGGGTGACCGGCTCCATCATGCCGAGCAACGGGCCGAACGCGAGGAAGAGCAGCGTCCACCAGAGCAGTCCGTAGAAAAACCCCGCCCACGGCCCCCGGAAGCGCCCGAGCAGCAGCTTGTACAAATAAGCCGCGACGATCGAGAACACGATGAACGCCGCGATGCCCGTCCCATGTCCCCAGCCGGTGACGAGGAACGAGCGGCGGAAGAACGGATCGGCCAAAAAGGCCGGCAGCACGGAGGTGAACTTGAAGGTATAAAGCAGCCAGCGGATCGTCCCCCAGAACAGGCCGGCCCAAAACCCGAGCGAAGCGCAGTACGACCATGGGTTCGTGACGCGGCGGGAGCGGCGGGAGCGGCGCGATGCCGACGAGGCCTCGCGGGAAGCGGCGGATGCGCTCATGTCGATAATTCCTCCTTGTTAGACCGTTGTCGCAGGTAGTATGCGCCAATGCCGCCAGGATTACCGCGGCCGCCGAGGCGATCGCACGCTGGCAATGGCTGGTGCCATCAAGTACAATAGAAGCATGCCAAGCAGGCGGCCTTCGCGGCCGTCCGAGACCTAGAGGAAGGTGAGCTTCGTTGCCAGAACCAACTACATCCATCTACGGCGGACAAGCGGTGATCGAGGGCGTCATGTTCGGCGGACGCAACGTCAACGTCACCGCCGTCCGGCGCAAGAATGACGAGATCGCCTACTATGAAGTGCCCGCCAGCCGCAAGAAGCCGTGGTATCAGCCGCTCAAGAAAGTGCCGTTCGTGCGCGGCGTCATCGGCATCCTCGAGTCAAGCGCGAGAGGCTCGCAGCATCTGAACTTCTCGATGGAAGCCTATGCCGAGGACAACGAGGAAAAGGACGAGGCGTCCGCTGCCGATTCCTCCAAGCCCAAGCCGGAAAAGAAGGAAGGCTGGAGCCTCGCCATGGTGTTCGGCGTCGCCGTCGCCGGCGTCATCAGCTTCATCCTCGGCAAGGTCGTGTTCACTGCCGTGCCGGCGATCGTCGAGGACCTGCTTTTTCAAGGCCGGTTCGGGAACATCGTCATCCACAACCTGCTCGAGGGCGCGATCAAGATCCTGTTCCTGCTCGCTTATCTGTACTTGCTCTCGCTCACGCCGATGATCAAGCGGCTGTTCCAATACCATGGCGCCGAGCATAAGGTCATCACCGCCTACGAGCACGGAGACGAGCTCACCGTCGAGAACGTGCAGCGCCGCACGCGTCTCCATTACCGCTGCGGCAGCAGCTTCATCATTTTCTCGGTGCTCGTCGGCGTCATCGTCTATTCTTTCTTCACTTGGGATACGCTATGGGAGCGGGTCTACATCCGGCTGCTGCTGCTCCCGGTCGTGCTCGGCGTCTCCTACGAGGTGCTGCGCTTCACCAACTCGCTGCGCGAGGTGCCGGTGCTCCGCTTCCTCGGCTATCCGGGCCTCTGGCTGCAGCTGCTGACGACCAAGGAGCCGACCGACGACCAGGTGGCGGTCTCCATCGCTTCGTTCAAGCGGATGCGCGAGCTTGAGCAGCAGGTCAACGAGCCCCAGCCGGCCGGCGCAGCCGTATAATATCCACCCTATCGCGAAAGGCGGAATGAACGTGAAGCGTAGAACGGCGACGATCTGGATGGCCGTGCTGGCTTTCCTAGCCCTCATCGGCCTGGTTCAAATGGTGTTGAGCCGCAACTTTACCGCCCTGCTGCCGCTTGTCGTGCTGGCGCTGATCTTCGGCCTGTACCGGCTGAGCCCAGCCGGGCGGGCGAGCCGCGCCGCGCGGCCCCGCGTCAAGCCAGGCCGCGCGGCCGCTGCTTCTTCCGCCGGCAAGCCTCGCCAGGCTGCCGCGGCCAAGCCGCGTTCGCGCAAGGCTTCCCCGTTCCGCGTCATCGAAGGCGGCAAGGACGAGGACGGCATGCCCAAATATCACTGATGCCGAATGGCACGGGAAACAAAAAAGAAGCGCCCCAGTCGGGGCGCTTCTTTTTTTGGCAGGGAAGCGGCGGCTGTCCCGTAAAAACAGGAGGAAGTGCCTGCCGACAGGCGCTTCCTCCCGCTCTCCGGCTCCACAGCCCGGCTCAGCTATCCGCTTCAAGCTCGCCGCGCAGTCCGCGGAGCGATTCGAGCCGCTCGCTGTCGCGGCGGAAATATTCGACGAGCGTCTCGATGCAGGTGATCGAATCCCAGCTCAGATGATGCTCGATCCCTTCGACGTCGCGATAGATGTTCTCCTCCTGCACCCCGATCAGCTCCAGGAACTCCTCGAGCAGATGATGGCGCTCGACAAGGCGCTTGCCCATTTTTTTGCCTTTGCTGGTCAAAACGAGTCCCCGATACTTCTCATAAATGAGGTATTGGTCTTTGTCCAGCTTCTGGATCATCTTGGTGACGGACGAGGGATGGACCTCCAGCCCCTCCGCGATGTCGGAGACGCGGGCGTACCCTTTCTCCTCGATCAGCTTGTAGATCCGTTCCAAATAATCCTCCATGCTCGGTGTAGGCATGCGACCCCTCCTAACCGGCCGTACACCTGCGCAGGGTGACTGCCATGCTCCTTAGTATCATACAACGTAAAGAATCGCCCTCGCAACTTGCCCCTCTCCTGAATGTACCGGATTGCCGGCGCTCCGCAGCGGTCAAAATAAGCTTGTTTTCCGTTCTCCCATCCCGATCGAGCAAGGAGGCCGCCGACCTTGAGCACCACGATGGAAAGACCCCCCGCTAGGCTCGAATCGTTCGTACCGGAGCTGGTCTATTTTGAGCCGGATGCGCTGAGCTATCCGAAGGGCAAACGGATCTACGAATGGGCGGTCCAGCAAGGACTGCCCGTCCGCATGACGACCTCGCACAACCGGATCACCGATCTGCCCGGCGAGTCGGAGCTGGAGAAATACCGGATCGCCAAGCGCACGCTTGTCGTCGGCCTGCGCAAGACGCTGAAGTTCGATACGTCGAAGCCGTCCGCCGAATATGCCATTCCGATCGCCACCGGCTGCATGGCCCATTGCCATTACTGCTACCTGCAGACGACGCTCGGCGCCAAGCCGTATGTGCGCGTCTACGTCAATACCGAGGAGATCATGGACGCGGCGCGCGGCTATATCGCGGAGCGGGCGCCGCAGATCACCCGTTTCGAGGCGGCCTGCACGTCCGATCCGGTCGGACTCGAGCCGATCAGCGGCTCGCTCGCCGAGCTGATCGAGTTCATGGCGGACCAGGAGCTCGGGCGGCTGCGATTCGTCACCAAGTTCCACCATGTCGACTCTCTGCTCGGACTGCGGCATAACGGCCATACGCGCATCCGCTTCAGCGTCAACGCCCGCTATGTCATCAAGAACTTCGAGCCGGCGACCTCCAGCTTCGAGCAGCGGATCGAAGCGGCCGGGAAGGTCGCCCGCGCCGGCTATCCGATCGGCTTCCTGATCGCGCCGATCATCTGGCATGACGGCTGGGAGGAAGGCTATGCCGAGCTGCTGGACAGGCTCGCCAAGGCGCTGCCGTCTGGAGTGCCCGATCTGACGTTCGAGCTGATTCAGCACCGCTTTACGAAAACGGCAAAAAATACGATTGAAAAGCGCTACCCGAAGACGAAGCTTGAGATGGACATCGAAAAGCGCAAGTACAAATGGGGCCGCTGGGGACAGGGCAAGTACGTTTATCCCGATGAACAGGCAGATGCGCTCCGGATGTTCATCTCGGAGCGCATCTTTGACCGCTTCCCCCAGGCGACGATCGATTACTTCACCTGAGGCAGCGATGTTCTAGAACTTGAGCCAGTCCGGCGTGATGCTGTTCAGATAGACCGTAATGATGTACATGCGGTCGGTGAACAGCAGCACCCCCATGACGAGCATCAGCCCGCCGCCGAGCTTCATCAGCAGCGACGAATACTTGAGGATCCAGCGGGCGGAGCCGATGAAGAACGCCAGCAGGAAAAACGGAATGGCGAAGCCGAGCGCGTAGGCGGTCGTCAGGCTGAACCAGGTGCCGGGATCCGACGCGGCGAGCGCCAGGATGCCCGCCAGGATCGGTCCGATGCAGGGCGACCAGCCCGCCGAGAAGCCGATGCCGAAAATAAAGGAGCCGAGATAGCCCGAGCCTCTCTTGACCGGCAGCTTGAAATCCCGCATGAGCGCTCGCGGCTGGAACAGGCCGAGCAGGAACAATCCCATCAGCATGATGAGGATCGCCGACAGCATGCGGATCAAATCCTGATAATCGGAGAACAGCTCCGCGAACTTGTTCGTGCTGTAGCCGAGCGTGTAGTAGACGACCGAGAAGCCGAGAATGAAGAACAGCGTGTGGGTCATTGTCCGCCGCCGCACTTCCGCTCCCGGCTTTTCGCTTTTCAGATCGGCGACCGAGATGCCCGTAATATAGGAAAGATACGAAGGATAGAGCGGCAGGCAGCACGGCGAGATGAACGATGCGATCCCGCCGATGAACGCCAGGCCGATATTGATGCTGGACATGGCTGGGGCGATTCCCCTTTCGGTGATGCGAGTGGAAGCCTGGCCTTACTTCACGACCGCGCCGTTCGGCATCGAGTCCGGCACCGTCGCCAGCGTCAGCTGATCGCCCTGCGAAGCGGCCAAAATCATGCCGCGCGAAAGCTCTCCTCTAAGCTTGACCGGCTTGAGGTTCGTCACGCAGATGACTTTGCGCCCGACGAGCTCCTCCGGCTTGTAGAACTTGGCGATGCCGGAGACGACCTGACGCTGCTCGAAGCCGAGGTCGAGCTGCAGCTTGAGCAGCTTGTCGGCCTTCGGCACCGGCTCGGCGGCGATGACCTGGGCGACGCGCAGCTCCACCTTGGCGAAGTCGTCGATGCCGATCTCCTCCTTGAGCTCCGGCGCCTCCACCGGCTCGGCGGCCGCAGGCAGCGCCGCGGCCGATGCCGCGGCTTCGGCTGCTGGAGCCTCGGCCGGTTTGGAGCCGCCGGAGATCGCGCTCACGATGTAGGCGATCTCTTCCTCGGCGTCGAGGCGCGGGAACAGCGGGCTGCCCTTGGCGACGCGCGTGCCGCCCGGCAGGGAGCCGAACTCGCGCGCGCTGTCCCATGAGGCGAGCGGGCCTTCCTCGACGCCGAGCTGGACGCGGATCTCCCTCGGCGCGCGGGACATGAACGGCGTCAGCAGCACGGAGACGATGCGCAGCGACTCGGCCAGATGATGCATCGCGGAGGCGAGCTCGGCGCGGCGCGCCTCGTCCTTGGCGAGCACCCACGGCTGCGTCTCGTCGATGTATTTGTTCGTGCGGCTGACGAGCTGCCAGATGGCCGAGAGCGCGACGGAGAACTGCATCGACTCCATCGCTTCCTCGACGGCGGCGATGGAATCGGCCGCCTGCTTCTCCAGCGCCTCGTCGAACGGCGTGACCTTGCCGGCATAGGCCGGAATCTCGCCGCCGAAGTATTTGTCGATCATCGCGACCGTCCGGTTCAGCAGATTGCCGAGGTCGTTGGCGAGATCGAAGTTCAGCCGCTCGACGAAGCCTTCCGGCGTGAACGTGCCGTCCGAGCCGAACGGCACCTCGCGCAGCAGGAAGTAGCGCAGCGCGTCCAGTCCGTAGCGGTCAAGCAGCACGACCGGGTCGATGACATTGCCTTTGGACTTGGACATCTTGCCTTCCTTGACGAGCCACCAGCCGTGGCCGAACACCTTTTTGGGCAGCGGCAGGTCGAGCGCCATCAGCATGATCGGCCAATAGATCGTATGGAAGCGCACGATCTCCTTGCCGACGAGATGCACGTCCGCCGGCCAGAACTTGCGGTAGGCCGACTCGTCGTCCGAGCCGTAGCCGAGCGCGGTGATGTAGTTGGAGAGCGCGTCGATCCATACATAGATGACATGCTCCGGGTCGTTCGGCACCTGGATGCCCCAGTCGAACGTCGCGCGCGATACGGCCAGATCCTCGAGCCCCGGCTTGATGAAGTTGTTGATCATCTCGTTTTTGCGCGACTCCGGCTGGATGAATTCCGGATGCTCCTCATAGTAGCTCAGCAGCCGGTCGGCGTACTTGCTCATGCGGAAGAAATAGCTCTCCTCCTTGACCAGTTCGACCGGGCGGCCGCAGTCGGGACAGTTGCCGTTCTCGAGCTGGCGCTCCGTGAAGAACGACTCGCATGGCGTGCAGTACCAGCCCTCGTATGTTCCTTTGTAAATGTCGCCCTGATCCAGCAGCTGCTTGAAGATCTTCTGCGCGGACAGCTTGTGGCGCTCCTCCGTTGTGCGGATGAAGTCGTCGTGGCTGATCTCGAGCTTCGCCCACAGCTTTTGAATCTCCGAGACGTTGCGGTCGAGGAACTGGATCGGCGTGAGGCCTTCTTCCTTGGCGGAGCGCTCGATCTTTTGGCCATGCTCGTCAGTGCCGGTCAGGTACCAGACGTCGTAGCCGCGCGCGCGCTTGTAGCGCGCCATCGCGTCGCCGGCCAGCGTGCAGTAGGCGTGGCCGATATGCAGCTTGCCGCTCGGATAGTAGATCGGAGTCGTGATATAGAACGATTTGGTCTCGCTGGACATGGGGATCCCTCCGGATTTTCTTTTGAAAAAAAACAAAAAGCCCCCGTCCGCCATGGGACGAGAGCGGGAGCGCTTCGTGGTACCACCCAAATTCCCTTCGCCGCGGGGCCGGATGCCGGCTGCGGGGAAGGCTTCGTGCGCCGCCTCCGAGCTGGAGGCGACGGGGACCGGTAACGTCGGCCTGACGTCCGCGCCTGGCGCTTCCGCCGGCTAGGCGGAGCGATCGGAGCGGATTCCTCCGGGGCCATCTTCATCCCGCTCCTCCGGCCGGCTTGCACCGTCGAGCCCGGCTCTCTGAGAGCGGAGGCTGCGGAACTACTCTTCCCATCATTGGAAATTCGATATGGTACGGTAATGATACCGAATGGCGGCCGGACCTGTCAAGGAAGCTACGGCACCGGATCGTAGCCTCCCGGATGGAACGGGTGGCAGCGCAGGATGCGCCTCGCCGCCAGCCAGGAGCCTTTGGCTGCGCCATGCTTCTCGATCGCTTCGAGCGCGTAGGCCGAGCAGGTCGGATAAAAGCGGCAGGTCGGCGGCTTGAGCGGCGAAATGACCTTGCGATACACATGGACCGGCGCCTGCACGACGCGTTTCATCCCCACTCCCTGCTCCCCCTTCCTATGAAATGCTTGTGCTTCCTTCTATTGTGAAGGAGCGCCTATGCGAATGCAACCGAATCGCTTGGCGCGATATCGAAGCTTTTATGTCCGATTCGCGCACTATGAAGACGGTTTCTTCTATGATAACTTGGAGGCATGTCGTATTATCATAGTTATGCCCATCTCGAGAGGAGTTCGTGAACCGATGAAGATCCGTCTAGCCAAGCTCAGCTACTGGCATGTCCATGCCTGGGAGTATACCGGTTATGCCCAGGAGCATCCCGATACGGAAATCGTGGCCGTATGGGACGAGATTCCATCCCGCGGCGAGGAGGCGGCGGCCAAGCTCGGCGTGCCGTTCCATGCCGACCTGGACGCCTTGCTGGCGTCGCCCGGCATCGACGGCGTCATCGTCGACGCGCCGACGACGATGCATCGCGACATCATGGTGAAGGCCGCGCGCGCCGGCAAGCATATCTTCACCGAAAAGGTCGTCGCGCCGACGACGGCCGAGCTGAACGATATTCTCGACGCCGTGCGCAAGGCGGGCGTCAAGCTGACCGTATCGCTGCCGAGACTGAACGATCCGTATACGGTCGCGGTTCGCGATGTTCTTTCCCGCGGCCTGCTCGGCCAGCTGACCGAGATCCGCGTTCGGCTCGCTCATGACGGCTCGCTCGCGAACTGGCTCCCGGAGCATTTCTATGCGCCGGAAGAGACGGCGGGCGGCGCGCTGATCGACCTCGGCTGCCATCCGATGTATCTGACCCGCCTGTTCGCAGGCTCGATGCCCGAGAGCGTCACAGCCGCTTACGGCTATGTCACCGAGCGTCAGGTCGAGGACAACGCCGTCGCGCTCCTGTCCTGGCCGGACGGCGCCGTAGGCGTCGTCGAAGCAGGCTTCGCGAGCCGCCACTCGCCGTTCCAAATCGAGCTGTTCGGCACGGAAGGCGCGCTGCTGTTCGGCACGCCGGACGAGCGGCTGCTCGTCCGCAGCACCAAGCTTGAAGGCGAAGGCTGGAGCGAGCTGCCGCTGCCCGAGCGGCTTCCGAACGCGTTCAGCCAATGGGTCGGCCATATCCAAAACGGCACGGAAGCCGAGGAGAACATCGCGCTGGCGTCCGATCTGACGCGGCTCATGGAAGCGGCGAACCGTTCGGCGGCCGAAGGACGGCGCGTCGCGATCTCCGAGCTGCCCGCACGGGGATGAGGACGCTGGCCAAGCCCTATGCCGTCATGCTGGAGAAGCAGGACAGCCTCGACCGGCTGGAGCTGGGCTTCCGCTGGGGCGGGTATCGGCTGCGCGTGCTTCATTTCCATCTCGCCCCTTTTCCGGAGCATCATCTCATCCGCTTCCACAAGCATTCCGAATACGAGTTCCACTTCATTGCCGGCGGCAGCGGCATGCTGGCGCTCGAGGACAGCGAACACGCCTTTTCCGAGGGCATGTTCTATCTGACCGGCCCGGGCGTCGTCCATCAGCAGCTGGCCGGGCCAGGCGGCGGCATGCAGGAGCTCTGCCTTCATATCGACATCCAGCCTGAGTACGGCCCTGCGCCGGAAGGCGAGGAGCCGTGGGAAGCCGAGGAAGCGCGCAACTGCGTCGAGGCGCTCGACCGGCTCGGCGCCATGCCGATGGCAGACCGCTGCAAGGCGATGCCGTGGTTCCTCGCGGCCTATCAGGCGGTCGCCGAAGGGGCGCCCGGCTGGGCGACGACCGTCAAGCAAGCCGTCATCCAGATTCTGCTGCGGGCTTCCCGCGCCGCGCTCGACAGCCAGCCCGCCGTCCGGCAGCCCGAGCGTGACATGGCGAGCTACCGCTATCAGCGGGTGACGCAGTTCATCCGCGACAACTACGCGCGGCCGATCACGCTCAAGGAAGTCGCCGAGCGCATCCATGTCAGCAGCCGCCAGCTGCAGCGCATCATGAAGGAGCAGGGCGGCACCTCGTTCAGCGAGTACGTCGAGCGCTGCCGGCTCGAGCGCGTCTGCGCGTCGCTCGCCGAGGACAGCGTCTCGATCGAGCGGATCGCGGCCGATACCGGCTTCCAGAGCGGCAACTACCTTCATTATGTGTTCCGCAGGCGCTTCGGCATGACGCCAAGCCGCTACCGCGAGCACTCCCGCAGCCTGCCCGGCTGGCAGCATATCCACGAGGAGGGAAAGATATCCCTATGACGACAACCACCATCCGCATCGGCATCATCGGCAGCGGCGGCATCGCCGGCATGCATGCCGCCGCCTACAAGACCATTCCCGGCGTGGAGATCGCAGCGGTAGCCGACGCCATCCCCGGCAAGGCCGCCGAATTCGTCGAGCGCCACGGCCTGAGCGGCACGCTCGCCTTTGACGACTATCGCGAGCTGCTGCAGCTCGATCTTGACGGCGTCAGCGTCTGCACGCCGAACTCCGCCCACCGGCAGCCGACCGTCGACTCTCTGGAGGCCGGCAAGCATGTGCTGCTGGAAAAGCCGATGTCCGTCACCCTCGACGAGGGGCTGGACATGGTGCGGGCTTCGCGCCGCAGCGGACGCATGCTGACGATCGGCTTCCAGCCGCGCTATGATCCGAACATGAAGCTGATCCAGGACATCGTCCGCTCCGGCAAGCTCGGCAAGGTGTATTACGTCGAGACCGGCGGCGGACGCCGCCGCGGCATGCCGGGAGGCACGTTCATCCGCAAGGAGCTGGCCGGCGCCGGCGCGATGGCCGACATCGGCTGCTACTCGCTCGACCTGGCGCTGAACGCGCTCGACTATCCGAAGCCGCTGACCGTGTCGGCGAGCACGTTCAACCATTTCGGCCGCAATCCGGTCTATCATCCGGAGGCGGACCGCTTCGACGTCGAGGACTTCGGCACGGCGCTCATCCGCTTCGAGGGCGATCTGACGCTGCATTTCAAAATCAGCTGGGCGATGCATCTCGACTCGCTCGGCACGACCAACTTCCTCGGCACCGACGCCGGGCTGAAGATCACGCCGTTCGGCCAGGGCAACTGGTCCGGCGTCTGGGACGGCAAGGTCGGCAGCATCCAGATGTTCCATGACTTCATGGGCGGCCAGACGATGACGCAGGTGCCGCTCGTCGAGCATGCCATCGATCTGTTCCGCGAAAAAGTCCGCGACTTCGTCGACGCCATCCGGGAAGGACGAGGCGCGCCGATTCCCGGCGAGCAGATCCTCATCCAGCAGGCGATCATCGACGGCGTGCTCCGTTCCGCCGAGCAGCGCGCCGAGGTGAGCGTCTCCGTGCCGGACTTCGCCGGCGGCCCGGCCGAGGACCAGGGCTAAGGAAGCAACCGCGGCCGAATCGCTTCGCGCGGCGGTACGGCAAGCTGGAACCGCCCGCGCGGCGAGGGGCGCATGGCTTTGGTCAAGATCGATCGAAACGCAGCTAGCGCTCCGTCTCTTTTTCGTGGGAGAGGGTTCTGCCCGCTGCCTGGTTTCGCGCCACTCTGCCCGTTTGGCCTCCGCCTACCCGAGTTACTCGGTTTCTCCGCGCAACTTTCCCCGTTTGGCCTCCGCCGACCCGAGTTACTCGGTTTTTCCGCGCAACTCCCCCCGTTTCGCCTCCTGACTACCCGAGTTACTCGGTTTTTCCGCGTAACTCCCCCCGTTTGGCCTCCTTCCTACCCAAGTTACTCGGTTTTTCCGCGTAACTCTGCCCGTTTCGCTTCCTACCAACCCGAGTTACTCGGTTTTTCCGCGTAACTCCCCCCGTTTGGCCTGACAGCACGAATCAAGTAACTCGATTTTTTCGACTTAATCCCTCAGCTCCGTGCCTCCAACCGCCATGTAACTCGATTTTTTCGACTTATCCCTCAACTCCGTGCCTCCGACCATCTATTAAGCTATCAAGCAAGTTTATACTCAAACGAACGCACGTTGGAACGTCAACTCCGACTCTCCCGGACCGGAAAGGAGAGCTTATCTGCCGTCTCCCGGGTATGCGGGAGACGATTCTCCCCAAATAAAAAGGGGGTGGAGAAGAGCATGGACAAGGCGAAGCGGAGCGAGACGATGCCTTTCGGAGAAGCGGCAGCGGTCCTCTTGGAAGACGGATGGCCTCCGCATAGGAGGTCAGGGGATCAAGCCATCCGGCTTCCAGTGGAATCGGAGAAAGGCTCGGCTCGCGCAGCGGGTTCTTTGTCAAACATAGCCTGCTTCTCCGGCTTCCGCCGAGAAAGGCTCGGCTCGCGCAGCGGGTTCCTTGTCCCATTGCTAGCCCCACCCGCGCAAGCAAAAAGAGCCTGCTCCCCAGGTCCGCTGGACCTTGAGAAACAGGCTCTCCCCATTACAGGCTCTCCCATTCAATCGACTAGCTAGCTCTTCTCCGCCGGGAGCGGCTGGAAGATCATCGTGATTGGCAGGTTGCTGCCCGACGCGATCAGGTACGTCAGGTTCAGCGTCTCGCGATAGTTGCCCGAGCGATAGAGCACCATCGCTTCGTCCTGCGAGCGCAGCCAGCCGCTGCGCGGCACCGGCACGAGGCTGCCGTTGACGATGAAGGCGCCCGTGTATAGGCCGCCGCGCGGGTTGAGCGCGACGAGCGTGCGCGGAGCGAGCTGGATGTTCATCTTGTACAGCACGCCGAAATTGCCGCGGTTGAGCTGCAGCGAGCCGTCCGTATTGTCGTAGCCGTCAAGATACGGATCGAGCTTGTTGTCGCCGAGCACGATGCGCTCCGCCTTGCCGCCGAGCACGCCAGGGATGTCAATCTCACGCGTAGCGTTGTTGAACGAGCCGCGCGTATGCTTGCCGTCGGCCGGCATGAGCTGCAGGCGGCTCAGCTCCTTGATCGGGTCCTTGCCGTCGGCGACGACGACGACGCGGAAGCGCAGCGTCTGGTCCGAGGTGACGTCCGCATAGGCGGAATAGATCAAGTTCGGCTTGATGAGCGTCGAGATCTCCGTCAGCACCTTGACCGACTGGCCGGGCTTCACCGTCGTGTACTTGACCGTCGGAGGACTCAGCAGCGAGTCCAGATAGCGGACGGTCGACATCTTGCCGGTATTGTCCTCGTACTGGTCCGGTCCGCCGGCACCGAAATGCTTGACGCCGAACGTCGCCGTGCGGTATCCCTCGTTCGTAGCGACCAGGTACATGCGCACCGGATAGCCGGTCGTGTTCTTGTTATGGAACAGCAGCCGGATGTCGCCCTGAAACTGATCGTCGTACGCGATGCCCTCGGAGGTCCACAGCTCCGGGCTGTTGCTGCGGATCATCTTGGACGGCTCGGAGTGGAAATCGTACGACAGCGTCGGAATGTTCAGCACCGACTTGCCGTCGACCGGGAACATGTCGCCGATCGCCGTGAACAGCTTGCCGTACTCCTCGCGCGTATAAAGCACCTCGTCCGAGATCCGGATCGTCTTCGTGACGCTGGAGGCGTAGCCCTCCTCGTCCGTCACCTCGAGCGTGATCGCCTTCTCGCCGGGCTCGAAGAACACCTCCTGCTTGCCGATCCAGTATTCCTTGAGATCCTTCGTATTGTCGTCCGTGCTGAGGTTCGTAAATTCGATGCGCTCGCCTTGGCGGTAGACGTCCTTGTCGGTGCGGAAATCCGCGACCGGAGGCTGGTTCGGCGCATGCACCTGGATCGTCAGCGTGAACGGATCGCTCCAGGCGCCGGTCGCGTCCTGGACGGTGCGGGTAATCGTATACGTGCCGGGATCGAGGAACACCTCCTGCCGGCCGATCCATTCCTCATTGAGGAGCGGCGCTCCCTCCGGGGAGCTGTAGCGGTCTACGTACGTCACCGGGTCGCCGGTATAGATCTTGGCCGGGTACACGCTGAACGCCGCGCTCGGCTTGGTGTCCCAGGCGAGCGTCACGTTGACGCCGGCCGCCGAGACGCGGCTGCCGGTCGCCAGCGCCCAGGTGCGGATCGGCACCATCATCGAGCCGTTCAGCGAAAAGGCGGCCGCTTGGCCGGTCAGGCTCTGGCCGTTCGCGTTCACGACTTTTGTGTTCATGCGGAAACGGATCTCGCCGGACGGCGTCCGGGCGATGGATTCCTTCGTCTTGGCGTCGTAGGAGACGGCATAGCCGTAACGGGCCGCCATCGAGGCGAACGAGGCGTAAGAGACGCCATCGCGGATGGTGAGAGGCTGAGCGCCGATATGAATCGTGCCGTTCAGCACCATCTGCTTGCTGTTTTTGGTAAGCACGAGCACATTGGACGCGGCTCGCGCGGTCGCGGTGTCCGCGGCGGCTCCACCTAGCAGGGGAACGAGAATAAGAGCAACGACGAGCAGCCACTTGATCGGTTTCATGCTTCGACTCCTTTGTTGTCGGACGGCACCGGATGCCGTGCCTTCCCTATGTCGATAGCATAAACGCCTTTGCCACCGGAAAGTTGCGAGACGGCCGGGAACCGTCACCAATTCGCCACTAAATCGCCTGCCCGGGTTGCGATATCCGTTCAGTCTCATATTCGTCAGAAACGCGGCGGAGGCGGCGACGAAAAGCGCCGCGGCCAGGATCGCCGTCAGCAGCCTGCGCCGCCGCAGCAGCCGCAGCCGCTCCGGAGCGTCTCCGCGATGGAGCGCGTCGGCATAGGCGCGGTGCATGAACATCGACCAGATCACCATCGCGACGAAAGCGAGATTGAAAAAGAACCATACGAACTGCCACATCTGACTCGACCTCGATTCGGCTGAAATAAAAGGAGGAGCCTGCCCGGCTGCGGGAGGCTCCATCGGCGTTCAGGCTAGATATACCATATATCCAGCAGCAGATAGAAGACGACGGCGCTGATGACGCTGCCGGCGAAGTAGAGCCAGCCTGCGCGGAACTGCTGCTGGAACATCTTGAGCACCCCGAGGCTGAGCAAGGAAAAGATAAGCAGGATGAAGACGGCGCCGAGCACGAACAAGCCCGCCGGCACGTTGCTGACATCTACGGCAGTCACCTATGACACTCCTTAATGTAAAGAAATCTCCTTCTAGCATCATATCGGAAGCGTTTGCCGAACGCAACCCGCATCCGGGCCGGGCCGCTAGGCCCGGTTCGCCCGATCCGCTAGGCGCTGTCCGCCCGAGCGGACCGGGCCGCTCGCGAGGCGGCCGCGCATGCCGCTGCGGCATGCGCGGCCAACATCGCTCGACCGGCTTTACGCTGCCGCTCGGCTCGACCGGCTTGACGAGCGGACTCAATCCATGCCCTCTTCGACCGAAATGGTGATATAGCGGCTCACCGGCTTCTTTTTCATCCGGATGCGCAGCACGCCTCCCCGCAGCACCGCTCGCGTCGAACGCGGCAGGATCGGCGAAGGCAGCTTCAGCACCTGCGGCTTGCGTCCGGGAAGTCCTTCCAGCTTGAGCCGCTCCTCCTTGGCCATCACGCGCAGCGTATCCCAGTCCGGATCGCCGTTCATCGGCAGCTTGAGCACGAGATAGTCGCGGCTCTCGCTCCACTGGGCTTCGATCGAGGAGATCGCCGCCTGGAACTCCTTCTCCCGCGCCTCCGGCTCGGCCGCCGCTTCCTGCAGTCCCGACAGACCGGCGCTCGGATTGCCGCTCATCGCGCTTTCCATCATGCCTTTGACGAACCGCGCCACCCATTCCGGATCCTTCATCATCTCAAATCCTCTCGGGAGCTGCTGCCTGGACAGCCAATCCTGCAGCCGCTCGAATCTCTCGCCCATGGGCATTCGCCTCCTCATGCCTACGCTATGCACGGAGCCGTCATGCCGTGACAGCTTTCGCCGGGACGGCCCGCCTTTTGGAACATTTGGGCGAATGCCGCATATAGTGGGGATATAGGCGGCAGCCCGGGCGTGGCTGCGGCTCGCCTATCTTTCCGATACCGATACGAGGTGAATCCCATGCCAGCAGCTGTAGGCTTCGTCAACATCGTCAGCATCGGCTCCAGCGGCGTCGTGCAGTTCGGGGATACGGTGCAGATCTCTCCGTCGAGCACATCCAAGACGTATGCCGGCTCCGGCTCCTTCCTCACCGGCGGTCTCACGAACGCCAACAACGGACTGAGCGCGACCAATACGCTGGATCCGGACCTGCAGGACAACTCCAGCAATCAAGTGGCGTCGGGAGCGAACATTATATGAACCTGACCGTCCATCAATCGATCACGATCCATCAGCTGCGCGTCGACAGCGTCGCCAACAGCTCCGTGCTCCAGATCGGCAGCGCCGGCTCCATCCGTCCGGTCTCTCAGCTGTACAACTCGGGCGGCTTCGACAAGCCGGCCGAGGCGCTTACCGCTGCCGAAGAAAGCTCCAACGCCCTGAACTTCGTTCCTTTGCCCAATCCAAGCTGATCCGCCAAGGAGGTGCTGTCCCGGATGGACCCTAAGGACTCTTCCGCCTCCGGCGGATCTTCCCCGAGCGGAGCGCCCGAAGCTCCTCCGAACCGCTCCTTCCTGAGCAACCCATTGCTCGGCATGCTGACCGGAACCGGCGGCATGGGCGGCATGGGGAGCGGCATCGTACCGAAGCTGCTCGGCAAAAGCATGGCATGGCCGGGGCTCGGGGGAGCCTTTCCCGGCATGATGGGCGGGAAAGGCGGCGGAGCGGGCTGGCCGCCTCCCTATCCCGGAGCTGCGGCCGGCCCTGGCGCTTGGCCCCCTTATCCGGGCGGCGGCGTCCCGGGATCGTGGGGAGCTCCTGCCCCCTCGCCCGGCTTCCCCGGCGCATGGGGCGGCGGGTTCCCCGGCGGAGGCGCGCCGCAAGCGGGGAACTGGATTGCTCCCCAAGGCGCGCCGCAGCCGGGGAACTGGAACGTCCCCCAAGGCGCGCCGCAAGCTGGAAACTGGATCGCTCCCCAAGGCGCGACGCAAGCTGGAAACTGGATCGCTCCCCAAGGCGCGACGCAAGCTGGAAACTGGATCGCTCCTCCAGGCGGCCCGCAGGCCGGGGGCTGGATTGCTCCTCCAGGCGGCCCGCAGGCCGGGGGTTGGATTGCTCCTCCAGGCGCACCGCAGCCGGGGAACTGGGCCGCTGCGCCGCAGGCGGGCTGGCCTCCCTCGGCGGCTCCGCCGCCCGCCGCACCGCCCGACCCTAGCCTGTCGCCGGCTCCGGGCATCACGGCAGCGACTCCCGCTTCGCCCGCCATCGAAGGCGACAATACGTTCCAAATCCCCGGCGCGACGGTCGTGCCCGAACCGGGCGGCTCGGAGGCCAGCTCGGGCAGCTGGCTGCAGCCGCCTGGCCAGACCTCCTTCGCGCCCCCGTTCGTGCCGCCGCCCGCTCCCATCCCTCCGCCGGCCGGACCGCAAGCGGCTCCGCCCGGCTCGGCTGCCGGAGGCGCTGCGCCTGCCGGCTTTCCGCCCGGAGCCTTTCCGGCCGGCATCGGCATCCCGGGCATCGACCCTAACTTCGCGCCGGGCTTGAACGAAGAGGCGATTCCAAAAGCAATCGCCTCCATCGACCCGAACTGGGTCCAAAAATGGCAGCATTATCAGGGCTGGCCCTTTTCGGCGCCGCCCTTCCCGTTTGTTCCCGATCAAGCCTCGGAAGCAGCCGCCGAGCAGGCTGCCGCCGAATATCCTTGCGCCGGCAATCTGCTCGATCCGATCTGCCTGCAGCGCTGCTTGCAGGCGCTCGCCGCCGGCTGGACGGCCCAGCAGCGGCTGAACGAGCATTTGACCTCCTCCATGAAGCGGATCGAAAGCCGGCTGGCGGAGCTCGAGACGCGTCCTTCCTATACGATCGAGAAGCTGGAGTACAACTTCGACCAGCTCAAGGTCGAGCAGCTCGACGGGACGCTGAACATCGGCATGACCGCGCCGTCCGAAGCGCAGATGCAGGAGTTCGGCCAGATGGCTCTGCCCTCCCAGGTGAAGGGCGGCGCCAAGGTGTATCCGCTGCCGATCCCGCAGTCCGCCGCGCCGGGCATCGCGCAGCAGCTGGCCGCCCAGGCGGCCCATTCAGGCACAGGGAGCGGCATCGCGTCGACTCCTGCGGGAAGCCAGGGGCCGGGCGCGCCGGCAGGAGCCTGGACGCCCGGCCCCGAGCAGCCGAGCTTCGGCAATGCGCCGGGCACTGCGCTCGCGCCGAATCTCGTCGGCAGCCAGGCGCCGGGCGTCTTGCCGCCGCAAGCCGGCGGACAGACGCTCGCTCCGGGCGCTGCCGCCCCGCCCGGATTTTCCGGTCCGCCCGGCGCGCCGAACGCCGGGGCCGCCGGCACGAGCGGTATCGCGCCTCCCGGCGGACCAAATGCGCCGGGACTCATTCCCGGCTCTGCGGGCTTCGGCGTGCCGGGAGCGCAAAGCGGCCTGCAGCCGGGGCCGGGCGCCTTCACCGCTCCGGCGCTCGACAACTTCAGCGGGCAGCCGCCGGCCGGCAGCGCGGCCGTTCCGCCAGCCGGCGCCGCTCCGGCTCCGCAGCCCGGCGCCTTGCCCGGCTTCACCGACGTCCGCAGCGTCGTCCACCAGTGGCTGAGCGAGTCGGCGCACGACAAGCTGGAGAGCGCGGCCCGCGGCCATCGGCTGGAGCTGGACCCCTCCCATCGGCAGATGGTCATCGAAGACGTGCGCCGCCAGCTTCCCGACCGGATCCGCCTCTATCTGAACGAAGAGCTCTCCTCCCGCAGCGCGATGCAGGCCGCGGCCGGCTCCCCGCTGCGGAGGGAGCAGCTCCAGCGGACGGCCCAGCGCGCGATTCGCGACGCGGAGACCGCGCTGGAGCAGTACGCGGCCCAGCTGGCGCGGATCGCGCCGCAGCGTAGAAAGGACTGATTCCACTTGGCGATGAATGTGAACATCACGAACCATGTGCTGTCGGTCGGCTCGCTTGAGCTGACCGGCGTCGCCGCGGCCTCGATGCTGCAGATCGGCGACACCGATGCCATCACGCTTTATTCCATCTTCGATACGCCGCCGGAGGCGGTCATCATCGGTCCGTTCGCGCCGCTGCCCGAGCCGCAGGCGGCGCCGGAGGCGGGCATCATCCAGAGCGAAGGCGGCCAGTCGGTCGTGCCGATCGCCGGCACCGGCGAAACGGTTCAGCCGGAAGTCACGCCCGGCGGCCCGATTCCGTTCGGCGCGAACAGCTTCCTGAACCCGACCGGTCCGGTCAACGTGGTCGGCGGATGATCGATTCCGACGCTTCGATCCGCACGTCGTACATCGGCTCCGCCGAGCTGATCAGCATCGGCCTCTCCTCCGTCGTCCAGTTCGGCGACACGGGCAGCGTCAACGCGCGCGTCACCGGCTTGGCGGTGCAGCGGCAGCTCGACCATCGGGCGGGCGGCGAGGTGGACTTCGCCGGCTACTCCCTGTTCGTCAAGCCGTTCAACCCCATCGAGGAGGAATCCTTGGAGGAAGCGGACGTCCGCACGATCCGCTCCAATCCATGTCCGGCCATCCAGGTCGGCTGCGTCAACGTGATCGCCTACAGCTCCGCATCCGTCCTGCTCGGCGGCAACGCCGTCGAGGTCAATCTCGAGTCGAGGCTGAAGCATTTCCGCCAGTACGCCTATGCCATCACCGCCAGCACGGAGCCTACGCCGGCGGCGACAGAGCTCATCGAGTCGGCGGAGCCGGCCGGCTCCGGAGAGCCGCTCCGCCCGATTCTTTCGGCTGATCCGGGACAGCTGCCGGGGTCCGTCAGCCCGCCCGCCGCATACAGTGAGGATGTGAAGTCCGGCAACCCGCATGGCAGGCCGTTCGCGGACTTCGCTCCATGACATGTAACCGGGAGGAATTGCGATGGGTTATGCGGCAGAAGGCGTCGGAGCCGGCTATGGCGGACTCGGCACGAGCACGGGCGTCATCCTTGTCCTGTTCATCCTGCTCGTCATCATTTCGCGCGCCTTTTTCATCTAAGTCCAGCTCGCAGCAAAAAGAGGGTGTCCCAAAAGCCTTGGCTTAGGGACATCCTCTTCTAAGATGGGTTAAATACTAAAAAATCTTCCTCTGGCATGATGCAGGTATCCCCCCGACATCGGCCAAAAAGGAAGATTTTGTTGTGCATTCAATAGACCACGGACCCGCTTGCCCTGCCCATGGATTTGTCCGAGGACTCCCCGAAACCCGCCTCATTCGTGTCTTGTATGCGGCGGCGGTGGACCGCATGGGCGACAAGATTTTTGCCGAGACAGTGCATGGATAGGATGTACTTGCGAACCGCCTTGGCGATCTTTCGGGAGGAGTAGACGCCGGCCGGTAACCGGACCGACCAAGGCAGAATTATGCCTTGGATTCGGCACGCCGGCCGGTAACCTGGCCATCCAAGGCAGAATTATGCCTTGGTTCCGGCCCACCGGCCGGGAACCGGACCGACCAAGGCAGAAATGTGCCTTGGTTCCGGCTCGCCGGCCGGGAACTGGACCGACCAAGGCAGAAATGTGCCTTGGATTCGGCACGCCAGCCGGTAACCGGATGTCAGGACAGTTCCTTGTACTTGGCCGCGTACTTGCTCACGCTCTGCACGAACGTCGCATGCGACCAGGTGAGCGGCGCGACGGACAGCGGCGTGCCGTCATGCGGATTGAGCTGCTCCGGCAGCACGCCGCTCTCGAGCGCCGTCCGCACGACCCACTCGAGCGTGCGCTTCGGCGCTTCCAGGTCGGCGAGACAGCGCGCCGAGTCGATCTCGAAGTTCGCCACCCACAGCGTGCAGATGATCCACGGGTTGCCCGGCACCCGGTCGATCTCGCCGGACTGCTGGAAGTAGTAGTCGTTCGTATAGCGGGCGATGCCGCCGACGTCGGTGCGTACGGCCAAGCCGTCGCGGATGGCCGTCATCGTGCGCACGACGCGCTCGTCGTCCGCCGGCAGCACGCCGAACTCAAGCACCGCGAACAGGCTGCTCTCAAGCGTCATGTCCTTGACCCAGCCGCCGTCCTTCTGCACGAGCCCGCGCGCGAACCGGCCGCTCGCCTCGTCCCACAGCTGCGTGAGGATGCCGTGCTTGACTTCCTCGGCGGTGCGCTTGTAGTGGTCGCTGCGCTCGTAGTCGCCGAACAGGTCGGTGAAGAACGAAGCGGCCATCAACCCGCCGTATACCGAAGCCGCCGTATACGTCCAGATGCCGTAGCGCTCCTCCCACAAGTCGTAGCTCGGCTTGGGCAGCGAGAGCGAATGCTCCATGTAGCTGCTGAGGAACGCGGCCGACTTGCGGATCAGATTGCTGTACAGCGACTGCGGCAGCTCGATCACCTGATGCCGCTGGAAGTCCCGCCACAGCGCGAACAGCACGAGCGCCGTCTCGTCCTCCTGGATCGGCAGCCGCTTCGCTCCCTGCACCGTATACGGATGCCAGCTGGAGCCGACCGTGCCGTCGGGATTGAACTTGTGGTTCAGGTAGCCGTCCGGCGTCAGCGCCTCCGAGCAGAATTGGAAAAACGGCGCGATGACGCTCTGATAGCCTGCCAGCGACATCGCATCGGCGACGAGCGCGCCGTCGCGAGGCCACATGTAGCTGTAGTGGTCGCGGTTGTACTGCAGGATGTCCGTATCGTTGGCCGCGATGATCGCGCCGCGCTCGTCCGTCTGCGTGCGCACGAGCAGCAGGCTCTGCCGGAACATGCGGGCGACCTCCGGCGGCAGGTCGCCGAGATCCTTTTCGGCACGGCCGAGCCAGTGGTTCCAGTAGACGACGATGCGGCTCAGCAGCTTCTCCGGATGCTGGTCCTGGACGTAGTCGTTGAGCTGCTTGACCTCCTCCAGGCTCTTGCCGATCGACATCCAGTAATAGACCGTCTTCTCGCCGCCGGCCGGCACGACCGTGCGGAAGCTGATCGTGCTGTCGACCGAGCCTTGGGCGATCGCGTTGCCCATCAGCACGCCGTCCTCGGCGTCGCGCCATGTGCCCTCGGCGGAGTGGAACCGCTTGATGCCCGTCGAGTACTGGGACATGCCGCCTTCGTCGGAGAAGCCGTTGAACATGAAGTAGGACGAGCGCTTGTAGTGGAACAGCGTATGGTTGTCGGGATAGTAGGCGGCGGTGTCGCCGACCTCCGTGCCGTCGATCATGAGGTCCTGGTGGAAGAACAGGCGGAATTCCCGTTCCCGATCGGCGTGATTGCGGATGACGACGCGCTTCAAATAGATGCATTCGCGCTGGTGGATGCCGTCGTTCATCTGCAGCTCGACGCCGAGTCCGCCGTGACGAGCCGTGACGTCGGTGACGAGGGAGTCCTCGATATAGCCGAGCTCTCTCGACCACGCCGGATCCTCCAGCCAGCTGAACTGGCCTTCGGTCCAGAGGCCGAGGCGGCAATACTGGCCGCCGACATGGTTGAGCTGTCCGACGTACGGATAGTAGATGTCGCGGATATAGCAGTTTTGATCGAGGTTGAGCAGCATCTTGCCGTTTCCGATTACGAGGTGACGGGCCATGAATCCTTCTCCTTCCGCTCGGGCGCGAGTTGTTCGTACAGGTCGATGTAGGATCGGGCGGAACGGTTCCAGCTATAGTCGTCCCCGGCCCCATTGCGGACGATCGCCTCCCAGGCGGCAGGCTCGCGGTAGAAATGGAGCGCTCGGCGGATCGTGAACAGCATGTCATGCGCGTTGTAGCTCGCGAAGCTGAATCCGTTTCCTCGGCCAGTATATTCGTCGTAAGGCTGGACGGTGTCCTTGAGCCCGCCGGTCTCGCGCACGATCGGCACGCTCCGGTAGCGGAGCGCGAGCAGCTGGCTGAGGCCGCACGGCTCGAACTGCGACGGCATCAGATACAGGTCCGAGCCGGCGTAGATGCGGCGGGCGAGGCCGTCGTTGAAGCCGGTTGCGAGGCTGACCTTGTCGTAGCGGGTGTGGGAGGCCGAGCGGAACATCTCCTCGTACTTCCACTCGCCGGAGCCGAGCACGGCCAGCTGCATGTCCTCCTCCAGCAGCTCGCCGAACACGCCGTCGATCAAGTCGAAGCCCTTCTGCTCTACGAGCCGCGAGACGATGCCGATGACCGGCACGTCCTCGCGCTGGGGCAGCCCGAGCTCCTTTTGGAGCGCGAGCTTGTTCTGGCGCTTGCGCTCCAGCGAGTCCAGGTACGGGACGGCGATCGCCTCGTCGTTCATCGGGTCGAACAGCTCCGTGTCGATGCCGTTGACGATGCCGGCCAGATCGCCCGCCCGCATGCGCAGGATGCCGTCCAGCCCTTCCCCGTAGTACTCCGTCTTGATCTCCTCGGCGTACGTCGGGCTGACCGTCGTCAGCTTGTCCGCGTAGAGCAGGCCGCCCTTCATGCAGTTGGCCGCGCCGTCATGCTCGAGGCCGTCCCAAGCGAAGATCTCCGGCCCCATGCCGATCAGATCCATCATCTCCTGCTTGCCGAACACGCCCTGGTAGCGCAGGTTGTGGATCGTGAACACGGTGCGGACGGACGACAGCCGCTCGTCGGCGAAATAGCGCCGCTTGAGCAGAAACGGGATGAGGCCCGTCTGCCAGTCATGGCAGTGCAGGACGTCCCAGCGGATGTCCATCCTCCGCGCCGCCTCCAGCACGGCGATGCTGAAGAAGACGAACCGCTCCGGATCGTCGCCGTAGCCGTACAGGCCGCCGCGATGGAAGTAGAACTCGTTGTCGATCAGATAATAGACGACGCCGTCCACCTCGCCCTCGAGCAGGCCGCAGTATTGCGTCCTCCAGCCGAGCTGCACCGTGAACTCGTCGATCTTGCGGAAGCGCTGCGCCAGCGTCCACGGAATCGTGTCGTACTTGGGCAGGATGACGCGGGCCTCCGTGCCCGCCTGGCGCAGCGCCTTGGGCAGCGCGCCGGCGACGTCGGCCAGTCCGCCGGTCTTGGCCAGCGGCACCGCTTCCGATGTTGCGAAAAGTACATTCATGAGTAGGGTTCCCTCCAGGTTGGCTCCGCCGTTCCGCTCTGTCTATGTGCGCGGGGGCAGGCCGGAATGTCGGCCGGGCTCATCTAACGGTTAGTATCGGCCGAAGCGCGGCCGGATGTTGGCTTTTTAGGCGCAAATAGAGAAAAAGACCATCAGATGGTCTTTCTCTTGCCCGCCACGAAGGGCAGGCCTGCCGTGCCGCGGATATCGCGATGCGGCTCGACCTGGCTCTCCTTGTCGAGGATGACGCGGTCCAGCTGCGTCCCGTCGCCGATGACGCCGTTCTGCATGACGATGCTGTTGCGGATGACCGCGCCTTTGCCGACATGGACGCCGCGGAACAGCACGCTGTTGATGACCGTGCCCTCGATCTTGCAGCCGTTGGCGATGAGCGAGTTGCCGGTCTTCGCCCCTTCGAGGTAGCGGGTCGGCGGCTCGTCCTTGGTCTTGGTGAAGATCGGGCCCGGCCGGAAGAACAGCTCCCGCCACGCCTCGGGACGGAGCAGGTCCATGCTGGTCCGGTAGTAGGCCTCGACCGTATTGACGACGCCGAGATACCCCTCGTAAAGGTAGCCGAAGATGCGCAGCCGGTCGATCCGGGACAGGATCGCGTGCCGGACGAGATGGTCCTGGCCTTGGGCCAGCGACGTCTGCACCAGATCCATCAGCAGATCCTTTTTCATGACGTAGATCTCCATCGAGTGCACGTCGGAATCCATGTTGCCGAAATGGTCCTGCATGTCCTTGACCCGTCCGCCCTCGCCGAGCTCCACCTTGCGCGTCTTGCCGCCGAGCAGGTCGGCTTGCTTCTTGCAGATGACCGTAATGTCGGCGTTCTGGCTCTCGTGGTAGTCGATGACCGCGTCCAAATCGACGTTGCACACCATATGGCTGCGCGTCACGACGACGTACTCGAGCTTGCAGCGCTGGAAGTAGTCGCGGTGCTGGTAGAAATGATACAGGTCGCCGCGGCTCAGCTCATGGATCTGGTCGGAGGACGGCGGCAGGACGAACAGCCCGCTTTGGCGCGTATGCAGGTCCCACGGACGGCCGGAGCCGAGATGGTCCATGAGCGAGCGGTACTTCGTATGGGCGAACACCGCCACCTTGGAGATGCCGGAGTTGACCATGCTGGAGAGGATGAAGTCGATCAGCCGGTAGCGCGCGCCGAACGGCACGGTCGCCGGGCAGCGGGTCGCGGTCAGGCTTTCGAGCTCGTCGGTCTCGTGGATCAGGTTGACGACGCCCATCGCTTTGTTGATCATGGCTGCTGCACCTCCTGGAGCGAATGATTGCGGCCGATCTTCTCGTCGCTGCCGACGACGCCGATCTCGGTTCCATCCGGAGAGCCGAGCATGACGCCCGGCTCAAGCACGGCGTTCTCGCCGATGATCGTGCGGTATACTTTGCAGCCGGCGCCGATGACGGCTCCCGGCATGATGACCGACTCGGAGATGAGGCTGCCCTCGCCGATCTCGACGCCGCTGAACACCACCGAGCGCGACACCTCGCCCTCGACGACGCAGCCTTCCGTAATCATCGACTCGCGGATCGAGGCGGCCGGGGATACGTAGTGGGCGGGCCGGTTGTGGCGGGTCGAATAGATGCGCCAGTCGCTGTCCCCGAGATCGAGCTGCGGCTCGCAGCCGAGCAGGTCCATATGGGCTTCCCACAGGCTCTCGATCGTGCCGACATCCTTCCAGTAGCCTTTGAACGGGTACATGTGCAGATGGATGTCGTCCTCGAGCATCGCCGGGATGATGTCCTTGCCGAAATCATGCGACGACTTGCGGTCCGCCTCGTCGCGGATCAAGTATTTTTGCAGCACTTTCCAGCTGAAGATGTAGACCCCCATCGAGACGACGTTGCTGACCGGATGCTTGGGCTTCTCCTCGAAGTCGACGATGCGGAAGCCTTCGCCGAGAATCATCGTGCCGAAGCGGCTCGCTTCCTTGATGTCGACCTCGAGACCGGCGACGGTCACGTCCGCGCCGGTCGACTTGTGATGCTCCAGCATTTTTTCGTAGTCCATCTTGTAGATGTGGTCGCCGGAGATGATGAGCACGTACTCCGGCTCGTAGCGGTCGATGAACCCCATGTTCTGATAGATGGCGTTGGCGGTGCCTTTGTACCAGTCGCCGCCTTTGGACTTGACATAGGGCGGGAGCACGGCCATGCCGCCATCGCTGCGGTCAAGGCCCCATGGGCTGCCGATGCCTAAATACCGGTTGAGGACGAGTGGCTGGTACTGGGTCAGGACGCCGACGGTGTCGATGCCCGAGTGCATGCAGTTGCTCAGGGTAAAGTCGATAATCCGGTATTTGCCTCCGAAATGGACGGCCGGCTTGGCCAGATCCTTCGTGAGGACGCCGAGGCGCTTTCCTTCTCCCCCGGCTAGCAGCATGGCGATCATTTCTTTTTGGCCCATGGTCCCAACTCCTCGTGTCAGTGTGTTCCCCTCGGCTGGTGCTCAAGCAGCTGGAAGGACAGCGGGGGCAAGTGCAGGGTAAGGCTGTAGTCGCGGCCATGCATCGGAGCCTTCTGGCTGGAGATGGAGGTCGGAAGCCCGGTCGAGGCTCCGCCGAGCCGGGCGTCGTCGCTGTGCAGGAGCAGCTTGTACCTGCCCTTGTCCGGCACGCCGATCCGGTAGTCCTCGTAGGAGCTGCGGGAGAAGTTGGCGACCGCGACCGCGTAGCCGCCGTCCTTGCTCCTGCGGATGAAGGAGACGACGCTCTGCTCGGCATTGTCGGCGTCGATCCACTCGAAGCCGGCCGGATCGTAGTCCTGCTCCCACAGCTGCGGCAGCTTGCGGTACAAGCCGTTCAGCTTGCGCACGTACTGCTGCATCGACCGGTGGGAGTCGTACTCCAGCACCATCCAGTCCAGCGACTCGCTATCCTTCCATTCGTCGAACTGGCCGAATTCTCCTCCCATGAACAGCAGCTTCTTGCCGGGATGGGCCATCCAGAATCCGTAGAACAGGCGCAGGTTCGCGAACTTCTCCTCGTAGCTGCCGGGCATCTTGTTCAGCAGCGACTTTTTGCCGTGCACGACTTCGTCATGGGACAGCGGCAGGATGAAGTTTTCCGTGTGGTGGTACATCATCGCGAAGGTGAGCCAGTCATGCCGCTGGGACCGCTGCGACGGATCAAGCTGCATGTAGCGGAGCATGTCGTTCATCCAGCCCATGCTCCACTTGAAGTTGAAGCCGAGCCCGCCGTCATGCACCGGCGCCGTGACGCCCGGCTCCGGCGAGCTGTCCTCGGCGATCATGAGCGTGTTCGGGAAATAGCGGAACACCGCCTTGTTCAGCTTCTGGAGAAAAGCGTCCGCTTCCAGGTGGCGCGTGCCGCCGTAGATGTTGCGCGCCTGCAGCTCCGGCGGCTTATCCATCGTCAAGTCGCGCATGCTCGCGACCGCGTCGACGCGCAGGCCGTCGACATGGAACAGGTCCATCCAGTACAGCGCGTTGGAGATGAGGAAGCTCTGCACCTCCGTGCGGCCGTAATCAAAGGCGTTCGTGCCCCAGAGCGGCTTTTCCGCGAGGCTGGGGTCGGCGCTCTCGTAGAGCGGCGTGCCGTCGAACCGGCGCAGTCCCTGCTCGTCTTTGACGAAGTGCGCGGGCACCCAGTCGAGGATGACGCCGATGCCCTTGCGGTGGCAGCGGTCGATGAACTTCATGAGGCTCTTGGCCGGGCCGTAGCGCGCCGTAGGCGCGAAGTAGCCGGTGATCTGATAGCCCCACGACTTGTCGAGCGGATGCTCGGCGAGCGGCATCAGCTCGATATGGGTATAGCCCATGCGGACGACGTAGTCGATGATCTCCCCGCCGATCTCGTCGTAGCTGTAGAACACCTCCGGCGCCTTGATCTTCCAGGTGCCTAGATGCATCTCGTAGACGAGCATCGGCTGGTCGTACGGAGAAGTCGTCCGCTTGCGCCGCTCCCACTCGTCGTCCTTCCACTTGTAGCCGGACAGGTCGGCGACGACCGAGGCGGTGTTCGGGCGCAGCTCGCTCGCGAAGGCGAACGGATCCGCCTTGAGAAGCTTGCGGCCGTCCGCGGTCACGATCTCGTATTTGTAAAGGTCGCCGGCCTTGAGGCCGGGAATGAACAGCGACCAGACGCCGGTCGCGTCGACCGGCTCCATGCGGTGCTGCACGCCGTCCCAGCCGTTGAAATCGCCGGCGACGCCGACCTCGCGGGCGTTCGGCGCCCAGACGGTGAAGCGCACGCCGCGGCGGCGTTCCTCGAGTTTGACATGCGCGCCGAACGTACGATAGGCGAAGTCGTTTTCGCCGCGGTTGAACAGGTACACGTCCTTGAGGAGCGCTTTGTCTTGCTTGGACTTGGCGGATGGCTTCGGCTTAGCGGAAGCTCTCGGCTTGGCGGATGGCTTGGAGTCGGCGGGCTGGTCGATGCTGGCGGGCCGGCCGTCCAGGACGGCCGGATCGGATGGAACGGGCTGCTTGGGCTTGAGTGTAGGCATAGGGGACACCTCCGGATCATTCTCGCTTAAGGCAGGCGGCATTCGGGTGAAAGTAGTTCCATTATAGCAAACCTGCGCCACGCCATGATAGATTACTTGACGCAGATGCGCCGCCGCCTCGTCCCGGAGGCGGACCAGGCGGCCGGACGCCCGCAAAGCCTGCTTGAACGGGATCTGCATGCGCGGTTTTATGTAGGATTGCCGAAAAATGAAAACGCTTTTACGAAGCTCTTGCCCTAAGAATATACCCGCCGCGGGGCCGGGTCAATCAGAGGTGGCGAATTGTCGCATGATTCGGGCGGCAGCATGGCTCGACGGCTTGGATTGACGCGTTGCCGGACGCTTGGCTATCCATCTAACGATACTGACAGACGCTATTCGTGGAAAAGAAGGCTCCAAAAAAATCTAACGATACTGACCGAGCTTATTTTCTTAAACAGCCTCAAAATCGAGGGGAAAAGGGCCAATAGGCTCTGTCAGTATCGTTAGAATTCAAAACTCGCCTCAAACGATGAAATAAGGCTCGCTAGTATCGTTACGTTGAGCGGACCCAAAATTGACGGAAGGCCGCACACACCCAAGCTGCAACCAATGTGCCTGGAACGACTGGCCGCTGCTTTTCACTACGCATCGCTCGTGCTGCCGTCGAACGGGTTAGCGAACAGTCGAGACTCCGATGTGCCTGGAACGATCAGCTGCTGCTTATCCCCCCGCATCGCTCGTGTTGCCGTCGAACGGGATAGCGAACAGTCGAGACTCCGATGTGCCTGGAACGACCGGCCTCCGGGAGGCAGCCGATTCGACAGATTCGTTCTCTGGATGAGTCGCCCTCCCTATGCCGTCGGCCGGGCGAGCCGCATCAGCCGCGCGATGCGGCTGATGCGACAGATACCCGCTCCAGGCGAGTCATCCGTCTGACCCGGGCAGCGGCCTCCAATCCGGGAGCGCATAGGACCGATAGCGCAAATTCCCGCCCACCTGCTTCAATCTCCCCAGCTCGACCAGCCGATGCAGAATCCGTCTTGCATAAGCGGCGCTCACGTTGAGATGGACCGTCAGCTCGGAAGGCGTGAACGGACGAAATACCCGCCTCGCGTACCGGACCGTCTCCGCCTCCAACGCCGTCAGCGAGCCTGCGCTTTCGCCCGCGATGAACTTTCCGACGAAAGAAAGCACCAGCTGCTGGCAGCGCTTCGGCTCCTCGACGATCGACAGATAGGCGACGGGGATGAACAGCCAATCGTCGATGGACAGCATCGAGTACCTCCAGCTGAGGTCCTTGAAGCGCCTTACATCAAGATCTCGAGCATGAGGACCAAAGCCCTGAATCTCGATGCCCCCCTTCGCGCCCCCGCCCGGAAGATAAGCCAGATCGACATATCGGTAGCCGTTCGACGCGTCGCGCACTTCCCATTCTGGATGCAGATGCTTGAAGCTGCGCATGGTCGGGAACCAGATTTGCTTGAGGAAAGCGACCGTGCCGTGGCCCAGCCCTTTCTCCAGAAGCTCTCGGCGGCGCGGATTGGTCTCGTCCTGAATCTCGGCTTGCAGCCATTCGTCATAGGCAGTTTGAAAGTTTGGCATCGTTTCTTCGGCTCCTTTTCTGATTCGAAATGAACGAAAAAAGCCGCTTCAAGCCCTCCCGGATCGGGATGGACTTGAAGCGGCGCGTGCTTCACGACCGCAACTTGCTTTAATGTCTCGCTTCGCGACTTGCTTTAATGAATCTCGGTTCGACTGGGGCAGTCCTGCGAGAGGTACGTCAGTCGGCGAAGGCGACTGCCATGCCTGCTGCGAAGATGCCTAGCGGCGGCGTCCCTTCACATGCAGCAGGATCAGGATGAGGGCGAAGGCGGTCAGCGCCATCAGCGGAATCGTGATGAAGCCGAGCCAGTTCAAGTAATCCTGGTTGCACGGCACGCCGGACTTGCACGGCACGATGCCCGACAGCGACGGGAACCATTGGAGCAGGTTGTGGTAAAAGGAGATCGCGATGCCGATCCAGGCGAGCGGCAGCGCATAAACGCCAATCTGCCGGTCTCCGCGATAAGCCGCGATGCCGAGCAGCACCGCCAGCGGATACATGAAGATGCGCTGGTACCAGCACAAGTCGCATGGCATGTACCCGGCGACCTCGCTCAGGTAAAGGCTGCCCAGCGTCGCTGCGAGCGCGACGACCCAGGCGCAGTAGAAGCGGTAGCGCTCCCACAGTCCTTGCGGCTCGTCCTCGTCAAAGGAGTCCCGCTCGTCATGCTCGGGGAGCTCCCCTTCGGTGTTCTGTTCGGCCATGAGCCGCCACCCTCCCCATCAAAATTTCGGCGCGTCCGCGGACGGCATGCGCTTTTCGCGAAGCCGATTTCAGGCGCGCTCTTCCGCTCCGCGCATTCCATCCGGCTAAGCGGCTTACTTCTTCTCGTCGAGCTTGGCGTCGATCGCCTTCTTGATGTCGTCATAGCCTTTGAACTGGAGCTGCTCGCCGTCCACGAACAGCGAAGGCGTGCCGCCGACCTTGAGCGTCGACTCGGCCAGCCGGCTCTCCTCGGCGACCTTGTCGGAGCCGACGCCGGCGTTGATGTCGCTCAGCAGCTTGTCGAAGTCGATGTCGAGCTTGGCGTCCTTGGCGATCTGCACGAGCCGCTCGGGCGTCGCCCAGACGGTAGTCTCATCGCCTTGGTTCGCATAGATCGCGTCATTGTAGGCCCAGAACTGCTCCGGGTCCTGCAGGTAGACGGAGTGGGCCGCGACGGCCGCCGTCACCGAATCCTGTCCGAGGAAGGCGTAGTTCGCGAAATACAGCGCGGCCTTGCCGTCGTTGATGTAATCCTGGACGAGCAGCGGCTTGACCTGCTCGGAGAACAGCTTGCAGCTCGGGCACTTGTAGTCGCCGAACTCGACGAGCTTGACCTGCGCGTTCTCGTCGCCGAGGCGCGGCATCTCCCCGTAGTTGAAGGCATGGGGCTTGGACGAATTGTTGATGCCCAGAATGATGACGACGGCGATGAACGCGATGGCGATCGTCAGCCAGATGAGCGCTCCGTTGCCCTTCTTCTGCTTGGCTGGAGGCACGTAGACGTTCTTCTTTTTCTTGCTGCTCTTCGATTGGCTCAAGAGGCGTCCTTCCTTTCGGTCATGATGCTCGTAATCTAGCAGCCTGGCCACCCAGGCACTTACTAAAGTATAGCCAGCTCGCGAGAACAGCGTCAAGCGTCGAAATAACGAATTCCGGGGGAGAAATCGACGATCTCGAGTCGCCGGAACGTCGACGCTGCCGGCTCATCGGCCGGCCGTCTCGCCGGCGTACCAGCTTACGTCGTCCAGCATGATGCGCCCCGCCCCGCCGTCCGCCGATCGGAAGCGCAGCTCCAGACGGTCAAGCGAGTCCGTATCGAGAAGCGGCTCGGCCTCGCGGAAGGCCGACAGCGGCAGCCGAATCGTCACCCGCGCCAGCTCGGCCGGGCGGTCGTACTTGCCCTCGCTGGCGAATCCGTCGAGCCAGGCCGGCCGCAGGAAAGGCTCGTCCTCCACCGCCGCGAGCGCATCGGCGACCGCGACTTCGGCCTCGGCGCCATTTCGGTCGCGCAGCACGACCTGGAGCTGCAGCGCTTGAGGCTCGCAGCCGGCTCCCTCGGAGCAGAGCTCGCGTCCAAGGTTGGCCGCCGTGAAGCTAATCCCTCCGCCGCCTGGATCCGGGGGCTGAGGCAGTCCGGTCAGCCTCAGCCAGCTGCCTTCCGAAGCGGCGCTGCTCCCGGCCGCATCCTCATCGCTGCCCGGCCTTTCAGCGGCTGCCCCAAGAGCTCCCCAGGAGACGACGGCGCCTCGACTGCCTTTGGGCGAGCCGTTGCGGTCGAGCAGCGGCTCGGCGCTCAAGCTGGAGCCATCCGCCGCTTCGGCGCGCACGCCGGAGCCCGCTTGCCGGGCATCCTCCTGCTCGAAGTCGGCGACAGGCAGCTCGTCTGCGTCGGCGTACAGCCGGTACGTCCGGACGCCGGAAACGGCTTCCGGACGGCCTGCTTCCGCCTCGCCCGAAACGCCCTGCTCCTCGGGCCACGCCGCAGCCGCATCCGACTCCGGCAGCAGCCAGGCGCGAGCGGCGGCGTCGCCGCCGAGCACCGCGTCCGCGAACGCCCCGACATACGACGCGGCGAGCAGGCGCTGCCGCTCCCCGCTCAGCATGTCCCGCTGGCGCAGCAGCAGCCCTCCCGGCAGCGAGTTGTCCATCGTGCCCCAGTCCGCGTTGAAGCGGCTGTGGTTCGCATCCTCGATATACACGGCCGCCTTGAAGCGGTCCGAGCCCGGGTCGAGCCGCACGCGGCCGTACTGCCTTTCTCCGTAAAAGACGGTCAGATCCGCATCCCGCGAGCCGTGCAGCGTGAGATAGCTCGCATGCTCCAGCACGGCCCGCTGGCCGTCCTCCTCCGTATCCGTCGGAGCGAGCGCGGCGACGCCGAGCACCGAGCGGGCCAGAGCGGCATCGCCGGGGAACCACTTGCCCGCATCCGCCGCCATCGCGGCCGCCTGCCCGCCGCGCGAATGCCCGATCAGCAGCGTCCGGGACGCGTCGAGCTTGCCGGCGAGCGGTCCGTCCGGCTGGCCGGACAGACGCTTCAGCTCCTCGAGATGGCGCAGCAGCAGCCACGCCCGCAGCTTCATGTCGTCGTCCGGGATGCCCGTCCAGGGCGAGAAGTTCAGGAAGTTCTCGTCGACCGAGACGGCGGCGTAGCCTTTGGAGGCGAGCCGCTCGCCGAGGTAGGCGTAGCCTGCATCCGATCGCTGCTGCGCGATATGGTTGCCGTGCACGATGAGCGCGAGCGGGAACGGCCCGTCTCCGTCCGGCAGCCACATCGTGCCGTTCAGCGGAAACCGATCGGGCTCGAAGCCCCAGTACCACGCCTTCAGCCGGCTCCAATCCGTCAGCAGCGCCGAAGCGTCTGCGGACGAGGTACGAATGTCCGCCTCCGCCGCGAACTCCGCCCGCCGCCCGGTGCCGCTGCCGTAGGTCAAGACGGAGTAGGCGTAGGCGCCGGATCGGCCCGGCAAGTCCGGCGCGATCGCGCTCCCCGCAGCGCCCGCGCCGTCCGCATCGTCCGCCGAGCCGCCGAAGCCCGGCGCCGGCAGCGACAGCAGGAGCGGCAGCACGAGCAGCGCTCCGGCGGAACAGAGCAGCGCGGCCAGCGGCTGCGGCCGGCGAAGGCGAAGCCGCGGCAGCGCGGCGGCAAAAGCTACTCCGCCGACGGCGGCGGCAAGCGAGTAAGCGGCCGCGAGCGGCAGCGCCGCCGTCCAGCGCAGCTCCGCGACGAGCAGCGCGCCCGCCGTGCCGGCGGCAAGCGCCAGCGCGCCGCCCGCGAACCGGCGAGGCAGCGGCAGCCTCATCCAGCACAGCAGCCAGGACAGCGCCCAGGCGGCGATGCCAAGCGCGGCCGTGCCGGCCAGCGTCATCGCCATCAGATCATAGGCGGGACCAAAGCCGAGCGGCAGCCCTTGCGCGCAAGCGGCGCACAGGAACGCGGCCCCGATCCAGACGCCCGCCATCGACCGGAGCCAAAAAGCCGTGTCGCGCTGCCCGGGCGCTTCCTGCGGCAGCAACCGCTTGCGCCACGGCTTCCGATTCGGCTGTCCCGCTCTTCCAAGCGGCCCCCACTCGATTGACACGTCTGCTCGCCTCCTGCTTCTCTCGTTGACTCTTCGATTCTACCAGTATAGCAGACCGGGGAGAAAGAGCTTCGCGATCATGAAAGGCAGGCAAAGGCAGCCACCCCGCCAAATGCAGCCGCAGCATGAAAACAAACCGAGGGTGCCCTAAAAGCCTTGGCTTAGGCTTAGGGACACCCTCTCTGAACCGAGCTCTCGGATGTCTGCAGCCCGATCGATTCGGGCTACAGCCATTGAATTACGCCAGACAGCCCCGCTTGCCCATTCATCTCTGCTCCGCGCGCCGCTTGCCCTTGTCAGCTTCCCTGGCATTGGCGTCGGCCTCGTCGCGAGCCGCCTGCATCTGCTCGAGCGTCTTGGTCTGCAGCCTCGCCGCGCCTTCGTACTCGCGCGTCGGGATGAGATTGCCGGCCGCCAGCCGCTCCTTGGCGGCGGCGATCGCCTCGCCGTACTGCGGCAGCCAGCGCTCGCCGGCGACGAGCATCTCGTCGACGAGCTGCCACACCTCGGGCGGATTGCACACCGCGCCGACGAGCGGATCCATCAGGAACGCCTGGCGCAGCAGCTTGTCGTCGCCGCGCACCGCCGCCTCGACGGCCAGCCGCTGCACGTTCACGCTCGCCTGGCAGACGGCGGCCGGACCGAGCGGCAGGTCGCCGACGACCGGCATCGAGATGCCGTTGCGGTCGACGTAGCCCGGCGCCTCGATGATGCAGTCATCCGGCAAATTCGAGATGACGCCGCGATTGACGACGTTGAAGTGGCCGCGGTACACCCGCCCCGTTTCCAGCGATTCGATGATGTAGCCGCCGTGCTCCTGGCTCCGCTCCGACGCCTCGTACCGCAGCGCAGGCTCCTTCATCCACGCCGGGAACTCCGTCTCGAACCAGAGCCGGCCCTCGGTGCAGACGCGCAGATAGCCTCCGGTCTCCCCGTTGATCCAGCTGTTCAGGTCGATCCAGTCCGGGATCTCCTGCGGACGCTTGCGGTACCAGGGCACGTATTCGCTCAGATGGCCGTTCGATTCCGTGCTGTAATAGCCGAAGCGCCGCAGCATGTCGATCCGCACCTTTTCCGTCCGGGCGAAGTCGGGATGGCGCTCGAACGCCTCCAGCAGGTCGCCGGTGCGGTCGACGCCGCCGGTCTTGACGCTGACGTACCAGGTCTGGTGGTTGATGCCCGCGCAGACGATGTCCACCTCGTCCATCTCCAGCCCGAGCGCCTGCGCGATCTGATGGTGGCCGCCCTGCACGCCGTGGCACAGTCCGATCGTCCGCACGCCTCCGTACGCGTTGCACGCCCAGGTGAGCATCGCCATCGGGTTGGCGTAGTTGAGCAGCAGCGCATCCTCGCGGGCGAATTCGCGGATGTCCTTGCAGATGGCGAGCATCTCGGCGATGCCGCGCTGCCCGTACATGATGCCGCCGGCGCAGAGCGTGTCGCCGACGCACTGGTCGATGCCGTAGCGGAGCGGAATCTCCACGTCGGTGCGGAACGCCTCGAGCCCGCCGACCCGGATCGTGTTGAGGATGTATTTCGCGCCCTTCAGCGCCTCGCGCCGGTCCGTCGTCGCCTGGATCCGGATCGCGAGGCCGTTCTCGTCGATGTCGCGCTGGCAGAGGCTGCGCACCCGCTCCAGATTGTCCGGATCGATGTCGGCGAACGCCACCTCGATTCCCGCGAACTCCGGCACCGACAGCAGATCCCGCAGCAGCCCCCTCGTGAAGCCGATGCTGCCCGCGCCGATAAAAGCAACCTTGAATGACATGTCGCTCTCTCCTCCCTCAATCTCTTGATGGCTCTATGCTAGCCGATATCGGGAAGAAAGCGTTATCGCGGAACGAACCGATTGCTGCGGCTATTGTTCGAAATCCGAACCTTGCCCCGGCGAATAAGCGGAGTCCGGACGGCTGTCCGCCGTCACGGATCGCCGGAACTCGGACGGCGTCATGCCCGTCTGGCGGCGGAACCACGCATGGAAGTAGGCGCGGCTGCCGAGGCCGACGTAATCCCACAGGTCGGACACGGGGATCGAGGAATGCCGGAGCAGCTGCCGCGCCTTTTCCAGCCGGATCGCCGACAGGTAGCCGCCGAGCGTGACGCCCTCCGCCTGCCGGAAAATCCGCTGCAAATAGCCCGGATGCAGGCGGACCGCCGCCGCCACCTGCTCCGCCTGCAGCGGCTGGTCGAGCCGCTCGGCCATATAGCGCTTGGCCTGCTCCACGTAGCCGTCCTGCGGACGCTCGGCCGCATGGGCCGTCTCCAGCCGCGACAGCCGCAGCAGCAGCTGGGCGTGCAGCAGCCTCGACATGGCGCTGCCGCCGATTCCGGATTCGTCGAGCTCCAGCACGAGCTGGCGCAGCGTCTGCAGCGCCCGCTCCCGGCTGTCCCGCAGCACGAGGCTGGGCGCCTTCCTCGACAGCCACTCCGCCAGCGGCGCGTCCGCCTCGGCAAGAGCGGCCGCCTCCGCGAGCGGCGCAGCCGCCGCCACGAAGCGGAACTCCACGTTGAGCATCCGGCATTCCTCGCGGACGAGCAGGCGATGCGGCACGTTCGCGTCGAGCAGCACGAGGTCTCCGCGCTTCAGGCGGCTGGCGGCGCTGCCCGGCTCCATCGGCGTCCCCGGCTCGGTCTCGACGAGGCAGCCTCCCTCCATGACGTACATGATCTCGGTCGCGTCGTGGCGGTGGTAGTCCATCGCGTAGCCTTGCCATTTCTTGAAATAATACGCCGTCACCTCCGGCTCGCAGCCGCCTCGGCGCACGGCCGGATCAAACAGGCTGCCTGTCCGGAACATCGGTGCTCGCCCTCCCTCTCGCCCAGTCTCGCGCCAGCAGGCCGTAGACGGCATGGTCGAGGAACATGCCGTCCGCATGCTCCTCCTCCCGCAGCACGCCCTCGAGCGAGAAGCCGAGGCGCAGCGCGACCGCCCGGCTGCGGCGGTTGTCCGTGCGCGCGCGGATCTCGACGCGGTTCAGGTCCAGCGTCCCGTAGGCGAACGAGAGCATCTCGCCGGCCGCCTGCGCCATCAGTCCCCGTCCCTGCCAGGCGCTGCCGAGCCAGTAGCCGAGCGACGCCTTGCGGTGGCGGAAGTCCAGCTCCTGGAAGCTGATCATGCCCGCCGCGGACGCCCCGTCCAGCAGCACGGCCGACATCGCCTTGCCCTCCTTGTAGCGCTTGCACTCGAAGCGTACATAATCCTTCATGTCCGCCGCGGAGCGGATCTGTCCGACCCAGGGCAGCCATGTCTCCAGCTCGCGCCGATCCTTTTCCAGCGTCCGGTACAGCGCCTTCGCGTCGGCAGGAGCGAGCACCCGCAGCTCGCAGCCGCCTTCCAGCCGGCGATGGAACATCGCCTTCGCCTCCCTGCCCGAAAGCGGGCTCGTTTTTTCCATCATAGCACGCGATTGTCTTTTTTCGAACGGGATCGTGTACAATAGGACTGCATGACGATACGCGAATGGAGGCTGAACCACTTGAGCAAATTGCAGCAGCAAATCGAACGCTACGCCGATCTCATCATCCGGGTCGGAGTTCGCATCCAGCCCGGACAGAAGCTCGCCATCAACGCGACGCTCGACTCGGCCGACCTGGTGCGCGGACTCGTCCGCAAGGCATATGAGGCAGGAGCCTACTCCGTCAAAGTAAACTGGTCCGACGATACGATCGCCCGCACCCGCTATGAGCTCGCTCCGGACGAGGCTTTCCTCGAGGAGCCCAAATGGTACGCCGGCGAAATGACCGAGCTCGGCGAGCAGGGCGGAGCCGCCATCAGCGTCGTCTCCTCCGACCCCGACCTGCTGAAGGGCATCGACAAGCAGCGGATCGTCAACCACCAGAAGACGTACGGCAAAGCGATGGCGGCCTACCGCCAGATGACGCAGTCCGACAAGTTCAGCTGGTGCGTCGTCGCCGCTCCGTCCAAGGCATGGGCGGCCAAGGTATTCCCCGGCTCTACCGAGGAAGAGCAGTACATAAGCCTTTGGAACTCGATCCTCAAAGCCGTCCGCTGCGATCTCGACGATCCGGTGGCGGCGTGGGAGGAGCATATCGCGAGCCTGAACTCCCGCTCCGAGCATCTGAACGCGCGCAAGTACAAAAAGCTCCATTACACCGCGCCGGGAACCGATCTGATGATCGAGCTGCCGGAGGGCCATCTGTGGGTGGCGGCGGACAGCGTCAACGAGGCCGGCATCCCGTTCGTCGCCAACCTGCCGACCGAGGAAGTGTTCACCGCCGCCAAGGCGGACGGCGTGAACGGCTACGTCTCGAGCACCAAGCCGCTCAGCTACGGCGGCACCATCATCGACAACTTCAAGCTGACGTTCGAGAACGGCAGCGTCGTCAAGGCCGAGGCCGAGCGCGGCCTGGAGACGCTCGAAGGGCTGCTTGAGATGGATGCCGGCGCCCGCCGCATCGGCGAAGTGGCGCTCGTGCCGTTCGACTCCCCGATCTCCCGCTCGAACATCCTGTACTACAATACGCTGTTCGACGAGAACGCCTCGAACCATCTGGCGCTCGGCAGCGCATACGCCTTCAACATCGAGGGCGGCAAAGGGCTTTCCCAGGAAGAGCTCGCCGCCCGCGGCCTGAACACGAGCATCACGCATGTCGACTTCATGATCGGCTCCGCCGACATGAACATCGACGGCATCGCCGAGGACGGCAGCGTAGAGCCGATCTTCCGCGCCGGCAACTGGGCGTTCTAAGCCAGGCATCTGCGAGCGCGCCAGCGGATCTGAACAGGCGTCGCCGCATGCAAAAACCCGGGAACAAACGGACCTCGCTCCGTTCGTTCCCGGGTTTTTTATGATTGCGGACGCTTGCGCCTCGCGGCTCAGCCTCGCTGCCGCGCCTTGGCCGAGCTGCGATAGGCGTCGATGGCCTCCTCCAGCTTGTCGCGCCGGATCGGCTTGCTGAGATAGTCGTCCATGCCTGCCGCGAGGCAGGCTTCCCGGTCGCCGCGCAGCGCGTTCGCCGTCACGGCGACGACATACGGCGGGCGCGCGAGCCCCATCGCCCGGATCTCGTCCATCGTCTCGAAGCCGCCGAGCACCGGCATCAGAATATCGAGCAGCAGCAGATCGTAAGGCTCCGGCTCTTGCAGCGCCTCCAGCACCTCGGCGCCGTTCGCGACGACGCGGACGGAATGGCCCGACTTTTCGAGCATCTTGCGGATGACGAGCTGATTGATCTCGTTGTCCTCCGCGACCAGCACGCGCAGCGGACCGTCCGGCTCGGGCGCGGCCATCGCCGCATCCGGCAGGGCGTGCGGCGGCTGATCCCGGGCGGCCTTCGCGGCGAAGCGGAAGCGAGAGCCCTGGCCCGGCTCCGACTCGACCTCGATCGTGCCGCCCATCAGCTCCACCAGCCGGCGGGAGATGGCAAGGCCGAGACCGCTTCCCTCCTCCGTACGAGTCATATAGGTGCCGATGCGGCGGAACGGATGGAACAGCTGCTGCTGCTCCGTCTCCGTAATGCCGATGCCGGTATCGGATACCTCGCATTCGATGAGCCTGGAGCCGCGATCCTCGCCGCCCGCCGAAAAGACCGCCCGTATCTGCCCGCGCTCGGTGAACTTGACGGCATTGCCGATCAGGTTGAGCAGCACCTTGCCGAGCTTTTCGCGATCCCCGAGCAGCTCCGCCGGCACGTCCGCGGCGATCGCTGTTTCAAGCTTGAGCCCTTTTTGGACGACGATCGGCATCTGGATCGCGACGATCTCGTCGAGCAGCTCGGCAAGCCGGAACGGACGCTCCTCCGCCGCCTCGGCGCCGGCCGACTCCAGCCGCGTGTAGTCGAGCGTGTCGTTGACGATATGAAGCAGCGCATGGCTGCTCTTGCGGATCAGCTCGATATAGCGCCGGGCCTCTTCTTCGAGCGGCGTGTCGAGCACCATGCGCGTCAGCCCGAGGATGCCGTTCATCGGATTGCGGATCTCGTGGCTCATCATCGTCAGGAATTCGTTTTTGGCCCGGTTCGTCGCCTCGGCGGCTTCCTTTTCGATGAGCAGCTTCTTCTGCTCGCTCATGTCCTTGGCGATCAGGTAATAGCCCTTGATCGTCCCGTTGATGATGATCGGAGCGATCGAGGCGAGGATCTCCGTCACGCGTCCGCTGCGATGCCGCATGCCGCTGAGCTGCCGCTCGGCTTCCGTGTCCTGGCTCGCCTGGCGAAGGATCGGCCCGATCTCCTCGACGAGCAGATACGGCGAGAAGTCCTTGCCCGCGAGCTCCTCCACCGGCATGCCGAGCAGCCGGCCGGCCTCCTGGTTGTAGTTGATCACTCGCCCCTGCAGATCGAGGGAAATGACCGCGTCGTGATTGTATTTCTTGAGCGAGGTATACCGCTCGACCGATTCCTGCAGCTGAAGCTCGAACCGCTTGCGCTCGGAAACGTCCTCGAGGCTGAGCAGATACCCTCCGCCCGCGCCTTCCTCTCCATCGAGCGCGTAGCCGATGATGCGGAACATGCGGCGCTCGCCGCTTTGGAGCGTCATCTCCTCCTCGCAATCGATCGGCTCCAGCTGACGAATGCGGGCCAGCTCCGCCCTGCAGAGGCTGTCCGCCGGAAAGCAGAGCCTCGCGAGCGCGTCGGCTCCGAGGCCCGTCAGCTCCTGCTCCGTGCAGGCGAAGGTGCGGAGAAAGGCCGGATTGACCGTCATGATGCTCAAGCCGGAATCGAAAAGAAGGAGGGGAACGGGGCTGAGGCTGATGACCGAGGCCAGCATGGCCCGGCTGGGCTGGGCTGGCGTCCGCCCCCCCGCTCCGCTTCGCTGCGCTGCGTTATTTTCCATGATTTGATGTCCACTCCCGGTCCGTCGGTTTGATCTCCCCCTATATTAACCGTATCGGCCGGCTCTCGCACCTCATCTGAAAAAAAAGGCAGGCAAGCCCCCTCAGCCGGCCGGACCGGCCGCCAAGAGCCAGAACTGCTTGGCCTCCTGCCGCAGCAGCGCTTCCGGCGCCGTCACCCGGCCGTCGTCGGGCACGCCCTCGTCGACCGCGCCGCGATACAGCCGGTTGTCCGGATTGGGATCGAAGACGAGGAAGCCCGGCTCCCCTGCCGCCGTCCGCGCCGGCTCGGCCAGCAGGATGAAATGCCCCGCCGACGTGAATCGGCCCGGCTTCATCGAGGCGATGGCCACATCGCCGCGCTGCAGCGCCGCGCGCGCCTCGTCGATGGAGCCCGTCGCTTTGCAGGCGAGGCCGTACTCGCGGCTTGCCGCCGGAAAGAAGCTCCAGGACGTGCCGGAAGCGCGCGTCCGGTGCCCGCCCTTGACGGAAAAGGCCGCCAGCTCCGTCGGCAGCGGCCTGGCTTGCGTCAGGCTCGCGACGGCCATCGCCATGCAGGTCGGACCGCAGCCGGAGCTGCCGATCGTTTCCTTCCCCCCGATCGTGTACGGCACATTTCGCCAGCGCGGGTCCTCCTGGCTGTAATAGATCCGTTCGCGCGAGACGCGCTCCTCGCGGACGGCCGTGGAAGCGAACAGCGCCTCCCAGGTCTGGCGTCCGACGACGCCGGCCGCGCTGCCCGCATTGCCGAGCCGGCTCCGCGTCTTGAAGCGGTTCACCGCATGCAGCGTATTCCGGCCGAAGCAGCCGTCCGCCTTCAGCGGCGCCCCGTCCGCGCCCGAGTAGCCGAGCGCGGACAGCCGCTCTTGGACGAGCCGCACCGCCGCGTTCGGCGCGGCAGCGCTCGCCGCCGACAGCGGTCCCCGGAATTCCGGCGTCGAGCCCGACGCCGTCGCTCCGCTCATGACGACGCTCTCCGCCGCCGGCGGCCGGCGGCGGGATCGAGCCGAGGCTCACGTATGGAATGGCGGCAGGCTCGACGATCCCGCCCGCTTCGGCAGAATCGGCCAGCTCCTGCAGCCGATCCAGCAGCAGCTGCTGGCCGAGCAGCACGTCCTGCAGCATCTCGCAGACGAGCTGCAGCGACGGCTCGAATGGCGTCTGCCCGGTTCGCGCGAGCGTCCTTTCAGCCAGCTCCTCGCTCATCAGCCTCGCGGCGCGGGCCGCGACCTCGAAGCTCGCCGCGACCGGCAGCGAGTCCGCTGCCGGCAGGCGCATCAGATCCCAGTTCTCCGCGCCGGAGCTGCGGATTTCCAGCAGCCCTCCGCCCAGCTCGCCCGCTGCCGCGCCTCCTGCTTGGCGGCCGTTGATGCCCGGCGTCTCGCCCGCTGCCGCCGCGCCCTCTTTGCGGAGCTTGCGCTTCGTGTCATCGCTCACCGGGCTTCACCGCCTTAACGAATAGTTCCGCGTTGCGATCGAGCCCCTGCGTCGCGATCCGCAGCACGCCGGGCTCGCGGCTCGTCACCGTGAACGTCGCGGTGCCGCCGCTGACCTGCACCGGCTGCGTCTGGCCCTGCACCGACACCGGCACGACGCCGCTGAAGCTCTCGTCCAGCCGCGACATCCAATCTCCGACAAGCAGCATGACCCGGATCGGATCCGCGCCGTCCGCGACCAGCTCTCCCTTGTCGGCCGTCAGCAGCGCCGCTGTGCCCGACAGGACGCCGTCCGCATAGCGGGCGAACAGCAGGCCCGGCTGTCCGTACTGCTCCTCCGTCAACGGCACGAGCGAGCTGTGCTCGAACGGCTCCGGATATTCGCAGCGCCCGACGACCCGTCCGTCCGCCGCGATTTGCGCGTAATAGCTAGGCAAATTCGATCACCTCCCAGGAAATGTGGAAGTCCCTTCCTAAGGCGAGCTGGGAAGAGAACAGATAAATTCGGTCATTGAACAGTTGAGCGAATACCCCCGATGAAAAGGACGTGTCATTCTTATGCGTATATAGCGACGAAGTCACCTGCAGGAAGCTTTTCGAGCTGTCGACGCCCGGAAGCGGCACTTCAATGGATATATTGGGGTAGCCGATTGCCGTCGTCCCCCTCAGCACTCGCTTGATTCCCACGCCTTTCCACCCCGTTCCGTCGTTGTACTGCAGCTTGCCGCCCGCGGCGGAAAAATGGATGCCGTCCACCTTGTCGGCGTTGGCTGCGCTCGTGGCATTGCCCGCCCCCGCCGCGTAATCGGCCGTCAGCGCGCGCTGGGCGAGCGTGTTGCTGCCCGCCAGCCGCGAGGTGATCGCGAAGTTGAAATGGACGAGGCCGACTCCGTTGCGCTGCGCGAGCACGAGCCGGTTCCGATGGTCGTAAGGACGTCCGTTTTCCAAATAGACGCCCTTCTGAGCCGCGATCTCGCCTGCCGTCCCAAGCGGCAGATCGATATAAAGATAATCCCACGCGCCGAGCGTGAACGTGCCCCGCGACACCCGGATGTAGCTGCCCGAGGCCGGATTCATGACGATGAGCGTGCCGTCGAGCGTCACCTTGCCCGCCCCGTCGTCGACGATGCCGCCCTCGCTCATGACGACGAGTCCTTGCAGCCGCGCATTTAGCCCCCAGCCGCGCTCGTCGTCGAGCGGGTCGAGATCCCGGTTGCCGTGGCTCGAGCTGAACACGCTCAGGCAGGAGACGGAAGCGGAGCCGTCGGCGGCAGCGGCCGCCTTGACCGTCAGCCGGACATAGCGGCAATCGGCGTTCGCCGAGAACGGCAGGTACGACAGCGGCGAATAGGCCGGCTTGCCGGCATGATCGTAGGTCTTGACCCAGTCGGTCCCGTTCGGACTCGCCTCGACGATGAAGTCCTTCGGCAGCGAGGCGGCGCTCTGGACCGGCCATCCGCCAAAGCTGATCCCTTCCAGCTTGGCGCAAGGCAGGCCGAGATCGACCGTCAGCGACAGCGGATAAACGGAGCCGGCAGGCAGCGCCCAGCGGCCTCCCTCTCCGGCCGCCGCGGAAGACCACGGAGCGGTCGGCAGGCCGATCAGCACGCCGCCCGTCGCGGCGGCGCGTTTGTTTTTGGCGACGTTGGCCGAGCTCGTCTTGACGACGAACCGGTCCAGCGCTTCGATATTTTCATTTTGAGCCGCTCTGCGGACGATGTCCGAGGGCTCGAATGTCTTGAGTCCGCTAGGCAGCTGCGCCATGACGGATCACTTCCCTTCCACAGGATTCCACACCTCAAGCGCGTCCCAGCTGAAGCCGAGCCGCTCCAGCGCGTTCCAGTCCAGTCCGGCCGCGTCCAGCTCTTCCCATCGCAGATAGGTGAACTGGAACTCCAGCAGCAGATGGGCCGGCAAAATCTCGCGCACCGCCGACTTCACGTCCGCCAGGTTCGGCGGCACGCCGCGCTTGCCGATGAACGTGACGACGACCTTCCAGTCGCCGAACTTCTCCTCGACCGAGATCTCGCCGTTCTCGAACGAATCGACGACGCTGCGGATGACGGCGAGCGTCACCGTGCCGGCTCCGCGCAGCCGCGACTTGATCAGCGAGCGCCGCTGGTCGAGCGGCTTGCTGCCGCTTGCGGTGATGCCGCAGGCCTCTTCCCAGCGGGACAAGCCCCATGTCGCCGTCTCGAGGAAAAACTGGCGGAACGCCTCGTCCAGCTGGCCGGAGGCGAACGCCAGCTCCGCCGCCTCGCGCTCGATGATCGCGATCGCGGCGAGCGCATCTTCGTAATACTTGGGCAGCATGCCCATCATCTGCTCCGCCAGGCTATACGTCATACTCGATCTCGACCTTTCCCGCGACCGGCACCATGTCCGCCTCGAGCGCGATGTCGGCGCTGCCGCCGTTCATCGCCAGGCTGACGTAATCGTCGACCTCGTCGATGCCGATCAGGATACCGGCGATGCGGTTGAACGGCACGCGGTCCTTCTTAAAGGCGAGGCCGGCCAGATAGGCGGCCAGCCGCCGCCGGAACTCGGCGACGATCGGCTCGAGCTCCACGCCCGGCACGAAGCGCAGCTGCGCCGCGACGTCGATCTCGATTCCTTTCGCCGGAGCGACCGTCACCTTGGCCCCGATCGGCCTGCGCGCCTCGATCGCTGCCCGCGCCAGATCGACCTTGTCCGGCTTGGCCGGCGTTCCGTCTGGGCCGAGCAGCGACAGCTTGACCGTGCCGCCCCCTTGCCACACCTCGAACACCTTGACGTCGCCGATGCCTTCCACCTCCAGCGCCCACTGGCGGTAATGGCCGGCGTTGCCGCTCGTGGCTGGCGTGCGGACGCGGTCATAGTACCGCTGCAGCAGCGACGCGTCGCTCTCTTCATCCGCCCCGCCGGCGAACGCCTTCGGATTGCTGACGGCGACGATGCCGGCCAGATCGCCCAGCACGCGGCTGATCGAGCCCGGCTGCACGTTGCCGGCCGCGCCCGGCTCCGAGGAGACCGCGCGGACGAGGATCTGCTTGCCTTCCCCGATGGTCGCCGCCTCGCGGGTCGCGAACGAGACCGTCCCGTCCGGCAGCGAGGCGATCGTTCCCTCGCGGATGCGGGTGCCCGCGGCTCCGGCGAACAGCAGCTCGCCGGAGCTTTTCGTGCCGGGCTTGCGCGCCAGTCCCATCTCGGCGGCGCGCAGATCGAGATACGGACCCGGCTGCTGCGGTCCGGCGAACCCCCAGTCCAGCGTCTGGCCGAGCCGAATGTAGAGCTGGGCCAGCTCGATCGCCGCCGGCGACAGCATGTCGTGGACGACCGACCCCGGCCGGCGGTCGAGCTCCGGCGGCACGGCCGCCAGCATCCGCTCCAGAATCGCTTGCTTCGTATGCTGCTCAAACAAGCAGCGTCACCTCCTGCTGCAATAATCCGTCCTTGTGGACGACCGCGAAGCGGGCGCTCAGCCGGTCTCCCTGGCTGTCCAGGGCAAAATCCACCACGTCCAGCACCCGGTCGTCCGCGAGCAGCGCTTCCCGGATGACGCGCGGAACCTCGCTGCGCATCAGCTCCGGCGTCAAGTCCTCGCCGATCAGGCGCTCGAGCTCGGAGCCGTAGCTCCAGTCGCAGGCGAGATAGCGGAAGCGCGCCGTCCGCAGCGCCTTCTCGACCGCCTGACGCAGCGCCTCCTCCCCGTCGATCAGCCGGTTCTCGAGCTGTCCGCCAGCGAAGTCGAGCGCGTACGTCCGGGACGGACGCGGCGCCGGCGGCGCGGCGGATGCGGCCGAGCTTCGCGGCTTCAGCGGCGACAGCGCCATCAGTACGTCACCGCCCGATCGAGGACGAGGTACAGCTGGCCCTGCTGCACGCCGGCGACGATGACGCGCTCGCCCGGCTTGAGCTCGTCGATGTAGGTGAGCTCGGCGTCCGAAAGCGCGAAGTCGCCCGCTTGCATCTCCAATTTCTGCGTCGTAATCGTAAGCGTCCCTCCCGATGTCACCAGCGTTGCCGAGGAGGGCGACAAGCCCGCGCTTGCGCTCATGACTTTCTCCGCGTCCACCTTTACCTTGCGCATGTGGCTCGTCAGCCTCTCGGCGACGACGAGATCGTCCTTCTCCAGCACCAGCTCCGTATGGTCGAGCCGGATCTTCAGCTCGGGAGGCTCCGCGACGACGGTGCCGAGCTCGATCGTCGTATCCGCGTTCCAGCCGATGCTCCGCATGAGCTGCACGAGCTGGCTCGCGCCCGAACCTTCTGCTCTGTCCATGCTGCTTCCCTCCTGTCCGTTGTACGGCGCGTCTTCATCCTCAGTCCGCTTCCTCCATCGCTGTCAGCGTCAGCGCCATGCGATGCGCGCCGCCCTCGTACGAATGCTCGTCGGCGGTGATCGCATACCGGCCGACGATGCCGCTCAGCCGCTCCTCGACCTTGACGACCGCGCCCGAGACCGCTTCCTCGATGCCGAGCGCCTCGATTCTGGCCTCGTCGGCAAACGTCGCCAGCTGCCGCAGCAGCTCGTCGGCCTGCTGCTGCATCATCGAGCGGCTCATCGCCGCGCTCGGCTTGACGAAATGCTGCATGACGCCGAACCGCTCCGCGAGCTCGGCGCTGCGGACGACGACGGCCTGCTCCGTGCGCTGCGGGTCGAGGCCCATCACCTTCACCTGCGTCTTCATCTCCTCCATCGACTGCGAGCAGGACGCCGACAGCAAATTCCGCCCCGCCTCGATGCGCCACGGCACGAGCTGCGCGCTGCGCTCCCGCAGCTCGACCCGGCCTTCCCGCGAGCCAAGCTCGAACCGGCGTCCGTTCTGCTCTTCCGTCATCTCGAGCGCCTTCGTCATCATCTCGTACAGCGTCTTGTCGCGCTGGATCAGCTTCGGAATGACGAAGCCGGTCGAGGCGAGCTCGCCGACAGGCACGCCGAACTCGCCGCACAGCTGGCGGATGATGCCGTCCGCGGTCATGCGGCGGAACAGACGCGAGTCCTTCGTTTTGGTCAGGTAGATGTTCTCGTCGTACGCCGTCGCCGACATGCGGCCGCCGGAGTCGATCGAGTCCGCGAACACGACGCCGCGAAAAAGCTCCGCGCCCGACTCGCCCGCGAGCCGCAGCTCGCCGCCCTTGTCGATCTCAGCCAGCCGGCTGCGGCCGTCGGCCGTGTTGACCAGCTCGACGACGAGCTTGCGCGCCGCCTGCTTGACATCGCCCGACCAGCGGATCGACATGCACATCGCGCTCAGATCCAGCTCCTCGCCGCCGCGCCGCACATGCGTCAGCGTCCAGCTCATGCCGGCACCGCCAGCTTGAGCCCGACCTTCAGCCGGTTCGGATCCTTGCCGATGGCGGCCTGGTTGGCCGCATGCAGCTCCCGCCAGCGGTCGCCGTCGCCCCAGATCCGCTGGGCGATCTTCCACAGGCTGTCGCCGGCGACGACGACATAGAACGCCGGCGGCGTGGGCGAGCCGTCCTTGCGCTCCTGCTCTGCGGCCGGCTCCGCCTGCACCGGGCGGTACTGCTTGAGCGCGAGCTCATAATAGAGGTCGCCGGGGCTGCCGGCCCGCTCCTCGTAGGAGAACGAGCGGATCGTCGTCGGCACGCCCTCGACCGTCGTGCCCGTGATGTCGAACGTCACCGGCTTGCGGGCCCGCATCCAGCCCTCCACGAGCTGGACGCAGCTCCAGGGCGGCTCGAACTCCATATGCTCGCAGTAGCCAGGATGATAGTCGCGGGGGAAAAAGGAGGAGATCGCAAACTCGCTGAGGCCCGCTTCGCCGAATACGGTACGCTCGCCGAGCGCCACGACCGAGAGGTCCTGGTAGCCCTGCGACAGCTTCACCGACAGGACGGCCGGATTGACCGGCAGCCGCAGCCGCTTGCCTCCGCCGTCCGGCGTCAGCCAAAATTGCATGCCGCTCATCCCATCAGCCCTCCCGCGGCGCGGATTTCACGCGCGAGCGCGCGGGCGATGCCGTCGATGTCGCTTTCCTGGCGGACGTGGAACGTATTGCCCGTCACCGTCACCGCCAGCCCGGCGGCTCCTCCTCCGGACAGCTCGCGGTTCTCCTGCGCGCTCAGCACGCGCTCGCCCTTGTGCAGGCGCGCGACCATGCCGTCGTACGGCACGTAGCCGAGGCCATGGTAATGGCCGGGCAGGGCGGCCGCGCCGGCAGGTCCGGCGGCCGCCACCGTGACGGTCGCGTCCTCCCCGAGGCCGAGGAAGCCTTTGACCTTGTTCCACTTTTCCAGAATGCCGCCGACAAAGTCGTTGAAATACTTCTTGATGTCATCGAAATGATACTTGAACAGATAGGCCAGTCCTGCGACCGCCGCTCCGACGAGCAGCACGGGAGCGAGGATCGCCAGGATCGGCGCCGCCACCGCCCAGGCGGCCGCGGCCGAAGCGAGCAGCGACGGCGCGAAGACGCCGATGAGAATCCCGGCCATGACAGCCGCCGAGATGCCGAGAATATCCGCGTTGCGCGCGAACACCTCCATGACGGTGACGATGCCTTCGCCAAGCGGCAGCAGCGCCTCGCCGAGCGGCGCCAGCGCGATCGTGACCCGGTTCTGCAGCGCGCCCCAGCCGTCGCCGAAGCTTTGCAGCTGCTGCGACTGCGCCGAGATGCTGCCGCTCGCCTCGCTCATCGAGCCGAGCATGCCTTTGAAGCCGTCGGTGCTGCCGCGCAGCGCCAGCGCCAGGTCGATGCCGGCCTCTTGGCCGAATACGCCGATCGCCAGTTTGGCCGCTTCGGCGATCGACTCCGCTTGCCGGATCTGCGAGGCGATGATTTCGAAGCCTCCCTCCGGCAGCTGCATCGTTCCGCCTTCCACTTTTTTCAGCACATCCTGGATCGGATTGATGCCTGCCTTTTGCCACTTGGCCATCAGCGCCGTCGAGGCATCGAGTCCGAGCTCCATCTCCTGGAACGAGCCGGCCGAATCGCTCACGCCCTTCATCAGGGCGGCCATATCGGTCTTTCCGGCCCGGCTCGCGGCGAAAAACCTGTCGAGCGTCCCTGAGCTGTCGCCAAGCTTGACGTCCCAACTGTTCATGATGCCGGCCAGCGACTCCGCCATGGCGGCGCTGTCCCCTCCTGTCAGCCGAGACGCGTCCAGCAGCGTCTTGGACGTCTTCTCCAGTCCGGCGCCCGTGAGCGGCAAGCTGCCGCGCAGCGTGCCCATCGCCTTGGCGACTTCGTCCAGGTTTTGCGGCACTTGCGATCCGACCTTGCGGAAAGACTCCAGCAGCTCCCCCATCTGCTCGCCAGGCACTCCGGCGGACGCCCGCAGGATCGAAGAAGCCTTGCCGAATGTTTCGGCCGCCTCCAGCGATTTCGTTCCGACCGCGACAATCGCGCCTCCGGCCATCGCTGCCGCCGCCGCTCCATGCTCCTTGACCAAACCCTTGTGCTGCTCGTACACGCCCCTCCCCTTCTCGCGAAGCCCTTGAGCATACGACTTGACCGCCGTCACGCCGCGATTTTTGTAGCCCGCCCAGCGCTCGCGCATCGGCCGGCTATGCTCGGCCAAATACGCTCTTGCCGGAGCCGCCGCCTGCGAGACAGCGTCCTTCGCCTTGCCCCATCCTTCCCGGACCGGCTTCGTCGAGTCCATCCATTTCTGGCCTGCCCAGCTCCTGGCTCTGCCTCCCAGCGCCTTCGCGCCTCCCCACCCCGACTTCATCATGCCGGTCAGCGGAGCGATCGACCTTTCCTTGAACGCGAAGCGGATGCCTCCCTTGACGATGCTTTTCGACGCCCTCGCCGAGGCATTGCCGACCGCCTTCGCGGCATTGCCGACCGCCTTCGCCGATGCGCTTCCCGCGGCTCTCACGACATTGCCGGCGGCATTTGCGGCTTTGGCCGTGCCTGCCGCGGCTTCCCTTCCGAGCGCCTTGATCTGATCGCCCGCATCCTTCCGGACTTTTCTCATCTGTTCGAGGAAATCCTTGGCCTGCTTCTGCTTCTCTGCTATGCTCCGCCCGGCCGCTCCCAACGGGTCCAACTTGGACAGCTGCTCCATCTGACGGCGAATCTTATCCATCAGCCGCGAGAACTGCTCCAGCGCGGCGTTCTGGGACGGTCCGGGCGCAGCGCCTCCTGTGCTCATATCCGCCCGCGCCTCCTTTCGATCGACCGAATCCTACCTGCGGGCGGCCGCCCGCTCGCTCGCCTTCCGCGCCTTCTCCTCTTCCTCCAGCTGCAGCATCATCGAGGCGTACATGAAGCGCTTGAAGCGCTCCTCCTTGTTGTACACCTCGTCCGGCGCGATGCCGTGGCGCTGGAAGATCAGATGGAGCAGGAAGGGCTCGCCGCCCGCCCGGATCAGTTTTTTACTTCTTCCTCGTCGCTGTCGAAGCCGCTGATCTCCAATATCTCGGAGGAAAGCCTCGCGATCTCGCCCGCCAGCAGCAGCCCCATGATCGCGTCGGCCGGAGTGCCGTATTTTTCCGTCAGCTCGCGCGCGGTCCAGTCCGGCACGACGCATGACTTTTGGATGACGAGGGCGCCGAACTGCTCCTCGTCGAGGATTTTCTCCCGCTTGCTGCCTTTGCCCGCGAAGTGCGTGCACTGCTCCTGGATGCGGCTGATCGTCTTGCCGTCGAGCGCCTGGATCGTGAAGTCCACGCCCAACCTCTTCATCGGGATGTCCTTCTGCGGCCTCGTGTCGGCGCTCAGCAGCGCGTGCAGGACGGCCGTCTGGCGGTTGTCGCTCATGAACGTCTCACCTCCGTTATTCATCTAGGCTTCTTCCGCGGCGAGCTTGTCGAGCAGCTCGTAGCCGGTGAAGCTGAACGGCAGCTCCTCCTCGACGAGCGACCCGACCTCGTAGTGCAGCAGCGGGATCTTGTCGAACGTCACGCCCTTCAAGCGGACGCGGTAAGCGCCGTACGACTCGGGATCCTCCAGCTTGAGGATCAGCTCCGTGATGAAGCTGCCCTTCTTGTCGTCGGCGATCGAGCCGATCAGCTCCACGAACTCGGACGTCACCTTGTAGCCGCTGATCGTGCCGGTGCCGCTCAGTCCGGTCACCTTGTGGGCGGTCCAGCGCGTTCCGGCGCGCTTCACTTCTTCCTTGGAGATCTCCACGTTCGCTTCCGCGGACTTGATGTTCGTCAGCCACTTGCTGTCATGGTACACGTAGCCGTAAGCGCCGTTGATGACGCGTGTCGGATCCAGCATTCGATCTCATGCCTCCTCTTGGGTTCGGTTGCCTCAGACCTCGATGGTCAGGAAAATGCGTTCCATGCTGTCGATCTCCGTGTAGGCGATGCGCAGGTAGACGTTGTCGCCCTCGGACTTGCGCTCCGGATCGAGTCCGGCCTCGATGTCCGTCAGCACGCTGGCCAGCTCCAGCCGCTCAAGGTACGCCTTCACGGCGGAGATGAGCGCCGCCTGGCCGTCGGCGTTGTTGTCGAGCTTGCCGATGTAGCTGTCCGCCGCCGTTTTTGGAATGTCCGTCGCGACCGCCTGCCGCGCCCGGATCGTGCGGATCTTGGCTCCGCTCGTCACGAGCCCCTGCTCGACCTTGACCTTCTCTCCGTCATGGACGAGCGCGAGCGAGCCTTTTTCGAGCGCGGCCGCGATCTCGCTGTTCTTGAGCCGCCGCAGCGCGTCGGTCGCGGACACCTGGGCGTACGTGATCGACTTGTTGATGCCGGTGCCGGCGATCAGACCGGCGACATACGGCGCGTATTCGCCCGAGGAGTAGGACTTGCCGCCCGCCTCCGCGCCGGTGATCAGATTGACCGCGTAGTCGTCCTTCAGCTTGACGCTGCGGGCATTGCCGAGCGCCGGGTCCTTGTCCTCGTCCCTCGTGCCGCCGAATACGGCGAGGAAGTGCTTGCCGTCCTTGCGGCTGCTTTTGATCCACGCCAGCGTCAGATCGACCTCCGACGCCTCCACCTCGGCCGGATAGACAAAGACGTTGAACGGCCTCGCCTCCAGCTGGTCGCGCATCGAGAGGAAGCTTTTCGCCCGGGACGCCTTGAGCGCGTCGCCCTCGCCCGTCGGCGGCGTCATCGTGTACACGAGAACCTCGCGCGCCCCTCCTTGCAGGACGAGCAGCACCGGAGCCGCATCCGCCTCGCCGAACAGCTCGACCGCCTCGGCCGGCTTTTCGATCGTGTAGAACTTCTCCTTTGCCGCCGTGCCGTATTTCAGCAGCGGCAGCGCCACCGTGCCGCGCGCTCCTCCCTTGATTACAGCTGCCGCCGCGTTCACGAAATTGATGTACAGTCCCGGACGCGCCGGCAGGCTCGTCGTATCCCATGTACCGCCCATGTTCGTCGCCACCTTTTCCTTCGATTTGCTTGTTCGGTGCTGCTCAGCCTTCCCGGCTGTCGTTCAGATGAAGCTTCTTCATTTTCGGAGCTGCCGGCAGCTCCAGCCGCTCGCGCACGGTGCCCTGCAGCTGGCAGCTGCAGCGATGCAGGCCGCCTTCGAGCCGCTCCGACTGTCCGAGCCTCGCCAAGGCCAGCCCGCGCACGACGGTCGCTTCCTCACCGGACGCCGGCCTCGGCGAGGCGATCAGCGCCTCGAGCGCCAGCACCGCCTCCCCGGCGCTCGAGCGGTAGCAGGCGACGGCATAGCTGCGCTCCGCCGCGACGGCATGCGCCATGTCGAGCCGCCGCTCTTCCGCCAGCAGCGCCACCGTCCAGTCTCCGTGAGCCGGCTCGGCCGGAGGCTCGTGCCGGCTGATCGCCGCATTCGGCTCAAGCCCCTTGATCCAGGCGCAGATGGCCTCGATGTCCGCCGTGATCGTGATCGCTCTCTCCTCCTTTCGGGCACAACCTGGATTATAGGAGCGCCGAGGGGGGACGGGGGAGGATGAACTTTTATCACCCGGCCTCGGAACGGATGTTCAGCGGGGGGATGATGGAAGTTCGCCCTGTTCAGCTGAGGCGGGACTTGATATACTCCATGAAAAACAGGCTCGGAGGAGGCGGTCCGCATGCGCCGCATACGCGTCATGCTGGTGGAGGACGATCCGTTCTGGCAGGAAAACATCAGCTCCGATCTGGCCGCCGAAGCGGATATCGAGGTCGCCGCCGTCTGCGGAAGCAAAGAAGAAGCCCTGCAAGCGGCAGCGCTTGACAGGGCTCTGGACGTGGTGCTGATGGACATCAATCTGTCGGGCAACAAGCTCGACGGACTGGAGGCGGTGCAGGAGCTGTGGCCGATCGTCGGCGAGCGCGACGTCAAGGTCATCATGCTGACGTCGCTCAAGGAAAGCTCGATCATCCTGAAATCGCTGCAGCTCGGAGCGGTGAACTATATGACCAAGCAGAGCTGCAAGGATATCGTCCGCGCGATCCGGGAAGCCGCCGCGGGCGCCGCGCAGATCCACGCGGACGCAGCCGGCGCGATGCGGGCCGAGCTGCAGCTGATGGAGCTGACGCCGACCGAGCGCGAGGTGTACGAGCTGCGTCGGGCGGGGCTGAGCCGGCAGCAGATTTCCGACCGGCTGTACAAGTCCGCCCATACGATCAAGTCCCAGATCAAAAGCATCCGCAGCAAGCTGCTGCCGTTCCGGCTCCATCAGCCCTCGCGCGCGGCGGACGACGAGCATGATTGAGCCCGCGCATGCCGGCTGGCGCAGGCTTGCGGCGTCAGCCCTCGCTTGCGGCGGACGGCGAGGAGGCATGCCGCGCCTGCTCCGCGGCGGCGAGCGGCGGCCTCGCGCGGAATCGGGATGCCGGCAGCTGCAGCTGCACGATCGTCCCGCTGCCCGGCTCGACAGGCGGAAAGACGATCGCTCCGCCGTGCTTCTGGGCGACCTGCGCGCAATAGGACAGGCCCAGCCCGTGGTTGGACGCGTTTCTTTTGGTCGTGTAGAACGGCTCCATGATGCGCGGCGCATGCTCGGGATCGATGCCCGCGCCGTCGTCGCGCACCTCGACGATGAACCGCTTGCGCGTCGAAAAGGCGCGCACCGAGATGGTCCCTTCCTTGCCCTTCGCCGCATCGGCGGCATTTTGCAGCAGGTTCGACACCGTCTCCAGCAGATGCATCCGATCGCCTCTCAGCTCCCCGTCCTCCACGCTCGACTCGAGCCTCGTCCCGCGACCTGCCAGCTGAGGCCGCATCGGCCCGAGCGCGCCCTCCAGCATTTCCCGCACATCGACGGCGGCTTCGCGCAGGACGATCTCGTCCGACTTTTCACGGATGCTCTCCACCATGGAGAGCAGATGCGAGGTGACGCCGCCGATCTGCCGCAGCGATTCCTTCGACCGCTCCGCCTCCCCGTTTTCCAGCTGTCCGGCCGCCTTTTCCGTCAAGTAGTCGATTTTTTGAATCTCGTTCTTGATCGAGTGGTTCAGGATCGACACGCCCATCGTGATCGCGCGCAGCGAGTAGCTGCGGCGCTCGCGCTCGATGCGCAGCTTGATGCCGAGGAAGCCGTTGCGGATGAGCTGGTACAGGATGGCCCCGACGAGGCTGAAAATCATGATGACGTTCAGCTGCCACAGGTTGTTGCTTTCCAGGCGGAAATCCCACATGCGGAGCTCCAGCCGCTTCATGCCGAGGAAGTCGGTCACGTACGCCCAGACGACCGCCGCGGAGAACAGCCAGGCGACGCGTTTCTTGTTGCTCAGGCTGTACATGCTGCCGTCCCGCCAGTAGGCGAGGAAGAAGAAAAACACGGCCGCAGCGAGATAGAAGCCGACAAGCAGGCGCTGCTCCTCGAAGGCGAAGACGTTCCACGGCTCCCGCTCGAGATGGCGCAGCAGGTTCAGGACGGCGGGCAGCAGCAGCGCGGACGCAAGCAGGTGACGCGCGCGGCGGGACTCGATGCCGCCCATCCAGAGCGCGCCGAGCGAGGTGATCGCGGGAAAAAGGTACAGATAGACGGTCATCATGAAGACGCTCGCCTGATAGAGGATCGTCTCGACGTCCGGCGTCAGCCAGCCGAGCGGCTGGAGGCGCGGAAGGATCGTCAGATGGATGGAGAAGGCGCAGCTGGACATGCCGCCGCTCAGCATCGTCAGCGCGATCCAGAAATTGCGGCGGAAGTTGAAGGCAAGGAACGTCAGTCCCAGCGTCCATAGCGACAGGAACATGAACAGATACAGGATCGTCAAGCTAGCGTCCTCCATTGCTGGCCAAAAAGCCCGATTCCTTTCGCTCCGATTATACGGCAGCGCGCCGCCAGCAGGGATGGGCCTAAAGTCATAGGCACGGACAGCGGCGGTTTTTACACAATGTTAAATGTACAATCCGGCCTTTGCCCTCTATACTCTTGAGCGAACGTTCAGGCGCGGTTAAACCGATGTTCAGTCCTCAGCCGCCGCGGATGATTCCAATTCGACTGGGAGGGATTTTTATGTGGAAACGCAAGCTTGGCTGGGGACTTGTCGCGATGCTCGCCTTTATGGCGGCGCTGTTTCCGGGCGCTTCCGTCCGGACCGAGGCGGCAGCCGGCTATGACGCCGTCATTTATTTTCCGTTCGACCGCTACCCGCTGACCGGCGATCATATCCGCGACGCGATCGCGGACGGGCATTCGGCGATCTGCACGATCGATCGGGCCGGCGCGGACGCGAACCGCAAGGAGTCGCTCAAGGGCATCCCGACCAAAAGCGGCTACGACCGCGACGAATGGCCGATGGCGATGTGCGACGAAGGCGGTGCAGGCGCGGACGTGCGCTACGTGCCGTCCTCCGACAACCGCGGCGCAGGGGCATGGGTCGGCAACCAGCTTTCCTCGTACGCGAACGGCAAGCGGATCAAGTTTGTCATGTCCTACGGCAGCTGACGAGCCTTCTCCGCGTCCGGCGGATCGGCTATACTGAAGCTACCCGATTCCGGCGCATTCAACCGGTTGAAAAAGGAGTGATGCCGCATGACCCGATTGGGCACCACCGAGCTGCTCGTATCCTACTCTCAGCTCGCGGCGTACAACCGCAGCGAGGAGCATCCTTATTCCGACTGGACGGACGAGCATGTCGGCCAAGGCTTTGCCTGGCGCGAGGGCAGCGTCTCGTTCGGCACGCTCGGCGATGTCCGCAGCCTCGTCGAGCTGGAGCTTGACGAGAGGCTGCCCGAGCCGGCAGCCGACGCGGTCCGCGTCATCGTCGTGCCGTTCCGCGCGGACGGCAGCGGCATCGCGGTCAGCAGCATCCTGTCGGGGACGCTGGCGGCCGAGCTGCCCGCCGGCTTGTACGAGCTTCAGTTCGAAGCGTTCGAGCCGGCGGGCGGCGGCGATGGCCCCGGCCGCTATCGGCTCGCCTTCGCCCCGGCGGAGTCGCCGGCGGCTCGCATCGTCCGGCAGGACGAGGAGCTCGACCCGCCTGCCGAGCTGGTCCTGGCCGCGGAGGCGGCCGTTTGAACATGAGCCTGGCCGCATCCGTGCATGCACGGATGCGGCCAGGCTTTTTTTCGACGGTCCGGTCGTTCGATGTCCCCGTCTAGATCCGCTTGGCACCGAACCGAAAAGGCGCATCGCGTGCAGCCGTCAGCTGCTTTGCGATGCGCCTTTGCGCTCCCTGGCCTCAGCTCTCTCGCTCGCCCGTCAGGAAACGGTAGCCGATGCCCGGCTCGGTCGCGATATAGAGCGGATCGGCCGCGTTGTCCTCGAGCTTCTTGCGCAGATGGCCGACATAGACGCGCAGATAATGGCCTTCCGACTCGACATGGCCCGGTCCCCATACTTGCCGGAGCAGCTGCTTCTGCGTCATCACCTTGCCCGCGTGCTGCGCGAGCGCCTTGAGCAGATCGTACTCGGTCGGCGTCAGCTTCACCCGCTCCCCCGACAGCTCCACGATCCGCTGCGCCAAGTCGACCGTCAGCCGCCCGAACCGCAGCACCGGCTCGGCCGCCGGGCCGCCCGCCGCATGGCGGAGGGCGACGCGGATGCGCGCGACGAGCTCCCCCGTGCCGAACGGCTTGGTCACATAATCGTCCGCCCCGCTGTCGAGCGCCTCGATCTTGTCCTCCTCGCCGTCCTTGGCCGTCAGCACGATGACCGGCATCGGCGACCACTCGCGCAGCCGCTTCAGCACGTCCAGTCCCGGACCGTCCGGCAGGCCGAGATCGAGCAGCACGAGGTCGGGATGCCCGGCCGCTGCCTGCAGCAGGCCGTCCTCGCCCGTGACGCTCTCCTGCACCTCGTAGCCATGCGCCTGCAGCGTCATCCGCAGCAGCTTGCGGATTTGCGGCTCGTCCTCGATGAGCAGGATGCGCGCTCCGCCCGCCTTATTCGTCATGCTCTCCGCCTCCTGTCTGGTCCGTTGCAGCCGCCGGCAGCTCGACGGTCATGACGGCGCCGATGCCGCCGTCCCCGGGTCCGGCGGCGATCGAGCCGCCATGAAGCTCGGCGACCGCCTTGGCGATGGACAGGCCGAGTCCCGTCCCGGTCACCGACGCTGCATTGCCGCTGCGATAAAATTTCTGGAAAATCCGCTCCCGGTCCGCCTCCGGAATGCCGATGCCCTCGTCGCGGACGGCGATCCGCACGAAGCCCTCCCGCTCCTCGGCGGCGATGACGATCCGGCTGCCGTCCGGCGAATATTTGACCGCATTGCCGATCAAATTGACGAGCATCTGCTCCAGCAGCACCGGATCTCCCCGCAGCAGAGGGGCGGGATCGCCGAGCCGCAGCTCGACCGCCCGTTCGCCCCGAGCCTCCTTCAGCTGGCGAAGCGCCGCGCCGACCAGCTCGTCGGTGCCGACCCAATCCCGCCTCAGCCGCAGCAGGCCGCTCTCCAGCCGGACCATGCCGAGCAAATTGGCCACCAGCCGGTTCATGCGCAAAGCCCCTCCGCGGATCGAGACGAGCAGCTCGCGCCGCTCCTCCTCGCCGAACAGCGCCCCCGATTCCAGCAGGGCGCTGCTCGAGCCGATCATCTCCGCGAGCGGCGTCCTCAGCTCATGCGAGACGGAGTCGAGCAGCGCGGCCCGCAGCCGCTCCGACTCGGCCGTCACCTGCGCCAGCCTCGCCTCCTCGCCCCTGCGGATACGGGCCAAAGCGCCCGCCGCCAGGCCGGCCATCGCCTCGCAGCGGGTGCGGTCCGCCGGCCACGCCCCTGCCTGCTGCGGGTCGCCCCGCAGCAGCAGCACGCCGAGAGACTCTTCCTCGGCCGTCAGCGGGAGCAGCAGCGTCGCTCCGTCCAGGATGCGGATGCTGCCCGCGTCCCCGGCCTCCTGCCGGGCGACGCTCTCGACGATCCGCCGCATGCGCTCCTCTTCCACATCTGGCGCAGCCGCCGGGTCGGCGCCGTAGCGGACGAGACGTCCGTCTTTTCCCGGCAAATAAAAGACCGTCTCCTCCCCGGTCAGGCTGCCGATGCCCGCCCGGAACGTCCGCACGAGCGACTCGACATCCGCTACGTCGCTCATGCTCCGGCTGATGTCATACAGGATCGCGGTCTGCCGCTGCTGCGTGACCGCCTGCCGCACCTGCCGCTTCAGCCGTCCGGCCAGCTCCGACGTGAGCAGCGCCACGGCCAGATAGACGGCGAACGAGACCAGATAGCGCAGGTCCGCCACCGTGAAGCTGAGCACCGGCGGCACGAAGAAGAAGTCGAACGCCAATATGCCCGCTCCCGCTGCGGCGACGGCCGGACCGCGTCCGCCGTAGACCGCTCCGATCAGAATCGGAAACAAATAGATCAGCGCCGCGTTGACCGGATCCATGCCCAGCTCGGGCACCCGCATGAGCGCGGTCAGGGCGGCCGTGCCCGCCACTACCGCCGCATAGGGCAGCCAGCTCGGCTGTGCGGCTGCTTCCGCCATGCTCCGTCACCCTTTCCAACCGATATCGTCCCATTATACCGCACCGAGCCGCCCCAAGCCCGGCGCGCAGCCGTAAAAATAATATAAAGAATGCGGATTTTTTCCGACAATCTGTCCGGCTCGCGCTTTACAAAATGTATAGCCCTCTTTCTTCCAATCGTTGGTATAATCGGAGCGAATTCCAATCCATTCGATGTCAGGAGGCATGAAGTCATGAAATCCGTCGTCCGTCTCATCGCCAGCATCTCTCTTGTTCTCGCGCTCGTCCTCGGCAGCTCGCCGCAGCTCGGGCTGCAAGCCGTTCCGTCCGCCGCCGCCGCGGTGTCCGGGCCTACGGACTTTGCCGGCATCATCAGCTACCTGAAGGCGAACGGCAAGCTGCCCCCGAACTTCCTGACGAAAAGCCAGGCGACGAGCCGCGGCTGGGTATCGAGCCAGTGCAATCTGGCGACCGTCGCTCCGGGCTACAGCATCGGCGGCGATACGTTCCAGAACCGCGAGGGCAAGCTCCCGGCCAAAAGCGGACGGACGTGGAAGGAAGCGGACGCCTACTACAGCTCCGGATGCCGCAACGCTTCCCGCGTCCTCTATTCAAATGACGGCCTGTACTACACGACGAGCGATCATTACGTCACCTTCACGAAGTGGAACTGAGATGGTAGACTAGAAGCGGAGAGGGACTTGCCGGAAACGGCAAGTCCCTTGCCATGCAGGCTGGAAAAGGGGGTCTCGACATGAGAGAGCTGCTGCTGGACGGAAGCAAGCTGCAGGCATGGAACGACATTCACGATTGGTTTGCGGAGCAGTTCGGCTTTCCGGAGCATTACGGCCGCAACCTCGACGCTCTCTACGATTGCCTCGGCGACTATGCCGCGCCGCCGCTCCGCTTGCGGTGGCTGCGCTTCGAGGAAAGCCGGGTTCGTCTCGGCGAGGATGCCGCGCGCGCGCTCCTGCAGCTGCTGCAGGACGTCGAGTCGGAGCTGGACGGCTTCGAGGTGAGCGTCGAATGAAGCTCCGCTTGTTCCGCGCAGGCTGCCTGCTGCTGCTCGCTGTCCTTTTGGCCGCGGGCTGCGCCCTGCGGACGGAGGACGCAGCCCGCGGCGGCTCCGGAGCAGACGGCGCGGACAACAGCTTCGCTACGATCATCGGCCATCTTCGGGAGCATGGCGAGCTGCCGGAGCATTTCCTGACCAAGGCCGAGGCCCGGAAGCGCGGCTGGAACGCCAAGTCCTGCAATCTCGCCGACGTGCTGCCCGGAGCGAGCATCGGCGGCGACCGCTTCCAGAACCGCGAGGGGCTGCTGCCGGCCAAGTCCGGCCGGATCTGGCGGGAAGCGGATGCCGAGTACGAGTCGGGCTGCCGCAACGCGAAGCGGGTCGTCTATTCCAACGACGGCCTCTATTACGTCACCGAGGACCATTACAAGTCGTTCCGGGAATGGACGGCTCCTTGATCGCAGAATGAAAAAAAGCAGCTCCCGAGCGGCCGTCTTCCGGCCGTGCGAGGAGCTGCTTTTTTGCATGCGCCGCTTGTTGTTGCTCAGATCACGCTGCGCGAGGAGACGTAACGGTCCTTCCACCAGCCGCTCGTCAGGCTGTGGATCGCCACCCCGTCCGCCGAAGGCGTGTTGTGGATGAACTGTCCGTTGCCCATGTAGATGCCGACGTGATTGATGACGCCGTTGTTTGAGCCGACCGTATCGAAGAAGATCAGGTCGCCCTTCTGCAGATTGGCCCGGCTGACGGCCTGGCCTTGGCTCTTCTGCACGCTCGTGCCCCACTTCAGGCTGACGCCGGCTTGTCCGTAGACGAACTGCGTGAACGACGAGCAGTCGAAAATGAGCCGGGATTCGTTGCGGACGCCGTAGCCGTAGCTGACTCGTCCGATATAGCTCTGCGCGATCGAGACGACTTGGTCGCGCTTGGAGGAGACGCCTGGGGACGTCGTGCCGCCGGTCGAGCCGCTCGGTCCCGAGTAGGTCGAATATTGGCTGGAGGAGGAAATATAGCCGCTCTCGCCTCGCGGCGTCAGCACATGCAGCCAGTAGGCGTTCGCCTGGCCGACGACGTGGACCTGCTCTCCTTTTTTCAGCATGCGGATCTTGTCCGATCCGGCGCTGGCCTGAACCCTCATGTTGACGCCATATGTAATCTTGGTCTCGTAGGATGCCGCCGCCGAAACGGTGCTCGAGGCGGGAATCCAGGCCCCGCCTACGGCTCCAAAAGCGATTGCCGCGCTCAGCGCCACCTTGATCTTGTTTCGGCTTGCCCAACTATTGTTCATTCTGGATGCTTCCTCCTTGGGTGCAAGTTGTACCCTGAGCATACCAGAAATGAATCGCCCTATATTTTTCCACAAAGAGCGGAAAACCAAGGACGGCTTGGCTCGGCCGCCCTTTGTTAGAAATAAATGAGAAAGCTCTAACCTTTCATTTCCTCTATTTCCTCTCCTGCCTCCCCGTCGCCTGCCAGACCGTGCGTCTGCCGGAAGTAGGCCCGATTGTGCAGCATGCTCGGATGATCCGGAAATAGGCGCAGCGCAGCTTCGTTATGCTCATGCGCCTTGGCGTACAGCCCCATCCGGTCATAGCAGAGGCATAGCTGAAGATGCGGATACCAGGTGCCGGCCGTACGATCGGACAAGCCCATCGTCGACGGCCAATCCGCCTTCAGCGCCTGCTCGTACCAATAGGCCGCGATGCCGTAGCTGCCGCTGTCGAACAAGGCGTTGCCGATGGCACAGCAGCCTTCCGGCCGCGGCTTGTCGTAAGCAAGCGCGCGCAAGGCGGACTGCAGCCGCAGCTCCGGCTGCCCGAGCGCTTCGTAGCACGCCGCGAGCTTCATGCAAGCCTGCAGATTGTCCTCCACCCAGCCTTCGCCGGTCCGCAGCATCGTCTCGTAATGGATCGCCGCTTCGTCATGGATGCCGTGATCCTTGAGCTCGTTGGCGTAGTAATAGAGATCGCGCACCGAAAACGCCTCTCCCCGCTCCCGCCGCTGCCGGTAGATGCGCAGGTTGCGGTCGGTATAGGCTTTGTCCTTGCCGTGCTGCACCGCCGCATCGGCGTCCAGATGAGGTCCCGAGGCGTCCAGATACTCATGCACCGCCCCGATCCAGCGGAAGCCGCGATCCCTGCGCACGATGCGGTTGCGGCGCAGGCTCGACAGCGGCTCCCCATCCGCCCCGCGGCTGAGCACGTACGGCATCGTCACCCGCCAGATCGAAGGGTCCAGCGTCCGCTTCAGCTCCAGCAGGCGCTCGGCGTCCTGCGGCTCGACGTAGTCGTCGGCGTCCAGCCAGAGGATGTAGTCCATCTTGGCATGAGAAAAGGAGAAGTTGCGCGCGGCGGCAAAATCGTCGATCCACTCGAACGGCTCCACTCTCGCTCCGAACGAGGCCGCGATCTCTGCGGTGCGGTCCTCGGAGCCCGTATCCGCGATGACGATCTCGTCCACGACTTCCCGGACGGAGGACAGCGCCCGTGCCAGCACCGCCTCCTCGTTCTTGACAATCATGCACAGGCTGATCGTGATCACAGCTCATCCCTCCTGTCTCCACCGTATTCGCATTCTCCGCTCTCCATGCCTAGCGCGGCTTCACCTCCCGGCCTCGTGCCGCATATACAGGCAACATCGAAGGACCGACCGCTCTCGAGCGCTCGGCAGCTAGAAAGGAGCGGCGGAGAGTGGCCCCTTCAAGGCGCGGCAAGAAACGATTCAAATCCCGCCCATCGTTGCGCAGGCTGCTTCGGTGCGCTGCTACGCTGGCGGATAAGCGCTGGTCGGGAAAAGAGCTGGCGCGAAAGCTGGAGCGGCTTATCGAGGCGGAGGGCCGGAAGGCATGCGCGAAGCCCAAGCGACGCAAGGCGACTCGGCCGAGCGGCGGCATGAAGCCTTGCCAGAGGAAGCGGCGGCGGCCGAAGGCTCCCTGCCGGCCTTGTGATGCCGGAAAAATCAAGGCGCTGGTGAATGAAGAGCTTGGCCTGATCGTGCCTTTGCTGCCTCCGGGCAGCACCGGGGCGACGGGGGCGACTGGTGTTGCAGGAGCGACGGGCCCTACTGGGGCGACAGGTACAACTGGTTTGAGCGGAGCCACGGGTGCGACCGGCGCTACGGGCCCGACTGGGGCGACTGGCGTTACTGGTGCGAGCGGAGTTACTGGCGTCACTGGGGCGACAGGTTCTAGCGGTGCGACTGGGGCGACAGGTTCTAGCGGAGCTACTGGGACTACTGGAGCGACTGGTTTGACCGGGGCGACTGGAGACACGGGCGCAACAGGTCCTACCGGGGCGACCGGCTTTACAGGCGATACTGGTGCTACTGGCGTGTCTGGTACGACTGGAGCGACTGGGGCCACGGGTGCGACTGGCATCACAGGTGCGACAGGCTTCGCTGGAGACACGGGCGCGACTGGCTCTAGCGGTGCGACCGGGGCTGCTGGCGCAACCGGGGCGACTGGAGACACGGGCTTGACCGGGGTGACTGGTTTTACGGGGACCACGGGTGCAACCGGGGCGACCGGCGCTACGGGTCCGAGCGGAGTCGCAGGGGTGACTGGCTTCACTGGCGCGACTGGCGTTACGGGTGCGAGCGGAGTTACTGGCGTCACTGGGGCGACCGGTTCTACCGGGGCCACGGGAGACACTGGCTCGACAGGAGCAACTGGATTTACGGGGACGACTGGCGCTACGGGTGCGACAGGTGCAACTGGGGCCACGGGTGCGACTGGAATCACGGGTTCGACTGGCTTCGCTGGAGACACAGGCGCGACAGGTTCTAGCGGTGCGACCGGGGCAGCCGGCGCGACCGGGGCGACCGGCTTTACTGGCGCAACTGGTATTACAGGTGCGACTGGCCTCCCTGGCGATACTGGCGCTACGGGTGCGACCGGGGTGACTGGAATCACGGGGGCGACAGGTGCGACCGGAATCACTGGCGACACTGGCGCTACGGGTTCTAGCGGGGCGACTGGAATCACGGGTGCGACAGGTGCGATAGGTGCGACCGGGGCCACTGGCGACACGGGCGTGACCGGAATAACCGGCTTTACCGGGACAACGGGTGCAACTGGGTCGACCGGCGCTACGGGTTCTAGCGGCGCTACTGGATCCTCAGGTGTGACAGGTTCGACCGGCGCAACCGGAGACACGGGCATGACCGGGGCGACTGGGTTTACTGGGGCAACTGGGGCGACCGGAGCCATTGGCCTTACGGGCGCGACGGGCTTAACAGGGACGACGGGCGCTACTGGTGCGACCGGCTTTACAGGTGCAACGGGTTCAACCGGGGCCACTGGAATCACGGGTGCGACTGGTTCGACAGGAGCCACGGGAGACACGGGCGCGACTGGTTCTAGCGGAGCTACTGGAACCACAGGCGCGACTGGTTCGACAGGTGCGACCGGGGCCACGGGCGTGACCGGAGCCACGGGCCTTACCGGGACAACTGGCGCGACCGGCTTTACTGGCGACACGGGTCCAACCGGGGCCACGGGTGCGACGGGCTTCACTGGAGACACGGGCGCGACAGGTTTTAGTGGAGCTACTGGGACTACTGGAGCGACTGGTTCGACCGGGGCTACTGGCGACACTGGTGCGACCGGGGCTACTGGCTTAACAGGGACGACAGGCGCTACTGGGGCAACGGGCGTAACCGGAGTAACCGGTTTTACAGGCGCGACGGGAGCCACCGGCGCTACGAGTCCAACCGGGGCCACTGGAGCGACGGGCTTTACAGGTGCGACGGGCTTCACTGGAGACACTGGAGCGACCGGGATAACTGGCCTTACGGGGACGACGGGTGCTACTGGCTTTACTGGCGCGACGGGCGCGACGGGTTCTAGCGGAGCTACTGGAAACACGGGTGTGACAGGTTCGACCGGGGCAACTGGCGACACGGGCGTGACCGGGGCAACTGGCGACACTGGCTCGACAGGAGCAACTGGCTTTAACGGGACGACGGGCGCTACTGGTGCGACTGGTTCTAGCGGTGCGACCGGGGCTGCTGGCGCAACTGGGGCGACCGGCTTTACAGGCGCAACAGGTCCTACCGGGGCGACAGGTGCAACTGGTTTTACAGGTGCAACGGGCTTCACTGGAGACACAGGCGCGACTGGTTCTAGCGGAGCTACTGGCTCCACGGGGGCGACAGGTCCAGCCGGGGCCACTGGGACGACGGGCTTTACGGGTGCAACCGGGGTGACTGGCCTTACAGGGACGACTGGTGCAACTGGGGCGACAGGCGCAATTGGCTTTACAGGCGTGACGGGCTCCACTGGAGATACTGGAGCGACGGGCTCTAGCGGAGCAACTGGCTCCACGGGGGCGACAGGTGCAACCGGGGCCACGGGCGACACGGGTTCGACAGGTTCGATCGGGGCGACCGGCTTTACAGGCGCAACAGGTCCTACCGGGGCCACGGGTGCAACTGGTATTACAGGTGCAACGGGCTTTACGGGCGACACAGGCGCGACAGGTTCTAGCGGAGCGACTGGCTCCACGGGGGCGACAGGTCCAGCCGGGGCAACTGGCGACACGGGCGTGACCGGGGCAACGGGCTTAACAGGGACGACGGGCGCTACTGGTGCGACCGGCTTTACAGGCGATACTGGTGCGACTGGCATGACTGGGGCCACTGGCGTAACCGGTTTTACAGGCGCGACGGGAGCGACCGGCGCTACAAGTCCAACCGGGGCCACGGGAACGACGGGCATTACAGGTGCGACGGGCTTCACTGGCGAGACTGGAGCGACGGGTTCTAGCGGAGCTACTGGCTCCACGGGGGCAACAGGTTCGACCGGGCCCACGGGCGACACGGGTTCGACAGGAGTAACTGGCCTTACAGGGACGACGGGCGCTACAGGCGAGACAGGTTCTAACGGTGCGACCGGGGCTGCTGGCGCAACCGGCGCGACAGGTGCAACTGGTTTTACAGGTGCGACCGGATTCACTGGAGACACTGGCGCGACTGGAACCACGGGGGCGACTGGTCCAACCGGGGCAACTGGCGTGACCGGGGTGACGGGCTTTACAGGGACGACGGGCGCTACTGGAGACACTGGAGCGACCGGGCTAACTGGATTTACGGGGGTGACTGGCTTCACTGGCGCTACGGGTTCCAGCGGCGCTACGGGCACCACGGGGGCGACTGGTTCAACCGGGGCGACTGGCGTAAACGGAGTGACTGGATTAACGGGGACGACTGGTGCAACCGGAGCGACTGGCTCTACGGGTGTAACGGGCTTCACTGGTGAGACTGGCGCTACGGGTTCCAGCGGTGCTACTGGGATCACGGGGGCGACTGGTTTAAACGGCGCGACTGGAGACACTGGCGCAACCGGAGTAACTGGCCTTACAGGAACGACTGGTGTAACAGGTGCGACCGGCTTTACAGGTGCAACGGGCTTCACTGGAGACACTGGCGTGACCGGGGCCACGGGCGACACGGGCGCGACGGGTTCTAGCGGCGCTACTGGAACCACAGGTGCGACAGGTCCAACCGGGGCTACTGGCTTTACGGGCGCGACGGGCTCTAGCGGAACCACTGGAACCACAGGTGTAACAGGTGCGACCGGGGCTAGTGGCACCACAGGTGCGACTGGTTCGCCTGGGGCCACTGGCTTTACGGGCGCGACCGGCTTCACTGGCGAGACGGGCGCGACGGGTTCTAGTGGAGCTACTGGAACCACGGGGGCGACCGGAACGACCGGGCCTACTGGCGACACGGGCGTGACCGGGGCGACTGGTGACATGGGGACGACTGGTGCAACCGGAGCGACTGGCTCTACGGGCGACACGGGCGCGACGGGTTCTAGCGGTGCTACTGGAACCACGGGGGCGACTGGAATGACCGGGCCTACTGGCGACACGGGCGTGACCGGGGCGACGGGCTTAACGGGGACGACTGGGGCGACCGGAGCTACTGGTGCTACTGGTGCGACGGGCTTCACTGGCGCGACAGGTTCTAGCGGCGCTACTGGCACCACAGGTACGACAGGTCCTGCCGGGGCAACTGGCGACACTGGCGCGACTGGAGTAACTGGCCTTACAGGTACGACTGGCGCTACTGGCGCGACAGGCCCTACCGGGGCCACTGGTGCAACTGGAATTACAGGTACGACTGGAATCACGGGTGTGACAGGTGCGACCGGAGCGACTGGCTTTACGGGCGCGACCGGCTTCACTGGTGATACTGGCGCGACGGGCTCCAGCGGTGTCACTGGCGACACTGGGGCGACAGGTTCGACCGGGGCATCTGGCGTGACCGGAGTGACTGGCTTTACGGGGACGACTGGTCCAACTGGGGCGACTGGAATCACAGGCGCTACTGGCGTTACGGGTTTGAGCGGAGTCACTGGCGACACTGGGGCGACAGGTGCGACCGGGGCATCTGGCGTGACCGGAGTGACTGGCTTTACGGGGACGACTGGTCCAACTGGGGAGACCGGAGCGACTGGCTTTACGGGAGCGACGGGTTCTAGCGGAGCTACTGGCATCACGGGTGTGACAGGTTCGACCGGGGCAACTGGAGACACGGGCGTAACCGGGGTAACTGGCCTTACCGGGACAACTGGTGCAACTGGCGCGACCGGAGCGACGGGCTCTACGGGCGCGACGGGTTCTAGCGGCGCTACTGGCACCACGGGTGCGACCGGAACGACCGGGCCTACTGGCGAGACTGGCGTGACTGGCGTGACTGGCGTGACCGGGACGACTGGCGCTACTGGTGCGACGGGCTTTACGGGCACGACGGGGACGACCGGGGTAACTGGCCTTACTGGGACGACTGGTGTGACCGGCGCTACTGGCTCTACAGGAACAACTGGCACTACTGGTGTGACGGGGGCGACGGGATTCACAGGCGCAACAGGCGCGACGGGACCAACAGGAGCTACAGGCGTTACTGGCGAGATTGGCGCAACGGGCCTTACTGGTGTGACGGGCTTCACAGGCGCAACGGGGACGACCGGAGCGACCGGTCCGACCGGAACGACCGGAACGACCGGAACGACCGGAGCAACTGGAGTTTCTGGCGCTACTGGTGTGACCGGCGCTACTGGTGTGACCGGCGCTACTGGTACAACTGGCGTGACGGGGACGACGGGTCCTAGCGGGGCGACCGGCTTTACGGGCGCCACAGGAACGACAGGCCCGACTGGTGCGACCGGAGCCACCGGCATATCTGGAGAGACCGGATCTACAGGCGTGACGGGGACGACCGGCGCTACTGGCGTGACCGGAACGACCGGGGTTTCTGGAATAACTGGAGCTACAGGCGCTACTGGTACGACCGGCTTTACGGGCACGACGGGGACGACCGGCGCCACTGGGGCAACCGGGGTTACTGGAGCCTCTGGCACCACCGGAGTTACGGGTGCGACTGGATTTACAGGCGCGACGGGGACGACCGGGACCACCGGCGCAACGGGTCCCAGCGGAGCTACTGGGGCTACTGGGGCTACTGGGGCTACTGGGGCTACTGGGGCTACTGGGGTTACTGGGGTTACTGGGGTTACTGGAGTTACTGGGTCCACTGGCACGACGGGCGTGACCGGGGCAACAGGCCCAATCGGCACTACGGGGACGACCGGCGCTACGGGCGTTACAGGAGCGACCGGATCCACTGGAGCCACAAGCGCCACCGGCGCGACTGGACCTACCGGCCCGACAGGTCCGACCGGAGCAACAGGTGCGACTGGCTTCACCGGAGCGAGCGGAATCACGGGCGCGACGGGCGTGACCGGATTCACTGGCCCGACGGGCGCGACCGGAATCACGGGCGCGACGGGACCTAACTTCCTCTCGAACGGCTTCTCCGCCACGCGAACGCCGAGCACGTCGTCGAGCAGCACGCAGCTGACGGGCTGGAGCACCGCGTCGCCGTTCTACCCCGGCACCGGATTCGACCCGACGGGCGGCAACTATACGGTGCCCGTGACCGGACGCTACTCCATCGAGGCGACGATCAGCTACTCGACGACCGCGTCGCTCAGCGTCTCTCTCGGCTCCAGCGTGACGCCGGCTTTCGTCATCCAGCGCACGTCGCCGGTCTCGACGGTTCTCGTCACGGGATTGTTCCCGGTTCTCGACGTCAACATCGCCCTCCTGCTGACGCTGCGGGCGATCCTCGGCTCCGCGACGATCACGATGGCCGGCGAATACCAGCTCAATGCCGGCGACGTCATCGGCATCTACTATGTCGCCAACGGCCTCACGGTCAACCTCAACCTCGGCGGTGCCTCCGCCAACGTCTCCACCTGGGCGATCCATCAGATGGCTTGATTTCCGATGAGGACGGCCGCCGATGCGCAAAAGATAAAGACCCGAGACGATGCAGAGCCGGCTCTGCCTCATCTCGGGTCCTTGCATTTTCAAAAGATTAGATCCGTCCGCCCGCACGCGGCACGACGCTGATCAGCTCCAGCAGCTCTCGATCCGAGAGCGCCTCGGCTCCCTCCTCCGCGCCTGCGGGCCGGACGAGCTCCTCCATCATCCGCAGCTTGCGGCTCTGCAGCTCATGCATCTTCTGCTCGATCGTGCCGCGCGCCGCAAGGCGGATGACCTGCACGACCCGCTGCTGCCCGATCCGATGCGCGCGGTCCATCGCCTGCTGCTCGACCGCAGGATTCCACCACAGGTCGTACAGGATGACCGTATCCGCGCCGGTCAGGTTCAGTCCGGTGCCGCCCGCCTTCAGCGACAGCAGGAAGACGTCGCGCTCGCCTTCGTTGAAGCGGCGGCACAGCTCCACCCGCTCCCGGCTCGGCGTCGAGCCGTCGAGCTGGAAGCAGTCCAGCCCTTCCTTTTCCAGACGACGCCGGATGAGCGCGAGCATGGACGTGAACTGCGAGAAGATGAGCGGCCGCCGGCCCGCCTCAAGCGCGTCGCGGACGAGCGAGGCGAGCTGCTCGAGCTTGGCGGAGCCGCCTTCGTAGCCTTCGACGAACAGCGCCGGGTGGTCGCAGATCTGCCGCAGCCGCGTGATGCCGGCGAGGATGCGGATCCGGTTCTGCTCCAGCTCGTCCTTGTCGATATGCCGCAGCGTTTCCTGCTGCAGCTGCACCAGGTAGGCGGCGTACAGCTTCTTCTGCTCCGGCAGCAGCTCGGCGCTGTGCAGCGTCTCGATCTTGTCCGGCAGCTCGCGGATGACGTCCCGCTTGAGCCGGCGCAGCAGGAACGGCCGCGTCCTCGCCGCCAGCTCCTCGCGCGGCATCTCCTCGAATTGACGCTTGGAGCCGAGCAGCCTTGGAAAGACCGCGTGGAAAATCGACCACAGGTCCGCGGCGTGATTTTCCACCGGCGTGCCCGTCATGGCGAAGCGGTACTCCGCCGTCAGCGCCGACACGGCGCGGGCCGTCTGCGTCGATTCGTTCTTGATCGTCTGCGCCTCGTCGAGCAGCAGCGCCGCAAACGGCTGAGCCCCGTAGCTCTCGGCGTCCAGCCGCAGCAGCGGATACGAGGCGATCACGACGTCCGCCTCGCCGGTGCCGGCCGCCGCGAGCTTGCGGAGCCGCTCCTTCTTGGCCCCGTCGGCCACGACCGCCCTCAGCCCGGGAGCGAAGCGCTCCAGCTCGGCCGCCCAGTTGTAGACGAGCGAGGACGGGCAGACGACAAGCGCCGGCCGGCCCGTCCGCCGGATCTCCTCCCGGATCGACAGGAGGAACGCGATCGCCTGCACCGTCTTACCGAGTCCCATCTCGTCCGCCAGAATGCCGCCGAAGCGGTAGCGCGCCAGCGCCTTCAGCCAGCGGTAGCCGGCCTTCTGGTAGTCGCGCAGCACGCCATTCAAGCCTTCCGGGATCAAGTCCGCGCTGCGCTCCGGATGGCGCAGCTCCTGCAGCAGCCGCTCCGCCTCCGCGCTCGTCTCCATGAGCGGGCTGCCGGCCAGCTCCTCCAGCAGCGAGACGCCGGCAGCGGCCGGAGCCCGGTAGCCGTAGGCGGTCCGCTCGGCGTACGCAAAGCCGGTCTCGTTGATATAGCGGACCAGCTGCTGATACGCCTCCGACCGGAGCGGCAGCAGCGCGCCGCTGCGCAGCCGGTGGTACGGCCGCTTCTCCTCGAGCGACTGCAGCACGGCGCGGATCTCCGACTCGGGAATTCCATTCATCTCGAAGCGGAACTCCAGCCAGTCGGTGCGCTCGTCCGGCTGCGCCCGGATGTGCGGCGGCGGATCGGGATGCAGCCGCGTCTTGACCGCCGTCGTGGCATACACCTGGACCAAGCGCTCGAGCCGGGGCAGAATCTCGTACAAAAAGGCGAACTCCTCTTCCTCGCTCGACAGGCTGCAGCCTTGCTCGGTCAGCGTCATGCGGCCTTCCTTCATCAGGTCCAGGATGTCGGCTTCCTTTTCCCGGTCGCGCACGAGGATGCGGCCATGGGCGGGCTCGTCCCCTTCGCGCAGCGGCTCGATCGCGATGTCGCCGTAGCGGAATTCCAGATCCGCGACGAGCCGGTCCTTCACCCGGTCGAGATACAGCCTCGCCTTGAGCGGCGGACGATCGAGCCGCTGCGCCATCTGCGGGCTCACGCTCACCTCCGCCATCCGTCCGAGGCCGGGCAGCACATGCCGCGCCAGCTCCTCCAGCTGCGGCCGGGAGAGCGAGAGCCGTCCTTCCGGCAGCGGCCGAAACAGCTCCTGCAGCGCCGTCAGCCTGCCGCAGCCCTCGTGCCCGAGCGCGATGAGCCGGCCATGCCCCAGCGCGGCGCCGTACGCGGGCAGAGCCAGCAGCGCATCGAGGCCGCTGGCCGTCAGCACGCCTCCGCCATCGCTCGCCGTCTCCAGCCCGAAGCGCAGCCCCGTCGACTCGCTCCGGTCGAGCCGGAACGGGGCGGGCCGGTCGCCGCCGTGCAGCCGGGCTTCGGAGCAGGCCTCCGCGAGCCGGACGATCTCGTCCCAGTCGCCGGGCGGGATGTCGAGCCGGTCCTCCCGCTCTCCCGGCTGGCCGGAGCCGTCCGCCCGCAGCAGCGCCTCGGTCGAGGCGATCCGCGCCAGCCCGCGCAGCAGCGCCGCCGAAGCCGTCTCGAACCGATGCCTATCCGGATCGTACGCCTCCGCTGAGGTGATCGTCGCCTTGCGGCTCTCCATGATCCGGCGCAGGAAGCTGCGCAGCCGGTAGATCGGCTTCCAGCCGTCCGCCAGCCGCACCGACAGGCCGACGCACAGCAGCGGCTCGCCTCTTCTCGCGCGCGGCTCGAAGTCGAACCGCAGCTCCAGCCGCTCGCGGGCATCGAACAGCGCCGGCCGCGACAAGCCGCTGCCGGGACGCGGCTGCCGCTGGAACGCCTGCTTCAGGCTGTCCAGCGCGCGCTCGGTCGCCGTCCGCTCCCCGCCGCCGGGGCCGGGCCCCGCTGCCGCCGACGACGACGGCTTGGCCGGCGCACCTGCGCCTTCGCCGCGGCGCAGCGCATAGAGCACGGCCGCGACATGCTTGCATGACTGGCCGTAGGAGCCGATGTCCAGGCAAAAGCTGCAGGACGCTTCGGGGAGGCTCCCTGGCTTCACTCGCAGCTCCACATGCGCGACAGGCTTGCCGAGCACCTCCGCCCGGATCACGTCCGAGCCGGCACTGCCGCTGCGGATGGCGACAAGCCCGCGCTCGGCGAGCTGCCTGCCCTTGCGGCTGGACAGCTTGCCGCAGCTGCGCTCGATTTCCGCCTCGTTCCATGCGGGCTTGTGCATGGCTCCCCCTCCTCTCTCTTGCCGCTCCCTGCGGCAAGTCCACCTCCGATCGTATCATAGTCGGCCGTCCGACAGGTAGCTTACGTCGTCTCCTCTTCGGCGAACGCCTTGGCCAGCTTCCCCGAATCCGCCTCGTAATCGGCGACGACGAGCACGTCGAGACGGCGCGCCTCCCGCAGCACGCTGCGGACGAGACGGTTGGCGCAAAACGGCCTCCAGCTGCGCCCGGCGGGCTGGCCGACGATAATCTGCGTCGCCTTCTTCTCCGCGGCCCAGCCGAGCAGCGCGGCGGCAGCCGGCTGCCGCTGCTCCCGGCGCAGCAGCCGGAAGCTGCCGCCGAGCCGCTCCGCCAGCTGCCGCAGCTGCTCCAGCCGGCCCTCGAGCTCCGGCGCGAGCGGTCCGCGGCCATGCACATAGACGACATGCCAGGCCGCCTTCAGCCGGTAGGCGATCCGAAAGCCGCGGCGGATGAGCCGCTCGGCGCTCGGACTGGCCGTGACGGCGACGAAGATGACCTCCTCCCTCCGCCACGGACCGCGCAGCGACCCGCGGCGGTCCCATGACTCCAGCCGCTCGTCGACATCGTCGGCCAGCTCCCGCAGCGCGAGCTCGCGCAGCGCGATCAGATTGCCGAGCTTGAAAAACTGCCCGAGCGCCGCCTCGACCTTCTCCGGAGCGTAGATTTTGCCCGCCTTCATCCGCGCCTGCAGCGACTTCGGCGAGACGTCGACGAGCTGCACCTCGTCGGCGAGGCGCAGGATCCGGTCCGGCACCGTCTCGCGCACGACGACGCCGGCGATCTGCTCGACCGCGTCGCCTAGGCTCTCCAGATGCTGCACGTTCATCGTCGAGATGACCGAGATGCCGGCGTCGAGCAGCCGGATCACGTCCTCCCAGCGCTTGCGGCGCTCGCTGCCGGGGATGTTCGTATGGGCCAGCTCGTCGACGAGCGCGACCTCCGGCCGCCGCTGCAGGATGGCGTCGACGTCCATCTCCTCCAGCAGCGTCCCCCGGTACTGCGCCTGGCTACGAGGCACGATCTCGAGCGCGCCGACCTGCGCCTGCGTATCCTCCCGGCCATGCGTCTCGAGCAGGCCGATGACGACGTCGACGCCCTTCTGCAGCAGCTCGCCTCCCTCCCGCAGCATCGCGTACGTCTTGCCGACGCCCGGAGCCGCCCCGATGTACAGCTTGAAGCTGCCCCGCCGCAGCTGCCCGATCTCCGCCTTGAGCTCCTGATCCGTCAGCCGCCGGTAGCGGCTGCGCGGCTCGCGCTCCGGGCTGCGGGCGGGCAGGATGCGCTCTCCGGTCCAATCGGAGCGGTCGGCGACGAACAGCAGGTCGATGTTGCGCGTCATCGTCAGCAGGCGGTTCGCGATCGAGCCTCGGCGCCATTCCTGCCACGGCGTCTGGCGCGAGTGGCCGAGCACGATCCGGGTCGCCTTGCGCTGCAGCGCGAAATGGAGCAGCTGCCGCGGCAGGCGGCGGCGCGAGCGGAACGTACGCTCCTCGAACGAAGCGCCGACCTTGCGGGCGAGCAGGCGGATGGAGCGGCGGAACGCCTCCTCCTCCACGCGCAACGCCCGTCCTGACGGGACGAAGGCGACGACGTCCATCTCGCCGCCGAGCCGCTTGGCGACCTGCTGGCCGCGCCGCACGAGGATCGATCCGTTCCAGTGGTACTGGACGGCGACGAGCACGCGCTCGGCGATGCCGGACGGACCGGCGAGCCCGAGCTCCTCGCGATGCTTTTCGAGCGTGCCGTTCACGCCCTCCGCCATCGTGCGCAGCGCAAGCTCGCGCAGCCGCCCGAGCGTCCCGCGCTCCAGCCAGCGCGGCGGCAGCGATGGATTCGCCCCTTCGGCCGCGCGTTCCAGCAGCGTATCCGGCGTGACGTCGATCAGCCTCATCTCGTCGGCCAGCTCCAGCGCCCGAGCCGGCACGAGATGGTCGATGCGCAGCCCGATCCAGCTGCGCGCAAGCGCGGCCGCTCCTTCGAGCTCGTAAATGTTGACGGTCGTGACGACGCTGATGCCGCGGGCCAGCAGCAGCTCGATATCCTCCAGCCGGGATTCCCGAGGCGCGTCCGGCCGATTGCGATGAGCCAGATCGTCCACGAGGACGACCTCGGGATTGCGCTCCAGCAGCAGCTCGACATCGAGATCGACGGCTTCGCCGCGGCTCCAGGCGACGCCCGCCACCGTCTCCAGCGGCGGCTGCGCGGCCGGAGCGGAGGCCGCCTCGCCGCTCTCCTCCACCGGCGGCGACACGACGGCGTCGACGCCCTGGCGGAGCAGCTCTTCTCCTTCGCGCAGCATATGGTACGTCTTGCCGGAGCCCGCGACCGCTCCGACCAGGATGTTCAGCCTCCCGCGCTTCAGCTTGAGGATGGAGGCCAGAATTTCTTCCGGCGACTTTCGTTTGAACGGCTCCATGAGCGCTTCCCTCCATGAACGGGCAAAGCCCCGCTCTCCAGAACGGAGAAGCGGGGATTCGCGCCTTACTTGGACGCCGCTTCGCGCAGCGCCAGATTGAGCTCCAGCACGTTCACCGTCGGCTCGCCGAACAGCCCGAGCCGGCGAGGCGCCGTATGCCGCTCCACCAGCTGCTCGAGCTCGGCCTGCGGGATGCCGGTCTCCGCGCTGACGCGCGGAATTTGCACGCGCGCGCCTTGCGGGCTGATGTCCGGATCGAGGCCCGAGCCGGAGTTCGTGACGAGGTCAAGCGGCACCTCGCTCAGCGGCACGTCCGGATTGGCGGCCTGCCAGTCGAGCGCCGACTGCCGCGCCCGCTCCAGCAGGTCCGGATTCGACGGAGCGTAGTTCGGCGTGCCCGAGCCGTCCGCGGCGTAGCCGATGCTCGACAGCCGCCCGTGGAACCAGCGCGGCTCCGTGAACGTCTGGCCGATGAGCTCCGAGCCGACGATGCGGCCGTCCTCCTCGATCAGGCTGCCGCTGGCCCGATGGGGCATCAGCGTCTGGGCGATGCCGGTCGCCGCCAGATTGTAGACGACGCCGCAAAGCAGCATGAGGACGAGGCTGATGCGGAGACTGCTGGCGAATAGCTGCATGGTCGGTTCATCCTTTCGAGGTTCGATTGTTCCGTCGATCGCCCGCATCCGCTTATACCATCCACATGACGGCAAGGTCGATCAGCTTGATGCCCGCGAACGGCACGATGACGCCGCCGAGGCCGTAGACGAGCAGATTGCGCCTCAGCAGCGCGGCGGAGCCCTGCGGCTTGTAGGCGACGCCCTTCATCGCGAGCGGGATGAGCAGCGGGATGACGATCGCGTTGAAGATGAGCGCGGACAGGATCGCCGACATCGGCGAGTCGAGCCGCATGATGTTGAGGACGTCCATCTGCGGGATCGCCGCCATGAACATCGCCGGGATGATCGCGAAATACTTGGCGACGTCGTTCGCGATGCTGAACGTAGTCAGCGCGCCGCGCGTCATAAGCAGTTGCTTGCCGATCGCTACGACCTCGATGATCTTGGACGGATCGGAGTCGAGGTCGACCATGTTCGCCGCCTCCTTGGCCGCCGTCGTGCCGCTGTTCATGGCGATGCCGACATCCGCCTGCGCCAGCGCCGGCGCGTCGTTCGTGCCGTCCCCGGTCATGGCGACGAGCTTGCCCTGAGCCTGCTCGCGCTTGATGACCGCGATCTTGTCCTCCGGACGGCTCTCGGCGATGAAGTCGTCGACGCCGGCCTCCCGGGCGATCGTCTGCGCGGTCAGCGGATTGTCGCCGGTGCACATGATCGTGCGGATGCCCATCTGGCGCATCTGCTCGAAGCGCTCCTTCATGCCCGGCTTGACCGTATCCTTCAGGTAAATGAGGCCGACGATCTTCTCGTCCACCGCGACCGCGAGCGGCGTGCCGCCCGCCGAGGCGATACGGTCGCTTTTCGCGTCCAGATCGCTCGGAACGTCGCCGCCCTTCTGCCTGGCCCACGTCTTGACCGCGTCGACCGAGCCCTTGCGCACGCATCGTCCATCTGCGAGATCGAGGCCGCTCATCCGCGTCTCGGCGCGGAACTCGATCCACTCCCCGCCCTCGGCCAGCGCCGGGTCCGCCGACAGCCCCATCTTGCGGGCCAGCTCGACGACCGAGCGGCCTTCCGGCGTCTCGTCCTTGACGGAGCCGGCGAGCGCCCACTCGGCGACGGCCGTCTCGCTCCAGCCGCCGACGGAGACGAACTCGCTCGCCATCCGGTTGCCGTACGTGATCGTGCCCGTCTTGTCGAGGATGATCGTGTTGATGTCGCCGGCCGCCTCGACCGCCTTGCCCGACATCGCGATGACGTTGAACTGCGTCACGCGGTCCATGCCGGCGATGCCGATCGCCGACAGCAGGCCGCCGATCGTCGTCGGGATGAGGCAGACGAGCAGGGCGATCAGCACCGGCACCTCCAGCTTCACCCCGAGGAAGCCCCCGAGGAACGGCAGGCTCGCCACGACCATCAGGAAAATAAGCGTCAAGCTCGTCAGCACCGTGCTGAGCGCGATCTCGTTCGGCGTCTTCTGCCGCTTCGCTCCCTCGACGAGAGCGATCATGCGGTCAAGGAACGACTCGCCCGGATCGCTCGTCATGCGGACGCGGATCGAGTCGCTGAGCACCTTGGTCCCTCCGGTAACGGAGGAGAAGTCGCCTCCCGCCTCCTTGATGACCGGAGCGGACTCGCCGGTGATCGCGGACTCGTCGACGGACGCGAGTCCCTCGATGACCTCGCCGTCGCCGGGAATCCACTGGCCGGCCTCGACGCGCACGACATCGCCCTTGCGCAGCTCGCTCGCCGGCACCTCCTTGAGGCCCGCCGAGCCGCTCTCGCGGAAGGCGACGACGTCGCGCTTGGAGCGCTTGAGCGAGTCGGCCTGCGCCTTGCCGCGGCCTTCCGCCAGCGCCTCCGCGAAGTTCGCGAACAGCAGCGTCACCAGCAGGATCGCGGCGACGACGACGTTGAACCAGGCCGGCGTGCCGCCCCCGAACGCATCCGGGACGACGGCGAGCAGCAGCGTGACGGCGAAGCCGATCTCGACGACGAACATGACCGGGTTGCGGACCATCACCCGCGGATCCAGCTTCAGGACCGATTCCTTCAGAGCCTGGCGGACGATCGGTCCGCCAAGCGTCGATCTATTTTGGCTCATGGCTAGCTCTCCTCTTTTCTGTCCGTTCGGCTATGGCTTCAGCGTCAGCTGCTCGGCGATCGGCCCCAGCACGAGGCTCGGGAAGTACGTCAGCGCGCCGACGATGAGCACGGTGCCGAGAAAGACGGCGCCGAACGTAGCCGAATCGGTGCGGAACGTGCCGATCGTCTCCGGCACGGCCTTTTTGGCGGCGAGCGAGCCCGCGACCGCAAGCAGCGTGATGATGGAGACGTACCGCCCCAGATACATGACGATGCCGGTGCTGAGGTTCCAGAACGGCGTATTGTCGCCTAGTCCCTCGAAGCCGGAGCCGTTGTTGGCCGCGGACGACGTGAACTCGTAGAGCGCCTGGGTAAGGCCATGGTAGCCCGGGTTCGAGATCGTATCGGGATAAGCATAAAGAGCGGCGGCCGTCGGCAGCAGGATGAGCGCCGGCTGCACGAGCAGCGTCAGCGCGATCAGCTTCATTTCGCGACCCTCCAGCTTCTTGCCGAGAAACTCCGGCGTCCGGCCGACCATCAGGCCGGAGAGGAACACCGCCATCAGCGCGTACAGCAGCACGTTCATGAGGCCGACGCCGGAGCCGCCGAACACGGTGTTCAGCATCATGTTCATGAGCGGCACCATGCCGCCGAGCGGCGTGAACGAGTCGTGCATCGAGTTGACGGCGCCGGTTTCGGAGGCGGTCGTCACGACTGAATAGAGCGCGGATTGCGGCACGCCGAAGCGGGTTTCCTTTCCTTCCATGCTTCCTTGGCCGGAATCATAGCCGAGCGCCGCGATCGCGGGGTTCGCCTCCTGCTCGGCCGTCAGCGAGACGCCCAGCATGACGACGAATAGCAGCGCCATGGAGACGAACAGCACCCGCCCCTGCTTCGGGTTGCCGACGAGCTTGCCGTACGCGAACGGCAGCGCCGTCGGCACGAGCAGCATGAGCAGCATCTGCAGCAGGTTGCTGATCGCGTCGGGGTTTTCGAACGGATGCGCGGAGTTGACGCCCATATGGCCGCCGCCGTTGTTGCCGAGCTCCTTGATGGCGAGCAGCGAGGCGACCGGACCGCGCGCGATCGTCTGCTCCCCGCCCTCCAGCGTCTGCGCGGCGGCAGACGGCTCCAGCGTCTGCGGCACGCCGAGCGCGACGAAGACGAGCGCCAGCACAAAAGCGATCGGCAGCAGCACCCGCGTGATCGAGCGAACGAGATCGACGAAGAAATGGCCCATCGGCTTGCCGGCCAGCCCTCTCATGAACGCCATCGCCGCGCACAGCCCCGTCGCCGGCGAGACGAACATCATGAACACGATCGCGATCATTTGGGACAGATAGGATAAGCCGCTTTCGCCGCTGTAATGCTGCAGGTTCGTATTGGTCATGAAGCTGATCGTCGTGTTGAACGCGAGCCGCGGCTCCATGTTCGCGATCCCGCTCGGATTGAGCGGGAGATAGGCTTGCGTGCGGAAGACGGCGTAGACGAGCAGCAGCATGACTCCGTTGCTGACGATCAGCGCCGCGGCGTAGGCTTTCCAGCTCTGGCTTCCGGGGCGGATGCCCCCGAGGCGGTAGATCAGCCGCTCCGCCGGGCCGAAGACGCGGTCGAGGCCGGTCGGCTCCAGGCTGTAGGCCCGATAGAGATACAGTCCCGCCGGCTTGGCCAGCAGCAGCACGAGCAGCAGCGTGATTGCGATGGATAGTCCTGCCATCATGGGAGGTGGCTCCTTCTTGGGTCAGAATTGGTCGGGGTGAAGCAAGACGTAGACGAGGTAGAGGAACACGGCCGCGACGACAACCCACAGGAGCGCGATCATCGTTCCTCGCGTCCTTCCTGCGCCTGCTTGCCGCACCAGGCGAGCAGGCCGAGCATCGCGGCGGTCAATCCGATCAGCAAGGCGAGCATGCCGATATCCATCATGTGAATGGCTCCTTTTCCTTGTCTTGGCGGGCTTCGTCCTGAATGAGGTAAAAGACGTCCTGCCCGTTTGTATGAATGACATAATCCGCTCCGAGCGACTTGTAGACGCCGCCCGAGCCGCGGCCTTGCGTGACGACGAAGATGCTGCGGCCGGTCCAGCCGCGGAAAATCTGCACATAGCGGCAGCAGAGAGCGAGGCTGCTCTCGAACAGGTAGACGTTGCCGCATCGGCATTCAGGCGCCGGATTGCGGTCCTTTTCGGCCGTATCGATTTGCATGATTCGACCTAAGCCGAGGCGCTCCAGCCGCTGCCTTTCGCGGCGGCTGTTGACGACTGCGGCGCAAGGAATCCGCATGCGCTTCAGCTGCATCAGGAAGCGTTCGCCGGCCGCCGTGGCCGGCGAGACGAGTATCGTTTCGGGATCGAGATCCATGGTGGTTCTCCTTCGGGTGGCGAGGGCGGCGGACGGCTGCGGACCGGGATCCGCTTCGGAAAAAAGCGCGCAAAAAACCACAGAGGCAGCGGCCCCTGTGGTCTTGGTCAGATCACAAGCGTCATCATCCTCTCTCCCGATCGGAGCACGGCGCGCTATGGCGCGCGCCGCCTCCTGCGCTTACGAGGTTAGCTGTCGGATTCGGACGGTGAGAGTCGCCCTACCCGAGGCAGACGGATTCCATGGATCCGCTCCCCCGGGATTCACCCCTGGAGCTGCGGCGGCCGACTCTCACATCGGCGGCCGCAGGCTCCGCTTGGTTCCCCCGTTTTCCATTTCGGAAACTCAGCGTTGTCAAAAGCTGGTCTGGCTAGCTGAGACGAATCTTACACCCGGACTTTTCGGAAAGTAAAGCCGGGCCAGCGGCGAAAATCCGGCCGCGATCGCGCTTGTCGAGCAAGAAAGGCCGATCGATCTCCATTTCTCTCTCTGAATCTCGCTCATTCTCTCGAATTCATCTCGACGCATGCCAAAAACCCGCCTCCATCGCCGATTTCATTCTCGGCAAACGAAGGCGATGGTCGCGCTTACATGAAGCGGGACGGCTGAATTCCGCCTGCGCCGCCTTTTACAGACCGCCCTCTCGTCGCGTAGGATGAGCAGCAAAAAAAAGTGAAGGAGCAATTGCCATGCCCAAATCGGAACACATCCTCGTCTGCCTGTCGTACGGCCCGCACGGAGAGCGCCTCATCCGCCGCGGCGCCGAGCTTGCCGCGGCGGCGGGCAGCCGCTTGGTCGTCCTGAGCGTGGTGTCGGACGTCGAGGCGGCGCCCGGCTCGGCGCAGGAGGAATGGCAGCGCGTCTGGCGCGACGCCGCGGCCGAAGCAGGCGCGGAATTCCGGGCGGTGCCGTCCGCAGGCCGCAAGGCCGTCGACGTCATCGCCCATACGGCGATGATCGAGCGCATGACGCAGATCGTCGTCGGACAGCCCGTGCCGACGCGCTGGGAGGAGCGGTTCCACGCCTCCTTCGTCGACGCGCTGCTGCGCCGGATCGGCCAGACCGATCTGCATGTCGTCGCCGTGCAGCGGCTGGACGAGGAGCTGGAGCGGACCCATGAGCGCGGCGTCCGCGTCGCGGTCGCCGCGCGGGACGGCGGCTACGTCATCCAGAGGACCTTGGACAAGAATGGATGCTCCGGCGTCTTTTTCCGCAGCCGCGATACCGAGTTCGAGCATGGCCTGCTGAAGCTCAAGGACGGCAGCAGCCGCAGCCGCGCCTTCAAGGTGCGTCACGGCGCCGTCGTCGATCCCGAATTCCCGGCCTTCTGGCGGAGCAGAAGCTAGGGCGTGTTTGCATAACCCGAAGCGGGATTGCAAACACGCCCTAAGGAGACGTTTTTACGCGATTTTTATTTGGCAGACCGGGTCGCCGGGCGTAAGATCAGCTTAACGAATCCATCCAGCCCGTGAACTCCAGCTCGTCGTACCGGTAGAACTGATCCAGAATCCGCTCGCGATCGTCGAGGAACAGCCCGCCCGCGACCTCCGACACGAGCTTCGGTATCGCATGGCGCATGCCCGACAGCGCGGAGGCGGATAGGCCGCAGCTGATCATCGCGGAGTAGTTGAACGTGTGGAGGCCGTGCAGCCGCGACGCGCCCTCCTCGTCCCGGCTCGTGAAGGCGAAGCCCGGCGTCAAATACGGATGGGCGTCGAGCACGGGGCTCGCGATGTCCGCCGGCGCCTCGTACCGGTCGCCCCAGCGGGCGATATGGCGCTCGACCAGCCGCAGCTCGGGACGCAGCGCCGGGTCGGTCAGCAGCCCGGTGCTGACGACGAGGAAGTCGAACGCCTCCTCGCCCTGCGGCGTCGTCACGACGGCCCGCTCTCCTTCCGTCCGCACCGCGAGCCAAGGCGCTCCGACGTGGAGCCGGAAGCCCGGCCAGGCGGCCGCCCGCTGGAACGTGTCGTTCGTCGGCGGCTGGTTGTGCTTGAAGAAATGCGCCATGACGGCGTACTTGTCCTCGTCGGACAGCCGCGGGAAATGCTCGATCATGCCCGAGTGCTCCATCTGCCGGATCGGATTGATGCGCGGCAGCTCCGGCCGGCGGACGAATACATGCGCCTCCGCGACGCCCGCGGCCAAGGCGAAGCTGGCGTTGTCGAACGCCGACGCGCCTCCGCCGAGCACGGCGATCCGCTTGCCGCGCAGCGCCTCGAAGTCAATCGCCTCGGACGTATGCGCGTACAGCTCGCGCGGCACATGGCGCGACACGAGCGGCGGCACATGCCACTCCCCGCCGCCCTGGATGCCGGTCGCGAGGATGACCTTGCGGGCGAGCAGCTGCGGAGCCGGCGCGCCGGGGCCTTCGAGATGGAGCCGGTAAAGGCCCTTCTCCAGCGGCTCGACGAGCGTCAGCCGCGTCTCGTTGACGACAGGCAGGTTCAGCACCCGGCGGTACCAGCGCAAGTAGCTCATCCAGTCCCCGCGCGGAATTTTGTCGATCGCCTCCCAGCCCTCCTCGCCTGCCTGCGCCTCCCACCAGGCGCGGAACGTGAGCGACGGAACGCCGAGATCGATGGACGGCAGATGCTTGGGCGTGCGGAGCGTGTTCATGCGAGCGTACGTTTCCCACGGTCCTTCCTTGCCCTCCGGATTCTCGTCGAGGATGATGACGTTCGAGACGCGTTCCTTCATTAAGGCAAATGCGGCTCCGAGTCCGCTCTGGCCGCCGCCGATGATGGCGACGTCATGCACATGGCCCTCGTCATGGCTCCTCGGCTGGACCCAGCCCGCCCCTCCGAAGGCGATATAAGACAGGTCCCGCTGGACCTGGGCGTTCAGTTGCTCTAGGCTCATCCCGCATCGTTCCTTTCTGCTGTTCCGCTTGCCGGCCCGGCGGCTGGAGGTCAGACTATCTGCCGCATCCGATTCGTCTTTTTGGCGACCAGACCGTTTCAGCCCTTTATCGCGGCTCTCAATGTCTCCTTCATGTTATATTTTATTACATGATGCGTAAAGAGTTGCGGAAAGAACTTGTAACTCGCCGCCTTCGATTTGTGCCCGTTGACAAGAGCGGGACGATCCTGCTGATGGCCGATATCGCTTTGCGCAGCAAAAAGAGCCGCGCAAAGAGGGCGGCTCGGAGCTTGCCATCGTTCCTGATTCCAGCCTCTTATCGACGGTCATAACGGGCTCAGCTGCTCAACTCCTTCGTTTCGACTCCGTCTCACGAGAGTCTCACGCTGGCGGCCTCGACTGCTGCGCAGCGCCTTGGAGGATGAAAAAGGCGCCAGGCTGCCGACGCATCGCGCTCCCTAAAGGCAAAAATGGCGTTAGGACGCGCTGATGACGATGCATCGCGCTCCCTAAAGGCAAAAATGGCGTTAAGACGCGCTGATGACGACGCACCGCGCTCCCTAAAGGCAAAAATGGCGTTAAGACGCGCTGATGACGATGCACGCTCGCACACTACCAGCTTGAATCCATTCCGTGTCTTTCTTTCAAAAAAAGCCTTGCCAAGGTCGCTTTCATCGACCTCGGCAAGGCTTTAGCTGTCTAACGCTTCTAAAGGAAGCTCGCTTTAACCGCCTCCACCGATCAAGAACGGACGATGTGTGAGGCACGATCCTGCTTGCCCGATCAAGGCAGGAGCAGCTTCCAAACCGCGTGGAGAACGGCCGCCGCTTCGGCGCGGGTCAGCGCGCCGGCCGGATTCAGACGGCCGGCCTCGTCGCCGCGGACAAGTCCGGCCGCGACGAGCTTCTCCGCGTCCGCGCGAGCATAGTCCGCGACCTGGCCGGCGTCCTTGAAGCCGGCCAGTCCGCCCCCGCTGCCGCTGTCGAGCGGCCATCCAGCCGCCTGCAGCGCGCGCACGGTCAGCGCCATCATCTCCTGGCGGCTGAGCGGCGCTTGCGGCCGGAACGTGCCGCCGCCTTGGCCGCCGGCGATGCCGAGCTCCTTGGCGGCGCTCAGCTCGGCGGCGTACGACGCGTTCGCCGGAACGTCGGCGAACGGAGCTTGCGTGCCGGCTGCCGCTCCGCCCTTGAGCTCGAGCAGGCGCAGCAGCAGCGACACATAATCCGCGCGGCGGATCGGCGCCGACGGCGAGTAAGCGCCGGCTCCGGTGCCCTGGATCAGTCCGCGCGCGGCGAGCGTCTCGATCGCTTCCTTCGCCCATGCGGCGGAGGATAGATCGGAGAAGGACGCCGGCACAACCGTCATCGCATACAGGCCGGACGCGGAGAGCGGGAAGCGGATCTCCGCCGCGGCGGCGTCATACGCCGAGCGGATGACCGGCACAAGCGCGCCCGTGCCGCTGCGGAACCGGATCGACGCCGCATGGGCGGATGCGATCGCCGGTCCGTCCTTCGGCACGGCCAGCGTCGCGGAGGCTCCCGTCGCGGAGCTCGGTGCGAGCTCCTTGCCATCCGCTTCGAGGCTCCACTGCAGCGCCGGCAGGCCCGAGGAGCTGACGCTCCACGGCAATCCGGACGCGGATGCCTTGGCGAGCCGCAGCGTCACGACGCGGTCAGGCGCCAGCCCGGCGCCCTGCAGCAGCTGTCCCGGCAGCGAGACGGCCGCGAAGCCGGCGTCCAGCTGCAGCGTCAGCGCAGCTTGCCCGGCCAGCCAGCCGGCCGGCAGACGGACTTCGAAGGCGTCGGCCTTGGACAGCGCGGCGAGATCGACGGCGATCTGGCGGCTGCCCGCCTCGCCGACGGCGGCCGCTTCAAGCAGGCGCCGCAGGTACGCTTCCGTCAGCTCGACGGTCGCGCCCGCCGTGCCGCTCGTGACGACTGGCCCCGGCGTCGGCGATGGAGAAGGCGTGCTCGCAGCCGGAGGCTGCTGGCCACCAGGCGTCGATGTCGGCGTCGGCGTGGACGTCGGCTGCGGCGACTCCGATTCGCCAGGCTCGCCCGGCTGGACGGCCTCGGACAGCTGCAGCATGCCGAGTCCGCTCGTATCCTGGTAGGACTGGCCGGAGCCGTCCGCCCAGTTTTTGACGGAGTAGCGGACGCCGCTGCCCGTCTCGTCGTTGTTCACCTGCAGGTCGAAGCCGATGTACATGCCTGCTGCCGGCTGGATCGCATCCAGCGCGATCTTCGCCTCGACCGCATACCCGCCGTCGACGATGCGGACCGCCGAAGCGTAGTTGTCTTGGCTGGCATGGCCGCCCGTCGTGCGCACGTTCTTGAAGTTGATGCGGTACTGGCCGTCATCCGCCTCATAGACCGGCGTCTTGCCGTTGTTCTGGTCGACGAAGATCTCGATCGAGTCCTGCTCCCAGGCGTTGGCGCTCGCATCGCTCAGCAGCGGGTCCTTCACGACCGCGTATACATACAGATTGTCCTCGTCCCACAGCGTGCGGAAAGCTGCCGTCGCCCCTTTGTCGGCCGGACCTTCGACCGCCACCTGGGTGAGCAGCTCGTCGGCCTGCTGCCAGATGCCGTCCGCCTCGCCGTCGATGACCGGCGTTCCGTAGCGGGCTTTCGCTTCCTTCGATGCCGCGGCCAGCGTCAGCTCGCCGTAGCCGAGATCGTCGCGCTCCTGCGCGCTGCGGGGATCGCTCCAGGAGACGATCGCGCCATTGCTGCCCTGCTCGGAGCCGTCGTTCACTCCCGTATCCGTCACCCGCAGGTCGAACTTCAGCTTCGCGCCGATCTGAAGCGGATCGGGCAGCTCGAACGAAGCCAGAACCGCATAGCCTCCCGTTTTTTCCGCTGCGCCCTCTGCGCCGCGGGCGACCGTACGGATCAGCGTCCGATCGCCGTCCTTCAGGAACAGCTCGACCTGGTCGCCGGCGCCGACGGAGGCGTCGCGCACGTCCGCAAGGACATGCAGCCTGCCGCCGTCCCACAGCGTCTTGAACGAGGCTTGCAGTGTTCCGATCTCTTCCGTCTTCAGAGCCGGCACCTTCTGCCAGGCCTGATCTCCGCCGCCTCCGCTTCCCAGCGCCCCTTGGCGGGAAACGGCGCTTTTGCCGACGACCGGCAAGCGGCTCGGATCGACCATGCCCCAGAAGGCGGGCTTCGCCTTGTAATTCTTGTCGAAGGCGAACGGCGCGTCCTGACGGCCCGTGCCGCTCGGACGGTCATGCAGCCACGTATGGTCGTCGGCGATGCCCCAGAACGTCACGTTGCTGATGTATCCGCCGGCAACGCCATTGCGCTCGCCCTCGTCATCCACTTTTTTGAGGGCGTCGAACAGCTCCTTGTACCGGTAGCCCTGCTTGTCGAGCAGCGCCTGAGGCACCGTCTGGTAGGAGTCCGTGTTGTTCGTATAGACGGATACGTCCAGCTCGGTCAGCTGGTTGTCGAAGCCGGCCGCGCCGAACTTGCGGATCGACTCCGTGATCTCGGCGACCGACGGACCGGCGATGTTGATGTGCGTCTGATGCCCGACACCGTCGATCGGCACTCCTTCGGCGCGCAGCTTGACGACGAGATCATAGAGGAAATCGCGCTTCTTCGCATTCTGCGTGCCGTAGTCGTTGATGTAGAGCTTGGCGTCCGGCGCATGCTCGCGCGCCGTCTCGAACGCCGTGCGGATGAAGTCGAGGCCGGTGATGCGGTACCACTGGGAATCCCGCATGCCGTCCGGACGTCCCTCGTCGATCACCTCGTTGACGACGTCCCAGTCGGTCGCGACATCCTTGTAGCGCTCGACGGCGGCAGCGATGTAGTTGCGCAGCCGGTCCAGCACGAGCTCTTTGTTTTCCGGCGTCGGAGCCAGGAACTGGCCGCTCTCGTCCTGCAGCATCCAGTCCGAGCCCTGGCTGTGCCAGAGCAGCGTGTGGAAGCGCAGGTTCATGTCGCGTCCCGCCTGCTTCTCCGCGCGCACATAGTTCGCCAGCACGTCTGCTCCCGACCAGTCGAACTGGTCGAAGCCCTGGCTGAGGTACGCGGGCTTCATCGCGTTTTCCGCGACGAGCGAGTTGTAGTGAAGATCCAGCAGCTCCTTGTGCACGCCTACAAGCTGAGTGTTTGTCACCGCCGCGCCGATGCGGAAGTACGGAGCGTACGCCTCCTTCAGGCTCGGCAGATCCTTCTCGATCGAGCTCGGCGCCGGAGGCGCAATCGACACGTCGTCCACGTAAAACGCATCGCCCACGCTCGACGTCTCGACGTAAAGCTTGAGCGTCTCCAGCTCGCCGGAATAGCTGAACGTTCCCTTCAGCTGCACCCAGTCCGTGCCGGACACGCTCGCCGAGGCGAGCGTCGTATACTTCGCGTCGCTGCCGGGCGCCTTGTTCTCCATCGACAGCCGCACCGTGCTCGGCTGCGACGGAGCCGCAGCCAGCTTGACATACGCCGTCACCGCATACGGCACGGACGGCTGAAGCTGTCCGAGCAGATCGCGGTTCGGCCCGTTCCAGCTCTCGGTGCGGCCGGTAGCCTTGATGCTGTACGTTCCGGTGCGGGCCGCCTCGGAGCTGACCGCGACCGTTTCGCTGCCGCGCGGCCCCCAGCCCATCGACGTGCCGTCGTCGAAGCCGAACTCGATCGCCGCCTCGCCGGGCTCCGAAGGCTCCTGCGGGCCGGCCGTCAGATCGACGATCTCGACTTCATCGACATACAGGTCGGCGGACGATGCGGCCGTCTCTACGTAGAGCGTCATGAGCGTCGAGCCCGGCGGACGGGTGTACGAGTCGACGGACAGCGTCGTCCAGTCCGCATCGCTCACCGGCTTGTTGCCGACGATCCACGTATAGTTGTTGCTCTGGCCCGTCGTCCGCATCGTGACATGGGCTTGGTCGCTTCCTTGGGCAAGGCGCGTCTTCAGGGAGATCTTGTACGCATGCCCTTCCTGCAGCAGCGAGTTCAGCTCGAGGCTCGGACTGCAGGTTTGCGAGCCGCGATTCGCCAGCTTGAGCGAAGCTTGTCCGCTCGCCGCCTGCTCGTTCGAGACGGACAGCGCGCCGGCTCCGGAGCCGCAGTTGAACACGCTCCAGCCCGCCGTCGTGCCGCCCTCGAAGCCATAGACGGCCCCTGTCGCCGTGCTTGCGCTCGCCGCGAGCGCCTTAGCCTCGGGCTCCGCGGAAGCGCGGGCCGCTTGCGGACCGAGCATCCCGCCTTGCGGAGCGAGCAGCAGCGCCGCCAGCGCCAGCGTCAGCGCTCGGCGGCCGGATTTTTTCCAACTGGAAAACATGATGGACAACCCCTCCTTCATGATGGTCGAGGAACATTTGAACCGCTTACAATTTTCCTCCGCTTCTATGTAAGCCCTTACATTATAACGAGCCGATTCGCGCAAGTTTACCCTGCAAACTATAGCATTTGCTTCGAAATCCATAGAACTTGACGGGGAAGGCATGAAAAAAGACGCCGAACCGAGCGGTTCAGGCGTCGATGGATGGAGCCTGCTTCAAGCCGGCGCGCGTCCGTCGCAGCAGCGCGAGTCCCGCCCAGCCGGCCGCGAGCAGCAGGCCGAGGACCAGAGCGGTCGCCCAGCCGGCGCTCAGCCAGCCGGCCGCGAGGAAGCGCAGCCAGACGTACAGCCCGCCGAGCGCGAGCAGCAGCGTCGGCACCGTCAGCAGGATGCCGGCCTTCATATAATAGCCCCAGGAGATGCGGACTCCTTTGCCCGCCAGCACATGCAGCCAGAGCAGCGTCGCGAGCGAGCCGATCGGAGTCATCTTCGGGCCGAGGTTGCAGCCGATGACGTTGGCGTAGACCATCGCCTCGCGGATCGGTCCGGAGACGCCGGATTGCTGGATCGCCAGCGCGTCGATCATGACGGTCGGCATGTTGTTCATGACCGAGGACAGCAGCGCGGCGGCGATGCCCGTCGCCAGCGTGGCGGCGAGCAGCCCGTGCTCCGCCGCCGCGGCGAGCATCTCACCGAGCTCTCCGGTCAGTCCGGCGCCGCGCAGCCCGTACACGACGACATACATTCCGATCGAAAAGACGACGACCGACCACGGCGCGCCGCGAACGACCTTGGCGATCGAGACGGCCGGACTGCGGCGGGCGGCGCCGAGCAGCAGCAGCGCCGCCGCCCCGGTCACGAGCGACACCGGCAGCTTCAGCAGGTCGCTCGCGAAGTAGGCGGCAAGCAGCGCGCCCATCACGATCCACGACAGGCGGAACAGCCTCGGGTCCCGGATCGCGTCCGCAGGCGCGCGCACCTCCTCCGCCCGGTAGCGGCCGCGCACGTCCCGGCGGTAGAACGCCCCCAGCACGAGCAGGCTCGCGCCGATGGAGACGAGCGTCGGCACGATCATGCGCGAGGCGTACTCGCCGAACGACAGGCCGAAAAAGTCGGCCGACACGATGTTCACGAGGTTGCTGATGACGAGCGGCAGCGAAGCCGTGTCGGCGATGAAGCCGCTCGCCATGACGAACGCCAGCACGAAGCGCCCGCCGCCGCCGAGCGCCCGCACCATCGCCAGCACGATCGGCGTCATGATGAGCGCCGCCCCGTCGTTGGCGAACAAGCCCGAGACGGCCGCCCCGAGCAGGATGACGGCAACGAACAGCAGCGGCCGGCTGCCGCCCGCCAGCCTCGCCATATGCAGCGCGCACCACTCGAAAAACCCGATCTCGTCGAGCACGAGCGAGATCAGGATGATGCCGACGAACGCGAGCGTCGCGTTCCAGACGATGCCCGTCACCGCCGCGACATCGTGCAGCGTGACGACTCCGAGCGCGAGCGCCAGCAGCGCGCCGGCCGAGGCGGACCAGCCGATGCCGAGCCCGCGCGGCTGCCAGATGACCAGAATCAAGGTAAGGATGAATATCGCCGCCGCAGCCATATGAAATTGCTCCCCCGCCATTCTATTTCTCTTAAACGCACGGATTCTATTATACAAAAAAATGTCCATGACGGAGTGACAGCTTTTGCAAAGCCCGAGTTGCGAGCCGTGACCCGATGAAATCGGGTTGCAGCTGGTTCAGAGCTCGGTTTGCGAGCTGTAACCCGATATATTCGGGTTGCGGCTGCTCCGAAGCTCGGTTTCGAGCTGTAACCCGATATTTTCGGGTTGCGGCTGCTTCAGAGCTCGGTTTGCGAGCTGTAACCCGATAAAATCGGGTTACGGCTGCTCCAAAGCCTGGCCCGAGGACTGTAACCCGAATTTATCGGGTTGCATAAAGAGGCCGGTCCTTCCCGAGAGAACGGACCGGCCTCGTTCCAGCCTCTGCAATCGTTCGGCGGAGCCGGATCAGGCTCCCGCTCAGCAGCGGCTGTAGCCGCAGCTGCCGCAGGTGCTGCAGCCTTCCAAGCGGAGCAGAGCTGCGCTGCCGCAGGAGGGGCATAGATCCGCCGCGACGGTTCGTTCTTCGACATGCGTATCAGAGCCGTCATGCGCCCGGGAACCGGCATACGTATCAGAGCCGTCATGCGCCCGGGAACCGGCATACGTATCAGAGCCGTCATGCGCCCGGGAACCAGCATCCGCACCGGAGTCGACATTCGCCTGGGAACCGGCATCCGCACCGGAGTCGGCAGGCGCCCGGAAACCGGCATGCATCTCGGAACCGAGCGGCGCGTCCTTTGCGCGGCTGCCGCGCTCTCCGGCTCCAGCATCCGGCGCGGCTGCCTCGCTGCCGCTGGCGGCATGCTGCTCCAGCGCCTTGGCGACCGCATCGGCGATCGACTCGACGCGGCTCGCGCCGAAGCCGGTCGCCCCGGAGCCGCCGATTCCCTTCAGATGCTTGATGAGCAGGCCGACCTTCCGTCCGTGCTCGCCGTACCGGAGGAACAGCGAGCAGACGCGTCCGAGCGCTTCCGCCATCGCGAACACATCCGATCCCGCCTTGCCGACGTTGAGGAAAATCTCTCCCGGCGTTCCGTCGAGATCATTGATCGTGATGTACGCCATGCCGAGCGGCGTGTTCATCCGATATGTCGAGCCGCGCAGCACCGCCGGACGCCGCTTGTACTCGTGGTCGACGATGCGCCCGGATGGGACCGAGGTCGATGGGGCCGAGGTCGACGGGACCGATGTTGACGGGACCAACGCGGACGAGACAGGCGAGGACAGTACCGGTGGTTCGGCCGCGGCGCCGCGTGCCGCGCCCTGTCCGGCGTCCGCCTCGGCGGCTCCGCTGCCTGCAAATCCGCGTGCCACGCCCTGTCCGGCGTCCGCCCCGGCGGCTGCGCTGCCTGCAAATCCGCGTGCCGCGCCCTCCCCGGCGTCCGCCCCTGATACGGCGCCCTCGCCCGCCGGTCCGGCGCCTCCCCCTGCCTGCCCGGCGTCCGCCCCGGCCGCAGCTCCGTCTCCCTCAGCACCGCCGCCCTCAGCAGCGCGTGCCGCGCCTTGCCCTTCCTCGCCCTTTTTGCCCTCGGCCGCGCTCAGCACCTGCGTATCCCGGCTGCCGTCGCGGTAGATCGTCACGCCCTTGCAGCCGAGCTCGTACGCCAGCTCGTAGAGACGACGCGTGTCCTCGACGGTGAAGTCCGCCGGGCAGTTGGCCGTCTTGGAGATCGAGCTGTCCACCCAGCGCTGGATCGCCGCCTGCACGCGGATATGGTCCTCGGCGGACAGGTCCATCGCCGTGACGAACGGCTCCGGCAGCTCCTCGCCCGGATGGGCCTCCTTCCATTGCCGCGCGATCGGCACGAGCTGCCGGTCGAGACCGAGCCGGCTCTGGCGAACATACTCAAAGGCGAAATAGGGCTCGATGCCGGTCGACGTGCCGACCATCGTGCCGGTGCTGCCCGTCGGCGCCTGCGTCAGCACGGTGACGTTGCGCATGCCGCTGCGGCGGACAGCCTCCGCGACCTCGGGAAACCGCTCGGCCAGGCTCCGCATGAAGCCGCTTTTCAAATAGGGCTCCGCCTCGAACGCCGGGAACGGCCCCTTCTCCGCCGCCAGCTCCGCCGAGGCGAGATAAGCCTCGCGCGCGATGAAGCTGTACAGCCGGTCGAGGAACGCGAGCGACTCCGGACTGCCGTAGCGGATGCCGAGCCGGATCAGCAGCTCCGCCAGTCCCATCGTGCCGAGGCCGATGCGGCGCTCCCGCTGCTGGTTGCGCTCGTTCGCCGCGAAATGGTAGGGCGTCGTGTCGATGACATTGTCCAGGAACCGCACCGACCCGCGCACGACCCGGGCCAGCTCCTCCCAGTCGACGTCCTGGTTTCTCTCGTCGTGGAACCGGGACAGGTTGATCGCCGACAGATTGCAGACGCCCCAAGGCGGCAGCGCCTGCTCGCCGCATGGATTGGTCGCGATGAGCGGATTGAAATACCAGCTGTTCGACATCTCGTTGTAGCGCTCCATGAAGACGACGCCCGGCTCCGCTGACTTCCAGGCCGACTCCACGATCGCCGCCCACGCCTCGCGCGCCTTGATCGTCCGCCAAGCCGTCACCGCGCCTCCGAGCTCGCGCCATGCGGCCAGATCGCCGGTCCAATGCTCGTCATAGAGCGGATGCTTCGTGTCAGGGAAGGCCAGCTCCCAGTCGCCATCCTCCCGGACCGCCTGCATGAAGCGGTCGCTAACGCAGACGGACAGATTGGCGTTGGTCAGCTCGCCCCTCTTCTGCTTGACCGCGATGAAATCGAGCAGGTCGGGATGCCAGTCGTTCAGCATGAGCATGAGCGCGCCGCGCCGGCTGCCTCCCTGCTCGATCAGTCCCGTCGTGTAGCTAAACAGCCCGCCCCAGCTGACCGAGCCGCTGGAGCTGCCGTTCACGCCCGCGACCGGCGCGCGCCGCGGGCGCAGCGACGACAGGTTGATGCCGACGCCTCCGCCGCGCGACATGATCTCCGTCATCTCGCCGAGCGTCTGCATGATGCCGCCCCTGCTGTCGCGGGGAGACGGCAGCACATAGCAGTTGAACAGCGTCAGCTCCTCGCTCGTGCCCGCCCCGGCCGCGATGCGCCCGCCCGGCACGAGCTTCCAGTCGTCCAGCAGCGAGCGGAAGCGCTCCTCCCACAGCCGCCGGCTCTCCTCGTCCGGCTCGGCCGCCGCCATCGCGCGGGCGAGCCGGTCCCACATCTGCCCGGGCTCGCGCTCCTCCGCGAGCGTCAGGCGGTCCGCCTCGGTCTCGACCAGCTCGCCGGAGCGCGTGCGCACCGTCGCCCGCGAGCCGGAGCGCGCGACGACCTCGCCGACCTCTTTGGCCGGGAAGGCCGGATCGTCCTTCGTCAGCACGAGCACGGTGTCGCCGGGCTTCGCCTCGCGCGGATCGGCCTTCTTCCAGGCATAGCGGTCCAAAAAGATTTTTTCGCTCAAGCCTTCCAAACGGGTCGCCGTCATCGCATGCACTCTCCTCGCTTCGCTCGTCTATCTCCCATATCTAGTGTCTACTCCATTATATCCTACGACATCTAGATCAACATGTGATAAATGTCCGATTCCGCCTCCCCTTATTGAACTCCCGGACGCTGGGCATACTGAATGGCATATGACAACGAGAGGGGCCGATAGAGATGACGCGAACCGTCAAAGAAGGCGGATCGGGACGGCTGCATCCGCTCGTCGACCTGAGGATGGACCGATCCTGGTTCGAGGAGCTGCAAGCCCGCGTGGACCGCAACGGCCCGTGGGACGATTGGACGCTGTACCAGCTGGCGATGGAGGCGGAGCAGTCCCGGCGCATCGAAAGCTTCGACGAGCTGCAATGCCTGCGCTTCCTGAACGGCCTCGAGCCGATGAAGCATCAGACCGAGACGGCCGTCAAGGTGCTGCACGACATGGGCGGACGGGCGATCCTCGCCGACGAGGTCGGCCTCGGCAAGACGATCGAAGCCGGGCTCGTGCTGAAGGAATACATGGTGCGGGGGCTCGTGCGCCGGGCGCTCATCCTCGTGCCCGCCTCGCTCGTGCTGCAATGGGTGCGGGAGCTGAATACGAAGTTCGGCATCACCGCCGTCGCCCAGAAGCGCGCGCATACGTGGAACTACGATGTCGTCGTCGCCTCGATCGACACCGCCAAGCGCGAGCCGCATCGCGACCTGCTGCTCGGCACCGACTACGACATGCTCATCATCGACGAGGCGCATAAGCTCAAGAACAAAAAGACGACCAACTACCAGTTCATCACCCAGCTGCGCAAAAAATATTGCCTGCTGCTCACCGCGACGCCGGTGCAGAACGATCTCGACGAGCTGTACAACCTCATCACGCTGCTCAAGCCGGGCCAGCTCGGCGGGCAGGGCGAGTTCGCCTCCAACTTCGTTGTCGGCAAGCGGATGCCGAAAAACGAGGATCAGCTGCAGGAGGCGCTCTCCTCGGTCATGATCCGCAACCGCCGCGGCGACGGCGACGTGCAGTTCACGAAGCGGATCGTGCGCAACGTGCCGCTGCGCCTGTCCAAGGAAGAGATGGACTTGTACGAGGCCGTCACCGCGTTCGTCAAGGAGCGCTACGAGGAAAGCGGCGGCAGCCTGACGAGCATGCTCTCGCTCGTGACGCTGCAGCGCGAGGTGTGCTCGAGCCGCGACTCGGTGTTCCTGACGCTCGTCAACCTATTCAAGAAGACGGAGGAGGACTCCCCCGTGCGCGGCAAGATCTGGGAGCTGATCGAGGTCATCAAGCGGATCAAGGCCAACACGAAGGCGGAAAAAGCGATGGAGCTCGTGCGCGAGAGCGACGGCAAGGTCATCATCTTCACCGAATACCGCGCGACGCAGGAATACCTGCTGCAGTTTTTCCGAGGCTCGGACATTACCGCCGTGCCGTACCGGGGAGGCATGGGACGCGGCAAGAAGGACTGGATGATGGACCTGTTCCGCGGCCGCGCCCAGGTCATGATCGCGACCGAAGCCGGCGGCGAGGGCATCAACCTGCAGTTTTGCAGCCGCATCATCAACTTCGACCTGCCGTGGAATCCGATGCGCGTCGAGCAGCGGATCGGCCGCGTGCACCGGCTCGGCCAGACCGAGGACGTGCAGGTGTACAACCTGTGCACGCTCGGCACGATCGAGGAGCATATCGTGAACCTGCTGCATGAAAAGATCGACATGTTCGAATCGGTCATCGGCGAGCTCGACCATATCCTCGAGCGGTTCGAGCAGGAGGAGTCGATGGAGCAGCGGCTCGCGCGCGTCATGCTGGAGGCGCCGGACGAGGAGGCGCTCGCCGAGGGCATCGACCATCTCGGCCGCTCGCTGCGCAGCCTCGCCGAGCAGCCGGCCGCCTCGCCGAAGGTCCGGCTCTCCGGCGCAGCCGGCGCAGACGGCCGCAAGCTCTCCCGCGCCGAGCGCAAGCAGGCGCTGAACCGTCTGCTCGACGGCATATCCCAGCCCGTGGAGGTCGATGCGCCATGAACGACAAGCAAGTGCAGCGCTTCGTCGCCCGCTACGCCGAGGCGACCGGCTCCCGCATCGTCGAGAAGTCGCCGATGCATCTGACCGTCAAGCTCTCCCCCGCCGCCGACCGCGAGCTGACGAACCGCCCGTACTATTGGAGCTACGTCGACCGGGCGGGCGTCGAGCCCGAGACGATGACGTACCTGTTCGTCACCGACAGCAAGCGCTACGACGAGCAGCAGCTGCGCCAGGCCAAGGCCGAGGCGGAAGCCGCCGCCGAGCCCGGCTCGCTCGATCAGGCGGCGCAAAGCGCCCTCGCCCGCTCGATCGGCTTCGTGCACGGCTCGATCCAGGGCCGCACGCCGCGCGAGGACCTGTACTTCGGCTCGCGCAAGCTCGACCAGCTGTTCGCCGCCGCCCGCAGCGGCGGCAGCTATGTCTGCCTGTTCCAGGAGCCGGAGCGCCGCTCGCTCCATCCGTTCGAGTCGGTCGCCTACACGGCCTGGCTCGGCGTCAACCTGCGCGTCGAGTTCGCCTGCGACATGAAGCGCGAGGAGATCCACTCCTACGGCATCTCGCTGGCGACGGGCAACATCCAGGAAAACTTCCACGAGCGCTTGTCCGGCCTCAAGCTGACGCCGAAGCTGCCCGCCAACGTGCATGCCGCCCGCAACGGGCTCACGCATGCGCGGGCGATGTCGCTGATCGAGAGCCACCTGGAGCGGAAGCTGCGCGCCGCCGACTTCAGCTGGGCGGAAGGCGCGAGCCGCAGGCTCCAGGAGGAGCTGGACATCCTCGCCCACTACTACGACCGGCTGCTGGAGTCGGCCGAGGAGGAGCAGCGGGACGCGATCGCCGCCCAATTCGAGACGAGGCGCCAGGAAATCCGCTGGCAGTACGAGCCGCGGGTGACGGTATCCGCCATCAACGGCGGCCTGTTCCATCTCGAGGGGATCGAATGAGCGCCTTTTCGCCAGCATGTCCGTCCATCCGCCACAAATAGCCCCGGCGCAGGCGCGGCGGAGCTGACAGCAAGCAACAGCCTTCGCCCGCTATCCGCGGTAGACTGAAGCAGAATCGAATCGACAGGAGGCAATCGTAATGGCCCAATCCTCGCTGCGCGCCGCCGCGGCCGCCTTGCTCGCCATGATGCTGGGCGCCCTGCCGGCCGCCGCCGTTGCCGCAGCCGCGCCGCCGCTCTCTCTCGCCGTGTCCAAGGCGCCGTCCCGCTACGCGAGCTCGGACAAGGCTCCCGCCGAGGACGCCTTCCGCTCCCGCTTGCAGGCGCAAGCCGCGAGCTGGCGGGACGAGCTGGCGCGCCTGCCCGAATTCGCCGCTTGGAAATCGGCCGAGCTGCGCCTGGAGCCGCTCGGTCCCGGCACGCATGCCTGGCTTGCCGGCGTATTCGCAGCGGACAGCGGCGAGCAAGCCGGGTACATGATTCTGAACGCCAAGGAAGACGGTAGCGTCGAGCTGGGCGAATACGGCGTCGGCGAAAGCCCGCTGTTCCGCGAATCGGCGCTTCGTCAGGGGCTGAAGAAGGAAGGAAAAAGCCTCGCGGACTTCACGGCGCGCAAGCGATATGCATCGCCTTTCGCCGCCGTCTGGAGGCTTCAGGACGGACAAGGCCGCGTCCGCTACGCCGATGCGGCGAGCGGCGAGCTGCTGCCGATCTCGGACGCCGATTGGAGCCGCTGGGCGAGCGACGCGGCGCGTTCGGCCTCCGGGCAAGCAGCCGCGCTCCATGCCGCGACAAGCCAAAAACCGGCTTCAGCAACGAAGCCGGTCCATTTGGCAAGCCATCGCCTGTTCGCCGGCGACGATCCGCTGCAGCGCCTCTCCTGGCTGCTGCAGCGGCCGCTGTCCGCGCCGACCGAGGCGCAGCTGCTGCAGCGGCTGCAAGCCGGAACCGCGCTCGATTACGCCGCGGAAGCGTACGGCGGCAAAGCGCTGTTCATCGGACAAGCCGCCGGGTTCCACCGCTGGAGCGGCGCGCCGGCGTTCGGCGCGTTCCGCATGGCGGGCTCGGCCGGCATCCGCTACATGCCGCTGGTCGACGCTGCGGCGGCAGGCTCTTTTTATCTCGTCGGCGATGTTGCGACCGCTTAGCGCTTCAGCCCGCGCAGCCACATGCTGATGCCCATGCCCGACATGCCGAACCAGCGCGTCAGCCACGGCTCGCGGCTGCTCTTGCGCTCCCGCCGCTTCTGGCGGCGCACTTGGCTGGGCGTATCGACATAGCGGACGAACCGCTCCGTCATATCCTTGATCCATTCTTCCGAATCCATGCCTCATCCCTCCGTCGCTTCGTTCATGGAGATAGTATTTCCGCCGCCGGCTGCTCCTAAACGCGAATAGAGCCCGGCTTCGAGTGGAAAAGTATCCGTAAGCTTTCCATGAATGGAGGATCGAGGATGAAGCAGAAGAAGCTTCCCCGCTGCCGGGCGGCCGCGCTGACCGTCGCCCTGGCGCTGCTTGCGCCCATGTCCGCCTATGCCGCTCCGACGCTGGATCTGGCGCCGCCTCTTGAAGAAGCCGGCGGTCCCAGCTACAAAGGCGCGCTTCCGTATGCCGAGGTGCTGATCGACGCCGGCCACGGCGGCATCGACGGCGGCACCTTTTACGAGAAGGTGCTGGAAAAGGACATCAATCTCGCGGTCGCCAAAAAGCTGCTCGTGCGGCTGCAGCAGCTCGGCGTCAGCGCCGTGCTGAACCGGGTCGACGACTACGCGCTCAGCGACGACAACCGCTGGCTGGGCAGCCGGTCGCGGCATCAGAAGGACCTGTCCCAGCGGACCGGCCTGACCGAAGAAATCCATACCGGCATGCTGGTCAGCCTGCATGTGAACTGGTCCAAGCGCGGCGCAGCCCGCGGTCCGGTCGTGCTGCATCAGAAAAATCGCGGCGAAAGCGTGCTGCTCGCCCTCTGCGTGTAGGACGCGCTCAACCGCCAGCAGCTGACGGCAGAGCTGCCGCGCGCGGGCAGCCCGTTTTATCTGCTCAACACGGTCAAGCAGCCGGCCGTCATCGTCGAGATGGGCTTCATCAGCAACGGGGACGATCGGGCGATGCTGACCTCGATGGAGGGCCAGCAGAAAATCGCCGAAGCGATCGCCTCAGGCGTGCGGCAGTACAAGCTTCTCTTCCGCTGAAGCCGGCAGCAGCTCCGTCAGCCGCACGAATCGGCTCTGCGGCATCGATGCGGCGGCGGAGCGCACGGCGGCGGAGGTGATGAGCCCCGGCACGCCGACATGTCCGATCGTGATGCAGTCGTTTTTCTCGCGGGCGAGCTTCCGCAGCTTGACTATCTGGCCGGAAACATGGCTCGCGGTATAAACATCGTCAAGGAAGATGTCGTTGCTCAGCACCGGCACGCCCAGCTCGGCGCCGACACGCGGGATGACGGTCTTGAACGTCGTCCGGCTATCCAGGAAAAACAATCCCTTCTCCTTGCAGACCGCGAGCACGACGCGCATGATGCGCTCGTCCGCGGTTATTTTGCTGCCCATATGGTTGTTCATGCCGACGGCATGGGGCACCTCGGCAATCGCCTTCTCCACCGCCTGCCTCACCTCGGCATCGCTCATCGAGGAGCGGATCGCGCCGGGTCCGAGCCACTCCGGCTTGCCCTGATTCGGCTCCATCGGCATATGCACGATGACGTCCAGGCCGAGCTTATGCGCCTGCTCGGCATCCTGGCGCGAAGTCGGCATGAACGGCATGACGGCGGCCGTCACCGGCACCGGCAGCTTGAACATCTCCTCGGTTCCCTTCATCTTGTTGCCGAAGTCGTCGATGACGACGGCGACGCGGCTTTGCGCCGCGGCTTGCTGTCCGCCCCGCTGCTGCTGCGCTTGCGGCGCGGACGCTCCGGCCCAGGAAGGCAGCAGCAGCAGCGCGGCGAGCGCGATCACGGAGCTTTTTCGGAATGTGGTCATGGCAAGAATCCCCTTTCTATTCGGGCTTTCCTGTTCATTTTGCATCCGAATGGAGACGCTTATGCCGGCGAGCGTAAAGGCAAATTGAGGCTCTTGCTTGCGCAGCACGCAAAAATGGCTTCCCGTTGCCGAAGCAGCGGGAAGCCATAGTCGAACGAATGCTTATCTCATCGGGGCAAAGCCGCTGACCTCGGACAAGATCTCCTCGGTCCGCTGGAGCACATCGTCGGTCAGGACGAGATCGAGCGCCTTGATGTTTTCTTCCAGCTGCGAAGGACGGCTGGAGCCGTTGATGGCCGAGCTTACGTTCGGCTGGCGCAATACCCACGCCAAGGAGAATTGGGACAGGCTCGCTCCCAGCTCCGACGCCAGCGCTTCCAGCTTGGCCGTGCAAGCGAGCACGTCTTCGCGCAGGTAGCTGTTGATGACGCCGTTCGTCTGGTTGTTGGCCGCGCGGCTGTTTTGCGGAATGCCTTGGCCCGGTTTATATTTGCCGGTCAGAACGCCTTGAGCGAGCGGCGAGAAGACCACTTGACCCAAGCCTGCCTCCTCGCATTGCTGGATGACGCCTTCTTTTTCGATATAGCGCTCGAAGAGGTTGTAGATCGGCTGGTTGGAAATCAAAGGACGCAGATTGAGCTGCTTTCCGATCGCAGCGGCGCTCTTGATTTGCTCGGCGGACCACTCGCTGACGCCCGCGTACAAAATTTTGCCTTGAGCCGTCAGATCGTCCAGCGCCCGCAGCGTCTCTTCGATCGGAGTTGTGTCATCGAAGCGATGGCACTGGTACAGATCGATGTAATCGGTGTTCAGCCGCTTCAAGCTCGCCTCGCATTGCTCCATGATATGCTTGCGGGACAGGCCGCGCTCGTTGGGGCCTCGGCCCTGCGGGAAGAACACCTTCGTCGCGAGCACATAGGTGCTGCGGCGATAGGCTTTCAAAGCCCGGCCCAGCACTTCCTCCGCGCCCTCATAGGAATTGGACGTATCGAAAAAGTTGATGCCTAGCTCGTAGGCTTTATCAATGCACGCCTTGGCGGTTTCCTCGGCCGTAACCGATCCGTATGTCAGCCAGCTTCCAAGACCGATCTCGCTTACCTTGAGGCCGCTTTTGCCGATTGCTCTGTATTTCATTGCCTTCACTCCTCCTAGTTGGGTTGTTCTTTACGAGCATAAAGGCTAAAGTTAACTTCAGGTCAAGCGTTTGATTGACCCACCTTGCCAAAGGAGAAGATCTGCATGGACTATACGATCAAGCAAGTCTCGGAACGCCTCGGCCTGCCCGTCTCTACTCTTCGCTACTATGACAAAGAAGGCTTGATGCCGCTGCTGAAAAGGACGGATTACGGAACTCGCCAATATTCCGAGACGGACATCTGCTGGCTGGAGCTCGTCTGCTGCCTCAAAAACAACGGCATGCCTTTGAATGAGATCAAGGACTTCATGGGCTTGTGCCTGGAGGGGGCGTCGACCTGCGAGCAAAGGAAAATCATGCTGGAGAAGCACAAAGAGCATGTCCTGCAGCAGATCGATTCCTTGACCCGCAGTCTTGACATGATCAACTATAAATTGGATCATTATGATGAAATCGGCATCTTCCACATCGATGCCCCGGTCCATTCCTAACTTTCTTTCAGGAGGTTCTCCATGCCGAAGCCGATTTGTTATGCCGAAGTCTCCCTGCATCCTCTCGCTTGGGAGCAATTGAAAGCGCATTACGAAATCACGAGCGACGACAGCCGCTTGCCGGAGGCGTCCGCCGCGCTGGTGTATTCGGTGCCCGATCATTGGGCGTTCAGCGAATCGACGAGCAGGCTCAAGGCTGTCGCTTGCCACTCCTGCAGCAGCTCGGCCGCCGCTTGGATGAAGGAGCAAGGAATTGCTCTGACGCTGGCACACAGCTTGTGGCGCACCGTAGCGGAGCATACGCTGGCCTTGATGATGGCCGCGGCACGAAATATCGTGCCGGCGGACCGGGCCGTGCGCAACGGCGAATGGAGCGGTCAAGACTTGAAAATCCCTTACTCGGGATGGGATTTCCAGCAAAAAACCATCGGGATTTGGGGCATGGGCAAGATCGGCATCGAATTGGCCGGATTGATATCCGGCTTCGGCATGAACAGGCTGTACAACGATTGCCGCCGCCTCCCGGCGGAGCAGGAGCAAAGGCTTGGCATCGCTTATGCCTCCGTCGAGGACATGCTCGCGCAGGCGGATTATTTCTGCATCCTCCTGCCGCTGAACGAGCAGACTCGTGGCGCATTAGGGAAAGAGCAATTTGCGCGCATGAAAAAAGGCTGCATCCTGATCAATACCGCAAGAGCCGGCATCATCGAGGAGCAGGCTTTTCTGGAAGCGCTGGAAAACGGCACGATCGGCGCCGCCGGTCTCGATGTCTTTTGGCGGGAAAACGACGTGCAGCCCGCCTATCTGGCGGAAAGAACCAATGTCGTGCTGACCCCTCATCTAGGAGGATCCACCTATGAATGCGACATGGTTCTGGCGAATGCCGTGCTAGAGCGGAAGTAGCGGGTCGGAGACGATGAAGCGCGACCGCTCGTCCGCGTCAATCGCCGCCTTGACCGAGGCCAGGATATCTTCGCCTGTCAGGATCGAGTCTCCGCCCTCGAGGCGCTTCAGAAAATCTGCCGTGATGGACGGCGGAGAATCCAGCCGCGCTTGAACGAAGGGCTCCGTATGCGTCGCCGTCAGCAGCAGCGGTTCCGCTTGCGCGCCTATCGCCAGCGGATCTCCCGCCAGCCGGCATTCGGCCGAGCCGCGCGTGCCGGCGACGAATATCCTTCCGTCCCCCCACGTCCAGCTCTGCCTGGGCGTATGCCAATCGGCATACAATTGAGCGACCAGGCCATTGTCCATGAGGACCTGCAAGGAGGCCGCGTCATAAAAATCCGGATGCTCCGGAAGGATGCGCTTGACCGCAACCCCTTCCGCATGGCGGATCTCGCTGCCCGTCAGCCAGCGGAGCAGATCAAAATCGTGGATGAGAAGATCCACGATGATGCCGCCGCTCTGCGTTTTGGAAAAAAACCACGGGGGGCGGCTCTCCGGGCTCAACCGATGCGGCTTGCGGATTCCGATCGACACCAATTGCCCGAGATCCCCTCGATCGATGAGCTGCTTCAGGGCATGGATGGCCGGCTGGAATCGTTCCGTGAGCAGCATGCCGACTTGAATGACTCCCCGGTCCATGACCGCCTTCAAGCGTCGATACCCTTCTCGATCCGTCACCGCAGGCTTGTCGACCATGACAGGCTTGCCGTGTCGCTCGCATGTCTCGATCACTTCGATTTTTTCGTTGTGGATCGCCGAAGTGCCGATCAGCTTCACCTCCTCCGCCAGCAGCCTGTCGCATTCGCTCAGCAGAGGCACTTGATGCTGGGCGGCCAGCTGCGATGCGAGCGCGGTATGGCGGGGGTCATAGATGCCGGCGCAGACATGGCCCAGTGCCAGCATTTCCTCGAGAAAGATCCCGATATGCGCATGCTCGCAGCCGAGAATGCCGAACGTCATCGTTTTCATGTTCGAAACTAAACCTCCTTGACGGCTGCGGCTTGGTCAGAGAGAGAACCGCTTCTGCTCGCGATAAGCTCGCGCGAATGCGGCGCCGTCGTAGCCGCTCGCATCCGGCGTCAGGCTCGGCAGCTCCACCGGTTGTCCGCCTCGCTCCTTGGACAATCGGGCCGCGATCGCGGCCAGCTCGGTCTCGATCACGGCCTCGAGCTGGACCGGAGCCGGGGCCTCGCCGCTAAAATACGGCATGACGGCCTCGAGCAGGGACCGATACAGCCGACTGCTGTCAGCCGTGATGAATTCCACTCCGGACTGCGTAATCATCGTGGCGTAGAACGGATGGCTGCTCTCCGTCGCGCCTACGCTGACGATCCCCCGGCGCCCGTCCGACCAGGACAGCTCATATTGATCCTGTCCCGAATGCCCCAGATGGCGCACGCTGCGAATGCCCGGCCCCAGAAGCCCGTGCAGCAGCGTAAAGGCATGAATGCCATAGTAATACTCGTCGTTGGCACAGCCGGAAAGAGCGTAGATGAACGAATGCGGAGCCGCGGCTTGCCGCCTCCATGCCTGCACTTCTGGCGCATAACGCAAAGCGGAGCCGCCCGTGACGACCGCCCCCCGGCTTGCCCATTCTTTGATTTGCAGCAGGTCGCGGACATTGCCCGCTAGCGGCTTGTCGATAAAAACAGCTTTGCGGGCGTGGACAAAAGGCAGCGCCCTCGCGACATGAACATCCCAGTTGCAGCTATGAATAAAGGCCATATCGACTTGTTCGGCCATTTCCTCCACGGACGCATAGACCCGCTCGATGCCGTGATCGGACGCGAATGTTTCTGCATAGCCGGCTGGATTCACCTCTCCATGGTCGCATACGCCGACGACCTCGTGACCGAGGGATCGCAGGATGGGGATGAAGCTTTCGGGGTGAGACGTATCGGGATCCACCAGTCCGATTCGCAAGGCTTTCATGACGCAACGCCCCTTTTCTGCGCTACTCGGCGCGCCGACCTGCGGATACCCGCTCCAAATAATCGTCCAAGCGTTCGATTTGGAATTCCTGGATGATGTCTTCTATCGTGCATTCATCCGTCTCGCAGGAGATCAAAACGGAGCCCAAATGCCCGGGATCCGCGATGGCCACTTTTGATCCGTACTTGGATTTGAGCTGCCGCAAACGCTCCATATTGTAATCGAGATGCACGACCGCGCAATCCAGATTGACGGATATCGTCGCGAAGTCGAAATAGCTGGTGCTGGATGCCAGCACCTCGCCGACCGGGGACAGCACCGCGCTTGGCAGGCCGCCTCCGATGGCGCCGACAAAATGCGATCGGCAGGAATAAGCCCAATAAGGCTGCATGATTCCGCCGTGATACAGGGAGGAAAAAAGGATCAAATCGGGCTTTGACTGGACGTATTGCAATCGCAGCCGGTCAAAGTTCAAATCAAAACAAATCGCGCATGCGACCCGTCCGAAATCACATGCGATGATCGGCGCCTCGGTGCCGCAAACGACGCCGTAATCCTCGATTTCTCCCAACGTCAGATGGTTTTTCGCATACTCGCCGATCGATTCGCCGTTTCGATCCAGCACGACGATTGAGTTTCGCCAGGACCGATCCTCCTGCAGCCTCAAGGTCGGATACGCGATATAGCAGCCGTTCTCGCTCGCTATTTCGGAGAAGAGACGCTGAATTTCATCTCCGCGAACGCGGCAGTATTCATGCGTTTTGGCCGGCGACAAGAAAACATTGGACGGAATGTCGCAAAATTCAGGCATAACGATTAGATCAGGCTGATCGGGAAGCACCTGGCTCAGCTTCTGTTGCAGGTGCTTCATCATGCGATCGACCATTTCCTCCGTCGCCAGCTGCTCCTCTACGTTGAACTCACGATTGCCGATCGTGCTGATTTTGACGTAATTGCTCATGGCTCAAGGCTCCCTTCGCGCCCGGACGGCATGCGGAAGATCCGATCAGCTCAGGACGGGTTGATCTCTTTGAATGAGAGACCGTATCGGCTCGGGCTTGCCGCTCTTCACGGATTTTATCGCCTGCAGCATCATCAACGTCGCGTACAGGCCGTCCATATGGTTGATCGGCGGCTCCGCATCCTGTCTCAAACTTTCGATGAACGCTTTATTCTCTTCGAGAATGCCGGTTTCCTTGCCGCGATACAAGATCGTTTCCTTGCCTTCTTCGCTGTAGATCAACGTCGTCAAGCGATCGGACAGCGTAACGGTCTTGTTCTCGGCGAACAGCTGCATGAAAAACTTGCTGGTGAAGGGCGGACATTTGCAATCGCCCTGAATCAAATTGCCGACGACATTGTCGTCGAAGCGGAAAATGGCGGCTATATTGTCCACTTGGGCATTTTGCTGGTAATAATTCGCCCCGGCCGCGTAGACGTCGATCGGGTCCTTGCCGACCATGAACCTCATGATGTCGGCCGAGTGGCAGCCTTGCGACAGCACATTGCCGCCCCCGAACGTCGGATCGTTGGCCCATATGCCTGCCGGCCACTTGTCGTCCATCATCTGCATGCTGACCAGCAGCGGCTCCGGAATCAGCTCCTTCGCTTTCAACAGCATATCGTAATAGCGCATCTTGAACGCCGTCATCACCTTTTTGCCGCTTCGTTTGACGGCTTCGTCGATGCGCAAGCAGTCTTCCACATTCATGGCGAGCGGTTTTTCCACCATCACATGCTTGCCCGCTTCCAACGCTCGGATGCAATAATCGGCGTGCGTATTGTGCATGGTGGAGATATAAATCGCGTCGATCGTCTCGTCGGCGTACAGCCTTTCCGCATCGTCGGTCGCATAGTCCCCGCCGAACTCCTCCAGCAACTTCTGAGCGTTGCCCACATGCACATCGCAAAATGCAACCATATCCATACCGTCCAGCTGGCGGATGCATTCGGTATGAATCCTCCCGTTTTGTCCGCAGCCGATGAGTCCGGCTCTAAAAGTTCGCACCGTTTATCTCTCCCATTTTCAGAGCATGTATGATTCCGCAGTTGTCCGACCGTCTGATCCTCGGATAGGATCAGACGCTCCGAAGGAGGGCCTGCCAGGAATGATGGCTGCGGGCGTTCAACGGATCGCGCTCCCACTCGCTCGCTTCCATTCCTGCAGCCGACTCCAGGCAATGGCTCGTTGAAGCAAAAATCGTCCCCCGCAGCCCGTTGTCGACGAGCTCCAGCTCGATGTCCACCGGCGAGCTGAAGACAGCCGCGCGTTCTCCCATTCGCAGCTCTCGCAAGCCGAGCGCCGTCAATCGCCGATGCGCCGGGTCCGATAGGACCGCTTCGGCGTCGATCTCGCAGCCTTGCAGCCGGATGGACGTCGCCTTATTCCCGAACTGCAGCTCTGCCCCGCCTTCAAATGAAATGACGCCTTCCTGCATCGAGACCTCTCCGGCGGTCGCGGTGACGGCAAAGAGGAACGCTCCTTGCTTGACCTGCGACGGATAGGCAAGACGCCAGCGCTTGTATCGCGGAAAGCGCCCGTGCTTGATATCCTGCTCGCCGGCGTTGCCGTTCAAGCCGTAGATATAGGTCGGATGCCATGCCGGCTCCTCGATGTTGACTTGCCGGTCGTCCGGTCCGTCCAAAATGCTGACGAACACTTCGCCCTTTTCTTCGTCGCTCAAGCCTTTGTCGCCATCCTTGATGCCTGCGATGAGGTTGGCCTGGCCGCCTGTAAGCCGATACTGGCCCGCTCCGAGATCCGTTGCGGCGCCGGAGCAATGCAAATGCGTCGCGAAATGGAGGGGGCGGCGGCCCTCGAACGAATCGGACAGGACGATGGCGCCGGTGCGCTGATCCACGACGATGATCCGCTCGGCTTGCTTCACCTCATGCCGGGGATGAAGCTCGTTCGTGATGACGGCATGCGCGTAGATGAATCGTTCGCCGATCAGGCAGCGGCGAATATACGAGCTTTTTTCCGGTCCGACATTTCCGTTCAAGTATTGCCCTTGCGTGTAGCAGCCCCCGTCGTCAAAGCACATGGAATTGCAGAGGGAGCTGTCTATGCCGTAGGTTCCGATGTCGATCAAAACGGGAGAACCGTCCGCGCTGAGCTGAATGCCGCCCATGGCCGGCGGGAACTCGCGGTTATGCGTCTGGATGTTGAAGCTGACGGAGCGGCCCGCTTTAAGCCCGGCGGTGAACGCCCCGGCGATCCGTCCGCCGGACGCAAACGTAATCATGCCGATATCCTTCGCAAAGAAGGGCCGCTCCGGATACGGCGCAGCCGCGCCTTGCCCCTGCGGAGCGAACAAGAAGTCGAATAATCCAAGCTCGACGTCTCCCGCCGTTTTTCGCTCTTGATCCACGAAGGTTCGATAGATGGAATCGATGCCCGGCGTCGGATGGAACCGGGTCAAAAAAGCCGTCAGGTAGCGATGCTCCCGCGTACGCAGTCCCCGCTGCAATTCCTGGCTGTTCGGCGCGTTGAAGCACGCCAGCATCGCGTGGCCGAGCCGGTCCAGAAAAGGACTCTCGTCCAGCTCGGGACGCTGTCCGCCAAACGTATGCGCCGCCGCCAGATAACGAATCAGATGAAAGGGGAAGTAGGTGACCCATACGTTTTTGCCGTCCTGCGGGAACAAGCGAAGGCTTTCGGCAAACAGCCCGTGAAAAAACGGAAGGGCTTTGCGTGCCGCCTCGAGATCGTCATAAAACGCCATGCAGGCGATCGCCGTTCCGTTCCATGTGCCGAGCGAATGAGGCTCCGGCGTCGGGCAGCCCATATACGCCCGCTGCAGAACGGTAAAGTCATACAATTTCCGGATGTACGTTCCGACCTTTTCCTTCATGCGCGTCTGCTCGGCCGCATCGAACAAATCGGAGCACCAATCCCAGGCAAGCCCGATCGCATACAGCTTCAGGGCGATGCCGCGATCGTTCTCTCCGCCCATGACGAGCGGGTCCGCTTTCCCCGACCAGGTCGCCAGCCGGCATAATTCATCGACTTTCGATTTTACGGACGCGCCGATCTCCCGATCCCTCGTCACCAGGTACGCCAGGCAGACGAGATCGAACTCGACGCTGCCCGGCGGGCCGCTTTTGATGCGCTCGACGATCGCCTGGAAGGCGGGATCTCCGGCCAACCGGCGGCGCAGCGGCTCCGCCTCATCCGCGTTCAGATAGACTCGCGGATGCCCTTTGCCTATCGGCGCCAGCTCGTGCAGCTTGCGGTCGTCGGTTTTGATTTCGATGAACTTGATCCGCTGCCAGTCGATCCGGCTGCGATCGCGTTCGACGAACTCCAGCCTCAATTCGGTTTCGTCGGCGTCGGCTTCGAAGCCAAAATCGGCATTCAGCCGGCTCGCTTCGATATCCTCCGGCCCGGGCATGTCAAACCACATTCCGCCCAGCAGTCTGCCGTTCACATACGTTCTGGCCATCGGCATGGCCATGACGCCGCTCAGATGATCGAAATCCCAAGGCCCGACGGGCTCAAGCGCCCCATCCGGCACCCGCACCATCGGAATCATCGCCGTATTCATGTCAAAGGCGCCGTCCAGCGTCTGCAGCCGGCAGCGATAGAGGCCCGGCGGCAATGACACTGTTAGGACGAGCCGATCGGCGTCCGCTTCGATATCCGTGATCCGGCCGGTCACGTCGCGCCATTCCGTCCCGTTGAACCGGTTCGGCGACGGCTGCAAATATGCGATCAAGTCGCGGTTAAGCACGCTGAGTCCCCCTTACCGCTGATGTAAGACAACTACTTCCTGCCCGCTGCGATGCGAGGCATAGATCGCTTGCACCGCAGCAACGACGCTGCGGCTGTATTCTCCGGAGCATTCGGGATTGACGTCCGTGCGGATGCTGCTGAGCAAGTCGCGGTATTGCAGGACGAACGGAGGGGCTTCCTGCGACGCCTCTACCGACCGATATTCGCCGGATTGGCCGATCCAAAGCCCAGCTCCGGTGCTCAGCTTCAGCATGCCTTCCGTAAACACAAATTCCGTTTCGTCCCTGTTCACGCCGCCGTATCCGCTTTGGCTGATCGTACACGGCACGCCTCGGTCCGTTTGGACCCATGCCGTCACGCTGCCTTCAATGTCTCCCTTGGCGCCGTAATGGCTGACCGAGGCTTTGACCTGCACGATTCTGCTGTCCGTCAGCCATTGAATTTTATCGATGGAATGCGATCCAAGGTTCATCGCAATTCCGCCGCCCGATTTTGCGCTCTCGAAAAACCAGGCCGGCCGGTTCGGGGAATAATAATCGACATGCCGCACATCGTTGATCATGACCAGCTTGCCGAGCCGACCGCTTTGAATGATTTCCTTGGCGATCCGATTTTCGGCAAAATAATGCTGGGTGTGGCCGACCATGAGCTTGATCCGGCTTTCGCCTACCGTCTTTATGATTTCATCGCATGCCTCGACGTCGATGGCCATCGGTTTTTCCAGCAAAATATGGCAGCCGCTGCGCGCGCACCAGATCGCGCACTCTTTATGCAAATGATGCGGCAGCGTAATGACCACGATATCCGGCCGCTCGATCTCGACCATGCGCCGATAATCGGCATACGCTCGAACAGGATGCTGAGCGGATGCCTTGCGGGCCCGCTCCTCGTCGATGTCGGCGATCGCAACCGCCTCGATCTCGTTCATTTCCGCCAGAGCCTGCAGATGCAAGGAGCTGATGGCTCCAGCTCCGATTATGGCCGCCTTGAACATCGTTCACCTCCAAATATGACGTCGCGATTCCCGTTGCGGGCAGCGAATGCAGGGATATCGGCCTTAAGGACATGGACATCGGCCATGGCCGAGCTCGCCCTCACTCCTCGCGATCGCCGATCGCAGAAGGCCATTCTCCCCACGCAACCGTCAGATCCTCCCAAGGGAAAAAGGACGGAATCGAGGCAAAGGGTTCATTCAAAAATGGCAGCTCCTCGCTTGTCACGCCGTCAATGGCCGCTATCGGCTGCTCGATTCGAGCGCCGTTGATCGTCGCATACCGCGTCGCCATCGCTCCCGGACTCCAGGAGGTTTCAAGCTCAAGCGGCGGCCTGGCTTTGCCGGCAGGGCGTCTGTACCGCACCCGGCGCGTAGTCCAGTAATAGTCGGTAAACTGAGCGGATTCAAACTCCTCCGCGAACTCGGCCAGAGAGGCGTACTCCGAAACGCTCGCATGCTCGGCTACGAATCCGCCGAAAAGGAATCGAAGCTCGTCTCGGGCAAAGCTTCGCTCCTCCCCTTCATACAGGCTGGAGCAGATGAAATTATAGTTCCCCTTTGATTCCAGGCGGATCGAAACCGGCCTCTGGCTTGGCGTGTAGACCATGGGACGGAAGGCCGACAGCAGCTTCCCGGTGCGGCAGACGATCCATTCTCCGTGCTGCACCTCTCCGGACCAGTCCTTCCGCGGAATGCCTCCGACGATCAGCTCCTCTACGTCTCCTCCGTGCGTCGACAAGATGATCTGCTCGCGGATGGCCGACAACGGCTTGCGGGCCGCCGCCTCGTCGAAAGACGGATGCGGATGCGTGAGCACCAAAGCCGTAGATCCGGACTGGATCGTAAACGTGTTGGCCCAGGAGGAGAGGATGTCGGCTTCTCCGACATTGGCATATTCCCGATCGCCGTCTCTTGCCCGGACTTTCGTTCCCGGCACGTCGCCGTTGACCGCCAGCTTCGTGAAGATCGTTCCGATATCCCGATAGGACTCAACCTGATCCTGCCGCTTGTAGGTGACGAAGTAGCTGTTGTTCTGATCCATGCTGCCGAACGGCGCGCTGGACGTTCCGAGCGCGAAGTCGCGGTGCAGCACCGTTTCGATCCGGCTTGTTCTTGCCAGGAAGTCCGTGCCTTCGCCGGCTCCCAATTCGCAGGAGGCGACCGCTCGGAACGGAAACGGCTTGGCGTCGAACAGCCGCAAGGCCGTGTCGGGGATATCGTAGTGTCCGCCGGCGAACCAGCAGAATTGCGCGACATTGAACGGAACGTCTCCCATATGGTGAAGGACAAGGTCGTCGGGCTTGTCGAACAGCAGCATCGGAGACGGGTGGACCCGGTCGCCCAGACAGAACCAAAGCAGGCTGGAGATGCAGCTGGCATGCGCGGCCGTGTCCACGGTGTAGGCGCGTGAATAAGGTCCCGCGAGCACGCCCATTTCCGGGTGGAACCGGGCGGCCAGATCGATCCAAAGACGCTGCTCGATCCCGGACGCCAGAAGGCGCGCTTCCTCGTTTTGCGCCTGAGCGGCGATCTCCCCCATGGCGCGGATCGTCAATCCCGAATACGTCGGCGAGTTGAACTCGCTGTTGATGCCGTTCCGGACCAGCATCGCCCTGAATTGCCTTAGATTCCAGAGTCCATAGTCGACCGCATCCTCGCAGCCCAGCATTTCCCCGCCGAGAATTAGCCCCACCGTCGCCTTGGCAGGCATGTTGTCGTTGTAGCCGTGGAATTGAAAGTCCGGCTGCCGGTTGCCCGGCTTGAACGAAAACCCGTCTCGCACGAGACGCTCGAGCTCTTGCCGGACGGCTGCCGACATCTTGTCGCGATGAGCGACTAACAGGCTGGCGGCTATATTGGTATTGAAAATATTAAACCGGATCGCCCCGTACTTTTCCGTCTCGCCTTTTGCGACGATGGCATCCGCCCATTCGGCTTCTCCCGCTGCGTACATGGCGCCGGCCAGCCAGTACCGTTCCCTTGTGTGGGGCGGCGTGGTGTCGGCCAGCCATTCGCCTTCGCGGTCATACCATTGTCCGGCGGCATCGACCGCCCTCGCCATGAACCGTTGCGTTCGTTCGCGGAAGCCCTGTCCGTTTCCGCTATTGGAACGCTGCTCTGCTTGATTTTCGACCATCGGGATTCCTCCTGACCGCTTACCCCTTTACGGAGCCGAGCGTAGCCCCTTCCATAATCCATCTTTGGAAAAACATAAAGACCAATACGGAAGGAATCATCGTGATGATGACGCCGGCGAACAATGTCACCCAATCGTTGGTGTACTGCATCAGCATGTTGGCATGGTAAATATTGACGCCGATCGTATATTTGCTCGAGTCGCTTAAATAAATGAAAGGCTCCAGGAAGGAATTGTACAGGCCGATGAATTTGAAGATCGCTACCGTGACGATCCCCGGCATGGAGAGCGGCACGATGATGCGGATGAACATTTTAAATATCGACGCGCCGTCGATCGTCCCGCTCTCCTCCAGCTCGCGCGGCAGCGACCGCATGAACCCGCCCAGCAGCATGAGGAAAAAGACGCTTTCCCCCAGGCAGTTCAGCAGAATGAGGCCGGTAAGGCTGTTGGTCAGATGCAGATCGCGCATGAGGATATACTGCGGGATCAGCGCATTGATGCCCGGCAGGAACAGCGAGAGCATGATCATGCCCCAGATGAATTTCCTGCCTTTAAATTCAATGCGGGTGAGCGCGTAGGCGTTCAGAGCGGTCAGGAACGTGCCGATCACGAGGCTCGCCCCGACGTAATACAGCGTATTGAGCATCGCGGTCAGGAGATTGTAGTTGAGCCAAGCCTTCTTGTAGTTCATCCATTGGGGATGATCCGGCAACGTCCACACATTTTGGAAAAACTCCGGATTCGTCTTCAGCGATTCATAGAGAACCCATACGATCGGAAAAAGAATGGTTAACGACCAGGCGATGAGTACAAGCCACCAAATCAGGTCGATATAACTGCGCCGCTCCTTCATGGTCCACCACCTTTAATATTCGTAACCGCGGTCTGGCAAAAGCTTGTCGACCAGCAGCTTGGCTCCGACAAGAATGACGAACAAGAACATCCCGATCGCCGAAGCGTAGCCGTAGTTCTGGACTTGCTCCCCGAAGGCCATGTTGAACATATAGAGGCCGATGACGTCGGTAGAGCCTGCCGGACCGCCGCGCGTGAGGATGAGGATCAGATCGAGGCTCTTCAGCGTGCCGAGCACGAGGAAGATGGCGCTCACCCGGATCAAAGGCGTAATGAGCGGGATCGTAATGCGGAACAGCCGCGTCATATGCCCCGCCCCCTCCAAAATGGCGGCTTCGTATAAACTCTTGGGAATCGTAGTCATGGCATTCATGAAAATGACGATGTACAATCCGACGCCCGCCCATACGTACGGAGGCAGCACCGCATACATGGCCGTCCGGGTGTCCCCGAGCCAATAAAAGCCGTCCATGTCGATGCCGAACACCTTCAGCAGCGCGTTCAGCAGGCCGAAGCTGCCATCGTAGATGAACGCCCACAGCAAGGAGACGACTACGGTAGACAAGACGTTGGGGAAGAAAAAGAGCACTTTGTAAAACGACGTGCCCTTGTAGCCTTTGTTGGTCAGAAGGTAGGAAAGCACCAAGGAAATCAAAATGACGCAAACCGGCACGGTGGCCATATAGAATAAATTGTGGCCGAGCGCTCGCCATACATAACGATCGTTGAAAAGGCGGACGTAGTTTTCAAAATAAATGAACTTCGGCTCCGTAATGCCGTTCCAATCCAGCAGCGAGTAGTAGATCGACAGTAGATTGGGATAAAGCGCAAACAGCAGGTAACCGCCAAAAGTCGGCACGATGGCAAAGGTGAGGAAGATCCACTTTTGAACATTCGCCCTTTGCAGCAGGCTGCTTCGCTTCGGTCTAGTCAGGTCGCGATCTGTTCGAAGTGTAGCCAAGGTTCAGCGCTCCTTTCTTGAGGTCAGCCGATAAGAAAGGAGGGGGCCTCCCCCCTCCTTGGCGGATTTACTTGCCCTGTGCGTCGATCGCTTTCTTGAGGTAGTTTTCCGCTTCCTGAAGCTTCGGCTGCGGATCCTGTTTTCCGGTCGCGATCTGTGTAATCGATTCGGACATGACCTTGTTCGCCTGCTCGAATGCGGGGTCCGTCAACGTAACGTCTGCGGAGCCCGAATCCATTTTTACTTTATTGTCCTTCATATAAGCCAGGAATGCGCTAGGCAAGCTCTGGAGCTTCTCCAAGCGGGACGCGTCGTCGGCAAAGTCCGCTCTCAGAGGAATCATGCCGCCCTTTTCCGCGATCTGCAGTTGATTGTCCAGGTTCCACAGCCAGACGATGAATTCCTTGGACCAGTTCTTGTTCAGCTCAGGCTTGGCCGCCCAGATCAGGAAGCCCGAGCCCGGCGTGAACGTAATCCATTTCGTATTGTCAGGCTTCTCGGCCATTGGAACCGTCATATAGCCCCATTTGAAGCCTTCCGGCGTCGACTGCTTCATTTCGTTCTCGACCCAGGTGCCCGTCGCCACCATCGCCGCTTTGCCTTGTACGACCTGCATTTGAGATTGCGTATGATTCAATGCGGCAAGGCCGCTCGGGAAGTAGCCCTTCTTGCCCATATCATAGATCCGGTTCCAGCGCTCGACGTTTTCGGCAGCGAGGAAGTAAGGCTGATTGAACTTGTGGTAATCCTCATACACCTTATCCAGCGTGCCGTTCTCCTCCGCCAGCTCGTATACCTTGGGCGGGCCGAACGCGTTGGTGATATAATCCGGATACACGCCGGGGAACGTAATCGGATATAAGCCGGCCGCTTTAATATCCTCGCAAAGCTTCAAAAACTCGCTCCACGTTTTCGGGTTCTCGTTCCAGCCGTTTTGCTCGAACAAAGATTTGTTGTACATCAGACCGGATCCGCTTGCCGAGATCGGGAAGGCGTACGTATTTCCCTTCGTGCGCGGAGACGACTCAAAGCTGCCTTCGAAGGAAACCTCTTTCAGCGTCTTACCGCTTCCGTCATACGCTTTTCGGTCCCACAGGTCTTCCTGCGATTCAAGCTTGCCCGCTTCGACGTAGCTCGCGATGCCTCCCGGTATGCTTCCCGAGAACAGATCGAACATGTCCTTGTCGTCATTCGCCGCGATTTTCGTTTGCGTGACCTGCGAGATCGTAGGGGAGTACGTGACGTCGAACGAGACGTTGGGGAATTTCTGCTTGAAGGATTCGAGAGCGTAGTCGAACCATTCGCGGCCCATTCCGCCTTCAAAAAAACCGACCTTCAGCGTTACTTTTTCGTCCTTCGGCAGCCCGTTCTCCGAATAGACCTGGGCGCCCGCGTCCGTCTCGCCGGCCGAGGCATTGACCGGTGCGGGAGAATTGGCGGCATTGTTCGAGGAATTGCTGCTGCAAGCGGCAAGTGAAGTAAGAACAACGAGCGATGCAAGTGATACTGAAGTCGCTTTCAAAACCTTTTTCATGTAGACCCTCCTTGGAAGTTAGAAGTCATGGTTTTGCTGAATTAGCCTTCGTATAAATGCTTGTTCTTACACGCAATCGACGAGCGGCTCACCTCCCGCATGGGCTCCATCCGATTGGAACCGATTGAACCCCGCCCAATCTGCTGTATATTTGATTTACTTTACTTAAGCCAATTTTAAGCAGGTATCGCCCGGTTGTCAAACTAAATTTCTCATCATATACAGCAGATTGGATAAAAAAGTGAGTTTATAGAAAAATAGTACAGCAAAAAGGGAGGGAATCCTCCCTCCCTACCCGTTGACAAGCAGTTCCTCCACCTTGGCGCACAGCTCTTCCTCGGTGATGAGATCCGACCAATACCTTTTCAACAGCCGGCCGAGCTGGTCGAACGCTTCCGCCGATAGATTCAGGCGGCTGCGTGAGCTGTACGTCGCCATGATCTCACGGAAGAGCGGATAGCGCGACGGCCGGTTGATCGAATCCCGCTCTTCCAGACGGATTTCATTCAGCGATCTGACCGCCGGTATGCTGTTCGTCCACTTGCGGATCATGCCCTGGGCTCTCGAGGAAGCCAAATAATCGACGAGCAGACGGGCAGCCACATGATCGGTCTTACGCATGGACACCCCGATCGTGTGGAGCATCGTAGCGGGCGCTTCAATGAACGGAGCCGGCGACAAGTCGAAGTCGATGGACGAGTCCTTCAGCTCGTTCAAAGCCATGTAGCTGGCCAGCATCATCGATACTTTGCCCTGACGAAACAGGTCCATGACATCCTTATTGTCCTCGATCAGGAAGCCAAGGTAGTTGTCCTGCGCCTTGATGATGCGCTTGCACAACCGAATGCTCTCGAGCAGCTTGCTGCCTTGAAGTCTGAACCCGCCGCTCGGGTCCGGCCCGATCTCTTCCCCGCTCTGCATGAGAAACACCGGCCAGCGCAAGGAGGACACCATGATGAAGTATAGCCCCAGCCTCCCGTCCGCCCCTCTGGACAGCGTCTCGGCATGCTTCAGCGCATCCCCCCATGTCCAGCTTCCATCCGGTTCGGGGACTTGCGCTTCGCTGAAGTGAGTCCGGTTGTACGCGAGTACGATAGGGGAAAAGACGATAGGGACGGCATACTGCAGCGATTGATGGCTGAACACGTCGTTCAGAAACGGATAAATCTCCTTTTCCGCCTTCAACGGCTCGAGCATGCTCAGCGCTCCGCTTTCTTTCAGCTCCTGGAAATGAAGGCTGTTCTGCGTGAAGACGTCGATGACCTCGTTTTCCAAATAACTCTCGATCTGGCTCGTGTAGTTGGTGATCGTGATCGTCATGATCTTGACGCGTATATGAGGGTACAGCTCGTTGAAGTCGTCCAGCAATTTCGAAAGGAGGATGTCCTTCTCGATCGAAGAACTGACGCCTAGCGTAACGACCGTCGATTCATGGCCTTTTTCCGTCACTTTGCTTCCGACCCGATTCACTTTGACGATCAGGCCTTCCGCTACCAGCTCGTCGAGCCCTTTCCGGATGGATTTGTTGCTCAATCCGTACAGCTGGACCAGCTCGGACTCCGAAGGAAGAAACTCGCCCGGTTTATAAGTGCCGTCCAAGATCCGATCCCGCAGCTGATCAATCATGAATTTCAATCGAGACCGGAATTTAGTACGACCTGATTTAGGTTGATTCCCCATTTGAATATGAGCCGCCACCTTTCGAGACGCATGTTCGTTGCATGAATAGCATTTTTCTTAAATCTAAACGATTGAACCTTCAAAGTAAAGCGATCTGCTGTATAACTTCTGACTTTTCGGAAACGCAAACAAGCCATCGGGCCGCAAGGGAGGATCTCCCTGCGCCGCGATGGCTTTAAGCTCAGGCGATAGCGCCCGACTTTCTGCCGGCTTCGGCCATGCTCTTAACTTCCCATTCGAACTTCACGTCCTGATTTGGAGGACTCATAGATGGCGTCGATGATCCGATTGTTGAGGTATCCGGTTGCGGCTGAGGGCAGCGGCTCCTTCCCTTCGAGGACGCATTCGACAAAGTGCCGGCTTAACAGCAGCCGCTCGTCGGCTTTCTCATCCGGCGTCATCTCGATGTCGACCTTTCGATCGAACAGCTCCGCATGCAGCACGCCGGAATTCAGCTTGATCGTCGCCCCGCCCTCGGTTCCCATAAGCTGCAGCAGCATGCCGTCCTCGTTGCCGTTGTGGCTGGCCCAGCTTACGTCGAACAGCAGCGTCGCGCCATCCTCCATCTTCACGAACGCCGTAGCGAGATCCTCCACGTCAAAATAGCCGTTCCAGTCGTGGGTTCCCCAATTGCCGATGCCGAGCTTGCGAGGTCCGAAGCTCGCATAAGTCGAGCCCGATACGCTGGCCGGCGTCGGGTTGCCCATCAGATACAGCGCCAGATCAAGCAAATGGATGCCGACGTCAATGAGAGGCCCTCCGCCGGAATGCTCCATCCGCGTAAACCACGAGCCCCAGCCGGGGATATTTTTACGCCGCAGCCAATTCGCCTTGACATAATAGATCGTACCCAGCTTGCCTTCCTCAATCAGCTTTTTGAGTTGCCTCGCCGGCCACACCCACCTGAGCTGATGGGCAATCATAAGCGTTTTGCCGGACTTGAGATGCGCCTCTTGAATGCGAGCGGCCGCCTCCGCATTGATGCCCATCGGCTTCTCGAGCAGCACATGCTTGCCGGCTTGAAGCGCCTGGATCGCCAGATCGGCATGCCATTTGTTGGGGACGCCCAGGACAACGGCGTCGATCTCGTCGCTCGCGATCATCTGATCTGCGGAGTCGAAGACGCGTTCGATGCCGAGCTCGGCGGCAGCCTTTTGCGCGAGCGGCAGATGGGCGTCGGCCATGCCCGCGACGACGGCGTTGTCAAGCTGCTTGAACGTCGCGGCATGGATCTGGCCGATGGCGCCGGCTCCGATGATTCCGATGCGAAGGCTCATTGCTTTTCCTCCTGAGCCTGAAGCTCGTTCCATTGCTGTTTGACGAGCTGCAGGCTTCGAACCATGGCCGGCATCGGATCGTGGTCATAGGGCTCGTGCTCCAACGTCAGCGCCCCTTGGTAGCCGATCGCATGCAGCTCGCGAAGCGCCCCCTTGATGTCGACGACGCCTTCGCCCAGCCCGCACGAGTCATGCGCGCCTGCCGCGAGAACGTCCTTCAGGTGAACATGCTTCAAATACGGCGCAAGCTCGCCGACGGCAGCGCTGACATCGCAGCTGTTCGTGCCGAACCATCCCGTATCCAGCGCAGCCCCGATCCAGGGCGAATAAGGGGAAATCTTCTCGATGATCTCCTGCGCATTGCGCTCCGGATGATTTTCCAGTCCAAAGAAAATTCCGTATCGCTGCGACAGCTCGACAATCAGCTCCGCATTCGAGACGTTGAAGCTGCTCGCGAGCAGCGGAGCGCCGATCGCGCGGGCGATCTCGAATCGACGGGCTCCCTCCTCAACCGTCATGTTCGGCGATGAGAACGAAGCGGTATAGGACACGACGGAGAGCTCGTACTTATCCAGGAGCCCGCGCGCCTTGCGCACCATCTCGTCCGTCGCCGTCTCCGGGTGCAGATGCCCCACCCATAGCTCGATCGCATCGAATCCATTTTCTTTGATGCCGCTGATCAGAGACTCGAACTTCAGCTCGAATTGACTGCGGTGGAAGCTCCGAATCGTCGCTTCCGTGCATCGTCCCCAATCCTTGAACCAGTCCGTCACATCCTTGTAGCCGACTTCCTTCGCCACGTAGTTCGCCGTCATGAACGCCCATTCCATCCCGTACCTCTCCTCGCTTCCTAAGCTTCGTGCGGCTGACTCAGCCTTCCAGCCACTCCATCAGCCGATGATTGGTGGCAATCGCCGCGACGCCGACTACGCCGGGATCCCTGCTCAGCTGCAGGTCACATCGGACGTCGATGACGCACAGCCGCTTCAGGTATTCTTTCACTTCATCCAATAATGCCTCTCCAAGCGCCTCAACGGTCACGCCGCCCAGCACCACGTCCGTAATGTCAAGAGCGGCGACCAGGTTGGAGATGCAGAGCGCCAAATGCGAAGCGATGTAACGGATCATCTCCTCGAAAGGACCGCGATGCGTCGTCGGATAGCCCCCCGCTTGTCCGTCGTTCAGGATGTTCTCCAGGAAGCTCCACTTGCCGATCAACGGATGAATGCCGAGCCTTCCTTCGATCCAGCCCACCTCCGTCTTGGACATTCGGAAGGCTGGATCGAAGGAGGTGAAGGCGATCTCGCCGGCCAGGCTATGCTTGCCGCGACGGATTTGGCCGTCCAGGATAATGCCCGCGCCAATGCCTGAGCCGAGCGAGACATACAGCAGATCTTGCAGCGCTTCTCCGCTTCGCGTGATGTACTCGCCCCATGCGGCCGATTTGACATCATTGTCGATGGAGACGGGCAGTCCGATTTGCTCGCTCAGCCGATCGATGAGGCTTCTGCAGTCTCTTTTTTCTTTGACGCCGACGATAGGAGCGGCGAACTCGATCTGAGCCGTGTCCGGATCCACGACTCCGGGGATGCCGATGCCGACGCCGAGAATGCTCGGCCGGGCTTCCCCGAACTCCTCCATGAAAGCCCGAAGAATGACCGGCAGCCGAAGCTCGAGCATCTCGTCCAGGTTGGCGACTGCCTTGAACCTTTTCCGATGCTTGATATTCCCGTTCAAATCGACGAATCCGACATCCAGATAATCGCCTTCATAGACGACTCCGATCGACCATGCGGCATCCGGATTAAAGCGGATCAGCTGAGGCTTCCTTCCTGCCGTGGAGATGCTTCCCTCGCCTAATTCGATGACCAGGCCCTTCTCCTGAAAATAACTGACGATCTTGATGACCGTAGGAGAACTGATTCCCGTTCGCCTGCTGATCTCGGCTCTGGAGATGCTGTCTACCGAAGACAATAAGTCGAATACCGTCTTGCGGTTCATATCTTTCAGATGGGTTTGAATGAAGCTCGCCATGAATGTCCCTCTTCTCATTAGTTAAGAAAGCTTGTTAACCAAATATAGAGGGACGACCGCGCCCCGTCAATGACACGGGGCTATCGGTTTCCCCTTCCAGTCCTGCCGCTAAACGCCGTGCCAGAGATCGATCGGTTTCTTTACTTGGGGACGAAACGGAAGCTCCACCTTGTTCCCCGTTCGGGCAGATTCGTAGGCGGCATAGATGATTTCCAGGACAGCCCTTCCGTCTTCTCCGGTTACCAAAGGCGTCTTGTCATAGGCGATGCATTCAATGAAGTGCTTGAGCTCTTGCGGATAGCCGTAGTTGAACGCTTCCTCGTAGATCGTAAACGTCCAGCCCTTGGTCGTTCCCGCCTTCTCCGCCGCATAATCGTACCCGTCCACGCTGTAAGTCAAGGCGGAGTTGCCCATGACCATATCCGCGTAGCTGACGCCTTTTGTACCATGAACCTCGATCTTGTCGTCCATGCCGCCATGCTTCGCCCAGCTGTCTTCCGCAACGCCGAGCACGCCTCCCTCGAATTCGATGAGGAGGACGGCGTTGTCCTCGCCTTTCGTAATCTCGTTGTGCAGCACGGTCTGCATATGTGCCTTTACGCTCTTCACGCCCGGGTTCCCGCCGAGCATCCAGCGGAACCATTGGATGGCATGGCAGCCCATGTCCATCACCACGCCGCCGCCGGACAGATCCATGTCATAGAACCAAGGGCTGTGAGGACCGGAATGCTTCTCGGTCTGCTTCAGCATATAAATATCGCCTATCGCGCCATCCTGAACGAGCTCGCGAACGCGTTCATACTTCGGGGCAAAGCACAATTCCTCGGCATACATGAGCTTGACGTTCTGCGCCTTGCAGGTCGCGATCATATCGTCCGCTTCTTCAAGCGTGACGCAGAGCGGCTTCTCTATGATGACATGCTTGCCGGCATTGGCGGCGGCGATGCAGACCCTATGGTGAAGAAAGTTCGGGAGGCAAATGTCGACGACGTCGCAGCCCGATTCCGCGAGCAGCTGGCCGATGTCTGAATAAGCCTGCGGAATATGATGCTTGGCTGCGAATTGCTTGGCTTTATCCAGATCTCTCGCATAGACGGCGACGACTTCCGATTCCGGGACGAAACGACGATAGCACTCTGCATGGTAATCCGAAATGAACCCGGCTCCGAAAATAGCCACCTTTACTTTTTTCATCCTCCATGGCCTCCTTCGTGGAATTAGGCCGGCTCCCACAAGCTAGCCGGGTTGTTTCTCGCTTGGCTGATCATCGTCATGGAAGCCGGCCAGATGTTGAACCAGCTGGGCGGGCGTCGGACTTGTGCCATGCTTTACATAGTAGCTGGCTACGGCGTTGCCGGTCTGCAGGCTCTCTTTGACGCCGAGTCCGAGCAGCTGCCCCGAGCAGTAGCCGGCATTGAAATGGTCGCCGCTGCCTGTGAGGATGACCGGCTCCTCAATGGCATAGCTGTCTGCTTGAAACAATTTGTCGCCGCTCCAGGCGAACGCCCCGTCCTTTACATGCACGACAAGCTGATCGACTCCCGCGTATTCATAAAGCTGCCGCGCCGCATGCGCCATGTCCTGCTCGTCCTGGTCAAGCAGCTTGCGGCCTGCTGTCGCCAATTCGTTCTCGTTCATGCTGAGCACAACGTTGCAATGACGCTTGAATGCCTTCAGGAGCGAGAAGGCTCGGCGAAGATCGGCCTCGCTTTTTTTAGAGCAGTCGGACAAGTCGATGAAGATCGTCTTCTCCGAGGCGTTCCGGGCGTTCGGGATAATCTCATTCAGAAAGCCCTCCCAAATCTGAGAGGCATGCTTCGTCTCGCTCCAATTCAACAAGCAGATCAGCGGATTGCTGTCGAACCAGGAGAGGAGCCGCTCCTTCCCGACGCATTGGACCAATCTGTCCCAGTCCATGGAATCCAGGCAGCTGACATCGGCCAGCATGACCTTCCCGTCCCGGAATTCTATCGCCGTGGAGAAGCCTGGATCCGTCACGGAAATCGCTTCATGGACCGTTCCGGTCAGCTCCGAAAATTGCGGCTTTATTCCTTCGCTGCCCAGCGCCCCGATGCTCGTAAGCCGGAAGCCGAGCCTCCCTAAGGCGAGAGCCATGATCGGCATGTTGCCGCCAAGCTTGTTCGTTTGCTCCACCAGCTCGATCGAGCAGTTTTTGCCGCTCTTCTCCACTAAATAGTGCCCGAACTCGCTCATGGTTTCGAAAAAGCGGGCTTGATCCTCCTCGTCACGTCGCCTCACCGCGCGAACGACGCTGTCGATGAAACCGTCAAATCCGAGCATTACCCCGAACCGCTCTGCCTTCTTATACTTGATCGCGATTTGTTCGGCTATTGGCTGCAAGCTTGCATCAGTCCTTCCTTGCCTTGACGGCCGCCTCGCTGTCCAGCAGCAAGCAGCCGTTCGGATGCTTCCGAACGAGGCTCGCCGGCAGCTGTTCACTGATCTCCTCGTTCACGATGCGCTCGACGATGTCGGCTTTGTGGGAGCCACTGACCATGAGGACCACGCTCCTCGACTCGGCGAGATGCTTCAATCCAAGCGTGACGCCGGTCCGAAGCCTCATGGGCTTGGAGAAATATTTCTGGCCGACCTGTTGGGTCACCTCATCCAAATTCGCCACATGAGCATACGTATCGAACGAAGTCCCCGGCTCGTTGAAGCCAATATGCCCGTTCATTCCCGCTCCTACGAGCATGAAGTCAATGCCGCCGAGCGTTTGGATCCGCCGATTCATGGCTTGGCATTCTCCGGCCAAATCCTCCGAGCAAGCATCGAACATATAGAGCTGGCCTTCGGGAATTTGCAGCGGCTCAAAAATCTCTTCATAAAGTAATCGCTTACAACTGCCTTCGTCCTCGCGCCTAAGTCCGGCCCACTCATCCAGTCCGACAAACCGGCATTTCGACAAGTCGACCTTTCCTTCTTTGGCCATCGAGACCAGCTTCCGAAAAGCGCCTACTGGCGTAGCTCCGGCTGCCAGACATAATACCGCGTCGGGCTTGTCTGACACGCACTTCGCAATCCATTCGCTTGCCCTCTCCGAAAGAGCTTCATAATCGGATTCGATGATCGTCTGCATCGGCACCACCTCTGGCTCATGATTTAATTAACTAACTTTATTAATTATAATAAGTTGCCTCTACGGCCCCGTCAACCCCTATCGGTAGGCCAAACGAAAGCTCCCGAACCGTCACAAGGACGGGTTCGGGAGCTTGTACATTTCTGGGGTGGTGCGGTCAAGAGGACTTGAACCTCCACGTCATTGCTGACACTAGAACCTGAATCTAGCGCGTCTGCCAATTCCGCCATGACCGCATAACCAACGAAAAATAATATACCATGATTCGAAGTTCACGGTCAAGCTATTTTATGATTTTTATAAAAAAGAAGGACCGGCTCCATGGCCGGTCCTTCTGCTTTGCTCCGAGCCTGCCTTATACAGCCCTTACTTCCATTCCTTGATTTCGAACAGCCGATAGAGCACGGCTGCGGCTTGCGCCCGGCTCGACAATCCGAGCGGGTCGAAGACGCCTCCGCCCATTCCGTTCATCAAGCCCGCCTGCTCCACGGCGGCTGCCGCTTCCTTCGCATAACCGGCAATCTTGTCTTGGTCCGCGAAGGAAGGGGCGGCGGCATTCGCCGGCGCGAGCACGTCCAGCTTCATGGAGCGGGAAGCGCGGTACAGCATGACCGCCATATCCTGCCGGCTGATCGGATCGCCGATCCCGATCGTGCCGTCCTTCTTCCCTTCGACGATGCCCGCCTTCTGGGCGGACGCGATGGCCTCATAATACCAGGCGCCTTTTTTCGCATCGGAGAACGTAGCGGCCGCCGCCGGGTCCGTCAGGTCGAACAGCCGGACGAGCATCGTAATGAACTGCGCCCGGGTCAGCCGTCCGTTCGGATCGAAGGCTTCGCCGCCGACGCCGGTTACCGCTTCGCGGGCCGCCAGCGCTTCGATATACGGCTTGGCCCATCCTGCCTCGTTCAAGTCGCGGAAGGTGAGGTCGGCATAGCCAGGGAAATAAAGGCTGAAATGCCGGGGGCTGAACGAAATCATGCCTGTGGCCGGGTCGTATTTGGCGTTTTTGACGACCTCGAGCTCGCCGTTATCGGCGATGTAGTAGATGACGGCCTGCTCCGGCTGCTCGCCAGCGCGGAGCGTGTACGGAACCGTCACCGTCACTTCGCGGGCATCGAAGGCGCCGACCGGCCGGCCATCCAGCGTCAAGCCGAAGTCATAGATCGTCGCGTCCGCCGGCACGTTCCCGCTTGCGGCCGCAGGCAGCTCGGACGCCGCCTTCCGGCCGACCGACAGCTGCAGCTTCGCGCTGTCCGCCGCATTCTGCTTCGCGAACCAGCTCCGATCCAGCGAGACGACGGCCAGGCCGCTATCAATCGTCAAGCGTTCCACATTCGAAGCCATGGCGCTGCGGATCGGACCGAGCGGCATGACGAGCTCGACCTGCTTCGTCGCCGGATCGGAGACGAGCTTGATCGTCAAGTCATGCTCCTCCAGCTTGCCGATCGCGCTTTGCAGACGTTCCGCATCCAGCTCGACACGAGCGGTTCCCGCTGCATTCGGCGCTGCCTTGACGCTGATGCCCGAGCCGCTGATGACCGGATCGTTCCCGGCATCCGCGGGGCCGGGAGCAGGGCTGCCGCCGCCGCTACTTCCGTTGCCGCCGCTGTCGCCGTTGCCGCTGTTGCCGCCCCCGCCGCTGACGATCTGCGTGCTCGTCCGCACGCCCGGCGCATAGTCGGTCCACCGGTCTCCGTCTTGGCCGACCTTGACGGCATTCAGCGAGAAGGCTCCGCTGCCCGCCTCTTTAGCGGTGAACTTCACCTTGCCGAGCACGAGGTCGCCGCTGTCGCCCGCCGCATGCCCCAGCTTCGTATAGACCGCACGGAGCTGGCCTTCGTCCAGCAGCTCCGGGTTGACGACCGCGCTGAACCCGTTCAGGCCCGTCGCGAACGAAGACGCGCTGACGCTCCACAGGGCGGCGTCGAACGACAGATTCAGCTCGAAGGCCGTCCACGCTTGCGCGCCTCGCACTCCGATCTCGACCTCTACCTGGTCTCCGACCGCCACGCTCGACTTCGACGAGCTCACATAAAACGCAGGCTCATCGCTTGCTGCTGCCGGCGAGACCGGCAGCAGCAAGAAGATCAGCAGGAGAGACAGACTCCATGTCCATCGATTTGTTCTCAATGATTTCGACTTCCTCTCTTCCGATTCGCTCCGGCTTTAGCTCAAAATAATAAGCTTGGCCAACTCGCGCAGATCCTTGATGTCGATGACGCTGTCGCCATTCAGATCCGCCGCCTTGACGCTGCTCCAGTCGGCGTCCGCGGCTTTTTTGCCGTAACGGGCCGCCGCCAGGCTCAGATCCTCGATCCCGACGCGTCCGTCTCCGTTCAGATCGCCCGCAACAGGAACGCTCGGAACGTTTTTCAGCGCCTCGAATGCCTCTACGGCTTCATTCAGCGCGATCAAAGCCTGCTGCACGGCTTCCGTCTCGGCCGTATCGTCGTTCAGCACAACGCTTGCCTGATCGATCGCCGCCTGCAGCGCCGCCTTGGCGCCTGCCGGGTATTGGCCGTCCAGATCGCCCTCCGTCGCCGCGTCATGCCGCGCTTGCGCATCTGCGACCGCAGCGGCCAGCGATGTCTTCGACACCGCCAACAGGACGTAGCTGTACGTAGCGCCATTTGCAGCCGGCGCTTCCAGACCCGTGCCGTCGGCAAGAATGACATCCGACGTGTATACGCTGCCGGTCACCGTCTGCTCCAGCGCCTTCGCCTTGAACTGCAGCTTAAGCTGCCCGACGTCGGCATCCGGCGTCTGCGTTCCGCCGGCATCGACGGTCGTAACCCGGACCTGACCCGGCGCCTCTTCCGTTTCCAGCTGGAAGACGTACCCCGGCTTCAGCGGCTCCGCCTGGATGAACTCCAGCTTCGCCGGATCGTAGTTAATGGTGTACTCCTTGGCGTATACGCTGTCGGTGACCGAACGAAGTCCAAACGCGACCTCGAACGTCTGATTGGACACCACGTTCGCCGGCCCCGTCAACGACAGCACGGTATCGTCCAGTCCTTCGCGATCCGCCTCGACGGTGTAGCTCGCTTCCAGAATGCCGCTCGTCACGCCGTTTACGATCGCGATCGCCTTCAGCGTGCTCATGCCGACCGGCAGCTCGATCGCCCCTGCATACGGCGTGCTGGACAAGGTCGGCGTGCTGCCGTCCAGCGTGTAGTACAGCAGCGCATCCTCGACGGCGTGGGACAGCTTCACCGATTGCGGGTAGCTGTACGTGCCCGATGCGAGATCGGCGCTCGGCGGCGCCAGCGTGTACGGATCCGCCGAGTTGGCGTATACCTGAACCTCGACAAGCCCGCTTCCCCATCCGTTGCTGAGGGCGTTGTTGTTGACGCGGCGAACCTCGTTTACTTTCAGCTTCACGTACCGGTAATGGCCGCTCAGCGTATCCGAGTTGAAGCCGGCCCACATATTCGTGCCGTTGTTCACCAGCTCCGTCCAGTCGGCATTGTCATTGGAGGCCAGGATTTGGTAACGATGATACATCTCCGAGCCATTATACAGCCGGTAGGCGACGTCGATCCGCGACAGATCATAGATCGCGCCCAGATCGATCGTGTATTCGTACGGAGCCGCCAGCTCGAAGAAGCTGCTGGAATCGCCCGACGTATGCAGGTTGAAAGCGTAGCCGTCGTTCGCCTTCTCGATGCCCGCGGCGTTGCTGCCGGTGATCGTGGCGCTTTTACCTTGCGAGACGAGATACGCCTGCGGCATCTGCACGCCGCCGGTGGCCGCATTCAGCTTCCAGCCCGTCGTGTATTTCATGGAAGCCGTATGCTGCTCGGCCTCGAACTCGATCGGCAGCCATACGTAACGCGAGTCGGACAGCTGGCTCGAGCGCCATTTGTCGCCCATGTAGACGTAGGTCCGGGTGCCGTCCGCGCCGGTCAGCTTCATGATGTTGGTCGGCTGGCTGTAGTACGTGCTGTTGTTCCCGAACGCATATTTCTCGATGATTTTTCCGTTTTCCCTGACCGGCGTCCAGCCGTGCGGATCGCGGAGATCGGCACTGTAGCTGATCGTTCCTTGGTTCGGCATCCAGCCGGACTGCCCGGATGACGCCATATAGTAGCCGTCGTCCGTCCGCACGACTGCCGGAGCTTCGCGGCCGACATCTTCATAGAAGCTGTACGATTCAAAATCGGCCGCTTTCGATGCAGGATCGCTGAATTCATAGGTGGTGAAGTCCACGTCGGTATAGTCTTCGTTCAGCCGGTGGACCCGCATGGAATGTCCTTCCGCCGACATCAGGTAAGCCGTGCCGTCGTCATCGGCGAACACGGTGAAGTCGCGCGAAAGATAGCCCATTTGCGATTCGTCCTGCTGAACGGAAGCCGGAATCGCGACCTTCACGCCTCCGGTTTTGAAATATTCCGCATCGCTGTAATTGTTGGCGCCGCTGCGCCAGTTGCGCAGCGTGCCGCCCGGACGCCAATGTCCGAGGAACGTATACGGACCTTCCGGACTATCCGCCGTCGCCACCGCGATCTGGCTGCTGGCGTAGCTGTCCGCCGTCTCCCAGTGGCCGTACAGCACGTATTTTTGCGTCTTTTCGTTGAAAAGCAGCTTCGGCCGCTCCCACTTGTTGCCGATCAAGCCCAATTCCGCCCCCGGCACCGTAGCCGAGAACGAGTTCAGAATGTCGCCCTCGTTCGTCCAGTTGACCAGATCGCGCGAGGAATACAGCGACACGGCATGGAAGTTCGCCTGGTTATGGATTTTATTCTCGCCTACCCAATAGTAGATCGGGTTGCCGTCCGCAGCGGTCTGCTGCAGGAATCCGCCGCCGTGAGCCTGGATCGGGTTGCCTTCGGTATCGTACCAGAGCTCGCCGACCGGCACGCCTGCCGCCGCATAGTCCACGACCTGGTCCGGATGGACGTTCTGAGCCCAGGTGAAGGCCTCGTCGAGCTGCTGCAGCGCCCGGTCAATCGTCCACTGCGTAGCGGAAGAATCGTTCAGCACCGCCTCTGCTTTTCGAAGCGCCTCCGTGATGGTTTTCCAGCTTCCGTTCGTATACGCGCCCCGCTCCGTGTCTTTATGCGCTTCGTACTGGGCCTGCAGCGCCGTCTTGTCGAGATGCGGCGTACCGTAGACGGACAATTCGATGATGCCGTCCGCCCAGATCGCGCGGTTGCCGTTGTGTACGTTGATGATATCGCTCACGGTCAGCCGCACATAGCGATAAAGCGATTCACTGGAAATCGGATTGGCCACGTAGCCGACGACGTTGTTTTGCGAGCCGTCAGCCAGCATCGTCCAATTCGCATTGTCCATGCTGCCTTCCAGCTTGTAGCGATACGCCGTATCCGAGCCGCCGACCTCGCGGGTGGTGAAGTTGATCTCGGAAAGCTGCGACGCCTGCGCCAGATCAATCACGATGTTGTACCCCACGGCCTTATGCTGCACGAGCGGCGACGAGGCAAAATCCGCTCCGTCCGTCACGGCAGCGGCGTCGAGCCCTTCGGAATCGACCGCTTTTTTTCCGAGCGAGAGCAGCTGCCCGGATTGGACCGGAATCATGCCATAGGCCGGATCGTAGTCCAGCTGATGGAACCAGTCCGCGGTGGCGATGCCCTCGTGGAACACCATCGGGAACAGCCGCGAATAGGTGCCCATCGGGTCCCTGAACGCGCCAGGATATTGATCGCCCCAGTGGTAGCCGTTCAGCGCGAACGTTTTTTGTCCGCCCATACCGGTCCAGATGCGGGTACCGTTCGCCTGCGTGGCGAAGGAGGAGCCGTTGGCGATCGGCCGCAGCGGCGTCCAATCTCCGTCCAGCGATGTCGCAGAGGCATACTCCGCCTGGCTCGGATACCAGCCGTTCGCCGTCGAGCCGAAGAAGTAATAGCGTCCGTCATGCTTGATGACAGTCGGAGACTCCTTGTGCTTGCCGACGAATACCGTGTTCACCAGAGCCTCCGGCTGCTCCCAGCTGTCGTTCAGCCGGACGATCCCGATGTCGCTGTTCGTACGCGTAGCGAACAGGATATAAGCCGTGTCGTCATCGTCGACGAATAGCGCCATGTCGCGCGAGTCCATGTCGAACGGGCGCCCCCGGAACGTCGCCGCAAAGTCGGTCCCGCCTGGGGTGACCGAGGCGATGAACAGCTTCGCCTGCTGGTAGCCGCTGCTTCCTTCCTCATGAGCGGTGAAGACGACTTTGCCGTCAGGATGCAGCGTGTAGCCGGCTCCCTCCGTCCGCATGTCCTCGAACGAGCCGAGCAGGCGCTTGTTGCCGTAGGAAAGCCCGTCGGCGCTCGTCAGCTCGTAGATTCCCGTCGTGACGATGCCGGTGCCCTCGTCCTTCGACGATTCGTAGACGTAATCGTACCAGGTGTTGCCCGACTTGACGCCATGCGCCATGCCGGCTGCAAGGCTGTCCGCGCCGGTCGTATTGATCTTCTTGCGCGTGATCGCCGCAGCGTCATAGCCGAACGTGCGCACCGCATTCGTGCTCGCCTCCGCGATCGTCGCGCCGGCAGCGATCGCCTTGACCGTGTACGTATAGTCTTGATCCGTCTCGAGTCCGTACTCGTCCGCGACATCGCCGTAAGTCCGGCTGATGAGCCGGTCTCCGCGATAGACTTCGTAGTAGTCCGCTCCCGTAACCGCCGGCCAGGAGATCTTCGCGTTTACGACCTCGGACTGTCCGTCAAGCCGGAAGCCGGTCGCGGTCGCCGACCAGTCGCTGCCGTAGAAGTCCGCGCTGGCAATCGCGCTGCTTTTCCCGTCCGCGGAGATGGCGACGGCTTTGACCGTCGTTTTCCCGTGGATCGGGATCGGTCCCGCATACTTCGGGCTTATCGCAGTAGGTGTCGAGCCGTCCGTCGTATAGTGGATGTATTGGGCCCCAGCCGGATGCGAGATCGTGACCGGAGCGTAAGCCTGTCCCTCGGACGGCGAGAAGGTCGGAGGAGTGCTGGTCAGCCGGTTCTCAAGCAGCTCTTGCTCGCTTAGAGCCCTATTGAACAGCTTGAAGTTGTCGATCAGGCCCGCGAAATATTCGCCGCCGCCCCAGTTGCCCTTCCCGATCTGAAGAATGCCTCCCGATCCGCCCAGAATGGTCGACATCGGATAAGGGCTCGCAACCGTCGACTTGAGCGCGCCGTCGACGAACAGCTTCGTTTCCGTCGTCGTAATGACGACGTCCACATGCTTCCAATTCGTTCCCGTTCCCGCTTCTGCCGTTTGCGGGCGGGAGCCGTTGTTGTTGAACCGCTCGGCGGCGACGAAGCCTGGCCGGTCCAGGATTCCTATGTAATGCTCGGCCAAATATGTCTGCACCGTCGAATTAGGCGCGGCAAAAAACGCCCAGGTGCTGCCGTTGTTCGGCTTGCTGTCGTAGGAGACGGTCATTTCGTTCAGGCCGGCCAGCAGCGGCGTGCCGTCTTTCTTGGTCAAATCAAGCCAGAAGCTGCTGCTGAGCTTGGCCGCCTTGCCGCCTCCTTCATAGGAGTCCTCATAGCTGGCTGTGCCGTGAACCGTCGTTTTCGCCGCGCTGCCCTGCAGCCCGCCGTCAGCAGCGTCGAAGTTGAAGTCGGCCAAAATCGACTCGTCGCTGCCGTCGGTCGAGTCACCGGCCGCCCAGACGCTTTGAAGAGGCAAAAGCATGTTGAAAGCCAGGCATGCGATTAAAAGCAGCAATCCTGGCCTTCTCCCCTTTGCTCTCCCCCTTCTTCCTGCATTTCGGGTCATTGATTTTCCTCCTTTGCTTGCACGAATCCGTTCCATCTAAACTCCAATGGAAAGCGGTTTCATGAATTCATGACGAATCATAAATCACTCATCCGCTATTTTTCTAGTGAACATATCGATCACTATTGGACATGTCGAGGATTTTGACGGTGAACAATATTGATCTTGCTGCATAAACAAGCCCTTCCCTGACCGTCCGCCCGTCAGTACCCGATCATCGGCACCGATTTCGGCAGCCTGCCATAAGGCATTGCCTCGCCGTTTTTGACCTGATACAGCACGCGCGAGGTTTCGCGAGCCGCCTCCATCAATTCCGGGTAAGGCTGCATGCAGATGTCCACCATGCCGATCTGATAATTCTCGCCGTCATACCTGCCCAGACAGAACTGATCGTTATATTGGAACCAGTGGGCGCCTACGCCATAAGGATGGGCCGCGACCTTCTCCACGAAATGCCTCCACATGACGCCTCGTTCCTCTTGATCGGGAACGCCCTTCAGTCCGGTCGCCGGCAGCCCTCGATCCAGCGCCCCGCAGTGGTACTCTCCGAGCAGGATCGGCAGGTCCACTCCCGCATGCTGGACAAAGTCCATGTCGCGAGTCGGGTCGAAATCATAACAGTTGATGGAGAATACGTCGAAGTACTCCCAGCCCTCCATCATGTCGAGATTGTAGGCTTTGGACCATCTGAGACCGAGGTTCAGGTGATTCGAGTCTACCGCTCTGCAGGCCAAGGACGGTACTTTGATATATTCGCGAATGAGATGAGCCGAAAACTTCCGAATATCCGGCTTTGATTTTGGATACGTCGTGGAGCAGCTATAGATCGGCTTTTCCAGTTCCGAAAAGCTCTCGAATGCGGAATCCCAGGCGAGATTCAGCTCCTCGATCGTCGTGTAAGCGCTTTTCAAAAAGGCGATGAGTCCCGACCGGCAATGCGTTTGCGCGGGATTATGCAAAACCTCGTCGGCAATGGCCAAGCCCTCCACGAAGTTGAACTCCGGTTCATTTCTCAAAAAATAACCGATCAGCCAAGGGTCGTCCTTCCACGCCGACAGCTGGCGCGCATACTGCTCGGCTTTCTCTTTGTACTCCGGCGAGAGGACATCCGGGAAATCCCTGAAAATGAGCGTGTCGGTCGTCGGGAAATTCGGCAGTTCTCGAACATAAGGCAGCCTTGTCCGACCGCTGGCCATGCCGAGACCGGGGAAATTGCCTTGCGAATTGATGCCGTTTTTCATCAGGATATGGTGGGAAATCTCCTCCCATTTCTCATGCCATCGCTCGCCATACGCTTTTTTCATATTCAATGCGGTGAAGCGGATGATTTTGAACGAATCGAGGGGCATGTAGGCCGCTCGCCTTGTCGTCCCGATTTTGTAAAATTCCCCGAAGTCCGGGTCGTCGGTCTCCGGAAGCCAGTCGCACAGGTCCTCGAAGCTGTCCACGCGGCACTGATCCCCCGGATTCGTCCCGCACGGGCCTAAGGAGAAATAATCGCAGCCGCTCGGGTCTACCAGATGCCATCTTCCGTCCTCGGACTTGAAGGTCGAGAAGTAGCCGTTGCCTTCCTTCAGCTGGCGGGTTCGGTCTCCTCCCCACTCGTTCCATTCGGGAAACGGGTACTCCGCCGGCCCTTCGTTCGCTTCCAGCCTTTCCTTCAGCTCGGCCAAGGAATGGATTTTGCCCGGCCAGTCCTTTCCTTTCCACTGGCCGAATTCATCCACGAGCTTTGTCCGAGGCAGCGGAAAATCGGTCGGCATCTGATCCGTCAGATGAAAATGCTCGAACCGGACGCGGACATCATGAAAGGCCTTTTCCATGCCGAGCTCGAAGCGCTCCACGCTGCTCAGCTCGGTGCGCTGCCCATGCACGACCAGCTTCAGCGTACCCGGCGTACGGTTCGTAAAAATGGTCCTATTGTCAAGCAAGTGAAGATCCAAGCAAATCCTGGTCTTGAAGCGCGGCAGCAGACCGAAACGCATAAAAATCCGTTCCTGGTCTTCTCCGGGCAAGAAGCAGCGAAACATCATCGCAACGGAATGGTCCTCCAGCACTTCGATGTCGCCGACAAGATATCGTTTGCCCGCTTCTTTGACTTGTTCGATCGTAATTCCGCCGCCGTCCGCGCCAAGGACAACCTCGCAGCCATCCGGGCTGCAAGCGGCCATCTCCGCCTCTCTGGCGACCGAATTCGTAAAATCGATTTTCATGGCTCGACCTCCGCATGAAGCATAGTTTGTACGCCAGCCTTCAGCTTAAAAGTCCATCTTGGAAATGAACGATCCGTTTTTCACGGGCAGACAAATAGGCTCCTTCCAGCAATGAAACCGTATGCAAATTATCGTAGGCGCTGTTCGAGGCCTCTTCTCCGGTTTCAATCCATTCCAGCAACTGATTCAATCCATCAAACACCGCTTCTTCAATCGGCATGGCGTACTTCCAGGTTTGAACGGGGATCGGGTTCCAATTAGGCTGACCGGAAGGATCGGGCTTGAGCAAGTGAATCTCATTGCCCGTGGGCCTTAATGCGGCTTCGCTTCCCAACACCACAAGGTCATCCCGGCAGAACGCGCTGGAAAAGCTTTGGGAGAAATTCGCATGCACGCCGTTGTCGAACACGATCTGTACCGTCGCATCGGTTTCGCCGATGCAATCAATCGCCTCCGAGCTATAGGACGTACAGTAGATGGAGCTTGCATCGGCATCGGCCATTCTTCGCATCCCGTCAAACCAATGAATCGACATGACGGACATCGCATGTCGTTCGGTATGGATTCTCCAGCCTGTATCTTGACGAAAGAATAAGGACGAAAAATGAATTCCTTCCAGCTTCCCTATCGCCCCCTCTTTGATCAGTCCCCGGATAAATTCGAATTTGTGGTGCTTTCGGAAGTTTTGGTTGACGGACACGGGAACCTTCAACCGCTTGCCTTGTTCCGCGATCGACTTTGCTTCCTCAAGCGTGTCGGCGAAAGGCTTTTCGACAAAAACCGGAATTCCTGCTTCAAGCAGCGGCGTGATGACGCTTTCACGGATCGTCGAAGGGGTGCAGACGACAGCAGCCTCGATGCCTGCTTCCTTGATCATCGTTTCCACATCCGTGTACCGGTTCGGAATATTAAATTCATCGGCTCGTTCTTGAACATTCGACTCGCTCGGATCGCAAATGGCAACGACCTCAATCCGTTCCGGATGAGCGGAGTAGCCTTTCAAATGCATTCGCGTCACTGCTCCTGCGCCCACAAAACCTACCTTGAACTTCTTCATCGGGCTCACGCTCCTAATCCTAGTTTCATGAACTTGAGGCATTCTTTCATTCCGGTCGCAATTTCCCCGCCGCTTTCCTCGTCTGCGGAGATCCAGCCGGAGTAACGGATATCCTGAATGGCTTGAAACACGGGGGAGAAATCAATCTCTCCGTGCCCTAATATCTCAAAATGACCTTTGGCAAAATCTTTCATATGGAAATTCGTTATAAAGGGAGCAAACGTGCGAATGACCTCCGCGATATCGTCTACACCCGATTTGACTAGATGAGCGGTATCGATCGTCAATCCGACATGAGCGGGATCCTTGATCCTGTCAAAAAAGAGATCAAAGTCCTCCCGATGCATGAGCGGCTGGTCATAATGGTGGTGCAAGGAGAGCCGCAGGCCATGCTGCTCCGCCTCTTTGCCCATTTCTTCAAAAACGGCGGCGAATGTCGCGATGTTCTCGTTCGTCACTTGCTGCCTCGGCACCGCATGGCAATAAACGATCATCTCTGAATCAACATGCGCAGCAAACTTATACACCTGGCGCAATTGCTCTTTGCTGTCATCGTTTACTAGAGTGCCCCCCGCGATGAGCGCAGCAGCGATGCCGGCGGGTTGTCCCCAACGGCTCCTGAATGATTCAGGCTCAAGCAAATAAGGAGTGTACTGACTCGGCTTCAGCTGCAGCCCGCTATAGCCGGCCTTTTGATAGCCGTGAACGAGCAGCTGTTCCTCCTCGGAGGTTGCCGTAGGCCTTGAAAAGGCAAAGTTGTACGTCATGCGTCCTTTCCTCCCTTCCTGATCGGCTTCATCGGCCTCACAGCCGTGTTCCGTTTACTCTCCGATAGTCTGCCTGTCTACCGACGAATAGGCGATGATCATTTTGCATGGCTCCCAGCTCGTTACTTTGGCGTGATGCGGCACGCCTTGCGGAATCCGAAGCGCCATGCCCGGCTTCAAATGAACGATTTCATCTCCCAACGAATGGTCGCATTCCCCGGACAATACATAAATGATTTCTTCGCAGTTCGGATGGATATGACGTCCATTCTCCTGCCCCGCTTCAATGTACACCACGCCGAACGTCATTTGACCGTCCGGATCAATTTCTTTGCCATACAACCAGGCGATTTTGCCCCATCCCATGTCGAGCACATGCTTCTCTTCGTTCAAATCCGATGGCTGGATCATTCGGCACTCTCCTCTTTTGCAGCTGGCAGGATGTGAAGTTGAATCTGTGTTTATGATAATTCAACATGGTTGAATTATCAACAACTTTATTGAATGAACTTCTCCGGAGTTTAGTTTATGATATGATGATGGAAGCGAACGTCGATAAGGAGAGAGAATCCATGAATATCGGAAGCCGAATCCGGTACATCCGACAGGAACAAAAACGAACTCAAGAGGAAATCGCCAAGTCATGCGGATTTACGAAAAGCCTTTTATCCAAAATTGAAAATGGACAATCCAATCCGCCTGTATCGACGCTGATCAAGATCGCTGCCTCGCTTGGAGTTCGAGTGTCCGATCTGCTGGAGGAACAAAGCGCTCAAACGACAGTATACAATAGCGTCAAGCAATACGAGGACCAAGAGAAATGGGTGGAGACGAATAAAGGCTATTCCTTTTTCGCTTTTGCGAGCGAAAGAAGGGACAAGCTGATTCAGCCCTATTTGATTACGGCCAAAAAAGGGAACGTCAAGCAGCATGGGTTTACGCATGAAGGAGAAGAGTTCATTTATATGATCAAGGGAGAAATGAACTATCAAGTCGGCGCTACTCAATACACCATGCTGCCTGGAGATTCGATCTATTTCAATTCGCTAGAGAAGCATCTGCTGATTCCGATTACCGACGAGGTCACCTATCTCGCGATTTTCACTCAAAAAACGGACGACAAGAAGTAGCCTTTCCTTTCCAAACGGATGGAATATGGGGAGCCTAGCTAGGCCAAAAAAAGAGGGGCATTTCTCGGGGTTACGACGCCGCCGAGAAATGCCCCTGCTTCATGACTCTCTGACTAAACGCCAAATTTCCTTAAATGATGGTCCAGATGTTTATAAACCCCTATCCCCCATTGCTCGGGCGTGAATTTCCCAAAGAAAGGATGCGGATGAGAGGAACATTTCTCCGGACCATTCCTTTGGAAAACGACAATCATTTGCTTCAGCTTTTCCTTTTCCGTCTCAAAATCTCTCTCATCTGCAATCCGTATCGTTGGAATGGTCGACATATTGTGCGGTGCCGGCTTGTCATTATAAAAAATACGGTTTACGAACCTGCCAATCACTTTCCCCAGCCAGTATCTCGGGGGAAAGGAATTCCCCATCGGGATGTCTTGGAACGCCGAGCAGTGAGCCAGCATCTGAGCCGCATTCATCGTTCCCCACTGGGGCGCTGCATGCGGGCTTAACTTGTCGATCCGATTCAATATATTCGCTGAATGCACCGGGCTGTAGATGCTTTCCATGATTCCACCTCATTCATTTCTATAGGCTGGTTTACAGTATTTCACATTGTCCCGTATCTTGAAACAAAAAAATAAAAAAATCCCTTCCGAAAGGAAGGGGTCGATTGAAAGGATGGTGCGGTCAAGAGGACTTGAACCTCCACGTCATTGCTGACACTAGAACCTGAAACTTGCGCGCTAAAGGGAAGCAAGCGGAAGCTATGTTCCTTTAGAGGAACCAAAAAACCACGAAAAGCCTATAAAATCAAGGGGTTTCGGCGTTTCACGCCACCCTTCCCTAGTGCCACAAGGCGTCTCGTAAATTCATCAAAAAGTGACTGAAATTGCACGTTTGAGAGAACTCGGAGAGAACGATACTCGAATCAGCCCTGCTCCACTACCATCGACAAATTATAGCGGAGCAAGAAATTAAATACCTTTCTTGTGTAAGAAGCCTAATACAATCGCTTGATTAGGTTGTTTCCCTAGTTGACGATTCTTATATAAGAACTTTTCACTAAGTAACTACGATTCTTGTATTTTTACGCACATATGATAAAGCCGTGTATTTTTACCTGAACGATTATGCGTAGTTGTCATGAATCTTATATCAGAGTATGAATAATCTTTATCAGCATTTGTATCAGAAGAGACAAGCATTACTGGATATTCACGTGTTTTAACGTAGTTGCAATACCTATCCCAAAAAGACCCAAAATCTTTAACTTTAACATATGACAAACATACATTGAATGCATTTCCTGTTGTATCGTAAGAATATATCTTGTCAAGATGAACATCAAGATAATTAGTATTTAAGCTATCCAAATTAAGGGCTTCAATAATAGTAAAAGGCATTCTATCGTTTTCAACAAAAATATCAATTTCGCCAGATGATTTACCACTAGCAGAACTTCCGCGTCGAGTTTGGTCTTTTATGCGATATCCGTTTGTCTCCAGTAAATCTGTAATAAAGTCATTACGCTCATCTTCTGTAGTGCTAACGTAAAGCTTACGTGCTTGAAGTTTGATGCAAGCCAAGTAAAGATCACGAATAAATAAATCGGTTAGTGACTCTGTATTTTGTGGAGGCTTGAAGAAAATCTCGTTTGTAATATTTATCACTTTTATTGCATAAATATTTTTACCTTCAATACTAAGTGTACCAAATTCTATTATTGGTTGCTCAGCTAACAAACTGAGTGCCCGTTTAATAGGTTCATCTAATATGAACCCATTACTTATTCCATTAATAGAGTAATTATCTGTATTTTTGCTTACCCCGATTACAATGTAGCCATACCCCTCTGTCATGTTTGACAGAGCAGCAATAAACAAAGCCAAATTTTGCGGTCTGAATTCTACGTTTCTACAAATAAGATTTTTTGAATCAGGGGATTGTAGTAATTGCTTTACTTCATTAATGTCAATCATTTTTCTCTTATGCTCCTAAGTGGAATCTTGTTAACACCAGTCAGCTTTAATATTTTCCCAAATGTAATTTTTTGCGGCTCGCTCTTATCATCTTCAACCCATAATTCACAATCCTTTTCATAGTCAAGCATATCCAACTCAGTATCATAATATAATATTATTTGACCATAATCAGACGGTCGAGTAATTAAATATATTTCAGTACCGTGTTTTTTTATTACGAAGATAGTATTACTAATTCTGATTGGATCTGAAACGTCATATTCCGATTTTTTCTTATCTAAAAATTCAAGGATTTTATTCTTGGAGCGCTCAAGAATATCTTGGACATAGCTGAATAATTCTGAATTGCGTTTAGAATCATGAATAAATTCTGGGCCAAACACATTATTTGCCAGAGCACGATTTAAATCTTCTTCAGTTGAAATACCCCATTGTGCAAGAATTTCCATTGAAATCTCCACCGTTTTACTAGAACTACTTTCAACATTTGAGCGAGATAATATCTGCTCTAATTCTTGCACTCCAGAAACACCATATTTCTCTAATATGTCGTTGTATTCTTCAATTTTCGACATATTTTCAGCAATATCATTATCATTATAAAACCAATGTAAATTAGTTGATAATTCTTTGAAGCACTTTTTTACCTTTTCATTAGCCAAATTTTCTCTAAGCCAAAGATACGTTTTATTAAATACTTCTTTTACATCAATATCGTTGTGCCCAATGCTGTTTTTATTTTCTTTCACATACTGTGTGATTTTCTCGGAAATATTCTCTAGGTAGACAGTTCTATTTTCAGGCAGATCTAAAATAATGTCTTTTGATAACAATGTTTTACGTACATCATATCCAGCATATTTAGATGCATCTTTAAGGATTTCATCAATTTCACCTGAATCCAGTGATAATTCTGCTCTCATTTTGAAATTTCCATATTGATCAGGCAATATAGCAATCCGATCCAATAAACCATCTTGCTCATATTTCACCAAAATTCGAACGAAATTTGACACCCACATCATCGCCTCATGCTCACTGGCAAAATTAAAACTAGAGGCAAAGATTCTTATACTTTCATAGGAGCTTATGTCCTTGGTTATTTTTTCCCTCCAGAATTTCAATGCCAATTTTAATAGCTCTTGTGAATGTTTCGATACACTATTCCTTATCCAGGCATCTTTACCTTGTAATTCATAAACAAGATCTAAAAAGTCATTTTGTTCGCTATTCTGTTTAGCTTGAAGAGAAATAATGCTCTTATAAAAGTCTTCTGCTGAAGGATGTGATCTATGCAATTTTTTTAGAATCTCTGAGAAAACATCATCTAACGTGAGTTTTTTTAAATTAGCAAGGAACTCACTATTAATTTCTCTATCCAATAATTCAATTTTAAAATCGAAATTTAATACAGTAGATATGTCTTTATAAATTTCATCAATACCGCAATCAAGTGATACCTCATCTAAAGTACGAAATTCACCGTATTGATTTGGCAAAATACGTGGGCTTCTGCCAAGGTTGTTGGTATACAAATATTCATTAGAATAGAATAATGCTAATAATTCATTTAGCCAGTCAGTTACATTACCATTAAGATGTTTTGATAACTCACTAATATTTTCAAATGCTTCTACTCGGTTAATTAAATCTAATAAACCGTAATTTCGGCATTCTTCCCATAAAGAATTGTACCAACACTCTAATTCTTCACGCTTTGTAATCATATGGGGAATGAGTTTGCTTGATAGTGTCCATACTTTTGCCCTGAGAGTTTCATCTAAATCTTTTGGAATGAATACACCTGTACCGCCCCATTCATCTATAAGAGGCATTTTGCCAGCATTATGTGTAGAAATGAGAGGAATTTCTATGATATGAGACTTTAGTTTATTAATTATTTCTTGCTCAAACCACTCTTTAGATAGCCAATCCTTTGCAGGCTGTTCAGGGATTTTAGTAATGTTGTAGATTCCCTCATATTCTTTTTCTAAAAAGTAGTCCACTATCTTAACATAAAATAGTGAAGCTTCCATTAATATTTGCTTATTTTCAGCTATTTGTTTATGTACTTTATCCGTTAAATGTATTCCGTTTCGTGGTTCTGTTGGATTAAACTTAGGACTGTTTACTACAACAGGAAATGAAAAATCATTTGTTCCTAAGAGAGGAAAGTCGCAAAATATTTTGGGTAATTGAGTATCGTACTTTGTTGTAAAATTGTTACCTGCTTGCTGTTCGACTTCTACTGCAACAGATAAGTCATTCGTTCCCAAAACAAAAATATATCTATCTTTTGTCATCCCCTTTGTTGCAATTACAACATTTGTCACACTCGCATCTTCAAGCTCAGTTTCAATCATTCTGCCGCGGCTAATTTTTTGTATATATTGACCGCTTGTTACTGTGATTGAACCTATCTCTGGAACAAATGCAAATACGTAAGGTGCAGCAATAAGCAGATTCTTCAGACCTTTCTTTGCTGTTGACACTCCAGATTCGTCCAAAACATAGGTGAAGCAAGTATTGAAATCTTCGTCATTTATTGTTTTGTCAGTAGTTATGGTAGTATTCTTATCTAACTGCGAACAACTTTCTTGTATGGCACTAATTATTGATTGCTGATCCATACCAGATCGGTCTAAAATAACATTAAAAGAACATGGTGATTCACCAGCATCCTGCAGATATCCAGAAACCCTAACTTTTTCTGAAAGCAAGTGAGTAGTTAAAAAGCCTGTTCCAAATTTCCCAGTAGTCTTCTTATTTTTTTCATTAGTTATTGTGCGATCTTTTGTTGACACTTGTTCTATAAGAAAAACAATATTTTCTGTCGAGAACAGTTTACCATTATGTTTGAATTCAACAGTCTTATTGCCTTCGTCAAAGTTTATAATTATGTCAACCATCCCACTTGTGTTAACAACGTCTTTCGCATTTTGTATAAGTTCCCAGATCCATCTATAAGAGGTTGTCTCATCATTCTTCAATTTTAACTCAGTCAGCATATCAATTATTTTATTTGCAGCTTGTGTCTCTTGGGCTTTATTTCGTAAATTACGTATTTTCTGCGAAAACTCCATCATTTCACTATCACCTTCAACTATTCAATTGGATTATTGCTCACTGATTCAGAAATATTGTCAACCGGAATAAAACCATATCTCCCCACACCAATTACTTTGCTAAAGTGAATATAGTTCATGTTATCCTGTACTTCTTTAATAGGGTCTATATTTTCAAAAATGATTACCTGAACATCATTTCGAAGTTTAGATAAATTTTTGAAAAAGGCTTGCTTCATGTCTAACGATATATCTTCTTCACTACTGCTTAGTGTTGTTTGATTGAGTCTTTCTTTGTAAGTAGTTAACGGAGAATCTAAAATAATCAGCCCAGGATGCTTGAGTCCAATACTTCTTGTATATTTCATAATAGCAATAACAAAAGCAGCATTTAATATTGCCCGATAACCTTTTCCATGATTTTTTCTTTTCTTACCTGAAACAATTAACTCCTGATCATCATAATCTATGCTTACACTTGTTAAATCAGGGTAGTTCCATCCAGCAAGTAACTCTTTCACTTCTGTAGCAAAATCATCATAAATTTCTGTTGTTATTTCATTAACGAATTTCATCTTCTGATTCTTTTTAGACAACTCCCTCATAATATCTAACTGGCTAGTTTGATACTCAGCAATACGACGTTCATTAAGTTCAATTTCTTGAAAAATCTTTTTTATGTTCAACAAAGTATCCATTCTTTCTTTCGTTAATACTGCAACTGGCTTTAATTCACGCTGAATAATGACCTCAATTTCCTTAATTCGTTGACTTAAAAGTTTAACTTTTTCATTGTTTTCTTTATTCTCATTTTGTAGATTTGTTAATGTTTCTCTAAGATCAATTAGCTGAGCGTTAATTTTATTACTTTCCTCAGAACACGCAATTTGTAAATCCTCTAAGTAAAAATCATGATTATGCTCAGTAGTTTTTGAGTTGAAAGGATTATTGCAAACAGGGCAATTTGAATCAAATAATTGTGAGATATAGTGATCCCCTTCAATAAGAAATTGAAGTCGATCTAAATCAGAAAGATAGCTTTTTTCAAGCAATCTGAATCTTTCTAATAGTTCTTCAAGCATTAAAATTCTTGATTTTATTTCTTGTTCTTGAATCCATATTTCTTTCTTTTGTCCCATCCTAAGATTAATTTCTTTGCTATTATTTGATAATGTACTCATTAATTTCTCAATCTCTTTTGTTAGTTCATTGGCATCATAGTCCTGAATTTGTGCGCCTTTTTCTTTCAATTCCATTTTCAATTTCTGCAACAAAGAGCTTACAAACTCCAACTTTCCTTCGAGTCGGGTTCTGTATATCTTAGGGTCTTCTATCTCTTCTCCATGATTATCGTCTACGCCTGTTAGAATAGTCTTAAATGCAGACTGTTCAGTCGTTTTATTAGAGGGTATACCTGAAAAAATAGGCACTTCCTCTGATATAATTTTTTCCTCATTAAGCATCATTAGAGCAACAAGATTTCTAAAAGAAAAAGATACTTTGGTTCCTCTTGCATTTTTCCTTAAAAGCATATCTTTGATTCCCGTTAAGGATAAGAGAAATGTTGATATATTGTCCTTGTCATCCTTATCATGCTTAGCTTTCAGTTTCACACAATTCTGCAGAAATGAAATATCATCAATTTTTGACTCATAGACAAAAATTGATGAATCACCAATTTCACGCTTTAATGTATAGCTTTCTCCTTCGTATTTCTCAAGTTCAATAAAAATAGTTGAATACCCAATACTTTCATCTATTTCTTTTGGTTCATCTTTACCACCAAACATATAGTTTATTAATTGAAATATGTAAGTCTTCCCAGTATCAGAAGCACCTGAGATAACATTAAGCCCTTTTTTGAGTACGATACTAGCATTTCTCTTATTTTTTCCTGTAAGTCGGATTTCCGAAATAAAAAAACCCTCTGTATTCATTAGTTGTCCCCCCTTACGAAAGCTTCTTTTACAAATTCTCCACCCCAGCGATCAATATTTTTCATTATAAAATTTTTGAGTTCCACATCAGTATAATTAGAGAATTTGTCGATCAGTAATTTATTCACATCCAGAAGCCGTAGCATATAGTTAGACTCAAAATGTTGAAGAAACGCTTTAGAGTAAGGTGTTGCTCCATACAAAATTCCGCTTTTTCCATATTCGATGTTAATAAGCTTTTTGCTAATCATTAAGTGAAGCCCTTGGCTTACTAAATCTCGCTTTATCAGTATTTCACCAGATCGAGATGGTGTTGAAGGATGCAGACTCTCAAATTCTGGCTCAACATCACCATAATGTGTTAATAGATAATCCAAATAAATCAACCTTTGAATATCTATAGCTTTATTTTCTAATCCTGCTAAAATCACTAAGCATCGAAGTCCAGTTTCTAATGGAGTATTGAATAGGTAGGTTTCTCTACTTAATTTTACCTCGTTCATTTTCTCACCCAGTTCAGAATGTCATTGTTCGCCAGTTGATGGCAAATTCCACTTCTATCACTTCCATCAATGTAGCTAATTAGTACATTGCTTGTAATCTCCAATTTTCTAGCTTCTTTTATTGTTTCCTTAACACATACAAAGCCGTCAGCATGAGTATCCTCTGCAGTGTCTATTACTCCTCTATAAATTTCATCCTGCAACTTTTCAAAGGGCTCGTCATAAGGCAACTCATCTCTAGCAAATCTTCTAAGTGATTCTGCTTTATAATAGTCTTCCCGCTGTCTATTAAAATGTCGATGCAGCGAGCTGTAGCTTTTCAACTCCTCAACACCAGCAATCTTTTTTCCAAGGTGATCTGAATATGCTTCAAATAGTTGTGAAACATATCTTACTTCTTCCGGTTTTATTGAAGGCCCTGGGGCCTCCGACTGAGGTCTAGGCTTATTTAACCCACCACCAAAACGATATTTATAAAAAGGTGTGCTGCTGTACTGTTCTATCAATTTCTGAGGAGGACAGTGATTTATTATTGAAAAGTCAAACTTTTGGATATATTCCAGCAACTCATTAGTTAAAGAAACTTCACTTACATTCGTAATCTTTCTCTTGCATTTATCTTCCCAAGCTGAGATTAATCCAGCATTCAGACGAGTCGGATACTCGATTAATTCTGATAAAGAAGTTCCCAAACCACAAGAAGAAATCAAATAGTACTTTCTTGGAATTGTATATTCTTTAATAAACGTGTAGTAGCATAGTTTCCCCAATTCTAACCATACATCACTTGGATAAAGCGGATGGTCATAATGCTTACATTGATAATTATCCCAGACATGATTCGGGGAATCATTATTTACAAATGCAACTATATCCCTTCCCTTATCACCTGCCGAGCCTGAGCGATACACAGATGTATACTCTTTTTTCAAATATCCATCGACCCATTCACAAATCATATCCTCAAATTGATCTGCTGAAAATGTTCGCAATCTATCTATAGGGGGGATAGGCAACCCAAAAAGAATATCGTAATTATCCGGCTTTTGCGGTAATTTGAATGGTTTTAATTCACTTAGAGTAGTTTCCATATAATCACCTTTCAACAAGAAATGCTACTTCATTAGGATATTCTACATTTTCCAAGCATTTCCTCCCTTTTCCGCAAAAATGCTGGTCATTAACTCAACTTCCGCAGGGCGAAAATCGACTTTGATCCTTTTTGTTGGTAGGTTATTGGCGGTTAGATAGTCCAATTGCAAAATAGAAAAACACCGCTTTGTATGGCAATGTGAGAGTATCGAGCTACCACTGCCTGACCGAAAGGTGTCTTCCATCTTGATAACCGAGCAACCTGAATGTTTTACCAGATGATTGTTTTCAGCGGAGGCTAGCTTGTTCGGGAAAGCCCTATTACTCCACTGGGATACAGGATACAATTGAACCAGAACGTTATTCCACCAAAAATAGGATTCCTTTTGCTCCACTGAAATACGAAAGTTCTACCCCTGAATATGAGGTCTGCCAAACAACACTTGCTTGTCCGAATCAAACAGATTGCGGTACACTACTTGTCCCCGGCTTGAGGAAGCATCTACAACTTTGCCATCCCCCGCATAAATTCCAACGTGGGTAATATCCATAAACCTACCATTTCGCTCATAGCTCCAAAATACAAGATCGCCAGGAACCAGGTCTGCCGCGCTTACTGTCAGGCCATTTTCTACGCAAAATCTTGCTTGTTCCGCTGCGGTTCGCGGCAGGTTAATGCGTAGCTGTCGATAAACCCACTGAACGAGATAGCTACAATCTGTAAAGTCATCCTGTCCGGCCTTCGGTTGACTGTACGGATCACCTAAACGAGTTAGCGCCAATTTGACGACTTCACTGCCTATTTCTCCCTCGGGCAAATGCTGCCCTATATCCGCAAGCTGTCCCGGCGTCAAGCCGACATCCGTTTCTTTACCGAGCATCTCAAACATGAGTGGCCGAAACTCCCCAGACATCATTTCTCTCATGATGTCCATCTGTTCATTAGTAAAGTGGTAGGAGTCAGCTTGTTGCTCCGCAGTTTTGCTCGAAACGGTAATATGCAAAATGTGTTCATAACTGGTAGTCGTCTCTTCGCTGGTACTCCCATCTTCATGCTCTACCGGAACGGTTTCCGTATGTTCGATCGTTTCAATACGGGATTCCAGTTGATTCATGTCCCAAAACACCGATTGGATGATCCCGATCCTTGTTGCATCAAGTGTTGCTACATCCATTCCGTTTTCTGAATCCATGACAGTCTTCACGGCAAAAACGGCTATAATATCCATCCAATTATCTATTCGCGTGTTATCCGCGCTGCCGGGATAATGAAACTCCACCCGGTCTACACGGCCAGAGGACTGCTGTATTTCTGCCAGTCGGTCGGCATACTCAATGTCCAGCTCTTGAACGATTCGGGAAAGCGGCTTTACATCGGCATCCGTATTTTCGCCGGATACAAAGATACTGAAAGGCGAGGAAATGACAGCAGCTATTGCCATAACAATGCACAATAATACAATAACGGAACTACTGATTCCCAAAAGCGCGGCTACTCCTTTGACAAGCAAAGCGGCTGCTTTTACTACCATTTTAATGATCCGAAGATTTAATCGCGCTGCAGCTTGTGCCCTTTGAATGGAGCGGCGGGCAGTCATCGCCATCTGTGCAGTCCGCTGCGCTGTCCTGGCGCTATTCATTTTTCCTTCCGCTTGATAATCAGAGTGGCTTTTAGCCTGTCCTAGCCGTTGTCCCGTTTTTATAAATGGCGATAATGTCTTAAATTTCCTTTCTTTACGTTTGATCGTATGGCTTGCTTGCTTTGATATAGCGAAGGGGATTCGGGATGACGGTGGCCTGAAATGCCGCTTCCTCATGCTTACGGACGTTAGCGCTTTTGGACGATTCACGCGTACATTTGCTGAATGAGATGCCGCGGCGGCTAATGCTCCTTTTTTCCCGGCCGGTTCTTGATCTCTACCTTCCCGATTTAGAATTCGGTTAGTAAAGCTATTTTTGCGAAGAGGATGCAAAAGCCGGGCATTGACCCGGCTCCGTATAAAGCGTTGTTTTCTTGATTGATGGTTAGCTGACAAGAGATATTTCCCATCTACCGGCTTGCGGAGATGCAACCTACGGGCAAGTCGCAATTGACGTGTACCTGAAGGCTTAGTAATTATAGCAGCGGGGTTCTGTATCGATACCGTATCCCCTTCTGACTTTGCCCGCCTTTTTTGAATGAGCCTTATCAATCTTTTGCTAGCAACCACGCCCATACCAATTTGAAAACGTACCGTTTTATCTATGGCCGATGCAGAATGGTGCTGCGCATATTCATTTGGAGATTGTGAAATCGTCTTGTCATTGTCTTTATGCTGTTTTGTGCGTGCGCTCGAATGTTTTACACGATCCATCAAGTTTGGCAGTTTGTCCAAACGTTTAATGTCTTTCACAACAGTCCTCGTTTTAATATCCTTCATCTATTCCACTCCCTTAACTAGTTGACATTCAGCGAACTTGTTCGTTCAGCCGCTTGAAATTCTTCTCCTGGCTTCGGCAATAATCCGGATAACGAAGTTGAATCGCTTCAAAAAAATAGGGAGCGTAGCTGCAATCGAATAATTCGTGGGGAGTAGAGTAGCGTTCCCCACCTTTTTCCGTCCAGCCATTCCACAGATTAAAAGCAAGCCTGCACACGCGGATAGAACTACCGGTTTGCCACGAGGCTGCGAGACCTCCGGGCTTAATGCCCCCATTAGAAAAATCAAACAAATCGCGGATATGACTCCGAGTATCGCGGGAAATACCTAATGTGTAGAAAAGTGCCCGATGATAGCCGTCGCTGCATTTCCTTTCATCAAGCATCCGATAGTAGAAACTTTCGTGTTCAGCATCTCGAAATCGAATCGGATTCATTGTTACCTGCCCCCCTCATGGAAAATGAGCGGCTGGTTATAACCAGCCGCCGCCTACATAAAGCTCTTTACCTATCTGTTCATTTTGGCAAGAAAATCGGACCCTTTGACCTACCGCAATCACATTTTTTTGAGAAACTGCGCCATTTGTTTTAAGCCGCGTTCAATAGATTTTCGTACTGCCCGTTCATCAACTTGCTCAGCTTGGGCAATCGCTACTTTGCTCATGTCTAAGAAGAAGTGAGCATAAATTCGTCTGAACGATTTTTCCGGCAATCGACACATAGCCGCATAAAGCTGCTCATTGGAAAGCTTACGCTCGTAATATTCCTCCGGGGAAATCGAAAGGAAAAGAACATCTTGTTCTATACCGTCGTTCCGATCAAGCGAGTAATAAGCGCGATGACGATAGGTGCGCAATTTATATGCACTTTCGTTTAAGTCGAAACGGCGGATTTCTTGTGCCACTTCATCATCTAAGTCGATCCATACATCCGTTTTGATAAAGGGATACATGTCCCGCAAATTAATCCTTTTCATATTCGTCCCTCCATTTTGGTTTGTGGGCAAACCAAAATGGAGGGGGAGAGCGACAGCCAACGCTCCCTTTAAAACGATTGTTGATTTTGTTACATAAATAAAAAAGACCTTGCCGCTCAGCAATCCAATGCTGATTTGCAGCCAAGTCTGATAGTAATATCCATCGTTGAGGCGTTATGAGCCATACGAATAGTAAAAACACATAAAAGGATCGTGGTTTGACATTGCATGCAACGTGGGGCACATAATATCAATTTCCCTCCTCACATGGCAACACCATTGCGAGAGGAATAGCCAGTCTGTTTTATGATGGTGTTGTCCTACGTTTTAGTTCAAACGCTCCTTTTTGACTGTCCCGTATCACATGCCTTCAGCACTCGTCACTGTAATAGCTACCTTCTTTTGGGTTTCAATCAGAAAATAAAAAAGAGCGCTTCGCTTCTTTTTGCTGATCATCACAGCAAAAAATGAAGCGGCGCTCAATGGCTGGAATGCAAAGTAATGCGCATAGCATAAATACAGATGTATCCAGTTCAGGATGCATTTCTACCTATTTCTAAAAAAACAGATTAATAGGAACCGCATCATCGCCCTCCTTTCATCGGTATGATTGTACGACTTAATGCGGAAACATGACGAAACCATGGAACAAGTTATGCCCGTTTCGTCAATCCTTGCTTCACAAACATAAAGGACAGCCGATGATCTTGTAGGCTGCCCTTAAGCTTGCTATACTATCATCGTATCAGGAAAATCGTGCATATCGGGTGCACAATTCGTGCAAAACAAGAGCAAATCTAGTGCAGCGTTCGGTGCATGTTCGGTGCAAGAAAGATTCACGGCATCTCATCTCTTGGTGAGGAGTTAATCGTACTCGGAGAGATTGAACTGACTGCTAAAAATGGGGGTAGACCCTAGAGCCTGTTTGAAAAGATGGGGGATTGAGGTGATATTCTTCAATTCACGAACCATAAAAATAGAAGATGCGTATGTGCATCTTCTGAAGTAATGATATGATCAGTCTTCTCCAAAGGAATCCAGTTCCAACAGGACCGCCCGATCTTTGATTTTTCGATATACTTTATGCAGAATTCGCTTCCGATGATAAAAGAACGCGCGGCGGGAAAGTGCAATGCGATCTATAATGACCGAAAGCGCCAGTTTATCCAAATATCGTAGACGAACGAACAAAATTTCCTCTGTGGTGAGAGCCGAGAAAGCGTAATCGATCAATCCGATTCTCGATAATAGCAACGGGATTTCATGTTCAGTGATCTCTATCCGATGAATGACCGTACGCAACAATGGTTCTTGTTTTCTTCCATTGCCATGATTCACCCACTCATGCAAAGCCCTCGTTAATCCCGGAATATGCTTAAGCTCTGCCTGCGCATATTCCAACCTTGCTTTCCAATCACTATAGGACATAAGCCATGCTTCAACTTTTTCATAGGGGATGGACTGTTGAGTAAGATTCATCAAACACCCTCCCCAATTCCAAGAAATACTACAACTCTCCTTCCGCAAAACTGCTGAATGAAGTGCAAATCAATCCATGTTAATAAACATAATTCACGCTCCGTTTCTAATTGATCCATGACGATCATCCCTTCATTGTTATATTGGGGACAGCCGCATAATTACGTAAGTTAAAGGCACCATCCTCTTCATTTTACGAGAGCCTGTCCCATTTTGATTTACTTCAGACTCCGATTCACGACAACAATCTCCAGCATTCATCTTTTTTCTCTCCACCTCCTTTGGTACGGGATAATATTCCTATTTTCCCTTAGATTACCCCTTCATTTTACCTATTATTAGTTCGAATGGGGAGGGTGATCTTTTTGTCACCCTCTGTCATGATAATTTTGTCGAAAATCCCCGAATTTTCCCAAAGCTTGTTTCAATTTCAGTCCCATTAACTCACGTAGCATAGTGCTGATCATACAGACCTCTTCGTTTCGCCTTCTCAGCAGCTTCTCGAATGGATCGGGTGTCGAATTTACGAGTGATATGCCGAACGTGCGATTTTAGGGTGTTCGAAGTAATGCCAAGTAATTCTCTGATAATTGTCTGTCGATAGCCCAAGCCTATGAGTTGCAAAATTTCTTTTTCCGTAGGTGTGAGCATGCAATGCAATTCTTTTCGCTTTATAAGCTCGATCTCACTACGGATTATCGTCGCGACATCCGCATGGAGAGAGGACTGACGTCGGTGAGCTTCTCTGATCGCAACCGGTATGTCCATATAGTTGGACTTTGTAATATAATTGACCGCTCCGGCAACAACTGCATCGACCATGACTTCCGGATCATGTATCGAAGAAAGGACAATAATCGGTAACTCTTTATTTCTGAGAATCTCCGCTGCGGCGTCCAGCCCGTCTCGTTTGGGCGAATTCAAAATCATTTCCAAGATCATTACGTCTACGTCTAATTGTACACTCGCTCGAATCGCTTCCTCTTTTGTCGAAACGATGTTAGATAAATAAATATCTGGCTCGGATTCAAGCAACATAGCGAGTCGCTGTTGCCAAGCTAGGTCACCATCCGCCAGTAATACTTTGATACTCCCGTTCCTACGGATCATATCTTTTATCTCTACAGAAAAGCTTGTTTGTTTGTTCATAATCGATCACCTCTTTTATTTTCAAATGACAAAAAGACACGCCCTCTCACTGGCGTGCCTGCTTGTCATCTTGGTGTGGTTTGAGAGGGTAACCCGGCGATCATTGCACTAGTGCAGAAGACCCGTGGCTTTGCGTCCCTGTCTTTCGATCAGGTTTGCCTTTTTTCCTAGTCTATTCGACATATTGAATTAATTTATTTTACCATATTTCAATAGATGCCAAAAAGTTTGCTTGGTGTCAACCTTAGTAACGTATGTTCGAACATAGCGCAACCCACTTCTTCTTTCGGGGGTCTCGCCAACATTTTAACGAAAATATACGCTAAGCAAAGGCGAAGGCGCTGCCAACTTACCGGCAGCGCCTTATTGTTTATGCCGAACATGTTCAACTCAACTCGAGCTGCAACAGTTCGGCCCTTCACGGCTCAAGCCTTGATGGCACGTATCGCGGCAGACACCAGGTATTGTTCGACATTTGCGCCGGGAATCCAATCCTTGATGAACGTCTGGGATTCGTCTTTAGGTTCGATCTCAATTTGGGTAAACCCGCTTTGCGCAAGCATGGCTTCCAACTCCCCGATAGAGGAAGCTCCTGAAATACACCCTGAATAGATACGGTCGATATCCTGCTTGATTTCTTCCGGAAAATCGGCTGTTGCCACGACATCCGATATGGCCAGTCTGCCGCCGTCACGCAGCACACGGAACGCCTCGTCAAACACCTGCTGCTTCGATGGGGACAGATTAATGACACAGTTTGAAATAATCACGTCAACCGAGTGGTCCTGAACCGGCAGATGCTCTATCTCGCCCAACCGAAATTCCGTATTGGTAAATCCGCTTTTACTGGAATTTTCGCGGGCGCGGCTGACCATTTCCGGTGTCATATCTACACCAATGACGCGGCCGGAAGCGCCCACCTGACGGGAGGCAAGAAAGCAATCAAACCCGCCGCCGCTGCCCAGGTCCAGCACGACTTCTCCCGGTTGCAAAGCAGCAATGGCTTGCGGATTGCCACAGCCGAGGCCCAGATTCGCCCCATCTGGAACGGCTGTTAATTCTTCTGACGAGTAGCCCATTTTAGCGGAAACATCCGCGGCCGAACCACAGCAATCATTGGCTGGCGCTGGCTTACAACAGGACCCCGCCCCTACGTCCTGTAAGGCGATTTCTTTATACCGATTCCGAACGTTTTGACGAATTTGATCATTACTTACTTGATTCATGAAAGTTCACTCCTTAGTTTTTTATACATCAACAGCAGCTCGTAACGCAGCAAGCCGTTGGTGTTGCACGAATGATTGGCCGTCGGTTAAAGAATCGGACCGATTGCTTTTGCATAGCGTCTGACCATTTCCACGCTTCTCTAGCAGATCGTTCGATTTCCCTTTGGCGTTGTTTCATAAGCATTTCCGCAGCAAACCAATTGAGGTTCAAGTCGGTCCCATCCTTTTATCAAAAAATGTAAGCATTCAGTGTTTAAGGTGATGCAAAAGCTTTTTAACAACAAACTGCGCGTCCGGCCCCCCCCCCCTTATGGTAGCAGAAGCAAAGGAACGCTGCCCTTCCAGCCCCACATAATAAAGTCCCGGAACGTCGCTTATGCCTGCTTGATGTAACGGCCTTCCTTCCGAATCCAGCGCGCCAATCGCTTGAAGGTAGGGAAGATACGGCCGGTAGCCTGTCGCAAAGATCACCGTATCTACCGGCTCTTTTGTCCCGTTCGGCCAAATCACGCCATCCTCATAAAAGGATGTGAACATCGGTTGTTGATCTGGTTTTCCTGCCGCTACTTTTTCTTTGTACCCGCCCGAATCGTTCACCGCACTTGAACTCGGCGCGGTTTTCCCGAACCGCCAAAAAGGAAAGGTGTCAAACCCAATCAGTTTGATCCAAAAATGCACATCCTGATCCAACAGCCTCGATTTCATGAATTGGATCGGCCGGAGTACCGCTAAAGACGTCTTGCTCACCTCGGCCAGCTCAACTCCGATCTGTACGGCAGAATTGCCACGCCCGACCACCACTACGCGTTGATTGCGAAATGGCTCCGGATTCCGGTATTCGGAGGAATGAAGTGTGCGGCCTTGAAACGCCTCCTGCCCCGGTAAAACTGGCGTATAGGGATTGTGAAATGAGCCGGCCGCATTAATGATGGTGCGTGCCCGAAACGTATCCCCTACCATCGTACGGACCGTAAACCCTTCTCCATCCCTTTCGACCGATGCTACGCGTTGATTGGTTCGGACCGGCAATTGAAATTTTGCCCGGTAATCCTGTAAATAACGAATGACTTCATCACGCTTGGGATAGCCATTCGGATCGCCGGGGAATGTCATGCCTGGCATCGACGAGAAACGTGCCGGAGAGAACAGTTTGAGACTATCGTAATAACGCGGCCACGAGCCCCCCGCCTCGTCGCCCGCGTCCAAAATCAGATATCGAAGTCCTTTCTTCTGTAGATGATAGCCGGAAGCCAGACCCGCCTGCCCCCCTCCAATGACAATCGTATCCAATACCTCATTCATACCCAACACCCTCCGATTTATTTGCAAAATGCAAGTATTAGAGAAAAGAAATCACCCGATGGGGGTGGAACAGCAAAGGCTGGATTTTGACATAGCTTCATTCAAAAGCTTAATGGAGCGAATGACCGTTTCTTTTTCAAAATCGTTCATGTGAGAGAAAATCTCTGCTAAATAAGCGTTACATTGCTGGTCAATCGTTGTGGCTACATATTTGCCTTCTGTCGTGAGAGAAAGCACAAATACCCTTCGGTCGTTGGGATCGGGCGATTTTTTCACTAAGTTCATTTTGATTAACGATTGGATTTGTCGGCTAAAGGTCGTTATATCGGTTCCTAACGCCTCGGCTACCTGCTGAATGGACGGTTGATGCTGACGATCGATCTCGTAAAGAATATGGCTTTGCACTAAGGAAATATCGCAGCCACCGGCGGTGCAGCAATTTTTATTGAGAAACCCAAAACGGCGTGTCATGATCTGAAATAGTTCGCGAACATTTTCCACTGTGATTCACCTCATGTTTCAGTTATACAATATATATTTGCAAATTGCAAATATTTTTAATCGCACAAAAAGAAAACCACTCGGCTGAGTGGTCTCTTGCTTGCTTATTTACCGGGATATAGTTGGTGCAAACATTCTCTCTGTGATGGCTTAATATCAATGATGTTGCGAATGCTCTTTGCCTTGGCCTCGGCTTCGTCAAGCGTATCGCTTAATCCCAAGGCAAGCAAGGTGCCAGCGGCTACCGTACCGGTCCGTCCCTTTCCTCCGCCACAATGAAAAGCAACTTTCTTGTTTTGGTGATAAGCTTCGGTGACGGCCTGGATCGCTTGACCGAAGGCTTTTTCTTGCGGCATAGCGGCATGATCTGCTAACGGAATTTGAATCCATTTCGCACTCGCCGCTGGATAGGTGCATTCCGTCGCTTCGCCGCGAAGATCCACGATCACGTCGATACCTTCATTTTTTACCATCGATTCCACATCAGTTGCCGCGCCCATGAAAATTTTATCCGGAATCAAAGCATGGTAGGTTTTTTCAGACGCCATAGACTATACTCCTTTTTTAAACGATCCAAACTCAATCGGAACCGGGGCCGCTGGCGGCGCGCAGCAAAGGGACAAATCCCTGGCTTCTCCGGCGGATTCGAATTCGGAATCTTCTTTTGTGTAGAAAATCTCCCAAGCGTTGCCGTCCGGATCATACACCCAAACTTTATCCTGCACCGCATAGCAACATGTGGTATTCATCTCGTCAATCAGCAGCAGTCCGCTTTGACGAAGCCTCTCCCCTATGGCCAGCACTTCTTCCGTATTATTGACTTGGAAGCCCAAGTGATTCAGTACACCCTTTTGTTCGAAGGGGCGCACATTGAGCGAAAAATGCAGCGCCGGTTCTTCTAACTCGAATTTGGCGTAATTATCTTTAATCTTACTCGGTTCGGCCCCAAAAAAAGCGCGATAGAACTCCAGAGACTTGTTCAGCTCCGTACAGTTTAAAGCAACATGCATTCGTTTGATCATCGTCGCCACCTCATTTCCCTTCTTTGACGAATTGTTCAATCCGGCTCTTAATCGAATCGCGAACGGTGCGGAACTGGTTCATGATTTCTTCTTCGGTTCCGGTTGCTTTTGCCGGATCATCAAAACCCCAATGCCATTTCGTTACGTTCTTGTTGGAGATCACAGGGCAATGCTCGTCGGCGTGGCCGCATAAGGTAATGACATAATCGGCGCGATTCAAAATGTCCGGATCGATCACATCGGAGGTGTTTTTGCTAATATCTACCCCAGCTTCTTGCATGACTTGCACCGCACGCGGATTCAGTCCGTGTGCTTCAAGACCTGCGCTTTTGACTTCATATTTGTCGCTGCCTAGCGCGTTTAAAAACCCGTCCGCGATTTGGCTTCTGCAAGAATTTCCGGTGCACAAAAAATAAATTAACGGTTTTTTCTCCATGGTGAACAATCTCCTTTTGATTTCAATTCATTAATCGCCTTGATGAACTCTTTTCGCTTGTTTACTTCCCATAAAAGACTTCATGATCATTGCAACCACCACCAGGACGACCACAATCACCGCAATACATAGCCATACATTCACCTGTAGCGTCTGGAGAACATAAAGCCATACATAAAGACCGGTGAGCGTTATGAACAACGTGGGAATGGTTAACAAGATGCCGACTTTAAAATAATAGCCCCATCTGATTTTCACGTTTTTTGTGGATAGTACATGCAGCCAAAGCAGCGTGGCCAGGGAGCCGATTGGCGTAATTTTCGGCCCTAAGTCCGAACCGATCACATTCGCATAGATCAGCGCCTCACGAATGAATCCATCGGTTTGTGTACCTTGGATGGCCAACGCATCAATCATGACCGTTGGCATGTTGTTCATAATGGACGACAGGATGGCTGCAATAAAGCCCATCCCTACGGTAGCCACAAATAACCCTTTGTCTGCGACCGCTTGAATGACGCTGCCCAGTGCATCCGTAAGTCCGGCATTGCGCAAGCCATAAACGACCACATACATGCCGATAGAGAAGATCACGACAGCCCAGGGAGCGCCTTTTACCAGTTTCCAAGTATGAATCGCAGGGCTCTTTCTCGCCGCGAACAAAAAGGCAATCGCTGCAACCCCGGCAATAATGGATACAGGGATCGAGAAAAATTCGCTAATAAAATACGCAACAAGCAGCGCGGTTAAAATGACCCAAGATAACTTAAACAGCCGCATATCCTTGATGGCTTCCTTCGGCCTTTTCAGTTGCGTGAGATTGTAATTGTTCGGGATGCTTTTCCGGAAATACAGATACAGCACAATGAGGCTCGCTATGACGGAAAAGAAATTCGGAACAATCATGCGGCTCGCGTATTCCGCAAAACCGATGTTGAAATAATCGGCGGATACAATATTCACCAAGTTGCTGACGACAAGCGGTAAAGATGCCGTATCGGCAATGAACCCACTCGCCATAATAAACGGTAGGATCATCTTTTCATCAAACTTAAGCGCCCGGACCATGGCGAGCACAATCGGCGTAATAATCAAGGCCCCGCCGTCATTGGCAAACAGCGCGGCAACCGCCGATCCAAGCAGGATGATAAATACAAACATGAGTAGACCGTTTCCGCGTGCCAGCCGCGCCATATGCAAGGCAGCCCACTCAAAAAATCCGATTTCATCCAGCACCAGTGAGATTAAAATAATGGCCACAAACGCCAAGGTGGCATTCCACACGATGCCGGTTACGGTGCCGACGTCAGCGAAGCTGACCACGCCAAATATTAAAGCAAGGATCGCTCCGACACTTGCCGACCAGCCGATGTTTAATCCTTTCGGTTGCCAGATGACAAAAAGCAACGTTACCAAGAAAATGAAAATCGCTACATAAACCATATGCGTCCTCCTGAACTACGTACAGCAATCATTGGTTTCGCAAACGACAGGCTCAATCATCGCCGCTTGCGAAGGAATTTCCTTTAGAATATCCAAAATATAAGGCTTGTCTTCCAGGCAGAGCGAATAATAAACCCATTGCCCCCTGCGGGACTCTTTGACCAAGCCCCCGTCCCTCAGCTTGCGCATATGCTGACTGATATTGGGCTGGCTTGTTTTCAAAATGTCCACGATCTCGCACACGCACAGTTCCTTCACCTGCAACATGGCTACGATAGTGAGCCTGTTCCGGTCCCCTAATAGCTTCAAGGCATCCGCTACTTCTTCTAGTTTGCTCAACTGCTTCACTCCTTTTAAGCGACGGGAATGTCCATCCCTTTTAACAACCCAATCACTTTCTCCCGAATCTCGTCACGCGCTCTCTTCACGTCTTCCAGGCTGCCGCCGTCTACGGCCAACGGGTCAGGGATGTTCCACTCGACGTTCATGATCTTAAACGGTACGATAGGACAGCGCTCCACAATTTGTTCGCACAGCTTGACGATCGCATTCGACGCTAGAAAAAATTTCATATCAATTTTTTTGCAAACATGCTGGGAAAGATCGATGCCTACCTCACGCATAGCTTCAATGGTGTAAGGATGCACTTCTTCGGATGGATTTAATCCAGCACTCTCCACCACTACATGATCCCCGCCATAAAACTTGGCAAAAGCTTCGGCCATCTGACTTCGGCACCGATTTTGCCCGCAAAGGAAATAAATTCGTTTGACTTCCCGTTTCATTCTCCCACACTCCCCTACCCGCTGTAAATAGCCATATAATTATTTGCTTATTTCTATTATGATCATATACGCCAATTGTTAACGCAGTATCAACGTTGAAAAGAATATTTTAGATATGTTTGATAGATAATCAAATATACATTTGAATAATCGAAAAGTTTGTTGTATGATAACAATCAAATACTCGTTTGATTATAGAGGTGAGAATATGAGCGGTATGAAAGAAAAGGACTCATGTGAAATTTATTGTTATGACGAACCTAAAGTCCGAAAGGTACAACATGCACTTGAAGGACAAAATATTCAAGGCATGATAAAGATGTTTAAGGTTTTAGCTGACGAAACCAGAATGAAAATCGCTTTTGCCCTTTGCGAAGAAGATGAATTATGTGTTTGTGATGTGGCTAACATTATCGGTTCTTCGTTGGCAACAGCTTCACACCATCTTCGCACCTTAAAGCAGCTTGGCCTAGCCAAATACCGCAAGGATGGCAAATTAGTTTTTTATTCGCTAGAAGACGACCATGTTCGTCAATTGGTACAGCTAGCTTCTACTCATTCGCGGGAGTTGATCACCAATGGAAAATAAAATTGAAAACACAGAAGATAAAAACGTCTACAGAGTTCAAGGCTTTACCTGTACGAATTGCGCAGGCATTTTCGAGAAAAATGTAAAAGGTTTGCCTGGCGTTAAAGATGCTCAAGTCAATTTTGGAGCATCCAAGATTACCGTTTATGGAAGTACCACAATGGAGGATTTAGAAAAGGCTGGAGCTTTTGAAAGCCTGAAAGTCACACCTGAAAAACAACGGACGATTGAAAAGAAAAAGCCATTTTGGCAAGAGCATTGGAACGTGTTGGTTTCTGCCGTATTGCTTGCGGCAGGTTATTTTCTAGGTGAGGGAAGTATCTTATCCGCAGTCATTTTTGCGGCTTCTATTCTCATTGGCGGTTACGATCTATTCAAAAAAGGGCTTAAAAATCTCTTCCGGCTTCAGTTCGATATGAACACCCTTATGACGGTGGCCATCATCGGTGCCGCGGCGATCGGCAAATGGGGCGAAGGCGCGACGGTTGTGATCTTGTTTGCAATTAGTGAAGTTTTGGAACGTTACTCTATGGAGAAAGCGCGTCAATCCATTCGTTCCCTGATGGATATTGCACCGAAGGAAGCTCTGATTCGACGCGGTTCCGAAGAAATTACGGTAAGTGTCGATGATATACAGGTTGGCGACGTCATGATTGTAAAGCCTGGTCAAAAACTCGCAATGGATGGCGTGGTTATTAAAGGGACATCAACCATTAACCAAGCTGCGATAACCGGCGAATCGGTTCCCGTAACGAAAACAATTGATGATGAAGTTTTCGCAGGCACATTAAACGAAGAAGGATTGCTTGAGGTCAAAGTAACGAAGCATGTCGAGGATACTACAATCTCGAAAATTATTCACCTTGTTGAAGAAGCACAAGCCGAACGTGCACCTTCACAAGCGTTCGTTGACCGATTTGCGAAATACTATACGCCCGCGATTATGATTTTGGCATTAGGTATTGCCGTTGTTCCCCCTCTGTTCGTCGGCGCTGATTGGGGCGATTGGGTATATCGGGGATTAGCGTTACTCGTCGTCGGCTGTCCTTGCGCATTGGTCATTTCGACACCTGTTTCGATTGTTACAGCTATCGGAAACGCGGCGAAAAATGGCGTCCTTATCAAAGGCGGCATACACCTTGAAGAAGCTGGTCGCCTTGCCGCAATCGCATTCGATAAAACGGGTACGCTGACGAAAGGATTCCCGGAAGTAACAAATGTCCATACTTTCGGAACGAAAGACGAAAAAGAATTGCTTGCCATCGCGGCAGTTATCGAAAAAGGTTCGCAACACCCGCTCGCTTCCGCGATTGTTCGTAAAGCTGAAAATCTCGGAGCCGACTTATCCCTCACCGTTGAGGATTTCCAATCGATAACTGGAAAAGGCGTTAAAGCAAAAGTAAACGAGGAATTGTATTACGTCGGTAGTCCAAAACTCTTTGCAGAACTTCGCTCCGATATGAATGTTGAAACGAATCAACGTATCGAAGCTCTACAAAAACAAGGGAAAACGGTTATGGTCTTGGGAACGGAACAACAAGTTCTTGCCTTAATAGCCGTGGCCGATGAAGTGCGCGATTCCAGTAAAGACGTTATTAAGCAATTGCACGAAATTGGCATCAAGAAAACGATTATGCTTACGGGTGATAATCAAGCAACCGCCGAAGCTATCGGGAGCCGGTTGAATGTTACAGACGTTAAAGCCGACCTCATGCCGCAAGATAAATTAGATTACATTAAGCAGCTTCGTAAAGACTATGGCAATGTCGCAATGATTGGCGATGGCGTCAACGACGCGCCCGCGCTTGCGGCTTCAACGGTTGGTATCGCTATGGGAGGCGCGGGTACGGATACGGCGCTTGAAACGGCGGACATTGCACTTATGGCTGACGACTTAGGTAAACTCCCGTATACGATTCGGTTAAGCCGTAAAACCCTTGCGATAATAAAGCAAAACATTACGTTCTCGCTCGGGATTAAACTTGTCGCTTTGGCTTTGATTGTTCCTGGATGGCTTACGCTATGGATGGCTATTTTTGCAGATATGGGAGCTACCCTAATTGTTACTTTGAACAGCTTACGTTTGTTAAAAGTGAAAGGGAAATGATCGCCTATGAATAACCCTTGGAATAAAGTGATTTATCGGGTATGGGCACCCTTTTATGATTATTTCTTTAATTCCGGGCCTTTTCTAAAGGCTCGGAAAAAGATTTTTGAGGACGTCGACATTAAAGCTAACAGCCAAATTCTTTTTGTGGGCGTCGGGACAGGTGCAGACTTGCGGTTCATTATGGGGAAAGATATTTCTGTAACTGCAATCGACTTGTCACCCGAAATGCTTGGCCGAGCTAAGAATCAATATGACTCTCCTAACGTTACTTTCATGGAAATGGATGCACAAAATTTGACCTTTTCACCGGAATCATTTGATATGGTCATTGCGAATCTGATCTTATCTGTGGTCCCTGATCCGAACCAATGTTTTCAAGAAATGATTCGGGTTACGCGAACTGGGGGACGTATTCTCATTTTCGATAAGTTTGCCCCTCCATCTCGGGAGTTGCCTGTAATGAAGAAAATTCTTCGCCCCGTCGTAGCATTGATGGGTACAGACATCGGTCGTCATTTTGAGCAAATCATTATGCCGTACGAGAAACAAATTCGAGTGGAAGAAGATGCATCAGCCCTATTTAACGGTATGTATCGAAAAATCATAGTTCGTAAACATCAAACTTAACTAGGTATCTCCTAGGCCAAGGTATTGAGGGGGAAATGTCCCCATGTACTTTACGGGTGGTGTCAGCTTTGTTTGCTGGTACTACCCCATCATTGGCCGCCGCGGAACTGACGATAGCTTAGAACGGCTCATTGATTTCCTCGTATTCCTTCACTCGCCGGTAAAATGTAGGCTTTTTCATACCGATCCGACGTATAGCGTCCGTCGCGGTAATCTGGCCTGCTTTCCATTCCCGGTACGCCTCCACATTTTCCATCGATCTCCTGCTTGGGTCGGCCGAATACAACAGCCCTCCTCTCGGGGAACCTCGATTCCTTCCGCCTGCCGCTGCCGGTTCTTCTTCCGCTCTTGCTCGGCCACATAGCTAATACAACCAAAATAAAATTATTTCGGAACTTTAAGGAAATAAATAAAGATGTCTTGACTATGTATCATGGTACAGGGTTTACACTTATGAGGGAGGTGAACCATGAGGTATCATTCAGGAGATATATCCAAATTATGTAATGTGAATAAAGAAACGCTTAGATATTATGAACGAAAAGGTCTGATTGCTGAACCTGTAAGGTCGGATGCAGGTTACCGGCTTTATCCGGAAGATGCGGTAAAACGAATCATGTTCATTAAACGTATACAAGAGCTTGGTTTTACGTTATCTGAAATTGATAAATTGCTTGGTGTCGTTGATAAAGACGATGTGAGATGTGCGGATATGCACGATTTTGTTGTTCAAAAACTTGAAGATGTTCGGTTGAAAATAAGAGACCTTGAGCGAATCGAATGTATGCTAAAAGATTTAAAAGACCGCTGTCCAGATGAAAAGGCAATTCATGAATGCCCAATCATCGAGGCGTTAATTGACAATGAGGAGGAAATCCTGTGAAAGACAATACAAAGAAAATGGGATGGGGCTTTTTAGCTCTGCTTTCCTGCCCTTGCCATCTCGTTTTGATTCTTCCTCTGCTTGCTGGCACAACACTGGGTGCGTATTTTGCAGCCCATCAAGGCGCCGCTAGTGCTATTTTGGCTATTCTATTTGTGATTTCCCTTTGTATGGTATTCAAAAGGACGAATATACAAGAAAAAACCGATGTGACACACGATTGCTGCTCAGTACCAGGGCAAAAACGAGGTGAATGATTTTGAGAGAAAAACTAACGAGCTGGGGGGCGGTATTATCTGCCTTTCTTGCTGCCTCGGACCCTTAATTCTCATTCCACTCGGATTATCCGGTTTGGCAGGTACACTCGCGATTATTTCAATCAAGTACCAGATGTTTTTAATGATCACGGGTACGGCAGGCGGCAGCAATGAAAATCATCGGCAGCAGTGCAAACTGCAAGTACAACTGTTGCAAATCAATCGGCGACGTTCACGGTCACGGGATTAGAATGTTGCCCACCTTCTGTGATTCAAGATTTAATTTCAAGGTAAACGGAGTCAGCAAAGTAGAAATTGAACCTAAGGGAAGCACTGGAAAAGTGACGGTTTCCTTTGATGATCTGAAAACCGATGTAAAGCTAATCCAATCATCGGTTACAAAATATGGGTTTGATGTAATGGGAGGATAAAAAATGAAAAAATACCGAATCAACGTTCAAGGCATGACATGCAGCGGCTGCGAAGAACACGTAGCAACCGCACTTAAAAACATTGGAGCCGCCAATATCGAGACGAGTTTTCACCGTAATGAAGCCACGTTTGAATTGCCCGATGACGTTATGATCGAAACCGCCCAAAAAGCCATTAACGAGGCAAAATATCAATCCGGAGATGCGGAAGTGATAGAAACTCATGATGCTCCGGTTCTCGGCGATGAAGGCGACTATGATTTTCTGATCATCGGTTCCGGTGGAGCAGCTTTTTCCGCAGCGATTCAAGCGGTGGAATATGGCGCAAAGGTCGCGATCATTGAGCGGGGAATTGTTGGCGGAACCTGCGTAAATGTTGGCTGTGTTCCATCAAAAACGCTGCTTCGTGCCGGTGAAATCAATCATTTAGCCAAAAGCAACCCATTCTTGGGACTAGCCACATCAACAGGAAAAGTAGATTTGGAAAAGTTGGTCGAACATAAAAATGAACTGGTAGCCAGTATGCGAGAACAGAAGTATGAACATTTGATTGGTGAGTACGGATTTGAACTCATTCGAGGAGAGGCAACATTCGTAGATGAAAAAACCATTGAGGTAAGTGGACGACTGGTTACAGCGAAACGATTTTTAATTGCCACAGGAGCTTCTCCGTCCATTCCGGATATTCAAGGATTAAGGGACGTGGATTATTTAACAAGCACATCACTACTTGAGCTCAAACAATTGCCTAAAACGGTTGCCGTCATTGGCTCAGGCTATATTGCAATGGAATTGGGTCAACTCTTTCACAATCTAGGGTCAGATGTTACGCTGATGCAAAGAAGTCCTCGCATTTTGAAAGAGTATGACCCTGAAATTTCCGAAGCGGTGACAAAGGCTTTAACGGAGCAAGGGATTCACTTGATTACCGGTGTAACGTATGATCGCATAGAAGCAAGTGGCGATCTAAAACAAGTGCATATTTCCGTAGATGGCGAAAAGAAAGTCATCGAAGTCGAGCAGCTGCTTATTGCAACCGGTAGAAAACCAAATATTGAAGCACTAAACCTTAATGCTGCGAACGTAAATATAGGTTCCAAAAGCGAAATCGTCGTCGATGATTTTTTAAACACTTCGAATCCTAGAATTTATGCTGCAGGCGATGTGACGATGGGGCCGCAGTTTGTATATGTGGCTGCTTATGAAGGTCGCATCGCGGCCGATAATGCAATAGGCGGCTTAGAGAAAAAGGTAAATCTTGAAGCTGTTCCAGGTGTTACGTTCACTTCTCCTTCCGTTGCTACTGTAGGACTCACGGAAGAGAAAGCCAAGGCAAAAGGGTATGAGGTTAAAACGTCCATTCTTCCTTTGGATTCGGTGCCTAGAGCACTTGTTAATCGCGAAACAACCGGCGTTTTTAAATTAGTGGCTGATTCCAAGTCGTTAACGGTGCTTGGTGTTCATATTGTCGCTGAAAATGCCGGAGATGTAATTTACGCTGCGACACTTGCAGTCAAGTTCGGTTTAACGGTCGAGGATCTACGCGATAGCCTAGCACCGTATTTAACGATGGCTGAGGGATTAAAACTAGCAGCTCTTACGATCAATAAAGATGTATCTAAATTATCCTGTTGTGCTGGATAAGATATTGGCCAAGCAACCTTGATCGTAAAGACAACTGTTCTCAACTGATCGTTTATCGATAATGAAAACCAGTCAAACACTAATTTTCGTGTTGACTGGTTTTTGCATTCAACCGACTGCAATTATATTACCTCTTCGTTTCAAGCGCTTTGGAGTCCTCCAAAAAGCGACTTTCTTAGCTTCTTATGGACTCTCGGGTTCCGTTTTTCTAATTACGTGTCTTTCCATATCTCTGCAAACTTGGTCAAAAATCAATGTCAATGGCTGTTCCGATATAAAATATCTGGATAGGAAATCAAACCAAAGATTATCGAAGGAAACGGCAATTCCGCCGTAAAAATCACGAACCGTTAAGTACTGGTCCCATAGCTTCACTCGGAATTTTTCCAGTTCAGCACATCGCCCCATAGAAATTCCGTATCAAGCAGCAGGGCCGTCGTTGGATTTTGTAGCAGCTTTCTCTCTTTCTTCAACCAAGCCTTGAAAATACTTGGCCCGTTCCAAATGAAACCCGCGCAACTGTTCTTGATAATGATGCAGGTTTCATATGCCATTCGTACATTTGTCTATAATAAGTGGCATTGTCTTGCGTGTACATCGGCATCGCATAGTGGACGAAATGATTCAAAGGAAATTCCCTCCTCGTGTGTTTGAACGTCTTCGTATTTCCACATTAGTCTATGGAGGGATACCTATAACGAGCACGGCATTGGCCTAGAGTAACCAGATTTACGGTACTGATACAACCGAATTTGCCATAGTGCCCATTTCGAGCATCGTAATATCAATGGTGACGACATCCGGCCGAATATTCCTGTAACAGTTGGACGGCTTCTTCCCCATTCTCTGCTTCTTTAAATTTATATACTTTAAATAAAGTTCCTACATGAGTGAGTACAGAATTTTTTCTACTGCGTCAGTTTAACCAAGAATTGCTACTTTAAGCAATTGAAAAGATAGAACACCGAAACAGCCTATCCCCAGAGTGGGATAGGCTGTTTTCGCCTTGTTTCAGCTTGCCATAGCTCGGCAAGCTTTTGCACAGGAGAAACAAGCATCGGCACAGCGCTGACAGTGTTCATGCTCGTGCTTTTTGCACTCATTCCCGCATGCTTCGCAAACATCGGCACAAATCCGGCAAAGCTCCTTCACATAGGAACTGTGATGGGACATCGCTTGCGCAGCAAAGGCACAAATGTCGGCGCACTCCCGATCCAACCGGATGCACTCTTTCATCCCCTCAAGGTGATCTTCATTCAAGCAGGCGTCATAACAGTGATTGCATGCCAGCATACACTTTATGCATTCATCAATGCAATGTTGAAATTGCTCATGTGACATGGGTTGTTTTACCTCCAATTTGAAATTTGTACCTTTTATGTTTTACCCAAACGAGCTGCGATATACTACAAACGAGTTTTTCTTAAAGCAAGCCTTACCGCTATATAAACGGCGACACCTATGATCGCGGCCATGAACAATGCACAAAACAGCATCATGACCCATGACCATCCGTACATCATCCCCATCATAATCAGACACCTGCTTTCTTTTGGAAATTTGTGTTCGACCTGATAATCAATGCTTCATGCCCGGCATATAGCCGCCGGTTGTGCCCTCACTTGGTTTAGGGGACGGTTCTGTCTTTGTATTTCCGCCGCCATGCCCGCCATGGCCTTCTCCGGTCTCCGATACGATCTCCAGCATGGAATCGATCTCCCCTTGCGCCACGGCGGATAACGAATCCTCGCTCCCCGTTAACCAAGCATGATTGTAAGGCCCTTCCGTTGGCTCCTTTTTATATTTCGGTTGAATCGACATGACATAGGACATCACCGTATCCGGCAGTTTGTCTTTGTCCGTCCAGAGAAGCGGTGCATGTTTGCCTAAATGCGAGAATGGAGCTGCCGCGAGTGCCAAGGCTGCGGAATCTTTATTGACGAACGAAAAGTTATGACCCGGGGTTGTAATCCCCCAACCAAAACCGGTTGTGGAATCTTTATACTTCGCGAAGGCAACGGCATTCGCATATGGATCGTTGCCCGCAATACGAACCACTTTCCCGTACTGACCCAATTGTTCTTGGACTTTGGCCGAAATAATCGATTCTGGCCCGAGCAAATAAATATTGGCTTTTCCGCCCCGTTTCTTTAAAGCATCCACGGTTTCTTGCGGAACCTCATCCTTTTTAACATAAAGTAGCGGCTCAGGCATATGAGAAATCCAATTCACTGCTGGCATTGAATATTCTTCGCTGTCCATAGAACCAATGATGACCGAAGGCGGATTTTCCATCGCGACAGCGGTATAATAAGCATCTACGGCTTTGGCTACGGCCGCCGGGTTGCCCCCTGCAATCTTGTCCGTCTTATATCCAAGCGCCTTTACCTGCTCCTCTACCTTGGGGTCAAGATCCCCGACCAATATAACCTGGGTTCCTTTATTCATGTCCGTCCCCATTGGTTTTAGTCTTTTCAATTCGTCCAGCGTTACATCCGGTACACTGTCTTTATTCACAAACAGAACTGGACCGTTATTCGGGTGATGAATCAAATCTGCACTAACGAGGGTCGTTTGCCAATCTTTCGGGTTCGCCAGAATGACGCCTCCGGGACGGTTCGCATCACTGGTTGCCATCCACAGCGTTTTTGAAACCAGCACCGCAGCTTCCACCGGCTCACTTGTATTGATGCGCGTCGTGTTTTTTGAGGCAATCCACGGCAAAGATACCGCACTGGCTGGGCTTTGTGCCGAACCAGTTTGCTGGCCCATGTTGTTCATATCGTGTGGAGTGGAAGAATTGGATTTGTTAAAGCATCCGGTCAGGGCCAGTGCTGTAGCCGCCGAAATAATACCGACTTTCAAGCTTTTTTTCATGCTTAAAAACCTCCTATTTTCGGTTGATAGTTTTGCCTTTATCTGCAATTTGTATCCATGTAGCGCCGCGATCGGTAGAAAGAAAGACATCTTTTGGCTCCGTTGCGATGGCCAGCTCTTTCGGATTCGCTGGATTCTGGACAACATAGGTGATCGTATCCTTGCTTGGCGTCTGAATCACCAACGATTGCTTGCTCTCTATATTAATTTCAATCAGCGAAGCATTGGGGCCGGAGGTAGCTACTAGTACGTTACCGGAATCCGTGAAAGCCAGGGCCGAAACCGGTTGTTCCGGAACCAATGCGGTAAACCTCTGGCCGTAATCCTTCGACAGAAAGGCACCTGTTGTCGTGCCGACGGCAGCAATTGCTGCATCAGAAGGGTGAGCTGCGATTGCCATCATCTGCCCTTGGAGCCCGGTTGCAGGACTGCTTGTCCAGGTTTTCCCCTCATCCTTGCTATAAAACAGCCCTGCCTGTTTCATTTTGGTGTTAGGTTCCGGGTTCACCACGTATAGCACATGCGAACGATACCCGGCTGTCATACCGTGTAGATCGACTTCTCCCTCAAGTGCCAGGACCGTGATGGTTTTCCCGTCATTCGTACTTTTCACAAGGCCTAATGGATTTTTAAACTTCGAACCCGGTGCTGGATGGCCGCTGCTGTAAAATCCGTCATCGACAGCGGTGAACCCCATATAATCGTGCTTCACCCCCGGACCTTCACTCCATAAACCATCTGCATATAACTGTAGTCCGTTGTGAACGGGAATGAAAAGCCGTTTTCCGTCTGCGGAGTAACCAAGGCCATGTAGGTGCATAAAAGTGGTACTCGCATTGGAATTCGGCCCTTGCTCTGCCTTTTTCGAGCATGCCGTGGTCCCGATCAAGAGTACTGCCGCTAGTGCAAGCATCGTCATCTTTTTCAAAAAAATTACCCCCATATCTAAAAAAGAGACCTGAATTCAGTGTCCCCCATGTATTTCCAAACCATTCGATAAAAATGCAAGTCATATACAGTGTAATCGATACTTTTGAAGATTCGATGTAGAATGCTTGCTCTATTGTCTTTTGGGAATCCGAATTGTAAAAGCGGCACCTTCCCGGTTCTCGGCCGAAATTTCCCCGCCGTGGGCTGCAACCAACTCCTTGACGATGGTTAACCCCAGGCCGCTGCCGCCGGTCTTCCGATTGCGGGACTTATCCGCCCGGTAAAATCGCTCGAACACATAGGGCAAGTCCTCCTGTGGGATTCCCGTTCCCGTGTCTTGAACTCGGATCCAAACATGTCCGCTGTCTTCACTACCCTCAATTCGCACTTCTCCGTGTTCAGGAGTAAATTTCAATGCGTTGCTAAGCAGATTCACAAGCACCTGAATCATGCGATCATGATCGACAAAAACATCAATATGAGGACTTACGGAACACCGTAGATGAACGTTTTTTTCACGATAGGCAGCAGCAACCAGTTCTTCGCCTCTCTCGATGATGGCCGTCAATGATTCTTCTTTTCGCACCAATTGAAAACCGGGGGACTCCACATGCGTCAAGTCTTCCAACTCGGCTACTAGCTGCGTCAATCGTTCGATTTCTTCGTAGCAGGAATGGATACGCTCCGGCGTAGGCTCCCAAATCCCGTCTTCTAGGGCGCGCATATGACTTTTGAGCGTAGCCAAAGGGGTTCGTAGCTCATGCGCGATGTCTTCGGTCATCGTGACGCGCAGTTGCTCATGCTGCTGCAACTGCTCTGCCAGCGTATTTAGCGATGCGCCCAAGTCTGCAAGCTCATCTTTCCCTTGAATGTCCACTCTCGTACTCCATTCCCCGTCCGTCATGCGTTCCGCGACTCGCTTCATATGAATGAGAGGAGCCGAAATTCGTTTGGCTACATAAAAACCGAGAAATACGGCAAGTACAATCGCAACTAAACACGTCCAGATGATCGTTTGCATCAACGCTTGTTCCAAATGATAATTCAGTTCGGGTAATTCGTGCGTCATACCGGCTTGAGCTTGATACAAGGAGAAATGATAGTGTGTCGTCAAAATGACGCTAATGGTTGTAATCAGGACAATGCCAGCAGCAATCCCGATAATAATCAGAGCCAAACGGGTATGCAGACGCTTATTCATGTTGTTCCTCCTGCAAACCGATAGCCGGTTCCATACACCGTCACAATATATTTTGGGGACTTGGGGTCGCCCTCTATTTTTTGCCGGATATTTTTTACATGCTGATCGATCGTTCGGATATCACCGTCAAAATCATAGCCAAGCACGCGTTCTACAAGCTCCTCTCGTGAAAAGTGACGCTGCGGATGCTTGGCCAGGACAAGCAGCAGCTTATATTCATTCGGGGTCAGGTTCACCGGTTGGCCGTCGCGGAATACTTGCTGCTTTAACGAATCAATGATAAGTTCCCCTTGATTAAAGGCCAGGCGATCCGCAAGCAAATGATATTCGTCCGTACGCCGCATAATCGCCCGAACCCGAGCCACTACTTCGCGTGGGTCAAAGGGCTTGATCAAGTAATCGTCGGCCCCCATGGATAACCCCTTAATCCGATTGTTCTCGGAAACCTTGGCGGTAAGCATCAAAATCGGAACAGAATGGATTTGACGAATCGCTTGGCAAACCTGCTCGCCCTCCATATCCGGAAGCATAAGGTCCAGGATGACAAAATCAATCGATTCGTTTTGCACGCGCCGAATGGCCTCGCTGCCCGTTTCGGCTTCAACGGTCTGAAAACCGTCTTTTTTCAAATAGGATACAACCACATCCCGAATTTTCGATTCATCATCGACGACCAATATCGTTTTCATGACCATCCTCCGCGAATAACGCCTCTATGTATCACTTTACCCATGACTTATGTAGAACTGATGTAGATGCAGAGATGCCGTGCAGAAACAACAAAAGGGCGACCCTAATCAGCCCGAATCAGTCCCCTTTTCCTCTATAGTATTCATCAGTCGGTTCCTTTTTATAAAGGGATTCCATCCAGCGAAGCCATACTCGATAGCCTGCGTATACAACCACCAGAAAGAACATGTAAATGAACAGCGTCCGTAGCATAACGGGCCAGTTTGAATCCAACTGACTCCCCATGAAGGCAAACACAACCATGACCGGTACTTTCCCGACCGCAGTGGCCATAATAAAACTTCCAAAGGACATTCGGAAGAGAGCCGCACCGATATTGACGATTACCGCGGGGACGAATGGTAGCAGGCGAGCCAGTATGACCGCAAAGAATGCATTACGCTCCAGAAGGAAGATAAACCGTTCTGCTCCTTTCACCGAAGCCATGAGCTGACGGCCTCGTTCCTGAAAAATCAACCGAACCGCCCAAAAGGTCAAGGCTGCCGCGGTGGTTGAACTGACCACATTGATCAAACTGCCCCAGACCGGCCCATACGCGGCCCCGATGATTCCGGCTACAATCCCAAAAGGAACGAGCGGAATCATCGCAAGAAGGATCGCAGCCCCGATCATCCATGGAAGACGCTCCACGCCTCCAAGAGAGAGCCATGAAAGCAGAGATTCCTTGAAGATTATGACGGCGGCAATCACGACCCCATAAAGAAGAACAACCAATCCTTTTTTCATCATGTTTCCATTCCGTTCTCCAAAGGAAAGCTGCGTAAGCCCATTTATTTGATCCCCACAACCAGGAGTGATTCCGATGGCCCTTCAAATCCTTCTGGCCCTTCGAATGTCTGCAGCGCACGAACAATTTCCATATGCATCTTTTTGCGTTCTTCCTCACTGAGCCGTTTAATGATTTCACCCAGCGGACCGGCGGATACGTCTTCTCGCCCACGACGGCTAAACTCCACAGCCGAAGCATAGCGGTGAATATGCGGGACAGCCTGCACCGTTACATCCCGGAAGCCCACTGTCTGAAAGGCTTCTGCCAGTAAGTCGGGGTTACCAAGTGAGAACACGCCTGGTTTTTTGCCGCCTTCCATAATCGGGATGCCTGCATATCGTGAAATGATAGAAATCGGCAGGGACAAGGTCGGGTTCTTATCCGGACTCGACCATACGAGTGCCGCGAATTTACCGCCCGTTTTCAACACCTCTCGGATACCCGTCAAGGCTTGCCCCAGCTCTGGAACAAACATCAAACCGTGACGGGATATAGCCGCATCAAAGGTGTCTGTCCGCAAATCTACATGCTGGGCATCCATGACATGCGTTTGAATATTAGTGAGCGTCTCTTGTTTCGCGATCTCGGCAAGGACCTGCAGCATGGTCGCTGAGATATCGGTAGCAACAACATTTCCTGCCGGACCGATCATCCGGGCGGCCATGAACGTCTGGTCCCCCATCCCCGCCGCTATGTCCAGAAGCTGCGTTCCTTCCCTAACGCCAGCTTCCCGCAGCATAAGCTCCGTCGCTTCCCCTAGAAGCCTTTCTCGATCGTCACTGCTTCGATTCCAAGCCGCTACTTGCCCTGCGGTTTCCCATGATTTTGATCTTTCTTCATTTTGCTCGGACGCCACGATAGTACCTCCCCTTATGAATGCTCCTAACATTCGGATTAAGGCAACCACTCTTTAGTCACGGACACAAATAGCAGCCTGCGCGAGACACCTATAAGTTCTTAGCCTACAAGGAGTTTGCTTATTTCATTCAAGTTCTCGGCAAAACCGACAAATACCTTGTCTTTAATGACGATGGTCGGTACGACCTGCTTTCCTGTCAGCTCCAGAACTTCTTTCGCATATTCGATATTTTCTTCACAATTGTAGTCAACATAGGGAACTTGATGCTCATTGAAATAGCGCTTGGCAAAGTGGCAGTCGCTGCAGGTCGGGATCGTGTAAATTTTGATCGGATCTTTCGGATCGATTTGCGACATGGAATTTCTCTCCTTTACGCGACGATTTGTTTCAACTGCTCCATCGTGATCCGATCCACGAATTTGCTGAACTTCTCTTTTCCTTTTGCTTGTTGCTTATAAAAATCAATAAGCGTGGATACAACAGGAACAAGTCGTTCCTCTGTTATGCCGGAGACAAGCAACCGCCCCGTCGCAGCTTTGATGCCTTTAGGTTCTCCTCCAACGTAAATATCGAACGTATCCCGCATTTTGACGACAGCGATATCTTTCAGCAGCGGTTCACTTGTGCCCAGCGCACAGCCTGCGTAGCCAATCTTCAGCGGCGTGGGCGTCGCGATGCCAGCGATCGCCCGATTCAAGATGCGAGCCGTCTCCAGACCGGCTTCTTCCGCACCTTTGCAGAAGTTGCAGGCGATCAGGCTCTTGGTCGCAAATCCGGCCGGATATACTTCCAGACCGGCACGCTCCAGTTCTTCCTGGATGGCTTCTCGCTCATCAAGAGGCACTTCCACGTAAAGCTGCTTGAACGAGGTCATTTCAATTTTGGCGTCTGAACCGACAACCGTACCGATCTTGGCAAGTTGATCCGGCGTAAATAGGCTTCCCCCGACTTGAATCGCAGGCGATACCGCCAGTTTCGTCTTATCTCCCATGATCATTCTCCTCTTCGATCCGTTATCTCACATTGACGACGAAGGGGACGGTGAACACCTCGCCATTGTGCTGAAATTGTCCCCAAATTTTGAACGTGCCGCTTTGCGGAAAAGAAGTCGCGAATTTCGCATCCGGCCCGGTCGCTTTCTCGTCGATCGGATGAACATGAAGATACTGATTCGCATCTTCCGAAAGAATTACGACATGGCCAACCGCACCCAAATAAGGCTGCAGATTATTGATCCCCTTCTTCGTCTTCGCGTCGCGAATGTTGAAGGTCAATGTCACGTCTTCTTTCGGTTTGGCGGCACTCATAGAGAGCTCAATTTCCTTGCCATCGACTTCTTTCACAAGATTTGCGTCAGCTGCAATCGCGGCATGCTTGCCTTCTTTGCCTTCCACCTTCACCCACTCGCTGAGCGTTGTATTGGCCCCGCCAGTCGGAATAAAATCCGCAAACACTTTGTACTCACCGCCAGCCGGGAACGACGTATTCACCGTAAATGTGCCGTCACCCTTAAACTCGGGGTGAATGTGGTTAAAGAACGATAAATCGTGATTGACGATAATGAGATGAAGCAATTTCTCGTGATTGACATCATATTTATTGACCGGTTTCCCGTCCTTATCCTTCACTTGAATGGTCAATTCCGTTTCTTCATTTGCTTTTGCGGCGCCTGCGGGGAAGGCAAATGATGCTTGAAGATTCTCCGCAGCAGGCTTCGCATCTGCGCCATGGCCGCCGTGGCCGCCTCCATGATCCATCTCTCCCGCCTCCTTTTTCTCGTTTCCTGCAGGCTTCTCGGCGTTCTCTTGCCCGCTGATGGCTCCATGACCGGCATGATTATTTCCGCCTGCGGGTTTCTTATCCCCTGCTTTGCCGCATGCGGCCAATATGCTTAACACAAGTACCGCCGCAGCGACGAGGATGATTTTCTTCTTCATGGTTTATATCAACTCCACTTCATTACAAGTTCGATGCAGAGCGTACTTTGACACGCTGCAGACGCAAGGCGTTAAGGACGACGGACACGGAACTGAGCGCCATCGCCGCGCCCGCAACCCAAGGGGCCAGCAGTCCAATCACGGCAATCGGAATGCCGAGGGTGTTGTAGCCGAGCGCCCAGAAGAGGTTTTGGCGGATGTTACTCATCGTCTTGCGGCTCATGTAGATCGCATCCGGAATGCTCGTCAGATCGCCGCGCATCAAGGTGACGTCGGCGGCCTCCATGGCCACGTCCGTACCGGTACCGATCGCCATGCCGATATCTGCCATCGCCAGCGCGGGGGCGTCATTGATGCCGTCGCCGACCATCGCCACTTTCTTACCCTGCGCTTGCAGCTTCTTCACTTCTTCCGCTTTGCCTTCTGGAAGCACTTCGGCGCGAACATGATCGATGCCGACTTGCCCCGCAATCGCCCGTGCGGTGCGTTCGTTGTCTCCCGTGATCATGATCACCTCTATGCCCATTTCTTTCAGCCGCGTTACAGCCTCTTTCGATGTTTCTTTAATCGTATCGGCCACCGCGACGAGACCCGCATACGCTCCGTCAACCGCGATCAACATCGCCGTTTTTCCATCTTCTTCAAGCTGCGTCATCCGATCAAGCGCCTGTTCAACCGAAACGTCATATTTCGCCATCAGCTTGCGCGTACCGGCCAGAACCTCTTTGCCTTCAACGACGGCACGAATACCAAACCCTGGAATCGCCTCAAACTGTTCCGTTGCCGGAAGCTCGATGCCTTTAGCCCGGATTCCGGCAACGATCGCTTCCGCAAGCGGATGCTCGGAATCCTTCTCGGCAGCGCCAACTAAGCGGAGAAAAGCATGTTCGTCTATATTTGCGGCGGCAACATCCGTAAGTTCCGGTTTCCCCTTCGTTACGGTGCCGGTTTTGTCGAGAATGATCGCATCGATTTTGTGCGTGGATTCCAGATGCTCGCCGCCTTTGAACAGCACGCCAAGCTCCGCGGCGCGGCCGGAGCCCGCCATAATCGATGTCGGTGTAGCGAGCCCCAGTGCGCAAGGGCAGGCGATGACCAGGATCGCAATCCCTTTCTCCAGCGCATTTGCGAAATCGCCGGGTGTCACCCAGAAGTACCAAACCAGAAATGCGGCAACCGCAATCCCTACGACGATCGGCACGAAGATTCCGGAAATGACATCCGCTACCCGTTGAATCGGCGCTTTCGAGCCTTGCGCTTCTTCCACGACCTTAATGATTTGGGCAAGCGCGGTTTCCTTGCCGACTTTGGTCGCTTTCAATCTCAATCTGCCGTTTTTGTTGACGGTAGCACCGATCACGCTGTCTCCGGCTTTTTTCTCGACCGGGATACTTTCGCCGGTCAGCATCGATTCATCGACCGACGAACTTCCTTCCAGCACTTCCCCATCCACCGGGATCTTCTCCCCCGGTTTCACCACCACGATATTGCCGACGAGTACGTCTTCGACCGGAATCGTCATTTCCTGCCCGTCCCGAACAACGAGAGCCGTTTTCGCCTGAAGGCCCATCAACGTCTTGATCGCTTCAGATGTACGGCCTTTAGCCAGCGACTCGAACAGCTTCCCGAGAATAACGAGAGTGATGAGGACCGCGCTCGTTTCGTAGTACATCGATGGACCGTGATGCGCCATGCTGCCCATTGAGGCCCATTCAATTGTTAAGTATAAGCTGTAAAAGTATGCAGCTGACGTTCCGAGCGAGACGAGTACGTCCATATTGGCGCTCTTATTCCGGAGCGCTTTGAACGCGCCCACATAGAACTGTTTGCCAATGTAAAATTGAACTGGTGTAGCCAACGCCAATTGAAACCACGGATTCATGAAGAGCTCCGGCATCCAGATCCAGGATAAGAACGAAAAGTGGCTGACCATGGACCAGAGCAGCGGCAGCGAAAGAACGGCGGAGATGAGCAGTTTGCGCTTTTGTTGTGAAATGGCTTTCTCGCGATGCTCCGAAGGATTGGCTTCGTCTTGCTTCGGTATCGCTTTATAGCCCAGCTTTTCCACGCGTTGCTGCATATCGGAGATAGATACATCGGCCGCGTTGTACTCGACCCGAGCGGTTTCCATCGCGAAGTTAACGGAAGCGTTCGTGACGCCGGGCAATTTTCCAAGGCCTTTCTCAATCTTATTCGCGCAAGCCGCGCAGGTCATGCCTTCCAGTTTGAAATCAACGACTTCTTTTGCCGTACCGTAGCCGAGTTTTTGAATGCTTTGTTCCATTTGCGCGACATTTACTTTTTTCGGATCGTACGTAACCGTCGCCCGTTCCAGGGCAAAGTTCACGTTCGCTTCCGTCACGCCTTCGAGATTATTGAGTCCCTTCTCAATCCGGTTTGCGCAAGCGGCGCATGTCATACCGGTTAATTGCAGGGACGTTTGCTCCGTTTCCAGCCTGACTGCTTCCATCACGAACACCTCGTTTCTTTTCCGATTCGTTACACTACGTCGTATCCTTGTTCTTCAATAGCTTCCTTAATGGCAGTTATCGTCAGTTGGCTTTCATCGTACGCTACAGCTACCGTTCCTCCCGAGAGATCGACTTTGCCGCTTGCCCCAATTGTTTTCAAAGCCCCTTCAATCGAATTGACACAGTGTCCGCAAGACATACCTTCAACTTTCAACGTTACATTTTTCATGGATTCATTCTCCTTTGACTGTTTATTGGTTTTTATTTCATCAGCTTTTGAATGGTCTGCAGCAGCTCATCTACGACTTCGGCATCGCCTTGTTGGATGCGCTCCACCACACACTCTTTAAGGTGTCCTGTTAAAAGAACTTTTCGCACGCCGTTTAGTGCAGCTTGGATGGCGGCGATCTGATTTAACACCTGATCGCAATAAGTGTCTTTATCAATGAGGCCTTTCACACCGCGAATTTGCCCTTCAATACGATTTAGGCGAACGGTCAGGTCCGACTTTACGGCAAGTGAATGGTGACTTCTTCGGCCATCTTCGGACGAACAGCATGCTTCTTCAGCCTTCACTTCCATAACGTCCATCGTCAGCACCTCCTTGATTTATAGTATACCCCCCTATACTATATGTGTCAACACTTATTTTACATTACCCCCCAACCCTATTTTTGAATCCAAACAAAAGGGATTCTCACGAATCCCAGGCCATTCCTTATTTCATAAGCTTATTAATGGTGACTAGGAGCTCGTCGATCACTTCGTTCTCTCCATCTTGAATACGTTCGATCACACAACTCTTCATATGGTGCTCCAAAAGAAGTTTTCCTACACCGTTCAATGCGGACTGGACCGATGAAATTTGATTTAGCACATCGTCGCAGTAAGTATCCTTCTCAATCAAACCTTTAAGCCCCCGAACCTGACCTTCGATTCTGTTGAGGCGGCTTATCAAATTGTTTTTCGTCTTTTCAGAATGGTGACTTTGCCGTCCGTTCGTGCAGCATGAATCGTGGGTAGGCGTCTGGGCATCATCTTGCGTAAGTTGCTCCATCCAAATCACTCCTTTCTCTCACTATTGTACCATAGTCCCCCTACCCTATACAAAGAAAACAAAAAACGACCCAGCCGAAGCTGAATCGTCATCGTCAAATTCTTATTGCTTCGGTTTCCGTAAGAAAAGTAGCGCAATGAACGCGCCTGCGACTGCGGCTATTGCCGCGCCGATAAACGCCGCATGGAAGCCGGTATTCAGTGCGGCAATTTGCTCTGCCCCTTGCTCAAGCTGCCCGCCTGTCCAGGAGGCTGCCACCGCAGACATGATGGCAAGACCAATCGCAGAACCGATCTGATAGCTTGTATTGGCGATCCCTGATGCGAGGCCCGTTTCTTCTGGCTTCGCCCCTGACATCGAAGCAATAGTGCCGGGGATGAAGGCAAGCGCCATTCCCAGTGCGCCCAGCAAAGATGCCGGAAGCACATTGGCCACAAAGTTCCCGTTGATCGGCGTATAGCCAGCTAACAGGAACAGAGAGCCTGCCAGAACAAGAAGCCCGATAACCAGAATGCTTTTAAAACCAAATCGTCCGACTAAACGCCCCGTTAATCCGATCATGACAACCATGACTAGAACCGTCATCGGGACAAGAGCTACGCCGCCAGCAAATGCTGAGAACCGCAATACTTGCTGCAAATACAAATTCAAGAAAAACCATAACGGAATCCACGCACCCGCCAGCAGGCCAAAAGCAATGTTGCCGACAAGTAAGTTCGGCGCGGCAAATATGCCAAGCGGTATAAGGGGCTCTCTCTTTACTTTTTGAATCACAAAGAATACGAATAACAGCAATGCGGCAATAAGAAGCAAGGTAATCGTCTGAACGGATCCCCAGCCAACTTGCTCCGCCGTAACAATAGCATAAACAGCGAGCACAAGCGCCGCTGTGATCGCCAGCGCGCCGATAACATCAACGCTCCCCTTCTGACGAACTCCGGCTGGAAGAACCCTCATGCTATAAATCAATGCGAATATCCCTACCGGGATATTGATGAGGAATGTCCAGTTCCAGCTGAGCCACTCGGTAATGACACCGCCAAGAAACACTCCCGCCGTACCACCAGCTGCCGCTGAGGCTCCCCAAAAACCGAGCGCCTTATTCAGTTCTTTCGGGTTATGACTGAATAAAATCATCACAATCGTCAGCGCGGCTGGCAAAATGAACGCCGATCCTAGCCCCTGCAGGGCTCTACCGGTATTCATCGCTGCCTCCGACCAGGCAAGACCGGCCAGCAAAGACGCCATGGAAAGAATGAGAAAGCCCAGCATAAACATTCTTCGCTGGCCAAACAGATCAGATAGGCGTCCGCCAAGGAGCATAAGGCCCCCCAGGAATATAACATATGCGTTGAATATCCACTGCAGGTTATCTTGAGAATAGCCGAGCGCTTCCTTTATAGCCGGAAGCGCCACCCCGATAATGGATGTATCCATAATCACCATGAATTGTGCGAGACAAAGCAAAAATAAGGCTCTCCATCTTCGTGCATCCGGCGCTGCAATTACATTTGCTTGCGTTGACATTTTGATTTCCTCCTTGCTGAAATTTTGAATTGGTTTGGTCAGTGCACTGACCACCTTCGATAAAATAGTATAGCCCCCTACCCTATTTGTCAAGAAGATTTTGTAAGCGATTTTTGTTCACGCAAATTGAAAAAAGACAGCCCCTAACGTAGGAGTTGCCTCTTCGCAATTATATATCTTCGCCGGCCTTCAAAATTCCGAACACTATGTTTTTAAGACTGACTACTCCTTCACGCGCCCGGGAAAACGTTATCTTCCTAATTCCGAACATTAATTATCAAATTACTGCAACACCTTGTAGCCTTCTGCCACCTTCCTTGCAAAAGAAAGCGTCTCTTCAACAGAAGTATAATGCGCATAAACTAGATTTGGATTGTTCATTAACCAGTGATTATGCAAGGTGGATAACATGATTCCGTTTTTTTGCAAATTCCAGGTAAACGGATAAACTTCATCCTGAAGAAGTGCCGTTTCCCCCAAGTTTAAGGTCCTTCCTTGTAAATCCATTGATTCAAAGGACCACATGGAATGAGGAGCAAGCCTCGCGTATCTTTTTATCAGCTTATGCCTACCTTCACAAATCGGTGTACTGAAGTATAAAGAAATAAACCTGTCTCTGCGAACTCCTTCTCGCTTCTTCAAAAGTTCTACATAGGCTTCGGCTATGATTGATCTATAGGAAGTTCAGATACAGAAAGGAATGAATATGAATGAAGCTTAGCTGGAAGCTCAAAAGTATAATTGCAGTCGGAGCTTTATCTGTTGTATTGGCTGGTTGTTCCGGTTCGATGAGCGGAATGGATCACTCGAAAATGAATATGGAGGGAACAAAGGAGACTGCGAAGACGACAAATACTCAAACAGAAAAGTCCGTTGTATTAACAGGAAAAGAATTTAATTTGACTGCCTCCCAAAGCAATCAGGAAATTGCTCCTGGAAAAACGTTGCCGGTTTGGACATTCAACAATTCCGTTCCTGGTCCACAAATTCGGGTTAAGCAAGGAGATACGATAAAAGTCAATCTGAAAAATCAGTTGCCCGAGCCAGTCACCATTCACTGGCACGGCGTTCCTGTACCCAACGCTATGGACGGCATTCCGGGCGTAACGCAAAATGCCGTTCAACCAGGTCAGTCGTTTACGTACGAGTTTAAAGCAGATGTCCCTGGCACCTATTGGTACCACTCCCATCAGGATAGTGTGAATCAATTGGATCGCGGATTATATGGGGCATTCATCGTTGAACCGAAAGAAGGTACCGACGTTGACCGTGATTATACACTTGTCCTCGATGAATGGATGAGCTCCGGAGAAATGTCCGGCATGAATATGTCCGGAGGCAACATGTCGGAAATGGATCATAGCAAAATGAATATGGGCAGTTCGGATGGCAAAGACAATAAATCCAGCATGAACATGTCTGGCAATTTGTCGGGCATGGATCACAGTACGATGAATATGGGGAACGAAAACAAAGCGTCGACCAATACCGATAATAGTTCCATGAATATGGGACACGATATGAGCATGTACGATCTGTATACCATAAATGGAAAATCCGGTTCGCTGGTAGATCAGCTCCCTGTTAAGGAAGGAGATAAAGTTCGAATCCGTTTGATTAATGCGGGCTTTCTGTCTCATCAAATTCATTTGCACGGACATGAATTCAAAGTTATTGCTACCGACGGACAACCTATAAACAATCCAGGTATCCTGAATGATAATGTCGTAAGTATTGCTCCAGGAGAGCGTTACGATATTGAATTTGTCGCCAGCAATCCGGGCCAATGGTTGATCGAGGACCACGGCGACAAAGCTGCTGTTAAAGGGATGAAAGCCACGATTGCTTATGAAGGAGCTCCCGCCGGTTCCGACAAAGCGAATGAAGCAGAGAAGCTGACGGCTGTCGATATGAGCCGTTACGGCCAAGTGGGCAAAGCCAACTTTAAGTTAGATCAGAAGTATAATTTGGAATACACGATGAATTTGAACACCGAAATGAAAAACGGCGAAATGGTCTACACCATAAACAGAAAAACGTTTCCGGAAACCGAACCGATAAACGTCAAAAAAGGAGATACCGTCAAGGTTCGCCTTGTCAATAACTCGAAAACTGACGACCATCCGATGCACTTGCACGGTCACTTCTTTCAAGTGCTAAGCAAGAACGGGAAACCGCTTGAAGGATCTCCAATCATAAAGGATACGTTGAATTTGAAGCCGGGCGAAGAATACGTTGTCGCATTCGAAGCAAATAATGAAGGGAACTGGATGTTCCATTGTCATGATCTGCATCATGCTTCTGCCGGCATGGTAACGGAGCTGAAATATACAGACTATAAGACAAATTTTGTTGCAGACCCGAATGCAGGGAATAAACCGGAATAATGACCAGGGGATGGCTTCAAGCCATCCCCTGATTCCCATTCTCTGCATCGTCCTTTGAAGCAACGGGCGATTGCTTGTTCTGTCCATTTGCTCCCTCATACTCCCTCACCCGCCGGTAAAACGTCGGTTTTTTCATACCAATTCTTCGCATAGCCTCGGTTGCCGTGATTTGCCCTGCTCTCCATTCCCGGTATGTCCGGATAAACTTATCGTCAATTTCCTGCCTTGGCCTCCCGAACGTTACGCCATCCGCTCGGGCAACTTCGATCCCTTCCGCCTGCCGCTGCCGATTCTTTTTCCGTTCCTGCTCGGCCACATATGCCAGCAGGCTTAAAAACTGGTCCTCCATGACTTTGCCGAAATCACCCATTTGTTTGAACTTTTTGGAATCGAACAGCGTTTCGTTATCCAGACATACGATGTCTGCGCCGATCTCTCGTGTAATGGCTTTCCATTCGGCAATTATGCCGTCGTAATCTCGGCCCAGCCGATCCAGCGCATCCAGGTAAACCAGGTCGCCCTCTCTAATCATCAGACGCATTGCCTGATAGCGCGGCCGCTCAAAATCCTTGCCGCTCTGCTTGTCAACAAATATGTATCTTTCATCAACGCCCAGCTCCCGGAACTTGACGAGCTGCCGTTCCGGATTTTGGTCTTTTGCCGATACCCGATACATTTTGATACGTATAAACAGAGCAAAAAAATATGTATCAAAAAGCATGCAATTTGAAATGATGAATTGGATAAACTACCCATTAATGTTTTGTAAAGAAGTGACAGAAACTATGGAATGCGAATGCTCGGCAGAACATTGTAAGTTTCCTAACAGCCAAGATTTACTGGTGAAGAGTCCATGAGAGATGTATATTAGTGCTTAAGCGGCTGATCCTGTTTGCGATCAGCCGCCTACTGCTGTTTATCCATTACTCTCCGGGCTTCGTTGTCATTAGGCCATACAGTTTCGTGTGCCGCGGGAACTTGTCGGTAAACGGTACGAGGGAGCTGCCGACCTTCATCAGACCATTCCCGGCGTCAACATTCGTAATGTAAGACAGTTGCAGATCCGAAATGTTGAGCAACTCGGCAAGCTCCATCCGGTCGGTGCTTGCCTGATTCAGCATGACGATGAATTCACTGTTTGCGAGCATGGTGCGGGCTGTATGGCTTTGCAGCAGATCGTCCACATTTTGCGTAATCCCTGTGCAAAAAGCGCCATACTTTCGGACACGCTTCCAGAGCGTGAAAAGAAAGTTGGCGCTATATTCGTGCTGGAACAGAAGGTAGATTTCATCAATAAAGATAAACGTATTCTTGCCTCTGGCGCGATTTTGCGTAATCCGATTCAAGATGTTGTCGAGTACGACCAGCATGCCGATGGGAAGAAGCTGCTTGCCCAAGTCGAGAATATCGTAGCAAATCAGCCGATTGTGGACGTTGACGTTGGTCGATTGGGCGAACGTATTCAGACTACCGGAAGTAAATAATTCAATGGCCAGCGCGATGTCCTGCGCCTCCGGTTCTGCTTGCTTGAGCAGCTCCGCGCGAAAATCCTGCAATGTCGGCGGCTGTCCCTTATAGTTGCTCCGCAAATACTTGCGGTACACAGCGGCGGTACAGCGATCGATGAGCGACTTCTCCTTGGCTCCAAGTTGATGTCCTCCGATCAACTGCTCGCACAACGACTGGACGAATTCCGATTTAAGAATGATCGGATTGGCTCCGTCGCCATAATCCCGGTTCATATCCATTGCATTGATATGGTTCGACGAAGTAGCAGATATATGAATCGTCTCGCCACCCAGCGCATTTACCAGAGCGGAATACTCCCGCTCCGGGTCAATCAGAATAATGTCGTCATCGCTCGCCAATATCTGGTTGACGATTTCCCGTTTCGCGGCGAAGCTTTTACCGGAACCGGATACGCCAAGGATAAAACTGTTTCCATTAAGCAGTTGCTTTCGATTGGCGACGATCATATTTTTGCTGATGACGTTTTGGCCGTAATAAATGCCGTCTGGATGCATGATCTCCTGCGCTCGAAACGGGATAAAGACAGCCGTACTTTCAGTCGTGAGCGTCCGCAAAGCATGAACCTTTCGCAGCCCATACGGCAGCACCGTGTTCAAACCGTCCATTTGCTGATAGGAGAGCGTGGAAAACTGGCACAAATGCTTGCGGGCCGTAGTGAGCAATGTCTCCGTATCGCTATCGAGTTGTTCTTTGCTGTCCGCGACATGCACCATCGTAAGTAGTCCAAACATCATCCGCTGGTCGCGTGTGGTCAGGTCGCTAAGAAATTCCTTGCTCTCTTTGCGCTGCTGCTCCATGTCGTAAGGGATGACAGCAGAAAAGTTGTTGTTGCGATTTTGCCGTCGCTGCCAATTCGTAATGTTCGTTTCCACGCCGAGCAGTCGATTCTCCACTTCACGGACAGCTTCGTCGGTCGGAATCGGGATCACATCGAGCGACAGCAGCAAGTTGCGGTTCAAGTCGCACAGTTCGGCTACCATGCTGTCCTTGATGTAGCTGGCGTAATCACGCAGAAAGATGACCCGACCGTAGTATTCGCCCATCCGAAAATGATCTTTGGCAAACTCGAAGGTGTCCGGGCAAATGTAATCTTTGAAATCGTGTCCCTTGCGCATCATCTCCTGCATGTCGAAGCGAAAATCGGCTTCCTCGCCAATCCGGAAGAAGTCATGCAGAATGCGCAGGCGGTCAGTCGCATCAAGCTCGGTACATTTCGAGCCGAGACGAGAGAAATGCGCCGTCAACTCCGTGCCGACCCGCGCGAAGTAATGGCGAGCTTCATCCACGTTCTTTTTAACCACGGAGATGGTGATGTATTTCTCTTGAATCGTCCCATTGGTGTTGCCATCCGTCGCTTTGCCAAGCAACATGTCGTTGTACTCCTGCCGATACACATCCAGCCCGTCGTGCTGGAGCGGAATAAGAATGGAACGTTCCACATCTGCCTGATTCAGCCGCCGATTGTGAATCGTAATCTTCGTCGTCGCGCCGCTGTCAAAAGAATTAAGCAATTCGGAGTAGGAAAGGAACATCGTCTCCTTGTCCTCTCTCGATGCGACAGCGTAGTTGATGTCCGCGAAACGGAACGACTTCGAGAATTTGTTGCCGACAGCAAAAATCCCGTCCGGCCAGATGGCGCGGATCGGGATCGCTTGTTGTACGCTTTTGGGAATAACAGACCGTTCCTTGTCCTGCTTCATGGTGCGCCTGAGCGTCTTAATCATTGCGCTTCATCCTTTCTTGCTCACACTTGTGCAGGCTTCCTTTCAGCGCTTCGTAGTATATGTTGGTCGAGCGGAAGACAAGCCGTCTTGGCATCAGAAACTCCGACTTCACATACGCCCACAATAGTTGCTCCGCCGTCATACCGTGATAGCAGATAAATCCGAGCGCGGCGCAGGGAGCTGCCCCCAATATGCACATCCAACTGAGCGTTTCCAGTCCGAAATGACTGCGCAGCCCGAAATACAGTCCAATTGCCGCTGCGACCGCCAGAACAGAAAAAAAGAACTGCCGCAAGGACAGTCCGAAGAACAAGCTTTCCGTATAATCCCGGATTTCCCGGTTGATTTTCACTTCCACTTTTATCCCTCCCGGATGAGCAGTCTACGCCTCAGGCTCGTTGCTTTCAGGTTTGAACAGTGTGTCGTCATCAAATGGCACAGGATTGCTCAATAGTTCCACAGCAAGCTGAAAGCCATCCTTCATCCCTTGCAAATATAACCACTCATTGATAATCGATTGTTTAAAATGATGTCTGTCCTCCCAAGCTTCAAATTCAGGCATACGACCAATATCCATACCAACAAACAAGACTTGAAAAGCCTTCTTTTCTTCAGCACGAACACGCTTGAGATCAGGATGATGCTCGAATCGTGCAGAAACGTAGTCCAATCGACCTTGAATAGCTGTTCGAAACCACGGTGGAATTTCCATTACCTGCTTCCCCCCACAACTCTTTTACCTTACCCGCTGCTTCTGCTTGGCTTTCATGTGATGATAGCAGGCTACTAGCTGATCGACCTTCTGACTTTGCTCTTGAAATGCTTGATGGCCGGATAAAGAAATGGATTGCTTTATTAACTGTTCACCAAGCGAATTCAGCTTTCGCCGCTCCTCTTCCAGCTCTCTTAACAATTCGTTCATTTATCCATCCTCCCGTTTTTATTGTGAGAGCCGACATTTTTGAATGAAACACGGTGTATGTTAGAAGACTACTTCGATGGTAAGTTTTAATCTCATTTATGTCAATTGTGTACTCCTCCATAATGGGAGTTATAAACTCAACCCCTGTAAAGAGGTGACGCTTGATGATTGGTTACGATAAAAAGAAGGTGGGGCAACGCATTCGGAAGCAACGAGAGGCATTGGAAATTTCTCGTGAACAACTGGCTGAACGAGTTGGACGGGTCCCAAGATTTTGCGCCGATATTGAACGAGGTAAAGCCGGGATGTCCATTGAAACGATGTTCAGTATTTGCAATTTGCTCAAGCTTTCTCCTAATGAATTGCTCCTGGGTCAAGAGGAGAGCGCCACACCTTACGATGAAACGGCATTGATTATGGCTGCGCTCAATCAATGCACAGAGAAGCAGCGCAAGGATGCTCTGGCGCTATTGAAGCTATTTTTGACCGCAATCCGATAACTCCCATCATTCACAAGGTGATTACAGTCCCATCATTTCGCGCACGATACGATCTGCCATCTTCACCGTACCGACAAGAACGAGCATGTTGAAAATGAGTTCCCCGATATACGTCCACACCATCGTAACCGCGCCCGCACTAGAATCGACGGCTGGAGGAGCGGTAGCAAAGGCGGAATAAATGATACACGCCAGTACAATAATCGCGCCTTCCAGACACGCTGCCGCGTATCCTTTCAGGAACGACTTGCCGATATTTTGGCTTGGCTCCCCCGCAAATGCGGACAGCGGAACGGGGGCTATTGCCGTATACAAATAGATACGGAAAAAGCGCCCGTACACCGAAAGGATCATCACAAAGGATAGCACCGTAATGAACAAACTGCCGAGAATGGTGACGATCCACAGCGGAATGCTTTGCCAGAAGCCAACGTCTTCAATCGCTTGCGCTACCGTATCCGGCAAGGCCATAGCCTCTGTCGTTCCAAACCCGGAGCGTCCCATCATCGTTGAGATGATCCCCTGTACAATCGTAAAGAGAGCCATCATCAACTCCAGACCATAGGTTACGACCGCCTTGGCGAGCACAAAGCGGATAAACAGCTTGACGGCCATCTCCGGCCTTTTCACTTCCGCAAAACTGCCGGTCGACTTCACCACGCCAATCACAAAAAACAAGACCAGAAGCGCCAGTCCCGTCGCCTGCAACGCACCGTGAATATCTGTGATGACACGCCAAACGCCCCCACCCTTAAAATCCGCTGGCGATTGCGTAACGAGGCTCCAGATTTCATTCATCTTATCGTTCCAGGTATCCAAGGCATTTTCGAGGTTGTCGATCACCCAACTGTTTTTTGACACATGCTCACCCCTTCCGTAAACGGGGAACAGACGAAACGTCCGCCCCCCTTCATGCAAAGCTTCAGGCTCATCCGGCAATCAGGGTAAGAATTTCCTTCGTAAACGTAATAATGACCCCTCCGGCGAGCGTCAGAAACCCGTTTGCGCGCTGAGAAGGGTCATGGGATTTTAGCGACAATCCAATTTGAACAATGCCGAAACCGAGAATAATCATGCCAATCGCACGGATTAAACCGAAGATAAAAGTAGACAGGTTGTTGACTGTCGTCATCGGATCGCCCTCTGCATAAGCAGTGGAGACGAATACAGTTCCCGTTAAGATCAGCACGATGTACAGGGCCAGCAGCCGTTTCGTTTTCATTTTCAAGTTCATCATTCCCTTCGTAAAAATAGCGACTCTACTTCTTCTTCCGAAAGAAGTTCATAATCCCCGTCTGCATGAAGGAACACGGATTGCCAGTCCAAAGCGTGTTCCGTGCCGCCATGCTGATAGGGAAGACCGTTACCATCCGTCGTGAGCGAGACATGAGGATGCCTGAGCAAATCATATTTGTCGTCCTGGACTGGATGTTCGCCACGGATAAAGAGCAGGCAAAAGCGGTTATCCAGCAACCTCACCTCGTCTGGTGTGAGCAATTCGCGGCCTGATTGCTGGTAGTTGATCGAGTAGCTGCCGTTTCTCCCCTTACTCTGGCCGTAGGTATTGGTATCAATCGTTTCCTTGCCAAGCAGCTCCGAGACGTATTTGTGGGTAGACTGTTCGTTGCCGCCCAAGTACAAAAATTCGTCGCAGTTGCCCACAATCGATTCCCACGCATCCTTGTACAGCGCCTTGAGTTGCGCTAAATTTTGCAAAATGATAGAAACGGAAATTTCCCGGCTGCGCATCGTGGAGAGCAGCTTGTCAAATTCGTCGGGAAGCGCTACATTGGCGAACTCGTCCATGACAAAGTGAACATGAACCGGCAGGCGTCCGCCATGCCGATAGTCCGCCTCGTACATCAAGCATTGAAAAAGCTGCGTGTAGAGCATGCCGACAATGAAGTTGAAGCTGCTGTCGTTATCGGGAATGACGGCAAACATCGCCGTCTTCTTCTCCCCCATAACGGGCAATTCCATTTCGTCGACCATGCTCATCCCCGCAATCGTATGCAAATTGAACTTCTCCAATCGAACGCCGAGGCCAATTAAAATGGACTTGGCCGTCTTGCCCGCCGCCAGCTTGAAAATGTTGTACTGCTTGACGGCAAGGTGTTCCGGATCGCGCATGGCCAGCCGCTCGAATAGTTCATCGAGCGGGCTTTGGTACGTTTCGTCCTCCTCCCGCACCTCCGCAGCCGCGATCATTTCCATGACCATTGGGAAGTTTTGCTCCTCGGGCGGTGCTTCATATAGGAGGTATAGCACGAGCGCTTCCAGCAAGGCGGTCTCGGATCGCTCCCAAAAGGGATCGTTGGTATTGCTGCCCTTCGGTGTCGTATTGCGGATCAGATTGGTGACCAGCTTGAGAACATCCTTGTCGTCTTGCAAATAGGCGAATGGATTGTAGCCATGCGAACGGTGTTGATTGATGAGATCCAGCACCTTGATGTCATAGCCTTCGGACTTGAGTAGATGCCCGGTATCGCGCAAAATTTCGCCCTTGGGATCGAGCACGACAAAGGACGTATGCGCCTGCATAACGTTCGGCTTGGCGTAAAACCGCGTTTTGCCGGACCCGGAACCGCCGACGACAAGAACATTCAGGTTCCGGCGATGCTTGCGGCCATCCAAGCCGATGCGTACCTGCTGCGTCAGAATCTTATTTTGTTCCGGTTGCTTGTCGCGATACTTGGCATTTATCCGTCCGGCCTTGCCCCATCGTGCGCTGCCATGCTCTTCGCGCCGCCGATAGTTGCGCGGGGACGCCAAGTAGATGCCGACCGAAATCCCATAAATCAACGTGAACAGCAACAAGCTTCGCGGCGTATCCTCGACCCATTGAATCTGGAAGGGATTGTTAATCGCCTCGCTGAGATACAGCAGAAGTGCCGGTAATCCCTTTGACAAAGCGGGGGCGGCAAGCAGCGCCGCCCACACGACCGGAATAAAAAAAACCGCAAAGAGTAAAAGATTACTCCTTGCGGTTTCAGCGCGCCGCATGATGACTCCGGCGCTTTATTTTTTGATAGGGAGCGTCAATCGCTTTGAGCAGTAAATCGTCAACAGGATCGGTCGGCCGCTGCTGGCCGATCAAGTCGTTGCGGAGCGCATTCAAGGCGTTGATGACAATGCCATGCTCGTAATGATCCATTCTCAGGATGCGTTCTTCCTCTTTCATCGCCACTCCTCCCAACAGAAAAATGAAAAGCATGCCACGACTAGCGGATGGAATCGCTGCGATTCGGTTGCTGCTGTCGCTGCTGGGCCAGCATACGGTGTATACGACGGGAAATGTCGTGTGCCGCATCCTTCATCACCGTCAGCTCGGCGCGAATATGCTGCGGCTCCAACTCCTTGAGCCGTTCGTGAACCTGGCCGAAGCGGAAAGAAGCCGTCTCGACGCCGAACTTTTTGCAAAGCATATACGCAGCGCAATAAGCTTGGAAATTGTAATGGGAGCGGCTGTAGTCGTTATGGCCGCGATCAATCTCCGCATGCGCCAACTCCTGTGCGAGCGCCCGAAAAATGTCACTGGCCCCAAGCCCGTGACGTATCACGATGTTTCGCGTATCCGGCTGATAGAGCGCATGAACCTCCGCAGGCAAGGCATCTCCAATCGTAATCGTAACAGGTGAGCGGTCCATCAATGCCTTGATGCGCGTGCGGTCATCCGGGTAGATCGGCGATTCCTTTTTCGGTGCGGTTGTTTGCGCAACATCGAACATCTTCTTGGGGTTGTAGCTGATTGCGGTACTCCCATCTTCTCGCTTGTATTCCTCGCCTGGCTCCAAGATGTAAAATCCGGATTCCTTGCGACGGATATAGACGCCTTGTTCTTTCCAGCTATCAAAATCAGCAATGCGAGTGGCATCCGGGCGCTGCGCGAAAATAAGCAGCGCATTCGCGACGCTGTAGAGATCAAAACGGCTTTGTACGTCCAGATAATGCTGAAATTGTTCGCCGTTTTGCGCAATGGCGGCTGTGGCAGTATCAATCGTCTCATACGTCCACTGCCGCAGTTCTTGCTTTTTTTGCGCCCACGCTTCTTTGTCGAACGGCTGCTCACGCTGACCGGAGGCCGTCGTGACTTGGGGCTGGAATAACTCGTCCAGTTCGCTCATTTCGATTTCCCTCGCTTTTGACTCCCGGCCATCGGAACGGATGCTTTACTGCCGGATGCCGAGTTCCCGCGATCTCTGCGCTTAGGCAACGACGGTTCCTGCACCTGCTGCCGCCGTCTGCTCTCTGCCGCCCGGTTTTCCTCCCGAATTTCACGCAGCAATTGGCGGACGGACACTTTTTCCTTCGGCTTTTCAGGGTCAATCGTAACCCTTTCGTATGCCGCGCTGCGCTCGGAGGTAGGCGCGGACGGAGAGGATGGTTCCGTTGTCCTCTCCTCCTGTGTCGGCGGGAGGGGAAGCGGACGCTCCGGTTCCGTTCGCTCGACCTCCCACGCCTCGGCCGCCGGTTGATCGGTTCCCTGCTGCTCGTTTACCGGCTGCACCTCCGCCGCCGGCTCGGGCTTTCCCAACAAATCGTCCAAAAAATCTTCGCTCACTACCGCTCCCTCATTTGAAGCTGGCGACTCGTTGGCTCCTTCTTCGGGTGTCCCGGCATGTTGCTCCGGTGGTTGCGCCGCCCCTTCACGCTCGACCGACTGCTTCTCGCTGCGGGATTTCACAATCTCCTGCTTGATGCTGGCCGTATCTACGGTCGCCAGCTTGAAGCGTTCAACTATTCGGTTGATCTTGGACGCATCCTCGGCCCGTACCATGACGTCGCAAAGCCCGTCCACATTTTTCTTGTCACGCAGCGCGCAATAGAGGACACCATACCGCTTCGCTTCTTTGCAAAACGTCGGCAAGTCTTCATTTCGTACTGCAAATACCTTCAGTTCCTTACCGCTGCGCAGCAAGCTTTCCAAACGAATGCGGCCTCTTGTTCGTTTTTGCCCTTGCAGGGCGGCGAACAAATAAACGGCCAGATGCTTCGCGCCTTCGCCGGAAATTTTCGCCATGACTTCAATGCCACGAAGACTCATGCTGACGACCTGATCGGCCGCCTCCGTTCCGCTGCTCATGGACATTGGCCTCCCTTCGTGTCGATTGGTCTTCCTCGTTACGTTGCAGCTTGTTTGCCAGTTCGTCGGATCGGGCAAGAACGCCCGTACAAAGCCTCACCTCCTTTCGGAGCTTCGCAAGCTGACGGGAAAGTTCGGCAATTTGCGATTTATACGACTCGATTTGCTCGGGAAGCTGACAGCGGCGAAGCCGGTTGTACAGCATTTTGCGGGAGCCGTATCCTTGTCGCAATTCCGTTTGCAGCCCGTCAAGATAACCCGTCAATTGATCCGTATTGGAAATTCGATGACGGCATAACAGCTTGGTTTGCTCCGTGATGGCCGTCAGATATCGTAAGTCTTCGCGCAATAAAAAAGACGTCCGTTTGAGGGACGCGCGGGAATGAGGCAGAATCCCCATCTTGAATAAGTACCGCAGATACAAGGCTTGCAGACCGCTAAATCTACGTCCGATATGCAGGGTACTGCGAACGATGACGGCTCGTCTGCGCCGCGGCAACGGCATCGGTGGCTGACGCTGCGGTAACTGGTTTTGCAGAATACGCTCTTTTATCGCATGCTCCGTGTAATCGTCGCCAAGACTGCGCAATCGAACAAACCGCTCTTTGCCCGGCGGGCGTACCGCCAAATGCTTGACGTTCGACTTCATTTCATAACCCTGCTTCTGAAGGATCGCGAAAAATTGCGTCATCGTCATGGCAGCGGCGATAGCGGCGTCGATGTCCTCGCGTATCAAGCCGCGCCAAGTCGGCTTGCTTTCCTGTTCCGCTCGCCACTCACCGTAATGCTTGGCCTTACCCGGTTCCGGCTGCTCGATGACCGATAAGGCATGCTCCCGGCAAAGTCGATCGGATGTTTGCCGCATCAGCGCGTAAGAGGCTTTGTTATCGTAGTAGCGTTTACCGTCCAGGAACGACACCGCATTAAGTACGAAATGATTGTGCAAGTGCTCCTTGTCCAAATGGGTTGATACAACGACTTCAAAGCGCTCCCCCCATAGCTCCTGCGCCAGTTTGATGCCAATGGCATGTGCCACCTCCGGCGTCGTTTCGCCCGGTGCAAACGCCTGATACCCGTGAAAAGCCACAATGCCATCAGTCTTTTGAAATTGTCGTTTGGTTCGCTGCATTTGCTCGTAAGCGGTAAGCGGATCGCAATTGATCCCGCTCACGTAAAGCTGTTTTTCCGTTTTGGCATCCGCGCTGGTATAAGCGAGCACCTGCTGTAAATCATCATGCGCTACACGCGCTTGATCGGTCTTATCAGGATTGGTGGCGTAATCCAGCACACGCTTGAGGCGGTCGGTAACGTCCCATATTGCGGTTGTCGCCATGTGCGCTGTCCCCTTTACGGTGGATGTACGTTAGAATTTCCTTGTAGCTCGTTTCTCAGTTCCGGTGCGGTCACGGCTTGTTGAATCTGCTGGACGGCGCGGCGCAAGTGGTCTGCTTCCTGCTGAAAAGCCGCTCGATCCAGATGACCTGTCGCATGGGCCTTCGCTGCGAGTTGGTTAAGGTTATTGCCGATGGCGTGAAGCTCGCGCATCATCGCGAAATAGTCTTGTGGCGGCATCGCCTTCGGAACATAGCCATTAATCAGAGATCGAATATAACCCTCCTGTGAAAGTCCCGATTTTTTCGCACTCGACTGAAGTCTTGCGTTTTCATCATTGTTCACCCATACCTGAATGCGAATCGCTCGTCTTCTCATATGTTCACTTCCTTCTTCAAAGGAAATAGCCCGAATGAAACGCTAAATGGTTTCTGGCGTTTCTGAAAATACCGATCCTTGTTGAAACCTATATTCTTGATAAAACAGTGTGCTGTTGAGATAGGGGTATTAGGGGCTTGCCCCTAACAAGCGAATTTGGGAGACCAAATTCAGTGCTTGCTGCAACACGAGACATTCGTCTCGCGTCGCCCTGAAGGCACCTGCCGGGAAAAAGAGGGGACCCCCGAAACAACAAAAAGACGCCGATCCACTCAGCGTCTTCCTCAGAACATTTTTGTTATCTTACCAACCAACGGTAATCCTGGCGGCAGTCTACAATGAAATCGACATACACGATTTCATCCTGAATTTGATACAACACCAGATACCATTTTTCCACGAACATCTTGTGATACTTGTTTGACGGGATAAATTCCGCTTCCAGAAAAGGATAGCGTTCCGGCATTTGCACTAAGGAACGTATCGCATGCAGCAATTCGTTCTTCGTTTTTCGCGCCGCATCAGGACTGTTCTCCGCAAGAAATCGCACATGAGCCGCCAGCATCTGGCGTGCGCGATCGGAAACGATGATCTTATAACGGGGCATCTTTTCCATGCTGAACCTCGTCAATAATGCCCTCTAGGTAAGTGTCCAGTTCATCCGGCGTCACACCAACTCGGCCCACCAAACGATCCTCTTGAACAGCGAGCAGTTCTTCGCGCAGCTTTAACATCCGCTCGCGACGGGAGAACGTCTCAATGTCCATCACGACAAGATCTCCTTCACCGTTCTTGGTCAGATAAATCGGTTCCCCGGAAGATTTGCATAGATCGGCGATTTCATTATAGTTTTGCCGGATACTGGCGGAAGGCTTGATTATCATCTAGCTCACTCCTTGTATAGCTGTTTATTGATTTTATTATACCTATTACATGCTATGCAATCAATGAGCTGTGCTTACCCCCAATTTATCTACATCCCATCCACATCAGTGAGAATCACATTTCCTGGTGCACAATATCAGACCCTATCGACATCCACCGCTATCGGGATGGTTCCCCATATCTTCTTCGGGATTCCATCAAATCGTTGTTTACATCCTTTCCGTACTTAGGCGGCTCATCGGATATAAGAAGGGCGGGGGAGAGGAGCCTCTGTATCGTGGCTGCCGCCATTCGCCCTGGATCATCATTGTCCAAGTGCAGGACAAGTCGATTCACCTGGGGAAAGCACTGCAAGTACTGCATTAGGGCAGCCGGGGGAGTAGGGTCTTCCCCCTCTGTCTTGGGCCTATATATTCCGGCCAGCGACAGCTTATGCGCCTGCCGCCAATCCCGGTCGGCGAGATGTTCCAGCGTACAGAAGGATAAAAGATCAATGGCGCTCTCAAATAGATGCAGTTCCGTACCGTTTCCCAAGGCCGGAATAGAAAACGAAAACCGCTTGTCGCTCCCAGCGGCTTCCCCCATATAACGGGTACTTGTCGTACCTCGTATCGCCGCATAGCGCGGCGTCCCTTCCTGGTCAAAACCGACGAATACCGCATTGTGGTTGCGTCTACTTTCATACAATCGCCCCGTTTCGAGACAGTAGTCTATCAACGTGCGATGGATACCGCGTTTGCTGAGATAGGCCATGACGCGATGCGATGTATGATTCGGTTCGGGAAGCTCAAACCGCGCAGGAGAAAAGCGTTGTTGCAAAGATTGCGTAAATGTAGGTGCGCTACCCGAATCAGCTCCTTCGATTTGCAGTACCGCATCGGAAAAAGACAAACCCCGCACTTTGATCAAATAGTCCAGCGCCGAGCGTCCGCCGATCCCCCTTGACCACCAGTACCATTTACCGTTGGAAATTTTCAAACTGTCGTGTGTCCGGGTAGTATAGACATTGCGAGAGCAACGTACCAGTTCTGCGGGCTCCCACATTTGCAAATACGTGAGTAAATCCAGACTTTTCGCACGTTCGATCTGATCCCTGCTTACATAACTCATTGCCGTAGCTCCTCTCCCGTTCATCGTGCCTTACCCCGCTTTTTGGGATACAGATAAGCTCTGCTTTCCTTCAACTCCGTAGCGCCATTCTTTTTCATGAATGCGTCTAAATCGCCTTCATAAACTTGACTGGTCACCCCGTTCGAATCACGAATGTAATAATACATGTCGCCAAATGCGTTCTTCTCTTTGGATATCAACTCCAATGTTGGCACGGTTTCTCCCTCCTCGGTCGGGCTAGTTCCGTAACAAAAAGGCGGTAGAATCGGGCAAAAGCATCCGCCGCCGCTTGGGATGGCATACATCATGTTCATTCCTCCGGAAATGCGAAAAGGACCCCGAAGTCGGAGTCCATTTCGTCTGTAATTTATCAATTTAATAGTGGGGCTATATTCGACCTGTGAAATGCTGCGCATCGAAGTCGTAATTTCCCAAACAACAAAACCAGCTAATGTTTGTCAAGCTTTTCAGCTTGGATTTCAAAGAGATTGTGGTACACTGAATTTATTGCATAGCAAATAATCCTTCTTGGCGGAAGGATTATGGGTAAATATGGGTTTATGTGCTGTAGGGCTGGCTCTTGCTAAGGATGGCAAAGATGTGATGGAGAAGCTTGTTGGCGCAAGCGATCACGACCACCTTGTAAGGCTTGCCCTCTATTCTTTTCCTGTCATAATAATTACGTATCTTAGCGTTAATACTTCCACGAATACCGCACTGTACTGCTAAATACAAAGCACGACGAAGCCTCTTGGATCCGCGTTTTGTAATTCGCGAACTCGTAGCCGTAAATTTCCCCGAGCTGAATATTCCCGGGTCCAAGCCGGCGAAAGCGACAAGTTGATTTGCGTCTTTAAATTGTCTTGCGTCGCCGATTTCAGCAACGATTGCGGCGGCAAGTTTATCCCCTATGCCTGGTATGCTTTTCACCAGTTCCACTTCTGGAAGAGCCGCTGCAATCTCGTTCATTTGCTTCTCTAATTCGCTTAGTTGCTCGGAGAACGCAAGCAGTAATGAGACCATTCCGCTCAAAGTAACGGTTTGGGAACGACTTCTTGGTTGGTCGCGCCAGTGAAGCAGAACTTCCCCTAGTCGCTCCGCTTTTTCTTCAGCCCACCGCCTAGAGTGGGACTTCCCCGTGTCTTCCCGAATTGCTTCCACATTATTCTCGAAATTGCCCTCCAGACAACGGGCCAGCACCTTTAGGGATGTGACAGAGAACAGATCACGAAAAACCTTTTCGTAGGCCGGAAAAACCTGATCTAACAGAGCTCTCGTATTCAATTTTGCTTGTATGAACATCCCCGTTACAAATTCATGCTGTCTGGTTACGTGTTGAAGCTCCGTGTACGTCTCATCCCATATACGGTGTGCAGTAACATCTCCTCGGTAATACATATCCGCCAAATGCCAGGCATCCGCAGCGTCCGTTTTCACCTTACGTAACTGTGTCCCTTTCGCCCGTTTCGACTGTAATGGATTGACGATGAAATACGTCCATCCACTACGCTCTAGATAAGCCGCAAGTCCACGGTGATAGTGGCCTGTCGCTTCAAGCACAACGATTGGATCGGTCTTTGTGACTGTCTGCAGCCCAGCAAGAAGCTCCCCTAAACGTTCAAACCCGCATTCCTCATGCGGGATACTCTCCAATTTCCCGTAAGGCTCGTTTCGTCTCAGGAACGCTTGTACAACACTTGATCCCTTTGCTACATCTACACCTACAACTGGCTCCATAGCAACCTCCATTAATTATTTGCCGGCACTCCCACGATGGTTCCAAACCCATAGCTTCGCTTGTGATGCGAGGTCTACGCCTCTACCAGCTCAAACATGGTCATTGGGGATAGTGGGAGAACAGTTTTTTCGGCGAGGTCCACTTTTGCCCCTAAAAGCCTGACGTTCTCCCGGCTACCGCCATCGTAAAACGACCATAAAGAAAGGCCAACCAGAAAAGACTGGTTGACCTGATAATACGAAAAGCCTGCCGCTCGATGAAGCGCAACAAGCTTTCTAAAATAATGTATCCGGTTTTAGTCGAAAAGCACGAAAGATAAATCACTAACTCAACTTTCGCAGCATGAAATCGGCAAACAAGCCTTGATGTAACTGGGCAAAACGGCAATCCATTGCTGGAGTTGACGCTGTATCAGAGCCGAAAGCTTTTTGCCGGCCTTCGTGGCAATTTCGTTGATGAGATCGAGCAATTGTTGTAAGGCAACCGCCCAATCGAGCGTACCGACTTCGTCGCATAGCAAATAAAACAAGCCTCCGAAGGAGCGCGCATCGGTGCTTTGCCGATGCTGCCAAGCCAGCAGGATGTAGCGCGAAAACACAAGCGTCGTATGGCTGATCAGCAAATCATAGGAGCGGCCTTGAAACTCTTTTTGCAAACGAAGCAGTGATTTGGTGCACTTGAAGAAGACCTCAATGTCCCAGCGAATCGCGTAGATGCGGATCACGTCCTCTACGGAAAGGGAAAGGTCTGTCGTCAAAATAGCGAGCCATTCATTCTTCTTCGTACGATGACGAACGAACACCACGCGAACCGGAATGTCTGGGGCAAGCTCGGTTCGAATGCAGCGGAGAATGCCACGCTTGTTGCTCACCACAGGAAACGCTGCCGCGTACAGTTCTTTGAGCGACAGCTTCCGGCCTTGAACCAGGAAACGCTTATTGTCATTCTTGACCATGCCGATCACGTCGAGCCCGCGGGCAATGACTTCGCCAATGAGAGGCGCATGCGTAAACCAGCTGTCCATCAAGACGTAGGAGGCGGTCGCCCTGCTGCCAAAGCGCGATCCAGCATGGACGCAATGACCTGCGGAGCCGATCGGAGCGATTCCTGACGGCGCTTGTAGCCGTGCGATCGTTTGTCGATGTTCTCGCTCATGCCGTTGATGGCAGACTTGCTTGAACTGAGCAGCGCGAAGTCGAGCGGCAAGAAGGTATGCCCGTCGGACCAGCCCATGGTGAGCATACGAAATCCTTTGTAATAAGCGCCGGTGGCATGATCTTTGAATCGGGCGAGCAACTCAACAGCCTTGCTGCGATTGCGTTCGAACATCGAATCGTCAACGATGAAGACGGTGTCCCGGTCGACAGACGTAAGAGTGCTGACCTTCCGTACCGTGGCGACACTGAGTGATGTCAGAAAGCGACGCCAGGCAAAGCCGGCATGATTGAGGAAGCGATACACCGCATCTTTGCCGGGAAACGATTCTCCCTTGCTGCTCTCGAGCAGACGAAACCAGTTCTTTTGATGAAACAACAGGACAAAGACGAGTTGGAACAGTCGGGCACAGCTGAAACCAAATCGCTTGCGCAACCCAGCTTGTCGAAGATGTTTCATGACGTTCAGTTCTTGAAAAGCAGACTTTAATTCGTTTGGCAGTTGATTAAGATCGGGCTGATGGTCTATCATGATGGAAGACACCTCTTCTGTTTGATAGTGATTGCTCGCACTTTCACTTTACCAAACGAAGCGGTGTTTTTCTATTTTGCAAGCCATGTATCTGATTGCTTAGTAGCCCTGTGGCTGCAAGGATTTAGGCTAGTTTTTGCTCTGCGAAAGTTGAGTTATTATGTGCAAGCGCCCATTTTTCATGTAACGCCTATATTGTGATCTCACAATTCATTTTAATGAAACTGCACATCAATTTGCCGTTGGGTATCGGCTTTTAATTTCGGCATGCGAACTTCAAGGACACCGTTGCGATACGTTGCTGTCGTTCCTTCCGTTTGAACGCGTGATGGCAAAGACACCGACCGTTGGAACCGTCCGACAAACCGTTCTTTGCGATGTATTTGTTCCTGTTTCACTTCATTCGCTTGCTTTATGGTCCCACTAATTGTAAGCATGTTTTCATCCACATCGATATGAAGGTCTTCTTTTTTATCTAAACCAGGGATTTCACAAGAAGCAATCACTTCATGTTCAGTCTCAAATACATCAATACGAGGGGTTGCAAATCCCAGACGCGCGCCGATTTCAGGAAAACCTTCGTTAAAAATTTTTTCCAAATCCCTTCTCCATAGATCGGTATTGCGAAACGAATCCCAAGGAATGAGCGGCATGTAATTTCCTCCATTGTCACATTATCTTTGTTTCAGCTTTGTTTTGTACTCTTCGGAAAATATTATTCTTTGCTACCCTGCATAGTTGATTGGAATATGCCTTTGGTCGGATACTCCCGGCAATAGCCCCCGAAAAGAATTTTTGAGGGTTTGTTGTGTAGCCATTGGCATTTACAGCAATGTTACCGACAATTTTAAGTTGTTCCCGTAAATGTCGGTAATTGAACGATAACATTTGTGCCGGTCTCCGAGCTTTCGAAATTCAAAGAGCCCCCCATTTTTTCGATCATAGCATGACTGAAACTAAGCCCAAATCCGATAGCGTCCGGTTTACTTGTAACAAACGGTAGGATGATTCGGGACTGCAGATCTTTTGGAATTCCTGCTCCTTGATCGCGAACAATGATGTGGATATAATTATCCGTAATGTTTATTCGGAGCGTTAAGACAGAACCTGGGGGACTTGCATCTAATGCGTTGTCAATGATTTCTTGCAGCGCCGCTCGCAGCAGCTTGGGGTCTCCTAACACAAAGCCGTTTCGCTCCGGATATTCCAAAGCGAAACGCACTTTTTTGTCTAGTGCTTGGATTTGTATACCGGGAACCCATTCCTGCATGAACGAAATGACGGAAACAGGAACAAATTTCAATTCGGAAGGCTTTCCAAAGAGCAAAAACCGCTGCAACGCTTTGTCGATCGTCTGAATTTGCTCATCGAGCAGCTTAAAGTATCCGGTCATTTTCTGATGAGGCAGAGATGCCGCAAATTGCAAAACGGAAACATGATCCTTCGAACTTTTTTCCAGAAGTTGAAGCGTCCCTTTGATTACCGCTAAAGGATTTAAAATGATATTGGCTGTGCCCGCCGCCATATGCCCAATCGTTTCCCTTCTTTCTTTCTCACATTGAATTTGCACGTACTGTTGAAAATCTTGGATATCGGCCATTAGAACAAAACATTCCCCTTTTAACTGAGGGTATACATAGGCGATCATGGATCGCACTTTGCCATCTAACTTCTCTTGTACGAGTACTCCCGGGTAATTCTTTTTATCCTGCAATACTTGCCCCACGATCGCTTGTATTGCCGAGTGTGCAGGGAATTCTTCTTCGGGGGTTACTGAGTACCATGTGTTCATGGTTGTATTTAACCATAAAATTCTGGCTTCTGAATCAACGACAGCCAGTCCAATATCCATTTGATCGGAATTCATAAGGAACTCTACGATTTGCTTCATCTCTATTAACGTCCTCCATTTGCTTCCTCCATTAACTCCCTTCCCGGCCACTTATCATGTGCAAACTGCAGTAAACAAGCGAGCGAATTTCTCGTCACGAAGTGGATGGGTTATGAATAAAATTAAACCCACTTTCAAAGAAGTTATTAAATTCGCTGTTACAGAGCGACGGGAAACGATACGGTGAAAGTTGTACCTTCACCAACCTCGCTTGCAACCTCAATATTCGCATTGTGATACTCTGCAATCTGATAACAAATGGATAGCCCGAGACCCGTTCCTGTCTCTTTCTGCGTAAAAAAGGGTTGTCCGATCTTTTGCAACAATTCTTGCGGAATTCCAACCCCGTTATCCCTTATGCTTACTTTAACCCATTCATCGCATCGCATTTGTTCGATCCAGACAGTTCCCCCTTCAGGCATCGCTTCAATGGCATTCTTAATCAAATTAATAAATAACTGTTTGATTTTATTTCCATCGCACCGGATCTGCACGGATTCCTTGGTTGGATGAAAGTGAATTTCAACATTATGTAAAGTGGCCTGCGCCTGAAGCAGCACGACGATATCCTGAATCAGCTCGGAAAGATCATGCCGCGTCATGTTCATCTCTTGCGGTTTGGCTAAGGCCAGCAGTTCATTTAGAATAAGTTCGATACGAGTTAATTCATCCTTCATAATATCGTAGTACTTACTTCCATTTTCGTTGCCGGCGCTTAACAATTGCAGAAATCCTTTCAGCGCGGTAAGCGGGTTTCGAATTTCATGCGCAATTCCCGCGGCCATTTGACCCGCTATGGATAATTTGTCTGCCTGATGAGCAGATTGCTTGGCTGCATCAAATTCGGTAATATCGTGCATGACACAAATGCCGCCCACAATTTTATTGTGAACAATGATCGGCTTCCCATGACAGAGAACGAGGCGATGCTCGCCATTCGACTTTTTAACGACCATTTCCAGATCGCGGAAACTTTCGCCCCGATACGCCCGATAAAGCGGGACGCGTTCCTTGCTCAACAGCGTTTTTCCATCCGATTCATACAATCCGTATGTAGAACTCCAGTGTTCGGGAGAAAGAGGTATCTGTACGAATTCGTGCAATTGTCTTGCGGCTCTATTCATGCTTGTCAATATCCCATTTTCATCACAAATCACAACGCCGACATCCATCATTTCGACAATACCACTCATGACACGTTCTTGAGTAGCCAGGACGTCTTCCAGCGTCTTTCGGCTCGTGATATCTCGAAAAACCTTAACTATTTCACGAACATTGCCCGAATCGTACCGTAGCGTGTTGCTTACGACCTCCACCCAAACAAAGGAGCCGTCTCTTCGACGTAATCGCAAAATGTTGACATAACCGTCTTCATTCATCCACTCTTGCGAGTTGTCCAATTTTTCTATATCGGGAGGATAGAACAGTTCCCAGACAGGTCTTCCTATCAATTCCGTCGCATCATAACCCAGCAATGGTTTGCACGCCGGCGATATGTAGTAGATAATGCCATTGATATTCAGTGTAGCAATCATTTCCCCCGTGTGGTCCGCTAACAAACGATACTTTTTCTCGCTGTGCTTCAGGGCCTTTTCCATACTGGATTGCAGGGTAATATCCCTTGCGATGCAATGCAGCCCTACGAGTTCATTCTGAATGAAATTCGGGATATGCAATACGCTGAATTTTAATATTTGGCCGTCTTTCGCTTCAATTGAAGTTTCCATTTCAAACGGGGCATTGGTATACGTTTCCGTCACGTGCTCCAGACTTTTCCAAATGATGTCTCCAAGTGTTCTTTCCAATTCGTATAAGTCATAGCCCAATAATTTCGTGCAGGCGCGGTTCACATAGCTGATACTTCCATCCAACATGACGTCGTAAACAAGATCGGAATGATTGTCAGCAAGCATTCTGAATTTATCCGCGTATTCCTCGTTCAATTCAACAAGCCTTTTGCGATACGTGATCTCCTGAATCTGGATCAAGAATATCCTTTCCGGATATTCCTCCACTTCGATGATCGATAGGGTTGTCGTTCCCCATTTGTGTCTGCCGTCAAGACAAATATAACGGTTTTCCATTTCGACATAATCGGAATTACCGCCTAACAAGTCATTGATGGATCCGTTATATAATGGAACGTCTTCCGTATAAATGATATCATGTATTCTCATTCGCAGCAGTTCTTGTTCTGTATAGCCCAGCATGTTGCATAGCGAGCGATTGACCATTTCCACTTCCCCGCCGAGCCGAACCATAGCTTTTCCGACAAGTGTATAATGAAATGCGTGGTGGGCGACAGGATGCGAAAGCAAATCTGAAATATCCATTGTGCAAGTAACCTCCGACTGTGCAATAAGCGTATAGGTTTGCATACTTAACGTTCTTCTGCAAAGCACCTACGTATGTACACCATTATATAGGCAATTTGTAACAGTTGGAACACATTCCGAGACTAGCTTAACTTGGAATCCCCCCCGAGCGGCTAGCCATATTAACTCAACTTTCGCAGCATGAAATCGGCAAACAAGCCTTGATGTAACTGGGCAAAACGGCAATCCATTGCTGGAGTTGACGCTGTATCAGAGCCGAAAGCTTTTTGCCGGCCTTCGTGGCAATTTCGTTGATGAGATCGAGCAATTGTTGTAAGGCAACCGCCCAATCGAGCGTACCGACTTCGTCGCATAGCAAATAAAACAAGCCTCCGAAGGAGCGCGCATCGGTGCTTTGCCGATGCTGCCAAGCCAGCAGGATGTAGCGCGAAAACACAAGCGTCGTATGGCTGATCAGCAAATCATAGGAGCGGCCTTGAAACTCTTTTTGCAAACGAAGCAGTGATTTGGTGCACTTGAGGAAGACCTCAATGTCCCAGCGAATCGCGTAGATGCGGATCACGTCCTCTACGGAAAGGGAAAGGTCTGTCGTCAAAATAGCGAGCCATTCATTCTTCTTCGTACGATGACGAACGAACACCACGCGAACCGGAATGTCTGGGGCAAGCTCGGTTCGAATGCAGCGGAGAATGCCACGCTTGTTGCTCACCACAGGAAACGCTGCCGCGTACAGTTCTTTGAGCGACAGCTTCCGGCCTTGAACCAGGAAACGCTTATTGTCATTCTTGACCATGCCGATCACGTCGAGCCCGCGGGCAATGACTTCGCCAATGAGAGGCGCATGCGTAAACCAGCTGTCCATCAAGACGTAGGAGGCGGTCGCCCCTGCTGCCAAAGCGCGATCCAGCATGGACGCAATGACCTGCGGAGCCGATCGGAGCGATTCCTGACGGCGCTTGTAGCCGTGCGATCGTTTGTCGATGTTCTCGCTCATGCCGTTGATGGCAGACTTGCTTGAACTGAGCAGCGCGAAGTCGAGCGGCAAGAAGGTATGCCCGTCGGACCAGCCCATGGTGAGCATACGAAATCCTTTGTAATAAGCGCCGGTGGCATGATCTTTGAATCGGGCGAGCAACTCAACAGCCTTGCTGCGATTGCGTTCGAACATCGAATCGTCAACGATGAAGACGGTGTCCCGGTCGACAGACGTAAGAGTGCTGACCTTCCGTACCGTGGCGACACTGAGTGATGTCAGAAAGCGACGCCAGGCAAAGCCGGCATGATTGAGGAAGCGATACACCGCATCTTTGCCGGGAAACGATTCTCCCTTGCTGCTCTCGAGCAGACGAAACCAGTTCTTTTGATGAAACAACAGGACAAAGACGAGTTGGAACAGTCGGGCACAGCTGAAACCAAATCGCTTGCGCAACCCAGCTTGTCGAAGATGTTTCATGACGTTCAGTTCTTGAAAAGCAGACTTTAATTCGTTTGGCAGTTGATTAAGATCGGGCTGATGGTCTATCATGATGGAAGACACCTCTTCTGTTTGATAGTGATTGCTCGCACTTTCACTTTACCAAACGAAGCGGTGTTTTTCTATTTTGCAAGCCATGTATCTGATTGCTTAGTAGCCCTGTGGCTGCAAGGATTTAGGCTAGTTTTTGCTCTGCGAAAGTTGAGTCACTAAATGGACTTATCACAGTAAGCTAGTCCGGTATTATTTTTGATTACGGGCCCAAAGTCCATGATTCTGTTTTTAGACCACCTTAAATCATAATATTGTCCCTCTGATTCAACTAGAGGATTAATCAAGTCGTCTGGATGGATCATTACAATCCGAGCCACTTTACCATCTGACAAAAGAACTGAATCCCCAATCATCCTGTTCATTAAGTTTATGATGAAACATTGAACAATAACTGGATCAAATAATCCGAATGCTCGTTGGTATATTTCCTGAAGTACTTTGTATAGTGGAATTGCTTTCTTATATACTCGCTCTGAAACCATCGTATGAAACACATCGGCAACAGCCACAATCTTACTAAAGTATGCAATCTCTTCACTAGATTTTCCGTATGGATACCCGCTGCCATCTTCTCGTTCATGATGTTGTAGGGCAACCAGCGCTTGTTGATCCGTCATGTTTGGAAGTTTAATAATCATCTCATACCCGAACACCGTATGCAGCTTCATTTCAGCATACTCATCCGAACTTAATTTGTCTGCCTTATTCAGGATTGAATGCGAAATTCTTTGTTTGCCCAAGTCATGCAACAGACCCGCAATAGCAAGGTCATTCAATTCTATGTCATGCAGACCCAACCATTTACCAATTAAATAGGATAGCACCGAAACTCCAATACAATGTCGATACGTATAATGATCTTTCTTTCTTAAACCCAATAAGACATTCGAAATATTATAATTGGAACACAATTCCTGAATCTTTGGCATTACCTTTTGACGGATCATTTGATTTGATGGCTTCTCGGTACTGTGGTGTATCTTTTCATATATAGATTGAACTTCAGAGATTGTTTCATCTATTATAAATTCGGTAATAAGTTGGGTGTCCGCATCCCATAGATTAACACCATGTTGTTGTAAGAGACCGAGATTATTATCATTTAATATGGTGCTCTTTGGTAAAAGCAAACTGCCTTGTCTAGAATAAATATTGTTATTTAATCTTCTCCCGATGAATGTTGTATTGTCGATAGGAATCACTCCCTCCCCTATGCAAGTCTCTTGATGCTGTTCTGATCAAAAGTCATTTCTTCTACTGGTTCAAAGATATCGGTACTATACCGATCAACAGTTACTCTGCCTTCAAACATTTTCTTTACAATTACCTTATTTATGGCTTTTAGGCTTGTCCCAACTCCAGTGAATCCACCTACATACATTGCAGAAATGGTATCTCCAGCCTCCAGTTTAGATCCCCTACATACAGAGTTATCTAGGAAGAATACGATATTGCCCGCTGAATAAAGATCACATTGAATAACACCTTCTCTTCGAATCAAAATATCCCCATTTGACTTTAATGTAGAGTTTTGAGCTTGGTTAATATTGATCTGAACTTGCGATTCTTGACTTAACGCAACTCTCATGAACGCTTCTTTCAATACACGAATGAAATCTTCCATTCTTGGAGCAGTCATCACTTCAACGATCTTGGTCGGTAACAAAAATAACTCCAAATAATCTTTTAATTGCAGCATAGCGTCCTTATTGTAAGTCTGAAGGCTTGAAATAACGCCAAGCAGTTCTTTCACAACTTCCCAAACCTGCTGATACTTGCTCTCGGTTACTAACAATAACGCTTGTCCATATCTAAACTGTAGTTTCTTCTTACTGATTTCATTCAATAATAATTTTACACTTTCCGCCATCTTCTCGAGGTAGTCCATTAACTGTTTAGAACCGTTATAAAGTCTGTTGTAGAGCATGCCGAAATACCCCGAATAAAGATTACTTCCAATTACATTACCCTTCACTGCAATACTTCCTGTGGCGGTTAAGGTTGAATTATAAACACTTCCAGATATATAAATGTTCCCCAGCGACTCAATAATCATGTTGTCCATGACATCGCCATACACAATAACGTCTCCAGCAAAAACGATATTACCTGTCTGCAAATCAACATTACCCGGAACAATGAATGCGGTGTTAATATCGAAATACTTAATCTTATTTCCAGTAACTCGCGGTCTTCCTTCTTTCCGTGCTATAACGATATCGTCAGGCGTTATTTCAACATTGCCTTTCCCTGCAATACGAATATCGTGAACGGGATCAGGAAGCAATAGATTACCAAAGACATCATACCCCATCTGACCTTCTACGGGAGGTGTCTTCTTTGCAATTACATCTCCGCTTTTGACAGAAGGAATATTCATATGATTCTTAAAATCAACAAAACCTCTTACTTCTGTAAAGATGTTCTCGATATTTTCTGAAAAGAAAATATCTAAACGAGCATCTTGACCCTGCACCGGAGCTTTTCCTCTGGCGATGGTCACTGGTCTATAAGTAGGTTGAATAATCTCGGTTTGAATAACTGTAACATCAAGATTCATTTTGATATTCATGTTTTCAACAACCGCGAGAATTTCCTGTAAGTTTAATGTTTCCAGAATAATTGAAGAATCTTCTTCGGCCGTAAGGGTTAAATCTAAAGTTGAGGTATGATCCGATAACACCCACGCATACCTCTGTGGACGATGAACAATCAAATACGCTGTTAACTTATCATCCGAAACTTCAATCTCAAATAATGGCTTTTCTTCAATCTTCCACTAAATGACGCTTTCTGATGATATTTTCATTCTTCTATTGATCTCTTGACCATCGACAAATAGGATGACAGGTAATTGAGCTTCAATCGTCGGAATTTTACCCCCATTGGAGGGATTCCCGATAATGATTTTACCCTGTTCGACTTTAATATATCCATCTTTTATTTGACCCTCTATGTTAATTCCCGCTACTGAAGATGACCCCATCCGTTCACTTTCCGACTCTTGGGAATCATGGTTAAGTTTCTTCAATAGCTTCAATATTTCTTGCTCACTGATAAAGTCTGACATACGAATCACCTCATCGACAGCAACTGAGAATTAATTTTCTAGAGCTGCTGTAACTAATCCTAATAATTCATTGTTGTCGAATGGTTTTGAGAGCACTGCAATATCTTTAGTCAATCCGTCATTTTCTAACACATCAATGGAGCCGGTGCATAGCAAGACTTTGACTGCAGAATCATCTTTTTTGATTTCTTTTATAAGCGAAATGCCATCCATGACAGGCATTTGATAATCAACTATCAACAAATCGGGTTTTGTATTGAAATAGGCGTTCAATGCCTCTTGACCGTTTGTCGCTTGTAAAACGACTTCATGACCTGCATCCGTGATTAAGGCTGAAATCAATAAGCGAATAGAAAAATTATCGTCTACAATCATAATTCTCGCCATAGGCATCCCTCCATTTGAAAATAAAAAACATCAAGTGATGTTATAGAGGTTCACCTTACCTTCGGTAACTTGGCTGCCGTGAAAATTATCTTCCTGAGGTCCATAATTTTGAGTCCCTACTTTCAATAGGTTTGTCGTTTCGTTCGTAAGAACTATGAAGTTCCTGTCGATTTAAATCTTATATAGTCCAATATTACTACATATATTTCTTAAAATAAACCCATTTTGTAGAGTATACTCCGTTGATATCACCTCCATTAACTAATGATAAAGCTCTAAAGGGGGTAACTATGACAGTTGAACTAGCCTTTGCTAAAATTCTAAAAACGTTGAGGATTAACAATAAGTTGAGTCAAGAAGAACTAGCCTTTAGAAGCGATCTTGATCGAACTTACATTTCAATGTTGGAAAGAAGTATTCATCAGCCGACCATTTCTACAATATTTGCCTTGTCCAGGGCACTTAACATCAAATCATCCGAGATGATTAAACTTGTAGAAATTGACTGTGAAAATGATATCGAATCGAATCAGAAAAATTAGTTGAAATAAGGACAACCAGAAGCCCGTCCAACTCGAGAAGAAGATCCACATGGGTTTGTGTTAATTCATCCTTAAGCAGCCTCTCTATTTCGTTTTGCCTAATTCGGAATTGTTCAACCTCCATTTGACTTCCAGCTTCCTTTGCAATTTCAATAAATCTTTGATCGAAAGCTGGTCTCAACCACTCTGGACCAATATTATTGGAACTATCTTTATAGATTACGGTTTTACTTTCTAGATTCTTAACTCTCCATCTCCAACAGTTCCTTGACCCAAGCTTCATCCGGCATCCTCACCAATGGAGCTCCAGAGTGTATTGTTTGTGTCATCAGTCGATGGAGCAATCGCGATAAAAACGTCGATTCCATATGTGTCCCCTCCTGCTTCCACTATAGCAGGAAGGAAGGGGAGGAACGACGGTGTCAGACCGTTATCGCTCACGGCCCATAGCCCGTCGTTCCGGCGCTTCCGGTTCTTCGTCTGGCACGCTGTCCACGGCTTCGTTTTCCCGTTTGTCCATATTTAGCAGGGCATTCAGTTCCGCTAGCTTGATTTGCTGCGGCAACATTTTGAGCAGCCGATCCTCCAGCGCGTAGCGTTGGCTCAAGTGGTTCGCTTTAAGCAGCTTGAGTTTCGACACTTGAATGTCCAAGTCCATCTTCTCCTTGATGTACGGATTGCCGGTCGCCAGCGCCTTGACCCCGGCATAAGAGAGGGCCGTCTCGTCAATGTCCTCGGCGGAACGCACCGGCGACTTGCTGGTCATGATTTGCGAAATGAAGCGTTGCTTGTTCTCCAGCGTCCACGGGCAATCCAGATCGTGAAGTGCAATCAGCTTCGTTTGCACGTTCGTGCCCGCGCAGGCGCTGACTTTGCTGCCTTCGTCGTCAGGGAGCATCGGATTGGCTAGCCGCTGATCAAGCGCCAGCTTGCGTCCGTCATTAGTGATCGTCAGCATATTGTCCTCGTGCGGCTCCACTTGCTTCGCTCGTACCTGTTCGGCGCGGCGGGCGAGATCCGCGACCATATCGCGTTGAAACTCACTTGGCGGTACGGATACATTGTGGAAGTGAGCTTTCGGCACGGGAAGCTGGAGCATGTCCGCCGTCTGGATGTCGGCCACTTCTTTGAACACATTCATCAATTCCGGCAAATTATAAAAACGGGCAAACCGGGTTTTCGCCCGATAGCCCGTTCCCTCCGGTGCAGTTTGTCAAGGAGGTTATAACTAAAATGAAACGGGCACCGGTCGCCCAATGCCCCATATAGGGGCAGTACCAGCGAAGCTGACACCACCCGCAAAGTAAATCACAACCAAATATCAAGGTGAAAGTTTATACCTGCCAGGGTACACGATTTGTACGTTAACGTTGATCGTTCGTAAGGAATCTTTGTTTAGTACAGTCCCAGATGCAATCCGTTTCCACGCATACGGATTCCTGCGAAAAAGAGATTCCCCTAGATTATAAATATCTATTCTCTTTTCAAACGCGGTTTGAAAGGTCTGCCTAATTTGATGCTCAATTTCTTTTTGAGCCAGTTGCGTGAGTTCTTGCTCCGTAACGTCTGCATGTAGCTCATTTACTCCGGCCTTCACCTTAACGGAAATATCGAAATATGCTTTGTCATATTTAATTTTTGGTTTGACGTCATATTCGGGTTTCTCTGCGACGAGAACCGCAAGAAGCTTGTTTTCGGAAAGCAAATCAACGGGCAGTCGGATTGTGTGTTTATTCAGCCACGGCAATCCTTTTATTTCTTCGAGGCTCATGCGTGCGTAGTAGTTGTCCTTATCGTATATTTGTATGCCTGAATATCTAAGCAGCTCGTGCGGTTTTTGATTTTCCTTCCATTGGCCCTTTCGAATCGATAACTCTGGGATGTAGCTTGTCTTCGCCTTTTCGTTTGAATCCATTACAAACTTTTGCAGGCGGATCGGAGCGAGGATCGAACGCTGCCGATAATTCTGCTCGGGGTTATGGAGAATCGAAGCCTTTGGAGACATTCTGTAAAAGGGTGTCGCCATTAAAATCTCATCGAGAGGGTCTCGCGTGCTGAAAACCCAGGCTAAGTACCTGATCTCGCGATATCGATTAATCAATTCCAACACATCGCCGACTTTTCGTTCCTTCAATAACCTTTCGCTGACTAAGAGTGTAGAAATCTGTCCCCAGTTTAACATCTGTTGCGATGTGCTGTAGAGATCATTTGTTGCTTCTGTAAGAGAGATACCTTTTCCTATACCGACCCAGACCGGAGGCTGTTCCGCTTTCTGTTGTCCTTCCAATTTTGCTACTGTCGAGAAATCAAGCAGTTGCGCATAAACGGTGTATTGACCATCCGCATAGTCTACTCCGACGGCAGTCGCATAGTTCATGTTTTGCAATTCATACTTGCTCCAACATCCGGTGAGAATGAAGGGAAGTAAAAGGAGAACAGTACATTTGTATACGTTCATTGCTGTCCCTCCCCTTGGCGTGTTGGATCTTGAGTATTTAACATGTCAGGCCGTGTCTTCCGCCATTTCCAAGGCAATCGGAACAAAGCATTGGCGAAATCTTTATAGGGAGGCGAAAGCGGAGCCAGGTAAGGCAATCCGCATGAACGTAATGAGGCCAAATGAGTGGTCACGATAAACAAAGCTAGCAAAAAACCATAGATCCCAAGGATGGCAGACAAGGCGAATATGAAGAAACGCAATATGCTAATGGTTCCGGCCAGCGACTGGCTGGACAAAGTCGAACCGAATACTTGCGTAATGGCTCCCAGAACAACAATGCCGGGGGACAAAAAGCCTGCGCGGATGGCCGCATCCCCCAGAATAAGTCCTCCTACTACCGTAACCGTAGAACCTACCGCAGAAGGCAACCGAACGCCGGCTTCCCGCAATATTTCCAAAAAGATGAGCGCGAGCAACATTTCCCCTGCCACGCCAAGAGGTATACCTAATCGGTTAATGCCGAGTGTGGCAAGAAGGTAATACGGCAGTTGATCTTGATGAAATGCAAGTATGGCAACCCAGAAACCGGGCAGCATGAGTGAAACGGACAAGCCCAGCAGACGAAGCGATTGCCCAAACGTAGCCGATAAAGCCGTAAAGTGGATATCCTCAGGTGTTTTCAGGAGTAGAAATAAATTGGCCGGAGCGATCAAAGCAGCCGGTGTGCCATCCACAATCAGCGCTACACGTCCATTCATGATGCAGTTGACGACAAAGTCTGGCCTTCCCGTGTAGCCCATTAAAGGAAACAAAGCTTTAGTGGGTTCCATTAATTCTTCCAGCTGAGTGGCGCTGAACGCTCCGTCAATTTGAAGACCATCTAATTTCGTCTTGATATCACGAACAATTTGGGGATCAACGATGTCTTGCATATACAAAATCGCAACGGTTGTTTTCGTCCGGGCACCTAAGATTTTCGTTTCGTAAACCATGCTTGTTGACTTGATTCGTTTCCGAATTAACGCGACATTGACTCCAAGTTCTTCGACAAAACCGTCTTTGGGCCCGCGAATTGAATTTTCAATATTGGATTCTTCGGGCTGACGAGCCGGTTTTTTCGATATGTCGAGTGAAAACAATGAAGTCAGTGCCGGAATATACAAAAGCAGTTTCCCCTCAAAAATGTCCGTTTCGGATTTCTGCTCCCATTCATGGTTGGAAATACGTTCAAGTTGTAATTGACATGACTCAAGTACTTCCTCGTTCTTCTGAAAGCCGTAATTTTCATAAAAACGGGTCAAGTGAGGAAGCGCTACATCCTGAATGAGTTGCTGACTGTCGCATAACCCATCGCAAAACAGTAAAACGATCCTCGACTTTTCGTCCCCTGCTTTTAATTTGTAAGCATGGTGCTTGACATCACGGCACATCTGGAACTCTTGAAGAAGAGCTTGTTCATGAAGCGGTTGTGTAACCGATGCTCTTTTTTGCGGCGAGAACGATGCAACACCTGCACCTTTTTTGCTGAAAAGCTTTATCATCTTCAATTTCTCCTTTTACTTCGTTTTGAAATCATAATTCGCACGACAAATACGAGAATAACTCCAACGGTAAAGACACAAAACGAAGGAAAGTAATATTGACTGAGCAGGTCTTGAAAAACCATATCGCTGGTTGGCAACAAAACAGCAACCAGCATGAATAAAGCGCCCAGAAACATAGGCAACCACTTATACTTTTGCAATTTCCAAATCTCGCCCAAGAGGAACAGGGAAAGGGATACTCGAATGTACGTTCCGGATAACCACTGGTAAATCGAGAAAAAATCGACATGCTCCACGTACTCGCCCAGTCGAACCATTCTCCATTGTTCGAAAGCGGGATATCGTTGGTGGGCCGCTTCATCAGGGCCGTACATGGCAATCGAGCCCATCAAAGGGCCGATGGTTAGACCGGATAATATAATGCAAACAAACATTAGACTTCTGAAGCCCGGCTTGTTCGTTAACTTGTGCTGAAATAAGATCATTAGCGACAACTCCAGCAATCCCCCGGCAGCGTAGGGAATACCTTTCCAAAGCGGGGATGTCCCATTTTCGAGCAACGGAAACAGCATGGTGTATTCTTTAAACTGAAAGTTTGCCGTCATGACAAGGTCGCCCAGAATAACAACAAAAGGCAGCAATATCCCGCTTAATATTGCAATGGTGCGTAGGCCTTGAGATGCCGCGAAGAAGCATCCGACAAGCGTTGTTCCCGCGAGAACAAGCAATGGAGATTGGGGCATATAAGTTGCAATTGTCCATGTTAGTGTGTCCTTAAAGGAAATGAGTCCAGTAAGCCATACGAGTACACTGTATAGGACAATTAAGTTTGCCGAGATGAATACTCCAAAATGTTGTTTTAACCAATCCCTAACATGCATTCCGTTCATGTTTTTTAGGATATAGCTCAGAATGCCAATCCAAATTGGCGAAGCGATTAAAACAAGAAGTACTACAAGCCAGGCATCTCGCCCTGATGCACCGAGCAGTAACGGTATGATGATGACGTGGTTCAGCAAACCGACAGAAAGTATTATGATCATGTATGACTGTAAAACTGAAATTTTCGGCATCAACTCACCTTACCCTGTGAAATACTAAATGGAAGCAGTACCATTACTTTCCCCATCTTCTTCATCTTCATCCCAAATTACTCATTTCAGAAATTCCTTTCGATAAAGATCCAGCTTTGATTCGGGAATTAGAACTTCGCAGCATTTATTCCCATATTGTCTCATTAAGTATGCTTTGGTATACCGATTTTGACCATTTTAGGTAACTTTTCTCGGAGGGGATCATTTGAAGCGAAATTGGGAGCTTAGATTTACGGAAAAAAATTCAAGACTGTTGCGTATGTCAAGGCCGGATTTAAATTGACCCACTAACGCCAACTTAAAAATGACCCACTCGCTGACCGTCTGCGCTTGGGGGAAGTGGCAGCTTCCCTCTCATCCGGTAGCTGTTGCTCCCATTTAATTACATCTACTTTGCGGATGGTGTCAGCTTCGCTGGTACTACTACCCCAAATACCAGCCAGGAAAAAGTCAGCGGCTGTTCTCGCGGCCCCGTTCCCTCCTTTTCTTCCATTCCTCCAGCAGCTTCAATATGGTCTGTTCCATCTGCTGGGCCGTATAGCCCTTCGGAAAATAGTCCTTGATGCTTTCCTTTTGCAGCTTGATTTGTTCCCGTTGACTCGGTTTTTCCTCGATCATGATTTTGAAAATCGCGTCCATGTAGAGCAGGCCGTTCGCGCTCAGTTTTTTCATGCGCTGGGCTTGGGAAAGGGAAGGGGTGCGTTCCTCGCTACCCATCGTTTCCAGCAAGGCTTCCTGTTCTTTTTCGGACAGATAGGACAGCTCCACGGCAGGACTGAACGCCACCTTGCCGCTGTCCACCATTTCCAGAAGCGGCGGAATCAATTCAGTCAGCCGGATATAGCGCTGCACCTGCGTCGCGCTCGTTCCTACATCAACGGCAACGCGCTCCCACGACTTCTGTCCGAGTTGGTCAGGAGTTCCGCTATCGGCCAAATCGTTGCGCTGCCCTTGCCGTTTGATGGCATCTAGCTTCATCTTGTAGGCCCATGCTTTTTCGGACGGCAACACATGCTCGCGGTGCAGATTGCTGTCCACCAGGGCGATAATCGCGGCGTTTCGGTCCATTTCACGAATGAAGGCGGGGACCGCAGCGATTCCCGCTTTTTCACAACCCGCCTTTCGTCGGTGTCCGGATATGATTTCATAACCTCCTCCATCCCGCGGTCGCACGACAAGCGGCGAGATCACGCCATGCTTCCGAATGCTTTCCGCGATGGCCTGCAACTCGTCGTTATCCGCAACATGATAGGGGTTGGGTTGTCGGTCCTGATCGTTACATCCGGTTGGATGTAACGATCGCGTCGCCCTGAAGGCACCTGCCGGGAAAAAGGGGAGGTGTATCGAAACGACAAAAAGACGCTGATCGCTCAGCGTCTTCGTGCGAAACATAATGGTATTTGGCTTCCATCAACGTTCCTTGCCTATTACCCGGCGTACACGATCCATCACCGTTTGATGACCTAAACGTGTCGGATCGTTTCGCGCTTCTTCCTCTGCCTCCAAAAGTGCTTTCTCAATTTCCTCGGCCTGCTCATTTTTTCCCTGTTCGCTCATGCCTTACCTCCTCGGAATTAGAATTTTGAAGCCACCTCTATTTTCGCCCGACACTGCTCTGATTACCATTGTACCGAGCGGTGCTATCGAGTTGGCTCCTCGCGCTGTTTACGATAAATCATCAGGTCGTCGTTAACGTCTTTCCTGTTTGGCGGTTCATCGGAAATCTCGTAGGTTTGGCTGAGTAATTGCTGAATCATTGCTGCCGCAGAACGGCCCGGTTCGTCGTTGTCCAAGTGAAGCACCATGTGCTCCACTTCAGGATAGCTTTGCAAATAGTTGGTAAGTGCAGCCGGGGCAATGCCCTCATCCTTGTTTTCTTTTGGGCAGTATATGCCGGCCAACGACAGTTGATGCGATTGTCGCCAGACTTTCCCGGAGATTTCCGAAAGGGTACAGTACGATAACAGGTCAATCGCGCTTTCAAACAAGTGCAACTCTGTGCCGTTATCATCGGCCGGTATAGCGAACGAATACCGTTTATCGCTGCCTGGCGCTTCGCCCATATATCGGGTTTTGGTTGTCCCGCGAATCGCCGCATAGCGCGGAGTGCCTTGCAAATCAAACCCAACAAAAATCGCGTTGTGGTACATTCGGCTTTCGTACAGTCGTCCCGTTTTGAGACAAAAATCAATTACGTCGCGGGAAATGCCGCGTTTGGAGAGATAAGCGATGACGCGATTCGAATTCTCATACGGTTCGGGAAGCTCCAGTCGCGCATTTGAACCATCCTGCTGGATGGCAGGAGTAGCTGGATCCATGTGAACGGGTGGATTACCGTCAATTTGCAGCACCGCATCGGGAAACGACATGCCTCTTACTTTAATGAGGTAGTCCAGCGCAGAACGACCGCCGATCCCACTAGACCACCAGAACCATTTACCGTTGGAGATTTTAAGGCTGTCGTGGGAGCGGGTCGAATAGGCGTTGCGCGAGCATCGCACCAGTTCGTATGGCTCGAAACATTGCAAATAGGTGAGCAGGTCCAATTGCTTTGCACGTTCGATTTGTTCCTTGCTTACATAGCTCATTGCCGTAGTTCCTCTCGAAAAAAGTAAATTAGCCACAACGGGCTTTAAAAATCGTGTCTCTTAATTGTAAGGCTGATTTTCTTTCATCCTGCTTCATTTGTTCATCGTGCCTTACCCTTCTTTTTGGGATACAGATAAGCTCTTCTTTCCCTCAACTCTGTAGCGCCTTTCTTTTTCATGAATGCGTCTAACTCGCTTTCATAGACTTGACTGGTCACCCCGTTCGAATCACGGATGTAATAATACGTGTCTCCAAATCCGTTCTTCCCTTTGGATATCAATTCCAATTCCGGCACGGTTTCTCCCTCCTCGGTCGGATCGGTTCCGTAACAAATAGGCGGTAGAATCGGGCAAAAGCATCCGCCGCCGCTTGGGATGGTATACAACATGTGCGTTCCTCCAGAAATGCGAAAAGGACCCCAAAAGCCGGAGTCCATTTCGTCATGTGATTTATACCTTTCCATTGCTGTTATCGCTCTCGATCCGCAACCCGCCGTTCGGGTGCTTCCGGTTCCTCATCCGACACGCTGTCCACGGCTTCGTTTTCCCGTTTGTCCATGTTCAGCAGCACATTTAACTCCGCGAGCCGCGCGGACTTCGTTTGCAGTTCCTGTTCTTGCTTGAACGGTGCCTCGATCTGTTCCTTCGCCGTTACCATCTGTTGCTTGAGTGTTGCGAGCTGGTCACGGCAATAGGCGAGCTTATTCGGCAAATCCGACAATGTATTGATTATTCGCGTGATATTGCCGCCTGCATCCGGTCCTAACGTAATCGTATGGCCCAATGCGCCGCGCAGCGTCACCTTGTATTCCTTTGCAAAGCTATCAAACGATAGCCATAAGGAAAAGCCCATGTAACTGCCTGCTTCCTGCGGATCGGGAGAGGTCATGCCTTTGCAGGCTTCCAGCAGGGCAACGCCCGCAGTAGCACGTTCCGAGTACGTGTAATCTTTGATGGTCATACCGGGAAAACGGGAATCGTCGCTGCTATCCTTTTCCGACGCTTGGGCGCGCATGAACAAGGCCACGTCCTGCTCATACCCGACAATGCGTTCCTCCGTAGACTTGATTTGCTGCGGCAGCATTTTGAGCAGCCGATCCTCCAGCGCGTAACGTTGGCTTAAATGGTTGGCTTTGAGCAGCTTGAGCTTGGATACCTGGATGTCCAAGTCCATTTTCTCTTTGATGTACGGATTGCCGGTCGCTAGCGCCTTCACCTCGGCATAGGAAAGAGCCGTTTCGTCAATATCTTCGGCTGACCGAACCGGCGATTTGCTGGTCATGATTTGCGAAATAAAGCGCTGTTTGTTCTCCAGCGTTTGATAAAGGTAAGCGTCGAACGTGTTCTCGGTCACATAGCGAAAAATATGCACCTCGCTGTTCTGGTTCCCCTGCCGGATAATGCGCCCGCTGCGCTGCTCCAAATCAGTCGGACGTGCTACGCGGACAGTCTATTTCATGCACCATTTAGACGCTTCTTGCCACGTATACGGCGCTTGTCGCTTTCGATTTGCTGCTGCTTGCGGACAACGGGCCTACACGTCGGACAATACTTTGATACGTTGGAAAGGGGCGTGTAAACTTCGCCGCAGCGCTGGCATGCTTTATCCGGCACAAGACACTGACGCGGCGTTACCTCGTGGATTCGCGCTGAGTCGAGTGCTCCCACAAACTTATAATAAATGCGGATGCGCTGCTCATAGCCGCCGCCCTCGACCTTCACACGCTCCGATATGGTGATGCGATCAATCAGTTCATTCACGATTCTTGCCGTCAGCTTTGTAATTCCCTTGTATTCGCTTATTCGTTTTACAAAGTCTGCAATACCTTTGTCGTTTCGCCCTTTGGCAAGAAGCTCCGCGTCTATGGCACTCAGACGGGCTTCAATGTCCAACTGCTCCTGCTCGTATTTCGCCGCCATCAGCAGATAATTGCGCTCGGTAATCTTTCCCATTACCTTGTCCTCGTACAGCGCGGCAAACAGCTTGTCCAGTTCAGCAACCCGCTTATCCAACCGCCGCCGCTCCTTGCCATATTCACGGGCTTCCTGATCGCTGATTTTGGACAGCCGTTGCTGCAACGTTTTAACCGCCTTTTCATCATGCACAGCCAGTCGCGCGTATTCGTTAATGTCGGTCATAACGGCGTTCAGCAGGTCGCGTGCCTCGATGGTATGCGAAGTGCAATACACGTTGCCGTATCGACCGAAATTATTGCAGCCGTATTGCACACAGTCGATAATGTCCGGGCGCTTGCGTCGGTGTGCGCTGGCCGCTCGCATGGCGTAGCCGCAATCTGCGCATTTCAATACGCCGAGGAATACGTTCTCGTAACCGTATCTATCTTTTTCCCTCCTTCGGCTGGTCATAAGCTGCTGCACCGTATCAAATTCTTGCTGCGTCACTATGCCCTCATGTGTTCCGGGAACCGTCTCCCATTCCTCCGGTAGACGGGAGGGACGCTTTTTGCTTTTCATGCTGATTGTCGGACGTTTGTACCCCGTCAGGTTCCCCGCATATACCGGACTCCGCAATATGCTCCGAACGCTGTTTTCGCTCCAAACATAACGGTTTTCCTCCGAATTTTTGAAATAGCGTTCATAACTTTTCACGCTTTGAGCGGCATAAGCTGCCGGACGCAATATGCGCTGGCCGTTCAGGTATTTTCTTATTCTTCCAATTCCGTATCCTGACAGGGCGAGGTCGAATATTTTGCGAACGGTCGGCGCCGTTTTTTCGTCAATGAGCAGATGGTTAATGTCAGCCGGGTCTTTGACGTACCCATACGGCGCTTTGGTTGCCATGAATTTACCGTTTTTGAACCGTACCCGATATGCAGACTTGATTTTAACCGACACGTCGGCCGCGTACATTTCATTCAAAATATTACGAAATGGCGTGATGTCCATAGCAGCCCGATTCAGGGTATCGACACCATCATTGACGGCAATATATCGAACGTCGTGCTCCGGGAAAAACACTTCCAAATATAAACCGCAATCCAGATAGTTCCGGCCAAGCCGGGAAAGGTCTTTGGTAATGACACAATCAATCAGCCCATTCTCGATGTCTTTCAGCATGGCTTGAAAATCCGGTCGTTTGAAATTCGTGCCGCTGTACCCGTCGTCCACATAGATTTTCACTACCCGCCAGCCTTGCCGCTTCACGTAGTCGGTTAAAATGGCTTTCTGAGTGCCGATACTGGCGCTTTCTTCTTCGTTTCCGTCATCCTTGCTCAAACGGCAATAGACACCGACATTGTAAATCTTGTCCGTTTTCATCGGTTTTCTCCTCCTTGTTGCTGACGGTTGATAACCGTCGTTTGCGTACATTCTATGTGCTGTCGTCCTCCTTGTCGAAGGTATGGACTTCCTCCACATGACGACGCAAATCCTCAAGCACAACAGGGAGTAGCGCATCGGTTGCGCTCTGGCTGCCGACAAATTCCCGTTCCACCACCAGCCGCGCCGGCTTGCGGGGAACGCGCTGCAATTTCTTTGGTTTCTTTTTATCCTTCATTCCCTCAAGTCCTTTCGTTTGATCGGTATACTTGAACAGGAAGGGCGGACGAAAACAGGACATCGGTTGCCCAATGCCCTGTTCACCAGCCGGGAAAAAATTAGCGACTGTTCTCGCGGCTTCGCTCCCGCTTTTTCCGCCATTCTTCTAACAGCTTCAATATGGTCTTTTCCATCTGGTGAGCCGTATAACCCTTCGGAAAATAGTCCTTGATGTTTTCCTTTTGCAGCTTGATCTGCTCCCGCTGATTCGGCTTTTCCTCGGTCATGATTTTGAATATCGCATCCATATCGAGCAGGCCGTCTGCACTCAGCTTTTTCATACGCTGTGCTTGGGAAAGGGAAGGGGTGCGGTCTTCGCTGTCCATCGTTTCCAGCAGCGCTTCCTGCTCCTTCTCGGACAGATAGGACAACTCCACAGCAGGATTCAACGCCACTTTGCCGCTGTCCACGACTTCCAGCAGCGGCGGAATCAATTCGGTGAGCCGGATATAGCGCTGTACCTGCGTCGCGCTCGTTCCCACATCAACAGCAACGCGCTCCCGCGACTTCTGTCCAAGTTGGTCAGGAGTTCCGCTATCGGTTAAATCATTGCGCTGCCCTTGCCGTTTCATGGCATCCAGCTTCATTTTATAAGCCCATGCTTTTTCGGACGGCAATACATGCTCGCGGTGCAAATTGCTGTCCACCAGGGCAATAATCGCCGCGTTTCGATCCATTTCACGAATAAAGGCGGGGATCGCAGAGATCCCCACCTTTTCACAAGCCACTCTACGACGGTGTCCGGATATGATTTCATAGCCTCCTTCGTCCCGCGGACGCACGATGAGCGGCGAGATCATGCCATGCTTCCGAATGCTTTCCGCGATGGCCTGCAACTCGTCGTTATCTGCGACCTGATAGGGATTCTCAGGGAACGGGTGAAGCTGCTCTATAGGGATAATCGTAACCGTTTCGCTCATCGGTCGGGTATCCCTCCTTTTTCTCGGCAGGTAACTTGCAGGCTGCGTGTCTAATACCCCGCCGTCATGCCGCCGCTTCGACTTCAAAGAAATTAGGGAGACATCTATATAAAAAGCGCCGGAACGGTGTCGACTTGCCGTCCCAGCGCTTGAATGGTCACTTCAAAGAAAAAGGACGCCATACGGCGACCTGAAAGTGATTAACTTTTTATTTGGCTTGCATGTTGGTGAAAACCTGAATCGCCATTATAAAGCCGCATTGCAAGCCGATTTCCATATATACATCCTCGCAGGCCGCTGCATAGTCATAAACCTTTGTCGTTATTTCTTCGTGCTCTGCCATGTTGGGAAACTTGCTTTTAATCATGTCAATAGCTGATTTGTGCGCTTCGTCAATGCGCTCCTTGTAGCCTTTGGGATTGATGTCGCCACCTTCGACACCATTCACTAAAAACTCGCGGATGCGCTGAATATGAAGTCTTTCAAAGATTTCCGAGATATGGTTCATACCTGTATCACCTCCCACTTTGGAGTCATTACGCCCACGCTGCTACTTTGAACAAAGGGATTTGTAAAATAATAATTTTCTATAAGCAATTTTTTATTTTACAACTTCATTCTAATACTGCGTTCTCTTTGCACACAAACCTGTGAAATAGCAGCGGAGAGCGTCATTCTTTTCTTCGTTCTGGTTCGGTCACCGCCTGTTTAATCTGCTGGACAGCACGACGCAAGCGGTCGGCTTCCTCCTGAAATACAGCTCGTTCCAGATGACCTGTTGCGTGAGCCTTCGCTGCGAGTTGGTTAAGGTTATTGCCGATAGCGTGAAGCTCCCGAATCATAACGTAATAATCTATCGGCGGCATTTCCTTCGGCGTATAGCCTTCGATAAGTGCGCGGATATATGTTTCACGAGGTAGCTTGGTTTTTTCCACTTGCTTCATCAGGTGGGCATACTCTCGTTCGCTCAGGCGAAGCAAAAATGAGATCGGACGCTTTCTCACCGAACGTCCCCCTTTCATCCATGTGTTCATCACAAACATAGCGTTCCGCAGTCGAGGTCTTAGGGGCGAAGCCCCTAACAAGCGAATATGGATATCCATATTCAGTGCTTGCTACAACGTGAGACATAGTCTCACGTTGTCAAAGGAACACCAACCGAAAAAAATGGGAAGGGCTTGGCTACGACACAGGACACCCGTATCGCAAACGTCAAATAGCTTGATCCGTTCACAACGCAGCAACATTTTCTTTGCTTTAGGAAAATAAAACCTTTATGATGACATAAGGGAGCGTGATTCTATGAGTATGGCCGTCAAGGTGAAAATGCTGCTCGCGGCAAGGGGAATGACCGTTGCCGATTTAGCTGATCGAATAGATCCGAAAACAACCAGGCAAAATGTGAACACCAAGCTGAAGCGCGATAATCTCTCGGAACACGACTTGCATCAGGTCGCGAAAGCCTGCAACGCGACATTCGAAGGGATGTTCACGCTCAATGATACTGGCAAGCAAATATAAGAAACGCACCCTCGCCGAGCGGTGCGTTTTTGTATCCGTTTGGGTGAAGTTCTTCTGATATTCCCCACAAGTTATTTCGAAAGCGTGCCTTCTAATTCCAAATAGTTTGTTTAAAAGACCCTTTATTTAAGGCCCCAATTCCTCGCAGCATGCTGTGTTTGTGTTGAGTAACACTCAATTTGCCCCCTCCCCCCGCGGCTTGCCTTAATCATTGTTGAGACATTGTGTATAGAGTAAGGCCCCATTTTCCTGCGAAAATCAGGTCGTGGTTTGTTCGAGGATCCCCGTGATTATAAACAACTAAAGTACCGGAATTATCGCCATCTTTCTTAAATTTTCCTCCTTCACAAGATACATAACCAAGTTTCATTACTGGCTCTGCGGATGTATTTTTTTCTTTCAAGCCATATTTTTTCCCTGCCCATTCTATCGTCTGAGGTGGTATTTCGCATGAAGGCGATTTTGCAACGATTGACCCCATCTCATTTTGTTGTCCCTCGTCAGTCTGGTTATCATTGGTCTGACGCTCATTACCATGAGTTGAGCATCCAGCGATTACTAGTGCAGCAGCTAAAGCCGTAATTTTGATTTTCATGGGTATAGCCATTCCTTTCGCTTTGCTCAATGCACAAAACGAGATGAAATCCGTCCGTATTGAGCAATTTGTGTATTCTTAGCCAACAAGGACTTCCTTGCACTAAAATCACATGGAGTTGATTAGGCCACCTATTTTCGAGGTAACCGTATGGTTCGCCCCATACAGATAGCCATATTTGCATAAGGAATACGGCAAACCTCATTTCGTATAGTACCCCAGCAATCATCTCGATTGTGTTACGTTTTGCGTTAATTTAAACATAAAGCTCCAATGATTGGTTAGAATCATCGGAGCTTTATTGAGTTCGAGTTATTTTTTATCATCGAAAGAATTCGTTGTTAGATCAAAAACATATTGTTTGCCATCACTTGCTGATACAGAAATAAATCTTTTGTCATTTACTGAAATCATTGTAAGAATACCATGTTTCTCTGGGGAATGGAAAACTTGATATTTACGTTGACCATTTACAGTTGTTGTTATAGTAATAACACCGTCTTGTAGATCGTCTACAAAATCGCCTTTTTTATTATCATAATTTCTAAAGTTACCAGATGCAACCTGTACTTCCGTACCTTCATTTACTGGTGAGGTATATGCGTAGACGGTCGTAATTCGAATACTTTTATCAACATCGGAAACCTGAGAAACCTCGGTAATTGGAATTTCTTTATCCGGTAATGGATCTGGGCGATATACCGGCCTTGCTGCAGCTGGATCACCTTTTGGAGCCTTAGGTGCATTTGCAGCTTTTGCTTCCCATTCTTGAATAAATTGTTCCATTTTATCTGGTTTGTTACCTGCAAAAGATTTCACTGATAAAGGGATGACAATCGCTGCCGCTATCGTAATACCTACACCAATTTTTATCATTTGACTTTTCATTTTACCTGTCCTCCTCTTACATCCATCTTATGTCTGATGAATAAACTGGTGTAGTTGCTGTTTGCGTATCGGCATTTAAGGCATTATATAAATACCACCAACTTTTTAATGGAGTAGCATTAGTACCGGTACATCCCCCTACCTGACTACAAGCTGTATATTGAGATAACGCACCGGTAAATGACATGCTTGACGATCCTGAAATTACGGCCTGTTTAGAAATATTATACCATTGTTTTCCGTTTGTATCCGTTACTGTCCCATTCGATAACGTGGATTCCGTTGTGCTATAAATTTCTGGGAACGCTAATGCCTTTGCATTTCCCCAAGAAACATAGTACATATCACTCACGGTCCATCCATTATCACAACTTGCTGTACCAGAAGATGGACAACCATCTGCAGCACCGAAATTCACGAAATTATTGGACAATGCAGCGGAAAAGCCATCTACCCAAGTTCTTGTTAGAGTTTTATCACCATAAAAATTAGGTTCGATATCTATCGCACCTTGAACAGATGTTTGACTCGACCAGCCATTGGAACTTAATTCCGACGCAATTTGAGTGACCATCGCGTTCCAAGCAGAGCCATGATTTTTAACAACCGTACTACCTTGGGTAAAAATGTTATTTGAAGTTGCTTTAGAGTTACTAGTTCCTACCCCAATAATGATTTTGGCTGCAGTGTTTGAACCTGTACAGATATAATATCCTTTTGCAAATTGGTCGACAGCATCTGCAATTTGACGAGTTGTATAAAAACTCGAACCAAAAATTGATGCTCCATAATTTGTGCCATTATACTGTGGGGCACCATAAGCGATGATGACATATTTATATCCCGAAAACCCGGAATTCTTGTCATCAGTACCTAGACTACATCCTGCATTATATGAAGTTGTAGTATTAGCAGAACCGTAAAAACTTGGACTTGTCGGTGGCATTGTAGGACTAGCAAAAGCATTATTGTAAGGAATAAGGAAACTGAATACGAAAAAAAGTAATGCCAATAACCCCGGACTTTTCCATTTTTTGATTGAGCGACGCTTCACTTTACTTCCTCCTCCTTCATGTAACTTTAATAAATTAAATCGTGACAGTTCATAAACACTATGACTACCAACCTAATATGTCAAACCTCCTTTTCGAATGAGCTACTCTGACATCGCTAAGTACAAAGCATCATAATTTTGTAAAATGGGCTCTGAGTTGCTTACTTTGCCTAGCAAAGTAAGGAGTGCACCGAGTCGTTTTCCAGATAGGATCCTCCAAAGCTCACCTAGAAAACTGCTCTGTATATATAGACACATTTTGTGGGGGAATAGTTGCGGAAAAAATGGAAAATTCCCAAAATCTTGGCTACCCAGCCTTAAGGCGAGTTAGTGGCCCGAGAGGGGCTATATGAGTGTGCTCGGAAGGTGCGTCCACCAGCTGTTGACGATGGTGTACACGCCAGAAACGCATCACACCCTCATTTCGGTCTCTACGAGACACTTATCCTTCCTTCATTACCGCTTTCGACTATCTGAGCGGTTCTGTAGTTACCTAAGAGACCAGGAACGTGTTCCCACATTTTCATTGTCCGCAAAGCACGTCCGACATCGCGCGGACGCCAAGGGCAATCAAGGTCGTGAAGGGCAATCAGCTTCGTTTGCACGTTCGTACCCGCCCCCATTTTGAATGTCGATCCGAGCAGGACCCGAACCTGCCCACTGCGTACTTTGGCGAATAGTTCTTTCTTCTTAACTTCCGTATTAGCGTCATGAATATAGGCAATTTCTTCAGGCGGTATGCCCTTATCCATCAGTTTACGCCGCAGCTCGTCGTACACGCTGAAAGTGCCATCCTGTTTCGGAATAGATAGATCGCAGAACACCAGTTGCGTGAGCCGCTCTTTCAGACTGTCCGTCCAATGCTGGTAGACGTTGTCCGCGCAAGCGCTGACCTTGCTTCCTTCGTCGTCGGGGAGCATCGGATTGGCCAGCCGCTGATCGAGCGCCAATTTGCGTCCGTCATTGGTGATCGTCAACATATTGTCCTCGTGCGGCTCCACTTGCTTCGCTCGCACCCGTTCGGCGCGGCGGGCGAGATCGGTGACCATGTCGCGTTGGAACTCGCTTGGCGGCACAGCAACATTGTGGAAGTGGGCTTTTGGAACCGGAAGCCGGAGCATGTCCGCCGTCTGAATGTCTGCCACTTCCTTAAAGACGTTCATCAGCTCCGGCAAATTGTAAAAACGAGCAAACCGGGTTTTCGCCCGATAGCCCGTTCCCTCCGGTGCAAGCTCTATCGCTGTGACGGTTTCGCCGAATGTGGATGCCCACGCATCGAAATGCTGCAAGCCTTGCCGCTTGAGCCGCTCGTATTGCAAGTAGCGCTGCATCGTGTACATCTCGGTGATGGAGTTGGAGATCGGCGTACCCGTCGCAAAAATGATGCCCCGGCCTTCGGTCAACTCGTCCAGATAGCGGCATTTGGCAAACATGTCCGACGACTTTTGCGCTTCGGTTTGCGACAGTCCGGCCACATTGCGCATTTTCGTATAAAGAAACAAGTTCTTGTACGAATCGGCTTCGTCTACGAAAAGACGGTCTACGCCCAATTCCTCGAAGGTAACGACATCATCCTTTCTGCTGGTGTCGTTCAGCTTTTCCAGCTTGATTTGCAGCGTCTTTTTCGTTTTTTCAAGCTGCTTGATTGCATACCGCTCGCCTTTGGCTTCCTTGAGTTCCCGGATACCGCTTGTAATTTCCGAGATTTGCTCATACAGTTGCTGGCGCTGACGCTCCGTTGAAATCGGAATTTTTTCAAACTGCGAATGGCCGATGATGATCGCATCATAATCTCCGGTGGCAATCCGCGCGCAAAATGTTTTGCGGTTTTTCGTTTCAAAGTCCTTTTTGGTCGCCACCAGAATATTCGCCGACGGATAAAGCTGCAAAAACTCCGCCGCCCACTGTTCGGTCAGGTGATTGGGTACAACCAGCATGCTCTTGTTGCACAGCCCCAAATGCTTGCTTTCCATAGCCGCGGCGGTCATCGCGAACGTTTTGCCCGCACCGACACAATGCGCGAAAAGGGAGTTGCCGCCATACAACGCCCTTGCAACCGCATTGATCTGATGCTGGCGCAGCCGGATTTCCGGGTTCATCCCAGTGAATCGAATATGACTGCCATCGTATTCACGAGGACGAATGGCGTTGAACCTGTCATTGTACAGCCTTGTCAGCCGTTCACGCCGCTGCGGATCTCGCCATATCCAGTCGCGGAACGCTTCTTTCATCATCTCCTGCTTTTGCTGAGCGATGGCCGTTTCCTGCTTGTTCAGGACGCGCTTTTCCACGCCATCTTCATACACAGTGTCAAATATGCGCACGTCCCGCAAATTCAGTGTATCTTCAAGAATCTTGTACGCATTGACGCGGTTTGTGCCGTAAGTAACGTTTGCCTTAATATTGTTACTGCGGTCATCGCTTTTGCCTTTAACGTTCCAGGCAGCCGTATATTCGGAATACATCACGTTAATGTAGGTCTGGTACATCGGCGGCGTGTCCACAAGTTCAAACAGGAATTGCCGAACGTCTTCCGGCGGCAGCCAGATTGCCCCCAAGCGGACATCAATTTCAGAGGCATCCAGGTCTTTCGGCTGCACCGCTTCAAGCGCTTTGACGTTTTCGCTGTAACGTTCAGCATCATAGGCCGCAAATTGTCTGGCCATACGCAGCTTCTCCCGCACGTTGCCGGATAAATACGCATCTGCCGTTTCAAAGATCGGTTGATCGGTTTCATCCCGATTTTCGGGATTGGGAAAGATGACGCCGCGTAGTTCCTCCATTAGTTGCTCTTCCGTCAAGCCGGTTAATTCCGCCATATACGGTAGATCGACACGGGCTTTAGCGCCGATAGAAACGGCAAGCGCCTCCGAAGCCGTATCCACCTGTTCCACGTTGGTGCGTTGCCGGATGGTGCGTTTGGTGAACATATCCGCCTTGCGCAGCAGCCGTCCTTCTTCGTCTACGATTTCAAGCGAACAGAGCAAGAAGTAAGAACTATCATCCGAAAAAGCAAGACTGTTGGCGCGGCTGTTTATCAGGCCGTAATGCGTTGTAAACCGGTCATACTGCGCATTCAGCTTGCGCTGCTGCTCCCGAATCATCTCATCGCTGTAGTCTTCGGTTTGATACTCGATCAACTCGCGCACGGTATCCCGTAGCTGAATCATCCCTTTGATGCGGCCTGCTGCCGTCGCGGAAGTGTCCACGCGCCGCATGCGGCTGTTTTCCCGAAAGTAGATGTGACCGTCCACCAGCGCAAAGCTGAAATTGCGGACAGACGGGTCAGCAGGGAGGGAGACTTCCTCCTCCTCCGGCTGTTCCTCCCGTTCCAAGTCAACCCACTCCGCATGGATGTTCGCTAGCGCCTCACGCAGCAGCTCGTCCAAAGGAGCGTCCGGGTAGGGACGACAGGTCGTTTCCTGTTGATTGCCATACATCCGATCATCGTAGGCCATCGTACCAAGAACCATTTCGGGGCGGGCCGCAAAGTAGCTATTCACCGGTACATCCTCTGCCGTAACGCCGAGCGAAAGCCATTCCTCGGTGTGCTCGCTGACGGCCATCATACGGTCCCGTTTTTGCAAAAACAAAATGTCGGCGGTCACTTCGGTTCCGGCATTCGCCAGGAACGCATTATTAGGCAGACGCACCGCGCCAAGCAGCGCGGCCCGTTCCGCGATGTATTTACGGACGGTTGGGTTATGTTTGTCCATCGTTCCTTTGGAGGTAATAAAGGCGATGATGCCGCCCGGACGAACCTTATCCAGCGTCTTCGCAAAGAAATAGTCGTGAATCAGAAACTTGTGCTTATCGTATTTTTTGTCGGCCACGCCGTAGCTGCCGAACGGGACGTTACCAATCGCGAGGTCAAAAAAGCTGTCCGGCAAGCTGGTCTGCTCGTAGCCGCTGACAGCAATCGATACTTGCGGGTAAAGCTGCCGCGCGATGCGCCCGGTGATGCTGTCCAGCTCAACGCCAAACAACCGAGCGTCCTGAAATGACTCCGGCAATAGACCGAAAAAATTGCCGATGCCGCAAGACGGCTCCAAAATATTACCGCTACGAAGGCCCATTCTCTCCAGGCAATCGTACATCGCCTTGATGACGGTTGGAGAGGTGTAGTGCGCATTTAGCGTGGAGGCGCGGGCGGATGCATATTCCTCCGGGTCCAGCAAATCTCGCAGCTCCGCATATTCGGGTCCCCATTGCGGATTCCCATCATCAAACGCTTGCGGAATCCCGCCCCAGCCCACATAACGGGCAAGCACAGCCTGTTCGTCCGCTGTCGCCTGACGGTTATCCTTCTCCAGTTTCCCGAGCAGCCGAATCGCTTCCACATTCCACTTGTACTTGGTTTTCGCGCCGCCATGTCCCAATTCGTTGTCCATGATTCGGTAGTTGCTGACCGGAGCCAATTCATGCCGAAGCTTGGGGGCAGCGGAAGGAGGAGAGGGAGTCAATCCCTCACCTTCATCATGTGCCGCTTGCTCCGGTTCGTCCACCAGTTCCGTATCCCATTCCGCGTGTTCCGAATCCGATTCCTGCTGGCCGGAAATCAGATGATCGTTCAGCGGATTCTCGCGCAGCATGCGCTCGAAATCCCGGCGATTCATTTCCTGCATGAATAACGGAAATTGAACGTCCTGCAGTACAACCTTTCGCGGCTCCATCTGCGCAATTTCGTATTCATCCGCACCGATAAATACTTTGCTGCCCTCAGTATACGCATAGTGCGCCCGAGCCCGGTTGGGTATTTGCTGCGACTCATCCGGCTGCACTTCCGAAAGCGGCAGATTGTGTTCCGTCTTTTCCGCCGCGCGCTGCCTGCGCTTCTCCTCCTGCTGCTCGGCATAGGCAGGCAATCGTTCTTCTTCCTGGCGGTTTAGATAACGGCCCGCTGCCAGCAGCTCGCCGATTCGCTTTTGCACCTTGATCCATGGCAACACTACTTTAACGTCCGGGTTCATAATAGAACCTCGTGTCACCGTAATTCCCTTACTATCGTGATTTTCATGAATATCGGTGCCGATCAGAGCAGGGAGGCGCCCGCCAGTGCCATATTCCCGTTTCAGAAAATCAGCGTTTTCCTGCGCCGATAACGACTGTTGGAAAAATAGCGCGATGCGATGCTTTCCGCTCTCAAAACCACTTCCACCTTGCAGAACAGCGTCGATGGCCGCTTGAGGAAGTGAAAAAGCGGAGGCTTTTTCGTCCTCCGCTTGCTTCATCCATAATGTCTGCTGCTGAATAGAAGGCACCGATGTACGAACAGGATCAAACTCGTTAAGGATCATCATGCTGGCGAAATGCCCGGCAATCACCGACCAATCGTAAAAGCTCTGCGCCGTCCGCTGCTCCGCCGATCCCGTCCAAAGATGCAGTACGTTGCGGTACGGCTCAAAACCGGCCTTTATGTCATCATCTAGCGTTAACTCCGTGATTCCCGGAGGGAACAGACTGCGTATATACAGCGTCCGTTCCCGATCTTCCTTATTCACATCAAAAAAGGCTTCGATAGCCGCCTTGCTCTCGGAAAGCGGCGCGGCGCGAAGCATATCGTTGATGATCGCTTGGTCATGAAAAAACGGAAGACTTCTGTCCTCCGTTTCCCGGTCGTACCATTTTAGTGATAAATCAGCTCCGTGAGAATCAGTTCCTCCGCTTGCTGCTTCAAGCTGTTCATGTGACTCGTCCAGCCCATCGGGTCGGTCGCCTTGTCCGGGGCCGGGTGCTGCCGAGTCAGTTCCTGCATCGTCAGGTTGATCTGCTCCCGTGCTGTCCGGTCGATGTCCGCCAGATGCCGGGTCAGTTGCTCCGACAGCATCAGGTGCGCGTAGGTTCCCTTCCGCTGCTCCTTGAGAAACGTCTTGTGCAACATCCCATATTTCCCGATGCTCATCGGTTCGGTCAGCGTCAGGTCGGGCAGCAGGTAATCCCCGCTCGGCGTGTAGGTCAGTTCCATGCTCAATCATCCTTTCGCGTAATTTAGCTTCATTTTGCGGCAAGGATTCTGGCCTTGCAACGGTACGACTCGCCTGTCGCTCTTTTTTTCGCTGCTCATCGCGGCGCATCGCCCGAACGGTGGATTCAATCTCGCGCAGCATCGTTTCAGCTACGTCGCTGATCGCCGCGCCCAAATGTGACAGCGCAGGGAGCGTATTGAAATAGCCGACACCGGACAGATCGTCAACGCTGATGTAACGGGAGGGTTCCAGACCGCAGCGTGTCAGCGCCATAAAGGTGACCGCGTGTTGAGCGGCTTCCCTGAACAACAGTTCCACATGCGGCTCATCCAGTTCTTCCAGCAGGCTGTTATCGCGTTCGGCCAGCAGCATCCGCACGTAATCGGCGCTGTGATCCTCCACCGCGTCTCGGGCAGCAGACAACAGCGTGTCAACCAACTCCATACCAGGCTCTCGTTCACTGCCAAATGCATTTTCCAGCGTTTCGATGACGGCTTCCGTATCCGGCTCCTCCATGCGCCATAGGGAGATGGGTTGTCGGCTGCGGCTCTGCGTGTCCGACACATCGAAGACATGACGCAGCCCCAGATGACTGCCCCGATCCTCGATCAGCGCGATGCCTTTTGCGCCGCGCTTTACCCAACGGTTCAACCGCTTGTTCCAGATTTCAATTGAAGCACAGGCCGTAGCATCGGGGCGCTGCGCGTAAATCAAAAGTTGATCTTGAAACGGATACTTGTAGTTCCAGGCTGCCGTTCGCAGAAAATCGGCCCAGCGCTCGGGGTGATCCGAAACCGCATGGGCCGTACTGGCGGCAAGCTCGGACATTCGCTGCAACTTGGCTGTCAAAGGTCGCACCTCCTCATACGAAGGTAATTTGGTTCGTCAGACGAATGCCTTCCTCGGAATATCTTGGCGTGAGCCGAATAAGTCCATTTTGCTGAAGCCGATGCAGGTTGCGACGCACAGCAGAAGTGGAAAGACCCACCTCTGATGCAAGTCGCCTGGACGAAAGCAGTACCGCGCCGTTTCGCCCGCCTGCACGATCCAGCAAATAGCTGTACAGCAGCTTCGCTGCAGGGGGAATAGATGCTCCGGTCAGCAACCGGTAACGGGCAAGATCATTCATAGAAGTGCATCCTCCTATCGTTCCAGTTCAGACTTCTGCTTTAGTGGTGCCGATGAAGGGGAATGGAGGGGCGACGACAATTCAATTATTCGCTCCGGCCGAGTGAAGCAATATAAATAAAAGTTATAGTCGCCGGCACGCGGAAAGCATCGCAGATAGTAACGATGCTTTGCCGTCTGTAAACAAAAGCCATAGACATCGCTGTGCCGCGCGCTTGGTAGACGGGCCTCTGGATGTTTTATACAAAAATCGTGCATGCCACTGCGGTTTTGAAGCAGCCCCTGTTCCGTCAACGCTTGAATGACCGCTCCAAGCTCCTCCCGAAAATCAGGAGTTTTCAACGAAGAGATATGTTCGAACCAAGTCGCCCAGAATGCCTCCCCATCTTTGCCGAAATCACCGCGCACATGCCCAATACAACCGCGCTCCGTATCCTTCTCGATGGAGGCGGAATAAAAATAAGCCTCATCCTCAGATGTGGCAATCTTCAGCTTCTCAATCATGCTCTTTTCCTCCCAAACGGTATGCTGTTTTTAATGGGTGCCGCCCGTACCAAAATCGTCGTAGCTGGACAAGTCGGCGTGATAAAACACAACATCCCCGTCTAGCAATAAGAACATCCCCCCGTAAGGATCGACAAAACTGCGCTGAAAACCTTCCATATGCCACTGGTTGTCCAGCGGCGCATTTTTATACTGCAAATGCGGGTGAGCGATGTCCTTATTGCGAATGGTTTCGATGTTAAAATTGACTACAAAATAGCCGTCACGCAGGAAGATCGGCGCATTGTCGTCCAGCCGGTGGGTACGTCCGTACTCGGCCAGATTCATGCCTGCTGGCACTGCATAGGGAGCAGCGGGAAGGCTATACTCGCCAAACCAGCGCTGCACCGAGGCATTAGCTCGTGCAGTATCAATGCCGGACGGCACCTGCATACTGCCGATAAACGTCCGGAGCTGCGAAGGAAGCAGCATGCCGTCGTAGCCACCGACGTAAATCCGCTTTTGCGCCGCTTCCCTCAAATACTGCTGTACATACGATGTCTGACTGCCGGAAGAACCATTCACCCTCCAAAGTGAACTGGCAGTATTGGTTAACTCCTGCTGCGACACATTGCGCAGACGGGTATCCAGCGTCACCAGCCGCTGCTCGGTGTCTTCCGTGGAGCCGATCCGAATAAACCGCTTGGTTCCCGAATGATAGTACAAGTCCACCTGTTGTCGGTTTTTGCCCTGCTTGTCAACGAAGTAAAAGGTAGGCGTGATTTTAATCCCGTCGCCCGCGCTGAACATGTTGCCGAGCGTTTTGACCTCAAATTTGAAGTGATAGCCTGTTTTTACGACAACATTTTTCTTTCCGCTCTCCGGGTGACTGCCGGGCCGAATCGGCAGCACGTAAGGGGCCGTATTGCCGCGCGCCGCGCCGTCGATCCCTTTTGTACCAACCCAATAGCTATTTCCGGTCGGCGTCGCACTGCCTGCCGCCGTTCTGAACACCTTTTCCCACTGGTAGTCGGCAACATCGGTAATTCGGAAGTCGAACAGACGGCCAATAACCTCAACCGCCACAACTTGTGTCGCCACATGATTAGTTAAGTCCAAATTGGCATTACTTTGTGATGTGAATGAAGCCGGACTGTTTTCGGCAAACGTGCGGAATAGTACATCATAATTTCCCTCATCTACCCAAACGGGCATGTAAAAAGTGGTTGTAAGCTGGCCGACAGGAATCGAAGTCCAGGTGTCCTTCGGAATCAACGTTGCGTGGTCAGCCTTGTATACATCGAATGGGAACCTTACCTGCTTGTCTCGCACATATTTGGCATAGTCCCGATTGCCGTAGCCGGTAATGTCCCGGTGCGGCCCGCTGGTAGGAATCGTCACGGTAAAGGGACGATCCAGAATAAGCGCCGAACGATCGGCTGTCGGCACCGTTTTCTGATTGTGCGCCTGATCGTTGGCTACTGATGCCAGATTGACGACGGGGGTATGCACCGTCACCGGATTGATGTCATTGATCGGGAAGCTTTGGTTCGATCCGCCGCCGATGCCCTTGACCAGCGTATAATAAATCGTGCCCGTGCTTGGCTGGCTCGCCTTGTTCGTTTTAGTCGGATCAATGACAAAGCCCGAACCATATAAAACGTCCTGCCCGATCATGGGAGATGCGGGAATCGCCCCCGGAGCGGGAGCCGTTTCCTCAACCGTCCGATTATCCATGATCGTTTGTCCGTTAAAGACGACCGTATCGTTTTTGACCTTGATTTTACCGACTGCATTTTCAGCCTCAGACTTCCAGTTCTCGCTTGGAACCGAAGGTCTACTGGAGCCGCCGTAAACCGTTTGTCCGGAAAGCACAACGTTGCGATACACCGGGTCCGTAATATGGGACGTAGCGGCTACATCATGGGTGGCGGAAACAGACGGTGTGGAATACCCGTTTGCTTGAAGCGTCACCGAACCGGAGGGAAGCGCGTAATTGACGACTGTCACCTTCTGTAAGCCATACACTTCCAAACGGTCTACCAGCCAATAGCTGTACTTTCGCTCCACGTTGTAGCTTTGGGTGACGGTTTGCGTGTCGGATCGGGATACCGGAACCGTGGTCGAATGGCCTTCGCTATCCGGCGGGCCGGGAACATATTCCGTCCAACTCAGCGTATACGTGCGGCTGACTGTAATCGGGTAAGATTTCGAGCCTTTCACTTCCGTGAATGTGTTGCGATACAAATACGCTTTGGCGCTCGCGTTAACATAAAGGCTTTCTGAGGTCGGAATGCCCTTCAAAACGTCAAAGCGTTCTGCGCCGCGCGAATCCGCCTTGATGATCGCCGATGCCGTGGCATCCATCGCCTCGGCTTGCTGGCTCGTGCCGGGTGACGAGGTATCGCCGCCATTGTCGCCTTTGCGTACGGTGTGATCCGAGGTGGAATCTCCGCTGTTACCATTAGCATCTTTCACGACGACCGTGATTTTGACGGTAATACTGGAGCCGGATGTGAATGGAATTTTGATCGGCAGCGATTTACTTGCCGTCAGCCCGCTGAGTGAGCCGGACTTATCGCTAGGCGTAACGAATGTTGCGTTCTCTATTTTTGTGATCTCATACGTTTTGAGCGGCACGGGTGACTTCGCTTCAAATACAAAATTTCCATCCACAGAGGTGACGGAAGCATCGACGTGATCTGGCGCGTCAATACGAGAGGTCACGGTAATCGGGGAAGGAATTTTATAGATGCCGACGAAGTTGGAGCCGCCAGAGCCAACCAAGATGGAGCGTTCGAGCAGCTTCGCGTCGCCTTTTTCTTGTATGAATAGCTTCTCATCCGGCTTCTTGTTGTTTGTGATATAAGTGCGAACAATTTCATATGTCTGGCCGCCAGATGTGAGCTGCGGATCAAACGTATAGTTCACTTCCTCTCCAGTCTCGTAGACGCCTTTGTCGACTTCCTTGAGTTTCGTACCATCTTCCTTTTGATAGATCGCCTTTACCGGGTTATTTTCAGCGTATTCGGCAATCGCTTCCGTTCCGCCAAGCGCAACCGTGAAGCTTCGCGTTCTCACCTTCGGATTCGTATCCGGATTTTCCTGCAACCAGCTTTTCTGCGTTAGGTCCTTCTTCGGCGATAGGTAGGAGCGGACAATACTGTACGTTTTCCCGTTATCCTCAATCGTCGCAGGAAACTCGTGGTTGATCGTCTCGCCGACTTTGTAGTCGCCCTTATGGAACGTGACCTCAGGCTGATTGAGGATCGTTCCTCTCACGGTTTTCGCAACGACATCGACAGGAAAATTCGCGCTGCGATAGGGGACGTGAATCCCAAAGTAATCATCGAGATCATCCGGGTGCGCCCAAGGTTCAGCGTTCTTGATTCCTTCTAACGTGTAAAATGGTCCTTTGCGCACGTTTCCATTGCCATCGACGGATACCATAATTGCGTACAAGTACAGGTCGTCGTTGTCCTTGATGTCTCCCATGCCTGCTTGCCACATGCCGTCCGTTACTAAATCTTCACTGACTTCGTAGTAGGTCGTGACCGGCTCTCCGGGAATTGGGGGGTTCGGATTTTGCGCGACTTGACGCACCTGTTGATTGACAAATGATGCGTGACTGCCGTTACGTGGATCACTACACTGTTTGGATGATGTATTCGTGCAGAGTTGGTCACGACGCACCGTCCAACCTACCGTTCTGTAGCGGATGGACGAGGTTGCTGCTGTGCTAGTGATTTCAAATTTGATCTTACCCTCATCTACCCGGACAGCCGGTGTCGCAGCATTCATAAGAAACGGAAAGCACGACAATAAAAAAGAGCATGCCAGCAGCATGCTCAACGTGATTCGTATGAATTTATGTTTGCGCATCTAGTTCGAGTCCGCCTTTCTAATGATATGATTGCGGAACAAACTTGCATTCGGATCGACCTTCAACGTACTTCCCCAATCGCCGCCTACATTAGTGGATAGAGAAATATCGGCGTAGCCTTCGTACCAAACACCTTTCTCAAACGTTTGTTTATTCGGGAACCACTCATCGTAAAGCAAGTCATTGCTTGCCTTGTACGAGACGAATTTAATCCTGAACTTGGATCGCACAAAGTTGTTGCCAAACCCATCTTTATAAATCATGGATGGCTCGGGATCAAGATAGCCTTCCATCTGGATTTGGTTCTCTTTGACCCATTCTGCGTAGCGGCGAATATGTTTCAGTTCGGCATCAGAGTTTTGCATTTTGGTAGCAAAAACCGCCTGCGCCCAAGCGTCATCAATCGTGTTGTAATTTACATTCAGCCAAAGCGCACCGAATGCTTTCAGTCTTCCCATCCAAATATCCACGTTCTTCTTGTTGAATTCCGGCTTCGTCGAGTAGAGGACGGATGAAACTTTGCTGTCTGTTGGATGCGAAAATGGATAGCCCATCTCGTACATTTCGTTCGGAACGTCCGCAAGAATGTATGGATAATCGCTCGCATTCTTCGGTAAGTCGGTCGTGCGAATCAAGCGCCCCCATTGGTCGATCTGCCCCGCGCTATCTTCGCTGGTCTTGATAAACACGGTGTCTGTCGGATTGTCCCAATCCACCTTCGCACCTAACACCTCGCTGACGAAACGGAGCGGCACAAACGTTCGACCGCCGCTCAGGATGGCTTTCGTATCCAAAGTGACCGCTTTGCCATCTACCTGCACAACATTTTGGTCAATCGTCAGAACGATAGATTGATCGTCTCTCGTAATCGGAACCGTCTGTGTTTTCGATTCCCAGCCGACTTTCGCTCCGAGCGATTCGGCGACAAAACGTACCGGGACGAGCGTTCGCCCGTTCTCATCAATAAACGCCTGCGCGTCGGGAAACCAGATTTTTTTGCCGTCCATGACGACGCTGACAAAGGTTGGCGGTTTACTGGCTGCGCTTGCCGTCAAACTGAATATACTTCCGAAAAGTGTCACAATGAGGAGGGATACTAACCTTCTTTTCAAATGCCTCACTCCCTAAAGAAATTGTGCGGAACTGGAAAAACTTGCTGTTGCCTACATCATAGTGCCGATTCTGTTGCCTGTCCACTGTCCGGCAGTCTGTCCTCTGCAGGAACCAGGAGCCGCTCGTTACTCCGTGCGCGAAGCCCTTCTTCTTATAACAACAACGACGATGACAAGAATCAGCAGCAAGCCCCCGTAGACGAAGGATGGGCGCAATCCAAATGAACCTTCATGATGCGGAGAAATGTCCCCAGTAGCTTGAATCACGGTTCCTGAAGGCATAGTCCGACCGTCCGTTACTTCAAAAGGGAATTCCTTCTGTTCTGTGCGGTCACCCAGCGTTGTCTTTACTTCCGCCATGTAAGAACCGGGAGAAAGCGGCCTGTTTAGGTCCGCCATGTACTGTGCGACCGTGCCTGCATAAATGGAATCAACCGTTGATTTCCTTTCAAACAAAAGCTCGCTGGCATCGTCCTGACGTTTGAGCCGCACCTCGATCTCCGGTTCGGACAAGCTATCGCCTTCATTGACCAGCAAAATCGTCAGGCTCGCTTTTCCGTTCTCCAGCGTATATGCGGCCGCGTGCGGGACAGCCTCAGGAGGCTTCGCTTCGTCCAACTTGTAGTTGAGGACGACCTGCAACCCGATTTTACGCGCCGCCGATTCCCTCATACTTTGATCGTAGACGCCGATGACGGACACGTACTGGCCCGGCTCCACACTTTCAGGTATCTGCATTTCCATTGTAAAGCTTTGCGTCTCGCCAGCCTTGAGGGTTATACTGCGATCCGGCGCCCTGTACCATGCAGCCGAACCGGTATCGGGATCGCTCGGTAAAGTAAAATCCTTTCCGCCGCCCAATGCAGGCATGGCATCGGCCGCATAGAGCAGCGCTGTTATTTCCTCATCAGTGGGATTCGTGACGTGAACCTTGTACTCTCGCTTATCGCCGGGTACTATATCCTCGACATAAGCGCCCAACTCCGGATTGATCCGGTCGGAATCCCCACTGATGACCAATTGCTGCCCGTCCATAGGGTTGGTAAATCCGGCGGCTATCCAAAAAACGATTGCCGCCAGCACCAGTCGAATCCACATGATTGATGAACTCCTTTGCTTGTATTCCGCTTGCCATCGCTTACATGAGCGAATAGGCATACGTTCCTGCTAGAAGGCCGAGCCGAGGCAAGTCAGGGGCATATATCCCTTGCGTGCGGCTGCTTGCTCGCTGGCAAACGTTTCTTCGGTCGGATAGGTGTAACCGCAGGAACTGCGGTAGTACACCTTCATACTGCCTCTCCTTGCCCCGATGATCGTTGGACGTTTCACGATGCGGCTCCCGCCAAGCGCATAGTTGTTGTACACCTTTGCTCCCATCGGGATACCTTGTACAAAAGCCAAAACGCCCACATCATCCACCGTATTGTGCCAGTCCTCATCGGAGATCAGAGGCAGGGTGAACGTGTAGGACAGGCCATTTCGAGAGACTGTTTCGTTATATCGATTGATCCGGTAGGCCAACTCGTCCTGGATCGCCCGGACAATCGTGCTTCGTCGTACCTGCTCGAAGAGCGCAGCATCCTGCAAAAGCGGTATCGTCGTTTGCTGCCGGATGTCCTGCCGCAAGCCCTCATGCCAGCTTCGGCTGGCCGCATCGTAAGCGAGTACCTGCTGGTCAAGCGTAAAGGACAGGCTGTTACCCGCCGCATCGACATACGCATAAGGCTTCTTCGTTCCCCAAGCCGGATTCATGACGGTTTTTCCGTCAGCCCCCGTCCATTCTTGCTCGGAATAGACGTAAAAGCCGTCGTAGCCGACGATCACGATAGCCGGAATGTAGCGATGCAGGACACCTTGCGACACCAGATCATCCGCAGCGCCGAAGCCCGTGTCCAGCGTCCGGTAGAACGCCGCTAGTGCTTCTTCCTTGTTCAGCGCGAAATGCTTGGCCGAGGCATATTGCGCTTCCTGCTGCTGGCTTGCGTTAACGACGAGCAACCTCGCGGCGTCGTCCACCGCCGCATCTAGTGCAGCATCGTAACTCATCTCCGACAGCACCGTCCGTCTCAGGGTATCCGTCTCATTCCGATTGACGATCGCGAAGGGAAGAAACAACAGCGCGCCGACGATAGCCCATTCAATCCATTTCATTGCGCACCACCCCGCCATACGGAATCACGATTTTTTCATTCGGGCTAATGGTATTGTTCAGAAAATCAAAGAACAACGTGCCTGCCGTCCGGTTCGTATTGCGCACAATTACCGAAAAGCTGTCGCCCGCGCGCATCCGATAACGACGGTTTGGGTCATCCTTTGCTGCCAGATTGTCGGGGAACAGCTCCGGCAGGATCTGCGCATTGAAAAACGCATCGTACTGTACCTCGTAGTTGCCCTTAAAGGTTTCGGGCCGTGTCGGATCGTCGTAAACCGGCACGTACTTCTTGCTGTCATGCTCCATCTGAACGTCGAAGGTATTGCCGGTCGCCGCAAGCGCGGTCATGAAATCGTTGTACATCGTTGGCGTGATGCCGCCTTTGTCCCGAACCGCATCGACGAAGGCTGTCGTCGCGCGCAAGGCAACAAGTTCCGAAATATCGTCCTGCTGGTCAAAGGCGGCAGAGAGCGGGTAGAGATAGAGCAGCAGAACAGCGATCAATACGGCGAAAATTTTGATCAGACTGTTCATGGCAGGCTCCTTAGTGTCAGGCGCTGCAAGTGACCAGAAACGTCCCGTTCATAGGCGGGCTGATAACGCCCCTTTAGACGTATGCCTGCGGACGAAAGCTGCTCCCGTTCCAGCGGCGGCGCGAACCGAACGCCGTCTACCACCATTTCCGCATCTCCTTCATCTAGGCGAGCGATAGCTTGCAGCACTTCCGCACCGGATACCGAACCGTCGCCCGAGAGCGGTACAGCGATTTGCTGCAAGTTACGATCCTGCGATTGGCCGGTTACATAGGCAAGCGAATTGAGTGAGGCACCGGTCTGAAACAAAATCAGACCGCTGCCTGCGGCCATGAGGAAAACGAGCAATGCTGCGCTCATCTCCAGCATCGTTCTTGGCGCATAGTTCATGTGTTACACCTCCTTCATGACGAAAGCGTCCAACCTGGGCCGGACGCTTTCGTAACCTCATCCGACCTTATTGCTGCCGGAAGACGATGCCGCGAATGACATTGCTGCTGTCCAGCACCAGCGTGCTGCGGAACTTGCCGCTTGGATTAACGTAGTTGATATCCGCTTCGTCTACGGTCTGGCTAATCTGGCCGGGTGCGGCTCCGACGATTGCGCCGTAGGTGATGCTATCCAGAGGCACACCGGTATTGATAACCTTGCCGTACCACTGACCGGTCGGGTTTTTGCCGGTAACGATCTGGATGCCAAATTGGTCCTGATCGCGGAACTTGCGAAGCGCGTTGACAACCTGACTGCCCGAAAGCGTCGTATTGTCATACACCGTAAACGCCGTTTGTGAAAGCTCCGTCTGGATATTGCTAAAATTGCTTTGAGCCGCCTTGGTCGAATCCTGGGCGGAAATAAACAGCACGACAGCCAGTGTAATGAGTGCGATGGCAAGGAAGATTCCTGCTGCCATGACAAGTGCCTTCTGCGCATTGGACATGTACAATTCTCTCCTTTGATTAGGGGATAAAAAAAACGCCTTCCCGCTGATGAAGGAAAGCGTCTATATGGGTTACTGGATGCGTTGAAGCTGATCGTAGTACACGGTCATCTGATGTAGGCTGACGACGACAAGCGGAATGACCAAATACCCGAATATCAACGTCATCAAGGGGGCAAACCCGATCCAGCGTCCCCAGCCTGCCTTTTGTTCAATTAACTGTTCATACTCCTGCTTGCGCTGCTCCCGCGCAAACGCCTGCTCTGCTTCGAGATCGTCGAATGCCTGCCGGATCGTCAAATGCTGCGAAGCCATTTCCAGCTTTTCCACGATCCGAACAAAAGGTAGAAACGGTGCATCTTCTTTGAGCTGCGCAAGCGCCTGCTCCTCACCCTGTTCAAAGTGAAGAAGGCAGGCTTGCAGTGGCTCCTTGAAGACCTGCGCGAACTGCTCCATCCATAACAGAAGCTGTTCAACCGACATCCGATCCATCCCGGCGAGCATGGCAATCACGGCCTGCAACTGATCCACCTCGTGTTTCATCTCCATCTGCCGCATACGCCGCTGGAACAGCCGAATACCAACTGGCAGCGTGTACCCGCCCCATCCTGCGGCGAAAGCCAAAAACGCTTCCCACCACGCCAGAAAAGGCTTATTCAGCTTCTCCAGCTTGCCCAGGATGCGCCGCGCCGCCTCTCGAAGCTGATCCTCCTTGACCTGTGCAGCCGGGTCCTTGCGCAGCAGGCTGATGACGCTATTTTCGCTTCGCGGCCTCACCTCCTTTAATTGATCGAGCATCCTGCGATCCAGCGCGGCGGCTTCCCGTGCCTTCGTTTCCTCCTCCGGGGACAACTGCCCGAAAAGTGTTCCCGGCTTCACAGGTGAATACAGCACCTGATGCCGCTCCGCTGCATGCAAGGACACGAATAAGCCCAGCACCGCCAAAAAGGCTGCGAACCCGGCTACGATCCGCTGCACGTAAAACCATTCGAGACGTAAGGGAGAGGCTGTATCCTTGAGCAGCCGGGTTATCCGTTCCGCTTCTCGCGAGCCGGGAACCGGCCCCAGCCGGTGGGCCAGCCAGCGCATCCACGGCCAGCCATAAACCCGTTGCTCCCATCTTTTTCGGCTGGTGGGCCTTGCTGTCGCATCCAGCTCCGACAGGTTGCGCAGCAGCACGTAGCATAGCCACACGACGACAAGCAGACAGAGTTTGGCGGCCCAACCGAAAGCGCTGGCGTAGAACGTGTCCATTGCCGGAAAAAAGTGGCTAGCCCAGGCTTCAATCGGACGGGTAAATAGCAGCGGCAGCAGCGCGATAACGGTCAGCCCCTGTAATAAGAAGCTGAGACGCTCGCGACGCAGCAATTCCAGATTCAGTTCGATGGACAGCTTTTCCAGTCCCTTGAGGTAGACCGAACCGCTTTCCGTTTGCTGATCGCCATGCTCCTTGATGAGATATGACAATCCCGCAAGGCCCTGCAAATAACGATTCGGGGCATGCTCCACATATTGCGCCAGTTTATCTTCGGCGTCGCTGTCCGTCAGCATGTCGTACAGCTCTTGCCCGTGCAGCGCCATTTCATACGGCGCGCTGTCCGCCGATTCATAGACGGCTTCATCTACCATCCCGTGACGATGGTAATGATGTCTCACATCCCCAAGAAACAGACGAAGTTGTCGCAGCAGCCGCATTTCGAGCCGATAAACACCCATATCCGAGAGGATGCCGTGGCCGACCCAAAGACCAATGCCGAGCATCGCCAGCGTGTAAGGGTCGCGCACCGCCAAAACAAGCGGAATCGCGGCCAAAAACAGGACAAGCCACATCAAGAGCGCCGATTTCATCACCTCAAGCCGCAGCTTCCATTCGTCCCCGAGCCGCAGGATGACCAATCGCCTGCGAAGGTGCAGCAAGTACATCCTTAAAACCGGCATCTGCTCGCAAACGCTGTATAGCTGCTGCATGAAACTGTAAACCGCCTGCTTGCGAGGCGCTTGCCCCGGCTTACGCAGCGCTTCGTAGCGCCGGACTGCCGCCACCTCCGAATCACGCCGGGACAGCCACAGGAAGGCCGCGACAGCGGCAAGAAAGAGCACGGTTGCGATGCCGAGCAGAGGGGAGAGCCATTCCTGAATCATGTCTCATCCCCCCAATGGGATGCCAGAAACGCATCAAAGACGGCCTTATCGGGGCCGCTCAAGTATTCCGCAATCTCGCAGCGACTTTGCTCGGACAGGGGATGAACGGCAGCGTAACGGCCGTTGCGGTATTCGACGAGATTTCGGGCGGTGTACAGCGGGCGATCCGTCGAGCGGCGGAAGTATTCGAGCGTCGTTTCCATAAAGGCTGCCATCCGTTCGTCCTTTGTCATTTTCCCGCGAAAGGCTTCCGGGTACGCCGTCTCCTGCGGCACTGGGACGCATTCCGTAATGCGCTCGATATAGCGCCGTCCGTCCAGGTCGCGGCGGAGGTGAATATCGAAATTGACGACGCTGACGACCTGCTGCTCCGCCACACGCTCGTTCGTAAACACCTTTGTTTTCAACAAGGAATTGCGGAGAGACAGCACAAGGTCACGGAAGGTTTTGGCGTGATGCGTGAACAAGGTGAATAATGACGCCACCTGTGCCATCTGAACCATCCAAGCGGCGACCGGGTCGGTCGCTACCTCGCCCAAAATATTGACAGAGCCGTCCGTCTTCTTCTGGATGTCCAGCCCCTGTTGACCGGAAATCGTCTCGGTTTCGCGCAGGCTGACGATGTTGCGTTCTGGATAAATTTTGCGCAATTGAAGCTCAAAGCTCATTTCCTGTACCCGGATCGGCAGCACTTCTGGAATATGACGAACCATCGCCATAAGCAGCGTTGTTTTGCCGCTGCCCTGCGCGCCGGTAATCGCGGTGATCCGCGCACCCGATACCAAGTAACGAATGAGGCCAATCGGCAATTCCGCGCCTTCGTCCTGAATCAACTGCTCTAGTGTCGCGCTTTGCACGTCGAATTTGCGCACAAAAAAAGCCCACGATTCACTGAATCGGGGGCGTAGCACGACGACGCGGGAGCCGTCTGCCATTTCATTGACCTTAAATCCGTTCGCCTCGGACAACTGGCCGGGAAAATTGTGCTTGTAGATGATCTGGCAAACGCGTCGCAGTTCCTGCTCGGAGCCGAAGGACAAGAAGCTCAGGTGGATGGACTTCCCCTTGTAAAACAGCCATATGCTGTCATGCGAACGGGGCAGCGACTGAAGCTGTGCGTCCTCCTCCAGCGACCATTCGCCCTCCCACATGAGCGGCGGCAGACCGGATACGCCCCCGGATACGCCGTCCACACGCATGTCGCGCAACTCGTCCACGACGCTGAATCCCTTGTAATGCTGATAAATCCGCTGGACGACAAGTTGGAGCTTATCGTCCGTCGTCAAACGCGGCGCTTCACGGGCGAAGACGCTACGAATATCCTCCGCCGTAATCCGGTACGTTTCAAGCTGGCCTTCCTCGTTTCGTCTTTGCCGATCCCATTCATAGGTTTGAACGAGCCGGTCGAGCGCATGAAGCCCGGCTTCCTTTTTATATGTGTAAAGCAGAATATCAAACTGGTCTTGCGCGGAGAGGGACTCCGGCTGATGAAATGGCAGCAGGAGGTTCAAATTCGCATCGTCCAACTCATAGCGCTGCACGAGCAGGTCGGCAATGATCTCCTTGACGTATTCCTTGTCCCGCAGATCACCGGAGGTGCAGCCCCGCAGCGCCTTTTTCAGCTCCGCCCGTTTGCTTTTTCGGCGGCGGTATTCTTCCTCCGACAAACCGAAGTCGGCTAGGTTGCTGCTGGTTAACTCGTGTAGCGTTGCTTTTACGAAAGTGGTCATCGCTTCCAGCGTATATACCGATGTGTCGTCCGTCCGTTCCGGCAATCGTCGGCTCAGGCGCAAATAAAGGAAGAAGATTGAAAGCAACAAGAGCGCGATCAGGATGAAGGCATTGAGCAAAGCCGTCATGGCGTGTCGCCCTCCTTCCCTTCGAAAAGGTGCTGCCTTGCGCCTGCGCTTTCTATCACAGCCTGCGCCAATCGTCGCACCTGCTGCACGAACAGGTGGTTCTCATGACCGCTTGCTATCTTTCTGTTGCGAAACCAGAAAGGATTCGCTTCGCCATGCTGTGCCGCATCCATCCAGCCTGTATTATGTGCAACAGGGTACACGGTCGGTCCTATACGGAATTGACGCATGAGATTTTTAGAAGTGAGCGTCGAATAAGGGTCGTACTGTCCGAACACGAGCAGCGTTCTTCGGCCTTGCAGCATCGCTGCTTCTGCCGATTGAAAAAATCGCTCTAGAAGGAGACGGTTTTGCGGCAGGCAGACGACCCATACGTCGGCCTGCTGCCGCAGCATTTCGTCCCAAGCCGACCCGCTGCCGCTCCCCCCATCCAACAGCACTACATCGTAAGCGCGGCGGGCAACCGCAAGCAGCGGTGTGAGCCATTCCTTTGCCGTTTCGATAAAGATATCCTCTTGCTTGATGGAGCCGGGCAAAATATCCAGGCGATCCCGCAGTAACGGATGGGCATAGTCACGCAGCATGACAGGCTCCAGCTTGCGGTTTTTCAGCAGACGCAAGAGCGCATCAATTCCCGTGTCCGGGGTATGCATGTCCTCTCTTCCGGCAGGTCGATAATAGGCTCGTTCGACAGCGGCGTAACTGCTTAGCAAATGCCCAAGCAACAGCAATCGCGCCGAATATTCCAAACCCATGCACGTCGCCGCGGCGAGCAGATTAGTCGTTGTCCCGGCCTGACCTGATACAGGACTCCAAAATACAACGGTAGCTCCCATAAACGTTCTCCTTTCTACCACACCCGCACCCGTTTACGGGCGATTGCCCAGGCTCGTCGCGCTGTCTTGCGGTCGCAATCGCCAAGCTGCTCCAGCATCGTCAGCAGCATCTCGCGAAACGCCCCGGTCAGCCCGCGAAGGTCGATGCGGCCGTGGTGTTGATTGTTCAAATCGACGGCTGCATCGCGTTCGTCAAAAGGGAAGCGAAACACCGTATCCTCCAACTGGATATGCCGCAACCGCTTTTCGGCTCGCCACGCTGCCAACTTTCCCGGTATGTCAGGGGAGAGCAACTCGAAAAACGAGATAGGCTCTTCCGTGTTCTGTAAGCCGAGACGAAGCATCAGCTCCTCGTTTTTCTCCAGCGATAACCGCCTTCCATCCCAGCACCACACCCGCTTATCAAACTGGGACAGGTTGTGGTGGAAAACAAATTCCGTATGGTCAGTGTCCACCAGCATGATGTCGTATGCCGGTGTCGTCCCTGCCTGTGCCAAGCCTCGTTCAAGCTGTTCGGGAGTGAGATAGCCGTAGGCCACATCCATACCTTCATAATCCTGAACGGCGCTATTGGCATAGGCGTGCGGCAGATAACCCCGAATCGACTGCGTGACGGTGGAATCCACCAACAGCACTTTATTCCCCAAGGCCACAAGCAAGCGGCCAAGCACCAACAAAGCATGCGTCTTGTCCGCTACGCCGATAAAAACAATTTTTTTCATATCCGCACTCCTCATTGATTGAAGATGTTTTCCCACTTATCTTCGCTTGCCGGAGGCGCTTCGGTTGCAGGAGGCATACCCGATGGCAGCGACGGCGAAACGGCAGGAGGGGGCGTCTGTTGATTTTTCGGAGATTGAGTAGCTGCTGCACCAGCAGCATCACTCACGCTAGGCTGCGGACCATTCGTCGAAACTGCTGATTCTCCAGACTGCGGTGTGCCTACTGGCTGTGTTCCGCCCATGGCATTGCCCTGCCGCGTCGTCATCCGTTCGTTTTGCAACTGCTGCTGCACGGTTACACTACCGCTGGTGACGCGAAGTTTGTCCGAGTCGCTGACCGCCTTCAAATTGCCATCCAGCGTTTGACGCAGCGCGCGGGCAAGTTCGATTTTTGCGGTTTCGAGCAGATTGGGATCGACCGCCATCAGGTTCAATACCTTCTGATTGGCCGGATAGTTGACCACAGCCGCTTCCTGTAAGCCCGGCTCGATGTACGGGAGGGCATACAGCCGCGCTCCCTGCAAGTACGCATCAATAATTGCGCTGGACGTTTGGAGGATGTCCATCTCATTCAGTTCCAGCCACACAACCGTACCGGACAGCTCCTGTACCTTCTTTTTAGATAAAAGAACAAAGTCCTCGCCGGTTGGAAAGCCGATGCGAACGTCTATATATTGGTTAGGCTTGAGATTAGAGGGAAGCTGAATGACCTGAAACTCCTGTATGCGCAAATCCTTCGGAATGGGCTGTCCTTCGTACAATAAAGAGGAAAGTAGCGGCATTCCTGATGCAAGCTCGATCTTGGCGTTTTTGCCGATGATGCTTTCCCGGTCGGTGATTACGCCCGGCGGAACCAAACTGACGGGCATCGGAACAGCCTTGAGGTCATCCGCTTTGAGCGAGACGCCTGCCGGTATCGTTTTTGCAGTCGTCCAGACATTTCGGCTGTTTTGCTGCTCCTCCTTTTTCAATTGCTGAATCTGCCGCTCATACTCCTCTTTCATCTGTTGCTGCTTTTGCTGCTGGTCGGTGTGCTGCATCAGCATATACAAGGCCGCTGCTACCAGAAGCGCCACGCTGATCGCAATGGCTCCCATGATGAGCGTCTTGCGGTGTCGATACGTCCATGACATCGTTCACGATCTCCTTTCATTTATATAGAAGATACCTTGCGCTTCTCTTAACGCGCTTCGCCTCGCGGACGCGGCTTTGATGGGGCTTGCTCCGCTTGTCGTTGTGCCAGCTTCTCGGCCGCCCATGTGGGCGTATGCTCCGGCTTCAGGAACCCCATCAGGTCTTCCCGGTTATAGCGGTATTCATCGCCGGAATAGAGGGTTTCCGCATAGACCGCCCGCCCACGTGAGTTCCCCGAAGCCCCGAAACCTCCCGTTACCCAAATCAACTGATGGTCTGCCGTGCGAAATTCCGGCCGCAACCAATCCAAACGGGTCACAACAATTCTGCCGCCGAGATCATCGTCACTTTTGATGGGCAGGCATTGGTCCGGTTGAATGGGAGGCATCGGCTCCGTGATCGTAGCGCGCTCGGTCTGGAGTTTCTCGATTTCCCATTGCAATAGCTTGGTAAATTCCTGCATTGCGACTAGGTAATCCTCATATCCTTCTGCACCGTAATACTGATCGATACCAAACAAATTATTCTGCGAGCAGTAGCAAACCAAATAGGGCTTTTCGGTATTCGTGATGTCGATGCCTAAAACAACCTCCACCCTGCCAATGGGTAGCGCTTGATAGACTTCGTAGTCACCGGCCATTCGTTTCTCTTGCTCCATCGTCAGCCCTCCCGGTTCTTTTTGCGGTCACGTTTCTTGTGCCAGCCTTCGGCTTCCTGAGCCTGCTTGCGCAGTTGTGCTTCTTCCTCCTCAGATGGCCTACTACGCGCAAAACCCGGCTTTTCTTTCATCAGACGTTCATACTGACGCCGTTTTCCTTTCGTAAAGTCCATTGGATGATCTCCTCCCCGAAAATGGGCATAAAAAAAGCTCTCCGTCAGGGGAGAGGGTGCATGAACAAGGCGGCAACGGGGGAATTACCGTTCGTGCTCCCTCTGCCGCCTTTTGTACCAGCTTTCCAGCAGTTGCACGATCAGGTCTTCCTTTTGTTTTTCCGAGAAGTCTCGTGGGAAAAAGCGGTCGATTCGTTCTCGCTGAATACTCATTTTTTCTTTCTGATTCGGCTTTTCCTCCGTTAGTATGGTGTAAATGACATCTGTATTCAGCCTGCCTTCTTGACTCATCTTTTTCATACGCTGAGCCTGTGCAAGTGAAGGCGTGCAGTCCTCTGCCTGCATGGTATCGAATAGGGCTTGCTGTTCTTTCTCGGCCAAGTAAGATAACTCAACGGCAGGATTAAAGGCAATCCGTTTGTCGTCTACCATTTCGAGAATGTGAGGAGTGAGTTCGGTTAGGCGAACGTATCTAAATATTTGGTTTTTGCTTTCGCCCATCTGTTCTGCTAATATCTCGCTTGATTTCTTTGCAGCAGACTTGTTCCCAACTTGGGAACGAGTTAAATCTGTTCGTTGTCCTTGTCTGTTCATTGCTTCCAATTTCATTTTGTAGGCAAAAGCTTTTTCACTCGGAGAAATATACTCCCGTTGCAGGTTGCTATCCACCATGATGATAGTCGCCTGATCGTCATCCAACTCGCGAACGAGACATGGAATTGTCTCCATACCAGCCAATTCACTTGCCTTCTTTCGACGATGGCCGGATACCATCTCGTATCCACCGCCTACCTTTGGCCGAACTAAGCCGGGAACAAGGACACCATACTGCTTGATACTATCCGCCATTTCTAACATCGCTTCATCCGCCCTTACCTTAAAGGGATGACCGGGAAATTCACTAATTTCAGCCAATGGAATATCCATCACCTTTTCCCGTTGCGAATCGTTGCGGCTTTCCTCTGTCGAGAATAAATCATCGACTTTGGTCAGCTTTATGCTGGCGAGCCGATCTTCTTTCGCTGCCAATATCCTGCACCTCCTTCGTAAGTGCAGCGTAGGCTTTAGCAACCTGTCCGTTCGGATCGTGGGCGTAAATGCTTTTACCCTTGGCGCTTGTTTCCGCCGCGCGGATGGACAGGGGGATTTCTGTATTGAATACACGCAGCTTATCCCCATAATCCCGACGCAAAACTAAAGAAATGTCTTTGGCGAAATTGGTTCGGCTGTCTACCATCGTGAGCAGCACACCGTCCACAGCCAGCTTCGGATTAATTTGACGCCGAACGCGGGCAACCGTCTGCAAAAGCTGCGTCATGCCTTTGGCGGGCAGATAGTGTGCCTGTACCGGGATGATGACGCTATCCGCCGCTGCCAATGCGTTGATCGTCATCATGCCCAAGCTCGGCATACAGTCGATCAGGATATAATCGTAATCTGCTTTTACGGAATCGATGTACGAACGCATAATCGTTTCCCTGCTCATCGTATTGACGAGCGCCACTTCGACCGCCGATAATTCGATGTTTCCCGGCATCAGGTCGATACCTTCGTGATGGTGCAAAATACCTTCCCTCGGTTCATACGGCTCCTCCGTCATGCCCTTCACTAGCATTGTGGCGAGTGAAATGGACAGACTATCCGGTTCATGGAAGCCTAACGAATCCGTCAGGTTGCCCTGCGCATCCGCGTCCAGCAGCAAAACTTTCTTACCTTCAGCCGCTAAGCCAATACCGAGATTGACCGCCGTTGTCGTTTTGCCGACGCCACCTTTCTGATTGGCGAGAGCGATTACTTTGCTCATCCAACAACTCTCCTTTCACGCAAAAAAGCCGACTGCACTGAACATTCAATAGTTCAGACAATCGGCTTTTTTGAAAAGTATCTATATAAAAAGAGAACGCCCCCGAAAGTGGAAGGCATTCTCTTGGACATTCATCGAATATAGCAATCTGGCATCAAAAACAAATCGCGAAACTATTCTCTTTCGTTCAACATATCTACCCATCCCACGCCCAAATCCAAGTCACTTGACCACAAGGATATTTCTTAATACGTTGATCGTCCAATGATCTCGGTAACATTATCGTATAAATTATCGAAGTGAAGAAGACTAATTTTATCGTTATCCTTCATATTGCGTTGAATCCAGTAAGTATTTTCATCAAAATCTTCGCGGCGTCCCGCTACAACTGTGTAATGAATCCGCGTTTTATCTAGTTTAAGAAATTCGCGGGGTAGTTCCATGTTCGGATGTTTGTATTTGTTAAACGATTCTTCAAGCGTGGGAAAATTAGGTTCAAGGTATCGTTTCCATTCGTTAATTTGCTTAATCCCCTTACGAAACGCCGCACCTAATTCGCCGTCTTTAATGGTAATGTCTTTTTTGGGGTGTTCCAATTCAACGAGAATAAATTCGTAGCCGCCTGATCTCTTCCCAATTATCAGATAATCAACGCGGTATGTATTGCCGAACCAAAATTCCGGTATAACGTAGGCTTCATGATGCCCGAAGTTGTGGTCTTTGAGAATGGAACCAATTATAAAATACGCTTGGTTCTGTTTTATAAACCTCATGATCGAAGCTTCGGTGGCATCCGGCTTGTCTAGTTCAACAAGGAACTTTTCCGTTAGATGGTTCAATCTATCTTCTTCTCTCAGTTCTTCGACATCCAAAAAATTGTTTGGAAATAAGCTCATGAAATGCCGCGCTGCCTTCGGATATTCTCTATAACGACTTCTTTTCCGCCATCTTCCTGTGCCTATTTTTTCATCTTGTTTCATCGCTTCCCATGTAATTCTTTCTTCTTCGGTAAGTTTCGTATAATCTCGCGAATACAATGACATTTTAACGATTCACCCCTATTAAAAACCGATCATCGATCTAAATGGCGTATATCCAGTTACAATCGTAACAATTGAACTGACTAGACCTATCACACCAATAAGAAAGGAAAGCAGCTTGACTGGATAGTTATTTGAAAGTGTGTTGTACATCCTATATCGTACTAATCCTGACCAATACATCAAAGATATTGGACTTGTAACAACAAAGCGGACCCCTTCACGAAGCCATATTAACGGGTTCTTCACTTCCTTTTGTGCTTCATTCACCCAGCCTTCTGCGGCGCCTATAAACGTAAGCAACACATCGTCTATCGTACTGATAACTTCCTGCAATATTCGACGTTCCAAATCCAAACTATAACTATTAACCATCTCTGAATAGTTTTCTCTAATGCCACTTATTCCGTTTACGATAATTTCATAGTTCCTAAAATAATGATTCGCGCCGGGTGGTTTATACACCGATGCTATACCGAATGACCCCATTAACGTTTGCATCTTTGTTGATTTCATTTTTAGCCATTGGTATTTGTCGCCGTTGAATGTGTTTTGAAACAACGGCGAACAAAAATCTCTATAATTATTCATAAACTCGATAGCGAAGTTTTCGTTTTTTACTGTGGTTCGAAGAGTAGCAACTGTTTTGACGAAACCAATAACAATAATTAACACGACAATAATAAATGGTAGCCAGTTGTTCAACGACACGACTCCTTAACATGTTATATGGACGGACGATATGTATAATATTGTATCATATTTTGACGCTTATCCGGGAAAGCCTTCATCGTAAAATAACCTATTCAACACGTCGATCAATTAAAATCACACATAACAGATATGTTACTTTCAATGATAATAAACTCATCCAGCGAACGGCGGTTAACCGTCCTCATAGGCTGTCGCCCCTTCCAGGATCACTGCAAGCCGCCCCCATTGCGATAACTATGGCTAGACGGAAGTATCATTATCCCGCCGCATAGATTATCGCCAAAATGATACCATCATTTATTTTTGCATAGGTAAAGATCGCTCGCACCCCAAATAAAGGATGGTCGTGGCGCACCTGCAAAATGGCTTTCCCTTTCGGGTATGCGGGGAACGTACCGGATGAGTGGTTATGTTATTGTCAAAGAACGGTGGAGGGATGTATCCCCTCTACCATCCGTTTCATTTTTGAAGCCAAACCGGACCCTTCTCTCAAAAAATATTTATGAAAATAAAAGCGGCAGCATCAAACTCTTCATAGAGCTTGGTGCTGCCGCAAATTATTGTGTGTAACTGCATCCTTTCCGTATGTTTGAAAAACTCTTTAATATAAGATATGTTCTAGTGTTTTAGGACATTGATCATTTCATAGCATTCGCGCAGGTGCGAGTCCTCCTTCAAACACAGGTTTACAAAGGTTTTCATTTCCTCTATTGACCACCGCACATTCCCCAGAATTTCACAACAGACATGAACTCCATACTCACGCCCATTCTGTTTTCAGCGAATAAAGTAAATTTTTTCTCGGAAGTGTCCGATTTCCCCCAAAAAATGAAACGGATAGTAGAGGGATATTTCAGAACCTCATCTCAATCGAATTATGTTGAATAAGGAGTTCGCCCATGCCACACAATCAAAATCAACCAGTTCTTGAACCTGATCCTTACCAACTTCTTTTTCAGACCATGCCTGATGTCGTAAATGTCGAGCAAATGTGTACCATGTTAGGCGGCATTAGTACCAAGACAGGCCGCAAATTACTCCAATCAGGGCGCATCGCCCACTTTCGCATCGGGCGCTTCTACAGAATCCCGAAGCTGAGCATCATCCATTATTTACGGGAAATCATGACCCCCGGCACTCCACTCGACTATGACGCTTTACAGCATTGAACTAATCTTTCTATGCCTGTTATCATTAAAGTGTCGATGGTAGGAAGCCGGGCTGCTATCCTGGGAGGGATTACGATGGTAGCAGGCCATCTGCAAGAAAAGAAAGGGAATTATTATATCGTTCTGAATTACAAAGACGAAGAGGGCAAGCGGAGAACCAAATGGATTGCAACAGGGTTACCGACAAAGGGGAACAAGAAGAAAGCAGAAAGCATGCTGCAAGACGCACGCAAGAGCTTTGAAATTCCTTCTGAAACGATTGTCGAGGAAATAACGCCGCCGATTGAGAAGAAAGCCACTCCAGACGCGGACAGTCCAGCCGGTGTTCTTTTCAGCGATTTCATGTTGGAATGGCTGGAAATGATGAAGCATCGAGTCGAAGTCACTACTCATGCCGCGTACACCTTTGGGGTCAAAGGCCGAATCGTCCCTTACTTTCGTGAAAAAGGATTTCGACTGCTGGAGATACAACCCAAACACTTGCATGATTTCTACCAGCACATGTTAAAGGAGTTCAAGCTTTCTACAAGTACCGTACAACACTTTCATGCCTATATCCGTCAAGCTCTGCAACACGCGCTTAAAATGGATATGATTTTAACCAATCCGGCTGATAAAGTTGAGCGCCCAAAAAAGAACCATTTTGTAGGAAGCTTCTACAACGATCAAGAGCTTCAGGAGTTATTCGAGGCAGTAAAAGGCGATCCAGTCGAGCTTGCCGTCCTACTGGCCGCTTTCTATGGCTTACGGCGCGGCGAGATTGTAGGGCTCAAATGGCAGGCGATCAACTTTCAGAACCAGACACTTACCATCCAGCACACCGTCATTCCTGTTTCCTATGAGGGCAAACAAATCACAATCGCAAAGGACCGGGCCAAAAATAAATCCAGTCGTCGCACCCTTCCCCTCGTCCCGGCGTTTCAGGAATTGCTTTTGCGATTACTTGAGGAACAGCAGCGAAATCAGGCGCTCTACAAAAGTTCGTACTCCAATGACTACAAAGACTATATCTATGTAGATAAGCTAGGGCAATTGATAAAACCGGGGTATATTACGCAGCACTTCCCGATTGTGCTAGAGAAGCATAATTTGAGAAGGATTCGCTTTCACGATCTTCGGCATAGCTGCGCCAGCTTATTGCTGGCAAATGGCGTTAATATGAAGGACATTCAAGAATGGCTTGGGCATAGCCATTACTCCACAACGGCTAACATTTATGCTCATCTTGACTACAGTTCAAAGATTTCGTCGGCACAGGTCATGAGCAACACTTTACAAATCCCAATCATGCAAAAAGCTCCTGAATCGTCACAAGGACAAATTCAAGAGCTCGTTAATTGTTAGGGTGGTGCGGTCAAGAGGACTCGAACCTCCACGGTATTGCTACCACTGGCACCTGAAGCCAGCGCGTCTGCCAATTCCGCCATGACCGCACATTTTTACCCTCATGTGCCTCTCGGAAAACGGAGAGAACTACAGGAGAGAACTTGGAACCAATACTTCAGTAAAACCGCATAACCACAAGGGTTTTGGGGAATCTCAACCAGCTTTCGCACAAGTACCTGAATCTAGCGCGTCTGCCAATTCCGCCATGACCGCGTAATCACAAGGAATAATATACCGCGGCCGTATCCTAAAGTCAACAAAAATCAGCGGATTTCCACCATCGCCTTGATGACCTGCGAGGCGGGATCCAGCCATTCCTCGAACCGGTCGACCGTCTCGTCGAAGGCCGCCCGATGCGTGACGTAGGCGCCGATGTCGAGCGATCCGCCGCGAACGACATCCATCACATGGAGGAAATCTTCTTTGGTCGCGTTGCGGCTGCCCATCAGCGTCATCTCGCGCTTGTGGAATTCGGGATCGTTGAAGGCGATGTCCCCCTTCACCAAGCCCACATAGACGAGCCGGCCGCCATGCGCGACATAGCGGAAGGCGCTTGTCATCGATCCGGCGTGGCCCGTCGCATCGAATACAGCCGTCGGATAGTCGCCGTCCGTGATGCTCGCCAGCTCGGCCGCCGCTTCCGGCGACGCCTTGACCGTATGATGGACCTTGGCCCACTGGCTGCAAAAAACAAGCCGCTGCTCGCTCAAGTCCATCGCGATGACGCGCGCGCCCCGCTGCTTGGCGAACGCCATCACGCCGAGGCCGATCGGCCCCGCGCCGATGACGAGCGCGGTCTCGCCCGCGCGCAGCTCCGAGCGGCGCACCGCATGGGCGCCGATGCTCAGCGGCTCGACCACGGCCGCCTCGTCGAGAGTGAGGCCGGACGCCTTCAGCAGATGGCTCGTCGGCACGGCGATGCGCTCGCGCATCCCGCCGTCCGCATGGACGCCTAGCACCTTCATCGCCGTGCAGCAGTTCGTCTTGCCGCTGCGGCAGGCGATGCAGCGGCCGCAGTGCAGGTAAGGGATGATGCTGACGGGATCGCCGGCTCGCAGGCCTGAGGCCGGATCGTCGATCCGCTCGATTACGCCGGACAGCTCATGCCCGAGGATGCGCGGATAGTCGAAGAACGGCTGGTTTCCTTTGTAGGCATGCAGGTCGGTGCCGCAGATGCCGATCCGCTTGACCGCCACGATCGCCTCGCCCGGCCCGCATGCCGGCTCCGGCAGCTCGACCAGCGCCAGCTTTTCCGCTTGCTCGCAACGGATTCCTTTCATCGTCCAAGCTCCTCTCGCTTACACATTCAAGCTCCGGTTGTATTCCGGCAGGCCGCTAGGCCAGGTCTGTCCTTGCACGGGCGCCAGGACGTCCAGCACTTCCTGCAGCAGCTCCGTGTCGAGCTCCTCTTCCGCCCAGCCGGCATTGCGGCGGATGTTGTCCGGGTTGGCCGTGCTTACGAGCGTAGTCGGGATGCTCTCGTTGGCGACGGAATACTGGATCGCCAGCTTTGAGATCTCCGTTCCTTTGGAGGCGCACAGCTCGGCGGCGCGCTTGCAGGCCGCCTTCAGCTCGCTGCCGGCCGGATGCCAGTCCGGCGCGCCGCGCGTGCCGAGCAGTCCCATCGAGAGCGGAGAAGCGTTCACCAGCCCGACCTGACGAGCCGAGAGCAGCGGCAGCAGCTCGAGCAGCGTGGAGTCGTTCAGCGAGTAATGGCAGTACGAGATGATCGCATCGACCTCGATCTGCGGCAGCATCTGGCGGAACAGCTCAAGCGGCAGGCCGCAGATGCCGGCATGGCGGATCTTGCCCTCCTGCTTCAGCCGCTGGAGCGTCGGCATCGCTTCTTCAAGGATGACGGCCGGCTCCACGAATTCGATGTCATGCAGGAAGAAGAGGTCCACATGGTCGGTATTCAGCCGCTGCAGGCTTTCCTCCAGGCTGGCGGCGATCCGCTTCGACGAGAAGTCGAATTCGTTCTCGCCGTAGCGGCCGGCTTTGGTCGACAAGTAGAAGCTGTCGCGAGGAACGTCGCGAATTGCTTTGCCGAGCACGGTCTCCGCCTTGGTCAAGCCGTAATAAGGCGATACGTCGATATAATTGATGCCGCAGTCCAGCGCTTCGCGGACGGTGCGGATGCTTTCGCTCTCGTCCGTAGTCCGGAATACCGAGCCCAGCGACGAGGCGCCGAAGCTCAGCACGGAGACGTCGAGTCCGGTGCTGCCGAGTTTCCTGTAGTTCACGTTCGGTTCGCTCCTTGAAAGAAGAGTGGGATGACGCTAGAGGATGACGCCGTCCTTGAAGATCGCGATCTCCCGGAAGTCGTTGCGCTCATTGTTCGTCTGCCGCTCGCCCGAGGCGAGCGCGATCACATAATTCCACAGCTCGTCGGCGAGCTGGTCCATCGTGGCATCCTCAAGCAGGCGGCCCGCATTGAAGTCGATCCAGTTTTTTTTGCGCGCGGCCAGCTCGCTGTTCGAGGAGAGCTTGACGGTCGGCACCGGTCCGCCGAACGGCGTCCCTCGGCCTGTCGTGAACAGGACGATATGGGCGCCGCTCGCCGACAGCGCCGTCACCGAGACGAGATCGTTGCCGGGCGCCTCCAGCAGGGCAAGCCCAGGCCGGCTCGCCCGGCCGCCGTACGGCAAGACGTCGGTGACGGCGACCTGGCCGCCCTTCTGCGTGCATCCGAGCGACTTCTCCTCCAGCGTGCTGATGCCGCCGGCTTTGTTGCCGGGAGAAGGATTCTCATAGACCTCCTGCCCATGCCGGATGAAGTAGTTCTTGAAGTCGTTGACGAGCTGCACGATGCCTTGGAAAATCTGCTCGTCGGCCGCCCGGTTCATCAAAATCGTCTCGGCGCCGAACATCTCGGGCACCTCCGTCAGGATCGCCGTTCCGCCCTCCTGCGCCAGCCGATCGGCGACGGCTCCGACGAGCGGGTTGGCGGTAATTCCGGACAGCCCGTCCGACCCTCCGCATTTGAGGCCGAGCTTCAGCTTGGAGACCGGCACCGGCTCGCGCTTGAAGCGCTCGGCGTAGTCGGCCAGCTCGGAGAGCAAGGCCATGCCGGCCTCGAGCTCGTCTTCTTCGTCCTGCAGCTTCATGAATTTGATGCGGTCGGGATCATGCGGCCCGATCGCCTGCTTGAACGAATCGATCCCGTTGTTCTCGCAGCCGAGCCCGGCGACGAGCACGGCCGCCGCATTGGGATGGTTCACGAGCGCGGCCAGCAGCCTTTGCGTATGGACGAGGTCGTCGCCGAGCTGCGAGCAGCCGAACGGATGCGCGAAATGATGCACGCCGTCGATGCGGCCGCCAAAGGCCGCGGTCGCCCGCCGCGCGAGCGTCTCGCAGGTCCGGTTGATGCAGCCGACCGTATTGATGATCCAGATCTCGTTGCGGATGCCGACCTGCCCGTCGGAGCGCAGGTATCCCTGAAACATGCGGCCTGTCGGCCGCTCGGCCGGTGCGATGGCGGCCGCCGGCGCATAGCCGTAATCTTCCTTGATCCCTTGCAGCCCGGTGCGCAAATTATGCGTGTGCACCCACGAGCCCGGCGCGATGTCGCAGACGGCTTTGCCGATCGAATAGCCGTACTTGACGACGTCCTCGCCCGCGCGGGCCGCCCGCGTCAAAATCTTGTGCCCCTTGGGCACGTCGTCCAGCAGCGTCAATGCCGTTCCGTCCTCCAAGATGATGGAGTCTCCGGCTTGGAACGGCTGCAGCGCTACGATGGCCGAATCCTTTTCGGCGAGCCTGATCCAGCTGTTCATGTTTCCTTCCGCTCCCATCCCGCCAGATGATCGGCGACCTCTTCCGCCAGGCCCTTCCAGGCCGACAGATCGATTCCCCATACCGTCTCGTCGGCCAGCAGCCGGCGAACCTTCTCCCGCTCCCCGCAGTCGGCCGACCACGCCTGCTCGATCCGGCCCAGCAGCTCGGCATCGTCGGCGACCCGATACGGCTCTCCGGCGAAGCTCCGGCCTTCATAGCCGTCGCCGCTCCGTTCTACGCGGTAATACCGCAGCAGGGCGGCGAAGCCTAGGGCCAGTCCAGCCGGCACAGGCTCGCCCTTCTCGGCGTAATAAGCCATCGACGGCAGCAAGCGCGCCTTGGCCTTGCTGATGCTGTTCATGGCGATATCCGAGAGCCGGTGGCGGAGATGCGGATTCAAGTACCTCTCGTAAACTTCCGCCGCATAGGCCTTCATCGACTCCGCCGGCTCCGGCAGCGACGGGATGATCTCCGCTTCGACCGTATTCCGGACGAAGCTCCCCAGCTCGGGATGCTCCATCAGCTCGCGCACATGCTCCACGCCATGCAGCAGGCCGAGCGGAGTCATGAGCGTATGGGCTCCGTTCAGGATCCGCACCTTGCGCTGCTGGAACGGCTTGAGATCGGGCGTCCAGTGGACGTTGAAGCCGGCCTGGCGCAGGGGAAGCTCCTCATCCAGCTCCGGCTCGGCCTCGATCGCCCACAGATGGTAAGGCTCGCCCGTCGTCAGCAGCTCGTCGCGATAGCCCCAGCGCTCGAACCAGCGCTCCGCCTCCTCGGCATCCGGGTATCCGGTCACGATCCGATCGACGAGCGTGCTCAGGAACCGGTTGTGCTCCCGCACCCAGGCTTGAAAAGCCTCCGGCAGGCCCCATTCCTCGGCATGCCGCAGCACGCCTTCCCGCAGCCGGTCGCCGTTGCGCTCGAGCAGCTCGCACGGCAGGAAGATCAGCCCCTTGTCCGGCGCCCCCGCGAACGTCTCGTAGCGGCGCAGCAGCAGCAGCGTCATCTTGGCCGGGAACGACTCCGGCGGCTCGCCCGGAACCATCGGCTCGGAGCGGTAGGCGAGCCCCGCTTCGGTCGTATTGGATACGACGAACCGGAGCTCGGCGCCATCCGCCAGCGCAAGGAACGACGCCCACTCCTCGTAAGGATCCAGCACGTTGGAGAATACGGAGACGACGCTCCGGCGCTCGATCCGCTCGCCTCCCTCCAGGCCGCGGATGACGAGGGTGAACAGTCCGTCCTGCGCAGCCAGCTTCTCGATCTTGCGCTTTCCCGATCGGCGGGGCTGCACGACCGCGACGCTGCCAGGGAAAAGTCCTTGCTTGCGGCAGCCGTCGAGCATCCAGTCCACAAAACCGCGCAGGAAGTTGCCTTCTCCAACCTGCAGCACCCGCACCGGGTCGGAACCAGCGCTTGTAAAGCGGCCGTCTTCCGCTGCGGCCAACAGCGTTTCGGTAAGTAACGACGCCATCGCATAGCGCCTCCTTTTTGTTCGCTTGCCTTCATCTTATAAGATAAAATGGATTATAAACATAACCTGTAATTGCTTTAACATTCTCTATTTTGATATATTGAACGAACGATGAGGACATGGAGGAGGTTTCCCGTGCAGCCGTTTCGCAAGCCCTTTCAACTGGATCCTGTCTTTCCGTTCGAGCTCGTTCTTCAAGGCGTCCGCCGCTACGAGACCGAGCTTCCCGACCATCTGCACGATCTGTATGAGCTCGTCTATGTCCATGCCGGCCAAGGCACCTTTTTCATCGACGGCTCCCTGTACGAAAAAAAAGCCGGGGACTTGTTCCTCATCCCCGGCAACACCGTCCATCGCGCGTTTCCTTCTTCCGGCGACCCGATCGTATCGACAGCCTTGTTTTTCGCTCCCTCCCTCGTCCATGCCGAATCGCTCGACGACGGCCATCACCCGCTCCGCTGCTTCGAGCGGGCCCGCAAAAGCAAGCAGCACAAGGCCGAGCTGACGCAGCCGGCGCGGCTGGCCGTCGAAGCGGCCATCGAGGCGATCGCAGACGAGCTCCAGACGGCAGCCGCCGGCTATCGCCATGCGGTCAAGCTTCATCTGCAGCAGCTTCTGCTTGCGCTCAGCCGGCTGCCGATGCATGAGGAAGCTCCCCGCAGCGATCTCCTGCCCGGTCCGAAATGGGTCCATGACGCGCTGCGGACGATCGACCGCGATCCGATCCGCTGCGGCGGCCTCAAGGAGCTGGCCTCTGCCGCCTGCGTCAGCGCGCCTCACTTTTCACGCGTGTTCAAGCAGATGACCGGCATGAACGTGACGGACTATGTCGGCGCCAAGCGGCTCGTCGCCGCCAAGGAACGGCTGCTCTCCACGGACGACAACGTAGAGGCGATCGCCAATGACTGCGGCTTCCTCGGTCTGCCGCATTTTTACCAGGCGTTCAAGAAGCTGACGGGCATGACCCCGCGCGGCTACCGCCTGCAGAGCCGGCTTGAGCCGAAGGAATGAACCGATTCAGCCGAGACGCAGAGGCCGCGGCTCGACGCTACTGGCTCCAGCTGCGGTAGCTCGACGGCGACTCGTTGAAGATCTTCTTGAACACGCTGCTGAAGTAGCCCGGCTCCGAGAATCCGACCTGCTGCGCGATTTCATAGGTTTTCAGCGTCGTATTGCGCAGCAGCTCAGCCGCTTTCTGCATGCGGTATTCCGTCACGTATTCAATATAGGTGCGGCCGATTTCATTTTTGAACAGCGCGCTTATATAGCTGAGGCTGAGATGGACATGCCGGGACAGGTCCTGCATCGCCAGCTCCGGATCGGCGTAGTTTTGCGCGACATATTCCTTGATCCGGGCCACATAGACGCTGTTGCTCTTCGCATGGGCCTCGATATGGGCGCTGCACTTCAAATACAGCTCATGCACCCACTGCTTGATGTTGAGCAAGCTCTTGATCTGCCGCAGCGTCTCGGACACCGGGACCTCCCTTCCGAACATGGCCTCGACGCTCACATTCATGTCGATGAATTTCTGCAGCATCATGGCGACGAGCTTGATCCATTCATCGACGCACACCTGCTTGTCGAATTTCTGCAGGATCATGTAGTCGTAAAAGCTTTCCAGCTCGCGCGCGACCCGCTTGTCCTCGCGCGCTCCGACAGCCTGCAGCACCGAGCTGCGGATGGTCGCCAGGCCGCCTGTAAAATCCGTGGAGCTCTGCTCGACGCGATCCCCGTCGACGATGACGTCGTTGCCGATGAAGAATTTATACTCAATCGCTTTTTTCGCGATGACATACGATTTGGACAGCTCTCGGAGCGACTTGACGAAGCTTCCCACCCCGGCGGAAATCGTGATCTTCAAATATTGCCCGCTGGCCTTTTTCAGCTCGGCGATAGAGGCCTTCGTCTTTAGGACCGCCGCCTGCTTGCTTTCTTCCAGGTAGGAAAAAACAATCGCGATTTCATTTTCGTCCGTGCGGAAGACGCTGCAGTCTTCCCGGTTCTGGAGCAGCTCCGATACGAGATTGTACAAAGCAAAATTCGTCAGCTTCCGTTCATCCGGATGAATCGAGGCGCTCCCGCCCAGAACGCGGTCGTAATCGAGCAGGCAGATGCCGTGCCACTGGCACGCTCCGTTGAAGCTCATCTTCGCGATCGCTTCGCTGTCGATGTACAGGCTTTCATAAATCAGGCCGTTCAAATAGCGGCTCCGCATGTAGGGCAGGCTTTCGTTCACCTTTTCGTTCAACGCCTCGTATTCAAGCTGCTTTTCTCTTTTTTTATCCAGTCCGGCCACGACAGTCGTCAAAATCTCGATCGACTCGTCCTTGGTCAACGGCTTCAAAATGTAGTCGCTTACATGAAGCCGCAGCGATTCCCTCACATAGGCGAAATCGTCGTAGCCGGTCACGACAATGATCTCGCAGTCGTTTCCGGCGTCTTTCAGCATTCGGACAAGCTCCAGTCCGTTGACCTGAGGCATGTTGATATCCACGATTGCAATGTCCGGCCGAACGCGCTGGATGAGCTCGAATCCTTCGATGCCGTCCTGCGCGCCTCCTGCGTATTCAAGACCGAGCGAGGGCCAGTCGATTTGTTTCCGCATCCCTTCCCGGACGATATTCTCATCGTCGACGATTACGATCTTGTACAAGGCAACTCCACCTTCAGGATCCAGATTCACAGCCAGCTAACAAACGAACCAGGGGATGATCCATCCCCTGGCTTCCGGCTTTTTTCACGATTATACTCTGCTTGCTACTTCAACGGATAGAGGGCCGCTTGCGAAGCCGGATCTTCCATATTGTCCGTCGCCACGAGCGTCGTGCCCGTGTCGATGCTTTTCGTCACCTCGGCTCCGCTGAACGAATTCACGAGCTGCTTGATGCCTTCGACCCCCATCGTATACGGCATCTGCACGGCTACGGCCTTGATGATTCCATCCTTCAGCAGCGGAATGACGTCGTCGGAGGAGTCGAAGCCGACGAGGATCGTTCCCGTGACGTTCTTTTCCTTGAAGGCACGGCCCGCGCCGACGACGCTAGGCTCGTTGGCGGCGAAGAGAGCGGTCAGATCCGGATGGGCGGTAAGGATGTCCTGCGTGACGGAGAGCGCTTTCGTCTTGTCGCTCTGGCTGTACTGGGTCGTGACGATCTTCATGTCGGGATGCTCGGCGATCGCTTTCTTGAAGCCGTTTTCCCTTGCCGTATTGGAGCCTGCTCCCGGCTGGAAGCCGAGAATGGCGACCGTTCCTTTGCCGCCGACCATTTCCGCGAGCTTTTTGCCGACCTGGTAGGCGGCGTCCTCGTTGTTCGTCGTCGCATAGCTCAGGTAGTTTTCGGTATTGATGCCGGAGTCGATGATGACGACGGGAATGCCCGCCTTGGACGCCTTGTCGACGGCCGGCACGAGCGCGTCCGAATCGGAAGGAGCGAGTACGATTCCGTCCACCTTCTGGTTGATGGCCGTCTCGACCAGGTTCACTTGGCCGTTGATATCCGTCTCGCCGCCGGCGGCGCCGGTGAAGTACATGTCGACGCCGTTCTTTTTCGCTTCTTCCTCGGCTCCCTTTTTGACCGTCTGCCAGTACGGAGCATCGGTCGATTTGACGATGACGGCAATTTTCTTCTGCTTGTCGCCGCCGGCCGCATTGCCGCCGCCGCTTGCATTTTCCGCCGCGCCGTTGCCGGAGCTGCCCGAATTTCCGCATCCCGCCGCAAATGCGACCAAGCATGCTGCCACCATAAGAGCTGCAACCTTTTTAATCGGCTTCACATTTCTTCCTCCTTAGATAGGTCCATCTATTTTTATGGAAAATTCCATTTGAAACCGTCTCGAGCGGCGCCGCCTCCGATCAAGCGAGGGCGTGGCCTTTTCTGCGGCGAAGCGTATCCATGTAGACGGCGATGATGATGACCGCGCCGATGGCAATCTGCTGCCAGAATGCATTGACGTTGAGCAGGTTCAAGCCGTTGCGCAGGATGCCGATGATGAAGGCCCCGATGATCGTCTCCCGGATCTTCCCGGATCCGCCCGCCGGGCTCGTTCCTCCGATGATGGCGGCGGCAATGGCGTCCAGCTCGTAGCCGGTGCCTGCCGTCGACTGCGCGGAGACGAGCCGGGAAGCCATCATGATGCCGGCGAAAGCGGCCAGCGAGCCGGAGATGACATACACCCAGATTTTCGTCTTCTGGACGTTGATGCCCGAGAGCACCGCTGCGTCCTCGTTGCTGCCGAGGCAGTACACGTAGCGTCCGAACCGGCTCTTGCGCAGGATGAACCCGAAGACGATCGCCAGCACGAACATCTCGATCATCGGGATCGGAATCCGGCCGATGCTCCCGCCGCCGATGAAGTAGAACTCCTCCGGCAAGCCCGATACCGGCATCGCTCCCGTGATGACGTAGGCGACGCCCCTGGCGATGCTCATCATGCCCAAGGTGGCGATGAACGGCGCGATGTTCAGCTTGGCGATGACGAGTCCGTTGATCCATCCGCATACGGCCCCGATCAGGATGCCGGCGACGATCGCCAGCCAGATCGGCGTTCCGGCGACCATCAGCTTGCCTGTGACGACCCCGGAGACCGCCAGGATCGAGCCGACGGACAAGTCGATGCCCGACGTGATGATGACATACGTCTGCGCGATGGCCAGGATGCCGATGACCGACGTCTGCAGCGCGATCGTCAACAGGTTGTCGACGGTGAAGAAATGATCCGAAAGAATGGAGAAGACGAGGCTCATGACAAGCAGTCCAAGCAGAATCCCGAATTTATGCAAGACTTTCCGTGTGTAATCCGTCGCCGATCTTTTCATTGCTACGGTTTGCCCGTCCAATGCTTCCACTTCCTTTGTCGATAATTAATGGATGGCGTGAGACAGGATGCCGACCTCCGTCAAGTCCTCCGCATCCAGTTCTCCTGTCACGCGGCCTTCCCTCATGATGACGACGCGGTCGCTGATGCCGATGATCTCCGGAAGCTCCGAAGAAATCATGATCACGCCGATGCCCTCCTGCACGAGCCGGTACATCAGCTCGTACACCTCGTACTTCGCTCCCACGTCGATGCCGCGCGTCGGCTCGTCGAAGATGACGATCCGGGACTGCTTCGCCAGCCATTTGCCGATGATCACCTTCTGCTGGTTGCCGCCGCTCAGGTTTTTGGCCAGCTGATGAATGGACGGCGTCTTCACGCGCAGATCCTGGACGTATTTCTCGGAAGTCAGCGCCGCTTTCCTATCGCTCACCACGCCGACGCTCGTTATTTTCTCGAGGCTCGGAAGCGTGATGTTGTACTCGATCGACAGATCGAGCGCCAGGCCGTCCTTTTTGCGGTCTTCGGTCAAGTAGGCCAGCCCGTAGGCGATCGCATCGTACGGAGCCCTGACCTTCATCGGCTCTCCGAAGATGCGGACATCGAACTGATCGACTCGATCCGCTCCGAAAATCGCTCGCGCCAGCTCCGTCCTGCCCGATCCCATCAGCCCGTAGATGCCGAGAATCTCGCCCTTGTAGAGCTTCAGGTCCTCCACATCCAGCTTCGTGCCTCTGCGGATCTTGTTGACCTGGAGCAGCACCTCCGACCGGTCGGCCTTCGTGTGCGGCTTCGGCGGGAACTTTTCGCTCAGGTCCCTCCCCACCATGGAGGAGATCAAGCTGTTCATCGTCATGTCCTGGAAGCGCTCCGTCTTGATGTAGCTGCCGTCTCTGAGGATCGTGACGCGATCGCAGATCTCGTTCAGCTCTTCGAGACGATGGGAGATGTAGATGATGCCGACGCCGTTTTTCTTCAGGTTGCGGATGACCTTGAACAGCTCCTTGATCTCCGATTCCGTCAACGCCGCCGTCGGCTCATCCATGACGAGAATCTGCGCGTCCATCGACAGCGCCTTGGCGATCTCGACCATCTGCTGCTCGGCGACGCTGAGCCTTCCGACCTGTTGATCCGGGTCGAGCTTCAGGTCCAGCATGTCGAGCACTTCGCGCGTCTTTCTTTTCAGCTCGCGGTCGTCGATCACGAAGTTGAAAAGAGCGTGTTTCGGTTCTCTGCGGATGAATATATTTTCCGCAATCGTAAGATCCGAGAATAAATTGAATTCCTGGAATATAATGCTTATCCCTCGTTTTTGCGCTGAATCCGGATCAAGGTCGACGACCTCCTCGCCCTTGATGAAGATCCGGCCCTCGTCTTTTTTATAGACGCCGGCCAGAATTTTCATCAGCGTCGATTTCCCCGCCCCGTTCTCGCCGATCAAGGCGTGCAGCTCGCCGCTCTGCAGCTCGAGATCTACCCCTGACAACGCTTTCACTCCGGGAAACGACTTTACGATTCCATTCATTCGCAACAGCTCCGTCAAGCTCTTCACCACCGTTTTGCTTTTAGTCGTCCTGCTGCCCTGTCTCCTGCTCCTTCGATTATAGGTCTCGCGGCAGAATTGCATAATAAAGAAATCTATGATGAATATATAAAAATCTCTAAAAAAAACACCCTCCGGATTGCTGCCGGAAGGTGTTGCATGATGACGAATGGCGAAGCTATTCTGCGAACGGGAAGAGCAGCTTTTCGTTTTGCGGCGAGTACATCGTCTCTTTCGTAATGAGCTCGTAGCCGGTAAGGATCGTTTCGCTCTTGTCCTTCAGAGCGGATATGATGCTGGCATATCCCATGTTGAACGGCTTTTGGACGACGATGGCCTGAATGATCCCGTCCTCGAGCCCCTTGATGATCAGCCGCGAGCTGTCGAAGCCGACGACGCTGATCCGGTCCTGGACGCCCAGCTCGCGAACCGCGATCGCAATGCCCTCGAGCGCCTGCTGATTGACGCCGTAGAGGCCGGTCACGTTCGGATTTTTCCGCAGGAGCTCCTTGGTCAGATGGTAGCTCTTGTCGACATTCTCCTGGCTGTACTCCTTGAACGCGATCGATGCGCGGCTGTCCGCAGAAGCCTCCACCGCCTCCTTGAAGCCTTTCTCGCGGTCGATGGCCGTCGTCGCGTTCATCGTCGAGCTGACGATGCCGATCTCCCCCCCGGCCCGGAGCCGGTCCAGCAGATGATGGCCCAGATCGCCGGCGGCCGCTGCATTGTCAGTCGTAATGAAGCTCCTGCTGACGTCCGAGTGGATGTCCGAGTCGAGCAGCAGCAGCTTGATGCCGTGATCGGCCACCTGCTTCGCCGCATCGCTCAGCAAGTACTGATCGACGGCGGAGATGATGATCGCGTCCGGCTTCTTTTCGATGGCGCGCTTGACGAGCTCGATCTGCTCCTGCGCGTCGTTCTCGTATTTCGGTCCCCAGAAGACGAAGTCGCAGCCATGCTCCTTCGCCGCGGCTTGGGCGCCGGCCCGGATGAGCCTCCAGAATTCATAATCCTCGCGGTCCACCTTGACGATCATGTAGATCACCGGCCTCTTCGGCGAATCGAACACAGTTCTGCTCAGAGCGAGCAGCCCGCCTAGCAGGATGGCCGCGCAAGCGGCAGCGAACAGGCTTTTCTTGACTTTCATCCGCATCCGAAGTCCACCTCCGCTATTCCACGATCGGCAGGAAGACCGTGACGGTCGTGCCTTCGCCTGGAACGCTCTCAAACTGAAGTCCGTACGACAAGCCGTAGCTCAGCTGGATTCGCTGATGCACGTTGATGATCGCTACGCCGCCGCTCGTGAGCGGCTCGTCCTCCTTGAAGATGAGCAGCCTCGCCAGCTTCTCCTTGCTCATGCCGACGCCGTCGTCCCGCACCTGCAGGGTGAGCCTGTCCCCGCTCCGCTTGCCGGAGATCCATATCTTTCCGCCGCCGGGCTTGTTCTTGATGCCATGATACAAGGCGTTCTCGACGAGAGGCTGCAGCAGCGTCTTCAGCATCTTGTACGAGTAGAGGTCCTGGTCGATCCCGATCTCGTACTCCAGCTTGCTCTCGTAGCGGATTTTCTGGATGACGAGATAATATTTGATATGCTCGATCTCCTGATAGACCGGGATGATGTCATGGCCCCTGCTCAGGCTGAGGCGGAAATATTTCGACAGCGCCGACGTCATCCTGACGACCTTCTGATGCTCGCCCTGCTCCGCGGTCCAGATGATCGTATCCAAGGAATTGTACAGGAAATGCGGATTGATCTGGGCATAAAGCGTCTTCAGCTCGCTTTTCCGCAGCTCCGATTGATCCTCTTCGATCTTGAGCAGCAGGCTTTTGATCCGGCGCACCATGATCGAGAACGTATGGGCCAGATGGGCGACCTCGTTCCTGCCGGATACGCGGATGTCCAGATCGAGGTCGCCCTTCTCCACGCGCTTCATCATCTTCTCCAGCTGGGACAGCGGCCCGGACAGATTCGAGGAGACCTTGATCGATATGACCGTCGCGACGATCAGGCAGACGAGCGTGAGGAGCACCATGATCTTCATGAGCACTTCTTTTTGAATCAATATATCGTCCATATAGGTCACGCCGACGACCTTCCAGTCGATCGACTGCAGGCTTTGGACCGTGACGATGCGGCTGACGCCATCCTGCTTGTCGTTGAAGCTGCCGTTCTCGGTCTGAAGAAGGCGGGCCGTATCTTCTTTTTTGACGTTGGAATGGATGAGCTGCTGGCTGGGATGATAGACCATCTCGCCTCGGCTGTCCATGAGGAACAAGTAGCCGCGCTCCCCGATCTCCACGTTGCTGCATAGATCCGTGAACACCTTGTAGTTCATGTCGATGAGCAGCACGCCGACGAACTGATCCTGCTCGTCGTAGATGGCGCTGCTCAAGGAGACGACCCACGGATACTGGTCGACGATGAAGTTCTGCACATGGGAGGAGGACAGCACGGGCTCGCCTCCAGCCTCGACCGCTTGCCGATACCAGTCCAGGCTGGCGACATCCGTATTCCCTTTGATCTGATAATCGTCTTTGTCGGCCAGCAGGATCTCATTCCGGTTCAGCAGCACGATCGTCACGATATCGCTGCGCGTCTGGGGAATCGTCTTCACCAGCACGTCGCCTTCCTTGGCGGAGGAATACCGGATGATCGACGAGATGTCCTGCATGTAGTTCACATAGTAGTCGATGTTCCGGCCGATCTGAGCCGTGATCTGGCTGGCCGAGGCCTTGGCCTCGCGGGTGATGACCTGTACCGATAAATAATAAAACACGCTGTCCAGCACGATGATCAAGCCGATGATCATCAGCCCGATATTCGTCAGGATCTGCATCTGGATCGATCTGAAGTTGCGGAACTTCATGCGGCGCCGGTCCCCTCCCGCTATGCTAGAACGCGTCTACCTGTCGAAGATCATGCTCCGTCCGAAGCCGCCTCTTCCTTTCCTCCCCGAAAGACAAGCCGATAAACCGCTCCCGCCCGGGTCGAAAAGACAACCGCTCCGGCAGCATCCGTCTTCGCCTCGACCTTGCCGCCGTCCTCGTCCCGCACTTCGAACGGCTGGCAGCTGACGATCGCGCAAGCGCTGCCGGCGTCGGAGCGCAGCTCCGCCTCCGTCAAGCGGCCGTCACGCCAGGCCATGCCGACCTCGAAGCCGCCTCTCGCCCGCAAGCCGCGGACCGAGCCTTGCGGCCACGCCTGCGGCAATGCCGGCAGCAGCTCGATCCGTCCTTCATGAGACTGCAGCAGCAGCTCCGTGATGCCGGCCGTAGCCGCGAAATTGCCGTCGATCTGGAACGGTGGATGCGCGTCGAACAGATTCGCATACACGCCGCCGCCCTCGTATTCGGTCGGCTCGTTCGGACGCACCAGCCGCAGCAGGTTCGAGATGAGCCGAAACGCCCGGTCGCCGTCCTTGAACCTTGCCCACAGGCCGATTTTCCAGCCCAGGCTCCATCCTGTCCCGCCGTCGCCCCGGATGTCGAGCGACGTCCTTGCGGCCTCGAACTGCTCCGGGACGCTGCCCTTCGTCACGATCCTGCCCGGATAAACTCCCACGAGATGGGAGACATGCCGATGATGCGGGTCCTCGTCCTCATAGTCGCGGCTCCATTCCTGCAAGCGGCCTCGGTCGCCGATCCGGATCGGATGCAGCTTTTGCCGGGCCTGCTCGAGGGTGTGCGCGAACTCCTCGTCCAGCCCCAGCTCCGCCGCCGCGAGCTGGCAATTGTCGAACAGCTCCGCGATCAGCATCAGATCCATCGTCGCCGATTCGGTGACGGCATGCTTTTGCCCCGCGAGCACGAATTTATGCTCCGGCGAGGTGGACGGCGAGGTGATGAGCTGGCCGTGCTCGTTTTCGACGAGCCAGTCGAGCGCGAACAGCGCCGCCTCCTTCATGATCGGGTAGGCGCGCTCCCTCAGGAATTCCGCATCCGAGCTGAAGGCGTAATGCTCCCACAGATGCTGGGTCAGCCACACGCCTCCCATCGGCCACATCGTCCAGACCGGGTCCCCTCGGCCATAGTCGCCGACGGGAGCCGTCTGCGCCCATAGATCCGAGTTGTGATGCGCCACCCAGCCTCGCGCTCCGTAATTGACCTCGGCCGTCTTGGCGCCATTGGCCGCCAGCCGGCCGATATAGTCGAGCAGCGGCTCGTGAAGCTCGGCCAGGTTGCCGCTTTCGGCAGCCCAGTAGTTCATCTCCGCGTTGATGTTGAGCGTGAAATTGCAGCTCCACGGCGCCCGCGTCTCCTCGTTCCAGATGCCTTGCAGATTGGCCGGCTGGCTGCCCGGACGCGAGCTGGCGATCAGCAGATAGCGTCCATAATGGAACAGCAGCTCGACCAGTCCCGGATCGTCCGCTCCGTAGTCGGCGATCCGCCGATCCGTCGGCAGCGAGTCCGGCGCCTTGCTGCCGCCCAGATGGAGCGAGACTCGGTCGAACAGCCGCGAGTGGTCCTCCGCATGGCGCTGCCGCAGCTCCTCGTAGCGGCGGACGCGCGCCTGCCGCATCGTCTCCAGCGTGAGCCGCTCCGGCCGGATCGCCTCGTCGCTCGCTCCCAGGCGCGGATGGAAAGAAGTCGCTGCGCTGAACAGCAGCGTAGCCGATGTCGCATCCTGGACATGGAGCCCGTCCGCGTCCGCCCGCAGCGTGCCGCCCTCCAGCTCGACCGCCAGGCGGCCGTGGAACGACAGCCCCTTGCTCTTGCCGTCAGCGCCGTAGCGGACGGGCTGCTCGGTATCGTGGTAGCTCGGCGAGACATGCTCCGGCGCGAAGCCGAACAAAGTGAAATCTCCCTCGTCCGCCGCCGTCGCATGGCGCAGCGGGCTGTCCAGGCGCGCCCGGAAGCTGAGCGCGCCTGTCCGATCGGCAGACAGGCGGACGACGATCGCCTGGTCGGGATGCGAGGCGAACACTTCGCGCTCGTACGTCACCCCTCCGATCGAATACCGCACCGTCGCCATGCCGCGGGCGAGGTCGAGCTTCCGCTCGTAGCTGCCATAGCTGATCTGCCCATGCTCCATGCTGAGCAGCAGATCGCCGAACGGCAAGTACGACTGCGTATACGGTCCCATCAAGCATTGCTGGGCAAGCCGATCCGCCTCCGCATGCTTTTCCTGAGCGATCAAGGCGCGAATTTCCGGCAAGGCTTCCTTCGCTCGCGGGTTGTTCCAGTCCGTCGGATAGCCGGACCAGAGCGTGTCCTCGTTGAGCGCGATCCGTTCCTTCTCGATGCCGCCGAATATCATGGCGCCTAGCCTTCCATTGCCGACGGGCAGCGCCTCGACCCAATGGACGGCGGGGGAATTGAATTGAATGTTCATCGTGGATAAACCCTCCCGATCATGTCGATTTCGATTGGTGCATCAGTAGCACGAACAGATCTATGGCCCGTCAAGTCCGCAAGCGATGCAGAGGATCCTGAGAACGCTTACGAAAAGCAGGAATGAACCCAGCATAAAGCATCGACGGCTGCAGGACAATGATGGATTCTCCTTTCCTATCATCCACAGGTAAAAGCTGGCCGTCCTATCCAGAGACTCAAGCTCATCAAGCGATCAAGGACGGCCAAGAGGCCGGCCATCTCTCCCGAGAATGCCGGCCTCTCCTGTCACGCCCCTGATTTTTGCATGCGTCAGCTGTAATTCAAGCTCATGAAATCATAATCTCCTGCCCAAGTCCCGCTCGCGACCTCGACGAGCACATACAGATCGTGGACGCCTCCACTAGGCGCGCCGGTCAGCGCAAGCTGAGGCTCCATGTCGCTGGAGGCGACAGAGGCGCTGGCGATCCGCTTGCTCTCGTCCAGGACGACGTTGGAGATCTGATAGCGCCGGCTTGCTTGTCCGTCGCCTCGAGTCGTCTGATAGTCATCCTTGAATTGCTTCGACACGCTCTCCTGGAGGTCGACGTAGAGCTTGATCGTCGCAGCGCCGGCATATACCCGAGTGAAGCGGATCGAGTCCAGGCTGCTGAAATCAATGTCGCTGAACTTCCAGACCGCCTGATTTCCCGTGCCGTTGCCGGTATAGTTCAGCTTTCCGCCGCTAAGGACGTAATGGCCGAATCCGTAATCGAAGCTCTCCATCTCCACTTTGCGGTCAGCCGAAGGGTTCGCGAGGATCGGGACAAGCCGTTCGTTGGACTTGAAGCGGCCGTCGGTCGTCGTCGCATGCACCTTGACCGTCTTGCCCACGGCCGTCTCCGCGCTCGCTTTCGTAGCCGAAAGCACGCCTTGATCGGAGATTCCTACGCCCGGAATCGGCTTCCCCGAAGCCGCATCCACCGCAAACCAGCGAATTGCGGTCGCAGGATTGACCGACGCTTGGAACGAAGCCGTCGTGCCCGCCATCAATCCGCCTGCGCGATCCGCTTCGGCCGAGGAGATCGCGATGCTTGCATCGGCAAGCTCGAACTGCACGGTCTTGGAAGCTCCTTTGGCAAGGGAGATGTCGATGTACTTGCGTCCGGCCTCGTCCGTCTTGATCGTCTGGGCGACGCCGCCAACCAGAGCCCTTTTCCACGTCAGGCCATTCATCAGCTTCAGCTGGACCGAGGACTGATCCGTCGTCAACGTCACCGAAGCGGTTTTACCCGCCGTATCCCACGCGATCTGATTGACGAGCGTATTGTTCCTGGCCCTGAGCCCGCTCACGCTTCCTTTATTGAAGCTCGGAAGCAGCGTCGGCAAGATCTCGATCTCGCCCATGTTGGAATACAGCAGAGATTCGTTTACCGCGCCCATCAGGCCGAACGCCGCATCCGTGGCGTACGTGGAGCTGAGTCCGCTGTTATGCGAGGTCATCAAGCTGGCATAGTGGTAGCGTGCGGTCAGCAGGTATTTCACCGCGTGCTCGAAGCCTGCCGGCCTTTTCAGCCTCGCCTCGACGAGCGCCTTATGCGTCGCTCCATGAGACTGGGTCGCTTCCGATCCGTTGTATGCGGCAGAACGGTAATCCATCGCCAGCGCGATTCCCTCGCTCAGCGCCGGATCGTTCTGGGCTTCGAACCCTGGCCAGGCCGGGTAAGCATGGCTTTCATGCCGATGCCGATGCTGCTCGGGCACATTCTTGTCCGCCCATTCCTTCAGCTCCCCGGTCTCCTCCTCGTACACATAATCGGGGATGTATTGCTCCAGCTGCGCCCATTTCTCTCGGATGCTGCCTGCGTCGCCGGGCTTGACCGCATCGAGCAGCGTTCTTCCCATGAACAGCGTATTTCTTGCCGCAGCGATATCCATGGTCGTGTTGTACGACAGAGCATAGATCGAGTTGCTGCCGTCGGCGCTGGCCCGATCTCCGCGAGTGTTTTCAGGCGAGTAGCCCGGCGTGAACAGATATTGCGCCTTCAGGTCGCCGCCGGCGACCGCATCGGACAGCGTCGAGCCGTCGTTCAGATGGTGATTGCCCATGCCGTCCGTATAGAACCTCTCGTCCACGTACTGAAGCCAGAAATTCATCGACTTGATGACGAGCGGATAAAGAACGTCGTTCTGCAGGTCGATCAGGCCGGTCTGCTTGATGCGGGAAACATCCGCCGCCGTCAGGTCCAGCACGTCTGCGATCGTCTTGCCCGTGGAGCGGCTCTTCTTTTCAAAATCGATGTCTTTGCCGACAGGCACCTGGCGATTGCCGTACGTCTGCCAGTATTCGAAGATCGGCAGGATGACCCAGTCGGTGATGCCGTTCACATAAACATGCGGATAGCCGTTGAGGAAGTGATAGCTGCCCGACTCTCCGGTGCCGTCTACACGCGGCGGCGCCTTGATGGCGTTGTCCATGCCATAAATATTGTGGGCATCATCCTCCCAGTCCGCCACCATGCGGACGATGAAGTTGACATATCCCTGGCTCGCTCCCTCCATATTTCCGACATTCATGCCGGATACCTGCAGGTTGTTGTTGGCGTCCAGCGTAAAATCGCCCGACCAGTCCGGCTTCCATGTTCCCGTCCATATCGCGCCAAGCCGCGTCGATTGATACCCGCTCGCGCAGATCAAGCCGAACCGGCCGTTGTTGTAGATCCGTTCGAGGAATGCCTTGTTGATGACATTCTTGTTGCTGTTCTGCTTTTGGATCAGAGCCGAGTTCGTCAAGGCGCGATCCGCTTTTTCTGCAGCCGTCTCGGCAAGATCGAGACGCACGGTGTTGAACATGCCCCCGTGAATGCCGGCATGCGGCTGCAGCAGCGCCTTGTAGCCGCTCAGCTCGGCCTTGCCGGAGTTCACGCTGTATTTGGCGAGCACGCCATTGATGTCTGCCAGCAGCTTGTCGTACAGCTTCGTCTTGACATCCGCCAAGCTTGGAGCGCCCTCGTCGATGCGGTCGACCTTGCTGACGAGCAGGAGGGTATTCGTACCGGTGATCGTCAATGTCGGATCGTTCGCCACGACTGGCGCGGTCCCGGTGCGGAAATAATTGATCCTGCCGTCGGCAGCCGGCGTGAAGGTGCGCTTTTTCGCCTCGTACTTGATCGCGCCATCGGTGACGATTCGGGTAGCCGTGCCCCAGCCGCCTTCGGCGAACAGCCTTTTTTCCACGTTTTTGGTGCCTTTGCGGTTCAAGTTCGGAGATTTGCCCACCATGCCGATTCCTACGACTTTGCCTTGCTGCTCGGTCACGACGTAGTCGGTCGCGGGAAACTCTTCGTTGTTGCCTTGATTGCTCTGATTTTTCATCTCGAGAATATGGTCGATCGACAGGGTCAGGTTCAGGTTCCGCCCTTGCGGAGCCTCGATATACGTCACGATGACCTCATCGCTCCTCGAGGCGAAGGACAACCGGTTCCACTGATTTCCTTGCTCGTCCTTCCACTGGACGCCGACCTCGCCCGTCTCAAAATTCGTGTACCGGTTGTAGTTCCCCGCGCTTGCGTTCGCGCTGGTGTAGTCATTGTTCTTGATGCGATACTGGGCGGCCGGCTGATAGTCCCGAGGCCACGTCGTTCCCCAGTTCGCGCCGTACTGCTCCTGCGAGTACCTGTTGTATTCCTGCGTCCACGGAAAATCGCCGCTGCCGCCGCTCAGGACCGCCCCCGTCCTCTGCGCGTCAAGCACGGGCGACAGGACCGGAGTTTCATAAAAGTTTCCGTTGTCGGTCACGATTTTCGTATTGTTGAAGATGAACACATCTTCGCTCGGATCCGCGCTCTCGATGAAGCCGATCTCTCCGTTGGCGGTTACGGAGCCGTCTCTCCAATTGTTGTTGGCGCCGCTTTTCACGATCGGCTTGAACGTATCTTCATTGAATCCAAGAGCGTTTCCGAGCCCGAACTTCCAAGCGCTGGAACCGCCCGCTTCGTAGGAAAGGCTCATTGAATCAAAATTAGCCGCGTAGGTCCCGCCGCTTGCCCGGGCGTAGACGTACAAGTCATGTACGCCCACAATCTCTTTGCTGAGCGCGACGGTTTGGTTCAAGGCGCCGTTCGGAGCGTTGCCGCTGCCGACTCGTTTGGACGCATCGATCGTAACATCGGAAAGCAGATAGCGCCGGCTTTGTTCCGCCGTTCCTTTGCTCGGCTGCCAGTCCTGAAAATACGTCTTGCTCGCCTTCTCCGGCAAGTCCACGTACAATTCAATGTTCGCGGCGCCCGCTTGCTCCCGGATGAAACGGATCGATTTTAGATCGGTGAAATCGATTCCGCTGTATTTCCAGACCGCTCCCCTCCCGTCCGCTCCCCCGACATAACCGAGAACGGTGTTTCCGTTCGGAGCAACGCCGTTCTGAATCACATAATAGCCGAATCCGTAATCCAGGTTCTCGCTCGGCATGTCCGCCGTCCCTTCAGCCGCCCTGACCGGAGCAGGAGCCGCCGGAAGCGCTCCTCCGATCATCGACAGGCTCAAAAGCAGCGCCATGACTGTTCTCTTCATCCTAATCCTCCATTCGAATTTAGCGTACAAGCCAGATTGTAAGCGCATTCAATAAGAGGGGGAAGGCAATATTCTCCAATAAAAGTCGATTATTCTCTTCTTGTCCGAGGCGGCGAAGAAGCACAAAAAAAGCTCTGGACTGTCGTTAGGACAGATCCGAGAGCTTTTTCGCGCTTGCCGTTTCAGCATTCGGCATGCCGCTTGCCGACGCCATGCGGACAGCGAGCGCTACGGCAGCGAGCTTTCGCGCGCTTCGTCGATCGCTTTTTGAATATCATCCAGCGCCGTCTTCAACGGAGCGCCGGCCAAATAATGGTTGACTCCCTCCAGAATTTTGACCTGAAGCGATTCCGTCGAAATCGTATGCGGCCAGTACAGCGTCGCTTCCTTTTGAGTCACGGCAGCCGCGATCGAAGACGTGGATTCGTTCCAGCCCTGGGACGACGAGATCGTCGAGGGAATGGCGTTTGCTCCGCGGGCAAGCTTTTCCTGGCTGGCGCGTCCGTTCATGAACGCCACGAACAGCTTCGCTTCCTCGGGATGCTTCGTCTGCGAGTTGACGACCCGGTAGCTGCCTACGTTGATGTTGGGAACGGTACGGGTGCTGCCCGGAACAACCATGAACCGGATATCCTGAGAAGGATCTCTCTCCTGGATCGTCAGTATGTCCCATGTCCCCGTAATCATCATCGCCGCGCTTCCGTTGCCGATCAAATCTTTCGCCTGCTCATGCTTGAGCGACGTCCAGTTTTTCGGAACGTAGCCGCGATCGATCAACAGCTTGTGCTTGCTGATCGCATCGACAAAGTAAGGATGGTCGATCTTGATCTGGCCGCTCTCCAGCTTTTTCGTCCACTCGGCATCCGCGCCATTGTTGGACATGATGGAGCCCCAGAAAAACTGGGCGTTGGACCATTCGCCGTCTGCCGCGATCGGGATGATCCCTTCTCGCTTCAGCGTTTCGCAAAGCTCCAGCAGCTCATCCCATGTTCGCGGCACTTGAAGCCCCAGACGGTCGAACATCGTTTGATTATAGATCAAGCCGTCGCTATGCATGACTTCCGGTACGCCGTACACCTTGCCATCCACCTCGACGGGCTTCAGGGAAGAAGGATAAAAATCGTCGAGGAACGGAGAGCCGCTCAAATCGAGATAAACGTCCGGACGCAGCTTGCGGAACTCCTCGAACAAGCTCGGGGACCAAGTGTCGAACACATCCAGCGGCTCGCCTCCGAGCAGCCTGATCTTGATCCCGGCGGTATAGTTGTTGCTTTGGATGAAGTTGGCTTCGATCTTGATGTTCGGGTAGCGTTTCTCGAAATCCGCGATCGCCTCGTAATAAACCTTGCCGGCTTGAGCCGCATCCAGCAAAAAGCTGGAATAATGCAGGACGACCGGTTCCGGCGCCGGCTTCCCGTCCTCGGAGGAGCGGGGAATGCCGAACCGGCCAGCCAAGCCGCAGCCTGCGCAGCTGACGATCAAAGCGCAGAAGACAGCCACCAGCGCCCATGCTGCGCGCTGGCCTCGCTTCATGCCGGGCATTCCCTTCCCTCCCTTTTATCCGTTCCGAGCTTGATTTTCCTCATCATGACATGGCGGCTTTCGCACGTCAATGACTCAGAGCTTGCCGCCGGACGTCGCGATGCCTTCGATGAACTGCTTTTGGAACAGCATGAACAGCGCGAGCATCGGCCAGATCGCCAGCACAGACGCGGCCATCAGCTCCGGATAGTGGACCGCGAACGCGCTCTGGATTTTGGCCAGCGCGGAAGAGAGCGTCGCCGCGCTGGAATCGGTGTTCACGATCAGCGGCCACATCAAGTCCTTGAACGAGAACAGCGCGGTGAATATGGAAAGAGCGGCCAAACCGGAGCGGACAAGCGGAAGCATGACATAAAGGAACGTCTGTCCGATATTGCAGCCGTCGAGCTTAGCCGCTTCCTCCAGCTCCTTTGGCAATCCCATGAAAAACTGCCGCAGCAAAAAGGTGCCGAAAGCGCTGACCAAGCCCGGAAACAGCAAGGCAAGGATAGTATTGCGCAATCCGAGCTGATCCACCATTAAATATTGCGGAATGATGAAAATTTGGGTCGGAACCATCATTTGGAACAGCACCAGGCTGAAAAAGAAGCTTCGTCCCGGGAATTTAAGCCTGGCGAAAGCATATGCCGCCATCGCGCTGAACGTCACGCCGCATAAAACGCGCAGCGCCATCATCGCAAACGTATTCCAGTACAGGCGGAGGAAGTCGGTCTGCCGCCACACCTCCGAATAGTTTTCCCACATCACTCGGCTGGGGAAGAAATAGAACGGATTCATCGAGGTCGATTCCGTCACGGTCTTGAGCGAGGTCAGCACCATCCAAAGGAAGGGCAGAACCATGATGGCCGCTCCCAGCAGCAAGACCGCATGGACGAACAGCGTGGATAGTCGATTTTTTTGCGTCATGCCGCACCTCCTATTGATAATGGACCCACCGCTTCTGCGCTTTCATCTGGAAGAAGGTGATGATCATGATCAGCGCGAGCAGCAGCATGACGATCGCCGATCCATACCCTCTGTCCATGTACTTGAAGGAGCTGTTGTAGAACAGATAGACGAGCGAGACGGTATGGTCGTACGCCGGATTCGTCACGTCGATCATCATGAAGATGACATCGAATACTTGCATGGCCTGAATGACCGACGTTACGACGACAAAAAACAGCGTCGGCGTCACGAGCGGCAGCGTAATGACGAAAAATTGCCTGATTCTGCCCGCCCCGTCGATATCGGAAGCCTCATAGTAGTCCTTCGGTATTTCCTGCAGGCCAGCAAGCAAAAGCACCATATTGTAGCCGACGACGCTCCAGATCCCGATGACGGCAATCGAAACGAGTGCAAGACGGGGATTGGAAATCCAGTCGACGGGCGGCAAGCCAAATTTGGACAACACGTAATTGAATAATCCGAATTGCTGATTGTACATCCATCTCCATACCATCGTCACGGCGGCAGGCGCCGCGATCATCGGAATGAAATAAATCGTCCGATAGGCGGATCGGCCCGCGATTTTCTGGTTCAGCAGCACGGCGATGAGCATCGCGAGGGCGATGCTGACCGGCACGACGATCGCGGCATAAAGCAGCGTGTTGGCGACAGCATGCCAGACCTGCGCATCCTGGACCAGCTTGCGGTAGTTGTCCAGACCGACATAAATATTGTTTCTCCCGAAGTCTCCGCTCTTGAAAAAGCTCAAGTAGGCCGACTGGGCCATCGGAATCAAGTTCAGAACGACAAGTCCGACAATGGTCGGGGCGATGAAAAACCAGCCCCAGGCCCATTCCTTCCATGCTTTCTTTCCGGATGTTCTCTTTACGGCTTGGCTCTGCATCCGATTTCCTCCTATCAAAATGCGGCAACCGCTCGGTTGCCGCATTCCTCATTTACCGTTCCGCCGACCCGTGGCGCTTACTTCTCCTGGGACAGGCTTTCATTCATGATCTTGGCGGCGTTTTTAGCTGCCTCCTCCACCGTCGCTTGACCGAGGAAAGCCGGCTTGAGCGCTTCGTACGCCTTGTCTTCCCAGACAAGCGTCGTATTGGAGTAAGGACGGACGACGCCGTATTGAACCATGTCGACAAACACTTGAGAATGGAACGTCGACGAGGATTCGACCCACTTCTGTGCCGTTCCTTTATAGGCCGGGATCGCCAGGCCAAGCTCCGCCTGCATCTCCTGGCCTTCCTTCGAGCTGAGGAACTCCACGAATTTCCAGGCCTCTTCCGGATGCTTCGTTTTCGCGTCGATCGCATGGCCCAGGCCGTTGTAGATGGAGGCTTGCTTTTCTTTTTTCGGCAGTACGGCGACGTCGAAGTTTTTCGCCATATACTCGTTCTCCGCAAAGCTGCTCAAGTTCCAGGAGCCGAAAATGCCCATCGCGACTTTTCCGTTTTTGATCAGTTCCGGACGCTCCGCGTCGACGACGGTCATCGGAGACAGCCCTTCGCGAGTGAAGCTGATGTAATAATCCAGCGCCTCGATCGTTTTCGGATCGTCATAACCGGATTTCTTGTCGTCGGTGATGATCGTGCCGCCGTTTTGATACACGAAGTTGTAGTAGCCTTCCTGGTTGTGCATCGGAGCGAGCAGGCCGTACACGCCGTCTTTCGTCAGCGTCTTCGCGGCGCTTTTCAGATCGTCCCACGTCCAGTTCTCGTCGGGATAGCTCAGGTTCGCCTTGTCGAACAGCGTTTTATTGTACCAAAGTCCGATCGTATCGAAGTCCCTCGGAACGGCATATTGCTTGCCGTCAAAGTTGTAGATCTGATTGAGCCCCTCGGGGTAGTTCTCCAGCTTGACCTCCGTGCTTTTGGCGATCTGATCGTTCAGATCGAGCAGCATGCCGTTGGAGGCATAGCGATAGATCTCGTTGGAGTGCATCCAGAACACATCCGGCAGCGATCCGCCGGTCGCTCCGGCTTCCAGCATCGTCCAGTAATCGGACCAGCCGGCCACTTCGATCTTGATCTTGATGTTCGGGTTTTTCGCTTCGAACGCGTCGGCGATCTTGCGCGCACCTTTCTCCTGATTGGAATCCCATAGCGCGTATCTCAGCGTTACGTTTCCGCCGCTTCCGCTGCCTGTCGAAGCGTTCTCCGCCTTGGAAGGCTCTGAACCGGCATTGCCTGCAGCGCCATTGCCGCCATTGCCGCATGCCGCCAACATCGTCGCGGTCAGGCCGATGGATACTAAAGTCGTCCAGCGTTTGTGCGTCACTCGAGTTCCCCCTCTAATCATGCTCAAGTTTCCCTTGCCTTTGCTCTCTTATCGTAAACAATGGCGCTTCAAGCCGGAATGGCGGTTTTTTACGCTCTATTCACCTTTTTTGACCAGACAAAAGACGACAAAAAAAGCGCCCCGCCGGAAGGAGCACTTTTTTTACTTTTCCTCTTTATTTTTTGCTTTCGCCGGCAGATCCGCGGAATTCCTCCGGCGTCATGCCGCAATGCTTCTTGAACAGCTTGCTGAAATAAGCGGTATTGGGATAGCCGACCCTTTCCGCCACCTCGTACACCTTCAGCCGGTTTTCCCGCAGCATTGCTTTTGCCTTTTCCATGCGCAGCCGAGTCAAATAGCCGACGAAGTTCACTCCCGTCTCGCGTTTGAAGATGCGGCTCAAATAGGAGGCGTTCACATTGATCTTCTCCGCGACGAATTGAAGCGAAATATCCTCCGTGTACAGCTGCCGCATCATTTCGCATGCCTGCTCCGCATAACTGCGAGGAAGCTCCTTGTCGGTCAAAAGGGAGCGGCATGAGTTCAAATAGTCCACGACCGTGCGGTGGAGGCCCTCCAGCCGTTCTTCGCGCAGCAGCTTTTCGTATACGTTCAGTCCGTCCTCGTCGGAATCGGGAAGCACCGGGAAGCAGGAGGAGATCAAGCCGAGCACCCGGATATAAGCCGAGCGGGCCGCTTGCTTCGTGTAGCCGCCTTCCCGCAGCTGCTCCTTCAGCTCCTCCAAAAACGCCAGCGCCGTCTCGCTGCCAAGCTCCGCGTCCTGGCGGAACGATCGCAAGGCCGCGCCTTTCCACACGAAGCGCTGGATGCAGCGCTCCTTTTTCCGCGGCCGGTCATAATAGACCAGTCCGTTTCCGGAGCTGAAAAACAGGTCGTCCAGCGCTTCGTCCGCTTCCTGAAACGCTTTCCGAATGCCTTTGTAGCCGTCGGCCTTGCTCGCCCCGATCGACATCGTCAAATTGAGAAAGTCGTTCATCGCCTCCTGAATCTTGTCGACGAGCTTCTCGAACTCCCGCGGCGGCCCGTCATCGAGCCATTCCATCAGCAGGACGTATTCAGCCGAATTCATGACGATGATTTCCTTCTGCCGCTGCCGCGGTATGATTTCCTCCAGGATGTTCAGGACGGCGTACCGCAGCAGCTTCTCGTCCTGCTCGACATATTTGCGGCGCAAATATTCGAAGCGGTCGATCCTGAACTTCGCCAGCAGCATCGGTCCGTCCTGGACGCGGATGCGCAGCGATTCCCGGCTCGCCGCAATGTCGCGCTCTCCTTTGTAGCCGCTGATCACTTCCTTGAAGAGCGTCTCCTTCAAGTACTCGATGCTTTCCTTGACCGATCCGGGCGGCATGCCGTCCATCTCTTTGCGCGTCGTTTTCGCCGCTCTTTTTTTCACGACATCGAGCACCCGCAGCAGCTGCGAGGACTTCATGTCGCTCTTGATCAAATAATCGGCGGCTCCGAGCCGGATCGCCTCCTGCGCATAGTGGAATTCATCCAGGCAGCTTAAAATGACATACTGGCAGTCCGGACGGTCCCGCTGCACTTCGCGGATCAGCTCGAGGCCGTCCATGACCGGCATTTTGATGTCGGTCACGATCAGGTCGGGAGCCGCCGCCTCGGCCAGCTCCAGCGCTTCCTTGCCGTTCGCCGCCTCGCCCATGATGCGGAAGCCCTCCTCCTCCCAATTGATCAGCGATTTGAGGCCGATGCGCATCAAAAGCTCGTCATCCACGATGAGTACGTTCAGCATGGCCGCTTTCCTCCTTCATTAGGTCGATACGGGAAGATCAAGGTAAACTCGGCCCCTTCCCCCTCGGCGCTTCGGAAGGACACGCCGTACGGCTCGCCGAAAACCCTCCGGATGCGCTGATGCACGTTGCAGATTCCGATTCCGCCCTCCGCATCGCTGCCGGCCAGCCGTTCTCGAAGGCGGCTGGCCGCTTCGCCGCTCATCCCCGCTCCGTTGTCGCGCACCGTAATCCACAGCTGCTCTTCTCCGATGCCCCTTACTTCCAGCGTCAGCACGCCGTCCTTCTGATTGGCGATTCCATGGAAGATGGCGTTCTCCACGAGCGGCTGGATGCTGAGCTTGGGAATTTCCTGATCCAGCAGCGAGTCGTCCTCGACCTCCACATGAACCTCGATCCGGTTGAAATAGCGGACCTTTTGGATGACGAGATAATGACGGATATGCTCCAGCTCTTCGCGGACGGGCACGAGTCCCTTGTCCGCTCTTGCGGTATACCGCAGCATGGAGATGAGCGCCTCCGTCATTTCCACGATTTTGTCCGAGCGCTGCATCGAGGCGATCCACTTGACCGAATTCAGCGTGTTGTACAAGAAATGCGGATTGATTTGCGCCTGCAAAGCCCGGATTTCCGCCTCCACCTTTTGCTCCTGCTCCTCGTAGATGCGCTCGACAAGCTGCTTCAGCTCGGCCGACATCTGTTCGAACCGAATCGCCATCAGCCCGATCTCGTCATTCGACTGGACGGGGTGCAGGCTGTCGAACTTGCCGTGCTCTACGAGCGCCATGTTCCTCATCAGCTGCTTGATCGGCCGCGTGATGAGGCTGGAGATATAGAGCGTGCTCACCAGCGCGAACAGCAGCAGCACGGTGATGATCATCCACAAGTTGCGCTTCAAAATCCCATCCTCGATCGTCAGATCGTCCATAGGCATCGAGAGATAGGTCTTCCATCGGTGGGACTCGAAGCCCGCCTGGATGAGCATGTGCTCGCTGCCCTTGACGCGGACGATCTGGCGGTCGAGCCCGCCGTCGACATGGCCGCCCATCGGGAAGATCGACTCGAACGGCTGGCCGATCGCGCCGTAGTCGTCCCTGAACATGATCCGGTCCTGCTCATCGACGATCGTCATGACAGACTGGCTGCCGACATTCATGCGCTTGTTGAGCTCATGGATGAACTCGATGTCGACGCTGATCACCATCACGCCGAGCAGCTTGCCGTTCTCCATGTCCAATATTTTCCGCAAATTGTAAATGGCCCAGTTGCCTTCTCCTTTGACCTGCCGGTCCTTTTGTGTCGGCAAATCCCGCGTAATGTCATCCGATTCCAAAAAATCGTTGAACCACGCTTCCTGGCGCGGCTCGTACGCGTAGTCGATCGGCTTGTTCGGGCTGATATAGAGATCGTTTCCAGGATTCATGTTATAGACATAGATGGAAATTTTTCTGTCTTTCATCGTGATGTAGTTCATCAATAATTGCGTCGCCTGCATTTCATTGGCGATGGATTGGTTGCGCAAATAATTCTGAACCGGATAATTATCCTGCGATACAGCCGAAATATAACTGTTGATGCCATAGCTTGAAATAAGGGAAATTTGCCGGATATCCCGCAAATATTCCTCGATCCGGATATTGGACTGCCTGGCCACGTCCGCAAGCAGGATGCTGTACTTGCTCTCCAGCATCTGGCGCGAAGAAAAATAGGCGTTGACGACCATCACGGACAACGGGATGAGGATCGACAGCAAGAAAAAAACCATGATCTTGTTTTTCAGGCTGATGAAGCGGTATTTGCGACGCATCGCATCGTCCTCCGGTCTGAACGGGATAGAACCAATGTCCCCATGATAATCATAGAAGCATCGCCTTGTCACGTCAGGACGGTCTGCTATACTGGTAGCAGCACGGCACTTCACCTGAAAAGAGGTTGCTTCCATGGCTAGCTTCACCTTGCAGAGACAGCCGGACGGAGTGGCGGATCCGGAGCTGAGCTTGCTGTTCTGGGGCAGGGAGCAATGCGCTCCAGGCCATACCTACGGTCCCGGCATGCGCGACTTTTATAAAATCCATTTCATTCAGAGCGGATCCGGCACGTTGACCGCCGCGGGCGAGACCCATCGCATCGGCGCCGGCCAGGCGTTCCTCACTTATCCGCATATGCGGGTCACCTATTCGGCCAGCGAGGAGACGCCGTGGCTCTATTCCTGGATCGCCTTCAAAGGCAGCCGGGCGGAACAGCTGCTCGCCCGGACGGCATTGTCGGCAGCCAGCCCGATCTTTCCGCTGGACGACAAGCTGATGCCGACGCTGGATCAGACGATGAGCCGCGACGCCCTGGCCTCGGACGCCGCCGATCTGCTGCTGCTCGGACGGCTGTACGAATTTCTGGCCGCGCTGATCGCGATCGTGCCGCGCCGCGAGGCCGGCCGCGACGGCCGCTCGCGTCCCAACCCTCATGTCGCCGACTGCCTCCGCTATCTGCACGCCCATTACGACGAGGACATCTCGGTCGAACGCATGGCGCGGGAATTCCAGCTCGACCGCAAATATCTGTCGTCCCTATTCAAGCGGGAGACCGGTATGCCTCCGCGTCAATACCTGCTGGATTACCGGATGTCGCGCGCGGCCGATCTGCTCGATCGGACCGACTGCACGATCAGCGAGATCGCGTTTTCGGTCGGCTATCGCGATCCGCTGCTGTTTTCCCGCATGTTCAAGCGGGTCCGAGGCTGCTCGCCTCGAAGCTATCGCGATCGCAGATGCTGACATCATGACATGTTTTCCTTCCTTGCTGACATGTATTCCACGCCGCTCCTTCCGCTACAATGGAGAAGTCAACTCGGCAAGGCAAGCCCTTTCAGGCTGCCGGGCCACATGGGAGGAATGATGATTTTGTACAAAGCTTCCGAATCACGATACGACACGATGAAGTATAACCGAAGCGGCCGCAGCGGCTTGCTGCTTCCGGCCATCTCGCTTGGTCTGTGGCACAACTTTGGCGGCATCCATACGGTCGAGAACGGCAGAAGCATGCTGACCCGCGCCTTCGATCTCGGCATCACGCACTTCGATCTCGCCAACAACTACGGTCCGCCTCCAGGCTCGGCCGAGGAAATGTTCGGACAGATCCTGAACAAGGACCTGCTTCCATACCGGGATGAGATCATCATCTCCACCAAAGCCGGCTATGGCATGTATCCCGGCCCTTACGGCGATTGGGGCTCCCGCAAATATCTCGTCGCGAGCCTGGACCAGAGCCTGAAGCGCATGGGCCTCGACTATGTCGATATTTTCTATCACCACCGTCCAGACCCGAACACGCCGCTGGAAGAGACGATGAGCGCTCTCGACGCGATCGTCCGCCAAGGCAAGGCGCTCTATGTCGCCATATCCAACTACGGTCCGGAAGAAGCGCGCAAAGCGTCCCAGATCCTGCGCGAGCTCGGCACGCCATGCCTCATTCATCAGCCGAGCTACTCCATGTTCAACCGTTGGATCGAGGACGGACTTCAGGACGTGCTGGATGAAGAAGGCATCGGATCGATCGTCTTCTCCCCGCTGCACGGCGGCATCCTGACCGACCGCTATCTGAATGGCGTCGCGGCGGATTCCCGCGCTGGCGGTCCAAGCGTCTTCCTGAACGAGAACGACATCACCGAAGAACGGATCGCTAAGGTCCGTCGCCTGAACGAGATCGCCGCGGGCCGCGGCCAAAAAATGTCGCAGCTCGCCCTGAACTGGGTGCTGCGCGGCGGCCGAGTCACTTCGGCTCTGATCGGCGCCAGCAAAGTGTCGCAGATCGAGGATGCGGTCGACTCGCTCCGCTTCCCGGAGCTGACCGAGTCGGAAATCGCCGCGATCGAAGCCATTCTGAAGGGCTGATCGAAGCCAGGACGCCTCGCGGCATGGTCCTTGATGCTTGGCTGACGCCAGGGATGAGGCTCATGCCGGTCCAATCGAAAGGGCGGCTACTCATTAATTGAGTAGCCGCCCTTGTTTCATACCATGAGCAATCTTCGATGCAGACAGTCAAATGAGTTATTGACCCAACGGACGTATGAACGATCCGAGAAAGCGGGCTCTGTAAGGACTACAGCCTTTTGTATATGACGCCTAGCTTGTCTATATTGTCGGCAGCGCGTCCGAAGAAGCCCGCAATACTGCTGCCGGCCGGGGCGGTAAAGGTAGTGGCGGCGCCGCTCTTCGTGCCCGAAGCAATTTTGCGTCCCTTGCTTGTCGTAAGCTCCAGATAGAAAATGCGAACGCTGTTGTTGTACGTATTCGTGTACACGAGCGCGCTGGCGATCGTTTCCCCGCTGTCCAGCGTAAGGGTGCTTGTTGTCCCGCCGGACCCGCCAATGCTGATCGTCGTTCCGTTCACATAAGTCATGGCGATGGAATCCAGACGGCTCGCTCCCCTTAGCGTGACAGAGAGCGGAGCGCTTGTCGCCGGAGCGTTGCTGTGGAGGAAGTTGAAGCCATTGCCGCCGCTTCCGCCCGCAAGATCACTGTAAGATACGGCAGCGCTGGTCGAGTACGTAAAGTTCGCGGCTATCCCGTAATGATCGGACAGTTGCGCGCCGTTCTCATCGGTAAAGTAAGTATCCTCGACCTGGTAGCTGTTCGCTTCGAGGGATAGGGCAGCGCCGCTGCGATAGAAAATCTTGTCGACGACTTCGTTGTCGGCGCTTGTCGATCCAGGGACGCCCAGCAAGGCGTCTGCGCCCATGGTCGGATAGCTGCCGCCGCGAACTTTCTCGATCCAGGCATCCTTCATCCCTAGCCGATCGACGAACAACGACTTCAAATTATCTTCGGATCGCGTATATCGGGTGTTGGTATCGCCGAATACAAGCACGGCATGACCTTGCGAATGCGCCTCGATATAGGCGGCGAGCTGGCTCAGGTTATCCCGTCTCGCTTCATTGGACAACGTGTCCGTATTGGCGTCGGCATGGAGATTGTAAACGTCAATGTAGACCCCTGCGGACATTTGGATTTGGCTGTAGGTGAAGCCCTTCGGTGTCAGCTCGTCCGATCCGTTGTCAAACAGTCCATAGCGTTTGTTCCAGGTCACTCGCTTCAAATCGTTGAGCGGGTAGTTCGACAGCGTGTTCAGGCCGCTGCCGATGCCGGCGCCGCCGGATGTCGGGGTGCGGTGGGGATGATTGTCGTTCGCATACAAGGAAGCGTGGTAATTAAAGTCCTCCTGCACGTTGACCAGATCATAAGGCCCCAGCTTGGCTCCGATCAACGGCGTAAATTTTTGCGGATCTGAGCTGCTGGACAGAAGCGCGGGCAATCCTCCAATATTGTAGGACAGCACCGTGAAGCTTCCTGTTGCCGCGCTTGCCGTCTGAACATAGCCGGTCATCCCTAATGGAGCCGCGCTTGCCAACGCCAGCGTTAATGCCAACACCTTGCGCCACTTCGGCATTTCAATTCATCACCCTTCAACATTTGATCGTGTGTTGCCTCCCACAGTCTAACACCCGATTTTGGCGAGCTTCCATATGACAAATCCCGTATTGTAGCAGAACCGTACGATTCTGCGGCAGGGCTCATCCAGAACCGGCTTCGCGCCTATATGAACATGAACAACGTTTATGGAAAAATCGCAGAGTCGTATAGGATGTGGCGCCGGAGACCGGGCTTTACGAGGGTTGATGCTCGTCGCGCCATTCATTCGCTTCCCGGACCACCTGCAATCCTCCCATTTCCATAAATTCCTGGACGAACGCATCGAAGAACTCCAGGGGCTGATCGCCCGTAATGATGGAGATATAGGCCTTGTTCTTCCATTTGATGAGGTCGGAGCCGTAACGGGCCAGAGATGGAGTCGCGACCTCCAGCGCATTGTAGAGTCCGTCCTTGTCCAGGCCCAGGGAGAGCGCCCATTGCTCTCTGCGGCCGGCCGGCATGATCGGAACAGTCATGCCCAGATTGGCGCCGATTAGGTTCTGATAGCTGAACAGCTTGTCGTACGGCGGGAGCAGAATGACGTCCTCCTTGGATGGACTTGTCCATCGCCAGTGCGTCCCTTCGATTCCGTATTTCAACGTGGCCGCCTCGTCGGGATCGGGGTTGGCGCTGACATCGTCGAGAATCCGCAAAATCATCTCCAGCTTCCCAGGCTCTCGGACTGCGTCGGCGCCGATCGCCATGAAGCTCATGAGCATGTCATAGGCTTGGGAGCCGCGCTTGCCTTCCGGGCCTTGGACAGGCCTGCCAAACGAAATCCGGGCTTCCGGATAAGCCGCGGACAGCTCCTTCGCGTTGAAGGCGGCGGCGGCGGGAGACAGCTGTCCGTTCAAATTCCAGGCCAAATAGTCGCCTTCCTGGACCCAATGATAATAGTTGCCCATCGAGGTCATGCCGATCGTTCCATTGATGAAGGAATGGGAGAGATGCTTGTAGCCTCCCTTGTTCTCGCCCGTTATGAATTCCGGATCGATGACGCCGTCCCGATACCACTTCCTGAGAAGCCGCAGCGCCTCCTTCATCTCCGGCTGCAGGGCGCCGACGGCCAACTCCCCGTCCTTCTCTCCGAAATAAAGCTGGTCGGCGAAGACGATCTGCCCGAAGGCGCCGAAGACGACGTTCATCCCTTCCCGGGACAAGCCGTACGTATCCTTCTTGCCGTTGCCGTCCGGATCGTCATGTGCGAACGCATACATGACCTTCTCGAACTCGGCCAGCGTGTCGGGAACTTCAAGCCCGAGCTTGTCGAGCCAATCCTGCCGATAGACGACAGGGATCCGGTAGACGTTCGTAGGGTTGATGACCGGAATGCCGTAATAGCGGCCGTCGATGACGCCGTAATCCTGATAATGGGGCGCGTTCTCCCGAATGGCCTTCATCAGGTTCGGGGCGTACTTCTCCAGAGCCTCCTTCGGGATCTCGGCCAGCACGCCTTGCCTCTCATACTTGAGCAGATCCTGCGGCTGCCGGATCCGGAACAGGTCGGGGATGGCTCCCTGCGCCAGCTTCAGATCCAACAGCGCTTCGTAGTTATTGTTCTCGAGATTCCACAGGTCCAGATCGACGTTGAACTTCCTTTCCACGTAGCGGACCATCTCGGCCTCTTCGGGCACGGACAGGTTCTGATGCATCGTCCAGGAGATTTCATACTTCGGCTCGGTCGCGGCCTCGGCGGGAGGCAGGGACTGAGGCGAGGCGAGCATCGTCGAGGCTCCCTCGCATCCACCGAGCAATCCCGCTGACAAGATTGCGAAAAGGATGGCCGCGATGCGACGCGGCTGCTGTTTGGCCATGATTCCCCTCCGTTGCCGCTAGGCATGTCTTGCGATGCTGCGCCTGTAATTTCCCGGTGTGCAGCCGTGAATTTCCTTGAATTTCTTGATGAAGTAAGCCGCCGTTCCGTATCCGACCGTGCTCGCGATCTGCTCGACCGTCAGCTTGTTGGCCTCGATCAGCGCTTTGGCCCTCTCCATCCGCTGGCCCGTGACGTAGTCGGTATAGGTTACGCCAACCTCCTCCTTGAACAGTTTGCTGAGGTATTTGGGACTCAAGAAAACTTGTCCGGCTACCGCGTCCAAGGACAAGTCCTCCGATAAGTGGTCCTGGATGTACCGCTTGACAGCCTCCACGCTGGAGACCGCCCTCTCGCTGTTCCGACTTTCCATGTGCGCGATGAACTCGGCCGCCGAATTCGTCAACCAATCCTGATAAGCCAGAATATGGGGCAGCCCGGCAAACTCGCCGTAGAGATCCGGATTGCCGGGATCGGGATGCTTGTAGCGGACGCTCTTCATGTAGTCGGAATAGACGAACACGGTATTCGCCAGAATATAGCGGCAATAATCCGCCGCATAGACCCCTTCCCGCATGACCGTCGCCAACTGCTCGACGGCGTCGGCAAGGCCGTCCGCCTGGCGGGCATGCAGCTTGTCCCTGAATTTCGCCAGGATAGCTTGCGGAATTTCTTCCGTGCTTTGCTCTCGGTCCAGCAGCTCCGGATCGTTCAGAATGGACGTCTCCGGAAAGAAGTAGGCGTATTTCATCCGAATCCGGGCTTCGTCGAAGCTCCGGTGAACGTCGATCAGCTCCTCCACCCAACAGCCCCAGGAGATTTGGAAGTCGAGCTCGAATCGCTCCCTGCCTTCGGCCACGACGAACCGGGAAATCCGCTCCCGCAGCTCGCCGCTCTCCCGATCGGCTCCTATGAGGACGACCACCCTCTTATCGGGCAGCGCCTCGGCCCGAATGAAGCCGTCCGGCAGCGCGGCCGCCTCCAATTGGCCGATCATTCGATAGGCCGCGTACTGAAGGCTGCGGGAATTCAGCCCGGCGAACGCTCCTCTCGAATCGAGAAGCAGGCAGCAGTAGCGGCCATACTCGCGGTCCAGGCCAAGAAAATCGAGGTCCTCGGCCAATTCCTCCTGACTGTAGCTGTTGCGCAGCAGGCCAAGGATGACATTGTGCCGGATGACCGAGCTGTTCGCTTCCAGCGTTTCCTCGAGGCTGGCGACTTTGGCGTTCAGCTTGACGAAGGCCGTATCGATCAGCCGGTACTCGTTGGCGACGCTTGCGGAGGCGGGGTCCAGCAAGCCCTTGATCTTGGCCGTCAGCCGTTTGATCGGACCCGTATTCGCCCGCGCCAGCACTCCGGACATGACGATGCCGATCAGGAGCGCGAACAAGCAAAGGCCTAAAATAAGCTTCTGAATAAAAATCGACTTCTGGTAGAACGCGCTCGAAGGCATGATGCTGTACAGCTTCCATCCGGTCGATGGAAGCGTCAGGTAGGTCGCCACTTGGGAGGACCATTCTACCGTCCCCCCTGCGTCGCCCGCTCCCGGATCCAGCGCGCCCGCTCCTGCCTCCGCCCTCTGGCCCAGCTTGCCCTTGTCGGAGCCGGATATCGCATTGCCCGAGCTGTCCACGATAAAAGTGCCTTCGTACCGGGAAGGCATCCTATTGCGGATGATTCCGCTGATCGCGCTCTCCTTTACGTCCACCGCGACGATCACCTCGCTGTCCGCTCCCGACGACCGGAACGGGTATCCGTGAGCGTAGGTGATGAGCGCCTGGCTCTTTCCGCCCTTCAGATTGGAATAGATGTCCTCGGGAACCAGGCGGGCTTGCGTCCACAGGCTGCTCTCCTTGCTGCTCCGCATTCCTTCGATCCAATCCGTCAAAAATGGCGTTTCCCGCTCCCGGTCGGCGTAGAATTTCAGTCCGTAGGCAGAGGAGAGCATGATGTTCGGCTTGGGATAATAAAGATGCACCGCCTGAACGAGATCGGAGTTGCGGATGACTGCCGAACGCAGCAGCTCCTGCAGATCGAGCACCTCGGCATGATCGCCCTTAAAGGAGGGATCGGCGAGCAGCCTCACGTCTGCCGTCTTATTGAGGGAGATGTCCAGATAGATCTGCTGAGCCCGTCGAAGCACCGAGCTCTCGATCGTCTGGGCCGTATTCTCCAGCGCAATCCGGCTTCGGTCGCGCAGCTCCTCCTTATACTTGCCGGTAAAGTACATATAGAAGCTCGAACAAAGCAGAAGCACGATGACAAGAACGATAAATAGGTACGATAGGATCAGGTTAGCGAATACCGTGTTCCATTTTCTCAAGTCGTCCCCTCCCTCCGCTGCCGATCCTGCCTCAGCTTTCTCATTCAAAATACCGCATCTTTATTAAGGCAATGTCAAATCACGCCCGGTTCCTCCCAAAGCGACAGAAAGCGGAAATTGTCCTATTGCCGCCCGCCGCGCCCCGGTGCTACATTGAGTCCGGTTCCGATCCCCCAAGGGTCGAGATTAATCATGATAGGAGTAGACTCATTGTGAAGACAAAGGCAAAACCAAAGAACCGGCTCGTATCGGCCATGATGGGCGCGCTGCTGCTTTCGAATTTCGCAGGCGGAACGATCGCGCTCGCGGCTTCCGACGATCCATCCGCCGCTCTGCCCGCTGCTCTGCCCCCCGCTCCGGCATGGGGATACTTCGTCGACGGCTACAAGAACAACACGACCGCCAACATGACATTGGAATCCAACCCGGTGCTAGGCACGCTGTCCAGGTTTCTCGATCTGTGGACGCCGGGGACGTCCTGGAACAACGGCACGAAGCTCAACGCCGGCGTTCTCGACGCCAACATTCAATACGTTGCCGACATCGCGGCCAGCCGCACGGATGCAGAGGAAGCAGCGGCATATTTCGATGACCGGCGCAACCAAACCTACGGCGCCATCGACGGCCTCGGTTCGCTGGCTGACGTCTACCGTCAGAAGACGAACACGTTCACCACGATCACGAGCATTCCGGAAGACGCTGCATCGGTGAAGTACAACGACGGCAACGGCGCGAACAAGGGGGGCGACTCCGATTCCGAGCTCGGCAAGATGGTCGATCTCATCGGAACGGTGAGAGGCAACTACGCCTCGACTACCCCGGCCAAAAATCACTTCGCTTACATGCGTCCCTACCGCTGGCTGGACGACACGTCCATCATCGTGCCGACGCTTGTTCCTGCGATCAGCTCGACGCCGGCTACGGACGGCGGCTTCCCGAGCGGCCACACGAACGCATCGTACCTCGCCGCGCTGTCGCTCGCTTATGCCGTGCCGGAGCGGTTCCAGGAGCTGCTGACCCGCGCTTCCGAGATGGGCAACAATCGCATCGTCGCCGGCATGCACTCTCCGCTCGACGTCATGGGCGGGCGCGTCACGGCAACAGCTCTGGCGGCCGCTGCCTTGGCCGATCCGGACAACGCTGCGCTGAAGCAGGCCGCTTACGATCAAGCTCATGCTATCCTGCTGAAGGAGAACGGCACAGCTGAAGACCGCTTCAGCGATTACGCCAAAAATAAGGCGCAGTTCACCCAGCGGCTCACCTACGGCTTCACGCCGATCGCTTCCACGACGGAGGCCATGGTCGTTCCGAAGGGCGCCGAGGTTCTGCTGGAGACCCGCCTGCCTTACTTGAGCGGCGACCAGCGCCGTGCCGTTCTCGCGACGACAGGCCTCTCCTCCGGCTACCCGCTGCTGGACGATCCGGAGGGCTGGGGACGGCTCAACCTGTTCGCTGCGGCGGACGGCTATGGCGCCTTTAGCGGCGACGTTACGGTCGAGATGAATGCAAGCCAGGGCGGATTCCATGCCTCCGACAGCTGGAGGAACAATATCTCCGGACCCGGAAAGCTGACGAAGGAAGGCACGGGCACCCTGAAGCTCAGCGGTAGCAACACCTATTCCGGCGGCACCGAACTGAATGCCGGCACGCTGGAAGGCGCCTCGGAGACGGCCTTCGGCAGCGGCGCGGTTGCGAACAACGGCGGCACGCTCGCAGAGAGCGCAACGGGAAGAGTAGCGATCGGAGGCGACTTCGCTCAAGCTTCCAAAGGCACGTTGGAGCTGAACGTAGCGAGCTTCGGCGACATGCTCGATGTCGACGGCGCGATCGACGCGGACGGCAAGCTCGTCGTGAGCTTCGCGAAAGACTACGTGCCGGAAGCAGGCTCTCTTACTCTGATCCGCCATGGCAAGGACAAGCGCATCGGGCAGTTTTCCTCCGTGGAGATCAACGGATTGCCAAGCGGCTATACGGCCCAGCTTGATTACCAGTCCGACCGGATCGCGCTGTCCATCGACAATGGCACGACGCCTGGCACCACGCCTGGCACCACGCCTGGCACCACGCCTGGCACGACTGCGCCGGATACGGGAACAACTGATCCTTCCGCCGGGACGGACGATACGGATTCTGGCGGCAGCAGCGCTCCGGAACCGAACCAGGAGCCGGACGCCGGCATCGATCCGTTCCATTCGAACGTAGTCAGCCGCGAAGCCGTCGTGCAAACGGTCCGCGACGCGATTGCCGCTGCGGGCAACGAGAGCCGCTCGTTCCGCGACGTCGGCAAGCACTGGGCAAGCGGCACCATCGCCAAAGCGGCAAAACTTCGTATCGCGGGCGGTTACGCGGACGGGACGTTCCGGCCGAATGCGCCTGTCACCCGGGCCGAATTCGCCGCCATGATCGCCCGCGCGTTCGGGCTGGCGCCAAGCCCGGCTTCGAACGTCTATGCCGATGCCGCATCCAGCTGGGCTGCCGGCTCCATCGGCGCTTTGGCGGACAAAGGAATCATCGCCGGATACGCGGATGGCAGCTTCAGACCGAACGATCCGCTCACCCGCGCCGAGCTGGTGAAAATAATCTCGCAGATCTTGAACCTCAATACGCTGGCGAAAGGCTCCGCTGCCGGCTTTGCAGACGTACGCGGCGACCATTGGGCGGCGGAGGAGATCCGTCTGGCGTCCTCGGCCAGCCTCGTCCAAGGGATCTCTTCCTCCCGCTTCGCGCCGGACGACAGCAGCAGCCGCGCCGAAGCGCTGACGATCCTCCTTCGCGCCTTGGAGAGCGACCTTACGATCAAGGCTATGATCGACGCCATGTAAACGCAAGGGAAACGCAAAGAACCGGGGCTCATGCTGCACGAGCCCCGGTTCTTCATTCTGGTTCTGAAAATAAAAAAAAGCTCTGATCTGCGAGAATTCGCAGAACAGAAGCCTGTTGTAGATAAGAGTGGTGCGGTCAAGAGGACTTGAACCTCCACGTCATTGCTGACACTAGAACCTGAATCTAGCGCGTCTGCCAATTCCGCCATGACCGCGTGACACTTTTAATAAAATATCACACGGCCCGGATGCTTGTCAACCTTTATGTCGAAGGCTTGAAAAGCTCATGGCGCGGGCGGCATTCCGTAAGGCGGGGACGGCGTCTCCGGCCGTTTTTCGTCGGCAGGCACATAACCGTAAGGTCCGCCGGCAAGCGCGAAGCCGCCTGCTTCCTCCTCCGGCGCTCCGTAAAGCGGAATGCCGTCGTCGCGCGCTCCTTCGGCTTCCTCGGACGCCAGCTCATGGGCTCCATAAGGCGTCTCGCTCAGATGTCGCTCCTCGACCGGACCGGAATAGTATGGCGTGACTTCCACGCCGCCATACGCCAGCCGCTCGCCATCCGGGCCTGCGAGGCGGACATTGCCGCATACAGGGCAGCGGAACACCGTCACGCCATCGACCTCGGACCCGTTCATCACCATATGATCGTTTGGACAAAACATCTCGCGCTCTCCTCCTTCGTCGTTCAGGACGATGCGGAACGCGGAGCTGCTGCGGATTCGTACGTATAGCCTCGGCTGAGCTGGACGACCCGCCGGTTCGCCTTGCGGATCATGACGCTGTCGTCATCCCAGGCGACGACGATTCCGAGCACGTCGTTCTGCTCCATTTCATCCCGGATGACCCGGACCTTCTCTCCGGTCAGCCGGAATCCGTTCAGCAGATCGTCGCTGGCAAGATTCATCTTATTACCCTCCTCTCCTGCTGCTGAAACGCCGCCGCATCAAAAAGCCCCGGAAGCACCGGGGCTGAAGCCGCTCTATTCTGCGTTGCCGACATGCTCCTTGGTATCGTTCGTCTCGTACCACTCGTCCAGCACGCGCGAGCTCATGACCCGCTTGGAAATATAATCGGCCTGCTTGTCGGTGAACTGGCCCTTCCACTCCAGCCCGAGCTCCTCGCTCAGCTTGACGATCGTCAGCAGCTCGGACCAGGCGACGTACCGTTTGTACCAGAAAAATTGCGGATGCTCGATCATGTACGGATACAGATCGTCGAATTCGGTATGCTTGCAATCGAGCGCGCGCTCGAAATGAATTTTGGCAGCGGACAGCTTGGCTTCAAAGAAACCGGGATCTACGTTTTCCATCGCCTTGTGCCTCCCCATGTAAGAAATCTTCTTTACCCATTATAGGCGATATGCCGGGCAGGGAAAAGGGAAGATTTTGACGGCTATTCCTCGAAGACGATCGATCCTCCCTCGAGCGAGCGGATGCGGACGAGCGGCTCGACGCGGATGCCTTGCTCGCGCAGCGTGCTGGCGCCGGCTTGGAAGCACTTCTCGATGACGACGCCGAATCCGACGAGCTCGGCTCCCGAGCGCTCGATGATGCGCACGAGACCGCGCGCGGCGTCGCCGTTGGCGATGATGTCGTCGATGAACAGCAGCCGGTCCTCCGGAGACAGCAGCGACTTGGACACCATCAGATCGGTCACGATGCCCTTGGTGAACGACGGCACCCGCTCCGAGTAATGATCGGGATCGGCGATCAGCGTCTTCTTGCGCCGAGCGAACAGCAGCGGCACGTTCAGCTCCAGCGCCGTGGCGAAGGCGACCGGGATGCCGGACGATTCGACGGTGATGACCTTGGTCGCCCCCGCTTCCCGGAACAGGCGAGCGAACTCGCGCCCCATCTCCATCGTCAGCGCCGGATCGACCTGATGGTTGAGGATTGCGTCCAGCTTGACTACATCGGCAGACAAGATCGACGCGTCCTGAAGGATTCGGTTTTTGAGCATTTCCATATCGGCTTGGTCCCTTCCTTGGGGAATTCTTTCCGTTAAATTATCATAGCCCGGCCGTTCCTGCAACCTCGCCCAGCGGCTCCCTGTCATGCCTGTCCGCCGCCGCACATAGGATGTAAGGACAATCCATGCGAGAACGGAGGCGAAGCCATGCGGGGACGCGTCTTGCGCGTGCTGCAGATCGGATTCACGTACATGGGCACCGTCGTCGGTGCCGGATTCGCCACGGGCCAGGAGATCCTCCAATTCTTCACCCGCTACGGCCACTGGGCCGTGCTGACGATCGTGCTCGCGACCGCCATGTTCATCTGGCTCGGAGGCAAGATGATGCTGCTCGCCGGCGAGATCGGAGCCAAGTCCTACGAGGATCTCAACAAGGCGCTGTTCGGACCGGCCGTCGGCCAGCTCGTCAGCTATTTCATGCTCGTCGTCCTGCTCGGCGTGAACGCCGTCATGCTGGCGGGAGCGGGAACGATCTTTTATGAGAACTGGAACCTGCCCTACCAGATCGGACTCGTCGTGACGCTCGTCGCCTGCTATCTCATGCTGCGTCGCGGCATGAACGCCATCCTGACGATCAACAGCATCGTCGTGCCGTTCATGCTGCTGTTCACGGCGATCGTGCTGTACGACACGTTCACCTCGCCGAGCGGCGGCCGCTGGCTGCAGCTGACGACGGACGACTCGGCGCTGCGGGTGTGGACCGCCCCGCTGCTGTACACCGCGTTCAACCTCGCGATGGCTCAGGCGGTGCTCGTCCCGCTCGGCGCCGGGATCAAGGACCGCAAGGCGATCCGGCTCGGCTCGCTGTTCGGCGGCATCGGCATCGGCTTCATGCTGCTCGCCGGCCACATCGCGCTGTCGTCGCATATGCCCGGCGTCCAGCAGTACGAGATCCCGATGGGCGGCATCGCGCGCCAGCTCGGCTACGGCATCCAGTTCGTCTATATCCTGCTCATCTTCTCCGAGATCTTCACGACGCTCATCGCCGACATCTACGGCCTGGCGCTGCAGCTGCAGCAGCGCGTGGCGGTTTCACCGAACGTGCTGCTGCTGATCATCCTCGTCCTCTGCTACCTGCTCAGCCAGATCGGCTTCGGCCCGCTCGTCAAGACGCTCTATCCGATCTTCGGCCTGTTCAGCCTCGGCTGGCTGGCGCTCATGATGCTCAAGAAGACGCGAAAGCGGCCGGAGAGCGATTAGCTCTCCGCCGCTCCCGGCGCCGCTTCCAGATAGACCTGCTTCAGCTGCGAGATGACCCTCGTCAGCGAGTAGGCTTTTTTAGCTTTGTCCCAGGCGGCGCGGGCGAGCTGATAGCGGAACGTCTGGTCCGTGATGAGCCGCTCCAGCGCCGCGGCCAGCGCCGCCGCATCGTCTGGCGGCACGAGCAGCCCGTTCACGCCGTCCTCGATCTGCTCGCCGATGCCGCCGACGTCGGTGCCGACGAGCGCGAGCCAGCAGAGCGCCGCCTCGGCGAACACGCTGCCGAACGCCTCCGCCCGCGATGGCAGCACGAACACGTCGAAGAACGGCATGAATTCCTCCGGATGCAGCATGTAGCCGTAAAAAATGATGTCGTCGTACAAGCCGAGCTCGGTCGCAAGCGTCTCGAGCTCCTTGCGGATCGGGCCGTCGCCGATGATGTGGAGGACGAACGGATGGCCTTTGTCCTTGAGCTCGGCGCAAGCCCGCAGCAGGATGTCGAGCCCTTTGGCGGGCACGAGCCGGCATACGGTGATGAGCTGCGTCACCTCGTTCTCATGGCTGATCGGCTTGAAGCGCCGCTCGTCGAAGCCGTTGGCGATGACGCCGATCGCCTCCGCGTCGTCGACGTACGGAGCCATGTACCGGCGGAACGAATCCGATACGGTCAGCAGCCGGTCGGCGGCATGCTCGAGCTCGCGATAGATGGAGGCGAGGAACCGGTGCTCCGGCCCGCCCTCCTCGATCTTGCCGTTCAGGATGAGCTCGCGCTCGTAGCTCGAGTGGATCGTGACGACGAGCGGCGTGTCGGGAAAGACCTGCTTAATGACGAGCGCGGCGACGGGATGATGCGCGTGGATCAGGTCGTAGTTGCGCTTGATGCGCATTTTGGTCCACCACAGGTAGTCGCTCAGCGTCTGAAGATACTTGGCCGCGATCGGATTGTCCCGATACGGCTCCGGATCGAACGTATGCAGCCGCACTTCCTCGGTTCCCTTGCCGCGGATCCGCTTCGGCAGGGAGAACAGGTCGGTCGGCCAGCCGACCTTGTTGAACCGATCCTGCATATAAGGAACCATGGAGGACACGCCTCCGGGCTGCTCGGGAGGAAAGAACAAAGCCTGCAAAATTTCCATCTGATCGCTCTCCTTCCAGCTTGGCCATGATAGAATGGAACGGACGTTCCCTCTAATGGTTGGACGGGGAACAGCCGATACCGTGAAAAGGCGGCAAGCGAATCGCTTCCGCTGCCCGGCCGCCGCTGCGAAACGCGGAGCCGGACCGATGCTGACAAAGGCGGAGTGCATGTTCCATGACCAATTGGCCTCAGGCTGCTTCGATTCAACTATTCGCATCCGCCTGCACGCTGACCGTGCTTGCGCTGATGATCTTCATGGGCGTGAAGCTGTATCGAAGCTATCGCCGCCATCACGTCTACCGGCTGCTGATCCTCATCCTGCCGCTGCTCATGATCCGGCAGGGGATGCTGCTCGCCGGGCTGGACCAGGGCGATGCCCTTCCCTTGCTCCAGCTGGCGACGCGCCTGCTCGGAATCTTTTCTTTCATCATTATAAACTTTGTCTTCATGAAATTATATAGCCATCCCGGCGCGAAGCTGCGCGGAGCTCCGTTCGTCGTCATGGCCGCCCTCGCCTTCGCGATCGCCGGAGCGGAGCTGGCGATGAATCCGGGCCTGCTCGGCGCTGCCGACGGCCGCGCGGTGCCGCTCGTGCTGCTCGACTTCTACGGCATCATCATCAATTTCCTCATCCTGCTCGATACGCGGGGGGTCGAGCTGCGCACGAAGTATTCCGCCAGCCTGATCGTCTACTTCACGGCAGACCTGGCGCTCGTCACCGACCGCTACGTCTTCCAGGGCGGCATGCCGGCGCTGCTCGTGCTCTCGCGGATGCTGCCCGTCGTCTACTTCACGCTGCTGTTCCTGCTGCTGTTCGAATGGGTGCTCGAGCGGCTGCTCACGACCTACCGCTCCTCCATCACCGACGGGCTGACCGGACTGTACAACCGCCGCCATTTCCAGCAAAAGGCCGAGCTGCTGCTCCGCCGCGGCAAAGGAATCGCCGTCGTCTTTTGCGACATCGACAACTTCAAGAAGCTGAACGACACGCAAGGCCATCACCGGGCCGACGGCGTGCTCAAGCAGATCTCGGAGATGATGCGGGAGCTCGTGCAGGGCATCGGCTCGGCCGGACGCTACGGCGGCGAGGAGCTGCTGCTGGTCGTCGGCTCCAGGGAGAAGGCCGCCGAGCTTGCCGAGACGCTGCGCCGGCGGATCGAGCAAGAGACGATCGTCACCGTCAGCATAGGCGTCAGCTACTCCCGGCCCGGCATCAGCGTCGACCAGATCGTGCGCGAGGCCGACGAAGCGATGTACCGCTCCAAGACGACCGGCAAAAACCGCGTCACCGTCGTGAACGAGCCTGCTCGCGCCGCGAGGGGCAAAAAAGCATCCCCCGTTTAGGGCGTGTTTGCACCCCCGCTCAGGTGCGTCTATCACCGCCTTTTTGCCTCCTGCTTCGTCGCGCAGGCTCGACGTACCCCCGGTACGCCTTCGCCTACGTTCCTCGCAGGGATCAAAAATTCGGCAATATTCGGCTTCCTTCGAAGGATGTGCAACACGCCCTAGGACGGCGGATGCCTTTTCTTGACTGCCCTCGCTTGGCGCGACCGGCTCCAGGCGCATGGCGCGGGCAGCTGCGGCCGCCCCGGCTGCCGGGGTCAGGCGCCGCTGCTGAGCCGCCAGTCGGCGGCGGCCGTCTGCCCGGACACGAGCCGGATCGCCGCCGGCAGCTGCGCGAGCTCGGAGATGACCGCGTCCGGCAGCGCCGCCGCCTCGTCCGGCCAGGCCTGGCTGCTCCGCAGCCAGACGGTCTTCATGCCGCTGAAGTAGGCGCCCTGGATGTCGTTGACGGGATGGTCGCCGACAAAAAGGGCCTGCTCGGGCTGCACGCCAAGCTCGCGCAGCCCCATGGCGAAGATCTCGCGCTGCGGCTTGCGGCAGCCGGCCGACTCGGAGACGAGGATCGATTCGAACCAGCGCGCGAGCCCGGTCCGCTCCAGCTTGCCGCGCTGAATCGCGTCCTTGCCGTTCGAGACGATGCCGAGACGATAATACGGACGCAGCGACGCGAGCAGCTGCGCCGCGCCGCTCATCGCCCGCGCGGCGGCGACATATTCCCGCTCATAAAAGGCCATGAGCTCCGCAGGGTCGGAGCATGTGCAAGGAAGAAGCTCCGGCAGCTGCCGAAACAGGTCGTGCTTCGGCTTGCAGCCGTCCTCGTCCAGCTCGATCAGCCGCCGCGTCCAGTCTGCGCGCCCGCTCTCCGGCACGGCGGCATACCGCTCGGCGAAGCGGCAGGCGAACTCGTGGAAGCCTGCCGTACGGTCGAGCAGCGTATGGTCCAGGTCGAACAGGATCGCTCGTATCATCGCTCTCCTCCTTTTTGCCGATCGCTCACGCGTGCAAGCCCCGATAGCGTCCCGTCACGAGCTCCCGACAATACGGCTCCAGCTGCGGCATGGCGAGCCGCTCGGCGCGGGCGACCGCCTCGCCGATATCGTAGGGCACCCGGATCAGCTGCAGCGCGAAAGGCGCCATGGCCGCCGCATCCGGCTCCCCTTCCACGATCGCGTAGGAGGCTTGCGGCAGATCGAGCGGGTTGCCGACGCTGCCGCAGTTGAACAGCAGCCTGCCGTCCACATATTGGGCATAGGCTTGGTGGATGTCTCCATAGCCCAGCGCATCGGGGCGGCCGCTGCAGCCGTCCGGCGGATCGAACATGGACGCCCTGTCCTCCGGGGAGTCCCAAGGCTGGACGCGGCGATACACGCTCTGCGGAGAAGCATGGACGAGGCGGATGAGCCGCCCGCCGAGGCGAAGCTCCGCGCAGAACGGCAGCTCCCGCAAATAGCGGAGCCGCTCCGGCCCGAGCCGCTCCTGATGCCATCGGAGCGTCTCGTCGTCCGTCGGCAAGCCGAGGAATTCATCCCAGTTGCCGCGGATGACCGTCTCGCAGCTGCTTCGCACCTCATCGACGGCCTCCGCCGGCTCCGGTCCCTTTCCCGCCAGATCGCCCAGGCAGACGATCCGCGAGATGCCTCTGGCCCGGATGTCCGCGAGCACCGCCTCCATCGCCGGCATATTGCCGTGTACATCAGATAGGATCGCGATCCGCTCCATGCAGTCCCTCCTTGAAAGCGGTTCATAGTAGCTTATGTACGGCAGGCCGGGAGGAATGATTCCTCCCGGCCGATTATTTGCGCGCAAGCGCGTTTGCCGCGGGATCGTTCAGCGGCCGCGCACCGTCTGGACATCCGCCGCCGGGATCCGTTCTCCCTCGTAGAGCATGAACCGCCCCTCCTGCCATTCGATGCGCAGCAGCCTGCGGTCGTCGGACTGGTATTGCCACACATGCAGCTCGCCCGCCGGATGATGGGGGGCCCTGCCGGACGACGTCACCGGAGAAGAATGCTGTTCCTCCAAATAGTAGTCCCGGCCGTCCAGCGCCATCGTCGACGGCACCTCCTCGATCGAGTCCAGCCGTCCGTCGATCGGCTCGTACAGGCTGTACTCGGTCTGCTCGCGGTCCTCGATATGGAGATAGCGGAGCCGGGTGCCGTCCTGCAGCGTCAGGAACGTTTCCTTGCGCCGGAAATTCTTCGTCTGGCCGATCACCTCATACGTCTCCAGCGAGATCTCGCAGATGTCGCCCGGGCCGAGCGTAAGCATGCTTTTCTCGGCCGGCGCCGGCTCCGGACGCCGCATGAGGTTCGCCACTCGTTTGAACAAGCTCATGCCTTCGCCGCCTTATTCCGGTTTTTTGTATTGGTTCAGCAGCGCAGCCAGCTCATCCTCGACTTTTTTGTCGCGGCCGAGCGCCTCGAATTCCTCGTCGAGCGACTTCGCCCGATCGTTCAGGACGTTGCTCGCCTCCGCCTGCGATTCGAGGCCGAGCACCTTGTCTTCCATCCGCTTCAGTCCGGCCATCGCCGTATCGGAGCCGAAGCCGCTCATCGAACGGTTGATCTCGACCTGCGCCTTGGCTGCCTGGGCCCGGGCGACGAGCGACTCGCGCTTGCTCTTGAGCTCGCCGAGCTGCTTTTGCATCTGCGCGAGCTTGTCGCGGAGCAGATCCGCGGAAGCCTTGTTCGTCTCGAACGCGGCGCGGTATTCGTCCCGCTTGGCTTCGGCGCTTTGCTTCTCCGCAAGCGCGCGGCGAGCCAGATCGACATTGCCCGCCTCGGCGGCGGCATGGGCCAGCTGCAGGCGGCGTTGAAGAAGCTCCTCCTGCTCCTCGAGCAGCTTCTTGAACTTCTTCTCCAGGGCGATCTGGGCCGCGACCGCCTTTTCGGCTTCTTCAAGATCGCTCGCCATGTCGCGGATATATTGATCGGTCATCTTGACCGGATCCTCGGCTTTGTCGATCAGGGCATAAACGTTGGATAGAGTCAGATCGCGCAGGCGTTTGAACAGAGACATGGATAAATTCCTCCTTGAAAGGTCGATTGATCGGTACTGAAAAGTTTGGCAGTCAATTAGTTTCTTGCTTTCCCCTTATACGACGGCAGCGGCCGGAAGGTTTCCGAATCCGGACGGCAGCCGGGCCGGACGGTCCAAGGTTAATGCTTCCGGGGCAAGGGTATACAAGGAGTAAAGGAATCCAGTCGCCCGAACGGAGGTCGTCCCGCTTGAAAATCGGAAAGTTCTATCAAGCCTGCATCAGCATCATTCTCGTCCTCGTCATCCTCTACCTGCTCTCCCGGCTCGAGTTCCTTTACCGCCCGGTGCTGCTCGCGTTCAACATGCTGCTGCTTCCGTTCGTCGTCTCGTTTTTCTTCTATTACCTTTTCCGCCCGCTCGTCACGCAGCTTCACAAGTGGCGCATGCCGAAATGGCTTGCCGTGCTCGTGCTGTTCGTCGTCATGGCGGCCGTCGTGGCGATGCTCGTCGTGCTCGTCTGGCCGACGCTGCAGTCCCAGGCCGAGGGCTTCGTCGAGAACCTGCCCGCCCTCGCCAAGGAGGTGCAGGAGCAGATCAACTACTTGCAGACGCAGAGCTTCGGCGGATTCAGCCTCGCCGAGATCGACTTGTCGAGCAAGCTGACCGGCTACCTCGAGCAAGGCATCAACTATTTGTCGACCTACCTGCAGAACGCCGTCTCCATCGTCGCGACGATCGCGCTCGTCGTCGGCACGGTGCCGGTGCTGCTCTACTACATGCTCAAGGAGGACCGCAAGGGCTATACGTCCTTCGTCCGCTTCTCGCCCGCCAAGTACCGCGCCGACGCGATCGAGATCTTCGGCAGCGTCGACAAGATGCTGAGCGAGTTCGTCATCGGCCGCGTCGTCTGCTGCCTCGCGCTCGGAGCGTTCGCTTATATCGGCTTCCTGATCGTCGACCTGCCTTATTCGCTGCTGCTCGCGCTGTTCGTCGGCGCGATGAACATGATCCCGTACATCGGGTCGATCATCGGCTCGATCCCGTGCATCCTCATCGCCTTCACGGACTCGTTCACGACGGCGATCTGGGTGCTCGCGATCATCCTCGTCGCCCAGCAGCTCGAGGGCAACCTGATCTCGCCGTTCGTCTACGGAAGGACGATGGACATCCATCCGCTGACGACGATCATCGTCGTCCTCATCGCCGGCGCGGTGAGCGGCATCGTCGGCATCATGATCTCGATCCCGGTCTACATGATCTTCAAGATCGTCATCCTGCAGATCGCCGAGCATTTCGAGCGCAAAGCACAGCCGGACAGCACCGCTTGACCTCGCCGGCCTAGGCCGGCGGAACGCTCCAGAGCAGCTCCGCCCGCTTCAGCGGGCTGACGCGATAGGCCTCGTCGAGGCCGTCGGCCGCGATGCGCGCCTTCGGCACCCGCTTCAGCCTCAGCTCGACCTTCGTCTCGCCTTGCAGCGCCCTCTCCGACAGGAGGAGGCGCTGCTTGTCCGTCCAGGACGCCCGCAGCCGGCGGCCGGACGGCAGCAGCCCGTCGGCCGCGGAAAAGCCTTCCCTGTACCAGGGATGCTCCTGCTCCCCCGCTGCGCCAGGCTCGTTGAGGCAGACATACAGCGACAGGCTGTCGAGCAGCTGCAGCCGCAGCAGATCGAGGCGGGTCCGCTCCGGATCGGCGCGCAGATTCATCGCGAGCCGGCGCTGGCGCACCTCCTCGGTCCGCTTGAACTCGTCGCATGCCTCTCCTTCCAGATGCTCGAAAAAGGCATGATAGAACAAGCTGCACAGCAGGCCGGCATAAGGGCTGACCGCCTCGACCTCGTCGATGCCGCGCCGGTAGAACGCGATCTTGGGCAGCAGCGGATAGTCCTCGAACGCATAGGGGCGTCCGGCCGCATCGTTCCAGATCGGCGTCTCGTCGAGCCCGATCCAGCCGCGGTCATGATGCGCCGCCGCATAGACGACGCTGGCGCGAAGCCTGTCCGCCGGCAGCAGCTCGGGCGCGAGCGCCTGCGCGAGCTGCGCGGACACGGCCGCATGGTCGTGCTGGCGGATCAGCACGAAGCTGTCTCCGCTGTCCCGGATGATCATGGTCGGTCGGCCTCCTTTGCCGGCAGCGGCACTTCCGTGTAGTGCTCCACCGTGGGGAATGGATCATAGTAATGATGCAGCAGCGCCTTCCAGCGGCCATAGTCGGCGGATCCGCGGAAGCCGTGCGTATGGTCCTCCAGCGTCTCCCACTCGACGAGCAGCAGATAGCGCGACGGCTGCTCCAGGCAGCGGGACAGCGTATGGCGGACATAGCCGCGCATGGAGGAGATGATGGCGGACGCCGTGCGGAAGTCCCGCTCGAAATCGGCCTCCTTGCCGGGAATGACGGACAGCAGCGCATGCTCGAGAATCATGGTCGTCGCCTCTTTCGTAGAATCATAGGTTCTGCGTGGCCTCTCTCCTCCTCTCCATTCGGGAAAGGACTGCCGTTTTCCCGCTTGCAGCCCGAAATTTCCTTGGCCATCGTTGCCAAACCGGCCTTGATCCGTTAAGATAATCGAGAGAAAGTTAAAGGGCTTTAATTTTGAAGCAGGCTGACGCCGCTTCCTTTTGCCAGCCTTCTCGACATCCGAAAAGAGCAAGCTCTCTTTTTTTTCATCAAAAGTTTAAGCGGTTTAACTTCACGAAGGGAGGCGCTTCATGAAACCAAGCATCTTCGACGTCGCCAAGCGCTCCGGCCTGTCCGTCGTCACCGTCTCGCGCGTGCTCAACGGCTCCGGCAACGTGCGGGAGAAGAACCGCCTCAAGGTGCAGCAGGCGATGAAGGAGCTCGGGTATCGGCCGAATTCGGCCGCGCAGTCGCTGGCCAAGGGCAAGACCGGCGTCGTCGGCCTGCTGCTGTCGACGCTCCAGGACTCGGTGTTCGACGCGATCGTCAAGAGCGTGCATGACGAGCTCGCCGGACACGGCTATTTTCTCGCGCTGTCCGTATCGCCGAGCTGCCGGGAGCCCGGAAGCAGCTTCCTGATGGAAAGGGACCGGGTCGACGGCATGATCATCCTGTCGCCGACCTGGGAGGACGAGCTGATTCCCGACCTCGAGCGAAAAGGCATTCCGTACTCGATCATCGACAACCAGAACCCCGCCTACGACTTGTCGGCCGTGCAGGTCGGCCATTACTCCGGCGGCTACGCGGCCGGCAAGCATCTGGTCGAGCTCGGCCATTCGTCGATCGCCCATCTGAGCGGTCCGAGCAACTACAAGAGCACGATCGACCGGCAGAACGGCTTCCTCAAGGCGCTTGCCGAGCACGGCCTGGAGCCGGTGTTCATCGAGGAAGGGACGTATTCCATGGACACGGGCTACGAGGCGGCGAAGCGCTGGCTGGCGGAGGGACGCCTGCCGGAGGCGCTGTTCTGCGGCGACGATTATATCGCCGTCGGCGTGCTCAACGCGCTGCAGGAGGCCGGCCTGGCCATCCCCCGCGACCTGTCGCTCGTCGGCTACGACGACCAGAACCTCGCGACGCTGCTGCATCCGAAGCTGACGACCGTGGCGCAGCCGGTGCTGGAGATCGCGCGCTCCGCGGTCGACGGCCTGCTCGCCCAGATGGAGGGGCGCGAGGCGCCGCCGCCTGTCGTGCTGAGGCCGGAGCTCGTCGTGCGCGAGAGCACCGCTCCGCCATTATCCGATTGGAAGGAGAATTCCGTATGAGCTTCTATCTCGGCGTCGATGCCGGCGGCACCAAGACGCATGCGCTCGTCTCCAATGCCGAAGGACGCATCCTCGGCAAAGGCATGGCCGCAGGCGGCAACCATCAGAACGGCCGCGACTCCGCCCGGCGCAATCTCGACGCCGCCGTCTCCGAGGCGCTGCGGCAAGCGGGCGTCGAGCGCTCCGCGCTCGCCCACGCGTACTTCGGGCTCGCCGGAGCCGACCGCCAGGCCGACCTCGACATCCTGCATCCGCTGCTCGGCAGCATCGGCTTCGCGGAGCGCTATACGGTCGTCTGCGACACGGTCATCGGCCTCCGGGCCGGCACGGCCAGGCCGTACGGCGTCTCGGTCATCTGCGGCACCGGCGTCAACTGCGCCGGCGTGAGCCCGACCGGCGACATGTACCAATGCGGCGGCTTCAGCTACATGTACGGGGACTTCGGCGGCGGCGGCGGGCTGAACGTCGAGGTTTTCCGCACCGTCATCCGCTCCTGGGACGGCCGCGAAGGCCCGACGAAGCTGACGCCGATGCTGCTGGAGATGCTCGGCTATCCGACGGTCGAAGCGATGTTCCACGACTATCTCGACCGCTCGCTCGGCGTGCCGACCGACGTCGTGCGGCTGCTGTTCCGCGCCGCCTCCGAGGGCGACGAAGCGGCGCTCCGCATCCTGACGCATCAGGGCGAGGAGCTCGCGCTGTCCGTCAAGGCGGTCATCGAGCGGCTCGGCATGCGCAAGCTTCCGTTCGACGTCGTGCTTGCCGGCAGCCTGCTGACTCGCGGCGACCACGGCTGGATCAGCGGCCCGATCGCCGCGATGCTGCGGCAGACGGCTCCGGGAGCGTCGCTCGTCAAGCTCGATGTCGAGCCGGTCGTCGGCGCCCTCTGGGGCGCGCTGGAGGCGGACCGCATCGACATTACGCCGGAGATGTACCGATCGATGCGCCAGCACCGCGAGTTCGACGACATCCCGATCGCCCCATTTTAACGAAAAGAGGAATCGACCATGACCGAAACAAAAGGCCTCAAGATCGCCGTCATCGGCGGCGGATCGTCCTACACCCCCGAGCTCGTCGAAGGCTTCATCCGCTATTATGACTCGCTGCCCGTGCGCGAGCTGTGGCTCGTCGACATCGAGCCCGGCCTATGGAAGCTGAACATCGTCGGCGAGCTTGCCAAACGAATGGTCGACCGCTCCGGGCTGCCGATCGAGGTGCATCTGACGACGGACCGCCGCGCGGCGATCGCCGGAGCCGACTTCGTCAGCACGCAGATGCGCGTCGGCATGCTGGAGGCGCGCGGCCTGGACGAGGCGATCCCGCTCAAGCACGGCGTGATCGGCCAGGAGACGACCGGCCCCGGCGGCATGATGAAGGCGCTGCGCACGATTCCGGTGCTGCTCGACATCTGCCGCGACATCGAGGAGCTCGCTCCGGAAGCATGGCTGCTCAACTTCACCAACCCGGCCGGCATGGTCACCGAGGCGATCCGCAAGCACTCCAAGGTCAAGAGCATCGGCCTCTGCAACGCGCCGATCGGCCTGCTCAAATGGCTCGCCGGCAAGTACGGCACGACGACGGACCGCGTCTACGCCGAGTTCGTCGGCCTGAACCATCTGCACTGGGTCAGCCGCGTCACCGTCGACGGCGTCGACCGGCTGCCGGAGCTCGTGCGGGGCGAGGACAGCTTCTCCGCCAAGAACGTCTCCGGCTCCGACTGGGATCCGGCGTTCATCTCCGGCCTGAACGCGATGCCCTCCTACTATCTCAAATACTTCTACATGACCGACACGATGCTCGCCGAGCAGAAAGCCGCGTTCGAGAAGGACGGCAACCGCGCCGAGGTCGTCAAGCGCGTCGAGAAGGAGCTGTTCGAGCTGTACCAGGATCCGGAGCTGAAGGAGAAGCCGAAGCAGCTGGAGCAGCGCGGCGGCGCCTACTATTCCGAGGCGGCAGTCAACCTGATGCGCTCGCTCTATGGCGGCACCGGAGACGTGCAGACGCTGAACGTGCCGAACAACGGCATCCTGCCGTTCCTGCCGGACGACGCCTGCATCGAGGTCAACTGCGTCGTCACGAGCGGCGGCCCGATCCCGCTGCAGCTGACGGCCGTGCCGGCCCCGTGCGTCGGCCTCATCCAGGCCGTCAAGACGTACGAGTCGCTCGCGATCGAAGCCGCCGTCAGCGGCGACCGCAGCATCGCGCTGCAGGCGCTGGCGCATCATCCGCTCGTGCCGTCGGTCCGCGTCGCCCAGGCGCTGCTGGACGAGATGCTGGAGGCGAACCGGGCGTATTTGCCGAAGTTTTTCACGCAGGAATGAAAAAAAGCGCAGCGGCTCCTTCTTCGGCCTGCAGCCATGCTCGCCATGCTTGCCGCTGCGCTTCCCCCTTGCTTCTATGTCGCCGCTTCGCCGCAAGGCCGCTCCCCGCAACCCTCAGCCTGCTTGCCCCCGCCCTGTCCGGGCCAGCGGACAAAAAAGTACCATCCGCCGACAAATCTTTCTCCTTCCGGCCTTCACCCCCAGCCAAATACCGCAAAAAAGGAAATGCGATTGGACAATTATCTTCATAGGCTTGCGTTCTCCCCCGATTTACAATGAACTGGCGGATTGTTCCGTCAGACCAGTATGGGGGGAAATTGAATGTCAAAGAAGAAAATCGCTCTGTTGTTGTCTCTTTGCATGATGCTGGCTTTGCCGACGGCTTGCAGCAACGCTCCGAGCGCAAGCAACGGCGCCGGCAGCGCTTCGACCGGCAATGAGGCCGCGGACGCTCTGGAAGCAAATCCTTCCGACCCTGCCTTCAGCGCCTACAAGGAGCCGGTGACGATCCATACGGTCACTTCGGAATATCCTTCGGCCAAATATCCGCAGGGCGACGACATTACCAACAATGTATGGATCCGGCGCTACCAAGAAAAATACAACATCAAAGTCGTGACGGATTGGGTAAGCGATGAATACGACACCAAGCTGAACCTGGCGATCACCTCCAACGACCTTCCCGACGTGTTCAAGGTCAACGCCTCCCAGCTGCAGCAGCTCATTGAAGCCGACATGATCATGGACTTGACGGAGGTGTTCGACAAGTACGCTTCCAGCCGCTTGAAGGATTACATGAAAGCGGATACAGACAGCTATGAATCGGGGATGAAGGACGGCAAGCTGTACGGCATCCCGCAGCTGCACTGGGGATTGATCGATCAATCCGACTACATCTGGATCCGCAACGATTGGAAAGAAGAGCTGGGACTTAAAGATCCGCAAAGCCCCGAAGACATCAAGAACATCGCGCTTGCCTTCATGGAAAAGCACGGCGGCTACGGCATGGCCGTCGACCAGACGCTGGATTACCTCAATGTGCTTGCCGTGAGCTGGAACGCCCATCCCGACATCTGGATCAAGGACAGCAGCGGCTCCATCGTGTACGGCTCCATCCAGCCGGAAATGAAGGACGCGCTCCAGGCATGGGCGGAATGGTACAAGCAAGGCATCATCGATCCGGAGTTCGCCATCAAGGACTTCAGCGCGATGAACGCGGACGTCGTCGCCGGCAAAGTAGGCCTGCAGCCTTACTATCAATGGTGGGGCTACAATCCCGGCGTCGATACGATTACGAATCTGGGCAAGGAAGCCATCTTCTATCCTTACCTGCTGCGCACGGCGAACGGCGAGGAAGCGAAGCAATCCATCTCCTTTGCCAACGGCAGCTATATCGTCGCCAAAAAGTCGTTCAAGCATCCTGAAGCGGCCGTCAAGCTGCTCAACGATTACGCCTACATCGTCGATGAAGGATTGGAAAAAGAGTCGAAGGAAACGCTGTCCGGCCTGCTCGACAACGATATGGCGCATGTCGTAGGCGCCTTCCGGGTGCTCAATCCGACCTCCGACTACGAGCAGTACGAAGCCGTTTCGGCAGCGCTGGAATCCGGCGACTCCAGCGGCCTCACCTCCTCGGGCATGTGGCAGAAATATAAAAACAGCATTGAATTCAAAGAGAATGCGACTCCTAGCGCCGTAGGCGACTACCTGCAGCAAGGAGCGCCGAAGTCGGCGTTCAGCCTGGCCAAAAAAATCTATGACAGCGGCAACTATATCAAAACCGAGCTGTGGGGAGCGACTCCAGAGGCGCTTGCAGCGTACGGAACGACTCTCGATGATATTTTGACGGAAGGCTTCACCAAAATCATCATGGGCTCCGAAAGCATCGATTATTTCGATACGGTCGTGCAAAATTGGAAGACTGCAGGCGGAGATGCGGCTACTCAGGCCGTAAACGAAGCTTACGGAAACAAGTGACTCTTTCTGTAGAGGGGATGCGGATTTCCGCAGCCCCTTTTCCACCTATCCAAGTCAAGAAACGAGGCGACCATCCATGCTGACGAAATTAAAGCAGCAGCGCGCGCTGCATCTCATGCTGCTTCCGAGCCTCATCCTCGTCTTCATTTTCAGCTACATTCCTTTTTACGGCCTGGTCATTGCGTTTCAAAAGTATAATCCCGGACTCGGCTTCCAATCTCCGTGGGTCGGTTGGGACAACTTCAATCATGTCTTCCAGCAGCCTAACTTCGTCCGAACGATATGGAACACGCTCTATATGTCGGCCTTCAAAATCATCGGCGGCATCGTCGTCCCCGTCGTTTTCGCCCTGCTGCTGAACGAGGTGGCGCACGGACTCGTCAAACGGACGTTCCAGACGCTCGTTTATATTCCGAACTTCCTGTCGTGGGTCATCATGGCCGGCATCCTGCTCGACATCCTCAGCTCCGACGGCATCATCAACCATTTTCTGAGCTTGCTCGGAATTCCCGCCGTCAATTTCCTCGGCAATCCGTCCCTCTTCCCCTGGACGATGATCGTGAGCGATATATGGAAAGGCTTCGGCTTTGGAACGGTCGTTTATTTGGCCGCGTTGTCGGGCATCGACCCCGGCTTGTACGAGGCTGCCGTCATCGATGGCGCAAAACGCTGGAAGCAGACGATTTATATTACGCTGCCGCTGCTTATGCCGACGATCGTGCTGATGTCCGTGCTGTCGCTCGGAAACGTGCTGAACGCCGGCTTTGATCAGATCTACAATCTGTACTCGCCGGTCGTGTACCAGACGGGCGACATCATCGATACGTATGTATACCGCCTCGGCATCCAGCAGGCCCAATACTCGATCAGCACGGCGGTCGGATTGTTCAAGTCGGTCATTTCCTGCATCCTCGTCGGCGTATCCTATGTGCTTGCCTATAAAGTCGCCAACTATAGAATCTTCTAAGGGGGGATCCGGATGATTCAGGACCGAAGCGTCGGGAGATATTTGTTTGTAGCCGCCAACTATGTCATCTTGATCGCCACATCGCTGCTTTGCATCTTGCCGTTCGTCAACCTGCTGGCCGTATCGTTCAGCGGCAGCGCCGCCGTGTCGGCAGGAGACGTCGTGTTCTGGCCGGTGGACTTCACGACCAAAGCGTACGAGTTCGCGATGACCGGCGGAAAGTTCCTCTCTTCTTTATGGGTATCCGTGCAAAGGGTCGTCCTGGGGACGATCGTCAACCTCCTGCTCATCGTCTTGACGGCTTATCCGCTATCCAAGTCATCGGGCAAGCTCGCGGGCCGCAACTGGTACATGACCTTCTTCATCGTCACGATGCTGTTTAACGGAGGCTTGATTCCCACCTACCTCATCGTCGTCAAAACCGGCTTGATCGATTCGATCTGGTCGTTGATCCTGCCCGGGGCGCTCCCCGTATTCAGCATGATCATCCTCATGAACTTCATCCGCGGCTTGCCGGAAGAGATCGAAGAGTCCGCCATCATCGACGGGGCGAGTCCGATGCAGATCTTGATCCGCGTCCTGCTCCCCTTGCTGAAGCCCGCGCTGGCCACGGTCGGCCTGTTCAGCATCGTCGGCCACTGGAATTCATGGTTCGACGGCATCATCTATATGAAAAACCCGGCCAACTATCCTTTGCAGAGCTATTTGCAGACGTTATTGATGAGCTTCGAGCAGCTTATGCTCAAGTCGGGCTCCGATTACACGAAGCTGCTGTCGATGATGAATGCCAGGACAGGCCGCGCTGCCCAGATGTTCCTGGGCGCCATTCCGATTTTGCTCGTCTACCCTTTCCTGCAGAAATATTTCACGAAAGGCCTCGTTCTCGGCAGCGTAAAAGGCTGACCGCTGGGCAAAAACGGCGCTTCCGCATAGGAAGCGCCGTTTTTTGATCGTTCAGGAAATACCGGGAAGCAGGAACGTAAACGTCGTCCCTTCCCCGGGGCTGCTTGCCACTCCGATGCCGTAACGCTCGCCGAAATGAAGCTTGATGCGGCGCTGCACGTTGAACAGCCCGATCCCCCGCGCTTCGGCCTCCGTCCCGGTTCTCCAGCTCTCCAGCAAGCACCGCACCGTCTCCTCCTCCATCCCCGCTCCGTTGTCGTGAATCTCGATGGCGACATCGGCCTGGATCGAGTAGATGCGGATGGTGATGCAGCCTTCCTCCTCCAATTCCGCGAAGCCGTGAAAGATCGCATTTTCAATGATCGGCTGCAGGATCATTTTCGGAATCCGGTAGTCCAGCAGAGGCTCTTCGATTTCCCGGCGGATCTGGATGGAGTCATAATAGCGTACGTTTTGAATCGTAATGTAATTGTCCACATTGTCGAGCTCTTCGCGGATCGTCACGAGCGGGCTTTCGAGCCGCGAGGCATACCGGAGCATGGAGATCAGCGCTTCGGTCATGTCGACGATCTTGTCGGACTGCTGCATCGCCGCGATCCATTTCAACGAGCCGAGCGTATTGTACAAAAAATGGGGATTGATCTGAGAGTGAAGCGCCCGGATTTCCGTCTTCGCTTTTTCGATCTCATCCTGCTGGATTTTTCCGACGAGCCTTTTCAGCTCATCGGCCATCTTGTTGAACCGCTGGGAGAGCTGCCCGAACTCGTCCCGCGCGTTGATCTGCTGCACCCGTTCGAAATGCCCCTTCTCCACGAGCACGATGTTGTTCATCAGCTTTTTCATCGGCCGGGCAATGACGGAGGAAAGAAAGCTCGACACGATGGCCGCGAACAAAACCATGACGACCGCCAGCAGGAGCAGATTGCGCCCCAGCAGCCTTCCTTCATTCGTCAGCTCGCTCTTCGGCATGTATAAATACGTCATCCAATCTTTTTGGCCCAGCCGATTGGTCACGACGATATTTCTCTTTTCGTCGGGGCGGACGTTCGCCCGGAACAAGGTGCCGATCAGCGACTCGTTCCGGCTGTAGACGATTTTGTCCTCGCTGTCCACGATCATATAGTTGGAACGAAACGTATCTTGCAGATTGCGGTTCACATTTTCCACGAATTTAATGTCGATGCTTACGACGATGACTCCAAGAAGCGCTCCCGAAGACGAATCGTATATTTTTCGGGCATGGGAGACGGCCAGCGGCTTCGTTTCGATCTGCTCGTCGACGCGAGTCGTCAGCGTGATCGTCCGCTCCTTGTCATGCATGAATTTTTTGTACCACAGCTCGGTCTCCACGTTGTACGCCTCATGGACCGGGCTGTTCGGGCTTACGATCAGATCCGGCCCGCCGTTCAAGTTGTACAGGTAGATCGAAAAAACGCGATCCTCCATCATGATGTAGGTCATCAGATTGTTGTAAGCGAGCGTCGTGTTCGGCTCGCCGCCCTCTCGCAAAAAATCCTGCACCGGATCGCTTCCGTCTCCGGTCGCAGACTGGCTGCCGCTGAGCCCGGTGCTGGCCAGCAGCGATATTTTTTCGATCTTTTTCAAGAAGTCGTCGATGCGAATGCTCGTCTGATAGCCCAAGTCCTCCATGATCCGCTTATAATTCCGCTCCAGCAGCCGCTCGGAGGAGCGGTAGGAGCTGATCGTCATGACGGTGATCGGCAAGACGATGACGACCATGCAGATCAGGATGATTTTCGTTTTGATCGAGACAGGCCGGCTTCTCCGCATGCTGCACCTCTATCGGCTCGAATTCAATGGATTTGTTCCCGATATTCCTCCGGCGTGACGCCGACATGCTTTTTGAATATTTTGCTGAAATACGTGTAGTTCGGGTAGCCTACCATCTCGGCGACGGCGTATACCTTCAGCTTTCCGCTCCGCAAATAGATTTTCGCCTTCTCCAAGCGCACCTCGGTCAGGTAGGAGACGAAATTGACCCCTTTTTCCTGCTTGAAGATCCGGCTCAAATAAGAGGGGCTGACATTGATTTGGCTGGCTACGCTTTGAAGGGAGATCGCTTCCGCGAAATAGGTATGGATCAGGTCGACAGCCATCCCCGTATACGTGCTTTCCTCGACAACACGGCCCTCCTGGTCGAAGCAGCAGGACACATAGTCCAGCAGTCCGTGATGGACGTCTTCCCAGCTGTCCCCTTTTAGAACGTTTTCATAAGGCGACAGCCCGTTGAAGGAGCTCAACGGTCTTTTGCCGGCCAGCGACAAATAGGCATTCATCTTCTCCAGCAGCAGGATGTAGAACAGCCGGATGCTGCTCTCGTCGAGCCGCTGCTGTTCCAGCTTCGAGCGGAGGCCGGCAAAAAACCGACCGGCCTGCTCCTTGTCCGCGGAGCTCAGCATGGCGAAGAACAGCTGCTCTTCCTCCGAGCTGATTTTGGGGTTCGCTGCTTTGCGCGGCGGCTCCTCCGCCTTATCGTCATAAAAGAAGGTCGCCGGTCCAGAGGCGAAAAAGCGAGCGCCGAGCGCTTGTTCCGCCTGCTTGTACGCCGATTTGACGGAGCTGAAGCCGCTCGCCGGCGCGCTCGCCCCGACCGACACGCTCAGGTTGGTGAAATCCTTCAGAGAAGCGATTATTTTCGCGCACAGCTTTTCGATGTCCGGACGTGCCGACGAGCTTCCCTCCAGCTTGTTGACGACGATCAAATATTCCGAGGAGCTCAGGACGACGATTTCTTTTTCCCATTTGGACGGGATGATTTCCTCTAGAATGTTCAGGATTGAAAATCGAAGCAGCTTTTCGTCTTTCTCGACGTACTTCCTTTTTATCGCTTCGAAATGATTCACTTTCAACGTCAGCGCGATCAGATCCGCCGGCTTGACGCGAATGTGCAGGTCCTCCGCCCGCGCATCGGCTTCGCTTTCGGTCATGAAGCCGCTGATGAGATCCTTGAAAAACTCGGCCTTCTTATGGCTGATGCTGCTGGAGTCGTCGTACGGATGGTCGGCGCTCGCCGGTTGTCCGGATTCAAGCTGAAGCTGCTCGCGGATGGAGGCGAGCAGCTCCATGAGCGCGGCAGAAGTAAGCTCGCTTTTGATCAAATAATCGGCCACATGCAGCTTGAGCGCTTCCTTGACGTATTGAAGCTCATCGAGATTGCTGAGCACGATAAACTGGCATTTCTTTCGCTGCTTCGATACTTCCCGGATGAATTGAAGACCGTCCATGACCGGCATTTTAATGTCGGTGATGATCAGATCCGGCGAAGCCGCCAAGGCGACCTCCAGCCCCTCCTTGCCGTTGGCGGCTTCGCCGACGATGCGGAAGCCGTGCTCTTCCCACTGAATCATGTTCCGGATGCCGATCCGCATCAGCAGCTCGTCATCCACGATCATCAGGTTGTACATAACAAGTCACCTCTGACGGGCTCCATGGCCGTAATCGACAAAAGCGGATCCGGAGCGAGCCACCGCTCCAGAAACGCCCGCACCGCCGCGTCGTACTGCTCCGGCGCTTTTTGCCGCGCCGCGCCATGCTCCGCGCCCGGCACGACGAGCAGCTCCTTGGGCTGCGGGCAGGCCTCGTGCAGCTTGACGCCCATCCAGGTCGGCACGAACGTGTCCGCGCCGCCGTGGATGAACAGCATCGGCACGCCGGCGCGGCGCACCTGCTCCAGCGCGGACGCCTCGCCGAACGAGTAGCCGGCCAGCAGCTTGGTCAGCGCGCTCGTCAGCGGCAGGAACGGGAACGGCGGCAGCTTGTACATGCGCTTCAGCTGGAACGTCAGCTCGTCCTTGACCGACGTGTACGGGCAGTCGGCGACGATTGCCTTCACCTGCGGCGGCAGCGCCTCGCCCGCCGTCATGCAGACGGTCGCTCCGCCCATCGAGATGCCGTGCAGCACGATCTCCGCGTCGCTGCCGGTACGGGCGAGCGCCCAGTCGATCCATCCCAGGTAATCCTTGCGCTCCGGCCAGCCGAAACCGATGTAGCCGCCGCCGCTGCGGCCATGTCCGCGCGCGTCCGGCAGCAGCACGTTCCAGCCGAGCTGCTCGGCGTAAAAGCGGGCGAAGCCCGCCATCTGCTTGGCCTCGCCGGAATAGCCATGCGCGAGAATCGCCGTCCGCGCGCTTCCGCCCGGCGCCGGCAGCCAGTAAGCGCGCAGCTTCAGGCCGTCCGGCGAGAGCAGCTCGGCCTCCTCCGGCGCGCGCCCGCGCAGCCATGCCTGATGGTCGGCGGCGCTGCCTTCCCCGGCCTTCGGCTCCGGCAGCTGCGGCAGATCGGGGTCGCCCTCCAGATACGTCTTCGGCGAACGATGGATCGCCATGCGGTAGAAATAAATGCTGGCCGCGATCAGCAGCGCGGCGAGCGCGCCGGCAGCGGCGGCAATCCAGATGAAACCTTGCGTCATGTCCGGTTCAGTCCTCTTTCCTGAGTTTCTGGCTTGTCGTCGTTCTCGATGATCGCGCCGGACACGCTTCCGGCTGCTATGTCCGTATTATACCAATCGGACGGCGCGGATGATACGAGATGCGCAAAAAGGCCAGCCGCGCTCATGAGCGCGGCTGGCCGGGGTCGATCAAAGGCTTATTTGAATACTTTGACGCGCTCCTCGATCGGCGAGAACTGCTTTTCGCCGGCTGGAGCGACCGGCTTGCCGAACGGCATCTGAGCGATCAGCTTCCAGCTCTCCGGCACGTTGAACTCCTTTTGCACCTGCTCGTCGATGAGCGGATTGTAGTGCTGCAGCGTCGCGCCGAGGCCCTCCGCCTCCAGCGCCGTCCAGATGACGAGCTGCAGCATGCCGTTGGAATGAGCGCTCCATTTCGGGAAGTTGTCCTGATAAGCGACGAACTGCTCCTGCAGGCTGCGCACGACATGCTCGTCCTCGAAGAACAGCACCGTGCCGTAGCCGGCCTTGAACCCGGCCATCTTCTCCTCGGTGGAGCTGAAGCCCTCGCCGCCGCCCGTCACGACGCGCAGCGTCTCGAGCGTGAAGTCCCAGAGCTTGTCCGACTGCTCGTCGAACAGGACGACGACGCGTGCGCTTTGCGAGTTGAACGCCGACGGCGTATGCTTGACGGCTTCCTCGATGATCGACTGCACCTTGTCGACCGGCACGACTTTCTCTTTGCTGATAGCGTACAGGGAACGGCGGTTTTTGATGGCGTCCAGGAATGCTTGCGAAGACATCGGAATCCCTCCATTGAGTTGAATTATCCACGAATTAAGTTACCTACTTTTCTATTGTAACTTAAAAGGGAAATCAAGGCAATCGTCAAGTTTCGCTCGCCCGCAAGTCCGATTCCGAGACCGGTCCGGACGAGGTCGGCGACTGCACAAGTTTACCCCGAGCGGCCGATTTTGAACCGGCTCAGCTGCTCCGTCAAGCCCATTTCCGTCAAGATCCGCTCCTGATGGACGCCGAACAGGTCCAGATGCGGGTATTCGCTGCGGCGGTGGATGTAGCGCGGCTCGAAGCCATGGCTCCGGCACCACCGCTCCAGCTTGCCGAGGTCGCTGCAGCCGACCTTGGTGACGCTGGTCATGCCCGGGAAGCGCTCGTCCATCCAGAAATGCGTCAGCAGCGCGATGTCGCCGCGGGCGACCGCCTGCTTCCAGGCGAGCAGCTCTCCTCTGCCGATGCCGAAGGCCATCCGCCCGCTACAGCTCCCCGGTGTAGGCTACGATGGCCTTGACGCGGCCGACCTGTCCGTCCTGCAGCCGGACCTTGATGCCGTGCGGATGCGTCGGCGAGCTCGTGAGGATGTCCTTGACGATGCCGCGCGTCAGCTTGCCGGATCGCTGATCCTGCTTGAGCACGATGTCGACGGTCAGTCCCGCGCGGATGTCGATTCGTTTTTGAATGGCCATATGCCTTCTCTCCCTTGTCCTTGCCTATTCGGTTCCCCGCCTTCCGGCCGGGTCTCATGCGACAAAGAGTATCACAGACGTCCTCCGCTTGGCAAAATCCGTCCGTTCGGCTCTTTTGCCATGTGCATCCCGCCGCGGCGGCGTGTTATACTGAAGGAATAAGCAGACGCCGGTTCTTCTGCCGCGCTGCACTTATCCAGAAATGAGGAATCTCAACTTATGTCATCCCCTTTTAACGCCCTCGGCATCCGGGAGGAGCTTGTCGGCCTTCTTCACCAGGAGGGCATCCTGGATCCGACTCCGGTCCAGGAGACGGCCATTCCCGTGCTTCTCAAGGGTAAGGACGCCATCGTGCAGGCGCAGACGGGCACCGGCAAGACGCTGGCGTTCGCGCTTCCGATCCTGGAGGGCATCCATTCCAATAAAAGCTATACCCAAGCGCTCATCCTGACGCCGACACGCGAGCTGGCGATCCAGATCAGCGGCGAGCTGGCCAAGCTCGCGCCCGCGCTCGGCGTATCCGTGCTTGCCGCCTATGGCGGCCAGGACGTCGAGTCGCAGATCCGCAAGCTGAAAAATCCGCCTCATGTCGTCATCGCGACGCCCGGCCGCCTGCTCGACCATCTGCGCCGCGAGACCGTGACGCTGAGCTCGATCCGCATGCTCGTGCTGGACGAGGCCGATCAGATGCTGCATATGGGCTTCCTGCAAGAGGTTCAGGCGATCATCGACCAATGCTCGCTCAAGCGCCAGACGATGCTGTTCTCGGCCACGATGCCGGGTCCGGTCAAGCAGCTCGCCGCCCGCTACATGGACGACCCGGAAGACATCCGCATCCGCAGCGCGGCCGTCACGCTCGACGCGATCGAGCAGCGGGTCGTCGACACGACGGACCGGAACAAGCAGCCGCTGCTGCTGGCGCTGCTCGACGCGGAGAACCCTTACCTGGCCGTCGTCTTCTGCCGCACCAAGCTGCGCGCCAAGAAGCTGACCGAAGCGCTGCAGGAAGCCGGCGTCCCGGCGGACGAGCTGCACGGCGATCTGACGCAGGCCAAGCGCGAGACGGTCATGAAGCGGTTCCGCAACGCCAAGCTGCAGGTGCTCGTCGCGACCGACGTCGCCGCGCGCGGCCTCGACGTCGAGGGCGTCACGCATGTGTTCAACTATGACGCTCCGTCCGACGGCGATACGTATATCCACCGCATCGGCCGCACCGGCCGCGCCGGCGAGTCCGGCATCGCGATCACGTTCGCGACGCCGCGCGACCGCACGAGCCTCGAGACGATCGAGCAGAAGATCCGCGCCAAGCTGAAGCATGTGCCCGGCTCCAAATACGGCGTCGGCCAAGGCGCGGCTGCAGCACAGGACGAGCCTGCGGAAGCCCGCCCGCGGCGGACGGGCGAGGCCTCGTCCCGCGGCGGCGCGCGTTCCGGCGGCTCCCGTCCTGCCGGCGCTGGCCGCAAAGGCGGCGCGGCCGGATTCGGCCGCGGCAGCTCCTCCCGCCCGGGCGGCTCCGACCGCCGCGACGAAGCTCGCGGCCCGGCGCGCAGCGCCTCCGCACGCGGCGGCGCTGCCGGCGCTAGGCCGGAAGCTCGCGTCGCGAGCTGGAGCGACGAGCCGCGCGGCGGCGCACGCAGCGGCGGCAGCGCCCGCGGCGCCACCGCTGCCGCAGGACGTGGATCCTCCGCCCGCTCGGCTGGCGGCGCGCGCAGCGGCAAGCCCGCTCCAGGCGGCTCGCGCTCCGCTGGCTTCTCCCGCGCCTCCAAGCCCGCTTCCGGCGGCGGACGCTCCGCCTCGCCTCGTCCGGGCGCCAAGCCGGGCGGACGCAGCGGCAAGCCGTCTCCGGGAAGCCGCTCCGGCGGCGGTCAGGGACGGCGCGGACGGTAACGGCCCTTCCTCTGTGCCAAGCCTATTTTCCGGATATCCGGGCACTTGCCCCGGACCAATCAGGCGGGCGGGCATAGACTGGAGTACAAAGCAGCTCGAAGGCTGCCGCTTGGCCAGAGGAGGGAATCACATGTCCGTCGCAGGCTTTGGTGGAGGCTACACCAGCACAGCCACGATCCTCGTGCTGTTCATTCTGCTCGTTATCGTTTCCCAAGTTTTCCTGCTGTAGGCTCGCATAGACGCAAAGAACCCGCCTTTCTCCGGGAAAGGCGGGTTCTTTGCGGTTAAGCTTGAGTTCGGTGCGCTGCTCCGCGAGCCGCCGTGCCGGCGGGCGCATCAGGAGTGGACGCCGCTGCCTTCGTGGCGGATGGCAGGCGCTCCGGCGGCTGTCTCCAGGCGGACGCCTGCAGCGCGCATTTTGACGACAATCTTGCGCAGGCTTTCGATGGAGAGGTGGAACTTCTGCTCCAGATCAGCCAGCGACAATCCCTTCAGGTAGCAGCGATAGATGTCTTCGTTGCGGCGCTGGATGAGCTTGCGCGATCCGCTCAGCTCGCCCCATGCGGCGCGGCGCTCCTGCTGCTTCGGGATGTAGATCAATTCCCCGTTGATGTATTTCTGCAGCTCTTTCAGCAGGCTAGGGGGAAGCACGTCTTTTCCATTTTTGTAGTTCAAGGTTTCCTACCTCCTCGATTGCATGACCCTTTACGACCAGACGGCGGCTTTCGGCAACAATGCCTTTTGCATTTGCAGCAACACGAACGATTTGATTGTTCATTTTGTGCTTCCTCCTTTCGAGATTTGCCCCTGCGATGGGGGGTGGCGATATCGCCATTCCAATTGTATTCGTTTGCGAACGACAGATTTCCTGCTGGACAGAAAAAAAAACGAAGGGAGGCCATCGGCCTCCCTTCTGGCACGGGTCTCCGCCGTTAGGCGGAGACCACCTCGTATGCCTGATCCATTTCTATCAGCCTCCTTCCAGTAGAGGATGTGTCGGCCCGACATCTATATTAAGCCATACCTTGCCAGGCTTCGGCAAGAAACAACTTGGCTATAGCTGTTTTTTACCGCAGGTTCTCCCGATACGCCTTCAGCGCGTCCGGCTGCAGCGAGGCGAGCTCCGCCTCGGTCAGCTCCCGGTACGTCCCGATCGGCAGCCGATCGTCGAGGACGAGCGGTCCCATCGAGACCCGCTTGAGATGGACGACCCGGCCCCCCGCGGCCTGGAACATGCGCTTCACCTGATGGAACTTGCCCTCGCGGATCGTCAGCCGGACGGACGACAGCGCGCCGCCGTCCGTCTCCTCTCCGGGATCGTCCGCGCCCGCTTCCTTGCAGCCGAGCGTCTCCAGCTCGGCCGGCATCGTCACATAGCCGTCGTCCAGCTCGATCCCGCTGCGAAACAGCTCCGCCTCGCGCTCTCCGACCGGCTCGGCCGAACGGACGAGCGCCTCGTACGTCTTGGGCACATGCTTGCGCGGGGCGAGCAGCTCATGAGCGAGCTGGCCGTCGTTCGTAAGCAGCAGCAGCCCGACCGTATCCTTGTCCAGACGGCCGACCGGGAACGGCTCCAGCACCCGATCCTCCGGCGCGAGCAGGTCGATCACCGTGCGCTCGCGCCCGTCCTCCGTCGCCGAGATGACGCCTGGCGGCTTGTGCAGCATCAGATAGATCTTGTCGCGGAACAGGACCGCCTGCCCGTCCAGCTCCACCTTCTCCTGCTCCGGATCGAGGACCCTGCCGCTGTCCTTCTCGGTCCGTCCGTCGACGGCGACCCGGCCGGCCTTGACGATCCGCTTGATCTCGGCCCGCGATCCATGCCCCATGCTCGACAGCAGCTTGTCCAGCCTGATTCTTCGGCTCATGGCGCCCCCTCCTTCTTCTCGTTTCCCGCCAAAAGAAAGCGGAGCCTCGTGCGGCTCCGCCAGCGATCTTTTTCTTGCAGGCCGCGCGATCGGCGCGGCTTATTCGAGCTCGTCGGCCTGCGGCGGGCTTTTGCGCGCCTTGTGCAGCGACGACTGGATCTCGCCCGACAGCTGCTTGAGGCCGAACGTGTCGCCCTGCTCCCACAGCTCGTTGAACTTGAGCTGGAACTGGACCGCCTCCCGCACCTTGCGGTAGAAATACAGGTCCTGGATGTCGCTCAGCACCTTGTTGACGATATTCGAGCCTTCCTCGAAGCCGATCTGCGCATCAAGAATCTCGCTGCGGATGCTCGACATCTCGTTGTCGAGGTTGAACGCCGCCTCCGCCGCCTTGCGCAGGCGCAGCTTCACGTCATCGGGCAGGCTCTCCTTGAACTTGTAATTTAGAGAGTGCTCGATCGTCGCCCAGAAATTCATCGCCAGCGTGCGGATCTGGATCTCCGCCAGCACCTTCTTGAATCCGAGCGCCGTCTGCACGGGATATTCCACGATCATATGATAGCTGCGATAGCCGCTGTCCTTGTAGTTCGTCACGTAGTCCTTCTCGTAGACGAGCTTGAGATCCTGCCTCGAGCGGACGATCGCGGCGACCCGCGTGATGTCGTCGACGAACTGGCACATGATGCGGATGCCGGCGATGTCCTCGATGCCGGTCTCCAGCTGCTCCATCGGCACGTTCAGCCTGCGCGCCTTGTCGAGGATGCTGGAGATCTTCTTCACCCTGCCGGTGACGAATTCGATGGGAGCGTAGGACTCCCGGGCCTTCAATTCCGAACGGAGCGTTTTGAATTTGACCTTCATTTCCTCGACTGCCTGTTCATAAGGCTGCAAAAAAAGATTCCAATCCCGGCCGTCCATCCGTCCGCCTCCTGTCTGTCATTGATGATCGGCGCCGATAGCCTCCTTGATCGAGCGATAGCCGTCCCGGCGCAGCAGCGCGCCGAGTCCAGCCGCGATGTCCTTGACGATGCCAGGACCGCGATAGATCATGGAGGTGTAGATCTCCACGAGCGACGCTCCGGCCTTGATCTTGGCGTACGCATCCTCCGCCGTGAAGATGCCCCCCGAGCCGACGATCGGCAGCCTGCCGCCGGTCATCCGGTAGAGCTCGGAGACGACCTCCGTCGAGCGCTCCCGCAGCGGCTTGCCGCTGAGGCCGCCGGCCTCGCTCCGGCTCGCATGGCCGAGCCCGTCGCGGCTCAGCGTCGTATTGGTGGCGATGATGCCACTGACGCCGCTCGCCGCGATCGTCTCCGCCGTCAGCGCGAGCTGGTCGCCGGTCATGTCCGGGGCGATCTTGACGAGCACCGGCTTCGGCCGCGAGCCGGATCGGGACGCCTGGGAGGCGATCTCCGACGTGACCGCCGCGAGCAGCGTGCGCAGCTCGTCGCCGTGCTGCAGCGCGCGCAGATCCGGCGTATTGGGCGAGCTGATGTTGACGACGAACAGGTCGGCATGCTCATGCAGCTTGCGGATGCAGGTTATGTAGTCTTCGTGGGCGAGCTCGTTCGGCGTCGTCTTGTTCTTGCCGATATTGACCCAGACGGGCACCGTCCGCCGCCCCAGCGCCGCGAGCCGTCCGGCCATCGCGTCCGCCCCGTCATTGTTGAAGCCCATCCGGTTGATCAGCGCCTCGTCGGAGGGGAGCCGGAACAGCCTCGGCAGCTCGTTGCCCGGCTGGGCGAGCGGCGTCACCGTGCCTACCTCCATGAAGCCGAATCCGATGCTGGAGAATCCGGCGACGGACTTCGCGTTCTTGTCCAGTCCGGCGGCGAGGCCGACCGGATGGCGGAAGTCCAGGCCGAACAGCTCCATGCGCAGCTCGGGCTGCTCAGGCACGCCGTACAAGCTCTCCAGCATCGCGGCCATGCCCGGCACGCGTGATGCTTGATGCAGCCCGTCGATGACCAGATGATGGGCTTTTTCCGGGTCCATGCGGAAGAACACCGGCTTCAGAAAAGATTGATACAGCAACCCCTTCACTCCCGTTCCTACAGAAAATGCTCTGCCCTTCAGTTTATCGCGTTCCGCCTCAAAAGGAAAGAGCGGCTGCGAAAGCGAGCGCTTGCAGCCGGCAACTTACGCTTTCCCGAACAGGGGCTATTGCCCGTCCGGCGCGCAAGCGATTACAATAGGAAGACAGACGGCGGTGCCGGCTGATCGGAAAGGGGATGAACACGATGAGCGCTGCAAAACGGAAGCCTCCGGCGATGAAGCAGGTTCAAAAGGAGCAGCCGAACCGCAAGGCGATCGCGGTCTTTTCGGCTGTATTCGGCGTCGTCGCGGTCGCGATGATCGTGCTGCTGATCGTATATTCCTAAGCGCTCGGACGACGGGCTTACAGCCAGTCGTACCGCTTGCCCGGATTCTCCTCGAGAGCCGCGGGTTCGACCCGGTAGCGGCTCTTTTTCGGCTGTCCGGATTCCGGCTGCAGCCGCTCCAAGCCGCCCTCCTGAATCGTGACCGGAGTGCCGATCGGCACCAGGTCGTACAGCTCCTCCACATCGTCCCGCCCGAGCCGCACGCAGCCGAGGGACTCGTCCTTGCCGATCGAGTCCGGCTCGTCGGTGCCGTGGATCGCATAGCGCGTGTCGGACAGCGTCATGCCGCGGCTGCCGAAGCTGCCGGTCGAGCTTCCATTCGGATTGCGGACCTTCTCGCTGATCTCGAAGCGGCCGAGCGGCGTCCGCTCGCCCCCGAGCCCGGCCGCATAGACGCGCACCGCGACAGGGCCGCTGAAGACGGCGAGCCGGCGGGCCTTCGTATCGACGACGATGCGGAAGCTTTCTGCCATCGCCGCAGCCAGACGCCCGCGGCCGGCCGAAGCTCCGCCCGTCGCCTGTCCGGCCGCCGCCCCGCCAGGCGCCCCTCCGGCCGCTCCGGCGGCGGGCGCGGCCGGCTGCTTCGCTTCCTTCAGCCAGCCGTCGAACCGCTCCTCCATGCCGTCTGCGCGGCCGGCGAGGATATTGTCCGGGTAAGGACGCAGCAGGTCCTCCAGGCGGGCCGGCCATTTGCCGTATCGCCGCTCGAAGCTCCGGATGCCGCTCACGACGGACCAGCGCTGCTCCTGCAGCGCCTTCTCGGAGCGGACGGCTTCGTCGGCTTCCGCCGACAGTCCGCTCTCGCAGCCGCATTCTTCCCGGCCGGCCGGCTCCCGCACGAGGTAGTCCCCGCCAGACGCGCGGCTGGCCAGCGCCGCTCCCGCCGCTTCCGATCGCCAGCGATAATGCGAGCCCGCCTCCGGCAGCGTCGCCGCGACCGCCCGATCCTCTCCACCGGCTCGCGACAAGGCGTCGACGGCGGCAGCCGCGCCCTCCGGAAAGCTCCGTGCGTCGACCCATACGATGCCGATGCCGCTCCCGTCCCCGTCGCGCTGCGCCGGCTTGGAGACGGCAGCCGGCTGTCCGCCGGGCTTGTCCACCGTCGCCGGCAGCGCCGTTCCCGGCGCCCAGGACGCCGCCGGAAGCAGCGCCAGGCCGGCCGCGATCAGGATGGCAGCGCGCAGCGCCGTTCTGGCGACGCCCCCGCGCCGCGGCTCGTTCCAGCGGTCCAGCCAATCCTCGGCGGCCAGATTTTCGAACGGATGAGGCTCGTTCTCATACGCCTCGTAGATCGGACCCGATCGCAGATAGCAGTAATTGGCCTTTCCTTCCTTGCCCAGCGAGGCGTAGGTCTTGCCCAGCAAAAACCAAGCCATCCGGTTCGATGGATTGGAGGCCAGGTAGCGCTTGAGCTCCTCCAGCCGCTGCCGCGCGGCGGCTTCCCCTTCCTGCGGCCCGCCTCCGCTTCCGCCTTGTTCCTTGTCGTCCACCCGCATCCGCTCCTTCCGTGCGCCCTTCAAGAGGTACTATCGGCAATTCGACGCGCCGTCTCCATGAGGCCGCGGTCCCGAACCGCGAAAAAGCCTGCCCGGGTATCCGGGCAGGCGGCATGAGAGCGATGATTTACAGGTTGAACGGTTCGTCGGCGATCTTGATGGAGTCGGTCGGACAGCCGTCGCACGCGTCCTGCAGATCGTCGAACAGATCGTCCGGAATGATCTTCGTTCCCGTGTTGCCGTCGCCTTCGTAGATCGTCTCGGCGAGACCCTCGTCATCGTAATCGTAAATATCAGGGGCCGTCGCGCCGCATGCTCCGCATGCGATGCAGGTGTCTTTATCGACCCATGTATATTTGCCCATGGTGTTCCCTCCTCCAATAAATGAAGCCTGTGGCCCTTATAATCGGATAAGAGTATTCTTACCCGTTATCAGCCTGTCTGTACACATCAATTTATAACAAAATCCTCATCGATTTGCAAGGAGGTGCCGCGCAGCTTGCGGTTGCGGATGAGCGCCGACGGATCCTCTCCGAGCATGCCCGCCGTCAGCACGGCGCTCTCTCCGAACTTGTCGCGCAGCGCGTCCATCGCCTTGGTCAGCGCCTCCCGCCGAGGCTCCTGCTCGTATTCGAACAGATCGAGCTGCACCGCCGCGCTGTCCTTGGGCTGCAGGCTCTGGAGCGTAATGCCGAGCAGCCGCACCGGCTCCGGCCGCGGCCAATGCTCGTCGAACAGGCGGCAGGCTTCGCGATGGATGCTCGCCGCGTCCTCGAGCGGCTTGTCCAGCGTGCGGGAGCGCGTATAGGTCGTCATGTCCGGCAGCCGCACCGTAATCTGCACGCAGCCGGCGACGAAGCCCTTGCGGCGCATGCGGCGCGCTGTCTGGTCGGCGAGATTGAGCAGCACGCGGTGGATCTCCGGCCGGGCGGAGACGTTGGCGGGCAGCGTCGTCGTATGGCCGACCGACTTGCTCGCTTCCTTCGTCTCGCGCACAGGCGAGCGGTCGATGCCGTTCGCGGCCTCCTTCATATGCGGCCCGTACACGCCGAACTGCGACAGCAGCAGCGTCTCGTCCGCCGCCGCGAGCTGGCCGATCGTGCGGATGTTCAGCTTGCGCAGCTTGTCGGCCGTCTTGCGCCCGATGCCGAACAGCTGGTCGCACGGCTTGTCCCAGAGCAGCCGCGGCACGTCGCGGATGCGCAGCACCGTCAGGCCCGACGGCTTCTTCATGTCCGACGCCATCTTGGCGAGCAGCTTGTTCGGGCCGATGCCGACCGAGCACGGCAGCGACCACTCGAGCCGGATGCGGCGCTGGATCGTCTCCGCGATCTCGAGCGGGGACCCGAACAGCGACGAGCCGGTGATGTCCAGGTAGCATTCGTCGATCGACACCGTCTCCATGATCGGCGTATAGGAGGCGGCGATCTGCCGGAAGCCTTGGGAATAGCGCCGGTACAGGTCGAAGTCCGGCCGGATCAGCATCAGCTCGGGACAGAGCTGCAGTCCCTGGCGGACGGTCATGCCGGTGCGCACGCCTTTGGCGCGGGCCGGATACGAGCAGGTGACGATGATGCCTTTGCGCAGCTCCACGCTGCCCGCTACCGCCGTCGGCTTGCCGGCGTATTTTTCCGGCTCCTCGGCCTCGTGGACCGAGCAGTAGAAGGCGTTCATGTCCAGATGCAGGACGACCCGTCCCTTCCGCGCCTCCCGGCCCTCTTCCCGCTTCTCCATGAGAGCGCCTCCTTTTCCGCAGTCCTCGTCCTTGTACTAGAAGCATACCCCCGCCCTTCCCGAGGGTCAACCGCGAGGAAAAATTGCACTTTCTCTTCTATCCTGCGCAGCCGCGGTGTTATAATAAAGTAATCTTTCACCCAATACTTCTGCGCATGAATGCGGCAACACATCAAAGGGGGATTCGTTCGTCTATGAGCCAAGCCATCTCCATCTTCGACACGACCTTACGGGACGGCACCCAAGGCGAGGGCATCAGCCTCTCCGCCGACGACAAGCTCAAGATCGCCCTCAAGCTGGATGAGCTTGGGGTCCATTATATCGAAGGCGGCAACCCGGGCAGCAACAGCAAGGACATCGAGTTTTTCCAGCGCGTGCAGAAGCTAGGCCTGAACGCCAAGATCACCGCCTTCGGCAGCACGAGGCGCAAGCACAGCGTCGCCGAGCAGGACGCGAGCCTGCTGCGGATCGCGGAGTCCGGCGTGCAGGCGGCCACGCTCGTCGGCAAGTCCTGGGACTTCCACGTGCACACGGCGCTCGGCACGACGCTGGAGGAGAACCTGTCCATGATCTTCGACTCCATCGCCTTCCTCAAGCAGCGCGGCCTCGAGGCGATCTTTGACGCGGAGCATTTTTTCGACGGCTTCAAGCACAATCCCGACTATGCCCTCGCCGTCCTGCGGCGCGCGCGCGAGGCCGGCGCCGACTGGCTCGTCATGTGCGACACCAACGGCGGCACGATGCCCGGCGAGATCTCCGATATCGTGAGCCGCGTCCGCTCCGAGATCGACGCCCCGCTCGGCATCCATACGCATAACGACTGCGAGCTGGCCGTCGCCAACACGCTCGCGGCCGTCGCCGCCGGCGCGACCCAGGTGCAGGGCACGATCAACGGCTACGGCGAGCGCTGCGGCAACGCCAACCTGTGCTCGATCCTGCCGAGCCTCGAGCTCAAGCTCGGCTATTCGGCCATCGGCCGCGAGCGGCTGCGGCTGCTGACGCCTACGGCCCGCTACATCAGCGAGATCGCCAACGTCAGCATGCCGGTCGGCCAGCCGTATGTCGGCAACGCCGCCTTTGCCCACAAGGGCGGCATCCACGTCTCGGCCATCCTCAAGGATTCCAAGACGTACGAGCATATCGAGCCGGATCTCGTCGGCAACAAGCAGCGGATCCTCGTCTCCGAGCTAGCCGGCCAGAGCAACGTCATCTCCAAGGCGCAGGAGATGGGCCTCGACGTGACGAGCAACAACGACAATACGCGCGCGATCATGGAGCGGATCAAGGACCTCGAGCATCAGGGCTACCAGTTCGAGGCGGCCGACGCCAGCCTCGAGCTGCTGCTGCGCGACGCCTTCGGCGGCCTGGACGAGGTGTTCGCCGTCGAGTCGTTCAAGATCCTCCTCGAAAAGACCTCGCACGGCATGGTCACCGAAGCGATCGTCAAGCTGCGGGTCGGCCAGGAGTCCGTCTATACCGCCGCCGAGGGCAACGGCCCCGTCAACGCGCTCGACAACGCCTTGCGCAAGGCGCTGCTGCCGTTCTATCCGCGCATCAACGACATCCATCTCGCCGACTACAAGGTACGCGTGCTCGACGAGAAGGACGCGACGGCGGCCAAGGTGCGCGTGCTCATCGAGTCCAGCGACCTGTCCAGCAGCTGGAATACGGTCGGCGTATCCGGCAACGTCATCGAGGCGAGCTGGGAGGCTCTGCTCGACAGCATCCGCTATGCCTTGCTCGGCATGGCGCGCCTGGAGAGCGGCTCCGGCGACGATGCCCTGCGCATGCGGACCGGCGTCGTCAATCATTGATTCGATATGCCAAAAGGCAGCTCCCGACAAGGGGAGCTGCCTTTTTTGTGTCCGCGCCTGCGAGCCCCGAGGGGCCGTTCGATCGCACCGCCGCGCCGCCGAGCGGGAGCGTCTCGCCACGGTCCGATCCAGCGCCCGTTCCGACTGTCCGCCCGGCTGCCCGTCCGGCTGTCCCATTCGGCTGTCCGATTCGACTGTCCGTCCCGGCTGTCCAATCCGGCTGTCCAATCCGGCTGTCCAATCCGGCTGTCCGATTCGGCAGTCCGATTCACCCGTCCGTCCCGGCTGCCCGTCCGGCTTCAGGCGCCGGGCTGCCGCGGCTGCGCGAGCAGATCGTCCAGCTTCTGCTCCCACTGCTTTTTCGTGATGACGCCGGTAATGCGCTCCCTCACCTTGCCGTCCGTTCCGATCAGCAGCGAGGTCGGGAAGTTGCTGACCTTGTACGCCTTCGTAGCCACACCGTCCCGGTCCATCGGAATCGGGAACGTCAGCTTCTTCTCGTCGACGAAGGCGCGCGCGTCGCGCTCGCGGTCGTAGTCCGTCGAGTTGACGCCGTAAAAATCGATCCGGTCGCCGTACTTCTCGAACAGCTCCTGCAAATCCGGCGCTTCGGCGTCGCACGGGCCGCACCAGGAGGCCCAGAAATTGACCAGCACCGGCTTCTCGCGAGCGCCGCCGACCGCATAGGTCTTATCGTCCAGCCCGGGGAGAGAGAACGCGGGCGCATCGTAGCCTTCCTTGGGCTTGGCGTCTTGGCCGCCCGAGAACAATCCTGCGCCGAGCGGCATGTCCGCCCGGTCCATCCAGATCCAGCCTCCGGCCAGCACCGCGGCCAGCAGAATCAGCACGGTCATTCCCTTTTTCATGCTCTACCTTCCTTCGCTACTGCCGTCTTCCTGTCATCGACATGGTATCATGAATGAGGAGGCCGACTCAAGGCCGTCCCTTCCATGATCCCCCAAAGGAGCGCCCGCTATGAAAAATGCCGATTACCTGCTCTCGGCCTCGGCGTTCGGCCAGCTCGTCGCCCGCTGCCGTCAGGCAGCGCCGCAGGAGGCATGCGGCCTAGCCGCAGCTTCGGCCGACGACCCTTGCGGCATCGTCACCTGCATCTTGCCGCTCCGCAACTGCCATCCCGATCCGCTGCGCCACTACCGGCTCGATCCCGCCGAATGGATCGAAGCGCATTACCGCCTCGTCCGCTCCGGCCTCCGCCTGATCGCCGTTTATCACTCCCATCCTCGAGGACCTGCCGCCCCGTCGGAAGAAGACCGCCGCGCGGCGCTTTGGACCGGCTCCCCGCGCGCCGAAGAGCCCTTCGGACTCGCCGAAGGGCCTGGCATGTGGATCGTATCGCTGGAAAACGCCGCCGAACCGGAAATCGCCGCTTATGCCTCCGGACCGGAAGGCCTCCGGCGCTCAGTGCTGGCTCAAATAAGCGTATAGGTCGCCGAGCGTATGGATGTTGCGCGAGCGGATCCTCCCGAGGTACGTCCGCCATAGCCGCGACTGCATAAAGCAATCCTCCAGCGCGTGGTGGCGGCGCGTGATCGGGATGCGCTCCTCCGCCAGCAGCTCGTCGAGGCCGTATGATTCCCGTCCAGGCTGCAGCCATTTGGCGACCATCATCGTGTCGAGCACGCGATGGGTCAGATTGCATTTGTACGTCCTCCACAAGGCGGCGTTCAGGAACTGCTTGTCATGCCCGCTCCCATGCGCGATGAGCAGGCGCTTCCCGCAGAAGTCCATGAAATCATGCAGCACGTCGGCCAGCTCCGGCGCGTCCTCGCCCATTGCGCTCGTAATGCCGGTCAGCTCCGTGATATGGAGGGGAACTTTGCGCTTCGGGTTGACGAGGCTGTAGAACGTCTTGCCCTCGACCGGCTCCCCTCCCTTGAGCAGCACCGCGCCGAAGCTGATGATCTCGTCTCCGTTGTACGGATAGAAGCCCGTCGTCTCCAAGTCGAATACGACGGTCTCCAGATCGTCGAATGGCGTATCGAGCAGAGACTGCTTGCGCAGGTCGCGGTTGACCGAGCGCATAAAGGCCATCTGCTGCGCGTTCTGCGCTCCCAGCATGGACGCGAGGGCCGGCGTGACGCCTCCCATCTTGTACAGCTGCCACATTCGACTGACGCCTTTGCTTTCCTTCATGTTGACTCCTTTCCATCCGTCAGAGCCTGTTCATCGTATGCCGGTACACCCGCCGCTGCAGCTTCTTGCCGACCTTGAGGCCGCTTTTCAGCTCCTCCGCCATCTCCTTCGTCAGCTTGCGCGAGCTCAGCTTGCCGTTGGTCGTGAACCGGCCGTTCTCGATGCGCTCGGTCGTCATCATCCGCAGCCGCAGGAACAGGCGGAACGTCTGAATCCACTCCGCCGCCTCAGAGCGCTGCACGAGCCCCTGCTCCTCGAGCGCGCGGATTCTCTCCAGCGTGCCCGTCTCGCGCAGGTTGGCCTCGATCGCCAGCAGGCGGATGGCATTGACCATCGGGATGTAGGCGCCGTATTTGATGTCGAGGCTGCCCGCGTCTTCGCCGTACGGCTCCCGCAGGAGCTGGCCGAACACATTGAGCAGCACCTTGTGCTTCATCGTATTTTCCAGCATTCGCTTCACGATGACGGGCTGTTGGATGACGTCTCGATAAAAGTAGGCCATGAGCTCCTCGTGGAGCTCCGGAGCGCCGAACACGCAGCGGCTGTCCGCCACGATCAGCAAATAGCGCACCGGCTCCCACGCCGGCTCGTCGAACCAGCGCCCGAGCCGCTCCTGCCAGCTCGAAAGCGGGCGGCACCACTCCGAATTGCTGCTCAGCACATTGCCCTCGCAGAGCGGATAGCCCGCCCCGAGCAGCAGCTGGACGACCTGGTCCGACAGGGCGGCAAAATAGCGGCGGCTTTCTTCTCGGCCTTCGCCATCCGGCGAATCGCCATAAACGATGCCGCTGTCCTGATCGCTGAGCAATGTCTGTTCCCTGCGCCCGCCGCTCCCGAACAACAAATAGGCAAAAGGCGCGGGGGGAGTTCCCATCCCGAGCCGCGCCAATTCGCTTTGAGCGAGCTGAATGGCGCGACGAATCATAGCGTCGTGCGCGTCATTCAGCTCGGCATAGAATTGCTCTGTCTGTTGCTGAGGCAGCCGGGCGACCATCCGGTCGTGGACAAGCTCGCGAAGGCGATGCAGGCTGGCGGAATCTTCCGCGCGGGCGATTCCGTGAAGCAGCTGATGCCAACCCGGGTCTGTCATGCGGCGTCTCTCCCCTCTGGCCTGATCCAAGCTCTGGATGAAGTGTAGCAGATTTCGCTACGCTTGGATATTCTGGCCGGAAGGTTTTTTGAGCTGCTCCGGATAGCCGTAGTTGCCGTGCTCGCTCAGGTCGAGGCCGGCGATCTCCTGCTCCTCCGTGACGCGCAGGCCCATGATGGCCTTCATGATGCCGAGCAGGATGAAGCTCGCGGCGAGGACGAACACGCCGCAGATGACGACGCTCTCGAACTGGACCCACAGCTGATGCCAGCTGCCGGTATCGATCAAGCCGCCTTGGCCGACGCCGACTTTGGTGGCGAGCTCTTCCGTGGCGAAGATGCCGTTGGCGAGCGTGCCCCAGATGCCGGCCGCGCCGTGCACGGAGAGGGCGAAGATCGGATCGTCGATTTTCATTTTTTCGAAGAAGCGGACGCTGTAGAAAACGAGAATGCCGGCGACCAAGCCGATGACGACTGCCGCCCATGGATCGACGAACGCGCAGGAGGCTGTGATGGCGACGAGGCCGGCGAGCGCGCCGTTCAGCGTCGTGCCGATGTCCGCCTTGCCCAGCACCGCCCAGGAGATGAGCAGCGCCGCGACTGCGCCGCCGGCTGCGCCCAGCTGGGTGTTGAAGGCGACGAAGCCGAAGAAGCCGTCGCCGATCGCGACCGTGGAGCCGGCGTTGAAGCCGAACCAGCCTACCCACAGGATGAGGACCGACAGCGCCGTGAACACTTGGTTGTGGCCGAGGATCTCATTGGCGGAGCCGTCCTTGTTGAACTTGCCGATGCGCGGCTTGAGCAGGATCGTGCCGGCCAGAGCGGCCAGGGCGCCGGTCAAGTGGACGACGGTAGAGCCTGCGAAGTCTTGCGCGCCGTCTTGGGCAAGGAAGCCGCCGCCCCAGATCCAGTGCGCGACGACCGGATAGATGAGAGCCGTGAACAGAATCGTGAAGATCAAGTATACGGACAGCTTGGCGCGTTCCGCGAAGCCGCCCCATGCGATCGACAGCGATACCGCCGCGAAAGCGAGCTGGAACAGGAAGAAGACCGTAGTAGGAAGGCCGTTGTCGACCGACGTCTTGGCCGGATCGAAGAAGAAGTCTCCCCATCCGAAGAAGTCGTTGCCGGAGCCTCCGAAGGCGATGCCGTAGCCGAGCGCCCAGTAGACCAGCGAGCAAAGGCCGACCGTGAAGATCGTCTTGCCGGCGACGTGCCCGGCGTTCTTCATGCGGGTCGAGCCCGTCTCCAGCAGGATGAATCCTCCTTGCATGAGCAGGACCAGAATCGCCGCCAGCATGACCCACAGGGCATTTAGACCCATGTTGAGCGTCGCTCCCGAAGGATCCTCTGCGAACGCCATCGCCGGGAAAAGCACCAGCAATGCGCTCATGGAAATCAGCATCTTTTTGACCACTACGACCACTCCCTAATGTAATGTTCTCTAACGTGTGATGAAAGACTTAATGCCATTATAGTCAGAAGTACCTGCTTTGACAATAACCTATTTTTCAGAAACGAAAAGAATATCAAACGTTCCCCTTTCATATCGTAACGAATGTTAAGTTTTCCCCCCACATTCAGCGAGAACGGACGATCCTCCCAGGCTATCCTTCGGTTTTGCCGCGAAAGCAGGATGAAAAACCGATCCGTCAGAAGTCATGCGATGCATCCAGCCTTCATGTAAGCTTTCTCGACAATCCCGCTTTTCTCCCTCGCTGGACCGGCAACAGGAAACGGCTGGGTTTGACGGCATGAAGGCTTACCGATTATCATAGTTTTCATAGAGAAGCAAGGGTTTGATAAGGATGGTGGAGGAGAAATGGCTGAACAACTGCTCAAGATCGGTGAATTGTCCAAGCAGGCTGAGGTCAGCTCCAGAACGATCGACTACTACACGAAGCTAGGCTTGATCCAGCCCGAAGCCCGCAGCGAGGGCAATTATCGGCTCTATAGTCGTGAAACCTTGGAACGCCTCCAGCGTATAGAACAGTTGAAGAAAGAAAAATATACGTTGGACGAAATCAAGCAAGCCCTGGACAGCTGGACCAAGGTCTCATCCGTGTCCCAGGTCACGCAGCGGCTCAGCGATCTCGAGCTGCATCTGACGCAGCTCGAGCGCGAGGTCAAGGAGCTTGAGCCCGTCATTCAGAATCTCAAGCCGAAGCAGGCCAACCAAGCCGTCAAGCGCCTCATCCCGCAGACCGCGGCATGCATCGAGGCGCTGATGCTGATTCTGAACAAGGGCAATTTCATGTAGCCAACGAAGAAAGATGGAGGGATTGCCTTGTTTTTTCATCCGATGGACTTCCTGATCCTGATCGCCTTCGCTCTGTCGATCTGGGCGCAGTTCAGAGTCAAGGGCACGTTCAACCGCTGGTCCGAGGTGCAGGCGATGAGCGGCCTGACGGGCTACGAGGCCGCGCGCCGCTTGCTTGACGCGAACGGACTGTACGACGTGCCGATCGAGCCGGTTCCGGGCCGCCTGAGCGACCACTACGATCCGATCCACCGCGTCGTCCGCTTGTCGGAGCCGGTCTACTACGAGAGCTCCATATCGGCGATCTCGGTCGCCTGCCACGAGGTCGGCCACGCGATCCAGCATAAGGTGAGCTACCCGATGCTGACGCTGCGCCACCGGATCTTCCCGGTCGTCAACTTCGCCTCCGGCATCGCGCCGTTCCTGCTGCTCGGCGGCTTCCTGTTCCAGGCGACCGGCCTGATCGGCATCGGCATCATCTTCTTCTCGGTCGCCGTGGCCTTCCAGCTCATCACGCTGCCGGTCGAGTTCAACGCCAGCAGCCGCGCCCGCGAGCTGATGGTATCCGAGGGCTTCATCTCCAACGAGGAAGAGCGCGGCGTATCCAAAGTGCTCAACGCCGCCGCCTTGACCTACGTCGCGGCCGCCCTCATCTCTCTGCTGGAGCTGGTCAAGTACATCATGATCTTCTTCAGCAACCGCGAATAACACGCAAACGAAAAGCCCCTTCCGTCTCCAGACGGAAGGGGCTTTTCGTTTGGCGGAGCAGGACTCGCTGTTATGCGAGGCCAGCTCCTGCAACGCCCCACGCGGCTGATCAGCGCCGCATGGGGGGCATGGCTAGGGTTGCCGCAACCCCCGCCTCAACGCTGGCGGGCCCGGCGGTAGCGCTCCTTGTTGTCCATCGCGGCGTAGATCAGATAGCCGCCGATGAGGCCGCCCAGATGGGCATACCAGTTGATGTTGGAATAGAACAGCAGCGACACGACGCCCAGGATCAGAATCATGTAGACCGTCTTGACCGAGCTCTCGTCCATCATGCCCTTGCGGTGCAGCGCCATGAACAGATAGGCGCCGTAAACGCCGTAAATGGCGCCTGACGCGCCGAGAGACGACTGGACTCCGGTAATCGCGACCGCGGACAGCACGTTCCCGGCGATGCCGCTCAGCACGTACAGCAGCGTGTAGCGCCAGGCGCCGATAAGCCGCTCCAGCGGCGGAGCGAAAACGAGCAAGGCGAACAGGTTGAAGAACAGATGCTGCAGGCTGCCGTGCACGAAAATCGAGGTGATGTACCTCCACGGCTCCTGGAGGCCGAAGGCATTGTCGGCATAGCCGGGCTGATCCTGCCACTGGATGAACATCAGATCGTAGGTGAGGCGGTCGTTCGTCAGCAGCTGGCCGGCGAACAGGATCAAGTTCAGCGCGATCAGGATCGACGTGACGGGATACGACTTCAGGTATCCCCGAAAGCTTTCGTAGCGCAGGAAAATCATGAGGCTCTCCCCTTCTTTCCCGATTGGACAACCGGGTTGGCGAATGTTTATAATGAGAAGGCATTTCCTATTCCATTGTTGCAAATGAAGGAGGACATATCAGATGGCTCAAGAACGTCAAGCAAGCTTCAAGGGCAACCCGATCACGCTGGTCGGCCCGCAGCTTCAGGCAGGCGACAAAGCCCCTGCATTCACCCTCAACAAATCGCTCGTGGACACGGCCACGCTCGGCGATTATGCAGGCAAGATCAAGCTGATCAGCGTCGTGCCGAGCATCGACACCGGCGTATGCGACGCCCAGACCCGCCGCTTCAACGAGGAAGCCGCGAAGCTCGGCGACAACGTGGCCGTGCTGACGGTGAGCGCGGACTTGCCTTTCGCCCAGGCGCGCTGGTGCGGAGCGGCGGGCATCGACAAAGTCGTCCTTCTTTCCGACTACAAGGGCAATGAGTTCGGCCAAGCCTACGGCGTCTACATCAAGGAATTCGGCCTCGACATGCGTTCGATCTTCGTTCTCGACGCCGACGACACGATCCGTTATGTCGAGGTGCTCGGCGAGATGACCGAGCATCCGAATTACGAAGCCGCTGTCGAAGCGGTGCGCGCGCTGCTGTAGCGCCAGGAACAGAAAAGCGAGCAGGGACGATGTCCTTCGCTCGCTTTTTGCTTGTTCAGGAGGTCGTCTTGACGGCCGCCAGCTTTTTGTCCAGGGTGCGGTAAATATCGAGGATGACCCGGTAATTGGCGCCGAGATCCCCGAGGGAGCCCCGCGAGGCGGAGTAGATATCGACCGCGGATGTGACGGGTCCCGTACCGATGACCGAGACGGTGATGTCCATCGTCCGGCCCGTGACGGTCCGCTTCTCCAGTACGATCTCGCCGACCGACGGCACGTCATGCAGCACCTTGTAGCCCTGCATCTTCTTGAGCGTGCTTAGAACCTCGTCAAAAGCCTTGTCCTTGGAGAGCTTGTAGTAATGGGACTTGAGCAGCGGATCCTTCGCCTTGTCCCCCGACTGCTCGAAGCTGCGCAGCAAACCGAAAAGCGTCCGTTTCAGCAAGGATGATTCCCCCTCCGACCTCTATGTATAAGGGTGTGGCTCGTATGTCGGCATCAGGCATGCCGTTTCAAAAAAAAGGCTCTGACAGCTGTCAGAGTCGTCTTGAACTCTAGAATTAAGTCCCGCGATGCCGTCCGGCTTGCTTGTTTCTGAACCCGCTCTCGCAGGTGGGTGTCCGCAGATCTGCCTTTGAGATCCTCCATGAAATGAAGGCGTGTCAGCCGCACATCGATGTTGAACTCCCGGGAAACAGCCATTGGTTCAAAACAATTTAAAGCCGTAACGAGCATCGCAGGATGTATAGCTATTATAAGCCTTGCGGCCGCAAAAGTAAAATTCGCCGCTTTATTTTTTGGCGCCCTCTCCAAGCTCCGTATCCACGACGTCGGCTTCTTCCGCGGCGAGCCGATTCTTCTCCTCCAGCTGGGACTGCACCTTCTGGTAGACGAGGTAGAAGTTCCAGAATGCGAAGTAAGCGATCAAGCTGCCCATGAAAAACGGGATCAGGAACGTGATCTTCGTGAAGCTGATATACAGGATGAACCCGGCCACGATCGCCGTGGAGAACGAGCGCAGCGGCCGCCCGATCGTGATGAGGATCGCATTTTTGAGCAGCTGGAACGTCTTCATGTGATAATGCACGACCATCGAGAAGAAATTGAACACCGAGATCGACAGCAGCAGCATCAGGCCGATGAAGATGTACGAGACGAGCTGCAGGCTCGGATTGTTCATATATACCCGGTAATCGACGATCATGATGGCGAATAGAAGCGCATACAAGATGCCGCCGACCATGCTCTGCACATAGTTTTCCTTGTAGGTCCGGAAAAAGGTCTTGAACAGAGGCACGTCCAGGTCGCCCATGACCCACTTGCGCGCGACGCCGAACATCGCGGACGTCGCCGGGAACAGCGTGAACGGGGCGACGACGAGCGCGAGGAACATCCAGCTGAAAAAGCTTGCCGCAACGTCGACATCTTCGATCCCCGTGGAAAGGAATGCGGTCAGCACCAAAAACGCAAACGGAAAGGAGCAGACGACCCACAGCAGATTGATGACCGCAAGCCTCATGATCCATTCGGAAAGGCGGTAGAAGCCGCCCATAATGCCTCTCATTTCCATGTCGTACTCATTCCCCCCAGCTGACTATTGCTTCTATTATACCGCGTATCGCAGCAGAAGCCCAACTATATCGAGACCGGGCATTCGTCCTGTCCGTACAACTGTCCCCCGCATACACTGACATCAGCTTCACCCAAATCAATCCATTTCATAGGAGGTGTCGATATGGGCGCAGCTTACGGAGGATTCGGTGGCGGCTTCGGCGGATACAGCACGGGAGCCATTCTGGTCCTGTTCATTCTTCTGGTCATCATCACACGTGCATTCTGGTACTGATCCGACGGATGCCGACCGAGACCGGACTACGGGACTCCTGCCAGGCAGGATAAGCTCGGTCCGGAAGGCGACTCCGCTGGATCGGGGCTAGGCATGAAACGGCGATGCACCTTCTTCTTTGCAAACGAAAAGCCGGGATGGCCGCAAATGCGGTTGTCCCGGCTTTTCGTCTAGACGCATCGTGCAGGATTATTGGTTGACGAAGTCGTCCGAGGAGAACTTGGGACGACGGTCGCCGCCGCCGCTGCCGCTGTTGCCGCGGTTCTCTCCGCGGCTTTCGTAGCTGCGGCCGCCCTCGCCTCTCGGCTTGTAGCCGTCACGGCTGCCGCCGCGATTGCCGCCGTAGCTGCTGCTGCCGCTGCCGTATCCGCTGCGTCCACGAGGAGCGCTGCCGCTGCCTCCAGTACCGCCGCCAGTACCGCCGCCAGTGCCGCCGCGATTGCCGCCGTAGCCGCTGCCCGTAAAGCGGCGACCGCTCGAACGTACATCCGGACGGCGCTTTTTGGCGCGGATCGGATCTTCCGGCGTCAGCTCGATGCTGACGTCCTTCTTCTCGCCGGTGATCAGCTTGATCGCCGAAGCGAGCACATTGACGGAGTCGTACTGCTCCAGCAGCTGGATGGCGATGCCCTTGTACTCTTGGAAGCTGTCCGTCTGCACGATCTCGATGATGCGCTCCGCCGTGATGCGCTGCTTGCCCTCGATCGCCTCCGCGATGGACGGAACCGGCTTCTTGGAGATGCGCTGGCGCGTCACCTTCTCGATGAAGTGCAGGTGATCCGTCTCGCGCGGCGTCACGAAGCTCCATGCCGTGCCTTCCTTGCCGGCGCGGCCCGTACGGCCGATGCGGTGGACATAGCTCTCCGGATCTTGCGGGAGGTCGAAGTTGATGACATGCGTCACGCCGGATACGTCGAGGCCGCGAGCCGCGACGTCCGTCGCGACGAGCACGTCGATGCTGCCGTCGCGGAACTTGCGCATGACGTTGTCGCGTTGGTTCTGGCTCAGGTCGCCATGCAGGCCGTCCGCGGAGTAGCCGCGCTTTTGCAGCGCTTCGCTCAGCTCGTCGACGCGGCGCTTCGTGCGGCCGAAGATGATCGCCAGCTCTGGGCTTTCCATATCGAGCAAGCGGCTCAGGGCGTCGAACTTCTGACGCTCGTGCACTTCGATGTAGGCCTGGTCGATCGTCGGAGCGGTAACCTGTTTAGGGATGACCGAGACATGCTCGGGATTTTTGAGGAACTGCTGGGCGAGACGCTGGATGTTCGGAGGCATCGTCGCCGAGAAGAGCATCGTCTGGCGCTGCTCCGGCACGAGGCTCAGAATGGACGTGATGTCCTCCATGAAGCCCATGTCGAGCATTTCGTCCGCCTCGTCAAGCACGACGTGCTGGACGTCGTCAAGCTTGATCGTCTTGCGGTTGATGTGGTCGAGCAGACGGCCCGGGGTGCCGATGATGATCTGCGGACGCTTCTTGAGCGCGCGGATCTGGCGGCCGATCTCTTGTCCGCCGTAGATCGGAAGGGAACGGATGCCCTTGAAGCGGGAAAGCTTGCCGATCTCCTCGGCGACCTGGATGGCCAGCTCGCGGGTAGGCGTCATGATGAGCGCAACGATGCGATCCTCGGTCGTCGGAATGTTGTTGATGAGGGGGATGCCGAAGGCTGCGGTCTTGCCTGTGCCCGTCTGGGCCTGGCCGATGAGATCGGTGCCTGCGAGGGCGATCGGGATGGCCTTATCTTGAATTGCCGTGGATTCCTCGAATCCCAGCTCCGTAATTGCCTGCAACACCTTAGCGTCGAGGCCAAATTCAGCAAATGTTTTCAAATCTTATTCAAACTCCTTCTCTTTGCGAAGCTCGCTTCAAAAATATCCTGTTAAGTATAGCACAAAGAACCTGGTGAATACCAGTCGCAGGCAAACAGCCATACTACGGGCGTATGCAAAGGGAACGGCCGCCCAGGGGACAAGCCTCCGGCGGCGGAAACGGAGGAAGCATGAAGCCTTACCAAGCATTGGCCTCCTGGCTGGCCGTCACGGCCGGCTCGATGCTCATCGCGGCCGCCTTCAATATCCTCCTGATTCCGGAGCAGCTGCTGAGCGGGGGCATCTCCGGCATCTCCATGATGATCGGCTACCTGACCGGCAGCAACATCGGCTGGCTGTACCTGGCGCTCAACGTTCCGGTGCTCGCCTGGGGCTGGTTCACGCTCGGCCGCCGCTTCGTCTTCTGGAGCAGCTACTCCGTCGTCGCCGCCAGCGCCTTCATGCAGCTCATCCCTGTCCAGCCGGTCGCGCAGGACATCCTGCTCGCCTCGGTATTCGGCGGGTTGCTGCTCGGATTCGGGACCGGCCTCTGCCTGCGCGCCGGAGGCTCGTCCGGCGGCTTCGACATCATCGCGTCGATCGTCAGCCGCAGCCGCGACCTCCCCGTCGGCATGATGATCTTCATCCTCAACGGCCTCGTCATCGGCATCCTCGTCGTCTTCACCGGCAACTGGGACATCGCGCTCTACTCGCTGATCTCCATCTTCACCGCCGGGAAAGTCGTCGACCTCGTCCATATCCGCCACCTCAAGGTGACGGCCTTCATCGTGACGCAGAAGACGGAGGAGCTGCTGAAGCAGATGCTCTCCCGTCCGCGCGGCGTGACGATCGTCAAGACGAGAGGCGCCTTCTCCTCCGAGGAGCGCGACATGCTGATGACGGTGACGACCCGCTACGAGCTCGACGAGCTGAAGCGGATGGTCCGGCGCCTCGATCCGAAGGCGTTCGTGAATATCGTGGAGACGGTCGGCGTCATGGGCGATTTCCGGCGCAACGGCTGACCGGAGGAAGAGGCGGAAGCGGATTTGTGGCCCCTTCCCTTTCTTCCTCCTCCGCATTGGAGTATACTGGAGCTATCCCGTAGTTCATTGTTTCATGCCCAGCGTTCTGCCCTGTTATCTGAATGAGAAAGGGTGATGCAAGGTGGAAGTGGAAACGGTCAAACTTTCGAGGATTGTGGAAAAGCTGGCGCCTGAGCTTCATTCCTTCCTTACGGCGCATGAGCTTGATCTCAAGATTGTCCTCCGGGACGGACTGTCCGTGCTGGAGCCGTCTGACGCGATGGAGATCGTGCAGCACAGCATTTGCGAATACCAGAAGCTGACGCTTCTGCATTGACCCTTCTCGATCCGAGAAGGCCGAGGGCCCGCCGCCAGGCGGGCCTTTTTTAGCTGAAATTTCTTGTGTCAGCTTGTCGGATCTTGTTTTATAATTTCATGAGAAGAGTACATAGGGAGAGAACAGAATGGAAATGGTGTATTCAACGATGCTGCTGCTGATGCAGCTGTTGTCGGGCGGGACCGGTCCGGAGTCGGACGCCTCTCATCAGATGATGGCGTCCTATGTGAACGCGGCCGCGGGCAAGCCGGTGATCGCGATGCCGGACGCGGAGGTCAAGGCTCCGGACGCCGGCGGCGAGTTCGTCAAGAAGGATCCGCAGCCGGACGCGCCCGAGGTCAAAGGCATCTACGCGACGGCGCACAGCGCCGGCGGCGCGCGGCTGGAGAAGCTGCTCTCGCTGCTCGACCGGACGGAGCTCAACAGCATGGTCGTCGACATCAAGGACGACTACGGCTACATCACCTACCCGACCGACAATCCCGAGCTGCTGGAGATGGGCACGGCCAAGAAATACATCAAGGATCTCCCGGGCCTCATGAAGACGCTCGAGCAGCATAAAGTGTATCCGATCGCCCGCATCGTCGTCTTCAAGGATACGGTGCTCGCGGCGAAAAATCCGGAGCTCAGCTTCGTGCGCGGAGACGGCAGCGTCTGGAAGAACGGCAAGGGCGACAGCTTCGTCAACCCTTATTCCAAGGAAGTCTGGGACTACAACATCGCTGTCGCCAAGGAAGCGGTCAAGTTCGGCTTCAAGGAAATCCAGTTCGATTACGTGCGCTTTCCGGAAGGCTTCGAGAAAAAAGCCGACTCGCTCAAGTATGAGAAGACCGACATCAGCCGCGTCGACGCGGTCGCCGGATTCGTCAAGTACGCGCGGGAGCAGATGGCCGATCTCGGCGTCCGCGTCTCGGTCGACATTTTCGGCTACGCCGCCTCCGTCCCGGCTGCCGAGGGCATCGGCCAGGACTTCGTCAAAATCTCCAAATATGTCGACGTCATCAGTCCGATGGTCTACCCGAGCCACTATTCGACCGGCTGGTACGGCGCCAAGGCGCCGGATACGAAGCCTTACGACGTCATCAAAGGCTCGATGGTCGATACGCACAAGAAGCTCGATCCGATCGGCAGCTTCAAGCCGGTCATCCGCCCTTGGATCCAAGACTTCACGGCGAGCTGGCTCGGCAAGGGCAACTACATCAAGTACGGCAAGGCCGAGGTCGAGGCGCAGATCCAGGCGCTCCACGACACGGGCGTCAAGGAATACCTGCTCTGGAACGCGGGCAACAACTACACGGAAGCGAATTATAAGTAACGCCGGACTCATCCGCCTTTATTGCGAGCGGGAGGCGGCAGGGAAACCTGCCTCCTCCCGCTTTTTTTGCCGCGCCAAGACAAAAAGCGGCCGCGGCGTCCATGGTGGACGCCGCGGCCGCTCGGCGCGCGAAACGGATCAGCCTTCGATCAGATAGCCGCTGCCCGGCTCGGGCCGCTTCTTCTCGACGATGGCGATCGACTGGAGCTCGGGGGTATGCAGGAAATGGCGCTGCGCATGGCTTTCGACGTAGGAGAACGCCTTCTCGTCGCTCGCCGCGAGCACGATCAGATGCGCCTGCTTGCCTTCCGGCAGCTGCAGCTCGATTTTATACAGGAACAAGGGGCTCGCCCTCCTCTGCGGCTTATTGGGACAGGCGAAGGGCCAGGTTGTACAGGTCCATGTTGAACGGCTTCTTGGTGTTGACGACCAGGTCGATGTCCGTCGCCGTCAGCTCGCCCTTGATGATGCCGCAGGACTTGGCCGATTCGCCCGCCATCAGCTGGCGCACGGCGAAGTCGCCGAGCTGGCTCGCCAGCACGCGGTCGTTGTGGGTCGGAGAGCCGCCGCGCTGGATGTGGCCCAGCACCGTGACGCGAGGGTCGATGCCGCAGCAGCTCGTGATATGGTCGGCGACGTCCTGGCCCTTGCCGGCGCCTTCGGCGACGATGATGATGCTGTGGCGCTTGCCGTGGCGGAAATTGTCCTGCATGCGACGGGAGACTTCGTCCAGATCGTACGGCACCTCCGGCACGAGGATCGTCTCCGCTCCGCTCGCCAGGCCCGCGTAGAGGGCGATGTCGCCGCAGTGGCGGCCCATGACCTCGACGATCGAGGAGCGCTCATGGGATGTCATCGTATCGCGCAGCTTGTTGATGGCGTCGACGACGATGCTCACCGCCGTGTCGAATCCGATCGTGAAGTCCGTGAACGGAATGTCGTTGTCGATCGTGCCCGGCAGGCCCATCGTCTTGATGCCGAGCTTGCTCAGCTTGTTGGCTCCTTGGTACGAGCCGTCGCCGCCGATGACGACGAGGCCGTCGATGCCGCGCTCGCGCAGCACCTCGGCGCCCTTTTGCTGGCCCTCGGGAGTCATGAACTCCTTGCAGCGGGCCGTCTGCAGGATCGTGCCGCCGCGCTGGATGATGTCGCCGACGCTGCGCAGGTCCATCGGACGCAGATCGTCGTTGATCAGTCCTTGATAGCCGCGCTGCACGCCGTATACGTCCAGGCCGTGATAAAGGGCGCTGCGCACGACAGCGCGCACCGCCGCGTTCATCCCCTGGGAATCTCCGCCGCTCGTAAGGACGGCAATGGATTTGACTGCTGACATAGTAGGTCCTCCAATGACGCATTAGTATAGGTGCAAAAAGAAAAGAAACCGGTTCGGAAGCGCGCTAGGCCCGGATCCGGCGGATCCAGACGCTGTTGAGCAGGAAGAACAGCCGGGCGAGCGGACTGCCCTTCATGAGCGCGCGGGACACCCGCTTCACGTCCTCCTGGCCGCCCACCTTGGGATCGGACAGATACAGAGCCAGCAGCCCCTCGACGATCAAGCGGTGGAAGCCGGGGTCGGGCAAGGCGAGCGCATCCGCTCGCGCCTGCTCGACGATGGCGCCGATGCGCGCCGCCGCCTCCTCGGTATCCCGATAATAGTTGCAGAAGTTGAGGTCCCCGCCGGCCAGGTCCTCCTCCTGATCGATCAAATAGTCGAGCAGAATGTGGAGGCCGCATATATGCGGGAAATAGCCGCCTCGCACGCGGGCGGCGCCCTCCGGCGTCAGGCCGGGATCCACGGCGGCCGTGAACAGCGCGAACATGCCGAGCGTCGAGCCCGTCGCGGCGGCGAACTCGTTCCAGCGAAGCTCGGGACTGAGCTGCCGATGCCGCTCCCGCCAGGCGAGCAGCTGCTCCTCGCGCAGGTCCTTGCGGATGTGCTTGTACACCTGCAGGTCGCCGTACAGCGAGACGAGCTGCGCGACCTCGGGCTGCGCGGCCGCATAGCCGGGCAGCCGGCGCACGGCTTGCTGGCAAGTCCGCACGAGATGATGCAGATAGCCGCCGTCATCCTGCTCGGCCCTCCGCGCGTAATAGTTCGTCAGCTCGGCGTCCGGGTCGATCGCGTCCAGCATCGAGCGATGCAGCAGGCGAAAGTCGTCCGGATCGAGCGAGGTGCTGCGGTCGCATAGATTGTCCAGGTAGTCGCTGATCGTCTGCAGCGCGACGATCAGCGGAATGAGCAGGCGGCGCTTGGACGGATCTAGGATCGCGTAGACGCAGCCGCCCTGGCAGTGGAACCGCTTGTCCCTCATGCTCGCGAGCGCCTGCGTCCGCAGCTCGGGATCGGGGATGAGCTCCGCCCGGCGGCGCAGGGCGGCCAGCTCTGCCGATACGCCGGGCAGCACATAGCGGTAGACGCGGTACATCAAGTTCATCGGCTTGGACGGAGCCTTGACGGCTCCGATCGTCCTGTCGTTCATTCGAGGCGCCCTCCTAGCGGTCGTCAGGAATGGCGCCGCGCTTCAATCTCCTGATTGACGCGGTACCAAATATGCAGGTCATTGATGCGGCTCGCCAGCTCGGCGATGTCGGAATTGAGGCGGCATGAGCGAGCGAAGTCCTCCTCCTCGTCCAGCTCCCGCTGCAGGAGGACGATCTGTCTCTCCAGAGCGAAAATGACGTCCGGAATGCGGCCGCGGATCAGCTCCCACTGCTCCACGATCCCCATCTGCTCCGCGGCGTCATATTGATCCCAATTCCGATCCAGGCGGGGCAAGTCGATGCCGAGCCTGGCGTCCGGTACGAAGAAACGGTCCCTCATGGTAAACCTCCATTGATACTTTACCATCCTGATGCCTTAAAATCCAGTGTCGAAGCGGAAAACGATCACCGCCGCGTGGGCCGCGAAAGGGGGATCGAGCCGGGATTCCGGTCCCGAGCGGGGAGACAAAACGCATAGACGAATCAAGCGCCAGCCGCCGGTCCGCTTGACGGATGCCGCCGCTGGCGGCCGGAGGCCGCTCGGCAAAAAAAATAAGGCCCCTCGAAAGGGGCCTTATCTTGCTCTATAATAAGCGAATCCGACGAAGCGGATCTTACAGCTTGACTACGTTCGCAGCTTGAGGACCGCGGTTGCCGTCCGTGATGTCGAATTCAACTTCTTGGCCTTCGTCGAGGGACTTGAAGCCTTCTGCTTGGATCGCAGAGAAGTGAACGAATACGTCTTCGCCGTTCTCAACCTGGATGAAGCCGTAGCCTTTTTCTGCGTTGAACCACTTAACTGTTCCTTTCAAATGAACAACCTCCTAAAATGACGCTGCTTGAAGCAGCGAATAAGCCCATTATACACTCGCCACTCCCTGATTGCAATGAGGTCGAGACGGCTATAGCCGTTCTTTACCGGACGATTTCGAGAAAATGGGTCGACTGCGGCAGAAAAGGCAGCCTCGAGGGCTTCAGATCCGGCCGTCCGCCGGCCGCGCGGATCTCGTCGAGCAGCCGCTCCAGCTCCGGATAAGGCTCGGCGGCCAGCGACAGCAGCGGGTAGATCCGCACCGTGCCGCCTGGCCGGCAGACGCGCATCAGCTCCAACGCCGCGTCGCGATGGAAGCGGTAGCCGAACTGCTCCGCATATAGAAATAGGAAATGGCTGCAGAAGACGAGGTCGAACTTCCCGTCCGGCGCAGGCAGAGTCGGCAGCATCGCCGCCAAATATCTTCCTTCCGCCTCCACCGAGGCTCGGTCGGCCAGACAGCGCTCCAGGGAAGCGATCCGCTCCGCATGATGGCGCTCCAGCGTGCCGTAGTAGCTCCAGTCGAATGTCTCCTTCAGCGCGTCCAGCTTGGCCGTGGACAGCTCGATCTCCTCCCGGGCCGACTGCGCCCAGCTGCCGAGCGGCTCGCCGAAGCGCGGATCGAAGGCATAAGCATCCGCTCCCGCCGCCCTCGCGCCGGCGCAGAACGAAGATGCTCCTGCGGCTACATCCGCGACGGCGATTCCATGGAACGCCTCCGGCTCGAGGCCGAACATCGCGGCGTACTCCGCGAAGCTTCGGCAGGTCATCGCCACGCCCGACTGCTCGTAGCGCTCCCGGCTGAACGATGGCGGATTTGATTCAGGCTCGCGGCCCCTGCTCATGAATGGGTTCATGCGTTCATCTCTCCTCTTCTCGTCTTCCCCGCCGCTCTCGCGGCGACGGCGGAGCATCCCTTTTTCGAAAAGGAGGGATGCATTTCCATGCTAATCCACCTCTTGTTTGCTTTGCAACGATTTTTAGCGCTATGATGAAGGGATAGCAAGTCCGACACATGAAGGGGGATTTATCGTCATGATCAAAAAACATCTGATCTACAAGACCGACAAATACAATATGCTGAACGTCGAGGTCCACGGCAAGACGATCATCGCAAGGGAGATTTCCGACCAATGGGGCGAGGAATGCCATACGTTCCTGAGCCGTCCGGAGCTGATGCATTGGGCGGAGAGCCGCTTCCGTCCGGAGAAGTTCGAAGGCCGCGAGGAAGAGCTGCAGACGATTCTGCAAAATTTGCGCGAGGTCTAAGAGCCGGCGGCAGGATTACTCCCCGCCCTTCACGAAGGTTACACGCATCCCCGGATCAATTCCCATAAAATGGAGGAGCCTTGCCCGGATGGACACCACCAATGCCGTCATCTTCATCATCGCCAGCTTCTGCCTGGCCGCGATCGTCCTCATGAACCGGTCGTCGCTGCCGGATCGAGTGCGCAAGCCGCTCGCGATCAGCGCGATCGCGCTCGTCTCGATCGCGTTCGTGCTCCTCGTCGCCTCCTTGTTCCGCATGGGAACATAAGGCAAGCCCCAGGCAGGCATACTAAAGGGTATTCTTGTTCCCGATGGAGGCCTGCCGAATGAAATGGTTGCCCGTGCTGCTGTCGCTGACCCTGCTGGGCGGAGCTCCGCCGCGCATCGCCGCCGGCGCGCCGCCCGCCGCCGCGCCCGCCCATCCCGCTTCCGGGAGCGCGGACGCGGCTCCACTACCGAACCTTCCAAGGAGGGCTATCATGAGCCAAGTACCGAAACGTTCCGAAACCGCACCGGAGTACCGTTGGAAGCTGGAAGACATCTTTGCCGACCAGGCCGCCTGGGACAAGGAATACGGCAAGGCGAAGGAGCTCATCCGCTCCGCCGCCGCGTTCCAGGGCACGCTCTCCGAAGCGTCCCGCCTCAAGGCTTGCTTCGAGCTCGAGGACGACATCGGCTACCATGTGGAGCGCCTGTACGTATTCGCCAACATGAAGCATCACGAGGATACGGCGGAGCCGCAATACCAGGCGCTGTCCGAGAAGTCCCAAAAGCTCAGCGTCGAGGCCGGCGAGGCGCTCAGCTTCCTGACGCCCGAGGTGCTCGCGCTGCCGGAAGAAAAGCTCGAGGCGTTCATCGCCGACCCGCAGCTCGCTCCGTACAAGCATACGCTCGAGGAGATGAAGCGGCAGAAAGCCCATGTGCTCTCCAAAAACGAGGAGTCGCTGCTCGCCCAGGTCGGCAACATCAGCAGCGCGCCGAACACGATCTTCAGCATGCTCAACAACGCCGACCTCAAGTTCCCGAAGGTCCGCAACGAGCAAGGCGAGGAGGTCGAGCTGTCGCACGGCCGCTATATCGAGTTCCTGGAGAGCCGGGACCAGAACGTTCGCCGCGAGGCATTCAAGGCGATGTACGATACATACGGCAAGCTCAAAAATACGCTCGCCTCGACGCTGAGCGCGAACGTCACCAAAAACGTCTTTTACGCCAAAGCCCGCAAATATCCGTCCGTGCTGGAGATGTCGCTCTACGGCGACAACATTCCGAAGACCGTGTACACGAATCTGATCGACACGGTGCACGGCTCGCTGCCGCTCATGTACCGCTACATGGAGCTGCGCAAAAAGCTGCTCGGCGTCGACGAGCTGCATATGTACGACCTGTTCGCGCCGCTCGTGGACGAATTCGACATGAAGATCACGTTCGACGAAGCGAAGAAAATTACGGCCGAAAGCTTGAAGCCGCTCGGCGAGGACTACGGCAAGGCGCTGCAGCAAGGCTACTCGGACAGCTGGATCGACGTCTACGAGAACGAAGGCAAGCGCAGCGGCGCCTACAGCTGGGGAGCCTACGGCACGCATCCGTACGTGCTGCTCAACCATAAGGACAACCTCAACAGCATGTTCACGCTGACGCATGAGATGGGGCACGCGCTGCACTCGTTCTATTCCGACGGCAACCAGAAGTACCGCGACGCGCAGTACACGATCTTCCTCGCGGAGGTGGCCAGCACGCTCAACGAGGCGCTGCTCATGGACCATCTGCTCAAGAAATCGACCGACCGCAAGGAAAAGATGTACCTGCTCACCTACTATGCCGATCAGTTCCGCACGACCGTGTTCCGCCAGACGATGTTCGCGGAGTTCGAGAAGATCATCCACGAGAAGGCGGAGGCGGGCGAGTCGCTGACGCCGCAGGAGCTGTCCAAGATCTACTACGGCCTCAACGAGCTGTACTACGGCAAGGGCATGACGGTCGACAAGGACATCGAGATGGAATGGGCGCGCATTCCACATTTCTACAACAGCTTCTATGTGTACAAATACGCGACCGGCTTCTCGGCGGCGACGAGCTTCGCCAAGCAGATCCTCGACGAGGGCCAGCCTGCGGTCGACCGCTACCTCGGCTTCCTGAAGAGCGGCGGCAGCGACTTCTCGATCAACATCCTGCGCAAAGCCGGCGTCGACATGAGCTCGCCGGAGCCGATCGAGCAGGCGATGAGCGTGTTCGAGGACGTCATCCGCCAGCTCGAGGAGCTGGTCGATTCTCCGTCCGAATAGTCCGCATCGCATCGCCAAAGCCAGAAAAAGCCTTTCCCGGGCAGCTGCTGCCGGGAAAGGCTTTTTGGCGTGGCATGGAGGCGGTGCGTGAAGCGGCGGGCGCGAGCGTCCGGAACGCTCCGCCGGAAAGCGCGGGAGCGTCGATCCCCGCCCTCTCCGGCGGTTATCCCAGCAGCGCCATCGCCGCGGCGAGCGCGCCGGCGAGCAGCGACGAGACGAGGTTGACCGCGTCGTTGGTCATCCAGGCGAAGCCGCGCACTCGCTCGGCGGGACGCCCGCAATGCTCGGCGCGCTCCGTCTCGCTGCCGCAGGCGGAGCAGCGGTACATGACCTGGAACGTCGCGCCGAGCCACGAGTCGGCGAGCGCGCCGGCCAGTCCGGCGAGCGCGCCGGCAGCCAGCAGCGCGCCAAGCGGCGGCGCGGGGACGGCCGCGGCGGCGCCCCAGGCGAGCGGCGCGGCCGCAGCCAGCAGCGCGGCGGCGGCCCCGATGAAGGCGCCGCCGAGCAGCGCCGCACCGGTGCCGAGCGGCGTGACGCCGCCGCTCGTGCCGGCCGGCACGCGGCGGAGCGTGCGCACCGACCGCGGCAGGCGGCGGCTCAGGGCGCCGATCTCCGTCGCCCAGGTGTCGGCGTTGACGCTCGCCATGACGCCGACAAAAGCGAGCGCCAGCCAAGGCTGCGGCCAGATGGCGTAGGCGGCGCAAAGGAGCAGCCCCGCCCCGCCGTTGGCCAGCACCTGTCCGGCGTCGCGGCGGCTGCCCTTGGCATAGCCGCGCTCCGCGCCGGCCTTGGCGCGGTGATGCTTTTTCCACTTCGACCAGAGCGTCGAGCTGACGAAAAACGCCAGCAGCAGGCCGAACCAGAACGGTCCGCCCAGCGCGACATAACCGGTGCCGACCATTGCGGCCGCAAGCGCTCCCGAGCCGGACAGCGCGCGCAAGCGCCAAGCCGCGCCCGCGATCGCGGCCGCTCCGGCGGCCGCGGCGGCCAGCCTCAGCAGCGGCTGGCCGTCGAGCAAGCCCCACGCGTCCATCGTCTTCCCCCTTTCGACGCCAACGCGCCTCGCTGTTGTCAGTCCCAGGTCCGGTGCGGCTGCGGCAGGCTGCGCATCGCCTCGCGCCAGCACGCCGGATCGTTCGTGCAAATCATCAGCCGGTCATCCATCAGAGCATGCTGACGGATGAGCCGGTAATCGTCGATCGTCCACGCCATGACGCGCAGGCCCGCCTCGCGAAGCCGCCGCAGCCGCTCCCGGTTCAAAGCGCGGTAGTCGATCGACAGCAGGCCGCAGCCCAGCTCCCGCAGCTCCTCCGGCAGGCGGCCGTTCCAGCTGTCGGCGATCAGGCCGGTCGGCACGGCGCCTCCGAGCTCGCGCAGCCGCTGCAGCGTGCCGCGGCTGAACGAGGTCAGCACGCAGCGCTGCTCCATGCCGGCGTCGCGCACCGCTGCGAGCACCCGCTCCTCCAGGCCGTCCGCCCCGCCGTGGCGCTTGAGCTCGATATTGAAGCGCAGCCGCCCGCCGAATTCGCGCAGCGCCTCGGCCAGCGTCGGCACCGGCTCGCCCCGATAGGCGGCCGAGAACCAGCTGCCCGCGTCGAGCCGGCCCAGCTGCTCGGCCGTCAGATCGGCCGCTTCGCGGCGGCCTCCGGTCGTCGTCCGCCTGAGCGTGCGGTCATGGAGCAGCACGGGCGTCCCGTCGCCCGCCAGCTGCACGTCGATCTCCGCCCAGCCGATGTCGGGCGCCTCCGCGGCCAGCCGGAGCGCCGAGAGCGTGTTCTCCGGAGCGAGGCTCGACCAGCCGCGATGCGCGACGCACGGATTCCTCAACGCGGCTCACCTCCCCGCGGACTTCTCAACGCGGCTCACCTTCCCGCGGACTTCTCAACGCAGGCTCACCTTCCCGCGGACTTCTCAACGCGGCCTCGCCGTCTCGCGGACTTCTCAACGCGGCTTCACCGTCCCGTCCGCTCCGATGGAGGCGGCCTTGCTGATGCCGTTCAGCCGCTTCAGCTGAGCCGCGAGCTGCTCGCCCGAGACGGGCGCAGGGCGCGACTGAGCGATCTTCATCGGGTGGAACTGGAGGCCGCAGCGGCCGTCCTTGGCGCAGACGGCGTCGAGCACGCCGGTCTCGCTCGTGTTCGAGTTCGCATTGGAGGTGAAAATGAAGTTGCCGAGGCTGTACGCGATCCACTTGCCCTTGTACAGCTCGAAGCCCTGCAGCACATGCGGATGCGCGCCGATGATTAGATCGGCTCCGGCGTCGATGAACGCCCGCGCGAGCGAGCGCTGGTGGTCGACCGGCTGATCGGCGCGCTCGCGGCCCCAATGGACCATGACGACGACGAGATCCGCCTGCTTGCGAGCGGCGCGGATCGCCTCCTCCGCGCGCGCCGGATCATAGGCTTCGGCGACGCCGGCACGGGTCGGGCCGGCTTTCCACTCGACAACCGGCAGCACGCGGCTGACGCCGAGATAGGCGACCTTGACGCCGCCGCTCTCCAGCACGACCGGCGCGTACGCTTCCTTGTCGGTGCGGCCGCCGCCGACATGCGGCAGTCCGGCGTCGTCCAGATGGCCGATCGTATCGAGCAGCCCCTCGACGCCCTGGTCGAGCGTATGGTTGTTGGCGAGCGTGACGACGTCGAAGCCGGCGTCCTTGAGCGGCTTCACGTATGCCGGCTTGCCCTTGAAGACGAACTGCTTGCCCGTGGCAGGATTGCCGCGTGACGTGATCGGCGTCTCCAGATTGCCGGCGGTCAGATCGGGCTTGGACAGCCGCTCGGCCGCGCCGGTGAACGGGTAGTCCAGCCCCTCGCTCTCCATCAGGCCGGCTACCTTGGCGGCCAGCAGGATGTCGCCGGTAAAGGCGAGGCGGATCGTCGGCGCGTCCTTGGGCACGAGGCCCGACCAGCCGGACGGCGAAGCCGTCGGCCGCGCCCCTGCTCCCGAGCCGCTCGGCGGCGTGGAAGGCTCGGACGGCGAAGCGCTCGGCGCAGCCGATGGAGCTGCCGACGGAGAAGCCGACGGCTCGGGCGACGGAGTCGCGGAGGGCGTCGGCGATGCGGACGGCGACGCCGTCGGCGATGCGGAAGGCGGCGCCGTCGCCGGGGCAGGCTCGGACGGCGCGGCCGTCGCCTCGGCCAGCGGAGCTCCGCCGGAATCCGGCCGATTGTCGCGGCTCAGGCCGAAGACCAGCACGGCGCCGGCTCCGAGCAGCAGGGCGAGCAGAATGACGTTCAAGACGAGCAGGCGGCGGACCGCGCGCTTGCGGCGCTGGCGCTGCTGCTGTCTGGCTTGGCTGCGGTTGCGGTACAAAAAGACAGCTCCTCTCGCGAAGGCAGGAATGAATGGATGAGGCGAACCGGATTCCGCCAGATGGACGGACCTTACGCCATTATACCATTCTATCCCCGCTCGGAAAGGAGCCGGTTCTTCTTAGCTTAAAGACGCCCAGATTTGCCGCGCCGCCTCGCGGCCTTGGCGGATGCAGTCCGGCAGCCCGACGCCGTCGAACGCGGCTCCGGTCGCATAGACGCCCGGGCAGTCGCGGCGCATCGCGGCGCGCAGCCCCGCGATCGCCTCGACGTGGCCGACCGGATACTGCGGCATCGAGCGGCGCAGGCGCGTGATCTCCGTGAACAGCGGCTCCGCCTCGATGCCCATCGTGTCGCGCACGTCGCGGCGGACGGCGGCGATCAGCTCGCCGTCCGGCAGCAGCGCGCCCTCCTCCGCTCCCGCGCGGCCGACGTAGCAGCGCAGCAGCACGCGGCCGTCCGGGCTGCTGTGCAGCCATTTGGACGACGTCCATGTGCAGGCGGTGATCGTACGCCCTTCGGAGCGCGGCACGAGGAAGCCGGAGCCGTCGAACGCCATGTCGGCGATATCCTCCTCGCGGAACGCCATGACGACGTTGGCGACGGAGACATACTCGACGGCGCGCAGCGCGGCCGTGTCCGTCAGAGGATCCAGCAGCGCGGCGGCCGCCTGGCTCGGCACGGTCACGACGACCGCGTCCGCGGCCAGCGTCTCCCCTCCCGCCAGCTCCAGCTCATACGCCGGAGCCGCCTCGTCGGAGGAGCGGCGGCGGATCGCCTCGATGCGCGTTTGCATCCGCCGCTCGATGCCGCCCAGCGCCTCGTCCAGCCCGTCGACGAGCGTGCGCAGCCCGCGCCGGTACGTCATGAACACGCCGCCGCGAGCCGCCGCCGGCACGTAGTCGGGCGCCGCCGGAGCGCCGCCGGCCTTGGGCGCTCGCATGCCGCGGATGAGGCTGCCATGCTCAAGCTCGGCCTGGCGGAACTGCGGAAACGTCGCCGCGAGGCTGAGCTTGTACAGATCGCCGGCGTAGATGCCCGCGAGCAGCGGCTCGCTGATGCGCTCCACCATCGCCCGCCCGAAGCGCCGCTCCAGCAGGCTGCCGACCGACTCGTCGCGTCCGTCGTCCGGACGCGGAGCCGTCAGGAAGTCCTGCGAGGCGCGGAACTTCTCCTGCGGGTCCATCAGCTCCGTCTTGAGGAAGCTGGCCATGTCCGCCGGCACGCCGAGCGCGAGCCGCGCCGGCATCGGATGCAGGCGGCCTCCTTGGTAGATGTACGTCTTGGCCGCCTTCGGATTGGTCGTGACGAGCTCGTCCAGCAGGCCGAGCTCCTGCGTCAGCTCCAGGATCGCCGTCTTGCGGCCGAGGAACGAATCCGGGCCTTTTTCGATCGTGAAGCCGTCCTTGCGCAGCGTCTCGATGCGGCCGCCGAGGCGGCCGCTCGCCTCCGCCAGCACGATCCGCGCCTCCCGCCCCTCCTGCCGCGCCTGCAGCTGCAGGTAGAACGCCGCGCTGAGGCCGGTCAGTCCGGCTCCGGCGACGACGATGACCGGCGTCCGTCCGGACGTCATGACGGCAGCTTCGCCGCCGCTTCGCGGATGCTGTCGGCGAGCGTCTCCATGTACAGCGGATCGGAATTCAGCATGCGGATGCGGCCGAACGCCACGCCGAGCTTGTCCGCATGGGCCATCGCCTCGATGTCGAGGTCGTAGAGCACCTCCAGATGGTCGGAGACGAAGCCGACCGGCGCGGCGAGCAGCGCCCGCTCCCCTTCTCCCGCCAGCTTGTCCATCGTCTCGAGGATGTCCGGACCGAGCCAAGGCTCCGCCGTGCGTCCCGCGCTCTGCCAGGTGAACTGCCAGCGCGGCGCTCCGGCCGCCTCGGCGACCGCGCGCGACGTCTCCAGCAGCTGCTCCTCGTACGGATCGCCCGCCTCGCGGATGCGCTCCGGCAGGCTGTGCGCGCTGAACAGCACCTTGACGTCCGCTCCGCCGGCTTTGGCCGACACGGCCTCGACGCCTTCGCGCACGCGCTCCGCGAGCGCCTCGATCAGGCTCGGATGCAGATGGTAGGATTCCACGCAGGCCAGCTCGATGCCGTGCTTCTGCGCCTCGGCGAGCGCCCGCTTGTTGTAGCTGGCGATGCTCATCGTCGAGTAATGCGGCGCCAGCACGATGCCGACCGCGCGCTTCACGCCGTCCGCGGCCATCGCCGCGACGCCGTCCTCGATGTAGGGACGGGCATGCTTGAGGCCCTGGTAGCAGCGGAAGCGGCCCGGCTCGGCCGTATCCAGCTTGTCCTGCAGGCTGGATACTTGGCGGTCCGTGTTCTCGCGCAGCGGAAAGACGCCGCCCGCGATCGCCTCGTAGCGGTCGGTCAGCTCCTTGAGCTGCTCGGCCGACGGCGCATGGCCGCGGCGGATGTGGGTGTAGTACTCCTCGACGGAGTCGAGGCTTTCCGGCGTCCCGTACGACATCACGAGCACGCCGATCGCAGCGTTAGACATGAGGCAGCTCCTCTCCCGTATGGACGGCTGCCGGCTGCGCGCCGGACAGCGCCTTGGACGAATAGTCATGCACGAAGGCCGTCAGCTCGCGCAGCTTGTCGAGCGAGGCTTCGGGGAACAGGCCGTGGCCGAGGTTGAACACATAGCCCGGCTCCTGGATGCCCTGGTCGATGATCGCGGCGGCGTGGCGCTCGATGACGTCCATCGGCGCGGTGAGCACGACCGGATCGAGGTTGCCCTGGATCGCATAGCCGCCGCCGAGGCGCCGGCGCGCCTCGGGAATGCTGACGCGCCAGTCGATGCCGATGCCGCTCGCCTGCAGGTCCCGCAGCTCCGGCAGCAGCTCGCCCGAGCTGACGCCCGGGAAGTAGATGCCCGGCTGCTCCAGATCGGACAGCTCCGCGAAGATGCGGCGGATCGTCGGCAGCACGTACCGGCGGAAATCGGCCGGAGCCAGCGAGCCGACCCAGCTGTCGAACAGCTGGTACGCCTTGCCTCCGCTGGCCGCGTGGGCCCGCAGGTAGGCGATGACCATATCGCCGAGCTTGTCCATGAGCAGGAACCAGGTGTCGGGATCGCCGTACATCATCGCCTTGGTCTTGAGGTAGCTTCGCGACGGCTTGCCCTCGATCAGATAGCTGGCGATCGTGAACGGCGCGCCGGCGAACGTGATCAGCGGCACCGTCAGCTCGCGGTCGAGAATGCGGATCGTCTCTAGCACATGGCCGAGGTCGCCCTCGACGTCGATCGGCTTCAGCCGCCGGACGTCCTCCGCGCTGCGGATCGGATTGTGGATGACCGGTCCCGTGCCGGCCACGATATCGAAATCGATCCCGATCGAGGCGACCGGGTTCATGATGTCGGAATAAAGGATGGCTGCGTCCACGCCGAGCTTGCGCACCGGCATGAGCGTCACTTCCGCGGCCAGCTCGGGCCGGCGGCAGATCTCGAGCAGGCTGTACGATTCCTTGATCTTTCGGTAATCCGGATCGTAGCGCCCCGCCTGCCTCATGTACCAGACCGGAACATGGCCGGTCGTTTCCCTCCGGAGAGCCCGGAGGAAGGAGTCGTTGTTGATCATGTGCGCGCCCCTTCGCTCTCTATGAATTTCCCATCGTTTCCATTATGCCCGTTTTCAAAAACGCTAACAACCTTCGCCCCGCGGAGGCTATGACAATCCTATGACAAACGAGTTTCAACCCCCGATCAAAAAGATTATACTAGGGTAATGAGCAAAAGGCGCCTTACGGCCTGGGCAAATGCTCCGTCAGGGCGGGTTTGCAACTGCGCCCTAGGCCGTCAAAACGCGAAGGAGACCGCTGATCTATGACTCTATATCCCGTTCGCCACGATCTGGCCGCCTCGGCGCTGGAGCAGTCGCCGTTTGCCGTCGCTCTGCTCGATCCGCATGCGATGGAATGGGCCGGCATGAATGCCGCATTCCTTCGGCTGGCCGGATACGGACAAGAGCCGAACCGCCCGGCTCCGCCCGGCCCCGAGCAGCTGCTGAAGCTGGAGACCGGCACGCTCCGAGACGTCGCCGAGGGCGTCCTTGGCGGGGCGTCCGGCGAGCGCCGCGCGATGCTGCTGACGGCGCGCTCCGGCTCCCTTCCGGTCCGGGCCGCCTTCGCGGACGCTTCCGCAGGGGGAAGTCCCTGCATCGGCGTCTATATCCTGGAATCAAGCCCGGCCGCGGACGAGCCGCTCGTCGAGGACAACATCGCCGAGCTGATCGCCGACCATACGCTCGATCTCATCACCTGCAGCACGCCCGAGGGGACGATCCTTTATTGCGCGCCCTCCATCAAGGAGATTCTCGGCTACGACGTGAGCGAGATGATCGGGCGCAACCGGCGAGAGTTCTACCATGAGCAGGAGGCGAGCGAGATGACGCCGGAGCGGATGTACGACACCGTCCGGAACTTCGTGCGCCGCGTCCGCCACAAGGACGGACGCTTCATCTGGATGGAGACCTATTCCCGAGAGATCCGGCTCCAGAACGGCCGCAAGCGGGTGCTTACGTTCGGACGCGACGTCACCGGCATGAAAAAATACGAGGACATGCTCGCCGCCGTCCATCGCATCGCCAAGATCGGCGCCTGGGAGTGGGACATCGAGCGCGGCCTCATCACCTTCTCCGAGGATGCCCGGCGCATGTTCGCCTATCTGCTGCCTGCAGAAGCGGCGCCCGTGGACGCCCTCGTCGACTCGCTGAACCTCGACGACGGGCCGGTCGACCGCAGCATGAAGGAGTTCCTCCGCCTCGGCAAGGACAACTCTCCCGGCGAAAAGGTGTGGGAGTACGCGCTCGACCTTCCCGACGGCTCGTCCAAGACGATCCAGGTCCGCTGCGAGCCGCGGCTGAACGAGCAGGGCAAGCCCTACCGGTTCACCGGCATCGTGCGCGACGTCACCGAGCAGCGCCAGCTGCAGCGCCAGCTGCTCGAGAGCGAGCGCAACTACCGCCTGATTACGGAAACCTCGCCCGATCTGATCACGCGCCACAAAGGCGATCGGCAGGTCGAGTTCACCTTTCTCTCCCCTTCGGTCGAGAAGCTGCTCGGCTACAAGGCCGAGGAGCTGCTCGGGCGGACCGTCCTTCCGTACGTGCATCCGGACGACCTGCAGCGGGTGCAGGGCTATATCGAGCAGCAGCTGCAGGCCGACAGCTCGCAGACGGTCGAATACCGCTTTCTCCGCAAGGACGGCTCCTACGTCTGGCTCGAGGTCACCTGCAGCTGCATCCGCGACGGCAAAGGCCGGCCGCTCGAGATCGTCGCCGTCTCGCGGGACATCTCCGAGCGCATCCTCGCCAGCCACAAGCTGCAGGAGAGCGAGCAGCGCTACAAGTCGCTGTTCGAGCATAGCCCGCAGGCGGTCTACTCGATGAACCTGCAGGGCGACTATTTGACGGCCAACGAGCATCTCGAGCGGCTGACGGGATACAAGCTCGACGAGCTGATCGGCATGTACTGGGGACCGATCGTGACCGAGGAATATACCGAGAAGACGCTTCATCATTTCCAGCTCGCCTGCCAGGGCCATCCGCAGTCGTACGATCTCAAGATCCGCCACAAGCAAGGCCACGAGCTGCTGATCAATACGATCAACATCCCGATCATCGTGGACGACGAGGTCGTCGGCGTATACGGCATCTCCAGCGACATCTCGGAGCGGGCGCGCTACGTCGAGCAGATCGAAAAGCTCGGCTATCAGTACACCCTCATCCTCAACGCCGTGTCCGAGGGCATCCTCGGGCTGGACAACGAAGGGCGGGCGATGTTCGTCAACCCGGCGGCGATGGCGATGCTCGGCCTGACGGCCGCCGAGTCGAGCGGCGGCTCCTATCTGGACATGATCGAGCAGACGCGGGCCGACGGAACGCCCTACAAGCGCCACGAGTCGCCGATCCATCAGGCGCTGCGCGAGGGCCGCTCCTACCATAGCCCGGAGGCGGTGCTCTGGCGCAAGGACGGCTCCAGCTTCCTCGCGGAGTTCCGCGTCACGCCGATCTTCGACCGGGGCGAGCATCGCGGCGCCGTGCTCGTCTTCCAGGACATGACCAACGAGAAGGAGATCATCCGCGCCAAGGAATCCGCCGAAGAGGCGGACCGCGCCAAGTCGGAGTTCCTCGCCATCATGAGCCATGAGCTGCGCACGCCGATGAACGGCATCCTCGGCATGGCCGACCTGCTCGCGGGGACGGAGCTCGACGAGGAGCAGCAGAGCTACGCCGACATGATCATCCAGAGCGGCGAGTCGCTGCTGCGCCTGCTCAACGAGATTCTCGACTTCAGCAAGATCGAGGCCGGCAAGATGGTGCTCGAAAAGGAGCGCTTCTCCATGCCGAAGCTGGCCGCAGAGGTGGCGGATCTGTTCCGCGCCGTCGCCTCGGAAAAGCAGCTCCGGCTGGAGCTGCGGCTGGACGATTCGATCCCGGCCGCGCTGCTTGGCGATGCGGGGCGCATCCGGCAGGTGCTGGTCAACCTTGTCGGCAATGCCGTCAAGTTCACCGAAGAGGGGCGGGTGTGCCTGTCCGCGCGGCTGCTCGGCCGCGACCGCAGCGCCGCCCTGCTGGAGCTGGCGGTGCAGGATACCGGCATCGGCATCCCGCTGGACAAGCAGAACCTGCTGTTCCAATCGTTCTCGCAGCTGCATCCCGGCCTCAACCGCAAGTATGGAGGCACCGGGCTCGGCCTCGCCATCAGCCGTCGCCTCGTCGAGCTGATGGACGGCTCGATCGCCGTGGAGAGCATGCCGGGCGAAGGCTCGACCTTCCGCGTGCTGATCCGCCTGGAGGTCGAGGAGGACGAGGGGCTCCGGCAGTCCCGGCCTTCCCACGAGGGCCGGCTCGATGCGGTCGAGCCGGCGGCCTCCGCCCGCTTCAGCGGCGTCCGGGCGCTCGTCGTCGACGACAATCAGGTCAACCGCATGCTGCTGAACGCCCTGCTCGGCAAGATGGGCTGCTCGACCGACAGCGCCGAGAGCGGCCAGGAAGCCGTCCACGCGCTGGAGCGGGGGCGCTACGACATCGTCTTCATGGACCTGCAGATGCCGGTCATGGACGGACTGGAGGCGACCCGGGCGATCCATGCCCGCATCCCGGCGGAGCTTCAGCCGGCGATCGTGGCGGTGACGGCGTTCGTCCGCCAGGCCGACCGCGACAAATGCCTTGAGTCCGGCATGAAGGACTTCATCGGCAAGCCGGTGTTCGCTTCGGAGGTCGCCCGCGTGCTCGGCACGCTCGTCTCCGGCGGCTACGGCGCGGAGCGCGCGCGGAGCTGAGCTCGGCTCGCAAGAATGGAACGATAGGTTCAATTGGAATCCCGATCCATGTAAGGCGGCGTTCAACGTTGCTATAGTTTGGATTAGGGTGATCGAAGACATGGCTTATGACTACTCCGTAATCGGCAAGCGGATCCGCAGGGCTCGCGAGGAAAAGGGCTTGACCCAGGAAGCGCTGGCCGAGCAGCTCGACGTGTCCAACGCCTACATCAGCAAGATCGAGCGAGGCCGGACGCCGATCAATCTCGACCGGCTGTCCGAGCTGTGCGTCGTCCTCGAGGAGACGCCGGAATACTTGCTGAGCGGCGCGAACCGCTCCTCCCAGGACTTCTTGCGAGGCGAGATCATGGAGATGCTGGAGGGCTGCTCGCCCGAGAAGATCCGGCTCATCTCCCAGGTGATCCGCCCGATCGTGGATTTCAAGGAAAAAGAGTAATCAAAGGGGCAGCCCGCGGTCCGATTCGGACCGCGGGGCTGCCCTGATGCCGGCTGCGCACGCCGGCGGGCTGCCCCGCCCAACGAACGCCGCCGCTCCCCTAGCCCCTGGCAGAGGCCCTCATCTGCGAGAGACGCCTCAGCCCCGGGAAACCGCGGCGCGCGCCTGCACCTGCACCTCGTCCGGACGGTAGACGCTCACGAGCGAGCCGTCCTTGGCGGCGGCGAACAGCACGGAGCGCTCGGCTTCGAGGGTGAACGCATACGACGTGCCGGTCGCCGGATCGACGACGCGGATGTCCGCGTCCAGCGCGTATTCGGAGACGAAGATGAAGACGGCTCCGTCCTTGAACTGCAGCTTGCGGCCGTAGACGCCGGCCAGCTCGCCGCCCTGCTCCCAGAGCAGCTCCTGCTCCACGCCGGCTGCCTCCAGCGCGATGTCGTATACCGCCTCGAGCGGCATCCAGCTCTCGGCCAGCTCGAGCGGCAGCGGGCACCAGAGCAGGCGGCCCTGGCCAAGCGCGATGTCATGCAGCTTGGCCGCGGCGGCCGGACGGCCGTCCTCGCCGAGCGGCGACTCCTTGCTCAGCCGCGCGATGCCCTCCCCGCCAAAGCCGACCGGCAGCAGCTCGCCGTCCAGCTCGAGCGCCTCCTCGCGGCGGACGTTGCCGACAGCCGTCGCTCCGATCAGTCCGCGCGCGCGGGCCGTCGGGCGCCAGTACGCGTCCAGCGACAGCGGGCCGGTGACGAGCAGCGTGCCGCCGGTCCGCTCCGCCCAGTCCGTCAGCGCCGCGAACGCCTCGTCGCTCAGCGCATGCGCGGACGGCAGCAGGATCAGCTTCGGCGATTCGTACGAGGGATCGCGCAAAATGTCGAGCCCGTACTCGCCGAGCGAGCGGAACGGCACGTTCATCCGATGCGCAAGCGAGCGCGCCAGGCGGGACGTGCTTTCCTCGACGCTGGAGCGGTTCGAGAAATCGCTGCTGTACGGATAGACGACGGCGACCTCCTCCAGCCTGCGGTCCTCGAACAGATGCCCGCATTCGCGGATGAAGCGTCCGAAGTCGTACGAGACGTCCGCCTCCGGCTTCTCCGTGCCGTCGGCGCGCAGCGCCCCGATATGGGACTCGTTCACGTTGTGCATATAGAAGTTGATGTTCCAGATCCACTGCACCGCGCCCGCTCCGCCCGTCGAGAACGCGTAGGCGTACTTGCGCTCGAGGATCGCATGCAGCTCCTCCTCCGTGCGCTTGGCGAAGCCGTCCGGCGTCTCGACGTACATGATGCCCGTCTCCTGGATGACGTTCGGTTTGTTCGGCGTCTTGGCGAAGACGCCGTCCAGCACGAGCTGGTCGTTCTTCCACCAGGAGTGGACCGTCGTGTAGTCGACCGCCTGCTCGTAGAACAGCGGGGACGGACGCTGCGCCTGCAGGCCCTCGTCCTGGCCGACCGTCACGAGCTGCTTCGGCTGCACCGCCTGGATCGCCGCCCGCAGCTCCGACGCCCAGCGGTTGTGCATATCCTGCGAGAACAGCAGGTAGTCGAGCCACTGGCCGCTGCGCTTCTCGACCAGCTCCGTCGTGGAGAAGCCGATGTCCTGCGGCAGCGGAGGCAGGATGCTCTCGAACGACGGCAGGTCGAGCGGCGACATGTTCCAGCGCTCCTGCAGCGTCCCGATGTCGCCGTGCCGCTCCTGCAGCCACTGCCGGTACGCGGCGACCTCGAAGCGGTCGCGCAGCGTGCTCGCCGCGTTCCACAGCTTCGCCGGGTTGAACATCGTCGGCTCGTTGATGAGGTCCCAGTGCACATGCGCGCTGTCCTTGTGCCGGGAGACGATCGCCGTCAGGAAGCGCTTCTGCGCCTCGACGCTGCGCGGGTCGAGATACGGGTTCTCCCCTTCCCACAGCTCCGGCGTGAACGCGAAGAAATTGAACACGAGCTCGAGGCCGTGGCGCTTCGCCGTCAGGATGAGCGCGTCGACCGCGCGCAGCATCTCCTCGCTCACATGGCCGTCGACGAACGCCATCTTGCGCAGCGCCGTCCAGAGGCCGGTGCGGATCAGGTTGATGCCCGCCCGCGCCATCTGCTCCATGTCGCGGTCCCAGACGGCCGCGTTCGGCAGATGCAGGTACTTGCGCGCGACGTCGCTCGTCATGTACGTCATGCCGACGATCGGCAGCGGGCGTCCTTCCTTGACGAAATAATCGCGGCCCGCCTGGAGCATCCCGCCCTCGCGCAGCAGCGCCTCGTCGCGGCCCCAGAAGCCTTGCACGAGGCGGCGCTTCTCGCCGCTGCCCGCCGCCGTCAGCTCGGCGTCGATCCGGTAGTAGCCCGGCTCCGCCGCGATCGGCAGCGCGACGCGCTCATAGTCGGCCAGCGCGCCCGAGGCAAGCTCGAGCTCGCCTCCAGCCACGACCTCGCGCGCGCCGCCGCGCTCGCGGCTCACCTCGTAGCGGACGCGCCACGCGCCGTCGGCGCGCTCGTTCAGGCGCTGGCGCTGGAACGTCAGCACCGGCTTCTCGCCCGGCTCGTAGCAGGCGTAGTTGGGCTTGAGCCACCACTCCGTCACGCCGCGCGCGGCATAGTCGCCCCAGGCGGCAAGCGCCTCGGCGCCCCTTCCCTCCGCCCAGAACCTCGCCCCGGCCTCGCGGCAGGCGAAGATCCAGCGGCCGCCGGCAAAGTCGCCCTTCGTATTTTCCAGCAGCACGACCGGCGCGCAGCGCTCGCGGCCGTCCTTGTCCTCGCCCGTCAGCAGCGGGTAGATGTGGGCGTCCATCGGGCCTCCCGAGCCGTTCTCGCCCGGATGGTCATGCGAGCGCGTCACATGCAGCGCCAGGCCGTAGGTCGGCGCCCCGTCGAACAGCTCCTCCGCGCCGTCCAGCAGCGGAATCGCGGAAGACGCCTTCCAGCGGACGACCTTGGAGACGTCTGCGCGCAGCGCTTCGTGGATGCCGATCGCCTGATGGTAGTTCGTCTGCTCCAGCTCTTCCTTCCAGCCGCTATCCGTCGCCGCGACCGGAACGCGCAGCGGAATGCCGCCGATCGTCACGAGGCCGCCGCCGCGCTGCAGATGGCCCAGAATCGCCGGCCACGCCGCCTTGGGGAAATAAGGCCCGTGCAGCAGCAGCAGCGCCTCCGGGCGCTCCGTCTCGAGCCGCGCCGCCAGCTCCTCCGCCGTCGCGACGGAGCCGCTCAGCGCCGCGAGCTGCTCCGGCTCGGGGCGAACCCCGGGGAATGGAAAGCCTCCATCGTAAAATGCCAGCCATGTCGCCATGAACCAACTTCCTCTCTATGCAAAAGTTTGGCTTGCTTGAAATCGTTAGGTTTGTTAGGCTAAAAGCATCCGAATTTCAACCAAACTTTAGAGGGTGCATGATGCGATGTCAAGAGGAGGAAAAGTGACGATGCAGCAGATCGCCGATCGGCTGCATGTATCCAAATATACGGTTTCCCAGGCGCTCGCCGGCAAAGGCGGCGTCAGCGAGGCGACCCGCCAGCGGGTCATGGAGACGGCCCGCGCGATGGGCTACGAGGCGCCTTCGTCCCGCCCCCCGCTCGGGGCCGCCGTCTACGACTCGGCTCTCGCCCGGCCGTCGGCCGCCGGCGATGCCGACGGCCGCTACATCGTCGTCTGGATGTCCCGCATCCATCAGGAAGAGCCGATGTACTGGCAGCGCGTGCTCGGCGGCATCCAGGAGGCATGCCGCCTGCACGGCTGGGGCGCCGTCGTGCTCGCGCCCTTTGACGACGGGCATGTCTCCGACATCCTGCCGCCTTACCTCGACCGGACGCGCTGCGTAGGCGGCCTCGCGGTCGGCTCGTTTCCGCTGAAGCAGCTCGCCGCCATGAAGCGCACGGCCCTCCCGGTCGTGCTCGTCGACCATCAGGAGCCGTTCTCCGGACTCGACAGCGTCGCCAACGACAACATCGCGGCGGCGCGCATGATCAGCGGCCTGCTGCTCGACCGCGGCTGCCGCAGCTTCGTCTTCGTCGGGAGCGACCGGTTCTCCGTCAGCTTCCGCGAGCGCTGGCTCGGCTGCCGTTCGGCGCTGGAGCAGACGTTCGCCCAGCGCAAGGACGGCGAGCTGCGCCGCTGGACGATCCCTTATTCGCGCGAATGGATCGACACGCTGCAGGCGCGGCTCTCGCGGACACGCCCGGACGAGCTGCCCGACGCGTTCGTCTGCGCGAACGACGACATCGCCGCCGAGCTGCTCAAGCTGCTGCTGCAGCGCGGCGTTGACGTTCCCGGCCGCTGCCGCGTCGCCGGCATCGACAACATCGAAGGCTCGGCCTGGACGCGTCCGCCGCTGACGACGATGGACCTCGGCAAGGAGCAGCTCGGCCAGCGCGCCGTCGAGGCGCTCGAGCGTCGCATCGCGCGGCCGTCCGCGCCGGTCGAGCGCGTCGGGCTCGTGCCGGAGCTCGTCCTGCGCGCGAGCACCTGACCGTCAGCCCTTCACGCGCATGACGGCCAGCCCGTCATAGGCGGGCAGCAGCGTGCCCGCAAGCCGCGGGTCCTCCGCGAGGCGGCGGTTGAACTCCCGCATCGCGAGCACGGACGGGCCGGTGCGCGCCGGATCGGCGACGCGGCCGCGCAGCAGCGTGTTGTCGGCCACGATGACCGCGCCCGGCTCCGCCAGCTCGATCGCGGCGTCCAGATAGCGCGGGTAGCCGCCTTTGTCCGCATCGATGAAAAAGAAGCCGAAGCGCCGGCCCTCCGCCTTCAGCGCCTCGAGGCTGTCTCCCGCGTCGCCGACCCGGTATTCCGTCCGGCCGCCGAAGCCGGCCGCCTCCAGATGCGCTGCCGCCAGCTCCGCGTATTCCGGGAGCAGCTCCAGCGAGGTCAGCCTGCCGTCCGGAGCGAGCCCGCGCGCCAGGCAGATGCCGCTGTAGCCGCCGAGGGCGCCGATCTCCAGCACCTGGCTCGCTCCGCTCATCGCGACGAGCAGCGTCAGCAGCCGGCCATAGCCGGTCGGCACGGAGATCTCCGGCATGCCGCGCTCGCGGATGCCCTCCAGCACCCGGCGCAGATCGGGATCGGGGGGGAACAGCTCCTCGATGTAGCGCTCCATCTCTTCGGGTCCAAGCAAACGTTCTTTCATGGTTCGTTCCTGCCTTCCTCGTTGTGCTGGATCGGTACGATCGCCTATACTTGATTGTATGATGACAGGCCGGGAGACACAAACGCCCCGGCCGGATATGGAGTGAACGCAAACCGATGCAACAGCTTGAACTGATCGCAACCTCTCCCATGGGCCTCGAGGCGGTCGTCGCCCGGGAGCTCAAGGACCTCGGCTACAGCGAGGCGAAGACCGAAAACGGACGCGTCACCTTCAAAGGCGGCCTGGAGGACATCGCGCGCGCGAACCTGTGGCTGCGCACGTCCGACCGCGTCCTCGTCAAGATGGCCGAGTTCCCCGCCCTCACCTTCGAGGAGCTGTTCGAGGGCGTGCGCGCCATCGACTGGCCGGACTGGATTCCGGAGAACGGAGAATTCCCGGTGAACGGCCGCTCCCAAAAATCGCAGCTGTCGAGCGTGCCCGCCTGCCAGTCGATCGTCAAAAAGGCGGTCGTCGAGCGCATGAAGGACAGCTACGGAACCGAGTGGTTCTCCGAGGACGGCGACCGCTACGTCATCGAGGTGAGCCTGCTGAACGACGTCGCGCTCATCACGCTCGACACGACCGGAGCGAGCCTGCACAAGCGCGGCTACCGCAAGCTCGTGACCGAGGCTCCGCTCAAGGAGACGATGGCCGCGGCGATGGTGCTGCTCAGCCGCTGGAATCCGTCGCGGCCGCTGTACGATCCGTTCTGCGGCTCCGGCACGATCCTGATCGAGGCGGCGATGATCGGCTGGAACGTCGCCCCCGGCCTGCGCCGCGAGTTCAACAGCAGCAGCTGGGACATCATGGGCCAGCGCCGCTGGGAGCTCGCCCGCGAGGAGGCGATGGACGCCGTCCGCGACGACGTCCCGCTCGAGATCGCCGGCTCCGACATCGACCCGGAGGCGATCGAGGTCGCCGAGGCGGCCGTGCGCAAGGCCGGCTTCGCCCGCGACATCAAGCTGCAGACGCTGCCGATCGCGCGCGTGCAGCCGGCCGGCAAGTACGGGTGCATCATTACGAACCCGCCTTACGGCGAGCGGCTCGGCACCGAGAAGGAAGCGGACAAGGTCATCCGGCAGCTCGGCTTCATCGACGCCGTCAAGAAGGACTGGTCCGTCTTCGCCCTCAGCCCGTCCAAGACGTTCGAGCAGAGCTACGGCCGCTCGGCGGACAAGAAGCGCAAGCTGTTCAACGGCCGCATCGAATGCCAGCTGTACCAGTACCTCGGCCCGCTGCCTCCGCGCGGCTAGACCCCGATCCCCAAAAAAACCGGCTCCCGCCGGCAGGACCTGAAGCGTCCCGCCGGCGGCGCCGGTTTTATTTTTTGATATGAGGCTTGACCTTCTCCAGCACCTCGTCCTCGGTCGGGGCGGTCACGTAGCGGCCGTTGACAAAGACGAACGCCCGCTTGCCGCAAGGGCCGCAGTACGACTTGCAGCCGACCTTGATGTCCGCCTCCGGGTCCAGCTTCTGCAGCTTGGGCAGCAGCGTCTTGACGCGGGTGAACTTGCATTTGTCGCAGATGCGGATGTCGTTCAGCGAGGTCGGCTCTTCCGTCCCGAGAGGAGCTTCCAGCGTCTCAGTGGTCACCGTGATTGCCCTTGGCAGGGTTCGTCACGACGAAGCCCTCCTCCGGAGAATACAGGTAGTCGACCTTCACGCCGTCGAGCAGGTCGACGCCTTTTTCGAGCAGCACGTCGATCTCCTTGTCGGTGGAGACGAGCTCGTCCTTGTCGCTGCGCTCGTCGATGCCGAGGCCGTAATGCGCGTGGTCGCCGTGCGCATGCGTAATGTAGACGCGCAGGAACTTTCCTTCGTGCTCGGGCTTGTCCAGCTCCGCCTTGAGGATCTTGGCGGCGTTGCGGGTGATCTTGCAGTTCATCGGGATATCCTCCTTGGGTCTATGTCATCCATCCGCCTGCCGGGCGGGGGAATCTCGTCGATTTTCGTCTCTATCATTTTATAGAAAGCCCGTCGAAACTTCAACCCGCCGGATACTTGCCCTCCATCCAGCGGGTGAAGCCCTCGGCGGCCAGCATCGTGACGGCGATGTCGTCGATCGGCATGAACGGCATGACGTCGGGCAGCACCCAGTACAGCGCGACCGGCACCAGGAACAGCAGCTTGTGGACGGGCTTCACGTCCCGCGAGCGCAGGATCCGGAAGATCCGGGCGAATACATGCTTCCAATGGCGAAGCGAGAGCAGCTTGCGCATCGTCATTCCTCCTCGGTTCAGCTTCGCCGGCGCAGCAGGCTTTTAAACCGGCCTTCCCTTATACGAATAGAGATTCCCCGAGGTTGCGAAAGGAAAAAAGAGAGCCCGCAGGCTCTCCCGTTCCGCGGCGGAAGCCGACATCCAGCCGTCCGGCATGCCGCTATCCACCGCCCGGCGATCCTTTCTCCGCTACCGCGCCGGTCCATCCTCCTCGCGGGCCAGCCGCAGCAGCTCCTCCAGCAGAGGACGCAGACGCGCCACAATGTCGTCCTGCTGCTCCAGCGGCAGCGGGTTCGCGCCGCAGCCGAGCTCGATCGTGAAGCCCGGCCGGCGGAAGCGCTGGATGAACCAGTCCTTGTAGCCGGCGTCGCTGCCCTCCAGCTCGACGGCCGCATAGCCCGAAGCGCGGGCGAGCCGCTCGGCCATGCCCCTCGCGCAGGCCGGCTCCAGCCCCCTGTAGTTCCAGTAGATCTCCTCGCCCTGCGTATGCAAGGCGGCGACGACGTCGAACGACTCCCGCTCCGTCAGCGCCGCCGCCGCGCGCGCCTCGGGCTCGCTGAGCGGGCTTTCGCCCGGGTAGTCGCGCGGTCCCGGTCCCTCCATGCCCCGCCGCCTGCGCTCTTCGTCCCAGTGGGCCGGGAACTGGTCGTTCAGGTCGACGCCGCGGATGTTGGCCTTCCAGCCGCTGAAGTCGGCACTGCCTCTATTCCACTCCAGCAGCTGGCGCCCGTACGGATGCCCTTCCGGCACGCCGCGCAGCGCAAGCTCCACGCCGTCCGGGTTGACCATCGGCAGCAGCCAGAGCGACAGCCCGTCTGCCGGGTCGACGCCGGCGGCGCGCCGCTCGAGCAGCTCCTCGGTCCACCTCATGAGCGCCAGGCTGGTGATCCATTCGTTTGCATGGAACGAAGCGTTCAGATGCACATGCCGGCTCCCGCGGCCGATCCGCAGCAGCTCCAGCCGCTTGCCCATGACGCTCGCGCCCGCCGGCTGGCGCTGCAGCTCCGGATAGCGCAGCTGCAGCGCCGCCAGATCCTCGTCCAGCTCCGCCGGGCCGTACGGCCGCGCCTGCACGATCTTGCCGGTCCTTGCCATGCCGCTCCCCTCCTCCGAATCCGATTAGAGATGTATATGCGGCCGCAAACGCAGCTATCCCCGTCCGCTGCGCGGACGGGGATAGCTCTCAGCCGATCTGCGGGATCTGCCAGACGACCGGCGTCAGCTCGATCTGCTCGCCGAGCCACTGCTGGGCGATGCGCTTGAACAGGCGGGGATCGCCGCTGCAAAAGAACTGATGCACCGGCAGCTCCGGCTGGGAGGCGAGCTTGCCGGTCTCCTGCAGGATCGCGCTCATCTCCCGCGCCGTCTCGCTGTCGGAGCTGATCAGCTTCACGCCCGGCCCCATCACCTCGCCGATCGTGTCGGCGAGGAACGGGTAGTGGGTGCAGCCGAGGATGAGCGTGTCGAGCGGGATCTCCTTGAGCGGCTCCAGCGAGCTGCGGATCGTCTCGAACGTCTGCTCGGAGCGGAAATTGCCCTGCTCCACGAGCGGAACGAACTGCGGGCAGGCGAGGCTGGCCACATGGATGTTCGGGTTGAGGCGCTTGAGCGCTTCCTCGTACGCCTGGCTGCGAACCGTGCCGATCGTGCCGATGATGCCGACGATGCCGGACTTCGTGCTCTTGATCGCGGCCCGCGAGCCGGGATTGATGACGCCGATGACCGGGACGTCGACGCGGCTGCGGATGTGCTCCAGCGCGACGGCCGTCGCCGTGTTGCAGGCGATGATGATCATTTTAGGCTTGAACTGCATCAGATAGGTTACGAGTTCATCCGTGAACCGGACCACTTCCTCCGCTGGCCTCGGTCCGTACGGCGTCCGTGCGGTATCTCCGAAGTAGATGACCTTCTCGCGGGGCAGCTGCCGCATCACCTCGCGCACGACAGTCAGGCCTCCCACTCCGGAATCTAGGATGGCTATCGGTCTTTGCACGTACACACCGCTTTCCTTGAACGAATTGACGTCAGCTATTCGCTAAGACAGCATATGAATCCGGGCTGCCGAACGTACCTTCATCTTAGCGGATTGCTAGAGTCGGTTCAAGCAGGCGGACGCCCATCCGGCGCGGAGGAGCCGTCCCGCGGCGGCAGCCGGACCGGCAGCCGCACGGTCAGCGCCGTGCCGCCCTCCTCGTCGCTGCCGGCCGCGATCGAGCCGCCGTGCAGCTCCACGATCTTGCGGCTGATCGCGAGCCCGAGGCCGCTGCCTCCGCCCTCGCGGGTGCGCGACTTGTCGACCTTGTAGAAGCGCTCGAACAAATGCGGCAGGCTCTCGGGCGGGATCGGCGCGCCCGTGTTGGACACCGTCGCCACCGCTTCGTCGCCTTCGCGGACGAGCGAGATCGAGATGCGCTCCCGCTCCGGCGAGAACTTGACCGCGTTGTGGATGAGATTCGTCCATACCTGGCGCAGCAGGTCCTCGTCCGCCTCGATCTCGAGCGCTCCGGCCTGGACTTCCAGCTCCTGCTCCTTGGCGCTCCAGAGCGGCTCGAGCGACAGCGCGGCCGTGCGCAGCTGGGCGTCGAGGCGAAGCCGCGCCGGGCGGAACGGATGATGCTCGGAGTCGAGCGAGGCCAGGCGCAGCATGTTGTCCGACAGGCGCGAGAGGCGCTCGCTTTCCTCCTCGATGATCGCCAGATAGCGCCGCCGCTGCTCCTGCGGCAGCTGCTCGTCCTGCAGCGCGCGGGCGAAGCCGCGGATCGAGGTGAGCGGCGACTGGATCTCATGCGAGACGTTGGAGATGAAGTCCTGCCGCATCGTCTCCATCCGGCCAAGATCGGCCGCCATGTCGTTGATCCCTTGGACGAGCCGGCTGAACTCGTCGCCGCTGTCATGCGGACGGGGAAGGATGACCTGGACGGTGAAGTCGCCGCGGGCGATGCGGCTCAAGGCGTCGAAGATCGCCTTGAACAGCTCCATGTTGCGCTCGTGCATGAAGCGGCCGACGATCGCCATCGACAATCCGAACAGCAGGAATCCTCCCGCTGTCGCGGACAGATGGGCGATCAGCGGCGGCGGCGTCCAGCCGGAGAGGTCGATGGCATAAAACGAGGCGGTCCAGCAAAGGGCGATCCAGGCCAGCACAGCCGCGACGAGAGCGGCCCGCTTGATCCGCATGCCCCAGCTTGCCGGCTGCCTGGCAGGCGAGCCCCGCCTGGCCATGCCGGATGCAGCGCCTCCGCCGCGCGCCGGGGCGCCGCGCTCCCGTCCACTCACGGCCGCTCCTCCAGCCGGTAGCCGAGGCCGCGGATCGTGCGGATCTCGACGCCCGAGCCGTCCGCCAGCCGGTCGCGCAGCCGCTTGATATGCGTGTCGAGCGTGCGCTCGTCGCCCTCGTAGTCGTAGCCCCATATCTGCTCGAGCAGCTGCTCGCGAGGCAGCGTGCGTCCCGGATAGCTGGCGAGCCGGAACAGCAGCTCGAACTCCTTGCGCGGCAGCGTGTCCTCGCGGCCGCCGATCCGGCAGGTGTACGTCTCGCGGTCGAGCGTGACGGCTCCCGCCTTGACCTGCCTGGAGGAGGCGATCCGGCTGCGCTTGAGCAGCGCCTTGACGCGGGCGACGAGCTCCGGCGGATCGAACGGCTTGACGACATAATCGTCGGTGCCGAGCTCGAAGCCTTTGACCTTATGCATCGTCTCGCCCTTGGCGGTCAGCATGAGCAGCGGCAGCTCCCGGCTGTCCTCGCGCAGCCGCCGGCACAGCTCCCAGCCGTCCATGCCCGGCATCATCAGATCGAGGATGACGAGATCGGCCGGACGATCCTCCAGCCGCGCCAGCGCTTCCGACCCGCTGGCCGCCTCCGTCGTGTCGAAGCCTTCCTTAGCCATGAAATGGACGACCAGCTCGCGGATATGGCGGTCGTCGTCGACGATGAGCAGATGGGGCATGCAGCATTCTCCTTTTTATCTCGCTGATGCCCCTAGTCTACCCCGCCAATGTGAACGGAAGTTGGACTCGCGGAATCAGCGGTACTCCGGCAGCCAGTCTCCGTGCGCCTCGATCAGATCATCGCACAGCGAGACGATGTCGTCCATCGACAGCTCCGCCGACGTATGCGGATCGAGCATCGCCGCGTGGTAGATATGCTCGCGCTTGCGCGTGACGGCCGCTTCGAGCGTCAGCAGCTGCGTGTTGATGTTCGTCCGGTTGAGCGCGGCCAGCTGCGGCGGGAGCGCTTCGACCTGCAACGGCTGGATGCCTCCGCGGTCGACGAGGCAAGGCACCTCGACGCACGCTTCGCGCGGCAGGTTCGGTACGAGCCCGTGCGTGTTCATGACGTTGCCGCCGATTTTGAACGGCACGTCGGTCTCGATCGCTTCCATGATGTAGGAGGCGTATTCATGGGAGCGCTCATGCGCCAGGCCGGCGCTTCCGAGCAGCTCGTCGCGCTGGCGGTTCCAGTTCGCGATCTGCTCCACGCAGCGGCGCGGGTATTCGTCGAGCGGGATGTTGTAGCGGTCGACGAGCTCCGGGTAGCGGCTCTTGATGAAGTACGGATGGTATTCCGCGTTGTGCTCGGACGATTCCGTCACATAGTAGCCGAATTTCAGCATCAGCTCGTAGCGGACCATGTCGTGATGCTTCTCCTTCTGCTTCTCTGCCGCGCGGCGCTTGATCTCCGGATACAGGTCCTCGCCGTCCCGGGTCGCCTCCAGCAGCCACGCCATATGGTTGATGCCTGCGATGCGCGTCTTGACGCCGGTCGGATCAAGGCCGAGGTCCTTGAACAGATGCGGCACGCATACCTGCACGCTGTGGCAGAGGCCGACCGTCCGCACGCCACCGTACGTATTCATATAGTTGGTGAGAACGGCCATCGGATTCGTATAGTTGAGGAAAAGCGCGTCCGGACATACCTCGCGGATGTCGGCGGCGAAGCCCTCCAGCACCGGAATCGTGCGCAGGCTGCGGAAAAGGCCGCCGATGCCGATCGTATCGGCGATCGTCTGGCGCAAGCCGTATTTTTTCGGAATCTCGAAATCGGTCACCGTGCAAGGCTCGTATCCGCCGACCTGGATCGCGTTGATGACGTAGCTCGCGCCGCGCAGCGCCTCCTTGCGGTCCGCGTATACCTTGATCTCGCAGCGGCTGCCGCTCGTCCGCTTGATCGCGCTCAGCAGCTGCTCCGACTCCTTCACCCGCTGCGCGTCGATGTCGAACAGCGCCAGCTCGAATTCCTGCAGCGCCGGCGTCAGCATCACATCGCCCAGCACGTTGCGGACGAATACCGTGCTACCCGCGCCTAGAAACGTAATTTTCCCTTTCATGTTCCTGCCTCCTCGACCTTCATGATTGTCTTGCGGCGGCTTCGGCGGCTCGCTTGCCGACTGAACGCTTCCCGGCTGCGGAAATCATCCTGCGCTAGATCTGAAAGCGATTTCCATTCCCGTGCTGCCTGCCCGCCACTTATCTCGATCATACGGAAGCGGCGCAGCGGCGAGTAGAGCTGGAAGAAGGAAAGGCATGGACATTTGTCTTCATTTTCGGTACGGTATGGGAAAGGAGACTTGCACGGGAGGGAAAAGGATGGAGACGCCCGATCACTATTCGTTTCAAGTATGGGACAATCCAAGCGAGGCGTCCGCCGGCGAGCTGTACGTGCTGTTCAGCGGCCAGGGCAGTCCGCTGCCGGGGCATCGCAACGGTCCCGGCATTCACGACTATGCGCTCATCCACACCGTCTCGAGCGGACGGGGCGTTTTCCGCTGGCGCGACGCCGAGCATCGGCTGGAAGCGGGCGACACGTTCGTCATCTTTCCGGGTGAGCTGTTCTTCTACGAAGCGGACGAGCAGGAGCCGTGGACGTACGAGTGGGTCGCCTTCCGCGGCTATGCCGTGCGGCCCTTGCTGGCTGCGGCGGGACTGGATCCGGCGAGCCCGGTGCTGGCGGGACGAGGCTGCGGCGACGCGCCGCAGCTGTACGGCCGGCTGCGCGACGCGCTAGCCGGCGGCAGCAGCGCCGCCTTGTCCGACCTGGAGGCGGCCGGCTGGCTGCGGCTGCTGCTCTGCGAGCTCGCGCGGTTCCAGCCGGAGCGCATGCGGACGCCCGCCCGCTCCACCGACGCGGCGAGGCGCCAGGTCGATCAGGCGGTCCGCTGGCTGCAGACCCATTATGCGGAGCCCGTCTCGATCCAGGAGCTGGCCCGCCGCCTCGGCTACCACCGCACCCATCTGTCCAAGCTGTTCCGCGCGTTCACCGGCCTTTCGCCGATGCAGTACCTGGGCGAGCTGCGGATGAGCCGGGCCAAGGACCTGCTCGCCACCGACTTGTCGGTCGAGCAGATCGCTTCTTCGTGCGGCTACGCGGACCCGCTCTACTTCTCCCGCCATTTCCGGCGCAGCTTCGGCTTGTCGCCTACCGCTTACCGGCAGGGGCTGGAGTGAGGCCGGAGCCTGAGGACGGTTCGCGGGGCGGGGAGCGGGGCGGGGACCTGCGGACGGTTCGCGGAGCGGGGAGTTGCGACCTGGTAACGCTTCGCAGGGCGGTGAGCGTTGCGGGAACCTGAGGACGGATCGCGGAGCGGATGTTCAACCGCGAACCTGCTTCCGCTTCGCTCCTGGTTGCGAGCGGAAGACCAAGCTGGAACCCGTATCCGCTTCGCGGGGCGGGGACTCGTTCCGATCTCCCTGGAGCCCAAATTCCTTTGATCCCATTCCCCAGCAGGGGTGCAATCCGGCCTCCAAGGGAACCGCTGCCGCTTCTCCACGAGCTCCCCGTCCCGCTTCGCTCTCTGGTTTCGACGATAGGTTCGCTGCCTTCGCTCATCACCGGCTAGCCCTATCACCGATACAATCGGTTAGAAGCTGATGCCGAACCCGCCCCCGCTTCGCTTCGTAAAGACTCGTTCCGATCTCCATGTAACCAGGATTTCTTTGATCGCATTCTCCGGAACCCTCGAAAGCTTCTATAACGAGCTGAACCCCCGGGAAAATCGGGTTCTAGCTGCCCGCAAGCTCGTCTCTCTGCCCTAACCCGAATAAATCGGCTTACAGCGGCTCACTAGCCCGTCTTTCAGGCTCCAACCCGAATAAATCGGGTTGCAGCGGCTCGCCAGCCCGTCTTTCAGGCTCTAACCCGAATAAATCGGCTTACAGCGGCTCGCCAGCCCGTCTTTCAGGCTCTAACCCGAATAAATCGGCTTACAGCGGCTCGCCAGCCCGTCTTTCAGGCTCTAACCCGAATAAATCGGGTTGCAGCGGCTCGCCAGCCCGTCTTTCAGGCTCCAACCGACACGCCTGCCTACCGGAGTTACTTGATTTGACCTCGCATCTCCGACCGGTTCGGCTCCTGCTTGCCTGAGTTACTCGGTTTTTCCGCGCATCTCCGACCAGTTCGGCCCCTGCTTGCCTGAGTTACTCGGTTTTTCCGCGTATCTCCGACCAGTTCGGCCCCTGCTTGCCTGAGTTACTCGGTTTTTCCGCGCATCTCCGACCAGTTCGGCCCCTGCTTGCCCGAGTTACTCGGTTTTTCCGCGCATCTCCGACCGGTTCGGCTCCTGCTTGCCCGAGTTACTCGGTTTTTCCGCGCATCTCCGACCGGTTCGGCCGCGTGCCGAGCGAGCTGCCGTTTCCCAGGTATGCGGGGGACGGCCCACTCTCCCAAAAAATGGGGAGGAGGCGACGCAGGGACAAGGCAAGCGGAGCGAGACGATGCCTTTCGGAGAAGCGGCAGCGGTCCTCTTGGAAGACGGATGGCTTCCGCCTAGGAGGTCGGGCAATCCGGGCATCCGGCTTCCAGTGGAATCGGAGAAAGGCTCGGCTCGCGCAGCGGCCTCTTCGTCCCCAGGGGCTTGCACTCGTTTCGCGAAGCGTATGTTCGTCCCTTGCATACGGCTCGCGCAGCGGCCAATTCTCCCATCCGGATCCCCCAGCGGGCTGTTCGTCCCCGGCAATCGGTCCACGCTGCGGCAGCGCTGCCGCCATGCCAAAAAGCCCTTCCCGACATCCGCTTGCCACGAAGGCTCGCATCCGTCGAAAAGGGCTTTCCAGCTTGCGCTGCAAGGGTAGCCGGTAGCGGAGCGGCCGGCTTACACTTGCATGATTTTGATCAGGTTCGTGGCGCCGGCCTTGCCGACCGGCACGCCGCTGGAGATGACGACGAAGTCGCCGTCCTGCAGCAGGCCCGTCTTGCGTCCGCCGTCGACGGCCGACTCGAACATCGCGTCGGTCGACTCGGCGCGCTCGCCGAGCACCGGGATGACGCCGCGCAGCAGGCATAGCTTGGCGATCGTCGTCGGCTCCGGCGTGATCGCGATGATCGGAGCTTTTGGACGGTACTTGGACACCATGCGGGCCGTGAAGCCCGATTCCGTCGGCGTCAGGATCGCCTTGGCGTCGAGGTCAAGCGAGGATCCGACCGCCGCTTGGCTGATCACCTCGGTCGTCGTCGTCGCATGCAGCACCTGGCGCGTGCGGAACTGCAGGCGGTGATCGGCGAGCGATTCGGTCTTGGCGGCGATCGACGCCATGCGGCGCACCGACTCGACCGGATACTTGCCCGCCGCCGTCTCGCCGGACAGCATGATGCAGTCCGTGCCCTGGATGACGGCGTTCGCGACGTCGCTCACCTCGGCGCGCGTCGGCCGCGGGTTGACTTGCATCGACTCCAGCATATGGGTCGCGACGATGACCGGCTTGCCGGCCAGATTGCATTTGTGGATCATCTCTTCCTGCAGCGCCGGCACGTCCTCGACCGGAATCTCGACGCCGAGATCGCCGCGCGCGACCATGATGCCGTCCGACACCTCGATGATCGCGTCGAGGTTCTCGACGCCCTCGTCGTTCTCGATCTTGGAGATGATCTGGATGTGGCCCGCCCCATGCTCCTCGAGAATTTGGCGGATCTCCATGATGTCCTCGGCCTTGCGGACGAACGAGGCGGCGATGATGTCGACCTGCTCGCGGATGCCGAAATGGATATGCTTCACGTCGCGCTCCGTCACGCCCGGCAGGCGGGTGCGAACGCCGGGCAGGTTGACGCCCTTGCGCGGCTTGAGCGCGCCGCCGCTGACGATGCGGCAGCGGATGTCCGTGCCGCCGGATTCCAGCACGGACAGCTCGATCAGGCCGTCGTCGATCAGGATCGTGCTGCCTTCGGACACATCCTCCGGCAATCCGGCATAGTTGACCGAGATGCGCGAAGCGTCGCCTTCGAGCTCGACGGTCGTAAGCGTCAGCTCTCCGCCGGGAACGAGCGTCACATAAGGCTCCTTCAGCTTGCCGATCCGCACCTCAGGGCCTTTGATGTCCATCAGCACCGGCACGACGGCGCCGGATGCTTGCGATGCCTCCCGCACGGCGCGGATGCGCGCGGCATGATCCTCCAGTTCTCCGTGCGCCATGTTGATGCGCGCTACGTTCATGCCGGCCTCCATCAGTTGGACGAGCACTTCCGGCGATTCGCTCGCGGGGCCGAGCGTACAGACGATTTTCGTTTTGCGTAGAGTCACAGCGATAGCCTCCTCATCTTCTGCCCCTATTGTACCTCTCTCTTCGCCAAGATTCGACATCCTATAGTATAATAAAAAACCTATAGTACGATTTTTAGGACGAGAAGTGGAGGCGGCAAGATGGAGTGGACGATCAGAAGGCTGCAAGGGAAGCTGGAGGGCATGACGCTGGCGGCAGGCTCCGGCATCGGTCTGCTGCTGCTGGTGGCGTACGGAAGCCTGTCCTTGCGATTGGACGCTGGCGGAAAGGAGCTGGAGCTGAAGCGCGGCGATATCGCCTATGCGCCGCCAGGCTCGCGCCCCTCGCTTCAAGCGGGGAACGGCAGGATGCAGGAGCTGTTCGTGCTTGGCATCGAGGCGGGCAGTCCCTCCTTGCGGGAGCTCGGCTTGCCCGCGGAAGGAGCCTCGCTGCGGACGCAGCGGCTCGATTGGATGATGGGCCGGCTGCGGACGCTGCTTGAGGAAGACGGCGACCGCGAGCCCGGCTACCGGGTGCGCGGCGAAGGCATCGCACTCGAGATCGCCGCGCTCTGGAGCCGCGAGGCGCGGGCCGGGCGGCCTGCGGCTGTCGCTGCGCGCCATCTGGAGCGGATGAAAGCCTTTATCCAGGACAACTATCGGGAGAAGATCACCAAGGAAGACCTCGGACGCTGCATCGGACGCACGCCCAATTACGCCGCCACGCTGTTCCGCCGGGGAACCGGGCAGACGATCAGCGGGTACGTCCATGCCCAGCGCATGCGGACGGCCGTGTACATGCTGTCGGAATCGCTTCTGACGATAGAAGAAATAGCCGATTATCTCGGCTATGGGGAGGTTTCGTATTTTCAGCGGATGTTCCGGCGCGCGTACGGCATGCCGCCTTCCCGCTATTCCGGCCGCTCGGACTAGCCTGGACCGCCGCTGCCGGGCAACACGACCCGCCTGGCGCGAGAGCGAAGCTCCAACCGTGAGATATGGCTCATGCTCCAACCATTCGCTATCCTGCATGCTCCAACCATTCATTATCGCGCATGCTGCCGCCGGCAAAGACGAAGCTCCGCCGCCTCCCGAAACGACAGCAGCCGGAGCCGGAAGGCTTCCGGTCCGGCTCCGCTCCCGCGCTCGCTCAGATCTTGATGTCTTCGTCGGTTTCGGCTTCGGCTTCTTCTTCGCTCCAAAGCTCCGTCGCCTGCAGTCCGTCGGTCAGCTCCTCGATCGAATCGGCCGCTTCAACTGCGGACGAATCAGCGCTCGTCGAGGCGATGGAGACGATCGGCTCCTCCGTCTTGCGCTCCCAGAACTTGATGCCGGAAGCCAGATGATCGGCCGTGTGGATCGCCTTCTCCTTCAGCACGGCGGCGCTATCGGCCGTGTGCCGCGCCGCTTCGGCCGCCGAGCTGCCGATCCGCGAGCCGATCTCGCCCGCCTTGTCGGCGGCGCGAGCCGCGCGCTCGCCGATGTCGCTCCGCAGCTCGCTGCCGGACTTCGGCGCGAACAGCAGCGCGGTCACCGAGCCGATGACGCCTCCGGCCAGAGCTCCGAGCAGGAAGCCCCCGCCGCGTTTCTTCGTTTGCCATTTGACCATGTCAATCTCTCCTTTCGTCATTAGGGTTCCCTTGTTCCCCGCCGGAACATGCAGGCGATCTGAATCGGGAAGCCGCCGAGCGCACGTACATCCAGCCCTCGAGCGCGGCATCGGCGATGGCGATCGCTTCCTCGAGCTGCGGCCGGTACTTTCCGGCCGCCGAGCGGGCTCTAGCCGCCGCCGCTTCTGCGGTGCCGACCGCCTGCTCGGCGATTCGCCGGGCAGCCGATCCGGCCGTATCCGCCGCTGCCTGCAGCGAACCGGCCGCTTCCGCCAGCGGAGCCAGCCTCTCGAGCTGCCGTCCGGCCAGGACGGCCGCCTGCTCCGCCCTGCCCACGAGCCCGCGCAGCTCGCCGGCCAGCTGCGCCGTTTCGCCAAGCGCCTGCGACGAAGCCCGCTCCAGCTCCGCCGCCGTCTCGGCCAGCCGCCGCATCAGCGCCCGCGCCTGCCACGCGGCCGCGGCCGTCGACAGGCATAGCAGCGCCGCGCAGCCCGCATACCACCATTCCATCCAGCCTCGCCTCCCGCTGCATCTGTTGCCGGACCGGGCGGGAGCCCAGTTCCTGCTTTCAGTAGATGCGGCATAGGCGCCGAGTGACACAAAAAAATCGGGCTGCCCGTAAAAGAAGGGCCCGCCCGATCCTGCGAAAAAAAGCCGCATCGGCGGTCCCGCAGGACGCCGATGCGGCTGGATGCCGCTACTGCTCTTTTTGCAAATACGCTTCGACCTGCTCATTGAACTGCCGCAGCCAGCCGGCGAGCTCCGCCGTGAACGGATGCCGCTCGCCGCGCGGCCAGCTGAAAAACTCCTGCACGAGCGGACGGCGCAGCGCCGTCAACTGCTTGAGCCGCTCGGCCAGCTCCGCGTCCAGCACCTCTTCGCCGCCGATGATCTCGATGATGTCGCTGTAGCTGCTCGCCTCGCGCATGATGTAGCCGTCGATCAGGCAGCTGCCGACGTCGGTCACCGTCTCGATCGCCAGGTGGAGCAGCCGCTCCTGCGCGAGTCCGTGGAGCGTCGAGCCGTTCCAGGATGCCGCGAGCTCGTCGAGCGCGTCCGCCAGCTCCGGTATTCCATCCAGCCGCAGCCGGATGTCCTGCACGTTCACATAATACATGAAGCGCCTCCGTGAATGCTTATTTCTTCTTTTTGCCGCGACGCTTCAGCCAGACGATCATGATGACGCTGCTGATGACGACGACAAAAAGATAGGTGATCATCATATAGAAGTCTTCCCCGAGCGACTGCTGCTCTTCCATGAATGAATGCTTCCTCCCCGGCTCCGCTTAGGATTCGTAATCGACGGCGACAGACGATTCCCGCGCCTCGTTCATATGGCGGATGACATCCTGATGGACCGGATGGACCTGATACTCGCCCAGCGCCTCGAGAGAGTCGAACTTCGTCACGAGCGCGATGTCGTAGGAGCGCTCCGAGTGGACGACGTCCTTGCCGACCTCCAGATGGCGGAGAACCTCGATCTTGCCCTCCATGGCGCGCAGGACGGCCGCCGTGGCCTCGACGCTCTCGGGAGAGCGGTCCTTCAGGCGGAAAAAGACGATATGAGTCAACATTGCCGCGTATCCTCCAATCCAGTTGTGCCCGCAGGCGGAAGGGCCTTGTCCGCCGTCTGCATGTCCGGCGCCCTTTTGACCCATAATAACGCAAGCCGTACGATTCGGCAATGCCGGCGGAAGGGAGCTTTGCCCATATGCGCTATCCGGTCACGCTTGCTGCGACTGCCCTCGGCCTGATCCTGTGCCTGTTCAGCTCGACGGGCTACGACCCCCATAATGTGTTCTTCTTCATGTTCAGTCCGGTCGCCTGGATATCCGACGTGTTCTACGACATCCACAAGACGCCGGTCATCGTCATGTACGCCTTGACGGTGCTGTGCTACGCCGTCATCGGCTATGCCTGCGATCGGCTGATCGCGGCTGGCCGCAGGCGCAGGCGCGTCTGAAGCCGCATCGGCGGCCCCCCCCCATGGACGCCGCGCTCCGCGCGCGAAGCAGCCCGGCAGCGAAGCTCCTCCTCTAAAAGAGGAGCGCGCCGCCGGGCTGCCGCCGTTTCCGCCGCCGTCAGGCCGGCTTCAGCCTGCCCGCGTCCAGCACGAGCACCCGGTCGCAAAACGAGAGCACCCGCTCGTCATGCGTCACGACGACGCCCGCCTTGCTGCGCGCCTTCACCTCTGCGCGCAGCATCTCCATGACATCCGCGCCGCGCGGCGCGTCGAGGCTCGCCGTCGGCTCGTCCGCGAGGATGACCTCGGGCCCGTTCATCCAGGCCCGGGCGATCGCCGCCCGTTGCTTCTCCCCTCCCGACAGCCGCTCCGGATACGCCTTGCGCCAGCCGCCGAGGCCGAGCCGCTCCAGCAGCTCCCGCGAGCGCGCCGCCGCCTCCGCCCGCGGCATGCCGGCAAGCCTGGCGACGAGCAGCAGCTGCTCCTCCACCTTCAAGTAAGGGATCAGGTTCGCCGATTGAAAGATGAAGCCGAGCTTGCCGAGACGCAGCTGCGCGAGCCGCATCGCGTCCATGCCGGACAGCGGCTGCCCGTCGATGCGCACCTCGCCGCCGTCCGGCGACAGCAGCGCCCCCGCGATCGACAGGAACGTGCTCTTGCCGGAGCCGGACGGCCCGGTCACCGCGACCAGCTCGCCCTCCCCCACCTCGAGTGACAGCCCGTCCAAAATCGTCCTTTCCTTCTCCCCGTCCGTGAACGCATGCGTGATTCCGTCCAGCACGAGCTTCGCCTTCGTCCTGTTCATGCCGTTGTCCTCCCTATCGCTTCCAGCGCATCGGCGCGGGCTACTTTGACGATCGATACGAGCGAGCCGGCGGCCGATGTCGCCAGGAACAAGCCGCAGGTGGCGAGCAGCGTCATCTCGTCCAGCCGGAACGGCAGCGAGGCCGGCAGCACGGCGCAAAAGCCCGCGATCAGCAGCAGGCTCGCGGCCAGGCTCGCCGCCGCCAGCAGCAGCACCTGCCCCGCGACGCTGCGCGCCAGATAACCGGTGCCGGCGCCGATCGCCTTGAGGATGCCGAACTGGCCGAGCTTCTGGAGCGTCATGACATAAAAGAACACCGCCAGCACAAACGCCGAGATGACATAGAGGAACGCGATCATCATCGACAGCGAGCCTTGCTCCGCCGAGTAGCCTGGGATCGCCTCGATCACCTGGCGCTTGCTCAGCAGCGCCGTGTCCGGCAGCTCTGCCGCGATCGCCTCCAGCCGCTGCGCGTCGCCCTGCAAGGCGATCGCATTGTACGGCGCCGAGCCCGCCGGCTCGCCGCCGCCGCTGGCAGCTCCGCCGAGGACCGGCCGAGCCAGCTCCGCCCATTCGGCCGGACTGACGAACAGCGCCGGCGTATGGCTGAACGATTCGTCCTGCGTGAAGCCGACGATTTCCCAGCTCCGTCCGCTGGCCGTATCGGTCAGCACCCCGCCGATGCGCGCCCCCGCAGCCTTCAGCTGCGCGTCCGCCATGGCCTTGCCCGTATCGCCCGGCGCAAGCGCAGCGCCCTCTACCACCGGCGGAGCGAGCCAGCCCTCCGGATCGACGGCGAGCACCGCCGCGTCGGCCTTGCCGGCTCCGTCGACCTCGACCGCAGCCATCCGCACGCCGAGCGCCTCCGACTTGCCTTCCCCAGCCAGCTCGCGAATCCGCTCCGCCTGCGGGGCGGCCAGCTCCGAGCGCGCCAGCCGATGCTCGGCATCCGCCGACAGCAGAAATGCGTCCGCCGGCATGTTGACGACCGAGGACGCGTTCGCGTAGCTCAGTCCTTTGGCCAGCCCCGTCACGAACAGCACGAGAAAGGACACCAGAATCAATATCGCCGCCATCAGCGCGTACCTCAGCTTCGCATGCCTCATTTCCCGAAGCGCCAAAAACATCCTTCATCGCCTCCTTGTCTCGATGCATTCAGCTTAGGGACGGCGTATGAACGGAGCGTGAACCGCTGGTTACATCGGCGATGGCGCACGAAGCGCGCAAAAAAAAGCGCCCCCCGAAGGGAGCGCTTGATCCGGCGGCGCGGTGCGGATTATTCGACGACGAGCGTCGATTTCATGTCGGCATGGCCGATGCCGCACATGACCGAGCAGTGCATTTCATAACGGCCGGGCTTGTCGAAGGTCACTTCCTGCTCCATCGTATCGCCTTGAAGGTCGATGCCGAGCTCCTCGATGCCGAGTCCGTGGATGCCGCTCTTGTTATGCAGCACCAGCTTGTACTTCTGGCCGGCTTTGACGACGTATTCCTGCTTGTCGAAGACAAAATCGTTGGAGGCGGTCACCTTGAGCAGCTCCACGCCTTCAGGCAGATCCGCCGTCTCGTCCTTCGGTCCTTCCGGCAGGCCGAGCGTAAGCATGTAGATGCCGACGCCAGCGGTAATGACGAGCAGAATTGACATAATCCATTTCATGAGGTTCTTGCTCCCCTTTGTGCATTGATGAGAATCCAGTTTTGTCCATAGCTATTTCTTACTATAACGAATAAAGGGGGTCCATCACAAGCTTCAACCGCTTCCATGCGGACATCGAGGGCGAGATTTTGACAATTCATTGAACATTCCGTGTCGTTCAGTCGTCCTTGCGGCGAAAGATTTCGATTGCCGACCGCAGCTTTTCCGGCAGCGGCAGCCCGATGCGTCCGCAGTTCTCCACGATGGACAGCAGCTCGTTGCCGATGTAGAAATAGATCGCGGCGCCCATCACCGCGCTTCCGCCGCCGAGCAGCTCGTCGATCCGATGCGCGATCAGAATGATGAGCAGCGTCAGTCCTTTGCGCGCGAGTCCCCAGGAGCCGACGATGCTGCTCAGCCCCCGCCGCTCCTTGAGCGAAGCGGAGATTCCGGTGATATAGTCCACCGCCATGCAGACGAGCAGCAGCGTCAGCGACTCGTGCCAGATGCCGAAGGCAAAGCTGACGATCGAGCCGATGACGGCGGCGAGCGGCACGGCCAGTCCGTCTTTCATGGCGCATTCCTCCTCTATCGGGTTCGATAGAACAGTTTATGCGCCGTCTTGTCCTGCGGACTGTTTGTCCGCCTGCACGCCGCAGGTCAGCTGAGGTTGAATTTGCCCGTGTGGATGAGCTCCAGCTTCACTACCGCCTCGAGCTGGCCGGGCTTCGGAATCCATTCCCGCCCGCTGTTGAGCTGCTTCCAGACGTGATACTGGTCGCGGTACAGCTTCTCTCCAAGCAGCAGCACGTCCACTCCGGCGGCGCAGCCTTTGCGGAACGTGTCCATGATCTCGCTTCGGATCGCCTCCTCCACTTGCCGCGTGATCTCCTGCTCGTCCAGATTGCCGTCCAGCTCGACGACATGGCCCTTCAAGCTCACCTCCATCCTGAAATGCGGTTCCCCATCGGATACGTCCATGCTGACGCGCGGCCGGGAGCGGTTGATGCTTACGCTCGCGTTCGGCTGGCCCTGCTTGTCCCCGTCTCCCCCGTCCTCTTCCGATTTCGTATTCACCACATACTGCAGGAAGGAAGGATCGATCCAGCGGAAGCCCTCCGTGTCTTCCAGCGGCAGGAACCGCTTGAACTTGCGGTGGTTGAATGCGAACAGCCCGTCGTACGCCTGCACCTTCAGCTCCCGGTCGGACTGCAGCCAATTGCCTTTGTCGAGCTTCAGGGAAGGAAGCATCGCCGTGAAGCCTTCCTCGTCGAGGAAGCGGACGAGCTCCTGCATGCTGATCGGCCGGATATAGCTGCTCTGCGCGTACTGGCTGCTCGGGTTGTACAGCACGCTGAGCAGCGGCGAGGAGCCGAAGAACGATTCCGTCTGGAGCAGCTCGGCGATCGGCCCCCGCGTGCCGAAGACGAGCGTCGTATAGCGGGAAGCCCGCTGGCGGTTGTTCGCGTCGAGAATGTCGCTCATCAGCGGCAGCGCCCGCTCGTGGACGATCATCGCCTTCAGGTGCTCCATATTGAGGACGAACTGGCTCGTCCGCTGCAGGTTGCCCATCGCGGTCAGCAGCGTCTTTCCTTTGGCGGTTCCCACCCATACGTTGCCGTTGCCGGGACCCGCGCCTTTCTGCTTGGCGATCGCCTTGAACTGGATCAGCTGCGTGTAGACGACATACTGGCCGTCGACGTAGTCGACTCCGAGCGCCGACACGTACCCTTGATCGGTCATGTCGATCTCGTCCCAGCATCCCTGAAGCAGCAGCGCCGGCAGCAGCGCCGCGACGAGCCGGAGCCAGGCGGCGCGGGAGGCGCGCCGGCTAGTCATGGCTTCCGCCTCCGCCTTGCAGCCTGCGCTTCTTCCACGGCAGCTGCAGGAAGCTCGGCAGCATGTTCTTGAATTCCATCGTCGCGAGCGGAGCCATGTAGGGGCGGCCGAACGACTCCAGCGAGCACACATGGACGACGATCGCCAGCAGGCTGATGAAAAAGCCGAACATGCCGAGCACGGAGGCCGCGGCGAGCACGGCGTAACGCAGCACCGTGACCGTCCCGTTCAGCGTCTGGTTGACGAGCGAGAACGTCGCGACGGCGGTGACGGCGGCGACGACGAGCATCGTCGGCGACGTGAGGCCGGCTTCGATCGCCGCGTTGCCGACGATCAGCCCGCCGACGACCGACACGGTCTGCCCGACCGCCCGCGGCAGCCGCACCCCAGCCTCGCGGAACAGCTCGAACATCGTCAGCATGAGGAACATTTCCATCGTGCTCGAGAACGGCAGTCCGCTGCGCGAAGTGGAGATCGTCGCCAGCAGGTTGAACGGGATCTGGTCCGTGTTGAACGAGCAGAGCGCGATCCAGAAGCCGGGAGCGAACAGGCTGAGGAACAGCCCGATGAAGCGCAGCGTCCGCTCCAGGGAGACATAGAAGTACGGCATGTGCAGGTCTTCGGGCGACTTGAGGAGGAAGGCGAGATCCGCCGGCGCGATGACGCAGGCAGGATTGCCGTCGACGAGGATCGCGATGCGCCCGGCCATCAGCGACGAGGCGACGAAGTCAGGGCGTCCGCTGTAGTGGACGAGCGGGAACATCTTTCCCTTGCCGTCGGAGACAAGCGCCTCGATCTGCGTGCTGCTCTCGATGGAGACGACCGAATCGGCGATGTTCTCCAGCCTGCGCCGCGCGCTCTCGACGATCGCCGGCTCGGCGAGGCTCGCCATGAACAGAAGCGCGATCTGCGTGCGGGACTCGCTTCCCGCCGTCAGCAGGTCGATCTGCAGGTCCGGCGTCTTCAGCCGCCGGCGCACGAGGCTGATGTTCTGCTGGATGTTCTCGACAAAGCCGTCGCGCGGCCCTTTGAGCGATACTTCCATGACCGACTCGTCAGGCTGCCGGACCGACAGGTTGGCGATGTCCGACAGGTAGATCCGCTGCTCCTCTCCCTCGCCGGCGAGGATAAGCACCGCTCCGCTGAACAGAGCCTCGAACAGGTTCTGGACTTCGTCCGCCGGATCGAAATGGAGCAGCTTCGTGTCCGAGCCGGCTACGATCCGGCCGCCATGCTGCCTGAGCTCGCTCAGCACGGACAGCTGGAACAGCGTGGAGTCGATGAGGTTCGGACAATACAGCAGCACGACATCCTTCTGCCCGCCTTGCTCGGTCATCAGCCCCGAATCCAGCATCTCGACGTCGCCGCAGCCTTCCAGCTTGTCCAGCAGCTCTTCCTTCGTCCAGCGGCGGCGCCGGACGCCGTCCCGCTCCCGGGACCGGTCCTGGCCGCTGCCGCGCGCGCGGCCGATCGAGAACGCCGACCGGCTGCCCGATTTTCCTTGTTGGGTCATGTCTGTCCTCCTTTGCTTCCGCCAGCCGGCTTCGAACGGCTGCTTCGCGCCAGCGCCGCCACGAGCCAGCTGCCCAGGCTGACCAGCAGCAGCAGCAGTCCGGATGCCGGGAAATAATACACCATCAGCTCGCGATACGGAATCATATGGTCCGTGACCAGCTGGGCCAGCGGGGTCAGCGCTGCGAACAGCAGCCAGCCGTACGCCGCCTTCGCCTTGGGCCGCCGGATCCCGAGCAGCTCCTGGACGAGATAGAGGCTGATCGCGATGCGGATGAGCGACCCGGACAGCCACTGGTAGACCGCGAAGAAGTCGAGATGCTCGATGTACTTGCCGATCTGGACAAGTCGCCACTGCGAGAAGGCCGGATAGCGCATCTTGGCCGCCTCGGTCGGCCCGAACTGCGTGATCGCTCCAAGCAGCGGCCCCATCGTCAGCAGCACGAGCGCCACCATGAGCAGGAGGAGCTGCCACAAGGCGAACTTCTGCCGGATATGGTGCTGATACAGCACGAGGATGTAGATCTCGACGAGAGAGCAGCCCGCAAGCAGCGCCCCGTGCCACACCGGGGTGAATCCCTGCACGAGGAACGGCTTGAGGAACTGGTAGTCCTTATGCGGCATGTTCGCTCCCATGACGAAGTCTCCGAACAAGACGACGAACGGCAGCAGGACGCATGAGGCGAAAGCGATCGTCCGCAGCCCTTTGGAGACGGCATAAAGCGAGACGCCGAGCAGGCAGATCGCGAACATGAAATTGGGCGTAGCCGGCAGATAGGTCGACTTGCTCCAGGAAATGGTGTCGATGAGCGAATTGAATGCGGTTGCCAGCAGCACGACAAGCACCGGCAGCTTCAGCGCCCATGAGCCGGCCTTGCCGAGCGTCCGCTCCGCCGCCGACCAGAACGGCTCGCGCAGCCGCTTCATCGTGCCGTAGACAGGCAGGCATATCCACAGGACGCCGAGCACGCAGGCGAGCAGCGGACTGATCCAGCTGTCGCGGCCGGCGACACGAAGGATAATGGGCAAGATCAGGACGTGATTGACGAGTCCGACCGACAGCACGAGAATGAACACGGCCGGCAAGCGGCCGATCTGGTTCGCGGCCTGCATGCGATCCCCTCCTTTTGGGGTTAGATTATCCCTCTATCGGCAGGAATATCCAAAAGCGAGGCCGGCAGGCTTCAATTCAAAAAGCCTTCCCGCTCCGGCAGCGCCGGGCGGGAAGGCTTTTGAATGATGCGGCCAGGCCGCGGACTCGGCGAAGAGCCGAGCCTATTCGGCATAGATCATCTTGCGCGTCATGCCGCCGTCGACCGTAATGTTCTCGCCGGTGACGAAATCGTTGGCCGAATCGGTCAGATAGAAGCAGGCGCGGGCGATGTCGTCCGGACGTCCGACGCGGCCGGACGGATGCTGCTCATGGTCGCGGACGCTCAGCTTGGCCGTGTCGCCGGTCTCGATCCAGCCGGGGCTGACCGAGTTGACCCGGATGCCGTGCGGAGCAAGCGAGAGCGCGAGCGCATGCGTCAGCGCGAGGATGCCGCCCTTGGACGCCGCGTACGCTTCCGAGTCGGGCTCGGACATGAACGCCCGCGTCGAGGCGATGTTCACGATCCGTCCCCGCACGCCCTTCTCCCGCATCAGAACGGCCGCCTCGCGGCTGCACAGGAACGTGCCGCGCAGATTCGTATCCAGCACGACGTCCCATTCCTCCACCTCCAGCTCCCAGAGGGGCTTGAAGGCGCTGATGCCGGCGTTGTTCACCAGCACGTCGGCCGCGCCCCAGCTTTCCCGGACGCGCCCGAACAGCTCCTTCACTGCTTCCGGGCGGCTCAGATCCGCCTCATGGACCTGCGCTTTTCCGCCTGCCGCCTCGATCAGCCGCAGCGTCTGCTCCAGCCCTTCGCGGCTGCGGTCGACGAGCAGCACCTCGTCCCCTTTGCCGGCATAGGCTTGAGCGAGCGCCCGGCCGATGCCGGAGCCCGCTCCCGTGATGATCGTCCTGTCCGTCTCCGTCCGCCTGCTCTCCATCGCTCTCATCCTTTCGCTTCGGGCCGGCCGCCAAGCCGCCCGGGGTATCTACCTCTATACCCCGCTGCCCTCCGGATCTATCGGCCGGCATCCGGCCGAGCGTCCGGGGCCTAGGCCCGTCCTGCCTCCATTTTAACCGGTCGAGGGCTGGTTCGGAACATGTCCCTTCTGATTGCGGTTCTCGTCGCTGCCGGCAGCGGCCCGATTTTCCGCTTCCTTGGACCGCTGCGCCAGCGACTGCTGCTTGCTGTCGAGGCTGATCTTGCCGCCTTTGGCCATTTTCCATCCGCCTCCTTCCGCGGGCTTGATCCGGCGGTCCCCGCAGGGCCGCCGCGCCGCATCCGGTAGCTTGCCCCTCCCTCCGCTTCTCCATCAGGCGCGTCCGCAAGGTTTCCCTTTTCCCCTGAATCCCTTACAATGAAAGTCGGATGCCGGCATCCGCCGCTTCCGAACCATTCGATCCCGCCGCTAGGAGAAAGGATGCCTGATCATGATCATCAAACCGAGAACACGCGGCTTCATCTGCACGACCGCGCATCCGGAAGGCTGCGCGCGCCAGGTCCGCGAGCAGATCGAGTACATACAGCAGCAGCCCCGCTTGGAAGGACCCAAGCGCGCCCTCGTGCTTGGCGCGTCGACCGGCTACGGCCTGTCCGCCCGCATCGCCCTCGCTTTCGGCGCCGGCGCGGCGACCGTCGGCGTCTTCCGTCCGTCCGCCGCGACGGACAAGCGCACCGCATCTCCCGGCTGGTACAACTCCGCCGCCTTCGAGCGCGAGGCCGCCGAGGCCGGCCTGACGTCCATCAGCGTCACGGGCGACGCCTTCGCCGACGAGACCAAGGACAAGGTCATCGAGACGATCCGCGAGGAGCTCGGCCAGGTCGACCTCGTCGTCTACAGCGTAGCCGCTCCGCGCCGCACCGATCCCGACACCGGAGAGACGTTCTCCTCCACGCTCAAGCCGATCGGCGATCCGTATACGAACAAGACCGTCAACTTCCACACCGGCGAAGTGAGCGAGGTGACGATCGAGCCGGCCGAGGACGACGACATCCGGCAGACGGTCGCCGTCATGGGCGGCGCCGACTGGCAGCGCTGGATCACCCGCCTGCAGCAGGCCGGCGTGCTCGCCGAAGGCGCCGTCACGATCGCCTACTCCTACATCGGCTCCTCGATTACGCAGGCGATCTACCGGGAAGGCACGATCGGCAAGGCCAAGGACGATCTCGAGGCGACCGCGCTGGAGCTCCAGCGGCAGCTCGCTCCGCTCGGCGGACGCGCCTACGTCAGCGTGAGCAAGGCGCTCGTCACCCAGTCCAGCTCGGCGATCCCGGTCGTGCCGCTGTACGTGTCGGCGCTGTACAAGGTCATGAAGGACAAAGGCCTGCACGAGAATACGATCCAGCAGACGGCGCGCCTGTTCGAGCTGCTGTATGCGGATGGCGGCACCCCGCTCGACGAGAAGGGCCGCATTCGCATCGACGACTGGGAGCTGCGCGCAGACGTGCAGGACGAGGTCGCGCGCATCTGGGCCGAGGTCGACAGCTCCAACATCGACGAGCGGACCGATCTCGAAGGCTACCGCAAGGAGTTTTTCCAGCTGTTCGGCTTTGAAACGGCCGGCGTCGACTACGAGCAGGACGCCGATCCCATCGTCGACATCCCGTCGGCCCGCTGAGCGTTGCCCGGCGCCGATCCCATCGTCGACATCCCGTCGGCCCGCTGAGCGTTGCCCGGCGCCGATTCTATCGTCGACATCCCGTCGGCGCGCTGAGCGGCGCCCGGCGCCGATCCTATCGTCGACATCCCCTCGGCGCGCTGAGCGGCGCCCGGCGCCGATCCCATCGTCGAGATTCCTTCGGCCCGCTGAGCGCGGTCGGAGCTTAAGAAGAAGCAGCCCGTCCTGGGAGCCAGGAACGGGCTGCTTTTAGGTTTGCCGCGAGCTGCAAGGAACCGGCGGATGGAGCGTCCGGCCAAGCCGGAGCGTGCGCGGGCCCGCGCACGCCTTATCCGTCAGCGGCGGGGTCCGCTCCCTGCCTGCGCTCATGCCGCCGCTTCGCCGTCTCCGTCCGGCCGAGCCCGCCCTCCGTCAGGCTTCGCCTCCTCGCCCTCCTCCTCGCGCAGCAGGAATAGGCGGATATCCGCCGCCAGCCGCTCCGACAGCTCATGCACGTCCGCCGCCTGGCGGGCCATCCGGCGGATCTCCTCGTCCTGCATCGTGCCCGACGCGAGCACCTGCTGCGCCGCCGCGGCCGCGCTATCGGCGATGCCCGACACCTGGGCGGCGAGCTGCCGAAGTCCGCCGCAAGCGTCGCGCGTGCGGTCCACCTGGGCATGCACCTCGTCGATGCTCTTGCTGATGCGGGTCATCGACCCGCCGATCGCCTCGAAGCTGCCGAGCGTCGCCGCGACCTGCTCCTGCTGCTCCAGGAGCAGGCTGCGGCTGCCTTCCATCGAGGAGCGGAATTGCTCCATGCCCTGCTGCAGCCGGCCGATCAGCCCTCCGATGACCGTCGTCGACTCCTTCGTCTGGTTCGACAGCCGCCTGACCTCCTCGGCGATGACGGCAAATCCCTTGCCGTACGCCCCCGCCTGCGCCGCTTCGATGGAGGCGTTCAGCGCCAGCACATGCGTCTGCGAAGAAAGCTCGATCATCGACTTCGTAATGCCGGAGATTTGGCTCGAGAATCCGCTCAGCCGCTCCAGCTCCTCAAACATGCAGGCGATGCTCTCCTCGGTCTGCCGCGACGTCTCCCGCAGCCGGCCGACCGTCTCCTGTCCGCGCCGCGTATCGCCCTCCGCCGTGCCGCGCAGCTTCAGCATCCCGTCGGCCAGGCCCGCGATCGCCTCCACATCCGCGCCCAGCCCGTCCATCAGCCGGCTCGTCTCCTCGGACAGCTCGCTCTGGCTCTCCGCGCCGGCGGCGATGTCCCGGATCGAGCGCAGGATCTCCTCGTTCGCCGCTGCCGTCACGTCGGCGGACACACGGAATGCGCCCGACCGGCTCTCCAGCGAAGCGGCCACGGCGCGGCTCCGCTGCAGCATTCCGTGCACCCGGTCGACCATCACGTCGAACTGACGGCTCAGCCGGCCGAGCTCGTCCGTCCGCGAGGAGCCGATCCGCTCCCGCAGATCGCCCTCGGCGAGCCTTCCGACGGCCCGCTCCAGCTGTCCGACGCTCGCGCGGAACGAGCGGACGAGCAGGAACGCGACGACCACGGTAAGCGTGATGACCGCCAGCGCGGCAGCGCCCGACATCGTCAGCGTGTCCTGCAGCCGCTCGAACGAGAGCGCCTGGGCGGCGCCCGCATTGCGGTCGGCGGCCGCGCTCAGCCGGCTGCTGATGTCGAGCATCGTCACGTTTTCCGCGGCGGTGCGGGTATGGAGCAGATCCATCTGCTCCAGCAGCTCCAGCGGATCGGCATTTTCATCCAGGAGCAGCGCGGCCATCTTCTCCACCTCGCCGGCGTAATGGCCGGACTTCGTCCGCAGCGCCTCGAGATCCTCCTGCGCGGCGGTGCTGCCGGAGAAGTCCAGCCGACTCAGCTCCGTCTCCATCGCCTGATGGACCGTGCGGAACGGCTCGATGCGCTCCGCGTCGTTCTCCCGCTTCAGCTCGCCCTCCAAACGATCCAGCTCCTGCAGGAACTGGCTGATCTTCGCGGTCGACAGCCGCTTGTCCATCTCCCGCTTCTGCTCGGTCATCGAGCTGCGGACCTGGCTGATCCGCTCGAATTGATAGACGGCGAGGCCGACCAGCAGCAGCGAGACGATCGCGAAGCTCGCGATCAGCCTCGTCTGCATGTCCGACCAGCCGCTTCCCCTGAAAATGCGCATTCTGTCTTCCTCCTCCGAAGTCCCGCTTGCATTCGAGTGGCTCAAGTCTACGGAAGGACGATTAAAACCAGCCGGTCGAATCGTCAACGGAGCGTTAAACAAAGGAAGGAGCAGGAAGTCGCTATCGACTTATCGCAGAGTAGAAGCGCGCGAAAAAGGCCGTCCGCATGCGGATGCGGACGGCCTTGATGACGGCGAAGCGGCGTTCAGCTGTTCAGCAGCTGCTTGACGATTTCTTTGTTGCGGCTGCTGAACACGTCGTTGTGCGAGGAAACCATGGCGTAGCTGTCGGCATCGGGATTCAGATGCATCTTGGCCCGGTTGACGGCGTTGGCCGCGTCCTGGAACGTGCCGGCGATGAGATGGAGCTTGCCTTCCTGCATGAGGATGTCTCCCGCGGCGTAAAGCCCCGGCACCGAGGACTCGCCGCTGCCGTTGCCCGCGATGTAGAAGCTGTCGATGCGCTTGAGGTCCAGCGGGCTGTTGTCGAGCAGCGAGCTGTCGCGCTCGTAGCCGTGGTTGATGACGACCTCCTCGACCTCCACCTCCGCGATCTCGCCCGTTGCGATATGGGTCAGCTCGACCTTGCCGATGCGGTCCGATCCGGGCTCCGCAAGCAAGCGCGTGATCGACGTCTGGAACAGGCATTTCGCCGAGCTGCCGAGCAGCTGGGCGACCTTGGCCTCATGGCCGGTGAGCGATTCCTTGCGGTGCACGACGTACACCTGGCGGGCGACGGCGACCAGCTCGTTGGCCCAGTCGACGGCCGAGTTGCCCCCGCCGGAGACGAGCACGACCTTGTCCTTGAACTGCTTGAGCGACTTGACCGTATAGTGGAGGTTCGACACCTCGAAGCGGTCCGCTCCCTCGATCTGCAGCCGCTGCGGATTGAGGATGCCGCCGCCGACGGCCACGATGACCGTGCGCGAGCGGTGGATCCGGCCCGAAGACCCTTCGAGCAGAAAGATTCCTTCCTCGTCCTTCACGATGCGCTCGATCTTCTCCCCGAGCACGACCTCCGGATCGAAAGTCAGCCCCTGCTGCACGAGCTGCTCGATCAGCTGCGCGCCTGGCACGGGCGTCAGCCCGCCGACATCCCAGATGATCTTTTCCGGGTAGATGTGGATCTTGCCTCCCAAGCGAGGCTGATACTCGACGATCTTGGTCCGCAGCCCTCTCAGTCCGCTATAAAAGGCGGAATAGAGCCCGGCCGGCCCTCCGCCGATAATGGTCGTATCGAACAGCTCCTCGGTTTCCCGACCTTCGCGATTCCCGTTCAATCCGGTTCCCCCCGCTCCATTGATTATCATTCTCATTTACTTTACCGTCTTTTTTCTCCCTTGGCAACGCCCGCTTCGGCAAGGCGGTTTTCTCGCGCCATCTTCGACTCCAGGCTTGACAGATCCCGCGGACAGCTCTATAGTGAAGAACGTCATTGATAATCATTATCATTCATTTAGGGAGAGATCATCGTTGAAAAAGATATGCCTGCCGCTCATCCTGTCGCTCCTCCTTCTCTTGACTGCATGCGGCGGTCAGAAAAGCTCCAACGCCGGCACGAACGAAGGCGCCGCCGGAGCTGAAAATGCCGCTGCGGCGAATGCGAACGGCTCCGCAGCCGCGACGGAAGGAACGATTACATACGAGTCCGAGAACGGACCGATCGAAGTGCCGGCGAACCCGCAGCGCGTCATCGTCGTCGCCTCTTATGCGGGCAATGTCATGGCTCTCGGCGTGCCGCTCGTCGGCGTCGACAGCTGGTCCAAGATGAATCCGCGCTACCAGGACCATCTGGCCGGCGTCGAGGAGATCAGCGAGGAGAACATCGAGAAGATCATCGAGCTCGATCCCGATCTGATCATCGGCTTGTCCACCACCAAAAACCTCGACAAGCTCAAGGAAATCGCCCCTACCGTGACCTACACCTACGGCAAGGTCGACTACCTGACGCAGCAGCTGGAGATCGGCAAGCTGCTGAACAAGGAGAAGGAAGCCCAGGCATGGATCGACGACTTCAAGGCTCGCGCCGCAGAGGCCGGCGAGCAGATCCGCGCCAAGATCGGCGACAAGACGGTTTCCGTCATCGAGAGCTACGACAAGCAGCTGTACGTGTTCGGCGACAACTGGGGCCGCGGCACCGAGGTCCTTTATCAGGCGATGAAGCTGAACATGCCGGAGAAGGTCAAGGAGATGGCGCTTCAGGACGGGTACTACGCCCTTTCCGCCGAAGTGCTTCCGGAATATGCCGGTGACTACCTGATCATCAGCAAATACCTCGACCAGGAGAACGCGTTCCAGCAGACGGAGTCGTACAAGAACATCCCGGCGGTGAAGAACGGCCAAGTGTTCGAAGCGAACGCCAAGGAGTTCTACTTCAACGATCCGATCACGCTCGACTACCAGCTCGACTTCTTCAAATCCCATTTCCTCGGCAACTGACCAAGGATGATCCGACTGGAACTCTTGCTCGTTCAAGGGTTCCTTTCGCTGTTTAGCCGACCGGCTCGAACCGCCGGACGATCGATCAAGGAGGTTCCCCCATGCAGCAACCATTGTCCCGGCGAAGAGGCGCTTATTTCGGCTGGAAGCTCGCGGCCTCGCTCGTCGCTCTCGCCTTTTGCTTCTTCTTCGCCCTCACCTTCGGCGCGGCCGACACCAGCTTCCGCGACGTGCTGATGGCCCTGTTCACTTCCTCCTCGGAAAAGGCCGTCCTCACCATCCGCGAGCTGCGCCTGCCGCGCGAGCTGGCCGCCATGGCGGTCGGCTCCGCGCTCGCCGTAGCCGGCGCGGTCATGCAGGGCATGACGCGCAATCCGCTCGCCGATCCCGGCCTGCTCGGCCTGACGGCCGGAGCGAACCTGATGCTCGCGCTGACGATCGCGCTGTTTCCGAACATCGGCTACATCGGCATCATGATCGGCTGCTTCATCGGCTCGACGGCCGCCGCTCTGCTCGTCTTCGGCATCAGCGCCTCCCGCAGCAACCGCTTCTCGCCGCTGCGCATCGTGCTCGCCGGCGCCGCGATCTCCGCGCTGCTGTTCGCAGCCTCCGACGCGGTCAGCCTGCACTTCAAGATCTCGCAGCAGGTCAACCTGTGGAACGCCGGCGGCGTCATCGGCACGACCTGGAAGCAGCTCGCCCTCGTCACGCCGTTCATCGGAGCCGGCATCCTGGGGGCGCTGCTCCTATCCCGCCAGCTCACCGTGCTCAGCATGAGCGAGGAAGTCTCGACCGGCCTCGGCCAAAATACCGCGCTCGCGAAGACGCTGCTGTTCGTCGTCGTCGTGCTGCTCACCGGCGCCGCGGTGGCGCTCGTCGGCAATATGGCCTTCGTCGGACTGCTCGTGCCGCATGTCGCGCGCGCGATCGTCGGTCCGGACTACCGCTTCGTGCTGCCGGTGTCGGCTGTCGGCGGAGCCGCGCTGCTGCTGCTCGCCGATACGTTCGCGCGCACGGTCAACTCGCCGTATGAGACGTCGCTCACGGCGATCGTCGCCATGCTCGGCCTGCCGTTCTTCCTCTGGATCGTCAATCGGAAAGGAGGCGCGTTCCGATGATCGAATCGCTCGCGCGCCGGCGGCAGCGCATCGCGCTGATCGTCCTGCTGCTGCTCGTCGCCGTCACGATGCTCGTCAGCGCCAGCTGGGGCTATTCCAATCTCGGCATCAAACGGGTGCTGCCCGTCCTGTTCGGCGACGGCTCGCGCAAGGAGGAGTTCGTGCTCTTCTCGATCCGCCTGCCGCGCATCGCCATCACCTTCCTGGCCGGCGTCGGCCTCGCCCTCTCCGGCGCGATCCTGCAGCGGGTGACGCGCAACGACCTTGCCGATCCGGGCATCATCGGCATCAACACCGGCGCCGGCCTCGGCGTCGCCGTATTTTTCCTGTTCGCCCCGATTGAGCCGGGCAGCTTCGTCTATCTGCTCACGCTGGTCGCCTTCGCCAGCGCGATGCTGACCGCTTTTTTCATCTACCTGTTCTCGTATCGCAAGGGCGAAGGACTGAATCCGGTCCGGCTCGTGCTCATCGGCGTCGGCTTCTCGCTGTCCATCTCCGGCATCATGACGGTCGTCATCTCCTCGGTCTCCGACCGCGAGAAGGTCGACTTCATCGCCAAATGGCTGTCCGGCAGCATCTGGGGCACCGATTGGGTGTTCATCTGGGCGCTGCTGCCGTGGCTGCTGCTGCTCATCCCGTTCACGCTGTACAAAGCGAACCAGCTCAACCTGCTTGAGCTGAGCGAGCCGGTCGCCGTCGGCATCGGCCTGCCGGTGCAGAAGGAGCGCATCTGGCTGCTCATCGCGGCCGTCGCGCTCGCCGCCTCCTCCGTCTCCGTGACAGGCGGCATCAGCTTCATCGGGCTCATGGCGCCGCATATCGCCAAGGCGCTCGTCGGCCCGCGCAACCAGCTGTCGCTGCCGATCGCGATGCTGATCGGAGGCTGGCTGCTGCTCGCCGCCGACACGATCGGCCGCAATCTAGCGGACCCGAACGGCGTGCCCGCCGGCGTCGTCGCCGCTTTCATCGGCGCGCCTTACTTCGTCTACCTGCTGCTTCGGCGGACGACTTCCTAGTCCGGAGCTGAAGCTGCTGCGCTCCGGGTACGACAATTCCAGTTCGGCTGGCCGCTGCTGCGCTCCGGGTACGGCAATTCCAGTTCGGCTGGCCGCTGGCTGCGCTCCGGGTACGGAACCTCTTTCCGATTCCGCTGAAGCCCAGATTCCTCTGATCTCCCTTCCCGAAACGGAAGGAATCCGGCCTTCAAGGGAACCGCTCCCGCTTCTCCAAGAGGTTTCCGTCCCCTCCGCTCCTGCTGAACGCCCCACACCATCTAGTAAATGCCCTGAAGAGAGCGGACTTTGTAGCCGCTCTCTTTTCGTATGTACATCTCGCAAGGTTTTCCGCGCGTAGAGCGCCGCGTCGCGTCGGCTTCGCTGGCTACGCACAGTTTTTCCGCGCGTAGGGCGCCGCGTCGCGACTCCTGCTCCGGCTACGCACAGTTTTTCCGCGCGTAGAGCGCCGCGTCGCGTCGCCTTCGCTGGCTACGCACAGTTTTTCCGCGCGTAGGGCGCCGCGTCGCGACTCCTGCTCCGGCTACGCACAGTTTTTCCGCGCGTAGAGCGCCGCGTCGTGTCGGCTTCACTGGCTACGCACAGTTTTTCCGCGCGTAGGGCGCCGCGTCGCGACTCCTGGGCCAGCTACGCACGGTTTTTCCACGCGTGTAGCGCCGCGTCGCGACTCCTGCGCTGGCTACGCACGGTTTTTCCACGCGTAGAGCGCCGCGTCGCGTCGGCTTCGCTGGCTACGCACAGTTTTTCCGCGCGTAGGGCGCCGCGTCGCGACTCCTGCTCCGGCTACGCACAGTTTTTCCGCACGTAGAGCGCCGCGTCGCGACTCCTGCTCCGGCTACGCACAGTTTTTCCGCGCGTAGAGCGCCGCGTCGCGTCGGCTTCACTGGCTACGCACAGTTTTTCCGCGCGTAGGGCGCCGCGTCGCGACTCCTGGGCCAGCTACGCACAGTTTTTCCGCGCGTAGGGCGCCGCGTCGCGACTCCTGCGCTGGCTACGCACAGTTTTTCCGCGCGTAGAGCGCCCCGCCGCTCCTTCAAGCGCACCGTGCCCATCACGTATAGCTCAGCAACTCGGTTTTTCCGCGCAACTCCCCCGGTCAGACTCCTTTTCAGCCGCTCGTAAGAGCGGCTCCCCTGCACTTCAGGCGGAGAGTAGCGACTCCGTCAGCCATCCGCTATACTAAAATGGTCGAAGAGTTTAAACGCATCAACGTATAAGCCTGACTTTCTCTACCTTAAGGAGGCTCTGCCATGGGCAAGCTCGCCATTCAGCTGTTCCGCCAGTGCCTGCCGGTGTTCCAGACGCTGTCCGATCCGCATCGGCAGGACATCCTGCTGCATCTCCACGAAAACGGCCCGCTGTCCGTAAGCGATCTGACCGCGCGGCTCAGCTTGAGCCGGCCCGCCGTGTCCCATCATCTCAAGCTGCTGCTGCAAGCCGGCCTGCTCGCCTGCGAGCAGCAGGGCACGCAGCGGATCTACTCGCTGCGGCTCGAAGAGCCTGCCGCCCTGCTGCGCGAGCTGCTGGAGACGGTCGAGCGCGAATGCCTGGCTCCCGGAGCCGGCGGCGCATCCGTTCCGCCAGCTCGATCCCCCAACGCATCCGACACCCCATCCGACAAGGAGGAACGATCATGAAGCCCGTCACCCCTGCCGAGGTCGCGGCGATGCTCGCCGAGCACAAGCGCTTTTTCGATACTGGCGCCACCCGCCCGATCGACTGGCGAATCGAGCAGTTGCATCGGCTCGCCGCCGCGCTCCGCAAGTTCGAGCAGCCGTTGCTCGATGCCGTGTTCAAGGATCTGCACAAAGGCCCTGCCGAAGCATATATGAGCGAAATCGGCTTCACGCTCGCCAGCATCAAGGACACCGCCAAAAAGCTGCGCCGCTGGGCGAAGCCGGAGCGGACCGGGAGCAAGCTGTTCCAGTTCCCCGCCCGCAGCCGCATCTACCGCGAGCCGTACGGCACCGCGCTCATCATCGGGCCGTTCAACTATCCGATCCAGCTGCTCGTGGAGCCGCTCGTCGGCGCCATCGCGGCCGGCAACTGCGCCGTGCTCAAGCCGTCCGAGAACACGCCCCATGTCTCCGCCGTCATCCGCGACATGATCGCCGTTACGTTCGAGCCGGGCTTCGTCCGGGTCGTGGAGGGCGAGCGTGAGACGACGACGGCGCTGATCGAGTCGCCGTTCGACTACATCTTCTTCACCGGCAGCGTGCCGGTCGGACGCATCGTCATGCAGGCCGCGGCCAAAAATCTCGTGCCGGTCACGCTGGAGCTCGGCGGCAAGAGCCCGGTCATCGTCGACCGCACCGCGGATCTGAAGATCTCCGCCCGGCGCATCATGTGGGGCAAGCTGATGAACGCCGGCCAGACCTGCGTCGCTCCGGACTACATTCTCGCCGAAAAGGAGATCAAGGAGGAGCTAATCCGCCAGATGCGCGAGGCGGTCCGCGACTTCTACGGCGACGATCCGTCCCGCGCCGAGTTCGGCCGGATCGTGAACGAGCGCCAGTTCGACCGGCTGGCGGACATCCTGGAGCGCGATCGCGAGAGCATCGTCTTCGGCGGCAGGATCGACCGCGCGACGCTGTACATCGAGCCGACTGTGCTGAACGCAGACTTCCACCACTCGGCGGCGATGGAGGAAGAGCTGTTCGGACCGGTGCTGCCAATCATCGGCATCGACAGCGTCGACGAGGCGATCCGCCTCGTGAACGGCAAGCCGAAGCCACTGGCGCTGTATCTTTTCACCAAGGACGACGAAGCCGTGGAGAAGGTCATCGCGCGCTGCTCGTTCGGCGGCGGCACCGTGAACGACACGATGATGCATCTGATCAACCCGGAGCTGCCCTTCGGCGGCGTCGGACCTTCCGGCATCGGGGCGTATCACGGGCGGCACAGCTTCGAGCTGTTCTCCCACCGCAAGAGCGTCGTGCGCCGCAGCTTCCGGTTCGCGAGCAGCCTCACGTTCCCGCCGTACACGCCCGAGAAGATGAACATGATCCGAAAATTCCTCGGCTAGGCCGCCGAAACGGCGGCGGATCGCCGAAACGGCGGCGGATCGCCGAAACGGCGGCGGATCGCCGAAACGGCGGCGGATCGCCGAAAAGACCGGAGCGGGCGCTCCGGTCTTCTTTTCGTCTGCAAGAGGGCCAAGTGGCCGAATAGCCGACAAGGAAAGCGGCTGCCCCTCGCCCGCCTGCCTATGCCTACGCCTTGCCTTCCCGCCGAGCCGCGCGGCTTTCCCGCCGCCCGCTCAGCCCCGCGCCTCTGCCGGCCGTCGCACCGGGATCCAGATCTCGCTGCGATAGTCCGGCTTGGACGTGTCCGCGGACTCGTTCCAAAGCATCTCCGGTCCCGGGACAAGCTCATAGCCCGAGGACGGGAACCACTCGGAGTAGATCCGTCCCCAGACGTTTTGCAGCGCGGCCGGGAACGCACCGACCGCCTCGAACACCGCCCATGTCGACGAAGCCACCTCCAGCGTCTGCCAGCCTGCCGGCGCGCTCCTTGTCGTGGCCGCTCCGATATGATGGTCGAGCTCGCCCTTCTCCTCCATGCGCTCCTCGGAAAAATTCGTCGATGCGCTGACGAGTCCGGACGGCTCGCCGTCACTGAGAGCCTTCAGCTCGGCGACGCCTTCCGGAGTCAAGCTGCCCCACATCTCCTGAATCGCCGGATTGACGCCTTCAAATTGAATCGGCACCCGCCGGCCGAGGCCGACGATCCGAAACGCTCCTTTTTCAACTATCCGCACCTTCATCTCCATGCCGCCTCTCAAGCTCAAGTGAAAGGTCATCCTCGGAAACGCCTTCAGCTGGACGCCGCCCGAGCGCGCCTCGCTCGGCGTCGCTCCGTGCTGCGCCTGGAACGCGCGCGCGAAGGCGTCCGGCGACGCATAGCCGTGCTTGACGGCGACGTCGATGACCTTGGCCCCCCGCTGCCGCAGCTCATCCGCGGCCAGCGTCAGCCGCCTGCGGCGGATGTACTCCGCAAGCGGGACTCCCGACAAGTAAGAGAACATGCGCTTGAAGTGATGCTCCGAGCAGAGCGCGATCCGCGCCGTCCGCGCCAGGTCGATCTGTTCGCCGGCGAAGAGGCGTTCCTCCAGATCGTCGAGCGCCAGGTTCCAGGCTTCCAGCATGCCGATGGACCTCCTTTCCTTTCCCTAGGATAGCGACTGCAAGACGAGAGCGCCCGACCGGCACGGTTCCGAAAAAGTCGGATCGGGACGCTCGGACGAAGGCGCCGCCAGCGCCGCATAAAGGGTGGAGCCGGATGCGGATCGGCGTCGGAGCGCTTGCGCCGGCTCCGGAGCCGGCGCAAGCGCTTCGACGCTCAGCCGGGCAGCTCGTCGGCGAGCCGGCAGGCGGCGTCGTGGAACTCGCGCCGCAGCGGACCGAGGTCGACGCCGCGCCCGAAATGGACGCGGTTCGTCAGCAGCACGACGGCGAGGCCGCGCTCCGGATCGACCATGAGGCTCGTTCCGGTGAAGCCGGTATGGCCGAACGCGCTGCCGCTCGCCAGCGAGCCGAAGCAGTCCGCCTTGTCGCCGCGCAGCACCCAGCCGAGGCCGCGCCGCTCCTCGTCCCGCCCGGACGTCTGCAGCCGCAGCGCCTCGCGGCGGATCGGCTCCGGCAGCACCTCCGCCGCGGCAGCTGCGCTCGCCAATGCGTCGCCGGAAGCAGCGGCTCCGGCCGGCGGCTCACCCAGCCACATCGCGGCATAGCGCAGCAGATCCTGCGCCGTCGAGAACATGCCCGCATGGCCAGCGACGCCTCCGAGCGCGCGAGCGTTCTCGTCATGCACGACGCCTTGCCAGAAGCGGCCGCTCGCGGCATCGCGCTCGGTCGGCGCGCATACTGGCCGCTCCTCCGCGCGCAGGCCGTAGGAGGTCCGCTCCATTCCGAGCGGCTCCCAGACGAGACTCCGGACCGCCTCGTCCAGCGGCAGGCCGGCCGCCCGCGAGGCCAGCTCGCCGAGCAGCAGGAAGCCGATGTCGCTATAGACGGCCGACGTCCCCGGCTCCGCGCGCAGGTCGCGGGCCGCGATCCGGCGGAGCGCCTCCGCCAGCGGCGCCGGCGGCGAGTGCAGGTTCTCGCTGGACGGCAGCCCGGAGGTGTGGGCGAGCAGCTGGCGGATCGTCACGCCGCAGGACGGTCCGGCGGCGAGCTCCGGCAGCAGCCGGCTAGCCGGCTCGTCCAGCCGGAGGCGTCCCTCTGCCGCGAGCCGCAGCGTCAGCGGCAGCGTCGCGGCCACTTTCGTCAGCGAAGCGCAGTCGTAAAGCGTATCCGCTCCGACCGGCCGGGCGTCCGCCGGCTCGGACGAAGTCGCCCCGACCGCGACGCTCCAGCTTGCTCCGCGGACATGAACGGCGGCCGCGGCTCCCGGCGTCCATTTCCGCTCCACCGCCTCGCGAAGCGGCTTCAGCAGCCGCTCCAAAACAGCGTCTTCCGATTTTTCCGACATAGGCGATTCCTCCTTTTGCTTGCCTCCATTGTACCGGATCCTCGCGGACGGCAGAACCCTTTTCGGCTGAGAGACGTATAGAAAGCATTCCAGCATGGCCGGGAGGTACGATGAACCGATTGCTTCTGCAAGGAAAAAGACTGCTCGCCGACTGGCTCGACCGTCCGCTGCGCGGCGGCGTCATCGTCGGCCGCCGCTATCGGATCGACGAGCTGCTCGGCATCGGCAGCTACGGCCTGACCTATCGCTGCACCGACCTGCTGCGCGGCCGCCCGGCCGCTCTCAAGCAGGCCAAGCCGAGCAAAGGCGCGGCCGCCCGCGAGCTGCTCCGCCGGGAAGCCGGCATGCTGGAGCGGCTGGACCATCCGGCTATTCCGCGCGCGCTCGCGCTGCTGGAGGAGCGGGGGCAGCTGTTTCTCGCGAGCGAGCTGGCTGCGGGGGTGACGCTCGAGGATTGGATCTTCGAGCAGGGACGGACATTCTCCGAAGCGGAGGCGCTTCGGCTCGTCCGCAGCCTAGCGGAGATCGTCGGCCATGTCCACAAGAGCGGCTATGTCCATCTGGACGTGCGTATCCCGAATGTATTGGCCAAATTATCCAGCAGCGAATTCGGAGCGCCAAACAGCGCAGCGCGGGCCGGATTCGCCAGCGGAGTCAGCCTCTCCCTCATCGACTTCGGGCTCGCCCGCCGCATCGGCGAGCCTCCGCTCGCGCTCGCCTCCGCGGACGAGCATGACCGGCGCCGCGCTCCGGCCGAGCCGGCTTCCGACCTGCATGATCTCGGCGAGCTGCTGCTGTTCCTGCTTTACTCCTCCTACGAGCCCGCGCCCGGCGCTCCCGAGCGAGGCTGGGAAGAGGAGCTTGAGCTGACCCCGCAGGCGCGCCGGCTGCTCCGCCGATTGCTCGGCTCCGATGGCCCGCCGCTAAGCGGCGTGCCGGAGCTGCTGGAGGAGCTGGACCGGATGCTCGCGGCTCGCTGAACGCAGCGGACGATAACGGCCGCTCAAGCCGGCGCCGCCCGCCCGATCGGACAAAAAGACCGGCCCGAACCCCCGCATCGCGGAGATTCGGGCCGGCCTTCTTGGATCGCCGATCGGCGGGCGGCCTCCTCAGCTTGAGCTATGCTTGCGGCCCTTGTAGTAGCCGTGGCCGCGGCCATGCCCGTACTTGCGGTCCGAGGAGCTGTAGCGCTTATGGCTGTAGCCCCTGCGGCCGCTGCTCGAGCTGTAGCGCTTGTAGCCGCCGTAAGGCTTCCGATGACGGGACGAGCCGAGCAGCCGTTCCAGCAGACGTCGGATCATAAATCATTCCTCCTCGCTTTTTCCCGTTCTACGAAGAAAAAGCGGCTTGGTTTCAGACGGCTGCCTGCGCGCCGGCGGCTCGCGTCTCGAAGCGGTACGTGCCGGAGCCGAGCCGAAGCTCCAGACCTTCGTCCGCTTGAACGACCTCCGATACGCCCTCGGCCTCTCGCACCGGCCGGCCGGATTCGGTCGATCCTTCCTCCTCCGCGCCCGGCAAGCACACGCGCGCGGTGGCGCCCGCCGGCACCTCGAACTCGTAGGCGAAGCCGCCGTCCGGCCGGCGCGACCAGGCGGAGCGGATCGGACCGTACGGCGAGTCGAGCTCCGCTTCGGCGAACGAAAGCGTGCCGCCCGGCACCGGGCGGAGGCGGATGCTCCGGTAGCCCGGTCCGCTTTCGTCCGCGTCGATGCCCGCCACCGAGCCGAACAGCCAGTCGCCGACCGCTCCGTAGGCGTAATGGTTGTACGAGTTCATGTCCCGGCTCCAGAAGCTGCCGTCCGGCTTGATGCCGTCCCAATGCTCCCAGATCGTCGTCGCTCCCTTGGTGACCGGATACAGCCACGACGGATATTCGCGGCGCTCCAGCAGGCGGTAGGCCAGCTCGGCATGGCCGAAGCGGGTCAGCACATAGCAAAGGTAAGGCGTGCCGACAAACCCGGTCGTCAGCTGATGGCCGCTCTCCTCGACGAGCGCGGCGAGCCGGTCCGCCGCTTGCTGCCGCTGGCCGGGCTCCAGCAGGTCGAACATGAGCGCCAGCGCATAGGAGGTCTGCGTCGGCGCCGCGAGCCGGCCGCTCGGGGTGACGAACTCCTTGCGGAAAGCAGACTCGACCTGCTCCCGCAGCTTGCCGTATCCGGCGGCATCGTCCGCCTTGCCGATGACGGCGGCCGACTTGGCGAGCAGGCCGGCGGCATGCGCGTAAAACGCGGTCGCGATCAGATCGCGCGGCGTCGCCCCGACATAGCTGTTCTCCTTGGCGTCGAGACCGAGCCAGTCCCCGAAATGAAAGCCGGTATTCCATAAGAACTCGTCCTCGCCTTGAGCGCGGATATACTCGACCCAAGCCTTCATGCTGGCGTACTGCTCCTCCAGCACCCGCTTGTCGCCGTAGCGCTCGTACAGCACCCACGGAACGATGACGGCAGCGTCTCCCCAAGCCGCCGAGCTCGCGCCGACGCCCGGCACATCCGGCACGACGAACGGCACGCCGCCGTCCGGCAGCTGGTCCGCCGCCAGATCGCGCAGCCACTTGGCGAAAAACGGCAGCACGTCGCGGTTGTACGTCGACGCTCGCACGAACGCCTGCGCGTCGCCGGTCCAGCCGAGGCGCTCGTCGCGCTGCGGGCAGTCGGTCGGGATGTCGACGAAGTTGCCGAGCTGACCCCAGACGATATTGTCGACGAGCTTGTTCACGAGCGGATCGGAGCAGCGGAACCGGCCTGCCGGCCGCAGATCGCTCGTGATGACGCACCCGATGAAGCGGCCCGGAATCTGCTCCGGCGCGACGCCCTCGACCTTGACGTAGCGGAAGCCCTGGAACGTGAAGCTCGGCTCGAACGTCTCTTCCCCTTCGCCGGAGCAGATGTACGTCACCAGCTGCTTCGCGGAGCGCAGGTTGTCGGTATAGAAATTGCCGGCCGCATCCAGCACCTCGGCATGGCTCAGCGTGACGGCGGCTCCGGCTTTCCCGCGGACGGTGAAGCGGACCCAGCCGACCATGTTCTGGCCCATGTCCAGCACTGTCTCGCCGCTCGGCGTCGTCAGCACCGAGACCGGCACGATCGTATCGACGACGCGCACCGGCTCGCTCTCCTGCGCGACGAGCCGCCCGGCGGCAGGCTCGATCGGCGCGGCCGCCGTCCAGTCCGCGTCGTCGTAGCCGGGCAGCGCCCAGCCTTTCTTTTCCCGCCTCGCGTCATAGCGCTCTCCGTCGTAAATCTCCGAAGCGCGGATCGCGCCGTCGCTCCCTTTCCAGCTGCCGTCCGTGCCGATCGTCTCCTCGGTGCCGTCGGCATACCGGATGCGCAGCAGCGCCAGCGCCGCGCGCTCGCGGCCGTAGATCGGCCATTCGCCCCAGCCGATCCTCCCCTTGTACCAGCCGTCGCCAAGCAGGATGCCGAGAGCGTTGCCGCCCGAGCGGAGCTTTTTCGTCACATCGTACGTCTGGTACTGCAGCCGCTTGGCGTAGCTGGTCCAGCCGGGATGCAGGCAGGCGTCGTCGGCCGGCTCGCCGTTCACGAGCAGCCGGTACATGCCGAGCGCCGTCGCATAGATCCGGGCCGAGGCGACCGGCCGCTCGAGCCGGAACTCGCGGCGCAGGCAGGCGGCCGGCTCCTTGCCTTCCTCGTCGGCCGGCAGCGGATGCGAGATCCAGCGCGCTCCGCTCCACGGAGCATCGCCGAGCAGGGCGGTCTCGAAGCGCGCCGGCTCGCTCCACGGCGACTCCTCGCCGTCGACTCCCCAAGCCTTGACTCGCCAGACATAAGCCGTGCAGGCTTGCAGCGCCGCTCCTTCGCACCGCGCATGCAGCGTGGAGCCGCCCTCTTGGCGGCCGCTGTCCCAGACGAGGTCCTTGTCCGCGAACTCCTCCCCTCCAGCCGCAGCCGCGACCTGGATGCGCCAAGCCTGCTGCAGCCAGCCCCTGCGCTCCGATTTGATTTTCCAGCTGAAGGACGGGCTCGGATCGTCGATGCCGAGCGGGTCGATGCGGTTGTTGCAGGTCAATCCATGCACGTCGATGATGGCCATTGAATTCTCTCCCCTTTTAGGCAGCGCTTACTTGCTACCGTCAGCTTACCTCGCTGCCAGCCGCTCTCCCATAGCTGATCCGGACGAAAAACCATGGTAAAATGGACATAACCATCGACCATTCTATAGCTGCCGATGCCGAAAGGAGGCCGCGCATGAAGCGAAGCCGGCTTACGATGAAAGCGAGCGAGCTGTTCCGTCCGGGGTACCGGATTTTCGTCAACCGGATCGAGGAGCGGTTCGAGACCGCCCTGCACGAGCATGACTTCATCGAGCTGAACTATGTGGCCGAAGGAACCGGCTACCAGTATTTGGGCGGCACCGCCCATCCGGCGGGACGCGGCGACTTCTACGCGCTGCCGGTCGGCGCGTCCCATGTGTTCCGTCCCTACTCGGCGGACAAAAGCCGGCGGCTCGTCGTGTACAACGTCGTATTCCAGCCCGAGCTGCTGGAGGAGATCGCTGCCGCCTCGCCGGAGCTCCGCCTGCTGGAGCGCTGGCGGGACATCGAGGCCGGTCCGCCGGGGGCCGGCCATATCCGCGACGCGCGCCTGAAGCTCGAGCCGCTGTTCGAGCGGCTGCACGAGGAGCATGCCTCGCCGCGCGCCGGCACGCCCGCCATGCTGTCCGCGCTGCTGACGCTGCTGCTCATCGAGTGGCTGCGGCTGCGGGAAGCGGACGCGAGCGGCGGATCCGGACAGGAGCCTTCTCCGATCCATGCGTTCGCCGAGACGATCGAGCAGGTGCGCGAGCAGGCGCTCGGCCCGATCACGCTGCATGAGGCGGCAGAGCGGTCCGGCATGAGCGAGCGGCATTTTCAGCGTCTGTTCCGGCGCCATGCCGGCCAGACGTTCCATCGGTTCGTGCAGCGCCAGCGGATCGCCGCCGCCAGCGAGCTGCTGCGAGCGACGGAGCACAAGCTCGACACGATCGCCGGCATGGTCGGCTATCGGGACATCGCATCGTTCAGCCGCGTGTTCAAGCAGATCGAGGGCGAGACGCCGGGGCGGTACCGTGCCAAGGCGCTCGGCAACGCAAGCAAGCCCTCCCCTGAAAGGGAAGGGCCTGCAAGGCCGCAATCGCGGAGCCGCGCAAGCGCAGCGCCCTAGGCGTCCAGCAGCTCCACCGCCAGTCCGGCGATCCGCATGTCGCCGCAGCCGCCCTCCAGCCGAATCTCGTTGGACGCGCCTGGCCGCAGCGGCACCGTCAAGCCGGTCTCGCCCTCGAACCGCTCCGCCCCGCCTGTGGACAAGGCGTTGAGCAGCGACCAATCCTCGCCGTTCACGATCAGCCGCAGCTTGGCGAGACGCTCGGACGACGCATAGATCACCCGTACGGCTGCCCGGCCGCCGCGCCCGCCGTCAACGCCGTCAAACACGGCTGCCGCGCCCGTCGCCTCCAGTCCGCCGGCCGCGCCAAAGCTTTCGGACTCCAGGCGCGCCCCGCCTTCAAGGCGGGCATCCGCTGCCGGATACAGCCGCCGCGGCCGCTCCGGCTCCGCCGTATCGCCGACGCGAGCCACGCCCTCGGCGGTCTGCTCGACCGTGCGGATCGAGCCGTCCGCTTCGAATTCCAGCCGGTCGATGCACATGCTGCGCAGGTTGCCTTGGTCCGAGACGGCTTGATTATGGTAGAACAAATACCATTCGCCCTTGAACTCGGCGACCGAGCCGTGCGTCGTGGAGCAGCCCGTCGGCTCGAGGAAGATTCCCCGGTACGTCCACGGTCCGAGCGGCGAGGCGCTTGTGGCGTAGCGCATGCGATTGTTGTCCTCCAGGTTGTCGGCGTACGTCAGGTAATAAAGACCTCCGCGCTTGAATACCCAGGCCGCCTCATGAAAGTCCACCAGTCCTTCCATGTCCGTCATTCCGCCCCGGATGGACATCATGTCCTCCCCGAGCTCGCCGCCCTGGCAGCGTCCTCCGCCTCCGTAGTAGAAGTAATGCTTTCCATCCTCGTCCTCGAACACGCAAGGGTCGATCATGGCGAAGCCGCCGAGGCCATCCATGAAGCCCTGGTCCTGGAATCCGCGCGCCGGCTCGGCGCTCGTCGCCACGCCGATCTTCCATGTGCCGTTCCAGTCCGTGCCGCTCGGATGCGGATAATAGAAATAATAGACGCCGTTCTTGAATGCGGCGTCGGGCGCCCACATGAAGCCGCCCTCCGGACGTCCCCAGGCGACGTCGTCGGAGCGCAGAATCTCGCCCTCGTCGGTCCAGTCGACCAGATTGGCGGAGGAGAACACATGGTAGCGGTCCATTCGGTCGCAGCCCCGGGCCGGGTCCATGTCATGCGAAGCATAGATATAGAGGCGACCGTCCCCCCACGCATGGGCGGAAGGGTCGGCGGTGTAGATGGACGTCACGATCGGATTGCCTGCCGTCTTGCGGCCGGTTTTGGCTTGCAGGTACAGGTTCATGGGCAGAGTGCCTCCTCGAAGGGGGTGATAGGTCCATCTTACCCTTCCGTCTCGTCCGTCCGGTAGGAGGCATCCTTGGCGTTTGCAGGGCGGTTTTGGCTTGTCCCGCCTTCCGGCCGCTCTGCGCCCGCATCGTCGGGAGGCAGAGCCGGGTGGCGGATCACGATGCGCGTGCCCTGCTCCCCGCTCTCGATCTGCAGCCGGTAGTCCGGTCCGAAATACAGCTTCAGCCGCTCGTTCACGTTGCGCAGCCCGACGCCGGTGCGGCGGCCGCGAGCCGGTGCGGGCTCTTCGCTGGCCAGCGCCTGGAGCACCGAATCCGGGATGCCTCGGCCGTTGTCGGCGATCTCGATTCGCAGGTCCTCTCCGTCCATCCTGCCGGTCAGCACCACCTTGCCGCGGTCGATGTTCTCGCGGATGCTGTGCTGGATCGCGTTTTCGACGAGCGGCTGCAGCAGCAGCCGGATGAGCGGCTGCTCCAGCATGCGCTCGTCGAAGAAATAAGCTACGCGCAGCGGCCGGCCCAGGCGTGCCTGCTCGATCTGCACATACGCCTTGACCTGCTCCAGCTCCCGTCCGACGGTCGTCAGCTCTTTGCCTTGATTGAGGCTGAGCCGCAGCAGGTTGCCGAGCGCCGACACCATCTCCCCGATATCGGTCTGGCCGTGATTTTCCGCCTTCCAGCGGATCGATTCCAGCGTATTGTACAGGAAGTGCGGGTTGATCTGATGGCTGAGCACCTGGAACTCCAGCTCTTTCTTGTTGCGCTCGGCAAGCGTGGACTGCTCGATCAGCGACTCGATCCGCCGCAGGATGCGGTTGAAGCCGCGATACAGCCAGCCGATTTCGTCCTGGCGGCTTTGATGCGGGATGTGCAGGCCGAATTCGCCGTCCTCAAGCTTGCGCATGAGGCGGACGAGCTGGAAGATCGGCTGCGTGAACGATACGGTGATATAGGCGACGACGCCGACCGAGCAGACGAGATAAGCGGCCAGGAAAAAGACGAGCAGCCGGTTCAGGTCGGACACCGGCTTCGTCAGCGCCTTCATCGGCGTCAGGCTGACCAGCGTCCACGGCAGGCTGTCCATGTTGACGAACGTCGCGAGCTGATCCTCTCCATGCAGCGGAATCGTCATCTCGCCCTCGGTCTCCACCTGGCGCCTCTGCTCCAGCTCGGCGGAGGGAAGCGGCTGTCCGGTCCATTCGCTGCGCGACGAGTCGAACAGAATATCCCCCTGCTCTCCGAGCAAGAGAAAGCGCTGTCCTTCCAAGCGCTTGGTCGGCGAGAAAAAGCGGCTCAGATGGCTCTCGGACAGATCGGTCGCGACGATGCCGCGCGGCGTACGGTCATGCAGGCCGGTAAAGGTTTTGACGTAAACGAGCAGCGGACTCGAACCGGGGCCGCTGCCGAGAGACAGATGCCATGTCGGCACGACGCCCAGCCTGGCGCGCCCGAACCACGCTTCCCGCTCCACGCCGGCCGGCGCGCCAAGCGTGCGCATATAGGTCGGGTAGGCTTCCGTCGGCAACGGAAACACCCGCACCTGAAGCGCATCGATCTGCTTTTTCCGCTGATAGACGAGATTGAGCAGGTCAACCGCGACCGCCTCCTCCTCGCCTCCCTCGTCCGGCGGCTCGGCCAGCATCGCCTGCAGCGCTCCGTCGCCGATCAGGTCGTTCACCTGATCGTTGAGCTGGTTCAGGTACGCCTCCACGTTGCGCTTCGTCTGCTCCAAATAATCCATCGAGAACGTCGCGTTGGCGTTTTGGATGCCTTCCACGGACTTCGTATAAGCATAGGAGGCAAACAGCAGGAACGGCACGATCGTGATCGCGAAAAAAAGGAAGATCATCTTATTGCGGAACGAGGAGGCCAGCTTCAGCGAGCCCTTAATCATCCAGGATGCCTCTCTGGCGGCGGTATTCCTTCGGCGTCAGCCCGAGCTGCTTTTTGAACAGCTTGGTGAAATGCACCGGGTCCTTGTAGCCGACCGAATAGGACACCTGGTAGATCTTGAAGCGGACATCGGCGAGCAGCTCCTTGGCTCGGGCAAGCCTCGTCTCGGTCAGCTCCTCGAGGAACGTGCGCCCCTTTTCCTTCTTGAACAGCTTGCTCAGCCAGACGGGCGTCACGTGAACCTCGTCCGCGACAGCCTGCAGCGTGAGTCCGTCCGCATAGCGGGTGCGGATGATCCGCTCCGCCTCCTGCACGATCTGGCTCGCCTGCGCCGACGTCCGCCGCAGGTCGCGCGCCGCTCGCAGCAGCGCCTCCTCCGCATGCTCGCGCAGCGACTGCACGTTGTCGTAGCGCTCCAGCCGCTCCCACAGCGCGATCGGGTCCTTTTCCCAGGAGCGGTCGCTCCAGCCCGCTGCCGCCGCGAGCCGGTAGACGTCCATCAGCCAATGGAAGACGGCCTGCTGGATGTCCTTGAGTCCGTCCCGTTCCCAGGATTTGACCATGGCCGAGAAGCCTTCCATAGCCGCATGGATGTCCTCGTCGGAGCCGTAGCGCAGCAGGTCGGCGGCATCGGACGGCTCCTGGATCGAGAGCGTCTCCTCCGCCTCGACCTCTTCCTCGGACCGTTCCGTGAACACCCGCCCGCCGCCGTAAGCCGCCTTTTTGTCCAAATAGTCCCTGCATTCGGAATAGATCGGGTGCAGATGCGCCCAGTCGCGCGGAACCGACGACAGCGATAGGCTGGCCCCGACCTTGATGAACCTCCGGATGCGCAGCAGGCATTCTTCGGCGACGGCGAGCGCCCGCTCGGGCAGCCCGTCGTCGGGACAGGCCAGCAAGGCCGCCCAGCGGCCGTCCGAATCCGGAAACAGCACCGTCTGGCCCGGATACTCCTCGGCAAGCGTCTGACTGACGACATTGCCAATGCCGAAGCGGATCAAGTCCGCTTCCCCCGGGTAGCGGCTGGAGGCGGCAACAGCCTTCAGGTCATCCGCCTCCGCGAGCAGCATCAGGAGCGGCGTCCGCTCCATCCAGTCGAGCTGCAGCGCCTGAAGCCGATGCTGCACGCGCGTCTGCCGATACGGGTCGTAGCCGCTCTCCGCGAGCTCCCGCAGCACCTCGTCGCGCAGCTTGGGTAAGGCGAGCCGCATCTGATCGCTCAGCTGCGAGCGGCTCGTCCGATCGGCCCGCTCGGCGGCGATCGTATCGGCGGCCCGCCGCACGATCCGTCCAAGCTCGTCCTTGCTGATCGGCTTGAGGATATAGTCCATCGCCTGCAGCTGCATGCCCTGCTTGACGAGCTCGAAGTCGTCGTAGCCGCTGACGAGGATCGCCTTCCACTCATAATCCGGCACGGAGCGCAGGGCGTCCAGCAGCTCGAGGCCGGACATGCGGTTCATCTTGATGTCGGTCACGATCAGATCGGGGCGGCGCGCCACCGCGAGCTCCAGCGCCTCGTCGCCGTCTCCGGCCGCCAGCACCTCCGTCATGCCGTATTCCTCCCAAGGGATCTGCCGGCGCAGCCCTTCCCGGATCTCATATTCGTCGTCTACGATCAGCACGCTCAGCACGCGAGATCACCCTCCGTTCGTTCGGTCTTCGAGATAGCGGTCGATCTGCCGCTGCACGTCGGCCAGGATGCGGGCCTTGCCGGCGCGATCCTGCCGGCCGCGATACGTCCGGACTGCCTCCTCCGGATCGCCGGCCATGCCGTATTCGATGCGCTTGCCGAGCTCCTCGTAAGCCTGGTCCCGCTTCGCCAGCTCCGAGAAAATGAGGTCGTCGCTGAAGAACAGCCCCGCCACCGGCGAGTCGATGTTCGTCGGCAGCTCGGCGAAGCGGGTCTCTTCTTCCCAGAAGCCTTGCGGGTACGTCGCCGTCGGCCGCATGAAGGCGGGCTTCCAGAATGCCCATTGGCCGTCCCAGTCCATGTAGTTGCTCGTGGCGAACTGCATCTGGCTCGGATAGACCGCCTTGCCGCCCTCCAGCAAATACGTTTTGCCCTCGATGCCGTAGATGACGAGATCGTACAGCGTCCGGTCCGTCTCCAGCAGGTCAAGGAAGCGCAGCACGCGGTCGGCATGCTCCGAGTTGCGGTTGATCGCGACGACGTTGGCCGTGGGCGAGCGGTTGACGTATCGCTTGTCGGGATAGAGCAGCGACATCTGCTGAGCATACGAAGGATCGGTGAAGCCGGGATCGGCGGCGAACGCCCACTCGTGGGACGTGATCGTGAACAGCATCTTGCCGCCGCGCCATTGGTCGGCGGCGCTCTCCTTGTCGATGAGCGCGTCGCGGTTCAGGATGTTGCCCTCATACCATCTCCGGCTCATCCTCGCCGCCTCCAGATAAAACGGCTGGTCCTCGATGGCCCTCACCGTACGGTTCGAATCGCCGAGGTAGAAGCCGAGGTTGTGGAAGCCGAGATCGACCCATTCCTCCCTCACCGTGTAGATCGGCAGCGGCGAGGTGCGCGTCAGCTTGGCCTCGGGATAAGCCTCCCGCAGCTCATGCAGCAGGCGGTCGACATCCTCGATCGTCCGGACCGAGTCCGGCTCGCGCGAGATGCCCGCCTTCCGCGCCAGATCGGAGCGCCAGCCGGCATAGAAGCGCTGGTTCATCTTGACCGTCCACGGAAGCGCGACGATCTCCCCGTCCACCGTCGCGGAGCCGAGCGTGCCCTGATCCTTGTACTTCGCGTACAGGTTCGGAGCATAGCGCGGCAGCAGGTCGTTCAGCGGCAGGTAGGAGCCGCGCGCGGCCATCTGCTGGTACGAGGTGTCGGAGTCGAAGTTGAGGTCCCAGCGGTCTCCAGCGGCCGCCATCACCAGCAGCTTGCCGGGCATGTCCGGCCACGGGATGAACTGGATGTCGAACTTCACGTTCAGCCCTTTCGCCTTCACGTAGTCGCTGACCGCCGCCCACACCTCGTCGGTTGCGGCTTTTTTGTCCCCTCCGAAATAAAACTTCAGCGTCGCCTCCGGCTCGCTCGGAACGGCGTTCCTGCTTTCCGGCTCGCGGCCGTTCATCCAATAAAAGAAAAGGCCCGCCGCCAGCAGCAGCAGGCCCGCCATCGCCAGCGCGATTCGGCGCTTGATCGCGGACATCGCCTTATGCCCCCCTGGGCCGCTCCGCAAGCGCCCTCCATCAAGTATGCGCTTACATCTTAAGGGCCGTTTCCCCTCATCATAAGCTTCCCCCGCGGATCGGGCAATGGGAGGATATTGGCTCTTGCAGGGCGATCTTGGCCAAGGCTTAGACCATGCTCGCCAAAAAGGGGCCGGCCCGAAAGCACTCGGCTCTCGGTCAGCCCCTTTTCATCCGGAAGGCAGTCCAGTTTATTGAAGCGAGGCCCGCAGCTCCGCTGTCTTTTTGTTCCAGGCCTCGGTCTCGGGAATCAGGTCGTTGATGTCGCGGTCGCCGAAGATGATATCGTTCATGATATTGTTGTAGTTGTACTCGTTCCAGCCGGGCACGGTCAGTCCGGGCTGGACCTTCGCGTTCTCGCGGGCCATCTTGACCGCCTCGATGTTCTTGCCCTCCCAAATCGGGGCCTGGTCATAATATGCGGTCAGCTCGGCATCGACGACCGAGGCGTTCGCGCCCTGGTCGATCTTCCACTTTTGCGCCTCCGGCGTGAACTGGAAGCTGAGCCAGAGGAACGCCTCCTCCTTGTGCTTGGAGCCGGACAGCAGCGCGAGCGGACCATAGATGGAGTAGCCGGGCTGGCTGACCTTCCCTTTCGGAAACGGCAGCACGTCCCACTCGAACGAAGCCTTCTCCTTCAACGTCGGCAGCACCCAGTCGCCGCCGATGGCAAAGCCGGTCTTGCCGTTGATGAACTCCTTCGTCACGTTGCCGGTCGCGTTCGCGTCGGCCTCGCTCTGCATCGAGCCGTCCTTGGTGACGAACTCCCGCAGCCACTTCGCGTCGTTCATGACATCCGGCGTGCTGAGCAGGCTCTGCGTCAGATCCTCGTTCATGTAGTGCAGGTTGGCCGCATGGCCGTCCGCGATCGCTTTCGTGCTGAGCAGGCGCATTTGGATCTCCGGCTGGGTCGTCACGCCGTACTCGCCCGCATCTGGATCGGTGATCGTCTTGGCGATCTCGCGGAAGTCATCGTAGGTCCAGTCGTTGCCCGGCATGTCGACGCCGTGCTTGGCGAGCAGGTCCTTGTTCACGAGCACCCACATCGGCACGTCGACCATCGGTACGGCGAGCTTTTTGTTCTTGAACGTCATCGTGTCGAAAAAGCCTTCCGGGAACGTCGCGTTTTTGAAGATGTCGCTTTTGTCGATGTAGGGTCCCAGGTCCTCGATCAGCCCGTTCTGCTCGAACGTGATCAGGTCGGTGTCGATCTCCGTCACGTCGGCCGGCGTCCCCGCCGCCTCCTGCGCCGCGATGATCTCCAGGATCGGCTGCGAGTTGACCGGAATCTGCTCGATCGTGATCCACGGGTACTTCTGATGGAACAGCTCGTACAGCTCGTTGTACGAATCCTTCCAGGAGATGAAGCGGAGGGTGACCGGCTCATGCTCCTCGCCGGCCCCGCCTCCTCCCCCCGGCGACGGCTCGGCGGCAGCGGCGCTCGGCGCCGGGCTGTCGGAGGCGGCGGGAGCGTTCGCTCCGTTTCCTCCGCTGCAGCCGGCCAGGATGACCGACAGGGCAAGCGCCGTGCCGAGCGCGGATTTGATCGTGGATGTCCTTTTCATGGTTGTTTCCTCCCCATAGTAATGATGATGATGGATCGTTCCCGGGCGCCGCTTGCGGCGATCCCCGGGCCAGGCGGCCGTCCGCGGCGGACGGAGCGCATTCCCCCTCTCCAGGCGGCTCGGCGCATGGCCGGCCCGCGTATCCGCTACTCGACGAGACCCGTTCGCTCGATGCCGGCGACGAACCAGCGCTGAAGCACCATGAAGATCAGCAGCGGGGGCAGGATGATGAGGAACGCCGCCGCCATCTTGGTGCCTTCCGTAACGGGGTTGGTGATGAAATGCGTATTGCCGAGCAGCGACGGATTGAGCACGTCCTCGAGGTTGTCGAGGCGGATCGACAGCGGCGTGAAGCCCTGCGCGAGGAACATCGACGGCTCGTAGTACATGTTCCAGTACCAGATGAACGAGAACAGGAACACGACGAGGCAAGCCGAGCGGGCCAGCGGCAGCATGATGCGGAAGAACAGCCGCAGCGTGCCGGCGCCGTCCAGCTTCGCCGCCTCCTCCAGGCTGGCCGGCTGCGCATGGAAGAACTGGCGGAAGATGAGGATGAACAGCGCCGCCTTGAGCCCCTGTCCGAACAGCGCCGGCACGAGGAAGACGAAGATCGTGTTCAGCAGCCCGAGCTTGCTGAAGATGACGTACAGCGGAATGAGGATGACCTGCGGCGGGATGAGGAACGTCAGGATGATCAGAGCCGTGACCAGCCCCTTGAACGGCACGGCCAGCCGCGCGAGCGCATAGCCGGTCATGGCGCAGACGATGACCTGCACGAGCGAGCAGCTGACCGCGATCAGCGCCGTATTGCGCAGCGCCTCCGGGTAACGCAGCCCCTCGACCGCCTTCGCCAGGTTGTCCCAGGTGATGCGGCGGGGAATCCATTTGACGGTCGGGTCGAGCAGGTCGCTCATGTCCTTGAGCGTCGTGCTGACCATGTACAGCAGCGGCTGCAAGTACAGATAGGCGACAATCGAGAGCAGCGCGTAGATAACTGCCTTGGCGAGCAGGCCGTCGGAGAAGCTGCGCCCGAGCACGAGCATCCGCGCTTTCTGGACGCGCCTGCCCCGCAGGCCGCCCCTCGCCGGAGCGCCGCTCTTTCGCAGCGGTGGATGGGCGCTCATGCGCGTTTCCTCCTTTGGTTCATGCTTCGGCCGAGGAAGCCCATCACGAGGGCGATCAGGACGAAGATGAAGGCGAAATAGATCCAGGCGAGCGCGCTGGCGTAGCCGTAGCCCGTCTCGACCTTGAACATGTTCTCGCGGATATGCTTCAGCACCGGGTTGAGCGGGAACGTGAACAGGTCGATGATCGTGTACAGCGCGTTGAGGCTGATGAACGGCATGCTGGCCGGAAGGGTGATCTTCCAGAAGCTGTCCCAAGGCGACGCTCCGTCGATGCGGACCGCCTCGTAGATAGAGGCCGGCACGGTCTGGAACCCCGCGATGAAGATCAGGATCTGCACGCCGGAATACCACAGGATGAGCACGACCCGTCCGAGCACCTCCATGACCGTCCGTCCCAGCTCGCCTCCGACGTAGCGGCGGACGAGCGGCTCGAGGTTGTACTGGTCGAGGAATGGGATGTCGCCCGCCCCCTGGACGAACAGCTCCGAGAGCACTTGGCCGGTCGCGAAGATGACGGGCAGGAAGAACAGCGCGCGATAGAGGAAGCGTCCGGGAAAGCGCTGGTTCAGCAGCAGCGAGATGAGCAGCGCGAAGATGACGATGACCGGAACCATCAGCAGCATCTGCTGGAAGTAGGTGATGAGCTCGATCGGAAAGACGTTGTCCTTCACGAAGGCGTCCCGGAAGTTGCCGAATCCGGTCCAGTCGTACTTGAACCCGCCCGGCACGACCGCGACCTTGTGCAGCGACAAGAACATCGACCAGCCGACCGGAACCGCGACGAACGCGCAGAAGCCGATCGCCCAGGGCAGCAGGAACAGCAGGCCGATGCCGTAGCGCCGGGCGGCATGCTTCAGGGCCAGCCTTTTTCGGAGCGCGGCTTCGCTCATGCTCCCCCTCCTTTCTCGATGGCATAGTCTCCTGCCGCATAGTCGACGACGACCCTCGTGCCGTCCTCGTAGGTCGTCTCATACCGCTCCGGACCGAGCTTCTGATGCCCGACGATGCGCAGCGCGAGCACGCCGGCCAGCTCGTCGAAGCGGGCGTACTCCTGGGCGATCCGCTCCTCCCACTTGTCGAAGCGGCTGCTGTACAGGAAGTCCGACGGCGTCTCCTTCAGCTTGCGGGAATCGTCATGCGTGACGAAAAACGAGGGCAGGGCGCCGTACTCGATCGCCCTCAGGAACTCCCGGACGTCGTCGTCGCGCAGGTTGGCCGGACCGAACGAATACGGAACGTACCCGTGCAGCGCGATCGGGTAGAACGGCACCGTCTCGTCGATCATGAAGTCATGGCTCGAGTCGGAGGGCAGCTCCAGGATCGCGTCGACATGGCCGAGCGCGTACGCGTTGCCTCGCTTGACCGACGCCGAGCCGAGCTGGCGCCGCGCATAGTCGAGCATGCCGCCGTATACTTCGGCCGTGAAGGCGCGCGACCGGATGCCGTCCGCCTCATAATCGTTGAATATTGTATCGCCCAGCCCGCCGTATACGATGCCGCTCGCGCCGAGCTCGCGCAGCCGGTCGACCGTATCCGCGGCCGCAGCCGCCGAGAAGGCGGGCTTGGCGAGGAACCAGCCTTCATCCGTGAACGCCGTGCCGTCGATCGCCCGCACGGCATCGTTTTTGCCGCTCGCGCCCGAGGCTTCGTCCACCCAGAGGAAATCCTCGTAGAAGTCGACCTTCGTGCCGAGCGCCTCCATGTCCGCCAGGAAGGAGCGGGCGGCGTCCTCCCCTCCCAGCGCCGGCTCGATCGGGAAGCGCTTCTCCGTGTCGTAGTCGCCCCGGTTCTGCCAGCCGTAGTAGACGATGCGGGCGGCGGCTACCCCCTTCTCGCGCAGCGACCGCATCATACCGGCGGCCTGGCCGAACGTCGTGGCGGCGACATAGCGGATTCGGCCGAACGCCTTTTCGTAGTTGCCGCCCATGATCTGCAGCTGCAGCGGCACATGCTCCGCCGGCTTCAGCGGCTCTCCGAGCCGGGCCTCCGCGATCAGCCAGTCCCGGTAGGACGCCGCCATGCCCGCATAATCCGCCTCGCCGCCGTTCAGAAAGCGGTACTCCACCTCCCGGTCCACGTCCAGCCGCTGCTTCTGCACGGCTTTGGTCGGCGCGGCCAGGCGGCTCATGCGGTACAGATATTCCTCCCGGTACAGCTGGCTGGAATGCACGCTGTACCGGGAGGATTTGACGCCGGGCGGCGTCGCGGCGATTACGGCCGCTCCCTCGCCCTCGGTCAGCACGGCGACGAACGCGTGGTCGCCGCGCTTCAGGCCGAACGCCGGATAGGCGATGTCCTCGCGCAGCTGCGCGTCGCGGGTCCAGGAGCTCGTGCGGGCCAGCTCGGCTCCGTACACTTGATGCGCGTAGCCTTTGGATTGTCCGGCGCGGCCGGTCTGGAACCGGATCAAGCCGCCGGGTCCGTCCGGCACGAACAAGTATCCGTCCTCGGCCGCCGTCGCCGCGCCGAAGAAGGGCAGCAGGTCGAGCGAGAACACGGCATATCCGCCTTGCTCGACGAGGCCTGCCGCCGGTATGGAAGCCTTCAGGCCGGCGTCCGTCAGCGCGTAGCGGACGGCGAAGCCAAGCTTCCGGTCCGGAAAGGAATAGCGGACCTCGACCCCGTCCGCCGTGCGCAGCAGCTGGAGCCGCATGCCCTTGCTGAGGCTGTTCAGCGACTCCCGGATCGTCTGGTCCTTGCCTTCGGTCCGGACGAGCGTCAGCACGAACGGGGACTGCAGGTTGGCGAGCGGCAAGCCCTTGACCTTCTCCAGCGCCAGCTCCTCCCGGGACGGGCTGCTCGACCAGCTGTAGCCCGACCGCCGGTCCTCGACCTCGATCGAGCCGTCCTTGGGCCGGATGCGGAGGCGGAAGGAGCCGTTCTCGGCGGCCAGCGCGTACCCCCGCTCGTCTGCGGCCGGCTGCCACGCCTCGCCCTCGGCGAGGACAGCCCCGGCTGCAGGAGCGGGATCGATGCCGAGCCGCGCATACGTCTCGGCTTCCGTCGGACGGGAGCCCGATCCGGCGAGCAGCAGCGCCGCGGCCGCAAGCGCGGCCAGGACGGCCGCAGCCGCGAGCTTCGCGCGGCGGGTCATTCGTTTCAGCAGATTAACGATGGAAGCTCGCCTCCTTGTACAGCTCCTGGATGAAGTCCAGCAGATTGTAGCTCAGTCCGAACACGATGAAGCCGAACAGCCAGATCGTGCCGATCGCGAATACGGTCACCGCCGAGCCCCGGATCGTCTCGACGAAGTCGAAGTTGTGGATCACCTGCGTCATGACGAAAAACAGGACGCCGAGCCACAGCGCCATCAGCCCCGAGGTGAACGAGACGAGCACCTGCTCGTCGAGCGTGGCGATGTTGGAGAAGACGAGCCGCGGCACCGACAGGAACACGTAAGGCGCCAGCGCGTAGACGCTGCCCTGCACGACCTCCCGGAACCGGCCCTCCCCGTCCCGCACGCTGCAGACGAGATAGTTGGCCACGACCCAGGTGGCCCAAGGGAGGAGGAACAGGCCGAGCTCCCGCAGCAGATGGATGTCCGCGCGGTCGACCGGATCGAACAGGAATCCGGTGCCGTAGACGTTCGCCGTCTTGGCGGCGATCGCGGCGCCGAGCAGCGCCAGCGTGAGCCATGCCGGCACGCGCGCTTCCTTGAGGCGGTAGAACGCCTCGTACGGATGCAGCATGACCGAGCCGTAGGTCCGCACATGGCCCAAGAAGCGCGCCCCCCGCTCCGAAAGCGGACGGCGGCGAAATAGGCGGCGGACGAGCTTGCCGCCGAAGCCCAGCAGCAGCGCCAGCGCGGCGAGCCCTCCGAGCAGCGGCACGAAGCGGCTTTGCAGCCATTCCAGACGCAGCTGCCAGAACGCTTTGGAATAGCCGTCCGTATCGAACGCCGTCCGCATGAACGACAGCGCCTTGGCGTCGTCGCCTTCATGCAGATAGACCTTGCCCAGCCCCTGGAACGTCGCGCCGAACATGTCGTTGCGGGCGTAGACGTCCTCCCAGTACGGCTTGCTCTCCTCGTAGCGGCCGTCCTGGTAGAGCGCCAGCGCCGTCAGCGCCTGAGCGCCGAACGCCGTGCGGACGAATTTATGCACGGAGCCGGTCGCGGCATCCGCGATCCATACCGCCCGGTCCGCGTCGACGCCGATTGCCGTCGGGTAGCCGACGATGCCGTATTGCTGCGTTTCCTTATCTACGCGGCCGAAGGCGAACAGCGCTTCGGCGCTGCGGTCGTACACGCTGATGAAGCCCGAGTCGAGGTCGACGGCGTACAGGAAGCCGTCCCCGTCGATCGCGGCGTCCACGATGCCGTGGCCGTTCACGAGCGTTTTGTTCTTGAAGGCGTCTACGCCGCCCGCATTGAGCTTGCGGAGCGCGGCTTTGCCCTCGGCTCCCGCCGTCGCCGTGTAGAGGAAGCCGTCTCCGTCGATCGCGATGTTGGCGATCGGCTTCGGCAGCGCGGCCTTCTCCTTGGCCAGCTGCTCCTTGTTCAGGACGAGCTTCTTCAGCCAGTTCAGCATCGACGTGTCCGCCTTGTTCGCGCCGAAGTATCCCATGAACTCGCCTTGCGGATCGATCCGCACGAGGCCCTGGTAGGAGGAGTTCAACGCGACGTACAGGACGCCGCGCCGATCGACGACGAGCTTCGTCGGGACGAAGGCCTCCGCGCCCAGCAGCGGCGAATCCGGCTTGAGGTACTCCCGCTGGAACGATCCGTCCGGGCCGAACACCGCGATTCGCTCGTGGCCGGAGTCGGCGACGTACAGCCGTCCGTCGGCGGCGGCGAACAGCCCTTCCGGCGAGCTGAGGCGGCCCGGTCCCTCGGCTTCGCCGATGATCCGCCTGACGGCTCCGTCCGGGGCGAGCACGACGACGCGGTCGGCTTTTTTGTCCGCGACATAGATGCTGCCGTCCGGTCCGGGCATCAGGTCGGCCGGCTCCTCGAGCTGCGCCGGGTACGCCCCGGCCGGCTCGTAGATCGGCTGGATGCGGAACCAGTCCGACCGGTTGGCGTCGTAGTAGAACGTACGGTACGGGAGCGCGGCGGCGGCCGGCTGGGCGGCTGCGAGCAGCAGCGCGACGGCAAGCAGGCAGGCGATCCATTTCTTCATTGTCCGACTTCCTTTGCTGATGGAGTCACTTGATCCCGGAGTGGACCATGCTCTCCAGCACCTTGCGCTGGAAGAGCAGGAAGATGATCAGGTTCGGGAGGAAGAGCAGCAGGCCGGCGGCGGCAGCCATGTTCTGGCCGGCCACGTTGTTCTGCAGGCCGCTGAGCAGGCTGTTCACGTAAAAGGCGAGCGTCCGCATCGCCTCCTTTTGCATGAACAGCGTCGACGTCTCCACATCGCCCCACGCCGCCTGGAACGTGAGGATCGAGATCGTCGCCACGGCCGGCGCCGACAGCGGCAGCACGATCCGGGCGAAGATGCCCAGATGCCCGGCGCCGTCGATCCGCGCCGCCTCGAGCAGGTCGCCCGGGATCTGCGAGATGAAGCCGACGAGCATGAACACCGCGACCGGCGAGGCGAGCGACGGCAGCACATGGCCGAAGTAGGTGTTGTTCAGGCCGAGGCCGCTCACGATCAGATAACGCGGGATCGACACCGTCTCCGGAGCGAACATAAGCGACAGCGTGATCAGCGACAGGATGAGCGCCTTGAAGTGGAAGCGGTGCTTGGCGAGCGCATAGGCGGCCATCGTGCTGATGACGATGACGCTTGCGAGCGTCAAGCCGAGCACGACGACGCTGTTGAACAGGTAGCGCGTGAACGGCACGGTCGCGTTCGAGGCATGCAGGAACAGCGCCTCGAAGTTGCGCCATGTCGGATTCTGGACGAAGAAGCGCGGCGGAAACAGGAACAGCTCGTTCTGCGGCTTGAAGGCATGGTTGAAAATGAACACGATCGGCAGCGACATGAACGCCGCCAAGGCGGTGAACGCCGCGATCAGAGCGACCTGGAAAGGCGATGCGGCGCGCAGGCGGCGAAGCGGCCGCAGATGCGGGCGGAGGTTCACTTACAGCTCCTCCTTTTCATGGAACAGGCGATAGGCGAATCTCATGACGAAGTAGCTGAGCAGCAGCAGGATGACGGACAGCGCCGAGGCGTAGCCGAGCTCGAAGCGGATGAAGGCGTAGTCGTCGATATGGTTGATGAGGAGATGCCCGGCGTACTGGGGCGTGACGGCCATGCCGGTCAGCTGCGTGGAGATGCTGCCTGCCTTGAGCGTGGAGACGATCGTCATGACGGCGCTGAACAGCATCTGCGGCTTCATCGACGGGATCGTGATGTAGAACACCTCCTGCAGGCGGCTCGAGATGCCGTCGATCCTCCCGGCCTCGTACAGCTCCCGGTTGACCGTCTGCAGGCCGGCCAGCATCGCGAGGAAGCCGACGCTGAAGCTCATCCAGAGCGAGACGAGAATCATGATCTTCATCAGCGATTCCGGGTCCTGCAGCCAGACGACCGGCGACTCGATCCAGCCCATCGTCAGCAGGAAGTGGTTGACATAGCCGACCCGGTCGCCGCTGAACGCCGCGATCCAGACGACCGAGAGCGCGACTGCCCCCGCCATCGACGGCGCGTAGAACACGAGCGTGTAATAATCCCGGATCCGCAGCGGCAGCTGGTGGATGAGCCAGGCGAACAGGAACGAGAGCGCGTAGCCTCCCGGCCCGACCAGCAGCGCGAACAGAAACGTGTTCGGCAGCGCCTTGGTCAGGAAGACGATGTCCTGGGTGAACAGCGCGATGTAGTTGGCGAAGCCGGTGAAATGCAGCTCGCCGAAGCCGTCGTAGGAGGTAAAGCCGAGCGTAGCGGCCAGCACGACGGGAATGACGATGAAAACGGCGAAGCAGATGAGGAACGGCGCGAGGAACAGGTAGCAGAACGCATCTCGGCGGATTTCTCGCCAGAAGCGCCTCCATTTCCGCAGGACCGGCGAAGGGCGGTTCCCTTGCTTGGCGCCGGTCCGGCTGCCGGGCGCAAGGCCCGTTTCGATGCTCATGATCCGTCCCCTCCCCAGTCGTATGGCCGATCGACCTGCGGCACGTCCAGGCTGCGCCCGCCGATGCCGAAGTCCCGCTGCCGGCGGTCCATCTCGCGCTGCAGAGACAGCTGCGCCTGCTCCAGCGATTCCTTGGCCGGCATGCCGTCGAACACGGTCCGGTTCCAGGCGAACTCCATCTCCCGGCCGAGAAAATAATAGCCCGGCACGTTCGGCAGGTTGCGGGTCCAGCGGGCCTGCTCCCGGATGGAGCGCAAGTCGGCGGCCGGCCACGGCAGCGACCGCATCGCGTTCACGTTGGCCGTGTTCCAGCGGTATTCCAGGCCGTAGAACGATTCCATGTCGGCCGCGTATTGCGCCTGCACTTCATCCGACGTCCACCAGGTCAGGAACTGCCAGGCGGCATCCTTGCGCTCGCTCTTCTGCAGGATGACGGCGGTCGACAGCCCTTGCGGCGACCAGCGGACGACCTCGCCGTTCTTCTGCGCGATGCCCGGCAGCGGCGCCGTCGCCCAGTGGCCGGTAATGTCCGGCGCGGCGACGAGCAGCTGCACATAGGTGTTGAAGTCGGCGATCCCGATCGGAATGTCGCCGTCGCGGAAATGCTGGAAAAACGCCGGAATGTCGATCGGCAGGTTGTATTTCGTGAACATCTCTGTCCACTGGCGGAACGCCCGCTGGCCCTGCTCGCTGTCCAGCTCGGCCCGCAGGCCGTCGCTGGCGTAAGGCTCGGCCCCATTCTCCAGGAAGAAGGTGGCGAAGTCGCCTTTGGGCACGCTCATCGTCATGCCGTTCTCCTGCAGCGTCGGCAGCAGGTCGAATACGTCCTCCCACGTATCCGGCGGCTCGAGGCCGAGACGCTCGAGGATGTCCGTGCGATAGAACAGCAGCTGGAAATTCTGCACCTCCGGCAAGCCGTAGATCCCGCCACGGTAGCTCAGAGCCCGCGCCGCGCCGGGGATGAACCGCTTCATCACGTCGCCGAAGCCCGGATAGCCGGACAGATCCTCCACCGCATCCCTCATCGCGTAATCGGCGGGAGTCGCCTCGCCGAGCCCGAGCGCGACGTCCGGCACCTCGCCGGCGGCGTTCCCGAGGATGAGCTGGTTCGGACTCGTCATGAGGTTGATGTTCACCGGGATGCCCGTGCGCGGCGTGAAGTCCTGATCGACCATCTCGCGCAGCAGGTCGACGTAGTCGCGTCCGCGCTGTACCCAGATCGTCAGCGCGCCCTCCTTCGTCTTGCCTCCGAGCTCGTAGTCCATCGTGAACGAGCGGCCGAAATCCTTCAGTGCGTACGGCACCCGCGAGAGCGCCGTCGCGGCCTTGAGCCCGGTGTCCGTGTCCGGCGTCCGCAGCACGAGGTAGTCGAGCAGCAGCGGCTGCTCGGTCAGCGTCGTCATCCACGCCCCGATGTTCGCTTGGATCGTCGAGAAGTCGTTCACCCGGCTCGGAATCTCGTTGACGTCGGTCCGCATCTTGTCCAGCATCGCGAGCGAAGATCCGATCGCCTGCGACAAGTCGGAGTCCCGGCCGTTTATTCCGTTCAAATAGTCGCGGATGGAGGTCAGCCGCTGCGCGATGGCGTCGAGCTTGTTTTTCGCCGCAGGATCGTACTTGCCCATGTCCCAGGTGCGCTGCGCGTCGATGTTGGCGTCGGAAGCGTTCTTGCTGTAGTTGCCCGTAAGGAGGCGGATGTGGCGGTCGAACGCCGACAGCTCGGACAACGCCTCTCGCAGCGCCAGCACGACCGGCTGCAGCGAGGAAGAGTCGGCGGTCAGCCGCAGCGCATGCGGGCCTTTGCGGAGATAGATCCGGTACGGCTGTCCGTCGCTTCCGGCGACCGGCGCCACCTCGAATTCCTTGCGGTAACCGATCTCGTGGCGCAGCCACTCGCGGAACGGCACCTGGCCGTCGAGCTCGATCATGCGGTACGCCTTGAAGCCGGCCCGGTAGTTCTGGAACGCCTTCAGATCGAGCTCGTACCAGCCGTCCGTCGGAGCATTCAGCTCCCACTCGACCCATTCGCCCGGCAGCCTCCAGCGGTTGCCGCCCAGCACGTTGTAGGTGATGCGGCCTTTCGGATCGGGGGAAATGTTCGGCTCCGCCCAGTGGTCGGTCTGGATCGACAGGCTCGACTTGCGCAAGAAAGCCTCCGCCTCGATCACCTCGTGCCAGGGGTCGCCGCCCGGCGCGTACGCCGGATGGGCGGCGACGTACTCCGCATAGGTCGGAATCGCCTGCTGCGGCTTGAAGGAGATGCCCCGCAGCGCGACCGGCTCGCGCTCGCCGACCAGGCGCAGCGTATGGCGCCCCTGCTCCAGCCGGTACAGCAGCGGGCGCGGAGAGGCGGAGAAATCGCGGGCGGCTTTGACAGAATACTCGTTTAGCTCCGTCTGCGGGGGACGAACCTGCATGCCGATCTCGTTGCGGTCGTACGGATACTTGGCATCCCTCCACTGCCGCTCGAGCTCCAGCGCCCGCGACTCCGCGAACGGGTAGGCGCCGTCGATCATCGCCCCGCGCACAATCGAGGAGCGGCCGCCGGGCAGCGGCTTGTAGTCCAGATGCAGCTCGTACCAGCCGGTGCGCGGCGCCTCGAACGTCCACTCCGCCCAGCCCGCCTCGCTGCTCCAAAGCAGCGCCGGCCCGTCGCGTCCGTCCTCGCGGCTCAGCTTCGTCTCGGGAGCCTGCCGCGTGTAGGCGAGCGGATCAATGGAAATGGATGGCGATCCGGCGGCTTGCCGCTCCGCGTCGGGCTGGCGGAGCATCAGCCGCGCGTAAGGGGGCGGCTCCCCGTCGTCTGTCGGCGTCGGGGCGAGCAGCTCCGACGCCTCCACCGTCTGCGCGAAGCGCTGCGGCTCATCGCCGGAGAAGCCAGCGACCGCCCCGGCGAGCACGGCCGCCGCAAGCAGCAGCCGGACGGCGACGCGAGAGAGCTTCATGGCGCCTCCCCTAGCAGCGAGCGTTCCGTCGCTTCGTCAAACAGATGCGTCTTGTCCATCTGGAAGGCGAACGCCACGTTGTCCTCCGGCGTGTATGCGCTTTCGGAATCGGTGCGGGCAATGAGCCTCGTCTCGCCTGCCGCCAGGTAGACGTAGCTGTCGGCTCCGGTCTCCTCCGTCATCTGCACGGAAGCGCCCGTCCAGCCAGCCTCCTGCGAGCGCTCGGCGGCTGCGAGCCGCACATGCTCCGGCCGTACGCCGAGCGTGACGCTGCGCAGCGTCTTTCCGCCGGAGGCGTCGAGGCGCTGCGCCGTCTGCGGCGGCAGCTCCAGCTTCATGCGCCGGTTGGCGAAATACAGCCGTCCGTCCTCGCGGTGGATGCCGCCGGAGATGAAGTTCATCTGCGGCGAGCCGATGAAGCCGGCGACAAACCGGTTGGCCGGCTCGTCGTACAGCCGTCGAGGCGGCGCGACCTGCTGAATGACCCCGTCCTTCATGACGACGATGCGGCTGCCCATCGTCATCGCCTCGACTTGGTCGTGGGTGACGTAGACAGTCGTCCGCTTCAGCTCGGCCTGCAGCTTGATGAGCTCGGCGCGGGTCTGCGCCCGCAGCTTGGCGTCGAGGTTGGACAGCGGCTCGTCCATGAGGAACACCTGCGGCTCCCGCGCGATCGCGCGGCCGAGGGCGACGCGCTGCTTCTGGCCGCCGGACAGCTGGCTCGGCTTGCGTTCGAGCAGATGGGAGATTTCCAGAATCTTGGCGACGCGGTTCACGCGCAGGTCGATCTCATGCCGCGCGGTCTTGCGCAGCTTGAGCCCAAGCGCGATATTGTCGAAGACGGAGAGGTTCGGGTAGAGGGCGTAGTTCTGGAACACCATGGCGATGTCCCGGTCCTTGGGAGAGAGATAGTTGATGAACTTGCCGTCAAGATACAGCTCGCCGCGGCTGATCTCCTCGAGGCCGGCGAGCATGCGCAGCGTCGTCGACTTGCCGCAGCCGGACGGCCCGACGAGGACGAGGAACTCGCCCTCGTCGATCGTCAGGTGAAAGTCGTCCACGGCCGGACGCGACTCGCCTTTGTACTGCTTATACACATGATGGAACGTGATGCTTCCCACTGGCTTCACCTCGCGCTTGACTGGTCTGTCGATCTTATGCAGTCATCGTAACGCAGGGCGGGCAGAGGAAAAATAAGGCGGGATTGGCTTTTGCAGGGGGATTTTGGCGAGGGAATAGGATGTTGCTAGTTTTGTTGATTTTTAACGATATCTTTCAACAGTCTCAATTCACTAGCGTTAAAATTCTCTTTTGTTACGATCGTTGAACCAAGAGATTCTACGGCTCCAATAAAGCCAGAAAAAGCAATTGCTGGCGATGCGATGGTCTGTATAAAATTTACCATACCGATTTCCTCCTATATAACGGTCCGAGATAGAAAAATAAAAAGTCCATAAAGAAATCAAAAGCCGCGATCAGCACGTGCTGATCGCGGCTTTTGCCCTGCGGTATGGAGTGAACCGGTTAACGGCTCACTTCCCTTACAAGCTTGACTCTTTTCCCATCTACGACCGCCCTCAAGCCGAGAGCCCTCAGCTTCACAAACACCTGCTCCTGAGACTCGAACAGATCAGCTCCCACGGCATAACCGGAAATCCGACTCAGCGTGACTGGCTCCCGCTCGGGAAGCTCGAACGTATACTTGTCGTCATCCTGACGGAGGTAAGACAAAAACACGCGTGCTCTCAGGTAAGTCTCGCCGTCCAAGCGAATCAGCGGATACTCACGCCCTCCGCGAGGATTGAGATGCACGTCGAACAGCTCCGACTCCACCGCATAGACGGGCGAGCGGCGGATAAGCCTGGCGAACTGGCCGGTCTCATACGGGGCGCCGCTCCGCTGGCGGGCGATATCCTCCAGCAGGTCGATGATTCGAGACAGAGCCATCAGCAGCAGTCCGCCGAACAGGCCTCCGGCAAAGGCCGGCCATTGCCCCGAAAGGAGGGCGAACGCCCCGAATGCCAGGAGCACCACGCCGCCGACGACGAGTAAAGCTTGCATCGCGCCACTTCTTCCTTTTATTTCCTATTAGAAGTGTAGCATGGCGAAACAGCAGCCGTACAGCATCCGCTGCGCCTTTTGCCCCCTCGAGAGCTGCCTCGATCCGTTTAAGCCCGCATGCTTTCATCTCCCAGCTGCACCAGCACCTTGCCGAAGCGGCCCCCTTGGCGGACCGGAACGCGGCCCGACGGATAGGCTTTCTCCAGGTGGCCGGCGATCGCCCGCTCCACCTCGTCATCCACAGTCATGCCGCGGCCTCTCAGCAAGCTTCTCATTTCCTGCAGCGCCTCGCCCCATGACAGCTCGCTCATCTTCGATTCCCGCGTGACGAGCGAATGATAGGCATACCCCTTGAGATAAAGCAGATGCTGGAGGAAGCCCATCTCCCGATGGAGTCCGACCTGCAGCGGCTCGCCGGTGACGAGCGGCCAGATCTCCTCGGCGAGGCTATGCCCTCCCGCGCTCGCGGGCAGGCTGATGTAGGCATAATGCCTCGCGCAGGACAGGATCTTCTCCACCGCGCTCCAATCGTGCAGGACGGGGCACATCGAGACGAAAACAAGATCGAACGCGCCCTCCCAGCCCCGCTCGCGCACGTCGATCTCCTCGAACGGGGCAGCCGCGATCTCCAGCCCGCTTGCGCCCGCGCGCGCCGCGTTCTCGCTCAGCAGCCGGACGAGCGGCGGGGAAGGCTCCACCGCCGTGACGGCGGCTCCGCGCTCGAGCATCGGCACGGTGAACACGCCGGACGCCGCGCCGACATCAAGGATGGACATCCCTTTGAAGTCGACGCCCTGCCCCTCCAGCCATCCGAGGATGCGCTCTGTCCTTCTTCTTCCTTCCTCGCTGAAGGAAGATTGATCGAACGTCTCCGCTTTGTCGTCAAAAGCTCGGGACGGCTGGATGCCGGCTTTTTCCTGCTTTGCCCGCACGAGATCCCCTCTTTCCTTCCACGCCTGCTCCCACACCTTGGCATCATCAAGCTCTTTCATCGTCAAGCCCCTCTCATTGATTCTATTATGGATATCTAATATCTATAATAGATGAGTTCATTCCGATGAGCAAGCGCCTCGCTTCGAAACAAGCCGCAAAAAGCCGTTTCCAAAGCTTTGGCAAGCTTCGGAAACGGCTTATTTTTTCGCAATCGGCTGCCCTGGCAAGCCTTCTTGAACGCGATGATCCCTTTCGACGGTTCTTTATTCTCCGAGGAACTTCTCCGTAAAGAAGTCGAGCTGATACTCCAGGCTGAGCGGATCGTTGAAGTAGAACGCCTTGGCGTCGGCCTCGTACACATGCCCGTTCTTCACGGCCGGGATGTTCTTGTACGTTTCCGTCTCCTGGAACGAGTTGTCCTCTTCCGAGTTTTTGCTGAAGATGATGTAGTCGCCCGAGTAGTCGCCCAGCACCTCGGTCGATACGGCCAGGTAGCCGTCCGTCTTCGTCGCTTCCTTCACCTTTTCAGGGATGTTCAGCCCGAACGGCCCGTAGAGAAGCTCCGTGCCGCGGCCGAAGTTGTAGCCGTATACGTACAGCTGCTTGTTGAACGTCTCGAGCACGGAAACGGTCGCCTTGTCGCCGATCTTTGCCCGAATCTTCGCTCCGGCTTCCTTGGAGCGCTTGTCGAAGTCCTCGACCCACGCCTTCGCCTCGGCTTCCTTGTTCAGCAGCTTGCCGACCTCCAGCTGCAGGTCCAGGTAATCCAGCTTGCCGTAGGTGAAGGTGACGGTCGGCGCGATCTGCTTGAGCTTGTCAAGGTTTTTGGCATCCGTCGTGCCCAGGATCAGGTCGGGCTGCAGCTCGATGATCTTCTCCACGCTTTCGTCCGATACCGCCTCGACATCGGCCAGCTTGTCCTTGAAGTTCGGATTGTCCTTGGACATCTCGTCCGCGCCGACAAGCGGCACGCCCAGCGCCATGACGTTGCCCGTCAGGAACCGGGTCAGCACGACGACGCGCTGCGGATGCGCCGGCACCTCGACCGGGCCGCTCTCGGATTGATAAACGATCGTCTCGGAGCCGCTCTCTCCGACAGCCCCCGCGTTGGATTCGTTATCGGCCGCCTCCTTGCTGCCGCAGGCTGCCAGCAGCAGGATCGCGCTCAATGCGATCGGCATGAAAAGCTTCTTCATGATGACTCTCTCCCTTTTCTCTCGCTGTCCAAACTGACGATGAAAATCATTATCAGTCGCTATCGCTAGTATAGGGAGACTCCCTCGGCCATGCCATAGCTTTTTAAGGGAGGAACCGCATGCACAATTGGCTCACTGGCGCCAGTTGGACATTCAGGCTCGGAACGGCTCGCCGAGCAGCAGCTGGACCGCGCGGCGAAGCTGCAGCTGGATCGAGACCGGATTGTACGGAATCCAGTCGTCCTCCTCCGCTCTATAGACCGCTTGCCGCTGCACGGCTCGCAGCCCTCGCCACGCGTCCGATTGCAGAAGCTCCTCCACATGGCCGATAGAGCCGTGCTTGTCGGGCACGGAGATGAGCAGGAGCCGATCGCCGTCGCACCGTCCCAGCTCGGACAACCCGACCTCCATCGAATGGAACTGGTCGATTCGGCGCTCCATCTCCTCGCGCACCGGAGGCGGAGGAAGCATTCCGAGCGAACGTAGAACACATACCCCGCATTGCGCGCGCCGTAAGCCAGCAGCCGCCCGGGCTTGGCGACCAGGATCGAGACGGTCTGACCCGCCAAGCCCCGTGCCTGCACGAGCTCCCGCGCCGTCCGCTCCTCCCGGTCGAACGCCTCCAGCCACGCATCCGCCCGCTCCGTCCGCTGGACCGCGCGGGCGATCAGGCTCAGCTGATCCTTCCAGCCGATCTCCATCCACGGAATATCCGCGAGCGGCGCGGCGACGCGCAGCCGGCTGGCGCTCTGCCCGTACCGCTCCAGATGCGGCGAGGCGCCGACGATCAGCTCGATCCGGCTGTCCAGAAGAGCCGCTCGGATCGTCTCGGGCGGCTCGTCGGCGGCGATCAGCCGGGAAGCTCCCGTAGCCGGGACCTCCGCCTCCGGCTTCAGGAACTCGCTGCTGTCCGCGATCAGCAGCTCCGGCTCCACGCCGAGCAGCCGCAGATGGACGGCGTAGGGAGCGAGCCAGGCGGCGACCCGTTCGATCTTGCGGCTGCGGAATTCGCTCGGCGAGCGCCCCTCCTGCAGCTTGAAGCGCCGGCTCAGGTAGAATTCGTCCTTGTAGCCGACCTTGTGGGCGATGTCGCGCAGCGAGTCCGCGCCGCCAAGCAGCAGCTCCTTGGCCCGGTTGATCCGCAGGCGCGACCAGTAGTCGCTCGGGGTGAAGCCGGTGTGCAGCTTGAACAGCCGGGTATAGTGGGACGCGCTCACGCCCGCGATCTCGGCCAGCCGCTCGCGCGTCACTTCCTCGGCGAACCTCTCCTCCAGATAAGCGACGCTGCGCTCCATCGAAGGCAGCTCCGCATCCGGCGCCTGCTTCGCCTGGCCGTGGGGAAGCAGGCGGAGCAGGAGCTGGTGGAACAGGAGCTGATTCTGGACGTGGCGGATTTCCGTGCGTGGCAGCCGGTGGACAAAAAGCTCCTCCAGCTGAGACGCCAGCCCAGCATCGCCGGAGATGCGCCGAGGCTGCCGGACGGCGTCAAGCGAGCTGGGGCGCAAGCCTCCCGGGCCATCCACGGCTGCGGCTCCAGCCATCCCCGTGCCGATGACGAGCAGGTAAGCATGCAGCGGTCCGCCGGGATCTCCTCGGAGCTCGGCAGCCTCCTCTGCCGGCAGCAGCAGCGCCTCTCCCACGCCAAGATCGTAGGCGTTCCCGCCCGCCCGCAGCGTTCCGCTACCGTCCCGGACCGCGAGCAGCGACGGTGACGCTTCCTTCCACTTCTGGACGGGCGTATTCGCCGTGCAGTAGACGGACCGGATCCGCTGCGCGGAATAGAGCGGAAAACGGAGCTTTTCCCACTCCGATCCAAATGTCTGGTCCACCGTCAAATCCCCTCTTCAAGCCGGGACCGTGGCGCCGAAAGCCGCCCTTTTCCCGCGTTTTCCCCTATCGTAGCATATCAAGCGCCGGGAAAAAATCGAAGAGGCCGCGTCCGAGTCGGATCTACTCCCTCCAGCCGAACTTCGGCGTCCAGCCGAGCACCCGCTTGGCCCGTCGGTTGTCGAACAACGGCTCGCCCTCGGACAGCTGCCGCTTGAACGAGCTTACATCAGGAAAATACGCTTTCACTAGATCGCGCGTATCCCGCTCGCTGAGCGCATCGTCGCCGGTTATATTCAGCACCTCCGCCCCGATTTCATCGGCCTCCAGCGCCAGCCGGCAAGCTGCGGCGGCATCGCGCAGATCGACGTAGCTCCAAAGGATCTTGGCAAACGTCTCCGGCCGCCTCATCGCCTCCCGCAAATGCGCGTACTCCTGCGGCGCCGCGATCAGCGAGAAGCGCAGGCACACCGTCTCCAGCCCGCTGCGCCGGCTGAACATCGCCGCCGTCAGCTCGTTCAGCGTTTTGGACAGTCCGTAGCCCTCCTGCGCCAGCTGCGGATGCTCCTCGTCCACGGGCAGGTAGGACGGCGAGAACGGCCGCTCCGCCCAGGCGAAGCCGTAGCAGGACGTGCTGGAGCCGAGCACGACGCGCCGGATGCCGAGCAGCGACGCCGCCTCCAGAATGTTGAAGCCTCCGACGACGTTGTTGGTGAAAATATGGCTGTGCGCAAACCCGACCGGCGCGGGAATCGCTGCCAGATGAAGGATGGCGTCCGCTCCGCGCAGCGCGCTGGCGACCTGGCCGAGATCGGCCAGATCGACCTGCAGCTGGCGGCAGGGCAGCCGCTCCGAGACGCGGCTGTCGATCGAGAAGACGTCATAGCCCGCCTCCAGCAGCTGCCGCACCGCCTCCGTGCCCAGCTTGCCGCTGCCTCCCGTGACGGCGATCGTATTCATGTCCGTTCGCTCCTTTTTCGGGCAGCCCTCGCTGCCGGATTGGTAGTAGAGATGAATTACGGCCGCACCAGCGTCCCGTCCGCCTTGCGGTCCAGCTCGTACGGATGATGATAGGACGAGCGGTCCCAGTCCTTGCGCAGCAGCGCCCCCGCCTTGGCCTCGTCGATGTCGATGCCGAGCCCCGGCTTGCCGCTTGCATACAGGTAGCCGCCCCTGCGCTCGATCAGGCCGGGAAAAGTCTCCTGCTCCTCCGGCCGGAAATGGTTCACTTCCTGGATGCCGAAATTCCAGATGGCCATGTCCAGATGAACGGCGGCCGCCTGGTTGACGGGATCGTTCTCCCCGCCCTCCTGCCAGGCGGTGCGCACGCCGAACGCCTCGGCGACGGCGGCGACCTTGCGGCAGGCGCTGATGCCGCCCGCCTTGGACACGCGCATGCGGATGAAGTCGATCAGCCGCTCGGACAGCAGCGGCAGCCATTCCTGCACATTCGTGAACTGCTCGCCCACCGCCTGCGGCGTGGCGCTGGCGGCCCGCAGATGGCGGTACCAGCCGAGCTGCTCCGGCGGCAGCGCGTCCTCCAGGAAAAACAGCCGATGCGGCTCGAGGTTGCGCGCCAGCTGGATCGCCTGGACCGGAGACAGATGCTCGTGCACGTCATGGGTGAAATTCACGTCCGGCCCGAACTCGGACCGCAGCCCGTCGAACATCGCCGTAATCGACGAGACGTAAGCCTGCTCGTCAAATACGCGATCTCTGGACCAGGCTCCGTCCGGCAGGCGCGCCCGCGAGGCGTCGATGAAGCCGCCGCCGCCGTAGCCGCCGAGCTGGACGCGGATGACCGTGTAGCCCTCTTCGCGGAAGCGGTGGACGTCCTCGGCCAGCTCCGCCTGATCGCGGCCGCCGGCATGTCCGTAGCACGGCACCGCCGCGCGGGCTGCACCGCCGAGCAGCTGGTACACCGGCAGGCCCGCCTCCTTGCCCTTGATGTCCCACAGCGCCATGTCGATGCCGGCGACGGCCGTCTGCAGGATGCCGCCGCTGCGCCAGTAGGCGCTGAGCGTCATCATGTTCCACAGATCCTCGATGTTCGCCGCGTCCTTGCCGATCAGCATCGGCTTCAGCAGCTGCTCGACGACCTGCACGACCGCCTCCGGGTTGTACAGATCGGACGCAGAGCCGATGCCGTAAAGCCCGTCCTGATCGGTGACCACCTTCACGATCGTCCAGCAGCCGTTCTCCCGCGTGCGGATGCAGCGGATGTCGCGGATTTTCGTCATCACTGTCTCCTCCTTCGGGACGGCCGGAGCCGTCCGATTCCGTCTGTGCGCCGAGCCGCTACATCTTGACCGAGCCGACCGTCATGCCCTTGACGTACATCTTCTGCAGGAACGGGAAGGCGAGCAGGATCGGAATGACCGTGATGAGCGCGCCGGCCATGAGCTCGTTCCACTTCTTGAACGAGGAGGAGTCGAGGTACATGAGGCCCATCGGCAGCGTGAACAGGCTCTGCTTGTCGACGATGATCATCGGCCACAGAATGTTGTTCCAGCTGCCGATGAAGTTCAGGATCGCGATCGTGCCGATCGCGGGCAGCGCCAGCGGCAGATAGATGCGCCAATAGATCTTGAAGCTGCCGCAGCCGTCAAGCACGGCGCTTTCGTACAGCTCATGCGAGATCGTGCGGAAGTAGCTCGTGAACAGGAAGATCGCGAACGGCGCGGCGCCGTTGATCATCGGCAGGATGATGCCAATGTACGAGTTCTGCAGGCCGAGGTTCGTCATGTTGATGTACAGCGGGATGAGCGTCGTCACGCCGGGCACGAGCAGCAGCGCGATGAACATGTAGTAGATCGTCTTTTTGCCGGCGAACCGGAACTTGGCGAACGCATAGCCCATCATCGTGTAGATGACGACGACGCCGACGATGACGAACAGGCTGACGACGACGCTGTTGACGAAGAACTGATAGAAGTTCAGCTTGTTCCATACCGTTCCGAAGTTGGACCAGAGCGGCGCCGCCGCGGGAAACGGCGACTGCGGATTCGCCAGGGAATCCTGGGTCGACTTGAGCGAAGTCCCGATCATCCACAGAAACGGATAGACGCAGGTGGCGCCGTAGACGACGAGCAGCAGATGCTTGAGATACTTGATCATCCGGTCCTCCTAGATGTCCGCCTGGAACGAGCGGATGCTGAAGATGGCGATGGCTCCCGTCACGAGGAAGCTCACCCACCCGATCGCGCTGGCCAGGCCGTAGTCGTTGTCGAGGAAGGCGGTGCGGTAGACGAGCGTGCCGATGACCTCGGAGCTGCCGCCCGGTCCTCCCCCGGTCATGATGAAGACGTTCTCGAATGTCTGGAACGCGCCGTTGACCATCTGAATGACGGCGATCAGCGTGATCGGCTTGAGCAGCGGCCAAGTGATTCTCCAGATGAGCGTCGCCTTGCTCGCTCCATCTACGCTCGCCGCCTCGTACAGCGTCGGGTCGATAGAGGTGAGGCCGGCGTAATAGAGGATGAGCGTGCCCGGCAGGCCGCCCCAGATCGTCGTCAGGATAATGCCCGCGAGCGAGGTGGACGAGGTGCCGAGCATGCCGCCCGGCACGACGAGGAAGTCCATGCCGAGCCAGGCGAACAGCGCGTTGAGCGCGCCTGCAGGCTCGAACAGGCCTTTCCAGACGTAGAAGATCGCCACGCCGGAGGCAATCATCGGCAGGAAGTAGATCGTGCGGTACAGCGCCGCCATCTTCGTATTCTGAAGCGTGAACGCCAGCACGAGCGACACCGGCACGACGATCGCGACCTGGAAGACGGCGATCAGGGCGTTGTGCAGCAGCGCCTTGTAAAAGTTCTGCGTCACGATCGGATCGTCGCCGAGCAGGAACTGCCGGAAGTTCGCCAGCCCCTCGAAGCGGGCCGTCGAGAAGTCGATGCCCGACCAGTTGTAAAAGCTCAGCAGGATCGAGAATCCGACCGAGTAGACGCCGACGCCGAGGAACAGCAGCACCCCCGGCAGCAGGAACAGGTAAGGAACCCATTTGTTTTTGGACGTTGCCATATGTCATCACCTTCAGGCTTGTTGGAATGACGGCCGGCCGGCGCGTTCGCGCGCCGGCCGGCCGGTGGAGCAGGACTTCAGTTGCCGCTCGCCTCGAGCTTCTCCAGCGTCTCGTCGAACTTCTTGGCCGCTTGCTCCGCCGTCATCTTCTTCTCGATGATCGACTGCATCGACTGGGCGTACACTTCCCACTCCTTATGCTTGCCGCGCAGCGAGTTGATCGCCGGAGCCGCCTCGGAGTAAGGTCCCGGCTCCTTCGCGAACGCGTCGGAGATGGACTTCAGGTTGGCGTCCAGGTTGGCGGAGTCCGCGCCGAGGTCGACGGCCGGCACCGTGTAGGCGCCGTTCGCGAAGGCGACCGCCGCGGCCGGATCGGTCGTCATGAACTGGATGAAGTCAAGCGCGTCGTCGCGGCTCTTGGAGTCCTTGTTGACCGACAGCTGGGTCAGCGTGAACGGATCGGTCGTCCACGACGCGATTTTGGAGCCGGAGAGCGGCGGCACCGGGAACGTGATGATGTCGTCCGGGCTCATGCCCATGGCGAGCAGCGTCGACATCGTGAACGAGCCGCCGAGGTCGAAGGCCGCCTTGCCGGCCGCGAACGCCTGGTCGGCGCCGTCGATGTCGGTGGACAGGATGCCCGGCATGAGCAGGTCCTTCTGCGCGAGCGTCTCCATCGCCTGGACGACCGGCAGGTTGCCGGGATCGCTCAGGCGCGTCTTGCGCTCCAGCAGGTCGGTGTAGGCCTGCGGGCCGCCGTGCATGATCGTCAGCGCGGAGCCGGCCCAGTTTTCCCACAGATCCGGCAGCTTCGCTCCGAACACGAGGCCGGACGCCGAGCCCTTCGCCTTGACCGCCTCCATCATGGAGACGAACTCCTCCCACGTCTTCGGCGCCTCCGCCTTCACGCCCGCTTCCTCCAGCAGCTTCTTGTTGCCGTAGAAGGTGAAGAAGCCTCCGATGTCGAGCGGCAGGCCGTAAAATTGGCCGACCTTCAGCGATTTCTGCACGGTCGTGGCATTTTTGTCCGACGCCCAGGAGTCGACCTGGCTCTGCGTGATGCGGATCGGATCCATCGCCGTGCCGACGAACTTGCCCATGACGTCTTCCTTCACTTCTCCCGACAGCTCCAGCACCGAGCCTTCGATCGAGTCGCCTGCCGTCGCCCACCAGTGCACGACATCCGGCAGGTTTTTGGAGTTCGCCGCCGCCTGGAATTTCTGGCGGTACGTGTCGTCCGGCGTGAACGTCTCGATCTTGACCTTGATGCCCGTCTTCTCCTCGTACAGCTTGGCGGCGGCCTCGAAGCCCGGCGTATAGGCCACCTTCCAGGTCCACATCGTCAGCTGCTTGCCGGCTTCACCGGCCGAGCCCTCGTTCCCGCCCCCCGAGCAAGCGCTCGCGAGCAGCGCCGTCGCCGCCAGCGCGGCCGTCAGTGCGATTCTCTTTTTCCTCATGTGCAATCCCCTTTTCCAGGTCGTGATGATGCGTTTCTCTTGCGTCGGCCCAACCTTTCCCTGCCATCGTACCGCAGCGCGCGCGGACGAAGTAGGAGGCGGAGTTGGCTTTTGCAGGCCGTTCTTGGCTTGTCGTCCCGGCCCAAAAAAAGCCCCGATCCGCATCAAGCGGTTCGGGGCCGAGCCTTTATTGATGAGAGGTCGGATGCGCGGCCGTAGCGGCGATCTGGCCTTTGAACATGCGTCCGATATCCCCGGTCAGACGGAGGTAGAAATCGGAGGAGACGGAGACTCCGTCGGCATTCAGCGTCAAGAAGTACGGGGCGGACGGGATCATCGTGCTGTTCTCGGCCGCCTTGGCGATGGCCGTGCCTTCGTCGTATTCGTCGAACATCGCGACGTAGCCGGTGTCGATGCCGATCGATTTCATGCTGTAGGCCTGCTTCCACATGAAATCGCCGTGCAGGCGCGGAATCTGGTTCTGCGGCGCGCCCGGATTCAGGTTCGACCAGGAGAAGCCCGGCCACAGGACCGGCTGGTACGCGATGCCGTTCTGCTGCGTGAACGTCTTGTCCGGCTGCCAGAAGTTCGTCCTCCAGTGGTCGACGTCCGTCAGCGTGCCGAAGCGGCCGACGAACCACGGGGAGATCATGTCGAGCGACTTGTAGACGTCGAGGAAGCCCGGCTTCGAATCCTCGATCCCGGTCCTCCAATAGGCGGGCACGCCGCCGATGACATAGGCGCCCTGCTGCTTGAACCAGCTGATGAGCCCTGCCGCTTCGGCCGCCGTGCCGGGACGGTCGGTGAACCCGATCCCCCAGAGGTTGACGACGAGCTTGCCGTTCTGGCGCGCGTAGGCGCTGGACCCGGTCAATCCCATGCCGCCGACGACATTGGCCGTCCAGTCATGCTTGATCGCATTGACCCAGTTCGACGGGTTCATGCCGGTGATGTCGTACATGACGTAGAACTTGCGGCCGTACGCCTCGGCGGCGTTTTTCGCCTTGACGGCGACGCTGTCGCGGTTCGTCTTCCAGCCGTTCGGGGCGTCGCTCTCGTCCGCGCCGAACCGCTGCAGCGCCGCGCCGTCGATGCCGTACGTCTGCATCCATTCGAAATGCTTGCTGACCGTCTGCTGGTCGTAGGAGGAGAACAGCGTCGCCGGCTGGCCGTTGCCGAGATTGCCGAGGCCGGTCGCATATTGGTTCGTGTACTCCCTCATGTCCGGATACAGCTCGAAGTTCGTATTGCCGCTAGTCGACGGAGCGCTGCTGTTTTTGGACCAGTGGATCCAGCCGTTGTTCGGAGAGCCGTCGCCGGAGGCGTTGAACCAGCCCTGGTAGCCCGCGAAGAGCTTGCCGACGACGTCGCCTCCGGCCGCGCTGCCGCCTTGGTTGAACTTGAACCAGAGGATATTGAACAGATTGCCCGCTCCTCCCGTGAACTTCAGGTAAAGCGTGTGCGTGCCGGACGCGCCGGATACGGAGCAGGACTTCGTCTGCCACGCCTGCCAGCCGCCGGTGCCCGGCACGGCGCAGGTCGCGACCAGCGCGCCGCCAGCGCTGTCCAGCCGCGCCTCGATCGCGCCGCCGCCGGCATTGCTGGCGACGCGGACGTCCAGCGAGGCCGCTCCGCCGCCGAAGTCCACGTTGGAGAACGCAATGTAGTCGCCGTTGTCGATGAAAGCGACGTTCTGACCGCCTTCGCTGGAATTCTCCAGCTGGATGCCCGACTGGCTCGAGTAGCTCGACGCCGCCGTCTGGACGAAGGCCGAGGCGGCCTCCGCGGTGCCTTGAGGCCACGAGATGCCGGCCGCCAGCAGGGCGGCCGAGGCGACGGCGCCGAGAAGCGGCAGCCATCTCCGGGATGTTTTGCGATTGTCCATAAGCTCCTCCTTTGGATGGGACGCTCGTTCGCTTGCCTTCCGTTCTTGTCCTTTGCCGCATCTTCTCCTTCCCGCAGCCGCGATCCGGCCTTGAAGCGGCTGCTTGCTCTTCCAGTTTAAGGAGAGGGCCCGTCCGCTGAACAGGAGGGAAAACGAGCTTTTGCAGGGCATTCGCAAACCGTTTGCAAGCGGTTGCAGATCCGCTCTTGCGGGCAGCTAGGCAGGCTTTACGTCAACGGCCGATTCAAACGGTGCGCCGGATGAAGCAAAAAAAGCCCCCCTGCGCCATGCAGGGGAACTCTTTTCGGGGTAGCCTCGCGCCTTTTCGATTCCAGACGCTTCTTCCGAACCGCACGGCACGGAATCCACCGCCGCCCGGGCCGTCGCCGAAGCTGCGGAACGCAAGGCGGCTCGCCCGGCCCTAAAGGCGGTCGAGCACGCCTTCCAGCATCCGCTGCAGCAGGACGGCCGCTTCCGCGCCGGTCAGCGCCGCGCCGGGGCGCAGCATGCCGTCGCTGCCCTTCAGCCAGCCGGCTTCGATCAGCTTGCCGAGGCTGCCGCCGGCATAGGCGGCTGCCGAGCCGCCGTCGGAGAACGCCGCAAGTCCGCCGCTTGCCCCCTCCAGCGGCAACGTGCGCGTGCGGGAAAGCGCCCGGTCCAGCAGCACCGACGCATCCTGACGCGTCAGCGGCGCGTCCGGCTCGAACCGCCCCCCGCCCGTGCCGGAGGCGATGCCAAGCGCGGCCGCCGCAGTCAGCGGCTGCGCCAGCGGAGATCCGGACGGCACGTCGGAGAAGGCTTGTCCGTCGGTCGCAGGCAGATCAAGCGCCTGCACGAGCGCCGCCAGGAACGATCCCCGCGAGACCGGGCCCGTCGCCGGAGAGCCGCCGCCTTGGGCAAGATCGATGCCCCGCGCACGCAAGGCTTGCGCCGCTACCTTCGCCCACGCGGGTATGGATTCGGACGCCGCTCCGCCGTGCTGGCGAATCGCCGCGTAGCGTCCGGATTCTCGAATCAGCAGCTCGACAGCTCCGTTCCTGAAGCGGCTGGCGGCGATCGTAGCTCCGTTGCCGCGTCGCGCCAGGATGGCGGAGCCATCCGCGTCCGACGCGGCGTAACGCCACGGCAGCGTCAGCACGGCAGCGGCCGAGAAGGCGCCGGCCGGCTGCCCGTCGACCGTCACCGTGACGGCTGCTCCGGACGCGCCGCCACTCGGCTCCAGCGGCTGCAGCGTCATGACCGCCTCGCCTCGCTCGTCTCCGGGCTTTGCCGCAGGCAGCAGGTCCCCGCGCAGCCTCAGGCTCCCGACGGGGGTATCCAGCGTCAGGATGCGGTCCCTCTTTCCGTCCAAAAAGAGGCTTGGCACGGCGAAGGAGTAGACGGCCTGCGGATCGCCATCCAGCCTTAGGAGGACCCGCTTGGCTCCATCCGCACGGCGCGCGGCAAGCTCGAACGCCTTCGCCAGCTCCTCGGATCCGATTGTTCCGCTCACTTCGGTTGAAGTTGAGCTATCCTGCGGCGCAAGGCGAACGGTCACCGAGCCGTCGAGCTCAAGCGCCAGCGTCGGCGCTCCGCTGCCGGCTCCCGTGTCCGGAGCGGGCGTCGACGGACTCGGCGACGGCGTTGACACCGGATCGTGAGAAGGGTTCGGAGATGGACTAGAGGTCGGGCTTGGGCTCGGGCTCGGGCTCGGACTTGGCGTCGGCGTCCCGCCGCCAATCGCTTCCAGCCTCGCTTCCAGCCCTTGCCGAAACGGGCCTTCCTGCAGCAGCGCCACGAAGTTCGCCGCCGCATCCACGCTCGTCATGTCCTCGGCCCGCTCCGCCTGCCGCACGGCCTCCTCCGCCGAGAGCTCCTTGATCGACTCGAAGCTGCGGTCCAGCAGGATCAGCTCCCCGAAGGAGGCCGCGTCCTTGCTCTTGCCGATGCCGCCGTGGTACTCCATGAAGCCGGCGCGTCCCTGGCCGTCGTTCTCGTTGACGAGCAGGCTGAAGCCCAGCCGTCCGGCAAAGCCTTCCAACGCGCCGCTTCCGTACAGCTCCGAGAAAGGCAGCGCGATCCGGTACGAGGTCGTACGCGCAGCCTCATCCCGCTCGATCGACGCCTGCGTGAGCGGCAATCCGGCCGAGCCGCCCTGCGGCGCGCGCCATCTCCACTTGCTGACAGCGCCGCCCGCGCCGAGCGCAAAGCCGAGCTCGTTCACCCGCACGCTGCCCGCGCCGTCGGCACGGGCCAGATCGACGCCGAGCTGCAGGCTGTCGCCTTGCCAGATGTCGCCGCCGCTCCAGCTCTGGACATGCGCGTCGTCCTTGACGTCGACGTCCACATACAGGTTGTCGTCGTCCCAGGCGAGCGTTGCGGCGACGCTCAGATCGTCCTTGCCTCGCCACTTGCCGCCGACGCTGCTGTAATGCGCCGCGTCGTCCAGCAGCAAGGCCGGCCAAGTCCCCCCGCCGCCTGCGCGGACGGCATAGGAGCGGCCGAGCTCTCCGCTCAGCGTGTACGTCTTGCCGCCGTCCAGCTTCACCTCGGCCGTCAGCCGGTCGGCTGCCAGATGCGGCAGATCGATCCCCGCCGCAGCGCCGAGCTCCAGCCCCTCGAAGCGCACCGGCTTCATCGCGGCCGCCGCCTCGGACGGCTGCACAATCCGCACCGTGCCGGACAGCGGCCTGGCGCTGCCGAAGTTGCCCAGCTCGATCCGGCGGCCGGTCCGCTCCGGCCGGGCCAGATCATAGGCTTGCCGCGTCACCTCCAGCGAGACGGGCAGGATGTCGATGCCCTCCGCCTTGCCCGGCGCCTCGCTGACCAGCTTGAGGCCGCCGTTGTAGAGGTTGTTGGAGGCCGCCAGCCGCACGGCGCCGGAGCCGGCATGCAGATGCGTCGTGCCCGCTTGCTGGAAGTAGGAGTCGAGCACGGAAGCCGAGCCTCCGAGCACCGACACGCCCTTTTCGCCGACGACGGTGAAATTGCTCTGCTGCAGCAGCAGGCTGCCGCCGCCAACGACGGCGGAGCGCGTCGTATCGCCCCACATCGAGCTGTTGTAGAACTCCGCCCGGCTGGCAAAGGCCGCGTCCGTCTCGATGTACGCCTTGTCCTGCGAGCTCATCGACACCAGCTCGGTGTTGATGAAGGCGATGCCGTTCGGGCCGCCCGCTTCCAGGTACGCGCCTTTCTTGCTGCCGTCGGTGCCGTGGCCGATGACGATCGCCTCCGGTCCCCGTCCGTTCTCCGGCGCCATGTGGATGCCGTACAGGGAGCCGTACACGAACGTATTGAACAGCGTCTGCTCCTGCACGTCCCCCACGCGGAACGCGTCGAGATGCTCCTTCTGGTACGTCCAGACAGCGTCGAACTGCTCGTCGCTCGGATGATTCGGATACGTGCTGCGCGCCGCATAGTGCGGGTTGAACTGCACGTTGCGCACGATGCCGCCCTTGGCGCCGCCGCCGAGCCGGATGCCTTCGCGGAGCGGGGAGCCCGCCGCGTAGTCGATGTAGTGCCCTGACGTGTCGTAGCTGCCGAAGTCGACCGCCTGGTACGAGTCCGGGAACGTGACATCGATGAGGTAGACGCCCTCGCCTCGGCCCTGCACCGTCCAGGAGTAGGGCTTGATCGACGTCCAGTCCTGCCGGTCGTAATAGATGTTCAAGCCGCGCACGCCCGCATGCGCCTCCAGCGAAAGGAAAGGCTCGCCGTCCGGATCGTTCTCGCCGACATTGGTGAACAGCACGGTGCCGCCGCCGATCGTATGATGCGGCACGTCCCAGCTGCCTCGCAGCTCGACGCCGGACGGCACGACGACCGGCTCGTCCACCCGGTAGCGGCCCGCAGGCGCGAACACCGTGCCGCCGCCGGCTGCCGCCGCGTCCTGCATAGCCTGCCTGAGCGCGCCGGAGGCGTCCGAAGCGCCCGTATTGTCGGCCCCATAGGGAGCGGCGGCGATATTGTACAGGTTGTCCGTCGGCGGCTTCGGCCTCGCCGGGGCGTCGAGCGCCGCCGGAACGGGCAGCGGCTTGTGGACGATCGCGGCGTCGTAGTCGATGCGGATGTCCGCCGACTCGCTTCCGTCCGTCAGATCCAGCGTTCCGTCGTGGCCGGAGTTCAGCGAGCGCACCGACGCCGCCTGGCTGCCGGCGCGGACATGCGCTTTTCCCTCCTCGAACTCGGTTGCTCCGAGCAGGAGCGAGCCGGCCTCTGCCTCGATGCCGTAGCCTCGCGCCTCGTCATAGCCCCCGATGATGCTGTTCTCGAACGACAGCACGCCGCTGCCTTCGTTCACGACCGCGCTGCGCGTACGGCCGCCGACTGCCGTATCGTTGAACTGCACGATCGAGTGGAAGCCCTCGCCCGCATGAATGGCGACCGGCTCCGGCCCCTGGTCCGCCGCGAAGCTGCTCGCGGAGACGAGCAGGCCGTAATCGTTCACGCCCTCGATCTTGAGCGCCGTGCGGCTTTTGTCTACGTGCACGTCGTAGAACTGGGCGTTGGCCGTCTCGAGCGAGTCCGTGCGCGTCGTCACCCGCAGCCCGGTCTTGAAGCCGCTGAGGCGGATGTCCGACATGTATTCCCAGTCGGAGCGGCCCATGACGATGCCCTCTGCATGGGCGGTCGTCCAAGCCTCCGCCTCGCTCCGCGCCGGAGCGCCCGGCAGGCCGGATTCCGCCCAGACTTCCGGCGACAGGCGGATGCCCTCCAGCCGGCCGATGTCCGTCGTGTAGTCGAGGAAGATGCCGGTGCCGAGCACCGTGCCGTACACATTCTTGACGTAATGCAGCTCGTTCCAGGACGGGCCGATCTTGATGCCGTTGTAGGCGTTGACCAGCGTCACGTTGCGCACAGTCGCGCTGTCGCCGGACAGCTGCTCGATGGACCACGGGTAAGGGACCGGCTGCGCCGCGTCCTGCTCCGGGTACCAGATCGACAGATGCGTCACCCCGCTCGCCTGAGCGAGCCGGATCAGGCTGTCTCCGCTCGCCTCTCCGCGTCCCCCACGCGCCTCCAGCACCGTGCCGCGCACGCCTCCGCCGTCATCCGGGCGCGTCCAGTCGCCGCGCAGCGTCACGCCGGTCGGCACGGTCAGGCTGCCGTCCAAGCGGTAGCGGCCGGCCGGCAGGAAGACGACGCCTCCGCCGCGGGCGCCCGCCGTATCGAGCGCCAGCTGGATCGCGGCCGTGTCGTCGGATAGGCCGTCCCCGGCCGCGCCGTAGTCGGTCGCGACATGGTCCGCGATGACGACATCCTCCGTCCGGAACTGCGTATAGACGACTTCCGTCACCGAGGAGGAGAACGGCTTCGGCTTGTGCGTCACTGTCACCGAGGCGAGCTTGACGTCCTTGTTGGTCGAAGCGCTCGCGCCGCCTCCCTCGATGCCGAGCCGGAAGTCGGCCCCGCCGGTGCGGTTCGCGAGCCGGGCGTCAGCCAGCTTGAACGTATAGGACTTCCACGTTCCGCTGTCCCCGTATTCCAGCAGGGGCGCATCCTTGAACGGCGCCGAGTCCGAGTCGTACTGCAGCACCAGCTTGCCCTTGCCCTCGTCGTACACCTCGGCGGTCACGTAGACCTCCTCGGTCCGATTGTCGTACAGGAAGCCGTCGTCCACATCCATGTACAGGTAGACCGTGCCCTGCATGCGGTCCGTCTCCCAGTAGCCCTTGCCGTCCAGCGTCCCCGTCCGCAAGCCGTCCGGATTGTCTCCCGCCCGCGGCCGGATGCCGTCCTCGGTCGGACGCTCTCCGAGCGCGACGGACGCCGCTTGCCGCTCGGCCTTGGCCGGTGCGGGATGCGGCAGCGCGGCGGCTGCGGCCAGCACGACGGCGAGCAGCGCGGAAACGGCTTTGCGGGGCGCGTAGTTGCGCCAGTTCATGATCGATTCCTCCCCTTAACATGAATTCGCTTTCATGATAAGGCATGGACAGCGCCGCCCCTAGGAGGCGATGCGGTCTAAAACCGGGCATTCTTGGCTTGTTCGCCCGGGCGCGCGCCAAAAAGGAGCCGGCATCCCGGCTCCTCGGTCGTTCCTGGCTCTAGTGTTCTCTCGGATGCCGCTTCCGCAGCTCGCCGACGTATTCTCCCCGTCCCGTCTCCGCCAGCCGCTTGGCGTAGCGGGCCAGATTCCCCTTGGCGTGGTACGGGCCGCCTTCCTTCATGACGGTCCAGAGCGGATCGACGTCATGGTCCATCGTCATCATCATGCCGTCGTGCCAGTCCAGGAGCCGATGAGCGGCTTCCCGGCACAGCTCGGGACGCTCCGCTGCGAGATCGCGCTGCTCGTGCGGGTCCTCCTTGACGTTGAACAGCATCTCCTTGGCGAAAAGATGGTAGCCGTCGTGGTACGTCCGAATGTACAGCCAGTCCCCGAAGCGGACGCTGCGCTGGCACACATGCGCGCATTGGGACAGGACGAGCGCGTCGCGTCCCGTCTCCTCTCCGTCCCGCACGGAGGCGGCATAGCTGCGGCCGTCCCACGACGGCGCCGGCTCCAGCCCGATCAGCTCCGCCATCGTAGGCGGCAGATCGAGATGATAATGAAGCCCCCGGTCGACCGTGCCGCGCCCGCTGACGCCCGGCCAGCGGACGATCATCGGGATCCGGCATGTGGCCTGGTCCGCCGTGCCGTGCTCGCCGTAAATGCCCAGCTCGCCCAGGCTCTCGCCATGATCCGCCGTCACGATGATGACGGCATCGTCCAGCACGCCTTTGCGCCGCATGGCGTCCAGGATCAGGCCGATGTTGTCGTCCATGTGGCGCACGCCGCAATCGTAGCCGTCGATCATGCGCCGCAGATCGTCCCGGTCCTTCAGCTCGCCGGGATGCCGAGGATACTCGGGGAAGGTCTGGCTGTCATACATGTTGATTTCGCGGGCGCCGTGCGGTCCGACCTTCTCCCGATGCTTTCGGAACGCTTCCTCGGTAATCCAGTCCGGCAGCGGCTCGTCGGCGAAGGGGTTGCCGAACGCCTCCGGCGCCCGGTAGGGCGTATGCGGGTCCCAGTAGTTGACGTACAGCATCCAGTCGTCCTGCTCCGCATGGCGCTCCAGCCAGTCCAGCACGACCGGCGTCACCTCCTCGGCGGACTCCATGCCGCCTTTGCCGGTGTTGTGGATCTCGTTGAAGCCGGCATAAAACGTCCACGCCGAATGCCGCTCGCCGAACGGGCTGACGAGCGCGGTCTTCATGCCCGCCTTGCGGAACAAGGCCGGGAAGCTGTCGCTTGCCAGCCGGCTGCGGAAATCGCGCGACTCCCCGTCATGGCGCACGTCGGCCGCCGTGCCGCCATGCCCGACGACGCCGTTGTGGATGCCGAACCGTCCGGTCATGAGCGCGGTGCGCGAAGGAAAGCACGGCGCGTCGGAAGTGTAGTAGTTCTCGAACCGCACGCCCTCGGCGGCGATCCGGTCGATATGGGGCGACGTATTCCGAGGGTACCCGTAGCAGCCCAGATGGTCGGGGCGGGTCGAATCGAGGTCAAGCAGCAGGATGCGCATCGTCTTCTCTCCTTTTATCGGGCTTGGGCGAGCTTTCCCTATGGCCTGCTCCGAGTATAGGAGACGAACGCGGAGCACGTCGATGTAAGATCCGATTCCGGGAGGTACGATTCAACGATGACCTTTTTTCGAGCTCGGACCCGCTCATGCGGAAAATGGTATACTGGCAAGGATCGATTACGCGATGAAGGTGATTCCATGCTGCGTTCCTTGTCGGTACATTTGGATGATTTCATTCCGGGCTGGCGCACGCAGTCCGAGCGCATCCCGTACCATGTGCTGATTCTTGTCCTGGAAGGAAATGTATCCTATCGCATCGACGGCCGGGACCATGTCGCCGAGCCGGGAGACCTGCTGCTCGTGCCCGCAGGGACGCGCCGTGCCGGCAGCACGCATCCGTCCGGGCCCCATCGGAAATTCACCGCTACGTTCAACTTCGATGCCGAGGCCGGGGGCGCGGTTCCGCTGCTGCGGGAGAACCGCTTCATCCGCTTCAAGCCGCGCCACTTCCCGTATCTGGAGCAGCGCTTCGAGCGCCTGTTCGAGGAATTCCGGAGCAGCGAAGCCTACGGGACATTCGTCTGCGAGGCCATCCTGCTGGAGCTGCTCGGCCTGGCGGCAAGGGAGCTGGACAAGCCCGAGCTGACGCCGATCCAGGCCCGGTACGTCGAGCGGATGAAGCGCCACCTGATGGAGCATTACCGGGAGCAGGTGGAGATCCGGGACCTGGCCCGGCTCATCGGGCGGTCGCCCAACTATGCCGCCTCCGTCTTCCGGGAGACGATCGGCCTGTCTCCGATCCGCTACGTCCATCAGCTGCGGGTGGCCGAAGCCGGACGCCTGCTGCTTCATTCGGATATGACGGTCGCCCGGATCGCCGAGTATCTCGGCTATTACGACACGTCCTATTTCTTCCGGATGTTCAAAAAGCATACTTCCCTGTCGCCGACCGACTATATCGCGCGCGGCGGCCGGCGGGACGGACGTCCTCCGCTCGCCGACTGAATCCGCGCAGCGCCAAAAGACCCGCCGCGCGAAAGGCGCGGCGGGTCTATTCGGCGTGACCGGCCTCAGGGGAGGACGTCCGCGGCGACGCGGAAGCCCATGTTGCCGGTGGAGCTGTCCGGCGTATTGCCGCTTCGCGCGGCGACCCGGTAGCGGTTGCAGTAGGAACGGTGGCACAGGTACGAGCCGCCGCGCGTCGAGCGCTTGCCGGTCGGCTCCGTCTGATGCGGGTTGACGGGATCGGTGCTCGCGTGGTAGCTCGGGCTGAACCAGTCCGCGCACCATTCCCAGACGTTGCCCGACATGTTGTACAGGCCGTATCCGTTCGGCTCGTAGGCGTCGACGGGAGCCGTTCCGACATACCCGTCGGAGGCGTTGTTCTTGACGGGAAACTTTCCTTGCCAGATGTTGCACCGGTGCCGGCCGTCCGGCCTCAGCAGGTCGCCCCACGGGTACGTCCTGCCCTGCAGGCCGCCGCGGGCCGCATACTCCCATTCCGCCTCCGTCGGCAGCCGCGTGCCCGACCAGGCGCAGTAGGCCGCCGCGTCCTGCCACGAGACGTGGACGACGGGATGGTCCAGCCGCTCCTTCCCGATCGACGAGTCCGGCCCTTCGGGCCTCGACCAGCATGCCCCTTCGACGACGAGCCACCACGGGACGCCTTGAGGCACGCTCGCCACCCGCCGACGGGTCTGCTCCGAGACGAGCAGATGAAAGACGAACGACCAGCCGAAGCGCTCCGCTTCGGTCCGGTAGCCGGTCGCCTCGACGAACTCGGCGAATTCGCGGTTGCTTACGGCGCAGGGCGCGATCCGGAACGGATCGACGCGCACGAGCCGGGGCGGCCCTTCGCCGTCGGAGGCGAATCCGTCGGCATCGCTGGCCCCCATCTGAAAGTCGCCGCCCTCCAGCCGCACGAGCCGCTCGCTCCGCGCCGGAACGACAGGCGAAGGCGTGCGCTCGAGATCCGGTCCGGCCGCCGCCTGAGGCCCGGAGGCCATGCGCGAGGCGCTGCAGCAGGACGAATGCATGTCCATCGTGTGACCTCTCCTTTTGTCCGATTCCGTTGCCCGGATTCCCGCCGGCGCCGTCAGCTGTAGAGAGCGACGCCGACGAGTCCTGACACGATCATAACGGAAACCGGATGCTTGCGGTAGACGAGCAGCGCGATCAGCGCTCCGGCGAAGAGCAGCAGCTGCGAAGCCGCGAACCAGGAAATCGTCTCGAGCATGCCGCCGCTCTTGGCGAACGATACGGCCGCATAGGCGATGAGTCCGGCGACGGCGGGGCGCAGGCCGTATAGGGAGGCTTGCACCCAGCGATTGTCCCGATACCGGAAAAACAGCGTGCCGAGCAGCAGGATCAGCAGCAGCGAGGGCAGGACGATGCCGAGCATGGCGACGATCGCTCCGGCGTAACCCGCGACTCGATGGCCCGTCAGCACGGCGATGTTCGCCGCCATCGGTCCCGGCGCGATGCCCGCTAGGCCGACCTGATCGGCGAACTCCCGGGCCGTCATCCAACCGTGCCGGTAGACGATCTCATGCTGCAGCAGCGGCACCATCGCATAGCCTCCGCCGAAGGAGAACAGCCCTGCCAGGAAAAACGCGATAAACAGTTCGATCAGCTGCATGGCTGGCCTCCGGTCAGATCATGTATTCAATTTCATGCTCATCGGAACGCCGGGCCGGAATCCGGCCTTTGTTCAAGCGCATGGCCGCGATTCCCGCGGCCGCTCCTCCCGCAAGCACGAGCAGGGGATGGACGAGCGGCTGTCCGAGCAGCATCGCAGCGGCTGCCGCGACGAATATAAGCACGGTGATCCAGTCCACGAGCGCCGTTCGGCCGACTTTATAGGCCGCATAGACGATCAGCGCCACGACGGCCGGACGCATCGCCGTCAGCGCCGCCTCGACCTTGGGATTGTCCCGTCCGGCCAGGAACGCCATCGACAGCGCGAGCACGATCGCGAACGTCGGCAGCAGCATGCCGGCCAGCGCGGCGACGGCTCCCCGCACGCCGGCCATGCGGTACCCGATGAGCGTCGCCGCATTCGCTCCGATCGCTCCGGGCACCGTCTGGGCGACCGCGCACAGGTCCGCCACGTCCTCGGAGCTCAGCCAGTTCCGCCTGTCGACGACCTCGCGCTCGATCAGCGCGACCGAGGAATAGCCTCCGCCGAAGCTCAACGGTCCGATCTTGAGGAAACTGACGAAAAGCTTGCCCGGCAGCTTGAATCCCGGTTCGTTCATCGTCTTCACCTCCATCCGCATCAGTATATCATCTTAATTCCATTTTGGCATTAAGTTATCAACGAGAGCTGATTCTTCGTTCCAAACCCCTCTGAAACAACTCCCATTCCGGCCTTTTCCCCCTTCTTTCGCTTTTGGACGACTCCACTTTATTTGAAATTAACCTAAAGTTGCATTTTTCGGCGGATGCTCGTCGTCTTGCACGATGGTCTTCCCAAGCGAATTCCGTTATACTGACCTTAATCCCATCCCGATACAAGGAAAAAATCCATGAAAAATTCTTCCGATCGCCGTACCGATCCGCCAAAGAAGCGGATCCATGCCCTCGTCTCCTCGATGGGCACCGCGTCGAAAGCCGAGCTGCTGCCCGCCTCCGGGATGACCGGCAGCTCGCTCACCCGGCTGCTGGACGAGATGGTCGCCGAGAAGCTGCTGAGCGCTTCCCGGCTCGGACCGTCCAGCGGCGGCAGGAAGCCGATCCTGTACGAGATCAATCCCGAAAGCGGCTATTTTTTCGGCTTGGAGATTTCCCGCCGCACGTCCTCGCTCGGCTTTTTCGATGCGAGGATGAACGCCAAGGCGCTTCTCCACTGGCGGATGGACGAGGCCATGACGCCGGAGCAGCTCGTCGATTTTGCCGCCCGCAACATCCGCTCCATCCTGTCGGACCACCGGATCGAGCCGAGCCAAGTCCGAGGCATCGGCATCGGAGCCGTCGGCCCTCTCGACCGCAAGCGGGGACTGCTCATCGCGCCCCTTCATTTTCCGGCACCGGGATGGAAGGATGTCCCGATCTGCCGCTTGCTCGAGGAGCGGACCGGCATTCCGGCCCGCCTGGAAAACGGCGCCAACGCCGCCCTGCTAGGGGAGCGATGGGCGATGCGCGGCGACAATCCGCAGCATCTGCTCCATGTGCATGCCGGCATCGGCATCCGCACCGCGATGATGTCCGGCGGCAGCCTCGTCCACGGCTCGGTGGACATGGAGGGCGCCGCCGGACAGATGATCATCCAGATGGACGGTCCGCGCCTGCACTCGGACGGCAATTACGGCGCGTGGGAGGCGTTCGCCTCCGTGCAGGCGATCGAGCGGAAGGCGCAAGCCGACGCCAAGGCCGGCCGGCGCGACGTTCCCGGCGCCGCCGCGGTTCCTCCGGAGCGGATCACGTACGACATGGTGCTGCAAGGGCTTCATGACGGCAGTCCCTACGCCCGCGAGATCTTTCTGCAAGCCGCCGTGCATCTCGGCATCGGGCTCGCCAACCTGATCAACGTCCTCCACCCGGAGACGGTGCTGCTCGGCGGCGCCCTCATCCGCTCCAGCGACCATGTCTACCGGACCGCCATCGAGACGGCCCGGCGCAACATCTATTACTCGCCCCACTACTCGCCCGTATTCTCCAAAGGCGTCCTCCAGGAGGACGCCGTCGTCTTCGGAGCCGCCTTGACCGTATGGCAGGAGGAGCCTTGAACCCGAAACGCCCCGCCGGAGCCGCTGCATACGCGGCTCCGGCGGGGCGTCGTGCGTTATGGTTTAGGCGCGCCATGCGCCGCTGCTGCGGACGACCGGCTGTCCGCTCGGATTTCCAGGCTAAACGGGGCAAGACAGCACGGCCCGCCGCACCGCTTCGTCTCGCTTCTTTTCGTTACGGTCCTGTGCTAACCGACGGCTCGGGCGGCTCATTCCACCGCGTTCCACGCCTCCAGCATGAGCTCGCCCACAACCGCCGCGCCGGCGATCGACCCGAGCGCCGCCGCTTGAATCGCCTGATAGCGCGCCGTCATCGCATCTCCGGCGCAGTAGACGCCGGGCACGCTCGTCTGGCCCATCTCGCTCGCCTCGACCGTGCCCGCCTCGTCGGCGCGGCAGCCGAGCCGCTGCGGCAGGTCGGAGCCCGCCGCCAGCTGCGGAGCGAAGATCATGCCTCCGAATGGCTCGCTCGTTCCGTCCGTCCATTCCACCCGCTCCAGCATCCCGTCCCGCGCCTGCAGCCGGCGGATCGTCCCGGTCCGCACCGCGACGCCATGCGCCTCCAGCTCAGCAATCTGGACTTCGTCCAGCCCTCCCTGGCCGTTCGTCAGCACCGTCCGCCGCGGCGACCAGGCCGCGAGCAGCTTCGCCATGTGCATCGCATGCTCGCCGCGGGCGAGAATCGCCAGGCTGCGCTCCCGCATCTCCCAGCCGTCGCAGAACGGGCAGACGAAGGCGCTGCGGCCGTAAACCTCCTGCAGACCCGGCACGTCGAGCGGAAGGTCCTTTTTGCCCGTGGCGAAAATCAGCTTGCGCGCCTCATATGTCTCGCCTTCCTCCGTGACGATCCGAAACCGCCCGTTCTCGCCTGCGGCCTCGACCGCCTTGCCCGCCCGCACGCGGACAGAAGGATACGGAGCGAGCTGCTCCAGTCCGATGCGGCGAAATTCCGTCGGCGCGATGCCGTCTCGCGTCACGAAGCCGTGGCTCTCCCGGGTCACCCCGTTGCGCGGCTTGCCCTCGTCCAGCAGCAGCGCGTCGCGCCGCGCCCGCCCCAGCACGAGCGCCGCGCTCAGACCGGCAGGACCTCCTCCGATGATGATCGCATCCAGCCTCTTGTCCGCCATTGCTCAATCGCCTCCATTGTAGAGTAATAATATCTATAATTGACCCGAAACGATCCCGCCTCTACTCGCGCTCGAAGCGCCTGCGAGGCGGGAATCGAATCAGGATAATGCCCTCTGCTCCTGCTGTCGGGCGAGATCGGCAATCGTGACGGAGGCGAGATGCGCCTCCATCCTATGCTCCGCTTCTGCCATCGCCTGATGGATGAGGCAGCCGGGATGATGGTGGACGCCGCTGCACTCGTACAGCGACGTCTTGCCCTCGATCGCCTGGATGATGTCGAGCAGGGCGATGTCTCCTGCGCTGCGCCGCAGCCGGTAGCCGCCCGATACGCCGGGCGAGGACTCCACGAGTCCGTCCTTGACGAGCTTCGTCAAAATCTTGGACAAATACGTCGGGGATACCTGCATCCGCTCGGCCAGCGGTCCGACGCCGACGCGTCCTTCCCGTTCGCCGAGCGCGAGGAACAGCATCGTATGCAGCGCGTAATCCGTCGCTTTGGAATATTTCATTCGCTATCGCCTCTTCATTACAGACTTCACGGGTCTATATTAACCCGATTTTGGCAAAAGCGCAACTTAAAAAGCCGGCAAGGGGGCTTTCGCATCCCGCTGCCGGCCCATCCGAACCTTGCACGAGAAATCAGTCCCCAGCGGTCCTCGGCTGCGCTCCTTGTCCTCCGCTCCCCCAGCGGATCGCCCAATTCTCCATTTCCCTCAGCGCCGCCTGGAAATCCCGGCCCTTATCCGTCAAGGAATATTCCACCGTCACGGGCACGCTTGGATATACCTCGCGATGAACGATTCCCGTGCTTTCCAGATGACGAAGCACGTTCGTCAGCGACTGCGTGCGCACGACCGCGACATCCCGCTGCAGCTGCTGGAATCTCCGCGGCCCTTTATAGAGCTCCGCGATGACAAGGATGGACCATTTCGCCCCCAATATTTCGAGCACCGAGCAGATATGGGGATGATGCGATTCGTCCTGGCTCCACCCTCCCTCCTCAAGCTCCTGCTCTTCGATTCCTTCCTGCTTTTCGATTCGCTCCTGCTTTTCGAGTCGCTCCTCCATTGCCTTTCCTCTCCTTTGCCGTTTCGAAAGGAAGTCCATTCCGGTGGACTACGTCCAAACGCTTTGCGTACTTACCTAAATAAAGAAACTTAATTATAATCCAATCAGACAAAAGGAAGGGAACGATCTCCATGAAAACAAACGCGTTTACGATCTACCTGCTTGCCCTCGGCGTGTTCCTCACGGCGACGTCGGAACTGGTCGTTTCTGGCATTCTACCCCGCATCGCCGAGGATGTAAATATTTCCTTGGCCGTCGCCGGACAGCTGATCGCCGCTTATTCCTTGTCGTTCGCGATCGCGACGCCGCTGCTCATCGTCGCGACGAGCCGCATGGACCGCAAGCCGCTGCTGCTGTGCTCGCTGGCCGTCTTCATCGCCGGCAGCGCCTGGTCCGCCTCGAGCTCGAGCATCGAGTCGCTGATGGCGGCCCGAGTCGTGCTCGGCGCCAGCTCCGGCATGTTCCTCGTCGTCTCTCTCGGCATCGCCGCCAAGCTCGTTCCGGCCGACAGGCTCGGACGCGCCATCGGCACGATCATCCTCGGCTTCAGCAGCGCGATGATCCTCGGCGTGCCGCTCGGCGTCGCCATCGCCGACTGGCTGAGCTGGCAGGCGATCTTCATCCTGCTCGGCGCTCTCGCCGCAGCCGTCGGCGCCGTCATGTTCCGCCTCATGCCCGGAGTGGAGGGCGACGAGCCGGTTCCGTTGTCTCGCCAGCTGAAGCATGCGGGCAGCGCAGTCATTTTGACGGCGTTTTTGATCTCGCTGCTCCGTGAAGGAGGAAATTCCGTCTTCCTCACCTATATCTCGCCTTACCTGCAGCAGATGCTGGAGTTCCGAACGGCGGATATCGCGTTTTTGATGCTCGCTCTTGGCTTGGCCGGCGCTTTCGCCTCCCGGCTCGGCGGCGGCCTCGTCGACCGCTGGGGCGCCGCTCGTACGCTTGGAGCTTTCCTTGTCCTGCATGCGCTGGGCATGGCGCTCTTGCCGTTCTTCGCGTTCTCCACGCCGGTCGCGGTCGGACTGATCGCGATCGTGTTCATCGCCTTGTTCGCATCGGGCCCTGCCGTCCAAAGCTACATGATCCAGCAAGCGCCCAAGTCGGCCAACCTCGTGCTCAGCCTGAACACCTCCGTCATCCATCTCGGCATCGCCGGCGGCGCCGGCGCGGGAGGATGGCTGATCAATCGAACGGCCGAGGTGGAGTTCCATCCTTGGCTTGCGGCATCGCTGATCGCGCTCGGCTTCGCGGCCGCGCTGGCCAGCTTCGCGCTGGGTCGCAGGGCTCGGATTCGGGCGGACCGGCGAAGCGCGGCTTGAATTCAAATAAGGGCAAGGGCTTGTCCCTTGGCTGCCCTGCTTGGATGGACGGAACAGGCGCAGCGAAAAAAGAGCCGAAGCGAGGGCAGCCTCCGCTTCGGCTCTGCTCGTCGATCTGACCTAGGGCGTGTTTGCAAACCCGCTCCGAGCCTCTCTCCCGCTTTTTTGCCCCTTGCATCCTTAGCAGGCTGCAGCACGCCCTAAGCTTTGGGCCGGGCCCGTTTCGCTCGCAGCGCCGTCCCTGCCTTGGCCGGCGGAATGCTCTGCGGATTGCGGAATACGTTTTCCGGATCGTACTTCGCCTTCACGCGGCGCAGCCGAGGGTAGTTCTTGCCGTAATAGACCGGGCCGGAAGCTTTGATGCCCTGATCCGGGACGTTGATATAAGAGCCGACGATGTAAGGCTGCAGCCTCCGGCGCGTCTTGCGGACGATCGCGATGTTTTTGGCCGCCTGGCTCGGCTGCACCCAGGAGCTGTTCCACTCCACATAAAACTTCGCATCGCGCCAGTAGAAAGCCGTCGAGCGAGGCGACGGACGGCTGACCGCTCCGCCCCAGTTGAGGAAAAAGAATCCGGCGAACTCGCCCTCGATGTTCTCCAGGAATTCGCGCATCGGCTTCAGCGCCGCGGTCGGGAACGGACGGCGGGCAAAGCCGGAGGAGAACTGGTTGCTTTCGCGATTCGTCAGCACCGGGTCCGGCGGCAGCAGGAACGTCACCGCCTCGTCATACGGCAGCAGCCGGATGATCCGGCTCGTCGGCGTTCCGATGCTCGTCAGCGGCTTCAGCAGCCTTGTCGCTGCAGTTTTGGAGCCGAGGAACAGCCCTTCCATGCTGACGTTGCCGCCCTTTTTCGGACCGATCGACAGCTCGCTTCCGAGCCTGTCGTCCACGCTCGGCGCCCATTGCTGCCAGGCGAGAAGCACTTCCTCGAACTGCTCCCACGGCCATGTGATCCGGTAGACGGTCGCCTTCGCCGGAGCCTTGCGAACCTTGAACTTATACCGGGTGCAGATGCCGAAGTTGCCTCCCCCGCCGCCGCGCGAAGCCCACAGCAGATCCGCGTTCCGCTTCTTGGTGGCGTGGAGGATCCGCCCCTTGGCATCGATCATTTCCAGGGCGGTCAGATTGTCGCTGATAAGGCCGATCGTCCGCTGGAGCGGGCCGATGCCGCCGCCGAGCGTGATGCCTCCGATCCCGACGGACGGACTGTCGCCGAACGGAGCGATGAAGCCCCGCTTCGCCAGCGCGTGGGCGAGCCGCCCTACCCGGTTGCCGGCGCCGACGACGACGGTGCCCTTGGCTTTGTTCAGCTTGATCTCGTTCAGCTTGCTGACATCGATGACGATGCCCCCGGTTACTTGGGACAGATCGCCTTCCAGCGCATGGCGGCCGCTTCTCGCCCGGATCGGGACGTCGTTCTCCCGAGCCCATTTGATCGCGTTGGACACGTCTTTGGCCGTCCGGGCAAAGACGAACACCTTCGGAAAGCGGTCCGTGTGCGGATCCCAGTTTTTGCGCGCGGCATCATAGCCCGGTTCGCCGCGAAAAATGACTTTTCCAGTCAGCTTCGTGTTGGATTTCATGGATCCAGCTCCCATCGGGACAAGTGGGCATCTCGCCTTGACGCGGCCAGATGCCCTCTATCCTATGTGGGGCATTCGCGGACGGAATGGGCCCTTGCGGCAAGCCGGGAAGGACCGCGGAGCGTTCCTGCTACATCTCTCTATGCTCCCGCCACATTCTTCTATTCGCAACCGGCTGCGATTCTGGTTTAATCCGAATAGACGACATCATGCGGCGAGCGTTCCTCCCGATCGGATCGACGGCGCATGATAAAGAGAGGATGAAGGAAATGGATGCTAACAAGCCGCTTGGCCTGACGCCCGCTTTGGGCTGGAATTCATGGAATACGTTTACATGGGATATCAACGAGGAGCTGATCCGCAACGTCGCCGATCTATTCGTGACGGATGGCTATAAAGATGCCGGCTACGAATATATCGTCATCGACGACTGCTGGAGCTTGAAGGAACGGGATGCCGACGGCAATCTTGTGGCCGATCCGGCCAAATTCCCCAGCGGGATGAAAGCGCTGGCCGATTATATCCACGCCAAAGGCTTGAAGTTCGGCATGTATTCCTGCGTCGGCACCCACACTTGCGCCGGCTATCCGGGCAGCTTCGAGCATGAGTTCCAGGATGCGGCGCTGTTCGCCGAATGGGGCGTCGATTTCCTTAAGTACGATTACTGCTTCAAGCCCCGCCATATTTCCGGCGAGCTGATGTACAAGCGGATGAGCCTCGCCCTCAAGAACAGCGGTCGCGACATTCTCTTCTCCGCCTGCAACTGGGGCGCGGACGATGTGTACGACTGGATCCGCGAATCCGGCGCCCATACGTACCGGTCGACCGTCGACATCCGCGATTTCTGGGATTCCATCAAAGAGCTCGCCATCTCCCAGCTCGACAAGACGCCGTATACGGGACCGTTCAGCTACAACGACCTGGACATGCTCGTCGTCGGCATGAACGGCGGCAGCAACGACGCCTTCATCGGCAGCAAGATCGGCGGCTGCACCGACATCGAGTACAGGACCCACTTCGCGCTCTGGGCCATGATGGGATCCCCGCTCATGATCGGCTGCGATATCCGCAACGCGAGCGAGGCGACGAAGGACATTTTGCTGAACCGGGATCTGATCGCCATCAATCAGGACATCGAAGGGCGCGGCGCCTACCGGATCAAGCCGGAGCCGAACTGGTTCCATAACGACGAGGTGTTCATCCTCGTCAAAGTGCTGACGGACGGCGATCTGGCGATCGGCTTCTTCAACCTGAGCGACACCCAGCGCGAAGTGCCGGTGCTGTTCTGGGATCTCGGGCTGCCGCATGCAGCCGGCTTCTCCCTGTCGCTGTACGACTGCATCGAGCATGCGGAGCTGGGATCGTTCAAGGAACGTTTCGCTCCGGTCGTGCCTGCTCACGATTGCCGCGTCGTGCGCGCCAAGCTCGTCCGCTGAAATGGCCGGCCCCCGCATCTGCACCAGCTGCCGCGTGCCGCTCCAGACGGATGACGTCGCCATCTACCTGAAGCTCGTGTCCCGCTTCGCGCAGGACTTCCTCTGCATCGACTGCCTCGGCGTCAAGCTGAATTGCGGCCGCGAGCCGATCGAGAAGCTCATCCAGCATTATCGGGCTTCCGGAAAATGCTCGCTGTTTCGTTGATGGAATAGGATTTCACGACGAAAGCAATCGGGAAGAAACGGATGCATCCGTTTTAGGTTAAACTCAAGGGGATGAACCTAAAAGGAGGCCGTTTACGATGAGCATGCACCAATCGGGTCTGGATCGGGGAATCGTTCCGCATCTGTGGTTTGACAAGGAAGCGAAAGAGGCGGCAGAGCTCTACAGCAGCGTCTTTCCGGATTCCAGCATCAACAGCGTGACGCCCTTGAACGACACGCCTTCCGGCGATGCGTCCCTCGTCTCGTTCCAAGTATGGGGGCAGCCGTTCATGGCGATCTCGGCAGGACCGCATTTCAAGCTGAATCCCTCGATCTCGTTCTTTGCCAATTACGATCCGTCGCGGGAACCGAAAGCGAGGGAAATGCTTGACGAGGCATGGGAGAAGCTGGCCGAAGGAGGAACTCCTCTCATGCCGCTCGGCCCATACCCGTTCAGCGAACGGTTTGGGTGGATCCAGGACAAATTCGGCGTCAGCTGGCAGCTCATTCTGACGAATCCGGACGGGGAGCCGCGTCCGCCGATCATCCCTTCCCTGCTGTTCGTCGGCGCCAACTGCGGCAAGGCTGAGGAAGCGCGCGACTTCTATCTTTCGGTGTTCCGCGACTCGCAGCCCGGCGAGCTCGTTCGTTATGGACCCGGCATGGAGCCGGATCGCGAGGGAGACGTCATGTTCTCCGACTTCAGGCTGGGAAGCACCTGGTTCACGGCGATGGACAGCGCCCATGACCACTCGTTCCAATTCAACGAAGCGATTTCCTTCGTGGTCCGTTGCGACACCCAGGAAGAGATCGACTTCTACTGGGACAAGCTGTCCGCCGTTCCTTCAGCCGAGCAATGCGGCTGGCTCAAGGACCGCTACGGCGTGTCATGGCAGATCTGTCCCAGCGCCATGGACAAGATGATGGCCGAAGGAACGCCGGAGCAGCGGGTCCGCGTCACGAAAGCTTTCCTGAAGATGAAGAAGTTCGATCTGGCAGAGCTGGAGCAGGCTTATCGGGGAGATTGACGAGGGCAGCAGCTTTACCTGAAAAAACGCCATCCCGGTCGGGAGGGCGTTTTTTTTGGTTCAACCTGCGTCAGCTTTGTCTTTATGGACAGAGCGTCTCGCCTACCGCCGCCGGGGAGCCGGCTTAGCGTATTTTCGGCTATGGCCTCAGCTTTGCCGCTCTTTTTGGAAAGAGCGTCTCGCCCACCCGCGATAGCCGATCAGCGTCACGGCTAAAAAGACGCCGTAAATGGCGGCCGCCGCCCAAATATTCCGCGCGTCGTAGACGAGGCCGTCGCCGATGACGACAAACAGCAGCATCGACGGCACCTTTCCGAGCGCCGATGCGACGGCGTACACGCCGAACGAAACGCGGCTGAGCGCCGCATACACGTTGATGATGATCGACGGGATGACGGGAATGAGCCGTGCGAACAGGATCATCAGAAAGGCATTGCGCTCGAACAGCTGCGTCATCCGATCGAGCCGGCCATAGCGTGCCAGCATGCGCTTTCCCCAGTCCTGAAAGACGTAGCGGATGAACAGGAACATGAGCAGGGAAGCGGCGGTCGAGCCGACCCAGGTGACGATGCCGCCCTCGATCGGGCCGTATGCCGCGCCGATGACGGCGCCGACGACCGGATACGGGATGACGGGAAACAGCGCCATCCCCGTCGCTGCCAGCATGACGGGCAGGGCCGACTCCCGGCTTTCGATCCAGCCGAGGATCGGCTCATGGTACAGGTAGACGACGACCGCAATTCCGGCGTACAAAATCGTCATCGTTAGCTTTTTGATCATGGATGCGCTCTTTTCCGGTTCGTCATTAGCGTGCTTGCTTCTATGATACGGAATGGGCGGGGTGGATACAAATGCGGGGCGAGGCCGTCGATCCATGAATGGGTTTTTCTGGTTCAGATCAAGTCCCCGCTTTGGACAGAGCCTAAAAGCTCATACGAGTAGACTTTTCCTGATGGTCCAGCCGGGACAGGCCTCAGCTTTCCTTTTTGCGCGAGCTCGCGACAGTACTTGATGACGGTCTGCTTATGCAATTCCAGTTCGACTGCCGCTTGCGCCGGCCGAATGATTCGGTGATGACGGACCGCAAAAACGCATCCATTCGCGCTCTATCTTCCCATGCCGCCGATTTCCTGTTCCCGAATGATCTATGCCGGAATTCAAGTATGGGGCCAATATATTCCGTAGAACGGCCTCAATGTAAGCTGGATTTTCTTTCAACTCGTCCAATGAAATCGCGATCAAGCGGCATGAAAAGGATTGCAGGAACATTCCGCGGTTCAGGTCCATCCGATACTTCGTCCGGTCCTTGCCGTGCGAGCCATAGTCCATGATTTCGATCGCAAAGCGAAGAGTCCCCACGATCCACATGAAATCGACGAAATACGATCGCCCGCGCCAATCCATCACTTCATACTCGGGGTGCAAGTCATGAAAATGGCCCACGAGCGGCCACCATGTTTTCTCTGCAAAGAATCGATTTCCATACCCATGGCCTCGCTTCAACGCATCTTTTCGCTCCCCTTCGCGTCGATTCAAATGCCCCTTGATCCATTTTTCATGTTCAGCTTTGAAACTCATCCTTATCCACTCCCTCTGATAGATTACAAAAACGCCCCGAAGCTCCTGCACATTCGACAGGAGCTTCGGGGCGTTCTTCGCCACATCATTGAGCTTGTATGATATTTCATATAAATCTTCTTTTTACATCGTCATTCTATCGTAATTGTATGATCGATCATACAAATAAACCCTCATCAGCAGCTCCATGCCTCATTTTGTATGAGGCTTCATACAAAACTGTCAAATACTCGATCCTGATAAGATCTTTTGTATGAAAAATCTTATAAAACGCTTCGCCCTGTTAGGAAAAGAAAGAGGGTATAAAGTGCGACTAAGTCCTTTCGAAATCCATGTTCCGAGTGGACAGCCATAGCCCATACTGTCTCTAACATTGATGAAATAAAGAGCTTTGTTTTCATAAGCATCCCCTCCTTGGGTTTCGTAGGAGCTACTACCAGACTAAAAAATCTAATCAAAGATAGTCCTATGACAAACGTCAAGGCTATGGGAACTGCACACAACATGACAAGTTGTCCTGTATAAGGGCATCCTGCCCCTGTCAACCAATAACTTTTTTAGAACAAAAAAATGGCATTTCTGCCGTTTGTGTGTGGTGTTGGTGGAGCCTAGGGGGATCGAACCCCTGACCTCATCGCTGCCAGTGGAGAGATGGGTTTTTTTACGCTAGTGAAAGAGCGGAGGGAAGCCTTGTGAGACAAGGCTTTTCTGACTTTGATGGTTCTACGTTCGAGGTGACGTGGCGCTCGAAAATGAAAATTGTGACCAAAAGTGTGACCAATTAGGCCTACCCGAATTAATCTACACATTTCACTACCTGTTCAACTATTTTAATACCTCTCTTTTCTATAACCTGTTCAAAGTAATTATAATAATTTGCATCATCTATCATCATAATAAACTTCTCTTTTGCTCTTGTAATACATACATAATGATTATGAATGTGTTCGTTGTTGTATATTCTATAGTATCTCGAGAAACTAATAACTTGATCAAATTCTAATCCTTTTGAAGAGAAAACCGTCATAACTTTGTATTTTTTTTCATTTATCTGAAAAGCCATTTCATATATACTATTTGATACACTATCATGAAATTTTAATATTTCATCTTCGCTTATTGAAATCCCAAGATATTCAGCTAATTTAGACAAAATCAATTCCATTTTTTCAATTGATAAAGTTTCACTTTTCTTGAGATCACTCACAATACTCTCCACTTCATACCTAGTCTGATTTCTTTCATCAATATTTGAGTTCTCTAAAAAATCGTAAATGGTATAAGCAACATTTTTACAGTATAGTGCCAACTCTTTTAAGAGTTGACCATTGGGAAGACCCTCGTCTATAGGGGTTCTTGGTATATATGCAAAATCAAAACCTTCATTTGTTAACAATTCAGCAATTCTTCGTGCATCATTGTTAAAATTCGATATAATTGTTATTTCTTTATTGAGATCAATTAATTCATCCCCAATTAATTCATTAAATTCTTCTACTATAAAGTTCCTTCTACTATTCTTCTTAAATATCACATGTTCTACATTACCTAAAATAGCTTTATAGTATTTATCGTTATGATATAAATTCGCGTAATTCTCTATTTCTTCGTGGCATCTAAAGTTAGTTACAAGTTCAAATGAATTGAAATTTTCACTTGCTAATTGCTCAAAAATATTACTCATTGCTCCTCTCCACAGATAGATTGCTTGTTTCGCATCACCTACTATAAATAACTTAAGTCCTAGGGTATTCTTTAAATACATAAAAAATAAATGCATATCAGAGTCCGAATCCTGGTACTCATCTACAAAAATAACAGCATATTTAGATTTAATGTATTCTTGCGCAGCTTGAGAGCCTCTGATAATTGTGAGAGCTATTTGAAAGTTAAAATTAAACCTGTTATCATTGTAACTCCCTAATTTTTTTATCTTACTTAGTTGCTCTAACCCTGTGGAAAAATCATTAAATTTATATTTATCATCGTAATCGACAGCATAATCTCCTGAATAAAGTATCCCTAAAGCATCTGTAATAAATGGGCGAATTACTTCTTTTTCAATAAATGAGTCATTTGTCATTACAGAAAAAGGTTTTTTAATTAGTTTAGAAGCTTTTTTTCTGATTTCATTCGTAGCTTTCACTGTAAACGTAATGGCAGCGATAGTACGATGATCCTTTATTTTATTTAATTCGATTGCCATTTTTTTCACCATTATTGTTGTCTTACCGGACCCTGCACTTGCTGATACCAAGATGTTACCTTCGTTATTGAGTATCGCTTCTCTCTCCGTCTGATCCACTAGGTTGCTCATATTTCACCAACTTTCTCAATGATTCAAATAGAGGATGTTGAATAATTTTTATACAATCATCCTTAAGAAGAGAATTTGTTAATTCTATCATATTAATTAATTTATGATCCTGTAGATATTTAATTGGATTTTTCCCTAATATCTCTGTCATTCTACTTCCAATAACCTCAAACAGATCATGCTCCAAATCTAATTTAGATAAATAAATCTGTTTATCTTTCATTCTATTTATTTCATCAGAATATCTATCATAAATCTTTAATTTCATTTCAGCTATTTTTTTGATTTTAGTGCTTTCCGAAAAAGTTTTCCCTCCTTTATGAAAATAATCAATTTCAACTGGTTCTATTGAGGGGGTATCATTATCTTCTAATTCAATATTCAATAGATTCATGCATCGTTGTAATCCTATTAGGTCAAAAACCTTGGGTTGCCCTCTTTTTGCTTTCAAATCATTATCAGTCTTCACAATGACATCAATATTAAGTTTTTTTAGCACCTTTGAATATGGTTTAAATTTGATTCCGCTTACGTCTAATATATATCCGCCATCTAATTCATACGTAGGAAACACTTCTTCTAATATCTTCTCAAATAAAACTTTTTCTGACGGACCTTCTACAAGAAGCACCTTTTCTGCAAATAATGCTGTAGCTAGTGATCTGTTCAGTTCTTTCTTCACTTGTTTATATTCATCATCCACTTGATAAATGTAGGATTCACAAACTACTGTCTCTTTTGAATAAATCCTAATTAGTGAAGCATTATCCATTTCATATAACAGTTCTGAGGAATGTGTAGATAAAAAGAAATATTGATAAACTTCTGAACTAAATAGTTGTTTGGACAAAGCTATTTGCATTGACCTATGTAAACTATTCTCTGGCTCCTCGATTAAGAAAATAATAATTCTATTCCCTTCTCGTGCTTTAATTAAGTGATTTAGTAACGAATATGCAAGAATTTTCTTTCTTCCATCTCCAGATGTAGGATAAATATTATCATCGTTATCCTTCTTTATATATGGAATCAAATTCGAAAAATATCCATTAATAGATAACTCAGATTTCATTTCGATATTCACTTTCTCTTTTTTAAGTTTTTTGTACTCCTCAGTTATTGATGTTTGAAATGATTGAATGACATTCATACTGCTAATTTTTGTGTTTAATTGAATTCCTAAATCTTTAATCTCTTTAGAGATACCAATATCTTGTTCATCAAGTTTTGTTTGATCGAATAACTTTTTTCTGTTCTTAGAAAATGTTGTTGATAAATCTATTGTTGGATCAACGTAGACAATGTTAAATATTTTATCTATAGGACTAAATGATCCTTCTTGGACTATTTCCTCAAGTTCATCCACTTTATTTCCCCAAAATAATTTTGGAATTCCTGCTTCTTCCCCTTTATCATAAGTACCCTCAACTTGAAAAAAGAAACTGTTTAATTCATCACTTGATCTTGCTCCACCAACTTTTGCAATAATGTGTTTAGAATCATTGTTTTCAACTCGATCTGATAAATCAACACCCAAAGTTATCCTAATCACTTTTTCTGTAAGAGATTTATAAAAGTCGCTTTCCTTAAACCCATTTTTCCGCATATCTCTATCCAATAAAAATCTCATTGCACACATTAAATTTGTTTTCCCCATATCATTCATTCCGAAAATTACATTTTGATTAGTTAGATTAACTTCTACTCGAAGAAAATTACGAAAGTTTTCTATTACGAGACTCTTAAGTTTCATAAATAATCCCCCTAGTTACAATACCCTCTTACAAAGCAGTTCCTATAATATAAGTGCTTTCGACATATATCCATGACTATATTCCTACATCCTTCTACATAGTTCGCCATCTCATTATCCATAACCTTCCAAACAAACGTTCTGTTTGATCTCTTTGTCTCTTTCGTACTGCACAGTATTAATCAGATTTTGACTTACATATTATACCCCTGATACCTATGCATGATAGGTAGTCCTCACAAGAGACTAATTATGCATGAGCCGGACACAATCAAATGTGTTCGGCTCTTTCTTTATCCAATTTCACTTATCAGGAGGAATCAAAAATGAACTCAAATCAAAAAGAAAATTTGAAATCGCTTCTGTCCCAACTTCTGAGAGAACGACAGGGCAGCTACCCATTCAGCAACTTTTCGAACAGTTTCCTACGACCTCAGAACTATTAGATGCTACTGAACAGCAACTGACTGAGATTAAAGGTATTGGCATGTGCAAAGCGCGTCAAGTCACTGCAATACTTAAGCTGGCAAAAGCTCTCACTGCAACTAGAATAAAAAGTGGACACCCTCTAACGGACAGACAATAATGACCGTAAGTGGAGGTGTACTCATGACAGAGGAACGTAGGCGCCAGCATTATAACGAGGATTTTAAGAAAGAAACCGTCAAGTTCATTCAAGAGCAGACCAAGTCACTGGGTGACATTGCCGAAGAATTGAACATTCCCAAGAGCACGCTGCATCAATGGCTGGCCCAGTACCGGGAATTCGAGCACGAGCCGGTGAACAACGCCGAGCTGATCCGGGAGCTGAAAGCAGAGCTCAAAGCGAAGGAACGCCAGATCAGCGAGATGGAGGAAGAATTGGCCATTGTAAAAAAGGCGGTGCACATCTTCAGCAATCCACGGAAATGAAATTTCAGTTCATTGAGGACTCCCGCTTCGAATTTCCGTTGGAGAAGTTGTGCAAGGTCATGCAAGTGTCGCGGAGCGGATTCTACAAATGGAGCCAGGCGCTTCCCAGCGCCCAGGCTCAGTCCAAAGCCGACATCCAAGAGCGGATTCGGTTCCACTTCCATGATGCGCAGCGTCGGTATGGAGCCCCGAAGCTGACGGTGTTGCTCCGGCGGGAGGGATACGCCATTTCCGAACGTACCGTCAGTCTTTACATGGCCGAAATGAAGCTTCGTGCTTGCGTTTCAAGCCGCTTCCGAGTGCGCACGACCGACTCTGACCATGACCACCCCATCGCTCCAAATCTCTTGAACCAGCAGTTCGACGTTGAGAAGCCGAACCAAGTATGGGTGGCGGATATCACCTACATTCCTTGTCGGGAAGGGCGACTGTATCTGGCAAGCGTCATGGATTTATGCACCCGTGAAATTGTCGGCTGGACGCTTGCAGGCCATATGAAGACCGGGCTTGTTTTGGATGCGCTGGAGAAGGCCTATGCGAGCAAAAAGCCGCCCGCTGGCCTGCTGCACCATTCGGACCGAGGCAGTCAGTATGCCTCAGAAGCCTACCGAAGCGGGCTGGAGCAGTACGGCATGACCGCAAGCATGAGCCGCAGAGGCAACTGTTATGACAATGCGAGCATGGAATCGTTCCACAGCATTCTCAAAAAAGAACTCGTCTATTGCACGCGATTCTTGACTCGAAAGCAGGCCTCGCAAGACATTTACCGCTACATTGAATTCAATTCTTTTACAACCGCAAGCGAATTCACGGTTCGCTGGGCTACCTGTCCCCGGTAAGATTCGCGGCTCAATTCGACGTCCAAGCCTGAACTCCGTCCGTTACAAAAGTGTCCACTTTCTTGACAGAGGTCCATTCAGTTTCCACTTCAAATTAATTTGACCTCTAACACAATTGTAATCAAAAATATTGGAGGTATTGTACATGCAGACAAAAATCAACAAAGGCGAAACGAACGGAACCTATTGGTTCGTAGTAAGTGCCGGAAAGGACGAATACGGCAAACGGAGACAAATCAAGCGCCGTGGCTTTCGAACGTATAAGGAAGCAGCGAGAGAAATGCGGAAGCTGTTGCAGCAAGTCGATGACCAAACGTATCTCAAGAATTCCAAGATCAAATACCATGATTTCCTCGAAGGAGAAGGGTTGAGCAGCAAAGCTTTAAGACTGCGACCTATTACGCTGGGAACGTACAAACTGAATATTCTAAACCACATCAAGCCTTATTTCCAGAATCAAGAGATGAGTAAAATCACCACACAAATAATCGAGAAGTTTTATGCGCATCTATCCCAAAGCAAGGGATTGTCGGAGCGGTCGATACAGGATATTCATAGGATATTCATAGGATATTCATAAGATATTCATAAGATATTCATAAGATCTTCAAAAGCTCGTTCAAAACGGCAGTAAAGCGAAACACCTTTCCTACAGTCCGGCGGCGGAGGCCGAGGCCCCAAAAGTACCTAGAAAAGAGATGAGCGTCTGGAATCTGGTATGAATCCGTACAGTTCCTAAAGCTATGTAACATGAACTGTACCTTGCATTTTTGCTGGCGTTAACCACAGGGATGCGACAGTCTGAAATATTGGCGCTGAGATGGAAAGACTTAGACATTGAGAATGGTGTACTTTATGTCCGTCAAACGCTCAGTCATGACAGCAAGCAGATATATCAGGATACCAAAACTAAATCCAGTATGCGAACCATTACGCTGATTGATCGTACCCTTGAAGATTTGAAGGAGCAGAAAATGAAATACGAGAAGAAACTGCGTTCTGCCGGAGCGTTCTTCCAAGACAATGATCTAATCATATGCACCAGATTGGCCCCCTATTAATCCCCGCAATCTACTCTGCACGTTTTATGACCTGATGAAGAAGGCTACCAAAAGCATTCGAAGGAGGACAAAATAAATTGCCCTGACTTTAACAGAGGACAGGGCGATTACTTTTCTTTGAGAATAATAACAGTCTGAGCGAAGCGCGATGGTTTCCGAAAAAGCCGCAATCTCATCAAAAAATTCCTTAGTGTGACCAAACGTGTGACCACAGCCTCAAATCGCCGCCTTTTCAGGCATAGAAAAAACCGCCAAACACCCGGAATCCCTTGTGTTTAGCGGCTTTCTTTTGTATGGAGCCTAGGGGGATCGAACCCCTGACCTCATCGCTGCCAGCGATGCGCTCTCCCAGCTGAGCTAAGGCCCCGTATGATCATGTCGTATGTATGTCATCTGCTTCGTTAGAAGAAGATTTGCTTACCGCGACAAGAAAGAATATACCATGCTACCGAATAAATTGTCAACACTTTATTCAATATTCTTTTCACCGCTCCGTGCGATATGTCCAGCTGCTGCGTCATCTACTGGCTTTTCCGGCGAATGCCAGTTGCAATCCGCTAAAAAATGTTCTAACCTATTAATTGTTAAGACCTTTTAACTATTATTGAAATGAACCTATTCGACATGCGAGGTGAATGCCGCTGAACCCTCAGCATCCTCTCTCCCGACTGGTCGGAGAGTACATGCAGACGCTCGTCGAGCGCTTTACCAAGCTGCAGGACCCCGCCTTGTCGGCGCCGCAGTATTCCATCCTGCAGACGCTCGCCCGCGAAGGCCGCAAAACCTCGTCCGAGCTGGCGGCCCGCCTCGAGGTGACGCCCTCCGCCGTGACGAACCTCAGCACGAAGCTCGTGCAAAAGGGATACGTCGAACGGATCGTCTCCGAGCAGGATCGCCGGATCATGTTCCTGCAGATTACGGAATCCGGGATGGCAGCCGAAAAAGGACTGCTGGACCGATTCGAAGAGCTGATGGACGGAGCCTGGGAAAGCTTCACCGAAGAGGAGCAGCTGCTGCTCGAACGCTCGTATCGGCAGCTGATCGACCATCTGCGGCAAGAAAAGAACTCCACCGGGACATCTTAGCATGGGCAGCATCCAGCATCCCAATTCATCGAATGCGGAGGAATCAACTATGGATCGACTCAAAGGAAAAGTCGCGATCGTAACCGGCGCAGCCGGAGGCATGGGCAAGGCGGACGCGCTGCTGTTCGCCAAGGAAGGCGCGAAGGTCGTCGTCACGGATTTGCAGGAGGACAAGCTCCAAGCCGTCGTCGAAGAAATCAAGGCGGCCGGCGGCGAGGCCGCAGGCTTCAAGCATAACGTCGCCTCCGAAGAGGACTGGCAGCGCGTCGTTTCCGAAGCGAAGAACGCTTTCGGCAAGATCGACATCCTCGTCAACAACGCCGGCATCTCGGACGCCACTCCGTTCATGGACCAGACGGTCGACAACTGGGAGCGCGTCATGAAGATCAACGTCACGAGCATCTTCCTCGGCCAAAAATACGTCATCCCGCATATGATCGAAGCCGGCGGCGGCTCGATCATCAACATCTCTTCGATCGCCGGCCTGACCGGCGGCAGCGGCACCGGACCCTATACGGCCAGCAAAGGCGCCGTCCGCCTGCTGACGAAGGCGACTGCGGTCGATTATGCGAAGCACAACATCCGCTGCAACTCGATCCATCCGGGCTTCATCGAGACCCCGATGACGGTCGACATGTTCAAGGATCCGCAAATGGTGCAGTGGTTCCAGATGCAGACGCCGCTGCCGCGTCTCGGCAAAGCGGAGGACATCGCGAACGGGGTGCTGTTCCTCGCCTCCGACGAGTCCTCCTATATTACCGGCGTGGAGCTGCCGATCGACGGCGGCTACTACGCGAAGTAATCCTGCCTGCCGCGGCTGACTGCCGCCTTGTAGCGGCTGCTGCCTCATAGCGGCCGGCGCTGCTCCGGCCCCCTGCCACGCGGACTAGCTGCGCGGACAAGCCGCGCCAGCCCGAGCCGCTTCGCAGCATGCGAAGCGGCTCGGGCTTTGGGCCGTCCATCGGATGCCAAGCTTGTTCCGTCTCAGCCTTCGACTGGATTTTTGGACAGCAGGCTCGACAGTTCCTTCATGAACATGTCGATATCCTTGAACTGGCGGTAAACGGAGGCGAAGCGCACGTAGGCGACCTCGTCCACCGGATAAAGCTGCTGCATGACGAGCTCGCCGATCGCCCGGCTGTCGATCTCGGCCTGGGCTGTCGTCCGTAGCTCCTTTTCGACCTCGGAGACGATCTCCTCGAGACGCTCGACCGGCACCGGACGCTTCTCGCAGGCGCGGATGAGGCCGCGCAAGATCTTGTCGCGGCTGAACTCCTCGCGGCTGCCGTCCTTCTTGATGACGATCAGCGGCGTTTCCTCGATCATCTCGAACGTCGTGAAACGGCGGCTGCACTTCTCGCATTCACGGCGGCGGCGGATGGACTTGTCCCCGTTGGCGGGACGCGAATCCAGCACCTTCGTGCCGTTATGCTCGCAATAGGGGCATTTCATCGTTGGTCCTCCCTTTCCTCGGCTGGTTGCGCGGAGGCAAACCCGCTTCCCGCATGGACTTGCGGGCGTTTGTACAAATTTATCTTCTCCTTGCGTATGAAGCCGGCATTTCGGCACATAATACTTTTACCAACCGCGAGGAGGTGAAACGACAATGGCACAGAACAACGGCAGCAACAAGCTGGTCGTAACGGGTTCCCACGCAGCCCTGGACCAAATGAAGTACGAAGTTGCTCAAGAGCTCGGCATCGCCATCCCGCAGGACGGCTACTACGGCAACTTCACGACGTATGACGCAGGTTCCCTCGGTGGCTACATCACGAAACGCCTCGTAACCATCGGCGAGCAATCCCTCGCAGGTCAATATAAATAATTGACCTCATACCGAAAGGCCCGGAGACGCTCCCGCAGCGGACGCTCCGGGCCTTTTTCCTTCTCTCCCCCATTATACATAACGGGACCATTCGGGATAAAGGCTTTTGTACTTTTTGTAGTAATAATTGACTCTTTGCACATAATGACGAGTCTCTCCGTACGGCACCTGATCGAGCCGCGCCATCGTTCCGTCCCAGCGGCCTTCCTTGAGCCATTGGCCGACCTTGCCCGGACCGGCATTGTAGGCCGCGACCGATGCCGCCTGGTTGCCCTTGAACTGGTCCTGCAGCGAATGCACGTACCAGGAGCCGGCGCGGATGTTCTCCTCCACGCCGATCATGACCGTCTCGCGCGACATCGACTTGAATTTCGCCGTGTCGATGATCCATTCGGCCGTATCGGGCATGAGCTGCATGACGCCGCCTGCGCCCTTGCGCGACACCTTGTCCGTGCGGAAGTTGGACTCGACCCGGATGATCGCCGCGATCAGATAAGGATCGACCTGCTGCTCGGCGGCCGCCTGCTCGATGCTGTCCTTGAAGGCGATCGGATACATCAAGCGGCCGAGCCAGTCGGACTTCAAAAACAGCAGGGCGATGAAGCCGGCCAGCACGATCAGCAGCACCCGCTTGCGGACGAGCCAGCCCCAGCTCATGAGATCCCCCGCTCAGCCAGGAATCGCTCCGCCTGCCGCATCGTCTCTTGCTCGCTGCCGCCGTTGTCGATGACCCAGTCCGCACGCCGCTTCTTCTCCTCGAGGTCGAGCTGCAGCCCGATGCGCCGCCGCGCCTCCGTCTCGTCCATGCCGCTGCGCTTGATCAGCCGCTCGAGCTGGACATCGGCCGGCACGTAGACGACGAGCACGCCGTCATAAGCCGCGTCCTGTCCCGTCTCGTACAGCAGCGGGATGTCCGCGACGACGAGCCTCTCCGGCCGCTCCCGCTCCGCCTGCTCCATCTCGGCTTGCATATGCCGCCGGATCGCCGGATGCAGGATGCCCTCCAGCTGCCGGAGCTTGTCCGGCTGGCCGAAGACGATGCGGCCGAGCGCAGGCCGGTCGAGCCGGCCGTCTGGCTGCAGCACGCCCTCGCCGAATGCGGCGGCGATCGCCGCGAGCGCGGGCTCTCCCGGCTCGACGACGGCGCGTGCCGCCTCGTCGGCGTCCGATACGAAGACGCCTTTCTCCCTCAGCATGCGGGAGACGGTGCTTTTGCCGCTGGCGATGCCGCCTGTAAGGCCGATTCTCATGCGAGGTCCTCCTCCCTGTTTGCTTGTCCCGGATCTGGCCGGGCAGCGGATAAAATCCAAAATCCCCCCGTCGCGGGAGGGATCGATGTCAGTCTGGATCACGGGGCGGGCGTCGGCTCGAAAGCCGGCGTCACCAAAGCTTGCCGAGGCCGATCAGCAGCAGCAGCGTGCCCGGCAGCACGCTCAGCAGCTTCATGCGCTTGCCTCCGGAAAATCGGAAGCCGAAGCGCAGGCCGGCCGCCAGGAACAGGCCGCTGGCCAGCATGATGCTGAGCGCCGTCAGCCACGGCTCGAGGCCGACCATCGCCGCGCCGAGCCCCGCTCCGAACGCGTCGAGCGACAGCGCCGAGCCGAGCAGCAGCGCTTCGCCGGCGCTGATGCTGCCGGAGCTGTCGACATCCGCCGTCTGCGGCGAACGCAGAATCTGGATGACGATGCCGAGCTTCTTGATCTCGAGCGTCAGGACGGCGATCGACGGCACGGCGAGCTCGGCGGCGGCGCCCGAGCCGGAGCCGGCGGAAATCGCCGCAGCGGAGCCGCCGGCTCCCGCGGCAGAAGCGGCGCCCGCATGGCTGCCGTCTGGCGAAGCGGCAGCCTCGCCCTTTCGCTGCTCCTCGCCAGCCTCCGCCTCGGCGGATGTCCGCTTGGGGCGCAGCTGCTGGAACAACGTGAAGCATCCGATGCCGATCAGGATGAGCGCGCCGATGCGCCTTGCGTCATCGGGGTCGACGAATCCCGTCAGCCAGGTTCCGACTTTCATGCTGAGCAGGATGACGACGCCCGAGCATCCCGTTATGATGAGCACGGACAGCAGCGGGATGCGGATTCGCCTCAGTCCGTACGTGATTCCGACTCCGAATCCGTCTACGCTGACGGCAAAGGACAGCAGCAGCAGCGGCAGCAGATGGGAAAGCATAGCCGAACAGTCCTCCCTGCGAATGGCTTTGCTCCATCCTATGCAGGGGCTGGGCATCTGTTCCTATCCGGCCGCCGATGCAGGCTTCGCCGCAGCGGACGGCAGCCGCTCGAAGCTAGCGGATCGCTGCCTCGGAGCGCTTGCGGCGCACGCTCGGCAGCGGCTGGCAGGCCGCGCAGAAATGGGTGCCTCGGCCGCCGACGACCGTCTTGACGATCGGCGCCCCGCAGCCCGAGCAGGGCTCGTTCTTGCGGCCGTAGACGAGCAGCTCATGCTGGAAGCGGCCTGCGTCGCCCTGGCCGTTGACATACGACTTGACCGACGAGCCGCCCGCCGCCACGGCGCGCTCCAGCGTCGCCCGGATCGAAGCATGCAGCTTGCGCCACTGCTCCGGCTTCAGCCGGTCGGCCGTCGTCTCGGGATGGATGCCCGCGAGATGCAGCGCCTCATCGACATAAATATTGCCAAGCCCGACGATGTATGCCTGGTTGAGCAGCAGCGGCTTGATCATCGTCGTGCGCTTCGCCAGCAGCCCGCGCAGCGCTTCGAGCGTGAACGTCTCCTCAAGCGGCTCCAGCCCGAGCTTCGCGAGCGGCGGCTGCGCGAACTCCTCGCCCGGCTCGAACAGATGCATCGTGCCGAACTGGCGCACGTCCTGGTAGCGCAGCTCGGTGCCGTCGGTGAAGCGGAAGCGCACATGCGTATGCTTGGCCACCGGCTCGCCGGCGTCATAAAGGCCGTAGCGGCCTTCCATGCGCAGATGCGAGACGAGCACGAGCCCGTCGAGCACGATGCGGATGAATTTGCCGCGGCGCTCGACGGTTTGGATCGTATGCCCGGCCAGGGCGGCGGCGAACGCCTCCGGCTCCTGCGGGCGCTGTATGATGCGCGGCAAGCTGACGACGACGCTCTCGATCGTCTTGCCCGCCGCGATGAGGGTGAGCGTTCGGGTTACAGTTTCTACCTCCGGCAGTTCCGGCATGGGGATCAGCACCTTTCTCTATCCTCACCATTATAACGGAGATAAGCGCTTCCTGCATGCCCAGCGAGCTGGGAAAACAACCAAGCCGCCTCCCCCGCCTCGCGGGAAAGGCGGCTGAAGGCCGTCCGTTACTTCGCTTCGTACCAGTTCGCTCCGTAGCTGACGTCCGCGCGCAGCGGCACGCTCAGCTCCAGGGCGCTCTCCATCACTTCGGGGACGAGCGCCTTCATCGTCTCGAGCTCCTCGGGATGCACCTCGAAGACCAGTTCGTCATGCACCTGCAGCAGCATGCGCGAGCGCAGTCCCTCGGCGCGCATCCGCTCCTGCATCTTGACCATCGCCAGCTTGATGATGTCGGCGGCCGTGCCCTGGATCGGCGTATTCATCGCCGTGCGCTCCGCGAACGAGCGCAGGTTGAAGTTCGACGCCTTGATCTCCGGCAGGTAGCGCCTGCGCTCCAGCAGCGTCGTCACATAGCCGTCGCGGCGCGCCTGCTGCACGATGTCGTCCATGTACTTGCGCACGCCCTGGAACGCCTCGAAATACTGATCGATGAAGCGCGCCGCCTCCTTGCGCGTGATGCCGAGGTTCTGCGAGAGGCCGAAGTCGCTGATGCCGTACACGATGCCGAAGTTGACCGCCTTGGCGGAGCGGCGCATGTTCGCGTCCACGTCCGCCTGCGCCACGCCGAACACGTCCATCGCCGTCTTCGTATGCACATCCAGATCCTGCGTGAACGCCTCGCTCAGTCCCTCGTCGCCCGAGATATGCGCGAGCACGCGCAGCTCGATCTGCGAGTAGTCGGCCGCGAGGATGAGCCAGTCCGGCTCGGACGGCACGAACGCCTTGCGGATCTTGCGCCCTTCCTCCAGACGGATCGGGATGTTCTGCAGGTTCGGGAACTGGCTGCTCAGCCGGCCCGTCGCCGCGATCGTCTGGCGGTAGTACGTGTGGATCTTGCCGCTGTCCGGACGGATCTCCTTGAGCAGCCCCTCCACGTAGGTCGACTGCAGCTTGTGCAGCTGGCGGAAGTGCAGGATGAGCGGGATGATCTCGTGGTACGGCTCCAGCTTCTCCAGCACGTCGGCGTCGGTCGAGTACCCGGTCTTCGTTTTTTTCATGACGGGCAGGCCGAGCTTGTCGAAAAGGATCTCGCCCAGCTGCTTGGGCGAGTTGATGTTGAACTCCTGGCCGGCGTGGCGGTAGATCGCCTCCATGTCGGCCTTGATGCCTGTCTCCAGCTCCGCTCCGAGCTGGCGGATCGTCTCCGCGTCGACGGAGATGCCTTGGCGCTCCATGTCGGCGAGCACGCCGGACAGCGGCTGCTCCAGCTCGTAGTAGAGCCGGTGCATGCCCGTCTCCTCCAGCTGGGCCATCTGCAGCGGCGCGGCCGCGCGCACGGCGTCGGCCTTGACCGCCAGCTGCGCGTACAGAGCCTCCTTGTCCGGCACCTTGAACTTCGCGCCCTTGCCGTAGACCGACTCGTCGGTCGGCACCGACGGCAGGCCGAGGCGCGCCGCGATGCCGCTGACGCTCTGGTCCGTCGCGGTTGGGTCGAGCAGGTAGGCGGCCAGCACGATGTCGAACGCTCCGCCCTGCAGATGCACGCCGAGGCTGGCGCTGAGCGCCAGCTCCGCGCGGTGCAGGTCGCAGCCGGTCTTCGGCGCGGAAGCATCGGCGAGCCACGCCTTGAACTCGGCGGCATCGCCGCTCGCCAGCCATTCGCCGGACATCGCATAGACGGCGTCCTCGGCCGCGTAGGCGGCTCCGATCAGCTCGGCGTGATGCGGGTTGTCGCCGATCGCCTCGAGGTAGAACGCGCCCGGAGCGCGGAGCGCCTGCTCGAGCGCCTCGCACGCGGCGGCGTCGCCGATCTCGACCGGCCGGACGTCGAGCTCCTTTTGCGGCTCGGCCGATACGGGGGCTGCGGCGCCGAGGCCGAGCCGCTCGATGAGCGACTTGAACTCCAGCTTGCCGAACGCCGCGGCCAGCGTCGACGGCTCGTATCCTTTGTAGGCAAAATCGCCCGTCTCGCCGGCAAGCGGCACCTCGCGGAAGATCGTCGCCAGACGCTTGCTCAGCCGCGCCGACTCCTGATGCTCCTCGACGCGCTCCTTGAGCTTGCCCTTGAGCTCGCCGGAGCGCTCAATCACCGCCTCGACGGTGCCGTATTCATGCAGCAGCTTGAGCGCGGTCTTCTCCCCGACGCCGGGGATGCCGGGAATGTTGTCGGACGTGTCGCCCATGAGCCCCTTGAGGTCGATGATCTGCGCCGGCTCGAGGCCGTAGCGCTCGCGCACCGCCGCCGGATCGTACAGCTCGATCTCGCTCACGCCCTTGCGCGTGACGGCGATCGACACCCGCTCCGAAGCGAGCTGCAGCATGTCCTTGTCGCCGCTGACGACGATCGCCTGCACGCCCTGCTCGTCCGCCATGCGGGTAAGCGTGCCGATGATGTCGTCCGCCTCGTAGCCCGAGAGCTCGAACTGGCGGATGCCGAACGCCTGCACGACCTCCTTGATGAGCGGGAACTGCTCGGACAGCTCGGACGGCGTCTTGTCGCGGGTTCCTTTGTAGTCGGCGAAGCTTTCCGTGCGGAACGTCACCTTGCCCGCGTCGAAGGCGACCAGCACATGGGTCGGCTTGTGCTCCTCGAGCACCTTGAGCAGCATCGTCGTGAAGCCGAAGACGGCGTTCGTATGCAATCCAGCCGCGTTGGTGAGCGGCGGCATGGCAAAAAACGCCCGGTAGGCGATGCTGTTGCCGTCGATCAAAATCCACTTGTCCATATCAGGGCACCTCGTCGTCGTTATGATTGCTTCTACTATACCACACTCCGCTGGAAAACCTTGAAACCTTAGCGCTCAAATGTTCGTATTCAAAGAAAATATCAAACGAAAGCGAGGCATGGCTATTGATGGCAGGCATCGGCATCATCGGCGTCCTTTTCTTGCTTATTGCGCTCGGACTGTTCGTGCTTCACATCGCGCTCTGCGTATGGGCGTACCGAGACGCCCGCGACCGCGGCTACAGCAGCGAGTTCGCGCTGCTCGTGCTCCTGGCGCTGCTGTTCTTCCCGGTCGTCGGGCTGATCGTCTACCTGATCATCCGCGAGGATCGGCGCGGGAATCGGCTTCGCTGAATGGCAAAAAAGGCATGGCTCCGGCGATCCGGAGGCCATGCCTTTTTCGTGCTTGCTCTAGCCTTGCTCTGCCGCTGCCGCCGCCGGCAGATGCGATGCCGCGACGCGGTAGATCGTCACGCGGTTGCCGACGATCGGTCCCGCGCCTTCGCCGGCAGCAGCCGGACGGCCGTGCGCGGAGCCATGCGCGCCGTGGCCATGGGCTTGACCGTGGCCGCCATGTCCGTGAGCCGGCTTTTCAGCCGCCTCGCCTTCGGCCTGCTGCTCCTGCCGCTTCGCATGCGCGCCGCGGAACGAGTCGCTCGACGCCCAGGCCTCGAAGTCGGCTTTGGCTCTCCAGGTCGTGCAGACGCGGATTTCCTCTTCGCCTTCGTTCTCGCTTTTGCCATGCAGCACGTCCATCCGGATGAAGCCTTCGAACGTGTGCACCTGCTTCGGCTTCGCGAACCGCTCCAGCACCGCCTCGGCGAATCCGGCCTTGACGACGATCCGGTTCTCGACGAGCACCGGGCCGGCGGGCTCTTCCTTCACTTCTCCCAGCTTTTCCTTCAAATAAGCCACGACCTCTTGCGCGTCCGGCCCGCCCATCAGGGCATGCTGCAGCAGCGTGATGCCATGCGGTCCCTTGGCATGCAGCTGAGACGGATGACGCTCGATGACCGAGCGGACGAGCTCCAGCTCGCCGAGCATCGCCGCGCCGAACAGATCCAGACGCGCTCCCTGCTCGAGCAGCCAGTTCAGAATATCCTTGCGGCCGACGTGAGCGGCCGCTCCGGCCGCCGTCTCCCAATCGCCGCCGCCCCAGTTCATGGCGGCATGCAGCAGTCCCGGCTCTTCTTGCAGCAGCTGCTGCACGCGCTCCAGATCGCTATGGGCCGAGCCGACGAAGGCGCGTACCAGTTCTGGATTCAATGCTTGCTCAGACATTTGTCATCTCTCCCGTTTCCTGTGATTGAATCGCTTCATGGCTCGAATCCGCGCTTGCGGATTCGGCCGGAGCCGCCAGCCGGCGCGCCGTTGTCGCACGCCGCGCCTGGAAGCTCGGCACGCCTTCGTCGGTCCGGATGCTGCCCTCGACGCCGAATACGTCGCGGAAAAACGCATGCGTAAACAGCTCGGCGGGCCGGCCCTGAGCGGCGACTCGGCCGTCCTTGACGGCAACGAGCCTGTCGCAGTAGCGGGCCGCTTGATTGAGGTCATGCAGCACGGTCACGACGGTCATTCCCTGCTCGCGGTTCAGCCTTTGGACAAGCTCCATCAGCTCGAGCTGATGGGCGATGTCCAGATACGTAGCCGGCTCGTCGAGCAGCAGCACCGAAGGCGTCTGCGCGATCGCCATCGCGAGCCAGGCGCGCTGGCGCTCCCCGCCTGACAGCGCAGGCAGCGGCCGATGCTGCAGCTCCTGCAGCGAGGCCGCCGCGATCGCCCAGTCGACGATGCTCTCATGCTCTTCGGCGCTTCCATCCTGGTACCATTTCAAATGCGGGTGGCGTCCCTTGCGCACCAGCTCGCGCACGGTCAGCTCCAATCCCGACTCCTGGGCTTGCGCCAGCATCGCGATTTGTCGCGCCACGGCTTTGGGCGGAATCGCCGCCAGATCTTTGCCGTCAAGCAGCGCCGATCCGCCGCGCGGCTTCATCAAGCGGGCAAGCATCCGCAGCACGGTCGACTTGCCCGAGCCGTTCGGGCCGATGATGCCGACCCACTCGCCTTTGACGATGTCGATGTCGACGCCGTGCACGACAAGCCGGTCGCCGTAGCCGTGCACGAGCGCTTCTCCGGTCAGACGGCTCATCGTTTCGCCCCCTTTCGCAGCAGATAAAGGAAGAACGGAGCTCCGAGCAGCGCCAGCAGGATGCCGACCGGGAACTCGATCGGATCGAACAGCGTGCGCGCCGCCGTATCGGCCAGCGTGACGAGCGCCGCGCCGCCGAGCGCGGACGCCGGCATGAGGACGCGGTAGTCCGAGCCGACAAGCATGCGGACGATATGCGGCACGACAAGGCCGACGAAGCCGACCATGCCGGCCTGGCTGATCGCCGCGCCGGCGAGGAATGCCGCGACGCCGACGATGATGAGGCGGTACAGCTCGACGCGCACGCCGAGCAGCTTGGCCGCGTCGTCACCGAGCGCCAGCAGGTTCGCCGGCTTGATCAGCAGCAGCGCCGCCGCAAGTCCGGCCAGCGCGTAAGGCAGCAGCGCGTCGGCATGCGGCCAGCTGCGGCCGTTCAGGCTGCCGCTCATCCAAGGCAGCACCGATTGCACCTTTTCGCTGTTGAGGATCATGAGCGCCGACATCGCCGCGCCGAGCAGCGAGTTGACCGCGACGCCGGCGAGGATGAGCCTCACCGGAGATGCTCCGCCCTTCCAGGCGAGCCCGTAGATGACCGCGCTGGCCGCCAAGGCGCCGATGAACGCCGCCGCGGGCAGCAGCGCGATCTGCGCTGGGAACAGGATCATGATGGCGACAGCGGCGATGCCTCCGCCCGACGAGACGCCGATGATGCCGGGATCGGCAAGCGGATTGCGGAATACGCCTTGCAGCAGAGCGCCGGAAAGGCCGAGCGCGCCGCCGACCATAAGGCCGGTCAGCACGCGCGGCAGACGCAGGTTCCAAACGATTTGCCACGCCTCGGTGTCGGAGCGCCCGAGGAGCGAGGCCCACACGTCGGCGATCGGAATCCAGATCGATCCGAGCGCGAGACCGCAGACGACGCTGGCGACGACGAGCGCCGCCGCGCCGACGAGCACGGCCGCATGCCGCGCCGACGCCGGGCGCCTCGCCCGCTTGACGTCAGCCGGCGACAGGACGGCCGCCATGTCAGTTCACCTGCAGGAGCAGCTTGTTGATCGTCTTGATCGCCTCTGGAGCGCGCAGGCCCGGGTTGGCGGCGAACAGGTTCTGCGGCAGGATCTCGAACTGGTCGTCCTTGATCGCCGACAGGTTGTTCCAGGCCGGATTCGACTCGAACTGCTTTTTGAACGCCGACTTGACTTCTGCGGCGTCGCCATGGGCGATGAGCAGGATCAGGTCCGGGTTGGCCGCGACGATGCGCTCCATGCTGAGCTCGGCGTATTGCGGCATCGTGTCCATTTTCGGGAACTTGGACGCTACGTTCTCGCCGCCCGCCAGCTCCAGGAAGCTGCCCGGGTAGCTCGTCGGCAGAGCGACGACGAAGCTGCCAGGAGCGCCGTACACGATCAGCGTCTTCGGCTTGGTCGCCGGCTTCTTCAGGCTGCTCACCGTGCGGTCCATGTTGGCTGCGATTTCCTCGGCCTTTGTCTCCTTGCCGAGCAGCTTGCCGTACAGGCGCAGGGAGGACTTGATCTGATCATAGGAGTTGTGCGAGTTGAGCAGCACTTGCGCGCCAAGCTTCTCGATCGTCGCCTTCTGGCTGGCAAGAGACGGGCTCGCGATGACCAGATCCGGCTTGACGGATGCCAGCTTCTCGAACAGGATGCCGTGCGTGCTGCCGACTTCGACCGCCGATGCGGCTTCCGGCGGATTGACCGCGCCCATCGCCGTCGGACGGCCGACAACCGTGCCGCCGAGCGCGTAGATCATCTCGGTGTCGGACGAGGAAAGCGTGACGATGCGCTGCGGACGCTTGTTCAGCGTGAATGGTCCGGTGCTCGTCGTCAGCGTCAGCTTGCTCGAAATCGCGACCGTGCGGCTCGATTGCGACCAGGTGACCCACTTTCCGAACGCTTCCGTGATGAGGCGCAGCGGAACGAACGTCCTGCCGTTCTGGATGACCGGAGCGGCCTCCAGCTTCGTGGCTTTGCCGTTTATGTATGCCGTCGCAGAGCCTGCCGTCAGCTTGACGGTATCGCTTCCGCTCGTCGCCGTCACCGTGCGCGTCGAGCTGTTCCAGGTTGCCTTGCCGCCGAGCGACTGGACGATCGAGCTGTAAGGCACGAGCGTGCGGCCAGCGGTTACGATCGGCTGCGCGTCGAGCGACAGCTTTTTGCCGTCGAGCGTCACCTGGATCGGCGCGGCAGCGGCGCGCGCCGTCGACGGCACGCCGGAAGCCGAGACGAGAATAAGTGCTGCCGCGGAAGCGGCGAGAAGCGATTTGGTGCTGCGGAACATGAAAGAAACCTCCCCGGTTGGATTAAGAATGAGAATCAGTATCATTTACTGAATCTATAATACTGATAACGATTCTCATTGTCAACGGGGTCCGACCATCTTTTTCCGCGCCATGGTAAAATGGAGAAATCGACCCGAAGGAGATGAACATCGACTATGACTTTCTCAGCTACGCCCGCCTCCGTCCCGTCCGTCTATCTCGCCGGATTCGAGGTGTTCCGACCCGACGCGGCCGACACCGGCCGCGCGATGAAGGCGCTCTGCGCCGAATACGGCTTCCGCGGCATCTTTCCGCTCGACAAGGACATCCGTCCATTGCCCGACCGTCTGGACACCGCCCGCGCCATCTTCGAGGGCAACGTGCGGCTCGTCCGCCAGGCCGACTTCGTAATCGCCAATCTCAACGCGTTTCGCGGCGCCGAGCCGGATGCCGGCACCGTCTTCGAATGCGGGCTTGCCTATGCGCTCGGCAAGCCGCTCTACGCTCATCTGGCCGATGCGCGGGACCAGGCCGAGCGTCTCGCGGCCGAGATCGATCCGGCTACCGGCCTGCATCGGGATGGGATGAACGTCGAGAACTTCGGCCTGCCGGTGAACCTGATGCTCGCCATCCCCGCCACCGTCGTCGAGGGTGGACTGGAGGACGCGCTGCGTCGCGCCTCCGCTGATCTGGCCGCCGGCGTGTTAAGCTTCGGTTAAACCCGACGAGTCGGGCAGACAAGCCGCTGCGCGAGGCTTATAATGGCAGGGAAGCGCCAGCGGCAGCTACGGATGCCGGTGTATGGCGCACCCGGGCCTGGCGCGACCGAGCCTGATGCGGCCGAGCCTGGCTCGACCGAGTCTGGCGCGGACGAGCCCTGGCGCGGCTGTTCGGCCGATGCGGCCGGCAGCCGGCGGCTTGGGCCGACCCTGCTTGCCGTATCCCATTTGAGAACCCGAAAGGATGGTCAAGATGAATTCCTCCCTCCAGCCGCTCGTCATTGGACATCGCGGCGCCGCAGGTGAAGCGCCTGAGAACACGCTCGCCAGCTTCCGGCTCGCCGCAGAGCAAGGCGCGCAGATGGTCGAGCTCGACGTGCATCTGTCCGCCGACGGACAGCTGATCGTCTGCCATGACGATACGCTCGATCGAACGACGGATGGCACAGGCGCGATTCGCGACCAGACGGCAGAAGAAATCCGACGCGCCGACGCCGGAGCCTGGTTCGGTCCGGCATTCGCCGGCGAGCGCGTGCCGCTGCTGAGCGAAGTCTACGAGCTGCTGCCGTTGACGGTAGAGATCAACGTCGAGGTGAAAGACGCGGCCAGCGCGCAACTCGACGCCAAGCTGCTCGAGTTTCTCCGTCAAGGAACGAACCTGCGCCGCACCGTCGTCTCCTCGTTCGACCACAAGCTGCTCGTCCGTCTCAAAGCTGCCGAGCCGGAGCTTCGCATCGGGCTGCTCTATGCCGCCGATCTGTATCATCATGCCTCCTACGCAGCTCTGCTCGAGACCGAGGTATGGTCGCTCCATCCGCATCACGGGCTGATCGGCCGCGAGGACGCCGAGGACGCGAAGGCAGCCGGCATTGCCGTCTACCCTTACACCGCCAATCGGCCCGAGGAATGGGAACGGCTGGCCGCGATCGGCGTCTCCGGCATCATCACCGATTATCCCGGCAGGCTGAACGACTGGCTGGCCCAGCGGGCCGGACGCTAAAGGCCCGGCGGGCCGGACGCTATAGCTCCGGCAGGCGGACCGCTATTAGTCCGGCGGGCGGACCGCTATTAGTCCGGCGGGCGGACCGCTATTAGTCCGGCGGGCGGACCGCTATTGGTCCGGCGTCAGGCGGGACGCTATAGCTCCGGCGGACACGGATGCTATCGCCCCGTCAGGCAGGACCGACGAGCGGGCCTCGGATTCTATAGCCCTGTCAGGCAGGTCCGGCAGGCTGGCCGCTATAGGCCCGTCACTCTCAGTCGCCGTCGAGCCTACGCCCTGCCTGCGGCTTGATGGCTGATCCGTGCATCCCCTTGCGGATGCCCCGGCTCACTGAATCTCGACACGATCCGAATTACGGCCTAGGCAGCATAAGACAGCTGATCGTACTCAACTGAATCCGGCTTCTCGAACTTGAGACACCTCAATCGGCCAACGCACGCTTAGGCGGAGCGAACCGGCTGAACGGCGTGTCTCTTTTTCTTGCCGGCAGCTTGAGGCGGCGCATCGAGCCCGATCGCGTTTCGCGTTTTTGTTCCTCTTGGATTTCCTTGCCCGTTTTCCCCGGACGCCCCGAAGTTCGGCATCTCCACGGCTAACGACTCCTGAAATCGTAAGAAGGCCCCTATGCGGCGTTGTGAAAATCTAACGACTCTCACGAATCTTAGCGAACGAAAAATAGCATTTTTTCGATAGAGAAACGCAATATCCTCAACGCTAAGCGCCTGAGGCGTCGTTAGGTTTTTGAATCCACGCCTAAAAGGCGTCTAAGCGTCTGACGAATCGTTAGCTTTCCAGCAGCAAATAACGAAGCGGTGGTGCTTGGGATAGCTGGGGTTGCTGGCCGGGGTTGCCGGGGTTGCCGGATGTACCGGGGGCGGGGCTACTCTACCTGTCGGGGTTCGGGGTTCGGGGTTCGGGGTTCGGGGTTCGGGGTTCGGGGTTCGGGGTTCGGGGTTCGGGGTTCGGGGTTCGGGGTTCGGGGTTCGGGGTTCGGGGTTCGGGGGTTGCATCTAGCAAAGGTCCAAGCAGGGAGCGGAGGGGACGGAAACCTCTTGGAGAAGCGGCAGCGGTTCCCTTGAAGGCCGGATTCCTTCCGTTTCGGAAAGGGAGATCGAGGAATCTGGGCTTCAGCGGAATCGGAAAGAGGTTCCGTCCCCGCAGCGGGGCAACTCTTTACCCACGGCCCCACAGGCTCCACAGACTCCACAGGCTCCCCGGGCTCCTCGAGTTCCCCGAACTTCCCAAAACTCCCAGCTCCCCGGGCTTCCCGAATTCCCCGCTCCCTAGGCTCCCAGACTCCAAACTCCCCGATCCCGAGGCTCCCCAAGCCCTCCCTGCGCTCAAGGGAACGCCAAAAAGCGCCTCCCGCTCCGGAATTCCGAAACGGTCAAGGCGCATGCAGCAGCCGACGCTGCAAAAAAGCTAGGCGTTCAAATCCGGACGGCGGCCCGTCACGAGGTAAACGACGCTTTCCCCGATATTGGTCGCATGGTCGGCCAGACGCTCGATATAGCGGCCGACGAAGCTGAGCAGCATCGACTGGTTGATCGTGCGCGGGTCCTGCACCATGAGCGTATACAGCTCGCGGATGATCTGCGAGTACAGCGCGTCGACGGCATCGTCGTCCTTGGCCATCTTGTAGGCGAGATCGACATTCTCCTGCACGAACGACTGGATCGACTCGAAAATCATCGTCTGCACGATCTCGGCCATGCGCGGCAGGTCGATCAGCGGCTTGATGAGCTGCTGTCCCTCGAGGCGCAGCACGACTTTGGCGATGTCAACCGACAGATCGCCCATCCGCTCCAGGTCGCCGGAGATGCGGAACGCGACGAGCACGCGCCTCAAATCCTTGGCGACCGGCTGCTGCGTGGCGATCAGCTTGGAGCCGAGCTCCGTAATGCGCTCCTCCAGCCGGTTCAGCTCCGGGTCGCGGCGGATGATCGCGGACGCCGCCTCGGTGTCGACGCTCATCAGCGCCTGCATCGATCCCGCGAGCGCCGACTCCACATGCTCGCCCATTTCCTGCAGCATCTTGTCGAGCTGCTCCAGTCCCTCGTCCAGTTCCTTGCGTTTGATCATGACGGTCTCTTCTCTCCCTCTCGCCGGCGCTTCAGCCGAAGCGTCCTGTAATGTAGTCTTCCGTGCGCGCGTCGCTCGGGTTGGAGAACAGCTTCTCCGTCTCGTCGGCCTCGACAAGCTCTCCGTTGAGGAAAAACACGGTACGGTCGGATACGCGCGCCGCCTGGTGCATGTTGTGCGTCACCATGACGATCGTGTACTCCTTCTTGAGCTCGCGCACCAGCTCCTCGATCTTGAGCGTCGAGATCGGGTCGAGCGCGGACGTCGCCTCGTCCATGAGCAGCACCTCGGGCTCGACGGCGAGCGCGCGGGCGATGCACAGCCGCTGCTGCTGGCCGCCGGACAGGCTGAGCGCCGACTTGCCGAGCAGATCCTTCACTTCCTCCCACAGCGAGGCGCCGCGCAGGCTGCGCTCCACGATCTCGTTCAAGGTCGCCTTGTCGCGGATGCCGTGCAGCCGCGGGCCGTACGCGACATTGTCGAAGATCGACTTCGGAAAGGGATTCGGCTGCTGGAACACCATGCCGACCCGCTTGCGGAGGGACTCGACGTCCGTTTCCGCACCGTAGATGTCCTCGCCGTCCAGCTTGACGCTGCCGTCGATCTTGACGCCGGCGACGAGATCGTTCATGCGGTTGAGCGTGCGCAGGAACGTCGACTTGCCGCAGCCCGACGGGCCGATAAAGGCGGTAATGGTCTTTTCGGGAATGTCCAGCTCGATGTTCTTGAGCGCGTGGAACTCGCTGTAATGCAGGTTGAGCCGGTCAATCTCCATGATCGATGTCGTCATAACGTTCCCCTTCTCCCATGCGTCGATAGTCGGATTGCCGCCGCGACGGCCTCTCCCGGCCGAGCGCGGCTTGCCTTTCGGATCAGCCGAAGCGGCCCGAGATGTAGTCGTCGGTCTGCTTCTTCTCCGGATTGGTGAAAATGACGTTCGTCTCGTTGTGCTCGATCAGATTGCCCATATAGAAGAACGCCGTCTTGTCGGACACGCGGGCCGCCTGGCCCATGTTGTGCGTCACGATGACGATGCAGTACTCCTGCTTGAGCTCAGAGATGAGCTCCTCGATCTTGGACGTCGACACCGGGTCGAGCGCGGAGGCCGGCTCGTCCATGAGCAGGATTTCCGGCTGCACCGACAGCGCGCGGGCGATGCACAGCCGCTGCTGCTGGCCGCCGGACAGCGCGAGCGCCGACTGGTTCAGCCGGTCCTTCGTCTCGTCCCACAGCGCCGTGCGGCGCAGGCAGGACTCGACGATCTCGTCCAGCTCGCGCTTGTTGCGCACGCCGTGGTAGCGCGGACCGAAGGCGACGTTTTCATAGATCGACTTGTAGAACGGATTCGGCTTTTGCCACACCATGCCGATCCGCTGGCGCAGCGAGACGACATCAGTGCCCGGAGCGTTGATGTCCTCGCCGTCCAGCCAGATGCTTCCTTTGGCGCTCGCGCCGGCGATCGTGTCGTTCATCCGGTTGAGGCTCCGCAGGAACGTGGACTTGCCGCACCCGGACGGGCCGATGAGCGCCGTCACGCTGCCTCTCGCGAAGCTCAGGTCGACTTTTTTGACCGCTTCCTTCTCTCCGTAAAAGATGCTCAGCTGCTCGGCGGCCAGCGCCGCGCTGCCGCCCGGCCGCGTGCTCGCGCCGATTGCGCTCGAGGGAGCTGCGATTGCCATCTTGGGGTCCTCCTCGTAGTCGGGTTTAGCGGGATGCCGTCAGCTTGCGGTACAAGAAGCGGCCAAGCCAGCGGGAGCCCAGATTGAACAGCAGCACCGTCAGGATGAGCACGGCGGAAGCGCCGGCCGCGATCTGCGCGGCGTCCGGAGCGATGCCTTCGCTGTTGATTTTCCAGATGTGCACGGCGAGCGTCTCGGCCGGTCGAAGCGGATTGAGCGGCGACACCGGACTGAACGGATTCCAGTCGGTGAAGTCCAGCCTCGGCGAGCTCATGCCGGCGGTGAACAGCAGCGCGGCGGCTTCGCCGAAGACGCGGCCTGCGGCCAGGATCGTGCCGGTCAGGATCGTCGGCAGCGCGACCGGCAGCATGATCTTGACGATCGTTTTCCAGCGCGTCAGGCCGAGGGCGAGTCCCGCCTCCTTCTGCTCGCGCGGCACGCCGCGGATGCCCTGCTCGGTGATGCGCACCATGAGCGGCAGGTTGAATACGGTCAGCGCGAGCGCGCCGGCCAGCAGCGAGAACTTGAGGCCGAAGTAGTTGACGAACACCAGCAGGCCGAACAGGCCGACGACGATCGAAGGGAACGAGGAGAGCACCTCGACGACGAGCCGGATGAAGTCGGTGAACCGGCCCGGGCGGGCGTACTCCGCCATGTAGATGCCGGCGCCGATGCCGAGCGGCACGGTGATGATCATCGTCAGCACGAGCAGGAACAGCGAGTTGAACAGCTGCGGCCCGATGCCGCCTCCGACCTTGAACGTCTGCGGCGGCGACGTCAGGAAGCCGAAGCTGATATGGCTGAGGCCGCGGTACAGAATGAATCCGATCAGCCCCGCCAGGATGAGGATGATGAGGAAGGCGAAGAAGTAGAAGACGGCCGTCGCTACGCGGTCGGCGGTTTTGTTGGACATTCTCATCGCAGGCTTCTCCTTTCCAGCACGCGCACGATCGCGACGAAGACGAATGTCATAACGAGCAGCACGAGCGCGAGGCTCCACAGCACGTTGTTCTGGACTTGGCCCATGATCGTGTTGCCCATGCTGAGCGTGATGACGCTCGTCAGCGTGGACGCCGATTCGAACAGCGAGCTCGGAATATGCGGAGCGTTGCCGATGACCATCTGCACGGCGAGCGCCTCGCCGAACGCGCGCGCGATGCCGAGCACGACGCCCGTCAGCATGGACGGGATGACGGCCGGCAGGATGCTGCGCGAGATCGTCTGCCAGCGCGTCGCGCCGAGCGCGTAGCTGCCTTCCTTGAGGCCGCGCGGCAGGTTGCTCATCGCATCGGTCGCGATCGTCGTGATCGTCGGCAGGATCATGATCGAGAGCACGACCGCGCCTGCGGCGAGGCCGAGGCCCTGCCCGGGGAAGATCGCGCGGAAGAACGGCACGATAACGGTCAGGCCGACAAAGCCGTACACGACCGACGGGATGCCGGCGAGCAGCTCGATGACCGGCTGCATGACCCTTTTGCCGAACTTCGGCATCAGCTCGGTCATGAAGATCGCCGCGCAGAAGGCGAGCGGAGCCGAGATGCAGGCAGCCAGAATCGAGGTGACGAACGAGCCGGTGATGAACGGCAGCGCGCCGAACGACTGCGGCTCGCCGTCAGGCGCCCATTTCGTGCCGAACAGGAATTCCTTCAGGCTGACGCCGTTGACGAAGAAGGTCGACAGCCCCTTGGACGCAACGAAATAAACGATCGAAAAAATCGTGACGATGAGCACGGCGACGCAGATGAGCGTATACGTCTTGCCGAACCATTCTCCGCCGGAGCGCGATTTGCGGCGCGCGGTCGGACGAGGCGGCGTTCCACCGGAAGGGGCGGCGGATGCCGGAGACGCCTCAGCGCGCGGCTCGGACGAAGCCTCGGCCCTCGAAGTCGGCTCTGCGCCCTCGGAGCCTGGCCGGGCAGGGTCTAAGGTTGCTTTCATGAATTGATCTCTCCTTACGCCGAATACTCTTGGCATGGCGCAAAGCCAAGAGGGGGCATGGGATGCCTCCTTCTTGGCCTGCCGCTGCGCCATGATGCGCAGCTGGTGATGACGGTGTTATTTTTTCGTGATCGTGCCGGCTTCATCGCGCGTCACTTGCATGTCGTTGATGGAAATGTAGCCCAGATCGGTTACGTCCGTCTTTTGGATGTCGTCGCTGACCATGTAGTCGAGGAACGCTTTGACAACTTCGTTCGGCTCGCCCTTCGTGTACATGTGCTGGTAGGCCCAGATCGGATACGCGCCGGTTTTGACGTTGTCCGGAGTCGCTTCGACGCCGTCGAGCTTGAGCGTCTTCACCGAATCGTCGAGGTAGGAGAGCGCCAGGTAGCCGATCGCTCCCGGCGTTTCGCCGACGAGCTTTTTGACCGTGCCGGAGGAATCCTCTTGGATGTTGCCCGGGAGATCTTCGGATTTCGTGCCGAGTCCGTACTTTTCAAACGTCTTGCGCGTGCCGGAGCTCGATGGACGGTTGACGATGACGATCTTCTCGTCGGCACCGCCGACTTCTTTCCAGTTCGTCACTTTGCCGGTGAAGATGTCGACCAGCTGCTGCTTCGACAGGTCGTCGATGGCGATATTCTTGTTGACGACGGTCGCCATGGCGACGACGGCGACTTGATGGTCGATGAGCTCCTTGCCTTTGTCCGCGTCGGCATCCGTGAACTTCTCGCCGGCGAAGATGTCCGAGTTGCCGATGTCGGCTTGTCCTTCCGATACTTGCGTCAGGCCAGTGCCGCTGCCGCCGCCTTGAACCTGCACCGTGACTCCGCTATATTCCGATTCGGCCATGAATTTCTGGGATACTTGCTCAACCAGCGGCTGCATCGCCGTGGAGCCTGCCGCGAGGATCGAGCCGCTCAGGCTTGCGCCCTCCGCTCCTCCGCTGTTCGCGTCGTTCTTGCTTCCGCAGGCAGCCAGCGTCAAGGCAAGCACCGTCGTCATCAGGACCAGCATCGTCTTTTTCATCTTGTTTTTGTTTCCCCTTCCGAAGATCCGAGTTTTGATCTGCCTTACGAGATTCATTGTACGAGCCGGTTGTTAATGCCGTATGTTCGCTTTGTAAAGGTAATTGTAAAATTGCATTTATTTTATCTATAATAAAGCAAGCATATTCACATAAAATATCTATACTTCATGGCGAAAGGGAAGATCCATCATGACAATCGTTAAATGGAGGCTGCTCGTCCTGCTGGACAAGCATAAGAAGGTGACTCCCGCCGCCCGCGAGCTCGGCCTCAAGCAGCCTACGGCAACCTTTCATATGAAGAAGATGGAGGAGGAATGGGGGACGGAGCTGTTCGAGTCGAAAACCGGCCGCATCCTGCTGACCGATGCCGGCAAGGCGCTGCTCCGCTTCGCGCGCGAGATCATCCGGCTGCACGAGGAAGCGCGGCTGGAGATGCGGCTGCTCGCGGCAGCGGGAGAGCGGCTGGCGGTGCGGATCGACGCGCCTTGCCGCGAGCAGGCCGCCGCGCTTGCCGCCTCGTTGCTCGAGCCGTTCGGACGCGCGATCGACTTCACCGCCGAGCGGCGGCTGGAGGAGCCTGATCTGATCGTATCCGAGCGGGCCGAGCCGCCTTCGGTAGCGGGCAGCGTCTACTGGCAGGCCGAGCTGAAGCTGGCGGTATCCGCCTCTCATCCCGCTTATGCGGGAGCGTCGGCCGATTCTCTGCTCGCCTCGCAATCGCCGTGGATCGCTCCTCCTGCCGGCACGGAGCTGCGCCGGCTATGCCTCGAGTGGAGCGAATCCCGCCGCGGCGCTCTCCGGGAAACGTACACATCCGCCGATCTCGGCACGGCCCGGACGCTCGCGGCGCAAGGCCTCGGTTTTGCTATCGTGCCCGACTTCAGCCGGCATCATCCGGCGGCGGCGGCCAGCGGCGCGGCCGGACTGCGGCTGATCCCGCTTCCCGGAGCCCCTTCCTACGGCCTCGAGCTCGCACCCGGACCGCTGCTCGCGCGCAAGGACGAGCCGATGCTGCTCGCTCTGTTCGCCGACACGAGGCGCGGCGGCTGACTCCCTCCTGCGGATTCCCATTCGAAGCGATGAAGCATTCGTTCCGAAAAAACACAAGACGGGATGGAGCGTCTGCTCCATCCCGTCTTGTGTTTGGCCGGAAATGCCGCCCTTCCCGCTAGGGAACGGCCGATGAACCTGAAGCTTGCCGGCGTCACGCTGCTTCTATTAGTAGAATTCGTCCATGCCGCCGATCGTATCCTTCACCCGATCGAGCGCTTCCGTCGCTTTAGACCGCCTGGCCGCGATCCGGCATCAGACGTTGAAGCCGTTCCAATGGGTGATCTCGTCGACATGCAGCCGGACGGTTGGATGGCCGGGCTGAGCCGCCTTGCCGAGCGCGATCAGCATGACGTTGGCGTAGCGGTCGGAAATCTGCAGCAGCTCGCGGAACTGGTCGACGTTGTAGCCGGCCATCGGCACGGTGTCGAGGCCGCGGGCGCGGGCGGCCAGCATGAGCTGCTGGGAGACAAGGCCGCCGTCGATCAGAGCGGACTGGAGCGCGCGCTCCTGCGGCAGGGAGCCGTAGAAGCGGTTCATGTTCTCGACCAGCTTGGCGGCCGTCTCCTCGTTCATATAGCCGGCCTCGACCGCTTTGCCGTAGATGCGGGGAGCTTCCGTATACGCCTGGAGATCGACGAGCACGGCGATGACGGCCGAAGCTGCGACGACCTGCTCCTGGTTGAAGGCGATCGGGAGCAGCTTCTGCTTGAGCTCCGAGTCGGTGATGACGATGAAGCGCCACGGCTGCATGTTGCTTCCGGAAGGGGCGAGCGTCGCCGTCGTCAGAAGCTCCTTGATCTCTTCGTCCGTCAGCTTGAAGTCCGGATCATACTTGCGGACCGATCTTCTGCTTTTGATCACCTCATGGAAATCTGCGGCCGGCAGGCTCGCTTGTGGATTCGTCGTCGACATGTCTCCCACTCCTTGAACTGTTATGATAATAACCACAGTATAGGGAGGGGATTAATCCCTGTCAATAGGTCGGAATAAACTCCCGTGCTTAGCCGCCGCCGCTTGAGCTCTCAGGTCGGCAAGAAAAAACCGTCCCTTGGTTTCCAAGGGACGGCGGGATGAATCGATCAAGCGTCCAGCCCATGCTCTTCGCGAATTTTGTACAGGCCGGTGATGAGCGGGTCGGCCGTATCGCGATTCAGCAGATGCAGCGCGAGCAAGTAGTGGAACGGCATCGCGACGACGTTGTTGCCCTCGCGGATCGACGGGAAGCCGGCCTCGACGACCGGACCGTGGTCCGGATGGATGTCGATGTCGACATGGACCGGCTCGTCCTCGAACTCGGCGCGGCACATCTTGGCGCAATGCGGAACGATGATCTGGTCGAACAGGTATTTCGCTTCCTCTTCGTTTTGCGGCGGCGGCGGCAGGCGGCTGCGCTCGCCGCGCAGGATGTCCACGAAGAACGACGACATCCAAAGAGCCGGATCCTCGTTCTTTTGGAAATTGTGCACGAGCTCGTTCATGAAGAAGCCTACGGAATGGGGATTCTTATTGGCATCGAGCAGCCGGTAGGTGAACAGCGGCCCGTACATCGGGTGATTCACCACTTGTCCGTCTACTTCGTATTCGTCCTGATAGAAGCTTCTGAGCGCGAGCTCGCCGTGCTGATAAAGCGCAGCGATCATCTGCTGCAGCTCCTCCTCGGTCAGCTGAGGCTGTCCCGGCGTCGCCGCTTCGGCTCCTTGTCCTGGCTGGAGCTCGTCGGTATTTTGATTAGTCGTCATGAACGCATCCTCCTCATGCGTCCATCTTACCATTCCGTCCAACAAAGGGAAAGCGTTTGACGAACTTCGAGGCGGCTCGCGCCCGCCTCTCGACCGGTCAACGGCCGGCGGCGGGGTATGCCGAGCGGTCCCAGCTGTGGTCGGCCGCCATGGCGGCGTCGGAGCGGAGGAAATAGGCGAGCTTGCTTTTGCCCGCTCCGGGATCGTCCAGCGTCGCGTCCAGATGCTGCCAGACGCCGTCCAGGCGGACCATGTTCCAAAGATGAAGATCGCCCTTGGACTTGCCGTACACGATGCGGCTCTCGTAGCCGGCCGCCTGCAGCAAGCGATGAAGCATGAGCGCATAGCCCTGACAGACCGTTCCGTTCTTGCCGTACAGTCCCGCATATGCGGAATGCTCCTCCAGCGTGCGGTCATAGCGGAACCGGTCCATCACCCATTCATAGATCGCCAGCGTCTGCTCGCGGCCTTCCTTCTTGCGGGCAATGGCCGGCGACTGGACGGCCTTGCGCGCTTCTTCGTTGACGGCCTCGGTCTGCTCGAACGTCTCCCAATAGGACATGCGATAGTCGATCGTCGCGGAGTAGGCCGTGCTTGTCCAGTTCCAGGTCATCTTTTTGAGGACAAAGCGCAGGTCGTCATCCTTGGCGCCGACCGCCTTGAACACCTGCTGCAGCTTCTGGTCCAGCGATTCCGTGCTGCCGCGGTACAGGACCGTCGCCCGCTCGCCGTATCCGTCCTTCATGACGCCGTAGATCAGCTCCGCGATCTCCTCGAACGTCGCAGCCTCGAGGACAGGGGCGGCGTCAGGCGCGGCGACGGCCGCTGCCGGCCGGGCCGTCGCGACGGCAGGATCGGCCGCGTAGGCGGCATCGGCCTTGCCGGCGCCGATCCTTCCCTTCGCCGCTTTCGCGATCGGCGCATCCGCCGCCGCAGCGGCCGGCAGCGCCGCGCCGAGCAGCAGGCTCGCGGACAGGATGGCGGTCAGCGCACGCCTGCCCGTACGCCGGAACGGCTTCCTTCCGTTCCGCCGCCTTGCCTTGCGGCTTCCGTCCTCCATTGCCGCTGACTGAGCTTCGCCGCCGATTCCACGTCCGATCATATCCGATTCCTCCCTTTCACCCGCGCCACATTTCGATATAAGACTAACGAACGATCAATATATCGTTTTGTAGTTCTTATGGCACGGGTATTTAGTTAGGTATTTCTTCGGATCGAATCAGGATTTATTGAATATCCGCCAAATGAATTAGTTCTATAGAACTATTTATGCAGATCGCGCTTCCCTTATAAATAAAGGCGGCTGCGTGCGGACATCCTAAGCGAAACAGGATCCGGGCTGCGGACAAGGTGATTGGAGCGCTGCCGGCACGGTTACTTAATAGCATGAGCGAGACCAAAAAATACGAAACGACTAAGGGAGGAAACACATCATGGCATGGTTATGGGCACTTATCGTCGGCGGCATCATCGGTTGGCTGGCTGGCATGCTCGTCGGACGCGACGTTCCGGGAGGCATCATCGGCAACATCATCGCCGGCTTCGTCGGCGCTTGGCTCGGCGCGCTGCTGCTTGGCGAATGGGGTCCGGTCGTAGGCGGGTTCTTCTTCATCCCGGCGCTGATCGGAGCCATCGTGCTGGTCGCGATCGTCAGCCTCATCCTCGGCAGCATGCGCCGCGCCCGCTAACACTGGCCGCGCGGCCGTCTGGCCGGACTCGCGCAAGGCTAGGCGCGCCAGACGCAAAGAAGCCGTTTCCCCAATCGGGGAAGCGGCTTCTTTTTGCGTGCGCGCTTGCAGCGGTCCAGCGAATTATTCCTCGTAAATTTTCGTCAGCATCTCGCCGAGCTCGCGGAGCGCCTGCTCTTCCTGTTCGCCTTCGGTTTCGAGGCGGATCTCGCTGCCGGCGGAAATGCCCAGCGTCAGCAGGCCGAGCGAGCTTTTGCCGTTGGCCTTTTTCTCGCCTTTGTACAGCGTCACCTTGCACGGGAACGCATTCGCCTTCTCGACGAACAGCTTGCTCGGACGGGCATGGAAGCCCTGCGGGTGAATGACGGTGAATGTACCGGATGCCATGATTATGCTTCACTCCTTGCGGTATAGTGGCGGACGAGCTTCAGCACCTCGTCCTGGGACTCGAGCTCCAGCGCTTGGCGGGCCAGCTCCGCGCAGTCGGCGCGGGACAGGCGGGAGATCTGCTCGCGGGCGGACAGCACGGTGGACGCGCTCATGCTGAATTCATGCAGGCCGAGGCCGAGCAGCAGCGGGATCGCGTCGGGATCGCCGGCCATCTCGCCGCACATGCCGGTCCAGCGGCCATGGCGCTCCGAGGCGCGGATGACCATCTCGACGAGGCGCAGGATCGACGGATGATGCGGCTGGTACAGATAGGCGACCGATTCGTTCATGCGGTCGGCGGCCATCGTGTACTGGATCAGATCGTTCGTGCCGATGCTGAAAAAGTCCGCTTCGCGGGCCAGCGCGTCGGCATTCAGCGCCGCGGCCGGAATCTCGATCATGAGACCGACCTCGATCCCGCTCGATACGGCGACGCCGTCCCGCTCCAGCTTGGCGCGCTCCTCGGCGAGGATGCGCTTGGCGTCGCGGAGCTCCGAAGCGACCGCGATCATCGGGAACATGATCGCCAGGCGGCCGTAGGCGCTGGCCCGCAGCAGCGCGCGCAGCTGCACGCGCAGCAGCTCCTCCTCGGCCAAGCAGAGGCGGATCGCCCGCCGGCCGAGGAACGGATTGCTCTCCTTGGGCAGATCGAGGTAAGGCAGCTCCTTGTCGCCGCCGATATCGAGCGTGCGGATGACGACGCGCTTGCCTTGCATCTTTTCCAGCACATGGCGGTAGACGGAGAACTGCTCCTCCTCGGTCGGCAGCGAGCTGCGTCCCATATAAAGGAATTCCGTGCGGAACAGGCCGATCGCGTCCGCCCCGCTCTCCAGCACCTTGGCCACATCGGCGACGCTGCCGATATTGGCGGCCAGCTCGACCTCGTGGCCGTCGGCGGAAAACGACGGACGGTCGACGAAGCCGCGCAGCCGCGCCATCTTCTCCTCGTACTCGCGCTTGAGCAGCCGATAGCGCTCCAGCTCCTCGGCGGAAGGATCGACGAGCACGACGCCTTCGACCGCATCGAGCACGAGCATCGTGCCGGTCTCGATGCGGCCGGCCTCGCGGCCGGCGCCGACGATCGCCGGCAGCTCGAGCGAGCGCGCCATGATGGCGGAGTGCGACGTGCGGCTGCCGACTTCGGTCAGGAAGCCCTTCACATAGTCGAGATCCAGCTGCGCCGTATCGGACGGCGTCAAATCCTCGGCGACGAGGATCGTCTCCTCGCTGAGGCCGGACATCGTGCCGCCGTCGCGGCCTTCGAGGATGCGGACGACCCGACCCGCGACGTCGCCGACATCCGCCGCGCGCTCGCGCAGCAGCTCGTCGTCCATCGAGCGGAGCAGCTCGGCGATGCCGGCAGCCACTTCATGGAGCGCCGATTCGGCGTTGATGCGCTCGTCCCGGATTTTGTCCTCGGCCGCTTCGATCAGCTCCGGATCGTCCAGCAGAAACAGATGCGCCTCGAAAATCTCGGCCTTCTGCTCGCCCATCCGCTCCAGCGTCGAGCGGCGGATCGCCTCGATCGCCTCTTTCGCCTCGGCGACGGCCGCCTTCAGGCGAGCCGCTTCCGCCTCGGAATCGGCGACGGCGCGCCGCTCCGGGATCGCCGCGGCCGGCTCCAGCCGCAGCGCCTTGGCGATGGCGATGCCCGGCGATGCCGCCGTGCCTTTCCATGCGATTGTCGTCATGATGCTTGCGCCTCCTGTTCGTAGCTCGCAGCCGCAGCCGCGAGGAGAGGATGGCCGGCGTCGAGGCCGCTCGCCTGCGCCAGCGCGCCGGCCGGGCCGAGCTCGCGCAGCGCCTGCTGCAGCTGCACCGCCTCGGGATCGCCGGCGACATCGAAGCGCAGCGCAAGGCCCATCGCCTCGGCGAGCCGATCCGCCGGCAGGCCGAGCGCGAGCGCGAGCAGCGCCGGCCGGACGAGCCGGTCCTCGCGGGACAGCTTGCGCAGCGGCGAGCGGCCGACGCGCTCGACCTCGTCCGTCAGATGCGGGTTGCGGAAGCGGCCGAGAATCGTCTCGACATAGGCTTCATGCTCCGCCGGGTCGAAGCCGTAGCTGCGGACGAGCATGTCGCCCGTCTCCCGCAGCACGGCGCGCACGAACGCGGCAACCTCTTCATCCTGCATCGACTGCTGGATCGTGGCGAAGCCTTTTGCATAACCGGCGTAGGCCGCCGAGCAATGGCCCGTGTTGACCGTGAACAGCTTGCGTTCGATGTACGGCGCCAGAGCGTCGACATAGCGGACGCCGGGGATCTCCGCTGCGCCGGGCAGCAGCTGCGAGCGGTCGACGACCCACTCGTAGAACGGCTCGACCGTCACCGCGAGCACATCCTCGTGATGCTGGATCGGCACGATCCGGTCGACCGCCGAGTCCGGAAAAGCGGTGCAGGCGGCAAGCGCCTCGCGCTCTTCGCCGCTCAGCCGCTCCATGACCTGCTGCTTGAGGATGGAGCTGGCGCCGATCGCGTTCTCGCAGGCGATCAGCTGCAGCGGAGCTGCGCCCCGCTCCAAGCGGAGCCTCAGCCCTGCGGCGATGCCGGGGGCGATATGCCGCAGCACGCCGACGCCGACGGCCGTCGTGACGAGGTCGGCCTCCGCGACCGCCTCCGCGACCGCCTGCGGGTCGCGGCCGTCGATTGCGCTCACGCCGCCGACGCGGAACTGCCGGCCCTCCTCCTCGGCCAGCGTCACCGTGTACTCGCCTCGGCGCTGCAGCTCGCGGACGAGCGGCTCGTTCACGTCGGAGAAGACGACCTCGTAGCCGGCTTGCGAGAGCAGGAGGCCGATGAAGCCGCGGCCGATGTTGCCCGCTCCGAAGTGGACCGCCTTCATTCTTCCATCCCGCTTTCGAAGATGTCGATGATCTCCTGGGCGCTTCGGGCCGTGCGGATGCGCTCCATGCTCTCTTCCTCGGAGCACACCATCGCGACGCTCGTCAGGATGTCCATATGCTCGCCGCCCTGCGCGGCGATGCCGACGACGAGCACGGCCGGCTCGTCGCCGCCGAAGTCGACGCCGCCCGGAATTTGCAGCACCGACAGCCCCGTGGAGCGGATGAGCGCCTTCGCCTCGTTCGTGCCGTGCGGGATCGCGAGTCCGCTGCCCATGTAGGTGGACAGCGCCTGCTCGCGCTCGACCATCTTCTCCACATAATCGGCATCGGCATGGCCGGCGTCGACGAGCAGCTGGCCCGCCAAACGAACGGCCTCCCATTTGTCCTTGACGGCTACGTTCAGTCGGATGAGTTCAGATTTCAGCATGTGGGTCAAGCACTCCTTTATTCTCTTTCTAATTTATGATTCAGATACGCCTTCAAATGGACGGCCAGATCGGCGCGGATGCGGTTTTCGCGTCCTGCCGCCAGCACCTCGATCATCTCGCTGTCCAGCAAGGAGGCGCTGATCTCGCTCAGCACCTCGAGGCTCTCGCGCGCCAGCGCCAGCGGCGCCAGCATGAGCAGGAACCTGCGCAGCGCCGGCGCGTCCGGATCCGGATCGAGCCGCAGCGGCTGCTCAAGCTCGAACAGCGCGAGCAGCGGCCGGGAAACGTTCCCGCTGCGCGTATGGAACAGGGCGAGATCGGTGCCGGGAAGCATCTGCGTGCCATGCGCCTCCCGCTCGATCAGGCGGTCGACGACTTCTTCCGCGTCGCGCACCGATGCGGCAAGCTCCGGACGGCGGCAAGCCTCCAGCAGCATCGGCCGCAGGCTGGCGGACGCCGTCCGCAGCTGCAGCACGCGAAAGTCCTCCAGCAGCCGCGCGCACTCCGCGGCCGCTCGGCTGACCGAGAGCAGCGACTGCTCCGGCCCGCGGCCGTCTGCGGGTCCGTCTGCGGGCTGCGGCTGAGGCGCGGCGAGCGTGGCGTCGAACGGCCCTGTCTCCGCTCCGTCCTGAAGGGCCGGCTCGCCGGATTCCTTCTCGCGCGGACGAGAGCGGATGAACTCGCGCAGCCGCTGCGCCTCCCCGGAATCGAGCAGCGGACTGAGCTTGATGTAGCGGCTCGCCGCGATCGGCAGGTCGACGGTGCTGATGATGATGTCATAGGCCGACGGCGGGATTCGGCTCGCCTCGTACCAGGAGGCTTGCTGGACGAGGTCCAGCTGCGGGAACTCCTTGCCGAGGCGGGTCGCCAGCATGCGCGAGGAGCCGATGCCGCTCGTGCAGACGATGATCGCCCGCAGCGGCTGGCTCAGCTGCTGGCGGCGCTCCAGGCTCGCTCCGAAATGCATGACGAGGAACGCGATCTCTTCCTCCGGCACGGTCCAGTTGCGCAGCGCCGCATCGCTTGCCGCCCGCACCTGCGCGAACAGCTCGGCGTAATCCTTGCGCACCGCCTCCAGCAGCGGATTGCGGATGCGCTGGCCGGCGGCGATCCGCTCGAGAGCGGCCTTCAGATGGGCATACAGGCCGTCCCGCAGCGAGCGGTCGGACTCGTAGTCCCCGCCGCCGATCTCGTCCATGCGGCGGATGAGCTGACGGACGATCGTCGCAAGCTCCAGATCCTCCGCCGGCAGCGGACCGGCGGACCGGCGCGCCGCCCGTTCGAGCAGCAGCTGCGCATAGTGGCGCTCCGACTCTCCGTAGGTCAAGCCCGTCTCTTCCTGCAGCAGGTCGCATAGCCGCTCCGTCTCCGGAGCCGGGCGCCGATAGTAGCCGCGCAGCTCCTCCAGCTCGGACAGCGGCGCGACATGGCCGCGGCCGATGCGCTCGGCGGCGATCGCCAGCCGGACGAGCAGGTCGGTATACGCCTGCTCGCTCAGCGGATGGTCGTCCTGCTCTTCTTCCCAGCGCCAGAGCACGTCCTCGATCTCGGGCATGCGGGAAGTGCCGGACAAGTCGGCGATGCTCTCGTCGATCGGATGCCGCAGCCGCTCCTCGTCCAGCGACAGCAGCGCCAGATCGTCAAGCCTCAGCCGCTGCAGCGCTCGGACCGCATCGCGGCGGGCCGTTTCGGCGCCGGCCAGCTCGATGCCGTAGCCGCGGCGGCGCACGAGCTCCAGCCGGTTCGCCGCGATCCACGCCTCCAGATCGTCGAGGTCGGCGCTGACGGTCGGCACGGTCACCTTCATCTCGGACGCCAGCCCGAACAGCTTGATCGGCTCGGCGCTGCCGAGCAGCCGGGCGAGCAGATGCAGCTGCCGCTCTTCGGCGGAAAACTCCGCCTCCTCCGGCGCGTCCAGCTCGCGCTTCAGCCGGAGGAGGCGTTCTTCGTCCGCTTCGAGCCGCAGGCCGGAGCCTGCCTTGCGCAGCAGCCGCGCGCCTTTGCGATGCAGATAGCCCTCGAGCGCGTCGAGCTCCCGATGCACCGTGCGCGAGCTGACCTGGATGCGGCGGGCGATCTCGGCGACGGTGATGTCATCGGCATCGGAATGAAGCAGCAGATCGAGCATGCGTCTCATGCGATGCGTCAGCTCCATGCGTCCCTCCTCCTCCTCGCTTCTGCTTTTCGGACAAAATGCCGGAAAGACGCCATGGATGCCGGGAGCTCGCGGCTCCGGCATCCATCCGTCTTGTCAGGTCAAGCGCGAATCACGGCTTCAGGCGTTCCGCCAGCTTGTCGTATTCCGGGCTCTTGAGGAAATTGTCGATGGAAACATGCTCCGCTGCGGGAACGACCGAGCGGGCGCGGTCCGTCAGCGTATGATGCGTGATGACGACGTCGGCGTCGGACGGAAGGTCGCTGATCGCCGTGTTCGTCACCTCGACATCGGAGCCGATCGACTTGAGCTTCTTGCGCAGCATCGAAGCTCCCATCGCGCTCGAGCCCATGCCGGCATCGCAGGCGAAGACGATTTTGCGGATGTCCGAGCCTGCCTTCGTTTCAGACGCGGAAGCAATGATCGAGGCCGATGCGCCCGCAGCCGCTCCGGCAGCCGGCGTCATGCCTTGCGCCTTCATGTCCTTCATGCGCTGCGCCGCTTCCTCCAGCGACTCCTCGTCGTCCTTCTGCTTGGAGGTCTTGAGCAGCAGCGCTGCGATCAGGAAGGAGACGACCGCCGAGGTGAGCACGCCGCTCAGCACCTGCAGGATCTCGCCGCGCGGAGCCATCGCGAGGTACGCGATGATGCTGCCGGGAGACGGCGGTCCGACAAGGCCTGCGCCGACGATCGAGAACGTCAGCGTGCCGGTGACGCCGCCCGCGATGACCGCGAGCAGCAGGCGCGGATTCATGAGGATGTACGGGAAGTAGATCTCATGGATGCCGCCGAAGAAGTGGATGATCGCCGCTCCCGGAGCCGACTGGCGGGCGGAGCCGCGGCCGACGATCATGTAGGCGAGCAGGATGCCGAGGCCCGGTCCCGGGTTCGACTCCAGCATGAACAGGATCGACTTGCCGGCGCTCGCCGCTTGCTCGATGGCGATCGGGCTCAGCACGCCGTGGTTGATGGCGTTGTTGAGGAACAGCACCTTGGCCGGCTCGATCAGAATGTTGACGAGCGGGATGAGGTGATGGGCGACGAGGAAGTCGACGCCGGCGGAAAGCACGTTCGTCACCGCTTCGATCGCACGGCCGATCAGCGAGTAGGCGACCAGCGCGAGCGCGCCGCCGATGATGCCGAGCGAGAAGTTGTTGACGAGCATCTCGAAGCCCGAGCGGACCTTGCCTTCGATCGCCTCGTCGAACTTCTTGAGCACCCAGGCCGCGGCCGGGCCGACGATCATCGCGCCGAGGAACATCGGGATGTCCGCGCCGACGATGACGCCCATCGTCGCCAGGGCGCCGATGACGCCGCCGCGCTGCTTGTGGATCATCGTACCGCCGGTATAGCCGATCAAGAGCGGCAGCAGGTAGGTGATCATCGGACCGACGAGCTTGGCGAAGTATTCGTTCGGCCACCAGCCGGTCGGGATGAAGAGCGCGGTGATCAGGCCCCAGGCGATGAATGCGCCGATATTGGGCATGACCATGCCGCTGAGAAAGCGTCCGAACTTCTGCACGCCTACGCGTGCGCCTCCGGATGCGGATTTGGTGGATTGCGCCACAGTGGATTCCTCCTCGAGTTGACTTACCGAAGGAGCCCTGCGCGCTAGGCCCTTCGTTCTGGTTCATTCTATGCTACGAAACGCAAGCTCTCAATAAAATGAAAACGCTATCTTGTCATCAATGCTCCTGCCATTTCTTTAAAAGGGAACAAAGGCGCCCTAAAAAGGGGGCTTCGGCCACTGGACGCGCCTCCACCCGCCATCCTGCGGTATACTGGAGGAATGATGGCTTCGCCATCCTACATTGTCTGTTTCGGGAGGAATCGCTATGCCTGATTTCGCGTCTATTTTCCAAGCGGCCGCAGAACGCAGCGGACAAGGCTGGAAGCAGCTGTCGAGGGCGATCGGGGAACGTCCGGAGCTCGGCCATGAAGAGTTCTACGCCTCGGCGCAGCTCGCGGACGAGCTGGAGAGGCAAGGCTTCGACGTGAAGCGCGGCGTGCTCGGCCTGCCAACGGCGTTCGTGGCGGAGTACGATACCGGCCGGCCCGGCCCGGTGGCCGGACTGCTGTGCGAGTACGACGCCCTGCCGGACATCGGGCATGCATGCGGGCATCATCTGATCGGCGTCATGGGCGTCGCCGCCGCCGCGCTGCTGAAGGAAGCGCTCGACGCATGCGGCATCGGCGGACGCATCCGCGTGTACGGCACGCCGGCCGAGGAGACGCGCGGCGCGAAGGTCACGATGAGCGAGGCCGGCTGGTTCGACGACTGCGGCTTCGCGCTGATGGCGCATCCGTACCACTCGCATGAACGTTCGGGCCGCTCGCTGGCGATGCACGCGCTGCAGTTCGATTATTACGGCCGCACCGCCCACGCCGCCGCCAGCCCGCATCTCGGGGTGAACGCGCTCGACGCCGTGCTGCTGCTGTTCGGCTCCGTGAACGCCCTGCGCCAGCAGATGCGCAGCGATGCCCGCGTGCACGGCATCGTCAGCGAGGGCGGCCAGGCGCCCAACATCATCCCCGGCCATGCCGCGGCCCAGTTCTACGTGCGCGCGGCCGACAGCGCCTATCGCGACGAACTGACGGAGCGCGTGCGGGCCTGCGCGCAAGGCGCGGCGCTGCAGACCGGCTGCCGGCTCGAGATCACGCCGTTCGAGTTCAGCTACGACGAGCTGCGCACGAACGAAGCGCTGTCGGAGACGTACCAGCGGATGCTGCGTCTCGAGGGCGTGCCGGACGAGCAGGTGCTCTCGGGCAGCGACCACGGCTCGCTCGACCTCGGCAACGTTTCGCTGCGCTGCCCGGCGATCCATCCCTACCTCAAGGTCGTGGAGGAAAAGCTCGGGCTGCACACGGTCGAATTCCGCGATGCGGCCATGCGCGAGGAGGCGCTGGACGCGATGCTGGCCGGCGCGCGGCTGCTCGCGGCGACGGCGCTCGAGGTGATGGCGGACGAGTCGCTGTACCGGGCCGTCCGCGAGGAGTTCGAGAGCGGCCGATAGCCTGATCGGACCGTCATGAACGCCAAAGCCGGCTGCGGATTCGTTCCGCAGCCGGCTGTTGAGGTTTTTGGGGCTTTAGTCGAAGTAGACGGCCTTGCCCGTCTTGGACGACTCGTAGATCGCTTCGAGAATCTCGGAGACGACAAGCGCCTGCTCCGGCGTGACGACCGGTTCCGTATCGTTGATGACAGCCTGGATCCATGCGCGGGCCTCCAGCTCGCCCGGATCCTCGGAGGCGCCCTCGTAGAAGGCGACGCCGCCGCTGTTCAGCTCGATCTCCTTGACGTACAGGCGGGAGTTCTCCTCGCCGTTGAAGCGCAGGCCGCCCTTCATGTCGGCTCCGGCCTTCGTGCCGCTGAGCGACACCTTCGCCTCGTCGACTTCGAGCGAGTTGAGCGCCCAGCTCGACTCCAGCACGATCGAAGCGCCGTTCTCCATCGTGATCATCGCGAACGCCGAGTCCTCGACGGTGAACTTCGCCGGATCCCAAGGTCCCCAGGCATTGGCGGCGTTCTCGGTCTGCGACAGCTTGTGGTAGGCGCGTCCGAGCACGACCTTCGGCTTGTAGTTGTCCATCATCCACAGCGCCAGGTCGAGCGCATGCGTGCCGATGTCGATGAGCGGGCCTCCGCCTTGCTTCTCCTCGTCGAGGAAAACGCCCCAGGTCGGCACCGCGCGGCGGCGGATCGCATGGGCCTTGGCGAAGTAGACCTCGCCCAGCTCGTCACGGACGCAAGCGTCCTTCAGGTAGCGCGTATCGCCGCGGAAGCGGTTCTGGTAGCCGATCGTCAGCTTCTTGCCCGTGCGCTTCGCCGCTTCGAGCATGCGGCGGGCGTCGTCGGCCGTCTTTGCCATCGGCTTTTCGCACATGACATGCTTGCCCGCCTCCAGCGCGGCGATCGCGATGTCTGCGTGAGAGTCGTTCGGGGTGCATACATGCACGACCGCGATCGACGGATCGTTCAGCAGGTCATGGTAGTTTTCGTAGACGGCCGCCTCGCTGCTGCCGTACTTCGCTTTCGCTTCCTCGGCGCGGCCGCGCTCGATGTCGCAGAACGCCACCATTTCCGCTTCGCTTACTTTGGCCAGGGACGGCATATGCTTGCCATTGGCGATGCCGCCGCAGCCGATGATTCCAACACGTACTTTGGACATGTGTTCATTTCCTCCCGGTATCCTTAACGTGGATCGAAGTTGGTTTTTTAGGGGAACGCTTGAAGGCGCATGCTTCAAACACTAAAATAAGTATAAGAGAACCGATCGGCAAAAATAAAGCTTCTTTCTAGCGCTCGTTTTATGCGATCTTGGTATTGGAGGCCTCTCCCCCTTGGAAGTCTATAACGAAAAGGTCCTTTATGAAAACCCTCTTTTGTCGCTGCGCGTCTTTCGGTCGCAGCGCGACCATAACCTGCACATCAACTGGCATTATCACCGCGAGCTTGAGCTGCTGCTCGTCCTGAGCGGCAGCCTGGAGGTCCATGTCGAGGAGGAGCGCTTCGATCTCGCCGAAGGCGACGTCGCGATCATCGGCGCCAGCCAGCTGCACCGGGACCGGAGCAGCTCCGGCTCGCTCGACTATATCGTGCTGCAGTTCGACCTCGAGCAGTTTTTCGACCACAGCACGATGCCGTACATGCGCTTTTTCATGGAGACCAACCACCCGCTCAGCCAAGTGAACTACATCTTCCAGGAAAACTCCCATGTCAAGAACGAAATCGGGCAAACGGTTCGAGACATTCTTGCCGAGACGACCGTCAAGGAGATCGGCTACGAGCTTGCCGTCGGCATGCTCGTCAAGCGCATCCTGCTGCTGCTGCTGCGCAACGACAAGCGCAAGATCCTTTCCGACCAGGACGACTTCGACCGCCTCCGCTTGAAGCCCGTGCTGACGTTCGTCGAGCAGCATCTCACCGACCGCATCCAGGTCGAGGAAGTGTGCAAGCTGGCCAACATGAGCTATTATTATTTCGTCAAGTACTTCAAAAAAACCATCGGTCTGAGCTTCACCGAGTATGTCAATTACCGGAAGATCAAATGGGCCGAGCGCATCCTGCTGACGAAGGATCTGAGCATCTCCGAGGTCGGCGACCGGATCGGCATGCCGAACATGGCCCATTTCTACAAGATGTTCAAGAAGTACAACGACTGCTCGCCCAAGGAATTCCAGAAGAAGATGCTCGCTTGGGGACGCAGCTGACCGAAGCTTCGACGAATTGAAAAAGCTGTCTCGCCCGTTTCACGACGGGGAGGCAGCTTTTTTTGCGATCGTAGCGGCGCGGAGCAGGCTTGCGGCAGCCTCATTCCCCGAGGCGGCCAAGCCGGGCGGCCGGCCCAATTGCGGTCATGCCAAGCCTGCGGCCGGCCCGAAAGCGAGGCAGCCAAGCCCGGCGGCGGCCCGCCGGCGCAATCTCTATGCCAGCGCTCAGCGCTGCCCGCTCACGCTCAACCTGCGCCGACCTTTTTGGGAAGCACGAGCTTGTAGCCGACGCCGCGGATCGACTCGATGCAGACCGAATTGGCGCCTAGCTCGAGCTTTTTGCGGAGGGAGCTGACATGCACGTCGACGGTGCGCTGGCCGCCGATGTAGTCGAAGCCCCAGACGACATTCATCAGATCGTCGCGCGTGATGACCATGCCGGGCCGCTGGATGAGATACAGCAGCACCTCGAACTCCTTGGGCCGCAGCGGCACCTGCTCCCCGGCCAGGATGACCTCGTAGCGCTCGGGATAGATCGCGAGGTCTCCGGCTCGGATGACCTTGTCCTGCGGCTGCGCCGTATCGGCCACCGCATGGCCGGAGCGCCTCAGCACCGCCGAGACGCGGGCCAGCAGCTCGGCGACGCCGAACGGCTTGGTGATGTAGTCGTCGGCTCCATGCTTGAGGCCCTGGACGACCTCCTCCTCCGCCGTGCGCGCCGTCAGGATGATGACCGGCGTCTTGATCCCGCTCTGCCTCAGCTTGCCCAGCACCTCGAAGCCGTTCATCCCCGGCAGCATGATGTCGAGCATGATCAGGTCGAAGCTGCGCTGAATCGCCGCCTGCAGCCCTTCTCCTCCATGATCGCAGACCGTCACGTCGTAGCCTTCTTGCGTCAAGTTGTACGAGAGCAGCCTCGAAAGAGTGGGCTCATCCTCGATGACAAGCACTTTGTGCGACATGATCGTCAAACCTCCAGCCGTCCGGAACGGATGCCCGTTCTCGGTATTGTTATCTCTATCTTAACATGACAAGCCCTGCGGCGAGGCAAAAAGATCATTTTTCCCCCTATGGCTGAATGACCGGCAGCTCCAGGGTGAACGCCGTGCCGATGCCGACCGTGCTGTCGACCGTGATCATGCCCTTGTGCAGCTCCACGAGATGCTTCACAATCGACAGGCCGAGGCCGGTGCCCCCGCTGACGCGCGAGCGGGCCTTGTCCACCCGGTAAAACCGCTCGAAAATGCGCGGAAGATCTTTTTTCGGAATGCCGATGCCCGTGTCGCTGATGCGGATGCGCACGGCCTCCACGCCGTCGTCGCGAGTCGCGAGCGATGCGGAAAGCGTGACATGGCCGCCTTCGGGCGTATAGTTGATGCCGTTCTGCAGCAGGTTGATGATGATCTGGCGCAGCCGGTCCTCGTCCGCCTCGAGGAAGATGCCATCCGCGATCGACGATTCCAGCGCGATCCTTTTTTTGGCGGCCTCCGGCTCCATGACCTCAATCGAGCGGCGCAGGAACGCGGTCAGGTCGACCGGCGACAGCTGCAGCGGCACCCGCCTCGACTCCACCTTGGACAGCTCGAGGATGTCGCCGATGAGCCGGTTGAGCCGCTCGCTCTCGTCGTAGATGATCTGCATGAACTGCTGCGACATGACCGGATCGTGCACCGCGCCGCCGAGCAGCGTCTCGGCAAAGCCCTTGATCGCCGTCACCGGCGTCTTCAGCTCATGCGAGACGTTGGCGACGAACTCGCTGCGCATCCGCTCGAGGCGGCGGATCGCCGATACGTCATGCAGCACGAGCAGCGCTCCGCCGTAGCGGTCGTCGCTCGTATACACGGGGACGAGGTTGAGCTCCAGCAGCCTTTCCTCCGGGAAATAGAACGTGATCTCATCGTGCATCGGCTCCTGGTTGTCGATGCCCTGCTGGATGAACTGCGACAGCTCGTACTGCTGCTTGACCTCGCTGTAGTGCTTGCCGACCATCTCGCGATGCTCGAAGCCGAGCACCTCCTCCGCACGGCGGTTCAGCAGCACCATGCGGCCGTCGGGATGGATCATGACGATGCCGCTCGTCATGTTGTCGAGGACGCTGTAGAGCTGCGTCTCGTTCTCCTGGATGCGGTTCATCTGCACCTGCAGCCCTTCGGCCATGGCGTTGATCGCCGTGCCGAGCTCGCCGATCTCGTCCTTGCTGCGGATGTCGACCCGCACCGAGTAGTCCATCGCCTTGATGCGGCGCGCGGCGCCGGTAATCTGCTCGAGCGGCCGCGTCAGGCCGAGCGCGACCCGATAGCTGACGGCCGCCGACAGCAGGAAGAGCAGGATGAGGCCGCCGATGAGCACCGTCCATAGCTTGTTCACGCTGCTCTCCACCGATGCGAGGCTGTAGGACAGCCGGATCAGGTCGGACGGCAGCTGCCCGGGATCGGCGGCGACGGCGACGTAGAGCATGTTCTGCCGAACCGTCTCGCTGTGGCGGATCGCCCGGCCGGAGCCCTCGGCTTCCGCCTCGAGCACTTCCTTGCGCCCGCTGTGGTTGTCCATGGCGTTCGGGTCGGAGTCGGAGTCGCCGAGCACCTTGCCGTCCTTGCGGATGAATGTCACGCGCGCGCCGGTCAGCTCCTTGAACTCTCGCGCTCGCTGGCTGAAATACGCCTGCCCCTCGTCCGGCTTGTCCGCGAGGCTCCAGTCGAGGTGGGCGTTGATCACCTTCATCTCGCGGAGCATGCTTTCCTCGAGGGCGGAGATATGGTTGTCCTTATAGGTCTTGCCCATCAACAAGCCGGCTGCCGTGACCGACAGGCCGATCATGACGATCATGATCCACGTGAGGCGGACCCGAAAACGCTTCATGCCAAAATCTCCCCGCTGTCATCTGAATTCGTCCATTTATCGTACCTCCCGCGAGTCAAAGGCGCCATAGCAGTATTGTAAACTTTGTGTAAAATTTCATACGGCGGGAAATGCAGCCGAGATTGCATCGCTTCTCGGGAGGCGGAGCGGGAGGAGCGTATCGCTTCGCGGGGAGGCAGAGCGGGAGGAGCGTATCGCTTCGCGGAAATGGATGGCAGGACCGTACCGCTTCGCGGGACGGGGGCTCGTTCCGATCTCCCTGGAGCCCAGATTCCTTTGATCCCATTCCCCAGCAGGGGTGGAATCCGGCCTCCAAGGGAACCGCTGCCGCTTCTTCACGAGCTCCCCGCCCGCTTCGCTCCTGGTCCTTGATCATGCACCGCTTCGCGGGAAGGCTCCGCTCCTAAAAATGGACTCTCTCATACAAGACGCTCCGCTGACCGATGGCTTCCAATCCTCCGGCTGACTGTGCACCCAAGTTACTCGGTTTTTCCGCGTAACTCCGTCCGTTTCCCCTGCTGCGTGCCCGAGTTACTCGGTTTTTCCGCGTAACTCCGCCATTTCTCCCGCTGCACACCCGAGTTACTCGGTTTTTCCGCGCAACTCCGCCATTTCTCCTGCTGCATGCCCGATTTACTCGGTTTTTCCGCGCAACTCCGCCATTTCTCCTGCTGCATGCCCGATTTACTCGGTTTTTCCGCGCAACTCCGTCCGTTTCCCCTACTGCGTGCCCGAGTTACTCGGTTTTTCCGCGTAACTCCGCCCGGCCTTCCCCGATCGCCTTCCACCTAACTCGATTATTTCGACTTACTGGCCCGACTTCATGGCGTGGCCAAGCGCTGGGCGCAGCTAGGACTACCGTCTCCCAGGTATGCGGGAGACGGTCCACCCCCTATAAAAAGGGGGTGGAGGCGGGTTGCGGGACGAAGGGAGCGAAGCGAGACGATGCCTTTCGGAGAAGCGGCAGCGGTCCTCTTGGAAGACGGATGGCCTCCGCCTAGGAGGTCAGGGGATCAAGCCATCCGGCTTCCAGTGGAATCGGAGAAAGGCTCGGCTCGCGCTGCGGGCTGTTCGTCCCAGTCGGCTCGGCTCACGCTCCCAGTCGGCTCGGCCTGCGCTGCGGCCTGTTCGACTCCAGCCTTCGGCTCGCGCTGCGGCCTGTTCGTCCAATAAAAAAGTCCCTCCCGAAGGAAGGACTTTTTCACAAATCGGCTCCGCTCGGCCTACAGCCCGAACCCGAACGGATATGCCTCGCTCAGCGCCATCGGCAGCTTGCCCGACGGCGTAAGCTCGCCGGCCAGCGCCTTGGCCGCCGACCGCAGCGCCAGCGGGCGGCACTCGTACACGGCGAGGAACGCCTGCACCGACGGGAACCGGCCCAGGTCCAGCGGATTGCGGACCGAAACGGCGACCGTACGGTCGCTCGCCGCCGCCAGCAGCCGCTCCGCCAGCTCAAGCTCCTGCGGATGCTTGGAGGCGTCGTAGCTGACGAACACGATGCGGTCGAACGCTTCCAGCCCGTCCAGAGCCTGCGGGTCATCGTGGCGGCGCTCCTCGACGTTCGGCAGCAGCTTGGCCAGCCAGCTGCCGAGCGTGCCGTCGCCCGACAGCATCTCGTCGGCGACGGAGACGGCCTTGATCTCCGGCCACAGCACGAGCGTGCGTCCCTCGGCCGGCAGCGGCAGCAGGCCGCCCTCGTTTTTGACGAGCGTCACGGACGCCTCGCTCCAGCGCTCGGCGACGGCCCGGTTGTCCGCCGTGCCGATGCGCGGCGCGCTCTCTTCCCAGGAGGCGAGGGGCTCGCCGGCGCCGAGCTTCTCTTTCAAGCAAAGAATGCGGTCGAGCGACTGCTCCAGCCGCTCCTCGGACAAGCGGCCTTCCTCGACGGCCTGCACGACGGCGTCGATTCCGGCGAGCTGCTTGCCGATCGTATGGCTGATGAGCACGAGGTCGGCTCCTGCCTCGATCGCGCGCACGGAGCCTTCGCCAGGCCCGTACGTCTTGTCGATCGCGTCCATCTCCAGGCAGTCGGTGACGATGACGCGATCGTAGCCGAGCTCGCCGCGCAGCAGGCCGGTCAGCACCGGCTGCGACAGCGTGGACGGCACGCCGCTCGGGTCGAGCGCGGGCAGGCAGACATGCGCGGTCATGATGACGTCGGCGCCGGCCGCGATGGCGGCGCGGAACGGCGGCAGCTCGATCTCCTCGAGCCGCTGGCGGTCATGCGCGACGATCGGCAGCGCGTGATGCGAGTCGACGCTCGTATCGCCGTGGCCCGGGAAGTGCTTGACCGTGGCGGCCACTCCGGCCGACTGGAAGCCCTCGACAGCCGCCGAGCCGAGCTCGGACACGAGCTCCGGACGATCGCCGTAGGAGCGGACGTTGATGACCGGATTGTCGGGATTGTTGTTGACGTCGATGCAGGGCGCGAAGTTAAGGTTGACGCCGAGCAAGCGCAGCTCCTCGCCGCAGATGCGCGCCGTCTCGTAGGCGCCTTCGCGGGATGCCGCGGCGCCGAGCGCCATGTTGCCCGGCATGAGCGTCACGCCGTCGACGATGCGCGCCACCATGCCGCCCTCCTGGTCGATGCTCACGAGCAGCGGCGGACGTCCTGCCTCCGAGGCGGCCCGGTGCAGCTGCGAGGACAGCTCGTGCACCTGGCGGGCGTCGTCGATGTTGCGCGTGAAGTAGATGACGCCGCCGACGCCGTGCCGCTCGATGATGCCGAGAATATCGTCCGACGGCTGCTTGCCGTGGAAGCCGAAGACGAACAGCTGGGCCGCCTTTTCCCGCAGCGTCCACCCGTCATACGGTTTCGGCGCCAAATTGCGCGATTCAATCATAGACATGATTATTTCTTCCTACCCTTCTTCGAAAAATGATCGAAATAAAGTTCATCACGATTAATTGTACCAGCACTCGCGATCATAATCTAGGAAGAGTTAAGCCTTTTCAACCCGGCTGCTGCAGCCTCGCGCGGAAGTCGGTCGGGTTTTCTCCCGTATATTTCATGAAGACCTTGGTGAAGTAGCGGCGCTCCGAGTAGCCGACCTCCTTGGAGATCTGGGCGACGCTCTTGGAGGTGTTCTCCAGCAGCTGCTTCGCCTTCTCCATGCGCTGGCGCGTGACGTACTCGATGAACGTCTCGCCGTACGTCTGCTTGAACAGCAGGCTGAAATACGAGGTGCTCAGCCCGACGCGGGTCGCCGCCTCCTCGACGCCGATGTCGCGGTACAGGTTGCGGTCGAGGTAGGCTTTGGCCTCGGCGATCGTGCGCTCGGAATGCTTCTTCTTGTCGCTCGAGCCGGCCAGGCCGGCGTCCGCCGTCTGGCGGATGACGCTGAGCAGGTCCTTGGCGCTGATGCGCCGGTCGAGCTTGCGCCAGAGGGCCTCCTCCTGCTCCTTGCCGAGCAGCTGCATCTCCTTCATCTCGCGCATCAGATGGAGCGCGAAGTAGTGCAGCACCGGCTTGATGCGGCCGAGCTCCGGCGTGCCGAGCGACTGCAGGCGGGAGGAGAGCAGCTTCATCTCCTCGTTGACGTCCTGCGCATGGCCGCGCTTGAGCGCCTCCAGGATCCGCTCGGAGCTCGACCAGAGCACCTCATGCGAGACGTTCTGCAGCAAGGTCTCCCCCGTAAAGAAGCGGATCCGCTCCGCCTCGGGATCGAGCTGCATCGAGCGATGCACCCGCTTGTACGCGGTCGACAGCCCCTTCATGTCGACCAGATCGCCCCAGACGCCGGCATGCAGGCTGAGCTTGACATGCTTCCGGATCTCCTCCAGCAGCTTTTCGATCCACTGGGAGGTCTCTCCCCGATCGAACCGATAGCCCTCCTTCATCGCGGCGAGCACGCACCATTCGCCGTCGCGCATCTGGATGACGGCATGGCGCATGCCGCTGCGCCGCAGCGACTCGCGCAGCACGTTGGCGACCGCGAAGTTCCACAGCTTGCGCTCCTTGTCGTTCCACTCCCGCCAGTCCTTGGCCTCCTCCGCGCCGGCGTCCATGTCGAGCACGAGCAGCAGGTAGGAGCGGCCGCTCAGCTCATGCTCGTCCTCGGCGACGAGCCAGTGGTTGTGCGACACGTCGGTATAGTCCTTGAGCACGTCGAACAGCACCTTTTCGTTGGCGAGGTCGAGCACGGCGTTCATCCGCACGCGCTCGTCCTGCTGCTGCCGCTGCCGGGCCCGCCGCTGGCTCATGACGCGGGCGATGACGCCGGTCAGCTCGTCGTACGGGATCGGCTTGAGGATATAATCCTGCACGCCGTACTGGATCGCCGTGCGCGTGTAGCTGAAATCCTGGTAGCCCGACAGCATGATGATGTCCAGATCCATGCCGGCATCGCGGATCGTCTTGACCAGCGTCATGCCGTCCATGACCGGCATCCGGATGTCGCAGAGCAGCAGGTCGATCTCGCCGCCCTGCAGCGCCTCCAGCGCCTCCCTACCGTTCTTGGCCGTAGCCGCCACCTCGAGGCCGAGCATCTCCCAGGGGATGACCTTCTCGAGGTTGCGCGTAATATGCGGCTCGTCGTCGACAATCATGACCTTGCCCGTCATTCGAGATCCCCCTTATTGCGCGGTATCGTACAGCGGATGATCGTCCCCTCGCCGGGGCTGCTGCAGATCATCATGCCGTAGGAAGGGCCGTAGTGGATCCGCAGCCGGTCCGCCACGTTGCGCAGGCCGAGTCCGCCCCGCTCCCCGTCTTCCATCGGGCTCCACTTCTCGTCCTTCTTGCCCTCGGCCACGCGCCGCAGCGTCGGTCCGTCCATGCCGATTCCGTTGTCCTCGACCGTCAGCACGATGGCGTTCGGACGCAGCTCGACCCGCACCGAGATGACGCCGGGACGCTCCAGCCCGTCGAAGCCGTGCTGGATGCTGTTCTCTACGAGCGGCTGCAGCGTCAGCTTGAGGATGCGGTATTCGCGCGCGTCCTCGTCGACTTCCATCCCGTACGAGAACAGATCCTCGAACCGGTATTTCTGGATCTCGAGATAGCTGCGGACATGCTCGAGCTCCTCGTGCACGGTGATCTCTTCCTTCTGATGCATGCTCGTGCGCAGCAGCTGGCTGAGCCGGCGCACCATGAGCATGATCTTGCCGCCTTCGTTCTGCGCGGCCAGCGCGTTGATCGACTCCAGCGTGTTGAACAGGAAATGCGGCTTGATCTGCGCCTGCATGAGCATCATTTCCGCCCGCTGCTTGCGGATCTGCTCCTCCCGCACCTCGGTCAGCAGCCGGCCGAGCCGCTCGGTCATGCTGTTGAAACTGTTGCCGAGCAGCACCGTCTCGTCCTTGCCCTGCACCGGCACCCGGATGTCGAGCAGGCCCTGCTCGACGAGCCGCATCTTGCGCACGACGCGGATGATCGACTTGGCGACCCGGTTGACGAAAAAGACGTTGAACAGCACCGCGGACAGCAGGCTGAGGCCCGTCAGCAGGCTGATCCATTTGACAAAGGCGACGTTCTCGCTCATGAGCGAGCTCCACGGCTTGGCCGACACGAGCATCCAGTCGTTGATGCCGAGCCAGTACGAGGAGACGAGGCTGTCGGTATGGAGGAACTCCGCCCGCCCGCTCACATAAGGCGTGCCGGGGCTCGCCGACGCGTAGCTGGAGCTGCTGATGTAGCTGCCCTCCATGTCCGTCTCGCTGTCGAGCAGCACGAGCCCGTTGCGGTTGAGGATGTAATAGCGCGAGCCGTCGTCCTCGCTGCCCTTGAAGTCGGTGAGGATCTCGTCCACGCCCGACGACTTGAACTGGGTGACCATGATGCCCAGATCGCTCAGGCTTTCCCGGTCCTTGACGAGGCGCATCTGGGTGAACAGAGTGAACTCCTTGCCCGTCAGCTCCTCCTGCTCGTAGGGGCCGATCCAGAGCGGCTTGGCGTTGAGCTTGACCGCCTCCTCATAGGAGGGATGGAGCCTCAGCTTGTCGTAGGCGATCGGCTTGAACGTCGTCGGATCGTTCCGCGTCGAGCGGAACAGCGCGCCGTTGTTGGCGTAGAGGGCGATATAGCTGATGGCCGGATTCTGGAACAGCAGCGGTCCCATCTCCTTCTCGGCCATGCCGATCGCGATCAGGGAGCTGGCTCCTCCGTCCGGATCGGCGTTGATCTTAAGCGTATGCTGGACGACCGAGCTGGTCAGGTTCACGTCCGTCAGGCGGTTCATTTCGTCGAAAAAGTTCGTGATGTTGCGGCCGACCGCATTCATCGTCAGCTCCGTCTGCTCGTTGTATTTTTTCTCGATCAGATGCTCGTAATACAGGAAGGACACGACGCCCGACGCTGCAACCGGCACGACGATGAGCAGGATGAAGGCGAGCAGCAGCTTCGGTCTCAGGTTCACGGCCTCTCCAGCTCCTCTCTAAGATGTTCGTCAGCTGCCGCCGCCGGGCGAAGGCTCGCTCTCCTGCAGCTGCTGCAGGTCCTTGGCGACCTGCTCCGGCGTCTTGACCTGCCCGATCAGCTCCTGCAGCCCGATGCCGATCTCCGCGTTCATGCGCGGGGAAAAGATGGAGTCGAACGCCGGGAACGAGCGGCTCGCGTTGCCCACGACCTGCAGCACCTCCGAGATGAGCGGATCGATGCCCGCGTAGTCGCTCAGCTTCATCGACGGCAGCGTCTTGTCCTCCAGCAGGATCCGCTTCTGCACCTGTTCGTTGAAATAATTGCGGATGAAGCTTTTGACCATCTGCCGCTGGTCCCCGCTCAAGCTCGACGAGAAGCCGAAGCCGTTGGAGTAGCCGGCGTTGAGCGCGCCGGGATCGCCCTTGCCCCCCGTCACCGAAGGGAAGCTGAAGTAGCCGATGTCGTTTTTGTACGGCCCGGCGTTGTCGTCGGTCAAGCCGGCGAGATCCCAGGTGCCGGTGAACAGCATCGCCGCCTTGCCGGTCAGCAGGTCCTTGGCCTGCTGCTTCTCCTCCTGGCTGAGCGCGTCGGCCGGGAAATACCTCTTGTCCACGATCTCGGCATACGCCTGGAAGCCGGCGAGCACGTCGGGATCGGTCCACTTGGCCTTGCCGGAGGCGATCGCCCGCAGCTTGTCCGTGCCCGCATACCGGTCCATGATCGTGTTCCACATCATGCCGGCCAGCCAAGGATCCTTGGCCGACAGCGCGAACGGACTGTAGCCGGCCTGCCGGATGCGCTCGCACGCCTCCATCAGCTGCTCCCACGTCGCCGGAACGGCGAGCCCGAGCTCGCGGAAGATCCGCTTGTTGTAGTAGATCGCCTCGCTGTAGCCGCCGAACGGCAAGCCGTAGACGCGGCCGTCGACCGTGAACTCCTCGAGGCTTTGGAACTGCTGGCCGATGCCGAGCTCCTCGATGATCGGCGTCAGGTCGAGCAGGCGCTGCGCCTTGACGTACAGCCGCAGGTCCGAGCCGCCGAACACCTCGAAGATGTCCGGCGTAGAGCCCGTCGCCATCTCCGCCTTCAGCTTCTGATCACGATTGATGATCTCGTCGATGCCCTCGAGCTGGAACTTGAGGCCCGGATTTTGCCGTTCCGTCTCGTCGAGCACGTCCTGCAGAATCTTCAGCCGGGCTTTGACCGACTGCTTGATCTGCGTATGGCGGATCGTCAGATTGACATGCGACGCGCCGCCCTCCGCCGAACCTTCTCCGCCTTCGGCTTGATTGGCGGACTCGCCCGCTCCGCCGCCGAAGCAGCCGGCCGGACCGAGCAGCAGAACGAGCGCCAGCAGCGCTTGCAGCCCTTTTTTGCCCATAGACAGACCTCCCCTTGTCTGACCGCGTGACAGTCTATGTCTTGTTTTCATTATAGGCGAACGGCAAGCGGCTTGCAGGATGAAAAATAGACTGTCAAGGGATAGATTTGTATTGTAAAAAAGGCCTCGAACGCCGGCTCAGCCGGCATTCGAAGCCTTATTGCAGTCCTGCGCGCTAGCGCTGCCCGAGGCGGCGCGCCGCCTGGCGGACCGCCTCGTAGAACGCCTCCCACTCGGGGGGAAGCGCTTCGGCCGCCGCCGGCTGCGCCTGCGCGTCCGGCCCGGCTCCGTCCTGCATCGGAGCGGGACGGCCCGGACGCGGATCGAGTTCGTCTTCCATCATGCTGCCCCCCTCCTCTGGCCGCTGCTCAGCTCTCGAGCCACTCCTTGCGGAGCGTGAAAATTTCCCGCAGCTCCTCGTTCGACAGCTCGGTGATCCATTGCTCGGACTGGCTGACGACCTGCTCACTCAGCGACTGCTTGCGCTCGATCATCTCGTGGATTCGCTCCTCAAGCGTGCCCAGCGCGACGAACTTATGCACCTGCACCTGGCGCCGCTGGCCGATCCGGAACGCGCGATCCGTCGCCTGGTTCTCGACGGCGGGATTCCACCAGCGGTCGAAGTGGAATACATGGTTCGCCTCCGTCAGATTGAGGCCAGTGCCCCCGGCCTTGAGCGAGAGCACGAACGCTCCATGCGGCCGCTCCGGATCCTGGAACGCCTCGATCATCTCGTCGCGCCGCGCCTTGGGCACGCCGCCATGCAGATACGGCACCGGCAGGGCGAGCCGCTTTTCCAGCAGCCGCTGCAGCGCCGCGCCCATGTCGACGAACTGCGTGAAGATGAGCGCGCGCTCGCCCTCGGCGGCGATCTCCTCGCACATCTCGACCAGCCGCATCAGCTTGGCGGAGCGCTCCGGCGACCAGTCCCCGGTCGCCGCGTCCTCTCCGAGCAGCAGCGCCGGATGGTCGCACACCTGCTTGAGCCTCGTGATCGAGGCGAGGATCAGGCCGCGGCGCTGCATCGGCGCGAGCGTGTCGAGCTTCTCGAGCAGCTCGGAGACGATCGTCTCGTACAGCGCGCCTTGCTCGGCCGTCAGCGTCACGTACACCTGGCCTTCGTTCTTCTCCGGCAGCGACAGCTGGATCGCCGGGTCCTTCTTGAGCCGGCGCAGCATGAACGGCTTGATCCGCCGCTGCAGAGAGGCGATGCGCTCCGCGTCGCGGTCCCTCTCGATCGGCAGGATGACGGCTCGCCGGAACTCCGGCAGCGTGCCGAGATAGCCCGGATTGGCAAAGTCGTAGATCGACCACAGCTCGCTCAGCCGGTTCTCCATCGGCGTGCCGGTCAGCGCGATGCGGTGGCGGCTCGGCAAGCCGCGGATCGCCGACGACTGCTTCGTATAGACGTTCTTGATGTTCTGCGCCTCGTCGAGGCAGAGGCTCTCCCATTCGAAGCCGCTCAGCTCCTCCTCGTCGAGCGACGTCAGCGCGTAGGACGTGATGACGAGATCGGCTCCGGCCGCGAACTCCTGGAAGGCTTCCTTGCCGCGCGCGCGGCGCGGACCGTAATGCAGCCGCACCTCGAGTCCCGGCGCGAAGCGCTGTAGCTCCTTTTCCCAGTTGCCGATGACCGACGTCGGACAGATGAGCAGCGACGGCCGCGCCGGCTCTCCGGCCGCGGCGCCGGATTCCTTGACATGAAGCAGATAGGCGGTGAACTGGATCGTCTTGCCGAGGCCCATATCGTCCGCCAGCGTCGCGCCGAGGCCGAACCGCCGCAGGAACGCGAGCCACGACACGCCTTGGTGCTGATACGGCCGAAGCTGCCCGCGGAACGAGTCGGGCACGTCGACGAGCGGAAGCTCGGACGTGTCCTGCAGCCGGTTCATCAGCTGCTCCAGATGGGCGTTCAGCTCCACCTCCGCCTTGAGCAGCTCCTCGCCTTCCTCGGCCTCCTCGTTCAGGACGATCCCGCCCTGCAGATGCATCTGCATGATCTCGCGGAAGCTGAGCCCTTTCTTGCCGCCGTTCTTCTTGATCCAGCTGCGGATGCGGGTGATGTCCTCCGGATGGAGATGGACCCACTCGCCGTCGATCTTCATGAGCCGCTTGTTTTGCGCCGCGAGCTGCATGAACTCCTCCTCCGAAAGGTCGGCGCCGCCGAGAGCCAGCTTCCAGTCGAACTGCACGATCTGCGACAGGCCGAACATCGGCTGCTCCGCCGAGCCGGCGGCGGAGCGCAGCTTCGCCTTGAGCCGCACGCGGCGCTTGCGCACCGATTCCCACCAGCCGGGCAGCAGCACCGCCGCTCCGGCATCGAGCAGCTGCAGGCTCGCCTGCTCCAGGAAGCGCCACGCCTCCTCGTCCGCCAGCTCGCGCTTGACCATCTCGTCGTCGCCGCTCCAATCCGGCAGCGCCGTGCGCCACTTGCCTTCTTCCTTGGCGAGGCGCTCCTCCAGCAGCGGCAGCCATTCCTCCGGTAGGCTCAGCTCCGAGCCTGCGGCCGGACGCCAGCTGCCCGGTCTGGCGCCGCGCTCCAGCGGGATCCAGCCGGCGTCCGCCGCGCGTCCGCGCAGCGCGGCGCGCAGCCGCCAGACGCCGTCATCGCCGGGCTCCGCGAGCTGCAGCGCGATGCGGAACGGGAACCGGTCCTGCTTGAGCCCGAGGCCGATGTACCAGTCCTCCTCGTCCGGCGACCGGCGCTCCAGTGCCGGGCCGAGCGCCCGGGCGAGGCCGCTCCAGGCCGCCTGCGCGCCCGCATCCTCGTCGAGCAGCTGCTCGACGCAGGCGCCGAGCCAGGCGGACAGCCACGGCGGAGCCTCCGCCGTCCGGCCCGCTTCGTCGCGGAAGCGCCAGCCGCGCGCTCCGTCCGTCCAGCGGCTCCAGTCCGGCTCGAAGCCGCCGCTCTCGAGCGCTTCGCGGATGCGGATCGCGCCGGCGCGGAGCTCCTGCGCCTGGCTGGACCAGCCGAGCGAAAGCATGCGCACCGGCCGCGGCGACAGCAGGTAGTCGAGCGCCGTCAGCGGCCGCAGCAGCATCGGCTTCGCCTTGCGCGTCGGGTCGGACTCGACGTAGTCGATGTCGGCGCCGTACCAGGAAGGCTCATGCCAGGCGAACAGCAGATCCTTGAGCCGGGCTTCGAGCTCGCCTGCGTCCTCGGCTTGAAGCACGATGCCGCTGCCGTTCCAATAGCCGTCCACGACGATCGGTCGCGCGGCAGAGAATCCCTTCATCATTTCAGCATGGTTCCTTTCCGCAGTTCTTCCTGGAATGCCCGCATCCGCTGGTACTTGGAGACGGTCCGGTCGAGGTACAGCTTCCACTCCGCGGTCCGCTTCTCGGCCGCGTACAGCTTCTCCAGCTTCTTGAGCTGCTTGACCGCCATCCGGTAGCTCTGCCGGTTGCGCATCGCGATCCAGCCCTCCACCGCCTGATGGTACAGCGGAATCATGACGGACGGCGCGCGTTTCGAGACGAGCCGCAGGTCCGCCGGATCGAGCTCGTCGGGCCGCAGCCCCATCGCCAGCTGCAGGTCCGCCCATTCCTCGAAGCAGCCCTTTTCCAGCAGCAGGTCGGCCAGCGACATGTACGAGTAAGGCAGCTTGTCGGCCATGCGCCGCTGCCAGGACGGATCGTCCGGCCGGGCGAGATCGGCGTCGCGGCACAGCTGCAGGTACGAGGTCAGCAGATTGCCCCGCTTGCTTCCGGCGATTGGATCGAGGAAATCCATCCAGATGGCGAAATCATTCCAGCCGCGCTGCTCCAGGCGGATGCGGGCATAATCCAGCGCCAGGCTGGCGACCGCGTCCGGCGCCGCCTGCCGCAGCCGCTCCACCGCCTTCGCGTCCTCTCCCTGGGCGGCGTCGAGGCAGGCGAGCGCCGCGTTCGCGAAAGCGAAGCCGCGTTCGAGATCCGCCGCCGCAGGAGCGCCCGCTTCGCCGGCAGGCTCCGATTGCGCCGCCGCTTGCCGCGCGGAGCCCGCCTCCAAAAGCATCCGCTCCAGCTCCGCGCGCTCGCCCTGCAGCCAGGCCGGATCGGCCAGCAGCGGCGAGATGAAGCCGAGATAAAGCTGATCCCAGCGGAACAGCTTCGGCTCGGCCGACGCGGCTTGGCCCCGCAGGTAGGAGGCCAGCTCCGCCTGCCAAGCCAGGCCTGCTTGACCGGCAGGCTCCGCCGCCTGGCGCTCGGCGAGCGAGTAGTAATGCTCGATCCACGGCTCCGCCATCCGGGCGAAGCTCATTTCCTGATAATAGCGGCTGAACGGATCCGTCAGCTTGATCGCCCGCTCCGCCTGCTCCAGGATGAACAGAATGCTGTACATCCAATGCATCGCCTGGAGCGGCTTGGGCCAGTCGCGCGCCGCCCCCTTGAGCGCCGACAGCACCGGCTGCAGCGGATGCAGCGTATGCCGGCAGCCTTGCCAGGTGCGGCCGAACCGGCGCTCCATCCATTCCATCCATTCCTGCGGGCTCGACTGCTCGTCGATGCCTCCCGCCGCCGCTTGCGCCGGCGATTCGGCCTGCTCGGCGGGCGCTTCTCTTTCCAGCCGGCTGACCGTCACCGGCCCGGCGCCCGTCAGCCGCTCGAGCGCCCGCTTCGGCTCGCCGCCCTGCAGCTCCAGCGCGGCGAAGTACGAGGCCACTATATGCTTGCACCAGCCCGAATACGGGCAGTCGCATGTGTTGTCGTCGAATTGCGCGCCGAGCACGACGTGGTAGGGCTCCGTGCCCTTGACGGCGGCCAGCAGCCGCGAGCCGGCCTCCTGCACCGACTTCACTCGTCCTTGGGCGTAGTAATCCCAGCCGCGCGCGATGATGTCTTTCCGCGTGTAGTCGGAGATCTTCCGCTCGATATCGTTCAGCAACGTTTCCGAGATCCCGTCCGCTCGCATGGCTGTCCCCCGCTTTTCTGTTTCGGCGTTCTTATCATTATACCAAATAAAAACGGAAACCGTCCTGCCTCGCCTTATAAAAATGCATGGGCTCGCTCCGAAAACGGAAAACGGGGCTGCTCCCGGCCAAAAGCTGCTGGCCGAACGGAGCTGCCCCGCTGCGCGGAATAAAGGTTCGAAACAGGCGCGAGGACGGATGGAGCGGCGTCCTTCCACGCGCAGCCGGAACGATCAGGAAGCGTTTTTGCCGAGCGAGCAAAGCAGCGCCCAGCGCCGCTCCTGACGGCGCTTGTATTTGGGCAGCTGGCGATACAGCCGCAGCCCTTCCTCGAAGGCGGCCTTCGCATCGGCCTTGCGGTCGAGCCCCTGCAGCAGCTTGCCCATGCGGTAATAACCTTCGCAGGAGGAGGACTGGATGCGGGAGAATGCCTCCAGCTCGGCAAGCGCTTGCGTCTTGTCGCTCTTTGCCTTGAGCGCGGCCAGCCGCAGATGCGGCGCGCCGTATTTGACGCGCGGGTTGAGAGCCAGCGCCTTGCGGATCGCCGCCTCCCCCTCCTCCTCGCGGCCGGTATGGAGCAGGCTCGTGCCGTAGTCGTCCCAGAATTCGGCCGAATCCTCCATCAGCAGCGATTCGCGCAGCGGCTCCAGCGTGCTGCGCGCTTCCGCATAGCGCTTGCGCTCCAGCTGCAGGCGAGCCAGCTCCAGGCGGGAGCCGCTGTTGCTCGGGTTCGCGTCCAGCTCCCGCCGCAGCGCCGCGATGCGGCTGCGGCGGCGCAGCGGCTTGGTGAAGCTCGGGGTCAGGCCGACGAAGCGGCGGTCAAGGAAGTAAAGGACGGCCAGCAGGACGAGCAGGGCGAGAAACGGGTTGCCGAGCAGCGTCCAAAGGAGGCCGAACAAAAGCGCGATTTTCATGATAGCGGCTCCAATCTCTAATAAAATGGACGCTCCTATTTTAGCACATGAAAACAAGGGTGAAAACGGAATTGATGGAGGGGTCTGGAAGGGCTGTCCCGGAGCCGCCGGCATTATTCCTCTTGACCTGCGCCCAAATGAAGAAATGACCGCACCCATGAAGAGGCGGATTCATAAGATACGTTGACTGTATCCCTTAACCTTGTTGTAACCCACAAAAACCCGTGCAAGGAGGGGTGACGAAATTGAAGGGCTCTGACCACAAAAACAAGTTTCTGCTGACTCACCGGGAACGTGAAGTCTTCGAGCTGCTGGTCCAAGACAAAACGACGAGGGATATCGCCGGGCAGCTGTTCATCAGCGAAAAGACCGTCCGCAACCATATCTCCAACGTTATGCAGAAGTTGAACGTGAAAGGCCGCTCGCAGGCTGTCGTCGAACTGATCAAGCTTGGAGAACTGACGATCTGATCCGCCTGGTCGGCGCTCTTGATAAGCCTTCCCGCTCCGCATCCGCTTTGGCGCATGCGGCGGGAAGGCTTTTTAAGATACATAAACCATGCCCCGAAAAGCTTAGCTCCCGATGTCGGAACCCTCCATGGAATCGTGCAGGGACTGGAAGAGTTATGGTACATTTAAGGCAAAATACTTGACGAAGGTGGAACAAGCCTATGCGCACGAATGCTCCTTCGGAAATAAGCTCGCTCACTTCTCAAGAGAAGCAAAGCTTAGTTCGTCTGAAGCAAAGACTTGCTGCTAGCTTTCGACTGATTGAACTGATCCTTTTCGGCTCCAAGGCAAGGGGAGACCATGACGAATGGTCTGATCTGGATGTATTGGTTCTCGTCGAAGACGAAAAAAATTGGCGAAACCGCGAGCTGCTTTCCGATATTGTTTATGAACTGAACCTGCAATACGGCACCCATTTGACGTGCATCTTGGAAAATGCGGATGACTGGCGGTCAGAGGAAACGTGCATTTGGCTCCCCTTGAAAGACAATATTGTCGAGGAGGGCATTGTCATTGCGATACCTTAAGGCTGCCGAAGTCATGAAAGGCAAGGCGGTTGATGGATCATCGAGCAGAAGCTGACTATAGCGCCACCGTGTCTTTCTCAAAAGATGATGTGGCCCACCTGCTCCATCAGGTCCGGTCGTTCAACGAAGCCATCGTGAAGATCATCGATCAAGAAGCCGCTAAGTAAGAATCGATGTGGTAACCTCCATTTTACACGAAGCCCACATGGGCTTTTTTTTCTAGGTGTCGCACTTCATATACAATCCGTCATACCTTATACCGGAGAGGAATTAGTCAACTATTTACTTATTACGCCGATATATTACAAATACCATATATTTCAATGAAGAGAGGTCCGCGATGCAAACGAATGGCATTTACGCGTCATCAACTCCGAGCGCTATAGCAGCAAAGAATAACCCGCTTCCTGCAAAAGTGCCCGTACCTGCAAGCAGCCATGCTTCTCATGCCGTAGAGACGTATACCCCGAGCGTGATTGATGAAGGACAACAAGGGCTTCGTGCACTGGGAGGCCAGTGGATTGTTGGCAGGGAATTTACATCCGTGCAAGGTACGGACTACTCAAAGAATTTTCTGGATGATGTAAGCGGGTTTCTGGTAAAAAGCGCCTATGAGCGTGATCTCCTGCTTCAGCGTTACGCAGGAGACGAATTGAATCAGCAGCTTGAGCAATACGATAAGCAAGTTCAACTCAAGCTAGAGGATATCGCGCAGACAACAGCGAGCACTTTGTCTCAATATTTGAATTTTGAAAATGATTCTATTTTTGGAGGCAGCAAGGAGACGCAAGGAGAGTTCCTCTCCGCCTATAAGCCGCTCTTCGACAAAAATGAGTTGACCGATCGCATCAAGAATATGCTGCAGGAACAGTCCCGGATTCTGGACAAGTTGCAGGAGGAGCAGGGGGACCAATGGAAGCAGGTCATGGAACAAGGCGGCAAGGAGATTACAGACTTTCGGGATTTACTGAAGGAGGAGGCAAGTAAAGCCTCTGGAGGAGAATCGACCTCTTTTCAAGATATTAGTTACCGTGATGTAGCAGCAGTATTCGATGCACTTGTACACACAACAGCTAAAGCTATGAACACGTCTACTTTTGATACGGAATGGATGGCGAACAATTTAGGGACCGCACGTCTCAAGCTGGAACTTTATTTGCAGCAATCGCCTATGTCGTCAGCGATTAAGGAGCAGCTCACTCAGTCCGTAGATAAGGCAATGAGTACCAAGATGGGAATCGCAGAATATGAAGACTATAAGTCCTCTCTTGTCTCAACGCCTTCCTTCCGCAAGCAATTTGCTTCACATCAAGAAATGACCTTGGAAATAAAGCGAATGTACAGCGACCATCTACAAGACCCTAATGCCAAGAAGTCTGTAGGAACGATCATGTGGGAGAGCATGAAGGAATTATTGAATCAGAAGCCGGAGCATCTTCTCAGTGGCCTGATGGACTCCTTCAATAGACTGCATCACAGCCTCATATCCTCACCGAGTATGGAAGGGGATGTAGGTCCAAAGGCCAAGCTTGAATTTGCCAACCAGGTACGAGATGCGAATCTAGAGGACTGGAACAGCTTCATTTCTTCTCTGAATATGGGTCAACAGCAGAAGAGCGCGCTTACGATGCCCAAGAATAGTATCGACATTAAAGTATAGCAGTAACGTAGAGCTTCTGTCCGGAAATCAGCCGGGCAGAGGCTCTTCTTCTGTGTACTGGTTCGCAGCTTCTATATTTCCAACGTAATGCTCTGGCGATCCGGCTCCGTTTTCACAAAGACACCGTTCTCCGGTTTATTTACGATGCCGCGATCCCCTTTGACAACAACCAGGGCTGCCAACGACGAATCAGATCGTTAAAAGCCCCAAATCGGCCAGCAAAAAAATCTAACGACGCGTGAGGAGCTTAGCCATGCAAAAAGGCCGAAAAAACGTGCGGAGAAACGCAAAAGACGGCTCTAAGCGTCTGACTCGTCGTTAGATTTCGGGAGACTCGGAAAAAGGGATTCTAAGCGTCTGAGGAGTCGTTGGCAACGGATGGTGAGTGCATGAGTCCCGCGAAACAGCAGGAACCGGCGATTCAGAAGCCGCGAGACGACCGATCCAGGCAGCCCGATGCCGCTCCAGCCGCCGACCTCGCACGGGCCGTCGTCGTTGTCGCCGCCAGCGACGACCTTTCCGTCCGATCTCAGGCCAACCGTATGCCGTTGGCCCGCCGCTGCGGAGCCCGCTGGCCGACCGCCACCCTTCATCGGTCAAGGCTCTTACATTCAAATCAAAAAAGGCCTCGATTCCTCATGGAGGAAAGCGAGGCCTTCTTCGGGCAAATCCGGTCGGGAGCGCGATCGCTCCCCCGCCGGCGCCGGTCGAAACGTCATTTCACCGCGCCGGCGACAAGGCCGGACACGATATGGCGCTGCGCGAACATGTAGACGATCAGCACCGGCACGATCGTGAACAGCAGGCCGGCGAACAGCGGCCCCCACTCGGTCTTGTACTGCATCTCGACCTGCATCGCGGCGAGGCCGATCGGCAGCGTGTACTTGGCCGGGTCGTTGACGAGGATCGTGCCGACGATGAACTCGTTCCAGATGTCCAGCACGTTGATGATGCCGACGCTGATCAGGCCGGAGCGCGACAGCGGCAGCATGACGCGGAAGAACGTGCCGAAGTAGCCGGCGCCGTCGATCGCGGCCGCCTCCTCCAGCTCCTTGGGCAGCGTCTTGAAGAAGCCGATGAGCACGAAGATGCCGAAGGCGAGCGTGTTGGAGGCGTAGACGAAGATGAGGCCGAGCGGCGTGTTCGTCAGCCCGAGGTCGTTCACGAGGAAAAACAGCGGGATGAGCGCGAGGCTGAACGGCACCATCATCGAGGAGATGTAGATCAGATACAGCACCCTGCTGCCGATAAAGCGGTAGCGGGCGATCGTATAGGCCGTCATCGACGCCAGCACGAGGCCGAGCAGCGTCGCGCCGGTCGTGACGAGGATCGAGTTGACGAAGTACTTGCCGAAATTGTAGTTGTTCCACACATAGCCGAAGTTGGACCATTGGAGCGGCAGCTCCGGCAGCGCCCACGGCATGTTGAAGTAGAACTGCTGGTTGTCCTTGAGCGAGTCCATCAAGGTCCACAGGAGCGGATAGAGGACCGAGACGCCCCACAGGACGAGCAGCAGCATGAAGAATCCCTTGATGACGGGATGGACGGTGCGTTGAACCATGCTCGCTTCTCTCCTTCCTTAACTCTCGTGCGCTAGCTGACTTCCACCTGATCCTTGCGCAGAAGCCACTGCAGGAAGACGGTGGTGACGAGCGAGGTGGTCAGAATGGCGATGCCGATCGAGGCGCCGTATCCGAAATGGGCCTGCTTGAACGCCTGCTGGTACAGGTACGAGCCCATGACCTGCGTCGAGTTGTCCGGTCCGCCCGCCGTCATGATCGTCACGATGACGAACGAGCCGTTCAGCGTCGTCATCATGATGTTGATGACGGAGATCTTCATCTGCTCCCAGACGAGAGGCAGCGTGATGTGCCGGAACTGATGCCATTGCCCGGCGCCTTCTATGTCGGCGGCTTCGTAAAGCGACTCCGGAATGTTCGTGATTGCGGCGATCAGAAGAATCATGTAGAATCCGATGCCGGCCCAGATGGTCGGAGGCAGCAGCATCCAGATCGAATGGCTTTCGAAGCCGAGCCAGTTGATCGTGACGGGCTCTTTGGTGAACAGCGACAGGAAGCCGTTCAGGAAGCCGATCTGCGGGTTGTAGATGAAGCCCCACAGAATGCCGACGACGACGACGGACAGCACGTTCGGAATGAAGAAGATCGAGCGGAAAAACCCGGCGCCCCGGATGCGCAGGCGCGTCAGCGCCACGGCGAAAAAGGTCGCGATGGCCATGATGCCGATCATCTTGCCGGCGACGAGGAAGTAGTCGTTGCCGATGGCCGTCAGCATGATCGGGTCTTGCAGCAGGTCCTTGAAGTTCTGCAGCCCGACGAAATCCTTGTGCTGGGACATGCCGGACCAGTCGTAGAAGGAGTTGTACAGCGCCTGGACGATCGGATAGATCGTGAACAGGCAAAAATAGAGGAATGTCGGTATGATGAACGCCGCAATGAACAGCTTGCGTTGTCCTTTGGCTCCTCCCAGTCTCATCTCAAGCTCACCGCCCCGTTCGTTCTGCCATCAGAGAGCATCCCCGGAAGCTTCCGCTCCCGAGGATGGCCTGTGCTGGTTCGATCTTGATCCTCGACGGCCGACCGTTACTTCGCGACTTTTTCGACGACCTTGACGACGCGGTCGACCCAGCCCTGCGGATCGATCTTGCCGATCGTCAGCGCGACCGTCGCGTCCTGCATCGCCTTGTCGACGTCCTGGTTGAACGTGACCGTCGGCACGACGACCGTCGTATCGGCCGTCAGGTAAGCCGCGGCTTGCTTGACGAAGTCCGGCGCGGCGGAGCTGCTGATGTCGCCTTTGATGTTGGACGGCGCGCCGCTCAGCTCGGCGAACTTGGACGCCTGGCTTTCGGAGAAGATGAACTGCAGGAACGCTTTCGCGGCTTCCTTGTTCTTCGCGTTTTTGGCGATCGCGACCGTGGAGGTCGACGTGTTGGCGACGACCTTGTCGCCCGCTTTTTGCGTGACGGATGGAATGAAGCCGAACTTGAAGTCGGCCGGAACGTCCTTGCTCATCTCGTTCGGCAGCCACAGGCCGTTCGGGATGTACGCGTCCTTGTTTTGCAGGAACAGCATTTGCGAGTCCGTATGGTTGATGGAGACGGAAGCCTTGTCGATGAAGCCCTTGTCGCGCAGCTCGACGATCTTGCCCAGCGCTTCCAGCACCTGCGGCGACTTGAACGCCTCGACCTTGCTGTCGCCCATGTCCTGCAGCAGCTTGTAGTCGTTGCCGTTGGCGGAGACGATCGCCGGGAACAGGAAGGAGCTGTTGATGTAGTACGGATATTTGCCGGTGTGGATAAACGGAGTCGTGCCGGCCGCCTTGATCGCCTCGGAGGAGCTGATGAACGTGTCCCAGTCCTTCGGCTCGGTCCAGCCGTTTTTCTCGAACAGCGCCTTGTTGTAGAAAATGCCCCACGAGTTCAGCACGAGCGGCACGTTGTACGTCTTGCCGCCGTATTGCGGAGGCTGCTGCGCCAGCAGGTCGAGGATCTTCACGCCGTCGACGTTCGTCGCCGTCTGCAGCCAGTCGGTCAGGTCCTCCAGCTGGCCGTCCTCGGCCATCTGGCGGTCGTTGAGCTCAGGACCGTCGATGTAGACGAAGTCCGGCGGCGTGCCGGCGATCCACTTCGGCTTGTTTTGCGTATTGATCTGAGGGCCGGCTTCTTCCTTGATGTTGAGGTCCGGGTTGGCCGCCTTGAAGTCGGCGATGACCTGCTTCCACCACTTGTCGCCATAACCGCCGACGAAATATTGGACCGTGAAGTCGCCGCTCAGCTTCGTCTCGCCGCCTGTGGCCGACGTGTTTTCCGCCGCCGCGTTCGTCGCCGAGTTCGTCGCCGGCTCATTGGCCGCTTCTCCTGTATTGCCGCTGTTGCCGTTGTTGCCGCCGCAGCCGGCGAGCACAGCCAGGGACATCGCGATCGCCATGGCGCCCGCTGCCGTTTTCTTTACCGTAAACGTCATCTTGGCTTAACCCTCCCGAATGAATTCTATTTGGCCGATGCCTCGTTGCTCCGACCGTTGCCGGCGAGCCATCCGCATACTTGTATCGTAAAGGGGATCGTCTGCACGCTCTATGGAATATCTTCCGTAAAATCTTTAGTATTTTATGATTTTTCATTTCATGATTTTGATGATAATCGTCATTTCATGCGAATCTATCGCTGGTTCTCCCGATTTCGGGTTCAAAAAAAGCCGTTCCCATAACCGGGAACGGCTCTTTCTCTCGTCTTCGTTCAGTCCTGCTTCACGGCGATCTTCTGCAGCTCCTCCAGCGCCGACTGCGGCGAGTATCGCCCCTGCAGCACGGCGCTGCCGAGCTTGCGCGCCGCATCCATCACATTGCTCCAGCGCGGCTGCTCGATCGGCACGAAGCGCGCGCCGGCCAGATCGTCCAGGTTGGCGCGCATTTCCGCATCGCCTTCGGACAGCAGCGCTCCGGCCGACCGGGTCGTCGGCAGGAAGCCTTCCTGGCGCACCATGTCCGCATACCGCTCATCCTCGTACAAATATTGGATGAAGGCGGACAGCGCGGCCGGATCGGAATGGGCCGTCTTGAACGACACGAGCACATCCTGCACGCCGAACGTCATCGGCGGCTGGCCGTCCTTGACCGGAATCGGCCCCCTGCCCCAGCGCAGTCCCGGAAACTCCTTGGGCACGACGGAGCTGAAGTAATTGCCCGATATCATCATCGCGAGCCCGCCGCTCCCGAGCACCCGCTGCTTCTCGTCCCGCGTCGTCAGCCACGGATCGGCATCGGTGAGCCCGGCGTCGTACATCGACTTGAGCAGCTCCAGCCCCTCCACGTTGGCGGGCTGGTCGATCGCCCAGCGGCCGTCCTTGATCCAGCCGCCGCCCGCGCCGTAGAAAAAATAGCTCAGGTAAGAATGGATCTCGTTGTCGGTCATGTCGATGCCGAAGCCCTCGCCATGCCCGCCGGCGCGGACGAGCCTGGCGTCCTCGACGAGCTGCGACCAGGTGCGCGGCGGTCCCGCGATGCCGGCTTGATCGAACAGCTCCTCGTTGTAGTATAGGCTGCGCATGGAGGCGACATACGGAATCGCCGCAAGCGTCCCCTCGTATTCGGCGCGGGCGAGCAGCGACGGCTGCAGGTTGTCGAGGAACGGCTCCGGCAAAATGTTCCTGAAGTCGTTCAGCAGCCCGTCGGCGGCGAAATGCGCGTAGAAGTTGGCGTTCAGCAGGTCGGGCGGCTCGCCCTGGGCGAGCATGTTCGTGTAGACGCCGTCGAGGATGTCCCAGTTGACGACCTGCAGCTCGACGCGGATGTCGGGATGAAGCGACTCGAAGCCTTTTACGATGTCCTCGAGCAGCGGCTTCGTCTCCGTGCTGTATTCGGAGGCGACAAACTTGATGAGCGCCTGATGCGGCTCCGGCTCCGTCACCTCCGGCGCGGGGGAGGACGAGGCGCAGCCCGCCATGAGCGCCGCCAGCGCGAGCGCGGCGGCGGTCCGAGCGAGCTGCCGCCGCCGCGCCGCCGTCCGATGCGCCGCAGAGGCAGATGCGCGAGCCTTTGCCGCTTGTCGCGGGCGAGGCGGATCGGCGGCCGGCGCCGAAGCTTCCGATCGGCGGTCATTCATCATGTCAGGCGCCTCCTCCTTTATCAAGCTGAAGTCAATAGACAAACGGGAACAGCAGCTTCTGGTTCTCCGGCTCGTACATGTTGGCCGTCGTGATCGTCGAGGACGGGATGTCCACCCACTGCGGCCGCTTCCTGCCCTCCCGGAGGGCGCTTGCCGTCTCGACGCCGAGATAGCCCATGTTGAACGGGTTCTGGACGATAAGCGCATGCATCCGCCCCCGCTCGAGCAGCTGGATCTCCGGCAGCGAGCTGTCGAAGCCGATCAGCTTGACGCTGTGCGACAGCCCCTGATCCTCCAGGGCGCGGGCGGCTCCGCTCACGCCGACATCGGTCAAGGCGACGATGCCGTTCATGCCGGGATAGGCGACCGTGAGCGACTTGACCGTCCGATACGCCTGCTCCTCGGACTTGCCGACGTCGATCGTACCGAGGCTGAACGCCTCGCCCGGCGGGAGCCTCTCCAGCACGCCCTGGCGGCGCTGGCTCGCCACGACGGAGTCGTCGTCGCTCGTGATGAACGCATAGACAGGCTTCTTGCGCTTGTCGGGGGCGAGCATGTCCGCCGCTACGCGGCCTTCCTCGACATGATCGCTGGAAACGTAGCTGTCGTACGGATGCTGAAGCAGCGGCGTATCGATGACGATCAGTTTGATGCCGGCCTTGCGGCAGGCTGCCAGCTCCTCCGACAGCCGCTCCTCGGAGATCGGCGCGAGCACGATCGCATCCGGCCGGGCAGCGATCGCCTTGCGCAGCAGCTCCTTCTGCTCCTGCGCCGCTTCCGCTCCGGACGGGCCGAGCAGCTCGAGCGCCACGTTCAGCTCCTTCGCCGCAGCGAGCGCGCCGGAGCGCACCGTCTGCCAGTAGGAGCTGTTCACATCCTTCGTCTGCAGGATGACGGCGATGCCGCCGCCGGCAGCGGCAGGCTGCGAGCGCTTCAAGCCGATCCAGACGACGAGCGCGGCGAACAGCAGCAGCAGGAGCGGCAGCCACAGCTTTTTGCTTCCCATCGGAATGACCTCCTTCAGCGGACCTTCGGTATCGTGACGACGACGCAGGTTCCTTCGCCCGGCTCGCTCTCGATCGACACGCCGTAGCCGGCGCCGAACGTCAGCACGATCCGCTCGTTGACGTTGCTGACTCCGATATGGTCGCGGCCGTCGTTGTCGCGCGCGCTCGCGCTCAGGACCGCCCGCACCGTCTCCTCGTCCATCCCCTTGCCGTTGTCCCTCACGGTGAATCGGATGGAATCCCCGTCCAGCTCGCCGGCAATTTTGATGACGCCTCCTTCCGGCATGTTCTTGATGCCGTGGTAGATCGCGTTCTCGACGAACGGCTGGAGCAGGATGCGGGGCGTCTTGTACAGATGCAGCTCCCGCGGGATGTCGATCTCGTAATCCAGCATGTCCCGGTAGCGCATTTTCTGGATCTGCAGGTAGCTGGCGATATGCTCCTGCTCGATGCGGATCGGTACGAGCTCATCGTCCTTGGCGATGCTGGCGCGGAACAGCTTGGCCAGCGCCGAGGTCATCCGCACGACCTCCTCGTTCTTGCGCTGCTCCGCCATCCAGATGATCGAATCGAGCGTGTTGTAGAGGAAATGCGGATTGATCTGGGACTGCAGCAGCCGCAGCTCTGTCCGCCGCTTCGTCTCCTCGGTCTGGATGCGCTCGTCCATGAGCCGCTGCGTCTGCCCGACCATCATGTTGAAGGTCCTCTCCAGCTGGCCGATCTCATTGACCTGCTCCACCTCGGCGCGCACCTCGAAGTTGCCTCGCTCGACCTGGCGCATCGCCGCCTGCAGCCTGCGGATCGGACGCGTGATGCGATGGCTCAGCAGCAGGCTGATCAGCAGCGTGCCCGCCAGAGCGGCCGCCGCCCAGAGCAGGAAGGAGTTGCGCATGGCGTCCGGATCGGCGATCAGCTCGCTGCGGTAGGCGACGCCGACGATTTTCCAGCCGAAGTTGCTGTCCTGCACGGAATACAGCCTCTCGCCGGCGCCGTCGTCGACGAGGAAGCTGCTCCGTCCCGCGGAAAGGATGCGCTCGATCGGCTCCTCGCGCAGCTTGCTGTACAGCAGCTGCTGCTGCGGATGGTAGACGATGTCGCCGGCGCTGTCGACGATGAAGACGTAGCCGCGCGCGCCAAGCTTGACGCTCCGGCAGATCTCGTTGATGACGTTGAGCTTGAGGTCGACGAGCGCGATGCCCTGGCCGGTCATTCCGTTGCTGTTTTTCAGCTCGCGGCTGAGCGAGACGACCCATTCGTAATCGCCGGTCACGACATTCTGCACATGCGGCGCCGAGATGACCGAGCGTCCGCCGGCGCGCGCCGCCTTGACGTACCAGTCCTGCTCGCGCAGCCGCACATAGGGGTTGAGCGTCGTCAGCCTGCGGTCCGACACGTTGCGTCCGTTGTAGCCGAACACCATGATTGAGGCGATGTCCTTGCGCGTATACAGCAGCGACTGGAACAGGTCCGAGATGTTTTTTTCGTAGGCGCGGATCTCCTCGCGGCTGAGAAAGGGGTTGTCCGACAAATAATACTTGACGTCCTTGTTGGTGAAAATAAGCAGCGAGATGTTCTCCATGTTGTCGATGTACGACTGGATGTTCTGGCCGACCTGCTGGATGACCTCGCCCATGTACGCCTGGGAGTTGGTCAGCACCGCCTCCTCCGACAGCTTGTAGCTGTTGAGGCTCGTGATGCCGACCGCCCCTAGGATGAGGATGGAAAAGGCGGCCGAGATCGTGCCGCGGATCGTGCGCAGCGGCCGCAGCCCGCGCTTCAGCCAGTCCGGCGGCTGCAGCCTCGTCATGCCTGCCCCCTCGCCTGCTCGCGGTATTCGCGCGGGGACAGTCCGGCATGCTTCTTGAAGGCGAGGCTGAAGTAGTTCGGATCGGAGTAGCCGACCTGCGCGGCGATCTCGTACAGCTTGAGCGGAGTAGCCTCGAGCAGCTCCTTGGCTTTGGCCATCCGGACTCGCGTCAAGTATTCCACGAACGTCTCGCCGGTCTCCTGCTTGAACATCTGGCTGAAATAGCTCGTGCTCATCAGCGCCTGGCGGCAAATATCCGAGAGGCTGAGGCGCTCGTCGGCGAAGTTGCGCTCGATGTAAAGCAGCGCTTGCCCGATCTGGCTGCGCCCGAGCCGGCTGCGGCTGTCCGCCGCCGCTTTGGCGCCTCGCGTCGCGAGGTCCGTCAGCCACCCGCCGACCTCATCCAGCGTAGAGAGGCGCTGCGCCTCGGCGAACAGCATGCCGGGGCTGTCGCCGAGGCCGCTCTCCTCTACGCCCATCTCCTGCAGCACGCTCAGCATCGTGACGAGCGCCCGCTGGATTTCCAGCTGGCAGGAGACGAGCGGCGCCCTGGACTGCTTGAGCCGTTCGGTGAAATCGCCGAAAAGCTGGCGCAGCTCGCCCGCCGACCCGGACCGCAGCGCCGCTCCGAGCTTGCCGCTCCAGTCCTCGCCGGCTGCCGGCGGCGCCGCGCGCTCGCCTTCGAGCTCGACGATGCTCAGTACCCGGTCGCGGCCATAGTGGAACCGATAATCGAGCGCGGCGATGGCGCTCCGATACGATTCCGGCAGCTTCGCGAGGCTGTCCGCGGCCCGGCCGAACGCCGCCGACATCGCGTAGCCGAGGTAATGCTCGATCTCGCGGCGGATCGACCAGGCGATGCGCGAGGCTTGCTCGTACAGATCCGCAGGCGGCTGGCCCGACAGCAGCACGGCGATTCTTTCCTCGCGGGTGCGGAAGCAGATCGCCCCTTCGCGGGCGGCGATCTCCTCGGCGATGTTGAAGCCGGCGAAGCGCAGCAGCTCCCGATCCGGCTCGCTGCCGGCGGCAGGCCCGCCGTCGAAGTCGAGCAGCAGCGCGAGCAGCGGCGGCTGCAGCGGCGGCAGGCCGAAATAAGCCAGCCGCTCCTCGGCGTCCTGAGATCCGGCGCCGGTGGCGGCAAGCCGGTCCAAATACCGCTCCCGCAGCAGCGGCAGGCTCTGGCTCAGCTGGCTGCGCAGGCGGTCGACATCCTCCTTGCGGCGCCGCTCCTCGTCAAGCTCCCCGCGCAGCCGGTCGAGCAGCTCCCTGGTCTCGCTCGCGGTGATCGGCTTGAGGATGAAATCGTACACCTTCATGCGGAGCGCCTGCTGAGCGTAATCGAATTGGTCGTAGCCGGTGAGGATGATGATTTTGACGTTGGGATGGCTGGCCGAGATGGCCGCGCTCAGCTCGAGTCCGTCCATGAACGGCATGTTGATGTCGGTCAGCACCAAGTCGGGACGGAGGAGCTCGACCGCCTCCAGCGCATCCCGGCCGTTGGCGTAATCGCCCGCGAGCTCGAAGCCGTGGCTCGCCCAGTCGATCGTGTTCATCAGGCCTTCGCGGACGATCGGCTCGTCATCCACCAGGATCAGCTTGTACATGGCCGGCGCCTCCTGCAGCTGCTGTCGCTTGAATTTTTGATCGAATATGTAACCATACTGATCGTGACGATCATTTTTGTCAATATCGCGAAAAAAGCCGCCCGTTTGGGGCGGCTCGGAAGATGGGGTCGGCGGACAGGTCGGATGGAAGGTTCTACTTGAAAATATGCGCATCCAGTCCGCTCAGCTTCTTTTGCGTGCCGGCGCTGCCGTCGTCCACGTTCGGGAACACCCTCTCGACCATAGCGTTGAACTCCGCCAGATACGGCTGGATCGAGTGGCCTTGCTTCGCATCGTTGTCGTATTCCCGCATCCGGCTGAAGAAGTCCGGGTTGGCGGAGACGAACACCTTGTCGATGCCCGGCATGCTTTTGCGGACGGCGTCCGCGACCTGCGTCTTGAAGCCTTCGTTGAGGCTGCGGGCCATATAGATGTTGTTGTTGTCGGCGAGGCCATTCTCCATATGGCCTCTGCGATTCGTCGCCGAAGCGCCGCCGTAGCCGTTGTAGCCGTTCGACAGCGAGATGTAGCCGTTGTTTCCGCGCGACTCGCCCATGCGCCCGTATTGGTCGATCGTGTTGTCGAACTTCCCGTCCATGCCTCGGCCCAGCCGTTCGTTCATGCGTCCCATGCTGCCGTCCAGCCGCTTCATCCCGCGCTCGAGGCTAAGTCCGTCGCCGCTTTTGGCAGACATGCGGCCGCTGTTCGATCCCATTCGGCCCGTATTGGAGGCGGCGTAGCCCATCTCGGTGCCCGAACGGGTATTGGTGCTGCCGACGATGCTCTCGCCTTTGAGGCCGACCGCGACATAGGCGTTGTCGTTGGTCGTCAGCACATAGGCGTCGCGCACGCCTTCAAGCTTCTTGACCGTGCCGGCGATCTGCCGATTCGATTTGAGGTTATAGTTGCGATGATTGCCGATGATGTTGTTGCCGTTCAGCTGACGCCCGTCGACGCGGTTCATCTCGTTCATGTTGTCGTCGGCGAAGCGCTTGTCGAGCAGGCGGTAGTTGCCGATGTTGTTGTTCCGGATGTTCTTGTTGCCGAGCTCGCCATGATGCGTTCCGCAGCCCGCCAGAGCCGTGCTCAACGCAACGCCGGCTGCAAGCACTTTCCAGGGATGCTTCATTCGAAAACCTCCATGTCATGGGCGTCCGCTCCGCTCGCGGAGACGGCTGTAGTAGTGTCGCCCCGCGGAGGCGGCCGTATCCGGGACAATCGCTGGGAAGGCGGCCAGCCCGAGCGAACTGGTGCACCCACGACCGAGTTGCTCGGAAAACCGAGTAACTCTCCTCCAACTGGTGCACCCACGACCGAATTGCGCGGATAAACCGAGTAACTCCCCTCCAAATGGAGCGGATAACACCGAGCTGCTCGGAAAAACCGAGTAACTGCAGCTGTAGGCCGAAAAAAACGGTTTGCCGCTGTTCTGAAGCTTGTTTCTCAAGCTGTAACCCGAATTTATCGGGTTGCGGCTGCTCGGAAGCTCGTTTCTCGAGCTGTAACCCGAATTTATCGGGTTAGGGATGCTCGTCAGCCCGTTTCTCGAGCTGTAACCCGAATTTATCAGGTTACAGCTGCTTGAAAGGGCGAACCTGTGAGCGGCGGTCTCGAAAGAGGATGGTGGAGGGTAGACGGTGGGAAGGTAGAGGATGGCGGAGCGAAAGGGATGGACCTTCTTGGAGAAGCGGAGCGGTTCCCTTGAAGGCCGGATTCCTTCCGCTAACGGAAAGGGAGATCAGAGGAATCTGGGCTTCAGCGGAATCGGAAAGAGGGTCCGTCCCTGGAGCGGCTCCAGCCACCTCACAGCGGCTCCAGCCCTCCTCCCAAAAGCTCGCAAAAAACAGCCCTCCATAAATGGAGGGCTGCCACAATCGCCGCCAGATTACTTCCGGCTCGGTTCAAGGATGAATTCAAAGGCATAATCCCGGTCGGAAGGAATGCGGAACTCCGGATGGACCGGCGCGCCCCAGCTGTCGTCGCCGCCGACGCCAAGCTGCTTGGCCGCGACCGTCACGTTCGTGTAATGGACCGCAGGCAGCTCCCAGACATGGGCGGCGTTCTCCAGCTCCATCGCGCTGTGCGGGGAGACATTGCATTCCAGCGGCTCGGAAACGGCTGCGACCGCAAAGCCTTTCCCTTGGGCATCCAGAACGTCCAGCCGGCGCACGCCGGTGCGGTTGCCCGACTCCTGCGGCACGAGGTAGCGGGACGGCAGCTCCGCCACCGCTCGGCTGAACGTGCCGAGCCGCGCGCCATGGCAGCGGTCGGAATAGTTCTCCTCCGGACCGAGCGCATACCACTTCGTCTGGCCGTAGTCGGCCGACGTCTTGAACGTCAGCGCCAAAATCGGCAGATCCGCCAGTCCTTGCGCTCCCTTGTACTCCGTCCGCACGCGGATGCTGCCGTCGGCGCGGACCGTGTAGGCGACGGTCAGCCAGGCGCCCGGGGCCGTGCTGAACTCATAGCGGTAGGCGACCGTGACCGTACCGGCCTCCTGCGTCAGCTCCCAGCCCGTGCAGCGGCGGGCGACGCTCGCGGCCAGCCACGCTCCGTGCGTGTAGGCCAGCGCCGTGCCCTTGTCGTTGTCCGTCGTCGCCCGCCAGAACAGCGGCATCGGCGGCGACTCGATCACCTCGCGGCCTCCATAGCGGAGCGAGACGAGGCTATGCGCCTGCTTGGAGAACAGCGCCTGCCAGCCTCTTCCGAAAACGCCGATGTTCACGTCGCCTTCGACGACGTCGATCTCCCCGGCCGGCAGCGGCTCGGCAGCCTCGCGCTCGACGCGCACCACCGACTGGCCGAACGCCACCTCATGGCCGGCTGCGGCCCAGAGCTGATCGTCCCGCAGGCGCAGCGACGCTTCGATGACGTATTCGCCCGGCGCCTCGGCGATGCCTTGCGGCAGGCCGCTCGGCACCTCGGCCTCTTCGCCCGGACCCACCTCGAGTGGAACGATCGCTTCATGGACCAAGGCTCCGTCGCGCAGCAGCCGGCAAGCCAGCTCCAGATGCCCGGTGCCGGCGAACAGCGAGCCGCTGCGCACCGAGATCGAATCGAGCGACGGCGTCAGGCGGTAGTTCTGGTAAAGGAACTTGACCTCCTGCATCTTGGGCGAGACGGTGCCGTCGGCATGCACGATGCCGTTGCCGCAGAAGCTGTAGTCCGTCGGACGGTCGCCGAAGTCGCCGCCGTAGGCGAGATATTCTTTGCCGTAACGATCCTTGCGGATGAGCGCCTGGTCCATGTAGTCCCAGATGAAGCCGCCCTGATAGAGCGGATACTTGTCCTCCAGCTCCGTATACTTGTGCATGCCGCCGACGGAGTTGCCCATCGCGTGCATGTACTCGCAGCTGATGTACGGCTTTTGCGGATCGTCGTTCAGATAGGCTTCGATGTCGGCCGGCTTGGCGTACATGCGGCTCTCCATGTCGCTCGTATCGTTGAACGCGCGGTTGTGGAACACGCCCTCGTAATGGACGAGGCGGCTCGGATCGCGCTCGCGGAAATAGTTCGAGACGTTCAGGATGACTTCGCCCGCGTACGACTCGTTGCCGCAGGACCAGATGACGATGGACGGGTGGTTCTTGTCCCGCTCCAGCATGCTGGCCGCCCGGTCGAGGACGATGTCCTGCCACTGCGGCAGGTCGCCCGGCACGTTCCAGGACGGCTCGACCGCGCCCATCTTCTGCCAGGAGCCGTGCGACTCCAGGTTCATCTCGTCGATGACGTAGATGCCGTATTCGTCGCAGAGCTCGTACCAGAGCGTCTGGTTCGGATAATGGGACGTGCGCACGGCGTTCAGGTTGTTCTGCTTGAGGATGCGGATGTCGCGCAGCATGTCTTCCTTGCCGATCGCCCGCCCGCTCCGGCTGTTGAACTCGTGGCGGTTGACGCCCTTGAAGACGATGCGCTTGCCGTTCACGAGCATCAGCTTGTCCTTCAGCTCGAAGCGACGGAAGCCGGCCTTCTGCACGATCGCCTCGACCAGCTCGCCGCCGGGACGATGGATCGTGACGAGCAGCGAGTACAGCCGCGGCAGCTCGGCGCTCCACGGCTGCACCTCGCCCGCTTCAAGCACGGCGGCGATGCGGCCTGCTGCGTCCAGCGCGACCTGTCCGCTCTCGGCGACGACGGCTCCCTGCGGGTCGCGCAGCCGCAGCAGCGCGTAGCTGCCGGCAGGGGCGGCGTCGGCCAGCCGGATCGAGGCATGCAGCGTGCCGAGGCGGTACGTATCGTCCAGATCGGCGCGCACCTCGAGGTCGACCGCATGGATGTCCGGCGTCGTATAAAGGTAGACGTCGCGGAAGATGCCCGAGAACCGCCAGAAATCCTGGTCCTCCAGCCAGCTGCCCGTGCTCCGCTGGTATACCGCTACCGCGAGGCGGTTCGCTCCGCCGCGGATATGCGGCGTCAGGTCGAATTCCGACGGCGTGAAGCTGTCCTCGGCATAACCGACGAACTCGCCGTTCAGCCAGACGTAGAAGGCCGACTCGACTCCCTGGAAGGAAATGAACGTCGGGCGGCCGGCCCAATCGGCCGGCAGCTCGAACTCCTTGACATAGCTCCCGACGGGATTGTGCTCCGGCAGCTGCGGAGGGCGGATCGCCTCCAGGCCGTCCCACGGATACATCGTGTTTACGTATTGCGGCTGACCCCAGCCTTGGAGCTGGATATGGCCCGGCACCTGGATGTCCCCCCAGCCGGCCGTGCTGAAGCCCTCGGCGTGGAAATCCGCCGGACGAGAAGCCGGATTAGCCGCGTAATGGAAGCTCCAGCTTCCATTCAGGCTATGGCGCATCTTCATCGGCGCCCCTGCCTCCGCCTCCTCCACCGTGGCGTAATAGCGGTGGTCCGAATGGGCATCCAGCCGATTCACCTTGAATACGGCCGGATCGGCCAGCCAATCCAGCGATGCTTGACGATCAGACATGTAGCGGATTCTCCTCTTCGGTTTACTTGACGGAACCGACCATTCCGGCGACGAAATGCTTTTGCATCAAGAAAAACACCAGCGCGGTCGGCAAGGTGGAAACGACGATCGCCGTCATGATGATGCCGTAATCCGGCGAATAGCTGGAGCCCAGATTCGAGATCAGCAGCGGAATCGTGCGCTTGTCAGGCGTCTGCAGCACGACGAGCGGCCACAAATAGTTGTTCCAGCTCGACATGAACGTGATGATGGCGCCTGCGGCGTAGCTTGTTTTCATCGTAGGCACATAGATCCGAAAAAACAAGCCCCATTCGCTCAGTCCGTCCATCCGCCCCGCCTCGAGCATGTCCTTCGGGAACATCTTGGAGCTCTGGCGGAAATAAAAGATCAGAAAGGCGGTCGTGAACGTCGGCAAAATGACCGAGGCGATCGTATTGATGCCGATGGCGGGCGCGAAGCCGGAGATGCCCGCGAACATCTGGAACAGCGGCACCATGATCGCGGCGAACGGAATCATCATCGAGAGCAGCAGGATGTTGAAGACGATGTCCTTCGCCTTGCTGCGGTAGATCTCGAAGCCGTATCCGGCGAGCGAGGCGATGAGCAGCGCCAGCAGCGTCGTCGTGACGGAAATCTTGGCGGAATTCCACATCGCCTGCCCGAGCTCGACCTGCTCCGTCAGGTTGCGGAAGTTGTTCAGCAGGTTCGAGCCGGGCAGCAGCCGGCCGCTGGAGACGTCGATCGACTTGTTCGTCGCGCTGGAGAGGATCCAGAGGAACGGGAAGATCGAGACGCCGGCCGCGAGAGTCAGGAACAAATAAATCGGCGTTCGTTTGAGCGATTTCATCGTTTATCACCTGCCGCTTTGAACTGGAGGATGGACAGCAGCACGATCAGAATGACGATCGTGTAGGAGACGGTAGCCGCATAGCCGAAGTCCGGGGTGTACTTGAAGCTCAGGTTGTAGATGTACTGGGAGATCGTCATCGTGGCGTTGCCCGGTCCGCCCTTGGTGATGTTCATGATCTCGTCGAACAGCTGCAGCGTGCCGATCGTCGACGTGATCGAGGTGAACAGGATGATCGGCTTCAGCATCGGCGTCGTGATGGAGAAGAACTGCCGCACCGGAGAAGCGCCGTCGATGCGCGCCGCCTCGTAGATGGAGGCGTCGATGTTCTGCAGCGCGGACAGGTAGAAGATCATGTTGTAGCCGGTCCAGCGCCAGGTGATGGCGATGATGATCGTAATTTTGGCCAGCACGGGATCGGTGATCCACTGCAGCGGCGCGTCGATCAGATGCAGCTTCAGCAGCGCCTGGTTGACGAGCCCTTCCGCGCCGAACAGGTACTTGAACACGACCGAGTAGGCGACGAGCGAGGTGATTGCGGGCAGGAAGATCGCCGTGCGGAAAAAGCCCTTGAAGCGCAGCTTGCTGTCGTTCAGCAGCACGGAGATGAACATCGCCAGCAGGATCATGACCGGAACCTGCACGATCAGGTACAGAAATGTATTTTTAAGCGCCGTCCAAAACACCGGATCGCTCGTCAGCCGCTTGTAGTTGTCGAGCCCGGTCCAGTCGATCCTGGCCCCGGTGCCGGACTTGAACGACAGCAGCAGCGCCTGGAGCATCGGGTAGAAATAAAAGAGGAGGATCATCAGCACCGCGACGGAGATGAACATCCATCCCGTCCAGCGGGGCTGAAGACGATTGCGGACGATGGCCGTTTGTTTCATCCTTAGGGCTCCTTTCTCGGGAAAAATGGACCGTGACGAAGCAAGCCGTCCTCGCGGACGGCCTGCTGACGGACGGATTCGGTTAGCCCAGCTGGGACTCCGCCTGGGACTGCGCGTCGCTCAGCACCTTGTCGAGGTCCGCGCCGCCCAGATAGCTCTGCATCGCGCTTACGAGGATGTCCTCGATCGCATACGTATGCATGCCGTAGTTGACTTGCGGAATCTTCTGCGTCCAGGCCGCGAAGTCGCTGACGATCTTCTGGCCGCCGAAATACGCATCTTCCTGGTTGTAGGCGTCGCCTTCGGTAGCCGCCTTCAGCGTGCCGATGACGCCGATATCCGTCACGAGCTTCTGATACAGCTCCGCGTCGGAGCCGAGCGTCTTGGCGAGGAACTCGGCCGCCTGCTCCTTGCCGTCGACGTTGAGCACGTACCAGGAGCTGCCGCCCAGGTTGGAGGCGTTGACCGAGGAAGCGGTATTTTTCAGCTTCGGCATCGGAACGACGGCCCATTGTCCGGACTGGGAAGCCTCGGCCTTGACCGACGGCGTGATCCAGTTGCCGGTCGGCACGGTCGCGACGTCGCCGGTGTTGAATCCGGCCAGGAACTGGCTCCAGTCGGAAATCATCTTGACGGTGTCGGACTCCATCAGCTTCTTGTAGGTCGCGAACGCGTCCTTCAGCGCCGCGTTGTCCTTCAGGTCCGGCGTCGTGCCGTCCTCAGCCGTGTACCAGGCTCCCGCCGACTGGATCATCATGCGGATGAGCCCGAGGTCGTTCGGATCCTGCGTCAGCATCGCCTTGCCGGTCTTTTCCTTCACGGCCTTGCCGATCTCGATGAACTGGTCCCAATCGATGTTCTGCAGGTCATCGACCGAATAGCCGGCTTGCTCCATCAGATCCTTGCGGACATAGAGCCCGGTCACGCCGGAGTCGAACGGCACGCCGTACTGCACGCCGTCCAGGCTCGTCGAGGAGAGCTTGTAGTCGGCGAAATCACCCGGCTTGATCAGGTCGGACATCTTGTAGAACGAGTCGGGATAAGCCTGCAGGAAGCTTTGCGCCCGGTAGTCCTCGATCAGCACGACGTTCGGCAGGCCGCTCGTCGTGCCGGAGTTGAGGCCCGTATTCAGCTTCTGGATGATGTCGGCCTGGGCGTACTCGATGATGTCGACGTTCACGTCCGGATTTTCGGCCGCATAGGCTTCCTTCGCCAGCTTCATCGCCGCGATGTTGAAGTTCGGATCCCATGCCCATACCGTGACTTTGCCGCCGCCCGAGCTTTGGCCCTCCTGACCGTCGTTGTTGCCGCTGGAGCAAGCCGTGAGCGCCATGACGCCGGCGAGCGCAGCGAATGCCATCTGTTTCTTCATCGTAAAAGGTCCCCCTTCGCATGCTTTCGGAAAGCGCTTGCCTTCACCAAAAATGGTATCAAACGCGGGCGTTCCTCCGGTAGGAATATCTTTGCCCCGTTTGGTCCTTTCAATGCCAATCTTTCGGGGAAGGGGGAGGAGGCGTTGTCTTTTTTAAAGCTTTTTGGATTATGTTTAGCTTGCGAGGCCGGTCAGCCTTCGGATTTTTCCGCGAACGGCAGCCGGACCTGCACCCTCGTGCCCTCGCCCGGCTTGCTGCGGATCGTCACGCCGTAGTCCTTGCCGTAGAGCAGCAGGATGCGGGCATGGACGTTGCGGATGCCGATGCCGCTGAACAGCTGGCGGTTGCTCTGCGAGTCGGGCAGGCTGTCCTGGCCGTCCTGCAGGTCCATGCCGTCGCCGTTGTCGACGATCTCGCACAGCAGCGATTCGCCTTCGCGGGCGACGATGACGTAGATGTAGCCGCTCTCCCTTTCCTTGAACGCATGGAAAAACGCGTTCTCCATGAACGGCTGCAGGATCAGCTTCGGCACCTCGGCCTGGAGGCAGTCCGGCGAGATGAAGTAGTCGACCGCGATGCCGCTGCCGTAGCGGATTCCGTTGATGAAGGCGTAATCCTTCAGGTTCTGCACCTCCTGCTCCACCGGGATCGTCTCCTCCACGTTGCCGATGGAGTTCTGCAGCAGCGAGATGAGCGCATGGATCGTCTCGGTCGCCTTCTGCTTATCCTCGCGCTGGACGAGGAAGTTGACGGAGGCGAGCGTGTTGTACAGGAAATGCGGATTGATCTGCCGCTGCAGGGCGGCCAGTTCGGCATTGCGCTGCTCGCGCTGGGTCTGCACGAGCTGCATGATGTAGGCGTTCAGCTCGTCGAGCATGTAGTTGAACGCCGTCCCGAGCTGGCGCGTCTCGTAGCTGCCGCTGACGGGCATGTAGTTGTGGAAGTTGCGCTTGGTCACGCTCGACATCTGCCGCACGAGCAGCCGCAGCGAGCGGGTGAGCCGGCGCGAGATGAGCAGCAGGATGAGCAGCGCCGCCGACACGATGGCCGCTCCGATGAGCACGATCTGCGTCACCGGCAGCATGTCGCGGACGAGCTTTTTGTCGACGAGGTTGACGATGTAGAAATCGTACTCGGGCAGATGCTGCGACACCATCAGCTGGCTGCCCTCTCCGCTCCCGATCGAGATCGAGTCCAGCCCCTCCGCGCGGATCCTCTCCGCTCCGGCGAGCAGGGCCGCGTCGCGGCTGCCGATGCGGCCGGTCAAGTTGCTCGACACGATCATGCCGTCGCGGTCGAGCACGAGCACGTCGTTGCCGGTGCTGGTGAACGTGCTGTAGAAGCGGCTGAAGTCGCGCTCCGGCAGCATGAAGAGCATCGTCCCGTACGGCAGTCCGGTCGTCCGCGAGATGAGCTTGCGGGAGGCGGTCAGGATCGGCTCGCCCGCCGTCCCGTCCTGCTCCAGCAGCAGCCGGTACGTCAGCCGGCTGGCGTTTTGCGGCTGCTCGGCCGCCAGCTCCTGGCGCTTCAGCGCGGCGGCCGACTTCGTCCAGTAGGAGCGGTCGCTGAAGTAGCTCCGCTCGCCGTCGCCGAGGATGATCGTGCCGACCTCGTTCTGGTCGAGGCCGGCGGCGATCCGCGTCATCTGCGCCACCATGGCGTAGTAGGCCTTGTTCTCGCTCAGCGAATTCCCTTCCTCCTCCGTCAGGAAGCTGCGGATCGTGCTGTTTTGCATCGCCTCGTTCGAAGCGGTCAGGATCGAATAATGGAACGACTCGAAATTGCGCTTGATCTGGCTGACGACCTTGGCGTTGGTCAGGCTGAACGTGTCGAGGAACAGCTGCTGCGACACATGCACCGTCACCCAGGAGGTCATGCCTCCGACGGCGATCGTGCTGATGACCATGATGATGAACATCTTGCCGAAAAGGCCGAGCCGAGACAGGCGGCCGCCCGCTTCCTTCATCGGAGGTCCTTCCCTTCCTGCGCCGATCGGCGGTACTGGCTCGGAGACTGGTCCATGTATTTTCGGAACACCTTGGTGAAGTAGCTGTTATCGGCGTAGCCGACGCGGGTGGCGATGTCCGCGATCGCGTCGTCAGTGTCCGCCAGCAGCCGGCATGCCTGCTCGATGCGCACGCGGTTGACGTACTCGCTGAAGCCCTCTTTATTGCGGCTGGCGAAGTAGTTGGACAGATACGACGGGTTGAAATGGAAATGCTGGGCGACGTCCGCCAGATGGAGCGGCTCGGCATAATGCTCGTGGATGTAGGCGAGCAGCTTCTGCATCGCCTGGCTGCCTCCGGGACGCTGGCGCGCGGCGACGCAGCCCTCGGCCTCGTCCAGGAAGCGCAGCAGCGTCCGCTCCGCTTCCTGCACGGATCGGGCTTCATGGATCTCGCGGAAATACTCGTACTTGCGCTCGTCGAGAGACGCGGCCGGATACTGATGGCGGAGCAGCGCCACGATCACATGGAACAGATGATGGCCGAGGAACGACTTGAGCTCCTGGACGCGCATGCCCTCGCAGCCTTCCATCGACGAGGCGAACTGCCGCAGCCGGGCGAACGCCGCCTCGAACTGCTGGCCGCCGAGCTCCGCCTCGAAGGCGGCGGCGTCGAAGGCCGAGCCGCCGCTCGCGGCGGCAGCCTGCGCCGGCGGCGCGAAGAAGCGCCGCTCCGGCCGGAAGAAGCGGCGCTCCATCAGCGCCGGCAGCTGCTCGATCGCCGCGTGCAGCCCGCCGAGCGAGCCGAACGCCGGGCCGAGCGCCCCGAGGACAGGCCAGCTTCCTTCGGCCGCCGACGCTTCGAGCCGCTCCAGCCAAGCCTCCAGCAGGGGCAGGTCCGCCGCGTCGAAATTGATCAGCGCCCTCACGAGGTCCCGCCCCTCCGCCAGCTCCGCCGCAGGCGCGAACCGGCCCGCTGCGGGCAGCTCGGCGAGATGGGCTTCGAGCCGCTCCTTCCACGCGGCCGTGCCGGCGGCGGGACTGTCGCCATCGAGCCTGGCGCCGAACACCGCATAGGAGCGATGGGGCAGCTGCTCCTGCAGCAGCCTCGCTCCGTCCATGCTGTCGCCGAGCGGAAAGCCGGCGGCCGCCTTGTCGAGCAAGGCGCGCAGCGACTGCTGCTTGGCTCCGCCGAGCCGGATGCCGCTCAGCTCGGGGATGCCGGCGGCCATTTTTTTCAGCGTCGCGAGCAGCTTGCCGGCATCGAGCTTCGGCTTGAGGATATAATCCTCGACGCCGCTCTGGAACGTGGAGCGCACGTAGTCGAACTCGCTGAAGCTGCTGAGCACGATCATGCGGATTTCCGGATGGCGGATGCGCACTTCCCGCGCGAGCTCCTCTCCGTCCATGACGGGCATGACGATATCGGTGATCAGGATATGCGGGGAGAGCCGTTCGATCAGCTCCAGCGCCTCCTTGCCGTTGGCGGCCTCGCCGACGATGCGGAAGCCCTCGCTCTCCCAGTCGAGCAGATGCTTGATGCCCTGGCGGGCCAGCAGCTCGTCATCCACGATCAATACGTTGCAGGTCAGTTCGCTCAAGCCGACGCCCCCTTTCTACGATGCTTGCGTTTTTTATTCGTCTATTCTAACGGACAAGCATGCTGACGTAAAACGAGGCTGGGCCGAGGCCTTCGAAGGAAGCGGACGATGCCGAGGCGGGCTTGCAAAAACGCCCCTGCTCTGGCCGCCGGAACGCAAAGAGGGCGCAGCCGATGCGGCTGCGCCCTCTGGTTACCCTGATTTTCGGTTCCGGCCGGCGGCAATCCGCCTCACACCCGGCTGAGCCGGATCCAGACGGCCATCTCGCCCGGCTCCCGGTTGCCCCACAGGAAGTACGGGACCGCCCTCAGCTCGGCCGCCACCGGCTCCGGCGCCTGGCCGAGCGGACGATACGGCTGGTCCGGATCCCATCCCGCCAGGTCCGCGCGGCGGCCGGCCGCCTCGAGGGAGACCGCGCCGCCCGGCAGCGCGGCGTCGAAGGTCGGGATCAGCTCGGTGTCGGGATCGATCGAGAGGGACGCGATCGGAGCGCCGTTGTCGACCTCCTCCAGGCAATAGACGAGCGGCCCGCGCTCGATCGCCGCCTTGCCCGCGTCGGCGCGGATCTCCGGATTGGCGGCGATCAGCCGCGCCTCCAGCCTCGGCTCCCATTCCACCACATCTCCGGCCGCCCAGACGCGGGTCAAGACCGCATAGCCGTCGACGGTCCGATACGCCGATTCGGCGCCGTTGATTTTCAGCAGCGCCTGCCCGGCGCACCAGGACGGGACGCGCAGCGCCAGCGAGACCGCCGTCTCCGGCGCTTCGGTCCACTCGAACCTCGTGCCGCCCTGCCAGGGCAGGAGCGACGTCTGGACGAACGCGGCCGTGCCGCTTTTCAGCTCGAACCGCGCCTCGCTGCCGATGAACAGATGCGCGTAGACAACGTCGTCCTCGGCGGACGCCGTGTACACATAATCATGCAGCGAGCAGAGCAGGCGGGCGACATTGGGCGGGCAGCAGGAGCAGCCGAACCATTTTTGGCGGACGGCCTTCACATGCCTGCGGTCGGGGCTGCCCTCGGACGCCTTGGGCCATACCTCCAGCGGATTGACGTAGAAATAATGCTTGCCGTCCTGGGACATGCTGCCGATCACGTTGTTGTACAGCGCGCGCTCCAGCACGTCGGCGTACTCGCTCTTCGGCTCCAGCTGCAGCATGCGGCGGGCAAAGAAGATGAGCCCGATCGACGCGCATGTCTCGGCGTAGACGGTGTCGTTCGGCAGATCGTAGTCGAACGAAAAGGCTTCGCCATGATGCGTCGAGCCGATGCCGCCGGTGATGTACATCTGCTTGCCGGTCATGTTGGCCCACAGGCGGCGGCAGGATTCGAGCAGCTCGGCGTCTCCGGTCAGCCCGGCCAGATCGGCCATCGCCGTGTACATGTACACCGCGCGCACGGCATGGCCGACCGCGACGTCCTGCTCGCGGACCGGCTTGTGCGCCTGGTTGTAGGCCATCTGGCGCACGCTCGGAATCGGCTGCTGCCTGCCCGTCCAGTGGCTGACGCCGTCCCTGCGCCCGCATTCCTCCACGAGGAAGTTCGGCTCCGCTCCGCGCTCGTCGATGAAGAACTTGGCGAGGTCGAGGTAGCGCCGCTCGCCCGTCGCGCCGTACAGCTTGACGAGCGCCAGCTCGATCTCCTGATGCCCGTCGTAGCCGCGCAGCTGGCCCTCCTCCCGGCCGAACACCGAGTCGATATGGTCGGCGAAGCGGGAGACGACGTCGAGCAGCCGGCGCTTGCCGGTGCCCTCGTAATAAGCGACGGCCGCTTCGATCATATGGCCGGCGCAATAGAGCTCATGCGCCTCGTACAGGTTCGTCCATCGCTTGCCCGGCTCCTTGATCGTGAAATACGTGTTCAGGTAGCCGTCCTCCTGCTGGGCCGCCGCGACCAGCTCGATCGCCTCGTCCGCGATCCGCTCCAGCTCGGGGTCCGGATGCGTGCCGAGCGCGTAGCCTACCGCCTCCAGCCATTTGGCGAGGTCGCTGTCCTGGAACACCATGCCGCCGAATTCCCCTTGCTCCTGGCCGGCCGCGATGCGGAAGTTCCGGATCGCATAGCTCGGCTCGGCATCGGCGATGCGGTCGTTAAGCGCTTCCCATTGATACGGAATGACGGTGTCCCGGACGAGCGCCGCATAGGCATCCCAAAATCCGTCCTTGATGCGCACGCGCTCTTTCGTTCCGGCGGCCGCTGCTTGCTTCATGCCATATCCCTCCAGGCAATTGATAGGATTCATTGCTTTTCCACCCTATTCTAGCCTTGGACAACAATTGGAACTAGGTGCAACCGAACACAAAAATGACAATATCCGACCCCGAACATACGGTCGCCTGCGGAGCGGAACGGCCGGAGCGGCGGGCCCGGCCAGAAGGCGGCGGGCGCTCACAGCTTGTAGAATTCCCTTGCGTTGCCTCCGAACAGCCGCGCCCTCTCCTCCGCTCCCCAATGCGCCGGGAGAGAGCTTTCCAGAACGTCCACGACCTGATCGTAGCTCGCCGCGAGCAGGCATACCGGCCAATCCGATCCGAACAGGACCCGTTCGGGACCGAATACGCTCAGCACATGCTCGACATAGCCGCGGAAATGCTCCGGGGTCCACGCCTGATGATCGGCCTCCGTCACCATGCCGGACAGCTTGCAATAAATCGCGGGATGCTCCGCCGCACGCGCGAGCTGCGCGGCCCATGGCTCGAACGCCTGCTCCGCGATGCGCGGCTTGCCGATATGGTCGACAACCCCCCGCAGTCCGGGGACGGCGTCGAGGAGCGCATTGAGGGCGTCCAGCTGAGTCGATTTTACGAGCAGGTCGACGGGCACGTCCTCCCGCGCGAGCTCCCGCAGCGCTTGCACGAACGAAGGCTCGAGCACGCGCGCCGCGTCCGGCATCTCCTGGATCATAATCCGGAAGCCGACGAATTTCGGATGACTGCGATAAGCCTCGTACCGCGCCCGATGCGAGGGATCGAACAGGTCCAGCCACCCGACGACGCCCAGGATGGACTCCGAGCGGTCGGCGAGGGAGAGCAGGTACTCCGTTTCCTCCGCCGTCGGAGCCGCCTGCACGACGATCGTCCCGTCCAATCCGTGCCGCTGCAGGCAGGGCTCCAGATCCTCCGGCAAATAATCCCGGTACAGCACCGGCAAGTCAGGCGTGATCCAGCCGTAATCCGTGCGGGACATCGTCCAATAATGCTGATGAGCATCGATGCGCATAAGGGTCCACTCCTTCTTCTACTTGTCTCTTCTGATTGTAACCGGATTCAATGAAAGCGGAATAACAGCGGCCCGCAAGTTTATTCCCGATTTTGATATGCGGCGGCGGCCGCAACTTGGGCGGCTCGCGCTCGTCATCTGTCCCTATCGCTTGCGCCGCGAGGCTCATAGGATAGAGGTGACAGCTTATCCAAAGAGGTGATGCCCGCTATGCTGCCGTTGGTCACGGTCGTCATACCGTTTTACAACTGCCCGTACATTCCGCAAGCGATCCAGAGCGTGCTCGACCAGTCCTATCCCTCGATCGAGCTCATCGTCGTCGACGACGGCTCGACCACGAACCAGCATCTGCTCGATCCGTACCGCCATCGCATCGTCTACTTGAGCAAGGCGAACGGCGGGACAGCCAGCGCGCTCAACTACGGGATGCAATGCGCGAGCGGACGATACGTCGCCTGGCTCAGCTCCGACGACCTGTTCACCCGCGACAAAGTGCTGAACCAGGTGTCCTACATGCTGGAGAAGAACGCCCAGTTCAGCTTCACGGACTTCCACACGATCAACGAGACCGGACAGATCACGCAGATGTGGAGCATGGTGAAATTCCCGACGGAAAAAGCGTTCATCGCCTCCATGCTCGACTTCTGTCCGGTCAACGGCTGCACGGTCATGATGCTGCGGGACCTCATCCAGAATGTCGGATGGTTCAATCCCGGCCTGCCTTACGCGCATGACTACGACCTGTGGGCGCGGATCGCGCTGAACGACGTCGGCATGCATTACTTGAACGAGCCGCTCACGCTGTACCGCCGCCATGCCGGCATGGGCACCGTCCAGCATTTGTCGCGCATCATGCCTGAGTTCGAGTCGCTCAAAGCCTACTACGCGCCGATGCTCCGCACGAAGCTCGCCCGCATGCCGGGCTGACCTGCGGCATTCGGGAGATTGCCGCAGGACGCAGATTCAAGCTGAAAAGGGACCCGCCAGCTGCGGGTCCCTTTTCGGCTTGCGCCCGCGAGCCGGGCTTCGCCGGGACGGACAACCCGGCCGCTCAGCGGATCGTGCGCTTGAGCGCGTGCAGGTCGTCCTCGACCTGCAGCATCCGCTGCCCCAGCAGCTTCAGCGCGTCCTCGACCCCTTTGTTGTACAGATGCGGAGCCAGCGCGGCGATCATATGGTCGAGCAGCGCTTCCGCGCCGATGGTTCCGAGCGGGAGGTCGAGCTCCCGGTCCGCGAAGTCTCGCAGCTGCTCCGCCAGCTCCTTTTTCTGCTCCAGCGGCAGCTTGATCGGCATCATGTCGGTTCCTCCTTTTTCCTTCGACAGGCTCCATTATAAAGCTTTGCCGCGCCAAGCAAAACGGGACCAAGCGGACGACGCTCCGCTTGGTCCCGAATGCTCGCTCTGACGCCGAAAGGCGGCCACCGCCGAGAGCTAGATCAGCTCCGCCAGCCGCAGCAGGCGGACCAGCACCGCAGCCGCCTCCGCGCGGGTGACGGCGCGGGCCGGCTCGAAGCGGCCGCCGAGGCCGGCCATCAGGCCGAGGCGGGACGCCTCGGCGACCGGCTCCGCCGCCCAGCGCGCGATCGCGTCCGCGTCGGCATAAGCCGGCGCGGCGGCGCTCGCCGCCGTCGAGCCTGGCGCCCCCGGCGCTCCGGCGGACGCTCCGGCCGCATCGGCCGAGGAGCGCAGCAGCTCTGCCGCCCGCGTCGCGAGCGCGGCGAGCTCCTGGCGGCGGACCGGCGCGTTCGGACGGAAGCGTCCGTCCGCGTCGCCCTGCGCGAGGCCTGCGGCCAGCGCCGCGCGCACCGCCGCGGCATGCCAGGCGCCGGCCGCTGCGTCGCGCGGCGCGTTCGCGCTGTCGCCGGGCGGCAGCTGCAGCGCGCGGACGAGCAGCGCGGTCAGCTCCGCGCGCGTGATGGCGCGCGCCGGCTCATAGCGGCCGCCGGCGCCTTGCGCCAGGCCGAGCCCGGCCAGGCGGCCGATGTCGGCCGCCGCCCAGTGGCCGGCCGTGTCGGCGAACGCCGGCGCCGTGCGCACGGCGGCGACAAACGCGCCTCCGCCTGCCGGAGCCGCCGACGCCTTGCCGTCTGCGAAGCTCGCCGGCAGCGCGGCTGCCGAGCCGTCCGGCGCGGCCAGCCTCAGCAGGGCGGTCGCGCCGGCTGCGGCGCCGAGGCTCAGCCGCGGCCGCTCGGCCGGGCGGAACGCCAGCGGCTGCGAGCCGCCCGCCCAGACGGCGGCGATGCTCAGCTCCGCCGCCGTGCCGGCCGGACGGAACCCGGCCGCGAGCGCCGCGCGGCGCAGCGCTGCCGCCGCGGCTTCATCCGCGTCGCCGAGCCGCAGCTCCAGCTCCAGCTCCGGCGTCGCGCCCGTCGCTGCCGTCGTCCGCAGCGCGCGCAGCAGCGCCGCCGGCTGCAGGCGCAGCTCGGCGCCTCCCGCCTGCACGAGCAGCTCCGGCTGCGGCTTGGCCGCGGCCGCGCGGGCGAGCGCGTCCAGGCTCAGCCGCAGGCTGCCGTCCGCTCCGAGCGGCAGTTGCGCCTGCGCCTTGCCTTCCGCGATGGCGGCCAGCAGCGCCATTTCCGCCGCATTCGCCGCTGCCGGCGTCGGCGTCGCGCTCGGGGTCGGCGTCGCGGACGGCCCGGCTCCCGTGCCCGGCGTCGGAGTCGGCGTCGCGCTCGGCGCAGGAGTCGGCGTCGCTGCCGCATCCGCCTCCTGCACCGTCAGCGTATACTTCCGCTCGTCGCCGCCGAGACGGACCGTCACCGTCGCCTGGCCGGCGGCCAGCGCGGTCAGGCGGCCGTCCGCATACGATGCGGCCGCGGCCGGCCAGACGGCGACGGACGCCTCGGCCGTCCGGTCCGCTCCGCCCGCATCCCGCACGGCCACTGCCGCCGATGCGCCGGCCTTCAGGACGAACCGCGCTCCCTGTCCGTCCGCCAGCTTGACCGAGAACGGCTTCGGCCGCGAGGCCAAGCCTTCGTTCCATTCCTCCAGCGACAGCCGGCCTGCCGGACCGGCCGCGGCATCGCTCATCCGCTCGCCGCGCACGATCAGGTTGTCGATCACCAGGCTGCCGGTCGGATAGCCCTGCTCGTTGTCCGTCTTCGTCTTGGCCGCCTCCAGCCCGTTCGTGCCCAAGCCGTCGAGCACGTTGTCCTGCAGCAGCACGGAGCCCAGCTCATGCGAGCCATGGACCGTGATGCCCGCATACGCGCTGTCCCGCGCCACGTTGTCCCGCACGACGACGCTGCCCGCGCCGCCGGCGAGGTCGGACTCGCCGGCGAACAGCCAGATCGCCCCGAGCGGAATGCCGTAGCCGCTGTCGAAGCTGCCGGCGCGCACGAGCGTGTTGCGCTCGACGACCGTCTCGCCGCCGAACGGCTCCGCGGCGAAGCGCGTCGAAACGGCGATGCCCGCTCCGTTCACGACCGTATCCTGGAGCAGATTGTCCTGGATGCGGTTGCCTTGGCCGCCGAACACGGCGATGTTGTCCGCCAGCCACGGCAGCGACACCGTGTTGAAGCGCGCCGTATTGTTCACGCTCGGCGTGCGCTCCGCTCCGTTCTGATCGGCTAGCTTCGGATCGGTGAACGACCACATCGCGATGCCGTCGTCGCCCGGATAGCGGATCTCGCTCTGCTCCATCAGGCTGTCCGAGGTGCCGACCGCGAAGTTGATGCCGTCCGCCAGCAGGTTGCGCAGCCGCAGCCCGGCCATGTAGAGCCCCTTCGTGCGGGCCTTCTCGCCGATCGGCTGCGTCAGCCAGAGCCCCGCCTTGGCATGCTCGACCCAGACGTTCTGGATGACCGAGCCGGGACCGAACGCGCCGTGGAACGCATTGTCGAACGCCTCGTCGTCGCGCTCCGCCACGCCGCCGTCGATGAACAGGTCGTAGACGCCGACCTTGCCGCCGTGGCCGTAGAAGCGCGCCCCGTTCAGCTCCGTATGCCAGACGCCCGCGCCGCGGATGACCGCGTCCCCGAGATCCAGCAGCTTGTCCGTAAAGTCAAAGCTGCCCGCCGGGAACCAGACGCCGGCCGCCGCGCCGCCTGCGGCCGCCTCCAGCGCGGCCGTCAAGGCGGCGGTGTCGTCCTGACCGTCGCCGGCGACCGCGCCGTAGTCCGTCACGGATACGAAGCCGTCCGGCTTGGCGTAAGCCGCGTCCGTCCGCTCCAGATCGACCCGGTCGAGCGCGTACGTCGCCGCGTCGTCCCCGGCGTCCTTTCTCAGCGTGATCAGCGCGCCGACCGGCACGTCGCCGATGACGGCGCGCGCCTCGTCGTAGAAGCGGTGGCCGCTGCCCTGGGCAGGATCGTTCGACCACGGATAGCTGCCGTACACCCACGAATTGCGGTTCGTCAGCGTCAGCTTCTGGCGGAACTGCCCGTCCACATAAAGCGAAAGCGTATGCTGGCGCTCCGAGCCGTCGAGCGTATCGGGGATGGAATAGCGCAGCACGAGCGCGTCCGCCGCCTCGGCGCTCGCGAACTCGACCTGGTCGCCCTGCTCGCGGAGCAGGACGGCCTCCCGGCCGGAAGCCTCCGAGGCGAGCGTGCGATGCAGGCGCGACGGGCCGATCCGCTCGCCCTTCGCCTCCATATGCTCCGCTTCATAGGAAACGTAAGCCGGCGTCGCGCCGCGATCATCCGGAGCGATGCCGCCCTCCACCGTCAGCGAGCGGAGCGTTCCCGCATCCGCCACGGAAACGACGTTGACGCCGCGGCGCAGCTCGGCCGTCCAGCCAGAGGCGGAGGCGATGCCGGCGGCCGGAAGGCCGTTGACCGCCAGCTTCAGCCCGGCCGCCTCCGGCGGCGCGCCGTCCCATGCGAGGCGGATCGCATAGGCCCCTGCCTCGGGAGCCGTGACCGCGAACTGCCGCATGCCTCCGGCTTGGAACGCCTTGTCCGCCGGGTAGACGACATCCGTCCGCACCGGCTCCAGCCTCCAGCGGGCAGCGGCTGCTCCCGCCTCATCCGAAAGGACAGGCGCCGCGCCATCCGCAGCCGCCAAATAACCGGCCGCCTGAACCGCCCGCAGCGTGCGGTAGCCGAGCCGCTCCTCCACGCTCCACTGCGCCTCGGCGGCGATCCCGCCTGCCGCCGTGCGCAGACCGCCGGCAGGCAGCAGCTCCGGCACGCCCGCCGCCGTCATCGCCAGGTAAGCGCCCGTCGCCTCGTTGCGCAGCAGCTGGCGGCCGTTCGTGTCCACGAGCCGCCAGCGCGCCGCGGCATCCTCCTCGCCCGCTGCCATCAGCTCGGGCCGGCCGCCGCGATCGGCGAGCCGCCTGTCCGGCACTCCGGCCGGGGCGATCGTGACCGCTTGCGCCGAAGCCAGCAGCGGCGTCGACGTCTCCGCGCTGCGCGGCTCCGCTGCCGCCGGCGGCTCCATCTCCGCCGGCGCCGGCTCGAGCTGCCAGCGCGCCGTCGACGCCGAATCGAGCGCCAGTCCATGCTCCGCATACCCGGCCCCGCTGCCGACATGCACGAATTCGTCGCTGAACTCGCCGTACAGGCTGCGCAGCAGCCAAGCGCCGCCGTCGGCCGTCTGCTCGGCCGCCCAGGCGGCCGCTTCCGGAGCATTCTCCCCTGCGGCGAGGCTTTCCAGGAACGGATAGTCGGCGTTCAAGCGGAGCAGATGGCCGCTCGCCCGGTTGCGGATGCTCCAGCCGCCGCTCTCCCGACGCTCGAGCGTCCAATGCGACGAGCCGTCCCGCTCGCTCGGACTGCCGTACAGCACGATGCCGGACGGATTCTCGTACAGCCAGCCTTGGCCGGACGCCGAGCGGATGCGCACCGGCTCCTGCGGCGGCTGCTTCGGCCCGCTGACCGCCGGCTCGGCGATGAAGCGCGCCGCGTCCCGCTCGCCGGCGCCGGCCGCCTTGCTCAGCCGGATCGCCGGCGAGCCGTCCGCAGCCTGTCCGGCGAGCAGATAATGCCCGGCCCAGCGGCTCTGGATCGTGGAGTAGACGGTATCCGCGACGGTGCTGACCGCCCATTTGACGCTGGCCCAGTCGGAGCCGACGGAAGCGAGCGTCTGCGGCGATTCCGCCGGCTCGTCGTCGGCCTCATGGCCCGCGATGTTCTCCAGCGCCGCATAACGGCCGCTGCCCTGATTTTTGAGCCGCACGACGCCCGCGGCGCCGGCGTCCTCCAGATACCAGATCGAGGCCGGGTCCGCAGCGTCCGCCGGCCCGTACGTCGCCTTGCCGACGGCAGCATCCGCTCCGGCCTGGACGTCGAGCAGATACTGGCCGTCCGTGCCGGCGATGCGGAACCGGAACAGCCGCTGCTTGTCCGGCACGACCGGCACGAAGCGCCAGCGCGGGCTCGACCAGCCGGGGTTGATGACGCCGTACTCGGCGTATTTCGTCAAGTTCTGGATGGACACGTACTTCAGCGGCCGCTCGCCGGGATGCTTGTCCCGCACGCTGCTCACGAGCATGTCGCCTTCGCCGGCATTGCGGATCGTCCAGACGTAGCCGCAGGAGCGCTCCTCGCCCGGCGTCAGCGCCGCCAGCCCGATCCGGCCGCCGTATTCGGCGCCGAGACGGACATGATGGCCGGTCGCCCGGTTCTCGATCAGCTTGCGCCCCTCGAACTTGTGGACGACCCACTGATCCCGGCCGTCCGCGCGCGCGTTGCCGTACTTGAGCAGGCCGTCCTCCGATTCGTACAGGTAAAAGCGGTTGTCCGGCCCCCAGGCGTTCTGGATGCGGAGGTAGACCGGTCCGTCGCCCGCCGGCAGCGTATTCGGATCGGCCAGCTGCCACTGCGAGCCGAGCGAGGCGGCGTCGCCGCTGATCGCCGCCATGCCGTCCTCCCCGCCAGCCACATAGGCCGCCTCGCCCGAGGCGCTGCCGATCGTCACGTAGTCGTCGTACTCGTCGGACTCCGTGAACGCCCATGTCGAGCCGTCTCCGTGAGCCGCCTGCGCCGCGAGCGACACGCCGGACGCGCCGCCGCGAACGATGTAGCGCCCGCTGTCCGCGCTCCGCAGCCGCTTCGCGCCGTCGTAGTCCTCGACCAGCCACAGCGAGGCGGCTTCGTTGCCGAGCGCCTCCGATACGGCTCCATGCCTCAGCTCGCCGCCCTGCTCATAGAGGAAGTCCGTCGGCCGCTGCGCGTCCGTGTAGGCCGCGAGGCGCACCGGCTCGATCTCGCTGAGCGGGACCGCCCGCCAATGCGCAGTCGGATTGCCCTTGCCGCCCGGCCAGCCGTTCGAGCGCACGTCCGTATCGTCCGGAAACTGCGCGTTCAGCAGGCTGCCGGACGCCTGGACGTTCTCCAGCGTAAACCAGCCGTCGTCCGCGGCCTCCTGCTTCCAGAGCGTCAGGCCGGGCGTCGCGCCGTCCCGCTCGCCCGTCCGCACGGCCGCCCAATCCGGATCGCGCTGCACGATATAGCGCCCGGAGCCGACGTTGCGGATCGCGACCGCGCCGCTGGCCGCATCCGGCTCCAGCATCCACTGGGAGGCCCGGTCCGTCGCCGGCCGCGCCGCGAAGCCGACGGTCAGCTCCCCGTCCTTCGCCGCATATTCCACCATGACCTGCCCCGGATGGCTGCGGGACTCCAGCTGCACCGGCTGCGGCGCGTCCAGCGGCACGAACGTCCACTTCGGACTGTCGAAGCCGAGGTTCACGTCCGAGCCGAGCTCCGCCCAGCCGAGCTGCCGCTCCTCGTGGATCGCGCGCTTGCCCGCCGGGTCCGCCGCGCTGACGAGGTTGTAGTAGTCTCGCGTCGCGGTCGGCATGATGCGCCAGCGCTCCTCCGCTCCCGGCGCGCCGGTCTCCTTCGCCTGCAGCGCGGCGCCGAGCTCGCCCGCTCCCGCCGCCGTGACGACGTGGCCGGTGCGGACGTTGCGCAGCAGAGCGCCGCCTTCCTGCCATTCGACCGTCCAGTGCGAGGACTCGTCGGACGGATTCGTCTTGCCGTAGCGCACCTTGCCGTCCGAGCCCTCGTACAGATAGTTGCTTTTCCACAAGTTCTTGATGCGCACCTTGCCCTGCGGCAGCTCCGGCTGCGCGCTGTCCGCCGCCATCGCGGCTCCCGCCAGCGCCGGCAGGCTGCCGATCCAGAGCAGTAGCGCCAGCAGCGACATCGCGACCGGCTTCCACCTCGTTCGATTCATCGATTGACCCCCTTGATTGTCCACAGATTCTCTTTCAGTGTAGGGTGCAACCGCTTCCATGTTCGAGGTGCGCTTTTATCGCAAGCAGGTGTTTTTCTACGAATCTTCCTTGCTCCTCCAGCCGCCGTGCTATAATGCGGGAAAAAGGAGGGACGTCATGATCGCCGAAACGGCCGTTCTTCATTACGACGCTTTTGCCGACGAGCCCGGCAAAGGCAATCCCGGAGGCGTCGTGCTCCAAGCCGAAGCCTTGACGGACGGGCAGATGCTCGATCTAGCCGCGCGCGTCGGCTTTAACGAGACCTGCTTCGTGCTGCCCTCGGAGCGCGCCGACTTCCGCATCCGCTACTTCACGCCCGGACATGAGATGGATCTGTGCGGCCACGGCACGACGGCCTGTCTCGCCGCGCTGGCAGCCGCCGGCCGCCTGGACGGCCTGGACACGCTCACCGTCGAGACGCTGGCCGGCGTGCTCCCGATCCGCGTCGAGCGCGACGCCGACAGCGGCAAGCCGAGCTTCGTCATGCGCCAAGCCGCGCCGCAGTTCCGGCCGTTCGGCGGCTCGCGCGCGGAGCTTGCGGACGCCATCGGGCTGGCGGAGCAGGACCTGCATCCCGATCTGCCGATCGTCTACGGCAGCACGGGCATCTGGACGCTGTGCGTGCCTGTGCGCGGACTGGCCGCCTGCGCCCGCATGCGGCCGGACAACCGCCGGTTCCCGGAGCTGCTGGCCGAGCTCCCGCGCGCCTCGCTCCATCCGTTCTGCCTGGAGACCGTCCATGCGGACGCCCGCCTCCACGCCCGCCACTTCTCCTCCCCGTACTCCGGCACGGTCGAGGATCCCGTCACCGGCACCGCCTCCGGCGTGCTCGGCGCTTACTGGGACCGCTGCATCGCCGCGGCGCCGCCGGAAGGGCTGCGCTTGACCGTCGAGCAAGGCCGAGAAGTCGGCCGCGACGGCAAGGTCCATGTCAGAGTCGTCCCGCGCGGCGGCGAGCGGGAGGTCGAGATCCGCGGCTCCGCCGTATTCGTGCGGGAGTGGAGCTTGCCGGCGCTTTAGCCCGAGGACGCTCCGTCTCGCGCCCCATCCGACTCATTTCTCGATAAAAAGGAGACTGAACCTATGACCCGATCCGATTCCGCAATCTTCGCCCAGCTCGACGCCGTGCGATCGCTCACCGTCCGGCAGCTCGAGGATCTGACGCCGCTGCAGGGCGACCTCATCCCGTCCGGCTTCCGCAACTCCATCCGCTGGAACGCCGGCCATCTCGTCGCCGTGCTGGAGCGCTTCGCCTTCAAGGCGCCGGCGCTGCCGTCGCCGCTGCCGGCTTCGTTCCGCACGCAGTTCGACTTCGGCAGCTCGCCGGCATCCTGGATGGACCAGGAGGAGCCCGTGCCGGCGCTCGAGGAGCTGCTCGAGCTGCTGCGCGAGCAGCCCGGACGGGTGCAGGACGCGCTCGCCGGACGCCTCGACGAGCCGGTCGAGCCGTATACGACGTCGACCGGCATCCTGCTGACGACGCCGCGCGAATTCCTCTCGCTCGCCCTCTACCACGAAGGGCTGCACATGAGCGTCATCAAGCTGTACCGCCGGCTGCTCGGGCTGTGAGCAGCGGTCCGCGAGGAGCAGTCTAAGACAGGCTGACGGCGGCGAAACCCGATACAATCAGCAAGGAAGGAGGCGCGAAGCCGTGGATTGGCTGACCCGAATGAACGACACGCTCGACCGGATCGAACGGCTGCTGGACGGACGCCTCGACGTGGAGGCGCTGGCGCGGGACGCCTACTCGTCGCCGTTTCACTTTCAGCGCATGTTCCATGCTCTGACCGGCTATCCGCTGGGCGAGTACGTGCGGCGCCGGCGGCTCACGAGAGCGGCGCAGGAGCTGGCCGCGAGCGGGATCAAGGTCGTCGATGTCGCGCTCAAGTACGGCTACGAGTCGCCGGAGGCGTTCGCCAAGGCGTTCCGCAAGACGCATGGCGTCACGCCGACGATGGCCCGCCAGCCCGGCTGCCGCCTGGTCGCCTTTCCGAAGCTGCGCTTCCATCTATCGCTGAAGGGAGAAATGGAAATGAACTATCGGATCGAGAAAAGAGACCGCTTCACGATTGCCGGAGCATCGATCGTCGTCAGCTGCGAGAACGGCGAGAACTTCCGGCGCATCCCGCAGTTCTGGCAAGAGAGCGGGCCGAACGGCACGATCGATCGTGTGCTGAAGCTCCAGCCGGGCCAGCCGCTGATCGGCGCCTGCACGGACTTCCGCATGATCGACGGCACGGCTAGCGACAAGGACGAGACGGAGCGGTTCCGCTACATGATCGCCGTGGAAGCTCCTGCCGGGACGGTGCCGGCGCCGTTCGAGCATGCCGGCGCCGAGTTCGTCGAGCGCGAGGTGCCCGCCTCCACGTGGGCCGTCTTCACCGCGGCCGGGCCGCTGCCGGAGTCGGTGCAGAGCGTCACGAAGCGCATCTTCTCGGAGTGGTTCCCGTCCACCGGCTACGAGCACGCGGGCGGCCCGGAGCTGGAGCTGTACCTGGAGGACGGCGGTCCCGATACGGACGCCGTGACCGAGATCTGGGTGCCGGTGAAGCTGACGTCGTCGTAATCGTTCCAAGCAAAAAGGCCAGCACACGGCATCCGTGCGCTGGCCTTTTTGCATGGGAGCGTGCGCCGACCGCGCCGGCCGCGCGGGCTACGCGCGGTTTTCACGCGCGTAGGCTTCGCTGGCGCGACGGCCGCGCGGGCTACGCACGGTTTTTACGCGCGTAGGCTTCGCCTGCGCGCCGGCCGCGCGGGCTACGCGCGGTTTTCACGCGCGTAGGCTTCGCTGGCGCGACGGTCGCGCGGGCTACGCGCGGTTTTCACGCGCGTAGGCTTCGCTGGCGCGCCGGCCGCGCGGGCTACGCGCGGTTTTTCTGCGCGTGGGCGTCATCTCCTCGCACCACCTGCACGCCGCACGACGGTACTCTCGACCCCGTCGTCGTCTCCTCGCACCACCTGCACGCCGCACGACGGTACTCTCGACCCCGTCATCGCCTCCTCGCACCGCCTGCACGCCGCACGACGGTACTCTCGACCCCGTCATCGCCTCCTCGCACCGCCTGCACGCCGCACGGTACGAGTGCAAGAAAAAAGGACGGAGCCAAGATCTTTTCATAGACCTTGGCTCTGTCCCTATGACTCCTTATCTTCCAGCTACTCCCGCTGCGCCCCGTCGACGCCGCTTCGAGCCGGCGCTGACGCCGGACGGGAAGGCCTCGTCGCCAGGAATACGCCGGCGAGGATGATCGCGAGCCCGGCGAGCAAGTTCCAGCGCAGCTCCTCGCCCAGCAGCAGGAAGCCCCACAGAATCGCTGTCGCCGGCACCAGGTAGGTAACCATCGTGGCGAGCTCCGGGCTTCCCTTTTGAATCAGGAAATAGAACAGGATGTAGGCGATCCCGGAGCCGAATACGCCGAGGCCGACGAGCGCCCCGAGGAACGGTCCCGACCCGAGCGCTTCCACCGGCAGCGGATCGCGGACGAGCGCGATCGCGCCGCAGGAGACGGTCGCCACGAGCAGCGTGCCGAAGGTCGACTGGTACATCGTCAGTCCGCTCAGCCGCTTGGACAGCTGCGAGCCGATGCCGTAGCAGAGCGTCGCGCCCATCATGCACAGGAAGCCGAAGCCGTCGACCGAAATGATCGTCGCCGGATTGACGCCGAGCAGCACGAGGATGCCGGCGAGCGAGACGAGGATGCCTCCCCACTGCTTCGGCCCCGGCTTGCCGGCGAAAAAAAGCGCCCCGACGACGAGCGTCCAAAGCGGCGTCGTCGCGTTGAGCACCGAGGCGACGCTGCTCGTCAGCCTCGTCTCGCTGAGCGGGATGAGCGCCCACGGCACCGTCGTGTTGAACGTCGCCATGACGGCCATCGGCAGCCAAGGCAGCGAGCGCAGCGAGAACGGCTGCCGCAGCGCAAGCATGACGGCGGTGATGGCGACGAGCCCTGCGCCGGCGCGGAGGAAGGCGATCATCCACGGCCCGGCCTCCTCCAGCAGAATCTTGATGAAGAAAAACGAGCCTCCCCAAATGAGGCTGAGCGTTACGAGCGCGGCCGCGAGCGGCTTGGTCATGGCAATTCCCTTCCTTTCTGTTTCAATCGCAGCAAAAGGCAAAAGGACGAAGCGGCAGGCGCTTCGTCCTTTTGCCTTTTGCCTTGTCGGCGGAGTCCTTTCTCCGTCAGGAGAAGAACGTCCAGCTGCCGAACCACTTGAGGAAATGCTCCGCATAGCTGCGGCTGATCGTGAGGCCGGTCAGCACCGGATAGAACATCGCCAGCAGCGCGGCCGCAATGCCCACATACAGTCCCGTCGCCAGGTTCGCCGATCTTCGGTCCATCTTCTCCGGCAGGCGGATCAGCACGTACACGATGCACAGGATGAGGAACGGCACCGTCGCGTAGTAGTGGTAGATGAACGTCAGGCGCGGAATGCCGACCCACGGCAGGTACTGCGAGAGCAGCCCGATCGTAATGACGAGCAGCGCGCGGCTGCGTCTTTTCCAGGCGGCCGCGAAGGCAGCTAGCGCGCACGGAATGCCGGCCCACCAGATGAGCGGGTTGCCGAGGCTCATGATGCTGGCGATCTGGCCCTCGGCCAGGCCGGAGCCGCCGTAGTACCAGATCGGCCGGCGGATGATCGGCCACTCCCACCAGGTCGAGGCGAACGGATGCGTCGCCACGAGCTTGGAATGGTAGTCGTACATGAACTTCTGGAACTCGATGACGTTGCGCAGGCCGTGGCCCGGCCCCGGCACGAGCATGAACGGGATGTACGTCAGCGCGTAGACGACGGCGGGCACGGCGACGAAGAACAGCAAGCCCGCGCCGATCAGCTTCGCCGGCACGCGGCTTTCCGCGGCCGCCGCCTCCGCTCCGCGCGGAATTCCTGCGCCGCCGCGAGCCGCGTCCGCTCCGCGCGAAGCCCCGGACACGCCTGTCGCTCCCTCGCGCGAAGCCTTCCACCGCCGGTACATCGAGCCGAAGAACAGGACGGCCAGGCCTGCGCCGGAGTAGACGCCGACCCATTTGACCGACGCTCCGAGCCCGAAGAAGACGCCGGACAGCGCGAACGCCTGCAGCGCCGGCCACAGCCTCGCTCCGACGACGTTGCGCTGCAGGAACCGGTTCATGAAGTGGTAGCTGAGGAGGATGAACAGGACGGCGTACGTATCGACCGTGCCGATCCGCGACTGCACGAGCGGCATGAAGTCGAGCAGGATGAGCGAGGCGGCCAGCAGGCCGGCCTTGCGCGAGTTGAACAAGCCCCGCGCCAGCGCGTACATCGCCGGGATGAGCAGCAGCCCCGCCAGTCCTCCCATCACCCGCCAGCCGAACGGATTCATGCCGAAGATCGAGACGCCCGCCATGATGATGACCTTGCCGAGCGGCGGATGCGTCGTCTCGTACGGCTCGATCCGATGCAGATGCTCGAACGCCGTGCGCGCGTGGTAGATCTCGTCGAAGTACATGCTGTTCTTGTACGAAGGCTTCGCCGGCACGAGCGACTGCTCGTCGAACAGCGGCGAGCCGCCCGTATCCAGCAGCGGCATCGTGCGGCCGTCGGCGTCGATCACTCCCGCTTCGTACAGGACGACGCCCGGCGTGCCGGTGATGCGCACCGCCTGGATCGTCTGTCCGCCGATGCCGATCGACTTCCACTGGAAGACGGTGCCGCCGTCGAGCTTCTGCTCGGCCGGAGCGCCGAACGTCGTGCCGTCCGCGGACAAGGCGACCTGCACCGTGCCGCTGCCGATGCCGGCGTACAGCATGACATGATCGGCCGGCTGCGGACCTCCCTCGAGCTGCACCGTCACCTCATGGCTGGCCTGCGTCGGCGCCCACGGCGTGGACGGCGCCTTGGCGTCGCCGAGCTGCCAGAACATGAGGATGGCGTAGACGGCGACCAGGCCCGCGATCGGCAGCCATTCCTTGCGCCGTGATATGCGGGTCGTGTCCTCGTACGGCTCGGGACCGGACGGCTCGTTCGCGGAAGCCGCGGAGCCGGCTGCCCGCTGTGGCGCAGGCGCGTCCGGCAGCTTCCACGCGCCGCCGGCGGCCAGCGCCAGCGATCCGTACGAGCGGCCGCGGACGAGCTGGACGACCAGATGGACGAGCGCCGCGCCGGCGAGCAGCTGGAGCAGCGATACCGTCACCATGAGGCCGTCGCCGTTGGCCCGGTAGAAGCTCTGCTCGATCGCGTCCCGCAGCACCGGCGCCGTATTCGCCAGCACCGTGAGCGTCAGCGCGCCGTACAACGCGAGCAGCCGCTTGCTGCCGGAGACGATGAACGCCGCCAGCGCGAACGCGAGCGCGGGATATAGGTAGCGCTCATGCATGCCGGTCTTCAGCAGGAAGACGAGCAGGGCTCCGGCGAAGGCCGCCAGATAAAGCCCTTCGCGGCCTTTTTTCCAGCAGATCAGCCCCATCGCCACGAGCGCGGCGAGCGCCCCGACGTTGCCCCATGCCGAGAGCTCCAGGCCGAGCCAGGTGCGGGTCGTCTCGATGCCGTTGTAGCCGAGCAGCCCGTACAGGTTGAAGGCGTTGAGCGTGGCGTAAGGGTAGGAAGCGAACATGTTGCCGTAATGCTCGATGATCCAGCCCGGCTCCCTGCCGATCGCGAACGGCAGGAGCAGCAGCAGCGCGCTGCCGATGCCGGCCCCGGCGGCCTTGAGCCAATCGGCCGGCCGGCGGCTCGAGAGCAGCGCGAACAGCAGCAGCGGCAGGAAAAGCACCGCCTGCGGCTTGACGAGCACGGCGACGGCGAGCCAAGCCGCGCCGGAGGCGTAGCGGCTCGACGTCAGCGCACGCACGGCCAGCAGCACGAGCAGCGTCATGACGGAATCGACCTGCGCCCACAGGGCGGAGTCGAGCCAGACGGCCGGGCTGAACACGTACAGCGCCGCCAGAAACGCGCTCAGCCTCGTGCCGAAGCGGCGGCGGGCCAGATCGTACAGCAGCCAGCCGGCGGCGAGATCCGCGAGCAGCGCCGGCAGCTTGACGAGCAGGATCTCGGGTCCGGCTCCGAAGCCGAGTCCCAGCGCGCTTTTGAGCATCCCCAGCACCCACAGGACGTAGATGTAGCCCGGCGGATAGTCCGCGAACACGCCGTCCTCGAAAAATCCGTTCAAGCCCGTCTCGTACGCCCGCTGCGCCCATAGGCTGAAGTCGGTGTAGTCGACGGGATGGCCCTGCATCGTCGGCGCGAGCAGCAGCCGCAGCAGCAGGCCGGCTCCCAGCACGAGCCAGATCGCGCGGCCGGAGCGGCCCGGCTCCGGCTGCCGCCGCAGCTCCGCGGCCAAGCCGGCGGAGACGCGGCGGCCGAAGATCGCGCTCCAGCCGATGTACAGCGCCGCCGCGAAGGCGATGCCGCCGATGATCGCCAGCGGCATGAGGAAGCCCGGCGCGCCGGCGCCGGCGGAGGAATCGCCGCCCGAGCCCGGCGCTACGGTCGACGGATCGAACGAAACGGCGTTCGCCGCCGCTTCTCCCTCGACCTCGACGAGCGAGACGGCGGCGAAATCGGCCGTGCCGGTCGTCTCGCTGCCGTAGCCGCCGAGACGAAGGGCGACGTCGAGCTCCTGCTGCTCGGGACCGGTCCGTCCGTACAGCTCGACCTGCTGCCAGACGCCCGCGGTATCGAATGCCGGCGCGGACGTGTCCAGCACGCCGAGCACGGACAGGTTCGCGCCGGCCGAGCCGGACGGCACGCCGGATGCGCGGATCATGCCGCTGAGCTTGTACAGCGTGTCCGGCTTGACCGCGACCTTTTGCAGCCAGCGGGCGTCGTTCGGCTGCTGGCTCGCGACCCGGACGTAATGCGCGGGATCGGAGCCGCTGCCCTGCTCCAGCGTCCATGCCGTCACCGATTCGTCGAGCTTGTAGCCGTCTTTGGTCCAGCCTTGCGGCAGCCCGTCCTGGGACGCCTCGAAGCTGCCGTTGACGATCAGCTCCGTCGCGGCATAGGCCGGAGGCCGGCCGGCCAGCGCCATGATGGCGACCAGCAGGATCGCCAAGGCCGGGCGTATGTATGTAAGCTTCACTTCGTCCTACCATCCTCTCCTGGCTGCATGACTTCTACCAGATTAGCATACCGGACCCGCTTGCGACACCCTCAAAAGACGCAGCTTCCGAGCGGATTCGATCTCTTTCACCTTTGCAGGAGAGGAAGGCCGGGCGCAAGGGGAAATTTATCGGCGCGCAGGAGGAAAAACGGCTGCCGGATGCCGCTTCGCTGCCGAAAGGCCGCTCCGGAATAGGAAAAAGGACGGGCCTCGCTCAAGGCCGCGTCCTTTTCTCGTTTTTTTGTAAATGGAGACCGTGCCGAGGCGAATGATCTTATTTCGTCAGCTCGCTCAAGAACCGGAGCACGAGCGCGGCCGTTTCCGCCCGCGTCGCGATGCCTTGCGGATCGAAGCTGCCGTCTTCCCTGCCGTTCAGCAGCCCTTTGTCGGCAGCGGCTTGAACGGCTGACTTGGACCATGCCGGGATGAGGGCGTCATCCTTGAAGGAGGTGGCGGCGCCGGATGCCGGCGGCCATCCGGCCGCTCGAGCGAGCAGCGTGAGCAGCTCCGCTCGAGTGATCGCTTTGTCCGGTCGGAACGTCCCGTCCTCATAGCCCCGGATCAGGCCGAGAGCCTGGACCTGGACGATCGCATCCGCCGACCAGGCCGGGAAGCGGTCCGCATCCTTGAACGGCGCAGGCGCGGCTGCGCTCGCAGGAGGCAGCAGGCGGCTGACCAGGACGGCCAGCATGCCGCGAGTCGTCTTTTCGTTCGGCTGGAACGATCCGTCCGGATAGCCTTGGAAGAGGCCGAGCTGGATCGCTTTGACGATATCGTTCTCCGCCCAATGCCCGACCGCATCGCGAGGCGTCTCGACGGACGGCGCATTTGAAGGCGCCGGGGTCGCGCTTGGAGCCGGCGTCGCGCTTGGCGATGCCGACGGAGAAGGCGTCGACGTAGGAATCCAGTAGATCGGCGGCTCCGGCGTCGGAGTCGGCTCCGGACGAGCCTGGCTCGGATTGCCGTAGATCGGCAGCTCCTCGAAGATCCGTGTCGTCAGCGTCCGGTTGCGGTCGCCGGAAATTTCCCAGTTCATGATGCCGGCCAGATTTTCCTTCCGCACATGGATCGCCTTGTACGTGATGGATTCCTCATCGTCATAAGAGATGAACGTGCCTGTTTTCTCGTTGAACAGATAAGGCACTTTGGCTTTGTCGTTCCAATGCCGCTTGTAGGTCGATTGGGTGACATAGTTCTCTTCCAGGTCGGTGAAGTCGAACTTGCCCGCTTCCCATGTGCCGTCTGTGGATGGAGAGGCGCACTCTCCGTACTCGCCCGAGCATCCGATCCAGCCGTTGCCGTAGAACGGCACGCCGAGGACGAGCTTGTAGTTCGGCACGCCGCCCTTCAGATGGCCCGCTGCCCCGCCGGCCACGTTGTTGCGCGGAGCGGTCGATTGCTTGTTGGCCGGATCGTAGTAGAGCGGCGCGTTGTGGTAGGCGGAGCTGTGCCAGCCGCCGCTGTAGTCGTAGGTCATGATGTTGACGAAGTCGAGGTAAGGCACGGAATTCGTAAAGTCGGCGTTGCGCGTGAAATTGTCGCCTTGTCCCGAAGCGATGGTCAGCAGGTAGTACTTGCCGTCCTTTTGACCGGCGGCGTCCAGCGTCTCGCGCAGCGTCTTCATGAGCAGCGTGAAGTTCTGGGGATCGTCCGGGCTGCGGTCGTTGTCGTCCTCCCCGCCTTCGACCGGATATTCCCAGTCGATGTCGAGTCCGTCGAAGCCGTTGCTGCGCAAATACTGCAGCGCGGTTTGAGCGAATGTCAGACGGGTCTCTTCCGCAGCGGCCAGCCTCGAGAAATACTTGGACCAGCTCCAGCCGCCGACGGAAACCATGAGCTTGAAGTCCGGATCGCGCTGCTTCATCGTCCTGAGCTCGGCGAAGTTCGACATGTCGTCGGCCGGCGCGCCAATGACCATGCTGCCGTCGAACACATAGCCGGATTGGTCGGCGATTTCCGGATTCTGGCATTCCTTGCCGCTTTCGCCATAGCCGCCCCAGCAGATGTCTGCGAACGCGTAGTTGATATGCGTCAGCTGGCTCGTATCAATGTCGGATGGCTGGAAGTTGCGGCCGGTTTCGCTGCGAGCCCACGAGGCGTAGTAGTAGACGAGATTGTAGTTGTGGCCCGGCGTCGCCTTGACGCGAGCGCTCGTCGGAGATGTCCACAGATCGTTCTTGGCCACGACCGTGAAATAGTACGGCTGGCTCGTCTTCAGCCCCGTCGCCAGATAGCGCGGCTCCGCCGAAGTGCCGAGAAGCTTGCCGCCGGAGTAGATCTCATAATACGTCGCGCCTGCAACGGTCGCCCATCCGAGCGTGACCTCAGACTTCGTCGCCGTGACGACCTGCACGTCCTTCGGCGCGTCGAGCTGGCCCCAGATCAGGCGGATCGGATCGCTTTTCGGCGAGTTCGGTCTCGCTTTCGACGAGTCCTGCGCGGCGACCTGCAGATAGACTTCTTGCCCGACGGTCAGCTTGGAGGCGTCCAGCTTGTAGGTGCCAGAGCCGTTCCAGATGCCGGCCAGCCAGTTCGTGCGGCTGTATACGTCATATCCGTCGGCTCCGGGAACGTTGTCGAACTGGATCGTCAGCGACTCGTACGTTACTTCCGTCACTCGAGGCTGATGGGGCTTCTTGAGAGGAGCGGGAGGAGCGGTCGCCGTATCGGCTGCCGTCGTGAAGGTGATCCGCTCGCTCGGCACGCTCGAGCCGGAAACGCTGGCCTGACGGATGTAGAACGTGTACTCCGTCTCAGGCTCCAGTCCTCCGAGCGTGACCGGCGGAGCTGCGAACCAGCCCTGGTAGTTGAAGCCGCTGTCCGGCTTTGTCTTGTCCTTCGCGACATAGATGTCATACCCTTTGTCCGGATCATGCCGGTCGTTGAGATCCCAGGTCAGCATGGCGGAACGTCCCTTGATTTCCGACACCTGCAGATTCGTCGGCGGCGGAGGCGGGCCCTCTGCGGCGGTTGCGGATGCCGGCAGGGAGACTAGCCCTGCGAGCAAGGTCAAGCATAAAAAAGAGGCTAGCTTTGTGGCAACCTTCTGTTTCCATCGTCTGTTCAACCTCGATCACCTCTGCGGAAGAATGGGGGAAGAATGAATTCGCGGCTTGCCGGTCTGCGCCTTGCTCGTGCTTGTCCCTCCCTTGTCTCTCGAGCTGGATACGAGGTCCATTTTCGCATCTTTTCCCGCCATTTCCTTCCTATTTCCCAGACTCCGCGCGTATCTATAAGAAAAAGTGGGAAAGTATCAAACGATTGCGGACAAAGAAAAAAAGGAGGGAAAATCTCCCCCTTTTTCGATAAGATATTTCCCCCGCCGAACGTAGTCCCGCCTCTTGATTTCCTCCCATCTCTCTGATCAAAAAATAAAAAAAGCCCATCCGAACGAATCCGGACAGGCTTTCCCTGCATGCGGCCGGGCTTGCGGGAAGCCGCTTCTTCCGACCGTCAAGCTTCTTTTTTCTTCTCGCCATCGCCGAGCGGCACATGCAGAATATCCAGCACGAACATGAATACCGGGATGCCGATGATGAGCCCCCAGATGCCGAAGTAATGCTGCGAGAAGACGAGGATGACGAACGTATAGAACATCGGCAGCTTCGTCTTGGACGCCATCAGCCTCGGATTGAGGAAATACGTCTCCAGAGCGTGGATGAGCAGGATCATCACGATGACCCAGAATACGAGCGTGACGCCGCCCGCCTGGTAGCCGATGATGCCGATCGGCACGAACGAGATGATGACGCCCGCCACCGGGATGAGGCTCAGCAGGAAGACCATGATCGTCAGCGCGAACAGGTACGGATAGCCCATGATCCACAGCCCGAGCATCGTGAATACGGTGTTGAACAGCGCGATGACGAGCTGCACCTCGATGACCTTGCCGAACGAGGAGACGAAGCGCTGGGCGAAGTAGGCGATCTCGTCATAGACCCAGCCGATCTTGCTCGTCTGGAACTTTTGGGTGAAGGCGAGAATCTTCGCTTTTTGCAGCAGGAAGAAAAAGCTGAGCAGGATGACGATCAGCACGAGCTCCAAAATCTTGCCGATCTTGCCCAGATAGAGGAACGCCTGGTCGACATACGTCTTGTAGTCGATCTTCTCCAGCTCCTCCGACAGCCGCTTCGCGATGTCGTTGCCCTCCGTGGAGTTGAGGAAGCGGATGATCGTATTGATCATGTCGCGGCCTTGGGTGACGATCTGAGGCACATAATTGGAGATGCCCCAAGCCAGGCCGGACAGCAGCAGCACGTACAGCAGCACCGCGACGACGATCGGATGCACCGGCACCGCCTTGTTGATCCATCCGGTGAAGAGTCCTTGCAGCCGGTTCATGACATAGGTCACGAGAAACAGCAGCAGGATCAGATTGAGCATGTGCCGCAGGCTGTAGAGCAAGCCGACGAGCAGCAGCAGGACGACGATCCTGCGGACGGCGGGCATAGCGAAAAAAGCGCGCATCGATTCCATGACTTCCCTCTCTAACATGAAGGTTCTCGTGCTGGCGCGCATCGCGAGGGCAGAAGGGCCGGCGATGCGCGCATGGCTTCTCTACATTATTACCGATGCAGCCCGCGCTGTCGATGCGGAGCGGCCGATCCGCCGAAAAAAGGCCGGTTCCGCCCCAAGGCAGACCCGGCCGGCCGACGAAGGTCAGCGGGCTTGGATGGCGTCGTAGTATTTGGTCTGCATCGTCGCGGCGGCCGCATCGAGCTTCGCCTTCAGGTCGACGTCCTGCTGGGAGAACACTTCCTGGACGATGTTCGTCATCTCGGCATAGTATTCCTGGGTGTTGTACTGGGCTTCCGGATTGCCGTCGAGCAGCTTGCTGGACTCCGGGTCGTACTTGTACACGTTGTCGTACTTGTCGTAGATCGCCTGCAGCCTCTTGCCGTAGTCGGAGTCTTCCTTGTAATAGCTCATTTGCGGCGGGATGTAGAACTTGCCCTCTGCCTTGCGGGCCTGGATGTCCTTCTCGACGGCCTCCAGGTAGTTGTCGGAGAAGCAGTCGAAGATGATATAGCGGAACGCCATTTCCTGCTCGTCCTTGGAAGCGTTCGGGTTGATGACGAGATAGTCGCCGCCCAGGATGCCGGAATGCTTGCCTCCGGCCTGGGCCGCCGGCATCGGATAGGTCGCGATGTCCTCCGACTTCATGCCGCCCTGATTGAGCGCCTGGTCGAGCACGCCCTCCGCGCCGGCGATGACCATCGCGGTGCGCCCTTGCGCGAACGCGCCGACCGCGTCGTCCCAGCCGAGCGCCCAGTCCTTCGGAATGGCGTCCGCTTCCCAGCGCAGCTTCTGATAGAACTGCAGCGCCTTCACCGCTGCGTCGGAGTTGAACGCCGCCGTCACCTTGCCGCCTTCGACGGTCTGGATCTGGCCGCCGGCTTCGAACAGGAAGTTCGTCCAGTTCCAGCCCGCTTCGTTGCCTTTGCCCATCGGGGCGATGCCGGAGATGCCCTTAACCGGATCGGCCGCCGCTTGGGCCGTCCTCAGCATGTCGTCCCATGTCCAGTCATACGGCGGTGCGGCCACGCTTTTGTCGGCGAGCAGCTTCTTGTTGACGACCACGGAGGTAGAGTAGCCGTTCTGCACGATGCCGAACACCTTGCCGTCCTTGATGAACTGGCTTTGCAGCGTCGGATTGATGTCGTCCTTGCGCTCGTAGCCGTTCCACAGCTCGGTGATGTCCGCCGCCCAGCCGCGCTGCACGAGGAAGCCGGCCTCCGTCGCGAACGTGTTGAAAAACGTCGGCGCCTCGTTGGCCGCCATCTTCACTCCGATCTCGTCGACATTGTAGTGCCAGTCGCTCTTGGTGATCGTGACGTTCGGATATTCCTTTTGGAAGCGCGCGATCTTGTCGTCCTCGGCCTTGCGCTTCTCGACCTGATCGGACAACGGGTAATAGATGCTGATCGCAATCTTCCGGTCCCGGATATCCCCTTCGCCCGGCGCCGAGACGCCGCCGCTGCTCGCGGCCGGCTTGTTCGGCGCCGCGCTTCCTCCTTTGCTGGCAGCTCCGGTTTTGCCGGAGCTGCCGTTGCCGTCGCTGCAGGCGGACAGCAGCAGCGTCGTCGCCATCAGAAGGCTGATGAGCGCAGCCGGCTTGCGCATGTGTAGCTCCCCTTTTCCCATTGCGATATGTCGCCCGAGGCCCATCGAATCCGCTCGCGCAGCGCGGAGCCTTTCCAATCCTACTTGCCTTGGCTTTCTTTTTTCAGCTCGCTCGGGCTGTAGCCGTAGTACTTCTTGAAGATCTTGCTGAAATGCTCCGGCGATTCGTAGCCGACCCGCTCCGCCACCTCGTACCGCCGCAAGTCGGTCGTCAGCAGCAGCCGGCGGCCTTCCTCCATCCGCAGCTTGATGACGTATTCCCACAGGTTGTAGCCGGTGTTCTTCTTGAACAGATAGCTCAAATAGTTGGGACTGACATGTCCGCGCTGGGATACCTCATGCAGCGTCAGCCCCTTCTGCGCGTAGTTGTCCTCGATGTAGCGCAGGGAGCGCTCCACGATCCGGTTCGTCTGGGCGGACGCCTCTTCCTCGCCGGGCTGCCTGACGGAGCCGCCCTCCGCTTCGCTCCAGCTGAAGTCGCCGTAGTAGAACACCTTTTGCCCCGGATGCCGGATCCGCCACTCCAGCGCCCTTCTCGACTGGGTCGCCAGCAGATGGAGGAACTCCGGCCCGCGGGCGATCTGGCTGATGCCGACGAGCACCGGCAGCCGCAGGAACGAGTCGGCATGATGATGGAGGCTGCGGCCGATCATGTCGAGCTGGTTGATCTTGCTGACCGTGGCGTCCTCGTAGCGCTCCTCGCTCCAGCCGATGACGAGGCCGACCTCCTCGTCGGGCAGCTCGAGCGGGACCGGATTCCAGTCCTTGCCGAGCAGCTCCGTGGAGAGGTTCATGACGGCGTAGGCAAGCAGTTTCCGGTCCCGCGGCGACAGATCCGGGCGCGTGTCGAATTCCGGACGGATGCGGATGACTGCGAAATAAGGCCCTGTCTCCTGCAGTCCGGCGGCTGCGGCCAGCTCCCCGGCCTCCGCCGTCGAGGCAAGCGGATTGGCGAGCAGGCGCTCGAGCGCCCGGCGCGGCTCCTCGGCCTGCGCCTGCAGCGCGAAGCGGCCGCCGAGGCTCGCCGCGTAGTCGGGCTCGCTTTCGGCGGGGCGCTCGGCCTGCAGCAGCGCGTTGCGCACGCTGTCGAGCAGCTGCGCCGCGTTCAGCGGCTTGATGAGGTAGTCGCGCGCGCCGAGCCGCATCGCCATCTGCGCATATTGGAACGTCTCGTGCGCGGAGACGACGATCGTCTGCACCCACGGCTTGATGAGCCGGGCCTGATGCATCAGCTCGATGCCGTTCATGCCCGGCATGCCGATGTCGGTGATCATCAGGTCGACCTCCTCCAGACGGAGATAGTCGAGCGCCTCGAAGCCGTTGCTCGCGGTATGGATATCCTCGATGCCGAGCCCGGCTCCGGCCAGCATGCTGGACAGCCCCTTGCAGATGAGCGGCTCGTCGTCGACGATCAGGATGCGATGCATGTTCATTCTCCTCTCGATGGTCCAGATAGATCGGTCTCGTCCAGCAGCGGCAGCTGCAGCCGCACCTCCGTGCCTCCGTCCGCTCTCGGACCGATGGCCAGCCCGTAGCGCGGGCCGAACTGCAGCCGGATGCGCTGGTCGATGTTGCGGATGCCGTAGCCGAACGACGGCGAGCTGTCCGGCTCGTCCAGCCAGCGCTGGATGGCGGCGTAGTCGACCGCCTTGTAGCCGTTGTCGCCGACCGTCACGAGCAGGCCGCCTCCTTCGTCCGCGCGCGCGGCGACGACGATCTCGCCGTCCTCGCCCATGTGCTTGATGCCGTGGACGATCGCGTTCTCGATCAGCGGCTGAAGCGTGATCTTGGGGATGAGCGCCGCGCCGAGCTCCTCCGGTATGTCCCAGAGCACGCGCAGCTCCGCCTCGTAGCGCCGGCGCTGCAGCGCCACATAGGCGGCGGCGTGCTCGCTCTCCTCCGCGAGCGTGATCAGCTCGCGCCCGCGGCTCAGGCTGATCTTCATCAGCTTGGACAGGTCCTTGATCATTTCCGCGGATTCGGTATGCCCTTCGAGCGAGCTTTTCCAATAGATGCTCTCCAGCGTATTGTACAGCAGATGCGGGTTGATCTGGTGGTAAAGGATCTGCAGCTGCGCTTCCTTCTGCCGGATGTCCGCCTGATACTTGTCGGCGATCAGGCTGTTGAGCCGCCTCGCCATGCCGTACACGGCAGAGATCAGCACGCCGACCTCGTCGCTGCGCGACTGGCCGGGCGTCTCCGGCACCCGCTTGCCGGGCTCGTACCTGCGGACGAACAGCGACAGCCGCTGCAGCGGCGTCATGAGCGAGCGCCAGAAATAGATCATGATGATGCAGCCGACCGCGACATAGGCGGCGGAAATGAGCAGGATGACGTTTTTGAGCTCGCTTTGCTGCTGCAGCATCGCCTGCAGCGGAATTTCGTAGATGAGCCGCAGATGGAGGCTGTTCTCGCCGCTCGCCACATAGATCCGATCCCCCTCGATGAGGTGGACCGGCAGGTCCGAGCGCGCCTGCGCGGCCCGCTCCGCCAGCGCCGCCGGCAGCGCCAGCTCCGTGCCGATCCGGTCCGGCAGCGTGCTGCTCATGATCGTGCCGGCCTCGTCGACGAGGCTAATGTCGCCGCCCGGCAGGCGGACCGAGCGCATCGTGTCGGCGAGCTTGTGCTCCAGCTTGTAGGCGACGAGCACGCCGATGACGCCGCTGCCTTCGGCGATGTTGTTGACGGCGCGGATGTAGGCGAGCGTCGAGCTTTTGTCGAACGCCGTATTGGTCGAGGTCACGCGGACGAAGCCGAGTCCCTTGAGCCGCACGGCCTCGTCGTACCAGTCCGGCTTGTTCTTGCCGGATAGGAAATAGACGCCGTTCTGCGTCATCTGGATGGACGGCGCGAAGTAGAATTCTCCGGATGGGTCGTACACATAAAGGGAGTAATAGACCGGGGTCTCGCCGTTCGTGCCGGTCGAGTAGGAGCGCAGCAGCTTGTCCATCTCGGCGTACTTCTTCACCCGGCCGAGCACCGGCTCCCGTCCGCCCGGCACGATGCGCTGCGTCACCGGATTCTGGATGATCGTCGTCGTGATGCGGTTGATGCTGTCCATTTCCTTGTTGATCATGAGCAGGTTCTGCTTGTTGAGCTCGGCATAGGCGCCGGTGACGTTATCCTTCATGATCGTCTCGGCCTTCAGGTTGCCGTACGCGAACAGGCCGAGGATCGGCAGCGCCATGAACAGGAACAGCAGGATGAGCTGCAGCTTGACGCTCAGCCTTGTAAGCGGATTCAACATGAGCCGTCGGCCTCCGTGCACGTTCAAGTACCCCGATTATGGACCGGAATGAGACGGATTTCAATCCCCCGGCGCAAATGCTTCATTTCCCGGGCAATCGACCGCATAAGAATTCCCTGCGCTGCGGAAGCTAGCCAAAAAGCCGCGTCAACCGCGCGGTGCGGAAGGAGCGCGACGTTCATGAGCTCGGCCGTTCTTCTGGAGTATTTGTGGGTGCTGGTCGTGCTGATCGGGCTCGAGGGCATCCTCGCGGCGGACAACGCGCTGGTCATCTCGATCATGGTCAAGCATCTGCCGGAAAAGCAGCGCAAAAAGGCACTGTTCTACGGCTTGGCCGGAGCCTTCGTGTTCCGCTTCGCCTCGCTGTTCCTCATCTCGTTCCTCGCCAACGTCTGGTATGTGCAGGCGATCGGCGCGGCGTACCTGCTCTACATCTCGATCAGCCACATGGCCAAGCGGCTGTTCGTGAAGCAGGAGAAGCACAAGCAGGAAGCGGAGAAAAAGCAGGAGAACTTCTGGGTGACCGTGCTCAAGGTCGAGCTGGCGGACATCGCCTTCGCCGTCGACGCCATCCTCGCCGCGGTCGCGCTGGCGATCACGCTGCCGCCGACGACATTCCCCCGCATCGGCGGCCTCGACGGCGCTCAGTTCGCCGTCATTTTGGCGGGCGGCATCATCGGCCTCGTCATCATGCGCTTCGCCGCCTCGTACTTCGGGCGGCTGCTCGTCAGCCGGCCGGGGCTCGAGACGGCCGCGTTTGCCATCGTCGGCTGGGTCGGCATCAAGCTGGCGGTGTATACGCTGTCCCATCCCGATGTCGGCGTGCTGTCCGAGAAGTTCCCTAAAAGCCTCGGCTGGAAAATCGTATTCTGGGGCGTGCTGCTGGCGATCGCGATCGGCGGCTGGTTCCTGTCCAAGGAAAAGAAGCCTCCGCAAAGTCCGGAGGCGGGGGCGGCCGGGACGGAGCCGGTTTAGCAAAGGAATCCAAGGCAGATTTATGCCTTGGATTTTTTTCGGGCCGGATTCCGGCGAATCCAAGGCACTTTCATGCCTAGGATTCACGTTTCGGGCCTGTTCCCAGCGAATCCAAGGCACTTTTATGCCTTGGATTCACGTTTCGAGCCGGATTCCGGCGGATCCAAGGCACTTTTATGCCTTGAATTCATGTTTCGGGCCAGTTCCCAGCGAATCCAAGGCACTTTTATGCCTTGGATTCATGTTTCGGGCCAGTTCCCGGCGGATCCAAGGCACTTTCATGCCTAGGATTCACGTTTCGGGCCTGATTCCGGCGGATCCAAGGCACTTTCATGCCTAGGATTCACATTCAGGGCCTGTTCACCGCTTAACGCGCGGCTCCTTCATACCGCTCCAGAGCCTGCTGCTGGATCGCCAGCGCGCGGCCGATCCCGAGCGCCTCCAGCCGGCCGCGCCAGCTTTCAAACGCCGCCATCGGCTCGATGCCGAGAACGAGCTTGAGCGACATCTCGTCGACGGCCGCCTGGACCTCCTGCATGATCGCGGACAGCTCCAGGCTTTCCCGCTCCGTAAGCGGCAAGTTCGGAAGAGCATGCTCTTCCGCATCGGTATTCGACCAGATGCGCACCGCCTCCCGCTGCTCCGGCAGCCGGAAATACTGCTCTTGGTAGCGGATGTCCTGCACGAACGGGCCGAAGTAGCTGGCCCGCGTGTACATCGCCAGCGTCTGGGGCATCGACAGCTGCTCCGGGTTGGCGAAAATCAGGTCCGTATAGGCGGGGTAGCCGCCGCGCAGCTCGTAGCTTTTGCCCTCCGCGCCGAAATTGAACAGCATATGCCCTTCCTCGCCATAGCCGAAGTCCATCAGCCGCACCGCCTCTTCGACGCGCTCGCTGCGCGCCGATACGGCTACCGCTCCGCTCGGTCCGACGGCCGGGGCGCGCTGCCCGAACTTGGGGCGATCGCCGCGGCGCAGCACCGGATACGGCGCCGCGGCCAGCTCGGCGTCCGAGTCCTGCTTGCGCAGCATCGGCAGCCAGCTGCCGATGCCGGCGCCGGCGTTCCATACGCTCGCCCCGCTGCGTCCCGACGTCATCGAGGCGTCCTGCGTGACGGAGTCCACAGCCGCGAAGTTCGGGTCGAGCAAGCCCTTTTCGTACCAGCTCCGCATCAGCTGCAGAAAGTCCCGGTAGCCGGGCTCCGCCGGTCCGAACCGTACCTTCCCCTCCTCCACATAAAACCCCTTGGCGATGCCGAAGGCGCCGATGAACGCCCCGCCCTCGACGCCGTTCAGCGGATTCGTCGTCCCGAGCAGCGTCAGCGGCGCTTGCGCGCCCTTGCGCTCCTTGAAGGCGGTCAGCGCCTGCTCCCAGTCGCCGATCGTCTCCGGGACTGGCAGGCCAAGCTCGTCCAGCCAATCCTTCCGCACGATCGGCCCTTGATAGGTCAGCAGCCGCTCGTCTCCCCGGATGAACGGAAAGGCGTAGTAGCTCCCGTCCGCCGTCCGCACGAGCTTGTCGATGTCCGGATGTTCCCGCAAATAGCGGGTCAGGTTCGGCGCATGCTTCTCCATCGCCTCGTTCAGCCGCAGGATATGGCCGTCCTGGATCGCCTTCTCCGGACCGCCGGGATAGTTGATCCACTCGTACTCGATCAGATCCGGCACGTCGTCCGAGGCGAGCAGTACGCTGATCGCTTCCCGCCCCTGGTTGGATGGCGGCTGCACGAACTTCAGCCTGACGCCTGTCCTCTCCTGCCAATCGTCGAAAAATGGAACCTCGGCGATGCGCGAGCGGGCGCTCGCGGCGTTGCCGTTCAGCTCCGCCCAGTAGGAGAGCGGCTCGTCCTCCGATCGGTCCGGACCGACCGGCTCCGGGCCGGAGCGCGTGCAGGAAGACAGCAGCGCTGCCGCCAGCAGCAGCGCCGCCAAGCGCCGGTTGCGATGGCTCATCGTCATTCCTCCCTTGTCGCCGCTGCCTTATGCCAGCTCGCGGTACTTGCCTGGCGTGATGCCCTCGTACTTCTTGAACACGCGGATGAACGTCGCCGAATCGTTGTACCCGACCTGCCGCGAGATCTCGCTGATCGACTCCCGCTTGCCTTCGATCAGCAGCTTGGCGCGGGAGATGCGGGTGCGGTGAATGGAATCGAGCAGCCCTTCCCCCGTCTGGCTGCGGTACAGCCGCGACAGATAGCTGCCCTTCATCGCGAACTGCTCGCCGATGCCATTCACATTCAAGCTGGCGTCCATGTAGTTGGCCTCGATGAAGCGGTTGACGCCGGCGACAAGCTCTCGCAGCGAACGCTGCCGCTCCTGCGAGACCTGCGCGTCGCGGCGCGTCCGGGCGATCGCGCACACCTCCGCCAGCAGCCGCAGCAGCTCCTCCTGCATCTCCCCGAACGTCGTGCTGGCCATGATCCGCTCCATCCAGCCGGGATGCTCCTCGAGCACCCGCTCCTCGCCCTCGCCGAGCTCATGGATCGCCTTGAGCATCGTCGCGAGCAGGTTGAACATGAGGCAGCGCGCCATCCCGAGCGACAGCGGAGCATTGCCGAAGTTGCGCTCCGCGATCTCGTCCATGCAGGCCGCGGCCTGCTCCAGATCCCCCGCTTTGATGATATTGATAAGCTGCTGCTCCTCCTGGAGCGGATAGTCGTAGCCTTTGCCGGATGGAGCTCGGCTCTCCATGCGGATGTCTCGGTAAGAGAGGATGCCCGTCTTGCCGAGCAGCATCCGATACTCCATCGCGTCCACCGCCTCCTGATAGGCGACTGCGACGCCCGCCCAGCCGCCGTGGATGCCGCCGATCGACACGGTCAGCTCCATCCCGTACCGCCGCAGGAACGCTTGCGCCTCGGAAGCGGCCGCCCGCAGCTCGGCTTCCGCGTCCGCGGCATCCGGACGGAGGCTGACGAGGCAGGCGTGCAGGTCATCCGACTCTGCCATGTAGCCGGCATGGCCCGCCTTGGCGCACAGCTCCTCGACAACGTTGGCGATGATGAACGGGATGAGCCGCCGGCGCTCCGCCGCCTCGATGCCGGACAGCGTCTCGTGCAGGCTGTCCTCGTTCTCCAGCGCGAGCAGCAGCACGGCGAACCGGTCCGAGCGCAACGGCATGCGGAACGAGCGGAATGCCTCCTCGTAGCTGACCGGCGTATCGAGCCTGCCCTTGAACAGCCGCTGCAGCATGTTTGCCCGCAGCACCTGCTGATGCTTCTGCAGCTGCTCGGCGATCCGCTCCTTCTCGCTGCGCGCGCGCCGGATCGCCTGCTCGATGCGCTTGAGCTCATTGCCCTCGGCGCGCCCCTCCGGAACGTCGGCTTCCCGCTCGTCGATCGAGCGGACGAGGCCGCGGATCGGCGAATAGTTCCGCCGCAGGAAAAACCACGTCAGCACGCCGGCGCCAAGCAGGCTGACCGCGATGCTGCTCGCCGTGAAGCGGCGCACGTATTCCGCTTTCTCCCAATAGAGCGAGCTCGGAATGATGAGCGCATATCGGAGGCCAGAGACGGCGGAGCGAATGTGGAACAGCTCGGCGTCTCCGGCCTTGCCCTCGGCGAGGCTGACGCGGCCGTCCGCGCCGAGGAACGCCTGCAGCTCCGGGGCGTCCGGCCGATTGGTCAGCAGCGGCCGCCCGTCCGGATCGAGCATGAGCAGCACGCCGCCGCCCAGGCCGGAGATGCTTTCGAAGTCGGCCTGGAAGCCGGAGCTGTCCGCCATGACGACGACCGCGCCGGTGAGCTTTCCGTTCAGGCCGTCCGGCAGGCGGTAGACGTAGGCGATCGAGCTTTGCTCCTTGCCCGCGTCCGAGCGCGGCAGCTCGATGAAGCGTCCCGGCCCTTCCCGCTGCGTCTCGGCTTTCCACTTCTCGAATGACAGCGCTTTCGAATTATGGATCGTGCGATAAGCCGTCTCGGCGTCGCGGATGTTGCCCGGACGGATGACGGAGTCGCCCCGCTCCCAGACGACGTAGAATTCCGCGATCGAGGCGTATGACGTCTTGTACATCCGGAACTCGTCGCTCAGCTGATAGGCCGTGTACGGCGCCTCCCGCGCCGACTGGCTCGAGTACATCAGCGTCTGGAGCTTGTCGTTCCAGGCTATTTCCATGCTGAGCCGCTTCATGAGGTCGATCTGCTTGTCCATCGTGTAGCGCACCTGCTCCAGCAGCGAGTCGTTGGCGCGGTGGATCTCGCTCTGCAGCGCCCGGTCGGCCGCGGCGGCGTTGACGAAGCTGATGAGGATCGGCAGCAGCAGCACGGCGCTGTAGGACAGCAGCCAGGCGACAACGACGCTTCTTCGCTTGTTCCATAGTCGGCGGATCTTGTTCAACCCTCTCATCTCCTGCAAGCTCGATATGCCGAGCGGATCGGCCGCGGATGCGGAGCTTTATTATACCGATAAATGCCGGCCGGATGGAATGCGCAATATGCGCGGCGGCATCGATCAAATCGTCAAAAAGCCCGCTGCGGACGGGGCCGCGCGGGCTGGAAGACGCTAGAACAGGCGAAGCGTCGACCCGCCGAGCTTGGCGAGCGCCTCGACATAAAAGTAATCGCCGTAGATGAGCGAGACGTCGACGTTCTGTCCGGCCGGCTTGTGTCCCGTGCCATGCAGCAGCAGCGCCTCGTGGCCGTCGACGCGCCAGGCGGCGTATCCGCCGCGAAGCGAGCGTAGCATCGCCTCCGCCTCGTCCCGCCAGCGCCCGCCGTCCGCTCCGTGATCCAGGGCGGCCAGCTCGAGCAGTCCCGAGGCGGCGATCGCCGCGGCCGAGCTGTCGCGCGGCGGCTCGCCGGCAGAGCGGTCGGCGCGGAAGTCCCAGTGCGGCACCCGATCGTCCGGCAGCTGGCCTACAAAATACGCCGCCGTCCGCCGCGACGCCTCCAGGTAGTCCCTCTTGCCGGTCCACCGGAACGCGTTGGCCATGCCGTAGAGCGCCCAGGCCGCCCCCCGGCTCCATGCGGACTCCGGCGCGTCCCCTTGGCCCCCGAGCGCCTCGATGCGTCGGCCCGTCGCCGGATCGAACGAGACGATATGGTACGCCGAGCCGTCCTCGCGCAGGAACTGCCGCAGCATCATGTCGGCATGGGCTTCGGCGATATGTGCATAGCGGGGATCGCCGCTCTCGGCCGAAGCCCAGAACAGCAGCGACAGGTTCATCGCCGAGTCGACGATCGACCACCCGGCGCGGTCGCCGTTCCAGGCGCGCAGGAAGCTGCCCTTGAGGTTGAAGCGTCCCGCCAGCAGATCCGCGGCGAGCAGCGCGCGGCGGCGCGCCTCCTCGTCGCCGGTCAGCTTGTGCTTGGCGACGGCGGTCGTCAGGAACTGGAAGCCGAGATCGTGATGAAAGCCGTTCGGCTCGATGAGACGCCGCTCCAGCCGCTCGTCCCAGCTCCACGCCGCTTCCCGGAACCGCTGCTCGCCGGTCCCGTCATAGGCGAGCCAGAGCAGTCCCGGCCAGAAGCCGGACGTCCACCAGTCGATCGGCCCGTCGTCATACTTCCCGTCCGCTCCGGCCCGATGCGGCGAGCGGCTCCCGATGCGTTCCAGCATGACGCCGACCGCCTGCAGCGCCTCGCGGCTCATGGCGGCGGCATCCGGAGCTTGATTCCTCTTTGTCTCCATGTGTGATTCCTCCTTTTAAGCGGCTGGCCCGCCGCGCGCTCAGCCCTTCAGCGACCCGACCATGACGCCCTTGACGAAAAAGCGCTGTACGAACGGATAGACGCACAGGATCGGCACCGTCGCGACCATGATCGTCGCGTACTTGATCGTCTCGCCGATCTGATGCCGGTCTCCCGCCGACGCCCCCGCCGACATGCTGTCGGTCGCATTGGCGATCAGGATCTCCCGCAGCACGAGCTGCAGCGGGAACAGCTCCCGGCTCTTGATGAAGATCGAGGCGTAGAACCAGCCGTTCCATTTGTCCACCGCGTAGTACAGGATCATGACGGCGATGACCGGCATCGACAGCGGCAGGATGATGCGCAGCAGGATGGTGAAGTGGCTCGCCCCGTCGATCTTGGCCGATTCCTCCAGGCTGTCGGGGATGCCCATGAAGGACGTCCGCATGATGATCAGGTTGAACGTGCTGACGGCGAACGGCACGATCGTCGACCAGAGCGAGTCGAGCAGGCCGGCGCCTTTGACGACGAGATAGAGCGGGACGAGCCCGCCGCCGAAAAACATCGTGAACACGAGGAGGAACATGAGGACGCCGTTCCACATCACGTTCTTGCGGGAGAGCACGTACGCGCCCATCGCCGTCAGGATCAGGTTGACCGCGACGCCGGCGACGACGATGAACAGCGTGTTGCGGTAGCCGATCGCGATCGCCGGATTGTCCAGCACGCTGCGGTACGCCTCGAGGCTGAAGCCGAGCGGTCGCCACAGGATGCCGCGGTAGGCGAGCAGCTCGCCCGAATCGCTGAGCGAGGCGAACAGCACGTACAGCAGCGGGTACAGCGTGACGATCACGAGCAGGCCGAGCAGCGCGTAGACGGCCGCTCCGACGAGCCGGTCCCCGAGGCCGGTCCGGATGTTCATGGCGTTTCCCTCCTTACCATAGGCTGCTGCGGCTGAACCGGCGGCTGAAGTAGTTGGCCGATACGAGCAGCGCCAGATTGATCAGCGAGTTGAACAGGCCGACGGCGGAGCTGTAGCTCCAGCCGAATTCCAGCAGTCCCTTGCGATAGACGAACGACGAGATGACGTCGGCCGTCTCGTAGGTGACCGGGTTGTACAGCAGGATGATCTTCTCGAAGCCGACGTTGAGCAGGTTGCCCATGCGCAGGATGAGCATGATCGCGATCGTCGGCAGGATGCCCGGCAGCGTGATGTGGAGCATCTGCCGCAGCCGGCTCGCGCCGTCCATGCGCGCCGCCTCGTACTGCTCCAGGTCGATGCTCATGAGCGCGGCGATGTAGATGATCGACTCCCAGCCGATGCGCTGCCAGATTTCCGAGAGGATGTAGATCGGGCGGAACAGCTCCGGCTTCTGCAGCATCGCCTGCCCGTCGTAGCCGAACCAGACGAACAGCCGGTTGATCAGCCCGTCCGCGTTGGTGAAGTCGGTGACGAGGCCGCAGATGACGACGAGCGAGATGAAATACGGCATGTAGGTGATCGTCTGCACGGTCCGCTTGAAGGCGCGGTGCCGCACCTCGTTGATGAGCAGCGCCAGCACGATCGGCGCCGGGAATTCGAACAGCAGCGAGTATAGGCTGATGAGCAGCGTGTTCTTGAGGATGCGCCAGAAGTAGTAGCTCTGGAAAAAATCCTCGAAATGCCTCAGGCCGATCCAGTCGCTGCCGAGGATGCCCTTGATCGGCGAATAGTCCTTGAAGGCGATCGTCGCGCCGTACATCGGGAAATAGTGGAACACGACGTAGTAGGCGAGCACGGGCAGGAACATGAGGTACAGGTACTTGTTCATCGCGAAGTCCCTCAACGCGCGGCTGCGGAACGATTTTGGCGCGGACATGCGGTTCGTTCACCTCTTTTCATGGGACGGGAAGAAGCCTGTCTGCTGCGGAGGACGGCCCCTTCCCGGCTCGCGGCTCAACGGCTGGAATAGCGGGCGAGCGCCGCCGTCTGAATCTCGATGGCGCGGTCGAGGCGCAGCGACTTCATCTTCGCCAGGTAATCGTCATAGGCGTCGAGCGGCTCGCTGCCGAGGATGATCTTGAGCGTCATCTCGTCGACGAGCGTATTGATGTCGTTCATGATCGTCGCATACTCCGAGCTTTCCTCCGCCGTCGGCGTGATCGGCGGCAGGTTGTAGCTCGCGGAGTCCGTCTGCTGCCAGAGCTCGACCGCGTCGCGCTGCGTCTGCAGGGCGAAAAACTGCTCGGCGTAGCGCTTGTCCTGAATGAACGGCCCGTTGTAGCTGCCCCTCGCGTACTGCGAGATCATCTGGGCCGGCGCGAGCTTGTCGGGATTTTTCATCAGCAGGTCGGTGTAGGTCGGATAACCGTCCTTCATTTCATAGCTGACGCCCTCCGTGCCGAAGTTGAAAAACAGCCGTCCCTCCTCGCTGTAGCCAAAATCGAGCATGCGCACGGCGAGCTCCGGATCCTCGGCCGAGGTCGTGACCGCGACGATGCCCTCCGGCGAATAGGCGTTGTTGCGCTGGCCGAACTTCGGCTTGTCGCCCTTGTTCAGCACCGGGTACGGCGCGGCGGCGAGCACCGCCTTGGGATCCTTCGCCTGGACGAGCGGCTGCCACTTGCCGATGCCGCCGCCGGCGTTGGCGACCGTCGCCCCGGCCGCGCCGGAGACGATGTTGCCGTCGAGCGCCTTGCCGTCGGCCGTCGCCGCGTTTTTGTCGATCAGCCCTTCGGCGTACCAGCCGCGGAACAGCTCCAGATAGTCCTTGAAGCCGGGCTCGGACGGGCCGAACTTGATCTGGCCGTCCTCCTGATAGAAGCCTCGCGTCACGCCGAACGCGCCGAGGAACGCGCCGTTGCCGGATTCCTGGAAAAAGCGCGGCTTGCTGACGAACGACAGCGGCGCCGCCGCTCCCTTCTTCTCCTTGAACTGGCGCAGCGTCGCGGTCCAGTCGTCAATAGTCTCCGGCACCGGCAGTCCGAGCTCGTCGAGCCAGTCCTGGCGGATGATCGGCCCCTGGAACACGCGCAGATACTCGTCCTCCCGGATGAACGGGAACGCGTAGTAGCTGCCGCTGTCCGTCTTGACCATCTTGTCGATGTCCGGATTGTCCTGCAGGAATCGCTTGAGGTTCGGCGCGTACTTGTCGATGTAGTCGTTCAGCCGCAGGATGTAGCCGTCCTTGATCGCCTTCTCCGGACCGCCCGGGAAGCCGTCGAGGAAGTTGAACTCGATCAGGTCCGGCAGGTCGCCCGAGGCGAGCAGCATGTTGAGCGACTCCTTCGCCTGCCCGCTCGGCGGCGAGGCGAATTCCAGCTTGACGCCCGTCCGCTTCTGCCATTCCTGAAAGAAAGGCACCTCGTCCAGCGAAGGCTGCACGCCGACGAGATTGCCGGGCAGCTCCGCCCAGTAGGCGAGCTGCTTGTCGGTCTGCAGCGGATAGGCCGTCTGCTCGGCTGCGCCAGCCGCCCCTTGGCCGTCTGCTCCCGCTCCGCCGGTCTGGCCTCCGCTTCCTGCGTTGTTTCCGTTATTTCCTCCGCCGGACGTGCAGCCGGCGAGCAGCGCCCCGGCCAGCGCCAGCGACAGGCCCGATTTCAACCATCGGTTCATTCATCTTCCCCCTCAGCTCGAGTGGCGGGAACGGTCGGACCTTGGAATGGGAGCGCTTGCATGTTCCCGTTCGGCCTCCGCGCCTCGCCTCCTTAGGCTACCTTCCGGCGGCAGCGAGCCGATAGAGGCGAATTCGGCTTTACGATCGGCCGTTTCGGCCATCGGCGTTGACGATATCGGCACAGGAATAGGCGGAATCGGTATTCAGATCGGCCGAAATGGCCCGATCGGCGTGAAGCGGGGCGCGCCTTCGATCGAAGAGGAAGTCTTCTTCGACGAAAAAAAAGCCCCCTCGGGTCGCGGAGTGGACCTTTAGGGACAGCTTTCTAGCTGCCGGCGGAGCAAAGAAGGCTCTGTCGCTCTGTCGCGTGCGTTCGTTCGCTGAAATGTCGGCGGCAGCCTGAGCCGCTGGCGCTCAGGCGCTGCCGGCGGCGCGGCAGTCCTCCAGCGTATCCTGCGCCGACTGGCGAAGCGGGATGCGCGGCGCCCAGCCGAGAGCGCGCAGCGCGCTGGCGTCGATCGGCTCCGGCGAAGCCGCCGTGCTGCCGCCGATCTCCATCGGCAGCGGCACGGCGGCCAGCTCCCGGTACAGCTCCGCCAGCTCGCCGAGCGGCGTCATCCTACCGCTCGCCATGGCGTAGCTGCGGCCTGCGGCGCCCCGCTCCAGCAGCGTCTCGTAGCCTGTCATGGCGTCCCGCACGTCGAGAAAATCGCGCGCTTCGGTGGCAGAGGACAGACGGAACGGAGGCGGAGCCTGCGTCTCAGCCGCTGCAGATGGAGCGAGATCGGCGACAGCATCGCTGCGGCCTGGCAGGGACGGATCGGCGGCATCGCTCCGGCCTGGCAGGGATGGATCGGATGCAGGCGGGGCCTCTGCCGAATTTCCAGCCTGCGCTGCCGTCCGCTCGCAAGCGGCCGCGTAGCGGGCGAGCAGCCGGCTCAAGCCGGCGGAAGGGCCGGGGCCGACGAGGTTGGAAGGAATTGCGACAAGCACGTCGAGCCCGTACAGCGCATGCCAGCCCAGCGCCGCCTGAGCCTGCATCGCTTTGCTCAGCGCGTACGGATGCAAAGGCTTGACGGGCGGCGGACCGTCCGCCGAGCCGCCGAGCATCGAGCCGGCCACGACGATCCGGCAAGGATGCCCGGAAGCGCGGACCGCCTCCAGCAGCCGGACGGTGCCCATCAGATTGAGGTCCAGATAACCGGATGGATCGGCCCAGGAAGGTCCGGCGGCGTTGAGCCCCGCCAGATGAAGGACGGCGTCCGGACGCGTCCGGCGCAGCAGCTCGGACAGGCTGTCCGAGCCGGGCTCCGACAGGTCGAGCGCCTCGAGTCGGACGAGAGACAGCCACTCCGGCTCATCGCGGCCCGGCCGGCTTGCGAAGGCGAGAGAGGATGAGCCGGGAGCGCCGTCATCCGAGGCATCGGCGTGATCGACGGCATTCGAAGCGTCCAGGGCGTCCGGGGCGTCCAAGGAATTCGAGACATCCGAGGCATTCAAAACATCCGAGGAATCCACGCCAGCTTCGGCTCCCGGGGCATCTACGCTATCGGCGGCATTCACGGCATCCGTCGCACCCACGGCATCCATGACATTCATGGCATCCGTCGCATCCACGGCATCCGCAGCGACGAACCAGTCCGGACGTTTCGCCGGGTCTGCCCAGAACGGCGTCGATCCCGGACGGACGCAAGCGACAATCTCCCAGCCCGCCCGTGCGAAATGCCTCACCGCATGCGAGCCGCAAAAGCCGCCCGCCCCGGTGACGAGGAGCCGCTTCCGACGGCCGGACGATCCCGCTTCGCTCCGCTCGCCGGCTGCGCCTTCTTCCAGCCTGCATCCTGCCGATCCGCCGGTCTCGTGACCGCTCGTTTCCTTTTTCAGCCTGCGGCTGGACGACCTTCTCCAATTGGAGGCTTCGGCTCCCTTTGGCCCGCTCGTTCCCCCGATGCTGCGGCTGGACGATCCGGAGTCGCTGATTTCCCGCCTGCTCGTTCCTTTCCCTATCATCCTTCCTCTCCCCTCCCGACCCTCATCATTTGCTTCATAACGCTGCTTGCCCGGCCCGATCCTTTGAATGAAGGCTCGTGCAGCAAACGTGACTTCTGGAGCTGAAGACCGCCCATACGCTGATGTATCTAAAAATGCGGAATGCGTCGAAAACATGCTAGTTGCATCCTTTTTTTGCCGCCGCCAGCTTATCGCCCTCTCCAAAACGGGGACTATCGGCCATCCACGGCTCCGGTTGACGTGGAGAAGAAGCCAGCACCGAGCGTCGATGTTCCGTGGCTGCTTTGTACGAAAGATTATATAATTCATCATTAAATGCCATTACGAGTCCATGTGTCCCGATTGCAATTCTCTAGGGTGGCTGAGACAGGCAGCCCGCCGTACCACTCTAGGGTGGCTGAGACAGGTAGCCCGCCGTACCGCGTTGGATAAACTTAAAAAATTTAAAAAAGACCGTCAGATATTAGCTCCCGCAGGCGTGATTATAGAAGACAGCGCTTGGGAAGAAATCAGTTGGGGAGTAGTCTAGCTGTAGAAAGGAATGAAGCATTATGAATCAATTTTTTCGCAAGGCAGGGAAGATCGGAGGCAAGGGGCTTCTAATTGGTGTGTTAGCTACGTTTGCTCTTGTATGCATCTTTGGAATTGTATTTTTTGTTGGGTTGTGGTTTGGGCCTGGAAAAGACGATATAGCGTTGTTCCATGGAAACAAATATGCAATCTCAAAATCCCCTATGAGCTATGATCTGTACGAAAAGGATAAAGTCCTGATTTTGCCGAATGTGACATCCTATTATGTAGGTAAGGAGAAAAGCTATATTTTCAATAATAGTGATGTGGTTATCATTGATGAGAAGCATGGAAATTATGAAAAAAAGGACCTTAATGATGCAACTTTGGAAGAACAGTCATTCATTGAAAAAGCACTAGAAATCAGGCCATCTCAATAAAAACGAGATGGCCTGATTTTTAGTGAGGCGTATAATTGAGCTGCTGCATGTAGAAATAGGAAAATACGGAACAATGGCTCCAGCCTGTTGCGCATCGGCGGCATGATTGGGAAATATCAATTCAAGCTGTGGTCCTAGAAAAACCGCACAATTGGTCTATGAGGCTGCTGCGAGCCTGACCGTGGGACTGAGTCGCATTCAGATGTCCCACATCGATCGTGGCAGCGAATTTTATAACCGGTTGATATCGGAGGCGCTCGAAGCCTTTGGTATTCAGCGTTCGCTTAGCAACAAAGACTGCCCCTACGGCAATGCAGTCGCGGAGGCTGCTTTCAAGATCTTCAAGACCGAGTTCGCCAATCAATGGCAATTTAAGAGCCTGGAACAGCTAGACTTGGAACTGCGTGATTATATTCACGGGTACAACCACCACCGTCTTCATAGCACACTGGGGTCAAGCCCCCGTACAAGCAAGAAAACAGCCCTCATCATTTTTGTCCAGTTTAGTGTTGACAATCCAAAACGGGAGCAGGAAAAGGACCGGCTGCGGCGACATGCCGAAGCCGGTCCAAACCTTGCCCGGCCGTGCAGCAGCCGGGGGTTGCAGCAGCGAGGATTGCGGCGGCAGGGAGTTGCAGCAGCGAAAATTACGGCAGCTGGGTGGTGCGGCAGGGGCGGCTTCGCTCGCGGGCGCCGCTCCCATGCCGCCACTGGGCCATCAGCCCCCGCGCCGCTCCCATGCCGCCAGCTCGCGCACCATGTCCGGGATGCTTGGCGCCCGGTAAATCCAATCGGTCCGCACCGCGCTCAGCGTGCGGTCGATCTCCGGCTCTGCCGCCGGCACGATCGCAACATCATCGCGCCCGTACGCCTCCTTGAACCACTCCAGCATTTCCAGCTTGCTTGCCGGAGCCGCCGCCAGCAGATGCACGAGCCCGCCGATCTCCGGATGCGCCGCCGCATGCTCGACCGCCTTGGCCAGCTCCAGCGTCGTCACGCCGTTCCAGTAGACGCGGCTGTAGCCGGACACCTCGCCCGTCTGAGCCAGGAACCAGCGCAGCAGGCCGATGCCCTTGGGGCTGGCGTCGGGCCCGATGATCGACGTGCGGATCGTCAGATGGCGCGGATCGTTCACCTCGCCGAGCGCCTTGGAGCGCGCGTAGACGCTGATGCCGTCCGGCCGGTCGAGCTCCGTATAGCCGCCGCGGTCGCCGAGGAAGACGCAGTCCGAGCTGATGTGGATGAGCCTCGCGCCGATCTCGCCGGCGGCGAACGCCAGCCAGTGCGGCAGCAGGCCGTTGACCGCGTACGCCTCCAGCGGATGCGCCTCGGCGTCGGCGTTGAGCTTGCCGATGCAGTTGACGATCAGCTCGGGACGGACCGCCGCCACCGTGCGCCGCACCGCCTCCAGGTCGGAGGCGTCGAGCGGCAGGGATCCGTCCCCGCCGCCGCGCGTCGTCCAGCTGAGCTCGAACCCGTCCCGGCCGCGAAAGTAATCGACCATCATGGAGCCGGCCATGCCGCCGCCTCCGAGGACGAGCAGCCTCATTGCAGGAACCCGCCCCTCCTCAGCATGTCGCGGATCTGCTCTTTGTCCATCAGGTTCTCGCTCGAGCAGAAGCTGTCGAAGTCGACCGCGTCATACGTGCTGTACCGCTGCTGAAGCCCGGGGATGTCGAGCGGCGGCAGGATGACCAGGTATTCCTTGTCGTAAATGACCGTGCTCTTGCTCTCGAACTCGGTCAGCAGAATCTCGTGCAGCTTCTCGCCGGGGCGGATGCCCGTCTCGACGACCTCGGCCTGCACGCCGATGTCCTCCATGAGCACCTCGGCCAAATCCTCGATGCGGCAGGTCGGCATCGTCATGACGAAGATCTCGCCGCCGAGGCTTTCCTCCGACGCCTTGAACAGTAGGCTGATCGCGTCATGCAGCGTCAGGAAGAAACGCGTCATGCCGCGGTCCGTCAGCCGCACCTGGCCCTTCGTCTTGATCTGGTTCGTGAACAGGTGGATGACGCTGCCGTTCGTGCCGAGCACGTTGCCGCCGCGCACGCAGACGAACTTCGTGTCCGTGCTGACGAGGTTCGCGTATACGATCAGCTTCTCGCCGATCGCCTTGGTCATGCCGTAGAAGTTCGACGGATTCGCCGCCTTGTCGGTCGAGATGTAGATGACGCGCTTCACCTTGTTCAGGTTGGCGGCCTCGATGACGTTCTGCGTGCCGAGCACGTTCGTCTTGAGCGCCTCGTACGGATGCTCCTCGCACACCGGCACATGCTTGAGCGCGGCGAGGTGGAACACGTAGTCCACGCCTTGCGTCGCCTTCGTCAGCGCCTCCAGGTCGCGGATGTCGCCGATGCGGAACGTGAGCCGCGCATCCTCGAACATGCGGCTCATCGTCACCTGCGCCGACTCGCTGCGCGAGAATACGATGATTTCCTTCGGATTTTGCGGCAGCAGCTGCCGAATCAGCTCATGCCCCCAGGAACCGGTTCCGCCGGTGACAAGGATGCGAGAGTTTTCAAACATTCCATTTCCCTCCAAGCACATATTTCACTACGATGTCCGAAACGTCCAAAGCCTCGTATCCCGCCGGGATGCCCCAGCTTGCCGGCAGCGCCGTCATGACGTCGACCGCATCCGCGATATTGCCCGCCCGCAAGCCGCTCACGACGTTGCTGCCGCAGTCGACCGTCTCGGGACGCTCCGTCGTGTTGCGGATCGTCACCGTCGGCACGCCGAGCAGGCAGCATTCCTCCTGCACCGTGCCGCTGTCGCTGACCGCGCACCAGGCGTCACGCTCCAGCCGCACGAAGTCGAAGAAGCCGAACGGCTCATGAAACTCGACCAGCGGATGCGGCTGCACCGCCGTGCCGCCGGCGTCGATGCGCGAGCGGGTGCGCGGGTGGATGCTGCAGACGATCCGCTTGCCGTGCCGCTCCGCGATCCGGTTCAGTCCGCCGAGGATGCCGTCCAGATGGGCCGGCACGTCGACGTTCTCGGCGCGGTGCGTCGTCACGAGCACATAGTCCCGCTCCTGCAGGCCGAGCCTCTCCAGCACGCCGCTTCCGTCGATGCGGTCCTTGTACTGCGCCATCACCTCGCCGATCGGGTTGCCGGTGCGCACGATGCGGTTCGCCGGAAAGCCCTCGCGCAGCAGGTTCTGCTTGCTGTACTCGGTATACGGCATGTTGATCGTCGCCACGGCGTCGATGATGCGGCGGTTCTTCTCCTCCGGCACGGTCAGGTCGTAGCAGCGGTTGCCGGCCTCCATATGCGCGACCGGGATGCCCATCCGCTCCGCTACGATCGCGCACAGCGCGCTGTTCGTATCGCCGAGCAGCAGCACGATGTCCGGACGCTCCTCGCGCAGCAGCCGCTCCATCTCGCCGAACATGACGGACAGCTGGCCGCCGAGCGTGTGGCTGCCGCCCGCCATCACATGGTCGGGACGGCGCACGCCCAGCTCGCGGAAGAACACGTCGTTCAGCGAATCGGTATAGTTCTGTCCCGTATGCACGAGGATGTGCCGGTCCGCCAGCCGGTCGAGCTTGCCGATAATGAGGCTGAGCCGGATGATCTCCGGCCGCGTGCCGAGCACGGTCATCACTCGCATTCGTCCATTCCGCCTTTCGGGTTGAAAATAGATGCTCTAGCGCTTCTTCCTGCCGGCTCTGCGGCCGGCAGAGCCGATCTTGCGGCGGCGCGAGGCGCCGCCGGCACGCCTGCGCCTAGCCGGGCGGCTGCGCTCGCCGCGCCGGGCTCGCCGCGCGCGGCCGGCCTTGCCGCGGCGCAGCCGGCCCTTGCGGCGCAGCCGCTCCCTCCGGCCGCCGGCCAAGCTTGGCGAAGCCGGCGCGGGCGGCTCCGCGGCCGCCGCCGGCTCCGCAGGCGGCGAGCCGATCGGCTCGCCGCGGGGCAGCAGCGCCAGCACGCCGTCCGGCAGCTGGACTCGCGGCACGCCGCCGAGTCCGGCGGACGCCTCCGCCTCCGGGCTTGCGATCGGCCGCAGCGTCCAGCCGGCGAGCAGGCCGCGCTCCGGCCCGGAGCCGTGCGCGATCCGGGACTCCGGCTCGCGCGGCAGCCGCAGCCGCTCGAGGCTCGCCAGCAGCCGTCCGCGAAAGGCCGGCATGCCGAACACGGCAAGCGCGGCCGCGCCGCTGCGCGTTCCGGTCGCGAGCCGCAGCGGCGCGTTGTCCGCGAGCCGCCCGATCCGCTCCGCGAGCCCGGCATAGTCGCCCATCGGCGCCAGCCAGTCGGCGTTGCCGGTCGCGTGCAGAATTTCCGCGAGGCCGCCGGAGGCGTAGGCGACGACCGGCTTGCCGAACAGCAGCCCCTCCAGCGCCGTCATGCCGAAGCCTTCCTCCACGATGCTCGGCACGACCAGGACGTCCATCGCCGGATAGGCGCGCGATACGTCCGGCTCGAACGGCAGCCAGCTGAGGCGGGCCGACAGCCCGGCCGCGTCCGCGATCCGCGCGCAGCGGGCGGCATACTCCGCGTCGACCGGGTTGCCGATGACGACGAAGCGCAGGTCGGGCCGCGAGGCGGCCGCCATTCCGGCTGCGGCCAGGAAGTGCTCCAGCCCTTTGTTCTCATACAGATGCGAGGCGATGAACCCGATCAGCACCTGCTTTTCCTGCAAGCCGAGCTCGGCTCGCCGGACGGCGCGGCTGGACGCCCAGGTCCACGGCTTGAACGCCGCCGTGTCCACGCCGGGCAGCAGCACCTCCGAGCGGGACAGCGCGAGCGGCGAGGCGAGCGGCTTCAGCGTCGAGGCGGAGATGCCGACGACGCGGTCGGCATGCTGCTCGATGAGCTTCATCGTCGGCCCGACGCCGGCGGCCGGACGCATCGTCTCGGTCAGGCACCAGATGACCGGGATGCCGAGCCGCTTGGCGGCGATCGCCGGCAGCGGCTGGACGCAGGTGTTCACCCACGCCGCATGCGGCCTTATTTCCAGCAAGAGCCGATACAGCCGCTCCATCGCCTCGCTTCCCGTCCCCTCCTCGACTTCCTCGGGAACAGACGGCAGCCCCAAATACATGGAATAGTAGATCGGCACATGCCCCGTCACGCGCACCGGGATGCCTGCGGCGGCGGCGCGTCCGGACAGGATGCCTTCCTCGGGCACCGCGAGCGTGCAGTCGGCGACGGCCGACAGCTCGACGATCGTGGACAGCAGCAGCTTCTCCGCGCCGGTGATCGCCTCGGGACTGCCGATATGGGAGAAGAACAGCAGCCTCGGCCGGAACTCCATGCTCATCGCCCTCCTTGCCCGGCGCCGTCAGCGCGGGCCGGAAGCGCCGTCATGACGGAAACATGACGGAAAGCATCGTCGTCAGCCGGTGGGCGTAGGTGTGCTCTTTCATCGTCCGGCACATGCCGCGGAACGCGATCGCCTGCCGCTCCTCCTCGTGGTTCAGGTAGTAGTCGATCTTCTCGACCAGCTCCTGCGGCGAGGCATACGTCGCGATCTCCACGCCCGGCTCGTAGAAGCGGGCGAGGTCGTCCCGCACATCCGTCAGCTGCAGCGTGCCGCAGGCCGAGATTTCGAACGTGCGCGGATTCGGCGATATGGCCGTCAGCTGCGCGCTGTTGCTGTTGAACGTCTCGTCGTCATGGGCGCGGTGCATGTTGATGACGATTTTCGCTCCGTTGTACGTGGCGGCCGTCTCCATCGGGTCCATCCAGTGGCCGGCGCGGATCTTGGACTGGAGCAGCCGGAAGTCCCGGAGCCGCTCCCACCAGAGGCCGGAGATGGCGATGTCGCGGGTGGCGAGGTAAGGCGTAATCTGGTTGAAGAAATCGACGCGCTTGTGGTAGGCCGAGCCGACGAAGCTGATCTCGCGGCGCAGCGACAGGTCCGGATTGCGGGGACGGAACTCGGCCGGATTGACGCCGAGCGGCAGGTAGGTGACGTTCGGGCAGCCGAGCTGCCGGTAGAATTCGACCGTGTTGCTCTCGAGCGTGAACACGAAGTCGTAATGCGGGGCGAGCTTGCGGGTAATGTCGGAATAGTACGGATCATCCGTGAACCAGACGGCGGTGCGGATGCCGAGCGCGCGGATCGCGTCCACCTGCTCGGTCGGATATTGCAGCCCGTCGAGCACGATGACCGCGTCGGGCCGCAGCTCCTTGGCCAGCTGCACGACCGGCTGCTGCGTGTCGGTGATGCTCACCCTCGCGGTCATCGAGCGGAGCGTGTCGGCGATCGCCGAGTCGAGCGGCGAGTAGGGATAGCCCTTCGCCGTCGCGACGAACAGAACGTGGATCGGAAAGACCGGCGGCGCGTACTGCAGGCGGCTCAAGCCAGCCTCGCATTTGCCGTACCACAGCCCATGCTCCATTCCTGCGGCGAAGCCCGCTTCGCGTCCGCGCTGGACTTCGGCGTCCAGCAGCGGGGGCGCGCTTCTCCTGACGGAAGCGGCTGCCTGACGCTTCTGGCGGCTTGGACGGATGCGCTTGCCGCGCATGGATTTTACTGCCACTATGCTTCCTCCTTCTTCATAGCCAGCCCGGCGGTCGCCTGCGGCTGCTTGCGCTTCAGCATCCGGCCCGGTCGAGCAGCATGCCCAGCCTGCCGGCGAAGGCATGGTCCCGCATCGTGCGCAGCATGCCGCGCACGGCGATCCGCCGCCTCTCGTCCTCATGGTCGAGGTAGTGGAGGATCTTGGCGGTCAGCTCCGCCGGCGTGGTGAACACGTCCAGCTCCCGGCCCGGCTCGTAGTACCGGCGCAGATCGTCGCGGATGTCGGTCAGCTGCAGCGTGCCGCAAGCCGAAATCTCGTACGTCCGCGGATTGATCGACGCTCCCCGGAGTCCGGCATCGTTGTGGTTGTCGGAGCCCGGCTCGGTCGTGCGGTGGATGTTGAGGACGATTTTCGCCCCGTTGTAGAAGTTCACCGTCTCCTCGATCGGCATGAAGCCGGGCCGGATGAACGGCTTGTAGCGGGCGTAGCGGTCGAGCCGCTCCCACTCGCCGCCGGCGAGGACGACCTTGCGGCCTTCCAGCGCGGGCAGCACCTCGTCGAGCAGGCGGATCCGGTTCCAGAAGCCCGTGCCGACGAAAAAGACGTCGCTGCGATACTCCTGGCCGACCGGCTTCGCGTGGAACACCGTCGGATTCGCGCCGAGCGGCAAGTAATGCGCGTTCGCTCCGCTCGCCCGATAGAACGGAACCGCCTCGAGCTCATGCGTGAAGACGGCGTCGTAAAGCGGCGCGAGCCGCGCCGTCTCGCGGGTGAAGTACGGATCGTCGGCGAACCAGATCGCCGTGCGGATGCCGAGCGCGCGGATCGCCGCGATCTGCTCGGCATGGTCCGGCGGGAACACATGCAGCCCGTTCATGACGAGCACCAGCTGCGGCCTCAGCTCGGCGGCCTGCGCGAGCATCGTCGACGGATGGCCGACATGGACCGTGCTGGCGTGCTGCCGGAGCGCGTCCGCCACCCCTTCGTCGATGGCCGGGAAGCCCTGCGGCACGAAGAGGACGGTCAGCGGACGCTGCGGGTACGCGGCGGGAGCGACCGTCTGCGCGGCGCTCCGGCAAGCTCCGTCCCGGCGGCCGTGCGCCTCTCCGGCGATGCGGCCCGCCGCCCTTCCCGCCGCCAGCAGCTGCTCCTGTGATGCCATGCCATCTGCCTCCCTTCTCCTTGTCTTACTGTATTCCGGCGGCGCGGCGCCCTCTTGGCCTCTTGTCCGCCGTCCGCCAAAAGCGGCGGATATCCACGCCGCCGAGCGGCCGCGCGGGCTTAGTGCCCGTGGCGCGAGTGCGGCCCAGGCGGCCGCGCGGTCTCCGCGCCCGGTGGTGCGAGTGCAGCCAGGCGGCCGCGCGGGCTCGGCGCCCGGTGGCGTGGGTGCGGCCAGGCGGCCGCGCGGGCTCGGCGCCTGGTGGCGGCGAGTGCGGCCAGGCGGCCGCGCGGGCTCGGCGCCCGGTGGCGCGGGCCTTCTCCCGGACGCCGATGCTGCCGCTAGGGCTGCGTCTCGTACGCCAGCTGCAGCCCTTCCTCGTAGCCTTGGCCGAAGCCGAGCTGGTACCCTTCGTTGTAGGTCTGCTGGAAGCCGGCCACATAGCTCGGGCTGCCTGCCATCTGAGGCACGGCCTGCAGCGGCGCGCGGCGGATCCGGCGGATTCGCCGCGGCCTCGCGGCTGCGGCGCGCCTCCGTGGCCGCGCTCCTTTTCCGCCTGCAGCGGACTTCGCTTTGCGGCGGATCGTACCGGACGCCTTCTTGCGCTTGCCTCCTGTGCGGGTCGTCGTCTTTTTGGCTCCGGCAGCGGTCTTCGGCTTCATGCGCCGCGTAGCCGGCTTGGATGCCGCAAGCAGCAGTATTGCCATGAGAGCATTCCTCCTTGATTCGGTCCGTAATGGGGAAAAGCTTGCTGGTAGTAGGCTTAAACTCTAACCATGATCCGCTCCGGCGCTTCTCAGTGCCGTTTTTACCACGATTGCTTTCGTACCGAGAAAGCTTGCGGCTAGAGCCGCCAATCGCTTTCGTCCTGCGAAAGCTTGCGGGCTAGAGCCGCCAATTGCTTTCGTCCTGCGAAAGCTTGCGGCTAGAGCCGCTGATGCAGCTGCGGAGCGGCCGCAATGGCCGGGCCGGCGGGGATGGCGTCCGCTTCCGCCGGCGACAGCCGCCGGCGGACCGGCCTCCGCTCCAGCGACCAGCTGGACGCGGCCAGCGGGTTCAGCGGCCGGCGCAGCCGCCCTTCCTCGACGAGGCCGACGCTTCCGTCCGGCAGCAGCACGGCCTCCGGCGGCGGCGCGCTGCCGTCCGGCGCGTCCGGCAGCGGCGGCGCGTCCGGCAGCCCGTGCCAGCGGACGGCGGCCAGCTCGGCCGGCACCGGCTCCGCCGCTACGCCCAAGCGGCGCAGCAGCGGCATCGCGATTCTCGTCGACGGCAGCGTCCACGCTCCGTCGATCCGCCAGCGGCGGCCGCTTTCGACCCACCAGAGCGTGCCGTCCGCGCCTTCGGCGGCGATGCCGCCGGGATAGAGCGCGAGCTCGCCCGCCGAGGCGGATCGCTCCTCCGGCCGGATCGCCGGGGGCAGGGAGCCGGCTCCCTCCCATTTCGCCAGGAAATACCGTCGGTTGCTCAGCGTGATCGCCTCCATCCTCCGGCCGATCGACCGGATGCTGACGTTGCCGTAATGATGGATGAAAGCGTCCCCCGCAATCGCGAGTCGATAGCCGGCCAGGCGGGCGCGAAGGCTGAAGTCGTCGTCCTCGTAGTTGCCAACCTCGTAGCCTTCGTCAAAGTAGCCGATCTCCTCCAGCAGGCCGCGCCTCATCAGCATGCAGAAGCCCGTCAGCCGCTCCGTCTCCCGCCAGCGGCCGGGGTCCGGCTCGTTGAACGAGGCGGCCCAGGCCCGCATCGCCGGAATCGTCCGGTACGGCGCGTCGATCCGCTGCTCGCCGCTGATGAAGTTCGTCACCGGGCCGACGATGCCGGCATTCGGGATGCCGTCCAGGCAAGCCGTCAGATTGTCGAGCCAGCGCGGCGTGACGAGCGTATCGTTGTTGAGCAGCAGCAGCTTCTCTCCGCGCGCCATCATGAGCCCGCGATTGACCGCCGCGGCGAAGCCGGCGTTGCGGCCCATGAGCCGCCAGCGCAGGCGGCCGAAGCCGAGCGCCGCGCCGCGGCTCGCCAGCATCTCCGCCGTCCCGTCGGAGGAGCCGTTGTCGACGACGATGATCTCGTACGGCTCCGGCGTGTGGGCGAGGATGCTGTCCAGGCATTGCTCCAGATAGCCGCGCTTGTCAAAGGTCGGGATGATGATGCTCGTGCCGGGCCACGGCACGCCGAACGCCTGGCGTCCGGCCTCCAGCCCTTGGCGGTAGCCTTCCTCGCGTCCCTGCGCATGGAGCTTTTCGTTTTCGGGGACAGCCGCGCGGCGGCCTGCCTTTGCCATGTCGGCTTCCTCCTCTGTGTGCGGAAATGAGCGGCCTTGACTCGATTTATTCGAGTCAAGATCACGCCTGCGAAGGCGCTGCGCGGCGCCTGCAACCCGATTTTTTCGGGCTGCAGCTTCTGTTCTGCGCTGCGCGGCGCCTGCAACCCGATTTCTTCGGGCTGCAGCTTCCGTTTCGCGCTCCGCGGCGCCTGCAACCCGATTTTTTCGGGCTGCAGCTTCTGCTTCGCGCCACGCGGCGCCTGCAACCCGATTTTTTCGGGCTGCAGCTTCTGTTTCCCGCTACGCGGCGCCTGCAACCCGATTTTATCGGGCTGCAGCTTCTGTTTCGCGCTCCGCGGCGCCTGCAACCCGATTTTTTCGGGATGCAGCCTCCGTTTCCCGCTACGCGGCAGCTGCTACCCGATTTCTTCGGGCTGCAGCTTCCGTTTCGCGCCACGCGGCGCCTGCAACCCGATTTCTTCGGGCTGCAGCTTCCGTTTCGCGCCACGCGGCGCCTGCAACCCGATTTCTTCGGGCTGCAGCTTCCGTTTCGCGCCTCGGGCGCTTGCGGTCAGCCCTGCGAAGCGGAATCGTCGTCTGCGGGCGAAGCATCCATCGCCGCAGCCGATTCTTCCGTCGCTGCGGGAGTTGGCGCGTCATCCGGCGGGACGGCTTCGACCGGGACGCTTTTCCCAGCGCCTGCCTCATCCGCCTCGCCCGGCTCAGCTGCCTCGCCCGACTCAGCTGCCGCGCCTGCCTCGTCTGTCCCGGCCGACCCGCCTGCCCCATCCGCTCCGCCTGCAGCCCGGCCCGCCCCGGCAGCGGCCATGCGGTCCTTCATCCAGCCCGCCGCCTCGTGCAGCGAGTCGAACGTGCCCGCATCGGTCCACCAGCCCGGCAGCACCTCGTAGCGAAGCTTGCCTTGCCTGGCGTAGGCGTTGTTGACGTCGGTGATCTCCAGCTCGCCGCGTCCCGAAGGCTGCGTGACGGCGACAATATCGAAGACGCTGCCGTCGTACAGGTAGATGCCGGTGACGCTGTAGCTCGTCGCCGGGTTGGCCGGCTTTTCCTCGATCGCGGCGATGCCTCCCTCGCTGTCGAACACCGGCACGCCGTACCGATGCGGGTCCGGCACCTCCTTGAGCAGCACCATCGCCGTGCCCGGCTCCTGGCCCCGGTAGGCTTCGACATAGGGCTTCAGCGAGTCCTCCACCAGATTGTCGCCGAGCAGCATGAGGAACTTCTCCTGAGGAGCGATGAAAGGCTTCGCCAAATCAAGCGCTTGGGCAATGCCGCCGGCCTGCTCCTGGATCAGGTAGGTGAGGCGCGCTCCGAACGCTTCGCCGCTGCCGAGATAGTCGATGAACAGTCCCGCGGACTGCCGTCCCGTGACGAGCAGGATTTCGTCCGCGCCCGCCTCTGCCAGCGTGTGGATCGCGTAGTGGATCATCGGATATTGGTAGACGGGCAGCATATGCTTGTTCATCAGCCCGGTCAGCGGACGGAGACGGGTACCGGTCCCACCGGCCAGCAAAATGGCTTTCACTTCAGCTTCACTCCTTCGTGGATTACGGGTTCGTGCCGGCCTCTCCATGCCCGGCGGCCGCAGCGCGGTCGCGGCTATGGTCGGGATAGCGGAAGCGGGGCGTCGCTCCGGCCAAGCGGATCGCGTCGGCATAAGCAAGCGGACGGATCGGCTCGGACGCCGCCCGGCTCGGACGGGCGCGGACGGGCAGCGCCGATCCGCCGCCGGCCAGCAGCGCGGCCAGCGCGCGCGGCGGCTGCGCCAGCAGCGCCCCGTCTTCGAGGCGGCGGAGCGCCGCGCCGTTGAGCGCGAACGGCGTCCGCTCCAGCGACATCGCCGTCCGCCGCTCGCCTCCGAGCGACCAGTGCAAAAAGGCGTTGAGCCGCGTCTGCGGGCTCCACTTCGAGAAAGGCCGCCTGCAGCCGCCATCCTCCGCGAGCGCCGCCGCCGGCCGCTCCGGCGCGGCGCGCAGGACGGCCTGCAGCATCATCCGGCTCTCCGGCTGCAGCGCCTCATCGGCGTCCGCGACGAGCAAGGCCCGCGGCTGCAGCTGCCGCGCGGCTGCCGCGCCGGCGGCCCAGGCGGCCGCGCCGCCATGCGGATACCGCAGCCGGATGCGCTGCGCCGCCTCCGGCCCGGCATCGTCGGCGGCGGACGCCTCTGCGGCGAGCTCGGCTGCGCCGGCTGGCGCTTCCGGCTCGGCGGAGCCGGATCCGCAGCGCACGAGCACGAGCTTGCGGCAGCCCAGCTTCTCCATCCAGGCCGCCGCCGCCTCCAGCGACTCCGCGCGGGCGGAGCAGAGCACCGCGGCCGCTTCCGGCGGGAAGCTCCAGCCGTGGCCGGCGGCCGCCGGCTGCAGCCGGGCAGCGCGGGCGGACCGCGATCGGGCCGCCCCGCCTCGACGGGCTGCCGCCCTCCGGGCAGCGGCCAGGGAACGATGCCGGCGGCTGCCCGAGGCCGGCGCTCGCTTGGAGCGCGGGCTGCGCCGCGCGTGCCGCCGGACGGGTCGACTGGCAGCGCCGCGCCTTCCGGCAGAAGCTTGCTTTTTCGTCATGACAAGCCGCTCCCTTCCCTCGTCTCGGAACCGGACTCCAGCGCCTTGGCCTGCGCCTCGGCCAGCCATGCCGCCGCCTCCAGATGATCGCCCGTGATGAGGCGATGCAGCGGATTCGTGCGCTCGCGCTTCAACCGGCTGCGGTTGCGGCGGCCGACGTCGACATGCACGATCCGCCGGACGGCGAGTCCTGCGGCCAGCGCCTTGACCTGAGCCAGCGGCGGCACCGCCAGCGCCTCCACGCCGATGCGCTCCGCAGCCGCGCGGGACATCGCATGAGGGACCGCGGTGAGGGACGTCCCCCGCAGGTCGCTCCGTCCTGCCATCGAGTTCAGCGCATGCTTGGCGAGCACGACCGGATGGACGCGGCTGCGGTCGGTCGGTCCCGAATAGTCGTTCAGCGCCACATCGGCTTCTCCGCTCAGCACCGCCTGCACGAACGGACGCAGCTTGGCGGCGGACAGCACGATATCCCCGTCGAGGAAAAGCAGCGCCTCTCCTCGGGCGGCGCGAGCTCCTACGCTGCGCCCTACGTCATGTCCGAGCGCGCGGGCGCAGCGCAGCACCTTCGCTCCCATGCGGGCCGCGATCCGGTCGGAGCCGTCCTTCGTGCCGTTGGAGACGACGATCAGCTCCGTGCGCGGATGGACCCGCTTCGCTTGGGCAAGCACCGCGGCGATCGTCCGGCGTTCGTTCATGACCGGGATGATGACCGATACGGCAGGAGCCGTATCCTCCTCCAGCAGACCCGGCGGCAGAAGCGGAGACGAAGCGTCCTCGCCGGATGGCCGCCATCGCGGCGGCGGATCGGCTTCGGCCTGCCGGCGGTTTCCGGCCCTCGATTCGGACGGCATTGCCTCGTCCGCTTCTCTCGCGCCGCCCAGCCTCTCGTCGGATTCGGTCCGCGGATGGGCCGGACTTTCGTCCATTCTCGCAATTCGATCGGGCGCTGCGCCTTTGCCGGCCCTCGGCCCTGCAGGCTTCCCGCGGGCTCCTCTCCGAACGCCGGAGACGCTCGCGCCCGGCGCGCGGCGCTTTTTGCGCGGCGCCGCTTTTGCCTCGGATGGCTTTCCGCCCTGGCGGCTCGGCTGCGACTCTCTCACTTTTCTCACCTCTCTAATAGCCAGCTTATGAGAGTCGCCGGCCAGGGGAAACGGCATTTGTACAGGTTGGACAGCTGCCTTGCCGGGACGCGCGCCGCATGGGGCCGGCAGCTGGCGATTCGGCTTGCTTCTGCGTGCGCGCATAGGAAAAAGGACAGCTCCATCGCCGTCATGACGATGGAGCTGTCCTTCTTTCGATTCATCTTGCACTGGCCTGAACGAAGCCGCGTTCCCGCCGCAGCTCGGCTCGGCCCTGCCCGGCGGGGTGCGCGCTTTCGGGCCTTACTCCCTGCGGCCGGCGGCGATCCAGTCCAGCCGGCCGCGCGAGTTGCCTTCCTCCTGCGTGCGGATGAGCGTCACGACCGCCTCTGCGCCCAGCTTCGCGCGCACGACGGCATGGCAGAACGGCACGTCGAGCGAGCAGGCGAGAGAGTAGCCCGTGTCCCGGAACGGCTGCTGCAGCGGCAGGATGAGGTCGAGGCGGCTGCGTTCCTTGAAGTCGAAGGCGACCGTACCGAACTGCAGCTCGCTGCCGTCCGCAACCGGACCTTCCGCAAGCTCCGCGCCCGCCTGCGAAACTCCGGGCCCGCCTTGCGCGGCGGCTGCCGCAGGCGGCGCGGAGCGGACATCCGCTCCCGCTTCCGGCGTCCCGCCGGGCATCGCCTGCGGCAGCAGCCGCACCGTCGGCGAGGTGCGGATCTTCAGCGCCGGGCTGAAGCGGACCTCCTCCAGCCGCGCCCATTCCGCCGCCGACCGGCTGGACGCGTGGAAGTCCGGCTCGCTCTCTGCGGACGGGCGAGCGAGCTCCCCGTCCCCCTCGCCCGCTCTTTCGAAAGCCGCCCGACTCCGGCGCTGCGGCTCGCCTTCGCCTTCACCTTCGCTTTCGTCTTCGCGAGCGCCAAGCTCCTCCGCCACGAGCCCTCCCTCCAACGGACTCGCCACAGCGGCGAAGCCGTGCAGCTTGACCCGGCGGATGCCTCCCGGCCTGCGTCCGTCCGTGTCCTGATGCGGGCTGTCGACGGACGGCGATTCTCCCAATCCTTCCAATTCGGAATAGTCCGGATGATCGACCTGATACATCGGACGCGAGACTCGTCTCGGCCGCGGACGGCTGTCCGTCGCGGCCTTTCCTTTGGCTGAGGGCGCGCCGCCCGGCACGAAAGGCCGGCTCGCCTTGCCCGGTTTCCCATTCGTTTTCATGTCCATGCTCCTTCATCGGCACCGTTGGCCATTCTTCTGCTCTTATACTCTATGCGCCTGCCCTGCCGGGGGATGACTGCGGCTTGCTGCCGCGGCATGCGCAATAAGGAATGCGCAAAAAGGATGCTCCCGGCCCTAGGCCGAGCCGCATCCTCCTGACCGCTCTCCATCTTATCCCTTCCGATCCGTCCGAGTGGCCGCGACCGCTCAAGCCCTCCCCGCCGCATCGCCTTCTACCGGCGCGTCCAGCGATGCAGCTGCAGCCCTTCCACGACCAGCAGCGCCTTGCCCTCTTTTTTCGCCGCCTCCTCCGCCGCCTTGTCGGGAAAAGGAAAATAGCAGAACATGTCGCCCTTGCGATAATTGATGCCCGACATGCCGGTACCGGAAGCCTCGTAGACGCTTCCCGCGGCTTGAACGTCCATCCTCGCCTCCAGCGTATACCCGAAGCCGCTGTCGCTTCGAGCATGGCGGAGGCCGCTCGCCAGCGTCGCTCCGCTCCACGAGACCGTGCCGTCCGAGCGGAAGCAGGCCATCAGGAGGCCGCTGTTCGGCTCCAGATGCGACAGCCAGATCCGCTGGTCGCCGTGGCGGTACAGGTCGCGGCCGACGTTGGCGGACAGATCCGTCAGATCGAGCTCCATGGAATATTCGCCGGGCAGCGTCGAGATGTCGAGCGAGTAGCGCTCCTTGTCGCTTGCGATCGCGGCCATCCCGCCTTGCCAGATCGGCATGATGCCGTACCCGTAGAGCCAGGCTCCTGCGGCAGCGGCGACAGCGGCAAGCGCGACGAGCCGCATTCCCTTTTTCCTCTTCCTCGGCGCTTTGCGCTCGCTTCGCATCCGTATGCGACCTCCCCGACCGGCCTGTGACCGTGATGCTCGATTAGACGCAGCGGACTGGAAAAGGTTCCCCGATCTGGACACGCTTCCGCTCCGCCCGCCGATTGAGATCGCTCCCGTCCGCGGCCGCGTCCGAAAAAATCCTGCTTATGCCCGCGGCAGCGAACGCCCCGCCGACCCGGCAGCGCCCGCCTCCGCCAGCGGCTCCGACCGCCAGGCGGCATGCCAGAGCGAGCCCGTGCCGGCTCCGGTCGGCCCTGCCGCCTGGATCGCCTTCAGCGTGAACGCCTTGGCGCGGCGCGCCGCCTCCGGCAGCTCATGGCCGAGCGCCAGCAGCGCCGCGATCGCCGAGGCGGTCGTGCAGCCGGTGCCATGCGTGTGAGGCGTCGGCACGCGCGCGGCGGCGAACCGCTCCGGCCGGTCCGGCCGATCGGCGGACAGCAGCAGGTCGACCGCCTCCGCGCTGCCGGGCAGATGCCCGCCTTTCAGCAGCACATGGCGGCTGCCGAAGCGCAGCAGCTCCCGTGCGGCCGCTTCCATCGCGGCCTCGGTCGCGAGCTCGCTCTCGTCCCAGCCGAGCAGCGCGCACGCTTCCGGCAGATTGGGCGTTATGACCTCCGCCAGCGGCAGCAGCCGGGTCCGCAGCGCCTCGGCCGCCTTTTCCTCCAGCAGGCGCGAGCCGTGCTTCGAGATCATGACCGGATCGACGACGATCGGTCCCGCCCCGCAGCGCTCCAGCTTGCCGGCGACGATGCCGATGATGTCGGCGGAGAACAGCATGCCCGTCTTCACCGCATCCGCTCCGATGTCGTCCAGCACCGAGTCGAGCTGCCGCGCGACCGCCTCCGCCGGGAGCGGGTAGACGCCCTGCACGCCGACCGAGTTTTGCGCCGTCGCCGCCGTCAGCACGCTCATGCCGAACGTTCCGAGCTCCTGGAACGTCTTCAGATCCGCCTGGATGCCCGCCCCGCCGCCGGAGTCGGAGCCTGCGATCGTCAGCGTTTTCTTGAATCGCCTCATGCGCGTCCCCTCCTTGGCCCGCCGGGGGCGGCGGCCGTCCTGCCCGCGTCGTCCCCGCGCCCTGCCGCTTCCGCCCGGCTCGGCGCAGACGTCCCCGCGCCGGCGCTCGGAGCGAAGGCTCCGGACGGGTGCGCCGAAAATCCGCGCCGGAAGCGCTCCGGATGGAACGCCGCGCTCGCCGCAAGCTCGTCTCCCTCCAGCAAGCCGAGCACGGCGGCGGCCGTCGCCGGCGCGAGCAGGATGCCGTTGCGGTAATGCCCCGCCGCGAACAGCACCTGCGGATAGCCGCTCAGCCGGCCGATGAGCGGACGGCCGTCGCGGGTCGCGGGCCGCAGCCCGGCCCAGCGCAGGCTCGGCCGCATGCCCGCCAGCATCGGAAAAGCCCGGGCGCTCCAGCGCTCCAGCCGGCCGATGCCTCGATCCGTGACGTCCGTGCAGAAGCCGGCCACGTCCTCCGACGCGCCGCAGACGAGCCTGCCGCCCGACTTGCCGACCCAGTAGGCCTGGCTCGTGAACACCATATGGCGCACCTCGCCGTCCGGCACGCCGTACGCGCAGATCTGGCCGCGGATCGGGTGGATCGTCTCCGGCAGGCCGAACAGCCGCTCGAACTCCCCGCTCCAGGCGCCGGCGCACAGCACGAGCCGATCACCCTCGAAGCGTTCGCCGCGCTCCGTCGTCAAGGCGACCGGACATTCCGGGGCGTCGCCGGGCCGCAGCTCCAGCGAGGCCAGCCCGCCCTGGCCGGCTCTGAGCCGGACGCCGACGCTGCGGCACGCCTGCTCCAGCGCCGCGGCGAGCTGCGGCGCGTCCACATGCGCCTCCGCCGGCGTATAGATGCCTCCCGCGCAGGCGGCGAGCCGCGGCTCCAGCCGCGCCGCTTGCGCCGCCGTCAGCAGCTCCGCTCCGCTGCCGGCGGCGCGCTGCCAACGCAGCCGCGACTGCAGCGGCAGCAGATCCGCTTCATGCAGCGCCACCCCGAGGCTGCCCGTGCGGCGCAGCCCCGCTTCCATCCCGCTCCGCTCCTCGATGCGCTCCACCCACTCCGGGTAGCGGCGCAGGCTGTCCAGGCACAGCTCGAAAAACGCATCCGGCTGCTCGACGTTCTCGGAGAACGGAGCCAGCATGCCCGCCGCCGCGCCTGTCGCCTGCCCGCCGAAGCCGCCGCGCTCCACGACCGTCACCTCGCGCGAGCCGTCGCTCGCCGCCTCGAACGCGCAGGCGAGCCCGATGATGCCGCCGCCGAGGATGAGCACGCGCTCCTTCATCGGCCGGCCTCCTTCGTCGCGGAACGGGCGCTGGCTATGCTTGTCCCGCCCGCCATTCCCAACGGGATCGCAGCGGCTTCTGTCGAGAGCTCAGCCGGAGCCGGAGCCGCAGCGGCGTCGCCGCCGTCGGCCCCGGCGCGGCTTGCCCCGGCCGTCCCCGCAGCGGCCGCCGCCTGGCCCGCGTCCGTTCCGTCCCGGAACGTGAACAGCTTGCCCGCCTCGGCGCTGCTCGCCGAAGCGTACGGCAGCTCCGGAATCCGGCCGGCCAGCCGGGCGAGGCGTCCCGCGCGGATCGCCAGCGCCATCGCTTCGGCCATCGCGACCGGATCGCAGGCTTTGGCGACCGGCGTGTTGGCGAGCACGCCGGAGGCGCCGAGCTCCATCGCGAGCACGGCGTCCTTGGCGGAGCCGAGCCCGGCGTCGACGATGACCGGCACCGGCGACTGCTCCGCGATGAGGCCGAGCAGATACGGATTCAGGATGCCGAGGCCGGTGCCGATCGGCGCTCCGCCCGGCATGACCGCCGCCGCGCCGGCTTCCGCCAGCCGGCGGCACAGGATCGGGTCGTCCGACGTGTACGGCAGCACCGTGAAGCCCTCCGCCGCGAGCCGCTCCGTCGCGCGCAGCGTCTCGATCGGGTCCGGCAGCAGCGTGCGCGCGTCGGCGCTGATCTCCACCTTGATCCAATTGCCGAGCCCGGCCGCGCGGGCCAGCCGCGCGATGCGCACCGCCTCGTCCGCGTTGCCCGCTCCGGAAGTGTTGGGCAGATACGTCAGCGCGCCTTCTTCCAGATGCTGCAGGATCGAGTCGTCGGCCACCTCCTCGAGGTTGACCCGGCGCACGGCGAACGTCACCACCTCCGCTCCGCTCGCCCGCAGCGCCTGCAGCATGACCGCCGGGCTCGGGAACCGGCCCGTGCCGAGGAAAAACCGCGACCGCAGCGTCTTGCCGCCGATCGTCCAGACGTCCGTCCCATTTCCTGTGCCTCCTGCAAGCCCGCCGCTTCCGCTGCCTGTCTTCGCCGCATCCGCAGCGTTCGATTCGAATCGCATCCGCTCAGCCCCCTCCTACAAAATGCACCAGCTCGACCGCCATGCCGCGCCGCAGCCGGCAGCGGCTCCACTCCTCGCGCGGCACGATCTGACCGTCCGCCTCGGCGACGATGCGGCGGCCGCTCAGGCCGCGCTCCTCCACGAGCCGCTCCAGCGTGCCGGCCGCCGTCCGATGCGGACCGCCGTTCAGCACGATGTCGACCGCCGCGGCAGCCCAACCATTCGTCTCGCCCGCCGCTCGAGCCGCAGCCAGCTCCCTCCCCGCTTCGTAAGCCTGCCCGTTCCGCCTCCCCCGCGCCGCCGCGATCATCGCCTTGAGCTCGCGGCATGCCTGGGCGGGCGACGCGCTGCCGACGATCGCGGACACGGCGCAGAGGCGCGTCGCTCCGGCACCCAGCACCTGCTGCGCGTTATGCGGCCCGATGCCGCCGATCGCGACCCACGGGATGCGCACATGGCGCGACGCTTGGCGGACGTACTCCAGCGTCACCGCGGGACGCCCCGGCTTCGTCTCGGTCGGAAAGACCGGACCGACGCCGATATAGTCGGCGCCCGCGTCTTCCGCCGCCAGCGCCTGCTCGAGGCTGTGCGTGCTGATGCCGATGATCGCGTCCGGGCCGAGCCGCTCCCGCGCCTCGCGCCAGCCTCCGTCCTCCTGACCGAGATGGACGCCGTCGGCCTCCGCCTCCAGCGCCAGCTCCGGATCATCGTTGACGATGAACGGCACGCCGTACTCGCGGGTCAGCCGGCGCAGCAGCCGGGCTTTTTCCAGCAGCTCGTCCTTCTTCGCCGTCTTGTGCCTCAGCTGCACGATGTCCGCTCCGCCATGAAGCGCCTCGCGCATGACCTCCTCCAGCGTGCGCCCGGGATGATAGTTCTCCCCCGTGATGACATACAGGCCGAAATCCAGCTTTTTCATCTTCCGACTCCCTTCCTGAACCTGCGGCAGCGCGCGTCCTGCGCCTTTGCGGCCTCTCTCCGCCACGCTCACATCCAGGTCCGTTTTTACTTCTCGTTCGCTCGTTGCCTTCAGCTGACGGGCAGATAGCGCTCGCATACTCTCAATGCCTCGTCGGGATCTCCTGCTCCTTGCACGAGCACCCTGCCATCCGGAAAAACAACAAGCCGCGCCCCCTCGTCCGGCAGCTCGGCCCGCAGCAGGTACGGATTGCGCATGACCGCGCAGCCCGCCGCCTCGAGCTGACGGCGATAAACGTCCAGCGGCTGCGGCTCGCTCAGCTCCACCTGCACCGTGTCCCGCCCGCACAGGACGGCCGACAGCGCAGCCGTCTTCCGTGGCTTGAACGCAGCGTCGACCGGTGCCGCAGCTTGCGGCTCGCTCCGTGCAGATGACGCCTCCATAGCCGGCCCTCGCGCTTCTCTCGCTGCTTCTGCCTTCCTCGAGCCGCTCCGCGAAAGCTCTCCCGCGCCGCTGCCGCCTCTCTGCGCCTGACCTGCTTCGCCGCATGCCGGACAGGTCCGGGTCGGCCCCGGCAGCTTCAGCTCGCGCAGCGACAGCGGCCAGACGCTCGCCGTCGCGAGCGTGCGCCGCATGTCGCTGCGGCTACCGCTCAGCCACTTGAGCGCCTCCGCCGCCTGCAGCGCCGCGACCAGCTCCACCGCCGGCGACAGCATGCCGACCGTATCGCATGTCTCGCCGCTCTCCTGCTCCTCCTCGCCGCCGATCAGGCAGCGCAGGCAGCAGGTCGCGCCGGGCACGAGCGGCGCGCTCATGCCGGAGGCTCCGGCGACTCCGCCGTAGAGCAGCGGCACGCCATGCGCGAAGCACCAGTCGCTCAGCCGCAGCCGCACCTCGGCGTTGTCCGTGCCGTCGAGCACGAGATCGCAGCCGGCAGCCGCCTTCTCCAGCACGCCCGGCGCCGTCAAGTCGGCGACGACCGCCTCCGCCGCAAGACCGCTGTCGACGCGACGCAGCTTTTCCACCGCCGCGACCGCCTTGGGCAGGCACTGCCGCGCATCCTCCTCGTCGAACAGCATCTGCCGCTGCAGATTGCTCCACTCGACATAGTCGCGGTCGGCGAGCACGATCGAGCCGACGCCCGCCCGCGCCATATGCTGTGCCAGCGCGCAGCCGAGCGAGCCGACGCCGGCGATCAGCACGCGGGAGCGGAATAGCGCCAGCTGGCCTTTTTCGCCGATCGGCGCGAACCGCATCTGCCGCGAGAAGCGCTCGCGCCGCTCCGCGCTCAGCCCTGCGACCGCTCCTTCCTCCGTCCGACCGACCTTTTCCATCCCGCCAGCCATCCCTGCTCTCGCTCCTGGCTCCATCCGTCCGGTCCCGCCTGCGACCAACTCTCCCTCCGTCCGACCGACCTCGCCTAAGACCGTTCCTTCCTCCGTCTGACCGGTCCCGCCTGCGACCGCCTCTCCCTCCGTCCGCCTCTCCTCACGCATAAATCTTGCCGCCGCCCGCCTTGAAGGCGTCCGCCTGCTCCTTCATGCCCGCCTCGATCGCCTCCGCTGTCTCCAGCCCCTCGCGCTCCGCATAGTCGCGGATGTCCTGCGTGATGCGCATGCTGCAGAACTTCGGTCCGCACATCGAGCAGAAATGCGCCGTCTTCGCGCCCTCGGCGGGCAGCGTCTCGTCGTGATAGCTCATCGCCCGCTCGGGATCGAGCGACAGATGGAACTGGTCGCGCCAGCGGAACTCGAAGCGCGCCTTGGACAGCGCGTCGTCGCGCAGCCTCGCGCGCGGATGGCCCTTGGCCAGATCGGCCGCGTGGGCAGCAATCTTGTAGGTGATGACGCCCTCCTTCACATCCTCCTTGTTCGGCAGGCCCAGATGCTCCTTCGGCGTCACGTAGCACAGCATCGCCGTCCCGAACCAGCCGATCATCGCCGCCCCGATCGCGCTCGTGATATGGTCGTATCCCGGCGCGATGTCCGTCGTCAGCGGACCAAGGGTGTAAAAAGGCGCCTCGTCGCACACCGCGAGCTGGCGGTCCATGTTCTCCTTGATGAGATGCATCGGAACATGGCCGGGGCCCTCGATCATCACCTGCACGTCATGCTTCCAGGCGATCTTCGTCAGCTCGCCGAGCGTGTCCAGCTCCGCGAACTGCGCTTCGTCGTTGGCGTCGGCGATCGAGCCGGGACGAAGGCCGTCGCCGAGCGAGAAGCTGACGTCGTACGCCTTCATGATCTCGCAGATCTCCTCGAAATGCGTATACAGGAAGTTCTCCCGATGATGCGCGAGGCACCACGCCGCCAGGATCGAGCCCCCGCGGCTGACGATGCCCGTCACGCGCTTCGCCGTCAGCGGCACGTAGCGCAGCAGCACGCCCGCATGGATCGTGAAGTAGTCGACGCCCTGCTCGGCCTGCTCGATCAGCGTGTCGCGGAACACCTCCCAGCTGAGGTCCTCCGCCTTGCCGTTCACCTTCTCCAGCGCTTGATAGATCGGCACCGTGCCGACCGGGACGGGCGAGTTGCGCACGATCCATTCGCGGGTCGTATGGATGTTCTTGCCGGTGGACAGGTCCATGATCGTGTCCGCGCCCCAGCGCGTCGCCCACGTCATCTTCTCGACCTCCTCCTCGATCGAGGAGGCGACGGCGGAGTTGCCGATGTTGGCGTTGATCTTCACATGAAAATGCCGCCCGATGATCATCGGCTCGATCTCCGGGTGGTTGATGTTGGCGGGAATGATCGCGCGGCCGGCGGCCACCTCGCTGCGCACGAACTCCGGCTCCATGCCCTCCCGGAGGGCGATGAACTCCATCTCCGGCGTCACGATGCCGCGCCGCGCGTAATGCAGCTGCGTCACGTTGCGGCCGGGCTTCGCCCGCAGCGGCTTGCGGCCGGTCGGCGGGAACCGCTCCGCGCCTTTTGCCGCCGCCTTCTCCGCATCTGTAAAGCCGTTGTCCTCCGGACGCACCTCGCGGCCGTCGTAGGCTTCCGTGTCGGCTCGCTCCGCGATCCAGCGCTCTCGCAAGGCGGGCAAGCCGCGCCGGATGTCCGCGACATAGCTTTCGTCCGTATACGGACCGCTGGAGTCGTACACGCGCACCGGCTCGTTGTGCACCTGCTGTCCGCGCATGTCGCTGTCCGTCAGCGCGATCTCGCGCACCGGCACGCGCACGCCCGGCGTCTTTCCGTCGATGTAGGCCTTGCGGCTCCCCGGCAGCGGCTTCGTCAGGATGGGCATATGAAAAAAACCTCCTCGCGGTTGTGGAATATCCGCTAGGAGGCTAGAGAGCAAAGAAAGCCGTGCTCGCGCATCGTTCCGTGGCGGCTCGTGGCGAGCCGGGACAGAGGGGGCTTGGCTCGGTCTGCGACCGCCTCCAGGTTGGGGCGGGCTTCGGGAGAAGGGTTCAAGGGCAGTCCGGATGGGAGTGCTTCCCCCGCCTTCGACGCAAGGCAGCCGGCGTAGCATGCCGACCGTGCCGCCCTTGTCTCTTTTGCCTTTCCCCTTCTTATCCGAACGTCGTCGCCTCCTTCCCATCCGCTTGGCGAGGCGCAAAAAAGCCGCCTCCCGGACAGGAAGCGGCGAATGGACGCAGACCGATACAAACGTTGCGCGATTCGACCACTTTCCTACGCTGGCATGACCCAGATCAGGTTCAAAGGGACCAAAGCTTCGCTTTATCTCAGCCCTCGCGGGCGCCCCTAGTGGATATCTTGGTTTTGACTATACGCTGTCTTTTCAGGTGTCGTCAAGTTCGAACTTTTCATTCTACAAATAATAAAAAAAACCACAAGGAGTGTTCTCGCATGTGGTTTTAAACTTAAGTTTCTAATCTATTGGTATTTCAAACTAGCTCAAATCTAATCCGTTCATCAGCTTGGCCTTAAGGAGCCATTGGTACAGGGCTACGGCGGCGAATTCACGGTCAGCCGGGGCGTTGGGCTGATAATAGGTCTTGCCCGAAAGCAAGTAACCGTTCAAGACGCCCGCGTCCGTAAGCTTCTGGATGCTTTCTCTGGCATAAGCGGCCGCATGTGCCAGGTCTGTGTAAGCGACCGTTTGATCGGTCGTCAACTCGATGCCGGCAAGCTTCAATGCCCGCTCCAGGATAACAGCCAGATCCTGACGGGAGACTTTGTCATTTGGCGCGAATTTCCCCTTGCCGATGCCTTGGATCAACCCCGCTTCGCTGGCCGCCGCCACGTCGGCAGCAAACCAGTCGCCTTTTTTTACATCGGTGAAAGAAGCGAGCGCCGTTGACTTCAGACCGAGTGCCCGGACGAGCAGGGCGGTGAATTCGGCGCGGCTCAGGCTGGCATCGGGCGAATAAGTCGTCGCTGATGTACCGTTGATGATCCACTTGCCGGCCAAAGCCTCGATCACGCGAGCGGCGGCAGAGTCGTCAAGATCAGTAAAGTTCACGGTACGAGTCGCCAAGGCGTACACCGAGAAGCCAGGGCGGCTGACGGTCACCTTCGTCGTGCCGTCCGCTTGCTTGCTCAAGATGGAAGCTACGGGAGAGACGGCACCGTCTTCTTCATACAGCACTCCTGCCTCGTCAAGCTCGAAGCTGCCGGGTACAGTGAAGGTTCGGGTGATGAATAGATGGTTCGGGATGTCCACGGGCTTGCGACCGGCTGCAGTTGTCCAGTCGGCCTCAAATGAGACGGGTTGGCCGATTAGTTTGCCATTTCCTAAAGCAGTGACGAAAGCGCTGGAATCAGCAGCCGGCTTGATTTCCAATTCGAGACTGGAATTGGAGGGAGCGAGGCTCATCAGAGACAGCGGCAGAACAACGGACGATCCGCCAGCGCTGAAGACAACCGTGCTCTTCTTCGGCAAGGCTGAGAGCAGTTCGACTTGCCGGCCTGTCAATACAAGCTTGGCCTGCTCCTTGTTGGTCGAGATAACCAAGGATTCAATGGAATTTCCAGCGGAAGCAATGGCTGCCGTCAGATCGGCGTCCGTGACGGTGACCATCATCATGCCGTCCTGAACGGTTTCGGTGCTTCTGATTGCATGTTCTGTATTCGAAATGACCGGAGACGGTTGCACGCTTGGAGCCGGCGAGGCCGTCGGAATGCCCGGATCGGACGGAGCCGGTGACGGCGTCGGTGTTGATGACGGTGTCGATGACGGTGTCGGTGTCGGCGATGGCGTCGGCGTCGGAATATGAGGATTGTTGGCTTCCTCATCTGAGATCACAGTAACCGTGGGGTCGATTCTGGATTTGTCGAAGGTTGCCCCTTCGGCATACCGGATCGTTCCTTTACCCGTGACTTTTCCATTTACGACCAGGTCGCCGGACAAGAATAACACTTCATCTTCTGGAATGATCAGGCTGCCGTCTACGATCAGCTTGCCATAGATCGAGGTGGAAACCTGAGCGTGGTTCGGATTAAGCTCAGCTCTCGTCGAGCGATCGGTCGTGATGGTCGCCACTGCTTCTGCCGGTACGATGGAGCTGTCCAGAGTCGGAATGGTCGTGCTTCCGTCCCATTTCAGAGCCGGGAGCCGCTCCAGTGTATTGAACTTGACAAGGTCTTCCCGTTGCGAGTTCAGGACAACGGAGAGCTGCGCATCGTTGGAGAAGGTTCTCCATCCGAACGCATCGACCGAGCCGCCGAGTCTGGCTTCCTTGACTTGATTGAAAGCCCTAGAGCCTAAATAGCGAACGGAATTCGGGATGGCGACGGAGGTCAAGCCGCTGTTGGAGAAAGCCTCATCCCCAATGTAGACCAATGAATCGGGCAGGTCGACCGAAGTCAATGCTTTTGCTCCCGAGAAGCCGCCGCGGTTGATCGCCGTAATCGAGTTCCCCATGACGATTTTCTTCAGGTTGTTCATAGCGGCGAACTGATACTCATTCACGAAGGTCGGACCGGCAGGAACCGTAATTTCCGTTTCTTTGATGCCGGCAAAGCCGCTGTCGTCAGCCCATTCGATGGATTGGGGAATTTCCAGATCGACGCCCCCATTATAGCCGGGCTCTTGCTGGCCGGAATAACCGAGCGCCTGGAAGCCCACTTCTTTCAGCTTTTTCGGATAGTTGAAGCTCTTCAGGTACAGATTCTGATCAAAGGCGCGCTCCCCGATGATTTCAATCGTATCCGGAAGCACGATCTTGGTCAAAGTCGGAACGCCCTTGGTCAGAAATGCCGCGATAGAGGTTACGGTATACGTCAAATTGTTTCCGCTGTCGGTTGCTTGCTCTGGAATGAACAGCTCCGATACCGTCTTGTTGTCAAGCGCTTGGACCTCGGCCGTCGTGTCGCTGGTCGGGCGGTAGAGGATGCCATCCGCCAGGAACAGCCCCGGAACATAATCAGCGAATTCGGAACCGCCGACGGTAATGGAAGCCGAGTAATTGCTACGGCGTATTTGCCGTGCCACCGTTTTATTGGCGGCGATCACATTCGTCTTCGCGCCGATGAAGGCATCCCGGTCAATCCGCAAGGCGTTGGCTCCAACCAGAATCGATTTGGAGGTCAGTCCCCTGAAGGCTTTCTCCCCCATTACCTGCACGGAATCGGGAATGATGACATCCGCCAGTTTCGCATTGAGATCCGAATAAGCAAAAGCTTCAATTCGGGTAACCGTAGACGGAATGGTCACGGAGGTCAGCTTGGATAATTGGAAGGCGCTAGGTCCGATAGCTTCAAGCCCTTGCGGCAGCTCAATGCTCGTAATTCCGGAGCCGTAGAAAGCTGCCCTCGGAATTCGTTTCAAGTCGCCGGGCAACCGGATTTCGCTCAACTTGGACGTGTTGATAAAAGCATTTTCTCCAATGCCCTTGACTCCGTCAGGCAGATGCACCTTGGTCACCGAAGTCATCCCAAGCGCGCTATAGCCGAGCTCCTGAAAACCAGGATTGAGGATGACTTCCTTCAGCTTCTGATTGCCGGCGAAGGCATAGCGGCCGATGAATTTTACATTCTTTGGAATGTTGATCTCTGCGTTGCCCAGCCAGGAGAAAGCCTCGTCATCGATTCGCTCTACGGAATCGGGAAGAATGACCTTGGTCAGCTTGAAGGCAGAGTTGAAGGCTTGTTCCCCGATGATCTTGACTCCGTCGGGAACGATGACACGCTCTACATTCGAGGCAAAGTAGAAAGCGCGGTATCCGATGGAGGTAAGGCTGTATTCCTCCCCGCCATGCTCGATGGCTTTCGGCAGGATGATTTCTCCCTTTTTGTCGGGATAACGAGCCACAAAGGATGTAGGGTCTACCGTCTGATCTGCGATCAGCTGCACCTCGTGATGGCCGGTTACCCGATAATCAAGGCCGTCAGCTCGAAACACTTCGTTCAGATTGGCGACAATCTGGGCATGATTGCCCGCTACGGACAAATTGCCGTGCTGGCTGTCGTTGATATAGTTGGGCGGGGTTAAATTTTCATCCGTCTCTGTCATTCCTGTCCCATCCGGCAGCTCGGTATCGACATACAGCTTTGTTGTCGCTTTGAGGCCAGTGCCGGTCATAGCGGTAACGACAGCGATCCCCTTCGACTTGGCGGCAAATGTTCCGTCCTGGCCGATCGTTCCGACTGCTTCGTCATCCACGGACCAGAAGACCGGATTGTTGCTGAATTTATCTGGCTTCACCGTGGCGTGAAGCTTGACGGCGGCACCCGATTTCACGCTCTGCGCCGGGTCCATGACAATGGTTTGCGGACCGAATTCGACATAATCAATACTGTAATTGGAAGCATAATCGTACGTATAAATAGCGATTTTTCCAGGATTGTAGCCTTTGCCCTGCATGTATTCGGCTAGGTTGCTGATGTCCACCCTCACCGTGATGTCTGACCCGTCTTGCTCCGGAATGTAATTGTCGAGAGCGTAAATATGTCCCGAGGTGTCGGTGAACATGAGATACTTGATATTCTGATTATCGGCAACATTCAATTCCAGATAGGTCTTGCCATTTTCGGCGTAGGTCGTCGCGCTTGTGATCGAGGGGGCAGTGTTGTCGATCGTGAAGGGAAGGACCAGCTTCTGGATCGTAGTACCGCCCGCTATCGTAGCCTTAATGGTGTAATTCAGCTTCGTATTTTCCGGAACCGGCTTGCCGTTTTTGTCTTTCCCATCCCAAGCGTTCTTGGGAGAGGTCGTCGTGAAGCTGCCGCCGTTGGCGTAAAAATAGGTTTTGCGGGCAGATCCATATTCTTCGTGCCAGTATTCGGTTTTCCCGTCCTCACTGGTTACGGAGAAGTTCATGTTCTCCGCATTTCGAAGCAGGCTGATCCGAGAGGATAATCGGCCGCCGTCGGCTAGAACCGTGGAGAAGGCCAGCTTGTCCGTAAACGTTTTGGGAGTAGCCGCCTGGTTCTCGCCCAGCAGCCGTCCTACCAGACCATAGATGTCTTGATTGATCAGAGCGGTGTAGGCAGGAGACATCGGCATTCCGGCATACGGGGGAAGGTCAAAGATCGCCGGCTGATCCCAGTCGCCGTAATAGCCAAGAAACGGCAACGAAAGGTTGATTCCCTGCTCTTCCTGGCTCTCTAGCTGGACGAAGCCTTCCACATAGATGCCATTTTTGAATTGCTGCTGAAGCTCTTGTTTGACAGTATCGGATAGCGCAAGCGTTAGGGATACGTCCTTCTTGCCATGCGGCGGAACGGTGACCGTCTGGTCGCCGCTGACGACGATCTCCTCGGTCCGAAGCGTTCTCGGAGCCGTATCGAGGTAGATGCCACTTTTCACCTTGCCGGTCAGCGCAGTTGAATATACGGCGTAGGTCACCGTACGATCCGACGTATTGTTCACCGTGAAATGAATCGAATAGATTCCGTTCTCGCTCTCGCCCACCTCTGCCTTGGGGCGCTCCCCGTCGACGGTTAGGTAAGCGGGAGAATGGACTGCCTTGAAGACATTGACCAGTCCGGCACCTTGCTGTCGGACCGGATAATAGTCACCGGAAGCATTCTTGATTGGAGACGCCGTGCTCATCTCAAGATTGGTGATCAGCTTCGCCTTTCCCTCGGAGCTGAGGTCGCTGAACTGCGGATTCTCGTTTAAATATTGGCGGATCAACGCCGATACGCCGGCCAGATGCGGCGTTGCCATGGACGTGCCGCTCATAAGCTGATATTTGTTGCCATTCATGCTGGAATAGATATTTCCTCCTGGAGCGGTGATCTCCGGCTTGATCTTCAGATCGGGAGACGGACCGATCGACGAGAAGGATGAGATCAATCCACCGCCTGGGTTCTCGATGATGGATTCATTGGTTTTGGAGAGGTATATCGTCATGGGATTTGCATTCGCCAGAACTTCCCCGGCGTTCTGCGCTACCCCGACAAGGGGGATGATATTGCTGTTCATTACAGCAGGAGTAACGATCGCTCCGGGTTCATTATTCACGACAATGACAGCAACGGCTCCGGCCGCTTTCGCGTTCACGGCCTTTTGCTCAAAGGTAAGCTCCTTGCCGCCACCCCGATTGATGACCACAGCTTTTCCCTTTACATCCACGCCCTGATAGTCTTCCATGGATCCAAACTTATCCAAGACGACATAGTCCAGCTTCTTGTCGTTGAACGTATTCGTAATCGGGAGCTGAGCATTCGTATTGGCATTCACGACATCGGCATAGGGAATCTTCACGCCGCCGATGTAGGTTGCCAAGGTGACGCTCGCTTCGCCTTCAGTCCCGTATGTGGCGTCAGTTACGCCGACAACCATATATTTGGACGAGAACATGACGTTTTCCGAGCTTGCTACGGACAGAGCGGAACGGACTGTGGATGGACTGCCGACGATTGCGGTGTCCGGATTATCGGCCGTATTCAGATTGAGGCCGGTCGTGTTGGAGACCGAAGACGAGCTGTCATTGCCGGCAGCGATGTCCAAATTGATGCCGGCGGCGATGACACTGGAGTAAACATCGTCCATATCCTGATCGCCGGTCGAGCGGAAGCCTGCCGCTGCGCCAAGGCTCATATTGATTGTGTCGGCTCCGAGGGCGATGGCGTCCTCAAGGCCTTCGAGGATGATGTCATCCGAGGTAGAGCCGTTCCCATCCGAGAATACCTTCATCATCATCAGCTGGGCATCTGGAGCGACTCCCTTGAAAGCCTTGCTGGGGTCAGTCTGGCTGGCCGTATTGTTTCCGGCGATAATGCCGGCCACGTGAGTGCCGTGATCCATCCCGCCGCGAACATTCGTATCCTTGTTCGCATAGTCGAATGCGAATGGAACTTTGTCGCTGACATAGGTCTTGTTGCCGCCAATGTCAGCCAGCTTCGAGGCTTGCAGAACCTTGCCGCTGATGAGCTCGGCAATCTTGTCTCTCGAATACTTCAGCGACGAAGCATCGGGCATTGTTTTGAAGGCTTCATGCTCTGTGTCCAGCCCGCTGTCGAGAATAGCGACAACGGTGTTTTTTCCCGTATAGCCGGTGGAATGGACCAGATCAGCGCCGATCATGCCTGAACTGTAGGCATCCTGCAGGGACGGAGAGACGTAGGCGGTCGTGTCGGGCAGCGCATAAGTGGCCACCTCAAAAACGGAACTCACGCCTTCGACCCGCATCACGTTTTCAATTGACTTGCGAGGCAATTCAACGGAGAAGCCGTTCAGAGCGACTGTGTACTGGACAGAGTCGACGAACGAGGCGCCGGCGATTTTGCTGGCAATCGCGCTCTTCACTATTTTCTGCTCGTTCGCCATCAAGTCCTTCTCTCGCTGCGCTGCATCGCTCTGGATGTATTGCGATGGCGACAGCTCTGTGCTTGACAGGGAGTACTGGTCGATCAGCGACTTCTGCTTCAGCTTGACAATAACTTTAACTTGCTCATTCGGGTCGAGCATTCCCTCTATCTTGGCTGCTTGCTCAGCCAAATGAGAAAGATCAAGATCGGGCTTGCTCAGTTCCGCTGTGAGGACAAGACTTTTGGAGTCAGATAATCTCACGTGGCTTGCATAAGTCAACGATTGAAAGGGAAGAAGCAGAAGAGCAAAAAGGGAAAACAATGATCTCTTCCATCTAGCGTCAGACATTGTGCCAGCACCTCCTATTTAGTTTAGGAAAGTATAGCATCGACCTCCCTATAGTTCAATATGTTTCTAATTTATCATTAGACAACGGTCTAACAAATGAGCATGAAAAGAAACATCCTGCGATGCTTCTAGTAGAATGTCGATATTCAAGGAGAGCAAGCAGATGAATAAGATGTCGCGAATTGCAAACAGAGGAAACGCCCGGCGGAAATATAGCTTCAGAAGAATACTCGTCTCAGGGACTCAAGCAGGTTTTGGACGACTTCGTGGTTTACTTTATAGTCGATCCGCGTTCCATCCTTATATACATTGACCAGTCCTTCGTTGACCAGGTTATTCATATGATGGGAGACCGTCGCCGGAGTAAGATTTAATAGAGAAGCGATATCCTTTCCACACATCGGCCCCTTCTTCAGTTCGCGCAAGATGCCGATCCGGTTATTTTCCCCGATCGCCTTAAGTTGGCTGACGATCAATTTGTCATTGTTGCCGAACATCTTGATCAGATCGCCTATCCTGTCATACAGGACCCCAATGAACACATAGATGCGGTTGGAGTACTCGTCATCGAATAGCTTGACAGCATTAAAACAAGTGACGGAAGGAATTCGAATCACTTCTTTGTCTTTCGTATCGCCAAGAATGCTGGAGACGAGTTGGTTGCAACTGTCCGAGTGGATGTCGATCCCGGAGTAACGACGGTAGAGCTCTTCATGATTCATGTACTCGCCTTCAACCCTGGCGATCAACTCAAGCAATTGATCCGTGATCTGCTTTGCATAATGGAGGAGGAGGATGCTTATCCAGCGTTTGTGATTGGAGGTCGGGAACCTGCGCAGGTACTCCACGATATCGTGGACGCTGTTGAGCGGCTTGAAGTTATCGAAGTCGTCCGATATGACCTGCGAAATGACGAATTTGCGTTTTTCAAGTTCTACCTGGTCAAACTGCTCTCCATCCGAAAATGGGTTGCCTGCTTGAGCAAAAAGATACAAATAGAAAGCAGGAGAGAAATCAGCGGGCGACTCCACGTAAAAAAATTGATTGAAGTCCGACACGAATGAAGGAGCTTCGTAGTCGTTCAAAAACCCTTTTTTAGCCTTTTCGTAGGCTGAAGTTAGGCTTGTCGTCTCATCCTCGAAGCTGTCGATCGGGATATTATATTTCGTTGAAATCTCCTGCATGAGGATGGACGGGGAATTGCTGCTAAGATTAAGGTCCAGATAAAACTTCTCCAGCATGAAGATCGTATCGACATGAAGGCCTAATGAAAAAGTGGGATTCACCGTGCCAATTCTTCCTCTCCGATTAGGATTTTTATCGTTCTTCGCGATGCCGTGCCTGTGGATCGCTTTGCTTGATTATTCATTGTAGGCCCGAGCAAACATTTTTTCAATAGATCGCTGAATGGCCAGAAGATGTTCTCCAGGCCGGTCTGTTTTCCGATTCGGACGTCATGGTGTCGCGAGGCGCAAAAAAGCCGGCTCCCGGAAAGGAAGCGGCGAACGGACTCAGACCGTATCATCGGCGGACACGACTTGAGACAAATCATCCATCATTCCGAACGGAACGAAGTCATGCTCCAGTTCCTGACGAGTTTTGGACGTCACGATTCCTGTCGATACTTCTTTTTCCTTGAGCAGCTTCAGCACGTCCATGATTCCCGGAAAAATCGAGATGGAATCAAAATGATCCTTCATGAAGACATTCCATCTTTCATTCACCCGATCCACGTCCTCGGGCGCGATGCCTAATTTCGGCAAAGCTCTCGCACCGGGAATTCCGAGGACAAAACGAATCTCGTCAAGGGAACGAGACCGGCCTTGAACCTCAAGAAGAGCCTGCTGAAGAGACTTCAGCACGGCATCCTCCGTATCGATCAGAGTACCGTCCACGTCAAATACAATCGCTCTAACCATTCCGATTCCCTCCCAAGCTCGCCTTCTTTTCCATGACGATTCCGTGATCAGAATTGTTTTCCTCCCGCCTTCCGAAATTATCCAAATTCCGGCCTCGTCCTAGATAAAAATTCCTGTTAATATAAATCTATACAAGGAGGGATTTCGTTGAACCAATCCGCTTTAGAGACGTTCAGCTGGCTGAATGAAAGCCGCGTTCAATTCAATTCGGACCGGATCATCCTGCATGCGCCGGAAAAAACCGACTTCTTTTGTCCCCATGGCACGGAGTCGGAAGAAGGAACGCTGCCCGAGAGCCTTCTCAACGCGCCTTTCTACTACACTGAGGTTGCCGGTGATTTCGTCATGCGCGTCAAGGTGGAACATGACTTTACAAGTCAATACGACTCCGCCTCGATCATGGTCATGAAGGATCTGGACGTTTGGGCGAAGGCCTGCTTCGAGCTGACGGACTTCGGCACGCATGCCGTCGTCAGCGTCGTCACGAATTCGATATCGGACGATGCGAACGGCTGCGACATCGAGGGGAACTCCGTCTGGCTGCAGGTGGCCCGCACCGGCCCATCCTTCGCGTTTCATTATTCGCTCGACGGCATCCGGTTTTTCATGATGAGGTATTTCAGCCTGCCCGTGGAGGAGACCGTGAAGGTCGGCCTGCTGCCTCAGTGCCCGACCGGATCTGGCGGGGATCGGATTTATTCGGATTTCTCCCTTGAAAAAAGAACGGTGAAGAACATCCGCGCCGGCAACTAACAGCCGCAGGCGCAAAGGCTTGGACGCCAAAGACCGCATCTCCGAATGAAGGAGATGCGGTCTTTTTTTGCCTTGCCGGCGGTATGCTGTAACGGTACAACCCGTTCCGCCCTGGTCCGCGGCTTCGCGTTCAGCCGTTGCGGCCGCCTCGCTCCCCGCTCGCTCAGGGCCGCTTCGCCGTTTCGGCCAGCACCTCCAGCCAGCGCCGGGCCGTCGCCTGCCAGGTGAAGCTCTGCTCCACCCGCGCCCGGCTCGCTCGGCCCATCCGCTCCCGCAGATGGCCATCGCGCAGCAGCTCGAGCAGCCGGTCGCCCAGCTCCTGCTCGATCCGCGCCGGATCGGCGAGATACCCCGTCTCGCCGTCGACGACGATCTCGCGCATCCCGCCCGCGCGCGAGGCGACGACGGGGATGCCGCTGGCCATTGCCTCGACATTGACGAGGCCGAACGCCTCGCGCGCGCCGGAAGGCACGGCGGCCATATCCGCCGCCAGGAACCAGTCGGGCACCGCATCATGCGGCACGTACGGCACGAACTGCACATGCCCGCGCAGGCGGCGCCCGAGCCGCTGCAGCATGCGGCTGTAGCGAGTCGTCCGATGCGAGCCGTAGAACGGGCTGCCGACGACGACAAGCAGCACGCTCGGATGCTCGGCGATTAGGCGGGGCAGCACCCGCAGCAGGTGATGGACGCCTTTGAGCGGGATGACCCTTCCCATGAACAGCACGACGTCCCGCCCTTGCCAGCCCCGTGCCTGCCGCAGCCGCTCGCGCCGCGCCGCTCCCTCCGGCTCCCAGCGCGACAGGAAGCGCTCCGCATCGACGCCGATGTGCACGACGCGCACCTTGGCCGCCGCCTCCGGCACGCGGCGCACCACCTCGTCCCGCAGGAACTCGCTGTTGACGATGATGCGCTCCGCTCTGCGGAAGCTTGCGCGAAGCCGCTCCCGGGCTATCGCGTCCGCGCCGATGAACGAGGTCGAGTGCAGGTTCAGCCAGATCCGTGTCGCCGGATGCCGCCTGCCGAGCGTCAGCACGTAGCCCGGCCGGTTCTCCACCTCGATCAGATCCGGTCCGAGCCGGCGCGCCGAGGCGCTTACCGCCCGCACGTAAGCGCCCTTGTCCTGCGCCGGATAGCGGACGCAGCGGACGCCGCCGACCTTCCCGATGCGGGCCAGCCCTTTCGCGCTGCGGCCGTAGATGACCGGCTCGACGTCGGCCGCGAGCCACGGCACCATTTTCTCCACGACGCGCTCGACCGAGCTGCTGCCTGCCGAGGGGATCGGGAACGACCCCGGCGTCACGAACGCGACCTTCTGCTTCGACACGAACCTCTCTCCTTGCTCTATCTCCATTCGATAGATGTCAGCTAGATTAAGCTATTCGAGCGGACGCGGACGCGTGAGGGTCAAGCGTCATGGAGGGACAGCCGCCGCTGCGAGTCTGCGCCGAGAGCAGCGCTAGCTCTAGCGCGACCGAGGTCCGACTGGGCTGGTTGATCCATGCCCTCTTCGGTGAATATATACCCGACAGTTAAAAAAACGATGTCGATGGAAGCATCGGCTACAAGGAGGATGTCCATGAACGCCATCTCTGCCCGCAGCGCCGCCACCCCCGTCTGGCTGCGCGCCGCCAACACGGCCGCCTACATCCTGATGATCGTCATGAACGCGCTGGCGACGCTGCTGCCGCTCGGCGGCAAGACGACCAGCGAGCTGTCGGACCAATATCCCGTGCTCATCACGCCTCCGGGCTATGTATTCTCGATCTGGAGCGTCATCTACGCGCTGCTCGCCGGCTTCATCGTCTACCAGTGGACGTCCGCCGGCGCCTCGCGCGAATCGGTGAAGCGCATCGGCCTGTGGTTCGTGCTGAACGGGCTGGCCAACTCCGCCTGGATCGTCGCCTGGCAATACGAGCAGCTCGGCCTCAGCGTCGTCATCATGCTGCTGCTGCTCGTCACGCTGATCGTCCTTTATCACCGCACGCAGCGGGCCGGCGGCCCGAAAGCTCCAGCCGGAGAGGCGCTGCTCGTGCAGCTGCCGTTCAGCCTCTATCTCGGCTGGATTTCGGTCGCGACGATCGTCAACGTGACCGTGCTGCTGTACGATGCCGGATGGGATGGCTTCGGCCTCGGCGACACGGCCTGGCTGACGATCGGGATGCTCGCCGCCGCCATCGTCGGACTCGTCATCGGCTTCCTCTACCGCGATCCGTTCTTCGGGCTCGTCCAGGCCTGGGCGCTGAGCGGCATCGCGACCAAAAGCGAGCTTGCCTCCTCTTCGTCGACGCTCGCTTGGGCGCTCGCGGGCCTGCTCGTGCTGTCCTGCCTGCTCCAAGCCTGGAGAAGATGGGGCAGCGCCTAGAGCCTCGCGCGCTTTGCACCCGACCTTGCCGGAGAGGCTCATTGATTCTTCTCTTCAATTATGGCAAACTAGTCGGGATGGCCTATGCGAGAGAGAGGAACGCCTTTCCTTGCTCCGCAGCAGACGGCCGCGAAAGGACGTGACTTCGGAGGCATGTGGACCTGGTTCTTCCGACATTTGACGGAGCTTGGCTCTCGCAAATGGCTCTCCCGCACGACGGGCAGGCTTGCCAAATCCCGAGCCAGCCGGGGCTTCATCCCCCGCTTTGCCCGCACTTACGGCATACGCGTCGAGGAAGCCGAGAAGGCTCTGCGCGACTATGCGACGCTGAACGAATTTTTCACCCGGCGCCTGAAGCCCGGCATGCGGACGATCGATCCGGCAGCCGACGCTGTCGCCAGTCCCGTCGACGCGCTCGTGACGGGGGCCGGTCCGATCGAGGACGGCACGATGCTCGGCATCAAGGGCCAGGACTATACGGTCGAGGAGCTGCTCGGCGGCTCCCCGCGCCTTGAAAACTACCGCGACGGCTACTACATCGTGCTTTATCTCAGCCCGACCGACTACCACCGGATCCATGTGCCGGTCGACGGCTCGATCATCGAGCGCGAGCATCTGCCGGGACGTGTCTATCCGGTCAACGAGTTCGGCCTCACGCGCATGAAGAGAGTGCTCAGCCGCAACGAACGCCTCGTCACGTATTTGACCCATGGCTCTCGGGAGCTCGCCATCGTCAAAGTCGGCGCGCTCAACGTCAGCAGCATCCGCTATGCGGAGCCTCAGCGCTCCAAAGCGGTCAAAGGAGACGAGCTCGCCTACTTCGAGTTCGGCTCCACCGTCGTCCTGCTGTTCCAGGACGACAGCTTCATCCCTCGCGAGGACCTGGCCGTCGGCCTCAAGGTCCGCATGGGCGAACGTCTCGGACAGCTGGCTCCTTGAGCCGGCTGTTTTTTTTATTCCCGCTTTGCCGACCGCCACGCCTCCGCCAGCCGCTTCATGCCCTCCCCGATCTCCTCCTCCGTCAAATGGGCGAAGCCGAACAAAGCGCCCGGCTCGGGACGCTTCGTCTCGCCCGGCTGCGCAGTCCAGTACTTGCGGCCGTCGCTCCATCCGATCTTCCGCTCCTGCGCCAGCCGCAGCAGCCGCTCGTAGCGATCCTCTCCCGCCGTCCACGCCGCATACTGATGCAACCCGGCATGAGCCGGCGACCAGCGGAACGGCTGCCCCGACAGCGACGCCAGCCCTGCGTGCAGCGCCGACAGCCTCCGCCGGTACTGCCTGCGGATGCGCCCCAGATGGCGGGCGTAGCGTCCTTCCTGAAGAAAGCGCGCCAGCGCGAGCTGCTCGAGCTGCCCGGACGAATACGGCTCGTAGAACGACTTGGCGCGGACGAGCCGCGACACGAGCCACGGAGGCGCGACCGCGTAGCCGATCCGCAGCCCGCTGTACATGGTCCTGGAAAAGCTGCCGAGATAGACGACGCGCCCCTGGGCGTCCATCGCCTTGAGCGGCTCGCCCGGCCTGCCGGTGTAGCGGAACTCGCCGTCGTAGTCGTCCTCCAGCAGCAGCGCCCCTCTTCGCTCGGCCCAGGCCAGCAGCTCCGCTCGCCGCGAAGCGGGCAGCACTGCGCCGGTCGGGAACTGGCGGTTCGGCGTCACGGCGGCCAGCGCCGCGTCCCAATCATCCGGCACGATTCCGAGCTCGTCGACCTTTGCGCCCAGCACCTCCGCGCCGGCCGCGAGCGCCGCTTCCCGGATGCCGCCATACCCCGGATTCTCCATGACGAAGCGCTCTCCCGGACCGATCAGCGTCTGCAGCAGCAGCGCCAGCGCCTGCTTGGAGCCGCTCGTCACGACGATGTTCGCCGGATCCGCATGGATGCCCCGCTCACGCCTCAGCAGCGCCGCGATCGCCTCCCTCAGCTCCGGGCTGCCCGCCGGCGCCAGCTCACGGCCTCCATCCTCCAGCGGCCGCTCCAGCGACTGTCGGACCGCCGCATAGAGCGCCTGCTTCCATTCGCCGGCCGGGAACAGCCGAAAGTCCGTCCGGCCCGACGCGAACCGCTGCGCGGCAGCCTCGAGGCTGTCCGCCGCATCGGGCAAAGCGGCCGGCGAAGCCGCCTCGAGCCGCTTGAACCAATCGCTGCCGCATGAGCGGGCTTGCGGCCCGATCGGCTCCTGCTCGCGCTCCTGGCCTTGCCGCAGGACGCCGGCCTCGTAGGCGGCATAGGTGCCGCTGCCTTGCTCGGCATCCACATAACCTTCCGCCCGCAGCATGTCGTACACCTGGCTGACCGTGCCGCGGGAGAGGCCGTACAGCTCCGCCATGCGGCGCGTGCTAGGCAGACGTTCGCCGCTGGCCGATCCTCCGTCCAGAATCTGCGCCTTCAGCGATTCATACAGAGCCTCGCGCTTGCTTCTTCCTTCTTCCAGCAGCCGCTCGTAGGCAAGCCTCGGTTCCATGCGCCTCATCCTTCCCGCGGCAAAGTGGTCTAATGAATTTACTATAAACCGGATCTTTTCCATTTGCCACTTTTCCCTTACCTTTAGCAGCAGAGGGCAGAGGAAATTCACCGCTGCCGGGAGAGGAAGAGACAAGATGAGAAGAAAAGAATTCGATCAAAGCCGCGACCAGGCGGAGCTGGAAGCCTTCTTGCAGGAGATGAGCTTCGGGTTCCTGGCGTCGGTCCGTCCCGACGGAACGCCCGGCATTACGCCGCTGAACTTTGTGTACCGGAACGGCTCGCTCTACTTCCACGGCAGCCGCGCCGGCGAAAAAATCAAGAGCCTGAAGGCAAACGAGCAGGTCTCCTTTTGCGTCGCCCGGGAATATGCGCTGATCCCGTCTTACTTTGAGGATCCGGAGCTCGCTTGCCCGGCGACAGCCTATTTCAAGTCCGTCCTGCTGCGGGGCACGGCGTCGCTTGTCGAGGATCTGGAAGAGAAGGCGGATGCGCTGCAGGCGATGATGGCCAAGCTCCAGCCGGAAGGCGGGCATGAGCCGATCCGAGCGGACGACGCGCGCTATCGGGGCAATCTGAAGGGCGTGGCGGTCATCCGCCTGAATGTCGAGCACATCAGCGCCAAGTTCAAGTTCGGCCAGAACCTGACCGAGCCCAAGCGGGAAGCCGTAGCAGGCCAGCTCGAGCGGCGCGGCTGTCCGTTCGACCACGAGACGGCTGCGCTGATGCGGCGCTACGCGCCGGATGGAGACGGACAGCCGCAGCCCGCGGAGTAGCAGGCGCAGCTCGGAGAGCAGCACGCTCGGCTCGCGGAGCAGCACGCTCGGCTCGGAGCGGCAGGCTCGGCTCGGAGAGCGGCAGTAGCCCGCCTCCGCTGCTTTGCCGGAATGCGGCGAGTCGCGCTCCCTGGACTGGTCCGGCTCGCCGGACAGCAGACAAAAAAAGCTCCGTCCCACCCGAAGGGGGACGGAGCTTTTTTTGTTGCGGAATGAAGCTCGATTAGGAGACTTGACCCAGCACGCGGTCGAGGATGACGGCCGCTTGAGCGCGGGTTGCCATGCCTTTCGGCGCGAAGGTTCCATCGCCCATGCCGTTCAGGATGCCGGATTTAACCAGCTGAGCGACAGCGTTCTGAGCGTAAGAGCCGATTTTCGCCTTGTCTTTGAATGCGGACAGAGCGTCCTTGTCGACCGGCTGCTCTTTGCCCGCATACTTGAGGGCATTGGCGACCATGATCGCCATCTCCTCGCGGGTAATGTCGCGGTTCGGCTCGAACTTGCCGTTGCCGCTGCCTTGAACGAGGCCGGCCTGGACGGCCGCGGCGATGTAGCTGCCGTACCATGCATCCGACTTGACGTCGTTGAAGGACGTCGAGGAGGAGGTAAGGTCAAGCTGCAGAGCGCGTGCGATCATCGCGATGAACTGAGCGCGCGTCACTTCTTCGGCTGGAGCGAACTTGCCGTCGCCCATGCCGTTGATGATGCCCAGAGCAGCCAGCTTCTGGATCGCAGCGACAGCCCAAGTGTACTTGGCGATATCGCCGAACTCAGGAGCCGCGCTAGGTGCAGGCGTAGCCGATGGTGCCGGCGTCGCGCTCGGAGCCGGCGTCGCGCTTGGAGAAGCGGACGGGCTTGCCGTAGGCGTCGGCGTCGCGGACGGATTCCATGGCGTCGGCGTCGAAGTCGCTTCCTTCACGTTCGTGATGCGTCCTTCGATCTTGGCGGTGATTTGGCCGCCTTTGAATGTCTTCACGATATAGTTGTAGAACTCGTCCAGGTCGATTGGACCCGGTACAGACGATTTGGCTTCGGTCAGCACTTTGTAGTTGTCGCCGCCGGCAGCCATGAAGTTGTTGACGACAGCCGTATATTCCTTGCCGTCCTCGATCGGCGTGCCGTCCGTCAGAGTCAGGCTATCGACTCGCTCGGCGACAGGCTTGTACATCAGAGCCGTATACTTGAGGCCGGAAATCTGCAGCGTCTTCGTATTGGCGGAGCCGTCCTGGTTCGTACCCCATTGCTGCTCCAGCAGCTTCTTCACTTGAGCGCCCGTAAGCGTCAGCTTGACGAGCGTATTGCCGAACGGCTGGACTTTCGCCAGGTCGCCGAACTTCACGTCGCCTTTCGGCAGGTCGGCGCGGATGCCGCCCGGATTCATGAAGGCGAAGTCCGCTGCGCTCTTGCCGTCGCCGAAGTCGGCGTGGCGCATGGCGTCTGCGATCAGGTTGCCCAGCGGCGCTTCATTGTTGTACGCGTCCGTACGGACGATGGAGCCGTCCGTCGTGCCGACCGGCTTGGTCAGCTCCGGATGCAGATCCAGGTATTTATTGACGAGCGCGACCGTATCCGCATCCGGCGTCTTGCCGGCGTGGAACGTTGTCGAGACGACAGCGGATTTTTCTTTGACATCGCCCGTCTTGGCATCGATGACGAGCTTGATGTCTTCGTACGCCGTACCGTAGGAATAAGCTTGGACGATCAGCTTGCCGTTGACTTCCTGGTTGGCGAGAGCATGGTCGTCGCCGGCGACGATGACGTCGATCGGGGAGTCGGCCGGCAGCGCCTTCGCCAGATCGACGGCTTCTCCGACCGTCACGGTCGCCTTCCCGTCCACAAAGGTCGTTTTGGCCGGATCATGCGCCAGCACGACGATCGTCTGTACGCCTTGGTCTTGCAGCGCTTTGGCATAGGCGTTGACTGCTTTTACTTCCTCGGATGCTTCCATGAAGCGCACGCCTTCCGTTCCGGACGGAGCGACCTTGTTCGGCGTAGATTTCGTAACGAGGCCGATGAAGCCGATCTTGACGCCGCCGACTTCTTTCACGACGTAAGGCTCGATCAGCGTCTTGCCCGTTTCCGTGACGATGACGTTGCCGTTGACGTAGTCGAAGTCGACGCCGCCATGCACGACATTTTTATTCTTCGGATCTTGGCCGCCATACAGCTGCGCCTTCAGAGCGTCGACGCCTTGGTCGAACTCATGGTTGCCCAGAGAGCCGATGTCGAATTGCATCATGTTCAGCCATTCCAGCGTCGGCTTGTCGCGCTCCAGCGACGATACCGGAGCGGATGCGCCGACGGAGTCGCCGTTATGGAACAGAATCGTCGGCTTGCCTTCCGCCGCGTATTTCGCGCGGGCTTCCTTGAGGTAGGTCGCCAGGATGGCGGCCGTGCCCGCAGGCTTGCTGCTGACCAGAGATTCGGTATCCAGCTGGCCGTGCAGGTCATTGATGCCGAGCAGGTGGACCTCCACGTCGGAAGTCGCCTGCACGAACGGCTTCTTCAGCTTCTCCAGCTTGAAGATGCCGAAGCCTTTGTCATTGTTCGTTTCCGTGTAGGTAATGCCCTGGCTCAGGGCAGTTGCCGCTTTAGGCGTCGAAGTGAACGTCACATTGACGTTGCCCTCGATCGGCTGCAGCGACCAGTTGCCGTCTGCCGTCGGATTGATCGTTCCTTTTTCGACGATATAGTCCATCAGCACCTGGCGGTTCTCGTCCTGGGAGTCGACGATCAGCTGAGCGCCTTTGACGCCAGGGAAGTTGCCGCCGCCGCTTGCGCGGTAATTGTTCGTGACGACGATGAAGTCCTGGTTCGGGTCAAGCGGCTGGCCGTTGTACGTCAGTTCAGTGACGCGGCTGGAGCCCGGGTTGAGCGGCTTGCCGTTCGGGTCGTACTTGGCCGGCTTGGTGACGTCGTACTTGTAGTTCACGCCGTCGATGACGTCAAAGTTGTACACGGCGAAGGCCGGGTTCAGCAGCGACTGGGCCGTCGTCTTGCGGGGGCTGATCGTGTTGAACGCGCCTGCGCTCATCTCCAGCCATTCCTTGACGACCGAGCCTTTGACCTTGATCGCCTTGAGCGTGTTGTCGTACAGATACAGGTCGCTCGCGCTGCGGATCGTCAGATCGCCGGCAGCGATGTCCGTATATTCATCCGGACCGTTGCGTCCCGCCTTGAACGGCGCGCCGACGCTCAGGATCGGCAGATCCTTGTAGACGGAGTCGTTCACGGTCAGGTAGTTCTGGACGTACCATTTTTGAGCGTCCGTCACGGCCTGGACCGTCGGATCGTCCTGCACCATCGCGAAGAAGCTGTTCATCGCGGCGCTTGTCGTGCCGAGCTTCGCGCCTGTGTAGGCGATGGTCGCGTTGTGGGCGGCCGCTGCGAGCTGTTGTACCTGAAGGTCAGGAGCAACAGTCGAGGAGTTCACCTTGTCGACCGTTTTGAAGATCGACTTCGTCGAAGTCTTGGAAGCCGCTTTGTCGACGACCCATTTGCCGCCGCTCTGCACGACTTTGAGGTCGATCAGGCCGATGTTGTTGCCGCCGTAGCCGGCTTGCACGGCAGGCGTGCCGTTGATATGGCCGTTGACGTTGTCAACCTTGACCGCAGCCGTGTTGAAAGGCTTGCCCGTGCTCGGATCCTTGAAGCTGGCGTCGAGCGCCGCTTCCGTCGCCGCCGGGAATACTTTATGGGAGTGAGAGAACGTGACGGCGTCGATGCCGGGAACTTTCGTCAGGGCATTGACCGCGTTCTCTTCGCCTTCGCCTTCCGGAGCTGTCGCATCGAAGCCCGTATGCGCCAGGGCGATGACGACATCCGCGCCTGCCGCGCGTACGATCGGAGCGAATTTCGCCGCCGTCGTGCTGATGTCTTCCGTATAGACCTTGCCTTCGAGGTTGACCTTGTCCCACTCCATGATCTGCGGCGTGACGAGGCCGATCAGGCCGACCTTGATCGTCTGCTCGTTGTTATTAGAGTCTTTTACTTTCTTTTCCAGGATGACATAAGGCTCGAAGGCATTTTCATCGTTGGATTTGTCGTTGTCGCCGTCAACTTTGTAGATGTTGGCATTGACGTAAGGGAAGGCTGCGCCCGGGAGATTCTTGTAGACGCCTTCAGCCACCGTGCGGTCGAGGAAGTCGAGGCCGTAGTTGAACTCATGATTGCCGAACGTTGCCGCATCGTACTTGAGATAGTTCATGACCGCCATCATCGGATGGATGGCCTGAGGATTCGTCTTCAAGTCCGAATGCTTGGCCATATAGGTGCCAAACGGCGTGCCTTGAATCAAGTCTCCATTGTCCACGAGCAGCGTATTTCCATTGCGGTTCTCATTGATCAGCGTCGCGGCGCGGTCCAGTCCGACCGTGATCGAATCGGCGTTTTTGAAATAATCCCAGCCGTAGACGTTCGTATGAATGTCCGTCGTGCTCAAGACGCGAAGATCGATCGTCGCGTCAGCAGCCGCCTCCGCCGTTCCCGTGAACAGCACGGCTCCGCCAAGAACCTGCGCGGACAGCACGGATGCCGCCAGCACGGAAGCGGTCGGTTTGTTCCATTTCGGCTTCCATCTCATAAAGTGATGAGTCCTCCCTTTTTGTTTCTTGCCTCGACATTATACCAACAGTGGAAAATCGAAAATCATAGAAATCATAAAATATTCGTTGAGGTTATGTAAAGAAAAATATCACTAGTCAAAGAAAAACGACGAATATGAATAAAAATCCATCTTTATACATCGCTTTTTTTGTATACCGGAAAGATCGTTTTCCTTTTCGCATGGCAATCGAAACGCGCCATATCAAGAAAAAACAACCCTGCAGCGCCTGAAGGCGTTGCAAGGTTGTTCATTCACCCTTGAACCGATGTTCAATATTTATGCATCGAGTCGATGTCAGATTCCGTCACGCGACGCTCCAGCACCAGGGTGATGCGGTGATGGCCGCCATCATCCGGAAGCGGAATCCGCGCCTCCGCGGACGCTTCGGACGGCTGCCCGCCGTTCATGACGACGACCGCCTCCGAGGCGTTCAGGCGATGCGGATTGAGCACGCGGATGTCCAGCCGGGCCGTTCCGATGCGGTAGCGGATCGCATAGGAAGGCCACTCCGCCGGAATGCGCGGACGCACGATCAGCTCGCGTCCCTCGCGGCTGAGCCCAAGAATCCACTCCAGCCCCGCCTGGTACATCCAGCCCGAAGCGCCGGTGTACCACGTCCAGCCCGCTTTGCCGCCGTAGGTGTCGGTCGTGTAGACGTCCGCCGCCATGACGTAAGGCTCGCCGCCGTAGCGGCGCACGTCGCCGGGAGACTTGGCGTGGCTGACCGGATTGAGCAGGCGGAACAGCTCCGCCGCCTTGCCGCCCTCGCCGAGCGCGCTCCACGCGACGATGCTCCAGATGACGCCGTGCGTATACTGGGCGCCGTTCTCGCGCAGTCCCGGTGGATAGCCTTGGATATATCCCGGCGTCGGCTCGGTCTTGTCGAACGCCGGCGTCAGCAGCCGCGCCAGCATGAGGCCGCGGTCGACGAGCTCCCGGTCGAACGATCCCATCGCCTTGCGCGCCCGCTCCGGAGGCGCGCCTCCGGAGATGACGGACCAGGACTGGGCGATGGCGTCGATCCGGCATTCCCGCGCTTCGTTCGTGCCGATCCAGACGCCTTCGTCGGTGCAGGCGCGGCGGTACCATTCCCCGTCCCACGCATGCTCGTTGATCGCCGCCATGATCCGCTCGCGCTCCTTGCGGTAATGGGCCGCGCGGATCTCGTCTCCCATCCGCAGGCAGACCGGAGCGAACTTTTCCAGCACGACGCACAGGAACCATCCGAGCCACACGCTCTCGCCCCTGCCCTCGTCGCCGATCGAGTTCATGCCGTCGTTCCAGTCGCCGATGCCCATCAGCGGAATGCCGTGGCGGCCGGCGGTCAGCCCCTTCTCGATCGCGCGCACGCAGTGCTCGTAAAGCGTGCCCTCCTCGCCGGAAAGCACGGTCGCCTCGTAGCGCTCATGCTCCTCCTCGGAGAGCGGCTCGCTCGTCAGATAAGGGGCTCGTTCCCCGAAGACGTCCCAGTCGTCGGTGAAAACGGCGTAGCGCGCCGACGCGTACGGCAGCCAGAGCAGATCGTCGGTGTACTTGGTGCGGATGCCCTTGTGCGTCTCCTCATGCCACCAGTGCTGCACGTCCCCCTCCAGGTACTGATGCGAGGCGTTGAGCAGCAGCTGCCGGCGCGTCAGGTCGGGCCGCGCATGGAGCAGCGAGAGCGAGTCCTGCAGCTGGTCGCGGAAGCCGTACGCGCCGCCCGCCTGGAAAAAGGCGGTGCGGGCCCAGACGCGGCAGCTCAGCGCCTGATACAGCAGCCAGCCGTTCAGCAGCAAGTCCATTTCCTTGTCCGGCGTCTCCACCTCGATGCCGCCGAGCAGCTCCCGCCAGTGCGCCTCCGAGGCGGGCAGCACGGCCGCGCAGGCTTCGGGCGATGCATATTTGCGCGCGAGGCCGAGCGCCTCTTCCCGCGTTCCGCCCGCGCCGAGCACGACGTACATCCGCCGTTCCTCGCCCGGAGCGAGCACAAGCTCCCTCCGCACGGCGCCGCAGCTGTCCGCCGCCGCGCCCGCGCGCCCGCCGAGGGCGGCCCGGCCCATTCCCGCCGGACAATACGGCCCGTGCCCGCGGCCGATGAATTCCCTGCGGTCATCCGTATAGTCCGCCGGCATGCCGCCGTCCCCCGCTCTGTCCGCCGTCACCAGCAGGAACGCCTCGGCATCGCGGAACGTCTCCTGGTAAGCGTTGCGGGCCAGCAGCGCCTCCGCCTCCGCGTCCCACTCCGTGGCGATCGCCTGGACGCCGCCCGTGCTGACGCCGAGCACCCAGGCGCAATAGGCGGTCGCCGACAGCCGGCGCGGCCGGCCGGAGTCGTTGCGCAGCCGCAGCTCGGTCACTTTGACCGGATCCTGCGGATGCACGGCGACGCTCGCCTCCTGCGTCAGCCCTTCCATGCGGGTCAGCAGCCGCGTGAACCCGCGTCCATGCTCGATGCGGAACTCGCGCGCCTCGCCCGGAGCAGGAGACGCGGTCCAGAACTTGCCGCTCTCCTCGTCGCGGACGTAGATCAGCTCGCCGGCCGGATCGACGACAGGGTCGTTGGACCACGGACTGAGCTTGAACTCGCGGCTGTTGCTGAACCAGCTGTAGCCCGTGCCCCGCTCCGTGACGAGCGTGCCGAAGCGCGGATTCGCGATGACGTTGCTCCAAGGCACCGGCAGCGGCTGGCCCGGCTGCAGCCGGATGACGTAGTTCCCCCCGTCCGGGCGGAATCCGCCCCAGCCGTTGAAGAACAGCAGCTCCTCCTCCGGCTCGAGCGGCAGCGCCGAGATGCCCGTCCGCTTGCGCGTCTCCAGCGCGGCTTCGTCCCAGTCGACTAGCTGCAGCGCGAACGAGTCCGGCGGCAAGCCGACGACGTCACGCTCCGATTCGGGAATGCGTTCTCGTTCTATTCCTTCCATTAAAAGGTCGCGATTCGAATAACTATTTCGATCCGCTTCCGGAAGAACGACCCGCAGCTGCGCGCCGAGGCTCGGTCCGTCCGCCCGCAGCGTGACGCGCGCCGCCGTCTCCAGCAGCCGCGCCTGCTCCTCCGTCAGCCTCGACGAGGCGATCGGGTACAAGCCTCCTCCGACCGCATACGGCGGATAGGACACCGCCGATTGGACCGCCAGCAGCAAGGCGTCCTGCAGCGCCTGCTGGTAGCCCTCGCCGCTTTCGTTCAGCAGCACGAGGTCGAACGCGAGGCCGAGCCGGCGCAGGTAGCCGTGGCCGTTCACCAGCCTCGTCGCGAACGGCATGTCCGCGGCGTCCTCGATGCGCAGCAGCACGATCGGCAAGTCGCCGGACAGGCCGAGCGGCCACAGTCCCGGCTGCCCGAGGCGGTTGCGGCGGATGGCTTCGGCGCGCTCCTTGGCCTGCGGCGGAGCGTACAGGATCCGTCCGGCCAGCATCTGCATCGCCGCCGCCTCGGCCTCGTCCAGCCGATGCTGCCGCAGCGCGATGGCGCTCAGCGTCCACGCAAGCTCGAACGCGGCTTCCCGCTTGCCGTGCGCGAGCAGCTCGCGCACGAGCTGCAGCGCTTCGCCGCGCGAGGAGGCCAGGCCGCTCACCGCGGTCAGCACGGTCCGCGCGCCAGGCTCGAGACGCAGCTTGCGGCGCATGACGAACGCCGGATCGAGCACCGCTCCGGTCGAGCCTTCGAGCTTCTCGTCCGCGCAGCGCGGAGCGGCCAGCGAGTGGCCGCGGCCGATGAACTTCGCGCGGTCCGTCTCGTATTCCGCCGGTCCGACCGCTTCGGGTCCGGCATGAAGCATGTGCACCGCCCACAGCGGCTTCTCCTCCTGCGAGCGCGGCCTCCGCCAGGCGAGCAGCGCGCCGCTCGCCTCGTCCCGGGACGTCTGCACGAACAGCTTGCTGAACGCCGGATGCGCATCGTCGACGGAGGGCGGCGCAAGCGCGAGCTCCACATAAGTGGTCACCTCGAGAAGACGCGTTTCGCGGCTTTCATTCTCCAGCGTCAGCGTCCGGATCTCCGCCGCATGCTCCGGCGCGACGACGATCGCCATCTCGCAGCTGACGCCGCCCTCGCTGCGCCGGAACTCGGCGCGGTCAAGCCGGAAGCGCGCGCTCGCGCCGCTGCCCTCGCTGCCGACGGGATAAAAGCTGGGCGACCAGAACAGCCCCCCGCTCAGGTCGCGGATGTAGACGGCCGGCCCGTACGCCGGCACCACCGCGTCCTCCCGCCAGCGCGTGAAGGACAGGCCCTCGCTGCGCAGCTGGCCCGTGCCGTCGGCCGTCACGAAGGACGTGAACGTGCCGTTGGACAGCACGCAGGCTTCCGGCACCGCGGTCACCGGATGCTCGAACATGCGCGTGCCTCGGCCGTCCTCGGCCGGAGCCGTGCGGGACGCGCCCGAGCGCAGCGCCTGCGGAGCGATGACCGTCGCCCGGTCCGGCAGCCGCTCCTGCAGCAGCAGCTCCGCCGCCTGGACGCGCGGATCGGCATGGAAGCGGTCGACCATCGAGACGTCGAGCAGCAGATTGCCGAGCGTCATCAGGCTCATGCCCTGATGATGCGCCATGAAGCTTTTTACGACTCGATGGCCGGTCCCGTCCGGCAGCCGCGACGGCTGCAGGTCGACGGCCTCGTAAAAGCCGTATTTGCCCCTCGCGCCCATCCGCTCGAAGCGCTCCAGGTTGTCCATGCCCTCGGCCGGGTCCCATGGCAGCGCCATGACTGCCGCATACGGGGCGAGCACGAGCTCCTTGTCCAGCCCGCGCTGGAAGCCGAGGCCCGGCACGCCGAACGCGCGGTACTGATAGTTCATGTCGTAGTCGAATCCGTAGTAGCCCGATTCGGAAATGCCGTACGGCACGTCCTTCGACCGGGCATAGTCCTTTTGCCGCTGGACGACGGCCCGATACGTGCTGTCCCAGAGGGAGCCGCGATACGTGCGCATGAGCAGCGCCGGCATCAGGTACTCGAACATCGTGCCCGACCAGCTGAGCAGCGCCGGCCGCCGGCCGATCACCGTCAGCGAGCGGCCGAGGCGGAACCAATGCGACGCGGGCAGCTGGCCTTGCGCGATCGCGAGGAAGCTCGCCTGCCGCGCTTCCGAGGCGAGCAGGTCGTACAGGATGTCGTCCCGCCGATCCTGATCGGCATGGTAGCCGAGCGCGAGCAGCTGCGCCTCGCTGTTGTAGAGCGGCCGGAAGTCCGTCTCGCGCGCGTAGGCGTCGAGCCGCATCGCCAGTCGGGCCGCTTCGTCCGTCCAGGGACCGCTCTCGCGGGCGGCGTATTCCTCCACGCCGGCCTTGGCCGCGATCAGATAGGCGACGAGGTTGCCGGAGTCGACCGTGGACACGTAGCGCGGATGGAGAGGCTGCAGCGTCGTCGTATCGTACCAGTTGAACAGATGCCCGTGCCATCGCTCCATCCGCTCGAGCGTATCCATCGTGCGGCTCATCCGCTCGATCATCTCGGAGCTGGCGATGAAGCCGAAGTCGCGCGCCGTCACCGTGCAGGCGAGCATGAGCCCGATGTTCGTCGGCGACGTGCGATGCGCGACCCCGCGGTCAGGCTCGAGCTGCACGTTGTCCGGCGGCAGCCAATGATCCTGCTCGCCGGCGAAGTCGGCATAATAGCTCCAGATCGAGGCGGCGAGCCCGCGCAGCTCCTGCCGGTCCTCCGCTTGCAGGCGCGGCTCCGAAACGGACGGGCGGCCGTTCAGCCACGAAGCGGCAAGCGGCGCGGCAAGCCAGGCGACAGCCAGGATCGCGCTCAGCGCGAGCAGGCCGGACGGCGCTCCGGACAGCCAGGCCGCGGCAGGCACGAGCAGCGCCAGCGCCGTGCCGGAAGCGCGGAACGCCAGCAGCCGGCGGTCGGACGCGCGCTCGATGTCGGCGGCGCTTTTCCACTCGAGCAGCCTCCGGCGGCTGATGCCGGTCCGATACAGCGTGCGCGCGATCGCATCGGCCATGAGCGCCGTCTGGTACGGCAGCAGGATCAGCAGCAGCAGCGACTGCAGCAGCGAGGCGCCGAGCCGGCCCGGATGGCGCAGCACGTACGCCGGCGCGGCGAGCGCCTGCAGCACCGGCAGCAGCGCCGTCAGCAGGGCGGCCGCCAGCAGCGCGGCGCGGGAGCCCGCCGGCAGCAGAGGCGCGAGCAGCGCGATCAGATACAGGGCCGGCGGCACGAGGCTGCGGCGCAGGTTGTCGACGATCTGCCAGCGCGTGATCGGCCCGAGATCGACCGGCCGCGGCGTGCCCGCGCAGTCGCGCACCTGGCGCTTCAGCCAGCAGAGCAGCTGCCAGTCGCCGCGCACCCAGCGGTGCAGGCGCAGCTGCCACGCGCGCAGGCTCGCCGGATGGCTGTCCACAAGCTCGATGTCGGACAGCAGCCCGCCGCGCAGGAAGCCCCCTTCGAGCAAATCGTGGCTGAGCACCGTATTGTCGGGGATGCGCTCGCTCAGCAGGCGGCGGAACAGTCCGGCATGGAAGATGCCTTTGCCCGTGAAGATGCCTTCGCCGACGCCGTCCTGATACGGATCCGACACCGCGAAGGCGTACGGGTCGATGCCCGGCGTGCCGGCCCAGAGCGCGGCGAGGCGCGAGGACGAGGCGCTGTCGCTGCTGATCGCGATCCGCGGCTGCAGCACCGCATAGCCTTCCTTGACGCGGGTGCCGGCCGCGTTCAGGCGCGGCGCGTTGTACGGCAGATGCATCGTGCCGACCATGCGCTGGGCGCTGCCGAACGGCAGCTGCGTGTCCGCGTCGAGCGTGATGACGTAAGCGATGCGGGCGTAGACGGAGGCGTCGGATTCGCGATGCGTGAATGTCGTGCCGTCGTCTCCGGCGAGCAGCCGGGCGAGCTCGACGACTTTGCCGCGCTTGCGCTCCCACCCCATCCAGACGCCCTCCGCCTCGTTCCAGACGCGCCGCCGCTGCAGCAGGTGGAACGTCGTGCCGTCCTCGCCGTACTTGCGGTTCAGCCGGCCGATCTCCCGGACTGCGAGCTCGACCAGCTCGGCGTCGCCGCTCGCATGCTCCTCCGGCGCATCGGCGAAGTCGCCGAGCAGCGCGAAGTGGAAGCGGCCGTCGCGATTGGCGAGATAATGGAGCTCCAGCCTGCGGGCGAGCTGGCGCACTTCCTCCTCCGTGGACCAAATGACCGGAATGACGATCAGCGTGGAAGCGTCCTCCGCTACCCCGTCCGCATAATCGTAGCGCAGCAGCGGACGCGTCGGCATCGTCCGGCCGATCGCGCCGTGCAGCAGCGCGACCGCCCATTCCGAGGCCGGCAGCAGGAGCAGCAGCGCCGCCCCCAGCCACATCCATGCCGTCCATGCCTGGACGGATGCCCCGCGGACGAGCAGCAGCAGCGCCGCGGCGCAGAGGGCGAACGAGCCGGCCAGCAGCGTCAAATAGACCGCGCTGCGGCGGCGCAGCAGGCCCGTCTCCGGCAAACGCCGCGAGCGGACGGAGCTGCAGATCTCGACGCGCAGCCGATGCCGGCCCTCGGGCTCGAGCAAGTAGTAGGCCGCGTAGGCCGCGCGCGGCGGCAATCCTGCCGCCGGATCGTCTTGCCGGGCAAGCGCCGCGGTCGCGGCGGAAGGCCGTCCTGCAGCGGACGACTCTCGGGCCGCCGCATCCGCCAAGAAGCTCTCGCCGGTCGCCTTCGCCGCATCGGCGTCGCGGCCGCCCGTCCGTCCGCGCGCCTGCTGCGCCGGCACAGCCTCCGGCAGCGGGCCGGCCGCTGCCGCCAGCGCCTCGGCCGCCAGCCGCACGGCATGCTCGGCGACGAGCTTCTCCGGCAGGCCGAGCCGCGCCGCCAGGCGCGACGCCGCGCCGCGCAGCGTCGCGCGGCTCTCGGCGTCGAGGCGCGGATACATGCCGCTCGCTTCGCCGCGCAGCACGCGCTCGGTCACGCTCAGCTCCTCGAGCAGCCGCTCCCAAGGCGTGCGCTCGGCAGCCCGCAGGCTGCCGATGAGACGGCCCGCCTGCATCTGATAGGATGCCTGCAGGCGCGTCTCGTAGGCGTTCAGCCGGGCGAGGCTCTCGCTGCCGTTGTCGAGCCGCAGCAGCAGCCAGCGCCGCACCTCCTCGGAGTCGTCCGCCCACTCCCGCAGCCGGGCGACGAGATGGGCGACGACCGCTCCCGAAAGCGCAATGTCGCGTCCGGCGCGGTCGAGCGCCTCGGTCAGGCTCAGCGCATCCGGACGGCCCTTGGCGGAGATGGCGGCGCGCAGGATGCGCTCGGACGCCATGCAGGCGTCATGCCTCTGCCCGACCTCGCGGAATACTTCCGAGAGGCGGCGGAACAGGCAGCAGCGCAGCGCCAGGGGCAGCGCCCACGTCTCGGCGAGCGACAGCACGGATACTTCCTGGTAGGCATCGAGATAAGTCCGGAAGGTCGCGGAATCGTATTGGCCCGAGACGGCATCCAAATAGCCGTCGCAGACCGCCTCGGCGCGCGTATGGCCCGAGCGCCGGATCCAGGGCAGCCGGCTCAGTCCGCCCTGCCGCAGCTCCTGCTCGGCATGATAGCCTTGCTCCTGGATGAATTCGGCATGGTCCAGCAGCCATTCCGCGGCAGGCTGGACGCAGCCGTCCTCGCCGCTCTGGCGGAGCCGGTCCGCGAAGCCGGTCATCGAGGCCAGCTGCCGGCCGAGCGCTTTCCGCTGGCGGACGGGCGAGCGCCCCCTCGCCGTATCGTGGGTCAAGGCAAGCTCCCGGGCCGCCTTGATGATCAAATCCATAGTCGTCATGATTCCCCCTGGGTAGCCTGAAGTGTACTTCAACTAAATATTCCCAAGGGGGGACGATTTTATAAAAAAAAGATCCGGCGGCTACCGGATCTCGGACGGACTTTTGCCCGTGTACTGCTTGAATTGGCGGCTGAAAAAAAAGATGTCGCGGTAGCCGAGCGCGTCGGCCACCTCGGTCACGTTCATGCCGCCGTGCATGAGCAGATGCTGCGCCCGCTCGATGCGGGTGCGGATCATGTACGTCTGGACGGGGATCCCGATGATCTCCTTGAACTTGATGCTGAAATACCTCGGCGAAAGGCCCGCGCGGCCCGCCAGATCCTCGACGCGATGGGAGATGCCGGGATTTTGACGGATGTAGTTGGCGATCTCCTGGATCGCCTCCGTCAGCTGGTTGCTCGCCTTGCGCTCCACCGGAGCCTGGCGGTCGTCCCGCAGTAGATGGATCATCAGCTGCTTGAGGAGGAGCCTCGCCTCCTCCTCGGCGGCGAACAGCTGGACGAGGAACAGGCGCACGTAGCGCGAGAGGAGGTATTCGAATTCCACCGTATCTTCGAGGACGCGGTGACGGGCGGGCACCTCGCCGGGGTCGCCCTCGACATCGAAGTGGATGTAGGTCAGGACGAGCGGCTTTTGCGGGTTGTGGACCGCGCTCGTGTAGTCGCCGGGGCGGAACAGAAAGCAGCTGCCGGCCTCGAGCGGATAAGGCTCGTTGTTCAGCAGCAGCTCTCCTTCCCCGCTCCAGACATAGAACAGGTCGTAGTTTGCCATCGGCTTGTCCCGGCGGGGCCATTTCCAATTCGGCTCGCAGACGATCTTGGCGAAGGATGGAAGCAGGACGAACGATGAGGGCGGTACGTGCAGCATGTAGACCTCCCCGGTTTCACGGTACGTTTTTCGTCATCATACCTTACTGGAGCGACCTCCGGCAAGAAGCAGAAAGAATGCTTTTTGTCCCTCCCCGGCAAGGTCATAAAATGGTATAATGACACCCGAACGCCAATGCCTGCCGGGACTGCGCCGACGCGGCCCGGACACATCGACCCTGGAAGGACGGAAGAGGAATCATGAATCCACTTGCCCAGCAGTTGAACGCCGCGCTGGAAAAAGGCAACGCCCATGTGTACGCCATGCTGTCCGGACTTGGACGGCAGCTGTATTTCCCGAAGGAGGGCATCCTGAGCCAGTCCGCCGAGGCCAAGACCAAGGCCCGGAAGTTCAACGCCACGATCGGCATCGCCACGGAGAACGGCGTCCCGATGCATCTGAAGCTGATTCAAGACACGCTGTCCGCCTATGATCCGAAGGATCTTTACGAATACGCTCCGCCTGCGGGCAAGCCCGAGCTGCGCTCCGCCTGGCGCGAGAAGATGATCGTGGAGAATCCCTCGCTCCAGGGCCGCTCGTTCGGCAGCCCGATCGCGACGAATGCGCTGACGCACGGCCTGAGCATCGTCGCGGACCTGTTCGCGGACGCCGGCGACGCCGTCGTCATCCCGGACAAGAACTGGGAGAACTACGAGCTGACCTTCGGCGTGCGCCGCGGCGCCGAGATCGTCGAATATCCGCTGTACGCCGCGGACGGCCGCTTCAACGCCGACGGCCTGCGCGAAGCGCTGCTCGCCCGGCGGGACAAGGGCAAGGCGATCGTCATCCTCAACTTCCCGAACAATCCGACCGGCTACACGCCGGACCGCGACGAGTGCGAAGCGATCGTAGCGGCGCTTCTGGCCGCGGCGGAAGCCGGCATCCGCATCGTCGCCGTCACTGACGACGCCTACTTCGGGCTCTTCTTCGAAGATTCCGTGCACGAGTCGCTGTTCGGCCGCCTGGCGGGGCTCCATGAACGCATCCTGCCGGTCAAGATCGACGGCGCGACCAAGGAAGAGTACGTCTGGGGCTTCCGAGTCGGCTTCATCACGTACGCCTCCGACTCCGCCGACGTGCTGGCCGCCCTGGAGCAAAAGACGCTCGGCATCATCCGCTCCACCATCTCCAGCGGTCCGCATCCGTCGCAGACATTCATCCTGCATGCGCTGCGGCATCCCGACTTCGAAGCCCAGAAGGCCGAGAAGTACGCCATCATGAAAAGCCGCGCGAGCCGCGTCAAGCAGCTGCTCGACAGCGGGCGCTACGACGGCGCCTGGAGCTACTATCCGTTTAACTCGGGGTACTTCATGTGCCTGCGGCTCGAGGACGTCAGCGCCGAAACGGTGCGCCAGCGCCTGCTGAACGCCTACGAGATCGGCACGATCGCGCTCGGCGATACGGATCTGCGCGTCGCGTTCTCCTGCACCGAAGAAGCGAACCTGGAGGATCTGTTCGACGCGATCCATCAGGCCGTCCAGGACATCCGTCAAGGCATTACGACCTGATCGGAGAGCGGCGTCGGCCTCGATGCGACGCCGCTCGAGCGAGCAGGCAGGCAAGGCAAAAAAAGGCTGTCCCCGAGTCGCTCGGGAACAGCCTTTTTTTCGTTCAATCCTCCTCGTCCTCGCGCTGCTGCCGCTTGAGCAGCCGCCGGGGACGAAGCAGCACGTACACGGCTGCCAGCAAGGCCGCAGCGGCCGGCGCGGCAACGAGGCCGGCCGCGAGCAGCGGCACGCCGGCGGCCAGCCAGAGCAGCGCCGCCACGACCGTCAGCGCGCCGCGGTCGACTGCCGCCGCCGAGCGCAGCCGGCCGCTCTCCGGCAGCGGATACACATGCCGCCAGACGACATGGCGATGCCACCCTGTCAGCGCCGCCGACTGCAAGCCTGCGATCAGCAGGAACAGCAGCGCGCAAGCCGCAGCCGCCCAGCCGTCCAGCCAGCCGCTTTCGCCGAGCCAATAGCAGCAAAGCATGCCGAGCAGCGTCATCCGCAGCAGCATGCCGCCCAGCTCGGTGCGGGCGATGCTCAGGCTGTACAGGTAGGTGTAGGTGCTGCGCTTGCGCAGCGGAACCCTGGACGCGATCCACGACAGCCACGGACGCGAGCGCACGCTCGGCTGCAGCGACGGCACCTCGGTGAACCAGCCGAAAAAGCGGATATAGCGGCCCTCCGTCCGCCGCTCCTCCTCGATCAGCCGCTCCCACGGCAGCGCGATCCGCTTCGGCAAGCGCGAAGCGGCCCACCACAGCAGCGCCGCCGGCGCGGATACGAACGCCGCCGTCCACGCGTGCTCCTCCAGCCAGACGTAGAGCAGCCAGACGGTGATCGCCAGCCGCAGCAGCTTGAGCGCAGTCCGGCTCGCGCTCCAGGCGATCTGCCGCTCTCGCCAGGCGGCCGCCGCCGCCAGCGCCTTGAGCGCCAGCACTGCCGCCAGCGCCGGCAGCAGCTCCGGTGTCCAATTCGTCAGCTCGTCTGCCGGCACACGGGCGCGGATCGGCCAATAAAGGAGCAGGACGGCGGCAGCGAGCACGAGTCCGCCGGGCAGCGTATGCAGCCAGGAGCGCCTCAAATAGCCTTTCATCGCTGCCTCGCGAGGCAGGAGAAAAACGACATCGGCCGGCTGCAGCCAAGTGCGCATCGGATTCCAGTACAGCGCCGGCGTCAGCAGCAGCGTGCCGAGCGCGGCGGCGGGGAAATCCGCGGGAATGCGCTCAAGCAGGCCGGCATAGGAAGCCGAGCCGACGATAATCAGCGCGAACAGCGCCAGCGGCAAGCCGCTGCGGGCCATGTCGCCGAGAAACGGCAGGCAGTCCTTGTAGAACGCCAGCGCCCGCCGGCGCCATTCGCGGTCAAGCCCCGCGTCCATCGGCGTCACTCTCCTCCACGACGCGGTAGAAGATCTCTTCAAGGGTATCTCCTTCCGCCCCTCGCGACATCCGCACCTCGTCCATCGTGCCCATCTCCCGGATGCGGCCTCCATGCAGCAGCATGAAGCGGTCGCAGTACGTCTCCACCGTCGACAGGATATGCGTGCTCATGAGGATCGCGGCGCCTTTGGCGCGCTCCTCCGTCAGACGGTCGAGCAGCGAGCGGATGCCGAGCGGATCGAGGCCGAGGAACGGCTCGTCGATGATGTACAGCGCAGGCTGGGCCAGCAGCGCGTTCATGAGCATCACCTTCTGCTTCATGCCCTTGGACAGATGGGCCGCTCGCGCTCCGCGCTTCGGCCCCATGCGGAACTCCTCCAGCAGCCGGTCGCGCCGCTCGGCGTACCGCTTCTCGTCGAGGCCGTACGCCATCGCGGTCAGCCGCAGATGCTCCTCCACGGTCAGCTCCTCGAACAGCACCGGCGCCTCCGGCACATAGGCGTAGGAGCCGCGGTAGCGCTCCGGATCCGCCTCCAGCGTCGTCCCGCCGATCTTGACTTCTCCGCGATGCGGGGCCATCAGGCCGAGCAGATGCTTGACCGTCGTGCTCTTGCCCGCGCCGTTCAGTCCGATCAGGCCCATCATCTCGCCTGCGCGGACCGTAAAGTCCAGCTCATGCAGCACCGGACGGCGCGGGCTGTAGCCGCCGGTCAGCCCTTTCACCTGGAGCACCTCCGCCCCAGCCTGGAACTCGCTCATCGAGCGCCGCCTCCCTTTTTTCAGCTCTTCGGCGCTTCGTCTTGTCCGCGCTTGGCTTTCAGCCATTTCGGAGCGCCTTTGTTCTTGTCCGCCTTCGCGGTCCGAGCCTTGGACTTCGCCGGTTTGGAGGCGCTCGCCGCTTTGGCCGCGCCGGCCGGCTTGGCGGGCAAGGTCGGCTTGACGAAGCTGGACGGCTGCACCTGGCCAGCCGGCTTGGCGAAGCTGGATGGCGGGACGGCGCGGGACAGCTTGGCAGCTCCGTCCCCCGCCGGCCGGGCCGCGCCGGCCGCCGGGCCGCGCCCCGCATCTTGCCGGGCAGGCGCGACAGGCGGCGTCTCGGCTGCCTTCCTCGCCGGAGCCGCTTTCCGCGTGTCCGTCGCGCTGGCGCCGCCGGCAGCCGATGCGCCGGCACGGCGCTCCGGCGCCGCTGCCGACGCCGAGCCGGCGCCTTTGGCGCGCGCAGGCGCCCCGCCGCTCCGGCTGCGCGGAACTTCGTGCGGGTCCCACAGCTTGCCTTTGTACAGCGTCTTTTCCTGAAGCTTGATGCCCAGCTTGCGCTCGTACTTCTCGATCAGGTACGTCTCGTTCGGCGCGGCCAGCGTCAGCACGACGCCCTCGCGGCCCATCCGGCCCGTGCGGCCCGAGCGATGCACGTACTGGTCGGCGTCCGCAGGCGGCTCCAGATTGACGACGAGCGGGAGGCCGGGGATATCGAGGCCGCGCGCGGCGACATCGGTGGCGAGCAGCAGCTTCGTCCGGCCCTCGCGGAAGCGGGCGAGCGTAGCGGCGCGCTTCTGCTTGTCGGCATCGCCGTAGATCGATTCCACGTCGAAGCCCTCGAAAGCCAGCTTGGCCTCATAGTTCGCGATCAGATCGGTATTGTTGATGAACACCAGCGCGGACTCCGGCTCCAGCAGCCGCAGCAGGCGGCGAGCGGTATCGGTCTTGTCGCGCCAGTCGCAGACGACATAATAGTGGGAGATCGTCTCCGACACGCGCTGCTCCGGCTCGATGTCGATGCGCAGCGGCTCCTTCATCCACCGCTTCTCCAGCGTCTTCATGACGTCGGGATGCGTCGCGCTGAAGAAGGACAGCTGACGGCTTTTCGGCGTCGCCCACAGAATTGTCTCCACCTCGCCCGTCGAGCCGAGCGCGAACACCTGGTCCGCCTCGTCGACGACGACCATGGACGCCTGCGTCAGCTTGAGCTTTTTCCCCTTGACCAGCTCGTTGATGCGGCCCGGCGTGCCGACGACGAGCTGCGGATTCAGCTTCAGCTTCTCGAGCTGACGCTTCACCGCCGCCCCGCCGATCAGCTGCTGGGTGCGGATGCCGAGCGGCTCGCCGTACTCCTGGGCGACGCGCACGATCTGCATCGCCAGCTCCTGCGTCGGCGACAGGATGATCGCCTGGATCGCCTTGCTGCTCGCGTCGATGCGCTGCAGCAGCGGGAGCAGGTACGCGAGCGTCTTGCCGGTGCCCGTCTGCGAGCCTGCCGACAGGTCCTTGCCCGCGAGCAGCGGCGGGATCGCCTGCTGCTGGATCGGGGTCGGCTCCCCGATCCCGTTTGCTTCAAACCGTTCGAAAGCCGCCTCGGACAGGCCGAGGCGACTCCAGCTTTCATAGGTCATTTCGTTCGTACTCCTTCAGGTAGGACGCTATTTTTTGTTCAGCATCGGTCCGGCGATGCGGCTTGCGATTCCCGGGAACAGCTGGTACAGGCGGGTGCCTGCGGCAAGCAGCCACGGCAGGTCCAGTTCGTCGCGCGGACGCTCGACCAGGCCCGCGATGCGGCGGGCGACCCGGTCCGGCTTCATCATGATCCAGCCGATGTTGCGCACATAGGCGCCATCCGGATCCGCCTGCTCGAAAAACGGCGTGTCGATCGGCCCCGGATTGACCGCCGACACGGCGATGCCGCTGCCCGCCAGCTCCTGGCGCAGCGCGTTCGTCAGGCCAAGCACGGCATGCTTGCTGGCGGAATAGCCGCTCGACTTGGCCGTAGCCAGCTTGCCGGCGATCGAGGCGACATTGATCACATGTCCGGAGCCTTGCGCCTTCATCGCGGGCAGCGCAGCCTGCGTGCAGCGCACGATGCCCATATAGTTTGTCTCCATCATGGACCGGAATTCCTCGAGCGGCGTCTCGTCGAACCGCTTGAACAAGCCGAAGCCGGCATTGTTGATCAGCACGTCGATCCGTCCGAACTCCGCGAGCACGGACCGGAACGTCTCCTCGACCGAACGGTCGTCCGTCACGTCGAGCACGCGCGTCGCGCAGCGCCCTCCGGCGGCGGCGGCCGCTTGCCGCAGCCGCTCCTCGTTGCGGCCGCAGAGCACCGGCATCGCTCCCGCGCGGACCAGGTGGCCCGCCGTCAGCGCTCCGATGCCGCTGGACGCTCCGGTCAGCACGACAATCTTGTTTTTTCCCATGGTCATCACCTGCCCCAAGTGTACTGCATCCGCGGACAGTTGGCAAAAGACCGCTCGCGCCGGACGAACCGGAAACGGCCGTCCTCCGGCGGCGAGGCGAGCCTCGTTCCGAGAAAGCTCGGACGGTCAGGAGCGATCCGCCTCTCCTTTAGGCATCCATCCATGAAAAAAAGCTCCCCGGGGGGAGCTTTTGCAGCGCTAGGACGCCAGCAGCACTTGAATGTCCATCTGTCCGATGCCGTCCAGGAAGACGGGCACGGTCAGCGCCTTGCGCGACTCCAGCAGCTGGAGCTGGGAGCCCTGGAGCAGCGCGGGCGGCGTGATGTCGACATGCACGCCCTGGCTGGACAGCTTCGTGCTCGCGTTGCCGCTGATCATGTTGCTGAGCTCGGAAATCGCGCTCCTGCCCATGTCGTCAAGCGACGAGATCTGGAATCCGCCCATCATCGCAGACACGATCTTGAGCGCGGACACCTCGCTCATGCCGAAGACGATATCTCCGCTCACCTGGCCGAACAGCTGAATCTGAATCCAAATGAAATCCGATTGACCTCGCAGCTCCTTGAGACCGACCGGCCCCGTCTGCGGCTTGATCTGGACGACCTGCTCCAACACCATGACCGCAGATTCCAGGAAAGGATTGATAAATTCAGCTTTCATCCGCGTCGATACGCCCCTTATCCGTCAAGTATCTTCTGCTTGAGTATATAGGAGCCATTATACTAAAGATCCTAGGACAAGTATACCAATTCTTGCATATCCGCGACTATTGTCCTATGTTGTCAACCCTATGGAAGGTCTCATTTTGAATATGCCTTCCAGGTCATCCGACGCTCCGCCCGGCCGCATTCTCGCGCTTGCAGCGCATCCGGACGAGCCGCAGCCGATCGTAGACGAGCTCAATCTTCATGCCGGGCGCCGGCTCGGCTCCGTATACCTTATGCAGGATCGGCTTGAGGTACTTGTCCCCCTCCTGCGCAAGCGCCTGCCGGATGCGCGCCAGCTCCTCCGACGGCACTCCCTCAAGCTCGCGCGCGATGAGCGGCTCGAGGTCGTAGCCCTCCTGGTCGAGCTGCTCGAGGCGCTCCATCAGCTCCCGCCGGGGCAAGCCCGTGTCGGCCTGCAGCTCCTCGAGCGACTTGTCCGCGCGGATGCCCTCGAGAATCAGCCGGCTCGACTGCTGGCGATCGAGGCGGCTTTTGTATTTGTGCTCCTTTTGCTTGTACAGCCACTGCACGTACGCCTTGGAATCGAGCGCCTCCTCGACCCAGTCGAGCGGAAACGGACGCGGCTGCGCCGCCTTCTCCGTCAAAGCCAGCACCTCGGCGGAGTACGAGGCGCCCTTGCCCGGCCCCCAGCCGGGAATCGCCGCCAGCTCCTCCTCGGTCCGCGGCACGAATGCCGCGATCATGAGCAGCGTCCGGTTCGTCGCCACGAGATACGCCGACTTGCGGTCGGATGTCGCCCGCAGCCGCCGCCAGTCCCGCAGCTCCTCGTACAGCGCGGCGTCGGCATGGAGCTCGCCGTAGCATTGCAGGAGGCTGACCGTGCCGCCCCGCGCCGACGGACGCTCGTCGAGCATGCCGTCCACGAGCGGCGAGAAGCCCTCGCCCATGCGCACCGCCACGCCGTGGCGGAACGCGTTCATCATTTCTTCCCAGCTGGCGCCCTCGTACCAGAGATCGGTCGTCTCCGAGCTGCCGTGCCGGCTGCCGTTCCAGATGACCGACCACGTTCCTTGCTGCTCGCAGATGGTCAGCTGCGCCGTGTCCAGCCTTCCATCTCCAAGCGGTTTTTCGAATGAGTTCAAAAATACGATCTGCATGATGGCTCGCACCTCCGTAGAATAGGCCGATAAGGGCTGGAGAACGCAAAAAAAGCACCTCTCCCGCTCGCGTCTGCAAGCAAGAGAGGTGCTTCCTCCCGGTCAATCCTTATCTGGTAAATCCATCCTATCATAGCGGGGCCGGATTCGGCAATCGCTTTTTCCGCCGGTCCGGCGAGGCCGGGCGGCCCCTTCCCGTGCTATACTAGCTCCATCAGCGCCGGACGCCGCTCTTCGGGCGGCTCTGCCGGGCGCAAGGGGAGGAACGCATCATGCAGCTCAAAGACTACGATTTCATGTCGGACTCCACAGAGGAGACGTCGACTCGCTTCATTACGCTGATCACGCCTGGACTCAAGCGGTTCGACCTGGCCATCCTGACGACCAACCGCTTTTACGGCAAAAAGCTCGTCACCGATCTGCAAGGGGGCCGCACCGCCATCATCGGCCAGGACGACCTGGAGGAGGAAGGCTATCTCGAGCATGTGTTCAAGCTCACCGAGGAGGAGGCGTCCGAGCTCGGCGCGTTTCTGTCGCTCGTCGTAGGCGAAGTGAATTTTACCGACTGAGCGGGAAAAGCTACTACGGCACCCATCCGGGCACAGGCTTTTCAAGCCTGTGCCACCTAAGGAGGCAGCCGCAGCATGCCAGACCAGCCCGAGGACGGACGGTTCGTCGGCCGTCCCGACACCGACGCGGCGACGGAGGAATCCCGCCGCGAGAAATACACGGATCTATCGACCGTGGAGTCCAGCCGCAACGATCTGACCTTCGAGGAATTCCCCGAGGGCCCCTACGGCGCGTCGCTTCATCCGGAAGCTCCGGTCAAGGAGAGCGAATGGCGGCCGGAGCAGCGCCAGCCCAATCGCTTCGGCTACGAGAACCGCCGCCTTCATGGCGAGCAGGAGCGCGATTATCCCGGCGACGACCGCAGCGGGGCCGGCAACGGATCCGTGCCGGACGGCACGCAGCAGGCTTGAAGCGATCTGCGGGACATAGGCCCGCACAGGCGGACGTGCGTCTCGCGGATCGACAGCAGCGACGATGCCTTTCGGCCGCCGCAGCGCAAAAAAGGACTGTTCCTTGCAGGAAGGCTTTTTAGCCGGCCCGCGGGGACAGTCCTTTTTTGGGGGATGAAAATATCTTCGCGCCGCCCGGAGGTCAGATCCAGCCGATCATCGTCAGCACGAGGCCGATCAGGAAGCCGCATACCGCGCCGTTGACGCGGATCCACTGCAGGTCGCTGCCCACCTTGGACTCCAGCATGTCGACAAGCTGCTTGTCGTCGAGCTTGTTGAGGTTGTCGCGGACGAGCAGGCCGATGCGGTAATGGTTGCTTTCGATCGCCTGCACGAGCAAGCTCGACAGCCGGTCCTCCCAGCCGCGCACGAGCTCCGGCTCGGCCGCCAGCCGGTCGCGGACCGCCTTCATCGCCGCCAGCACGAAGCGGCCGCCTTTGCGCTTGTCCTGCTCCAGCACGTCCAGCAGCTTGCGGCGCAGCTCCTCCGCCTTGGCGGAAACGAATTCGGCAGCCTCGGCCGACTCCAGCTTCAGCGCGGCCCATTCCTTGGCTTTGCCCAGGCTCTCGCCGTCCTCGGCCAGGCCGACCAGCCGCGAGCGCAGCTCCAGCAGCAGCGCATCGCGCTGGCGGCTGCCCGGCGTCGTCAGATCCTTCACTCCGGACAGCAGCATATGCTGGAGCATCGCGCCCATCTTGTCCTCGTTCATGAAGCCGGCGAAAGCCTGCACGGCGAAGCCCATGAAGCCGCCGACCTGCAGCTCCTGCAGCTTGGCCTGAGCAAGCTCGCCGAGCATCTTGCCGGTGGACGGCTTGGAGATCCAGTCGATCGCCTGATCCAGCGCGTAGTCCAGCGCCTTCTCGTCCCATCCCTCGCGGATGACCGCGCTTGCAGCCCGCTCCGCCAGCGGCTGCAGCTCGATCCCTCTTGCATAGCCCGCCGCACCCTGCAGCAGCGAGGCGGCGAGCTTCTCCGCAGGCAGCCTCTCGACGACGCCTTGGAGAGCGGTCAGCACGGCCTCGCGGTTGTGCCGCTTCGCGAGCATGCGTACGGCATACCGGCCGGCGCTCTGGATCAGGTTCAGGTTGCGCAGCCGGGCGCTGATGCTCTCCTTGTTGAGCAGCTCGTTCTCGAGCGAGGAGACGAGCGCGTTGATGAGCTTCGGCTTGTTTTTGAGCAGCAGGTTCGTATGGGGTATTTTCAGCCCCAGCGGATGGCGGAACAGCGCCGATACCGCGAACCAGTCGGCGATGCCGCCGACAAGGCCGGCCTCGAAGCCGCCCTGCAGCAGCTCCACCGCGCGTCCGCCGCCGTCCGCCAGCGCGGTCGTGACCGCGAATCCCGCCGCCATGACGCCCAGCGAGGCGGTTGCCGCATATCTCGTTTTCATGATGATCCCCCGATTCGGCATTAAGCTACTTTATTGATTATAACCAAGTTGCGGGCATAGCGAAAATAGCGCGTCCGGAAATCGGCTGCCGAAAAAACGCAAACGCGGGAAAAGGCGCTTCGCCTCTCCCCGCGTTTGCGTCTGGCAAGCGCTCCGAACCGGAGCGCATCCACAGCCTTCCTTCTCGTCCTCAGTCGGCCGCGATCCAGTCGACCGAGCCGCTCGGAGGCGGTCCGAACCGGGTGCGGACGACGGCGAGAATCGCGCAGTCCGCTTCTTTTCGGCGGATGACGACCGAGCAGGACGGATGGTCGCAGCTGACGGCGAGCGAGTAGGCCGCCTCGCCGAAGCTTCGGTCGAAGGCGATGCGCAGCTCGACCTCCGCGTCCGTCTCGCCAAAGGCGAAGGGGACGATTCCATGCGCAGTCTGCCGGCAAGCGGCCAGCCTCGCTTGCGCGTCGGCAAGAGTAGCGGCCGCATCCTGGACATCCGCCTGCAGCTTTTGGCAAAGGGCCTCGGTCCGGGCCAGCGCGTCCTCCATCGTCTGGCAGCGGGCTTTCCACGTTTCCAGCTCATGCGCGAGCTCCTGCCTTCCGGCTTCCGCCAGCTGGCGGAAATGCTCCAGCACGTCTTCGTTCAGGCTGGAGAGCGCAATCGATCCCGACTGCAGATGACGGCTGCCGACCGCGCCTTCCGCCAGCTGCTCCGAGCCGACGGCTCCGAGCTCCAGCCGGCTCCGGTCTACCGCGCCTTCCGCCAGCCGGCTTCGATCCACAGCCCCTTCGGCCAAATGCTCCGTGCCGACGGCGCACGCTTCCAGCTGCTCCGAGCCTACTGCTCCGGCCGCCAATCGGCTTCGGTCCACCGCTCCCGATGCCAGCTGCTCCGTACCGACGCTGCCCGGTTCCAGCTGATCGGCTCCTACCGCTCCGGCCGCCAATCGGCTTCGGTCCACAGCGCCTTCCGCCAGCTGCTCCCGTCCGACGCTGCCTGCCTCCAACTGCTCCGAACCTATCGCTCCAACCGCCAGTCGGCTTCGGTCCACCGATCCTTCCGCCAGCTGCTCCGTACCGACGCATCCCGGCTCTAGCTGCTCCGAGCCTACTGCTCCGGCCGCCAATCGGCTTCGGTCCACAGCACCTTCCGCCAGCTGCTCCGTACCGACGCATCCTGGCTCCAGCTGCTCCGTCCCAACGGCGCCTTGCTGCAGCTGCAGCCGTCCGACCGAGTCCGGCGCCAGCTTGGAGGCGGCGACGCTCTGGTCCGCCAGCTTGTCGCCCGTCACGGCCCCGGCCACGAGCTTATCCGTGGATACCGACTCCGGAGACAGCTTCAGCGAGCTGACCATATAGTCCGCCAGATGCCGGGCGGTCACCGAGCGCTCCGCCAGCACCCTGCCGTCGACCGCTCCATCCGCAAGCTGAGGGCTTGCGACCGAGCGCTCCGCCAGCGCCTGCAGCTCGACCGAGCCTGGAGCCAGATGGCGGGCCTCGACCGCATCATCGGCCAGGCGGGAGGCGTCGATCGCTTTTTCCGCGACATGATGAAGGCAGACGGCTTGAGGCGCCAGGTGGCTGCGGCCTACCGATCCTGGAGCGAGCTGGACCGGACCGACGCTGCCGTCCGCCAGATGACGGCGCTCTACCGCTTCCTCGCCCAGCTCGCCGGGGCCGACCGCCTCGGCCGCGAGCTTGCTGCGCGACACCGCGCTGTCGGCCAGCGCATCCTCCCCGACCGAGCCGTCTGCGTAGTGGCTTTCCCGCACCGCTCCGGCTTGCAGGGCGGAAGCGCCGACGCTGCGGTCTCGAAGATGCTCCTGCCGGATGCTCCCGGCCTGCAGCTGATTGGCTCCCACAGCCCCCTCGCCCAGATGGAACTGCCGGATGGAGGCGGCGCCGATCTTGGAGCCGTCCACGCTGCCCGGCGCCAGATGGCGGGCTTGCACCGCTTCGACGCCAAGCTTGGAGGCGGAGATGCTGCCGTCGGCCAGCTTGGCGGGAGTGACGGCATGATCCGACAGATGCATGGTCGTCACCGAGTCAGGCCGCAGCTTATCCGAGCTCACGCTGCCGTCCGCCAAATGCCGGTTGCCAAGCGCGCTGTCCGCCAGATGGCGGCTCTCCACGCTGCCGGGAGCGAGCTGGCCGCCGCCGACCGAGTTCAGCTGCAAGGCGTCCAGACCGACGCTTCCCGGCGCGAGATGGCGGGCTTGCACCGCTTCGGCGCCTAGCTTGGAGGCCGCGATGCTGCCGTCCGCCAGCTTGGCGGAGGTGACGGCATGATCCGCCAGCTGCACGGTCGTCACCGCGTCAGGCCGCAGCTTCTCCGAGCTTACGCTGTCATCCGCCAGCTGGCGGTTGCCGACCGTGCCGTCCGCCAGATGGCGGCTCTCCACGCTGCCGGCGGCCAGCTGGCCGCTCCCGACCGATTCCGGCTGCAGGACTTCCGGACCGACGCTGCCCGGCGCCAGCTCGCGGCTGCCGACCGCATGCTCCGCCAGCTGCTGCGACCCGACCGAGCCGTCCGCCAAATGGCGGGCCTCGACGATTCCCTCCTGCAGCTGGCCGGAGCCGACCGAGCCGTCTGCCAGATGGCGGGCCTCGACGGCGCCGCCGCCGAGCTTGGCTGCCGTCACGGAGCCGTCTCGCAGCTTGGAGGCGGTCACGGCCTGCTCCGCCAGCTTGGCGTTGTCGACGCTGCCGGCCGCGAGCGCTTGCGAGCCGACCGATTCCGAGCCGTACAGTCGGCTCGTTAGGCTTCCATCCGCCAGCGTGTCGGACGAAATCGCACCCGGACGCAGATGCCTTCCTTCGATCGCGCCGTCCTCAAGCAGCGAGCCGGGCAGGCTCCGGGCCGCCAGCTTCTCCGGCGTGACGCTGCCGTCCTGAAGCTTCGACGTCGAGACTGCCCCGTCGCGGAGCTTGCCGCCGCTCACGGAGCCGTCGGCCAGATGCTCCTCCAGCACCGCTCCGTTCGCGAGCTTGCCCGACCCGACCGTTCCGTCCCGCAGCTTGATCCCGCTCACCGATCCGTCCGCGAGCGACCTTTCCGTCACCGCCTCATCGGCCAGCTTTTCAGCAGATACGCTTCCCGGCGCGAGCTTCGTTTCCGATACGGAGCCCTCCGCCAGGTCGGATCCGTATACCGAAGGCGCCGCACTCGGTCCGCGCCTTTCCTCCAGCAGCCGCTGCAGCCGCTCCTCCGCGCTTGCTTCGGGCTGCGCGACGGGCTCCGCATGCGCGGCCGCCCGAGTCGTCTGCGTACCTGCCTCCGATTGAGCTTTCACCGAATCGACAGCAGCCCGGTCCTCCGCCGCTACTGACGTTAACGCCGCCTCCGACTCCACCACCGCTTCAGCCTCCGCCGCCGCCGCAGGCATCTCCGGGGCTGCGACTGCGCTCACCTGCAGCTTCTCCGAAACGGGTTCCATTTCATCGATCCAGCTGATTTCCGAAAATGTCGAATCCTCCACCTGCAGCACCTTGCGGCGCAGCTTCGGCTGCTTGCCCTTCCGGTTGTTTGCCATCGCTCTCTCCCTTGGTCCCGACATCGTCCTTTACTCACGATATGCGGGCATGCGGCCGTTCTGACCCATTTCGGGACAGCCCGCTCGACAAAAAAGCCCGTCCGGACGCCGTTCGGCGTGCAGGACAGGCGTGCAGGACAGGCTTGGTGAAAAGGGGAAAGCGAAGGATGGACGAAGGAAGAGCGCTATCCTTCCTGCAGCCGGCTCATGAACTCCTCGACCGCGCTGTAGCCTTGCTGCTGCAAGTACCAGTTGTTGGCGGCGGCCTCGACGAGGCTCGCCACGTCCCGGCCCGGCTGCAGCTGGATCTGGATATGAGGGATGCGCACGCCCATGTAGTCGGTGTACCGCTCCTCGACCTCCAGCTCGTTGTTGAGCTCGTTGTCGCGCCACTTGGTCAGCTCGATGTCGAGCGCGATGCGCGTCTCCTCCTGGAACGCCTTGCGGCCGTACAGCCGCACGACGTTGATGAGGCCGATGCTGCGCAGCGCCAGGAACTCCTTGGTCTTGCCGTTATGCGTCCCCAGCAGCGTGCGCGGGCTCAGCTTCTTGAGCACGATCACGTCGTCGGCGACGAGCCGATGCCCGCGGCGGATGAGCGAATGCGCCGTCTCGCTCTTGCCCGCACCGGACGAGCCGCGCAGCAGGATGCCGATGCCGGACACGTTGACGCATACTCCGTGGATCGCGATCCGCTCTGCCAGCTCCTTGACGAGGAAGGCATCCATCACGGCGATGAATTCCGTCGTCGGCAGCGGCGTGCGCAGCAGCGGAATGCCCTCCTCCTCGCAGTAGCGCATCAAGTACTTGAGCCCGTCCTCCTGCTGGCCCGACGTGACGATGAAGCAGGGCGGGTGGTACTTGACGATATTGCCGATGTGGAGGTTGCGCTCCAGCTCGGTCAGCTTGTGCAGGTAGGTGATCTCCTTGATGCCGAGCACCTGCACCCTTTCCATCGGAAAATAATCGAAATAACCGACGAACTCAAGTCCCGGACGATGGCCGCCGGGCTTGGTCACCTGACGATCGAGCCGCTCCTCGGCCGCCAGCACCTCGAGCTTGAAATGCTCGGCCAGCGCGCGGACCGTCACCGCTCCCATGCTCATGTCCCGTCCTCCTTTGCGGCAGCCCCGTCCCGTCCGGCGGGCGGATCGAGGGGCTGCTTGCCGATGATGCGTTCATATACGGCGAATTGCCGTTCTTCCTCGTAGCCCTCGGATTCGTACAGGCTGCGCGCCGCCGCGTTGCCATAGGCGGTCGACAGCTGGATGTACGCCGCGCCGGTCTCCATGCCGAGCCGCTCGGCCTCCCGCAGCAGCCTGCGGGCGACGCCTCGGCCTCTCCAGGCCGGATCGACGAACAGATCGTTGAGGATCCAGGCCCGCTTCAGCGAGATCGAGGAGAAGACCGGATAAAGCTGCATGAAGCCGACGGCAGCGCCGTCCGCCAAAGCGGCGAACACGGCCGACTCGCCGCGCCGGAGCCTGTCGTCGAGAAAGGCTTCGGCCAGCGCGAGCTCCGTCTCCTGATCGGGATGGCCGTAAAACACCCGGTACCGGTGGAACAGAGGCGCAAGCTCCTTCGCCTGACCGGCGCCCGCCCTCGTGATTTCGATCATGGATGATTCCTCCTGCCGTTTTCCCCACTGTACTTTAAGCTCCCTTGGAAGCTCCATGGACAATCCGGCGAAAAGGATGGACGGCGGCGCGGCCATTACCTCTAGGCCCCTGCCCGATCCGCAGTCTGAACGCAGACGCCGCTCGCCGGCAAGCTCAGCCCTCGGGGCGGAAGCCTTCCTCGCGCAGGTATTCCTCCGCCTCGTCAAACGACTCGAACGCCATCTCCAGGTTGAGGCCGGCGTACAGATACCACAGGTCGTCCTCGCTGCGCAGCTCGAGCGCGTTGCCGTCGCCGTCGAGCCAGCGGCTTTTGGCCATCCGGCGGCGGCGCGCCGCGCGGCTCTGCCCCGGCTCGGCCGCCGGTCCGGACGGCGGGCGGGAAAGCGAGGCGATCGAGGCCGCCGTCAGCCGCCGCAGCTCGTCTTCGTCCAGGTCGCGGATGCTGACGTAGCCCTTCTCATCCGTTTCGTACCCGTCCAGCAGCGCCGCATAAACATATCCTCCGCCATTGGGATGCAGCCGGAAGACGACGTTTTTCTTCTCATGCAGGCTGCCCTCGAACTGGAAGTTGACGCGTCCCATCGACACGTCGCTGCGCGTCAGCTCGGGAAAGCTCTTGAACAGCTCTAGCTTTTCTTCAAACGATAACATAGGATCCTCCGTATCGGTCGCGTCGCCGCGTTAGTGGCTGGCCGGGTCAGCCGATCAGGCTCATCAGGCTGCGGAACTCGAGCTCCTCGAACTTGCGCTCGACCGCGTGGCGGTCGACCGCCCAGCAGCATTCGTGCATCGCCAGCAGCACCGGCGCCTCGCAGTGGATCGTCGCCAAGCGGCGGGACAGATGCAGCATGTCGAGATCGGCCTCGATCTTGGTCCGCACCGACGCCGACAGCGAGCCGAGATTGGCCAGGATGCCGTCGATCGAGCCGTGCTCCTGCACGAGCTTCAGCGCCGTCTTCTCGCCGATGCCCTTGACGCCGGGATAGTTGTCGCTCGCGTCGCCCATCAGCCCCTTGACGTCGATGATCTGCGGCGGCGTCAGTCCGCGCTCCTCCATGAGGCTTTCCGGCGTGTACACCATGTAGTTGCCGTGGCCCTTCTTCATGATGATGACGGAGACGCGCTCGTCGACGAGCTGCAGCAGGTCATGGTCGCCGGTCAGCACGAGCACCTCGTGCTCCCGGCCATGCAGCCGCGCCAGCGTGCCGATGCAGTCGTCCGCCTCGTAGCCCGGCGCGCCGATGTTCGGCACGCCGAAGCTCGCGACGACCTCCTTGACGAGGTCGAACTGCGGGATCAGGTCGTCCGGCGCGTCCGGACGGTTCGCCTTGTACAGGGTGAACTCCTGCGTGCGGAACGTGCTGCTCCCGAGATCCCAGCAGACGGCCACATGCGTCGGCTCGAAGCGCCGCACCGCGTCCATGAAGTAGCGGACGAAGCCGTGCACCGCGTTCACTGGCAGCCCGAAGCTCGTGCGCCGCACGCTGCCGCCGTAAGCGGTCGCGAAGTAGGCGCGGAACAGGATCGCCATCCCGTCCACGAGCAGCAGCCGCGAGCGCTCCGGCAGCTCCGCCTCTCCCGCCGCCTCCGGCCGCGGCTTGTCCTCGTTCCATGTAAACAGATCCATCTCTCAGCCTCCCTCTTGCAAATAGTCCGGCAGCCAGCGCGCGATGCGCGCCGCCGCCTCGATCAGCCGCGCCTCGTCCTCGACGAGCGCGATCCGCACATAGCCCTCGCCTTCGCCGCCGAACGCGTCGCCCGGCACGACGGCGACGCCCGTCTCGGCGAGCAGCCGCTCGGCGAAGCGGCGGCTGCTCGTCCGCGCGCCATCGGCCGGCTGCGGCACGGCCGCCCACAGGAACATCGTCGCCTCCGGCGGCTCGACCGGCCAGCCCGCCTCGCCGAGCGCGCGCACGAGCGCGTCCCGGCGGCTTTCATAGATATGGCGGAAGCCGGAGTAGCCCGGCTCCATCGCTTCGTCCAGCGCCTCCGCGGCCGCCCGCTGCACGGCGCCGAACACGCCGTAGTCGATGTTCGCCTTCAGGCGGCGCAGCGCTCCGACCGCTTCCCGGCTGCCCGCGAGGAAGCCGAGCCGGCAGCCGGCCATGTGGAAGCTTTTGGACATGGAGTGGAACTCGACCGCCACGTCGAGCGCGCCGGGCACCGACAGCGCGCTGATCGGCCGATAGCCCCCGTAGCCCATCTCCGAGTACGCCAGATCATGCACGAGCACGACGCCGTGGCGGCGGCACTTGGCGACGAGCGCCTCCAGCAGCTCACGGCTCGACGCCGCGCCGATCGGGTTGCCGGGCAGTCCGAGCAGGACGAAGCGCGCCCGCTCCCACGCCTCGTCCGGCACGAGGTCCGGATCGGGCAGGAAGCCGTTGCCGGCCTTCAGCGGCAGCAGGATCGGCTCCGCGCCGGCCAGCGCCAGCGAGGCCGCATAGACCGGATACCCCGGATCGGGCACGATCGCGGCGTCGCCTGGCTCGCACAGCGCCAGCGCCAGATGCGCGAGGCCGTCCTGCGAGCCCATGAGCGCAAGCAGCTCCTCGTCCGGATCGAGCTCGACGCCGAACCGATGCCGCATCCACTCAGCCGCCTTGCGGCGGAAAAGCTCGCTCCCATGCGAGGACGGATAGCGGTAGGAGGCCGGATCGAGCGCCGCCTCGCTCAGCGCCCGCATGACCCGCTCGCTTGGAGGAAGGTCCGGGCTGCCGATGCTCAGGTCGATGACGTCGATTCCGGACGCCTCCGCGCGGCTGCGCCACGAAGCGACCTCCGCGAACACGGAGGAGCCGAGGCGGCCGAGCTTGGCCGCTCCGACCGGCTTACTCATGATGCCAGACCGCCTTGTAGTCGTCCGGCTTGTAGCCGACGGTGGCGCGGCTGCCGTCCGTGACGATCGGCCGCTTGAGCAGCATGCCGTTCGAGGCGAGCAGCTCCAGCTGCTCGCGCTCGCTCATGCCGGCCAGCTTGTCCTTCAGGCCGAGCTCCTTGTACACCTCGCCGGAGGTGTTGAAAAACTTCTTCAGCGGCAGGCCGCTGCGCTTCACCAGCTCGGCGAGCTCGTCCGCCGTCGGCGGCTGCTCGCGGATCGGCAGCCGCTCGAGCTCCCGGCCCGCCTGCTCCAGATCCTTGACCGCCAGCCGGCAGGTGCCGCATTTGCTGTATTCATAGATGGTCAATTTCTTCTTGTCGCCCATAAGTTCGATTCACGCCTTTCGTCGTTCGTCAGCCCGTCAAGTCGGCAGCAAGCAGCTCCCGCTCCAGCGCCTGCAGCTCCGGCGGGAGCGGAGCCTCGAAGCTCAGCTCCCGCCCCGTCATCGGATGCACGAAGCTCAGCTCCGCCGCATGCAGCGCCTGCCGGCCGGCCGCCTCCTCCCAAGAGCCGTCTCCGCCGCCGTCCGCGGCCGGTCCGTACATCCGGTCGCCGATCAGCGGGCAGCCGATCCAGCCCAGATGGACGCGGATCTGGTGGGTACGGCCGGTTTCCAGCCGCAGCCGCAGCTTGCAGGCCCGTCCACCGCCATAGGTCCGCTCCGTCTCGTAACGCGTCGCCGAGGCATAGCCCGCCGGCGTGACGATGCGATAATGCGGCGCGGCCGGATCGCGGTCGATCGGCGCGTCGATCCGGCCGCGCGCGATCGCCGGGCTTCCGTACGCGTAAGCGACATAGCCCTTGCGGATGCGGCCGTCGCCATGCTGCTCGGACAGCTGCTGGTGCACATACGGATTTTTGGCGATCAGCACGAGTCCGGACGTATCCTCGTCGAGCCGATGCACCGGTCGGAAGCGCACGTTCTCTCCGCGCTGCTGCCAGTGATGGACGGCCGCGTTGGCGAGCGTGCCCGTATAATGCCCATGCGTCGGATGCACGACCATGCCGGCCGGCTTGGAGGCGAGCAGCAGCCAGTCGTCCTCGTAGACGATCTCCAGCGGCAGCGGCTGAGCCAGGATGTCCTCGGAGCGCTCCTGCTCCATGCGGATCTCGCAGACGTCGCCGGCCGCGACAGGATCGCCGGAGTAGGCCCGCGCGCCGTTGATCATGAGCCCTTTTTCCGTCAGCTTGAGGCGGGAGAGCAGCTTGCGCGAGACGCCGAGGCGGCGCTCCAGCAGCTTGGACAGGCGCCAGCCATGCTCGGCCTCGCCGGCGACGACGGCGATCGGCTCGTAATAGCCGTGCGGGGGGACAGACCCCTGCACGTAGCGCGGATCGGTCCTAGCGGTCGCCACGAAACACGTCCGCTCCCCGCGCATATTCCGCATCCGGCTGTCCGGCGCGGAAGTTGGCCGCTCTCGCAGCCGCGAAATAGTAGTCCGAGAGGCGGTTCAAGTAAGCTTGCACCGGCGGATGGACCGCCCTCTCGCCAGCCAGCGTCACGACTCGCCGCTCCGCCCTCCGGCAGACGGTGCGGCATACATGCAGCGCCGCCGCGAGCGGCGTTCCGCCCGGCAGGACGAAGCGCCGCAGCGGCGGGCACTCGCCGTCCAGCTCGTCGATCCACCGCTCCAGCCGCGTGGCCATCTCCTCGTTCGTCTTGAGCTGCTCCGGCCGCGGAGCGGCATAGCTCAGATCGGAGCCGCAGTCGAACAGCTCGTGCTGGATCTCCTCCAGCATGTCCGCCAGCCGCCGCATGGCGGGCTCGGCGAGCGCCGCCGCGCGGGCGGCTCCCGTGAAGGCGTTCAATTCGTCGATCGTTCCGTACGCCTCCACCTGGGCGTCGTCCTTGCCGACGCGGCCGCCGATCAGCGACGTCGATCCGTCGTCGCCGGTTCTCGTATACAGCTTCATCCGATCGTCCCTTTCTTCTCTTGTCGATAGGCACCATTATACCATACCGCAGCCCTCCGCCGATTCCCCTCCTCCTACCGCCGCATCAAAAAAACGGGACCGGATTGCCCGGCATGGAACGGCAATGGCTTTGGACCGAACCGCTTCGCGTGACGGTGAGGCCCAGGCCCAGGACCGCACCGCTTCGCGTGACGGGGACTCGTTCCGATCTCCCTGGAGCCCAGATTCCTTCGATTCCATTCCCCAGCAGGGGTGGAATCCAGCCTCCAAGGGAACCGCTGCCGCTTCTCCACGAGCTCCCCGCCCCGCTTCGCTTCTGGTCCCTGCATGATGCGCCGCTTCGCTGTCAGCTCAGCCGAGCCGTCGCTTCGCAGTCGGATAACGAATCCAAGGAGATTGCAGGCCAGGAACGACACAACCTGGTCGATTTGAATTGAAGTGTGATGATATCCCACACGCCAATGGAAACGAGACGAATTTACGCTCCCAAGGGCGTGGACTCGTCTTTTTTAATTGTGAACGTGCATGCTCGCTGCTTGGCCGCGCAACCGCTCTCGTTCCACCTTACCCACGCCAGAGTTGCTCGGTTTTTCCGCGTAACTCCTCTTGTTCCACCTTACCCGTACCAGAGTTACTCGGTTTTTCCGCGCAACTCCTCTCGTTCCACCGTCCACATGTCAGAGTTACTCGGTTTTTCCGCGTAACTCCTCTTGTTCCACCGTACCCGTACCAGAGTTACTCGGTTTTTCCGCGTAATTCCTCCTGCATGTCCTTCAAGTAACCTTCAACTCGATTTTTTCGACTTATGCCTTCACCCTGCAGCCTTGTCCAAGTGGCGGTACCAGCTAGCCAGCTAGCTGGAGCAGTCCCTTCGCTGTGTTGGCCTGCTATCCTGCTTGCTGGATCAGCCTGCTTGCTCGCTCCCTATGTACGGTCGAGATGGATCGAACCGTACTCAGCACTGTCGTCTCCCAGGTATGCGGGAGACGGCCTCCTCCCCCCAAAAAAGGGGGAGGAGGAGAGCGGCGACAAGGCAAAGCGGAGCGAGACGATGCCTTTCGGAGAAGCGGCAGCGGTCCTCTTGGAAGACGGATGGCCTCCGCCTAAGAGGTCAAAAAATCAGGGCATCCGGCTTCCAGTGGAATCGGAGAAAGGCTCGGCTCGCGCAGCGGGCTTCTTGTCCATTGGACTTCCCGGCTCCTGCCGAGAAAGGCTCGACTCGCGCAGCGGGCTCCTTGTCCATTGGACTTCCCGGCTCCCGCCGAGAAAGGCTCGGCTCGCGCAGCGGGCTTCTTGTCCATTGGACTTCCCGGCTCCTGCCGAGAAAGGCTCGGCTCGCGCAGCGGGCTTCTTGTCCATTGGACTTCCCGGCTCCCGCCGCGCAGCGGGCTTCTTGCCCCACTGATCCGGCTCGTTCCGGAGAAGAAAAGCATTGAAAAAAGCTTCCGGCCCGTTTCCGCCCGAAGGGGCGGGAAAACGGTCCGAAAGCCTTGTGCGCGCATCTGCCCGGATCGAGCTCAGCTCGGCCGGCAATGCAGGAACTCATTGATCTTGACGTCGAGCTTCTGGCTGATCGCGAGAAGATGCTCCGACTGGAAGCCGATCCCTTGCTCGTAGGTCTGCTCCATCTCGCGGCGCAACGCATCGATCTCGTCCGCAAGATCTCGCATCGTAGGGGTCCAGCTGCCGGGCGGCAATGGCTTCAGGCGTGCCTGGGACCATGCTCCGGTATCCGTTCCTGTCGTCATCCGGCATCCCTCCCGTTAAAACTCGGCTGCAGCCGCGTTCCAAACTTGCTCTTGCAGGAAATAACTATCAAATAATGGCAATCTAGTCAGCTTATTATAGCAAAGCTTGCCGTTATTGCCTACAAGAAAAGACGATTCACCATGAATAACGTTATGTTTTCAAGGTTTGAACGAACGCGCCAATGCGTTCGATCGCCTCCGTCAGCTGGGCGACGCTCGTCGCGTACGAGCAGCGCAGATGTCCCTCGCCGCCGAGGCCGAACACGTTGCCCGGCACGGCGGCGACGCCATGCTCCTGCACGAGCCGCTCGGCGAACGCCTCGGATGTGAGTCCGGTCGAGGCGATCGACGGGAACGCGTAGAACGCGCCTTGCGGCTCATGGCAGTCGAGGCCGATCTCGCGCAGCCCGCTGACGACGAGCCGGCGGCGCTGGTTGTACGACTCCATCATGCGGAGCATCTCGTCCATGCCGTTCGTCAGCGCCTCGTACGCCGCTACCTGCGCCATGTTGGAGGCGCACATGACCGTATACTGATGGATCTTGAGCATCGCGCCGATCAGCTCGTGATGGCCGCAGGCGTAGCCGATGCGCCAGCCGGTCATGGCGAACGCCTTGGAGAAGCCGCTGACGAGGATCGTCCGATCCTTCATGCCCGGCATCGAGGCGAAGCTCACATGGCGGCTGCCGTACGTCAGCTCGGCGTAGATCTCGTCGGAGATGACGATCAGGTCGCGCTCCTCCACCAGCTTGGCGATCGGCAGCCAGTCCTCGTAGGTCATGATGCCGCCGGTCGGATTGCTCGGATAGCTGAGCACGAGCACCTTGGAGCGCGGCGTGAGCGCGGCGCGCAGCGACTCGGCCTTGAGCTTGAAGGCGTCGCGGGCGAACGTCTCGATGCCGACGGAGACGCCGCCGGAGAGCGCCGTGATCGGCGAATACGAGATGTAGCTCGGCTCCGGGATCAGGATCTCGTCTCCGGGGCTGATGAGCGCGCGCAGCGCCAGGTCGATCGCCTCGCTGCCGCCGACCGTCACGAGAATCTCGCGGCCCGGGTCGTAGTCGAGGCCGAAGCCGTCGCTCAAATACTGTCCGATCGCGCCGCGCAGCTCCGGCGTGCCGGCGTTGGACGTGTACTGCGTCTTGCCCGCCTCAAGCGCCGCCACGCAAGCGTCGCGCACATGCCAGGGCGTGACGAAGTCGGGCTCGCCGACGCCGAGCGTGATGACATCCTTGCGGCTGCTCGCCAGATCGAAGAAGCGGCGGATGCCGGAAGGCTTGATCGCTCTCGCCTGCGGCGAGAGGTAGTCCGCCATGCTGCGGACGGCCGTGCGTTCGGGGCTAACGGATTCCTTGGATACGCTCATCTCGGACCACCCTCGTCACGGCGTGACCAGCAGCCGCTGATCGCCTTCGTTTTCTTCGAAAATGATGCCGTCCTGCTTGTATTTCTTGAGGATGAAAAACGTCTTGGTCGAAAGCACCGAGTCGATCGTCGACAGCTTGCTCGAGACGAACGAGGCGACGTCGTTGAGCGTCCGGCCCTCGACCTCGACGAGCAGGTCGTAGGCGCCCGACATCAGGTACACCGTCTTGACCTCCGGGTACAGGTAAATGCGCTCGGCGATGCCCTCGAAGCCGCGTCCGCGCTCCGGCGTGATCTGCACTTCGATCAGGGCGGTCACTTTCTGGTCGTCCACTTTGCTCCAGTTGATGACGGGCGCGTATTTGACGATGACGTGCTCCTGTTCCATCTCCGCGATCGCCTGCTCCACCTCGTTCAGCGGTTGTCCAAGCATCGTCGCGATCAGCTGCGGGCTCCTGCGAGCGTCTTCCTTGAGCAGCTCGAGCACCTTGAGTTTCCTATCATCCATCGTCGTTTTTAACTCCCTTCCTGAAGCGGTATGATGAACATTTTACAACGTGAACAAGTCGTTTGGAAAGGAAAAAGGGAATCGTCCCCCTCTTTCCGCAAAAAGCGCCGGCGGCATAGATCCAGTATTTTCCAGAAAGCTCCGCAGGGCCGGCAAAGCAAAAAAGGCCGGATAGAGGCATCCGGCCTTTTTCGCGTTGCTCGATCAGCTGTAGGCAGGAGCGCCCTGCTGCTGGGCCTGCTGCATGAACGGAGCGGCCTGGCCGGCCATCCGCTGCTGGATGAACTGCTGCGTCTGCTGCTGCGTCTGCTGGTACGTCTGCAGCTGCTTCTGGATGTCCTGGCGCAGCGCCGGCGAGGACGTGTCGTACATGTTAGCCGCCTGCATCGCGTTGTACAGCTCGCCCTGCATCTGCAGGGTGCTGTTCGTCAGGTCGGTGAACAGCTTGCGGATTTCCGGACAGGTCGACTCCGTGGCGGCCGTCGCGTATTCGCGGACGACGCGCTTCAGGTCGGCGAGCACCGTGTACGCCCAGTCGGCGTCGGGCAGCTTCGGCTGCTGCATCTGGTTCTGCTGGTTCATCGTCAAGACCTCCCTGGTGAGATTCGGCTCAGTTCGTCTGCGGACTCGTCGGCGCCAGCTGCTGATGCTGCTGGAGCGTGCTCAGCAGCATCGCGTAGTTTTGCTGATGCGCGGACGCCATGCCGCTCAGCACCTGGCTGACGCCCGGCACGCTGATGCTCGTCGCGGCGCAGGCGCATTGCTTGGCGAGCAGGTCTTCATTGGACATGGAATCGGCGATGTATTCCATTTCCTTTCCGGTAATCGGCTGCATCGGATACCTCCATCGGTGAACAGGATGAGTTGCCCTGCCATAGAATGCCCTCCGCCGCGCGAGTTATGTATGCGGAGCGGACTGCAAGCCCCTCCGCGCCCTTACAGGAACACAGCCCGCAGCGCCGAGACCGGCAGCAGCAGCCTGCCTCCGTCCGCTTCCGTGACCGGAACGAAGCCGTCCCGGACCGGGCCGAGCACGCCCGCCACATCCGGCAGGAAGCCCCGGCAGAGCACCGTCATCTCGCCCTCCAGCCGCTCCAGCTGCTGCTCGAAATGACGGGAGAGGCCGAGCGAGAGCGGGCGGATCGGAAACTGCTCCGGCTCCAGCCGGTACGGGGCCAGCCCCGCCGGATACGGCGAGAGCGCCTGCACATGCTGCAGCGGCAGCAGCACCGCCCCGTGCAGCGGCGTGCAGAACAGCGCGAAATCGTTCATCACGCCGGCGAGATAGCCGTGCAGCGCCTGCCGGGCGGACAGCCTCACCTCGGCGAATGTCCCCTTCGCCTCCAGCAGCATCGCCCGATAGCCCGTCGGCAGCGCCTCCGCTCCGTCCCCGTCGTCGTCTGGCTTCCCTCCGTTCGCCTGCGCCGACGGAACCTCGCCGCTCGCCCTGCTGCCTCCGGCCGGGACGGCCGACTCCGCCGCAAACGCTCCCTTGAACCCCTTCACTTGATGCAGGGGGATGTAGATCCGCCTGCCGCGCAGCGGGTCGTCCGCGACAAGCAGATCCCTGCGCCTCGCCCGCACGAGCGCTTCGATCGCACCATCCTCCAGCTGCACCGTCGTCAACCCGTTCCCTTCCAGCTCGATCCCCTCCCGCAGCGGGGCGTTGCCTCTGCCTTCGCCGCCGCCTTCCGCTCTGCTCTATCCTATGCGGCCTGTCTGCCACCCGCATGGGGACTCGCCGGGCTGTCCCGCCCGAAAGCCGCCCCGAACCAACCCGGCCGGATCGGAATACGGTATCCCATGGGCAAGAGCGGAGACGGAGCGGACAAAAAGGAGGCGGTGCGCGATGAGAGCCGGATTGGCGGTCCGATCCATTCGGATCAGCGCCCAGGCGCAAGCGGATCTCGCCAGCGACGTATGGAGCCGGAAGCATGTGCCGGTCCAGCTGACCACGGGCGGGAGGACGGACGGCGCCAGGCTTCGCTATCGGGGAGGGCATACGAGAGAATATCCGAAGAAATCGTACGAGATTCGCCTCGACAGCGGGCTGGTGCTGCACTGGAACGCGGAAGCGGACGATCCGTCGATGATCCGCAACGCCCTCTCGTTCCGCTTCATGGAAGGCATCGGCGTGCCGGCGCCGCGCACCCGCCATGTATGGCTGGACGTGAACGGCGAATGCCGCGGCCTGTATCTGGAGATCGAGGCGGTCAATTCCCGCTTCTTCGCGCTCCGCGGCATCCCGTACCGGTCGCTTCTGTACGCCGCCAACGACTCCGCGAACTTCGAGCGCTCGCTCTCCGAGAGCGGACGCCGCAAGCGCGACCTGGCGGAGGGCTACGAATTCATCGAGGGCGACGGCGAGACGCTGCCCCGCCTCTGCTCCTTCATCCGCGGCATCCACCGGCTGAAAAACGCCAAGCTGCGGGAGCTGCTGGAGGAGCGCCTCGACGTGCCCGCTTATTTCCGCTGGCTGTCCGGCGCGGTGCTGACCGGCAACTTCGACGGCTTCGAGCAGAACTACGCGTTGTACGAGGAAGCGACCCGGCAGCAGTACGGCATCCTGCCTTGGGATTACGAGGGCACCTGGGGACGGAACTGCTACGGCAAGCTATGCCCCGCCGGCATGGTGCGGGTGCAGGGCTACAACGGGCTGACGCGCCGGCTGCTGCAGTTCGACGAGTGGAAGCGGGCGTACGCCGAAGGGCTCGAACGCATCCTTGAGGAAGACTTCACCGAGGAGCGGATCGGACGTCTCGTGGAGGAACTGCACGGCGGCATCGCCGCGGCCGTCCGGCATGATGCCAGCCGCGCCGCCAATCGCGGGCTGTTCGGCGGAGAGCCCGAGGTCATCCTCCAGTACGTCCGGCAGCGCCGAGCGAGCGCGGCGAAGGAGCTTCGGCGCTGGACGCGCGGTTCATCCGCGCCTGCGGGCATGCCCGTCCGGATCCGCGGTACGGACGGCTGAATCCTCCGGACGGAGCCGGTCGCGGATGAAGGCCCAGCCGGCGATCGGGGCGGCTCCGAGCGCCAGCAGCAGCCAGGCGAACGCCAGCGAGTCCGGGGCCGAGCGGCCGGCGATGTAGATGAAGGCCAGCACGCCGACGAGCCGGCCTGCGGTCAGCGCAAGCTCGCGCAGCACGGTCAGCTCGACGCGGCTGGCCGCCGCTTCCTCGCAGCGGCCCATCAGATCGAACACCGACGAGGTGATCGGGATGAGATAAAGCGGCGAGAACAGCGCCGTGCCGATGCCGACAAGCAGCAGGCTCGAGTAAGTCATGCCGCCGAGCAGAGGCAGCAGCACCGCGGCGAGCGCCAGCGTGCCGACGAGCATCCCCGCGCGGCGCCGCTCCGGTCCGAGCTTGCGGCCGCACAGCCAAAAGGCGGCCATGCCGACAAGCGAGGTGACGAGATAATAAGTGCCGACCTTCTGCTCCGCTCCCGTCGAGGCGTAGATGGCGAGTCCAAGCACGAACAGGAATACGCCGTCGCGCAGCCCCTGCAGCACGATCGCCGGCGCGAAGCGCCGCCAAGGACTCGCCCGCTGACGCAGCTCGGCGGCCGGAAAGCTCCAGCGGTAGCGCCCTTGCGGAGGCCGCTTCCGGATTTTGGCGCTGAGCAGGGCGGCCGCGCCGAACAGCGCGAGCGACACGCTGAAGATGACCGTGTAGCCCTTGTTGCCGCCGCTGCCTGCGATGACGAGCCCCGACAGGAACGGCGCCGCCATGCCGACCGCGGAGCCGAGCAGGCCCGCCATGCCGTTGTAGGCGTCGCGATTGTCCTTTTCCGTAATCTCGAAATAAAGCACGTTGTAGGCGAGCCAGTAGAAGCCTCCCGCCGTCCCGTTCAGCAGGCCGAGCGGAGCGGCCCAGGCCGCCGCTTTGCCGCTGAGCAGCAGCACGGCCATGTAGAAGCCGCCGGAGAGGGCGATTCCCGTGCGCAGGGAGGCGACGAGGCCCTTGCGCTTCACCCACGAGCCGGCCAGATAGACGCAGAGCCCGCCGGCGGCGTATTGGAGCAGCGAGAACCAGCCGACAAGCGCGTAGGACTGGTTGGCCTTGAACAGATAAACGGGCACGAAAACGCCGGACAGCGCGTTTGCGCCGTTGTACAGGGTCAGCACGGCGAGCAGCAGCAGCGGCTGGCCGTGCAGCGCCCCCTCGCGCGAGGGACGGAGCGCGCTTTCGCTTTTCACGGACATCACCTCCATGCGGAAATGGTTCCCTGCCGCGGAGGAGATGATTCGCGAGCGGCCGTCGCGTCGGCCTGCTGGCGCCGAACGCAAACAGCCCTCCGCAGGACGGAGAGCTGTTCGCGTATCGCCGGATCAATCTTCCTGGTCGAGCCTTTCCGCCAGGAACGTCCGCGAGCCGAGGTCCAGCTTCGTGGATACCTCATGGCAATTCGGACAGACATACAGCTGCAGCCGGATCGAATCCGGAAGCAGCGGCTTTTTGAGCGAAGGCGGCTCGACCGGCGAGAACGAGCCTGCTCCGAGCGCGTTCGTGCCCGCATGCAGCATATACTCGCGGCAGGACGGGCATTCCGGCATCTCCTCCTGATCGTCGAGGATGCGCTGCACCTTTTCGTCGGCGCGCAGCCACGACTGCGGACGTCCCGCTCCGGCCCAGCCGGTATCGTCGCCCGCCTCCCAGTCGGCCTCCTCGTCCAAGCCTTCGACGCTGCGCGAGGCCGCTCCGGCCGTCCTAGCGGCAGCGCCGGCATGGCCGGCCGCCAAGCCGGCGCCCTCGTCCTCGTCCTCCTCTTCCGCCTGCGCTCCGCCTACGCTGAGCGTCCGGTACCCGCCCAGCTCATTGCTGCAATGCGGGCAGACTTCCTCGGGACCGATCTCCTCGTCCCAAACCAATTCGGAGTCGCACCACGGACAGATGTCCGCCGCGCCCTCCTGCTGCTGATGCTCCATCGCTGCAGCTCCTTTCCCAATCCTGCTGTCCGAACCCGATCATACCAGATATAAAATGCCGAGCACAAAGAACAGGACGGCCAGCACGGCCAAAGTGCCCCAAAGGTACTTCATGTCTACCTCCCCCAAGCCGTCAGATCGTCGCTCCGATGACATACGAGATCGACACCGAGATGATCAGCGCGATCAGGCCGACCGCGCGGTTGTCGCGCTGAATCTCGTCGTCGATGCGGAAAACGGGCGTCATGAACTCGAACAGGAAGTAAGCGAGCAGCAGTACGACGAAGCCGAACGTCCCCCAGATCAAGCTCCCGTAGATGGAATCGCCCGCATCGGCCGAGAACCGGAAAATGTTGCAGATGCCGAAAATCTTGCCGCCGGTAGCCATCGCCACCGCCACGTTGCCTTTGCGGATCTCGTCCCAGCACTTGTACTTGGCGACCCATTCGAACAAGGTCAGGAACAAGATGAGCGCCATGATCGTCACGGCGACATAAATCAGGGAAGAGGCATAGGCATTGCCCAACAGCCCGTCGATGATTCCGCTCACGCCAATCCCTTCCTCTCGGAATTACTTGAGCTCCGCGACCGTGACGCCCGCTCCCCCCTCGCCGTAGTTGCCAAGCCGATAGCTCTTCACATGGGAGTGGCGGCGGAGGAAATCCTGGATGCCGGCGCGCAGCACGCCGGTCCCCTTGCCGTGGATGATGTACACTTGCCCCATGCCGGCCAGGAAGGATTCGTCCAGGAAACGGTCCACCTCGATGATCGATTCGTCCAGGTTCGAGCCGCGAAGATCCAATTCCATCTTTACGTTGTCGTCGCGCGTGCGTTTCAACGTGGATGAAGCCGCTTTGGGAGCGGCCTTCGGCGCCGGCGCCGGCTTCAGCAGCTCGAGGTCGGCCAGCTTGACCTTCATCTTGAGGATGCCGAGCTGCACGGTCGCCTCCGAGCCGGACAGCTCGACGACGTGGCCGCGCTGGCCGAGGCTGTGCACCTTGACCTCGTCGCCGGGCTCGATCGCCCGCTCGGCCGCCGCCGGCCGCGCGCCCTGGCGTCCTTTGACCAGCTGCGGCGAAGCCTCCTCCAGCCGCTTGCGCGCCTCGGTCAGCTTATGGTCCTTGACCGCCGCGCCTTCCTCGCGCTGCAGCTGCCTCAGCTCCTGGATGATCTCGTCGGCCTCGCGGCGGGCTTTTTGCACCGCCTGCCGCGCTTCTTCCTGAGCCTTGGCGAGCAGCCGCTCGCGCTGCTCCTCGAAGCGGCGCAGCTCCTCCTCGTACAGGCTGCGCTCCTCCTCCAGCTCGCGGCGCAGCTGCTCGGCGCTGTCCCGCTCCTGCTCCGCGCGTTGGCGGTCGCGCTCGAGCGACTCGATCATGTTCTCGACGCGCAGGTCCTCCTCGCTGACTTCGCCGCGCGCCTGCTGGATGATCGCCTTGCTCAGTCCGAGCCGCTCGGCGATCGCGAACGCGTTGCTTCGTCCCGGCACGCCGACGAGCAGCCGGTACGTCGGACTGAGCGTCGCCACGTCGAACTCCATGCTGGCGTTGATCAGCCCGGGACGGTTGTAGGCATAGGCCTTGAGCTCGCTGTAGTGGGTCGTCGCCAGCAGCCGGCAGCCCGTGCGATGGATATGGTCGAGGATCGCGATCGCCAGCGCCGAGCCCTCCGCCGGATCGGTGCCCGCGCCGAGCTCGTCGAGCAGCACGAGGCTGCTCGGCGTCATGTCGCGCAGGATGCGGATGATGTTGGTCATATGGCTGGAGAACGTGCTGAGGCTCTGCTCGATGCTCTGCTCGTCGCCGATGTCCGCATAGATCGCGTCGAACACGCACAGCTCCGTGCCGTCGTCGGCGGGCACGAACAGGCCGGACATCGCCATCAGGCTGAGCAGGCCGACCGTCTTGAGCGCGACCGTCTTGCCGCCGGTGTTCGGGCCGGTGACGATGATGCCGCTATGCGACGAGCCGAGCTCGAGATGCAGCGGCACGGCCTTGGTCCGGTCGAGCAGCGGGTGGAAGCCGCGCTTCAGCACGATCCGGCCCTCGTCGTTCATGAGCGGCAGCTCGGCCTTCATCGCATGCGCGAGCTGCGCCTTGGCGAAGGCGAAATCGAGCTGGGCGAGGCCGTCATGGTTGATCGCCAGATCCTCGGCCGCCTCGGCCGCCAGCGCCGTCAGCTTCTGGAGGATGCGCTCGATCTCGCGCGCCTCGGCCGCCTTGACCTCGCGCAGCTTGTTGTTGAGCGCCACGACCGCCTCCGGCTCGATGAACAGCGTCGCCCCGGAATTCGACTGGTCGTGCACGATGCCGCCGAAATGGCTGCGGTACTCCTGCTTGACCGGGATGACGTACCGGTCGCCGCGCAGCGTGACGAGCGTATCCTGGAGCATCTTCTGCACGGACGAGGAGCGGAGCATCTGCTCCAGCTTCTCCCGCACGCGGCCTTCGCCTTGACGCAGCTCGCGGCGGATGCGGCCCAGCTCCACGCTGGCGCCGTCGAGCACCTCCGCGCTCTCGTCGATGCAGGCCAGAATCTCGTCCTCCAGCTCGCGCCGAGGATACATGCCCTCCGCCAGCAGCGCCAGCAGCGGCATCGGATGCTCTTCATGCAGGTGCAGCACATGGCTGCGCACCCGCCGCGCTCCGCGCGCCGTCAGCGCGACCTCGAGCAGCTCGCCGGGGCTCAGCGTGCCGCCGATCGCAGCCCGCTTCAGATGGGCGCGGATGTCCGCCACGCCGCGGAAGGGCGGATTCCCTTTGAGCCGGTAGGCGTTCGCCGCCTCGGCCGTCGCCTGCAGCGAGCGGACGACGTCCTCGAGCGCGGACGAAGGGGCGAGCTCCTCGGCCATCCGCAGGCCCATCGGAGTCGCTGTATGTTGAATCAATTGATGAATGATCTTGGAATATTCAAGCGTGCTTAAAATTTTGCTGTCCACGAACGGTCCACAGCTCCTCTCTAGGGCCATTATAACGGATGGGCACGGCAGGCGCACGGGTCGAGAACTCTTCCTACATGAAATGGCCCGATTCCGGCCATGCTAATGCCGTGCACCCGGCGAAACCGACGGCCTCGCGCCGCGCGGAAGACGGGAACAACTCGATTGGAGGGAACTTGCATGAACTTTCTCGGACATGTCGTCCGCTTCATCGTATCGGCGATCGTGCTGATGCTCGTCGGCTTCATCGTGCCCCAGTTCACGGTCGGCGGCTTCTGGAGCGCGCTGATGCTGGCGCTTGTCATCGCGCTGCTCGGCTGGGTGGTCGAAGGCATCTTCGGCAAGCGGGTGAGCCCGTTCGGCCGCGGCATCGTCGGCTTCGTCGCCAGCGTGATCGTCCTCTACATCGCCCAGTTCATCGTCGGCGGAGTCGCCGTCACCTGGCTCGGCGCCATTCTCGCCGCGCTCGTCATCGGGATCATCGACCTCTTCATCCCGACTCCGTTCGATGCGGCCAAGCGCAAGGAACAGCACTGAGACCGGCGCCGTCAAGCTTCCCTTCGAAGCCTGGCGGCTTACATAGATTGTCATCATTTGTTCAACCCTTCCGCCGCCCGCCTCATTCCGATCGCAGCCGGGATTGGGTATGATAGGGACAGCATGTCCGACCGGCTTCGCCCCCATTTGAAAGGAGACTGACTATGAACCGTTCCTTTTTCCGCCGCCTTCCGCTGATCGCCGCCGCAGCCGGCTTCCTGCTGATCTCCGCCGCATGCGGCAGCAGCTCCGCTCCGGCCTCGAACGGGCCTTCCGCAGCCGTCGAGACGACGGCCGAGCCGACGCAGGATCTCGTCATCAAAGCGACCAACTACAAGTTCGACCAAGAGAGCTACACGATCAAGAAAGGAGAGCCGCTGCGCATCAAGCTGGAAAGCGACGGCATCCACGGCATCCGCGTCGCCAACACCTCGGTCAAGATGAACGCCGGCGACGAGAAGGTGTATTCCTTCAGCGAGGCGGGCGAGTATCAGATCGAGTGCAGCATTCCTTGCGGTCCCGGCCATGAGAAGATGATCTCGGTGCTGAAGGTCGTCTAGCCGAGCCCGAAACGAGCAAGGCCGTCCCCCGCCGCGCGCAAGCGGCGGGGGACGGCCTTTGTCGAGCTCGGTCGCGGAGACGGCCGATTCGGCCGGGACAGCCGGACCGGCGTCGCCGCCCGGAGCGGGTCAGCGCCTCGGCGCAGCGCGCTCGAGCAGCTGCTCGAACGTCCAGAATTCCGGACTCGACGGCAGGCTGCCGTCGATGGCGCAGCCGGCGAGGCGCATGTCCTCCGCCAGCGGATAGAGCCGCAGGCGGCAGTCCCCGTCCGGCGGAGCGAGAGCCGCTCCGCCTCCCTCCAGCGGCTGCACCGCGAACGAATGCAGCGGCAGCGACAGCCCCATTCCTTTCGCCTTCACATAGCTTTCCTTGAGCGTCCACAGCTCGTAAAATGCCGCCAGCCGCTCCGGCTCGGGCAGGCGACGCCACCACCGGGCCTCGGCCGGATGCAGGCAGTCGACCGGGAACAGGGGCTGCAGCGGCTTGATCTCCTCGACGTCGACCCCGACCTCTCCTCCGCCGAGCAGCACCGCGACCCAGCGGCCGGCATGCCGACACATTGAACCGCAGTCCGCCGCCGTCCGAGCGGCCATCCGCCCAGCAGGGCTTGCCGAATCGGTTCTCCGCCAGCCGCAGCTCGGCGCCGGGCCTGCCGGTCCGCCGCGACAGCGCGGCCCGCAGCAGCGCTTCGCCGGCCAGCGAGCGCAGCGCGTCCTCCCGCCGCCGATAGCGCGAGCAGCGCTCCCGCCGCTCCGGCGACACGGCCGCCTCCAGCCGCTCGCAGGCGAGGCTGCCGGGGCTGTCCGGCAGGCGCAGCACGAGCAGCTCCGCCCGCACGCCCTTCATCGCGCCTCGGCCTCGACCGGCCGGCGGCCATGCGCGGCGGCGAGCCGGGACAGCCGCTCCCGCCGCTCGGCCTCGGGCAGCCCTTTGCCCGCGAGCAGGCGGCCGAGCAGACTTTCGGCCTGCTCCAGCCGGGCTGCGTCGACAGGCGCGGACGGCTCCGCCTCGGCCGCCTGCAGCAGCTGCTCCAGCTCGCGGTACGGAGCCTCCACCTCCCGCCGGTAGACGAGCAAGTCGTCCTCCTCGCTGCGCGTGCCGACGGCGACGGCGAGGCAGCCTTCGAGATAGGAGAGGCAGCGGCCGCGCCGCAGCGTCTCCTCCAGCTCTCCAAGCGCCGCCTCCTCGTCCATCGCCAGCACGCGGATGCCGGAGCCTGCGGCGAGCCGCTGCAGCACGGCGCCCGGTCCGGCCTCGACCGCCGCTCGAGCTCCGAGCTCCGCCAGCTTCGCCATGACCGCCGTCCAACGCACCGGAGCGGTCAGCTGGCGCTGCAGCAGCTCCGCCAGCGCGGCCGCCGAGCCGGGCATGCGCCGGCCCGTGACGCCGGAGAGCACGGGCAGCAGCGGCGAGCCGAGCCGAGCCGCGCTCAGCTCCTCGCCGAACGCCGCGGCGGCCGAAGCCATGAGCGGGCTGTGGAACGCGCCTCCGACGGCGAGACGGACCGTGCTGCCTCCCGCCTCGCGGACGAGGCGCGCCGCCTCCTCCAGCGCCGGGAAATGGCCGGACAGCACCGTCTGCGCGGCAGCGTTGTAGTTCGCCGGGACGACGACGCCGAACCGTCCGTCCGCCGCGATCTCGCGGCAGATCGCCTCGGCCCGCTCCGGCGCGATGCCGAGCGCGGCGGCCATGCCGCCCGGCTGCCGCCGCGCCGCCTCGGCCATGAGCCGGCCGCGCGCCTGCACGAGCCGGGCCGCGTCGCCGAGCGGCAGCGCGCCGGCGCAAGCCAAGGCGCTGAACTCGCCGAGGCTGTGCCCCGCCAGCCAGCCAGGCGGCGGCCCGCCGAGGCTGCCGCGGTAGACGCGGTACATCGCGACCGATACGGCGAGGATCGCCGGCTGCGCGATCTCGGTGCGCGTCAGCTCCTCCATCGAGCCGTCCCGCAGCAGGCGGGCGAGGTCGGCTCCGATCGCGTCGCCGGCCTCCTCGACGGCCGCGCGGGCTTCGGCATGCCGCTCCAGCAGCGCCCGTCCCATGCCGGGACGCTGGGAGCCCTGGCCGGGAAACAGCAGCGCAGGCGCCGGTCTTTTTCTCATCGCGAATTCCTCCCTTCCCCTATGCCCCCAAGGCCGAGCCTGCCTCCGCCCGCGCCGGATGCCAGCGGCGCGAGCGCGGCTCCTCCCCTCTCCGGTGCGAGCCCGAGGATGTCCGCGATCCGCCGCAGCAGCTCGGGATGGCGCTCCTGCGCGTAGAAATGTCCGCCCTCGAACAGCTCCAGTCGGCAAGGAGCGGCGAACCAGCGCTGCCACTCGACCCAAGACCCCGACAGCGTCCCGTCCGCGCGGCCGCCCATCACGACGCCCGGCGTCTCCAGCAGCGGCGCGTCCTGATGGCGGTACGTCTCCACGAGCCGAAAATCCGCGCGCAGCACGGGCAGGAACAGCCGCAGCAGCTCCGGCTGCTCGAACAGCTCGTCCGGGCAGCCGCCGAGACGGCGGATCCGCTCGATGAACTGTTCTTCGGGCAAGCCGTGAATCGGCGCTTCCCGGCGCTCCACCTGCGGAGCGTCCTTGGCCGACAGAAACGCCGCCTCAGGCTGCGGCCCGCCCGCGCGCTGCAGCAGCACGGCCAGCTCATAGGCGATCAGCGCGCCCATGCTGTGGCCGAACAGCGCGAAGCGGCCCTCCTCCCGCCGCTCCAGCACCTCGCCGAGCAGATCCTCCGCCGCCTCGCGGATGCCGAGATAAAACGGCTCGCCGAGCCGGACTCCCCGTCCGGCCAGCTCCAGCGGCGCCAGCTCCAGTCCCGGCGGAGCGCCGGCCGCCCAGCGCCGGTACAGCTGAGCCGAGCCGCCGGCATGCGGCAGGCAGAACAGCCGCAGCGGCCTCATGCCTCGGCCGCGAGCCGGCTCCACAGCTCGCGCTCCCGCGCCAGCAGGCGCTCGGCCAGCTCGGCGTCGCGCTCGCGCCGGAAGCTGCCGTCGGCGAAGCGCTGCTTGAGCGCCGCCCAGCCCTCGCGGATGCGGCCGAGCTGCTCGTCCAGCTCATCCAGCAGCTCGTCCTCCAGCAGCTTTTTCAGGCGCAGCCGCTCGAGCAGTCCCGCGTTCGCCTCCTGGCGGTTGACGATGATGTTGATGCCGACGAGGCCGTACGTCAGCTGCTGCTCCCGCTTCTCCCCCGGCGCCTCGTCGACCCGCCACATGCCGTCCATGCCGAAGGCCTCCAGCTCCTGCGACAGCCGGTCTGCGTGCGCCGCGACCTCCTCCAGCCTCAGCTCGAACGGGACGATGTCCGGCTGCAGCTCATAGACGTAGCAGGCCGGGCCGGCATAGCCCGGATCGAGCTTGTATTCCGACTGCGCGAACGCCTCCCGCACCCGCTCCTCCGGCACCTCATGCTCCCCGTAGCCCGCCAGCGTGTCGTCGATGACGTAAAAGACGCCCTTCTCCTCGTCGAAGCCGTTGAACAGCGAGTAATGGTACCAATGGAACTTCTGCCACGCCATGCTGTCCGGCAGCCAGCCGAACAGATCGACGTTCAGGCTCAGATTGCGCCCGCTCCGCAGCACGTCGCGGATCTCGTCCAGCATGCGGCTCTCGTCGCGGAAATGCATCGGCACGATCCGGCGGATGACGCCGGTCAGCGGAAACTTCTCCCACTCCGTGTCGCTCAAATAATAGAGCGAGTCGATCGTCGGATAGCGGAACTCGCGGTCGGTCGCCGCCTCCCAGCGGAAATAGCGGTACAGATTGAGATACGCCGCATCGCGGTAGCTCGGATGGACCGACTGCGCGATGCTGAACGCCTGGTTCAGCATGCAGTTCATCCAGAAGTCGCCGAAAGGCTTGCGCTCCAGCGTCAGCTTCATCCCCATGCCTCCTCCGTCTCGACTTCGAAATCTTCGATGGCGCGCGCGCCATCGGCATCCGCGCACAGCTGGCGCAAGATCTCCTCGTAATGCCGGGCCAGCCGCTCGATCGTGTCCGGCTCGAACAGGTCGGCCGCATATTCGAACGTGACCGACAGCTCGCCGTCTCTCGCCGCCGCCTCGAGCGTCAGATCGAACTTGCTGACTCCCGGATCGAACGGCAGCGGCTCCAGCGCGAGTCCGCCGGCGCGGAACTCCGGATGCTCCATGTTCTGCAGGATGAACATCGTATCGAACAGCGGGTTGCGGCCGGCCTCCGCCTGCAGCCCCAGCCGCTCGACGAGCCGCTCGAACGGATAGTCCTGACGGTCGAGCGCGTCGACGAGATCGCGCTGCACGCCGCGCATGTAGTCGCCGCTCGCCAGCTCGCCCGCCGGCCGCAGCCGCAGCGCGACCGTGTTGACGAACATGCCGATCAGCGGCTCGACGTCGGGATGGCCGCGCCCGGCGACCGGCGTGCCGACGACGATGTCCTCTTCCCCGGCGTACTTCGCCAGCAGGATGCCGTAGGCGCCGAGCAGCACGGCGAACAGCGTCGCCCCTCGCGCCGCCGCCAGCCGCTCGGCGGCCGCCGTCAGCTCCCGGCCGAGGCGCCGCTCAAGCGTCGCCCCGCGGAAGCTCGGCGCGGCCGGACGCGGCCGGTCGAGCGGCAGCTCGAGCGCCGGCGGCAGCTCCTCGTAGAGGGCAAGCCAGTACGCCTCCTTTTCGCGCATCGCTTCCGACTCGAGCCGCTCCAGCTGCCAGACGGCGAAGTCGCGGCAGCCGATCGGCGGCTCCGGCAGCTCCTCGCCGGCATAGAGGGCGCCAAGCTCGCGAACGAGCAGCGACGTCGATACGCCGTCGGTCGCGATATGATGCAGGTCGAGCAGCAGCAGATGGCGCTCCGGACCGAGCTGCAGCAGCGCGGCTCGCGCCGGCGGCTCGCGATCGAGCGAGAACGGGCGGATGAACGCCTTCATCAGCCTCTGCACCGGCACCCCGCCGCCGGACGCCAGCTCCTCCGCCGCGAGCCTGCCGAGCTCGGGAGCCTGCTCGAGCGCGAAGCCCGACGGCGGATGGATCTTCTGCCGGAACTCGCCGTCCTCGTAATGGAACGTCGTGCGCAGGCTCTCCTGACGCCGGGCCAGCTCCCCGAACGCCCGCTCGAGCCGCTCCGCGTCCAGAGCGCCGCGGATGTCGACCGCGAACGGCACATGGTACATCGCCGCCTCGCCGGCCATCCACTGCATCAGGTACAAGCGGCGCTGCGCGGGGGACATCGGATATCCCTCCTCGCGCTCCGGCTGGCGCGGGATCGGCTCGAACGCCGCGGCGGACATTCCGATCCGCTCCGCCATCGCGCTCAGCGTGGAATGCTGGAACAGCTCCCGCAGCGGGACGTCGGCCCCGAACTCGCGGGCGATGCGGCTCGCCAGCGTCGCCGCTTTGAGCGAGTGGCCGCCAAGCTCGAAAAATCCGTCCCGGCGGCCGATGCGCTCCTGGCCGAGCACGTCCCGCCACAGCCCGGCCAGCCGCCGCTCCAGCTCTCCCGCCGGCGGCTCGAACGCCGCCGCGCCGCGCGCCTGCGGCTTCGGCAGCGACTTGCGGTCGATCTTGCCGGTCGGCGTCAGCGGAATCCGCTCCAGCAGCATGAGATACGCGGGAATCATGTAGCCCGGCAGCCGCGCCGCCAAATACGTCCTCGTCCGCTCGTCCGCGCCGTCCTCCAGGCCGGGCTCCGCCACCGCATACAGGCACAGCGCCTGCTCTCCGTCCTCCTCGTCGACGGCCGTCACGACCGCCTCGCGGATGCCGGGAGCCTCCTGCGCCAGCCGCTCCACCTCGCCGAGCTCGACCCGATGGCCGCGGATCTTCACCTGATGGTCGCGGCGGCCGGCGTAGACGAACTGGCCGCTCGCGAGCCGCCGCCCGAGGTCGCCGGTCCGGTACAGGCGCTCGCCCGGCCGATAGGGATGCTCGGCAAATGCGCCCTCGCTCCACTCCGGATGGCCGAGATAGCCGCGCCCGACGCCTTCGCCGCCGATGCAGATCTCGCCGATGACGCCCGTCGGCGCGAGCTTGAGCTTGGCGCTGAGCACGACCATGTGGGCGCCTTCGATCGGCGTTCCGATCGTAATCGCCTCGTCCGCGGCCAGCTCCGTCACCTCCTGCACGGACGTCCATACCGTCGTCTCGGTCGGCCCGTACAGGTTGAAGATGCGCGCGTCCGTCGCCGCCTTGACCCGCTGCAGCAGCGACGGCGCGAGCGGCTCGGCTCCGATCAGCAGCACGGACAGCCGCCGGAACGCGGCGGTCGCGCCTTGCTGCGCCGCCCACCACTTGAAGCGGCTCGGCGTCAGCTGCAGCACGTCGACCTCATGCCTTTCGACGAGCCGGCTCAGCGATTCGGCGTCGCCGCGCTCCTCCTCCCGGGCGAGCGCGACGCGCATGCCGAGCGTCAGCGGCAGCAGCGTCTCCACGAGGAAAATATCGAACGACACGGCGGCCATCGCCAGCACGCCCTGCCCGGCGGCGAACGGGAGCCGCGCGGCGAACTGCCGCAGGAAGCTCGCCAGTCCGCGATGCTCGATCATCGCGCCCTTCGGACGGCCGGTCGAGCCGGACGTGTACAGCACATAGGCGAGATGCTCCGGCCGGCTGACCGGCTCCGGATCGCTCGCCGGCAGAAGCGCGGACGCCTCCTCCAGCTCCTCGAGCCGCCATTCCTCGGCGGCGCCGGCCGCGCGGCCGGCATAGGCGGCTTCGACGAGCGCCGGCGCCGCTCCGGCGTCCTCCAGCATCCAGCGGATCCGCTCCTCCGGATACGACGGATCGACCGCGAGGAACGCGCCTCCCGCCTTGAGCACGGCGAGCAGCGCCGCGAGCAGCCGCGGCGAGCGCGACGCCATGACGACGACGAGCCTTTCCGGCCCGACGCCCTTCTCCCTCAGCGCATGGGCGAGCCGGTTCGCCCGCGCGTTCAGCTCCGCGTACGTCCACGTCTCCTCCCCGGCGTGCACGGCGGGAGCGTCCGGCCGCAGCCGGACCTGCTCCTCGAACTGCCGCATCATGCTGCACCAGCCGCTTTCCGTCCCGGCGCGCTCCGGTTCTGCCGCGCCCTCTATCTTGTTCATCGTCGCCTCTCCCTTCCGTTGACGGACCTCGCCGAGCAGCTCGCACCGCTCCTCGCCGTCGATCAAGCCCAGCTCCTCCAGCGGCCGCGAAGCCGCGCCGGGCCGGAGCCATTCCTTCCACAGCTGCGCATAATGCCGGGCGATCCATGACGCGGTCGCGTCCGCGAACAGCTCCGTATCATATTCCAGCTGAAAATGCAGCCGCCCGTCCCGCTCCGCCGCCTCCAGCAGCAGATCGGACTTGGCCGTGCCGGCATCGAGCGGCAGCGTCTCGGCGGTCAGCCCGCCTCCCTCCAGAGCCGGCAGCTCCATGTTCTGCAGCGCGAACATGCAGTCGAACAGCGGCTGCCGTCCGACCGCCGGCTGCGCTCCGAGCGCTTCGAGCAGCTCCTCGAACGGACGCTCCTGATGCTCCAGCGCCTCCAGCGCGTCCTGCTGCAGCGACTGCAGGAACTCGCCGAGCGGACGCTCGGCGGCCGGATAGCCGCGCAGGACGAGCGTATGGACGAACAGGCCGACGAGCCCGTCGGCGTCCGGATGCGAGCGGCCGGCCGCCGGCGACCCGACGCGAACCTCGGCCGCTCCGCCGTAGACGGCGAGCAGCCTCATATAGGCGCCGAGCAGCGCGGTGTAGAGCGTCACGCCCTCGCCGCGCGCGAAGCCGGCGATCGCGGCGCTCGTCGCCTCGTCGAAGGCGAACTCCAGCCGCCTTCCCCGTCCGGAGCGCGCAGCCGGACGCGGACGGTCGAGCGGCAGCTCGAGCGGCGGCAGCTCGCCCGCGAGCCGCTCCAGCCAGCGCCCGGGCGGCGGCTCCGCCAGCCTCCGCTCCTGCCACAGCGCATAGTCCCGGTAGCGGATCGGCAGCGGCGGCAGCTCCCGGCCGTCGTACAGCGCGAGCAGCTCCCGCAGGACGATGGGCATGGACAGCCCGTCCGTCACGAGATGGTGGAAATCCAGCAGCAGCACATGGCGGTCGGCATCGCCCTCCAGCAGCCGCGCCCGCAGCAGCGGAGGAGCATCGAGCCGGAACGGACGGAGCAGCTCCGCCATCCGCCGGCGGACCGCTTGCGCGGCAGCCGCCCCTTGCGGACCGGAGCGCAGCCCCCGCCTCTCCTCCTCGTCGAGACGGCCGAGCTCCAGCCTGAACTCCGCCTCCGGCCGGATGATCTGCCGGAACTCCTCCCGCTCGTGGACGAACGCCGTGCGCAGCGTCTCGTGACGGGCGATCAGGCCGTGGAACGCGCCTTCCAGCCGCGCCGCGTCCAGCGGACCGCGGATGAGCAGCGCGAGCGGCACATGGTAGGCGGCGCTGCCGCCGCCGAGCCACTCCAGCACATAGTGCCGCCGCTGCGTCCGCGACATCGGATAATAGGGACGCTCCTCCGCGCGCGGAATCGAATGGGCCGATCCGAGCGCCCGCTCCCCGGCGCGGCCGGCCTCCGCCGCCATGCCCCGCTCCGTGCCGGCGCCCGGCAGGCTCGCGGCCTGCGGCTCGATGCCCCAGGTCGCGGCGCTGCCTCCGCTTGCCGCCGTCTCCAGCCATGCCGCCATGCCCGCGACGGTCGGATGCTCGAATACTGCCCGCAGCGGCATTTCCGTTCCGAACGACTGGCGGATGCGGCCGGCCAGCGCGGCTGCCTTGAGCGAATGGCCGCCGAGCTCGAAAAAGCCGTCCGTGCGGCCGACCCGCTCGACTCCGAGCGTCTCCCGCCAAAGCGCGGCGATCCGCCGCTCGGTCTCGGTCGACGGAGCGCCGCTCGCGTCCGGCACGCCGCCGTGCGCCTGCGAGAGCGGCTCCGGGAGCGCCTGGCGGTCGACCTTGCCGCTGCGCGTCAGCGGGATGCGCGGCAGCTCGATCAGGAAGGAGGGCAGCATCGCCTCCGGCAGCAGCCGCTTCAGCTCGTCGCGCAGCCCGCTCGTCCCGCCCTCGCGGGAGAGCACGACATAAGCGCAGAGCTGCTTGTCTCCGTCCGGTAGGACGCGGGCGTCGACGACCGCCTCGCGCACGCCGTCCAGCTGCAGCAGCCTCGCCTCGATCTCGGCCGGCTCGATCCGCACCCCGCGGATCTTGAGCTGCCGGTCGATGCGGCCGGCGTACATCGCCTGGCCGTCTGGAAGCCAGCGCGCCAGGTCGCCGGTCCGGTACAGCAGCCGGTCAGGCCGGCGCGGGTCGGGCACGAAGCGCTCGGCGGTCAGCTCCGGCCGGCCGAGGTAGCCGAGCGCCAGATGGCTGCCGGCGATGCACAGCTCGCCGAGCGCGCCCGGCGGCACCGGCGCGTTTCCGTAGCCGAGCAGCATGATGTCGGTCTCGTGCATCGGGCCGCCGATCGGCACGATCGCCTCCGGCGGGCCGCCGGGACGGAACACATGGGCGGTCGCGCAGACGGCCGCCTCGGTCGGCCCGTAGCCGTTGACGATCGCCATGCCCGGACGCAGCGCCGCGAAGCGCTCCAGCACGCCGCTTCGGATCGGCTCGACGCCGACGAGCAGCCGGGATAGCGCCAGCTCCGCCCCGGCTGCGGCGAGCCGCTCCAGCTCGCCGGCAACGTCGCCGAGCAGCGTCGGAGGCAGATAGGCGAACGTGACGCCCTCCTCGGCGATGACCCGGGCCATGCGCGGCGGATCGAGCAGCCGGTCGTCCGGATAGAGCACGATCGCCGCCCCCGCATGCAGCGGCAGGAACAGCTCGCAGACGCTGACGTCGAAGCCGAGGCTCGTCAGGCTGAGGCAGCGGTCGTCCGGACCGACGCCGCCGAGCAGCCGGCTCATCGAGGCGGCGAAGGCGTGGAACGCCCGATGCGGGACGACGACGCCCTTCGGCCGCCCGGTCGAGCCGGATGTGTAGATGACATACATCGGGTCCTCCGGCGAGAGCAGGCCGCCGTCCGCAGAGGCTTGCGGCAAGTGTTGCGGCAAGGCTTGCGGCAAGGCTTGCGGCAAGGCTTGCGGCAAAGCCTGCGGACTCGCCGATGCGGACGGGGAGAAGCGGTCCGCCGCCGGTGCAGGGCCCGCCTGATCCGCCCGGCTGCCGACGCCGCCGGCGCTCCAGCTGCTGGCTGCGCTCCTGCTGCCTGCGCCCGTCCCGCTGGCTGCGCTCCAGGCGCTGCCTGCATCTGCTTCCAGCAGCGCTGCGGACGCTGCGGACAGCCTCAGCTCCCTGGCTCCGGCAAGCGCCGCGCGCGCCGGCGCCTCCTCCGGCAGGTCCGTCAGCACGAGACAGGCGCCGCTGTCCTGGAGCATGGAGGCGATCCGCTCCGGCGGCGCGGCGGGATCGAGCGGCAGGTAGGCGGCGCCGGCTTTGAGCGCGCCGACCATCCCCGCGACCATGGCGGGCGAGCGCTCGGCGAGCACGGCGACGATCGAGCCGCGCTCCGCTCCCTCGCGCCGCAGCAGCTCGGCGACCCGCTCCGCCTGCTCGTTCAGCTCGCGATACGTGAGCGCGCCATCCTTGCCGATGACGGCAACGCCGTCGGGCCGCTCCGCCGCCCAAGCCTCGACCAGCCGCTCGGCCCTTACGGGCGGCAGCCCGAGCTCCGGCCCCCGGCCGAAGCGCTCCAGCTGTTCCCGCTCCGCGGCGGACAGCATGTCAGCCTCGCCGAGCGTCCGCTCCGGATCGGCGAGGAAGGCGCCGAGCAGGCGGACATAACGGTCGAGCAGCGTGCGCGCGGTCTGCTCGCGGAACAGCGAGACCGCGTATTCGACGACGAGCCGCAGCCCGTCCGGCCGCTCGACCGCCTGGACCATCAGGTCGTACTTGGCCGTGCCATGCTCGTAGCGTCGATGAGTATAGGAAAGTCCCTTTTCGCCGCGATCCGGGATGCGCAGGTTCTGCATGATGAACATCGTGTCGAACAGCGGGCTGCGGCTCGGATCGCGGCGCCCGTCCATGCGGACCAGCTCCTCGAACGGCACGTCGCCGTGCGCGAACGCCTCGAGCACCGTCTCCCGCACTTCGGCGAGGAACGCCGCGAACGTCTTGGCGGCAGCCGGCTTCGCCCGCAGCGGCAGCGTGCCGACGAACATGCCGGCCAGCCGCTCCAGCTGCGGCGACGGCCGGCCAGCGGCGGGCGTGCCGACGACGATATCCTCGGCGCCCGCATGCTTGGCCAGCAGCGCCTGATAGGCGGCCAGCAGGACGACGAACGGCGTGCAGCCGCTCGCCGCCGCGAACCGCTTGACCGCCGCCGCCAGGCCGGGCTCGAGGTCGAGCTCGAACGTCGCCCCTTTGCCGTCCTTGACCGGCGGTCGGGGAAAATCGGCGGGCAGCTCCAGCAGCGGCCAGTCGTCCGCGATCCGCTCCCGCCAGTACCGGCGCTGCCCCTCCAGCCGCTCCGAGCCGAGGGTCCGCTGCTGCCAATCGGCATAATCGCGGTAGCGCAGCGGCAGCGGCGGCAGCATGCCTCCGCCGTACAGCGTCAGCAGCTCCTCGAGCAGAATGCCCGCCGACATGCCGTCGGAGGCGATATGATGCAGGTCGAGGAACAGCAGCGGCGAATTCGAGCCGGTCGCGACGAGCGCCGCCCGCAGCAGCGGGACCTGCGAGAGCCGGAACGGCTGCGACAGCGCGCGGAGCGTCTCGTCCAGCCTTTCCGGCTCCGCCTCCAGCCGGCCGAGCCGAAACGGCGCGTCCGCATGGACGAACTGGCGGAGCTCGCCGTCGACGATCGCGAACGAGGAGCGCAGCGGCTCATGCCTGCGGATCAAGGCGCGGATCGCCTCCTCGAGCCGGTCCGCGTCGACCTCGCCGGACAGCTGGAGCAGCTCCGGCAGGTTGTAGCTGCGGTCCTCCGGCTGCGCCTGCTGCTGCAGGTACATCTGGCGCTGCGACGAGGACACCGCGTAATGCGGCTGCTCGGCGACGAGCGGAATCGGCGCCGCGGCGCCTTCCGCAGCGCCGGCCTCCAACTGCGGCAAAGGTTCGGCCGGCAGCGGGAAGCCCGGAAGCGGCGCTTCGCCCTCTGGCGGCGATCCGAGCGTCTGCGACGGATCGGACAGAGGCGACGAGGGCCTCTGCGGCGATCCGGTTGTCTGCGACGGATCGGACGACGCCGACGATGGCCTCTGCGGCGATCCGGCAGCCTGCGATGGATTTGACGACGCCGACGATGGCCTCTGCGGCGGCTCTTGCCGCGAAGAACCGTCCGGCTCCGCGCTCGCCGGCGCTTCCAGCGCCGCCGCGGCCAGTCCGCCGCTGCCGGCTTCCCGCCGCGCCGCGCGGACCGCGTCCAGCCTCGCTTGCAGCATCGCCGCGAAGTCGCCGAGCACCGGCTGCCCCAGCAGCTCGTGCACGGCCACCTCGATCCCGAGACGCTTCGACAGCCGTCCGACCGTGCGCAGCGCGAGAATCGAGTCGCCTCCGAGCTCGTAGTAGCTGGAGCGCACGCTCAGCTCCCCATAGCCGAGCGCCTCGCCCCAGGCGTCGGCAGCCGCCTGCAGCGCCTCCAGGCGAGAGCTGCCTGCGCTGCCGGCCTCCGCTTCTCCATCAGCCGCGGCATCCGTCAGCCGGACCGCAGCGGCGGCTTGTTCCGTCATCTCCCTCCTTTCCATTTCTCGCGCATCCTGTCTCTCATTCCATCTATCATTCCGTCTCTCATCCCGGCTCTCCTCCGAGCGGGCGCTCGGCGCGGGCTGCAGCCAGCAGCGACGCAGCTCCAGCGGCGGACTCGGCAGCGGAGCCCGCCGCAGCGAGCCCGGCGGATGCAGGCGCGCCCAGCGCGGCATCCCCCCTTCGGCGTAATGCCGCGCGAGCTCGGCCGCCTCCTCGGCGTCGACAGCGGAGCCGGACGAGCGCCGCTCCGCTGGCCCCGCAGCCGCCTCGCCTCCGCTCCAAAGCGGCGATCCTGACGAGCTCGAATTCAAGCTCCGTCCAGCTGGAGGCAGCGCGCCGCAAAACACGGCCGTAGCGGCCTCCAGCCTCGGCGAGCGCAGCCGCAGCGCCATGCCGTCGGCTTCCCAGCGGGCTTCGCCATTCGCGCCGAGCCGCGCGCCGCTTCCGTCAGCGCGCTCGGCCTCATTCCCCGCGTCGCCCTCGACGCCTGCCGCCGCGCCGTCCAGCCCCGCGGCCAGCGCTTCCGCCAAGGCGAGCGCGAGCTGCTCCGCAGAGGCGCAGGCGATCGCCAGCCGATAGCGCTCATGGCTGCGGCCAAGCGCCGCCGTGCCGCAGATCGCATCCAGCCCGGCCGCCTGAGCGTCGTACGTCGCCAGCCAGGCGAGCATCCGCTCCGCATAGCCGGATAGCCCGGCGGCGGAGCGGGCAGAGAGGACGAGCAGGCCGGGCCTGCCGTTTCCCTCCGCAAACCGGACGGGCGCAGGCTCAGGGGCTTCCTCCAGCACGACATGCGCGTTCGTGCCGCTCATGCCGAAGGCGCTGACGCCCATGCGGCGCGGACCGCCGCGGCGCGGCCACGGCGCCGGCTCGGCATTGACGTACAGCGGCGAGCCGATGAAGCCGATGCTGCGGTTCGGACGGCGGAAATGCGCGTTCGGCGGCAGCTCGCCCCGCTTCATCGCCAGCAGCCCGCGCAGCAGGCCGGCGATGCCGGCCGCATGGTCGAGATGGCCGAGCTGGCTTTTGACGGAGGCGACCGCGCAAAACTGCCGCCTGTCGGTATAGCGCCGGAACGCCCTCGTCAAGCCTTCGATCTCGATCGGATCGCCGAGCGAGGTGCCGGTGCCGTGCGCTTCGACATAGGCGATCGACTCGGGGTCGACCGCGGCGTCTTCCCAGGCGCGGACGACGACATCCTCCTGGGCGAGCGCGTTCGGAGCGGTGATGCCCGCGGAGCTGCCGTCCTGGCCGACCGCGCTGCCTTTGATGACGCCGTGGATGAAGTCGCCGTCGCGAAGCGCCCCGGAGAGCGGCTTGAGCAGCAGGGCGACGACGCCGTCGCCCATGCCGGTGCCGTCCGCCTCGTCGTCGAACGGACGCGCCCGTCCGTCCGAGGCTTCCATGCCGAGCCTCACGCCGCTGTCGAGCGGAAGCAGATTGATCTTGACGCTGCCTGCGACCGCCGCGTCGCAGTCGCCGGAGCGGATCGCCTGGCAGGCGAGATGCACGGCGACGAGCGACGAGGAGCAGGCGGTGTCCACCTGCAGCGCAGGCCCGTGCAGGTCGAGCAGGTACGCTACCCGCCCGGCGATCATCGAGCTGAGGTTGCCGGGCGCCGAGGAGCCGAGCTCCTCCGGACAGAGCGCCTCGATCATGCGCTTGTAGTCATGCTGGGCATCGGCGTTGTAGCCGACATAAACGCCTGTCCGCGAGCCGCCGAGCGCGCTCCCTCCATAGCCGGCCTGCTCAATCGCCTGCCGCGCCGCCATCAGGAACAGCCGCTGGTTCGGATTCATCAGCGACGCTTCCTTCGGCGACAGGCGGAACAGCTCCGGATCGAACGAGGAGATATCGTCGAGGAACGCGCCTTCGAAAAACTCCGCCTCCAACGGGTCCAGGCCGAGCCCTCGCAAATAAGGCTCCAGCTCCAGCCGGCGCGTCTCCGGCAGCGGACCGATGCGGTCGTCGGCCGCGCCGAGCAGCCGCGCCAGCTCCTCCGGCTCGCTCGCCGCGCCGATCCGCGCCGCGAAGCCGATGATCGCGATCTCGTGGCCGCCGGCGGCCGCCTCCGCCGCGGACACGAGGCCGGCAGCCGGCCCCATGCCTGCGGCAGGAGCCGGAACGGCAGCGCCGCCGAGCTTGCTTAGGTCAAACATCGTATGGCCCCCTTTTTCCAGGCAGTTGACAACGAAGACGATGAACCGCGCCGCGGCATCAGCCGCGCGCCTCGAGGCGCGGAGCCGCCGCACGGCGGCCGCCTCCGAGCGTCAGCGCCAGATGCAGCGCAAGCGCCACCGCGCTGCCCGCCGCGAGGATCAGCAGCAGGCTTGCCGGAGCGCCGCGCAGCAGGAGCGCCGCGGCATAAACGGAGGCGGTGCTGAGCAGATGCGCGCCGAGCGAGATCCAGAGCGAGCCGCCCGCCGCGCGCAGCAGGCCGTAGACGAGCGCGCCGAGCGCCGCGAACAGGCCGGTCTGGACATTCAGGAACACCGCGCCGAACAGCAGCGCCTGCAGCGCGACGGAGGCGGCAAGGCCGAAGCTGCGGCGGAACGCCCGCAGCAGCAGGCCGCGGAACAGCAGCTCCTCCAGCAAGGAGCCGAGCAGCAGGCTGCCGAGCAGGAAGACGAGCGGACTGCCGCCGGCTACGAAGCCGGCCAGTCCGGCGATCGCCGGCAGCTCCTCGCGGACGAGCGGCAGGCCGGTGAACGAGGCGATGAACAGCCCGAGCCAGACGCCCGACAGAGCCGGGGCCGCCCATCCGCGCGGGGGCTGGCCGAGGCCAAGCTCCGCCGCCTCGACGCGCTGCAGCCGCAGCAGCAGCGCATAGGCAAGCAGCACGGGCGGATTGACGAGCAGCAGCAGGCCGTTCGGATTGGCGGCGAGCCACTCGCGCAGGGTGGGCGGCGAGCCGCTGCCGTACAGATAGCTGCTGGCGAGCGTCAGGATGGCGGCGTACAGGCCGACATAGAGCAGCGCCTCGGCGAACGCGCGCAGCGTTCTCATGCGCTCGCCGTCCTTCCGGCCGGCGCCTTTTCCGCCGGCTGCCTTTTGAACAGGAGCAGCACGCCCGCGGCGATCATCGCCAGCGAAGCGGCCATGATGACGGAGAGCGCCGCTGCGCCGCCGAGATCCGGCGCGTAATGCCAAAGCGCGTACTGCAGCCCCTGGCAGGCGATCTGCGCGGCAATCGGGGCCCAGATCGAGTCGAGCCGGACGTAGAGCAGGCCGAACAGCACCGCTCCGAGAAAGCCGTAGAGCGACAGCGGCACGTCGCCGAGGAAAAACAGCGCGCCGTACAGCGCCCCCTGGAGCGCGATCGCCGCCCACACCGGCATGAGCCGGCGGAAGCTGTTCAGCAGCAGCCCGCGGAACAGCGTTTCCTTATACACGTTGCCGAGCAGCAGGAATCCGAGAAAGACGTACCAGTCGGCGCGGTTGATGTAGTCGAACAGCGTCTGGAACTGGTAGTCCGACGAGCGGATGAGCGGCAGCTGCGAAAACGCGGCCGTGAACAGCCCGGCGCCGAGGCCGATCCAGACGCAGATCAGCACGGACGTAGGCTCGATCCGCCGGAAGCGGGCCTCGCGGAACAGATTCTGGCGGAACAGCAGCCAGATCGCGCCGATCATGAGCGGCAGGCCGACGATGTCGTTGAGCAGGATCGTGACGAGCGTATTTTTCTGGAACCAGGCCGTATCCCGGTACACATAGTCGAAGAACAGCGTCGTAACCGTGAAGAACCAGGCGAAATAGATGCCGATGATGACGACGGGACGCAGCAGGCCGTCTTTCCATTTGTTCATCCTTGGACCGTCCTTTCCCTCAAATTCGCGCGCTCGCCGGCGGCGTCCGCCAGCCGCTGCCGCGAGGCGTAGCGGAGCCGCAGCCATCCGGCGGCGGCGAGCATCAGCAGCAGGCTGCCCGCCGCGACCGACGCCGCGCCGGCCCCGCCCAGCGAGCCGACCGCCTCGTAGACGCCGGCCGGCTTGGCCGCGAAGATCAGGCTCATCGCCGTGATCTGCACGAGGATCGGCGCCCACAGCGAGTTCAGCGAGATACGCAGGTAGCCGTACAGCAGCCCCGAGCCGAAGCCGATGACCGAGAGCGCCGGGCTCGGCTGGAAATAGGCGTATGCGAGCGCCTGCAGCAGCAGCGCCGCCGCGGCCGGCATCATGCCTCGCAGCTCCCGCAGGATGAGCCCGCGGAACAGCAGCTCCTCGTAAGCCGGAGCGACAAGTCCCGCTCCGAGGATGGCGAGCAGCAGATGATCGCCGCGCAGCAGGTCGTCCACGAGCGCCGGAATCGACGGATAGGCTTCCGCGACGGCGGGAATCTCGATCAGGCCGATGCTGAACAGGCAGCCGAGCACGCCGATGAGCGCGCAGCCGAGCGCGGCTCCAGCCGGCAGGCGGTGCAGTCCAGCCGCTTCGGCCAGCGAGGGCGACCCGCCGCGCGTCAGGCGGCGGACGCCTGCGAAGGCAAGCGCGTAGACAAGCGTAATCGACGCGAACAGCGTCGCCATGAACAAGGCCGGATTGCGGCCGAGCAGCTCGACGAACGGAGCGGTCCAGTCGATCCGGTACAGATGGTTCAGCCCGTACAGCAGGGCGTAGAACACGCCGAGATAAAACGCGATGCGGGCGATCGCGAAGGCGATCTTTTTCATGAGGAGATAATCCCCTTTCCTTGGTCTTGCTCGTCCGGCCGGCTCGCGGCGGCTTCCCGGTACAGAGCCGCCGCGCCGCGCAGCAGCTCGGCATAGCCGGAGGCCCAGCCTCGGACGAGCTCGGCCGGGAACTGCCGGGCGGCGTAGGTCCAGGAGCAGCGGAGCGGCAAGCCCGGCTCGCCGGCCCAGACGCTCAGCTGATGATCGAAGCGGTCGAGCAGCTCGCCTGCCGGCGGCAGCGGCGTCTCCGGCGATTCGAGCCGGAACAGCGGAGCGGCGCTCCAGCGGCCGGCGGACGGGCGGACGCGGCGGATGCGCTCCGCAGGGATGCCGACGCCGGAGGCCAGCGCCGCTTCGGCCGCGTCCAGCAGCTGCTCCATGCTTGCCAGCTCCCGAAAATCGGCGTTCCATACCGTAATCCGCCCCTGGCCGACCGTCGCGGCGACTCCGATGCGCTCGGCGCCAGCCGTCCGGCTCCAGTGGAGCAGGTACAGCCCGAGCAGCGCGCTTTCGAGCCGCGCGCCGCGCTCCTGCGCCATGGCGGCCAGAGCGGCGGCGGCGGCAGGCTCCAGCTCGATGTCGAGCCGGCCCTCCCTCGGTCCCGAGCGGACCGTCTGCGGCGGCTCGCCGGGAAGCGCCACGACCGGCCCTTCGAGGACGGCATCGTCCCCGGACCTGCTGTCGATGCGCGCGGCCAGCTTGCGGACCGTCGGGTAGCTGAACAGATCGGCGACCTGCAGCGCGCCGGGATAGCGCTCCTCCAGCCGCTGATGCAGCCGCAGCAGCAGCAGCGAGTCGCCGCCGGCTTCGAAGAAGCTGCGCCGGACGTCCGGCTCCCCGCCGCCGAGCAGCTCGCCCCACAGCGCCGACACCGCCCGCTCCGTCTCCGTCCCGGGCCGCTCGCGGACTTCGCCGGCCGGATCGGCCGGCTGCGGCTCCGGCAGCGCCCGCCGGTCGGTCTTGCCGCTCGGCGAGAGCGGCATGCGCTCCAGCCGGACGAACGCGGCCGGAATCATATAGTCGGGCAGCTCGCGGGCGAGCGCTTCGCGCAGCTCCCGCTTGGGCAGGACCGCTGCGGCCGTGTAGTAGGCGCACAGATAATCGGCCCCTTCGTCTCCGGCGCGGCGGCGCAGCAGCACGGCCGCCTCGCCGATGCGGGGATCGCGCTGCAGCGCGGCCTCGATCTCGCCGCATTCGATCCGGTAGCCGCGCAGCTTGACCTGATGGTCGAGCCGGCCCAAGTATTCGAGCTGCCCGTCCGGCAGCCAGCGGGCCAGATCGCCGGTGCGGTACAGACGGCCGCCGCCGCGGAACGGGTTCGGCACGAACTTCTCGCGCGTCAGCTCGTCCCGTCCGAGATAGCCCCTGGCGAGGCCGATGCCGGCGATGCACAGCTCGCCCGGCACGCCGGGCGGCTGCATCCGCAGCCCCGGGCTCGCGACGTACAGCGCGGTCCGGTCGATCGGCCGGCCGATCGGCACGCCGCCGCCGCGCAAGCCTTCGCGGCTGCAGTTGTAGAAGGCGACGTCGACGGTCGCCTCCGTCGGGCCGTACAGATTGACCAGCTCCGCCCCGCAGGCGCTGCGGATGCGGGCCTCGAACCGCTCGGCGAGGCTCGCGCCCAGCGCCTCGCCGCTCGCGAAGACGGTGCGCAGCGTCGCCAGCGAGCCGGCTCGCGCCGCCTGCCGCGCCGCCGCATCCTCCAGAAACAGATGCAGCATCGACGGCACGAAGTGCATCGTCGTCACTCCCGCCTCGGCGACCGCGCGCGCGATCGCAGACGGGTCCTTCTCGCCGCCCGGCTCCAGCAGATGCGCCGACGCTCCGGCGAAGCTCCACCACATCAGCTCCCAGACGGAGACGTCGAAGGTGACGGGCGTCTTTTGCAGGATGACGTCCTGCGGCGCCAGCGGATAGGCCCGCTGCATCCAGCGCAGCCGGTTCAGCACGGAGCGGTGCTCGACCATGACGCCCTTCGGCCGTCCGGTCGAGCCGGAGGTGTAGAGCACATAGGCCAGGCTGCCTCCGCCGTGGCCGGCCGGCGGCGGCGCCGGATCGTCGTGGCGGCCGACCGCCTCCGCGACGTCGAGGCGCGTCGCCGCCGCCCTTCCGGCAGCCGGACGTCCCCGGCCGTCAGCACGAGCGGCGCGCCGGAGTCCGCGAGCATGTAGGCGATACGCTCCGCCGGCAGCGACGGCGACAGCGGCACATAGGCGGCTCCCGCCTTGAGGATGCCGTAGATCGCGACGATCAGCTCCGGGCGGCGCTCCATGCAGACGGCGACGAGCGCCTCCGCTGCGACGCCGCGGGCCAGCAGCTCGCGGGCGAGCCGGTTCGACGCCTCGTCGAGCTGGCGGTAGGTGAGCGATCCGTGCGCGCTGCTCACGGCGAGCGCCTCCGGCGCCAGCCGCGCCTGCCGGCGCAGCACGCCGTCCAGCGTAGCCGGCTCCGCCGCAGCGGCGAAGCCGGGCTCCGCCGGACCGGTCGCGATCGAATCCGCCGGTTGGAATCGCCGCTCCTGCTCGCGCTCCTCCGCCGCCGTCAGAAGCGGCAGCTCGGCGAGCGGTCGGCCGGCATCGGCGCAGGCCGCCTCGAGCAAGGCCACGTACCAGCCGGCCATGCGGCTGGCGTCCTCCTCCGTCAGCAGCGCCGACGCGTACTCGACCGTCAGCTCCACGCCTTCCTCGCGCTCCGCGAGCTCGAAGGTGAGGTCGAGCTTGGCGGCGTCCTGCCGCAGCCGGAACGGCTCGAGCCGCAGCCCGCCGGCCTCGCGGACCGGAGGCTCCATGTTCTGCCAGACGAACATCGTGTCGAACACCGGGTTGCGGCTCGGATCGCGGCCGGCGCCGAGCGAGGCGGCCAGCAGCTCGAACGGCAGCTGCCCGTGGTCCATCGCCTCGACGCTGGCGCGCCCCGCCGCCGCGACGAGCTCGCGGAAGCTCGACGCTCCCGCGGCGGGCAGGCGCAGCGGCAGCGTCTGCACGAACATGCCGACGACCGGCTGCAGATCGGGGTGGAAGCGCCCGCCTGCCGGCGTGCCGACGATCAGGTCCTCCTCCCCGGTCATCCGATAAAGCAGCGCGGCATAAGCGGCCAGCAGCACCTGATACGGCGTCGCCTCCAGCTGCTCCGCGAGCCGCAGCGCCGAGCGGCGGACCGGCTCCGGCAGCATCCGGGCGACGCGGCTGCCGCGGCCGTCCGGACGATCCGGACGCGGAGCCGCCAGCGGCAGGTCGAGCGCCGGCAGCGGGCCGGCGAGCTTGCTTTTCCAGTAGCGCTCCTGCCGCTCCCGCTCCGGCGTCTCCAGCCAGCTCCGCTGCCAGACGGCGGCGTCGACGAGCCGCAGCGCCAGCGGCTCCGGCTCCCTGCCGTCATAAAACGCCGCGAAGTCCCGCGCCAGCGCGTTCAGGCTGAGGCCGTCGGAGACGATGTGGTGCATGTCGAGCAGCAGCGCCCCTCCGCGCTCGTCCCGCAGCAGGCCGGCGCGCAGCAGCGGCGCCTGCGTCAGATCGAACGGCCGCACGAAGCCGGCCGACGCTTCCTCCAGCGTCCCGGCAAGCCGCTCTGCCGTCAGGACGACATCGCGCTCGACAATCTGGACCGGATGGCCGTCGCTCCAGCCGAAGCGGGTGCGCAGCGCCTCGTGGCGCTCGACCAGCCGGCGCAGCGCTCGCTGCAGCCGCTCTTCATCGAGCTCTCCCTCCAGCCGGAGGCCGAGCGGCAGGTTGTAGGCGATGCCGTCCGGATCGAGCCGATGCAGGATGAACAGCCGGTTCTGGGCCGGCGTCAGTGGATAATGCCCGCGCTCTCCCGCCGACGGAAGAGGCGGCGATCCGGATGCTTCGGCCCGGCCGACCCGCAGCGCCATCTCCTCCAGCACGGGAGCCTCGAACACATCCCGCAAGGAGAACCGGACGCCGAACGTCCGCTCGATCGCTCCGGCCAGCTGCGCCGCGCGCAGCGAGTGGCCGCCGGCGCGGAAGAAATGCGTCTCCGCCGTCAAATCCCGGACGCCGAGCAGCTCCGTCCACAGCTCCGCCAGCCTCCGCTCGGCCTCGCCGGCCGGCGGCCTGCCCGTCGGCGCTCCCCCGCTCCAGTCCGGCGCCGGCAGCCGCTTGCGGTCGGTCTTGCCGCTCGGCGTCAGCGGAAACGACTCCAGCGCCACGAACCGCGCCGGCAGCATGTAATCGGGCAGCCGCCTGGCAAGCCGCTGCGGCAGCGTCCTCGCGGCCAGCTCGGCGCGCTCAGGCTCCGTCAGCCCGCAGGCGACGTAAAGGCATAGCTGCGGCTCGCCGAGCGGATCGTCCGCGAGCATCGCCACGGCGTCCAGGACGCCGGGAACGTCCATCGCGGCCTGCTCGATCTCGCCGCATTCGATCCGCTGGCCGCGCAGCTTGACCTGATGGTCGAAGCGGCCGCGGTATTCCAGCGATCCGTCCGCCAGCCAGCGCGCCTCGTCGCCCGTGCGGTAGACGCGCGTGCCGTCCGCCAGCGCGGCGAACTTCTCCGCCGTCAGCTCGGGCCGGTTCAAATAGCCGCGGGCAAGTCCGGCTCCGGCGATGCACAGCTCTCCCGGCGCGCCCGGCGGCAGCGGCTGCAGCCGCTCGTCCAGCACATGCAGGGCGATGTTGTCGATCGGGCGGCCGATCGGCAGCGGTCCGCCGCCGTACTCGGCGCAGTCGTAATGGCTGACGTCGACGGCCGCCTCCGTCGGGCCGTACAGATTGACGAGCCTCGGCAGCGGGCTGCCCGCAGGCCGCAGCTGCGCCAGCTGGGCGGCGTGGGCCGGCTTCAGCGCCTCGCCGCTTGCGAAGACGAGCCGCAGGCCGGCCAGCGGCCGGCTGCCGCCGAAGGCCGCCGCATACGGAAGGAACGTCCCCAGCATCGACGGCACGAAGTGCATCGTCGTAATGCCCTGCTCGCGGATCGCCCGCAGCAGGAGCGAGGGATCCTTTTCGCCGCCAGGCTCCAGCAGATGGACCGACGCCCCCGCGAGGCTCCACCAGAACAGCTCCCACACCGATACGTCGAAGGTGGCTGGCGTCTTGTGCAGGATGACGTCGTCCTCCGTCAGCGGATAGGCGCGCTGCATCCAGCTCAGCCGGTTGACGATCGCCCGGTGCTCGATCAGCACGCCCTTGGGGCGCCCGGTCGAGCCGGACGTGTAGATGACGTAGGCGAGCGATTCGGGCGATGCCTCGGCCGCAGCGTCGAGCTCCGGCAGGAGCTCGCCCGGCGCGGACGCCTCCGCGGCCAGCGCCTCCGCGACGAGCGTCTCCAGCTCCAGCCGCAGCCGCCTCGGCTCCGCGTCCGCCAGCTCCATGCAGGCGCCTCGCGAGGCGAGCAGCAGCCCGCAGCCGCTGTCGTCCGCGATGTCGCGCAGCCGCTCCGGCGGCTGGTCCGGGTCGATCGGCAAGTAGGCGGCCCCGGCCTTCAGCACGGCGAGCAGGCCGGCCATCATCGCCAGCGAGCGGCGCGCCGCAACGGCCACGATCGCGTCCCGGCCGGCGCCGGCAGCCCGCAGGCGGACGGCGATGCGGGAGGAGACGCGGTCGAGCTCGCGGTACGTCCAGACGCCTTCGGCGGAGCGGACCGCGGGACGGTCCGGGCTTCTCCGCGCCTGCTCGGCGAACAGGCCGTGCAGCGTGCTTCGATCCGGGTACGCGGCCGTCGTCGCGTTCCACTGTTCCAGCAGCCGCGCTTCCGAGCCGGTCAGCCGCATGAGGACGCCGAGCTCGGCATGCGGCTCGCGGACCGCCCGCTGCAGCAGCTCGATCCACGTCTCGGCCAGGCGCCGGACCGTCTGCGGCTGAAGCAGCGCCGCCGCGTACTCCAGCTCGCCGCGCAGCCCGTGCGGACCGTCGCCGTACAGGTCGAGCTTGAGATCGAGCTTGGCCGTGCCGGCGCCGCCCCAGCGCACCGGCTCCAGCGCGCAGCGGCTGCCGCGGACCGCCAGCTCGCCGCCGAACTGGCTGTGCAGGACGAGCATCGTGTCGAAAAGCGGATTGCGGGCCGGATCGAACGGGCCGCCCGCGAGCTCGAGCAGCCGCTCCAGCGGCAGCTCCTGATGCTCGATCGCGGACAGCAGCCGCTCCTGGACGTCCCGGGCCGCCCGCTCCAGCGGCAGCCCGCGCGGCAGCGCGACCCGGATCGGCAGGAACGAGTTGAACATGCCGATCATCGAGCCGGTGTCGGGATGGGAGCGGCCGGCGCCGAGCGCGCCGATCATCAGCTCCTCCGCCCCGGTCCAGCGGGCGAGCAGTGCGCCGTACAGCGTGAACAGCAGGCTGTTCAGCGTCACGCCGCAGCGCGCCGCGAGCGCTTCGAGGCCGTCCGTCAGCCCCTCGGGAAAATCGAACGCCAGCAGCCCGCCCTCGAAGGAGCGGCTCGCCCCGCGCGGCCGGTCGAGCGGCAGCTCCGGCTGCGGCAACGGAGCCGCGAGCTGCTCGCGCCACCAGGCGGCGCTCGCTTCGGAGCGCGCGGAGCTGCCGGCGTCCGGCAAGTCGCCGCTCGCCTCGGAGCGCGCGGAGCCGCCGGCGTCCGGCAAGTCGACGCTCGCCTCGGAGCGCGCGGAGCCGCCGGCGTCCGGCGAGTCGACGCTCGCTTCAGAGCGTGCGAAGCCGGCGTCCAACCAGGCGGCGTAGTCCTTGAATTGGACCGTCGGCGCGGGCTCGGGCAGGCCGCCCTCCAGGAGGCGGACGAGCTCCTCCAGCAGCAGGCCGACGGACACGCCGTCCACCGCGAGATGATGCAGGTTCAGCAGCAGGAAGCTTTCGCCCTGACCGCCTTCGGCATAACAGGCCGCAAGCGGCGGCGCGGCGTCCAGCGGCAGCGGACGGAGAAATGACTTCATCGCCCCCGGCAGAGCTTCCTCTCCGGCGATCCGCATGCGCTCCAGCCGGACCTCCGCCTGCGCCAGCACGAACGCGCGCGGCTCGCCGCCGGCATCCCGCACCTCGGTGCGCAGCGGCTCATGACGGTCGACGAGCGCCTGCAGCGCGGCGAGCACCGCTTCGGGGCCGGGCGATCCGACGAGCCGAAGCGCCAGCGGCACATGGTAGGCGAGACCGATGCCGCCCTGCCGCTCCAGCAGCGCGAGCCGCGCCTGGGCGGGATGGAGCGGGTAGCTCTCCGCCGGCGCCGCCGGAAGCAGCGGCTCCCTGCCGGAGCGCTCGGCTTTGTCGAGCCAAGTGGCCTGCTCGCGGATCGTCGGGCGGGCGAATACTTCCCGCACCGGCATCCGGACGCCGAGCCGGCGATGGATCAAGCCGGTCAGCGCGGCTGCAGTGAGCGAGTGCCCTCCAAGCTCGAAAAAGGAATCCAAAACGCCGACATCGGCCCGGCCCAGCGCCTCCCGCCACAGCTCCGCAAGCTCGCGCTCGCTCGCCGTCGCCGGCCGCTCGCGCTCGGCGCCCGCCGAGCCCGCCGCATCGCCCGGCTGCGGCAGCGGCAGCGCCTTGCGGTCGACCTTGCCGGTCGGGCCGAGCGGCAGGCGATCCAGACGGACGAGATGGGCCGGCAGCATGAACGGCGGCAGCCCGCCCGCCATCCAGCGGCGAAGCGATGCCGCGTCGAAGCGCTCCGGCGCGGCGACGACATAGGCGCACAGCTCCGCCCGGGGAGGCTCGCCGACGAGGCCGACATAAGCCTCCTCCGCCTGTCCGCTTGCCAGCAGCCTCGCCTCGATCTCGCCGAGCTCGATGCGGAAGCCGCGCAGCTTGACCTGCTGGTCGAGCCGGTCGAGGAACTCGAGGCTGCCGTCCCGGAGCCGCCGCACGAGGTCGCCGGTCCGGTACATGCGCTCGCCGGCGCGGAAAGGATGCGGCATGAACCGCGCCTCCGTCTCGCGCGGCAGCCCGACATAACCGGCCGCTACGCCGCCGCCTGCCACATGCAGCTCGCCGGGAACGAGATCGGGCGCGAGCCGTCCGCAAGCGTCGAGCACGAGCGCCTCCGTGCCGTCGACCGGCCAGCCGATCGGCAGCGAGGCCGCTCCCGGCGCCGGCGGCCGGACCGGCCAGGCGGTGGCGAACACGGTCGTTTCCGTCGGCCCGTACACATGCAGCAGCGAATCCGGGCCGAGCGCGGCAAGCGCCTTGAGCGCATGGGAGACGGAAGCCCGCTCGCCTCCGAACAGCAGCTTGCGCAGCCGCGGCAGCCCGTCCAGGCCGTAGGCCGCCAGCGTGTTGAACAGCGCCGTCGTGGCGAACAGCACCGTCACGCCTTCTTCCCGCAGCCGCCGGACGAGCGCCGGAGCGTCCATCGCCTCGTCGCTGCCTGCAAGCACGAGCCTCGCCCCGTTCGTCAGCGCCCCATAGATGTCGAACGTCGAGCCGTCGAACGCATAGCTCGACAGCTGCAGCAGCACGTCGTCCTGACCGATCTCCACATAGCCCGGCCGATCGACGACGCGCGCGACGTTGCGGTGGGTCGTACGAATTCCTTTCGGCCTGCCGGTCGAGCCGGAGGTGTAGAGGATGTAGGCCAGATCGTCGGGCGAAACGAAGCTCTCCGCGCGCTCCGCGGCTTCCCCGGCCGGGCCGGCGGAAGCCGTGCGCGGCAGCGGCGAGTCGGGCGAAGAGCTGGACGGACAGCGCCCGGCCAACGTCTCGGCCTCGATCAGCCGCACCGCACGTCCGCAGGCGGCGATCGCCTGCCGGCACAGCGGGAGCGCGGCTTCGTCGGCCAGCAGGATGTCGGCCTCGGCGTCGGCCAGCATGAATGCCGCGCGCTCCGCCGGATAGCCCGGATCGATCGGCACGTACGCGCCTCCGATCCGCAGGCTGGCGAGCAGCGCCGCCAGCTGCTGCGGCGAGCGGCCCATCGCGATCGCGATGCGGGAGCCGCGGCCGAGGCCGAGCGCGGAGAGAGCCGCCGCGACGCGTCCGGAAGCTTCCCACAGCCGGCCGTACGTCCAGCTGCCGCCTGCGAACGAGACGGCGATGCGCTCCGGCGACGCCAGCGCGTGCCGGCCGATCCGCTCCTGCAGCGGGACGGCGTCTTTTTCCGGCCAGCGGCTGAGGCCGCGCCGCAGCAGCAGCGCGCGCTCCTCCTCGTCCATCAAAGGGAGAGAAGCGGCGGGGCGCAGCGGATCGAGCGCCGCCTCGCGGGCCAGCTGCGCGTAATGGCGGAGCAGCTGCCGGGCCGTCTCGCCGTCGAACAAGTCCTCCGCATATTCCAGCCGGATCGACAGCCCTTCCGGACCGAGCTCGCATTCCCAGAACAGATCGAACTTGCAGGAGCCGGTCTCGATCATCGCAGGCCGCAGCGCCAGCTCCTCCGTGCGGAACTCCGGCAGCTCCACGTTCTGGAGCGTGAACGCCGTATCGAACAGCGCCGCGCGGCCCGGCTCGCGAGCCGCTCCGACGGCCTCGACGATCGCCTCGTAGCCGATCGCTCCGTGCTCGATCGCTTCGGCGGCCGCTTCACCGGCCGTCCGCACCCAGTCCAGCACGCTGCTCTCCCTGCTGCCGGTCAGCCGCAGCGGCAGCAGCGTCGCCAGCAGGCCGACGGTGCCGACCGTCTCGCGGCGGGTGCGGCGGGCGTACGCCGTGCCGACGACGGCGTCGTCTTCGCCCGCGTACCGCTCGAGCAGCACGCCGTAGACGGCGAGCAGCGCGCCGTACAGCGTCGTCCCGGCGCGGCGCGCGAGCCGGCCGAGGCCGTCCGTAAGCTCCGGACCGAGCGCGAGCCGCTCCGACCGTCCGCGGAAGGTCGGCCGTGCCGGGCGGAGCCGATCCGCCGGAAAAGCGGCGGCGGGCACGCCGGACAAGAACCGGTCCCGCCAGTAGCGCCGCGACCGCTCGGCAGCCGCGCCGCCCTCCTCCTCGCGCTCCCGCTCGGCGATGTCGCCGATGCCCGGAGCCGGCTCCGGCAGCGGCCGGCCATCGTACAGGGCGGCCAGCTCCTGCATGAGCACGCCCATCGAGCTGCCGTCCGTCACGAGATGATGCAGGTCGAGCAGCAGCCGGCGGCGCCCCTCCGGCAGGAGCAGCAGCTCCAGCCGCAGCAGCGGCGCCCGCTCCAGCTCCATCGGCCGGGGAAAGGCCCGCGCCCGCTCAGCCGCGGCCGCCTCGGCCTCCTGCGGCGCGAGCCCCGTCAGGTCGACGGTCGCAAGCGGCAGCTCCGCGCGGTCCGCGATCTCGGCGACGAGGACGCCGTCCTCCGCGACGCGGAACGAGGTGCGCAGCGCGTCATGACGGGCGAGCAGCTCCTGCCAGGCGCGCCGCAGCCGGTCATCGTCGAGCGGGCCGTCGACAGCGATCTCGTACGGCAGCTGATAGCTGAGCGAGCCCGGGTACAGCTGCTCGTGCACATGCAGCCGCCGCTGCGCAGGCGTTGCGGGATAGCCGGCGCGCATCCGCCTCCGGATCGGCTCGGCCGGCGGTTCGATCCGCGCCCCCTCCGCCTTGCGTTCCTCGATAAAGGCCGCCAGCGAGCGAGCCGTATCGTGCCGGAGCAGCTCCGTCAGCGGCAGCGGCGTCTCCAGCTCCTCCTGGATGCGGGCCGCCGCAAGGGCAGCGCGCAGCGAATTGCCTCCATGCTCGAGAAAGGAATCGTCCCGGCCGAGCCGCTCCGTGCCGAGCAGCTCCCGCCAGATCGCGAGCAGCCGGCGCTCTGTCGCCGTCTCCTCCTGCGACAGGCTTGGCGGCTGCTTGCCCGTCTCTCCGCGCGGCTCGCCTGCGCCGGCGCCTATCGCCGGAGCGGGCCGCTCCTCTTCCGCGGCCGTCTCCGCTGACGCGGACGGCGGCGCCCCCTTCGCAGGGGACGCATCCGCCGCTGCGAGGGACGCATCCGCCACTGCGAGGGACGCATCCGCCGCTGCGGAAGACGCATCCGCCGCTGCGGAGGGCATATCCGCCGCCGCAGCCGCAAGCGCTGCCGCCTCCGCCGCCTCCAGCGCGGCGAGCGCCTCGTCGAAGCGGCCGGCGAGCAGCTCGTCCGCCAGCTCGAAGCGCTTGATTTTGCCCGAGGTCGTCTTGGGGATGCGCTTGACCGGAATGACGGGGCCGGCTTCAAGTCCGGCCCGGCGGCTCAGCAGGACGCGCACGCTGCGGCGGATGTCCAGAAACGACTCCGGCTTGCCGCGATGCTGCACGAATACCGCCGCGGCCTCGGAGCCGGATGCCGGGTCGGCGACGGCGCAGACCGCCGCCTTGCCCGCTGCGCATGCCGGCAGCTCGGCCAGCAGCTCCTCCAGATCATGCGGATAATAGTTCTGGCCGTTGACGAGCAGGATGTCCTTCACCCGTCCGGTCAGATAGAGCCGCCCTCCGTGGAAGAAGCCGATGTCGCCGGTGTTCAGCCAGCCGTCCCGGATCAGCGCTTCGTTGACGTCCGGACGGTTGTAGTAGCCTCCCGTCACGTTGAGGCCGCGGATGCAGACGAGGCCGGCCTCGTCCTCGCCAAGCCTGCGGCCCAGCTCGTCGAACAGCGCGGCCTCGCAGCCGGCGACGGACGAGCCGAGCTCCACGAGCTCCATCGCCTGCGGATCGCCGGCCGCCGCGAAAGGCACCGGCTCTCCGGGACGCAGCCGTCCGCGCCGGACATGGACCGTGCGCAGCCGCTCGTCCGGGTCGGGGAAGGTGACCGCCAGGCACGCCTCGGCGAGGCCGTAGACGGGAAAGAGAGCTTGCGGCCGCAGCCCGTAAGGCGCGAGCCGCTCCAGGAACGAGCGGCAGGCGTCCGCCGAGATCGGCTCGGCTCCGTTGAACAGCAGCCGCACGGCGGACAGATTCCAGCCCGTCGCCTGCTCCGGCTTGAAATGCTGGAGCAGATGAAGGAGGCCGAAGTTCGGCGAGGCGAGGCAGGTGATCCGCTCGCGGGAAGCGAGCTCCAGCCAGCTCATCGGCCGCAGCACGAACTGCGACGTCGGCATCAGCCACTGGGTCATGCCGGCCAGCAGCGGCGACAGATGGAAGCCGATGAGGCCCATGTCATGCGTCAGAGGGAGCCAGCTGAGCGAGGAATCTCCCGGCCCGGAACGGGCTCCGTCGACGATGCCCCGCATGTTGGCGAGCAGGTTGGCGTGCGTCAGCACGACTCCTTTCGGATCGCCTGTCGATCCCGAGGTGAATTGGATGAACGCGGGCTCGTCCGGATCGGCTCGATGCGGCTGAGTCGTCCCCCCGTCCGCCGCCGGCTCCAGCTCCGCGATCTGGATCACGTCCGCGCCGCCCGCCGCCTCGGCGAGATCGGCATCGGCAAGCACGAGCGGAGCGGGCAGCTGGGCGAGCACGGCCGCCAGCTTGCGGCGCTGCTCGTCCGTCCGCGCCGCCGCGAGCGGCACCGGCACGGCGCCTCCGAGCAGGCTGGCCCAGAACAGCTCCAGGAAGCTTGCGTTGCTTTCGGTCTGAAGCACGACATGCCGGCCGGGCCGCAGCCCGCGGCGGCGAAGGGAGACGAGACAGCCGAGCGCGCGGCTCTCCAGCTCGGCATAGGGGAGGAATCGTTCGCCGGACGGCTCGGCGAAGACGATGCCGGACGCATCGCGCCTTCTCGCGGCGAGCAGCCCGGTCAGCGTGAGGAAGGAGTCCATGATGTCGTCCTCCGCTAGATCGTCGTGGAATGGAGCTCGCGGTAGGAGGCGGACGCGATCCGGTTGTCCGCGTCGAGGACGATGACCTTGGGGACGTAGCCGCGGGCTTCCTCCTCGGCCATCATCGCGTAGGACATGATGATGACGAGGTCGCCGGGCTGCGCGTGCCGAGCGGCGGCGCCGTTCAGGCAGATGACGCCGGAGCCCCTCGGGCCGGGGATGACGTAGGTTTCGAGGCGGGAGCCGTTGTTGATGTTGACGACCTGCACCTTTTCGTTTTCCCAGATGTCGGTCGCATCGAGCAGGTCCTGGTCGATCGTGATGCTGCCGACATAGTGGAGGTTCGCCTCGGTGACGGCGGCGCGGTGGATTTTGGATTTGTGGATTTCTCTGAACATAAGGACACTCTCCTCTTGGGAATGGTAGCGATCGGTTCGGGAGTTCGGACGCAGCGCGGCCGGAGGCCGCAGGAGCGAGGGCACCGCCTTTCGTCAAGAGTGGATGGAAGCTCGCCGGCGAAACGGCTCGAAGGAAGTCGTGGTGGGGGGAATGAGCGAAGATGCGGCGCGCGCCGCGGGGACGCGCTGCAGGAGAAAAGGACCGGCATGCCGCAAGGCACGGGAACAAGCGAGGCAAGGCTGCCCGCAGCCCTAGGTCCAATCTCCTGATTCTCCTCATTGTCAAAGAGCTAAAATTGTCTATTTCACCTAAATACTAGAGGATATAGGGAAGCGGCGACAGGGAGAAAAGTGCTTGGGCACCGGGGGACTTTTCTATTCCAACTGCGCCTGTGGGAAATGAAAAAGCCTTGCGGGATGCCGTTTCCGGCCCGCAAGGCTCCTCTTTTGACCGCTCGAGACGGACACGCTTCAAGGCGTCAGCTCTGCTCGATCAGCTCGATCCATTCGTTATATTCCGTCTGCAGCTTGGAATATTCGGTACGCAGCAGCTCGAATTCCGTGCGCAGCTTGTCGTAGGCCGTCGTCAGCCGCTCGTTGTCGCGCTGCAGCTCGCCGAGATCCTGCCGGCTGTCCGTGCGCTCCTCCTCCAGCTGACGCATCGCATCCTCCAGACGCTCGACCGCGCTGCCGGAGACGGCGGCCTCCCGATGCGCGAGCTCCAGCTGGCGCCGCAGCTCCTCCTCGGCCTCGGCGCGGTCCGCCTCCAGCCGGGACTGCTGCTCGAGCCGCTCCTGCTGCTCGGCGACAAGACGGCTCAGGCGCTCGCGCTCGGCGGCCGCCTCGTCCAGCTGCCGCTGCCAGTCCCGCTCGGACTGCTCGCGCAGCGCCTCGGCCTGGCCTGTCATCTCGGACAGGCGGCGCTCCAGCGCTTCCCGGGCAGCCTCGGCTGCGGCCAGCCGCTCCCGCAGGGCGGCCTCGGCCTCATCGCGGGAAGCGACCGCTTCCTGCAGGCGGCTCGCCGTCTCGCGCAGCCGGTCATCCAGCTCCGCCGTCCGCTGCCGGGACAGCTCCAGCTCCTCCTGCGTCGAGCGCAGCAGCCGCTGGGATTCTCCGAGCAGCCGGCCGCGGGCTTCCTCCTGCTCCATGACGAGCATCAGATGCTCCTCGGCATCCGCGATCCGCTTGGACCAGTCGTCGCGAGCCTCAGCCAGCTCGCGACGGGCGGCGTCGCGCTCCTGCTCCAGGCCGGACCGCTCCCGGGCCCACTGCTCGCCCTGCCCGGCGAGGCGGCTCTGCGCCTCCTCCGCCCGGCCGGCCTCGCCGGCCGCTCGCTCCTCCAGCTCGCGCAGACGCTCCGCGCCGCCGATGCGCTCGGCCTCGGCTGCAGCGCGAAGCCGCTCCAGCTCCTGCGCATGGGCGGCAGCGAGCCGCTCGCGCTCCTGCGCATGGGCGGCGGCGAGCCGCTCGCGCTCCTCCTGCGCGGCAAGCTGCGCGAGCTCCAGCTCCTCGCCCGCCTCGCGGCGCAGCCGCTCCGCCTCCTCGGCGGCGGACGCCTGCAGCGCCTCCGCGCGCCGCTCGGCCGCGCGCACCTGCTCGGCCGCCTCGGCCTGCGCCTGCTCGCGCGCATGGCCGATCTCGCCGGCCGCCCGCTCCAGCGCCTCGCGCAGCTCGCTCGCGGCCGCCTCGCGCTCGGCGGCGGACGCCGCGCGCAGCCGCTCCAGCTCCGCCTCCAGCGCGGCGGCGCGGCCGGCCTGCGCCTCCAGCTCGCGGCGCGACGCCTCGAGCTGCTCCTCGGCAAGGCCGAGCCGCTCGCGCGCTTCGGCCTCGCCGCGCTCCAGCGCCTCGGCCCGCTCTCCGGCCTCGGCGAACAGCCGCTCCGCCTCCTCGCGTCCGGTCCGCTCGGCGGCAAGCTTCAGCTCAAGCCGGCTGCCGCGCTCGCGCTCGGCCTGCAGCTGCTGCTGCTCGGCCTCCAGCTCCTGCTGGCGCTCCTGCAGCTGCTGCCGCTCGGCCTCCAGCGCCTGCTGCTGCTCCTGGCGCAGCTCCTGCAGCACTTGCAGCTGCTCCTGCTGCAGCTCTTGCAGCTGCCGCTGCTGCTCCTGGCGCTGCTGCTGCAGCCGCTGCTCCAGCGCGGCGAGCTGCAGGCGAGCCTCCTCCAGCGCGGAAGCGCTCTCCGTCAGCTGCGACTGGAGCTCAGCCTCCGTCGCCTGCGCCAGCTCCAGCGCTTCGGCGAGCTGAAGCTCCTGCTCCGCGCGCAGCCGCTCCAGCTCGCCGCGATGCTCGGCCTCGCGGCCGGCAAGCGCGCCCTCGAGCTCCGCCCGCTGCTGCAGGCGAAGCTCGGCGAGGCTGCGCTCGCCCTGCTGCCGCGCCGCGAGCAGCTGCTCCTCCAGCTCGCCGACGCGCAGCAGATGACGAGCCTCGAGCGTCTCGAGCTCCGCCCGCTTCGATTCCAGCAGCGCCGCGCGTTCCTGCTCGCGCTCCCGGCACTCGGCCTCGTACAGCTGCTCCAGCTCCGCCCGCTCGCGCTCGCGCGCCTCGGCCTCGCCGGCATGCAGCGCCTGAAGCTCATGGATGCGCTCCAGCAAGCGCTCCTCCAGCTCCGCGAGCTGGACGGCGAACGCTTCCTCGCGCGCGGCCATCTCGGCCGCATGCGCCGCCGCGAGCTCCGCCCGCTCGCGCTCGAAGACGCCGGCCGCCTCGGCGCGCTCCTCCTCGAGCCGGCGCTCCAGCTCCGCGCGGCTCTCCTCCAGCTGCACCGCCAGCCGGCGCCGCTCCGTCTCGAGCTGCTCGCGGGCGGCGGCCTTTTCCGCCTCATGGCGCCGCTCCGCCTCCGCCATCGCCTCGGCAAGCCGCGACTCGCGCTCGTTCGCCTCCGCCTCGTAGAGCCGTTCCCACTCCTGCCGCTCCGCTTCCAGCATCTGCGCGGCCTCGGCGCGCTCCGCCTCATGCCGGCGCTCCAGCTCCTCGGCGCGGACGCGGTTCTCCTCGATCAGGCGCTCTCTTTCCTCCCGCCAGCGCCGCTCGAGCTCGGCCGCCGTCTCGGCGCTTTGGCGCTCCAGCCGCTGCGCCTCCTCCTTGACGGCCTCCTGCACGGCGGCCAGCCGCTCCTCGGCCTCGGCGCGCAGCGCGGCTTCCGCCGCCTCGCGCTCGCCGAGCAGCCGCTCCAGCTCCTCCGCCGCCCGCCGCTCGGACCGCGCGAGCTCCTCGCGCGCCTGCTCCGTCGCGGCCTGCGCCTTGTCCAGCTCGCCCATGAGCGTCTTGCGGATGCTCTGCTCCTCCTTGAGCAGCTCGCTGTCCTGCCGCAAGCGGAATACGTCCTCCGCCATATGCACGGCCGCAAGCACCGCCAGCCTCGGCATGTCCAGCCGCGGGTAGCCCTTGGCCAGCTTGTGCATGTTCTCGTCGACGACCTGCGCGACCCGGCGGATATAATCCGAGCTGCTATGACCCGTCAACCGGTATTGATGTCCGTATATATCGACCGTTACTCTCAAGCGATCGGCTTCCTTCAAGGCGGTATCCTCCCGTTGCTCGTTGAGCTGCTCTCCTGCTGCCCGTCTATTTCGATCGCCCGTCTCAGGGCGTCAAGATCCATGTGGATAAGAACGATCCAGAGGGCCTTCCGGCTTCGCCGCGCCCCTCCAGACAAGGAAAAGCCGCATCGGCAGCTCCCTCGCGGGATTACTTCGATGCGGCTTCCTGCGTTTCCTGCCTATTTCCTTAATTCCGCGGAGAAAGATTGCTCCAGCGCGGCGACCGCCGCGGCATGCGCCGCCGCGACCTCCTCGTCGGTCAGCGTGCGCTCCGCATGGCGGTACACGAGCGCCAGCGCGACGCTCTTGCGGCCGGCGCCGAGCTTTTCTCCGGTGTAGACGTCGAACACCCGCACCGACTCCAGCAGCTCGCCGGCCGCCTCGCGGACAGCGGCGGCCAGCGCGGCCGCCGGCACCGTCTCGTCGACCGTCACCGCGATGTCGCGGTCGGCCGCCGGATAGCGCGGCAGCGTGCGGTAGACGATCGAGCGGTCGGCCGCATCGTACAGCGCGCCCAGCTCCAGCTCGGCGACGAAGACGTCGTCAAGGCCGAGCTCCAGCTGCAGCTCCGGATGAAGCTGGCCGACGTAGCCGATCGTCTCCGCTCCGCGCTCGCCGTCCAGCTTGACGGCGGCCGTGCGGCCCGGATGCAGGCCGGACGGAGCGGCGGCCTCGTAGGAGACCGATCCGCTCAGGCCGAGCGCGGCGAAGATCGTCTCCAGCACGCCCTTGGCGTCGTAGAAGTCGGCCTTCTCCGCCTTGCGGTTCCACGCGGCGGAGCGGCTCGCTCCGGTCAGCAGCAGCGCGAAGCGATGCTTCTCCTGCGGCAGACGCGTCAGCGTCTCCTCGTCGGTGTGGAACACCGTGCCGATCTCGAACAGCGCGAGATCGTGGTTTTTGCGATTGCGGTTGTACGCCGCCGTCTCCAGCAGCTGCGGCAGCAGCGACGTGCGCAGCACGCTGCGCTCCTCGCTCATCGGCATCGCCAGGCGGATCGGCTTCGCGTCCTGAGCGAGGTCCGGGAACAGCCCCGCCCGCTCCGGCGCCGTGAACGAGTAGCTGATGACCTCGTGCAGGCCGGCGTCCGACAAGCGGCGGCGCAGCTCGCGGCGCACCGCCTGCGGCGCGGTCAGCGAGCCCGGCGTCGTCTCGCCGACGATCGGCGTCGCCTTGATGTTGTCGTAGCCGTACAGGCGGGCGATCTCCTCGATCAGGTCGACGTCGCGGGAGATGTCCCCGCGGCGCGTCGGCACCTCCACACGGATCGACCCGTCGCCGACCTCGGAGTCGAAGCCGAGGCGGCCGAAGATCGCCTGCGCCTCCAGCTTGGAGATGTCCGCGCCGAGATAGCCGGAGATCCGCTCCAGCGACACCTCGATGACGGCCGGCTCGTACGTGCGCGCCACGTCCTCGGCGATGCCGTCGGTGACGAGGCCGCTGCCGAGCTTCGCGATCAGCGAAGCCGCGCGGTCGAGCGCCGGGATGACGCGCGCCGGATCGACTTCCTTCTCGAAGCGCAGGCTCGCCTCCGAGCGCAAGCCGAGCTGGCGGGACGTGCGCCGCACGACGGAGCCGTCGAACTTGGCGGATTCGAGGATGACGTTCGTCGTATCGCCGTCCACCTCGGAGTTCGCGCCGCCCATGACGCCGGCAAGGCCGATCGCCCGATCGCCGTCGGCGATGACGAGCATATGCGGCTGCAGCTTGCGCAGCTGGCCGTCCAGCGTCTCCAGCTCCTCGCCTTCGCGGGCGAAGCGCACGACGATGCTGCCACCGGCCACGCGGTCCGCGTCGAACGCATGGAGCGGCTGGCCGTATTCCAGCATGACGTAGTTCGTCACGTCGACGATGTTGTTGATCGGCCGGATGCCGGCCGCCATCAGCCGGTTCTGCAGCCAGAGCGGCGACGGCGCGACCTGCACGCCGCGGATGTAGCGGGCGCTGTAGTGCGCGCAAGCCTCGCGGGCGTCGATGCGCACGGACAGGCGGTCCGCCGTCTTGTCCGCCGCGCCGAACACGGCGCTCTCCGGCAGCTTGACCGGACGGCCCGTGAGCGCGCCGATCTCGTAGGCGACGCCGAGGTAGCTGAGCGCGTCCGAGCGGTTCGGCGTCAGATCGAGCTCCAGCACATGGGCGCCGAGGTCGAGCACGTCGACGATCGGCCGGCCGAGCTCCAGCTTCGGCAGGACGAGGATGCCCTCCTGCAGTTCCTTGGGCAGCAGCTTGTCGTTCAGCCCGAGCTCGCGGGCGGAGCAGATCATGCCCTGCGACTCGACGCCGCGCAGCTTGGCGCGCTTGATCGCGAGGCCGCCCGGCAGCTTCGCGCCGACGGTCGCGACCGGCACATGCTGGCCGGCGTCCACGTTGGCCGCGCCGCAGACGATCTGCAGGTCCTCGCCGGCACCGACGTCGACCTTGCAGACGTTCAGCTTGTCGGCGTCGGGATGCTTCGTCTTTTCCTTGACGTAGCCGACGACAACGCCGCTTACGCCTTTATCCATCGCCTCGACGGCGTCGATCTCGATGCCGCCGGACGTCATCTTCTCCGCGATCTCCTGCGGCGTCAGCCCTTCAAGGCTGATGTAGTCCGCCAGCCAGTTCGTCGATATTTTCATGGCGCTAGTCCCCTCTCTTTCCTTACATCCGCTCGAACTGGCTCAGGAAGCGCAGGTCGTTCGCGTAGAAGTGGCGGATGTCGTCGATGCCGTATTTGAGCAGCGCGATCCGCTCGATGCCCATGCCGAAGGCGAAGCCGGTCACTTCCTCCGGATCGTATCCGCCAGCCTCGAGCACCTTGGGATGCACCATGCCGCAGCCGAGAATCTCGAGCCAGCCGGTCTGCTTGCACATCCGGCAGCCGCTGCCACCGCACTGCGAGCAGGTGACGTCGACCTCGGCGCTCGGCTCGGTGAACGGGAAGAAGCTCGGGCGCAGGCGGATGCGCGCCTGCTTGCCGAACATCTCCTGCACGAACTGCAGCAGCGTGCCCTTCAGGTCGCTCATGCGGATGCCTTTGCCGACGACGAGTCCCTCGACCTGGTTGAACTGGAACGAATGCGTCGCGTCGTCGTCGTCGCGGCGGTACACCTTGCCGGGGCAGATGACCTTGAGCGGCGACTTGCCGTTCATCGCCTTCATGGCGCGGATCTGCACGGGCGACGTCTGCGTGCGCATGAGGATCTCGTCGGTGATGTAGAACGAGTCCTGCATGTCGCGGGCCGGGTGGTTCTTGGGCAGGTTGAGCGCCTCGAAGTTGTAGTAGTCGGTCTCGACCTCGGGACCTTCGGCGATCGTGTAGCCGAGGCCGATGAAGATGTCCTCGATCTCCTGCGCGACCTTGTTCAGCGGATGGACCGCTCCGGTCGGCAGCGCGCTGCCGGGCAGCGTCACGTCGATCGTCTCCGAGCGCAGCCGCAGCTCGGTCTCGGCGCGCCGGTAGGCCGCCGCCTTTTCCTCGATGACGGCCTCGATCGCCCCGCGCACGCGGTTGGCGACCTCGCCGACGGCCGGACGCTCCTCGGCGTTCAGCGCGCCCATGCCGCGCAGAATTTCGGTGAGCGCGCCCTTTTTGCCCAAATACTTGATGCGAAGCTCGCCGAGCTCCTGCGGTCCGGCGACTCCTTGCAGCTCCTGCAGCGCTTCCGCCTGCAAAGCCTCCAAACGTTCCTTCATCGCTAACGCCTCCTTCGGACTTGGCTCCGGCTGCCGCCGCAAGCCGCTGTGAAAAAACAAAAAGGCCCTTTCTCCGCTAGGGACGAAAGGACCGTGGTACCACCCTGATTCCAGCCGCTGGGCGGGGCATCTCCTGGAGGCGGAAAACCCGCCGGAAAAGCCGCTCGTCCCTGGCGCGGATGCGCCGGGCTGCTTGAAGGCCGGATAACGGACGGCTGCCCGCGAGCCTCTACAGGCGTCCTGGCGGACGCGTTCAAGGCTCGAGCTCCGGAGTGAATTCGGCCGGCTGGCTGCCGGGGACCGCTCTCAATCGGCGGCGGTCCCTCCCTGTCGGGCCAGGCATGGCGTACTGGTCTCCATCGATGCTGGTGGATATCTTGGCTCATTATATCCAGAGCGAATAGAAAATGCAACTGAAGGGGCTCCGTCCGCCCGGCATCGGCAGCCGCCGCTTCAGGCCCGGCGGACGATTCGGCAGGCAAGGCCGCGCGGCCGGGCCCGGCCGTCCCTTGCGGCAGCGGCGCCTGTTCCGTTTCCTTCATCAGCGGCATCCTTCCTTCTCCCCTATACGATGGGCAAAAATGGCCCCGGACGAATCGAGAGGCTCGATCCGTCCGGGGTTCTGGTGGCAGAAGCCATGCGGGGGCGCAGGCGGCTCGGCCGCCTGCTCAGCCCTTCGAGCCGCCGCGGCGCGTGAACGCCGCGATGACGGCGACGACGCCGAGCGCCAGCGCGATGATCGAGAGGATCAGCGGCAGGCTGTCCTTCTCCGCAGCCGGAGCAAGCGGCTGATCGACAGCCGGGGCGTCGCTGGCGGCCGGAGCGGCGGACGCCTCCGGAGCAGCCGATGCGTCTGGAGCCGAGCTCGGAGCCGGGCTCGCTTCGGCCGCGCCGTGGCCATGGCCGTCGCTCTCGGCCTCGCCGGCGCCTACGGCCGTGACCGGACCCGGATAGTCGGCGTCCGGCGCGCCGATCCACTCGACGACGCTGCTGTCGCTGTACGTCTGGTAAGCCTTCCACTTGAGCTCGGTCGCGTCCGCCTCTACCTTGCCCGACAGCTTGAACTCGGTAAAGTTCTCGACGGCCAGTCCCTGGCCTTCTTCCGCCGTCCAGGTGATGCGCTCGATCTTGCCGTCGGCCGAGCGCTCGAGCTCGGTCTTCCAGCCAGGCTGCGGCTGCGTGCGGGTGATGTTCACGCCCTCCGGCACGCGCACGGCGACCGCGGTCGTCAGCACGTCCTTCTTCTCGCTCGGCACCCGCACCGTGAACACCTCATACGAGTTCTGAGCGACCTCCTTGGGCCATACCGTCACATGGGCGCTCGCCATGCCGGCCATCAGGAACAGCGACAGCGCGGCGAGCAGAGCCGCGACGCTCCCTTTGCTGCGGGACAGCGCGCTTTTGCGGCGTTGATTCATGTCTTGTTTCCTCCTGTCGGACTGTTGTGCTGGTCCGTGATTTTCTTTTACAAGTATAGGATCGCCGCAGGCAATGGACATGACCCGAAAGGGCTATGATCTTGACAAAAATGAGGACGACGGCCGGTCCGCCGTCCGCTCGGGAAGGTGGGACCGGCCGCCGTGCGGACCGCCCTCTCGCCGACTCAGCCTCCGCCTGCGCCGCGGTCCATGAGCCCGTTCTCGTAGGCGTAGCGCGCGAGCTGGACCCGGTTGTCGAGATGCAGCTTCTGCAGGATGTTCTTGAGATGGTTCTTGACCGTATTCTCCGAAATGCCGAGCGCAGCCGCCGCCTCGCGATTGGAGTCGCCGCGCGCGACGCGCTCGAGGATCTCCTTCTCGCGCTCGGTGAGCGGAGACAGCGTCGACGCCGCCGTCCGCGGAGCGGAAGGGATCGCCGTCCGCGGGTCCGCGGACGCGGAGGCCCGCCCTCCCGGCAGGAATTCCTGCAGGATGCGCGTCGCCAGCTCCCGGCTCATCGGCGCCTGGTCGAGCGAGACGGCCCGCAAGTAATCGAGCCAGGCGGACGGGGACAGGTTTTTGAGCAGATAGCCCTGGGCTCCCCGCTTGATCGCCTCGAACAGGTCGGCGATATCGTCGGACACCGTCACCATGACGATCTTGACGGACGGCAGCGACGCCTTGATGCGGGACGTCGCCTCCAGCCCTCCGACGCCCGGCATGCGGATGTCCATCAGGATGAGGTCCGGCTGCAGCTCTTCGGCGCGCGCGACCGCCTCCTCCCCTCCCGACGCCTCTCCGGCGATCTCGAAGAAAGGGTCCTCCGAGACGATCATCCTCATTCCTTCGCGCCCATGCGGATGGTCGTCGACCAGCAGCACCCGCACCGGGTCGTTCCGTTCGGCAGCATTCATCGTCTTTCCTCCTCGATGTTCATGGCTTCAACTTGGCGTCAGACGGCTGGCGCATGATTTCGACGGACGTGCCTGTCTCCAGGTCGGGGCGGGGGCTCTGGAACCGGAAGCTCCAGCCCGCGCCTTCCGCGCGGTCGCGCATCATGCGCACGCCGTAATGGCCCTTGGCCGACTCGGCTCCCGGCGAAGCGCCGAGCCCGTCGTCGGCGACGACGCAGCGAAAGCCGTCCGCTCCGACCTGCCGGCAGGCGACGCTCACGAGCGAGGCGGAGGCATGCTTGCGCACGTTCATGAGCGCCTCGCGCACGATCGCGAGCAGCTCGACCTTTTCGCGGCTCGTCAGCAGCAGGTCGGGCAGCTGCCAGTCGATCTCCGTGCTCGTCCCCGACTCCTCCAGCTCGGCCGCGGCATCCTGCAGCGGCTGCAGCCACGGCATGCCGCTCTCCGCCGCCGTATCCGCCGAGCGCAGGCTGGCGATCGCCTCCCGCACGTCCTCGTACACATGGCGCACCGTGCCGCGGATCTGCTCGCTCGCCTGCTTGACCTCCTCGGGCGACTCCGCCCGGTCGAGCCGATCGAGCTTGACCGACAGCAGGAACAGCGACTGCGAGATGCCGTCGTGCAGCTCGCGGGCCATCTGATCCCTTTCCTGGACGGCCGCCTTCACCGCCTGCTCGCGCCGCAGCTGCTCCTGCACGTTCTCAAGCATGGCGAACAGCTTGGAGAGCAGCGTCACCGTGACGAGAAAAACGAGGATCGGACTGATGACGTTGCCCGTGTCCATCGACACGTACGGCAACAGGAACGTATGGCGGGCATATTCCCATGCCGCCGTCAGGACGGTCGGCGTCCAGAGGATGAGCCTTTTGATCGTGCTTGCTTTCATCTCGTCCGTCTCCCCCTCCTCGGCCGGCCTGCCGGCTCCTCTCGCAGCTCCTGTCGCCGCTCGTCAGTAATTGCGGAAGCTCAAGCGCTCGACCCGCTCGTCGTCGTTCGGGTCCATGACGCGGACCTCGGCCGTCCAGCGGCCCGCGAACGGAAGATACGTGCCCTTGGCCCGGTAGGCCGTCTTGGTGTAGCCTTCGAACGTGCTGATCTCGTCGTCCTTGAACGGCTCCAGCGGAATCTCGATCGCGCCGAGCTCCGGCTTGTCTTCGGACATGAGGCGCAGCTGGACCGACTTCGGATCGCCCAGGCTCTTGTGCATCCAGATGCGGACCGTGAACTCGTTGTCTCCCGGCACGTTCGGCGCGATCCGGATCGACACATGCATCTCGCTGCCCATCTTGTGCCAGCCGACCGGCTCGTTGGCCGGAAGCGGGCTGATGTAGGTGAAAATGCCGACGATGACGAGGATGAGCGCCATCAGCGCGCCGTCGGCCTTGAGCAGCGCGCCGCCCGGGAAGCCAGACCGCTTCATGCGGACGCGGATCAGGAAGCCGGCTCCCGCCACGAGCACGACCAGCCCGGTCTTGACAAGCAGCAGGATGCCCCAAGGCGTCAGCAGCAAATACTCGGGCTTGGTCATGTACAGGAGCGTCAAGCCGATGCCCGTCAGCGTCAGCGCCACGATGCTGATCCAGGCCATGCGCGAGAAGCTGGCGGCGAAGCGTCCGGCTTCCTTGCGCTCCGCCTGCCAGAGGACGAGCAGCAGCATGAGGCCGCCCGCCCACAGCGCCGCGAAGGCGAGATGGACGTAATCGAGCGAGAGCGCCGCCCAGCGCGGCGCGGCAGCGGCCGCATGGCCGCTCCACGCCTCCGTCGCGAGCAGCGGCAGCGCCCAGACGAAGCGCAGCGCGCTTCGGCCCGCCGGCAGCGCGAGGCCGGCAAAGGCGAGCAGCAGCAGCGCCAGATAGCTCTGTCCGACGGCCGTAGCCGTGAACAGCCGGCTCCATTCGGACGCCGGCTGGCCGATCATGAGCTGCTGCGTCTCGACGAAGACGTAGAGCAGCGCGGCGAGCACGAGCGCCTGCTGCGGCAGCCGCTCGAGCCGTCCGCGCAGCGGCTCGGGGATGCGGGACCAGCCTTGCCGGTACAGCAGCGGCCAGAGCGCCGCTCCGGCGGCCAGCATGAGCGCCGCGTAGTACAGGAAGCGCACGGCGTACAGGATCAGGCTGGCCGTCGTCAGCCCGCCTTCTTCGTGGCCGGCGTGGCCGAGCTGGGCATGGACGTCGAACGTCGAGGCGTCCCGCGCGGCGGGCGGGTCTCCGACGACGAAGACGTAGGAGCCGCCGACCGGATGGCCGTCCTCGGAAATGATGCGGTAGCTTACCGTATAGACGCCCTCGCCCAGCTTGGGCAGCGGCAAGGTCAGCGTCAGCCCGTCCTCGCTGAGCTTCGCCCGCTCGGCGGTGACGGGATCGGAGCTGCCGTCCAGCACCTCGAGCGCGCCGACCGCGCCTTCGATGCGCTCGTTGAACACGAGCCGCACCTCGGCGGGCGCGGCTTCGAGCCGCGAGCCCGCTGCCGGGCTCGCTTCGAGCAGCGACGCGTGCGCCGCTGCCTGCTGCGGCGCGCCGAGCAGCAGCGCGAGCAGCGCCAGCACGCCGAGCAGCGCGGCGTTGAGGCGCCGCAGCGTCAGGCGCGCGGCGCGCGGGGAGGCGCCGGGCCGCCGGTGCGAAGCTGGCCGCGGCCGCTTGGCGGCGGCTGCGGCGCGGTGGCCGGCCGCCAGGGGGCGCGGAGCCGAGGCGCGGTGGCCGGGCTCCAGGGGGCGCGAAGCCGAGGCGCGGTGGCCGGGCGCCGGGGGGTGCGAAGCCGAGGCGCGGTGGCCGGGCGCCGGGGCGCGAAGCCGAGGCGCGGTGGCCGGCCGCCAGGGGCGCGGAGCCGAGGCGCGGTGGCCGGCCGCCGGGGCGCGGCGCCGAGGCGCGAAGGCCGGCCGCCGGGGGCGCGGAGCCGAGGCGCGGTGGCCAGGCGCCGGGGCGCGGCGCCGAAGCGCGGTGGCCGGCCGCCGGGGCGCGGCGCCGAGGCGCGGTGGCCAGGCGCCGGGGCGCGGCGCCGAGGCGCGGTGGCCGGGCGCCAGAGGGCGCGAAGCCGAGGCGCGGTGGCCGGCCGCCGGGGCGCGGCGCCGAGGCGCGGGGGCCGGCCGCCGGGGGGCGCGAAGCCGAGGCGCGGTGGCCGGGCGCCAGAGGGCGCAGAGCCGAGGCGCGGTGGCCGGGCGCCGGGGGGCGCGGCGCCGAGGCGCGAGGCCGATGGAGCGCCTCTGGCCGAGGCCGCTTTGCGGCGAGCTCGGTCTCGTGCGAGGTTTGAGACTGCTTCCGCGCCGTTGCCGCTCGTATGGCGTCCGGTGGGAATTCGTTGCGTGAGTTGGCGTTCATGCGCTCGGGGGCACTTCCTTTCGTTCCTTCCTCTCGCCCTCTAGTTTACTTGATGGGCTCCATCTCGACCAATCCGGTTTGTGAACATTTGGGGAAGGCCCGGCAATTCCGGGCGTTCTGCCATCCTCGCACCCGAGTTACTCGGTTTTTCCGCGCAACTCCCTCCGTTTCTCCTCCTGCACGCCCGAGTTACTCGGTTTTTCCGCGCAACTCCCTCCGTGTCTTCCCCTGCACGCCCGAGTTACTCGGTTTTTCCGCGCAACTCCCTCCGTGTCTTCCCCTGCACGCCCGAGTTACTCGGTTTTTCCGCGCAACTCCCTCCGTTTCTCCTCCTGCATGCTCGAGTTACTCGGTTTTTCCGCGCAACTCCCTACGCTTCGCCTTCTGCATGCCCGAGTTACTCGGTCTTTCCGCGCAACTCCCTCCGTTTCTCCTCCTGCACGCCCGAGTTACTCGGTTTTTCCGCGTAATTGCCTACGAACGCGCACCTCAAAGCCCTGCAACCCGAGTTTTTCGAGTTACAGGCTCGGATACGCTCTGCCCTGGTGACTGCAACCCGATTTTTTCGGGTTACAGGCTCGGATACACTCTGCCAGACGGCTGCAACCCGATTTTTTCGGGTTACAGCCTCGGATGCGCTCTGCCTGGCGCCTGCAACCCGATTTTTTCGGGTTAGAGGCTCGGATGCACTCTGCCCAGGAGCTGCAGCCCGACTTTTTCCGGTTACGGTCTCGGATGCGCGCCGCCGGGCAGCTGCAATCCGAGTTTTTCGAGCGATCCCGTGACGGACGATCGAGCGATGAGCGTCGATGTGATGGAGCGGACGCCTCTCAAAAGCGCCGCCCCCCTCTCCCTTTATCTGGATAAAGATGCTGTGGAGAGCGAACGCTATCCGCAAGGAGGTGAACGCAGATGAGCAAGTCCCAGCCCTTCGAGCCGTACCGATACGCCGAGCTTCCCCTCGTGGCAGTGGAAAGGATCCGGGAGCTGGAGCAATCGCTGTCGGACGGAGAAGGCCGCCCGGTGACGCTGATCGCTTTCGAACCCGAGCCGGAGAGCCAGGCTCCGAACGCCCGATAACCAAGCTAGAATGCAGTATTCCGATAGTTGGGAAAACCAAAAACCAAACCGCCTCGTCACCAGCGGTTTGGTTTCTATCCTTATTCATAGCCGTCAGCCGCTCAAGCTCCGCTTTTGTCTCAGGGTGTACGATGCTGGTGGTGGAGCCAAGCCCGCTTCCATCTCAACTCGAGGCTGCAAACGAGACTGCAACGTTACGGCCACACTCCGTTGTGCAAATCGGCGCAGCCGCGGTCGTCGGGCCAGACATAGACCCAGCCCTGACGGGCCGGATCGTCGAGATCCCGCGTCCAGATCCGCTCGTAGTCATTCGCCTCTTCCGGGCCGAAAAATTCCTCCAGCCGATCGCAGGCGGCCAAGCCGTCGCGCTCCAGCAGCAGCCACCAGCCCCGAACGGCCCGGTTCAAAGCGGAAAGCTCGCGGACAAGCGCGGGATAATGGCCGTCCGCCGCGTCGACGAGGCGCCCCCGCACCCGTCCCGGCCGCTGCGCAAGGACGAACGGAGCGACGACGCCGAAGTTGCTGCGTCCGGGCTGTAGCGTACCGTAGACAAACATCCAGATGCCAGAGGATGGGGACATCAACGAATGTGCTTGATCAGCCTGAGGCAGCGGAGCGGATGGAGCGGATGGGCCGCGAGCGGCTTGCGGATCGTTGCTCACAGGGCATGCGGGGCGATGTGCCTTCGAGCCGCCGGCCTCGGGGCATGCCCCGAGAGTGGCTTCCGAGCCGCCGGCCTCGGAGCAAGCGTCGAGAGGTGCTTTCGAGCCGCTGACCTCGGAGCATGTGCCGAGAGTGGCTTCCAAGCCGCTGGCCTCAGGGCATGCGTTGAAAAGGGCTTTCAAGCCGCCGGCTTCGGAGCATGCGCCGAGAGGTGCTTCCGAGCCGCTCGCCTCGGAGCATGCACCAAGAGGAGGTTCCAAGCCGCCGGCCTCGGAGCATGCGCCAAGAGGAGCTTCCGAGCCGCCGGCTTCGGGGCTTGCTCCGAGAAGGGCTTTCGAGCCCCTGGCCTCGGAGCTGGAGCGGCTGCGGCGAGCCTCCAGCACGCCGCTCATGGCTGCCAAGGCGCGCGCACGGCGACGCCGGCCGCCTCCAGGCCGGCGCGGATAAGCGCGGCCAGCTCGGCCGCGCCCGGTCCGTCGCCGTGCAGGCACAGCGTCCGAGCCGCCACCGGCGCGAAGCCTCCGCCCAAGGCGGGCGCCTCGCCGCGCAGCGCGATCGTCAGCGCCTGCTCCAGCGCTTGGGACGGCTCGCCGTGCACGGCGCCGGGCCGGTCCCTGCCGGCGAGCGAGCCGTCCGGCAAGTAGGCGCGGTCGGCGAAGCCTTCCGCCGCGAACGGCAGTCCGGCCGAGACGGCCGCGCGCTCCAGCAGTCCGCCGGGAGGGCCGAACAGCGCCAGCCCGCCCAGTTCGGCGGCAGCCCGGGCGACCGCATCCGCATGGGCCTGGCTGGCTCCGCAGCGATGATACATCGCGCCATGCGGCTTGATGTGGCGCAGCTCGCCGCCAGCGGCGCGCACGAACGCCTGCAGCGCGCCCGTCTGATAAAGGACGGCCTCGTACACCTCCTCGGCGTCCAGCGCCATCGCGCGGCGGCCGAAGCCTTGCCGGTCCGGGTAGCCCGGATGGGCGCCGACCGCCACGCCGGCCCGCAGGCAGCGCTCGACCGACGTCCGCATCGTGCGGGCGTCGCCGGCATGCCAGCCGCAGGCGATGCTGGCGCTCGTGATGGAGCCGAGCAGCGCGGCGTCATCTCCGAAGGCGTAGCTTCCATACCCTTCGCCGAAATCGGCGTTCAGGTCGATCGTCGGCTTTTGCATGCGGGATGGCCTCCTTTTCCCCTACATCGGGGGGATGATGCGGATCTCGTCGCCGAACGCGATGCGGCCGGGACGCTCCACGGAGCAGACGATGCCGCGCCGGCCGCGCGCGGCCTTCACGAACGCCTGCGGCAGCCGCTCCTTGGGAGCGACATGCCGCTCGACCTCCTTGCCGGCGTCGGTGCAGGGATGGTTCTCGCCTTCGCAGACGAGCCCGGCGCCGCTTGGGAAGAGCAGCCGCGAGCCTGCGGGCAGCTGCGTCAGCCCGGGATAGCCGGAGAGCAGCAGGTTGCCGCCGATCCACTCGGGATCGAGCGCCTCGATGCCCATCCGCTCCCGCGTCTCCTCCAGCTCCTCGCGCGAGAGGATGCTGATCTGCCGACGGTTGAGGATCTCGGTGCCGCGAGGATACATTGGCTGGCGGCTGTCCGCGCGGGACGTCACGCCGAAGTGGCGGTCGCCGCGGATTCCGCCGAACTCCAGCTCTGCCTCCGCAAGTTCGCGGGAGACGAAGCTGCCCGGCGCATCGGCCGTATACAGGCCGGCCACGAAGGCCGGCGCCCCTTTCCGCTTGCCGGACTTGGCGCTGCTCGCAGCCTGCGGGTCGACGCCCGGCTGATCGTTGGTCATGTCGCTTACCTCCTGTTCAAATGAAAAAATCAGCTGTCAGCGGCCGGCGCGCGGCGCTGCTCCTGCAAGAAGCGTTCGGTCCGAAGCCGCAGCGCGGCTTCGAGCCGGTCGAGCTCCCGCTGCTGCCGCAGCAGGAGGCGCTGCGCCTCCTCCAGCTCCACGCGGAGGAAGCGCGTCCCGTCGCCGGGCCGCAGCTGGCCGAGCCGCGGCAGGTCGGCGGCGATGACATGCAGGATGACGGGATAACCGCCCGTCGTCTGGCAGCCTGCCGCCAGCGCGACGGGATGGCCGCCGGGCGGGAGCTGCACCGCGCCCGGCAGCACGCCGTGCGAGCGCAGCTCCGCGCGGCGCTCGAGCTCGATCGGATGGGCGTCCGGGATGAGCCGGACGCCCATCCGATCGCTGGCGGGAGAGGCGGCGAGCCGCTCCCGCCACAGCCGCTCCCGGGCAGCCTGCGTCAGCTGCCCGTAAGCGGCTCCCGGCACCGCGCGCAGCACGGCGGTGCCGGAGCCGTCGGCTCCGCCGCGCGCCACGAGGCGCGGCGCGAGCCACGGCGCGGCGGCGGGCAGCCTCCCGCCGCCGCCGGCCTGGGCGGCGCGCTGCGCGAGCGCCGCCAGCAGCGCCGCGCCGCGCGCCGAAGGCTCGCCGCGGCGGAGCGCCTCGCCGGCGGCAAGCCGGCGGCCGATGCCGGCGCGTTCATCGCCGCCGGCCGCGCCACAGGCCGCCGCCCCGGCGCGGCGAGGCCGCCTGCGGCGGCCAAGTAGGCGCGGCAGCCGGAGCGCGCCGCGCCGAGCGAAAGCGTGCCGCCCGCCGGCAGCCAGACGGCTCGGCCCGCAGGCACCGGCACGCCGTCCAAGTCGGCCGGCATGTCGGCGCCGCAAATCGCCGCGAGCACGCCGTCCGGCGCGTCGACGCGCATGCGGACGCCGCCGAGCGCCAGCTCCAGCGCCGGCGCGCCGCGCGAATTGCCGCACAGCAGATTGGCTGTCTGCAGCGAGACCGCATCCATCGCGCCGCCGGCCGGCATGCCCTGGGCTCGCAGGCCGGGACGGCCCAGATGCTGCAGCTCGGCGCCGAAGCCGGGGCGGATGATCGTGAACGCCGCTTCCTTCGTCCTCATCCTCATCCCTTCCTTTCCGCGCTCATGACCTTCATTGTAGCTCATGCCGGCTCCAGCTTGCCATCCCGCGCCTCGACCTCATCGACTGGCCCCGCGACCAGCTGCTTGGCCGGCAGCCCGTTCCGCTGAAGCGCTTCGGCTGGCCTGTCCGCATGAAGCCACGACAGACTTCCATTCCCTCCGCTCGCGGCTCCGCCTGCCGCTCAGCCGCCCCGCTCCTCGTCCATCAGCCGCCTCATCTTCTGCCCAGCCGCCCGCTCCTCGTCCATCAGCCGCCTCATCTTCCGCTCAGCCGCCCTGCTCCTCGTCCATCAGTCGCCTCATCTTCCGCTCAGCCGCCCGCTCCTCGTCCATCAGCCGCCTCATCTTCCGCTCAGCCGCCCCGCTCCTCGTCCATCAGCCGTCTCATCTTGCGCTCCGTCGCCGTGCCTTGAGCGGGCGTGTAGATGCTGACGCGCAGATCCGGCTGTCCCTGGGCCTGCAGGCTCGTCAGCTGGAACTGCATCTTGCCCGCGCGGGCGTGGCGGAACTCCAGGATCACCTCCGGCGCGGCGCTGACGCGGCTCTCCTCCCAGAGCGGGGCGAAGCGGGCGTCGCGCCGCTCCATCGCCTCGATGAAGCGGGAATACCAGTCGTCGTCGGCATACCGGCCGTAGTAATAGCGGAACAGCGCCAGATAGCCCCGTACGAACTGCTCCCAGTTGACGGCGAGCCGCTGCAGCTCCGGCCGGGTGAACAGCAGCGTGATCATGTTGCGCTCCTCCGTGGGCACCGAGCCGAAGTCGAGAAAAACGCGGGCCGCCGCCTCGTTCCAGCCGGCGATCCGGCAGCGGCGATCCGAGACGATCGCGGGACAGCCGGCCAGCTCGTCCAAAATCCGCCCCAGCGGAGCGGGCAGCGCCGCCGGCTCGTCGGACGCGCTCCTCTCCGGCTCGCCGCCCTCTGCGGCGTCGCCCGCCAGCGCGGCCATGTACCGCTTTTCGTCCGCATTCAGCCGCAGCGCCTTCGCCACCGCGTCGAGCACCGAGGACGAGACGCGGATGTCCCGTCCTTGCTCGAGCCAGGTGTACCAGGTCGGGCTCACACCGGCCAGCTGCGCGACCTCCTCCCTCCGCAGCCCCGGCGTCCGCCGCCTCCCCCCTGCGGGAAAGCCGTGCTCCTCCGGCAGCAGCGCCATCCGGCGCGAGCGCAGAAATTCCGATAGAGCCTTCAGCCTCTCCTGTCGGTTCATGCCCTTCCTCCTCGATCCCATTACTTCTTATCCTAGTATAAACAACAACTTGTACCAGCATAAGAGCTGTGCGAAACTGCGCTTATCCGCAAGCTGCGAAGGAGATGGAGCATGATGGAGCTTTACACGAACGCCGCCCCGTCCAGCAAGGAGCATCGCGTCGTCATTACCGGCATGGGAGCCGTCAGTCCGTTCGGCGCCGGCGCCGAGACGTTATGGACCGCCCAGGCAGAAGGCCGCTCGGGCATCCGCCGCCTGCAAGAAGGCGGATGGCCGGAGGAGTGGCTGGAGCAGGCCGACGAGCGGGCGATTGCCGGCCTCGTGCCCGATTGGGACGGAGAAGCCCGGTTCGGCCGCAAAGAAGCCCGCAAGATGGACCGCTTCGTGCAGTTCGCGCTCGCGGCGGCCGAGGAAGCGCTCGGCCAGGCCGGACTCGGCGAGGGCCGGCTCGTGCCGGATCGGACGGCCGTTTATGTCGGCTCCGGCATCGGCGGGCTCGGCACGCTCATGGAGCAGGCGCGCGTGCTGGGCGCCCGCGGCCATAGCCGCGTCAGCCCGACGCTCGTGCCGATGATGATCGCCAACATGGCCGCCGCGGAAATCAGCATCCGCTACAGCCTGACCGGGCCGACGCTCTCGCCGGTGACCGCCTGCTCGATCGGCAACACGGCGATCGGGGAAGCGATGCGCCTGCTGCGCGCCGGCATCGCCGATGTCTCCGTCGCCGGCGGATCCGAAGCCGCCGTCGTCCCGATCGCCCTCGCCGGCTTCGGCAACGCGACCGCGCTCGCTTCGTCGGGCGGCGATCCGGCGGCGGCCAGCCGTCCTTTCAGCCGCAGCCGCTCCGGCTTCGTCATGGCCGAGGGCGCCGGCATCATCGTGCTCGAGACGCTCGCCCACGCGCTTGCGCGCGGCGCCGAGCCGCTGGCCGAGGTGCTCGGCTACGGCGCGACCTCCGACGCGTACCACCGGGTCGCGACCGAGCCGACCGGCCGCGGCGCGGCGGCCGCCATGCGGCTGGCGCTCGCCGACGCCGGCCTGGAGGCCGAGCGCGTGGACCTCGTCTGCGCCCATGCGACCGGCACGCCGGCCGGCGACCTGTCGGAGAGCCGGGCGATCCGCAGCGCGCTCGGCGAGCGAGGCGGGAGCGTGCCGGTATTCGCCGGCAAGTCGATGACCGGCCATATGCTCGGCGCATCAGGCGGCGCGCAGGCGATCACGCTCGTCCGCATGCTGCGCGAGGGGCTGATCGCGCCGACGCTCAACCAGGAGGAGCCCGACCCGGACTGCGCCTTGACCGTCCCGGCCGCCCCGCGGCGCGAGAGGCTAGCGGTCGGGCTGTCCAACTCGTTCGGCTTCGGCGGCCATAATGCCGTCATCGCGCTCGGCCGCTTTGAAGAAGGCTGAAGGAGGCTGCTAAGCGGCGGAAGCCGCTCATGCCGACGACAGTCATCCGCTGCTCGCTTTCCGTTGCCGCCTTCCCGCGGCCATCGGCCGCCGCCACGGGACGCCATCGCCGAGCGGCATGAAAAAAAGCGGCGCCGGGCGCCTCTCGGGCCCGATGCCGCTTTCCGAAGCGAGGCTGATTGAGCCTCGCTTTTTCGTTATTCCATATGGTCCTCGATCGCCTTCAGCAGGCGCTCCGATCCGTCCTCGACCCGCTCCGATTCATGAGAGAGCGAAGCCTCCATGACAGCTCCGTAAGCCCAGTTGCCCTGCGGCATGTCCGGGAACAGCGGCTGCACGCCGGCAAGCGGACCGCGCCGCAGCATGCCGTTGATGAGAGCGACCGCCTCGTCGCGCCGGATCGGCTGGTTCGGACGGAAGCTTCCGTCCGGGTAGCCGTTCAAATACTTGCCGACGCGCAGCGCCTCGATCTCCTTTTCGGCCCAGTGGCCGGCCGTGTCGAGGAAGCGGCTGCCTGCAGGCTCTCCCGGCTCGAGGCCGAGGAAGCGCGACAGGACGACGACGAGCTCCGCGCGGGTCACAGGCGCGTCCGGCCGGAAGCGGCCGTCCGTTCCTCCCTTGAAGTAGCCTTTGGCGGCAGACTCGCGGATGTAGCCTTCCGCCCAGTGGCCGCTGCGGATGTCGCGGAAGGAGCCCGCCTTCGCATCATCGGCCGGACCGTCGGACAAGCGCGCCGTGACAGCGGCGACCTCCGCCCGCGTCAGCGTCTGTCCGGGCTTGAACTCCCCGTCCGGTTAGCCGCGGATGTAGCGCGAATGGAACAGCGGCTCGAAGCGGTCCGAGTACAGCTTGAATTTGGCGACCGACTTCGCGGACGCATCTCCCGAGAAGAAGGCCGCGGTGATGTCGGCGTCCTTTTCCTTCGCATCCAGGCGCGGCCAGCGCACGGTCAGCTGCAGCTGGCCCGTCTGTCCGGCTGCGAGATCCTTGACGCTCCAGACCGCCTTCGCGCCCTCGATGGCCGCGCCGTCGGCGCGGACGAAGCTTGCGCCGTCAGGCAGGACGACCTCGACGGTTCCGCTTGCCATGCGGTCGGAACCGCTGTTTTTGTAGGTGACCGTCAGCAGCGACTCGCTCTCCTCGCGCACGACCATCTGCTCCGAGGCGATCTCCACCGCCAGTCCGGTCCGTGCCGGAGGCTGCGGAGCCGGCGCAGACAGCGGGCGCAGCTGAAGGTCATGCTTGACGATGTCCCATTCGACCGATATGACCGGACTGCGGTACGTCTCGTAGCCGGCCTTGGAGACGACGAGATAATAGTCCGTCTCCGGGTAGACCATGTACGCGTAGAACCCGTTCTTGTCGGTCATCTGCAACGGACTGGCGTTGTCGTTCGGCTCGAAGCCGACCAGCGCGGGCAGGACGACGCCCGACCCGGCAGCCTTGCCGGCGGCCTTGTTGCGGCCGGTGTCGGCGTAATGCAGCATGACCGTCGCGCCTTCGATGACGGCTCCGCTCGAGGCGTCGCTTACCGTTCCGTACGGATCGACCAGCTGCGTGAGCAGGTTGAGCTCTCCGTCCGCTTTGACATGAGCCTGGCCTACGCTCAGCACCGCCTGCACGCCGGGCTCGAACTCATACCGGATCTCGAAGGCGTACGAGCCGACCGGCAGGCCCTCTGTCGAGAAGACGCCCTGGGCGCTCAGCGGATGAGCCTTCGGCGCCCCGCTGCCGTCCGTGACGTATTTTCCTTGGCTGTCCTTGAAATAAACGCTGGAACGGCCGGCCGTCTCCGCATCCAGCTTCGCCGTGCCGCCGTCCGGCTGCTTGAGCAGAACGATGCCGCTGACCGTCTTTTCGGATTCGAAGGATTGCTCCCCCGTTCCGTCGGCATGGCCGACAACGGCTTTTTGCGTATAGGTGACCGGAGTCGGCACGCCGCCGATCTCGATGAGCTGCGTAACCGCCAGCTCGTAGACCGCGTCTCCCTTAGGCACTGCCAGCGAATAGCGTCCACGCTCATCCGTCGTCGTCGAGGCTTCAAAATCGACGCCAGGCTCGATGACGCCGTCGCCGTTCAGATCCAGCGCCGCCCGGACGATCGCTCCTGCGACCGGCGCATTGGAGCTGCCGGAGGTAAGGACGCCTTGAATGCGGGCAGGCAGGAACGTCAGCTCGATCCCTTTTTCTCCGGCCAACCCTCGTACGAGATCCAGCACCTTGGCCGTAACCGGGATCCGCTGCTCCGCCGTGCCGCTCATCGCCGCCGAACGATAGACGACGCTGGCCTTGCCGTCCGCTCCGGTCACGGCAGTCGCGCCGTCCGGGAACGAACCGGCTCCGGCCGCGAACGAGACGGATACGCCGCTCACCGGACCGCCACTCTCGTCCGTCACGGCTGCGGTCAGCACGGAAGTCGAGCTGCCGTCGCCGACGATCCGGTCGGGATCCGCGGTCAAGGCGATGCGGGTCGTCAGCACGGTGATCCAGTTGTCCGATCGGCGCGAGGCTTCTTCGTTTGAGATCAGCTGTCCAAGCGGACCGTAAGCGGTGAATGCCGCCTCATGCTCGCCTGCCGCGGCTTGCGGCAGCAGGAAGCCCTCCTTCTCCCACCGCTTGACCCCTTCCGCCTGGCTCGTCGACGGATTGATCCAGACCAGCTCGGTCTCCGCTCCTGCGAGCGATGCCGTTACTTTTTCCGCAGCCAGCGACGATACCGCGGACAGCCGGACCGGGTAGCCCGGCAGCGCCGTCATGCGGCTCGGATCGCCTTGCGGCTTGTCTCCCGCCCAGCCGTCGAGCGCCTTGTGGATGATGATCGTCGCCGTCGCAGGCTCGCTGACCTGTCCGCTCTCATCCACCGCGACGTAACGGAAGCTGTCCGTGCCGCCGACGAAGCTTTTGTCCGGCGTGTAGATCCAGCCGCCCCGGTCCGAATCCACGTCCGGAACGAGCGTTCCGCGGGAAGGGCCAGAATCCGGAACAAGCCGGTAGACGAGGCCGGTCACCGTCTCCTGGTCGGTCCCGGACGGAATCAGGCGGAGCTCCTGGACCCCTTCATTGGCCAAGGCGAAAATCCATTCCGCCCTTGGAATGCCGTCGTAGGCGATCCGCAGCAGCGAAGGCTGCTCCGCCAGCTGCTTGCCGTCGAACGGACGCCACGGGATGTCGACCGCCGCGCCGTTGGCGAGGCCTGGCGCCGGCACGAAGCGAAGCGATTCCAGCGCCAGCGCGGGCACCAGCGTGCGCCGGCCGGGCTCGGCGTATACGGTTTCCGTCGTGGACGGGTCCGTATAGCTGAGCGTGCCTTTCGCCGCGAAGCCGGCAGGCAGGTCGAACGCGGCGCTATGGAAGGCGTCGCCGTCCTCGTCGCCGTACAGCGCCGCGAAGCTGCTCCCTCCGCCCGGAGCCGCGAAGCCGATCGGCGCTCCCATCGGCCCTGTCCGGCTCAGATCGGCGCCGACAGGCGGCGTGTTGATCCGGATGTGGACGGTTTTGTCCGCTGCGGCGTACAGCTCGCCGTCGCTTCCGTTCCAGCGGAATTCGGCCGTGCCCGTCGCGCCGGCCTCCGGCTGGAACACGAGGCGGTCCAGATCGGCTGCGGCGATCGGCATGCCTGCGACGATCGGCACAAGCGGCGCATCGGCACGCTTGAGGTACAGCTTGCCCTTGGCCGGATCCGGCAGCTGTGTCACCATGATGGCGGCCAGCGGCTGCTGCTCCGGATCCACATAAGCGGATGCCTGCGCGAAGTCGGTCCGGCTGAAGGAAAGCGTCTCGCCCTTCAGCGCCGGCTTGCTCAGCGACTCCACGATCGGAGCGCGGTTGACGCCGAAGCTCGCTTGGCCCGGCTTGGAGGCATATTTGCCCTCGGCAAAGCCGGTCCAGCCGAATTCGGCTTCCCCGTCGGTGGTGGAGGCCGGACGGAATCCGAGCTTGGAGACGTTCGCGATCGCGATCTCCTTGCCGATATCGGCGGCGCTCAGCGGAACGCCGTCGTACATCAGCTCGCCGTCCTGCGGATCGGGGAGCGACGCGATGCGGATCTTTTCCAGATTGGCTCCGTTGGCCAAGGCGTCAGCGCCCTCGACGCCGTTCGTCTTGAAGAAGCTGGAACGGAAGTCCTCCGCCGCGAAGACGGACGACGGCTTGCGGAAGTCCTCCGCCAGCATCTGGATTTCCGAGGTCGGGATATCGAGCAGATGCTGCACCTTGCCCGGATTCGGGTTCGATCCGTTGCCTCCGCGATCCTCGAACAGGATCAAGTTGATCCGATAGTCCTCGCCGAGACGGATGTCCGGGTTCTCGAGATCAAGGCTCCAGCGGCCCGGCTCGCCCGGATCCACGCTGGCGACCCGCTTGCTGTCGAGAGCGAGGTTGACCTCGCGCACCGTCCCGTCCGCATCCGTGACCTCTTGGATGACGTTGGCTTCGAGCGAGAACGGGCCCTGGTATCCGGCCTTGCCCAGAAAAGCCGAATCAATCGAGATTTTCCCGTTCTTGACCGTGATGCCGGCGCTCGAAAATTCCGCCTTGTCCCGGATGCCGCCGTCCACGACGAGCTGCGCCCAGTCGATCTCGGTCACCCAGCCGGCGTTCAGCCTGCTCGACTTGAAGTAGTGGTGGATGGATGCGCCGACATACTGGTCGCCCAGCTTGATCCTGTCCGGATCGACCGACAGCACCGTCGTATTCCACTTCTCGTTGGCTCCGGACAGAGCTCCGACATAAGCGGATTGCTTGAACTCTTTCTTGTAGGAGGCCGTCGCGCTGCTCCAGCCGCCGGTCGTCTTCCACGGCGTGTAGGGATTGCCAAGCACGATATCCTCCGGCTTGTCCGACAAGTAGATCCGATCCCATTCGCCTGTCGAAGTGCTGTCCGTCCCGTCATACTCGTCGACATCGTACGCCCGTATGAGCAGCCTGGCGCTCTCGGCCGGAAGCTTGTCGACGTTCTCGATCTTGAGTTCGATCGGGTACAGCGCGTGACCGTTGGAGATGCGGTTGGTCGCGTAGTCGAGATCGCCGTCCGGCGCGCTGCCGGCGGCGCCTCCTCCCCAGTTGTCCGTATCGGTGAAATAGGTTCCGCCGACCGAAGCTTGCGCTCGGACGCCTTGAGGCGCCGGAAAACCGGACCCGAGCAGCACGGCTGCTGCGGTCAGGGCCGCTATTCGCGGCCTTGTTTTGCTATGAATGAAAATAAGGTACTCCCCCTTTTTCTTTCTGACGCCGTTTTTTTATCGGCATCTAGATCGAAAATATGAAGAAATACCTATAATTTCTTAGACTTTTGTCCTAATTCGGTCCTAATTCCGTCCAAATGTCATCTCTCCACCGGAACGAACCGCACCCGGTCTCCGGGGGCGAGCAGCGCGGGACGCTCGCGGGCGGGGTCGTACAACGACGCAGCGGTGCGTCCGATCAGCTGCCAGCCGCCCGGAGATTCCGACGGGTAGAGACCGGTCTGCGCGCCGCCGATGCCGACCGATCCGGCCGGAACGCGCAGCCGCGGCGCATCGAGCCGGGGCTGCGCCAGCTCCGGCGGCAGTCCGTCGAGATAGGGAAAGCCAGGCAGGAAGCCGAGCATGACGACTCGGTACAGCGGCTTGGAATGCGCCGCGATGAACGCGCTCGGCGTCATGCCGCTGCGCCGCGCCGCCTGCTCCAGATCGGGCCCGTGCTCGCCGCCGTAGCGCACCGGGATCTCGATCGCGGCCCGCTCCGCCGCTTCGGGCGGCGGAGGCAGCTCGGCCAGCCGATCCTCGATCAGGCGCTGCGCCAGCCGCCACGGGACAGCGCCCTTCCGGCCGCGCTGCAGCCGCGCCGGATCGTAGACGGCCAGCACGCTCTCATAGGCCGGCACCGCGTCCTCCAGCCACTCCCAGCCTGCCGCCTCCAGCCAAGCCGCGGCATGGGCCAGCAGCCGCTGCAGCGGCTCGCCCTCCGGCGGCGCCGAGCCGTCCCCCGGCGGGAGCAGCAGCAGCGCCCGGTCTCCGGCCGGCTCGCAGCGCAGCGGCGGCTTGCGCAGCCCGGCAGCCGCGCCGCTCATGACCGCTTCGGACGGCCTCTCCCGCTCGCCTCCCGTCGGCTTCCGCTCCCGCTCGTCCCGCTCGCTGCCCGTCGCCATCCGCTCCTGCTCGTCCCGCCCGCTGCCCGTCGCCATCGGCTACCCCTCCGCTCGGTCTCCTGCGTTGTCGGCATGCGGCGGCAGCCTCCCGCCCGCCTCGCCTGCCGGCCCGTCGATCACATTCCTTCATTATCTTCGCCGCGTCGCGAAGCTGTCAACGACGCCCGGCGGAGGACGCCTCGCCCCCCGCGCGGCGTTCTCCGCCGGCGGCGCGCTCCGGCTCCGGATGGTATACTGCTTTCTATAGAGAAACTTTTTGCGCGAGACAGTCGTTGATTGCACAGGAGGCTCACATCTACATGCTTACCGCCTGCAAGCTGGGAAAACAATACAAAACGGGCTGGGCGCTGCGCCCGCTTACGCTGGAGCTCGGCCCCGGCCTCCACGGCCTGCTCGGCCCGAACGGAGCCGGCAAGTCGACGCTGCTGCGGCTGCTGGCCGGCATGCTGGCGCCGACGACCGGCGACGCGCTGCTGCGCGGCAGCTCGGTCCGCGACTTCCGTCGCAGCGGCAGCCGCATCGGCTACCTGCCGCAGAACATCCGCGTGCTGCCGCAGTTCTCCGCCCGCCAGTGGCTGCTCCATGCCGCCTCGCTGCAAGGCGGCGGCTCGCTCGCGGAGCGCCGGCGCAAGGTCGACGAGGTGCTCGAGCAGGTCAATCTGCTCGGCGAGGCCGATCTGCCGGCCCGCCACTATTCGTACGGCATGACCAAAAGGCTCGGCGTCGCCCAGGCGCTGCTGTCGGCCGGCGATCTGCTGATCGTCGACGAGCCGACCGCCGGCCTCGATCCCGAAGAGCGCATCCGCCTGCGGCGGGTGCTCGCCGAGGCCGCGGCGACGCGGGTCGTGCTGCTGTCGACGCATGTGCTCGGCGACATCGGCGCGAGCTGCCGCGAGGTGATCGTGCTCGGCGAAGGACGGCTGCTGTACCACGGCAGCACCCAAGGGCTCGCCGGCTTCGCCGAGGACCGCACCTGGGCGTGGGAGACGTCGGAGAACGAATGGCGGCGCATGCCGCTGGGCGGGCTGCTGAGCGCCCGGCGCACGGAGGAGGGCATCCTCTGCCGCGCGCTGAGCGACCGCCCGCCGTCGCCGTTCGCGGAGCGCGTGGAGCCGACGCTGGAGGAAGGCTATCTGAGCCTCATGAACCGCCAGCCCTCCGGAGGTCCGACATGATTCCGAACGTGCTTCGCCAGGCGGCGATGGAGCTGCGCTCCCTGCTGCTGCTGCGCTGGACGCTGCTGCTGCCGGCCGCGGCCTCCATCTGGATGCTGCTGCACACATGGCGGCTGCGGCCGGAGTCGTCGCAGGACATCAATCTGTACGCGTCCGACACGCATCAGATGCTGCTCATGCTGACGACCGCCATCCCGCTGCTGCTCGGCGTGCTGCTCATGCGGCGCGACCTGCTCCATCCGTCCGCCGAATGGCTGTTCCGGCTGCCGCTGCCCGCCGGCGGCTGGATGGCGGCCAAATGGCTCGCCGGCCTGGCCTACATGACGCTGTACACGCTCGCGGTCGGAGCGGCGTACGCCGCCTCGGCGCTGCGGCACGGCCTGCCCGCCGCCTCGATGGGGCGGCAGCTCGCCCTTTACGGACTGCTGTACGAGCATGCCTTCGCCGTCTCGCTGGCGCTTGGGCTGTTCCTGGGCGTGCTGCTGCCGCTCCGCTTCTCGCTGCCGGCGGCGTTCTGCGCCTGGGTGTTCGGCTCGCTGTTCCTGCAGGCCTACATCCGGCCGGTCTACGAATGGAGCTGGCTCAAGGCGTTCTACCTGCAGCCGCTGTTCGAGAACAGCCTGCTCGGCAACGAGGTCTGGTCCTGGCCGCTCGCCCGCGGCGAGCTGCTGCGCATCATGGGCTTCGGCGCCGCGTTCTCGCTGTTCCTGCTCGTGGCCGGCGCGGCGCTGCTCGGCCGCAGCAAGCCGCCGCTGAACCGGCGGCGGCCGTGGCTGCTCGCGCTCGTGGCGATGCTGGCCGCTGCAGGAGCATTCGCGCCGTTCGCCTCGCTGGAGGCGGCCCGCGACGTCCATCGCGCGCAGCTCGAGCAGGCGGCGGCCGGCCCGGACGAACGGCTCGATCCCGCCGCCTACCGCTTCCGGCTGGAACGGATGGACCTGCGGCTCAAGCTGGCCGGCGACGGCAGTCTCGTCGCCGAGGCGACGCTCGAGCTGCCGACCGAAAAGGGCCGGCTGCTGCCGGCCGAGCGGGGGCGGACGCTGCGCTACAAGGAGCCCGGCATCGTGTCGCTGCTGCTCTATCCGTCGCTGCAGGTGCGGTCGGTCCAGCTGAACGGCGTGCCGATCGCCTGGGAGCGCAAAGGCGACAGCATCCGCTTTCCCGAGCTTATGCTCGATCGCGGCCGGCCTGTCCAGACGGTGGAGATCCGCTACGGCGGCCGGCTCGACGAATGGCTGAGCGGGCCGGGCGGCAGCGAGAGCTATCTCGCCTTCCTCCGCTCCGATGCGCTCTACCTGCCCGCCTCGCTCGGCTGGTACCCGCTGCCCGGCGGCGACACGCTGCTGGCGCTCGACGAAGACGGCAGGCTGCTCGACCGCCCGTCGTCCGCGCTGACGCCTGGCACCGCCTACGAGGTGGAAGCGTCCGGCTTCCGCGCTCCGCTGTTCGGCACGCTGCCGGAGGAGCCGTCGGCGGACGGAGCCGTCCGCTTCCGCGGCGTCTCCGGCGCGGGACTCACGCTCGTCGGAGGCCGCTTCGAGACGGTCCGGCGGGAGGGCGAGGCGATTCGGATCGTGACGACGCCGGGCAACCGGGACGAGGCGGAAGCGTTCCTCGAGCGGTTCGAGCGGCGACGCGAAGGATTGGAGGAGCTGGCCGGAGCTCCGCTCGGCGCGGTCCGGCAGCTGTTCTTTTTCCCGATGCATCTGATCGGCGCGCCGGTCGAGGCTCCGAGCGTGAACCGCTCCTGGCATGCGGAGAACGACACGCTGTTCATCCCGCAGACGGAGCATCGCAATCTCGACGGCTACGCCGAGGACGCGCTGAGCGACCTGCTGCTGTTCGGCGACGTCGGTCGGGGAGAAGCGATGGCCCGGGAGAACGCGCTGGAGGATCCTTCCGGCAGCGAATCCGTTGCCTTGGCGATCCGCTCCGCTTATGCTTTTCTGTACAACAAGCAGCGCGGCCCGGACGAGCCGTACCGCATCGAGGCGGAGGAGCTGCCGGCATGGAGGTCGATGCGCGCCTTGATCCAGGCCGCCTACGACCGAGGCCATGCCGCGCTCGCCCGCGAGGTGCTGGAGCAGTTCCGCAGCCGCGGGCTCGCGCTGCCGGAGCCGCCTCGCAGCGGAGCCGGCGAGCGCATGGCCGCAGCCGCGCCGCCGTACGTGACGGTGGACGAATTTATGAAGGAATGGCGAGCGCGCATGCCGGACGACCGCTGGCCGCCGATGACGGACGATGAAGGAGGATGACCGCGTGACGGTGACGGATGAAGAATTGGTCCAAGGAATGATGGACGGAGACCAGGCGAGCTTCGAGGCGCTGGTCCACCGCTACCATGCTCCGCTCTCGGGCTTCCTGCAGCGCCAGCTGAAGGATCCGGGGCGGGCGGAGGATATCGTGCAGGAGACGTTCCTCAAGCTGATCCGCCAGCTCAAGGACCGGCGCAGCCCCGACAACGTGCAGGCGTGGCTGTACCGGGTGGCGATGAACCAGTGCCGCGACTATTGGAAAAGCTCCGGCTACCAGACCGACCGCAACCGCTTCGGCGAGCCGCCGGAGCGCAAGGACGAGCGGCCCTCCGTCGTGGAGATGGCCGAGCGCTCGGAGACGCGCCGCGAGATCCGGCAGACGCTCGAGGAGCTGCCGCAGGTGCAGCGCGAGGTCGTGCTGCTCCGCTTTTATCAGGATCTCAAGCTGCAGGACATCGCCGACGCGCTCCAGCTCCCGCTGGGCTCGGTGAAGACGCATCTGTACAAGGCTCTGCGCCGGCTCAAGACGAAGCTCGGCAAGGAGCAGAAAGCCCCGATGCGGGCGGAAGGAGGGGAACCGGATGGAATTGCCGAACGATAAGGAACTGAAGCAGCTGGAAGAGGAGCTTCGCGGTCCCCTGTCCTCGCTGCACGCGCGGCCGGTGACGGCCTCGGATACGGCGCGCCTGCTGGCGTCGCTGCAGCCCGCCTTCGACGGGCTGCGTCCGGAGCTCTCCGGCCGAGGCGTGCCGGACTGGATGGGCGGCAGCGTGCCGGACGCCCGCCGGCCGACGCTGCTCAAGCTGCTGCGCACGCAGCTCGGCGCGTATTCGCGGGCGTACTGGCTCGCCAGCCTGGGGGTATTCCTCATGCTGATGTACATCCTGCCGTACGGCTCCGGCGAGGAAGGCTCGTCAATGCTGAGCGAGGTGAGCGCCAAGCTGTCGCTGTTCCTGCCGATGATGTTCCTCTCCGGCCTGCTGTACAGCTTCCGCAGCTGGAACCGCGAGATGCGCACGATCGAGAGCATCACGCCGTATCCGCCCGCGCTGCTGCTGATGGCCCGCGTCATGATCGTCGGCGGCCTGAACGTGCTGTTCGGCGTGGCGGCCTCGCTCTATCTGGCGACGCGCATGGAGCAGTTCCCGGTGCTGCCGTTCATCCTTCAGTGGATGTCGCTCATCCTGCTCATCGCCGGCGGCGCCGCCTACGTCATGCTGCGGGCCGGGGTCAAGAGCTCGTTCGTGATCGGCTCGCTGTTCTGGATGGCGTGGAACGTCATGGAATACGTGCTGCGCATGCCCGAAAGCGGCAGCTCCGCGCCGGAAACGATCCGCACCGCCATCTACTGGCTCTGCCTTGGAGCCGGCGCGCTCATGATTTCGATGGCGTACCGCCGCAGCCTCGTCATCAAGCGGGTCGTCTAAAGGAGGCCCGCCGATGATCGAGCTGAGCGGCGTGCGCTGGGAGCGCCGGGCCGGCGTATTCACGCTGGACGTCCCCCGGCTGCTGCTGCGCGAAGGCATCACCGTCATGGCCGGCGCCAACGGCTCCGGCAAGTCCTCCTTGCTGCAGCTGCTGGCGACCGCCGAGTTTCCCGACCAGGGCGGCATCCGCTACGGCCTCATGAGCGGCGACCGCGATCTGGCGGCGATCCGCTCGTCGATCGGCTATGTGCCGACCGGGCTGGAGCTGTACGAGGACATGCGGATGGAGCGGCTGCTGCGCTATCTGTCCGAGCTCAAAGGCGAGGCCGGCCGCGCGGAGACCGACCGGGTCATCGGGCTGTTCCAGCTGGAGCCTTACCGGCGGCGCGCGATCAAGACGCTGCCGCAGGGCATCCGCCAGCGGATCGCGCTCGCGCAGTCCGTCATCGGCTCGCCGGACTACCTGTTCCTGGACGAGCCGCTCAACGCGCTTGACTCGGTCGAGCGGCTGCGGCTGATCCGCTTTCTCGCCTCGTACGCCCGCGGCCGCGCCGTCGTCGTCTCCACGCATGAGCTCAACGAGTGGGAAGCCTGGGCGTCCCGCATCCTGTGGCTGGCGGACGGCAAGCCGCAGTTCCACGGCACGCCGCAGGAGTGGACGTCCGCCCTGCCCGGCTCGGTCTGGGGCGGATCGGTCTCGCCGGAGCGCTACCGCGAGCTGCCGCCTGGCGACCTGCTGCAGGTTCGGCCGGAGCTGGACCTCTGGAGCGTGCGCCTGCTCGCAGCGGACTGTCCCGGGCCGGAGTTCGCCGTCCAGGAGCCGACGCTCGAGGACGCGTACTTCCTGCGCTCGCGGGCGCGGCTTCGAGCCGCATCGAGCTGAGGATAGGAAAACGAAAAAAAGGCTGTCCCGTACGATCCGGCTTCATGACCGGCATCGAGGGGAACAGCCTTTTTGCTTTTGCTACTTGGAGCCGGCTTGGTCAATCAAGCCGGCGGCGATGAGCAGCCGCTGCACGAGCGCAGCCGTCTCGGCGCGGGTGATCGGCCGCTTCGGCTCCAGCCCCTTGCCCGAGCCTTGGACCAGTCCGTGGCGCAAAGCGGCCGCGAACGCATCCTGCGCCCATAGGCTGACCTGGCCGCCATCCCGGTGCGCAGCCAGGGAATCGGCGCCTGCGCCGCTGGCGTCCATGCCTGCGATCGCCATCGCTCGGGCCAGCATCGTCAGAGCCTCCTCGCGGGTCACGCTGCGGCTCGGGTTGAACGAGCCGTGCCCGTCGCCCTGGACGAGGCCGTACGCCTGCGCCGCCGTGATCGAGCCCGCATGCCAGGCCGCTGCGTCGACATCGGCGAACGGCGAAGCGGCGGAGCTCGGAGCGAGGCCAAGCGCACGCACGAGGATCGAGGCGATCTCGGCGCGGGTGACGGCCGCATCCGGACGGTAATGCTCGGCGTCAACGCCGCTGACGACCATCCGCGAGGCCAGGTCGTTCACGGCCGGCTCCGCCCAATGCCCCGCGACATCGGCGAAGGCGGCGGGATGGTAGACGAGCGCGTAGGCGCTGTTCGTCAAGCTGTTGACAATCGCGTATTGCGCCCCGTCCCGCATCTCGATGAAGGTCGGCACATGCCGGACCGTACCGTCCTTGCCGATGACGACAGCGGTCGTGATCTTGGCCGGATCCGCGCCTTGCGGCAGCGGCAGCTCGCGCTTCACATAAGAGCTGAAGCGGTCGATCGCGACGCTTTTGCCGTCAAAGGCAGCCGCCGCCTCGAACGTCACCGGCGCCGCGGCGACGTGGAAGCCTTGACGAAGGCCGGCTTGCCGCGCCAGCTCGGCTGTCGCCGCATCGCTTTGGACGACGTCGATCCGCAGCAGGATCTCCGACAGGCGGTCCGCAGCGCCAAACCGCGCCGCCAGGCTCGCGATGTCGATCTGTCCCGCCGGCAGCGCGTAGGTGCCGCTCGGCGCCTGCACCTGCAGCTGCGCCTTGCGGGCGGCCATCGCCTGGACGACATCGCCGGTCAGGCGGACGGATACGCCGTCGACCGGCTCGTTCGCGGCGGGGATCGCCATTACGGCCCCGTCAGCCGCAGCCGCCAGCTGCTCCAGCAGCTGCGCGCGGTTGACGGACGCGACGAGAATCGTCTGGCCGTTCGTCTGCTCCGTCGCCGCCTGCACGAGCTGCCCCTTCGGCTGGCCGTTCACCGTCATGCTCAGGCCGGGAGAGGCCGTCGGCGTCGCTGTCGGTGTCGGCGTCGCTGTCGGTGTCGGCGTCGGCGTTTCGACCGGAGTCGGGGTCGGAGTCGATGATTCCACCGGCGTTGGCGTCGGCGTCGGCTCCTCCGTCGGCTGTTCCGGCTGCGGCGTTTCCGTTGCTTGCGCTCTCTGCACGCTCACCGTATAGATGAGCATGCTGCCGTCCTGCGCGCTCACCCGGATCTCGATGACGTTGTCGCCTGCCGCCAGAGGCAGCGCGGGCGAGGCTCCCCCTCCGCTCAAGGCATGAGGTCCGCCCGTCAGCTTGCCCGTTCCATCATACACGCTGACGGCTACGGTGCCGTACACCGCATCCGCCACGCTCGGCGTGACCGTCAAGCTGGAGATCTCGCTGGCCACGCTGGCCGAGTACCGGGTCGTGCCGCTCGAGAAGGCCGGGCTCAAGTCTCCTGCCGACAGCGACAGGCTTTGCAGATCGGCATTGCTCGACTTCGGCGTCTCGATGACATACGAGAACGTCACGACGTCGCTGTCGAGCAGATTCGGCCCTGCCGCGAACGCCTTCACCGTCACGGTCTCGCCGGGAGCGCCGCTGACGGCGACTGCCGTGCCGGCGGCGCTGGCCGTCGTCGGCTCCGTGCCGTCGGTCGTATAGTAGATGGACGCGCCCGGCGTCGTCGTCGAAAGAGCGATGCCGCTGCCGTCCGCCACGACGGAGCCGCTGGCCGGATCGGCTGTCGGCGCGGCCGCCTTCCGGCTCACCGTGACGTTGATCGTGCGGGCAGCCGAGCCTCCCGCTCCGTCGCTGACCGTGACCGTGAACTGGTCCGTGCCGAAATAGCCTGCAGCCGGCTCGTATTCGATCGCATCGGCCGGCGTCAGCCCGGAGCCTCCGCTGGCAGCGACGCCTTGGCCGAGGCTGACGGCTCCATGAGTCGGCGCTGTCGTCAGCGTCCAGCTCAGCGTCTGCCCGCTGTCGCTGTCCGTGACCTTCAGCAAGGATCTGACATCCGTCGGCGAAGAGTCCTGCGCGACCGCAAGCGCCGTCTGGCTGCCCTCGAATACCGGAACGGTGTTCTGGCCGAGCGTCTTCACGAACTGCCCCTGCGCGTCGAACATCAGGATCGACCTATGGTTGTCGCTGACATAGATGGTGCCGTTTCGGTCTGTCGCCACATGGTAAGGGGAGGTCAGACTCGGGGCTGTCAACGTCATGTGATAACTGCCGTCGCTGTTATACACCTGCACCCGCTTGTTGCCGCCGTCGGCGATATAAAGGCGATCGTCGCGGTCGACATGCGCGCCCCAAGGCTGATTGAAATGCATGTTGTCCGTGCCCGGTTTGTCCTTCTCACCGATCGTCTTCTGATACGTGTACTTGTCCTGGCTTTTATTGTATGTGTATACCACTATCGTGTTTCTCAATACTTGGGAGATGTATAACGTTCCCTTGGAATCCGCCGCGATTCCTAGCGGCCTGTAGTCTACATCGGGATAGCCGAAGAGCTGCTTATAGCCGCTTCCGTCCGTATTAAAGCGGTAGATCATGTTGTTGTGGTCCGTCACGAAGACATGTCCAAGGCCGTCCAGCGCGACAGACTCCGACACTGCGCTGGCTGGAAGAGCAAGGCTGCGGAGATAGCTTCCTTGGCTGCTGTACACCTGGATGCGCTTGTTGGAAGTATCCGTTACATAGATTTCTCCCGTCGCAGCATCGACTGCTACCGTCGTCGGCGTATCCAGATGGGCGTTGTCCGCCCCTCTGATCCCCGTTTCGCCCAGCGTCATCGACAAGCTCTCGTTTTCGTTGAAGACCTGAATTCGATGATTGCCTATATCCGCGACATAGATGCGTCCGCTGCTGTCCGTCGCGATGCCGCGAGGACTTTTCAGGTCCCAGCCCGTGCGGACGGCACCGAATGCCGTCGGCACGGCGGTGAAGAGCATCGCGATGACGAGGAGAAGCGATCCCCATTTTTTCATTCGTATTCCCACCTTGTCCTTGAGTGATTGCGTTCCGCCTCGTCCAGTGTAGCAGGGCGATTCTCAACACTTTCACAACAATCTCGCCAAAAAACGACAAAAACGGCTGTCGAATGATGCTTCGACAGCCGTTTCCTGCTGCAGCCGGCCTTTGCTCGTCCCGGCCGGCCAGCCTTACTCCCGTCCCATCCGTTCCTTGAGCGCCAGCGCCTGGCGCGCGCCGCTCCAATGTCCCATCTGCTCCTGCGACTCGGCCAGCAGGTCGTAATACGGGCCATGCTCCGGCTCCAGCTCGATCAGCTTGCCGAGCAGCGCCAGCCGCTGCGCGGAGCCGGCTTGGACCAGGCCGGCTCTCAGCGCCGCCGTGAACGAGGAGCGCAGCTCGATCCGGTACGCGTCCGCCCACGGGTAATGCTCCGTCTCCAGATAGTCGCCCCGGTAGAGCCCCGCCGCGTCCTGTCCGGCCTCCCCTTCCAAGCCGGTCTTCGACCGCTCCAGCAGCTCCTCCAGATCGCTGCGGATGCCGCCCGCGTCCAGCCAATACCGCTCGTCTCCATAGTGGACGATCTCCCCGCAGCCCTCCGCCTTCAGCAGGCTCCGCAAATAATAGAGCGACGTATGCAGCAGCTTCTGCGCCCGCTCCGCGGAATCGTCCGGCCACAGATGCTCCAGGATGGCATATTTGTAGACCGGTCGGCCGCGATGATGCCAGAGGTAGGCGAACAGCTCCTTGGTCTTGCGGGTGCGCCAGGTGAGCAGGCGGCCGTCCCCGCCGTACAGCTCCATGCTGCCCAGCACCTTCAGCGACAGCGTCGGCGAATCCGGCGGCGGGACGAGGTCGAGCGGACTGGCTTGCCCGGTCCCGGTCCTCCCTGTCGTCGCGCCGCTCGGCTCCTGACCGGCGCCGCTGCGATCGCGCAGCCGGGCCCGCAGGCTCTCGTAGCGCGACAGCGCCTGAAGCAGCTTGTCTTTGGCGACGGGCTTGAGCAGATAGCCGATCGCCTCCGTGCCGAACGCATCCACCGCATAATGGTGGTAGGCCGTCACATAGATCACCTCGGCGTCCGGGCAGACGGCGCGCAGCGCCGCGGCGGCTTCAAGCCCATTCATGCCGGGCATCTCGATATCCAGGAAGAGAAGCTCGGGCTGCAGCGCGCCGCACTGCGAGATCGCGTCCGCCACGCGCTGGAACTTGCCGACGACATCCACTCCGCCCGCCTCGTTCAGCTTGATTTCCAGGACATCGAGCGCTATTTCTTCATCGTCGATCAAAATCGCCCTCACGCGCGCTCCTCCTTCGTCACGATCATCGTCATTCGGGTCCCCGCCCCCGGACGGCTGGCGATGTCCAGCTTGCGCCCATACCTCATCTGCAGCCGGCGGTTGACATTGCCGATGCCGATGCCGCCGGCCTGCCCGGCCTCCAGCCTGGCCAGCATCGCCTCGTCCATGCCGACTCCGTCATCCTCGACCCGGATCTCGACCCCAACCGGGATGCTGCGGATCGAGACCGTCACCGTGCCGCCCTCGGGCTTGGGCCCGATGCCGTGGCGGACGGCATTCTCCACGATCGGCTGCAAGGTCAGCGGCGGCAGGAGCGCGCGCGCTCCTTCGTCGACGACGCATTCCACCTGCAGCCGCGGGCCGAAGCGCAGCTGCTCGATCGCCAGATAAGCCCGCGCCAGCTCCAGCTCCCGCTCCAGCGGGACCGCTTCGGCGAGGACAAACGTAAACTTGGCGCGCAAATAGGTCGTCAGATGCTCGATCGTCTCGCGCAGCTTGTCCACGTCCTTGTAGCTCAGCCCGATCAGGGCATTCAACGTGTTGTACAGGAAATGAGGGGTGATCTGGGCCTGCAGGAAGTCCATCTCCCGGCGCACCGCCTGCTCCGAGGAGCTTTTCATCGCCAGCAGCGACTGGACGCGGGCCTTCAGCTCCGCCAGCTCGAACGGCTTGTGCAGAATGTCGTTGGCGCCGGCGGCAAAGGCGGCCACAATGTCTGCGGTCTGGCCGGAAGCGGTGAGCATGAGCACGGGAAGCTCGGACAGTCCGTGCAGCGACCGGATCTCCCGGCAGACGTCCAGTCCGGACACGCCGGGCATCATCAGGTCGAGCAGCACGAGATCCGGCTGCCGGCGCCGCAGCGCCTCGAGCGCTTCCGCTCCGCTGCTGACCGCAGTGAAGCGATGTCCGAGCGAGGAGACCGCGTCCAGCGCCACTTTCAGATTGGACGGCTCGTCGTCGACGATCAGAATGTGCAGGGCCGCTGCGGAGCCGCCGCCCTCGCCCATGCGCATCGGATGCGGCGCCGAAGCGCCGTGCCGAGCTTCGCTCCCTTCCGCCCGCATGGCGGAGGAGGGCGCTGCGGCAGCCCCGGCTGGCCGCTCCCCGGCATCGGCCACCGGCAGCGTGAACGTAAACCTGGACCCTCGTCCGACCTCCGACTCCAGCGACATGGCGCCGCCCTGCAGCTCCACCAGCTGCCGGGCGATGCTCAGCCCCAGTCCGATGCCCTCGCGCGAGCCCGCCCCCGATTCGCGGCCATGGACGAACGGCTGGAACAGCTCCTCCCGCAGCTCCGGGGGAATTCCCCGGCCCGTGTCGCTGACCGTCACCGCCAGCATGTCCCCCTGCCGTGCGGCCGAGAGCGACACCGTGCCGCGCTCCGTGTATTTCAGCCCGTTTTCGAGCAGATTGTGCAAAATCTGGCGCAGCCGATTCTCGTCCGCGAGGACGAGAGGCAGCTCCGCCGGCAGCTCGTTGAGCAGCCGAATGCCCGGATTGACCGATGCGATCGCCAGCGTCTCCCAGACGAATTCGGCGGAGACGCGCATGTCGACCGGCCTCAGCTGCACCCGCAGCTCCCCATAGCGGATCCGATTCAGATCGAGGATGTCGCCCACCAGGCCGGCGAGCCGCCTCCCGAGCCGATTCAGCAGCAGGATGTTGTCGCGATGCTCCGCTTGGAGCGGAGTCTCGGCCTGGTCCAGCAGCGACTGGGACAGGTTCACGATGCCGTGCAGAGGCGTCCTCAGCTCATGCGACGTCTTGGCGAGGAACTCATCCTTTTGCCGATCCTGGATCAGCAGTCTTCGGGAGAGCCGCTCGCTCTGCACAAAGGCGGAGCGCAGCCGGTCCGACATTAGGAACGATTGGGACAGCACGACGAGCAGCAGCGTGACGACCATGTAGTAGGGACTGTCCAGCGCCAGCTGATAGCGCGTCTGCGCGAACACCCAGCTGATGATGAGGAAAAAGGTCCCGAGCAGGATGGAATAGACCCTTGCGCCGAGATGGCGCTTGCGAAAGATCGACGTGAAGATGAAGACGAACGAGAGCGTCTGCATGAGGATGCCGGGCCACAGGAGCGGAACGAGCCCCTCGTTGGGAATGAAGATGAGCACGGCCAGAAAGCCGTAGCTCGCTCCCAGGAACGCCTTGAGCCCCCTGCCGGGCTTGTCGTCCAAATACAGCCGGACGTAATGGATGAAGAACAGGATCGACAGCGACGGCACGATGAAGAGCAGCTTCTGCAGCGCCGGGAACGAGATCGACGGAAGCAGCGACGCGAGCACGATCTCGTTGTCGATGCTGAAGAACAGGCCGAGCGAGAGGCAGAACAGGCTGAAGTAGAGCAGGTAAGGCTCGCGCCTCCATTGCCTGAACATGCCGGCGAAATAAAGGCCGAAGACGAGCAGGGCCGTGACGAGGATCATGTCGCCCATGCGCGAGACGTCTCGCCTGGCCGCCACCTCCTCCGCCAGCCCGAACTCCGGCGGCTGCACGAGTCCGCCCGGCAAATACCGGTAGCTGGCCACCTGGATGACGATGTCGATCGTGCGGCTCTCCGCCTTGACCGTCCCCAGGACGGGCAGATTGCTCGGCACGAAGCGGCTCGGGTCCGCAGCGGGCGTTCCGCTGCCTCCAAGCTCGTCCCCCGCCGCGTAAATGCGGCTGGACAGGCGGATCTTTTTTGCTCTCACGCTGTAATATCCCGGCTCGCTCACCTCGATTCGGAGCCGGTACGTTCCCGCGCCGAAGCCGTCCGCCGAGTTCCAGTTGCCGGGCACGTTCAGCAGGCTTCGTCCGCTTTCCAGCTCCTTTTCGCTCTGGGCGAAATCGGCCGGCGTTAGAAGCCTGTCTTCATAAAATTCCCATTCTCCCTGCAGCGGGATGACGCCTTGCTTCGTAAAATCCCAATCGCGGGCGTCGAGGACGCCCGCTCGCGCTTGCGGGTAGTTTTCGACGGGATGGAGCCAGTAGTAGACGACGATGGAAGCGGCGGCCGCGAAAATCAGGACCAAGCCGACGAGCAGGAGCAGTTGGTTCTTCATGTCGATTCCTTCCTGATGGCTGATCGGACGGCGTGAATCGTTCCCTCACGAGGAGGATAGCCGCTAGTTCATTATCGGAATACACGATGGAAATGCTGAACAGCCCGGCTCCGGCGGATGCCGGAAGCGGGCTGGTGCTGTTGCGGGAAGGGAGGATCGGGCGGATGCAGGCGGGCTCAGCCCTCCGCGTGCCGGCTGATCAGATCGACGAGCAGATCGTTCAGCGGCATGATCTGCGGCTCGACGCCCTCCGGCTGCTTATGGCCGTTGCCGATGCCGCTGTCGTCGGTCAGGAACACGTAGCTGCCGCCGGTCGAGACGGCGAGCGTGCGCAGAAGCAGCTCCGTCTCCAGGTCGGTGCCGCTCGCGGCGACCGGCACGATGCGGATGCCCTGCTTCGCCGCTTCGGCGGCCGCATGCTGGATGCTTTCGCGCTCCCGAAGTCCTTGGTGGGGCGGAGCGTCGAGCACGAGCAGCATCAGCCTCGCCCTCGCGCTGCGGCTCCAATCATGCTCCAGCACGGCATCGGTCAGCGCCTCGGCGACCGCCTCCGGGTAATCCTGTCCGCCGTCGGCCTCCTGGCGGGCGATATGCGCCTGCGCCTTGACGGCGTCCTCGAGGAACGGGAACGACCGCACGACATACTCGTCGTTGTGGTCGCGGTAGAAGTTCGGGCTGATCCGGACGGTCAGGTTCTGCCCGATGTTTTTCTTGACGCGGGAGACGACGTTCGTCAGCTCGGTCGATAGATAGCTCAGCTCGTCGGCCATCGACCCGGTCGTATCGATCATGAGCAGCAGGTCGAGCACGGCGTCCGGCTGCGCCGCTTCCCGGTCGGTCTCAAGCTTCATGACCCGCCCCGCCCAATCCTTCGCTTCCGCTTCTCGTACGAGAAGTCCGTTCCCCCCGTCGATTTGGACCGAGCAGTCCTGAGGCGCGGCGGCCTGATCTTTTGAGCCTCCCTGCTGCTCGCTCGAAGCAGCCGGCTCGTTTTGCAGCTCCACGTCCTGCCGGCTTCGCGACTCGAGCAGTCCCGCGAACAGCGTCGCCTGTCCCTTGCCGTCGGTGCGAGCCGTCCATTCCCGCTTGCCGCCGCATTGCAGGATGACCTCGACGTCCCGTGCCGGCTTGCCTTTGGCCGTCGCCTGCACCGTCAGGCGGCGATAGGGGGCGAAGCCCCAGGCAGCCGGATAAGGACTGTCCTGAATCAGCTCCGTCCAGCGGCTCCACGCGCCGAGATCGTCCCATTCTCCTGCCGTCAGCATGCCGGCTTGCGGTTCGGGCATTTGCCGCGGCTCTGCCTTTGGAGGCATGGCGTCCGAATGCTGGAGCTCAGCGCTTTCTGCGGCGGATGCGTCAGCCGCAGAGGGCTCCTCGCTCCCTTGCGCCGCGGCAGCGCCAGTCGGAGCCTCTTTCGCCGCGCTCTTCTGCGGCGCGCCGGCGACGGACTCCCGGCTGGCCGCGTCTACGGCGGCGGCTCCGCCTGCAGCAGCTTCCCCGCTCCCCGGGACCGCCCCTTCATCCGCCGCGCCGCAGCCGGTCAGCAGCGCCGCGATCAGCAGGCTGGCCGTGGCCAGCTTCAGCCGCGGACCGATCTTGGTCCATCGGAGTCCTCGGCCGCTCTCTGGCGCAGGCTGCCGGTTCGTTTCCATGCCCGATGGCTCGTCGTTTCTCTTTTTCATGCTCATCGCCCCCCGGTTTCTTTCCTGTGGGATCAAGGCCCAATTCTGGATCTTGCTGTGATGGACGGACGCCCGCTCCGAAAGGTTGCATCGCGGCAGTGCCGCAGGTACAATCAGGAGCAGACGGGAGAGAAATCGACATGGAAACGTATCCGCTGCTGCTGTTGACGCTGACTCATGGCGGCTGGACGAAAGAGCTGGAGATGGAATCGGCCGAGCTGGCGCTCGTCACGGACGCCGGCTCGAGGCTGTGGTATATCGACGTGAACGGAGTGGCCGACAGCGAGCTGCTGGACTATTTCTATACGGCATCGGACATCGGCGTCGAGGTGTCAGCGCTGACGAAGGACGGCCGCAGGCTGGAAGGAACGGCTTACTTCCATGCGAACAAGCTCCATCGGGCCGCCGCGCTGCGCGGCGACGGCGAGCTGATCGGCGTTTAGGCCGGAGGCCGGCGCGGCTCCGGGCCGACCGCGATTCCAAGCAAGAGGCAGCCGGCACGTCGCTCGCGGCGCGCCGGCTGCCTCTTGCATGTTGAAAAAGCAGGGGCGGTTCCAAAGGTCGATGAAAACGACCTTGGAACCGCCCCTTTTCAAAAATGCGGCCGCTCCCGGGCAGGCAAGGCCCGAAATGCGTCAGCTCTCCTTGTCTCCCCCGTCCAGCATGCGCAGGTTGTTCCGTCTCCGGCTCGGAGTGCGGACCTCCGCCTCGAGCTCCCGCACTTTGTCCTCCAGCTCGCGGATGCGCCGGGTCAGACGGTAGACCGGCTGGGCCATGAGCGCGACGGCGATCAGCAGCCACACGACCGGCAGCATTCCTTCGCTCATGACCGGTCTTCGCCGGCTTCAGCCAGCGCCTCCAGCAGCAGCTCCAGCTCCAGCTCCTGAACCCGCTCCAGCAGCGGCGTATCCGCTCCGGCATGGCCGGTCAGCGCGGAGGCGGCCGCCAGGTCCGTCAGCAGCGCCGGGTCCACGCCCGGCTCGCGGCGCAGCCGGCGGGCGAGAGCCGGCTCCGCATCCGGCGTGCCGTCGAGCAGCTGCTCGGTCCGGCGGCGCCAGGTCTCGGCGCGGGGATGCGGGCCGGCGAGCCGGAACCAATACTTCGCGTTGGAAAAGTCCCCTTCCATCCGGTGCATCATCCCGTGCAGATAGCTGCCGTCGGGACCGTCCAGCTCCTGCGACAGCTCATGCGAGCGGTTCAAGCTGCCGTTGCGCAAATGCAGGCCCGATACGAGCGCCAGCAGCCGCAGCCTCGTCTCCTCCTCCCCGATCCGGCGCTCACGCAGCTCCAGCAGCCGCGCCGCCTCCCGGTCGAGACGCCGCTCGCGTTCCTCGACGATCGGATTCCCGTCCGGAGCCAGCGGCAGCCTGCGCTCCTGCAGCGCGGCAGCCAGCTCTGCGGCCAGCCTGCCCTGAATTTCCTGAAGTTCCCTTTCCATCCGGACTCCACTCCCTCCTGATTATCCGTCGCCCAGCGGCTCCAGTCCGCCGGCGGCAAGCGCGCAGCGGAACCGATGCAGCGAGCCTTCTTCATCCTCGACCGCTACCATGACGCCGCCGTCCGCAGCGACGATGTGATGGATCTCGCCGCCGGGCACGAGCTCCGCCGCCTGTGCCGCAAGCTGCGGCAGCAGGGCGTTCTCGAGCGCGATCCGCTCGCGATGCCAGCGAGGCGGATCGGCGCGCGGCGGGTAACCGCCGGACGGCGCGCCGAGCGCGGCGGCCAAAGCCGCCGGCTCATCCGGCATGCGTTGCCCTCTGCAGGCGCCGTCCACGAACCGGAGGCAAAGCTCGACAACGCGCCTGACCTCGGCCGCCTCGAGCGTTCCATTCGCGTAGCGGATCTCGACGGTGCCGATCTCGCTCCACGGCCTCAGATTGATGCCGCAGCGATGGGACTGCGGCCGTCCGCTGCGCCTCAGCGCCGCCAGATCGCCGCTGGCGCGGAAAGCCTCCGCCATCTCCGCCGTGATCGGCGGCGCATAAAAGCGGCGGTGCGGGCTCGTGCCGAGCAGAGAGCTAAGCGCTTCCTGCGAGCTCAGCGCCGCCTCCAGCAGCGCCGGGAGCGCGGCTTCGCCGAACGGCTCCAGCCCGACATGCACATGCAGGCCGCAGCTCCAGTTGGCTTGCGCCCCTTGCCGCCTCAGCCGCTCCAGCATCGCCTCCGCTTGATCGAGCTCCTCCCAGCGAAGGGGCGGCGACTGCAGCTCGCTGCCCGACGCCTCTCCGTCTCCGTCGATCTGCTTCTCGTCCAGCGCCATCGTCCAGCCCGGCAGCAGCTCCAGCCGCTCCGGCTCGCCGCCGACGAACTCGATCTCCAGCCCGAAGCGCAGCTCCCGCCAGCGCTCCTCCATTCCGTGAGCAACGTTCCAATCGTTCCGTTCTCTCATTTTCGTCATCCTCCCCTTTGCGTTTCCTCCGTTCCGACCGGACAGGAAAGCGCAGGGAGGAGCGCGGGCACGCTCGGCTCCGCGAGCGATAGCATCGACGTTTGCGCGAATTTCGGCATTGCAGCCGGCTCTGACGCGTGCGCGGACGCCGGCATTGCAGCTAGCTCTGACGACTGTACGGACGCCGACATTGCAGCCGGATCTGGCGCGTACGCGGACGTCGGCCCAAGTTTTTGCTCCGGTCTTCTTACGGGATTAGCGGGGTACTTTGCCTCTCGTCATCGTCCTTCCTCCCTCGCCGTTCGTTTGGGAATAGTTTACCATAACCTCCAGACCGCACCTAGCACCTTATCCAGCAGGATTATTTGTCATTGAACGGCCGCTGCGAAAAGAGCCTGAAAGCAGCTCCCACTTGCTGGAGCTTACCCAGGCTGCAACGACTTGGGCCCGTATCGAAATCGCTCGCGCGATCCATAGAACGTGGACTCCCTCGTCTCGGGCAAGCGGAGGCCGAACCCGTCGGAGTTAAGCGGAAAAACCGAGTAACTCGAGCGAGCGGAGGCCGAAACGGTTGGAGTTGCTCGGAAAAAACGAGTAACTCGGGCTAGCGGGGGCCGAATCGGGCGGAGTTACGCGGAAAAAACGAGTAACTCGGGCTAGCGGGGGCCGAAACAGTTGGAGTTACTCGGAAAAACCGCGTAACTCGGGCTAGCGGGGGCCTAACCCGTCGGAGTTACGCGGAAAAACCGAGTAACTCGAGCGAGCGGAGGCCGAACCCGGCGGAGTTGCTCGGAAAAACCGCGTAACTCGGGCAAGTGGGTGCCGCACCCGTCGGAGTTACGCGGAAAAACCGAGTAACTCGGGCAAGTGGGGGCCGATACGGTCGGAGTTGCTCGGAAAAACTGCGTAACTCGGGCTAGCGGAAGCCGAAACCAGTTAAGTCCATATAATTGTGTAAAATGCTCCTGACCATAAAAAGAAAAGCCATGGTAGGACTCTCGGTTAGAATGGAAGTTGTCGAGACCAACATTCCAAGGAGAGTGCCTACACATGACTCAATACCAGATTACCGTAGATCAGGACATTTTGCACCAGCTGTTTATCGGAACCGATCGGGACGCGGGAGTGGCCCGCTTGTTGGAGACGGTGCTGAATCAGGTGCTGACAGCCCAGGCGACAGATCAGCTGGCGGCGCAGACGTACGAGCGCACCAGCGAGCGCAAGGGCTATCGCAACGGCAGCTACGAGCGCGACGTCATTACCCGCGCTGGCAGCGTCACCTTGCGCGTCCCCCGGTTTCGGGACGGCTCCTTTTCTACCGAGCTTTTCGCCCGGTATCAGCGCAGCGAGCAAGCGCTGGTTCTCTCGCTCATGGAAATGGTCATCAACGGCGTGTCGACGCGCAAGGTGACTAAAATCACCGAGGAGCTGTGCGGAACCGAGTTCTCCAAGTCAACGGTCAGCCACCTGTGCAAGCAGCTGGACCCGGCTGTCCACGACTGGAACAACCGCTCTCTGGCCGACCACGCCTTCCCCTTCATCACCATCGATGCGATCTACGTGAAGGTGCGTGAAGAAGGCCGTATCTGTTCTCGAGGCGTTCTGGTGGGCTACGGCGTGAACGAGCAAGGCCGGCGTGAGATTCTGGGCCTGCGCGTCGACGACACCGAGTCGGAGGAGAGCTGGGGCGCCTACTTCCGCTGGCTGAAAGAGCGCGGCCTGCACGGCGTAGAGCTCGTCACGAGCGACTATCATGGCGGGCTGGTCAAGGCCATCGAGAAGGAGTTTCAAGGGGTCTCGTGGCAGCGGTGCCAGACGCACTTCATCAAGAACGTGCTGAACGCAGCGCCCAAAGCGCTCCAAAGCGAAATCAAGAGTCGCGTCCGATCGATCTTCGATGCGCCCGACATGAAGACGGCTCGTTCCTATCTCGAACAGACGCTTGAGGCGTATGCCGAGACAGCACCCAAAGCGATGAAAATACTGGAGGACGGGTTCGAGGACGCCGTCGCGGTGCTGGCCTTCCCGGAGGCCTACCGCGTGCGGCTGCGCACCTCCAACGGCATGGAACGCCTGAACGGGGAGATCCGCAGGCGCGAGACGGTCATCCGCATCTTTCCCAATCGCGCTTCCGTCATCCGTCTCATCGGAGCCATGCTCATGGAAGAGAACGAGTACTGGATGACGAAGAAGCCGTACATGGACATGACGGACTTCAAGGCGTGGAAGAAGCAGAAAGCCACTCAGGGCGCCGGCTCGGAGGAGCAGGAAACCAGCACCACCATGACGGAAGCGACGGACAGCCTTTAAACCCGATTCCATTTTCTACCGAGAAGTGTTTTTACACACAATTATGGACTTGACCCCGAAACCGTCGGAGTTACGCGGAAAAAACAAGTAACTCGGGCTAGCGGGGGCCGAAAAGGTCGGAGTTACGCGGAAAAACCGAGTAACTCGGGCTAGCGGAGGCCGAAACCGTCGGAGTTACGCGGAAAAAACAAGTAACTCGGGCTAGCGGGGGCCAAAACAGTGGGAGTTGCTCGAAAAAAACGAGTAACCCCGGGGAGGCAGGCGTGTCGGTTACAGCCGGAAAGACGATCTGGCGAGCCGCTGTAACCCGATTTTTTCGGGTTACAGCCTGAAAGACGGGCTGGCGAGACGCTGTAACCCGATTTTTTCGGGTTACAGCCTGAAAGACAGGCTGGTTAACCGCTGTAACCCGATTTTTTCGGGTTACAGCCTGAAAGACAGGCTGGTTAACCGCTGTAACCCGATTTTTTCGGGTTACAGCTTGAAGACGGGCTGGTTAACCGCTGTAACCCGCAAAAAGGCAAGCGAGGAGCGGGCAGTTGCCCGTTCCTCGCCTTGCGATCATTTGCCTCGCCTTGCGTTGCAAAGACTTGCACAACCTTGCACTGTCTTGCCCAACCTTGTCTTGCCCAACCTTGACTTGTCTTGCCCAACCTTGCATGGCCGCGCCCAGCCAACTAGCCTTGCTTTGCGCTTCCCCGCGCTTGCGCAACCCGGCTTTGCCGCGCCCGGCTTCCCCGCGCTTGCGCAACCCGGCTTTGCCGCGCCCAGCTTTGCCGCGCTGCCTTGCGCCGGGCATCTGGCCCCACGCCCGCGCGGCCTACCGCTTCGCGACGTACTTGCGGATGTCGAACGAGACCGCCGCCACGATGATGAGCCCTTTGATGATGAGCTGCCAGTACGGGCTGACGCCGATGAACGTGAGGCCGTAGTTGATGACGCCGAAGATGAGCACGCCGGCCATGATGCCCGGCACGGTGCCGATGCCGCCGGCCGTCGACACGCCGCCGACGACGCAGGCCGCGATCGCGTCCAGCTCGTACATGTTGCCGTAGTTGTTCGTCGCGCCGCCGGTGCGCGCCGCCTCGAGCACGCCGCCGAGGCCGTACAGGGCGCCGGCGATCGCGTAGATGAAGATCAGGTTGCGGGCGACGTTGATGCCCGACACATGCGCCGCCTGCACGTTGCCGCCGATCGCGTACATGTTTTTGCCGAGGCGCGTCTTGTTGAAGACGACCCAGCAGATCAGGCCGACGCCGACGGCGATGAGCACAATGTACGGAAGCGTGTAGCCTCCGCCGAAGTGGATCGAGCCGGTGCCGATCTTGGTGAAGTCCGGTCGCAGGCCGGCGATCGGCTGCGACTGGTTCGGATCGGAGTCGAAGTAGATCGAGTTGATGCCGTACACGGCGACCATCGTGCCGAGCGTGGCGATGAACGGCGGCACCTTGAGCTTGGCGATGATGAAGCCGTTGACGCAGCCGACGAGCAGGCCGGCGACGATGCCGACGACGATCGGGATGCCGACCCACAGCTGGGGCAGGTTCGGGAAAAACTTCGCCGCATAGGTGTCCACCTGCAGCATCGAGGCGGAGACGACCGCCGTCAGGCCGACGACGCGGCCCGCGGACAGGTCGGTGCCGCCGGTGATGAGCACGAAGCCCGCCCCGAGCGCGATGATCGCGCGGGTGGAGTTCTGCTGCAGGATGTCGCGCAGCGTCGAGTACGCCAGGAACGTCGGGTCCATGATTGCGATCGCGACGACGAGCAGGATGAGGACGAGGAAGATCGCCCGGTTGGTGACGAGATGCTTCAGATAGCCCAGGACCGCCTGGCCGGCCGGCTTTTTCGCCGGCGTGTTCATTTGAGTGCTCATGAATGCTGTTCCCTCCTGGCTAAGCCATCCGCTGCTGCGCGGCCAGCCGCATGATTTCCTGCTCCGTCGCCTTGCGTCCGTCGAGGATGCCGGTCATCCGTCCCTCGCTCATGACCATGATGCGGTCGGACATGCCGAGCAGCTCCGGCATCTCCGAGCTGATCATGACGATGCTGCGGCCTTGGCGCGCCAGCTCGGCGATAATCGTGTAGATCTCGAACTTGGCGCCGACGTCGATGCCGCGCGTCGGCTCGTCGAGCAGCAGGATTTCCGGATCGGTGAGCAGCCAGCGGGCGAGCAGCACCTTCTGCTGGTTGCCGCCCGACAGGTTGCGGATCTGCGTGTCCACGCCCGGCGTCTTCGTGCGGAACTTGGCGACGTTGTCGGCCGCCTCCCGCCGTCCCTTGCGCTCGTCGATCAGGCCGAGCCGGCTGCGGTAGCGGCCCAGGTTGGCGATGATCGTATTTTCGTACACGGACAGCACCGGAAAGATGCCCGTCGTCCGCCGCTCCTCGGTCAGCAGCGCGATGCCGTGCTTCTTGGCGTCGGCCGGCGACTTGATGCTGACCTTGCGCCCGTCGATCTCGATCGTGCCGGACTTCAGCTGGCGCAGGCCGAACAGCGCCTCGATCAGCTCGGTCCGCTGCGCGCCGACGAGTCCGCCGACGCCGAGAATCTCGCCGCGCTTCAGCTCGAAGCTGACGTTTTGGAACGACATCGGATTCGTCGACGTGAGGCCGTCCGCCTTGAGGATGACGGTAGACGGCACGTTGCTCCGCTCCGGGAACCGGTCGTTCAGGTCGCGGCCGACCATGCGGCTGATGATGAGGTCGGTCGTCAGCTCGGACGCCTCCCAGGTGCCGATGTACTTGCCGTCGCGCATGATCGTCACGTCGTCGGAGATGCGCAGGATCTCCTCCATCTTGTGCGAGATGTAGATGATCGAGACGCCGCGCCTGCGCAGCTTCTCGATGATCTCGAACAGCTGCTCGACCTCGTTGCCGGTCAGCGACGACGTCGGCTCGTCCATGACGATCACCTTGGATTGGAACGACACCGCCTTGGCGATCTCCAGCGACTGGATCTTGGAGACGGACAGGCTGCCGACCTGCGCCTGCGGGTCGATGTCGAGGCCGAGATCGAGCAGCAGCGCCTGCGTGTCGCGGCGCATGCGGCGCTCGTCGACGAGCCGCAGCGGCCAGACGCCCTTGAGCGGGAAGCGCCCAAGCCAGATGTTTTCCATGACGCTGCGATGCGGCACCGGATGCAGCTCCTGGTGGATCATCGACACGCCATGCGACAGCGCGGCCCTGGAGTTCGGGATGTCGACACGCTCGCCGTCAAGACGGATCTCGCCTTCATCCGGCTTGTAGATGCCGAACAGGCATTTCATGAGCGTCGATTTGCCGGCGCCGTTCTCGCCCATGAGGGCATGGACCGTGCCGGGGCGCACGTTCAGGCTGACCCCGCTCAGCGCCTGCACGCCGGGAAAAGCTTTGGAGATGCCGCGCATCTCCAATCGATAAGGGGAGCTCATCGCTCGCGCCTCCTTTGCTGGGAAAAAGTCGGACAGCCTACGGGACGGCCGCGGAGCGGCCCTGCCGTGCCGGCGAGCGCCGGCGGGATGCGAAAGGGAGCCCGCCGCGTCCCGGGCTGCGGGCTCCCTGGCCGAATCCCGCTTATTGCTGGGCGTCGGCGATGTTGTCCTTCAAAATCTTCTTGTAGGCGATCCAGACGTACTTGCCGTCGGTGATGTCGTAGCCGGTATTCTCCTTCGTCGGCGTCTCGCCTTTGGCCAGCGCCGTCGCCAGGGCGACCGTCGCGCCGCCTTGGTTCTTGGCGTCGTTGAGCACGGTGCCGAGCAGCGTGCCGTCCTGCAGCGCCTGGATCGCCGGAGCGGTCGCATCAACGCCGACGACCGGCATGAACTTGTCGCCGGAGAAGTAGCCCGCCGCCTTCAGCGCCTCGATCGCGCCAAGCGCCATGTCGTCATTGTTGGCCAGCACCGCCTCGATGCTCTCGCCGCGCGCCGCGAGCCAAGCCTGCATTTTGTCCTGGCCTTTGACGCGGTCCCACATCGCCGTATCCTGCTCCAGCTTCTCGACCTTGATGCCGGCGTCCTCGATCGCCTGGATGGAGTACTTCGTGCGCAGCTCGGCGTCCTGGTGGCCCGGCTCGCCCTGCAGCATGACGTACTGGAGCACGCCGTCCTTGTTTTTGTCCGCTTCCGGATGGGCTTTCCAGTAGTCGGCGATGATCTGGCCGGACAGCGTGCCGGACTCCTCCGCCTTCGCGCCGACGTAGTACACCTTATCCCACTTGTTCATGTCCTCGGCGACCGGCTCGCGGTTCAGGAACACGACCGGAATGTCGGCCGCCTGAGCCTTGTCGATGATGACGCCGGCCGCCGTGCGGTCGACCGCGTTGATCGCCAGCGCCTTGTATTTCTTGGAGATGAACAGGTCGACCTTCTCGTTCTGCGTCGGCTGGGCGTTCTGGCTGTCGACGATGTCGAGCTGCGCCTTGCCCTCGGCCGCCGCCGTCATCGCGTTGCGCACGCCGGTCATGAACGTGTCGTCGAACTTGTAGATCGCCACGCCGATCTTCGGCTGGTCGCCGCCGCTGCCGGAGTCTCCGCCCGCGTTGCCGCCGCCGTTGTTGCCGCCGCAGCCGGCCGCCGTCACCATGACCGCCGCGAGCGCCGCCGCGAGTGCCGCTTGTTTTTTCATAAGGAATGACCTCCTGAAGGATGTAGGATGGGGGTTCGGCAGCGATCGCCTTCTCGGCGCCGCCGTCCGTTCTCATGCTCTTATTATGAAAGGGCTTGCGCTTTTTTCGAATCGAAAATCTTCCTGCTTTCTATCGAAATCTTCATCAGCTTTTTACAGACAGACGAAAAATAGGCCCGTACGGGCCTATTTGACGAAAGGAAACAGCAGCTTCTGATTGTCCATCCAGAACATGCTGTCCGGGCTGACCGCCTTGGTCGCGAGCGCGACTCTCGCCTCCGGCTTCTCTCCGCGCAGCAGCCGGTCGGCCTGCCGCATGCCGAGATAGCCGGCGTTGAAGCCGCTCTGCACGACGAGCCGGTCGATGACACCGTCCTGCAGCAGCTCCAGCTGCTCCGTCTCGCTTCCGAAGCCGACGATCTTCACCTCGGAGGAAGCGCCGCGTCGAAGCGACTCCCGCGCCGAGCTGAGCACGCCCTGCTCCTGCAGCGCGACGATGCCGTCCGCCTCGTCCATGAGCTGGCGCGCCGCCTCGCTGCAGCCGTCGGAGGAGGAGCCGCAGGAGTAGCCCTTGGCGACCGTGATCGCCGGATGGCGGGCGAGCTCTTCCAGCACGCCGGCATGCCGCTCCTCGTAGCCGGGTGCGGAGGAGTCGGCGCCGAGCACGGCCACGCGCCCGTAGCCGCCGAGCAGCTCCGCCATCGCCGCGCCGGCCTGGCGGCCGGCCTCGCGGTTGTCGATCGTCACCGCGCTCGCGACTCCGTCCACCGGATACGCGTCGCTCAGCGTGATCACGGCCGCTCCAGCCGCATGAGCGAGCTTCACCACCTCCGCCAGCTGCAGCTCGCCGTCGGGATCGAGCAGCAGCGCCTCCGCGCCTTCCTTCAGCGCGCGGCTCGCCGCCTCCGCCTGGCCTTCGCCGGGCCGGCCCGCCTCCTTCTCCACATAGTCGAGCCGGTAGCCGAATTCCTTGGCCGCCGCCTCCGCGCCGAGCCGGATCGCGCCGGCTAGCGCGCCGTCCGACTGCGGCGCGATCAGCGCGGCCAGACGGGGCGGCGGCGGCGCGGCAGGCGCGGCGGAGCCGGAGCAGCCGGCGGCGGCGAGCAGCGGCAGGAGCAGCAGGGCGGCCGGGAGCCGTGCGGACAGCCATGCGGAGTCCGGCGAGCCGGCCGACAGCCCGCGCAGGCGGCGGATGCGCGCGAAGGAGCGCCGTCCGAGTCGCTCAAGGCTGCTTTTCATCGTCGATCTCCTCCTCTGCGGCTTCCGCCGGAATGCGTACCGTCACCGTCATGCCCTCCTCGAGCTCGCTGCGGAACTCGAGGCCGTACGCCGCTCCGTAATTCAGCCGGATCCGGTCGTGGATGTTGCGCAGCGCGACGCCGGAGCCCTTGCCCGTCCGCGACGGCCGGCGCTCCGGCGCCTCCGCGCTCCCGCGTTCCCCGCTGAGCAGCAGCGCGGCCGCCTCCGGCGCCATGCCGGCGCCGTTGTCCTCGACGAGCAGCGTCAGCACGCCGTCTTCCACGAACGCCTGCACCTCGATCCGCCCTTCATCCGCCGAATATTCGAGCCCGTGCTCGATCGCGTTCTCCAGCAGCGGCTGCAGCACGAGCTTCAGCGTCCGGCAGCGCTCCGCCTCCTCCGTCGCCCGGATGGCGAACGTGAACTTGCGGCCGAAGCGCAGCTGCTGGATCGTGAGGTAATGATGCGCGTGCTCCAGCTCGTCCTTGACCGAAATGAGCGTGCGTCCTTGGCTGAGGCTGATGCGGAACAGCTTGGACAGCGAGGTGATCATCGTGACGACCTCCTCGCCGCGGCTCATCGCCGCCATGCGCACGACCGAGTTGAGCGTGTTGTACAGAAAGTGCGGATTGATCTGGGCTTGCAGCGCCTCCAGCTCATGCCGCCGCTTGGACTCCTGCTCCAGCACGATCTGCCCCATGAGCTGGCGGATCTTGTGCACCATCAGATTGAAGCGGCGCGACAGCCGCTCGACCTCGAGCGGTCCCTCGACCGGCAGCTCGACGTCGAACTGGCCTCTTTCCACGGAGCGCATCATCTTCTCCACCCGCTTGAGCGGCCGGATGATCGAGCGGGCGAGCAGCATGCCGAAGAGCAGCACGAGCACGAGACTGGCGGCGACGACGCGCACGAGGTAGCGGTTCACTTCCTCCCGCGTCGTGAGCAGCTCGTCGAGGTAGCTCACGCCGACGATCTTCCACCCGATGTTGGCGACCGACTTGACGGTGACGAGCCTGCGCTCTCCGTCCAGCTCCTCGACATAGTCGCCGGAGGAGACGAGCGCGCCTTCGACGTTCTCCCGCTTGAGCCCCATGTAGATGAGCTGCTGCTGCGGATGGTAGACGATGTTGCCCGCGCCCTCGTCGATGATGTAGGCGTAGCCCTGCCGGCCGAGGCTGATGCGGCTGCACAGCTCGTCGATCTGCTTGAAGTTGATGTCGACGAGCAGGATGACCTCCTGCGCCTGTCCGTCCTGCTGCACGGTGACGCGCTTGCTCATGCTGACGACCCACGGATAGCCGCCTTTGTACAGGTTCTGGATATGCGGCAGCGAGAAGCCGAGATGGTCCGGCACGCGCAGCGCCGCCTGGAACCAGCCCTGGCCCGTCACGTTCGCGCTCGGGCGCAGCTCCGCGGCCGGGCGGTTTTTGAGCAGCGTGCCGTCCTCGGCGAACAGCGCGATCGAGACGATGTCGTCGCGGCTGCCCATGAGCGTGTCGAGCTGCGTGTCGACCTCGCTGCCGTCCCATCGGCCTTTGTCCAGCAGGTTCTGCTCGATCGCCCGATAAAAGCTCGACAAGCCGCGCACGTAGTCCTCGAGGTTGTAGCTGACCTGATCGACGATCTGGCTGGAGGAGGTGAAGGCGCTGCGCTCCGCCGATGCGGAGAACTTGTCGTGCAGCAGGAAGGCGACCGTGCCGATCGCGATGACGATCATGACGGAGAACGACCAGGTGACGATCGACTGGATGCTGCTGACGCGCGAATGGCGCACCCGCTCCTTGAAGCGGGCCGCCTCCTTGAGCGTCGGCCGCTTCACGGCAGCGGCCCCGCTTCCGCTTCCTTGGCCCGGCTGCGGTATTCCTTGGGCGTCGTGCCGGTATGCTTCTTGAAGCAGAAGCTGAAGTAGTTCGGCTCGGAGAAGCCGATCCGCTCGGCGATCTCGAACGCCTTGAGCTCGGTCGAGCGCAGCAGCTCCTGCGCGAGCTCCATGCGCAGCTGCAGCACGTACTGGAGGAACGTGAGCTTCACCTCGCGCTTGAACAGCCCGCAAAAATAGCCGGCGCTGATATGCAGATGCGAGCAGACCCTCGCGATCGACAGCTCGGGATCATGCAGATGCGCGCGGGTGAAGCGGATCGCCTCCTCCACCAGATCCTTGTACGCATGCTGGCGCGTGCCGGCGATGCGCTGCATGACGGCCGCGCCGAGCTCCCCCAGCCAGCGCCTCGCCTCGCCGAGTCCGGCGAGCCGGGACAGCTCGGCATACGGCTGCGCTCCGGCTCCGAGCAGCTCCTCGAGCTCGACGCCGGCGGACTGGGCCGTGCGGCAGATCGCCGTCAGCACTTCCATGAGGTACATCTGGATGCCGCTGTACGTATGGCTTTCCCGAATCTCGCCGAGAATGTCCGCCAGCAGCGCCTCCAGCTCCTCGGCCGTGCCGACCTTGAGGCAGCGCGCGAGCGCCTGCTCGCGCAGCTCGTCGAAGCGCAGCGGCTCCGACGGCCGGCGCTCGACGTCCTGCAGGAAGACGAGCCGGTCCATGCCGGGCACGAGCCGATAGTCGAGCGCGAGCAGCGCTTCCTCGTACGCTTCCTGCAGCTCGGACAGGCTGCGCTTGGGCAGGCCGGTGCCGATCGTCACGGGCAGCCGCAGGTAGAATTCGACGCTGCGCGCGAGCTGCTCCAGCGTCTGCTGACAGCTCTCCTTCCAGCCGGCCTCACCGATGCCGAAGTCCATGAGCACGATGCTGTCCTGATGGAGGAAAGCGATGCCGCGCCGCGCCGCCGACCAGATCTCCTCGGCGACGTTGAGCACGGCGAACAGCTTCAGCTCCTCGTCCGGCGACTGCCGGAGCGAGCTTGACTCGGCGGCCGCCGCAGCTCCTCCTTCCGCTCCGCCCGCGTTCGAGGCCTGCCCTGATTCATCCAGGCGGACGACGGATACCGAGCAGCCCTCCCCGTCCAGGCTCAGGCCATACTGCTCGGCCTTGCGGCGAATGGCCGCCTCCGGGTAGCGGCGATACAGCAGCGAGCTGAGGAACTGCCCGCGCAGCTGCGGCAGGCTCCGGTAATAGTGCTCCCGCAGCTCGCGCGCGTCCTCGCGCTCCGCGCGCTCGCGGTCCATCCTTTCCTTGAGTCCGCGCAGCAGCTCCGTCAGGCTCGCCGCCGTGAACGGCTTGAGCAGGTACTCGTCGACGCTCAGCGAGACGGCCTGGCGGGCATAGTCGAACTCGTCGTAGCCGGTCAGGATGACCGTCTTGGCCAGCGGCAAGGCCGCCTGCAGCCGGCGGACGAGCTCGAGCCCGTCCACGAACGGCATGCGGATGTCCGTCAGCACGACGTCCGGCAGCAGCCGCTCGGCCAGCTCCAGCGCCTCCAGGCCGTTCTCGGCGGTCGCCGCGATCTCGAAGCCGCACTCCTCCCAGCGGATCTCCGCCCGCAATCCTTCTCGGACATCGGCCTCGTCATCGGCCAGCAACACTCGGTACATGCGATCCTCTCCTGCCCTCTTGTCTCTCGGAACTAAAACAATAGCAGGTCGCGTCTCTGTTGTAAACGCATACTTATTGGGCGTGCAGACGCGAAAAAGCCGCCCCTGACGGCCGTGGCGGTCGTCAGGGCGGCTTCGCAGGCTCCGGGCGGAGCGGACGGCGGCTTATTTGCCGTGCAGCACTTCGGGGGTCGTCAGCTGATCGTAGAAATCGACGATCCGGTCCTGCTTGTCCGAGCCGCGCTGCGCCATCGCCGAGCGGGGATGCTCGTCGAGCAGGCCGGTCACCATGTACTCCATGATGTAGCCCCACTCTTCCTTTTGGCGAAGCGGCAGCATATGCTTCTCGATCATCTCCAGCACCGGGCGGACGCTGTACTTCGTGCCGGGCAGATGGGCGACGAGCAGCTCCGTGTTGCAGTTGCCGGCGGCGCGGCCCATGCCGTAGACGCTCGCGTCGAGGAACTCGACGCCCTTGTCGACGGCGAGCAGCGTATTGGCGAACGCGAGCTGCTGGTTGTTGTGCGTATGCACGCCCAGCTTCTTGTTCGGCAGATGCTGCTTGAACTTGTCGATCAGGTAGCCGAAGTCGCTCGGCTTGAGGCTGCCGTAGGAGTCGACGACGTACACGACGTCGACGACGCTCTCGCGGATCGCGTCGAACGCCTCGATCAGCTGGTTCTCCATGACGTTGGACAGCGCCATGATATTGAGCGTCGTCTCGTAGCCGCGCTCATGGAACAGCTCCACGAGCTCGAGCGCCTTGTCCACGTCCTGGATGTAGCAGGCGACGCGGATCAGGTCGAGCATGCTCTCCGAGCGGGGCAGCACGTCGCTCTCGTCGACGCGGCCGATGTCCACGAGGGCGGACAGCTTCGTCCGGCCCTTGTTCGGGAGCACCTTGCGCAGGAAGTCGTCGTTCAGGAAGCGCCAAGGGCCTGCGGCATCCGCGCCCTTGAGCAGCTTCGGCGAGTTTTTGTAGCCGATCTCCATATACTCGACGCCGGCCTCGTCCAGGCTGCGGTATAGATCTTGCACGAATTCGATGCTGAAGTCCCAGTTGTTCACGAGGCCTCCATCACGGACGGTGCAGTCGACAATTTTGCTTGGGGTCGTTTTGGCGGACATGATCGCAGAACTCCTAACATGGTAAGGTAACGTTCATCCTATGATACGGGAAATCGGTAAAGAACGCAAAAGATTTGTCGTGCCGGCTCCGTCTCAGCGAAGCTCCATGCCGCCGTCCCGCAGCACGAGCTCCGCGAGCGTGCGCGTCATGACACCGGTCGCGCCCTTGCTCTCCCAGCCGCGCGGCCGGCTGATCCACGACGTGCCGGCGATGTCGATATGCACCCAAGGCTTGTCCTCCGCGAACGCGCCGATGAACAGGCCGGCGATGCTCGCCGCGCCTTCCCGGCCCGCGCCGTTTTTCAGATCGGCGGCGGCGCTGTCGAGCTTGCGGCGGAATTCGGCGTAGGCCGGCAGCGGCCAGACGCGCTCGCCGCTGCGGATCGCCGCTTCCTCCAGCTCGCGGCTCAGCGTCTCGTCGTTGCCGAGGATGCCGGAGGCCGTGTCGCCGAGCACCGACACGACCGCGCCGGTCAGCGTCGCCACGTCGACGAGCTTCGTCGCCCCGCGCCGGATCGCGGTCGTCATCCCGTCCGCGAGCACGAGCCTGCCCTCGGCGTCCGTGTTGACGATCTCCACGGTCATGCCGTTCATCATCGTCAGCACGTCGCCCGGCTTGAACGCCCGGTCGGAGATCATGTTCTCGGCCGAAGGGATGACCGCGACGACGTTGGCCTTCGGCTTGAGCTTGCCGATGATCCGCATCGCGCCGAGCACCGCCGCCGCGCCGCCCATGTCGCCGATCATATCCTCCATCCCGGGAGCGCGCTTGAGCGAGTAGCCCCCGGTATCGAACGTGATGCCCTTGCCGATCAGGCCCCATTTCTCGACGCTGTCCGGATCGCCCTCGTAATGCAGCACGATCATGCGCGGCGGATGGACGCTGCCTTTGCCGACGCCGAGCAGGCCGCCCATGCCGAGCTCTCCCGCCGTCCACTCGTCGATGATCTCGACGTCGAGCTCCGCCTCGTCCGCGAGCCGCTCCGCTTCCTCGGCCAAAGCCTCCGGCGTCAGCTCGCTTCCCGGCAGATGCACGAGATCGCGCGCCCAGGCGACCGCCTCGCCGGCGAGCTGGCCGCGCGCGAACCCTTCGTTCCAGGCCGCCGCTCGGCCTTCGTCCGCGCCGCCGCACAGCTGCAGCTCGATCTGCAGCTCACTCGCCGCCGGCGGCTCGCCGGAGCGCGACTTGGCGCGCTCGTAGCCGCCGAGCGTCAGCCCTTCGGCCAATGCCGCGGCCGCCTGCGCCGTGCCGAGGCTGTCGCCTACGCCGTCATGCAGCTGCAGCGGCACGAGCAGCACGGCGCGCTCCGCTTTTTGCGCCTTGAGCTCCCGTGCCGCGGCCGCGCCGAGGCGGCGCAGCCCGTCGCCCGTCGCGAACGACTCGCCGAGGCCGACGAACACGGCCGCCTCCGCCTCATGCAGGCCGAGCAGCGGCATCGTCAGCGTCTGCTCCGCCGCCGCCTTGAAGGCGCCGAGCCGAAAGCTGCGGCGCAGCGCCTCCCGCACGGCGGGAACCGCGAGCGGGTCGCCGGCTCCAAGGTCGCCTCCGGCCGCGTCCTCCTGCAGCTCGGCCGGAGCCACCGGCCGCACGATCAGCGCGCCGGCCGCTTCCGCCGCCTCCGAAACCTTATGAGAAAAAGTGATGGTCCTGTTCATTCGTTTCCGCTTCCTTTCGCTTTCCCTCGATCCATGCGGGTCCAAAACGCAAAAAAAACCGGGGAGATCTCCCCCGATTTTAAGTCTTTTGCTCGGCAATTGGCAAATAGATCATGAACGACGTGCCTTCCCCCGCGGTGCTCGTGACGCGGATCGTGCCGGAGTGGTTGCGGACGATCCGGTAGCTGACCGACAGCCCGAGGCCTGTCCCCGACTCCTTTGTCGTAAAAAAAGGATCGAACAGACGGTTCAGCGTCGCCCGGTCCATGCCCTTGCCGTTGTCGCGGATCGTAATTTCGGCGAAATCCGACTTGCGGTCCAGGATGACGTCGATCCGCCCTTCCCGCTCGCCCTCCAGCTCCGCGATGGCGTCCATCGCGTTTTTGAACAGGTTCAGCACGACCTGCTTGATCTGCTTGACGTCGATCGAGACATGCAGCTCGGAATCCTGCGCCTCCAGCGAGATGAAGCAATTATGCATGAGCGCCTCGCTTTCGCTGAGCAGGCTGACTTCCTTGAGCAGCGACGCGAGCCGGATCGTCTGCTTCATCGGAGCGGTCGGCTTGGAGGAGTTGAGGAATTCGTAGATGATGTCGTTGGCGCGGTCGATCTCCGCCACCATGATCTTGGCGTACTCCTCCTTGCCGAGATCGACCAGCGTCGGCCGCAGCAGCTGGATGAAGCCGCGGATCGAGGTGAGCGGATTGCGGATCTCATGCGCGATCGCGGCGGCGATCTTGCCGAGCATCGCCAGCTTGTCGTTCTGGTAGGCGGTCTGCTCGATCTGCTTGTATTCGGATACATCTTTCATGCTGATGAGATAGTCTCCGTCCAGCTGGTCGCCGTAGGTCGCCGTGATGAGCAGATGGCGGCCGCTGCTGTCCTGGAACTCGAAATACTTGTTTCGGCGCACGATGATCTCGCGATAGAGACGCACCAGCAGCCGCCTCGTCGGACGGGTCAGCTGGGCGTGGCGGAGGATTTCCAATATGCTGCAGCCGACGAGAGTCTTGCGGGGAACATCGAGAAAGCGGGCCATCTGCAAGTTCATGAACGTGACGATGCCTTCCGTATCGAACAGAGCGATGCCGCTGTCCATATGCTGCAGCACGTTCTCGTACTTGCTCTTGACCCGCTCGAAGGAGCGGTAGGAGCGGCTGAGCAGCTCCCTCATCTCGATGTACCGCTCGTCCGCCGGACGCTCGGGCTGGTACCGGAACCGGTAGGCGACCATCAGCTCGATCAGGAACAGGAACGAGCGGCCGTACAAGTCGAGCGCTTCCTCCGAGTCGACGTTGAGGACGATGTTGCGCATGCTCTCCTCGTGGATCGCGATGATCTCCTCCGGTCCGATGTTATGGAACATTTTCCCTAGCTCTGTTGCCTGATACAGCGATGCCTCGCTCCCGCTTCGAATATATTCGGCAAGCGCCGGGAAATAGCGCTTTCGAATTGCCTGCATTAGCCTTGCTCCTCTCCGGTTGCAAACAGCTGGAGCTGTATCGGTGTCGAACTCATGTAGAAGGACGGAGGCAGCCATTTGCGGAACGTGATGCAGGTGCCGATGCGTCTCGTGATGGCGATGTCCCATTCCTCCGACCAAAGCGAATTCCATTCCTCTTCCAGCTCAAGGGAAAAGCTGCAGCTGCCGATGAGCGACCATTCCAATCCGGCTTCTCCCGTTTCCTTGCGCACTTTGCCGATCAGCATCTGGCTGCGCCGATGCATCTCTACGAAACCGCTCGATAGCTCGGATATGGCATAAGCGATGCGCGTCTGGTCGATGATGCCGAAGCCAAGCTCCCGCGCCAGCTCCCGGCCTCGTTGACGAGCTCGGATCGCATCCCTCACATTGCTGATGTTGAACAGTTCCATCTCCATGTACGAGCTCCGCCCTCCCTGTTCCTTGCTGTCAGGATCGCAGTCAAGCCGTCGATTCGTACATCAATCATAGGATTGGCTGTCAACAAGTGTCAATCGGAAATAATGTCGAAAATTGCCAGCTCCAGCCCGCTCCGAAACTCGGATCGGCCCCTGCCAGAAGACGCGCGAAAGCGGGCCTCTCCGGCCCGCTTTCGACATGCGTCGGCTCGTCAGCGATCGGAATGCCCGTCCCGGCCATCCCGCTGCTCCCGCTGCTCCTTCCGCTTGGCTTCGGCCTTTTTCCGTTCGGCCTCCGCGCTGCTTTTCGCTTTTTCGTGCTCCCGCTTCCGCCGATCCGCCGCTTCCCGGATCCGCTGCTCCGCCTTGCTTCGAATCTCCGCCGCCTTGGCGGCGGCTTCCTTGGCGCGGCTGTCGCGGGCTTGCTCGAGGCGGCGCTCCGCCTCGCGCTGCTTGCGCTCCAGCGCCCGGCGAGCCTGCTCCGCCTCCCGCTTCCATTGCTCCAGCCCGCGCCTGAACTCGCGCTGCTCCCGTTCGCGGCTTTCGGCCGCCTTTACGTTCCCGGCAGGCTGGGCCGATGCCGGATGGCGGCTCGGTCCATGCGGCGGATGCGCGGACGGACGGCCGACCGGGTCGCGCTGCCGCTCGGCCGGGGGCGTCGTCGTGCGCGCCGGCGCCGAGGCAGCCGCCGGACGGGCGGGCGGCGACGGCGTTGCGGCCCGCTCCGCGGCCGGACTCGCCGGCTGGACGGCGGACGCCTTCGCCCGAGCCGACTTTTCCGCCTCCAGCAGCCGATCCAGCTTCTCCTCATCCAGCTCCGCGCTATCCGGCACGAGCGCGTCCAGGCCGCCCTGCCAAACGGCCGTTGCCGGCAGCGGCTGCGTGCGCAGACGTTCGAGCGACACGTCGTAGCCTTTTTCCATGGCCAGGAGATAGACGGTCATCTGGCCGACGGACAGGCCGAGCTCCTCCGCTTCCAGAAGCACCTGCGGCGTCGAGCGCAGCTCGGTCACCTGCAGGCCGTCCTCGCCGGCCTGCTCCGCCGCCGACTCCAGCGCGTGCCGCGCCTGCGCGCCGAGCTCCGTCAGCTCTTCTCCGTTCCCTTTCAGCCGGACTCCCGCGAGCAGCACCTTGGCGGTCTCCTGCTTCAAGTAATCCGATTCGGCCAGCCGTTCCGCCAGCTCCTCCATGACGAGCGAGGCAGGCTGCCCGCTGTAGTCGAGCTCTTGGACGAGCGGCACGGCATCGGCATTGACCGCGCGCAGCTGCCGCACCATGAGGTCGGCGTCGACGCCGACCTCGAAGCTCGGATTGATGTCGAGGCTGATGTAGGCGACGACCGGATGGGCCGCCGCCCGGCCTGCGTACAGGACGGGGATCGCCAGCAGCAGCGCCAAAGCTCCCGCCGCCGCCGGCAGCACCCAGCGCGGCCGGACCGCACGGACGGCGGGCGGGAGCTCGACCTCTTGGCCGACCGCTTCCCCTCCGCGGCTTCTGATCTTGCGGAAGCTGCCGTCGGGCGTAAGCACGATGACGCTGCCCTTCTTGACCTCCAGCACGATGCCGTTCCCGTTCACCGATTTCTCCCCCCCGCCGCCTGCTCCTGATTCCGTTCCAAAGGCTGCCGGCCTTGGCGCAGCAGCAAGTAGTCTTCCAAATAAGGATAATGGCCGCGCAGCAAGACCGCGATCGCGATCAAATACTTGCGGTTGCGCTCGATCGTCTTGCGCGAGACGGAAGACTGCTCCATCAGCTCCTTGACCGGCAGCCGCCGCTTGTCGACGAGCATGCCCCACAGGCAGTCCTGATCCGCCAGGCGAAGCGCGATGCCCTGCAGCAGCCTGCGGGAGTCCTGATGCTTCGGCGAGCACTCCGCAAGCTCCGCGAAGCGGATGCCGTAGCCCTTCAGCTCCGCGGCGAAGTCCTCGATCTCCAGCCGCCGCTCCTCCGCGTCGCGATCGAGATGGAAGCGCGAGACGGCCTGCTGGATCCATGCCGCCTGCAGGCTGTCCTCCAGCTCGCCCTCCTGGTCGAAGCTGCCGGAGGGCACGGTCTGGCGGTGGCGCTTCTCGCGCCGGATATAGTCGATCAGCCGGCGGCGGATGACCGTTTCGGCGAAGCCGGTGAACGATCGTCCCGACGCGGGGGAAAAATGCTCGATCGCTTCATTGAACGCGATCATCGCGATGCTGAACTCGTCGTCGCGTACCGGATCGATATACCGCTTGCAGAACCGGCTGGTCGATTTGAGGATGAACGGACGGTAATCCTGGATGAGCTTCTCCCGCAGCGCTTCGTCGCCTGCCTGGATCCGCCCCAGCGCCGCGCGGAGCTTGTCCGGTTCGGAGACAGCGGATTGCTGCTTGACGCTGAAGCGTCCGAACCATCTTTTGAACACCATCAGCAGCAACAGAGCACCTCGTTTCCTATACGGTTCGCAGCGTCCCGCCCGATTGCGGGAGTCGCTTCAAATAAAAAAGCCTCCTGCTACAGGAGGCGCCGTTCGTCTCTAGCAAAGACCTTCCGAGGTCCGCTTGGCTTTCAGCTTGTTGCGGCGGGAATTGAGGATGCCGAGCCTTTTCTTGAGCTCCGCTTCCCAGTCCGCGTCTCCGATATGCTTGGCGAAGCCGAGCAGGTCGAGCGCCATGTCGATCTGGCTCAGGACCACTTCCATCGGATCCTCGTTGTCATGGTTCACGCAGTTCTCGAACAGCGACTTGCCGCGCTGGTCGACATAGTCGTGGAAATCCACCTCGGAAACTCCGTCTCCATGCGCATATTCGGCTAATAGTTCGTATTCGCTTTCTATCATATAATGAATATCCACGCGATGGCAAACCGGACAGAACAGAATGGGGACGTTATGAATGTGGGTCCGATAGTGTCTGAGCGTTCCTTTCGTGCCGATCATGCTCGCTCCGCAGCAAAAGCTCATCCTGGTTCCCTCCTTGTACTCGCCGTCCGCCAATCGGAATGGCTTGGATCGTTATCTGCATTCTATTCGGCAATGCCTAGCGGAATTCCTGCCAAACCGCCGACGGTTACGGAAGCGGAGCCGGAGGCAGGTCCTCGGGCTTGATTTCGGGCTCCTGCGGCAGTTGCGGCAGCTCCGGTCCCGGATCGGGCATGATTTCCGGCTGCGGATCGGCTGGCGGCAGCTCGGCGGGCTTCGGCTGCTCGATTTCAGGGGCGGGCGGAGGCGTTATTTCCGGCTCCGGCGGCTGCGGCAGACGGGGAGCATCAGGGTCGCGAGGCGGCTCAGCCGCTTGCGGTCGTTCCGTTTCATGGGTCATTTCAAGGGGCCTCCTTCATAGGTCGATGCCTGCTGGATTTGCTTATCCTTACCCTTGGAAAGCCGCTTGGACGCAGAAGGAGCCGCGATTCGTGCGCCTGATCAGAATTTGGGGCGAGCGGCCGGAAACGCGGAACCGACATCGAAGACTTTCTAGAATGAAAAAAGCCAAGGCGGAATGCCCTGGCTACCCTGGAAGGGATGAATTCAGTTGGAGCGGATCGGTTTGTCGCCCGGCTTCCAGTTCATCGGACAAAGCCCGCCGGACTGCAGCGCTTGGAGCACGCGCAGCGTCTCCTCGACGCTGCGGCCGACGTCGTTGTGGTGGACGACCTGATGCTTCAGCTCGCCCTCCGGATCGACGATGAACAGGCCGCGCAGCGCGATGCCTTCTTCTTCGATCAAGACGCCGTAGTCGCGAGCAACCTGCTTCGTCATGTCGGATGCCAGCGGAAAGCTCAGCTTGCCGAGTCCGTTCTCGCTCTTCGGCGTGTTGATCCAGGCCTTGTGGCTGTGGACGCTGTCGATGCTGACGCCGAGGATGTCCGCGTCCAGCTTGCGGAACCGGTCGGCCGCATCGCTGAGCGCCGTAATTTCCGTCGGGCACACGACCGTAAAGTCGAGCGGATAGAAAAAGAAGACGAGCCATCTGCCGCGGTAGTCGGAAAGCGACGCCCTGCCGAACTCCTTGCCCTCGCCGTCGACGGTCTCCATCGTAAAATCCGGCGCCGGACGGCCGACCAAACGTTCTGCCATGATTCCGAAACCCTCCTTCACGCTAAATGCGCATCGGAATTAGGTTGTCCAAAAAACGGCAGTCCATTCGAAAGGAGGGGGCTTCCCGCGAGCCGGAAAGCTTAGCGGATCGCGCTCGCGATCAGGTCGCCCATCGCTTCGGTGCCGATCGCCTTGGACTTGTCGACCGCGATGTCGCCCGTGCGGTGGCCGGCGTCGAGCACTTCCTTGACCGCGTCCTCGATCGCTTGCGCCGCGTCATGATAGCCGAACGTGAGGCGGAACATGAGCGCGACCGACAAAATCGTCGCGATCGGATTGGAGATGCCCTGGCCCGCGATGTCGGGAGCCGATCCGTGCACCGGCTCGTACAGGCCGAAGCTGCCTTCGCCGAGCGACGCCGAGCTCAGCATGCCGATCGAGCCGGTCAGCATCGCCGCCTCATCGCTCAGGATGTCGCCGAACATGTTCTCCGTGACGATGACGTCGAAGCTCGACGGACGGCGCAGCAGCTGCATCGCGCAGTTGTCGACGAGCACATGCTCCAGCTCGACCTCCGGATACTCCGGAGCGATCCGGTTCACGACCTCGCGCCACAGGCGGGACGTCTCCAGCACGTTCGCCTTGTCGACGGACGCCAGCCGCTTGCTGCGGGTCATCGCGATGTCGAACGCCTGGCGCACGATGCGCTCGATCTCCTGCACGTTGTAGACGCAGGTGTCGACCGCTTCCTGCCCGTGCTCGCCCTCGCGGCGGAACTTCTCGCCGAAGTAGATGCCGCCCGTCAGCTCGCGCACGACGATCAGGTCGGTGCCCTCGAGCACCTCGGGCTTCAGCGTGGAGGCATCCTTCAGGCAGTCGAACACCGTCGCCGGACGGATGTTGGAGAACAGGCCGAGCGCCTTGCGGATGCCGAGCAGTCCCGTCTCAGGACGCAGCTCCTTCGAGTTGTTGTCCCACTTCGGTCCGCCGACCGCGCCGAGCAGCACCGCATCGGCCTTTTGGCAGATGTCCAGCGTCTCCTGCGGCAGCGGGGTTCCCTTCTCGTCGATGGCGATGCCCCCGAACAGGCCGTGCTCGAATTCGAAGCGGTACTCGTACCGCTCCTCGATTTTCTTGATGACCTTGATGGCCTCGCCGACGACTTCCGGTCCGATGCCGTCGCCTGCGATGACCGCGATCTTTTTCACTTCTGCCATAGTTGAACACTCCTGTCTCGTCTCGATAACGAATGAGAATAACTATCATCAGTTGTACCATACTCCCGCTCGATTGTTCCAAGATAGGATAGCTATGGTGTTGATAGGGCGCGCCTATAGAGCAGCCTTCGCGAGATGAAAAAGCCCGCCTGCTGCGGAAACAGGCGGACCGGATGGAGCTGTAAAGAGAAGCTCGCGTCGCGTCAGATCAGGCTCATCTTGTCGCGGCGGCCCGGAGCCTTGCGCTTCTCGATGAGCCGGTTGAGCGCGTCGACATACGCGCGCGCGCTCGCCTCGAGGATGTCCGTGCTCACGCCGCGGCCCTGCGCGGATACGCCGTCCTGCAGCAGCACGACATGCACCTCGCCGAGCGCGTCCTTGCCGTCCGTGACGGACTTGATGGAGTAGTCGTCCAGCTCGACCGTCTCGCCCGTGACGAGGTCGATCGCGTTGAACAGGGCGTCGACAGAGCCGTTGCCCTCCGCCGTGCCCGACTGCACGCCGCGCTCCTCGACCCGGATCGAGACGGATCCCTTCGGCGTAGAGCGGTTGCCGTAATGGACCTCGACGGTTTCGAGCGCGTACACCTCCGGCGTGTCGACGAGCTTCTCCTCCAGCATCGCGAGCAGATCCTCGTCCGTAACGTTCTTCTTGCGGTCGGCCAGATCCTTGAACTTGGCGAACGCGGCGTTCAGCGCCTCGTCCTCGAGCTCATAGCCGAGATCGAGCAGCTTCTCGCGGAACGCGTGGCGGCCGGAGTGCTTGCCCATGACGAGCTTCGACTCCTTGATGCCGATCGTCTCGGGAGAGATGATCTCGTACGTCGTCTTCTCCTTGAGCATGCCGTCCTGATGGATGCCGGACTCATGGGCGAAGGCGTTCGCGCCGACGATCGCCTTGTTGCCCGGCACGACCATGCCGGTCAGCTTGCTGACGAGTCGGCTCGTACGGGCGATCTCGGTCAGCTTGAGGCCGGTCTTGGCGCCGTACAGAGCCGCGCGCGTCTCCAGCGCCAGCGCCACTTCCTCGATCGCCGTGTTGCCGGCGCGCTCGCCGATGCCGTTGATCGTGCCCTCGATCTGGTCGGCGCCGTTCTGGATCGCCGCCAGCGCGTTCGCCGTCGCCATGCCGAGGTCGTCATGGCAGTGGGCGCTGAGCTGGATCGTCTCGATGCCCGGCACCTGCTCTTTGAGCGTCTTGAAAATGTTGCCGAACTCGGCCGGCGTCATGTATCCGACCGTATCGGGGATGTTGACGACGGTCGCTCCCGCCCGGATCGCCATCTCCGTCACCTCGCACAGGAAGTCCAGCTCCGTGCGGCCTGCGTCCTCCGGCGAGAACTCGATCTTGGCGAACTTCTGCTTCGCGTAGCGGATCGCCTTGTCGGCCGTCGCGAGCACCTGCTCCTTCTCCATCTTGAGCTTATGCTTGCGATGGATCGGCGACGTCGCCAGGAAGATGTGGATGCACGGATCGGCCGCATCCTTGAGCGCTTCCCAGGCGGCGTCGATGTCGCGCTCGACGGCGCGCGCGAGGCCGATGACGGTCGCGGACTTGACCGCTGCGGCCACCGCCTGCACCGCCGCCAGATCGCCCGGCGAGGCGGCCGGGAAGCCGGCCTCGATGCGGTCGACGCCGAGCTTCTCGAGCTGGAGGGCGATCTCCACCTTTTCCCGGGTATTCAGGTTGACCCCGGGCGATTGCTCGCCGTCGCGGAGCGTTGTATCGAAAATATAGATCTTGCGCAAGCCGGCACCTCCGTTCGGTAGGATTGTTTAGCTTATGAAGCGGCAAACGCGCCTCATTCCAGGTGGAAGAAGCGCGCTGCCGTGCTGCTTGACTCGTCTTACTTCTTGATCCAGTGCATCAGCTCGCGCAGCTGCGCGCCCGTCTTCTCGATCGGATGCTCGGCTTCGTTGCGGCGGGTCGCCGTCAGCATGGCGCGGCCGGACTTGTTCTCGAGGATGAAGTCGCGGGCGAACTTGCCTTGCTGGATGTCGGAGAGCACTTCCTTCATCGCTTTTTTCGTCTCGTCGGTCACGATGCGCGGGCCAGTGACATAATCGCCGTACTCGGCCGTGTTGGAGATGGAGTCGCGCATCGACGCCAGTCCGCCTTCGTACATCAGGTCGACGATCAGCTTCAGCTCATGGAGACATTCGAAGTACGCCATCTCCGGCGCGTAGCCCGCTTCCACCAGCGTTTCGAAGCCGGCTTTGACGAGCGCGGACGTGCCGCCGCAAAGGACAGCCTGCTCGCCGAACAGGTCGGTCTCGGTCTCTTCGCGGAACGAAGTCTCGAATACTCCGGCACGGGTGCAGCCGATGCCCTTCGCGTAAGCGAGGCCGATCGCCTGGGCATTGCCCGTCGCGTCCTGCTCGACCGCGATCAGGCCGGGAACGCCGAAGCCTTCGACATACGTGCGGCGCACCATGTGGCCCGGCGATTTCGGAGCGACGAGCAGCACGTCCGTGTCCTTGCTCGGCACGATTTGGCCGAAGTGCACGTTGAAGCCGTGGGAGAACATGAGAGCGGCGCCTTTTTTGAGGTTCGGGGCGATCTCATCGTTGTACACCTGGGCTTGCGTCTCGTCCGGCATGAGGATCTGGACAACGTCCGCCTTGCGGGTCGCGTCGGCGACGGTCAGCACCTCGAAGCCGTCGTTGCGGGCTTTGTCGGCGGACTTGCCTTCGCGCAGGCCGATGACGACCTTCACGCCGCTGTCGCGCAGGTTTTGCGCTTGAGCATGGCCTTGGCTGCCGTAACCGATGACTGCTACCGTCTTGCCTTGGAGAACGCTGAGATCCGCGTCGTTTTCATAGAACAATTTAACTGCCATGATGAGATGATGCCTCCTTTGGATTGGAACCCCTTTGAGCGGGTGTTTAAAGAGACAGCGCGTTAAAGCTCGAGCGGGGAGCGGCTCGTCTGCCTTCCTTAAACTCCCGCTCAAAGCGGGTTTTTGAGGTGTTATAGGTAAAAACAATAGCCTTATAGATTCGTTGTCGAACTTATCCGAAAATTCGCGCTACAGTCCGGCGGCGCATCGTCTGGCTCCTGGCGCGGAGCGAATCAGGAGCGGACGGTGCCGCGGTTCATGGCCGTCACGCCGGTGCGGGAAAGCTCCCGGATGCCGTATGGACGCAGCAGCTCGATCATCGCGTCGATCTTGTCGGTCCCTCCGACCGCCTGCACGATCAGCGAGCTCGGTCCGATGTCGACGACCGCGGCGCGGAACGTCTCGACGACGCCGAGAATTTCCGGACGGGCTGCCGGCTCGGCGTTGACCTTGATCAGCGCCAGCTCGCGGGCGACCATCGGGCTGCCGCTCACGTCGACGACCTTGATGACGTCGATCAGCTTGTACAGCTGCTTGGACACTTGCTCCAGCACCTTCTCGTCGCCTTCCGTGACGATGACCATGCGGGAGAGGCCCGCTTCCTCGCTGGCGCCGACCGTGATGCTCTCGATGTTGAAGCCTCTCCGTCCGAACAGGCCAGCCACGCGCTGCAGCACGCCCGGCTGGTTGTTCACGAGGACGGCGATCGTATATCTCTGGTTCATTGTTCATCCCCCATCAGCATGACGTCGATCGTGTTGCCCTGGGTGACCATCGGGTAGACGTTCTCGCCTTTGCGGACGACGAATTCCACGACTGCCGGACCCGGATGGGCAAGCGCTTCTTTCCAGGCCGCCTCCGCCTCCTGCTTGTTCGTCGCGCGGAAGCCTTTGACGCCGTACGCCTCGGCCAGCTTGACGAAGTCGGGGCTGCCGGCCAGGTCGATGTGGCTGTAGCGGTTGTCGTAGATGATCTCCTGCCACTGGCGCACCATGCCGAGCACCTGGTTGTTGATGATCGCGACCTTGACCGGAATGTTGTTGATCGCGCAGATCGCCAGCTCCTGGGCGCACATCTGCATGCCGCCGTCGCCGTTGATGCTGACGACGAGCCGGTCCGGGTGCGCCATCTGCGCGCCGATCGCGGACGGGAAGCCGAAGCCCATCGTGCCGAGGCCGCCGGAGGTGATCCAGGAGCGCGGCTGGTTGAAGCGGTAGTACTGCGCCGCCCACATCTGATGCTGGCCGACGTCCGTCGTGACGATCGCGTTGCCCTCGGTCGTATCGTGGATCATGCCGATGACCCACTGCGGCTTGAGCTCGGTGTCGGAATCGACGTACCGCAGCGGCTGGTCCTGCTTCCATTGCCGGATCTGGGCGCGCCAGGCGTCCGCCTTGTCGGCAAAGCCGACCTCCTGGTTAAGCAGGCCGAGCGTCGTCTTGACGTCGCCGACGATCGGGATGTCCGTCGGCACGTTTTTGCCGATCTCGGCCGGATCGATGTCGATGTGCACGATCTTGGCCTTGGACGCGAAGCCGTCCAGCTTCATCGTCACGCGGTCGTCGAAGCGGGCGCCGATGTTGATGAGCAGGTCGCTCTCCTGGATCGCCTTGTTGGAGGCGTACGCTCCGTGCATGCCCGGCATGCCGACCCATAGCTCGTTGCCGCTCGGGAAGCCGCCGAGGCCGAGCAGCGTCGTCGTGACCGGAATGCCCGTCTTGACCGCGAATTCCAGCAGCTCCTCATGGCCGCCCGAGTAGACGACGCCGCCGCCGGCGAGGATGAGCGGACGCTCCGCTTCGGCGATCGCCCGGACGAGCTTGTCGAGCTGCGGCTTGCGCGGCGTGACGGTCGGATTGTAGCCGCGGATGCTCACGTCCGTCACCGGCTTGAACAGCGCCTTGGCCGCCGAGACATCCTTCGGGATGTCGATCAGGACCGGGCCTTTGCGGCCGCTGTTCGCGATGTGGAACGCCTCGTGGATGACGCGCGGCAGGTCCTCGACGTCCCGCACGAGATAACTGTGCTTCGTGATCGGCATCGTGATGCCGGTGATGTCCGCTTCCTGGAACGCGTCCGTGCCGATGAAGCTCGTCGCGACGTTGCCCGTAATGACGACGAGCGGCACGCTGTCCATGAACGCGGTCGCGATGCCGGTGACGAGGTTCGTCGCTCCCGGCCCGGAGGTCGCGATGCAGACGCCGACCTTGCCGGAAGCTCTCGCATAGCCGTCCGCCGCATGGATCGCGCCTTGCTCGTGGCGGGTCAGCACGTGGTTGAAGTCCTTGAAGCCGTGCATGGCGTCGTAGATGAACAGCACCGCGCCGCCCGGGTAGCCGAATACACATTCCACGCCCTCGAGCACCAGGCTGCGGAGCAGCATTTCAGAGCCGCTCACCACTTCCGGCTTCCTCATTCTATCCATGATCTCTTCCTTGGAGCGCACTGCTTCGCCTTGCATCACCATCATGTGATCCTCCCTTCGTGACGGCGGCGGTGTCGACGGTCCGCCTTCGCCCCTATCGTATTGGCTGAATCAAAAAAACCTTTCGCCCTCTATGCCGAAGCATAGGGACGAAAGGTTGATCTTCCGTGGTACCACCCAGGTTTACGCCGCATCTCGCGATGCGGAGTCTCAAGAAGTAAGACGCGAGATGCATGCCTCATCGGTCCTACTTCGGCAGGTTAACGCATGCCAGGCGATTCTCCCTAATGAAAGCGCAAGGGCGCTTCGTTCAGGAAAACAGCTCCGAGGTGAGCTCGTTGGAAAGGGATGCTGGCGGCGGTTGCAGCGAATCCGTCGCTCTCTGGACAGTAGAGCCCTTAACACTTCGTCCTCTTCATTGCTGTTCGGGTATTAGCTTAGACCTTATTATAGGTTTGAGCTTATCATCCGTCAATACTTAGATTACGCGGCTGCAGGAAAAGTTATGTACGAGGCCGGAAAACGAATCGCTTCGCAACCGGCCCCGCTTCGGCATAGACTGTGGAGACGGCCGCGGCGGATGCCCGCTCCGCCTCATGCGGAAGCGCTCCGCCGGCCCGTCGGAAGGAGTCTCCCGCATGCGCCAAATCCGCTATCGCGGGCATCGCCCGGACGATCTGCCGACGCTGATCCGCCTCATCCGCACCGAGCTGATGCCGATGTCCCATACGGTCAGTCCCGACGATCCCGCCGTGCTTGCCGAATTGCCGGACCGCTTCGACAGCGGCCGCACGATCGTCGCCGCTCCCGAAGGCGGCCCCCCGCTCGGCTTCGTCCATTTCGGCCAGATTCACTCGCTGCTCCACATCGACATGCTCGTGGTCGATCCGGCCAGCCGCAAGCACGGCATCGGCCTGGAGCTCATGCGCCGCGCCGAGCGCGAAGGAACGCTGGGCGGGTCGCTCATGGCCGTGCTGTTCGTCGACGACGTCAACGAAAAGGCGCGCCGGTTCTACGCTCGCGAGGGCTACGAGCCGGTGCGCCATTTTCCCGATCTGAAGGTGACGCAGTGGACGAAGCCGCTGCGATCCGAAGGTCAGTAGAACCCTTTCGGTCCGACTGGAGGGCAGCAGCCCGGACCGTAAGGGCCGTAAGGACCTCCAGGGCCGCCCGGTCCCGGTCCATAAGGGCCGTAAGGGCCGGGTCCCGGTCCGTAGGGGCCGCCGAAGCCCCCGCCATAAGCGCCGAAAGGAGCGAGGCCGATCGCAAGGACGGAGAACAGCGCCAGCGGCAAGATGAAGGCGCGGGTGCCCGCCTTGCCGGCTTGCTCCTGAACGCGCACATAGAGCTTGTCGCCGTTCAGCTTTTCCAGCTTGCCCGTTACGACCGAGCCGTCCTTCATCTTGACCTCGACCGTCTGGCCGATGAGTGCCTGCACTTGCTGCTTGGAGACGTTAGACAACATGATTCCTCCTTTCCGTTCCTTCCAGCTTATTCTCCCGGCGGCCGTCCCGGCTGTACGGATGTCCGCATGAACGCAAAAAAAGGCTGCTCCCTGTCATCTGCATGACGGGAACAGCCTTTTGATGCTAGGCGTTCAGCTTTTGCTTGGCCACGTCAGCCAGGCTGTTGAACGAGCCGATGTCGTTCACGGCCAGGTCGGCAAGAACCTTGCGGTTCACTTCGACGCCGGCTTGCTTCAGGCCGAACATGAATTTGCTGTAGGACAGGCCGTTCAGACGCGCAGCGGCGTTGATGCGGACGATCCACAGCTTGCGGAAGTCGCGCTTCCGTTGGCGACGGTCGCGGTACGCGTACAGCAGGGATTTGTTGACCTGCTCCTTTGCGGTTTTAAACAGGCGATGCTTGGAACCGAAGTAACCCTTTGCGAGCTTAAGAATCCGTTTGCGGCGACGGGCGCGAACGAATCCGCCTTTTACTCTTGCCATGATAATACCCTCCTGTAGGTTCTAATCAAATAAATCTCAGGGAAATGCTATTTCAGTTGCGCGAGGCCTTGAGCCAGACGGCTTACGTCGCCGGCAGCCATGTTCGGCTGGGTAGCCAGAACGCGCTTCGTGCGGCCCGATTTATGGGAGAGCAGGTGGTTGCGGTACGCCTTGTAGCGCTTTACCTTGCCCGTTCCCGTGATCTTGAAGCGGTCTTTCAGACTGCTGTGGGTTTTCATCTTAGGCATGTCGTTATCCTCCTTGAATAAATGAAAATCAATTGTTGTTCTTCGGTGCCAAAATCATGATCATGCTGCGTCCTTCCAGTTTCGGCACACGCTCGACGTTGCAGATGTCGGCCACTTCGGTCTGGAGACGCTCCAGAATGCGCTGGCCGACCGCCGCATGCGCGATCTCGCGTCCGCGGTAGCGGACGGAGGCTTTGACCTTGTCGCCTTCGCCAAGGAACTTGATGACGTTGCGGAGCTTGGTCTGATAATCATGCTCGTCGATGTTGGAGCGGAACCACACTTCCTTCAGATCGACGATCTTCTGGTTTTTGCGGGCTTCCTTCTCCTTCTTCTGCTGCTCGTAGCGGAACTTGCCGTAGTCCATGATGCGGCATACCGGCGGCTTCGCTTGAGGAGCGATGTTGACCAGATCCATGTTGGCATCGATGGCCATCTGCAGCGCCTCGCGGATCGGCTTGATGCCAAGCTGCTCGCTCTCGGGTCCGACCAGGCGTACTTCCCTCGCCCGGATGTCGTCGTTGATTTGGTGATCTCGGCTAATAATCGTCCACCTCCGAATGGGATTGGTGTTGCGCGCGTGAATGCTCTATAAAAAGCAAAAGCGGGTCCTGGAGCAGGACCCGCGTGAGACGCCGTAGTAGATCCGTCCTCTCTCCGCAAGGAGGGAAGGCGGCCATATTGCGTATCGCATACCAGCCGACGGCGTCGGTCAGGTGAGAAGCGGGCGCTCCTGCTTGTGCGAATATGTCGTTGTAAATTGCATGAAATCAAGAACACTTGAACTAATGTACCATGACGACGAGCTGCCTGTCAACCGCCCTACGAAGCCTGCTTGCTCTGCACTTCCTCCAGGCGGATGACGCGCGTATGCTGCGTATGGCTCCATTGCTTGTTGTTCTGCGTGAAGAACGCATAGAACGTGATCGGCAGCCAGCTGAGCTGGAAGACGATCATCGACAGCAGATGGGCGTACATCTTGCCGGACTTGATCCCTTCAAGCGCCATGACGAGCGGGAACATAAGCGCGGCGGACGCGAGCGCGACGGCCGGCACCCAGAATGGAAGATACGCATAGATCGACGAGAACACATTGTCTGCCGGCAGCACGTAATCGATCCAGATGACGACGGTGCCGACGAAGCCGAGCAGCGTGCTGTAGACCGAGAACGAGTACAGCGCCGCATCGAACTTGACGAAATTGCGCTCCTTGATGCTGGCCCAGAGCAGCGGGAAGAAATACTGGCGGGCGACGGTGAAGTGGCCCTGCATCCAGCGCAGGCGCTGGCGCGCCGAGGCGCGGAAGGAGACCGGCTTCTCGTCGTACACCTTGGCCTCGTAGTTGAGCACCGGATGCACGCCGCGCTGCACGCAGCGCATGGAGAACTCCAGGTCCTCGACGAGGCTCGTCGCGCCCCAGCCCATTTCCTTCAGCAGGCCGCTTTCGAAGCACATGCCGGTGCCTCCGAGGAAGTTCGCCATGCCGAGGTTGCGGCGCGACAGCTGCCAGAGGCGGTTGCAGTACCAGTAGGTAATGCCGTAGGATGCCGTGACCCAGGAGTCGTCCGGATTTTTCGTATCGAGGTAGCCCTGGATGACTTGATGGCCATTGCACAGGTCATTGTTCATGTGGATGAGGAAATCGGTGTTCACCAGATTGTCCGCGTCGAACATGACGACGGCGTCGTACTGCTTGGGCATCGCCCACAGCTCCTTCAGCATCCATTCGATGGCGTAGCCCTTGCCTTTGAGCTGGTTGTTGAACCGCTCGCAAGCGTGCGCGCCCATGCTGCGGGAGATGTCGGCCGTGCCGTCCGTGCAGTTGTCGCAGATGACGAACACGTCGTACAGCTCTTTCGGATAATCCAGGCGGTTCAGGTTCTCGATCAGCGCGCCGACGACCTTCTCTTCGTTGTGGGCCGCGACAAGAATGGCGAACGATTTCTGCGGCTTGTGCCGGATCGTCTTTTTCTTGCGGACGATGCCGAACAACGCCAAGCCGAACTGATAGATTCCGACGAATGCCAGGAAAATTTGCAATGCGATCATGATGGAACTCGCGATCATTTGTGTTGCCCCCTTGAGACCCCGATTTTAATATTCTCTCTGTACATGCTGCGGGCTCTTTTCTCTCTGTGTTGGTTTTTTTAATGTCAGCTTTTCTGGAAACGGCCCTTTTGATTTTCCACGGAACCCGTAGCTTTGTCAAAAGGCGAATCCCCTTCGTTTCGGCTCAAAGCAAGGGGAAAAACGCTTGCAACGAGCATTAAAGACTAGGATGCCCTCATTTGCTTGCGCTAACCGCTTCTTCCATTCATTTGCTGGCGTTTTGATGCTTTCGTCCTTACCGACGAGCGACCGCCTCGAAAAGTTCTCCAAGGTCCGACAAAAGGCGGTGACAATCCGGTGAACGACGGGTTTCGCTTCAAGGACGCATCCGCCAGCGGATGCGTCCTTCCTCCCATCATTACCACGCCCGCGAAACCTAAAACGGCTTTCGCTTCATTCAGCCCTAACAAATCTGCTTTAGAATGAAGCTGCGACATATTCAGATCGCACGCGGAAGGTTATGATAGGGGTACAGAATACCAAACCGACGGGAGGAGTGGCGATGTTCATCGGCTGGCTCCGCATGAAGGAGCGAAGGCTGCTGCTTTGGCTGAACCGCGGCCCTGCGGGAGCGAGGCTCGGCGCCGTCGTGAGGCGCTGGCTGTCGACCGTGACGCATATGGGCGGAGCGACGTTCACGCTGAGCGCCTCCCTGCTGCTCTTGCTGCTCGGCGAAGGAGCTTGGGAGCTCGCCGGCTGGCAGAGCCTCGCGGCGGTCGTCGTCAGCCATATTCCGGTCGCCGTCGTCAAGCGCACGCTCAAGCGGCTGCGGCCCTACCAGGCGATCGAAGGCGTCCGCACGGGCAAAAGCCCGCTGGCGGACTCCTCCTTTCCCTCCGGCCATACGACAGCGGTTTTCGCCTGGATCGTCCCGTTGTCGTACGCTGCCGCTTCCGAGCTGCCCGCCTGGCTGCCGCTCATCGTCGCTGCCGCCGCGCTGATCGCCGGTTCGGTCGGATGGTCCCGGATGTACCTGGGACTTCATTACCCGTCCGACGTCGGCGCCGGAGCGCTGCTCGGCACGTTGACCGCGCTGCTGGCCATCTCGTTCATCGGCAGCTAGGCCGCTCGCGGCGGACAGGCTGCCGCTGCCGGAGGCAGCGCAGCGAACCGCCCGCCGTCCCCTTGCAAGGGAACGGCGGGCGGTTCGCTTTCGTTATCAGGTCCGCTGCGGCGGCAGGCTCACGCCTGGGAGCCGTGAAGCTTGGCCTTTTCCAGGTCCTCGCGCTCCTTGGCCGCCTCGCGGCTGCGGCGGGCGTTCTTCTCGTCGCGGTATGCGGCGAGCGCGGAAGCTCCGACGACGACCTCGCAGCGGTGGATCGGCAGCCCTTGCTGGATGAATTTGCTTTCGTACTCGGTGAGCACCAGATCGTCCCGCACCTCGTCGCGATGCAGGTCGAGCGAGATGGCGCGCATCTGCATCTCCGTCTCGGCGTAGCTGTTGAGCGAGAACTCGAACAGCAGCCGCGAATCCGTCTTCTGATGGATCTCGCCGTATTCATTGAGAATTACCGCGTACTGCTCCAAAAAGCGCGGATGCGACAGCCGCCGGCGCGCATGCTTGGACTTCGGCCACGGATCGCTGAAGTTCAGGTAGATCCGCTCCAGCTCGCCGGGGGCGAACATATCCGAGATGTTCTCGATGTTGGCGCGCAGCAGCGCCAGATTCGGCGGGTAGCCCTCCAGGCCGAGCTCCTCCCTCGCCAGCAGCGCCTTTTCGCTCGCGCGGCGGATCAGCTCGTCGTACATGTCCACGCCGATGTAGTTCACGTCCGGGTTGCGCACGCTGTGCTGGCTGATGAACTTGCCCTTGCCCATGCCCAGCTCCACATGGATCGGCTTGTCGTTGCCGAAAAATTCCTTCCACTTGCCTTTATGCTTCTCGGCATCGAGCACGACGAGGCGCGGCAGCGCCTCCAGCTCCTCGCGGATGCCTTTTCTTCCTCTCAAGCGCATGATTCGATTATTCCTCCAATAGCCTCGGCCGTCGGCCTAAGCAGACTCTACCGTCCTATTGTGCCTAAGACAGCTCCGCTTGTAAAGAAAAAGCGGCTCCGGGAGGCTGTGCCTGCCGCGGAAACCGCTCGGTTCGAAAGAGTGGATGCTAGTTCAGCATCTGATAGGGGATCGGCTGCTCCAGCTCGTACGTCTCGGACAGCACATGGTTCAGCTTGCGGCGGGCCTCGATTTCAAGGCGGTGATTGCCGTGGAACCGAATTCCGGCGAGGGCCATCAGTTCCTTGACCGTGAGCTCGATCGTGACCTTGCTGTCGCCTTGCGGAATTTTCACCGTGTTCATGTTCATCACCTCATGGATTTTTTTACAGCATTCCCAGGAGATCGGGCGCTTATGAAAATCAGGGTCGCGGCAGCGTTCAAGTGATGAAAAACCCTTGATTTAATTGATTTCTTTCCTCTTCAATTTAACACATCATGTAAGGTTTATCAAGCCCAAAATAAGCGCTTTCATTATTTATTTTTTCCAGCTTGTCCACCTCGGGCCGCAGACCTGCATGCCCGGAGACCTTTGGCGCGGAAGCGAAATTCGGGTATGATGGTAGCAACCCGACGCGGCGGGCGGCTGCGGCCGTCCGACCGCCGAATCCGAGCGTTTTTGAAAGGAGCCGACATGCAAGCTGCAACGCCATCCGCCTCTTCCCCGCTCCTGTGGGGAGACAAGCGGTTCCATACCTGGAATTACGAGATGAGAGAGCAGTTCGGCGGCAAGGTATTCAAGGTGATGCTGGACGCCGGCTTCACCTGCCCGAACCGCGACGGTGCCGTCGCGACGGGCGGCTGCACGTTCTGCAGCGCGCGCGGCTCGGGAGACTTCGCCGGCAGCCGCCGGGACGACCTCATCCAGCAGTTCGATACAATTCGCGACCGCCAGCATCTCAAATGGCCCGACGCCCGCTACATCGGGTATTTCCAGGCCTACACCAATACGTACGCGCCGGTCGAGGAGCTGCGCCTCTATTATGAAGCGATCCTGGCGCAGCCGGGCGTCGTCGGCCTCTCGATCGCGACGCGGCCGGACTGCCTGCCCGACGATGTCGTCGACTATCTCGCCGAGCTGAACGAGCGCACCTACCTCTGGATCGAAATGGGGCTGCAGACGATCCACGAGTCGACCTCGGACCTCATCAACCGCGCCCACGACACCGCCTGCTACCTCGACGCGGTGCGGCGCCTGCGCGAGCGCGGCATCCGCGTCTGCGCCCATATCATCTACGGCCTGCCGCAGGAGACGCATGAGATGATGCTGGACACCGGCCGCGCCGTCGCGGCGATGGACGTGCAGGGCATCAAGATCCATCTGCTCCATCTCATGCGCAAGACGCCGATGGTCAAGCAGTACGAGGACGGACTGCTGCGCTTCCTGGAAATGGACGAGTACGTCCAGCTCGTCGTCGACACGCTGGAGCTGCTGCCGCCGGAGATGATCGTGCACCGACTCACCGGCGACGCGCCGCGCGAGCTGCTGATCGGACCGACCTGGAGCCTGCGCAAATGGGAAGTGCTGAACGCGTTCGACGACGAGCTCTCCCGCCGCGGCACCTGGCAGGGACGGCTCTGGCAGCCTGCCGCTCCCGGCCTGCTGCCGGAGCCGGAGCACGCGCCGGCGCTGACCAAGCCGGGCCGCAAGCTGTCCGCCGCCAAGTACGCCGCCCTGATGAGGGCGGCAGCGCAGGACGCGCCGGGCTGCGAGCCGGGGGAGCGGAGCTGATGGGCCTGCTCTCTGTCATCGGCATGGCGCATGGCTGGGTGCGCCAGCGCGTCCAGCCCGGCGACGCGGTCATCGACGCCACGCTTGGCGGCGGCGTCGACGCGCGCTTCCTCGCGGAGCTCGTCGGACCGCGCGGCTCGCTGATCGGCTTCGACGTGCAGGAGGAGGCGCTGCGGCGCACGCGCGAGCGGCTCGAGCCGCTGCAGGCAGCCGGCCGTCTGCCTGCGGCCACCTCCCTGCTGCTGCAGTCGCACGGCGAGCTGGAGACGGCCGTGCCGCCGGAGCTCCGCGGCCGGATCGCGGCCGTGCTGTTCAATCTCGGCTACTTGCCGGGCTCCGAGGATACGAGCCTCATCACGACGCCGCAGACGACGCTGCCGGCGCTGGAGGCCGCGCTCCGCGTCCTTCGCCCCGGCGGCATCCTCGCCTGCGTCCTCTATCCCGGCCACCCCGGCGGCGCCGAGGAAGCGGACGAGGTGATGCGCTGGGCGGCCGGCCTGCCGGCGGAATCGGCGCAGGCGGCCGTCTATCGGCTCGTGCAGAAGCCGTCCGCGCCCTACGCGCTCGGCATCGAGAAAAAAGCTTCGCCGACCGGCTCGTCCGAGCCGAGTTCATTCCATTAAAAGGAGGAAATATCAAATGGCTATCCGCAAGCTGGAGCATGTCGGCGTCATGACGGCGCATCTGGAGGCTTCGATCGACTTTTACAAGCAGGTGCTCGGCATGGAGCATACGTACACGCTGCCGCACACGAACGGCGTAATCCGCCTCGCCTTCCTGCGCTTCCCCGGCTCCGAGGAGACGGAGCTGGAGCTGATCGAGGGCTATGACTCCGATCTGCCGGCCGAGGGCAAGACGCATCATATCGCCTTCACCGTCGACAACGTCGAGGAAGAGTTCGAGCGCATCAAGCGGCTCGGCGTTCCGCTGCGCGACACCGAGCTGACGACGCTGCCGAACGGCGCGCGCTACTTCTTCTTCTACGGACCGGACGGCGAGCTGCTCGAGCTGTTCCAGCCGGGACAGGCTCCTACCGCCTGACGGCCTCCCGTCCTGTCGGCAATCATCCTTTACATATCTTTCGAATAGGAGTGGAAATAGAGATGACACTCGCACCATACCCGCTTAAATTCAAGCCTGAAATGAAGGAACGCGTCTGGGGCGGCCGCGCCCTGGAGCAGTTCGGCCTGGAGCTGCCCGACGGCCACATCGGCGAAGGCTGGATGATCGGCGATCATCCGAACGGCACGACCACCGTGCTCGGCGGACCGCTGGACGGCCTCGGCCTCGACGAGATCCGCGAGCGCTACGGTCGCGAATGGTTCGGCAGCAAGGGCTTTTCCGAGAAGAACGGCCGCTTCCCGCTGCTCATCAAGCTGCTCGACTGCAACGACGACCTGTCGGTGCAGGTGCATCCGACCGACGCCTACGAAGGACTGCCGGCCGGCGAGCTCGGCAAGACGGAGATGTGGTACATTCTCGACGCCAAGCCGGGCGCCAAAATCATCTACGGCCTCAAGGACGGGGTCGACCGCGCCGCCCTGCGGCAGGCGATCGACGAGGACCGCGTCATGGAGACGATGCAGGAGGTCGAGGTGAAGGCGGGCGACGCGTTCTACATCCCGGCCGGCACCGTGCATGCGCTGTGCGCCGGCGTCGTCGTCGCGGAGATCCAGCAGAACTCGGATACGACGTACCGCGTCTACGACTACAAGCGCCCAGGCCTGGACGGCCAGCTGCGCGAGCTTCATGTCGAGGACTCGCTCAACGTCATCGCCTACGAAGGCGCCGGAGCGACGCGCATGACGACGGACGGCGCGCAGCCGGGCAGCTGGCTGACGATCGCCGAGTCCCCCTACTTCCTCGTCGACAAAGGCGTCGTGCGCGGTCCGTGGGAGCTGACCGTATCGCCGGACAGCTTCGTCATCCTCGTCATCGCGGAAGGCTCCGGCTCCATCGCCTGGGGCGACGGGCAGTCGCAGGAGGTCAAAGCCGGCGAATGCTTCCTGCTGCCGGCGACGCTCGGCTCCTGCACGCTGGACGGCGAGCTGACCGTGCTGCGCAGCCTCGTGCCATAAGCTTTTGCGAATGCATGCCAAAAAGCGTGCCGGATGGATATCCGGCACGCTTTTTTTATATATCCAGCTCGCTCGAATGCCGAGCAGGCGCTACAGAGCCGCAGCCGTCCTGCGAGGGAGCCGCAGGCTGAACGCGCGCCCTCCCCGCTTGCCCTCCGTCCCGTACAGGACGACGAGCAGCGTCTCCGCTTCGCGGCTGAGCGAGCCGTCGTGCAGATAGCGCTCCAGGTCGAACGGCAGCCGCTCCACGACCGCGTGCTTCTGCAGCTCCTTTTCGCCGAGGCCGATCCGCGCGAACTCCGCTCCCGCCTCCTCCGGCGCATCCGCGAGCCGCTTCATCCAGCCCGCCAGCTCGGACTTGTCCATGCCGAACTCCCACCACACCTTGCGCGGCTTGTGGTTATGGCCCAGGAAATAATCCAGCTTCATCAGGCCGAGCACGACGTCCAGCTCCATGCCGCGCGGCGCCTCGTCCGAGAGCAGGAAAGCCCGCAGCCGCGCGAACAGGTCCTCCAGCTGATGGCCGATCCGCTCCCAGCCCTGGCGCTCCCAGAAGTCGCCGAACCGCTGGAAGAAGTCGAACGCTGACCCGAAGACGCGGTCGATCAGATGGAGCAGCGTATGATCCATGCGATGCGCGTTCCAATATTTTTCCAGGACATCCTCGACCCGCTTGATGCGGATCAGATCCGAGAACGGCATGAGGCTGTTGCCGAGAATCTCGTACGGCGCCTGATCGGCGTACACATAGCCGTACTTGTCCGCGTCGCGCCGCAGCCCCGTTCCGCGCAGCATCTTGAGGAAGCCGAGCTGCAGCTCCTCCGGCCGCAGCGCGAACACGTCGTTGAACGTCTTGCGGAACGTGTCGTAGTCCTCATGAGGCAGGCCGGCGATGAGGTCGAGATGCTGGTCGATCTTGCCGGAGTCCTTAACCTTGGTCACCGTGCGCACGAGCTTGTTCCAGTTTTGACGGCGCTCGACCGCCAGGTTGGTGACGTCGTTGGTCGACTGCACGCCGATCTCGAAGCGGAAGATGCCCGGCGGAGCGTGCTCCGCCAAATAATCGAGCACCTCCGGCCGCATGATGTCGGCCGTGATCTCGAACTGGAACACGCAGCCGCCGTGGTTCTCGATCAGGAACTTGAACATCTCCAGCGCGTAGTCGCGCTTGATGTTGAACGTGCGGTCGACGAACTTGATCGTCTTCGCTCCTGCCTCGATCAGATAGAGCAGGTCCGCCTTGGTCCGCTCGATGTCGAAGTACCGCACCCCGACCTCGATGCTCGACAGGCAGAACGAGCAGCTGAACGGACAGCCCCGGCTCGTCTCGAAGTATACGACGCGGTTCGCGAGCGACTCCCGATCCTCGGGGAAGCGATGAGGGCTAGGCAGCTCCGCCAGGTTCAGCTTCGGCCGCGGCGGGTTGACGACCGTCTCCTGCGCGCCGTTCTTCACGCGCCGGTAAGCCGCACCGAAGACGAGATGGTACTTGCCCTCGCCCGCGATCTCCTGCAGCAGATGATGGAGCGTCTCCTCGCCTTCGCCGTGGATGATGAAGTCGACCTCGGGCAGCTTGTCCAGCCACTCGCCCGTGTCGTAGCTGACCTCGGGACCGCCCATGACGATGCGCACGTCCGGCATGATCTTGCGCAGGACGCGGATCACCTTGATCGTCTCCTCGATGTTCCAGATGTAGACGGAAAAGCCGATGACCTGCGGCTGCTTGGCGTACAGGTCCGAGACGATGTTCATGACGGGATCCTTGATCGTATATTCCGCGATCTCGATCGGGAAGTCCTTCTCGCAGTAAGCCTTCAAGCAGCGCAAGGCGAGCGAGGTATGGATATATTTCGCGTTCAGCGTGGCTAGAACGACGTTCATGACGGCAACCTCCTTCAAATCAACGTTCATGATACCGCAATCCTCGCCGAAAAGAAACAGCCGCCCGGGAAGTCCCGGGCGGCTGAAAGAAAAATAAGTGCTGCAAGTCAAGAAGTCAAGGGTGAAGGCGGATCAGCAGCTCGTCCTGGAACTGCACGTCGAGAATCGAATACCGCACCTGCCACTTGCCGTCCGGCAGCGCGGAGACGGCGCCGGCCTCATAGTCGCGAGGCTCGAAGCCGACTTTTTTGGAATAGAACAGGTTCAGCCGGATCTTGTCCTTTGGCAGCATCCGATGCAGCTCATGCGCCGTATTGGCCGCCCAGATCTGCAGGTTCTTCTGCATCTTCGACCCGTAGTAGTCATAAAAATCGGTGTCGATGTCCGCCGACAGCTGCAGCCAGCCGTCCGCGTCCCGCTTTGCGGTCCAGCCCTTGAGCTTCAGCTCGCCGTCGCTCGCCGACACGCTGTCGAACTGCTTGGCCAGCAGGCTCGCGATCTCGCCCTCGGGCGCGCCGACGAGCGTCTCCGGCAGCGTCGGCTTCAGGAAGCCGACCTTGGCCGGATCGATGGCGGCGGTTCGGATCAGCTCCACCGCATCCTCGGACGCCACGGCGAAGTTGAGGTCGGCCGCCGTATCCTCGTAGCCGGACGTCGTCAGGCCGATCAGCTCGCCGTACTGGTTGAACAGGCCGCCGCCGGAGCTGCCGTGGTCGATCGGGGCGCTGATCTGGTAATAGATGCTGCCGCCATCGTAGCCGAAGTTGCTGACGACGCCGACGGACACCGTGTTCTGGACGCCGAGCGGACTGCCGATGGCGACGACCGGATCGCCCTTCTGCATGTCGTCGAAGCTGCCGAAGGTCACGGGATCGAGATCGAGCTCATCCTTGGTCAGCACGATCGCCAGATCGACCTTCTCGTCGTAGGCGGCAACGCCGACGATCGGCAGCGAGCGGCCGTCGTTGGTCTTGACGAAGCCGGACTTGGCGTCCTGCATCACATGCAGGTTCGTCAGCACGTAGCGGTCGCCGACGACGACGCCGCTGCCCTGCCCGTAGTCGGTCTGGATGAGAACGACGCTGTCGTCGTTCTTCGCGACGATCTGGGCGGTCGTCAGGCGGCGCGCCTCGCGGGCCTTTTCTTCCCGCTGAAGCCGCTCCTCGAACTGCGCCTCCTCGGATTGGATGCGCACGACGCGCGCGGCGGCATCCCAGCGGACGGCGGCGCCGAACGCCTCCGAGACGAAGCGGATCGGCACGTACGTCACGCCGGAGCGCACCGTCGCCGGCGCGTCGAGCTTGACGCTCTTGCCGTTGACCGCCGCGTGGGAGGCGCCGATCTGGAGCGTCAGCGTCAGATAGCCGCCGCTGCTCGCGATGACGGTGCGGGTCGTCGGCTCCCAGGTGACCGTGGCGCCGAGCGCCTTGAACAGATCCTTCATCGGCACGAGGATCGTGCCCTTGCTCTGGATCGGCTGAGCCTGCAGGCTCAGCTTCTTGCCGTCGAGCGTGACGGAGATCGCGGCGGCCTTGGCTGCCGGCGCCTGGACGGCGGCAGGCTGGGCCGCCGCCGGGGAGGCTCCGGACGCGAGCAGGGCGACAGCCAGCACGGGCGCGGCCAGCGCGGACAGGCAGCGGACGGGACGAATCTTAAAGCTGGTCAATGGTCGGGATCCCTCTTTTCAAGTACAAGCCGAACGTACCGGTTTATACGAAACTTCCCGTATTCTACCATCCGTCTAGAAGAGTTGTCCACGGGAACAAGCCCGCGTTTGGAATCCTCGCGGCGCGCATGCTATAGTGAAGCGAGTCCAACGCGAAGAGGAGAATCCTGCCATGACCCAAACATCCAATCTGTCGCCGTATGTCGGGCTGCTCGGCATGGAGCGGCATATCGAAGGCGGCTGGTTCAAGGAAATGTGGAAAGCTTCCTACCAGATCCCGCATGAAGTGCTTGGCGCCCCTTATTCCGGAGCGCGCGCCGCTGCCAGCTCCGTCTATTTCCTGCTGCATCCCGGCGAGGAGTCGGCATGGCACAAGGTGCTGTCCGACGAGCTGTGGCTGTTCCACGCCGGCGGCCCGCTGGAGCTGACGCTCGGCGGCCACGGAGACAAGCCGGAGGAGCAGCAGAAGCTCATCCTCGGCCTCGACATCGCAGCCGGCCAGTCGCCGCAGGCGCTCGTGCCCGCCGGCGCGTGGCAGACGGCCCGTCCGCTCGGCGACGAGCCCGTATTCGTCACCTGCATCGTCGCCCCGGCGTTCCACTATGACGACTTCACGCTCGTCGTCGAGGCGGACAGCTAGCGCTTGCGCCGCAGACGGAGCGGATTTTCCGCCCCGACAACAAGGGACGGCCCCGATTCTCCTATCGGGGCCGTCCCTTTTGGCATGCTGTCCCGCGCTTGCCTGCGCGCCCGGCCTAAAGCCGCGTCAGCTCCTTCGGATACGAGGTCAGCACCTGCGCCTCGCCGTCGTCGCCGATATAGATATCGTCCTCGATCCGCACCCCGCCCAGCTCGGGAATGTAGACGCCGGGCTCGACCGTGAACAGCATGCCGTGCTGGATCGGGTCCGAGTTCTCTCCGTGCACGGACGGCTGCTCGTGGATCTCCAGCCCCATCCCGTGGCCGGTGCGGTGGTTGAAATAATAGCCGAATCCTTCCTTCTCGATCGCGGCCCGCGCGGCCCGGTCGACTTCCTGGAGCGGCCTGCCGGCGCGTGCGGCGGCGATGCCGGCGAGGTTGGCCTGAAGCACGGCGTCGTAGATCCGAAGCTGCGACGCCGAGCCTTCGCCGAGGATGAAGGTCCTCGTAATGTCCGAGCAGTAGCCATCCTTGAACACGCCCATGTCGATCAGGAGAAAGTCGTTCTCCTGCAGCTGGTAGCTGCTCGAGCGGCCATGCGGCAACGCGCTGCGCACGCCACCGAGCACGCTCGTCTCGAACGCCGGCCTGTCGCCGCCGAGCGCCCGCATGCGGTACTCGATCTCCGCGTTCAGCTCGAGCTCCGACACGCCGCGGCGCACCTTGGACACCGCCTCCTGCAGCACCTGCTCGGCGAGCGCGACAGCCGTCTTGACGCGCTCGATTTCGTCCGCGGACTTGAACAGCCTCAGGCTCATGATGAGCGGACCGGCGTCCACGAAGTCCGCCTGCGGGTAGACGGCGGCCATGCGGACGAAGCTCGCATGCGTCAGATGAGAGCTCTCGACGCCGATCCGCCGGGCAGCGGAAGCTCCGCAAAGGCGTTGCAGAAGCTCATACGGGCGATCCGTGTCGCCGACGGCCGCAAGCCGCTCCACGCTCGCCGCTCCGCGGGCGCTCTCCTCGTCGAGAGCGGGTACGAACAGCGTATAGCCGTCCATTCCCGGCTCCGCCACGAGCGCCATGAACCGCTCGTGCGGATCGCTGTAGAAGCCGGTCAAATAATAGATCGTCGCCGGGGAGGTGAAGATCGCCTTGTCGAAGCCGGCCGCCTTGACCGCTTCCTTCACGCGCAAGTACCTCATTTTAAAGGGAGATTGGCTCATCGTCTCTCGGTTGCCTCCTGTCAGCCGCCCAGCGGCTGGGGTTGTCGCATTATTGTACCATATCGCCCCTGGGCGTGGAGTAGCCGCAGTCCGCGCAGGGTAAGGTAAATCAAGAGGTGATGGCGATGAACGATACGGCAAGGAATGGATTTCTGTTTTTGGGAGGCTTTCTGAATGTCGGGGTGATCGCGACGATCGTCGTCGTCGTGCTGCTCATCCTGTGGAGCCGCAAGCGCGGCGACCGCAAAGGGGAAAGCTACTTGAGCGACGACCATATGCGCAAGGTCGAGCCCGCGCCGGCGAAGGACGAGAGCCGGGACAGAGGCTGAGCGCGCAAAAGCTAGGGACAGTCCGGGCCGCAGACGCGGCCTTTTTCATGCGATCCGCCCCGCAGTTGACCGGAGCAAGGCTGGAGGAGTAACGTTAGAGGCAAGTCAACGAAAGCGAGGAACCGCCATGTCCATACCGATCCGAACGCCAGAAGAAATCGAGCAGATGCGCCGGGCCGGCCGTATCGTCGCCGAGTGCCATCGCCGCATCGGCGCCATGATCCGCCCCGGCGTGACGACGATGGAGATCGAGCGGATGGTCGACGCCTACATCCGCAGCCAGGACGCGATCCCCTACACCATCGGCTACAACGGCTATAAATACGCGACCTGCGCCTCCGTCAACGACGTCATCGCGCACGGCTTCCCGAGCGACGCGCCGCTCGCGGACGGCGACCTGGCGACGATCGACATCGTCGCCCAGGCGGACGGCTGGATCGCCGACTCCGCCTGGACGTACGCGGTCGGCACGCTGCCCGAGAGCTCGCGCAAGCTGATGCAGGTGACCAAGGAATGCCTCGACATCGGCGTCTCCCTCGCCCAGCCGGGCAACCGCATCGGCGACGTCATGCACGCGCTGCAGAAGCATGCCGAGCAGAACGGATTCTCGGTCGTGCGCGACCTGCTCGGCCACGGCGTAGGGCGGCAGCTGCACGAGGAGCCGAACTTCTCTCACGTCGGCAAGCCAGGCAAGGGCTTCCGCCTCAAGGAAGGCATGGTGCTGACGATCGAGCCGATGATCAACGAGGGCAAGCTCGAGATGTTCATCGAGACCGACGGCTGGACCTGCAGGACGATGGACGGCAAGCGCTCCGCGCAGTTCGAGCATACGATCGCGATCGTGGAGGGCGGGCCGATCGTCCTGACCGAGCAATAGCGCTCGTCGCAGCCGTAAAAAGACCGTGCCGGGGGCATTCGCCTCCGGTACGGTCTTTTTACGGTCATTTTTTCAGCTGGTCGAGCGCCTCTCGCAGCTGCGGATCTTCCTGCTGCAGCTTGTCGCGCAGCTTGGCCATTATCGCGTGGGACGTCTTGTCGCCGACGACGCCTGTCGCCTCCAGGCCGTTGTCCCGCTGGAAGCCGCGCACGGCCTCCGTCGTCTGCTCTCCGAACACGCCCGGCACCGGCGCCGCCGGATAGCCGAGCGCCTGCAGCATCGTCTGCAGCGTCTTGACGTAATCGCCGTAGTCGCCCTGCTTGCTCTCCTCGCCCGCAGGCAGCATCGGCAGCGTCGCATAGGACGGCAGCTCCACCTTGACGTCCGGCTCGACGCCTTTTTTGTGGATCGACTGGCCGCTCGGCGTCTTCCACTGCGCCTCGGTCAGCTTGAGCACGGATTTGTCGTTGAACTGGCCGAAGCTCTGCACGATCCCCTTGCCGAACGTCGTCGTCCCGATGACCGTCGCTCCGGCCGATTCCTTCAGCGCCGCGGCGAGCACCTCGCCGGCGCTGGCGGTCTGGCCGTTGACGAGCACCGCGATCGGCAGCTCGAGCTTCGTCTTCTGCTTGGAGTAGTACTTCTGCACCTTCTTGTCGTCCTTGTAATCGACCTCGAGGATGAGCTTGTCCTTCGGAACGAGCCGGTTCGCGATCTCGATCGTCGGCGTCAGCAGTCCGCCCGGATTGGAGCGGAGGTCGAGCACGAGCCGGCTCATGCCCTTGTCCTGCAGCGCCTTCAGCGACGTCTCGAACTCCTTGGCCGTCGATTCCGCGAAGCGGGAGATCGTGATCCGGCCGACGCCGTCCTCCAGCAGCTCATGCGTCACCGTCGTCACCGGGATCGGCGCCCGCGTCAGCTCTACGGTCAGCTGCGGCCCGTCGGATCTGGCGAGCGTCACCTTGACCTTCGTGCCCTCCTCGCCTCGGAGCAGCGCGACCAGCTTGTCCATGCTGATGCCCTTGACCGGAGTCCCGTCGACCTGGACGATCTCGTCCCCGGTCAGCAGGCCGCCCTTCTCGGCCGGCGTATCCTTGATGACAGTATCGACCAGATAACGCCCCTCCTCCTGCCGCACCTGCACGCCGATGCCGACGAACTCCGGCTGGTAGCTCTGGACGAAGTCCTGGCCCTCGCTGCCCGGCAAGTAGACCGAATACGGATCGTCGAGCGAAGCGAGCATGCCCTTGGTCGCTCCGTTCAGCAGCGCCTCCGGCTCGGCTCCGAACAGGAAGTCCTTGTTGATTTCCTTATAGGAGGCGTTAAAATTGGCGAAAACCTTCTCCTTCAGCACCGGGTATTGGACGAGCATCGATATCCTGCCCGCTCCGAAGCCGACGATCAGCGCCGCCGCCGCTCCCAGTACGCACCATGTCGCCAGCCGCTGCCTAGCGGCCGTTCCGCGCTCTCTCATGACTGATCTCTCCGCTTCCGCCCGAAGGCCTCAGTTTCTGTATCCCTTCACTTTATCTCATTTGGCAGGCGCGTTCAATTTTGCCGGCTCGGCGCGGCTTGTCGCCCTGCGCCGGCGTCCGGTACAATGAGAGGGATCAAGCTCGCGGCCCGGCCGAATAGAGACAGGAGAGAAACCGATGTACAAGCTGATTGCAATCGATGTGGACGACACGCTGCTGAACGACGAGCTGGAGGTGACGCCCGCGACGCGCGACGCCCTGGCCGCCGCTCTGGAGCGCGGCGTGACGGTGACGCTCGCGACGGGAAGGATGTTCGCCTCCGCCCGCCAGGTCGCCGAGGGACTGGCGCTCAACGTGCCGATCATCACGTACCAGGGCTCGCTCGTGAAGACGCTGCTGGACGGCCAGGTGCTCTATGAGCGCTATGTGCCGGCCGATGCGGCGGCCGAGCTGGACCGCTTCTGCACGGAAAGGGGACTGCATCTGCAGCTGTACGTGGACGACCGGCTGTACGTGCGCGAGGACAACGACAAGGTCAAGGCCTACGCGCGCCAGTCCAATATTCCTTATGTCGTCGAGCCGGACTTCGGCTCGCTGCTGAGCCGGCCGCTGCTCAAGATGCTCGTCATCGACGAGCCGGCGCTGCTCGATCGCATCGCCGCGGAGCTGCAGCCGCTGCTCGGCAGCCGCATGCACATCACCAAGTCCAAGCCGCATTACCTGGAGTTCATGCACAAGGAAGGCACCAAGGGCCATGCGCTGCGCTTCATGGCCGAGCATGTCGGCTGCTCGCTGGACGAGACGATCGCCATGGGCGACGCCTGGAACGACCGCGAGATGCTGATGGAGGCCGGCCTCGGCGTCGCCATGGCCAACGCGCAGCCCGCGCTCAAGGAGCTGGCCGACTACGTCACGCTGTCCAACAACGAGGACGGGGTCGCCCATGTCGTGGAGAAGTTCATCTTGAGCTGAGCTTCGGCAAATGAAAAATCCAGGCCAGCCGGAATCGTTCCGGCTGGCCTGGATTTTTTGCGGGTTCAGCGGGTTCGAGCCTCGCCTCGGGCTGGGCTCTGCAAGCCAGGCCCGGGGCCATGGCGATCAGATGCCGGCCAGCACCTGGTACCAGATGCCGCGCTTGGAGTACAGCTCTTTTTTGACCTGCGGCCAGCCTCCGAGGTAATGGATGTCGAACAAGCCGGGCGGAGTCGTATAGCTCGCTGCCGCCTCCGCTGCGGCCTGCGGCTCGACGGGACGGAAGCCCTGGGTGCCCAGATACCGCTGCGTCTCCTCGCTGCGCAGGAATTCCAGGAACGCCTCCGCCACCTCGCGCGTCCCGCGCTTGTCGACGTTGCGGTCGACGACGGCCGCCGGATTCTCGATCAGGATCGTATCGTCCGGGATGACGATGTCGTAGTCGACGCCCTTGGCGATCCGGGCGAGCAGCTCGTTCTCGTAGGTGACGATCGCGTCGCCCACGCCATACTCGAACGCGGCCATCGACGCGCGCCCGCTTTTGTCGAGCGACTCGATGTTCGCATGCACGCGCTCCAGGTAGCCCTTCGCGTAGGCCGGATCCTTTTGGCCCGTCTCGCGCTCCGATTGCTTGAGCCCCGCCCCGTAGATGGCGTTGATGTCCCACTGGGCGCCGCCGCTCGTCTGCGGATTCGGATAGAGCACCTTGACGCCGGGCTTCATCAGATCCTCCCAGCCGCGGATGCCGAGCGGGTTGCCGGCGCGCGTGCCGATGACGGCGATCGACGTCGTGATGTTGCCCCGGTAAGGCCCCTCCCGCCAGTCATGCTCGATCAGCCCTGCGTCGCGGATGCGCTGCAGGTCGCCCTCCATCGCCAGCACGGCGACGTCGGCCTCGAAGCCGCCGATGATCGCGCGCGCCTGCGTGCCCGACGCTTCGTACGACTCCTGAAAGACGACCGTCTGTCCGGTCTGCTCCTTCCATTGCTCCTTGAACCTCGGCAGCAGCTCGGCGAACACGTCCTTGACGACCGAGTAGGCGCCGATGACGAGCGTCACATCTCCTTGCGCAGCCGCCGGATCGGCCTTCGGGGCGGCCGATCCGGAGCATCCGCTCAGCAGTCCCAGCAGAAGCAGCAGGCTGCCGGCTATCCCGCCCGCCCTGCGAAGGGAAGGGGTTCGGGTCCGATTCGTTGGCATCGCATTCTCCCTTAGATGATGACAGGCATCGGATCGACTTTGAGCTTGTTCTCCATGATCCAGCTGTCGGATTCGTTGAACAGATAGGCGCGGTGGATGAGGATGTCGACCGGATCGCCCGGCTTCAGCACATCCTTCTCCAGCGAGCGGTAGGTGATGAGGCGGATGTCGCCGATCTCGAGCTCGACCATCCACTCGCTGCCGCGGAAATGGATATGACGCACGACGCCGCGCATCGTCGCCGAGGCGAGCGTGATCTCGCCCGGCTTGCCGATCTCGATGTACTCCGGACGGATGAGGCCCCTCGTGCCGGTCCAGGCGGCCGCTTCCTCGAAGCCGTGCAGCGCGGCGACGTTGTCGACCGTCGTCGACTCGCCGATGAATTCGGCGACGAACTGCGTCTCCGGATTTTTGTAGATCTCCCAAGGCGTGCCCTTCTGCTCCAGGCGGCCCTTGCTGATGATCATGATCTCGTCGGCGACCTCGATCGCCTCGTCCTGGTCATGCGTGACGAAGATCGACGTGATGCCGACGCGCTCGATCATCTCCTTGAGCCATGTGCGCAGCTCGGAGCGGATCTTGGCGTCGATCGCCGCGAACGGCTCGTCGAGCAGCAGCAGCTGCGGCTCCGGCGCGAGCGCGCGGGCGAACGCCACCCGCTGGCGCTGGCCGCCGGACAGCTGGGCCGGATAGCGATGCTCGAAGCCTTTGAGCCCGGTCAGCTCGATCAGGCTCTGCACGCGCTCGCGGATCGCATCCTTGGGCAGCTTCTTGACCTTGAGGCCAAAGGCGACGTTCTCGAACACGGTCATATGCTTGAACAGCGCATAGTTCTGGAAGACGAAGCCGATGCCCCGCTCCTGCGGCGGCAGGTCGTTGACGCGCTTGCCGTGGAAAAGGATGTCGCCGGCGGTCGGAGCCTCCAATCCCGCGAGCATGCGCAGGATCGACGTCTTGCCGCCGCCGCTCGGTCCGAGCAGGCCGATCAGATGGCCTTTCTTGATGCCGAAGCTTACGTCCTGGACCGCCTTGAAATCGCCGAACGACTTGCTCAGCCCCTTGACCTCGATATGCATGTCAATGCACTTCCTTTCGCTTTTTCGCCCATTCCATCAGCAGCAGCAGCCCGACGGAAAATGCCGCCAGCACGAGCGCCACGCCGTTCGCGGCCACTACGTTGAAGTTCTCTACATCCTGATAGACGAGCGTCGTCGCCGTCTGCGTCAGGTTCATGATGTTGCCGGAGACGACGAGCACGGCTCCGAACTCGCCGAGCGTGCGGGCGACCGTCAGCACGACGCCGTAGATGACGCCCCAGCGGATCGACGGCCAGGTGACTTTCCAGAACGTGTACCACGAGTACGCGCCGAGCATCGTCGCGGCCTCCTCCTGCTGGCTCCCGATCTCCTGCAGCACCGGCATCACCTCGCGCACCATGAGCGGGAACGTGACGAACAGCGTCGCGATGACCATGCCCGGCAGGGCGTAGACGATCTTGATGCCCGCCCCTTCGAGCAGCGCTCCGAGCGCCGTGTCCGGTCCGACGAGCAGCACGATCATGAGGCCGCCGATGACCGGCGAGACGGCGTAGGGCAGGTCGACGATGCTGTTGAGCAGCCCCTTGATCCGCGGATGCAGCCACGCGGCCCGCACGAGGTAGATGGCCAGCATGACGCCGAAGACGGTGTTGATGAGCGTGACGAACACGACGATGATGCCGGTCATCATGAGCGCATGGAGCGCCTCCGGGCGCAGCAGCGCGTCCAGCAGGCCCGAGACGCCGTCCTCGAGGGAGCCCGTCGCGATCTTGACGAGCGGCACGACGATCAGCAGCGCGAAGACCGCATAGGTCAGTCCGATCCACAGCCTTCTCATGTGCGCTTCCTCCTTCCCTGCACGAGGTTGATGCCCCACAGGATGAGGAAGCTGAGCGTCAGCAGCAGCACCGATACCGCCGCGGCCGCCTGGGTGTCGTCGCTCTCGATCTGGCCGAAGATGTACACCGAGGCGACGAGCGTGCGGCCGGGAATGTTGCCGGCGACGAGCACGACCGCGCCGAACTCCGCGAGCGCCCGCGAGAACGCCAGCATGCCGCCGCTGACGATGCCGGGCAGCATTGTCGGCAGGATGACCCGGAAGAAGGTGCGCGGCCGGGAAGCGCCCATCGTGTAGGCCGCCTCCTCCTCGGAGGCGTCCATCTCCTCCAGCAGCGGCTGCACGCCGCGGATGACGAACGGGAACGTGACGAACACCATCGCGATCACGATGGCCGGCTCGTGGAAGACGATCTCGAAGCCGAGCTTCTCCGCGGCGAGCCCCGCCCAGCTGTTCGGACCGAGCAGCAGCAGGATCATGAGGCCGCCGACGGCGGTCGGCAGGGCGAACGGCAGGTCGACCAGGCTGTTGAGCACCCTGCGCCCGGGAAAGCGGTAGCGGATGAGCACCCAGCCGATCATCGTGCCGAGCGCGACGTTGATGAGCGCCGCAAGCACGGCCAGCCGGACCGTCAGCAGCACCGCCTTCCAGGCGATCGGATCCGCCACGCTGTCGGCGAAGGCGCCCCAGCCGAGCGAGAACGACTGGACGTAGATGCCGAAGATCGGAAGAATGACAAGAAGAAAAAAGTAGAGCAGGATCGCCGATCGAAAGCCGAAGCTCCACCAGCTGCTGCGAAGCCTGATGTTCACGTTGCCGGACAACCTCCTAAGCTCGTGCCCACGAAGGTACGATTCTTTGCGCTAATCGGATTTCAATATTCCCATTAAGTTACTTGGTATTAACGCTACTGTACCAGAGTCCCCGCGATTCCGTCAATGCGAAAAAGGTCGGTTTACTCGGAATAAGGCCGCTCCCCGGCCCGACGCAAAAAAGCCGCTCCCTCGCCTGCGGGCAGACGGGGAACAGCTTTGGGGGAGGACGGCGCAACGAGCGCCGCCCGATGCATGAATTCAAGCGCGGGACGGCCGGTCAGTCCTCGAGCGCGACATAGATCGTCTCGCCGGCGGAAATTCCGGCCTGTCCCTGGGTCAGGTCGGTCATCCAGTCGATGAAGCGGTCCGACTCGGCGGCTGGCGGCAGGCAGCGGACGACGACGCGGTCGGTAAAGTCGACGCTGCCGACAAGCACGCCGCGGGCATGCAGCTCGTTTTCCAGCTTGCCGTACCACGTATAGTCGACCTCGACGGCAATCTCGCGATGCAGCACGTTCGTGATCGCGCCGGCCGCCTCGATGGCGGCGACAGCGCCGTCCGTGTAGGCGCGGATCAAGCCGCCGGCGCCGAGCATGATGCCGCCGAAATAGCGGGTGACGACGATCGCGACGTTTTTGAGGCCCTGATGCTTGATGACCTCAAGGATCGGCTTGCCGGCGGTGCCGCTCGGCTCGCCGTCGTCGGACGCTTTTTGATGCTCGTCCCGCTCGCCGACGACATAGGCCGAGCAGTTGTGCGTCGCGTTCCAGTGGAGCTTCTTGATCTCCTCGATGAACGCGATCGCCTCGGCCTCGCTCTCCACCGGACGTCCGTAGCCGATGAAACGGGACTTCTTGATGACGATCTCCTTGGAGCCGGGCTCCCGGAGCGAGCGGTAGCGGTCCAGCATCGAGCCGTCCGCCTACAGGCGGGCTTCCAGCTCGGCCTTCTCCTTCTCGTAGCCGGGCTTGCCGAGCAGGGCGAACATGTTCTTCTTGTACGCCTCGACGCCCGGCTGGTCGAACGGATTCACGCCGAGCAGGTAGCCGCTGATGCCGCATGCCTTCTCGAAGAAGTAGACGAGATAGCCGAACGTATACGGCGTCAGGTCGGCGATGTTCACGACGAGGTTCGGCACCTGGCCGTCCGTATGCGCGAGCAGCGTGCCCTCGAACGCCTTTTTGTTGACGAAGTCCATCGTCTTGCCGGCGAGGAAGTTCAGGCCGTCCAGATCGTCCGGATCGCTGCCGATCGTAATCTGCTCCAGCGGCTCTCCGACCTGGATGACCGTCTCGAACAGGTTGCGGTTGCCTTCCTGGATGAATTGGCCCATCGAGTGCAGGTCGGTGGAGAAGTCGACGGCCGCCGGGAAGATGCCCTTGTGGTCCTTGCCCTCGCTTTCGCCGTACAGCTGCTTCCACCACTCCGAGACGAAGTGCAGGGACGGCTCGTAGTTGACGAGGATCTCCGTCGCCTTGCCCTTGCGGTACAGCGCGTTGCGCGCCGCGGCGTACTGGTACGCCTCGTTGTCCGCCACGTTCGGGTTGGCATATTCCTTGGAAGCGTCGGCCGCGCCCTGCATCATGGCGTCGATGTCGATGCCGGCCGCGGCGATCGGCAGCAGGCCGACCGCCGTCAGCACGGAGTAGCGTCCGCCGACGTCGTCCGGAATGACGAACGACTCGTAGCCTTCCTCCGTCGCGAGCTTCTTGAGCGCGCCGCGGGCCTTGTCCGTCGTCGCGTAGATGCGGCCGCGCGCCTCTTCCTTGCCGTATTTCTTCTCCAGCTGCTCGCGGAATACGCGGAACGCCAGTGCCGGCTCCGTCGTCGTGCCGGACTTGGAGATGACGTTGATCGACCAGTTCTTGCCCTCGAGCGCCTGCAGCAGATGCGTCACATACGTCGAGCTGATGTTGTTGCCGGCGAAGAACACCTGCGGTCCTTTGCGCTCGCCGCTGGGCAGCACGTTGTAGAACGAATGCGACAGCATCTCGATCGCGGCGCGCGCGCCGAGGTAGGAGCCGCCGATGCCGATCACGACAAGCGCTTCGGAGTCGGAGCGGATCTTGTCCGCCGCCTTTTTGATGCGGGCGAACTCTTCCTTGTCGTATGCGGTCGGCAGGTCGATCCAGCCGAGGTAGTCGGAACCGGCTCCGGTTCCGTTATGAAGCTGCTCGTGGGCCAGGCGGATCGGGCCCTCCAGGTTGTCGATCTCGTTTTGGCCCAGGAATCCGAGCGCCTTGCTGTAGTCGAAGCGGATCGTTTTGCTCATGACGAAAAATGCCTCCTTCAAGTTCGGGTGAGAGCACCCGTCCATACTCGCGTCCGGCCGCCGGGGCCGGTCCCGTTCGCCTTGCGGCATGTCCTAAGGATACTGGATGCGGCTGGCGAAAACAAGCAACCCCAGACCCCTTTCATGGAAGCTTCACGAACGCTATGGTAGACTGAAAGAGATGCTTCAGCGCTCGATGAACTTTCGAAGAAAGCAGGTGTTTCGCATGACTTTATCCATCGCTTTTATCGGCCTCGGCACGATGGGCTCGCCGATGGCCGCCAACCTCGTCCGCAAAGGCTTTTCCGTCGCCGTCTGGAACCGTACGCCGGGCAAGGCCGAGGACCTCAAGGAGCTTGGGGCCGCGGAAGCCGGATCGCCGGCCGAGGCGGTCCGCGCGGCCGACGTCGTCATCACGATGCTCAGCAACGACGATGTCGTGCGGGAGCTGTACCGCGGCGAGGGCGGCATCCTGTCCGCCGTGCGTCCCGGGACGGCTTTGATCGACCACAGCACGATCTCCCCCGCGCTGGCGCGCGAGCTCGCGTCCGCGGCGGCGGAGACGGGCTGCGGCTTCCTCGACTGCCCGGTGACGGGCAGCAAGCCGGCCGCCGTATCCGGCACCCTCGTCTTCATGGCCGGCGGCGAAGCGGAACTGCTGGAGCGCGTCCGCCCCGTGCTGGACGCGATGGGCACCAAAATCGTGCATCTCGGCCCGTCCGGCAGCGGCTCCGTCGCCAAGCTCGGCCATAATGCCATCGTCGCGATCAACAACCTGGCTCTGGCCGAGGGCTTGTCGATCGCGGTCAGCGGCGGCCTCGAGCCGGCCAAGTTCCTCGAAGTCGTGCGCGCCGGCGGCGCCGGCAGCAAGGCGGCCGAGCTCAAGTCGTCCAAGCTGCTGGAGGGCGACTACAGCGTGCAGTTCTCGCTGGCGCTCATGCTCAAGGACCTGCGGCTCGCCTCCTCCTTGTCGGACGGCCTGAACGTGCCGACGCCGATGCTCGAAGCCGCCAAGAGCCTGTTCCAGGCCGGCAGCGCGGCCGGCTACGACCAGGAGGACCTGATCGCGGTCGCCAAGCTGTACGAGCAGTGGATCGGCCAGCCTCTCGGCGAACGGCCGGAGAACGGCTGATTGCCATGACGAAGGGCTGAACGCTCCGTCCGGACATCCGGATCAGGCGCTCAGCCCTTTTTCTTTTCACCGATAGGAGGCCAGCGGCCCTTCGAAATAAACGATATGCGCGATGCGGACATGCAGCGAGCGATCGGCCAGATCGATCTGGATATGATCGACGGCTACGCCGGCCAGCATCCCCTCGATCCGCCCCGAAGTCGTCTCAACCGCTATCGGCTGGCCTTGCTGGCGGCTGATATGCTGCACGAATACCGGATCGAGCGCCGTCACGTATTGGTTCGGCTGCGGCACGCCGGCGACCGGCACGATCGGTCCGCATGCGCCTTGCCAGCCTCCGACATAGGCCGGCTGGTCCACCGGCAGCTGCGGCGGCGGTTCCTTGTAATAGGACATGAGCGGATCCCTCCCTCTTTGATGCGGCTGTCATCCTCTTGAGCCTATGTGAGGGGATGCGCGTCCCATGTCTCTCCGATGGATCTTTAAACGCCAAAAAGGCAAGCTGTCCGTAGACGGCCTGCCTTCGTTTCAGAAGAGATCAGGGAAATGAGGGCGTTTCTACTCTTGGATATAGCTGCAGCAGTAATCCGTCACGCGGCTCACGACGAGCTTGAACTTCGCATTTGCCGGCACGGTGAACTCGCCTTCGCCTTCGATCGCGATCCATTCCTCGCTGTCCGGCAGCTGGACCTTCAGGCCGCCGGCCAGAATCTCCATGATCTCCTTGCTGTCGGTACCGAACTCGTATTCGCCGGGCAGCATGATGCCGAGCGTTTTTTTCGTTCCGTCCGGGAACAGGACGGTGCGGCTCGTCACCTTGCCGTCGAAGTAGATGTTCGCCTTTTTGACGGCGGTGACGTTTTCGAATTGGGACATGAATTCGTGCTCCTTCGGGTGGTAGTGGTTCGACTCTTTACCGCTTTAGCATACCACAACAATGGATCAAGAAAAAGCCGGAAAAGGCGGGGAGCCTTCTCCGGCATGTTGCAGCGGAACGCCGCTGATCTCCATGAATATCCGGGGGATCGTGCCGACGGAAAGGTCTGCCGCTTACAGCAGCTCTTTGACCTTGGCGACGACGTTCTCCACCGTGAAGCCGTATTCCTTGATGACGCGGTCGCCAGGGGCGGAAGCGCCGAACGTGTCGATGCCGAGCACCGCGCCGCCGTCTCCCGTGTAGCGATGCCAGCCGAACGGATGCGCCATCTCGATCGCGAGACGGGCTTTGACGTCCGGCAGCAGGACGGAATCGCGGTACGCTTTGTCCTGGCTGTCGAACAGATCCCAGCTCGGCATGCTGATGACGCGGACCTGGATGCCTTCGGCCGCGAGCGCCTTTTGGGCGGCGACGGCCAGCTGCACCTCGGAGCCGGTCGCCAGCAGCTGCGCCTGCGGCTTGCCGCCTTGTGCGTCGGAGATGACGTAAGCGCCGCGCTTGATGCCCTCGCGAGCGTTCTCGGCCGTGCCTTCGAGGATCGGCAGGTTCTGGCGCGTCAGCACGAGCGCGACCGGATTCTTCTTGTTCTCGAGCGAGTACGCCCACGCGGCGGACGTCTCGTTGCCATCGGCCGGACGGATGACCGTCAGGTTCGGAATGACGCGGATGCTCGCCAGCTGCTCGACCGGCTCATGCGTCGGGCCGTCCTCGCCGACCGCGATGCTGTCATGCGTCAGCACGTAGGTGACCGGCAGGCCCATGATCGCAGCCAGGCGTACTGCAGGACGCAGGTAGTCGGTGAACACGAAGAACGTGCCTCCGAAAATCTTCATGCCGCCATGCAGCGCGATGCCGTTCATCGCGGCGGCCATGCCGAACTCGCGGATGCCGAAGTAGATGTTGCGGCCCGCATAGTTGCCCGGCTTGTACACGTCGATGCCTTTGAGATGGGTCATCGTGGAGCTTTCCAGGTCGGCGGAGCCGCCGGCCAGGGCAGGAACGTTCTTGGCGAGGCCGTTCAGCGCGTTGCCGGAAGCGACGCGAGTCGAGACCGCCTTGTCGGACGGCGAGTAGGACGGCAGATCCGCGTCCCAGCCTTCCGGCAGGTCGCCGCTGACGGAGCGCTTGAACTGCGCGGCCAGCTCCGGATACGCCTGCTCGTACTTGGCAAACTTCTCGTCCCATGCGGCATTGGCCTGCTCGCCTTTTTGCTTCACTTCCGCGAAGTGCGCGCGGACTTCGTCCGGCACATAAAACGGCTCTTCGGAAGCCCACTCGTAGAACTTCTTGGTCAGAACCGTCTCTTCGGCGCCGAGCGGGGAGCCGTGCGTGCCGCCATGGCCGCCCTTGCCGCCCTTGTTCGGGCTGCCGAAGCCGATCATCGTCTTCACTTCGATCAGCGTCGGCTTGGACTTCTCGGCCTGGGCCGCGGCGATGGCCGCCGCCAGCGCGTTCAAGTCGTTGCCGTCCTCGACACGCAGCACCTGCCAGCCGTAGCCGTCGAAGCGCTTGGCCACATTTTCGGAGAAGCTCAGGCTGAGCTCGCCGTCGAGCGAGATGTCGTTGGAATCGTACAGCATGATGAGCTTGCCGAGCTGCAGATGGCCGGCGAGCGAGGCGGCTTCATTGGAGATGCCCTCGGAAAGGTCGCCGTCGCCGCAGATCGCGTACGTGTAGTGGTCGACCAGCTCGAGGCCGTCCTGGTTGTAGACGGCGCCGAGATGAGCTTCCGCCATCGCCATGCCGACGGCCATGCCGACGCCTTGGCCGAGCGGTCCCGTCGTTGCGTCTACGCCTGCCGTATGGCCGAATTCCGGGTGGCCCGGCGTTCTGGAGCCCCACTGGCGGAAGCTCTTGAGGTCGTCGATGGAAAGATCGTACCCGGACAGATGGAGCAGGCTGTACAGCAGCATCGAGCCGTGTCCTGCGGACAGCACGAAGCGGTCGCGGTTGATCCAGGTCGGGTTGGAAGGGTTATGGGTCATCGTCTTGGCGAACAGCTGGTAGCCCATCGGCGCAGCGCCCATCGGCATGCCCGGGTGGCCGGAGTTGGCTTTTTCGACCGCGTCGATGGAAAGCGTGCGGATCGTCGTAACGGAAAGCTGGTCAATCGTAGCTTGGCTGATGGCCATGAAAGAATCTCCTCCTAGTTTCGGCGGTTCAAGCGTGTCGCTTCATGTGAAATATTGTACCACTGCCGCATGAGCAAATGCCATCATCCGGCCCGAGCGGCCGGATGAAGGTTTCATGAATGATGGCGCCGCTAGGGCTAGCCGTGGAAGACGACCGTCTTGTTCTGATGGACGAGGATGCGGTCCTCGGCATGCCATTTGACCGCGCGCGCCAGGACGACGCGCTCGATCGTGCGGCCGATCCGCTTGAGGCTCGGCACGTCGTCGCGATGGCTGACGCGCTGCACGTCCTGCTCGATGATCGGGCCTCCGTCCAGCTCCTCGGTCACATAATGCGCGGTCGCGCCGATGATCTTGACGCCGCGGTTGTAGGCTTGGGCGTACGGCTTGCCGCCGACGAACGCCGGCAGGAACGAGTGGTGGATGTTGATGATGCGGTTCGGAAACTGCTCGATCACCTTCGGCGACACGATCTGCATGTAGCGAGCCAGCACGATCAGGTCGGCGCTGCGGCCGATCGTCTCCAGCTGCTTGCGCTCCGCCTCCGCCTTGGTGTCGGGCGTAATCGGGATATGGTGGTAAGGGATGCCGAACGATTCGACAAGCCCGCGCATGTCGTCGTGATTGCTGATGACCATCGCGATCTCGACGTCGAGATCGCCGGCCTGCCATTGCCAGAGCAGCTCCAGCAGGCAGTGGTCCTCCTTGGAGACGAAGATCGCGAGGCGCTTCTTGCGGCTCGCGCGGAACGTATGCCACTTCATCTCGAAGCGGTCCGCCACGCGGCCGAAGTCCTCCTGCAGCACCGGCAGTTGGGCATCCATGTCGGCCAGGTCGAACTCGAAGCGGATGAAGAACATGCCGCCTTCGGGATTCATCGTATACTGATCGGATTGGACGATGTTGGCTCCGTGCTCGTAGAGGAACTGGGACACCGCAGCGACGATGCCCGGCCGGTCCGGACAGGAGATAAGCATGCGGGCGCGGCCGGATGAGGGCGCGTCTCCGGGCTGGAGGGATTGATAGGAATGAGGCATAGGGGTCGTTTCTTCCTTCCATGTTCAAAATAAGGGCTTGCAGATGCCGCCGCTGCGGCGGCCATGAAGCGCAAGCGAACTGCATAACGCCTCCGCGCTAAAGCGGACGGCCGAAAAGAGAGGCAGGTCCAGCCCGTCCGCATGGGACGGCTCCGGGCCTGCCGAGCAAGGTCTTCGGACTGGATGACGAGCTTGCAAGCTGCTGCCTTTGTCTGCGGTCAGGCGTTGACGAGCGCCTGCTTGCCGGCGAACCAGTACGTGATCAGCTGGTTGAGCTCTTCCTCGGCCGTATCGCGGAAGTCCTCTCCCGCTTCGCGCACGAGGTCGTACAGCCGCTCCATCGGCTCGCGGGGATCGGCCTTGCGCGCCTTGGCGTCGCTTTTGATCGTATCCCATACCGACAGCACGTACGTGCGGCGGTCGATGTCCTGCTTGCCGAGGAAATGATGCAGCCGCTCCAGCTGGTCGAAGAAGCGCTCGCCGAACCGCTCCAGGCCGTCTCCGCGCAGCAGCGCGATCTCCGCCTCATACATCGGGCGCTGCTTCTTTGGATCCTTGCCGATCCACGGCGTCTCGAGGATGAACGGACGCCCGGCCAGCGCCTCGTGCCGCACGATCCGCTCGATCGCGTCGTAGCCGAGCCAGCCGGAGCCGATCGGCGTATGGCGGTCCTTGTGGGAGCCGATCGGATTTTTCGTATCGTTCACATGGACGACGGCCGCCTTGTCAAGGCCGACGATGCGGTCGAACTGCTGCAGCACGCCGTCCAGGTCTCCCGCCAGGTCGTACCCCGCGTCGTGCATGTGGCAAGTGTCCAGGCAGACGGTCAGGCGATCGTTGTTCGACACCTTGTCCATGATCGCGGCGAGCTCCTCGAACGTGCGGCCGATCTCCGTGCCTTTGCCGGCCATCGTCTCCAGCGCGATGTTGACGTCGGTCTCCTCGACGCCGGACAGCACCTCGTTCAGTCCTTCCGCGATGCGGTTGATGCCGAATTCCGCGTCCTTGTCGGTGTACGCGCCTGGATGGAGCACGATGTTGCGGACGCCGATCGCATGCGTGCGGCGGATTTCCTCCTGCAGGAAGCGCACGGCGAGCTCGAACGTGTCTTCCTTATAAGAGCCGAGATTGATGATGTAAGGAGCGTGGACGACGATCTCGCCGATCCCGGCGCCTTCCATCAGCTGCTTGCCTTCTTCGATATATAAGGATTCGATCGGCTTGCGCCGCGTGTTCTGAGGCGCGCCGGTGTAGATCATGAACGAGCTGGAGCCGTAGGAGATGGCCTCCTGAGCGGCGGTGACGAGCCCCTTGTCGCTGAAGGAGACGTGGGAACCGATTTTGAGCATGCTTCGTGGCCCCTTTCGGATGTGGTGAAAACAATTAGTCTTATTCTACAAGGTGCGTCGAAATAAATCTAGGAATCGGCTATAATTTGGAGTGAGGTGACACCGTTCATGCCCCACATTCCAGACTGGTTCATGTATTTCATCGTTTTTTGGGCTTTCGTCATGGTCGGCTCGATGGCCGTCGGAGGCTTCTTCATGTTCCGCAAGTTCCTCAAGGTGCTGCCTAAACGCGACGGCAAGTCCAAGCTCGACTGGCAAAACTATTGGGTCGAGCGCAGCCGGGACATGTGGACGGACGACTCCAAGGAGCTGCTCGACGAGCTGGTCTCGCCCGTTCCCGGTCCGTTCCGCGACATCGCCCGCCACTCCATCGCGGCGCGGATCGGACAAGTCGCCGTCGAGAGCGGCGCCAGCGAGGTGACGCGGAACCATTGCATCGAAGGCTACATCCGCGCGACGCCCAAGCGGGACTACCGCAGCCTCGTCACGTTCCTGGACAAGCGGGGCATCGACTACTCCGCCTACACCCATCTCCTGAACCGCTGAGCGTCCGTCGCCGGCAGATTGGCCGGCAGCTGGTCCGGGTAAGGAAAAGCACAGGAAAAGACGACCTTGGAGGTGCTTGCCATGAACCTGATGACAGCCCGCCGCTCCGGCGGCAAAAGAAAAGCCAGCCTCGCGCCCGCGAGCCTGGCCTTGATGTCGATGCTGATGATCGCCGCAGGATGCGGCGTGAAGGAAATGCCCGCGGACAACGCGGCCAACGCGACGACAGGAAGCGGCATCGTGGACAGCTCGTCCGACGTGTCTCCCGACTCCGTCGGCGAGCCGGTCGCCGAGGCGACGCCAACGCCCGGCAACTCCGAAAAAGCCGCTTCCAGCGGCGATCCTGTGACGCAATCCCAGGAGCAGCAGGCGTCCGGCACGTTCAACGGCCTCGCGGACGGCCATTCTGTCGAGATCAAAACCGATACCGATACCGTCGTATTCCAGGCCGGCTCCGAGCTTGTCCAGCAGATGCAGGCGTTCGATCAAGGAACGACCGTCGATTACACCTACATCGTGAAGGAAGTCGACGGAGGCACGGACGGCAAGATCAAGCAGCCGTGGCTCGTCTCCATTAAGGAAGCTTCCTGAGGCGAGCCGCCGTCGGCGCTTAAGACGCAACAGATCGAAGAACGGAGGAGTCAAGGATGAAGATCGTCATCACCGGAGGAACCGGCTTCATCGGCCGAGCGCTCGTCGAGCGCCTGTCCCGTGCCGGCCACTCCGGCTGGATCGTCTCCCGCAGCTCCGCGAAAGCTCCCGGCACCGCTCCGAACGGCGCTGGGAGCTTTCGCGTTGTCGGATGGGATCGGCTGGAAGAAGATCCGAGCGAGCTTGCCGGCGTCGAAGCCATCGTCAATCTGGCGGGGGAGCCGATCAGCCAGCGCTGGACGAATAGCGCCAAGAAGCGGATACGGGAATCGCGGATCGAGACGGCGGCCAAGCTGGGCGCGCTGCTGGAACGGGCCAAGGCGGATCCGCAGGTGCTCGTGCAGGCGTCCGGAGTGAATGCGTACGGGTTTTCGGAGTCGGCTTCGTTCACGGAGGATAGCCCGACGACCGACAGCGACTTCCTCTCCTCCGTCGTGCGGGACTGGGAGCAAGCCGCGAAGCGCATCCCAGCCCGGCGGCGAGCGCTGCTGCGCTTCGGCATCGTGCTCGGCAACGGAGGCGGAGCGCTGCCGAGCATGCTTCTCCCGTTCCGCGCGATGGCAGGAGGACCGGTCGGAAGCGGCCGGCAATGGATGTCATGGATCCATCTGCAGGACCTGACTCGCCTTATCGTCCACGCTTTGGAAAACGACAGCCTCTCGGGTCCGATCAACGCGGTGTCGCCTGAGCCGGCTCGCAACGAGCAGTTCGGCCGCGCGGCAGCCCGGGCGCTTGGCCGCCCCTACTGGCTGGTCGCCCCTTCGCTTCCGCTCAAGCTCGCGCTCGGCGAAATGTCCGAGCTCCTGCTCAAAGGCCAGCGGGTCCTCCCCGAAAAGGCGCTGCAAAGCGGCTTCCGCTTCGACTTCCCTGAAATCCAGCCAGCGCTGGACGACCTGCTCCGCTAGCCGCGAGGAGAGTCCAGCCGCACCTCATATCGGGATCCATCCCGCCCGGCAAGCTGGAGGACGTCGCCGTCCTCCAGCTTGTAGCTTTTATAAGGGATCATCGCTCGGCCATTAAGCGTCGTGCCGTTTCTCGAGCCGAGATCCTTAGCCTCGCAGGAGCCCGCCCGGCACTCCAGCTCGACATGGCGGCGAGAGACGCCGCTCGTCTCGTCTGTCCACTCTGCGGAATCCGAAGCGCGGCCGATCGTATGGCGTCCCGGCATCAGGGCGAAGCTGTCCTTCGCTCCGCCGCGAGTCCGATGGACGATGCCCGCCGAAACGGCGGCTCCGCCCTGCCGCTCCCGCTCTTCTGCCCCGCCGAGCCAAACGGTCGGCTCGGACGCGGGAGGCCGGGCCGGTGTCGGCCGAATCTCCTCCGAAGCTCGGTCCGAGACCGATCGAGGCGGATCCTGAAGCGCATCCTGAAGCGGGTTCGGATGGACGCTCCATCTCCACGGCTCCGCCTCGTCCGGCCCCGATCCGCCCGGCTCCGCCATCTCGAGCGCCCAGCGCTTGTCCCGCTTGAGCGCCAGCGGGCCGGAGTCCGGCTCGAATGCGGCCGGATGGCTTTGCTCCCAGGACGGTTCCTGCGGTCCGCCCTTCTTGCCCTTCCAGATCCAGACGATCGCGGCTGCTGCGAGTGCGAGCGTGCCGAGGCTGATCAACAGGTTGGAGCTCGTCGGCTCCTCCCAATACAGCATCTTCCAGGGAAGCGCCGCCGCCGCCAGCACGGCGAGGATGACGATGCCCCGGTTCAGCGGTTTTGCCTCTTGGCCGGACGGCTCCGGTGGATGGAGCGATACGGGCTCCAGCTGCAAAGGCAGCAGCGCGTCCGAGGTATGAAGGCCGGGCTTGCGTCCGCCCGGGGATGCTCCCGGCTTCTCCGCCGGACGGATCCGCTCGTCCTGCTGGGTCAACCGCGCCGGAGCGGCGAGGAAGGGCGCAGAACTAACGGTCGATGTCGATGGAGCGGCAGATGTCGATGGAGCGGCAACGGAAGTCGCTGGCGCCGAGAATGCCGGCGCCCTGGAAGCAGGCGGCTCCGCAAGCGTGGGCCGAAGCGCCGCTCCCTTCAGACCGGCCGCGCTTCCCGCCGCATGCGGCGCAGGCGCCGCCACGCCGCCGTTCCTGGATCCGCTCATTTCTCCTGCCCCTTTGCCGCCGGCGCACAGTTCCAGCAGCGTCGCCTTCAAGCTGGCCATCGAGACTTGCTCGTCGCCGAGCGCCTTCAGCAATGCCGGCAATCCGGCATCGACCTCCCGGATCGCGCCTCCGCACACGGCGGCCAAGGCAAGCAGCCGGCTGCGCAGCGGGAGCTCCGAAGGCCGATGCTCCGAACGCATCGGCATATAGACGAGGCCGCTATCCATCCATGTCTCGCCGACAAACAGATAGGACTCATCCAGCAGAAGATTGTCCGGTTCGAGCAGGCAGGCGCGGCACTGCTCGATCGCCGAGACGACGCCATAGAGCAGCGAGTACAGCTCCTCCGGCCGCTCCATTCCGTCCGCGAGCCGCTGCTTCAGCATCTTGCGGCCCGTCAGCCGATATCTCAGCCTGACCTCCCCGTTCATCTCCTCCCAGCCGATCGGAAGCAGTCCCGGCACTTGAACCTCCTCCAGCATCGCCAGCTCGATCTCCTCCAGGTCGCCGCGCTCGATTCCGCCTGGTCGGGACAGCACGAGCTCATGCTCCCGATTCCATTCAAAGTCCGCTATGATCTGACGCATCGCGCGTCCTCCTTTTGCTTTGTTCCGAATCCAATTGCTTTTGAGCCGCAGGCGATCAAGCTTCTACTCGCCCAGCAGCAGCATCGCCAGCGCTCCCGGCACGACGGCCAGCATGAACGGAAACCGGGACGGCGCGCGGCTCGCCGGCTCGTTGTCCGGAGGGGCCTCATGACGCGCGCGCATGAAGCGGCGCGCGCGGACGGCCAGCAAGTATCCGGCTCCGCCGATTCCGCCGGCGAGCATCGAGTACAGCAGCAGCTCAAGCACGGCGGCCGCTCCCGTCCAGGCTCCGATCGCCGCGAACAGCTTGACGTCTCCGGCTCCGATGCCCTGCAGCAAATAGAGCAGCGCGAGCGGGATGAAGCCGGCGGCCGCCCCGAGCGCCGATTGGCCGAGTCCGGCTCCCCCTTCCGCCGCTGCGTGCGCCAGCAGCCCGGCGACGAAAAAGCCTCCGGTCAACGCGTTCGGAATGCGCATCGTACGGATATCGCTCCAAAAAGCGAGCGCGAGCAGCAGCCCGGTCGCAGCTCCAGTCCAAACCGGCATCGCTCTGCCTCCTTTCGCAAATGAAATCAACCCGATCCGGCTAAGGCTTCTTCTCGACATGGAAAGGCATCGTCGCGCTTCCTCCATCGGAGCTGGTGACGATCACCTCCCAAATGCCCGGCGTCGTATTGCCTGATACGAGCCAGGTCCAATCGACTCTGCCGAGCGAGTCGGCCGTCTTCGTGCCGACATGACGGGAGACGCTGCTTCCGCTTTTGTATCGGACCTCGAGCGTCACCTGCGCTCCGGGGGACGCGACAGCGGTCAGCGTTGCTTTCCTGCCCGGACGGGCCGGAACCGGCGTCAAGCCCGTAATCCGAACGGTTCCTTCCCCGGACTCGACATCGCCTCCGCCCATCGCGGCCACCGCATCTGGAATCCAGGCCCGTTCTTTCGCCCATCGCCGCAGCACGAGCCTTTCGTTCGTGAACGGCACCCGGATCGGAAACTCGTACTCGGCCTCCAGCAGCAGGAAGCCCTGCTCCCGAGTGTCGAGATCGGGCAAGCGGACCGCGGCCAGCCGGACATGTCCAGCGTCCAGCCCGGCCTTCTCCGCCTCCCGGAGAAGCAGCGGCTCCAGCGCCGTTCTTGCCGCCGCATCCGCAGCCTGCTGCATCACGGGCTTCCATTCGCCGCGCAATACGGATTCGGCGAGCGGTCCGGCCGGCTCCGGCAAGCGGCCGGCCACCGACGCCGCCGCCTCTCGCCAGCCGGGCAAAGCCGCATCGACGCCGCTCGGACTGGCCGCGCTTAACGCCGCCGACGCTTCCTGCTGCAGCAGCAGCGCCGGTCGCATATGGGAGGCGATCAGCCGGGCCGAGCTGTCCGCAGCCCGCTGCAGCGCCGTTTCTGCGGCAGACAGCTGCAGGAATACGGAGAGGAACACGAGCAGGAGCAGGAAAGCCGGAACGACGAGCGCCGCCTCCAGCACGATCGAGCCTTCGCGTCCGCGAAGCAGACGCTTGGCCGAGCCATCAATAAGACCAGCCGGCAATCGATGTCGCTTCATATTTCCCTCCTGTCACCTGACCGTCAATCGCTCCGGCTCGTCCGGCAAGGCGGACCAAGCCGGGCAAGAACCAGAGCGGGATCGAGCCGGTCAGCGCGACCGACATTCCCGTCGGAACCCGCTCCAGCCTCGCCCCCGTCCGATGCTCGATGACCGCCGCCATGCGGCTGAGCGGCTTGTCCCCCGTACCGTGCGTCAGCATGAACAATCGCAGGTAATCCAAATAGCCGAGCCGTACCGGCGCGTACTTGGACAGCTCCGCCTCTCCCGTCGCGCCGAGCTCGCGCAGATCGCCCAGCGCATGCTGCAAGCCGTAGACGCCGGCCATGGCGAGCACGAGCAGCGGATGGCCGGCCGCCCGGCTGGCGATCAGCCCCTCCATCGTGCGGATCGCCAGCCTCAGCGCGAACAGCTCGCCGTATGCGGCTCCGAGATTGGCCGCCGGATTGGCGAAGCCGTAAAGAATATATTCCAGTTCCTGATGATCCAGCGAAGTCAGCTCCGACGACGCTTCTTGCGAGCTCCCGCCGACGAGCAGCGTCTGCAGCCGTCTCGGATCCATCGAGGCGAAGCGCCTGGCGCCGTATTCCGCCATCAGCAGACGCTCGCCTCCGGCGGCCAGCAGCGATTCCAGTCCTCCCAGCACCCCGCCGCCCATCTCCTGGGCACTGGCGATCGCCTCGTCCGCCGCATCGGCTTCATCGGAGGCTGCCGACCTCCCGCTTGCCGCTTCAGCCCCGGCGGCGGCCGATCCCTCCGTTGACGGCCGCTCCGATTTTTCCTGGCCGCCTGCAGCTCCCTCGCCCTGACCGCCGTCGTCCTGCTGCCGAAGCGACTCGTTGAACGCCCGATTCGCTTCGGCCAAGCGCTCCACCTGGGCGAATTCCTCCAGCTCGGCTTCCGCGGCCTTCATCCGTTCGAATCCGTCCAGCATCTCCTTCGCCTGCTTCCAAAGGCTGCCCGCCTTTTTCTTCTCGGTTTCCCGGAGCTTCTTGCTGCCGTCCGAAGCCTCCAGCATCGCCTTCAGCCGCTGCAGCTCCTCGCCTGGGGAAACGTAGGCTTGCCAGTAAAGCTCCAGCTTGTCGGCGAGCAGGGCGGCATCGCCCCGAAGCAGCGGCACATCCGCCAGCGACCGCCGCTGCACGGCCTGCTCCAGCCTTCTGCCTGCGACCGACGCTTCGGCCGCGAACGCGCGCAGCCGCTCTCCTTGTGTCCTCAGCGTCGCTTCCGTCTCAGCAAACCAGCTTCTGCCGAGCAGCAGTCCGGACAGATCCGCCGCAGCTCCCGCCTGGGGTTCCGATCCGGCCGGAGGCGAGGCAGCGGCCGGCGAGGCGGCCGCCAGCCGTTCCAGCTCCTGCTCCGCCTGCAAGGCAAGCTCGAGCTGCTGCAGCGCCTCTCCGATCAAGCGATCATGCTGATCCGCTGAGGCGGCGAGCCCGAGCAGGCGGCCCGCCGTCTCGGCTGCAGCCGCTTCGTAGTTCTGGATGGAAGCCGTGTTCAGCATCGGCGGGGTCGGCAGCGGAGCGGCCGGCATGCCTTCCTTGGCCGGAGGAACTGCCAGCAGCGCCGCTTGGTAGGCCGCTTGGGCGGCTTCATCGGCGGCCAGCCAAGCGAGGTACGAGCCGTAGCCGTCCGCCGACTCCTTGAACGTGGCTGCCTGGTCGCGTCCAGGCAGCGGGACGAGTCCGTCGCTGCCCGTTTCCCGGACCACCTTTGCGGCGGCCTCCCCTAGGCTCAGCATTTCGGCCAAGGCGCTTTGCCGCTTGTCGAAAACCTTTTCCGACTGCTGAAGCGTGCCGATCTCCTGCGCGGCCTGCTTCATCGAGCCGCCCACCGGCCGCAGCTTGTCGATCAGCTCCAGCGTCAGGTCGATCGGACCTTTGATCTTCATCTCCTGCTCGATCTGGCGTCGAAGCACAGGCCACTCGCCAAGCATGAGAGCCGGCTGCGCCGACGGCTCGCCGAGCTCAAGCTGGAGAAGATCGATTCGACGACTCAGGCCGTCTTTCTCACTCGGCAGCAGATCGGAGAGCCCGCCTCGAGCGTCCGAGACATCCAGCGCCTCGGACGCGAGCTGCGCGGCATCAGTCCCTCCGCGGCCGAACAGCCCGTAGCGTTCGTACAGCGGCTCGTCATAAGCGGCCAGCACCGAGCGGACCGACGAGCCGGCAAGGCTGTCGAGCTTGAATTGGAAAGCGGCGATGCGGGAGTAGTCGATGAGGAGCGCCATCAGCAGCAGGACAGCCGACACCGTCATGCAGGTCCAGATCGTGACCGCTCCGTGCGCCGAGCGGAAGCCTGCTCGGCCAGCCTCCTGGAGCGGCCGCTTCTGTCGCCTAGAGCAGCCGCAATGCGCGTCAGCCGGCTGCCTGCACCCGCTTATACCGCCTCCCCATCGTCGCCTGCCGGCTTCGCCGCTCGGCCGCTTGAACGCCGAGGCCAGCCGCCTAAGGACGGCCCGAAGCATAGTCGGTCAGCGCCTTTCCCGCCGAAGAAGGCTGCACGTCGCGGGAGGAGCGGAATTTGGCCGTATAATAACGAGCCAAATCGACGCTGCGGATGAACTCGACCGGATCGGTGACGACGGCCGATGCCCGAACAGCGGGAACGAGTCCTTCCGCTGCCGCGACCGGCAAGCGCAGGCGGCTTTCCGTGCGCCGATCCAGTCCATCCCTGCGATAGGCCATCTCGCCGACGAGCCGCGGGGACAGCCTGGCCGCCGCCTTGCCGAGCTTGGCCGCGGCCAGCGAGCCGTCAGACGAAGGGCTTTGCGATGCCGGCAAGGCGATCGTTTCGACAGCCTCGTCCTTGCCTGCGCCAAGCCCGAGCAGCCCCTGCAGCAAGCTGTCCTGAGACAGCCGCCAGTACAAGCCGTCGTCTTGTCCGGCCGTAGGCAGGCCGGACTGCTCCCGCTTGCTGTTGTCCCAATGCAGGGAAGCCGCGTCCGCAGCGCGGGCCGCTCCGCTTTGCAGCACGCTGCCCTGGAAGACGAACAGCGCGGCGAGCATCCAAGCCAGCGTCGCGGCCAGCAGCAGCGGGAACACCGAGACCGCCTCCAGCGCGAAACTGCCCTCCGTTCCGCCTGCGAGCCGCTTCAGCAGCCGCGCGCTTCCGTCATTCGAAAATCTTGTTCGCCTGATCATCGGCTTTGCCCATGAGGTTGTTGATGAGATCGATGATCCATTCCTTGAAGATGAGGGCGATGATGATGACGACAGCGATAATGAGGATGATTTCCAGCGTGCCCAGTCCTTCTTCCGAACGTGCGAAGCGCTTCAGCGCGTCATGCAGACGGCCCTTCGGATGCAGCCATGCGTTTCGTTTCATTGTCGATTCCTCCAGTAAAATAGATTTAGAATCGGCTACCCGCCCATGAAGAGGATAGCCGGCGCTCCGACCAGCATCATCAGGATGAAAAAGATGCCGACGAGCGGAAATACGAGTCTCGAGGAAGCCTCCTCGCCCCTGGCGCGCGCCGCGCTGCGGCGCTTGTCCCAGAGGGGGATGGAGATTTCCTTCAGCGCGAGGGAGAGCTGGTCGCCTCCCCGGCGGTGATTCAGCAGCAGCACGGTCGCGAATACCGAGGCCTCCTGCACCGAGCAGCGTCGGCTGAACGACTCGAGCGCCGCGCTGAACGGATGGCCGCTAGCCAGCAGCTGGACCGTCCTCGCCAGCTCCAGATGCAGCGGATCGTCCGCTCTGCCCCGAGGCGGCCGCTCGGCGCAGCGGGCGAGCGCCCTCTGCACCGTCTCGCCTGCGCCTACGAGCAGGGTGAGCTTGCCCAGCAGATCGGGCAGCCCGAGCAGCAGCTCCTGCTTCCGCCGCTTCGCCTTGGCCTTGATGTCGCGAATCTTGCCCGCCGGCAGCGCCAGGCCGGCGAAGACGCCGAGCCAGGCGATGAGCGGCTCGCCCGCCGCCGCGGCGACGAGCCAGCCTCCCGTCGCCGCGGCATAGCCGCCTGCAACGGCCGATGCGGCTAGACGCCTCGTATCCACCGCCGTCCAGCTCTCTCCTCGGAGCGGCACGAGCAGCGCATGCAGCGCCGCAATCCGATCCTCGGCCGCCTGCGGCATGCCGTGGCGCGCGGCGAGCCGCAGCAAGGCTTCCCCGCCAAACAAGCGGCCGATCCGCTCTCGGTCCCTCGTCCTCATTGCGGACCAGGCCGTATTCCATGCCTTGCGCCAGCCGAGCGTCGCCGCCGCCATCGCGATCCAGGCAAGCGCCATCGTCGCAAAACCCCATCCATATCCCATCCGCTCCACCTCCTCACAGCCGAATGTCCATGATTTTCAGCATCAGCCACCCGCAAGCGGCGAACAGCAGCAGCGCGGCCGTGATGAGGACGTATCCCGCTGCGCCGGCATAGAGCGGCGCCATGTAATCCGGAGCGGCCAGATGAAGAAAGCCGAGAAAAGCGAACGGCACGCCCAGCATAATGCGCGACTCGAATTTCTTTTGGGCGATCAGCACCTGAATCTCCTGATTGACCTCGATCCGCTCTCCGATCAGCTGGGAGGTGCGGCGCACGATCTCGACCAGGTCGCCTCCAGTGCGCTTGCAGGTCGTGAATACGTCTGTGAACTGCATGATCTCGTCGACGCCGGAACGGGCGGCAAAATCAAGCAGTCCCGACTCCAGCGTCTCTCCGTTCGCGCAGCGGCGGCGGATGCGCTCCAGCTCCAGCAGCAGATCCGTGCTGGACCCCGTGTAGATGAGCCTGAGGTCGCCGATCGAAGCGAACAGCGCATTTTCGACCGAACGGCCCGCCGCCAGCGAGGAGGAGAGGGAGAACAGCATTTCCTTGAAGTGGATCCGGAGCCTCTCCTGCCGCTTGACGCGGACATGCTCCCGATAGAGCGATGGCGCCTTGATGCCGGCGAGCGAGAATAGCAGGGCGATCAAAACATTCAGATAAAACAGATATGCCGCCGAAAAAACAAGCGCGGCTCCGGCCGCGAAGGCGAGCAGGAACTCGCGGCGGCTCAGCTCGTATCGGCTGTAGTCGGCGCCTGCTCCGGCGGATGCCGGCTGCGGCCGATCTCGGCCTGCCGGCCAGCCGATCCGCTCCAGCCAGAGCTGCGCGCGCTCAATCGCCATCGTCCCGTTCCTCCTTGGCGGAGGAGCCGCTGGCACCGAAGGGTTCGCCGCCAGCGCGCTCCCACTTGTCGCTCCGCCGCAGCTCCGCCGTCGTGCGCCGAAGCATCGCCGCGCCGTCCGGCCCCGCCTCGTAGCGGTAAAGCGGCTCCAGCCGAATCTCCCCGCCCTCGATGCCGGCCAGCTGGGAAATCTCCAGCACCTTGCGCGAATGGTCGCGCATCCTCGACAGATGCACGATGACGTCCACCGCCGACAAAATCTGCTGGCGGATGGCCGCTACCGGAAGCTCCGCCGCCGCAAGCACCATCGTCTCGAGTCGGCTGAGCATGTCCTTGGCGCTGTTCGCGTGGCCGGAGCTCATTGAACCGTCATGGCCGGTATTCATCGCCGCCAGCATGTCCGCCGCCTCCTCGCCCCGCACCTCGCCGACGATGATCCGATTCGGACGCATCCGCAGCGAAGCACGGATGAGCTGACGCATCGGCAGCGCGCCCTTGCCCTCGGTGTTGGCGTTGCGCGTCTCGAGGCGCACGAGATTCGGCACCTGCAGCTGCAGCTCGGCGGAATCCTCGATCGTGACGACTCGTTCCTCGTCCGGGATGGAGCGGGACAGCGCGTTGAGGAAGGTCGTCTTGCCGCTGCCGGTGCCTCCGCTAATGAAGATGTTGAACCCCGCGCGCACGAGCGTGCGCAGAAATCCGGCCGCGTCTTCCGTGAGGCAGCCGCAGGCGACGAGTCCGTCCATCAGCAGCGGCCGCTTCGGAAATTTGCGGATCGTCACGACCGGTCCCGACAACGACGCCGGCGGAAGGACGATGTGCACCCGCGACCCGTCGGCGAGCCGCGCGTCTACGATCGGCGACGATTCGTTGACGACGCGGTTGACCTGAGCCACGATCGCCTGGATCAGGTCCTCCAGCCTCTCCCGGCTCTCGAACTGTTCGCGGAGCGGCTCGACGCGGCCCGCTCGCTCCGCGAACAGCTGACGATGCCCGTTGATCATGATTTCCGTGATTGAATCGTCCTTGAGCAGCGGCTCCAGCACATCCAAGCCGCGGAACGAATGGAAAAGCTGCCGCACGAGCCGCAGCCGCTCGCTGGAAACGAGGCGGACGCTGCCCTCCCAGCGGTCGACGGTCCGCTCCACCGTCCGCATCAGCTCGTCGTCGCCGATCTCGCCGCCGGCATCGATCGCGGCCCGGATCTGCTCGCGCAGGCTCGCAGCTATATGGCCTTCCGGCCTCGCCGCCTGTCCGCTCATGGCCGCACGCTCCTCTGAGCCGCGCAGCCGAGACGCTCCAGCAGCTCCCCTGCCGCCCGAATGTAAGCCGGCGAGGCCGATTCGGCGAAGCCGATGCCCGGATCGTAAGGAAGCTCCGCCGCATAGGGCGGCAGCGGATCGTCGTCGTCCCTGACCTCTTCCTCCTCCGTCAGCGCCCGCGGCCTGACCCGGCTCCGGACGCGAAGCATCCTGCTGCGCGCGGCGGCGGCCGCAGCAGGATGCCGCGCCGCGACGGCCTCGAACGCCAGCCGGGACTTGCGCCTGGCGGCGGGCGAAGGCTCAGAGAGCCAAACGACTGCGTCGCTCCGCTCCAGCACCGCTGCCGCCGCTTCGTCCAGCAAGCTGTCCATATCGGCGACGATGAGCTCGTACATGCCGCTGCCCGCCACCGCCTCCAGCAGGCGCGCGGCATCATCGCCGGTCATCGACTGCCGCTCCTCGGGACTCGGCGCCTCGCCGATGTAGTCCGTTCCCATTCGCCGGCTGTATCGGCGCACGCCCGCCAGCTGGGCGGGAAAGTCCGGCTTGTCCGCCTTGAGCGCGTACAGCAGCGCCTCGATCCCCTCCTCCGCGGGCTCTCCCGGCTCACGCAGCTGCAGCCCGGAGGCGTCGAAGCGCTCCAGATTTAGATACAGCGCGCGATGCCCGCGCTCTCCGGCCAACCGCGCCAGCCAGAGCGAGCAGGTCGTCTTGCCCGCCCCTCCGGCCGGATCGCAGACGGCGATCACGGATGCCCGCCCGCCTCCTCCGCCCTGCAGCCGGACTGCGCCTCTGCCCGCATGCAGCGCCTCGATGGCGGCCAGCAGCTCCGGCATCGGCTGGTACTGGAGCAGCTCGGGCAATCCGCCGCCTTCGCCGCGGCGCCGGACGAATGCCGCGGCCGGAATGCCGGCAGGAAGCTCGCCCGCCTGCTCCAGCAGCGACGGCTGGGCCAGCACCAGATGGACGGCATAGCCTCCTTTCAAATAATGGCGCAGCGAATCGCCGGTCGTGCAAGCCGTCATTCGCCACCGGCTCCCGAACGGCGATTCCCTCACGCCGGCCGCCAGCCTCCGCATGTATTCCGATTCTGCCGCCGCGACGACAAGCTCAAGCCTGGCCATCAGGCCGATCCCTCCCTGGACGCGAAAAAGCACCGCAAACAAGCAGATGTTCTGCTCGTTTGCGGTGCTTCCGCAAGGTCATTCGATTGAATTGAGTCGACTATAGCATGGCCCGGAAGAGGCGGTCAAGCCTCATTTCTGGAATAAATGCCCTTTTTCCGAAAGGGACGTTAGGGAGATATCGACATCCAGAATCTGCTCTAGCGGCCGGATCAGCCCTTGGCCAAGGACGCCTGCATTTTGTTCCAATCGGCCGTGAAGCGCTCGATGCCGATGTCGGTGAGCGGGTGCTTCCAAAGCGTCGGCAGGAGCGAGCCCGGAATCGTGGCGATATGAGCGCCGGCGAGAGCCGCCTCCTTGACATGCTCCAGGCTGCGGATGCTGGCGACGATGATCTCCGTCTGGAAGCCGTAGATCTTGATGATGGCAGACAGATCGCGCACGAGATCCATGCCGGTCATGCCGATGTCGTCCAGACGGCCGACGAACGGACTGATGAACGTCGCGCCCGCTTTTGCGGCCATCAGGCCCTGGGCGACGGAGAAGACAAGCGTCACGTTCGTCTTGATGCCCTTCTGCGCGAGCGCGTGGGTGACGTACAGGCCGTCTTCGGTGAGCGGCACCTTGATGACGACGTTGGGCGCCCATTCGGCGATCTCGAGCGCTTCCTTGAGCATTTCGTCGCTGGTCGATCCGGTCACCTCGGCGCTTACTGGACCCGGCACGATCCGGCAGATTTCCTGCACGACTTCCTTGAAGACGCGGCCTTCCTTGGCGACGAGCGTCGGATTCGTCGTCACGCCGTCCACCAGGCCCAGCTTGGCGACGCGCTTGATTTCCTCTACATTGGCGGTATCCAGAAAGAATTTCATCGGCTCGCTCCTCCTCGATCATTTCCTAGGAAATAGATTCACTTGAAGCCCTTCCTGTCGACAGAATACGCTCCATGCCGACCGGTTTCAACCCTCTTTATGGAATCTTCATGTATCCTGGCCAAGCTTCATCCAACCTTCAGACGGCCGTCATCGCGAACTGTCGCCGAGGCTTATTCGGTCAGCTCGAGGAATTGCCGGATGTCGTCGCCCGTAAGCGCCACGGCGCTGCGCCAGAAATCCTCCTGCTGCAGGTTCGCGCCCAGATGCTTGAGCGCAAGCTCCTCCACCGACATGCTGCCCGTGTCGCGCAGCAGGCTGACGTACTGCTCGGCGAAGCCGGGACCGGCCTCCTTGGCGCGGGCGTACAGGCCGGCGCTGAACAGGTAGCCGAACGTATACGGGAAATTGTAGAACGGCGTGCCCGTGAAGAAGAAATGCAGCTTCGCCGCCCAGAAATGCGGATGCGCCTCGCCGATCGCGTCGCCATAAGCCTTGCGCTGGGCCGCCTCCATCAGCTCGTTCAGGCGCTTGACCGACACCTCGCCGCTGCGGCGCTCCTCGTAGAAGCTCAGCTCGAACAGCAGGCGGGCGTGGATGTTCATGAAGAAGGCGACCGCATTCTGGATCTTCAGCTCCAGCAGCGCGATCTTCTCTTCCTTGGACTCGGCCAGCTCGAGCTGCGACTGGGCAACGATGATCTCCGCGAAGGTCGAGGCCGTCTCGGCGACGTTCATCGCGTATTGCTTGGAGAATGGAGGAAGATCTTCCATGACGTAGGAATGGTAGGAGTGGCCGAGCTCATGCGCCAGCGTGCTGACGTTGTCCACCGTGCCGGAATACGTCATGAAGATGCGCGTCTGCCCTTTGACCGGGAACGAGGCGCAGAAGCCGCCGGGACGCTTGCCGGGACGATCCTCGGCCTCGACCCATCCTTCCTTGAGCGCCATCGCGGCGAACTCGGCGAGCTTCGGATCGAAGCGGGCGAACTGCTCCTCGATCTGCCGGCAGGCGTCGTCGTAGGAAATCTTCGTCGTGCTCGAGCCGAGCGGAGCGGTGACGTCATGCCAGTCCAGCCGCTCGACGCCGAGCAGCTTCGCCTTGCGCTCGAAGTAGCGAAGCAGGTCCTTCTTGCCTTCTTCGATCGCCGCCCACATCGCGTCCAGCGTCGCTTGCGTCATGCGGTTCATCTTGAGCGGCTCCTTGAGCACGTCGCCCCAGCCGCGCTTGTCGTACAGCTTCAGGCGGAAGCCGGCGATATGGTTGATCGTGTCGGCGCACAGCTGCGCGTGCTCGGACCATTCGCGCTCCCATTCGGCGAACGCTTCGACCCGGACGCCGCGGTCGGCGTCGGTCAGGCGGTTGAACATCTGGCCGGCGGACAGGATCTCCTCGTTGCCGGCCTTGTCCTTCGCCTTGAATTTCGCGCGGGATACGATGGTGTTGTACAGGTTGCCCCAGGCATGATAGCCGTCCACCGCCAGATCGGCCGCAAACGCTTCCAGCTCGGGACGAAGCTTCTCGCGGGCGTTCTGACGGCGCTCGCTCAGATAAAAGCGGACCGGAGAGGACTGGACCCAGCTCTCCCAGATCGAGTCCGGCGTGCGGCTCATCAGATCGTCGAACCGGGTAAGGGCGATCGTATAGTCGGCCTCCAGCGACTGGATGCGCCCGTTGAGCGAGGCCGCTTCCTTGTCATGGACGTTGGCCGCGAGCAGGCAGCCGACGAAGCTGTCCGTCTGGCCGAGCCGAGCGGCGATCGATTGAGCGGATTCGGTCCAGCGGTCCAGCTGCTCTCCGCTTGCCCCCGGCACGCCCTCCGAGCCCGACGCAGCCGTCAGCTCCGCGTTCAGCCGGGCGATGTCGTCCGAGATTCCTTGCAGCTCCTGCTTCAGCTCGGGCGACGCGGACCCGCCAGGGTAAAAGACCTCCAGGTTCCAATTCAGCGGATAGACGGATGTTGGCATCGTTTCAAATCCTCTCCTTCCGGCCTCGCCGCAAGCCCGTTCTCTCGAAGGGCGGCGGCGCCGCGCGTTGCGCGGACTTGTCCAGCCGTGTATGCTACCATTATAGCTCGCGCCGCTCGCCATCCGCCACCGGAACGACAGCGGCGCTACTTCGGCAAGGAGGAACCGACATGTCCAGACCGCTGCCCATATCCGCCGACACGGCCGTCAAGCTCGCCAAGCAGCTTGGCGTGCCGCTGGAGCATCTCATGCATATGCCCCGCCATATCCTTCTCCAAAAAATGGCCGAGCTGGCCCGCGCCGAAGGCGCCGACAGCCAGGAGAAACCCGCTGCCGCCGCAGGTCCCGAGACGGCCGGCGCCCCGTCCGAACCGGAAAAGGACGAGGACCGATGATTCCGTTCGAATGCTCTTGGCCTTACGATGTCCAGATGAAGGATGTCCTGGCCGGCTGTCCGTTCTGCGGCCGCGACAACGTGCTGCTGCCGCTGCGCCCGTCCGACCTCAAGACGATCGCGGAAGGCGCGAAGAAGCTGCTCGTCTTTCCGTGCTGCCATAGCCGGGTCACGGTGCTCGACGCCGACAAGGACTATCTGCTGATGGACGTCCCCGTACGCAGCCTGTAGCCGCAGCCCCGCCGGGGACGGCAAGCCAAAAAAGCGTTCCCTGCGAAGAGGCTCTCTCGCGGGGAACGCTTTTTCGGTTCATGACGGGACGGCTGCGGCTCCGCCCTCGGCAGCGCCGTCGGCGATCCACTCGGGAACGGCCCCGGCCGTCTGCTCGCGGATGAACTGCCACTGGCGGCGGCTCGCCTGGATCATCGCCGCGTCCATGATGGACGGATCCTGCACGACGCGGGAAAACCAGCGCACCGCCTCGCGCGGCTCGTCCAGGCGGCGGTGCAGCTCGCCGATCAGGTACATGAGCTTGGCGTCGTTCTCCACATGCTCATGCTCGAAGACGGACTTGTACGCCTCGAGCGCATGGCGCAGGAAGCGCCGCTCCTGCTCCTCCTCGCGGCCGTAGCGGTGCAGCCAGGCGATATGATGCAGCAGGCCAGCGATGAGCCGCGCCTTCTCGCCGATCGCCTGGGCGCTCAGAAGCGCGAGCTTGTAGCAGAGCAGCGCCTGCTCCCTCGTCCTCTCGCCGCTGAAGCTCCTCGGCTTCCAGGAAGGGCCGATCTGCTCGAAATAAGCTTTTTTCTGGTCATGCCTCAGCTCGCGCGAGCCGTTCTCCGTCGTCGCGTAGCCGCAGCGCGGGCAGACGCGCACGACATAAAAATCCGCGTTGACATCATGCTTGTAGTAGCAGCAAAAGTCCGTGTCGGACGAGACCGCCCGCTTGAAGCTGGAACGGACGCGGGCGGTCGGATACTCGGATTCGCAGCAGGGACAGGATACGACCGATTCATATAGCGGCTCCATGCGCGAAACATCTCCTTCTCGGTTGTCGGGCTCTTATTCCGTATCGTCCTGGCCGTCGCTGTTCACGAAATGGTAGGCGGGACCGGACAAGCGGTCGATGACGAAGCTTCTCAGGTCGTCCGGCATGCCGATCTCCCTCGCCGCCGCATCCATGCAGCCGAGCCACGCGGCCGCGTGTTCGGGGGTGATGCGGAACGGCAGATGGCGGGCCCTCATCATCGGATGGCCGTGCTCGTCCGAAAACAGCGGCGGACCTCCGAAAAACTGGGTCAAGAACTGGATTTGCTTTTCCATAACCGGCGCCAGATCGTTTTGAAACAACGGGGCAAGCCGCTCGTTCTGAACGACTTTAGGATAAAAGGCATGGACGAGCCTCGTGATCGTCTCCGCTCCGCCCATGAGCTCGTACGGACTGCTCGGTTTATTCATCGGTAAGGAAACCTCCATTTATTAGGTCGAACGGTCTATGATGAAAGAACTACTCTCTCGCGGCTAGAAAGCGTTTTCCCATGAAAAAATGCCCGCATCGCGGGCATTCGGATAAGTGGTGGGAACAAGCTTCAGCTTTCGTAATCTTCTTCACCGGGAGCCATGAGGGACTCGCGAATCACATACACAAAAGCGCAAACCAGAATGCCTGCGACAACACTCATTCTCCATCACTCCAAGCCGTTTAGAGTAATGCTATTGTACCATAAAGAAAACGGAATGCCAGCCCTTTTTGCAAGCGTTTTCTATCTTTTTTAGATTTTTCTGACAACGGTTTGTCCTTCTGATTCCCGCGCTTGTCTCATACAATGGATCAAGCTTTCCTGTCCCTCATCTCATTCGAAGGAGCGCCCCGCCCATGAGCCGCAAGCTGCTTCATCCGTCGACCGTCACCGCCCTCTGCGCCGCCCTGCTCATGGCGCTCATGGCCTTTTATCCCGCTTCCGTGCTGGCCTCGTCCTTGCGCGGCCTTTCGATCTGGTGGGAGGTGCTGTTCCCCGCCCTCTTCCCGTTCTTCGTCCTGTCGGAGCTCATGCTCGGACTCGGCATCGTCCATTTCGCCGGGAAGCTGCTCGACCCCGTCATGCGGCCGGTATTCCGCATACCGGGAAGCGGAGGCTTCGTGCTGGCGATGGGCTATCTGTCCGGCTATCCGGTCGGAGCTCGCCTGGCGTCCCAGCTCTGGGACCAGAAGCTCATCTCGCGGGTGGAAGGAGAGAGGCTCGTCGCGGTCACGACGACCTCTGATCCGATCTTCCTCATCGGCGCCGTTTCGGTCGGCTTCTTCCACCAGGCCGCGATCGCGCCCGTGCTGGCGGCCGCGCACTACGGCAGCAGCCTCGCGATCGGCTTCCTCATGCGCTGGCACGGCCGCGGCGAATCGGAGGAGGGCGCTTCCGATCCGATGCCGCACCGCCGCAACTCGTCCGCCCGCAAGCGAGGCGGCATCGGCTCCGCGCTGAAGGCGATGCACGAGGCGAGGCTGCTCGACGGCCGCCCGTTCAGCGTGCTCGTGCGAGATGCCGTCCAGTCGGGGCTGAGGCTCATGATTGTCGTCGGCGGGCTGGTCGTCGTGTTCTCCGTCCTCATGGAGCTGCTCCGCGAGACGTCGCTGCTCGGTCTGCTGGAAGCGGGACTCGGCCTCGTGTTCGAAGCGTTCGGCGGCTCGGCCTCCTCCGCCGCTCCGGTCATCAGCGGCCTGTTCGAGGTGACGCTCGGAGCCAAAGCCTCCTCCGAAGCAAGCCTCGCGCTCCTCCACCGCACTGCGCTCGCCGCCTGGGTGCTCAGCTGGGCCGGACTCTCGGTCCACGCGCAGATCGCCAGCCTCGTCAGCCATACCGGCATGCGGTACCGGCCGTTCCTGCTCGCCCGCTTCCTGCACGGACTGCTCGCCGCCGGCATGGTATACGCCCTTTGGGGCTGGATCGGTCCCGGATGAGCCGCTCCCGACAGAGGCCGCCGTCATTGTGTTCGCCCGCGATTTCCGCTATCATTTGGGTATCCTGATTGATTCGGAAGGAGCGCCTGCGTTGTTGAACTATGTGGTATTGAGCCGAGGCGACCGGCTGTCCAACGAGCTGACGGAACGGTTTCACCGGCTGGCGGCCGGACGCGGATTCATCCGCAACGACAAGAAACCGGACATGGTCATCTCCATCGGCGGAGACGGCACTCTGCTTCATGCCTTCCATACTTATCTGGAGCGGATCGAGGAGGTCGCCTTCGTCGGCGTCCATACCGGCCATCTCGGCTTTTACGCCGACTGGCAGGCGGACGAGCTGGAGGAGCTCGTGCGCATGATGGCCGAGCAGCAGCCCAAGCTGGTCCATTATCCGCTCGCCCAGATCGAGCTCGATACGCCGGAGGGAACGACCGGCTATCTGGCGCTCAATGAGTTCACCCTCAAGGGCGTGGACGGCACGCTCGTCGTGCAGGTGAACATCAACGACGAGCCGTTCGAGATGTTCCGCGGCGACGGCATGGTCATCTCGACGCCGACCGGCAGCACCGCATACAACAAAAGCCTGAACGGCGCCGTCATCCATCCGTCGATCCCGTCGCTGCAGCTGGCGGAGATCGCCTCGATCAACAACCGCGTCTATCGGACGCTCGGCACGTCGGTCATCCTGCCGCAGCATCATCACTGCGATCTGCTGTCCAAAAAAGACCAGCGGCTGCTGCTGACGATCGATCACCTGAACATCCAGCGCTCGGACATCCGCTCGATCCGCTGCAGCGTCGCCGAGTCGCGGGTCAGCTTCGCGCGCTATCGCCCGTTTCCGTTCTGGAACCGCGTGCGCGACGCCTTCATCGACACGAACGATTCCCAGCCTCAGCCCGACTCGCGGTTTCCGGGCTGAACGGCCGCAGCTCCCGCGGGACATGCGCCGGACAGGACAAGCCGCGCAAGGCGCCATGAAAAAGGGACGTGCACGAGCTTGCGCTCGTGCACGTCCCTTTTTGCCGCTCTCCTGCATCCGCCGAGCCCGCTAATCGCTAGCTGCCGGACGGTCCGCCGGGTCCCGGACCGGCTGGAGGCTGGCCTCCGCCGGCCTGCGGCTTGCGGCGGCCTCCCTGCGGACGCTCGCCGCCTTGTGGACGCTCGCCGCCACCCGGACGCTCGCCGGCTCCGCCTTGGCGCGTCTCGCCCGGCTGCTGCTGCGGCGCATGCTCGCCTCCCGAGCCGCCGCTGCGGCCGCCGCGCCGATGCGAGCCGCCTCGACGGCCGCCGCCCGAGCTCTGCGGCGACCGCTCGCCGCGGTCGGCACGCGGCGTCTCGCCCTGCGCTTCGCGCGCCCGCTCGCCTCCCGGCTCGCGCTGCCGCTCCGAAGCGGCGGAAGCTCCGCCCTGGTCGCGGCGCTCCCGCCGCTCGCGCTTCTCGCCGCCGCCGGGCGAAGCCTGCTCGCGCCGGTCGGAGCCGGCGGAGGCATGCTCCCGCCGTTCGCCGCGCCGCTCGGAGCCGCTCGAGGCATGCTCGCGGCGCTTGCCGCCATGCGGCCCTCCGCCGCCCTGGCGCTTGCCTCCGCCTGTCCGGCCGCCCTGCGGCTGGCGGCGCTCGCCGGCGGCAGCCGCTTCGGCCTCGCCATCGGCCGCCGAGTCGCCCGCCGCTCCGCGCTTCGAGCCGGAAGAGCGGTCCGCCCCGCGCCGGCGGTCGGCGGCCGGAGGACGGCTGTAGCTGTCCTCCTCGAAGCGCCGCACGCCCGGCACGATGACGATGTCGCCGGCCGCCGGCTGCTCCGGCGGAGCGTCCGGATCGGCGGATGCCGGCTCCTTGAGCTCCATCACGAAATACGCGCAGCCGAAGTTGCAATACTCGTTGATATATTCCATGAGGCTGGAATAGGACGTGTCCCGGTTCGCCTTCGGATGGCCGTCGCGGTAGAAGCCCTTGAGCCGGAGCTGGCTGTATCCCCAGTCTCCGACGATATAGTCGTAGCGCTCCAGCACGTCGCTGTAGCGGTCCCGGAATACTTCGGCGTTCCAGGCGGTCTTGTGTTCATGGATCAGCTCGTACTTCTTCGTTCCGACAAAGATCACCGGTAGCCCTCCTAGCGGCCCGGGCGGCCGGTCATACTCCGGATGCCGCTCCTGCTGCAGATTTGACCTGTTCATGCGCGTGGTACGAGCTGCGCACCATCGGTCCGGATTCGACGTGGCTGAAGCCGCGCGCGAGGCCGTCTTCCTTCAGCTGCTTGAACTCGTCCGGATGGACGTAGCGCGCGACCGCCAGATGGTTCGGCGACGGCTGCAAATACTGGCCGAGCGTCAAGATGTTGACGTCGACCGAGCGCAGATCGTCCATCGAAGCGATGATTTCCTCGTATTCCTCGCCGACGCCGAGCATGATGCTCGACTTGGTCGGAATCGACGGAGCCATCTCCTTGGCCCGGCGCAGCAGCTCGATCGAGCGCTTGTACTTCGCCTTGGCGCGGACCCGGTCCGACAGCCGCTCGACCGTCTCGATGTTATGGTTGAGGATATCGGGCTTGGCGTCCATCACGATCCGCAGCGACTCCTCGTTGCCGAGGAAGTCGGGAATGAGCACCTCCACGCTGCACAGCGGCAGGCGGGCGCGGATCGCCTTGATCGTCGCGGCGAAGATCGAAGCGCCGCCGTCCTTCAGGTCGTCGCGCGCCACGGAGGTGACGACGCAGTGGCGCAGGCCCATCTGCTCGGCCGCTTCGGCGACCCGCTCCGGCTCCTGCAGGTCGAGCTCGGTCGGCAGGCCGGTCTTGACGGCGCAGAACCGGCACGCGCGCGTGCAGATGTCGCCTAGAATCATGAAGGTCGCGGTGCGGTTGGCCCAGCATTCGTAGATGTTGGGGCAGCGCGCTTCCTCGCAGACCGTATGCAGCGTCTTGGAACGCATCATATCTTTAAGCTCGGCGTAGTGGCCGTCGGTCTGAAGCTTGATCTTGAGCCATTCCGGCTTCGGCAGCTTCGGTTTGGGAGCTCTGGTGCTCATGGAATCCCCTGCTTTCGCTTTCTGTCGTTCGGTAGAAAAAAGGGCGTAAAACCTGACCTCCATTATAACATGTTTCGGATAAAATCCAATCGGAACGCAGAACCTACGGGAGCGAGCTCAAGTTCCCGGCGGAGGTGGACATTAGCAATGAAGAAATGGATGGCCCTGACGGCTGCGGCGATGCTGCTCGGCGCCTCGCTCGGTCAGCCGGCGCACGCGGCTCCCGCATCGGAAGCGGACGCGAAGGAGGCGGGAGCGCCGGAGCAGCGCCGCGCCGCCTACGGGCAGCTCTCCCTCATGACGGGACTGGATTGGGAACAGATCGCCGCCCTCGACCAGTACGAGCGCACGCTGCGCAAGGCGCGGCCCAAGGCGCGCCCGAAGCTCGGCTCCTGGGCCGGCCTGTACGCTTCGCCGGAGCAGTGGAGCGGAGCGACGAACCCGGATCCGAGCGATCGCAATCCGGATTCGATCCGCTTTTTCGGCGGCATCGGCCGCGACGGCGACGGCGACGGCAAGGCCGATCCGAGCAGCGACATCGACCTGCTCTACGCCCAGGCGTCGGCCGTCGCGCGCTTCGGCGGCACGGCAGACGACTTCTCGATCGGTGTCTGGGAATTCTACCACAATCAGCGCGCCGTCCAGCGGGTCAACCAGTTCACGCTGCTGTACCGCACGTTCGGACGGCTCGATCTCGACGGCAGCGCCTTTCCGGTGCCGGTCGGGACGGACTACTCCTATCGCAGCACCTGGGGAACGGCCCGCGGCTGGGGCGGGCATCGGACGCACGAGGGCACCGACATCTTCGCCGGCCACGGCCTGCCGGTGCGCAGCACCTGCTACGGCGTCATCGAGAACATGGGCTGGAACGCCTACGGAGGCTGGCGCATCGGCATCCGCGACCTCGACAACCGCTACCATTATTATGCGCATCTGTCCGGCTTCGACAAGTCGCTGCGCAGCGGCATGACGGTCGAGCCCGGCCGCACGCTCGGCTGGGTCGGCAGCTCCGGCTACGGCAAGCCCGGCACGTCCGGCAAATTCCCGCCTCATCTCCACTACGGCATCTATCGGGATCGCGGCATGATCGAGTGGGCGTTCGACCCTTATCCGCTGCTGCGCCAGTGGGAAAAGGCCGAAGCGAAAGCGAAGAAAGCCCGCCGCGGCCGCTAGCGGCGCCGCAGCCCTTTCGGCAAGCCTCGTCAGCCTCAGCCCGCATGATCCGAGCCGCCCTCATGCAGGGCGGCTTTTTGCTTTCTCCCCTTCCCCGGAGTAGGATAGGAGCGATAGATGATAGTTGCCAAAGGAGGCTAAAGGATGGCTTCGTCCCCTAGCATCGTCTGCATCACCGGCGCCTCATCCGGCATCGGCCTCGCCACCGCGCTCCGCCTCGCCGGGGAAGGCCATGCCGTCTATGCCGGCACCCGCCATCCCGAACGGGATCAAGCCGCCTATGCCGGCACGCCCAACCTGACGTTCCTGGAGATGGAGGTGACCGATCCCGCCTCGCTCGAACGGGCCTTCCGCCGCATCGACGAGCATCACGGCAAGCTGGACGCGCTGTTCTGCAACGCCGGCTACGGCATGCTGCGCACGCTGGAGCAAGCCGACATGGAAGACGTGCGCCGGCTGTTCGAGACCAATGTGTTCGGCGTCATGAGCACGATCCGGGCGGCGCTGCCGCTGCTGAAGCGCTCCGACAACGGTTATGTGCTGGCCACCTCCAGCGTCGGCGGCCTGGTCGGACAGCCGTTCAACGAGCTGTATTGCTCCAGCAAGTTCGCGCTCGAAGGCCTGCTCGAAAGCCTCGCGACCTATTACAAGCCCGCGTTCAACATCGATGTCACGCTGATCGAGCCGGGCGCCGTCGCGACGGCGTTCTCCGGCACGGTCATGGAGCAGGTGTCCCGGACGGGCGGCATCCTCGAGGATGAGTACAAGCCCCTATTGACCCGCTACCTCGACCGGTTCGCCTCGCGCACGAGCGTGCCGCAGACGGGCGAGGACGTCGCCGGCATCGTGTCCGCCCTGCTCGCCATGGAAGAGAAGCCGCTGCGCGTGCGCACCTCGGAGGCGGCCGAGGCTTTCGCCCGCTTCAAGACCATGCAGGATCCGGACGGCCTTCAGGGGCTCCGCAATACGCGCAGGCTGCACCTGGATCTCGAGTAGGCAAGGCATTGTACGACGAAACGACCCGAGAGAAGGCCCTCAAGGGCTTTCTCCCGGGTCGTTTTCCGTTTGGTCCGCGCTGTTGCCGGGCGGGGCCGCTCCCGCGTCCGCGCCGCCCGAGGGCGGCGGCAGCGTGAGCGCGGGCGCGGCCGCCGCGCTGTCTCCGATCGGCTTGCCCTTGCCGTCGTAATAGTACATCGGCACGTCTCCGACGACCATCAGGTAGGAGATCGGAATTTCCGTATCGACCGTCTGCGAGGCGGCATTAAACGGAATGATGACCGACAGCTCCGTGTGGATGCGCATGTAGACCTCGACGAGGATCATGTTGATGCCCGCATCCTTCTGCCTCGTGCTCAGCTCGACCTTGGCATCGCCGATCGGCTCGAATCGGATCGGCACGCGCGGGCCGAACGAGGCGAGCAGCGCGCTGTCCAGCGCTTGCCCGATCGGCACGCCCTCGCGAAAGCTCTCGCTTTCCTGCAGCGTATGCTGCACCGTCTGGATCGTCTGCGCCGTGATCCTCATATGCTCGTTGTAGTTCATCATGAAGCCGCTCACCTTGCCGGAGGCGTCCATCTTCCACTCGATCAGGTTCTCGAGCTTGGCGCCCGTGGCGACCTGATCGGTGATCGCCTTGTTGATCGCCTCCGTCATGATCTGCTTCACCTTGAGCTGGGCGATCCGCATGAGCGGCGGCTGCAGCTCGCGTTCCAGGTAAAAATAGCCGTTGAGCGTCCCGAACGCCAGCAGCAGCGCGATCGTCAGCAGCATCCATCGCCAGCGCCTGCGCCGCGTCTGGCGGGGGCGCCCAGCATCCCCGGCGAGCGGAGCCGCCCGGCGGCTCCGCGAAGAAAACAGCGGGCGGGGCCGCAGACGTCCGGACCCCGCGCTCCGGCTCCCGGAAGAAGCGGAGCGGGACAGCCTCATCCTCCGGACCGGCCGCATCGGCAGCGCCGGCAGCCGCCAAGGGGCGCGTCTTTTTCCCCATCTCGCCATGCGTTTCCCTCCTCGGACGAACTCGCTTCCCTACTCATCGTATGCGGACGGCGGGCTCGTCAGAAGAAGCCAAAAAAACCGGTCCGCCATCATGGCGGACCGGCTGCAAAAGGACAAGCGCGTCCCCGGCTGCGGCCGGGCTAGAGAATGGACGAGATGCGGTTGACCGGCATTCCGTTCGAACCGCTCTTGCCCGGCTCCGCGTCCGCGGTCCGGGCGCGCTCCGTCAGCTCGCGGAACCAGTCCTCGTCCCACGTCAGGAGGGCAAGCTCGATCAGCGTCCGCAGCTCGCCGGCTCCGGCCTGCTGGCCGTGCTCGGACAGCTTGCGCACCTTGGAGGCGCGCGCGCCGACGCGCTTGCCGACAATCCGCTCGCGGTCGCTCTGCGTCACGACGATCCGGTAAAACCCGACCGGATCCGCCGCATCGACATACCCGATGAATCTCTCGTCCATGACGGTGACCCCGCTTACCCAGTCCCCGATCTGAATCGCTTCCATCCCCGTTTCCATGCTCATCTGCCATTCCTCCCGCCGTTAGTCGCTTCAGGTCGACGTCTCTTCCGCCTTCACGCGCTGCAGCACGTCGCGGATGGTCATGCTCTCCAGATGCTGGAGCAGCTTGGCCTCCGTTTCCGTGAAAATCTCATCCATCACCGCTTCCATGCGGCAGGCGATCATGCAGTCTCCCACCTCGCCGCCGGAGCACCAGCCCGGCTTGATCGAGCCGAACGACGTCGCCGAATAGATCTCGGCCAGCGTCGTCTGCTCCGGCAGCCGCTCCAGCAGGTAGCCCCCGCCGATGCCTTCCTTCGTCCCGATATATCCCTGCTTGCGAAGCAAGCTCATCACCTTGCGTATCCGCGACGGATGGGTGTTCACGTTGCGGGCGATGGCATCGCTCGTCGCCATCCGATCCGGCCGGCTGGCCAGATAGACCAGGCTGTGGACCGCGATGGTAAATTCGCTGTTCATCCGCACGCTCCCTTCCTTTCCCGCCGTACTGTTATTTTAATGGTAACAGTTGCCCGCGTCAATCGTTTACATCGTTTGTTCAATTTAAATAAACTTATTGAATTTTATTTCTAAATATTTATAATGGGTGTTGAAAGCGAATTCATTTCCAAGCGAAAGGGGCGATGCCCGCTTCGGCGCCGTCAGCGCCGGCCGCATCACCGCATGCTCCGCCAGGCATCATCCATCACCTTATTTCAAGGAGGCCCATGATGAATCGACTGACGCTGCCCCGCCCCCGCTCCATTCTGCTCCTTGCTCTCGCCGCCGTGCTGCTGTCGCTGCTCGTCCTGCTCGCCCGGCCCGCCAAGACCGAGGCGGCGATCGTCAACCTCGCCTACAACCGCCCCGTCACCGTCTCCAGCACGGAGAGCTCCGCTTACGCCGGCGCCTATGCGGTGGACGCCAACGGCAACACCCGCTGGTCCTCGGCTTACAGCGACCAGCAGTACATCATCGTCGACCTCGGCACCGCCCGCCCGCTCACCGGCGTGAAGCTGCGCTGGGAGGCCGCGTATGCGAAGGGCTTCCAGATCCAGACGTCGAACGACAACTCCACTTGGACGACCGTCTATTCCAACTACAACGGCGTCGGCGGCGTAAACGACATCAGCTTCACGGCCACCGTCCGCTACGTCAAGATGTACGCCTTCCAGCGCGCGACCGCCTACGGCTACTCGCTGTATGAGTTCGAGATCTACGGCGACAACGGCCAAGGCGGAGGCGGCAGCGAGCCGGTGTCCGCCGTCAAGCAGCGCATCCTAAGCTACTTGAACAATCTCGGGGGCAAGACGATCGTCGGCATCGAGAACAAGTTCAACAACACCCCGCGCAGCGACAGCGACCGCGTGGCAGGCATCGCGGGCCGCACGCCGTCTCTGTGGGGAGGCGACTTCGGCTTCGGCAGCCTCGCGCTCGACAACCGCTGGAACATGATCCAGGAAGCGAAGAACCAGTTCAACAAAGGCGCTCTCGTCACGCTCATGTACCATCCTTGCGCGCCGACCCGCGACGAATACTGCAGCTGGGACGAGATCGGCGGAGCAAATCCGGCCAAGCTGACGTCGGCCCAGTTCACCCAGCTGACGACGCCGGGCACGAGCCTGTACAACAGCTGGATCGGCCGTCTCGACACGCTCGCGACCTATTTGCAGGATCTGGAGAACAACAACGTCGTCGTCCTGTTCCGTCCGCTGCATGAGATGAACCAATGCGTGTTCTGGTGGTCCTGCCACAAGGGCTCGAACGGCTCCGCCAAGCTGTACCAGATCACCTACGACTACCTGACGCACACGAAGGGGCTGGAAAACCTCATCTGGGTGTGGAACGTGCAGGACTTCTCCAACCTGAGCACGGAAATCTCCGCCTACAACCCGGGCAGCAGCTATTTCGACATCGCTTCGCTCGACGTCTACAATACCGGCTACACGCAGAACAACTACAACACGATGCTCCAGGCGTCCGGCGGCAAGCCGATCGCGATCGGCGAATGCCAGTTCATGCCGTCCGCCTCGCTGCTCGCCAGCCAGAACAAGTGGATCTACGCGATGTTATGGCCCGACTTCATCGAGGAGAACCGCAGCACGCTGCCAGGCATCTATGGCGCCTCCAATGTGCTGACGCTCGACGAGATGCCGGGCTGGCGGTGACGCTCCGGCGATAGGCCGGGCTGGCGCTGACCTGCGCGCTCCGCCTTCCCCGATAAGAATGGCCCTCTCCGACGCCAAAAAGCGCCCCTCTGGAAGCCGTCCCGGACCCATCGTCCGAAAACGGCCCCGAGGGGCGCTTCTCTTTTCATGCCAGATGGCAGGCGACCTGCCGTCCGCCGCCTGCGGAGCGGAGCTCCGGCGCCTCGTGGACGCAGCGCTCCACGGCGAACGGGCAGCGGGTATGGAACTTGCAGCCGGAGGGCGGATTCGACGGGTCGGGAATGTCGCCCTTCAGCACGATCCGCTCCCGCTTGAGCTTCGGGATCGGGATCGGCACGGCGGACAGCAGCGCCTTCGTATACGGATGCAGCGGCGAGCGGAACAGCTCCTCGCGCGGGCCGGTCTCCATCATCGAGCCGAGATACATGACTCCGATCCGGTCGCATAGATGCTCGACGACGCTCAGGTCATGCGAGATGAACAGATAGCTCAGCCCTCTCTCCTGCTGGAGCCGTCGGAACAGGTTGATGATCTGGGCCTGGATCGATACGTCGAGCGCGGATACCGGCTCGTCGGCGATGATCAGCTTCGGATCGAGCGCGAGCGCGCGGGCGATGCCGATCCGCTGCCGCTGGCCGCCCGAGAATTCATGCGGCAGCCGGTCGGCCTGATAGGCGGACAGGCCGCAGGACTCCAGCGCCTGCAGCGCCTTTTCCCGGACATCCGCCTTGCTCGCGAGGCCATGGTCGAGCAGCGGCTCGCCGATCGCGTCGCCGACCCTCACCCGCGGGTTGAGCGAGCTGTACGGGTCCTGGAAGATCAGCTGCAGCTTCGGACGCAGCTGGCGCAGCCGCTCTCCGTGCAGCGCATGCAGATCCTCGCCCATGAAGCGGATCGTTCCGGCCGTCTTGGCGGCGAGGCGCACGATCGACTTGCCGACCGTGCTCTTGCCGCTGCCGGACTCGCCGACGAGGCCGAACGTCTCGCCCTCGCGGATCGTCAGGCTGATGCCGTCGACCGCCTTGACCTGCCCGGTCGTCCGCCCGAGTAGGCCCGACTTGATCGGAAAATAAGTCTTCAAATCCTCGATTTCGAGCAGCGCCTCACTCATGCTGTCCCTCCTTCCCGTGCAGCCAGCAGGCCGCCTGCTGATCGGAGCCGACCGGCGCAAGCGGCGGCTCCTGCCTGCGGCATCGATCCATCGCGAACTCGCAGCGGTCCGCGAACGCGCAGCCGGCGCCAAGCTCGAGCGGATTCGGCACCTGGCCGGGGATCGAGTACAGCTCCTCCCGCACCTGGCCGAGCACCGGCTTGGAGCGCAGCAGTCCTTGCGTATACGGATGCCGCGGCTCGCGGAACAGCCGCTCGACCTCCCCTTCCTCGACAACCTTGCCCGCATACATGACGATCACGTAGTCGGCCATCTCCGCCACGACGCCAAGATCATGCGTGATGAGCAGCAGCGCCATGCCGCTCTTCGCCTGCAGTCCGCGCAGCAGATCGAGGATCTGCGCCTGGATCGTCACGTCGAGCGCCGTCGTCGGCTCGTCGGCGATGAGCAGCTTCGGCTGGCAGGAGACGGCGATCGCGATCATCACCCGCTGCAGCATGCCCCCGCTCAGCTCATGCGGATAAGCGTCCGCGATCTGCTCGGGACGGCTGATGCCGACCTCGCGGATGAGCTCGACCGCTCGGCGCATCGCTTCCTTGCGGCCGAGCCGCAGATGCTCGCGCAGCGGCTCGGCGATCTGGCGGCCGATCGTCAGCACCGGGTTGAGCGAGGACATCGGCTCCTGGAAGATCATCGACAGCTCATGCCCGCGCAGCGTCCGCAGCTCCTGGCGGCTCATGCGCAGCAGGTCGCGCCCGCCGAAGCGGACCTCGCCTCCGGCGACCTTGCCGGACGGCCCTTCGACGAGGCCGAGCACCGACATCGCCGTCATGCTCTTGCCGCAGCCGGACTCGCCGACGATGCACACCGTCTCGCCCTCTCGGACGCGCAGGCTGACGCCATCCACCGCGCGCAGCACGCCGGCCTCGGTCTGAAAATGGGTCTGCAGCTCCCGTATGTCTAGCAGCGCTTCCATCGAGTCCACCTACCTTCTCTGCTTCGGATCGAGCACGTCGCGCAGCGCGTCGCCGAAAAGATTGATCGCGATGACGGTCGCGAAAATCGAGAAGCCCGGCGGAATCCACAGCCACGGCCGCTTCTCGAAGTCGATCATGTTGTTGGCCGCGTCGATCATGTTGCCCCAGGTCGGCGTCGGCGGCGTCACGCCAAGGCCGAAAAAGCTCAGCACCGACTCGCTGAGGATCGCCCCGCCGATGTTGAGCGTGGCGATGACGATCAGCAGCGGCACGAGATTGGGCAGCAGATGCCCCAGCAGCCTGCGGCGGCCGCGCAGGCCGAGCACGGTCGTCGCCTGCATGAATTCCCGCTCCCGCAGGCTGAGGATCTGGCCGCGCACCATGCGCGCCAGCCCCGGCCAGCCGACGACGGCGAGCATGATCATGACGATGTACATGCGCGAGTCGGGCGGAACCTTCCACTCCGAGAGGAGCGCGCCGGCGATGAACAGCAGCGGCAGGCTCGGAATGGTGAGCAGCAGATCGGCCAGCCGCATAATGAGCTGGTCGACGATGCCGCGATAGTAGCCCGCGACGATGCCGAGCAGCGCGCCGAGCGCGACCGACAGCCCCATCGAGGCGAGGCCGACCGTGAGCGAGATGCGCCCCGCCTGCAGCACGCGCGTCAGCACGTCCCGCCCGAGCGCGTCCGTGCCGAGCCAGTGCGACGCGCTCGGCGGGCGGTTCATTTGCGCCATGTTGATCTTGTTGTCCGCATAGGGCGAAAACAGCGGCCCGAGGAAGCAGGCCGCGAACATGAGCGCGACGACGAGGAAGCCGGACACAGCCAGCTTGTTGCGGATCAGCCGCCGCGCCGCGTCGCCCCAGATCGAGGACCGCTTCGACCGGCCCGCGCCGGGCTGGACGGCGAGCCTTCCGTTAGCCACTGACATAGAAGAACCTTCCTTCGGTTACAGGTTGACGCGGGGATCCGCGATGCGATAGAGCAGGTCGGACAGCAGCGTGCCGACTACGGTGAGCACGGCGATGAACATCGTGAAGCCCATCAGCAGCGGATAGTCCCGCAGGCCGAACGACTTCATGTACAGCTGGCCGATGCCGGGCCAGTTGAAGATGCTCTCGATGATGAGCGAGCCGCCGAACAGCGCCGGCAGCTCGAAGCCGACCAGCGTGATCGCCGGCAGCAGCGCGTTGCGCAGGGCATGGGTGAACAGCACCTTCCTCTCCGGCAGCCCTTTGGCTCTTGCCGTGCGGATATAGTCCTGCTTGATGACGTCGATCATGTTGCTGCGAAAGTAGCGGGTCAGCGAGCCGAGCCCGAGCAGCGTCATGACCGCGGCCGGCAGCGCCATATGGTCCGCGACCTCCAGCACGTACGCCCAGCCTTCCGCGTTGCTGCCGGTCGTCGTCATGCCGCCGGGCGGCAGCCAGTGCAGGTCGACGGCGAAGATCTTGATGAGGAACAGGCCGATGAAAAACGACGGGATGCTCATCGCCGCGAAGATGAGCACCATGACGAGCGAGTCGAACCAGGAGTACTGGCGGTAGGCGGCAAGCACGCCGATGACGACGGCGAGCAGCCAGGTGAAGAACGTCGACACCGCCGCCAGCAGGAACGAATTCCAGATGTAGTCCTGGAACAGCGTCAGCACCGGCTTCTGCTGCGCCAGCGAGATGCCGAAGTCGCCGCGGAGCGCGTTGCCCATCCAGGTCAGATAGCGGTCGAGCAGCGGCTGGTCGAGCCCGTAGATCATCCGCAGCTCCGCCTTGCGCTCCGGCGTCAGCTTGATGTTGCCGCTGATGAAGTCGCCGGGCGTCAGCGCGTAGAGGGCGAAGATCAGGAACGAGGCGGCCAGCAGGATGAGCAGCATGTAGCTCAGCCGCCGGATCAGATAAGTGCTCATGGCTTCTCCTTCCGAAAAGGGATTTCCCCTGTCCGCGCCAGTCGGACAGGGGAGAGATCCAGGCTTATTGGACGTCCTTGAGCGACCAGTTCGGCAGGCTCACAGCCAGGCCGTAGAACGGACTGATCTCCAGGTTCTCGATGCGGCCGTTGTAGGCATAGACGCTTTTGCGATAGCTGGTGAAGATGACGGGCAGCTCGTCGTTCAGCAGCTGGAAGATCTCCTTGTACACCGCTTTTCGCTGCTCGATGTCGGTCGTCGCCAGACCTTTGTCGTACAGCTCCTTGAAGGCGGCGTTGTCGAAGCCCTTGATCTCGCCGTCGACGAACTGCGCGAGGCCGTCGGCAGGATCGGTCAGCATCGGCGTGGAGAAGGAGACGAGGTCGTAGTCTCCGCCTTCGACCTTCGAGACGAGCGAGTTGAAGTCGGCGAAGATTTCCGGCTCGAACTGGATGCCGAGCGCGGTGTAGTTCTCTTGCGCTACGGCGATGAAGATGTCGGTGTTCTTGCTTTTGGAACCGAGGTAATGGATCTTCAGCTTCTGGCCGTCCTTCTCGCGGATGCCGTCCGAGCCTTCGGCCCAGCCGGCCTCGTCCAGCAGCGCCTTCGCTTTTTCGAGATCGTACGGGTAGGCGTTGATGCCTTCCTCCGTGTAGGCCCAGGAGGTGAGCGGAGAAGGAATGTTGGCCACTACGCCGGCTCCCTGCTGCGCGTCGACGTAGATGCTCTGCCGGTCCAGGCCGTAGGTCAGCGCCTGGCGGACCTTCTTGTCCTGCAGCGCCGGGCGCTCGAGGTTCACCTGCAGGTAGCCGTAGGTGCTCGGCGTATACGGCACGATGTTGACGAAGCCGAGCGCGGTCAGCTTGTCGATGTTCTCCTGCGTGGCGCTGAACGAGGCGTAGTCGACCTCGCCCGTCTCGAGGTACTGCCAGGTGTCGCCCTCGGACGTCTTATAGATGAAGTGCGGCGTCTTGGGCTTCTCGCCGAAGTAGTGCTCGTTGGCCGTGAAGCGCACTTCCTGGCCGGGGATGAATTTCTCCAGCTTGTACGGACCGTTGCCGAGCGGGCTCGAGCTCAGCTGCTTCATGTACCCGAGATCGCCTTGCTTGTATTCCTTGCCGTAGTAGGCCTTGGAAAGGACGTCGCCGCCGAGCAGCACGAGCGCGGCCGCGTTCGGCTTGTCGAGCGTGACCGAGATCGTCTGCGGATCCTTCACCTCGATGCCGGATACGGCAGCCGCCGTCCCGTCCTTGTAGGCTGCCGCCCCCTTGATGCCGAGCGCGGGAATCTGCGAGTCGCCGTCGTAGGACTTGTCGTTCAGGATCGTCCAGGTGAAGGCGACGTCGTCGGCTGTCAGCGGCGAGCCGTCGCTGAACTTCAAGTCAGGCCGCAGATGGAACGTGTAGGTCAGGCCGTCCGGGCTGGCTTCCCATTTTTCCGCGAGGCCCGGCGTCGGCTCGCCCTTGTCGTCCACGAGCACGAGCGAGGTGTAGAGCAGCGAGGAGACGTTGCCGTCATAGCCGCTTTGCTGGAAATAGGGCGTGAACGCGCCGCTCGGATCGACGAGTCCGACGATGATCGTATCCGTCCGCTTTTTGGCCGCTTCCGGCAGCTTGGACAGGTCGGACGCCACAATGGCGCCTTCCGCTTGCGCAGCCGCAGCGCCTGCGCTGTCCGCCGCGCCTGCGTTTGCCCCCGGCGCGCTGGCCGTCGGAGCCGGAGAGGCTGATGCTCCGTCGTTCTCCGCGGCTCCGTTGGAGCAGGCGGACAAGAGCAGCATGCTGGACAGCAAAATGGTTGAAGCGAACCCTACCCTGTTTTTCATGGCTTCCTCCCGCTCAATCGAATGATTCAATTCCGATTGATTAAGTATGTTTTTTGAATGAATATCCCCATTATAGGAGCCTCTATCGGTTCTGTAAATAGAGAACTGTTAAAAAATTCTGTGGTTAGAGAATGAAATAAAAAAGCCCTTCCTCCGAACGACGAACGATCGTCGAGTCGGGGGAAGGACTTGTCAGCCTTCGATATACGCTTTCAATGCAGCCTGCATCCGTTCCAGAGCGCCCTTCCGCAAGCTGTAGACGGTCAGCGTCTCGCCTTCGAAATGGGCATGGATCAAGCCGGCGCTGCGAAGCTTGCCGATATGGTCGTGGGTGATTCCCTTGGACAGCTGCAGGTGGCGGACGATCTCGATGAAGCTGCGCGGACCGCCGTGCAGGAAGCGGAGAATCTTGAGCCGGCTCCGCTCGCCGAGACTGCGGATAATCCGGAAGTCATGGGCGGAGAGGAACTCGTCCTCTCTCAGATCGATCCGGGCGGCATAATAACAGATCGTCATGCGCCGGAAATGGAAGATGACGTTGATCGGCTGGAAATGCATCTGCGGAATGAGGACGAGCTCGCGCAGCCCGTCGATCGGCTCGAAGCGGAGGCCGTTCGTCGTCTCGTCCACATACTTGTCCAGATCGTCGGCATCCGCCAGCGCCGTCCTGCGCTCGCGGCAGACCGCTCCCAGCCGGACGATCGCCTCCCGGTCGACGCTGCGGAAGTACTGCTCCTCCCAGCGCTCGAAGACGGAGGCGGTCAAGTCGCGGAACGCCGCCATATCCTTGGGAAACTGGCTGCAGTACGGCGCGAGCCGCTCGTACAGCTCTCCCGCCCCTTGCCCGCGCAGCCAGGCCGCGAAGCCTGAGGCATCCTCCGCCGGGCTGAGATGCACGAGCAGGAACGTCAGCTTCCAGTCGGCGTTGATCGCCAGCTCGTCCAGCAGCTCCGCGAACTGCGGCTCCAGCCTTGCCTTGACCTCTGCCGCCCACGCCGCCGGGAGATCGAGCTTTTTGTGGGACTGGCGGCAGATGTAGGCATGTAGGCTGCTCATCGCCTCGTGAAGCGGCTTGAATGTGATCGTTATGTCATAAGTCATAGCTGCACGCCCTTCTGCCCTCTAGCCGTTAGAGTCTTTGGGCGTAATTCTACACGACCCGACGACGGTTCGGCAAGGCTCCGGTCCTCCTCGCGCCGCGGCCCAAGCCAAAAAACGCCCGCGGGTCCGCGGACGTTGATGGTGCTTAGGCTCTAAGTCAGATCGTGCCGACCGCTTCCGAGCTGCCGTCCTCTGCGGACGGCGCGGGGCTGTCCGATCCGGCGACAGGCGCGAGCCGGTAGACGCGCGACTCGTACGGCTTCAGCGACAGCTGCGCGATCGGCGCCTCGGCGTCGGCCAGCTCGCTCGCGAGCAGCAGCTCCGTGCGGCGGCCCTCCAGCTCGCCGGCCAGCTCCGCATGGGCTTCCGACGAGCTCAGGTTGCAAAGCACGAGCAGCTTTTCGCCGTCCAGCGTCCGCGTGTAGGCGTAGATCTGCGGATGGTCGTCCAGGACGAGATCGTACGTTCCGTAGACGAGCGCCTCATGCTCCGTCCGCAGGCGGATGAGCCGCTTGTAGTGATGGTAGATCGAGTCCGGGTCGTCGATCGCCTGCTGCACGTTGATATGCGTGTAGTTCGGATTCAGCTTGAGCCAAGGCTCGCCCGTCGTGAAGCCGGCCTGGTCGTCCGCGCTCCACTGCATCGGCGTGCGCGAGTTGTCGCGGCCGGTCTTCCAGATGACGCGCATGACGTCCTCATGGCTCTTGCCGTTCATCGTCTCGTAGCGGTACAGGTTCTTGATCGCGACGTCGTTGTAGTCCTCGATCGACGGGAACTGCACGTTCGTCATGCCGATCTCCTGCCCCTGGTAGATGAACGGCGTGCCCTGCATGAGGAAGTACATCGTCGCCAGCGTTTTGGCCGACTGCTTCCAGTAGACGCCGTCGTCGCCCCAGGTGGATACGGAGCGCGCCTGGTCGTGGTTCTCGAGGAACAGCGCGTTCCAGCCGCTGCCCTCCAGCCCTTTCTGCCAGCGCGTCAGCGTCTCCTTGAGCGAGGCGAGGTCGAGGCCGCCCTCCGGGCTGCGGTTCCAGAGGCCGAGATGCTCGAACTGGAAAATCATGTTGAAGGCGCCCTTGCGCTCGTCGACCCATGCCTCCGCATCGTCGGCGGTCACGCCGTTGGCTTCGCCGACGGTCACCGCCTCGGGATGCTTGGCGAGCGTCTCTTCCTTCAGCTCGGCGAGGAAGCGGTGGATGCCCTCGCGGTTCATATGCCCGTCGAAGCTCGGCACGTACGGCAGCCCTTGCGGGTTCGGCAGGTCCGGGAAGCCTTCGACTTTTTTGATATGCGAGATCGCGTCGACGCGGAAGCCGTCGATGCCCTTGTCCAGCCACCAGTTGACCATATCGTACAGGTCGCGGCGCACGGCGTCGTTTTCCCAGTTGAGGTCGGGCTGGCGGCGCGAGAAGATGTGCATGAAGTACTGGCCGGTCTTGTCGTCGAACTCCCAGGCCGGGCCGCCGAAAATGCTCTCCCAGTTGTTCGGCTCGGCTCCCGTCTCGGCATGCGGATCGCGCCAGATGTAGTAGTCCCGCTTGTCGCTGTCGCGGGAGCTGCGCGACTCGATGAACCACGGATGCTCGTCGGACGTATGGTTGATGACGAGATCGAGGATGAGCTTCATGCCGCGGGCATGCGTCTCCTCCAGCAGCCGGTCGAAGTCCGCCATCGTGCCGAACTCTTCCATGATGTCCTGGTAGTCCGAGATGTCGTAGCCGTTGTCGTCGTTGGGCGACTTGTAGATCGGACAGATCCAGATCAGCCCGACGCCGAGCCCCTTGAGATAGTCGAGCTTCGAGATGATGCCGGGGATGTCGCCGATTCCGTCGCCGTTGCTGTCCATGAAGGACCGCGGATAGATCTGGTAGGCGACCGCTTCCTTCCACCAGCGGATGTTATGCGTCATTTTATCCATCACCCTTTTGATCGTTGTTTTCGTTCAAGTTGTTGTTCAAACGTTTGCATAACTCATGATAGCATATTCCGAAACGTCTGGCTTCTGTTTTTTGAGTCTATTATTTTCCTACATGCTACCAGTATGAACCGGTTCCTGGGTATTTAGACCGCGAGTTTTAACGGCGCCTGGAGCGACGCATGCAGAGTCGTCGGCAGTAGCTTCTTTATACAACCTAAAAGACGGGAAGAAATGCAGCCGCGATGCGCTGCGCTTCTTCCCGTCTATCCTGGTTTAAAAATCTCGCTGCCGCATCGCCTCGTACAGCACGATCGTGGCGGCCATCGCCACATTGAGCGATTCGCTGCGTCCCTTCATCGGGATCAGGACGCCGTAATCCATCTGCTGCAGCGACAGCGGCGACAGTCCGTCGGCCTCGCTGCCGAGCAGCAGCCAGGTCGGCTCCGTCAAGTCGCACTCGTACAGCCCGCGCGCCGCCTGCAGGCTCGTGCCCGCGAGCTTCATCCCGCGCGACCGCGCCTCCGGCAGCAGCTCGGCCAGATCGCCCTCCAGCACAGGCAGATGAAACAGCGAGCCCATCGTCGAGCGCACGACCTTGGGGTTGTACAGGTCGACGCAGCCTCGGCCCAGCACGACCGCGTCGGCTCCGGCCGCGTCCGCGCTGCGGATGATCGTGCCGGCGTTGCCGGGGTCGCGCACGCCGTCCAGCACGACGACGAAGCCGCGCTCGCGGTAGAGCGCCGAGCGGTCCGCCGACGGCTTGTCGACGACGGCGAATGCCGGCGGCGGCGAGTCGGTGCCGGCGCACTTCGCGACGACGGCGCGCGAGGCCGCGACGAGCTCGACGGCCTTGCCGTAGAGGCGCAGCGGCTCCGCCAGCTCCGGCGGCAAGCCCCGTTCCGCGTCGTAGACGACGGCGCGCACGGCGGCTTCGCAGGAGAGCGCCTCAGCGATCATATGCGGCCCTTCGGCGAGGAACTGGCCGAGCCGGTCGCGATGCTTCTTTTCCTGCAGGGAGGCCCATGCCTTGACCTTGGGATTGGCGGTCGAGGCGATCGTCAGCGGCGCCTCGATCACCGGCTCTTCACCTCGCGCGTCACGGCGAACTCGACCTCGAGCCGCAGCAGATCCTTGTTGGCGCCGACGATGACGAGCACGTCGCCGCTGCGGATGACCTGATCCGGCATCGGCGTGATGTCCATCTTGCCGCCGGCCTTGATGCCGAGCACGTTGCACTGGTACTTGGCCCGGATGTCGAGCTGCTTGATCGTGCGGCCGAGCATCGCGTCCGGCGCCTCGAACTCGATGATGCCGTGCTCCGGCGTCAGCTCGATGAAGTCGAGCACGCTCGGCGAGATCAGATGATGGGCGACCCTCAGCCCCATGTCCCGCTCCGGATAGATGACGCGGTCCGCGCCGATCTTGCCGAGCACCTTGCCGTGCAGCTCGTTCTGCGCCTTGACGATCAGCTGCGGCACGCCGAGATCCTTGAGGATGAGCGTCGTCAGGATGCTCGCCTGGATGTCCTCCCCGATGGCGACGACGACGACGTCGAAGTTGCGGATGCCGATCGCGCGCAGCGCCTCCTCGTCGGTCGTGTCGGCCGATACCGCATGGGTGACGATCGGCGCCATGTCCTGGATCCGTTCCTCGTCGCTGTCGATGGCGAGCACCTCGAAGCCCATCTCCGACAGCGCCTGGGCGACGCTTGAGCCGAAGCGGCCCATGCCGATGACGGCAAACTGCTTTTTGCGCATGCCTTACCTTCCCGCCTTTCCAATCCGCTCTGATGGCATCCATTATAGCATACGGCAGGCGATTTCCCGAATGTCCGCGGCCCGGGACGGACAACCTAACGGAGATCCGAATTCAAGGAGGAATGAGCAAGCGATGAGCCAATTCAACCTGCGAGAGGCGATTACGCAGATCGTGCAGGACAAGTCCGAAGGCGAGCTGAGCGAGATCATCCGGGATTCCATCGACAGCGACGAAAAGGCCCTTCCGGGCCTCGGCGTGCTGTTCGAGATGATCTGGAAGGACAGCGCGGCCGCCGAGCAGCAGTCGCTCGTCGGCAAGCTGCACGGGCATCTGCACAGCCAGTCGCAGCAGAGCTGATCTTTCCGCCTTGCCGCATGCCGTCCGGCTTGCGAGCGTTCCGGCCTATTGGGCCGAACAAGCCCCGACAGCCCCGTTTTCGCGACCTCCGCGAAAACAGGGCTTTTGGAGCTAGGCCATGCAGGTGCGCATGCCCATGCCGGCGATCCATTTCCGATAGGCGACCGACAGCTTGTCAGCCTTATGGTTCAGCTCGGCCTGCAGGTCAAGCGGCAGCAGCTCCGGCTTTTGCGTCTCGATGATCCACTTGTCCTGCTCGAATACCGTATCCTGGAAGTCGATGAAGCTCTGATCGTCCACGTCGAACGCATAGTTGCGCGATACCGGCATATAGACGAGGCACTCCTTCTCCGACACCGGCAGCACCGTCAGCATGATCCACAGCGTCTGGCCGGTAGCCGCATCGCGCTTGGACAGCCGCGCGGCCAGCGGACGGAACACCTCCTTGACGTACACATAGGTCGTGCCCTCGGCATGCTCCGAGCCGGAGTGGGCGACCGGCTGGAAAATCGGCACATCTCCGGTGTAGACGCGCCCCTCCTCGCGGTACACCTCGAAGTCCGGCAGCTCCGCATAATCGGGATGGCCGAGCAGGCCGCCATGCACATACATCAGATGGGCGAAGTCGGTGAAGTTCTCGATGACGCGCGTGCCCGCCGCGTTCACGCGGTAGGGACCGCAGACGAGCGGCCGATATTCCGCCGTCTCGAATTCAGCGAAGTCGGGCAGCTCGGCGGCCGGCTCGCCGATGCACACCCAGACGATGCCGTATTTTTCGCGCGCCTGATATTTGACCGCCCTGGCGCGCGGCGGGATGCGGTCGTCCTTGCCTTGCGCCGGGATGCACACGCATTTGCCGTCGGCATCGTACTTCCAGCCATGGTATGGACAGACGAGATCGCGGTCGTTCTCCACCCAGCCCTTGGACAGCATCGCCCCGCGATGGACGCACAGGTCGCGCAGCGCATGCACGCCCCGCGACGTGCGGTAGACGGCGACGCGCTCGCCGAGCACGATGACGGACAGAGGCTTTTGCTGCAGCTCGGCCGCCGAGCAGGCCGGATGCCACTCATGCTCCAGGACGCCGTCCTTGAGCGGCGCCGGATCGGCGTAGTTCGAGGTGTTCGGGATTGTCATGCTCATGGTCTCTTCCTCCTATTGTTCGTTCTTGACCTGCAGCTCGCCGCTATGGAGCGAGACGAAGACCGCCTCGATCTTGTCCTTGACCGCTTGCGGTATGCTCGATTCAAAGCCGTGGTACGGACTCAGATACACGGCGCCTTCCTTGACGCCCAGCATCTTGGGCTCCGCTTTCATGCGGCCTTCCTTGATGTCCTTCACGACCGACGCCATCGCCGCCGGGTAGTCCTGGATGACGCTGACGGCGACCGTGTCCGGCGCGAGCGCATTCAGATCGACATTGGAGCCGATCGACAGCACGCCCTTCTGCTTCGCCGCCTCGATGCCGCCGTTGCCGGCCGCGTTCGCATTCGCCATCACGACGTCCGCGCCTTTTTCGATCATCGAAATGGCCGTCTCCTTCGCCTTGGCGATGTCATCGTTGCTGCCTGTCATCGCCGTGAACACCTCGATGCCCGGCACGGCCGCCTCCGCGCCCTCCTTGAAGCCGGCGACGGAATTGGTGATCGGCGGGATGTCCGTGCCTCCGATGGCGGCAACCTTGCCCGACTTGGACAGCAGCGCGGCCGCCGTGCCCATCAGATAGCCTTGCTCGCGGTTGTTGATGCTGATCGAGGCGACGTTCGGCTCCTGAGAGACGGCGGCGCTCGTCACGAGGAACCAGGTGTCCGGGAATTCCTTGGCGATCTCCATCATCGGCTCGGCGTATTCGAATCCATGGCCGATCACGACCTGAAAGCCGTCCTGCGCATAGCCGCGGATGAACTCCGCCGCGTCGGATTGCCCGACCTTCTCCGAATGCTGGGTATCGGCTCCGAGCACATCCTTGATCTTCAGCAAGCCGTTGTAGGCGACGCTGTTCCAGCCGTTGTCGTTCACCGCTCCCGGCGTCAGCAAGGCGACCTTGAAGCCGCTCTTGCCCGCCGCTTCCGCTTCCGGCTTGGCAGTCGTTCCGGCCGCCTTGTTGCCGCCGCATCCTGCCAGCAGCAGCGTCAGCGCCAGCAGCAGCGCGATCAGCCGCGACGTCCTCATGCGGCTCCGCTTGCCGAGCCGCTTCCTGCCGTTTTCCTGCTGCTTCATTCCGTATGCCTGTTCCATCTCATCGACCCCCGTTTTGGTTTGAAATGAACCTCCTCCAGCCGCGAGCCGCGCCCGCCTGAACGGTCAGCCCTCCATGCCGGCCATCCACATGCCGATCCGGCCCGCGTCGAACTCGCCGCGCTCCAGCTGTCCGAGCAGCCGGCCCTGGTACATCACCGCGATGCGGTCGGACAGAGCGAGCAGCTCCTCCAGCTCCGTCGACAGCAGCAGCACGGCGCAGCCGCGCTCGCGCTCGGCGAGCAGCCGCTCGCGCACATGCTCGGCGGCGCCGACGTCCATGCCCCGCGTCGGCTGCATCGCCAGCAGCAGGCTCGGCTCCAGCATCAGCTCGCGCGCCAGCACGACCTTCTGCTGATTGCCTCCGGACAGCGCCCGCACCGGCTTGCTCAGACCCGGCGTCCGCACGCGGAACGACTGCACCGCCTGCTCCGCGGCCTGGCGGATTTCAAGCCGGCGCAGCAGCCCGAAGCGGCTGAACGGAGCGCTGCGATAGGACTTGGCGATCAAGCTTTCGCCGATAGTCAGATCGAGGCACAGCCCCTCGCGATGCCGATCCTCGGGGATGTAGCCGACCCCGAGCTCCGCCAGCCGCCGCGGATTGGGCCGCTCCAGGCGCTTCCCGCCCAGCTCCACCTCGCCGCTTGCGATCGGCAGCAGGCCGAGCAGCGCCTCGCACAGCTCCCGCTGGCCGTTGCCGTCGACGCCAGCGATGCCCAATATCTCACCCTCCCGCAGCTCCAGCGACACCCCCTGCAGCGGCTGGCCTTCCGGCGCCGGCGCATGCACCTCCTTCATCTTCAGATGCGTCTGCCCTTGCCGGCGCGCCGTCCGGTTCGAGACCGGCTTCAGCTCGCGCCCGACCATGAGCGCGGCCAGCTCGGAGGCGCTCGTCGAAGCGATGTCCCGGCTGGCGACGAGCTGGCCGGAGCGCAGCACGCTCACCCGGTCGCAGACGCTCATCACCTCCTGCAGCTTGTGGCTGATGAATACGATCGTCTTGCCCTGCTCCCGCAAGCGGCGCAAAATGACGATCAGCTCCTCCACCTCCGGCGGCGTCAGCACCGCCGTCGGTTCGTCGAGAATAATGAACTCGGCTCCGCGATACAGCGTCTTGACGATCTCCACGCGCTGCTGCTGTCCAACGGACAGCTCCTGCACCTTGCGCCGGGGATCGATCCGCAGTCCGAACCGCTCCGACAGCCGCTCGATGTCGCGGCAAGCCTGCCGCTTGCGGAACAGCGGACCGCGACCCTGCTTCAGGCCGATCATTACGTTTTCCGCCGCCGTCAGCGCCGGCACGAGCATGAAGTGCTGATGCACCATGCCGATGCCCGCTCTCATCGCCGCGCGAGGCGAATCGAAGCGGACCGGCGCTCCGTTGAAGAGGATCTCGCCCTCGTCCGGCTCGATCAGCCCCGAGAGCATGTTCATGAGCGTGCTTTTGCCGGCGCCGTTCTCGCCGAGGATGGCGTGGATCTCGCCGCGTCGGATATCGAGGTCCAGCCTGTCGTTCGCCGTGAACGAGCCGAACCGCTTTGTCAGTCCGCGGGTGGCGAGCATGCTTTCTCCCGCCGCTTTGCCGTTTGTCCGCATGGCGTTCCCTCCTTATCTAGGCTTCGAGCAAGCTCAGGCGCGGTTGGCGGCGCTTTTGTACGGCATGGCCGTCGCTGCCGGCGCCCGTGTCCGGCCCGAGAACCAGGATAGGGCGAGCATCGTCAGCACATACGGGAAGAGGAGGAGCAGCTGGTACGGAATCTCGATGCCGAGCGTCTGGAAGCGCAGCTGCAGCGCGTCGGCAGCGCCGAACAGCAGCGAGCTCGCCGCCGTGCCCCCTGGCGTCCAGCGGCCGAAGATGACCGCGGACAAGGCGATGAACCCTCGCCCCGCCACCATATTTTCCGTGAACTGGTTCAAGATGCCGATCGACAGCGCCGCCCCCGCAAGTCCAGCCAGCACGCCGCCGATGGCGCAGCACTGGTAGCGGATGCGATGCACGCGCACGCCGAGCGTATCGGCGGCCAGCGGATGCTCGCCGACCGCACGCACGCTGAGTCCCCAGTTCGTCCGATACAGGACGAGGCTGACGGCCGGCAGCAGCAGGAAGGCGAGATAAGTCAGCGCATTGTGCTGGAACAGCAGCGGTCCGACGACCGGCAGATCGCTCAGCAGCGGAACCGGCCACGGCTGCAGGCTGACCGCCTGCCGCGCTTCCGTGCCCATGCCGAGCAGGCTGCGCCCGAAAACGGTCGTCACGCCAAGGCCGAGCAGATTGAGCGCGGTGCCGATGATGACCTGGTCCGCTCCGGTCGTGACGACGAGAAAGGCGAACAGAAGGCCGATCAGGCAGCCCGCGGCAGCGCCGGCCGCCAGTCCCGTCCAGGCGCTGCCGCCGGCGGCCGAGCCGAGCACCGCAGCCAGCGCGCCGATCAGCATCATGCCCTCCATGCCGATGTTCAGGATGCCGCTGCGCGCCATGAACAGCACGCCGAGCGAAGCCAGCAGCACGATCGCGGACAGCCGGATTGCCGCCGCTGCGTAGTTGATCCATACGTCTGCGCTCATGCGCCTTCCCCTCCTAGCTTGGAATCGATAGCCGCGCTCTGTCCGGGTTGCCCGGATTGCCCGGAGTGCCCGGATTGCTCCGCCGACCGCCGGCCGACGAGCCGCGCGACGATCGTCCGCTTCACCCCGGCCAGCCAGTAGCGGTTGCAGAGCAGCAGGATGATGAGCACCGCCTGGATGACGTAGACGAGAGAAGTCGAGGCGCCCGTCGCGCGCTGCATCGCGTTCGCTCCGCTGCGCAGTCCGCCGAACAGCAGCGCCGACAGGATGTTTCCGAGCGGATGCGCGCCTCCGAGCAGCGCGACCGCGATGCCGTCATAGCCGAAGCCCGGGGAAAAATTCTGCAGCAGCCGATGCTGCACGCCGGCGATCTCGACCCACCCGGCCAGACCGGCGAAGCCGCCGCTCGCCATGAGCACAAGCACGGTGTTGCGCCTCACCGGCATGCCCATCACCTCGGCCGCCCGCCGGTTCGAGCCGGCAGAGCGGATCTCGTAGCCCCATGCCGAGCGATGCAGCAGGAGATAGGCGATGAGCGCCGCGCCCAGCGCGACGAACACGCCGGCATGCAGCCGCGAGCCGAGCAGCCTGGGCAGCTCCGCCGCCAGCGGAATCGCCGCCGTCTGCGGCAGCGACCCGCCGGCATCGCGCAGCGGCCCCGTCACCATGTAGCTGACGACGTACAGGCCGACATAATTGAGCATGATCGTATTGATGATCTCGCTTGCTCCTCGGCCGGCCTTGAGCGCTCCGGCGATGCCGCCCCAGAGCGCCCCGCCCGCCATGCCGCACAGCAGCGCCAGCGGCAGATGCAGCCAGCCCGGCAGCGGCGGCAGCAGCAGCGCCGCCGCCGTGCCGGCGAGCGCTCCGGCGTAGAGCTGGCCTTCGGCGCCGATGTTGAACAGGCCGCAGCGGTAAGCGAAGCTGTAGGCGAGCCCCGTAAGCAGCAGCGGCGTCGCCTTCACGAGCGTTTCCTTGATGCTGTCCGCGCTGCCGGCCGCCCCCTCCCACAGGACCGGATAGGCCGACCAGGGCGAGATGCCCGCCGCCGCCATCACCGCCGCTCCTGCCGCCAGCGCCCCGGCAAGCGCCAGAGCGTAAAACAGCGCTTCGACGAGCAGCAGGAGGGCTTTTTCACGGGCCGTGCCCTTATCTCCCAAATGGATGACCCCCTTCTATGGATCTTCTGTCGATCTCGCCTCCGATCCGGCGTCAGCCCCGCTGGGCGTAGGCCGGATAGGAGGCGGCCAGCCGGCTTCGCAGCCGATCAACGCGGCTCTGGGCGCGGCGGATCACCTCCGCCTCGTCGACGAGCGTGCAGCGGCCGCCGCTGACGACGACGCGTCCGTCCACGAGCACCGTGTGCACATCGTTGCCGTTGGCGTTGTACACGAGCGCCGAGGAGATGCGGTGCACCGGCGCGATATGCGCCTTTTGCAGATCGACGATGACGATGTCGGCCTTCATGCCCGGCGCGAGCTTGCCTAGGTCATGCTCGCGGCCGAGCGCCTTCGCTCCGCCTCTCGTGCCGAGCTCCAGCACCTGCATCGGCGGCAGCACGGTCGAGTCCATCCGATCCAGCTTGTGCAGGCAGGCGGTGAACTTGAGCACCTCCAGATTGTCCTGGCAGTTGTTGCTGCCCGGTCCGTCCGTGCCGAGCGCGACGTTGATGCCGGCCTCCAGCATGTCCGGCACTCTGGCGACGCCGGAGGCGAGGTACAGGTTGGATACGGGACAGTGGATGACGGACGCGCCCGCATCCCGGATCAGCTCCAGCTCGCGGTCGCTGAGCCAGATGCCGTGGACGACCTGGGTCGACGGCCCGAGCAGGCCGGACGCCTCGACCAGCTCCAGGTTGCGGAGGCCGAAGCGCTCCAGCGTATTTTCAATCTGGCTGCTCGTCTCCGCGACATGGATGTGGGCGATGAGCCCGCGCTCGCGGCTGAATCGGCCTGCCCGCTCCAGGAACTGCCGCGAGCAGCCGTACAGATTGAGCGGCCCCATCGCGATCCGCAGCCGGCCGCCCGCCTCGCCGTCCCAGCGCTCCAGCGCCTCCTCCGTGCGGCGGAAGATGTCCTCCTCCTCCTCGCGCAGCCGCTCCTCGTAGCTCAGATCGACTCCGCCCCGCGCCAGATAGCCTCGGATGCCGCTTTCGCGCATCGCCTGCAGCACGCCGTCCGTATTGCCTTCAAACGTATGGATGTAGTGATGGTCCATGATCGTCGTCGCGCCGGACTTCAGGTTCTCGATGCAGCCGATCATCGCCGCCAAATAAAAATCCTCTTCTTCCATCGCCAGCGAGCCCGGCCAGATCACCTGCCGCAGCCAGTCGGACAGCCGGAACTCGTCGGATACGCCGCGCAGAAACGTCTGGAACAGATGCGTATGCCCGTTGACCAGCCCCGGGATGACCGCCATCCCGCCCGCATCGATGATCCGTTCGGCCCGCGAGAGCAGCCTCGCCTCGCCTTCCTCCAGCGGCCAGCGGCCGACCTCGACGATCCGGTCGTCCTCCACCAGCACATATCCCGGCTCCAGCAGCTCTCGGCTGTCGTTCATCGTCAGGACGGAGCCGTTTCGAATCAGTATCGTGCCCATCTGTCTCCACCCCGTTTATGTCATGTTTTCTAACATTATTTGACTTGAAACTAGCATAATGGATTGCTCCCCTTGCTGTCTTTGGTTATACTTAACGAAAAAATAGAGCCCCCTTGGCTCGAATGACCAAAGGAACTCTCGCAGGATTGAATATCTGACATATATATGACGAGGGGAAGAAGGACGATGAGGATCGGAGATCTGATTGATGCGCCCGTGCTCGGCAGCTCCCGGCTCATCGGCGGCAAGGGCGGGCTCGACCGGATGGTCGCCAGCGTCAACATGATGGATTCGCCGGATATTTTTGACTTCCTGAAGCCGAATGAGCTGCTGCTCACGACCGCCTATGCCGTCAAGGACAAGCCGGAGATGCTGCTGCGCCTCATCGAGGAGATGGCCCGGCTCGGCTGCGCCGGCCTCGGCATCAAGACGAAGCGCTACTTCGACCGCATGCCGGCCGGGCTGCAGGAAGCGGCGGACCGCCAGCAGCTTCCGCTGCTGGAGCTGGGGCTGGACTGCTCGCTGGCCGATGCGGTGCAGCAGCTGATGGGCCGCATCCTGCAGTTCCGCACGGAGGAGATGCGCTATGCGCTGCTCGCCCATCGCCAGCTGACCGAGCTCGTCATGGAAGGGCGCAGCCTCCAGGATCTGACCGAGGCCGTCGGCCGCCTGATCGGCCTGCCCGTGCTGCTGCTCGGGGTCGAAGGAGAGCCGCTGGCGACGTCAAGCATCGGTGCGGGCGGCGCTTGGCCCGCTGACTTGATGTCCAGCGAGCGGCCGTCCTCCGGCACGGGCGAGCCGCTCGGCAGCTCTATTTTCCGGAGGCTGCGCGAGAGTCAAGGGCTCTCCTCCCTCCGCCCGGTCTATTTCCCGCTGGATCGCCACGGCTCCAGCTGGTCCGGCGTGCTCGCCGCGCCGATCCATACGACCCAGCTCCAAGGCGGGCTGCTGGCCTTATGCCGCGACGGCTCTCCCGACGAGATGGTCTACCAGACGCTGGAGCAGGCGGCGAACGTCGCCAGCTTCGAGCTGCTCAAGACGCTGGCCGTGCGCGAGCGCTCGCGCCGCTACAAGCATGACTTCCTCTCCGATGTCGTCGACGGGCTGATCGTCCAGGAGGACGAGATCGCGCGGCGGGGCAGCGTCTACGGCCTGCAGCCGTTGCAGCCCTATGTTTGCGTCGTCATCAAAAAAGACCCGCCGTCCGACCTGATGGCGGGGGGCGAGTCGAGTCCGCAGCGGATGGATCGGCGCGAGCGGGACGCCTTGTACGAAGCGGTCAAAAAAGCCGCGCGCTCCGCCGGTCTCGGCGGGCTGCTGTTCGCCAAGCAGGACGGCCTGGCGATGATTGAGCCTTGCCGGGCAGGCGGAGCGAGCGGACTGGAGCCGCTGCTCGGCTCGCCGCTGCAGCGAGCCGTCGGCCAAGCCGCGGAAGCGCTCGGCGCCGGACTCAGCTGCGGCATCGGCAATCCGGCCGAGACGCTGAGCTTTCTTGCGCGCTCTTTCCAGGAAGCGCAGGACGCCTGGCAGTCCGGCCTGCTCGGCGGCAAGCGGCGCTTCATCCAGTTCAGCCATGTGCGCGAGCTGCCCGAGCTGCTGCGGATGCTGCCGCTTCAGGAACGCCGCCGCTTCGTCGCCGAGACGTTCGGCGCGCTCGATCTCGCCGAGGAGAGCGAGGAGCTGCGCCGGACGCTGCGCGCCTACTACGAGCATCACGGACGTATCGCCGACACCGCCAAGGCGCTGTTCGTCCACCGCAATACGGTCATCTACCGGATCGCCAAAATCGAGCAGCTGAGCGGACGCTCCCTGCGATCTCCGGCGGACAGCCTGCGCTTCCGCACCGCCTTCCAGCTCGAGGAGCTGGACAAAACCAACTAGGCCGGGCGCGGCAGCTGCCGCATCCGGCCTTTACCCTTCCAATTCCGCGCGCCGGCGATTCCTTCCGCCGATCCGCATTCGCCGATCCGCGCTGCGGAAGCCGTCAGCCTGCCGCCGCGCCGTCCTCCGGCTGCAGCTCTGGCATCGGCTCCGGCCGCTCGCAGCGGCTGCGCATGCGGTAGCGGATGCCCGTTGCCGCCGCGTCATGGATGCCGTGCATCGCCTCCAGCACATGCGCCGCCATGTCGCCGCTCGCGCGATGAGGCCGATCCTCGCGGATCGCGCGGGCCAGATCGGCGACGCCGATGCCGCGATTGTTGTCCGTATAGCCATGCGTCAGCGGGATGCTCTCGAAGCCCGGCGAGCCGATCCGGCGCAGCTGCACGTCTCCGCCGAAGCCGTTCGGATCCGGCACGAGCAGCGTGCCCTCGGTGCCGTAGATCTCGATCGGCGGAACGGTCGTGCCTCCCGGGGTGTCGAAGCTCGTCACGAGCGTCGCTACCGCCCCGTTTTCAAAATCCAGGACGCCGGCCAGATGCGTCGGCACCTCGACCTGGATGAGCGTGCCCTTTTTCGGCTCGCTGCGGATCAGCCGCTCGGCGTGAGTCGTCACGGCCGAGCCGGTGACCGAAGCGATCGGACCGAGCAGCGTCACGAGCGCGGTCAGGTAGTACGGCCCCATGTCGAACATCGGGCCTCCGCCTTGCTTGTAGTAGAACTCCGGATCCGGATGCCAGCTCTCGTGGCCTCCGCTCAGCATGAACGCCGAGGCGGCGACCGGACGGCCGATCGCGCCTTCGTCGATCAGCCGGCGGCAGGTCTGGATCGCTCCGCCAAGGAACGTCTCCGGAGCGCCGGCGATGCGCTTGCCGGTGCGGCGCGACGCTTCCTGCAGCGCGAGCGCCTCCTCGCGCGTCACCGTGATCGGCTTCTCCGCGTAGACATGCTTGCCCGCCTCCAGCGCCTGCAGGCTGACCCGCGCATGCGAGGCCGGGATCGTCAGGTTGACGACGATCTCTACCTCCGGATCGGCCAGCAGCTCCTCCGCCGTGCCGGATTTCGGCACGCCGTACTCCGCCGCGCGCTCCGCGGCCCGGGCCGGATCGAGATCGGCGCAGAACACGAGCTCCGTTTCTTCATAAGCCTGCAGATTCTTGCAATAGATGCGGCTGATGTTGCCGCAGCCGATGATGCCGACCTTCGCCTTCCGCATGCTTCCGCTCATCGCGTCTCCTCCTGAGCCGTCCCGGCTGCCGCTTCCCGAGACGCTTGTTTTCCTTCTGCCGCCCACAGCATGCCGCGCCGCATCAGCTCCAGCACCTGCGGCATCTCGACGATGTTCGCCTGATGGCCGAGCGTGCAGTGATAGACGCGTCCTGCGCCCCAGCCCTTCGTCCAGACGACCGGCATCTCCGTCTCGCCGAACCGGGTGATCGCATGGACGTTGATCGCCGGATCGACATGCATGTAGTACTTCTCCGAGGCGACCTCGATCGTCCCGATGCCGGACGTCAGCGGATCGTCCGCGTCGACCATCTCGACATCGTAGCGGACGCCGTCGTTGCCCGGATGCGCGACCCACTGGCCGCCGACCATGTACTGATAGTCGACCTCCTGACGGAACGCGTCCGACATCCCGCCGTGGCAGCCGGCCAGCCCGCAGCCGGCCTGCACCGTCTCGAGCAGCGGCTTCAGCTGCTCCTGCTCGATCGTGCCCATCGTCCAGATCGGCACGATCAGGTCGAGCGACGCCATCAGCGCCGCATCCTTGAAGCTGTCCAGCGTATCCGAGACCTTCACCTCGAAGCCTTCGCCGCGAAGCACGCCGGCCAGCAGCTCCGCCACCTCCGCGGGCTGATGGCCGTCCCAGCCGCCTTGCACGATCAATGCCTGTTTATTCATTTCTTCTCTTCCCCTCTCCCGGTTCCCGATCTTCCGCCGCCGTTCAGCCTTGCTCCATCTCCGCCAGCTTCACCCAGCGGCGCTCCTCCACGGAGCGCTCCACCGCCTCGAGCACCTCCTGGCACTTGACGCCGTCCACGAAGCTCGGGCTCGGCTGGCGGTCTTCCGCGACCGCGCTCATCAGCTCCAGCATCTCATGCGTGAACGTATGCTCGAATCCGATCGTATGCCCGGCCGGCCACCAAGCCTCCGAATAGGCGTGGGCCGCATCCGTGCACAGCACCCGCCGGAAGCCCTGCACGTCCTCCGCATCGTCGGCGAAATACACCTCCAGCTCGTTCATCCGCTCGAAGTCGAAGCGGACGCTGCCCTTGCTGCCGTTGATCTCGAACGAGTTGGTGCTGCGATGTCCCGGCGCGAAGCGCGTCGCCTCGAAGCTGCCGAGCGCCCCGTTCGCGAAGCGCGCCAGGAACAGCGTGGCGTCGTCGACCGTGACCGGGCCGCGCGGCGCATCCGCGGACGCGCCGCCCTTCGCGCTCAGCCCGGACATTTCCGTCGGCAGCGGACGCTCCTTGACGAACGTCTCGCTCATGCCGACCACCTCGTCGAACTCTCCGACCAGATGGCGGGCCAGGTCGATCAGATGCGCCCCGAGATCGCCATGCGAGCCCGAGCCGGCGATCTCCTTTTGCAGCCGCCATACGAGCGGGAAGTCCGGATCGACGATCCAGTCCTGCAGGAACCACGCGCGGAAATGATAGATGCGTCCGAGCCGCCCTTCCTCCACAAGCTTCTTCGCCAGCTTCACCGCCGGCGAGAAGCGGTAGTTGAAGCCGGTCATATGCTTGACCCCGGCATCCTCGGCCGCCTTCAGCATCGTGCGGGCATCCGCCAGCGAGAGCGCCAGCGGCTTCTCGCAGAACAGATGCTTGCCCGCGTTCGCCGCCGCGACCGCGATCTCCAGATGCGCGTCGCTCGGCGCGTTGATGTCGATCAGATCGAGATCGTCGCGCTCCACCAGCTTGCGCCAGTCCGTCTCCAGCTCCCGCCAGCCGAGCTGAGCTCTCGCCGTCTCGGCCGCGGAGGCATCACGCCCGCACAGTACGGCCATCTCCGGCAGCAGCGGAGCGCCGCCGAAAAACATCGGCAGCGCCCGATAGGCGTTGCTGTGCGCCTTGCCCATGAACTTGTAGCCGATCATGCCGATCCGAAGGGTGTTCTTCACTTCCGCTTGCGCCATATGCCTCTCCCCGTTTCGCTTGAATTGGTCAATTCCGCTCGACATCCCGCTTCAGGCTCGACTCCCGCACGACGAGCCGCGGCGGCAGCTTCCGGTCCGGCCGCTCCAGCTCGCCGAGCGCCATCCTCGCCGCCAGCCGGCCCATCTCGTAAAAGCTGGCCGAAACGCTCGTCAGCGCCGGCTGCGTCAGCCTCGCGCCGTCGGAATCGTCGTAGCCGGCCAGGCCATAGTCCCGGCCGGCTTCCAGCCCGAGCTGCCGCATTCCTTGCAGCAGGCCGATCGCCATGCGGTCGTTCGCCGCCGCCAGCGCGTCGGCCTCGCCGCTGCGAATCAGCCGAGCCGCAGCGTCAGCCATCTCCAGCCCGCTTTTGCGGCTATAGTTGCCGACGAGCGGCTCGAGCCGCTCCGCGCCGGCGGCGCTCATCGCATCGCGGTAGCCGAGCAGCCGGTCGCGGCTGTTGGAATAATCCGGCGGACCGCCGACAAACGCCGGACGGCTCCAGCCCTGCTCCAGCAGATGCGCCGTCGCCAGCCGGCTTCCTTCCCGATGATCCGCCTCCACGGTCCGCTGCTCGAGCCCTTCCATCCGCTGATTGACGAGCGCGTAGGCATGCCCGTCCCGCTCCAGCTCCAGCAGCGCCTCTCGCTCCTCCTCGCCGTCGCGGGCGCCGAGCACGATCAGGCCGCCGACCTTGCGCTGCCGGAACAGCAGCCCGTATTCCCGCCGCTCGTCCGGGCTGCGCTGCAGCAGCAGCAGGTCGGAACCGAGCTCCCGCGCCGCCTCGCTGATGCCGCCGAGAATTTCCGAGAAATAATACGTCGAGAACAGCTGCACCTTGGGCAGGTACGGAAGCACGACTCCGATATTGCCGCTGCGCCGCTTCGCGAACTGCCGCGCCAGCTCGCTCGGCACGTAGCCCAGCTCGCTTGCCGCCTGCAGCACCCGCTCGCGGGTTTTCGGCTTCACCGCCTCGGATCCGCTGAACACCCTCGAGACCGTCGCCTCGGAAACGCCCGCCTTGTCCGCTACTTGCTTCCTCATCGCAAAACCATCTTTCCGCTTCTTCTTGGAGCCTCTGATGCCATCATAATGTACGCGCGTTCATTCTAACGCGAAGCGCTTTCAGCTGTCAATGCGAAATCGCGACATCGAGCGAGCGCAAAAAAAACCGCTCCATTAAGGAGCGGTCTCGAGGAATTTCGAGGTCGGATTTTTGTCCATGGCCGTGCGCATCGCGTACTCGTTCTCGAAGAGCGCGACATAGTTGCCCTTTTTGTCCTTCACGAGCGTCGAGTTGATGCGGTACTTGGACGGATCGATATTGTCGTCGACGATCCAGCGGGCGAACTGGAACGGCATCCGCTGCAGGATGACGTCGACGCCGTACTCGCCCTTCATGCGGTATTCGAACACCTCGAACTGCAGCTGGCCGACGACGCCGAGAATCGTGTCCTCGAAGCCGCCCGCCGTCGTGAACACCTGGATCGTGCCCTCTTCGGTCAGCTGGTCGAGGCCCTTCTCGTACTGCTTTTTCTTGAGCGCGTTCTTGATGGATACCTTGGCGAAAATCTCCGGCGAGAACGTCGGCAGCTCGTCGAACTCGAGCTCCTTGGTCATCGCGAGCGAGTCGCCGATCCGGAAGATGCCGGGATCGAACAGGCCGATGATGTCGCCCGGATAAGCCGCCTCGACGATGTCGCGGTCCTGGGCGAGGAACTGCTGCGGCTGGGCGAGCTTGATGTCCTTGCCCATGCGCACATGCTTGACGCTCATGCCGCGCTCGAAGCGGCCGGAGACGATGCGCAGGAACGCGATCCGGTCGCGGTGCGCCGGATTCATGTTGGCCTGGATCTTGAACACGTAGCCGCTGAACTTCTCGCTCGTCGGCTCCACCGGTCCGCTCGTGCTGTTGCGCGGCGTCGGCTTGGGCGCCAGCTGCAGGAAGTTCTCCAGGAACGTCTGCACGCCGAAGTTGTTGACCGCGCTGCCGAAGAACACCGGCGTCAGCTCGCCGGCTCGCACCTTCTCGAAGTCGAACGGGTCGCCCGCGACATCGAGCAGCTCCAGGTCCTGCTCCAGCTGGTCGGCCAAATAGTCGCCCGCCATCTCGCGGATGACCGGATCGCGGAAGCCGCCGACCTTGCGCACCTCGATCGTCGAGTGGTCGTTGCCCTGGAACAGCTCGACCTGGTCCTTCATGCGGTCATAGACGCCGCACAGCTCGCGGCCCATGCCGATCGGCCAGTTCATCGGCACGCTGCGGATGCCGAGCACGCGCTCGAGCTCCTCCATCAGGTCGAACGGGCTCTGCCCTTCGCGGTCCAGCTTGTTGATGAACGTGAAGATCGGAATGCCGCGCCGGCGGCATACCTGGAACAGCTTGATCGTCTGCGCCTCGACGCCCTTGGCGACGTCGATGAGCATGACCGCGCTGTCCGCGGCCGTCAGCGTGCGGTACGTGTCCTCGCTGAAGTCCTGGTGGCCCGGCGTATCCAGGATGTTGACGCGATGCCCTTTGTAATCGAACTGCATCACCGAGGACGTGACCGAGATGCCGCGCTGCTTCTCGATCTCCATCCAGTCGGAGGTCGCGTGCTTGCTTGCCTTGCGGGCCTTGACGGACCCCGCCTCGCGGATCGCGCCGCCGAACAGCAGCAGCTTCTCGGTCAGCGTCGTCTTGCCGGCGTCAGGGTGGGAAATGATGGCGAACGTCCGCCTCTTGTCGACTTCGTGTTGAATCTCTTCCATAAGTTGCTTCGTCATTGACTTCTCCTTGCTTCGTGCAATTTATCGTCAGGCTCCGACTTGTGCGTCGCTCTCCGTTGGCGGATGGCCGGAAAACTCAGATCGGATGAAGCATCGGCTTGTTCCCCTCTGTCATGAACCGATCAGCAGCGCCCGCGCGGGCGCGGCCTCGATCCCGCTCAGCTTGAGCGGAGCGATGACCATGAAGTAGGTTCCGGCGGCGACCTCCTTGAGCCTGAGGCCCTCCACAATCAGGATGCGGTTGCGGAACAGCAGCCGATGCGTCGGAAATTCCGGCTGCGAGCGCTCGATGCCGAGCGCGTCCGTGCCGATGCCTCGAACCCCTACTTCAATTAAATACCGAGCGCCATCTTCGCGCAAGTAGATAAAGTCGTCCTCGAACGTTTCCGTCTCGGAGTTGATCGTCTTGAACAGCACCCAGTCGCCCCGGACGAGGCCGAGCGGCTCCAGATCGGCGCGTCCGATGCCGTCGCGCACGGCCGTCAAGTCGACGACCCGCGCGCTTCCCACCAGCTCCTCGAGGCCGATCGTCTCGATCGTATCGCCGTCCGCCAGCATATGCAGCGGAGCGTCGAGATGCGTGCCGGTATGGAGGCCGAGCCGCAGCTCGGATTCGTAGACGCCGTCCTTGTCCGGAGGATGCGGGCTGAGCGTGCGCAGCTCCGGCTGCTTTTCGGGAGCGCGGCCCCATACGGCCATGCCGGGCTGGACCGTCATGGAGATGTCGTAGATCTTGAACATAGGAATCCCCTTTCGCGAGAAGGAATAGACGGGCCAAAACGCCTCAAATCCTGTCCGGATGCCCGAACAGGATTGGAATGGCGATGGATATGAAAAATCGGTCGAATCAGCTGCCGCCGCCGCTGATCCAGACGACGTTGTCTTCGGCCTGGCCGTTGACCGGCCACCAGAAGAATCCGTCCTGCTGCAGCAGGCGATCCGCTTCTTCCGGCCCCCAGGAGCCGGCCGCATACGAGCGGAGATCGCCGTCGGACTCGCGCCATGCGGCGGCGATGCGGTCGACGAACGTCCAAGCGGCCGCGACTTCGTCCCAGCGGGTGAAGTATGTGGAGTCGCCGCGAGCGGCGTCGTAGAGGAGCAGCTCGTACGCTTCCGGCGTATTGATGCCGATCTGGCAGCTTTGGCAGAACTCCATCGCGACCGGCTGCACCTCGTTGTCGGAGCCCGGCCGCTTGGCGTTGATCTTGAGGTAGATGCCCTCCATCGGATTGACGCGTATGACGAGCAGGTTCGGAGCGAGCTGATGCCGCTTGGCGAACAGCACGTTGTCCGGCACGTTTTTGAACTCGATCACGACTTCCGTCGTCTTGACCGGCAGCCGCTTGCCCGTGCGGATGTAGAACGGCACGCCCGCCCAGCGGAAGTTGTCCACAAACACCTTGGCGGCGAAGTACGTCTCCGTCGTCGACTCGGGATCGACCTTGTCCTCCTGCCGGTAGCCCGGCAGCTCCTTGCCCTTGCTGCTGCCTGCGCGGTACTGCGCGCGCACGACGCGCTCGCGCACCTCGTCGCTGCCGGCGAACTGGCGCAGCGAGCGGAGCACCTTGACCTTTTCGTCGCGCAGGCTCTCCGGATGAAGGCGTCCCGGCGGCTCCATCGCGATCATCGTGATCATCTGCAGGATATGGTTCTGGCCCATGTCCCGCAGCGCTCCGGAGTGGTCGTAGTAGCCGCCGCGCTCCTCGACGCCGACCGTCTCCGACAGCGTGATCTGCACGTTGGCGATATGATTCTTGTTCCAGAGCGGCTCGAACATCTGGTTGGCGAAGCGCAGCACCTGGATGTTCTGCACCATCTCCTTGCCGAGATAGTGGTCGATCCGGTACACCTCTTCTTCCTTGAACACCTGGCTCAGCTGGCTGTTCAGCTCGCGCGCCGACTTCAGGTCATAGCCGAACGGCTTTTCGATGACGAGCTTATGCCAGCCGGCGGACTCGAGCAGCCCTCCGTCCCGCAGGTTGAACGAGACCGGACCGAACAGCTCCGGCGCCAGCGCGAGGTAGAACAGGCGGTTGCCGTTGATGCCGAACTTCTGGTCGAGCTCGCCGGACAGCCGGTTCAGCTCGCGGAAGCCGTCCACGTTGTGGATGTCTAGCGGCATGTAGACGAAATGATCGGCGAACCGGCTCCACAGCTCCGGATCGGACGGCTTGTACCGGCAGAACTCCTGGATCGACTCGAATATGTCCTGGCGGAACTGGTCGTTGTCGCGAGGACGGCGGGCGAGGCCGACGACCGCGAAGTTCTCCGCCAGCTTGCCTTCTTTATATAGGGAAAAGAGCGCCGGGAACAGCTTCCTCCTCGCCAGATCGCCTGTGGCTCCGAACAGATAGTAGACCGCGCCTTCGGCGGCTGTCAGTTCCTGTTTGTTAGAGTAGTTCATGTTCCTCATTCTTTCGTCATGAATTTGGTTGGATCGGTTCGATATGGTATGTAGTGTATCATATCGTGCAGGGCGCGGCTATTGATCTCACCCAATCTTCATGGGCCCTTCACGTTCGGCAAGCATCGAAGCATGGCGGCTGCGTCCGCCTAGGGCCGGCCGGCCTCGCCCGTCAATAAAGGCACGCCGATCGTGATGGCTGCGCCTGGTTTGTTTCCCGGCTTGGACTGCGCCAGCTGCAGGTTCGCCCGCTCCGAGCCATCATCAGCCTCCAGGCTGACGGAACCCTCCAGGCGGTCGGTGGCGTAGGTCGACACGATCGTCGCCTCGTCCTCGTACTTGTCCAGCCGCCGCGCCTCGGCAGCGGCGAGGATGCGCTCGGCGCTGTCCTCCCGCAGCCCGTTCCCGCTTGCCTGAATCGACAGGAGCGCGGCCGCGTCGTCCACGCCGGCGCCGCGCAGGACGCCGAGCACCCGCGCTTGCGCGCGCTCCAGCGACAGCTTGGAAGCGGGCTGAGCCGCTGCCAGCCGGATGACGGCTTCCATCTCTCCTTCCCCGCTGCCGCTCCGCAGCGCGGAGACGAGCCAGCGGCCCGGTTCGTCCGTCCGCTCCGCTTTCCATAGAATGCCCGATTCCGCTCCCCTTTCATCCGTGGAAGGCACGGAAGCCGCATCAACGCCGGCCAGCTGCGTCCCCAGCTGCTTCGCCTGCGTCTCCGTCAGCTCCGGGACGAGCCAGCGAAGTCCCCAGCTGCCGCCGGCCGCGCCGCCGCTGAACTCCGCATCGGCCCATTGCCAGAGCCGGCCCAGATCGCCCGTCGACGCCGACACGAGCTGGCTCGCGCTCGCCGGCTTGTCGGGCACTCCCCACCCTGGCGTCCCCGCCCCGCGGGAAGACGAGTAGAGGGCCAGCACGGCGAGCAGCAGCGCCGCCGCCCCCAGCCCGAAAGCCTGCCTGGACCGCCGTTTCCGCTCCAAATCGTTCGCTTGCATCCGATCCGCTCCTTTCGGATGATCCGAATTGGGTATTTGACCATGCGCATTCGCCCGTAGGTGAATATACTGCATCATCCCATCCCCCACTTCGGTCAGAAAGGATGATTGGCAGCATGGAACCGATTCGACCGCTTCACGAAGACCACATCAAGCAATTTTGCGGCATGCCCGTATGCATGATCCTGAAGGACGGCACGCGCCATGTCGGCATGCTCACCGCCTGCCGCGACGGCCATATTTTCTTGAACGGCGGCGAGGAGCATCATGACCGCCGCTTCCTGTCCGCCGGCATTTCCGCCGCCAAGACCGCCAAGACCGCCAAGCCGTCTAAGGTCAAGGGCAAAAAAGGCAAGGCCGCCAAGTCGGCCGACATGGAGCCGGAAGCCCATACGCAGGCTTTTCCGTTCCGTCCCGGCTATCCTTACGGCCCCGGCGCGGCCGAGGGAGGAGCGCAGGGCTTCGGCTATCCGGGCGGTCCCGGCGGTTATCCCGGCGGCTACCCTGGCGGATTTCCGCCGTATGGCTTCGGCGCGGCGATCGGCGTCAGTCTGGCCGCCCTGGCCTTTCTGCTGCTTCTCATCTGATACGGAGCTGGACTCGGCCGGCTCAGCGCGGATCAGCCTGCTTCCTTTTCGAAAAAAAGGGAGCAGGCTGTTTGGCGCGTCGATCGATCCGGGTAAAAGAGGGAAAGCATTCCATTCCGCATCAGGAAGGAGGACCTCCCATGCTCCAGCCCTTGCAACGGATCTTCCCTCGCCGCTCGATCGAGCGGACAGCGCCGATCCAGCCCGCCTCCATCCGTCCGGAGACCTCCGCGCCCTCTGGGGCTCCGGACTGGAGCCTGCTCTATGGAGAAGCAGGCGGTCATATGAAGAGAGCGCTCGCGGAGGCCGCTTCCTGGTCGGAAGCGATGGCCGCTCAGCTCCTGGACATCCGCCGCTTGCGGGAACGCCGCCGCCATCTGGCGGACGGCAGAAGCGTCCTGGACGTCCCCGGCCTTGGAGAGGCCGTCCGCAGGCTTGAGAGCGGATGGAACTCGCTGCTGCTGCTGGGCTTCCGCTACAGCGCGACGTTGAGCGATGACGTTGAAGCGGAGCTATGCCGCCTGGCTGCGCATCCTGCCGCCGCAGCAGCCGGATTCCAGCCTGCCGAGGCTGCCGGGAAAGGGAGGCTCCAGCTCGATTCGATCGCCCTGCGCCGCCTGCTCGACGAGCGGCCGGACTCCGTGCTCCGCGCTCTGTTCAGCGCGGAAGGCCTGCTCCCCTGCGCCGAGGACATCCTGACCGGGCTGCTGGCGCAGCCGTCCCGCTCGCTGCTGAGCGACGCGCTGACGCTGCCCTATACGCAGTACAACGAGTATGGGACGCCGGGCAGCTTCCTGCCGCCGCAAGGCTGGCGGCTGCACGAAAGCGTCTAAGCCCCGCTCGCGCGAAGCAGGCGCCGCCTCTTTGTGAGCGGGGCAGGCGCCGCTTCGGCGCGGGCGTCGGCCATGCGGCCCGCCCGCCTGTCGCCCGCGCCGGTTCAGTCGAGCGCCAAATCATGCTTGTGCGCGTAGATCGCGGCTTGCGTGCGGTCCTCTACGCCAAGCTTGTTCAGCACGTTCGTCACATGGAACTTGACGGTCTTGATGCTGATGAACAGCCGGTCGGCGATGTCCTGGTTGGACAGCCCCTGGGCGACCAGCTTGAGCACGTCCATCTCCCGCTCCGTAAGCTCCTCATGCGGAGCTTTTTGCGCGGACGGCTTCGGCTGCCGGAAACGGTTCATCATCTTGGCCGCCACCTGCGACTCCAGCACGGACTGTCCGCGGGACGCGGCCCGGATCGCGTCCGCGATCTCGCCGGCGCGCGACGTTTTCAGCAAATAGCTGAACGCCCCCGCCTCGATGACCGGGTACAGCTTGCTGTCGTCCAGATAGCTGGTCAGCACGATGACCTTCGTCTCCGGCAGCTGCTCCATGATCTGCCGGGTCGTCTCCACGCCGTCCATCTCCTCCATGACGAGATCCATCAGCACGACCTCCGGCTTGTAGGCCATGGCCAGGCGGACCCCGTCCTTGCCGTTGCCCGCTTCGCCGACGACCTCGATGCCGTCCTCGGTATCCAGCACCGCCGCCAGTCCGATCCGCACCATCTCATGATCGTCGACCAGCAGCACCCGGATCGCCGATGCCTCCCGGCCTTCGACGTCTAACGCTCTGCTCATGCTCCTATCCCCTTTCCATCCTCGAGCGGCACCCACATCTCGATCGCGGTGCCCTCGCCCAGAGCCGTATTGACGGCGATCCGTCCGCCCAGCTCATGGATGCGCTCCTCCATCGTCAGCAAGCCGTAAGAGGCCTGCTTCTTTTCTTCCAAATCGAATCCGATTCCGTTGTCGGTGAAGCTCAGCTTGGCCATCGATCCGTCCCGTCTCAGCGAAATGTCCATCTTGGTCGCCTTGGCATGCCGCAGCGTATTCGAAAGAGCCTCCTGCGCAATGCGGAACAAATGGTCCTCCGCATTGGGATGGAACAGCAGCGTCCGATCGACCTGGATGCTGATCTCCATCGGCACCTTCGCCTGCAGCTCCGACACGAGCCGCTCCAGCGCCTGCGCCAAATCCTTGCCGTCGAGATGGACCGGCCGCAGATGAAGCAGCAGCGCCCTCATCTCGGATTGGGCGACCGCCGCCATCTCCTCGATCAGCTGCACTTGGCGGCGTGCCCGTTCCCAGTCCTTTTCGATCGTCCGGCTGACGGCGGTAGCCGTCATGGAGATGGCGAACAGCTGCTGGCTGACCGCGTCATGCAGCTCCCGAGCGAGACGCTGGCGCTCTTCGATGACCGCAGTGAACTTTACCTGCTCCTGCCATTCCTCGCGCTCCTGCTCCTCTTGCTCGTCTTGCTCGTCGTGATCCTTCGCCGACGGAATCGTAATCGTCTTGCGCCGCGCCCCCTGCTGCTGATTGAGCTTGCGCAGCGCTTCCTTCAGCTTGCTCGTCTGCACCGAGCTCTTGAGCGCGGCCGCCGCCATCGCGACCGCGATGATCGACAGTCCGTACAGAGCGGCCTTGCCCTGCAGCGCGAAAAACTCCACGTATCCGAGCCCTTGCAGCAAAATGAGCAGCAAGCCCAGCAAAATGAGCAGCCACAGCAGAATTTCCATTCGGTTGCGGCGGCTTGGCTCCCGTTCGCTGCCCGGAGGTTTCTTGGCGGACAATTCAGCTCCCCCTCTCTTTCTCTACTTTAACGCTTCCCGAGCTGTCGGAACAAGCTCATGCCGTCGCAACGAAGCCACTCAACCAAAGAAAAGCCCCGAACCGTCAGCTTCAGCTGTCCGGTTGGGGCTGCCGCAGGACGAGCAGCCGCGAGTCTCGGCCTCCGTTCCGCCTGTCGTCCTAGGATTCCGTCGACGTCGACTCTTCCGCCGGCGGCGTTGGATTCAGCTTGTTCTTGAGCAGACGCAGCTGCTCCTCGACCTTGAGCTGGTTCTCCGGCTTCGTCTCGGAGCGATAGCCGCCGGTTCCTTGACCGTAAGGCGTGCGGAGCACATCGGCTTCCGCCTCCAGGCGAAGGATCTTCTCCTCCATGCGGCCGAAGCCGCGGGAAGCGGTGCCCGAGTCGATATGGCCGACGGAAGAGCTCTGGGACATCTGCTTCTTGGCCTTGGCCATTTGAGCGCGCGCCGCCAGCTCGTTGCGCTTGTTGCGCAGCTGGTAGAATTCGTCCTTCATGCCGTACAGCTGATGCTTCAGCTCGTCGGCCTGAGCCTTGGCTTCCGCATGGAGGCGGCTGAATTCCTCGGTCTTCTCGTCGAAGTACAGCTTTTCCTCCAGCATCGTGCGGGCCAGATCCTCCTGTCCGGAGCGCAGAGCCGCCTCGGCCTTGCTGTCGCGGTCCGCCGCGCTGCGCTGAGCTTCCTCGTAGCGCTGCTGCATGCGGCGCTCGTTCGCCATCTGCTTGGCGACGGTGACCTCCGCCTGGTGGATCTCCTGCTCCATGTCGCGCAGGTACTGGTTGAGCATGATGACCGGATCCTCCATCTTGTCCAGCACCTCATGCATCGAAGCCTTCGTAATATCCTTCATCCGTTTGAAAATACCCATGTTGTCATTCTCCCTTCTCGTATTTCGCGAGTTTGGCTTTCAAATCGTCCAGCTCCTTGCGGAGCGCCTTTTTCTCCAGATCGTCCATCATTTTGTCCAGCTCGGACGCGGTCGGCTCCGAAGCGTCCTTCCATGCCGGATCATGCGCGCCGGCGCCGAAATGCGGCGGGTTGCGGTACGGGCCGCCGTGAGGACCCTCCGGGCGTCTGCGCGGATCGAAGCCGTAGCCTTGCTCCGGACGCTGCGGGCCGCCGTATCCGCCATAGGATCCGTAGCCTCCGGGCGGGTAGGAATCGTAGGGCGGCTCCTTCGGAATGACGAGCGCCGCCAGAATGTAGACCACGATCGCAGCTCCGCTCGTGCAGATCGCCAGGATGATGATCAGGATGCGGAGCAGATTGACATCGACGTTGAAGTAATCGGACAATCCGCCGCTGAGCCCGGTCATGATCTTCTTTTGTCTGGACCGGTAAAGTTGCTTCATGTCGGTCAGCCTCCTTGTCCTAGCTTCCGTTTGAGCTGCTCCAGCTCCAGCTCGACTTGGGGATTGCCGACTCCGCGCTGCGGACCGGCGTAGTCGGGGCCGCCCTGCCTGAGATCGCGCAGGCTGCGGGCTTCATGCTCCAGGCCGCTGATGCGGTCGTCCAGGCGGCGGAACATGCCCTCCGGCTTGCCGCTGGAGCCGACCGCGCCATAGCGCGAGTTCATGCGCTGCTGCAGCTTGAGCGATTCCATGCGGGCCGAGTAGTATTCCCGCTTGTCGTATACGATCTGATACTCGCTGCGCATTTCCTGCAGCGTCTTTTCCAGATCCTCCATGTTGAGCCGGCTCTGCTCGTACAGGTCGCGGTATTGGGCGGAGCGTTCCTCGGCCGAAGCCTTTTCGTGAAGGGCGATGCGAGCCAGCTGCTCTTCTCCGGCTTTCAGCGCCGTCACCGCTTGCTGCTCTCTCTTTTCCTTCTGCTGCTCCGCCTGGAGCCATTGCATTTTCAGATGCTGGCCATGCGTCGAGTACTGGGCGTGCAGCCGTTCGGACTGAATGATCTCCTCCCGCGTCGCCCACAGGAACTGGTCGATCAGCTTGACCGGATCCTCGGCTTTTTCAAGATGCTCGTTCAAGGTTGCGAGCGTAATGTCGCGAACTCTTCTGATGATGCTCATCCATTCTTCCTCCTTAGCAGGCGCTTATGATGCGATATCCGGTCAGTAAGTACGTCCTTCTTTGAGCTTCGATACGCCCCATGCGATCAGGCCGATCGCCAGCAGCAGCAGGAACAGGCCAGACAGCTTGCCGAGCAGGATGATTACGCCGATAAAGGCGAGAATGCCGCCGATCAGCTTATTGCCGTTGCGCCATCCGATGTAGCCGAGGCCGATCAGGATCAGAGGGAACAGCAGCGAGACGACCCAGCTGATCAAATGTCCGAGCCCCAGGAATTTCATTGCGACGAGCACCCCTGCCGCAATCAAGACTAAGCCTACCGTCGAATTCTTTTTCATCGTTGATTGTCACCGCCTTCCGGACCTTTGGTCGTTTTCTTCATGTCTTTATTCTAGGTCAGACGCGCATTTCCCAAAACGGACCTCGGAACGTTTCTCGACCTGGACTCAGGTCGGGGGCTTCCTCCACCCGCTGTCCGGGGGCTTCCCGGACCTGGCAGGACAAGCAGAAAAGGCGCCCCGGCGGGCGCCCCTTCGTCAATCCTGTTCGATCGCCTCCAGCAGGTCCAGGAGCCGCTGAATCAAAACGACCGCCTCGGCCCGCGTCCCGCTCGCGACCGGCAGGAACCGGCCGTCGCCGGCCCCCTCGATCAATCCGAGCGAGTCAGCCTGGCCGATCGCCTGCTTGGCCCAAGCCGCCAGCTTGGCCGTATCGCGGAAGCCCGCGTCCGCTGGCGCGTCCGGGAGCGGCCGCTCCGTTCGATGCGCGTAGGCGCGGACCAGCATGGCGGCCATTTCCTGGCGCATGATCGCACGGTCCGGCTCAAACCGCCCGGCAGCCGAGCCCAGCGTCAGCCCAGCCTGCCGGACCTGCGCGATCTCGGCGGCATGCCAGCTGTCCGGCGAAACGTCCGCATAGCCCGCTTCTCCGTCGCTCGGCTCCAGCCTTAGAGCGCGGGCCAGCATCGCCGCGAACTCGGCGCGGGTCACGCTCCGCCCCGGCTCGAACGCCTGTCCGCCAACGCCCTGCACGATCAGTCTCGCCGTCAAGGAATGGATCGCTCCCTCCGCCCAATGGCCGGCCTTCACATCCGTATAGGACCGTTCGAATAGAAGCATTCCGTATACGCCGGCTTCCTCCAGCTTCATGGAAGCCCAGGAGCCTGCCGCGGCCCCTTCGAAGCGAAGCGTTCCGTCCGGAAACAGCCGATAAAGGCCTGTCCACTGCGGATCAGCTCCTTCCTGAAGCAGCTCCACTCCGATCGGCTGATCCGATACGGCGATCGTCCGGCCGTCTTGGCCGACCAGCGCCAGCGACCATTCCCGCAGCTCGCCCGCGGCCTGCACCCGGGCGTTGTAGCGTACCGCGGCGGCGGCCAGCAGCTTTTCCGCATCCTGCGGGAGGGATGTCAGCACGAGGCTCGCACCCGCGGCGGCGGATTCATCTCCCGGCAGCCGGCTCTGCAGCTTGCGGAGCGTGTCCGCTGGAATCGAGACGCGGATCCGGCTCGATTGGATCTGCAGCGTCCGCCCGTCCAGCAGCTCGCCAGCCCGGTCCGGGAACGCGATCCGGCTTGGCCAGTCCGAAACGCTCACGACGACGCGGCTCTCCTCCTGCCCCGCTCCTCGCAGCTGTTCTTCCGTCACCACCAGCACATCCGACGACGGCGTCGGCGTCGGGGTCGGGTCGCCGCCTGGACGCGGCGTCGGCGATGCCGGAACGCTTGGCGCCGGAGTCGGATCCGGACTCGGGCTCGGCGTCGGCGAAGGCTCCGGCGAAGGCGATGCCGGGCTTGCAACCTCCAGCTCGTACCGGTCTCGCCATTCTCCGTAGACGGCGGTCACGACCGTCCGGCCGGCTCCGACCGCCTTCAGATAGCCGTCTTGGACGATCGCCACGGACGGATGGTCCGTGCCGTACTCGACTCCCTTCAGCTCATAACGAAGCCCGTCGCTGTATACCGCTTCGGTAACTAACACGGCGCCTTCTCCCGGAGCCAGCTTGCGCGGTCCTTGGAGCCGGATCGACGCGAGCGTCGGCTCCTTCTCCGTCACTTCCAGCTCGTAGCTCGCCGTCAAGCCGCCATGCTCGGCCTGCACGACAGCGCGGCCTGCCTGCAGCGCCGTGACGATTCCGTCGCGGTCGATTGTCGCGACCCGCTCATTCGAGCTGGAGTACGCGACGCCTTCCCGAACCGCTTGCACGCGGCCGGAGGCGTACACCGCCTCGGTCACGACGGCATCCGTTTCTCCCGGCTTCAGCTGCAGCTTGCCCGTCAGCCGCAGCGAGGCCGGCTTCTCCGCCTCGCGGCTTGGAATGCGCAGCGTGTCGACGATGCTTCCGTCCAGCTTTTTCGCCGTCAGCTGGATCTCCTTTTCGCCGATAACGATCGACGTATAGATCTGCTCGTCTCCATCAAAAATCTTCTCCTGCCACATGCGCTCCGTCCAGGCATAGAACTTCGGTCCGGAAGAGCCGCCGATGACGTAGCGGGTGCCGTCCTCTTCCGCCGCGATCTGCCCGCCCCTCATCGGGTAGCTTCTCATATAGATGTGGTCATGTCCGTTCAGCACGAGGTCGACCTCATGCTTGTCGATGACAGGCACCCACAGCTGCTGGACCTTCTCATTCGAATAAATGCTGCCGTAAGGACCTTGATGGAACACGAGCACCGTCCATTTCGCCTCGGAGCCGGCCAGGTCGCGATCCAGCCATTCCGCTTGCTCCTTGAGCCCGGCATCGGCCTGCTCGGTATCGAGGACGACGACATGGGTATCCTTGATGTCAAAGGAATAGCTCGTTCCCCGAGCTGCCGAAGCCCCGTTGTCCGGCGTCTGGAACTGCGCCCGGAAGTCGCCGCTTCCGTTCGTGCCCATGACCTCGTGATTGCCGATGACCGGCACGAGCGTCGTCGTGCGGAGCGCTTCGCCGGCTTCGCTGAACCACCAGTTCCACTGCTCCTGCTCAAAGCCTTTGTCCACCATATCGCCGGCATGAAGGATCAGATCCGTATCCGGCACGTCCGCCAGCGCCCGCTTGAGCGTATCGCCCCAAAGCTTGAAGCCGGCCTGATCGCCCGCCTGCGAGTCGCCGAAAAACAGCAATCGAGTCGTCGCTCCCTTGTCCCCGCTCGTGCGGAACGAGCCTTCGGAGCTCCAGGCTCCGTGTCCGTCTCCGACCCGGTAGGCATACTCGGTATCCGGCTCCAGATGGGCGGACCGAGCCCGGTGCAAGCGGAGGGTGCCGTCGTTGTCCGTCGTATACAGGCTCGACGTTCCTTCGATCCGCTGGACCGCGCCTTTATCGAAGCCCTCGAACGCCTCCCGCTCCGCCAGCTCGACGACCGTGCCCTTCGTCTCCGGGGACGTCTGCCAAGCGAACAGCCGCTCCGTCGCGGCGTCCTCTCCGACCGTGACATTTACATTTTGCGGCGCCGAAGAGCCTGCCGGGGGCGCGACCGTATAGCGCAGCAGCGCGCTGTACGATGTGCCCGACACGGCTTGCAGCGTGTAGGTTCCCGCCTTGGCCGCAGCTTCGAGGCTGCGGATGATGCCGCCCTCTTCTGCAGAGCCGTCGCTCACTTCAATGCCGTTCAAGAGCAGCCTCGCATCCGGCACCGCCGCCCCTTGCCTCAGGACGGTGAATTCCGCAGGCTCCCCAAGCGCGATCTCATGCGGCTGCCAAGCCAAGGAAAGCTCCGGACGCACGAGCGCCTCAATGTCCGGTCCGGCGAATTCGATCGTCTTGCCTTCGCCTTCCGTCGATCGGACGGAGCCCGACTCGAAGCGGATTGCAAACGGACGCGCCAGCTCTCCCTTCGCTTCCTCCAGCGTGTGGGGACCGATATAGCCGCTGTCCACCGTGTACAGGATCGAGGCGATCGAATCCTCATCGGACAGTCCCGCCTCATGCAATTGCTTGAAGTTCAAGCGAACTACGCCTTGTTCCTCGTCTACCGTTGTCTCCAGCTGCTGCTCCGACACCTTGTCGGAGCGCCGCACCTGCAAGCCTCCGGCCGCATTCGGATCGAAGCGGAAGGCGATATGCCCTTCCATCAGCTTGGACGCTTTTTCGGCCCGAACCTCCACCGCGTAGGTTCCGCCAGGATGAAGTTCCTCCGAAGTGCCATATTCGTAATACGGCGAGCCCAGATTGACGCTGAAAGACCAGGTTTGGATCGTCTGGTTGCCGGCCAGGTCCCGGACCGCCACTTTGACCTTATGCCGTCCTTCCGCCAACGGCTCTCGCGGCTTGTAGGAAATCTCGCCCTTGGGAGGGTACAAGCCATGCTCGACCTTCTGGTCATCGACATAGACCCGGATCGACTCCGGATCGATCAGCGTCGTTCCCGGATGCTGGACCGGATCGTAGCCGGCATCTTCTGCCGTCACGGAGATCATCGGCGTCGGCGTGGACACTCTCTCATTGGCAGCCGGCGAAGCCTTTAGGAGCGCCGGGGGCTCGCGGTCCTCTTCCAGCGGACCGTAGACGGCGCGGATGTCGTCGATGTAGAGCGTGCCTGCCGTTTTGTTCGTATTTTTCGTCTCCATATATCGGACGGGCATGTCCATCGTGAACGGAAGCGTCTTGCCCTTCGGCACCGCGGCTTCGACATAGCGCCAGCCCGTCCAATCGACGCCGATTCCTTGATCGGTGAAGTCAATCGCCACCGCCGCGTTGTTGCCGTCCCTCAGCTGCCCGCGCAGCCAGTGCTTCTTTCCGTCTCCGTATACCCACATGCTGATCTTTTCCGGGTAGCCCGGCACCTGGATCCGCGTCTCTTGAGATACGGCGCTCAGGTAGGCCCCTGACGTGCCGGTTTTGCCCGTGAAGTCGTAATCCAGCTTGAGCGACTTCTGCCCGCTGCGGACGAAGTCGGGATCGGACGTCTCGGCGATTTCCACCGAATTGAACGCGGCGCCGGATGCCTGATACGCGGACAAGCCCTGCTCGAACGTCTCCAGCAGAGCCGGCGGAACGCCGACGCTGACGTCCATGGTCGCTTCGATGCCGCTGTAGCTGGCGACGATCTTGCCGTGCACGCCCGTTTCTTCCGCAGCGGCAAAGACCCCCTCCGCGTCGATCGTGCCGATATCGCCTTCCACTCTCCACTGCAGGCTCCGGTTGTCGGCTTGGATGACCTGCCCGTCTCTCAGCGCCCGAACAGCGAGCTTTTCCTTGGCCCCGCTGGAAAACGTCTTCGCCTTGTCGGGGAACTCCAGGCCGGTCAAGACGTCCACTACCTCGACCTGAGCCGTACCGCTCGCTTGCCCGGATGCCGCTCGGACCAACCCGCTGCCCGCGCTCGTCCCCGCCTGGAGCTTGCCGTCGCTTCCGATCGTTCCAATTCCGCCCTCGCTGCTCCAGACAGGCTCGCCTGCCATTGGAGCAGGATGGCCGTTCTCATCCACGCCTGCGGCTGTGAAGGCCAGCGACGAGCCGGCCAAAATCCGCTCGGCCGAAGGCTGTACCGCCAGACTCGCCGCGATCCCGGTTTCTGGCGCCGTGCTGACAAGCAGCAGCCCATTGCCGGTCTTGCGCTCGAACCCGTCCGATCCGCGGTTCATCATGACCGCTTTAGATGTTCCCGGCATGCGGGCAATAAACGTCGATGAGCCTCCCCCGTCCAGATTCATCGCCTGCACGATGCCCATATCCTTCATCATGCCGCCCAGTTCGGTCGTCTCGACGCCCTCGCTGAAGCCAGGCGCTCTGCCGTCGACCTCGAACAGGACGACGCTGCCGTCGGCCTTGGTGCCGATAGCGGTCCGTGGATGGACGCCTGCCGGACCGACATCGGCTTGGACGACGCCATCTTTTACGAGCGGTCCGGTTCCGCCGATGATCAGCTCCGCCTCCTGCCAAGGACCGTCCAGCAGGAAAGAAGCGACGACCTCGTCTCCTGCCTTAAGCCCGGAGGCAACAGCTCTTGCCGTTCCGGAGGCGGATAAGACGACGGTTCCTTCCGTCAATGCCGTGTCGCCTTTTCCCGTTCGGACTTCGGCAACCTGGAGCTTGACCTGCTGTCCGCTTTTCACTTCCCCTTCCCGTATCGTCAGCACATATTCGTCCCCGTCGGGAGAGGTATGAGTCGATTGAGAATAGTCCGATGTATAAAAGACCAGCTGATCGACATCCCGATGACGGTTGATGCTCGTGAGCTCATAGGAGCCCCCCTTGATCTCGATCATTTTCGTCAGCTTCGGCGAGCCGTACAATGAACGGCCGTCCCTCGTGAGACCGAAAGCATAGGGCGAAATGCCGCTATTGAGAATCCGGCCTTCATCGACAAAGAGCCCGTTCGGTACGCCCGTAGCAAAGCCGGATATCTCATAAAAATCGCCGTTGATGCCAGCGACGACACGATTCCCAGGCTTATCCGCATAGGCTGCCATCTCGGTCACGCCCTTCATTCCGTATACTTTTCCGTCCTTCAGTCCGGCCCGCAGCTCAAGCCCGTCCATTCCGGGACGGAACGAGACGGCATGGATCTTCTGTCTGCCGCGCTGATCCTCTACATCCTGCCAGACATACCGAGCGCCTGGGACCAAGTCCAGCTGCCGTGAATCTACGATGCGGCCATATCGAGGCTCTAGCTCAGCGGAAAAAGCTTGAAAAGCCCACGTTTGCTGCAGCAAGGCTACGATCAGAAACGCAACCAGAATCGAATAGCCGGATCTGCTTCTTGCCCTCATTTTCAATCCCCCTTAGAAACGAATGATTTCCTGTTCCTCTTTGTGATGGCTATGTCTTCCTCCAGCCTAACCGGCGAGTATCAACTCCTCATCATTTGAATATAAATTTCATATTAATATTTCAAATTTAACTTTTATTTCATAATTTTAATTCCATTGACCTTGCCGAAGATATCCTACGAAAAGCACAAAAAACCCTTAGGAAATTTTTCCTAAGGGTTTCATTCGTGATGCTGGTGAAGGGACTCGAACCCCCACTCCGTCTCCGGAAGCGGATTTTGAGTCCGCCGCGTCTGCCATTCCGCCACACCAGCAAAGATAAACGTACAAGAGCTCTTAAAATAAAAAAATCCGCTTGTGGCGTGCCCTAAGAGATTCGAACTCCTGACCTTTTGATTCGTAGTCAAATGCTCTATCCAGCTGAGCTAAGGGCACACATCAAGCAAAAAAGAATGGAGGCGCCACCCAGACTCGAACTGGGGGTAAAGCTTTTGCAGAGCTTTGCCTTACCACTTGGCTATGGCGCCTCAATAAAAATGGAGCGGAAGACGGGAATCGAACCCGCGACCCTCGCCTTGGCAAGGCGATGCTCTACCGCTGAGCCACTTCCGCAAATGGCTGGGGATTCAGGGATCGAACCTGAGAATGACGGAGTCAAAGTCCGTTGCCTTACCGCTTGGCTAATCCCCAACAAACACATGGGGCGATCGAGGGGAATTGAACCCCCGAATGCCGGAACCACAATCCGGTGCGTTAACCACTTCGCCACGATCGCCATGCTGGCAGGGGCAGCAGGAATTGAACCCACACTAACGGTTTTGGAGACCGCTGTTCTACCTTTAAACTATGCCCCTATAAACTGGTGGAGGATGATGGATTCGAACCACCGAACTCGTCAGAGAACAGATTTACAGTCTGCTGCGTTTGGCCACTTCGCTAATCCTCCACGGAAAAGCTGGTGCCGCCGAGAGGACTTGAACCCCCAACCTACTGATTACAAGTCAGTTGCTCTACCAGTTGAGCTACAGCGGCGTATTCAATTTTCAAATGGTGGCTCGGGACGGAATCGAACCGCCGACACAAGGATTTTCAGTCCTTTGCTCTACCAACTGAGCTACCGAGCCTAACATTTTTAGAAAATGGCGGAGCTGACGGGATTCGAACCCGCGGTCTCCTGCGTGACAGGCAGGCATGTTAGGCCTCTACACCACAGCTCCGTATTGGTTGCGGGGACAGGATTTGAACCTGTGACCTTCGGGTTATGAGCCCGACGAGCTACCGGACTGCTCCACCCCGCGATAGTTCATGGTGGAAGCTGAGGGGATCGAACCCCCGACCCTCTGCTTGTAAGGCAGATGCTCTCCCAGCTGAGCTAAGCTTCCATAACAATTACAACAGCTTGTATTAATATACCTTAATTCGATATCCAATATCAAGCCATCGAAAGAAAAATGGTGACCCGTAGGGGATTCGAACCCCTGTTACCTCCGTGAAAGGGAGGTGTCTTAACCCCTTGACCAACGGGCCATATCTGGCGGAGAGCGAGAGATTCGAACTCTCGATACGCGATTAACGTATACACGATTTCCAATCGTGCTCCTTCGACCACTCGGACAGCTCTCCAGATGGCTCCCCGAACAGGACTCGAACCTGTGACAACTCGATTAACAGTCGAGTGCTCTACCAACTGAGCTATCAGGGAATATGAAGCGATGGGATGCTTCAGGACTTGCGCCCTGAAAACTGGATCGAACGAAATGCCGTGCTGACCGGCTGGTTCTTGCTTGAGTAGGATAAGCCCTCGACCGATTAGTACTCGTCAGCTGCACACGTTGCCGCGCTTCCACCTCGAGCCTATCGACCTGGTCGTCTTCCAGGGGTCTTACATACTGGGAAATCTCATCTTGAGGGGGGCTTCGCGCTTAGATGCTTTCAGCGCTTATCCCGTCCGTACGTAGCTACCCAGCGGTGCTCCTGGCGGAACAACTGGTACACCAGCGGTACGTCCATCCCGGTCCTCTCGTACTAAGGACAGCTCCTCTCAAATTTCCTACGCCCACGACAGATAGGGACCGAACTGTCTCACGACGTTCTGAACCCAGCTCGCGTACCGCTTTAATGGGCGAACAGCCCAACCCTTGGGACCTACTTCAGCCCCAGGATGCGATGAGCCGACATCGAGGTGCCAAACCTCCCCGTCGATGTGGACTCTTGGGGGAGATAAGCCTGTTATCCCCAGGGTAGCTTTTATCCGTTGAGCGATGGCCCTTCCATTCGGTACCACCGGATCACTAAGCCCGACTTTCGTCCCTGCTCGACTTGTTGGTCTCGCAGTCAAGCTCCCTTATGCCTTTGCACGCTTCGAATGATTTCCAACCATTCTGAGGGAACCTTTGGGCGCCTCCGTTACATTTTAGGAGGCGACCGCCCCAGTCAAACTGCCCGCCTGACACGGTCCCTTCACCGGTTTCACGGTGACAGGTTAGAACTCCGATACGATCAGGGTGGTATCCCAACGGCGCCTCCACCGAAGCTGGCGCTCCGGCTTCCTAGGCTCCCACCTATCCTGTACAGATCGTACCAAAGTCCAATATCAAGCTGCAGTAAAGCTCCATGGGGTCTTTCCGTCTTGTCGCGGGTAACCTGCATCTTCACAGGTAGTAAAATTTCACCGGATCTCTCGTTGAGACAGCGCCCAAGTCGTTACGCCATTCGTGCGGGTCAGAATTTACCTGACAAGGAATTTCGCTACCTTAGGACCGTTATAGTTACGGCCGCCGTTTACTGGGGCTTCGGTTCACAGCTTCGGTTGCCCCTAACCGCTCCCTTAACCTTCCAGCACCGGGCAGGCGTCAGCCCGTATACTTCGCCTTACGGCTTCGCACAGACCTGTGTTTTTGCTAAACAGTCGCTTGGGCCTTTTCACTGCGGCCCCCCTCGGGCTATTCACCCTACCGAGGCACCCCTTCTCCCGAAGTTACGGGGTCATGTTGCCGAGTTCCTTAACGAGAGTTACTCCGCGCGCCTTAGCATGCTCTGCTCGCCTACCTGTGTCGGTTTGCGGTACGGGCACCTTCGCCTGGCTAGAAGCTTTTCTTGGCAGCTGGAGATCATGACCTTCGGTACTGTAAGTTTCCCTCCCCATCACAGCCCAGCCTTACGGTTTGCGGATTTGCCAACAAACCAGCCTCACTGCTTGGACGGACACATCCATCGGTCCGCGTCACTACCCTTCTGCGTCACTCCATTGCTCATAACGGCTTACGGTGGTACAGGAATATCAACCTGTTGTC
>NZ_CP045802.1:742500-1625000 GCF_009649995.1 Paenibacillus sp. B01 | reverse complement strand
CGCGATCTTCATGGTCATCGGCATGATCGCGCTGGTGATCAGCGTCGGCATCTACTTCTGGGCGGGCATGCTGTCCACGAGCGCGGTCATGCTGATCTGCCCGGAATGCGGGCGCCAGACCAAAATCCTGGGCCGTACGGATCGCTGCATGTACTGCAAAACGATTCTGACGCTGGATGCGGAGCGCGCTACGGAAGGCTACGAGGCTCCCGAGACGCATGCCGCGCCGGAGGACAAGCCGGCCCCGCCCGCAAGCCAAGCCTGACCGCAGCAAAACCGCCGGACCTCTCGCAGGTCCGGCGGTTTTTTCATTCTTTTGGAATCAGGAAGGACGAGACAGACTCTCATGAATGACGCCCCAGATGCTGTCCGTCTGGAAAGAACGCGCCCAAGTAGCAACGCCGGCCAAGCCGTACTTGTGCACGAGCTCCACCCTCGCCTCGATCGACCGCTCATCCTCGATCCAGATCCGGTTTCGGACGCCTTCCTTTTCGGCATACTCGATGTAGTTCTGTCCAGCCGCCTCATCGAACACGGGTGTCAGCTTGCGGTCCCGCATGATCTCGCGGATGCGATCCATGCCGACGGCCTTGGACGACACGTCTACGCTCCCATCCTCGCCCTTGGACTCGCTCCAGATCCGGGTATACAGCGGCATGCTGAGCACGAGCTTCACCGGATCGACGCCGTCTTCCTCCAGCAGGCGCTTTATGGAAGCCTCTACCCAAGGAAGCGATGCGACCGAGCCGGCCTTTGGACTGCTCGCCCAGTGCTCGTCATACGCCATCAGCATCATATAGTCGACGCTGTCGATCAGCGCCTCGCGATCGAGGAACAGCGACCACATCTCGCTGCTCGACTTCGGGGTGACATCGATCGAGACGATCAGCCCCGCTTCGTGCAGCATCGGAGACAGCTCCCGCACGAACTGCACGAAGTTCTGCTTGTCTGAGGTGCGCACGTTCTCGAAGTCGATATTGATCCCCTGCAGCTTGTACATCTCCGCATAAGCGAGCAGCTGCCGGATCATCGTGAACCGGGTCTCGGCGCTCGAGAGCACCTTGGTCGTCAGATCCGGATCAAAGGCGTTGCTGAACAGCGCCCACACCTGCATCCCCCTCTGGCGAGCCCAGGCTCCGTAGGACGCATCGGCCTTGCTGCGGATCTGGCCGCTGCCGTCGCTGACCTCGAACCAGGTCGGACTGACGACGTTGACGCCCTCCATCGCCGGATAGCCGGACGGATCGGGATGCTTGCTGTAAACGGCTTCCCAGGTGAGATTGACCTTCTGGCCCGGCTTCCATGGAAGCGCAGGCTCCTCCTCCTGGAGCGGCGCGATCACGCGGTCTCCGGTGAAGCGAAGCTCTTTTTTGCGGACATAGCCCGAGTGGCCCTCCGGCCCTTGCACCTTGTACCAGTCTTCCTGCTCGCCCCATACGATCAGCGGCTGGCCCGGCGCGGCCCGATCCACATAGGGACGATGGATGGACGGCTCCGACCGCACGAAAATGTCCTCGTCATCCTTCGCGGAAACGGCCATCCTGAGCCGGTCCCCGGCTCTTTCCAACGTCATGACGCCGCTCACGGAGGAAATCTCCGCCTGGATGCCGTACAACGTCTTGAGCGGAGACAGCGGCATGTAGACGCGTCCGTTTCGTTCCACCGGTGCTACGGCAAGCTGGAACGGCTTGTCGCCGAGCTTGGCTTGCAGCTCGTCCTTTTTCATGAAGAGCACCTTCGTATCGCTCGTGAGGATGATCGACTGCGTCTTCTCCTCGTACCAGACGGGCAGATCGCTGCCCAGCACCGTCCTGATCGCCTCGAGCGGAAGCAGCGTCTGGCCTTGCTCGATCAGCGCGCCTTCCTTCAAGTACGTCCCGCCGTAGAACAGCGGATGGGCATGGCCGTATTCCGGCTTCATATCGTCACGGCTCGGCGTGAGCTTGCTGTAGGCCGCCCACGCGCCCGCTATCATTCCAATTATCAGGCAAAAGCCAAGCAGCCGCCGGAAGCCGCTTCTGCGGCGCTTGCCTCCGTAGGCTTGTCCCCTCTTCATGCTTCACGCTCCTTTGCTGTCATCCCCTAGACGAGTCTTGCCGACGGAAAGTTGTCTCTCTACTCTATGAGTCTATCGGCAAAAAAATGCAAAAAAAAAGCCGGGAAGCAGCGCTTCTCCAGGCTCGATTACGAGTGCGGCACGGCAGCCCGACAGGACGTGCACACGCCGTAGATCTCCATGCGATGACCTTCGACGCGGAATCCGGTCTCCCGCGAAGCGGCGCGCTCGACTTCCATCAGCGGCGGATAGTCGAAGTCGACGATCTCGCCGCAGACCTTGCAGATGGCATGATAATGATCCGACAGATTCGCATCGAAACGGCTTGAGTCGTCTCCGTAAGTCAGCTCCCGCACGAGGCCCGCCTCCACGAACAGCCGGAGGTTGTTGTAGATCGTCGCGACGCTCATGCTCGGGAAATCGGGTGACAAAGCTTTATAGATCTCATCCGCGGTAGGATGAGTCATCGAGTTCATCAGAAACCCAAGTATCGCGTGACGCTGCGGGGTCATGCGGACGCCGCTGGATTTAAGCTGCTCTAGGGCTTGTTCTACGCTGGCTCCCATTCCCGATCACGCCTTCCTTATAGTCTTAATTACTTTGTAGTAGTTCTATTGTACGCGCGGATTTCCCGTTTTGTCAACGAAACCGGCGCTCGCGCAGCTGGAACTATTCGGGCATGGACGGGTAGGCGTAGATGGAGATGTCGCTGTTCGCATCCACGCGAATCCGATGGAGGCCGAGTCCGATGATGCCTTCTACCCGCTTCTTCGTCACCTGGAGCGGCAGCTCCGAGCGGATCTCGCCGAACGTGACCGCGCCGTCCATGACAATGGAGGATGACGTCGGCAGCGACAGCATGACCTCGCCAATCGAGCTATCGATGTCCCAGCCCCCGCCGACGGACGAGCTGCGGATGCGGATCTCGCCGTTCAGCGTGTCGGCCTGAAGGCTGCCCGCCACTTCCTCGACCCGGATAAATCCGTTTTTCGTCTCGAGGATGGTCGACTCCCCCTCGATGTCGCCCACTTCAAGATTGCCGTTGCTCGTGTAGGCATTGATCGAGCCGCTGATGCGCGAAGCCTGGATGCTGCCGTCGCGGGCGGATAGGGCGGCATCGCCGAAGATCCGTTCCGCTGCGATATTGCCGCTGGTCGTGTCGGCCTCGACCTTGCCTCGAAGATCGCGCAGCTCGATAGAGCCGTTCCGGTTTTTGATCGTCCATCCTCCCTCGGCGGTCAGGCCGGACATCGACACGTTGCCGTTGCCGACATGGAGCAGCACCTTGACCGCCTGAGGTCCGGGAGTCGGCGAAGCCGACGGGCTTGGCGGCAAGGACGCTTCGGGCGTCGCCGCGGCGGACGGAGGCTCGCTCGGCCCGGCTGCCGTCATGCCGGAAACCGGCTCCAGGGACGCGCTGCCGCCGGCCGAAGGCAATGGAGCAGCAGCGGCGATGGACGGGCCAGGGGATGAAAGCCCTGTCGGCAAGGACGGCAGCGGCAGCAGAGGGAGCGGTTCCGGCTCGTCGATCCGGAACGAAGCCTCAAGATCGGCCGGCAACGTCACGATCAGATTGTAGCGGGGCAGCCGGGAGCCGTTCGCTCCGTAAGGCATGCCTTGGGCGGCGATTTCCAGCTTGTCTTCCGAGCTGACTTTCAGCTTCGACTTCTGGCGGACGTAATCTGCTTCCTGGGAATCCTCCGTATCCACCCATAGCTCGGCCTCGACGGTCACCAGACGGCTGTCCGGACTCGAGCGGACCGTCACATCGCCGTTCGGATTGTCGAGGATGACGCTCGTCACCTGCTCCTCGAGCGTCAGGACGATCGGCTCCTCCTCGTAGCGGAAGCCTTTTTCCTCCGACAGGTTTTCCAGGCTCGTCCGGCCGGCATACTGGTCGAGCCAGCGGAACGGCAGGCCCCCGTACTGGGTGACGGCATAGGCCGATCCGATGAGCAGCACAGCGGCCGCGGCCGCTCCAGCGCCGACGGACAGCCGGCGGCCGGGACGATGCTTTTCGAGCAGCTGGAACGCCAGCATCTCGATGCCGGCAAGCACGAACAGCATCGGCCACCAGTCGGAGAGCAGGCCGATGTCGTTGCGCTCGCGGACCTGATCCCACAGAAGGATCGCTCCGCAAGCCGCAAGCAGCAGGATGGAGCTGAGCCTTCCGAAGCGGAACTGCTCCGGCCGCCTTCGCAGCGACAGCCAGGCCGCCAGAGCGAGCAGCACCGCTCCGGAGGCCATGTCGCCGATCCAGTCGAGCCGCGGCTGGACCGCCTCGGTCGGGCGAATCAGAAACAACAGCAGCAAGCCGCCCGCCACCAGCACGAGGCTATGCCGCAAGGAAAACGGACCAGCGTCGCTTCTCTTGCCCGCGGGCGCAAGCTTGATTCGGGAATGGATTTCGAGCGAATCGAAGACGCTATAGAAATACAAAGCCGGCAGGGCGTAGCCGAGATAGAGCAGCAGCAGCGCGCGGCTCCCGCTCGTCGAATCCGAAAATCGGATCAGCGCCGCCAAATCAAGCAGCACGACGAGCAGCAGCAGCAGGCCGCGGCCGTACCAGCCCAAATACAGATGGCCGCCGCCCGGAAGCAAGGCGGCATAGAGGCCGGTCAGCCAACGATTTTTTCGGTTGCGGGCTTCGGCGCTCATTCGGCACTCACGGCATGCACGCCCTCCAGGCATTTGATTTTTTCCAACAGCGGAATCAGCTTATCCTGCTTCGGAAACGTAATATGCAGCAGGAGCATGACCCGCGGCCGCTCCAGCTCCCGGTCTCCGTACTCCTGCAGCGACAGCTTGCGCATGACGATGCCCTGCTCCGCGAGCAAGGCGCTCACGGCCTGCAGCAGCGCTTCCTTTTCGTCGGCCAGCACCTTCAGATGATGCTCGCGCTTGCCGCCGCTGAATTTTTTTTCGAGCTTGTTGAGCACGACGAGCACGAGCAGCACGAGCACGGTCGTCGCGACCGCCGGCAGCAGGAAGCCCGCGCCGACCGACAGGCCGATGGCGGATACGACCCAGAGCGAAGCCGCCGTCGTCAAGCCGGTGATCGACTTGCCCGTAAACAGGATTGTCCCGGCGCCCAGGAACCCGATGCCGGTAATGACCTGCGCGGCCAGGCGCGCGGGATCAAGCCGAACGTTCGTCTCGTTGACGAACTGGGCGAAGCCGTATATGGACAACAGCATCAAGAGGCAGGAGCCGAGACAGACGAGGATGTTGGTGCGGAAGCCGGCGGCGTGGTTGGACTGCTCCCGTTCGAACCCGACGAGGCCGCCGAGCAGCACCGCGATGAACAGCCTCAGCAGCAGCTCCCATTCGTTGATATACCACGGACTGTCCGAAGCGATCGAGTGTAGCGCGTTGTTCATGCCATTCCTCCCATGAATGCCGAATGTCCGTGCGCCGCGGGCATAACCGCCGACGCTTCTCATTGTATGCGCGGGCTTTAATTCTTTGCCGGGCATGGGGCATGTTGTATTTTACCCTGATTAGTGCGGATTGCCGCTTCTTTTTTAAATGAACAAAGCCGCCCTCCCGAATCGAGAGGACGGCTGCTGCCGGATATCCGGATGGATGCCGACGAATTCAGGCGTTGAGGACGTCGACGAGCAGCTTGTTGACGAGTCCGGGATTCGCCTTGCCTCGCGACTCCTTCATCACTTGGCCGACGAGGAAGCCGATCGCCTTTTCCTTGCCGGCTCGGTAATCCTCGACCGATTGCGGATTGGCGGCGACGATCTTCTCGACGATCGCCTTAATCGCGCCTTCGTCGCTGATCTGCACGAGTCCTTGCTCCTCGACGATCTGCTGCGGGCGCTTGCCGCTTTCGAGCATTTCCTTGAAGACGGTCTTGGCGATCTTGCCGCTGATCGTGCCCTTCTCCAGCAAGCCGATCATCTCGCCGAGGCCCTGGCCGGTGATGCGGACAGCCTCGATCTCCTTCCCGGTCTGGTTCAGGTAGCCGAGCAGGTCGCCCATGATCCAGTTGGAGACGGCCTTGGCGTCCTTGGTGTAGGACAAGCTCTCCTCGAAGAAGTCGGCCAGCTTTTTGGAAGCGGTGATGACGCCGGCATCGTAGGCGGGCAGGCCGTACTCCGCCGTATAGCGGGCTTGGCGAGCGTCCGGTAGCTCCGGGATGGAGGCGCGCACGCGCTCCTTCCACTCGCTGTCGATGTGCAGCCGCACGAGATCGGGGTCCGGGAAGTAGCGGTAGTCATGCGACTCTTCCTTGCCTCGCATCGAGAAGGTCTTGCCCTGGCTGTCGTCCCAGCGGCGCGTCTCCTGCACGACCGTGCCGCCGGCGTCGAGGATATCGGCCTGGCGGAGCTGCTCGTACTCAAGGCCGCGCTGCACGCCGCGGAACGAGTTCATGTTTTTAAGCTCGGCGCGAATGCCGAACTTCTCCTGGCCCCAAGGGCGCAGGCTGATGTTGGCGTCGCAGCGGAGGCTGCCTTCCTCCATCTTGACGTCGGATACGTCGCAGTACTGCATGATGGCGCGGAGCTTCTCCAGGTAAGCCTTGGCTTCCTCCGGCGTGCGCAAATCCGGCTCGGACACGATCTCCACAAGCGGCGTGCCGACGCGGTTAAAGTCGACGAGCGAGGCATAGCCGCCCTCGACATGGGTCAGCTTGCCCGCGTCCTCCTCCAGATGAAGGCGGGTGATGCCGATGCGCTTCGTCTTGCCGTCGACCTCGATGTCGATCCAGCCGTTCTCGCCGATCGGCTGGTCGAACTGGGAAATCTGATACGCCTTGGGCGAATCGGGATAGAAATAGTTCTTGCGGTCAAACTTGCTGACGTCGGCGATCGTGCAGTTCAGCGCCATCGCGGCCTTCATCGCGTAGTCGACCGCCTGGCGGTTGAGCACCGGCAGCACGCCGGGATGCCCCAGGCAGATCGGACAGGTATGGGTATTCGGCGGGGCGCCGAAGGAAGTCGAGCAGCCGCAGAAGATCTTGCTGGCGGTATGAAGCTCGACATGCACTTCAAGCCCGATGACCGTCTCGTACGATTGGTAGTGAGTCATGGCTTAGCTCCTCCTGCTTGCTTGATGCTTGATGCGGCGCCCTACAGCTGCGGGCGCGCCTTGTGGTGGTCCGTATGCTGCTCATAGGCATGGGCGGCGCGCAGCACGGTCGATTCGTCGAACGGCTTGCCGATGAGCTGCAGGCCGACCGGGAGGCCGTCCGCGAAGCCGCATGGCACGCTGATGGCCGGAACGCCGGCGAGGCTGACCGGAATCGTCACGATGTCGTTGAGGTACATCGTCAACGGATCGCCGATCTGCTCGCCGATGCGGAACGCCGTCGTCGGCGCGGTCGGTCCGACGAGCAGGTCGTATTTTTCGAACGCCTGGTCGAAGTCGCGCTTGATGAGCGTGCGGACCTTTTGCGCCTTGAGGTAGTAGGCGTCGTAATAGCCGGAGCTCAGCGCGTACGTGCCGAGCATGATGCGGCGCTTGACCTCCTGGCCGAAGCCTTGGCTGCGCGACTTGCGGTACAAGTCGATCAGGTTGTCCGGATCGTCCGCGCGCACGCCGTAGCGCACGCCGTCGAAGCGGGCCAGGTTGGAGGAAGCCTCGGAGGAGGCGAGCAGATAATAGGTCGCGACCGCATATTCGGTATGCGGCAGGGAAACTTCCTCCCAGGTCGCGCCGAGATCCTCAAGCACGCGCAGCGCGGCCAGCACCGCTTCCTTGACCTTCGGATCGATGCCCTCGCCCATGTACTCCTTCGGCACGCCGATGCGCATGCCCTTGATATCCCCGCTGAGCGAGCCGACATAGTCGGGGATGGAGACGTCGGCCGACGTAGAGTCCATGCGGTCGTGGCCGGCGATCGTCTGCAGCACATAAGCCGCGTCCTCGACGTTTTTGGTGATCGGCCCGATCGCGTCGAGCGAGGAGGCGAACGCCACCAGGCCGAAGCGGGAGACGAGGCCGTACGTCGGCTTGAGGCCGACGACGCCGCAGTAGGAGGCCGGCTGCCGGATCGAGCCGCCGGTGTCGGAGCCGAGCGCGAAGTAGACCTGGCCCGCCGCCACCGCCGCTGCGGAGCCGCCGCTCGAGCCGCCCGGCACATAGTCCGTATTCCACGGGTTGCGCACGGGACGGAAGCTGGAGTTCTCGTTGGAGCCGCCCATCGCGAACTCGTCCATGTTGAGCTTGCCGATCGTCACCGCTCCGGCATCCTGAAGCTTGCCGGAGACGGTCGCATCGTAGATCGGATCATAATTGGAAAGAAACTGGCTCGCGCATGTCGTGCGCAGCCCCTTGGTGACGATGTTGTCCTTGATGCCCGCAGGCAGCGCATGCAGCAGTCCCTTGGCCGCGCCGGCCTGATCGAGCTCGGCCGCGCGGACGCGCGCCGCCTCCTCGTTCAGCGTCAGGAACGCGCCGATCCGCTCGTCGGTCTCGGCGATCCGCGCATAGGCCGCCTCGGTCAGCTCGGCCGCGGACAGCTTGCCGGCGGCGAGCTCGTTATGTAGAGCCTGTAGTCTTTGATCGAATAAAGCCAACCGATGTTCCTCCCTTCGCCGCTAGCGGCTATTCCAGTACGGCAGGCACCTTGAACTGCCCGTCCTCGTCGTCCGGCGCGTTGCGCAGCGCAGTCTCGTTGGAGACGGACTCGCGCACCACGTCCTCGCGCATCACGTTCGTGACCGGAAGCACGTGGCTCGTCGGCTCGATGCCTTCCGTATCCAGCTCGTCCAGTTTTTCTGCGTACTTCAATATGGCGCTGAGCTGGCTGGCGAACTGTTCCTTCTCTTCCCCGCTCAGCTCCAGCCGCGCCAGATTCGCGACATGCTCGACCGTCTTCGCGTCGATGCTCATCGTTCTTTTCCCCCTTGCCTAGCAAGATGACTGATGCCTGACACCATTCCCCGTATTATACCTTGAGTCCGACAACATTCTCAATGCGCAGCGCTAAACGAATGCGGCAACGCGCACGAAAAAACCGCCGGACCGAAGGTCCGGCGGCCGATGCCGCGTGGAAGGCGCTATCCGCTTTTCCGCACGAAGCTTGCCGGTCTGAATTCGACCAGCAGCAAGCCTGCAAAAGTTCATGAACCCGCTCGCTTGCCCGGATTGGGCTCGAAGCGATCTCCGATCACTTCAGCCCAGCCAGGTCGAGCTTGCCGCCTGGCGGGACGACCTGGCCTTTGAGCCCCAGCTCGCCGAGCCGCGCGACGAACGCATCCGCATCCTGGCGGATCGGCGGGAACGTGTCGTAATGGATCGGCACGACAAGCTTGGCTCCGTACCACTCGGCGGCTTGCAGCGCATCCTCCGGCCCCATCGTATAGTGGCCTCCGATCGGGATGAACGCGACATCCGGCTGGTAGCGGCGGCCGATGAGCGCCATGTCGGAGAACAGGCAGGTGTCCCCCGCATGCAGGAACGTAAGGCCGCCGGCCTCGACGACGAATCCGGCCGGCATGCCGCCGTATACGATGCGCTGCTCGTCCTCGATCACGATGCCCGAGCTGTGGAACGCCTGCACCATCGTCGCCTTGGCAAAGCCGCCGAGATCAACCGTGCCGCCCATGTTCATACCTAGCTTTTTGGCTCCCTGCCAGGACATGTACGCGGCGAGCTCCGGAATCGCGACGATCGGCGCGCCGGTCCGCTTCGAGATGGCGGCGGCGTCCTGAATATGGTCCTGATGCGCATGGGTGAGCAGGATGTAATCCGCCTCCACCTCCTCCGCGCTTGTCCGGGCGAGCGGATTTCCGCTCAGAAACGGATCGATCAGCAGGGACTTGCCGTCCTCCAGCGTGATGCCGATGCAAGATTGTCCATGAAAAACAACGTTCATGCTTCGCTGCACTTCCTTTCGGATTAGGCTCTATTCCTCTATCCCCCGACGGCGGGAGGGTCAATCAGATCCACGCCTTGAGATTGACCTGGCGGATGAAATCCTCCCGGGTCTGCACGTCCTTGGACGAGAGGTCCTCCTCCTCCGGCACCTCCGCGTCGCCGCGGACGATGCGGTTGAACAGCTCCTCGTTGCGGGTGGCGAGCGCATAATCGATCAGCGCCTCGCGCTCCACGCGGTCGGCCTCCAGCTTCAAAAGCACCTTGTCGAGCTCGACATCCAATCCCGGAACGAGGAAGTTCCGGTTGTGTGCCGGAACGCGCACGACATAATCGAATACATTGTCCGCATTGCGGTCGTAAGCAATGATATATCCATACTCCCCGACAGGAAGATTCTGCTCATACTGATCGGAAACGATCACGACTTTTTCGCCGAGCTTGAACATCGGTCCATCGCCCTCCCTAGCACCACTCTTTCAATTCTAGTAAAAGTTTACTAGAAGGGAGGGGGGATGGCAAATCAAGATCAAGGCAAAACGAGCTGCGCCGTGCCCTTCACATGCCAGATGATCGGCTCCATGACGGAAAACAGCCGGGGATGCTCGATGCGGACGATCAGGACGACGCCTGGCCGATCCAGCGTCACTTCGTAGTCGAAGCGGCTGTCGCGGTATACATACGGGAAGGAATGCTCCCGGCCGATGACTTCCCACGCCTCGACGACAACGGCCGCTTTCAGCCTGGACCCTGCAGCCGGCCGCCCTTCGCCGTCCAAGAACAGGTTTTCCTGCAAATAGATGGCGGCGGCAGCCTCGGCCCGAGCTTTGTCGATGTCGAACCGACCTTCAGCCAGCTCCTCCTCATCCAGCTGCTGGGCGGCGGCATGAGCCGCGCGGTTGACAGCATGCTTCGCTTCGAACAGCATCCGCACGGCACGCTCCTCGTCCGCTTGCGCCGCATGCGCGCTCAGCCAGAGCATGCTCATCAGCAGGATCAGCAGCAGCTTGTACATCGTCTTCCCTACCTTTCCGCCACGAAACCGTTACGGCACGAATTCGCTCATCTTCAGTCCGACCGCTCGCATCCGCTCGCCTGCGGAAGGCGCGGGAATGCCGATCAGGCGGTCGATCTCGAACAGCCGCTCGTACGGATAGCTCGCCTCCAGCCGCAGTCCCGTCCCTCTCGGCAACGGCTCGCTCGCGCGGTCGGCCGGCAAGCCGTTCGTGGAGCTGACCCGGAACTCGACCGCCTCGGGCCGCATGCCGACGGCGGCGAGCCGCCCCCGCGCCTGCTCGAGCATCTCCGCATCGATGTAGCCGCGGCTGCCGCTCGCTCCGATCTCGAGCAGGTAATCCACTTCCTTCTGCAGCATCGCTTCCCGCATGACGAGCACATGCTTATAGACCGGCGAGAACATCATCCAGCACAACATCGCCGCGAACAGGACGAATACGAGAATCTGCTTCAAGGATCCGTGCTCCGAATGCTCTGGGACATAGCGCTTCCGAAGCTTTCCAAGCCGGCCTTCGTCCCCCGCGGTCCTTGCGCGACAGCGACATAAAGCAGCAGCACCGCGGCCAGCAGCAGCACCGATGCAAGAATTTCCTTCACGATTCCACCTTCCTTCGCATTAAGGGAGCAGGTTGCCGATCATCGTGTTCGCGCCGTTGCCTTGGGTCTGAATCCGCGCACGGGTGCCGGTCGCGTTGTCTGAAATGATCGTATTGAAGAGCACCAGCATGACGACGATCATCATGACGGTGACGAGAATGTTTCGCATGCTCTCACCTCCTTTTCTCGTATTATTGCAGGGAGTCGAACAGCTTCTGGCTTTCTCTCACCCAAGGGTAGATGAAGACTTGAAACGTGTAGAGGATCGGCAGGCCGGCGAGGATGAACAGCACGTAAGAGCCGGATTCCTTGCGGGATTCCTTGGCGATCTCCAGCTTTTCCTTGTAGTCGCGGATCCGCTCCCGCAGCAGCCCGTAGTAGGCATCGTCCTCGTGCAGCCGCAGGGAATCGACCGTCTCGGCGAAGCTGATCGCTTCCTCGGTGCCGACTCGCGTCTTGAACATGCGGATCGCCTCGCCCGCATCGTGATACCACTCGCCAAGCAGATTCTGGAGCTCGCCGCGGATCGACCTCGTATACGGAACGCAGCGCATGAGCTTGGCATGGATATGGAGCGACGAGCCTTGCAGGTACAGCAGCTGAGTGCTGACGGTATGGATCTCGCGGATGACTTTGGCGGAGCGTGCCTGTCGGATCGACTCCAGCGCGATCTTATCGACGAGCAGCGCGAACGTCAGCAAGATCAGCGCTCCCCAGCCTGCCAGCGGCAGGACAAGCAGCGGCCTGACGCCAAGAGCCGGCAGGCCGGCGCCAAGCAGGGCGGCAAGCGCGCCCGCCGCGAAGACGATCCGGCGAGCAGCCGCATAGGCCGCGCCGTCCCATCGAATTCCGCAGCCGGCCAGAAGCCTCGATCGCTCCTCGACGACGCGGCTGGTCCGCTTCAGACCTACGAGCCTCAGCTGACGATCCGCAAGCAGCCGCCCCTTCGGCCCGCGGCGCTGCAGATGCAGCCATCGCGGTCTTTTGGTCGACAGCCGCCGCAGCAGCGCATAGATCAGAATCGTCAGCAGGACAGCCTGAGCCAGCCAGGCGATCGCGAATCCGGCGCCGTTCCAAGCCTCGATGAGCTTCATGTCGAGCCTCCTTTACATCTTCTTGCGGGATAGCCAAAGCCCCATGACGAAAGAAGCGAAAATGAGGGCCAAAGCGTTGAGCAGAATGTCTCTGCCGCCAGGGTCGAGCACGTAATAGCGGTAGGAGCTTTCGGGATTGTAGCGGAAGTTGATCCCGAGGAACAGGCCGAGGAACAGCACCGGAGTGAAGTTCGCGATCCGGATCTCCAGCAGCTTGTGCCGCTCCTGCTCGTTGGCCCGCCTGGCCCTCCGCATATCGGAAATCAGATCATGAAGATTGTCCGAGATGTCATGGCCTTCGCTGATCGCCACCCGCAGGATCTGGACAAAGTAGTCTCCCCACAAGTGGCCGAGGGAAGCGGAGAACAGGCGCAGGCTCGCCTCGTCGTCTCCTCTGACGCATAGATTCCGGTAGAGCTGCTCGAAGGAGGCTTTCAAATGGCCTTGAAGCCGGTTCTCCTCCACCATCCGGCGGAGAGCTCCGCGGATCTGCCGCTGCCCTGCGACAAGATAGCATTGATAAAACAGCTCGGCTGCCGGCAGGAACTCGAGCCGGGTCTGAAGCTGCCGCTTGAGCAGCATCATCTTCAGAAAGGAATAGGGCGCGAGCGCAAGCATCAGTCCGAGCATCAGCGCGCCTTTGAGGCTGAGGAACAGGATGGCCCCTCCGGCTCCTCCCGACGCCAGCAGCAGCAGCGACAATAGCGCGAGCCCCTCCGGACGGATGCCGGACTGCAGCGCGTCCAGCGTGTCGCTCAGCTCCCGGTAAAGCCATCCGGAGCGCTGGAGCATGCGGCGGATCCGTTCGCGCAGCGACCGGCCGCGGCGATAATCGAGCCGGCTCGAGGCCAAGCGCGAATCGTCGCCGAAACGGAGCGCGGAAGCGATCAGCGGCATGAGCGCCAGGCACAGCGCGATCGCCGCCGCCAGGACAAGCCAAGACGATTCAAACATGGGCGGACTCTCCTTCGAAGCCCGCCTCCTGCAGCGTCAGTCCGCAAGCCGCAAGCCTCCGAGCCGCTTCGATGCCGGGCCGCGGCGCCAGCCTCCATCCCTCTCCGCGCCGATAGAGAGCCCATTCTTCCAGCGACGCCTCCCCGTCCCGCCAGCGGATCTCGCCCATGCGGACGATTCGGCGCTTGCCGTCGGCGATGCCCATCTCGATGCCGATCTGCGTGACATGCCTGGCGATCCGCTTGCACAGCCGCGCCGGATCCATTCCCCGCCCGTCGAGCATGCACATGTCGGTGATCGCCTCCGGCACGTCCTCCAGCCGGCTGGCATGCACCGTCGTCATGCTGCCGGCATGTCCGCGCGTACAGGCGCGGACATAGATGTTGGCGTCCTCGTCGCGGATCTCCGCATGCACGATCCGCTGCGGCGACTGCCGGAGCGCAAGCTTGAACGCTTGCGCCGGCCCGTGGCGCTCGTCCTCTTCGTCGGTCTCGTATTCGACGACGTTTTTATTCGGGAACTCCTTGCCGAGCATCATCTCCAGCCGGGACTCCAGCGTGACGATCCGTTCCTCGTCGGGCAGCTCGGCGATGAGCGCCTTAAGCAGATGCGTCTTGCCGGAGCCCGTCGGCCCGATCACGACCAGATTGTAGCGGACGGCCAGCACGGCATGCAGCATGCGCGACATCTGCGGGCAGAGAGTGCCGTAAGCCGGAGCGGCCAGCTCCTCCAGCCGGAACGCCTGCGCTTGGTAGAAGCGCATCGTCAGCGTCGGCAGCGAGGTGAAGCCGTACGCGGTCATCGTCACCCGGGTGCCGTCGCGCAGCATGACTTCCGCCCAGCGCTTGCGCGGGTTGATGCGGTCGTTGTTGTACAGCACCAGGTTCTGCTGGATCCGCTCCACCTCGCCGAGCGTCTGGAATTCGAAGGGAGACCGCTCCACCCGCCCTCCACGCATGAGATAGATCCGCGTGCCGACGACCTGGATCTCTTCGAGTCCCTCCCGTTCCTCGAGGATGCGCTCCAGCACGCCGAGTCCGATCACTTCCGCGAACAGCGCCTCCGCCAGCGACTTGTACGGGGAGCCCATGCCGGGAAGCTCATGAAGCCGCAGCTTCAGCAGCCGGTCGGCGACGAGCGCCATGATCTCCCGGCGCTCCTGACGATAGCCGAGGACGGCCCGGTTGAGCCGCTCTCCGTAAATCCGCCTCTCGTCGTCCGTCATGCCCCGCGGCGAGGCCAGAAAAGAGCGCATGTCCTCCGCCGCCTTGGCGAACGTATCGGGTGCGGCCGCATCCGCCGGATGCCCCGGGCCCGAAGCCTCGCTCGAAGCGGGCTGCCGGATGCCGGAACGCAGCTCCGCGGCGAGCGCCGCAGGCGAGAACCGCTCTCCGCTCATATTCTCAGTTCTCCGCGATGCGCCTTGAGCTTGCGGAACCAAGGCTGCTTGTCCTTGACCGGACGGCAGCGGATGCCGTGCCGTTCCGCCAGCTTGTCCGCAGCGAGGTCCATCGCGATCCGTCCTACGGCGTCCTGCTTCAGCCACGCCTGATACCGGCCTCGATCGAGCGACTCGTAAAAAGCTTGATTGGTCTTGAATTCGGCGATTACGGACAGTCGGGTTTCCTTTTCCATCTCTTTCATGCGATAACCTCCAGTGGTCGATGGGGATTGTATGGCGAGCAGATCGAATTGCTCCGGCAGGATGCCGAACAGAGGCGAGACTTGGCGGATCCAGCGATTGCAGTCCTCCTGAAAATGGGACAGCGCTCCGGTCGTGCACAGGATGCGGGAGCTCGCGGCCCTCATCGCGCCGATCGTCGCGGCATTATCCCAATAGCAGCCCGCATCCGCGACGACGGCCGGAAACGTCTGCCGGGCGATATCCAGCAGATGCTCCGTCTCTTCGAAGGAGTAGAACTCCGCCTGGTCGCGCATCTGATTGCCCGCCAGGACATGGACGAGCGGATGCCTGTCCGGCTGGATGCAGGCCCGTCGCAGCTGGGCGGAAGAGAGGGACGCGGAGGTCAGCTCGGGACGGATGCTGTCCAGCGTCGCTGGCGGACGATCCTGTCCGATGAAGCGGTGGATCTTGGCGCTCCGCAGGTTCAGGCAGAGGAAGCCGACCTCCTCCCCGCTCCTCTCCGCCAGTCTGCACGCAGCCGCGAAGGCGGCGGATGTCGTGCCGATATTCGGCGTCGTGCCGATGAAAGCGATCAACGGCGCGCTCATGGCGCCGCCCCCGTTCCAGCATCCGCGATATCGAGCGAGTCGGCGCTGTAGGCGATGACAAGCTTGACCTCCCCGCCTTTGCACAGCTCGTCGATCCGAAGCCACTGCTCCTCGGTCAAATTCAGGTTGACGAATTCGATCAAGCCGTTTGCGTCTCGGCGGGAGGCGTACATCTTTTGCCGGTTGCCCTCGGCAAGCGAGAGCAGATTCGGATTGTCCAGATCGTCGATCTCCTGATTGCCGCTCGTCTTGACCGACGCGACGACGACCGGGTCCGCAAACAGCCTCACGGACGCCGAGGCGGCGCCGGAGGCATACAGCACGACGCGGTCTCCGGCCCGGATGCCGCTCGACACGGAAAGCACGTACTCCCGCGGCAGCTGGAAGGTCGATTCGCTGCGCGCCGGCAGCAGCCGGTACGAGTCCAGCTTCCAGTCCCGCAGCGGCTCGCCCTGACCGAGCGGCACGACGGCCTCCTGTCCGGCGGCCAGCGACGGCTCCGACATCATGTCCTGCGCGAACGCGCCGGACGGTATCGTCTGCAGGCCGAGATCCTGCGCCTCGATGCGCTCGCCCGCCGCGATGAAGCGCTTCGGAACGAGCACCTGCACGGCATGCTGCCGCTCGATCGAGCGCAGCTGCACGAGGTAGAGCCCGTACACGAGGATCGCCGACAGCATCGCCGCGGCGATCCAGATGAATCTGTTCTTTCCTTTGCCCATAACGGCCCCTCCTGAGGAAAAATAAAAAACGCAAGCAGGAACCTCGGGGAGGTTCAACCGCTTGCGTTCTTCGCGAGCTTATGCGATGCCTGGCATCGCATTCCATATTTGACTGAATTCATAATATCAATCGGATAAAGGGCTGTAAAGCTTTTTTTGCGCCGAGGCTTCGTCAAGCCTCCGGGCGGCGGCCTCATGGCACGGAAGCGCCGCGGCCGTGCCCGGACTAGAAGTCGATCAAGCCGACGCTGATCTGCAGCGCGTCGTCGACATGACGCATCATCTCGTCGTCGAGATGGGTGATCTTGTCGGTCAGCCGCTGCTTGTCGATCGTCCGGATCTGCTCCAGCAGGATGACCGAGTCCCGGTCGAAGCCATGCTCCTTGGCGTCGATCTCGACATGAGTCGGCAGCTTGGCCTTTTGAATCTGGGCCGTGATGGCGGCGACGATGACGGTCGGGCTGAAGCGGTTGCCGATGTCGTTCTGAAGCACGAGCACGGGGCGCACGCCGCCTTGCTCGGAGCCGACGACGGGGGAAAGATCAGCGAAAAACACATCTCCGCGTTTTACGATCAATCGCTACACCCCGCTAACGAGACGGCCGAGCGCGCGGTCAGCGTCTTCCTCCGCTTGAAAAGCTTCCGAGGCCATGTTCAGGTTGATCTTAGCCATTTCCAGATAACCTCTCTGCATCAACTCGCGGATTTGACGCTTCTTGCGCTCCACCAGATAGAGCTTCATCGCCTGGCGGATGAACTCGCTGCGGTTGGAATTCTCCTTGGCGACAATGCCGTCCACTTCTTCCAGCAGATGATCCGGAATGCTGATCATGATTCGTTTGGTATTCTGTACATTGGCCACCAACTCGCACCTCCAAAACTTGTCAAAGCCCATTACCATTATGTCTCCGATGCAAATAGGCTATACTCCACCATACCTATGAGATGCCTGTATCCCGTAGAACAGGCGAGGCGGATGCCCCCTATGGGGGCAATTCGCCGCATGGCGACGATATTCCTGCTTGCCTTCCGCAAAAAATGACATCACCCGTGCGAAAGCGGATTTTCGACCTCGACGATCTCTCCGCCTCGCACATACACTCTCGGAATCCTCGAAGCGATCATGCAGGTGACCTCGTAGTTGATGGTGCCGAGCTGCGCGGCCAGCTCCTCGGCGGTAATCTCCGCCTCTCCCTGGCGTCCGATCAGCACGGCTTCCTCGCCGGCCTCGACCGGCGACCCCGTCGCCGCCTCGGCGCCATTCAGCGCGACCATGCACTGATCCATGCAGATCGTGCCGGCCACCGGAACGCGCTGGCCCCGCACGAGCGCCTGGGCCTTGCCCGACAGCAGGCGGCTGAAGCCGTCCGCGTAGCCGATCGGGATCGTGCCGATGCGCTCGCCGCGCTCCGCGAAGTAGCGGGTGCCGTAGCTGATGCCCCAGCGCTCGGTCAGCTCCTTGACATGCACGAGCTCCGATCGGAGCGACAGCACCGGCTGCAGCGCGAGCCGATTGCGGTCCACCTCGTCCGACGGATAAAGCCCGTACATGCCGATGCCGAGCCGCAGCATGCCTCCGCCGAGCTCCGGCGTATCCATGCCTGCGGCCGTATTGGCGCTGTGCAGGATCTCGATCGGCAGGCCGCGCCTGCGGACCTCGTCCGCAACGGCCGCGAACCGCCCGTATTGCAGCTCGGTATAGCTTTTGTCCGCCTCGTCCGACTTGGCGAAGTGCGTGAACAGCCCCTCCACATGCAGCTGAGGCACGCGCAGCGCCTCCTCGAGGAAGCGCATCGCGTCACCGGAGCCGTCGGCCAGCCGGCCGAGCCGGCCCATGCCGGTATCGAGCTTCACATGGACCTTGAGCCGGGGACCGTCCAGCGGCAGCGAGCGGGCCGCCTCGAGCGCGTCGTCCCGGTACAGCGCGATCGTAATGTCCAGCGAGCGGGCGAGGTCCAGCGCATGCGCCGGCACGTAGCCGAGGACGAGGATCGGCGTCTTGATGCCGGCCGCGCGGATGCGGAGCGCCTCGTCGAGGAAGGCGACGCCAAGATAGTCGGCCCCGCAGGCTTCCGCCTCCCGCGAGACCGGAACGAGTCCGTGTCCGTAAGCGTTGGCCTTGACCGAAGCGAGCAGCTTCATTCCTTCCGGCGCCGAGTTCCGGAATGCCCGGATGTTGCTTCGAAGGGCATCGAGGGAAATTTCGGCGCGGGTCGGACGGTAATAAGTATCCACCTGATTCATCCCTTTTCGCTTGAAAAACCCAATGCCTCTAATGGTACCCCCGATGCCAGGCAGTGTCAATGAACGAAGCCCTCCGCCCGGCTGGCACCTGTTGGCAGCGGCAAGGTCGGCAAAGCGCCGCGGCCATCCGCGGCCTGCGGCGCTTCTCTTGCCTTACTTGGTCATGTCGTCGACGACCGACTGCGCGACTTTGACCAGCTCGTTTTCCGGCAGATTATCGGAAGTGAGGCGGAAATACGTGCCCTGATACGTCCAGGCCAGCGTCATCGGCTGCCCCTCGCTCAGCTGGCCGACCGTATAGCCGAGATCGACGATGCGGCCGGTGCCCGCCGCCGACGCGTAATCGTCCGGCTGCGTCTCGATCAGCGTGTAGCTGTACGTGCCGTCATAACGAAGCAGGACGCCCGGATTGCCGCCGAACTCGATATCGCTGCTGTCCTTGAACGCGATGCCCTCCGGACCGAGGTAGGACGGCTCCATCGGGATGAAGCTCGAGCTCGACGGATCGGCGGCGACTCCGCCTTCGGCGGCATTGCCGTCCGTGCCGGCTCCATCCGTGCCTGCTCCTGCCGCTCCCTCCGTCTCCGTGCCCTTGGATGCGCCCGGCTCGCCTTCCGGCACCGCGGTCGTCGGCTGCGAGCCGGCTGCCGGGAGCTTTGCAGGTTCGCCTTCGTATCGAACACGCTCTTCTCCAGCTTCTCGTTGAACTTGAACGAATCGAACTTCACGTCTACGAGCACGGCGCTGTTGGAGTCGCTCACCTCGACTTGCTTCGGCGCGTAGTCGTCCTTGCTCAGCCAGATTTTCTGACGGGCCAGCGAGGCGTTCTGATAATTGGCCATGACATCGAACACATAGCTGTCCTTGTCGCTGGCGAACTGGCGGGAATTGTCCTTCAGGATGCTCTCCACCAGCGTCTGGTACAAGTACACCTGGCCCTGCTCCTCCGGCCAGTTGCTCTGGAAGCGGAACACTTTATTGAGGCTCGGCGTCAGGACGAACACGCCTTCGTCGTTGCGCAGGACGATCTGCGTCAGATCCTTCTTCTCGTTCGTCAGCGCGATCCGGTAGTAATTCGGCTTTTGGAACTTCACGTCGACCTTGTACTGGAGCGGCTGGGTCGCCGTATGGAGCGTCATCGTTCCCGTTCCCTGATACGTTTCCGTCTTCTCCTGCAGCTTGCCGAGCTCCTTCACCACGGAGCCCGCATCCTTTTTGCCGCATCCGGCCAGCACCAGAATGAAGCAGGCCATCAGAGCCGCGATCAAGCTTATGCGACGCATCTTCTCATCCCCTCTGCTCGTTGAGTTTTCCTAAGCTGATACATGTCTATGAGGGGACTTGGCCTTTTATGCGGACGAGATTGACGAGCCGGCGGCAGGAGAGGCTTTTCTTCCCTATAAGATGAAGCGCGATTCGAGCTCGAAAAGGGGCCTGGCAACAACGCCCCGTCCCTCGGCAGGCCGCTAGGCCGAAAGTCCCGCTCGGCGAAGCGAAGCCTTTCCGCGGCGATCCGCTGAAGGGCGTCTTCGCGCCAGGCGCCGGCAAGCCGCGCCGCTGCGCCTTCCGCATCGCTTCCGCCGATTTCAAGCGACGGAGAAAAAAGAGGATTTTCCCCTATTCCATCCAAAAATACTCCCCCTCCCGAGAGGAATGTCCCCCATCCAGCGAACCAATCTTGCCTTGGCTGGGAGCTTCCTGGAGCCTACACTTTAAGTAAGCGAGATGGCGAATCTTGCAGCATGCACACAACGAATTCAAGGGGGATTTTCGCAATGTTGAAGAAGAAATCCACAACAGCTCTGGCCGCTCTGTCCATGGCAGCCGTGCTGGCCCTCACCGCTTGCGGAAGCAACGGCAACAACGGAAACAGCGGCGCGAGCAACGGCGGCGCAAGCGCAAGCCCGGCTCCGACGACAAGCACGGCGCCGACCGAAGCGCCTGCAAAAGACGTTTCCCTCCGCGTATTCTCCACGTTCGGCGGAACGGACGCGGCGCGCGAAGCGTTCCAGAAGCTTCTCGACGACTTCTCCGCGAAGTATCCGAACGTGAAGATCGACAACGACGTCATGTCCGCCAACGACGACGGCTTCCGCACGAAAGTCAACTCCGACATGAACAGCGGCAACGAGCCGGATCTTCTGTTCTACTTCGTCGGCGCCGATGCCAAAGGCTTCGTCGATGCCGGCAAGGTCGTACCGCTCAACAGCCTGCTCGACGAGGACGCCGAATGGAAAAACGGCTTCATCCCGTCCGCGCTGGAATCGGTCAAGCAACCCGACGGCAACATCTATGCCGCTCCGCTGACCGGCTTCTACGAAGGCCTGTTCGTGAACAAGGCGATCTTCGAGAAATACAACCTGGAGCTGCCGACCGACTGGGATAAGCTGACGAAGGCCGTCAAGACGCTGTCCGAAAACAAGATCATCCCGCTCGCGGCTCCGTTCGACCAGTCCCACTATGTCATCGAGCACTCCGTCCTCGCGGCATCCGGCTCCGAAGGCCAAAAAGCCGGCCTGCTGAACGGCATCAGCCCGGAATGGGAGCTCGGCATCGGCAAGCTGAAGGAGCTGGGCGACCTGGGCGCGTTCCCGAAAGACGCGGCGACGATCGACCTGACGATGGCGGCAAACTACTACTCGCAAGGTCTGGCCGCGATGGTGCTGGAAGGCTCGTGGGCGATCGGCGGCATGGCCGACGCAGTCAAATCGACGTCGACCGTGCTTCCTTTCCCGGCGATTCCGGGCGGCAAAGGCACCGGCAAGGACGTTGTCGGCGGCTTCGGCAGCGGCTTCTACCTCTCCAAAGCGACGTACGACAACGCCGACAAGAAAGACGCGGCCGTGCAGCTGCTTAAATTCCTGACGAGCAAGGATGCGATCAAAGCGGTCGCAACGGCGAACGGCGGCACTCCAGCCGCAGATGTGCAGATCGACGGCCTGCCGCAAGTCGCGCTTGACGGCTTCAAGATGGTCGCGGACTCCACGTCGGTCAACTCCCCGATCGACAGCTACCTGTCGCCGGAGACGTTCACGACGATCCGTCAAAACATCCAAGGCGTCGTCAAAGGCGAGAAGACGGCGAAACAGGCGCTTGAAGCAGCCGAGAAGATCGAAAAGGCGAACAAGCAGTAATCGGCTTCCTATCGCAGCCCCTCTATAACCAACCCTCGCCGCCCTTCGCACCGCATGGGCGGCGAGCTTTTTTCCGGCCTCGGCTCCATCCACTACGAGTTAAAAAGGTGATTGTATGAAGGGTGACAAGAAGTATATCGTCGCGTTCCTCGCGCCGGCTCTGCTCCTCATTTCCACGTTCGTCTACTATCCGTTCCTGAAAAGCCTGTACCTCAGCTTCTACCGGACGTCTGGCTTCTTCGACAAGAAATTCGTCGGACTGGACAACTACAAGCGCATGTTCACGGACGACCTGCTCGGAGCGGCGACGCTCCATACGCTCGAGATCATGCTGTACACGATCGTCTTCCAGGTCGGAATCGCGCTCGTGCTGGCCGTCATGGTCGACAACATTTCCAAGGGCAAGCAGTTTTTCCGCACCGTCTTCTTCTTCCCGATCGTCATTTCCGGCGCGGCGATCTCCCTGCTGTTCGTCCTCATCTACAACTATCAGTTCGGCATGCTGAACAACGCCATCGCGGGCCTAGGGCTCGAGAAGGTGCTTTGGCTCAGCGAGACCGGCTCGCTGAAGGCGGTGGCCGTTCCGACCGTCTGGCACTATGTCGGCTTCTACTTCATCCTGTTCCTGACGGCGATGTCCAAAATACCTGCCGACTTCTACGAAGCGGCCAAGCTTGAAGGCATCTCCGGCATCAAAAAGACGACGATGCTGACGATCCCGCTCATCCTGAGCGACATCAAGGTCGTGCTCATCCTCGCGATCACAGGCACGCTCAAAGTATTCGACTTCGTCTGGATCCTCTCCCGCGGCCAGAACGGAACCGAGGTGCTCGGCACGTACATGTACAAAAAAGCGCTCGTGGACCAGAACTTCGGCTACGGCTCGACGATCGCCATCTACATCGTCGTGTTCGGCCTGATCCTCTCGATCATCACGAACCGACTGCTTAAAAGAGAAGAGATCACCTATTAACCTTTTATGGGGTGGAAGCAGATGCAGCAAGTCAATGGAGTGAATACCGTACCTGTAGAAAGACATCGATCCGGCAAGCGCATCCCTTTGGGCACGCTGTTCATGTACGTGTGCCTGACGCTGTGGGCGCTCACGACGATCTATCCGATGTTCTGGATCATCAACAACTCATTCAAGCTGTCGACCGACGTCATGAACGACTCGTTCTCCATCGCCCTCTCGCCGGTGCTGACCAACTATGAGACGGCGTTCGACCGGATCAACATCGGCAAGGCCTACGCCAACAGCCTCATCATGTCCGGCGCGACTGTCCTGCTCGTGCTCGTATGCGGCGGCCTGGCGGCCTACGTGCTGTCCCGCTTCAAGTTCCGCGGCCGCAACGCGCTGAGCTCGCTGCTCGTCGCGACGCTGCTCATTCCGGCGTTCGCCACCGTCGTTCCCGTGTACGAGCTGCTCATTGAGTGGGGCCTCGTCAACAAATACTGGGGCCTGATCCTTCCGCATACCGCAGGCAACCTGACCTTCGCGATCCTGGTCATGACCGCTTATATGGCGACCATTCCAAAAGAGCTGGAGGAAGCGGCCTTCATCGACGGCTGCAACCGGTTCAACATGTTCACCCGCATTTTCATGCCGATTGCCCGGCCCGTCTTCGCATCGGCCAGCATCTTCGTCTTCCTCTGGTCGTACAACGATCTGTTCTCGGCCCTGATCTTCGTCAACAAGGAAAACGTTCGGCCCATCGTGGCGCTGCTCAACGAAATCAGCTCCCAGTACGGAACCGACTTCGGCCTCATGGCCAGCGCTGTCTCCCTGACCGTCGTGCCTGTCCTCATCGTCTATCTGTTCATTCAGAAGTACATCGAGAAGGGCATGACCGAAGGTGCTGTAAAGGGCTGATAACCACGATAGCATCATCCTCGCCGTCCGCTCCGCTGAGCGCGGGTGCGGATGCAGCAGCAAAAAGGCTCCAGATTGCCCGATCGGGCATCTGGAGCCTTTTTTGCGCTGCGCCGGAACGCGGACGCCGTGGCCGTCCGTCTGGAGCGCCGTCTCAGGACGCGGCCGCGAGAGCAGACGGCTCAGTCCGCCTGCCCGTCCTGCGGCGGCTCCGGCTCCGGCTCCGGCTGCGGGCTGCGGCGCTGCAAGCGGCCGGACTTGCGCAGCGACTCGCGGAGCAGGAACTCGATCTGCGCATTGACGCTTCGGAATTCGTCGGCGGCCCACGCCTCGACCGCCTGGTAGATGTCGGGGTCCATCCGGAGCGGAAAGGACTTTCTTTCCTTAGGCATCGCGGATGCTCCTAATTGTACAGCGTTCCTGCATTGATGACCGGCGTCGTGCCGCGCTCGGACACGATCGCCACCATCAGATTGTTGATCATCGCCGCCCGCCGCTCCTCATCGAGCACGACCCCGCGTGCTTCCAGCTGCTTGAGCGCCGACTCTACCATGCCGACCGCTCCGTCTACGATCTTCTGCCGGGCGGAGACGATCGCCTCCGCCTGCTGGCGCTGCAGCATCGCGCCGGCGATCTCCGGCGCGTAGGCCAGATGGGACAGCCTCGTCTCCAGCACCTCGACTCCGGCTACCGTCAGCCGCTCCTGCAGCTCCGCCAGCAGCCGCGAGCTCACCTCGTCCGCATTGCCGCGCAGCGATACGGCGTTCGCGTCCTCATACGTGTCGTAAGGATACTGCGCCGCCAGATGCCGGATCGCCGTCTCGCTCTGAATTTCCACGAACGTCTCGTAGTCGTCGACCTCGAAGCTGGCCCGGGCCGTATCCGTCACGCGGAAGACGACGACCGCGGCAATCTCGACCGGGTTGCCGGAGGCGTCGTTCACCTTGAGCTTCTGGCTGTTGAAGTTGCGCACCTTCAGCGAGACCTGGGACTTGGCGCTGAACGGCATGACGAGCCAAAGGCCGCTGTCGGTCACCGTTCCTTTGTAGCGTCCGAAAAAGGTGATGACCTTCGCCTGGTTCGGCTGCACGATCGTCAATGCGCTGAACAGGATCAGCGAGGCGAGGAGAAGCAGCGAGCCGAGGACGTAGCCCGCCGCTCCCAGCGCGAATTCATCGCTGGAGATGAAGAGCAGCACCGCCCCCACAAACGCGGCTGTCCCGAGGAGGAGAGCCCCAAAACCATTCATATGCCATGCCTTGCGTTCTTGCATCGTCATTCCCCCTGAATCACTATGATGTAATAATGATATCACTTTTTCCTTTTCTATGGAAGCTGAAACGAAAAAAAGGCTGTCTCCGGGTCAATCGCCTTGACCTTCGGAGGCAGCCCCGCGTCGAAGACGCTGCAGCCCGTATTGAATGGAAGCTTTCATCCTCGTGGCCGGCTGTCATTCAACCCGGCTTGGCGTCAGGAACGGCGCGTGGCGCGTCCAGCCCCGCCTGCCGACCACTCAAGCGCTCGGAGCAGGCGCTGGCGCCGGCGCCGGAGCGGTCGGCGCGGCGGGCCGCTCCGGAAGCTTCAGCTTGCCTTCGCGATGGAGCTGCCGCAGCTTCTCTTTGAGCTGCTGCTCGTCCATCCCTTTCGTATCGATGCCTTGGGCGGCGGCGAACGCCTTCAGCCGCTCCAGCTTTTTCGCGTGAAGCTGCTGCTTGAACAGCGCCCATTTTTCCGGCTGCTTCGTTTTCTGCTCCCGGATTTCCTGAAGCAGCTGCTCGTCGGTTTTGCCTTGCGTCTTCAGGCCGAAAAAGGCGACCGCCTCGCGGATCATCATCTTCTGATGGGCTTTGCGATAGCGCTGATGGCCGGGCTGCCCTTTTGGATGGCGCAGCTCCCCGTGCGGAGACTCGATGCGGTCTGGCGCCGCCGCCGGCGCCTTGGACGGCTCCGGCTGGATCGCTGCGGCTGCGGAAGCTGCCGGCGCGGACGCCGTGATGGCTGCGGCGAGCAGAAGGGCCGCCGTCTTGCTGAGGAAATGGTTCATTCATCCGTTCCTTCTTTCGGGATGGATTCTGGTTCTTTTTTACCGTGTCCTGCCGTCAGCTCTTTTATTCCAAAAAGATGCAAAAAAAGACCTTTCTCCGTAGAGAAAGGTCGTTGGACTTCAACGTCAGCCTTCAACCGAATGACGGTTCAACAAGCTTTGGAACTGCTCGTCGTTGAGGTCGCGCTCCAGCACGTCCGCGATCTCGATGTCCTCGCAGTCCGGCTTCGTGAACGACTTGCCTTTCATGTAATACCCGTTCGACTTGGCGGCGGCGTAGTAGCCGCACAGCTTCTCAGCCGTCTTGACCGCCTGCTCCTCCGAATCGAAGCTCGCCAGGTTGTTGCCGAAGCTGAGCGGATTTTTGGAGCTTTGAATATTGACCCGATAGGGAGCGACCGCGTCCGACTCTTCGTGTTTGACCAGAATCTCGATGTCAGAGCATGTATTCCGATATTTGATGGACATCATCAACACCGCCTGTTGGTACCTCAGCATGTGAGGCAGATTCGGCCAGTGCCGTTAGCGCTGCCGTACTAGCTATTAAACCGCTTGCTTCAGCTGTTAAACAACAGACGCCCTACATTTTCTCGCGCCGGTTGTCGCTGCGCAGCAAATCGCCCATCCAGCCCTTGGCGCGCATCCAGACATAAACGGCGAGCGTAGAGCCTCCGATGACGCCCAAAGCGATCCAATAGCCGGCCTTCCACTCGAGCTCGGGCATATTCTTGAAGTTCATGCCCCAGATCGCGCCGATCGCCATCATCGGCGTGCACAGGATCGTGAAGACGGTGAGCGTCTTCATGATCTCGTTGCCGCGATAGTTGGACAGGTTCTCCTCCAGCAGCAGCAGCGATTCCAGCTCCCGGCTGTATTCGTCCTGGAGCATGATCATGCGCTCGAGCCGGGACTGCAGCGCCTTGTGGATACGGCTCTCCTCCATCTGCTCGGGAAAAGCCTCCTCCAGCGCGTAGCGGATCTCGCGGATCGGCCGGGTCAGTCCGGACCAGTGCAGCAGCCGGGCGCGGAGCTCGACGATCCGGTGGAACATGTAGCCGCCGTTGCGCTCCTGCAGGCTGTCCTCCAGCTCGCGCAGCTTCACCTCGAACCGGTCCATGCCCTCGAAAAACGGCTCCATGATGCCGGCAAGCAGGTGGATGAAGCCGTCCAGCGGCGTGTCGGCGTCCTCCGCATGCTCGAAGAACGAGGCGGCTTTTTCGCAGCCTGCGACGATCGCCTCCTCGTCGAAGCCGATCGTATAGATCTCCTTGTCCCGAAGCAGAAAATGGAAAAACGAGCTGCTGCTTCCCTCCTCGTCCGCCCGGCCGCTGACAAGCGTGCCGAAGACGGCATTGCGCTCGCCCTGCAGCGAGATCGCCGACAAGTAGTTGACCTCCCGGCTCGAGCTGTTTCTCGCCCATCGAGCGAGCACCGGCTGCTCGCCAAGCGCTTCGGACGCCTGCTCGCAGCTGTCGAACTTCATCCAGCGCCAATGTTGCTCCTCCTGATCCGACCCGCTCACGCTGATCCCCCGCTTTCTTCGACTATTCCCTCTTACCCTGTTCGGCTTGCCTCGCAACCCCAAAACGCCTCCGGAGGCGAGCTCCGAGGCGTTTTTGTTTTTGGATGGCCGAACGAGATCAGCCGATGATGATTCTTCCTTCCGGATAACGGAAGCTTTCCTTTTTGGGCTTGGAGCGAAAAGCGAACGCCAGCGTCAGCAGGCCGAGCCGGCCCATGAACATGAGGGCGATGATGACGCCTTTGCCGGCATCCGTCAGCTCCACCGTCGCTCCGAGGCTGAAGCCGACCGTCCCGAACGCCGATACCGCCTCGAACAGCAGGACGAGGAACGGCCCGTTCTCGACCGTCGTCAGGATCATCGTCGCGACGACGATGACGATCACCCCCATGAGCGTGACCGTAATGGCCCGGTACAGCTCCCGCGCCCCGATCCGATGGCGGAAGATGACCGCGTCCTCCCGGCCGCGGATGATCGCGACGATGCCGGCGAGCAGCACGACGAACGTCGTGATCTTGATGCCCCCGCCGGTCGAGCCCGGGGCGGCGCCGATGAACATGAGGATGACCATCATGAGCTGCGTCGCTTGGCGCAGATCGGCGATCGGCACCGTGTTGAGCCCTGCGGAGCGCAGGCTGAACGACTGGAACGCCGACGCCCACAGCTTGCCGTCGAGGCCGAGCGGCCCGAACGTCCGCGGGTTCGTATACTCGAAGATGAAGAACAGTACGGCTCCGCCGACCGTCAGCACGGCCGTCGCCCACAGCACCACCTTCGTATGGAGCGATACCTTGCGCTTCTCCGGCCAGCGGATCAGGTCGGCCATGACGATGAAGCCGATGCTGCCGAAAAAGATCAGCGTCATGGAAATCAGATTGACCGCCGGATCGTCGACGAACTGGCTCCATCCGCCCAGCAGCTCGAAGCCGGCATTGTTGAAGATGGATACGGAATGGAAGATGCCGTTGTAGACCGCCTCGCCGAAGCTCATTCGATCCATCCAGACCCAGGCAAGCATGATCGCGCCGAGCCCCTCGATCGCGGCGGAGAACAGGAAGATGCGGATGACGAGCTGCACGATGCCGCTCATCTCATGCTGGTTGAGCGATTCCTTGAGCACGAGCCTGTCCTTCAGCGAGATCTTGCGGCCGAGAGCGAGCGCGAACCAGGTCGCCGCGGTCATGAAGCCGATGCCGCCGAGCTGGAACAGCACGAGCAGCACGATTTGGCCGAAGCGGGAGTAGACCGCGCCCGTATCGAGGATCGTGAGGCCCGTGACGCAGGTCGCCGAGGTCGCCGTGAACAGCGCGTCCAGCAGCTTGATCCGCTCGCCGTCGGCCGAGGCGGCCGGCAGGCTGAGCAGCGCCGTTCCGATCAGGATAAGCAGCACGAAGCCGGTTGTCAGCACCCGGGGAGGGGACGAGTAGGCTTTTTTGAGAATGCGAATGAACAGCACCGGATGAAGCTCCTCTCTAATGGTTCCGAAAGCGGCGGATGCGCTTGTCCTCCCTACTATAGCCGAAGCGCAAAAGGCAGTCCACTAATGCGTGGACTGCCTTTTGGCGGCGGACTCGCCGAGCAGGTAACGGTTGATCGTCGTCTCCAGAAGATCCGGACGGATCGGCTTGCTGATGTAGTCCGTCATGCCGGCCTCCAGGCATTTCTGCCTGTCGCCGGGCAGCACGTTGGCCGTCATCGCGATGATCGTCGGGTGGGCCGAGCCGGACTGCCCGACGATCCGCCGCGTCGCCTCGAGTCCGTCCATGACCGGCATCTTCATGTCCATGAAGATGAGGTCATAGGAGCGGGCGAGCGCCATGTCGACGGCGAGCTCGCCGTTCTCCGCCACATCCGCCTCGACGCCGAAGCGGTCGAGCAGCTTGAGGATGAGCTTCTGGTTCACCTCGTTGTCCTCGGCGACCAGCACGCGAGGCGCTTCCTGCCTGCGGATGCGCGCCAGCCGCTCGGGCGGTGTCGGCGCGAAGGGCAGCACTCCGCCGCTGAGCGAGCGGTCCGGCAGCAGCGTCTCCATCTCCGGCAGGGCGGCGGCGCCGATCTCCGCGAAGGTGTCGCTCAGCATCGCCGAAAACGAGAACGGCTGGGAGGCTTCCCAGCGGGGAAAAGGCTCGGCTCCAGGCTCGAGCCTCGCCGGCGAGGGCAGCTCCGTCAGCCCGGAGCCCGGATTCTCCTCGAGCCGCTCCAGACGGACGGTGAAGGTGAATACCGCGCCGCAGGGCTCGTTGGGAGCGCAGGCGATCGAGCCGTCCATCAGCTCCACCAGGTTTTTGCAGATGGCGAGGCCGAGGCCCGTGCCGCCGTACTTGCGGGTCATCGACGAATCGAGCTGGGAGAACGGCTGGAACAGCTCCGCCAGCTTTTCCGCCGGAATGCCCACTCCCGTATCCCGCACCTGGAACTCGACCGTCAAGTCCCGGATCGACCCTGCGAACGGCTCGGAGCCCGGCCGCGCGGCGACCTCGATCCGACCCTCCGGCGTGAACTTGACCGCGTTGCTGACCAGATTCATGAGAATCTGGCGCAGCTTGGTCACGTCCCCGTAGACGTATTCAGGCAAGCTCTCGTCGACGGTGCAGAGCAGCTCGAGGCTGTTCTCCCGCGCCTTGCCGATGAACAGGTCCAGCGATTCGTCGAGGCAGCTCTTGAGGCTGAACGGAATCCGCTCCAGCTCCAGCTTGCCGGCCTCGATCTTCGCATAGTCGAGGATGTCGTTGATGACGCCGAGCAGGGAGTCTCCGCTCTTGAGGATGATTTCGGTAAAGTCGCGCTGCTCTTCGTCGAGGTCGGTTTCCGTCAGCAGATTGGTCATGCCGAGAATGCCGTTCATCGGCGTGCGGATCTCATGGCTGACCATCGCCAGGAATTCGGTCTTGGCGCGGTCGGCGATCTCCGCCGCCTCCTTGGCGGCGAGCAGCTCGCGCTCGGTCTTCTTGCGCTCGGTGATGTCGCTGACCGTGCAGGCATAGATGAGCTCGTCGTCGACATGCGTGCTGCCGAGCTTGATCTCGGCATGGAAGCGGCTGCCGTCCTTGCGCTGCGGCATCACCTCGATCAGCCGCCCGGAGATGAGGCCCTCGGCCGTCTGCTCCGTCATGCCCTCGAGCTGCTTGAGGCACAGCTCGGGCACTAGCTCATGGATATGCCTGCCGATGACCTCTCGCTCCGAATAGCTGAACATCGGCAGGATCGACGGGTTGACGGTCAGGATGATGCCGCCTCCGTCGAAGGTGATCATCGTGTCCATCGACGTGCTGCTGATGACGCTTTTGATCGCTTCCGCCTTGGTCAGCTGATACGCCGTGCGCATCAGCTCCTTGTTCATCCGCTCCAGCTCCTGCGTCTGCTGCTGGAGCAGGATCTTCTGCTGCTGGAGCTTCTTGTTGCTGACGTACATGCCGACGAAGCCCTCGATCTTCGAGCGGAAGATCTGCGGCACGAACGGCTTGAGCATGTAGTCGATGGCGCCGACGGCGTAGCCGGTGAACAAGTGCTGCGACTCCTTGCTCGTCGCGGAGACGAAGATGATCGGAATCTCCTTCGTCTTCTCCCTCGACTTGATCATGCGCGCCGTCTCGAAGCCGTCCATGCCGGGCATCTGGACGTCCATCACGATGACCGCGAAGTCGTCCTTGAGCAGCGCGCGCAGCGCCTCCTCTCCTGACAGGCACTTCACGAGATTGTAGTCGAGGTCGGCCAATACCGCTTCGATCGCAAGCAGGTTCTCCGGATAGTCGTCGACAAGCAGAATATTGATCGGTCCGTCGTAAGAGATCATGGTTCCCCCCCCTCTCTGAACGTGCGGCTACTTGATCTTGCGATAGATGCGGTTCACGAGGTCCAGATCGTCGAACTTGTCGGCATGCCGCGTGAAGTTGATCGACTCCTTCGTGCCGAGCAGCAGCACGCCGAACATGCTGAGGCTGTCGTACAGCAGCCCGTGCACGTGATTTTGCAGCTCCTTGTTGAAGTAGATCATCACGTTGCGGCAGAGGATGACGTGGAACTCGTTGAACGAACCGTCCGTTACCAGATTATGCTGGGCGAAGACGATATTTTTCTTCAGGAAGCTTTGGAAAATGACGGACTCGTACCGGGCCATGTAATAGTCCGAGAACGATTCCTTGCCGCCGCCGTCCTGATAATTGCGCGTATATTGCTGCATCCGCTCGATCGGGAAGACGCCCTGGCGGGCGACGTCGAGCACGGTGGCGCTCATGTCCGTCGCATAGATGCGGGTTTTCTCGAGCAGCCCTTCCTCGTGGAGCAGGATCGCCATCGAATAGACTTCTTCGCCTGTCGAGCAGCCGGCATGCCAGATGCGGATGAACGGATAGGTTCTGAGCAGCGGCACGACATTTTCGCGGAACGATCGGAACGCTTCCGGATCCCGGAACATCTCCGTGACGTGGATCGTCAGATCGGACAGCAGCCTTTCCATGCAGCTGCGGTCATGGACCATCTTGTCGGTCAGGGAGGTCACCGTCGCCAGCCTCTCGGCGTGGACGCGATGCCAGACCCTGCGCCGGATCGAGGCATAGGCGTAATTGCGGAAATCGTACCCGTACAGCCGGTACATCGCCTCCAGCAGCAGCTCGATCTCGACTTGTTCCCTCTCGTCCGCCTCGCTTGGACGAAGCTTGCTGTTATTTATACAACCACACCCTCATTAATGAAAGCAGCTGGTCGACATTCACCGGCTTGGCGATGTAGTCGCTGGCCCCTGCCTCAATGCATTTGTCCCGATCGCCCTTCATCGCCTTGGCGGTGACGGCGATGATCGGCAGCTTGTCGAAGCGGCTGTCCGCCCGCAGCAGCCTCATCGCCTCGTAGCCGTCCATTTCCGGCATCATGATGTCCATCAGCACCAGATCGAGATCCGGGTTCTTCTCGATCTGCTCGATCGCCTCGCGGCCGTTCTCCGCATAGATGATGTTCATCTTGTAGCCTTCGAGCACGTTGGAGAGGGCGAACACGTTGCGGATGTCGTCGTCGACGATCAGCACGTTGCGGTCTTCGAAAATCGTCTCGACGCTGTGCAGCTTGCGCAGCACGCTTCGCTTGTCTTCCGGCAGGTCGGCCTCGACGCGGTGCAGGAACAGCGTCGTCTCGTCGAGCAGGCGCTCCGGAGACTTCACGTCCTTGACGATGATCGTCTCGGCGTATTTCTTGAGCATCATCTCTTCGCGCTTGTCGAGCTCCCGGCCCGTGTAGATGATGATCGGCAGATCGTGGAGCTCCTCGTTGCGCCGGATCTGGTCCAGCAGCTCGAAGCCGCTGATGTCCGGCAGCCCGAGGTCGAGCACCATGCAGTCGTAGCGATGCTCGGTCAGCTCGCGGAGCGCTTCCTTGCCCGAGGAGACGCCGGTGATGACGAGGTCGTCGTGGCCGATCAGCTCCTCGATCGCGAGCCGCTGCGCCTGATCGTCCTCGACGATGAGCAGCCGCTTCAGGTTGCGCTCCAGGAACAGTCCGATCTGCGTGAACAGATTGTCGAGATGCTCCTTGGTGACCGGCTTTTTGAGATAGGCGATCGCGCCTAGCGACAGCCCCTGCTGCACCTCGTCGATGACCGAGATGAGATGCACCGGGATATGCCGCGTATCGGCATCGTTCTTGAGATGATGGAGGACGGACCAGCCGTCCATGACCGGCATCTGGATATCGAGCAGGATCGCGTCCGGAACATACGTCCTCGCCAGCGACAAGCCCTTGTCTCCCTGTCCGGCCGTGATCGCCTTGAAGCCGCGCGAGCGGGCGATGTCGACGAGCACCTTGGCGAAAGCCACGTCGTCCTCGATGATGAGCACGACCTTGTCGCCTTCCTCCAGGTTTTTCAGATCGTCTTCGACCTCCTGCAGCACGCGGACCGGCTCTTCGGCCTGACGGCGCGGCGCCGCCGCGATTGCCGGCCGGCCCGGCGACAGGGCGGCGGCCGCTTCGCTCATGCCCCCGAAGCTTGCTCCCGCGTCGAACTCGGCTGGTTCCGTCAGACTTTTAACGATATGGAACTCCGGCAAGGTGAGGACAAAGGAGCTCCCTTCTCCCGGCTTGCTCGTCAGCCTCACGTCGCCGCCGAGCAGCTTGGCGAGATCGCGGCTGATCGCGAGGCCGAGGCCCGTGCCGCCGTACTTGCGGCTCGTCGTGCCGTCGACCTGCTGGAACGCCTCGAAAATGATCGCTTGCTTGTCTTCCGGAATGCCGATGCCGGTATCGCGCACCTCGAAGGAAATCCATTCGCCCTCGGCCTGCTCCGGAAGCTCCGGCCCGGATGCCTTGCGGATATGCAGGGCGACCGAGCCCTGGCTCGTGAACTTGAACGCGTTGGAGAGCAGATTGCGAAGGATCTGCTTGACCCGGTGGCTGTCGGTGAACAGCTCGGTCGGCACGTCCTCGTCGATTTTCGTCTCGAACACGAGATCCTTCTGCGCGCTCAGCGGCTGGAAGCTGCGCAGCGCGTACTGCTCCAGGTCGCGGATCGGCACATGCTCGGTGACGACGTCCATCTTGCCCGCGCCGATCTTGGACAGGTCGAGAATCTCGTCGATCAGCTTCAGCAGATCCGAGCCGGAGCCGTGAATCGTCGTCGCGAATTCAATCTGCTTCTTCGTCAGATTGCCTTCCTTATTGTCGGACAGCATCTGCGACAGGATCAGCAGGCTGTTGAGCGGAGTCCGAAGCTCATGCGACATGTTGGCCAGGAATTCCGACTTGTACTTGGAGGCGAGGCCGAGCTGCACGGCCTGCTTTTCGAGCGCGTCGCGCGTCTGCTCGATCTGCTGGCTGCGCTTCTGCGTCTCCTTCATCTGCAGCTCCAGCATATGCGTCTTCTGGAGTAGCTCCTCGTTCGTCTGCTCGAGCTCCTCCTGCTGCGACTGCAGCTTCTCCTCGGAAGACTTGAGCGCTCTCGTCTGCTCCTCGAGCCGTTCGTTGGAGCTGCGCAGCTCCTCCTGCTGGCTGATGAGCTCCTCGGACTGCGACTGCAGCTCCTCGCTCATCGTCTGCGACTCGCGCAGCAGCTCCTCGATGCGGATGCGGCCGAACAGATTGTGCAGCACCATGCCGACCGACTCGCCGATCTGCTTCAGCAGCTCCAGATGGATCGCGGTGAACGTCTGCAGCGTGCCGAGCTCGATGACGCCGATGACCTTGTTCTGATAATGGAGCGGCAGAATATGCAGCTCGCGCACGGCCGACTCGCCGATGCCGGAGGATACCTTGAGGTAATCGCTCGGCACCTCGGTCAGATGCACGGCCCGGCCGTCGGCGGCCGCCTGGCCCGTCAAGCCCTCGTTCAGACGGACGACGGAACGCATACGGCCGCCCTCCATGCCGGCATAGCTGCCGCGCAGCGTCAGCGTCTGGGCTTCTCCCATATGGTCGCGCACGTAGAACGCCGCATACGTCGCTCCGGTCAGCGGCGCGATCAGCTCCGCCAGCTTGCCCGACAGGCGGTCCAGGTCGGTGATGCCCTGCGCCTCCACGGTGACGTTGGCCAGATTCGTCTTGAGCCAGGTCTGCTCCTGCATATTCTGGTTGTAGATTCTCTCCGCCTCGGTCTTTTCATCCAGATCGTCGGCGAGCGCGATGAAGGCGTCCGTCACTTCCTTGAACTCGCCCTCCTGCTTCTCCGCCAGCCGGCGGGACTCCGCCGTCGAGCCGCCCTGGGCGAAGCCGGCGATCATCGCCGACAGGCCGCGGAAGCCGCGATTGAGCGACTTCGTGTTCCAGGCCATGATGAACGCTCCGGCCAGCACGCCCGCTACCGTCAGGGCGACCATAATGTTCGTCGTCGCCTCGTTGTCCGCGCGCGTCTGCTCCACGAGCTGGGTCAGGGCGTTGCGGTGGTAGCTCGACAGCTTCTCGATATCGGCGACGAGCGATTCCTGGAATTCCAGTCCTTGCGCTTCGCGCAGCGCGACCGCCTCGGCGCCCTTGCCGGAGCTCACGAGTGAGAGCGCCTGGTCCACATAGCCGAAGAAGTCGGCGGCAGAGCCTGTGATATCCTCCATCATGGAGATTTCGGACGCATTGGTCGAAAGCGATTTGAGCCTTTCGATGCCTTCCAGGACGTTCTGGCGCATCGCCTCGATGTTCCCGCGGTTTTTCTCGACCGTCTGGGCCGTCGGAACGGTCAGCACGTTGACCATGAATTTGGCCACATTGTTCGCGTTGCCCCGCATGTCCGTCGCCACGTAGACCTTTGTATAGCGGTCGTCGTAAATCTCGTTGAGCTGGTCGCTCATGCTGAACAGGTTCCGCACGCCCGCGATGCTGAGGATGATGATGATCGCCAGCAGCAGGGAGAAGCCGATCTGAACTTTCGTCCGGATTTTCATGTAGGTGCTCACCGATTCCCCTCTTATATGAATGTCATTCTATGACTATCGTTCTGTAACGATCTTTCTTGATCAAAAACGGTCCTTCCAATCTATTTTACAGGAGCCGCGAAGCGATCGTCACCCCGAATCCGCAACAAAATATGGGTGTTTGCCCAGGTACGCACGAAGCGGCCGCAACCTCCAGAGGCAGCGACCGAATCGATTCAACATCATATGAAATTGAAATACCCGCTTCCGAGCCTATTGAAACAGAGGAATCGACATTTATTTTATTGCTGCGGGGAGGACCAGAAAAAGTCGATCGAGACAAGCTCTCCGCTGAGAGGATCGAGGAACAGCTTGGCGGCGAAGCCGCGCTCGTCGACATAACCGACGCCGTCGTCAGCCGTGAACATCGGCTGGCCGAACGCCTCCGTCCATCCCTCGAGCGAAATCGGCAGGCTGCCGCTCTCGAGCTCGATCCGCCCCTCTCCGGCCGGCACGCTCACATACTCCACGCTGCCGCCGGTGAAGCCGACCTCCATGCCGGGATAGGTCCACGCCGTCTGTTCGGGCAGCAGCTCGTCGCGCTGCGCCGACTGCGGGATGCCGATCTCGGTCACGACCTGCTCCTTGGCGTCGGAAAGGCCCACTCCATTCACTTCGCTGAAATCCAGCGCCGGCTCCTCCGACATGGCGGCCTCGTCCTGCAAAAAGGCCGAATACGCCGGCGAAGCTGCGCGGACCGCAGCCTCATTCGAATCATCCGCCACCGCCGGTCCGACGGCGACCGCCGGAGAAGGCGCATAAGCGGGGCGCATGAGCACGCCGATCGTAACCCCCGTCATCAGCAGGCAAGCAGCGGCAACCAGAGCGACGATCCGTTTCATGCGCCTTCCTCCTCGTAAGTGGAATCTTCCGTTTCTTGCTTGATTCCTTCATTTACCACGAGATTCGGACGGCGAAACAGCTCAAGGCGCAGGAAAAAAGCCGGCGGAACGGCGAATCAGAGCCGCTCCAGCTCCGCCAGCTCCCGCAGCAGCTCCTCGCGGGAAAAATGCTCTCCGATAAAGACGATCGCATCGGGCGCGGCGGAGGCCGTCGGCACGAAATCGGCTTCGCGGAACGCATACTGGAACAGATACCGGCTCGGCGTGTCGGCGAAGGTGACGATGCCTTTGGCCCGGTAGACGGCATCGGGCAGCCGTCTCAGCAGCTGCTCGAACGCGACGCTGTCGAACGGCCGTTCCGGGTAGTAGGAGACGGCCAGCAAATGCTCATGCCGTTGTCCGTGCGCGCAGGCGTGCCCCGCAGCATGCGTCTCTCCGCAGCCGCAGCCTGACGTTCCGTCCGGCGCTTGCCGTCGCTCGCGGATCTCCTCGCCGGCGATCGCCCTGCCGCTGGCGTTCAGGCCGTCGAGCCAGCCGTCCGGGACGGCGGCGCGCACCGTCACGGCCAGCTTCGCGCGGCCGTTCAGCTCGCGGAGCAGCTGCTCCAGCTCGACCCGCTCCTCCGGGTGCAGCTTGTCGGCCTTGTTGAGCACCAGATGCGTCGCGCAGCGGATGCCGTCCGTCAGCAGCCGGTACGTCCGCCGGCTTCCTTTGCGCAGCTGCAGCAGTCCCGGCCCGTCCACGACGGCGATCGCGGCAGCCAGATGGAGCGGGCGATGCAGCGAGGCTTCCATGACGTTTTCGACCAGCTCCAGCGGATTGGCCGCTCCGGTCGCCTCGACGAGGATCACATCCGGCCTGCGGTCGGCCAGCTGCAGCAGCTCCGCGGTCAGATCCGCCTTCATCGAGCAGCAGATGCAGCCGCTCAGCAGCTCGCTTACGGGCCTGCCGCCCGCTGGCAGCTCGTCGAACGCGACGTCTCCGAGCTCGTTCAGGATGACGGCGGCCAGCTTACCCTCCTCGCGGAACCGCTCTGCCAGCCGGGCGAGCAGCGTCGTCTTGCCGCTCCCCAAAAAGCCGCCCAGCAGGACGACCGGTATCGACGGAGCGGCCGCGGACGGAATCATTTCGTTCATGCTTGCATCTTCCTCCCCAAAACCGAAATTCCCATCCTATCAGTATACCTGCGGGTCGGCAGTCCGTACACCGGAAGCCGCGAGGCCATTTTTTTCTGTCAGATAAAGGGAATCGATCTGCGGATGGGGAATATTTACATTGGGATAACCGATCTTCGATATCGGAATATTTAATCCTATTAAACAAGCGAGTGGAAGGGGGGATTTCGGGGATACGGCTGTCGCCGGCATCGGGAAACGCGGAAAAGCCCCGGAAAGCGCTAGGCGCTCCGGGGCGGGCAAGGCGACGGTCAGTGGGTTTTGGCGATGACGAGAATCTTGCCTTGGTCGAGCACTTCCTCGTAGCGCTCCGCCTCCAGGTCCGTCAAGCCGACGGACTCCAGCTTCGAGCGCAGCTCGTCGCCGCGGGAGCGGAACATATTGGCCATGGAGTCGAATACGCCCTCCTCGGACATGCCGATCTTGTTCGCATCGGAATTTTCGACCAGCCGATCCGTCTGATCCTTGTCATGCGCCAGTACATAGATCTCATCCCGACCATATCCGCGACGGTTCAGTTCCCGTACGGCCGACATCGCGTCCGTGCCGTTCTCGACAACTTGAATGCTTGGTTTCATTGAAAATCCCTCCAGTTTGGTGTAGTCGGTCTTATCGGGAAGCCGCCAGCGCGGCGGCCTGTCCTCAGCCTAGGCATCTCTACCCTTGCCTTGCGGCTCATGAAACATTCAGGACCTTCTCCGCCGCGGCCAGTCCAGCCGAAACGCCGCTTCGTCGCTCCCCGGGCCGCTTGGCCCGCTTGTTTTCATTCGGTTTCAAAGTGTTCCGTGCCGTTTAGTTATAACCTAGACATGATATTCCGAGCGAAAAAATGGAGGGTACCGCCTAATGATCCAATCGAATGCTTGCCTTGCTATGCTTCTTGCCGGAGGCGAAGGAAAACGCCTCGCCCCTCTGACGAACCGACTCGCCAAGCCTGCGGTGCACTTCGGAGGCCGCTACCGCATCATCGACTTCCCGCTGAGCAACTGCGTCAATTCCGGCATCAACCGGATCGGCGTGCTGAGCCAATATATGAAGCAGTCGATCACGCAGCATATCGCGGACGGACGGGCTTGGGACAACGCCCGCATCGACCTGCTTTCCTCTAAGGATGAAAAGAACGGCTACGTCGGGACGGCCGACGCCATTTATCAACATATCGACTTCATCGAGAAGGAGAATCCGGAGCATGTGCTGATCGTCTCCGGCGACCATATCTATCAGATGGACTATACGGAAATGCTCACGTTCCACCGCCAGCGCGGCGCGGCTGCGACGATCGCGGTGAAGGAGGTGCCGTGGAGCGAGGCATCGCGCTTCGGCATCATGAATACGAACGAGCGGCTGCAGGTGACCGAGTTCGCCGAGAAGCCGGCCGAGCCCAAGAGCAACCTCGCTTCCATGGGCGTCTATATTTTCCGCTGGGCCGACCTGAAGCAAGCTTTGGTGAAGGATGCCGAGTCGAGCCGCTCCTCCCATGACTTCGGCAAGGACATCATTCCGCAGCTGCTCTCCGAGGGCAGCAGCGTCGTCGCGTTTCCTTTCCAAGGCTATTGGAAGGATGTCGGCACGCCGGACAGCCTGTGGGAAGCCCATATGGATCTGCTGAACGGCGTCATCGACCTGAACCGTCCGGAATGGCCGATGTACACGCCGTCCCTCGACCTGAGCCCGGCCGTCTACGTCGAAGGGCGCGGCGAGGTGTCCAACTCGATCGTGCAGCGCGGCTGCCGCATCCAAGGCTCGGTCGAAGGCTCCATCCTGTTCCATAGCGTGCAGATCGGAGAAGGCAGCACGATTACGGACAGCATCATCATGCCCGGAGCCCGGATCGGCCGAGGCGTGCATGTGCACCGCGCGATCGTCGGCGAGGGCGCTTATGTCGCCGACGGCTCGACGATCGAGGGCACGGGCGAGAAGCTTACCGTGCTCGGAGCCGGAGAGTTCCGCTACAGCCGCTCCCCGCTTCGTCGCCTGCGTCCTGCCGCAGCGATGGAGGAGATCCGCACCGGCTCTTGAGGAGCCGGTTCAGGCTTGAGGGTTCAGGCGAAAGCGGGCCTGCGGAGATTGACTCCGAGATTGGGGATGGCCTGTCCGAGCCGGAAGCCGCTCCGGGCACGGACCCTCTTTCCGATTCCGCTGATGCCCAGATTCCTTTGATCTCCCTTCCCGAAAAGGATGGGATCCGGCCATCAAGGGAAACGCTCCCGCTTCTCCAAGAGGGTTCCGTTCCCGCCGCTTTCTGTTCTGCCATTTCCAAGGCAGCTCGAACGATCCAAGCTGTCCATCCGCATAAAAGCAAAAGGGACGAACTGGAGCCAGACTCCGTTTCGTCCCTTTTTGCGTTTTTAGCCTGGCTGCGGCGGCGATCCCGCTCCGCCTTGCCGATGCGGAGGCCGAAGGGCGCTCGCGGCCGAGGCTGCGGCTGCGATCATGGGGCGTCGAACACGCCCATGCTCAAATACCGCTCGCCGCTGTCCGGCGCCATGCAGAGCACCCGCTTGCCCGGACCAAGCCGGGCCGCCTCCCGCAGCGCCGCCCAGACGGCCGCTCCGCCGGACGGGCCGATCAACAGCCCCTCCTCGCGCGCCAGCCGCCGGCATGTCTCCAGCGCCTGCTCGTCCTGCACCTGCACGATCTCGTCGTAGACGGACGTGTTGAGGATGGCAGGCACGAAGCCCGGGCTCGTGCCGACGAGCTTATGCGGTCCTGGCTCGCCGCCCGACAGCACCGGCGAGCCTGCGGGCTCGACGACGACGATGCGGAGACCGGGCAGCCGGCGCCTCAGCTCCTCCCCGGTGCCGGTGATCGTGCCGCCCGTGCCGGCCGTCGCGACAAAGGCGTCCAGCCGGCCGTCCATCTGCTCCCAGATTTCCGCGGCCGTCGTCAAGCGATGCGCGTCGGGGTTGGCAGGGTTTTCGAACTGCTGCGGGATGAAGCTTCCCGGGATGCCGGCGGCCAGCTCCTCCGCCTTGCGGATCGTGCCCGGCATCCGCTCGGCTGCCGGCGTCAGCACGACCTCCGCCCCATAGGCGCGGAGGATGCCGATCCGCTCCTTGGTCGCGTTGTCCGGCATGACGAGAATCGCGCGGTAGCCGCGCGCGGCCGCGTTCATCGCCAGTCCGATGCCGGTGTTGCCGCTTGTCGGCTCGATGATCGTGCCGCCGGGCAGCAGCCGTCCGGATTTTTCGGCTTCAAGGATGAGATTGGCGGCGGCGCGGTCCTTCACGCTCCCGCTCGGATTGAAGCTCTCCAGCTTGACGCAGACTTCGGCCAGCTCCGGGCCGGCCAGGCGGTTCAGCCGCACGGCGGGCGTGTCCCCGATCAGCTCCGTGACGGAGCGGACGATTCTAGGCGGCATGGTCTGCCCCTCCTCTTCCTTTTGCGATATGACCCATCGTAAAGGAAGAGGAGGCCGGAATCAACCGGCCTCCCCGAACCGGCTCTGCGGCTGTCGCTATGCGGCATGCCCGTCCGTCCTGCTTCAGCGCTTTTTCCACTGCTCCAGCTGCTGCTCCGCCAGATCGCCCAAGTTCAGCCCTGCGGCGCGGGAGACTTTGGCTTTGGAGCCTCTCTTCTCCAGCTGGATGCGGAATTTCTCCAGCGCCTTGGCCGCCTGCTCGGCGCGGCCGGCTTCGTCATGCCGCCAAGCCTGCTCCCACGACGCTTCAAGCTGCTTCACGATCGGCCCCGACAGCTCGCCTGCTCCGGCATAGTGCTGCAGCTGCCGGCCGAGCTGCGCCAGCAGGCCCGGCTGCCGGATCGACGCCGACTTGACCGCGGACCAATCCATGTCCGAGCCGAAATAGTAGCTCGGATACGACGGCTGGTTGTAGGTCGTGTTCTGACGCGCGACTTCGGCCCGGTACTGCGGGTCGAGCATCGGCGTCACGAGCTTGCGGCTCGCAAGCTCCGTGCTGAGGTAGATCCGGATGGCGGAGCTGTCCGCCGTGCGGACGAGCAGCTCCTCGCGCCAATCGCCGAAAACATCGGCGACGAGGCCCGGATTGCCCTTCGTGCCGTTGTTCGTCTTCGTCCCTTCGGCCGTCAGCAGCGTGCCGCGGCGCCAGTCCTGGATCGTCGGCGTGACGTCGATCGCGCCGTCGACGATCTGCGTCGTGCCGTCCGCCGCCCAGCGGATGCTCATGTTCGTGCCGGGAGCCTTGCTGCCGATCTGCGTGCCTTTCGCGTTCCACAGCGCCCCCGCCGGAGCGAGCGGCACGCCGGCCCACGCCTCGTACCCCGGCTGGGACGGATCGACGTCGCCGACCATGCCGCGGCCGGTATCCTTGCCGGTGTAGCCGCCCCACAGCACGCTCCCCGTCGCCGCGTCCCGCATCGCATAGCCGTAAGGCGCGTACGTCCCGCCTTCGTGGACCGTGAAGATCTCGAGGCCAGGCCGCTGCGGATCCAGATCGCCGACATGCATCGCGTCGCCATGGCCGAGACGAGCCGTTTCGCCCGGCTGAGCGCTCTCCGCAGGCATGAGCGCCTTGGAGCTGTACAGCAGCGAGCCGTCGTCGTCGATCGTCGCCGAGCCGTAGACGATCTCCTGCCTGCCGTCGCCGTCCACGTCGGCCGCGCTCATCGAGTGGAAGCCCTGCGTCGTCAGCGAGCCGAACTCCGGATCCGTGCCGTCGCGGCCGTGAGGACCGTCGTTGAACGGATTCGTCATCGGCGTCCAGCCGCTGTCCACGTACCAGTATTCCCGCAGCCGCTTGCCGTCCCAGCCGTAGGAGACGAGCGTCGAGCGGGTGTAGTAGCCGCGGGCGAACACGGCGTACGGCTTGCTGCCGTCCAAATAAGCGACGCCGGCCAGGAAGCGGTCGACGCGGTTGCCGGGCTCGATCCGGGCCATCGCGTAATCGCCCCAGCGCAGGCCGTCGTCTTCCCGGCCCGGCTTGTACGGAATCGTCTGCAGCTCCGCCCCCGTCCGCCCGTCGAATACGCTCAAGTATTCCGGACCGTCGACGATGAAGCCCTCGAACGCCCGCAGATTGTTGCGTGCGCTGCGCGCCGGAGCGTACACGTCCATGAAGTAGTCGGCCAGCTCTCTCGCGTCCTCCAAAGAGAGCGGGTAGCTGAACTTCGGCTCGATGCCGAACGCCTCCTCCAGCGTCGCCGGCCAGCTGCCGTCCTTGACCTCCGGCTGCTGATGCCACTCGCGGAACAGCTTCACGACATGATCGTAGTAGCCTTGCTTGCTCAGGCGATAGTCGTCCTGATGGCTGTATCCGGCCGAGACATCCGCCTTCGGCATCGTCACGTAGGCTTCCTTCCGCACGCTGCCGTCCGGCGCATACGTCGTGACCTTCGTGCCCGGAGCGGTCTTGAACATGATCTCCGACTTGCCGTCGCCGTCGAAATCGTAGACGAGGAACTGCGTATAATGCGCTCCGGCCCGGATGTTGACGCCGAGATCATAGCGGTAGAGCAGCGTGCCGTCGAGGCGATAGCAGTCGATGTAGACGTTGCCCGTATAGCCGATCTGCGACACATCCTTGGAGTTCGACGGGTCCCATTTGACGAAAAACTCGTACTGCCCGTCCCCGTCGACATCGCCGACGCTCATGTCGTTCGCGCTGTACGTGTACGCCTCGCCGACCGGAGTGACGCCGTCCGCCGGCTTGCGCAGCTTGAGGTCCAGATAGGCGTTCGTCCATGGCCGGACGGACGCGCTTTCGTTCCTCTCCTTGCCGCCGCGCACGGCGACGACCTTATACGCCGAGCTGCCCGAGCCGCCGCGGTCCACGTAGTTCGTGCTGTCCTTCACCTCCGCCAGCTTGCGCCCATCCCGGTAAACCTGGAACGTCGTGCCGGCATCCTTGCCCGCGCGGGCCGCCCCTTCCTCTCCCGCGAGCAGGCGCCAGCTCAGGAACACCCCCTCCGACGTCGCCGCAGCGACAAGCCCGCGGTCCAGATACTCCATCTGGTAGCTCGCTTTTGCGGGCGAATGCGATTTACCGGCAGTCGCGCTCGCGGACGCCGCAGCCGATGGCTGCGCGGATGCCCCGGCGCCAGAAGCCGCGCCTGTCGCCAGCATCGTCGCCGCCAGGCCGATCGCGGCCGCTCGCCTTCCGGGTTTGAATCGTTTCGTCATATCCAAGCTCCCCTCGCCGTATGAATGGTTGCGCTTTCAATTGACGCGTTGCTCCAGCTTGACCGCTGACCTCCTTCCCGTGTCTAGTCCCTATTGTAAAATCGTTATCCATTCGTTTCCATGCATACGGGAGAGGTTTTTGATCATAAATCAGTGGTTGTGCTAAAAGCGATCCGGCTTGCGCGGATGCGAAACGCGCCAGCAGAGCCAGCAACATAGAGCCGAATTAAAAAAAAGACGGGACCTCGAAAGGTCCCGTCTTCTTCTCTTGCTGGATCAGGCTAGTTGGCCCGGCACTTACATCATGCCGCCCATTCCGCCCATTCCGCCCATGTCTGGCATGGCCGGCTTATCCTTCTCCGGCTTGTCGACGACGACCGCTTCGGTCGTCAGGACGACAGCCGCTACGGAAGCGGCGTTCTGCAGCGCGGAACGCGTCACCTTCGTCGGATCGACGATGCCGGCTTCGAACATGTTGACCCAGTCGCCGGTAGCGGCGTTGTAGCCGATGCCGACCGGTTCCTTTTTGAGGCGCTCGACGATGACGGAGCCCTCTACGCCTGCGTTGGTCGCAATCGTGCGGACCGGCTCTTCCAGAGCGCGCAGGATGATGTTGACGCCGGTCTTCTCTTCGCCGGTCACGTCCAGAGCCGCAACGGCGCTGTATACGTTCACGAGAGCCGTGCCGCCGCCGGATACGATGCCTTCTTCAACGGCAGCGCGCGTGGAGTTCAGAGCGTCTTCGATGCGCAGCTTGCGCTCTTTGAGCTCGGTTTCCGTCGCAGCGCCGACCTTGATGACGGCTACGCCGCCGGACAGCTTCGCCAGACGCTCTTGCAGCTTCTCGCGGTCGAAGTCGGACGTCGTTTCTTCCAGCTGGGCGCGGATCTGCTTCACGCGGACTTCGATGTCCGTCTTGTCGCCGGCGCCGTCCACGATGATCGTGTTCTCTTTGGTCACGCGGATCTGGCGAGCGGAGCCGAGCTGCTCGACCGTCGTGGACTTGAGGTCCAGGCCAAGCTCCTCGGTGATCACTTGGCCGCCCGTCAGAGCGGCGATGTCGCCGAGCATCGCTTTGCGGCGGTCGCCGAAGCCAGGAGCCTTGACGGCAACGCAAGTGAACGTGCCGCGCAGACGGTTGACGATCAGCGTCGCTTGAGCTTCGCCTTCCACGTCTTCCGCAATGATCAGCAGCTGCTTGCCGGATTGGACGACCTTCTCGAGCACCGGCAGGATCTCCTGGATGTTGGAGATCTTCTTGTCGGTGATGAGGATGTAAGGGTTGTCGAGCACCGCTTCCATCTTGTCCGTATCGGTGATCATGTACGGGGAGACGTAGCCGCGGTCGAACTGCATGCCTTCTACGACTTCAAGCTCGGTGTAGAAGCCTTTGGACTCCTCGACCGTGATGACGCCGTCGTTGCCGACCTTCTGCATCGCTTCGGCGATCAGCTGGCCGACTTCCTCGTCGCCGGAAGAGATCGCAGCGACTTGAGCGATCGACTGCTGGCCCTCGATCGGCTTGGAGATGTTTTTCAGCTCCTCGACCGCAGCGCGGACCGCTTTTTCGATGCCTTTGCGCAGGACGATCGGGTTCGCGCCCGCCGTCACGTTTTTCAGGCCTTCGCGGATGATCGCCTGGGCGAGCACCGTCGCGGTCGTCGTGCCGTCGCCGGCGACGTCGTTCGTCTTGGTCGCGACTTCTTTGACGAGCTGAGCGCCCGCGTTTTCGAACGGATCTTCGAGCTCGATCTCTTTTGCGATGGATACGCCGTCATTGGTGATGAGCGGGCTGCCGAATTTCTTCTCGAGCACGACGTTGCGGCCTTTCGGTCCGAGCGTCACCTTTACTGCATTCGCCAGAGCATCCACCCCGCGCAGCATGCCGCGGCGAGCGTCTTCGCTGAACTTGATTTCTTTCGCCATCGTTCGTTACCTCCCGAGTGATGATTGGATTGTGGTCCTAAGTATGAAAGCCGAGCCTCTATAGCGCCGGCAAGCCGATGCAGCTTAGCCGAAGATCGCGTGGATGTCGCTTTCTTTCATAATCAAATACTCTTTGCCTTCGTACTTGATCTCCGTGCCTGCATACTTGGAGAAAAGAACGCGGTCGCCGACCTTCACTTCCAGCTCGACGCGAACGCCGTCCTTCAGAGCTCCGCTGCCTACAGCTACGACTTTGCCTTCTTGCGGCTTCTCTTTTGCCGTGTCAGGCAGCACGATGCCGCTCGCAGTCGTCTCTTCCTTGGCGATCGGTTCAACCAATACGCGTTCACCCAAAGGTCTGATCATGAAAAAATAGCCTCCTTGATCGAAATTTGTCATTTTATTAGCACTCGTTGGAGTCTAGTGCTAATAACAGTTTTTATCATACTCAAACTGCCGAACAATTTCAAGGGGGCACCCCCATCTTTGTCTTCAAAAAAGAGGTCTTGAGTTCAAAAAAAAAAGAAGCCGCGCTGGCGCGGCTTCTTGCAGGGGTCAGAAACGGTCTTCCGGTCGATCCTCCAGCTGCTCGAGCTTGTGGGAGACGAGGTGAAGGGCTGCTCCGGACGTATAGATGAACACGCTGCCGATGAGGAATCCGATGCCGACCATCAGCGTCATGTTCGTATCGCTAAAGTGGGTGATGTTCCAAAGGGAGGTCACGACTCCGATCAGCAAGCAGGTCCACGCCATCATATTCATGAATTGGAAGAGACGATCGACCGCATTCTTCGTTTGCTGTACCGGTTTCACGGACATCATTTTAGCCATGCTTGTCACATCCCGTTCAAGATTGTAAGTGTTTTCTTGCATCCACTATACCATAGTCGAGCATCGATGTTCAAACTTTTTTCACATTTCCATCATATCTATGTCACGAATTCCGGATTATGCGCCTTCTTTTCCCTTACCCTGGTCTTGACTCCACCAATCTCAAGCCTTATTCTGCCCGCTTTATGTCTTTTTCATGAAAAAAGCCCCGTCCTCCGGAAAACCGGAAAACGGGGCTGCAAAGCTCAGGGCTGCGCCAGGCTCGATCGGAGCTATTCGCTCAGCGCCGCCGAATCGTAGCGGCTGTCGAACTCGGCATCCTTGCGCAGCTGCTTGCGATGGATGCGGTCGCACATGTAGATGCTCACCTCGTACAGCAGGATGAGCGGGATCGCGACGAGCAAGTCGGACACGACATCCGGCGGCGTCACGACGACGCCGATGACGACCATCCCGAAGTAGGCGACGCGGCGCATCTTGCGCAGGCCGGCCGGCGTCAGGATGCGGATCGCCGTCAGGAACATGAACAGCACCGGCATCTCGAACAGCAGCGAGATCGGCACGACGATGTTCACGAGAAACGTCAGGTACTGCACGATGCCGTACGTCTCCTCAAGGCCGAGGCTGCGGGAGATCTCCGACGTGAAATGGAACGCCATCGGAAAGACGACGAAATAGGAGAAGCTGATCCCGATCAGCAGCATGAGCAGCGCGAACGGCACGTAGCGCAGCGCGGCGGTCTGCTCATGCTTGCGCAGCGCCGGCTTGACGAACGCCCACAGCTGGTAGAACGCGAGCGGGACGACGGGGACGAGCGCGATGATGAAGGCGAACTTCATGTAGATGCCGATGCCGTCCCACAGCGAGAACGTATGGAATCCTCCGATCTCGCGGGCCTGCTCGGTCGTCGTGAGATACCCGTACATCGGCTTGGCGAGAAAAAGGCCGAGCACGAGTCCCGCGATCAGCACGAGCACCACGACGAACAGGCGCTTGCGCAGCTCGCCGAGATGCTCCATCAGGGACATGAGCCCCTCCTCGCTCATCCGCTTGCGCAGCGGCGAGGATCCGTCCGGGGGACGGCTGGCCATACGAGGTCCTCCTTATGCAGCCATGCCGGCAAGCCCGCGCCGCGAGCGTCCCGACCTGGCAGGGATTCAATGAAAAAGCGGAAGCCTCGGGCTTCCGCGCGGTCATGCGCCGATGCGAGCCGGCTACTCCGGCAGCCGGCGGGCTTCGGCACGGCTCGCTTCGGGCTGCGCGCCCTCGCTGCCGGATACTTCGATCCGGGAGGACGAAGCCGGGCGCTTCGCCTGGTCGTCGTCCTCGGCCATCAGCTCGCGCGTGCCGGCCTTGAATTCCTTGAGCGTGCGGCCGAAGGCGCGGCCGAGCTCCGGCAGCTTGTTCGGTCCGAACAGCAGCAGCGCGATGACCGCCAGCAGCAGAAATCCAGTAGCTCCAATACCACCCATTGTCGGTTCCTCCTTGAGAACGGGCCCGGGCAGGCCGTTCCGCTGTTGAATGCGCGGAGGGCGTCAGCAGCCGTACAGGCCGCCGTATCCCATCGCGGTGATGTCTTCCCTGCGAATCTCCTCTCCCGCCAGCAGGCGCGGAAGGAGCACGTCGAACGAAGTATGGGGATCATGCATGACGCAGCCGGGCAAGCCTAGCACCGGCGTCCCGCCGAGATAGCCCATGAGCAGCATCGAGCCGGGCAGCATCGGCGTCCCGTAGCGGACGATGTCGGTGCCGGCGGCGCGGATCGCGCCTGGAGTCCGGTCGTCGGGATCGACGGACATGCCGCCTGTAAGCAGTATCATATCATATTCCTTGTCTTTGTACTCAACGATCTTGTCGACGATCCGCTGCCGGTCGTCCGGGACGAGCGCCTGCTCGGCCACGGACGAGCCGAGCCGCTCCAGCTTGGCGCGCACGGCGGGACCGAACCGGTCCTCGATGCGGCCGCTGTACACCTCGCCTCCGGTCGTGATGAGGCCGACGCGCATCGGCCGCAGCGGCTTGACCTCGATCGGCGCGCGGCCGTGCCGCTCGCGGAACCGCGCCGCCAGCTCCTCGACGCGGGATACGAGAGCTTCCTCCACGACGAGCGGAATGACGCGGGTCGCGGCCACCTGGCCGCCCGCCTCCACGAGGCGGTCGCCGACGACGGTCGCCAGGGCGATGTCGCCGAGGGCGTTGATCTCGTTCACATACTCCGGATCGATCTTGACCAGCCCCTGGATCGAAGACTTGAGCGCCACCTTGCCCTCATGAGGACGGCCCGGCTCGATCCGTTCCCCGCGATGGGCTTCCGCCATGCGAAGCGCGGCCTCGTCCTCATGGAGCTCGCCCTCGGCCAGCTCCATGACATAGAGATGAGCCTTGCCGATGTCGAGCAGCGCCGGGATGTCGGCCTCGGTCACGACATGGCCTTTGACGAACGCCCGCCCCTTGAACGAGCCGGGCACGATGCGCGTCAGGTCATGCGCGAGCCGCAGGCCGAGCGCCTGCTCGACAGGAACCTCGCGCAGCCTCGTGCGGATGCTCATGCGCCGTGCTCCCCTTCCCGCCCGGAGACGATGGCGAGCGCATGAGGCAGCTGGTCGATGACCGCCATCAGGCACTCATGCACGCCCTTGGGGTTGCCGGGAAGATTGATGATAAGGGTGCGGCCGCGGATGCCGCTCACGCCGCGCGAGAGCATGGCGCGCCGGGTGCGCGACATCGTGCTGCTGCGCATCGTCTCGGAGATGCCCGGCACCTCGCGCTCGATCACCTTGAGCGTCGCCTCCGGCGTGATGTCGCGCGGACCGAGGCCGGTGCCGCCCGTCGTCAGCACGAGGTCGGCCTCGTAATAGCCGGTCATCTCGATCAGCGCGGCCATGATCTCGTCCTGCTCGTCCGGCACGATGCGGTAATCGACGATGTTCCCGCCCAGCTCCTCCTCGACGAGCTCGCGGATGACCTGCGCGCTCGTATCCTCCCGCTCGCCCCGCGAGCCCTTGTCGCTCGCCGTAAGAATCGCTACCTTCCATCGCATCTTCCGTTCCTCCCGTCGCTATGCCCGATCTGTCCGGCTGTAATCGCCGTTTTTGCCGCCCGTCTTGGAGACGAGCTCGGTCGGTCCGATGACCATGTCTTTTTGCATCGCCTTGCACATGTCGTAAACGGTGAGCGCCGCGGCCGATACGGCCGTCAGCGCCTCCATCTCGACGCCGGTCGGCCCCTTGGTGCGGACGGCCGCCTCGATCGTGAGCACGTCCCGTCCGTTGTCGCCGAACGAGATGTCGACGCCGCTCAGCGGCAGCGGATGGCACATCGGAATCCACGCCGACGTATTCTTGGCGGCCATGATGCCGGCCACCTGGGCGACCGCGAGCACGTCTCCCTTGGCGATGCCGCCCGCCTTGATGCGCGCTAGCGTCTCCTCGGCCATCGCGATCGACGTGCGGGCGACGGCTGTGCGGGCCGTCGTCTCCTTGTCCGAGACGTCGACCATCCGCGCGCGCCCCTGCCCGTTGAAATGGCTGAGCGGCTCCTGCGGCGATGCGGTTGAACGGTCTGTCATGATCGGCCTCCCTCCGGCGGATGCGTGTTCGTCCAGACGAGCCCCTGCTCCGTGACCAGCCCGTCGAGCGCGGCGTCATGCGGCTCCATCGGCACCTGCGGCACGAGCTGCGCGGCGAAGCCGAGCCCGATCCAGCGCCCGCCCGCCGCATCGCGCGCCTCGGCGCGGAAGCGGTCGTAGTAGCCGCCGCCATAGCCGATCCGGCCGCCGCAGCGGTCGAAGCCTGCGCCCGGCACGAACACCGCCTCCGGCGCCTCGTCCGGCGCCGCGGCAGCTCGGCCGGGATCGGGCTCGAGGATGCCGTAAGCGCCTGGAGCGAGCTCGTCGCGCGAGCGCACCGCATGCAGCGCCAGGCGCTTCGCGCCGACGTCGGCGCGAGGCAGCAGCAGCCGCAGGCCGCGAGACCAGCAGAACTTCAGCAGCTCCGACGTGTCCAGCTCCGAGCGGAACGAGACGAACGCCATGACGCTGCGGATGCCGGAAGACTCGATCCACTCGGCCGCATGGCGGCAGGCGAGGCACGAAGCCTCCGCCCTCTCCGCCGCGGACAAGCCGTCGCGCAGGGCGAGCAGCCGCCGGCGCAGCTCCCTCTTGGTCTCGGCGGACTTCGCCGATCCGGATTCCATCATCGGACCCACCATTCCTGCCATAATTGTCTATAGTGTACCACCGAGCGGTTTGTTTCGCCAATAAGGGTCGATTATAGCGGCGGATTGCGGTATTCTACATTTATATATAGAAGCATTCTGCGGAAAGGAACATGCCCGGCCATGCTGCTGCAAGTCAACGACCTAACGAAAAGCTACGGCATCACCACCATATTGTCCGGCATCACGTTCCAGATCCAGGAGCGCGAGCGCGTCGGGCTTGTCGGCGTCAACGGCGCCGGCAAGTCGACGCTGCTGCAGATCCTCGCGGGCCAGATGTCCAGCGACAGCGGCGTCATCCACCGCGCCAAGGAGACGCGCGTCGGCTATCTCGCCCAGAACAGCGGGCTGCAGTCCGAGCGCAGCATCATCGAGGAGATGAGGGCGGTGTTCGGCCCGCTGCTCGAAGCCGAGCAGGAGCTGCGCCAGCTCGAGCGCGACATCGCCGATCCGGCGCTGCACGAGGACGACAAGCGCTACCAGGACACGCTCGAGCGCTACGCGCGCCGCTCCGACTGGTTCCGCGACCAAGGCGGCTTCGAGATCGAGACCCGCATCAAGAGCGTGCTGCACGGCATGGGCTTCGGCCAGACCGATCCCGCCACGCCGATCCGCTCCCTGAGCGGCGGGCAGAAGACGCGGCTCGCGCTCGCCCGCATCCTGCTGCAGGCGCCGGATCTGCTCATGCTCGACGAGCCGACCAACCATCTGGACATCGCGACGCTGACCTGGCTCGAGGATTATTTGCGCGGCTACTCCGGCGCGATCCTCGTCGTCTCCCATGACCGCTACTTCCTCGACGCGACCGTAGGCACGATCATCGAGATCGAGCGCCATCAGGCCAAGCGCTATACCGGCAACTACAGCCGCTTCGTCGAGCTCAAGGAAGCCGAGTTCGAATCGGCGATGAAGCAGTTCGAGAAGCAGCAGGACGAGATCGCCCGCATGGAGGAGTTCGTGCGCCGCAACCTCGTGCGCGCCTCTACGACCAAGCGCGCGCAGAGCCGGCGCAAGGCGCTCGACCGGATGGAGCGGCTCGACCGTCCCCAAGGCGATCTGAAGCGCGCGCATTTCCGCTTCGAGACGGAGCGGACGACCGGGCGCGACGTGCTCGACGCGCGCGAGCTGTCGGTCGGCTACGAGGACCGCGCCGAGCCGGTGTTCCGGGACGTGTCGCTGCGCATGGAGCGGGGCGAGACGGCCGCGCTCGTCGGGCCGAACGGCATCGGCAAGTCGACGCTGCTCAAGGCGCTCATCGGCAAGCAGCGGCCGCTGTCCGGCACGATCCGCTGGGGCACGCATGTCAAGATCGGCTACTACGATCAGGAGCAGACCGAGCTGAGCGGGACGAACACCGTGCTGGAGGAAGTATGGAGCGCCTACCCGCATGTCGAGGAAGCGCGCATCCGCACCGTGCTCGGCAACTTCCTGTTCAGCGGCGACGACGTCAAGAAGCGCGTCGGCTCGCTGAGCGGCGGCGAAAAGGCGCGGGTCGCGCTCGCCAAGCTGATGCTGCTGCAGGCCAACGTGCTCATCCTCGACGAGCCGACCAACCATCTGGACCTGTACAGCAAGGAAGTGCTGGAGACGGCGCTGCTCGATTACGAGGGCACGCTGCTGTTCATTTCCCATGACCGCTACTTCCTTAACAAGATCGCCGAGCGCATGATCGAGCTGACGCCGACCGGCACGATCGACTACCTGGGCAACTACGACGACATGATCGAGAAGAAAAAAGAGCTGGAGGAGCTGCGGCTGGAAGCCGGAGCAAAGCAAAGCGCGGCCTCGGCGGCCGCGGCCGCAGCCGACAAGCCGGTCGGCGCCGGCTCGTACGAGGCGGACAAGCAGGCGAAGCGCGACGAGCGCGCGCGCCAGCGGCGGCTGGAGCAGCTCGAGGCGGACATCGCCCGCCTGGAGGGGGAGAGCGGCGAGCTCGAGGAGCGGCTGGCCGACCCGGACGTATACCAGGACTATGTGCAGGTCCAGTCGATCCAGGAGGAGCTCGCATCGGTCAAGGCCAAGCTGGAAGCGGCCTACGCCGAATGGGAAGAGCTGCTGGCCTGACGGCATGGGCTGACGGCCGCCGAATGGGAGGAGCTGCCGGGCTGGCGAGCTGGCGATGACAGACGGACGAGAGGCGTTGCCGACGGACGGGACTGCGTGCCGAGTCAAGGAACGGCGCACCAATAGCCGCAAGCGTCCATTTCAGGATGCTTGCGGCTTTCCTCGTTCTGCTGCTGACATTTGCTGAGGCGCAGCCTGTTCAAGATTGCGGCGCTTTGTCTTTATTGAACCCATGCTCTTGACCAGATCCTGGTCTTCGTGGTATGATGTTAGTTATTGATTACCCGCCTATTCCCCTTCTTTCAGGAATCGCATGTTTTTCCCCGATTCCGCCGTTACTTGAATCCCTTGATTAGCCTGCCAGCTGTTGCTAGAAGTTCTGATTCACACTGGCGCGGTCTTCGGAGCCGCAAGGACGGAAGAGAGGTAGGGCTTCCGTTGTATTGGATGGCCTTTCGCCGGAACGTTGCCCGGCGCCTGAAGGCATCGCAACACCGAGCAGGTCGAGTTTCATCTGTAGGTTATGGAAAAGAAGCAGGAATAATCCCGCTCGAGCCCGGCCGGGCAGCGCTTATGGCGCTCCGCCAGCCGCATGTGCTACGTTGCTCGAGCGTGGGTCGTCATAAGGCCGATTCGGCGCCTCAAGCCGCTTGGCCGCTTGTCACTCCGCCCTGCGGGCGAGGCAAGCGCAACATCAGAAGGCTCTCCGCCGCAGCTGCATGCAGCCGGCAGAGGGCCTTCGTCCATTTTCCGCGCGATGACTTCGATGCGGGTCAGCTGCGTCAGCGCCCTTGCGTCGTGGTCTGGGCGTTGTTTTGGAGGATTCCTCCCGACTATCAACAGGCTTGTCCACAGCTCGTGAATAATCGTCGGACAATTCACTCGATGGACGGGGATAAAACGGTACGTATGATGGAGATTTAAGGCGATCGCCTTCCCTCATGGATGGACTCTGGATTTTATCCACAGAATCCACAATACCCACACCCAATTCACAGATTCAGCGCGAAGCGCTCTGACGGCCGATAATAGGACCTCCGTTTGGATGAATCTTCCGAAACGGTATGGTAAAATAGGGGCTCCGCCGATAGGACGGCGCAACTATTCCGCCCTTCTGCTCGTCCCATTTTCAGCAGCGATGAATCCCTGACGGAAGCCGCAACACCGCAAGAGAGGTGAAAGTTATGATGAATACCGATTCCCGCATCGTCTCCTCTGTCCCTGCCGACCCTCCGGTGCCGCGCCGCGCCTCGAAGCGCTCGCCGTGGCCGTTTCTGATCGCCTGGATCGTCATCATCGCCGCCGGCGTCGCCGGCGCCTGGTTCTATACGCAGCGCCTGCAGCAAGAGCTCGCCGTCCAGATCCAGCAGCAGACCGATCGTCAGATCGCCGAGATGCAGTCGGGCTACGACGCCCGCCTCCAGCAGCTTGAGAGCGGCTATGCGAGCCAGCTCGCCGAGCTGCAAGGCAAGGTGGACAGCCTGAACGAGCTGCTCGCGTTCAACCGCGACAACGCCAGCAGCAAGACCGACAACAGCAACAAGCTGTACACGCAGCTCAGCCAGGTGCAGAAGCAGCTGGACGAGCTCAAGAAGAATCTGGACGTGCTGAAATGACGAGCGTGCAGCGGCTCAATCGTTGGATGCTGCTGACGACCGCGCCTTTTCTCGGCGCGCTGCTGCTGCTGCTCGCGGTCCAGGTCGAGGTGAAGCTGCCTGACGCTGCCGGTCCGGCGGTTGTCCCGCAGCAGCCGGCAGCGGATCCGGCGCCGGCCGCCCGCATCGGCGGCTCGCTCGACGAAGCGGCCGTCGTCGCCGCCCAAACCGCGGACGCCATCAAGCGCGGCTCCGAGCTCTACACGCAGACCGCGCGCCGCATGAGCTTGATCGCGAGCACGGCCGCCGCGCAGAGCAGGCGGCCGCTGATGATCTACGACCGCCGCATCACGCTGCCGCTCGGCAGTCCGTCGCGGACGATCCAGTCGGATCGGCTGACGGCGCAGCTGTTCCCGATCAAGGCTCAGAATTTCACCGCCTATGCCTTGAAGATCCGGCTCAAGGACAAGGATGCGATGAAGCTCGTCATCGGCGGGGACAAGCCCGGCAAGGCCGAGACGACGCTCGCGGCCGCGAAGCGCTACGGCGCCGCCGTCGGCATCAACGCCGGAGGCTTCGCTGACGACGGCAGCGGGCGGCGCTATCCGCTCAGCACGACCGTGCTCGGCGGCAAGTACGTGAACGGCTTCGAGCCGTCGTACAAGGACCTGTTTTTCGTCGGCTTGAACGAACAAGGCAAGCTGATCGGCGGGAAGTACGCGACGCGCGAGCAGCTCGACCGGGAACAGCCGCGCTTCGGCGTCTCGTTCGTGCCGATCCTGATGAAGGACGGCATCGCCCAGCCGATTCCGGCCAAGTGGCAGCTCAGTCCGGGCCGCGCTCCGCGCACCGTCGTCGCGAGCTACAAGGATGACCAGCTGCTGTTCCTCGTCGCCGACGGCTACAACGAGTCGGGAAGCTCCGGCGCCACGCTGCGCGAGATGCAGATCCTGCTGTCCCGGTTCAAGGCCGTGGACGGATACAACCTCGACGGCGGCGGCTCGTCGACGCTCGTCTTCGACGGCCGCGTCGTCAACCGGCCGTCGGACAAGACGCTGCGTCCGGTCGCGACGAACTTCCTGTTCTTCTCGTAGCGGAGCGGAGCGAGCATTCGAAACCGGCACCCGCTTGGCGCAGCTCAGCGGAACGAGCATTCGAATCCGACATCCGCTTCGCGGAGCGGGAACTCGCTCTGATCTCCCTGGAGCCCAGATTCCTTTGAATGTATTCTTCCGAAACGGAAGGAATCCGGCCTCCAAGGGAACCGCTGACGCTTCTCCACGAGCCCCCGTCCGCTTTCGCTTCCCGGTTTCATTTCGATGCCGCTTCGCCTGCCATCCTCAACCCGATTCCGCAGCCATAGACGATGCCCATGCAAAAACCGCCTCAAGGCAAGCAGGAAGCCGTTGCTTCCTGCACGCCCGAGGCGGTTTTTTTTTGGATCGAGCGAACTTCGACTATGCGCGCCGGAGCTCTGCCTAGCCGCCCGCGCCGGCAGCCGGCTTGACCGACCAGGCCTCCAGCGACAGGCCGGGATCGGCCTTCAGGTCGAGCTCGTCGAACTGGCCGCGCTTCCACTTGAGATGAGCGGCGGCGCCGATCATCGCCGCGTTGTCCGTGCAGAGCGAATGCGGCGGAATGAGCAGCGGCAGCCCCTCGGCCTCGCACAGCTCCGTCAGCCGCGCGCGCAAGCCGCGGTTGGCCGCCACGCCGCCGCACAGCAGCAGCTGGCGCGCGCCATGCTCGCGCGCAGCGCGCATCGCTTTGCCGGTGACGACGTCGATGACCGACTCCTGGAAGCCGCGGGCCAGTCCCGGCACGTCGAGCTCCAGCCCTTTCATGTTCGCCTGGTTGATGGCGGCGAGCACGGCCGACTTGAGGCCGCTGAAGCTGAAGTCGTACGAGTCCGGCTCCAGCCAGGAGCGCGGCAGCTCGATGACCGTCTGCGCCTCCGCCGCCGTGCGGTCGACATGCGGTCCGCCCGGATACGGATAATGGAGCGCCCGCGCGACCTTGTCGTACGCCTCGCCGACGGCGTCGTCGCGCGTGCGGCCGATGATCCGGAACACGCCTTCCTCCTCGAGCAGCACGAGCTCCGTGTGGCCGCCGGACACGACGAGCGCGAGGCACGGATACTCCAGCTCCTGCACGAGCGCGTTGGCGTAGATATGCCCCGCGATATGATGCGTGCCGATGAGCGGGATGTCGAGCGCCATCGCCAGGCTCATGCCGGACACGATGCCGACGAGCAGCGCGCCGACGAGCCCCGGCCCCTGGGTGACGGCGACGGCCGACAGCTCGTCCGGCCGCACGCCCGCTTCCTGCAGCGCCTCTTCGATGATGAGCGTGATCACCTCCACATGCTTGCGGGAGGCGATCTCCGGCACGACGCCGCCGAACAGCCGATGCGTCTCGATCTGGCTCGAGACGATGTTGCTCAAAATCTCCTTGCCCCCGCGGATGACCGCGGCGGACGTCTCGTCGCAGCTCGTCTCGATCGCGAGGATCAAGCCTGCTTCTGTCTTCATTGCGATTGCGCCCTTCCTTCCGCTCCGCCGCGGCCGAGCTCGGCCCACATGATCAGAGCATCCTCATTGTTGTCGGAATAGTAGCCGGGGCGGATGCCGGAAGGCTCGAAGCCGAACTTGCGGTACAGCGACTGGGCGATCTCGTTGCTTACCCGCACCTCCAGCGTCATCCTCGTGGCGCCGAAAAACGTCGCGAGCTTCTGCAGCTCCGACAGCAGCCGCGCGCCGAGCTTGCGCCCGCGGAACGCGCCGCTCACCGCGATGTTCGTCACATGCGCCTCGTCCATGATGATCCACATGCCGCCGTAGCCGATGATCTCGCCATGCAGCTGCATGACCATGTAGCGGGCGAAGTGGTTGTGCGTCAGCTCGTTCGCGAACGCATCCGAGGTCCACGGGGAGGTGAACGCTTCGTGCTCGATGGCGATGATCGAAGGAATGTCCTCCATCCTCATGGAGCGGAAGACGAGTCCGTCTCCTCCGTCGTCCTCCGCCTGCTCGCGCAAGCGGTCATAGTCGGCCATCGTTCTTCTCCTCCCGGGATTTTTCCAGTAGTTTAGCTTCCGCTTCAGCCAGCTGCGTGTAGTTAGGAACAAGTCCGTGCGCATCGACCGCTTCACCTCCGGCAAGACTCCGTGCCCCGAGCCAGGCGACGGTTCGCCCGTCTATCGTATGCGGCTGCCTGCAGACAGCCGGTCCATCTCCGTCAGCCTCGGCCAGCTCTTCGAACCGGCGGATGCTTTCTTCATGCTTGTCCAGATCGCCGGTAAAAAGCACATAAGCCGGCCGTCTGTCCGCCGCGGCCAGCAGCTCCGCCAGCCGCGCGGCCCAGCCGTCCATCAGGCGCAGCGCGTCCGGCTCCAGCCGCCGCCACGGCGCATCCGCGGGCAGCCACTGGCCCTCGGCATAGCCGGGAGCGGCGCCGGCCGCGAACAGCGCCGTATACGCCTGACCGCGCCGCGCGTCGAGCAGCGGCACGATCCAGCCGCCGGCCTCGTCGGCCAGCAAGCTTGACGAAGCCAAGCCGAGCGTACCTCCGTCGCGAGCGCCGGCAGCCGGCTCCCCGCTTCCGTCATCAGCGCCGCCGACAGCCGCAGCCGCCAACCCGGCCGCCTCGCGCCAGGCGCCGGCGGCCAGCGCCTCCGGCGTGGAGACGCCGACGAGCGGCACGCCCCACGTCCAGGCGAGCGTCTTGGCGATCGAGGCCGCGATCCGCACGCCCGTATACGAGCCCGGACCTACGCCGGCGGCGATGCCCGCAAGCTCCGTCCCGCGCACGCCCGCCTCGCGCAGCAGCCGCTGCACCGCCGGCACCGCATGCGCGGAATGGTTGCGCGCGGCTGGCGCCTGCACGCTCCCGAGCGCCTCGCTGCCGCGCATGAGCGCGGCGGCGAGCGTCGGCGTCGCCGTGTCGAGCGCCAGCACGAGCGGCTCCCCGGCTTCGGCCTTCGCTTGCCCGGCCAGGAGGCCCGCCTGCGTTCCCCCGGCTTCCGCGGCGGCAAGCCATTCCCGCACCCATGCCGCATACGGCAGCCCTTCGCCCCGCAGCGCGAACCCTCTCCGCTCGCCGTCCTCGCGGACGATGCGGATGCTCAGCTTGCGCTCCGGCAGCAGCTCGGGGATCAGGCTCGCCCATTCGACGAGCGACACGCCGCGGCCGTACCAGTACTCGTCCAGGCCGAGCTCGTCCGCCTCCTCCGGAGACAGCCGGTACACATCCATATGGTAGAGCGGCAGCCGGCCGCTTTCATATTCCTTTATAATCGTAAACGTCGGGCTGCTGACCACGCCCTCCACCGCGAGCGCCGCCGCGAACGCCTGCGAGAAGCGCGTCTTGCCCGCCCCGAGGTCGCCGTCGAGCGCGATTACAGTCCCGGGCTCGGCGCGCTCCGCCAGCCACCCCGCGAGCCGTACCGTGTCCGCCTCGCTGGCCGCGATCCACTGCGCTTCCGCCGCTTCCATCGTCATCTGTTCCACCCTGCTCTCTGTCTGCTGCATCCGTACTCGGAATCTTGTTCCCATTATATCGGCCGCCTCCGCATGCCGCAACCGCCGTCCGCCGCCGTCCGCCGCAGCGGCGGACGCGAAAAAAGCTCCGGCCGGGACCGGTCAGGTCCCCGTGCCGAAGCTCGCAAGCCTTTGCCGGGCATCCGCTAGTGGATGTCCCGTTTTTTGAACCGGCCGCCCTTGACGTCATGGATGTTGCCGACCGCGAGGAAAGCGGCGGGGTCCATGTCGGTCACGATCGACTTGAGCTTGGCCTCCTCCAGCCGGGTGATGACGACGAAGATGACCTTCTTGTCGCCGCCGGTGAAGCCGCCCTCGCCGTTGAGGTAGGTGACGCCGCGCCCGAGCCGGCTCATGATCGCCTCGCCGATAGGGCGATGCTCGTCGCTGATGATCCAGGCCGCCTTGGACTCGTCGAAGCCCTCGATGACGATATCGATCATCTTGTACGCTATGTAGTAGGCGATCAAGGAGTACATCGCGCGGTCCCAGGAGAACACGAACCCGGCGCTCGTCAGGATGAACAGGTTGACGAACATGACGATCTCTCCGACGGAGAACGGCAGCTTCTTGGAGAACAGGATCGCGACGATCTCGGTGCCGTCGAGCGAGCCGCCGAACCGGATGACGAGGCCGACGCCGACGCCCAGCACCATGCCGCCGAAGATCGAGGCGAGGAACTCGTCGATCGTCAGCGGGTCGACGTCATGCAGCAGGAACGTCGTAATCGACATGACCGCTACGCCGTACAGCGTGGAGATCGCGAACGTCTTGCCGATCTGCTTGTAGCCGAGGAACAAGAAAGGCAGGTTGAGCACGAATAGGAAAAGTCCGAGCGGAGCATCCGTCAAATAGGAAACCATGATCGAAATGCCGGTGATGCCGCCGTCGATGATATTGTTCGGCACGAGGAAGATTTCCAGCCCAACCCCCATTAAAATCGCGCCGATCGTCAGAAAGATCGTCCTCTTGACCACCTCGATCAGAGGCAGCCTCAAGTGCTGTCCGTGAACCGAAGCCATAACCCCTCACTCCCTCTCTCCTGTCTATATCTTTAATTATAAAGGTTCTTTTTACTAAATTAAAGCGTTTTTGACCGTTTTCGAATAGAAAACTCGTTTTCTAACGGTTTATCTGCGATTACAGCCAGTTATCCCTCGTTATCTCGACTTCTCACCTGTTTTCATCCGGAATCCATCAGGATGCTCCCGAATCCTCTTCTTTATATTTATTTTGGGCTTTGCCTCTTAGACCCGAATCCGGTAGCATGAAAGACAAACCGAGGAGGCGATGCGCACATGTCCCGCAACCGCAAAAAAGCCTCGGCGAAGCAAGGAGCTTCGCCAAGGCAGCATGAACTCGATTCGACTCGCAAGCTTTGGCCGCGCAAGCCGCAGACGCAAGTCGGCCCGAGCCGCAAGCAGCAAGAGCGCCGCACCTGGTGCCGCAAGGGCCGGGATGACGGCGCTTTTCCTGTTCGGGCCGGCCGACCGGCCTGAACATGCCGTTCTTCGGGATGGCCGATCGTTCCGCATCCGCGTCAGATCAATGCTCTCGCTCCGGCTTTCCCTCATGCAGCCGGTCGACCGACACGGTTTTCGTTTTCTGCGGAGTCGTGCCGACCTGCACGGTCGCCATGCCGTTCGCCTCATCCACGTTCTCGATCCAGACCGAATCCCCGCCCAGATGCACCGCGAACATATCCGAAGATCTGTAGATTTCCATCGCGCGCTTCACGTCCATTGGTCTTCCTCCTTCATCTCGTTCGCTGTACGGACTTCGATTCCTGGCAAAGCCTAGTCGGCCATCAGCTGGCTCTTGATGCGGCCGAGCCGCTCCGTCGGATCGGGCTCTTCCTGCTCGTCCAAGCCGATATCTTCCTTCAGCCTCATCGTGTCGGTCGTCGATTCGCCGATATGTCCGTTATGGATCGTTACCTGGCCGCCTCCCAGCCCCTCGCCGACCATCCGGTCGATGTCCATCTCATAGTCCATGCGTCCGCCGTGATCGTTCGTCCTTCCGGTGCCGGCATCCGTCTCGGACGTCGCGCCTCCATCCTCCAGGGAGCCGTCCAGCTCCGTGCTCATCTCCGCATCGAGCTCGGCCAGGCTGCGCTCGTCGCGCTTGCTCGCCAGCATATGCCGGTTGTCCAGCTCCTTCTCCAGCTTGCGCCGGATTTCTTCCTCGTTCATGCGCTTTCGCCTCCCTTGCTGTCGCTGAGCGTGCAGAGGCTGCATCCAGCCCTATGCGTCAATATGCCCTCACGCCCACGCCCCCATGCATGGAAAACGGCGCCGAAACGCACACTGTCCGTATTACGAGCCGGGCCTTCCCCGGCGCCAGGAGGTCGACTGGACAGCGATGCATACGGTATGGAAAGGCGCGATCAGCTTCGGGCTGGTCCATGTGCCGGTCAAGATGTTTTCGGCGACGGAGGACAAGGATATCTCGCTGCGCATGCTGCATTCCGTCTGCGGCAGTCCGATCGCTTATGTGCGGGAGTGTCCGGTATGCGACAGGAAGATCGAGTGGGACGAGATCGTCAAGGGCTATGAGTACGAAAAGGGCCGTTTCGTCACGTTCTCGAAGGACGAGCTGGAAGCGGCCGCGGGCGAGAAGTCCAAGACGATCCAGATCCTCGATTTCGTCGCCTTGGAGGAGATCGATCCGATCTACTTCCAGAAGACGTACTATTTGTCGCCCGACCAGGCCGGGGGCGGGGCCTACTCGCTGCTGATGGAGGCGATGAAGCAGTCGGGCAAGATCGGCATCGCCAAGATTTCGATCCGCTCCAAGAGCAGCCTTGCCGCCATCCGCGTGCTGGAGGACGGCTGCCTGGCGATGGAGACGATCTTTTACCCGGACGAGATCCGGGCCGTATCGCAGGTGCCGAACCTGCCGGGGCAGGTTCAGGTGAGCGACAAGGAGCTGGCGATGGCCAAGCTGCTCATCGATCAGCTGACGACGCCGTTCGAGCCGGAAAAGTACACCGACGACTACCGCAGCTCGATGCAGGATCTGATCCAGGGCAAAATCGCGGGCGAGGACGTCACCGTCGCGCCGCGCCAGGAGCCGGGGCGGGTGCTCGACCTCATGGCCGCCCTGCAGGCGAGCCTCGAGTCGGTCAAGACGCCGGCCGCGATCCCGGTGACGGATGCGGGAGCGGGAGCTGCCGCCGCCTCAGGCGGCAAGCGCAAGAAAGCCGCCTCCACCGGGGCGGCGGGAGGCGGGAAGACCGATTCGGCAGCGGAGTCCGCCTCCGCCAACGGGACGAAAAAAGCGCCGAAGCCTCGCGTCAAAAAGAAAAAGGACGCCGGGGCTTCCTAGATGGGAGCGATCCGCGCGGGCGGAAAAGTCGGGCGGGCAGGCGAGATGGGCATGGCGGGAGCCGGCAGTTCCGGCGCGGCCGAGGCGGATCCGTGGCCTATCGCTGGGGCGCAGGCGGGCGGCGCGGCCGAGGCAGTTCCGTGGCCTATCGCTGAGGCGCAGGCGGGCGGCGCGGCCGAGGCAGATCCGAGCGCGATCGCTGAGGCGCAGGCGGGCGGCACGGCCGAGGCAGTTCCGTGGCCTATCGCTGAGGCGCAGGCGGGCGGCGCGGCCGAGGCAGATCCGTGGCCTATCGCTGGGGCGCAGGCGGGCGGCGCGGCCGAGGCGATGCAGCCTATGGCGCCGATCCATGCGGCAAAGCTGCCGGAAGGGCCCGACTGGGGCTATCAGATCAAATGGGACGGCGTCCGCTTGCTCGCCACGATCGGCGGCGATGGCGGAATCGAGCTTTTTTCTCGCAACGGACTGCGCAAAAACGCCATCTATCCGGAACTCGTCGAGCTGCTGCGAAGCGCCGCCCCGGCGCTCGGTCCATGCGTGCTCGACGGCGAGCTTATCGCTTGGACCGGCGAGCGTCCGAGCTTCCAGCGGGTGCTGCAGCGCGAGCGGATGCGCGGCCGTTCGGCAGGCTCGGCGATGACGCTCCTGCGTCATCCGGATCCCGGCGTCCGCCCTTGGCGGGGCGGAGCCGAAAGCGCTGCGGCTGACGCAGCCATGGCAGCGGAAGAGCCCAGGAGCGGGGCCAAAAGCCCCGGGAGCGGTCAAAAAGGCGAGGCCTCGCAGTCGGAGCTTCGGCATGATCGGCCCGATGGCAGCGGCGAGCCGCTCGGGCTTCCCGGCCTCGCCTTTATCCTTTTCGACCTGCTGGCATACGGGGGAACCGACCTGCGGGCGCTGCCCTATGCGAGCAGGCATCAGCGGCTGCTCAAGCTGGTCCCTCTGCTGCCGGACGGCATGCTCGTGACGGAGCTTTATTCCGACGGTCGCGCGTTGTGGCGATGGGTGCAGGAGCAGCGCTGGGAAGGCGTCGTCAGCAAGCGGCTGACGGCCCCCTATCGTCCGGCCAAGAAGCATCGGGACTGGTTCAAGACGAAAACCGCGCTGCGGATCGATGTCGATATCGTGGGGCTGAAGGTCCGGGAAGGGCAGGTCGCGAGCCTGGTCATGAGCTTGGAAGGGCAGTATTTCGGCAGCGTATCGCTCGGATTGACGGGAGAGATGAGGACGCTGCTGACGGAGCAGCTCGTTCCGGACGAAGCCTTTCGGGAGGGAAGCCGTCAGCACGGCACGCTTCCTTTTCCGGCGCTGCCGTCGGACCTTAAGGGCGAGCGGATCGTCTGGCTGGAAGCGCCGCTGCCTGGCACCGTCACGGGACTGGAGATCACCGAGGCCGGACAGCTCCGGCATCCGAAGCTGGCGGGCTTCGGCCGCGCGACGAGCTGATCGGAAGGAGGAGTTGCAAGCATGGCGGTCAAGCCGGAAATAGGAGAAATCACCGTCGAGGGAGTCACGCTCTCGATCACGAATCCGTCCAAGCCGCTCTGGCCGGAGGCAGGCGTGACGAAGCTGACGTTCCTGGAGAAGCTGATCCAGCTTTCTCCTTATTTGATCCGCCACTGCCGCGACCGGCATCTGACGACGATCCGCTATCCGCATGGCATCCACGACAAGTTTTTTTACCAAAAAAATTGTCCGGAGCCCCGGCCGGAATTCGTCGCCACGCGCGTCAGCGGCGGAATCGACTACGTCGTGCTGGACAAGCTGCCGACGCTGCTTTGGCTCGGCAATCTGGCCTGCCTGGAATTCCACGCTTCGTTCGACCTCGCGGACGATCCGGTCCATCCGCTGGAATGGGTGATCGACCTTGATCCATCGCAGGAGGAGGAGCCACGCATCATGGAGGCGGCCCTGCTCGTCGGCGAGCAGCTCGCCGCGCTCGGCATCGAGTCGCTGGCCAAGACGAGCGGAGCGACCGGCGTGCAGCTCATCGTGCCGCTGGCGGACCGGCTCTCCTTCGACGAGCTGCGCTCGATCGGGCAATTCGTCGGCGAGTATATGACGCAGAAGCGGCCGGACCTGTTCACCGTCGAGCGGCTCAAGAAGCATCGCGGCGACCGCATCTACTTCGATTACTTGCAGCATTATCAAGGCAAGACGATCGCCGCTCCGTACACGCCGCGCGCCAAGCCGGGCGCGACCGTGTCGACGCCGCTCGGCTGGGACGAGATCCGCGCCGGCGCGCAGATCGCCGACTTTCATCTGCTCAATATCGCGGAGCGGCTGCAGGAGAAGGGCGATCTGCTCGAAGCCGCTCCCCGCCAGCGGCTGCGGCCGATTTTGGAGTTTCTTCGGCGGCGGTGAGGAGAGTAGACTCGTGACGGCATTGGACAGCCCTCCCGCTACGCGCAGTTTTTCCGCGCGTAGCGGGCTGGGGCGCGCGGGTCGCTTTCGCTACGCGCAGTTTTTCCGCGCGTAGCGGGCTGGGGCGCGCGGGGCGCTTTCGCTACGCGCGGTTTTTCCGCGCGTAGCGGGCTGGGGCGCGCGAGGCGCTCCCGCTACGCGCAGTTTTTCCACGCGTAGCGGGCTGGGGCGCGCGGGGCGCTTTCGCTACGCGCGGTTTTTCCGCGCGTAGACGGCTGGGGCGCGCGAGGCGCTCCCGCTACGCGCAGTTTTTCCGCGCATAGACGGCTAGGGCGTGCGAGGCGCTCCCGCTACGCGCAGTATTTCCGCGCATAGACGGCTAGGGCGTGCGAGGCGCTCCGCTACGCGCAGTATTTCCGCGCGTAGACGGCTAGGGCGCGCGAGGCGCTCCCGTTACGCGCGGTTTTTCCGCGCGTAGCGGGCTGGGGCGCGCGAGGCGCTTTCGCTACGCGCGGTTTTTCCGCGCGTAGCGGGCTGGGGCGCGCGGGGCGCTTTCGCTACGCGCAGTATTTCCGCGCGTAGACGGCTAGGGCGTGCGAGGCGCTTTCGCTACGCGCGGTTTTTCCGCGCGTAGACGGCTAGGGCGCGCGAGGCGCTCCCGTTACGCGCGGTTTTTCCGCGCGTAGCGGGCTGGGGCGCGCGAGGCGCTTTCGCTACGCGCGGTTTTTCCGCGCGTAGCGGGCTGGGGCGCGCGGGGCGCTTTCGCTACGCGCAGTTTTTCCGCGCGTAGCGGGCTGGGGTGCGCGGGGCGCTTTCGCTACGCGCAGTTTTTCCGCGCGTAGCGGGCTGGGGCGCGCGGGTCGCTTTCGCTACGCGCAGTTTTTCCGCGCGTAGCGGGCTGGGGCGCGCGGGGCGCTTTCGCTACGCGCGGTTTTTCCGCGCGTAGCGGGCTGGGGCGCGCGAGGCGCTCCCGCTACGCGCAGTTTTTCCACGCGTAGCGGGCTGGGGCGCGCGGGGCGCTTTCGCTACGCGCGGTTTTTCCGCGCGTAGACGGCTGGGGCGCGCGAGGCGCTCCCGCTACGCGCAGTTTTTCCGCGCATAGACGGCTAGGGCGTGCGAGGCGCTCCCGCTACGCGCAGTATTTCCGCGCATAGACGGCTAGGGCGTGCGAGGCGCTCCCGCTACGCGCAGTATTTCCGCGCGTAGACGGCTAGGGCGCGCGAGGCGCTCCCGTTACGCGCGGTTTTTCCGCGCGTAGCGGGCTGGGGCGCGCGAGGCGCTTTCGCTACGCGCGGTTTTTCCGCGCGTAGCGGGCTGGGGCGCGCGGGGCGCTTTCGCTACGCGCAGTATTTCCGCGCGTAGACGGCTAGGGCGTGCGAGGCGCTTTCGCTACGCGCGGTTTTTCCGCGCGTAGACGGCTAGGGCGCGCGAGGCGCTCCCGTTACGCGCGGTTTTTCCGCGCGTAGCGGGCTGGGGCGCGCGAGGCGCTTTCGCTACGCGCGGTTTTTCCGCGCGTAGCGGGCTGGGGCGCGCGGGGCGCTTTCGCTACGCGCAGTTTTTCCGCGCGTAGCGGGCTGGGGTGCGCGGGGCGCTTTCGCTACGCGCAGTTTTTCCGCGCGTAGCGGGCTGGGGTGCGCGGGGCGCTTTCGCTACGCGCAGTTTTTCCGCGCGTAGCGGGCTAGGGCGCGCGGGGCGCTTTCGCTACGCGCAGTTTTTCCGCGCGTAGCGGGCTAGGGCGCGCGGGGCGCTTTCGCTACGCGCAGTTTTTCCGCGCGTAGCGGGCTGGGGCGCGCGGGGCGCTTTCGCTACGCGCAGTTTTTCCGCGCGTAGCGGGCTAGGGCGCGCGGGGCGCTTTCGCTACGCGCAGTTTTTCCGCGCATAGACGGCTAGGGCGCGCGAGGCGCTCCCGTTACGCGCAGTTTTTCCGCGCATAGACGGCTGGGGCGCGCGAGGCGCTCCCGCTACGCGCGGTATTTCCGCGCGTAGCGGGCTGGGGCGTGCGAGGCACTCCCGCTACGCACAGTATTTCCGCGCGTAGCGGGCTGGGGCGCGCGGGGCAGGGCGACTCCCGCACTTACGCTGCTAGAAACGAAACTCATCTCTAAAGTACTGATATCTCCGCACACAAGTCGATTTACCCAGCGCGATCAACCTTCCCTTCTCCACTAACTTTTTCATATAATGCCGAGCTGTGCTGGGATGAATTCCAATTGCCTTTGCCACTTGGCTTGGAGAGACGTCCTTGAGTTGGGTCTGAGCAAATTGCAATATAGCCAGCTCTGTCGTTGACAGATTGAGGGAAGTCTCGGAAGGCTTTCGCTCAAGGGATTGAAGCAGCTGCCTGATCATCTGCTGAAGCAGCTGCGGATCTCTGGCAACCGTGTCGTAGGGAATCGCAACATTTCGGAAAGAATAAGTTTGAAGCTGAATTTCTCGCAGAAGCTCGCGCTCATACTTCGTTCGATCCGTCTGCTCCACATGCGGGCCGTATCCTTTCACGTCGAGGTTGAAGCGCAGATCGCCTCTCAGCCATGCGAAGTCCAGGTAGCATCTCGCGCCACGCCAGTCACTCACTTCATACTCAGGGTGCAATTCGTCGAGCGAACCGAACATCGGCCACCATACTTTCTTTAGAAACAGCTTCTCCCCATGTCCGTGACCTCGTTTCAGCCGATCTCTCCGTTCGCCTTTGCGCTTGCGAAGGTGGCCGTTCAGCCATACCGCATGCGCCTCCTCGAATTCATGTTCTTCCTTTGCCTTGATTCCTTTCGCCTCCCTATCGCCCATAAAAAAACGCCCTGCCGCGTGACGGAATGGAGTCGTCGATCCGCCTCCTTTCGCGAGCGAAAGGAAACGAATCGGGATTCGATCCGGTCAAGCAACAGGACGTGCTTCGTCCAGGCCATTGATTGCACGCACAAGCTTCATCGCTTGGCGTTTTTCAAAGAATAGCCCAAAACGATGTAATAGGCAAGAAGATTCTCTACCAACCTGTAGAACAAGCTGCACCCTCCGTGCGCCGCACGACGGCAGTCCGGACCCCTTCCACGCTCGCCAGCAGGCTCGCGCCATCCGCCGCATGACGGTGTCCGGACCCTTCGCCGCTTGCCGCGCCGCTCAGCCCGCCTGGCGGCGCTCCTTCACGACGCCCTCGCGCAGCTCGCGCGGCGGAGCCGGCTCGCCGCTCTGGACCTGGCGGGCTGCCTGCGGAGCAGGAGCCGGCGCAGGCTGCGCGGCTTCTTGCGGACGCGGAGCCTCCATGCGGCAGCTGCCGCTGAGGACGCCGCCGTCCTGCACGAGCAGCGACGCCGTCGTCGCGCTGCCATGAAGCTGCCCGCTGCTCAGGATCGTGAGCCTGCCGGTCGTCACGACATCGCCGTACACCTTGCCGGAGATGGTCAGGTCGCGCGCGGATATGTTGGAGCGGACCACTCCGCTTTCGCCGACGATGACATCCTCCTTGCACTCGATGTCGCCCCGGTATTCCCCTTCGATGCGCAAGCTGGCCTGGCAGGACAGCGTGCCCTCTGCGCGCGTGCCTTGCCCGATCAGCGTGTCGGCCGCCATCAAGCGCTTGTTTTCCTTGAACATGCTCCATCCCCTCCCGCAGTGTAGGCTCGTGCTATGTAGTATGTATTCTCGATGGAGGCCGTTCATGACAGAACTCGTCGAGGGCAGGCCGGTTCATGTTCGAGTCTGCCGCCCAAGCCCGCGTATCGCTCCACCCCCGATTCCTGCTTGAAATCGCCGTCCATCGTTGATACTTATAGAGAAGATCCTATTTCATCTCCTATAAGAAGGTGCCCCATGTTCTGGCTGCTGATCGCGCTCTTGGTCTTCCTCTTTCAAATCATGACCATCCTCATCCTGGAATACCGCCAGCCGAGCAAGACCGTCGCCTGGCTGCTTATCCTGTTCGTGCTGCCGGTCATCGGCTTCGTCATGTACTACTTTATCGCGAAAGAGTTCCAGAACCGCCGCACCGTCCGCCGCCGCGGCGTCATCGCCCGCGAAGTGCAGCTGAAGGCGCTGCGTCAGAGCGCGCTCGTCCACCGGGCGCAGGATATGGAAGCGCCTGACTTCGCCCATGAGGAGCGGCTGTTCAACCTGCTCGGCAGCTTCTCGATGCTCCCGATCACCGGCTGCAACGAGACGGAGGTGCTGACGAACGCCGAAGCGACCTACGCCTCCATCCTGGACGCTCTCGAGGGGGCGAAGCATCACATCCACCTCGACTACTACACGCTGCGCGACGACGAGATCGGCTGCCGCTTCAAGGAAGCGCTGCTCCGCAAAGCGAAGCAAGGCGTCGAGATCCGCATCATCTACGACGGGATCGGCAGCCTGGAGCTCAAGAGCTGGTTCGTCAAGGAGCTGGAGGAAGCCGGCGTCTGCGTGCAATGCTTCCTCACGCCGCGGATCGCCTTTTTCGACAAGCGCGTCAACTTCCGCAACCATCGTAAGATCGTCGTCGTGGACGGCACGGTCGGGTTCGTCGGCGGCATCAATATCGGGGACGAATATCTCGGCAAGGACCCCAAGCTCGGCTTCTGGCGCGATACGCATATCAAGCTGACCGGGGACTCCGTCTATTACTTGCAGCTCGTCTTCATGAGGGATTGGTGGTTCACCGCGCGGGAGCGGCTGGAAAAGCCGGAGTACTTGCCGGAGCACGGCTGCATCGGCGAGGAGCAGGTGCAGATCGTCGCCAGCGGGCCGGATACGAGCTCCGACGCCATCCTGGAAGGGATCTTTTCCGCCATCAGCGCGGCCAAGGAAAAGGTGTACATCGCGACGCCTTACTTCATCCCCGATCCGAGCGTGCTCATGAGCCTGCGGACGGCGGCGCTGAGCGGCGTGGACGTGCGCATCATCCTGCCGCATGGATCGGACTCCAAGCTGGTTCTCTACTCCTCGCTCTCCTATGTCGAGGACCTGCTCATGGCGGGCGTGCGCATCTACCGCTACCGCAAGGGCTTCATCCACGCCAAGGTCATGATCGTCGACCGGCTGCTCGCCTCGGTAGGCACGGCGAACATGGACATGAGGAGCTTTTTCAGCAACTTCGAGATCAACGCCCATGTATACAGCGCCAAGGCGATCTCGCGGCTGGAAGAGGACTTCATGGCGGATCTTGGAGACTGCTACGAGCTGACCCTGCATGAGTTCGAGAAGCGCCCACGGATGCAAAAAGCGGCGGAGGTCGTGGCGCATATGCTTTCTCCGCTGCTGTAGGAGGCTGCGGACCGTGCCGCTTGGCGTGCGAGCGGGTCAGAACGAGCAGGCGCGTCGGTCGGGAGACCGTATGCGCGTGATGGGCCGATCCTTCGGCTTGTCGAAGGATCGCGGCTGCCGCTTGCACCGACTGGATCGCCGTCGCCGCTCCTTCCGCCCCTGCCGCCTGCACCGACTGGATCGCCCCGCCCCTGTAGCTTACACCGACTTAATCACCGTTGCCGCTCCTTCCGCCCCTGCCGCTTGCAACGAACGGCCGCTCCTACTCGCACCGAGCCACCGAGCTAACGATACTCAGCGACGCTATTCCGCTCCAAACGACGCTCTGCATTTTCTAGCGATACTCACAAGCGCTATTGAGCCTCCGACGGCGAAAAAACATGGTTTCAGCACCCAATAGCGTTCCTCAGTATCGTTACGATTTTCAATCGCCTCTTTTCAGGACGAATAGCGTCCTGCAGTATCGTTAGCGCACCGCAAGCGAACGAAAAAAGCCCCACGCTCGAAATCGAGCGTGGGGCTGTGCCTAAGATCAAGCTCGCCAGCGTGAGCGTGCATCCACGCCTGGCGGTCAGCCGCCGGCGCGGCCTCACAGATGCGCCAGCCATGCAAAGCCTCTGCGCATCAGCACACGCAGCAGCCTGCACACGCCGTCTGGGCGCATTTTACATCCCTCTGCGCATCGTCGTGTATGCACAGTGCTTGGGAGCAGGGCCCTGCGCGGAGCCTAAGCGGCTCCGTCGCCGCTTAGGCCGCGACGTCCCGCTTCGTGAATACGAACCAGGACAGCGCCATGAAGACGAGGTAGTAGCCGGCGAGCACGGCCAGCGAGAAGCCGAGCGTCATCGGAGAGCCGGAATGGAGCTCTCCGCTCGCGCCGCCGCTGCCGATGTAGCGCGTCAGGTTGAGGTGCTGGAACAGCACGTAGTCCACCCACGGCTTGTCCACGAGCCGCAGCAGCTGCGACAGCGTCGCGCCCATGAGCAGCAGGAACAGCGACAGTCCGATCGACAACGCGCTGCTGCGGAATACCGCCGAGATCATGAAGGCGAGCGTGACGCCTACGGCCGCGGAGATCAGCTCGAGCAGGAAGTACTGATGATAGTACGACCATGCCGACAGGCCCGGGTCGAGGACGCCGAACGCCTTTTCAGCTGAGACGCCCCGCTCGTAGCCGAACACCGCCGAGTTGATCAGCAGCACGGACAGATAGACGACCAGCAGCGTGAACATCACGAAGATCAGCACGGAGACGTACTTGGAGAGAAGCACCTTGGAGCGCGTCCACGGCCGGATCAGCAGCAGCTTGATCGTGCCGCCGGTGAATTCGCCGGCGACGCTGTCGGCGGCGATGATGACGCTGAAAATGTTGGCCAGCGGCACGAGCAGCATGAGCATGACGCTCGTCATCGACCACATCTCCAGCGGAGAGCTGGAGGAAGCCGAGGCGATGAGCGCGATCGCCGCCGCCAGCAGCGCCAGCAGGCCGAGCATGATCCATGCCCGCGGGCGCCGGTAGATCTTCATGTTCTCGTTCGCGACGAGAGCTGCAAAATCAAACAACCGATTCCCCTCCCGTCACTTCCAGGAATTGCTCTTCCAGCGTCTTGCCGGCGGAGCGGATGCCGTACACAAGGATGCCGCCGCGCACGAGCAGCGCGTTGATCTCGGCGACGTCGGCGCGGCGGGCGTCCAGCAGGATCGCCCCTGCCTCGCTCCGCACCTGCACCTGCGCCGGCACTCCGTCCGCCGTCCGGATGGCGTCCCGGATCAGCGCGGCCGCCTCGTCCGGACGGTCAACCTCGAACAGCATCTGCACCGGCATGCGGATGCCGGCCGCATCGGCCTCCTCGCCGCCGCGCAGGCGGCGGACGTCGATCAGCCGTCCCGCCTGGATGATCGCCGCCTGATCGCACATCAGCTCCATCTCCGACAGGAGATGGCTGGAGACGAACACGGTCGTTCCCTCCTCCGCCGCCAGCCGGCGCAAGTAATCGCGCAGCTCGCGGATGCCCGCGGGATCGAGCCCGTTTGTCGGCTCGTCCAGAATGAGCAGCGAAGGCTTGTGCAGCAGCGCCTGAGCGACGCCGAGCCGCTGCCTCATCCCGAGCGAGTAGGTCTTGACCTTGTCCTCGATGCGCTTGTCCAGGCCGGCGAGGCGGATGACCTCGTCGATGCGGTTGCGGCTGATGCCCGGCACCATGCGCGCATAGTGCAGCAGGTTCTGGTAGCCGGTCAGATATTTGTACATCTCCGGATTCTCCACGATCGCTCCGACATGGCGGATCGCCTTTTCGTAGTCGGTGCGGATGCTGGAGCCGCCGATCACGATGTCTCCCTCCGACATGCGCATCAGGCCGACCATCATGCGGATCGTCGTCGTCTTGCCCGAACCGTTCGGACCGAGAAATCCAAATACTTCGCCTTGCGGAAGCTCGAGCGACAGATTGTCGATGATCGTCTTGCCGCCGATCCGCTTCGTCACTTGCTTCAATTGAACGATAGGCTGGCTCAGCATGGTTGACCTCCCTCCGTTTCCATCCATATCCAGCCTATTATAGCCTATCCGCGCTCCGGTTGGAAACCGCGCCTGCATCCGCGGCAGCGAGCCTTTTTTTTGGCGAAGGCTGTTTCAGAACGGATCCTTCCCGGTTAAGAAGAAAAGGATCCGCCGCTCCTTCCTGCTTCTCGCCGTGCGGATCGCGGCTCTGAAGCAGAATCTAGTCTCCTCGGCCGTCTTTTCCGACAAAAAAAAGCATCCCGCCCATGTCCTAGGCCGGAATGCCTGAAGCGATTCGCAAGTGTGTCGTTGTTCCAGCTCGCTCAGGCGCTTAGGATCGAGCAGCCGTACAGCAGGCTGGACGGAGATGAGCTTGGTCCCGGGTCAGATCCGGATCCCCCAGGGGAAGTCGATAGGCCGGAGCTGGAAGCTTGCTTCGCATCGCGGCAGGACGTGCAGCTGCCAAGCGGATAGGACGCCTGATAGAATCCGGTCTGGAACAGCTTGTCCGCCGCTTCGAGGCGAAGCAGCTGCCCGCAGCATAGACAATGGAACATCTGCCAGTTCGCTTTCATGTCCATCTTATCACTCCTCAGACTGGAATGGTCTTGCCCCCTTCTCCTTACCCGAGCTTACCAGATACGAAACGTATCCCGATTTCGTTTATTCATCCGGCAACCGTCAAGCCGAGATCGAATAGTGGGCGAAGCGCGAATGCGCGATGTCGCGAGCTCCAGGGGCTTGTCCGTCCCGGTCGGCCGCAGCGCCTCCCTCTGCCTGATCCTCGCAGGCTTTGCAGCAGCCGAGCCGGTAGTCGACGCGATAAAAGCCCGTCCGGAACAGCACCGACGCCTCGGCGCCCGGAAGCTGACGGTCGCAGCTGAGGCAATGGAATTGATCGTTGAATCTCATCATGAATCCCCCTTTGGGTTGTCGTTCTGCTCCTCTGCAAGCAAGCCGCGGTATGGAAGCGAGAGCAGCATGAGCCCCCTCGAGCGTTTTGGTTGTTACGATCTGTATCAACACCTCTTTAATTTATTGCAATTCTCTTCATTCGTCAAGACAGTAGAGGACCCGATTCCGCAGAAAGTTGTCGAAATTCGCTGGATCGTTATGTATCCGCTTACATTTTCGACCAAAGAAGAAGAATTCCTTCTTTATTTAGCGATATTTTAAAAAAATCCGGCTTTCGCTTGAAAGCCGGATTTCGCTGCCGCCGCGTATCGAACCGCCGATGTCGGCCTTGACGCCAGTCAGCCGATCTTTTCCCACTGATCCCGGCTTCGCTGGTCCATGCGGTCGAGGTTGGACAGCTCGAACCGCCGTCCATCGTCGTCGGTCACGATCCAGCGCCCGTCCGCCAGGCTGTGGATGCCTTCGTGCAGGATGCTCATATGCAGCATGCTCGGACCGTAGTCGGTCTCGACCGACCAGATCCACTCCGGCCCCTTCTTGCGGATGGAGACGATGCGCTCGATGCGCGGAATCGTATACTCCCGCTCGAGCTCCATGACGGCCGCGATGCGGCTCTCCTCCTCGAGCTGATCCAGGCTCGGCAGCAGCAGCAGCTCCTTGCCCGTATCGGCGGTACGCACCGAGATGAGCCGATCCGGCAGCGAGTACGGAAAGCAGCGCACGAGCTTGACGCGGCCCATCGGCTCGCCGCCGAGCACGGCCTTGAGATAGCCTTCGCGGCTGTGGTACAGCATCACCTCGTAAGGCTTCGAGCGGTTCATGAACACCAGGTTGCCGTTCATCATCCCACCTCCGATTCGGTCATCTGCTTCTGCGACTCGACGAGCCGCCAGTACGTGCCCTTGCTGCGGTACAGCTCGTCATGCGTGCCGGTCTCGGCGATGCGGCCCTGCTCCAGCACGATCAGCCGGTCGGCGCCGCGCAGCGTCGAGAGCCGGTGGGCGATGGCGATCGTCGTGCGTCCTTTGACCAGGCGGGCCAGAGCCTCCTGGATGGCGCGCTCCGTCTCCGTATCGACCGAGGCGGTCGCCTCGTCGAGGATGAGGATCTCGGGATCGAGCAGCACGGCGCGGGCGATTGCGATCCGCTGCTTTTCGCCGCCGGAGAGGCGGTGTCCGCGCTCCCCGACCTGCGTCTCGTAGCCTTCCGGCAAGCCGCAGATGAAGCCGTGCGCCCCCGCCGTGCGCGCCGCTTCGATGATGCTCTCGGGCGACGCGTCCTTTCTGCCGTAGGCGATGTTCTGGGCGATCGTACCGTCGAACAGGAACGTCTCCTGCAGCACGACGCCGATGCGCGCGCGCAGGCTTTCCTGGGCGATGTCCCGCAGGTCGATGCCGTCCAGGCGGATGCTGCCGGCATCCGGGTCGTAGAACCGGCAGACGAGATTGATGAGCGTCGACTTGCCGGCGCCGCTCGGACCGACGAGGCCGATCATCTCGCCGGGGCGGATCGTCAGGTTCAGGTCCTTCAGCACGGCGCGGCTCTTGTCGTAGCCGTAGCGGACGCCTTCGAAGCGGATCTCGCCCTGCGCGCTCTCGAGCTGCACCGCATCCGGGCGGTCCGGCGTGTCGCTCTTCGCATCCATCAGCTCGAAGATGCGCTCGGCCGAGCCCATCACCCGGTTGATCATGTTGAGCGAGGCGCCGAACGCCTGCAGCGGACCGAAGAACATGACCAGATACGACGCATAGGCGGTCAGCGATCCGAGCGTCATGCCGCCGCCGAGCACCGACTTGCCGCCGGCGTACCAGACGAGCAGGCCGAACGCCGCGATGACGAGCGAGAACAGCGGCGAGACGCTCATCCACAGGTTGCCCATCGAGATCATGCGCTTCACGAGCGTATCGTTCGCCTGCGCGAAGCGCTGCTTTTCACGCCGCTCCTGGGCGAACGCCTTGATGACGCGGATGCCCTGCAGCGACTCGCCGATGACGTTGTTGACGTTCATGACGCTCATCCACTGCGAGTACCACAGGATGCGGATGCGCGGCCAGATCCAGAGGAAGCCGAGCGCCAGGAACGGCACCGGAATGAGGATCATCCACGTCAGCGGCGCGTTGAGGTAGAACAGCAGGCCGAGCACGCCGACCGCGAGCAGCACCTGCGAGAGGAACTGGATGAAGCCTTCGGTGAGGAACTGCTTGAGCTCCTCCGTGTCGTTCTGCACGCGGCTGATGAACTGCGACACCTGCCTGCGGTCGAAATAGCTCATCGACAGCTTCAGGATCGCGTCGAACGCATGCTTGCGGATGTCGCCCATCAGCCTGCCGCCGAAGCGCAGGCCGATGAAGCTGCGGGCCATCGAGACGCCCGTGCCGATCAGATGCACGGCCGCCATGGCGACGATGAGCCAGAGCAGCGCGCTGCGGCTGCCGCCTTCGGTGAAGTTGTCGATGAGCAGCTTCATCAGATAGGTCGGGATGAGCTCGAAGGCGATGCTGAAGAGCAGCAGGACGCCGCTGGCGATCATCAGCCGGCGATGCGGCTGAGCGTACGCCAGGATGCGGCGGACCATGAGGTATTTGTTGCTGCAGCGGAGGCACTTGGTGCGCCGGTGCCAAAGGCGCTTGCCGCAGACGCGGCAAGCGCGGGAGGGCTCGGCCGCGCCCTGCGGCTCGGCCGAGACGGCTGCGCCGCGCGGGGCGGCGGCTTGCGCCGCGCCTCTGCGCACGCGCGGCGGGAGCTTTTGGGGCGCGCCGGCTTGCGGCGCGGCGTGGGGCTCGCGCCCGGAGGGCGCGGAGGGGCTCGCGCCGGCAGCGTCGCTGCCCGGCGCGGGAGGCTGCGGAGCCGCTCCCCCGGGAACCGGGAGCGGCTCCTCGAGCCATGCGGCGATGCGCGGCATGGCGATGCGGTACGCTTCCAGATGCGGAAGCGTGAAGCGCGCCCCCTCGCGCATGCCGTCGCGTGTCAGCAGGACGAGCGCGCCTCCTGCGACGCCTTCCCGCAGCTCGATCTCGTCGATCGTGCCTTTCGGGAAGCGCCGCTGCAGACGGCCCTGCTCGTCGATCACCGCCGCTTCGCGGTCGGTGAACACGAGCTCATAGCGCTGGAACTGCCGCGCTTCGTTGATGTCCGCGCCAAGCCGCAGCCAGCCATCGGCCAGCCGCTGCCTCAGCGCCGCAGCCGCTCCATCGCCTCCCGTTCGCTCACCATCCGTCGGCTCGACCGCCTTACGTCTGCCGCCGCCTCTGCCTGCCTTGCCGTACGCCATGCCCTCCGCCTCCTTGCTGTCCTAAGTCGCTAGTGTTGGTGCTAGCGCTGCTTGCTAGCGCTCCGTGCTAGCGTTGCTTGCTAGCGTTGCTTGCTAGCGCTGCTTGCTAGCGTTGCGTGCTAGCGCTGCTTGCTAGCGTTCCGTGCTAGTCAGACCGTCGCTCCGCTGGCACTGCACGCCCCCTCTCATCACCGCCACGCTACTTCGCTTGCTCCTTGCTCTGCCCAGCGGCTAGCATTCCTCCGCTATCGCCTCGCTGATGCCACGATACCTCGCGTTCAGACCTGCAACCCGACATTTTCGGGTTGCAGCCCCCGATTCGCGCCTCCGGGCTCCTGCAACCCGATTTTTTCGGGTTACAGCCTCCGATTCGCTCCTCCGGGCTCCTGTAACCCGACATTTTCGGGTTGCAGCCTCTGACTCGATCCTCCGGGCTCCTGCAACCCGACATTTTCGGGTTGCAGCCCCCGATTCGCTCCTCCGCACTCCTGCAACCCGATTTTTTCGGGTTACAGCCTGTGACTCGCTCCTCCGGGCTCCTGCAACCCGATTTTTTCGACTTAATGCCCTTCGGGAGCCCGCGTTAGAGCACATTAGCTCGATTTTTTCGAGTTAATACCTGCTGGATGCCCAACTCGAACCCTACTAACTCGATTTCTTCGACTTAATGCCTCCTGGGACGCCCCTATTCGAGCCGAGTTACTCGGTTTCTCCGCGCAACTCCGACGCTGGCGCATCTGTTCGAGCCGAGTTACTCGGGTTTTCCGAGTAACTCCGACGCTGGGGCATCTGTTCGTGCCGAGTTACTCGGTTTCTCCGCGCAACTCCGACACTGAGGCTCCTGTTCGAGCCGAGTTACTCGGTTTCTCCGCGCAACTCCGTCGCTGCCGCATCTGTTCGAGCCGAGTTACTCGGGTTTTCCGCGCAACTCCGGCGCTGAGGCCCCTGTTCGAGCCGAGTTACTCGGTTTCTCCGCGTAACTCCGACGCTGGGGCTCCTGTTCGAGCCAAGTTACTCGGTTTCTCCGCGCAACTCCGACGCTGGGGCATCTGTTCGAGCAGACTAACCCGGGTCTTCCGAGCAACTTGGGCGCTTGGACTCTCGTTCGAGCCTATTCGCTCGTCCCGTCCGCGCATCGGCGCGCTGTCTTCGTCAACGCGAAGCCGCGCGGTACATCGGCTTGCGGGACATGCTCCAGGTGCCGAGCTTGCGCGTAAATTTGCGCGTCAACGGATAGTGCAGCACGAGCCAGCGCAGCAGCCGCGCCTGCCAATGCTTCGGCGTGATCCACTTGCCGCCGAATTCAGCGGCACGGCTGCCCGTGCCTGATGGCGCCGCTCCTGCCGCCCCAACCGCGGCTACCGCTCCCTTCGCGGCCCTTGCGCCATCCGCATAGGCCTCCGATTCCGCGGATCTCGCCGCACCAGCCCCAACCGCGGCTACCGCTCCCTTCGCGGCCCTTGCGTCATCCGCATCGGCCTCCGACTCTGCGGATCTCGCCGTACCAGCCCCAACCGCAGCTCCCGCTCCCTCCGCGGCCCTTGCGCCAGCGGCATCGGCCGCCGCCTCCTTCGCCGCGCCAGCCCCAGCTGCCGCGATCCTCGCCACGCCCGCTCCTCCGCCGCGCCGAGCTCGGCGGACGCCGGTCCAGAGGCCGAGGATCGCCTCGGGGCCGACCGGGTCGTCGGCGACATAACTCGTGTCCCCGCGGAACACGTACTGACGGCCGGCGCCCTCGCCGCGGATCTCGACCAGGCGATGCCCGGTCAGGATGCCGCTGCCGCTTACGAACAAGCATACATCCCCTACCTCCAGGTCCCGCGCGCGGACGCGCACGAAGCGGCTTGCGTCGCCTTCCCGGATTAAGGGATACATGCTCATGCCGAAGGAGGTCAGCTCCATGGCGCCGCGCTTTTGAATCAAGGCGGCCACCATGGGGGCCAGGTTGCCCGCCGGACTATTCATGCACGATCAGCCCTACGCGGATGAGCTCCGCTACATACGCCTCCACGTCGGCCTGCACCTGCAGCGGATCCGCCGCATACTCCGAGGCGACGCGCTCCGTCAGCTGCGAGATGGTCGGGCATGCCTCGAGCAGCTCCCATATGTAGCCGCCCATCTCGTTCACCTTCGTGATCGAGTGGCTTTCCAGATCGAGCAGCACCCATTCGCCGTCGAGCTCCGCCGTTTCGATCGATTCCTGCCGCTTCAGGAGCTGATTTGCCAGCACTGTCATGAGATGACCTCCCAGAATGAATCGTTTTTTTGAAAATGCAGCTCATACGCCGGCACGCGCTGCACGACCTCGCGGCAGACCGCGATCATCTTGGCCGTCTCCGGCTTGCTGTGCTTCCAATAGAACACCTTGTCCATGAGGCCGATCAGCGCCTCGACCTTGCCCACCGGCTCTCGCCGCACTTCCTCCGCCTGCACGAGAAAATGAACGCCGCCGAGCGGACTGGCATCGGCCTCGCCGCGCTCTTCGTTCTCGCTGCGCAGCGGCGAGTCGTGGATCGTCACGCCGCCGTCCGCATCCAGCAGCAGCAGCGTCGCCTCGTCCGACAGAATCGGCCGCGGCGCCGACAGCTCGGCCGCCGTCGATTTGCCCGCTCCGCTATGCCCGACGAACATCCACGCCTTGCCGCCGTCCACGACGCAGGAGCTATGCACGAGCAGCCCCTCGCGGCGATGGATCAGCCATGCGCTGTACCAGTTGATGAGCGCATGCTTCAGAGCCAGATCGTCGAATACTTGCAGCTTCACGCTCGAATAGTCCGCCGACGTCTCCATCCGGTAATCCTTGCGCGAGTACACGACCGTGTCGCCGTCCGCTTCGATCTCGACCGGACCCTCGTCGTACATCGAGCCGTAAAAATCCGTTATGTACAGCACCGCCTTGGCCCCTGCCGCTTCCGTCGATGCCAACGCCGCCACCACTTCGCTCTCGCTCGCTTCACCCGCAGCCGCCTCGACTGCCGCCTCGCCGCTCCCGACCGGCAGCGCCGCCAGCTCGTCCCGATCCTCCGGGAACCTCGCGGCGATCCATTCCTTCAGATGCTCGGTCTGCACTTCGAACCGGATGCGATGGTGGCCTACTTTTGCTTGATATAGATACATATTGTATCACCCCATATGTGACAATTCGCCGCAACGCCGACCCGAGAGAGGGGAACGGCCATAGGCCCGTTCCCCTCTTCGAGTCTGCCTGCGCTTGCTCGGCGGCAGCTTCCCGCCATCCTGCACGCTTCGACCTCGCTCCGCCCGCCTTGCAGCGGGCTTGCACGCTTCGACCTCGCTCCGCTCGCCTTGCGTCGAGCCTGCACGCTTCGACCTCGCTCCGCCCGCCTTGCGGCGGGCTTGCACGCTTCCAATCGCTCCGCACGCCTCCACGCTCGTCCGCCTGCAACGGCGCCTACTTGGCGCCGTCGTAGCGGTCCAGGTAGCCGAGCGGCTTCGTTCCGCAGCCGCATGGACCTCCCGGTCCGCCCGGCCCGTAGAACAGCCGGCAGATGAACGGCGCGAAGTTCTGGCTTTTGCACCATTTGTAGAAAAAATTATTGCTGATGTTGACCGTGCCGAACTCGACCGACTGATGGCCGAGCACGGCAGGAGCGCAATACGGCTTCATCGACACCCACCTCATCCGGATATGCTGAGTCTGCTACTTCTTCGGCGTCCAGCCTTCCAGATGGTCAAGCGGCGCCGAGAAGCCTTTTCCTCCGCTCGGGCCGATGTTGCCATAGAACAGCCGGCAGATGAACGGTTTGAAGTTGTAGCACTTGCACCACTGATAGAAGAAATTATTGCTGATATTGACGGTGCCGAACTCAACCGCCTGATGGACGAGCACTCTAGGTGCGGAATAGGTCTTGATCACGCTGCTTCACCTCGTTTTCAGCCGGGACTGGCCGTCACTTCGGCGTTCCCTTGATGCCGGAGAAAGGCTCGTTGAAGCCGTGTCCCCCGCCTACGCTCCCAGAACCAAAGAACAGCCTGCAGATGAACGGCCGGAAGTTGAACTGCTTGCACCAGCGATAGAAGAAATTGTTGCTGATGTTCACGGTGCCGAATTCGACCTGTTCGTGCATGATGACTTTGGGCGGGTTGTAAGCCTTCATGGAAACCACCTCGCTTTCTTCAATTTACGATACATTTTGTATCATGTCAAGGTTATTCCTTGTCGGATTCCCCTTGATATGACCAGAGGACCTTCCATTCACCGGACTCCTGCGCGACGAATACGTCCTGCCTGATCTCGAACGCCCCGAAGCTGCTGAGATACGTCATCGTGACCGGCACGGCGAACACCTCCTCCAGCAGAGGCTGGTCCCCACCCATCCGCCAAGCGCCGACTTCCTCAAGCTCGCCGAGCTCGAAGCCGAACGTATCGACGCCGAAGTCCTGCATGAACACATGGGCTCGCTTCTGGATATAGCTGTCCTTGGCGAAATGCTCCTTCATCTGAGAGTGGAACAGTTCCCAGGACCCTCCGAAGTTGCCCTCCCGCTCCATCGTGTAGAAATCCGACACGACTTCGCGGGCGCCCCCCGAATCGACGCCGCCTCCGAGCCATCCCGCAGCAGAGCGCACCGTCAGCCACAGCAGCGCGGCCAAGCAAGCCGCAAGCAGCAGTCCGCCAATCGGCAGCCTTCTCTTTCTCCGGAACATCCGCTCCCTCCTCGTCCCATAACGTGCCTTAGGATATGAGCCGGGACGAGCGGTTAGACCTGCGGAACGCCTTCGAGACCAGGTATAGAAGCACCACCCCGAGGCAGCCGCCGATCCAATCGATCAGCACGTCCTCGGGGTTGGGGGTACGCGATAGGGAAAATTGCTGGTTGTACTCGTCCAGGCATGCGATCAGCGCCGTCAGCGACAGCGCGATGAACGCCGACAAGCCGGGCGTCACGCGGTACAGCCGGGCGAGCGCCCAGGCCAGAGCCGCCAGCACGGCATAGACGAACAGATGGGCCGCTTTGCGGAACAGGAACTCGATTACGTCATACGGGTTGAACGAGGGCATGTACAGCTGCCCGTTGTAATGGAACGACATCGGAGGCAGCCACTTCTGCGCCGTCTCCGCATCCAGCTTGCGCTCCAGCGCAGGCTTGATCGACTGGGTCTGATACGACTGGCTGGAAAAAACGAAAATCAGCAGCAGCCACGACAGCAGGCAGCCCCACAAAAGGGCTCTTGTCCGGCTCCGGCGAGGCGGCATCGCCGCGCTTGGCGGAGCGGCGGGACGCCGTCCTGCCGCCACGGTCCCGCGTCCGGAGCCGGGAGCCGCTCCGATCCGGCCTGCCGATTCCGCCGCCGTGCCGCGTCCGGCCGCAGGCCGGTTCCGGGAGCCGCTCGCGGTCCCGTCCACGCTTTTGCTTGCCATGCGGCGCTCTCTCCTTCATGCCCGGTTCGGGCGATCCGCCCGTCAATGGAGCACGGGCTTGCTTTGCTGCTGATGCTCCTTGATCATCGCGTGGAGCCGATCCCGCTCCGCCCGATCAACGATATAGTAGTAGATGCCGCCGATGCGCGTGCCTTGGCCGCTGACCTCTTTTTGCGTGATCTTCTCGATCTTCGGCCGATAGTTCACCAGCAGGTCCTTCATCGTGTCGAACGAGATGTCCGTCTTCACGTTGCTGCCGATCTGCTCGAGCATGCCGCTCGCCTTGGTCAGGCTGCTGATCGTGAGCGCGTTTTTCATCACCTGCTGGATGATGTCGCGCTGGCGGTTCTGCCGGCCGAAGTCGCCCCGCGGATCGTCGTAGCGCATGCGCGAGTACAGCAGCGCCTGCTCACCGGTCAGCTTCAGCTTGCCTTTCTCGTACGTCTGGCCGTCGATCGTAAAGGCGAACGAATTGTCCACCTCGACGCCGCCGAGCAGGTCGACGATCTTCTCGAAGCCTTCCATGTTGACCTTCACGTAGTAGTCCACCGGATAGTCGAGGAAGCTCTCCACCGTCTGCACGGCCATGTTCACGCCGCCGAAGGCATACGCGTGGTTGATCTTGTCCTCCGTATCGCGGCCGATGATCGTCGTGCGCGTATCGCGCGGAATGCTGAGCATGAGCACGTCGCTCTTCTGCGGATTGACCGCGAGCAGCATCAGCGTGTCGGTGCGTCCGACGTCGTTCAGCCGCTCGTCCACGCCCATTACGAGCACCGTGAACGGCAGGTTGTCGGACGGCACCGCTTCTTCCTCGACGGCAGGATCCTTGCTCACGTAGACCGGCCGCTGCGTCGGCTCGTAGACCTTGTGGGCCGTGCCTTTGATCGAGCTGTAGAAATACCAGGCGAAGCCGCCGACCGACAGCGCCGCCACCAGCAGGATGGACAGGACGGCGATCAGCGCCCGTTTCTGAATCAGGCTCATGGGGTGTCAAGCTCCTTCGCGCCGGCGCGCGGCCTTCTGCTGAGCAGATGCTTCAGCCGCAGCCGGTAGATTCGGGTGTACAGGGACAGCAAAGAGCCGCCCTTATCCTCCCGGAACTGGGAGCGCGCGTAATCCGCGGGCGGCAGGAACAGATACTGGATATGGCGGAGCATCGCGGACGGCTTGTCGTACGTGACGAAGATCGAGGCGAAGCGGAACAGATAGTACCGCCGGCTTTTGATGCCGAGCCCGGCCTCGCGCAGGAGGCGCTCGCTCCAGAACGGCCAGCGGCGCCGGCGATCGAGCGGCTTCACCCACTGCAGCGACGGGCAGAGGCGGTAAACGAGCGACAGCACCGCCGTCAGCTTCGCCAGATTGCCGTCTCGCCGGGCCCTGGCGAGCAGCGACTCGTAGGACACCGTATCCCAGGTCCGGTCGATCACCTGCGCGATGTCCACGATGTACTTCAGCGACGACATATGATGGTTGAACGCATGCAGGCAGACGTGGTAGAGCGTGTCCTCGTCGTTCAGCTCGCGCAGGCACGGGCTGCCGTCCAGCGGAGCCGTGCGGCTCCACAGCGCCTCCACGTCCGTCTCATGCCCGTGCGAGCGGAGGAGGCTCCAGTGCAGCTCGACGGCCAGGAACGGGAACATCGGGTTGTCGTAGAACTTGTTGAACAGCAGGTGGAAATGATCGTCGTCCAGCTGCTCGCCGTCCTCGAACCCGAGCCGCCGAAGCAGCGCCGACGCGCGCTGCAGATCCTCGGGACGGACGAGCACGTCGAGATCCGTCGTCGGCCTCGCCGCGAAGTGGCCGAAGAAGCGCTCCGCCATGCGGATGCCCTTGAGCGGGACGAGCGGGATGCCCTCCTGCTCGAACGCGCGGAACAGCTTCTTCTGCTCGGCGCGGATCAGCATGTTTTGGAACAGGATGCGCTCGGACTCCGCCTTCAGCTCGGCCTGCAGCCAGGCGGGAGCTTCCTGGAGCAAGCCCCTTTCCTGAAGGAGATGGTAGAACTGGCTGCCGGTAAAGGAGTCGCGGATATCCGCCCAAGCCCGCCTCCAGCTCTCCTCCTCCCAAGGCTCGTTCTCGGATCGCTCATAGATCCGGTCCAGCAGCTGCATCGATTCGCTCGGCTTCAATGGAATCCTCGCCTCCTTTCCGGCGGCCAGCCGCCTCTTGCTAAAATTGCAGAGCGGGGCTCTGCTCGCGGACGCCCTTGCTCAGATTGGGACGGCCGACCGAGTAATAAACGAACGACGTGCCGGCGAGCTCCTCCTCCGTGAACTGGTTGCGGCCGTCGATCAGCACGGGACGGCGCAGCAGCGTCTCGAGCCGGGCGAGCGGGAACTCGCGGAACTCCTTCCACTCCGTCAGCAGGCAGAGGGCGTCCGCTCCTGCCGCCGCCTCCTCCGCGCTGGCGCAGTAGTCCACGCGAGGATGATCGAGCTGACGGCTGAAGTTGTCCTGCGCCACCGGATCGTAGGCGCGCACCCGGACGCCGGAGTCGACCAGCGTCTGGATGATCTCGAACGCCGGCGCGTCCCGCACGTCGTCCGTCTCCGGCTTGAACGCGAGGCCCCAGACGGCGACCGTCTTGTCGGCGAGCTCGCCGAGCGTCGCCTCCAGCTTGCGGATGACGCCGAACCGCTGATCGCGGTTCACCTCGACGACCGACTTGAGCAGCTTGAACTCATAGTCCACATGGCCCGCGATCTGGATGAGCGCCTCCGTATCCTTGGGGAAGCAGGAGCCGCCGTAGCCGATGCCGGCCTTGAGGAACGACGAGCCGATGCGCCGGTCATGTCCCATGCCCTCGGCGACGCGGGTCACGTCCGCGCCGACCTTCTCGCAGATGTTGGCGATCTCGTTGATGAAGCTGATCTTCGTCGCGAGGAACGCGTTGGAGGCGTACTTGATCATCTCCGCGCTGCGGATGTCCGTCAGCAGGATGTTGTCCGTCAGCGGACGGTGCAGGGCGCTCAGCCGCTCCCGCGCGATGCCGCTGTCCGTCCCGATCACGATCCGGTCCGGATTCAGCGTGTCGGCGATCGCCGAGCCCTCGCGCAGGAACTCCGGCACCGACGCGATGTCGAAGGAATGGATCGTATGCTCCGAGACGATCGCGCCGACCTTCTCGTTTGTGCCGACCGGCACCGTGCTTTTCGTCACGATGATCTTGTAGCCGTCGAGCGACTCGCCGATCTCCTTGGCCGCCTGCTTGATGTAGCTCAGATTGGCTTCGCCGCTCGGCAGCGACGGCGTGCCAACAGCCAGGATGACGATATCCGCCGCCCTCACCGCCGACGGCAGGTCCGTCGTGAAGCGAAGCCGTCCCGCCGCCGCGTTGGAGGCGATCAGCTCCTTCAGGCCCGGCTCGTAGATCGGCACCTCTCCCGCCTGCAGCTTGGCGATCTTGTCCTCGAGCTTGTCGACGCAGATCACGTCGTTGCCCAGCTCGGCGAAGCATACTCCCGACACCAGACCGACATAGCCGGTCCCGATCACAGCAAGTTTCATCTCTCTATCCGCTCCTTATCCGATAGGCTGCACGTAGCTCATAATGTCTTCCCAGTGCAGGCAGAGCCGCACGATGTCTTCCTCCACCAGCTCCGAGCCGCTCTGCACCTCGATGATCTCCAGCTCGCGGACGGCGCGGACGCTGTGCAGCATGCCGGCCGGCACGAGCACGACATCGCCCGGCAGCAGCCGCTGCTGCTTGCCGTCCAGGATCAGCTCGCCTTCTCCGGACGTCACCGTCCATACCTCGCTGCGCCGCTGATGGTACTGATAGCTGAGGTTCTTGCCGGCCGCGATGCGGATCCGCTTCGTCAGCACCTCCCGCCCGTCGTCGTACTTCACATAGTCGACGACCTTGTACGAGCCCCAGCGGCGCTCCTCGAACATCGGGCGCTGCTCGAGGCTGCCGTTCACGTCCTTGATGCGGGAGCTGGCCGCCTTCTCCGAGACAAGGATGCCGTCGGGGCTGGCCGCGACGACGAGGCCCGACACGCCCATCACCGTAATCGGGATGTCCAGCTCGTTGATCAGATGCGTATCGCGGCAGTCCTCGGTGACGATGCCTTTGCCGACGACCGTCTCCGTCATCTCGCCCGTCAGCATGTTCCATGTGCCGAGATCGCGCCACACGCCGCTGTACGGCGTGACCACCAGCCGCTTCAAGTTCTCCACGACCTCATAGTCGAAGCTGTTCTTGGGCAGCCTGCGGTACTGCTTCACCATCTCGTCGTACTGGATCGGCAGGTTCATCGAGATGAGCAGGTTGATCATGAGATCCAGCCGGAACGCAAAAACCCCGCAGTTCCAAAGCGCCCCCAGCTCCATGAGAGCCAGCGCTTCTTCCCTTCGGGGTTTTTCCTTGAAGCTATTCACTTGTCTAAGGCCGAGCGGCATGGGGGCGGCGGTCGGGACGATATAACCGAAGCTTTCCGATGGATGATCCGGCACGACTCCGATCAGCGCCAGCTCGGCATCCGACGCGGCCACCGCTGGCTCCAGCGACTTGACGACATCGAAGAAGGCGTCGTCCACATACGGATCGACCGGCATGATTGCGATGATCTCATCCAGGGGCACTCCGGCAATCGAGTACAGATAAGTCGCCGCGAGCGCGATCGCCGGGAAGGTGTCTCTTCGTTCCGGCTCCACGATGATCGGCACCTCATGCCCGAGCTGGCTTTGCAGCACCTCGACCTGCGAGCGGCTGGTCGCGATGTAGCTGCCGTTTGCCAGTCCCGCTTGCTCCAGCTGCCGCCATACTCGCTGGACCATCGACTCGGCCGCTCCGTCCTCCCTCTTCAGCAGCGGCAGGAATTGCTTCGACCGGAGATCGTTGGACAGCGGCCAGAGGCGCTTACCGGAGCCCCCGGATAGCAATATAGTTTTCATGGTCAACCTCCTCGGATTCCAGTCGTACAAATTCCTTCAGGCCTTCCCTCCAATGCCGCATGCCAGGAAATCCATTCTCTCTAAGCGCTCGCTGCTCAAGCACCGAATAAGCCGGGCGCCGAGCCGGACGGATGAACTGCTCGCTGGACACCGGCTTAAGCTCAACCTTCAGCCCTGCTTCCTCGAAGATCGCTTGCGCGAATTCATGCCACGAGCAGACGCCTGAGTTCGCGACATGATAGATGCCGTATCTCTCCGTCTCGACCAACTGCAGGATGCAAGCGGCCAGATCCCGAGTAAACGTCGGGCTGCCGACTTGGTCGTCCACGACCGAGAGCGGCTTGCCCTGACGAGCAAGATTGAGCATCGTTTTGACGAAGTTGGCTCCATGAAGTCCATACACCCAAGAGGTCCGGACAATGAAGCAGCGGCTGGAATGAGCCTGTGACTTCTCCTCGCCATTCAGCTTGGAAGCTCCGTAGACGTTGACCGGATTCGTCGCGGCAGATTCGGGGATCGGCTGGGAGGCGGTGCCGTCGAACACGTAATCGGTGCTCACATAGACCAGCTTCGCGCCGATGCGTTCCGCCGCTGCCGCGATGTAGCCCGCGCCATTCCCGTTTGCCTGGTGCGCGACGTCGGGCTCCGATTCGGCTTGATCGACTTTGGTATAAGCTCCGCTATGGATGATGATGTCCGGCTTCAAGAGGGACACGATCTGGTCCACCTCTTCCCGCTTCGAAAAGTCCAGTTCGGAGCGGGTCAGCCCGAACGTCTCGTATCCTTCTTCATTCAGCAAAAAAACCAGATCTCGGCCGAGCTGGCCTCCTGCCCCGGTTACGATGACCTTCCGCTTATCCATGGACCGGCTGCCTGAAGCGGTTGTCATAAGCGTTCCGGTACTCGCCGGATTGGATGTCCCGCCACCAGGATTCGTTACCAAGATACCAGTCGATCGTCTCGACGATGCCGGTCTCGAACGTATGCTTCGGCTTCCAGCCGAGCTCGGACTCTAGCTTGGCCGGATCGATCGCGTAGCGGCGGTCATGTCCCAGGCGATCCTCCACATAGCGGATCAGCTCCTTGGATTTGCCGAGACGCTCCAGGATCAGCTCGACAATCTGGATATTGGTCCGCTCGTTATGCCCGCCGATGTTGTAGACTTCGCCGGGTTTGCCTTGATGGAGCACCAGATCGATCGCCGCCGCATGATCGCGCACATGCAGCCAGTCGCGCACGTTCAGCCCGTCGCCATAGACCGGGAGCGGCTGTTCATCCAGCGCATGCGTAATCATGAGCGGGATCAGCTTCTCCGGGAAATGGTAAGGGCCGTAGTTGTTCGAGCAGCGGGTGATGTTCACGTTCATGCCGTAGGTTTCATGGTAGGCGCGAACGAGCAGGTCAGCTCCGGCCTTGCTGGAGGAATACGGACTGTTCGGAGCAAGCGGAGTCTCTTCGGTGAAGTAGCCCGTCGCCCCAAGAGACCCATATACCTCATCCGTCGAAATCTGGATGTATTTCTGAATGCCGTAGGCTCGGGCAGCCTCCAGCAGCACCTGCGTGCCCGAGATATTCGTCGTGACGAAAATGCCGGGATCGCTGATGCTGCGATCCACATGGGACTCAGCGGCGAAGTTGATGATCGCGTCGATCGCGTGGTTGCGGAGGAGGTGGCGAACCAGCGCCTCGTTGCAGATGTCGCCTTTGACGAAGTGATAGCCGCTGTCGTTCTCCAAATCCTTCAGATTATCCAGATTCCCCGCGTAGGTGAGCTTGTCGAGGTTCACAATCGTGTACTCCGGATGCTCTTCCTTCATATGCCGAATAAAGTTGCTGCCGATGAAGCCGGCGCCACCCGTTACCAGTAGGTTCATCTCTCTACATCTCCTTGGGGTCAAAAATGATGTTCCGCTTCCTGCAGGCCGGGATGCTGCCGATCCTTGTCGGACAGGACCACACGCTGTGTCGGCCAGTCAATGCCAAGCTCAGGATCATCCCAGCGGATGCCGCGGTCATGCTCTTTGGAGTAGTATTCATCCACCTTGTACATGACCTGTGTATGGGCTGCGAGCGTGCAGAAGCCATGGGCGAAGCCCTTCGGCACGAGCAGCTGGCGCTTGTTCGACTCGCTCAAGATGAAGCCTTGCCACTGGCCGAACGTCGGCGACTGCCGACGCAGATCAACGACCACATCATAGATAGCTCCGCTTACGCATCGGACCAGCTTGGTCTGTGCCTTGGGAGCGAGCTGATAGTGCAGGCCGCGCAGCGTGCCGGCTTCCTGAGACAGGGAATGATTGTCTTGGATGAAAGCATGCTCGATTCCGGCTTCCCGGAATTTCTGCTCATTGTAGCTCTCCGTGAAAAAGCCCCGATTGTCGCCGAACACGTCGGTCTCTACAATCAGGACTCCGGGAAGCTTTGTCTCGATGAGATTCATGGGTCGGCTCCTTTATACCGTCGTGAGCTTGCGCCCGAAGTTCAGGTCGAACGCATCATGACGGACCAGCTCGTTCGCATTGGCCCAAGACTCATGCGTGCCCGCATCGGTCCACCAGCCGCTCAGCACATCGTACGTCAGCAATCCTTGCTGGATATAGGCGTTGTTGACGTCGGTGATTTCCAGTTCTCCGCGACCGGACGGCTTCAGCTCCTTGACGATGTCGAAGACGTTATTGTCGTACATATAGATGCCCGTGACCGCCATGCTGCTTTTCGGCTGCTTCGGCTTCTCCTCAATGGAAACGATGTGCGAGCCGTTCAGTTCGGCTACTCCGTACCGCTCCGGATCGTGAACTTCCTTCAGCAGAATCTTCGCTCCGTTGCCTTGTTTCTTGAAGTTGTCCACAAACGGCTTCATATCGTCCTGGAAAACGTTGTCCCCCAGAATGACCGCCATCGGATCATAACCGATGAAGCTCCGTGCCAGGCCAAGCGCTTGCGCGATGCCCCCAGCCTGATCCTGGACTTTATAGGAGAAGCTCACGCCGAACTCGTATCCGCTGCCTAAAAGATTAACGACATCGCCCATATGGTCACGTCCCGTGACAATGAGGATGTCGTCAATTCCAGCCGCTTTAAGTTTGTAGATCGAATGGTAGATCATCGGATACTGCCCGACTGGAAGCAAGTGCTTGTTCGTCACCTTAGTCAATGGGTAAAGCCTGGAGCCGGTTCCTCCGGCGAGAATAATGCCTTTCATTTTTCAACACTCCTTAAAGGAACTAGTGGATATGGTTGCCCTATACTCGTTTGCAGACTCGTGTTCTCATCAATAATCTTCTCCATTTTGTCAACTTTCGTACTCCAAGTATTTTCTTTAGCTAACTTTACTCGTATTTGCAATTGATCGTGATTACTTTGATTATTTAGGTGGACATTCACCAGTTCTCGAAATTCATTGAAAGTTTCAGCATAAACTCGGTATTGGGAGAACTTTTTTAATGTAGGCAAACCTAAAGTTACAACTGGTTTCCCTGTAGCTAAGTACTCGAAAAATTTCAATGGAAAACAACCTTTGGTATACTCATTTTCATTATATGGAATTAGACAAACGTCAAAAGCTGCTATATAGTTTGGCAGAACCTCATAATCGCGCGGACCAAGAATAAATATATTCTCCACCTTTTTTAAATCATCCAAATTCGTTGATTTTTCAGCCTCGCTATGAGGACCAATAAGTACTACATTACAATCTTTTTTTTCTTGAGCCAGCCGAATGATTGCCGAATAATCAAGCTTATATTTATCTAGCGCCCCTATAAATCCTAGAATTGGTCCCGAAATTGATTTGATGTCCGAAGGGCGTTCCAGCTCTTCCGTTAATACACGATTAAAGTGATCAAATTCCGCTACATTTTCAAGTAAATACGTCTTATTATTTTGCATCTTCTTTAAATCATATAGAAACTCTGCACTTGTAAAGACCAAATCAGCTCTTCTTAATAGCTTATTCTCGCTCTCAATTATGCTTCCAAATTCTTCAGCATACCAAGGCTGTGCAGAATACTCATCAACACAATCATAAATTACTAACTTATGATCGATCCAATCGATAAAATCAACCGCATCTGGTGTATAAATCCACAAAATCGGTTTAGTAACATTCATTTTTTTTAGTTTCATTTTTAAATGAACAGCATTCAAGAAGTGAGAAATTCTTCTTATCTTAGGGTTCTTTAAAGGAAGAATTTTGATCATTGAACCAATCCATAATTGACCGAGCCTTTTTTCAAACTGAAAGATTCGTTTAAACCAAAGATGATTCTTTTGTTCTTTTTTGACTCCTAGAATCCATTTAGCTAATTGAATGAATGGATTTTTAAGTGGTTCAATATAATAAACTCTGTTCCCTCGTTTTTGTAATTCTGTCATAACTCTTTGCCTATTCGTTTGCGGTGCTTTATCAAATAAAGTCCCAGGGAAACAGACAATATCTAAATCACCCATTTAAAGATTCACGTCTCCTTCCTAGAACCTGAGTTGCTTTAAGAGCAACTCCTTTCGCAGTTTGTTCATTAAGTACATAGTTAACAAACAAATAAACTATTGACGAAAATAGAATCATTAAAAACAGCTTTAATATCATTGTAAAACTGCCATCGTGCTGGTTATAAATTTGATATTTAATCATTAAAAGACTAGCACATGCAACAGATGTACTAATAATGATCTTGTAAAATGAGTTCCAAAGATTTCTGAATGGGTTTATTCCATGCTTATATTTGAACCAAAAATAAAGAACTAAAATCGCAAAGTAGTTAGCAATAGCTGTTGCAATAGGCAACCCAGAAATTTTAAAAATCGGCACTAAAGTGAACGCTAAAAAAACATTCATAGTTACTAATATTAGTGTGCCGGTAAGTGGTCCTTTTGTATCCGACATTGAATACAACGCTTTATTTAATATCTCTCTAATACTGAGACCAATTAATATTAATATGGAGAATGTAAATGCGTATGATGTTAATTCGGTCGCTTGCTCATCAAATGCCCCTCTCCCAAAGAGTAATTTAATTATTGGATAACTAAGAATTGATAGAAAAAAACAAAGAGGGACCATAAGGAAAGATATCCCCCTTATTGAAGTACTGATTTGAGATACAAACTCGTCTTTTTTATGATCAGTCCATAGTTTGGAGAAAATCGGAAAAACAACAGTTGAAAGGGCCATAATTGTTGTACCTAGGATTAAGGTGTTAAGCTTTGTCGAATAGTTTAAAGCAGATATGCTTCCCGTCTCTAATCCTGAGGCTAGCATACGATCAACTGTAATATTGACTTGAATAATCAGAGAACCAGCTAATACAGGAAGTGAAAAAAGCAACAATTTCTTGTGTGCATCAAATAATTTAAAATTCCAAACAAATTTAAAATCATACTTTCTTAGGTACGGAATAAAAATTATTATTTGCAAAATAGATCCTGCAATTGTTCCTGCAATCAATGTTTTGACACCTAAATAGTTGTATCCAATTATAACGAACAAGATCATTGCAATACTTGTAGAGAACCCCATAATGGAGGCTCCGTTAAAGAAACCCTCGAACTGCAAAAATGCCATGATTAAGTAAGCAATACCGGAACAAATTATTATTGGCATCATAAGTTTCGTAAACATGTTTACGGCCTGAATCATTTCCATATTAAATCCGGGAGCAATTAGCTTGGTCAAAAGAGGTGAAAAAAGAATGAATAGAATTGTTAGCAACGAAAGCAATATTGTTAAAACAATCATAAGTGAACTTAAGAACGCGTTCCTCTTATGCTTAGACTCAAATCTGGATCCTGACATTACTGGAATCAATCCTGTTGATAACGCTGCTCCAATTCCATCAAATAATAATAATGGAATCATAGATGCAATTAAAAAAGCATCCAGTTCTTGAGATGTTCCAAAATAATATGCAATCACTACTTCTCTGATAAAACCAAACGCCTTACTGAGCAATGCAATAACAAAAAATATCCCCATACTTTTAAAAAGCCTATTCATTATTGTGCCCTACTCTACTTATGAGCACATTTGAAAATAGCGCAAATTCTATCCATACAAAGACATCCCTTGAATAAGAAAACATAGGGCTATCAATTTGACCGTGAATAAATGTGGTTATAATCATAAACAAAAAACCAATAATGATAACCCTCTTAATAGGATCATCATTATTTTTCAATCCCTTCTTGGCACTAATTAATACACTCAAAAATAACACCGAAAAATACAGCAATCCAACGACTCCAGTGAAAACCAAAATATCTAATAAGATATTATGCGATCTGGATAAGGAAACTACAGTTCTAAAATTCTGTTCATAATAATAAACAAAATCATTCAGTGGAATGCCAAATAAAAAATTCTCTTTAAAGATCTTTATGGACATTTCCCATAAATCAGTCCGAAAAAATAATGTAGACTCATCTGTAAATAATCGAGTTCTAATAGGTTCAATTACTAAGACAGAGATTGTTGTAAGAATACAGGCTATTATTACTGCAAAAAACTTTTTGTATAATAAGAGTACCATAAAGACTAGAATCACTATCGATGCCCATCCACCACGAGACAGAGATAAAAAAAGAACCGATGCAAAAAAAACAAGAACTAGCACTAGAGCTTTTCGGAATTGATCATTGTTATTTTTATTGGATTTCGATGTCAACACTAGTAACAATATGAATGGGATTATCTTTTCTAAATTCATAGCTAAGCCATTTCCTTGTCCTAATATTCCTCCAGCTAACCTATATTCAGAATCACCAACAAAATTAACAGAAGATTGGTTTAACACAAAGAATTCGAATAATGCATATCCACTAAATACAATTAGTGAAGTAACTATCGCATATAAAATATGAAGCCCGTACTTATTGTAATCCCTGTAGTAAATTCTGATATAAAAATATATAGCCACTGGTATTATGAACGCTTTGACATAGCCATTTAGCCAGCCTTCAAATCCGCCGACTTTATTTATTGCTGGCAGCAAACCAATAATTAGAAATGAAACTGATAGAAAATCGAACTTATTGAACTTCATAATAGCAGCATCATTTTTCATGAACAATTTAATAAAATAACAAATCAATAGGAAAGGTATACTTAGATTTAGCTCAAGATTTAGAAGAGTTATGTTAGCTGGTAAAGGTATCAGCACAAACAATATATAAAGATTTATCTTGTTATTATATGATTCCAAAATAAATAAAATGGTTATTATCGCCAACATAATAGCTATCGGAGTAACCATTACAGTTGTTGAAACAATCAAAGATATTCCCAATAAAATTCCGACATATCTTAAAAAGGATCTATTATCGATTTGGCTCATCCACATGTTAGGACTTCCCTTTATATAATTTTTTTATATAGCTCTTCAGTATCGGAAATCATTCTTTCATAAGAAAAAAGTTTCTTTTGTCTAAGATTAAAATTATTAATTATGTTTTCTTTTTCACTATCAGACTTTGAAAAGTAATCATCAATTAACATGGCTAACTCTTCGTGATTAGACGGAGTAAACAAAAAGCTTTGATCGCCAATAACTTCTCTTGTTGCTTCATGATCAGATGATATGACAGCTGTTCCGCAAGCCATTGCCTCTGCAGCAACAAGGCCAAACGCTGGACTGGTTAGTTCAGGATAGATAAACAAATCTGCAGCGCTATAGTAAAGATATTTATCTGAGTCATGTACAAAACCGGCAAACACCACATTATCTAATCTCATCTTTTCGACAATCTTTTTTAGCTCGTCTTCAAAAGGACCTTTTCCCACAATGACAAGTACAATATCATTCCGTTTTTGATCTAAAATCTTTAGAGACTCTAATACAACTTGAATACCTTTTTCCTGGACAATTCTTCCCAGACATAACAGAACTTTTTGGTCTGAGTTCATTTTAAGGGCTTTACGAGCTTCAATCTTATCTGATCTTTTTAAAAGATCATCTTTAATCCCGTGGTAAACAACCCTTATTTTGTGGTCTATTTTTTTGTTAGAGAATTTTCTTTTAGAAAACTCAGAAGCCACAATTATTGCGCTGGATTTTTTCAACATAATTTTAGTTAAAAAATGAACGAAAATTCTTTTATACAACTTTAATACTGTGAGTATTTTTTCCTTCGAATTTTTTCTATTAAAAATATTCGGATTTAATTGAGTTTCTGTTTTTAAGGAGCCATGCATCGTTGTAATAAGTGGGGTATTAATTGAAAAGATCAATGAAGCTAAAGCCGCTGAGCTTTGACTATGCAATACATCAAAATGAAAAATTTTATCCAATTCTCTATACTTAATTATGGCTTTAATAAAGAAACCTTTGTAGGATAATGGACTTGGATTATCTAAATAAAAAATTTCAACTCCATTAAAAATTTCATGAGGAATACTTTGCGGATGTCTAGAGGTGATTAAAGTAACTTCATGCCCTTTTTTTACAAGACCTTCACATAGCTTTTGGGTATAGTCTTCCATTCCACCTGAACAATTAGTAACATAAGCTCTTGATAACATACATATTTTCATAGATTTCTCCTTAAGATTCTAAGGTATATTCTCTGTTTTTTTTCAATACCGCTGCCCAATTTAGCGAAATATTCTTATATTTTTCAGCCACATCGTTCCAATCATATTTTTTCTCAACAGAAAGCTTTAGTAACTTTTGATTTGATTCTGACTTCAATATTTCTTTGAATTTGTGATGGAGGTTTTCAATCTTAAAGTATGTACCAAGTTCTCCGAGTACTTCGTGACTAAACACAATATCTATCGCCATTACCCTCTGAGAACTGGTCATTGCTTCTAGAAGAGCTGGATTAGTACCTCCCACTGAATTCCCATGCACATAACTAAATGCATTTTCTCTTAATACTTGAAGTTTTTCTTTATCGTATAATGCATTCAGGACACGGACTCCATATCCCCCATCATATTTCAATATCTGTTCTGAATAGTTATTTGAGTCTTTATATCCTATTAACAAGAACTGATACCCATCCTCATATAATTTGGATTTTATAAATGACTCAATAACTTTCAAAGGCAAATTGTCGGGTTCGAATCTTGTTATCTGAATAAAGTATTTATTTTTCATTACCGCATACTCTTGTAGAATTTCATCTTTTCTTTGGTCTCTAATCTCTATTGGATTAGGCGCTCCATAGGGGATCATGATTGTTCTTTTTTTAAACTTTTTATAGTAATAGTCTTTTATACCTTGAGAATCCGAAATAAGATTCTTACAAATCAAGCTTATAAAAAGCGAAGATAGAAAATAATAGAGTTTAAATGGCAACGACCATTTAGCTCTTCTCCACTCTAGACCATCTGTATTTACAGCCATTGGAATTCCAATAATTCTTGTTATAAAAATCCCAGGTAAATTGGCATTATTAAACCAAAACACAAAATCATATTCTTTTCTGTTTTTCAATAAATATAATCCCGTATTGATTGAGCTTATGAACGTATCTAATTTTCTGTTTTCACTACCTTTTATAAAAATTATTCTTCTTTCGTCTACAAATTCAGGTTCTCTATCCTCCATTGATCTGCAAAAGACATCGCACTGGTACTCGTTATTTTGTAAGCGTATTGTGATTTCATCGACCGCCGTTTCAAACCCACCGTATGCAGCCGGAATTCCTCTCGTTCCGCAGAATGCAACTCTTCTTTTCATGATACTACCTTCCAATCTCAACAGTTTTAGTTGTCAGATCTTTGACTGATTGAATGAAATGCTTCGCTGCGGCTTCCCAGGTCCATTTCTCCGCCTGAGTTAATCCTTTTTTTATGAGTCTCTCTTTAAGCTCCGAATTCTTGGTTATCGTTGCAATGCTCGTAGCAATTTCCGAATAACTCTCCGGGTCAACCATTATGCCCGCATCCCCAATCACATCCGGAATTGCCGTCGTATTGGACGACACTACCGGCACGCCGCTTGCCATGGCCTCAATGGGCGGGATGCCGAATCCTTCGGCAAAAGTCGGATAAACAAAAACAGATGCCGCCCTATAAATGTGAGGGAGCATCCGATCGTCAACCGATTCAATTATGTGGACGTAAGGCTTCAATTGCAGCTCGTCGATTCTATTGAAGAAATCCTGGAAGCCAAAATCAGGCTTGCCTACGATAACAAGAGGCCCTACCTTAATATTCTTTTCCATTAAAATCTTATAAGCCTCTAATAAAGCGATATGATTTTTACGAGGCTCAATACGGCCCACGGTCAGGATATAGTCGCGCACTCCGTATTTTTGCTCAATAAGGCCTGCGGATTCATTCTTCCCTTCCGAAGTAAAACGAGTCAGATCAACTCCGTTAGGAACGACCTTCACTTTGTGCTCTGGAATGCCATATAGCTCGACTATTTTGCTTTTTGAATACTGCGAAACCGTATGAACCTGCTTCGCTCTTTGCGCCGAGAAGCGCACCAATATTTTGTTGCGAATGACTTCCTGTTTAGAAAAATACTGCGGGTGCGTTTCGAATAAAATATCGTGGATGGTACAGATAGTATCGCAGGGCATCATAAGAGGAGAGATATACTGAGTATGGTACAGATCGATGTTATGATCCTTAAGCAGCGGAAGGGATTGGTAAGTAAGCCGTTTTACTTTAGAACCGGACTTGAAGTTGACATACTTGGATTGTGAGCTGTAAGGCGGCGAAGCCTCATTCTCCCAATGACCAAAGAACACATAGTCCTCAGGATCGCTTTGTTTCAGCACCTCCTGATACAGATTCAACAAGTAAGTCCGGCTTCCCTGGAACTTTCCAGCCAGTACATGCGCATCCACACCTATTTTCATCTCTATATCTCTCCTTCTCCTGCAACCGTGAGAACTTGTTCAAAAAGCATCTTTGGAGCCGAGCAATACCTTGAGCGTGCGAAGCAAAATATGTACATCGAAGAATAAATTCCTTTCTTTGATATACCTCACATCCAGCTCCACCATGTCCTTGAAGCTCAGGTTGTTCCGTCCGCTCACTTGCCAAAGACCCGTGCAGCCCGGCGTCACTTTCAGCCGTTGCTTGTCATATGGCGTATACTCCGCAACCTCTCGGGGCAGCGGCGGCCTTGGCCCGACCAGCGACATGTCGCCTCTGACCACGTTCCACAGCTGAGGCAGCTCATCGATGCTCGTCTTGCGGATGAAACGGCCGATCCTCGTAATGCGCGGATCATCCTTCATCTTGAACATGGCGCCTTCGATCTCATTCTGAGCGAGCAGCTGCGGCAGCAGCTCCTCCGCATTGGAGACCATCGAGCGGAATTTATACATGCGGAAGGCCCGCTCGCCCTTTCCCACTCTTTCTTGAGAGAAAAAGACAGGCCCGTTGCGATCCTCCAGCTTGATCAGCACCGCAAGCACGATAAAAACCGGCAGCAGCAGCAGCAGTCCGATTGATGCCGCGATGATATCCATTGCTCGTTTCATCATCAGGTAGCCTCTGAGGCTTCTTTTGGCTTCTGCAGCATAGGTAGAGTAATAGGAGGTCGAGTCGAGCACCGCTTCGGCTTCCTTGCCATTCGGGTTCAGGCTCATCGTATCGTCACCTCAGCTTGATCATATTGGATTGGTTCGTATGGTCTTTGATCATTTCTTCGAGTGCGGTCAAGAGAGGGTGCTTCAGCTCATCGTTGCGGAGCGCGAAGTCGATCGTCGTCAGGATGAAGCCGAGCTTCTCGCCGACATCGTAGCGTTTGCCTTCAAAATCATAGGCGTAGACGCCTTGCCGCTCATTGAGCTTCTGAATGGCATCCGTCAGCTGAATCTCCCCGCCGGCGCCAATGCTGTGCTCGCCGAGATAGTCGAAGATCTCCGGCGTAAACACATATCGCCCCATGATGGCCAGATTGGAAGGCGCTTCTCCCAGCGGCGGCTTTTCGACGAAGCGCTTCACCTGTACGAGCCGTCCCAACGTCTCGATCGGATCGACGATGCCGTAGCGGTCCGTTTGCTCGATGCCGACCGTCTGGACGCCGATGACGGAGCGCCCCGTGTCTTGATACTGCTCGATAAGCTGGCGCGTGCAAGGAACGTCCGCCTGGACGATGTCGTCGCCGAGAAGTACGGCGAACGGCTCGTCGCCGATGAAGTTGCGGGCGCACCAGACCGCGTGGCCCAGCCCCTTCGCTTCTTTTTGCCTTATGTAATGAATGTCCACATTGGACGATTTCTGCACCTCGCTCAGCAAGCCGAGCTTTCCCTTCTCCATCAGGCTGTGCTCCAGCTCGAACGCGATGTCGAAGTGATCCTCGATCGCCCGCTTGCCTTTGCCCGTCACGATAATGATGTCTTCGATGCCGGACTGGACCGCCTCTTCCACGATGTACTGGATCGTCGGCTTGTCGACGATCGGCAGCATCTCCTTGGGCATCGCCTTGGTGGCCGGCAGGAATCGGGTTCCGAGACCGGCAGCCGGGATGATAGCCTTGCGCACTTTTTTCATGCAATCACCTATCCTTATCTTTTTCTCTCTGGCTCTTCAGCCCTAACATGAAGAAATGCCAAAAAAACGAGCTACGTTCCCCTGTCGAAACATAACCCGTTTTTATGGCTTTTCTTGATGCTTACCCTCTCCATAAGGGTAAAGTGGGGCATTCAACCCCGCCTCACGCCATACCATCGACGACTCGCGTCTAAGGTCCGCAAGCGGACCCACAGTATGGCCGAGTGCCTACAGTGATAAAGGTTCAGTAGGCATTACCTATACGATTCCTTCATCAGGCTCGAAAACTTATTTCGCTTCCGCTCCGTAATAGTAGTAATTGTATTTGTCGCCTTTACGGCTTTTCGTGTTGTTGAGCACGACGCCCAGGATGCGGGCGTTCACATGCTCCAGACTGGACTTCGCCTTGCGCACCAGCTCGCTTTTCACTTTGCCGGCATGCACGACGAGCAACACGCCCTGGCAGAGAGAAGAGACGATGATCGAGTCGGTGACGGCAAGCACCGGCGGCGTATCGAAGATGACCACATCATAGTCGGCTTTGAACTGCTCCAGCGTCGCCTTCATGCTCTGGGAAGCGAGCAGCTCCGAAGGATTGGGCGGCACCGGTCCGGACGGCAGGACGAACAGGTTGTCGACTTGCGTCTCCTGTACGGCGTCAGCGGCGCGGCATTGGCCGGATACGACCGTCGATAATCCCACGCGGTTGGACACCTGGAATACTTTGAACACGGACGGCTTGCGCAGATCGGCATCGATCAGCAGCACTTTTTTGCCTTCCTGGGCGTAGGTCACCGCGAGGTTGGAGGCCGTCGTGCTTTTGCCCTCGCCCGGATTGGCCGAGGCGACCATGATGACCCGGATCGCTTCATCGAACGAGGAGAACTGGATGTTCGTGCGCAACGTCCGGTACGCTTCCGAGATCGGCGACTTTGGATCGTAATAGGTGACGAGGCTGGATTCACTGGTTGAGCGTGGCATATGATCCCTCCCCTACAGGCTTAGGCTTGGATGCGGACGGCTTTTTCGAGCGCGTGCCGTATTTGTCGATTTTGGTGATGAGCGCCAGCATCGGCAGCTCAAGCTCTTTTTCGATATCGCGCTCCGTCTTGATCGTGTCGTCCAGATAGTGGAGCAGGAACACGAGGCCGACCGCGAGCATGAACGAAACGACGAATGCGATGAAGATCAGCACGATCGGGCTGGTGTTGATGCTGTATGCCGCCGCTTCGACATCGGCTTTGTTGAGAATCGTGACGTTGTCCACTTTCATGATGTCGGGGTTGGTCGTGCGGAACGTTTCTGCGATCGCGTTGACCGCCTTGGCCGCTTGAGGGTAGGAGGTGCTGACGAAGCTCAGGTCCATGACCTGGGATTCCGCAGAGGATCCGATGCTGAGGCCGCTGCGCAGCTCATCGGCGCTCATCTTCAGATCGGGGAAGTTGGTCGATACTTTGTTCAGGATCGCGTAAGACTGTATAATTTCTTTGTAGGAATTGATGACGGTAATATTGGTCTGCATCGTACTTAGATCCAGCATCGACGTTCCCTGAAAATCGAACGCCTGGTTGACGATGAGCTTGGCCGAAGCCTGGTAGATCGGCGTCGTATACATGAAGCTCTTGATTCCGGTCGCGACGCAGGCCAGCAGGACGATCGCGGCGATGAGCCACTTGCGCTTGGCCAAAATGCTGAGATACTCTTTCAACTCCACGTGATGGGCCTCCCGTTATGTATAGTGGTCAGTTCCGATATAAATAGTGGACTTTATGCTCGGGCAACGCTGGCTGATGCCGGAGCAGCCACTCGTTCAGCTCCCGGATCCAGTCCGTGCGGCTGATCGAGCTTCCGGCGATGCGGAGCTCATACAGATAGAGGTTTCCTTGCTTGACTCGCGAGGCGACGATGCCTTCGAGGATGATGCTCTTCTCCCCCAGCTTCAGCTGGAAGGACAGGCGGTACCGGTCGTTTACCGGAAATCGGAGCGTCGTGGAGAATTCCAGTTCGTTTGCGTTCATATGAATCAGTAAGACTTTGCGGACGCCGGATCGGACCGGTTCTCCGCCGACCTGGGAAATCGCAAGCTCCGCCAGCAAGGCGCGGCTGTTGCCGGTTCGGGAAATGACGCCAGCAGAAGTCTCCATATTCCGACGCAAGAGCACGGTTCACCTCCGACAAATGCCTCCGGGCCTAGGTTTGAGAAAAGCTCCGGCGGGGAAGAATGATGACTAATTGATACGTTTTGTATCGCTTTGACATCTCCAACTTTACGATACAATTCGTAACATGTCAAGGGCTTTTCAGGCTTAATTTTCAAGATTGCGTCTTTTTGTATCATGCCCTCAGAAATCCTTTTAGCGGCGGCATTTCCGTATTAAACTTGAATACAGAGGGAGTTAGGAGGTACGTAAGTGGACATAGGATCACGGCTTGCAAGTCTGAGGGAAGACCGGGGATGGACTCAAGAGCATACGTCTCAGGTTCTTGGCATTTCCCGCGCAGCCTTGAGTCATTATGAGAAGAACCGGCGTGAACCGGATACCGATACGCTTGCGAAATTTGCGGATATCTATCAGGTCTCGATCGACTACCTGGTGGGAAGAACCGACAATCCGGAGGCGACGCTAGATCCGGACGTCAGGGAGTTTGCCGGCAGCATCGAGCTGTCCGATCAGGAGCTGTTGGAGAAGTTCGCCTTCTCCATCGACGGCAGCCCGCTTACGCCCGAGGAATCCAAAATGTTCATCGCTTTCATTCGGGCGAACCGGTCTATGAGATAATCTGGAATATTGCAATGCTTGCAAACCTGCCGTTGGCGGGTTTTTTTGTTGTTTTAAGAACGGGTAGTAGGAGAAAGGAATCAAATAAGACAATTTATTAATCCAATAGTCCTGATTCGACAAAAACTCCTTTATTTTTCTCTGAATGCCGCTTCACATTCCGACACTCTTTGCACCTTCAGTCGGATATACTTTATCCTATGTTCCCAGTACATAGAGAAACTAAATAGGAAATGGGAGTGGGGTACAGGAATGAACAGCCATCAACCAGAAAGCAGCTCAAAATCTCCTGTGAAGGTATTGGACGTCAGGCAAGTGCTCGAACAGCTGGGGTTGCAGCCCGATGCCGCACTGAAGGAATTGTTTCCGGAACGAACCTCGCCGCCTCCTTCGGAGGACCGTCAGAACCGCACCTCGAAGAAATAAAGCGCTGAACGCCTCTCCCCCCAACCCGAGGCATCGCTTATCTCTACCGCTAGCTATCCTCCATTCGCTACCATCTCGAAGGTCTCTCGGTACATACTCGATACACCCTGTATAGATACATATTGTATCACCAAGGAGCCGGCTTGTCAGCCATCAGGATAGGCCCTCCCACACTTATTGACGGCCGATACGGCCGTCTTTTGGTTATGACGGATTGTAATATGAAGTGCGACACCTAGAAAAACGAAAAGGCCCATGCGGGCTTCGTGTAAAATGGAGGTTACCACACGACCATCTACAGGAGAGAACCCAACATGAGCTACTCCCATTTTAGCCTAAGCGCGGACAACTAGAAGCGCTACATCGTCTCAAATGGTCGACCCGCAGGATCGGTCAACAGTTGGGCCGTCATCACGCTACGATTGCGCGTGAACTCAAGCGTGGCCGTGAATCCGGAGTGTACCGGGCTGAGCCCGCGCAGCAGGCCTACGAAGAGCGCAGAGCGTGCTGCGTGCCTATCGGTTCATACACGCCAGAACTGGCGCAGGAGCTCCATGAGCAGCTGCAGAAGACTTGGTCGCCGGAGCAAATCGCCGAGAAGCGCCGAGCGGCAGGGCATTCCTTTGTTTGCTTCAAGACCATCTACCGCTGGATCTATGCGGGACGTCTTTTAGCGGGCGACATACGCGTCCTTCGCCATAAAGGCAAACGGCGCAAGCCGGTCGAGACACGCGGACGTTTTCTCGTCGGCACCCCAATCCGCCAGCGCCCCAAGGTCGTTCGCACCCGAAGCACGTTTGGCCATTGGGAACTGGACACCGTCGTTTCGAGCCGAGGCAGGAGCAAGGCTTGTGCGGCTACGTTCATCGAGCGCAAGACGCGATTGTATCAGGCCGTCCTCATGCCGGATCGAACGGCCGCTTCGATGGAAGCCGCCTTCCAGACCGTAGCCGCTCGGTATCCGGACGGCACCTTTCAAACCGCTACAACCGATCGGGGCAAGGAGTTCGCCTGCTACGAACGCTTGGAAACGCTCCACGGAGTGAAGGTCTACTTCGCGGACCCGTACTCGTCCTGGCAGCGTGGCTCCAATGAGAACGCCAATGGTCTGCTGCGGGAGTTCTTTCCGAAGGGGCACGACTTCGCCACGGTAACAGAGGCGCAACTAGACGAAGCCTTGCGCCTCATCAACGATCGCCCGAGAAAATGTTTGGGCTGGAACTCCGCTCACGAAGCCTTCATGGATGAGGTGTCGCACTTAGCTTGACAATCCGTCTTATTTAAAAATATCCTCTTAATTACCATCATGTACCTGTGGATTTAATTATTGTCCTCAATTACCATAAAGATGTTATAAAAAATGAAGAAAAGGTGATATTTTGAAAATTAAATCGAAAATCAAGTTTGCCGCTTCGTTAGTAGCTATTTCATATTTAACGAGTGCTTTTGGAAGTATAAGTTTTGCTAATCCATCGGTAATCCAGTCTGACGTAAACCAATATCTCCTTGAAGCAAAATATCCTCAGGAAATCATTAACCAGTTGGATGAATCTCAAAAAGAGTACATAGCTACCGAAAAACTTGTCTACTCCAGTCACTCTTTTGAAAACAGTATGGCTGTGGAGAGCTTGCAACAAAATTTAATTGTGCCATTCTTAACGACTGGAAACTGGACCAGAACATTGGTTGCCTCCAAGGTTACTACCCCTACTAAAGGTAAAAATGAATTTGTACTTGATTTTAATTGGACTTGGAAGAATAATCCTGACTACGCTTTAGAAGACAAGTTTGGGATTGCGTGGACAGATGATTTTGATGCCTATCCTGAGTCTGCAGTCTACTCTTATCGAGCCACGGGCTATAATAGTGTAAGAAACGAAACAAGAGACTACTCGACCGGTAATGTATTTGGTTATCGAGATTGGAAAGCTGCAACAGGCGTTGGTTGGGAATATGACATTAAGGACTTCTTTTACTACAATAATCTTTCTTATGTAGTCAACACGCATAAGGGTTGGGGAAGAATAAAAATCGGGAAATATAGTAACAAGTCAGGAACAACCGAATCCACTTCTGCAGTAGGATCCTATTTCCATAAGTTTGGAGCCTTTAATGGAACCCTCTCGTTCCAGCCAACTCCATCAATCGGTATTTCTAATGCTATTAATTATGATCAATTCCCTGATGCGGCTGCAAGTCCATTTTCTTGGACAAACTATAATTACTAACTATTGAAGGGAGACTCAATTCATTGGATCTGCTCGCACTTGCCTCCATGACGTTCTGTATGATTTTCTTCATGTATACAATCCGGTCTATCATGAACAAGGAAAAGGAACGACATTTCTTCTTCCTTGTGATTTTGACTTCCATTCTTGCAGGGGTATCGTTCTTCCTCTTGTTTGGAGCTATCGGATCAGCTGTTTCGTTACAGTAAAGCATTAAAAAAGAAATCTTCAGTCCGACAACCGGGCTGAAGTTTTTTTACTCTATGCCAATGTATTTCACAATCAATAACATGAATAGTATCTTACATTCAAAGCATAACAATGTTTATAAGCTTAAACAAAGAGCCGCCAGCCCATAATCGGGCTAGCGGCTCTTTGCATGCCGGCCGGCTGCATCGCCAGAGGCTTAGTTGCCTCCGACTCGCGCCAGCTCTCTCATATTGGCCTCGAAGGCGGCCAGCAGGGCTTCGTCGCCCTTCAGGCCTTGCGCCTCCTCGGCATGGCGGATTTGCTCCAGCATCCGCTTGTAATCCTTTGGAATGACGCGGACGAAGTCGCCCAGCGACTGCTCCCAGTTCGCCAGGACGCGTTCGCCGATCGCGCTGCCCGTATAGCGGACATGGTCTTCGATCAGCGAGCGCAGCTCCTGCACGTCCGCCTCGTCCTCAACGCGCTCCAGCAGCACCATTTCCAGGTTGACCTGCTTGTAGAAGGTGCGGTTCTCATCGAGCACATACGCCACGCCGCCCGACATGCCGGCCGCGAAGTTCCGTCCCGTGCCCCCCAGCACGACGACGCGTCCGCCTGTCATGTATTCGCATCCGTGGTCGCCCGTACCCTCGACGACAACCTTGACGCCGCTGTTGCGCACGGCGAAGCGCTCGCCCGCGATGCCGCGGATGTACGCCTCCCCGCCCGTCGCGCCGTAGAAGGCGGTGTTGCCGATGATGACGTTGTTCTCCGCCGCGAAGGTCGCCTTCGGCGACGGAGCGACGATGATCTTGCCGCCGGAAAGGCCCTTGCCGACGTAGTCGTTGGAGTCGCCCTCCAGCGAGAGCGTGATCCCCTTCGGCACGAACGCGCCGAAGCTCTGGCCGGCGGAGCCGACGAAGTGCATCTGGATCGTATCCTCCGGCAGCCCCTTGGCTCCGTAGCGGCGCGTCACCTCGCTGCCGAGGATCGTGCCGACGACGCGGTTGGTGTTGCAGATCGGGAACGTCGCCTTGACCGGCTCTCCGCTCTCCAGCGCGCTCTGCGCGGCCGGCAGCAGCGACTGCATGTCAAGCGACAGCTCGAGGCCGTGGTTCTGCTGCTGCACGTTGTAGCGGACCGCGTCCTGCGGCACCTCCGGCTGATGCAGCAGCGGCGACAGGTCGATGCCGCGCAGCTTGTAGTGGTCCACTAGCTCCTTGGCTTCCAGTACATCGACGCGGCCGACCATCTCGTTGATCGTGCGGAAGCCAAGCTCGGCCATATACTCGCGCATCTCCTGGGCGACGAAGCGCATGTAGTTGACGACATGCGACGGGTCGCCCATGAATTTCTTGCGCAGCTCCGGATTTTGCGTGGCCACGCCGACCGGACAGGTGTCCAGCTGGCAGACGCGCATCATGACGCAGCCGAGCACGACGAGCGGGGCGGTCGAGAAGCCGTACTCCTCGGCGCCGAGCAGCGTGGCGATCGCCAGGTCGCGGCCGTTCATGATTTTGCCGTCCGTCTCGACGACGACGCGGTCGCGCAGGTTGTTGAGCATGAGCGTCTGATGCGTCTCCGCCAGGCCGAGCTCCCACGGGAGGCCCGCATGGCGCATCGAGTTCATCGGAGACGCGCCCGTGCCGCCGTCGTAGCCGCTGACGAGGATGACGTCGGCGCGGCCCTTGGCCACGCCCGCCGCGATCGTGCCGACGCCGACCTCGGAGACGAGCTTGACGTTGATGCGCGCGCGCGGATTGGCGTTCTTGAGATCATGGATCAGCTCCGCGAGATCCTCGATCGAGTAGATGTCATGATGCGGCGGAGGCGAGATGAGGCCGACGCCCGGCGTGGAGCCGCGCACCTCGGCGACCCAAGGGTACACCTTGCGGCCCGGAAGCTGTCCGCCCTCGCCCGGCTTGGCGCCCTGCGCCATCTTGATCTGGATCTCGTCGGCGTTGACGAGGTAGTTGCTCGTGACGCCGAAGCGTCCCGAGGCGACCTGCTTAATCGCGCTGCGGCGCGAATCGCCGTTGGCGTCCGGAATGAAGCGGGCCGGATCCTCGCCGCCCTCGCCCGTGTTGGACTTGCCGCCGATGCGGTTCATCGCGATCGCGAGGCTCTCATGCGCTTCCTTGGAGATCGAGCCGAAGCTCATCGCGCCGGACTTGAACCGCTTCATGATCGCCTCGATGCTCTCGACCTCGTCGATCGGCACCGGCTGGCGGTCCTTCTTGAAGTCGAGCAGCGAGCGCAGCGTCATGAACTTGCGGTCCTCGCCCTGCACGAGATGCGAGAACCTTTTGTACAGCTTGTAGTCGCCAGCGCGGGAAGCCATCTGCAGCGTATGAATCGTCTGCGGGCTGAACAGATGGTCCTCCCCGTCCTTGCGCCACTGGTACTCGCCGCCGGAGTCGAGCTCGCGCTCTCCGCCCTGCTGCTCGGCATAGGCGCGGTGATGCGGCTTGAGAGCCTCCTGGGCGATGATGTCGAGGCCGATGCCGCCGATGCGCGAAGGCGTCCAGGTGAAGTACTTGTCGATGACCGACTCCTGCAGGCCGACCGCCTCGAAGATCTGCGCGCCGCGGTACGACTGGATCGTGGAGATGCCCATCTTGGACAGGATCTTGAGCACGCCCTTGGTCGCCGCCTTGATGAAGTTCTTGACGGCCTTGTCATGCGTCACGCCGCGCAGCATGCCCTGGCGGATCATGTCGTCGAGCGTCTCGAACGCCAGGTACGGGTTGATCGCGCTCACGCCGTAGCCGAGCAGCAGCGCGAAGTGATGCACCTCGCGCGGCTCGCCGGATTCCAGCAGCAGGCTGACGCGGGTACGCGTGCCTTCGCGGATCAGATGGTGATGCAGGCACGAGACGGCGAGCAGCGCCGGGATCGGGCAGTTGTCCTTGTCGGAGCCGAAGTCGGACAGGATGAGCACGTTATGCCCCTTGGCGATGACGCGGTCGGCCGCGTCGCACATCGTCTGCAGCGCCTGGCGCAGGCCGGCCTCGCCCCCGTCCGCCGGGAAGAAGATCGGCAGCGTGATCGACTTGAAGCCCGGACGGCGCACGTGGCGCAGCTTGGCGAACTCCTCGTTGGAGAGGATCGGCGAGTCGAGGCGGATCTGACGCGCGCTCTCCGGCTCCGGATGGAGCAGGTTGCGCTCCGGTCCGAGCGACGTGCCGGTCGCCGTGATGATCTCCTCGCGGATCGCGTCGATCGGCGGGTTGGTCACCTGGGCGAACAGCTGCTTGAAGTAGCTGTACAGCCGCTGCGGGCGCTCGGACAGGACGGCCAGCGGCGAGTCGTAGCCCATCGAGCCGACCGGCTCGACGCCGGAGGACGCCATCGGCTCGAGCACCTTGCGCAGGTCCTCGAACGTGTAGCCGAACGACTGCTGGCGCTGCTGCACCGTCGCATGCTCGAGCTCCGGCAGCTCCGGCGCGTCCGGCAGGTCGGCCAGGCTGATCAGGTTGTCGTCGAGCCACTGCTGGTAAGGCTTCTCGGAGGCGATGAGGCTCTTGACCTCCTCGTCGGAGACGATGCGGCCCTCCTTGGTGTCGACGAGCAGCATGCGGCCCGGACGCAGGCGGTCCTTGTACAGGATCTCCTCCGGCTCGACCGGCACGGTGCCGGCCTCGGAGCCGAGGATGATGACGTCGTCCTTGGTGACGTAGTAGCGCGCCGGGCGCAGGCCGTTGCGGTCGAGCACGGCGCCGATCTGCGTGCCGTCGGTGAACGCCATCGCGGCCGGTCCGTCCCACGGCTCCATCAGGCAGCTGTGGTATTCATAGAAGGCTTTTTTCTCCGGGCTCATGTCCTCGTGGTTCGACCACGGCTCCGGCACCATCATCATCGCCACATGCGGCAGCGAGCGGCCGGCCAGGTACAGGAACTCCAGCGTGTTGTCGAACATCGCCGTGTCGGAGCCGTCCGGGTTGATGATCGGCTTGATCTTGTCCAGGTCCTCGCCGAACAGCTCGGAGGCGAACAGCGACTGGCGCGCGTGCATCCAGTTGACGTTGCCGCGCAGCGTGTTGATCTCGCCGTTGTGGATCAGGTAGCGGTACGGATGCGCGCGCTCCCAGCTCGGGAACGTGTTGGTGCTGAAGCGGGAGTGGACGAGCGCGATCGCCGTCTCCATCGCCTCGTCATTGAGATCGACGTAGAACGAGCGCACCTGCTCGGTCGTGAGCATGCCCTTGTAGACGATCTTCTTGGACGAGAAGGATGGGAAATAGAACATGTCGCCGCCCTCAAGCCCCGCATAGCGGATCGCCAGCTCGGCGCGCTTGCGGATGACGTACAGCTTGCGCTCGAAAGCCAACTCGTCCGCGAGTGCCGCATCGCGCGACACGAACACCTGGCGCACGTAAGGCTTGGCCTTGAGCGCCGACTCGCCGAGCTTGGCGTCGTCGGTCGGCACGGTGCGCCAGCCGATGACGCGCTGGCCTTCCTCGGCGATGATCGCCTCGAGCTTGCTCTCGAGCGCCTCGCGCACGGCCGAGTCCTGCGGCAGGAAGAGCATGCCGACCGCATAATCGCCCTCGGCGGGCAGCTCGACGCCCTGGCGGCTCAGCTCGCGCTTGAAGAAGCCATGCGGAATTTGCAGCATGATGCCCGCGCCGTCGCCGGTGTTGGGCTCGCTGCCCTGGCCGCCGCGATGCTCCATGTTCTCCAGCACGGTCAGCGCCTGCCGGATGATCGTATGGGACTTCACTCCCTTGATGTGCGCGACGAAGCCCATGCCGCATGCGTCTTTTTCGAACTGTGGATCGTAAAGGCCTTGTTTCGGCGGCAATCCCGTCATTTTCCTGTTCATCGGATGGCAACCTTTCTGTCGGAGGATGGATATAGAACGGACGGCTGCGAACGGCTACCTATTAGATAGACATCTTCACTCCGGAAGCGGCTCCCGCCTGGCATGGAAGCTCTCCGATTCCATCTCATGAATAAAGATGCATATTAATACATATCCATTACGTCCCGTCCCGTCGTTCAAAAGGCAGAAATCGGTCGGATCTCCCGGACGGCGATCCCGGAAAAAGGAAGGGGGGCTTATATAGCTATTCCTCGATTTTATCACTAGGGTCGGCGCAGATCAATTTAATCTTTTTGATCGCGAGAGGAAAAGTTTCGCTCCCGATCCCTCCCTTCCCTTGCGCGGCAAGGGTTTGAAGCGGGTCCAACCGTTGCTTTGCCACGCCACAGCGGCGCTTCTGCATTCATCCTATCACAAGGCTCGGCAGCTTGGGTATACCAAGTTTAAGGAATGGCGGATCTGCCCGAACAATGACGTTCCATGTCAGGTCAAAGTGAGCCGGCACATGTATACTCATGCAAATTTTTGAACCAAAACTGCAACTGCGGCGGCCGCAGCTTCATGAAAACGCTGTCTCGCTGTCAGCTTGCCGGAAGCTCCAGCGCAGGGGCGCGGGCATGTGCGCGGGATGCCGGCGCGGGCGTGCGGGCGCGGGCGTGCGGGCGCGGGATGCGGGCACGGGATGCCGGCGCGGGATGCCGGCGCGGGATGCCGGCGCGGGATGCCGGGCGCCTGAGGCGAAGCGCTCCGAGCGCTAACGATACTGTCGATCGCTATTGGCGTCAAAAGAGCCCGTTTCGAAATGTAACGATACTGAGACGCGCTATTGGAGGCTGGAGAGCCGATTTTGCGGGTTTTAGGACCAATAGCGCTTGTGAGTATCGTTAGAAGTTCCAAAGGGCGGTGTGGAGCGAAATAGCGTCTCTGAGTATCGTTAGCGCTGTGCATGGTGCGGGCGGCGCAACAGAAGCAGACGGCAGCCGCCTCTCCTTCGTCAGCAGATACGGGTTGTCGAGGGTGCAGCGGACAACGGCATGGCGTAGGTCCACTTGCATAGGGCGATGCATGGAGAAAGCGGACGACGAGGTACGGGGATGCAGACGATGCGCGCGAAGGACGGAAAAGACTCAAGCCCGAAACGCAAACAACGCACGAATGCACGCAGTCGGCGTGCGCTCAGAGCGCAGGCGGCGCAAGACTGCATGGATTCAGGCGACACCCAGGCGGCGCAAGACCGCATGGACGCAGTCGATGCCCAAGCGGCGCAAGACCGCATGGACGCAATCGATGCCCAGGCGGCACAAGACCGCACGGACGCAGACGGTGCCCAGGCGGCGCAAGACCGCGTGGATTCATAGAGCGCGCGCAAAGGACAGAGGCGACTCGTGCTCGAGGCGCAGACAGCGCGGACTGACGAGAGTCCGCGCCGAGCGCCGGCTACCGGTAGTCCGCGGACACGGTCCGCAGCTGGTCGGCCGCGCGCGCCGCCCAGCGCTGCAGCCGGTCGAGCTCCTCCAGCATGCGGGCGACGGCCTGCTCGCGGGAGGCTTCGTACTCCGGCAGCTCCGCCGCGGCATGCGGCTGGATGTCGCGGTTCGGCACGAGCGCCTTTTCGCGATGGGCCAGCGCCCGCCTTTCATGGAAAAAAGGCACGTCGGGATCGTACGGATGGTGCAGGTCGCCCTGCTCGGGATGGCGCAGCACGGCCAGCGTCTCCACGACGCTTCTTGGCGAGCCCTGCTCGACCAGCCTGCCCGCATACTCCCCCGTCTTGTAGACGAAGCGCACCCAGCCCTCCGCGGCCTTGGCCTGATTGTCGTCGCTCATCGGTCATCGTCTCCTTCGGATCGTTTCCCCAAGAATATAGGAAGCGGGCCGGTAAGCACAAGCGGACAAGCCGAGCTTGTTTTATAGGCGGCGCTCGTCGTAATATTGGAAGTGGAAAAGTAGGTGAGTGCATGCGTAAAAAAAGAGTGCTGCTGCTATCGGAGGGGTTCGGATCCGGACACACCCAAGCGGCATATGCGCTCGCTGCCGGGCTGAGGCAGCTGTCTCCGGATGTCCAGACCCGCGTGCTGGAGCTGGGCAAATTCCTGAATCCGGTGCTCGGTCCTCTGATCATGTCCGCCTATCGCAAGACGGTCGGCAAGCAGCCCAAGCTGGTAGGCATGATGTACCGCACCAACTATAAGCGATCGTTCAACCGGTTCGCGCAGCTCGCGATTCACCGGATCTTCTATACCCAGACGGAGCAGGTCATCCAGCAGCTGCGCCCGGAGATCATCGTCTGCACGCATCCCGGCCCGAACACCGCCGTCGCCAGGCTCAAGCGGCTCGGCCTCGACGTGCCTCTTTACACGCTGATCACCGATTACGACGCGCACGGCACCTGGGCCAGTCCGGAGGTCAACCACTACCTCGTCTCCACGCCTGTCGTCAAGCGCAAGCTGATGGACCGAGGCATCCCGTCCGGCCGCATCGAGGTGACCGGCATCCCGGTCCATCCGCAGTTCTGGGAGTCCCAGGACCAGGTCCAGGCGCGGAGCGGGCTGGGCTTGCGGAACCTGCCGACGGTGCTGGTCATGGGCGGCGGCTGGGGGCTCATGGAGGAGGAAGACGAGCTCTTCACCTACATGACCCGCTGGCGCGAGGAGGTCCAGCTCATCTTCTGCACGGGCACCAACGAGAAGTCGCGGGAAAGCATGCTGGCCGACGAGCGGTTCAACCATCCGAACATCCAGGTGCTCGGCTTCACGCGCGAGATCTCCAAGCTGATGGACGCCTCCGACCTGCTCGTGACCAAGCCCGGCGGCATGACCTGCACCGAGGGCATGAGCAAGGGCATCCCGATGCTGTTCTACAAGCCGATTCCCGGCCAGGAAGAGGAGAACCTGGACTACTTCGTCGGCAGCGGCTTCGGCGAGATGCTGCAGTCGGCTGCGACGATCGACCGCTGGTTCCAGCTCATCCAGGAGCCCTACAGCTCCGGCCGGCGCCGGCAGCGGCTGCAGTCCAAGAGCAGCCAGCAGTACGATCCGCAGGAATGCCCGTCGGCCGTGCTGCGGCTGATGCGCTGACCGCCGACGCGGAGACGTCCGCGTCAGGCGCAGGGACAGGATCTGCGCAAGCGACTGCGACGGACGCGCGGACGGCGCGCCGAGCGTTTGGAGCGCATGCGCCGAGGCAATACCTATACGGGGGACGGGAGGACGCTCCCTCCCCTTTTCTTTCTCCAACACGTATTCTACGCCTCTAAAGGCAAAAGCCAAGGAGATGAGCCGATTGAACAACAAGGCATTGGACGGCAAGACCGTCATCGTCCGGCTGGAGATCGACTCCGGCACCAACTTCAGCTCGGTCGTATCCGCCATCGAGGCGGCCGGCGGCGACATGATCGCCATCGACGTCATCCAGACGGGCAAAGGCAGCACGACGCGCGACTTGACGGTCAAGGTGAAGGACACCGGCACGACGGAGCGGCTCGGCAAGACGCTGGGGCAGCTGCCGGGCATCCGGGTCATCAACACCTCCGACCGCACCTTCCTGCTGCATCTCGGGGGCAAGATCACCGTTCAGCCCAAGACCGCCATCCACAACCGCGACGACCTTTCCCGCGTCTACACGCCTGAGGTGGCACGCGTCTGCACGGCCATCCACGAGGATCCGTCCAAGGCGTTCACGCTGACGATCAAGCGCAACATGGTCGCGGTCGTCTCCGACGGCAGCGCAGTGCTCGGCCTCGGCAACATCGGCCCCGAAGCGGCGATGCCCGTCATGGAGGGCAAGGCGATGCTGTTCAAGCAGTTCGCCGACGTCGACGCGTTCCCGATCTGCCTGGACACGCAGGATACCGAGGAGATCATCCGCACGGTGAAAGCGATTGCACCTGCCTTCGGCGGCATCAACCTGGAAGACATCAGCTCGCCGCGCTGCTTCGAGATCGAGGAGCGGCTGCGCGAGGAGCTCAACATCCCGGTGTTCCACGACGATCAGCACGGCACCGCCGTCGTCCTGTACGCGGGCCTGCTCAACGCGCTGCGCCTGACGGGCAAGTCGATCGAGGACGCGCGCATCGTCGTCTGCGGCATCGGCGCGGCCGGCACCGCCTGCACGAAAATGCTGCTCGCCGGCGGCGCCCGCAACGTGCTCGGCGTCGACCGCGACGGCATCCTGACGGCGGATCGCGACTACGCGCATCCGATGTGGAACTGGTACGCCGCGAATACGAATCCCGGACGCGTCTCCGGCAGCCTGGCCGATGCCGTCGCCGGAGCGGATGTATTCATCGGCCTGTCGGCCGGCGGCATCCTGAAGCGCGAGATGGTACTCACGATGAACAAGCAGCCGATCGTGTTCGCGATGGCGAATCCGGAGCCGGAGATCCGGCCCGAGGAGGCCGAGGATATCGTCGCGGTCATCGCCACCGGGCGCTCGGACTATCCGAACCAGATCAACAACGTGCTCTGCTTCCCGGGCATCTTCCGCGGAGCGCTCGACTGCCGCGCGACGACGATCAACGAGGAGATGAAGCTGGCCGCGGCCGAGGCGATCGCCTCCACCGTCGGCGAGGACGAGCTGAGCCGCAGCTACATCATCCCGAGCGTGTTCAACGCCAAGGTCGTCGAGGAAGTGCGCCGCCGCGTCGTGCAGGCGGCCCGCGAGAGCGGCGTCGCCCGCCGGAACCCGCGGGAATAGCGCGCGGCACGCGGCAGCGGCGTCGCCCGGCGGAATCCGCAGGAGCAGCAGGCGGCAGCAAGGCCGGTTCGCCGCGCGAGAGCGTCTCTGCAGCTGGCGCAGACGAAGCAGCCGTTGCGGCTGGCCTTAGAAAAGAAACAAGGCAGAGAGCTCGCTCTCTGCCTTGTTTCTTTCTTGCCGCGGAACGCTTCGCTTTGCCGGCGGTCAGAGGCCGGCCGCGCGGGCGGCTGGAGCTTCCGTAGAGCCGAGGCTCGATTGGCGCCGCGCTCCCTTTCCATAGAAGAAGGATGAGCTGAGCAGGATCGCGGCGATCAGGGTGAAGACGATCATGCCGCTGGTTCGGTCGAGCAGCCAGCCGCCGAGCAGCGGACCGAGAAAGTAACCGAAGTTGCCGAATGTCTGCGCGCCGAAATACGTGCCGCGAAGCGCCTCTGGCGCCAGCCGGTCCAGGAGCAGGCTGCCTGCCGGGTAATTGAGGATTTCGCCGATCGTGAACAGAATCATCGAGACGAAAAGCAGAGGAATGGTCGGAGAGATGCCGAAGCCGACCAGGCCGAGCGCGAACAGGATGTTGCCCGCATGGATCGCCGAGATGGGACGATGCTTTTCGAGCAGCCTGGACAGCGGCATCTGCAGGACGATGACCGTGACGGCATTGGCCGTCATGAGCCAGCCGAACACGTAGACGCCCTGATTGAAGCTCATCTCCAGATGTTGCGAGAGCGTGACGGCATGCTGGCTGTAGCCGATGGCGACGAGGATCGCGCCGATCGTGTACAGCTGCAGCACCCGGTCGCGGCGGACAGCGGCCCATGCGGAACCGATCGTGACCTTCTCCTTTTTGGCTGCGCCCTCGATCTCCTTTATACCGAACGCATTCATCATCGCGAACAAGATGCAGCCGTAGAGCAGGAAATGAGTCCCGTCACGAGAAAGGGAAGCGGGCTGCTGCCGACGCCGAGATAGACGCCGAGCAGCGGTCCGATGGCGACGCCGACGTTGCCCATCAGATAACGGAGCGAGTACAGCTTGAACCGGCGCTCCGGCTCGGTGAGATCGCCCATCAACACTTGGGAGACTGGCTCGAACCAGGAGCGGCAAATGCCGTTCAGCAGGCTGAGCAGAAGCAGCAGCGCCGGCTGCTTGAAGAAGGCGAATCCGATGAAGACGGCGCTCCAGGCGAAAAGCGAGATGAACATGATGAGCCTGCGGCCGCAGCGGTCTGACAAAGCTCCGCCGATGAAGCCTCCGAACGTGCCGGCGAGAGATCCCGCACCGGCGACGAAGCCGATCATCGCCGCGCTCATGTCGGTGTTTTTGGCGAGGTACAGGGCGAGAAACGGCATGCTCATCGACATCGCGATCCGGGAGATCATCTGGCCGAAGAGCAGCGACGTGACTATCGGATGGTAGCTGCGGAACAGAAGCTGAATTCGGTTCATGGCTTCACCGACCTTGGAAGGATTGGCATGTACAGGATGCGACGATCGATGCTGGACATGGGCGGACGAATTCGTCTTGGATTAGAGCACGCATGATCAAACGGGCGGTCGGTTGCGACGGCCCGCGGACGGACAGGAGCCCATTTTATACCAGATACGTCCGATCTGCACAGGTATATTTTGGACTAGACCGTTTTCCCCCTGCCGCGGCGCTTCCTAGGGCCGTGTAGCACTAGCGGGCGTGCTATCCAGCGGCTGCGGCGCTTCTTAACGCCAAATTTGCCGTCAGCGGCATCCGGTTCCCCGGCTGCCGCGCTTCTTAACGACAATATTGCCGTTAGCAAGGCCGGTTCCCCCGTCGCGGCGCTTCTTAACGCCAAATTTGCCGTTTAGCGAGAGCGTCTCCACTCCGTGGACCCGGCTCTGCTTAAGCATGGTCAGCCCCGCTCTCCGAGCTCCGGCACATAACGATACCGGCGAGCGCGTTTCCCTGCGGATATCAACTGGACTTTCCCTTCAAGCATCAGCTTCTTCAGGTACTTGATGACGTCCTAGGATCGAGACCAAGCTCGTCCGCAGCTTTGCTTGGATAGATGCACTCGCTGTGCTTTCTCGCATAATCCAACAAGGCTTGTTCGGCCAATGGACGCTCGGCCCGGCGGCCGGCACGCGCATAACGCAGGATGTCCGGCTTCAGAAAATCGCGGATCAACGCCGGATCTTCCTTCAATGCATCATAGGCGATGGAAATATTCGTGTACCCTCTGCTGTGAAGGTACAGCTCTCGCATCAGCTCTCGTCTGTATCCCGTCCGATCGGCCTGCTGCACATGCGGGCCGAAGCCTTTCACATCGATGTTGAAACGACGCAGGCCCGGCAGCCACGCGAAATCCAGATACAGCGTCCCGCCTCTCCAATCCCGCACCTCATATTCGGGATGCAGATCATCGAAATTCCCGACCAGCGGCCACCAGACGTTCTTCAGAAAAAGCGCCTCTCCATGACCGTGCCCGCGCTTCAGACGATCCTTCCTCTCCCCACTCCTGGCTCTGAGATGCCGCTCCATCCATGCATTCCGCGCTTCTTCGAATTCTTGCATCCGATTCTTGTCCATGTCCATCTGCTCCTTCGCACTCAAATCGAAAAAACGCCCGGTTTCATGCCTCGCCTCCTGCCCGGTCCCATGTAAAGGGAATCCGAGAACAAGATTCGAAGAGAAACAGGACGTTCTTCGTCACTGCATGTCTTGCTTATCTGTCTGTGCCAGCCGTTTAGGAAAGAAGCCTCCAGCTCGATTTCATCCGAAAGCCCCGCCGGCCTTGCAGGCTGGCAGCTCCGCTCCCTACAGCGCGCTGCCGCCGAACATGAAGCGCGTCTTCCAGGTCGAGTTCTGCGGGATGTCCGTCACCTGCACGCCGCCCGACTCCTTGGAGTACGTCTGCAGGATCTTGTTGTCGCCGAGGTAGATGCCGACATGGGAGATGAGCGAGGCGTCGAGGCTCTCCTCGGCCGTCATGTCCTTGCCGATCGCGGTGGTCGTGAAGAACATCAGGTCGCCGCGCTTCAGCTCGTTCCAATCCTGCGTGTAGGCGCCTTTGTTCTTGACCTGCTGGCCTTGGCCGCGCGAGTCGGCTGCCAGCTTGATCCCGAGAGCGTCGAGAAAAGCTTGGCGCACGAAGTCCGAGCAATCGAACGTCGTCGTGTCGTTGCGGCTGGAGCCGAACTCATACGGAGTGCCGAGATACTTGAGGCCGGCGGCGATGACCGCCTCCAGCTCCGGCGAGGCGAGGCCTTCCCCATCGCCGGACGGAGCCGGCGTCGGAGATGCGGGAGCCGCGCTCGGCGTCGGCGATGCGCTAGGAGCAGGCGTCGCGGTTGGAGCGCTCGGGAGCGTCCCTGTCAAGGCGATGTACTTGGCGTCGGAGCTGACGTAGCCGGATTGGCCCGATGCGTCGACGATCTGGTACCAGCTGCGATTGGAAGTGGAGACGATCTGCACGGCCTCGCCCGTCTTCAGGTAGCGGATGCGGTCTTGCGAAGTGGACGGGCCGATGCGGAACGCCACCGCCGAAACGGCCTTCGCGTTCGGCGAGAACGCCTCCGTGCCGCCTTCTGGCGTCGGCGTCGCGCTCGCCGCTGGCGTCTTGCTCGGCGTCGGCGTCGCGCTCGCCGCCGGCGTCTTGCTCGGCGTCGGCGTCGCAGTCGCCGCCGGCGTCTTGCTCGGCGTCGGCGTCGCGCTCGCCGCCGGCGTCTTGCTCGGCGTCGGCGTCGCGGTCGCCGCCGGCGTCTTGCTCGGCGTCGGCGTCGCGGTTGCCGCCGGCGTCTTGCTCGGCGTCGGCGTCGCGCTCGCCGCCGGCGTCTTGCTCGCCGCTGGCGTCGCGCTCGCCGCCGGCGTCTTGCTCGGCGTCGGCGTCGGCGTCGCGGTCGGCGTCGCCGACGGCGCTGGCGTCGATGCTCCGGGCAGGACGCCGGTTACGGTGACGTATTTCTTGTCGGAGCTTATGTATCCGCTGTTGCCCTGCTCATCCAGGATCAGATACCAGTACGCGGTCGGCACGGCCACGATCTGCACCTGCTCGCCCTTGTTCAGGTAGCGGATGCGGTCGCTGGAAGCAGAGGCGCTCTTGCGCAGCGTGACGGTAGCCGCAATCTCCGCGTTCGCGGCGAGCGACGGCTTGGCGGAGGCGGCAGGCTCCTCGATCAGGCTGATGTAGGCGGAGGAGGAAGAGACGAAGCCGATCTTGCCTGCGCGTTCCTTGACTTTGTACCAGCTGCCGTCCACCCGCTCGAGCACGGTGAGCGGCTCCCCTTTGGCGAGCAGGCGGAGCACCTTGCCCTTGGTCGACGGCTCTTCCCTCAGGTTGACGGTGGACTGGGTGACGGCAAGCTGGGCGGCGGCGGATGGAGCGGCCTCCGCCCCGGTCGGGGGCATGCCCGCAAGCAGCAGGCTCGCGGCCAGAACGGCGGCGACGGGCTTTCTCATTCGATCACGACTCCTCATCTGGTTGAATGTCGATTGTCCATGGTCTAGATCACAGGTAGGTTATCGGCATCCGGCTTGTCCGGATTTAGGCTTGACTCTGTCGAAGGAGGAGCGATCGTGCGGCTCGCTGGGATGTTCTGGCGTCTTCTGGTGTCTATTGTAAATAAAACCGGCAAAAAGCGCATGGACCGCTGCTCCCAAGTTCGCCGCGGACTCAAGCTAGGACGAGCGGCCCGCCTGCGCCAAGCCTCCAGGACCGCTCTGTTTTTTACATAAAAAAAAAGCCCGCCTCCGTCCCTGAAGGGACTTGGAAGCGGGCTGACGGACGGAAAGCAGGCTCAAGCCGGCTCCGGCTCGTAAGGCTCCACATGCACATGCACGTTCATGATGTTGTGCTTGCGCTCCATCCGGCTCTCGATCTCGTCGCTGATCCGATGGCTCTCGACCAGGCTCAGCCTGGAGTCGACGGTCACGATGACGTCGACGAGCACATGGCTGCCGTGGACGCGGGCTTTGAGGTCCTTGATCGACTTGACGCCCTCGACCTTCTCGATCGAGCTGCGCAGCGTGCGCAGCTCGCCGTCGTCGAAGCCGTCGGTCAGCGCATGGGTCGAGCCGTAGAAAATTTCCCATGCCGTCTTGCAGATGATGAGGCCGACGGCGATCGCCGCTACGGGATCGAGCCACGGCATGCCGAGCGAAGCGCCGGCGATGCCGACCGCCGCGCCGATGCTGACAAGCGCGTCCGACAGATTGTCCTTGGCCGCGGCGTCCAGCGCCTGGCTCTTGATCTGCCGGGCGAGGCGGCGGTTGTACAGATAGACGCCGAGCATGACGACGGCCGAGACGATCGCCACGACGGCGGACAGGATGTTCGGCGCCTCCTCGCGCCCGGCGAACAGCGAGCGCACGGAGCTGATCAGCACCTGCAGGCCGACCGTCGCCATGATGAAGGAAGCGATGAGCGAGGCAATCGTTTCCGCGCGGAAGTGTCCGTAGGGATGGTCCTCGTCCGGCGGCTTCTGCGAGATGCGCAGGCCGATGAGCACGGCGAACGAAGCGACGATGTCGGTCAGATTGTTGAAGCCGTCCGCAGACAGAGCCTTGGAGGCGAACAGGTAGCCCGCGCCGACCTTGGCGATGGACAGCACGACATACGCGCCGATGCTGATCCAGGCTCCGCGCTCTCCTCGGCGCATATCGGCGTATTGTTGCTCGGTAGACACGTTTTCTTTCCCCTCTCAAAAAAACACTCTCCCCACCTTACCGTCCGATCCCCCAGTGGGTCTAGAGAAACATTGTTGTCCTAATGCGCCTTTTTGTGGCTCTGCGCAACACTTTCCGCCTCCTGCAACGCCGCTTAGCCTGCTCTGGATATGCCATTTTTATGCAGGATGACGTCTCGTTTTTTCCAAGCGGCGGCAGCAAAAAAAATCCAAGGCAGATGGGGCTGCCTTGGATTCGTAGCCTCGCGCTGCGCCGCAGCGCCTGCGGTCGAGGCCGCCTATTGCCAGGAGGCCAGCTCGCTGCCGCAGCGCGTGCAGCGCTTGGCGTCGAGCCGGTTCTCCGCCTTGCAGCGGCCGCAGAGCACATGCACCTGGCCCTCGAGCTGCAGCGCCGGCAGCACGCCCTCTTCGGGAAAGGGGGCGCCGCAATCCGGGCAGTAGCGGGCCTCATGGTCGGCCTCGCGCCCGCAGGTCGCGCAAGCCTTGAGCGCCTTGAGCGCGCGGATGCGCTGCTCGAGCTGGTCGATCTGCCCCTGCGCCGACACGATCTGCTGGCAGAGCCGATGGGCGGCCTCATGGGAGGCGGCCATGTCGTCCTTCATATAAGCGGCGAACACGGCGTCGCCGATCTCTTTCTTGAGCCGCGAGATGTCGCGCTGGCGAAGCGCGACCTGGGACTTGAGCCGCGCGGTCTCCATCGTCTGCTGAGCCGCCTTCGCCGCTTCGGCCGCTCCTTGCTTCATTTTGTCGAATATGGACATGATGCACGCTCCCCGCTTCCGGGATGGAGGTTCTTCCCCTAAGGCTACACCAATCGCAGCTTGACCGGCAAGGCATGACAGTTGTCATGTCGGATCGCTTACGGCTATGACTGCCTGCGCCCCGCCCCTTTCCCTATACTGGAATTATCAGCCGCAGCGCTCCGCGCGCCATACGGCCACCCGGGAGGAAGCCATGAACCAGACGAAACAGCTCCGCAAGATGATCGCTCCCTTCGAGCGCAACGACAAGACCGCCAGCGTCCGCCAGCTGCTCAATACGATCCCGCCGTTCATCCTGCTCTGGATCGCGGCTTATGCCAGCTTGCAGGTCTCGTATGCCCTGACGCTGCTGCTGTCCGCGCTCGCGGCCGGCTTCCTCATCCGCAGCTTCATCATCTTTCACGACTGCTGCCACGGCTCGTTCTTCCGCAGCCGCAAGGCCAACGACGCGCTCGGCACTCTGCTCGGCATCCTGACGCTGTTCCCGTACGAGCAATGGAAGCACAGCCACAACATCCACCACGCCGGCAGCGGCAACCTGGAGCGCCGCGGCACGGGCGACATGTGGCTGCTCACCGTCAAGGAATACAAGGAAGCGTCCGCTTGGACCAAGCTGCGCTACCGCATCTACCGCAACCCGTTCGTGCTGTTCGTCATCGGACCGATCGCGCTCATCCTGATCACCTACCGCTTCAACGAAAAAGGCGCGCGCCTCAAGGAGCGACGCAACACCTGGCTGACCAACGCCGGCATCGCCGTCCTCTACTCGCTGCTCATCTGGGCGATCGGCTGGCAGTCGTTCCTGCTCGTGCAGCTGCCGGTATTCTGGATCTCCGGCGCCGCCGGCATCTGGCTGTTCTACGTCCAGCATCAGTTCGAGGACTCCTACTTCGAGCATGAGGAAGAGTGGGACTACGTCAAGGCGGCCGTAGAAGGCAGCTCGTTCTACAAGCTGCCCGCCTTGCTGCAATGGCTGACCGGCAACATCGGCTACCACCATGTGCATCATCTAAGCCCGCGCGTGCCGAACTATCATCTGCAGCAGGCGCATGAAGCCGCGCCGCCGCTCGAGCATGCGACGACGATCACGCTGCTCACGAGCCTCAAGTCGCTGCGCTTCAACCTGTGGGACGACGAGCGGCGCCAGTTCGTCACGTTCCGCGAAGGCATCCGCCGCGCCGCGGAGCCGCCGCTTCGCTCCACCGGACGCCCGGCCTGAGACGGATATTTTGCCGGATAGTATGCTACAATGAGGCTAACCATCCCTGCCGGAAGACAGCGGCCTGAGCGCCGCCGTCCGGCCCAAGGAGCACGCAGCGCATGCAGCAAAAATGGAATCAGATCCTGCCCCGCAACACCGGGCTCGGACCGTATATCTGGCTGGCCTTCATCGTCCTGCCGTTCTATTTCATCTTCCGCTACCCGGATACGGGCAGCATTCTCGCCGGCAGCCTCATGGTTGCCGTCTTTTTCATCTGCTACCGGCTCACGCGCGAGGGCCGGGGCTGGCGGATGTATACCGGCATCGCGATCCAGATGGCCATTTCGGCGGCGATGACGATTTATTTCCACTACCCTTACTTCGGCTTCTTCCTGGCGTTCTACATTGGCAATACGCGCAGCCGGGCCGGCTTCACGAGCCTCTATGTCGTGCATCTCGTGCTCGTCGCCGCCACGATCTATACCGCCTACTTCATGCATAACCGCTTCTTCATCCAGCAGTCGCCCTTCGTCGCGATCCTGCTGATCGGCGTCTCGGTGCTGCCGTTCAGCCGCTACAACTGGCTCAAGCAGGAGCGGCTCCAAGGGCAGCTCGAGGATGCCAACCGACGCATCGCCGACCTGCTCGTGCTGGAGGAGCGGCAGCGGATCGCGCTCGACCTGCATGACACGCTCGGCCAGCAGCTGTCGCTCATCCGCCTCAAAAGCGACCTTGCCGGCAAGCTCGTCTCCAAAAATCCCGAGCGGGCCCGCGCGGAAATGAGCGACGTGCACCAGACCGCGCGCATCGCGCTGCAGGAGGTGCGCGACATGGTCTCGCATATGCGCGGAGCCCGGCTCGAGGACGAGCTCGGGCGGGTCGGCCAGATTTTGCGCGCGGCCGAGATCGAGTTCGAGCTGGTCGGCGATCCGAAGCTTGCGCATACGTCCCGGTTCACCGAGAACGTGCTCAGCATGTGCGTCAAGGAGGCGGTCACGAACGTCGTCAAGCATAGCCGGGCTTCCCGCTGCCTCGTGCGGATCGAGCAGAAGCCCGACCTGCTCCGCGTGCTCGTCCAGGACAACGGCATCGGCATGCGGCTGCCGCGCGCCCAGGATCGGGGCAACGGCCTGCAAGGGATGAAGGAGCGGCTCGAGTTCATCAACGGCAGCCTCCAGATCGGCCAAGGCGCCGGCATGGATTCGAAATCGGCCGCCGGCGCGAAAGCCTCGGATTCAAAGGGCGGGACGCGCGCTGCCGGGACGGACGGCGCTGCCGGAAGGCCGGGCACGACGTTGTATATGATTGCGCCGCATAATGTCAGCCGCAGAGAAAAGGAGGATTTCCAATGATCCGAATCGTGCTTGCCGAGGACCAGCGGCTGCTGCTGGGCGCTCTCGGCTCCCTCATCGACCTCGAGGAGGACATGCAGGTCGTCGGCCAGGCGACGAGCGGCGAGGACGCCGTCGCGCTCGTGCGCAAGCACAAGCCCGACATCTGCATCATGGACATCGAGATGCCCGTCATGAACGGGCTCGAGGCGGCCGAGCAGCTGAAGGACAGCGGCTGCCGGGTGATGATCCTGACGACGTTCGCCCGCAGCGGTTACTTCGAGCGGGCGCTCAAGGCGGGCGTGCAGGCGTATCTGCTCAAGGACAGCTCGAGCGACGAGCTCGCCACGTCCATCCGCAGCGTCATGGAAGGACGCCGCCTGTACGCGCCCGAGCTCGTCGACGAGGTGTACAACGAGAGCAACCCGCTCACCGAGCGCGAGCGGGAAGTGATGGAGCTCGTCTCCGCCGGCAAAAACACCAAGGAAATCGCGAGCCAGCTGTACCTCTCGAGCGGCACGGTCCGCAACTACATCTCCGTCATCCTCGACAAGCTCGGCGTCAGCAACCGGATCGAGGCCGTCTCCCGCTTCAAGGAGAAGGGCTGGTTCAAGTGAAATTGAGTAAAGGCCGCAGAAGCCGACTAATCGGCTTCTGCGGCCTTATTTTCGCTCCTCGCCTGCTCCAGCTGCAGCTCCAGCGCCGGAGTTACTCGGAAAAACCGAGCAACTTCGCTCCAAATGCTGCCCTAGCGCCGACGTTGCTCGGAAGAACCGAGTAACTCCTCTCCAGCCGCTGCCCTAGCTCCGCCGTTGCTCGGATAAACCGAGTAACTCCTCTTCACACGCCGCCTAGCGCCGCCGTTACTCGGATAAACCGAGTAACTCCTCTCCAGCCGCTGCTCCAGCTCCGCCGTTACTCGGATAAACCGAGTAACTCCTCTCCAGCCGCTGCTCCAGCTCCGCCGTTACTCGGATAAACCGAGTAACTCCTCTCCAGCCGCTGCTCCAGCTCCGCCGTTACTCGGAAAAACCGAGTAACTCCTCTTCACACGCTGCTCCAGCGCCGCCGTTACTCGGATAAACCGAGTAACTCCTCTTCACACGCTGCTCCAGCGCCGCCGTTACGCGGATAAACCGAGCAACTCCTCTTCACACGCTGCTCCAGCGCCGCCGTTACTCGGATAAACCGAGTAACTCCTCTTCACACGCTGCTCCAGCGCCGCCGTTACGCGGATAAACCGAGCAACTCCTCTTCACACGCTGCTCCAGCGCCGCCGTTACGCGGATAAACCGAGCAACTCCTCTCCGAGTTTGTGTACCGCAGCGCAACTCGATGGCTGTAACCCGAAATTGTCGGGTTGCAGGCGTCCGGGAGCTCGGTTCAGTGGCTGTAACCCGAAATTGTCGGGTTGCAGGTGTCTGAGAGCTCGGTCCAGTGGCTGTAACCCAAGATTGTCGGGTTGCGGGCGTCTGAGAGCTCGGTTCAGAGGCTGTAACCCGAAATTGTCGGGTTGCAGGCGTCCAGGAGCTCGGTCCAGTGGCTGTAACCCGAAATTGTCGGGTTGCGGGCGTCCGGGAGTTCGGGCCAGAGGCTGTAACCCGAAAATGTCGGGTTGCAGGCGTCCGGCGGGCAATCGATTGGTAGGTCAAATGAAGCGCGACCATCCGAGCGAAGTTGGACTTGGAGCAAAGGTCGCTTGCGCTGCGGCAGTGGGCGTGCTGGCCCAGCGGAGCGGACGGAATCCTCCTGGAGAAGCGGCAGCGGTTCCCTTGAAGGCCGGATTCCTTCCGTTTCGGAAAGGGAGATCAGAGGAATCTGGGCTTCAGCGGAATCGGAGGGAGGTTCCGTCCGCGCAGCGGCTCTACTCGGCACGCAGCTCCGTCCGCGCAGCGGCTCTACTCGGCACGCTGCTTCGTCCGCGCAGCGGCTCTACTCGGCACGCTGCTCCGTCCGCGCAGCGGCTGTCCTCGGCACGCGGCTCCCTCTGCGCAGCGGCTCTCCCCGGTACGCAGCTTCGTCCGCGCTGCGGCTCTCCCCGGCACGCAGCTCCCTCCGCGCAGCGGCTGTCCTCGGCACGCTGCTCCGTCCGCGCAGCGGCTCTCCCCGGCACGCAGCTTCGTCCGCGAAGCGGCTCCAGCCGTCCGCGAAGCGGCGGACTACGCCAATAACCCCGCCGCTCGGAAGCCAGGCTTCCGAGCGGCGGGGGCGGCTTCCCGTCGGCTCAGCCCTTCACGCCGCCGACGGTCATGCCTTTGACGAAGTATTTCTGCAGGAACGGATAAACGATGATCATCGGCAAGCTCGCCACGATCGTCATCGTCGCGCGGATCGACGTCGGCGTGACGAAGTTGGCGCTCGCGTTCGCGCTGTTGGCGAACGCCGAGGCGGACGTCATCGACGAGTTCGAGTTGGAGTTGGCCAGCATCTTCATCAGCTCGTACTGCAGCGTGCTGAGGTTGGCCTTCTCGGAGTTGTACAGGAAGACGTCGAACCACGAGTTCCACTGGAACACGCCGGTGAACAGCGCCACGGTGGCGAGCGCCGGCAGCGCCAGCGGGATGACGATCTGCATGAACGTGCGGAACTCGCCCGCGCCGTCGATGCGCGCCGACTCGATGATGCCCTCCGGCAGCCCTTCGATGAAGGAGCGGATGACGATCATGTTGAACACCCCGATGATGCCCGGCACGATGTACACCCAGAAGCTGCCGATCAGGTCCAGGTCGCGCATGAGCAGGTAGTTCGGGATGAGGCCGCCGTTCAGGTACATCGTCAGGATGAACGTCACCGTCACGAAGCGGCGCAGCAGGAACTCCGGCCGGCTGATCGTATAGGCGACCATCGCGGAGCAGAACACCGTGACGATCGTGCCGATGACCGTCCGCAGGATGGAGACGAGCGTCGCGTGGAAGATCGTCGCTTCCTGGAACACGTACTTGTAGTTGTCGAGGCTGAAGTCGCGCGGCAGCAAGTAGATGCCGCCGCGGATCGAGTCGTTGGCGTTGTTCAGCGACACGGCCAGCGTGTTGAGGAACGGGTAGAGCGTGAAGATGACGAGCAGGGAAAGGAAGATGAAGTTGAACAGGTCAAACAGGCGGTCGCCCGGGGATTGGAACCGTTTGTACACCTTGCGCGGCTTTTCGGGCTTCTTGCCCGCGCCAGCCTGCTGCGCTGCCGGTGTTGCCATGATACATCGCTCCTTTTAGAACAGTCTCTGCTCGCCAAGACGCTTCGCCAGCGAGTTGGCTCCGAACAGCAGGATGAAGCTGACGACCGTCTTGAAGATGCCGGCCGCGGTCGCGAGCGAGAAGTTGCCCATCGAGATGCCGTATTTGAGGACGAAGATTTCCAGGTTTTCCGAATAGTCGGCGTTCATGCCGTTGCCCATCAGGTACTGCGGCTCGAAGCCCGTCTCGAGGATGTTGCCGAGGTTCATGATGAGCAGGATGATGATGACCGGCTTGAGGCCCGGCAGCGTGATGTGCTGGATGCGCTGCATCCGGTTCGCGCCGTCGATCTCGGCCGCCTCGTACTGCGACGGATCGATCATCGTCATCGCCGCGAGATAGACGATCGTATTCCAGCCGACGTCCTTCCACACCTCGGAGGCGCCGAGGATGCCCCAGAAGTAATGGCCGACGCCGAGCCACATGATCGGCCGGTCGATGATGCCGAGCCACATCAAGAGCTCGTTGACGATGCCGCCGTCGATCGACAGCGCCGTCGAGATGATGTTCGCCGCCACGACCCAGGAGATGAAGTGCGGCAGGTAGCTGATCGTCTGCACGGCGCGCTTGAAGAACGCGATGCGCACCTCGTTGAGCAGGATCGCCAGAGCGATCGCGGTGACGAAGCCGAGCACCAGCTTGATGACGGCCATCGCCAGCGTATTGCGCAGGACGCGCAGGAACGAGTCGTCGGAGAACAGGAAGCGGAACTGCTCGAGGCCGACCCACTCCTGCTCGAACATGCCCAGGTTCGGGCGGTAATGCTGGAAGGCGATCGTCCAGCCCCACAGCGGCACATATTTGAAGATGAAAATCCAGATGACGAACGGCACCGACATGAGCACCAGCGCCTTCTGCTTGGACAGCGTCCTGAACCAGCGTCCTACCTTTCCCGGCTCCGCGGACGGCGCGGACGGGACGGCGGCGGTTTCTTGGCTGCGCATCGTATCTCTCCTCTCCTATCCAACCGGCATGCCGATCGGCAAAAACCGGACCGGTGCGACTGACCCGGTCCGGTCCGAAACCATTCAGCCTGTTCTCAGTTGCCTTGCGTCTTGGCAATCTTCGCGGCGACTTCCTTGGTCATCGTCTCCTCGTAGGCCTTCACGTCGAGCTTGTTGAATTCCTTGAGGTATTCGTCCCAGATGCCGTCGAACTGCTCCGGCTTCGCCAGCACGAGCTTGGAGAAGTACTTGAGCTTGAGGTCCTTGGACTTCTGCGTGAAGATCTGCGCCGGCGAGCCTTGCTCCAGCGAGATGCTCCAGGCCGGGTACCACGGACGCTCATCCGGCTTGGCGAACAGGTCGGAGAACGTCTTCGCGCCGTATTTCTCGAGAATCAGCTTGTCGCCTTCGGTGAACGAAGCCTGCGCGACCTCCGGCTGGCGGCCGGCGTTGAACGAGTTGCCGTCGGCCAGCGTGGAGCCGCCGCCGTACATCGGCCAGCTGTAGTTGAAGTAGGAGAAGCCGATGCTTTCCTGCGTCTTGTTGTCCTTGAGCATCTCGATCTGCTCCGGCGTGCGGTAGAAGCGGCCTTTGTCGTCCACCTCGTACTCCTCGCCCTTGACGCCCCACTGGATGAGCACCTGGTTCTCTTCCTTGAGCATGTTGTCGAAGAACTCGATGATGCGCACCGGATCCTTGGCCGACGTCGTGATGCCGACGCCGCGGTTGTTGACGAAGGACGGCGGATCGAGGTACTGGTCCTTCTCGACGCCGCTGAACACGATCGGCAGCGGCATGTAGTCGAGGTCGTCGTTGCCCGTCTTCTTGATGTTCTGCAGCGCCTGGTTCACCTGCCAGCCGTAGTCGAAGAAGCCGAGCACGTTGCCGGAGGAGATTTTCGCCAGGTACTGGTCGTAGTTGTTGACGAACGAGGATTCGTCGTAAAGTCCCTTGCTGTTGACCTCGTTCAGCTTCTTCAGCCAGTTTTTCGTGTTGTCGGTGTTCGAATACGTCTTGGCCTCGTGGCTCGTCATGTCGACGATGACGTCGCCGTCGTTCGGATAGCCGGCCAGATGCATCGGCGGGTTGAAGATGCCCATCGTGCGCCAGTCGTAGATGAGCGAGGTGAAGCCGGTCAGCTTGTCGCCGGAGTGGTTCGCCTTATACTTGTCGATCAGGTCGAAGTACTCGTCCAGCGTCTTGATTTTCGGATAGCCGGCTTCCTTCAGCACGCGGCGCTGGATGAAGAACGCGCCCTGCTCGATCGTCGGGTTGGAGATGTATTCGCCTACGACCGGGCTGAACGGCAGGAAGTAGATGTTGCCGTCCTCCGCCTTCATCAGGTTCATGTAAGGGCCATAGACGCGCTGGATGTTCGGAGCATGCTTCTCGATCAGCTCGTTGAGCGGGATGAACGCCTTGGCGTCAAGCACCTTGTCGATGGCCGTATCCGGCGAGAGCACGTCCGGATAGTTGCCGCTCGCGATCATCGTGCCGATCTTCGTGTTGACGTCGCCGACCGGATACTGGAGGTTGAAGTTGACGCCGGTCTGCTCCTCGAGCAGCTTGCCGATCTTCGTCTTGTTGGACTCGATGTTCGGCACCTGGGCTCCGGCGTTGAAATACGTGAACGTGACCGGATCCTTCGCCGGCGCCGCTGTCTCGCCTGCGCCCGCGTTCGCCGATGCCTCCGGAGCTGCCGCTCCTCCGTTGCTGCCCGCGTTCCCGGAATTGCCCGAGTTGCCGCTGCAGCCGGCCAGCGCCGTGGCCATCGCTACCGCGAGGACCAGCAAGCCCTTTTTCGTCTTGACCATCTCTTTGCTCCCCTTCCCTATCGTCCGTGAATGTGCAGCTGTTCCTGTAAGCACTTTCATTTTATGACGGAAGCGCTTTACCGACACCCCTGCAAACTTTAGCTCCTACCCTAAAAAGTTTAGGAGTTGCCTCGGATCGCTGCCGGCTCCGCGATTTCCTCGCGCTGCGGAAGGCGGATGCGCACGCTCGTGCCCTGGCGGCGGACGCTGTCCATCTGCAGCTCGAACCGTTCGCCGTAATAAAGGCGCAAGCGCCGATAGACGTTCTGGATGCCGACATGGTCGCCGAAAGGCTCGTCCCGCTGCAGCCCGCCGCGGATCGCCTCCAGCTCCTCCGGCTCCATGCCGGCTCCGTCGTCGACCACCTCGGCGATCAGCGCGCTGCCCTCGACGCGGAACAAGAGGTTGATGCTGCCGCCGCGCTTGCTCTTCTCGATGCCGTGGATGCTGGCGTTCTCGACGAACGGCAGGACGGACATCTTCGGCACGAGCCAGCCGAGCGCCTCGTCGTCGGCCACGACGGAGTAGTCCAGCTTGTCGCCGAAGCGGTATTTCTGGATCTCGAGGAAGCAGTGGATCAGCTCGAGCTCCTCCCGCACGGTCATCCAGTCGCGGTCCCAGGAGAGCGAGCGGCGGAAGATCTTGGCCATGTTGTGGATGATCTTGGCCGTCTCCTCCTCTTTTTTGATGAGGCTGCGCATGCGGATCGTCTCCAGCGCGTTGAAGAGGAAATGCGGATTGATCTGGCTCTGCAGCGCATGCAGCTGCGCCTGGTTGCGCTTGATCTCGAGATCCTTGCGCAGGATGTCGGCCAGGTAGACGTCGTCGATCAGGCTTTTGATCTGCAGCGTCATGCGGTTGAACTCGTTCGTCAGCTGGCCGATCTCGTCGCGGTAGTCGGGCTGCTCGACCGGCTCGAACGAATGGTTGCGCACCCGCTTCATCTGGTGCAGGATGCGGGCGAGCCGCGAGCTGAGCGAGCGGGTGAACCAGAGGATGATGAGCGTCGGCACGAGGATGTTCGGCAGCGCGAGGTAGACGACGAAGTTGCGGGATTTGTACACATCCTGCAGCACCCGATGCTCCGGGAACGCGCCCTCGAGGCTCCAGCCGCGCAAATAATCGACGTTGGCGATCGGCTTGCTCACCGAAATCGCGTCGGCCGCGAGCGCCTCGGGCAGGAACGACGCCTGCTCCTGCTGCCGCTCCGCGCCGCCGGACGCCGCCTCGATCCGGCCTTCCGGCCCGACGAGGTACACGTCTCCCTGCAGCGTCGCGTTGCGCATCAGCGCGCTGATGGCGCTGTAGCCGATGTCGATCTTGAGGATCGGATAGCGGCCGTGCTTCTGGCCGAAATAGTCGAGCCGGCGCACGAAGCTGAACACCGTCTCCGGACCGTGGGAAGTCTCGTTGACGCTGCGGATGACGATCGGCGAGCCGTCGCCGCCGCCGAGCGCGAGCGCGCGGTACCACGAGGAGGCCTCCACCTCCTCCGTGATCGGCCGCATCCCGCCGCCCCCGACGATGGTCGGATTGGGGGTATAGATGGCGACGTCGCGGATCGCCTTGTAGATCGGCGAGTAGCGGTACATCGTGGCGTAGATGTCCGCGTAGTAGGCATCCACATATTCCGAGGAGCTCGTGTAGGAGCGCTCGATCGCCTCGTTGAATTTGGCGTCGGTGTAGAAGATCGAAGAAATGCCGGCCGCGACGTCCATCTGGTCGAGGAAGTCGCGCCGGATCTGGTCCATCGCCGCCGAGATGTCGCTCAGCTTCTGCTGCCGGACGTTATGGGTCGTCACCTGATAAAAGACGATGTTCGTCAGCACGATCGGGATGAGCACGCAGACGATATAGACGATGAGCATCTTTTTGCGAAGGCGGACGTGGTTCAAGCTGAATCGCATCTCCGTATCCCCGTCTCTGTTTCGATTAAGGACCTTGCGCTGCCGCCGCTGGCGGCTCCAAGCAAAAAAAGCCCTTTCAAGTAGACTTTAGTCGGCTTTCGCCGCCCTGTCTACCGAAAGGGACGATGCGGGAAGGCGCTTTCTTTGCGAGAGCGGCCGTTCCCCGGCGGGCTCAGCCCGCCTTTCCTTCGATCTTGGAGCCTGCGCGCACGATGCTGTAGCTCAGCACGGCGCCGCTCCCGAAATGCAGGCGAAGCCGGACCTTGCGCCCCTCCTGCAGCGATTCCAGCAGCGGCTTCTTGAGCATGATGTCGCCCGTCGGATAGGAGGGCGCGAACGCCAGGCCGTACTCCTTGAACGGAGTCCACTCGCCAGGCCCCGGCACGCCTCCGTCCTCGTACTCGGCCTCCAGCGTCGACAGCCGCTCGCCGCCAAACGCGACCGGAATCGCCAGCCCCTCGATCGAGCCGGCCGAATCCTGGGCCACGGGCTGCGAGACGACGGCGACAAACACGTCCCAGTCCGCTCCGCCGCTGAACGACAGCGTCAGCCGGGCGGCATCGCCGGCCTGGCCGCCGACGAGCGACGAGAGCAGCGCCGCCGACAGCTTCAGCTGGCCGTCCTCCGCCGTGTAGTCGGCGCCTTCCTTCAGCGTCCGCTCTCCCGCGGCGACCGCCTGCAGCCGGTTGCCGTTCAGATCGAGCTGCAGCACGGCTTCCGCCGCCGGCTCGCCGGCCTGCATGTACACGGTGTCGGGCGACGTCGTGGAGGAGCGGCCGGTCCAGCCGGCGACCATCGTCTCCCGCAGCCGGGCGTCCGACCAGCTGCGCGTCAGGCGGTTGAAATGCTGGCCGTTGTCCCACAGCATCGTCGCGAAGCCTTTCTCGCGGGCGTAGTACGCCAGATGCTCGAAATACTTGAGCTTCTCCCCCTGCTGCACCGTGTCCAGCGACTTGTCGAACCCGAGCAGGCCGAACTCGCCGAGCACGACGGGGATGCCGGCGGGAGAGAAGGTCGCCGCCACGCGGTCGAACGTCTCCTCCAGGTCGCGCCTCGCCCGTTCGTCGAACGTCGTCGCTCCGCCGAGATTGACGCTGAACGGATAGTAGCCGTAATAGTGGATCGTCGCGATCAGCCGCTCGTCCTCCATCTTGCGCATCGTCCGCAGCAGCTCGTCCAGCCTCGCCTGCGACGCGCTGGCCGTCATCGACGAGATGACGAGCGGCCGCCGCGAGTTGCCTCCTCCCGAGCCGCGCACGATTTCATGGAAGGCCACGTTCAGCTCATCGAGCATCGCGAAGTACGCGGGATCGTCCTTGTTCCAGTCGTCCGAGAAGCGCGGCTCGTTGACGCTCTCGAACATCAGCTGCTCGGGATAGCCGCGGAACCGCTCCGCGATCTGCCGCCAGAGCGCCTCGTAGCGGGCCTTCACCTCGTCATGGCGGCTGCCCATGTCCTTGATCCACTCGCCGGAATCATGATGCAGGTTGAGCATGACGAGCAGGTCCGCCTCGAGCGCCCAATCGACGACTTCCTGGATGCGGTCCAGAAAAGCGGGATCGATCCGGTATTCCGGCCCCGGCCCGGTCCGGTGGAACCAGGTGACCGGCAGCCGCAGGCTCCGGTAGCCCTGGCCGGCCACCGCCTCGACGAGATCCTTCGTCGTCCGCGGATTGCCCCATGAAGTCTCGTCTCCGATCGCGTCGAACGTATTGCCCAAATTCCACCCGGGCTGCATGCGCTTCACATAATCGTCCATCGCCATCTCCTTTTCGGGCTTGACCAGCATCGCCGCCAGGACGGCGCAGACGGCCGCAGCGGCCGCCAGTCCCAGCATCGCGGCAGCCCATCGCTTGTGGTATGCCTTCATGAGCCGCCTTCGATCCGGTCCGCCCCGGTGTCCTGCATGGACATCCAGGAGATGCGGCCGGGCCGGGCCGGCTGCCCCGAGGCGCCGTGGAACGACACCATCCTCGGCAGGCCCGGCAGCACGTCGAAGAAATTGTCCGAGAACCGTCCGGCCTGCTCCGCCGTCAGCCGCACCTTCCGCGCCAGCGTATCGGACGAAACGGTCCAGCTTCCGTCCTCCGCCTCGGTGACAGAGATGCGCGGCCGCTCCAGCCGCTGCTGCTTGAGCGGGACGAAATAATGCCACGCCTCCGCAAGCGGCGCCCCTCCGTCCTCTTCGAGGGCGGCGACGAGCACAGCGGAGTCCGCCGGCAGCCCGCCGAGCCAATCCTCGTCCCGAAAAGCCAGCAGGACGGAGGAGCCGGCCTCGTCCAGCCGCACCTCCATGGCCTCGCGGCGCCGCTCCGTGCCGTCGAACTCCAGCAGCCGCAGCGTCAGCCTTCCGCGGACGCCGCCGGGACGGTCGGTCACCGCATGCAGGGACCGCAGCCCTCCGCTCTCGCCGAACGAGAGGAGCGTCTCCCGGAAGCTGCGCTTCGCCTGATACTGGAGCGCTTTCCAATGGCCGAAATAATCGATGCCCGACCAGGAGGCCGCCGGCCAGCAGTCGTTCATCTGCCAGTACAGGCTGCCCATGCAATAAGGCTTGGCGCGCCGGTGGGCCTCCATCGCCTCCTTCATCGCCTCGGCCTGCAGCACCTGGCTCCGATACACGAACGACGGAAAGTCCTTGGGCTCGCTCATGTAAAGGTTCATGAAATGCCGGATCCGCTGGTTGCCGCCGCCATGCTTCTGATGCGCGAGCATCGGCCTCGACTCCAGCTCCAGCTCGCTCTCCTCCGCATAGGTTCGGATCGTCGACAGCTGCGGGAACGACTGGAAGCCGTATTCGCTCACGAACCGTCCGACGTTGCCGCGGAACGCCTCGAACGGCTCCATGCCGTGCCACACGCCCCAGTAATGGGCGTCGCCCTCGCCGGCATCGGCATGCCCGTGCTGGCCGGCGTCGCCGGACAGTCGGGCGAGCGGGGAGGACGGCCAGTACGGCACTCCCGGAGAGAATGCCTCGACCGCCCGGGGCAGCAGGACATGGAACAGCTTCTCGTAGCCGCTCCAGATCGCGCTCCGCTGCTCCGCCGAGAAGCGGCCCTTCCACCCCCAGCCTCCTTGCTCGTCGTACTGCGACCAGGCGGAGTCGATCTCGTTGTTGCCGCACCACAGCACAAGGCTGGGATGACGCCTCAGCCGCTTGAGGTTGTCCTCCGCCTCCACCGCCACGCTTGCGAGGAAGGCGTCGTCGGACGGATACATGCTGCAGGCGAACATGAAGTCCTGCCACACCATCAAGCCATGCTCGTCGCACAGGTCGTAAAACGCCGAGTCCTCGTACAGCCCGCCTCCCCATACCCGCAGCATGTTCATGCCGCATTCCGCGGCCGCCTCGACCTCGGCTCGGTACTTCTCCACCGGCACCTCGGACGGGAAGCTGTCATGCGGGATGTGGTTGGCCCCCTTGGCGAACACCGGCACGCCGTTCAGCTCCAGCACGAAGCGGCTTCCGCGCTCGTCCCGCTCCGTATTCAGACGGACCGTGCGCAGTCCCGTCACGACCGTCGCCTCGTCGATCGGCTCCCCGTCGTCCAGCCGGAGCAGCTCCGCCTTGAAGGCATAGCGTTCGGGCTTCCCGAGGCCGCGGCACCACCAGAGCCGCGGCTGCTCGAGCTCCAGCTCCACCGACAGGACGTCGGTCCCCGGCCGCAGCTCCACCTGCCGCTCCCAGCGGCGCCCGCCCTCGCTGATGCGCAGGACGGCGGCGCATGCGGCCAGCGTGCGCACCTCGACCTGCGCCGTCAGCCGGGCCGTCTGCGCCGTGATCTCGTCCTGGCGGATGAAGAAGTCGGCGATGCGGCTGCCTCTCCAGCCGGCCAGCCGCGCCTCTCGCCAGATTCCGCTCGTGACGAAGCGCGGTCCCCAGTCCCAGCCGTAGTGGTACGGCGCCTTGCGGGCGAACACGCTGATCTTGTCGTCGCCGAGGCCGCCGAGCTCCGACTGGTCGTTGGCCGCGGGCAGGGCGATGCCGAGCGCCCGGAGCTTCGGCAGGTCCTCGCGGACCGGCGAGCGGAAGACGACGCGGAGCACATTGTCCTTTTCCGCCGCGATGCCCTTGACGTCGGCGCTCCAGCGGCGGAACATGTTGTCCGCCGAGAGCACCGGCCTGCCGTTGAGGCTCACGTCCGCATACGTGTCCAGCCCGTCGAACTCCAGCTCGAGGCTCGGCAGCAGCAGCATCTCCGCCGGAACGTCGAACCTCGTCTCGTAGTCCCAGTCCAGCTTGTCGATCCACTGCAGCTCGCGCTCGTTGTCGGAGCCGAACGGATCGGCGATGACGCGGTTGCGCAGCAGGTCGGCATGCACGCAGCCGGGAACGACGGCCGGCATCCATTCGTCGCTGCCGCTCGACTTGAACATCCATTGGCGAAAACGGAGGACGGATGTCGTCATGCCCGCCCTCCCTCCGCCGCGCGGAGCTCGCCGGCGAGCGGATAGGAGGCCAGGTCGGGCAGCTGGTCGCGGGAGAGGGCGAGCGGATGGGCGTAAAAGGCCCGCAGGCGCTCCGCCTCGGTATGCTTGCCGGAGTAGGCGATACGGCCGTCCGCGCCGCCCCGCTCATAGACGTACTCCCCGTACCAGGTGCAGATCCACGCCCAGAGCGCGCCTTCGGCGGCCATCGCGTCGAGGTCCGGCAGCGCGCCATTTTCCGTCATCGCGACGATCTTGTCCTCCGCGGAGAACGACCGGGCGAGCCGGTACCGGCCCGCCTGCGACTCGTGGCTGCGCGCCGGCGGGTAGATGTCCTCGCCGATGATGTCCACCGTCTCGTCGCCCGGGTACCAGTCCGCATGCTGTCCGTTCCACACCCAGATCAGGTTGTGGAGGCCATGCAGGCCGGTCAGCCGCCGGAACATCAGGTTCCATAGGGCGATGCACGCCTCGGGACCGGACGCCCCCCACCAGAACCAGCCGCCGGACGCCTCGTGCAGCGGCCGCCACAGCACCGGCACGCCGGCCTCCTGCAGCCTCGCCAGCTGGGCCGCGATCTCGTCGATGTCCCGCAGGAGCAGCCGGTAGCCGTCGGAGTCCTCGTCGGCCAGCGCCCGCGCCAGATCGAACGTCGTCGCCTTCGTATAGAAGCCGCTGCTCCAGCTCTTGTCCGGCGGCTCGTCGATCAGATCCTGCGGCGCGTTCCAATGCCAGCAGAACGTGACGATGCCTCCGCTCCGCCACCAGTCGATGGCGAGCTCCGTGTCCTTGCCGGACGATCCGCGTTCCGTGCGGGACGGAGAATACTCCATGAAGTCGAACCCGCCGATCGCGGGATAATGCCCCGTCGTCTCGCGGATGAGGTCCAGCTCCGGCGTCGAGGCGACGCCGATCTGCTGGCCGGTCAAGCATCTGCGGCCGTACTGGTCCCTCAGGAAGGCCATGAGCCGCCTGGCGCCGTCGCCGGCGTCGCGATCGGCCATGCCCTGCCCGCCGAACCGGGAGTCGCGTAGCTGTTCCATCGTTCCTTCCTCCTTGCCAAATCTGGATTCGGCTGCCGCCGGCAAGCGCCGGGGCGGGTCAACCGATGATGCCGCTGCGCTCGACGCTCTCGACGAAATAGCGCTGCACGGCGAGATAAAGCAGCACGAGCGGAAGGATCGCGAGCAGGATGCCGGTGTCGATGATCATCGCCACATGGTTCGGATCGGCCTTGACCGCTCCCCCGCCGGCGGACGTGCCCAGCATGCCCGGGATCAGCATGTTCGCCTGCGCGGCGAGCGTGCTGATCTTGGTCGGCATCAGCTTCAGCTCGTTCATGAACAGCGAGGTGAAAAACGTGTCGTTGTACTGCCAGACGAAGCTGAACAGCACGACGGTAATGAGCGGCGGCACCGCGTTCGGCATCATGATGCTGGCGAACGTGCGCAGCCCGCCCGCGCCGTCGATGAGGGCGGCCTCCTCGATCTCCTTGGGCATGCCCTTGAAGAACTGGCGGAAGATGTAGATGAACAGCCCCGCCTTGAGTCCGATCGCCGTCGCCGAGGCGATCAGCGAGGGCCAGTACGTGTTGAGCAGGTTGAAGCCCGGCTTGCCCGTCAGCAGCTGGACGAGGCCGAGCGGGTCGAAGCTGCGGAAGTTCAGGTACATCGGCACCATCAGCGTGCCGGTCGGCACGAGGATCGTCAGGATGACCAGCCCGAACAGGATGCCGCTGCCCGGGAACGGGAAGCGGGCGAAGCCGTATCCGGCGAGGGCGCAGGAGGCCGCCGTCAGCGCCGTCGTCGCCGCGGCGAACAGCAGCGTATTCCCGAGCAGCGGCGCGTAGTCGAGGATCCGGGCCGCCATGCGGATGTTGTCGAGCGTGAAGTGCACGGGAATCATGTAGATCGTCGGGTTGTAGATGTCCGCCTTGTCCTTGAAGGCGATCGACACCTTCATGAGCAGCGGGTAGAGGATGATGAACGAGATTCCCGCAAGCAGCAGGTAGCGGAACAGGACGTACAGCATGTCGGCCGACTTCTTCCCCGCCTTCTGCAGCCGCATGTTCGGGCTCCGGGACGGTTCGGCCGCGGCGGGAGCGGCCTCGGGCATTGCCTGCATCGGTTTCCTCCTCCTTCTATTCGGTCAGTCGTAGTGGACCTTGCGGGACAGCGTCCAGCCGATGACGGCCAGGATGACGCCGACGATGACGGTGTAGATCCACGACATGGCCGCGCTCAAGCCGAAGTTCTGCGTCGTGAACGCCGTCTTGAAGATCGTGTCCGTGACGGCGCTGCCGCTGAAGGAATCGATGATCGTATAGATGACGTTCGTCAGGATGAGCGGGCTCACGAGCGGAAAGGTGATCTTCCAGAACGATTCGTACGCGGTCGCGCCTTCCATCTTGGCGACCTCGTACATCGCCGACGGCACCGACTGGAGCGCGGCGAGGAAGATCAGGATCTGCACGCCGGAGCTCGTGATGATGTCGTAGATGCGCAGGATGGCGCTGACGATATAGTCGGCGAAGGCGTCGGGCAGCCCCGCGTCGCCGAGCAGCATGACCATCGACATCGCGTTGTAGGACGAGCTGGACCCGGCCATCTCGTTCACGGCCGTCGCATCGCCGACGAGGTTGATCAGGCCGGACGCCTCCGCCGCGGAGATCGCGCTCGAGGCGAGGATGACGGGCAGGAAGAACACCGCCCTCGCCAGCGCCCGGCCCCGGAACCTCTGGTTCAGCAGCGTCGCGGAGAACAGGCTGAAGAACAGGATCATCGGCACGTTCAGCGCCATCTCGGCGACCGATTGCGTGAGGATCCGGTTGAACGAGGCGTCGACGAACAGCGCATTCCGGAAATTGTCCAGGCCGACCGACTGCAGCGCGTAGCCGCCCGGCTCGACCGTCAGCTTGCTGAGGCTGAAGCGGATCGACTGCAGCAGGGGAGCCGCGAACAGGAACGCGAAGCCGAGCAGCCAGGGCGCGATGAACGCGAGCCCGAGCAAGGAGCGCTTGCGGGCCAGCGACAGCGGTGCCATTCTCATGAGGCCTTCCCTCCGATCCAGTAGCTTTCGGGCGCGAGCGTCCGCCCGTTCACGGTCTGCGGCTGATCCGAATAGTTGATCAGGAACGTCGTGCCCTTGGCGTAACGCACCTCCACGACCCCGCCGGGATGGCGGACATGCTCGGCGATGACGTCGTTCTGCACCGGCGCGAGCGCCTTGTCGGCTTCGAGATAGAGCGCGGCGGCTTCCTTCAGCCAGAGGCCGCTCTCCGAGGAGAAGCGGGCGTCGAACGAGGTGAACTTCAGCTTGGACGACGGCTCATGCGACAAATAGAAGCGCGGAGCCGCTCCCAGCTCCAGCGAGCGCAGCAGCTGCTTGCGCATATCCTGCTCGTCGGCCAGGTTCCACGCCTGCCCGGCGTAAGGAATGGAGCCGTGGACGACCATCTGGTAGAACGGCACCTCCTCGTCGGTGAGGACGAAGCCGCTGGAGCCCGTCGGCACGTCGACGAGATGGTCGGCGTCCTTCCAGGCGTACGCGTTGCCGCCGACGAGCAGCGTCCGGCCGACGCTGCCGGAGATCTTGCCGAGCTCCCGCTCCACGATCGTCTTGGCCGCCTCCCGCTGCACGACCCGCCCCTCCCGGTAATCCGAGGCGAGCACGTCGCCCAGATCGCGCAAGGCGACTCCGGAGGCGGCGTCCTGCCGCTTGAAGCCGGCGAGGAAGGCGTCCACATAGGAAGGAAGCTTCGTCGGCGACAGCAGGTAGAAGGAGCCGAGCGTCATGTCCATCCGGCTCAGCGCACGGTTGTACGGATACAGCTCCGCCTGCTCGCGGGTGACGAAGCGCGCCGCGTCCGCGGAAGGCTTGAAGCCTCCGTCGTCCCGGTAGATCCGCTGGAAGGCCGTGTCCGGGAACAGCAGGCCGCCCTGGCTCTCCAGCTGCTGGCGCAGCGCCTTGAGGCCGCGCTCTCCCCCGAGGCCGCCCGCGGCCCGGAGCGAGTCCGGGGAGCCGTGCTCGGCGCCGCCGCTGGACCAGCCCTCGTAGCGCATCAGGACGCGGCTCGCGCCGAGCTGCTTCAGCTGCTCGGCGATGCTTCCCGCCTGCTCGAACGTCGTCATCGTCACGAGCGAGCGATACGGCACGCCGAGGAACGACTTCCGCTTGTCGACCGCGCCGAGAATGTCCAGGTAGAAGGGAAGGCTCCCTTGCTCCTGCAGCGGCTGCAGGACGCCGGACGCCTGCAGCTGCGAGCGGTACTCGGCCGCCATCCCGGAATAGCTGGCGGCGTCATGGTCGAGGAAGCCGTAGCGGACCGTGAGGTCTCCCCGATGAAGCCGGTCGTTCAGCAGCTGGATCTCCTGGACCTTGTTGCCGGTGTACAGCTCCAGCACGTCCTCGCCGCGGACGTGGAAGCGGCTGTGGACGAAGTTGTAGCTGTTCTTCTTGCCGCTGATGTCGGCCGCGACGCTCGCGAGCGCGTCGCCCTGCTCGATCGTCGCGAGCCACGCCGCGTTCCCCGCCTTCAGGCCGAACACAGGCATGCGCGCGCTCTGGCTCACCTGGCCGCGCCGCCAGCTGTTGTCGTTCGGGTCCATGCCGTAGATGCGCTGCACGTACTGCTCTTCCTTCACCTTGCCGTTGTTCAGATGGATGAGGCTGCCCGAGCCGTCGGGCACGAGCATGTAGCCCTGCTCCCCGCTGCCGGCCGCGCCGAAAAAAGGAAGCACGTCGAGGCTGCGGATCTGATAGCCGGCGCCCTCCTCCACCCGGCCCATCGGCACGGTCGCCCGCAGCGAGCCGCCGTCCAGGCGGTATTCCAGCGGCACGGTGAAGTTCGGCTTGGTCGAGGCGGCTCCGCCCTCAATGCCGGCGGCAGCGTTGTCGGCCGCGAGATCGTCCGGCGTGTAGCCGGCCTTCTCGAACGCCTCGGTCATCTTGCTCAGCACGAGCGGCTTGGAAACCTGGGCGTCGAGGCGCTCCAGCAGCTCGGGATCGGCCTCGGTCGGATAATAGCGCTTCTCGACGTACTTGGCGGAGGAGCTGTCGAGCTTGGAGAGCACCTTCTCCTCCAGCCGGGCCTTGGTGATGAGCCGAGGCAGCGCGTCGACGCCGAGCGACGTGTCGCCGATCGTATAGACGACCCGCAGGCCGCCCGGAATCGCTTCCGCCTTGAACTGCTTGGAGGAGATGCTCTGGGCGAAGTTCGTATAGGTTTCCAGCGTGCCGACGGAATCGCGGAACGAGACGGACAGCTGCGAGGAGAGCAGCTCCTTCTCGAAGCCCGAAGCCTTGGCGTCGGACTCGCGCTCGGGCGGATTGCTGTACCAGACGTCTCCTTGCCGCTTGTCCTTGACGGCGATCTCGGTCGTCTCCATGTCGTAGTACAAGGAGAGCCGGTCGGATTCGGCCGCCAGGATCATGCCGGGCACGCCGTCCGTGGCGTCGGGCAGAGCCTTCAGCTCCGCTCCCGCCTCCAGCGGCGCGGCGACGTCCGCGTAGGCCGAGGCCGGCACCGCCTTCGCCCCCCGGTCGCCTAGCAGCAGGACGGCGCAGGCGGCCGCGACGCAGACGGCGCCTCCGATCCAGGCCGCCGTTGTTCTCTTCGGTTTTTTCACAGCTGCGCCCCCTTAAGTGCGGAAAGACAATTCCCGGTAGATGTTGACGACGAACTCGATCATCTGCTGCGCCATGCTCGCGACCAGCGTGCCGAGGAAAACGATGATGCCCATGACGGCGACCGTCAGCGCCATCGTCACGATCGTCTTGAGCGCCGTGTATTGATGCACGGTCATCGTGCCGACGAACAGCAGCGCCACGAACCATAGGGAGGCGACGGACAGCATCAGGTAATAGAAGGCCGTCTCCTCCATCACCATGAAGCGGCTGGCGACGGTCATCGGCAGGTAGATCAGCGCCATCGGCACGAGCGCGTAGCCCGTCGCCATGACGATCTCCTTGAATTTCCCTTCCCCGTCCAGAAGCGTCGTGATCGACCAGTTGGAGACGCACCAGAGGAAAAAGGGCACGACGATCGTCAGCAGCTGGACGATGCTGTTGAGCTGCCGGGGATCGTTGTAGTTGACCAGGAATCCGGCATACTGACTCTGCACGATCGTGGAGACGACGACGAGGCCGAGCACGATCAGCGCGATCCGGACGCGGCCGCGGCCGTCATATTTGAGATCCCAATAGCCGTCGAACGGATGCACGATGAGATGCAGCGGAAAAGACAGGTCGCTTCGCTTCATGCTCAGCCCTCCTTCGCTTTCGATGAAGTCCATGGCGGCGGCGGTCCGGCGGACCGTCCGCCGCGCAGCAGCCTGCGCCCGGCCAGCCGCCAGAGCGCGTACGCGGCGACGGCGGCGAGCAGGATCGTCAGCGCCGTGCCGAAGTGCTCCTTCATCACCTCGCGCCGATATCGCTTGAAGGCGACCGAGTAGGAGTCGCGGTCCATGCCGAGCTTGAAGTACGTCATCGCTTCCTTGTTCTTGCGCTCCATCAGCAGCGACTTGCCGATGCCGATGTAGGCGAGGTCGAAGTTGGCGTTCAGCTTCAGCACTTCCTTCCAGGCGGGCACCGCCTGCAGCTCGTCGCCGGTGTAGTGCAGCCCGGCCGCCTTGTTGACGGCGCTGCCGTACCTCGTCGGGGCATACACCTCGATGCTCGCCCGGCCGCGGTCCAGCACGAGCTGCCGGTCGCCGAGCTGCTCGATCGCCGCCGGCGTCTTGACCGTGCCGCGCTGGCTGCCCTTGCCGCCGTAGATGTAGAGCAGATTGCCTTCATGATCGTAGGTGAACACCTTGCCCTGGCTGGAGTCCAGCACGCTGTAGAGGCCGCTCTCGCGCACGTTCACGTCGATCATCCGCGACGGCCCCACCGCCGAGCGATACCGGACGTCCCCGGCTACGTCGAAATAGCCGAAGCGCTTGAGCACGTCATCCCCGGACGGGTTGAGCCGCTTGATCGGCTCGCGCGAGCCGGGGTCGATGTTCGTCGCGAACAGGAAGCCTTTGCCGTCCATGTCGAGATTGGAGAATTCCGTCGGGACGAACAGCACCATCTGGGCTTTCTGCGCCTTGGTCGAGAGCATCCTCCAGAAATATTCCGCATAGTCCGGAGACACCTTGTTCGTGCCGACATAGCCGATGAACGCTCCGCTGCCGTCGAACTGCATGATGCCCTCGAAAATGCCCTTGGCGACGACATAGACGCGTCCGGCCTTGTCGACGGCCACCTTCAGCGGCGTGAAGGCGAATCCGTCGGGCAGGATGTCGGAGCTCGGCTTCTCGATCGTCCGGATGAAGGCTCCGTCGGCGCCGAGCACCACGATCCGGGAATGGCCGGAATCCGCGACATAGAGCTGCTCGGCCTCGTCCACGTACAGGCCCGTCGGATTGTCGAAGCCGTCCGGCTGTCCGTCCCGCTCGAAGCGGTCGATGACGGACTTCACCCGCCAGTCCCCGTCCACGACGACGATCCGGGCGTTCCCGCTGTCGACGATGTAGAGCAGGCCGCGTGCGGATACGGCGATGTCGCTCGGCTCGACGAAGTCGCCGACGCCGAGGTCGGAGCCGCTCACGCTCTTCTCCGGCAAGTAGGCGGCCGGAGCCGGCACCGCGTCGCTCCAGGAGTCGTAATTGTAGCTCTCGTACGGCGCCGACTCGGCGAAGGCCGGGCCGGGAAGGCCGAGCGCCAGCAGCGCCGCCGCCGACAGCGAGAGCAGGCACGCATGGAGTTTCATGGACTTCCCTCCTAATCCTTCATTCCCGAGGTGGCCATCGTCTCGATGATCCGGCTCTGGGAGAAGATGAACATCGTGATCGGCACGCTCATGAGGATGAGCGCGACCGCGGCCGCCGCTCCGGCGCGCGCGATGCCGCCGGCGACGATCTGGCCCGCCGCGAAATGCAGCGACTTGAGCTGCTCGCTGTAGATGAAGCCGTTGCCGTCCGTCCCCCACAAAATCTGGAACTGGAGGATGACGAGCGTCAGCCAGGCCGGCTTGACGTTCGGCATGACGATCGTCCAGAAGATGCGGTATTCGCTCGCGCCGTCGATCTTGGCGGCCTCCAGCAGCGAATCCGGGATCTGCTCCATGAACTGCTTCATCAGGTACAGGCCGAGCGAGTAGGCGAACGCCGGCACGATGACGGCCCAGTACGTGTCGATCAGGCCCAGCCACGACAGGATCATGTAGTTGGGGATGGCCGTTACGGCAGGCGTGAACATCAGGGACAGGACGACGATGCCGAACATCGCCTTCTTGCCGGGAAACTGATGCTTGGCGAGCGGGTACGCCGCCGCCGAGGCGAGCACGACATGGCCGAGGATGCCCGCGCCGGTGATGAAGACGGTGTTGAAGATGTAGCGCGAGAACGGCACCCACGAGTTGCCCATCAGGGCGAACAGGTCGACGAAATTGTTGAGCGTCGGGTTGCGGACGAACAGCGTCGGCGGGAACAGGAAAATCTCGTCCAGCGGCTTGAAGGCGTTGTTGACGGCATAGACGAGCGGCAGGATCATGAAGCAGCCGAACAGCACGAGCAGCGCGAACAGCGAGATCGTGCCTCCGAGCGAGCGGTTCACCCGCTTGCGGCGAAGCGGCAACGAGAAGTTCACGGCCTCACTCACCTACCTTGCGCAGCAGTTTTTGGACGAGCAGGTTGGCTCCCACCATGATCAGGAACAGCACGGTCGCGATGGAGGACGCATAGCCCATCTCGTATCTCGTCGTGCCGAAGTCCATCAGATGCGTGACGATCGTCGCGGCCGCGTTGTTGACGCTCGGGAATCCGGCCAGCGCGATCGAGACGTCCGCCACGGCGAACGCCGTCGTGATCTGGATGACCGCTCCGAACATCAGCTGCGGCCGCATCGACGGCAGCGTGATGAACCACAGCTCCTGCCAGCGGTTGCGGATGCCGTCGACCGCCCCGGCCTCGTACAGCGTGCGGTCGACCGTCTGGAGGCCGGCGATGAACGCGAGGAAGCCGGTGCCGAGGCTCAGCCACAGCTGCACGAGGATGATGATCGGCAGGATGTAGGCTTCCGTCTTGAGCCATTGGATCGGCTCCAGCAGGATGCCGAGCTTCATGAGCATCCCGTTCATGATGCCGTAGCGGTCCCCGGAGAAGATCATCAGCCAGATGAAGAAGACGTTGCCGGATATCGACGGGGCGTAGAAGACGAGCGTCATGAACGCCCGCAGCTTCGGCGACAGCTCGTTGATGATCCAGGCGAATACGAAGCAGGCCATGTAGCTGACCGGGCCCGTGATGACGGCGAACAGCAGCGTGTTTTTCATCGCGATCAGGAAGACGTCGTCCTCAAGGAAGAGGCGCGTATAGTTCTGCCAGCCGATGAACTTGGGAAATTCCAGCATGTTGAAATAGGTGAAGCTGAGTACGATGGATATGAGCACCGGAAGCACGGTGAACACCGAAAAGAGGATCATGTACGGAGCCAGCATCGCATAGGACTGCCGGCTCGTCTTGACTTCCTTCCATTTCATGCTCCACCAGGTCTGCATGATCGCTTCCCTCCTCTAGCGAGGCAATCCGAATTCGCTGCGCTTCGTCCGGATCTCGTCTTGAATGTATTGGACGTAGTCCATGATCGATTCCCGCGCTTCCACGCCGCCGTTCACGGTCTTGTAGAAGGCGTTGAACAGATGGCGTCCGGTGAAGTAGCCGCCCGGAACCTCGGGAACTCCCTTCACCCACTCGAACTGCCGCTTCAGGCTGGCGTAGTCCTCCGCCGGCCAGGGCAGGCTGTCGAGCGCGGCGATGTTGGCGGTCGGATAGCGGGCGGCGGCTCCCATCAGCCCTTCCATCTCGCGGCCGAACTTCGTCTGCGTCTGTTCGCTCGTCCACCACTTCATGAACGTCCACGCCGCGTCCTTGTCCTGCGCCTTGCTCAGCAGGACGACGCCGCTGCCGCCGCTCGGGACGGAGCGGTCGAGCGATCCGCCGGCTCCGGGCGTGCCGGGGATCGGGGCGAAGCCCCACATGCCGCGGATCTCGGGCGCGAAGACGGACAGCTGGTTGTAGGTCGTATAGTCGGCGATGCCGACGGGCATCTGTCCGGTGCGGAACCGGTTGGCGAAGTCGAATTCCTTCTCCAGCTTGTAGTCGGTGTAGAACTCCGTCCACGCCTTGAACGTCTCGATGCCGGTGCGCGAGTCCAGATCGGACTCCCGGCCGCCGTTCCGATAGAACTGGCCGCCGTTCTGATAGAGCAGCGCGGCGTACAGCGAGTTCGGCGGCACGTTCTCCCCCTGCACCGTCCCCTGGACGACGGGCGGCAGGCCGAACTGCATATGGTTCTTGCTCAGCACCGCCAGCATCTCCGAGACGTCCTCCCAGCTCTGCGGCACGCGGAGGCCAAGCTCCTGCAGCACGTCCTTGCGGTAGAAGAGCATGTTGAACGTCTGCGTCTCCGGCAAGGCGTACACCCCGTCGCCATAGCTGTAGGGCACCATCGCGCTCGGGCGGAACCGATCCCGCACGTCCTCGAAGTCGGGGAAGCGGGTCAGATCCTCGGCCGCGTTGCGCATGGCGAAGTTGACGGGCAGGTCGTTGCCGATCTGCATCGCGACGTCCGGACCTTGGCCGGCCAGCGTCGCCGGCAGCAGCGTGCCCATGTTCACCAGCTTCAGGTTCACCCCGATGCCGGTCTCTGCCGTGAACGTCTCGTCGATCATCGCCTTGATCGTATTGGCCTGGTCGCGGCCGCTCCCGATCCATACCGTGACGCTGCGCTGCTCGTCGTCCTTCGATACGTTGCCGATCTGGTTGTAATCGGTGAAGAACGAGCTCAGGAACGTCAGCGCCTCATGCTTCAGCTTCGCGCCGAAGCCCATTCCTTTGCGGGGAAGCTCGACGTCCGCGGAAGCGACGTACAGCTCGTCGATCTGCAGCGGCTGCTCGCGCGCCTTCTGCACCCAGGTGCCGAGACCGCCGGTATTGGTCTTGTAGGCGGCCAGCCGCTTCGGAATCGTATCGGGCTCGTCGATCATCGACTCGAGCTGCTCCGCCATCGTATCCAGCAGCGCCTCCTGGTCGCCCGAGCCTCCCGACAGCTCGACGATGCGGGCGGAGACGGCCTGCAGCCGGTCGCGCTCGGCCTGCAGCGACTCCATCAAGCCGGGAATCTTGCGGTCGACCTGATAGTCGCGGAACGGGTCCGGCGTATTGCCCGTGATCATCAGAATGCTGCGGTACGCCGCGTTGAGGTTGAACAGGCTGTCCTCGACCTCGCGGATGAGCGGAGCGAACTCGCCGAGCGAGGCGGTCAGCCTCAGCGTGCGCGTTCCCTTCTCCAGGTAGAACAGATACGGCTCCTCGCCGCCCGAGCACGTCGATGCGGTAGCCGCTCTTGTAGCGGAACGCCACGTTCTCCATCTCGCGGAACGGCACGACGCCGTCGATGGTCAGCCTGCGGGTCGAGTAGATGCCGCGGACGAAGTTCTGCTTGGACTTGAAGGCGATCCGGTACAGGCCCGTTTCCGGGACGTCGATCTCCCATTCGAGCCATTGATTCGGGATGCGCCAGTTGTAGCCGCCGATCGCGTTGATGCGGATCTTGGAGCTGCTGTACGGCGTGACCGCGGCGCTCGCCCGCTCGCTGACGGGATACAGCGTCGGGGACGACTTCGCGGATGCGGCCTCTCCCTGCACCGTGACCAGCCGGCCGGACGTCGCCGCCCGTCCCGAGCTCTCCTGCTCGGCGATCCACTCGGAATAGGTCGGCGGGGACGGCAGCTGATGCAGCCTGAGCTGGCGGATCACCATCGGCTCGCGCGTCGACTCCAGCCGCAGCGTGTGCGTCCCGGCGGAAAAATAAAACTGGAACGGCTCGTTCTCGTAGCCGTCGGAGTCGGCGAACGGCGCCTCGCTCCACCTAGGCGCCTCGCCCTGGTTCGGCCTCAGGTCGTTGTCCTGGTTGTCCCGCTGCACCTGATCCTGCACATTGTCCCAGATCCGGTCGAACTGCAGGAAGCCCGCCTCCCGGAACGGACGCTCCCCGTCGATGGACAAGGCGCGCTCGATCGCCGAGCTTTTGCCCTCGATCGGGTAGTAGAGCAGGCTGATGCGGTACAAGCCTTCCTCCTTGACGTCGAAGGTCCATTCGGCCGCCCCGGACTCGCCGGTCAGCAGCGAGACGCCGTCCATCCCCTCGTAGTCCTGCAGCTGCCGAAAGCCCTCTCCCTCCCAGCGGCTCGCCTGGGCGGCCTGCAGGACGATCTCTCCGCCCGGCGCCTTGGCTTCCTCGTGCTCCGCCAAATAAGCCGCGTAATGACGCTCGCGCATCGCGGCCGCGCCGTGCTCCGCGGACGGCTCGGCCGCGGCGCTCGTGGCGTCAGGCGGCTGCGCCTGCTCCGCCCGGACAGGGGGCAGGCCGAGCGGCAGCAGCAGCGCCAGGCTCAGCGCCGCCGCGGCCAAGCGGACCGGGGCGTTCTTTTTTCGACGATGGCTGATGTTCACCCGAATCCTCCCTTCACGAAAAAAGGGGAGCGCAAGCTCCCCCGTTGCTGGCCGTTCGATGCGGTCAATTGCCGAGCTTGCCGATGGAAGCCTCGGCCTCCGGCTTGTATTTCTGCGCCGAAGCGGTCACCGATTGGCTGTTCACCAGGATGTCCGTCAGGAACTTGCCGGTCGGGTAGTCCGGATACGCGTCCTCGAGCACGATCTGCCCCTTGCCGTTGATGTTGTCCTTCATCATCATGATGTCTTCCTCATGGTTGTACTGGCCTTCCAGCCATTCCTGCCCCGGGAAGTCCTCGGTCTGGGCGATGTCGAACGTCTCTTCGTAGATCTTGTAGACGAGCTGGGGATCCTTGACCCCTTTCGGAATGAACTTGGCCGCGCTGCCGCTGTCCGCGAAGGTGAACTTGTCGCTGCCGTGAGGGCCGACCGGGAACGGCACGACGCCGAAGTCGAATGGCAGCTCGCTGCTCACCGCCCAGATCGGCGCCGGGAACATCGCGACGTCGCCGTCCTTGAACGTGTTGAACTCCTCGTAGTTCATCCGGTCGCCCGTCTTGTTCTTGACGACGTTCTCGACGTTGTAGAGCTTGTTGACGAATTCGACGGCCTCGATCGTGTTCGGATTCGTGAAGCCCTCCGCTTTGTTCTCGGGGTCGACGAAGGCCCCGCCGTTGGCGGCGACGAAGTTGCGGGCGATGTCGATCGACCAGCCCGAGAAGCCGTACGTGTCGGTCTTGCCGTCGTTGTCCGTGTCCTTGGTCGCCTGCTTGGCGATCTCCAGGAATTTGTCCCAGTTCCACTGTCCGCCGGCGTACAGCTCCTGCAGGTCCGGCAGGCCCAGCTTCTTGAACAGGTCGCGGTTGTAGTGGATGCCGGAGCCGGCCATGCCCGGATTATCGAAGCCGTACTCCTGTCCGGCGATCGCCGGCGTCCGCACCATCAGCTTCTTTTCCTGGTTGATGTCGTCCTCGGGAGAGGTGAACTCGTCGACCTTCAGCAGCTGGCCCTTGAGCGCCGCCGGCAGCGCCGACTTGTATTCCATCTGCATGATGTCGGCGAACGGCTCGCCGGTCAGCACCGTCGCCGTGAACTTCGGCATGTACTCCTCGAACGGAACGTTGACGAACTCGATCTTGACGTTGTATTTCTTCTCGACTTCCGCGATCTTCGCCAGCCGCTCCTTCTCCGAGGCCGTGTTGCCGGCCGGCTTGAGATCCCACCAGGCGGCGAACTTGAGGACGCGTCCGCCCAGGTCAGGCGGAGCCGCCTCCGGCGCCGCCGTCTCAGCCGGAGCCGCGCTGGCGGCCGGCTCGCTGCCCGGCGTCGCGGCCGCTCCGTTCGTCGCCGCTCCGCCTCCGTTGTTGCCGCTGCATGCGGACAGCAGCAGCGTGAGGCTCATCCCCAGCACCAGGCCCATCTTCGGTCTTCTCTTCATCCCGAACCCTCCCAAAATGATTGATGAATGCACGCCATCCTTTTTGAAGCGCTTGCAAACCTCCTGGGACAAAAACGCCTTGTCGGCCCTTTTGTTATCATCCCCTTAGGCTTTGTTATTTTTATTTTCATAACGGATCATAATTCTTAAATTTGGAAAGGTCAAGATAAATTTTGAAAACGCTTTATATGGGTCTGGATTCCGAGTTTTAGACCGTCTGGCCCCCTTGAGGGCAGGAAGCTTTTAGGTTGCGCGAATGCCCTGGCAATGGTATGTTGTTAACATAACAAAATGTTATTTAATCTCGTTTTTATTAGGAGACGGGAGAAGCAGAAGCTGGATAAGGATGAGGATGATACGATGCGGGGCAAAGTGACCATTCAAGAAATCGCAGATCAGACCGGCCTATCGAAATATGCCGTATCGCGGGCGTTGTCGGGCAAGCCGGGCGTCAGCACGCAGACGAGGGAAATGATCTTAAAGACAGCGGGAACGATGGGATATTTCAAGGAGCCGGTCGCCGTTTTCAACGAGCTGGTCGACCTCGACGTGCGGACCTGGTCCGGAACGATCCTGGTGCTGTTCCCCAACGTCCGCCACCAGAACCGCGAATCCTCCTACTGGGGGCCGATCTTCGAAGGCATCTCCGCGAGCCTGAGCAAGAAAAAAATCAATATCCTGACGCTGACGGAGCCGCAGGACGAGTCCATGTTCTCCTTGCTCAATCCGGAAGGAATCATGGGCATCCTGACGATCGGCAACGTCTCGACGTCGACGCTGTTCGACATCCGCAAGCTGAACATTCCGATCGTCATGGTCGATCATCTCGATCCGAGCTTCAACTGCGACACGGTGTTCACCGACAACTTCGCCGGCATGCGGGAGATGATGAACGCGATGATCCATCGCGGGTACCGGAAGTTCCAGTTCATCGGCAACATCAAGGATGCCCACAGCTATCGGGAGCGCTGGCTGGAATTCAACGCCTCCCTGGCCGAAAGCGGCATTCCGCAGGAGCAGCTGCCCGCCCTGCTCGACCACCGGCTGGATGAGTTCTACGCGACGCTCGAGGAGACGTTCGCCTCGCGCGAGCTGCCGGAAGTGTTCGTATGCGCCAACGATTTCTACGTCAACTACACGATCGAGTCGTTCGAGCGGATCGGGATTCCGATCGACGGCAAGGTCGTCTTTACTGGATTCGACAACGTCAGCCCGCCCCCGGCCTGCAAGGCGACCATCAGCGTGAACGAGGAGCTGCTGGGCAAGCGGGCGGTCGACCAGCTGCTGTGGCGGATTCTGAATCCGAGCTCCAGCTATGAACGGAAGCTGCTGCGGGGAGATCTGGTGCTGAAGGACTGACCGGCAGCTGCCGCCGCAGAGCTCCCCAAGCCGAGGAAAGCCAAACAAGGACCGGCCGCCTGTTCGTTCCAGGCTTCCGGTCCTTGCTCTGTCTTCTTTCTTCCGCCCCTCAGGGGCTATCCTGGCCCGATTGTTTCCGGCTTTGTCCTTTTGCGTTGACGCGATCCTTCACCCCGTCTTCAGCTCGTTGCGGTAGGCGGTCGGAGACTTGCCCTCGACCTTTTCGAACTTGCAGATGAAGTAGTCCGGATTGTCGAAGCCGACGCAGCGGGCGATCTCGTACACCCGCTTCTCCGTCTGCCGCAGCAGCAGCTTCGCCTGCTGGATGCGCAGCTGGAGCAGATAGTCGTTGAAGTAGACGCCGTAGCTCTTCTTGAACAGCTGGCCGAGATAGACCGGGTTCAGGTAAAAGCGGGCGGCGATGCTCTTCAGGCTGATCTCCTCGTGGAACCGGCTGTCGATGTACTGCTTGATGCGGGCGATGTCTCCCTTGGCGCCGCTGCTGCGCAGCCGGCTGGTCAGCTCCCGGCTCTCCTCGACGAACGCGGCGAACCGCTCCCGCAAGCCGTCCGGCGACAGCGGCCGGTCGCGCCAGGCGAGCAGCGGCTCGAGCGAGCGCAGCTCCTTCTCGTCGCCGCCGAGCGAGCGGATGGCGGCGATGGCGCCGAAGGCGAAGCGGCTGATCGCGTGATGGACCGCATCGGGCGCGAAGCGCTGCTCCCGGAAGCGCTCGAAGATGCGCCGCACCGCCTCCTGCCGAAGCAGCGGGTCGCCGTCCTCGAGCCGCTCGTTCAGCGCGGCATGCTCGCTCGGATCGAACTCCATCCGCCGCAGCTCCTCGCCCCGCAGCGCGCTGCGGCACAGCGCGCGCCGCTCCGGATAGGCGAACCGGTACTGCATCGCCTCCATCGCCTCCTGGCGAGAGACGCGGAGACCGGCGGCCGACGCGGCCTGGCCGCCCGCATAGACGGTGAACGGCCGCCCGAGCCGGCTGCCGAGCCGGGCGGCCAGCCGCTCGGCCAGCCCTTCGAGCGTCGTGCCGGCATCGGCCGGAGCGAGATGCACGGCGAGGCCGTACAGCCCCGGCCGCGGCCGGTCGACGCAGCTCGGATCATGCTTCAGGCCGAGCGAGGCCGCTGCCGCGGAAATGGCCGCGCCGAGGCTGTCCTCCGCCTCGGCGTCCTCCTCAGCCGGCTCGGCGCTCATGGCCGGGCAGTGCGCCTCGACGAGCAGATAGCCGCAGGCAGCGGACTGCGACACGCCGAGCAGGCGGGCGTACTCCGCTCCCGCCTCCGCCGGCGCGTCGCCGCGCAGCAGCTTGTCGAGCGCGGCGCGGACCGGCGGGACGGCCGCGCCGGGATCGCGGGATTCCTTTTCGATCTGTCCGGCCAGCTCCCGCAGCGCTCCCGTCACCTCGCCGTCGTCGACCGGCTTCAGGATGAAGTCGCGGACGCCGAACTTGATCGCCTGCTGGGCGTAGGCGAAGTCGCCGTAGCCGCTGACGATGATGAACTTGACGCTGTCGTTGCCCTGCTCGCGCACCGAGCGGATCAGCTCCAGCCCGCTCACCTCCGGCATGCGGATGTCGGTGATGACCAGATCCGGCGACAGCTCGCCGATCAGGCGCAGCGCCTCCTCGCCGTCCTCCGCCTCCCCGCATACCTCGAAGCCGCAGTCCTCCCAGTCGATCATCGTCCTCAGTCCTTGCCGCGCATACCCCTCGTCGTCGACCAGCATGACCTTGTGCATGGCAATACCTCCTCCGTAGGAATGGGAATGGGATCCGCCCGGCGGCCTCCCGCCCGAGCTCGGCCGTCGTCTGCCGGCGCGGCCGCTTATGCGCGCTCCGGCATCCAGATCCGGTAGCGCCCGCTCAGCGCCAGCATGGCGAACAGGTACAGGCAGTTGTCGTAATAGCGGCGCTCCCCGGTACGCACCGGCGTCTCCCAGAAGCGGCGCGCCGTCTCCAGCGCCAGCTTTCCTTCCGCGGCCAGCGAGGCGGCGGCGTTGGTCGCGAGCAGGCCGACCGGATGAAGCGATTTTTCCTCGAGCGGCGTGCCGTCGATATGATAGCGCCGGTAGTCTTCCGGCTCCTTGTCCGCGAAGAACGACTGGATGCGGCCGGCAATCGCCGGCTGCTCGGGATCGGCGCGGAACCATTCCCAGTCGAGGCCGATGTTGGCCGCGACGCGGTAGGCGTCGCTGAAAAACTTGCCGTAGCCGCGCTCGTCGTTGGGCGTGCCGTCGTAATGGGCGTATTCCGGCGCCAGCCCCGTCTCGGGATGGCAGGAGAGGCGGATGTACGCCCGGCTCGCCGCCGCGGCCTCCTGCCAGAACGGCCGGTCGGCCGGGTCGGCCCACAGCGCGAACAGCTCGTAGAAATGCGGCAGGTGGTAGGACGGGTCGCTGAACTCGCAGTTCGGAACGAACTTGATCAGCTTGTTGTCCGGGTTCCACATCGGGTCGCCGACGCCGTCCTCGCCTTTGTGGATGCAGACGCTCAGCAGCTCCCGCGCCTTGACGCCGTAGTCGAGCGGATGCTCGCCGTCGCCCCAGCGATGCGAGGCGAACAGCAGCGCGAGCGCATAGTACTCCTCGCCGTCGGGAGCGGGCCCGTTCGAGTTGCGCGTGCCGTCCGGCAGGCAGGACCAGGCGAAGTAGCCGGCTCCCGGTCCTTCTTTCAGATGCATGTACTGCCAGCTCCAGCGCCAGATGCGGTCGAACACATCCTTATGGCCGAGCTGCACGGCCATCATCATGCCGTACGACATGCCCTCGGTGCGCACGTCGAGATTGCCCGTATCGAGCAGGTAGCCCATCCCGTCGTCCGTCTCGTAGTAGATGCGCGTCTCGTCGCCGTCCTCGAACAGCTCTCGCCACGTCTGCGCAAGCCGCGCGGCGATCTCTTCCTCTCCGTAGCCCGCCTCGCGGAATACGCTGCGGTACGTTCCGGTGTGGAACGCTCCAGCCTTCGTGCCCGTGCCCGCTTCCGTCATGTCGATTCCCCCTCAGATGATCTGGATTCCGTCCCGCTCGCTTAAAAAATGGACCGGCACGCCCGGCAGCAGCCTGCCGATCCGCTCCGCCGCCAGCTCCATGCCCGGCTGCTCGCTCGCGGCGTGCCCGACGTACAGCAGCGCGATCCGGCGCCCGAGCCGGACCGCGTCCCGCACGTACTCCGGCGCCTCCCACTCCGGGCCTTCGCCCGCGAGCAGCAGCTCCGCTCCATGCTCCTCGTACAGCCGTGCGGCCAGCTCGCCGCCGCCGCGATAGCCGACCGTGACCGCAACCGTCCGGCACGGATGCGCCAGGTCGCCCGCCGCGCGCACGCCGCTTGCGCCGAGCCGGCGCTTGGCAAGCTCCGCCGCCGCGGCCGCGCTCAGCGGCTCCGGCAGCCGGATGATCGTCGCCTCCGGCAGCGTCCGGATGACGGCGTCCTCCCAGCCGAGCCGGCGCACGAGCCCTGCCGTGATGACGTCCGGCCGCAGCCGGTGCGGGCCGTCATGCCAGCGGCAGACGGCGATGCCGCTCGCCTCGATCCGGCGGCGCTTCGCCTGCGCGGCCTCGCTGGCCGCCGTCCATGCGGCATCCGCTTGGTGGCTGAAGTAGAGCCCTTCATGGGCGACGAGCAGGTTCGCGCCGACGTCCCCGGCCCGCTCCAGCGCGTCCAGCGATGCGGCGAACGAGACGGCGACGCCAGTCAGCGTCCGCTGCGGATCGCCGGCCAGCAGGCCGTCCGCGCCGGCGGACAGAGGCGCGCTGCCGGCTCCGGCGGCCGAGCCGCCTGCTGCCGGATGACCGAGATTGCCCAGGCTGTCGGACCCGGCGGCCGAGCCGCCTGCTGCCGGCTCGCCGAGCCGGGCTTCGTCCAGCTCTAGTTGCAGCAGCCGGCGCACGGCCTCGCCGATCGTCCATGTCATGGGCGGTCCCTCCTTGTGCTCATCTTCACCGCTCGACTTTCGCCGTCGCGGCGCTGCTCAGTGCCGTTTTTACCACCGAGGAGCGCGCTCGCTGCGAAGGTCCAGTCCGTAAATTCAGTCCGTAAATTCAGTCCGTAAATCCAGTCAGTAGATCCTGCGGCCCCGTTCGTCCGGAATGCCGCTCTTGCGCCAGAAGTAGGTGTTGAGTACGTCGCGCCACTCGCGCGCATGCTCCGCCTGGTGGCGGAACCGCTCCAGCGTCTCGCTGTACGCCGGCTCCGGCACATGGCCGCGCAGCGACTCCCAGTCCGCGAGCAGCCCCTGCGCGCGCTCCGCTCCCTCGAAGCGGGAGTCGTAGATATGCTGGATGACCGTCTTGCCCGAGCGCAGCCGATGCGTGTACGGCACATGGTGGAAAAACAGCAGCAGCTCGTCGGGCGTCGTCTCCGGCGACTCGTACAGGCGGGCGACCGGCTCGGCATACTGCGCCGCGTAGCCGGTGCCGCTCGCGGAGCTGCGGTCGACGCCGATGCCGTCGCGGTCGGCGAAGTGGTACGTGCCCCACATCGAATACTCGTAGCCGTCGACGTCCGGGCCGTAATGATGGTTCGGCTTGACCATCCAGCCGACGCCGAGCGGAGCCGTGTACGACTCGTAAATGCTCCAGGACCGCGCCAGCATGCCGCAGACGACGTCGGCCGCCTGCGGGCGGTCGCCGAGCGTCAGCTCCGCCCACTCGCGCGCGATCTGCTCCGCGGACAGCTCCGGCTGCCAGGCGAGGCGCCCGAAGCCGTACAGGTTCGCCTGCGCGAGCAGATGCCCGGTCCAGTTGGCGTCGTCCCCGATGTTGGAGACGGCGGCGAGGCCTCCCGCCGGACGGCCGTGCAGCTCGCCGCTCGCGATCCGCTTCACGGTCGAGCCCTCGCCCTTCAGCCGGGTGTCGAAGTCGAGCGCTTCCTTCCACTGCGGCACGAGGTAGCACAGATGGCGCTGCTGGCCCGTGTACTCCTGCGCGATCTGGAATTCCACCAGCAGGTTCGTGCGCGGCACCGCCCCGATGAGCGGCGACACCGGCTCGCGGACCTGGAAGTCCATCGGGCCGTTCTTCACCTGCAGGAACACGTTGTCCTTGAAACGGCCGTCCAGCGGCTTGAAATGGTCGTACGCCGCGCGCGCCCGATCGGTGCCGCGATCGCGCCAGTCCTGGCGGCAGTCGTAGACGAAGCAGCGCCAGATGATACGGCCGCCATGCGGCGCGAGCGCGTCCGCCAGCATGTTGGCGCCGTCCGCATGGTCGCGGCCGTAGGTGAACGGACCCGGCCGGAACTCGGAGTCGGCCTTGACGAGAAAGCCGCCGAAGTCCGGGATGTGCCGGTAGATGCGGTCCGCCGCCTCGCGCCACCAGCTCCGCACGCCCTCGTCGAGCGGATCGGCCGTGTCCAGGCCGCCGCCCTCGACCGGCGCGGCATAGTTGACGCTCAAGTACAGGGAGATGCCCCAGCCGCGCAGGATGCCGGCCACGGCCGCGACGCTCGGCAGATCCTCCTCGCCGATGAAGCGCGTCTCGCGGGCATGCACGTTGACGTTGTTGATCGAGAGCCCGTTGATTCCGGCCGAGGCGAGCAGGCGGGCGTAGTCGCGGATGCGCGTGCGGTCCGGCACGAACTCCCCGTCCAGGTAAAAGATCGAGCGGCCTGCATAGCCGCGCTCGACGCTGCCGTCGGCGTTGTCCCACTGGTTGACCATGCGCAGCGCGTTGGCCGGCCGCTCGGCGACGTCGAGCCCGGCGAGCGGCGCGCCGGAGCGCAGCAGGCGGCGCAGGTGGAACGCGCCGTACAGCACGCCGGCCGGGCCGGAGCCGGCGACGACGAGCAGGCCGCCGCGCTCGACGAGCCGGTAGCTCTCGCCTGCCGGATCATCCGGCAGGCCGTCCGCGGCATCGGCCGCCTCGGCGCAGCCCGCCGGCGTGCCGAGCACGATGCCGCGTCCGTCCTCGGGCGGCAGGCCCGGCTGCGGCTCCCGGCCGGTCAGGCCGATCGCCGCGGCGCGCAGCTCCGCCAGCGCGGCGGCGATCGGCGCCGCCGGCTCGGGGCGTGGAGGAATTCCATCCACGCCCGAGCCTGCCGCCGGGCGTCGCCGCTCGCCGGCGGCGCTCCAAGCCAGGCGTCGTAGCCGCTGCCCGGCTCAGCCTGCGCGGCTTGCCGCATCGCGCTCGCCTCCTTCCGCCGCGAGCGCGCGGCTGCCGCTCTCGCGCAGCCACAGGATCGCGGTCACGCCGCGCGGATAATATTTGCTGCCGATGATCTCGCCGGCGAGAATCTGGTCGCTCCACGCCCAGTACGACAGCTCCGGATGCTTGAGCCAGGCGGCGTGGGCCGCGTCGGCCGCCGCCCCCTGCTCCTCCCACGGGAGGCCGAGAATCTCGCGGGCGATGAACTGGCAGAGGTAGATCTTGCTCAGCCAGGAGTTGTCGCTCGTCGATGACAGCTTCCAGCCGCCGTCCGGGAACAGGCAGGTCCCTTCCTGCAGCACCGTCGCCAGATGCGTCCGAAGCGCCGCCAGGTAGACGGAGAAGCGTCCGTTCGGATCGAGCGCGTCCCGCGCTCCCGTGAAGTACGGGAACACCAATCCCTCGATCGCCGGGATGATGCGCGAATCGTTGTTCTCGCCGATGACGGCGGGGATGTAGCCGCGATCGTTCAGCTGCGCCGCGATCGTCGCCGCCGCGCGATCCGCCTGGGCGCCCGCCTCGGCCGCGAGGCCGGCGAGCCCTTCGGCGGCGAGGCGCTTCTCGAGCGCGACGTACACCGCCCAGCATTTGCCCGCCATATAGATGTTGTTGCGCGACTGGCCGAGCGACACGTCGAGGCTGTCGTAGGTCGTAATCTCCGCTCCGCCGTCGGTGCGCGAGCTGTCGAGGCCCATCAGCCCGTTCCGCAGCGACGGGTCCGGATGGTCGCGGCGCAGCATGCTTTCGAGCCCGTCCTGCAGCACCGGCAGCGCGCGCTCCAGGAACTCGCGGTCGCCTGTCTGCTCCAGGTAGACGAGGGCGCAGCAGAGCCAGTTGACGAGCTCCTCGTGGCTCATGTAGGAGAAGCAGCCGTCGATGCCCGCCAGCTCGTAGGCCGAGCGGCCCGGCGGCGAGAAGACGTTGGCGACGCCCATGTCATGGGTGAAGGCGATGCCGCCCGGATGCTCCTCGGCGTCGCCGGGGAAGCGCACCGTATCCCGGTAGCTGTAGCGCTTGACGAACCAGTCGAGCTCGTTGCGCACCGTCCACGGGTTCAGCTCCAGCTCGAAGAACAGCTGGTCCGCCGTCAGGTCGAGCGTGTTCATCATCCGGTACTCGCCCTCGTTGACGATCCACATCGGCTCGCCGTCCACGTCCAGCAGCTGCGTGCTGCCGTAGTAGCTGTGGATCGCGTGGTCCAGCATGAACCGCTGGTCGGCCGACAAGCCGTCCCCGCTCCAGCGCGCCTCGGCGGCGCGGCAGGAGGCGGCGAGCTCCTCGTAATGCTCCAGCGCATAAGCCGCGACGTCCTCGATGCGGCCGAACCAGCGCGTATACAAATAGGAAGCGTCCAGTCCCGACGTCGCGATGCCGCCGCGGTAGAAGCAGACCGCGAAGCGGAACGTGCGCCGCTCGCCCGCCGGCGTGTCGAGCAGCAGCGCGCCCGTGCCGCCGAGCCCGAACGTCAGATGCTGCTCGTGGCGCGCGGTCAGGATGCTCTCCATCGAGAAGCCGAAGCCGGTGCGCACGCCCGGAGCATGCGGCGCCGCGATGGCCGTGATGCGTCCTTGGCCGACGCCGGAGAAGCCGTCTCCCTCGACAGGGCGCATCGCGCTGTACGGATCGTTGCCCTCGTAGCCGAAAAACGCCCGGCGCGGGATGCGGCCCGCCGTATTGTCGACCGTCAGCTCCGCGAACACGGCCGGCACGAGCGCCGCCTTCAGCTCCTCCTCCGAGGCCGCCGCCGGGTCCGGCACCGGACGGACCGGCGACAGGATGCGGAACGTCAGATCGCCCGCCTCCCAGACGTCTTCCCCGGCGGACAGGCTGCGGCCGATCTCGGCGAAGGCGAACGGCTGCAGCAGGGACGGGCCGCCTGCGCCTTTCTTCTCGACGTCGTAGCGCGCGGCCTCGTCGCCGAGCGCGCCGTAGAACGGCAGCGCCTCATAACGCGAGCCGTCGCGCGACTGGAGGCCGATGTAGACGTTCTGGTCGGCCGGCCGGCCGAGCTCGAGGCCGAGTCCTCCTTTGGCGCCGGGATAGCCGAGCGTGAAGCTGGCGAAAGCTCCGATCGGAGCGTGATGAGCATTGTAGAACCGGTTGTCGGACAAGCGGGACAGCCCCTTCCTTGAAAGCGATTACGTTTATCCTAACACGGCATGGATAGGGCGGAAATGGTCAAATCCGGCGACTATTTACCCAAATCAAGCCAAGCCGTATACTGAAAAAAAGGGCCGCGGCCCAAGGAAGGAAGAATCGCCAATGGCTGACGCCGCTGCGGCTCCTGGCGGAGGAGCCGTCCTGTCCGAGACGATGTTCGCGGATGTGAAGACGACGCTGAACCTGTTCGGCATCCACCGGCGCGAAGTGCGCGGGGACTGGTCCTATCCGCCGCATCAGCATCCCCAGTACGAGATCAACTTCCTGCTCGCGGGCAGCCAGATCATGACGGTCGGCGGGCGCGAGCTCGTCCAATCGCCCGGCGACCTGCTGCTCATCCGTCCGGGCGAGCTGCACAGCAGCCGCAGCGGCGACGGCCTGCCGTTCGACTACTTCTGCCTGCACTTCGACCTCGACGACCGGCTGTTCCTGCCGCTGCTCGGACGGCTCGACCAGACGCTGTTCCGCGCGGAGAGCGAGCTGGCCCGCAAGGCGAGCCCGGTGCTGCGCAAGATGCTCGAGCCCGGCCAGGGCGGCGGCCCCAGCTCGGTCGCCGCGCGGATGCGGCTGCAGGCGGCCGCGTTCGAGCTGTTCGCGATGCTGTGGGACGCGATCACGGCCGAATCGCTGCTGCTCCCCCGCGCCTCGTACGCCAAGGAGGAGCTGGCGCAGGAGATCGCCTCCCGGCTGCAGGGCGCGGCGAGCCTGAACTTCCGGCATGCCCGCGGACCGGGGGCGGGCGGCGCGAGCGCGGCCAAGGGCGGCGAGGGCGAGGAGGATGAGGCCGAGGGCGACGGACCGGGCGGCCTGCGGCGGATCGCCGCCGAGCTCGGCATCAGCGCCTCGCATTGCGGACGCGTGTTCCGCGAGGTGTACGGCCAATCGCCGCGGGCGTACTGGTCCTCGCTCGTGCTGCATGAATCCAAGCAGCTGCTCGCGGATTCCCGGCATTCGATCCAGATGATCTCCTCGGTGCTGGGCTATCGCGACATCGCCCATTTCAGCCGCCAGTTCAAGCGCTGGACCGGCCTCTCCCCGTCCGCCTATCGCCGGCTTCATCTGCATAGTTCCGACAGCGGCGGCACAGACTAACTCCCGAATAGCACTTTCTGCCAAGGGAGGTTCTGCCATGCCGGCATTGCTCGCCAGCCTTCATAAGTGGACCGTCGACGAGCCGGCTCGCTCCTTGAACAAGGAGCTGGCGCTCCTGTTCGCCGATGCCCACGACTATATATGCGTCAAGATCGGCGAGGACGGCGGCCGGGAAGTATGCCTGTGCTACCTGTCCACGCTCGCCTCGCCCGCCAAGCTCCGCTTCGTCGTCTCCGAGGAGGCGGGCACGCTGGAATCGCGGCTCAGCCAATACGAAGGCACCGCGCTCCAGGAAGCCCAGGCGGACAGCGCCGAGCACGCCATCTGCCTCGGCATGGCGGTGCTCTGCATGGAGGGCTCCTCGCACGGCCTCGTGCTCAACCTGCATAAGGTGCAGCAGCGCAGCCTCAGCTCGCCGTTCACCGAGAACGTGCTGCAAGGCCCGCTGTATGCGTTCAACGAGAACCTGGAGGTCAATACGGCGCTCGTGCGCCAGCGATTCCGCAGCTCGAAGCTCAAGTGCCTGGTCTCGGATATCGGCACGGCCACCCGCACCAAGGCGGCCGTCATGTATGCCGAGGACAAGGTCGATCCGGACTGCCTGCAGCGCGTCCAGGACGCGCTGGACGGACTGGACGTGCAGAGCGTGCAGGACACCGGAGAGCTGCTCCGGCTGATCGACACGAAGCGCTGGGCAAGGCTGTTTCCGAAGGCGGTCTTGACCGAGCGGCCCGACCGCGTCAGCAGCGACCTGCTCCGCGGCAAGATCGCGATCCTGCTTGACGGCACGCCTTTCGCGCTGCTGCTGCCTGCGGTCTACACCGATTTCTGGCATTCGCCCGAGGACAGCTATGTCAATCCGTTCGTCTCGGTGTTCCTCAACGCGCTGCGCTTCCTGGCGATGTTCTGCAACCTGACGCTGCCCGCGCTCTACATCGCCCTCACCTCGATCAACGTCGACGTGAACCGGCTGGAGATCAGCCTCGCCGCGGCCGCCAGCCGGGAGGGCGTCCCGTATCCGGTGTTCATCGAGACGATGCTCATGCTCATCATCATCGACTTCATCACGGAGGCGGGCACCCGGCTGCCTCAGGCGATCAGCGCCACCGTCACGATGGTCGGCGGCGTCGTGCTCGGCCAGGCGATCATCCAGGCCAATATCGTGAGCAACCTGCTCGTCATCATCGTGGCGGCGACCGCAATCACGAACTTCATCGTCATCGACTATCAGATGGGGCTCGTGCAGCGCATCCTGAAGTACTTCGTCTGCATCGGCGCCGCTGTCGCCGGCCTGCTCGGCATCGTCTTCTGCCTCATCTGCCTCGTCTTCTACCTCAGCTGCCTGGAATCGTTCGGCACGCCTTATTTGACGACGATGCTGAAGAAGAAAGGCGGGGGAGCATGACGAAGCAGCCTAAACGGTCCGCTTACGCCTACTTCTGCCTGTTCAGCCTCTATTTCGGAGCGGCGGGCGGCTTCCTGTATCCGAGCCTGGTCATCAACAGCACCGATGGAGCGCTGTGGCTCCCGATTCTGCTGTGGGCTGGCGCATCCGCCGCCAGCTGCCTGCTCTACGTCCGTCTGCTCCGCGGGCTGAAGGGCCAGCCGCTCTTGCCGTACGCGCGCGGCCTGCTCGGACCCGCAGCCGCGTGGCTGCTCACGTTTCCCTTGCTTCTGTTCGCTTTCGGAGCCGTCATCGTCATGCTCCGCTCGTTTTCCGAGCTGGTCACGATGACGCTGCTGCCGACGACGCCGATCTCCTTTCTCGACGGCATGATCGTGCCGGCGGCGCTGCTGGCCGCAGCCGGCCTGCCGCCGATCTTCCGCGCGGCGAGGCTGCTGTTCCTGCTCGCCTTCACCATCCTGCTGTTCCTGCTGCTCGTCGGCTTCATCAACACGCATCTGTACTACGGCGGGCCTTGGCTGAGGCCGGAACCGGCCTTTCTGCTGAGCGGGGACTTCTACGGCGGCTCCTTTCTGTGGATGGGCTTCGCGTTCGTCGCGCTTTGCGGCAGCTACGACGCCGAAGAAAGCCGGGCGTACCGAAAGGGCTATCTGCTGGCGCTCGGCGTAGGCACGGCGCTCGTACTCTCGTTCGTCTACTTGCCCGTCCTGACCTTCGGGCGGGAGCTGAGCTCGAACCTGACGTTTCCGTTCGTGACCAAGATGGACTCCGTCTATCAGTATTGGATCGTTTTCGAAAATCTGACGTCGATCTTCCTGTCGGCGACGATGTTCTGCCTCCTGGTCGTCATGGCGCTCAAGCTGCGGACGATCGGCAGCGTCGCTCACGGGCTGTGGCCGAAGCTCCCCGTGAGCAAGCTCGTCCTGACGGCAAGCGCGGTCGTCTTCGCCGTGGCGACGTGGATTCCGGAATGGCGCATCATCGAGAGCTGGTTGTTCAACAGCCTGGTCATCCGGATGTATGTGATGTTCGCCTTTCCGCTGCTGCTGCTTGCCGCAGGCAAAAGGAAGACTGCGAAGGAGGAGTCCAAATGAAGCCGATAAACCCGACCGCCTCGCCGGCGTCGGAACGGCGCCGGGAGCAGGCGCAAGGACGGAAGGAGCAGGGAAGGGCGAAGGCGCTGGCGCGGCTGCGGACGGCATGGAGCGGGACAGCGGCGCTGCTGCTCCTGCTGGCGGCCGGCGGCTGCTGGGACTCCAAGGATGTCGACAACCGCTTCCTCGTCGGGGCGATGGGGCTGGACGCGAAGTCGCCCGAGCGGCTGGAGGTGTGGTTCCGAGTCCCGGTGACGAGCCCTATGGGCGGCGGCCACAAGAGCTCCTTCTTTGCCGTCAGCCAGGAAGGGAGCACCGTCATGGACGCGGTCAACAGGGTGCAGTATAAGCTGCCCAAGGCGATCGACGTCTCCTCGACGCGCGCCCTGTTTCTGGACGAGCAAAGCGCCCAGTACGGCCTGCTCCCTTACCTCGAGTTCGCGGTGAGGGAGCGCACGGTGCCGCTCGATGCCGTCGTGGCCGTCGTCGAGGGCGGCATGAAGCGCATCTTCGAAAGTCCGAATCCGGCAGGCGAGCTGGCCGGCATCTACACGAAGCTTTATTTCGAGCCGTATGCCGGAGGCATCCCGCGCAAGAACAAGACGATGCTGTGGGAGGTGTACGCGAAGCTGCACAACCCGATGCACGCCAATCTCATCCCGGTGCTCCGCCAGGAGAAGAAGGATTTCATCCAGACCGGCAACGCCTTTTTCCGGAGCGACCATATGGCAGGCAGGCTGACGATGGACGAGTCGCTGCTGTACGAGATGATGACCAAGCGTCTGACCGACTCCGAGATCGTGCTCATGAGCCGCTCCGACCTCAACATCGTCCATAACAAGACCCGTGTCCGGAGCCGGCTCGTAGGCGGCAAGCCCCGCGTCGAAGCGGAGATCTCGCTGTCGGTCTCCCTGCTCGACAAATCGCATTCCAAGCGGCGCAGCGAGGACGAGATCAAGGAGGAGCTCGCCGAGCAGCTCGATCAGCTGAGCAAAGGCTTGATCGCCAAAACCCAGAAGGCGGGGTCCGACATCTTCGGCTTCGGCAACCGGTTCCGCGACCGCATCAAGCCGGATCAGTGGCCGGATCTGTACCGGCAGGGCGACATCCGCTGCACGTTCAAGATCGAGATGCGCAATACGGGACTGGAGTTTCTGCGGGCCTGACGCTTCGCCCCGGGCTGGGGCTCATTCGATAAAGATCACGGGCTTGCGCGCAGCGTCCAGGCGGGCCAGCAGCTTGAGCAGGGCGCTTTCCGACAGCGCGACGCAGCCTGCGGTCGGCTGGTCCGCTCCACGCCACAGATGGAGAAAAATCGCGCTGCCCTTGCCGGGCACGACCGGCTGCTCGTTGTAGCCGATGACGACCGCGTAGCGGTACAGCGGCTGACGCAGCCGCTCGAACGAGGCCCATTCCGCCTTCGGCCCCGTTTCCGAGCGGATCCAGCGGTTGTAGTCGGGCGAGGCCGGGTCGTCGACCCAGAAGTCCGAGCCGTCCGTCTTTGTGTAGGGGAGGCGCAGCCCGGGCGGCTTGCCGGCGGAGCCGAACGCTTTTCCGAGCGGATAGAGGCCGGACGGCGTGCGGTCGTCTCCTTCCTTCATCTTGCCGATGCCGCTTCTCCCGACGACCGCCGGCGCCTTGCCGAGCGTGCGGAGCCACTTGCCGTCCTGCCTTTCATAAAAGGAGAAGGAGGCCCGGAACGAGTCCGGCCCCGCCGCGTCGATGACGACGACCTGGCTGGAGCCCTGCTTCTCGGCCTGCGCCTTCCACCCTGCGGACGCCGCCGCTTGCGCCGTCCCTCCGCCCGCCAGCAGCCCGGCCAGCATGATCGCCAGCGCGCGTCCGGCTCCGCCGTTTCCTGTTCGCTTCATGCGCCTCGCTCCTCTGCTCCTCTTTTCCTCTTCGTACCCGGATCCAAAGGTTCCCCAAACGCGGCCGCGCCATCCCTCGGCAGCCGTCGGAGCCTTTGCGGCAGCATAATCGGGAGGGATGGCGCGGGCTTTTTTTTCGCCGGACATTCCGATAGACTGATCGAGATGGCCTTGCAGCGAAGCCTGCGCAGGTCGAAGCCAGAGAGGAGCCTTTCGATGACTACGTTCGACAACCCGCCTTCTTTCGAGGGCATCGCTTCCGAAAAATGGGATCTCCACAAAGGCAAGGACATCCTGCCGATGTGGGTCGCCGACATGGACTACGCCGCGCCGCCGAGCGTGCTGGACGCGCTCGCGCAAAGGATCGGCCGAGGCGTGCTCGGCTATACGAACCTCTCGCCCGAGTACAAGCAGGCTGTCGCCGGCTGGATGTCCCGCCGCCACGGCTGGCAGGCGCAGCCGGAGTGGGTGCGCTTCTGCCCCGGCGTCGTCGTCTCGCTGTCCGTCATCGTCCGCGCCTGCACGCAGCCCGGGGATGCCGTCGTCATCCAGCCTCCCGTCTACCCGCCGTTCCGCTCCGTCGTCGAGGACAACGGGCGCGAGCTCGTGCTCAATCCGCTGCTGCGCGGGGAAGACGGGCGCTACGAGGTGAACTTCGCCGAGCTGGAGAAGCGGCTCGCCGAGGAGCGCGTCAAGCTGCTGATCCTGTGCTCCCCGCATAATCCCGTAGGGCGCGTCTGGTCGCGCGAGGAGCTGCTGCGGCTCGCCGAGCTGTGCGCGCGCCACGGCGTGCTCGTCGCATCCGACGAGATCCATGCGGACCTCGCGTACGAGCGGTTCGTGCCGTTCGCCTCGATCTCGGAGGAGGCGGCCGCGCTGGCGCTCATCTGCACGTCGCCGAGCAAGACGTTCAACATCGCGGGCATGAATACGTCCAACATGATCATTCCGAATCCGCAGCTGCGCGCGGCCGTCACCGCCGAGCTGAAGCGCGGCGCGCTCGCCTCGCTGTCCGCGCTCGGACACGCGGCGGTCCTCGGAGCCTACAACGGCGGCGAGGAGTGGCTCGAGGAGGCGCTCGCGTACATCCGCGGCAACCAGCAGTACCTCGCCCAGGAGCTTCGCCGCTCCGCGCCCGAGATTTCCGCCTCCGTGCCGGAGGGGACGTACCTGCTCTGGCTCGACTGCCGCGGCCTCGGCCTCGCGGAGCCGGAGCTGCACCGCTTCTTCCTCGAAAAGGCCCGGATCCAGCTCAGCCCCGGCTCCTCGTTCGGCGAGGGCGGCTCCGGCTTCATGCGGCTCAACGCCGCCTGCAGCCGGGCGACGGCCGAGGAGGCGGCGCGCCGCATCGCCGCTGCCGTGCAGGAGCTGCGCGCCTCGCGCTAGCGGAGGGGCCAGGCGGCGGAGCGCTCTGGAGGCGGTCCGCCGGCCGCCGCTTGAATACGGGAGCCGAGCGCCCGAAAACGACTTGGCGGCGACTGTCACAGCCTCGCCATAATCCGGCGAGAATGCCCCTTGCGTCCCCTGATGCCGGATGGTAAGATAAAGCCATCAAGACATTGTGATTAATTTCACAACATCTCTGACACCGACGATTCTGCTTCTTCCGCTCTTCGGTCCGTCCCGACGCGAAGGCTCTCCCTCTCTCAAGAGTCCCAGGGAAGCAGGATCGTCTCCCTTTCGCCCAACATTGTGATTAATTTCACATGATGAGCGAAGCGCAGCTCCTGCAAGCAGCGGCGGCAGCAAGCCGCAAAAAGCAAGCCACGCGATCGACCTACATCCCTCAAGGAGGAATACCTTTATGAAAATCGCCGTCATCGGATGCACGCACGCCGGAACCGCCGCCGTCAAAGCCATCGCGGCCGAGCATCCCGAAGCCCGCATCACCGTCTATGAGCGCAACGACAACATCTCGTTCCTGTCGTGCGGCATCGCCCTGCATGTCGGCGGCGTCGTCAAGGACCCCGAGGGACTGTTCTACAGCAGCCCCGAGCAGCTCGCCCGCCTCGGCGTCGACACGCGGATGCGCCATGAGGTGCTGCGGATCGATACGGCCGCCAAGACGCTTCGCGTCCGCAGCCTGGAGTCGGACGAGGAGTTCGAGGACAGCTACGACAAGCTCGTCGTGACGACCGGCTCGTGGCCCGTCGTTCCGGACATGGAAGGCATCCGGCTGGACAACGTGCAGCTGTGCAAAAACTTTTTCCACGCCAAAGAGATCATCGCCCGCGCCGGAGCGGCCCGCAAGGTCGCCGTCATCGGCGCCGGCTACATCGGCATCGAGCTGGCGGAGGCGTTCAGCGATCTCGGCAAGGAGGTGACGCTGCTCGACAACATGGACCGCGTCATGGCCAAGTACCTGGACGCCGAGTTCACCGACGCCGCCGAGGAAGCGCTCGCCGGCCGCGGCATCCGCACGGCGCTCGGCGAGAGGGTGAGCCGCTTCGAGGGCCGGGACGGCCGCGTCGCCAAGGTCGTCACCGACAAGGGCGAGCACGAAGCCGATCTCGTCGTGCTGTGCATCGGCTTCCGCCCCGGCACCGAGCTGGTGAAGGGCCAGCTCGACATGCTGGACAACGGAGCGCTGCTCGTCGACGAGTACATGCGCACGAGCGATCCCGACGTGCTCGCCGCCGGCGACAGCTGCGCGGTGCGCTACAACCCGACCGGCCAGCAGGCGTACATCCCGCTCGCGACGAATGCCGTGCGCATGGGCACGCTCGCCGGACGGAACCTCGTCGAGCCGAAGGTCAAGTACCGCGGCACGCAGGGCACGTCGGCGATCAAGCTGTTCGACCTGAACATCGCCTCGACCGGCATGACCGAGGCCGCGGCCGAGGCGGCCGGCCTCGACGCCGCAGCCGTGACGCTGCGCGAGTCGCATCGCCCGGACTTCATGCCGGATGCCGAGGAGGCGCTGCTCAAGCTCGTGTACGAGCGGGGGACGGGACGCCTGCTCGGCGCCCAGATCCTGTCGAAGGCCGATCTGACCCAGGCCGCCAACACGCTGTCGGTATGCATCCACAACCGCATGACGACCGAGGATCTGGCCTATGTGGACTTCTTCTTCCAGCCGCACTACAACCACCCGTGGAACCTGCTCAACCAGGCCGGCCTCGCGGCCGAACAGCAGCGCGCCGAGGCGCTCAGCCGGCAAGCGGCGGAGGAGCCGGCCGGGGCGGAGCCGGCCGCAGCGAAGGAGCAGGCTGCAGCGGAGCCGAAGCCGGAGCGCCGCGCGAGCGCCTGACGGGCTTGCGGCGCTTCATTCCTCGCCGCTGTGCTCCGGGCGTGGACCGGATGCCGTAAAATCGATCTCCTTCCAGCCGAGCGCCAGCGCCGGCGAGCCCGCAGCGGCCCCGGAGGATGCCGGACTTGCCGTGCTCCAGCGAGAATTGCCGTCTCTTCCGCCTCCCTGCGGATCGGGCGCCAGCCCTTCGCCATCCGCTTCAAGCTTTCATTAAAGGACGCATTCCGATGCGTCCTTTTTTGCTCGCCGGCGGCGGCGGTCCAAATCGAAACGCCCTGCTTGGACCCAGGATCGGAAAGAGCGGAAAGGCAAGTTGTGCAAACGCTTGCCAAAGTGCGGGACTTGCCTTTATAATGATCCCAGAAGTCAAAGGCAATGCTACCCCAGCCATCCGGGTACAACCTCGCGCGGCCGCCGCCTGGTTGTGCCTTTTCTATTTCCGACGCGCTCTCCGCGCGGCTGCCGCGCCGACTCCATATCCGATGAGGAGGAACTACCATGAATCTCGAAGCGATCTACCACCGCCCGCGCGGCAACTGGGCCTACGCCTACGACAAGGCGACGCTGCACATCCGGCTGCGCACCAAGAAGGACGACCTGGACGAGGTCGTCCTCATCCACGGCGACAAGTACGCCTGGGAGCGCACGCTCGAAAAGACGTTCATGGCCAAGCTGCCCTCCGACGAGCGGTTCGACTACTGGCAGGCGGCCGTGCAGCCTTCGCTGCGCCGCATGAAGTACGGGTTCGAGCTGCGCTCCGCGGGAGAGACGCTTTATTTCGAGGAGAAGGGCTTCCGCGAGGACGAGCCGGCCGATCCGGACAAGATGTTCGACTTCCCGTACTTGAACGGCGCTGACGTCTTCTCCCCGCCGGACTGGGTCAAGGAAGCGGTGTTCTACCAGATCTTCCCGGAGCGCTTCGCGAACGGCGATCCGTCCAACGATCCCGAGGGCGTGGAGCCTTGGGGCGGCAAGCCGACTCCGAAAAACTTCTTCGGCGGCGACCTGCAGGGCGTCATCGACCATCTCGACCATCTGCAGGAGCTCGGCGTGAACGCGATCTATTTCAACCCGCTGTTCCAGGCGACGACCAACCACAAGTACGACACGTCCGACTACATGAAGGTCGACGCCCACTTCGGCGACAACGCGCTGCTGAAGCGTCTCGTCGACGCCTGCCACGAGCGCGGCATCCGGGTCATGCTCGACGCCGTGTTCAACCATAGCGGCAAGGAGTTCGAGCCGTTCCGCGACGTGCGCGAAAAAGGGCAGGACTCCAAGTACGCCGACTGGTTCCATGTGATGGAATGGCCGATCCAGGTGAAGGACGGGCGGCCGACGTACGAGACGTTCGCCTTCGAGCCGCTCATGCCGAAGCTCAATACGGAGCATCCGGAGGTCAAGGACTACCTGCTCGGCGTCGCCCGCTACTGGATCGAGGAAATGGGCATCGACGGCTGGCGCCTGGACGTCGCCAACGAGGTCGACATGGCGTTCTGGCGGGAGTTCCGCCAGACGGTCAAGGACGTCAACCCTGACGCCTACATCCTCGGCGAGATGTTCCATGACGCGCTGCCGTGGCTCGGCGGCGACCAGTTCGACGCGGTCATGAACTATCCGTTCACCCATCTGGTCATCGACTACGCGGGCAAAGGCATCATCGGCGCCGACCGCTTCGCGGACAAGATCGGCGAGCTGATGGCGAGCTATCCCGACTCGGCCAACGAGGTCGCCTTCAACCTGCTCGGCAGCCACGACACCGAGCGCCTGCTGACGCTGTGCGGCGGCGACAAGGAGCGCATGAAGCTGGCGACGCTGCTGCAGTTCGTCTTCCCCGGCGCGCCATGCGTCTATTATGGAGACGAGATCGGCCTTGACGGCGCGGGCGACCCGGACTGCCGCAAGTGCATGGAGTGGGACGAGAGCAAGCAGGACCGGGAGCTGCTGGGCTTCTTCCAGCGGGTCATCTCCCTCCGCAAGGAGCATCGGGCGCTGCGCACCGGCAAGCTCGGCTTCCTGCACGCGGCCGAGGGCGGGAGCCTGCTCGTACTCGAGCGCAAGGACGAGCAGGAGCATTTCCTGATCGCGGTCAATCCGGGCGCGAAAGCGGCTTCCGTGCAGCTCGACGTCCATCAGGCGGCGTGGAGCGATCTGCTCGGCGGCGGCGAGCTGCGGGCGAAAGGCGGCAAGCTGAGCGTCGAGCTGGCGCCAGGCGGCTTCCTGCTGCTGCGCGCGGCTTCCGCGATCAGCGCCGGCGGCTTCCCTTCCGGCCGCTAGAGCGGGGACAGCCGGGACGGCTGTGCCGGCGGCCGGCTCGCGGGCCCCGGGTCCGCGAAGCGCGGGCTTGAGGGCGCCGGGTTCGGGTCGGCCTCGGGCTCGCGGGCGCAGGTTCGGGTCGGCCTCGGGCTCGCGGGCGCAGGTTCGGGTCGGCCTCGGGCTCGCGGGCGCAGGTGCGGGTCGGCCTCGGGCTCGCGGGCGCAGGTGCGGGTCGGACACGGGCTCGCGGACCGCAGGTTCGGGTCGGCCCGGAGCCCGCGCGCGCAGGTTCGGGTCGGCCCGGAGCCCGCGCGCGCAGGTTCGGGTCGGCCCGGAGCCCGCGCGCGCAGGTTCGGGTCGGCCCGGAGCCCGCGGGCGAAAGGCCGCTGCCCGATGCTTGAAGCATCGGCGCAGCGGCCTTCTTTTCGTCTCGAACGGCCGGCGGCCGATCAAGCCGAATGGCGGTCTGCGCGCAAGCGCAGCGACAGCAGCGACAGCCAGCCGAATGCGAGCAGGCCGGCCGCCCCCATGGCGACGCCGATCCAGCTGCCCGGGCTGGAGCCGGCGGCGATCAGGATCGGAGCGAGGAGTCCTGTCGCGATGCTGTACGCTTTCCAGCCGCGCTCTCCAGTCCGCCCGAAGCGGCGGGCCAGCAAGAAGCACGCCGCGACGAGCGCCAGGAAGGCCGCGAAGAAGGCGCCGGAATGGACGGCGGCGGAAACGCTCATCGTCGCCGGCATGCCTGCCGGAGCGCCGGGAGGGAAGCTCATGCCCGGGTCGGGCCGGAACAGCCCCGCGCAGGCCATGCCGATGCCGTAGACGGCGATGAGCAGCGGGCCTGCCACGCTTCCCTCGCCGCCGCGCAGCGCCTGGCGCATGCCGATGGAGCCGAGCAGCGCCAAGCATCCGGCCGCGACGAAGACGGCGCTCTGGATCCATCCGAGCTCCCCCAGCGTCAGCGTGCTGATGGCGTGCTTGCGGATGTCGAATCCTTCCCGGACGAGCATCAGGACGATCGCCACGGCGAAAAACAGCGGCGCGGACATCGCGCCGGCGAGCAGCAGCCCCCCTCCTTTCGGGGCGGCTTCCAAGCTTCGGCTGAGGCCGGGCTCCAGGCGGTTTTCCCGGCTTCCTCCAAAGGTATTCGTCGATCCGGCTTCCACGCTTGCTTTCCGTCTATCGATTCGTTGCATGCTCCTTCATCCTCTCTCGGTCTGTTTTGGCTTCCTGTCTGGACGACGAAGGAGCGAGGAAGAAATCGACACCCGGCCAAAAAAGAGATTCGGCTTGCTCCGAATCGGCGTGACGAAATCGCGGGTGCAGGCGTGCCTGGTTCCGTCTGTTAGGGCCGCCTGCAAGGACCGCCTGCAAGGCCGACTGCAAGGCCTCCTGCAAGGCCGACTGCAAGGCCGACTGCAAGGCCTCCTGCAAGGCCTCCTGCAAGGCCTCCTGCAAGAATTGCGTCCGCAGGACCCGCTTCACTGGTCCGTTTGAGCAGAGCTATCCTGTGGAAGCGGTTTCCACACCTGGTCCCCGGCCCCGACAGCAGTCCTTCGCAGACCGCCCGGGAGCCGCGCCGCCGTCTTGCTTTTGTTTGCAGCGAAGCTTACAATTTTCATAGTTTCCATCAGGCGCCCCCAGCCTGCCATCCGCATAAGCAGAGGACTGTAACCGATGAACGTAACGATAATCGATGTCGCCAAAAAAGCCGGCGTCTCTCCCTCGACCGTCTCGCGCGTCATCTCCGGCAGCACGCGTATCAGCGCCGCTACGACGGAGAAGGTGAAGGCCGTCATGGAAGAGCTCGGCTATCATCCGAACTTGATGGCCAAAAACCTCGTTTCACGCACGACGATGACGATCGGCCTGCTGCTGCCGCGCAACGCCGACGAGGCCTTTCTCGATATTTTCTTCTCCGACGTCACCCGCGGCATCCTGAGCCAGGCGACACGGGCCGGCTACGACCTTCTGCTGAAGACGGGCCGTTCCGAGCAGGAAGAGCTGGAAGCGGTAACACGTCTGGCTAAGGGCCGGCGGGTAGACGGCATCATCCTGCTTCAGTCTCGGCGCGACGATACGGTCATCCGCTATTTGCAGCAGGAGAAGTTTCCGTTCGTGCTCATCGGGCGCGACCCGGAGCGGCCGGACATCCTGACCGTCGACAACGACAACGTGCAGGGCGCCTACGACGTGACGCGCCATCTGCTGGAGCTGGGGCATCGCCGCATCGGCTACGCCAGCGGCCCGCTCGACCTCGTCGTCTCGGCCGACCGCTACGAGGGCTACCGCAAGGCGCTGGACGAGTCGGGTATCCAGCCCGATCCGAGCTGGCTCGTCAGCGCCGATCGGATCCGCGCCGACAGCACGGCCGCCGTGCGGGCGCTGATGGAGCGGTCGGAGCGGCCGACCGCGCTCGTCGTCATGGACGACCTGCTCGCGTTCACCTTGCTCGGCACGCTCTCCGAGCTCGGCTACAGCGTGCCGGGCGACATGGCCGTCTTCGGCTTCAACGACAATCCGATGTCTCCGGTCAGCACGCCGCCGATCAGCTCCGTCGACATCGGCATCTACCAGCTCGGCCTGCAGGCGGCCGGACTGCTGCTGAAGTCGATCAAAGGCGAGGCGATCGAGCAGCGGCGGGTCATCGTGCCGCATCGGCTCATCCCGCGCGAGTCCTCGCAGCCTTCGCGGAGCTGAGCGGAGCGCATCGGCTGCGGGCGGAGCGGCAGCGGATCGCCAGCGCCAGCGGGCGAAGCAAAGCGGTTCGGCGGCGCCAGCGGGCCGAGCGGAGCCGTCGACAGCGGCTGCGGGCGGAGTTGAGCGAATCGCTAGTGGCGGAGCAAGGATGAGCGAATCGCCAGCGCCAGCGAGGCGAAGCAAAGCGGTTCGGCGGCGCCAGCGGGCGGAGCGGAGCACCAACGGCAGCGCCAGCGGCGGCGGGCGGAGTTGAGCGAATCGCTAGTGGCGGAGCAAAGATGAGCGGATCGCCAGCGCCAGCGAGGCGAAGCAAAGCGGTTCGGCGGCGCCAGCGGGCGGAGCGGAGCACCAACGGCAGCGCCAGCGGGCGAGCGGATCGCGTTCGAGCGCCGCGTTCCTTTTTGGAAGCGCGGCACTAGGCCTGGAGGCTTTTGTCCCCTGCTCCTGCTTGACGGAATATGATACACTAGACTGATCTGTCCCCTGGCGGGGCAGGTCTTCTTTTATTTCTTGGAGCGAGACACTTCCCCGGCTTCCCACGATCCGAAAGCCCGCTGGAAAAACGATGCTCGGCTGGAGGGTATTCATCATGCTTCGCCACGAACCCGCGCTGCGCGGGAAGCTGCTGCTGTTCCTTACGATTCTCGGTCCGATCGTCATCACCCAGGTGAGCTACACCGCGATGAGCGTGCTCGACACGATGATGTCCGGACGCGCCGGCACGAACGACCTCGCCGGAGTCGCCGTCGGCTCTAGCCTGTTCATGCCGATCATGACGGGGATGAACGCCATCCTGCTGGCGGTGACGCCGATCATCGGCCAGATGATCGGCCGCGGCGAGAAGGACGGGATCTCCCGTCCGGTCGTCCAGGCGCTTTACTTGTCGCTGCTCATGTCGCTGATCATCCTGATCGGCGGCTCGCTGGCCGTCGAGCCCGCGCTGTCGCTGATGGGGCTCGACGACGAGGTGCACCGCATCGCCAAGCAGTATTTAGGCGGCCTCGCCATCGGCTTCATTCCTCTCTTCGGCAGCTATGTGCTGCGGTATTTCTGGGAAGCCCAGGGCTATACCCGCATGACGATGGCGCTGCTGCTCGCGTCGCTGCCGCTGAACGCCCTGCTCAACTACGGCCTCATCTTCGGCGAGCTCGGCATGCCGCGCCTCGGCGGCGTCGGCTCCGGATACGCGACCGGCATTACGTACTGGTTCATCTTCGGCGTCTCGGTCTGGCTGACGTTCCGCACGGAGGCGCTGCGCCCCCACCGGCTGTTCCGGCGCTGGTACGCGCCGTCCTGGCGCAGCTGGAAGGAGCTGCTCGGCATCGGCGTGCCGATGGGGCTGTCGACGTTTTTCGAGGCGAGCATCTTCGCCGTCGTGACGCTGCTCATGGGCGGAATGTTCAGCACGACGTATATCGCCGCCCACCAGGCGACGCTCAACTTCTCGTCGCTGCTGTTCATGGTGCCGCTGAGCATCAGCATGGCGCTGACGATCCTCGTCGCCTACGAGGCCGGCGCGGGACGCGCTCGCCATGCGCGGCAGTACGCCCTGCTCGGCGTGACGACGGCGGTCGGACTGATGGTGACGGCGGCCGCAGCCCTCTACTTCATCCGCCCGGCCATCGCCTCGTTCTATACGAACGACCCCGAGGTCGCCTCGCTGATGGTGACGTTCCTGCTGTTCGCGCTCGTCTTCCAGCTGTCCGACTCCTCGCAGGCGGCGCTGCAAGGAGCGCTGCGCGGCTACAAGGACGTCAAGGTGCCGTTCATCGTCGCCTTCGTCTCCTACTGGCTGATCGGCATCCCGCTCGGCTATGCGCTTGCCGCCTGGACCGGCCTCGGTCCCTACGGCTTCTGGGTCGGCATCACCGCCGGCCTGACGTTCGCGACGATCGGCTTCGCGATCCGGCTGTGGATCGTGCAGCGCCCGATGGCGCTGCGGCCAGCCGGGGCAGCCGCAGGCGATTCCGCAGAAAAAGAAAGCTGACGCGAGGAGGCTGGCCGGCCGGGCTGCACCGCAGACGGGCCGGCGGGCCGGATCCAAGGCATATTTCTGCCTTGGTTGGCCCGGCTCCCGGCCGGCCCGCCGGATCCAAGGCACATTTCTGCCTTGGTTCGCCCGGCTCCCGGCCGGCGGGCCGGATCCAAGGCACAATTCTGCCTTGGTTGGCCCGGTTCCCGGCCGGCATGCCGGATCCAAGGCACATTTCTGCCTTGGTTCGCCCGGCTCCCGGCCGACGGGCCGGATCCAAGGCATATTTCTGCCTTGGTTCGCCCGGTTCCCGGCCGGCAAGCCGGATCCAAGGCACATTTCTGCCTTGGTTCGCCCGGCTCCCGGCCGACGGGCCGGATCCAAGGCATATTTCTGCCTTGGTTCGCCCGGTTCCCGGCCTGCGGGCCGGATCCAAGGCACATTTCTGCCTTGGTTGGCCCGGTTCCCGGCCGGCCCGCCGGATCCAAGGCATATTTCTGCCTTGGTTCGCCCGGCTCCCGGCCGGCGGGCCGGATCCAAGGCATATTTCTGCCTTGGTTGGCCCGGTTCCCGGCCGGCAAGCCGGATCCAAGGCATATTTCTGCCTTGGTTCGCCCGGTTCCCGGCCGGCGGGCCGGATCCAAGGCATATTTCTGCCTTGGTTGGCCCGGCTCCCGGCCTGCGGGCCGGATCCAAGGCATATTTCTGCCTTGGTTGGCCCGGCCGGCAAGCCGGATCCAAGGCACATTTCTGCCTTGGTTGGCCCGGCTCCCGGCCGGCGGGCCGGATCCAAGGCATATTTCTGCCTTGGTTGGCCCGGCTCCCGGCCGGCCCGCCGGATCCAAGGCACATTTCTGCCTTGGTTCGCCCGGCTCCCGGCCGGCGGGCCGGATCCAAGGCACAATTCTGCCTTGGTTGGCCCGGTTCCCGGCCGGCATGCCGGATCCAAGGCACATTTCTGCCTTGGTTCGCCCGGCTCCCGGCCGACGGGCCGGATCCAAGGCATATTTCTGCCTTGGTTGGCCCGGCTCCCGGCCGGCATGCCGGATCCAAGGCACATTTCTGCCTTGGTTCGCCCGGCTCCCGGCCGGCGGGCCGGATCCAAGGCACATTTCTGCCTTGGTTCGCCCGGTTCCCGGTCGACGGACCGGATCCAAGGCATATTTCTGCCTTGGTTGGCCCGGTTCCCGGCCGGCGGGCCGGATCCAAGGCATATTTCTGCCTTGGTTGGCCCTGTTCCCGGCCGGCATGCCGAATCCAAGGCATATTTCTGCCTTGGTTGGCCCGGTTCTCGGCCGGCGTCTACTCCTCCCGGTAGATCGCCAAGGCGGTTCGCTAGAACATCCTATTCATGCAGCTGTCTCGGCAAAATCTTGTCGCTCATGCGGTCCACAGCCGCATTCACGACACAAACGAGACGGCTTTCGGGGATGTCCTCGGACAAATCCATGGGCAGGGCAAGCGGGTCCATGGTATGTTGGATGCACACAAAGATCTTCCATTCTGGCCGATGTCGGGGTGGTACCTGCATCTTATCAGAGGTGTTTAACCCATTTAAAAGAGGGTGTCCCTAAGCCAAGGCTTTCGGGACACCCTCTTTTTCGTTCAGGCCAAGCTCCCTCCCGCTCACCGGACAGGCGGATGCCCGTCGCCGGAAGCCGCTGCGTCCGCGGCAGCGCCTCTCTCGCCCGCGGACCCGTCTGCGCCTCTCTCCGGCGCAGACGCGGCAACGCCTCTCTCGGACGCGCCCGAGCCCGCAGACCCATCAACGCCTCTCTCGGGCGCGGACCCGGCAGCGCCTCTCTCGCCCGCGGACCCGACGGCGCCTCTCTTGCGCGCGCCGCCATGCCGAAGCGCGGCGGCGCAGCCGACGAGCGAGATCAGCGCGCATGCCGCATACATCGTCGAGTAGGAAGAAGCCTGCACGAGCCATCCCATCCCGAGGCCGCCGAGCGAGAAGCCGAGGTCGTAGGAGCTGAGGAACAGGCCCATAAGCACGTACTTGGACGGACCGGGCAGCGCGAACGAGAGATAGGTGACGAGCGTCGGGTACAGGAGGGCCATGGCCAGCCCGCCGAACAGGGCGGAGACATAGACCCAGCCGCCGAGCGAGCCGGACAGCGCCAGCATCGCGAAGCCTGCGGCCGCGCACAGCATGAGCCCCGAGACGAGCGGCCCGCTCCAGCTTCCGTCGGACGGAATGCGCTTGCGCAGCACGAAGCGGCAAGCGACGACGACCGCCCCCTGCAGCATCAGATACAGTCCGGCGTGCCCGCTGCCGTCTTTCATCATCGACAGCGGCAGGAACGTCGCCGTCGCTCCGAATCCAAAGGACGCGCACAGCATGACCGCCATGCTGGCCTGCAGCGGCCGGCTGCCGCGGACCTGCCGGAGCGAGCGCCCGAGGTCGAGCAGCGTATACGACCGGTCCGCCGCTCCGCGGCGCGCCAGCGGCGCTCCGAGTCCGAGCAGCAGCGGCAGCAGGGCGAGCGCCAGCAGGACGGCCGCGAGCAGCAGCCGGTCCCCGTTCTGCCACAGCTCCACGGCCACGATCGGCCCGATGAGCGAGGGCACCATCGTGGACAGCGTATACAGGGACAGTCCCTGCGCCCGGTCGCGCTCCTCGAGTCCTTCGACGATGCCGGTCTGCATCGTCATCGAGAAGAAAGCCGTCACCGCGCCCTGGACGATCCGCAGCCCTGTGAACTGCTCCGCGCCGGCGACCGCGTATAGGGCCAGCGATACGGCATGGGCCGCCAGCAGCCAGCGCATGACCGCAAGCGGGCCATGCCGGCCGATCAGCTGTCCGGCCAGCGGCCGCAGCAGCATGCACGTCAGCATGTAGCTCCCCATCATGAGCCCGATCTCCGCCTCGCCGAAGCCTTCCTGGGAGCTGAGCAGCGGCAGCATCACCGTCAGCACCGAGTTGGCGGAGAAGAACAGGAACGCGAGCCCGTACAGGCGCAGGAAGCCCGGCGATGAAGGATGAAGGCGGCCCGAGCTCACGTAAACGCCTCCTCGCCGTGGACCGCCGATACGAGCTGCCTCGTGTAGGGATGGCGGCCCGCGAGACGGATGTCCCGCACCGGGAACTCGTCGACGGCCAGGCCGTCCTTCATGACGAGCAGCCGGTCGCTGATCGAAGCGGCCGCGGCAATGTCATGGGAGATGAACAGGATCGACATCCCGAGCTCCCGCTGCAGCTGCTTCAGCAGCCGCAGCACCTTCTTCTGCAGCGTCACGTCCAGGCTGGACGTCGGCTCGTCGCAGACGAGCAGCGATGGACCGATAGCGATGCCGCGCGCTATCGCCGCCCGCTGCCGCTGCCCCCCGCTCAGCTCCTGCGGATAGCGGTCCGCATAGCCGGAATCGAGGCCGGCCTGCTCCAGCAGCAGCGCCGCCAGCTCTTTGCGCGAGTCCGCCCGGTCCGCGCCGAACGGCGGCTCCGCATCCGGAAAGCAGTCGAGCGGCTCGACGACCGAGCGCCAGATCGGCAGCCTTTCGTTGAAGGCGGAGGCCGGGTCCTGGAAGACAGCCTGGACATGCCGGCGCATCTGGCGCAGCTTTTCCCCCTTCAGTCCCGTGAGCGGAACGCCGTTCAGCACGATCTCGCCGCTGTCGGGCTTGTCCAAGGCGAGCAGCAGGCGCGCGACCGTGCTTTTGCCGCTGCCGCTCTCCCCGACGACGCCGAGGCATTCGCCCGGCGCGATCGACAAGGATACGCCTCGCAGCGCCTGCACGGAGCTGCGGCCCGAGCGGTACGTCTTGACCAGCGAAGCCGCTTCAACAATGGGCTTCATGGACATGGCCTCCTTCGTGGCGGTGCAGCGCGTCATCGAGCGACGGACAAGCCGCCAGCAGCTCCTGCGTATAGGGATGGCTCGCGGAAGTCCGGAGGACGTCGCACGGCCCCTCCTCCACGAGCCGCCCCTTCCTCATGACCGCAGCCCGGTCGGCCCAGTCGAGCACCAGGTTCAGATCATGGGAAATGAGCAGGATGCCGCATCCGGTCTGGCGCTGGATGTCAAGCATCAGCTGCATGACGCTGCGGCCCGACACGATGTCGAGCGCCGTCGTCGGCTCGTCCGCGATCAGCAGCTCCGGCCGCAGCAGCAGCACGCACGCGAGCGCGGCGCGCTGCAGCTGGCCCCCGCTCAGCTGGAACGAATAGCTGGCATAGGCGCGCTCGGCGGGCAGGCCGACCTGCTCCAGGCTATCCAGCGCCATTTGCTTCGCTTCCTTCCTCTTCATCGGGCGGGCGGTCCGCAGCGCCTCGGCCAGCTGGCTGCCGACCGTATGGTACGGCGAGAAGCTGCCGCGGTAATCCTGGAACACGCAGCCGATCCGGGCTCCCAGCCCTTTTCTCCTCTCCTTGCGGGACAGCCCGGCGAGATCCGTTCCTTGGAAGCGGACAGTGCCGGCCGTCACGCGCAGCGGAGCCGGGAGCAGGCCGAGGATCGCGCTCGCCGTCAGGCTCTTGCCGCTGCCGCTTTCGCCGACAAGGGCAAGCCGTTCTCCGGGAGCGATCTCAAGATCGATTCCCTTCACGAGGTTTTCCCGTCCGTCGCCGATGCATAGTCCGGCCAGCGAGACGATTGGAGCCGCTGCTTCCGTCATCGAAGGACCTCCTTTCCGAATATCGTTGGTCCAGCCTGGACCGCAGTCCCTCGCCCATCAGATTGAAGGCGATGACGACCAGCATGATTGCCAGCCCCGGATAGACCATCAGCTGCGGAGCCGTCTGGAAATACGCCCGGCCGTCGTTCAGCATCGCTCCCCACTCCGGGGAGGGCGGCTGCGCGCCGAGGCCGAGAAACGACAGCGAGGAGACGACCAGAATCGTCTTGCCGATGTCGAGCGCGGCGTAGACGAGCACCGGCGACAGCACGGACGGCAGCAGATGGCGCCGCAGCAGCGCCGCCGGCTTGCAGCCGGAGACGATTGCCGCCGCGACGTAGTCCTTTTCCCGCTCGGACAGCACGACGCCCCGGACGATCCGCGCGTAGCCGATCCAGTTGATGGCGACGATCGCCACGATCAGATGGACCTGGCTCGGCCCCAGGAAGCCGGAGATCGCGATGACGAGCAGGAAATCCGGCAGCGTGCTCAGTCCGTCCACGATGCGCATGAGGAAGGCGTCGACGCGCCCGCCGGCATAGCCGGCGAGCAGGCCGAGCGGCACGCCGATGAGGAGGACTGCGACGATGACCAGTCCCGCCAGTCCGAGCGTCGTCTGCGCGCCGACGAGCAGCCGCGACAGCAGGCAGCGCCCCAGGGCGTCCGTGCCGAGCGGATAGGTCCAGCTGGACGGCAGCAGCCGCAGGTCCATGCGGACGGTCAGCGGGTCGTGAGGGGCGAGAGCCGATCCGAAAAAGGCCAGGACGGCCAGCACCGCCCCGACCGCCAGTCCCGCGATCCCCCATGGACGGCTGGCCAGCCTGCGGAGCGCGGCCGCTCCGATGCTTATGACCGCTTTCATCGCCGTCCCCCCTTGCCGCTCAGCCGCACCCGCGGATCGATCCAGCCGTACAGCAGGTCGACCGCCAGATTCACGAGCACGATCAGCGCGCCCGACAGGAACAGGAAGCCCTGCACGAGCGGATAGTCGCGCTGAAAGATCGCCTCCACGGCCATCAGCCCGATGCCGGGCCAGGAGAACAGCGTCTCGACGACGACGGATCCCGCGAGCAGGCTGCCCAGCGTCATCCCGAATACGGTGAGCACCGGAGCAATCGCGCCGCGAAGCGCATACTTGCCATAAATGGTGCTCTCCCGGATGCCGCGCGCACGGGCGGCGCGGATGTACGGCTGGGAGAGGCTGGCGAGCATGCCGCTCCGCAGCAGGCTCGCATGGACGGCCGACAGGCCGAAGCCGAGCGTGACGGAGGGCAGGATCAGCTGCCGCCAGTCCTCTCCTCTTCCCATGAAGGGCAGCCATTGGAGCCGGTAGGCGAACAGATAGATGAGCAGCAGCCCGATCCAGAAGACCGGAATCGACGCGCCGAGCAGCGAGAACGCCCGTCCGGCATGATCCGGCAGCCTTCCTGGAAAGCGGGCGGCGAGCAGGCCGGCCGGCACGGCCAGGGCGAGCATGAACGCCATGCCTCCGAGAGCCAGCTCGACCGTCGCCGGCAGCTTTTCCACATACAGCTCCAGCACCGGCCGCTGGCGCATGAGGGAGTCTCCGAAATCCAGCCGGGCCACGCGGGCCAGCCACTGCCCGTACTGGACGAGCATCGGCTTGTCCAGCCCGAGGGACTCGCGCAGCGCCTGCTCGTCCGCCATCGTCGTCTTGACCTCATCCGCCTTCAGCAGCGCGAATACCGGATCGCCGGGCGCCAGCTTCATCAGGCCGAAGATGAGGATGGACATGAAGAACAGGACGAGGAGCAGCTGCAGCAGCCTGGCCCGTACCAGAGCCAGCATTTCAGCTCACGTCCAGTTCGTTCGTCAGGATCGTATATTCGGACGGGTCGGTGCGCCAGCCGGCGATGCGCTCGTTCAGGCCGACGATCAGGTTCGGATAGACGGCATAGGCGTGCGGCGTCCGGCTCATGGCGATGTCGACCGCCTCGCGGGTCAGGGCGATGCGCCGTTCGGCCTCGCTCGTCGCGTTCAGTGTCTTCATGACGTCCGTCAGCTCGTCAATCCGGATGTCCGCCGCATTCAGAGAGCCTCCCGGCATCAGCGCCGAGTTCAGGAAAAAGCCGCCGTCTCCGCGCGGAGCGGACAGATTGCTGTAGGTGACCAGATCCCAGTCGCGATTTTGGCGGATTGTGTCGTCGATGTTCTCCACGGTCCGGATGTCGATCGCGATGCCGATCTTGGCCGCGTCCGATTGGAGCAGCTGCGCGATCAGCGGCAGCTCCGGGCGCGCCTTGTAGGTCAGCAGCTTGAGCGTAAGCTTCTTGCCGTCCTTGACGAGGCTGCCGCCCGCATCCGGCGCGTATCCGGCCTGCTCCAGCAGCTGCTTCGCCTTGTCGAGGTCCTGCTCCGCCGCCGCCGCGGCTCTCCCGAACGGCAGCCGGTCGTTGAACGGGCCGTTCGCAGGAGCGGCATGTCCGAGCATGATGTCCTCGACGATGCTGCGGCGATCGAGCAGGACGTCGAACGCCTGCCGCACGCGCAGGTCGCCGGTCGCTTCCCCTTGCGGATTGAACAGCAGGAAGTGCACGCGCAGCCCGGGCTCCGACTCCACCTTGAGCTTAGGGTTCAGCCGGATCGCCTCGACCGATTCCGCCGGCAGCTGCGTCGCGATATCCGCCTCGCCGGACTGGAGAGCCAGCGCCCGCACGTTGCCGTCCTCGTTGAACCGGAAGGACACCTGCTCCAGCTTGGCGGCGCCGTCCCAATAGCCGTCATGCCGCTCCAGCTCGATGCGGGCGTCCTGCGCGAAGCTCGCGACGCGGAACGGGCCTGTGCCGACCGGAGCCGAGGCGATGGAAGCCTCCTCCTTCACCTGGATGATCGCCGTATGGGGATTCAGCAGCTCCGACGCGAGCGCAGGATGCGGCTCGAGCGTCTCCACCGCAAGCTTCTGGCCGTCCGCCGTCATCGAGCGGATCTTCAGGGCGAGCTTCATCGACTCGTTGCGGGCCATCGTCCTTTCCAGCGAAGCCTTGACCGCCTCCGCGGTCAGCGGAGAGCCGTCCTGGAACGTCACGTTGTCGCGAATGAGGAACTCCCAGCGCGACGCGTCGACGGCGGTCCAGCTGGCCGCGAGCCATGGCTTGACGCCGAGATCCGCATCCAGCCGCGTGAGCGTTTCCGCGATTCCCGCTTTGACCGTGATGATGTTGTCGGCGGGGTCCAGCGTGCTGCTCTTGACGTGAAAGAGCACGACGGCCCGTTTCGACGCCGCGGCTTCGGCCGCCGTCCGATCCTGATCGCCCGCGTTCGGCTCGGACGCGCCTCCGGAGCAGCCCGCCGACACGATCATGCTTGCCGAGATCGCCGTTGCCAGCGCGTATTTCTTCCATTTCTTCCATGCTGTAAGCGCCATGATGAATTCACCTTATCCATTTCTGATAGTAATAATTACTGAATAAAACTATCATGAGGAATTCGATCGGTCAATCCTATCGGATGAAAAAAGAAAAAAGACCTTCCGCTTATGCGCGGAAGGTCGGATTTCCATTGGCGGGAGCTTTCTTTACCGCCGCTCCTTCCCGGAAGCCGTATTTCCAGCTGAAATGCTGTCCCGCCAGCAGCAGGACGGCGTAGAGCCATAAGCCGACCGGACCCGCAAGATTGGCGATCAGCACATGGAGCAGGCTTAGGCCGAGCAGCAGGAACATCAGCAGGAACGTGTACCCCGCCCCGCCGACGTTGTTGCCGGTCGGAAAGGGCTCGGCGAACGGCAGCCGCCGCGGAATGACGCGGTAGCCGATGACGGCGAAGATCGACAGCGCCGGAATCAGTCCGGCCAGATGCGGCAGGATCGCCGTGCCGAAGAAGGCCAGAAACAGCAGCGTCGGCACGGCGAGCGCAGGCAGCCCAAGCCTCAGCAGCACGGCGGCGGCCGCGGCCCGGTGCACCTGCCCTTCGCGCAAGCCCGGAGCGGCGTGGAAGATCCATGCCGCCAGCGGCCGGCTCGAAAAGCGGAGCATCAAGAGCAGCATCGGCACCGCCAAGCCGGTGCCGTACAGCGCCAGGCTCCAATTCGGACTCAGCTCGTCCGTGCGGAATTCGTTGCCGGACAGCGTCGGCAGCACGAACAGGACCGGGATGAGGACGGCGTAACCTAGGCTCGGGTACACCTTGAGCTTGAAGTCCCGCTCCCGCGACAGCGACGCCAGAGAGAAGTCGAGCAGCGCCCGCTCGCGCGGGTCCCGCAGCAGCAGGCGGCCGAGCCGCGATGCCATCGGCATGCGGCGCCGGCGCTGCCGCGGACGGTCCGGGGCGTCCTTGGACGCCAGCTTGTGCAGGCTGCGCTCGAACGACGGCAGCAGCCGGAGGTAGAGCAGCAGGCCGAGCAGCGGCGCGGCCACGGACAGGACGGTACAGGCGATCAGCCAGCCGCCTCCCTGCCCGTCGATCAGCCCGTGCGGAGCGGCGAACCAGAGCGGCGGCACGAGCGTCCACCACCACTGCGCCTGCAGCGCCTGCTCGGCCAGGCTGAAGTTGAACAGCCGGACGGCGAGCTGGCTGCCGCCGAGCACGACGGCCGCGAGGAAAATCTGCACGTAGTTGATCATGTCTTTCAGCCGCTCGCCGTCCCACAGCCTCAGCACTCCGTAGTAGACGGCTGCCGTCAGGCTCATCAGCAGCGCCGCCTGCAGCGCCGCGTGGACCGCATAGACGGCCGCGGATGCCGGGCCGTGCGCCAGCAGCACCGCCAGCAGCGGCAGCGCCGTCAGCGCCGAGACCGTCCAGCCCAGATAGACGACGGCGTGGAGCAGCCGCGCCATGCCCGCCGTCTTGGGCGAGACCGGCCGTACGCCGAGGATCGTCCGGTCCCGCGTGTCGAGCAGCGTGGTGGAGAAGTCGGACAGCAGCAGCGACGAGAGCAGCAGCATCTGGACCGCGGACAGCATTCCCATGCGCAGGATCGGCTGCTCGAGGAAAACCGCCATCGGGACGAGGAACAGGCTGATGCCGACGTAGATCCAGAGCGAGGAGAAGAACGAGTTCTGCAGCTCGTCTCCCTCTGTCCTCCTGGTCCCGCCGAACGCGTTCATCAGGCCGGTCGGCCGCCGCCGGCCCATCGTCAGCTTGGCCTGCAGAATGACGCGCAGCGCCGGGAAGTCATAGCCCGCGCGGGTGAAAGCGCCGCGGAAGCGGTCGAGCAGGCGGATCGAGAGGAACTCCTTCATGGCCGCTTCGTCTCCTCGGACGCTTCTGCGGCGAGCTGCTCCGGCGTCATCGCGATCGTGCTGCAGAACTGCTCGGCGATCGCCTCCTGCTCGTCGAAGCCCGTCATCCGGTTGAAGATCCGCTCGAGGCTGCCCTCCTCGCTGCGCGCCTGCAGCTCGGCGAAGCTGCCGTCCGCCGCCACCTGGCCGTCGTGGAGCAGGACGATGCGGCTGCTGATCTTCTCGACGACGTCCATGATGTGCGACGAGTAGAAGATCGCCTTGCCCCGCGCGGCCAGCCGCGTGAGGATTTCCTTGACGACGGCGACGCTGCCGGCGTCGAGGCCGCTGAGCGGCTCGTCCAGGAAGATGACGTCGGGATCGTGGAGGACGGCGGCGGACAGCATGACTTTTTGGCGCATGCCTTTGGAAAAGGAGTCGATCCGGCGGTCGACCATCTCCTCCAGCCCGAACAGCGCGAGCAGCCGCTCGCCCTTGCGCTCGGCCGCCTCGCGCGGCAAGCCGTACAGCTGGCCGCTGAACGCGAGATACTCGCGGGCGGTCAGCATGTCGTAGATCTCGGCCGTCTCCGGCACGTAGCCGATGCGGGACTTGTACTCGTAGCTGCCGTACGAGATGTCCTGGCCGAGCACCTCGATATAGCCGTCATAGCCTTGCTCGAGCCCGAGCAGCAGCTTCTGGGTCGTGCTTTTGCCCGCTCCGTTCGGCCCGATGTAGCCGATGATCTGGCCGGGGTACGCCTCCAGGTCGATGCCCTTCAGCACCTGCTTGCTGCCGTACCATTTGCGCAGGTTCCGCACGCGGATGACCGGCTGCGCGGAGCCGTCGGGAGGCTGAGAGCGGTTTTGCCGGCCGTCCTGGACGGAGGATGAGTTCGTAGGATGAGTGTCGAAGGAAGACAAGCGGTTACCACCTTTCGGATAAATGCATATCCCTCATTCTACCAGATTAGGCGATGTCCGGGGGATAGAAGTTGGAGCTGCATCGCGGGAAGCAGGGCTGCGCGCGAAAAAAACGCCTCCCGCGAAGCCGCTCGTCAGCATGACGAGCCGCATCGCGGGCGAGGCGCCGGAGGCGGAGCCGCTATTTCATCTGGATGCGGATCTGGTTCGGGCCGGTGCGGCTCAGCACGCGGTAGCCGTTCGCGGCGGTCGTGGCGACGCCTCCGCTGCCCGGCAGGCAGTAGCCGTTCGGCGCGCAGCTGCCGTCGTCGCGCACGAGCAGCTTGCCGATCAGGCCGACCGGCGCCCAGCCCGGCAGCAGGCGCCGGGGCACGAACGGAACGGTCGGATCGTAAGCCGGGTCGACGACCGGCTGCTCGACCGCATAGGCCGGCGCGATGACGGTGCCGTCCGGAGCGAGTTCGGCCGGAATCGTCACCGTCTCCAGCACGATCCGCCCCCACTCGTCGCGCAGGTAGGCATCCGGGCTGCGCAGCTCGGCGGCGTCGCCGACGAGCGTCGGCACGGCGCTCGTGACGCCGAGCACGTAGCCGTCGGCCGCCTCGGCCGGACGGATCTGCTCGCCCTCCAGCGTGACGAAATAGCCCGGCTCGAGCGGGGCTCCATCGACCGTCTCGTACAGCTCCGCATAGTCGGCCCCGCCGCTGAAATAAGAGCCGTCGATGTACATGTTGCCCGTCGAGCCCTGCAGGACGGCCGCGAGGCCGGGATTGGCCGCCGACGTGCCGTTGGCGACATGCCAGGAGTACGGATAGAGCGTCGTGCCGTAGCGGCCCATGATGTGGGAGCCGGCCTGGTCGGCCGTCGTCTGCAAGCCTTCGGCATGCGTATAGTTGCCGCTGGCGGTCGTATTGCCGCCCTCGGCATGGGCGCGGCTGCCGGAAGCGACCGTCGAAACGCCTTCGGCGTGGGAGCCGTAGCCCGAGGCTTCCGTCGTCAGTCCTTCGGCATGGGCGTAGCTGGCCGTGGCGGAGGAGCCGCTGCCTTCCGCGTGGGAGGCATAGCCGGATGCGGTCGTCTGATAGCCCTCCGCATGCGTGTTGAACGCGCTCGCCACCGTCAGCGAGCCTTCCGCATGCGCGTAGTTGTCCAGCGCCTGCGTCTGGTAGCCTTCCGCATGCGAGAAGTTGCCGGATGCGGTCGTGAGCGATCCTTCCGAGTGGGCGGATGTGCCGGAGGCGATCGTATCCGCGCCTTCCGCATGCGAATTGTCGCCGCTCGCCTCCCCGTTGAAGCCTTCCGCATGCGAGTTGATGCCGAGCGCCCGCCCCGTCGAGCCTTCGGCATGGGAATTGGTGCCTTGGGCAAGCGTCGCGTTGCCTTCCGCATGCGAGTTGCCGCCGGAGGCGACGGTCGTGTTGCCCTCCGCGTGGGCGGCGAAGGCGCTGGCCGTCGTCGTGGCGCCTTCCGCATGCGAGTCGTTGCCGGAAGCGATCGTCGCGTTGCCCTCCGCATGGGCGGCGTAGCCGGACGCCTGTGTCTCGTAGCCCTCCGCGTGGGAGTTGAAGGCGGTCGCCGCCGTCAGCGAGCCCTCCGCATGGGCGTACGTGCCGGACGCGGTCGTCTGATAGCCTTCGGCGTGGGAGAAATTGCCCGAGGCGACCGTATTCGAGCCTTCCGCATGCGCCGTCGTGCCGCTGGCGAGCGTGGCCGCGCCTTCCGCATGCGAGCTTTCGCCGCTCGCCTCTGTGCTGGCTCCTTCCGCATGCGCGTAAGGGCCGAACGCGTCCGTCGACCGTCCCTCGGCGTGCGAGGCAAGGCCGGATGCTTCCGTGCCAAGGCCTTCCGAATGGGCTTGGTCGCCGGCTGCCCTCGTGCCGGAGCCTTCGGCGTGCGAGGCGGCGCCGATCGACCGCGTGCCGGTGCCTTCGGCATGCGACGATTCGCCTTCCGCCGAGCTCGATTCCCCCTCGGCATGAGCGGCCGGGCCGCTCGCCGTCGTGCCGGAGCCCTCCGCGTGCGCCGCATCCAGAGAGGCCGCCGTCCGGTAGCCTTCCGCATGCGAGGCGGAGCCCGACGCCGTCGTTCCCGAGCCTTCCGCGTGCGAGCTGTCTGCGGCGGCCGTCGTCTGGTAGCCCTCCGCGTGCGCCGCCGTCCCGAGCGCTTCCGTACCGCTCCCCTCCGCATGGGACACGTCGCCCGCCGCCAGCGTGCGCGAGCCCTCCGCGTGCGAGGCTTCGCCGGATGCGGTCGCATAGCTGCCCTCCGCATGGGCGGCGTCCGACAGCGCTTCGGTCGTGAATCCTTCCGCATGCGAGGCGGAGCCGGCTGCGACCGTCGTCGAGCCTTCGGCGTGGGAGCTGTCTCCGGCCGCATTTGTCCGGTACCCCTCCGCATGCGCCGCGCTTCCGGAAGCGACCGTCTCGCTTCCCTCCGCGTGCGCCGCCGGTCCGCTCGCCGTCGTGTCCGCTCCGCCAGCATCCGAGCACGGTCCTATTGCCTGGCGGTTGCATTGCCCGTCCATATTCGTCTCCATCCTTCCTCAGCGTGTAGCCGCAAGTGAATTGTTGCATCTTATGCGAGTCAGCGTCCGAGGGGAAAAAAATGACGTAAAAAGGAAGCGATGCCGCAGCACGCTCCCTCGCTTGCGCCCGAATGAATGCAGTCCTCGCTCCGCTCCGCGCCTCCAGGCGACTGCAACCCGATTTTTTCGGGCTGCAGCTTCTGCTTCGCGCCTCCAGGCGGCTGCAACCCGATTTCTTCGGGCTGCAGCTTCTGCTTCGCGCCTCCAGGCGACTGCAACCCGATTTCTTCGGGCTGCAGCTTCTGCTTCGCGCCTCCAGGCGACTGCAACCCGATTTCTTCGGGCTGCAGCTTCTGCTTCGCGCCTCCAGGCGGCTGCAACCCGATTTTTTCGGGCTGCAGCTTCTGCTTCGCGCCTCCAGGCGGCTGCAACCCGATTTCTTCAGGCTGCAGCGCATCCCTTATTGCCTACTGGTAGCCCTCCTTGAACCCCAGTTACTCGGTTTTTCGGCGTATCTCCCCCGCCGGGGCGCTCCTCGAACCCCAGTTACTCGGTTTTTCCGCGTATCTCCCCCGCCGAGGCCCTCCTCGAACCCCAGTTACTCGGTTTTTCCGCGTATCTCCCCCTCCGGGGCCCTCCTCGAACCCCAGTTACTCGGTTTTTCCGCGCATTTCCCCCGCCGGGGCCCTCCTCGAACCCCAGTTGCTCGGTTTTTCCGCGCATCTCCCCCGCCGAGGCCCTCCTCGAACCCCAGTTACTCGGTTTTTCCGCGCATCTCCCTCGCCGGGGCCCTCCTCGAACCCCAGTTACTCGGTTTTTCCGCGCATCTCCCCCGCCGGGACGCTCCTCGAACCCCAGTTACTCGGTTTTTCCGCGCATCTCCCCCGCCGGGACGCTCGTCCGAGCCCCGCTGCTGAGCCGCCCGCCCCGGTGGAGGCGAACTAGGGCCCTGGAAGCCCCGAAACGCCTCGCCGCAACGCGCCTAGTCAGACACGGCCGCTCCCAGCATCCCTTTTGGCGGCGGCTCGAACGGTCCGGGCCGCTGCCGGATTTTGGATAATGGCCCTCGCGGCTGGGCACACTTCTCACAGACCAGGCCGCAACGCTGCCTGGACGGAAACGCGTAAAAAGGCGGCGGTCATGGATGAAACCGACATTCAGCTGGGAAGGCACGGAGCCGGGCATGCTGCAGCCGCTGCCGCTCGATCCCGATGCCGGCCGGCTGCTCGAGACGATCCGCCAGGACATGGGCGGGAGCGGCGATCTCGTCATCCGACGGTTCGGCGATCCCGCCGCTCCGTCGCCTCCCGCCGCGCTCGTCTACATCGACGGCATATCCGATGAGGAGACGGCCGACCGCTACATCTCCGACGTGCTGCAGGCGGCCGGAGCGGAGGAGGACGGGCTCGCCCCTCCGGCAGCGGCCGTCGCTTCCGCCGCGCTGCGGCTGCTCGGCACGATCGGCAGCGGCGATCCGGTCCCCGACATGGCGGCGCTTTATGAGCGGCTGCTGAGCGGCAGCGCGATTCTCGTGCTGGACGGCAGCGAGCTCGCCTTTGCGGCTTCCAATGCGAAGTGGAAGAGCCGCGAAATCGCCGAGTCGCCCAACCAGACCGCGATCCGCGGTCCGCGGGAGAGCTTCACGGAGACGATGCGGGTCAACACGGCGCTGCTGCGGCGCAAGATCAAGGACCCTCGCCTGTGGATGGAGTCGATGCAGCTCGGGCGCATGACCAAGACCGAGGTATGCCTCATCTACATCCAGGGGCTGGCCAAGCCTTCGGTCGTGGAAGAGGCCCGCTCCCGGCTGCAGGCGATCGATATCGACGGCGTGCTGGACAGCGGCTACGTGGAAGAGCTGATCGCGGACGACCGGCGCTCTTTTTTTCCTACGATAAAAAACACCGAGCTCCCCGACAGCGTCGCGGGCGAGCTGATGGAAGGCAAGATCGCCATCCTCGTGGACGGCTCGCCGGACGCGTTGATCGCGCCGGCCCCGTTCTTCACGTTCATGCAGTCGGCGGAGGACTACTATCAGGCCGCGCTTTACTCCAGCCTGCTGCGGATGCTGCGCCTGCTCGGCCTGTTCATCGCGCTGCTGCTGCCGTCGATCTACATCGCGATTACGACGTTCCACCGCGACATGCTGCCGTTCACGCTGCTGTTCAGCCTGATGGCGCAGCGCGAGGGCGTTCCTTTTCCCGCCTTCGTCGAGGCGCTCGTCATGGAGATCACGTTCGAGATCCTGCGCGAGGCGGGGCTGCGCATGCCGCGGCCGATCGGCCAGGCCGTGTCGGTCGTCGGCACGCTTGTCATCGGGCAGGCGGCGGTCGATGCGGGCATCGTCTCGGCCGCGATGGTCATCGTCGTCTCGGTGACGGCGATCGCGACCTTCACGCTTCCCTCGTACAGCATCTCGATCCCGATCCGCATGCTGCGCTTCGCGTTCATGGCCGTCGCCGCGTCGTTCGGGCTGTACGGCATCATCCTGGCGCTGCTGCTGCTGCTTCATCTCTCCTCGCTGAAGACGTTCGGCGAAAGCTACATGTCCCCGATCGCGCCGTTGCGCACGCGCGGGCTGGCCGATACGCTGGCGCGGGCGCCGCGCTGGACGGGCTTCCTGCAGCCGATGCTGTCCCGCCGCGCCGGCGCGAGGCGGTACCGGGACCGCCGCCACGATTAAGGAGCGTGATTTTCCGTGCGGAAACGAATGCGAATCTGCCTCGTGCTGTCCTGCCTGCTGCTGCTGAGCGGCTGCTGGAGCCGGCGCGAGCTCAACGACCTGCTCGTCGTGCTGGGCATGGGCATCGATTGGGTTGACGGGCAATACCTCGTGTCGTTCCAGGTCGTCAATCCGAGCGAGATCTCTTCCAAAACCAAAGGCGCGAGCCGGGCTCCCGGCACGCTGTACCAGGGGCGCGGCAATACGATCTTCGAGGCAGCGCGCTCCTTGACGACGCAAGCGCCCCGCCTCATGTACCTCGGCCATCTGCAGCTGTTCGTGCTGAGCGAGGAGATCGCGCGCCGCGGCGTCGCCAGCGTCATCGACAGCCCTTTGCGGGACAACGAGGCGCGCATGGACTACAACGTCGTCATCGCGCGCGGCGCTACGGCCGCGGAAATCCTCGACCTGTATACGCCGCTCGAGCGGCTGCCTACTTACAGCATGCAGCAGTCGCTGCGCACGTCGGAGCGCTCCTGGGCGCCTACGGTGGCGGTCACGATGAGCGACATGATCAACAAGCTGTCGGACGACGGCCAGCAGCTCGTGCTGACCGGCATCGAGATCGAGGGCAGCCGCAAGCAGGCAGGCAGGCCCTCCAACCTGACCGGATTCCGGCCGGCCGCCTCCTACAACTACCGCGGCATCGGCGCCTTCAAGGGCGACAAGCTGATCGGCTGGCTGAACGAAAAGGAGAGCAAGGGCTTCACCGATCTGACCGACAACCTGGACAGCACCTCGATCGAGCTGCCCTGCTCGCCGACCGGCTATACCGGCATCGAGGTGACGTCGTCCGTCACGCGCCTCATGCCGCGATTGCGGGACGGCAAGCCCGAGTTCCTCGTCAAGATCTGGGCGCAGGGCGACGTCGTCGAAAATGCCTGCTCGATGGTGGACTTCAACCGCGACGCGACGTTCGTCGATTTGGAAAAGCGGTCGGAGAACATCGTGCGCAGCAATGCGGAAGCCGCGATCCGCTGGGCCAAGAGGCACGAGACGGACGTGCTCGGCTTCGGCAGCGCGCTCGCCAAGAAGCATCCGGCTTACTGGGAGCGGGCGAGGGACGATTGGAACAGCAGCGGCTTCTCCCAGGCCGCCATTGTCTTCGATATCGACGTCGTCATCCGCAAGACCGGCACGATCGGCAATTCCGTGAAGCCGAAAGAATAGGAGGAACGCGAATATGTACGCCCTGCTGACCGGATGCTTTTGGCTTGCAGCCGCCGCGGCCCTGGACCGGCGCGAGCTGCTGCGGCGCGGCCGCAAAAAGGAGCTCGTCCTGGCCGCGGCCATCGGCCTCGCCGGACTGCTGCTTTTCGCGGCGCACGGCCTGCACGTTCCGCTTCCCAATCCGCTCGATCTGACAAGCCTGTTCCGCGGGGGGAAGACCGGATGAAGCCGATCGGCAACGGACGCATCTCCGCGCGCCAGTTCAAGATCATGATCGTGTTCAGCCTGATCGGCGACTCGATCCTCATCCTGCCCAACCTGATGGGCAACATCTCCCATCAGGACGCCTGGCTGTCTCAGCTGGCGGCAATCGCATGCGGCATGGCGCTCGCCTGGGCGTATGCCGCCCTGCTCGGCCGTCTCGGCCGCCTCAGCTTCGTCGGAGCCTGGACGGCGCTGCTCGGACGCATCGCGGGCAGCGCGCTCGGACTCGTCTATGCGTATGGGTTTTACGCCATGGTGCTGGCGCTGCTGGCCGAGATCAGCCTGTTCATGCGCGCGCAGATGATGCGCGAGACGCCGGCAGAGGCGATCATGCTCGCTTTCCTGATCGTCATCGCAGCGGGCCTGCGGTACGGCATCGAGACGTTCGCGCGGACGAGCGAGCTGCTGTACCCGATCTTCATCGCCATGTTCCTGTTCCTGTCGTTGTGCCTGCTGCCGCAGATCAAGGCGGATCAGCTGCTGCCGATCGCCGGAGCGGGCATGCCGCAGATCGCCGAGGGCTCTTTTCTCTCCTTCGCCTACGGCTTCCTGGAGTCGGCGGTGCTGCTCATGCTGACGCCTTACCTGGAGGATGACCGGAAAGCGGCGCGCTCCGCCATATTCAATGGCTTCCTGACAGGCGGGCTCATGCTGTTCCTCATCCTGCTGCTCTGCGTGCTGGTGCTCGGGCCGAGCATGATGGAGCTCAAGCATTATCCGACGTTCCAGCTCGCCCAGCGCATCGAGATCGGTCGGTTCCTCGAACGGCTGGAAGCCCTCCTGACCTTTCTCTGGATCGTCACCGTGTTCTACAAGGCGCTGCTCTACAGCTTTTCGCTGCAAAAAACGATAAGCGAGATCGCGCAGCTGCAGGACGACCGCATCCTCGCCATGCCGCTCTGCCTGCTGATGCTGGCGGGAGGCATGATCAGCGTGCCGAACATCGCCGCCTATAACGAGCTGATCAAGGCGCAGTTTCCGTACTACGACCTCATCCTCTACCTCGGCGGGCCGCTGCTGCTCCTGCTGCTGCTCGCCTTCCCGGCGGCGCGGCGGCGATTGGAAGCCCGGCAGCCGAGGGCGGGGTGAGTCTGGGGCAGGGTGAGTCGGGTAAGCGCGGCGGGAACGGGCGGGCGAGGGAATGAGCGCACAGGCAGCGAGGCGGGGCAGGAGCGGGGTGAGACGGGGTCCAGGGGCGGAGGCGCCCCCTTTGCCAGCCATGCGGACTCGCACGACAGCCAGACCGTCAGCACGAAGAGCCGCCGCGCAAGCATACCTCGCGCTGGCCTCGACTCGAACGTTGGGCTGGCGCTAACTCGATAAAATCGACTTAACCCGCTCCGAATCGGGCGTGCGGCTGCATTAGCTCGATAAAATCGACTTAACGGGACTGGGCTCGGATCGGAGGGAGCAGAAAACGAAAAAAAGCGTTCCAATCCACATGCAACGTGGATTGGAGCGCTTCTTTAGTTTGACTGCTGACGGGATGCGCCAATTCGAGGGTCTGACTCATTCTAACGACGGCTGAGACGCTTAGAAGGCATGATTGAGCCTGTTCGAAAATTTAACGACGAATCAGACGCTAAGAACTGCGAAATCCTCGGTTCACAGCTTATTCAGGGGCCATTTTCTTCGCTAAGCGCTTCACGCGTCGCTAGATTTTAGAGGGGGATGAAATCTGCGCTTTAACAAGCTGATTCGTCGTTAGCCAGCCGTGAGGTCGCGGGGCTCCGCAGCAGAAGCGGAATACGCCTGGTCTGCTAACTCTAACCCCGGCTGGCCACCTCGCTCGCATGCCGCTCGCCCAGCTCGTCTACGCACCGGCTCCGCAGCCACCGCCTGCCTGTGCTCCGCCGTTCGCCGCCTGCTCCGCCCGCCTACCCACCAGCTCTGCCCGCCTGCCTCCGCACCTGCCTCCGCACCAGCTCCGCCCGCCTGCCTGCGCTCCGCCGCCTGCTCCGCTCGCCGCTGCTCCCGCCTGCCTCCGCACCGCTTCGCACCTCCGGCTCCGCGCACACCGCGCCGCGCCCGCCTCCACGCCAGCTCCGCGCGCCCCCGCCTGCCCGCGCTCTGCGCCCGGCTCCGCGGCGCTAGCGGCGCGCGGCGCGCTTCAGCAGCGCCGCGCCATGCGCCGGCAGCGCCAGCTCGGCGCCGGCCGGCTCGCCGGACTCGAAGCGGACGAGTCCGCTCTCGCCGAGCCGAACCTGCGCCGCCGCGCCGGAGAAGTTAAGCACGAACACGTAGTCGTGCTCCCCGTCGCTGCGCAGCTGCGCGGTCACGCCCGGCGGCAGCTCCGCCTCCAGCGCGCGCGCCACGCCCGCCTCGCGGACGAGCGCGCCGTACCACGCCCCGTAGAACGCCTCATCGGCCACGCGCGCGGCCAAGTAGTGCACCCGGCCCTCGCCGAAGGCGTGGACCGTCAGCGCCGGCCGCCCGGCGTAGAAGTCTTCGCCGTACTCGCCGACGACGTCCGCGCCTTCGGCGTGGATCAGCTCGCAGATCTCGTGGATCCGCCAGCTGCCACTCAGGCCGAGCGGATTGCCCTCGCGCAGCACGAGGCGGTTCTCCTCGCCGTCGTGCAAGCCCTCGATCTCCTCGGCCCAGACGCCCGCCGCCTTCCGCAGCGGTCCGGGGAAGCCGTCCAGCCGGCACAGGTCATGCTCGTCGACGACGCCGCTCCAGTACGTCATCGCGACCGTGCCGCCGCCGCGCACGAACGCCTCGATGCGCTCGCCGGCGTCCTGCCGCAGCAGGTACGTCATCGGCAGGATCAACAGCTTGTAGCCGTCCAGCGGATCGGCGGAGCCGATGACGTCGACCGGCACGCCCATTTCCCACAGCGCCTTGTAATGCTGCACGACCGTCTGCTCGTAGCGCAGGCCGCCGTTGCGCGGTCCCTGCGCGTCGTTCACCGCCCAGCGGTTGTCCCAGTCGAAGACGATCGCCGTCTCCGCCGGCACGCCCGTGCCGACGAGCTCCGTCAGCCCGGCCAGCTCGCGGCCGAGCTCGGCCACGTCCTGGAACACGCGCGTATGCTCATGCCCGACATGGTCGACGACCGCGCCGTGGAACTTCTCGCTCGAGCCGCGGCTCTTGCGCCACTGGAAATACTGCACCGAGTCGGAGCCGTGCGCCACCGCCTGCAGCGAGCTGAGGCGATGCATGCCCGGACGCTTGAGCTTGCTGACCGGCTGCCAGTTCGTCAGGCTCGGCGTGCTTTCCATGAGCAGGAACGGCTGCTGCTTGAGCGAGCGGAACAGGTCGTGGTTGAACGCGAACCAGGCGGCCGTGCCGGCGTCGCTCGCCTGCGAATGCCACATCGGGTAGGCGTCCCAGCTGACGACGTCGATGACCTTGGCGAGCTCGCGGTAGTCGAGGTCGTAGAACAGGTCCATCAGGTTCGTCGTCGCCGGCAGCTCCGGATTGGCCGCCTTCAGCGGCGCGATCTCGGCGCGGCAGAAGTCCGCCGTCTGATGCGTCACGAAGCGGCGCCAGTCGAGGTTGTGGCCATGCACCATCGTCTCGCCGTGCGGCGCCGGGGACTCGACCTGCTCCCACGACGTGTACGTATGGCTCCAGAACGTCGCCCACCAGGCGGCGTTCAGCGCGTCCAGCGAGCCGTAGCGCTCCTTGAGCCACGCCCGGAACGCGTCCTGGCAATAGCCGCAGTGGCATTCGCCGCCGTACTCGTTGGAGATATGCCAGCCGAGCACCGCCGGATGATGCGCGTAGCGCTCCGCCAGCTTGGCGTTCATGAGGCGCGTCTTCTCGCGGTACGCCGGCGACGTGTAGCAGTGGTTGTGGCGCATGCCGTGCAGGTTGCGCACACGGTTCGCCCCGACGCGCAGCACCTCGGGGTACTTCTCCGACATCCAGGCCGGACGCGCGCCGCTCGGCGTCGCCAGCCAGGCGTAGATGCCGTTTTCGGCGAACGTGTCCAGCAGCCGGTCCATCCAGCCGAACTCGAAGCGCCCTTCCTCCGGCTCCAGCGCCGCCCAGGCGAAGATGCCGACGGACATGACGTTGCAGCCGGCGAGCTTCATGAGGCGGATGTCCTCCTCCAGGACGGCGGGATCATGCTGCCACTGGTCTGGGTTGTAATCCGCTCCGTGCATCATGACGGGCAGCTTCGGGCTGACCGGGGGGAATTTGAGTTTTTTTGCCATAGTAGCCTCTCCTCTCGGTTGAAAAGCCGCGAGCCGCCCCCGCGAGGGGACGGCTGCAGCTGGACGGACGACGGTCGCGGGCTCCTGCAGCCCTGCCGATGAATGAAATCGCGGGACGGCGCTGTGGCCTAGCTCTGTCGCCTTTCCTCAAGGCCAGGAGCCGGGCGGCATGGCCGCCGCTCGTTTCCTTACTTCTGCGCTGCGAGGAACGCGTCCACCTGCGCCTGCATCTCGGCCTGCACCTTGTCGATGCCGGCGGCCTTAAGCTGCTTGATCAGGTCGGCGTGGCCTTTGTCGATGTCCTTGATGAGGCCGTATTCCAGCGGAATCGCGTAGCGCGTCATGACGTTGCCGATGTTGGCGACCTCCGCCTTGACCTTCTCGCCGTTGAACACGAACGTCTCCAGCGGGAAGTGGTAGATCTTGGACTGCCAGCTGTTGAAGATGTCGTCCGCTTCCTTCGGATAGGACGCGTCCTTGCGGTTGAGCGGCGAGTTCCAGCCCCAGTTGGAGAAGCCGGTGTAGTTGCCTGCGGCCGGTCCGGCCGTATACTTGTCGTCGCCCTCCGGCACGTAGTTCTCGCCGGAAATGCCGTACATCGTCAGGTCGTGGATCTCCTTGTCGTTCTGAAGCAGGTCGATCAGCATGAGCGAGCGCTCCGGATTTTTGCTCGTCGCGTGGACCGCCATGCCGTTCTGGGTGGAGATGGCGGCGATCTTCTTGCCGTCCGGCGTGATGTCGGCGATGGCGACCTCGAGCGACGGGTTGTCGCGGCGCATCTCGGCCAGGTTGGAGCCGGCGGTGCCGAGGTTCTGGGCGGCATAGGAAGCGACCTTGCCGGCCTTGATGTCCTGCCAGACGTCGTTTTTGTTGCTGACGACGTTTTTGCTCCAGACGCCGCTGTCCGCCAGATCCTTGTAGTACACGAGCAGATCCTTGAACTCCTGGGTGTCGTAGATGTTGAAGATCTGGCCCGTGGCATCGTCCATCTTGTAGGCGAGCGGCAGCGTCGTGTCGACGAGGTTCCAGTCGTTGTGCTGCTCCAGCGTCGCCTGGTCCATCTCATGCCATTTCCAGCCGTCGCCGGCCTTCGCGCCGTAAGGGATGATGCCCTTCTCGTTCGCCGCAATCGCTTTCAAATACTGGGCGTACGTGTCGAGGCTGTTGATCTCCGGCAGGTTGTGCTTCTTGCGCAGGTCCTCGCGGTACAGGACGACCTTGTCGTTGACCTCGACGTTGTTGTTCGGCACCATGTACAGCTTGCCGTCCACCTTGGCCTGGTCCCACGATACGGCCGGCATGCTCTCCATCGTCTGCGGCGCGTACTTCTTCAGCATGTCCTCCGTCAGCTCCAGGAAGCCGCCCTTCAGCGCCTGGTCGTTGTAGTACGCCCAGTTCGCCGTGTACACGAGGTCGAAGTCCTCGTTCGCCGCGAACTTGAGCGGGTACTTCTGGTTCCAGTCGGACCAGTCGAGGAACTCGACGTCGACCGTCGCGTTGATCTTCTCCTTGAGCTTGGCGTTCAGCTCGCCGAACACCTTGTCGTAGTCGACCGGCTTGCCGCCGACGAGGATCATCTTGAGCTTGACCTCCTGCGACGTGTCGACCGCGCCGGACGATTCGCCTGCCGCTGCGGACGGAGCCGGCGAGGCGGTCGGAGCCGCGGACGGCTCGGCATTGCCGCCGCCGCTGCAGGCGGAGAGGACGGCGGTCAGCGACAGCGCGGCTGCCAGCGGAAGCAGGGTTGCTTTTTTCGTTTTCATTTTCATGGAATGTTCCCCCTATATGAGTATAAGAAAGGACTAGCCCTTCACGGACCCGATCGTCAGGCCTTGCACGAAGTAGCGCTGGATGAACGGATAGGCCAGCAGGATCGGCCCGATCGCGGTGACGGTCATCGCCATCTTGAGGCTCTCCGTCGGGATGCTGAGGTTGACGACCGCGCCGGAGCTGATGAGCGCCTTGCGCATGCCGTCCATGTTGCCGAGCATCTTGTACAGGTAGTACTGGAGCGGCATCAGGTTGTCGTTCGAGACGAACAGCAGCGCGTTGTACCAGTCGTTCCAGTAGCCGAGCGCCAGGAACAGTCCGATCGTGGCGAGCGCCGGCTTGGCGAGCGGCAGGATGAGCTGCCAGTAGATCCGGAAGTCGTCCGCGCCGTCCATCTTGGCCGACTCGACGATCGCCTCCGGGATGCCGCTCATGAACGACTTCATGACGATGATGTAGAACACGTTGAGCAGCATCGGCAGCACGAGCACGATGAACGTGTCCTTGAGCTGCAGGTAGTTGACGATGAGCAGGTACCACGGGACGAGCCCGCCGCTGAACAGCGTCGTGAAGAAGAAGAAGAACGAGAACGAGTTGCGCCAGCGGAAGTCCTTGCGGGACAGCACGTACGCCGTCATCGACGTCAGGAACAGTCCGGCGAAGGTGCCGAGCGCCGTCACGCCGATCGTGACGCCGTAAGCCCTCAGGATCTGCTCCGGGTACTGGAACAGCAGCGAGTACGCTTCGGTGGAGAACTCCGTCGGCAGCAGCTGGAAGCCGTTCTCGATGATCGAGCTCTCGCTCGTCAGCGAGGAGGACAGCACGAGCAGGAACGGCACGAAGCAGAACAGCGCGAGCAGCGCCAGCACGGCGTAGCCGATGATGCGGAACAGCAGCATGTCCCGGCGGACCGCCTTGCTGCGGACCGCATCGGATGCGGCCGCGATCGCAGCTTGGTTTTTCATGTCGGATGGACCTCCTTTCTAGAACAGCGCCCGGTCCTTGTCGTAGCGGCGGACCGCCCAGTTGGCGACGAGGATCGTGACGAAGCCGAGGATCGACTGGTAGAAGCCGGCCGCGGCCGACATGCCGATGTCGTTGTTCGCCGTCAGCGCGCGGAACACGTACGTGTCGATGACGTCGGTCGTCGAGAACAGGATGCCGTTGTTGCCGACCATGTTGTAGAACATCCCGAAGTCGCCGCGGAAGATGTTGCCGATCGCCAGCAGCACGAGGATGATGAGCGTCGGCATCAGGTTCGGGATCGTGATGTGGATGATGCGCTGGAAAATGTTCGCGCCGTCGATCTCCGCCGCCTCGTACATCTCGCGGTCAAGGCCGGTGATCGCGGCCAGGTACATGACCGTGCCGTAGCCGAGCGCTTTCCACGCCGAGATGAGGACCAGCAGCAGCGGCCAGTAGGCGGCCGTGTTGTACACGTCGATCGGCTCCATCCCGAGCCAGCCGAGCACGGAGTTCAGCATGCCGTAGTCGTAGTTGAACAGGTTGTAGGCGATCGCCCCGACGACGACCCACGAGATGAAGTACGGCAGGAACAGCATCGTTTGGAAAATCTTGCGGAAGAACGGCCGCGCCGCCTCGAACAGCAGGATCGCCGCCGCGATCTGCAGCACGTTGTTCACGATGATGAACGCGATATTGTACAGCGCCGTGTTGCGGGTGACCCGCCAGGCGTCCCCGGATTCAAAGAAGAACCGGAAGTTGTCGAGTCCGTTCCACGGACTGCCGAAAATGCCTCCGTTGTAATTGAACTGCTTGAACGCGAGCACGATCCCGGCCATCGGGATGTAGGCGAACAGCAGGAAGAACAGAACGGCCGGCAGCAGCATGAGCAGGAGGACGCGGTACTTGCTGACGTCCGACCAAAAGCCGCCTCGGTTCATGAGCCCCTCTCCTCTCGGTGTTGCGGTCTAGTCTGGCTTACGGTCCCATTATAGGTCCGCAGGCCCGCTTTTCGACATTGGGAGGAGCAACAATAACCGATACTTTTTCAACGGGAGGGGGAAAGGGACGGGAGCGGGCGAGCGGCAGCGCGGGCGGTGCGGGCAGCGGGGCAGCGCGGGCGGAGCGGCAGAGCGGGCAGCGCGGCAGTGCGGGCAGCGCGGCAGTGCGGGCAGCGCGGTGGAGCGGGAAGCGCGGCAGAGCGGGCAGCGCGGCAGTGCGGGCAGCGCGGCAGAGCGGTGGAGCGGGCAGCGCGGTGGAGCGGGCAGCGCGGGCAGCGGGGCAGCGCGGGCAGCGCGGCAGAGCGGTGGAGCGGGCAGCGCGGTGGAGCGGGCAGCGCGGGCAGCGGGGCAGCGCGGGCAGCGCGGCAGTGCGGGCATAGAAACCGGTATCCGCTTCGCGGAGCGGGGACTCGTTCCGATCTCCCTGGAGCCCAGATTCCTTTGATTATATTCTCCCAGAAAGGAAGGAATCCGGCCTCCAAGGGAACCGCTGCCGCTTCTCCACGAGCCCCCGTCCGCTTCGCTCTCTGGTTTCGACGATAGGTTCGCTGCCTTCGCTCATCACCGACTAGCCCTATCACCGATACAATCGGTTAGACGCTAATGCCGCCCCCGCTCCGCTTCGTAGAGACTCGCTCCGATCTCCATGTAACCAGGATTTCTTGATCGCATTCTCCGGAACCCTCGAAAGCTTCTATAACGAACTGAACCCCCGGGAAAATTGGGTTCTAGCTGCCCGCAAGCTCGTCTCTCTGCCCTAACCCGAATAAATCGGCTTACAGCGGCTCACCAGCTCGGCTTTCAGGCTCCAACCCGAATAAATCGGCTTACAGCGGCTCGCCAGCCCGGCTTTCAGGCTCTAACCCGAATAAATCGGGTTGCAGCAGCTCACTAGCCCGGCTTTCAGGCTCTAACCCGAATAAATCGGCTTACAGCGGCTCGCCAGCCCGGCTTTCGGGCTCTAACCCGAATAAATCGGGTTGCAGCAGCTCACTAGCCCGGCTTTCAGGCTCCAACCCGAATAAATCGGCTTACAGCGGCTCACTAGCCCGGCTTTCAGGCTCTAACCCGAATAAATCGGCTTACAGCGGCTCACTAGCCCGTCTTTTAAGCTCCAACCCGAATAAATCGGGTTGCAGCAGCTCACTAGCCCGGCTTTCAGGCTCCAACCCGAATAAATCGGGTTGCAGCGGCTCGCCAGCCCGGCTTTCAGGCTCCAACCCGAATAATTCGGGTTGCAGCGGCTCGCCAGCCCGGCTTTCGGGCTCTAACCCGAATAAATCGGGTTGCAGCAGCTCACTAGCCCGGCTTTCAGGCTCCAACCCGAATAAATCGGCTTACAGCGGCTCGCCAGCCCGGCTTTCGGGCTCTAACCCGAATAAATCGGGTTGCAGCGGCTCACTAGCCCGGCTTTCAGGCTCCAACCCGAATAAATCGGCTTACAGCGGCTCGCCAGCCCGGCATTCAGGCTCCAACCCGAATAAATCGGGTTGCAGCGGCTCACTAGCCCGGCTTTCAGGCTCTAACCGACACGCCTGCCTACCGGAGTTACTTGATTTGACCTCGCATCTCCGACCAGTTCGGCCCCTGCTTGCCCGAGTTACTCGGTTTTTCCGCGCATCTCCATCCGGTTCGGCCTCCGCTTGCCCGAGTTACTCGGTTTTTCCGCGCATCTCCGACCGTTCGGACCTCCGTTTGCCCGAGTTACTCGGTTTTTCCGCGCATCTCCGAACGTTCGGACCTCCGTTTGCCCGAGTTACTCGGTTTTTCCGCGCATCTCCGACCGTTCGGACCTCCGCTTGCGGTCAAGTCCATAATTGTGTGTAAAAACACTTCTCGGTAAAAAATGGAATCGGGTTTAAAGGCTGTCCGTCGCTTCCGTCATGGTGGTGCTGGTTTCCTGCTCCTCCGAGCCGGCGCCCTGAGTGGCTTTCTGCTTCTTCCACGCCTTGAAGTCCGTCATGTCCATGTACGGCTTCTTCGTCATCCAGTACTCGTTCTCTTCCATGAGCATGGCTCCGATGAGGCGAAGGACGGAAGCGCGATTGGGAAAGATGCGGATGACCGTCTCGCGCCTGCGGATCTCCCCGTTCAGGCGTTCCATGCCGTTGGAGGTGCGCAGCCGCACGCGGTAGGCCTCCGGGAAGGCCAGCACCGCGACGGCGTCCTCGAACCCGTCCTCCAGTATTTTCATCGCTTTGGGTGCTGTCTCGGCATACGCCTCAAGCGTCTGTTCGAGATAGGAACGAGCCGTCTTCATGTCGGGCGCATCGAAGATCGATCGGACGCGACTCTTGATTTCGCTTTGGAGCGCTTTGGGCGCTGCGTTCAGCACGTTCTTGATGAAGTGCGTCTGGCACCGCTGCCACGAGACCCCTTGAAACTCCTTCTCGATGGCCTTGACCAGCCCGCCATGGTAGTCGCTCGTGACGAGCTCTACGCCGTGCAGGCAGCGCTCCTTCAGCCAGCGGAAGTAGGCGCCCCAGCTCTCCTCCGACTCGGTGTCGTCAACGCGCAGGCCCAGAATCTCACGCCGGCCTTGCTCGTTCACGCCGTAGCCTACCAGAACGCCTCGAGAACAGATACGGCCTTCTTCACGCACCTTCACGTAGATCGCATCGATGGTGATGAAGGGGAAGGCGTGGTCGGCCAGAGAGCGGTTGTTCCAGTCGTGGACAGCCGGGTCCAGCTGCTTGCACAGGTGGCTGACCGTTGACTTGGAGAACTCGGTTCCGCACAGCTCCTCGGTGATTTTAGTCACCTTGCGCGTCGACACGCCGTTGATGACCATTTCCATGAGCGAGAGCACCAGCGCTTGCTCGCTGCGCTGATACCGGGCGAAAAGCTCGGTAGAAAAGGAGCCGTCCCGAAACCGGAGGACGCGCAAGGTGACGCTGCCAGCGCGGGTAATGACGTCGCGCTCGTAGCTGCCGTTGCGATAGCCCTTGCGCTCGCTGGTGCGCTCGTATGTCTGCGCCGCCAGCTGATCCGTCGCCTGGGCTGTCAGCACCTGATTCAGCACCGTCTCCAGCAAGCGGGCCACTCCCGCGTCCCGATCGGTTCCGATAAACAGCTGGTGCAAAATGTCCTGATCTACGGTAATCTGGTATTGAGTCATGTGTAGGCACTCTCCTTGGAATGTTGGTCTCGACAACTTCCATTCTAACCGAGAGTCCTACCATGGCTTTTCTTTTTATGGTCAGGAGCATTTTACACAATTATATGGACTTAACTTCCGCTTGCCCGAGTTACTCGGTTTTTCCGCGCATCTCCGAACGTTCGGACCTCCGTTTGCCCGAGTTACTCGGTTTTTCCGCGCATCTCCGACCGTTCGGACCTCCGTTTGCCCGAGTTACTCGGTTTTCCGCGCAACTCCGACCGGTTCGGCCGCGTGCCGAGCGAGCTGCCGTCCCCCAGGTATGCGGGGGACGGCCCACTCTCCCAAAAAATGGGGGAGTGGGCGACGCAGGGACAAGGCAAGCGAAGCGAGACGATGCCTTTCGGAGAAGCGGCAGCGGTCCTCTTGGAAGACGGATGGCCTCCGAATAGGAGGTCGGGCAATCAGGGCATCCGGCTTCCAGTGGAATCGGAGAAAGGCTCGGCTCGCGCAGCGGGCTTCTTGTCCATCAGAGTGGCTCGGCTCGCGCAGCGGGCTTCCTGTCCACCGGTTTGGCTCGGCTCGCGCAGCGGACCTCCTGACCTCCTGTCCCCGGAGACAAAATCAACGCCGAAAAAGCGGGCTATATGCCCGCCTTCTTGCGGTATTCGCCCGGCGACATGCCGGTCGCCTGCTTGAACTGGCGGTTGAAGTAGACGATGTTCTTGTAGCCCATCCGGTCGGCGATCTCGTAGATCTTGAGCGTCGGCTCCTCAAGCAGGGCGCAGGTGAGCTTCAGCTTGCGCTCGAGCAGATAGTCGCTGAAATGCTGGCCGGTCTCCTCCTTGAACAGATGTCCAAGGTAGTTCGGCGTGAAGCTGAACTGGGCGGCCGTCTCCTTGAGCGTCACCTTCTGCTCCAGCCGCTCCTCGACATAGGCCTTGATCTCGTCGATCAGCTTGCGGCTGTGGCGGCGGCTCTTGATGAGCAGCAGCTCCGACAGCTCGAACAGCCGCTTGCGCAGCCAAGAGAGCAGGTCGTTCATCGTCTCGAACTGGAACATGACGCCGGGTTCATGCGTGTCCCACTTGAGCAGCTCGTACAGGTTCTCGTCCATCGCCTGCAGGTCGGCATGCAGCTTGGACGTCAGGCGCAGCACGAGCGGGTACGCCTCGCTGCGGCGGAGCCGGCCGGAGCCGCCGAACAGCTCCAGCAGGCAGTCGTCGATCTCGACGAGATCGTACTGCAGGATGGCGGCGAGCATCCGGTCGATGACCGCCTCCTGGGCGGCGGAGGGACCTTCGTCGCCGAGCGGCTCGGGACTCTCGCGCAGGACGCGGTTTTTGCCGAGCAGCCATTTGGCGCTCAGCGCCGCCTGCGCCTCGCGGTACGACTCCGGCAGCTCCTGCCAGCGCCCCGCCGGACGGCCGACGCCGATCGTGACCGTCAGCGGGAAGCGGCGCGCGAGCTCGGCGACGAGCTCCTCGAGCCGCGGGTCCGCGCCCGCCCGCGCGATCAGCACGGCCCGCGCGCCCGGCAGGCCGGCGAGCATGAGCCCGAGCTGCCGGCGTTCCGCGAAGTCATGCAGGAACGCGCCCATCGCGGCGATATGGCGGTCGCGCTCCGCCTCGCCCAGCGACGCGGCCTTCCACTCCAGATCGTCGATCTCGATCAGCGCGCAGCTGGCGCCGTGCTCGGCGGCCGGCAGCAGGTAGGGCTGCAGATGCTCCTCCAGCAGCGGCGAGCGGTCCCCGCCGAGCCAGCGCAGCAGCAGCTCCCGCGCCGCCAGCGACAGCGCCTCCGAGACGCTGCGGCTCGCCCGCTTCTCCTGCTCGACGTCGCGGCAAAGCGTGCCGAGCATCGCCAGCAGCTCCTCGTCGTCGACCGGCTTGAGCAGATAGCCGGACGCGCTCAGCCGCAGCGCCTCCTTGGCATAGTGGAAGTCCTCATGGCCGCTGATGAATACGATCTTCACATGCGGGCGGGCTTCCTTCGCGCGGCGGGCGAACTCGATGCCGCTCATGATCGGCATGCGGATGTCCGTCAGGATGACGTCCACCTGCTCGCGCTGCAGCAGGTCGAGCGCGGCGAAGCCGCTGCTCGCCGTGCCCGCCACCTGAACCGGCAGGCCGCTGCCCGCGACGCGCCGGCGCAGCCATTCCAGATCGACGGCCTCGTCGTCGACGAGCAGCACCCGAATCGGCATTGCTTCGTTCATCGGCCTTCCTCCTTTTCTTCCCGGACGATGCCGTCCTCCCACTCGCCCTCCGCGGGGAGCAGGATGCGCACCGTCGTGCCGCCGCCAAAGACGCTGCCGACCTCAATGCCGTAGCGCTCCCCGTAGCGCAGCCGGATGCGCTCGTCGACGTTGCGGATGCCGTAGCTGCCGCCTGCGCCGGCGGAGCCGGACGCCCGGACAGCTGCCGCCGGAGCGAATTCGGACGGCTCGCCCGCGAGGCCGGATGCGGCAGGCGCGGCTGCGGAGCCGGCCGTGCCGGAGCGCAGCCGCTCCAGCGCCTCGGCGTTCATGCCGACGCCGTTGTCGATCACCTTGAGCTCCAGATCGGCGCCGAGCCGGCGGGCCGTGATGCGGATGGCGATGCTCTCGCCGTACCAGGCATGCTTGAACACATTTTCCACGAACGGCTGGAGGATCAGCTTCATCACCCGCAGCTCGCCGATGTCCGGCTCGGCGTCCAGATGCACCGTGAAGGCGTCGGCATACTTCACCCGCTGGATGTCGAGATACGTCTGCACCTGCTCCAGCTCCTGGCCGAGCGGGATGAGCACGCGCCCCTCGTTGAGCGACAGCCGGTAGAAGCGCGACAGCCCCTTGACCATCTCCGTCACCTGGCGCGTCTCGCCCATGTTGGCGAGGCTGCTGATCGTGGACAGCGTGTTGTACAGGAAATGCGGGTTGATCTGCGCCTGCAGCGCCTCGAGCTCCGCCTGCTTGCGCTTCTGCCCTTGCGCGAACACGCTGCTGATCAGCTCCTTGACATGCTCGGCCATCGTGTTGAACGCATCGGCGATCTGCACGAACTCGTCCTTGCCGGAGAAACGGATCCGCTTCTCGAGGCTGCCGTCCTGGAACGACTGCACGAGCGTCACGATCTTGCGCATCTTGCGCCCGGACAGCCGCGCCACCATGAAGCCGATGAGCGCCATCACGGCGAAGCTGACCGAGCAGACGCCGACGATGACGAGGCCGAGCCGGCGCGCGTCCTCCTGCAGATAGCGTTGCGATACGACCGCCTGGATGACGTAGCCGCTGCCCGGCACCGCCTCGCTCAGCGTCAGATGGCCGGGCGCGTCCGCCTCGTGGGCGTCGCCCTTTTCATACAGCGTCCGTCCGCTCGGCTGGTCGAGCAGGCGCAGCGTCATGCCCTTCTCCACGGGGAACGCGTCGAACCGTCCGAGCAGGTCGTCGAGCCGCGCCGTGATGCGGATGTAGCCGATCGCCGTCTGATAGTCGCTGTAGGAAAGGAGACGCGTCAAATGCGACAGCTGCCGATGCTCCGCGTCGCTCTCCACCTGCATCCAGCGGCTGCCGTCGCCGGCTCCGGCCTGCTCGGCCCAGGCGCTCCCGCGCAGCCTGTCCGCCGACAGCACATAGTAGTCGCTGCGCTCGATCTTCGTCGACGGATCGTCGCCCTCGATCTCGTACAGATCGGGATTCGTCGTGTACAGCTCGATGCGCAGCGGGTTGCCGAACAGCTGCAGCGGCTCCTGCAGCTTGGGCACGATCTCGTCGAGCATCGTGAGATACGCCTGCAGCTCGTCGCCGCGCTTCTGCAGCGCGCGCTGAAACGGAACGCTGCCGAACAGCGTGTCGGAGATGCGCTTGATCTCCTCCATCTGGTAATGCATGTTCGTGCGCGTCTGCTGCATCGCCGCCTGGATGTTCGTGCGCGCGATCTCCGTCCGCGACTCGACGAGCATCCGGTACGAGATCGTGCCGATCAGGGCGTCGGTGACGAGCACGAGCAGCAGGTACGGAATCATCATTTTATAGGAATAAGGGATATAGGACTTTCTCTTCGCTCCTGACATCGCTGCCGCCTCCACCCGGTAGGAGTTTTGAGAACTAATACCCCATTGTACCTTTACCGCCCGCCGGATGCCTACTGCGCGGGGCAACGCTTTTTTATATGTTTTCCACGATGGCGGAAGCGGATACCGCGATTGCTGCGGTCCCCGCCAGAGCCGCTGCCGCCGCCGGTCCCCTTCGTCGTTGAATGTGGATAAGAAATCATGGCTGCGCTCACTGTCGGGAAATCTTGGTAAGCGCTTACGATACAGAGGAATCCACTTCGGCAAGGAGGAAGATGAGGAATGAATCGATTGGGACAATCCGGACAAAAGCAGGAAGAAGCGCATGAGACGCCGCTAGGCGGACAGCTGCAGGAAACCCCGGCTCGACTTGGCGAAAAGCATGAGCGGCCTGGCAGCGGACGGCAAGCCTGGCAGCGCAGATGGAAGCAGACGGCCGCCATCCTGATGGCGGCGCTGCTCCTGCTGCTCGCTCCGGCATGGGAGGGCGCCGGCGGCGCCGGAGTCGGCGGCAAGGCGGCGGCAGCGCCGGCCTTCGCCAAAGGAGCCGACATCAGCTGGGTGGCGGCCATGGAGGCGCAGGGCTACAAGTGGAAGGATAAAAACGGCGTCACGCGGGACATCTTCAACATTCTCAAAAACGACTACGGACTGAACTCCGCCCGCATCCGCGTGTGGGTCAATCCGAATATGAGCGACTACGGCAACGGCTACCTGAACGCCGACAAGGCGGCCGCGCTGGCGGCGCGGGCGAAGGCGCAGGGCATGAGCGTCATGCTGTCGCTTCATTACAGCGACTCGTGGGCCGATCCCGGCAAGCAGACGAAGCCCTATGCGTGGACCGGCTTCACCTTCAACCAGCTGATGGACGCCGTCTGGTCGCATACCGTCTACGTCATGAACACGATGAAGGCGAAGGGCGTCACGCCGGACTGGGTGCAGATCGGCAACGAGACGAACGACGGCATGCTGTGGCAGGACGGCCGCGCTTCCGTCAACATGAAAAACTACGCCTGGCTCGTCAATACGGGCAACAACGCGGTCAAGAGCATCTTCCCGTCGACCAAGACGATCGTGCATCTGGCCAACGGCTACGACAACGCACTGTTCGTCTGGAACATTGGCGGGCTGATCGCGAACGGCGCGACATTCGACTACATCGGCATGTCGCTCTATCCTTCCGTCTCCGACTGGCAGACGAAAGTGACGCAGACCGTCGCCAACGCCAACGACATGATCGCCCGCTACGGCAAAAGCGTCATGATCTGCGAGATCGGCCTCGATTACAATCAGCCGGCCGCGTCGAAGAGCTTCATCGCCGACATCAAGACGAAGATCCGGAACATCTCTGGCGGCAAAGGCCTCGGCGTGTTCTACTGGGAGCCGCAGTCGACGCCGGGTTACAACGGCGGCTACAACAAAGGCGCCTGGCAGGCCGACGGCAAGCCGACGATCGCGCTCGACGGCTTCTTGAACTAGCCGGCGGCAGGGCGCGGCGCGAGCTGCGGAGAGGCAGGGCGGCGGGCTCGTGGCCGCGGAGAGGCAGGGCGCGGAGAGGCAGGGCGCGGCCTCGTGGCCGAGAATTCGGCCGCACGCTTATGGCGGGCTCGCTGGGGGCGCTGCACCCGATATAATCCGGCTGCACGGCTCCCGCGAGCCCTTCACGTCTCTGCAACCCGATATAATCCGGCTGCACGGCTCCCGCGAGCCCATCACGTTTCTGCAACCCGATATAATCCGGTTGCCCCCCGCCATCCGGCGCAGCAGCTTCGCCGCTGTGCGTTCCGGCAAGCCTTCCACGCAAAAACCGCCGCTTCCCGAATCGGGAGGCGGCGGTTCTTTTCGATATAAGCTCTAGCTCGGCTGACCGGCGTAAAGGCGGTCGCGCATCGCCTTTACATCGTCGCTCTCGAGGTACTCCTCGTAGGTCATGAGGCGGTCGATGACGCCTCCTGGCGTGATCTCGATGATGCGGTTGGCGATCGTCTGCACGAACTGATGGTCATGCGACGTGAACAGCACGGTGCAGTCCGTGTCGATCAGGCCGTTGTTGAGCGCGGTGATGGACTCGAGGTCCAAGTGGTTGGTCGGTTCGTCCATGACGAGCACGTTCGCGCCGGACAGCATGATCTTGGACAGCATGCAGCGGACCTTCTCGCCGCCGGAGAGCACGCTCGCCTTCTTGAGCGCCTCGTCGCCGGAGAACAGCATCCGTCCGAGGAAGCCGCGGATGAACGACTCATCCTGATCCTTGGAGTACTGCCGCAGCCAGTCGACGAGGTTCATCTCCACGCCGTCGAAGTACTTGGAGTTGTCCTTGGGGAAGTAGCCCTGGATCGTCGTAATGCCCCATTGGTACGTGCCGGCATCGGCTTCGGACTCGCCCGTGATGATCTGGAACAGCGCCGTTTTCGGCAGCGTGTTCGGTCCGACGAAGGCGATCTTGTCACCCTTGTTGACCGTAAGCGTGAAGTTGCTCAGCAGCTGCTCGCCGTCGACGTTTTTGGAGATGCCCTCGATCAGCAGGATCTGCTTGCCCGCCTCGCGCTCGCCCTTGAAGTTGATGAACGGATACTTGCGGCTCGAAGGACGGATGTCGTCGAGCGTGATCTTGTCGAGCATCTTTTTGCGGCTCGTCGCCTGCTTGGACTTGGACTTGTTGGCGCTGAAGCGCTGGATGAACGCCTGCAGCTCCTTGACCTTGTCTTCTTTTTTCTTGTTGGCGTCGCGCTGCAGCGCGAGCGCCAGCTGGCTGGACTCGTACCAGAAGTCGTAGTTGCCGACGTACATCTGGACCTTGCCGAAGTCGATGTCCGCGATATGCGTACACACCTGGTTCAGGAAGTGGCGATCATGGCTGACGACCACGACGGTGCCTTCATAGGTGGAAAGGAACTTCTCGAGCCATTCGATCGACTGCATATCCAAGTGGTTGGTAGGCTCGTCGAGCAGCAGGATGTTCGGCGTGCCGAACAGCGCTTGCGCCAGCAGGACGCGGATCTTCGCGTTGCCGTCAAGCTCCTTCATGAGCTTGTCGTGCAGGTCCGGCGTGATGCCGAGGCCGTTCAGCATCTCGGCTGCCTCGGACTCCGCTTCCCAGCCGTTCATGTCGGCGAACTCGGCCTCGAGCTCGCCCGCGCGCATGCCGTCCTCGTCCGTGAAGTCGGACTTGGCGTACAGCGCGTTCTTTTCGTTCATGACGTCATAGAGCTTCTTGTGGCCCATGATGACGGTCATGAGGACCGGAACCTCGTCGTATTCGAAATGGTTCTGCTTGAGCACGGCCATCCGCTCGCCCGGCGTGATGTGGACCTCGCCCGTGTTGGGCTCGATCTCGCCGGAGAGGATCTTCAGGAACGTCGACTTGCCCGCTCCGTTCGCCCCGATCAGGCCGTAGCAGTTGCCGGGGGTGAACTTGATGTTGACGTCTTCGAAAAGCGCCCGCTTGCCGTAGCGAAGCGAAATGCCGCTAGTGCTGATCATATGTGGAAATCCCGTCCTTCATCTATGGATTAGGCGGATGTCCGCCTTGCCTCATCGTCTCGGGCAGGGACCGGATCGGCCGCAGCCCCGCTTTCCCTGCAAAAAAACAGACTTCCTTCAGTATAGCATAAGATTCGGGATCGTGGGAAACGAGGGAGGGCTTATAGCTCCTGACAAATCAAAGCCCAGCCTTTATCTGTTATGCGATAAGCATGATGGCGACTGCTTCCTCCTCCAACTGTGGCCAGCCAGCCGCCGGCTACCATCTCCCGCAGTATTTTTCGTACGGCCTCATGCTTCAAGCCAAGCCAGGACTGCGCTTGCGACTGAAGGAACAGGTTTCCGTCTGCGGCTCGCCGCAGCAGTTCCCTTTCCTCAAGTCGAACTATTCCCATCCCTGCCGATGATGCGCCGTATCTACCAGCTAGCTCGTAAATCGCTCGACGGCAAAGATCGCTTTTTTTTGTCCAGCTCATCGTAACTGAATGGCAGATAGCGATAACCGCCAAGCGATATCGCCCTTGACCGCTGCCGTTCCCAAGCAAAGCGTTCTCGAGTCATAAGCTCCGCATGGGGAACAAAGCCGTCGCATTCAAAAATGGCGTGAAGTGGCTTATAGTAGACATCCGCGTAGTAGTTATATCCATAAGAGCTTTTGAATTCAAATTCCAAGCTGAACCCGTCCAAAGAATTGAATACGGGAAGAATTGCTTTCTCAAGCAATTTCAACGTGCCATGCAAGTCCCGCTCGAGCATTTCCAATCTCTGTCCCTTTGCTGAAGCTCTTTCGTTAGCTACGAACTCTTCGATTTCGGAAATCATTTGGATTCCTCCTTTTATGAATAAAAAAACGCCGCATGCCCTGGACGGGCATACGGCGTGTGCTTCACGCTGAGTTCCAATAGGTTAACTTTACACGCTCTCTGTAGATATAAGCAAGATTTTTCCCGAGCAACTCCCCTGCTGGATCAGCCGTTCGAGCCGAGTTGCTCGGTTTTTCCGCGCAACTCCCCTGCCGGACCAGTCGTTCGAGCCCATTTACTCGGTTTTTCCGCGCAACTCCCCTGCCGGACCAGTCGTTCGAGCCCATTTACTCGGTTTTTCCGCGCAACTCCCCTGCCGGACCAGTCGTTCGAGCCCATTTACTCGGTTTTTCCGCGCAACTCCCCTGCCGGACCAGTCGTTCGAGCTGAGTTACTCGGTTTTTCCGCGCAACTCCCCTGCTGGACCAGTCGTTCGAGCTCAGCTGCTCGGTTTTTCCGCGCAACTCGTTCGCAAAGGCACTCGTTCAAGCCGCACTAGTCGGTTATTGCAAACCTGACGTTCCAGACCCGCTAGATCGCCGGCATCACGTTGCCGCCGTTCACAGGCAGGTAGGCGCCGGTGATGAACGAAGCGAGATCCGAGGCGAGGAAAGCGACCGCGTTGGCGATCTCCTGGTCCGTGCCGCGGCGGCGCAGAGGGACGGAGCTTTCGTAGCCTTCGCTGCGCTCGGTGCCGTTCTCGCGATCGCGCTCGCTGATCGTCCAGCCGGGCGCGATCTGGTTGACCGTGATCCCGTCCGCTCCGACTTCCTTGGCGAGTACGCGGTAGACGCCGTCCATGCCGCGCTTGCCCGCCGTGTAGGCCGATTGCGTCGGAAAATTCTGCATCGCGCACTCCGTGTTGATGCCGATCATCCTGCCCCAGCCGCCTTGCTGCATAGCCGGGACGAAGGCTTTGGCCAGATGGACGCTCTGCAGCACGCAGGACTCGAACTGGCTGACATAGTCCTCCACCGGCTGCTCCAGCACGGACGTCCAGCTGTACTGGACGACCGCGTTGGCGACGACGATGTCGACCGGCTTCATCCCGGAAGCCGCGGCCGCGTCGCGCATCGCGAGCACGGAGTCCAGCCGCGTGACATCCGCCTGGGCGATCATGACGCTGCGCCCGAGAGCGGCCAGCTCGGCGTGAAGCTCTCTTGCCTTGGCCTCGTTGCCGTGATAGTGCAGCACGATGTCGGCTCCCGCCTGCGCCAGCGTGCGCGCGATGACGCGGCCGAGCTGTCCCGTCGATCCGGTGACGAGCGCGACATGGCCCGACAAGTCGAGCCGGATGCCGCCCGCTCCGTCAGCGCCGATTTCCGTCTGCGGCTGGCGTTCGGCGCTCATCGTCCCGCCTCTTCCCGCTTGCCGTCAGGACGGGCGGATTGATCCCTTGCCGCGCCAGCTGCAGCGGATCGATCCGTTGCCTCGCCAACTGCAAGGGAAGCCTCGTCCGCTCCCGCCGAAAAGCTCCCTTCCGCTTCGACCGAGCGGTCCGAGCGGAGAACGGCTGATTCATCAGCCGCTCCCGCAGCGCCGTCCAGATCGAAGTCGATCTCCAGGAAGCGGCTCACTTCCGCCTGCCAACGCTCCTCCACGAACGACACATGCGCCGGATGGGCATTGTACGCATCGTAGTCGGCCTGGCTGTCGAATTCCATGCTGAAGCCGAACCGATAGTCGTTCTTGGCGGATGTCTGGCGGAACGCCCCGAATGCCCGAACGACCGGGATCGAGGTCAGAATTCGCATCCCGTCTTCCAGAAACCGCGCTTCTTCCGCCGAGCCCTCCTCATGCCTTAAATCGAAGATCACCATATGCCGAATCCGTCCCTGCCGCTGCTCCATTGCCCGGTCTCCTCTCCATGAGTCAGATCAATGATACGGTTGAAAAAGAAAAAGGCGACGGCTCTAAGCCGCCGCCAATCCGGACGCGCCGAGCCTCGCCGCTCGGCATCGCGTCCAAAACTCGCCTGCATCCGAAACCGGCTTCCCGGTTTCCCGGCTCATCGCGTCCGCGCTCGCTTCCCGTCCGCGCTGCGGCCAAGCAGCGCACGGCGTCTGTTCCAGCTTGCCGTCCGTCCCTTGCCGCTTGCACGCTGCCCGGGTCGCTCGCGCGTCAGTTCCAGCTCAGCTTGACTTCGCTGCCCGTGCGGGACGATTCGTAGATCGCGTCAAGGACGCGGTTGACGGTGAAGCCGGTCAAGGCCGAGCTGATCGGCTCGCGGCCGGTTTGCACGCACTCGATGAAATGGCGGAACATGAGCACGCGGTCCTCCTCGCCCTCGAGCGGAACGATGTCCTGCTCGACTACGCCTTGCTCGTCATGCGTGACGTAGGTGCCCGCGCTGCCGGAGTAGCTGGCTCCGCCCTCGGTGCCCATGAGGTGGATGAACGGATTCTCGCCGAGTCCGGCGGCATGCGCCGCCCAGCTCACTTCGAGCGTCAGCGTCGCGCCGTTGTCCATCTTGATCAGAGCCGTCGCCAGATCCTCGACATCATAGTAGCCGTCCCAGTTGGGCGTGCCCCAGTCGCCGACGCCTTTGCGCTGCGGGCCGAACTCGGCGTAGGTCGTGCCGAAGACGCTGACCGGGCGCGGGTTGCCCATCATGTACAGCGACAGATCGAGCATATGGACGCCGATGTCGATGAGCGGGCCGCCGCCGGCCATGTCCTTGCGCGTGAACCAGGAGCCCCAGCCGGGGATGCCCTTCTTGCGCCACCAGCCGGCCTTGGCGTTGTAAATGCGGCCGAGCTTGCCGTCGTCGATCATCTCCTTGATCGCGCGGCTGAGGCCGAGGAAGCGCATCTGATGCGCGACCATGAGCGTCTTGCCCGATGCGAGCTTCGCATCGAGAATCGCGCGCGCGTCCGAGAGGTTGATCGCCATCGGCTTTTCGAGCAGCACATGCTTGCCCTGCTTGAGCGCCTCGATCGCCAGCGAAGCGTGGAACTGGTTCGGCACGCAGACGACGACGGCGTCGATGCTGGCGTCCTCGAGCAGATGCTGCGGGCTCTCATGCACGGTGGCGATGCCGTGCTCTTGGGCGCGCTGCTGCGCCAGCGGCAGGAAAGCGTCGGTTACGGCCGCGATTTCCGCTTCCGGGATTTTTTTGATCGTATCCATATGCACGTTGCCGATCGCGCCAGCGCCGATGATGCCGATACGGAGCGGGGAATGGGTCATAGTAGCTGAGTCCTCCTGTCAATTGAACAAGTCGACTTCAGTATACCACTGGGCACGAAAGCAATCGAGGACGAGTTGTGGCGCGTCCTTGTGCGATCTTGGCGTCGCAGGGCGGCCGGCCGCCGCGCTTCGGGCTCGGCTTTTCGCCGGCGCAGCGGCCATTCTTCGCCGGGAACGGATCGTTCACGCTTCGCCGTGCGCGCCTCGGGCGAGATCTCCGCGCTCGGCCGCGAGTCCGCTCAGCCGTTCATGCGCCACGTCTCCCCATGCGGCAGCAGCACGAGCCGGCCGGCCTCGAGCCCCGCCTGCCGGCGCGCGTTCTCCAGCCGCTCCAGCGCCTCCTGCGGCGTGTCGTCGGCGAGCTTGAAAGCGCCGTAGTGCATCGGCACGAACAGCCGCGCCCGCGTGTCGAGGAACGCCTGCAGCGCCTGCTCCGGCGTCGTATGCTGCGGTCCCATGAACTCCTCCGGATCGTACGCTCCGATCGGCAGCATCGCCACGTCGATGCGGAACTTGCGGCCGATGTCCGCGAAGCCGCGGAAATAGCCGCTGTCTCCGGCGAAATAGACCGTCGGATACAGTCCGGCGCGAGGCCGTTCGGCGTCCGGATGGAACGGATCGAACGGCCCGGCGTCCGCGGCGGAAGCGCCTTTTTCCGCTGCTGCTCCTTCCTTCAAGCCGCCGGGCCCGCCTGCCTCATCCGGACGCGGCGGATGGGAGCGGACGCCGCCCAGCGTGCCCTCGCCCGGCTCGTGGTCCAGCCCGTGCTCGGGCTGGATGACCCAGCCGCCCCAGTGAGAGGCGTTCATGTCCCACGGATTGCGGCGCGTCCAGTGCTGGCTCGGCACGAACGTCAGCTTGAGGCCGCGGAAGTGATAGCTTTCCCACCAATGCAGCTCATGCACGCGCGGGAAGCCCTTCGCCTTGAGCTTCGCCCCGAGACCGGCCGGCACGAGGATCGTCTTGGAGCCGCCGAGACGGCGCAGCGACGCCATATGCAGATGGTCGTAATGCGAATGCGAGACGAGCACCAGATCGACCGGCGGCATCGACTCGAGCGGCACGCCCGGCGGCGTCAGCCTGCGCTGGAACGCCATCTTGCCCGCCCAGACGGGGTCGGTGACGATGTTGACGCCGGCCAGCTGCAGCAGGAACGTCGAGTGGCCGATCCACGTCATGGACGGCTTGCTCCGGTTATGATGAAGGAACTCCAGATCCGGCGGGCTGTTCGGGACGCAGAACGAGTAGTCCTTGCCTTGTCGGTTCCAGATCTTTTCCTGCCTCCAGCGCTTGAAGTGCTTGGACGTCTTTTGCGTCGAGACAGGATCCATGTTGCCGAATTTGGACTTGGCCATGTTGGTCACCCTTTCGCCGGCTGCGGAAAATCGGTCGGTCGAGCTTCTGTTCCCTAACGATACAATTCGAGCCTGGTGAATGCAATGCTCAGGAGCGATGCGAAGCAACGCTCGGGAGCGATGTAAGGCAACGCTCGGGAGCGATGCAAGGCAACGCTTGGGAGCTTTGCGCCCCCAACGCTTGGGAGCTTTGCCATACTACGCTCAGGAGCTTTGCGCCCCCAGCCCTCGGGAGCTTTGCGCCGGTTCGCATCGCCCAGGCGAATGCGCTACACTAGAAGGACAGAGCTTGCTGAATACTTACCCTGAGGCGGGAGGAACGAAAAATGAACTTGATCTCCATCGAACCGACTCCGAGTCCGAACTCGATGAAGCTGAACGTCGACGAGACGCTGCCCCGCGGGCATCGCCATACGTATGTGCCGGCCGAGCCGGACGCCGCGCCGGAGCCGCTGCGCAGCCTGCTCGCCATACCGGGCGTGCGCAGCCTGTTCCGCACGGCGGACTTCATCGCGCTCGACCGCAAGCCGAGCGCCGACTGGGCCGCGATTCTCGCGGAGGCCCGCCGCATCCTGCAGGCGGAGGACGGCGGCGCGGCCGCGGCGTCGGATCCGGCCAGCGGCTTCGGCGAGGCGCATGTGCTCGTCCAGATGTTCCGCGGCATCCCGATCCAGGTGCGGGTGCGCCTGGGCGACGGCGAGACGCGCGCCGCGATGCCGGCGGCGTTCACGGATGCGGTCAGCCGCGCCGCCGGCTCGACGATGATCCGCGAGCGGAGGCTGGAGGAGTTCGGCGTCCGCTACGGCGATCCCGAGGAGATTGCCGCCGAAATCGTGCGCGAGCTCGAGGCCTCTTACACGCCGGAGCGGCTCGAAGCGCTCATCGAGGCGTCGCTGGCGGCCGGTCCCGGCGAGCAGGCCGCTGCGGCTCCGACCGTCAGGCCCGCGCCGCTGACGGCCGCGGAGGCCGGGCCGCTGCTGGCCGCGGAGGACTGGCAGAGCCGCTACGCCGCGCTCGACCGGCTGGCGGTCGACGAAGCCGCGCTGCCGCTGCTGGAGCGGGCGCTCGCCGACGACAACGCCAGCATCCGCAGGCTCGCCGTCGTTTATCTCGGCGACCTGCGGGAGCATCCGCAGGCGCTGCCGCTGCTCATCCAGGCGCTCGCCGACAAGTCGGCCTCGGTGCGCCGCACGGCCGGCGACACGCTGTCCGATCTCGGCGATCCCGCCGCGACCGGCGCGATGGTCGCCGCGCTCGGCGACCGCAACAAGCTCGTCCGCTGGCGGGCGGCGCGCTTCCTGTACGAGGTCGGCGACGACAGCGCGCTGGAGGCGCTGCAGCAGGCGGCCGAGGACAGCGAGTTCGAGATCCGGCTGCAGGCGCAGATGGCGCTCGAGCGCATCCAGCGCGGCGAGGAAGCCGCCGGCTCCGTCTGGCAGCAGATGACGGCGGCGCGCCGCCGGGAGACCGGCGAGGCCGAGCCGGGCTGAAAACGCCTTTGATCCGGAGCGCGATTGCCGCAACGCCGAAGCAACGGCAAAAAAGGGGAGGAAGCGAGCAGCTGCTCGGCTTCCTCCCCTTTTTGCGCTGCCGCTTGCGGAGCCGGGCAGCTACCGCATTTCAGGCGATGCTCCCCTGGACGGCAGCCGGCGGATAGCCTCTAGCGCTTCCGCACTGCCGGAAGGCTCTCCGGCGCTTCCGGGTAAGGCTTCGTCCACTCGTGGTCCTGGCGCATCTCCTCGTCCGACAGCAGATAGTACCGGCGGCTGACCTCGTCGCCGCGGTCCGGCAGCGGATCGTCCCAGGTCGTGTCCATATGATGCCAGCTGCCGTCGATGCGCACCAAATTCCAGGCGTGGTCGCCGGTGTCGACCGTGCCTTCGGCGATGCGGGCCTCGAGCCCTGCGTCGGTGAGCATGCGGTAGGCAAGCAGCGCGTAACCCTGGCATACCGCCGAGCGCAGCTCGAGCGCCTCGTAGGCGGTATACCGCGTGAGCGACTCATCATACCGCACATGGCGCACGATCCAGTCGTGGATCGCGCCCGCCTTCTGCTCCTCGCTCATGCCCGGGCGGACCAGCGAGGCGACGATCTCCTTGGAGCGGCGGGCGACCTCGGCGGTCTGCTCCGGCGTCTCGCGGTACTTGGCCGTCATCGTGATCGTCGACGTGCCGGCCGCCGAGCGGATCTTGTAGGCGTACGATTGGAGCACATAGGCCGTGTAGTCGTCCTGGTAAAGGCCCTGCTGCACCAACTCCGGCATCAGCTCGACGAGCTGCTCGTGGCCGCCCTTGAAGGTCAGCCTGAACTCGGGGCTGCGGCTGCGAAAGCCTTCGGCCAGGCCGTCCACCAGCCTGGCGCGGGCTTCATCCGCCGCGGACGATTGCCCGGCTGCGCTCGCCTGCGCCTCGGCGGCCGGAGCCGTCGTCCCGGCAGCGGCTGAGGCGCCCGCGGCCGAGATATCCGATCGCGGCTGGGCGGAGGCTTCGCCGGGCTGGCCGGGGTTCCCGCCGCCGCCGAGCCGGCACTCGGCTCGGCGCCTTGGCCCGGGCCGCTTTCGGAGACGGATTCAGCTCCAGCGCCGGCCGGACCGCCGCTAGGCTCGGCTGCATCCGCCTGACTTTTCCCGAATCCAACCGCGCCGCTCCCCGGCTCTACCGTCGCCGCATCCGTGCTCGCCAGGCCGTCCGCCTGCGCCGGACTGCCGACTCTCGCCTCCACCACGTAGATCGATACTGCCAGCGACAGCGCCAGCAGCAGGTTCGCGATCCGGTGCCTCATCGTCCATCGCCTCCCGGTTGTACGTCCGCATCATGTAACTATATGTGGACGAACCGGCGATTCATGAATCAATGGACTCGCGAAGCGGCATCGTCTCCCTGCCGCTCTGGCCGCTCCGGCTGAAGCGGTAGCGAAACGTCAGCGCAAGCAAGCCGACAACGACGAACAGCCCCGCATAAATGAGGCCGAACACCGGAAAAGCGCCAACGCCCGTTCCGCCGCCGAAGCTGTCCAGCAGACGGCTGAACGCCGCTCCCGCCGCGGCTCCGGTCAGGAAGTTGAGCAGCGAGACGAGCCCCATCCCGGCGCCCGCCTGATCGGTCGGCAGCGTGCGGGAGACGGAGTTCATGAGGGAGATCTGCAGCATCGTCTGGCCGAGCTGGCCAAGCACGAGCGCCCCTCCGGCGATCCAAGGCGATGCTCCGGCGAGCAGCGCCATCAGGCCGAAGAAGGTCAGCAGCAGACTGGCGGCGACGTAGAAGACGTACGCGTTGCCTTTGCGGTCCGCGAGCCGCCCGGCGGCGCGGCCGAGCAGCGCCGCGAGTCCGGCCGCCGGCACCATCGCGAAGCCGATGACGCCGGGACTGAGCTCGTGCACGGAGGAGAGCAGCTGCGGCGTCAGGAAAGGCAGCGCGTAGCCCGAGACCATCGCCAGCATCATGAGCAGCAGCCCTTGGCGATAGGCAGGGATGCGGAACAGCGCCGGCCGCAGGAACGGCTCCCGCGCCGTGCGCAGCCGCAGCGCCAGCAGCAGGGCGAGGACGAGGCCGGCCGCGGCGTACCAGAGGCTCCATTCCGTCAGCGCGAGCAGCAGCGAGGCGCTCGAGCCGGCCAGCAGCAGGCCGCCGGCGAGATCGAGCGAGCCGCCTTTGGCCGGCTCGTCGACGAGATAGCGGCGGAACAGCGGAAGCGTGAGCAGCACGAGCAGCGGCGCGCAGAACAGCCAGCGCCAGTGCAGCGTGCTGACGACGAGCGCGGCGAAGATCGGTCCGATCGCGTTGCCGAGCGCGAGCGCGGAGGCGGTCATCCCGAGCGCGCGGCCGCGGACGGCCGGCGGGAAGTAGCGGATCGGGATGATCATCGCGGCGGCGGGCACGACGGCCGCGCCCGCCGACTGGATGAGGCGGCCGGCCAGCACCGCCCCGTAAGAGCTGGAGACGAGGCCGATGAAGGAGCCGATGATGAACAGCGAGAGGCCGAACGTGAGCAGGTTCTTGAGGCTGAACAGATCCGCCAGCTTGCCGTAGATGGCTGATCCGATCGCGTAGATCAGCATGTAGCCGGTCATCATCCAGCTGACCTGGGACAGCGACAGGCCGAATTCGGCCTTCATCTCGGGCAGCACGATCGTGAACATCATCGCGCTCATCGACGAGATCGCCATCGTGAACGCGAGCACGCCGATCAGCCGCTCGGCGCCTGGCCGGGGCTCGGTTTCGGCAGACGTTGGCGGGACGGACGGAGCGGCGGGCCTTTCGGTGGCGGCTGAGGCGGACGCAGCGGCGGCGGCACGTTCGTCGGCGGAGCGCTCGTCAGCCGGACGTTTATCGGACATAATCCATCATCCTTTCGTTGTAAGCAAGCGCACGCTTGCATTAAGGGCGAATAAAAGGCTAGAGCTTGAGCGCTCTAGCATACAGCTCGACCGAATGGCGGATCACCTCGCGGGATTCCGCGTCCGGCTCGGCCAGGTCGGAGTGAAGGCGGCTGATGAAGCAGCCGTAATTGACGTACATGAACGACAGCGCGAGCGTATCGGGCGGCTCGGCGCGAATGAGGCCGCGACGCTGCTGGTCGGTGAAATAGTCCCGCAGCAGCTCGCGCAGCTTTTCCCGATGGCGCGTGTGGGCATGCTCGCCGATCGGAAGCGATGCACCTTCCTTGTGCACGATCCGAATCAGCTTCTTGTTGCGGAACATCGCTTGCTGATACGTCTGGGCGATGAGGTGCAGGTCGCGCTCCAGCTCTCCCGTCAGCCGCGTCGCGAACAGCTCCGTCATGATGTCCGCATAATGATAGCGGTCGAGCGCCGCCTCCAGCAGGTTCGACTTGCAGCCGAAATGCCGGAACAGCGTCACCTCGTTGACGCCTGCGGCTGCGGCGATTTCCTTCGTCGAGGCGCCGAGATAGCCTTTTTCCGCCATCACCTCGATCGCCGCCAGCAGCAGCTTCTCCGCCGTCGATCTGTTCGTCTCCACTTCCCGCATGCCTCCCTTCCCTTGTGGTCGCTGTAAATGATGCTGGCTAGCACTCGTCGATTGCATCGTGATTGGGTGTGACTATGCTCATGTGAACGCTCGTTTTACTCTCGATGCTCGTGTGGCGTTCACGATCAATCATTTCGATGCTGCGCGCCCGATGCAAGTGTTTACTTGCATCTAATGGAGCTAGTATATGCCTTCCCCATTCATCCAGTCAACGATTGAATAGCAGGCTGTTGCTTCGTGTGGCCGAGGGAGAGCCTTCCCTCGTTTTCACGCTGCTCGCCTGCCAAAACCGATCCGCTCCACCCCAACTGGCTCCCCTGTGGCGGCTTTGCTCGGAAAAACCGAGCAACTCTGCTCGAACAGCGGCTCCAGCGGGGGCGTTGCTCGGATAAACCGAGCAACTCTGCTCGAATGGCGGCTCCAGCAGGGGCGTTGCTCGGATAAACCGAGTAACTCTGCTCGAACGGCGGGTCCAGCAGGGGAGTTGCGCGGAAAAACCGAGTAACTCTGCTCGAACGGCGGGTCCAGCAGGAGCATTGCTCGGATAAACCGAGTAACTGGGCTCGAACGGCGGGTCCAGCAGGAGCATTGCTCGGATAAACCGAGTAACTCTGCTCGAATGGCGGGTCCAGCGGGGGCGTTGCTCGGAAAAACCGAGTAACTGGGCTCGAACGGCGGGTCCACTGGGGAGTTGCTCGGAAAAACCGAGTAATGCTGATCTACCTGCCATGTCCCGGTCGGCATTAAGTCGATAAAATCGAGTCAATCGCTCCGACGGCGGCATTCGGTCGGCATTAAGTCGATAAAATCGAGTTAGTACGGTTCGAAGCGCGTGGACAGGCGGCTTTAACTCGATAAAATCGAGTTAATGTGCTCCGGCGGGGGCTTCTGCTCGGCGGTAAGTCGAAAAATTCGAGTTAGCAGAGTTCCAAGCGCGTGGACAGACGGCATTAACTCGATAAAATCGAGTTAATGTGCTCTGGCGGGGGCTTCCGGTCGGCATTAAGTCGAAAAATTCGACTTAACAGCCTCCACTCCGCTCCCCCCGCCCATCCGGGCTTGGCGCCGGGCGATGCGCCGTCCCAGGCCGGCCCCGGCCGCAAGCCCGCAACGCAAAGAAGCGCCCGCACGGCCTGATGCCGGGCGGACGCTTCTTTGAGCAACAGGAGAACTGGCCTACAGCTCCCAATCCTCGCGAACGGCGAGGTAGAGCGCGGCCAGATAGGGCCGCGAGTCGGGGTAGGCCGCCCGGCTATGGCCGAGCTTCTCGGTGAAATGCAGCCAGATGCGCTGCTCCAGCCCCTGCGCGCCGACCGGCGGCTTGGGATCAAGCCGCTCGGCCCAGCCGGACAGCAGCTGCCAGTCCCGCTCGTCGAGCAGCGCGCGCTCCGCCGCGCCAAGCTCGCTGGCGAGCTCCGGCAGCAGCAGTCCCTTGGCCTGCAGGCGGGCGATCCGCTTGTCGATGCGCGCGCGGCGCTTCCGCTGCTCCGCCGTCGCCTCCGCGACGACGATCGTGCCGGCGACCATGTCGCCGAAGCGCTTGTCGGCGCGGCTGAAGAAGATCGCCGTGCTGCCGGCGAAGTAGCCCATCGGCAGGAAATCGAGCAGCCGGAACAGGTTGCGGATGACGACCGGCAGGATCGTCGCCGACTGGCCGCTCGCCTGGAGCACGCGGAGGCCCATCGCTTTTTTGCCGAACGTCTGCCCGCCGCGGTACGCCTCCATCACGATGAAGTAGCCGACGTTCATGACGATCAGCAGCAGGAACATGCCGGCGAACAGGTAGTCGTAGCCGTCGTTCGGGAACCAGGACGAGGACAGCAGGTAGATCGAGCCGGCAGTCCCGAACACGACCAGCGCCGACGCTGCGAGCAGCAGCAGCGCGTCGATCAGATGGGCGATCGCCCGGCTGCCGAGGCCGGCGGTCCGCAGCTGCAGCCGCACCTGCTCCGGCGTGACGAATGTCGTCTGTCTTTCAGAATAAGGATCTCTCATCGTCATGATCGGCCTTCCTTTCGAAATCGGGAGGCAGGCAGGCTCAGCGATCCGCGCGCGTCCCCGCCTCCGCTCCCCCCGCCCTGCTCGCGCTCGCCGCGCTTCGCGCCGTAGACGCAGTAGGCCGCGAAGGCGGCCAGCGTCAGGCCGGCGACGCCGTACTTGAGCTCAAGCGGCAGCGAAGCGGGCGTAATGTAGCCTTCGATGAGGCCGGCGATGACGAACAGCGGGATCGTGCCGAGCAGCAGCAGCGCGGATTCCTTGGCGGCCTGCACGAACACGATGCCGCGCGGCAGCTCGCCGGGCACGAAGAACTTGTAGCCCATGTAGAAGCCCGAGCCGCCCGCGATGAAGATCGCCGCCAGCTCGATGACGCCGTGCGGCAGGATGTACGCCCAGAACGTGTAGCTGTACCCGGCCTGCGCGAACACGGCGGCGAGTCCGCCGACGAGCATGCCGTTGAAGGCCATCAGGTAGATCGTGAACAAGCCGAGCGTGACTCCGCTCAAAAACGCCAGCACGGCCACGCGGATGTTGTTGGTCATGATCTCGGCCGAGACGATCGCGCTGTTGATGTCGCCGCGGTCGTCGGCTGTGCGCGCCGGATCGATGCGGTCGGCCATGCCGGCAGGCAGCAGCGAATGAATTGCCGCCGGATTGTCGCGCACGGCCATGTAGCCGAGCAGCTCGCCGAGCAGCAGCAGCGCCCCCGCCAGCGCGATGAACGGCAGCCGCCGCTTCAGCAGCAGCGGGAAGCCCCAGAGCAGGAATTCGAGCGGCTTGCTGCGTCCGGCCGCGCCGCCCGCATACAGCTGGTTGTGCGCCCGCGACACGAGGTCGCCGAGCAGCAGCGCCGCCTCGCTCGCGGGCGCATGCGTCTGCAGGTAGGCCAGATTCGCCGAGGCGCTCCGGTACAGCTCCGCGAACCGGTCGAGCTGAGCGGCGTCCGGCCGCGCCTTGCGCCGCCCGAGCTGGGCGAGCAGGCCCTCGAGCTCCGCCCAGGCCGGCTTGTGCCGCCGGATGAATGTCGTCGTGTCCATGTTGGCTCCTCTCCTGACCTTTGCCGGATCAGATCTTGTCGCGGATGTCGAGATAGGCGCTCACCGCGCTGGTCGCCAGCTGGTCCGGAGAAGCGTCGAGCATCGGCACGCCGCCGCTGCCGAGCCGCCGCACGAGCAGCTGCCGCTCCAGCGCGTAAGACGCCGCCATGCTCCGCACGTAGGCGTCGCCGGCCGTCTCGGGAGGCCGCTCCTCGAGCTCGCGCAGCGCCGGATTTTGCAGCGACATCAGCACGAGATGATGCTGCTTGCGCAGCTTGGCCGCGTACGGCAGCAGCTCGGCGTCATGCAGGTAATGGTCCATGTCGGAAAAGAGCACCGCGAACGAGCGCCGCCGCACGCGCTGCAGCAGGAAGCCGAGCCCTACGGCGGCCCCCGCCTCGGCGTAGTCCGGCGCGATGTCGCTCGCCGCGCGGGTCAGCGTCTGCAGCTGCTCGAGGCCGCGGCCGGGCGGGACGAACAGCTTGACGCGGCTCGAATAAGCGATCAGCGCGACGAGATCGCCCTGCCGGAGCGCGGCGGCGGCCAGCGTCAGCGCCGCCTCCAGCGTCCGGTCGAGCTTGACCCGGCCGTCCAGCTCGACGCCCATCTGGCGGCCGCAGTCGAGCAGCAGCACGAGCGTCTTGCCCTTTTCGGGCCGATACAGGTTCGTCAGCAGCCGTCCGGAGCGCGCCGTCGCACGCCAGTTGACCTCGCGGATGTCGTCGCCGGCCGCATACTCGCGGATCGCGTCGAACTCCGTGCCGCCGCGCTGGCGGCGGTGGATCCGCTTGCCGTCGACGAGCAGCGAGTCCTGCGCCGAGGCGAGCACGCCGCGCACGCCCGACAGGTCGGGATCGATGCGGATGCCGTCCTCGACGGCGAGCTGCGCCTGCTTGCGCCACAGGCCGAGGCCGCCGCTCCAGCGCAGGTCCACCTCGCGGAAACGAAACCGCCCGCGCTCCAGCGCGCGGAGGCGGTACGACGCCTGCAGCCGGCCGCGCTCCAGCGTGCCGGCCGCGCTCCGCCCGTCCGGACGGTCGAAGCGGTCCGGGATGTCGTCGGCAAGCTCCACGCGCAGCGGCAGCGCCGTGCGGCAGGTCAGCTCCAGCCGGACCGCGAACTCGCGGCCGATCTCGGCGCTCTCCGGCAGCTCGCGGCGCGCCGACCAGGCGGACGCACGCGGCAGCCGCGCCAGATCGGCGGCCGACAGCGCGGCGAGCGCGGCCAGCCAAAGCGCGGCGGCCTCCAGCTCGCGGCCGGCCGCTCCGGCAAGCGCGGCCGCAGCCCCGCCGCCGGCCGTCCACCAGGCGAGCCGCGGCGTCGGCAGAGGCGCGCGCCGCAGCAGCCGGTCAGCGAGGGACCGGAACCGATGCCAGCGTTTGCCGGATGATGCTTTCACCGGTCATCCCCTCCAGTTCCGCCTGCGGCGTCAGCAGCAGCCGGTGGCGAAGCACCGGAAGCGCCATTTCCTTGATGTCGTCCGGCGTCATGTAGTCGCGTCCTTCGAGCAGCGCCCAGGCGGACGCCGCCCGCAGCAGCGCGATGCCCGCGCGCGGACTCGCGCCGAGCTGCACGCCGTCGGCGTCGCGCGTGGCGCGCACGAGCGCGGCGACGTAGCCGTAGATGGCGTCCTCGACGACGACGTCCTCGACCCGGCGCTGCAGCTCCAGCAGCTCCTCCGGCGAGACGGCCGGCTCCGGCGCCGCTTCGCGGATGCTGCCGGCCCGCCGATGCGAGCGCAGGATGCCGATCTCCGCCTGCTCGCCCGGATAGTCCAGCACGAGCTTGAACAGGAACCGGTCGAGCTGCGCCTCCGGCAGCGGATACGTGCCGTCGTACTCGACCGGATTTTGCGTCGCGACGACGAAGAACGGCTCCGGCAGCGCGTAGGTCGTGCCCTGGATCGTCGTCTGCCGCTCCTCCATCGCCTCCAGCAGGGCGGCTTGCGTCTTCGGCCCGGAGCGGTTGATCTCGTCGGCGAGCAGCACGTTCGTGAACACCGGCCCTTTGACGACGGAGAAGCTCTGCTCCTGCATGCTGTAGGTCACGCTGCCCGTAATGTCGCCCGGCAGCAGGTCCGGCGTGAACTGGATGCGCCGCCAGCCGCAGCCCGACAGCGCCGCCAGCTCGCGCGCCAGGCTCGTCTTGCCGAGTCCCGGCACTCCCTCCAGCAGCACATGCCCGCCCGCGACGAGCGCGGTGACGAGCAGACGGACGTTGCGGCTCTGACCATGGATCCGCCGCTCCAGCGATTCGACCAAGTGATTCATCTTCTATGTCCCCTTCCCGGCTCGGCGCCGCCTCGCAGCAGCGCCGCCAGCTCGCTTGCTTCCTTGGATCTTGCCGTAAACTCGCGCCGCGCCGCCTTGCGGCCGGCGGCCTGCAGCGGCCGCTCCTCGAGCGCCCGCCGCAGGCGCAGCGCGTCCTCCTCGCTCCAGCGGCTGCGGGCGGCCGCGGCCGCCTGCTCCGGCGACGCCGCCGCAGGCAGCCCCCAGCGCTGCGCCAGCTGCTGCCGCAGCCGCCGCCGCTGCCGCTCCAGCGCCTCGTCCATGAGGCCGAAGCGCTCGTACCAGGCGGCCAGCGCCCGCACCGTCTCGTCGCCGCGCCGCACCGTCCACTCCCGCGGCACGCGCGTCGGACCGAAGCGCTTGCCGGCGCTCCAGAGCGCGAGCAGCAGCGCCAGCAGCAGCAGCGCGCTCGCCAGCAGCAGCGGACGCGGCAGAACGGCGAACGCCCCCGGCGCGGACGTATAGCCGTGATGCTGCTCGTCGAACAGGATCTCCGTCCAGCTGCCTGCGAGCAGCGCGGCCATCAGCTCGGCATGCGAGCCGCTGAGCGCCGTGCCGTTCTGCATCCAGCGCGGCTCGACGGCGAGCGTCGCGGAGCCGGAGCCGACGCTCTGGCGCGCCGCCAGCGTGCCGCGCTCGTCGGTCACGAGCGCTTCGCCCTCGCCGTCCGGAACGGCGATCCGCGGCGACGCCTCGGCCTGCGCCTCATAGGCGCCCGGGCCGAGCAGCGCCGACGCGTCCACGGCGGAGAGGGGAGCCTCTTCGTCCGTCCCGGCCTTCTGGTCTCCGCTTGCCTTTTCGTCCGACTCAGCCTGTTCATCGGATCCGGTTGCCTCGGACGGCTCGCCTTCATCCGGCGCTGGGCTCCAGCCTTCCGTCAGCTCCCAGAACGGCTGATCCGGCAGATCGCCGAGCAGCAGCACGGAATTCCCCGTCTTCAGCCACTCGTGCAGCGCCTGCCATTCGACCCCGCTGACGCCGGCCGGCTCCGCGGCGATCAGCAGCCGGCCCGAGCCGGCCGGCAGCTCGTCCCAGCGCTGCCGCCACTCGCCGACGAGCGGATGCCGCTCCTGCAGCAGCTCGCGCCATGCCTTGAGCCCGTCCGTATCCGACGAGAAGCTCAGGTTCGGCGGCTCGTCCCGCAGCTGCGGCCGGCCCAGCAGCAGGCCGAGCAGCAGGAACAGCGCCGCAAAAAGAGCCAGCAGCCAGACGCTGCGCTTGCTCCCCATCCTCATTGCGGCACCTCCTTGCCTTCGGCCTCAGCCAGCAGCGCCTTCAGCTCGTCGTACTGAGCCTGCGACGCTTCCAGCCGGCCGTACCAGACGCGCTCGAACAGCACCATCGCTCCGCGCAGGGCAGGCGCATGCGCAGAGCCGGCCGCAGCCAGCTCCTCCAGGTACTCGCGGTTCGTCTTCCACGCCTCGACCCTCAGCTCTCCGCGCTCCTCCAGCCGGAACAGGAAAGCGAGAAAGACGGCGCGCACGCCGTCCCTCCACTGTCCGCGCTCGGCGAAGCCTTCGCCGAGCCGGGCGTAATGCCGCCAGGAGCGGCTGTCGTCGCCCGCCTCCATCCAGACGCCGGAGCGCAGCCGGCCCGCCGGCCCGAAGCGGCGCAGCAGCAGCCAGCCCATCCAGCCGAGGAAGGCGGCGAGCGCGACGACGATCAGGATGGACAGCAGGCTGATCGTGCCCGGTCCGGGCTTCAGGTCGGGGAAGATCGCGGCGAGCAGCCGTCCGAGCTGCTCCACGATCCAGTCCCACAAGGAAAAGCCCGGCTCCTTGCGGTAGGCGGTATATTCCTCGCGGGAGAGGATCTCCTCCAGCTGCCCCCTTTCCGTCATGGACGAGGGCCGTCCCCGGAGCTGCCGCTCTCATCGGAGCGGTCTGTACGGTCCGGCGCGCCGTAGCCGCCGCCCCAGCTCGCTGGAGGAGGAGGCGGAGTCTGTCCGCCGTACGGCTGCGCTCCGTCGAGCAGCGTCTCCAGTCCCCAGCCCTCGCGGCGCACGCGCAGGTCGAAGAACGCGATCGCATACGGCAGGACCCACAGCGATCCGATCAGGATCGAGACGAGCGAGTCGACGAGCGAGTTCAGCACGCCTCCGCCGAAGATCGCGGCCGAGCCGAGGCTCAGCACGCCGGTGAAGATGGCGAGCAGGATCCAGAGCACGAGGTAGAGCAGCAGCAGCCGCCAGAAGCTGCCTTTGGTCAGGCGCCAGCTCGCGCCGACGCCCGTGCCGCTCTCGTTCAGCGCGACGAACGGCAGATAGAACGCCCAGCGGACCGCGAAGAACGTGATCAGCAGCAGGACGCCGATGACTGCGGGAACAAGCAGCAGCATGGCCGGCCCTGCCCCCGCGTCCGTGCCGGACAGCGCCGCGGCGAACAAGATTCCAACCGCGAAAGCGAACGCGACGACAACGAGCAGATACAGCCCGAGCATGATGATGCCGTACAGCAGCGTGCTGCCGGTCAGCGGCCAGAGGCGGCGGAAGCCTTTTTTGAGCAGCTCGCCCGCGCTCGGAATTTCCTCGCCGCGCAGATGCGCCTGCACGAGATGCACGATCGCCGCGACCGAGACCGGTCCGAGCAGCAGCATGAGCACGAAGCCGAGCAGCATCGCCAGCACGGCGCCTCCGCTCAGTCCGGCTCCTTCGCCTGATTCGATCGACTGCAGGTAGCCGTCGATGCCGCCATTCCGGATGGTATCCATGAGTCCGGAGGTCGTGTTGGACGAATCGGTGGCGAGCGCCATCGAGACGATCGCCATCGGGCCGTACAGCGCCAGCATGATAATCGCCAGCGTCGTGAAGTGGGTGCGGTACAGCTGGAAGCTGCGGTCGAGAATGCGGCCGATCCCCATCGGCCTCAGTTGTTGCGGTTGCTGCATGAATGTCCACCCTCCCTATGTATGAAGCCATGCCAAGTGCTGCCCGCCTGCAGGCGCACCACGATTATTATACTACGGATCGCAGGCCCGAGACGGTTCCTTTTTCCTTATGCTCCCAAAAGAATAAAAATTCGGGCGGTCCGCAAGGAACCGCCCGCCAGAGGGGCTTTCGCGCGCCGGCCCGTGCCGCCGGCAAGCCCGTCGAATGGCTTCAGCGCCGGCCCGTGCCGCCGGCAAGCCGGGCGAGCTGCTCCAGCACCGGGCTGCCGGAGTCGAGCGTGATGCGGTCCATGCGCTCGGCGAGCCGCTCCAGCATCTCCAGCTCCTTGAGCCGGTAAAGCGTCTCGTTCTCCTCCATCAGCTTGGCCGTGTTCAGCAGGCTGCGCGTCGAAGCCGTCTCCTCGCGACGGGTGATGAGGTTCGCCTGCGCCTTCTTTTCCGCCAGCAGCACGGTATTGAGAATGTCGCGCATCTCGCCCGGCAGAATGACGTCCTTGATGCCCGCGCCAAGGAATTCGACGCCGCTCGCGGCCCCTGCCGCCCGCAGCCGCTCCAGCGCCTCGGACGCCGCCTCGTCGCGCGCGGCGAGCAGGCGGTCGAGCGTCCTGCCGGCGACGATGTCGCGCAGGATCAGCTGCAGCGAGGCGTGCAGATGCTCGGACAGCGAGCGGATCTCGAGCGTGCGGCGCGGGTCGCTGACGCGGTATGCGCTGACGAAGTTGAGCCGCAGCGTCACCTTGTCGGCGGTCATCATCTCCTGGCCGTGCAGCTCGAGCTGCTGGCGGCGCAGGTCGACCTTTTGGACCGACGCCTTGACCGGACCGCGCCAGAACCGGTGGCGGCCGGGACCGAGCTCGCGCTGCAGCTCATGGTCGTAGAAAAGGAAGCCGCGCTCCCAGCTCTCCACCTCCAGCGTCTGCGCATATGGCCCGATCCGCTCCGCGAGCTCCGGCTCGAGCGCCGCCGAAACGTCCGGCTCGCGCATATCGATGCGCTGGAACTCGTGGCGGCCGCCCGCTTTCCAAAAAGCATGCAGGCCCGGCGGCAGCAGCCGTTCGAAGCGTCCGTCGATGCGGTGAGCGGCGTATTCGCCGTCGCCGACCTCTACGACGTCGAGCTCCGCGGCGAGCCTCGCATCCTGCAGGTAGACGGCCAGCGGACCGTCCGGCGGCAGGAACGGCTCGTCGACGCGGCAGGCGACCGCGGTCTCGCAGCGCAGCCGGATCAGCCGCTTCGTTCCAGGCAGGAGCAGTCCTGCATAGCTTCCTCTCCGGTACAGCAAACCGCGCTCGGTCGGCTTGATCGTGACGATTTCGAACATATCGATCATCTCCTTGTATGAGGGCGTGTTTGCATCCTTCGAAGGAAGCCGAATATGGCCGAATTTTTGATTCCTGCGAGGAACGTAGGCGAAAGCGTACCGGGGGTACGTCGAGCCTGCGTGACGAAGCAGGGGGCAAAAAGGCGGTGATAGACGCTCCTGAGCGGGGTTGCAAACACGCCCTAAGTAAGCCGCGAGCCGCCTGCGGCGTCGCGCCGCTCGGCAGGCTGCTTCGGCTCGGAATGGCCGGGGTCGGGCGGCATCCGTCCGCTCGCCCGCGCCCCGGAAGCGTCGGCGGAGCGCCTGCGGGCAGGCGGCCTCCAGACAATTTCCCGCTGCCGTCCCTTCGCGCTTCCCTCCTTGCGCCATGGCGCAAGGAGAGTCGCGAGCGGGCGATCGCTGCGGGGGGAATCGTCCTTCTTGCCGCCGCCGGCGCATGGCGCTGCATGGCCTGCTTCCGGCACCGCCCTTGGAGGCGCGGCCGGCGCGGATCGGCGGGATCGGATGCCGGTCCCTCGGGTACTGCGCTCGTAGGCTCTTCGCCGTTTTGAATTCATCAACCATGAACGCCCCTGATAGAGCGTCCGGGATTCGAACCCGGTGAATGAACGAGGAGAAAGGACGGCCGTAGCATGCCTGTCGGATCAGCGTCCCGGCACTGCGGAACAGGGCCTGCGGCCGAAGTTCCCGCCTGTCGCCTGACCTTTCCGCTTCATCATAGCCTCCTGCGGACGGGCGGAACAGGGCGGAAGTATGGCGAAGGCGTCCGCTTGGCGGAAAAAAGCGGCAATCCGGCGCGGAGCCGCCCGGGCAGGAAATCAGGCGTGCCGTCCCGAATAAAGCAGGTTCGACAAAAAAGGCTGGATCGAGCGGGAGGAGGAAGCGAGGATGGCGAGAGAAAGCTTCGACAAGGAGATCGAGCTGCTGCGGCTGCTCGTGCTGACGGGCGGCGCGTTCAGCCGCAAGGAGTCGGCGGAGCGGCTCGGCATCTCGGTGCATACGCTCGACAAGGCGCTGCGAAGGCTGCGCGAGGCCGCTTCGGCCGCTGGCGCGGACGGCGAGCTTGGGCTCGGCCGGCTGCTGCAGGCGAGGCGCGAGCGGGGCGGCGACCCGCTGCTGCTGTTCCTTTTCCGCTCCCGCTCGCTTAAGGAATCGGAAATCGCACGGCTCTCGCTGTTGCAGGGTGAGCTTGGGAAAGGCGGCCGAACGGCCGCGGAGCTGCTCGACGCCTGCTGCGGCGGCTGGCCGGAGGCGTCGCCGTGGCCGGACGAAAAGACGATCCGCTCCGACCTCGCCTACCTCGAAAAAGCCGGCATCGTCGCGCGCGCAGGCGGCCGTCCGGTGCGCTACCGGCTGCGCGACGAGCTGTGGGCGGCGCTGGAGCCCGAGGAGCTGCGGCGGCTCGAGCTGTTCGTGCATGCGATGGCCCACACGCGGGTGCCGTCGGTGCACGGGTTCCTGCTGCAGGACAGCCTGCGCCGCCTGCTCGGTCGGGACGGCGCGCTCAGCGCCGGCGTCGGCTTCGCCTACCGCTACGACTGCCGCATCCTCGACGAGGCGTACCTGCATCCGCTGCTGGCGGCGATCGAGGAGCGGCGCACGGCGAGCTTCGAGTACTTGACGCCGAAGTCGGAGCATCGCTACGCCGCGCGCGGCACCAATCCGCTGCATGCGCGGACCAGCCCGGCGCGGCAGATCGCGATGCTTCCGCTCAAGGCGGTCTACGACCACCAGTACGGCCGCTGGTACGCGCTCGGCTTCACGCGCGTCCACGGGCTGAGCGCCTGGCGGATGGAAGGAATGAGCGGCCTGGCGATCGGCGGGGCCGCCGATCCCGAGCTGTTCGCCCGCAAGCGGGAGCAGCTGGACGCGCGGCTGCGCACGAGCTGGCTCGTCGATCTGGGCGAGCCGACGCGCGTTTCCGTGCGGTTTTTCCGTCCCGAGGGGGCGGAGTACGACTTCGTCCGCGAACGGGTGCTGCTGCAAGGGCAATGGGGCGAGACGACGGAGGAAGGACCGGATTCGTTCCGGTACGACATCGAGGTGAACGGGACGAGGGAGATCCGCCCGTGGCTGCGCAGCTTCGGCTCCAGCTGCGAGGTGCTGGAGCCGGAGGAGCTGCGGCAGGACATGATCGAGGAGTGGAAGGAGCTGGCGGAGACGTATGGAGCTGCTGTTCGACAAGGCGCACAATCATGAGCTGAGCCGCCGCATGGCGGAGGCGGGCGCCGTCGCCGTGACCGGGCGCGAGCGCGCCTGGCTGAAGCTCATGCTGGAGCATCCCGCCGCAGAAGGCTTCCTCGGCTCGGCGGCGCGCGCCAAGCTCGCGGAGCTGCTGGCCGAGGAGCCGCCGCTGCCGCTGGGACATCTGGACGAGAAGGCGCGCAGCCGGGAGCGGCGGCTGTATTCGCCGCTGCTGCCAGAGCTGGCGGCGATCATTGCGGGCCGCAGCGGCATGCGGCTCGCCTACAGCGCCAAGGGCGGCGGCGAGCTGCGCCATGCCGAGGGCTACCCGTACCGGCTCGACTACGCGATGTCGACCAAGCAGTGGTACCTGCTCTGGCACCGGAGCCAGGGACGGCCGCTCATGCGCACGCGGCTCACCCATGCGCATGGCGTGGAGGAGCGGCCGCTGCCGCCGGGCGAGGCGGATCGGCTGGACGCGGCGATCGCGCGGCTGACGGCGCGCTCGCAGGAGGAGGTCGAGCTGGAGCTCCTCCCCCGCTACAACCGCGAGCTGTCGCGCATCCTGTACGCGCTCTCCTGCTTCCGCCAGGAGGTGCGCTTCGACGCCGCCGAGGGCGTCTACCGCATCGCGCTCCGCTATCCGCGGGACGAGCGCGGCTTCCTGCTGCAGAAGCTGCGCTTCCTCGGCAAGCGGGTGCGCGTCGCCGATGGCGCTGCTAGCGCTGCTCTGCAGGAGCAGATGAGTGCCAGTGCGGTGAAGGCGCTGGCCCGGTACGGGATTCGGCTGGAGGCCGTTGCCGAGGCGAAGGCGGAGGTTGAGGCGGGCGAGGCGGAGGCTGGGGCTGACGCGGAGGCTTAGACGGCAGCCCAACGCATCCAAGGCACTTTTATGCCTTGGTCGGGCTGGTTCGGCGGGTTTTGAATGCATCCAAGGCACTTTTATGCCTTGGTTGGGCCGGTTCGGCGGGTTTTGGAACGCATCCAAGGCACTTTTATGCCTTGGTTGGGCCGGTTCGGCGGGTTTTGAACGCATCCAAGGCACTTCTATGCCTTGGTTGGGCCGGTTCGGCGGGTTTTGAACGCATCCAAGGCACTTTTATGCCTCCCTCATAATTAAGAGGTTTTCTCACGAATGCTCACTCGTTCGCAGGATTTCACACGATTCTCTTTCGAGACGGTAGGCTTGAAACCGAAGAAGATGGACCGAGAGACGGTTGTGGGCCGCTTTTAGGGCAGGCGGGAACAGAAGTCCGTGAATCACGAACCTCGGCAGGAGCGGTTTTGTCGCACCCTCTTCCACTTGTCCTTTGGCGGTTCACCCTCCCAGATCTCTACGGGTCTATGCCCTCACATTCCTTCGTTTCACCTGGCCAAAGCGTGGAGGCCGATTCGTTTTGGATAACGGGTCTGGGCCCTATTGCATAAAAAACTCGGTTCTCTCGGTGCGTTTCCGTGTAAAATCCCGCGAACGGGTCAGCATTCGTAAATGACAATGGTGTGGCGTGTGGAGGAGCTCGCCTGCTGGTTCGACTAGGCTGCGTTCGACTCTAGGTTGGGGCGGTATCGTTCCCCTTTATTTGCCATTGCGACGAGCATTCGAGCCAGTTTGCCGATCAGACAAATAATGGATTTCTTTCTGGCCATTCCTTGAGCCTGGTTTCGTTCATGGCAGGTTTTGAATTCCGGATGGTCTTTCACCAGACAGAGCACGGCTAGAAACAGGACTTTTCGCAGTAGGCTGTCGCCTCGTTTGGTCAGCTTGACTTGTCCCTTGTACGTGCCGGAACGTTGCGTCGCCAAACTAAGACCAGCGCGGTTCAACAGCTGATTGCCGTGGCGGTAGGAGCTCAAGTCGCCCGCGAGCCCAAGTAGGGCTGCTTGAACCGTTGGTCCCATGCCGCTGCCCAGACTGGCCAGCTGCTCGGCCTGCGGCAGGTCGCGCAGCAGCTCTTCCAGACGCTGGTCGACGGCTTCGATCTGGCGCTTGCCCAGCTCGTACATCTCCAGCAAGTGGCTCAGCGTCAAGATGGCCTCCTCCGGCGCTCGACAGTCGCCAATGCTGCCAGAGGCCGCTTGAATCAGCTCTGCTGCCCGTTTTCGCCCGCTGACGCCCCCAGGCCGCTGCAAGCCTTGCTCGCCCCAATGCCGGATGAAATCGTCCACGCTCCATCGGCGAAGTTCTTTCGGCAGCTGGAGCGACTTGAGCGTAGCTAGAGAACGCACGCCGTCCCAGTTCTTGAACACCGTCGAGTATTCAGGAAAGTACAGGTCGATCCAGCGCACGATCCGGTTTCCCGTCTGCGTCTGATTCCGAACCAGCATGTCACGATGAAGAACGGCGCTTTTCAACCGACCAAACCTCTCGTCCTGCGGCGTATACTCGGTGTAGTACCCTCGTGTTACGACATCCGCGATGACGAGCGCATCTTTCGGGTCGTTCTTGGCGGGACTGTTGTCGCGGTCTTCCTTGTGCCGACGGGTGAGGGCGGGATTGACCAGAACGACCTTGATTCCGCGCTCCAGCAGCCAATGAGCCAGATTGAACCAGTAGTGTCCCGTGGGCTCCATGCCGACGATTGCGGTGGAGAGGCAGTGCTTCTGCATTGCTTGATTCAACCATTGCAGCAGCTGCTCGAATCCGTGGGCGTCATTGGTGAAAGCGTAATGGCGTGGTGTCAAGGTCCGACCACGGAAATTGGTCATCCGGGCGGCATGCTTGTCCTTCGCGATGTCAATGCCGACGATAACATGCTTTTCGGTCATTTGATCCAAACGTTGATCAACCGAGTGCTTTCGAGTAAACTTCATAGTGGAACGTCTCCTTTAGATGAGTTATTAGGGCTCTGACCCGTCGCAACCTCATCTTATAGGAGCGTTCCTTTTTGTGTCCAAGCTCATTTCTTAGCTTATACAGGAATGTTTGGTTGAATCGGTTCGGCGGGTTTGAACGCAACCAAGGCACTTTTATGCCTTGGTTGGGCCGGTTCGGCGGGTTTTGAATGCAACCAAGGCACTTCTATGCCTTGGTTGGGCAGGTTCGGCGGGTTTTGAGGTGACGTACAATAAGTTGTGTACCAACATTTGGAGCCTAGCTAGTTACCCCTGAAAAAGTCCGATTCTGAAAGAGGGACTCTGGTGACTTTTGTTTTGGAGGGGAGATTTCACCCCGTACCCCTCGTTCATCTTAGTTTTGGAGCATTTTTGCCGCTCTTTGCAGGTTGTGGGTTAGAATTCCGAAGCCGACCCAGCTTTTTGAGCCAGCAAAGCCCCGGTATCTGCTGCGGTTCAAACCGTACTTGCGCTTGAGAAGACTAATCTTTGCTTCTCCAGCTGCACGGTAACGCTGCAAGTCCTTAAACCACTTTTCTTTTTCATACTCCGTACGTGCGATGCCTTTCTTGCCCTTTCGCGGCAAGCTGGCTCGTTTCACACCGAGTTCAGTAATGGCTGTTTCATTCTTCTTGCTTGAGAAGCCGCGGTCGGTGGCTACGGCCTGCGGCGCCTTGCCGAACTGCTTGATGTGTGCTTCTATAGCGGGAACAAGCAATTCGTCATCAGAGGGATTTCCCTCGTAGACGGCGTAACCGGTGACGAAGCCGCTTTCCGTCTCATCTATTCGCACCTTGTAACCGAATTCCGTGCCTTTGGCTAACTTCCCCTTCTTAATCGGCCTGGCTTCGGGGTCAAAGAAACTGACGATACGATCGGCGATGATGCGTTTGCCGGAAACGACCTGTCTGGCTTGTTCCAGCAGCTTCCCAGTAAGTTCAACCGCGGCCGACAGTTTCGCTTTGCTTTGCTGAACGGTTGTTTTGCTTTTGTCTTGCAGTTTTTCAATGACGGTTTGTGCGTGGTTCACGACGCTTTCGGTTACTTCGATTACGCTTTGCGTAATCTTGTCGACTTCTTCCCACGATTCCCGTGTGCGACGGCGCAGAACTTTGGCGATGGACAGAATCTTTTCTTTAACTTCAGCCGTCCGATCCTCAAAGCCTTGAGCAGCGTGGGAGGCGATTTTGCGTATCTTTTGAATCGTTCGGGTGATGACCTTCACGCCGTCTTGAAGCAACGTGGCGTCTGTCGGGTGATGGATATCGGATTCTACAACGGTCGTGTCCGTACGCAATTTACGTGTTTTGAGAATTGCTTTTTCTTCACACTGTTTCACTAGCGCGGCGTTGATGTCTTCGACGATTTTATCGCCGTAGCGTTTGCGGGCATAGATCAGTGTGGAAGGGTCCGGCATCGGTTCATCGATCGCGATTCGGCAGAACAGGCGCCAAGTGATGCTGTCGCCGACTTCCTTAACCAGTGATTCGTAGCCTAAATTATATTTGTGTTTGAGTACCATGAGTCGAATGTATTTTTCAATCGCAAATGTAGGACGGCCGCTCTTTTTACCCTTCGGGTGCAGTTCGGTGAAAGGTTGAAGAAACCGCTCATCGTCTAGAAGCTCATCGATGATCGCAAGCTCAACTGGCAGAGCTCGAACTGCACCAGGCAAAATGGCGTCCCACATCGTTAATTGCTCGTCACGAAGTTTCAACATTTTCTTCACCTCTTGGAAGGATTCCCGAGGCGCTGTGTTGAACTCCTTAGACAAAGGAATTCTTCCCTCGGGTTGCGGAATATTGTTATCTGGACAATAACAATTTCCATTTTGAGGTTGTGAATTCCTTTTTGTTTTGTCAAAAAAGCCCGACTTTTTCAGGGGTAACTAGCTAGGCACAAAAAAAGTAGGGTATTCTCGGGGTTACGACGCCACCAAGAAAGGACCCTACTTCATGACTAGTATAACCGAAAACCACCTGAACCATCTCTTTGAAAATTCTGTCATCCCCTTCGTAAAGGAGCGGATCGAGTTTCTCATCCGTACGGAGATTCAGCACCACATGGCCGAGGCTGCGGCAGCGGGTATCCGCAACAGCCGAAACGGCTACTACTACCGGGATCTGCACACCCGCTACGGCCTGATCGAGGATCTGGAGATGCCCCGAGACCGAAACGGCGACTTCCAAACGCAGCTGTTCGAGCCCTATCAGCGGCGCGACGGCTGGCTGGAGGAGGCCGTCATTCAGATGTACAAAGGCGGCATGCCGACCCGCGACATCGCTCGGTTCATTGAAGGCATGTTCGGTCAAGCGTACTCGCCGACCACGATTAGCAACATCACTTCGACGGTTCTGGAAGACGTGGAGCGCTGGCAGACAAGGCCGCTCGGCAAGCGCTACTCCGTCATTTACCTCGACGGCATGTACGTCAAGCTCAAGCGCAGCACGGTCAGCGGCGAAGTCGTTTGTTTTGCGATGGGCATCGACGAAGACGGGTACCGATCCATCCTCGGCTTCTACGTCGGGGGAAAAGAGAGTGCCAACGTATGGCGCGACGTGCTGAAAGACTTGCAGCAGCGCGGCGTGGAGGAAGTTCTGCTTGGCGTATTCGATGGGCTGCCTGGGCTGGATACGGCCTTCCGGGAAGCCTTTCCCAAAGCCGACGTCCAGCACTGTGTCGTCCACAAAGTGCGCTCGACCTTTCCCAAGATCCGCATGCAGGACAAGACGGACTTCGTTGCCGATCTCAAAACCGTCTACAACGCCCTAGACCGGGACTTGGCTCTGGCTGCTTTTGACCGGCTTAAGGACAAATGGCAGAAGCGCTATCCCAAAGAAATTCAGTCCTGGGAAAACCAGCTCGACACGCTGCTTACGTTCTACTCGTATCCCGCCGAAATGAAGCTGGCCATCTACACGTCCAACCCGATTGAACGCATGAACAAGGAATTCCGCAAACGACTTAAGCCCATGAACAGCCTGACCAACATGGAGGCGGTCGAGAAAATCCTTTACCTGACGGCTAGCGAGTACAACGAGTATTATGGCAAGAAAGTCATTCGCGGCTTCGGCGACCCGTCGGTAAAACGTAGGTTGAAGCAGATGTTTGAGAAACGCTACCCCCACCACCAAGAGTGACGTCAACCCATTTTGACTGGGAATATCTTGCTGCTTACACATACTTCTTGACGCTACCGGTTTTGAACGCAACCAAGGCACTTCTATGCCTTGGTTGGGCAGGTTCGGCGGGCTCGCGCGATACTACAGCATATAAAGAAGGGGCAGATCAAGGCCGATCCGCTCGGCCTTGATCTGCCCCTATCTATTGCTGCCCTCACACCGGCAGCGGCTGGTTGAACGCACGGAAGACGACCGTCGGCTCCGTCGGCACGTCGCCGGCACGAGTCGCCGCATCCGTGCCGACACTCTCCACATCCGCGGCACGTCCCGCCTCAGCCGTGCCAACTCTCCTCGCATCCGTGCCGACACTCTCCGCATCCGCGCCGCGAATCGCCGCATCCGTGCCGACTCTTCCCGCGTCCGAGGCGCGGATCGCCGCTCCGGCGCCGAACAGCTCGCCGCGGCGAGGCGCGCAGGAGAGCTCCACCCGGCGCGACTCTCCCGGCAGCAGCGTGAAGTACGCCTCGCTCGCCTCCATCCACCAGCCGTCGGTCATCTCCTCGGGCCGCACATGCAGCGCGGCTTCCGTGCCGTCGTTGGCGATGACATAGGCGCGACGCAGGCGCGGACTGGCTGCCGGTCCGCCCGCTTCGGGCGGCGCCTGCTCCCAACCGCCCAGCGGCTCGGCCCGCAGCGCGGCGGCCATCGGCTTCAGCGCGGCAGCATATACCTCCGGCGACCGCGTGGAGAAGAAGTAGTCGACGGGAGGAGGCGCATCCATCCCCTCGATGCGGAGACGGACGAGCAGCAGGCCGTTGTAGGTGTCCTGCACGACCCAGTCCAGCGTTCCGAGTCGGAGCGAGCCGCTTCCCGCGCCCGTTTCCCCGCCGGCCGGCGCATCGAACGTCTGCTCATGCAGCAGCGCTCCGCGCAAGTCCCTCACTTCGGCGCGTACGCGGAGAAGCGGCGTCACATTCGCCTCGAGTCCCTCATCCATCACCTGGCTCGACTGGCCCGCATCCAGCTCGCGCCCCTCGCCGCTCGCCCTTCCCGCCTGGCTCGCCTCTCTCTCGTCCATCTGCGGATTCGACTGGCCCGATGCCAACCCGCCTCCTTCGCCCGTCGCCTGGCTCGCGCCTCTCTCCATCATCGCCGTACCCGCCAGGCCCGTATCCAACCCGCGCGCCTCGCCCGCCGCCTCGCCCGCCGCCTGCAAGCCTCCTTCGCCCGCCACCGCTCCCGGCCTGCGATGCAGATGCACCGCCGCCTGCAGCCGGCTGCCCGCCGGCGCGTCCAGCGAGCGGTAGTCGAGCGATGCATGCGTGCCCTCGAAGGCCGAGCGGGTCCAGTAGTAGGCCATTTTCGGCTCCATGTAGTAGTCGACGAGATTCGTGCAGCTGGCGTTCGGCCACGGCTCGTTGAGCTGCCAGATGATGCTGCCGCTCTGCCGGCCCTGGCGGCGACGGTTGGCCTCGAGGATGAAGCGCAGCCCTTCCGCCTGGATCCACTGGCTCGCGTCGGAGAACGCCTGCAGGTCGGCGAAGCCGCCGAACAGCTCCGTATCGCGGCCAAACGTGTCCCACCATTCGCCATGGTGGCGCCAGACGAAGCTCTCCTCCATCGACACCGGCTTCCGATGCGGCTCCGACAGGAACTTGCGAAGGCTTTTCACGCTGCTGACGCCGTCGACGCCGAACTCACTGTGGAACAGATGGTCCGCCTCGGCGTACAGCGGGTAATGGCCCGGATTGCCCATGTACTTCCAGTGGCCGTGGACGTCGTGGCTGACGCCCTTCTCGCTCGTGATGTACTGCCTCGGACCGGACGCCGACGTCGGCAGGAACAGCCGCTGCGGATCATGCTCGGCGACGAGCGCCCGCAAATAGGCGAGATTGGCGTCCTCATAGGTCGAAGGCCGGTCGGGCGCGCTCATCAGCTCGTTGCCGCCGCTCCACACCGCCAGCGACACATGGTTGCGCCGCGTCTTGAGCGCCTGCACGGCGCTGCGGCCGAGCAGCTCGAGGAAGCGCGGCTTTTGGGACGGCTCGTTGTCGATGCCGGAGCTGGACTGGATGAACTCCTGCCAGACGAGGATGCCGAGACGGTCGCACAGGTCGTACAGCTCTTCCTTTTCGATAAGGCCGCCGCCCCACACCCGCAGCAGGTTGAGATTCGCCCGCCGGGCGAGACGCGCGAGCCAGCCGTAGCGCTCCGCTCCGACGTTGCCGTACAGATGGTCGAGCGGCGTCAGGTTCGCGCCTTGAATGTAGATCGGCTGTCCGTTGACGACAAACGTGTACGGCAGCGCGTCGTCCGGTCCGCCCGGGTTGCGCCGGTACTCGATGCGGCGGATGCCGGTCCGCCGAGTCGTCTCCTCCGTCAGCCGGCCTTCCGCGAACAGGCGCAGCCTCAGCTCGTAGAGCGGCTGCTCGCCGTATCCGTTCGGATGCCACAGACGCGGCTCCGGCACCTCCAGCTCGGCCCGGACCGCTCCGTCCACGACCGGACCGCTCCAGCGGGCGGCCGTCCGGCCGTCCGGATCGAGCAGCTCCAGCTCCGCCGCGGCCTCGTCCGTCCCTTTCTCCACGCGCGCGAGGGCCGCCACCGACACGACTCCCGTACCGTCCTCGCGCACATCCGCATGCAGCGCCAGCTCGTCCAGCGAGACGGCGCGGCGGACGCGCAGCGAGACGGTGTCCCAGATGCCGACGTTGACGAGCCGGGTCGAGAAGTCCCACTTGTAGTTGAAGCGGCTCTTCTGCGTGAACGTCTCGCTCGTCTTGCCGATCTGGCCCATCTCGTCCGGCGCCTGCTTGAGGATGATCTGCAGCTCCGCCGTCTCGCGCTCGCCGAGCAGATCGGTCACGTCGTAGACGGCCGGCTCGTACATGCCTTCATGCTCGCCGAGGCGGCGGCCGTTCAGCGAGACGATCGCCTCGTAGTCGAGTCCGGCCAGCACGAGCTCGGCCCGGCAGCCCGGCTCAAGCTCCGGCGGCGCGAAGCGGCCGCGATACACCCACCAGCGGTTCTCCACCCATTCGACTGCCAAGCTGTTCGTATCGACATACGGATCGGGGATGAGCCCCGCCCGGTACAGATCCTCATGCACGCCGCCCGGCACCGTCGCCGGAATCCACTCCGTCACGCCGAGCAGCTCATTGCCGATCTCCATGCTCGTGCCCTTCAGCGGCACCCACGGCCAGAATCCCTTTACTTCCCATGCCGCATCCAGCTTCCGCATCTCCATGTCGCACCCAACCTTCCCTTATTCGAAAGCAAAAGCAAACCTGTTCCTCCATCGTATCAACGCCTTCAAATTAATTCAACTGTTTCGTTTTGTTAAATCCGAATTCGGATCGACGCAAAATCCGATGGCAAAGGAAAAGGGCCGCCCCGCTCGTCGATGGCTCGACGTGCGGGACAGCCCTATTGGATTGCCGTCATTCATATGGCCGGATGGTGCGGATCCGGCCGTCCTCTTCATAAAACAGCTCCGTGAACTTGACGCAGCGCTTGTTGTCGGCGCCGCCGGAGAGCGAGCTGTCGTGGTAGAACAGATACCACTTGCCGTCCCACTCCACGATCGAGTGGTGGGTCGTCCAGCCGACGACCGGCTCGAGGATCGTCCCCTGGTAGACGAACGGGCCGAGCGGATCGTCGCTCGTCGCGTACACGATCTTGTGCGTCGTGCCGGTCGAGTACGACAGGTAGTAGCGCCCCTGATGCTTGTGCATCCACGGTCCCTCGAAATAGCGGCGCTCCTCGTCGCCGGCCGCGATCGGCCGGCCGTCTGCGTCCACGATTGACAGCTCCGCAGGTGCGCTCCTCAGCGACAGCATGTCGTCCGCCAGCTCGGCGGCGCGAGGTCCGAGCGCCGGCTCGTCCCCGGTCGGCCCTGCGGCGTCCGGATCGAACGCACCGGCCTGCCATTTTTCCAGCTGTCCGCCCCACAGGCCGCCGAAGATCAAATAGGCGCGGCCGTCGTCGTCGACGAACGCCGCCGGGTCGATGCTGAACGTGCCGTCGATCCAGCTCGGCTCGGCCCGGAACGGACCCTCCGGCCGCTCGCCGACGGCGGCGCCGATGCGGAAGATGCCGTCCTCGTCCCGCGCCGGGAAGAACAGATAATACTTGCCGTCCTTGCAGGCGGCGTCCGGCGCCCACATCTGGCGGGACGCCCACGGCACGTCGCGCACATGCAGCGCTTGGCCGTGGTCGACGCAAGGCGCGTCCGCGGCGTCCATCGACAGCACATGGTAGTCCTCCATGTCGTACTGGTCGCCGTTGTCGTTGGACACGCGCTCGTGGTCGAGGTCATGGGACGGATAGACGTACAGCTTGCCTTCGAACACATGGGCCGACGGATCGGCGGTGTAGATATGGGTGACGAGCGGCTGGTTGAAGCTCGGTTTGGCGGTCATCGTACCATCCTTTCTGGAGTCGCAAGTCGCAGGGGCAGGGGCAGGCTCAGGTGCGGGCTCATGCGGATCAACCCTTCACCGAGCCCGCCGTCATGCCCTCGACGATCTGGTTGCTGAGCGCGAAGAAGGCGATCAGGATCGGCAGGATGCTGATCATGAGCGTGGCGCCGATCGCGCCCCAGTCGGCCGAGTACTGGCCGATGAAGTTCTGGATGCCGACGGTCAGCGTCTTGAGCGTGTCGCTGCTGATGAACGTGTTGACGAAGACGAACTCGTTCCAGTTGTAGATCATGTTGATGATGACCGTCGTCGCCAGCACGGATGCCGTCATCGGCAGCACGATCTGGAAGAAGATGCGGTTGACGGAGCAGCCGTCCATGACGGCCGCCTCCTCGACCTCGCGCGGCAGCGTCTCGTAGAAGCCGAGCAGGATCATGATCGTCAGCGGCAGGTTGAACGCGGTGTACGCCAGGATGATCGAGAGCGGATGGTCGGTCAGGCCCGCCTTCATGAACATCTGAAACAGCGGGATGAGCGTCGAGTGGATCGGAATCATGATGCCGACCATGAACAGACCGAGCACGGGCTTTTTCCAGCCCCACTTCATGCGCGTCAGCGCGAATGTGACGAGGCTCGCGAGCAGCACGGTCGCGGCGACGGCGGCGACGGTATACCAGACGCTGTTGAAGAAGTACTGGCCGATGTTGCCCTCGGTCCATACCTTCTCGTAGTTCTCCCACTTGGGGCTGGCCGGCAGCGAGAGCGGAGACTTCGTGAAGATCTCCTGCGTGTCCTTGAGGGAAAAGACGGCGAGCCAGAGCAGCGGGAACACCTGCGCGACGGCGATGAGGGCCAATGCGGCGTACAGGAGCGTCTTCAGGACCGGGCTGGCGGCAGAGCGCCCGGCAGGACCGGCTTCTGCGCGAGCCGCGGCGAGTCGTTGCGACATGTCGGTTGGCTCCTTTCGCTTACGAGTATTGGACCTCTTCGGACGAGGTGAGCTTGCGGATCAGCCAGGTGACGACGAGGCAGATGAGCAGCAGGAAAAATCCGATCGCGCTTCCGTAGCCGAAGTCGTAGCTGCTGAACGCCTGCTTGTACATGTAGGACGCCATGACCTCGCTCGCTCCGTTCGGCCCGCCCCCGGTCATGACGTAGATCAGGTCGAAGTACTTGAGCGAGCCGACGACCGCCAGCACGACGGTCATCTTGGCGACGCCGGCGATGAGCGGCAGCTTGACGCGCAGCGCGATCTGCAGCGGGCTCGCGCCGTCGATCCGCGCCGCCTCGACGAGCGAGGACGGGATGTTCTTGAGCGCCGCGTAGTAGATCAGGATGTAGAAGCCGGCGTACTGCCAGATGATCGGGATGAAGATCGACAGCAGCACGAGGCTCGTGTCGGACAGCCACTCGACCGTGTCGGGCAGGCCGACCGCGCCGAGCAGCGTGTTGAGGATGCCGTTCGTCGGGTGATAGATCTTGGCCCACAGCTGGGCGATCGCGACCGAGCTCAGCAGCATCGGGATCAGGTACAGCTTGCGCAGCAGGTTCGCGCCCTTGATCTCGCCGGCGAGCACGAGCGCCACCGCCAGATAGCCGAGCAGGCTGAGCGCGGAGAACGCCGCCAGCAGCAGCGAGTGGCCGGCGCTGTCCCAGAACGCCGCGTCGCGGACGAGCTTCGCGTACTGGTCGAGCCCGGTGAACGCCATCTCGCCGATGCCGTCCCATTTCATCAAGCCGTAGTAGCCGGTGAGCACGATCGGCACGTAGATCAGGACGAGCACGAGCAGCAGCGCCGGCAGTACGTAGAGGGCAATCATCTTCTTGTTGGACATCACTTTATCCATGCTTGTTCACGCTCCTTCGCAGGTTCGGGCAGGCGGTGCGGCGGCAAGCGAAGAGGAGGACCTGCGCCCGCCTCGCGGGACAGGTCCTCCTCGGAGGCCGCGCGGCTGCGGAATCAGCCTGCGTCCTGCTTCAGCGCCTCTTCATGCTGCTTGGCGAAGTCCTCCGGCGTCACTTCCTTGCCGAACAGCGCCTGGATCATGTTCAGGTGGACCTGCGCGACGGCCGGGCTCATCTGCACGTCCGCGAACAGCGTGATGTTGCTGGCTTTGCCGAGCTCGTTCAGGATGTCGATATACATCTGCGGCAGATCGACCTTGGACGTGTCGACCTTGGTCGCCGGGATGACGCCCGCCTTGGTGACCGACTGCTCGCCCCATTTCTCGACGAAGAACTTGACGAACTTCTTGGACTCTTCCTTGACCTTGGAGTTCTCGGCGACGAACAGCCCTACGCCCGGTCCGCCGACCCAGCTGTCGATGTCGCCCTTGCCGCCCTCGATCGTTGGGAACTTGAAGAAGCCGACCTGGTCGCGGAACTCCTGCGGGATGGACTCGTTCGTCGTGAAGTTCGGCAGCTCCCAGGTGCCCATCAGGTACATGGCCGCCTTGCCGCTCAGGAACTCGGCCTTGCCCTCGTCGTTGGACAGGCCGTTGAAGCCCTTGTTGAAGGCGTTGCCGTCGACGAGCTTGCGCACCTCGTCCGCCGCCTGCACGAGGCTCGGATCCTCGAACGAGCCGGAGCGGTCGATCGCCTTCTTGAGCGTCTCCGCCCCGCCGAGCCGGTCGGCCAGGTACATGTACCAGAGCGAGCCGGTCCAGCGGTCCTTGTTGCCGAGCGCGATCGGCGCGACGCCGTTCTGCTGCAGCGTGTCGACCGCCTTCTGGAAGTCGGCGTACGTCTGCGGCACTTCGAGGTTGTATTTGCTGAAGATCGCCTTGTTGTAGTAGACCGGCGTGATGTTCAGCTCAAGCGGCAGCGCGTACGTCTTGCCGTCCACCGCGTACGCCTCGGTCGTGCCGGAGACGAACGAGTCCTTCAGGCCGCCGGCCAGCGTGTCGTCGAGCGGCGCGAACAGATTGCCTTTGACATAAGGAGTCAGGAACCCCGCCGCCCACGTCATGCCGACATCCGGCAGGTCGTTGGAGGCCGACAGCACCTTGAGCTTGTTCTTGTACTGCTCGTTCTCCAGAATCTCCTGCTTGATCGTCACGTTCGGGTTGTCGGCCTGATATTGGGAAATGATGTCGTTCACGATCATGTTCTGCTGCTTGGAGCTGCCGGCCGGCCACAGATGCATCATCTTGATCGTGATCTTCTCGGCCGAGCCCGAGCCTGCTCCGGCGTTCGCGGCTTCGCCGCCAGCCGAGTTGCCGCCGTTGCCGCCGCTGCCGCCGTTGCCGCCGCAGGCGGTCAGCGCCAGCAGGGACGCCAGCGCGGCCGCGCCCAGCACGGAGGTCGATTTTTTTGCCATGGTGGTGGTTCCTCCCCTTCATCGCTCTTGGATAGCGGTTACATTTCCAATGATAGCGGTTTACCCGGTTTGAAATAAGGTAACGGCGATTAGGGAAAAGTCCGATATTTTCAGGTCTCCTTGCTGTCGGAGAGGCTGCGGCGGTACTGGCTCGGCGTCATGCCCTCGTAATCCTTGAACAGGGTGATGAAATACTTGGCCGTCTGGTAGCCGACCTGCTCGGCGATCTCTCCGACCGGCAGGCCGGTCGAGTAGAGCAGCTTCTTGGCCGCCTGCAGCTTGCTGCGGGCGACGAACTGGCTGAACGTCATGCCGGTCTTGTCCTTAAACAGCGAGCTGAAGTAGCTCGGGTTCAGATGCACATGCTCGGCGACCTCGCGCAAGGTGAGCGGCGTCCGCACGTTGTCCTCGATGAAGCGGATCGCGTCCTGCACCGGCTGCGGCACGAGCCGGTCCTCCTCCTTCAGCTCCGCGAGGCCGAGGTCGACGATCCGCTCCATCGCGCCGAGCCGGCGGCGCTCGAGCGCGATCTCGAGCGCCTGCTCGGCCGCCTCCAGCAGCTTCGCGCGCGTCACCGGCTTGAGCAGATAGTTGACGACGCCGAGCCGGATGCCCTCCTGCGCGTAGTCGAACTCGGAATACCCCGACAGCAGCACCGATACCGGATCGCTGCCCCGCTCCTTGATCGCGCGGATCAGCTCGAGCCCGTTCATCTCCGGCATCCGGATGTCGGTCAGCAGCAGATGGATCGGCCGCTCCGCCGCCAGCTCCAGCGCCTCGTCCCCGTTCTCGGCGGAGAGGATGTCGAAGCGCCCCTCCGCCCAGCCCTCCAGCGTCTTGGCCAGTCCTTGCCTCGTTCTCGGCTCATCGTCGACGATGAGCACGGTCAGCCGGTTTTTCATGCAGTCCCTCCCGGTATGTCGAATCCGACCGTCGTGCCTTCGCCGGGCCTGCTCTCGATGCGCAGTCCGCCCGCCGGCCGATCCTTGTAATAAAGCTGCAGCCGCTTGCTCACGTTGGCGAGCGCCATGCCGCTGCCCTTGCCCTTGCCTTTTCCGGCTCCGTCCGCCGGGCCGCCTGCGCCGAGCGAGTCGCTCAGCGCCTGGACGAGCTCCGCGTCCATGCCCGGACCGTCGTCCTCGACGGCGACCGACCACAGGTCCGGCTCGCCCGCCGGCTCGACCCGCAGCGAGACGGAGCCCGGCCCTTTTTTGGCGCCGACGCCGTGCAGGATCGCGTTCTCGACGAGCGGCTGCAGCAGCAGCTTCGGCATGCGCAGCTCGAGGCTGTCCGGCGGCGCCGAAAGGCTCCACTCGAGGCGGTCGCCGAACCGCAGCTTCATCAGCTGCATGTAGCGCTCCGCATGGTCAAGCTCCTCGCGCAGCGTCACCCACTCGCTGCCGTGCTCGCTGCCGATCGTGTAGCGGAACAGGTCCGACATGGCGACGACGAGATTGGCGAGCTCCTCCTCTTCCTTGTCCTGCAGCGCCCAGAACAGCGCCTCGAGCGTGTTGTACAGGAAGTGGGGATCGATCTGCGCCTGCAGCGCCTTGAGCTCGGTGCGGCTGCGGATGAGCTCCTTCTCGTAGATGACCTGGATCAGGTCGTTCATATGCCCGACGAGCTGGTTGTACGTCTTGGTCAGCTCGTTGATCTCGACGGTCGAGTGGACTTCCGGGCTCGGCCGCAGCTCTCCGAGGCGCGCTCCGCGCATCGTCTTGATGAGCCGCAGGATCGGCCTCGTGATCATCGCGCTCAGGAAAAAGGAGCAGACGAGGCAGATGAGGAAGCCGACCGCGCCCGCCGCGACGATGGCGGTTCGCAGCGCTCCGATGCCTTCCGTGAGGCTTTTCACCGGCGCCAGGATGACGAGCTTCCAGCCCGTCAGCTGGGACGTCTGGCGCACCTGCAGATAGGGCTCCCCGCCGATGTCCAGATTATGGTCGGCCGAGTCCGGCAGCGCCTCCGCCGAGCCGCCGTAATCGGATGTGATGACGCGGCCTTCGCCGTCGAGCAGCGTCATGAACTCGCGGCGCTCCTGCGCCTCGTCGGCGCCGAGGTCGAAGGTGCTGCGCTCGATGCGGACGAGCAGATAGCCCGCGCTCTCGAACGAATGGTCCATCAGCCGCACGCTGCGGACGGCGAGGAAGTACGCCGGGTCCTTCGGATCCTCGCCGATCCACGCCAGCCGGCCGCTGCCGCGATCGGCGAGGGCGATCTGCTCCGGCTGCAGCCGGTCGGTCAGCCGGCTCTCGTCGAGCGGCGACAGGCTGCGGTAGTCGCGGGTGAACAGGTCGAACGAAGCGATGCCGTCGGAATACACCTGCAGCGTGCGCACGCTCTGCAGCAGCGACTGCCGCTGGCCGAGCGTCGAGCGGCGGCCGCGGGACTCCTGCAGCAGCAGCTGCTGCACCTCGGAAGCGGTCATCACCTGGCTGGACAGCATGTCCACCTGGCGGTAAAGCGTTTCCAAGCGGCCGATCGCCTCGATCGCCGTCTGCTGCAGCTGGCGCTCCGCGTTGCTTGTGATGACCGTCGATACCCGGCTGTACGTATAGAAGCCGACGAACAGCAGCACGAGCGCCATAACGAGCACGCAGACGGCGAGAATCTGGTTCCGCAGCGTATTGGCGTTGCGCAGCCGCGTTCTCATAGCGGATCTCCCTTTCGTGAAGTGGCTTGGGCTCGAGGGTGAAGCCGTGACTCATTATAGGAGCAGGCGCTCGCGGGACGCAAGGGGGCGGAAAGGCGAGCCGCATTCGGCGCCTGCGGCATGGAGCCGCGGCAGCTGACGGACTTTTGCCGGCATCCAGCGGGCATGGCGGCTCGCTATGAAAGCTTTTTACAATCTTGTAATCTGTTTGTAATCTTTCCTTCAGCTAGCCTTCATTTAACGGCTTTATAGTAGAGGCAGACCCCCCTTATTCATATATTCTCTCTAGGCCCGCGCCTCGCGCGGGCCGCTTTTTTTTGGAGCGGGGACGCCTTGGCCTGCAAAGCAAACCGCCGCCAAACAAACACCATAAGCAAAGACAAGAAATCCAAACGGATTCCATCTTTATCTTTTTCTGGGCGTGCTATCCTCTACCTATCCCCCCAGCAAAGGAGAGAATTGAAGATGAACAAGATGAAAGCGCTTAAGATGCTGCTCGCCTTGATGACCGCATGGACGCTCCTCGCCGCGATGCCGGGCCTGGAGCGCACCGCCCATGCCGCCTCCGGATTTTATGTCAGCGGCACGACGCTGTACGACGCGAACGGCAAGCCGTTCGTCATGCGCGGCGTGAACTATGCCCATACGTGGTTCAAGAACGACTTGAACACGGCTATCCCGGCGATCGCCGCGACCGGCGCCAATACGGTGCGCGTCGTCCTTTCCAACGGCAGCCAGTACACCAAGGACACCGCCCAAAATGTAAGCGCCATCCTATCGCTGCTCAAGCAGCATAAGATGGTCGCCGTCCTGGAGGTGCATGACGCGACCGGCAGCGACAGCGCCGCCGAGCTGGACAAGGCGGTGAATTACTGGATCGAGATCAAGAACGCGCTGATCGGGCAGGAGAAATACGTCATCCTCAACATCGCCAACGAGTGGTACGGCACCTGGAACGGCAGCGGCTGGGCCAACGGCTACAAAGCCGCCATCCCCAAGCTGCGGAACGCCGGACTGACCCATACGCTCATGGTCGACAGCGCGGGCTGGGGCCAGTATCCGGATTCCATCCGCGATTACGGCCAAAGCGTGCTCGCCGCCGATCCGCAGCGCAACACGATGTTCTCCATCCATATGTACGAGTATGCCGGCGGCAACGCGCAGACGATTAAGACGAACATCGACAACGTGCTGAACAAGGGGCTGTGCCTGACGATCGGCGAATTCGGCCAGTACCATACGAACGGCGACGTGGACGAGCCGACCATCCTCAGCTACGCGCAGCAAAAGAAGGTCGGCTGGACGGCCTGGTCCTGGCACGGCAACGGCTCGAGCTACGCCTACCTCGATCTCGCCCATAGCGCAGGCGGCGGCCTGACCGACTGGGGCAATACGGTCGTGTATGGCTTGAACAACGCGAACGGCATCAAGCAGACGAGCGTGAAGGCAAGCGTGTACTGAAGCCGACCCCGCCCTTGCCTCCCTTCGGACGGCTCGCTATCATGAGGAGAGCAAGGCCGCATCGGCAGCGGCCGCCCGAAGGGAGGACGCTTCATGCCCTATGAGGAAGGCACCGGCTTGAACGAGTCGCCGCTTTACTTCGCCTATCGCCGCGTCAGCTCCGGCTATCCGCATACGGAGACGTTCCACTCGCATCGGGGCATGGAGGTGCTGCTCGTCCACGAGGGATGGGGAACGCTGATCGTCGGCAACGTCAGCTACGCGATCCGTCCCGGCATGGTGTGCGTGTTCCAGCCCTACCAGCTCCATCATCTGAAGCTGGAGCACGGGGACGGCGGACGGTTCGAGCGCTCGCTGGCGATATTCGAGCCGACGCTGTTCGAGGCTTATTTCGAGCCGTGGCCCGCCCTGCATGCGTTTTACGGCGCGTTGTCCAACAGCCGGCTGCCGTCGCCCTGCCTATATGGAGCCGAGGAAGCGGGATTGGCGGAGCTGTTCCGCGACATGCGGTGCAGGCTCGATCGCCTGACGGAAGCCGAGCAGCTCGAGGAGATCTCGCTTTTTCTCGTGCAGCTGTTCCGCGTCCTGAAGGAGGCCTGGCGGCAAGAAGCCGCTCCGGCCGCTCCGCTGCCTTCCCGCAGCCAGCACCATGCCGAGCGCGTCCTCGACTGGATCGAGCAGCGCTATGCCGAGCGGTTCCAGCTCGAGGAGCTGGCCCGCGACCTTCATCTGTCTCCCCATCATCTGTCCCATCTGTTCAAGGAGGCGGTCGGCATCAGCATCACCGAGTACATGACGACGAGGCGGATGCACCAGGCGGTCAAGCTGCTCACGTCGACGGGCAAGCCGGTCGCGCTCGTTGCGGAGGAGGTCGGGTTTACGAACGCCTCCTATTTCTGCAAGCTGTTCAAGTCCCGCATGGGCGCGACGCCGCATCAGTACCGCTTGCGCGCCTCCCGCTAGCCGCAGCCGCCTTGCCCGGCCCAAAAGACGAACAAGCCCGGCCCCCGCATGAAGCGGAGGCCGGGCTTGCTGCGCGGCATGGAGGAATGCTGCCCTCGCCTGCCGGGAAGAGGGGGGCGCTTGGCGATCTGGGGGCTGGGGGCTGTGGCCTGGGGGCTGCGGTCTGTGCGGGCGCAAGGCAGCCTTACGGCCCGTTCTTCGGCTCGAGCGGACTGCCGGTCGTAATGCCGATGTCCGCGAAGTTCTCGACGGAGCTTTTCTTCTCGTGAAAACGAGGCGCATGGCGCAAGACGCCTTCCCGCGTATAGAACGGATCGTCCGGCTGCAGCGGCAGCCGCGCGGCCTCGCCGGTAGCGGCCGACTTGTAGATGGCCGTGATCAGCTCCAGCGCCGCCCGGCCGTCCTCCGCCCCGACAAGCGGCTGCACGCCGGCCTCGATCGCGCTCAGCACGTCGTCGATCTGGCCCGCATGGCCTTCATGGGCGAGGCTCGGCAGGCTTTCGTAATGGCGGCACAGCTTCTCCTCGAGCTCGCGGTTCGGCTCGGGAAAGCCATTCGCGCGAGAGGTCGAGGCGACGGCCTTCCACGGCGCGGAGACGCGGGCGTTCGTTCCCTGGAACACGAGCTGCTGCTCCTCCCCGTGATGGACGACCGAGCTGGCGATCTGGCCGAGCGTGCCGTCGGGATAGCGGAGCATCGCGATCGACAGATCCTCGACCTCGGCATTGTCATGGGCGACGTTGCCCATGAACGCCATCACCTCGCTCGGGCGGCCGCGCATCCAGAGCAGCGCGTCGATATGGTGGACGGCATGGTTGAGCGTCGGCCCGCCGCCTTCCTTTTCCCATGTCCCGCGCCACCACAGATCGTAATAGCTATGCCCCCGCCACCAATAGGAATCCGCCTGGGCGTGCAGGATCCGGCCGGCGAGGCCGCTGTCCAGAACGGACTTCAGCTTCATCATCGGATCGCGGAACCGGTTCTGCGCGACGACGGAAACGAGGCGTCCCGCTTGCCGCGCCGCGTCCGCGATCCGGTCGCATTCCTCGAGGGAAGCGGCCATCGGCTTCTCGATCAGGACGTCGCTGCCCGCGCGCAGGAAGTGGATCGCAGTCTCGGCATGCGTGTACGGCGGCGTGCAGACGGAGACGAGATCGAGGTGCATGCCGCCCAGCTCGCGCCAGTCGGAGACGACTTTTGCGTCGAGGCCGTACCGGTCGGCTCGGGCTTGCGCCTTCTCGGGATAGAGATCGCAGATCGCGACGATGCGGCAGCGCTCCGGGAAGCGCAGATAGCCTTCGATATGCGCGGCGGAGATCGCGCCGGCGCCGATGATCGCAACGTTCAACATAGGTCAGCCCTCCTGGGATGGTTCGAATCGCTTGATCGCTTTCCTCCCAAGCATAGCGGGGCCGAGCATGCGGCAGTCGGCTGCGGTTGCGGAAAAAATAACGCTCTGTTGCGGAGCGCCGCCTCGGAGCGGCGGCGGTCAGCGTCCGGGCTCGATCGCGTTCTCCAGCTCCCGGTCGAGGTCGGCCGCGCCGGCGCGCAGCTGCTCGTCCGTCCAGCCAAGCTCGCGCGCCATGAAGCGCAGTACCGGCTCGCGCCAGCGGAGCGCCGCCGCCCGGTCGAACAGCGAGAGGCCGGTGCGGCGGACGAGGAAGTCCGCCGGCCGCGCCGCCATCTCGCTGCGCAGCGCATAGCGCAGCTCGGCCATCAGCGCGCGCGGCAGCCCGGCTGCGCTCGCGGACGCCTCGTCCGGCAGCTCCGCCAGCACCGCGGCGGCGTTGCTGCCGTAGCGGGCGGCGATGCGCCGCGCGTCCTCCTCGGCGAGGCCGAGCGACATGCCGCGCGCCGCGGCCGCCTCCACCGCGGCCGGCAGTCCGGCCGAGCCGCCGACGTCGCCGCCGGAGACGGGCAGCGTGCGCGTGCGGCTGCGGCCGAACGGGCCGCGCCCGGCGCGCTCCAGCTCGCGGACGACGAGGTCCGTCACCGTCTCCGCCATCTTGCGGTAGCCGGTCAGCTTGCCGCCCGCGATCGTGAGCAGTCCCGAGTCGGAGCGGAAGATCTCGTCGCGCCGCGAGATCTCGGACGGATTTTTGCCTTCCTCGAAGATCAGCGGCCGCAGCCCCGCCCAGCTGGACTCGACGTCGGCCGCCGTCAGCCGCAGCTCCGGGAACATCGCCGCCGCCGCGTCGACGATGTAGCGCCGGTCCTCCTCCGTCATGCGGGGATGGATCGGATCGCCCTCGTAGTCCGTGTCGGTCGTGCCGACGTACGTCTTGCCGTCGCGCGGAATCGCGAACATCATGCGGCCGTCCGGCGTGTCGAAATAGACCGCCTGGCGCAGCGGGAAGCGCGCGCCGTCGAAGACGAGATGCACGCCCTTGGTCAGCCGCAGCGTCTTGCCCTGCCGCGAGCCGTCCAGCTCGCGGATGCCGTCCACCCAAGGTCCGGCGGCGTTCACGATGACGCGTGCGCGCACGTCGAAGGCGCCGCCGCCGAGCCGGTCGACCGCGCGGATGCCGCTCAGCCGGCCCCGGGCCGCCGAGCCCGCGGATGCCGAGCCGCTTCTGGACGCAGCGGCGCCGGATGGCCGCGCTCCGCTGCCTTCAGCGCCGATGCCGTCAACGCCGCCGTCGTACAGCAGCCCCTCGGCCTTGACGTAGTTGACGGCGCAGGCGCCGAGCTCCGCCGCCTTTTTGGCGACCTCGATCGTCAGCCGTGCGTCGTCGGTGCGGTACTCGACATAGCTGCCTCCGCCGAGCAGTCCGTCCCGCCGCAGCAGCGGCTCCAGCTCCGCCGTCGCCTCCGCGCCGAGCATACGCCGCCGCTCCCGCAGCTTGACGCCGGCGAGCCGGTCGTACAGCGCGAGGCCGAGCGAGGTCGACCAGCGGCCGAACGTGCCGCCCCGGTAGATCGGCAGCAGCATGCGCTCCGGCACGGTCACATGCGGGCCGTTCTCGTACACGATCGCCCGCTCGCGCCCGACCTCGGCGACCATCCGCACCTCCAGCTGCTTGAGATAGCGGAGCCCGCCGTGCACGAGCTTCGTCGAGCGGCTCGACGTGCCGGCGGCGAAGTCCTGCATCTCCACGAGCGCCGTCTTGAGCCCCCGCGACGCGGCATCGAGCGCGATGCCGGCCCCCGTGATGCCGCCGCCGATGACGAGCAGGTCCCAGGTCTCGTCCTGCAGCCGCGACAGCAGCCGCTCCCGCTCCAGCGCGGAGAATGCCGGCGCGCGGCCTCCCGCCGCCGTTCCTTGCTCCCTTGCCGTTCCCCTTTGCCCTTCCGATCCGTTTCTCTCCATCTGTCCGTCCTCGCTTTCCCGCCCGCCGCCGCTTTGCCCCCGAGAGCCCCGCTCCCCGTCCCCAGGCATGAAAAAACGCCGCAAGGAACCGCGGCCGGCCTGCATTCCTGCAGGCGGTCCGGTCCTTGCGGCGTTCTCCCGTTCTCAGCGCCGAGCGTATCAACTTGTTGCTACAAGCGTACCAGATGATGGCGCTATTGAAAAGCCCTCGCGGCAGCGACCGCTTTTTTCCAGCCTGCGTACAGCTCCTCGCGGCGGCCTGGCTCCATGGCGGGGCGGAAGCGCCGCTCCATGCTCCAGATCGCTCTGAGCTCCTCGAGATCCTGCCAGTAGCCCGAGGCGAGACCGGCCAGATAGGCCGCTCCGAGCACGGTCGTCTCGTTGATCTCGGGCCGCTCGACCGGCACGCCGAGGATGTCGCTCTGGAACTGCATGAGGAAGCCGTTCTTGACGACGCCTCCGTCGACGCGAAGCGAGCTCAGCCGCATGCCGGAGTCCTCCTCCATGACGGCGAGCACGTCGCGGGTCTGGTAGGCGAGCGACTCCAGCACGGCCCGTACGAAATGCTCCTTCTCCGCGCCGCTCGTCAGCCCGAATACCGCTCCGCGCGTCTCGCTGTCCCAGTACGGCGTGCCGAGCCCGACGAACGCCGGCACGACGTAGACGCCCTTGGTCGAGTCGACGCGCATCGCGTACAGCTCGCTGTCCTTGGCGGCCTTGAGCATGCGCATGCCGTCGCGCAGCCATTGCACGGCCGAGCCGGCGACGAACACGCTTCCCTCGAGCGCGTACTGCGCCGGGCCGCCGTCCGCGCTGCAGGCGAGCGTCGTCAGCAAGCCATGCGCCGAGGCGATCGCCCTGGACCCGGTGTTCATCAGCATGAAGCAGCCGGTGCCGTACGTGTTCTTGGCCATGCCTTCCTCGAAGCAGGCCTGCCCGAACAGCGCCGCCTGCTGGTCGCCCGCGACGCCGCAGATCGGGATGCGGCAGCCGAAGAAATGCGCCTCGCTCGTCTCGCCGAAGCTGCCCGAGGACGGCCGCGCCTCCGGCAGCATCGCCTCCGGCACGCCGAGGATGCCGAGCAGCTCCGCGTCCCACTTCAGCTCATGGATGTTGAACAGCAGCGTGCGCGAGGCGTTGGTGTAGTCGGTCGCGTGCACCGCTCCTCCCGTCAGCTTCCAGACGAGCCAGGCGTCGATCGTGCCGAACAGCAGCTCGCCGCGCTCCGCCCGCTCCCGCGAGCCTTCCACATGGTCGAGGATCCACTTGATCTTGGTGCCGGAAAAATAAGGGTCGAGCAGCAAGCCGGTCTTGCTGCGGAACGCATCCTCGTGCCCCGCCTCGCGCAGCTCCTGGCAGATGCCCGCCGTCTGGCGCGACTGCCAGACGATCGCGCGATGGATCGGATAGCCCGTCGCCCGGTCCCAGACGACGGCCGTCTCGCGCTGGTTGGTGATGCCGATCGCCCCGATCTGATCCGGGCGCAGCTGCGCCTTGGACAGCGCCGCGGCGATGACGCCGAGCACCGACACCCAGATCTCGCTGGCGTCATGCTCGACCCAGCCCGGCTGCGGATAGTGCTGGCGGATCTCCTCCTGCGCGGACGCGACGAACTCGCCGCCGCGGCCGATGATGACCGCGCGGCTGCTCGTCGTGCCCTGGTCGATGGACAGGATGTAGGTATCGCTCACGGTGGATCTCCTCCTAGGGGTTGGATGATGCCTCGAACTGCTTCCAGAGCGGCTCGCGCGAGGTCGTCACCGCCGAGGCGCCGGCCGCCAGCGCCGCCTCGACCTCAGTGGCCGTGCGGACGAGCCCGCCCGCAAGCACCGGCAGTCCGGTCCGCTCGCGCACCTCGGCGATGAGGCCGGGCAGGATGCCCGGCAGCACCTCGATGCAGTCCGGCTGCGAGCGGGCCAGCAGCGCGTAGCTTTTTTCCAAAGCGCCGCTGTCGAGCAGGAAGATCCTCTGGATCGCCAGCAAGCCGTTCTGCTTCGTCTTGGCGATGACGCTCGCCCGCGTCGACAGCAGGCCGGCGGGACGGATCGTCTGGCAGAGGAACTCGGCCGCCGCCTCGTCGTTCTTGAGCCCCTCGATCAGGTCGGCATGGATGAACAGCCGCTTGCCGTGCGCGGCGGCGAGATCGGCGGCGGGCTTCAGCCGGCTGACGTGGCTGTCCAGCAGGATGAGATGCGTGTAGGACGAGCGGAGCAGCCGCTCCAGCTGCTTCATGCTCCGTGCGGCCGGCAGCACGGGCTGGGATGGAAATGTCATGCGCGCCTCTCCTTCCTTCGCCTTCTGCACGATTGTATCGGGCCGTTGGAAGCGATGTCAACCGCTCGTCTGCGCCCGGGCGGCGTATGCTTCCGCGCGCGCTTGCCGATGCTTGCAAGGAGGCCCTTGCGGGTAAGGAGCACCAGAGGAGGAATCGCCATGGACAACGCCAAGCCGCTTGCGCGGGAGGAAGGACTGGACCACACGCTCGCCCTGCTGAGAGAGGGCTACCGCTTCGGCCAGAATCGGGCGGACGCCTTCCAGTCGGATGCGTTCGAGACGAGGCTGCTGGGAGAAAAGGCGCTCGTCCTGCGCGGCGAAGAGGCGGCGCGCTTCTTTTACGACAGCGGCAAGCTCGTCCGCAGCGGCGCCATGCCGAAGCGCGTGCAGAAGACGCTGACCGGCGAGCAGGGCGTGCAGTCGCTCGACGGAGCCGAGCATCGCCATCGCAAGGCGATGTTCATGTCGCTCATGAATCGCGGGGCGCTGCGCGAGATGCGGGAGATCGTCTCCCGCGAGTGGATGCTGGCCGCAGGCCGCTGGGAGGGACGCGGGGAGATCGAGCTGTACGAGGAGGCCAAGCTGCTGCTGGCCCGCGCCGCCTGCGCCTGGGCCGGCGTGCCGGTCGACTCCGAGGACGCTCCGCGGCTCGCCGAGACGCTCGGCGCGATGTACGAGGCTCCGGCCTCGCTCGGCCTCGCCTACGTCAAGGGCCGCCGGAGCCGCCGCCAAGGCGAGAAGCGGTTCGCCGCCCTGATCGAGGACGTGCGCGAGGGCAGGCTGGATGCGCGCGAAGGCTCCGCGCTGCGGACGATCGCGCTGCATCGCGATCTGCAGGGCCAGCCGCTGCCGGCGCGGATCGCCGCCGTCGAGTTGCTCAACATCCTGCGGCCGATCGTCGCCGTCGCGGTCTATGTCGCTTTTACCGCGCATGCCGTCATCCATCACCCGGAGGAAGCCGCCCGATTGGCGCGGGAGGAGGAGGAGCGGCAGGGCCAAGAGCCGGAATCGATCGCGGAGGTCGGCGGCCCTCGCGGATTGGCTGCGGAATCGATGCCTGACCACGGCGGCCCTCGCGGATCGGCTGCGGAATCGATGCCCGGGAAGCGCGAGGAGCGGCTCCAGCGGTTCGTGCAGGAGGTCCGGCGCTTCTATCCGTTTTTCCCGGTGGCCGCAGCGCGCGCCGGAGAACCTGCCGAATGGGCCGGCTTCCAGCTGGAAGCCGGACAGCTCGTCATGCTTGACCTTTACGCCACGAACCGCCATCCGGCGCTGTGGTCCGATCCGGAGTCGTTCCAGCCGGAGCGCTTCGCCGGATGGCAGGGCAGTCCGTTCAAGTTCGTTCCCCAGGGCGGGGGCGGCCACGATGCCGGCCACCGCTGCGCAGGCGAGTGGATCACGCTCGAGATCATGAAGGAAAGCCTCGATTTCCTCGCGAACCGGCTTGCCTACGAGCTGCCGGAGCAGGATCTGAGCTTCAGCCTCGGCGACATCCCTTCCTTGCCGCATAGCCGCGTCCGGCTGCGGAGCGTGCGGCTGGAGCGCTGACGGCCCGGCGAAGCGCGTGCGGCTGAGCTCTGGCGGTCCGATGCAGAGCACGCGGCGGCTGCGCCGGCGATACGGCGTAGAGCACGCGGCGGCTGCGCTGGCGATACGGTTCGGAGCTGCACCGTTGCAAAAAAGCCTTGCCCGTTGAACGGGCAAGGCTTTTTTGCGTGACCATCGTTTGTGCTTTCATCGCTGGACCGCACGCACAGCACGCGTCAAGAAGGCAGTTTCGACCCCGTCGTCGCATGCTGCACGCCCAGCTCGCCCGCCTTGAGCCAGGCCTCCCCGGACTGTCTAGCCCTATAGGGCGAAGACGAGCAGGCTTTGCCGATCCGGCCGCGGCGTATCCATAAGGACATCGCATCTTGCGCCCGCATGCTCCATCCAACCGGCCGCGGCCAAGCCGCGCGGCCGTCCTAAGCTTGCGGCTCCGCCGCGCGTACGGCCGCGACGAACTCGGCGGCGCGGCGCTCCATCTCCTCGAACCGCCCTTCGCGGGCCAGCTGGAGCTGGACGAGCTTGCTGCCGAGTCCGACGGCGTCCGCTCCCGCACGCAGGTAGTCGCCGATATTGTCCAGGTCGACGCCGCCGGTCGCCATCATCGGGATATGATCCAGCGGCGCCTTCAGCTCCTGCAGGTAGCGGTGCCCGAGCGAGCCCATCGGAAAGATCTTGACCGCCTCGGCGCCGGCCTTCCAGGCGCGGACGATTTCCGTCGGCGTCATGACGCCCGGCCAGACGGAGACGCCGCGGCTCGCGCCGTACTCGACGACCGCTTCGTCGAGATTCGGGGAGATGAGGAACTCGGCCCCGGCCGCCACCGCCTCGCGCGCCATCCGCTCGTCGAGCACGGTCCCCGCGCCGACATGCGCCTGTCCGTCCAGCCGCTCCCGCCAGCGGGCGAGGATCGGCAGCGCCCCCTCCGTGTTGAGCGTCACTTCCATCAAGCGGATGCCCCCGGCCGCAAGCGCGCGAGCCGCCCCGTCGGCCTCCTCCCGTCCGATGCCGCGGAAGATCGCGACGATCTTTTCCCTTTTCAGCGTATCCAGCAGCAGGCTCATCCTTCGTCCTCCTCTTCCCCGATCGAGTCCCAGTAGTCGTACAGAATCTTGGCGAACAGGTTCGGAAAAGCAAACTCCCGCATCTGCCCCCGGCCGATCCAGACGTAGCCTGCGGGCAGCTGCGGCTCCGCGTCGGCGGCTGCCGCTTCATAGAGGGCGGCAGCCGTCTCGCCCTCGGCCGCGATGCTCGCCGCGCCGAGGGCAGCCGCTCCGCCGCCGGCAGCCGGCAAGCGCAGCCGCGCTGCCGCTCGGCGCTCGGAGTATGCGCCGAGGTCAAGCTCCGCCGCATACACGCGCATCAGCCAGTGCAGGTGGCTGAACGTATGCTCCTCCGTCGCCTGCCAGCGTCGGGCGACGACGCGCAGTCCCGCCTCCTCCTCCAGCCGGCGCAGCAGCTCGGCGGCATCCGCGGCCTGCCGCTCCACCGGCGGCTGCGCCGCGGCGGCCAGCTTCGCCGCGCGGCCGCGCGGCTTGGCGGCAGGCTCGTCCAGCAGCACATGCGGCAGCTCCCACAGGCTCGCGAGCAGCCCGCTGTCCGGCCGCTGCCGGATGAGCACCTTGCCGGCATGCGCCCCGGAGCCCTCGATGACCGCGGCGAGGCGCAGCTGCGGCTTGGGCGGCTTCGCTTTGGCCTTGACGGGCAGCTCCGTCTCGCGTCCGGCGAGCCGTCCCGCGCAGAGCGCCATGACCGGACAGGTCAGGCAGCCCGGCGTGCGCGGCGTGCAGACGAGCGCTCCGAGCTCCATGAGCGCCTGGTTGAAGTCGCCCGCCGCTCCCTCGGGGATGAGCGAGGCGGCGAGCTTTTCCATGCCGATGCGGGTGGACGGCTTGGCGATGTCCTCGTCGCGGTTGAAGTAGCGCGACAGGACGCGCATCACGTTGCCGTCGACGGCCGGCTCCGGCCGGTTGAACGCGATGCTCATGATCGCTCCGGCCGTGTACGGGCCGACTCCTTTGAGCGCCGATACGGCCTCCTTGTCGTCCGGCACCCGTCCTCCGTGCCGCTCCTTGACCTCGCGCGCTCCGGCCTGCAGGTTGCGGGCGCGCGAATAGTAGCCGAGGCCCTCCCAGTGCTTGAGCACGTCGGCTTCAGGCGCCTCGGCCAGCGCCTCCAGCGTCGGGAAGCGGCCCATGAAGCGCTCGTAATAAGGAATGACGGTATCGACTCGCGTCTGCTGCAGCATGATCTCGGATACCCAGACCCGGTAGGGGTCCCGGTCGCGCCTCCAGGGCAGCGTCCGCTTGCTGGTTCGGTACCAGGCCAGCAGCTCGCGGCTGAAGTACGTTTCCGGCGTATCCGTCTTGGTGGTTGGGTTCATGTCGTTCTCCTTCTAGGCCAGGCTGACGATCTTGCGCGCGATGGAAGGCGGACACGCCTGGGGCTCGTCCAGCCAGGCGAACTCCTCCAGCCAAGGTCCGGCTTCGGGCAAGGCGGGCTGCTGCTTCTCCTGCTGCTCCAGATGCTCCCTGCGCTCGGCCATCAGCTGGCGGTAGCGCCTCGGCGAGAGGCCGATCTGCTGCTTGAACAGGCGGGAAAAATAAGGATTGTTCAAGCCGATCGCGCGCGCCGCCTCCTGCACCGGCAGCTCGCCGCTGTCGAGCAGCTCCCGGGCGTATTCGATCTTCCTCTGGTTGACGTATTGGATCGGCGTCAGCCCTGTCAGGCTGCGGAAATAAGTGATAAAGTAGTTGGGATGGAGATAGGCCAGCTTCGCCAGCTCCTCCACCGTGAGGGCATCCATCAGATGCTCGTCGATATAGCTCAGCACTCCGGACAGCAGCTGCAGCTCCGGATGCTCGGACAGCATCTCGCCTGAGCGCAGGCCCTCCTCCAGGAAAAAGGCGACCAGCTCCATGACGACCGCCCTCGCCTTGAGCTCGTCGGAGAGCGTCCTTCGGCTCCGGCTGTCGGCCAGCTGCCGGAACAGCGTCTTGACCCGCTCCGGATCGTCGACCCGAGAGCGGAGCGGCAGCTTCAGCAGGCGGATGAACTCCGTGCTGCCGGCATCGAGATGGAAGGAGATCCAGTAGAATCGGAACGGCTCTCCGTCCAGCACGGCGCAGCTCGTCTGGATGCCTTCGCGAAAATAGTACAGGCCGCCGGCTTCGGCGACATGCGTGCTTTTGCCCTCCATCTCGATCTCGCAGCGTCCCGTAACGGGCAGGACGAGGCAATGCTGGTCGTGAAGCAGCAGCTCCCCATGCTTCCCCGGCTGCAGCTCGCTGGCCGATGCCATCGAAAACGTGGCATGCAGCTGCCTCAGCCGGTGCCTGATGATAACCGATTCATTCCGATTCATCCGCTCAGCTCCCTGTCCGCAGGTTTGGAATGGGACCATGCAAAAATCCCGTTTCGGGTATTATACGAAATATACTCTAAAATTGAAATCATTCTAAACGAAGGAAGGGGCTTCCATCTTCATGAAAGCAGCCTTGAAAACGGCTTCTGCCGCGCTGCTCCTCGCGCTGCTCGCAGGCTGCGGAAGCGGCGGAGAGCGCGGGGCAACGGCTATCGAAGGTCCCGAGCAGGCGGTCAAGCTGTACAAGCAGAGCTGCATCAGCTGCCACGGCACCGATCTGAAAGGGCGCATGGGGCCGGACACCGATCTCCATGACGTCGGAGCCCGGCTGTCCGAGCCGGAGATTCAGCGCCAGATCGAGCAAGGCGGCGATTCCATGCCCGCCTTCGGCGAGCGGCTGACGGCCGATGAGATCCGCGTCCTGTCGAGCTGGTTGTCCGGCCTCGGCAAAAGCGAGTAGCGGCCCTTCAGGACCATCTCGTTCTCCATGCATGGATGAAGATGATACGAGCGAGCCTTGCCCCGTTTCGCGTTTTTGCCCCCTGCTCACTCATTGCTATGGGGCCTTGAACGAAATCGCGCCCCCGCCGCATGCTTCCATCAGGGCAGCTTGAGCCTATACGAGCCTCGCCGGAACTGCCTAAGACGGTTAAGGAACTCCTTCATCATCTGCAGATTTTCCGGACGAACTCCATCCTGAAGGCGTCTAGACAACTGGAGGATGACTCGGACTCGCGAGGTCCCATTTTCTTCGTAAAAAGCAAACGAGACGAAGCCGGTTCAATCCGGCTTCGTCTCGTTTGCGTAGCAAGCTCCAGTTCTTGATGCGGTTAGGCCGACGGCAAGGGGGTCAGGACCACTGAAGTCAACTGCAAGCAGCTCAAAACTCTTGCGGGTATAAGCATCACGCAGATGCCGGACGACAGTTTAAGCAACCGATTGCTGTTCACGCGATGAGTCCGCTTTACGCTTACGACTCCTGGTACGCTTAGAGGCCCTTTTTTCGCGTTCATGACCAGCTAACGACGCGTCAGACGCTTACACGTCTGCAACGCCCCCATTCAGCTCGTTTTTTCAGACTTTTTTACGGCTAAGCTCGCCACACGTCGTTAGCTCGACTAGCATCCCGATTTCAGCCTTCTAACGAGCTCATTCGTCGTAAGCTTCCTAAGTTGCGGCGAGGGATCCATTTTGGTTGCGGCGAGGGATCCATTTTGGGATGGTGCCGCTTCGGCGACTGCTGCCTGGCGGGCGACTGGAGCCGCTGCTGAAAGCGCTCCGCCTTATTTTCGACTAGCGCTAGGGTTGGGATCAACCGCTTCAAGAGCCAAGGTCCTTTCGCTCCCTGATCGAGCTAGCGCGTCAGATATATGCGAACCAAACCAAGGCCCTTTCGGCTCTCTCGCGCAGCCATTCCGGAAGACCCCATGACGCATAACGCCGTTCTCTCTGTCCATTTCATGACAACCGATTGGAGAACCGGACTGCAGACACGGCCTAGAATGAAAACGACTCCTGCAGCGGCTGCCCGTCGCGAACCGGCTCGCCTTCCGCTGCCTGGCCTGGCCGCGCTCCGGCCGGCGCTTCGGCCGGCGCCAATCCGGCCGGCGCTGCCGCCGCGTCCAGCCCGGCCGCCCCGTCGGCGGCCGCCAGCCGCAGCCGCACGGCGGAGCGGATGCGGCGCACGGCGGCCGCGAGCGCCTGCGGCCGGTCCGCCTCGAGCTGCAGCGTCGAGACGAAGCTCATCGCATTCTGCCCCGCGACGCGCCGCACGACGCTCCCGGCAGGCAGCTCCTGCTCCGCCGCGAGCCGGACGCCGTCGGGCAGCAGTCCCTCCCGCTCATAGCCGGCGTAGACGTACGTCCCGCCGACCCGCGTGCGCGCGTCGTCCTCCAGGTAAAGGCGCATGTTGCAGCGGGCGGACGCCGCTTCCCGCAGCGCCGACGGCGGCAGGCCTTCCGCCGAGCCGTACAGCACGGCGAGCGCCCAGGCGCGCGTCATGTCGATGCCGTACACGTCGCGCAGCTGCGGCACGATGCTCCAGCCGCCGAACCGGGCGGCCGTCTCGATGATGCCGACGCGGCGCCCTTTCAGCAGCTTGACCTCGGTGTGGGTCGGGCAGGTGCGCAGGCCGAGCGCCTCGTTGGCGAGCCGGCACGCCTCCACGATGACCTGCTGCGCCTCGGCATCGAGCGCGGACGGCACGAGATGCGCCGTCTCCGTGAACTCGCTGTGCTGCGGCGCCTTGTCCGTGATCGCCACCGGATGGTAGACGCCGCCCACCATCATGCCCTCCACGGAGACGTAGTCGCCGTACAGCGGGGCCAGTTCGCCGTACCAGTCCTCGGCGCAGCCTTGCATGTACGTCTCGGCGAGGAACAGGCACTCGCCGCCGAACAGCAGCCGGTCCTCCTCCGAGCTGCCGAGGCTCGCCTGCACCTCGCGGAACACCTCCGCCGGATCGCGGCTTCCGTCGAGCCGCGTGACGCCGATCGAGCAGGCCAGATAGGTCGGCTTGAGCACGAGCGGATAGCCGAGCTCGCTCGCCGCGACGGCCAGATCGTCCGCGCCGTAGATCGGCCGGAAGTCCGGGCCGGGCGCTCCGCCGGCGCGGAACGCCCGGCGCATCTCCAGCTTGCCGCGCGCCTGCACCGCGCCTTGAACGCCGGCCGAGCGCAAGCCGAGCCGCTCCGCCGCCTTGGCGACGGACAGCACGATATTTTCCGCGCCGCCGAACAGGATGCCGTCCGCGCCGAACAGGACCGCGGCCTCGGCGATCCGGTCCGCCAGCTGCTCCTCCGTCAGCGTATACGGGCGGGCACCGGTGAACGTGACGCTGGCCGGATGCTCGTAGCCGCCGGGAGGACAGGCGGTGCGCTCCTTGAGCACGCCATGCGCGCAGCGCCCGATGTCCTCCATGTAGCGGGCCGTGACCGCGCTCGGGCGCGGGATGTACACGTAGACGTCCGCCAGCTCCGCGAGCGTCCGGAGGTCCGGCGGCGAGCCCCCTAGATCGGCGACGACGAGCAGCTTCTTCCTCGACCTTTCCATCCGTCCTAGCCCTCCACGGCCGCCAGCGGCCGCGCCTCGATGCGGAACAGCCCCATCGCCCGCAGGATCGCCTTCTCGACCGCCGCCTCGCTCTCGCCGCGCAGGCGGTAGCGGCCGCTGATATGGTAGTAGGAGCCCTTGCCGTCGAGAATCTCGCCCGGCTGCGGCGTCCACTCGTCGTAGATCTCCGGCACGACGCCGAGCAGCGAGGAGACCGAGACGACCTCGGCCGGCGTGCCGGGAGGCTCGGGGAACTGGATCAGCCCGCCGTGCACGCCCTCCTGCGGAGCCTGCAGCGGCTCGAACGTGCCGAGCTCGATGCGGATCCATTCCTCGCACAGGTTGACGCCGTACAGATCGACGGTCAGGAACGGCGTCTCCGCCCCGCCCATGCGCGCCCCGATCTCCAGGAATACCGCCTCGCGGCCGTCGCGGTCGATCACCTCCAGATGGAAGCAGCCGTCCGTCAGCTCGAGCGAGCGCAGCACCTCCTCCGTGAAGCCTTGCAGGCGGTCCCGCAGCTCCTGCCGGTCGGTGACGATGAACGAGCCGTTGGGCCGTCCCTCGGCGAAGCCGAGGCAGCCCCCGACATACTGCGACGGGGCGTAGAACGCCAGCTCGCCGTCCTTGACCAGACCGTCGATATGGAAAATCGGCCCGGCGACGAACTCCTCCACCTGGCAGTCCCCGGCCGTGCCCGCCTCGTGCACGGAGCGCAGCGCCTCGCGCAGCTGCCGCTCGTCCTCGGCGCGCCTCACGCCCTGGCTCGCCGCGCCGCGGCGCGGCTTGACGATGACCGGGTACCCGGCCTCGCGGGCGAACGCGACCGCCGCGTCCTCGTCCGCTCCGTCGAGGAAGCGCGGCACGCGGATGCCGTCGCGCCGCAGCCGCTCCTTCATGACGATCTTGTCGCGGTACAGGGGGATGCGGTCCAGGCCGACGCCGGGAATGCCGAGCTCGGAGCGCAGCCGCGCCGCATGGCTCAGGTCGAACTCCGACAGCGCGATCAGCAGGTCGAAGCCGCCCAGGCGCTCGGACGCGCCCGCGAACGCTCCGTGCAGCGGCTCGTAGGCTTCCAGCTCGGCCAGCTCATGCACCTCGGCCGCCAGCGGCTCCACGGCGGCGATGTCCTTGCGGCCCCGCGCGTTGACGAAGTAGACGACCTGGTCGCGGGAGTGGTCGATGACGCGGGAATAGTCGACGAAGCCGCCGAGCACGACGTCGCCGAAGCGATGGATGACGGCGATTTTGCGGGATGTGGTCATAGTGGTCCTCCTTGGGCCCTCATGGGCGGGGGTATACGGCTCGATCGGTCAAACGGAAAGCCGCCCCGGCGTCAAGCCGAGGCGTCGATGGCGGCGGGTCCGGTCGCCGATCCGGCGGCAGGCCGAGCTCCGCCGAAGAAGCCGCTGCGGATCCGGCGGACGAGCAGCGCCTGCAGGATGCCGCAGGCGGCGAACAGCGCGCCGAGCGCCGAGAACAGCACGGCTCCGTCCGTCGCGGAGTAGAGCAGGCCGCCCAGCACCGGGCCGACCGCCAGCGGAACATGCATGTGCAGGCCGAAAATCGCGAAGTAGTACCCCCGCTCCCGCTCCGGCGCGAGCTCGGCGACCGTGTTCTGCAGATGCGGCCCGATCAGCATCTCCGCCACGGAGAAGACGAGCTCGACGACGAACAGCAGCAGCAGGACGGTCGAGAACGCGTAGCCGACCGATACGGCGGCGAACATGCCGTAGGAGACGGCCGCCGCGAGCGAGGCGGACATCCGCTTCGTGCGCGCGATGATCCACAGCTGCAGCGCGATGACGAGGATGCCGTTGAACGTCATCAGCGAGGCGAGCACGTCCTCGGGACGGGCGAACGACTCGCCGAAATGGAACGGCAGGATCGAGATGACGAGCGCGAAGATGAGCCCGATCGGCATCGCCAGCGACGTCAAGCCGAACAGCGCCCGGCGGCGCGCGGCCGCATCCGGCGCGGCGGCATCCGGCGCGGCCGGCGTCCTTGACTCGCCGCCCGCGTAGCCCGAGGCCCCCGGCTCCTCCGCGTCCGCTCCCCGGGCGGCGCCGGCCGTCCTTCGGGCCTTGCCCGGCCGCGTTTCCGGCACCTTCGACAGCACGAGAAAGAGGTAGGCGAGCAGCAGGACCGCGCCGGCCGCGAACACGACGTTCTCCCCGGCGCGCAGCAGCAGCAGCCCGACCGCCGGGCCGAAGGCGGCGCCGACGTTGGAGGCGGTGTGCAGCAGCGCGAACACCTCCCGCTGCCGCTCCGACGGAACGACGTCGGCGACCATCGCGTTCGCCGCCGGGTTGAACAGCGCCGAGCCGACGCCCATGACGGCGGTGATCGCCGCGAATGCCCACACCTGCTCGGCGAACGCGTACGCGCCCATGCACGCCGCCTGCAGCAGCAGCGCGCCGAGCATGACCGGGCGGCGGCCGAGCCGGTCGCTCAGCCCGCCGGCGATGAAGCTCGTCGCCATCGAGGCGAACGGCTGCAGGCCGATGACGAGCATCGCGAGCAGCAGCGAGCCGCCCGACTGCTCGTACAGGTAGAGCGCCAGGAACGGACGGATCAGGAACGTCGTCGTCGCCGTCACGGCGTTGCCGCAGATGCGGATCCAGAGCGCGGAGTCATAGCGCCGGATCAGGCCGCCGAAGCGGGCGAGAGGCGAGCCTGCCCGCCCGCTCATCCGGCCGCCCGCACGCCGCATGCCCGCTCCAGCCGGGCGACGGCCGCGTCGAGCGCGGCCTCCACCTCGGCGCGCGCGATGCCCGGCACCTGGCAGCCGAGCAGCCAGACGGAGCGCGTGTCCGCCGTCACCTTCTGCGCCTCGCCGTCGCGGTAGCAGAAGCGCGAGAGCACCTTCTCGCTGTCGGCGAGCACGAGCACGCCGGCGGGCAGCTCGGCTGGCTCCGGCTCGCCCAGCCCCTGGAACGGCTCGCCGCCTCGCGTGAAGTCGAGGCGCAGGCTGCCGGCGACCGCGCCGGAATCGAACGCGCCGAGCGGGATCAGATGATCGAGCGCGGCGAGGTTGACCGCGTCGACGGCCGGATGGATGAGCGGCAGCCGCGCCAGCTCGTCCTTGATGAAGAAGCGCTGCAGCAGGTTCTGCACCGACGGCGGCGTCTTTTTCGGATCGAGGCCGATGCTGCGGTAGAACTCGCTGTACGCGCGGATACGCGGCTCGTCGGCGACGTCCGCCTTGCTGCGGCCGCGCCAGCGGGCATGCACCTCCGCCCAGGCGGCTTCATCCGGCTCGGCCGAAGCCGCCCGGTCCTGCAGAGCGACCTCGCGGCCGTACACCTCGACGTCGCCCAGCCGCAGCCGGACCTCGTCGGTCACGTGAATTGATGGATACATGACAATCTCCCTTCTGCGGGTGGATGCGTGGAGTCAGACGATCGCGAGCGCGCGCTCGCGTCCGTCGAGTCCCGGCATGGCGTCTCCGATCCTCACGATGGAGGCGGCGTCGTAGCCGGAGAAGGCGTTGCGCGTGTCGAGCACGGGCACGCCGGAGCGGGCGATCTCGCCGAGATCGAATGCCGAATGCGCGGTCAGCAGCAGGATGCAGTCGTAGGAGGCGAGACGGTGCGGATCGAGCTCCGCCGCCTGCTCCGGCCGATGCCCCTTCTCCGTGCGCACGCCGGCGCAATGCGGATCGTGCACGGTGAGGCGCGCTCCTTTTTCATGCAGCAGATCGTAGATCTCCAGGCTCGGCGATTCGCGCCAGTCGCCGACATCCGGCTTGTAGGCCATGCCGAGCAGCAGGATGCCGGAGTTCTTGACGCTCTTGCCGGAGCGGTTCAGCAGATCGGCCGTCTTCTGCACGACGTAGCGCGGCATGTTGCGGTTGAGGTCCTGCGACAGCTCGATGAAGCGGCTGAAGAAGTTCTCGCCCTTGGCCTTCCACGACAGGTACATCGGATCGAGCGGGATGCAATGGCCGCCGATGCCGGGACCCGGGTAGAACGGCATGAAGCCGAACGGCTTCGTCGCCGCCGCCTGGATGACCTCCCAGACGTTGACCTCGATGCGGTCGCACAGCTGGGCGATTTCGTTGATGAACGCGATGTTGACGCTGCGGAACGTATTCTCCAGCAGCTTGGACATCTCGGCCGCGCGCGTCGAGCTGACCGGCACGACGCGCTCGACGATCGTCTCGTACAGCTTGACGCCGAGCTCCAGGCAGCGCGGCGTGCTGCCGCCGACCACCTTGGGCGTATTGCGGATGCGGAAGGTCTTGTTGCCGGGATCGACCCGCTCGGGCGAGTAGCACAGGAAAAAGTCCCGTCCCGCCTGCCGCCCGTCCGGCGCGAGCGCCGCGGCGACAAGCTCGTCCGTCGTGCCGGGATACGTCGTGCTCTCCAGCACGACGAGCGCCCCCGGCTTCAGATAGGCGCCGAGCTGCTCGACCGCCGAGGCGATGCAGCTCAGATCGGGCTCCTGATTGCGCGTCAGCGGCGTCGGCACGCAGATGCAGACCGCGTCGAGGCCGGCGATCGCGGCAAAATCCGTCGTCGCCTCGAAGCGGGCCAGCGCCGCGGCCGTCATTTTTTCCTGAACGTCGGGAATGTAGCACTCTCCCCTCCTCAGGCGGGCGACCTTGTCCTCCGACAGGTCGATGCCCGTCACCGCGAAGCCCGCCCCGGCGAACTCAAGCGCCAGCGGCAGTCCGACATATCCCATGCCGACGACTCCGATCCTCGCCTGCCGGCTCTCCAGCTTCGAAAGCAGCTCCATATGGGGTTCTCCTCCTTCAATCGCCGATCTCTTCTCCCGGCTCGAATCGTATCGCCTGCTCGACCTCCAGCAAGACATCGCCGGACGCCAGCAGCTCGTCGGCCGCGATCAGGATGTTGTAGTGGTTCGGAAAATGGCAATCGTCGAAGCCGAGCACCTCGCCGAGCAGCCGTCCGCCCGCGACGAGGCGGTCGCCGCGCTGAATGACGCCGCCGGCCTCGAATTCGGCAAAGCCGAGGAAGCCGACGCGGTCGATCGCGTCGCCGGCCGCGGCCGAAGCCTGCGTCGTCGTGACCAGCTCATGGATGTCGCCCTGCCGGATGCAGCGGGCGCGCTCCTCCATCAGCCGCATGCCGCGGTCCATGCGCTTGTGATGCAGCAGCTTCACCATGCGGCCGCGCACGATCCGCTTGTCGGCGAGCCTCACGAGCGGACCGTCTCCGCCAAGTACGTGTCGCGCACGAGCCGCACCGCGTCCAGCCCGTCCTCGCCGTGGCAGCCGCCCGCCTCAATCTTGGCGTCGAAGTCGCGCAGAATCTCCGCGTATTCGTGGTACAGCGACGACTTGAACGCCTCGAAGCCCGCCAGCATGTCGACGTTCAGCTCCGTGCCGTCCTTCAGCCGGATGAGCACTTCCTTCTTCTCGCCGTGCGGGTACGCCCAGTCCAGATGCACCGACACCGGCACGCCCGTCTCCGACACGAGCTCCACGCGCGCCTCCGTGTCGGCCTGGCCGGTCCAGGAAATATCCGCCGAGACGACATCCAGCCGGCCGAGGAAAAAGGCGAGCGTGTCGTACACGTTCGGGCCGTTGTCGGCGATGCAGCCGCCGCCGCAGCGCGCCGGATCGAGGTACCAGCGGTCCTCCCCGGCATGCTCCTCGATCTTTTCCAGGTAGCGCGCCTCGACCGAGGCGATCTCGTCGCGCGTGGAGATGCGCTCCAGCGCCTGCTGGAAATGCACGTTGTAGCGGCGGTGAAACGCGGTGAACAACGTCTTGCCCGTGCTGCGCGACCAGGCGGCGAGCTCCCCGGCCTCCTGCAGCGTCAGCGCCATCGGCTTCTCGCAGCATACATGCTTGCCCGCCAGCATCGCCTCGCGGCAGATTTCGTAATGCTTGTCGTTCGGGACGTTCACGATGACCGCGTCGAGATTTTGCTGGCGCAGCAGCTCGCGGTAATCCCGATAGGCATGCAGGCCTTCTTCCTGAAAGGCCGCGATGCGCTCGAGGTTGAGGTCGCAGACAGCCGCCAGCTGCGGCAGTCCGGCCTCATTCCGCATCGCATGCACATAAAATTTCGAGATGACGCCCATTCCGATCAAACCGACTTTCCTTGCCATTGCCGATCGCCTCCTTCTTCTGCCGAGCCGTTAGATTCGTAATCGCCGTCCGCCGGCCATGCAGGCCGCGCTCCGACCGTCAGCCGCGCTCTGCCGCCGCCGGCTCGCGCGGCGGGACCAGTCCGAGCCGCTCGGCCAGCCCGTCCAGCTGCCGCGCGAGCGCAGCGTCCAGCTCCACCTGCTCCCGGCTCGCCCGAGCCGCCTCCAGAAAGCCCGGATAGACGACCCGGCCGCCCTCGCGCGCCGGCGGACAGGCGAGCAAGGCGCCGAGCATGCCGCCCATCTCGCGCTCGAAGCCTCCGTCCGGGCGGAAGCGCGCCGGGTCGATCGCCAGGAAGAAATGTCCGACATTCGCGTCCTCCGCGCCGGCTTCCCGGCCTTCGGGCGAAAGCAGCCGCTCATGCGGCCCCATCTCCGCCCCGGACAGCGCCCCGCAGAGGATGTCGACCATAAGAGCGAGGCCGAAGCCTTTGGCGCCGCCGGTCGCCAGGTCGCCGCCGAGCAGCTGCAGATGGCCGCGCCCTTCCTCGTAGGCGGCCGGGTCGGTCACCGGCCGGCCCTCGTCGTCGACCAGCCAGCCCTCCGGGATCGGCTCGCCCCGGCGCAGCGCCGCCTTGATCTTGCCGGTGGCGACGACCGTCGTGCTCATGTCGAGCTGGAACGGCGGATGCCCTTCTCCCGGCGCGCCCATGGCGATCGGGTTCGTGCCGAGCATCGCCGCCGAGCCGCCCGGAGGGCGGGCGATCGCCTGCGAGCCGAGGTTCGTCATGGCGATGCCGATCATGCCCCGGCGCACCGCCTGCTGCGTGTAGTAGCCCGCGCTGCCGAAATGCGACGAGCGCCGCACCGCGACGCAGCCGATGCCCGTCTCGGCCGCCTTGGCGATCGCGAGCTCCATCGCCCGGGCTCCGGCGGCCAGGCCGAGCCCGCCGCGGGCGTCCAGCGCCGCGATCGAGGCCGTCTCCGCCGTCAGCTCGAACTCCGCCTGGGGGTCGATGCGGCCGTCCAGCAGCCGCGCGACGTAGATGCGCTCGAGATTGGCGACGCCATGCGTGTCGAAGCCGTTCTCGTCGGCGTAGCAGAGCACCTCTGCGGCTGTCCGGGCCGTCGCCTCGGGCGCTCCGCAGGCCCGGAACACCTCCTCCGCGAACCGCCGCAGCTCCTGCGCCGGCACGATTTTGACGCTTGTCATGCGCTTCCCGTCCTCTCCAGCTGCCGCTTTCTGCGCGCCGTGCGGGCGAAAGCGAGCAGCAGCTCCTTGATCTGTCCGGCGTACCGCTCCAGCTCCGCGAGCTCCATGCTCTCACGGGCCGTATGCGCGCCGTTACCCTCCAGGCTGCCCGGTCCGTATACGACCGTGTAGCAGCCTTTGGCCATCATCCACATCGCGTCGCAGGTGAAGGCGCGTTCCGGCCGGTCGTCCGGATTGCGCTCCCAGCCGAGGCCGCTCAGCAGCCGCTCCCATGCAGGATGGCGGTTGTCCAGCACCGGCAGGCCGCTCTTCACCCAGCTCAGCCGGCAGAGCCGCGTCGCGTCGCGGGCCGTGCGGCGCGCCTCCGGCACGTCCGCCCATTCGTCCGCGAAGCGCAGCAGCGCGTCGCGCGCGCACCGCTCCGTCAGCAGGCGCAGCTTTTCACCGGCAAAGGCCGACGGATAAGCGATGTTGAGCAGCAGCGTGCCGGTGCCGTACACCTTGTTGTGCATCCCGCCCGTATGGAGGCCGGCCAGGCACACCTTGCCGCCGAGCTCGCGCGCCGGCTCCGCCAGGCCGCGCAGCAGCGCCGCGCCGACCTGCCCGAGCAGCAGCGTCGCGTTGTGCCCCGCTTGCGGAGCGTCGTCGGTCGCGTCCTCTCCGAACATCTCGACCCGCGCCGTCATCGACGTCGTCGAACGGTCGAACCAGACGCCGCCCGAAGGCTCGGCGAACACGTTCAGCGCGCCGACATGCCCGAGCTCGGCCAGCTCCCGCGTGCCGCAGACGCCCATCGCGCCGCCCTCTTCGCCGCAGACGCTCTGCACGAGCACCGAGCAGCGCTCCGCCAGCTCCGGGTCCTCCGCCAGCGCCGCCTCGATGCCGGCGAGCAGCGCGACGCCGGCGCCCTTCATGTCGGCGCTGCCCCGGCCGTAGAAGCGGACGCCGTCGAAGCCGATCTCCTGCCCGCCGTCCGCGACGGTATCCATATGGAAGTTGAACGCGATCGTCTCCTCCCGGGGCCGCTCCCGGCCGATGCGCAGCAGCAGGTTCGGCTGGGCGGCGAGGAACGCCTGCTCGCCCATCCGCTCCGCCTGCCGCAGCACGCTCAGCGGCACGCCGTCCCGCCGCAGCGCCTCGGGCGGAGCCGGAGCGAGCAGCAGCTGCGCCGCTCCGGTCCGCCGCGCCGCGAACGCGGCGTACGCCTGCTGCGCCTCCGGCAGCCGTCCGGGAGCGTCCGACTCGAGCGGCGACACGGTGTCGAGCCGCAGCAGCGCCAGCAGCAGCTCGGCATGCTCGTCCGTGAACAGCCTCGCCGCGCTCACGCCGGCTCCTCCCCGGCGGCCGCCGCTTCGGAGCGGGCGTCCGCCCGGACCGCGGCGAGCAGCCGCTCCAGCTCGCGGCCGTACGCCGCGTACGCCTCCAGCTGGCCCGCGCCGCCGCCGCGCTCGCCCAGATGCGGCACGACATGCAGATGCGGCTCGATCGCGAGCAGTCCCGTATAGCCGGCGTCCAGCAGCAGGCCGAGGCATTCGGCTACGCCGGCGTCGCCGCGTCCGGGCAGCGTGTACATCGCCTTGCCGTTCTCGAGCCGGCCGTCCTTCACATGCACATGCTCGACATAGGGCAGCGCCCGGCGCAGGTAGTCCGGCGCCGAGTAGCGGTAGGCGATGCCGTTGCCGGTATCCACCAGCAGGCGCAGCGACGGGCGGCCCACCGTCTCGACGAGCCGCAGCGCCCGCTCGGGGTCGCAGCCGGCCCATCCGGCGCAGTTCTCATGCAGCAGCGTGACGCCGCAGCGGCCGGCCTGCTCGGCGAGCCGGTCCATCCGCTCCAGCACGCTTTTTTCCCAGTCGGACTCGCTCAGCCCGTCGTTCGGCCAGGACATGACCCTCAGGCCCCATCCGCCCAGCCGCAGCAGCCGCTCGGCGCAGCGCTCCAGCTCCTCCAGCTCCCGCTCGTACGGAGTGGAGATCGTCCGCTCCCAGTTGCCGATGCGCGAGTCGGCGATCGAGGCCTTCAGCCCCGCGCCCGACAGCAGCCTCCGGGCCTTGCCGGTCAGCGCGTCGTCCCAGTCGGCGAACGCGGCTCCGTCCGCCGAGCGCAGCTCCAGCTCCGTCCAGCCGAGCTCCGCATGGACCCGCGCCTGCTCCTCCAGCGAGGACGACGCCTCGTCGCCGATGCCCGACAGGGCGATGCCGCCGCGCTCAAGCATGCTGCGGCTCCTGGGCCAGGAACGAGACGACCGCCCGGATGACGGCATCGACGTCGCCGTCCGGCATCTCGGGATAGAGCGGCAGCGCCAGCGAGCGGCTCGCGAACCGCTCGGCGCCGGGATAGTCTCCCGGACGGGCGCCGAGATCCGCGAACGCCGGCTGCAGCGGCAGCGCCGCCGGATAGTACACCTGCGTCTCCACGCCCGCCTGCTCCAGCTCCGCGCGCAGCTCGTCGCGCCGCTCGGCCTGCACGACATAGGTGTAGTACATGCGGCTTTCGTGATCGTCCACCGTCACGAGAAGCCTCGGGTCCAGCCCTGCGAACGCCTCGTGATAGCGGGCCGCAAGCTCGCGGCGGCGCTCCAGCAGCTGCCCGATGCGGCCGAGCTTGTGCAGCAGATAGCCGGCCAGCACCTCGTCCATCCGGCTGTTGTAGCCGAGCCGATGATGGAGGAAGCGGGTGACGCCGTCCTGCCCATGGTTGCGCAGCATGCGGCAGCCGCGGGCGAGCTCCTCGTCGTCGGTCACGATGACCGCGCCGTCGCCGATGCCGCCGAGCGGCTTGGCCGGGAAAAAGGAGTACAGCCCCGCGTCGCCGTGGCGTCCGGCCGGAATGCCGCGCTGGGAGGCGCCGAGCGCGACCGCGCTGTCCTCCAGCACGAGCAGCCCGCGTTCTCGGGCGACGGCGCGGATCGCCTCCATGTCGGCCATGACGGAGAACAGATGCGTCGGGATGACGATCCGGCTCTGCGGCGTGACGCGCCGCTCGAGATCGGCCGGATCCATCATGCCGGTGCGCGGATCGGCGTCGACGAACACCGGATTCGCCCCGAGCAGCCGGATCGCGCTCGCCGTGGAGATGAACGAGAACGCCGGCGTCAGCACGTCGACGCCCGGACCCGCGCCCATCGTCCGCAGCAGCAGCACGAGCGCCGACGTGCCGTTCGCCGCCGCGACCGCGTGGGCCGCGCCGGTATAGGCGCAGATCGCCTCCTCCAGCCGCCGCACGTCTTCCTTGAGGATGAACTGGTCGGTCGTCCCCGAGCGGTACACCAGCTCCTTGATGAGGTCCTTGTCCGGCGCGAACCGCGCACTGTAGTTGAAGAACGGCACGTTCATCGTGCAGCCACCTCCGCGTAGAATTCCTGGACGGCCCGGCAGACGAGCCTCGCCTCCTCGTCGGTCAGATCGGGATACATCGGCAGGCCGACGGCGCGTCCGGCCGCCCGCTCCGCATGCGGGAGCTGCCCCGGGCGTCCGCCCAGCTCCGCGAACGCCGGCTGCAGATGCAGCGGCAGCGGATAATACACCTCCGTGCCGATGCCCCTCGCCGTCAGATGCTCCACAAGCCCGTCGCGGTCGTCCGCTTCGATCAGATACACATAGTAGACGGCGTTGGCCGCTTCCGAGCCGGCCTGGATGACCGGCGTCGACACCTGCGGCACGGCCGCCAGCTCGCGGTCGTACAGCGCGGCCAGATGGGCGCGGCGGGCGATGTTCGCCGCCAGCGACTCCAGGCGCACGGCGATGACCGCCGCCTGCACGTCGTCCATGCGGCTGTTCCAGCCGATCTCGTGGTGGATGTACGGCTGCCCGGCCTCCTGTCCGTGGCTGCGCAGCCGGCGGGCGCGGGCCGCCAGTCCCGCGTCGTCCGTCAGGATCATGCCGGCGTCGCCGATCGCGCCCAGCGTCTTCGTCGGGAAGAACGACAGCACGCCGCCGCGTCCGTGCAGCCCGGCATGCACGCCGCCGCTGAACATGCCGATCCCCTCGGCGCTGTCCTCCAGCACCTGCAGTCCGTGGCGCCGCGCGATGTCGAGGATCGCCGGCATGTCCGCCATCTGCGTGAACAGATGGACCGGCATGATCGCCCGCGTGCGCTCGGTGATCCTGGCCTCGATCCCGGCCGGGTCGATCGCGTAGGTGGCCGGATCGATGTCGCAGAACACCGGGGTCGCGCCGGCGTGAGCGACGCAGGATGCCGTCGCGAAGAAGGAGTACCCCGGGACGATCACCTCATCGCCGGGACCGATGCCCGCGGCCTGCAGCAGCAGGATGAGCGCGTCGGTCGCGTTGCCGACGGCAATCGCGTGGCGAGCTCCCGTATAGCGCTCCAGAGCCTGCTCGAGCCGCGCGACCTCCGGTCCGTTCGTGAACTGGCCCCCGTCGATGACCCGGTCCAGCCGCTCCGACAGCCGGGGCCACGCTTCCTCGAAGGAGCGCGCTCCCGTATAAAAGGCAATGCTCATGATCGATGCCCCTCTCTGGCGTCTTGGCCTCTTTTTCGTTGCTCAGCCGCCGGCGGCTGCCGGACGGGCCGGCCGCTCGCGGGCGGGAATCGCCTTGGCGTCTTCCAGAACCTTCATGACCGCGCGGTTGAAAGCGGCGCCGCTGAGCGGACTCGATCCGATGCCGGCGTAATAGAGATAGAACTCCTCCAGCACGGCCGTCAGCGGATCGTCCTCCAGCCATAGCTGCTCGACGATCCGTCCGTCCAGGCTCCTCACCTCGAGCCAGGAATAGCTGTCGTCGCCGCTGGCCGGGAAGTAGCCGGTCACGGCCGCGTCGTCGAATTCCAGCTCGAGCCTGCGCTCCCGCACCGGGCTCATGAGATCCGAGCGGATGCGGGAAACGGCGCCTGCGGCATGCTGCAGCGTCAGCTCGGCCCGTCCGAGCATCGGCAGCCGCCGCTCGCCGACGACCATGTCCTCGGCCGCAGCGCCTGTCACCTGCGCCGCCTCGCCGCCGAGCGCGAGCGCCAGCGCGGCCAGATGCGGCAGCTCGACGTCGAACGCGCTGTCGTGGCCCGGCTGCCGCAGGCTGCGGGACAGGCGGGCCTTGTTCTGGCAGGCGTCGATGCTCCGCAGCCTTCCGAGGCGGCCGCTCTCCATCCGCTGGCGGATCGTTTTGTAGAGCGCGCTGGACAGCCAGTTCGCCACGACGAGCAGATCCAGGCCGCAGCGCCGCTGCAGCGACAGGATCGCATCCGCCTCCTCCAGCGTGCCGGCCAGCGGCTTTTCGACGATCAGCCGACGGTAGCCGTGCCGCGCCGCCTGCTCCGCCGCCTCGGCATGCTGGCCCGGCGGCGTGCACACATGCACGACCGTCCGCTCCGGCGGGTAGTCGCGCGCCGCCTCCGGCCAGCCCGCCAGCAGCGCCGCGTCCGGCGGAGCCGCCTCCTCCCCCGTCAGCCCCGGATCGAGCACGCCGACCGGGCCTTGCAGGCGCCCCCGGAGCGACGGCAGTGCCGCCGCCTTGCGCAGGCAGGGCAGATGCAGCTCGCGGCCCGCGCGGCCGAAGCCGACGAGCAGCGACCGCAGCGGCTCAGACATGCTGGGCCTTGCCGGTCGCCTGCTTGAGCTCGCCGATGAATCGGCCGACCTCGGCCTCGACCTGATCCGCCGGCGTGCGGCGGATCAGGTTGACGAGCGCGCTGCCGACGATCGCCCCATCGGCGTAGCGGCTGACCTCCTCCACATGGCCGGCATGGGAGATGCCGAAGCCGACCGCGAGCGGCAGCTCCGTCCGGCGGCGGACCTCGTCCAGGAAGCGCTCCAGCTCCTCCGGCATCCGCTCCCGCTCGCCGGTCACCCCGGCGACCGAGATGCAGTAGAGGAAGCCGCTGCCCTGCTCGACCACCGCCTGCGCCCGCTCCGGCGTCGTCGTCGGCGCGATGAAGAAGATCAGGTCCAGCCCTTGCGGACGGAACACGTCGACCCAAGGCGCGGCCATCGTCGACGGAAGATCGGGGATGATGAAGCCGTCCACGCCGGCCAGCGCCGCGTCATGGGCCAGCTTCTCCAGGCCGTAGGCGAGAAAGGAATTCGCATAGCCCATCAGCGCGACCGGCAGCTCCAGCCCCTCGCGCCGCATTCCGGCGACCGTCTCCAGGCAGTCGCGCAGCCGGGTGCCGCCAAGCACCGCCTGCAGGCTCGCCTCCTGGATGGCCGGGCCGTCGGCGAGCGGATCGGCATAAGGCACGCCGAGCTCGATCATGTCCGCGCCCGCATCCGCGATCGCGCGGATTAGTCCCGGCGTGCTTCCCGGCTCGGGGTAGCCGCATGGCAGATAAGGGATGAGCGCCTTCTCGCCGCGCTCCTTCAGCCTGCTGAACATCGTTTCGATCCGGCTCATGCCCTCGCTCCTTCCAGCTCCAGCTTGTCCAGCGCCTCGATGGCCTGGCTCAGATCCTTGTCTCCGCGCCCCGACAGGTTGACCAGCACGATCTGTCCCGGCTCCATCGACGGCGCCAGCTTCAGCGCGTGCGCCACCGCATGGGCCGACTCCAGCGCCGGCAGGATGCCCTCCGTCCGGCACAGGCAGCGGAACGCCTCCAGCGCCTCGCGGTCGGTCGCCGACGTGTACTCCACGCGGCCGCTGTCCTTGAGGTAGCTGTGCTGCGGGCCAGCGCCCGGATAATCGAGGCCCGGCGCGATGCTGTGCGTCTCGCGGATGCCGCCGTGCTCGTCCTGCAGCATGTAGGTCAGGCTGCCCTGGATGATGCCGAGCGTGCCCTGCACGAGCGGAGCCGCGTGCTTGCCCGACTCCAGCCCCTCGCCGGCTGCCTGCACGCCGATCAGGCGCACCGCGGGGTCGCTCAGGAAGCCGCTGAAGATGCCGATCGCGTTGCTGCCGCCGCCGACGCAGGCGACGACCGCGTCCGGCAGCCGGCCCTCCGCCTGCAGCAGCTGCTCGCGGGCTTCGCGGCCGATGACGGACTGGAAGTCGCGCACGATCTCGGGAAACGGCTGCGGTCCGACCGCCGAGCCGAGCAGGTAATGCGTCGTGTCGACGTTCGCGATCCAGTCGCGGATCGCTTCGCTGATCGCGTCCTTGAGCGTCTGCTGTCCGAGCGTGACGAGCCTCAGGTCGGCTCCGAGCAGCTTCATGCGCTGCACGTTCGGCGCCTGGCGGGCCGCATCGACCGCGCCCATGTAGACGACGCATTCGAGGCCCAGCTTGCAGCAGGCGGTCGCGACCGCGACGCCATGCTGGCCCGCTCCGGTCTCCGCGACGATGCGCTTCTTGCCCATGCGCTTTGCCAGCAGCGCCTGCGCCAGCGCGTTGTTGATCTTGTGCGCGCCGGTATGGGTCAAGTCCTCCCGCTTGAGGTACACGCGCGCTCCGCCCCGCTCTCCGCTCAGCCGCTCCAGCGGCGTGATCGGCGTCGGCCGGCCGACGAACTCCCGCAGCAGCCGGTCGATCTGCGCAAGGAACGTCCCGTCCTCGCGGACGGCCGCATACTCCCGCTTCAGCTCCTCCAGATTGCGAATCAGCGTCTCCGCGACGAATGCCCCGCCGAACGGGCCGTAGAACTCGTTCATCCCGCCACTCCTTCCTTTCCTGCCGCAGCCTCTTCGGCCGCTCCGCCTTCCGCCTCTCGTCCGACGAAGCGGCGCACCGCCTCGCCCGGATCGGCGGCGCTCAGAATCGCCTCGCCGACGAGCATCGCGTCGAATCCGTCGCTTTGCGCCTGCAACGCATCAGAGCGAGAATGCATGCCGCTCTCGCTTACGGTGACGATGTCCCCCCCGAGCAGCGCCCGGATTTGGCCCGCCCGCCGGATGTCCACCTCGAACGTCTGCAGGTCGCGGTTGTTGATGCCGACGATTTTCGCTCCGGCGCCAAGCGCCCGCTCCGCGTCGGCCGGCGTGAAGCATTCCGCGATGACGCCCATGCCCAGCTCTCCCGCCAGCGCGAGCAGCTCGGCCAGCTGCCGGTCGTCCGGCACCGAGCGCACGATGACGAGCGCCGCGTCCGCGCCGACCGCGCGGGCCTCGAGGATCTGGTACTCGTCCACGATGAAGTCCTTGTACATCACCGGCAGCGACAGCCCGCCGAGATTGGCCACCTGCTCCACGACCGACGCTCCGTTGCCGAAAAACGCCTCGTCCGCCAGCACCGAGATCGCGCTGGCTCCGCCCGCCTCATACGCCCTCGCCAGCTGCTCCGGCTCGAACTTCGCGCGGAATTCCCCCTTCGACGGCGACTTGCGCTTGATCTCAGCGATCAGCGAGATGCCCGGCGCCTTCAGCGCCCCTCGGAAATCCCGCGGCGCTCTCGCCGCAGCCAGCTTGTCCCGCAGCCGCGCGGCGCTCGCCTCTCTTTTTTTGCGCTCCAGCTCTACACGCTTGTGGGCTACGATTTCGTCCAGCATGAACATGCCTAGCCTTCAGCTCCTTCCCGATAGGCGGATGTCCGCCGATTTCGGCCGATTGCGCGCGCGTTTGGGCGCGGCTCTTGCCTGCTGATGTAAAAGGATGGGGAAACTGCGTCCATCATAGTCAAAACGGCCGCATCGTCATATGCCCTAAATTGGGTATTGTAGGAGCCGATTGCCCGCGCTTCCAGGCGGGGCAAGAGCCTATCGCTTCAAAAACCGGATGAAGAACTCCCCTTTATGGTTCACGCCGGTCTTTGCATATATTTTTTTGATGAACGTCCGCACCGTCTGCTCGGCAATGCCGAGCCGCTCCGCGATCTCCTCCACGGTCAGCCCCTCCAGCCAGTCGCCGGCGACCTGCATTTCGCGGAAGGTCAGCCGATGCTCCTCCAGCCGCTTTTGGACCGTGTCCGGATCGGACGCCGCACGCTCCGTCCGCCCCTCTACGGAGCGCGCCAGCTGCTGCAGCAGCGGCACGCGGAACGCAAGCTCGCCGCTCGGCGGGCTGCCGAGCGCCACGTATCCGCTGGTCCGAGCCTCCCGCCGCAGCGGCGAGCAGATCCAGGACAACGCCCCGAAGGCCCGCTTGTCATGCTCCAGCCCTTCGACGACGGACAGCCGGCCGGTCGCCATAGCCAGCGCTACCGCATTGCGGCCCGCCTGCTCCCGCGCCAGGCTGGCCCCGGCGCGCAGTCCGGCCTCCCCCAGCCGGGACGTCAGCCGGCTTTCGCCTTGGATATGGCGCACGACGCCCGCTTCATCCGCATAGAGGAACAGATGCGGCTTGACGAGCGTCAGCTTCTCGATCTCTCCGGCCAGCTTCCGGATTGCCTCCGCATGCTTGGCATGCGGGCCCAAATCCGTCTTTTCCTTCTGTTCTCCGGGCCTCTCCCGTTCCTGCTTGTCCGCCGGGTTCCTGTCGAAGTCGTCGACGGTGCACCAGGGCTTGAGCGGCTTGCGTATCGCGCGTATTCCTGCTTCCCTTCTCCTCATCGCTGCCTCCTCTGTCGGTGTCAGATCTTCCCCGTGCTGCAGAGTTCCCCCTTTTTCGCATCGGATTAAATGAATCCTAGCAAGTTGGCGATGAAAAAACTGTCGAATCCCATAAATTTTAATTTAATTGACTTAAATTGGTTCAAATGATGCGAAAAAACCCTGGGCGCCGAAGCGTCCAGGGTCAAGGGATCGAAGGTATTCATTAGGTCTCCAGAACGACAACAGCCGAAGCGAGCTGCCGCTCATGCGTGATGCTGACATGCAGCGCCGCCGAAGGGCCGAGCCCGAGGGCGGCCGCGGAGCGGGCGGAGAGCCGGCAGACCGGCTTGCCCGACGGCGCGCGCAGGATCGAGACGTCGCGGAAGCCGGCGCTCGCTCCGATGCCGCAGCCGAGCGCCTTGACGGCCGCTTCCTTGGCGGCGAAGCGGCCGGCGGCGAACTCCGCCAGCCTGCGCCCCGCAAGGCCGGCGGCAAGCTCCAGCTCCTCGTCGGTCAGAATGCGGCGGAGGAATTTCGCTCCGGCCTCGCCTGCGAGCATCCGCTCCACGCGGCCGATGTCGCATAGATCATGGCCGATGCCGGCGATCATCGGACGTGCCTCAGATGCCCGGAATCGGGGCGCGCTTGTGCATCGTCTTGACGTACTGCTTCTCCAGCAGCTCGCGCGCGGCTTCCGGAATCTCGCGGCCTTCCAGATAGGCGCTGTTGTCGTCGTACTTGATGCCGAGCTCGCCCTCGTCGGTCTGGCCTTCCCAGAGGCCGGCCGTCGGAGCCTTGTCCTGGACGCTCCGCGGCACGCCGAGCGCGGCGGCCAGCTGGCGCACCTGATGCTTGTTGAGCGTGCTGAGCGGAGTGATGTCGACCGCTCCATCGCCCCATTTGGTGTAGAAGCCGGTGACCGCCTCGGACGCGTGGTCGGTGCCGACGACGAGCAGATTAAGCTCGCCGGCCAGCGCATACTGGGTCACCATCCGCGTGCGCGCCTTGATGTTGCCCTTGACGCCCCGGTTCACATGGCGGGACAAGCCGATCGACTTGAGGGCGTGCTCGACCTCGAGCGCGATCTCGTCCACCGCCTCGGCGATGTTCGTCTCGACGCGGTGCTTGAGCTCGAACGCCTCGGCGACCTCATAGCTGTGCGCGATGTCCGACTGCTCGCCGTAAGGCTGGAATACGCCAAGCGTCATGTACTCGCGGCCCTTCTCCTGCGTCAGCTCGTCCGTCGCGCGCTTGCACAGGCCGGCGGCCACGGCGCTGTCGATGCCGCCGCTGATCGCGATCAGCAGGCCCGAAGCGCCGGCGCCGACGACATACTCCTTGAGGAAGTCCACCCTGCGGCGGATTTCCTGCTCCGGATCGATGCTCGGCTTGACGCCGAGCGCGGCTATGATTTCCTGCTGCATGCTCATGGCTTTGTTCCTCCTTCGAAAATCGGCGGGACGATCAGCGGCAGTAGCGGTCGAACGCGCTCGTCAGCTCGGCCGAGATGTCCGCCGCGGAGCGGTTCTCGATCTGATGGCGCTCGATGAAGTGCACGAGCTCGCCGTCCTTCATCAGCGCGATGGAAGGAGAGGACGGCGGATACGGCGCGAAGTATTCGCGGGCTTTGGCCGTCGCTTCCTTGTCCTGGCCGGCGAACACTGTGTACAGATGATCCGGCGTGATGTCATGGCCCAGCGCGTCGGCGACGCCTGGACGGCATTGTCCCGCGGCGCAGCCGCAGACGGAGTTGACGACGACGAGCGCCGTGCCCTTGGCCGTCGGCAGCTTCTCCTCGACCTCCTCCGGAGTGCGCAGCTCCTGGATGCCGAGGCGCGTCAGCTCGTCCCTCATCGGCTGCACCATATCAAACATGTATCGCTCAAAAGACATCGACATTTGAAACCCACACCTTTCGGGGAAATGGAATTGGCATTATCCCCGCTATTATACCCGATTGCCGGCGCCAGGGAAACGCCGCCCGCTCCGGCCGGCGGCGGCCAGTCCGGCCGGCCGCTAAAAAAGCCGCCTCATTCCTGCGCGGGAACGGGCGGCGCGGCGAAGCTCAAGGCTCCTGCGGCGGCTTGACGCCGCTTTCGGCCGAATGCTCGGGATGCTGGAGCGGACCGGGCTCCGGCGCCTCGCCCTGCTCGAATAAGGCGCGGTTCTGCGCGGTCTGGAAGCCGATGTCCTTGTACGGATGCACCCACTCGTCGCCGGCCATGACAGCCGGATCGGTCTCCTCCGACCACTGCTCGAGCGGCGACTGCGGCGAGGCGTATTCGTGGTCGCCGATCGTCACCCCGTACCGGTTCACAAACGGCTCCCGCGGCCCTCTGCCGCTGCGGAAGCGGGGCAGGAAGTCGATCTCGAACGGATCCAGACGGGGATCGTCCGCCATCAGATCGAGGGACGGTTCGGTCCGTCCAGCTTCTTGTCGTAGCCGGGCGATCCCGGCGCGGCTGTTTTGCGCCCCGCCTGCTGCTCCTGCTTTTGCTGCTCCTTGGAGTCGTTGCTCGGATTGGCCATCGTATGCGTTCAGCTCCTGTCGGTTATGGACGCGGCCGCTTGCTGCCGCTATGGGGCTAGTATGCCGTTCGCGGCAGCGGACTATGCCCCGGAGCGGAGCTAGCCGGCGTCCGGCCCGCGCAGGCGGAGCCCGTCCCGGACGGGACTGTCGAAGACGACCTTGAACACGGTGCCCCGGCCCGGCTCCGAATCGACGTCGATGCGGCCGTTGTGGCGCTCCGCGATGCTCAGGCAAAGCGGCAGGCCGAGGCCCGTTCCGCGCGCCTTGGTCGTATAGAACGGCTCGAACAGGCGGGCGAGCTTGTCCGGCGGGATGCCTTCTCCGTCATCCTCCACCGACAGCTCCACGGCCGAGCCGCTGAAGCGGGTCGCGATCCGCAGCACGCCTTTTTCCCCCATCGCCTCCATGCCGTTGCGGGCCAGATTGAGGACGAGCTGCTTGATTTCCTTGCCGTTGAGCTCAAGCGTCGGAATCTCGTCGGCGAGGCTCAGCTCGATCGACTGTCCGCGCAGGTTGGCGTCGGCCCACAGCAGCGGCAGCAGCTCCTGGACAATGTCGTGGAGAGAGCCCTGCTCCTTGGAGATGACGCGGTTCTGCGCCAGCGAGAGGAAGTCGTTGATGATGGCGTTCGCCCGGTCCAGCTCGTCGATGACGATGCGGAAATACTCCTGCTGGCTGTCCGGGCTGCGCTCGCGCATCAGCTGCACGAAGCCGCGGATGACGGCCATCGGATTGCGGATCTCATGCGTGATGCTGGCGGCCATCTGGCCGACAAGGCTCAGCCTTTCCATCCGTCCGAGCTCGTCCCTGAGCTGGGTCAGCTCGGTGACGTCCTGCACGACCATCGCCGCTCCCGTCACGATGCCGGCCTGCAGGTTGCGGATCGGGAACGCCGTCGTCAGGTAGGAGCGCTCGCCCTCGACGAGTATCGTCGACGGAGACATGCTGCCCTTCATCGCTTCGTCGAACAGCTGCTTGAACGGCTCCTGGCTGCGGAAGAACCGTTCGTACGGCATGCCGGCGAACTCCAGCTTGCTGCGGCCCTTCAGCGCCTGGCCGCTGAGGCGGATAGCCGCGTCGTTGAGATGCGAGATCCTGCCGTCCGCGTCCACGAGCACCGTCCCCATCGTGCCCATCGCCATCTGGTCGATGAACTGCTGGAGCTTGTGGACCTCGTTCATATAATTGGAAGACATCCGCCGCAGCTGATGCTGCAGCTGGTAATGCTGGATGACCTGGTGGATCGTATACAGCGTCAGCGATACGGCGATGTAGCTGATGAACGCGATGACGGCGATATCGCCTGCGGCCGAGGCGAGGCGATCCGGCTCGAACTGCCGGATATAGCCGGCATAAAGAAACGCGTGATAAGCTCCCCCGACCGTCAACAGCAAGAGCAGGATCTTGTACTTTTCCTTGAGCCGCGCGAGCTGGAACGGCCGGATCGTCAGCAGCAGCACCGGCACGGCGATCAGCAGGAACAGGACGAAGCCGAGCGTCTCCCCGCCGTCGTCGAGCTGCGGCAGCCGCAGCGCCGCATAGATCGTGGACATCGTCGCCAGTCCCGGCACCCCGCCGTACAGGGAGCCCATGAGGAAAGGAATGTACCACAGGTTCAAGTCGAAGCCGAAGCGGGTCGTCTCGGTGAGCAGGACGCAGGCCGCGAGCGAGGCTCCGTAAGCGATGGTGAAGAAAGGAATCGAGCTGCGGCCCTGGTTCAGCCGATACATCCATAGCTGATAGAGGAATACGGGCAACAAGGAGACGAAGGCCTGCAGTATCAATTTTTCCCACATTGACGCAGAAGGTTCCCCCCTTTGCGAGCCGTCTTGCATAACTCCGATTAAAGCACAGGAGGGGAATTTTGACAATCAAGAGTTTGCATAAATCCACATCTTGACCGTCTCGATCACTTCCTCCCGGCGCTCGTCATGATGCAGCTCGTGGTAGCCCCTCTCCCAGCGCCGGAAGGTACAGCGCGGACCGAGCGCGTCCGCCAGCTCCTCGCTCGCCCGCAGCGATGTCACCCGATCCTCGGTGCCGTGCAGCAGCAGCGCCGGCACGGCCAGCCTGCCGGCGTCGGAGAGCGCGCGCTTTCCGGCGGCCGTCACCGCCCGGTACATCGAGACACTGATCCGGGTATGGCAGAGCCGATCCATGACGCTGCCCGCCACCGTATGGACTCCAGGGCGATACAGGTCCCGCTGCTTGATGCCGGTCGGCAGGGCAAAGGTCGGCCGGAGGCGGCCGATCCAGGACGCCGCCGCTTCGGAGACGCGCGATGGCGGCGAGGCGAGGCGGAGCCAGGGGCTCGTCAAAATGAGGCCCGCGATCGGCAACTCGCGCTCGAGAGCGGCCGCGAGCGCGACCGCTCCGCCCATGCTGTGCCCGTACAGGAACAGCGGCGCATCCGGCCACAGGCACGCCGCCTCGGCCACCGCCCGCGCCGCGTCGGCCGTCAGCCGCTCCATGCTGTCCGCGTGCCCGCGCGGTCCCGGAGAGCGTCCATGGCCGCGCTGGTCGTAGGCGAGCACGGCGATGCCCGCCTCCGCCAGCGCCTGCGCGAGCTCGGCGTAGCGGCCGCTATGCTCGCCCATGCCGTGTACGAGGCAGACCGCCGCCCGCGGCTTGACGCGGCTGGGCGATGCCTTCGGCGCTGCGAGAAACGGCTCCGGCCGCTCGGCGCGGCTTGGATTTTTTCCGGTTCCCCTGGAGCCGTCCGAAGGCTCCTGGCGACCGGGCGATGCCGCCCGCCTGTCCGTCTCCTGCCGCTCCGGCGGCCGGCTCTCCTCCTCTGCCTGCGGCTCCAGGCTCCATCCATGCAGCTTTGCCCCATCCTCCGCCTCAAGCGCCAGCTCCCGCATCGCCATCCGCTCCTTTTCGCTTTGCTTCCGCATTTGATACACTGATTGTAGCCTATTGTCTCAAAAGGAGAGAAGCGTCAAGAATGGCAAGCAAGGATAGATTCGACGTCATCATCATCGGAGGAGGGCCGTCCGGCCTGATGGCCGCCGCGGCCGCAGGCCGCGAGGGAGCGCGCGTGCTGCTGCTCGACAAGGGCAGCAAGCTCGGACGCAAGCTGGCCATATCCGGCGGCGGACGCTGCAACGTCACCAACAACAAGGAGCCGCAAGAGCTGATCCGGTACATCCCGGGCAACGGCAAGTTCCTGCACAGCGCGCTGTCGGAGTTCGGCAGCCGCGAGATCATCGGCTTTTTCGAGGCGCTCGGCATCCGGCTCAAGGAAGAGGACCGCGGGCGCATGTTTCCCGTGTCGGACAAGGCCAAGACCGTCGTCGACGCGCTCGTCGCCTCCGTGCGATCGAGCGGCGTCGAGACGCGATTGAACGAAAAGGCCGCCGGACTGCTCATCGCGGGCGGACGCATCCGCGGCGTCCGGCTGAGCGACGGACAGGAGCTGCGCTCCGCGGCGGTCGTCGTGGCGACCGGCGGCAAGTCGGTGCCCCACACCGGCTCGACCGGAGACGCCTACCCTTGGGCGGAGGCCGCTGGCCATTCGGTGACGGAGCTGTATCCGACCGAGGTGCCGCTGACGTCGGCCGAGCCTTTCATCCGCGATCGCCGGCTGCAGGGGCTGTCGCTCCGCGGCGTCGTCCTGACGGTGTGGAGCGCCAAGGACAAGCGCCTCACCGAGCAGGAGGGCGACATGATCTTCACCCACTTCGGCCTGTCCGGCCCGGCCGCGCTGCGATGCAGCCAATTCGTCGTCAAGGAGCGCAAAAAAAGCGGCGCTCCGGAAGTCCGGATCACCGCCGACCTGTTCCCCGACCGCTCGGCGGACGAGCTGTACGGCGAGCTGCTGGCGCTCGCCGCGGCCGAGCCGCGCAAGGCGTTCAAGAACGTGCTGCCGCCGCTCATGCAGGAGCGGATGGCGGAGTTTTCGCTGGAGCGCTCCGGGATCGACCCGGCCGTCACGTACGACAACCTGAACCGCTCGCTGCTGCAGGACTACGCGCGGCTGCTCAAAGCGCTGCCCATCCTCGTGAACGGCACGCTGTCCATCGAGGAAGCGTTCGTCACGGGCGGCGGCGTCAACCTGAAGGAGATCCATCCGAAAACGATGGGCTCCAAGCTCGTGCACGGCCTTTATTTCTGCGGGGAGGTGCTGGACCTGCACGGCTTCACCGGAGGCTACAACATCACGTCTGCGTTCACGACCGGCCGCCATGCCGGCCTGAGCGCCGCCCTCCAGGCGTTGGAGGACCGCGCCGAGGCGCAGCGGAGCCGATCGGAATGATTCCGCTCCGCTAAAAAACGAACGGGTCGAGCGGCGCAGATGCGCCCTCGACCCGTTTTTGCTAGCGGCGATGGCTTACTCCGCTTCAGCCGTGCACGTCGCCCGAGAAATAGCTGAGCGAGCCTTCCTGCTCCGGGAAGGCCGACTCTCCCTCGGTCGCTTCGTCGCGGTTGCGCAGATCGCTTCCGTCCGAGGCGCCGGTCGAGATGCCGGTCGAAGCGCCGTCATAGCCGAAGCCCTCCTCCCAAGCGACAAGATCCTCGTTGACGAGATGGGCCGGGATCGGAATGACGTCCTGCTCCTGCACGTCCAGCTCGCCCCCGTGGGCGAAAGCGATCTCCAGCGCCGACGTCAGGTCGCTGCCCCGCAGCGACAGCCCGACCTCCTGCGCGCCTTGCGCAGCGGCGTCATACCCGAGCTCCAGCAGCGTAGCGGCCGCGACGGAGGCGGACTCCGCATCGTGGAATCGGAACAGCAAGCGGCGGTCAGTCATGGCTTTAGTCTCCTCTGCTCGAAGCGGAATCGAACCGGCTTTTGGCCGTTCTTCCATACGGTAACCATCCCCGCGCCAGTTTATGAGCGGCTGAATGGTGGAGCGGCTGAATGGTGGAGCGGCGGAACGATGGAACCGGCAGGTCAGAAGAGCGGCAAATCGAGGGGCAGCGGATCGGAGGAGCGGCGGAACAGCGTAGCGCCGAGGATGCTGGGTGCTGTTTCGCCGCCGCCGACATCGAGCGCCTGACCTGTCGGTGCGGCAGAAGGCTAAGGCAGAGACATGCCCCGGTGGTGGATGGCTGGAGAACTAACGATACTGCGCGACGCTATCCGGCCAAAACCGAGCATTTTGAAAATGTAACGATACTCACGAGCGCTATGGACGCAAAATGAGGCGTATTGGCTCCTTCACTGAGTAAATAGCGTTTCTCCGTATCGTTAGCCGCAGGAAAGCACGATTATAGGCAAAATAGCGCTCCTCTGTATCGTTAGCCTATCCCGGTCCGGAACCGCACGCCGGTGCAGCCTTCCCCGGACGCCGACTTGCCGAACGAGCGGCAATTTCGGTCCTCGATCCGCCCGCTGACCGCCCATTCGCCGAACGAGGAGTAATCTCGATCATCGGCCCGCCCGCTGACCGTCCGTTCGCCGAATGAGGAGCAATTTCGAACATCGATCCGCTGCCGACCGCCCCCCCCCTGACATCAAAAAAGCGGGAAGAAGACGGAGGGTTTCCGTCTTCTTCCCGCTTGTTCATTCATCCAAATCGACCGAGGCAGCAGCACGCCGCTGCGCCAGCATACGACGCTCCGCCGGCCAACTGCGGCCATCGCGCAGCTCCGCCGGCCAGCCCCGGCCAGCCCGCAGATCCACCAGCCGCGGCCAGCCGCCGCCGACAACGATCTAGCCCTGCGCCAGTCCCTCGCGGAACCGGCCGAGGCCGGCGCTGAGCGAGCGCGTCGCCTCGTACACCTGCCGGTACAGCGGATAAAGCTCGCGGTACGCGGCCGCCGCCTCCGGCTGCGGCTCGTACGTGCGGCCGCGCCGCACGAAGGCCGCCGCGCAGGACGCCAGGTCCGGGAACCAGCCGCAGCCGGCCGCAGCCAGCATCGCCGCCCCGAGGCCGGGGCCTTGCTCGTTCTCGAGCGCCGTCACCGGCAGGCCGAACAGATCCGCCTGGATCTGCAGCCAGTCGGGATTTTTCGCGCCGCCGCCGATCGAGACGATCGAGCGGATGTCGCGTCCCGCCTCGCGGTAGATCGTCAGCGTGTCGTTCAGCGAGAACGTGATGCCCTCCATGACGGCCCGCGCCAGATGCTCGCGGCGATGGCCGCCGTCGAGCCCGATGAAGCTGCCGCGGATGTCGGCGTCCGCATACGGCGTGCGCTCGCCCGCCAGATACGGCGCGAACAGCAGCCCGCCGGAGCCGGGCGGCAGATCGCCCGTCCCGGCAAGCAGCTCGGCGTAGTCCAGGCCGCCCATGAGCCGCTTGAACCAGCTCATCGAGTAGCCGGCGCCAAGCGTGACGCCCATCGAGTAGAACGCGCCCGGCGCGCCGTGGTTGAAGAAATGGACGCGGCCGCCATAATCGCGGTCCTGCTCGCCCTCGTAGGAGAGCAGCACACCCGAGGTGCCGATGCTGCACAGCGCCTCGCCCTCCTGCAGGATGCCGGCGCCGATCGCGCCGCAGGCATTGTCCGCCCCGCCGGCAAATACGCGCAGCGGACCGGCGAGGCCCGTGCGCTCCGCCAGCTCCGGCAGCAGCGTGCCGGTCTGAGCGGTCGACTCGACGAGCGGCGGGCATAGCTCCGCGCCGAGCTCCAGCGCGGCGAGCACTTCCTGGCTCCAGCGCCGGTTCGGCACGTCGAGCAGCAGCGTGCCGGCAGCGTCGGACAGATCCATATGCAGCTCGCCGGTCAGGCGCAGCCGCACGTAGTCCTTGGGCAGGACGAAGACGCGCCCCTGAGCGAACGTCTCCGGCTCATGCTTGCGCACCCACAGCAGCTTCGGCAGCGTGAAGCCCTCCAGCGCCGGATTGCGGGTGATGTCGAGCAGCCGCGTTCCGAGCGCGCGCTCGATCTCGCGGCACTCGGCCGTCGTGCGCGTGTCGTTCCAGAGAATCGCCGGACGCAGCGGCTGCAGCTCGTCGCCGAGCAGCACGAGCCCGTGCATCTGCCCGGAAAAGCTGATCCCCTCGACCGTCCAGCCCTGCGGCAGGCCGGGAGCGGCGGACAGCTCGCCGAGAGCGGACAGCGTCGCCTCGACCCAATCCTCCGGACGCTGCTCGCTCCAGCCCGGTCGCGGGCTCGAGAGCGGATACTCGCGCGAGGCCTCGGCGGCGATGCGGCCGTCCTTGCCGACCAGCAGCGTCTTGACCGCGCTCGTGCCGAGGTCGATGCCGATGACGAACTCAGACACGGTAGATCACTTCGTTGAGCTTCGCCTTGATCTGCTCCAGGCGTCCCGAGCGGTTGTTCATCGGGTTGTTCTGCAGCGCGTACTGCTCCAGCGAGGCGAGCGTCGCCTTGCCGCTGACGATGTCGGCGCCGATGCCTTGCTTGAACGTGGCGTAGCGCTCCTCGACGATGCCGTCGATGACGCGGTCCTCGATCAGCTTGGCGGCCGCCTTCAGGCCCCAAGCGAAGCTGTCCATGCCGGCGATATGCGCAAGGAACAGATCTTCCAGCTCGTAGGAGCCGCGGCGCACCTTGGCGTCGAAGTTGACGCCGCCGCGCCCGAGGCCGCCGGCCTTGAGCACCTCGTACATCGTCAGCGTCGTCGCATACAGGTCGGTCGGGAACTCGTCGGTATCCCAGCCGAGCAGCAGGTCGCCCTGGTTGGCGTCCAGCGAGCCGAGCGCGCCGTTGATCGCGGCGACGCGGATCTCATGCTCGAACGTATGGCCGGCGAGCGTCGCATGGTTCGCTTCCAGGTTCAGCTTGAAGTGGTCCTGCAGGCCGTATTTTTGCAGGAATGCCAGCGTCGTCGCGGCATCGAAGTCGTACTGGTGCTTGGACGGCTCCTTCGGCTTCGGCTCGATCAGGAACTGCGCGTCGAAGCCGATCTCGCGGGCATAGTCGATCGCCATCTTGTACAGGCGGGCCAGGTTGTCGAGCTCGAAGCCCATGTCGGTGTTCAGCAGCGTCTCGTAGCCCTCGCGGCCGCCCCAGAACACGTAGTTCTCGGCGCCGAGCTCCTTGCCGACCTCAAGCCCCTTCTTGACCTGGGCGGCGGCGTAGGCGAACACGTCCGCGCTCGGTGCGGTTCCGGCTCCGTGCGTGAAGCGCGGGTTCGAGAACATGTTGGCCGTATTCCACAGCAGGCGGCGGCCGCTCGTCTTCATGCCGTCCTTGAGCAGGGCGACGATCTCGTCGAGATTGCGGTTCGTTTCCTGCAGCGTGTCGCCTTCCGGAGCGATGTCGCGGTCATGGAAGCAGAAGAACGGCAGATCGAGCTTCTCGAGGAACTCGAAGTTCGCCTCGACGCGGGCCTTGGCCAGATCCATGCCGCTGAAGCGGTCCCACGGACGCACCGCCGTGCCCTTGCCGAACGGGTCGGAGCCGTCGGCCGTGAACGTATGCCAGTAAGCGGCGGCGAAGCGCAGATGCTCCTCCATCGTCTTGCCGAGCACGACCTGCTTCGGATCGTAGTGGCGGAACGCGAGCGGATTGTCGGTGTCGCGGCCCTCGAACTGAATGCGGTTGATGCCGTTGAAGTAAGCCATGAATGATAGCCTCCCTAAAGTGAGTGGATAGAATGTAAACGCTGTTACACTGAGTTCTATCCGTAGAGTACCATCCCATAACTTCGTTTGTCTACTAAACAAACCAAGTTTTTTATGTTATGCTTTCGAGGACATGGTATCGTAGTGTGCAGAACGAAAAGCGGCTGCAGCCGCTTCGACCCGAAGGAGACCGCAATGAAATCAACGACGACCGGCGATCCCGCCCTCATCCGCCGCATCAATACCGGCATCGCGCTCGACGCCGTGCTGAAGGGCGAGCCGCTCTCGCGCGCCGCGATCTCGGCCGGCACCGGCCTCAACAAGGCGACCGTATCGTCGCTCGTGCAGGACCTGCTCGACCGCGGCTTGCTGACCGAGACGGGCCAAGGCGCCTCAAGCGGCGGCCGCAAGCCCGTCATGCTGGAGTTCCGCGCCTCGGCCGGCTGCGCGATCGGCATCGACGTCGGCGCCACCTATCTGATGGGCGTGCGCGCCGACCTGCGCGGCGAAGTGCTGGCCGAGCTGCGGCGGCCGATGGAGGCCGCCGGCGGCCGCAGCGTCATGGAGCAGCTGATCGGCTTCATCGAGGAGCTGCTGCCGAAGCAGCCTCCGCAGCCCTACGGCGTCGTCGGCATCGGCATCGGCCTGCCGGGCATCGTCGACGGCGCCGGCTCGCTGCTGCTCGCGCCGCATATGGACTGGGAGCCGACTGAGGTCGCGCGCCGGCTGGAGGAGCGGTTCGGCGTGCCGGTGCATGCCGACAACGAGGCCAACTTCGGCGCCCAAGGCGAGCGCATCTTCGGAGCCGCCGCCGGCATCCGCCATCTCGTCTATGTGAGCGCGGGCATGGGCATCGGCACCGGCCTCGTGCTGGACGGCCAGCTGTACCGCGGCGCGTCCGGCTTCTCCGGCGAGCTCGGGCATCTGTCCATCCAATTCGACGGTCCCGCCTGCCGCTGCGGCAACCGCGGCTGCTGGGAGCGCTTCGCCTCCGAGCAGGCGGCGCTCGAGGCCGCCGCCGCGATCGGCTGCGGCAGCCTCGAGGAGCTCGCGCAGCTCGCCGAGCAGGGACATCCCGAGGCGCTGCGCATCTGGGACGAGATCGGCTCGTACCTCGGCATCGGCATCGCCACGATCATCAACGTGTTCAATCCCGAGGCCGTGCTCATCGGCAGCCGCCTCAGCATGGCGGCCCGCTGGCTGGAGCCGGCCGTGCAGCGCGAGGTGCAGGCGCGCGCGCTGCCGTTCCACCGCCGCCAGGCGCGGGTCCGCTTCGCCGAGCTCGGCGACGGCTCGGCCGTGCGCGGCGCGGCCTGGCAAGCCGCGGAAGGCTTCCTCGCCCGCGTCAAGGCCGGCGAGGCGTAAACGCGCTCCCCGAGCGGCGGCACCGCCCGCGGCGCCTCTTCGCTCCGCAGCCGAAAATAAAGCGGCTTCGCCGCCTGTCCGGACCGGACAGGAGCGAAGCCGCTTTTTGGCATTTGAACCGGCTCAGACCGGCTTGACGAAGATCGAATACAGGAGCACCGCCAGGATGAGCAGCGGCGCGACATAACGCAGGCAGAACATCCAGGCCCGGTACCAGAAGCCGGTCAGGCCGGCCTCTTCGCCGGCACGCTTCCACGCGTAGCCGGTGAACAGCGTCACGGCGAGGCCGCCGAGCGGCATGAGCACATAGGCGGTCGTGAAGTCGAACCAGTCGAAGATCGACTTGCCGAAGGGCGTCCAGCCGCTGAGCGGACCGGCGACGGACAGCCCGGCGGGAACGCCGAGCAGGAAGCTGACCGCGGCGATGATCGCCGCCGCCTTGCGGCGCGACCATTTCCAATAGTGCATCGCATAGGCGACCGGCACCTCGAGGATCGAGACGGCCGAGGTGAGCGCCGCGATCGCCAGCAGAAGGAAGAACAGGCCGCCGAACAACGAGCCGAGCGGCATCTGCGAGAACGAGGCGGGCAGCGCCATGAAAGCCAGGCCCACGCCTTTCTGCGGCTCGATGCCGTAGGAGAAGATCGTCGGGAAGATGATCAGGCCCGCGATCAGCGCGTAGCCGAGGTCGCCGACGCCGATCGCGACGGTCGCCTTGCCGAGCGACTGCTCCTTTTGCACGTAGGAGCCGTAGGTGAGCATGCAGCCCATGCCGAGCGACAGCGAGAAGAACGCATGGCCGAGCGCGATCAGCGCCGACTCGCCGGTCAGCACGGAGAAGTCGGGCTTCAGGAAGAAGTCGACGCCCTCCGCCGCTCCCGGCAGCGTCAGCGCGCGGACCATCAGCACGAGCAGGATGATCAGGAAGCCGGGGATGAGGATCTTGTTGAACTTCTCGATCCCGCCCGAGATGCCCTTGCCAACGATGATGCCGCAGACGATCATGACGACGAGCTGCCAGAACACAGGCCAGCCGCCTGCCGCGAAGTCGATGAAGTGCTGGTCGAAGTTCGTGCCCTTGCCGAGCGAGCCGATGACGGAGTCGACCGTGTACTGGAGCGTCCAGCCAGCGACGACGCCATAGTAGGAGATGATCAGGAACGCCGTCACGACGGACATGAAGCCGAACCATTTCCACTGCTTGTTGCCGGTCAGGTTGTAAAAGGAGCTGGCGGCGTTGCCGCGTCCGCCCCGGCCGATCGTCATCTCGGCGAGCAGCACCGGCAGCCCGACGAGGATCAGGCAGACGATGAACAGCAGGAAAAACGCCGCTCCTCCGTACAAGCCCGTAATATACGGGAATTTCCACATGTTTCCGAGCCCGACCGAGCTGCCGATCGCCGCCAGGATGAAGCCGGACGACGTGAAGCGCTCGGCTTTTTTGCTTTGTCCCAAAGCGGTTTCCTTTGGTTGTTTGTCCATCATGATGTCCTCCGACCGTTCGCTAAGTAAAATACAAAATACAGAATACAAATTTATCGAAAAACGCATGGCATGTCCACACCAAATCGAGCCAGCCGCCATTTTGATCCCGCTCGCATAAATTAACCTTTCTTTGCCAAAATAAACCGGGAGCAAACAGGCAAAGAAAGGATGTGGGCCATTTGGACCCGAACAAGCAGGGCAGCGAAGCCGATCGGACGCTGACGAACCGGCAGGGCCACCCGATTACGGACAACCAGAACATCCGCACGGTCGGAGACCGCGGTCCGTCGACCTTGGAGAACTACCATTTCATCGAAAAGATCTCGCATTTCGACCGCGAGCGCGTGCCGGAGCGCGTCGTGCATGCGCGCGGAGCAGGCGCCTACGGCGTCTTCGAGGCCTACGGCACGGTCGGCAGCGAGCCGGTCTCCAAGTACACGCGGGCCAAGCTGTTCCAGGAAAAAGGCAAGCAGACGCCGGTATTCGTCCGCTTCTCCACGGTCGTGCACGGCGGACATTCGCCGGAGACGCTGCGCGATCCGCGCGGCTTTGCCGTCAAGTTCTACACCGAGGACGGCAACTGGGATCTCGTCGGCAACAACCTCAAGATCTTTTTCATCCGCGACCCGCTCAAGTTCCCCGACATGGTGCATTCGTTCAAGCCCGATCCGGTGACGAACCTGAACGATCCGGAGCGCATGTTCGACTTCCTCTCCAACTCGCCGGAAGCGACGCATATGGTGACGTTCCTGTTCTCCCCCTGGGGCATCCCGGCCAACTACCGGCAGATGCAGGGCTCGGGCGTGAATACGTACAAGTGGGTCAACCAGGATGGCGTCGGCTATCTCGTGAAGTACCACTGGGAGCCGCTGAAGCAGGGGATCAAAAACCTGACGCAGGACGAGGCCGAGGCGATCCAGGCGAAAAATACGAGCCATGCGACGCAGGACCTGTACGAGGCGATCGACCGCGGCGACTATCCGGAGTGGGAGCTGAACGTGCAGATTCTCGAGGACGGCGAGCATCCCGAGCTCGACTTCGATCCGCTCGACCCGACGAAGCTGTGGCCGCAGGAAAAGTTCCCGTTCCTGCCGGTCGGCAAGATGACGCTGAACCGCAATCCGGAAAACTACTTCGCCGAGGTTGAGCAGGCGGCGTTCGGCACCGGCGTGCTCGTCGACGGCCTGGACTTCTCCGACGACAAGCTGCTGCAGGGCCGCACCTTCTCCTACTCGGACACGCAGCGCTACCGCGTCGGCACGAACTACCTGCAGCTGCCGATCAACGCGCCGAAGGCTCCGGTCGCCACGAACCAGCGCGACGGCCAAATGGAATACAAAGTCGACCTCGCGCCCGGGCAGAACCCGCATGTCAACTACGAGCCGTCCAGCCTGGGCGGGCTGACGGAAGCCCGTCCATCCGGCGCCGAGCACGAGCCGGCGTACGATGCGAGGCTCGTGCGCGAGAAGATCGGACGGACGAACGATTTCGGCCAGGCGGGGGATACGTATCGCAAGTTCGAGCCGTGGGAGCGGGACGAGCTGGTCAAAAACCTCGTCGATGCGCTCAAGATGTGCCGTCCGGTCGTCCGCGACAAGATGATCGGCTACTTCAAGGAAGCCGACGCCGACTACGGCAAGCGCGTCGCCGAGGCGCTCGCCCGCGCCGAAGCGGCGGCGCCGGAGCATCTCGGCAACGAGTCGATGCGCCAGGGCCAGGAGCTGGCCGACCGTTTCGGCCACCGCACCGACGGCTATTGATTGTTTGGCCGGGGAGCCGGGAGAGCCGCAGATTCCCATCCCGATCGCAAAAAAGGTCCGGTTCCCGGCCGGCGGGCCGGATCCAAGGCACATTTCTGCCTTGGTTGGTCCGGTTCCCGGCCGGCGGGCCGGATCCAAGGCACATTTCTGCCTTGGTTGGCCCGGTTCCCGGCCGGCGGGCCGAATCCAAGGCACATTTCTGCCTTGGATGGCCCGGTTCCCGGCCGGCGGGCCGGATCCAAGGCACATTTCTGCCTTGGTTGGTCCGGTTCCCGGCCGGCGGGCCGGATCCAAGGCATATTTCTGCCTTGGTTGGTCCGGTTCCCGGCCGGCGGGCCGGATCCAAGGCACATTCCTGCCTTGGATGGTCCGGCTCCCGGCCGGCGGGCCGGATCCAAGGCACATTTGGACCTTGGATGGTCCGCGCCGGCCGATTGGATGCACAAAAAATCTTCCTCTTTGGCCGATGACGGGGTGATGCCTGCATCTTGCCAGAGGAAGATTTTTTTGTGTTTAACCCATTTATAAAGAGGGTGTCCCTAAGCCAAGGCTTTCGGGACACCCTCTGTCGCGTTCATGGAATCGACGCTGCCGGCTCGACATGCCCGGCAGCGGACGGCACCAGGCGTCAGCCTGCTGCCGACAGCTGGCGAAGCGCCGCCTCGGACTCTTCGATCCTCGACTGCAGCTGCGTGTTTTGGCGGACGAGCGTCTCGACCGTAGCCAGCAGCTCCTCGAGCGTCGCCGACGACTGCTGCACGACCGCGGCGAAGTCGCTCACCCGCTCCTCGACATCTCCGCTCGAGGCGCTGACCGCGTCCATCTCCACGCCGATCCGCGCCGCATCCGACTGCAGCGACTCGACGGACTGGCGGATGCCGTCGAACGCGGCGCTGGTCGCCTCCACATGGCCGAGGCTCTCCTCCATGCGCAGCACGTTCTCGCGCATCGCCTCGCGAGACTGCTCCGTACGGACGGCGGCCTCCTCGAGGCTGCCGGTCATCCGGTCGGCCGTATCGCCGGCCGTCATCGCCAGCTTGCGGATCTCGGCCGCCACGACGCCGAAGCCCGCTCCATGCTCGCCGGCGCGCGCCGCCTCGATGCTGGCGTTGAGCGACAGCAGGTTCGTTTGGCGGGCGATGTCCTGGATCGAGGCCGTGAACGGCAGGATGCCCCGGATCGTCTCGTTCAGCCCGTCGAACCTCTCCTGCAGCTCCTCCATGCTTGCCCGGAACTCGCCGATCGTGCGGCTAAGCTCGCCGACGATGCGCGCGCCCTCGGCGGACGAGCCGCCCGTCACCTCGATCTGGCCGACCATCGAGCCGAGCGTGCCCATCATCCGCTCCATCTGGTGCATCGACTCGCTCACCCGCGAGGAGATCTCTCCCATCGTCTCGGCCTGGGTCGTGACGCCGGACGTCAGCTCCTGGAACGCGGTGTTCATTTCCTGGAAGGAGGCGTCGTTCTCGCGGCCGTTCTCGCGGATGCGGCCCATGCTGTCCGACAACGTCTTGACCGTCTCAAGCGTCATCCGCTCGCGCTCCTGCTCCTTGAGCAGCTGCTGCTGGGCCGCTTCCTGGAGGCCGAGCGCGCGCCGGAAGATCGAGCGGCCGATCTCCGACTGGGCGATCATCGTGACCGCCGCCAGCACGAAGTAGAACAGGAAGTAGACCAGATGGGACTCGCCAGCCGAATCAGCCGCGGGGAAAGCCAGATATTTGTACAAAATGATGAATATCCCGCTCAGCGTGCCGTAGGCGAGCGACAGCCGGCTGTTGTACATGATGCCGATGGCCATCAGGTAGAAGGCGCTCAGCGCGTTCAGCGGATCGTCGGGACTGTCCTGGATGCCCGTCGCCGCCAAGTAGCCGACCAGCATGAGCACGGCGATCGGGATCGCCCTCTCCAGCACGCGCAGCGCATGCGCCCCCCAGAGCAGCGCCATGCCGACGGCCGTAGGCAGCAGCATCTTGAGGGTGAACTCCAAGGTCGAGCTGAAGGCGATCATCATTGCGCCCAGCAGCAGGACGTTCGAGCTGACGATGGCCAGCACCGTCTGGTTTCGCTTGCGCAGCTCCAGGTAGGCGTGGTCGGCCTCGCCGGCCGCTTGCCCCGCTCCTCGCTGGAACAGCTTGCCGATTAAGGGAGACTGGTTTTGACGGTTGATGCCGGATGGTGTTGAAGCCATGATGAGCCCTCGCTTTTGTCGATAGTCGATTGCACTTTCGTGCAGTAGTATAGGTATCGACACCGAACTTTCTTATCGTGATAGAGAAATCGAAGGGCGCTGAAAAAAAATTAGCTCCAGCGGCTGGAGAAGCCGCTGGAGCTATGTTTGCGAACTTCGCGGACGATTCCGGCGAATCAGATCCGCCCAGCCGCCCACAGCGAGCTGCGGCGGATCAGCCGCTGCAGCTGCGGATGCCGCAGCGAGTCGGAGCTATGGCCCGGCATGATGGATACGACGCGGCCCCGGCCGACCCGATGCGCCCAGGCGGCAGGACGGCGCACTCCGCCCAGCACGTACTCGAGGATGACCTCGCGGTCCATCGACGGCCGGAACGAGTACCGGTACGGCTCGTCGGTCAGCTCGAACGGCTCGAGGTCCTGGACGGCCGGATGCACCCCCGCCTTGCCGACGACCGGATCGAAGCTGAGCAAGCGCCCTTCCGGATGCTCCTCGCAGCGCGCGCCCGCGAGATGCTCCAACAGCGGATGAGAGGCGAGCGAAATTCCGCAATGGAGCAGCACGAGCCCGCCCCCGCGCTCGACGAACCGGGCGAGGCCGGCTGCCTGCCGATCGGACAGCGGCCGCTCCCAACGGTCGCTGCAGGCGACGATCAGCGACTGGTCGGCCGGCATGTCGTCTTCGAGCAGGCCATAGCTGTCGCTCGCCTGCATGTCGAAGTCTTCGCCGAGCAGCCGGCAAAGCGCCTCCTGCAGCGACGCCAGCGGATGGCTCTCCGCCTCGCGGTCGCCGAGCAGCAGTCCTCCCGAGCCCGCCAGCGACCGAGCCGCCGGCCTCGCCGGCTCGAACGGCAGCGCCTCCCGCGTCATTCGATCCGCGACGAGCCCCGCCAGAGCTCCGGCCTCCGCATCCGGCACATGAGCCGAGCCTCCTCTTCCCACTTGGATGACCATTTCCGATTCCCCTCCCGAACGATTGGTTTCGACTCGTTTCGCCGTCTGTCAGTATCAATCGACATTAGGCATAACAAAAATCGACAAATCAATAACTGTTCTGGATTATAATTCCACGTCCATCCTCTGTTTCCTTCCGTCGCCGCATCCAAAAACAAACCGACAGCCGCGGGGCAGGCAGCGGTTGAAGGCTGCTTGCCCGGCATGCTGCCGGTTCGGAGAAGTCCGCTCCTCCGCGCCATGTATACGGGTCATTACCCGAAGCGCGGAGCGGTGAAACGGGAAGGTCGGAATAGGTGTCGGGGGAGTCGGGGGCTCGGGTGGCAGGAGCCTGGACTCTGAGAGACGAGACGCCGGGAGCTTGGGCGTCGGAAGCCGCGAGGCCGGAGTCGGGACCCCGGAGCCGGCCCTAGGCGCGCAGCCGCCAGACGAGGCTTTGGAAGTCGCCCGGGCGGTCCGCAAGCGCGAGGCCGGCATGCATCAGGACATCGCCGCCGACGCGGAAGGACTCGCCTGCGCCGGGGCTGGCCAGGTCGATCTCGACCGCCTCGTACTCGAGCGCAGGGTCGAGCCCGCGCAGCTTCAGCCAGCCGATCGGCGGGTTAGGCTGGGCCAGCACGCGGAAATGGAACGCGATCGCTTCGCGGCGGTCCGGCGAGACGATCATCCAGGCGGCGTCCTCTCCTTCGAAAGGACTCAGCAGGCGGTACAGATCGCCGAACTGCACCAGGCTCCGGATATCCTTGTAGAAGGCGACCTGGGCCGCCGCGAGCGCGGCTTCTTCCTCGCTGAACTTGGTCAGGTCCAGCTCATAGCCGAAATTGCCGCTCATCGCCACGTCTCCGCGCATCTTGAGGCTCGTCACGCGGCCGACCTGGTGGTTCGGCACGGCGGAAATATGAGCGCCCATCGAGCTGATCGGGTAGACGACGCTCGTGCCGTACTGGATGCGCAAGCGGCTGACGGCATCGGTATTGTCGCTCGTCCACGTCTGCGGCATGTAGTAGAGCATGCCGGGATCGAAGCGGCCGCCGCCGCCGGAGCAGCTTTCGAACAGCACATGCGGGAACTTGGCCGTAATCCGGTCCAGCACGCGGTACAGGCCGAGCATGTAGCGATGCGCCGTCTCGCGCTGACGCTCCGGCGGCAGCGCGGCGGAGCCGATCTCCGTCATGTTGCGGTTCATGTCCCATTTGACGTAGGTGATCGGCGCGCTTGCCAGCACGCTCTCGATCTGCTCGGCGATCGCATCGGCGACTTCCTCGCGGGAGAAGTCGAGGATCAGCTGCCGGCGTCCTTCGCTGCGGCGGCGGCCCGGAACATGCAGGCACCAGTCCGGATGCTGGCGGTACAGGTCGCTGTCGGGCGAGACCATCTCCGGCTCGAACCACAGGCCGAACTGCAGCCCTTCCGCGCGCACGCGCTCCGCGAGATCTCCGAGCCCTTCCGGCAGCTTGTTCAGGTCGACCTTCCAATCGCCGAGCGAGCTGTCGTCCCGGTCGCGCCGGCCGAACCAGCCGTCGTCGAGGACGAACAGCTCGATGCCGAGCTTGCCGCCCTCGCGGGCGATCGCGGCGATCTTGTCGGCCGTGAAGTTGAAATACGTCGCCTCCCAGTTGTTGACGAGCACCGGACGCTCGCGGTCCCGGAACTCGCCCCGGCACAGGCGGGAGCGGTACAGCCGATGATATGTCCGCGACATGCCGCCAAGTCCTTCGGCGGAGTAGACGAGCACGCATTCCGGCGCCTGGAACTCCGCTCCCGGCTCGAGCCGCCAGGAGAAGCCGTCCGGATGGATGCCGATCTGAGCGCGCGACATGCCGTACTGCTCCGTCTCGACGCGGCCGAGGAAGCTGCCGCTGTAGACGAGGCTGAAGCCGTACGCGTCGCCCTGCTCCTCGTCGGCCCGACGGCCGAGCAGCGCGAAGAACGGATTGTGGTTGTGGCTGCTCGAGCCCCGGCGGCTGCCGATCGACTGGGTGCCCGGCTGCAGCGGAGAGCGGCTGATGCCCCGCTCCATCGCCCAGCGTCCGTCCAGATGCAGGAAGTCGTAGTCCGACGTCTTGAAGTCGACGCTGGCGCTCAGCGCCGCCTCCAGCTCCAGCGGCTCGCTGCCGCCGTTCGCGAAGCGGACCGACCTGGCGACCGCGGCATGCTCCGCGAACACGGTGTAGGAAAGGATGACGGCGAGCCCGCTGTACGCATCGCGCAGCGTCAGCTCGAGCGTGAGCGCCTCGTCCTCCGACTCGGCGTAAACGGCCGGCAGTCCCGCCAGCGCGGGCTTGCCGCCGAGGATGCGGTGGCTCTCGTAGACGGCTTCCGTCACCGAGGTGCCGTCGGCGAGACGCGCCTCATAGGCCGGCGCGCGGAAGTCGCCCGCGCCATGCGCCGGGTATTCCTGCGGCAGCGTATCGAGCGTCAGCTCGGGGCGCGCCTGCAGCAAGGTCGGGGAGAACGAGGGACGTTCCCGGAACGCCGTTCCGAGCTGCGGGGACGCTGCTGCGAGCCTCGGCCCCCAGTAGACATGAGCGGGATAGCTGCCTTCTATGAGTTCAACGACGTAGCTGACCGCGCCTCCCTGCAGATGGAACAAACGGCGGTCGGCGTCGTAATGGATCGCGGCCTTCATCGGACATCTTCCTTCCTCGATAAATTCCGGGCAAGTCCATCTTCGGTCAAAAGAGAAGAGCTGCCCTCATCCTTTTCATTATCGGTCTTTCCGAGTTGCTTCGTCCATGAGCAAAACGCTTTCGCATATGGACATTTGTCGTTTCGTACGCCGGATCGTCGGACGAGGCAGGAATTGTCCTCCGCGGCTGGAATAAACCGAGAGACGAGGGCCCGGCGATGCGCCGGTCCGTGAAAAAGGAGGCGGCCGCTAATGGAGCCGAAATGGCTGTCCTGGGCGAGAGAGATGCAGGCGATCGCGCAAACCGGCCTTGCCTATGGCAAGGATGTCTACGATGTGGAGCGCTTCGAGCAGCTGCGGGCGCTGAGCGTAAGGATTATGAGCGAGCATACCGGCGCGGGCGAGGCGGACATCGAACTGAGCTTCGCCTCCGAGGAGGGGCACGCGACGCCGAAGGTCGACGTGCGCGGCGTCGTGTTCCGGGAAGGCAAGCTGCTGCTCGTCCGCGAGAAGTCCGACGGCCGCTGGTGCCTGCCGGGCGGCTGGGCCGAGATCGGCCTGTCCCCGAAGGAGAACGTCGTCAAGGAAATCCGCGAGGAGAGCGGCTTCGAGACGCGGGCGGTCCGCCTGCTCGCCGTGCTGGACCGGCTCAAGCAGGACCATCCTCCGGATGCCCGCCATATCTATAAGCTGTTCATTCTTTGCGAAATTATCGGCGGCGAGGCGGGCGGAGGCGTGGAGACGAGCGAGGCCGCCTTTTTCGGCGAGAGCGAGCTTCCTCCGCTGTCGCTCGGACGCAATACGCCCGTCCAGCTCGCGCTCATGTTCGACTTCCTGCGCAACCCTCAAAAGCCGGCGCTCCTCGATTAGATGAGCCCGGCTTTTAGTCTGACCGCCGCCGCGAAAAAGCAAGCGCTTGCTTTTTTCGCGGCGGCCGATCGGGCCTTTTCAGCGCATCGGAATCTGCTATACTGTCGGAAGCTGATATCAAAAAGCAAGCTTCATCCGGCTTCCACACTCATCCAGAAAGAAGGACGCACATCCATGCAACATGTCCAGTCAGCCGATGCTTCGCTGCCTCGCGGCGGCAAGGAACGGTTCCCGCTCTCCCTCTACTCCCTCACGGCCGGGGCCTTCGCCATCGGCATGACGGAATTCGTCATCATGGGCCTGCTGCCCGAAGTCGCGGCCGATCTCGGCGTCAGCGTGCCGAAGGCGGGCAACCTGATTACGGGCTACGCGCTCGGCGTCGGCATTGGCGCGCCGGTGCTGGCGCTCGCCACGGCACGATTTCCCAAAAAGCTGCTGCTCTCGCTGCTCATGGTGCTCTTCATCGCCGGCAACGCCGCCGCAGCGCTCGCTCCTACCTACGGCATCCTGCTGGCGGCCCGCATCTTCACCTCGCTGGCGCACGGCACGTTTTTCGGCATCGGAGCGGTCTACGCCTCCAGCCTCGTCTCCGCCCAGCGCAAGGCCGGAGCGGTCTCGGTCATGATGGCCGGACTGACGATCGCCAACGTCCTCGGAGTGCCGTTCGGCACGTTCATCGGCCAGGAGCTCGGCTGGCGGATGTCCTTCGTCGCCGTCGCGGTCATGGGCGTCGTCACGCTGATCGGCCTGGTCGTGCTGATTCCTTCCGTCAAGCAGGAAGAAGATACAAGCCCGGCCCGCCAAATCCGCGCGCTGCTGCAGCCAAAGCTCGGACTGGCGCTGCTCACCGGCGCGATGGGCTGCTGCAGCCTGTTCGCGCTGTTCAGCTACATCAAGCCGCTGCTCACTGACGTGACGGGCATGTCCGAGGGCATCGTCCCGTGGGTGCTCGTGCTGTTCGGCTGCGGCGTGACGCTCGGCAACATGATCGGCGGCAAGCTGGCGGACCGCGCGCTCATGCCGACCGTCATCGGCTCGTTCCTGGCGCAAGCGCTGCTGCTCGCCCTGCTCGGCCTCGTCGACACGACGCCTGCGGCGACGCTCGCCGTCGTCTTCCTATGGGGCGCGGCTTCGTTCGCCTCGATGCCGGGCTTGCAGGTGCGCATCATGACGCTCGCCAAGGACGCGCCGGCGCTCGCCTCCACGTCCAACCACGCCGTGCTGAACTTCGGCAACGCCTTCGGCGCCTTTTTCGGCGGCTGGATCGTCGTCCGCTTCGAGCTCTCCTCCGGCGCCTACGACTACAGCGTGCTCCCGTGGACGGCAGCCGCGTTCTCGCTGCTCGGCCTCCTGCTCGCCTGCGCGATGCTGGCCTGGGATCGCCGCGGCAAGGCCTTCTCTTAAGCTAGAACCCAAACGGCCACGCCCCCCACTCCTCAGCCGTTCAGCGGCAAAACGCAAAAGGACGAAGCAGAACCGATCGGTTCCGCTTCGTCCTTTGTTTTGCGTCTGGCCGAAGCTTGGCTCAGCCCGCTTTCTGCGGCTTGCCGCCGCCGGGCATGAACACCGCGAGCACGCCGGCAAGCGGCAGCACGCTGGTCCAAAACATCATGCTCTGCAAGCCGTACAGGTCGCCCAGCCGGCCGAGCACGACGGCGCCGAGCGCGCCCATGCCGAAGGCGAGTCCCGTGATCAGGCCCGAAGCCATGCCGACGCGTCCCGGCAGAAGCTCCTGCGCATACACGACGCTGACGGAAAAGCCGGACTGCAGCACGAGGCCGAGCAGCGCGGCGAACGGATACATCGCGATCAGCGGCAGATGCGGCAGCAGCAGCGCGAACGGGGCCGCTCCGAGCAGCGACAGCAGCATCATGCGCTTCGCTCCGATTTTATCCGAGACGATCCCGCCGAAAAAGGTGCCGACGACGCCGAAGATCATGAACAGGAACACCGGCACCTGCGCCGCCTGCTTGGTGAGGCCGTAGTCGTGGATGAGGTAGAATTGATAAAACGTGCCGATCGCCGCCCCGTACCACGAGCGCGCGAAAACGAGCGTAATGAGCAGCGCCAGCGCCAGCGCGACGAGCTTTTTCCGCTTGCGCGCGTCAGCCGACAGCTCGCCGCGCGGCACGGCGGCTTTCTTGACCGGCTTGCCGTGCTCCGCCAGCTGGCGGCTGTACCACGGCACGACCTTGAGCAGGACGAGGATGCCCGCCACGGCGAGCAGCGTGCCCCAGATCGCGCCTTGCTGGCCGAGCGGGATGAAGATCAAAATCGTCATGAGCGGCGCGAGCGACTGGCCGAAGTTGCCGCCGACCTGGTAGATCGACTGGGCGAAGCCGCGGCGGCTGCCGGCCGCGAAGTAGACGACCCGCGAGCCCTCCGGGTGGAACACGGCCGAGCCGAGCCCGACGAACAGGATGAAGAACACGAGCCACCCGAAGCTCGGCGCGTAGGCCAGCCCGGCGATGCCGATCATGCTCATGATCATGCCTCCGACGAGCAGCCAAGGGGACGGCCGGCGGTCCGAGAACAGGCCGACGACGGGCTGCATGACCGAGGAGGTCATCTGCAGCGTGAAGGTCAGCCACCCGATCTGGGTGTAGCTGATGTGCAGCGTATCCTGGAAGATCGGGAACAGCGCGGGGATGACCGACTGCATCGAGTCGTTGAGCATATGGACCACGCTGATGGCGATGAGGATCGCATAGACGGTTCCGGTGCGCGCCGCGCCGATCCGGGCCGTTTGCGAAGCGGACATGGACAGGACTTCCTTTCGGTTGAACTTGAAAATGAATGGCTACAGGAAACGGATGCAGACCGGAGAGGGCAGGCTCAGAACGGAATCCGTCCCTTGCAGCAGGCCCGTCTGCGGATCGCGGCGCAGCACGTTCACGCTGCCGCTGTTCTGATTGGCGGCAAGCAGCCAGCCCCCGTCCGGCGAAAGCGCGAAGTTCCGCGGGTAGCTGCCGCCGGTCGATTCATGCTGGATCAGCCGCAGCGTGCCGTCCGCCGCATCCGCCTCGAACACGGCGATGCTGTCATGGCCGCGGTTGGACACGTACAGGAAGCGGCCGTCCGCCGACAGATGGATGTCGGCCGCCCAGCTTTCCCCGGCGAAGCCTTCCGGCAGGGCGGACAGGCGCTGCACCGGCTCCAGCGAGCCGTCCTCGCCGAGCCTCGCGACGGTCACATGGGAGTCCAGCTCGCCGATGATGTACATGTAGGGTGAGCCTTCGCGAGCCGCCGCATGGCGCGGTCCGGAGCCCGGCTCGACGCGCAGCGCCGATGTCCGCAGCAGCGAGCGTCCGTCGACCGAGCGCCGGTGGATGTAGACCGTATCCGTGCCCAGATCGGCGACATAAACGAACGGCGTGCCCGGAATCGGTCCGATGCTGTGCGCATGGGCCTTGTTCTGGCGGCTCGTCATCGGGCCGAGCTCGCCCGGATTCTCGATGACGGCCGATGCCGGCTCCTCCAGCCGCCCGGCTGACGAGAGCGGGAACACAGCCGCGTTGCCGCCGCTGTAGTTGGCCGCATAGAGCGAGGCTCCCTCCGGAGAGACGCTGACATAGCAAGGATGCTCGCCGTGCGTCAGCTGGCTGCCGAGCGCCTCGAGCTCGCCGGTGGCGCCGTCGATCGCGAGCTCATGCACGGAGCCGCCCGGCTTGCCGCGCGTCTTGCCGACCTCGCTGCAGGCGTACAGGATGCTTCCATTCGGATGCGCCGCCAGAAAGGAGGCCTGCTCGACGCCGGCCAGCCGCTGGAATACAGCCAGCCTGCCGCTCTCTTCGTCGAGCCGGCAGCCGTAGATGGTCGGCTCCGCCGCCTCTCCATAGGCGCCGATATAAAAGATGCCGCTGTTGTTAGCCAAACGAGTCGCCTCTTTTCCCCCGTCCCGGGGTCTATTTTTTGTGACCATACCATAATCTACCCATTCCTACAATTCGTCCAGCGACCGTTTTCGGAGGCCAGGGCCGGGCTTCCCCCCGCATCCGCGGCCAAGCTCGCCCGCAGCGCGCGCGTCTCTGCCGCAGGCGACCATTCGACTTGCTGCGCCAATCTCTTACAGAAAGGGTACACAATTGATATACTTGTAGAGCAGGTATTTCCCGGGGAATAGGAGGGGAGGCGAAGCATGAGGAATCGTGTCGACATCATCCGGACATGCCGCCGCGCGGCGCTGACGGCGGCCGCGGCCGCCATCGTCGTCCTGGCCGCGCCGCTGCCGCAGGCGCACGCCGGCATCTGGAGCAACATCAAGGAGATCTACGACACTCCGGCCAAGGTCGAGGAGCTGCAGAAGCAGTATAGCGAATCGGTCGCGCGCCTGGAGGAGCAGCAGCGGAAGCTGCAGGAGGACTACTCGCGGAAGCAAGCCGAGCTCGAGCAGCGCCAGCAGGAGCTGATGCGGCAGAACGAAGCCTACCAGGAGCAGAACGGGCAGCTGCAGGAGCGGAATGCCGCGCTCGAGGCGGAGCTCCATCAGGCCGCGGAGCGAAGCGCCGCCATCAAGAGAGGCATCGCCTGGACCGTGCTCGTCCTCTCCTCGGCGTTTCTCGGCTACATCGCGGCCGTCCGCATCTGGCGCTACCGGGCTTATCGCGCGCAGAGCCGCAGCGGCGGAGGGGCCGCTTCATGAAGACGACCGCGCCGCCTCCCCAAGGCTATGTGCGGGTCGAGCTGGAGGCCGGCGAAGCGCTGCATGTGCTGCATCCAAATGCGATCCTCGCGTATCGGGGAGCGGGGCGCGGCCGCGAGGACCGCATCATGGACGCGGGCGGCATCTACCGCAAGCGCAAATGGATCCGCTCCCTGCTGCGCGGGCCAAGCGAGCTGCTGCTCGGCCTGCCTCCCGGATTCGGCCTGGAGACGGTCGCCATCCCGGCCGGCAGCGATCTGCTGTTCGACTTCCGGCATGTGATGTTCTACAGCGACGGCATGGCGCTGAAGCCGCGCATCCAGAAGCTCAAGACCGCCTGGATCACGAAGGAGCTGACCCGCATGCGCTTCAGCGGTCCCGGCTCCATCGGCATCCTGACCGCAGGCGGCCTCGCCCGAATCGATCTCGACGAGGAGCAGCCGCTGTTCATCGACGCCTCCGCGCTTGTCGCCTTTCCCGAGTCCGCGAGCATCCGGCTCTCCGTCTACGGCAATCCGCTGGCCTCTCAGCACATGAACGTGCAGTGGGAGCTGCGCGGGACCGGCTCCGCGCTCATCCAGACCGGCTCGTTCGACCGCGCGCTGCCCGAGCTGCTGGACAAAGGCGGCTTCATCCGCCGCACGCTGCGCGAGCTGCTGCCGTTCGGCGGCGTCTACATCAAATAACGAGAAAAACCCCCGTACGGGGGTTTTTCCTTTTCAACACCTCGTCCGCATCCTCCCCGGCTCTAGCGGGCCAGCGGATCCAAGTCTGCCGGCGCCTCCGCCGCGCCGCGGCTTCTCGCCTCCGACGGAGCGTAGCCCCGGTAGCGCCGGAAGATGCGGCTGAAGTAGCTCAAGTCGTTGTAGCCGGCGGCCATCGCGATTTCGGCGATCGTCTTTTCGCTGCTGCGCAGCAGATACTCGGACTTGTTGATGCGGATCCGGTTCACGTAGTCCGTCACCGTCCGTCCCGTCAGCTGGCGGAACAGCCGGCTGAAATGATAGCGGCTGAGCGAAGCTCTGGCAGCCAGCTCCTCCACTGTGATGTCTTCTGTATAGTGCGTCTCGATATAGTCGAAGATCGGCTCGAACCGCGCGAGATTGCGCAGCCGGGCCGACGACTCCTGCTCGCTCAGGCGCAGCTCCACATAGCCGCGCAGCAGCAGCGTCAGCATGGCGTACAGCTGCGACTTGACCGACAGCTCGAAGCCGGGCTGGCGCTCGCGGAACTCCTCCGCCAGCCGGTCCAGAATCGCGGCCAGGCCCGCGTCGCCGCTGATCCGGTTGCAGAACAGGATGCGGTTCTGCGCCATCGGCGTAATGTACTTCGTCTCCGCGGCGTCCGGGGACTGGCTCTGCAGCAGCGCAAGATCGGCGATGAGGATGTCGTACTCCACCGCATCCGAGCTCAGCAGTCCCATATGGATGTCGTTGCTGTTGAACACCATCACATCGCCGGGGCCGGCGTCGAACGGCACATGGTTGACCTCCACCCGCGCGTGCCCGGAGAGGAAATGCAGCACCTCGATATGGTTGTGCCAATGGGCCGGAAACAAGGTCGCTCCCTTCCCGGCCGCCTTCATCTTGCCGAGCTTGACCGGAAAGCGGGGATCCGGCATGCTCATCGGCTCCAACAGGGACAGCGGACGTTCCATATTCTTCAACCGGCTCCTTCCCGTTGCTCCCGCGCCGCCGCACATTTGTCCAAATAGTCCGCATGATCGCCCATGCCGAACCGCCGCGCGCGCCGCTATACTTTCCGTATATCAAGGTTACCAAGCAAACGAGGAGTGAGGCAAGCATGAGCATCCGAATCGGCGTCATCGGGGCAGGATCGATATCCGAGTTCCACCTCAAATCGTACGCGGCCAATCCGAGCTGCGAGCTTGTCGCCGTATGCGACCTGAATCGCGAGCGCGCCCAGGCGGCGGCGGACAAGTACGGCGCAGCCAAAGCGTTCTCCGACTACAAGGAGCTGCTCGCCGATCCCGAGATCGACGCGGTCAGCATCTGCACCTGGAACGACACGCATGCGGAGATCAGCATCGCGGCGCTTGAGGCCGGCAAGCATGTGCTCGTCGAAAAGCCGCTTTCCCGCAAGCTCGAGGAAGCCTATGCCGTGCAGGAAGCCGTCCGCAAGTCGGGCAAGACGCTGATGGTCGGCTTCGTGCGGCGCTACGATCCGAACGCGCTCATGCTCCGCTCGTTCGTCGACGGCGGCGAGTTCGGCGAGCTGTACTTCGCCAAGGCGTCCTACATCCGCCGCATGGGCAACCCGGGCGGATGGTTCTCCGACCGTTCCCGCTCCGGCGGCGGGCCCGTCATCGACATCGGCGTGCATGTCATCGACCTGTGCTGGTACATGATGGGCCGCCCCAAGGTGCGATCCGTCAGCGCCAATGCCTACAGCAAGCTCGGCAACCGCGACAGCGTCAAATATTTGTCGCGCTACAAGGCGGCGGACTACAACGCCGAGCTGAACGACGTCGAGGACATGGCGAACGCGCTCATCCGCTTCGACAACGGCGCCTCGCTGCTCGTCGACGTCAGCTTCTCGCTGCACGCCTCCAAGGACGAGGGCATCGTCAAGCTGTTCGGCACGAAAGGCGGCTTCGAGATCGATCCCGAGGTCGTGATGGTGACCGAGAAGCATGATACGATCCTCAACGCCTATCCGCAGACCGACAGCAAGGGCATGCAGATGAACCTCGCGTTCCAGAGCGAGATCGACCACTTCGTCGACAGCGTCATGACCGGCCGGGCTCCGATCAGTCCGATCGAGGACGGCGTCGAGGTCATGAAGATTCTGGACGCGATCTACGAGTCCGCCGCCAAGGGAGCCGAGGTGACGTTCCCATGAAGCTCGGCCTCAGCACCTACAGCCTGTACGCCGCCTTGCAAAAGGGCGAGATGACCGTGCTGGACGCGATCGACTTCATCGCCGACAACGGCGGCGAGCATGTCGAGATCGTGCCGCTCGGCTACGATCTGGCCGGCAGCCCGGAGCTCGTCCGGCAAATCGCCCGGCATGCGGCCGCGCGCGGGCTCGACATATCCAACTATGCGGTCGGCGCGAACTTCCAGGGGCTGGCCGACGAGGCGCTGCGCGCCGAGATCGACCGCGTCAAGCGCGAGGTCGACATCGCCCATGCGCTCGGCGCGCGCTTCATGCGGCATGACGTGGCGAGCGACGACGACCGCTCGATCCAGAACTTCAACCGCTCGCTGCCGCGCCTGGCGGACGCCTGCCGCGAGATCGCCGACTACGCTGCGGCCGCCGGCATCACGACGAGCGTCGAGAACCACGGCTACTTCATCCAGGCGAGCGACCGCGTGCAGGCGCTCGTCTCGGCGGTGGACCGGCCGAACTTCCGCACGACGCTCGATGTCGGCAACTTCATGTGCGCCGACGAGGATTCCGTCTCGGCCGTCCGGAAAAACCTGCCGATCGCCTCGGTCGTGCATGTGAAGGATTTCTATTTTCGTCCTTCCCATCGTCCTCCGGGCGAGGGCTGGTTCCCGACCGCCTCCGGCAATTTCCTGCGCGGCGCGATCGTCGGCCAGGGCGACATCGACATGCCCGAGGCGATCCGCGCCATCAAGGCCTCCGGCTTCGACGGCTACATCTCCGTCGAGTTCGAAGGGCTGGAGGACTGCCGCTTCGGCTCCCGGGTCGGCATGGCGAACGTGCGCCGGCTCTGGGACGCCTGCTGAAGCGGCGAGGCCGCCCGTCCGATCGTCAAAAAGGCTTTCCCCAATCCGGCTGGAGACGCCGGATGCGGGAAAGCCTTTTTTGGAGGAAAAATCAGGTCGAGCGCGCAGCGGCGCCTTCTTCGAAGGCAGTCGTAAGCGCATGGATCAGAAAGAAGCGCCGGATCGGCTTGACCAGCATCGTGCGCGGCTCCAGTCCCGACGCCGCCGGCCTAGCTCCGCCGAGCGGCGCCATCAGCACGAGCGGAAGGCCGCAATCCGAGGCCCGCTCCACGAGGCTCGTCATCGCCTGCGACGAGGCGAAGCTCTCGTCAGCCAGCAGCACGTCGAAGCGTCCCTCCGCGGCCAGCGCCCGCATCGCTTCCTCCGGCTCGGCGCAGCCGGTTACGGCTACGCCCCATTGCTCCAGCTGCTTGCCGACGATTCTCCGCAGCTCCTCGCTGCCGTCGAGCAGCAGCGCCCTCTTCCCTGCGACAGGCGCATGGTTCAGCTGGACGAGCGGCGTCGGCTCCGCGCGGAGCATCATCTCGAACGTGAAGACGCTGCCTCGGCCCGGTACGCTCGACGCGCGCAGGCTGCCCTCCATCCGCTCCGCAAGCTGCCGGGAGATGTACAGGCCGAGCCCGGTGCCGACCTCCTGCTTCCGCTTGCCCTCATGCGGACGGCTGTACTTGTGGAACAGCTGCTCCAGCTCCTCCTCCGTCATGCCGCTGCCCGTGTCCGAGACGGACAGGCTTACGCGCAGCCGGCCCGGCTGCTGAGGAAGGCGCTGCGACCGGATCTGGACCGTGATGCTGCCCGTCTCCGTGAACTTGACCGCGTTGCTGAGCAGATTGAGGAGCACCTGGCGGATCTTGCCCGCGTCTCCGTACAGGAGAGGCAGCTCCTCCTCCGCGTCGATCAGCAGCTCGAGCCGCTTCGCGAGCGCCTGGGAAGCGAACAGGAAGACGCTGTCCTCGACGACCGACAGCAGATCGATCGGAAACGCCTCCAGGCTCACCTCGCCTTCGTTCAGCTTGCTGTAGTCGAGGATGTTGTCGAGCAGCTGCAGCAGATTGCGGTTGCTGTCCTCCATGAAGCGGAGGTAGACGTCCTGCTCCTCGGTCGTGCCGCTCTGCTGCATGAGATCGGTCATGCCGATCGTGCCGTTGAGCGAATTGCGGATCTCGTGGCTGAGCATGGCCAGCAGATCGGAGCTCTGAGCCAGCTTGGCCTGGGCTGTGCGATGCCGCTCCCTCAGCCGCTTGAGCCGCAGCTCCGCCTGCTGCCTGCGCAGCTTCTGCCGCTCGCCGCGACGCCGCTCGCGCTCATGCTCGCGCTCGAGATCGATCGTATAGGATAAAAAGACGGACATCGAATTCAGCGTGCGAAGCTCCCAGCTGCTGACCGGGTAGCCCGGTTCGTCCATCGCGCAGAGGGTTCCGTAGAGCGTGCCGTCGGCGAGCCGGATCGGCACGCCGACGAACGAACGGTCGCCGAGCGCGTCCGTGACCGCCATGGCGGAGGCGGACGCATGGCTGCGCGTGCTCGGGATGACGACGAGTCCGCCGCGGCGGTTGGGAACGAGGCTGCAGTAGGCTTCGGGGAGCGGCAGCAGGCTGCCGGCCTCGACGAGCCGCTCGCCGCGGTTGAACGCCCGGATAATATGGTTCGTGCTGCCGTCGTTGACGGCGATAAACAGCGTATTCAGCTGAAGAAGCCGTGACAGCAGATCGAGAATGTGATCGGCGGCCTCATTGAACGTCTCGATCGCTAGATGCTCTCTGCTCATTCTTCACCGGCTTTCTTTAGAACGTTAAGGATTAGTCCATTATACCAGAGCCGGGCGCGAAATCCTACGGCGGACGCGAAAGGAGCCGTTCTCCCGCTTCCCAAAAAAGCCGCGCTGTGCTATGATATGTAAGCGTTATCAATAAATCAGCATTTGCAAGGGGGAAACGGAATGGAAAACGTGCCATTAAAGGACCGCAACGTTTACGAGGACTTTGATGTCGAAACGGACATTCTGTACTACAGGCTCGGCAGCTCGGGCCTCGTCAGCTTCCACGGCAGCAACTACAACATAAAAAAGAAACTGTCTGCCGACCAGATCGGCCGCCTTCGGAGCGGCTCCTTTTACCCGCTCAGCTCTGACTGCTACGTCAATACCTCCCTCATCAGCGACATCGTCGACAACACGATCTACTTCGGCAGCAAGGGCCCTGAGGCGAAGCGGGTGCCGATCTCGCGCTGGAAAGCCTACCTGCTGCGCAGCCATTTGAGCCGCCTGCATAGCCCTACCGCGCAATAGCGGCCTCGCCGCCGCTGGCCGCGCGAATGAGAAAAAGACGTTCCGCCTTTTCAGGCGGAGCGTCTTTTTTCATGCCGTCACGGCAGCAGGTCGCTATCGCGCTTGACGCCTAGAATCTTGTACTCCGGCTCGGGTCCGTACAGTTTGGAGTTGACCATGAACCAGCGGAACAGATGCGTGACGAACACCTTGAGCACGGCATAGCCGGGCACGGCCAGGATGATGCCGAGGAAGCCGAACAGCTTGCCTGACGTCAGGATGACGAAGATGATCGTGATCGGATGGATCTTGAGCGACTTGCCCATCACCTGCGGCGAGATGAACTTGCCCTCGATCAGCTGCACGATCGTCCAGACGGCGATCATCTTGAGCAGCATGATCGGCGAGGTGAACGCCGCTACGACGAGCGCAGGCGTGATCGCGATCGCCGGCCCGATGTACGGCACGACCGCCGTGCACGCGGCGACGATGGCGAGGATGAGCGAGTACTCGAGCCCGATGACGAGATAGCCGACGTACAGCAGGCAGCCGATGCAGATGCTGACGATGATCTGGCCGCGGATGTACGAGCTGATCTGGTCATTGGACTCGCTCAGCACGCGGCGCGTTTCCGGACGCAGCCCCGTCGGCAGCAGCTTGAGGATGAACTCCGGCAGCCTGCGGCCGTCCCTCAGCATGTAAAACAGGATGAACGGCAGCGTCACGAGCGCGAGCACGAACTCCGTCACGGTGCCGAGGAAGCCGCCGATGTTGGTCAGCGTCGTCTGCACGATCGAGCCGGCGCGCTGGGACACCTCCCGGGCGAGCTGCTGCGGATCGAAGTTGAACTCCCGTTGAAGCTCCGTCACGGTATCGTTGCCGAGATAGCGCGCGAACGTGTCCTGCACGTACTTCGTATAGGCAGGCACGTTGTCGATCAGTCCCTGGATCTGCTCCCGGACGACGGGAACGACGATCGTGACGAGCAGCGTCAGCAGGCCGAGGATGATGACGTAGAGCGCCGCGATGATCCAGCCTCGCTTCATGCCTCTCTTTTCCATCCAGTCGACGAGCGGATTGAGCAGATAATAGGCGACTCCGGCCAGCAGGAGCGGCAGCAGCACCGTCTTCACCAGGACGATCAGCGGAGCGAAGATGAACGTGATATGCGCCAGGACGTAGACGTTGACGCTGACCAGAAGCAGGACGAGCAGAAACAGGACGAACTTGTTGTTGATGAAAAAGGTGCGGAATCGGTTGAAGCGCGCTTCTTCCTGGCGCTCCTGCTGGATTTGGTCCAAAAGGCTTCCCTCCAATTATGCCAAGTATTGCTGTTCCCCACATCATAATCATCCGGCCCTGCGACTGCAAATACTAAGCGGGCCATGACGCTCTTATACGGGTGGGAAAGCCTTCTGGATTCAGCTTTCATCCCTTTACGAATCCGCACCGTTCCGTTTATAATAAGGTTAAAGCGGTTTTTGAAATGAAGTTTTACTGTGTGAAACCATGCCTGACCGATGCCTGTTTGCCGGAAGTTCCGCCCCCCGGCGCTTCGTCATGTCCGGCCGGCCGCGTTTCACGCCTGCCTGGAGTCGCCCACCCGACGCTCCCGCAGCCACACTTTCGTTTCATCAATTGCAAATCCGCCTGAGGGGAGCATAAGCCTGATGCCATTGCAGAACCAGTATTCTGTCCGTTCCACGCTGGAAGTCGGCGGCAAGTCGTACACGTACTACCGCCTGGAAGGCCTGGAAGAGAAGGGACACGGATTCATCTCCAAGCTGCCTGTCTCCATTAAAGTCCTGCTCGAGGGCGCCATCCGCCAGTTCGACGGACGCGGCATTACCGCCGACCACGTCTCGCAGCTCATGAACTGGGCTCAGAAGCGCGAGGACAAGGAAATCCCGTTCATCCCCGCCCGCATCGTGCTGCAGGATCTGACCGGCGTGCCGGTCGTCGTCGACCTGGCCGCCATGCGCGAGACCGTCAAGAAAAACGGCGGAGATCCGAAAAAGATCAATCCGCTCGTGCCGGTCGACCTCGTCATCGACCACTCCGTCATGGTCGACGCGTTCGGCTCGCCGGACGCGCTTGAGATCAACCAGCGCATCGAGTTCGAGCGCAACGCCGAGCGCTACAAGTTCTTCCGCTGGGCGCAGACCGCGTTCGACAACTTCCGGGCCGTGCCGCCGGATACGGGCATCGTCCACCAGGTCAACCTGGAGTATCTCGCCTCTGTAGCCGCGACCAAGGTCATCGACGGCGAGACCGTCGTCTTCCCGGACTCCCTCGTCGGCACCGACTCCCACACGACGATGATCAACGGCCTTGGCGTCGTCGGCTGGGGCGTCGGCGGCATCGAGGCGGAAGCCGGCATGCTCGGCCAGCCGCTCTACTTCGTCGCGCCTGAAGTCATCGGCTTCAAGCTGACGGGCATGCTCGCCGAGGGCGCGACCGCGACCGACCTGGCGCTGACCGTCACCGAGATTCTCCGCAAGCGCGGCGTCGTCGGCAAGTTCGTCGAGTTCTTCGGCCCCGGCCTGTCCAACATCAGCCTGCCGGACCGCGCGACGGTCGCCAACATGGCTCCGGAGTACGGCGCGACGGTCGGCTTCTTCCCGGTCGATGCGATCACGCTGAACTTCCTCCGCCAGACGGGCCGCACCGAGGAGCAGATCGAGCTCGTCGAAGCGTACTACAAGGCGCAAGGCATGTTCCGCACCGACGATACGCCGGACCCGACGTTCACCGACGTCATCGAGCTTGACCTGTCCACGATCGTGCCTTCCCTGGCCGGTCCGAAGCGTCCGCAGGACCGCATCGAGCTGACCGCCATGAAGGAAGCTTGGAACAGCACCGTGCGCACGCCGGTCGACAAGGGCGGCTACGGCCTGTCCGACGCCAAGATCGAGGAAGTCGTCGAGATCAAGCATGCGAACGGCAAAGTGAGCAAGATGGGAACGGGCGCCGTCGTGCTCGCCGCCATCACGAGCTGCACGAACACGTCCAACCCGAGCGTCATGCTCGGCGCCGGCCTCGTCGCCAAAAAGGCCGTCGAGAAAGGCCTCGTGAAGCCGGAGTACGTAAAAAGCTCGCTGACGCCAGGCTCGCTCGTCGTCACCGACTACCTCGTGAAGGCTGGACTGCTGCCGTACCTCGAGCAGCTCGGATTCCATGTGGCCGGCTACGGCTGCGCGACGTGCATCGGCAACTCCGGTCCGCTGCCGGAGGATGTCAGCCAGGCGATCGCCGACAACGACATGACCGTCGCGGCCGTCCTGTCCGGCAACCGGAACTTCGAGGGCCGCATCCATGCCCAGATCAAGGCGAACTACCTGGCGTCCCCGCCGCTCGTCGTCGCCTATGCTCTGGCCGGCACGGTCAACATCGACTTCGCGAACGAGCCGATCGGCCACGATCAGCAAGGCGAGCCGGTCTACCTGCGCGACATCTGGCCTTCCTCCGAGGAGATCGCCAATGCCGCCAGCTCGGCGATCACGCCGCAGATGTTCCGCGACAAGTACGACAACGTCTACACGCATAACGAGCGCTGGAACCAGATTCCGGTGCCGGAAGGCGAGCTGTACGAGTGGGATGAGAATTCCACCTACATCGCCAACCCGCCGTTCTTCGAGAACCTGGCGGACGGCATCCGCGACGTCGCGGACATCAAGCATGCCAAGACGCTGCTCCTGATGGGCGATTCCGTCACGACGGACCACATCTCCCCGGCCGGCAGCATCCGCGCCGACTATCCGGGCGGCAAGTACCTCCTGGAGCACGGCGTCGAGAAGAAGGACTTCAACTCCTACGGCTCCCGTCGCGGCCATCATGAGGTCATGGTGCGCGGTACGTTCGCGAACATCCGCATCCGCAACCAGGTCGCTCCGGGCACCGAGGGCAGCTTCACGACCTACCTGCCGACCGACGAAGTGACGTCCGTCTACGAAGCCTCGATGAAGTACCAGGCCGACAAGACGAACCTGATCGTCATCGGCGGCAAGGAATACGGCACCGGCAGCTCCCGCGACTGGGCCGCCAAGGGCACGTTCCTGCTCGGCGTGAAGGCCGTCATCACCGAGAGCTTCGAGCGGATCCACCGCGCGAACCTCGTCGGCATGGGCGTCCTGCCGCTCTGCTTCCAAGAAGGCCAAGGCTGGAAGACGCTCGGCATCACCGGCCGCGAGACCTTCGACATCGAAGGCCTCACGAACGACGTGAAGCCTGGCGACCAAGTGACCGTCACCGCGACCCGCGAAGACGGCAGCAGCTTCCAGTTCCAGGTTACGGTACGTCTGGACTCCCTCGTGGAGGTCGACTACTACCGCAACGGCGGCATCCTGCAGACCGTTCTGCGCCAGATGCTGAGCGAGCAGAAGTAAGATTTTTCCCTTTCCGCGCCGGAAGCATCCGCTTCCGGCGCTTTTTTTGTATTCGGAGGAGGATTGAAATCATGAAGGGACCGCGACGATCGGAGCTCGCGAGCGCAGCGAACGGGGTCAGCCAGATCCTTGTGGCTTGCGGAACCAGGCCGCCAGCAGCTCGGAGGAGCCGAAGCAGCCGCTTTCGGGTCCGCAGTCCTTCATTTCCCGGCATTCAATTCGCTCATAGTCCGGGAAATGACGGCCTAGCTTCGATGCGGTGAAGCCGATTCCTCCGCCAAGGCTCATCTGACGATAAACTTCCCAGTCGCTCCTCGCCGATCCCCCGAGAGCTCCGTTTTCCTTGAAGCAGGTCAGCGCGAAGCAGCCTCCAGGGCGCAGCGCTTCATCGACGATGCGGCAATAATCCATCCGCCGATGTGGGGCGATATGATGGAAGCACCCGCTGTCGTAAACAAGATCGCAATCTCGCCCTTGCTCGCTCAGCTCGAGCAGATTCAGCCGCTCGAAGCGAACCTGAACGCCTCGCTCCAATGCACGCTGCTTGGCCCAGGCGATCGCTTCCTCGGATAAATCGACCGCATGCACGTCGAAGCCATTCTCCGCCAGATACAGCGCATTGCGCCCGGGCCCGCATCCGAGCTCCAGCACCTTTCCAGGCTTGATCCATCCGCTCTCCACCGCTTGCACGAGACTTTCATCGGGCAGGTCGATGAAAAACGGCACCTTCCGCTCCCGATCCGAGTAGAAACGGTCCCAGCTGAACGACGAGCGCTCCTGCAGCAGAGCGTCCAGCATCGCCAAGACATCTTCCTTCGATCGAATTTCCTCTGCTCCCATTGAACTTCACCCTTTCTCAGCTCTACCTATCCCGCTTCCATTCGACAGCATTCGACTCCATAAAAACGCTTGGCAAGCATCCAAAGAAGCAGATTTAGCGCTTCAACCGAAAAAAGCAATTCCTTCCTAATTCTACCTGAAGTCCTATTCCGGCACATCCTCCCCGGGACTTAATGATGAGATGCCGTGAGCTTTCCTTGAGCTTTCACTTCTAAAGAATCAATTGTTACTTTTTAGAATTTTCTGTATTTACGAACGATTTCTCCCGTGATAGATTTATTCACACGGCTGTAATCTGGAAATATCAGATCGGTTATTGCCGAATAATTTAATGGAGGTGCATAAATAATCTCTTTTCATGCGGTTTAGCTTTGTTTAATCTGCACTTACTAAAAAAACGAATTGGAGTGAATTGATTTCATGAAAAGATCCGTTTCGGCCCTGCTGGGAAGCATTTTGCTGCTTTCTTCCGTTTCTTTGGTTAACGCGGCCCCTTCAATGAGCGTCATTCCCGAGGATTCGCTCGCGCCTCAATTCATCGGCGGCGATACGAATGCGGCTGCCGCTGGCGGCACATCCGAGGATAAGGTGTGGGCTTTCCTGCGCAGCCAGCAGACGAAGCTCGGCCTGACGACGTCCGATCTCAAGACCGCCTTCCAAATCAAGGACAAGCAGCTGGACGCGGGGTCCGGCATCGAGCATTTCCGCCTCCAGCAGGTCGTGAACGGCGTCCCGGTCTACGGCGCCGATCAGACGATCCATGTCGACAACAAAACCGGAAAAGTGACCTCCTTCCTCGGCGCCGTCATTCCTTCCAAAAAGCAGGAGCAGTTCGCCGCTAAGGCGCTCCAGCCGCAGCTCAGCCCGACCGACGCCATCGCCGTCGCGACCGCGGAAGCCGCCTCGCGGATCGGCAGCCTCGGAGCCTCGGAAAAGGCGCCTTCCGCTCAGCTGTTCGTCTACGCCGAAAACGGAGCGAACAATCTGGTGTACGAGACGGAAGTGAACGTGCTGGAGCCTGAAGCGCTCCGCACCCGCTATCTGATCGATGCCGTCGACGGCCATATCGTGCTGCAATACGACCTGCTGCAGCATGCGACCGGCACCGGCACCGGCGTCGCTGGCGATACGAAGACGTTCCAGACGACGCTGTCCGGAAGCACGTATCAGCTCAAGGACACGACGCGCGGCAACGGCATCTCGACGTATACGGCTTCGAACCGCACCTCCTTGCCGGGCACGCTGCTGACCGACAGCGACAACGTCTGGTCGGACCGCGCGGCGGTCGACGCGCATGCGTACGCCGGCCAGGTGTACGACTTCTTCAAGAACAAGTTCGGCCGCAACAGCCTCGACGGCAACGGCTTCGCGATCCGCTCTACGGTCCACTACAGCTCGAGGTACAACAACGCTTTCTGGAACGGCTCGCAGATCGTATTCGGCGACGGCGACGGAACGACGTTCACCTATCTGTCCGGGGACCTGGACGTCATCGGCCACGAGCTGTCCCACGGCGTCATCGAATACACGTCGAACCTGCGCTACCTGAATGAATCCGGCGCCCTCAACGAATCCTATGCGGACGTGCTCGGCAATTCCATCCAGGCGAAAAACTGGCTGATCGGCGACGACATCTACACGCCTGGAGTCGCCGGCGACGCGCTGCGCTCGATGTCCAACCCGACGCTGTACGGCCAGCCGGACCATTACGCCAACCGCTACACCGGCACGGCCGACAACGGCGGCGTCCATACGAACAGCGGCATCACGAACAAAGCGTTCTACCTGCTCGCCCAAGGCGGCACCCATAACGGCGTGACCGTCGCCGGCATCGGCCGCGACGCCGCCGTGAACATCTTCTACAACACGGTCGCCTACTACCTGACGTCCACGTCGACGTTCGCTTCCGCCAAAAACGCCTCCATCCAGGCGGCGAAGGACCTGTACGGCACGAGCTCTCCGTATGTGACGTCTGTGACTAATGCGTTCCGCGCCGTCGGCCTGTAGCTCCGCTACGGATTGACGAACGCGTTCCGCGCCGTCGGCCTTTAGCTCCGCTACGGGTTGACGAACGCGTTCCGCGCCGTCGGCCTGTAGAAACCGGCGAGGCGATTGGACTATGCGGCGAAGCGGGTAGAAGGAGAAGATCCGACCATCCCGTCCGCAAAGGAGAATCGCCATGACCGCACCGAAAGAACCGATGCCCTCTCCCGCCGAGCTGCCGGCCCGCTCGATCGACGCCATCGAGGAGCTGGCCGGCAGCCACCCCGGCCAGCGCCGCGCGCATGCCCGCGGCATCTGCGCCCGCGGCGTGTTCACGCCAAGCGGCGAGGCCGCCCGCCTGACCGGCGCCGCGCATCTGCAGCGGGAGCCGAGCGACGTCGTAGTGCGCTTTTCCAATAGCGCCTCCGACCCGGCGACGAGGGACCTGCTCTCTCCCGCCAAAGGAATGGCCGTGCAGTTCCAGCGCCCCGACTCCGCCGGCGTAAAGCCGGTCATCGTGGCGGTGACCGCGTCCGTGTTCGTCGCCCGTACGCCGGAGTCGTTCCTCGAGATGATGCTCGCCGCTCGCGATCTGGCCCGCGACGGCTTGTCCGTCAAGGAGCGGCTGAAGTCGCTGCTCGGCAGCTTTCCCCATGCCGGCGAGGCGCTGACGATCCTCTCCGAGCTGAAGCCGCCCGCGAGCTTCGCCTCCGTGCCGTACCATTCGATCCATGCGTTCTACCTCGTCGACGGCGAGGGGCGCAAGCAGCCGGTCAAGTACGAGTGGATCCCGGATGCCGAGGTGGCCTATCTGCCTCTGCTGAAGACGGCGGTAGCAAGCAAGGACTACCTGGAGGACGAGCTGCGCGAGCGGCTGGAGAAGCTGCCGGCCGGCTTCACGCTGCGGATCGCGCTTGGCGAGCCGTGGGATCCGGTGGACGACTCCAGCGCGCGCTGGCCGGCCGATCGGCCGACGCTCGATATCGGCCATCTGTCGATTACGGAGCTGACGGACGAGCCGGCAGGGCTGCTCATGGACCCGACCGCGACCGGGCAAGGGATCGAGATTACCCCCGATCCGATCCTGAGCTTCCGCCGCGAGGCGTACGCGGTCAGCCATGAGCGCCGCATGCAGGGCATTTAGCCGGAGCACATGTCAAAAAACAGCCTGCGGACCGATCGGTCCGCAGGCTGTTTGGTTTTGGCATGCCGATATTTTGGAATGAATGGCAAAAGCTGCTCTCGGCGTCCGAAACCCGCTCCTCTGCCGTTAGTAGGTCAGTCCCCACTGGGCGCGGATCCGATCCATCGTCTCCAGGATTCGGACGCTCTCGGCGATCGGCATGATTTCACTGGACGTCCGGCCCTCGCGCAGGGCGTCCATCGCCTCCTCCGCCTCGAACGCATAGCCGTTGCAGACGCGGCCGTCCTCGAACACGACCGGCTCCTCGCCCTTCACGCGCAGCTCCGCCCCGCGGCTCCAGAGGAAGCCGGGGATGCGGATGCGGCCCTTGGTGCCGTAGATCCAGGCGTCGTTCTCCATCTCCAGCCGGATCGAGCCGTGCAGCGAGGCCGCGCGGCCGTCGCCGTAACCGAGCAGCAGCGAGAACTGCTCGTCGACGCCCGTCTCGCCGATGCGCGCGACGCTCTCGATCCGCTCCGGCTGCTCGCCGAAGACGAACGAGGCGAACGACACGGGATAGATGCCGGCATCGAGCAGCGTGCCGCCGCCGAGGTCCTTGTTCAGCAGCCGCCCGTCCGGATTCCATCCGGCGTCGAAGCCGAACTCGGCCTTGAGCAGCCGCACCTCGCCGATCGCTCCCTCGTCCAGCCAACGCCGCGCCTGGCGGATCGCCGGCAGGAAGCGCGTCCACATCGCCTCCATCACGAACACGCCCTTGGACTCGGCCAGGCCGGCGATCTCCCGCGCCTCGGCCGCGTTCATCGCCAGCGGCTTCTCGCACAGCACCGGCTTGCCCGCCGCCAGAGCGGCGAGCGCATGCTCCTTGTGCACGGGATGGACCGTGCCGATGTAGACGATGTCGACCTCGGGATCGGCGGCCAGCTCCTCGATGCTGCCGTGCGTCTTTGCGATGCCGAACTTGCCGGCGAACGCCGCCGTCTTGTCCGGATCGCGTCCGGCTACGGCCGCGAGCTCCGCTCCTTGCGCGTGCGCCAGGTCCTTGGCGAAGCCTTCCGATATGCCGCCCGGCCCCATGATGCCCCAGCGGATCGTCTTTTTGCCTTCCATGCGCTCAGCTCCTGTCGGATAGTGGTTGCCTTTCCTTACCCGAAATCAAAGATGCTTCATCACGATCCGCTCCACATGCTCCAGATGGGCCTGCATCTCGGCGGCGGCGAGCGCTTCGTCGCCCGCCTCCACCGCCAGCAGGATGCGCACATGCGCGTCGGCGAGCCTTCCTGCGACCTCGCGGCTCGCATACAGCTCCGTCCGGCGCACGGCGCGGATCGCCCGCTCGATCGGCGCCATCAGCGACTCGTACAGCCGCGCCATCATGCGGTTGCCGGTCGCATGGGCCAGCGCCAGATGGAACTCCATGTCGTAGCGCTCGCCCTCGAGGTCGTCGCCGAGCGTGCCGCTCATGCCCTCGGCCAGCTCGCGCAGCCGGGCGACGTCGTCCGCGCTGCGCTTGCGGGCCGCGAGCGCGACGTTCGCCAGCTCCAGCGAGCGCCTCGCCTCCAGCAGCTCCAGCAGCTCCTCGCGCGTCGCGCCGGCGGCCGCGAGCAGCGGCGGTAGGCCGCCCGCCCGCTCCTCCGGCGGACGCACGACGCTGCCGCCTCCCTGGCGGATGTCGATATAGCCCATCGCCTTGAGCGCGCTCAGCGCCTCCCGCATCGTCGACCGCCCGACGCCGAAGCGCTCCGACAGCTCGCGGGCCGAGGGCAGCTTGTCGCCCGGCTTGACGCTGCCGTCGTCGATCAGCCGGCGCAGCTGCCCGGCGATCGCTTCATAGTGATTTTGCTTGTTCAGCGGCTTTACCTCCACGGCTGCCGTCCCCCTTTGCCCTCCATGCTACCCGATGAGCAGGATCGTGACAATGCCGGGGCCGTGCACGCCGATCGTCAGGTCGTTCTCGATGTCGGCCGAGCGGCTCGGTCCGGAGATGAAATGCACGCCCGCCGGCATCGCCTCCCGTCCCGCCTCGTCGAGCGGCAGCAGCAGCTCGCCGAGTCGGGTGGCGAGCCGCTCGCGCGGCAGCACGACGAACAGCGCCGTCGGCAGCAGGCTGACGCTGCGCCCCTTATGGGGAGCGGAGCGGACGCACACCGAGCCGGTGTACGCCGCCGCTCCGTCGGCGAGCACGACGCCGAAGTCGGCTTCCGCCGCCCGCGGCAGCCAGCTCTCGCGGCCTCCGCCGTCCTCGTTCCAGACGCGCACCTCGCAGCCTTCGGGCTCGAGCGCGGGCTCCAGGCCGAGCCGCGCGAGCTCCGCCTCATCCTGCCGCAGGATGCGCCGCGCCTTCATCTCCCGCGCCTGCTCGGCGATGAAGCGGCCCGCCGCCTCCAGGTCCGGCAGCTCCGCGAGCTTGCCTCCCGCCGCCTCGAAATGCTCGCGCAGCTTGGCCGCCCGTTCTTCCGGGCTCCACTGGAACTCGCGCCAGAACGCCGGCGCGCCGCGCCGCGGCTGCACCGGCCGCTCCAGTTGCCGCGGCCGGCCGAGCTTGGCCGCGATGCCGTCCATGAACGCCTGCTGGCGCCGCTTGGACTGCTCCTCCAGCTGTCGCAGCCATTCGCGCCGGCTCGCGGCCGCCTCCGACGGCGTGCCGCCGGGCGGCTCGGCTTGCGCCGACTCGCTCTGGCCAGCCGATGCGGCCGCTTGAGTTGCCGCTTCCGGCGGCGCCGCGCTTTCGCGAGTCGACGCAGCAGATTGAGCGGCCGCCTCCACCGCCCGGCCGGCTCCGACGCTCGCGCCGCCTGCGGCGCTAGCTTGCTGCCGCTTCATGTCCTCACCCATGCGAGTCTCCTCCTTTGCGCCCGCCCCGGCGCGCGAGCTCCTCCAGCCGTTTTTTCACCGCCGGGTCCATCTCCCGCAGCTCTCCCGTCAGCTCCTGCTCCAGCGTGCTCCACCGCTTGCGGAAAGGCTGCTTCGCCAGCGTCGGCGTCACGCGATACTTGTTCCAGCCCTTGAGCGGCCCGAGCCGCAGCCGAATCTCCCCGCCGCGGGCGACGAGCCGCTGGCCGAGCCGTCCCGCTCCAAGCGCCGCGCCCATGAGGCCGGCGCGGCCGGCGACCGCTCCGAAGCCTTTCATGCCCAGCGTCTCAAGCGCATCGGCGCGGCCGGCCTCGACCTTGCGCCGCCGCAGCGACACGAGCATGTCATGCAGCGGGATCTTGACCGGACACGCCTCATAGCAGGCGCCGCACAGGCTCGATGCGCTCGCGATGTCGTCCCACTCGGCGACGTTGCTCTTGAGCGCCGGCGTCAGCACCGCTCCGATCGGTCCGCTGTACGTGCCGCCGTAGGCATGGCCGCCGATGTGGCGGTACACCGGGCAAGCGTTCAGGCAAGCCCCGCAGCGGATGCAGTTGAGCAGCTCCTGGAATTCCGGGTCGCCGAGCTGGTTGGAGCGCCCGTTGTCGAGGATGATGAGGTGCATCTCCTCCGGACCGTCGGCGTCGTCCGCGCGCTTCGGCCCCGTGATGCCCGACATGTAGACGGTCAGCCGCTGGCCGGTGGCCGAGCGCGGCAGCAGCGTCGCCATCGTTTCGAGATCCTCCCAGGAGGGGATGATCCGCTCCATGCCCATGAGGGTGATCTGCGTTTTCGGCACGGTCGACACCATGCGGGCGTTGCCTTCATTTTCAAAAAGCACCATCGACCCCGTCTCCGCAATCGCGAAGTTGCAGCCGGTCATGCCGATGTCCGCCTCGAGGAACTTCTCGCGCAGCTTGCGCCGCACGAAGCCCGCGAGGATCGTCGTATCCGGCGGCAGCGTCTCGCCCGCCTCGGCCGACAGCAGCTCGGCGATCTGGTAGCGGTTCTTGTGGATCGCCGGGATGATGATATGCGACGGCGTCTCGCCCGCCAGCTGGATGATGTACTCGCCGAGGTCCGTCTCCACCGCCTCGACGCCGATCGACTCCAGCGCATGGTTCAGATGGAGCTCCTCGGTGACCATCGACTTGGACTTGACGACCGAGCGCGCTCCGGCCGACTCCGCGATCGCGAGCGACAGCGACACCGCCTCCTCGGCGGTCGACGCGAAATGCACATGGACTCCGTTCGCCCGCGCGTTGTCCGCGAACAGGTTCAAGTAGTAGTCCAGATGCGCGATCGTATGCAGCCGGATCTGCCGCCCTTGCTCGCGCCATTCGTCCCAATGGCCATGCGCCTCGGACGCCGCCTTTTTGCCCGAGCGCAGCCGCTCGGTCGTGAACTTGACCGCCTGGCGCAGGAACTCGTCGTTCAGCGCCAGTCCAGCCCGCTCGCGCACCGTGTCCGGCTGCGCGGGCTTGGCCTGCTCCTTGATCATCCGACTCTCGCTCCTTCCTCCAGCAGCTCCGCCAGATGCAGCACGCGAACCGGCTCGCCCCGGCGGCGCAGGTTGCCGGCGATGTTCATCAGGCAGGCCATGTCGAGGCCGACGAGCACCTCGGCTTCCGTCTCTTTCACATGGTCGGCCTTTTCCGTCACCATCGCGCCGGAGATATCCGCCATCTTGACCGCGAACGTGCCGCCGAACCCGCAGCAATCCTCGGCGAAAGGCAGCGGCACGAGCTGCAGCCCATCGACGCCGCGCAGCAGCTCGAGCGGCTCCTCCTTGACGCCGAGCAGACGGCTGCCGTGGCAGGACGGATGGTAGGTCACCTTATGCGGGAAGCGCGCCCCGATGTCGGTCACGCCGAGCACCTGCACGAGGAACTGAGTGAACTCGTATGTTTTGGAGCGGAGCTCCCGCGCCTCGCGCAGCGCCTCCGGCTCGTCCTTGAACAGCTCCTCGTAGTGATGGACCATGTACGTGCAGGAGCCGGACGGCGAGACGACGAAGTCGCTGTCCCGGAACGCGGCGAGGATCGTGCGGGCGGTCTTGCGCGCCTCGTCCCAATAGCCGCTGTTGTACGCCGGCTGCCCGCAGCAGGTCTGGACTTTGGGAAAGTCCAGCTTGACGCCTTGCCGCGCCAGAATGCGCGCCATCGCTTCGCCGACCCGGGGATAGATCGCATCGCTCAGGCAGGTGATGAACAGGGAAACTTTCATGAGTGCACCTCTCCGTTAATTGGTCAGGTTGTCAGACAAGTTGAGTTGATGCCATTATACGCCAGCCTGCTTCTCCGCGCTAGAGCGAATTCTGCCGTGGGGCCTCTTCGGGAGAGCTCTCGTCCGCGTCCGCTCTCGCTGGCGGCGCTGCGGATCGAGCTTCCTTCGGGCGACTGCAACCCGATTTTTTTCGGGTTGCAGCCTCTGATCCGCTCTCTCGGATGCCTGCAACCCGACTTTTTCGGGTTGCAGCCTTAGATTCGCCCTCTCGCACGCCTGGAACCCGACTTTTTCGGGTTGCAGCCTTAGATTCGCTCTCTCAGGTGCCTGCAACCCGATTTTTTCGGGCTATCGCCGACGGAACGCTCACCTCGGTGCCCAGTAACCCGATTCTTTCGACTTATTGCCCACTGGTCGCTCACTTCGGAGCCCAGTTACTCGGTCTTTCCGCGCAACTCCCCTGCTCCGCACCCTCTTCGAGCCCAGTTACTCGGTTTTTCCGCGTTACTCCTACGTCCGGTCACCTGTTCGAGTCCAGTTACTCGGTTTTTCCGCGCAACTTACAGGAAAAGAAAAAGGGACGAAGCCGAGCATAGCTCAGCTCATCCCTTCCCTTCTAGAACACCACGCTGCGCCGCCGCCACTCAGTGGCACACCCAGCGGAGCAGCGCATCTCCTAGCATCGCCTACTCAGGATCCGTGCCTCCGTCGGCTCATCCAGCACCGGCTGCCGCGTGCCTCCGTCGGCTCATTCGGCTCCGCCTTTCCGCCTCCCTACGACCGGATCATCCAGCTCCACCTGACGCGTACCTCCGTCGGCTCATCCAGCACCGGCTGCCGCGTGCCTCCGTCGGCTCACCCAGCCCCGCCTTCCGCCGGCTCCTCCTGCTAAGCGCGGCGCGCCCGGCGGCGGCCCAAGGCCAGCCCCGCGCCATAAACGGCGAGGAGCAGCGCCATCGACAGCGCCGCCCAGCGGTACATGACCGCATAACCGGTCGCGGCCGCGACGGCGCCGAGCAGCATCGAGCCGACCGCGACGCCGAGGTCGGTCGAGTTGTAGAACAAGCTGTTCGCCGACGCCTGGCGGGCAACCGGCATGCTGCGCAGCATCCACGCCTGCGCGGTCGGCTGAATCGAGCCGAAGCCGAGTCCGTACAGCAGCGCCGAGAGCAGCAGCAGCCCGGTCGTATCGGACCAGCTGAGCAGCAGCAGGCCGCCCATCAGCAGCAGCGAGGCCGCGGGCAGCACCGCGAGATGCCCGAAGCGGTCGAACAGCCGGCCGGCGATCGGCCGCACGAGCAGGATGGCGACGGCGTTCAGCAGAAAGAAAAGGCCGATATTCGGCAAGCCCATTTCCCGTCCGAACAGCACCAGGTAGCTCAGCAGGCCGCCATAGGTAACCGCCATCAGCGTATTCAGCAGCGCGGGCAGCCAAGCTGGCCCCGCCTCGCTGCGCCCGAGCTCCTCGCGCGCTCCTGCCGCTGCCGAGCCGACGCTCGCCCTCTCCGCGGCCGTGCCTCCGATTGCCGCAGCAGGCACTCTGACCCGGACCGGCGGGATGGCTCGAAAAACGAGCAGCAGCGGAATGATGACGAGCGAGGACGCCGCTCCCGCAAGCGACAGCGCGCGGAAGCCGAGGCCGTCCATGATCGACAGGCCGATCATCGGACCGAGCGACATGGCCATGCTGCTGGAAAGGCCGAAGTAGCCGACCCCCTCCCCCATCCGCCGCGGCGGAATGATGCCGGTCACCAGCGTCGGCAGCACGGTGCTGGCCATGCCGAAGCCGATGCCGAACAGCACGCGCAGCGCCAATAGCGCTTCGATGCCCGAAACGGCGGAAAAGCCGAGCGTCGCCAGCGCGGATACAGCCAAGCCCGCGAACAGCACGATGTTGCGCGAGATGCGGCCGAGCATCCACGCCGTCGCGAAGCGGGCGGCGATTGCCGCGAGCGCGAACAGGCTCGTCACGAGGCTGATGACGAACGGTCCCGGCGCGAAGCGCTCTTCGACATACGAGGGGAGCGGCGACATGAGCATTTGCAGGCAAAGGAACATGAGGAACGCTCCGAGCGTCAGCACGATGAACGAGCGTGTCCATAACGGCTCCTTGCGCAGCGTCAGCGGCTCAGCGCTCATCGGCTTCCTCCTGCGCCTCGGCCAAGGACGATGCCGGCGGCTGCACGATGCGCTGCAGCAGCTGCCGCAGCTGCGCCCGATCTTCCTCCGTCAGCGCGCGGAGGCCGATGTCGAGCGCCTTACGCTCGACCGGCCTGGTCTCCGCCAGCAATCGCTCGCCCTGAGCCGTCGCATGGATCCGCTGCGAGCGCCGATCCTTCGGATCGGGCTGCTTGACGATCAGTCCCTTTGCCTCAAGCAGCTCCAGAATGCGCGTCGTCGTCGGCTTGTCTTTTCCGGTCAGCTCGCCAAGCTCCCTCTGGATCCGGCCTCCGCGCTCGCAGATTCGAGCGAGCATCGACCACTGTTCCGGCGTAATATCCCAGTCGCGCAGCTGCTGCAGCAGCGTCAGGCTCACCTTTCGGTAAGCCGCTCCAAGCAAAAATCCGATCGAATCGTCCAGACCGGCGCCGGACGCCGGACCAGATCGAGGATGAGTCAAGTCTTCCGATGCATGCATGGTGGCTTTCCTTCTTTCTGTCCTGTTCATTAGTTGTCACAACAACTATACGCCTGTGAACGAAAAGGGTCAACCTGCGGGCATGGCGCCATGATACAATGGCCATCATAACGACAAGAAAGCGAGTCCTTCCATGTCCTCGAAAGCCGCTCTCCGGTGGCTGGCTGCAGCCGCTGCCGCCGCCGTCGCCTATGTGCTCTACAAATCCTATCTGGCCGACCCGCAGGCGGCCGGCTTTCTGGCGCTCAAGCCGCCCGGACAAGGGCCGGACAAGCTCGGCTCATGGCTGGCCGTGCTGCAGGTCCACATCGCCGCCGCCTGCGCGGCGACCGCTTGCGGCCTGCTCGGCTTCGCTCCGGCCGGCCGCCGCACGCCGCGCCGCCTGAACCTGCACCGCTGGAACGGCTATCTCTATTTCATCTGCGTCTTCCTCGTCTGCTTAACTTCAGGCTACATGGCGCCGTATGCGACCGGAGGCAAATGGGCCAGCGTCCCGTTCAACCTGCTCAACATGCTGTGGCCGGCGATCACGCTGCTCGCCATCCTTCGCGCCCGCAAGCGGCGGCTGGCCGCCCACAAGCGGCTGATGATCCGCAGCTATGCCTTTTGCTTCAACAACATGACGCTGCATCTGTTCACCGGCTTGTTTACGGGCTTGCTTGAACTGCCCTATGCCGCCGGCTATGCGGCCGCGCTTTACGCCAACATCGCCTTCCTGCTGCTCGCAGGCGAGCTCGCTATCCGAATGCTGCGGGTGCCCCGAGATGAAGGAGGCCGCGCTTGAGGAAAAGGATGCCGCAAGCGCGGCCCTTTTTCGGACCGGGAAATTACGACCGGGAATAGAATTGGAACTTGGCCGCCCCGCTCCGAATCCGCTTCAGCTTCAGCGAAAGCTGAAGCTTATTCCCGTTTCAACCGGTAGTCCAGGATCGGCCAACCTCTTTTGCATCGAAAATAGGATTCATTTTGCATAAGAAAATAACCTTTTTAACGTAAACTCGATCTTTCATCCGCAAATCCGACTGAATAGTTTGAATATTTTACCCTTTTAAACTACGTCAATAAACCTAACTCCATCTAGCATTGGCATCCATAAATGGGACTAAAGCCTCTTCCTCTTGCTCAAATGAAGCGCTTCCATATCAATTAAAACAAATAAATATCTGTAATAATGAGTATTTATTCACTATTTACGAACACACAGCTTTTGATTTACAATCAGTGTCACGAAATATGACGTATTTTCTTGCAGCTTTGCCGTTGTCCTCCTTTATTTCTCAAAAAAAGAAATTAAATCAACGCATTGCTTTCATGATGCATCAACGCATTAAAGTAAATAACATCCAAAACGTCATGAGGGAGAGATGGCATGGCACCGAGCCTGCTGGAATTGACAGACCTGCATACGCACTTCGCCACCGATCGCGGAGAGCTGCCGGCCGTGGACGGGATCGACCTGACGATCCGCTCCGGCGAGATTGTCGGCATCGTCGGAGAATCCGGCTGCGGCAAAAGCGTCACCTCCCTGTCGATCATGCGGCTGCTGCCCGAGCCGCTTGCCCGCTATGCGGGCGGATCGATCCGCTTCAAGGGCGAGGATCTGCTCCGCGCCAAGGAAAAGCGCATGAAGCAGGTGCGCGGCAACGAAATCTCGATGATTTTCCAGGAGCCGATGACCTCGCTCAACCCGCTGCTGACGATCGGCGAGCAGATCGGCGAGACGCTGCGCGTCCACCGTCCGGTAGGGCGCAAGGATGCCGCAGCGAAGGCGGTCGAGATGCTGCGCAAGGTCGGCATCCCCCGCGCCGAGGGCGTCGCCAAAGCTTATCCGCATCAGCTGTCCGGCGGCATGCGCCAGCGCGTCATGATCGCCATCGCGCTTTGCTGCGAGCCGGAGCTGCTCATTGCCGACGAGCCGACGACAGCGCTCGACGTGACGATCCAGGCCCAGATCCTCGACCTGATGAAAACGCTCAATCGCGAGACGGGCACGGCGATCATGATGATCACCCACGATCTCGGCGTCGTCGCCGAGCTATGCGAGCGGGTCGTCGTCATGTACGCCGGCAAGATCGTCGAGGAAGGCTCCGTCCACGATATTCTGACGGACCCGCGCCATCCGTACACGCAAGGACTGATCCGCTCCATCCCGCGTCTGGACGAGGAGCGCGAACGGCTGTACTCGATCCCCGGCCAGGTTCCGCGGCCCGGCGCGATCGCCCAGGGCTGCCGCTTCGCCCCGCGCTGCGAGCATGCGATGCCGATCTGCGGCGAGCAGCTGCCGGAGCTGATCGCGGGCGCCCGGCCGGCCCATCGCTCGCGCTGCTGGCTGAACACGGCCCAGGAGGTGGCGAATTGAACGCGGCGTCGAAGATCGAAACAACCCCGCAGGCCGAAGCGCTGCTCGAAGTCGAGGAGCTCCGCACCCATTTCCCGATCCGCAGCGGCCTGTTGCAGCGGGTATCCGGCCATGTGAAGGCCGTCGACGGCGTGAGCTTCCAGGTCCGGCGCGGCGAATCGTTCGGCATCGTCGGGGAGAGCGGCTGCGGCAAGTCGACGACCGGCCGCTCGCTGCTGCGGCTGCTGGAGCCGACGAGCGGACGGGTCCGTTTCGACGGCGAAGACTTCCTTGCCTTGAAGGACGAGGCGCTGCGGCGCAAGCGCCGGGACATGCAGATGATTTTCCAGGATCCGTTCGCCTCGCTCAACCCGCGGCACCGCATCGGCAAGATCCTCGAGGAGCCGCTGATCGTGCACGGCATCGGCAGCGCGGCGGAGCGCCGCGAGCGGGTCGCCCGTACGATGGAGACGGTCGGCCTCAGCGCCTGGCAGCTCGACCGGTATCCGCATCAGTTCTCGGGCGGCCAGCGGCAGCGCGTCGCGATCGCGCGGGCGCTCATGCTGGAGCCCAAGCTGATCGTCGCCGACGAGCCGGTATCCGCGCTCGACGTGTCGATCCAGTCGCAGATCCTCAACCTGATGCAGGACCTGCGGGAGCAGATGGGGCTGACGTACGTGTTCATCGCCCATGACCTGAGCGTCGTGAAGCATTTTTGCGACCGGGTCGCGGTCATGTACCTCGGCCGGGTCGTGGAGATCGCGGACAAGCGCGGCCTGTACCGGGAGCCCCGGCATCCGTACACCAAGGCGCTGCTGTCCGCGGCTCCCAGCCCGGTGCCCGGCGCGGCCGCCGAGCGGATCGTGCTGCAGGGCGACGTGCCCAGCCCCGCGAACGTGCCGGAGGGCTGCGTGTTCCACACGCGCTGCCCGGTCGCGATGGACGTCTGCCGCTCGCAGCGGCCTCCGCTGAAGATCGACGGCGAGGGACATGGAACGGCTTGTCATCTCTATCCTTGAGGCTCGAAGGCAGAGATTTCAACATCATACAGCAAGGCATAGACCACACTCGGCATCAACCAACGACAAGGGGAGGAATCGATCTTGACCATCATCAAAGGCACCAAATGGACTTCCACCACGGCGATGCTGCTCGCCGCGACGCTCGCCTTCGCCGGCTGCAGCGGCAACAGCAATGCGCCTGCGGCACAAAACGGCGGCGCGACCGGCAGCCCGGCGCCGACCACGAGCACGGCTCCGTCCGATGGAGCGGCCAGCTCCCAGGACACGCTCATCGTCGCTCGCGGCGGAGACTCCGCCGCGCTCGATCCGGCCATCGTCACCGACGGCGAATCGACCAAGGTGACGGAGCAGATTTTCGAAGGGCTGCTGTCCTACAAACCGGGCACGACCGAGGTCCAGCCTGCGCTCGCCGAGAGCTATGAGGTGTCGGACGACGGCCTCACCTACACGTTCAAGCTGCGCCAAGGCGTCAAGTTCCATGACGGCACCGACTTCAACGCCGACGCCGTCGTCTTCAACTTCAACCGCTGGAGCGATCCGAACAGCCCGAACAAGTACGAGGGCGACTCGTTCTACTATTACGACTCGATGTTCGGTCCGGAAGGGTCGCGCGTCATCAAGGAAGTGAAGGCGATCGATCCGGCCACCGTGCAGTTCACGCTGAACAAGCCGCAGGCGCCGTTCCTGCAGAACATCGCCATGCCGTCGTTCGGCATCGCGTCGCCCAAGGCGGTCGAGGAGAAGAAGGACAAGTTCAAGAGCGAGCCGGTCGGCACCGGGCCGTTCGTCTTCAAGGAGTGGAAGCGCAGCGAGTCGATCACGGTCGAGAAGAATCCGAACTACTGGCAGTCCGGCCTGCCGAAGCTGGCGCGCGTCATCATCACCGTCATCCCGGACAACTCGGCTCGCCTGACGGCGCTGCAGAACGGCGAGATCGACCTGATGGAGGGCGTCAACCCGGACGACCTCGGCACGCTGGAGAGCAACGCCGAGCTGCAGAGGATCGAGCGTCCGTCGTTCAACGTCGGCTACGTCGGCTTCAACCTGAAGAAAAAGCCGTTCGACGATCCGAAGGTGCGCGTCGCCCTCAGCCACGCCGTCAACAAGGAAGGCATCATCAGCGCCTTCTACGCCGGCCTCGCTGAAGCGGCGGTCAACCCGATGCCGCCGAGCACGCTCGGCTGGAACGCGGACGTCAAGGATTATCCGTACGATCTCGAAAAGGCGAAGCAGCTGCTCGCCGACGCCGGCTACCCGAACGGCCTGCCGGAGGAGATGGTGTTCTACGCCATGCCGGTCGCGCGCCCGTACATGCCGGACGGCAAGAAGGTGGCCGAAGCGATCCAGGCCGACTTCGCCAAGATCGGCGTCAAGACGCGCATCGAATCGCCGGAGTGGGCGACCTATCTCGACGACGCGAAGGATGGCGAGAAGGACGACCTGTTCATGCTCGGCTGGAACGGCGACAACGGCGATCCGGACAACTTCCTGTTCACGCTGCTGCACAAGGATACGATCGGCAGCAACAACTACAGCTTCTATTCCAATGAAGAAGTGAACAAGCTGCTGAGCGAAGGCCAGGCCGAGACGGATCCGGCCAAGCGCGAGGAGCTGTACAAGCAGGCGCAGGTGCTGATCAAGCAGGACGCGCCGTGGATTCCGCTCGTGCACTCGACGCCGCTGCTGGCGGGCAAGGCGAATCTCAAGGGCTACGTGCCGTCGCCGACCGGCGGGGAGCCGTACAGCGAAGTCTATTTCGAGTAGGCCGATATGCTGAACTATGCGATTCGCCGCCTGCTGATGCTCGTCCCCGTGCTGCTCGGCATGACGGTCATCGTGTTCATGATCATCCGGGCCATCCCCGGCGATCCGGCTGAGGTCATCCTCGGGGAAAAGGCCAGCCCGCAATCGAAGGAAGCGCTCCGTCAGGAGCTGAAGCTCGACGAGCCGCTGTACGTCCAGTACGGCGACTATCTCGGCAAGCTGCTGAGCGGCGACCTCGGCAAGTCAATCCGCAGCAAGGAGCCGATCGCCACCGAGATCGGGCCGTACCTGGCGGCGACGCTGGAGCTGACGGCGTTCGCGATGCTGTTCGCGATTGTCGTTGGCGTCAACGCCGGCATCGTCAGCGCCTGGCGGCAGAACTCCTGGTTCGACTATGCCAGCATGCTGATCGCCCTCGTCGGCGTGTCGATGCCGATCTTCTGGCTCGGCCTGATGGAGCAGTGGATCTTCGCGCTGGAGCTCAAATGGCTGCCGTCGATCGGCCGCGCGAATCCGCGCGACCCGGTCGACGCCGTCACCGGCCTGTACCTGATCGACACGCTCGTCGCCGGACGGTTCGACCAGTTCGGCACCGTGCTCAAGCATCTGGTCCTGCCGGGCGTCGCGCTCGGCACGATCCCGATGGCGATCATTGCGCGCATGACGCGCTCGAGCATGCTGGAGGTGATGCGCTCCGACTACATCCGCACCGCCAAGGCCAAAGGACTGTCGCAGCTCGCGCTCATCTACAAGCATGCGCTGCGCAACGCCTTCATCCCGGTGCTGACCGTCATCGGCCTGCAGTTCGGCCTGCTGCTCGGCGGCGCGGTGCTGACCGAGACGATCTTCGCCTGGCCGGGCATCGGGCGTTACATCTTCGACGCGATCAGCTCGCGCGACTATCCGGTCATCCAGTCCGGCATCCTGATCATCGCGTTCCTCTTCGTCCTCATCAATCTGCTGGTCGACCTGCTCTACGCGGCAGTCGATCCGCGCATCAGCTACAAGTAGGAGGGGTATCCGTGTCGCAACCGGCTGTGCGCCTGCCCGTCCCGCTGCCCAAGCCGGAAGAGGCGTCGTCCCCGTGGCGGGACGCCTGGCGCAGCTTCCGCCGCAATCGCATGGCGATGGCGGGGCTCGGCATCATTGTCTTTTTCATCCTCGTGGCCGCGCTCGCTCCGGTGATCGCCCCCTACGACTACAAGGAGCAGGAGCTGATGAACCGGCTCCAGCCTCCGGGCGGGGAGCACTGGCTCGGCACCGACGACCTGGGGCGGGACATCCTCTCCCGGCTCATCCACGGCGCCCGCATTTCCCTGTGGGTCGGCGTCTCGTCAGTGGCCGGCTCGATCGTCGCCGGCACGATGCTCGGCATCCTCGCCGGGTACTACGGCCGCTGGTGGGACGCGATCATCTCGCGCCTGTTCGACATCCTGCTCGCGTTCCCCGGCATCCTGCTGGCGATCGCCATCGTCGCCGCGCTCGGGCCGTCGCTGCAGAACGCGCTGCTCGCGATCGCCATCGTCAACGTGCCGGTGTTCGGCCGGCTCGTGCGGGCGAAGGTGCTCAGCCTGCGCGAGGAGGAGTACATCGTCGCCGCGCGCTCGCTCGGCATGAAGAGCTCGCGCATCCTGCTGCAGCATATCCTGCCCAACAGCCTCGGGCCGATCATCGTGCAGGGCACGCTCGGCATCGCGACCGCGATCATCGAGGCCGCGGCGCTCGGCTTCCTCGGCCTCGGCGCGCAGCCGCCGGATCCGGAGTGGGGCAAGATGCTGTCCGACTCGCGCCAGCTCATCCAAAAGGCGCCGTGGACGGTGCTCTTCCCCGGCCTTGCGATCATGCTCACCGTGCTCGGCTTCAACCTGATCGGCGACGGCCTGCGCGACGTGCTCGACCCGCGCATGAAGCGCTGATCGGGGCGCGGGGCGGGGCGCGTTCCCGCCCATCCAAGGCACATTTGTGCCTTGGATTTCCCATACAGGCGCCGCTCTCGCCCATCCAAGGCACATTTGTGCCTTGGATTTCCTTTTCCGACGCCTCTCCCGCCCATCCAAGGCACATTTGTGCCTTGGATTTCTCATTCCGGCGCGTTCCCGCCCATCCAAGGCACATTTGTGCCTTGGATTTCCCATTCCGGCGCCGCTCTCGCTCATCCAAGGCACATTTGTGCCTTGGATTGCCCATTCCGGCGCGCTCCCGTCCATCCAAGGCACATTTGTGCCTTGGATTTTAATTTCTATCATCCCAGGTTGGCAGTCCCCTAGCCGAATCAGGTACACTAGCAGCAAAGAGGTGACAAGTCATGAAACAACATCGCTCTACATCCGGCGAGGTTAGGACCCAAGTAGTTCGAGAGTCGCTCGACGGCGTTCCCACGGCTGAGCTGGCCCGCAAGTACGCGGTTTCCCAAAGGTCGGTTCGCGCCTGGATGCGGGAGTATCAGGAGAAGGCTGCCCTTGCGAATAAATCGACAGCATCGACAGCATCGACAGGAGCTAGGCCCGACAACGCTCAGCGGCTGGCGGAGATGGAGGCGAAATACGAGCAAGTGCAGAAGCTTCTTGCGGAAAAGGAGCTCGAGTCGGAAATTCTGCGTGCCTTGATCAACACGAAAACGAATAGCCCTGCCTCGATGAACGACTCGAAGTCTCGAAATCATTCATCGGGCAGGGGAAATCGATAGCCCGCTTGCGCGGGCAGCATGAGCTGACGATCAGCAAGTAGAAGTTGCTTCGCTTCTGCCAAGAACTGATCTTGCTGAACTCTCGCAACAGAAAACCTGGCTATGCGCCGCTACGCCAAATTCGGACGAAGGCGATAGCGGCACACTTTTCCTCCGGCCGCAACAGACTCGAACAAGCCTTTTTCCGCCAACCGCTTCAAATGGATCGCCGCCGTCCGCCGATGGACGCCGATCGCTTCCGCAGCCTTGAACGGATAGATGTCTCCTCCATGAACGCGAGCGTAGCGCAGCAAAGCAGCATCGACTCGATTCATGCCTTCCCCTGCTCCATCCCCCTTGATGCCGACCGAGAAGTCCGAGCCGCTGCGGGCGATTTGCGCGATCAGATCCCGGACTTGATCCGGCTCCTCCTTCAGGGAGTCGTACGCGACGGTCAAGGTGCGGAACCCATGCGAGTGGAGAAACATTTCCCGCATCGCCTCTCTCCTGTAGCCGCTCCGGTCCATCTGCTGCACATGAGGGCCGAATCCTTTGACATCGATGTTGAAGCGCACGCCTTCGGCGAACCAGGCGAAGTCCAGATAACAGGCGGCTCCTCTCCAGTCCTTGACCTCATATTCGGGATGAAGATCGTCAAAGTGACCGAACAGCGGCCACCATACCGCTCGCAGGAAAAGGATCTCTCCGTGAGCATGTCCGCGCCTGAGCCGGTCCTTCCGCTCTCCCGTCCGGGCATCGACATGCCGCTGAAGCCACGCCGCATGCGCCGAATCGAAAGACTGCCCTCGCCGATGCCCGGCGTGACGGGAAAAATCCATGCGGCTCAACGCCGCCTCCAGCCTTGGGGCAATTCGATATAACGGTAGACTCTCCGCTCTGACGGGAACAAGCCGAACTTCCCTTGATCCGCCTTTTCCTTAAACGAAGCCATCAGCGAACGAATCTCCGCTGGATCTTCCACCAGCGCATCATAAGCGATCGGCAGCATCCGGTATCCGCAGATCGTCATGTAGGCGTTGAACATCATCTCCCGGTTGCGCTCCTCTTCCGTCTGCCTGGCATACGTCTCGAATTCCTTGACCGCAATATGGAAATATTGATTGCCCTGCAGCCAGGCGAAATCAAGAAAAACCGGCGCTCCCTTCTCGTCCTGGACTTCATATTGCGGATGCAGATCGTCCAATCGACCGAACACCGGCCACCAGATCTCTTTCAGGAAAAGCATATCCTTCTCTTTCTGCCCCTGCTCCAGCCGCCGCCTCCGCTCCTTCGTGCTGCTTCGCAGATGGCGCTGAATCCAAGCCAGGCGCGCTTCCTCGAATCGCTGCTCTTGCTCTTGCCGATCCTCCATGCTCGTACAGCCTCCTCTTGAAAAAATGGATGCAAAAAAGCCCTGTACCGCCTCCCTGCCAGCCGGACGGTCTCAGAATTACGAGAGCTGTCGCTGACAGAAAAGATGGAACAGGGCGTTCTTCGCCACGAAACCAATCGGTCGGCACTCTTACATCCGTGCCGCTACAAGCCTATTCTAGCCAAGCGGCCGTCTGCTGGCAAGCCCCTTCTTCCGCTCGACGCTGCGGCCTCGCGTAGCTTGATCTTGCCACGCCTTGCCACGCCTTGCCATGCCTTGCCACGCCTTGCCATGCCTTGCCATGCCCTGCCACGCCTTGCCACGCCTTGCCATGCCTTGCCACGCCTTGCCTTGTCATGCCATGCCATTTCTGCGCGAAAACTCCTCACAGCGCCCCAAGCGCCCACAGCCCGGCCTGGCGGACGAGCTTGCGGTACTCCGGATGCTGGAACGATTCGCGGCGATGGCCCGGCGACAGGTAGGCGACGCGTCCGAGACCAAACGCATGAGCCCAAGCAGCCGGCCAGCGGCTGCCTTCATGCTCGTACTCCAGCAGCACGGACGCCGTCGTTACGGTCGCTGGATCGAACCGGTAGGGCTCCTCTTCCATCCGGAAAGGCTCCACGCCGTCCAGCATCGGATGCGCGCAGCCCGCCTCGGTCGGCGAGTAGGCCAGCTCCGTCCAGTCCGGATGCCCGGTGAAAAAGCCCCCGATCAGCTTCGCGAGCTCCGGATCCGTCTGCAGGGAGATGCCGTTGTGCAGGACGAGCAGAGCTCCGCCCGCCTGTACGAACGACAGCAGCCCTTCGATCTCCTCCGGCTGCTTGCCGGTGCGCCAGTTGTCCGAGTAGGAAACGACGAGGCGATAAGGAGCCAGCGCCTCCGCGCGCAGCCGGCTGTAATCCTCCGTCGGCTCCAGCTCCAAGGCGCCGGCGAAAATCGTCTCCAGCTCCGGATAAGCCGCGTCCAGCGGATGATACGGCGCCCGCTCCCCTTTGTCTCCGATTACGAGCGCTCGCGGCAGATGTCCATGGGATGTTGTCATGGGATGATTCCTCCTTGGAAAAAAATGCGTCATCGTCCGATGACGGAACGCAGCGAAGCGGGAGGCCCCGCTCGCTGACGGCTCCCTACGTCCAGCTCATCTCCGCGCCGGTGTTGTCGATGAACGCCGGGTGATCCCGAGGCGTCCGATCCGCCCGATGCCCGTCGATGACGGTCGCGATGCCGGCGGCCGACTCTGCGGCCGTGTAGGTGCCCTCTTCGCTCAGCTTGCCGCTCATGTAGCTGCGCACCCAGCCGGGGTGGATGACGAGCACGCGGCCGCCGCGCGGCTTCAGCTCGTTGTGCAGGATGTTCGACTCGATGTTGAGCGCGGCCTTGGACATGCAGTAGCCGTACCAGCTTTCCCGCCACGTCTGATTGATCTGTCCCGCCTCGGACGAAATGTTCACGACCAGCTTGTCCTCGCCGGCGAGCAGCAGGCCGCTCAGCGCCTGCACGACCCGCAGCGGTCCGACCGCATTGACGGCGAACTGCCGGAACATCGCGTCATAGTCGATCTCGCCCAAGGCGCTTCCTTCCTTGTCGCCGACGACGCCGGCGTTGTTGACGATCAGCTCGAGACGGTCCGTCCGGCGCGCGACCTCCTCCGCTGCGGCGCGCACGCTGTCCCCGTCGGCGACGTCGATGGCGAGCGGCACGAGCCGCTCCTTCCATTCCTCCGGCACCGGCTGCGGCTCCTGCCACTCCGGCATGTAGCGGCCGGCGAACACCGTATAGCCGCGCTGCAGCAGCTCCAGCGCCAGCGCGTAGCCGACGCCGCGGTCGGCTCCTGTTACAAAGGCATGTTTCATGCCCTTCCCTCCTCTATCGGTTCTGTTGAAAAGGCGACGGACGCTCGGCATGATCCTTCAAGCCGAACGGCCTGAAGCCGCGCCTGTCAAAACGCAGCCCCTGCTTATGAATGCGCTTCCCTCTCATTCTACCTGCAGAAGCCTGCCGGCGCCAACGCCCGAATCGGGCAGCGCGCAGCCTGCCTCCCGCTCACCGCCAGCTCCGCGTCGGCTGCCAGCCGAGCAGCCTCTTCGCCTTGGCGTTGCTCGACCAGGCCGCATGCGGCGGGCCGGAGCGGGCGAACTCCAGCAGCGACGGGTAAAAGCGAGCGGCCAGCTGCTCGTTCGGCACGAGCGAGCAGGTGTCGTCCGCCGTCACGTTCACCGCCTCGAAGCCGAGGCCGTCCGCTTCCACCGCGAGCCGGCAGGCGGCGGCCGCGTCGCGCGAGTCGACGTGGCTCCACAGGAAGCGCTCCGCGCCTTCGTAGCGGCTCAGCCACTCGTATTCCTCGGGGAGCGGCACATGCCCGAACCGCAGCGCGACCGCCTGCATGCCCGTCCGCCGATGGAACATCGCCATCGCCTGCTCGCCGGCGATCTTGGACAAGCCGTAGCTTTCCTGCGGCAGCAGCGGATGCGACTCGTCGACCGGCGCATGCTGCGGGGCGAAGCGATGGCGGGCGAAGCACCAGCCGTAGATCGACTCGCTCGAAGCGGCGGCGACGCGAGAGATGCCGAGCCCGGCGGCCGCTTCCAGCACATGGTACGTCGACAGCGAGTTCAGGCGGAAAAGCTTCTCCGGCGACAGCTTGCCCGGCGCGTTGACGCCGGCCAGATGAAGGACGGCGTCCGCACCCTGGAGCGCGCCGTACACCTCTCCAAGATCGGTCAGGTCGGCGATCGCCGTCCGGCAGATCCGCTCCGCCGGCGCGGCGAGGTCGACGTTCACCGGCTCGTGGCCGTGCTCCAGCAGCTCGCGCAGCACGAAGCGTCCGATCCGTCCGCTGCCTCCGGTGACGGCGATCTTCATCGTCTCTCCTCCTTTTTCAGCCGGGCTGACGGACGGTTCCAGCAGAGAGGGAACGGGGCACAACCCCCTTGAGTCCAGCGCCGCTTCATCGCCCCGCCTCCTCGTCGAGCGCCCTCAGCATCGTCAGCGCCGCCCGCATGTAGCCGAGCGCATACGCCATGCCGGCATGCCACGGCGCCGCGCAGGCGACCGAAGGCGTATGGTCGGGAATGAGCACGCCGCCGAAGCCGCCGTCCCGCAGCAGCCGCAGCGCCTCCACCATGTCGATATCCCCCTCGTCGAGGAACACTTCGTCGTAATGCGGCACCTTGCCCCGCACGTTGCGGAAATGCACGTAGCCGATCTCGCCGGCATGCGCTCGGATCGTCTCGTACACGTCGCCGTCCGTCATCTCCGCCGTCGTCCCGAGGCACAGCTCCAGCCGGCTGTTCGGACTCGGCACGAGATCGAGCAGCCGCCGGTAATAGTCCGTCCGGTAGACGAGCCGCGCCGTGTCGCGGACGACCGGCAGCGGCGGATCGTCGGGATGCGCCGCGAGCACGACGCCCGCCTCCTCCGCCACCGGCACGAGCTCTTCGAGGAAGCGCCGCACGCGATCCCACAGCTCCGCCTCCGAGACCGGCGCGATGACGCCCGGACCGGCATCCGGATCATAGATGAAGTTCCATACCGAGCCGCTCGGCATCGGCGACTGCGGCGGATCGTGGAACACCGCCGTGCGCGCCCCTCCGCGCGCGGCTTCGACGTAGCTCAGCCCCCATACGCCGGCCAGGCTGAAGTTGTAGCCGAGCATGCGGATGCCCGCGCGGCCCGCGTCGCGCACGATCCGCTTCAGCCGGTCCATCTGCTGCGCTCGCTTCGGTCCGTCCAGCAGCACGTCATGCCAGTGCGCCGGGCAGAAGTTCTCGATCGCATGCAGCTCCACGCCCTCCGCGTTCATCTGCGCCTTGAGGCGCAGCATCGTATCGAGCGAGTACATCTCGTCGTGGCGCGCGAGATCGAGGACCGGCTCCGTATAGTCGGTCAGATGCGCGACGATGTCGGTGCAGCCCATCTGCCGGGCAAAACGGAAGTTGTCCCGCGTCAACGCGCGCTGGCCAAGTCCGAGTCCGAGCCTCATCGGCGGCCGCCTCCCTTCGGCGCGCCGGCCGCAGAGGCTGCGTCGGTCGAATCCGGCGCATCGGCCGGATCAGACGAATCGGACGCATCACGCGGATCGGACGCCTCGCGCGGACTGGCCGCAACGCCTCCGCCGCCTGCCCCGGCCTCTGCGGCCGGAACGTCCGCAGAGGCTGCGTCCGGGCCGTACACGGACAGCCTTCGCAGCTCCAGCCCGAGCGTGCCCGCAGGCCGGATGGCCGCGAGCCGGACATGAGCCGCTTCGATCGTCGGAAAGGCCAGCTCCTCCGCGCCTGCCCCGCCAGAAGCGCTCGTGTCGGACGCGAGATGATTCAGCCGCATGTTCGCCTCCTCACCGTTCCGCTCCAGCACGGCCGTCCAATTCGCGCCGTCCGCCGAGGCTTCGAGCCGGTAGCGGGACGGACAGCCCTCTCCCCACTCCAGCTTGACGCGCCCGATGCGGCGCAGGCCGTCCAGACGGACGGCGATCTCATGCTCGCCGCGGACGCGGGTCCGCCACGCCGTATGGCGCAGGCCGTCGACGGCGCATTCCGGCCCTGAGCCGCGATGATGCAGGCTGATGCTACCGCTTGCAGGACGGCCGCGCGCCAGGTCGCCTTCACCGGCGAATGGCTGGACGCCCCAGCTCAAGCCGAAGGCTTCCGGCCGCTGCGGCTCCCGCCCGGCTGCCGCCAAAGTCGTCTGCCGGCTTGCCGTCTGCCGACCGTGCGGACCGTCCTCCGGCATCGCCGTCGTGACGAACAGCACGCCCGGACCGTACAGCTCCAGCTCGATGCCGCGCGCCGCATCGGCGCCGGACAGCGTCAGCGCCGGCGCGGGATAGCCGTCCGCATCCGCCGAACGCTCCCGCTCGCTGCAGCGGTAGACGGCCAGGTCCGCGCCGCCGGACGCCTGCGGCAGCACGAGCCGCAGCGACTGCCGCCCCTGCCGGTGGCTGACGATGGCGGCGCTCCAACCGCGGCCGCCGCCGTCCAGCGGCACGAGCGCGGCGACGCCCCGGACGCCTGCCAAGACGGGCTCGCGCCAGCTGCCCGGCCCGGCTCCACCTGCGCCTTCGACGCCTCCGGCTCCCGGCTCGCCTACGCTCACGCTGCCGCTGCCCCCGGTCTCCGGCCCGGCTCCACCTGCGCCTCCGACGCCTCCGGCTCCCGGCTCCCCTACGCTCACGCCGCCGCTGCCTCCGGTCCCCGGCCCGGCTCCACCTGTGCCTTCGTCGTCCCACACCGAAGCCGCCACGATCCGGCTGCCGCGCGGGAACAGCCGCGACAGCAGCGCCATCGGATCGTACCACGGCCGCAGCGCGCGCTCCTGCGCGTCGCCGGACGAATTCCAGAACCCCCACGTCTTCCACTCGCCGGAGCTCCACGGATAGCCCTTGGCATGGTGCATGACGTCGTCGAGCATCCAGGCGATCAGCCCCGACTGGCCGCCGCGCATCGCCTGCAGCGCGAAGTCCGCCATGAGCACGCCGTACTCGAACGTCCGCACGCGCGGCTGCTGGTCATGCGCCTCGTTCTTGCCTTCGACAATGCCCGCCTCGGTCATCAGATACGGCTTCGCCGCGCCATCCGGATCGTTGCGGTCGATGAAGCGCCGCTTCTCGCGCACCTGCCGCTCCAGCCGGCCCGAGATCAGGTCGGCGTCCTGCACGTAGCGGTGGATGTCATAGGCGGACAGCAGGCCGCCGACGCCGTACACCGCAAGCTCGACCCACTCGTCCTCGTTGGACGAGTCCGGGCCGATCAGCCCGATCCGCCCCGCCAGGCCGCGCCGCTCCAGCACCTGCGCGAGCTGCAGCATCCCCCGCCGCCACAGCGCGAAGCGGTCGCCGTCCTCCGTCGCCCAGTCGCCGTTCGGCTCGTTGATGAAGTTGTACCAGCGCGCGCAGCGGTAGCCGCGCACGTCCAACAGCTGATGCAGGAACTCGCCGATCAGCTCCGCCCACGCCGGATCGTCGGAAGCCGTCAGCCCGAGCTCCGGGCTGCGGCTCCATTCGCCGACGATGGCGTCGATGCCGCGCCGCTCGCAGTGGTCGAGGATGCGCCACAGCCTCCGCATCATCGGCGTCTCCCAGTCGTAGACCGGCTCGCCGCGCCCGTCCCAGCCCGCCGTATAGGCATTGGCCCGCAGCATGACGCGCACGAGCGGCGTCCGCGTGAAGTCCACTCGCTCCAGCAGCGTCTCCCACTGCTCGTCCGTATGCTCGTACGTATCGCAGGGGTCCCACTCGAAGCCGATGCCGTCGAAATCACCCACGAGCACGTCGTCCGCATCGATGCGGACCGTCCAGGCGGCTGCCGCAGCGTCCAGCCTTCCGACGACTGGCGCCGCTTCGGCAACCAACCCGGAGTACTCCGCTCCGACGGCCGCCGGCCCTTCATGTCCGGCCGCTGTCTCCACGGCGGCTCGATCCAGCGCAGCGGCCATGCGCTCGCCGTCCAAGCCGCCAGCTCCATCCAGCCTTTCCTCTACCGCCTTCATCCTCCTTGCCCCTTTCCATCCGCTTCCCGTTGGTCCTCCGCCTCGCCGCCGCGCAGCGGCAGCCAGTCCAGCACGTCCCGGATCGCCGCGTCCCAGTAGCTCCATTCATGGCCGGCTCCCGGCGTCTCGACATAGGTCAGGCCGATGCGCCCCTCGAACTGCCGGCGGAAGTCCAGGTTCAGGCCATAGTTGAAGTCCGCCGTCCCGCAGCCCTGGTAGAAGCGCGGCAGCTCCGTGCCCGCCGCCAGATGCCCCTCCAGCACATGCGCCAGATCGTCGGGACTGCCGTCGTACGCCTCCGCCGAGCCGAACGTCAGCTTGGCCATGCGCAGCATCGCCTCGTTCGCGATCGGCGACTCGCCGGTCAGCCGCGTCCGCTGGCTGAGGCTGCCGGACAGGCTCGCCACGGCGGCGAACCGCTGCGGACAGCGGATGCCGAGCTTGAACGCGCCGTAGCCGCCCATCGACAGCCCGGCCGCGAACGTATCCTCGCGCCGGTCCGACAGCCGGAACATCGCCCCTGCGACGGCCGGCAGCTCCTCGCTCAGGAACGTGAAGTAGTCCAGTCCCTGCTTCTGATCGGAATAAAAGCTCAAGTGGACCGACGGCATGAGCACGGCGATGCCCTTCTCCTGCGCGTAGCGCTCGATCGAGCTGTAGCGCAGCCAGCTCATATGGTTGTCCGTCGCCCCGTGCAGCAGGTACAGCACCGGCCAAGGCGGCCCGCCTGCGGACGGCCCGGCCGCTCCGATCGCCGCCCCGCGCTGCGGGATGACGGCGGCGAGCGAGCTCGACAGGCTCAGCGTTTCCGAGAAAAATTCGACTTGCGCCAGCGGCATGGTTCATGAAGCTCCCTTCCGGATGAAAAATGAAAAGCAGCCCCCGGACGCCAAGATCCGGGAGCTGCTTCGCGTCAGCCTTTGACGGAGCCGATGAGGGCTCCTTTCACGAAATGCTTTTGCAGGAACGGATAGACGGCCAGGATCGGGGCGCTCGAGACGAGGATGGACGCCATTTTCACCGTGAACGGGTTGACCTGCTGCTGCACCGCCACCGAGATCCCCGCCTGGGAGATCGCCTGCGACGTGTTGCTGATGAGGTCCTTGAGCACCATCTGCAGCTGCCACATATCCTTCTCCGTCGCATACAGCACCGAGGAGAAGAAGTCGTTCCAGTAGCCGACCGCGATGAACAGGCCGACCGTCGCCAGCACCGGCTTGGACAGGGGCAGCACGATGCGGAAGAACACGGTCAGGTCGTTCGCGCCGTCGATCTTGGCCGCCTCCTCCAGCTCGTCGGGGATGCCCCGGAAAAAGCTGATCATGACGAAGATGTTCCACGCGCCGATCGCGCCGGGCAGGATGAACGCGCCGTAGCTGTCGATCAGGCCGAGCATCTTGACGAGCAGGTACGACGGCACGAGGCCGCCGCTGAACAGCATCGTGAACAGGATGAGCAGCGAGAACAGCTTGCCGCCGCGCAGCCTTTTCTTGGAGACGGCATACGCCATCCCCGCCGAGAGGAACGTGCCGATCAGCGTGCCGGCCACGGTCGTGATGATCGTCACCTTGAAGCCCGACAGGATCGAGACGTTCTGGAACACCGCCTGGTACGCCGTGATCGAGAAGCCGGCCGGCACGAGGAACAGCCCGCCGCTCGCCGTCAGGTCGGGGTCGCTGAACGACGCCATGATCATGTACCAGAACGGGTAGATCATGAGCGCCATCAGCAGGATGAAGAACAGGATGTTCGCTACATTAAAGACGCGTTCGCCACGGGACAATGCCATCTTGCCCTCGCCTCCCTTACCACAGGCCTTCCTGGCCGCTTTTTTTGACGATCGTGTTCACGGTCAGGATGAGCGTCATCGCGACCGCCGACTTGAACAGTCCCGCCGCCGTCGCATAGCTGTAGTTGGCTTCCTGGATGCCGACGCGGTAGACGTACGTGTCGATGATGTCGGCGACGTCGTAGACGAGCGGATTGTACAGCAGGAAGATCTGCTGGAAGCCGGCCTCGAGGATGTTCGCCAGGCTGAGGATGACGAGGATGAGGATGACCGGCCGGATCGCCGGCAGCGTCACATGCCAGGTCTGCTTCAGCTTGTTCGCGCCGTCGATGCGGGCCGCCTCGTACAGGTCGGCGCTCACGCCGGCGATCGCCGCCAGATAGATGATCGTGCCCCAGCCGACTTCCTTGTAGATGTCGCTGATGACGAGGATCGAGCGGAAGTACCGCACGTCCCCGAGGAAGTCGATCGGCATGACGCCGAACCGCTGCAGGATCAGGTTGACGAGGCCGTCGACCGGATTGAGGAACGTGATCAGGATGCCCGAGAAGATGACCCAGGAAATGAAGTGCGGCAAATAGACGACCGACTGCGCGAAGCGCTTGAACAGCTTGCTGCGCAGCTCGTTGAGCAGCAGCGCGAGGATGATCGGCAGCGTGAACGACGCGATCAGCTTGTAGACGCTGATGATGATCGTATTGCCGAGAATCTCCGTGAAGTCCGGCGAGTTGAACAGGCGGGTGAACTGGTCGAACCCGACCCATTCGCTGCCGGTGATGCCTTTGTAGATGTTGTACTCCTGGAACGCGATGATGACGCCGTACATGGGCATGTACTTGAACACCAGCACCAGAAGCAGGCCGGGCAGCAGCAGCAGGTACAGATAGCGGTCCCGCAAGATGTCCTTCAGCAGCGATCCGCGGGCCTCCCGCGTCCGCTTGCCGGCCATGACGGCCGGCTTCGTTGCAGCCATGTGGCGCTCCTCCTTCAGGCGGGCTTATTTGTACGGCGTGATGTTCTCCTCATACCACTTGTCGTACTCGACATGCTCGGCCTGCTGCTTCTCGAACAGCCCGGCCGCTTCCTCGTCGATCTTCTTGCCGCCGAGCTTCTCGTACTGGGCCGGCCACTTGTCGAACGCGTCGAGCGGCGTCTTGCCCGTGATGATGCCCCAGAACAGCTCGTCGCGCACCTTCTTGACGTCGGCGGAGTAGCGGTCCCACTCGGGACGGTCGATCGCCTTGAACACGACGATCTTGTCGCGCATCGGCTGGCTGGTGGCGATCTTTTCCTCGAACATCTTCGTCACTTCCGGCGTGTTCTTGATGTTGGCGGCGTCCTTGCGCTGGATGTACCAGCCGAAGTTGCCGAGACCGAGCTTGCTGCCTTCCTCCGGCTGGATCGTCGGCGTGAAGATGCCGCCATCCATCTTGTAGTGCTCGCCCTCGTTGCCGAACGTGATCGTCTTGAACACCTCCGGCGTCGCCATCGTGTTCAGCACCTGCACCGCGCTGTCGACGTCCGTCGCGTCCGTCACGACGAGGTAGCACCAGCCGATGCCCGGATCGGGCAGGTCGGAGCTGAAGCCGTCCGGTCCCTGGATCGGCGCGATCGAGATGTACTCGCCGTCCGGATTGAGCTTCTTGAAGCTGATGTTGACCGAGTTGCCCGGGTTGAAGTAGTCGACCCAGCGGTAGAATGAGCCGACCTTGCCGGAGGCGTAGATGTCGTTGACCTTGTTGTCGTCGTTGTTGGCGCTCGTCGTCATGCGCGGGTCCATGACGCCTTCCTTGTACAGCTCGCTGAGCAGCTTCAGCACGTCCTTGACCTTCGGATCGAGCGCGCCGAACTGGATCGAGCCGTCGGCGTTCTTGACGAAGTTCTCCACGTCGAGGCCGTTCGCGTAGAAGAACGGCGCCAGCGAGCGGTAGTAGTTGTCGCCGGAGATGCCGTACGTATCCTTCTTGCCGTTGCCGTCCGGATCGCCGTTCGCGAAGGCGCGGAGCACCTCGACGTACTCGTCGAGCGTCTTCGGCGCCTGCAGGCCGAGCTTGTCGAGCCAGTCCTTGCGGACGATCGTCGTCATGTAGCTCGCTTCCGGCACGTCGCCCGGGATGCGGAAGATCTTGCCGCTCTTGTCCCAGTGGTAGAACAGCGTGTCCTTGCGGTAGTAGTCGAGGATCTCCTTGCCGTATTTCTGGAGGGATGGGGTGACGTCCTGCGCGATGCCGGCATCGACCCACTTGGTGTACTCCTTGGTGTCGCCGGTCCACAGGATGCCCGGACGCGTGTCCTTGGCGCTCATGAGCAGGTTGATCTTCGTGTTCAGCTCCGACCAGTCGGGCAGGAAGATCGGCTGCACGTCGACCTTGCGGCCCATCGATTTTTCCAGCTCGCCCTCAAGCGCCTTCTCCGCCCAGGAGTCCGGCGTCTTCGGTCCGGCCATGAGCGCCATCTTGATGGTGAAAGGCTCCTTCGGAGCTTCGGCTTCGCCGCCGCTGCCAGCCGCGTTCTGCGCGTTGTTGTCCGTGCCGGCCGCCGCGCCTTCGTTGCCGTTGCCGTTTCCGTTGCCGCCGGAGCAGCCGGCCGCCAGCAGCGCCATCGCCATCGTCGCGCTGAGCAGCATCGTCGTCTTTTTCATTCTCCCAATCCCCCAATTGTGAAGTGGATGCGTCATGCAAGCGAGTCATTGATTACGCTTACAGGGAACGGTTTGATTATACGCCCGGCCTGCGGGATCTGTAAACAACAAAATTTAATTTTATTTAATTTGTTTCATTTTGTTTATTTAATGTCGAAGCTTGGTGGAAAAGGCGGATGCAGCTCAGCTGGACGGGTAGGTCGGGAGTTGGGGAAGGCTGGGTGATCGGATGGATGCGTGCCGAATTGGAGATGCGTTTCGTGGACTAATTTCACAATATGCGTGTTTGTTGAAGGATGTGGAAAAAGAGCGGAGCCTGGGCGATCAGCTGCTTGCAGCTGCGGGCGGAGCCTGGCGCGGGGCGCTGCAGCGGCGCGAGGGGCGGCATCTCCGCTACCGTTGCACGTACGCTCTACGCTCGTCGCGTTGCTCCATCCGGCCGCGCTCGGCGTCAGCTGGCTCCGCCTGCGTGAAAAAAGCATCCCGACCGCGTGCGGTCGGGATGCTTTTTGAGGCGCGCCTGGCGCGCGGGCTGCGCGCGTGGTGAAACCGCGCGTAGCGGGCGGCTTCGCGACGCCAGCGCGCCCTACGCGCGGAAAAACCGCGCGTAGCCAGCGGCTTCGCGGCGCCAGCGCGCCCTACGCGCGGAAAAACCGCGCGTTGCCGGCGGCTTCGCGACGCCAGCGCGCCCTACGCGCGGAAAAACCGCGCGTTGCCGGCGGCTTCGCGGCGCTAGCGCGCCCTACGCGCGGAAAAACCGCGCCTAGCCGGCGGCTTCGCGACGCCAGCGCGCCCTACGCGCGGAAAAACCGCGCGTAGCCGGCGGCTTCGCGGCGCCAGCGCGCCCTACGCGCGGAAAAACCGCGCCTAGCCGGCGGCTTCGCGACGCCAGCGCGCTCTACGCGCGGAAAAACCGCGCCTAGCCGGCGGCTTCGCGACGCAGGCGAGCCCTACGCGCGGAAAAACCGCGCGTAGCCGGCGGCTTCGCGACGCCAGCGCGCCCTACGCGCGGAAAAACCGCGCCTAGCCGGCGGCTTCGCGGCGCCAGCGCGCCCTACGCGCGGAAAAACCGCGCCTAGCCGGCGGCTTCGCGACGCAGGCGAGCCCTGCCCTACGCGCGGAAAAACCGCGCGTAGCCAGCCGCTTCGCTCGCCGGCGCGGACGTTTCCCTCTCGACGACTGGATGCCGCTTACGTTTTCGAAAGAATTTCCCAGAACGACTCCGCATTGAACTGGATAGCCGCTTCGCGAATCTTATTCAACTCATGGTGAGGAATTGTCGAGGTATTTCGGTTCATGTGCGTCATCCCGTCAAGAAATACCGTTGCGAATTCGTTGATCCGGGCTAAATAGATCTCCCGGTCCATCTCCGACCTTTCCAAGCCCGCCATCAGTTTGGATGCCTTCTCAAAGCCGAGCCGGATCTCTCGCCATGCCTCGTGATCGGATTCATCGATGGTCTCCATCTGAAGCGACAATTGGCCTAGGTTTGAAAAAGCAACGAAACAGGCAAGGAAACGATCATCGAGTTTCATTTTAGCCGAGGAAGGATTGCTTGCCTCGGGCAGAAACGAATCCAAGAAGGCAGCATTGCTCATCATGGAAGAAACCGCCGCTGCAGCGACATGATTCTTGATTTCCGCCAGCTCGGCGGATTTTCGATCCATTTCCCTCTCATGAAAAGCATAAAACAAGCCTGCTGCAATCAAAACCGCAGCTGCCATCACAAGCCACAGACGCTTTTTCATTCTTCCTCCTTGAATCTCGGTGTCTGTCTATTATAGCGGGAGGGAGGCGGAAAGCCGCTGGAAATGATCGGGCGTCGTCGAACGGGCATCACCGTCCAGCCAGTCAGCCTACTGTTCAATGACCGGACCGAGCCGATACTGGATGAGCCGGCCGTCCTTCCCGAGGTAAGCCTCCCGGCCGACACGACTGATTTCAACGAAGTCGAGCTTTTCCGGCATCGTTCTTGAACGGGCGTTTTCCTCGTTCGTCTCGGCGTTGAAAAGGGTGATTCCGTATTTCTCCCTGGCCAATTCTATCATCCTCCCGGCGGCCAAGAATCCGATCCCCTTCCCCCAAAGGCCGCTCTCCCCGATTGCAATTCCGAGTTCCGCTGCATTCGTCCGGATCTGGGCCAGGTCCGCATATCCGATCAGCCTCCCCTCGAACTCGATTGCCATGCGAACCTGCGAATCTAGCATTTCAGATTCCTCATTCCGATTCAGGATTCAGCATGCCGAATGACGGCAGTCCCGCGCCCTTCACGCCCCGTACAAAAAGGACCTCATTCCGCCTGAAAGGCACGAAATGAGGTCCTCGCCTGACCTACACCTACACCACCACGACCGCCACGCCGCTCTCCCGCAGCGCCTGAGCCGCTTCGGCCGTGATGCGGTCGTCCGTGACGAGCCGCCCGACCTGCTCCAGGCTGCCGAAGCGCGTGAACGACTGCAGGCCGATCTTGCTGGCGTCCGCCAGCAGCACGACCTCGTCGGCCATCCGCAGCATCTGCTGCTTGACCCGCGCCTGCAGCTCGTTCGACTCGCTGAGGCCGCGCTCGACATGCAGCCCCTTGCACGAAAGGAACGCCTTGTCGACGTGATACTCCTCCAGCGAGCGCTCGGCCGACGGGCCGACGAAGCTGAGCGAGGCGCGCGACAGCTGCCCGCCGGTGCAGATGACCTGGATCTGCTCCTTGGCCGCCAGCTCCACCGCCACGCGCGCGGAGTTGGTCAGCACGGTCAGCGGCATGTCCGGTAGCTCCCGCGCCATGTACCACGCCGTCGAGCTGGCATCCAGCAGGATGCGCTCGCGCGGGCGCACCTGCCGTGCCGCCTCCGCCGCGATCCGCCGCTTCTGCGCGGCGAACGTCACCTCGCGCTCCGCGAACGGCGTCTCCGGCTGGGCGTCGCGGACGCTCACCGCGCCTCCGTGCGAGCGGCGCAGCCGCCCCTCCTGCTCCAGCCGGTCCAGGTCGCGGCGGATCGTCTCCTCCGTAACCCGGCACAGCTCGCTCAGCTCGGTGACGCGGATGCTGCCGCGCTCGTTGACCAGCTGCACGATCTGCTCGTAGCGCTCTGCCGCCAGCATGCTTCCTTCCTCCTCGCGGCCGCCGCGGGCATTATTGCATACGGCGGTCCTTCATTTCGTCCAACGCGTCCCTCACGCCCAGATACAGTCCTTCATTTCATCCTGTTCATGAGCCGCCCCGCGTTCCTTACTCCGAGCGGCGGCCTTTGATCTAGTCTTGGGCGTTACCCCGAGCGGCGGCCCTTCCTCTTGTCCTTGAGCGCCTGCAGGCGTCCGTACGCTTCCGCCATCCGCTCGCCCGAGCCGGGCGCCGGCTCGTACGTCTCGACGCCGAACGAATCGCCGATGACGCGCCGCGCCTCGGACAGGCCGGACAGCTCGCCCGCCGAGATCCACTGCACGGCGAGATTGCCGATCGCGCTGCCCTCCGCCGGTCCCGCCCACACAGGGCGGCCGATGCTGTCCGCCGTCCACTGGCAGAGCAGCCGGTTCCGGATGCCGCCGCCGACCATATGGAGCCCGGAGAACGAGCGTCCGCTCACGAGCTCCGTCTGCTTCAACACATACCGGTATTGTAAAGCCAAGCTTTCCAGAATACAACGGGCATGCCCGGCATAGCCTTGCGGCTCCGGCTGGCCGCTCTCGCGGCACCACTGGCGGATGCGCGGCCCCATCGGGCCGGCAGGCAGGAACAGCGGATCGTCCGGGTCGATGAGCGGCCCGCCCGCAGGCAGCGCCCCCGCTCCGGCCAGCAGCTCCTCGTAGCCTGGACAATGGCCCTCACGCTGCCATTCGCGGCGCAGCTCCTCCAGGATCCATAGGCCCATGATGTTCTTCAGCAGCCGCCATGTGCCCGCCGCGCCGCCTTCGTTGGTGAAGTTGTACGCCAGCGCCTGCTCGCTCAGCACCGGCTCCGGCACCTCCGTGCCCATGAGCGACCAGGTGCCGCAGCTCAGGTAGGCGAAGCTCTCCTCGCGCGCAGGCACGGCGACGACGGCTGAGGCGGTGTCATGCTCCGCCGCGCACAGCACCTGCACCTGCGCGGACAGGCCGAGCTCGGCCTGCACGGCGGTAGTCAGCTCGCCCGCCGCGTCGCCCGGCTGGGCCAGCGGGGCGAACAGGCGCACCGGCACCCCGGCCGCCTTGAGCAGCTCGTTGTCCCACTGGCGCGCGGACGGATTCAGCAGTCCGGTCGTCGTGGCGTTCGTGAACTCCTGCTTCTTTTCGCCGGTGAGGAAGTAGCGCAGCAGGTCCGGAATCATGAGCAGCGTCTGCGCCTGCCGGAGCTGGGGCGAGCGCCGCTCGCCCATCGCCGCCAGCTGGTAGATCGTGTTGAAAGGCAGAAACTGCAAGCCGCTCCGCCGGAACAGCCACTCGTCGCCATAGCGCTCGCGCAGCCGCTCCATCATGCCTTCCGCATGGCGGTCGCGGTAGTGGAGCGGATTGCCGAGCAGCGTCCCGTCCCGGCCGAGCAGGCCGAAGTCGACCGCCCACGAGTCGATGGCGAGGCTCGCGGGAGGCGCTCCGCCCTCGCGGGCGGCCAGCCGCAGCCCCTGCTTGAGCTCATGCAGCAGCCGCAGGATGTCCCAGTACAGCCCGCCGCCGGCCTGCACCGGCTCGTTGGCGAAGCGATGCACCTCCGTCAGCTCCATGCGGCTGCCGCCCAGCCGTCCGAGCACTGCGCGGCCGCTGCCCGCTCCGAGATCGAAGGCGAGCCGCGTCGTCATACGCGGGCTGCCTCGCCGCGCGGCAGCTGCACCTCGCGCTCATACGCCTTGACGTCGTCCAGCCACGCCTCGCGGGCCGGCACGCCGCTGCGCTCGCAGTAGTAGTCCCACACCGCGCCGAACGGATACGACTTGAACTCCTCGGCCAGCGCCAGCCGCGTCGTGTAGTCGCCGTCCAGCTCCGCCTGCCGCAGCGCTTCCGCCGGCTCCAGCAGCGCCCGCAGAAGAGCTTTCAGCGTGCTGCGCGTGCCGATGACCCAAGCGGCGACGCGGTTGATGCTGCCGTCGAAGAAGTCGAGGCCGATAAACGTGCGCTCCAGCAGATCGCCGCGCACGAGCTCGCGGGCGATCTCCAGCAGCTCGTCGTCGAGGATGACGACATGGTCGCTGTCCCAGCGCATCGGGCGGCTCACATGCAGCAGGATGCCGCTCGCGAACAGCGACAGCGAGCTGAGCTTGTTCGAGATCGTTTCCGTCGGGTGGAAATGGCCGGAGTCGAGGCAGATCAGCTTGTCGTTCTGCAGCCCGTAGCCCATGTAGAACTCATGCGAGCCGACGACGTACGCCTCGGAGCCGAGCCCGAACAGCTTGCTCTCGACCGCGTCGAGATGATGCGCCGGGTCGAGCGGCTCGGCGAATACCTCGTCGAGCGCCTCCTTGAGCCGCCGGCGCGGAGCGAGCCGGTCGGCGGGCACATCCTTGTAGCCGTCCGGCACCCAGACGTTCGTGACGCATGGCTGGCCGAGCTGCTCGCCGAACGACGCGCCGATGCGGCGCGACGCCTGGCAGTGCTCGATCCAGAAGCGGCGCACGGCCTCGTCCGGATGGCTGAGCGTGAAGCCGTCGGCGGCTTTTGGATGCGAGAAGCAGGTCGGGTTGAAGTCCAGCCCGAGCCCCTGCTCCTTGGCCCAGTCGACCCAGCGCTGGAAGTGCTTCGGCTCCAGCTCGTTCAGGTCGACCGCCTCTTCGGTGTCGGCGTAGATCGCATGCAGGTTCACCTTGTGCTTGCCGGGGATGAGCGAGAACGCCCGCTCCAGGTCGGCGCGCAGCTCCTGCGGCGTGCGGGCGGCTCCGGGATAGGAGCCGGTGACGGAGATGCCGCCGGACAGCTCCTGCTCGCGGAACAGGAAGCCGCGCACGTCGTCCCCTTGCCAGCAATGGACGGACAGCTTGATGCGGGAGAGCCGCTCCAGCGCCTCGTCGGTATCGATGCCGTGGGCGGCGTATTGGGCGCGGGCGAGCTCGTAGCTCTGCTTTACGGTTGGATTCATCGGCGATTCAGCCTCCTTGTCGGGTTCGGTTATCGGGTAAAGGCGGCCGGCACGCCGCCGTCGACCGTCAGCATGCAGCCGGTCGTCTTCTCCGCGCGGGCGGAGGCGAAGAAGGCGATGCCCTCCGCGATGTCGCGCGGATAGATGTTGACGCGCAGCGTCGTCCGCTGGCGGTAATAGTCCTCCAGCTGGTCCGGCTCGATGCCGTAGGCGGCCGCGCGCTCCTCGCGCCAGGACGAGTTCCAGATCGCCGAGCCTTGCAGGATCGCGTCCGGCAGCACCGTGTTGACGCGGATGCCGAGCTCGCCTCCCTCGGCCGCGATGCAGCGGGCCAGATGGGCCTCCAGCGCCTTGGCCGCGCTGTAGGCGGAGGCGTTCTTGCCGGCGTAGACGGAGTTTTTGGAGCCGATGAACACCATGCTGCCGCCGCGCGCCTGCTCCTTCATCTGCCGGAACGCCTCGCGCGCCACGAGGAAGTAGCCGGTGCCGAGCACGTTCATGTTGAGGTTCCATTCCTTGAGCGTCGTCTCCTCGAACGGGCTGGACGTCGCCAGTCCGGCGTTGTTGACGAGGATGTCGACGCCGCCGTACGCGAGCGCCGTCTCGGCGAATGCCGCCGCGACCTGCTCCTCGCTCGTCACGTCCATCCGCACGGCGAGCGCGCGGCCTTCGCCGAAGCGGGCGTTGATGTCGTCCGCGACCTTCTGCGCGCCTTCGAGGTTGAGGTCGGCGAGCACGAGATGCGCGCCGCCCTCGGCCAGACGGCGTGCCGTCTCGCTGCCGATGCCGCCCGCGCCGCCGGTGATGAAGGCGATCTGGCGGGAAAATTCCGCTTCGGCCGGGGCGAGCGACAGCTTATACAGCTCCAGCGGCCAGTACTCGACGTTGTAGGATTCGTTTTCGCTCAGGGAGACGAACCGGCCGAGCGCCGTCGCGCCGCGCATGACCGCCACCGCCCGATGGTACAGCGCGCCGCTGACGCGGGCGCTGGCAAGGCTCTTGCCCGTATTCACCATGCCGACGCCCGGGATGAGGATGACGCGCGGCGCGGCCTCGAAGCGCCGGTCGCCTTCGTTCTTGTTTCGCTCGAAGTAGGCCTTATAGTTCTCCTTGTACGCCTCGATTCCCTGCCGGAGGGCGGCCTGAAGAGCCGCGATGCCCGCCTCCGAGCTGTCCGGCGTCCAGTCGGCGAGCAGCGGCACGACCTTCGTATGCACGAGATGGTCCGGGCAGGCGGCGCCGACCTGCGACAGCTGCGGCGCGTCCGCTCCGCCTGCGAAGGCGAGGATGTCGTCACCGTCGTCGAACGACAGCACCATGCGCTTCTCGTCGCTGACGAGGCCGCGGATGAGCGGCATGACGGCCGCGGCGACGCGGCGGCGGTCGGTCTCCGGCAGCGGCGCGGACTTCAGGCCGCCGAACAGGCGCGAGCCGTCGACGCGGGCTTCGATGAACGCCTCCGCCTCGGAGATGATGCGGATCGTCTGCTCGTAGCACGCCTCCTGCGTGTCGCCCCAGGTGACGAGGCCGTGCTTCTCCATGAGCACGAGCTCGGCGTTCGGGTTGGCGCGGACGCCGTCCGCGATCATCTTGGAGAGCGTGAAGCCGGGGCGGATGTACGGCACCCAGACGAAGCGCTCGCCGAAGATCTCGGCCGCCAGCTCGCGGCCGTTGTCCGCGCAGCAGAGCGAGATGATCGCGTCGGGATGCGTGTGGTCCACATGCTTGAACGGCAGGAAAGCATGCAGCAGCGTCTCGATCGACGCCCGCGGGTGGGACGCGTCGATCATGCAGTGGCCGAGGTAGGCGACCATCTCCTCGTCGCTCATCGCCTCGCGCTCGCGCAGCTCCAGCACGTCGTCGAGGCGCAGGCCGGTGAAGTTCCGGGCCGTCATCGACGCGAGGTCGGAGCCGCTGCCTTTGACGTACATGACGTCGATCTCGCGTCCGCGGAAGTCCTTCACCGTCGTTTTCGTCGACGTGTTGCCGCCGCCCCAGTTGCAGACGGAGCGGTCCGCCCCGATTCGGTTGGAGCGGTAGACGAGCCCCGCCAGTCCCTCGAGCGATCCGTTCTGCTCCTTTGCCGCTTTTTCCGCCGCTTCCTGATTCCACAAGCTTTGTACCATGCGAGTCCGCCTCCGTTTGGCTTTGAATGATGGATGAATGCCAGAGATGAATCCGTTCTCTTCGTTTTCATGATGTCCGAATGAGTTTGAATTCGTTTGATTCATTTTAATCCAACTATATCATGTTTGTTTTTGTTTGGATATATGGATTTATTTTTGAAAAGGCTCCCGGCCGATCACCAGCGAGCGGACCGCGAGCCGGATCAGGCCGTAGGCGAACCCGTTGGCCGCGCCGGAGAGGACGAACAGCCATCCGAAGCCGCCAGTCGCCAGCGGGCCAGGCGGTCCGGGCTCGGCCAAGGCGGTGAAGGCAAGCATCAGCGCACCTCCGGCCGCCCCATGCAGCAGCACGGAAAGCAAGGCGCGTCCCGGGCCGTCCTTTTTCCCGACGATCCGGCCGATCATCCAGGAAACCGGCATCGCGACGCATAACGTGCCGATCCAGCTGATCAGAAGGACGTAGATCAGCGCGGCAGGCTCGAGCAGAAACAGGCTGATTCCGATGGAGGCGAGCAACGGCGCGACAAACAGAGCCGCCAGATGGGAAGCCAGCTCCGCCTTCATCCGCCGCTCAGCCGCGTTCCGCCGGATGCGCCATTCTTGCTCTTTTTCTCCCTCAGCAGCCCTCTCGAAGTCGCGCGGGCGCGCTTCCTCGTGGTCATTCGGGCCAGCTCCGTCGTGCTCGGCTTTATCCTTATGCTCGTCTGCTACTGCACGTTCTTGCTCATTCGGGCCTGCTCCTTTGTGCTCGGCTTTATCCTTATGCTCGTCTGCTTCCGCTCCATCGTGCTCAATCGGGCCTGCTCCATCGTGCGCGTTCGGGCCAGCTTTCTCATGCTCAGGCACATCCTCATGTTCGGCCGCTACCGCTTCCTCGTACTCGTCTGCCACTGCTCCCTCTTGCTCGCGAGCTCTCCCCTTCACTCCCTGATGATCCTCCGTCTCTCGACGAGCGTATTTCCCCATTCCCTGCCCCGCTCCAGCACCTGCTTGCTCCGGTTTCTTCGTCTCTTCATGCGGCATTCGGCGCGCCTCCTTCATCAGGCAGATCCGTGCGGTTCCAGAGCCCGCGCTCCCGCGCTCGGGACCGTGAAGCTGGAGCTCCGGCTATCGGATTTCGCCTTTTCTTTTCCAGCCTAACCCAGCTTCTCCATGCCGCCCAGTACGAACTTTCATAGGCCCATCAGTGGGACAGCAAGTTGGAGATGGCGATCCATAAGAAACAACTTCATCCGGAATCTGTTATACTGCAATTAATTTAGATATAAGATATTTTCATGGACAAAGGAGAACTGAAGATGAGAAAGCTCGTTCTTTTCCTGCACGCATCGCTTGACGGCTTTGTCGAAGGGCCGAATGGCGCGATGGATATCGGCTGGGTTTCCTACGATGCTCATTTGGAAAAGCATGCGAAAGAAATTCTGAGCACGGCCGACACGGTCATCTGGGGACGCGGGACTTATGAGATGATGTACGGGTACTGGCCGTCCGTGCCGTCGGATCCATCCGCTTCGCAGCATGAGCGGGATCATGCCGAGTGGATCGAAAAGACAACCAAAATCGTGTTCTCCACGACGCTGGATAAAGTCGAATGGGCGAATTCCCGACTCGTGAAAGAGGAGGTCAGGGAAGCGATCCTAGCCCTCAAGCAGCAGCCAGGCAAGGACATGGTCATTCTCGGCAGTCCTAGGCTCGCGCATCGCCTTATGCAGCTTGATTTGATCGACGAGTTTAAGATTACGGTTTCTCCCGTCCTGATCGGCAAAGGATTGCCGTTGTTCCAAGGCATCGAGGAGAAGATCAGCCTGGAGCTGGTCGAAAACAAAACCTTTGACTCTGGAGCCATCGGGCTTGTTTATCGACGGGCAAGATGAGCAGCCTTCCGCTTCCACGGCATTGGATTTTCCATTGTCCAAAGGAACGTTCATGACCGTTCCGGTCACGCATCATCCATGAAAAAAGGCTTCCTTGGTTGCCGGGGCAACCAAGGAAGCCTTTGGATAGAGGGAAGCTAGGCGTTAAGCGGCGCCGCAGCAGAAGAAACCCCTGGTCGCGCCGAGCTGCTCGGTTTTTCCGCGTAACTCCGACGTGGAGGCGCCCGGTCGAGCCGAGTTGCTCGGATTTTCCGCGTAACTCCGACGTGGAGGTGCCTGATCGAGCCGAGTTGCTCGGGTTTTCCGCGTAACTCCGACGCGGGGGCGCTGGGTCGAGCCGAGTTGCTCGGATTTTCCGCGTAACTCCGACGTGGAGGCGCCTGGTCGCGCCGAGTTGCTCGGGTTTTCCGCGCAACTCAGACGCAGGGGCGACGAGTGCGCCTTCCTTAGCGGTAGTTGGAATTGGGGAGCGCCGCGACTCACGCTGCGGGACGCTCGAAGTGGTTTTTTTGCAAAACAACCGGCTGTAACCCGAAAAAATCGGGTTACTGCCTCCACCGAGCGCGATTCCAAAGCTGTAGCCCGAAAAAATCGGGTTACGGCCTCCCTCGAGAGTTAAGTCCATATAATTGTGTAAAATGCTCCTGACCATAAAAAGGAAAGCCATGGTAGGACTCTCGGTTAGAATGGAAGTTGTCGAGACCAACATTCCAAGGAGAGTGCCTACACATGACTCCATACCAGATTACCGTAGATCAGGACATTTTGCACCAGCTGTTTATCGGAACCGATCGGGACGCGGGAGTGGCCCGCTTGCTGGAGACGGTGCTGAATCAGGTGCTGACAGCCCAGGCGACGGATCAGCTGGCGGCGCAGACGTACGAGCGCACCAGCGAGCGCAAGGGCTATCGCAACGGCAGCTACGAGCGCGACGTCATTACCCGCGCTGGCAGCGTCACCTTGCGCGTCCCCCGGTTTCGGGACGGCTCCTTTCTACCGAGCTTTTCGCCCGGTATCAGCGCAGCGAGCAAGCGCTGGTGCTCTCGCTCATGGAAATGGTCATCAACGGCGTGTCGACGCGCAAGGTGACTAAAATCACCGAGGAGCTGTGTGGAACCGAGTTCTCCAAGTCAACGGTCAGCCACCTGTGCAAGCAGCTGGACCCGGCTGTCCACGACTGGAACAACCGCTCTCTGGCCGACCACGCCTTCCCCTTCATCACCATCGATGCGATCTACGTGAAGGTGCGTGAAGAAGGCCGCATCTGTTCTCGAGGCGTTCTGGTGGGCTACGGCGTGAACGAGCAAGGCCGGCGTGAAATTCTGGGCCTGCGCGTTGACGACACCGAGTCGGAGGAGAGCTGGGGCGCCTACTTCCGCTGGCTGAAGGAGCGCGGCCTGCACGGCGTAGAGCTCGTCACGAGCGACTACCATGGCGGGCTGGTCAAGGCCATCGAGAAGGAGTTTCAAGGGGTCTCGTGGCAGCGGTGCCAGACGCACTTCATCAAGAACGTGCTGAACGCAGCGCCCAAAGCGCTCCAAAGCGAAATCAAGAGTCGCGTCCGATCGATCTTCGATGCGCCCGACATGAAGACGGCTCGTTCCTATCTCGAACAGACGCTTGAGGCGTATGCCGAGACAGCACCCAAAGCGATGAAAATACTGGAGGACGGGTTCGAGGACGCCGTCGCGGTGCTGGCCTTCCCGGAGGCCTACCGCGTGCGGCTGCGCACCTCCAACGGCATGGAACGCCTGAACGGGGAGATCCGCAGGCGCGAGACGGTCATCCGCATCTTTCCCAATCGCGCTTCCGTCCTTCGCCTCATCGGAGCCATGCTCATGGAAGAGAACGAGTACTGGATGACGAAGAAGCCGTACATGGACATGACGGACTTCAAGGCGTGGAAGAAGCAGAAAGCCACTCAGGGCGCCGGCTCGGAGGAGCAGGAAACCAGCACCACCATGACGGAAGCGACGGACAGCCTATAAACCCGATTCCATTTTCTACCGAGAAGTGTTTTTACACACAATTATGGACTTGACCTCCCTCGAGCGCGATTCCAGTGCTGCAACCCGAAAAAATCGGGTTACTGCCTACCCGGAACGCGATTCCAGAGCCGTAACCCGAAAAAATCGGGTTGCAGCCTCCCCCGAGCGCGGCTCCAGTGCTGTAACCCGAAAAAATCGGGTTGCAGCCCTCCCCGTTCGCTTCCATCCCCTGATCTCAGCAGCCTGCAAAAATAAAAAGCCGCCTCCGGAATACCGGAAGCGGCTGAAGCGAACAGCCTTCGCACGCACGGTGCCGATAGGCTCGGCGCCTACAGATCCTGCATGAACTGCAGGATCCTATCGTTCAGGCCCGGCAGCCCTTCGTGGCCGAAGTCGGGGTAGATCTCCAGCGACTTGGGCGCGGTGATCTTGTTGTAGGCGGCGAACTGGGTGGACGGCGGGCAGATCGAGTCCATCAGGCCGACGCCGAGCAGCGTCTCGCCCTGGATGCGCGGCGCGAGATTCTGGATGTCGATGTAGCCCAGGCGCGTGAAGATCTCCTGCTCGCGCTTGTGCTGCGGATCGAACAAGCGGAAATAGTTCCGCAGCTCGGCGTAAGCGTCCTTGGCCTGATCCATCTCCCAGACGCGGCGGTAGTCGCTCAGGAACGGGTAGACCGGCGCCAGGCGCTTCACGCGAGGCTCCAGCGCGGCGCAGGCGATCGTCAGCGCGCCTCCCTGCGACCAGCCGGTCGCGCCGATGCGCTCCGCGTCGACCTCCGGCATGTCCATGGCGATGCGGGCGAGCTGCGCCGTGTCGAGGAAGATCTGCCGAAACAGCAGGTCGTCCGGCTCGCCGTCGAGGCCGCGGATGATGTGACCGTTCAGCGTGTTGCCTTTGACGCCGCCGCGGTCCTCGGAGCCGCCGCCCTGTCCGCGGCAGTCCATGGAGAAGACGGAGTAGCCGAGCGAAGCGTAGCTGAGCTTGTCGGCCCAGTCGCCGGCGTTGCCGGAGTAGCCGTGGAACTGCAGCAGCGCGGCGTGAGGCTCGGGCACGTTTTTCGGACGGATGTACTTGGCATGGATGCGCGCGCCGCGCACGCCGGTGAAGTACAGGTCGAAGCAGTCTGCAGTCGGCACCTGGAAGGCGGACGGCACGAGCTCGACCTCGGCCGCGGTCGCGTCGAGCTCCTGGAGCGCGCGCTCCCAGTAGGCGTCGAAGTCGTCCGGACGCGGATTGATGCCCTCGTAGCGGCGCAGCTGCTCGAGCGGCATGTCTAGCATTGGCATGACGAATACCTCGCTTTGTTAGGTAGGATGAGATCGCTTTCCTTCCTTTTACCACGCTTTTCTTGGCAGCGTCAATTATTCAAAATAAAACAAGGACAGCTAATACCGCTAATAAAGGGATGAGAAAATAGGCTTACTTTAGAAAAGTCTACGAAAGGAGAGAGCCGGATTCACATGAAGGAAGAAAATGATGTCAATCCCAAAAGCAAACCCCGGGCCCTTCTGGAGCTATTCGCGGCATCAACCAAGCTGGGACTGACTTCATTCGGAGGTCCGATCGCCCACCTTGGCTATTTTCACGACGAATACGTAACTCGCCGGAAATGGATCGACGAGCGCGTTTACGCGGAGCTGGTCGCATTGTGCCAGTTCCTTCCCGGACCAGCCAGCAGCCAAGTCGGCATTGGAATCGGCCTGATCCGTGCAGGGCTGTTGGGAGGGGTGGTCGCCTGGATCGGCTTTACCCTCCCCTCCTTTCTTGCCCTGACTCTGTTCGCGTTCTTGCTGCAAGGCTATCCTATGGATGCTGCAGGATGGATACACGGGCTTAAAATCGTCGCCGTAGCCATCGTCGCTCATGCGATTATCGGCATGGGACAGAAACTGACGCCTGACCGGAATCGGGTGGCAATCGCGGTTATTTCGGCGACCGTCACCCTCTCGTGGCAGACCGCGTTCAGCCAAGTGCTGCTCATCGTTGCGGCAGGGCTGATCGGGCTTTTGATGTACTCTAAAACGGCCTCATCTGATTTTTCCAGCCTATCCGTGCCAGTAAGCCGTGGAACCGCTGCGCTATGTCTCGGCCTCTTTGCAAGCTTATGGATTGCGCTGCCTCTGCTTCGACCCTTTTCAAACACGGGTTTTCTCCCTCTGTTCGACAGCTTCTACCGTGCAGGCTCCCTTGTATTCGGAGGGGGACATGTCGTACTCCCCTTGCTTGAACGTGAGGCTGTGCCCGCCGGATGGGTTACGAGCGAGGACTTCCTGGCCGGTTACGGCGCCGCTCAGGCGGTCCCTGGACCCTTGTTCACCTTTGCCGGCTATTTGGGAGCCATGGCATTCGGCTTTTCTGGCGCTGTGGTGGCTACCCTTGCTATATTCCTGCCTGCCTTCTTCATGATCATCGGCGCCTTGCCCTTTTGGAGCTCCTTGCGCAGCATTCCGAAGGTGCAAGGCGCATTGATGGGGATCAATGCGGCGGTTGTCGGCATTCTGCTCGCTGCGCTATATGATCCTCTATGGACGACAGCCATTTTGTCCCCCGCTGATTTTGCGTTGGCCATGATCTTGTTCGTTCTGATTGCGCTCTGGAAATGGCCGCCTTGGATCGTTGTCGCGGCAAGTGCCGCAGGAGGAATGATGATAAGCTGAGCTCCCGGGTCCTCTGTGAGGACGGTCACATCCCTTCCGTGCGGTATTTGCTACAGTTAGGGCATCAACGGAAGGAGGGCACGATCATGGATGCAGCAAGCGGCGTCACTAAGCCGGAGACGGCTCCGGGCAACTCGGCCGCCTTTTCTGCGGACAGCCTCGCGAAGCTGTCGGCGCTCATGCGCAAGCATCGGATTCCTGCGGGCGGCCACGTGTTCTGGGAGGGCGAGCCGGCGGAATACTGGTACTACCTCGAGCACGGCCATGTCAAAGGCATGAAGACGAGCGCCGAGGGCAAGGAATTCACGATGTACCGCTACAAGCAGGGCGATTTCTTCGGCCAGCTCGGCTTCGACGGAGAGCCGTCGCAAAGCTTCAGCGCCGTCGCGCAGACCGACTGCGTCATCAGCTTCATCCCGCGCGGCGAGCTGGAGTTCGCGCTGTGGCGGTTCGGCGGCCTGGCGCTGGAGTGCATCGGCTGGATGAGCCAGATGAACCGGCACACGCAGACGAAGCTGCGCGACCTGATGCTCTACGGCAAGCCCGGCGCGCTCTGCTCCACGCTCATCCGCATGGCCAATACGTACGGCATGCCCGTCGACGACGGCATCCTGATCACGCAGCGCATCACCAACTCCGAGCTGGCCGAGACGATCGGAGCCGCGCGCGAGAGCGTCAACCGGCTGCTCGCCGATTACCGCCGCGCGGGCGCGCTGTCGATGCGCCAGGGCCATATCGTCGTCCACGACCTGGAGCAGCTCATGCAGCACTGCCGCTGCGAGGGCTGTCCGAAGGAAATCTGCCGCATGTAGCTCATGCGCTGGCCGGACCGGGACCGGACCGCAGCCAGCGGCACGGCCGGCGGCCGCAAAGGCGCAGAGCCGCGGCGTCGATCGCAAAGAAGCCGTCCGAGAGGACGGCTTTTTGCTGCGGGGCGGGGGGACGCCAGGCGCTGGCTAGTCCTTCAGCACCATGCCGAACAGCGCGGCGAAGATGAACGCCTGCTCGCGCGAGATGATGCAGCCCCGCAGATCGTCCGGATTGCAGGACAGTCCCGTGAACTCGCTGTCGCTCAGGTCGATGCCCCTCAGCGGCGTGCCGAGCAGCGCGCCGTCCAGCTTGCAGCGGTGGAATTCCGTCTTGGCGAGCTTCGCCATGCAGAAGTCCGCGCGGTTCAGCGAGCTGTCGGCGAACACGACCCCCTTGAGGTCGGCAGCGCGCAGGTTGGCATAGTCGAGCTGGCAGTCCTCGACGAGCACGTTGCGCAGCATCGCTTCGCTCAGATCGGCTCCGACGAGCTTGCAGGAGCGGAACTGCGCGCGGTGGACGACCGCTCGGCTCAGATCGGCGTTGGACAGATCGCAGCGGTCGAACAGCACGTCCGTGAGCTCCAGGCTCCGCAGCTTGGCCGAGTCGAATGTGACGCCTCGGAACACGACGCCGTCGAACACGACCTTGTCGGCGTCCAGCTCTTCCAGCCGCTCGCCTTCGACGAGCCCGTGCTCGAACGCATCCCGCGTGCCCAGCCGCGCCGGCAGCGACAGCCTTTCCGGCTCCGCCGGCAGCCGCGGCGCCTCCAGCTTCAGCCTCTTTCGCGTCTCGCTCATCGGCTCACCTTCTTCATTAGAAATAAGAACATCCGTTCCAGCATAGCGCATCGCGCCGCAGCCGCGCAAGCCGCCAGCCGCAATGTCGCCGGCGCTCGGGGCGCTTGCACGCGGGGCGCTGCAGGCCGCATGAGCATCGCAAAAAGGCCTTCCCGCAGGAAGGCCTTGAATTCCGTTCCGCCGCCTAGCAACGCTCCAGGATCAGCTGCGTCTTGAGGGAATCCTGCGGCGTCAGCCAGCCCTTGCCCTGCAGGAAGGCGATCCGCTTATCCCGCTCCGCCGCGGCCTCGGCGAGTGCGTTAAATCCGCCGTTAAAGGTTGAATGCCGCCCAAGGTTTATTGAATCTGTTCCCAGCCCTGCAGCAGCTCCATCATGCTATCCAGCGGGCCGGAGTGATGGCGGTCGCGGTTGGTGGCGCAGCTGATCTTGCGCCGATGGCGGAATTCCGGGATCGCTCTTGCCAGCAGCTGGCCTCTGGCCACCTCTGCCTGGATCGCGAGTCCCGATGCGAATGTAACATGCCCGCCCTGAATGACCATCTGCTTGATCGCTTCCAGCGAATCCAGCTCCAGATGCTGCTCCAGCCGGACTCCATGCTGCTCCAGCCAGCGGTCCGTCAGCTCGCGCGTGCTGGAATGCGGTCCATGGAGCACAAAATCAGCCGTGCATAGGAGGCCCGGGGTCAGCTCAGAGCTCGCGGCCAGATCATGGCTCGGAGCATGCGCCAGCACCAGCTCGTCGTCGCAGAGCTCGCGCACGTCCAGCATCGGCAGGCGGAACGGCTCCGCCGACAGGACGCCGAGATCGATCTCGTGATTCAGCAGCATCTCCTTGATCACGGCGGAGGGCTTGACCGCCAGCGTGACCGTCACCTTGGGATGGCGCGCTGCGAACTCCTTGAGCAGGCGCGGCAGCATATAAGTAGCCGGGACATAGCTGGCTCCGACGCGGAGGGTCCCTCTGCCGGGAGTTCCGTATTCCTCGACGGTCCGCTTCGCCTCGGAGGCCAGGCAGTTGATTTTGCCGGCATAATGCAGCAAGGCGCGTCCAGCTTCGGTCAGAATCACCTTGTCCATCCGAGGCTCGAACAGCTTCACGCCGTACTCCTGCTCCAGCGACTTCATATGGTAGGTGACCGTAGGCTGCTTGAGGCCCAGCGCCTCTGCCACGGCGGTTATTTTGCGGTGCTTGTCGAGCAGCTCGACGATCTGGAATTTAAGCAGGTTCATCTCCCTCACCCGCCTCCCAATCGTTGATGGCGACAGCGGCTTGCTCCTGACCCGGACCAGCGGGAGAAGTCGGACAGGAATAGTCCTTGCGTCCGGTCAGATCGACGAGCGTCAGCCGCAGGCCATGCTTGGCCCCGGTATCGATGCCGAGCTTGCCGGGACCGCGCCACAGCTCTCCCGGCGGCGCTCCGATCTTGTGCGTCGGCGTATGCCCGAACACGATTTGTACTTGCGGCAGCCATTCGCCGCTTGTCTCCAACGTCCCGCCGCCATGCATCGGCGGCGCCTCTGCGGCCTCCGCGGCCCCCCAGAATTCTTCCCGGATGCCGATGAGATCGCGCTCCGCCTGCCGCTCCAGAGGCACTCCGGGACGGATGCCGGCATGCACGAACAGCCATCCGCCAGCCGCGGCATGCAGCGGCAGGCGCTTCAGAAACTGCAGCTGAACGGAGCTGCCGTGATCCAGGCTCCCGCGGCTCTCCAGCTCCTGCTCCAGATGCCGCTGCAGATGCCGCTCCATGTTGCCGGCGAGCGCGACGGCGCCGCCGGCCGTCAGCTCCATGATTTCGTCCAGAGAACTCCATGTACACGGCTCGTAATCGATATAATCGCCCAGCAGAAAGAGCTTGTCCCGGCCCGGCTCGTAGGCGGCCGCTTGCAGCAGCCGGCGAGCCTCGGCGGTGAAGCCATGGATGTCGGACAACGCGAGTATTCGGGACATGAGGATCAGTTGGCCTCCAGTATGGGATAAAGGTACAGATCGGTCGGGGATATCGTCAGCAGGCCCTCGTCGCCGGCTGCGAGCGGCCGATGATGCAGGAACGTCAGCGGCTGTCCGTCGGACGTGCGGGCCAGCACTCTCCAGCCCTTGCCCTCAAAGACGCTGTGCACGACATGCACGGGCAGACGGTTCCGCTCCCAGGCCGGCTCCAGCGAAGCCGCTGATTCAGCGGCCTCGCCCGAGGTGCAGACGACATGCGGCTGAAAATCCGCCGCATCCGGACGGAAGAGCAGCTGAGCGGGTCCTTCTGCGTTGGACGCAGCCAGCTGGCCGGGCCACACCCCGGCCAGCTTTGCCTCTCCGACCGATACGCCCCCGCCGATCCTGCCCATGACCTCCAGCCGATTGCCCGCTCCCAGCAGCTTGGCCGCCGATGCGGATGCCGGCCGGCGCCAGCATTCCTGAGGCGTGCCGATCTGGTCGATCGCGCCTTCGCGCATGATGACCAGACGGTCGGCCATGGAGAAGGCTTCTTCCGGATCGTGGGTCACATGGAAGACCGTCGTGCCCAGCTTTTTGAACAGATAGGCCATCTCCGTGCGCATCTCGACGCGCAGCTGCATGTCGAGGTTCGAGAGCGGCTCGTCGAGCAGCATCAGATCCGGCTTGGTCGCGAGCGCCCGCGCGATGGCGACGCGCTGCTGCTGGCCGCCGGACAGCTGCGGCGGCAGGCGCTGCTCCAGTCCTTCCAGCCTGAGCAGCGCAGCCAGCTCCGCCACGGAGGCCTTGATGCCGGCCTGGTCCTGCCTGCTCCGGCGCATGCCGTAGGCGATATTTTCGAACACCGTCATATGGGGCCACAAGGCATAATCCTGGAATACCATGTTGATGCCGCGCTTCTCCGGCGCCAGCATGGCCGACCGGGAGGCGGCCAGCTTGCCGCGCAGCAGGATCTCGCCGCGGTCCGGCTGCTGCAGGCCGGCGATCAGCTGCAGCAGCGTCGACTTGCCGCAGCCGGACGGACCGAGCACGCTGATGATCTCTCCAGCCTGCACGCTCAGATCGACGCTCCCCAGCACCTCCTGCTTGCCGTACGATTTGCCTACTTGCTTGATCTCCAGCATCGCTGTCATGAAGTCGTTCTCCTTGAACGTCGGCGCGTCCCCCGGGCCAGCAGGTCCACGCTCAGAATGATCAGGACGACCAGTCCGGCTCCCGTCAGCGTCGCCGCCGATGCGTAGCCGAACCGGAGGTCCTCGAAGGCTTTGTTGATGACGACCGGCAGTGTCATATAGTTGGGCGGATACAGCACGGAGGACAGCGCCAGGTCGAATACGCTGGAGCCGAACGCCGTCAGTCCGGCCGAGAGGAGAGCGCCCTTCACGAGCGGCGCCAGCACCGTCCGCAGCCGGGAGAAGAAGCCGGCCCCCTGCAGCTGCGCCGCGGCCAGCAGTCGTTCCGGCACCTGGGCCATCGCTCCCGCCATGATGCGGGTGATGACCGGGATGGCGCCGGCCACGCCGCCGAGCGCGAGAATCCACGGCGTGCCGTACAGAAGCAGCCCGATGTGCTGCAGCCAGGCCTGGTTCCAGATGAAGATATAGCCGATGCCGAGCACGATGCCCGGCACCGCCAGCGAGACGAGGGACATGACGTCGATCGTCTTCTTCAGCCTGAAGGAGGTATAGGTCAGGACATATGCCGTCAGGAAGCCGACGACAAGTCCGATTGCCGCCGCGGTCAGCGCAATTTCCAGGCTATGCGCCAGACCCTGCGCCAGGCGGCTGTCCCCCTGGAACAGAGCGCGGTAATGGTCCAGCGTGAACCCGCCGCCGGCGGAGTCGCCCTGCAGCGACATCAGCAGATTGGAGCCGAGCGGGATGCCGATGGCGATCGCCAGAAAGGCCGAGTTGGCCAGCGCCAGCAGCGAGCCGCCCCTTGCCGGACGGCGAGGCTTCGACTCCACCGCGCGCGAGGAGAGAAAGTCGAAGCGCGACTTGCGCATGGCATACAGCTGGACACTCATCGCGAGCGCGATCAGCAGCACGAGATAGAACGACAGCGCCCCTGCCATGTCGAAGCGGATCGGGGATGTGTACAGCGCGGAGTAGATGGAATAAGGCAGCGTCGGAAAGCGGAACACGGCTGCGATGGAGGCGGGCAGGCCGAAGTCGCCGACCGTGTCCATGAACACCAGCATCGCTCCCGAAGCGATGGCGGGCAGCAGCAGCGGCAGCTCCACGGTGCGCAGCACCGTCCATGGAGAGGCGCCCGACAGCCGCGCCGCGTCGCTCAGCCTCTCGACCCTCCACTGCAGCGCCGCCTTCACCGTCAGATAGGCCAGCGGGAACTTGCTCAGCGTCATGACGGCGATCAGCCCCGCTGGCTGGAACACCAGCGCGGACGCTCCGTCCCAGCCCAGCCGCTGGGCGGCGAGGCCGTCCGGAGCCGCGAACATGACCCATCCCTGCGCCAGAATGAAGGAAGGGGTGATCAGCAGCAGCCAGACCGAGATGTCCAGCAGCCTGGCCGTCGGAAAGGCCCAGCGGGAACGGGCAAAAGCCAGCGCTCCGCCGAGGAGCGTGGCCAGAACCGTCGTGCCCAGGCCGAGCAGGACCGAATTTTTGAGCGAGGCATACCATAGCGGCCGTCTGAAGATGTCGAGCAGCAAGGAAAGATCGCCGATCTTCAGGGTGCCGAAGAAAATGCCGGGAAAGAGCACCTGGATGACGACGGCGAGCAGCGGCAGCAGAATGAGGACGAACAGGACGGCCAGCATCAGCCAGCCCGTCCTGTTGCCTTGACTCGGCAGGAGCTTCATTCCGTCACTTCACCGCTTTGTCCGCGAACCATTGCTTGATCTCGCCTTCATGCTCGCCGGCCCAAGCCGCTTCAGCCAACACAAGCTTGGCATCTCCCGCGCGGTCGGCCTTGGCGTTCACGCCTTTGGCGGAAGGCTCGAAGTAGCTCTCCTCGCCCTTGTCGATCAGCGCCTGCTGCGTCTTGGGATCCAGCAGGAACTCGACAAACGCCTTGGCGGCTTCCAGATGCTTCGTCTCTTTCTGGATCGCGGCGACGCGCACCGACGCAGGGGCTCCTTCGGCAGGCCAGATGATATCGACCGGCTCGCCTTTGTTTTTCAGCGCGTAGGCGTTGCTTTCCTGAAGGGCGGCTGCCTTGATTTCCCCGCCGGTCAGCGCTTTGGCGACGTTCGGATTTTTCGGGTACACATGCATGCCGTTTTTGAACAGGCTGTCGAAATACCCTTTAGCGGCATCCATCCCTTGGCTCTGGAAGAAATAGGAGACGAACGGATAGGCCGGGGCGGCGACGGCAGGATCAGCCATGCCCAGCGCATTCTTGAACTTCGCATCGGCCAGATCGGCCCATGTCTTCGGAGCCGTGTCCTTCGTGAAGGCTTTCGTGTTGTAGGCGATGACGGCGGCAGCATGGGCGCCGGTCGGGTAATAGGTTCCGTTCGCCGGCACGAGTCCGCTGGCGAAGTCGGTCAGGTTGCCGATGTCCGCCGGCGTCCAGCCCTCCAGCAGTCGGCCGGTTTTGCCCAGTTGGTCGATCAACGGCATGGAATCCATCCAGACGACATCCCAGTGCGGATTGCCCTTCTCCGCTTCGATGCGGGAGGCCAGCTCGGCGCCGTTGCCGGATACGAGCTCCAGCTTGTAGCCGGTCGCCTGCTCGAACATCGGCTGGATGATTTCGTCGAAGTCGTTCAGGTAGACGACGAGCGGCTCGTCCGATTTGGACGGCGCCGTCGATGCCTCCGGAGCAGTAGATGCTTCCGTGCCGGCCGGAGCCTGTCCTTCTGCAGCGGGACCGGCTGCATTCTGGGACGCGTTCTGGGCTCCGCACGCGGATACGGCGAGGGAAAGCGACAGGGCGAGAAGGGCGGTAACGGTCTTGCGGCGGACCATAGCTGGCATATCGAAACCTCCTGATCAATGTCTTGATGCTACAAGCATAGAAGACCTGTGTCAGGGATCCGTCAACGTCAGGGTAAGGTTTTATTAAATAAATTCGATAAAATTGGATGGAATCATAGATTTATTCGATATCGAAATCGAAGTATTTCTTAGGAAACGGCTCCTTCTCCAACGTGTAATGCCACCATTCCTTGCTGTACGGCTTGAAGCCCGCCAGCTCCATCGCCCGCTTGAGCAGCGCGCGCCGCTCCGCCGGCGCCTTGCCGATCTCGGGGGTGCCGTGGCTCGAGATGTCCCCGAAGAAATCGAACGGCGAGCCCATGTCGGCCTCCTTGCCCGTCTTCCGCTCGAACAGCGTCAGATCGACCGTGCTTCCCCGCGAATGGCCGGAGCGCGAGGAGATATAGCCGAGCTTGAACGCCTTCGCCTTGTCCACCTCGGGGTAGAACTCCTCCTTCATCCGCTGGTCGGAGGCATCCTTGGACCAGGCGACGAACTGCCGCACCGCCTTGGCCGGACGGTAGGCGTCGAAGATTTTCAGGCCGTAGCCCTTGGGCGCCAGGAAGTCATGGGCTTCCTTGAGCGCCTCGGCCGCCTGCTTCGTGAGGATCGCGTAGGGGGCATTGTAGCCGTCCAGCCGCGCTCCGACGAAGTTATAGTCCGTGAAATAGCGGATCTCGTATTGCGCCGTCGGAATGACTTCGTCCACATAGACGAAGCCGGACGGCAGCTTGCGCTTGCGTTCGGGCACGGGCTTCTTCTCCTCCTTGGGCGAGGCGGGCTTCGGCGACATCGCCGGAGCCGCCGAAGCGGCCGGCTCGGCCGGAGCCGGCGATGCGGCGGCGCTGGGCTCGGCGGCGGGGCTTGGCGATGCGGCGGCGCTTGGCGATGCGGCGACGCTTGGCGATGCGGCATTCGCGCTGCCGCCGGCCGCTTCAAGGCTGCCGCTGGCGGCACCTTGGCCGCCTGCGTCGCAGGCGCTCAGCAGCAGCGCGGCGGCGGCTGCAAGCATGGCGGCTTTTCGCGTTCGACTCATCGACTCTCTCCTCCTTCGCACTCGCTTCTACTCCTACGATTCTATCGGAGTCGGACGAAAAATCATACAAAACAAAACGCCCCGTACCGTCCCTCTCCGCCGATGCGCCTCCACCAGTGGTACATTTACCACATACGGGCTCCCTTTCCACCGATGCGACATCACCTCGTCTAGCCGCATGGACAGTGAGACGGACTCTGGATCCGCTCAAGGAGTTCTTTTACGCGAAAAAACCGTGCAGTAGACTCTCCGAGAGCGCGAGGCTAGGGATGTCACCCAATAATTGGGCCACAGCCTCCCCTGTTCGCTTCCATTCTGATCTCGGCAACCAACGCAGATATACAAAAATCCAAGGCGCCCAAGCGCCTTGGATTCATTCGTTCTTCTCATCTGCCGTTTTGCCGATTTAGACGCCGCTGCCGCCCGCGCACCGCAGCTCCTGACCTGGTGCGGGGGCTGTTCTGCCATCGAAGCTCTGCTTGCAAGGCCTGCCTGCGCTGCCCACGTCCTCCGGCCCGGCGGCGCCTCGCACCGTCTCGGCCATGCCGCCATTCGCCGCGGCCGTCCCGTCTTGGCGTCCTTGATCGGCGGCCTCCCTGCTTCGGCGCCCTTGCTCGGCGGCCGTTCCTTCTCTGCGCCCTTGCTCGGCGGCCCCTTCCCGGCGGCCTTGCTCGATCCATTTCACGGCGCGATCGACTTCTTTGGCGTCCGGTTCGCGGTAGCCTTCCAGCGAGTAGGGACGTCCGAGTTGCTGCCATTTGAACACGCCCATCCGGTGATAAGGCAGCACCTCCACCTTCTCGACCGTGCGCAGGCCGGAGATGAAGCGTCCTAGCTTCATCAGATCGGCAGCGTTGTCCGTCAGTCCCGGCACGAGCACGCGACGGATCCACATCGGGATGCCCATGCGCGACAAGTGGCAGGCGAACGTCAGGATTCGCTCGTTGGGCTGCGTCGTCAGCTTGCGGTGTCCTTCCGAATCCATGTATTTCAGATCGAGCAGCACCAGATCCGTCGCCTCGAGCAGCGCCTCCGCGTGATGCGGATCGCAGAAGCCAGAGGAGTCGAGTGCCGTGTGCAGCCCCCAGCGCCTCTTGCACTCGCGGAACAGCTCGGCGACAAACGGCGCCTGCAGCGTCGGCTCGCCGCCGGTGACCGTGATGCCGCCGCCGGAGCTTTTGTAATAGTCGACGTACGGTTCGATTTCGGCCAGCACCTCCTCGACCGTGCGCGGCTGTCCCGCGGCCGTATCCCAGCTGTCCGGGTTATGGCAATAGCGGCACTGCAAGGCACAGCCCTGCATGAACAGCACGAAGCGGATTCCCGGACCGTCGAGCGTTCCGAACGTTTCGAGAGAGTGGATTCTCCCGGTGTGCATGATGGTTCCCTCCCTCTACCGTTTCGCAGCTCTCGTCCGCCCTTTTCTTCTCTTACCAAGTACTACCTTCACATCCAAGGCACTCTCGACTCCCTGGGTCCAGCCAACCGGCTCTCTCCCCGCATCCAAGGCACTCTCGACTCCCTGGGTCCAGCCAACCGGCTCTCTCCCCGCATCCAAGGCACTCTCGACTCCCTGCTTCCAGCTAACCGGCTCTCTCCTCGCATCCAGGGCACTCTCGACTCCCTGCTTCCAGTTAACCGGCTCTCTCCTCGCATCCAAGGCACTCTCGACTCCCTGGGTCCGGCCAACCGGCTCTCTCCTCGCATCCAGGGCACTCTCGACTCCCTGCTTCCAGCTGACCGGCTCTTTCCTCGCATCCAAGGCACTCTCGGCTCCCTCGGTCCGGCCAACCGGCTCTCTCCTCGCATCCAAGGCACTCTCGACTCTCTGGGTCCAGCCAACCGGCTCTCTCCTCGCATCCAAGGCACTCTCGACTCCCTGGGTCCGGCCAACCGGCTCTCTCCTCGCATCCAGGGCACTCTCGACTCCCTGCTTCCAGTTAACCGGCTCTCTCCTCGCATCCAAGGCACTCTCGACTCCCTGGGTCCAGCCAACCGGCTCTCTCCTCGCATCCAAGGCACTCTCGGCTCCCTGCTTCCAGCTGACCGGCTCTTTCCTCGCATCCAAGGCACTCTCGGCTCCCTGCTTCCGGCCAACCGGCTCTTTCGATTCTTGCAGGAGGGTGCTATTGAAAAGGGGAGCATCGGACTGCTAACCGTCGGCGTTCAGAGCAGCAGCTTGCCGCTCTGCGACAGCCACGCAGGTGTTCCTCCGCGCAGCGGCTATCGGCTTGAATGCTTGAATGTCTTTTTCCTTTCGCGCAGCGCCCTTTAAGCTCCGGGGCTCAGCGGCATCCTCTTCAAGGGCCCGCCAGCGGAGCGAAGGGAAGGAGCCTGGAGAAGCGGACGCGTTCGCCTTTGAAGGCGGGAATCCACCTTTTTGGAAAAGGGGATCGGGGATTCCTGCGTTCAAGAGCGATCGGAGGGCCCTTCCCTTCGCGGAGCGGTTGTCGGGCTCCGAGCGTCTCGCGCCGGCCCGGCTGCCATGCGCCCGCTCCAATCCGCTCCAATCCGCTCCCATCTATCGCCAGCGCCGCCCCGTCACACCGAGCCGTGGAACGTCCGGTTGATCACGTCCAGCTGCTGCTCGCGCGTCAGCTTGATGAAGTTCACTGCATACCCCGACACGCGGATCGTCAGCTGCGGGTACTGCTCCGGATGCTCCATCGCGTCCATCAGCTGCTCGCGGTTGAACACATTCACGTTCAGATGGTGCCCGCCCTTGGCGCTGTAGCCGTCGAGCAGCGAGACGAGGTTCCTCACGCGGACGTCGGCCTCCTTGCCGAGCGCCTTCGGCACGATCGAGAACGTGTTCGAGATGCCGTCGAGGCTGCTGTCGTACGGCAGCTTGGCGACCGAGTTCAGCGAGGCGAGCGCGCCCTTGCGGTCGCGGCCGTGCATCGGGTTCGCGCCGGGGGCGAAAGGCTCGCCGGCCTTGCGGCCGTCCGGCGTGCTGCCGGTCTTTTTGCCGTAGACGACGTTCGAGGTGATCGTCAGCACCGACTGCGTATGCACCGCGCCGCGGTACGTCTCATGCCGCTTCAGCTTGTTCATGAAGCGCTCCGTCAGCTCCACGGCGATGCGGTCGACGCGGTCGTCGTTGTTGCCGTACTGCGGGTAGTCGCCCTCGATCTCGAAGTCGACCGCCAGCCCGCGCTCATCGCGGATCGGACGCACCTCGGCGTGCTTGATCGCGCTCAGCGAGTCGGCGACGACCGACAGGCCGGCGATGCCGCAAGCCATCGTGCGCACGAGGTCAGTGTCGTGCAGCGCCATCTCGATGCGCTCGTAGCTGTACTTGTCGTGCATGTAGTGGATGACGTTGAGCGTGTCGATGTACAGCTCCGCCAGCCAGTCGAGCATGCTGTCGTAGCGCTTCAGCACTTCCTTGTAATCAAGCACGTCCGCCGTAATCGGCGCGAACGCCGGTCCGACCTGCTCGCCGAGCTTCTCGTCGACGCCGCCGTTGATCGCATACAGCAGCGCCTTGGCCAGGTTCGCCCGCGCGCCGAAAAACTGCATCTGCTTGCCGATCCGCATCGCCGACACGCAGCACGCGATGCCGTAGTCGTCGCCGTACAGCGGACGCATCAGGTCGTCGTTCTCGTACTGGATCGAGCTCGTGTCGATCGACACCTTGGCGCAGTACTCCTTGAAGCCCTGCGGCAGGCGCGCCGACCAGAGCACCGTCAGGTTCGGCTCCGGCGCGGGACCGAGATTGTACAGCGTGTGCAGGAAGCGGAAGCTGCTCTTCGTCACCCGCGAGCGTCCGTCCAGCCCCATGCCGCCGATCGATTCCGTCACCCACGTCGGATCGCCGCTGAACAGCTCGTTGTAGTCCGGCGTGCGCAGGAACTTGACGAGCCGCAGCTTCATGACGAGATGGTCGACCAGCTCCTGCGCCTGCGCCTCGTCGAGGCGCCCTTCGGCCAGGTCGCGCTCGATGTAGATGTCGAGGAAGCTGGAGATGCGCCCGATGCTCATCGCCGCGCCGTTCTGCTCCTTGATGGCCGCGAGGTAGGCGAAATACAGCCACTGCACCGCTTCCTTGGCCGTCGCGGCCGGCCCCGACAGGTCGAAGCCGTACGAGGCCGCCATCTGCTTCAGCTCGCCGAGCGCCCGGATCTGCTCGGACAGCTCCTCGCGCTGGCGGATGAGGCTCTCGCTCATCGGCGCGCCCTCGCGCTGCTTCAGCTCGGCCTTCTTGTCGGCGACAAGCTGGTCGATGCCGTACAGCGCCACGCGGCGGTAGTCGCCGATGATGCGGCCGCGGCCGTAGGCGTCCGGCAGGCCGGTGATGATGCCGGCCTTGCGCGCCAGGCGCATGTCGGCCGTGTAGGCGTCGAACACGCCCTGGTTATGCGTCTTGCGGATGTCGGTGAACGTCTTCACCATCGCCTCGTCTGCCTTGTAGCCGTAGGCCTCGCAGGCGTCGATCACCATGCGGATGCCGCCGAACGGCTGCACGGAGCGCTTCAGCGGCGCGTCCGTCTGCAGGCCGACGACCTGCTCCAGCGGCCGGTCGATGTAGCCGGGGCTGTGCGAGACGATCGTCGAGACGACGTCCGTGGAGATGTCGAGCACGCCGCCGCGCTCGCGCTCCTGCTTCATGAGCCGCAGCACCTCCTCCCACAGCGCGCGCGTCGCTTCCGTCGGCTCGGCGAGAAATGCCTCGTCGCCCTCGTACGGGGTCAGATTGGCGCCGATGAAGGCATTGACGTCGATGGCGCGCTGCCATTTGCCGGGACGGAAGCCTCTCCAGGCGTCCATGCCTCCGATGGCTCGGATGTCCTTTTCATTGATGGCCATAGCTGTACTCCTCCTTCGCTTGGTCGCCGCGCCGCGACGATCGCTTGATCGCCGCAGCGCGGCCTCCCTCCTAGAACCGTCCGTAGAAAGCGCCCCGATAGACGTCGGCCAGCTCGGCGACGAGCGGCATGCGCGGGTTGGCGGTCGTGCACTGATCCTCGAAGGCGCGGTCGGCGAGCTCGTCGACGCGGGCCTCGAAGTCGCTCTCGTCAAAGCCGAGCGCCTGGAACGACTCCGGAATGCCGAGCGAGCGGTTCAGGCCGCGGATCGCCTCGATCAGGCTGGCGACGGCCTCCTCCGTCGTGCGGGCCGGCAGGCCGAGCAGGCGAGCGATGTCGGCGTAGCGCTTGTCGGCGACGAAGTGGTCGTATTTCGGGAACGAAGCGAACTTCGACGGCGCCGACGCGTTGTACTTGATGACATGCGGCATCAGGATCGCGTTCGTGCGGCCGTGGGCCGTATGGTACTGGCCGCCCCACTTGTGCGCCAGGCTGTGGTTGATGCCGAGGAAGGCGTTCGCGAACGCCATGCCGGCGATCGTCGAGGCGTTGTGCATTTTTTCGCGGGCACGCGGGTCCGCCTGATGGTACGATGCCTCCAGGTTCTCGAACACGAGCTGGATCGCCTTGAGCGCGAGGCCGTCCGTGTAGTCGTTCGCCATGACCGAGACGTACGCTTCGATCGCATGCGTCAGCACGTCCATGCCGGTGTCGGCGACCGCTGTCTTCGGCAGCGTGTACACGTAGTCCGGGTCGACGATGGCGACGTCCGGCGTCAGCTCGTAGTCGGCGAGCGGGTACTTCGTGTTGCCCTTGTTTTTGTCGGTGATGACGGCGAACGAGGTCACCTCCGAGCCGGTGCCCGACGTCGTCGGGATGGCGACGAACTGGGCCTTGCTGCCGAGGCGCGGGTACTTGTAGATGCGCTTGCGGATGTCCAGGAACTTCATTTTCAGCGAGTCGAAGCTCGTGTCCGGGTACTCGTAGAACAGCCACATCGCCTTGGCCGCGTCCATCGGGGAGCCGCCGCCGAGCGCGATGATGCAGTCCGGCTTGAACGCCGCCAGCATGCGCGTGCCGCGCTCGACCGTCTCGACCGACGGGTCGGGCTCGACGTCGGAGAAGATCTCGATGGCGACCGGCAGCCGGCGCTTGCGCAGGTAGTACTCGACCTTCTCGACGTAGCCGAGCTTCACCATCGCCTCGTCGGTGATGATCGCCACGCGGGTGATGTCGGGCATTTTCTCCAGGTACTGGGTCGCGCCGCGCTCGAAGTAGATTTTCGGCGGGATCTTGAACCACTGCATGTTGTTCGTCCGGGTCGCCACGCGCTTGATGTTGATGAGGTTCACCGCCGATACGTTGTTCGTCGTCGAGTTGCTGCCGTAGGAGCCGCAGCCGAGCGTCAGCGACGGCAGGTTCGTGTTGTAGATGTCGCCGATCGCGCCGTGCGTCGAAGGGGAGTTGACGATGATGCGGCCGGTCTGCAGCCGCCCCGCGAACGCCGCGATGACCGCGTCGTCGTGCGAGTGCACGACCGAGGAGTGGCCCATGCCGCCGAAAGCGACGACCTGCGCGGCCCGCTCGATGCCGTCCTGCGCCGTCTTGACCTTGTAGCAGGCGAGCACGGGGCTCAGCTTCTCGGCCGACAGCGGGTATTTCTCGCCGACGCCTTCGAGCTCGGCGACGAGCACCTTCGTGCCGGCCGGGACGGCGATGCCGGCCATCTCGGCGATCTTGGCCGCGGACTGGCCGACGATGACGGCGTTGACCGCGCATTTGTCCGTCTGGATGACGAGCTTGGAGACGGCGGCCTTTTCCTCCTCGTTCAGGAAATAGCAGCCCTTCTCGCTCATGAGCCGCTTCGCCTCGGCATAGATCGGCTCGTCGAGGATGACCGCCTGCTCGGAGGCGCAGATCATGCCGTTGTCGAACGTCTTGGACAGAATCAGGTCGGTGACCGCCTGCTCCAGGTTCGCCGTGCGCTCGATGAAGCAAGGCACGTTGCCGGGACCGACCCCGAGCGCCGGCTTGCCGGTGCTGTACGCGGACTTGACCATCGCCGAGCCGCCGGTGGCGAGCACGAGCGCGATGTCCTTGTGGTTCATGAGCAGCTGCGTCGCTTCGACGGACGGATGCTCGATCCACTGGATGCAGTGCTCGGGAGCGCCGGCGGCGACGGCCGCCTGCAGCAGCGTGCGGGCCGCCTCCATGCTGGAGCGCTGCGCCGACGGGTGGAACGCGAACACGATCGGGTTGCGGGTCTTGGCCGCGATCAGAGCCTTGAACATCGTCGTGGACGTCGGGTTGGTCACCGGCGTGATGCCGGCGATGACGCCGACGGGCTCGGCGACCTTGCGGTAGCTCTCGTGGACGTTCTCCTCGATGACGCCGACCGTCTTCTCGTTCTTGATGCTGTGGTAGATGTATTCCGTGGCGAAAATATTTTTGGTGATCTTGTCCTCGTAGACGCCGCGCCCGGTCTCCTCGACCGCAAGCTTGGCGAGCGGCATGTGCCGGTCGAGGCCGGCCAGCGCCATCGCCTGCACGATCCGGTCGACCTGCTCCTGATCCAGGTTCATGTAGGCCGCCTGGGCTTTTTTGGCCCTTGCGGCCAGCCGGTTCACTTCATCCTGCGCGGAAACGACCTGCTGCTGGGCTTTTTCCTTCATCGCCATGACTCTCCTGCCTCCTGTCGGTCCTTTGCGGACCGTTTCTATGGATGCCGATCGCATGAGGAGCCGGCGGACCGCCGACCCCTCATGCCCCGGCGAGCCGGATCTGGATCAGATTCGGCTCGGATCTTCGTGGAGCTGTCTATGAGGTGCTGCCTGGATGAGCGTCTTGCTGGCGCTGGACTCGCGCCGGTTAGTGCTTGGCGGCTTTCTTGGCGAACAGTCCGCGTCCGGCGCCGGCGTCCTCGCCGCCGCGTTCGTTCCACCACTTGCGCAGATGCGGCTTCAGCAGGCCGTCCAGTCCGAACCGTCCGGCGTTGGCGCCGGCGAAGAAGATGATCGTGCCGATCAGCAGCAGCCACGGGTTCGTGCTTACGGTGCCGGCGAAGAGGAAGAGGAAGTTGAGCATCATGCCGAAGAATGCTGCCGTCAGCGTCAGTCCGCCGACGATGAGGCCAAGGCCGATCAGGAACTCGCCGACCGGGATGAGGAAGTTGATGATCTTCACGTTCGGCAGGGCGACATGCTCGATGAACCAGGTGTAGGTCGGGAACAGCACCTCCTGCGTCGCCCGATCGGCGACCGGCTTGGCGACCGCGTTCTGGAGGAAGCCTCCGGCATCGAAGCCGTCCCTCATCTTCTCCCACCCGTGCGTCATCCAATCCCAGCCTACATATACCCTCAGCAGCAGGATCGCTGCCCCTACCCATGCGTTTTCTCTGAAAAATTTGGCGACCATGACGGTCAACCCCTTTCGTGGATTAGACTTGCTTGCCTGGCTGTTTCTTCCTTGCTCCTTCATTATGCTTCTTGCCGGAAGGCTCGGATGTGCGGTTTGTCACGTTTGCCGTATTTTATTGTGAATATTTTCACTTAGTTCGGCGCGGCTAGGGTGTGTTTGCATCCTTCGAAGGAAGCAGATAGGGCCGAATTTTTGATCCCTGCGAGGAACGTAGGCGAAGGCGTACCGGGGGTACGTCGAGTCTGCGTGACGAAGCAGGGGGCAAAAAGGCGGTGATAGACGCTCCTGAGCGGGGTTGCAAACACGCCCTAGAAATCGTACCGGTTGGATCGGTCCTTCAGCTGCTGCACGAGCTCCTCTTCCTCCAGCATGCGGTTTTTGAGGATCGCATACGCTTGGAGCAGATGGGAGGTCAGCTTGCGGGCATCCTCCGGCTCCAGCGGCACGGCTGCCTGGCCGAGCCGTTCGTTGAAGCGCTCCAGGCACCGTTCGGCGAGCTCGTATTCATGGTCCATGAGCGCGAACAGATCGGGCTCCTCTCCCCAGTACCACGTCACATACGGCAGAAACTCCGTCTCCACCCAGCGGCTGTGCGCCTGCCAGTCCTCCTGCAGCTTCAGCACCTGGCTCGTCAGCTTGCGGAATTCCCGGCTCAGCCTCGCCGGCTCTTCCGCCTGACGGACGGAGCAGGTCTGCCGGACGAGCGCCTGCAGCTCGGCGTGCAGCCGCTCCTGCTCCTGGGATGCCCGCTCGACTGCGATGTCGGGAGCGGGATGCGTCAGCGTCGCGAACCTTTCCTCTTGCGGGGCCATGGTTCTCATCTCCATCAACCTCCTTGTTTCATGGCTTTAGTGTATCCTGCTTCTCACGGTATGTATGTGAAATAAATCACATTATAGAGAAAAGAAAGCCCGCCTCGCCCATCGGGCGGGGCGGGGCAGGGCGTTGCTGCCGGGACGGGGCGCGAGGCTCAGGCTAGGGCGCGGGGCGCGGGCGCCGGGACGGGGCGCTGACGATGGGCGGGGCGTTGCCGCTGGGACGGGGCGCTGACGCCGGGGCGAGGCGCTGACGATGGGACGGGGCGCTGACGATGGGACGGGGCGTTGCCGCTGGGACGGGCCGTTGCCGCTGGGACGGGCCGTTGCCGCTGGGACGGGCCGTTGCCGCTGGGACGGGCCGTTGCCGCTGGGACGGGCCGTTGCCGCTGGGACGGGGCGCGGGCACTGGGACGGGGCGCTGGCGGTGGGCGGGGCGCGGGTGCTGGGCGGGGCGACGCGTTCTCACTACGGAGGCATCCTCGGCGCTAACGATACTAGGAAACGCTATTCGGCGGTTTCGCAGGCTTTTTTTCCGCTAACGAAACGGAGGATCGCTATTTAGTTGGAAAGGCGGCTTTGGGAGCGGTTTGGACAGCAATAAGGCGTGTCCGTTTCGTTAGCCGGTTAAACCAGCACAAATCAGAACGAATAGAGCTCGTGAGTATCGCTAGCTTCGAGCAAAGCATGTGAAGGCTCCTGTGCACCTGAGCTGCTCGGTTTTTTCCGCGCAACTCCGCTCGCTCTAACGCCTCCGTACCCGTGTTGCTCGGTTTTTCCGCGCAACTCCCCTCGTTCTCCCACCTCCGCACCCGAGTTACTCGGTTTTTCCGCGCAACTCCCCTCGTTCTTCCGTCTCCGCTACCCAGTTACTCGGTTTTTCCGCGCAACTCCCCTCGCTCTCCCACCTCCGTACCCGAGTTACTCGGTTTTTCCGCGCAACTCCGCTCGTTCGTCCGCCTCCGCACCTGAGCTGCTCGGTTTTTCCGCGCAGCTCCCCTCGCTCTCCCACCTCCGTACCCGAGTTGCTCGGTTTTTCCGCGCAACTCCCCTCGCTCTAACGCCTCCGCCCCCCAGTTACTCGGTTTTTCCGCGCAACTCCCCTCGTTCTTCCGTCCCCGCACCCGAGCTGCTCGGTTTTTCCGCGCAGCTCCCTCTCTGCATCAGCTAAGCCCAGCGCAGCTTCACGGCTGCTTCCGCTCCGCGGGCAGCGTCAGCTTCACCTCGGTGCCGAGGCCCGGGGCCGACCGCACCTCGAGCACGCCGCCGGCGGCGCGGGCCCGCTCCTCCATGCTGAACAGCCCGACGCCTCCGCCGCGCGGCTGCAGCGGCTCGAAGCCGGCGCCGTCGTCGCGGACGAGCGCCTCGAGCCGGCCCTCCTCCTCCTTCAGGGAGACGGAAGCCTCGGACACGCCCGCGTACTTGGCCAGATTGGTCAGCGCCTCCTGCACGACGCGGTAAAGCGCCGTCTCCGCGCCGAGCTCGGGCCGCCGGGACAGCGTCGAGACGAAGCGGACGCGGATGCCGTAATGACGCTCGAAGCTCTGGATGTAGGTGCGCAGCGCCGGCACGACGCCAAGATCGTCCAGCACGGACGGACGCAGCTCCCAGGCCATGCCGCGCACCTCCTCCATGAGCTGCGACACATCGGTCCGCAGCGACTCGAGTCGCGTATCGGCGCCCTCCAGCAGCATGCGGTCGAGCGAGATCTTGAGCGAGAACAGGCTTTGTCCGATCCCGTCATGCAGCTCGCGCGAGAAGCGCCGCCGCTCCTCCTCCTGGATCTGCATCATGCCCGCCATCGCCTGCTGCAGCTGGTCCTGCGTCTCCTTGAGCTCCGTCACCTCGTGGCGGATCGCCAGATACTGGTACGGCCGGCCCGACTCGTCGGCGAACGGTACGATGGTTGTATCGACCCAATACAGGCGGCCGTTTTTGGAGCGGTTGCGGATCTCGCCTTTCCATACCTGTCCGGAGGAGATGCGGCTCCATAGCTCGCGAAAAAAAGCCGGATCATGATGGCCCGACTTGACGATGCGATGCGTCTGGCCGATCAGCTCCTCGCGCGCGTAGCCCGAGATCGCGCAGAAGCGGTCGTTGACGTAGCGGATGCGCCCCGCCGCGTCGGTGACCGCCACGATCGAAGCCTCGTCGAGCGCGAACTTGACATTCGACAGCTGCCGCAGCGACTGGCGCAGCAGCTCCCGGAACCGCGGATCGTCCATCCGCGAGCCGATGCCCTCCAGCAGCAGCTCCACGTTCGCCCCGATCTCGCCGGGAGCAGGGGAGGACGCGGACGCTCCTGCCACTTCGGCAGCCTGCTCCAGCGCGGTCGAGGCCGCTTCCGCATGCTCCGCACATGCTCCTGCCGCTCCGACGGCCTGCTCCGGCGCGGCCGAGGCCGCTCCCGCATGCTCCGACGCACACGCTCCTGCCGCTCCGGACTCCGGACGCGGCTGGCCTTCCTTTTCCCGACCTGTCTCAGTCAAAGTTCAACAGTCCCTTCTTGGCCGCGTATTTCACCAGATCCGGCCTTGTGCGCAGGTCGAGCTTATCCATCAGGTTGCTCTTGTGGCTCTCGACCGTCTTGACGCTGATGAACAGCTGCTCGGCGATCTCCTTGTTGGAGTAGCCCTGCGCGACCTTGGCGAGAATCTCGCGCTCCCGATCGGACAGCGACTCGAAGCTGCCGGCGAACTCGCCGCTGCGCGCCTTGTCGAGATAGTCGCTCATGAGCCGCTTCGTCGCCGCCGGGGACAGATACGCCTGGCCGTCCGCCACATGGCGCACCGCGCCGAGCAGCTCCTCGTAAGGAGCGCTCTTCAGCACATACCCCGACGCCCCCGAATGGATCGCGCGGAACAAATACTCCTCGTCGTCGTGCATCGTCAGAATGAGCACGGCGACATCCGGCAGCAGCTTTTTGAGCTCCGAAGTCGCGCTCAAGCCGTCCTTGCCGTGCGGCATGCTGAGGTCCATCAGCACGACGTCCGGCCGCAGCTCCAGCGCCCTCGCGATCGCCTCGTCGCCGTCCGCCGCCTCGCCCGCCGCCTCCAGCCCGTCCCGGCCGTCCATCAGCTGGACGAGGCCGGACCGGACGACCGCATGATCGTCTACGACCAATACCCGTATCAAACGCCCGCCTCCTTGCCCTTGCGCATTTTTTTCCAGTGTATCACAGCTGTCCGCTCCGCGGCTCGCTCGGCGGCGCCGCGATCCCTGACGCATGCGGCTCGCGGCCCCCGCCTCGATCCGATCCGCGATCCGATCCGAGATCGGGTTCAAGATCCGATCCGCGCCCGCGGACGGAGCGCTCCTCCAGCATCGCCTCCAGCCGTCTCGCTCCGGCTTCCGCCGCGCTCCGGTCCGCAGCGGAAAACGCTTTCGGACCGCGGCAGCCGACGAGCAGCACGCCTCTCGGCCGGCCGGACGCCAGCAGCGGCACGGCATACGCCGAGCAGATGCCCTCCGCGATAAGCAGCGGATAGTCCTGCAGCTGCCGCCCGGCCCGCAGCTCCGCCGCCTGCAGCGTCATCGGCCGCCCGACCTTCAGCACCGTGCCCGCCAAGCCGCGGCCCGGCCGCTCCGCCATGATGCGGTAGCGCTCGCTCACCGCGCCGGACGCGACCCGCCAACGCAATCCGCCTCCAGCCAAGGCGAGCCCAGCGATCGCCAGGTCACAGCCCAGCTCGCGCCGCAGCCGCTCCAGCTCCTCGCGGCCGCCCCTTTCCCCCTCCGTCATTGCCGTTCCCTCCTCTGGCGCATCCGCAGGCTGCGGCTCGATCCGCCTTCCCCATGCGCCGATGACTTCCCTACGCTCCAGTGTACGATGCCCGAGCGCGCAAGTAAGTCCGGGAGTTCCCTGATTCGATCCGGGAAAACTCCCCGAACCGCCCTTCGGATGTGATCAATCTCACCAACAAATAGGGGAATTCCTCCCCCTCGGTTCAGGCGGTTCCCTGATAACGGCAGCCGGCCGCATCCCGTATGATGGAATCAGAAAAGAAGCAAGGGAGCGAGCGGACATGGCGATGAGGCAGCCGGCGGCGGGATCCGCCTATGCGAAGGAAGCGGCAGAGGCTCAGCGGAGCGGATTTCCCGCCTTTTTCACGGCGGAGCAGTGGAGGAGCATCGAGGCGCTCATGACGGAGCGCCGCGTCGAAGAGGGCAGCTTCCTGTTCTGGGAAGGCGAGCCCGCCGACAAGCTTTATTTCATCCTTTCGGGCAAGGTGAAGCTGCGCAAGTCGACCGAGGACGGCAAGGAATTCATCCTGTCCATCCTTCAGGAAGGCGACCTGACGGGCGGCCCCGAGGCCGGGCGGCAGTCGGTGTACGGCTTCAGCGCCGAGGCTGCGCGGGAAGCGCGCATCGGCGTCATCGCCTGGAAGGAGCTCGAGGCGCTGCTGCTGAGCAGCGGAGAGCTCGCCGTGCGCTGGATGAACGGAATGGCGCTCCAGCAGCGCATCGCCGAGTCGAAGTTCCGCGACCTGCTGCTGTACGGCAAGCCGGGCGCGCTCGCCAGCACGCTGATCCGCCTGTCCAACAGCTACGGGCGGCTGCGGCCGAACGGCCTCGAGATCGGGCTGCGCCTGACCAACGCCGAGCTGGCCGAATTCATCGGCACGACGCGCGAGAGCGTCAACCGCATGCTCGCGTCGATGAAGGACGAGGGCATCGTCTCGGTCAAAGGCGGCCTGATCACGATCGCCGACCTGCCCGCCCTGCGGCGGCTGTGCGGCTGCCCGAGCTGCCCCGCCTGTCCCAAGGAAGTATGCCGCATCTGAAAGCGCAGGCCCGGCTTCCCGCTCCGCGTCCGCACGGCCAAACAGCCTCCGCCCCATCAGACGATGGAGCGGAGGCTGTTTTCCTGTGTCGATCAGCTCATTGCCGTGAGCAGCACGGCGATCGTATTGAACGCCCCGTGGATGATCATGCCGGGTATGACCGATCCCGTCCGCTCATAGGCCCATGCAAACACGATTCCGCTTACGAAATTGACAGGCATCGCATTCAGGGTCGGGTAATGGGCAAGCGTGAAGATCAAAGAGCTGACCGCGATTGCCCCCATCCTTCCCATGCGGGTCCTTAACCAGCGATACATGAATCCGCGATAGAAAATCTCTTCATACACCGGCGACACGATGCGAGAAGGAAGAGAACGGCCGCAGGTATTATTCGGAGGAGGATCTGTTCACGCTCGAAAAGATCACCTTGCTCAAATCCCTCTGTCGAAGCAATGGATCGATTATTTCAACGATGACGAAAGCTCCTTCCTGCAGGCCGCCCTTCCGAGCCTCAACCGCGGCGACAAGACTTCTCAACACTATGTTTCCTTGCTGCGCCGGATCGAATGGTGCGTGCGGCAATCCATTCCGCCGGAATCGGAAGAAGGCCTCCGCATCGCGAGCGAGCTGATGAAGCTGTCGCTCGAGACCTTCCAAGGGGACGAACAATTGATGAGCAAGTTCTGGGAGGTAAGGAAGCTGCCTGCCGAGCAGTCGGGCCTCTATCCCGTATCCAATGAAGTGCTGGAGTTGTTGAAAAAAGCCTGGCTTACGCATCCGAAAAAGACGGGGATTAGGAAGCAAAAAAACAAGCTGACGCCGGTCGATGACCGGCATCAGCTTGTTTTTTTGCAGCTTCGTTCCGTATAAAGGCGAAAGCGGGGGAGGCGGGGGCCGAAGCCCCCGTCATCCTCCCGGACGGCGCAGCAGCGAGCTGACGGTGTCCAGCCGGAAGCGCGCCGCCAGCTCCGGCAGCGCGCGCTCGAGCGCCTCCACCGTCTGGCTGCGGTCGCCGCCCGCGTCATGCATGAGCACGACGTCTCCCGGCCTGGCGCGGGAGAGCCGCTCCGTCAGCGCATCGGCTCCCGGCAGCCGCCAGTCCTCGGTGTCGACCGACCAGAGGCAAAAGCCGAATCCGAGCTCTCCGGCCAGCTCAAGCAAGCGGTCGTCATAGGTGCCGTAAGGGCTGCGGAACAGGACGGGAGCGCGCCCGGACAGCCGCTCCAGCAGCTGCTGGGCTTGTCCGATCTCGCGCCGCGCCGTTTCCTCCGGCTCGGCCGTCAAGTCGGGATGCAGCCACGTATGATTGCCGATCTCATGTCCTTCGGCCGCGATGCGCGCCGCCAGCTCCGGCTGCTCCGCCGCCCGCATGCCGAGCAGGAAAAACGTCGCCTTGGCACCGTAACGGGCGAGCAGCTCCAGCACCCGCGGGGTGAACTCCGGGTCCGGTCCGTCGTCGAACGTCAGGGCGATGCCCTCCGCTCCTTCGCCCAGGCTTTCAATGATCCTTGCCGCTTCTCGATCCATGCCCTCCCGCCTTTCTCCTTTGCGCTTGCCTTCATTATAGAGCGGATTCCGGCGGCGGGCCTAGATCAATATTCCATCAGCAAGGATACGTTTTGCCAGCCGGCTCCGACGGTCCAGAACACCAGGTAGTCGCCGCGCTCGATGCGCCCGGCCTTGATGGCGTCATGCAGCGCCAGAATCGGGCTGTTGCTCGCCGTGTAGCCGTACTTGTCGCCGACAAAATGGATTTTGGACTCGTCGAGTCCGAGGCGCTCCGCCACGAGCCGGTTGTTGCCGATCGAGAACTGGGAGAACAGATAAGCGCCGACCTGCGAAGGCTGGACGCCGCTGCGCTCCATCAGCTCGCGCAGCGAGTCGACCGCCGAGTCGACGCAGACCGAATCGTCGAACGGCGTGAACTGGACCTGGATGTCCGCCGCCGAAACGCCTTCGCCGTAAATGCGGGACAAGCCCGTGCCCGGGAAGAGGGAGTTGTCGATGACATGCGTGTCGGTCTGGTAGACCGAGTCGATGAAGCCGCCTTCTCCTTCTTCCGCTACGAGCAGCACGGCTGCGGCCGAATCGGCGAAGGTGGAATGGTAGACCGGATTGTCCGGGCTATGGACGGAGAAGTGGTCCGCTCCGACGACCAGCGCCTTGCGGATGCGGACATCGCCCTGCATCAAGCAGCTCGCCTGCTCGATCGCGACGAGCATGCCGGCGCAGTTGGCGTTCACGTCGAAGCATCTCGTCTGCTTGCCTCCGCCCAGCGCATGATGCAGCTTGAGCGCCATGCTCGGCAGCAGATATTCCGGAGTCTGGGACGCGAACAGGATCAGGTCGAGCTCCGAGCCCTGCTGTCCGGTCGCTTCCAGCACCTTGCGGGAAGCCTCGACCGACATCGTGTACGTATTTTCATCCGCATTGTCGATGACGAAACGCTTCTCCCGGCCGAGCGCCTTCAGCAGCCCGGATACCGGCACGCCGGCAGCGGAGAAGCGATCGATGTAATAGTCGTTGCCGACCTCCAGCTCAGGATGATAGATCTCGATGCCACGAATGCGAACCGCTGTCATGGAACTTCCCCCTCGGAATCTTCTTATTTTTCGATGATTTCGCAGTTTTCCAGGCCGACCGTGCGGGCCACGCGTCCGAGCTGCATTTTCAGGATCGGGTTGCGGGCGAGCGTCAGCACGACCTTCTTGAAGCCGTCCTGCTTGTACATCTGGAAGCAGCCTTCCAGAATCGGCAGCGCCGACGGCGAAGAGACGTTCAGCTCCGTGCAGTCGATATGGATCTCGTACTCCGGCACGGCGATCGTGGCGATCTCTTTTTGATAGGCTTGTACGGACGCCATGCCCTCCTCCGGCGTGAACGTGCCCTCTACTACGGCATGGAATACCTGGTTTGTGCGATCTACGTTGATGTTGAAGCTGCCCATCATGATTCCTCCTCGTGTTGGTTGAAAATAAAGCGGGAAGACGCTCAGCTGCTGACAAGCGCCTTGAGCCGATCGAGAATCGGAGCCGGCTCGCTGCCGTCCGTGACGACCTCGATGACGCAGGGACCGTCGAGTCCGTCCACGAAGGAGCGGACCTCGTCCATCTGCTCCAGCTGCCGGACGGTCATCGAGCGGACGCCGGCCGCCTCCATCATCGCGGCGATCGAGATCCGCTCCTGCTTGTAGTCCGGCAGCGTGCGCTTGAACAGGAACTGCTGTCCTCTCTCGACATAGCTTAACATGGCGTTGTTGATGATGACATAGATGATTTTATAGCCATATTCCTTGGCCGTGAGAATGTCCATGCCGTTCATGAAGAAGCAGCCGTCGCCGGCCAGCACCGCGATCGGCCGCTCCGGCTCGGCCACGGCCAAGCCTGCCGCTCCGGCGATCGCAGAGCCCATCGCTCCGTAGTCGAGGTTGATCTCGAAGTCGCCGGCGGCCGGAACGGTCAGGTACTTCAGCGCGAAGTTGGTGAACTCGCCGATGTCGCAGGCATAGCGGGTGTCGGCCGGCAGCGCTTCGCCGAGCTCCTCCAGGAACAGCCGCAGCGACAGTCCCGTATGATCGCGCACGTACGGATCGTTGATCGGACGCTCCGCGGCATAGGGCTCGCGGGCCGATCCGGCCTGCTCGAGCAGATGCGGCAGCACGTCGCCCAGATCGGCCTCGATCGGGATGTCGGTCGGGAACACCTTGCCGAGCTCGGACGAGTCGCGGTCGACATGGATGACCTTGCGGCCCTTCACGAGCACGTCGTTGAAGTTGCAGGTCGACGCCTCGCCGAGGCTCGTGCCGAGCACGAGCAGGCATTCCGGCTCGCTGCCGTTCACATAGCGGAAGGCCGCGTCCGAGCTCGAAAAGCCATAATTGCCGAGATAGAGCGGATGATCCGAGGCGACGGCTCCCTTGCCCGCAGGCGTCGTGATGATCGGCCAGCCGAGCCGCTCGGCCAGGCGCTCGATGTCGGCGCCGAAGCCTCTGCCGCCGCGGCCGACGAAGATGAGCCCCCGGCTGGCCGCCTGCAGCGCCGCGGCCGCCTGCTGCAGCAGCTGCGGATCAGGCCGCCTGCGCTCCGGCAGCGGAGCGAGCGCCGGCGGCTGCGGGAGCGGACCGTTGAACGCCGCGCGCTGGATGTCGATCGGGATCGACAGGTACACCGGTCCGCAGGGCGGCGTCAAGGCCGCCCGCACGGCGCGATCGAGCTCCGTCAGCACATCCTCCTCGCGCAGCACGGTCGCGCTGTATTTGGTCACGACCTTGACCATCTGCTCGCCGTCCAGCTCCTGGATCGCTCCCTTGCCCATCTGCCAGCGGTTGACTGCGCCGGCGATGACGAGCATCGGGGCTTTGGCTCGCTTGGCGTCGGCGATGCCGTTCATCATGTTGCTGACGCCGACCGCGCCCGCCCCCGCGCATACGGAGAGCCGGCCGGTCGTGCTGGAGAAGCGGGCCGCCATATAGGCCGATCCCGCCTCGTTTTTCGTGATGACCGGCTTGATGCCGACATCGATGAGCGAGTCGTAGATCGGTCCGATGATGCCTGCGGGAATGCCGAACAGATGCTCGACGCCCTGGTCCTTCAAATAACGAAGCATGGCTTCTGCGACGATCATGGAATCCACTCCTTGGTTGATCTAGATCGATCTCTGTCTCTATCTCTGTCTTTAGCTCTTTATCTGTCCCCCAGCAGCGCCGCGAGCTCTTCGGCCGCAGCCGCCTCCTCGTCCGTGAACGTGTGCAGCTCGCCGATGGAAGCGGCGATCAGCAGCCCTTCGACCTCGTCGCCGCGCCGTACCGGGGCGATCATCAGGCTGTCGATGCCGAACAGGAAAAACTCCTCCTGCGAGCGCGGATCGTTGGCTACATCGTCCAGCCGCGCGACTTCCGGACGCTCCAATAGCGCCGTCAGCAGCGAATCGTTGCGGATGTACACCGGGTTGTCGGCGTGCACCTGCTTCCAGCGCTCCATGCCGAGCCGATCCGTCTCGGTCTTGAGCAGCGGGATCAGCTTGCCGTCCGCGATCCGATGGCAGGCGATGTCCTTCACTCCGGTCGCGGCCCTCAGCCGGTCCATCACGTCGGCGATCAGCGAAAGATCCTCCGTCATCGCGCCTCTCCCGCCTCTTCCAGAACCGCCAGCTCCTGCAGGCGCGCGGCCTGCTCGCGCAGCTGGCGCGCATGATTCAGCGTCTGCTGGATGGATTGCAGCTGGTCGTCCACGCACAAGGCGATCTCCTTGGAGCTGGCCATCGACACCTCGGTGCTGTCCGACGTCTGGCGCACGGAGACGAGAATCTCCGACGTGCCTGCGTTCACCTGCTCCGTCACGCTGGAAATCTCCTGCACCTTCTCCGAAACCCGCGCCGTCATCTGCACGATGTGGTGGAACGCTTGGCCGGCTTCGCCGACATGCTCCACGCCGGAGCGCAGCTCGCCTCCGAAGCGGTTCATCGCTTCCGCCGACTGCTTGGAATTGCTGCGGATGTCCGCCGCCGTCTTGCCGATGTCGCGGGCCGACGCCGCGGACTGCTCGGCCAGCTTGCGGATCTCGTCGGCGACGACCGAGAAGCCTCGTCCGTACTCTCCGGCATGAGCCGCCTCGATCGCCGCGTTGAGGCTCAGCAGATTGATCTGGCTGGAAATCTGGCCTACGATGAGCGCGATCTGCTCGATCTCCTCGTTCAGCCGGTTCATGCGGGTCATCGACTCGATCTGCAGCTCGGCATAACGGGATACCCGCTCCATCTGCTCCACCGCGCGGTCGATCGTGCCGAGGCCGACTTCCGCCCTGCCCGTCACGTCCGCCGTCTCCTGAGCCAGCGCATAGGAAGAGTCGGCGATATGGCTCATCCCGAGCGACACCTCCTCGAGCATCGCGCGGTTGGACAACGCTCCGGCGGCGATCGACTCGCTGCCCTGCGACACCTGCTCGATCGAGAGCGCGATGCCCTCCGCCATTTCAATCGTGAATTCCGCTTCCTTCACCAGCTTGGAGGACGTCGCCGCCATCTCCTCGGACAAGCCGCGGATGCCCTCCAGCGCCGCGCGCTCCCGGGCCGAAGCCTCGTCTTGCCGATGAGGCGGCAGCCCCGCTCCCGGCCGCTCCTGCTCCCGGCCGTTCTTCTCCTCGCGGCTTATGCCGCTGCGCCAGCGCTCCGGAAGGACCTTCAGCCAGCGCGGCCATGTTGCTTTCGTTTTCAACGATTTCTCCTCCATCTTCGCGACTAAACTGGATGCTTCGCGTTTCACAAGACTCCGTGCCCACCTCCTCGAGAATGCCGCATGTCATGTTATATCGGATCAAGTGACATTAAATTTCATCTTTCGGGGCGCCTGCGACGGGAACGAATCGGATTCCGACAAGAACTCCTCTGCTTTCTCTCTGGCTGAAAAACGCTTTTCAGCCTAAACTGGCAGCGCCGCACAAGAAAGGAGGGAATCAAGGAATGGCAGATGTCGAATGCCTATCGGACGAGCTGGGCTGCGCCAGCAGAAGCAGGCCGGCCTTCGGTTCCGCGCCGGCGGCCGACGAGCGGTTGGCTCGGGTCGTCCGCTATATTCACGAAAACTACGCGCAGCCGCTTTCCCTGTCGCTGCTCGCCAAGGAATTCCATTTCAGCCCGTTTTATCTCAGCAAGCTGTTCAAACGGACGGTCCGGCTCACCTATCGGGATTATCTCGCCACGGTCCGCATCATGAAGGCGCAGCAGCTGCTGCGCGAGACGCCTTGGAAGGTCAGCCTCATCGCCGAGAAGGTCGGCTTTCGCGATCCGGCTCGCTTCGGCAAGACGTTCAAGGCGCAGACCGAGTGCACGCCTCTGCAGTATCGCAAAAAGCACCGGAAGGACCCGCTTCGCTTCCCGTCTCAAGGCCGGAGCTGACCAAAAAAGCATCCCGCGGCGGGCGCGGGATGCTTTTTTGGTCATGGCTTATGGCGTATACAGGTCGGGAACGGGCTGAGCCGCCATCCCTTCTCCCAAGTAGAAGCCCGTATGGGGAGGCTGGTTGTAGGCGACGTTCTGCCAGGCGATCGACAGCCGATAGACCGGATCGTGCATCAGCGTATAGAAGCGATGGCTCGTCTCGTACGGCGTCGTGTAGATGCGCAGCGCCGAGTTGTCGCTCTTGCGCCAGATGACTTCTTCCCGCCAGTCGCCGAATAGATCGGCCTGCAGGCTCGGCGTGCCCTTCGTATGGTTGTTCGACAGCGTGCCGGAGGCGGTCAGCAGATTGGTCACGCTCGAGGTCGCGTAGTTCCACTTCTCGATCTTGCCGACGCCCGTGCTCGTGCTGCCGCTCCACGTATGATCCAGCAGCTCGCGCTGCAGATCGCCGTCCCACCAGATGCCGAAGTTGACCGAGGCTGGGGACGAATTCGTAATCAGGACCCCTTGGGCCGTCCGCAAGCCGACCCCGTTCGTGGCCCACATCTCCTCGCCCAAGTAGCGCGGATCGATGTCCGCCGTCATGCCGCGTCCGGTATCCGCGCTGGCCGTGACGCTCCATAGGATCGCGCCCGTTTTCGGATCGTAGGAATAGGCGCCGTAAGGCGAGCTTTCGTTGACCTTGAACACCTCGAGGCCGGGACGGGACGGATCGAGATCGCCGACATGCAGCGCATCGCCATGCCCTCTGCTCGTGTTGACCAGCTTCGTTCCGTTGTCATCGACGACGAACGCGCCGTATACGATCTCATCCTTGCTGTCGCCGTCGACGTCGGCGACGGCCAGCTGATGATTGCCCTGTCCGGCCGTTCCCGCATTGGCCGAGCTGTTGCTGTCGAACGTCCAGCGCTTAGTGAGGGCGCCGTTGCGCCAGTCGTAGGCGACCAGCACGGCGCGGGTGTAATAGCCTCTGGCCATGACGATGCTCGGCCGGACTCCGTCCAGGTAGGCGACGCCGGCGAGGAAGCGGTCCACCCGGTTGCCGTAGCCGTCGCCCCAATCGCTCACGTTGCCACGCGGCGGGTCATAGCTGACCGTGGATAGCGCAGCTCCCGTATTGCCTGCGAATACGGTCAAATATTCCGGCCCGGCCAAAATGTAGCCGCCGCTGTTGCGATGATCGGCTGTGGCGCTTCCGATCGTTACATTTGTGCCGTCCACCGTGCCGTCGGCTGTCTTGCAGACGACCTCCGCCTTGCCGTCTCCATTGAAGTCATAGACGAGGAACTGCGTATAATGCGCGCCAGCCCGGATGTTCTTGCCGAGATTGATCCGCCAGAGGCGGGTGCCGTTCAGCTCGTAGGCGTCCAGATACACGTTGCCGGTATAGCCGCCTTGCGAATTGTCCTTCGCATTGGTCGGGTCCCATTTCACGACGATCTCGTAGCTTCCATCTCCGTCCAGATCGCCGACGCTCGCGTCATTCGGCTGATACGTGTAGCTGACGCCGTCCGGAGTCGTTCCCCCGGCAGGGATCTGGAGCGGCACGTCCAGGTAGTTGTTCGCCCACACCGACGCCGGCGGCGATGCCGCCTGCTCTACGCCTCCGACGATGGCGCGAACCGTGTAGCTCGAAGAGGTCGTGCCGGCCGCATCGAGGTAGTTCGTCTTGGAGGTGATCGGACTGGCGTTCACCTTCGTGCTTCCGCGGTACAGATTGAAGCTGACCGAGCCGGCGTCCGTGCCGAGCAGCCTCCAGCTCACCAGCACGCCTCCATTGATCTTGACCGCCGTCAGGCCGCGATCGAGCTTCTCCATCTGCCTGGCCGCGGCGGCCTGAGCGGGAGCGCTCGTCAGCAAGGCCGTGCCCAAGATAGCGCTGGACAGGGCGATTACAGCCCATTTCAGCGGCTTGCGGTACCATGAGTTCATCAATTTCTCCTCCTTGTTTCATTAAAATAGCGATGGCGTCGGCTATGCGTTCCGACGGGTTGCATTCTCGCCTCCCCTCTTAATGTAAACGCTATCATTTCTTTTCGCCCTTAGTGTAGCATCGAAAGGTTCACGGAAACAGGGCGTTTTTTGCCTTTTTCAAGAAAATCAGGTTTATTTTGTACGTATATTCGACTTGCCTGCCGTCCGATCGGCATGGCAAAGCCTCCGTCTTCTGCGCATGGCAGGAACAGAGGCTTCATCACGTGACGCGGCTTGCAAGCCTGCGATACTTCCCCGGGCGGCGCTCGCCGCAGAGCAGCGCCGTCAGCGCGGCTGCTGCAATCCGCGCACCCAGGCCAGCGCGGAGTCCAGGCTGTCTCCGTCCACTTCTTCCAACGACAGGTCGAGGAGCGGCTTGGCCGCATGCAGCCGCGCGAGAAACGGCTCCGTCGCGAACTGTCCCTGGCCTGGAGGCAGGTGGCGCAGCTCGGAGCCGACGATAGCCGCATCCTTGAGATGCGCGAGCACGATCCGGCTGCCGAACCGCTCGAACGCCTCGTCGAGAAACGCTTCCTGATCATCCATGAGGCTGACAGTCAGCAGGTTGACCGGATCGAACACGACGCCAAGCGTCGACGAAGGCACCTCGCCCAGCAGCCGCTCCATCTTGGCTGCGCTGGACAGTGTATGGTAACTGACCGGCTCCAGCCCGATCGTCACTCCCCAGCGCTCCGCTTCCTCGGCCAGCTCCTCTACCGTCTCCTTGAGGACGCTCCAGCCGAACGCTTCGTAATCGTCCGGACGCCGGCTCGCATACGTCTGGAGCGATGCCGTCTCCGTTGCCACGATCGGCGCGCCGAAGTCTCTGGCGAACCGCAGATGCTCCTTGAACCTCCCGATTTCGCGCCTGCGCGCCTCCGGATCGGGATGGATCGGATCGATGTAGCAGCCCAGCACTCCGATCCGCACGCCGACGCGCTCAAATTGTTCCGCGATATGGTTGGCAAGCGCCGGACTGAGCTTGCCCGGGCTCGTGTCGATATCCGCAATCGCCTTGGAGAGCGCCAGCTGCACGAAGTCGATGCCCCGGCCGGCAAGCTTGCCGGTCAGCTCGCGCAGCGGCAGCCGGCCGACCGTATGCGCCAATGTGCCATAACCCATCTGCCCATTCTCCTTCCCGCTGCAGACTCGCCATCTCATACAGAAGACGCGCAGCATCTTCATTTTACAATGCCCATGGTCCAAAAACCCGGCTGAAATCAGTGAAAAACGGTTGCAAAACAGACCCCCTGAATCGACCTTGGAGCTGAAAAGCCTCCAAAGTCTATTCAGGGGGTACCTTTCCTTTTAGCTAGCTCGCTGCTCCGCCGCGGACCGGCGCGAGCAGGAACCAGCGCGGATCGGAACCGAGCCTCCGGTCATGCTTGAATTCGCTGCCTTCCGCCAGAATCAGCTCGCCGCTCTGGCGATCCTCCGCCATCGCCAGCGCCAGTCCCGATTGCCGGTGGATCAGCATGCCCCTCTCCTCGTCGATCGGCAGCAGGCTCCATTCATGCTCGCCGGCCGCTTCGGCGGCGGCCAGCATGACCTTCCTCTGTTCGGAGTCCGCTCCAAGATAGCGTCCCGTCCGGACATTCCGAAGGCGCATGCCTCCCTCGGCGGCGGGCTCGACCGCCCAGATCTGCTCGGCGGCCTGATAATGGAGATTCGTGCCGATCGCCGCTTCGCCGTCCGCTGCGAGGTACAGCCGCTCGCCTACGTCGCGGATTCGGATCCGCTGCTCCTCCGGCTCTTGGACGACAGCCTCGACCCGCCCCGTCTCGAAGTCGATCTCCAGCGTATCCGCCCAGCGCATCTCCATCGTCCGGTCGTCCGGAAACTCCAGCAGAAGCAGCGCATAGCCGGACTGCTGGTAGTCGGTCGGATCCCAGCGGTCTCCCAGGTAGAGATAGGAGGTCGTCTCCGTGCCGCGTATCGGCACGATGAACGTCGGCTGCGTGTCATAGGTCGTCGCGTCGCCAAGCGGCAGCAGCGGCGACCAGCGGCCGGTCAGGCTGTCCGCGTACGCATAGGCTCCAGGATTGGGATGCCAGCCCGTGCAGGCCGAGGTCGTCATGAAGTAGACGCCGCCTCGCTTCATCACCGCCGGGGCCTCCCGGTATTGACCCGGCCACAGCGTCTTGACGAGCTCCTCGATGACCAGGTAGTCGTCCGACAGCCGATAGACGAGCAGATCCGCATTTTCCCTGGCCGCCGACAGGAAGTAAGCCGTGCCGTCGTCGTCTTGGAACAGCGTGCAGTCCCGGGACATGTGGCCGATCGGATTGAAGCTGCCGCGATACGTATAGTCGCCGTCGACCGTGTCGCAAGTCGCGACCGCGCAGCGGGCATCCCGATAGTCGTTGCCGTTCTCCCAATGCATCCACATGACGTATTGCCCCGTCTTGGCGTTGAACAGCACCTTCGGCCTTTCGATATTGGCCCCGATGGCCGTCGAATACGGATTCAGGTCGAGCGAGGAGCGGCAGTAGAGCGGCTCGACGTCGGAATCCAGCGTCAAAACGTCGCCTCGCCATTCCCAGTCCGACAGCGTCCGGGACCGGTAGCAGCTCACCTTGCGGCGGCCGGTCCGGTTCTCGCCGAACAAATAATAGAAGGCGTTGTCGTACAGGATGCCTCCGCCATGCGCATGGAGCGGCTCCCCGTCCTGGTCCAGCCACGGCGCACCGTTTCGGTTTTGGATGATCTGCGTTCGGCTCATGCTTGCTTCCCCTCCGTCAGGCGCTAGTTCAATCCGATCTGGTCCATAATGTCGACTTTCTTGACGTCGCTGTACCATTCATTCACTTCCTTGGCGATCTGCTCTCCGCCCTTTGCATACCATTGCTTGACGAAGGTGTCGAACGCCTCGAGAGGCTCCTTGCTGTAGATGATTTTCGTAAAGGTCTCCTGCTCCATCGTGTTGAGCTGCTCCAAAGAGCTTTGCATCGTTTTCGTCGGAGGCCCGTTGAACGCGTTCGGCAGCAGCACATCCGCGTTCTCGTAGGAGATGACGTAGCCTTTTTGAGTCGTCGCATCGTTCGAGTCCGATCGCATCAGGACGCCGTTGTCCGGCTTCACGCCTTGTGCGAGATCATAGAACGATTTGCCGGGACCGTCGACGGTCGGCGTATTTTTCGTGAAGGACATCTTTCCGACGCTCTGCAAGGCATCCAGCGGCTTGTTGAACTTCTGCGGATCGAAGGTGACCTCGCCGTTCACGATATCGTAGTCGTACCCTTGGGCATAGCCGTACACGAAGTCTCCGGTGCCGAACGCCGCATCGTACAGCTTGTCGTAGTAAAGGAAGAAGGCATCCATCTGGTTGAAATCCTTGTTGAACATGAATACGCCGTCATTGAGCTGGCCCGACTGGTACGTCTTGCCTCCGTCGATGCCGTTGATCGTCGGATAGACCTCGATCTTGGCGCCTTTGACGTTCTTCTCCACGTCTTTGACCGAGCCGTACAGCCAAGGACGGCCTATGATGATGCCGGCCTTGCCTTCCGTGAAGTCGGCCAGCGCGTCCCAAGCGCCTTTCGTCGCCAGCTCCTTGTTCAGATACCCTTTGGAGTACCAGTCCCTCAGCTTGGCCAGCGCTTCCTTGTTGCCCGGATCGACCGAGCCGTAGACGAGCTTGCCGCTGCTGTCCTCATTCCACTGGCGCGGGATGTTCTTGCCCGTAAAGGCGCTGAAGATCATGACCGGATCGCTGACCCAGCCGGTATTGTAGGAATCCTTGCCGGACAGCGTGAAGCCGTACGTGTCTTTCTTGCCGTCGCCGTCCGGATCTCCGTCCGTAAAGGCGGCGATGACCTGCTCGAACTCCTCGATCGTCGTCGGCGCCTTCAGCTTCAGGTTGTCCAGCCAGTCTTGACGGATCAGCATGACTTCGCCTTCGGTCAGGTTGGGCGCGATCGCCATGCCGTATACCTTGCCGTCCCGGATGACCGGATTGAACGTCATCGGATATTCCTTGTAGATCTTTTTCAGCCGCTCCGGCATGTAGGACTTGATGTCCTCCGTGATTTCCTTCACGCGTCCCGACTGGATCAGGTCGTTGGCCAGCATCGTATCGTAGACCGGGATGATGTCCGGCAGCTGCTCGGAGCCGGTCAGAGCCAGCCGCAGCTTGTTGTTGTATTGAGCCCCGTCTCCGCCGAGCAGCGTCGTCTCGACCTTGATGCCGAGCTTCTCGACTCCCCAGCGAGTCAGCACGTTGTCGTTCAGGCTTTCGCCCGGCAGGTACTTGCCTGCGTTCTCGTCCTGCTGCTTGGCGATCTTCAATGTAATCGGAGGATCGAACTTGCCGTCCTTCAGGGTGCTTCTCTTTTCGGAGGAAGGCTGGTCGCCGCCGCTGCAGCCGGCGAGGAGGCTTGCCGACAGAAGGGCTGTCATCAGAATCGAGCTGGCTTTTTTCATCGTTCTGTCCCCTTTTCGTTGTGTGCTTTATATGGGTTGAGTCATTGAAGCCGCTACTCTTTTACCGCGCCCATCACGATCCCTTTGACAAAATACCGCTGGAGGAACGGATACACCAGGATGATCGGCAGCGTGCTGATGAAGATCTGCGCCGCCTTGATGCTCTGCTCGGCCATCGCGTCGACTTCCGCCTGGCTCATCGCCAGGTTCTGCATCGTGTTCTGGACGACGACCGTCTGCAGGAACGACGCCAGCGGATACCGCGAGGTGTCGGACATGTAGAGGAGGCCGTCGAACCAGGAGTTCCAGTGGCCCACCATGATGAACAGCGCGACCGTCGCCAGCCCGGGCAGGGACAGCGGCAGATAGACGCTTCGGAAAATCACGAAGAAGGAGGCACCGTCGATGAACGCCGCTTCCTCGAGCGCCTTCGGAATCGTGCGGAAGAAGTTCATGAGCAGGATCAGGTTGTACGCTCCGAACGCTCCCGGCAGCACGAGCGCCCAGATCGTATCCTTCATGCCGAGGCCGGTCACAAGCAGATACGACGGGATCAGGCCGCCGGAGAAGAGCATCGTGAAGACGAAGATCCACATCAGCGCGTTCCTGCCGCGGAACTCCTTGGACAGCGCGTAGCCGGCCGTCGTCAAGATGGCCATGCTGATCGCGGTGCCCAGAATCGTCCGGATGATCGAGATCATCATCGAGCCGGTGAAATTGGAGTTGTTGAACGTCTTGACGTAGGCATCGATCTGGAAGGACACGGGCCAGAACGAAACCATATTCCCGTTGATGGCCGCTTTGCTGCTGAATGACTGGGCCAGCAGGTGGAGGAGAGGCAAGAAGCAAGACAGTGCGATCACGATGAGAAGGAGATGATTGAAGATCGAGAATACCTTGTATCCCGTCGTTTTATGGTACAATTCGCACCCTCCTTTTTAGAAGATCCTGTAGTTGGCGAACTTGTAGGCGAAGCGGTACGATAGGACGATCAGGATGAGGCTGATGACGGACTTGAACAATCCGACCGCGGTGCCGAAGCCGTATTGTCCGTTCAGCAGCGAGGAGCGGTAGACGTAGGTGTCGATGATGTCCCCGGTGCTGTACACAAGCGGATTGTACAGGTTGAAGATCTGGTCGAAGCCCGCGTCCAGGATGCCTCCCAGGCTCAGCGTGGCGATGACGATGATCATCGGCAGCATCGACGGCAGCGTCACATGCCAGATCTGCTGGCGCCTCGTCGCGCCGTCGATCTCGGCCGCTTCATAATAAGAGGGATCGATTCCGGCAATGGTGGCGAGATAGACGATCATGCCGAAGCCGAAGTTTTTCCACAGGTCGCTCAGGACGACCGTCGGCCGGAACAGAGACGGATCGCCGAGGAAATAGATCGGCTCGGTTCCGAAAACGCTTGTCAGGATGTGGTTGATGCCGCCTTCCAAGCCCAGGATGTCGATCATCATGCCGGCCACCGTCACCCAGGACAGGAAATGCGGCAGGTAGACGAGCGTCTGGATGCTCTTCTTGAGCCCCATGCTCCGGATCTCGCTGAGCAGGATGGCCGTCACGATCGGTACGACGATGCCGACCGAGATTTTAGACACCGCGATGATCAGCGTATTGTAGATGGCCTGAGAGGCCTCTTCGTACTGGAAGATCCTGCGGAAGTTATCCAGCCCGATCCAGCTCGATCCTGTGAGGCCGAGCCACGGCTTGTAATCCTGGAAGGCCATGATCAAGCCGACCATCGGACCGTAGGCAAAGGTAAGCACAAAGACTAGTGCGGGCAGGCACATCAAGTAAAGCGGCCAGCTGGCTCGGATTTCCTTGCTCCATGGCTTCTTGCTGCTCCTGACGGAGCGGACCTTTTTCGTCGTGCCGGGCACGGGTTGCGTCGTGCTGTCGATGGTCATCCCCTCCTCATGTAACCGGTTTCTGCAATCATCTTAGCAAAAGCGCTTCCACTCCGAAATGTCCCGATTTTAACATCATGGCTATAATCTGAAGCACTTTAAGAGCGCTTTCATCATTTGCTGGAAACGGCTTTTTCTTTTTGGAAATCGAGCTTATGATAAAGGGAACGGAACCGATCTAGCTCTGCGCCGCGGAAAGGAACGCCACCATGAGAAGAAAAGTCACGATGAAGCAGTTCATCTATTTCTTCATCATTTATTTCCTGCTTACGCTCGCCCTGTTCATCGTCATGAACCAGCTCAGCTCCCGCACGGTCGAGTCGAGCCTGATCCATTCGTCCAAAAACCAGATGGAGTATGCGGTCGAAATTCTGGACGGCATCATTTCCGAAGCCGCCCTGTATGGAACCCGCTTCGTCTCCGACATCGACGTCCGCTTCTATCCGCAGCAGCGGCGGGAGCTCGGCAATTATGACTATCAGATGAAGAAAAACGAGATTCTGCGCCGCCTGGAGGACATCCTCATCTCCAGCCATGTCGTCGAGTCCATCGGCATCTATTGGCCATCCGACGGCACCTTCATTACGACAAGCCATGATTTTCTCGCCAGCCAGATCTACCAAAAGGTCCAGGCCAAAGGGTGGCAGACAGTCGGCGGCAGCCTGTACTATTTCGCCAAATATCCTTATATCCAGACCGATGCCGGAGCGTTTCCGGAACCGTATATCGTCGGCGTCCAGCTGAAGACGGACTACCTCCGAAGCCTGCTCGGCAAAGCGGTTAGCGATGCCGCCAGCTCGAATGCCTTTTATGTCGTGAACGGAAAGGAGCTGTGGAGCAGCCGGAAGGTGGATGTGCAAATCGCCGCCGCCATGCCGGAGCTGATCGCCGAAGGCATCGGAGACGGCATCCAAGACGGCGAGATTCGGAAGTTCGACTACAAGTCGAGCGAAGGCGACTTCTACATCCTCGCCCAATACATCGCGCAGATCGACACCTATCTCGTCACCTACACGCGCATGAGCGATTTCCTGCTCCCGCTCGACCGCAACCGCCAGGCCTTCCTGCTCAGCATCGCGGCCGTCGTCTTGCTCGGACTGTTCGTGATCCAGATGTTCTACCGCAATTTCTATCGGCACGTCCATCTGCTGCGCAAAAAGTTCCAGCTGGTCGAGCAAGGGAACTACAATACCCGGATCCCGCACAAGAACGACAATGAATTCTCGAGCCTGTTCAACGGCTTCAACCATATGATGGGAGAGATCCAGGGGCTGTTCGCCTCCCTCGAGACGGAGACGGAGCTGCGGCGGACAGCCGAGTTCAAACAGCTGCAGGCCCAGATCAATCCGCATTTCCTGTACAACAGCCTCTTCTACATCATGTCGGTCGCCCATTCGTCTCCCGATGCCATTATCAGGATGAGCAAGCACCTCGCCGAATATTACCGGTATATGACGAGACTGGACACAAGGCCGGCCTCCCTCGCTTCGGAGCTCCAGCTGGCGGAGCATTACCTGGCGATCATGTCTCTCAGCAAGCAGATCCGCTACGAGATCGACCTGCCGCCCGAGCTGGCGGATCAGCCCGTCAAGCCGCTGATGATTCAGCCGCTCGTGGAGAACGCGATCCAGCACGGCATCGAAGGACGGCAAGGCGCCTGCGAGGTGTCGATCCAGGTCCGGCATGGCGAGGAAGGGAGCGTCGTCATCGCCGTCTCCGACGACGGCAAGGGACTCGAGCCGGCCGAGATCCAGCTGCTGGCGGAGCGGATCGAGCGCAGCGAGCCTCCGGAGGGAGATCGCGGCATCGGGCTGTGGAACGTCAGCCGCCGATTGAAGAATACGTACGGCGAGTCGAGCGGCTTGCGCTTCGTCGCCAACAGCCGGGGCGGGCTGTCCGTGCTCATGACGATCGCTTCGCCGACGGAAGGAGGAGGATGAGATGCGGGTACTGATCGTGGATGACGGGCATTATGTCGTGGAGTATTTGAAGCATCTGCTCGATTGGAAAAGCTTCGGCATCCACCAAGTGGAGACGAGCACGAATTCGATCGAGGCCAGGGAGCTGCTGGACGGGAAAGGCATCGACCTGCTCATTACCGATATCCGGATGCCGGAGGTATCGGGCATCGACTTGCTGGAGCATATCGACCGCTCCAAGCTGAAGACGAAGGTCATCTTTTTGTCCGGATACTCCCAGTTCGACTACGCGCAGAAAGCGATCCGCCTCGGCCTCCTGGACTATCTGCTCAAGCCGGTCGACAAGGACGACATGGAAAAAGCGGTCCGGCATGCGACCGAATCCGTGCGCGAGCACGAGCGGACGCGTCCGCTCGAGTGGGAGCGGTTCGACGGCTTGCGCTTCCTGCTGTCGATCGTCGCCGAGAGCCGAAGCATGGCGAGGGAGGACGAGCCCGCCCTCCGCCTGCTCGGGGAGGAGCCGTTCTGCTTCTTCAGGCTGCCGGAGCCTTCGGACATGGAGGATGCGTCCGTGAGGGACCGTCTGGGCAAATTCGACCGCTTCGCCTGGAGGACGGAGTCCGCGCTCTCCGGAGCGATGCCCCATGCCGCCGCCGAGGCGCTGGCCGGACGGATCGGATCGCTCGCTTTTTCCGAGCCGTTCTCGTTCGCCCATCCGCATCAGGTCCGGCATCGCTTCTATTCGTTCTTCCTCCAGGAGAACGTGAGCTTCGCCGAGGTGGAGCGCATCTCCAAGGAGCTGCCGAGCATCGGGGAGAAGGAGCCGCAGGGGAAGCTGTGGAGCAAGCGGTACGACCAGCTCGACGGGGCCAAGCAGCAAAAGATCTACGTCATGGAACTCATCGCGAGCCTGCATGCAGGCAGCGGGCCCGACCGGACGGCCGATGCCGCCGAATGGATCTTCGATCTGCTGCCCGATCCGCAGCTCGCCTTTCAAGCGATCGTGCGCGACAGGAGCGAGACGGAAAAGAGCAGCCGGCACTGCAACGCGAACGTCGTGCGGATGGTCCGCGACTACGTCGATGAGCATCTGGCCTGCGGCCTGAGCCTGGAGGAGCTCGGCGAGCATGTCCATCTGCATCCGGTCTATCTGTCCAAGCTGTACAAGCAGGAGACCGGCCAGAACCTGTCCGCCTATATCGCGCTGAGACGGCTGGAGAAGGCTTCCCGCCTCCTGAAGGAATCGAGCCTGCATGTCGCCGACATCTCCCGGATGGTCGGGTACAAGAAGCCGCAGTATTTCATCAAGCTGTTCAAGGACGAGTACGGCATCACGCCCCACCAGTACCGCAGGCTGCAGCTGGGGTGAGCGGCGCCGGCTCCGCAACAAAAAGCCTCCGCCTCCTGCATCCGGCAGGAGGGGAGGCTTTTTCATCATGCGATTGTTCTAGCGTCTGGCGCCAGGCTTTTTCCAGAACGCCGCCAGGCTGTAGATCAGCCCCGTGATGGCCAGGCCTGTGATCAGGCCCTGCCAGAAGTCGCTCAGCGGCGTGCCGAGGCGATGGACGAGCAGGCTGGCGACGACGAGCACGAGCGTAGCGATAGGAACGATCAATTTCATGGCATTCTCTCCTGTCCGATAAAAGATGGCGTTCCGGATATTCTCAAGCGTTGATGGCGTTGATGCCGAGCAAGACGAGGGCTCCCGTCCCGACCGCCCACACGACGATGGCGACGGTCTGCCATAGGACGACGGACCGCTTGGGCGCGCCGGAGGCGATGCAGATGAGAGCGGCGATATGATCGCCGATCAGCAGCGGCCCGAGGAGGGATACTCCGGGCACGCCGTATTTATGAAACAGCTTCTGGCCTTTCTGCCAGCGCTTGTTTTCTTTTTCCTGCGTCCGCTGCGACTTGCTCCGCCCCTGCATCCATTGGCGGAAACGGTCGCTGGCCAGGATGACGGCCATCACGGACACCCAGTTGCCGACGATGGCCGCGCCGATCGTCAGCAGCGCCGGGAAGCCTACGGCGATCCCGAGCGGGACCGCGAAGTAGCCCTCGAGAAACGGAATCATCGCGACGACCATGACCCCGAAAAATTGAACCAGCGGATTGGATTCTCTAAGCTGTTCAAAAAACGATTCGAATTCCAACGAATTTACTGTTAACTTTATTTTATTTTGGCGGTGAAACTCTATGTTTCACCGTGTTTTTTTATCGTTTTTCCGTCGCTTCCTTTACATTAAAATGTCGTTTTTAGACTTAATTTTTCTTTGCCATTTTATATTTACTTGTATGTTCGTTCTTTTCTCTTCAAAAGCCGCTTTAACTTCCTTATGAGTACGAATATACTTTTTAGGTACTCCACTTAGTTCAACTACTCTTTCAATCGACGGGTATTCCCCGCTATTAACAATAAATGTTATAGCTTCATTTATTTGCTCTATACGTTTCTGTTCAATTTCTCTCACTATTATTTCTTCTTGTCGCTTTTTTTGTACCTCGATCCACTCAAGCAAATCTGGGTAATACCTATTAACTGTTTTCTTGCTTGTCCCCATAAAGCTGTACAGAGGAATATCACTTATTATTTCTTCATTTGCTATTTGCTTCTCAATATATTCTTGCGCTTTGCTTCTCATTATTTTCTCATCAATCCGTATAACCTTTTCCTTTTTACGAGGAAATTCCTTAAAAGTGTCCATTTTCTTCGTATTTTTTTTATTACTTGCCCCTTTGTTGGGATTAACTAACAAGAACAAGTAGCTCTGAACTTCAGGTGTAAAGTAATAATAAAAGTACTTTCTTTGCCCCCAACCGAAGAGTTTACTGGCTCTTGCAATATCGGAACCGTCTTTGTACTCACTCAATGTCTTAAAGAACTCTAAAGCTTCTTTCCCATTAATGGTTTTACCAGAAGCACTTTGACTGGCAAAATAAACAGCATATTTTAATACAGTGTATCTTGTTATTGATAGTTGATTTGCAATGTCTAACTCATAAAATCCCTCACTCAGAAGAGGATGTATCCGCCGCCATGCAAATTCAATCGTCTCTCCGCATTCATACCACATCAAATCTTTTTCGATATAACCATATTTAACAAAACACTGCAGACACATATGGGGGCGATAATAATAATTTCCATTCCACCTGAGATATTTTTTCTCTGATCTCAGCATCCTTTCGCTTGATCCAAAAGCGCTGCACCATGGGGACTGACATACGGGTACTACTTCTGCTCTAGAATCATAGTTCATTACTTCGTATATATAGCTTGAAGGCACCTCGGTTTCAAGAAACTCTGAAACTGAAGTTCCGTTTTTTCTAATTGTGTTCAAAACTAATCCGAGCGTTGGTTTGTATCCCTCTTCCCTCTGGAAATAAGAAACTAACCTGCTCCTATAATCATTTGAGAGACGTGTAATTCTTAACATATTAAATTGAGTCTCTTTATTTTGATTGAAGTAAATTGCGAGCAGCGCAATGTATTTACTTTTCGAGTGAACCTTACTGAAATAACTATCTTTATTATTTTCTAGTAGACTATACCAATCCCCGTAAAAATCATACTGTTGAGTAAAAACATCATCATCAATGATTTCATAGTTATCTATTTGTTTATCAAGACGACTATTACATGAATAACATCTAACCTCCACATGAGCAGGATGTATATACGGCTGTTCTTTTTGGCATGTCGGACACTTTGAAGTCAATTTGACTTTATGATGGTCACACACTACCAATTCATTTATTTGCCACAACAATTTATAACAGTTCTTTTCTTTCAAACAAAGAGGACAAAACCGTCGATGAGTAGTGTTAATAATTTCATATAAGAAATTACGATACTCCTCAGATATTCGGTCTTGATTATCTAAAAACATTTCAACAACAGGGCCTAAAGATACACAATTGAATTCTCTATCACTTATGTCCAGTAAGGAGAGGAGTTTCTTAAAATCCGTTACTAACTCTGGGTTCATATCTAAATGTTGAGAACGCGTTTGCTTTATTTTTACTTGTTTTAGTAGTTCTCCGTACGGCAAGTAATTTCTAACAGCCGTTCTTAACAAGAAGGCTGTCACTGACTCACCTTCATATGGCCTTGTTTTAACGGTTAAAATGTCATCCATTCGATATTCCCTCTTATTCGAGTAAGTTTTGCAAGATTATCATACTCGAAAACACTGATGAAACAAAAAACTGCGACATACTCTCTTTTTAGAGAGAGTATGTCGCAGTTTTCGATAAAGACTCATTCCTTTTAATACGTATGTAATTGTTAATTTCAGGAGCATAGTTACAAAGATAGTTTTGACTAAGCTTTAACCGAAGATATAGTTCTTCGATAGAAATCGATGGGTCAATAACTTTATCAAAAAAGTCATCGATTTTTCTTTTAAAGGTTTTAATTTTGTCTTGATGCATCTGCATTTTTTGTTCGTGCTTCATTTTATTGATGTATACCTGCAATCCCCGATTAGATATCGTATTGGATGAAACCCCTACAGCTTTTGATACTGCTTCATTAGTTATCTTTTGTTTGGCTGATACCAGTTGCTCGCAAACAAGCATTACCTTCTGCATAAGTTCGTCATTATCAATTCTGGCCGGCTGCTTAATTGGTTGATTATATGCTGCTGTCATTACTAGAGGGTGATATCTATATATCAGAAACTGTTCTCCGCTGTCCCAAGAAGACCAACTTTGAATTTCAGTCAGTTTCACTCCATCATTTAGCGACTGAGTTATCCTCATTAAGAGTTGATCATTATAGTTATACTTACTCTCTGTCAGCAATCCTTGCCCTTTGAAATACGCAATGATTCTTCTATTCTTCGCAAGTGATAAACCGGTATAATGAGAGACTTGCCTCCACGTGAAATCTGTTTTATATACATCCTTCAACGACTCATATCCTTTAATAAAATTAGATCGTTCAAACAAAGATCCGTTGCTTAATGCATATGCACAACCGCAACGCGGACAGTACATATACATAGTAAACTTGCTTACTTCTTGTTTTTTTGACCTTGTCCCTGTTTTATTCAGAAGACCAGTCTTGCTATAATTAATGCACCAAGGTGCCTGACAAGCAAAGTCTTCACTTTGAGGCTTGCTCTTTTTGTTATAGATCTCAGCTACAAAATCTTCTGGAACCTTCAAACACAATAAATCTTTATAAGTAATTTTAGCTGAATATAAAATGTTAGCTAGAACGGATAAATGTAGCGATCTTTTGCTGGCCATGGAATCACGTGCATACTGCAGCATGTAGTTCGTATTCACCATTAATTTTTCTTGATTGATTGGTTGCTGAGGCAGGTAATCACTAAGATATAGAATTTTGAGACTTAGTTCACGACTTTCAATTCTTTGACTATAGGGCATCAAGAGTTCGTTAATAATTTCTTCCTTTACACGTTGTTCTTCAAGATGACTGCTGCAATCATAAATAGATTCAGAAACTTGTTTGGCAATCTTCTTGAAACAATAGGGGCAGTATCCGATTTTATTAATATCAGTATATTTGATCTTCTTCTTACAAGTCGCGCACTCCCTGAGAAGCCTATTACTGTGCTTTAAGCAGAAATCAAATCCCTCTAATCTCCACTTCAGCTTATAGTATGTTCTCTCTTTCAAACATTCCGGGCAAAATACTAGTTCTCTTCTAATTAACCCCTTCATCACGCGGCTATCTTCAGGCTTACTACTATCACATAATTTTTTTATGATATTTAGAAAAGTATAATTGACCATTGTATCAGGTCTTAAAGATAACTTTTCTTCGAGCGGCGCTAGATCAAGTATGTTATACGGGACGAAGTCCAATCGAGCCAAGTCGGATAACTTAATATTATCGGAATTACTGCTTCTGTGGCTATTCATAAACCAAACTGTATCGACTCCATTATTACTGGCAGCACGTAATATATAACTGCTTAAGGCTTCATCCGGATAAGGGACCACTTTTACAGAAAAAAACCTAGGTTGTTCTTCCATTACAATCCCCCATACCGGCACATTATGTCATTCCGAAAACTATGCCAACATCTGTTCAATAATTTCGTTTGCCAACGTTTTGGACCCTGAGATGCCTTTAATATATTTCAACGGCCCGTCCACGGACCAATCAATACTTTTCAATTTACTTACTCGTTTTGGTATTAGCTTGTAATCCACTTTTGAGTTCTCGTTAATACTTCTAGCAATCAATTCAGATCCTGCGATTGACAGAGCATCTAAGCATACGATATGAGTCACACGATGACCTTTATAATCGATCCACTGATGGTAAAACTTTTCCTTTATTGAGTTAAAATACAAAAGTGCCAAATGGAGCTTGACTTCTTTTGATAAAGGGGAGATTATAGGATTCCTCGTAAAGTAATTCATCGTACGATACAGGTTTTGAAGTGTAATGTGTCTACCTTTGTTACGTTTACCAATAATACTCCCAATGTGATAAAAAGGACTGTCTGCCCTTGTCAAAAGTTCAGTGGCCATCCAACTAATGTCATCGGATTCTCGAGTGAGAAATTTACTTAGGGATGGCCCAATACCTTTCGCCTTAGTATTAATGGTATTGAACAGCTGGATCTCTTCATCTTCGTCTAAGCAATGAAAGGCAACAAAGGGAACATTAAGATCTGAATTGGTTTCTTGAATATAACGCTTAATTCCACCTAGTCGGTGTTGTCCATCCATAAGCGATGCTTTCGCCTTACAGATGATCCTTCCAAAGGACGGTCGTTGCTTATCATAAGGCATAAACTCCCAATTAGAGGCTGCATTAAGCAATAAAGGTGTAAACAAGGCATCGTCACCTTTCGAGAGATAAAAGGCGAATTCATTGCATCTTTTTATATCCACTGGTCGCTGATAACCCTTACCAGAAGGATCATCATACGCTTTCACATAAGTTACGGATAGCGCATTGTGAGCTGAGAAAAAACTTTGGTAAGCCACTTTCCCCCTCATTTTACACAGTAAGACATTTTCAATAACTACTTGTTGAGCCAGGCTGGAATTCATGTTGTAATCATGCTCCTTGTTGTTTTATCTAGTTCACAGCTTACTGCTCATTTAGATGTTGAAGATACGGCATTAAGTCTATGCTCTCCTCTTCACCCGATAATTTGAATTTATATGCTCTAGATTCATCGACCTTTATATCTTCTGTGAACATCAAACCGACAGCTCTATATGTCATCCCCTTTTGGATGACCAAATTCGGTAATTTATAGTCCAACAAAATGTCATAAATTTCCTCACTAGATGCACTGAACAACTGAGTTATGCCGTTAACATCCTCCATGCGCAATAACTCACAATGATTTTCATTAGTTATCAGAATAAAATGCTGATCATGGAAAAGGATATATCTTTGTATCCTAAAAACTTGGCGGCAGCTATGTGCATCCATTAATACAAGGATATTTACCTTATTCTGAATGTTCATAAATGGCTACCCCTTTACACAGTAAAAGCATTTTCGGTATTTATTATACCCATAAAAGAGGTACTTTGTATACCCTTCTTGTTTTATTTTATATTGGCTATTATTGGGCAAAGAGGTGAAATGAAATGGATTTTAACGAGACAGGGAAAAGGATCCAAGACCTTCGGAAATTACGTTTCCATAACCGCGCTTCTTTTGCCAAGGCTCTTCAAACATCTGATGAGAATATAAAAAGAATTGAAAGTGGTAAAGGTCTACCTAGCATTGATTTACTAATAAAAATATCGACTTTACTTGAGGCTAGTACAGATTATATTCTGTTCGGGAATCTAATGGATGCAACCGACGAAACCAGCACATCTCTAATTCGTTTACAGCAACAATTAAGTCCCGCAGGCAAAAAAGCCCTACATAATATTGCACATGAAATATACAACCTGGAAAAAGGATAAAAAAATCGCCCAAAAGCAGGCGATTCTTTTGATTAACTATTTTATTGTTTTAATATCTTTTTAATGTCCTCTTTTGTAATATCGCCAACTACATTTCTTCTTGCTTGTATTAATACATTCCCATCCAACTTTTTTAATATATTAAAGTCATTAAAATCCTGATCAAACACACCGATAATCTCGAAGGCATTTTGTAGAATGGGTACAAGCCAGCCAACAAAACCCATTGACAGTTTGTGCAAAATTTGTGGATATTTTTTATTCACATCTGATAGTCCGATTCTTTTCTTTAATCCTAAATTCTGCTCGATGTCATCAAGCAGATTAATAAAATATTCGTCGCATTTTTCAAATCTAGGTATAGTATTTGGGGCATAGCGTCCGATATGTTGTTCGTTCAACGTTCTTAACGCCTCAATTTCTGGTGTTCCAACACAGACGAGACATACACCTGCTTGATTGGCTACACCTTTTATCAATTCCATTGCTTGTTTTCGAGTTAATAGATTATGTGGAATAAGGTAATCAAGTTCGTCAATTATTAACATTTCAGTTCTATGCTTTTGTAACAGCGAAAATGCTCTATCCTTTATGAGTCCTACTTCAACTCTTCCATATAATTTGACTGCTCCAATTCCATGAATAATATTGTTATATAACTCTTTCGGGGTGAACTTATCAGGCAGTTCTGCATAAACAACCGGTATAATATCTACCTTTGAACCCTCTTCATCTATATAAAATCCTCTATCTTGCTTTTTTGTATACCTCTTAACAGCCTGTGTTTTGCCTACTCGAGATTTCCCCATAAGGAACAAATGCATAGGAGCGTTCTGATTTTGGATTCCTCTTCTTCTGAACATTCTTCGCGAGTCCAGTAAACTCCAGATTCTCTTTACCTCCGGGTGTTCTATGTAGAGATTGATAACCCGATCCTGAAAATCGGTGAACTCACTTCTATCCAATTTAGGATTCCCCCTCTTCCATTTGCTTATTAACATTTTGATTCAAGCTATCTACCAGTAGCAACAGCTCCTCATCTTCGTCTAACGTGAATGCTACCGACTTACCAACCCTTTGCTTCTTTTTCATTTCCTCTAGTCCTAAGTTAAGAGCTCTAATTTTACCTTTGTTAGTTTTCTTCATTTGCTCCGCTCTCTGAAGAAGCACATCTTTCGCATCAAGCAAATCACTTTCTGCAGGTATATTCCCGGATAGCTTTGTCTTTTTACGTATTATGGCCCTTAATAGCTTATAGGTTTTTCTTTTCATCCCCACTAGGTTCTTATATGAGGGATTAACAGCCAATATTTTTTTATATTCCCTGGTATCAGGTTCTAAAAGATAAATATACGAAATATCATCTATGTCATATTTTATTTTGTATTTAGAACCGTCGTTTCGAATGAAGCGCTTGGATTGAATGTCATTATAATACACATTATCTAAACGTATCCCTTGCCTTTTAAAGGAAAGCTCCTTTGCTGGCAATAACTCAATATGGAAGACCTCTTCGTCCTCATCATCAATAAAATCATTTTGTCCACCCATATCTAAGCCTCTTTGATATTGTTCGTATGGAGTACTAAATTCAAATGGTAGTGAAGAGTGAGTTTGATGGTGATAAATATCGGTGATATAGCGTGTCAAAAGTTCTGTTACATCAGCAAGGGTATAGATTGCTTCCTTTTCCGATTGATATTCACCTTTGGCTTCCACACTACCCAAGGTCGTTCCAGCAAGTCTATGTATCAACTTCGTATTTATTGTTCCAAATAATCTTTCGATTGTCCCACCCCATCGTGGATTTGCGACTGGCCGAAACATAACTTGCGATCCAAGCGTCTCATCGATCAAGTGTTTAATCTGATTATTATCGAACTCTTTACCATTATCAAAATAGATGATGTCAGGAATCCCATACACTTCCCACTCATGTGTAGTTCCATATTTCTCCTTTACCCTCTTTTTCAATACCCCTTGTTCGATTGCTTTTCTAACCTTATCACCAGACGGCGGATCAAATGAAATATGCATACACCATACACAGCGGCTAAACACATCAATTCCAAGCGTTATCCACGGATTTCCTAAAACTTCCATGGTATTCTCATCCAGAAGCTTAATGTCTAGTTCAGTATGATCGATCTCAACGATATGCAACGAAGACATAGCCTCATTATTCGAAAAGCTACCTATAATCGGATCATAAATTTGGGCAGCCTCGGTCCCATTGCGTAACCGCAAGACGACCTCTTCCGGCAGCCTCTTTATGATTGCGTAAACTGTATCATAACCTAATACAGGTAGTTTCTGACGATGACATTTTACCTCTACAATTTCAACTATTTCGCTTATTCTCGCTTGCTTTTTTGTAAGATACTCCTTTTCAATAACTTCTTTCAATATTTTGCAATAATCATCGCTTAAATAGGTCCTAAAAGTGCAAAGAACCATATCCTTTTTCTTTGGATGGCATATGGTAACTAACCTGGAATCTTTCCTATTATGTGGGTACTTAACTTTTTCAGAAATGAGTCCTGCCTTTCCTGAATTATACTGGCGCTCTTCTTTTCGATAATTACTTAGATCTCTTTCAATGGTTCGAGTAGAAACACCATACTTTTTATGAATTCGATAAACCAACCCCTTTTGAGTCAACTTATCCAAACTAAGGTTATCTTCACTCAAGTATGTCTGATAATAACGATCCATAAATAATGAAATCGCTTTAGGGTCCTTATTTTTAACCTTATCAAGTAGAAGAAGAGGTTTGATAATTTCATATTTGCGTTCTATTTTTTCACGCTTATCTTTAGGCAAAGAATCTATAAAGCCTAGAAACTGAGCTTTAGATAGAATTTTGTTATCAGTTTGTGATACTATCTTTCGATTGAACTGGAATCCCTTATTCGTAATCAAATTATAGTAGTTAACCTCTTCAGCGATTAAGTCTCCTGTCATTGGTTGAATGACAGCATTGGGGTGTTCGATACTTATTACTGTATATTTCTTACCATGTAGCTGAAACTCATCATTTTCCCTTAAAGCCACACTTCTCATTCGGGACTCCCTTCTTCAGTAGACATCTGCGTTTCTAAGTGAAGGAATGTGCTTCCGACAACAATCTCACTGCTTTTATTAATCGGTCTAAATAAGTCCACCCTAATTTGGTCCGTAGCGATTAAATAATAAATATGCGGAATGATATATTTACGCTCGTACAGACTGTCAAAACTCCTGGCCAACTGATCTATTGTGCATTTCTCAAACAATCGCAGCTTGTAAACTAAATGAGGGATTACTTCCGCACAGTATTTTCTTTTCTTTGTATAGCGTGCTAGGTTTTTAATGTTATCTATCACAATTGGGTCTGTTGATCTTGGATAGATGACAGAATAGTCCCATTTTTGCTCCTGCGCATACTTTTCACATGCTCGATTATGTCTTTGAAAGGGAATATAATTCTTATCAAGAACTGTCGGTTCCTTCGCTTTTATCTGGTAGAGGGTAGGTACTTTACCTTCCCGGAACACTAGGACATCCGGAACATGGTAATACGCTTTTAGTTCCCCATCTTCCATTACGAATACCGGTACTTCCACGGGCTGTACATAATACCGAATAGTTCTTGGATCCAATTCCAAGAAATAATAAAACAGGCACTCTGTAAGTGATTCATACTCCACTTGTTTATTCATCTTTTGACTTCTTATCGAACCAATATTGAACTGAATAAACCTACTAATCGTATTATCAACTTTACGTTTAGGATAAAATTTTTGATCAATCTCGTCCCAATCTGTATTTGTCCAGTCCATCTCAAGCCCCTTTTTAATTATCCGTTAGCCGATACTGGATATAATAATACGGATTAATTAAAATCTCAATAGAAATGAGCAAGAGGAGACAACTCCTCTTGTTCAAAAATAGAAGCTTGAATTTTAACTACTTTGTTCAATAAAAAACATGAAATTTCATGGTTTATTCATTATGAAATTTCATCAACAAGTATATAATAAACAATGACGGTTAATTTACGGTCTACTTGGTAGACTAGGCGATCATAGTAAACTCAAGGCATTCATAGTAAACTAAAGTCAAGGATGTACGGAGGTGATCTTAATTGAGCATGGGAATCGGCACCAAAATTAGACATCTTAGAAAAAAATTATCATTCAACCAATCCCAGTTCGCAGCTCTATTAGGCATATCTCAAGGAACACTTAGTGATATAGAGAATGAGAAATACACTCCGTCATTTGAAACTTTAGTTTCACTTAACCAGCAAATAGGTATTGATTTCAATTGGATGCTGGGCAATAACCCAAGTGAAGATATTACTGTTAAAGATTTAGATGGTTATGAAGATAGAATAACATCAAAGTTTTTAGAATTTCTGACTAATGAGGCACTGCACCTCTCCCATGAAACTGAACGCAGCGTTACCCCTAAAGAAATTTCGCTGATACTTAGAAGATACTTCAGTACATTATTCCCTACCGTTGAAGTAGATGCTGATGAGTTGATCTGGCTGACTAAATACCGTTCCTTAACACCTAAAGATAAAAAAGAGGTCGATGCAATTATCGACCTGAAATATACGATGAACTTTCAAGTCTAATTCCCCAAATCAATCGATTAGCTAACAAATCTTCAACCACCGGTCTGATTTATCAGGCCGGTTATTTTTATTTGATAAAATATGGTAGTCCCCATGATATTATAGGACCATAGCTATTAATTTAAGGAGGTCTTAAATTGATCGATCCAATGATCTCACTTGCATTTACACTTCATAGTAAAAAAGGTGCATACGCACTTATGCTCGGATCGGGTATTTCCCGTTCATCAGGAATACCTACAGGTTGGGAAATCACTTTACAACTTGCTACCCAAGCGGCAGCTTTAGATGGGGATGAAGCCAAAGATCCCGTTAACTGGTACAGAACCAAATTTGGCGGAGATCCGGACTATGGAGAACTGCTAAATATGTTATACAAAGCTCCTAGTGAACGCAGTCAATTTTTACGAGGCTACTTTGAACCCACACCAGTAGAGCTTGAGCGTAATTTAAAAACTCCAACCCCGGCCCACAGAGCAATTGCCAGGCTTGTTCAAAGCGGCGTATTTCGAGTTATTATAACAACCAATTTTGACCGGCTGCTTGAAAAAGCTCTTGATGAAATAGGAGTAACACCAACAGTAATTAGTAACTCAGATTCACTTCAAGGGGCAATGCCGTATGTCCATTCTACATGTACTATTATTAAGGTTCATGGAGACTATCTGGATACAAGAATTAAGAATACTGGGCCGGAACTAGAAACCTATGATGAAAGTATGAATATACTTTTAAATCGTATCTTTGATGAATTTGGAATTATTACTTGTGGCTGGTCTGCAGCGTGGGATACCGCACTTCGCGCAGTCTTTGAACGTTGCAACACTCATCGGTTTACCACGTTTTGGACCACTGTTGGGGAAATGAATGAGCAGACCCAGCGACTTATTAGTCTCCGAAGAGCTGAAGTTATTCGAATTAGTTCGGCTGACCACTTTTTTGGAACGTTAGAGGAGAAAATATCAGCCTTAGAAGACCTACAGCAGCCGCATCCTTTATCCGCCAAGGTTGCCGTAGCAAATTTAAAACGATACATAGCCGATGACCGTTTTAACATTAAGCTTCATGATCTAGTTTTAGAGGAAGCCTTACGAGCACATTCTCTTTCACAAGAAAGCAGCGGCTCGTTGAGGGAATCTTTCTCCAATGAAATATTAGCGAGAAGATTAGCTAAATATGAAACAGACAACTCAATTCTTATAGAACTAATGGCAACTGGGGCATATTGGGGAAAACCAAGTCATTCATCGATCTGGTCAAAAGCCTTCCAGATAATCAGTGATACTAAACAACACGATGGCTTAGTTATCTGGCTTAATTTGCAGCTATACCCCACATTATTGATCACTTACGCCTCAGGTATCGCTGCATTAGCCTCAAATAATCTAAGTCATCTAAAACATATTTTAATCGGTACCCCTATACCTTCGAACAGACGAAATGGAGATGAGTATCCTTTATGCCTAGTAGCCAGTTCTCCACGAATATTTGAACAGGAACTAGGAAAACACATTCCTGGGCTAGAGAGACGCCGCACTCCTGTAAGTGATCATCTTTTTAATGTTCTCAGAGAACCTCTCATGGGACTAATTCCGAGAGACTCAGAGTACCAAAAGCTGTTTGTTCGTTTTGAATATTATTTTGCCCTCATACATGCAGACTTGTTAGAAAGAGATCGTGGAGATGATCGTTTTTGGGGACCGATCGGGCAATTCGGGTGGAGGTATGAAATGGATGCTATTCAGATGGTTCTTAACCGTGAAATCGAACAATTAAATGATAAGCATCCGTTGCTTCTTGCAAATTTCTTTGATTCATCAATAGAAAGGTTACTTAAAGTAAAAAAAGGTATCGATAACATTGTAGGTAATTTGCACTGGCACTAATGGTAAATAAAAAAAGATCTTGCTAATTAACCTCAGGTACTTATCCTTAGATAGGCAGAATCCTTAAACAAGCTGCCCAATACATGACGTGAAGATGATGATCGCAGTGATGACTGTCATCGAGGTTGCTCTTAGAGTAAATGAACCTTAGATATCTGCTCGCCATAAAAGTAAGGGGCAGTGCCGCGGCACTGCCCCTTACTTTTATTTCCCGAATAATTGTCAGCTCTCAAGTTGGCTGATTGGAAGGCGCATACTTCTTAGAAAAATGATAACCTCCTCCAGCATAAAGATGTCCATACAACTCATAATCACCTTTTTGGAGTTCATTCGTTTCCGCGGCGTACACTCCATTCCCTTCATATTTGGCGCGTACCCATACCGGACCATCAGGCCGACGAATCTCAAACAAAAACCATGACTCCGAGCTTACTACAGCCTCGTTGAAGGATGCAGTTAGCTTTGTATTTTCACTTGAATCAATCTGATCTTCTGAAACTGATATCTTCATATTAATTAAGCCATCATTGTTACCTGATCCGCTCATACCACAACCCGTAAGAATCGAAAGAACAAGAATTAGCATCCACAAAACTGATATTCTTTTCACTTCTGCCTCCAAATGATTTTCATAGAATTATTAATAACATTTTATCATGTGTTCATATGTTATTTCGGAGCTAATTTTGTCGATCTTCATACATTTAGATACTTACCTCACGAGCTGATACAGACTGCATCTTCCGCCTTAATCCGTCCCTCAATCTCTTCATTTAATATTTGCATTCCAGCTCCTTAAACAGGAATCTTGTTTCGACCAAGCCCCCATTCACATGAGCAACCGTTCATATGTAATTTATTTTTATGGTATAATCTTTTCATGATTTAGGAAGGAGAACGATAATGAGGAAAAGACTGTTCGTATCTATAGCGGCTGTTATTTCTGCAACCATGATCGTAAGCGGCTGTGGGAAGAATTCAGAACATACGGAGCATGCCGCTAACGGCGATCTTAGAGAAACAACCACCTCCCTAGCTAAGCTACCCTCGTTTCTGGATCCATTATCACCATCAATTAAAACTGCTTATTCGGTGGCTGCAAGCGTCTCTGACGTATTGCCAAGCATTCCTTGCTATTGCGGTTGCGGCGAAAGCGCTGGGCATAAACACAACTTGAATTGCTTCATTTATGAAATTAAGCAGGACGGCAGAGTTGTTTGGGATGACCATGGTACAAGATGCGGAGTATGTATGGATACGGCTATGAAAACAGCCGCTATGAAGGAGGAAGGTAAAACCACCCTTCAAATCCGCAATGCCATCGATGAGATGTACAAAGAGGGCTATGCTGCCCCAACACCAACCCCCATGCCAGTAAGCTGAAATCCAGATACTGTAGAAGTCATCACCGACAACATAACAAAAGACACCTTGCTATTGAGGTGTCTTTTGTTTATTTACGTCACACTATGAACACTCAACATCGCAGCGAGGTATAGCGAAAGCGCAGAACAGAGCAACAGATTAAATGAAAACCAAAGCTCTCTTCGTTTAATCATTATGCCAATCCCTAGTGTGGCCATAACAATTGCTAGCAGACTAAAAACAATGCCAAGTGCGCTAAACTGGAATGTAATCTGTGCGTTTGCAGCTAGATCCTGCCCATTAAAGAAACTCCAAAGGTTTGAAACAGATACTTCACCATTCGCGAGTGTTTCGTTAAGGTCGTGAGGAGGAGCTTGTTGCGACAGATAAGCAGTTCCGAAAAAAACAGTTAACGCAAGCACAGACTCCATTCGAAGCCAAGTTAAAGGATTGAATCCAGGCTCCTTCATTAAACGCCGTCTTAGTCCAAAGCCATTCGTGATTGCTAGCGCAATAAGCGGTAAGAGTAAAGCATGCTTGATTAACAATGCCTGACCAAATGGAACGACAAGCCCTTCAACATAGTTATCCGACAGATACAACATCACCACTATGCCTGAGGCAACAGTCACCACAAAACATGTTACTGCGAGCGGGGACATCCATGCCAACCATCTTTTCCAATTGTCAGAGCCTCTTGTAAACCAAGAGACCGCCATCAAAATGCCTAGCCATAATGAAACTCCAAGCAGATGGATAGAATGCGTTGCAAAGCCTTTGTAGCCGTATAAACCTGCAGAGTGGCTTGCATATCCGACCCCCGCCAGCATGCCGATCGATAAAACCAACTGGATTACCGCGGCCAGTCTTTCATGTTTCGTTTCTATCCGCTGGTAGACCAATGAACCAAGAAGCAGTGCAAAGATTACGGTCATTATCCATCCATGGCCCACATTATAGTCCCTTAGAACCCGGTACGTAACAAATCCTACATCGTATTTCAGCTCGGTTACAAAATAAATAATAAGATTTACTACCGGGAAGGCCGAGAAAAAAACAACGGCGGCTATTAGCCAAGTTAACTGTTTTTTTGTGACCATTACCTTTGGTTTTCGATCTTCAGGGACTAAGTTTAGAAATAATAATCCAATTACCAAGGCGATACTGATATAGAGTAAAAAGTCGCCAAGTACATAAAACACTAGGCTCTCCTCCTCCTGCTAATCAGGAAGCCGATAAGGGCAACGACAACAAAAAGGCCTGCCCCCAAAGCAATATAGAGAATTGGATAGCTGGCGTTGCTCGTTTCCTGAGTTGCCTCACTCTCGCCAGCTTCAGCCGCGGCTTGATTCTCTTGTTCTATTGCGTTACTTGGAGCTGTGTTACCTGCTGTTTGGTTACCTGTATTCATGTTTCCTGTTGTTCCTGTTTCATTTGTTCCATTGGAAGCATTATTGTTTGCTGCCGGAGTATTCGCATCAGAATCGGTCTCGGGTTGTTCTGTAGCCGCCGGTTGCTCAGACACAGGAAGGTCAACAGCAAATGAATAGCTGCCTTTGATCGGATGACCGTCTACACCAACGATTTTCCAGTCAACGGTATACTTGCCTGTTGCCAGCGGTTGTTCAAGCTGACCTGACATCTCCTTTTCTTTCACCGAAATTGAATTGACTGAGATCTCTTCACCTTTATCATTCTTGAGCGTGAAGGTACTTAAATCTTCAATTGTAGTTTTGAACGTCATTTCAACGGTTGTAATCTCTTTCTGAACGGTTGCATCTTTATTGGGTGAGGCAGTATCAAGGCCAGTGTGTGCAAATGCGCTTATCGGCAACAGCAAAGTAAAGAACAATAGAACAAAACTCATCTTGATTGCTTTCATAACTAGCTATCACTCCTTTGTGTAAAAACAGTTTATCATATGTTCATATGTTGAGTATGCGAATTGTTTATGACATTTGCAAACCTCTAGAACTACAACGACTCGTTTCGCATATTATCCAGAGATGAATACAAAAAAGCCCCAAAATCGGGACTTTTTTTCGTACTCGGGTCTCCAACTTTACGTTTGGTTTCCATTTATATTTCAGCTATGACTTAAGTGCTCCATCGTCTGCAAGAAAATCTCCTTAACATGATCATCGTCTATAGAGTAGTAAACCGTTTTTCCTTCTTTCCGCCGCTTAACAATCCTCAAATTCCTCAAGAAACGAAGTTGGTGTGAAACAGCTGACTGCCCCATTCCCAACACTTCTGTTAAATCATGCACACAAAGCTCACATTGGATCAATGAGTGGATGATCTTCACCCTGGTAGGGTCGCCAAGTGCCTTGAATAGATCAGCCATATCACCTGCAGCAGGATCATCTATTAAATTTTGCTTAACCGAACTGACATTAATATTCGTCCCGTTACAGGAAGTGTCGCATGCTTCCGTTTCTTGTACTGTTTTCTCCGTCACTTTTCCACCAACCACAAATGTTTTTCGTAATTATAACACATTTGCAATTGATCATCACAGCTTATCGAAACGTGGTTGCACTCATAATTGCCAGATAAGCGCTTGAGACGAATAGTAAACCGAGCAACTGCGTCCAACGCCATCCACGTTTCTTCCAAGACATATAAAAGAGACTACCCATCAAAATAATCGAACTGATGCCTAAACCAAAGCTCAAACCGTTGAAGGAGAGCATCAAATCGATCTCTTCTGTTACGGGTTCACCGACGAAATAGTCAAACCACTGCGCAACGCCAGCCTCTCTAACCGTAAGGGATACATCATGCGGAGGAGACTGTTGTCCCATGAACCCCGTTATTGCGAAAACAAGAAGTATCGCTCCTCCCTCCATACGAAGGGAATATAAGGGATTCCAATCTGGATTTCGTTTCTGTTTGAAACGAAACATCACACCATTCATAAAGGCAAAAACAAGAAGCGGAATAATAGCCAAATGCTTTAATAGCAGCGCTTGTCCGTATGAGAGCACCCAACTATCTATATAGCTCGGTACAATAGCCTGCATCATTAGAAATCCAGATGCTGAAATCATTACGAGACATGCGACAGCAAGCGGCGTAAACCACCTCAGAAACACGAGCCAATGATTTAAATTAGTTGCAAAAAAACCTGTAACTAGGAGTGTTCCCGCCCACACGATAATCGATAAGAAATGTGCGAAGTGTCCTATAGCGCCTAACCAGCCATATAAAGAAGCAAGATGACTTGCCGAGCTTAATATCAAAGCCATTACAAATGTAAGCAAGCCGATAATGATGTACGATTGTCTCCGGTTTTCAAATGAGTTTTTGTATATAAACCAAAGAAGCAAAAAGGAGCTTGTCATGATCTTGAGATATGCCTTACCTTCTTCAAATGAAAAAAGGACATTTTTCAATGTAAGCCAAAAACCGATGTCTTCAGAGAAGAAAAAGACAATTCTTAAGACCGGCATTAAAGCCAATATAGGTATCGCAGCAATCGAGATGAAAATGACCCTGGTGGGAATGTTTATTGTTGGCCTATAGCATTGCGGTACTAAATTCATAATCGAATACCCTGCAATTAGAGAAAAGCAAAGATAAAGCAGAGCTTCGGATATCCAGGCTACTAAGGTCATTTTTCTGCCTCTTCGACTTTAGTATCCGGTTTTCTAATTGATTTACTAATACCGATTCCTAATATTCCTGCTGCACAAAGGACGACAAAGAAATACACGGCTAATTGAAACAAATAGAGCCCCTCCTTACACGATTAATCATTATTATACTATGATTTGTAGTTCAATTGGATGGTTTCATCCCGTCTATTTCCTTTTGGGCTCTGCTTTCTCTAAGATTCGAAATGATGATGCAGCCCACGCCAACTGTAACAAAGCAATCCGCTACGTTAAAGACCGGAAAATTAATCAAACGGAGATCAAACATATCGACAACTTCCGCTCTTAAAAGGCGGTCTATCAAATTACCTAATGCACCGCTGAGTATAAATGACAATCCTATTGCCATGCTCTTGTTGGACTGATGGATGCGTTTCAAATAATAAAGGACAAAGGCACTGACTACGGCAGCAATAACAATAAGCAATCCCCTTTGCTCCCAGAGAATACTGAAAGCTGCGCCGCGGTTACGAATCGAAGTTAAATGAAATATATCTGGCAGCAACGGGATCGTTCCTCCCACATCCATGCCCACCGTTATTAGCCATTTGCTGATTTGATCAATTGCGATAAGAATGACTGACAGAGCCAAGTAATAGAGCACAATTATTTTCCTCCAATACATTAGTTCATGTATTTCCCTACTCTCCCTATGAAACGCCGTTTTGCAGAATAACGACTCAATATCCTTTCCGACAATTGCCATAAGGCAATCAGAACGAGACCAATCAAGAATCCTATTCCAAGACCAAGGAACACACGAGTTAACGAAATCTTCAAAGGCGTATGAAGATGTGCAATCGTGTCGATCATCGACAACTGACCGATGGTACCCACTACCATAAAAATCCATCCGAAACGATAGCGAAGGCTGAGGAATAGACCAAGCAACAATAAGGGATGTGCCAATAAAAACTCTTTTGTTCTGGGCCGAACACCAAATTTTTCTTCCAGTGTAGTGCGAAACATAAGTTCAAACGACGACACTGTTCCAGCATTACCAGTGCGAGACAAATAGTATAAACCAGCTATACTCACTAGTACACCAACTACCACCCACAGAAAGGTGATCTTCATTGTCAGTAATCGGCGCAGGTTTTCACCAACGGACCTTTGCATATACAGAAGTGCATAGAGTGTAACCAGAGCTATTGGCACTAAATGCAGCATTCCAACTCCCCGGAATTGCTCCAGACGCAGATTATACGTTATATCACTCAGTATACCTATGATGAAAGGAAAACCAAGCATCGAAATCAGGGATAATATTATAAACAAGGACATGGCAATCAACAGACGATAGCCTGATGACCAGTTAACCTCGTTTTTTTGATTTGCACCACTCTTTTTGAAAGTAAGGTGCCCGTTACCGATTGAGCTTCCTCGCCCCCAGTAAGATCGAATACGTTTTAATGACCATATTAGAGCAAGCGTAGGCGCGCTAATTCCTGCTCCTAAAGCGAGTCCCAGGTCTAGCCATGTAGTGGAAATGAAATATAGTCCCACACTACCAATGAGACCTGCGAGAAAAGCAGGAAGATACATGTTTGAAACAAATGTACCGAGTAGAAGAGCCATCAGCGCGATAGCCCCAATGGAGACTAATATTTTTATCCATTTATACGATATAGGAGGATGAACAGAAAACATTTTAGCTTCACCTGGCGGAAATCCAAACATTCTTAATGTTTCAACCACACCGTTTTTGCCTACCAATGTCTTGTATACATTCTCCACTGAATCGGTAATAGAAGCTTTAGCAGTGTCTTTAATTGCCATCCCATTGATATAAAACATACGAATATTACGATCTTTTGCTGCAAGCAAAAAACGGTCGGTGATAGCTTCCGGTTTCATTCTCGCCGCATCTTTTTCGGATAATGACAATAAACGAACGACATTATAATTGGTTAAACGAGCAAGTGCATTAAATCCCAATTCCGGTTTGTTTAAATTTTCGATCGTTGCCAGTCCAATACCGTGTTTATTTAATAACGATGCAAAATTTTCAATACTCTTGTTTTTGTTTATGATATTATCCCCATAACCTTTAACAGCGTCACCTTCAAACAGTATCCGATTGACTCCTAGATTTTGAAACTTCGCCAGCATCCTCTCAGTCTCGACCGGATTGTAAGGTCTGTCGCGGTCAGATAGCCTCGGCATGATTTTAAACCCTTCATTGAGGAGTTGTTCAATTGCTATTGGATCGGGCTCCATTGTCTTAAGTGTGGCGTTTTCTATAGGGGTCTCCAACATAAGCCCTGTTTTCCCGCCATGCATCCAGGTACGAACAACTATACCCTCTTTATCGAATCTGTATTTAATCATGAACGTAAGTTGCCTGGCTTCTTCGGATCCCTCAAATAACAAATAAGTAAAATTTTGATTATGATTTGGGGGGTTACCCTTTAATTGATTCGCCTCTTGTTCTGTATACAGTACTAAACGTCCAGCTGTTGCTAGGTCCGATAATGTACTCTCTGAAACAACCATTGTTGTAATTCCAGCTCGTTTCAGCACAAGGAGTTGTGATTTTAAGTAATCGTCTTTTCTAGCTTGATAGGAACTAATTGTCACCAAATCACGATAATCAAACAGATATTCGATCTGTCTAGATGTACGCTCCATTTGCATCCGTGAAATACCAAACGGAATCGCAGCGACGACTCCTAATAAGGTTAGAATCCACAGCCATTTTTGAACATTCTGATTTCTGCCAGTTTGCACAGAAGTATCTCTCCTTACTTAACGTTCAATCATCCAGTAGAATAATTGTAACATATGAGAATGTATTCATACAAATGAGTAAAAATTGGCGATAAGCCCGATGGAGATGTGCAGAGGGTATCCCATTATTGTAGTGGCTACGGATGGAGCTAAGCTATGGTAAACGGTATCAATCGAGGAGTGGGTACCTGTTGTGTGGATGTGGGAGTAATTAGCGAAGCCAGAATTTCAACTGCTCTACAGAGCGATTGTCGCGCTGCACCAAGCCGGAATCTTCACCCCCTTTAGCGGTCAGCATCATCCCGTCCATCCCAACTCAAAAATAAGAAGAATACGTCTACCGTCATCAAATCTTATTACACGTTGCGTTTTTATGATCACTTATCCTTGTCCCCTTTGTCCATATACGAGATTACTGCCCACTTGCGGGTTTGATCTAGGATAATTGCCACAAAAGCAATCAAATAATAATAAATCACGCTTATCGCCCCTAAACGAGTGTTATTTCATGAACTTATAACCAACCCCCCAGACCGTTACGATCATTGCAGCCGCATCTGGCGAAAAATGATTTAACTTTTCTCGAATCCGTTTTACGTGTGTATCAACGGTCCGTACATCATATCTGTACTCATAATGCCAAACATCGGCAAGCAGTTCTTCGCGCGAAAATACTTTATCAGGTCTTCTTGATAAATAATGCAGCAAATCAAACTCTTTCGGTGTCAAGAGCACTTCTTGCCCGGCAGCCCTCACACGTCGTGCATCTCCCTCAATCACTAAGAACGGATAGACAACATTCTTTTCTAATTGTTTAACGGGAAACTCATGACCTGAAGATCGTTTCAGAACCGCTCTAACTCGATATATCACTTCACGCGGACTAAAGGGCTTTACAACATAATCATCCGCCCCGGCTTTAAATGCTTTTAATCGACTGTCCTCTTCCCCTTTAGCTGTCAACATAATGATCGGGGTATTCTTCATCCTTCGCAAATGGCTGCATACTTTAATTCCATCCATTCCAGGAATCATGACATCAAGTAAAATAATATCATACCTGTCCTCAGTGGCCATTTGGAGTGCAGTTTGGCCATCCACTGCTTCCCTTACGATGTATCCCTCCTTCTGAAGGTACATTCGGAGAACTCGTCTGATTCGTTCCTCATCGTCAACGACAAGAACTGTTAAGGATTGTCCGTACATGTTATGCCCCTTCCGACTTTCTAAGTAATAAATAATCATATATTCATATGATGGACAGTAATGCTGAATAGACCCAATTCTCGTTGGGTATATTATTTCTAAACATGCTATTGAGAGAGGTGGATACCTATGGGTCACTCCCATGATCATGCTGGACATGCTCACGGCCCAGCCAATTATAATAAAGCTTTTCTCATTGGTATTATATTGAACACTGCCTTTGTGATTACCGAAGCGACCTACGGTGTATTAAGCCATTCTCTTGCTTTAATCGCGGATGCCGGCCATAATCTAAGCGATGTCCTTGCCCTTGTTCTTTCTTGGATCGCAAGTTTGCTTGCCAAAAAAGAACCATCAAAACGTCGAACCTACGGTTATAGACGTTCTTCCATCCTAGCGGCCTTATTCAATGCGATTTTTTTATTAGTCGCTATTGGCGCAATTGCCTGGGAGGCTTTGCAACGCTTTGGTGATCCGGCGCCCGTAACTGGAAACACGGTTATCTGGGTTGCCACAGTAGGCATTATTATAAACACATTTACTGCACTCATGTTCCTTAGCGGCAGCAAGGGAGATATCAATATCCGCGGCGCATTCCTACATATGGCGGCTGATGCAGGTGTATCTCTAGGTGTCGTTATTGCCGGATTCGTTATATTGTGGACCAACTGGCTTTGGCTTGATCCGGTAATAAGCCTCGTCATTGTACTTGTTATATTCATAAGTACGTGGGGGTTATTAAAAGAATCGTTTAATCTGTCCTTAGATGCGGTGCCCAGTGGAATTAACTACTCACTCGTGAAGGAATATTTCGATAGGATTCCTTCCGTCATCAATACGCACGATCTTCACATTTGGGGAATAAGCACGACAGAAAATGCTTTAACAGTGCATCTGATCGTTTCAGATTCAATTAATCGGGATGAACTTATGAAGCGATGCTCAGCGGATTTACATGAAAAATTTAATATTGACCATGCCACGATTCAGTTGGAATCCAGCCTGTATGACTGCCCTCTAGCTCCAGATCACGTAATATAAGTAGAAATAAAAATGCAGTTCTTCGTTCGCGCCGAAGAACTGCATTTCTGCCATTATGTGGAGGAAATGACCCGGCGTGCGGTGACATAACGGGATTCATAATAGGAATCACTCATCTTGCTCACGATGACTCCTTTACTGCTGGATGAGTGAGCAAATTTCCCTCCGCCTAAATAAATACCAGCGTGAGAAATCCCCTTTCCACTCGTATTAAAAAACACAAGATCACCCTGTTTTAGGTCCTCTTTAGCAACCTCAACGCCTTCTTTAGCTTGCGTTTGAGAAGTTCGTGGCAGTTTAATCTCATACTGCTTGAATATATATATTATAAATCCCGAACAGTCAAAACCAGCTGAGCTCGTCCCTCCCCATTTATAAGGAACCCCAAGCACTTCATCAACTGCATCTTGCAAATCCCCTTCTGCAGCGAATGTTTGCTGCCCTCCAAAAATCAATGCCATACAAATTGCAATTACTGATAATGCCTTCTGCAATGCCCTTTCTCCCTTCGCAGCCTACCGAGTTAGCTTAAGGGTTCGGTTGAAGGTACCCTATAATTCCAAAGAATTAATTCACCCACATTATTAATGGTTCCCCGGCTTCTCAGATACTGAGAATTAAGCATTAATTATTCTACGATATGTAGTTTAATTCGATCTAATTCCCCCCTTTTCCTTTCTACTTATGATTAGAATCCTTTCATTTTCGTCAATCCAGATCAGAACCTGTCAGATTCTTGTCGGACTCTTAAGGTTCTGCTCCTAATCTAGACATGACTCAAAAAAGGGATGATCAACACTATAATCAAGACAGGTATTGATAACATCATTTGCCTTTTAGTAACGATCGTTATCTGCAAGCTACTCGAAGGATCTAAAATCTGTTTAATCCTGAAGTTCACGGCATCTTCAGCAAAATAAACTGTACCTTTCGTTGCTACTGTTTGGTTCTGGTGGTGAAGTAAAACTAGCAGCGCATTCCCCAGTGGCTTCGCACTGTTCATTTGACGCATCGCATATCGGTCTGCCATTAATTCCATCCATACGGAGTAATATTTCACCAAAGCCTCGATAACGGGCAAATACATAAAGCTCTTCCTAGTAAGCGTTAGTATAAGGTTTTGCAAGGGATGATAAAAACGACAGTGGTAAACTTCATGCCAAATGATGGCTTGAAGTTCATTTTTCCCAAGCACTTCAATTGCTCCGGTCGATAATACGATTTTCGGTTTCAATGCGCCCACCGCCATGGCAACAAAGGAGGGGGTCGATATGACAGTAATCCTCATATTTTCCTCAGGGAATAAAGCTTGCCACTCTCTGGACAACTCATGATTCGAGAATCTTCTCATTGATAATTCCAGGCGAAAATGTAACACTGCTTGTGAAATCAGATGGTAAAAGAATACTGCCGAAGAGTATAGGATAAGTCCATTAAAAAGTCTTTCATAAAGCATATGGTTGCTGAAAATATCAAACATAACCTGCCCTATCCAGTGTAACAAATCCGTGCTTTCCGGAACGTCTCGCAGCTGATGAAGTACACTAGATCCCATCTGATAGACCACCCAACCCACAATACAGAAAAGCAGGATCAAAATGTTTCTCGGTTTCTTAATCATGATTACCTTCATTCCTGTCGTCGAGTTCACTTAGCTTATCACGTAGTTTGTCTATTAATAGTGAATCCACCTGGTCAATACGATCCAGAAAATGACTTACGATCAGCGCATCAAAATCCTGAAATAGCCCTTCAGTAACGGCTTTGGTTTGTTCCATAATAAACTGGTCCTTATTTTGTACTGGATAAAAAAAGGTCAATTTATTCCGTCCGCCGCCACTCGTTTCTTTTCGAAGATGTCCCTTTTCCGCTAAACGAATCATGACCGTCATTACGGCAGTTAAGGAGATGGGATCTTCTTGGTTTATAATTTCATGCAATTGTTTGATGGTCAGTTTCTCTTTCTGCCAAATAATCTCCATAATCTTGGCTTCAAGTGAGCCAAAAAATCGATGCAAGCCTTCTTCATTAACGTTGTATTTATTTATTCGCAATTCTCTTTTCCTCCCGAACAGCTTTCTCTCATTTTAGCATGTCCAGTTGGATAGACAAAGAGCCGGGTAATTTAAGAGTGTCCTGAGGCTAGTACCCATACCGAACCTGCAACGACTGTGATCGCAATAAAGACTGCGAATAAAATCGTGCTGGTTTGTATCTTGCTATTTGCGCTTTCCGTTATATGCATGAACATCAATAACTGAAGAGCGGCTTGCAAGAATGCAAAACTATAAATGATGACCAGAATCGTTGAAGTAGAAAAACTCGATCCGAACGTAACAATTAAAGCAAGTACAGTAAGTAAAATTGAGAACAAATAGCCAATTAAGTGGCTCCACGGAAAACCTTTGTGAACCTTTATTGATGCTACAGCCTTCTCATTATCCATTGTTCACCATTCCTGTCAGGTAGACTCCTGTGAATATGAATATCCACACCACATCAAGAAAGTGCCAATATAAGCTTGAAATAAATACTTTGGATGAGGTTTCGGGTGTCAGTCCCTTTCTCCACAGTTGCAATAGTATGAGTATCATCCAGCCTATACCGAAAGTAACATGTACGCCATGCGTGCCGGCAAGAACAAAAAATGCAGACCAGAATGCACTGGTACCCAGTGTGGCGCCTTCATGAATATAGTTGACGAATTCATAAATCTCGTATCCTAAAAAACCAGCCCCCAGGCCAAGGGTTACCAGCAGCCATGCAACCAAGCCTTTTAAGTTCTGTTTACGCATTTGATGGATCGCTAAACCGCATGTAAAGCTGCTTGTAAGCAGCAGAAACGTTTGAATGAATACCCCTTTCATTTCAAACAGTTCTGAAGCTGTAGGACCATTTGCTGTTCGATCGGTCAACACAGCATACGTTGCGAATAAGGTAGCAAATAGTGCGATCTCAGCCCCAAGAAAGATCCAAAATCCAAGTATATTAAGCCTGCTTGTTTCCGATTGATATTCTAACGGCCCTACTTGCTGACCGTTTGAGTGCTCCGTTGATCCCATGGAAATCCCCCTATCTTTGATGATCGCGTTCAATTTCCTCCACGCTGACATAATAACCCTTATCAAAATCACACGATCGTAGAATCATCACTACGACGACACCAAGTGCACCTGCAATCGCCATCCAAAACCATTCAAACACAAGTCCAAAACCGCTTATAAAGAAAAAGATACTCATGACAAATGGTTTGCCTGAGTTACTAGGCATATGAATAGGTTGAAGAGCTTTAGGGTTGTGCTCCCCACCTTTTTTGGTTTTCTTCATAAGCCAGAAAGCATCTAGCCCTTTGACCTCCGGCACAAGAGCAAAATTGTAATGCGGCGGCACCGCCGTGGTTGTCTGCCACTCGAGGGTGCGCCCATTCCAAGCATCTCCACTTTCTTCTCGTTTTGAATGACGGATACTATAATTAATATTGTAGACAAGTAGCAAGAAGGCAGCTCCCATCATGAATCCGCCGATCGTCGCAATGAAATTGAGGCCAAACCACCCAGACTCGGCCGAGTAGGTATAGATACGTCTTGGCATGCCGGCAAGACCGAGGAAGTACATCGGCATAAAGCAGATATTGAAACCTATCATAAACAGCCAAAAACACCATTTGCCAATACGTTCATTCAATTTATGACCAAACATTTTCGGGTACCAGTAGTGCAGCCCCGCAAAACATGCAAAGACAGTACCTGCGATTAATACATAATGGAAGTGCGCAACCAAAAAGTACGTATTATGATACTGATAATCGGCTGCCGCCATTGCGAGCATGACTCCTGTTACCCCGCCTATGACAAAGTTAACGATAAATCCTAACGACCAGAGCATCGGAGTCGTAAATTGGATACTTCCCTTATACATGGTAAATAGCCAATTGAAGATTTTTACGCCTGTCGGTATTCCAATAGCCATCGTCGTAATCGAGAAAACAGAGTTCACCAATGCGCCCGAACCCATTGTGAAAAAGTGATGGACCCAAACGATAAAGCTTAGTCCGGCAATAAGAAGCATGGAGTACACCATTGCTTTGTAACCAAATAGCGTTTTTCGCGCAAAGGTACTAATGATTTCAGAGAAAATACCAAAGGCAGGCAAAATAACAATATAAACCTCCGGATGCCCCCATAACCAAAAGAGGTTCGCCCAGAGCATATCCATCCCTTCCCCGGCCAGCGTAAAGAAATGACTGCCGAAGATACGGTCAAACGTCATTAGTGCAAGTGCAACGGTGAGAATCGGGAATGCAAACACAATGATAATACTGGTCACCAAGGAGGACCAAGTAAAGATGGGCATTCTAAACAATGTCATGCCTGGAGCGCGCATCTTAAATATCGTCACGATGAAGTTGATTCCCGTCAACAATGTACCAATACCGGAAATTTGGAGCCCCATAAGATAGTAATTTTGACCGGGACCGGGGCTTAACTCATTGCTTGCAAGCGGCATGTAGCTTGTCCAACCCGCCGCAGGCGATCCCCCGATTACGAATGAGATGTTAAATAGCATCGCGCCCATAAAGAAGGTCCAGAAACTTACAGCATTTAAGAAAGGGAAAGCAACATCTCGGGCACCGATTTGCAAAGGCACGATGACATTGATCAAGCCGATTAGGAATGGCATCGCCATAAAAATTATCATGATCGTGCCATGTGTAGTAAAGATCTCATTATAATGCTGCGCGTCCAAAAACTTGGCATCCGGGACAGCAAGTTGGGTTCGCATGAGTAGGGCATCAACGCCCCCCCTAAAGAGCATCAGAACGGCAGCGATAATATACATGATACCAAGACGCTTATGGTCAACCGTTGTAAGCCATTCTCTCCAAAGCCATCCCCATTTCTTGAAATACGTCAATGTCGCCACGATTGCAATCATAGTGACGGCAATCGCTACATCAGCACCGTAAATCATGGGATTGCCCGTAACAAAGAACTCATTCCACTTCATTCTTATCTTCGCTCCTCCTAATGTGCACCTGTATGAGTCGATGACGTATCCGCTTCGTTCATTCGGTTGCTTTCATTCATGTCTACTGTTCCTTCCGGCAGTTGACCCAAGCGAACGCGAGCTCTTAATGCATACTCAGCATCTTTGGCGTGATTAACCCACGTTAAGTGCGTAGATGAGTACGTTTGTTCCTCTACATGACCTTGCAGCATAAGCTGGTCATAGATTTCTTGGGTCAATGGGGCAGCGGCTTGTGCCTTCTTCACCCACTCCATCCAATCTGATTCAGTGAGTGCTTCGACTCGAAACGTTTGTTCGGTGAAGCCTTCTCCTGTGAAATTGGCATTCCTCCCCTGGAAGATTCCCTCAACATCGGCTTGGAGGTAAAGCTGCGTCTGCATCCCAGCCATCGCATATTTTTGTCCCCCAAGGGCAGGTATCCAAAAGGATGCCATGGAATCCGCCGAAGTTAACTTAAATAAAATAGGACGCGACTTCGGGATTTTAAGATAATTGACAGTCTCGATATTTTCCTCGGGATAGCTGAATATCCATTTCCAATCTACGGAGGTTGCTTCGATGACCAGCGGCTGCGAGTCTATTGAATTTACCGGCGGCTTCTCCAAAGCGTAAATAGCTTTAACGGTTGGAATAGAGAGCGCAATGACGATTATGATTGGAATTACGGTCCATAGAATTTCAAGCCATTTACTCCCATGCTCACCTTCATAATCGATACCAGCTACTCCCGGCCGTTCCCTGAATTTGATCACAATGAACGTGAACAAGACATAGACAACGATAACAATAATGGCCATGAACAAAATGGAGTACAAAATAAGATCTTTTTGAATCTTCGCAACTGGACCCTTCGGATCTAATACAACATAATTACATCCGGACAACAGCATTACGGCTATAACCATTAACGCCATAAATAACGGCTTCATCCGTTTCATCCGTACCCACCTTCCCCAACCATGTAGTTCAGAGTAACTTCACTCTAACTTTCACTCTACATAAATTAAACTACTTTATGTAGTATTTTAGGCAAGTGTCATACCATGTTCATCCTTTGATCACGCTCAGCACACAATTCGATCACTTTTCAGCCACAAACATGAACAATTGATCATGTATAATACATCGAAATTCATCCGACAAACAGCACGCCAAGAAAATGCAGTATGCCTACGCCCATATAGTAGCCGGCTGAAGCTTCGCTTACCTCTATCTGACCGTCTAAATTTCTTGCCGGATAATAGGCATGTCCGGAGGCTCTACTTTCTCTTCCGCCTACTGGTCAAAAGCTTGCCGAGTATAAGGATGACCACGATTAAAACGACTCCCATTCCAAGATAAAACCCGGCTGGTGCAATTTGCTCGTTCGAGATCGAGTAAGATGAAGTAAGAAGTGCATTATCGGTAAAATTATTTGCATATACATCAATCGGCGCGACAATGAAAAGCAAATACAAAATGACAACGATTTGAATGATCCTCATTGAACATCTCCCTATCTCACATTTAACCACTGCCCTTTCAAAATAACATATGAGCACTTGTTCATCAATTGCATTGGGATCATTAGTTGTTTCAATTTAAAGAACATGCAAGCATAAAAAACCGACACGGACATGGTATTATCCCCTTCAAGTAGACACTCAAAAAAAACTCCATGTTATGATGGGGGTTCGAGTGGAACTTGGAGGGGATATTTTTATGGCATTAAAGGGACAAACATTCCGTACGTACACAGACGATTTCAAGTTGAAGGCGGTTAGAGCGTATCTGGAGGGTTCGGTGAGTTATAAAGTAGCAGCCGAGCGTGAGGGAATTCGTAACTGTTCGCAACTGAAGATGTGGGTGAAGAAATGGCAAAATGGGGAATCATTTGACGAGCGGAAAGCTAGCGAACCCAACCCATTGAAGGGGCGTCAGCGCACCAACTTTATCAGTGTTGAAGAAGAACGAGATTACCTAAAGGCACAGGTGGCCTACTTAAAAAAGCGGTATCCAAATCTAATAAAGGAGCAGCTCCCAGTCAGCGAATGAACTATGAAATAGTCGAAGATCTCCGCCAACTACATAGCATTACATGCCTGTTAGCCATTGCGGGGATACCACGAGCTAGCTACTACAAATGGCGTGCTACACAGCCACTGCGCAAAGCCAAACAAGATCAAGACTACGAAATCAAAGAACACATGATGGCTATACATGCTGCACATCCAGAGTTCGGTTACCCTCGGATGATGATTGCTTTGTGGGAGGCAGGCTACAGAGTGAATCATAAGAAAGTATGGCGACTTATGCGGGAGTTAGCGATTCAATCCGCTATTCGAAGGAAGCGAAGACAGTCGAATTATACACCTTCGGTGATCTATCCAAATCGCTTAAAACGTCAATTCCATGCTACTGCTCCGCAGCAAAAAATGGTGACGGATATTACGTATATTTCCGATGGAACGAACTTTCATTACTTATCCGTCATTCAAGATCTCTTCAATAATGAAATTGTCGCTTGGCAACTATCCGAACGTAACGATGTTCAGCTGGTACTGGATACAGTTAAGCAGTGGACAAGCAAAAGAGACGTGTCAGAAGCCGTGCTCCATTCGGACCAGGGCTTCCAATACACGTCTCAGGCGTACAACAAACGATTAGAGGCATTCGGCGTCAAAGGCAGCCACTCTCGCAAAGCAACCTGCCTGGATAACGCATGCATCGAATCCTTCTTTTCGCATCTCAAGACAGAGAAGCTGTACCTTAACCAGTGTAATTCAGGAGTAGAGATTCGGCAAGCTGTAGAGGACTACATATACCACTACAACTACCGCCGATTTCAGGCCAAATTGAAACAACGCGCACCGGTTGAGTACCGCTGCGCGTTGGCTGCATAGCTTTTTTTCATCTGTCTACTTGACAGGGGTATGACCAGACATCTCCGTAATCGGTTAAATATTGCTATATCTATGCTGTCAGGCCTGTTCCGTGGCCTCACAAATTTTATCTGCTATTTTCTGCGCATCAATCTTCACCCAGCCCAGAAGAGAAGACCCTCTGGAAGTCTGCCATTGCATACCGATATAATATAGTCCTTGGACGGAAGATACTCCATCGGTATGTCTTATTTGGCCATCCGAGTCGAATGCGCCAGGTATTCTAATCCACGCATCATTTCGCTTAAACCCCGTAGCCCAAATAACGTTGCTAACTTCTATGCTGCGTTGATCCGAAAATGTAATGCGTTTACCATCTGCTCTTACTGCGCGTGGATGGACAATAATTTTATTTTCTCTAATCCGATTTCTTAACTCATTACCATAGACGTATTCCGGCTTTTTCCTAAGCCATTTCCCAACAGCGGTACTTTTATGTGCTTTCATCAGCCCCGCTTTATCGAAATACCAAAAGATACTTCTGCCTAGAAGTGTTAGCGGCAGTTGTGATATTGATTTACTTGCAGCTAAGTGAACGTCATGAGTGGCTGTCAATTCACATGCGATTTGTGCCCCAGAGTTGCCAGCCCCGACAACAAGTACACTCCCGTCATGCAGCTGTGAAGCGTTACGATATTCCGAGGAATGCATTTGGTTAACAACTTCAGGTAATGATGATGCAAATTGCGGTATGGCCGGCTCCTGAAAGGGACCTGTAGCAATTACAACCTGATGAGCAAACAGTTGTTCACTTGTCAGGTTGACCTGAAACCCACCATTTTCTCTCGATATCGACAGGACATGCTCAGATGTTCTCACCGGCAAATTAAATTCCTTCGTATAGGCTTTTAAGTAAAGCGCAGCCTCATCTTTACTCGGAAATCCATCTAATTTACCCGGAAAGTCAAAACCCGGCAAACTGTTATAACGTCTTGGTGTAAACAAATGCAGCGAATCATATCGTTGCACCCATGAGTCTCCTACACTTGCGTTCCGCTCCAAAATAATAAAACTCTTATTCCTTTGGGACAGATAGTATCCGACTGCAAGTCCGGCTTGTCCAGCCCCTATTATAATAACGTCATACATTCACTGTACTCCTTTTTGCTCCTACATTCCCCTGTCATTTCTGCCGCTCGTCTTTAGTCCAGAACATGAACAACGTAATGAGTATAAACGCAATGAGAGCCAGGAACGGTATTGTAATAAATCCAAGCCAGTTAATGTAATCAAGGTTACACGGAACACCACTTTTGCACGGCTTTATCGCTGCAAACCCGGGTATCTTTTGCTCCATATAATGAAAGGTTGATATCAAACCGCCTATTATGGATAGGGGCAGCACGTATAATTTCATCTTCTTATCATCACGGTACGCGGCGATCCCCAGCAAAATACTTAACGGGTACATGGCGATTCGCTGGTACCAGCATAATTCGCACGGCATATAGCCCCGCACTTCACTAAAATAAAGGCTTCCTAGAGTGGCAACGATAGCTACAATCCAGCCAAAATACAACGAGTAGTCCCTAATCCGCATATTGGATCCCCCAGTATTACAGTTCTTCCTCGATTAATTTGACGATCGTATCATAATTGAACGGATCGGTGACCATGACATTATTAATCATGATCGTTGGGGTTTGCTTCACCTTAAAATCCTGAACCATCTGCTCATCTTGGTTGACTTCCGGCAGCGTCGATAAGTTGGATAAGGTTTGACCTAGTTCAGAGACATTGATCGCTGGTTCGATCGTTCCTGCAATCTCAAGAATCTTCTCTGTTGTTATCCATGCCGCGTCGTGATCTTCGGTTGGCTGCGCATCAAATAACGCCTTATGGAATGGCCAGAATGCCTCGGGATTCTGAGACCACACTGCCTCGCTTGCCAACGCGCCTAATCTTGACTCTTCGCCGTGAAACAATACGTTCACATAGGCGAACTTCGCTTTCCCGTTATCAATGTAGGCTTCCTTTAACTTCGGATAAATCTGCTCGCCCCACGCTTTACAGGACGGGCACTTGTAGTCACCGAATTCAACAATGGTCACTTTTGACTCAGGATCACCTACTATTGGCTGGGTAGAAGTATCGGGGCCGTTCTTGAACGAATTCGTTTCACCTCCATTCTTTAAAGCTTGATTAGATACGAACAACATCACGAATAAAGCTACAAATACTAAGGTGGAAATAACGAGAGTTTTGCGATTAGGTCCCTGACTTTGACTCTTAGATGGCAAGATTAGTCCCCCTCATTCAGTCTCAAACGCTCTAATAAACTACACAACATAGTATAATATTGCCACTAGCTTCTTACCATCGATTCTAGAGACGGGTCATTGAGAGTTAGCGAATTGTTGCATGACTATTCCAAAAATTTCAATGGATTTAGCTGTTGTCCATTCTTACGCACTTCAAAATGCAAATGTACGCCAGTAGAGCGGCCTGTCGTTCCCATTACGCCTATTTCTTCGCCCTTCTCGACTACCTGTGCTTCTTTCACGCTAATTTTGCTCAAATGCGCATAAAGGGTTCGATAACCATTTCCATGGTTGATAATAATATGGTTGCCATATCCAGAATCGTAACCGGCATACTCAACCTTGCCATGGTCCGAAGCATAGATCGAGCGATCTTGAGATACGGTATCCGTCCCCGCATGCAACCTTCCCCATCGTTTTCCGAAATGACTCGTAATCTCCGGTGATGTGATCGGCCATGCAAAAGAACCGGTACCAATCCCCTTCACTACCTTGGTACCTTGGACAATACGTTTAGGTACAGCCTTCTTAAGTATAGTCGCTTTTATGGCTTTCTCCTCTACAATCTCCCCATTGATTCTTGTCACTAAATAAGTTACTTTTTTCGTTCCTGGAGAACCATTGGATAAAACTTTAGTGACTTCGGAACGCAATGATTCATCGTAATTAACTTCGGTGCCTTGCGGTATTTCCAATGTTTCTGAAACCTCTTCTTCTGTTTTTACAGATAAAATCGGCTGTTGAACGGATAAATTCAAAACGTCCCCTATTGTGATGAGGTCATCCTGTATCCATGGATTATTATCATAAATAACCTTCAACGGAACATTAAATTTCTGCGCAATACAAGAGACACAATCTCCGCTTCTAACAGTGTACGTGACCTTCTTCTCTTCGCTTTCCTCGAGCTTTTTCATCATGGCTTTAGTAGTTAAAAAGTATTGTGAATCGATCACGATTTCTTCCATTGTAATTGACTCTACGAATTCAGTTGTCTTTACGGAAGCAGCATTTACAGGGGAAGCTGAGTAGGATAAGGCTGTGACTCGGCTATTGTTTTTAACAGGCAGATAGCGATTCTTATATTGAGTTAGAATGAGATTTGCTTCTTGCTTGCTCCTAACTACCCCAATAGGTTTATTATCGATCTCCACTAATACGCCCTTGCTTTGAATGGTGAAAAATTGTTCCAGTTCAAGAATGGTCTTCTCGTCTTCTGCTTTACCGAACCATGTCTTTATGGGAACGATAGACATCTCTTCTTCATTCGTTTCAAAGTTCACTCCCGGATGTTTACTCTTATAGGCGAGTATTTTTTGCTGCATCCATGCTTGGATGGTTTGAGGCGATGATACAATGCCTAATTCTTGATTGTTCCTGAGCAGAACGCGATATTCTGTTTTATAGTTTGAAGTTATATAGGCAGTAGCAGCAATAATCCCGAGTAATACTACAATAAAAATGAACCACTTCGATCCTTTAGGTGACAAGCCTCTGATTGATGATGATCGAATAGTCTGCATAACACTCTCCCTTACCATTTTAGTTTTCACATCTTTTTACACGTTAACATATGAATACTTATTCATCAATTATATGTTTTACAATAGCCTTGAAAATACTGTGACATTGATAATAAAAAAAGTGCTTACCATGAACATGGCAAACACTTAGTAGAACCTACCCATTTACACGCATATTGATAACGAAACTTAGTACCATTCCCATAAAAAAAACAGTCGTTATTACACCCATACTGTTGCGCCATAGCCTAATACGAAGAAAGGATTTGTCCTTAGGTTCGCTGTTTCTTTTCTTTTCCTGATACGACCTATGTAAAAACAAGAAAGTAATAAAAGCAGTTACGAAGATGCAATTTGTGAAAAACCAAACTTGTGTCCACACGATCATTGACCCCTTCATTGAGTTCTTTCGCATACAATATAACATATGCGTATATATTCATACTACATTTTTTAGCCAAGAACCTTCGAGAATCAATTGCTTTTTAGCCTAGCAACCGCGTGACAGGGCATGACTTCGGTCTGAAGGGGTACAGTATTAGAAAAGCCCAAAAACAGTAAACAGGTTTGACTTTTCGAACCAATCGTTTTAATATATGAACAAATACTCATATGTTATGAAAGAAGGCGGTTTTGTGAACGAGTATCGGGTTAAAGGCCTGTCCTGCGGAAACTGCGCAATGGGGTTAGAGCATCAGATAAAGGAACTGGAACATGGCGATACGGCTACGCTTAGCTACAATACCGGTAAGCTAAAATTGGACCCTCGGGTATCGTTACCCCAAGTCGAAAAGATTCTAAAAACCGATAATGCCTATATTGATCGAAGCCAAGAGCATTCCCATAACGCCCATTCTGGTCACGCACATGGGGATGGGGATCATAAACACGAGCATGCTCATTCCCACGGTCATGCCCATTCTCACGACCATGCCCATGATCACAGTCATGAACACGGGAATTCTAAGATAATCAAATTGTTAGTTGTCGCCACAATTATCTATCTAGCGGCAGTGTTCGCTGCGGACCAAGTTAATAATATCCTGCAGATTGGATTATATTTAGTTGCAATCGTCTTAAGCGGTTATTCTACCTTCCTAAGGGGACTAAAAAACCTTTTTGCCCTTCGATTCAATATTGATACCCTAATGACGATCGCGTTGACAGGAGCTGTTGCAATTGGCGAGTGGAAAGAAGCTACGCTTGTCGCCCTCCTGTTCGGACTCAATGAACTGCTTGAAGGACTCGGGATGGAAAAAGCCCGCCGCTCAATGGAGACCCTTCTTAAAGTAGCCCCTAAGGAAGCGGTCCGTCTTGAGAACGGGATTGAAACCATCGTTCCCATTGCTTCTCTAAAAGTTGGAGATCTGGTTGTAGTCAAACCAGGCGAGAAGATCCCGTCCGATGGATGGGTAGAGGAAGGCAAAAGCTCGGTGAACGAAGCGGCTATTACCGGGGAATCGCTTCCTGTTGAGAAAGAGAGCGGCGAACGGGTTTTCGGCGGGAGCGTCAATAATGAAGGGCTCTTGAAAGTACGAATCGAAAAGGCATATCAAGACTCTTCGCTGGCTCGAATTCTCCATCTCGTCGAAGAAGCGCAGGAAACCAAAACACCGACCGAGTTGTTTATTAATAAGTTTGCGCGTTACTATACGCCGCTAATCATGATTATTGCTGCCCTTGTTATCTTGATCCCTCCACTATTTCTCGGCGGAGATTGGGGCACCTGGGTATACCAAGGTCTGGCCGTTCTCATTGTAGGGTGCCCATGCGCGCTTATCCTTTCTTCCCCGATCGCGATTGTGTCTGGCATCACACGCAATGCGCGCAACGGTATTCTCATTAAAGGCGGCGTGTTTCTTGAGCAATTGGGGAAAATCGATACCCTTGCATTCGATAAAACAGGTACGTTGACGAAAGGCGAGCCTCACGTCGAACAGCTTGTCGTTTATGATGAAGAACGCTTTTTAAAGGTCGCAGGCTCGATCGAGAAATCGTCCTCACATCCGCTTGCTAAAGCAATCATGAAAAAAATTAGCGATGAGAATATCGAGATTGTTGATCCTGACGAGATTCAAACGGTTTCCGGGCAAGGCATCATCGCTCGGATACAAGGCACACAGTTCTGGCTCGGCAACGAGAAAAGTATGGGACATCTCGTTATCCCTACAGAAGTACGTTCCCAAATCGATGCCTTAAAAGAAAGTGGATTAACACTCGTATTAGTTGCAGATCAAGAACGAATACTCGGCATGTTCGGCATCGCCGACGAAATACGTGAAGAAAGCAAGGATGTCATCGCGAGGCTTCATCGGGTTGGAATCCGGCAAACGGTTATGCTTACAGGCGACCATCAGAAGACAGCTGAAAAAGTGGCTTCCCTGGTAGGTGTTAGCAAGTTCTACGGCAATCTCCTCCCAGAGGACAAAGTAAGCAAAATACAGGAGCTTGGTCAAAGAGGTACGGTCGCCATGATCGGCGATGGCATTAATGATGCGCCTGCGTTGGCATCAGCCCAACTAGGGATTGCAATGGGCAAGGGTACCGACAGTGCAATCGAGACAGCTGATATTGTCCTTATGCAAGACCACCTTGGTAAGCTTCCAGAGGCCGTTTCGGTAGCCAAGAGAGTAAACACGGTTATTAAATTCAATATTGCCTTCTCCCTAGGATTGAAGATAATCGCGCTACTTTTAACAATACCGGGTTGGCTTACACTGTGGTTTGCCATTCTATCTGACATGGGCGCAACTATATTTGTCACCTTAGTTAGCTTGACGATCCTTATTGGTAAAAAACAAGGTTAAATGTTTAGGCAGAGTTTAGCACTCTGCCTTTTTCTTTGTGTTGCAGTCATTAAACTATGGAGGGAATGAAATATGCTTGTTAAAGTAACAACAATTTTCAATTGCGATTCAGAAGAATTATTTCATGAAGTGAAAAAATCTAAGTCCCTTCTTTATATAGCAAAACCGCTTGTGAAATTTGTTCACTCCCCGGAATCCCCCATACCAGAAGTGTGGGAAGATGGTAGATACCTTGTCAGTATGTACTTATTGGGGTTTATTCCGTTCGGCAAACAATGGATCGTCATATCTGTCCATAATGACATTAAACACATTAGGGACAATGGTTATAGTAGATTAATAAAAAAATGGGACCACAATATACACTTAACAAAATTAGGTGACAATAAAACCCTTTACGTGGATACAATCGAAATAAATGCAGGGATACTAACATATTTTATTGTGTTGTTTGCTCATGTATTTTATAGGTGGCGACAAAAAAGATGGTGTAAGCTTCTAAATAATAACTTTGATTATGACGGATAGTAGTCCGTTTTTACTCCCCTCAATAATAAAGAGCATCGTCGTACAACGATGCTCAACGATGCTCTTTATCGTATTAAACTTCATTTCTGTTTCTCAGCTTCTGCATCCATTCCTTCTCGTGTACCTTTCCGAAATTCGGAAAATGTTGAACCAATAGCTCTTCCGAGCTGTGGGAGCTTAGACGGTCCGAAAAGAAGCAGCCCAGCGACAATAATGACCAGAATACCAGTTACCCCAATACCGTAAGGCATAGCCATCCCCCCTAGAAATTCACTAATAGTGCAGTCGCATACATGACCGCGATTCCAAGCGTTATTCCAAGGAAATTGAACCAACTAACCGCTGGGATTTGGATACGCTGGGATTCTCGTAGGATCATCTTGCTGATCACATATACCACCTGCAAAATCGCGCCTGCACCTATGCCGAAAAATAAAGCAGCTAAGGTGTCATTGAAGATAAAACCACCTGTCCAGGTACCCAGAATGGCCGGTGCCCCTGCAATAAGCGCGAGGGAGGCGAATACGTTCCACTTCGGCTTCGCGTTAAGGAGCGGTGCTGCTATACCAACTCCCTCGGTAACGTTATGGAGCGTAAACCCGATAATTAGGAACGTCCCCAAGGCAGCCTCTCCTGCCGCGAATGCAGCACCTATGGCGAGACCTTCCCCAAAGTTATGAAGTCCTATGCCGGCAGCTATTTTATAGGCTATCCCATGTTGATTGCTGTTCTTATCCTTGTTTTTGTTATTCCCTGATTGATCGACTGCAAGGAGGAATAAGAAGCTAAGTATAGCCCCAATCCATACGAGCCCGGTGCCTTGAAATACATTCGGTGCTTCAGCACCTAACTCAAGGCCTTCCTGCATGGTATCGATAACCAAGAAAACCAGCAGACCTACGGTAAAAGCTAATACAGCCTGCATCCCTCTTATCGAAAACCGGCGTAACAACGGATACCAAAGAAGACCCAGTCCCACAGGAACAATACCAACATAGAACCCGATCAAAGCATATTGCATGAAACGATTTGCATCTGGTTCAGGCGTTTTCATCGCCGCGGCTACTTCTCCAGCAAAAATGATTCCATTCGAGGTGATAAGACGAATTTCATGAGGATCTCCTTCTACCCATGGATAGGGTATCGCAATCTTAGCCCGATCGAAGCGATCTAAAGTCGGGCTTGGATCAAAGGTTGCATTCCAGAACGCATCATCGACGACAACCTGCGCAATCGTCACCTCTTCAGGACCACTGTTCAGAATAGTGACTTCAAAACCTTCATCTAGCAGCGTGATTCGCTCGATATCTATGACCTCAATCGGTGCAGCTTGTTGCTCCTCTACGCCACTTCCTACTTTAGTTATTAACGTAATGATTACAGTAAGTATCAGAAGAGGACCCAGAGCCCAGACCCAAACCTTTCCGCTTTTACCTAATCGCAATATCCTTCACCTCCTATGAACGGCTTGTGTACTATTCGACTTGGAAGAATCCCATCCAACCAAGCTCCGTAAATTCGCTCTGATGCGCATGAAACATGTACTTCCCAGGTGCAGGGAATATGATTTCTACAAGGCCTCGTTCTCCCTGGCATTGCATAATGGTATCAGTAAAAGCAGGTCTAGCCTCAGGATCTGCCCCTGTAGCGTAGTAGTGAAAATAATTCGCATGCAAGTGGAAGGAATTAATAAGATCAAATTCTGTCATATTGCTAATATAGATTCGAATCAACTCCCCTGCCCTTACCTTGATCGGCCTCGACATATATGCAAAGGCATATCCATTAACAGTGTACACCTCATTCTCGCCATCCAAATCCAGGTCAAACCCGTTCATAACCATAGAGAACTCTTTGGCCGGCTTACGTGGAACTTTGGGGTCGATAATGAAATTACCATAGAGTCCTTTATGAATATGTCTTGTAAAAGGTTGAACGTGGCAATGATAAACTTGCATCCCCGCAGGCTTCGCCTCAAACTCATAAATGAACGTCTCACCCGGAAGGACTGGCTCTAGACCATCCATATCTGTTGGATGAATGCCATGAAAATGAATGGAGTGAGGGTGTGCTGAACCGTTTCGGAAGGTGACTCTCACAATGTCTCCTTCTGTACATCGAAGCGTAGGACCAGGAATGGTGCCATTATAAGCCCATCCTGGGAACCGAATTCCTTTAGCAATTTCCAGTTCCCAATCTGCTGCGATCATCTCGTAGTCTCTGACTGTCCTCCCGTCAGCTCGCACGCTTACCTTCCCATAATCAAATGCTGTCAGTGCTTGAACTGCCTTCTCTAGCCCTTCTGTCATTTCTGCTCCTGGGTCATAACCATGCGACATACTCTGATGGCCTTGTGCTTTCAGCTTATCGTGTGCATCGTGCTTCGTCGTGTCTTGTGCTGCCTTCGCAAACATGGAAACGGGGTTCATTATTGAACTCCCCAACAATCCAACTATTCCCCCCGCACCAATCTTCAATATATTGCGTCTGCTTATTCTCGTTTTTGGATCCAACATGGAATGCCCCCTTCTGGTAATTGAAACATTCTCTCGACCAAAAAATATAGACTAACGAAAAACTATTTTCCTTAGGACAAAATGTTTCCTGAAGGAAACTTTAATTCGAATATATGCTATTATCTGGGCGCTGTAAACCACTTTTTTCTAAGGCTTGTCCAATATAAAAAGAGACCCTTAGGGGTCTCATCAAAACCGAGCAGTAAAAGCTTCACCTGCCGCTCGTCATTTTGTTATACTTAACACAATTAACCAACAGGGACGCAAGGAGGGGGAAGAGTTGGCTCCTGTAATTAAACGCAATATAATAAGGTGCCTGAGCTGCAACGATATGTTAGAATCAAGGCACAGATATGATTATCGATCTTGTGGCTGCGGATCTGTATCAATTGATGGAGGTATGGATTATTTAAGACGATCGTTCCCTTCTGGAAATCCTGAAGATTGGTATGAGGAATTGTCTGAGTATATTGCCTCGGACACTGACGATGACTTTATCGGTTAAAGTATAAGATTAAGAGAAACACCTTTGGATAACAAATTTGCTCTCCTCTAACGAGGTGTCCTAGAGCCTCTAGCGCCCCAATATTTATAAGGAGCCTTTAGGAGGTTATATCCCCGAAGCCCTAGACTACAACCTCAATTATTAAAACCGAATCCAAAGCTTTGGAATGCAAAAAGACCCGATTAATTACACTCGGGACCTTTCGTGTTATTTGTACATCTTGACTAGCTCTCGCCTCCAAATTTTCATCCACCAACCGACTGTTCAGCTAAGTCTTCAAATATCAATACTATCAAAATTATAATTCAAGTCTCGTAACTGCTTATTTATTTCAGTGTTATACTTTCTACCAACTTCTGATATTAAATGCAGGTTTTTTTTGGCTCTAGAACAAATAACATATAACAACTTTTTTGACGATTCTTCCGAAGCTTGACTGTTATTCCTTAAAGAGAAGTGTGGAATAAGACCCTCGAGTAGTCCGAATGCAATTACTGTCGTGAACTCTTCCCCCTTAACACCCTGACAGGTGTTTACAACAACCCCCTTATGCTGCTTAAACATAGTTCTGAAGCTGGAAATATCTAGTGAAGATAGAGAAAGTTCCTTCTGCAGTCTTTGTTTCAAACCGTTGAAAAACGCATTGTAATGCTCTTCAAGTAAATGATGATCTGCCAATTGGATTTTCAATTTCTGAAGGAACTCGCTAAATGACTCGCGCAAAAACAGTTCGCCATCATATTGATGAGAGTGGATCGAATTAATAATTTTTAATAGGCCCCTTGGTTCCAAATCGTATGGGCTACCGGTGAACTGATTCATTTCTCGTAGTACTTCATTGGCCCAGCGAATACGATTCATATAAAGACTAGGCTGTGGTTCTGTTAGAAATAATCGTGCAACTTTAAACCAAAAATTCTCAGCTCGACGTGGTAGTGGAGATAATCCCGGTGCATCAAAATCAATATGCGGCAATAATATCTTTAAACGTCTTGCCATTGGAATTAGTAACATCCACTGGGGTGCTATAACACATATTTCATTCATAGGAATACCTTTTTGAATACTCCTGTTAATTAAACTTGCGATTTCTTCAGTTAATGAGTCAACGTCCACAACATCATTAAGAGTAATTTCCCCTTGCACTCGTGAAGTCTCTCCTAAAGCAGTTATTTCAAGATCTGTGAGTTGAAAAGTACGATATAGATCAATAATTCTTTGGGAGGACCGGTAGTTTCCTGACAGGTTGCAATGTGTAATTGAATAGCCGCCGATTTCTTCGACAATTTCTCCAAGGGATTTTGCAACCCCTCCTAAAGTGTCAAATATTGCTTGATCAGGATCTCCGACGAATAATACCCTAGTAATACCATTTCCACAACTAACAATTTTACCTATAATTCCGTACTGTAAATCTGAGGTATCTTGATACTCGTCAACAAATATTCTTGGAAATAAACTTGACAACGTTTTTGCGATTTGAGGGCGTTCGGTAAGAATTTGAAAAGCAATATAAAGTATCATGTCAAAATCGATCAATTTATTACTCTCCAGATAATTATGATATTCTATAACAATATCCCTTTTGCTCTGGGTTACGTTTAGAACATCTCCACTACGATTAAACTTTGTATTAACTCCGTCGTAATACCTTAATCCATAATCTTCTTTTAGCCTTGATAAAAGTGCCTCCTGTCTATGCTCATCAATTACAGTAAAGCCATTTTTGGTTTTATCATGATAGCCAGCATAGGGTTTTATAATCCATTCCAAACAAAAAGAATGAATTGTGCCAGTCCACAATTGGCTTGTTTCAATGTTCATCAAATCTATTCTGCTTTGAATTTCATCCGCAGCTCTGTTAGTAAATGTAAGAGCGATCAAGAACTTTTTGCGTTCGATTGTCGAAAGTTCATGTGCAATCTTTCTAGTCAGTGTCCTAGTCTTGCCACTTCCAGGACAGGCTGTGACTAATATATTTCCTTCCATATCAATAATTCTTTGTTGTTCAGGATTAAGACCATCCATACCTTACAACCCCATCTTATATAGTAGTTCCGTTAGTTGATCGTCGGGTAAGTTTTCCTTATAGCTTTTCATATACTCCTCAATATAAAGAGTATGCTCAAGATTTTGCGCTCTCAGTCGCTCCCTAATTTCAAAGACTGTTTGGTAATCTAGGTCCTCCGCAATAAATGATTCGATGCGGAAATCAGCCATTTTTTCAAAGTGTCGATCAGATAAATGCGAACACGCGAATGCGACAGCGTCTAAAATATACTCAGGTATATACGTTTTATAAGACATCTCTTCAGCAACTAAAACTGCCATCCAACCTTTTCCTACTTTTTTAGCCAGCCTCAGAACTTCAACCCCGGATGTACTTACTTCCTGCTCTTCTAATATTTTTTTGGATTTTGCAATATCCGTTGGTCTTTCATAAATTTGCTCTAAACAATTAACAATCTCATATGCATTATCATTCAATAAAAAATCCACTTCAAAAGTATAATTTGCAAAATACGAATTAACCCATTGATTGGATTGATATTCATTTAATAGAGCATCTTGTCTTCGTACACCAACCTCTTGGGAAGCTCGACATTTTTTTTGAAAAGGAGTATCACTAGCCGGATTGGTTGGTAATGGGATTACAGACTTATCTAAGTCCGTGATAATTGCACAACGTCTTTGGATTCTCTCGTCAGCAAAGAGGTTAGCGACGTGTGTGAATACGGTACTACTTACACTCACTAAGCTGATACCAACCTCATCTAAGCTAATGTTAAACACTGCTTTAAACATTGCAGGAATAAGTATTAGCTCCGCATCTCCCTCGACAAGGATTACACTTTTTGCGAAGAGTAAGTTGGATCTGACCGCGTCTAGATACCTTTCAATTTTCTTGCATTCCTCTGCTCCTAACCCATTACTTGGCTGGAAAACCATCGCTTCCTGTTTTCGTTTAGCTAATATATTTACAGAGCGTATCTTATTGGCTGCGGAAATATGAGTTGAATGTGTTGAAATAATAACTTGGGTATTACGGTAACTTGATTTTTCGAATAACGTTTTTTGGATATGAGTATGAATGTGAGATTCGGGTTCCTCTATTAATAAAAAATGCGCGACTTTATTTGTCGAGATTTTTAACTCATACTCAAGTAATTTAAGGCTAATATAAATGAGGTTTGCACCGCCCAAGCTAAGTTCACTTAATTGACCCTGGTACCCATCATCATCAGAATCGCCGACCCACAAGGTAAGGGATTGAAGTAATTTCTCAAGATCAGATGGTAGTTGTGACTTGATGTCAATAAGCGGTGAATATGTGATACCTACTGTATTTTGAAGCGTGGCTCTTATTCGCGCCTTCATTTCATGCACTTCATCTAACGTACTGATTGATGTATTAAGATCATTCACTTGCTCAATGATACGCGCGCCATCAATTCCATCACTCATACCACGCATCAAGTTAAGTAATGGGTTGCTTTTAATGTTACGGAGTTCATATACTGCATCCCTTAGCGCCTTTACGTACGTACAACTTACCTCGTTATACAAAGAAAATTTGTTTGCGGGTACTCCCAAAATTTCTTGCGCTTCAACAGCCGGATCAGGAAAATTCATTTGCGAAAAATCACCGACAAACCTATTGTAAATCGCATCATCAGCGAAATTTGCTGTTCCTCGACAAGTAAAGACGGTTTCATAATCGTCGATCGAAATGCTCGATAACAGAGTATTTAGGTCTGCACGATTTCTCCCATTTGTAGTAATTTCAAAAAGCCGTTGACGAACTGCTTTCTTAGGTCGATAAAACATACAATATGTACCTTTAGACGTTTCATCCATATGCTCAATACCGTGTGATAGGTTTTGAATCCCTTCACTTGTATCCAAGTCAGAGAACTCCATATTAATAATGATCCAGTGGCCCTTCCAACCATCAGTAATACTTCTGTTAAAATCACTTTCCGTCAATTTAGTGGATCTTGGAAGCTCATCATCTAATAATAGCCGCATCGCATGAAATACATTCGTTTTTCCAGCCCCATTCTCGCCAATCAGTGTATTAACACCGTCAGTAAAATGGAACGTTGCCTTCTTAAAGTTTCTAAAATTCCGAAAATCAACTTTTGAAATATACAATTTCCACACCTCTTATATGTATTAATCGCTTACCTAATTTGTACCTGCCAATTACCTCAAGTGCTACTATTGCATTAGTATACTGTACACTTGCTGTTTTCTTTGTCGAATAATGCAAAAGGATGGTTGAGTATTTTCTAAAATTATTCCGTGGCTCCGCCACTGACAGCGATTCTCAAGGCTCTGCCGCGGCAGTTATTAGCAGAAATTAAAATAGCACTGACCAATTTTAAAGATATTGCAAGAAATCCTCCTCGCCTCTGAATTTTTCGCCGCGCATGCTCCTGATTTCGCCGTCTTCTAATGTCGATATCGCGTCAATTGCTGGTGCTATAGATAGGAGGCCGTCACATAGGTCTGGACAAACGCTCTGCTTTAGTGTCCTCATACATCATTCATTTGGACATTCAATGTGCATCGCGGCTACGTCGTATTCCTCAAAAGAAAAAACAGCCGAATGTTTGTCAGCTGTCGTAAGTAAGGTGAATCATAATCGCAACGATTTGTTTATGTCGGGGCATTAAAATGAAACAGATTCACAAAGTCTTGTTTCGAATCGAAAGTATATTGAATAAAATGTTCTTTTTTTACATCTACCTCTTGACTCCAAAGTCTAAAGCCCAGACCACTTGTATCTAATTCCACGATTACATAATCGAGGTCTAATTCATAACACTCTTTATATTCGTGCGCCGGTGACGGGAAGTTGTTTTTAAATTTGTCGTTATATGGGGGCTTAAAATAGTTTATTAGAGCAGCTTCTGCAACAGCAATATTTTGCTTAGCAGACACTTGTAAAAATCGGGTGTTATTCTTTTTTGATTCAACTAAGTTATGAATGTAGCTTCTTAGGTCATCTGAGGGTTCATTGGGATCGAAGAACGCAATTGAGTTAGGAGTAAATCTCCAAGCTGTCAACCAAATATCGCTATCCCAACTTCTTTCACTATATATTTTTTGTACTGTTTCATGATGTTGCAACCGATCGAAAACATTGCGTGTAGGCGTTTCCTTAGAACCAAAAGCGCGGCCAATATACAATACTTCAAGATCCATGATAGATAAGTCCAGTTCAGAATGAACAAGGAAGGTTTGAAATACTAATACAGCATGAGCCTTAAATACTGACTTATTAGAGGTTTCAATAATTACATATTGATCGTTCAGTTCAAAGCTCACCTTAAGAATCATGCCATCCATAGGGATTTGAATACCAACATCCTTAAAAGTACCATTATGGGCAATTCGGATACTTCCTTTAAAAACTGTCCCTACAATATCGAATGAGGATGTGTTGAACATGATAAGAGTTCGTCTACCGACCATGTAAATGTGAAAGTTATCCCCGTTATTTTTAAACAGATCCTTGAGAGTGTTAAGTTGATCCTGTTTAAACATATACGTGTAGTTTTGAACTAGCGAGATCCCTATATTATTTATCGAAAACACCTCTATAGGATAGATTTTATACTAATATTTTAACAGGACCTAGAAGCTTATTCTATTCACTACCAGACCATTAGCTTACGGTACTGCATATTATTATTTTACAAGCAAAATAACCAATCAATACGATGATTGGTTATTTTCTATGTCGCCATAGTACAACGTTACACTGTTTTATTTCTCCGATCGTAGATGGCTAGTGTACAGAGTCTCTGTTTGCGTTATTCCCATCTCTTTCGAAAAACGTCATTTTATCACAAAGATGTTTTTCTGCAATTTCCCTAATAGAAAACTTCTTACACTTATTCGCCTATGTTCCAGAAACTCAGTATTTTCAAAGTCTCTAGCACTATTGATCAAACCTTATACCGCCATAATATTATCAACCTACCGCCAAAATACTATCAAGTTTCCGCCATTATTAAATAAAGTTTACATTTACTCCCCTTGAGATCAGATTTTATAGGCCTTCATCGCCTTGCGCAGCTCCTTGAAGCTCGGGCGCTTGCCGTAGAGCAGCACGCCGGTGCGGTAGATCTTGGCCGACAGCCAGCCGAAGACGTAGATGCTGACGAGCATGATGATCAGCGAGACGCCAATCTCCCAGTATTCGACGCTGCCGACGCCGGAGCGCAGCACCATGACGTACGGCGAGAAGAACGGGATGAACGAGGTGATCTTCACCAGCATGCTGTCTGGAGCGGCCAGGTTGAACATGCCGAGGTAGAAGCCGCCGAGCGACAGGAACGTGAGCGGCATGACCGCCTGGCCGAGATCCTCGGTGCGGCTGACGAGCGAGCCGACGGCCGCGTACAGCGTCGCGTACAGGAAATAGCCGGTCAGGTAGAACAGCAGCGCCACGATCAGCAGGTCGGGGCTGACCTCGGACAGATGGATGTTCATGTCCCCGAGCGCTCCCTTGTTCGTCGGCAGGCTGACGTTGACGAACACGGCCAGCACGTAGATCGCGATCTGCAGCAGGCCGACGAGGAACATGCCGAAGATTTTGCCGAACATGCTGTTCAGCGGCGATACGCTCGTGATGAGCACCTCCATGATGCGCGAGCTCTTCTCCGTCGTCACCTCGCTGGCGATGATCTGTCCCGTCGCCATGATCGACATGAACAGCAGGAACAGGATCGCGTAGACGAGGCCCATGTTGATGCCCTGCTGGGTAGCGGAGCGTCCGTCCTCCTCGCCGGTGCCCGCGTTGATCTGCACCGACTTGACGTCGACCGGCGAGTAGAGCAGCTGCTTCTGCTCGGGCGTCAGGCCGGCGGCGTTCGCCTTGACGAGCTGCAGTCCGGCCCGCAGCTCCTCGGCGGAAGAGCCGTCCATCATCTTCTCGGACTTGTAGACGGCGTCGTAAAAACCCGTGTCCGCGTTCGGCTGGAGCTGGATATAGCCGTCGATGCGGCCGTCCGCGATCGCAGCCTTCAGCGCGGCTTCATCCGCGGCCGCATCGCCGGAGGCGTCGATCGGCACCATCGCGAGGCTGCGCGCCTCCTCCGGCTGGGAGGCGAAATACTCCTCCAGCCAGCCGCCGACGAGCGTCGGCGTGACGCGGCTCTCCGCCGCCTCGGCCTGGACGGACGCGTAGCCGACCTGCTTGGCGCTGGAGCCGCCCTCTCCTTTGAACAAGGAGATGATGTAGGGCAGGTTGATGACGAGCGAGAGGATGGCGACGAGGATGATCGTCGTAACGATGAACGCCTTGCCTCTCGTCTTGTTGCGGAACGTGAATCCGGTTACGTTCAGGAAATCATTCATGCGTCTCACCTACCGTCTTGATGAAGATTTCGTTGAGCGTCGGCTCGAGGATCTCGAACCGGCTCACTTCCGCCTGCGCCATCGCATGGCGCAGGATGCCCCTGCCGGACGCCTCGTCGGCGATCCGGATCTCCCAGCCTCCCTGCTCGAGCGCCTTCACGCCGAGCACGCCCGGCAGCCGCTCCAGTCCGTCGATGTCGCCGTCGGCGGCAAGCCGCACCTTTTCTCGCGGGAAGCGGCCCTTGATCTCCTTGAGGCTGCCCTTGAGCACCTCATTGCCGTACCGCAGGATCGTGATCTGGCGGCACAGCTCCTCGACATGCTCCATGCGGTGCGTCGAGAACAGGATCGTCGAGCCGTTGTCGCGCAGCTCCTTGACCGTCGCCTTGAGCAGCTCGACGTTGACGGGGTCGAGGCCGCTGAACGCCTCGTCGAGGATGAGCAGCTGCGGCTGGTGGATGATCGTCGCGATGAACTGGATCTTCTGCTGGTTGCCCTTGGACAGCTCCTCCACCCGCTTGCCGTAATACTCCGGCACGCCGAAGCGCTCCAGCCACTGCTTGAGGCTCCTGTCGGCGTCGGCCGCCGACATGCCCTTGAGGCGGGCGAGATAGACGAGCTGGTCGCTCACCTTCACCTTCGGGTAGAGGCCCCGCTCCTCCGGCAAGTAGCCGATGCGGCGCAGCTGCTCCTTGGAGTAAGGCTTGCCGTCGTACAGGATCTTTCCTTCGTCCGGGAAGATCAGTCCGAGCACCATGCGCATCGTCGTCGTCTTGCCGGCGCCGTTCGCTCCGAGCAAGCCGTAGATCTCCCCGCGGTCCACCTCCAGGCTGATGCCGTTCACGGCGGTCTTGTCTCCGTACTGCTTGACGACCTGGTCGACTACTAGCGGCTTCATCGTTCGCATTCCCCCATTCGTTGGTAAAAAAAGCTCATCGCGCCTGCCGGATCAGCTGCTCCATGATCTCGTCGAGCTCGAGGGCGCGCTGGCCGGTGATCGGCAGCCCTCGCTCCCGGCACCAGCCTTCCGCTTCCCAGGCCCGGCTCGTCACGACGCGGCAGGTGCCGCCTCCCGACTCCTCGGCCTGGACAAGGCCGGGCAGGTCGGCGACATCGCCTTCCGACACGGCGCCCCCGAGTCCCGGCCCGACGTAGAACCGGTGCCAGGAGGAGAGCAGCTCATCCTTCTCGTACACGCCGATGATCCGGCCGTCCGCCATGATCGCGATGTAGTCGGCCAGCCGCTTGACCTCGTCCAGAATATGCGTGGCCATCAGGATCGTATGCCGCCCCCGCTCCATATAGCGGTGCAGCTCGCCGACCAGCTTGCGCCAGGACAGCGGATCGAGGCCCGAGGAAGGCTCGTCGAGCAGCAGCAGCTCCGGCTCGCGGGCGAGCGCCAGCGCCAGCTCGAACTTGCGCCGCATGCCCTTGGACATCTTGCCGAGCCGCTTGGACGGCTCTACCTCGAATTCCCGCAGCAGCCGCTCGAACTCGCCTTGATTCCAGTCCGGGTACCAGGCGGAGACGAACTCCGCCTGGCTCGTGCCGCGGAGCGAGGCTTCGATCTTGCTGTCCTCCTCCGGCACATAGGCCATCCGCCGCTTGAGCTCCGTATCGTCGAGGCCATCGCCGACGCGCTCGCCGAGCAGGCGGATCTCCCCCTCGTCCGCCGCTGTCAGGCCGAGCAGCAGCCGGAACGTCGAGCTCTTGCCGCTGCCGTTCGGGCCGACGATCGCGGTGACGCAGCCGACCGGAGCTTCCAGGTTGAGCGGCCCGAGCCGGAACGCCTTGCGCAGCTGGACCGCCCCGTGGAGCCATACCGCCGCTCCCGCCGTCTCCCGCTCGGCAGCTCTCGCTTCCGTGTTCATCTCCCGCATGCCAGCCTCTCCCTTCTCCGTCATGATGGGTCCTGCCTATCGCCTGTCTCCGGTCCGCAGCGCCGGTCCAGCTCGACGGCGAACAGCCGCTCCAGCTCCGCCCGCTCCAGCCCGGCGGCCAGGCCGGCGTCGACGGCCGCGCGGATCGCTTCCTCGGCCAATTGCCGCAGCTGCCTCGTGCCGGCCTCGGAATCGACCTTGGCGACAAAGGTGCCGCTGCCCTGGCGAGAGCGCAGCAGCCCCTCGGCCTCGAGATCCTGATACACCCGCCGGATCGTGATGAGGCTGCAGCCGAGCGACTGGGCCAGCTCCCGATTGGACGGGAGCAGCGTATTTTCGGTCAGCTGCCCGCTGACGATGAGCGCCCGCAGCTGCGATTCGATCTGATGATACAGCGGTTCCGCGCTGTTGTCGTTGATTTGGATGGGAAGCCGCACGGCCGCACCTCGTTTCGTTCGTTATCGCCCTCAGGCGTGCAGGCTGCGCCTGCCGATCGAGCGCGCCATCAGCCGCTGGACGACGAGCGTGACCGCCGCTCCCGCGGCTGCCGTCGCCAGCATCGGCAGCCAGCGGCCGGCCGCGGCCTGCTCCAGCGCCCAGCGCATGATCTCGAAGCCGCTCACGGAGAGGACCACGCCGACGCCGATGAGGACGACCGTGACGACGGAGCAGAAGAGCAGGTAGCGCTTGCCGTCCATCACGATCTCCATCCAGGCGTACAGGCTCCCTCCCGCCGCCGCATAGCCGATCCAGAACAGCGAGTAGAGCGCCATCCCGGCCGGATCGACCTCATGCCTCAGCACCATCGCGTATTGAAGGACCAGCAGCAGCAGCAGCGACGGCACGAGCAGCGACAGCATCGTCAGCAGCCGGCCGGCCGCGATCTGGCTGCCGGTGATCGGCAGCTGCCTCCATGCGGCGAGCTTGCCGGACATATAGTTCAGCCGCCATCCGCCCAGCGTCGCCCGGTTCAGGAAAAAGCCGAAGCAAGGCAGAAGCGCCAGCATGAAGAAATTGGCCGCGCCGCCCGGGTACCAGGCGCCGTCCCTCGCCTGCGGCTCGGTCACATCGCCGAGCAGCGGTATGGTCATCAGCGTGAAGTACAGCACCAGGATCAGGTTGAACCAGGATCCGTGTCCGGCCAGGCTCCATTCGTATCGGGCCAGCCTGACGGCCCCTTTCCACGTGCTCACTTGCGTAGCCTCCCTGTGCGCCCCGGCCGCCAAGCGGCCCTATTCGGTCTATATAATGTATATATCTTTATATACACTATACACAGCGTTTCCTGCTTCTGTCAATAGGTCGAGACGATAAAAAAACCCGCATCGCCCCGCCTCCTCGGCGGGTTCGATGCGGGCTGCCGCATGCGGCGGCGCTGGTCTCAAGCGTTCGCTTGGACGCGGCGCAATTCAATCGTTCGGCCAGCTCGGCCAAGAGGCGGAGCGGCGGAGCGGCGGCGCTATCCGCCACGGACCGGCTCCCCCCGACTAGACGGATTCGGCCGCCTCGGCCTTTTCCTTCAGCCGCTCCAGCTCCTTCGACACCTTTTCGATCATGCCGATGAACAAGCCGAGCTCCGTGGAGCTCGCCGCCTGCTCCTGCGCCGCTCCCGACGTTTCGGCGGAGAGAGCCTGCACGCGGGACAGCGCGGCCGTGATCGCCTCCAGCTTGTCCTGGATGAGGTCGAGCGACTCCTTGGAGTGCCGGGCAAGCTTGCGCACCTCGCCGGCGACGACCTCGAAGCCTCGCCCGGCCTCGCCGGCCCGAGCCGCCTCGATGGCGGCGTTGAGCCCGAGCAGATGGGTCTGCTCGGAGATGCCGTTCATGACCGAGCCCATCGATTCGATGCCGCCGATCTGCTCGCCGAGCAGATCCAGCTGCGCCATCGTCTGCTCCTGCGATTCTACGGTCCGCACCGCCAGGCGGCCGACCGTATCGGCGCTGCGCCCGACCTGCTCCATGCCGGCGGCCAGCTCCTGCACGGCGGCGTTGACTCCGTGCAGGATGTCGCTCTGGCTGTCGCTGATGCGCTGCAGCTTCGCCTTTTCGTCCCGCTCGTACGCCTCCAGCACGAGCTGGGAGTCGAGGTTGAACATCTTGGTCAGCGCATGCAGCACCGGCCGCCAGCGGTCCGGCAGCGCTGCCGCCAGATGCGCGGAGGCGAGGTCGAGATAGATCATGTACGTGCCGAGATACCACTGGCTCGTCAGTCCGATCCGCGAGTGGATCGCGCCAATCTTCAGCCTCTCCTCGAAGTAGCGTTCATCGATCGCGCCCTCCGTCATCGACAGGAAATAGCGCTTCTGCGCCCCCATGAGCCGGTCCAGCGAGCTGTGCCGCTCGATCAGCGCCTTCAGCTCGGGCTGCCGCACGATCTGCCCGTAAAGCGCCTCCACGATGCCGTCGGCCGCCGCCTCGAAGACGGGCGCCGCTCCCCGCAGGAGCTGCAAGTCCTCTTCCTTCAGTCCGATGTAGTCCAGCTGTTTCTGCCTTGCTTCGGATAAGGCGATCACCGTGTCCATCTCCTTGTATCTCGTTGTCGTCCATCTGAATCTTATCGGGTGTCAGGCTCGGAAAATGTAGCTTGCCCTCCCGCACAGCAGGGGGAAGCCTCGAGCCCTGGCGCTGCCGGACAGGCTCAGCGCCTGCCGGCGAGCAGCTCCTCGACCTCATGCGGCCTCGGCAGCGCCGCGATCGCGCCCGGCCGCGTCGTCGTAATCGCCGCCGCCGCGTTGGCGTAGGCGAGCAGCTCGCGCGCCGCCCGCTCGTCGATGCCGGAGCGGAAGTCCGGCCGCCGCTGCACGCCGTACAGCAGCGCTCCGATGAACGAGTCGCCCGCCGCCGTCGTATCGACCGCCTTCACCGCATGGCCGGGCACGTCCGCGCGGAAGCCGCGGCTCAGCCACGTCGCGCCCGCCGGGCCGCGCGTGTAGATGACATGCTCGACGTCTCCGGCCAGCAGCGAGCTCAGCGCCTCCTCCTCGTCGTCGATGCCCGTGATGAACGCGAGCTCCTCGTCGCTGATCTTGACGATCCGCGCGAGCGGCAGGAACTCCAGGATCGCCTGGCGGCAAGCTTCCGGCGACGGCCAGAGCGGCAGCCGCACGTTCGGATCGAAGCTGACGATGCCTCCCGCCTCGCGGCACTTGGCGATGGCCGCTCGATGGGCCTCCTTGACCGGAGCGTCGATGAGGTCGACCGAGCAGAAGTGGAGCACGTCTCCTGCCGCGAACCAGTCGCCGATCTCCTCCGGCCGCAGCAGCATGTCCGCGCTCGGGCTGCGGTAGAAGCTGAAGTCCCGGTTGCCGTCTTCCTTGAGGCTGACGAACGCCAACGCCGTATTCGCCTCGCGGGTGCGAAGGACGCGCGTCGTGTCGACGCCGACCTCGTCCATCGTCTCTACGAGGAAGTCTCCGAACGCATCCTCTCCGAGCTTGCCGATGAAGGCGCTGGCTCCGCCGAGGCGGGCGACCGCGCAGGCGACGTTGGCCGGAGCGCCGCCCGCCGCTTTCGAGAAGGCCGTCACCTCCTTCAGTCCGACTCCCTTCTCCGCCGGAATCCAGTCGATCAGCGCTTCTCCGATTGTGAACACGCGACTCATCCTTCGCCTCTCCTCTCGATGCTTCCGATGCTCGGCCATCACCCTTGATATGCGCATTATAGGATGAGCCGGCATCATGTGTCAAACGTTTGACATGCCAGCTGAAAAATAAGCTCTCCCACGCGGCCGAAGCCGCCTCGGAGAGCATCAGGTCGTGCCGCGCTGGACCAGCGTGACCGGCAGCGGCCTCGCCGGCTCGAGCGGAATCCCCTCCAGCTGCCGCACCAGGCAGTCGACCGCCAGCGCCGCCATGTCCGCAAGCGGCTGGCGGATCGTCGTCAAGCCGGGCTGCAGCCAGCGGCTGACGCCGGAGTCGTCATAACCGACGAGCTTGATCCGTTCCGGCACGCGCCAGCCCGCCTCGGCGCAGGCTTGCAGCGCATAGGCCGCCATCAGATCGCTCGTAAAGAACAGTCCGTCCGCCCGGGGATGCTGCTTGAGCACGCGCGCCATCAGCTCCGGATAGCCTGTCTCGTCCAGCGCGTCCCCGGCCGTCTCGACGATGTCGGCCTGCACGCCGGCTGTGCGGGCGGCTTGCAGGAAGCCGCTCGTGCGCCCGGCCGTGAACATGTTCGGCTTGTAGCGGCCGCTGACCATGACGAGCCTGGAGCAGCCTCTCTCGATCAGATGCTCGGCCGCGAGGCGCCCTCCCTGCTCGTTGTCCGAGGTGAACCACGGAATGTCGGGCGAGAGCCTGCGGTCGAAGCTTGCCATCGGCGCCTTCAACTTGCGGTATTCCTCGACGTCCAGCTCATGGCTGCCGAGGATGATGCCGTCGACGCGGTTGCGCGCCAGCAGCCCGAGCAGCTCCCTTTCCTTGGATGCGTCGAACCCGGAGTGGCAGAGCATGAGCTTGTAGCCGCGCTCGCAGGCCGCGGCCTCGACATGATGGGTCAGCTCGCCGAAAAAGGGATGCGCCGTCGTCGGCACGATCAGGCCGAACACATGCGACTGCTTGCGCAGCAGCGAGCGGGCGATCTCGCTCGGCTCGTAGCCGAGCTCGTCCATCGCCCGCCGCACCTTCGCTCTCGTCGCCTCGCTGATATAGCCCCGGTCGTTCATGACCCGGGATACCGTCGTCACGGACACGCCCGCTCGGGCCGCGACATCATGGATGGTCGCCATGCGCAGCGCTCCTTACAGCCGGAACAGGATGTCGAATACCGGCTTCGTATGTCCGCCCGGATACATGATGTACAGCATGATGTAGACCGCCACGCCGGTGATCGCGGTGATGAACCAGATGACCGAGGTGACGCGTCCGAGCCGGCGGTGCTTGGCGAACTTCTCCTTGAAGCCGAGCGTGAGCGTCGTGATGCCGAATACGGCTGCGACCGTCGCCAGCACGATGTGGAAGATCAGGAAGACGTAATAGTACGGGGCGAGGCTATCCGGGCCGCCCCAATCCGTATTGCCGACGAGCAGCGTACGGGACGAATAGATGATGAAGAACACGATCGCGGCGATGGCGCCGGCGATCATCATTTTTTTGTGGGCCTCGAGCCGGCGCTTGATCGCCAAGCTCCAGCCGATGGCGACCAGAATGGCGCTGACGACGATGAAGAACGTGCTGATGGTCGGAAATAACGTGTACAGATCCAAGCTGATTCCTCCGCTTCGGGATGTAGGCGCGCGAGCCGTCCGGTCAGACCGGATCGGCTCCGCGCACGTCGCTGTCGTTGCCGGCATTTTCGTGGCGGTACCACTGGGCGAAGATGATGCCCAGGATGCAGCCGTACATGATCTCCTGTACGAGCTTCATCAGGATGCCGCCGAGCTGCTGGTCTTCCTTGGCGCTCATGAGGTTGAAGAACATCGGCCCCTGGAAATTGTCCAGCAGCCATTTTGTGTCGCCGGAGACGCAGAAGCTCATTGCTTGCGCCCAGACGTTCGGATCGTTGTACACCGCGTACATGGACTCTCCGGCGAAGATGATGAGCGCGCAGGCCGGCGTCAGCAGCACGCCGCTTGCGAATACGTAGGCCATCTTGCGCAGGCCGTTCAGGCGCGTCCACTCCGGCACCGGAGAGGTGATCTGCCACCACATGATCATCGCGGCGATGAAGAGCGCCAGATAATACGCCTCATGCAGCCAGTAGCGCGTCATCACATAGTCATGGATGTCCGGCAGATGGTAGAGCGAGAACAGGACATTGAACAGCAGCAGAGAAAAGATCGGGTTCATGACCGGGCTCAGCCGCTTCCAGAACGGGGCGCCGAAGGCCGAGCGCCATATGTACGCGGGCGTGCCCAGGATAAGGAGCGGCGGCGCGATCAGATAGCTGATCGACATGTTCGCCATATGGAAGCTGAACATGAGATGGCCGAGCAGATTGAGCGGTCCGCCCTGCGCGAGATAAAGCAGCACGAGGCCGGATACGGCCATCACCTGCTGCCAGAAGCTCGGCCGTTTCTCCAGCGGATGATGCTTTTGCCTCCATGGTCCGATCAGGTAGAAGTAGCCGATCAGCATCGCCAGCATAATGAAGAGCAGCCAAGGGCTCCAGAGCGCCTTGAAGCTGAAGTATTCGAGTCCAAGCATAACGATTCATCTCCTTCAAGCTTACTTTACCGGATGCGGACAGCCAAGGCAAAGGGCAATATTGCGAACGCTGTCATGCCCGCCGCCAAAATAAAAAAGAGGAGGTCTGCGGGCAGACGCTCCTCTATGGTCATGCGCGGCTTACCACCAAGTCCAGTATTCCGCCATGATGACAATCGTAAACACGACGAACACTCCGGTGAGAATGCCGACGATCGGGAACAGATGTCCCCGGTCCTTCATATGCATCCAGAAGCCCATCTGGATGATGACCTGCAGCACGGCCATGACGAGCAGCAGGATGTACGTGAAGGAGGCGTTGATCTCTCCGCCGATGACCGTCGCGAAGGCGACGAGCGTCAGCAGCATCGAGAAGATGTAGGCGACGATATGCTTGCGCGGGCCTTCGTGCTTATGCCGCTTGGCGGGTTCTTCGGAATGGGTCGTATGATTGGCTGCCATTCGTTACCCCACCTTTCCCATCAGATAGACGACGGTGAAGATGAATACCCATACGACGTCGATGAAGTGCCAGTACATGCCGGCGACGTATACCTTCGGAGCCGTCACGACCGTCAGTCCCTTGCGGTAGACCTGCCCGATCAGGAGCGAGATCCACACGATGCCGAACAGGACGTGCGCGCCGTGGAAGCCGACGAGCGTATAGAACGACGAGCTGAAGGCGCTCGTGCTGAACTTATGTCCCTCATGGACGTAATGGAAGAACTCGTAGATCTCGAGGCCGAGGAAGCCGAGGCCGAGCACGACCGTCACGATCAGCCACAGCTGCATCGACTTCACCTGATTGCGGTGCATCGCCTGGATGGCGAACACGCTCGTCAGGGAGGAGGTCAGGAGCAGCACCGTCGCGATCGCGACGAGCGAAAGCTTGAACAGCTCCTGGCTGGTCGGGTTGCCGTCGCCGACCTGGTCGCGGAGCGCCAGGAAGGCGGAGAAGAGGGTGCCGAACAGCACCGTCTCGCCTCCGAGGAACAGCCAGAATCCGAGAACCTTGTTGCGTCCTTCCAGGGTCGCGCGTTCCGGCTCATGAGGCAGCTGGCCGTCTAGATGCGAATGTGCGCTCATGCCTTAACCCCCTTGCCCGTAATTTCATCCGGCTCGATGTGGAAGCCGTGGTCGTCCTTGAGGGAACGGACCACCATGCAGCCCAGCGTAATGAGCAGGCCGGCGCCTGCTACCGCATGCGAGGCGAACAGGTCGTGCATGATGCCGGTCCATTCGTTCTCGGCGTACATGAAGCCGTAGCCGGCGATGAACAGACCGAGCGACATCAGGAACGGCAGGATCGACGGAGACGGCATATGGATCGGTCCGATCGGCTCGGCCGGCGTCATCGCCTCGTTGCCATCCATTTTTTCTTTCCAAAGCGCGTCGTAGCCGCGGACGAGCGGAGTCTGCGCGAAATTGTATTCCGGAGCCGGGGAAGGAATGGACCATTCGAGCGTGCGGCCGTCTTCCCACGGATCGTCGCCTGCCGTTTTCGGCTTGGCGGCCGTGACGATGATGTTGATGATGAACAGGATCGTGCCGACGCCCATCAGGAACGCGCCGATCGTGCTGATCAGGTTCATCGTGTTGAAGCCCAGTCCGTCCAGATACGTCCAGACACGGCGCGGCATGCCGAGCAGGCCGAGGAAGTGCTGCACGAAGAACGTCAGGTGGAAGCCGATGAAGAACGTCCAGAACGTCAGCTTGGCGAGACCCTCATTCAGCATGCGGCCGAACATCTTCGGCCACCAGTAGTGGAGGCCGGCGAACAGGCCGAGCACGAGGCCGCCGACGATGACGTAGTGGAAGTGGGCGACGACGAAGTAGCTGTCATGATATTGGAAGTCCGCCGGCGCGGCCGCCAGCATGACGCCGGTGACGCCGCCCATGACGAACGTCGGGACGAAGCCGACCGCGAACAGGTTGGCAGCCGTGAACTTGATCGAGCCGCCCCACATCGTGAAGATCCAGTTGAAGATCTTGATGCCGGTCGGCACGGCGATCAGCATCGTCGCGATGGAGAACAGCGCGTTGGCTACAGGACCGAGGCCGACCGTGAACATATGGTGGGCCCATACCATGAAGCCGAGGAAGCCGATCAGCACCGTCGCGAACACCATCGAGCTGTAGCCGAACAGGCGCTTGCGCGAGAAGGTGCTGATGACCTCGGAAATGATGCCGAAGGCCGGAAGGATCAGGATATAGACCTCAGGGTGACCGAAGATCCAGAAGATATGCTCCCAGAGGACGGTATTGCCGCCGCCGCTGACTTCGAAGAAGTTCGCGGAGAATAGGCGGTCGAACATCAGCGCGACCAGGCCGACCGTCAGCGCCGGGAAAGCGAACAGGATCAGCGCCGAGGTGATGAACACGGTCCAGGTGAACATCGGCATGCGCATGAAGCTCATGCCCGGAGCGCGCATGTTGATGATCGTGACGAGGAAGTTGATGCCGCCGATCAGCGTTCCGATGCCCGCGATCTGCAAGCCGAGGACGTAGTAGTCGACGCCTTTGTGCGTGCTGTAGGTCGGGCTTGCCAGCGGCAGGTAAGAGGTCCAGCCTGCATCCGGCACCGCCTGGGCGATCCAGCTGAGGTTCAGCAGCAGGCCGCCGAACAGGAACGTCCAGAAGCCGAGCGCGTTGAGGAACGGAAACGCGACGTCGCGCGCTCCGATCTGCAGCGGCACGATGGCGTTCATCATCGCGAAGATGACCGGCATCGCCGCGAGGAAGATCATCGTCGTGCCGTGCATCGTCAGCAGCTCGTTGTATGTATCCGCTCCGACAAAGTCGTTGAGCGGCTTCCAGAGCTGGACCCGGATCAGCAGCGCCTCGAGGCCGCCGATCAGGAAGAAGAATCCACCGGCAATCAGGTAAAGGATGCCGATTTTTTTGTGGTCAACAGTCGTAAGCCAGTCCATAAGACCGGTATAACGCTTGACCGGATGTGCATGAGCCAAGGCTGGTACCCCCTTCATTACCGATAGGTTATTGCTCCACGTTCAGCTTGTATTCCGACAGATACTTGGCGATGCCTTCGATCTGTTCCGGAGTCAGGTCAACCTTCGGCATGGAGTTGCCAGGCTTAACCGCTTGCGGATCTTCGATCCAGCGCTTCAAGTTGTCATGCGTCGTGCCTTCGTTCTTGTACTGCGGGTCGTCCGTATTGACGAGGATGCCTGCGATGGTCTCCTTGTCGCCGATGCCGGTCAGGTTCGGATACAGCTGCAAGCCTTTGTCGCCGACAGCGTGGCAAGTGAGGCATTGCTTCTCGAACACTTCGGCGATCGCCGGATCGGCCGGCAGCTTGCCCGGCTCCTTCATCGCCGCTACCCAGCGGTCGAAGGCGCCTTCGTTGACGGACTTGACCTTGAAGTCCATCAGAGCATGCGAAGGCCCGCAAAGCTCGGCGCATTTGCCGAGGTAGACGCCGTCGTGATCGGCGCTGAAGAACATCGTATTGACGTTCGCGCCCGGGTTCGTGTCGATCTTGCCCGCGAGCGCCGGAATCCAGAACGAGTGGATGACGTCGGCAGACTTCGCCTGCACCGATACCGTCTTGCCCGTCGGGATCATGAGCTCCTGGGAGGTCTTGATTCCGTATTGCGGGTATTCGAATTCCCACCAGTATTGATGAGCGGTTACGATGACCTGAACCGCATCGGGATCTTTCGTGTAGTCCTTGGCTAGGCCGAATACATGCTTGACCGTCGGCACGGCGAGGATCAGCAGCAGCACGATCGGAACGACCGTCCAGATGATCTCCAGCTTGTGGTTGCCTTCCACCTGTACCGGAATCTTGTCGTTCGGACGCCGACGGAACTTGACGATGACGTAGAACGCCAGCGCGAATACAACGATGACGACGAGCACCATGATCAGAATGGACAGCTTCATCAATCCAAATTGAGCTTCCGCCACCGGACCTTGCGGATTTAGAGTGGACAAATCCTCCCGTCCGCAAGCGGACAAGAGCAAGGCCATCCCTGCGAGCAGCGGCAGGAGACGTCGTGCAAGGTGCCACCTTTTCATCATTCATCAACCCCACTTTTGACATTTTAGCCATTTGCCCAAGCAAAAACGGAGAACCGCCGGAGGGCGGCTATCCGTTTACGGAATCAATTTAGAAGTTGGAAAACCCGCCGGCAAAGCCGGTTAAACGCTTTCTCTTCCTTATGTACGGCTTGCGGCAAATGCTTCATGCACAGCTGTAAAATGGCAACTCCTGCATGTCAATTACACTTTATTAAATATAAAGTTGAAGCCCTTGATTGTCAATGTTCCACAGAGAGTTCACAAATTGTTCTCAAAGCTGTCAAAAAAGCGATTTCGCGCGATTTGACCGGTCCTAGCGGATGTTTCTCCCGCCTGCTCCTTATCATTTTTAACCAAAGCCGTGGGCATTTATGTATGCTCCCGAGGACGCATATTTGAAGCTCTGGGGCGAACCCTAACGGCATGGCTCGAAACTCTGAAGGAGGCCTGATGACCGATGCCAATCCCGCGCAAGACCGCCCTGCTCCACTCGCTGCTCGTCCTGTCGATCGCCGCTTCGGGCTGCGGCTACAAGCAGCTCGTGCAGGACAGCGACCAGAACTACGGCACCCGCCAGAAGAACGATCCGAAAGCGTACGGCAGCAAGATGTACGGCAAGTCCGGCTCTACCGCCGGCCAGCACGACAACCGCTTCATGGAATACAGCGCCCATCTGTCGCGCGAGGTGACGGGCCTGAACGGCGTCGCCCAAGGCATCGTCATGCTGACGGACCGCAACGCCTACGTCGGCATCGTGCTCGACTGGACCGCGACCCAGCCCGTCAAGAGCGGCAGCAAGATCATGCGCGAGCAAGACAACGGCGGCTGGATGGAAGGCGTCTACGACAACAAGACCGGCAGCGACACCTGGACCAACCGCCAGCTCGTCACGCCTTATAATTCCTACTTCTCCGTCAACGACCACAACGAGCTGTCGTCCAAGCTGAAGCAGACGATCGCCATCCGCGTGCGCAAGCTCGCTCCATCCGTGCAGGAGGTCCATATCACGGCCAATCGCGACGTCGTCAACCAGTTCGTCGAGTACGCGCGCGAGTCATGGGGCGGCCGCGATCTGAACCGCTACGTCAAGCCGTTCAACGTGCTCGTGCAGAAGCATTTTGCCGGCGGAGCCGCCATGCCGGTGCCGCTCAACCTCATCAAGGAACGCGCCGCGAAGGGCAAGAGCGTCGAAGGAACCTCGATCTCGCAGAGCGGCCATGCCGGCAGCAACCCGAGCAGCGGCAGCTTCGGCAGTCCGGGACTGGCGCGCGGCGAGAAGCCGCGGCGCTGACAGCCCTCGTTCTGTTTCTTCATATTATATAGTAGCTATTCGAGCGGGAGGTCACTTCAGCTCCGGCTGCGCCTGGCGAATCACTTGCTTCAGCTGGCGCGAGCAGGAGAGAAGCGCCTCCCGCTCTTCTTCGCTGCGGGCGAATCGGCCGAACTGCTCGAAGTCCGACTCGCATTGCTGCAGCGTCTGCAGCAGCTGCTGGCGCGCGGTCTGCTTGGCCGGAGCGAGCGATCCGTCCTGCGAGCCGGTCTGCACGTCCAGCTGGCCCTGATCGTCGATCTGGGCGAGGAATACGCTCTCCGGCTTCACCTTGAGCTTCGCCAGCTCATGGCGCAGCCACTGCTCGTCCTTGCCGGTGCTGCGGAGCGGCTCCTGAAGAACCTCGCCGTCCATCATGACGGTCTGCGGCTCCGTCTCCTTCGACATCTTCCAGCCGAGCATGGCGGGCGTGAGCGGCTGGTTCTCCTTTTTCAGCAGAAGGTTGATCTCTCCGCTCTTCTCCATGACGGCGAATTCGACCTCCGCCACCTTGAATACACTCTTCTTGCGCAGCTGCTCGAGCAGCTCGTCGAGCGTGATCCGCTCCTTGAACAGATTCGTCTCCAGGATGGACCCGTTCTTGATGAGCACCGTGCCTTGCCCGTCCGCGATGCCGCGGACCCAGCGGCTCTTGAGCGTCCAGAACTCGATGCCGACGGATACGATCGTCCAGGTGCCGATGGCGACGAACCCCAGGTACCACTCTGTATCGGTGTCGAGCGAGATGTAGCCGGCGATGTTGCCGATCGTGATGCCGGTAATGTATTCGAACAGGGACAGCTGGGAGATCTGCCGCTTGCCGAGCAGCTTCGTCACGAGGAACAGGACGACGACCGAGCTCAGCGTTCGCAGAATAATCTCGAGCCATAACGACATTCAGGCTCCTCCTTCCTTCCGTATGTTTCCTAATCTGCTCCAATCCCCGTACGTCCATGCGCGCGAAAAAAAGTTGTTGCCATCCTCACCATCAAGATGGTAGGATGTTTTTCCGCTCTCTGCCGCATTTCACCTTATTTTCCGGACATTTCAGGATGATCTTTCGAAATGAGGTGCCTCATGGTCTTTTTCGCGCTTGCGCGCGCCAGCTTTTCCCGCAACCTGCAGTATCGGGCTTCCCATCTGCTCCATAATGGAGCAAGCGCCATGTTCGGCTTCATCTACCTGTCGATCTGGATCGGCATCGGCGAAGGCCGCGATCTCGGCGAGTACGGCCTCAGCGGGCTCGTCTCCTACGTCGCCCTCAACCAATGCCTGCTCTGGGTCACCTCGTTCACGACGTTCGGCCTTGGCATGCCGCAGCTGGTGAGAACCGGCGCGATCGCCATCGAGCTTGCTCGTCCCGTGCATCTGTTCTACAGCATGATGAGCCGCGAGTGGGGCACGATCGCTTACCAGCTGCTGTACAAAAGCTTGCCGATCTACTTGCTGTACGTATTCCTTGTCCCGCTGCGCCTGCCCGCCGGCCTCGCCGAGACGGCCGCATTTTTCGCCGCGCTTCTATGCGCCGCCTACCTGGCACTCTGCATCCAGTATCTGATCGGGGCCGTCTCGCTCTGGACGACCGAGGCGATGTGGCTGCACTGGGTCAACAACGCCCTGCTGATGCTGTTCTCCGGCTTCCTCGTCCCGATCGAATGGCTGCCCGGCTGGCTCGCCTGGCTGAGCCGCTGGTCGTTTTACCCGTCCCTGCAGTACATACCGACCCGCATCTATCTCGGGATGGACGGCATCGCCGCCGTGCTGCCCTCGCTGGCCTGGTGCGCGGCGCTCACCGCGCTCTGCTTCGCCGCCACCGGCGCGATGCGCCGCCGAACGGAGGTGCAGGGAGGATGACGACGCTCCGCTCCGTGCGCGGCCTGATCGCCATGCACCTGCTGCTGATCCGCTTCAGCTTCCGCAGCAGCATGCAGTACCGCTTCAACTTCTGGTTCGGCACGATCGCCTCTGCCGTCATCGCGTCGGTGGAGTTTTCCTTGCTCGCCGTCATCCTCGCGCGCTTCGGCGCGATCCAGGGCTGGACGCTGACCGAGTCCGCCTACCTGTACGCGGTGCTGGTGCTGGCCAAGGCGCTGTACCGCTCATTGGCCTCCGACGTGCATCATCTGGAGAAATACCTGGTCAGCGGCGATCTCGACGGTCTGCTGCTGCGGCCCGTGCCCGTGCTGCTGGCGCTCATGACGAGGAACTTCTCGGTCCGCGTCGGAGAGACGCTGCTCGGCGCCTCGATGCTCGCCTACAGCTTGGCCGCGCTCGCGCGGGACGGCGCGATCGAGCTGTGGGTCGCGCTGCCGCTTACGCTGGCGGCCGTCGTGAACGGAGCGCTGCTGCTGTTCGGCATCGGGCTCGCGACCGCGGCCATGGGCTTCTGGATGACGCGGATCGAGGTGCTGCAGAACATGACGGAGGATGCCGCCCACACGGCGGTGCGCTATCCGCTGTCGATCTATCCGGGATGGCTGAAAGCGCTGCTTTCGACTGCCCTTCCCGTCGCCTTCGTCAATTACTGGCCGGCGATGTTCATTCTCAAAGGCGCTGTCGGCGGCTGGACGCTCGCGCTGAGCACAGCTGCCTCCGCCGCGGCGCTGGCCGCAGGCGGCTGGCTGTGGAGCCGCGGCCTGCGCAGCTATCAGAGCACCGGCTCGTAATAGCGCTTTCGCTTCCAATTCCAATCCAATTCCGATCCAATTCCGATTCCAATTCAAATAAGGAGGCCTGTCTCTCATGATCGAAGCCGCCCATCTGCATAAGTCCTTCAAGCTGCGAAAGCCCGGTCCGCGCAAAGGACTGCGCTCGCTGATCGGCGGACCGACCTTCGTCAAGGAAGCGGTGCGCGACGTCAGCTTCACGATCGCCTCCGGCGAGTTCACCGGCTTCATCGGCCCGAACGGCGCCGGCAAGTCGACGACGATCAAGATGCTGTCGGGCATCCTGCATCCGAGCTCGGGCTCGGTCCGGCTCGGCGGCATCGATCCCCATCGCCGCCGGGTCGAGACCGCGCGCACGCTCGGCGTGCTGTTCGGGCAGCGCACGCAGCTGTGGTGGGACCTGCCGCTGCGGGACTCGTTCGAGGTGCTCGGCGCGATGTACCGCATGGATCCGCAGCGCCGCCGAGCGCGGCTTGCCGAGCTCGACGGCCTGCTGCGGCTTGGCGAATTCCTCGACACGCCGGTGCGCAAGCTGTCGCTCGGCCAGCGCATGCGCGGCGACCTCGCTGCCGCGCTGCTGCATGAGCCGCCCATCCTCATTCTCGACGAGCCGACGATCGGCCTCGACGTTTCCGCCAAGCGGGATATCCGCTCCCTGCTGCGCAGCATCAACGAGGAGCTCGGCACGACGATCCTGCTGACGACCCACGACATGGACGACATCGAGCAGCTGTGCGGCCGCGTGCTCGTGCTCACGGACGGCACGCTCAGCTACGACGGGCCGATCGGCGGATTGCGCTCGCGCATCGGCATGCCGGCGTCGATCGAGGCGACGTACCGGACGCTTGAGCAGGCGCAGGCGGCGTGGAGCGCCCTGCAGCGGCTGGACTCCGCAAGCCTCGCCGCAGTCGGCCTCCAGGAGCGGACGCTCACCGTCCAGTGCAGCCTGGAGCAAAGCCGCTTCATGGACGTGCTGCGCAAGCTGGAGGCGTACGGAGAGCTCGAGGACGCGCGCATGCGCGAAGCCGATTTCGAGGATGCCGTCCAGCGGCTGTACGCGAATTAGCGCGGCGCATCGCCGCAACAGGAAAAAGGCTGTCTCCCGTCGATGAAGTCGACGGAGGGACAGCCTTTTTTTGGCGAAAGAGGCTCGTTCAGGCAGCCCGGCGGCGGGGCTTGCCAGTAGTATATTTACCACTGAAGCGGGCCGTTTCCCGACGGCGGGGCTTGTCAGTATGATTCGGCATTTTACTGTCAGCGGGCCGGCTATAGCGACGGAGAGCCGTCGCGCGCATCCATCATCCGCATGAGCAGAACCGCCGCTTCGGCACGCGTGGCCGCGGCAGCCGGGCCGAAGCTTCCGTCCGGCCGGCCGCCAGCCAAGCCGCGTTCGATCGCTGCGGAAACGTAGCCCGCCGCCCAGGCTGGAATGCGGGAGCGGTCGGCCACATGGCGCAGCGCCGAAGCGGCGGCCTCTTGAGCGAGCGGCTCCAGCCGCAGCGCGTTGCCGGCCATGACGAGCATTTCCGCGCGCGTGACGACCGCGTCCGGGCGGAAGGTGCCGTCCTCGTAGCCGCGCACGATGCCGCGCGCTCGAGCTTCACCGACCGCCTGCAGCGCCCAATCCGGAATTCGGGCCGCGTCGCGGAAAGATGCCGCGACGTCGGCGCCGGATCGCGGACCGGCGCCGTCCGGCAGCGGTTCCAGCGCGTTCAGGAGCATGACTGCGAACTGCGCTCGCGTCAGCCCGTTGTTCGGACGGAACGTTCCGTCCGCGAAGCCGCTCACGATGCCGCAGCCGAACGCTTCGGCAATCGCCTGCGAGGCCCAGTGGCCTTTCAGATCCGTAAAGGGCGCCGCGTTGCCGGAAGCGCAGCGCGGCGGCGCAGGAGTCTCGGCAGGCATGCCGCCTGGCGTCGGCTCTGCCGGTCCGGCAGGCGCCGTACTGGGCGCCGGCGTGTCCGGCGGCTCCGTCGGAACCGGCTGCGGACTCGGTGTCGCTGTCGCAGGCGGGGCAGGCGTACCTGGCTGCTCCGGGCTCGGTGTCGCGGGAGGCTCCGGCGTCGGCGTTCCCGTGGGTTCCGGTGTCGGCGTTGCCGGCACTTCCGGCGTCGGCGTTGCCGGAGGTTCCGGCGTCGGCGTTTTCGGAGGCTCCGGCGTCGGTGTTGCCGGGGGCTTCGGCGTCGGCGGCGGTTCGGCGCGGTAGATCGTCAGCTCATAAGCCTGGACGGTTGTCCCGTCCTCTGCCGTCACGACAAGGCTCACCGTCTGCTCTCCGACACGGAGGAGCAGCGGATTCGGAGCAGGCGCGCCTCCGATCTCGAGCCGCACCGATGCGCCGGCATGAGCCGGCTCAGCCTCGATGTACGCCTCCTCCATCTCAAAAGGAGCATTCGCTGTGTAGCGGTAGGTCGTTTCCGTCACCGTCTCGTTCAGCTTCAGTCCCGTCACGGCCAGCGCGCGCAAGCCGGAGTTCCCCGACACGACAGTGAATCGCAGCGGCTCGGACAGCGGGCTCGCGTGTCCGGCCCGATCGACGGCCTGGGCTTGCACGGCGTAGGTCCCCAGCTCGAGCGAGCGATCAGGGACGTAGCGCCAGCTTCCGGCTTCGTCGGCTTGGATCGTACCGATGCTCTCGCCGTCCAGATACAGCCGGACCTGCGCGAAGCTTTCCGCGACGCCGCTGAGCAGCGGCCTGGCAATCGACGAGCTGCTATCCGCTGCTGGCAGCAGAATGGACGGCGCATCAGGAGGCCTTGTATCCACCGTCCACGCCGAAGGCTCGGACTCCGGACTGGCATTGCCTGCCGCATCCGCCGCCACGGCGCTCAGCCGATATGTTCCGTCGGCGAGCGGGCTCGGAGCCGGCAGGCTCCATGCGCCGGGAATTCCGTTGTAAACAGCGTAAGTGACGCCGACGACCGTATCGTTCAGCAGAACGGTTACTCGAGCGCCCGGCTCCGCTGTTCCGGAGAAGCTTGCCGGCGCTGCGGGGAGCCAGGCATCCGGGTCAGGATCGAGGACGATCGGCGCCGCCGGAGCCTCCGTGTCTACGGAGAAGCTTCTTGCCGCGCTCGGACCGCTGCGGTTGCCGAGCGCATCCGCAGCATGCAGCACGACCGAGTAGCTGCCGTCTGCCAAAGCCGCAGGAGCGGCGAGCGACCAGCGGCCTTCCGCATCCGCCGCATCCTCTCCCCACAATTCTCCGCTCACCGTCACCTGGACGATCGCCATCGGCTCGGCGATCCCTTCCAGCACGATCTCGCCCGTGTTCAGGCTTGCGCCATCCGCCGGAGACTGAAGCTGTGGAGCCGCAGGGGCCGTACGGTCGATCTTCACAACGGCCGATGCGGCCGGGCTGGTGTTGCCCGCCCGGTCCACCGTCCGCGCCTCGATGGTCGTCTCGCCTTCCGCGCTTACCGTCAGCGGGCCGCTGTAGGTTGTCCAGCCCAGCATCGTCGCTCCCGTCAAACGGTACTCCGTCCGGCTGACGCCGGAGCCGCCGCTGTCCGTGCCGGCCGCTACCGTCACGCTCACGCTGGCCGCGTTCGTCCAGCCGACCGCGCTCGGCGTCACCGTCGGCGCGGTCGGCGCGGCGCGGTCGATGAGGATCGGCTCCAGTACGAGCGACCCGACATTGCCCGCCCGGTCGACGGTCCGGGCATGCACCGTCGTCTGGCCGGGAGCCGTCACGGCAAATGGGCCGGTGTAAGTCGTCCAATCTTGAACGGTTGCCGCCGTAAGTCGATATTCGACGCGAGCAACGCCCGAAGCCGCGTCCGTTCCCGGCGCGATGCTGACCTGAACTTCCGCCTCGCGAGTCCAGCCGACGACGCTCTGGCTGATCGTCGCAATACCCGGCGCCGTGCGGTCGATCCGCACGACGGCGGATGACGACGGCCCGGCGTTCCCCGCGCCGTCTACCGTGCGCGCCTCGACGGTCGTCTCGCCTTCCGCGCTCACCGCCACCGGGCCGCCGCTGTAGGCGGTCCAGACTCGCGTCGTCGCTCCCGTCAGCCGGTACTCCGTCCGGCTGACGCCCGAGCCGCCGCTGTCCGCTCCCGCCGCCACCGTCACGCTGACGCTCGCCGCGTTGCTCCAGCCGGCCGCGCCCGGCGTCACTGTCGGCGCGCCCGGCGCCGTGCGGTCGATCCGCACGACGGCGGATGACGACGGACCGGCGTTCCCCGCTCCGTCCACCGTCCGCGCCTCGACAGTCGTCTCGCCTTCCGCGCTCACCGCCACCGGGCCGCCGCTATAGGCCGTCCAGATCCGCGTCGTCGCTCCCGTCAGCCGGTACTCCGTCCGGCTGACGCCCGAGCCGCCGCTGTCCGCTCCCGCCGCCACCGTCACGCTGACGCTCGCCGCGTTGCTCCAGCCGGCTGCGCTCGGCGTCACCGTCGGCGCGCCCGGCGCCGTGCGGTCGATCCGCACCGTGCCGGTCCCCGCAGAGCTGACATTCCCCGCGCCGTCCACCGTGCGCGCCTCGACGGTCGTCTCTCCTTCCGCGCTCACCGCCACCGGGCCGCCGCTGTAGGCGGTCCAGCTCCGCGTCGTCGCTCCCGTCAGCCGGTACTCCGTCCGGCTGACGCCCGAGCCGCCGCTGTCCGTTCCCGCCGCTACCGTCACGCTGACGCTCGCCGCGTTGCTCCAGCCGGCTGCGCTCGGCGTCACCGTCGGCGCGCCCGGCGCCGTGCGGTCGATCCGCACGACGGCGGATGACGACGACCCGACATTCCCCGCGCCGTCCACCGTGCGCGCCTCGACAGTCGTCTCGCCTTCCGCGCTCACCGCCACCGGACCGCTATAGGCCGTCCAGCTCCGCGTCGTCGCTCCCGTCAGCCGGTACTCCGTCCGGCTGACGCCCGAGCCGCCGCTGTCCGCTCCCGCCGCCACCGTCACGCTGACGCTCGCCGCGTTGCTCCAGCCGGCTGCGCTCGGCGTCACCGTCGGCGCGCCCGGCGCCATGCGGTCGATCCGCACCGTGCCGGTCCCCGCAGAGCTGACATTCCCCGCGCCGTCCACCGTGCGCGCCTCGACGGTCGTCTCGCCTTCCGCGCTCACCGCCACCGGGCCGCCGCTGTAGGCGGTCCAGACTCGCGTCGTCGCTCCCGTCAGCCGGTACTCCGTCCGGCTGACGCCCGAGCCGCCGCTGTCCGCTCCCGCCGCCACCGTCACGCTGACGCTCGCCGCGTTGCTCCAGCCGGCTGCGCCCGGCGTCACCGTCGGCGCGCCCGGCGCCGTGCGGTCGATCCGCACGATGGAGCTTGCCAGCGGACTGGCGTTGCCAGTCTGGTCGATCGTGCGCGCCTCGACCGTCGTCTGTCCTTCCGCCGTTATGACGAAGGTCCCTTCAGCCGGCACTTCCGTCCAATCCTGGACCGTCGCGCCGCTCAGCCGATATTCGGTCCGGGCGACGCCGCTCTCTCCGTCCGTGCCCGGCACGACGGACACCGTCACTTCCCCGGCATTCGTCCAGCCTCCCGGCGCTCCGGACAGAACCGGCGACGTCGGCAGCTCGAAGTCGAACGTAAGCTGGTAAACCTTGCGGCTTAGCTCGTACGTGTCTTCGTTGTAGCCGCCGATGACGAACACCTTGCCTCCTGCCTGCACCAGGCTGGCGTTCGACAAGCGGCCGACGTTGGGGCTGTCCAGGCTCCATTTCCCCGTCGACGGATCGTAGAGGGAGAAATTCCGGTTGCCCATGACAAGGACAAGCCCGTTGTCGAGCGTCAGCTGGGCATGCCGGAAATAGATGTCCCAGCCGTCGTAAGGCAGCGAGGCCGTCTTGCTCCATCCGTCCAGAGCCGGGTCGTACAGATAGCTGTTGAACGAATAGGCATACCCGCTCAACCCCCCGGTCAGCAGCACTCTGCCGTCCTTCAGCGTGCTTTGCGCCGCTCCATAGACGGGAATCGGCAGCGGCGAGCCCTCGCTCCAGGCGTCGCGGGCCGGATCGTACAGATACACGTCGTCATACGTCTCGCTCCGGCCTGCCGAGTAAATCTCGTTGGAGCCGCCGGCGATCATGGCGCGACCGTCCCGCAGCGTCGACTGCGCGTTGCCCAGCATCGTCTTCGGCAGCGGAGCCGCCGAAGTCCATAAGCCTGTCGCCGGATTGTACAAGCGGGCTTCGTCGGTATAGACATAGCCGATCCTGTCGCGGAAAGAGTTCCCGCCCGTCACGAGAACGCTGCCGCCGCTCAGCTCCGACTGCTGATGATAGGCGAGCTGGAGCGGGCTGCCGAACGGCGACCAGGTGAGCGTGCGGGGATCGAACCGGTACGAGCTCGGCGCGAACCCGTTGTTCGAAGCATGCTGTCCTCCCGTCGCCACGATCTCGCTGCCTCCGCGGGCCGAGCTTGCCCGGATTCCGCTTAGCGCAGCGGGAAAGTCGGAGGTAGGAGGCAAAACCTCCATCTTCACCGCTGCCGCGGCCTGGCCTCCCCACGCCAGTCCCGCAGCGGCGGCGATCGCCAGCGCCAGCAGCCCCGGCCTTCGTTTTCTTCTCCTCATCTAGCGGCACCCTCCTTGCTTGTCCATCGTTTTTCACAGGAGTCTTCAGTGTAGGACCATCGGCCCTGTCCCGCCTATTGACGAACGTTAACGGCAGACGAAAAACGGCCGCAAGCAAAAGGTTGCAGCTTGAATCGCGCATGAGAGCATTCTCATTTTTTTCTCACAAACGGACCGAATCCCTTGGCAGCGCTCGCCTTGGCATCTCAGAGGAAAGGCTTGGCAACAAATCGATGTGGTATGGTTGTCTCACCGGATCAGCAAGCAGCTCGGCCGACCCCAAGCGGCGGTCAGGGCCCACGGGAATCCCCTTACATTCAAACGAAAAGAGGAATAGACATCATGAACTACATCATCGGAAAATCGTTCACGAAAAAACTTGCCGCTGCAGCGATCGCGCTGTCCATCGCCATTGCCGGATCGGTCGCGCTTCCCGCGACCAGCGCTGCCGCAGCCGAAGTGTCGACCTCTTCCAAAGCCTCCACCGTCGTCTCCGCAGCGCGCAGCCAGATGGGCACGCCTTATAAATTCGGCGCTTCCACGAGCACGACGAGATACTTCGACTGCTCCAGCCTGATGAAATACGCCTATAAAAAAGCCGGCATCAACCTGCCGCGCACGTCCAAAGCCCAATCGAAGGTCGGCAAGTACGTCTCCAAGAGCAATCTGAAGGCCGGCGACCTCGTATTCTTCTACTCCCCGATCTCCCATGTCGGCATGTATATCGGCGGCGGCAAGATCATCCACACGTACGGCAAGCCAGGGGTGACGATCGACACGATCAACTCCGGCTGGTGGAGCAACAACTACACGACGGCCCGCCGCGTGCTGTAACGATTCCTTGGATCGATAAACGGATTAAAAAAGCTGCTTCCGCCGCCCGAAAGGGCGATGGAAGCAGCTTTTTCTGTTGCCGCGCGGCGAGGAGCCGGCTCTGGCGCAGCGGACCAATCCAGCCCCCGCAGTCCGCAGAGGCATCAGAGCTGCTGCAGCGGCAGCCATTCCAGGACGCGCCGGATCTGCGCGTCCCAGTAGCCCCATTCATGCTCGCCGGGGCCTTCCTCGTACGTCAGCGGCAGGCCGAGCGACCGGGCATGCTCGCGGAAGGCGACATTTTCTCCGTAGAGGAAATCCTCCGTGCCGCAGCACTGGTACAGGAGCGGCTGCCGTGCCTTCGGAAGGCTGGACAGCTGTTCCGCAAGCGCGAACAAATCATTCGGCCCGCCGACGGCTTCCTCCCGCTTGCCGAGGATCGACTCGACCTCGGCGAGAGCCACCACGCCGGCCCTGTCGTAACGGCCGCGAATGTCGAGCCCGCCCGAGAGGCTGGCGACCGCCGCGAAGCGGTCCGGACAAGCCAGTCCCAGCTTGAACGCGCCGTAGCCGCCCATCGAGAGGCCTGCGGCGAACGTATCCTCGCGGCGGTCCGACAGCGGAAACAGCGCGCCCGCGATCTCGGGCAGCTCCTCGCTGACGAACGTCCAGTAGCGGTGGCCGACCTTCATGTCCGTGTAAAAGCTGCGCGCCACGGCCGGCATGACGACCGCCAGGCCGTACTGGGCCGCATAACGCTCGATCGACGTGCGGCGCAGCCAGATCGAGTGGTCGTCGGACAAGCCGTGCAGCAGGTAGAGCACCGGGAAGCGGCCGTCGGCCGCCTTGCCCTCCAGTCCGATCTGCCGCTTCGTCTGCTGCGGCAAAATGACGTTCATCGAGCAGCTCAGTCCGAGCACGTCGGAGAAGAAACTGGTTTGCGCAAGCGCCATGAGCAAAATCCCCTTTTCAATAGGATGGTAAGGCTGGTTCAGCCGCGCAGCAGCTCCCAGGCCTGCCGCAGGAGCAGCAGCGTGCTGACGGCGATGAACAGCGGCCGCACGTAGCGGGCTCCGCGCCGGATCGCCAGGCGCGAGCCGGCGAGCGAGCCGAGCACCATGAAGGCGCCCATCGTGAGGCCGATCGTCCAGTCGATGCTCTGCAGCAGGGCGAAGGTCGCCAGGCTGGCGACGTTGCTGCCGAAGTTGAGCGCTTTGGCGTTGCCGGCGGCCCGCACGAAGTCGTATCCGGCCATCAGGAACACGAAGATCAGGAACGAGCCCGTGCCCGGACCGAAAAAGCCGTCGTACCCGCCGAGCGCGAACGCCGCGCAGGCGATCAGCGCCGCCGAGCGGCGGGTGAACGCCCGCCGCGCCTGGCCGTCGACGCCCCAGCTGCGCTTGAATACGGTATAGACCGTGATGAGCGAGAGCAGGACGACGACGAGCGGGCGCAGCCAGTCGGACGGCAGCAGTTGGAGCAGCAGCGTGCCGCCGGCCGCGCCGGCGACGGTCAGCGGGAACAGGCGCCGCACGATCCGGCCCTCGATCTTGCCCGAGCGGAGGAAGGCCAGCATGCTCGTCAGCGAGCCCATCGTGCCGGCCAGCTTGTTCGTGCCGAGCGCCAGATGCGGCGGCAGTCCCGCCGACATCAGCACGGGCACCGAGACGAGCCCGCCGCCTCCGACGACAGAGTCGACGAAGGCCGCCAGGAAGCCGCCTGCCGCGATCCAGACGAATAGTTCCCAGCTCATCTTAGCCGACCTCATTTGTTAGGTAGAATTAGGTGCCGCCGCCGGGCGGCGACGCTCTTTCATTGTAGGCTCGCTGCACGGAAGCTGTCTACGGGATCTGTCGGTCTGCCGCTTCAAAAAGCGCCGCCGCCAGCGCAACGCAAACGGGACGAAGAAGGGAGACCCCCCTCTTCGTCCCGTTCGTGGCGCAAAGAACGCCTTTCCTGTCGATTCAAGCCTGCGCCTTGGCCGTGGCAGCCGGCGCCGCCGGCTTGCCCTTGCCCGCGCCGGGCGTACGCCGGCGCGCGCCTTCGTTGCTCTCCAGCCGCTTGGACAGCAGCGAGAGGCTGTAATTGACGGCGAAGTACAGCACGGCCGCGAGCAGCAGCACCGGGAACACGTACGATACGTCGTGCCCGTAGACGATGTTGGCGCTGTGCATCAGCTCCGGCAAGGAGATGACGACCGCAAGCGACGTATCCTTGAGCAGCGAGATGAACTGGCTGACGAGCGGAGGCACCATGCGGCGCATCCCGATCGGCAGCACGACATGCCGCAGCGTCTGCGCCTGGGTGAGGCCCGACGAGCGCGCCGCCTCCACGAGCCCTTTATTGACCGACTGCAAGCCGCTGCGCACGATCTCGCTGATCATCGCGCCTTCGAACAGCGTCAGCGCCACGACCGCCGCCCAGAACGTGGACAGCTGGATGCCGACCTCCGGCAAGGCGAACTTGACGAAGAAGATGATGAGCAGCAGCGGCAGGTTGCGGATCGTCTCGACGACGAGCATCGTCAGCGTCCCCAGCCCTTTGATCCGGCTGTAGCGGATGAGGCCGAGAGCCGTGCCGAGGATGAAGCTGAGCACGATCGCGACGGCGGCGACGATAAGCGTCATGCCGAAGCCTTTGAGCAGGAATAGCAAATTGTCGGAGCTGAATGCGCCTGCGAAGTCCATGCCGATTCCTCCTCTCTAGCCCGTCCGCGCCAGCTTGCGCTCAAGCACGTTGGTCGCATAGGCCAGCGGAACGGTCAGGATCAGATAGAACGCCGCCGCGACCATATAGGTCTCCATCGTCTGGAACGTATAGCTGTTGACGTTGTCGGCGAAGTACATCAGGTCGAAGCCAGCGACGACCCCGAGAATCGACGAGTTCTTGACCAGGTTCAGAAACTGGTTGGTGATCGGCGGAATGACGATGCGCACCGCCTGCGGCAGAATGACGAGCCGCATCGCCTGCACGTAGCTGAGGCCGGTCGAGCGCGCCGCCTCCATCTGCCCGGCCGGGACCGACTGGATGCCGGCCCGCACCGCCTCGGCGATGAACGCCGAGGTGTAGATCATGAGGCCGAGCGTGCCGGAGGCGAAGCCGTCCAGATCGGCGCCGAGCGACGGCAGGCCGAGGTAGAAGATGTACACGACGAGCAGCAGCGGGATGTTGCGGAAAAACTCGACGTACGCCGTGCCGATCGCCCGCAGCGCCTTCCACGGCGCGATGCGCATGACGGCGAGCACGAGGCCGAGGACAAAGCTGCCGGCCAGCCCGAGCAGGCTGGCGTAGATCGTATTCTTAAAGCCCTCGAGGAAATCTCCGGAGTAGGAGCCGACAAAGGAGAAGTCCATCCGTTATTCCTCCGGCGGCTTCTCGCCCATCCATTTCTCATAGAGGGCCGCGTAGTCGCCGCTGTCCTTCAGTTCCTTGAGCGTCTCGTTGACGGCGGCGACGAGATCGGCATTACCCTTCTTGGCGGCGATGCCGTAAGGCTCGTCGGTGAACGTGCCTCCGACGACGACATACTCCGGATCCTGCTGGCTCATGCCGAACAGAATCGCGTTGTCGGTCGTCAGCACCTCGCCCTTGCCGGCCTTGAGCGCGGTGAACGCCTCCTGGTAGTTCTCGTACTGCTGCACGCGCAGGCCCGGCACCTTCTCCTCGATGTTCTTGATCGAGGTGGCGCCCTTCTGGCCGATGACCTTGGTGTCCTTGGTCACGTCGTCGATGCTTTTGATCGCGCTGCCCTTCTTGACGAGCAGCGACTGGCCGGCGTGGAAATACACATCCGAGAAGTCGACCTGCGTCTTGCGCTCCTCGTTGATCGTCATCGTCGCCACGATGAGATCGATCTCGCCGTTGTCGAGCATCGGGATGCGCGTCTTGCTCGTCACTTCCTTGAGCTCGAGCTTCGTCTCGTCGCCGAGGATCTTCTTGGCGATCGCGCGCGCGACGTCGATGTCGAAGCCTTCGACCTCGCCGCTGCCGGGATCCTTCAGGCCGAACAGCTTCGTGTCGAACTTGACGCCGACGACGAGCTTGCCGCGGTCCTTGATCGCCTGCACGGCGGAGCCATCGTCTGCCGGAGCGGTCGACGCCGAGCCGCCCGTATTCGTCGACGCCGGCTCGTTTTTCGCGCCGCATCCGGTCAGGGCGACTGTCGCCAGCAGCAGCAGGGATGCCCCTGCGCCAAGCCATCTTCTTTTTCTCATCTTTTCTCGTCCCCTTTCGATCTCGTGCTAATGGTTGATGACGCGGCTCAGGAAGTCGCGCGCCCGCGGCTGCTCAGGCTGCCGGAAGAAGTCGGCCGGAGCGGCCTGCTCCACGATGCGGCCCTCGTCCATGAAGACGACCCGGTCCGCGACCTCGCGGGCGAAGCCCATCTCATGCGTCACGACGGCCATCGTCATGCCTTCCTTGGCCAGCAGCTTCATGACGGAGAGCACCTCGCCGATGACCTCCGGATCGAGCGCCGACGTCGGCTCGTCGAACAGCATGACGTTCGGCTTCATCGCGAGCCCCCTGGCGATCGCCACCCGCTGCTGCTGGCCGCCCGACAGCTCCGACGGATAGGACTCCGCCTTGTCCGGGATGCCGACCTTCTCCAGGTAGTGCATCGCCGTGCGCCGCGCTTCCTCCTTGCTCACCTTGCCGGCCTGCACCGGCGCGAGCGTGATGTTGTCGATGACCTTCAGATGCGGGTACAGGTTGAAATGCTGGAATACCATGCCGATGCCACGGCGCAGCGCGTTGATGTCCGTCGTCTTGTCATGCACGGAGACGCCGCCGATGGTAAGGCTGCCGCCGGAGATGTCCTCCAGGCGGTTGATGCAGCGGAGCAGCGTGCTCTTGCCGGAGCCCGAAGGGCCGATGATGACGACGACCTCGCCCTCGGCGATATCCAGATCGATGTCCTTCAGCACGTGAAAGCTGCCGTAATGCTTGTTGACCTGCCGGAAAGAGATCATGCCTGGCCTCCCATTCGGAATTTTGAACTACCTCTAGGCCATGAACTCGATAAAACGTCATGGTCGTGTCAAATATCATAACCTAACCCTCCGATATTTTGAATAAAAAAATAAATCCGGGCTCATTTATGCGACTTTTTTCCCATAAATAGAAAAAAATCCACCCAATATGTCAGGTAGATTAACGCGAATGATGTCGAATGCTTTCCTATCGTCGGCCTCAACCGTGCGGCTGGTCCTGCCGCTTTTGTCTCAGAGCCTCGTACAGGTCGCCCGCGGACCTCATCGCATAGACGATCCGGTACGGGACGCCGTCCTCCAGCAGCGCGAGCGCCGGCACGCTGGCGATCTTCCACCGCTCCCGCAGCGTCGGCGCAAAGTTCACGTTCAGCTTCTGCACCGGCATCGTCCCCGGCGCGGCCGCGGCGATTTCCAGCATGCGCTCGGCTACCTTGCAGGTGCCGCACAGCGGCGTCGCAAAAAAGACCGCCTCCTGGCGGTGAAGCCTTCCGATCGCCATGAATTCCTTCTCGCTCGTTTCCGTCAACCCCATGCTCCCCCAGCCTTTCTTTTTTCTTCGTTGCGGCGCGGCGCCAGGCTGGCCCGGCTCCCGCTTCTGCGCTTTCGACTTTCGGCTTTCGGCTTTCGGCTTTCGGCTTATCGTGTTCCGCTTTTTCACTTTTCTGCTTTTCGTTTTCCGCCAGGCCAGTCCCGGCTTGTTTCGGCATCGCCGCCGCGTCCTTCCTGCTTGCCATTCCCATGCGCCGGCAGCTTGCCGGCCATCCAGCGCGGCATGTATTCCATGATGTCGCTCCTCCCAAGGATGCGAGTCGTTCGAGGCCTCCTCTTCAGGCTTTTCATGCCCGCGCGAGCGCCCGCTCAGTCAGTCGGCTTCCGGAGGAGAGGCGGGACGAGCAGTCAGCATCCGGTAGGCGATGAAGACCGCCGCGAGGAACGCCAGGTAAGCGAGCACGAGCGCGCCGATCCGCAGCGGACCGCTGCCGCCGCTGCCGCCGAGCGTGGCGAAGAACAGCATGCCGGGCGCCTTGCCGAGCAGCGAGGCCGCTGCATAGGTCCGCAGCCGGATGCCGGTGAGCGCGGCGTAGGCGTCGACCGTCATTTCCGGCACGACGGGCACGACCCTCGCGACGAGCACGAACAGGAACGGGCTGCGCTCCGTCAGCCGCACGAGCCGATCGAGCCGGCCGGTCCGCTCCAGCCAGGCGCGGCCGCGGTCGCGGAACAGCAGGCGGAAGCCCGCGTAGGATGCGAGGCATGCGAGCCAGGTGGCGCTCAGGCTGATGACGCCGCCTCCGAGCGCGCCGAACAGATAGCCGAGCGTGGCGATGACGGCCGCGTACGGGAACACCGGGAAAAACGCCAGCGCAAACGCCGCCGCCAGCATCGGCAGCGGCGCCGGCCGCGCTCCGGCCAGCCAGGCCGAGATCGCCTCGCGCTCGTACCAGACGAGCGCGAGCAGCGCCGCGTACAGCAGCACGGCGAGCAGGCGCGGCCAGATGCGCCTCGGCCCGCTCTCTCGGGCCCGGCGGAGTCGATGCGGACGCTCCGGCGCTCTCTCTGGGGCGCGGTCCGGACCGGGCGGACGCTCCCGCGCGTCCTCTCGGGCGCGGGCCGGACGGCTCGGATTCTCCGGCGCGTCCTCTCGGGCGCGGGTCGGACGGCTCGGATTCACCGGCGCGTCCTCTCGGGCGCGGGTCGGACGGCTCGGATTCTGCGGCATCTCCTCTCGGGCGCGGGCCGGACGGCTCGGATTCCCCGGCGCGTCCTCTCGGGCGCGGGCCGGATGGCTCGGATTCTCCGGCACGTCCTCTCGGGCGCGGGCCGGACGGTCCGAGCGCTCTTCAGGCTCCTGCCCGCCCAGCCGGCTTCCGCCACCGGAATCGAAGCTTCTATTCACCGCCATCCCCCTTTCGGCTCATCGTTCGTTTCGTCCATGGCGCGACTGGCGCCTCGCTCCGCGCAGGTCAGGGCTTGTCATCCATTATATGCCCAAGCGATGCGAAAAGATCAACTTCGGCAAGCCCGATCCGATCCCATCATCCTGCGGCGGCGGCCTCCGTCCGAAGCCGAGCAGGCTTGCGGCCACCTTCCCTTGCCAGGCTGCCTGCCGGGAAGCCTGCCGGCCGCAGGCGCTCATATGCGGGCCGGACGGCTCATACAGTAACAGACGATCTCGTGAAAAGGAGGCTTTTTCCATGACCTGGGTGCCGACCGACGACGGCGTCTCGCTGTATGCCCATCAGTCCGGCCCTGCCGGCGGCCAGACCGTGCTGCTCCTCCACGGCTGGCCGCTCAGCCATCGCATGTTCGATCGCCAGCTGGCGCTGCTGCCGGAAGCCGGCATCCGCTGCGTCGCGCCGGACCTGCGCGGCTTCGGCCGCTCCGACGCGCCGGCGGACGGCTACGGCAGCGACCGGCTTGCCGACGACCTGCGGCGCATCGTCGATGCGCTCGGACTGGAGCGCTTCGCGCTTGCCGCCTTTTCCTCCGCAGCCGCGACGGCCGTCCGCTACATGAGCCGGCACGCGGGCAGCGGCGTCAGCGGCCTGCTGCTGATCTCGCCGGCCGCGCCGTCCCTGCTCCAGCCGGATGCTCCGACAGCCGACGAGGCGAGCGGACGGCTCGAGCGGCTCATCCGCCACGCCCGGCTCGACCGGCCGCAGATGGCGGCGGAGTTCGCCCGCCAGCTTTTTTACCGCTACCACAGCCCGGAGTATATGAGCTGGTTTTCCGGCCTCGCGATGGACAGTCCGCTTAGCGCGACGCTCGGCCTCGCCCGCGCCATGCAGCAGGAGCGGACGAGCGCGGAGGAGCTCACCCGAATCGCCGTTCCGACGGTGGTGTTCTACGGCGCCCACGACCGGGTCGTTACGCCCGAGGCAGCCCAAGGACTGGCCGCCGCCATACCGGGCGCGTCGGCGGTCCGGTTCGCCAAGAGCGGCCACGGCTTGTTCCAGGACGAAGCCGACCGCTTCCAGCTGGAGCTGGAGCAATTCATCCGCGGCCTGCCATGAGGGCAAGTCGCCGCCCGAGGGAACCGGAGCGGTTTGCCCGCAGCTTGCCCGCGGCTTGCCTGCAGCTTGCCTGCAGCTTGCCTGCGGCTTGCCTGCGGCTTGCCCGCAGCTTGCCTGCGGCTTGCCCGCAGCTTGCCTGCGGTTTGCCCGCAGCTTGCCTTGATGGCGTCGGCTCTGTTTCACAGTCGCAGACACTTGCCAATCTGAAGCCGTTACCAGTTGCCCACGGCATCCGTCCTTAGGCGCGCCGCCACAGGCTAACGACGGATCAGATTGTTAGAGGGGCTAAATCACGACTCCGAAAAATGCAACGACTCGTGATACGCTTAGATGCAGCAAAACTCCTCAAAAGCCTGCAAAAACGAGAAGCGGGCGGGTTTAAGCGTCTGAGCCGTCGTTAGAAATCCGCATAGGCGAAAAAACGGCCTGTAAGCGTCTCAGTCGTCGTTAGCAAAGCCGCCCTCAGCGTAGCCGGCAGGATCGAGCACTTAGGAATCCGGCATCGGGCAAGGGCATGCAACAATAAAAGAGCGGGCTGCCGGGAGCAGCTCGCTCTTACTTCATGCTCCGCGGCCATCCGCGGTTCATCCTCTTCCATCATCTTCCATCCTCTCCCATCCGCCGTCCATCTGCCGTCCATCCTCGTCCATCTGCCGCCCATCCGCCGTCAAAGCCTCGTCAAAGCCTCAGTCCCAGCGCACGCCCGTCTGCTGCTCGCTCCATGCCCACAGGCGCCGGGCCGCGTCGAGATCCTCCGCCTTGGCGGCGGGCCGCAGCGGCTTGCTGTCGGCGTAGTACAAGCTCCCCTCGCGGCCGCCCTCCTCGGACAGCGCCAGATGGATCGCCGTCGCGGCCCCCTCCTCCGCCGTCTGGAAAAACGGCCGCAGCAGCTTGTAGACACCGCGCCCGAAGCCGGTTTCCCGGCTGACGCCGAGGCTTGTCGCCACCGCTCCAGGATGGAGCGCATGGGCGCGGACCGCCGTCTCCCGCAGCCGCTCGCGCAGCTCCAGCGTGAACAGCAGGTTCGCAAGCTTGGACTGGGCGTAGCCTTTGACCACGTTGAAGCCTTTGCGCAGATGCGGGTCGGGATCGTGAATCCGCCCCGCCTTATGCGCCCCGGAGGACACGACGACGATTCTCGCCGCCGGGGCTGCGAGCAGCGCGGGCAGCAGGCGCCCGGTCAGCGCGAAATGGCCGAGATGGTTGACGCCGAGCATCCGCTCGAAGCCGTCCTCCGTCTCCTCGCGCCGAATCGTGACGACTCCGGCGTTGTTCACGAGTACGTCGAGCCGCGGGTAGCGGCTGTGGAACCGCTCCGCGAAAGCCTCGATGCTCGCCAGCGAGGCGAGGTCGGCGGTCATCAGCTCGATGTCCGCCGGACCAGGCCCGCTGCGCCGCAGCGCTTCCTCCCGAGCCGCCTCTCCGCGTCCCGGATCGCGGCTCAGCAGCACGACCCTCGCTCCCGAGCGGGCCAGTCCGATGACCGTTTCGAGACCCATGCCGGCGTTCCCGCCGGTGACTAGCATGATTGGCTGCGCCATCGCTCAAGCCCTCCTTTTCTTCTCCATTACCTCGGAGAGGCTCCGCCGAAGCCGCGCGGATCGTGTCCCGCCCTGCCCTAGCCGTCGTTTCTCGCGCCAGTCAGTCTCGTCCCCTTCCCGCCCCGCCTCGCGCCCTCTTCAACGCTTGGCCGCCGCTGCCGCTGCCGCCTCCATGCGGAACTCGTAGTTCTGCTTGCACAGCTGGAGCAGCGAATGCTTCAAGCCGCGCTTCGGCAGCGTGATGACAAGCGCAGGCCGCGAGCGGTCCGCAGGCCGCCGCAGCGCCCGGCGCACGGCCGCCGGGTCGGCGATGCGGTTGACGATCAGCTCGTCCGGCAGCTGCTGCTCGCGGTAGCGGCGGATCAGGAAGCGGTCGCAGGCCGCCTCCCCGCCGCCATCAAGGCCATGCAGCTGCAGCTCGCGCAGCATGCCCTGCTGGACCTTGGCCACGAGCACAGTGTCCTCGCCGAAGTAAAGCACCTCCTGCATCAGATCCGTTTCCCGGTCGACGATCTGCTGCTCCGGCGTCTTCTCCAGGTTGCGGATGTGGCTCAGCATGTTCTGGGCCTTCTCGAACTTGAGCTGCTCCGCGTACTCCGTCATCTGGGCGTACATGCGGGCGACGAGCGCATCCTTGCTCCCGTCGAACAGCAGCTCCGACACCTGGCGCACCTGCTCTATGTACTCCTCGCGGCTCATATGGCCTTCGCAGATGCCGCCGCAGCGCCCGATATGGTACAGCAGGCAAGCCCGCTTGGGCAGCTTCGTGCAAGAGCGCAGCTTGTAGTGGTCGGCGACGAACTCCAGCAGCTCGTTGCGGAAACGCGCGCTCGCGAACGGCCCGAACCGCTTGCCCGGAGCCGCCGTGGCGGCGATCCGCTCCTCCGGCTCCCTGCGGTCGCGGTAATGCACCGCCAGACGCGGAATCTCCTCGTCGGTGAGCATCAGGTAGGCGTAGCCGCTGTTGTCCTTCTTGAGCGCCCGATTGTACGGAGGCTTGTGGATCTTGATGAGATTGTTCTCGAGCAGCAGGCTCTCCGTCTCGTTGTTGACGAGCAGCACCTCGATGCGGGCGATGTTCGCCACCAGCTCCCGCAGCCGCTTGCTCTTGTGGTTCGTATGGAAATAGGACCGCAGGCGGCTCCTTAGATTCTTTGATTTTCCGACGTACAGCAGCCGTTCCTGCTCATCGCGCATCAGATAGCAGCCCGGCTTCTCGGGATAGTCGCCTGCCTTGAACATAAAGGCCATCGCCTGAAGTTCCCCCTCGCGTGCGGAGTTCCTGGAGCTCCAACAGCCAAACAAACGTTCCAGGAGCTTCATTGTACCCTCGGCCTCTGGAAAAGGGAAGATCAGTCGCGCCCCATATGGAAGGTGCTGGTCGATATGTTATAATTCAGACAATTCTCGATTTAAGGAGGCTGACTGCCATGGCGTCGACTGCCCGCCGTCCCAGCGCTGCGTCATCGTTCCGCATTATCGAAAAGGATCCTGTCTTCTCTGCGCTCGACATTTTCAGGGGAGCCTATCTACGCCTCGCCTTCGTCTCCGCGCTGTCGGCGCTCACGCTCCGCCGCAGTCCGGCGATCGAGCGCTGGCGCGCCAACGCCGCCCGGCTCGCGCAGGAAAGCCGGCGCGTTTGACTGCCGCAAGCTGGAATTGCACATTCGAGGAGATCCAGCCTTGAAAGACAAAAAGAACCGCTCCAAGGAGTCGGTTCTTTTTCTCATCCAACAGCAATTCCCCGACCGGCCTCTCAGCCCTTGCCCGCCACATGCTCCACCGCATCCCGCAGCGGCTGCAGCAGCTCGCTGCCCTCGCGGCCGACGAGGCTCTTGTGCATCCAGATCGCCGCCTGCGAGCCGTCGCCCATGGCGATCGACGCCTGCTCCGAGTGGGCGAGCACGTCGCCGGCCGCCCACACATGCTTCACGTTCGTCATTTTCGTGCGCGGATCGGCCTCGATGTGGCGGTTGGCATGCAGCTTCACGCCGAGCTGCTCCGCCAGCTGCGAGCGCACCTCGTTGCCGCCGAAGGCGACGAACGCGCGGCCGCCCTCGATCCACTCCCCGCCCGCCAGCCGCACGCCGCGCAGCTGGTCGCCTTCCGCGTCCAGCTCGGCGATCGACTCGTCCACGATGCGGATGCCCTTTTCCCCCAGCTTGTCCCGCAGCTCCGCGGACACTTCCTTGCGTTCATGGTTGATGTACACCAGATCCTCGGTCCAATAGGCCAGGATGCGAGCCATCGAAGCGCCGGCATCGCCCGAGCCCATGACGATCGCGCGCCGTCCCGTCAGCTCGTAGCCGTCGCAGTCCGGGCAGACGTAGACGCTGATGCCGAGACATGGCCGCAAGCCCTCGAGCGGCGGCAGCCGGTCCATGACGCCGGTCGCGAGCAGCAGCCGCCGGCCCTCGTACGTCTCGCCCGACTCCCCGTGCACGGCGAAGCCTTCCCCGTCGAGCGCCAAGGCGCGCACCGCCTTGTCCTTGACGAAGCGCACGCCGGCCTTCTCCGCCTGGATTCTCCCCGCCTTGCGCAGCTCCGGCCCGCTGACGCCGTCGGTCCAGCCGATCAGGTTGTGGTAGCGGAGGCAGAAGCTCGAGCGTCCGTCCTCCGAATCGACGACAAGCACGCGGTGATTGTACCGTCCGAGCTGCACGGCGGCGCTGAGCCCGGCCAGTCCGCCTCCGACGATGAGCGCATCATATCGCATCGGTTCCTCTTCCTTTCCTCTCCAGCCTGTTTCCGTATTATTACCGAATCGAGGCGGCTCCTAATCGGACCTTCTGCCGGATCGGCCAGCCGGCTAGCCTTTTGGCGGATGCCCGTTTTTCCCGTCGCGGGTTGGAATATCCAGAGGGGAGGAGTACAATATAGAGGACGGAAGTGTGCGGATTAGGTTTATCTCGTCTCCTCGGAGACGGTTTTTCTTCTCGTTCGGAGAGGTCGTGGAGCCTCCCTATTCTCGGCTACGATCCGGGTCCGGCCAGCCCTGGAAAGGATCTGAAGCGCCTTTATGGCAGACACTTATTTATGGAAGCGCAACTTGATCGTCCTATGGACCGGCGTCTTTTTCTGCAGCACCGCTTATTCGATCTCCATCCCCTTCATGCCGATGTTCCTGCGCAACGATCTCGGCGTCACGAGCCATCTGACGCTCTGGTCAGGCATCGCGTTCGGCATCACCTTCCTCGCCAGCGCCCTGATCGCCCCGTACTGGGGTTCCCTCTCGGACAAATACGGACGAAGGCCGATGCTCATCCGCTCCGGCTTCGCGCTCGCCGCGCTGTACATGGCGACCTACTTCGTCCATGATCCCTATCTGTTCCTGGCGCTGCGCATCGGCCAAGGCCTGCTTGCCGGCTACGTGCCCGCGGCGATCGCGCTCGTCGGCACCAACACGCCCGAGAGCAAGGCCGGCTACGCGCTCGGCATCATGGCGACGTCCGGGGCGACCGGCGGCATCATCGGCCCGCTCATCGGCGGCGTCGTCAGCCATTACTTCAGCAACCGCGAGAGCTTCCTGTTCTCCGGCTGCATCGTGCTCGTCTCGGCGCTGATCGCCGTCTTTTTCGTCAAAGAGCATAAGTTCAACCGCCAGGCCGTGCGCTCGCCGATCCGCGCCGACCTCAAGGAGGCGTTCTCGAACCGCGTCTTCGTCACGATGCTCGGCCTCGTCGCGCTCGGCACGTTCTCCGTCATGATCCTGGAGCCGCTGCTCACCGTCTACATGATGGATCTCGGCGGCAACGAGGGCAATGCCAGCCTCGTCGCGGGCTTCGTGTTCTCCGCCGTCGGCATCGCCACGCTCATCGCCGCTCCGCAGTGGGGCAAGTTCGGCCCGCGCATCGGCTACACCAACGTGCTCGTCATCGGCCTCATGGGCGGCGGCATCGGCAACCTGCTTCAGTTCTTCGTCCATGACTTCGTCGCGTTCGGCGCGCTCCGCTTCCTGTATGGCCTCTGCTTCGCGGGCGTCTATCCGGCGCTGAACGCGCTCATCGTCAAAGTGACCGCGCCGGAATTCCGCGGCCGCGCCTTCGCGCTCAACCAGTCGGCGACGCAGCTCGCCACGATGATGGGCCCGATCATCGGCGGCGTGCTCGGCGGCATCCTGCCGATCCGCTGGGTGTTCGTCATCAACGGCGCGATGCTGATCGGAGCCGCGCTGCTCATCCGCAGCCGGCACCTGGAGCGGCACGCGGTTTTGGCGGCGAAGAGTTCTTGATTCTCTCGAAGCCGCTATCGAAATGGAAAGAACCTCTCGAAAATCCGAGAGGTTCTTTTTGTTCCATTTTGATGTTTTTTAGAAAAGCTTAGCCAGATATTCATTCGAAATCTCATGAATGACATAGATAATAACCGCGAGGTTCAACAAACTGAACCCAATGAGCAGCATTTTTTCTTCGGTACTTGAGACAAACCATTTGTTTAGCTGGAATCCCAGCGAAATACTTTCGCCAATCAAATTAATCGGCAACACCACAAGGGTATAGAACACGACGACCAGCACGATTTCCAGAAATTGTCCGATCAATAACGAAATGAATAAGACACCCAAATGAACGATCGGCCACGCGATGATGATGTTGGCTGCCGGTGTTGATTTGCGGATCAGATATCCAAGCACGAATCTAAAGCCTGCCAACAAGAACGTGAATCCGAGCGAATATGGAACTGGAACAGCTCCATGACTGAATAGTTCTGCATCTAGTCGATCAAAAACGATATAACCGATCACAGAAGCAAAGAGAGCTAGAACGACCAGTAAACCTGCAAGCAGCTTTCTCATTTCGGGCTCAATATCGTTTATTTTTGTCTTCATGGGATCATCGACTTTCTTCCCCGTTTCCGAAAATCAGGTGCGTGGGCAAGGTCAGAATAACCTTGCCGATCAAGTCTTCCTCATCCACAAAAGGCGTCTCCCACATATGAGCATCGTAACTTTGGTTGCGGTTGTCGCCTAGAAAGAAATACTGCTTCTCCGGCACTTGGATCGGACCAAACTCATACCTCATCGGCTCTTTAATATAAGGCTCCTCGATTCTTTCCTCGTTCCGATAAAGCACGCCGTCTTTAATTTGAATCGTATCTCCCGGCAGTCCGATAAGCCTCTTCACATATCTCTTGCCTGCCTCCTCTTCAACCGGCGGATAGAAGACGATCCTGTCGCCATGACGGAGATGCGTGATCGGCAGAAGTTTTTCGACAACAACACGGTCCTTGACCTGGATGGTCGGAATCATCGAGCCGGTCGGGACGACCATCGCCTCGACGACATAGGTTCGAATGAGCAGAGAGCAGACTAACGCGATCATCAGACTAGGAATCCATGTTTTCAAGAAACGCTTCAATGCGCCACCTCATTCGGGTTTAAATGCCTTCCCTGTCTTCACGTTTTCATTCGGCTCAAGCTTTCCCTGATCGATGCAAACAGCATATTTCACTTGATTTTGAGCTGTTCGGCCAGTCCAACTAGAATCCCTTCGACGCCACGAATGTAGCAGAGCCGATAGGAGTCGCCGTACTGGACCACTTCGCCAACGAGCTCAGCCCCGTGCTTGCGGATAAGGCGAGAGACCAGCTCGTCTATATCTTGAACGGCAAACATGACCCGAAGATAACCGAGCGCGTTTACCGGAGCCGTCCGATGATCGGATATCGTAGGCGGAGTGAGGAATCTCGAAAGCTCAATTCGGCTATGGCCGTCTGGAGTAGCCATCATGGCGATCTCCACGTTTTGATTTCCTAGCCCGGTTACGCGGCCGGCCCACTCTCCTTCGACATTGGCTCGCCCTTCAAGCCTCAAACCGATCTCCTCGAAGAAAGCAATTGCCTCATCAAGGGATTCGACAACGATGCCGACATTGTCCATTCGGAGCAGGTTGTTGGTGGTCATGGAATTACCTCCTATGAAATCTCATTCATGTCATCGCGTCAATTCCGCTTTCCAATTTCACGACTCCTAGGTTAGTCAATTAATAATCATCAGAGGTATAACTCTTTTGGCACTGAGGGCATTCCAAGGAGAAAGTCTTTTTGAATTCCTTCATATACGAATATCTCCCCATAAAATTAGACCATCCTTCACCAAGAAATTGATCATGGGAGACTCTTTTTAGTCTAGTATCACAGTATTTGCAGTTGTGTCTTTTAAAAAAATAATCCTTGACCTGATCTATCGTCAGCTCTATTTCATAGATTCTGTTGTTTCCATATCGAGCAAGAAAAAGTCCAAGACCAACTACAGCAATAGCGGCTACAACAATGAATACAATTAATCTTGAGTCCGTCATGCCTTTCTATCCTTTTGTTCACTCCATAGCCTTGTTACCGCTTGCAGTTCCAAGCCTTCAAATTGCAATTTGTACACGTCCGGTTTGGTCGTCTGATTCATGAAGTCGAATTCGTACCGGGAATCAAAATAGTTCATCATCAACGTCATCACATTGCCGTGGGATCCGATAACAATTTTTTGCCCTTTGCATTCATCTAAAATCTTCTTCAGCACACTTACCGATCGTTTCTGACAAACCGTGCTTGATTCTCCTCCTGGCAATGCAAAGTCAGGGTCTTCGAACGATTTCTTCAGAGCCGGCATGAAGTATTCATCCGAAATGAAATCGTCTGAATAATGCCTCTCTCTGAAATCCTCATCCGTCTTGATCTCCACCCCCAACTCCTTGGCCAACCCCTCCAAAGTGAGCACGGCTCGAGCATAAGGACTGGATATGATTCTGTCTATTCCTTCGTCCCTCAGCATGCTTGTTATCATTTCTGCATCCAAGCTTCCCTTTGAGGTCAGGCCTCTCGTTCTTTCATTTCCTTCTGCGTAGGACGACTCCGCATGCCTGACCATGTAGATGATGGTGTTCATTGAATCCTCCTCGGAATGCCTGGCATCCTTATCCCGTGCTGAGCTAATGGGAGTAGGGAAAAGATCCATATGGGGATAAACTTCAACCTTCATATTGAACTTTCAATAGAGCTGCAAAAGGGACTTATTTGATTTGGTTCACATTTTGCGGCGAAACTAATTTCAAAGAAAAAATATGTCCACAGTCTTTACATGCAACAGCTTGGATAACGGAATAATTCTTCGTGAATGGGAGTTTTCTTTGCGATGTTATTGTTGTAAAAACGACACCACCAAAACCTGTTGAAAGCTTTCCCTCTATAGTATTTTCTGAATTACATATTTCACAATTCATAATAATTGTGCTCCTTCATCTATACACTGAGCTATCTATCATCTCATGGAGCCATCGGAGTAGGATAAGCGTACATCGAAGCGCGATTAAGATGATAAAAGATGTGGCCTACTTCTTCGAATCAACGTGTACAGTTTTAGTCTGTAAAACTTATACCCTGCTTAATTTTTCAATAGCCTGTTCTTCATTGGACAAGAAAAATATATCCCTTCCATTATTGCTCTCATATATAAAATCCTTAAGGCTCTTACTTGAATAACTTGAAAAATCCCCAACAATCGCGATCTTCGTTCGATAATTAATGAACTTTTGAAGTATTTCTCCCGCAAGTCGCGTTTTCAAATCAAAGAACTCCTCGCATATCGCTGATTTATTTAAAACTATTCTATTGCAACCTGTTTCATAACTAACCGTTGCCATAAAATCCAAGGCTGACTGGACATCAGTAATGAGTTCTTCATTGCTAGTAACAATGGCAATCTCTACTCCATTTTGTTCAATTTTTCTTGTATTCATAGTTATCCTCCAGTTGATATTAGTTTTTAAAAACTTCTTTATTTTCGGGTTTCGGCCATTTCTAATAATGTTGTTGTATTGACGACGCCAACCACCTTAAGGCATCGATGGGTGCCGGCCGCGATGCGATTATCCAGTTTTCATCTGACTTCAAATAATAATTTCAAGGCTTTGTCCATTCATACTTTATATCTTCAAGCTCCTCTTCATTTTCATTTCCTCTACAAACGATCTTAAATCCGTTTCTCTCATAAAATTTCTGAGCTTTCTTATTCACTTCAAATGTGTATAAAAATAGTCTTTTATCAGATTGCTGTTTAGCAAGATCTAAGAGCCTTTTCCCTATTCCTCTCCCTTGATATTGAGTATGAATATATAATTGATTAACCCAATTCTCATTACAGGCGAGTATGCCTATTACTTGCTTGTTTGTATCTTCAATTGCTAGAAATACCTTATTATTATCGATCAATATATGGTTCAGAAAATATACATGGTCTTCAAAAGAATGTTTCTCTTTTTGTCCAATTGCTTGTTCCTTGCTGTCTCTCCACATCTGAACTGTTTGTAACGCAAAGGTAGGATCATATTCGATAATTGTAAATTCCATTCGTACCAGCTCCTGCTACTCTGTTCTAGATACTATAAAGTATTCTGAAACTGTTTTTCGAACTCGGAGATTTCCGATAACGTTGTTTCCTCCCCGAACCTCACTCGCTTAAGTGAGCGTCAGCGAGCGGGTCGTAGAATTAGCCAGTTCAGGTTGTCCAGCTGTTACTACTCCCCCGAAATCTCTTCGGTCCGTATTTAAGGCGTCAGCCCGAAGTGGGGATGCGGTGTTGCGGATGTGTCCGGCTGATTATGCTTCTTCGCCACTGAAATGCCTCATCGATTTACATCGAGCTGCCGCCGGACCGAGGGGCGCCAACGTTGACCCGATGCGTGAATATGATGTCTTCGGCACTTGGAAGATCTGAGGCTCTAATTGAGTATATATTTCTCGATCTTCTATTGACGTTTTTATCGTTAGTGTTATTCCATCTTCCTGGAGAACAGCAAACACTTTATTCTTAAGTCGGAATGAAGGTTTTCCCCAATGTCTGCCTCGTAGGATTCAGGCAAATTCATAATATATTCTCGGATCTCATGAACTGGTATCATTTCATCCCCTTTTGAATTTCTGTGGTTTGAGTGATGTTCTTACCGAGTTTTCACCTAACGTCTTACGCATTCACGAACCCAAAAGGCTTAAGCTGCCGCGCGATCAAACGAAGTTATCGCCACGCCGGGTCCAAGACTTAGTCTCTCAGGTGTTGTCCGCTGAATCCGCTTCTCCGAATTGCCTCCGGCGAACCGAGGGAGCGACAGCGACCGATGCGTGAGTGCGGTGTTAGGTGATGCCCTAGCCCTCTTGATTCGCTCCAATTGGTCTTTCTATTCTTCCACCTCAAAGATGGAGTCTACAATGATTGGGAGATTGCCCCTCACAGAAGTTGCCCCAAAAACAGATCTTGCATGTATGCCTTTATCTTTAAAAACTTCGAACATCAATTCCGAAAATCCATTTAATACTAAGTGATGCTCCTCAAAATCTGGCTCGGCGTTCACAAACCCTTGAACCTTCACTACTCTCTTTACTTTATCTAATGAACCAAGCCCCTCTTTGACTACGGCTAGCACTTCTATGCCCGTCTGCCGTGCAAATTCGTAGCCATCTCGGGTATTATAATCCTTTCCTAACTTGCCCTTGGGGTTCCCGCTTGGTCCTTTTCCGGAGACAAACATCAAGCCATTCACAATTACAAAGTTTGTATAACTGGCTGCCGGATTACTTGCAAGTGGAAGTGTAATCCCTAGGCTTAGCAAATGCTCTTCAATTTGTCCCATCCTTGAATTCGCTCCTTTACAATATCTCGCTGGGATTTCACCTAACGTTCTTGTATTCACGACGTCGAAAGACTTAAGGGACTGCTGGATTGGCGCTGCCACCCAGCACACCGGTTCGCGCAGCGAGATTAGTCTTGCAGATGTGTCCGGCTGAATAGCTTCCTGGAAGCTCACTTCGGTCCGGACCGAGGGCGTATGCCCGATGCGTGAATGCGGTGTTATTTGACGTTGCCCACTTCATGAATTAACATTCGAATTATCTTAATTTCTCTTCAATTTTTAAATTTAACTTTTTAAAATATTCAATTAATTTTTCTGATTCTTGTTTAAATCCATTTGAGTAAGAAACAGATATCCCATTAGATCCTGTATATTCAAAGCTCAACCCTTTAAATCCGCCTCTCGATCCGACATATTTAGTTATGTTTTTAGCGGTTTTAAATTCTTCTAACCTCTGCTTTCTTTGGACTTCCAATTCTTCTAAATATTTTTGATCAATTATTTCTAAAGAAGACCAAAGTACATCTAGAGAACCTAACCCAGGAAAATGTACTCCCGTAAAATTATCGTTAGCTCGCGACCAACTCCCATAACTCCCGATTGTATAACCTTCAGTTCCAGCCACAAGGCCATTAAGGTATTGTGTTAAATCAACAGTTAATTTTACTTGAATTCTCTTATGCACTTTGATTTGTCCCTCCTTAAAAATAATCATTAGGTAATGTCATATACCGTTCTTGTATTCACGAACCCGAGAGGCTTAGGGCGACCAACGGGAGCCGTGTCGAAGACTTAGCCTCGCAGGAGTTGTCTGGCTGCATCAGCTTCCCCGAAATGCCCCGGTCCAGACCAAGGGCAAATGCCCGCCGCGTGAATACGGTGTTATGCGATGCCTCGGCTTCTCTGATTAGACTACAAAATTCCCCTCTATATATTTCATAAGCTCTTCATACTCATTCCAGAATGATTCAATTTGTCCTTCGAATTGTTCCCATTCGGATTTAATATTTCTTCGACCTTCAAAGAATTTATAAGTCTCAATAGCAAAATTATATATGACAATTGCATACTCTTGGGCCGGCACTATAACTTCATCTCCAGGATAAAGTACTAGTTCGTTCTTAACAAAGTTACTCAGTTTAATGTCATCATCTAATAACGTAACATTCCACTTAATACTTGAGGGACAGAAAAGCATGTACACACCACAACAATTAATTAAAGTATCTTCGCTAATTCCTTCAAAGAAATAAACCGGTGGAGCAACTTTAGAATTGGGGTAACCATACTTTACAGTCCTCATCAATGCCAAGGCTGCTTCGTTTATAACCCAATCTCCATCCTCTTCACTAGAAATGACTCTATCATTTATTCGAATTAATAATTGCCCATGTGAGCATGGCTCTGTCGGATCATCTGATAAGAATTTATGACTTAAGATCTTTATTTCAATTTTCTCATTCATACTGAAACATCCTTATACATTTATTAATTCATTAAATAATGGTCTTATTATGCCCTTCCGAGGTTTCGCATAACGTCTCTTGTGTTCACGAACCCGAGAGGCTTAAGTGACCGAAGGGAACGGGGCGCCAGCCTTAGCCTCACAGGAGTTGTCCGGCAGAATTTACCCTCGGCTTTTCTACTTCCGTCCGGACCAAGGGCGAATGCCCGCAGCGTGAACACGGTGTTATCGGATGTTGCCACTCCTCAGAATAACTATCAGGGATGAAATGTTTTTAAGTTTTTATTGTCAGTTAATCTAATAAGTTTATTTTCATGTAATTGTAATCTCTCTTCAAAGTTAGCCCGATTTTTTTCAAAATCATTGGTCCAAATGTACATCATCTTTAACATTTTTATATCTGGTTTATAATTACTTTTTTCAACACCGAACTTTTGTTTTAGGAATCTTACAAATATTCTAAGCCTCCGTTTCCACAACGGAGTATCAAGGAAAATGATTGTGTCAGCCATATCAAATAAGCATCGATAAGATTCTCTATCTGTTCCTTCAAATATCCAAGATCCCAGACTATCAATCTTGTTAATTACCGCAATCTGTTCTTCTTGTGTTCGTTTATATCTTTCATTTTCTGTTTGGATGTGAACAATACAGTCTAGTTCAAACCACGGGATACTTAATGTCTTTGATAGTCTCTTGGCTAAAGTTGTTTTACCACTTGCTACAATTCCGATTATTAAGATTTTATTCATTTGAAGTTTAGCTCCTAATGAATTAATACTATTTGGTAATTTCCGATAACGTTCTTGCATCCCCGAACCTCACTGGCTTAAGTGAGCGTCAGCGAGCGGGTCGGAGACTTAGCCAGTGCAGGTTGTCCGGCTGTTGCTTCTCCCTTGACATCTCTTCGGTTCGGATCGAGGGCGTCAGCCCGAAGTGGGGATGCGGTGTTATCGGATGTTAATGCCTTCTTCGAATCGACTATACTTGTTTTTATTCAAGCATTACGTATGTTTGTTCAAGATGCATTACTAATTTTAAAGCAGATGCTTTCGAGTAATGGTTTGGCTTATCTTTTTTAATTATACATATGATATTTCCGGCTTCACCTTGAGATAAATTTGTCAGTTGTAGATTATCATCATTGTCATAAATATATGAAACTAAATATTCATTAAAATCATCTGACTTATGAACCACATTCAAACCGATTCCATATAATCTAACTCTCGTACCAGCCCAAATGATTTGGTTGTCTTCTAACTCCTTAAGTGGTATCCAGTCTTTTGTCATGTCTTTTAACCCCACAGCATTAATTTCCGATAACGTTTCGTATATTCACGACACCCGGCGAATGCCGGGTGTGTCCACAGCAACCACTTCTCTGAAGCCGCTTCTGGGACCGAGGGCGAAAGTCCGATGCGTGAATATGGTGTTATAGGATGTCAGCGCCTTCTTCGAATTGCTTGCCAAAATTAATACGTTGTTAAATCTCAATCATGTAATCTCTTATTACTTCCAACATAAAGTCCGCTGATTTTGGAGTATATCCGGGTGATTGACAAAAAACTATATAATCGAATTTTTCTTTTGCTTGATAATCTTTCCAAGGTGTTAATCTATATGGAATCTCCTTATCTAATTTTGTTGGAGGAATCGTTCCATCAATGATCTTTTCGTAGTACATTCCGATTTTAATATCTTGGGGATATGCCTTAAACTGAAACATTTTTTCTTTGTCAGAAAAGTTTTTTAAATGAGCTCGAATAATATCATTATCCCAAGATTCATGTAGAACAAAATCAATTTCATTGATCCATCCGCATGCTAGTGCATACGATAAATAATTCCCCATATAAACTTTTTTTGTATCAAGATATCTTCTCCTATTATCGATCGGATGATTATTCAATTCCCCCATAATGTATACATATCCACTATCTCCTAAACCAGTATCAGAATGGGCATCTATATGCGTTACCTTGAAAGGAGTTTTCAATGTTTTAGAATCAATTAGTTCATCCCAAAAGAAAAATGCTTCGTGATGATTAACTATAACTCTTCCTTGTATTGGATTTTTTTTAGACAATAAGCATCTGTCCTCAAGAAATTTTCTGAATTCTTGTTCACTCCAAGTATTGAAATCGTCACTATCTAAACGGTCGTCTTCATTAATCCAATGAGCAATTTGGTCCAGAAAAAAGTCCATATCGATGTCTAAGATATTCTTCACTTGTATCGTCTCCTTTTCATTTTTTAAATATTTTTGGGGTTATGTTTGCGCTGATTTCCTATAACGTCTTATTTCTGTATTTCTAAAAACCTTCCTTAATCCGGGTGTTTCTGTACTTGTACGCGAAGCATCTACAATGGGGAGGATTTGCGAACACGCCCCCTCGTTCCTATCTCCTCAAAAACAATATATAGTCCGTCCCGATACCGGGATGTCCCAGCGAGCGGAGGATCGTAGAGATATTTCCTCGGTGATAAGCTCCGTGATACAGAACTTGCCGGACGATGTCCGAGATCTTGCTTTGAAACTCCTTGCCGGCTAAATTGCGGTACGTAATGACTGACTCCGAATCGGGGTTGTTGTCCAAAAACTGCCGCATGGTTTTGAATACGCCTTCGAAAGCCAGACGAGCCTGTTCCACCGTCTGGAATGGACGTGGAGTCAATGAAGGCGCCAGCTCTCCCTTCAGACGGGCAAGCCAGATCTCTTCCGCCGCGGCCAGGTGGCCCAGCACTTCCGCCAGACTCGCGAAGCCGAGCTGGACTTCCTGGGTCAGCGTACCGGCGGGCAATGTTTCCAGATGCTCCAGCACCCGCATCGAGGCCCAAGCATGATACTCATAGTCGTCATAAAGTCGGGTCATTCCGTATTCTCCTCCATTCTCCTGCGAGCCTTCATTCTTCCAGCCCGATCCCGTCCAGCGGACTCCAAACCGGGCGAAGTCGGCCGAGCGACCGCCATGCCTGGATCGGCCGTCCAGATGGGAATTGCCAGCGGGCGCTGCCTGCGGCAAGCCAGCTGATGCAACCCGCAGAGAGGCGGCTGGCCGCTGCGGCAAGCCGCTTCCTCCCCGCTGCCTTCTTGATGGCTTCAATGTCGAAGACAATCGTGCTCCAAGAAACCCATTGATCGTTTTTCCTTGCGATTCGTACGTGCATGGCGCTTCATCTCCTTCAGTATACCTCGCCTGCCTAAATGTGGAAATAAAAAAAGAGATTCAAGTCCGCCTCGGAAGGAGGCGGTCTGAATCTCCGATGCTTTCGGATAAAAGGATGCTTGTCTTGCATAAATTGGCTAGCCGACAACAACTTCAGTATACAAGGCAGACCTTGATTTGGAAATAACCCCGCCGCTTCAACGATTCGAATTCAGCCGAGCCAGCTTGGCGGCATGACTTCCCACGAGGAGCAGCCAGGCGACTTCCGTCAAAATCAGGAATCGTCCATACAGACCGGTCCGAACCTCGGGACCGAATTGTCCATCTTGGGGAATTTGCAGCACGAATGCGAGCATCGCAACGATGGCAAGAACCGAACTGGCGATCAGCGCTTTTTTCACAGGCCGCCAAGCCTCGAGCCGCCCTAACGAAAGACTGATGAACAAAGCGGCTGCCGGCGTGTAGTCCAGCATCGCCCCGATGGAGTGCATGCTGCCGCTGAATGTGGCGTCATCCGGATGAATGGAGATCGGATCGGTGGCGAAGATGCCCGCGATCGCGACGCCTATGGCGCTGATGCCGAGGATGACAAGCCCGATGGATCCCGCAACCGAGCGGACATGCGGAACGATCGCGAGCGCCACGCAGATTTGCGCCGTACCCAGCAATCCGAAAGCCAGATGCATGATCCAGCCAAAGTCGCCTAGCGCGTATTCACTGATAAAACGCCAGGTTGGATCAAATTCGGGCTGCAGCAGATGCAGGCTGACCAAGAGAACCACGAACAGTCCGCTGCAGAAGACGGATGCAAGCGCGAGCCGGAGAGCCTTCTCCGTCAATGGTTTTGCCAGGACGGGCTTCTGAATCATCGCTTGAAATCCACGACAGCTTGTGCCACGGCTTCAGGGGCCATGATGACTGCGGAATGGTCTTGGCCGACGAGGGAATGAGCCGTCGCCCTTGGCAGAAGCTCGACAAGCGCGCGTGCCGCCTCATGGAGAAACGGCTCGCTGTTCTCCCCGGTCAGGATCAAGGTCGGAGCGCTATGTTCCCATCTGCCGGCCGGCAGCGGGTTTCCGGATTGCGCCGTTCCCATGATCGTTCCATCGTAAGCGAGCGTATGGGCCAGCAGCTCCATTTTGTTCCACGAAGGATCGGCTTTCATGTACCCGATGTATTCTTCCGGTATGCCTAAGGCTTCGGATGCAAAATATTCGACGGCTTCGGATCTCTTTCCAGCTTCGACAAGCGAATTCAACTGGTCGACATAGCCGCCAGGAACAGGCTTGCGGCTGTCGCTCACAATGAACGGCGGCTCGAATAGAAAGACCTTCGCGATCGAATCCGCCAGCCTGTTGGCCGCCTCGAGCGCCAATACGGCTCCGGACGAGCTCCCGAACAAGCTGGCTTGTCCGCCGGCGGCGGCAATCAGCGCTTCGATGTCTTCCACCTCTCGGACTGTATCGTAAGGCGCGGTATCTGCACTGCGTCCGCGTCCTCGTCGATCGTAATTGTAAACGGTGAAATGGCCCGACAAGCGTTCGGCTAACGGCTCGGCATCCTGATGATCCGCCGCTGCCGATGAAATCAGGATCAGGGCCGGACCGGTCCCTTGTTTGACATAAGCAATTTTTGTCCCATCCTTCGAAATGACAGTCTCCATTGAGTCCTTGCCTCCCTGTAAAGTTTCCAAATAGTCTTCCAGCCGGTCATAGGCATCCGTGAAGCCTTCGATCATGCCCATCGCCTCCGCGTTGTCCAGCTGGTCGCTGGAAGCGAATCGCGTCACGATGCTGATTTTTGTTCCGCCGCTTTGCGCCTCGAAGGATACGGTCGTATGCATTTCGCTGTCCGAAACGATCTTCCACTCGCTGTCGGCAAAACGGTCGGTGTACACCAGCCTGCTCGGCGCCTCGACTTCATCGTAGGCCGCTCTGCAATAGGCGGTCTCGCCGCTGCCGTCATCCGCTTGGAGACTGTAGCGCCACGCTCCTCCTGGCCGTACGTCCATTTCATAGACGGTCGTGGTCCAGCCCTTTGGGCCCCACCACCGGACGATATGCATCGGCTGCGTCCAGCCTTCCCATGCAAGCTGGGCAGGCATCGCAACGGTTCGTTCGATCGTGAGCTCCCTGCGCTCGCGGTCTTTGCGAACGGTCGTTTTTGTTTTCATCGAATATCACCTTTCTCGTGGGCTCGTGGATTGTCCATGCCTGTCATTGATCCTCCTTCTTAATGGAATCCAGCATTGTCTGCTCAAACGCATCCAGACGCTCTTCCCACAGAATGCGGAAGGAATCGAACCATTCGTCCAGCTCCTGGAAAGGCCCGGCTTCGAGGCTGTAGATCCGCAATTGAGCCTTGCTGCGCGATCGCACGAGACCGGCTTCTCCCAAGATGCGCAAATGACGGGATACTTGCGGCTGGCCCAATCCCAAGGCTTGAACGATTTCTCCTACGGATTTCGGTCCGTTTTTCAGCAATTCGACGATGTTGAACCGACTCGGTTCAGCAAGGGCAAGCAAGGTCAGCTGCATGGTTGTTGTTCTCATGAGCCTAATATATATCAATTGGTGTATATACGTCAACATATATATAAAAAGAAGACCATCGCCGCCGCGGCCATGAGATGCCTGCCGGAGCGCTTGGCCTGCCTTGCCGTACCGAAAAAAGCCCCGAACGGATTCGTTCGGGGCTTCTTTTCCCATCTTAGTCATGCTGGTACCTCAACGCTACCGCTTCACCACGACTGTCAGCTCGCCGCTCGCCGTCACGCCGGCGGCGTTGGCCAGCTCGACGCGGTAGACGTACGTGCCCGGAGCCCGATCCGCGACGTCGGTGAACGCTCGCTGCGCCGCAGGAGTGTTCGCCTCCAGCGCCTGCGTGTCGATCAGCGCGCCGTTCTCGTACAGGCGGTATTCGGTCGCATTGGTGCCCCACCACAGGTTGGCGGTGATCCGGTAGCGGCCGTCGCCGTCCCAGTTGTCATGCGATACGTCCGGCTTGCCCGGCGCCGCGTCGGTCACCTGCACGGTGAGCGGCGCGCTCGCCGTCGTGCCGGAAGCGTTGCTCAGCTCGGCGGTGTAGACGTAGGTGCCGTTCGGCTTGCCTTCCAGCTCGGTCCGCACCGACTGCGCCGCCGGCGTCCGGTCGTCCAGCAGGACGGTCCGGATGAGCTTGCCGTTCTCGTAAAGGCGGTACACCGTGCCGTTGTTGCCCCACCACAGGTTCATCGTGACGGCGTACTTGCCGTCCTTCAGTCCGTAGGCCTGGCCGCTCGTATCGCTCAGCTGCGGCTTGCCCGGAGCGAGCTTGGCGTCTCCGCCTTCCCTCACCGTGACGGTGGCCGGCGCGCTCGCGGCGCTTTCGTTGTGCGCGCGGTCCAGCGCCGTGACGACGTAGGTGTAGGTGCGGCCCGCTACGGCCGAGTCATCCGTATAAAGCGGCTCGGCGCCGAGCGCGCTGCGGTGCAGCACCGCCTGGATGGCGGATGCTTCCCCGATGCTGCCCGCCTTCGCGCCGTCGAAGCGGTAGATCACATAGCTGGCCGCGTCCGCGGATGCGCTGGCTTGCCAGCTGACGAGCACGTCGCCGCTCGCCTGGGCGGCTGCCGCCGCGCCCGGCGCGGCCGGAGGCTCGGCGTCCAGCCAAGGCATCGCCGGCACGAGCGCCGGATCGCGATGCAGCTCCGCCTGCAGCCGATCGGTTACGCCGAGCGGATTCAGCTCGAACCATTTCGCGCTGAAATACATGCTGCCCTTCACGGCCTCGTAGCCGCGGTTCAGGATGATCTGGCCGGGCAGCTCCTCGGGATTGCGCCAGCCCTCGGCATCCGTGCCGACGCGGTAGATCGCCTGGCCGGCGTACAGATGCACGTTTTTGCCCGCGACCTCGCGGCTCCACCAGTCGACCAGCTTCTCGTAGGCGGCCGGCGAGTAGCCCATGTTCCAATAGATCTGCGGCGTGATGTAGTCGATCCACTCCTCGGCGATCCAGGTGCGGGAGTCGGCGTAGATCGCGCTGTAGCTGCTGAGGCCGTTCGTGTCCGAGCCGGTCGGGTCCTCGCTCTTGTTGCGCCAGATGCCGAACGGACTGATGCCGAACTTGACGTACGGCTTCTCGGCCTTGATCGCCTCGCCCATCGTCTGCACGAACGTGTTCACGTTGCTCCTGCGCCAGTCCGCCTTGGCGAGCGTGCCGCCGGACGCCTGGTAAGCCGCGTACTGGACCTCGTCCGGGAAGTCGACGCCCGTCACCGGATACGGGTAGAAGTAGTCGTCGAAATGCACCGCATCGATGTCGTACTTGCCTACGACCTCCATGATGCTGTCCCGGATATGCTGCTGCGCCTCGGGAATCGCCGGATTCAGGTACAGCTTGCCGCCGTAGCTGATCCGCCATTCGGGATGGAGCACCGCGACGTTGTTCGGCGCGAGCTTGCTCACGTCGTCCTGGATGCTGACGCGGTACGGGTTGAACCACGCATGGAATTCCATGCCGCGGCGGTGGACCTCCTCCAGCATGAACGCCAGCGGGTCATAGCCGGGATCTTTCCCTTGCGTGCCCGTCAGCCATTCGGACCACGGCGCCATTGCCGAGGGGTAAAAGGCGTCCGCCGTCGGCTTCACCTGCACGATCGCGGCATTCATGCCGGCCGCCTGCAGCTCGTCGAGCAGCGCGATGAAGTCCTGCTTCTGCTGCTCGGGGTCGGTGACGCCCTTGCGCGGCCAGTCGATGTTGTCGACCGTCGCGATCCAGGCGGCGCGCATCTCGCGCTTCGGCGCGGCCATCGTCTCGCCGACGACGAGATAGACGCTGCTCGTCTTGCCTTGGTACGTCGCCGTGATGCGGGCCGCGCCCTTGGCCTTGCCTGTCACGACGCCGCTCGCGGCGATCTCGGCGACGGCCGGATTGCTGCTCGTGTAGGCGACGCCTTCGGTCAGCTTGACCGGCGCCGGCAGCCGCGTGTACGTGCCCGTGACGAGCGTCTGCGCGCTGTCGCCCGGATTCAGCGAGCGCAGGCTCGCCAGCTCGATCGACTGCAGCACCGGCACCGGATCGGCGACGGTCGCCTGCATCGTCGCCTGCTGGCCGCCGAAGCGCGCCGTCAGCACGGCGGAGCCGGCCTTCAGCGCCTGCAGGCGGCCGTCCGGCGACACGCTCAGCACCGCCGGATCGCTGCTCGACAGCTCGGCTCCGGCGATCAGACGCACGGGAACTTCAGGCGCGGAGGCGTAGATGGCGAAGGCTTTCAGCTCCGCGGCCGCTCCCGTCTCGAGGCGGGTCGGCGCCGACAGCTCGACAGTCTGGACGACCGGCGCCTCGTAGGTGACGGCCACGACCGTCGATGCCTCGACCGGCTGTCCCGGCACCTGCGCGGTGATGATCGCCGTGCCGGGCATGCCGGCGACGACCGTGCCGCTCGCATCCACGGAGGCGACCGTCTCGTCGCTGCTCCGGTAGGCGAGGCCCGTGGAAGCGAGGCGCTCCGGGGCGGTGCGGCCGGCGTATGTAGCTTCGACGAAGCTCGCTCGCGTCTCGCCCGTCTGCAGCGGGCCGAGTCCTTGAAGCGTCAGCTCATGCGTCGGCGGCGCGGCGGCGAACGCCGTCAGCTGGTCGAAGCGGAGCGCGCCGGCGTTTTTGTTCGTATCCTTCGTCTCGGCGAGGTAGATCTGGGAGAGCTTGAGCGGACGGGGCAGGTTGGAAGGGATATTGGCGGTGACGTATTTCCAGCCGGTCCAGTTCACGCTTGCCGCCAGGTCGACGACCGACTTCACGCCGGCGGCGTCGATGACCTGCATGCGCAGCCAGTGGTTCTGGCCGTCGCCGTTGACCCAGAGGCCGAGCTGCGCGGCGCTGCCCGGAATCGGCTTGCCCAGCGTGCCGTCGCTGTGGTTGAAGTTGAGATAAGCCGCCGACGTCCCGGTCGTGCCGGTAAAGTCATACGACAGCTTCATCGCGTAGCGGCCATGCGGAATTTCTTCCGGCCGCGCGGCCGGATCGAGGCGCGCCGACACCGCGCGCACCGAGGTGACCTGCAGATGGCTCGTCTGCTCAAACGGGTCGACGAGCGCTTGCGAAGCGGCAGCCGTTTCCAGCGCAGCGGCAGGCGCGGGAGCTGCGGCAAGCGCAGATGCGTCGAGCGCAGCGGCAGGTGCGGGAGCTGCGGGAGCGTCGGGCGCAGGAGCTGCGGGAGCGTCGGGCGCATCGGCAGGCGCGGGAGCTGCGGCAGGCGCGGGAGCAGCAGCAGGCGACGATTTTTCGGGCGCCTCCGCTGCAAGCGCCGGCGGGGCTTCAAGCTCGGACGAGGCGATTGCCGGCAGAGCGGCGAGCTGCTCTGCCGCATGGGCCGGCAAAGCCGCAAGCCCGGCCGCATCGGCCGTGCCGGCCAGGCCGAGGCCCGGCAGAACGGCGGTCCAGCCGAGCACGAGCGCCGCCGCCATCGGGAAAGTCCTTTTCAACGCATTTTTCAACACCAACTTCACTTCTCCCCTTCCAGTGGCTTTGAAATCGTTTCCACTTTCAGAGTAGTAGATTTATTTTAAGATTTCAATATATTTTGAAATTTAATTTTACTTTGGAACAAAGTTTTGACACTTTGTACAGTCGAGAGCAGCGGACGGGAGCTTCTGCGATTCCGTTGAAGCTCCGATTTTAGGAGGTTCAGCTCCCTCGCTGCGCGCTAGGAACCTTTCCGATTCTGCATCATCGCCCGCACGGCAGCACGCGAAGGATTTTACAGGTGGGCAGGAATCCGGTGCAGCTGCTTAACGAGGGAGTCGAAAGTTCCTTCGCGGCCTGGAATCCGGCAAAGGGGCTCGACGAGGGAGTCGAAAGTTCCTTCGAGGGCTGAAATCCGGCGCAGCTGCTTAACGAGGGAGTCGAGAGTACCTTCGTGGCCTGGAATCCGGCAAAGGGGCTCGACGAGGGAGTCGAAAGTTCCTTCGTGGGCTGAAATCCGGCGCAGCTGCTTAACGAGGGAATCGAAAGTGCCTTCGTGGGCAGGAACTCGGCGCGGCTGCTTAACGAGGGAGTCGAAAGTTCCTTCGTGGGCAGGAACTCGGTGCGGCTTCTCGACGAGGGAGTCGAAAGTTCCTTCGTGGGCAGGAACTCGGCGCGGCTGCTTAACGAGGGAGTCGAAATTTCCTTCGCGGGCAGGAACTCGGCGCAGCTGCTTAACGAGGGAGTCGAAAGTACCTTCGCGGGCAGGAAATCGGCTTAGCGGCTGCCGGGCAGCCCCTAATTGAGCCGCCTTCCGTTCAATAGAATGAAGTTCGGCTTCAGCCCTTTGAAATCTATTTCCCATAAGCCCCACGGTTCTGCAGCCGATAGACGACTCCATCCTCCACGACGGCGATCGCTTCCTGCGGGTCTATGTCACGGATGGAGTAGACCTCCGCTCCGGTCCGGAACCGATTGGAGCCGAAGTTGCCGGACTCGGCTGCTTCGTGATCGGAGTAGGCTTTGATCCGGCCCAGCTTCTCCTGCAATTGATCGGCGGGGATCGAGTCCTTCAGTTCGTAGATATGATCCCTGTAGATGACGAAATGAAACGCCCAGTCAGAGCTTGAAACCGAGCAGCCGCAAAGCAGAAGCAACACCAGCATGCCGCTTGCCCATCTTTTCAATGCAATCAGCTCCTTCGGACTTTCCTCCATTGTCGAATCAATTCCCTGCCTTTTCAAGAAGAGAAAAGGATACTACGAGCTCGACTACTATTTTGTATGAAACGTCGTACAAATCCTCTATGAAATAGGTCGATTCCGACCCATTTGTACGATAAAACACACAAAATCCCCAACGGGATTTCCAAGACGATCGAATTTGTAAGAGAAATCATACAAAACGCTCTGAATGCTCTCCATGAGATCAAAGTTTGTGTGATTAATCACATAAGCAGCTTCATTCTTTTTCGTCATGCGTCGCCAAGAGCCCTGGTCCTCTTGCGCGACAGGCCCTCGACATGATTCCGGCGCTTCAACAAGTTGCTGGCCTTCACCACTCTGCGAAGCATGCGGCGGTCAGTCCGCCCTGCTTGCAGAGACTGCTCCGGAGGATCAAGGAATCCGGGGTTCAGAGCAATCGGAGGGAGGGACTGCCCGCGCAGCGGGGGTTCGCTCTCGGCATGTCATGCCGAGCTGCACGCGAAGCGCAGCCAGCCCGCAGCCAGCCCCTGCGCCTCCCGACCGCACGCTGCCCGCGCAGCGCAGCCGGCGGCCCTCCCAACAAAAAAGGCCCAGACGCCATTCCGCGCCCAAGCCCGATTCCCATCCTTTACAGCCGCCCCGCCAACTCCCAATCCTTACAGCAGCCCCACCAGCTCCAGCCCATGCCGGATGCCGTCCTCGGCCACATCCTTCGTCACATGCTTCGCCGCCTTCTGCACGCTCTCGACCGCGTTGCCCATGGCGACGCTGTTGTGCACCGTCTGCAGCATCTCGATGTCGTTCAGCCCGTCGCCGAACGCATACACATCCTCCGGGCGCACGCCGGCGAGCTTGCGGTACGTCTCGATGCCCTGCGCCTTGGAGCCGCCGAGCGGCAGCACGTCCATCGAGAACTGATGCCAGCGGATGAACCCGAGCTCCGGGAATTCCTCGCGGTACTTCATCTCGTCGCCGATCGTGCAGAACAGCAGGCACTGGTAGATCTCGCGGCCGATATGGTAGTCCTTGTCCCAAGCCATCGTCTTGTCGACGAGCTCGAGCGAGGCCATGCTCTCCTCGATGTAGTCGTGGCGCTCGATGTTCGCCTTCATCGCCTCGTCGTTCATGTAGACGATCGGATGGTCGAGCTCCAGCGCGCGCTCGGTGATCTTCTGCACAAGATCAGGACGGATCGGATTGCGCAGGATGACCTCTCCCCGACGCACCGCGAACTGGCCGTTGTAGCTGATGTACGAGTCGATGCCGAGCTCCTCGCGGATCTCCCGGAACATGAACGGGCCGCGGCCCGTGGCGATCGCCACCTCGTGTCCGGCGTCCTGCAGCTCGCGCACGGCCTGCTTGGCCGAAGCCGGGATGCGCTTGTCATGGTCGAGCAGCGTTCCGTCCACGTCGAAAAAAATCAGTTTGCCTGTCATCGATAGTCCCCCTTGAATGTCTCTTAAGCGGTGGCCGCTCCGTCCGCCGCCAGCGCCGCGCGCAGCCGCTCCGGCAGCTCCCGGCTCCGGCGCTCGGCCGCGTCCAGGCAGACGCTCGTCACCTCGGCATCGGCGCGCGCCGCGCCGCCGGCATCGAGCAGCTCCTGACGGAGCGCGTAGCTCGTGCGTCCGATCCGCAGCGCGGACGTGCGGACGACGAGCTTTTCCCCCTGCACGCACTCGCGGCGGTAGTTGATGTTCACGTTGACCGTCACCGTCTGGATGCCCAGCTCCAGAAAAGCCGCGTAATCCAGCCCGGCGCGCTCATACCAGTCCTCCCGGCCCCACTCCAGATACTCCAGATACTTCGCGTTGTTCACATGCCCGTTGACGTCGATCTCCGTCGAGCGGACGACCAGCTCCAGCTCCGATGGCATCCCGAGCCCTCCTCCCCGCAACTCCGCCGGATACGGCAAAAAATCCGCCGACGGCGGATGGATCATGAAAGCGTTGCCGCCCAGCGGGCCAATCACAGACAGGATAACACAGGTTCCGGACAGGGGCAAAGCACCTCCCCAGGCGCTCTTCGAGGCCGGGCATCGAGAGCAGGCTCTTTCCCGCATCGGGACGGGCCTGTATACTTACTTTTGCGAGCGGTTTTGGAAGTTCATGCCTTTGAAGGGGATGCTTGAATGACGATATCGAGGAGGCCGAGGGCGTTCATCGGCAGCTCCGCCGAAGCGATCCCGATCGCGCGGGCGGTCGCCGAAGCGATCGAAAGGCAGGTCGAGGTGAACGCCTGGTACGCCAATACGTTCCAAGCGAACGATTATACGATGGAGGCGCTCGAGCGCGAGCTGGATGCGAACGACTTCGGCATCTTCGTTTTTGCCGCCGAGGATGTCGCTACCATCCGCAATGAAACGCACTTCATCACCCGCGACAACACCTTGTATGAAATGGGGCTGTTCTGGGGGCGGCTCGGACGCAGGCGCGTCTTTTGCCTCGTGCCCAGCGTCGTGCCGCAGCCGAAGGAGGCCGGCCCGGCCTCGATCCATCTGCCGTCCGATCTGGACGGCCTCACCCTGCTCCGCTATGACGCCGCTCATTCGCGAGGTCCGCACAGCGGGGTATCCACGGCATGCGGACGGATCCTGACGGCGATGCGCAGCGAAGGCCCGTTCAAGCAGCGGCATGAGATTCTCGCCGAGAGCGAGACGCTCGTCCAGCGCAAGGACAGCGTGCTGCATTTTTTCTGGGAGTTCCTCAAAAACGTCGACATCGCGGATGCGGAGCAGCGCTATGCCGCCTACGCCGAGGCGATCCGCAATTCCATCCTCCCTCCGGCCGGCTACCGCACGACAGGCGCCGCGCTCTGGAAGCTCACGGACGACGGGCATATCCGCCAGGTCGGCGGCAACGTAGGCCGCGGCCGGACGTTCCCGATCCGCGCCGACCAGGGAAGATCCGCGGAGGACGAGCCGATCATCGTCGTCAGGGTCCATCTGGACGGGCGCTGGAGCTTCTTCAGCCGCAGGGCGATTGCTGACGTGCATGTCCTGTGTTATCCTTTGGGTAGTGAACATGTTCTGTCGGTCCATTTTTCGGGCAGCCGGCCTCTGGCCGCCGACCGATTGAAGGAGATTGTCGAGATGAACGACGATCTTCTGGCGACCGTCCGCAGCCTGATCGGAGGCGATTCGAGATGAAGCGTACCGGCAAGTCGAATAGTCGTGGATTCGGATCCATCAACGGCCGCAGCCGCGCCGGCCAGGCAGGAGCTCGGGCGGCAGCCGCCCGTCGGCTCAGGCCGATGATGGGCAGCCTGGCGGAGGACCCTGCAGCGGTCGTCGGCAGTCGGGTGTTTGTCGGGCCTTCCGTCGAGGGCGCCGATGTGGAGTTTATCGAGATCGTACGGGGCCCGGTTTCCGAACGGAAGCCGTCCTTCGCCCGCTAACGAAATGCAAGAGCGCATGGCCTCGGCCATGCGCTCTTTTCGTTTGGCTGACAGATCAGCCGGACACGGCAGTCGAGCCCGCAGCGGCGGCGGCCGGAGCGGCGGCAGCCGGAGCAGCGGCGACTGCGGAGGCCGCCTCCCGCTCCTCCTCGCGGACGAAGCGGGGCAGCGTCGCCAAATAGATAGCGGCGGCGACCAGCAGCAGCGCGCCGATGAACAGATGCAGCCCCTCGACCGAGAACAGGCTCGGGAACAGCCAGGCGATCAGGCCGAGCATCAGCGTCTGGCCGCCCATCATGATCGGGTCGATCCAGGCGTTGACCCGCCCCATCTTCTCCGGCGCGACGAGCTTCGGCAGCCAGCCGCCGATCGCGATGTTGAACGGAGCGAGGAACAGCGCCGCGACGAAGGTGAAAGTGAGGTAAGCCCAGGGCGAGGTCGACCAGCCGAGGCCGAACACGCAGACCGCCGCAGCGGACATGCAGGCGATGATGACTTTGTGCAGGGCGAACTTGCCGACGAGCACCGAGCCGATCGTGCTTCCGATCAGGAAGCCGACGCCCATGAACACCGAGAACATCGAGACGTAGAACGGATAGTTCTCTCCGGCGAGCTTGTATTTCATCGTCAGCATGGGCAGCATGGCGAAGCAGCCGTTGATGAGGCCGAACAGGATGAAGCCGGCGAGCAGCGAGGCGAGCAGCTTGCGGCTCAGGATGTAGCGGAGGCCTTCGCGAAAATCGCCCCATACCGACGGCAGGCGCAGCGAGGAAAGGCGGCTGCGGCCGTTCGGCAGGCGGACCGCCTCCGGCACGCGCAGTCCCCGCAGCAGCAGCGCGCCGATCAGGAAGCCGATCAGATCGACCGTCACTGCGCCGAGCACGCCGACCGAGTGGTAGACGAGCGCGCCGAGTCCCGTGCCGAACAGCATGAACACGCCCATGATCGACTGGTTGAGGCCGGCCGCCCTGACGTACTGGCTGTCATGCAGGATGCCCTGCAGCATGGCGCTTTCCGCCGGATAGTAGAACTTTGTCACCGCGCTGCGGAGAAAAAGGAGCAGGAAGATCATCGGGATCCAGACGTCGGAGGCGATGGCTCCGACGATGAGCGCCGACAGGCCGGCGCGGATCCAGAGCGAGTTCTCGGCGATCCGCTTGCGGTCGAAGCGGTCGGCGAACACGCCGACGAACAGGAAGACGAGCAGCGTCGGCGCGGAGTACATCATCTCGGCGACCGTCGCGTAGGCGGGCTGGCTGGAGAAGCGGTCGAGCAGGTAGAACGCGAACGCCATCATGCCGATCGTCGCGGCCAGCTGCGAGCAGACCGTTGCGAAGAACAAGCGGGCGAACGTGCGGTTGCGGAACAATTCGATCATGGCGGATCCCATCCTTTTTCCGGGGGAGTAGTTCATCTGCTTCCAAGTATAGGATGGGAGGCCGTGTCCGATGAAGCGGCGCGGGGATGAACCTGCGCTCGTTCCCTGGCCTGCGAAGGGACTCGGTCCCGAGACGGAGGCGGGCGGGGACGGAGACGGGACGGAGGCGGGGCAAAAAACGTGAAGGCACCTGTTCGAGCCTAGTTGCCCGATTTTTCCGCGTAACTCCGCCGTGAAGGCACCTGTTCGAGCCTAGTTGCTCGGTTTTTCCGCGCAACTCCGCCGTGAAGGCACCTGTTCGAGCCCAGTTGCTCGGTTTTTCCGCGTAACTCCGCCGTGAAGGCACCTATTCGAGCCTAGTTGCTCGGTTTTTCCGCGTAACTCCGACGTGAAGGCACTTGTTCGAGCCTTGTTACTCGGTTTTTCCGCGTAACTCCGACGTGAAGGCACTTGTTCGAGCCTTGTTACTCGGTTTTTCCGCGTAACTCCGACGTAAAAGCGGTGGAATCACCGCTCAGGCCGCCCGTCGGCGGCCGAGCAGCGCCGCCATCGCCAGCAGCGCGAGCGCCTGGGCGCCTGCGATGACGAGCGCGAGCGGCAGCGCGCTCGATACGCCGCCGAGTCCGGACAGCGGCGAGGCGAGCGCGCCGGTCAGGAACTGCAGCATGCCGAGCAGCGCCGAGGCGCTGCCGGCGGCTTGGCCGGCGTTTTCCATGGCGAGCGACGAGGCGCAGGTGCCGACGATGCCGACGCTCGAGACGACGACGAACAACGAGGCGAGCACCGCCCACAGCCCCAGGTCCAGCAGCGCCGACAGCAGCAGGCTGGCTCCGCCGGCCATCGCGAACCAGACGCCGGTCCGCAGCAGCCGCTCCGTGCTGTAGCGCAGCACGAGCCGGCCGGTCAGCTGCGAGGCGAGGATGATGCCGATGCCGTTGGCCGCAAAGATGAAGCTGTACGCGGACGAGCTGACGCCGTACACGCCCTGCAGCACGAACGTCGAGCCGGAGATGTAGGCGAACATCGCGCCGGACACGAGGCTCATCGTCAGCACGACGCCCATGAAGGAACGGTCCCGGAGGAAATGGCCGAAGTTGCCGAGCGTCTGCCCCAGCCCGCCGGTCGTACGCCGCTCCCGCGGCAGCGTCTCCGGCAGCGCCAGCGCCGCCGAGACGAGCAGCAGCACGCCGAGGACCGTCAGGAAGTAGAATGTGCCGCGCCAGTCGGTGAAGCGCAGCAGCTGGGCGCCGAAGATCGGCGCGAGGATCGGGGCCGCTCCGTTGATGAGCATGAGGCGCGAGAAGAAGCGCGTCATCTCCCGGCCGGAATACAGGTCGCGCACGACGGCGCGCGCGATGACGATGCCGGCCGCTCCCGACAGCCCCTGCACGAGCCGGCAGAGCAGCAGCATGCCGATCGTCGGGCTCAGCGCGCAAAGCAGCGAGGCGGCCGCGTAGATGCCGAGCGCCAGCAGCAGCGGACGCCTGCGGCCGAGCGCGTCGCTGAGCGGTCCCGCCAGCAGCTGGCCGGCGGCGAGGCCGACCAGGCAGGCGGTCAGGCTGAGCTGGCCGAGCGACTCGGAGGCGCCGAGATCGCGGGTGAGCTCCGGGAGCGCCGGCAAGTACATGTCGAGCGAGAAAGGGCCGATCGCCGTCAGCGATCCGAGCATGACGGCCAGCCCCCAGTTGCGCGAGGCGGGCGCCGATGCCGCGACGGACGCTTCAGCTGGATTCGGCGGGTTTGATGGATTCAAGTCAAGTTCCTTCTTTCGAATTGTCGATGCTTTGGATTACTTGTTTATCCATGGGTTGAAAACGGAAGCCTTGCAACGCTCCAAGTCATGCACATTGCGGGTTACAACCGTTAAATGATGGGCAATGGCTGTAGCTGCAATCAGGCTGTCCATGACCGGCAGCGGCGTTCCGTTTCTTTCCGCTTGTCCCTGGATGCTGCCCCACGCAAGCAGGGTATCCAGATCAAGGGGGAGAACTCGCCCGTCAAACCGACTGCTCAAGTCCTGGTCGATCCAGACTTGCAATCGTTCGGCACGGTTTTTGTCGCTTAATTTGGAAATCCCTTTTTGTAATTCTCCAAACGTGATGACGCTTAAGAATAGTGTGGATTCGTCTCGTTCATCAATCCAGCGTAGGACGCCTGAATCGGGTTCCTTCTTTACAAGTTCGGAAATTACGTTCGTATCCAGAAGATAATTCATAAATCAACTTCCCGGGCGATATCCTGGCTTCGATCCAAATCGAGATCGTACAGAGGAGAGTCCTTGAAAAAATCCGTCAGACGCGTTTTCGGTTTCGTTAAACGTTGATATTCTTCCATCGACAGAACGACTGCTGCAGGCATCCCCCGTACCGTTATCATTTGGGGGCCTTCATCGGCTGCTTTCTTCACGACGGAGCTTAATTGATTCTTAGCGTCTTGAAGCTGCCACTGCATCATGAAAATCTCCTCCAATCGCAATCGGCTAGACTGTCTAGCTATAATTAGTATAGCACATCCTTAGCGTTTCATTCGCCCAAAATGGAAGCTATGCTAGCCCCATGGAGTGAAATAAAGTAAAATTCAATCATCACCAAATTATGTAAGAATTTCATCAACATTCAACTCCGATAAAATTGAGGTGCACGATGAAAGCAAAAATGATTGTCCTGCTGTTCGCTTCAACCTTGCTCCTGGCGTTCAGCTGCCCGGCCTACGCAAGCCCGCTTTATGACATTTATGAAGACGTAACGGAAACGGACTTAAAAGGCAGCTTGATCCTTTCTCCCGAAAGCTCCTTGGCGTTCATCAACGGGCACGATGTCTCCGGCGTCCAGCCGATCGTCAGAGAGGGAAGGACATTGGTCCCCCTTCGCTTTGTGTCGGAAGGATTGGGCGCTAAGGTTGCTTTCCATCCGAAAGACCAATCCATCACGATCCAATACGCCGGCAAGTCGATTCTCCTTCAAGCTGGAAAAAAGACGATTTCAATAGATGGCCGCGTGCACGAGATGGATGCAGCAGCAATCCGGTACAACCAATCCACCTATATTCCCTTGAGGCAGATCGGCGAGGCGCTTGATAAAAAAGTCGTCTATTTGAAAAAGACAACCTTCCAGCCCTACAGCTTGATCGTCATCCGGGATGCTGATGCCGCGGCGATCGAAAACTCCAGCCTCATGCTCGTCTGTCAATTGCTTTACCAAGGAAAAGCCATGGTTTACAGCGACCGCTTTACGAGCTTCATCAAAGAAAACGGCCAATTGTTCATCAGCACTAATTTTTACTCTTTCCATCCTTTTGTCTATCATGACTATGTTCCGGTGAAAAACGAGGTTCGGCTCGGGGACATCTGGTTCAATACCGACATAGGCCATTTTTATTTGAATTATGCCTTCGGCACGACTCAGGAATTTATTTTATATCGTGTGGATGGAGAAACGATCACCCGGGTAGCGGTTGAAAAAGCCCCGATCAAGGCAGTGAAAACGTATCGGGACGATGTCTACTTTTTGACAAGCTATGAGCGCGGCTTGCTCAATGCCCATGAAACGACCAATCTGAAAGCGGCAACGTTCCACGACGGGAAATGGGCGGCGGACTTTTTGGGGGAGCCCGGCTATTATTACGGCTTTGACACGTTGGGCAAAGCCTATGAATGGCCGATCACGGATGACGGCATCTCTACCTTCGGCTATCAACGCTCCGGGAATCTAAGCTCGGAAGAAAGGAAAAAAACGTTCGGGTTTTATCAGCTCGATCTGAAGGGGCATCGCCACGAGCGTATGACGCGATAAAAGCAACGGCCCGTCGAAGCTCTCCTTGAGAAGAGTTTCAACGGACCTTTGCTTCAATGCGGATGTTCGGCATGCTCCCTGCGCTAGCGAGGCAGCTTCACAGCCATAAGCCTGCCCTTCGTCTGCACGATCAGCACATCGCCTGTCTTGAGCGTCGGCCCGTACTCGCGCGAGCCTGTCGCCACCTTGAGCAGCGGCTCCGTCGTCTGCAGGTCGAAGCCGTACAGATACCCGTCCGACTGCGCGCTGAAGATGCGGTTCCCGTAAATCTCGCTGCGCACGACCGGGTTGTCGGCCAGCCACGTCACCGGATGGCCGTTGGCCGTCTTGATTCCATACAAGCCGCCGTTGTCCTGGCTGACCAGCAAAATGCGCCCTCCCTGCGGCGGTCCGGCCAGCTGCATCCGCTCATTCCGCTTGAAGTAGGTCTCGACGGGTTTGGCGCCTGCCGCATAAGACTTGAAATCAAACTTGAACAGCTTCGCGCCGCCCCCGTCCACGTACAGGTCGTTTTTATCCAGCGCCAGGATCGGGCTGCGGATCGGATAAGGCGGCGAGCCTTCCACTTCATAGTCGTAGAGGCGGGTTCCCTTGACGGCTCCGCTCCTCAGGCTCAGCACCGGCATCTCAATCTGCCGCTCGGGCGTACGATCCATGTCCGCGAGCATCCACATCTCTTTCACCGTATAAACGAGCCCGTCCCGGACGAGCAGAGGCGCGCCTGTTCGGTTCGCCGTCCACAGCAGCTTGCCCGTCGCCGCGTCGACCGCATTGAGCTGGGTCGAGGTGATCGCTCCGGATACGACATACGTCAAAAGCAGCACTCCGTCATGCTCGGACAAGCTGTACGGCCCCATGCCCATCGGCTCCTTGACGTCCGCCCACAACCGCTTCCCGTCGGAGGCGCGCAGCGCGGTCAGGCCATCGTCGTTGAGCGCATAGATGCGGTCCTTTCCGATGAACGGAGTTCGGCCGTCCGCCTGCATGCCGGCCTGGGAGATCCATTTCCTCTTGCCGGTGGCAGCCGACAGCGCCGCGATGCGGCCGTCCTTATGGACGACGACCGCCAGATCCGCGGCCAGCTTGACGAAAGGCCTCAGGTCCTTTCCGTAAGAGAAAAGCACCTTGCCGTCAGCCGCGCTGCGGGCGACGAGCTTCGAGCCGGAGATCGCGTACACGATGCCGTTCTCTGCCGCCGCGTTGCCTTCATAGAAAAAGCCGTTCGCTCCCGGTACATCGATGGAAGCAGTCCATAGGGGCTTCGCCAATGGAGCGGTCCGCTCCGCCGGGGCATAGCCCGGAACCGACAGCGACGGCATTTCCGCTCGCACCGGCGCAGCAGACAGGACAGGGACGAGCAGCAGCGCGGCGCCGAGGATGGCGCAGCCGGCTCGACGAAAAGCTTTCGAGGCCATTTTCTTCCTGCGAAAATCAATCATTTAAAATGACTCCTCTCCACGACCGGCCGAAGAAGAAGCCTTTCGAACGGCCTGATCGGTCTAATAGGGCGACTCCCATTTCCAGTTGCACCCATATCTAGACGAGCCATCCGGCAAAAGGTTGCGCGTCGTGGAAGGAGCCTGATCGCAAATGAATTCGCTCTTGCTGTCGACCGGCTCGGTCGCCCTTGCAGCCGCCTGCCTCGTGCTGCTGTCCATTCTCGGCTGGCTGCTCGCGGCGACGCGGCGCAAGCCCGGCGGCGCGGCCGCCGCTCCAGCCCCCCTCCCGGACCCCGCCGATCACGGCTTCCTCCGCATGCTTCGGTGCGCAGGACCGATCCTGCTCGGCATGCTGCTCGTGCTGGCGCTCGGCCTCGCCTCGATCGGCTTCAGCCTGCTCGGCAGCGTGGATGGCCCGCGCTCTCAGCCGGGCGACATCGCCTTCCGGCTGTCCGTCGATCGTGGCCTCTACGAGATTCAGCCGGTCTGGCAGCGCGAGCCCGAAGGCTCCGATCTCGGCCGCGATGCGGTCCTGCTCGTGCTCCCGTACGGCACGACTCCAGCCGATGCCTCTCCCGCTCTCCAATCGGAGAGCATGGAGACTCGCCGGCTGCGCAGCGAATTCGTCGCGTGGGGTCGTTCCTTGCCCGATCCGCCTGCGGCTCCAGCCTACCTGATTCCCGTCGATCCGGCACGGCCGGAGATCGTCTCCTTCCGCCTGCCGGAATCCGTCGATCCCGGCTCGGTCCGCCTCTTCTACGCCCATGGCCGAGCGGAGCCGATGGACCTCCCCGAGCTCTGGTTCCGTGAGATCCGGCACTCCGATCTCGCCTCGCCGCCTCGCCGCTGACCGGCACTCCGATCTCGCCTCGCCGCCTCCCCGCTGACCGTCACGCCTGCTCCGCCCGCTCCCGCCGCTGCTGCCGCCCGTACCAAGCCGCCAGCGCCGCTGCGATCGCCATGAAGATCGCGCTGGACGCGACCCCGGCCTGCAGCCCGTACCGTTCGACCGCCGCGCCGCCGACGATCGGGCCGATGATCTGTCCCGAGGCGAAAAAAGCCGTCGCCAGGCTCAGGCAGGCCGCATACGCATGGGGCGGAACTTGCCGGCGAAGCAGCGCCGTCGTCATGAGCGGCGGCGTAATGAACGACACGAGCCCGACCCCTGCCGCTCCCATCACGGTGACCCACATCTCGTCGAAAATCGCCCCGCCCGCGCCGAGCGTCCCTAGCGCCAATCCGATCGCAAGCGTATGCCCGCTCGGCCACCGGTCGATCGCTTTGCCTCCGATCCATCCGTTGAACAAGCCGGCGAAGCCGATTCCCGACCAGATCAGCCCGGCATAGAGGGTCGGAACGCCTTTGCTCGTCACATAGGGAATCAGATACGTGAAGTAGATGATGTAGCCCCAGCCGAAAAAGAAATACGAAGCGACCAGCAGCAGATGCTTCTTCGGGCTGAGCAGGAGGCGATATGCCTTCTCCCTCGCATCGTGCTGCTGCGGCTCCGGCCGGGAGCCTGCAGGATGGGCTGCGGCTTTCCTCGCGGCAAGCTCGAATCCGCAGGCGGCCACGATGCCGAATGCGCCCATGAGCGCCCAGGCTTGCCTCCACCCTTGCAAGCGCGAAGGATCGATGGCGAAGGGGGCGAGAAATCCCGTCAGCAGAATGCCGGCGGAGCCGCCGAGCCAGATGAGGCCCGATGCCGTCCCTCTTTCCTCCGGCCGGACGGCATCCAGCGCGATCGACAGCACCAGCACGGTCGCGAACGCCGACAGCCAGCCGATCGCCAGCCGCCACAGCCCGAGCTGCACGAGGCGCCCGCTGAACGCCGAGCCGATCAGCGTCAGCCCGAGCAGCAGGCAGGAGGCACGGTTCATCGCCGCCCTGCGGCCGGGGAACCGCGCGATCAGCAGAGGGAGGCTCAAGGTTCCGGCCAAATACCCGATGAAGTTGACGGTGCCCAGCGTCCCCAGCTGGCCGTAGCTTCCTCCGATCGCCCTCTGGATGCCCGGCAGGAGCATGCCGTAGGACAGCCGGGAAAAGCCGAGGATGACGGCAAACAGCAGCGACGCCCAGAGCGTGAGCGGATTGAACGCGGAGCGCATCTCCAGGACGGCCCCCTGCTCCGCCGCAGCCGTCATCCGTTCAACCGGACGATCTCCGCTTCGATGCCCATCTGCTCGCAAAGCTTGCGGATGCGGCGCATGTCCAGCGCGGTCGAGATCCATCCGCAGCCCGCGGCGGATGCCTCATGAGCCGCCCATTGCAGCACATAGACCAAGGCATCGGCATGCGCTTCCTTCGTCGCGAAGTCCTCCAGCACCAGCGTGCCGCCCTTGACCGAAGCACGCGCGTACGCCCAATGCTGGCCGGCGAAGCTGCGGGCGGCGAACCGCGTCTCCCCCTCCGCTTGGACGGCGGCGGAGAGCATCTCCAGCCATTTCCCGTAAGCGCCGGCTCCCGTCGGAGCTTTCGGATTCCCCCATTCCAGCGAATCGGCGGCCAGCCTGCGCAGCTCCTCGCCCTCCTCCACACGTCTCCACTGCTCGCCCAGGAACGCGCTCGAAGGAGCCGCCTTGAAGCGGACCTGCCAGGCGCGCTCGCGGATCGGGATGCCGTCCGCATGCAGCAGCTCGGAGACGGGAACGGAGGCCAGGCCTTCGGCTTGGGCATGGCGGACGAGCGAGCGGACCGCCTGCGGCGTCTCTTTTGCGTTTTCGTTGGCATGGAACACGAGGATCGCCCCCGGGATCAGCGCCGGAATCGCCCGCTCCACGAGCTGGGCGCTCGGCGGTCCCGACCAGTCGACCGTATCCTCCCCTTCGACGAGCAGGTAATCCCACTCCCGCAGCCATTCCAGGTTCTCTTCCCGATAAGAGGCGTAAGGAAACCGCAAGATCGCCGGAGCCGGCCGGCCCGTCGCTTCCTGATAAGCGAGCTCGGCCAGCTGCAGCTCCTCGAAAAAGACGTCCCGGCTCACCTCCGCCATCCGGCGGTGATGGTACGTATGCATGGCGAGCTCATGGCCTCTGGCCAGCAGCTCCCTTGCCTTCTGCGGATGGCGGTCGAACCACTCGCCCGTCAGGAAAAACGTCCCTCGCGCGCCCCCCTGCTCGAGCGCCTCGAGCCAGGCGTCGATCGAGATCCGCATCGGACCGTCATCGAACGTAAAGGCGCATAGAGCCGCCTCCGGATTGCCGCGAGTTATTGTTGCCGCTGTCATGGTGCATCCCCCTTTGGAGGCATCGCTTCCATGCGGATGCCGTCGGCCCTATTGTAAAAGGCGAGGAATGTTTTGTAAAATTGAATAATATGAACTATTCATTCGATAAACGCAAACAAAGGAGGGAGCCATGGATCTTCGTGCCTTAAAAACCTTCGAGGCCTGCGCGCGTCTCGGACATTTCCTGAAAGCCGCCGAGGAGCTCCAGTACGCCCCCTCTACGGTCACCTTGCAGATCCAGCGCCTCGAGGCCGATCTCGGCGCTTCCTTGTTCCTGCGCGACGGCAAGCGCATGATCGTGACCGAGGCCGGCCGCTGGCTGCAGCAGGAGGCCGCGGCGCTGCTGAAGTCGATCGGGACGATGAGGCAGACCGTATCGGATATTGCGGCGGGTGAGAGCGGCTCGGTGCGCTTCGCCGCGATCGAGCCGGTCGCCAGCCAGCAGCTCGCGGCCGTCGTCGCGGATTTTTGCATGAAGCGGCCGGACGTGGACGTGTCGATGGAAGTAAGCGGCAGCCGGTCGATCGCGGAGCGGGTTCGGGACGGCGAGCTGGACTTCGGCATCTGCTCGGCCCCGCCGGCCGCGCTCCTGCTGGAGTTCGAGCCGCTGATCGAGGAGCGGCTGGGGGTCATGCTGCGCAAGAGCCATCCGCTGGCCGGCCGAGACCGCATCGAGGCCCGCGATCTGGCGGGCCATGCCGTGCTCGTCAAGGAGCCGACCTGCATCTATCGGGAGCTCTGGGACAAGGCGATCGGTCCGACGGGACGCGACCGGATCGCCTGCCGGGAGGTCGGAAGCTTCTACGTCATCCAGCGAATGGTCAAGGCCGGCTTCGGCATCGGCATCGTCCCGATGTACAGCGGGCTGGAGCAGGACGGCTCCTTGTCCATCCGGCCGCTGGCCGATCTGGAGCCCGTCGTGCAGGTCGGCCTCGCTTCCCGAACCAAGCCTTTGCTCGGCAAGGCGGCCCTGTCGTTGATGGAGGCGGTCCGAGGCATCGGAGAGCCCGTCCCGAACGCCGGGTAAGCTCCGGGCTCTCGCCCCCGGATGCAAAAAAAACCGTTTCGAGCCATGTCTCCATGGCTCGAAACGGCTTTCCTGCCGGCGAGGCTCCTCAGCCGGCCAGATCCTCGATGGACGAGACGTCCATGTACGATGGCACGACCAGGCCGAGCTTCGTTCCCTTGAGGTTCGCGCCGAGGTCCTCGTACTTGCCCTCGTACTGCTCCGCATAGTCCTTGTGCGTGATCGGCAGCCAGGCCGCGACCATCGCGTCGGCGTCGCCGCCGGCTACGCCTGCCCACATCGGGCCGGCCTCGACCTGCATCAGCTCGGTCTTGTAGCCGAGCCGGTGCTCGAGCACCCAGCCGACGACATTCGTGCTGGCGATCTCGGAATCCCAGGCGACATAGGCGAGCTTGATCGTCTCGCCGGCGCCCGGCTCGATGCCGTCGACCCAGCCGTCGATCATCGCCGCGTTGTCCTCCGCCCAGGCGGCGGCAGCATCGGCCGGCTCCGCGCCTTCCTGCACGGCCGCCATCACCTTCGCCATGTCGGCGTCGGTCCACTCGAAGCGGTCGAGGAATTCATACGCGGACGGCGCGTCTTCCTTGAGGCCGAGGCGGGCGACCGTGCGGATCTCCTCGTCCTCGCCGAACGACTTCTTCGGATCGTCCAAGTACTTGAGGTCGTACTTGGCGAACATCCAGTGCGGCGTCCAGCCGGTGACGATGATCGGGTCCTCGTTCTTGACCGCCTTGTCGAGCGCGACGGCCATCGCCGCCGAAGAGCCCTCGACGAGCGTCCAGTCCGTCAGGCCGTAGTCCGTGACGGCGCGGTCCGCCGCGGCCATCAGGCCGGCGCCGGGGTCGATGCCGATGATCTTGTGGCCTACCGCCGCGCCGATGGAGCCGCTGCCGCCGCTCCCGGACGCTTCTCCGCCTGCGTTTGCGCCCTCATTGCCGTTCGACGAGCAGCCTGCCAAGACCAGCGCCGTCGCGATCGCGGCGGTTCCAAGCGTCTTCATCCATTTTTTGTTCAACGTTTACCCTCTCCTGTCTGCTTGTCTTTTTCCTTTGACCAGATGCTGCGTCAGGCGGTCCAGGAAGATCGCCAGAATGACGATCGCCAGCCCCGCCTCGAAGCCTTTGCCGGTCTTGATCTGGCTGACCGCCCGATAGACGTCCGCTCCGATGCCCTGCGCGCCGATCAGCGACGCGATGACGACCATCGACAGCGCCAGCATGATCGTCTGGTTGATGCCCGCCATGATGGAAGGCACGGCCAGCGGCAGCTGCACCTTGACCAGCTTCTGCGCCGGCGTCGAGCCGAACGAGTCGGCCGCCTCCACGAGGTCGGCCGGCACCTGGCGGATGCCGAGGTTCGTCAGCCGGATCGTCGGCGGCACGGCGAAGATGACCGAAGCAATGACGCCGGGCACGACGCCCAGGTTGAAAAACGTCACGGCCGGGATCAGATAGACGAAGGCCGGCATCGTCTGCATGAAGTCGAGGATCGGCGTCACGATCTGCTGCGTCCGCTTGCTGCGGGCGCAGGCGATGCCGATCGGGATGCCGATGACGATGCTTACGATCGCCGACGTCAGCACGAGCGCGAGCGTATCCATCGTATGGTCCCAGTACCCGAGGTTGTCGATCAGGAACAGTCCGACGAGCGTGAACAGCGCCATCTTCCAGCGCATGAACCGCCAGGCGAGAGCGGCCAGCAGCACGATCATCGCCAGCGCGGGCAGCAGATGCAGCACGTAGGAAATGCCCTCGACCGCGCCTTCGATGCCGGCCGCGATCGGATCGAGCACGAACCCGAGGCTGCTCTCGATCCAGTCGACCGCCGCGTCGACCCATTTATCCAGCGGAAGTTTCGGAAGCATCTCCGTCCACCTCCCGTCCCGGCACATGTCCGGCCAGCGCGCCGAGCACCGCTCCGCGCACGATGACGCCGACGATGCGGCCGGTCTCGTTCACGACGGCGACCGGCACCTTGCTGCTGCCGACGAGCTCGAACAGCTCGTTCAGCAGCACGCCGGGAGCGACCGTCGGCGCATCGCGAATGACGATGTCCTCGAGCGGCAAGCCGCGGCGCGCCGCCTCCGAGGCGTCCTCCGCCGTCAGCACGCCGATCAGCCGGCGGCTGCGGTCGGTGACGAACAGATTGGAGATGCCGCTCTCCCGCATGAGCTGCAGCGCGACCCGCGCGCCGCGGTCGATGCCGATCGTCTCCGGCCGGCGCATCACATGCGCCGCCGTCAGCACCTTGGACAGATCGACATCCTCGACGAAGCGCTCGACGTATTCGCTCGCCGGATTGACCATGATCTCCTCCGGCGTGCCGATCTGCACGATCGCGCCGTCCTTCATGAGGGCGATTCGGTCGCCGATGCGCAGCGCCTCGTCGAGGTCATGCGTGATGAAGACGATCGTCTTTTTCATCGTGTCCTGCAGATCGAGCAGCTCATCCTGCATGTCCTTGCGGATCAGCGGATCGAGCGCGCTGAACGCCTCGTCCATGAGCAGGATGTCGGGATCGTTCGCCAGCGCGCGGGCCAGCCCGACGCGCTGCTGCATGCCGCCGCTCAGCTCGTCGGGATAGCTGTCCGCCCGCGTTTCCAAGCCGACCAGCTTCAGCGCCTCGCGGGCTTTCGGCTCCCGCTCGGCCTTCGGCACCTTTTGCACCTCGAGCCCGTACTCCACGTTCTCGAGCAGCGTGCGATGCGGGAACAGGGCGAACTTCTGGAACACCATGCTGATCTTTTTCTGCCGCACGGTCCTCAGCTGATCCGCCCCGAGCCGCGTAATCTCCTGCCCGTCGATCTCGATCATGCCCGATGTCGGCTCGATCAGCCGGTTGAGCAGCCGGACGAGCGTCGACTTGCCGCTGCCGGACAGCCCCATGATGACGAAGATCTCGCCCGGCTCCACCGAAAAGGACACCCGATTGACCCCTACCGTATGTTTCGTCTCGTTGAAAATGCGGTCCTTCGACCAGCCCTGACCGAGCAGGGCGGAAATCCGTTTCGGATCCTCGCCGAATACCTTGGTCAGGTCCTTGACTTCAATGATGGGCAAATGCCTGCACCTCCTTGCGCCGCGGCCCCATCGGCCGGGCATTCACTCGAACCAGTCTAGCGAATGAAACCCGAAACCGTCAACCGTTAATTCCGTATATTTCGTATGTACGGTTTTTACTGTACAAAGTATATCTCCCATATCCTCCCGTTTCCTTACCGATCCTCCCAATCGCATCGCTTTACATTGGGGAATTTGTCTCATACAATTATTTTGTCAGCCGAGAAGGCGATGAAGGAGCGGACAAGATGAACGACAAATTTGCCGGACTGGAGCCAGATCAGGAGCAGGCGATCCACAAAGCCCGCAAGCGGGTGATCGAGTCCATCGGCAAGAACATGGATCTGTACGGGATCACGCAATCGACCGGGCTGCTGTACGGCCTCATGTTTTTCCAGGACAAGCCGATGAATCTCGACGAGATGGGACAGGCGATGGAGATGAGCAAGACCAGCATGAGCACGGGCATCCGGACGCTGGTCGATTTGAATATGGTCAACAAGGTGTGGGAAAAGGGCTCGCGCAAGGACCTGTACGAGGTCGAGCGGGACTGGCATCAGACGTTCGCGGACTTTTTCGTCTTGAAATGGCGGAAAGCGGTGGAGATGAACCTGACGGCGCTGCGGCGCTCGCAGAACGAGCTCGTCAAGCTTGCCGAAGGAGCGTCCGCGGAGACAGCCGAGCCGGTGCGGGCGGCCGTGGCCGGCGATCTCGACAAGATCGGCCAGGCGATCGCCTATTACTTGTGGCTGGACCGGGTCATCGACTTGCTGGAATCCGGCGGCATCTACGAGCATGTGCCCAAGGAGCCGGACTCCGACTGAGGCATGGCGCGGACGGACAAGCCCCGCGCGGGCAGCGGCTCGTCCCGAGCCTTGAGCCTGCGCGAACGAGAGCGGGAACGGAAGGAAGCTTCCGTCCCCGCTTTTCGGCATGCCTTTTTTCGCCTTCCGACCTCTAATTTAAATGGGATTTTTCGTCTATTTTTGTGGGTATTTCCTATTCCTTCCTTCATGCTAAAATGCAGATGCGCCCTCATGATAGCGCTTCCAATAAGAAGCACCGAGCGCCAATCCACAAGCGAAAGGAGGACCGCAGCCCGCCGCTGCCGGCCTTGCCCGGCCTCCCAACCCGAATCGTAAATCAAAGGAGATGAACGTAATGAAAAAAACAACGCGCCTGACCGCCTTCCTCAGCGTGCTGATCGGCTCGCTGCTGCTGTCCGCCACCGCCTTCGCCGCCGTCTGGACAAGCTCGGCCCAATGGGGCAGCTGGTCGAACGGCGGCTACACCGTCTACAACAACATCTGGGGCAGCGGCGCCGGCACGCAGACGATCTGGGCCGACTCGTACAGCAAATGGGGCGTGACCGCCAACCATCCGAACACGGGCGGCATCAAGTCGTACCCGAACAGCACTCGGCCGATCAACACGCAGCTGGCGGCGCTGTCCAGCCTCAAGAGCTCCTTCAACGTCACCGTGCCTTCGAGCGGCTCGAGCTTCGTCGCCGCCTACGACATCTGGAGCGGCAACAACGCGCATGAGATCATGCTGTGGATGAACAAGCAGGGCGCCGTCGGTCCGATCGCCGGCTCCTGGGATTCAAACGGCAATCCGGTCGCGAACTTCACGAACGTGAGCGTCGGCGGCCATACGTGGAACGTGTACAAGGGCAGCAACGGCTCCAATGACGTGTTCTCCTTCGTCCGCACGAGCAATACGAGCTCCGGCACGGTCGACGTGCTCGCCATCCTGAACTGGTGCAAGTCCAAGGGCTGGATGGGCAACGAGATCGTAAACAGCGTGCAGTTCGGCTATGAGATCACCTCCGCGCCGAACGCCACGTTCACGACGAACAGCTACTCCGTCAGCTTCTCGTAAGCCGCAGCCGGATCGGATAAGCGCGGCAGGCGGAGCCGCTCTCTGCGCCGCCGCCGGTGCGCCGTCATCCATTCCATCCCTGAAAAAAGGGGCTGTCCCGCGAGGCCGAATCGAATCGGCCTTGCGGACAGCCCCTTTTTCCATGCCGCTTCCCCGGCAAGGGGGAGCGGCGGCTTCGGGCGGTTCATTTGCGATGCATCTTGAACTCGAGGAACAGCTCGTTGTAATGCGACAGCATGCGCTTGCCGAGGTTGTCGTACACCTCGAGCCGGCTCGTCAGCTGCGGCGGCGGATAAAAGCGCTCGTCGGAGCGGATCTCCTCCGGCAGCAGCGGCACCGCGTCCTTGTTCGGCGTCGAGTAGCCGACGTACTCCGCGTTGCGCGCGGCATGCTCGGGCTCGAGCATGAAGTCCATGAACCGGTACGCGCCGTCCAGGTTGCGGGCCGTGCGCGGGATGACCATGTTGTCGAACCAGACGTTGGAGCCTTCCTTCGGAATCACGTAGTCCAGCTTGTCGTTCTCGTCCATGATCTCGGCCGCGTCGCCCGACCAGACGACGCCGGCAGTAGCTTCCTCGTTCGCCAGCAGCATCTTGATCTCGTCGCCGACGATCGCCTTGACGTTGGGCGTCAGCTTCTGCAGCTTGGCCAGCGCCTCCTGCAGATGGGCTTCGTTCGTATCGTTGAGCGAGTAGCCGAGGCTGTTGAGGCCGAAGCCGATCACCTCGCGCGCGCCGTCGACGAGCATGAGTCCGTTGCCCAGGCGCGGGTCCCACAGATCGTCCCAGCTGTCGAACACGAGCCCGTCCGGCACGAGCTCCGGATTGTAGACGATGCCGACCGTGCCCCAGAAGTACGGGACGGAATAGCCGTTGCCCGGATCGAAGCGCAGGTCGAGGAAGCGCTCGTCGATATGCTTCAGGTTCGGCAGCTTGGCATGGTCGATCGGCAGCAGCAGCCCCTCCTGCTTCATCTTGTCGATCGCGTACTCCGAAGGCATCGCCACGTCGTACGTCGTGCCGCCCTGTTGGATCTTGGTCATCATCGCCTCGTTGGAGTCGAACGTCTGGTAGATGACGGTGATGCCCGTCTCCTTCTGGAACTCCTCGAGCAGCTCGGGGTCGATGTAGTCGCCCCAGTTGTAGATGGTCAGCGTATTGGCGCCCGAGTAGCCCTGGCTGGAGTTCAGCCAGGACGTGAGATACAGGCAGCCGAGCGCGACGACGAGGATCGCCGCGAACGAGCGGATCAGGCTTTTCATGGCGTTCCCTCCTTGGCCGCTCCACGCGCCGCGCCGCCGCGGCCGGCCGCCGCCTGCGCGCCCGTGCCGCTGCGCCGCGTGAGGAAGTAGTACCCCGCCACCAGCAGCATCGTGAACAGGAAGATGAGCGTCGACAAGGCGTTGATCGACAGCGAGATGCCCTGCCGCGCCCGCGAGTAGATCTCCACCGACAGCGTGGAGAAGCCGTTGCCCGTCACGAAAAACGTGACGGCGAAGTCGTCGAGCGAATACGTCAGCGCCATGAAGAAGCCGGCGAAGATGCCGGGCTTGATGAACGGCAGCACGACGCCGGTCAGCACCTGCCAGCGGCTCGCGCCGAGATCGCGCGCCGCGTCGATGAGCGTCGGGCTCATCTCCTGCAGCTTGGGCAGCACCATCAGCACGACGATCGGCACGCTGAAGGCGATATGCGCGAGCAGCACCGACACGAAGCCGAGGCGGATGCCGATCATCGTGAACAGGATCAGGAACGACGCGCCGATGATGACGTCGGGGCTGACGATCAGCACGTTGTTGAAGCTGAGCAAAGTGTTTTTCGTCCGGCGGCGGCGCGCCTCGTGGATCGCCAGCGCGCCGAACACGCCGAGCACGGTCGACAGCAGCCCGGACAGCAGGGCGATGACGAGCGTGTTCAGCACGATGATGAGCAGCCGCGTATCGGCGAACACCTCGCGGTACCAGTCGAGCGTGAAGCCGTCGTAGCCGTGCATCGTGCCGCCGCTGTTGAACGAATAGGCCATCAGATAGAAGATCGGCGCGTACATGATCGCGAACACCGCGATCAGATACAGGTTGGACCAGCGCCAGCGCCTGCTCTCGCTCATCGGATCACCCCCTTGCGCTGTCCGGCCGCGAACATGATCGCCACCATGACGAGGATGAGGAACACCGCGATCGTCGAGCCCATGCCCCAGTCCTGGGTGACGAGGAAATGCTGCTCGATCGCCGTGCCGAGCGTGATGACGCGGTTGCCGGCGACGAGGCGCGTAATCATGAACAGCGACAGCGCCGGGATGAACACGGCCTGGCAGCCGGCCTTCACCCCGTCGATCGTCAGCGGGAACACGACCTTGGCGAACGTCGTCCACGCCGAGGCGCCGAGATCGCGCGCGGCGAACACGAGCGACGGATTGAGCTCCTCGAGCGCGTTGAAGATCGGCAGGATCATGAACGGGATGAAGATGTACACCGAGACGAACACGAAGCTGAAGTCGGTGAACAGAATCTGCTGCGTGCCGATGCCGACGAGCTCCAGCAGCTGGTTGACCGAGCCGTACGTGCCGAAAATGCCGAGAAACGCATACACCTTGAGCAGCAGGTTGATCCACGTCGGCAGGATGATGAGCAGCAGCCACAGCTGCTTGTGCTTGGCGCGCGTCAGCGCCCATGCCGCCGGATAGGCGACGAGCAGCGAGAACAGCGTGATCAGCAGCGCGTACCAGAACGAGCTGAGCGTCATCCGCAGGTACACCGGGGTGAAGAAGCGCGCGTAGTTGTCGAGCGTCAGCGCGCCCTCCACGTCGAACAGCGAGCGGTACGCGATGAGCGCGATCGGCGCCGCGACGAACAGCACGATCCACAGCGTGTACGGCACGAGGAAAAGGTTGCGGCTGCGGACGGACACTAGCTGTTCCCTCCCGGGCGGCCGGTCTCGACGATCGGCGGCCCTTCGCCAAGCTCGCGCCGCAGCGCGGCTTCCTCGGCATTCTCCGCTTCCTCATAGCCCTCGAGGCGGCGGTCGAAGTCCTCCTCCGACTCGCCGAAGCGCATGACGTGGATCGCCTCCGGGTCGAAGTCCAGCCCGATCGCCTCGCCGACGACCGCCTTGCGGGTCGAGTGGACCATCCACTCGTTGCCGGAGTCGTCCATGCAGATGATCTCGTAGTGCACGCCGCGGAACAGCTGCGTGTCGACGGTCGCGGCCAGCTTGCCCGCTCCCGCCGCCGTCATCTCCAGATCCTCCGGGCGGATGACGATCTCGACCGGCTCGCCGCGCCGCAGGCCGCGGTCGACGCATTCGAACTCCTTGCCGGCGAACTCGACGCGGTAGTCGTCGAGCATGCGCCCCGGCACGATGTTGGACTCGCCGATGAAGTCCGCGACGAAGCGGTTGATCGGCTCGTCGTAGATGTCGGTCGGCGTGCCGCTTTGCTCGATGATGCCTTTGTTGAGCACGAAAATCTCGTCCGACATCGCCAGCGCCTCCTCCTGGTCATGCGTGACGAAGATGAACGTGATGCCGAGGCGGCGCTGCAGCTCGCGCAGCTCGTACTGCATCTCCGTGCGCAGCTTGAGGTCGAGCGCCGACAGCGGCTCGTCGAGCAGCAGCAGCTTCGGCTCGTTGACGATCGCGCGGGCGATCGCCACGCGCTGGCGCTGGCCGCCGGACATCTCGCGGATCTCCCGCTTGCCGTAGCCCTCCAGGTTGACGAAGCGCAGCGCCTCCTCGACCTTGCGCTCGATCTCGTCCTTCTTGAGCTTGCGGATGCGCAGGCCGAAGGCGACGTTGTCGAACACGTTCAGATGAGGAAACAGCGCGTAGTCCTGAAACACCGTATTGACCTGCCGCTTGTTCGCGGGCAGGTCGTTGATGAGCTTGCCGTCCATGCGGATCTCGCCGCTCGTCGGCTCCATAAAGCCCGCGATGAGGCGGAGGATCGTCGTCTTGCCGCAGCCCGACGGGCCGAGCAGGGTGTAGAACTTGCCCCTCTCGATGTCGAAGGATACGTCGTTCAGCACGGGAACGCCGTCCTCGTATTGCTTGGTTACTCCCCGGAACGAAATGACCGGTACCTGCTCCATGCCGCAGCTTCCCTCCTGTTCAGCGCCTGTGCGTCTGTCCGCCCGGCTTTGCGAGCCGCTGCGGGACAGGCTTGATCATGCCCCCATTATACCCCAAACGGCGCGCTCTGGGACGTTTTTCCGCCAGATGCGGCTCCTCCGGCGGGACGCCGGGGCCGACCGGAGCCTTACGCCGGAGCCGACCGGAGCCTTACGCCGCAGGCCGCAAGGCCCAGCCCGGACCGTCCGGCGTTTGATTTTTTGCCGTCGCCGGCCCTCTCGGCCCCGATCTATCGGGATAAGAAGAGCGGACAGGGACTTTCGAAGGGGATAGATGAAAATCGAAATGACGCAACTATCGTGACGCAAGTCCGATTAACAGAATTCGACATCCTGTTATAATTCAGGTTGATCCGGCCCTTTAGGCCCCCTTACATCATGACGAGACCAGGAGTGAGTTCATGCGACGTTTGATCCAGACCGGCACCGCCTTTGCCCTGATCGCAGCGGCAGGAGCGGGAGCCGCAGCCCCCGCCGGAGCCAGCCTCCCATCCCCATCCGGCTCCCCTTACGCCGATGCCGCCTCCGCTCGAGTGCTCGCCGGCATGGCCGGCGCAGGCGCGCCCTCTTCCCTGTCCGCCGAAGCCGACGCGCCTTTCTCGGAGCGGGGAACCCCTCAGGCGCTCGGCGGCGCGATCGCCGACTATGCGCTCGACTACGTCGGCACCCCCTATCAGTACGGCGGCGCTTCGCCCGCCGGCTTCGACGCTTCCGGCTTCCTGCAGTACATCTATCGCTTCTCCGCCGCCGAGGTCCAGCTGCCCCGCACGGTCGCCGCGCAGTTCGAGAACGGCGCGCCGGTAGGCGGGCAAAGCCTGCTGCTGCCCGGGGACGCCGTCTTTTTCCGCAGCGGCGCGGCCGTCTCCTTCGCCGGCATCTACATCGGCAACAAGGAATTCGTCTCCGCCACCGTCGACGGCGTCAAGCGCTCGTCGCTCGCCTCCGCCTACTGGCAGGAGCGGTATGCCGGCGCACGCCGCATGACGGAGAAGGCGCCATCCGCCGGAGGCGGGTCGGGCACGAGCGCAGGCTCGGGCGTCGGCACAGGGACGGGCGCTGGCAGCGGCTCGGGCGCTGGCACAGGATCTGGGACGGGCACAGGCTCCGGCGCAGGCACAGGATCTGGGACGGGCGCTGGCAGCGGCTCCAGCAACGGGCTGGCCGGCCCCGATCAGACGCGCGCCGCGATGCGGGAGAACGCCTATTTCGCCTCCGTATCCCGGTTCCTGGACAAGGCCAAGCCCGTGCTGGACGCCTCCGCCTACAACCGGCTGGCGGACAAGGCCGAGCTCGCCTTCCAGCAGTACGAGCAAGGCCTGTACCCGGCGATGCTCGCCGCGCATGAGGAGATCATCGACGAGGTCGAAGCGCTCCCTGCCGACGCGCGGAGCCGGATCGGCATCAAGGGCAGCGAGCTGTACGGCTCCTCCATCCCCGCCGGCCTGTACACGGTCGCGGCCAACGGAGAGCTGAAGCTGAAGAACGAGAGCGGCTACTCCGTCACGCTTTCCCAGCGCGCCGCCGCGGAGCAGCTGTGGAAGCAGGTGCAGGCCGCGTATCCGAAGGCGTATCTCGCTCTCGTCAAGGAGCTGCGGCTGGACGTCCATCGCGGCGGCCTGTCCCGGGTGGAGACGCTTGCCAAAGGAAGCGTGCGGCTCGTGCTCGACCCGTCGGATCTGACGCCGGGAGCGGTGCAGAAGACGCGCTGGTCGCTCGCGCGCGAGCTCGGCAAGCTCGTCACGCAGCAAGGTCCCGCCGGCTCGCAGCTCGATCATCTCGGCGGCGCCTCGTCCGCGCTCGGCGGCGCGGGCGGCCTGGTCGGGGGCGCCTTCGCCGGTCCCGCCGCCGGCAGCAGCCAGTGGCTCTATGCTCGCAAGGACTCGCTCCTGACGGCCTACTACGGCAAGTTCTGGCCGGCCGAGGTCGCCTCCGCGGCGCGCGCCGGCAAGCCGATGACGACGCTCTATACGAAGCTGTTCTTCCGCGACGCGAGCGCCTATCAGGCGCAGGAGGACATCGCCGACGCCTGGGCCGCGTTCCTGCTCTACGACAAGCCGGCCAAGCCCGCCGATCGCCGCGACGAGAAGATCCTCTTCTTCTACGCCAAGCCGGAGCTGGTCTCCGTGCGCGCCCAATACCGCAGCGGCGTCGGCCTCTCCAAGTCGTATCCGAAAACGACCACCTTCGCCGACCTGATCGGTCCGCGCACCTGGTAGCGGCTTCGCCGGCTCGCCGGCGAAGCGACGGTAGCTGATGCCTTGGGAGCCCGAGCGGCAACTGGCGCAGCTGGCGGCCGGCGGCTCCCTGGCGAAGCGACGGCTGCCGACGCCTTGGCAGCCCGAGCGGCAACTGCCTCAGCTGGCTGCCGTCGGCTCCTTGGCGAAACGACGGCTGCCGATGCCTTGATAGACGAACGAGACGCAGCGGAGCGAGGCTCCGGCTCGGCTCGTTTTTTCATTTTCCCTTGTTTCGTCGGCATGCAGTCGATGGCTTGCCCGGATTCCACGGTTGCGCCGAATCCAAGGCACATTTATGCCTTGGTTCGCCCGGTTTCCACGGTTGCACCGAATCCAAGGCACATTTATGCCTTGGTTCGCCCGGTTTCCACGGTTGCACCGAATCCAAGGCACATTTATGCCTTGGTTCGCCCGGATTCCACGGTTGCACCGAATCCAAGGCACATTTCTGCCTTGGTTCGCCCGGCTCCCGGTCGTAGGGCCGGATCCAAGGCACATTTCTGCCTTGGTTCGCCCGCTTCCCGGCCGGAGGGCCGAATCCAAGGCACATTTCTGCCTTGGTTGGCCCGCTTCCCGGTCGTAGGGCCGGATCCAAGGCACATTTCTGCCTTGGTTGGGCCCGCTTCCCGGCCGGAGGGCCGAATCCAAGGCATATTTCTGCCTTGGTTCGCCCGGCTCCGGCCCGGTTCTCGCGCGCAGTCGCCCCTGCAAGTCCGTTTTTTCCGCGCTCCCCCCGCCTGTTGTCCCTTTCCAACTGCCGCGGCCGTTCATATGGTAAGAGATAGAGCGGAAGGAGTGGAAGATCGGCACATGAACGGATCGGACGTCGTCATGACCATATGGGCGGAAAAAGGGCTGCGTCAGATCTACTGCGACCGCGCGTCGGACTCATCCTTCGTCCGCGAGCTGGCCGGGGCTGCCCGGCGGGCAGGCCTGTCCGTCCACGGCTGCTCCAGCCTGGCGGCCGCGCTGAGCGCGGCGGAAGGCTATGCTCTCGCCTCCGGCTCCCCGGCGGCTGCGATCGGGACAAGCGCAGAGCTGTCCCGCGCCGAGGCGGCCTCGATCCGGGCGCTGTCGGCCGCGAGCGTGCCGCTGCTGCTGCTGCTGCCCGGCTGCGCCGGCAGGCCGTCGCGGTCCGGCTCGGGCTTCAAGTCGAGCGCATTGCTGCGGCAGGAGGACGACTGCCGCAGCACGCTGGAAAAAGCTTATTTCCTTGCGGCGCGGCACGGCCGGAAGGGTCCTGCGCTCGTGCGGCTGGCTCCTTCCTTCGCCGGCGAACGCTCGCGCCGCCCGCCCTTCTCCATGCCCGCCTACGAGGACAGCGAGGATTATATGGAACGGCTCGTCTCCGAGCCGCCGATCCGCGACGAGCAGCTGGACCGGATCGCGGACGGACTCGCGCGCGCTCGGAGGCCCCTGATCGTCGTCGGCGGCGGCGTGCTTCATGCCGGAGCGGCGGCGGAGCTGGGAGAGTTCATCGCCCTGACCGACATCCCGGCGGCAGCGACTCCCGGCGGCTGGAGCGCGCTTGCCGGGGGAGGCCGTCCCGTGCAGAATCTTGTCCTCCCTGTGACGTCGCTTCCCGGCGGCCGGAACGTCCTGCCGGGCGAAGTGCCGAACGCGCAAACCGGCCTCCCTGCGGCAGCAGCTCCCGACGAGGGAAGCGCTCTGCCGGGCGGCGTTCCGACTGCACGCGAGCTGCCGGCTCAAGGTCGGCAGGCGCCAGCCGACTATGTGCTCGTGCTCGGCAGCGGAGAGCCGGCTCCGGCCGCATCCGGGGCGCGCATCGACATCGATCCGGCTGCGCTGGCGCGACCGGAAGAGGCCGCTCTCGAACGGCTGCAAAGCGACATCCGGCTGTTCCTGACCGCGCTCTCGGCGCGCTGGCTCGCACGCGGACTGCGGCGGCAGCCGGCTCTGCTCCCGCAGACGCCGGAGCCGGCACCCGGCTGCGAAGCTCCATGCGGTCCGATTCCTCCGGCCGCCCCGGTTCCTCCAGCTGCCGAGCTCCTGCCACCGGGCGGTCCGATTCTCCCAGCCGCAGCACTACCTCCGGCTGCACCGCTACCTCCGGCATCTGCGTTACCTTCAGCCTCCGCGCGTCCTCCGGCCGCCTTGGTTCCTTCGGCTGCCGAGCTCCTGCCACCGAGTGGCCCGATTCTCCCGGCCGCGGCGCTACCTCCGGCTGCACCTCTACCTCCGGCCGCTGCGTTACCTCCAGCCTCCGCGCACCCTCCGGCCCCCCCGGTTCCTCCGGCTGCCGAGCTCCTGCCACCGGGCGGCCCGCTCGCCCCGGCTCTCGCGTCCAGCCCCGTCGATCCGGTTATCCCGGACGACGCTGCGGACGGCGCGGAAAGCTGCCGCCTCCCCGGCTCCGTGCTGCTCGCCCGCCGCGGCTGGTCCGGCTTGCCCGAGCTGCAGCGACTGCTGCTGCTCGAGCCGGGACAGCGGCTGCTGCTGCTCGCGGGGCCGGCGGGGCATGAGGCGGACGCCGCGCTCGGCGCGTCGCACGGCGCTCCGAGCGCGGACGTCACGCTGCTTTTGCCCTGCGCCGCGGGCAGGGGCGCGCCGCTGCTGCGTCCCCCTGCCCGCGGCGCCCCGTCGGCGCGGGTGGCGCGGCTGAGGCGCCCCTCCGCCCGGCCAATGCCAAAGGCCTGAGCGGCTGCCGTCCGGCAGCCCTCAGGCCTCGGGATATGCTATAATCGGGGGAACGGCCGGTCCGGCATCAGCTGCCGGCCAATCGGTCCACGGCTTGCTGCACGCCGGCCTCGGCGATGCCGTTCAGCTGCGGAAAGCCCTTGTCCTCCAGGCTGACGGTGCGTCCGCCCTGAATCGGGTAGACGCCCTGCAGCAGCCCGAGCGGCACATAGCTGTCCGTGCCTTCGAGCTTGTGCAGGAACAGCAGGTAATCCGGTCCCGTCGCCCATGCGCCGGGATAGCGTTCGTTGGCCTCCAGCTGCGACGGCGGCGGCAGCGGCTCGATCCCGGTCGTGACGACCGTCAGCTCGTTGCTGCCGCCGCCTTTGATCCAGCGCTTGACCGTGAACTTCTGCACGAAGTTGACCAGCCTGCCCTGCGGGGCGCTCTGGCCGGTCTGCACCATGCGGTCGCTCTCGCCGAAGCTCCCCACGGCGATGCCGTCCGCATGGCGGACAAGCTCCGACGCGCTCGCCTGGCTCTGCTCCGGCACGACATCCTGGTCGAGCCGAAATGGCGCCGCCTGCGCCGTGCCCGGAGCCGCCAGCGCGCCGGCCGCCGCGACCGCCAGCACCGCCGGCAGCGCCGCCAGCCGGCATGCCAGCAGCCCTCCCGGAGCCTTGCCTCGCAGCAGCTCCTGCAGCTTTTTCTTCAATCGGGAATACATCGCTCGCTTCACCCTTCCAGTCGTTTCCTAGCGGTAGTATGCATAGGAGGCTGGAAAATCATCCATCACCTCGAATCAGGAGGAGGAACGTTCCCATGACCATGACGTACCGCAAGCTCGGCGCGAGCGGCCTGACCGTCTCCGCGCTCGGCCTCGGCACGAACGCCTTCGGCAAGCGGACCGGCGAGGAGGAGAGCATCCGCATCGTCCACGCCGCGCTCGACGCCGGCATCACCTTCCTCGATACGGCCAACATCTATGCGGGCACGCTCAGCGAGACGATCATCGGGAAGGCGCTCGCCGGCCGCCGCGCGGATGCCGTGCTGACGACCAAGGCCGGCCTGCCGCGCGGCGAAGGGCCGGGGAAGCGCGGAGCGTCGAGGGCGCATCTGACGGCCGAGCTCGAGGGCAGTCTGCGCCGGCTCGGCACCGATTACGTCGACCTGTACCAGATCCATACGTTCGATCCCGAGACGCCGCTGGAGGAGACGCTGCGCACGCTCGAGGACATGGTCCGCTCCGGCAAGGTCCGCTACATCGGCGCGTCCAACTATCAGGCGTGGGAGCTGATGAAAGCGCTCGGCATCAGCGACCGGCTGCAGCTGGAGCGCTACGTCTCCATCCAGACGAGCTACTCGCTCGCCGACCGCACGCCGGAGCTGGAGCTCGTGCCGCTCTGCCTCGACCAAGGCATCGGACTCATCCCTTACTTCCCGCTCGCGGGAGGCATCCTCACGGGCAAATACGCCGCCGGAGCGGAAGCCCCGCCCGGCTCGCGGCTCGACAAGGACGGCTCGTTCGGCCGCTTCCTGAAAGGCGACGTCATCGGCCTCGGCCAGGATGTCGCCGAGCTGGCCGAGGAGGCGGGCTGCGAGCCGGCCGCGCTGTCGATCCGCTGGCTGATGGACAAGCCGGCCGTCTCGACCGTCATCGCCGGCGCGACGAGCGTCGAGCAGCTGACGGCCAATCTGCGCAGCCTCGAGCTCGCGCTCGAGCCGTCCATCCAGGACGAGCTGGAGCGCATCAGCCGGCCGTTCCGCTACGGCGAGCCGTTCGCCCGCTACCGGATCTGACGCGCCACCGATGAGGAGGAATCGAAGCTCATGACATCCGCTTCCGACCTGCGCTATTTCCAGACGACCTGGCCGCGGCTGATCGGCCTGCTGCTGTTCGCCGCGCTGATGGTCGCGGCCTGCCTGTACCACTTCCGCGAGCCGGACGGCTTCGCGGCGATGCTGCCGGACTGGGTGCCGCTGCGGCTGCCGATCGTCTACGCGACCGCCATTCTCGAGCTGGCCATCGCCGCGCTGGTCCTCGTGCCGGCGACGCGCGGCTGGACCGGCCTGTTCGCCGCGCTTTACCTGGTCGTGATCGTCGTCGCCAACGTCTACGCCGCCGCGCGCGGCATTCCGGCTCCGGGCAGCGACAGCGCCTCCAAAACGGCGCTCTGGCTGCGCGTCGCCGCCCAGCCGCTGCTCGTCTGGTGGGCGCTCTGGTGCACCCGCTACCCTTCCCGCGACACGTCGCTCAAAGGCCCGCCGCGCAAAGCCCGCTGACCGCCCGGCGGCCGCTGGCCATGAGCGCGCCCCGGTCCGCCTGACGACCGCATGCGGGCCCTGCTCCGCCAAAAAGGCGCTTCGCTCCCCGCAAGGGGACGCGAAGCGCCTTTTTGCTGCTGCGGACCTGCTTCATGGACGAAGCGAAGCGTCAGTGCCCGCCCATCATCATGCCCGGCTCGGAAGAAGGCGCGGCGCCTTCCTGCGGCTTCGGACGGCTCAGCAGGAAGCCGAGCACGACGCCGGTCGCCGCGATCCAGATGAGCAGCGCGAACGTGTCGCCGTACGAGGCGCTGAGCAGCTCGGCGGGCTGCGCGCCCAGCTCCGGGCCGTTGTCCTTGATGCGGCCGGTCAGGTAGGTCGAGAGGCCGGCGATGGCGAACGAGCTGACGACCTGCTGCGCCGCCGCCGTCAGCGACGTGACGCGTCCGACCAGCTGGGCCGGAGCCGACTGGATGATATGCGTGTTGAGCGGCATCATCGACAGGCCCATGCCGGCGCCGATCAGCGCGAGCGGCAGGATGAGCGAGCCGACGCCGGTGTCCGCCTCGATGCCGGAGAGCAGGAACGCCGCCACGCTCACGAGCGCCATGCCCGTCATGACGAGCGGGCGCGCCCCGACCTTGTCGTACAGCCTGCCGCCGATCGGCATGAACAGGCCGGCGGCGAGCGCCTGCGGCAGCAGGATGAGGCCGGTGTCCAGCGCCCCGTAGCCTTTGGCCGTCTGCAGGAACAGCGGCAGCAGGAAGATCGTGCCGAACAGCGCCGCCTGGGAGATCCATTGCACGAGGATGCCCTTGGTGAAGTTCGGCGAGCGGAATACGCGCAGCTCGAGCAGCGGGTTCGAGCGGCGCAGCTCCGCGATGATGAAGACGACGAGCGCAACGCCGCCGACGATGAGTCCCGTCAGCGTGCGCGCCGACGTCCAGTCCGTGCCGCCCTCGGAGACGCCGTAGGCGAGCGCGGCGAACGCCAGCGGGCCGAACACGATGCCCATCATGTCGAGCACGGGCACCGTCTGGCGGTCGATGACCGGCAGCGTGCGCAGCGCGACGATGACGGCGATGACGCCGATCGGCAGGTTGATGAGGAAGATCCAGTGCCAGGACACGTACTCCACGAGCCAGCCCGAGACGACCGGACCGAGCGCCGGAGCGAGCAGCATCGGGATGCCGATCATGCCCATCACCGCGCCGACCTTGCCCGGAGGCGCGATCCGATACGTGAACGCCATCGCGATCGGCGCGACCATGCCCCCGCCGAGCCCTTGCAGCACGCGGAACGCGATCAGCTGCTCCGCGCTGCCGGCCATCGCGCACAGCGCGGAGCCGAGCGTGAACAGCACGACGGACAGAATGAAGATCGTCTTGGCTCCGAACCGGTCCGACAGCCAGCCGGCCAGCGGGATGACTGCGGCCTGCGCGAGCGCGTAGCCGGTGATCGTCCACTGGATGAGCGACAGCGACGCGCCTCCGAAGTCCTGCTGCAGCTTCGGCACGGCGACGTTCATCGCCGTCCCGTCCAGAATGACCATGAACATTCCGATGATGATCGCCACCAGCGGCGCCAGTATGGCCCGCATCGACAGCTCCGGTCCGGCCGGGCCGCCCCCTGCGACTTGCGACATGCTCTCCACTCCTTCATCTCTCTTTTCCTTCCCTCCGCCCGGAGGCGCCGGCCGCGGTCCGCCCTTCATTGACCCCTGCCCGCAGAAGGGATAAAATAAGGCAGCAAGCGGCTTCGAGCCGTCCGGTACGGCAAGCGGACAATTGTCCGCTTATGGGAAACGTTTTGACTATAGCGGACAATTGTCCGCCTGTCAACGACGTTTTTTAGTTGTAAACTTTTTAGGAAAGAGATGAAAGCGCATGCCGATTCCGGATAAACGAAAAGGATCCCGCGAGCTGAGCGCATCCATATTGGATACGGCGCGCAGCCTGTTCGCCGAGCATGGCGTCGATGCGGTCAGCATGCACCAGATCGCCAAGGCGGCCGGAGTCGGCCAGGGCACCTTGTACCGCCGGTACGCCCAGAAGGGCGACCTGTGCCTATGCCTGATGGAGGAGGAGTTCCACAGGCTGCGGGAGTCGATCCTCGTCCGGCTGGAAGCGCTCGCCGGCGAGCCTCCGTGCGTGCGTCTGGCGGCGTTGGCGACGCTCGTCGTCGAGCATCTGATCGCGGACAGCCGCATCGTCGAAGCGATGCACACGGCGATCTACAACGGGCGCAACACGTTCAAGGAGATCGAGCAGTTCTATGAGAGCCCTCCCTACCGCTTCCTGTACGAGACGATCCAGGCGCTGCTGGACGAAGCCCGGATCAAGGGACAGACGATCGAGGCGGTCGATCCGGCCGTGAGCGCCCATCTGCTCATCTCGCTGTTCTCGCCGCAGTCGCTGCTTCATCTGCACGAAAAGCTGGAGGTCGATCCCGAGGAGATCGTCCGGCGCATCGTCTGCACCGCGATCCGGCCGCTGTTCCGCGCGGAGTAGCGCCGCGCCGGCCGCTTTTTTCGCCGTGTCCGCACGCGCGGCTTCCCCGATCCGAGGCATCGCGCCCGCGATGCTTCGGATTTTTTCTGTCGGCGTCCTCTCCGCATCGCCTTGGTCCGACGCGAAAAAGCCGCCCCGGCCGTTCGGAAGAACGGTCGGGGCGGCCGAAGCCAAGCCTGCTGGCGCAGGGTAAAGCCTGCTGTCGCCAGAGCACAGCCGGCGGCGCGAATGCGCCTCAAGCCTCAAGCCTGCTGCAGCGCCGCTTCGACCTCCTCGCGGGAGGGCAGGCCGTCCTGCGCGCCGAAGCGCGTCACCGCCAGCGAGGCCGCCTGCACGGCGAAGCGCAGCGCCTCCAGCAGCTCGGCGTCGCCCGCGGCGGCTCCCTGCGCGGCCAGCTCCGCGAGCTTGACGCACAGCGCCGCGTTCAGCGTGTCGCCGGCTCCGGTCGTATCGACGACCTCGACGCGCGGCGCCGGCACCGTCACGAGGCGTCCGTCCTCGCCGACGAACGAGCAGCCGGCGGCGCCGCGCGTGACGATGACGCGGCCGCCCACGCTTGCCTGCCAGGCGGCGATCGCCTCGCGCAGCTCGTCCTCCGACTCGGCGGATGCCCCCGTCAAGGCGGCGAACTCGGTCTCGTTCGGCGTGATGTAGTCGGCGAGCTCGAGCAGCTCCCGGGGCAGCTGCTGCGCCGGCGCGGGATTGAGCACCGTCGCGACGCCGGCCTCGCGGGCGATGCGCAGCGCCGCGCGCACGCCCTCCAGCGGGATCTCGAGCTGCACGAGCAGCGCCTGCGCGCGCTCGATCGACTCGCGCCGGCTTTCCACCCACGCCTCGCCGCATTCCCCGTTCGCGCCGGCGACGATGACGATGCAGTTGTCCTCCGGCGTATGATAGATCGAGGCGACGCCGGTCGGCTCGCTCGGATGGACGCCGATGCCGGAGGCGCCGACCCCCATCCGCCGCATCTGCTCCAGCAGCTGCTTGCCGAAGGCATCCTCGCCGACGCGGCCGATCATCTCGGTCGCCGCTCCAAGCCGGGCGCAGCCGGCCGCCTGATTGGCGCCTTTGCCGCCGGGCAGCGTATGCAGCGCGCTGCCGCTGATCGTCTCTCCGGCCAGCGGCATCCGGCCCATGCTGATGACCAGATCCATATTGAGGCTGCCGGCCACGGCGACGCGCGGCGGCGCCGCCGCGCGTCCCGGGACGTCCCGCCTTTGCGGCGCGGCTTCCGGAGCCGCTCCGTTCCTCTCGTTCGCTCCTTGCTTCATCATGCCTGCACGCACCTTTCCTTCATTTCAGCCTCTCTCATTCTAGCTCATTTCAAGCTTCCTGCGCAGGGGAGCGATGGCGGGAAAGCACGGCTATAAGGAAATTCGCCTCCACCGGCAATCGCCGATCCGGTATAATGGAGATTGTTTCCTGCAGGACGACAACGATAACGAAAGAGGTGTCCCTCGTGTTGAAATTCAGCGAATACCGCTACGAACGGCCGGACCGCGAAGCGGCAGCCGACGCCTTCAAGGAAAAGATCGCCGCCATGCGCGCCGCCGCCAGCCTCGAGGAGCTGCTGGAGGCGATCTCCGCCGTGAACAAGCTGCGCAACGAGATCGAGACGATGTTCCAGCTCGTCTACATCCGCCACTCCATCAATACCGAGGATGCCTTCTACAAAGCCGAGCAGGACTACTCCGACGAGACGTCCCCGATCCTCCAGGAGTACGTCACGGACTACTACCGCGCCCTCACCGAGTCCCCGTTCCGCAGCGGGATCGAGGAGAAGTACGGCACGCAGCTGCTGCGCACGGCCGAGCTCGCGCTCAAGACGTTCAAGCCGGAGATCATCGAGGACCTCCAGCTCGAGAACAAGCTGCGCACCGAATACAGCCAGCTGATCGCCTCCGCCCGGATTCCGTTCGACGGCGAGGAGCGCACGCTGTCCCAGCTGACGCCGTATACCCAGTCGACGGATCGCGCCACCCGCAAAAGCGCCAGCGAAGCGGCCTTCGGCTTCCTCGCCGGCAACGAGGCCGAGCTCGACCGCATCTACGACGAGCTCGTCCAGGTGCGCACGCGCATCGCCCGCCAGCTCGGCTACGAGAACTACGTGCAGCTCGGCTACGACCGCCTCGGCCGCACCGATTACGACGCGGCGATGGTCGCGAACTTCCGCCGCCAGGTGCGCGAGCATATCGTGCCGGTCGCCTCCCGCCTGTACGAGCGCCAGCAGGCCCGCATCGGCGTGGACAAGCTCCATTACTACGACGAGGGCTTCCGCTTCAAGAGCGGCAACCCGACGCCCAAGGGCGATCCCGACTGGATCCTCGAGCAGGGACGACGCATGTACCGCGAGATGAGCCCCGAGCTCGACGAGTTCTTCACGTTCATGTCCGAGCGCGAGCTGCTCGACCTGCTGAGCAAGAAGGGCAAGGAAGGCGGCGGCTACTGCACGTACATCTTCGATTACGAGTCGCCGTTCATCTTCGCCAACTTCAACGGCACCTCCGGCGACATCGACGTGCTGACGCATGAGGCGGGCCACGCGTTCCAGGTGTACATGAGCCGCGGCTTCGACGTGCCGGAGTATTTGTGGCCGACGATGGAGGCGGCGGAGATCCACTCCATGAGCATGGAGTTCCTCGCTTGGCCGTGGATGGAGCTGTTCTTCCAAGAAGATACGGACAAATACCGCTTCGACCATCTCGCCTCCGCGCTCAGCTTCATTCCGTATGGCGTGAGCGTCGACGAGTTCCAGCACTTCGTCTACGAGCATCCCGAGGCGACGCCGGCCGAGCGCAAGGCCAAGTGGCGGGAAATCGAGCGCGTCTACACGCCGCATCGCAGCTTCGACGGCAACGCCTACCTTGAAGGCGGCGGCCGCTGGCAGCGCCAGAGCCACATCTACCAGACGCCGTTCTACTATATCGACTACACGCTGGCCCAGCTGTGCGCCTTCCAGTTCTGGAAGCGCTCGAGGGAGGACTTCGACGCCGCCTGGCAGGACTACCTCGCTCTTTGCCGGCTCGGCGGCAGCAAGTCCTTCACCGCGCTCGCCGCTAGCGCGGGGCTGCTGTCTCCGTTCGAGGACGGCTCCGTGACGAGCGTCATCGGCGAGATCCGCAGCTGGCTCGACAGCGTCGACGACAGCAGCTTCTAAGCCCTTTTTTCCGCAGCCCTTTCCTTGAATTTCAAGGAAAAGGGCTGTTTTTTGCCACCAAATCGCTTTTATTCCGTATAATAAGGGTAATTAGCTAACAAAAAGGGGGGAAAGGTCATGATGAATCGCTCGGGCTCGCCCGCACGCTGGCTTACGCTGCTGCTGGTCGCCCTGATCCTGATCTGCTCCACGCCCACCCCTCCGATCCTGCTGCCGGAAGCAGCCGCCGCCGGGGCGGCCGCCGAAAGCGCCATGTCCCGTTCGTTCGACACCGGCGTGCCCGTGACGGCCCGCTCCTATGCGGCCGAACGGGAGCAGTCGGGTCCGCTCCATCGTCCCGATCCTCCGTCGCAAGCTCCGTCCGCGCTCGCGCCGCCCTTGGCCGCCGCGATTTTGATGCTGGCCGCGGTATTCGCCGCTCCCGCCTGGTCGCGCAAGCTGCGCACCGCGCCATCCGTCGCCCGCCGGCTCGTCCGCTGCCTGCTCGCTCCTGTCCGCAGCGCCTCTTATGCCGCCTGACGCAAGGCTCGTCCTCCCCCCGCCCGGCCTGTCGCCGCGCGGAGCGGACGCTCTCTGCTTTTTCGGCGGGGAGCGATAGGATTCGGCTTTTTTCGGCAAGCTAACGCACTAGAGGAGAGAACCCACTACAGGAGGTAGATGTATGGACATCAGAGAGACGTACCTGCCGGGAATCGGCAAAAAATTCCAGATCAAGTCGCGCGGGGGCGACGTGCTGATCGTCGTCGTGCATGACGACGGCCGCCGCGAGTGCTATATGGAAGCGGATCGGGACAACGACTTCAAGCCCGTCTTCTCGCTCGACGACGACGAGGCGCGCATGCTCGCCTCCATCGTCGGCGGCATGCAATACAAGCCGCGCGCGCTGGAGAACATCGAGATGGTGCTCGACGACCTCATCATCGAATGGTACCGGGTGGAGCCGACCTACAAGAGCGTCGGCAGCTCCATCGGGCAGCTCGGAGTCCGCAACCGTTCCGGCGCGAGCGTGCTCGCCGTCGTCGAGAAAGGCGGAGCGACGAAGCATATCAACCCGGGACCCGATCTGGTCCTCACCGAGGAGGCACTCCTGATCGTAGCCGGCGAACGCAGCCAGCAAAAGGCGTTCCGCGACATCCTGAAGAACGGATGTGAGTGACGATGGACCATCTCGTCATGGAAATCGGCCTCGCCATCGGCCTCGTCGCGCTTGCAGGCATACTGTCCGCCAAGCTCAAGTTTTCCGTCATCCCGTTCTACATCATTGTCGGCATGCTCGTCGGCCCGCATGCGTTCAAGATCGGACACTTCGACTTCCGCTTCGTCGAAAGCGCCGAGCTCATCCACTTCTTCGGCCGCATCGGCGTGCTGTTCCTGCTGCTGTACCTCGGCCTTGAATTCTCCGTCGGCCGGCTCATTAAGTCGGGCAAGTCGATCGTCGTCGGAGGCAGCATCTACATCGGCATCAACTTCACGCTCGGCCTGCTCTACGGCTTCCTGACCGGCCTGCCGCTGTCCGAGGTGCTGATCATCGCCGGCATCACGACGATCTCCTCCAGCGCCATCGTCGCCAAGGTGCTCGTCGACCTGAAGCGGACCGCCAACCAGGAGACCGAGATGATCCTCGGCATCATCATGTTCGAGGACGTCTTCCTGGCCCTCTACATCTCCATCGTATCCGGCCTCGTGCTCAGCTCGTCCTCGAGCCTCGGCGGCGTGCTGCTGTCGGCGCTGATCGCGCTCGTGTTCATGCTCGGCGTGCTCATCGTCGGACGCAAGCTCGTCCCTCAGCTGAACCGCTGGCTCGACATCCGCTCCAACGAGCTGTTCCTGCTCATCGTATTCGGCTCGCTGTTCCTGATCGCAGGCTTCGCCGAGACGATCCACGTCGCCGAGGCGATCGGCGCGCTGCTCGTCGGGCTCGTGCTGGCCGAGACCCAGCATGCCCACCGCATCGAAAAGCTCATCCTGCCGTTCCGCGATTTCTTCGGAGCGATGTTCTTCTTCAGCTTCGGCCTCACGATCGATCCGACCGCCCTTGGCGGAGCCGTATGGATGGCGCTCGGCGCTGTCGCGATCACGCTGGTCGGCAACTTCGCCGCAGGCATGCTCGCGGGCCGCAGCGCGGGCATTCCGCCGTACGCCTCCGCCAAGATCGGCCTGACGATCGTCGCGCGCGGCGAGTTCTCGATCATCATGGCCAATCTGGCGATGGCCGGCGGCCTGGCCGCCATCATTCAGCCGTTCGCCGCGCTGTACGTGCTGATCCTCGCGATTCTCGGGCCGCTGCTGACCAAGGAAAGCAAGTGGGTATTCCGGATGCTCGATCCGATCTTCAAGTTCAACGCTCGCTACGACCGCCGGCAGCAGCAGGCTCCGGAGACGAGCAGCTGACGATCCGCCGGCCGGCGCCTTGCCGCCGCGCCGGTTCCTCCACTCGCCAAAAAGCGGTCAGAGCCCTAGGCTGCTGACCGCTTTCTTTTTTGCCGGCTTGCCCTACGTGTCGGAGGAGCCGATGAAGTTGAAGCTTTCCGGTCCGACGCGCGTGGCGCCGAGAGCCGAGACCGAGGCGAATACGGTGTAGGTCTGGACGGCGTTCGGAGCGAAGAAGTCGGAGCCGGCGATATTGATGAGCTGCGGTCCGAGCAGGCTGATGTCGAGCACCTGGGCAGCGGAGAAGACAAGCGTATCCGTCGGCAGCGTGCCGCGCACGACGCTGATCGTCACCGTCGTCGCCACCGGCAGCAAGCCGAGCTGGATGGCCATCATGCCGACAAAATCGACCCGCGTCTGACCTGAGACTCCGGCAGTCAGGTCGAGCGTCTGCTGGGCGATAAGCTGATCTTCGTTGATGATCGTGATCGGAATTGCGATCGAGTTCGCGAAGCTGGCGTTCTGGCTAGTCTTAAGATCAAGGAAGCGGGACATAGGAACCCTCCTTTCCAACGAGGATAGGATAGCATATGATAGGTTTCTAGATTTGGAATGGATGGAAGCCCCTTCGCGCCATATTTCTCTCCATCCGCATTCTTGCCGCCAAAGGAGTGAGTCCGCATGAAGCAGCTGCGCAAGCGCCTGAACCGACAGGAGCTGAACGAGGCCGTCGCCCTCGCCGACCGGATTTTCCGCGAGGAAGGCGAGCCCTCGATGGGGACGAGCTTTCCCCGCATCTTCGATCCGGCGATCGGCTTGTCGATCGGCATCGCCGAGGAGGGCCGCCTCGTCTCGTTCATCGGGTTCGTGCCCCATCAGATCCGGATCGGCCCCGCGCTGCTGAGCGTCTGCGCGCTCGGCTCCGTCTGCACGCATCCCGACTATCGGGGGCAGGGACATGCCAGCGTGCTGCTCCAGGAAGCGTTCCATCAGGCGGAGCGGATGGAAGCGGCGCTCATGCTCGTCTCCGGCACGCGCTCCCTCTACCGGCGGGGCGGCTGCCATGCCTTCGGCTCGGTGCGCCGCTACCGCCTCGCCGCCGCGCCGGACGCGGCGCAGACGCTGCCGCCGGGCATGCGCGTCCGGCCGATGGCGGCCGACGACTGGTTCCGGCTCAAGGAGCTTGCCGACGCCAAGCCGGCCGGCTATTTGCGCAGCATCCCCGACTTCGCGTCCGAGCTGGCGAGCGAAGCGGTCGCGGCGATGTACGGCTTCCATCACGAGGTGCTCGTCGCCGAGGCTGCCGGTCGGCTGCTCGCCTATGTCGTCATCGCCGCCGGACCGATCCCGGACGGCTCCGACCTGGAGCCGTTCGTCGTCGAATGGGGCGGCAAGGCCGCCGACGTCCTGCCGCTCGCGCGCGCAGCGATGGCGCAGCTGGAGCTCTCCTCCCTGCTGCTGTTCGCTTCCGCCCATGAGCGCCGCATGATGCAGCTGCTGGAAGGGCATCCTTACACCGACAGCCACAACCAAGGCACCGTCCGCATCATGAACCTGCCGCTGCTCTGGCGGCAGCTGCAGCCATACTTCGAGGCGAAAGCGGCGGCAGCCGGCAGCCGGCTCCCGGACTGGACCGTCGAGCGGCTGGCCGAGGGCGAGCATGCCCTCGCGCTTGACGGGCGCCTCATACCGCTGAGCGCGCGCGACTGGACGCTGCTCCTGTTCGACGGACCCGACGCCGAGCCGGATGACGGTCCTGACGCCTTCGTCCGGCAGCAGGCCGCGGAGCGCGAGCGCGATTCGGCGGATCTGCTGCCCGCGCTCGCCGGCGCCTCCGGCGGCAGCGCCGAGGCCGAATCGGCGGCCGCGAGCGAGAGCGGCGGCGCTTCGAGCCGGGCTCGGGCCTCCGGCCGCACCGGCAAGCCCGGCACGGCCGCAGCCGCGGCGGAATGCCCGGCCGACCCCCGCTCCTCGAGCGGGACGAGCCGCCATTTGCCTTTGACCGATGCCGAAGCCCGGCAGCTGCGGACCTACTTTCCGCTCCCGTTTCCATATACGGCCGGACTCAGCTATATTTGACCGGCTCCTGCGTCCTTCGCCCGTGCGCCTTGCTGCCCGCGAAGGACGCTTTCTGTTTCGCGGCAGAGCATTAGCGCGAGCTTTTGACGGAAGGGCGGGGCGCATGGTAGAATCTGCCCGGCTTCACCCTCGGCTTGTACGAGAGAAGGATATGCAGAAGGGATGAATAGAAGATGGCGTTTAGACTCGAGCATGACTTTCTTGGAGAAAAAGAAGTTCCGGAGAGCGCCTATTACGGCATCCAGACGCTCCGCGCCGTCGAAAACTTCCCGATCACCGGCGTGCCGATCCATCCGGAGCTGCTCGTCGCGCTGGCCCATGTGAAAAAAGCCGCCGCACGCGCCAACATGGACGTCCATCTGCTGCAGTCGTCGATCGGCGAAGCGATCGTGAAGGCGTCCGAAGAGGTGATCGAGCAGCAGCTGCTCGACCAGTTCATCGTCGACAGCATTCAAGGCGGCGCCGGGACGTCCATCAATATGAACATGAACGAGGTGCTGGCCAACCGGGCGCTCGAGCTGCTCGGACGGGAAAAGGGCGACTACTTCCACTGCAGTCCGAACAACCATGTGAACATGTCGCAGTCGACGAACGACGCGATCCCGACCGCGCTGCGCATCGCCGCCTATACGCTGACCCAGCATCTGCTCGAGGCGCTGCAAGCGCTGCAGGACGGCTTCCTCGCCAAGCGCGACGAGTTCGACAGCGTCATCAAGATGGGCCGCACGCATCTGCAGGATGCCGTGCCGATCCGCCTCGGCCAGGAATTCGGCGCCTACGCCGCCGTGCTCGGCCGCGACATCGCCCGCATCCGCAGCGCGGCCCTTCATGCGCTGACCGTCAACATGGGCGCGACGGCGGTCGGCACCGGCCTCAACGCCAAGCCGGAGTACATTTCCTCCGTCATCGCCCATCTGCAGGAGCAGACGGGGCTGCCGATCCGCGCCGCCGACGATCTCGTCGACGCCACGCAGAACAGCGACGCCTACACCGAGCTGTCGGCCGCCCTCAAGGTATGCGCGGTCAACCTGTCCAAAATCTGCAACGACATCCGCCTGATGGCTTCCGGTCCGCGCGTCGGCCTCGCCGAGCTGTCGCTGCCGCCGCGCCAGCCGGGCTCGTCGATCATGCCGGGCAAGGTCAATCCCGTCATGGCCGAGGTCGTCAACCAGGTCGCCTTCCAGGTGATGGGCAACGACCATACGCTGTGCATGGCATGCGAGGCGGGACAGTTCGAGCTCAACGTCATGGGTCCGGTCATCGCCTTCAACCTGCTGCAGTCGCTCAAGATTCTGCGCAACGGCGTCGACGTGTTCCTCCGCCATGCCGTCGAGGGCATGCAGGCGAACCGCGAGCGCTGCGAGAGCTATGTCGCGAACTCGTTCGGCATCGTCACCGCGCTCAACCCGCATCTCGGATACGAGGTGGCGGCCCAGCTCGTCAAGGAGGCGCTCGCGACCGGCCTGACGATCCGCGAGCTGATCCTCGAGCGCGGCCTGCTTACGCCGGAGGAGATGACCGAGATTCTCGATCCGTACGCGATGACCTCGCCCGGCATTGCCGGCGAGCATCTGCTCGAGGACGCGAAGTAATTTCCGGTTCTAAAAGAAATGTTGCCGCCCTGCCCGTCCGCCTTGTTTGCGCCGCTTGTCCCCTTGGTGATGTTCTGAGTAGCTCGAGCTGACAGAGAGGACATTCGACCAACCGAGGAGGAATCGAGATGACGGCACCAGTGGTAGGGATATTCCGAACGGAGAAGGATGCGCTGCATGCGATGGAGGAGCTGAAGGCCGCCGGCTGGAGCAAGGAGCAGCTGTCGGTCATACGGCGGACCCGCGAGGAGGTATGCCGGGTAGAGTCGCAGACGGGAACGAACGCTTCGGAGGGCATGGTGTCCGGAGGGCTGGCCGGGGCCGTGCTCGGCGGGGCGGCGGGCGTGCTGGCGACGGCGGGCTTGCTGTTCGTGCCCGGCATCGGGCCGCTGCTGGCGGCCGGGCCGATCGCTACGGTGCTGGCCGGAGCGGCGTTCGGCGGCAGCGCCGGCACGCTTGTCGGCGGCCTCGCCGGCCTCGGCATCCCGGATCATCAAGCGGAGCAGTACCGGACGCTCGTCGAGCAGGATCATGTGCTCGTCATCGCTACGGCCGACGCAGGCAATCAGGCGCTGGCGGAGCGGATCGTGACGGCATGCGGCTCGCTCGAAGGGGCTGCCGCCGAATTGGCGGCCGCAGAGGCGATCGCGCTGGACAGGGGCCGGCTGCGCGACGAGGCCGCGGCTCCCGGCTCGGCGGACCGCGCCGTCCGCCTGAACCGGGTGCGGGAGGAATCCGCCGCCGCGGCCGGAGCCGCATCGGGCGCAGCGGCCGAGGACGTGCGGGTGCTGATCGGTCCGCGGCCCGGCGAGAGCACGGTCGACGCTCCCGCTCCGGCGCAGGAGCTGATCGTGCCGATCCCGCCGGCGGGAGAGTAAGCGATGACGCTCGCCGGAGCAAGCGCCGCGCTCGCCTCCCTGTCCCTGGCCGCAGTCGCCTGGTTCGGCATCCAGTCGCTGCGCAAGCTCCGCTCGACGCTCGACGAGGTGCAGCAGACCGTAGCCGAGCTGCGGAGCCGGATCGATCCGCTCGCGGGCGAAGCGACCTCCCTCGTCCGGACGGCGAACAGCACGATCCGCGAGGTGAAAGGCCGCATCACGACGGTCGATCCGCTGCTGGACAGCGCTCATGACGTAGGCGACGTCATCCATCAGGTCGCCGAATCGTTCAAGCAGGCGATGGCCGAAAAAAGCGTCGGCTCCCGCCCTGGCGCCGCCCCGCGTCCGAGCCGCCCGCTCCCGGGAGAAGCTGTCTCGATCCGCATCGGCGGCCCTTCGGCGGCTTCAGGCCCGCGCAGCCGGTAGCGGATCGGCTCGCGAGGACGAAGCGTCGGACGCGACGGCAGCCCGCATGTCGCGGACCGCGCTTCCGCCGACCGACCAAAGCCCCTCTCGCGATGCGAGAGGGGCTTTTTCGGGCCGCTGGGGCGTGTATGGAAACCACCGGCAGAACCGAGGCACTTTCCGCTCCCTCATGGAGCCGATGTGCACGTTCTGCGCGAGCCGAGGCACTTTCCGCTCCCTCGTGAAGCCGATGTGCACGTTCTGCGCGAGCCAAGGCACTTTCCGCTCCCTCGTTGAGCCGATGCGCACGTTCTGCGCGAGCCAAGGCACTTTCCGCTCCCTCGTGGAGCCGATGCGCCCATTCTGCGCGAGCCGAGGCACTTTACGCTCCCTCGTGGAGCCGATGCGCACGTTCTGCGCGAGCCAAGGCACTTTCCGCTCCCTCGTGGAGCCGATGCGCCCGTTCTGCGCGCACCAAGGCACTTTCCGCTCCCTCATGGAGCCGATGCGCCCATTCTGCGCGAGCCAAGGCACTTTACGCTCCCTCGTGGAGCCGATGCGCACGTTCTGCGCGAGCCGAGGCGCTTTCCGCTCCCCGGCGCCGCCAGTCCAGAGGAAGTGAGGACGCATCCCATCCTGCTTCCGATGGACCTGCTCGCTTCACATGCGGACGAGTCCGCTACACCAGCTCCAGCACCGGCTTATACGTATAGCCGAGGTCGCGGGCGACCGCCTCGTAGGTGATATGGCCGCCCATCGCGTTGACGCCCTCGCGGATCGGCTGCGAGGCGCGGATCGCGGCCGCGGCGCCGAGCGAGGCGAGCTGCAGCGCGAACGGCAGCGTCGCGTTCGTGAGCGCCATCGTCGATGTGTACGGCACCGCGCCAGGGATGTTGGCGACGGCGTAGTGCAGCACGCCATGCTTTTCGAATACCGGATCGTCATGCGTCGTGATGCGGTCGATCGTCTCGACGCTGCCGCCCTGGTCGATCGCCACGTCGACGATGACGGAGCCTTTCTCCATCGAGCGCACCATCTCCTCGGTGACGAGCTTCGGCGCCTTGCCGCCTGGGATGAGCACGGTCGAAATGACGAGGTCCGACTCGCGCACCGACTCCGCCAGATTGTGCGTCGTCGACTGCAGCGTCTGCAGGCGGCTGCCGAAGACGAGCGCCAGGTCGCGCAGCCGGTTCGTGTTCGTGTCGAGCACGGTCACGTCCGCGCCGAGGCCGACCGCCAGCTGCACCGAGCTCGTGCCGGCGATGCCCGCGCCGATGACCGTCACCTTGCCGCGCTTCACGCCGGTCACGCCGGACAGCAGCTTGCCCTTGCCGCCGTAGGCCTTCTCCAGCATCTGCGCGCCGACCTGTACCGCCATCCGGCCGGCCACCTCGCTCATCGGCGCGAGCAGCGGCAGCGCGCCGTTCACGCGGATCGTCTCGTAGGCGACCGCCGTCACGCCCGACGCGCGCAGCGCCTCCGCCAGCTCCGGCTCGGCCGCCAGATGCAGATAGGCGAACAGCAGCAGCCCTTCGCGGAAGAAGCCGTATTCGGCCGGCAGCGGCTCCTTCACCTTCATCACCATCTCGCTCCTGCCCCATACCTCCGCCGCTTCCGGCGCGATCGACGCGCCGGCCGCCTCGTACAGCGCGTCGGCGAATCCGCTCTCCTCGCCTGCGCCGCGCTCGATCAGCACGCTATGGCCGGCCCGGATCAGCTCGGCCGCTCCCATCGGGGTAAGGGCGACGCGGTTCTCGTTGTTTTTGATTTCCTTCGGAATTCCGATTTTCATGGGACAGGCACCTCGTCTATAATAGGGTTGTTTTCCTTTTTCTATGGTACGGCAGCGCGGGACGGGCGGCATCTTACACGTTGTCGAAGCTTTCGCCGCCGCGGGTCGACGTGTTGCCGATAGCTGACATGAACCGGAAGGCGTCTCCTTGCTTCAACTATATGCTCCACGGAAAGGTGTTGTCCCTCCATGAACGTGACGGACTTGCAAGTACGGGACATCCTGCAGCGCCCCTTGTTCGCAGGCGCCAGGCTGGCCGCGGGCGGCCTGGGGATCGGCCGTCCGGTCGGGTGGGTGCATGTGATCGAGATCGTGCGCAACGCGCCTTTCGTCAGCCGCCATGATCTTATTCTTACCACAGGACTGTGGCTCAAACAGTCGATCCAGGATCGGCTCGACTATGTCCGCCAGCTGATCGTGCAGGAAGCGGCCGGCCTCATCCTCGAGCTCGGCACGAGCATCGACGAAGTGCCGGAGGAGGTGCTGGAGCTGGCGGAGGAGCATGGCTTTCCCGTCATCGTCTTTGACCGGCCGGTCCGCTTCTCCGATATTACCCAGGATATCCACGCCCTCATCCTCGGCCGGCGGCGCGGGCAGCAGGATGCGGCCGACCGCTTCGCGCGGCGGCTGCAGCAGCTGACGCTGCAGCACAGCGACATCGCCGCCGTGCTGCGCCTGCTGCATGCCGACACCGGCCGGCAGACGCTGTTCTACTCGCTGCTGGAGCCGGACCGGCATCATCCGCCGCTCGCCGCCGAGCCGGAGCTGCGCGAGCTGGCCGGGCTCGACGTGCGCGAGCTGGAGCAGGCGGGGCGCTTCGGCGACGGGTTCGGCCCGCTGCTGCTGCCGCTGGAGCAGGGCGGGCAGCTGCTGCTGCGCCCGGTGCTCGGCTACGGCCAGCTGCTGGCCGCCGTCGGGCTCGTCGTCGAGGACGCCGAGGAGGCGGAGCTGCGCTCGCCCTATCTGGAGGCGGCCGCCTCCGCCGCGGCCGCGCTGACGCTGCGCACGCAGTTCAGCCGCGAGCATGACGCGCGCCGCCAGGACCGCCTCATCCCCGAGCTGATGGAGGGAAAAGCCCGCAGCGAGGAGCAGGCCCGCTCGCTCGCCGGCCTGCCTGCCGGCGGCGCCGGCGCCGCGCTCGCGCTGCTGCTCGAGCTCGATGCCGACGACGGCGAGGATCGCGGCGACCGGCTCGAGGGAGCGGCGCGCGACCTGCCCGTGCTGCTGCGCACCTTGCTGCGCAAGCACGGCCTGCGCGGCAGCCTGCACGCGGAGTCGGCCTCGCTGACGCGGCTGCTGCTGCTGGCGGACGGCTCGTTCGCCGCCGCCGAGCAGCGGCTGCTCGGCGGCGCGCGGCGCGTGCTCGAGGACGCGCTGCGCTACGCCGGCGAGCAGCTCGGCGGCATGCGGCTGCGCGCCGCCGCGGGCAAAGCCCGCGGAGCGCTGCTCGACGCGCCCGCCGCGTTCCGCGAGGCCGGCCAGGCGCTCGAGATCGCGCGGCGCGTGCCGGAGCTTGGAGAGGCCGTCTTTTACCATGAGCTCGGCGCTTATCAGCTGCTGCAGGCGATACCGGACGCGCAGCTGCTGGGCGGCTACGTGCAGGACCATCTCGGCCCGATCCTGCAGCTGGAGAAGGAAGCCCGCCGGCAGCTGCTCGAGACGCTCGACATGTACCTCAAATGCTTCGGCTCCAAGCACGAGACGGCGCGGCGGCTGTTCATCCACCGGCAGACGCTCTACAACCGGATGGAGCGGCTGAACGAGCTGATCGGCGATCCGTTCCGCGAGCCTCACAAGCGGATCGGCCTGGAGATGGCGCTCATGGCGTACAAGCTCCGCACCGGAGCCGCCATTGCCCGCGGCCCGGGCCCGGGCGAGGCGTAAGCTCTCGCCGAGGGACGCGGCGAACAAGGGAACTTTTTCCCTTGCGGGGCCACGAAGGCCGAGAAACGCGGTTGGCGCGTCAGTCTCCTTCCCAACAAAAAGAACGTCCCCGCCAGGCTGGCGGGGACGTTCTTTGGCATTCGCGCGCATGAGCGCCCGAGGTTAATAGCGGTACGATCCGTAGCCGCTGCGGCGGCGCCGTCCGCCGATCAGGCCGGCGATCCGGTGGACGAGCCATGCGGCGGCGGCGACGAGCATCATGTCGGAGGCCGCGTTGTAGAGGAACAGATGCTTCTCCAGGTCGGCCAGCCCGTCTCCGACGACGGGGATGACGAACGAGAAGACGCCGACGAACGCGACGAGCAGCATCAGCTCCGCCGTCATGCGGCCCGCCGTGCTGCGGGCGCGCAGCCATTCGACGACGCAGACGGCTGCGTAGAGCAGGTAGAAGAGCGCCACGAACCACAGCGAGCGCGGCATGAACTCCGCCTTGAGCCGGCTCCAGCCGCTGTAGCGGTCGCTGAGCGCGAGCGCCGGCTTGCCCTCGCTCTTTTCGTAGTTGCCGAGATAGCTGATCTTCAGCTGCACGCCCCGCTCGGCCGCCCGGTCGAGCAGGCCGATCAGCCGCTGCGGATGCGTCGCGTAGAACAGCATCACCTTGCCGTGCGACATGCGGTCGTAAAAGTCCTCCTTCATCTCCGGCGCCTCCTGCTTGATCGGGGCGTCCGTCTGGAAGAAGTTCGTGCCCGCGTTGACCGCCAGCTTCTCCGGCAGGCCGAGATCGCGCAGGTCGCCCTTGACGTCCGGCGATTCGTTGAGGATGCCGAAAAAGACGGTCTGGTACAGGTTGATATGCTTGAGCCCGTCCGGCGCGAACGCGTAGAGCAGCGCGGACAGCAGGAACAACGTCGAGCAGCCCCACAGCACGCAGCGCCGCCACGCCCGGTCCCAGCGCAGCGGGAGCAGCCGCAGGCCGTACAGCGCCAGCACGATGCCGATCGGCGTATTCTGCAGCTTGGCCGTCGCGAGCATGAACGCGCAGACGAAGAAGAGCAGCGCCGCCCCGGTCGTCGGCTTGTCCTGCTGAGCCAGCCTCAGGCCAGTCGCGGCCGTGAGCAGCAGGAAAAGCAGCGACACCGGCTCCGCGAAGAATGAGTTGAAATACGCGACATACCGGACGTCGAGGAATACGAACAGCAGCCCCGCCGCCAGCATGAGCGCCGCGGACAGGCTATGCCGCCTGCCGGAGCGGACGATTAGGAAGACGGCGGAGACGAGCAGCGCCGAGTAGACCGCGCCGAGAAAGCGCACGTTGAACAGCGTCTGGTCGTACAGCCAGCCGAGCGAGCGGGCGATGTAGACCGGAATCAGCTGGGAGGTGATGTAGGCGCCGCGAAGCCCTTCGTAGTCGAACACCGAGTTGGCCCAGCCGAAAAACCGGTCCTCGTAGCTGACGGCCGCCGGATTGTAGTCGAGCCCCGCCGTCATGAGCACGCGCAGGAAGTCGCCGTTGTCGGCCATGCCGACGAACGGCGAGGCGAACAGCAGTCCGATCAGGATGCCGATCGCGGCCGCGGCCGCGGCATATTCGAGCTTGATGCGTTCGTTCAAGCCTGGCACCCCCTAGTACAAGGCAGGAGCAGGAGCGGCGGATGCTCCTTCCTGCTCTGCCTCGACTTGCTCGCGGACCGCGCCCTCGCCCCTCTGCCGCACGGCCGGAGGCAGCTCCCGCTCGACGATGTACAGCGGGCGACGCTTCACCTCGCGGTAGATCTTGCCGATGTACTCGCCGATCAGGCCGATCGAGAGCAGCTGCACCCCGCCGATGAACCAGAGCGAGACGATGAGCGACGACCAGCCGCTGACTGCCCGGCCCATCAGGTTGGAGACGATGCCGTAGATGGCCATGACGATGCTGACGGCGAACACGGCGAAGCCCGCCGCCGTCACCATCCGGATCGGCTTCACCGACAGCGAGGTGATGCCCTCCAGCGCGAAGCTGATCATCTTTTTGAGCGGATACTTGGACTCTCCCGCCGCCCGCTCGAGCCGCTCATAATAGACGATGCCGGTCTGGTAGCCGAGCATCGGCACCATGCCGCGCAGGAAGATGTTTACCTCGGAGAAGCGGGACAGCTCGTCCAGCGCGCGGCGGCTCATGAGCCGGTAGTCGGCGTGGTTGTTCACGATGCGCAGGCCGAGGCCTTCCATCACCTTGTAAAAGCCTTCGGCTGTCGTGCGCTTGAACCAGGTGTCGCGCTGCCGGCTGCTGCGCACGCCGTAGACGATGTCGCAGCCTTCGCGGTAGCGCAGCACCATGTCGCGGATGACGCGGACGTCGTCCTGCAGGTCGGCGTCGATGCTGACGAGGCAGTCGGCATGGCGCCGCGCCGTCATGAGGCCGCCCAGCAAGGCGCTCTGATGGCCGACGTTGCCGGCCAGATTGAGGCCGGAGACGCGGCGGTAGCGCTCCTTGAGATCGGCGATGAGCGGCCAGGTGCGGTCCCGGCTGCCGTCGTTGACGAACAGGATGAAGCTCTCCGGAGACACGAGCCCTTCCTTTTCCAGGCCGGCCAGCACCGCGTCCAGCTCGACGACGGTCAGCTCCAGCACTTCCTCCTCGTTGTAGCACGGCACGACGATGCCGAGTATCGGCTGCTGCTTGAACATAGCTTTCACTCCTACTCTGAGCCCGAGGCAAAATGATGCCTAATTATACCTCATCCTTCGGCAGAAATCCTTAATCATGCATGAACGGACGAAAACTTCCCCCATCGCATGCCGGAATCGTCCCCCTCGGCGCTTCTGCCGGGCGGCGCCGGCCCTTCCCTGCTCAGCCTTGCCCGAAGCGCGTCGCTTCAATCAAAAAAAGCGTCCAGGCCGCCTGCGAGGGCGGGCCTGGAACGCCTGTCTGTCTGTCAGCCGAGCACGAGCCGGTCGTCGGCCAGCTTTTGGCCGCTGATCTGCTCGAACTCGCCGAGCAGCCGCTGGACGGTGAGGCCGTCCTTGCGGCTGGCCGGGATGTCGAGGATGATGCGGCCCTTGTCCATCATGATGAGGCGGTTGCCGAGGCGGATCGCCTGCTCCATGTTGTGCGTGACCATGAGCGTCGTCAGGTTCATCTCGCGCACGAGCGTCTCCGTCAGCCGCGTGATCAGCTCGGCGCGGGCCGGGTCGAGCGCCGCCGTATGCTCGTCGAGCAGCAGGATGTCCGGCTCGGTGAACGTCGCCATCAGCAGGCTGAGCGCCTGGCGCTCGCCGCCCGACAGCAGGCCGACCTTGGCGGTGAGCCGATTTTCCAGGCCGATGCCGAGCTTGGACAGCTGCGCGCGGAATACGGCGCGGCGGCGGCTCGTCACCGCCCAGCTGAGGCCGCGCTTGCGGCCCCGGTTGTACGCCATCGCGAGATTTTCCTCGATCGTCATGTTCGGCGCGGTGCCGGCCATCGGATCCTGGAACACGCGGCCGATCCAGCGGCTGCGCTGCGCTTCGGAGCGGACGGTGATGTCCGTGCCGCCGATCGACACCGAGCCGAGATCGGGCTTCATGACGCCGGAGATCAGGTTCATGAGCGTCGACTTGCCGGCGCCGTTGCTGCCGATGACAGTGACGAAGTCGCCCTTGTCCAGATGCAGGTTGACGTCCATCAGAGCGACCTTCTCGTCGACGGTGCCGGGATTGAACAGCTTGGAAGCGGATCGGATCGTCAGCATGTCATTTCCCTCCCTTGGCCGAGGCGGAGGCGATCTCCGCCGTGCGGCGCCGCGCCTGGCGCCGCTGCTTGAGCGCGCGGTTGGCCGTCGGCACGACGAGCGCCACGATGACGATGGCCGCCGTGATGATCTTGAGATCGGAGCTCTTGAGATGGAGCCAGTCCGCGTTCAGCGCGGCCGCGATGACGACGCGGTAGACGACCGCGCCGACGACGACGGCGAGCGTCGTGCCGAGCACGCCGCGGGCGCCGAAGATCGCCTCGCCGATGATGACCGACGCCAGGCCGATGACGATCATGCCGATGCCCATGCTGATGTCGGCGAAGCCGGCATCCTGGGCGATCAGCGCCCCGGAGAGCGCGACGAGCCCGTTGGAGAGGCTGACGCCGATGATCGTCGTCCGGTCGGTGTTGCCGCCGAAGCTGCGGATCATGCGCTTGTTGTCGCCGGTCGCGCGCAGCGACAGGCCCAGGTCGGTCTTGAGGAAGGCGAACAGCAGCAGCCAGACGATGCCCGCGACGACGGCGAGCATCGCCAGATACAGCCACGAGATGCCGCCGATCGTCCAGGCATCGGACTTGATGAAGCCGCCGAACAGGCTGTCCTGGACCTTGACCGGCAGGTTCGGCTTGCCCATGATGCGCAGGTTGATGCTGTACAGGGCGATCATCATGAGGATGCCGGCCAGCAGGCCGTTGATCTTGCCCTTCGTATGGAGCAGGCCCGTGCAGGCGCCTGCCGCCATGCCCCCCGCCATGCCGGCGAGCGTCGCCAGCAGGGGCGATTGCCCGTGGCTGATCATCAGCACCGAGATGGCGGCTCCGGTCGTGAAGCTGCCGTCCACGGTCAGATCGGGAAAATCAAGGATGCGGTACGTGATGTAGACCCCGAGCGCCATCAAGGCATAGATGAGTCCGAGCTCAAGCGCTCCGTTGAAGGAGACGAGGGACATGATCGACACGGCAGAAACACCTCTTATTGGATAATATTCGCTTCCGGATCCTTCACCTGGCTCTTCATGGCGTCGGTCACCGTGATGCCTTGGGCTTCAGCGGCTTTGAGATTGAGGATCAGATCAAGCTTCTCTTGCATCTTGACCGGCATGTCGCCGGGATTTTTGCCGTCCTTGAGCACCTCGGCGGCCATTTGGCCGACCTGGTAGCCGTGGTCGTAGTATTTGAAGCCGACCGTGGCGAAGGCGCCCTTTTCGACCGTGTCGCGGTCGCTGGAGAAGAACGGGATCTTGTTGGCATTGGCGACCTCGATGATGGAGTCCACGCCGCTGACGACCATGTTGTCGAGGGCGATGAACAGCGCGTCGGCCTTGCCTATGAGCGATTCGGCGGCCTGCTTCACCTCGGAGGTGTTCGTGACGGACGCCTTGACCAGCTTGATGTCATGCTTGGCGAGCGCCTGCTCGGCGTTGTCGGCCATGATGACCGCGTTGGACTCGCCCTCGTTGATGACCATGCCGACGCTCTTCACGTTCGGGAAGTCGGAGGCGATGAAGTCCATCAGCTGCACGACTGCCGCCGGATTCGTATCGGAGGCGCCGGTGACGTTGCCGCCCGGCTTGTCCAGGCTCGTCACGATTTCGGAAGCGACCGGATCCGTCACCGCTGCGAAGAGGACCGGCATGTCGGTTACTTTGTCCACAAGCGCCTTGGCCGACGGCGTCGCGATGCCGAGCGCCAGATCCGCCTTGCTGCCAGAGATCTTCTGCGCGATCGACAGGTTGTTGCTCTGGTCGCCCTGAGCCGAGTCGAAGTCGACCTTGAGGTTGTCGCCCTCGACGATGCCCGCGTCCTTGAGCGCGTCAAGGAAGCCTTGGCGCGTCGCGTCGAGCGACGGGTGCTCGACGATCTGCGAGATCGCGATCGTATAGGACTTGCCGTCGGCGTTTGCCGCCGCCGTCGGAGCCGGGCTCGCCGCGCCGCCCTCGTTGCTCGATTTGGCGCCGCAGCCGGAGGCGACGAGCGCGAGCGACACGAGTGCCGCCGCCAACATTCTCTTGTTCATTTCAGATCCCCTTTTCGTGTATGAAATGGAAAAGACAAGCATTTTTTCACCAATAACTTTACCAAATGTAAAACTCAGTACCACCAGTTTAAGTCCCTTTGTTCCATTCGTCAATTAAAGCATGACTGCCCAAGCGGGTCGAAGCGTCGGTTCGGAGCAGGAGCAACGCCCTGTCCGGATGATCCGCCGGCGCGCGGCAAAAAAGCGGGAAGGCCGGCCCGGCCTTCCCGCTTCGCGGCCAATCATTCGGAGCGCACGTCCGGCGCTCCCTCTGCCGCCTCGCTCGTTTTCCTCCAAATAATAATGGCGGATCGGCCGCAGGCTGTCATCCAGCTCGTAGACGAGCGGCGTGCCGGTCGGAATGTTGAGCGTCGCGATGCCGTCGCCCGGGATGTCGTCCAGGTAGCGGACGAGCGCGCGGATCGTATTGCCGTGCGCGACGAGCAGCACCCGCCGGTTCTCGTGCAGCGACGGCTCCACCTTTTCCCGCCAGTAGGCGAGCACCCGCTCTTCCGTGTCGTCGAGGTTCTCCGTCACCGGCACCCGGTCCGCGATCGCCTTGTACTTCGGATCCGTCCCCTCGTACCTCGGATCGGACTTGTCCAGCGCGGGAGGACGCACGCTCACCGAGCGCCGCCACAGATGCACCTGCTCCTCCCCGTACTTGCGGGCCGTCTCCTCCTTGTTGAGCCCCTGCAGGGCGCCGTAATGGCGCTCGTTGAGCATCCACGTCTTGTCGGTCGGAATCCACAGCAGCCCCATCTCGTCCTGCATGATCCAGAGCGTGCGGATCGCCCGCTTCAGCACCGACGTGCAGGCGATGTCGAAGACGAACTTGTTCTGGCGGAGGATCGCTCCCGCTCTCCTCGCCTCCTCCTTGCCCCGCTCGGTCAGATCGACGTCGGTCCAGCCGGTGAACCGGTTCTGCTCGTTGTACTCGCTTTGCCCATGGCGGACAAGCACGATTTTGATCACTTACAGGCCGCCTCCTTCCTTCTGTTTCCGCTCTCTCTTTCAGTTTACCCGTCCCGGGCGGAATGAGACCAATCCCCGTCTACCCGGGGGATTTCCTTCATACGGTAGAAGCAGCGTCTCCACGCGAAAGGAGCCTGAAGCCATGAAGGAAACCTGGACGCTGCACGAGCCCGATTTTGAGTTTGAAAGGCTTTCGCCCCTGTTCCGCAGCGAGTCCGCCTGGCGCGGCCATCTCGCCTTCGGCTACGACCTCGTCGCCAACCTGCGCCCGGCCGCCGTCGTCGAGCTCGGCACCCATTACGGCGCTTCCTTTTTCAGCTTTTGCCAGGCGGCCAAGGATCTCGGGCTCGCAGATACGGCGCTGCATGCCGTCGATACATGGGAGGGCGATGCCCATGCCGGCCGCTACGGCCACGGCGTCTATGAGCTCGCCAGCCGCGCCGCCGCCCTCTATCCGGGCGCCCGGCTCGTCCGCGCTTCGTTCGACGAGGCGTGCGGCCGGTTCGCCGACGACTCCATCGACATCCTGCATATCGACGGGCTCCACACGTACGAGGCCGTCCGCCACGACTGCGAGACGTGGCTGCCCAAGCTCGCTCCCGGCGGGCTGCTGCTGCTGCATGACATCGAGGTGAGGATCGGCGACTTCGGCGTGTGGAAATGGTGGGCGGAGCTGGCCGCGGGCTGCCCGTCCGTATCGTTCGGCCACTCGGCCGGACTCGGCGTCGCCGCTCCGAAAGGAGAGCATCCCGCGATCGGGCTGCTGCGCGGCCGGCTCGCGGAGCTGCAGGCGCATTATGCCCGCGGCTGATGCCGGCATCCGGCATCAGCAAAATCGCGTTTCCTCCGGTCCGGGACCGGAGGAAACGCGATTTTGCCGCAAAAGGGCAGACGCGCGGCGCGCGGCAGGCTCCGAAACGCTCAGCCCTGCAGCCGCTCGCGGGCATGCTCCCGCATCCATTCGTTGAGCTCCCACAGGTCGGCCACCGGCTGCCGGGTGAAAGGGAGCGTCGGCAAGTAGCCGGGCGGGCCGAACTCCGCCGTGAACGTAAGCTGCGGGCTGCCGGCAGCTCTCCGGACGGCCGCGATGTCCCGCCACCAGCCCGTGAACAGCTCCAGCTCGCGGGCGTATTCCGGCGCGGCGGGATGCGGCACCTGCGGGCCTTGGGGATGGCCGATCCGCCCATGGATATGGAAGGAGCGGGCGATCGCCTGCTCGAGATGGTCCTGCTGATCCTCCAGATGCGACTCGCATACGGCCATCCAGTGGCTGAAGTCGGCCGCCAGCTTCAGCTCGGGAAACTTGCGCAGCAGCCGCGACGTCGTCCACGGCGTGAACATCGCGCGCCCGCGATGCGTCTCATGGCAGACGGTCGCCCCATGCCGCCGCTCGATCTCCAGCGCCGCGTCGAAAAAGCGGTCCTGCTCCTCCTCCGGCATGGCGTCGCGCGCGCTGTGCGACACGATCGCCGCCGGCCGGAACGCCGCCGCCCGCTCCATCTGCTGCCTGAACGAGGCGACATGATCGCCGTCCGTGAACAGCTGCACGATCAGCTGCAGTCCGTGCCGCTCCAGCAGCGCCTCCAGCAGCGCCTCCTCTCCGACCGGCGGCAGAGGCATCTCGACCCCCGCATAGCCATGGGCGGCGGCACGGGACAGCTTGTCCTCCAGCGTCCCCTCCATCCCCCACAGCGCCTTGAAAAACAGCAGCTTCATCGGCTTTCCCCTTTCTACGCCTTTGAGTCCGGCTGCGGCCGGCTTGATTATGGATACAAAATCGGGTTGAGCCGGCTCGCGGCGGCATCTCCCGGCGAGAGCTCGGGGAACCAGCGGGCCAGATCGCTCCGGCGCGCGCCGCTGTCCGGCTCGGCGATCGTCAGCCCGTCGGCGATGTAGATGACGGTCATGACCTCGCGCATGAGGCTCGTCGGGTTGCCCGGCGCGCTGTGCAGCGTCCAGCCGGCGTGGAACGTGGCGTCGCCTGCCGCCATCGCGCCGTAGTTGATCTGCGGCAGTCCTTTTTGCTCGATATAGGCCTTCAGCGTCCGATGCGACTCGTCCGATATCTCCTGCTTGGAAATGTAGCCGTTCTTGTGGGAGCCCGACACGAAGGTCATCGAGCCGACCTCCTCGGGCACCGGTACGAGCGGCATCCAGAGCGTGATCGTCTTGTCCGTATCGAGCGGCCAGTAGATCTGATCCTGATGCCAGGGCGTATGCCCGCCGCCCGGCTCCTTGAACAAGGCCTGGTCATGGTAGATGCGCACCGCAGGCACGCCCATCAGGTCGGCGGCGGCTTTGGCGAAGCGGCGGGCGAACACGAACCTTCGAGCCGCCTCGCTCAGCTCCCAGACGTTGCCGATCTGGATGAAGGCCTTGCCGTACGTATCGCGCTCCTCCAGCGGCTTGGTGTGATAGTTGTGCTCCCGCACGACCTCGCCGATCACCTCGCGGTAGGCGGCGATCTCGTCCGGCCGCGCCAGCTGCCGGATGATCGCATGCCCGTCGCGAAGATAGCCTTCCCGCTCGGCGGCAGACAGCTCCACCGTGTCGTTCAGCTCCGGAAGTTGGTTCCCTATGCTCATGGCTTTCGCGCTCCTTATCGGTAAAATCGCTTTCATAAAGGAGTTTATCGCGATTTTACTTTCCTGTATGTGCATGGCATGATGATTGGAGTTGCCTAAAATGACTGACTTGCGAAAGGAGCCGCCATGGACCTGCTTCCCGACTCCGCCGCCCTTCCGATCGTCCCCTACATCCGGGAAAGCGACTTCGCCGTCCGCCCGGCTTATTACTTTCCCTTCCGCAAGCTGCTCGACTACCTGTTCATCTACATCCGCAAGGGCGAGCTCCATGTCGTGGCCGACGGGACGAGCCATCGGTTCGAGGAAGGCCAGTTCTGCCTGCTCCAGCCGGGCACGGTCCACGATCTGAGGGCGGACGGGGCCAATGAGACGCCCTTTGCGCATATGGATATTTTCTATGAGCCCCAACGGGAAAAAAGCTTTCCTACGCGGCCGGGCCAGCTGGACCTCGCTTCTTTTGCCCACCTGATGCAGCCGAGGCTGAACGACTTCGACGGCATCGCCATCCCCGTCCTGCTGCAGCCGCAGAAGCCCCATCTCTACCGGCATCTCCTTCTCGAGATGGTGGAAAGCTGGCAGGACCGCGACCCGCTGTCCAAGCTGAAGGCGCAAGCGGCGGCCACCCGGCTCGTGCACCTCGTCTTGCAGGATCACGCGCATCCCGCCGCTTCCAAGCCGGGCCGCCCTCAGCTGGACTGGATTCCGTCCTACTTCTCCTTCCATCTGGCCGACCCGCTGGACATCGAGGAGCTGGCCCGGCGCGCCCATCTGTCGACGTCCCGCTTCCGGGCCGTCTTCCGCGAGCGCTTCGGGCTTCCGCCCCATCGCTATCTGATGGAGCTGCGGCTCGAGCATGCGCGGGAGCTGCTCGCCGGCTCGGACCATACCGCGTCCCAAATCGCGGATTATTGCGGATTTTCGAGCCTCAGCCACTTCCATCATGCTTTCCGGGCGCGGATGGGCGCCTCGCCCGGCGCTTACCGCGAGCAGAGCCGAAAAGCCGGCCCGGCGGAATGAGGAGCGCCGAGGGGCGCCAGCATGCGGCCCGGACTGAGGGGCGCCAGCATACGGCCCGGACCGAGGCCGCCCGCTCAAGACGGCGAGCGGGCGGCTCCGTACCAGGACAGCGGCTTGGGCGCCCAATCGTACTCGTAGAGCACCGCCTCGATCCGATGCTGGACCACGATGTCGGCGCTGGCGCGCGCAGCCCATTCGTCATCCTCGCCGTAGCCGATGTCCAGGTACCGATGCCGCAGCGCCAGCTCCCGGCGGTAGGCCATCAGATGGTTGGGCTTGCGGGTATACCCCTCCGCGTCGCTGCCATGATCCAGCTCGATTCCGTACCGGCATAGGCGGGAAGGCGATCCGTCCGCGTGCACCCGCACGTCGAACACGATGCAGTCCGCGTCCGGCTCGCTGCGGATCGCCGCGAGCAGCCGCTCGGCATAGCCGTCGGCGATCCGGTCGTCGTCGTCGACGAAGGCGACGAACTTCCCTTGGGCGAGCTCCAGCAGCGCGTTGCGCTTGGCTCCGGTCGTCCGCAGCCGGTTGTCCGTCAGCGCCAGCAGCTCCACCGGACGTCCGTGCGCCTGGGCCCGCAGCCGCTCCAGCAGGACGGACAGCGAGGCGCTTCGCTCTGGCAGCGAGGGAATCAGCACGGACAGCAGCGGCTGCTCCGAGCCGCCCCCGCTCATGCGCTCCGCCATCATCTCCCGATTGGCCTCGATGCTGCGCTGCCCCGGCGGCGCGTGGACCGCCGCCGCTTCGTTGCTGAGCCAGGCCAGCTCCGGCCGGCCGAGTCGGTCGTCGCAGACCGCCAGCTGCAGCCTCGGCAGCCAGCGTAGATCCGGATCCAGCCGTCTTCCGAGCTGGCGCTCGCAGGAGACGGCGAGCTCGGCGAGACGGAGCCAGACCGACGCGCTCTCGTAGTCGAGCTCCTCCATCGCCTTCGCTCCGGCGCGGTAGCAGGCCAAGGCCGGGGCCGACAGATCCAGCTCCGGCTCAGAGCTGCGCAGCGTGCGATGCCAGTAGCTCCCCCTCCTCCACGTAAGCCGCATGAAGCCCGATACGCGCATCCAGGCATCGACCCTTTTTTCGAACAGCTCTCCGCCGTAAGCCGGGTACCGCTCCGATGCCGGATGGCGCTCCCCGTAGATGCGCGCGCGAAAATCGAGCGTCCGCACGAGGTAGCACTGGTCGGAGAAGCCATAGCCGAGATGGAAGTCGCCGTCGGTCAGCAGCGCCTCCCGCGCCGCTTCGTCCATCCGCCCGTTCGGCACCGGATTCGCCGCGACGATCGACCGCTGCAGCCGCATCCGCTCCAGGCACGGCCGCAGCCAGTCGGTCGGCTCCTCCAGCATGCAGTCGCCCGCATAATGGAGCAGATATTCCGTGCGGCAGCGATAAAGGGCGACCAGCTCGGCGATCGAGTAGCGATAGCCTCCCTGGAAGTCCTCCTCCGTCAGGCCGAAAAAGAGCAGCGCCTCCTCGCTATGCTCGTCGACGAGCACGCAGTCCGTCAGCACGCCTTCGTCGACGAGCCGCCGCGCATGGCGGAGGACGAGCTCGGGCCGTTCGACATTGTTGACGTACAGGATCCGCTCGGCAAACGGAAACCGATGCTGCGCGATCGCCCGGCTCAGGCGGTCGGTCAGCAGCAGCTCGCGCCAGTCCCGCTCGTAGCACTTCGTCTCAAAGGTGACACCGGGCCGCAGCACCGGAGCCGGACCGCCGCCGGTCGGCCTCGCCAGCGGCGCGGCGTACCCGCCGGCGGCGGCGTCCCAGCGCGGACGCGCCGACGCGAGGACCAGGCGGCTGGCCGCCGCGTCCCGCAGCCGTGTCGGCTGGACCGCCTCGGCCGCGAGCCGCTCGCCCTCGGCCGCCTCCGGCTGCGCCGCCGGGACCTGCATCCCCTCGCGCCCGGCCGCCCCCGGCTGCGCCGTCGGGACCCGCAGCCGCACCGGCTCGATCGCCGCCAGCGGCTCCTCCGGCCGCCGCAGCCGGGCCAGCAGCCGGCGCGCCTCCTCCGGCGCGAGCTCCTCGCCGGCGCGCAGCCACAGCGCATGCTCGCGGCCGGCCTCCTCCAGCGCGGCCCTCGCTCCGGCCGGCTCGCCGAGCTCGGCGCGCACCGTCTTGAGGTCGCGCTCGCGGCCGAGCCGCGCCGTCCGCTCCCAGCCCTCGCGGCCGTGATGGACGAGCAGGATCTCGTCCGCCAGTCCGCGGATGGAGGCGAGCGTCGCGTCGAGCGCCGCCTCGTCCGCCTCGCCGCCGATGCCGATCGAGCAGCTGACGGCCGGCGACCGCCGATACAGCAGCTCGACCGGATCCTCTCCCCACTTGGCCCGCGCCACCTGGCGGCCCTGCTCCAGCAGCATGCTCAGGTCCTGATCCTCCAGCGCGTTCATCGTCACATGTCCGTAGTGATGCACGAACGAATCGCAGGCGACGAGCAGCCGCCAGCCGTCGCGCCGCAGCCGCAGGCACAGATCGTCGTCCTCGTAGTTGCCGAGACCGTAGCCTTCGTCGAAGCCGCCCATCTCCAGCGCCAGCCGGCGGCGCAGCAGCAGGCAGAACCCGACGAGCCGCGGCAGCTCCCAGCTGCGTCCGCGCCAGCCGGCCGCGCGCTGCGCCGCGAACGGCTCCAGGCCGTCGATGCCCGGGCCGTACGGGGCGTCGACCCGCTGCGGCCCGCTGACGTAATTCGAGACCGGACCGACCATGCCGCATAGCGGCTCCCGCTCGAGCAGCCTTTCCATCGCCTCCAGCCAGCCGGCCGTGACGACGGTGTCGTTGTTGAGGAACAGCACGTTGTCCCCCTCGGCCAGCGCCAGCCCCTGGTTGCAGCCCTTGGCGAAGCCTTCGTTGCGGCGGTTGAGCTCCGTCTTGAAGCCGCTCTGCCGGAGCAGCTCCGCCGTGCCGTCCGTCGAGCCGTTGTCGACGACGATGAGCTCGTAGTCGGACGTATGCGCCTGCACGCTCTCCAGGCAGCGGAGCGTATAGTCCAGCTGGTTGTGCGTCAGTATGACGATGCTTGTCTTCATAGCAAAAGCCGCCTCCTCTGCCTCATCTATATGAGGCTTGGAAAGGCGGCATGACGATCGATCTCCGCTCGTTCAGCAAGGCGGCCATTTGGCGGCCGAGCCGACCTTTTCGTGGGATTGGAGCTGACGGATCGTCCCTGACAACAGGCTGTCAGCTATTGCCGCAGCGTCCCAGCATCCAGTCGGCGGCGCAGGCGAGCACCTCCTGCCGGCCCGCCTCGGCATGCAGCTCATGCCGGAAGCCCGGCCATTCGCGGTAGGAGCAGCGCTCTCCCGCGCGCTGCGCGAAGCGCCGGCTCGCCCGCGGCGACGTGATGCGGTCGGCCCCGCCGTGCATGAGCAGCAGCGGCACGCTCAGCTCCGGCGCGTGGCTCAGCGCCCAGCGGCCCGCCTGGCTGACGGCGGCGAACGTGCGCAGCGTGATCCGTCCGTGCCGCAGCGGATCCTCGTCATAGCGGCGCTGCATGTCCGGGTCGGAGGTGCCCCGGCGGTTCGCGCCGACCAGGCGATAGCCGGGCTGCATGCGCTCGCGGAGGCGGCCCCACAGCAGCTTTGCCGGCGGCGGCGCCGGAGCCAGCTTCAGCCACGGTCCCGCCACGACGGCTCCGGCGAGCGGCGGGCGGCGTCGCAGCATGAAGTTGAGCGCTACATTTCCGCCCATGCTGTGGCAGAACAGGAACCGCGGCAGCCCCGGCCAGCGGCGCTGCATGTCCTCGACGATCCGTTCCACGGGCTCCAGCAGCGCGTCGTAGCCGGGGCAGTCGCCGCGCCGGCCTTCTGTCCGGCCATGCCCCCGCTGGTCGAAGGCGATCACCGCGAAGCCGCGCTCCGTGAAGAACGAAGCCACATGCGCGTAGGCGCCGCAATGCTCGCCCAGCCCGTGCACGATGCCGACCGCGGCGACCGGCTCGCCCTCCGGCATCCAGCGGCAGCCGTAGATGCTGACGCCGTCGCGGCTTTTCCAGCTCAGCTCCTCGTAGGACATCGATCCTTCCTCCTTTGACGTTTCGGTTTGCCTTTTCTTCCTATTACCCTGTATGCAGGACGCTCTGTTGCCGTGCGGCGAAAAAAGGGCTTGGCCCCGGCCGGACAGGCATGGAATAATGGCGAGAGAAGATTCGTCGCCCATAACCTGTGAAGCTAGGGCGTGTTTGCAAACCCGCTCAGGCTTTTTGCCCCCTGCTTCGTCACGCAGGCTCGACGTACCCCCGGTACGCCTTCGCCTACGTTCCTCGCAGGGATTAAAAATTCGGCAATATCGGCTTCCTTCGGAGGTTGCAAACACGCCCTAGAGAACCTGCGGCTGCGGCCGCGAGCGAAAAGGAGCCTTTCCTTCCATGAGAAACCTGCTTATTACCGGCTTCGAGCCCTTCGGGGGCAGCCGCATCAACCCGACCGAGGCGCTGATGGCATCCATCCGCGAGGAATCGTTCCCCGGCGCCGCCGTCCATACGCTGCTGCTGCCGGTCGTCTTCGGCGAGTGCGCCGAGCGGCTCAAGCGGGAAATCGACCGCCTGCAGCCGGATGCCGTCCTCTGCTGCGGCCTGGCCGCCGGACGCGCGGCCGTCACGCCGGAGCGGATCGCCGTCAACGCGATGGACGTGCCGGCCGGCGCCGCTTTTGGCGACAACGACGGCAATCGCCCGCAGGACGAGCCGATCCGGGCCGGCGGGCCGGACGGCCTGTTCGCCACGCTGCCGATCCGCCGCATCGAGCTGGCGCTGCGAGCGGCGGGCATCCCCGCCTCCATCTCGGACACCGCGGGCTTGTTCATCTGCAACAATACGATGTACGCCGCTCTCGACCATGTCCGCGACAGCGGGTCAGGCGCCCTCGCCGGCTTCATCCACTTCCCCGCCTCGACGGAGCTGGCGCTGGACAAGCCCGGCCTGCCCTCGCTGCCCCAGTCCATGCTGCATGACGCGCTGCGTATCGCGATCGCCGAGACGCTGGCGGAGCTGGACGAGCGGAGCGGAGCCTGAACAGCTTGACGCGCGAAAGGGGAGGCTCCGGAACGTTCCGGAGCCTCCCCTTTGTCCATGGCGCTGCCGCTCGCCGGCTGCCATGGCCTTGCTGCGCTACACCGCCGTATATCCGCCATCGACGAGCAGGCTCGCTCCGGTGACGAAGGAAGCGTCGTCGCTGGCGAGGAACAGCACCGCCGCCGCGACCTCCTCCGGCCGGCCGAGCCGCGCCATCGGATGCAGCGACACGAGATGCTGCGTGATCGCCTCCGTGCGGCCGCCGATGAGCGGCGTGTCGATGTAGCCCGGGCAAACGGCGTTCACGCGGATGCCCCTAGCCGCGTAATCGGCGGCCATCGACTGAGTCAGCAGCTTCACGCCGCCCTTGGCGGCCGCGTAGGCGCTGACCGAGCCTTTGCCGACATGGCTGTGGATCGAGCCGCAGTTGACGATGACGCCGCCGCCCTGCGCCAGCATCTGCTGGACGGCGTACTTGTCGCACAGGAAGACGCCCGTCAGGTTGATGTCGATCGTCCGCGCCCAAGCCTCATGGCTCAGCTGGTCGACCGGCGCGTCCTTGGCGATGCCCGCGTTGGCGAACAGGATGTCCAGCCGCCCGAACGTCCGCACCGTCTCGTCGACCATGCGCTTCACCTGCTCCTCGCTCGTCACGTCCGTCTTGACGAACAGCGCCTCGTGGCCAAGCCCCTTCAGACGCTCCGCCTCGGCCTGTCCTTGATCGGCGAAGTCCGCGATGACGACCTTGGCGCCCTCCTCCGCGAACTTCTGCACGGTCGCGGCTCCGATGCCGCTCGCGCCGCCGGTGACGACGGCGACCTTGTCCTTGAACCTCATGTCCATCTCTCCCATCCGGATCGGATCGCGGGAGCCGTGGCCCCCGTTCCACTCTCTAGATTGGTTCGGCTTTCCTTTTCCTATGCAGATTCACGGATGCCGCTCTGGAGATCGGACCGATGCGCCGGGAAAAGGAAAGGAGCTGCCTCAAGTCGAGGCAGCTCCTGGCTCGGGTCCAAGGCATAGGACTGCCTTGGATTGGCGAAGTCGGGCCCGAGCACCGAATCCAAGGCATATTTCTGCCCTGGATGGAGGGAATTAAGGCCCGATAACCGAATCCAAGGCACATTTCTGCCCTGGATGGAGGGAATTCAGGCCCGATAACCGAATCCAAGGCACATTTCTGCCTTGAATTGAGGAATTCGGGCCCCGATAACCGAATCCAAGGCACATTTCTGCCCTGGATTGAGTAATTCGGCCCCGAAAATAAAATCCAAGGCACATTTCTGCCTTGGATTTCCCGCCTCAGGCCCGCCGCGCTCAGCGGATGCCGCGGCGCTTGCGCGAGCTCGGCTTGTTGACGGCTTTGCCGCCGCCGCCGACCGCGTCCTGCTGCCATGTGCCGGGGCTGCCGATCGCGGAGTTCGTGCCGCCCGTGCTGCTTCGGCCGGCCCCGCTGGCGAACTGCGTGGCGGAGGAGCTCTGCGTCCCCTTCGCCAGCTTGACGATCTGGTCATTGATGACGATGACCAGCTCCTTGCCGCCCGGCACGCGCAGCAGCGGCCGAGAGCCGCCGACGCGGCCGCCCTTCAGCCCGATGTTGCGCGCCGTGCCGCCGGCGCCGACGCTCTCCTGCTGGCGCGTCCACGGCGAGTCGATCGCCGCGTTGCTGCCGGATGCGCTGCTGCGCCCGGCTCCGCTGGCGATCTGGGTCGTGTTCGGGGCGTTCGTGTACTGGCGGTTGATGACGCAGACGATGCGGTCGATGCCGCCGAGCGGCGCTTTCGCGACGATTCTGCGGCGGTCTTTCTCGATGATGACGATCACATGACCTGGTGTGCGGGGCAGAGGAATCAACTCCATGCTCAAAATGGCTTGCTGCTCCCATCCTATGCCTGCCCCCCGGATGCCCGTCAGGGATGTCCGCCTGCCCGGACATCCCGTCGCGCGCCCGCCCACCTTCCTGCCGCCCCTCCGCCCCGCTCGCCGCCCCACCTTCCTGCCGCCCCTCCGCCCGCTCGCCGCCCCGCCTTCCTGACGCGTCTCCGCCCGCTCGCCGCCCCGCCTTCCTGACGCGTCTCCGCCCGCTCGCCGCCCCGCCTTCCTGACGCGTCTCCGCCCGCTCGCCGCCCCGCTTCCTGCCACGCCTCCGCCCGCGCACCGGCCCCGCTTCCTGCCGAGCCTCCGCCCCCTTCGCCTCGGCCGCCGCTACTCCTTCACTCCAGCCGCCCCGGCCGCTCCGGCCGCGCGCAGCTCCTGCGCATACTCGTCGAGCCGCACGGGAGCGCCTCCGGCGAGGCGCGATTTCTCCGCCGCGAACGCCATCAGATGGCTGCGCACGGAAGCGGCCGCGGACGTCAGGCTTTCCTGCCCGCCGTAGTTCCGCACTTCCTCGATGAAGCTGCGCACGATGCCGCTGTCGCCGCCGCCGTGGCCGGACCAGGTCACCGGCGGGTGGATGATCGTCTTTTGGCCGGTCAGAAAGTCGTACACGGTGATGAGGTCGTCCTCGCCGCGGATCTCGCCGCGCGTGCCCATGATCTGGATGCGCCGCTCCTGCTCATGCGTGAAGCCGCTCATGCTGAACATCGCCGTCGCGCCGCCGTCGAACTCCATCGCCACGACCTGATGGTCGACGACGTTGTTGTCGCTGCGGTAGACGCAGCGGCCGTAGTCGGTCGTGCGCAGCCCGTGCAGGATCGTCTCCCGCTCCAGATCGTCGCAGAAATGCCCCGCCCAGCCCATATACGGCTTGCTCAGGTAGAAGCGCGTCGCCGAGTAAGGGCAGTCCGGCTCGACGGCGCAGTCGAGGCAGCGGTCCGCCGAGCCCGGCGGCGCCTGCTCCTCGCGGAAATGCATCCGCGAGCCGAACGAGCTGACGCTCGTGCAGGGCTTGTCGATCAGCCAGCTCAGCACGTCCATGTCGTGGCAGGACTTGGCGAGGATCATCGGGCTCGCCTTGTCGGAGTTGTTCCAGTTGCCCCTCACGAAGCTGTGCGCGATATGCCAGTAGCCGACGTTCTCGTTGAGCTGGATCGAGGCGACCTCGCCGATCGTCCCGTCCGTGATCAGCTTCTTGATCGCCGCCCAGAACGGCGTATACCGCAGCACATGGCAGATCGTCAGCAGCCGGCCGTGGTCGCGGGCCGCCTGCTCCATGTCGAGGCATTCCAGCGGATCGGGCGACATCGGCTTCTCCAGCAGCACGTGGTAGCCTGCCGCGAGCGCGCGCATCGTCGGCTCGTAGTGCATCCGGTCCTGCGTGCAGATGATGGCGATGTCCGCCTTCCGCGGTCCGTCCAGCAGCGGCTCCCAGCTGGCGTAGCGCTCCTCGGGAGGCACGCCGTGCTGCTCGGCGGTCCGCTCCAGCCGCACCGGGTCGAGCTCCGCGACCGCCGTCAGCTTCAGCTCATGCGGACGATCGAGCGCATAAGGAGCGTAGCCCTTGGCTCCGCGCGCCCCCGCGCCGATCAATACAGCCGTCAGTTGTGCCATGTTGTCTCTCCTTGCTTCTATAATATAGATGGCTCCGCCTGCGTCCGAAGCCTACCCGTTCGAGCCGATCGTGCGGTCGAGGGCGGACTGGTAGATCTCGATGTACCGCTTCAGCCCCATGCTCTCCAGCGTCGAGACATAAGCGTCCCACTCGCCGGTTCCATTCAGGATGAACTTGTCGCGCATCTCGTCGACGTACGTCTGGATGTCCGTGCCGAGCGTCCCCATCTCCTCCTGCTCCTCTTGGGCGAAGTTGAAGCCCGGCCAGACCTGATCCGCCTGCAGCGTGTACGGGTCGGCCTTTTTCGAGTTCTCGACCGAGGTCGGCAGCCCTTCGGCGCCTTTGAAGTACTTGTGCGTGACGAAGCCCGGATAGTAGCCGCCCGGCCAGATCAGATACTGGCTGACCGCCTGGTCGAGGCTGAGCCCGGCCTTGTTGTTCTTGATGTCCTCCGTGTAGTCGACGCTGCCGTCCGCGTTCTCCACGTACGTCTCGTCCTTCCAGCCCATGAAGAAGTTGCGGATGCCCTCGTCCCCGTAAAAATAGTCCATCCAGCGGATCATCGCCTCGGGATGCTCCGCCTTGTCCGTCAAGGCGAACATGCCGATGTTGCCGAGCGGCGCGCCGAGGTACGTGTACATCCGGTCGCCGTGCGGCCCTTCCAGCACGGGCAGGCCGACGTAGCCCTGCTGGTTGTAGATCGCCACCGGGTCGACGTTGTCGACGACGCCGAGCAGCCCTTCCGCGCCTTTCGCGTCGATCTCCTCCGCCTTGACCGAAGCGATGTCCTTCTCCAGCAAGCCGTCCTTGTACAGGCCGTGCACGAACTCCAGCAGCTCCTTGTAGCGCTCGGAGGAGGGCACGAAGCGGACCTTGCCGGCCGCCTCCGGATCCTCGTCTACGTACGGGTTGGCCGTGCCGTGGTTGTTCAGGCCGTAGGCGCCCTTCAGATAGTTCACGAGGCCGAGCGTGCCGACGCCGCCCCAAGCGATCTCGTCGGGCTTGCCGTTGCCGTTCGGATCGCCGGTCTTGATCGCCTTCAGCATTTCCTTGAACTGCTCCAGGTTCGCCGGCTCCGCGACGCCGAGCTTGTCGAGCCACTCCTTCTTGATCCACGGCGTGTTGAAGAAGACGGAGCGGAATTCCGGGTCGTACACCGTCGGCAGCGAGTAGATATTGCCGTCCGGCATCGTGATGCCTTGCTTGATGACCGGGTACTTTTCCATGAGCGCCTTGAAGTTCGGGGCGTAGCGGTCGATCAGATCGTTCAGCGGCAGGAACACGCCCTGGTCGCCGTACTTGGCCACATCCGTCTTCGGAAAAGCGGAGGCGAAAAACAGCTCCGGATAATTGCCGCCGGCGAGCAGCAGGTTGCGCTTCTCCTTGAGCACGTCCTTCTGCACCGTCTCCCATTCCACATGGATGTTCGTGCGCGCCTCATAGTCGGTCCACAGCTTGAGCGTGCTCCAGTCGACGTTGGCCATGAACTTGCCGGCGAAGCCGCTGACCGTGATCTTCTCGCCGACGATCGGGAAGCCGCTCTCGTTCAGTCCGGCCGGAGCGGCAGCGTCGGCCTTGGTCCCGCCGTCTCCGCCTGCGCCGTTTTCACCGCTGCCGCCGCTTGCGTTTCCTGCGCCGTCGCCGTTGCTGCATGCCGCCAGCATTGCCGCCGCGAGCGCCAGCGCCAGCATCCCCTTCGTCCGCTTCCGTTTGCTTCTCTCCATGTTCCTACCCCTCCCGATTGATCGTTCGATATGGATCGATATGGAAGATCAGCCCTTGATGGCGCCGACCAGAATCCCCTTGACGAAATACCGCTGCAGGAACGGATAGAGCAGCAGCATCGGAATGTTCGCGACGATCAGCACGGCGTACTTGATGCCCTCGACCGCCTGCCTCGCCTTGATCGCCGACTCGGTCGAAGCCCGCACCATGTCGTCGGTCTGGCCTTGGATCAGAATCTCGCGCAGGATGAGCTGCAGCGGGAATTTCGGCCGGTCCGACAAATAGAGCAGCGCGTTGAAAAAGGCGTTCCAGTGGCCGACCGCATAGAACAGCACGGTGACGGCGAGGATCGGCATCGACAGCGGCAGCACGACGCGCAGCAGCGTGCCGAAGCTCGAGCAGCCGTCGATGACGGCCGCCTCCTGGATCTCCGGCGGAATCGACTGCTGGAAGTAGGTGCGCATGATGATGATGTTCCAGATCGACACCGCTCCCGGCAGAATCATGACCCAGAACGTGTCGAGCAGGCCGAGGTTCTTGATGAGCAGGTACGACGGGATGAGGCCGCCGCCGAAAAACATCGTGAACACCATCAGGCCCATGAACAGGCTGCGGCCGACGAAGTCGGAGCGCGACAGCGGATAGGCGGCGAGCACCGTCATCGTCAGGTTGAGGGCGGTTCCGGCCACGGTGTAGAGCACCGTGTTCAGGAAGCCGCGCAGGATCGCGTCGTTGTCCAGAATCTTCGCGTACGAGTCGATGGTGAAGCCTTTGGGCCAGAGCCAGATCTCGCCGTTCATGATCTTGAGCGGCTCGCTGAAGGAAGCGATCAGCACATAATACAGGGGATACAGGACGATCAGCGAAACGATGCCGAGCACGGCGTAGACGACGATGCCAAACGCTCTGTCCTCGCGGGTAGCGGGCATGGCGGTTCCCTCCTTACCACAGGCTGCTGCCGCCGGCGCGGCGGGCGATCGAATTGACGGTGACGAGCAGGATGAAGTTGATGACGGCGCTGAACAGTCCGATCGCCGCCGAGAAGCTGTAGTTCGCGTCCAGGATGCCGCTGCGGTACACATAGGTGTCGATGATGTCCGAGCTCGCGAAGTTCAGGTTGTTCTGCATGAGCAGCACCTTCTCGAAGCCGATCGACATGATGCTGCCGACGTTCAGGATGAGCAGGATGAGGATCGTCGGGCGGATGCCCGGCAGGTTGATGTGCCAGATGCGCCGCAGCCGGCTCGCCCCGTCGACGCGGGCCGCCTCGTGCAGGGCGGGATCGATGCCGCCGAGCGCGGCCAGGTAGATGATCGAGCTCCAGCCCATCGTCTGCCAGACGTCGGAGAGCACGTACAGCGTTTTGAACCAGGCGGAATCGGCCATGAAGTTGACGGATTCGCCTCCGAGCGAGACGAGCATCGTGTTGACGAGGCCGTAGCGGGGGTTGAGGAAGATCATGAGCATGCCGACGACGACGACCGTCGAGAGGAAGTGCGGCGCGTACGTGACCGTCTGCACGAACTTCTTGAACTTCTCCGAGCCGGCCTCGTTCAGCAGGAGGGCGAGCAGGATCGGGATCGGAAAGCCGACCGCCAGCAGATAGGCGCCGAGCTCGAGCGTGTTCGTCAGCAGCCGCTCGAAGAAGTAGCTGTCGAAGAAGCGCTCGAAATGCTTGAAGCCGGCCCACGGGCTGTCCCAGATGCCCTTGTTGATGCGGAAGTCCTTGAACGCGATCTGGATGCCGTACATCGGGGCGTAATGGAACACGAGATAGTAGGCGATGACCGGCGCGATCATGACGTACAGCTGCCAGTTGCGGGCGATCCGGCGGCCGAGCGGCGCTCCGCCGCCGGCACGGGCGAGCGGCCGGCGGAGCCGCATAAGCCGCTGAGGCGCGGACGCCCCGCCGGTTGCGGGCGGCGCGGGCGGTGGCGACGCAGATGTCGCGAGCGCGGCCGGCGGCGCGGACGGCGACGCAGATGCCGCGAGTGCAGCAGGCGGCGCGGACGGCGACGCAGATGTCGCGAGCGCGGCAGGCAGCGCGGACGGGGCGGGCGGCGGGCCCAGTGGCGACGCAGGCATCGCGCCGGCTTGCTGCTGAAGGTTGGCCACGACTGTTCTCCCCCTAGCACGTTAGTTTAGCGAATCCATTGTCAGCTTCTCTAACACAGCTCGATAGTAGCAGGCTTCGCTCCAAACCGTCAACCAAAAATTCCAACTATTCATTGGATTTGGAATGAGAGTTTAGCTTGTTCGTTGCATCGGATGCCGCCAAACGCCACTTCGTTGTCGATTTTAAGATAAAGATAGCGCTTCCAAAGATATGATGCTTAGATTATCAGATTTTTTTTCGGTCGACAAGATCAATTTTTGGTTTCCCACATCCAAATAATTTGGATTCGAGCCCATATAGATCAAACCAGACGATTTCTCGCCCGACGCTTTGCGAGCAAAACACAAAAAGACGAGGCCAGGGCGGCTGGCCTCGTCTTTTTGTGTTTTTTCATCCTGCCCGGCCCGTTCGGTCCGCTTCGCTCGGTTTTTCCATCGTAGCGCGCGATCCGCCTTCTTGGTTGGCTGAATCCTGGCACATCGTCGCGACGAGGGAGTCGAGAGTGCCTTGGGTGGCGGTAATCCGGCACATCGTCGCGACGAGGGAGTCGAGAGTGCCTTGGGTGGCGGTAATCCGGCACATCGTCGCGACGAGGGAGTCGAGAGTGCCTTGGGTGGCAGTAATCCGGCGCGCCGGCGCGACGAGGGAGTCGAGAGTGCCTTGGGTGGCAGTAATCCGGCGCGCCGGCGCGACGAGGGAGTCGAGAGTGCCTTGGGTGGCAGTAATCCGGCACATCGACACGACGAGGGAGTCGAGAGTGCCTTGGGTGGCAGTAATCCGGCGCGCCGGCGCGACGAGGGAGTCGAGAGTGCCTTGGGTGGCAGTAATCCGGCGCGCCGGCGCGACGAGGGAGTCGAGAGTGCCTTGGGTGGCAGTAATCCGGCACATCGACACGACGAGGGAGTCGAGAGTGCCTTGGGTGGCGGTAATCCGGCACATCGTCGCGACGAGGGAGTCGAGAGTGCCTTGGGTGGCGGTAATCCGGCGCGCCGGCGCGACGAGGGAGTCGAGAGTGCCTTGGGTGGCAGTAATCCGGCACATCGACACGACGAGGGAGTCGAGAGTGCCTTGGGTGGCGGTAATCCGGCACATCGTCGCGACGAGGGAGTCGAGAGTGCCTTGGGTGGCAGTAATCCGGCGCGCCGGCGCGCCCTACTCATGGTTTTTTCGTGCGTAGCGCAGGCTCGCGGGCTACACGCGGTTTTTCCGTGCATAGCCCGACCAGGGCTTGCGCTTGTGGAAGGCATTGTCCGAGCCGAATGGCGGCCGTCCTGACACCTTCAGCGCCAATAAGTCCTCTCCCTCGATTGCGCCAATGGCCATAAGTCCGTCATGGCCGCGCCTCCAGCTTCTCCGCCGCTCTCTCCGTCGACCACTCACCGGCTTCGCCAGGCCCTACTCGACCGCCTTCTCCGCGCCCTTCTCCACCGCCCTCTCCGCCAACGATTCCGCCGCTCTCTCCGCACCATTCTCCACCGACTTCTCCGCCGCTTCCGCATCCGCGCCACCCGGCGCCGCGCCGGAGGACTCGCGAACGATCAGCTCGCAGGGGAGCAGCAGCTTCCTTGCGCCATGGTGCTCGCCCTGCGCGTAGTCCAGCAGGAACGTGCAGGCGGCGCCGCCGATCTCCTCCCGGGGCACGTGGACCGAGGTGAGCGGCGGCGACGTGTACTGGGCGAACTCGATGTTGTCCATTCCGACGAAGGCGATGTCCTCCGGGATGCGCAGTCCCGAGTCGATGACCGCCCGCATGGCGGGAATCGCCAGCGAATCGCTCGCGCAGAAGATGGCGCTCGGCCGTTCGGCCGGCCCCAGCCTTCTCAGCATGTCGAGCGTCTCGCTGTAGCTTTTTTCGATGATCCACTCGGAATTGACGATCCAGCGCGGATCGGGATGCCGATCCGCCTCCAGCATCGCGAACTTGTAGCCGATGTAGCGCTCGTCCCGCTCCAGAGTGCGGTCGAACGCCGGTCCTCCGACGAAGCCGATCCGCGCATGCCCTCTCTCCTGCAAATGGCGGACCGCCAGCCGAGCGGCCGCCAGCCGATCGCAATCGACGATCGGGACGCCGAAGATGGATTCGTCGTTGAGGCTGACGCCGACGATCGGCACGCCCGCCGCCGCCAGCTGCCCGTACAGCCGCGAATCGTACCAGCTGAGCGCCAGCACGCCGCGGGTGCCGCTTTCCTCCAGCATGGACGCCAGCCGTCCCGGCTCCCGCAGCTCCTCGCTCGCCCGCATCAGCGCCGGCGGCTGGCCGAGCTCCTCCAGCTTGCGGTGAAAGCCTTCCAGCACGGCGGTGAAATAAGGGTGATGGCCCATCAGGCCGCCCGGCAGGATGCAGGCCAGCTGGACGCGATCCGCTCCTGCCGCATGAGCCGGTCCCCCCTGCAGCGGATAGCCCAGCTCCCGCGCGGCATCCAGCACCCGGCGCTTCGTCTCCTCGCTGACCGGACGAGTCCGGTCTCCGCTGATCGCGCGGGAAACGGTCGATATCGATACGCCGAGCCGCTCGGCGATGTCTTTGAGCTTAGCCAATGCTTTCTTCCTCTCCGGCATCGCGCCTGAATTGCTCTCATCTTAGCACAAGAGGCGAACCGAGTTACAGCGCCCCCGAATCTGCCGATAGCGCGCTGACGCTTCATCGTGCTAGAATAAGAGATCATGTTCCTTTCGCACGGAGGTGTCTCATGGATACGATGGTGCTGCGCGTCGCCCGCAACCTCAAGAGAATCCGCAAGTCCAGGGGCCACAGCCTGGACAAGCTGTCCGAGCTGACCGGCGTCAGCAAGACGATGCTCGCCCAGATCGAGCGCGCCGACTCCAACCCGACGATCACGATCCTGTGGAAAATCGCCAGCGGCCTGCGCATCTCGGTGTCCGACCTGATCGAAGAGGACCGCACGAGCGTGACGCTCGTTCCCGCCTCGACGGTCGTGCCGATTACGGCCGACGACGGCCGCTACGCGAGCTATCCGCTGTTTCCGTACCATGACGAGTCCCGCTTCGAGATCTACCGCGTCGTCATGCAGCCCGGCTGCGCCTACGAGTCCGAGCCCCATCACGAGGGCGTCGAGGAGTACGTCGTCGTCACGCGCGGCGCGCTGCGCCTGCGCATCGGCGAGGAGTGGCACGCGGCAGCCGCAGGCGACGCCATCCGCTTCAGCGCGGACCAGCCTCATGCCTACCACAACGAATCCGCCGAGGATGTCACCGAGCTGCAGAGCATCATCCGCTATCCGTTCTGAGCGGACCCCATCGCTCGATCCGGCCCGCCGGCTCGAGCCGGCGCTGAACCTGCGTCGCATTACCGCTTCCACCACCCAAGCCGGCCCTGCGCCGGCTTTTTTTGTTGTTTACAAAAGACCGCCGCCTAATATACTATTACATACGCGGTTGTTCTTTATAGTGAACATATGTACTTTATCAAGCGCTGCCATAACGGAGAAAAGCGTTCAAGCGGCATCCCGTCCCCATCCCGCCGCGCAAAAAAAGGAGAATGCCCCATGCCAACGACGATGACCGGCCTCGTAAAGGCCGAACGCAAGCCCGGAGCCGTGCTCCGGGAGCTGCCGATTCCGCAGATCGGACCGGACGAGGTCCGCATCCGCGTGAAGGCCAGCTCCATCTGCGGAACGGACATGCACATCTATCGCTGGGACGAGTGGGCGGAGCAGAACGTCGTCACGCCCAATGTGTTCGGCCATGAATTCGCCGGCATCGTCGACGAGGTCGGCAGCTCCGTGCGCGGCATCGCCCCCGGCGACCCCGTGTCCGCCGAAGGCCACATCGTCTGCGGCGTCTGCAAGCAGTGCCGCTCGGGCAACGCCCATGTGTGCCCGCACACCCGCAGCTTCGGCATCAGCGCGCCGGGCTGCTTCGCGGATTATGCCGTCACCAAGGCGGTCAACGTCATCCCGAACGACCCGTCGCTGCCGCATGAGCTCGCTTGCCTGCAGGACCCGCTCGGCAACGCGGTGCATACGGTGCTGTCCGGCGACATCGTCGGCCGCTCCGTCGCCGTCGTCGGCTGCGGGCCGATCGGCCTGATGGCGATCCAGGTCGCCAAGGCGGTCGGAGCCGGCCGCATCATCGCGGTCGATCTGCATGACTATCGGCTCGGCATGGCGGCGAAGCTCGGCGCGGACGCCTGCCTGAAGCCGTCGCCCGGCCTCGACACGGCCGAAGAGCTTCGGCGCCTGACGGACGGAGCCGGCATCGAGGTCGGCCTGGAGATGTCCGGCAGCGGCGCCGCGATCTCGAGCCTGCTCGAGGCGATGGCTCCCGCCGGCCGCGTCTCGCTGCTCGGCATCCCTCCCAAGGCGGTGCCGATCGATCTGGGGCGCCATGTCATTTTCAAAGGACTCGAGGTGCACGGCATCACGGGGCGGCGGATGTACCGGACGTGGCATCAGCTCAAGGGGCTGCTCGACTCCAAGCGGATCGACCTGCAGCCGCTCGTCGACCATACGTTCACGCTGGACCGCTTTGAGGAAGCGTTCGAGCTGATGGGCTCGGGACAGTGCGCCAAGATCGTGTTCAAGCATTAGCGCCAGCATTCATGACGGGCAGCCCGCCGGCTGCGGAAGGAGAGGAAAGCGATGGCAGGATTGGACTTTCTGAAGGGCGAGCTCGAGGAGCTGAAGCGGCAAGGGAAATACCGGCTGCCCGCCGTCTGGGAAAGCGGCTCGGGAGCGTGGATGGAAATCGGCGGCAGGCGCGTGCTGCAGATGGCGTCCAACAACTATCTCGGCTTGACGGACCACCCGCGGCTCAAGCGCGCGGCCATCGAGGCGACGGAGAAGTACGGCGTCGGCGCCGGCTCCGTCCGCACGATTTCCGGCACGCTGGACATCCATGAGCAGCTCGAGCTGGAGCTGGCGCGGTTCAAGGGCACGGAAGCCGCGCTCGTGTTCCAGTCCGGCTTCACGACGAACCAGGGCGTGTTCGGCACGCTGCTGCAGGAAGGCGACGTCGTCATCAGCGACGAGCTTAACCACGCCAGCATCATCGACGGCATCCGGCTGACCAAGGCGGCGCGCCGCATTTACAAGCACAAGGACATGGACAGCCTGGAGCAGGCGCTGCGGGAATCGTCCGGCTACCGGACGCGCTTCGTCGTGACCGACGGCGTGTTCAGCATGGACGGCGACATCGCGCCGCTGCCGCAGATCGTGGAGCTGGCGGAGCGCTACGACGCGGTCGTCTGCGTCGACGACGCGCATGCGAGCGGCGTGCTGGGACGGTTCGGCAAAGGCTCGACGGATCATTTCGGCCTCCACGGCCGGGTGCACATCCAGATCGGCACGCTGTCCAAGGCGGTCGGCGTCGTCGGCGGCTATGCCGCCGGCAGCCGGGAGCTCAAGGAGTATCTCATCCACAAGGCGCGGCCGTTCCTGTTCAGCACGTCGCAGACGCCGGCCGTAGCGGCCGCCTGCCTGGAAGCGATCCGCGTGCTGCAGGACAGCCCCGAGCTGGGCGAGCGCCTGCACGCCTCCGCCGCGTCGTTCCGCGCGCAGCTGCAGGCGGACGGCTTCGACACCGGCGTCAGCGAGACGCCGATCCTGCCGATCGTCATCGGCGACTCGGCGCAGACGATGCGCTTCTCGGCGCGGCTGCTGGAGCTCGGCGTGTTCGCGCCCGGCATCGTCTACCCGACGGTCGCCGAGGGCAAGGGCCGCGTCCGCTTCATCGTCACCGCGATGCACAGCGACGACGACCTCGCCTTCGCGCGCGACGCGCTGCTGCAGGCCGGACGGGAGTTCGGCCTGATCGGCTAGCAGGGCCGATTCGACGTGACGGCTGCACTTCTCGCATCCAAGCCACCGTCCACGTTCCATCCGCAGGCGAAGTACAAGGCGCTCATCGACCATTGCCGCGGCTGCAGGTATTCTTCCACAAGACCAGATCGGAGCAGGGATGGGATTCTTCCAAGGCGCGCTCTATCTTGGAGCAGGATCAGGAGCGAGCCTCATAGGAGCTTTCCTGTATTGCCGTCCTGGTCGCCTTGATTATGTGGATAAGTAAACCTGTGGGTAAGTGAGCAAGTTTTTCAATTTCATTAAAATTCCTCCTCTTAGGCTGTTCAAAGCGGGGATAACTCTGTGTATAACCTGTGAACTCACAAAAAAGCCGGCCCGCGGATGCGGAGCCGGCTGATGCTGTTCCAGGTCGGCGTTCATCGGGACGGCGGCGCTGGCCCCGCAATGGCGGATCTCCGCTACCCCTTCACCGCTCCGGCCGTCATGCCGGCGACGAAGAACCGCTGCAGGAAGACGAACAGGACGACCATCGGCAGCGAGGCGAGCGCCACGCCTGCCAGCAGCATCGTATAGTTGGTCACGTACTCCCCGCGGAACTGCATGAGCGCGAGCGGCAGCGTCAGGTTGTCGCGGCTCCCGAGCAGCAGCATCGGCATCAGCAGGTCGTTCCAGGACATGACGAACAGGAAGGCCGTGACCGATGCGACCGCAGGCTTGGACAGCGGCATGGCGATGCTGGCGTACAGCCGCCATTCTCCGCAGCCGTCGATGCTGCCCGCCTCGAGCAGCTCGCGGTGCAGCCCCTGCATGAAGCTGCTCAGCATGAAGACCGTGATCGGCAGCAGCAGCGCGGCCGACACGAGGACGAGGCCCCAAAGGCGGTCGGACCAGCCGAGGCTGCGGACGAGCGAGTACAGCGGCAGCATGTTCACCTGGGACGGCACGATGAGGCCGAGGGTGAACAGGCCGGCGATCCACTTGCCCGCGCGGCCGCCCCAGCGGACGGAAGCGTAGGCGATGAGGCTGCCGAGCAGCAGCGTCAGCAGCACGGTGCCGAGCGTGACCGTCACGCTGTTGAGGAGGTAGGCCCACATCGGCTGGCTTTCGAACAGCCCCCGGATGTTGGCCAAAGTCATCGGCTTCGGCCAGCTCAGCGGCTTGGTGAAGAAGGCGGACGGCTCCTTCAGCGTGGAGACGAGCAGGAAATACAAGGGCGCGGCCACAACGGCCGCATAGAGCGCCAGGCAGGCGCGCCGAATCCATCGGCCCACGGTCGCCCCCTCCTTTCGGGAATCATCGGTCAATAGCTGGCGCGGTCGGCCCGCAGCGCCTTGAACTGCGCGTAGGTCAGCAGGCCGAGCACGGCCAGGAACAGCATGGAGCCGGCGGAGGCCAGGCCGAAGCGGTAGCTTGCGAACGCGGTGTGGTAGATGTAGGTGGACAGGATCTCCGTCGCATGGTTCGGCCCGCCGTCCGTCATGACGAAGATGAGGTCGAACGCCTTGAACGACTGGATCGTCGTGTAGGCGACGACGATCGTCGCCGACGGCGCCAGCAGCGGCCAGGTGATGCGGCGGAAAATCTGCAGCCGGTTCCCTCCCTCGATGCGCGCCGACTCGTACAGCTCGGCGGGAATCGACTGCAGCCCCGCGATGAACACGATCATCATCTGCCCGGCGTGGGCCCACACCTGGACGAACGCGATCGAGTAGATGGCGATGTCCTTGCTGCCGATCCAGTTGCGCGTCCAGCTCTCCAGGCCCGCGGCGCGGAGCGAGGCGTTCAGCATGCCGATGCCGGGATCGTAGACGAACGACCAGATGAGCCCGACCGAGACGGAGGAGAGGATCGCCGGAAAGAAGTACAGCGCCCGCAGCGCCGTGCTCGAGCGGGAGTTCCGGGCGAGCAGGAGCGCCAGGCCGAGCGACAGGGCCGACTGGGCGATGACGACGGCCAGCATGAACTTGACGTTGTTGAAGACGGCTTTTTGGAACACGAGGCTCTCCAGGCTCGTCGCGTAGTTGTCCAAGCCGACAAAACGGAAGGACGGCGAGAGGCCGTCCCAGTCCGTAAAGGAATAGAACAGGCCCGCTGCCGTCGGGTAGAGGAACAAGAAGCCGTACAGAAGCACTCCGGGAAGCAGGAACAGCAGCAGCGTCCTTTTTCTCGCCATCCTATTTCACCAGGTTCTGGTCAACCGCAGCCTGGGCTTCGGAGGCCGCTTCCTCCGGCGAGGAGCCGCCGAGCACCGCCTGGATGGAGCCGGTGACCGCCTTCTGGTTGTCGGCGTTCTTGATCGTGAAGCGCGGCTGGAACAGCGTCTTGCGCGTGCTCCACTCGGTCGCGACCTTCAGCTCCGGCGTCGAGTACTCCACGTCCTTGACGGTCACGTTCTGGCCGGTGGCGTTGGCGTATTCCGAGGCGATCTCCTTGCCGCTGAGGAAGTCGAGGAACTTGCGCGCCTCGTCCGGATGCTTGGAGCGGCTGTTCACGCCGAGCAGGAAGGTGCTCGTGTGCACGCCCTCGTACTTGGCCTCGCCCGCCGCCACCGTGATCGGAGCGAGCAGCTTCTGCTCCAGGCCGGGGTTCTGCTTGGCGTTCTGCGCGAGCTGGTAGGAGCCGCTCGCCAGCATGGCCGCCTTCTCCTGGATGAACAGCGCGCCTGCGGCCGCGTCCTTCGTGCCGAGCGCGTCCGGCTGGAAGTAGCCCTTGTCGTTCAGCTCCTTGATCTGCGAGAGCGTCTTGACCCACCACTCGTCGGTGAGCTTCGCTTCTCCGGCCTCGACCTTCTCGAAGATATCCTCGCTCGGCTCGTTGTTCATCACCATCGTGTTCATGAACTGGCCCGGGCCGATGTCCGCGCCGGCGAACGCGATCGGGATGACGCCGTTCTGCTTGAGCGTCTCGCAGAGGGCGAGGAAGCCTTCCCAGTCCTTGGGCGGAGTCAGGCCGTACTTGTCGAACAGCTTGACGTTGTAGATCGGATCGTTGTAGACGAGCTGGTACGGCACCGCCAGCTGCTTGCCGTCCTTGACGCCCGGCTGGATCAGGTCGGCGTTGAAGCGGCCCAGAAAGTCGGCGCCGGTCAGGTCCGCGAACTGTCCGGCCTTGGACAGCGCCTCGAACTGCGCGCCCGGGAACGAGGCGAACACGTCGCCGGCCGAGCCGTCCGTCAGCTTGGCCGCCGCCGCCGTCTGGTACTGGTCGGACGGGAGCGTCTGCATGTCGACTTTGATGCCGGGATTCTGCTGCTGGAATTTCTCGATGATCTTGTTCAGCGCCTCTACGTCTTCCCCGCGCCAGTGAAGGAAGCTGATCTTGACCTCCTTTCCGCCTGACGAGCTGTCGCCGCCCGAAGAACCGCAGGCGCTGAGCATCGCTCCCAAAGCGATGGTGCCTGCCAGAAGCGCATTACGTACGTTGAACACGGGCCATACCTCCTGATGGCAGCTCCTGCTGCCGGGATGATTTCACTTGCAGAGCTCTCCATTTCTCGTGAAACTTCGGCATCGCCTCGCGGCCGAACCGCTCGGCCTCCTCCAGATGGGGATAGCCGGAAAGGATGAAGGACGTGACGCCGAGCTCGGCGTACTCGATCAGCCGGTCGCTGACCTGCTCCGCCGTGCCGACGATGAGGATCGCTCCGCCGGAGCGGACAGTCGACAGCCCCGTCCACAGGTTCGGCCCGGCCACATAGCGGCTCGCCTCCGACTGCTCCCGCAGCTCGTTCTGGCGGCGCTGGTTCGTGGCGTCCGTGGCAGCGAAGCTCCGCTGCGCCTGCTCGCGCGCCTCGGGGGATACCTTGCTGATGATCTCCCACGCCGCGGCCCAAGCCTCCTCCTCCGTATCGCGGACGAGCACCTGCGCCCGCAGGCCGTACCGCAGCGGACGCTTCAAGCCCTCCGACTGCTCCAGCTCGGCGCGAATCCGCTCCACGTCCTCGATCTGCTCGCGGATCCAGTCGTGGGGCTCCCCCCACATGAGGAACGTCTCGGCGTGGCGGATGGCCGTTTCCTTGGCCGCCCGCGAGCTGCCGCCCAGATAGAACGGAGGATGCGGCCGCTGCACCGTGCGCGGCGAGCTGACCGGCCGCGAGAACTGGTAGTACTTGCCCTGGAACGGCTGGATCTCCCCGCCTGTTCCTTGCGCGCCGCCGAACTCCGAGGGCGTCAGGCCTTCCGCGCCCGTCCATGCCTGGCGCATCACCTCGAGGTATTCGCCGGCGCGCTCGTAGCGCTCGTCATGGGCATGGGCGAGCGGATCGCCCAGCTCCTCCAGGTCGGCGACGGAGCTGCCGGTGACGACGTTGATCATCGCCCTTCCCCCGGAGAGCACGTCGAGCGCGGCGCCCATGCGGGCGGCCAGGACGGGAGCGACGAGCCCCGGCCGCACGGCGACCAGGGGGCGCAGGCTCCGGGTATGGCTCATGACCGCCGATCCGACGACCCAGGCGTCGAGGCAGGCGCCGCCGGTCGGGATGAGTGCGAAGCCGAAGCCCGCCGCCTCGGCCGCCTTGGCCACATCGATCAGATAGTCAAGGGAAGGCTCCCTTTCCGGAGCGACGCCGACATAACGTCCGTCGCCCGCCGTCGGGAGGAACCAGCCGAACTCTACCGTTTCATTCGCCGCGTTTGCCATGCCTGCATCCTTCTTTCTGCTGTAAATTGAATCCATCATCAGCCGCCAGTTGACTGGAATATAACCAACCTATATAGTCGGATTACTGTGAGATTCATCATAGCAAGAGCGGAGCCTTCGCGGAATGTCATTTTGCGTGGTTCCCGGCTTGTCAATTTGTCGGGTGGATCCATTCGGAACAACGGAAAAAGGAACGGCACGGGGCCGTTCCTTGGCGGAGAGATGGAAAAAAGCGGGGACGAAGAGAAAGAAAGGAGAGGCGCGACATGCCTGTGACGAAGCGGGAAGACCATCAGGAAAAGCTGGAGATCGCCTTTTTCACCCCATCCGGCTATGAGCTGGCCTCGCCGGCCTGGCCGATCCGGATCGGCCGCAACCGGACCAAGGAAGGCTACCGCATCGGGCCGCGGACGACGCCCTTCCACTATCTGATCGCCGTCGCGGAAGGAGAAGGCGAATTCCTCCAGGGCGGCGGACGCTATCGCCTCGGGCCGGGCGACCTGTTCGCGCTGTTTCCCGAGACGATCCACGAGTATTATGCCTCGCCGGACAACCGGCTGCAGCAGCTCATCCTGGCCTTCGACGGACCGGAGGCCGCAGCCCTGCTGGAGCGCGGCGGGCTGACCCCGGAGCGCCCCCATCGGAGCGGGCTCTCGGCGGGAGAGCTTATGCGCTGCCTCGACCGCTTCCTGGAGGAGGCCGACGGGGAGCCGTCGGACCTCGCGCGTCTGGCGCGCTTCCATGAAGCGATGGCGCTGCTGGCCGAGGCCTCGCCCGGCGCGGGCCGCCGGCCCGCCGAGGAAGGGTGGCTGCGGCAGGCCCGCGATTACATCGACCTCCACTATGCGGGCGGCATCACCGTATCCGGGGCGGCCGACCATGTCGGCATCGACCGGACCCACTTCTCCAAGCGGTTCCGAGAAGCCTACGGCGTCACGCCGATCCGCTACATCCAGGGGCTCAAGCTGGCGGAGGCCGAGCGGCTGCTCGGACACACCTCGCTCACGTTGTCGGAAATCGCCTACTCGGTCGGATACCCCGACCTGTTCTCGTTCTCCAAGGCGTTCAAGAAGCATAAAGGCCGGTCGCCCAGCGAGTGCCGCAGCAAAGCGGCGGGCCCGGACTGAAGGCCGGGGCCGCGCTGCCCGTCATTCAGCAAGAAGCCCCGATGCCTGCGCCGCGGCCGGCCGGCCCGCCGGCCGCGCGCCCAGCGCGCCCGCGGCCGGGCGCTCCAGGCCGAGATGGCCGCGCAGCGTGCGGCTCTCGTATTCGCGGCGGAACAGGCCGCGCCGCTGCAGGATCGGCACGACCTCGTCGACGAACGTGTCGAGATCGCCGGGCAGCACCGGCGGCATGACGTTGAAGCCGTCGCAGGCGCTCGAGCGGAACCAGTCCTCGATGAGGTCGGCGAGCTTCTCCGGCGTGCCGACGAACTGCAGATGGCCGCGCGCGCCGAGCAGCCGCCGCCCGAGCTCCAGGATGCTGAGCCCGTCCTTGCGGGCCAGGTCCATGATGAGCTGCACGCGGCTCTTCATTCCGTTGGACGCCTCCACCGGATCGGGGATGTCGGGCAGCGGCCCGTCCGGCGGATAGCCGGACAGGTCGAACTGGAGCATGCCGGAGAGGAAGCCGCTCGCCTCCTCCGGCCGGATCAGGTCGAGCAGCTCCCGCTCGCGGCGGCGCGCCTCCTCCTCGGTCGAGCCGAGGATCGGCGACAGCCCGGGCATGATGTGCAGGCTGCCCGGCCTCCGGCCGGCCTCGGCCAGCTTGCCTTTCATCACGGCATAAAACGACCGGGCCGCCTCGACATGCGGCTGCGCGGTGAAGATCACCTCCGCGACGCGGGCGGCGAACGCCTGGCCCGGCTCGGACGAGCCCGCCTGGATGAGCACCGGATAGCCCTGCGGCGGACGGGGCACGTTGAGCGTCCCATGCGCCGAATACCAGCTGCCGTCGTAGTCGACGGGCCGAAGCTTGGCGGCGTCGGCGAAAATGCCGGACTGCCGGTCCATGACGAGCCCGCCGTCGTCCCAACTGTCCCACAGGCTGGCGACGACCTCGACGAACTCCTCCGCCATCCGGTAGCGCACGCCGTGCTCGGGATGCCGGTCGCGGCCGAAGTTGCGCGCCTCGGCATCCGTCTGCGACGTGACGATGTTCCAGCCGGCGCGCCCGCCGCTGATATGGTCGAGCGTCGCGAACTTGCGGGCGGCGTTGTACGGCTCGTTGTACGTCGTGCTCATCGTCGCCGTCAGTCCGATCCGCTCGGTCGCCGTCGAGATCGCCGACAGCAGCGCGATCGGGTCCATCATGCCGGCGGCGGCATGGGTCGGGTAGATCAGATGCAGCAGGTCGGCGAAAAAGATCATGTCGAACTTGCCCCGCTCCGCCGTCCGCGCCATCCGCACGTAATTCGCGATGTCGAACATCGCCTCCACGCCGGAGTCCGGATGCCTCCAGCCGGCATGATGATGCCCCGTGAAATAAAGGAACGCCCCCAGATGGAGCTGCTCTCCCTCTCGCCTCTTGTCGCTCATAGTCCCTTCTCCTTTCCGTCCTGGAACGGCCGCCGCCACCGGAGCCAGCGCAGCTCCAGCCGCCTGACGCCGGCATCCGTCAGCTTGCCCGCCAGCATGAACAGCACGATGCCGACGAACACGAGATCCGTCTGCGCGTACACGCGCGCGTCCTGGATCATGTAGCCGATGCCCTCGCTCGCTCCCATCATCTCCGCCACCGACAGCATCAGCCAGGAGACGCCGGCCGACAGCCGCGCCCCGAGCAGGATGTTCGGCAGCGCCGCCGGCAGGATGAGGCCTCTCACCAGCTGCAGGCGGGTGAACTGCAGCACGCGCGTCACCTCGTACAGCTTGGCCTCCGCGCTGCGGACGCCCAGATAGGTGTGGAAGTACACCGGGAAAAAGGCGCCGAGCGCGATGAGCAGCCCTTTGGAAAACTCGCCCACGCCGAACCAGAGGATGAACAGCGGAATGACCGCGAGCAGCGGCACTGTCCGCAGCATCTGCAGCGACGGGTCGAGCAGCCGCTGCGCCCAGCGGCCGAGCCCGGTGAACAGGCCGAACAGCAGCCCGGTCGCGCCGCCGAGCAGGAAGCCCGCCGCCGCCCGGCGGAAGCTCGCCCACGCATGCTCGCCGAGCTCGCCGCTTGCGAGCAGCCGCAGCGCCGAGGCGGCGATGACGCTCGGCGCGGGCAGCATCGCCGGCGAGACGAGGCCGGCGCGCGCGGCCGCTTCCCAGACGAGCAGGACGGCGAGCGGCAGCAGCCAGCCCTGCGCCCAGCGGGGCATCCCGAGCCAGTCCCGCTGCCGCGCCGCCTCGGCGCGCGGCGCCGTGACGGCGCGTGCCTGCGCCTTCGCCGCTTGCGGATCAGCCGCCATCTACTCCACCCCCTTGAGCGTCGTCTGCCAGCGCAGCAGGCGGCGCTCCAGCAGCTTGACGATGGAGTCGGTGAGCTTGCCCGCCGCCGCGAAGACGAGGATGCCGACGAAGATGACCGACGTCAGCGAGAACGAGCGCGCGTCGTTCAAAATGTAGCCGAGCCCGTCGCTCGAGCCCATCAGCTCCGCCACGACGAGGCCGAGCCAGCTCACGCCGAGCGAGAGCCGGACGCCGAGCAGGATCGACGGCAGCGCGGCCGGCAGGATGAGATGCCGCAGCGTCTGGCTGCGCGTGAACTGCAGGACGCGGGCGACGTCGAACAGCTGGCGGTCGACCGAGCGCACGCCGAGGAACGCGTTGACGTACAGCGGGAAAAACGCGCCTTTGGCGATCAGCAGGATTTTGGACGCCTCGCCGAAGCCGAACCACAGAATGAACAGCGGCGCGACCGCCAGATGGGGCAGCATGCGCAGCATCTGCAGCGTCGGATCGACGAGCCGCTCGGCCCGCCAGGAAAAGCCGACCCACAGCCCGGCGGCAAGTCCGAGCCCGCCTCCGAGCACGAAGCCGAGCAGCGCCCGCCAGGCCGAAATGCCGAGGTTCAGCGGCAGCTCGCCGCTGCGGCTCATCGCCGCGAATTCCTCCGCGATCGCCGACGGAGGCGGCAGCAGCACTTCGTTCAGCCAGCCGCCCCAGGCGGCCGCCTGCCAGGCGGCCAGAATCGACAAGGGCAGCAGCAGGCCGACCAGCGCATTCAGCAGAGCCGCCTTGGTCCGGGATGGCTCCAGCATCGTCATGACCTCACTTTCCGCCGCTTGCTTCGGCTTCGGCTTGCTTCAGCGCTTCCTCGACGAAGCGGTTGTCGAAAACTTCCTTGACGTCGATCCCCTTGCGGATCGTGCCGAGCTCGAACTGGAAGTCGGCCGTCTGCTGCTGCTCGGCAATCACCTCGTCCGTCACCGAGATGTTGATGAACGCCGAGCGCTCCTGCATGCCCTGCACGAGCGCAAGCGGAATGCCGCGCTCGTCGGCGTACCGTTGGAACGCCTCTTCCTGATGCGCCTTCTCCCACTCGATCGCCTGCTGCAGCACCTTGAGGTACAGCGTGACCAGCTCCGGATGCTGCTCGGCGAGCTCCGCCCGCACGAGCTGGAACGACGGCGACAGGATGCCGCTCGACGCGCCGTCGGCGATCACCCGGCCTTTGCCGGAGAGCGCGTTCAGCGTGATGTACGGGTCCCAGGTCGCCCAGGCGTCGACCTTGCCGCCCTCGAATGCCGGCTGCGTCTCGTCCGGCTGCAGCTGGATGACCTGCAGGTCCGATTCGGACAGGCCCTCGGCGTCCAGCAGGCGGTACAGGAAGTTGTAGGCGTTGCTGCCCTTCGTCACCGCCACCTTTTTGCCCTTGAGGTCGGCGACCGACTGGATCGGACTGTCCTGCGGCACGATGAGGGCGACGTTGTTGCGGCCCTCGAGCACCTGCGAGACGATCTTGAACTTCACGCCGGCCGCCTGCGCGGAGATCGGCGGCATGTTGCCCATGCCCGCGAAGTCGAGATGGCTCGACGCCATCGCCTCGACCATCGGCGGCCCGCTCTGGAATTCGATCCACTCCACCTTGGCGCCGAGCTTGCCGAACGCGTCCTCGAACCATTTCTCCTCCTGCGCCTTGCCGAACAGGCCGCCCTTGCCCTGCACGCCGATCTTGACCGTCAGCCCCTCGGCGGACGCGGCCCCGGCAGCTCCTGCCGAAGGCTTCTCCGCCCCCTCGTCCGCTCCGCCTCCGCCGCAAGCCGACAGCGCAAGCGCTCCGAGCAGCAGCATGGCGGCGATCCAGCCCTTCTTTCCCTTTTTCCGTTCCATCTTTCGTCTCCCCCTCTTGTGCATGTCCGTCAAATGCCCGCGCCAGGATCCGGCACCGGCGCCTCCTCGACCTTTTCGAACTCCCGCAGCACGACGCCGCGGATCTCCTGGAACGGCGCTCCCGTCCGCTGGCGCGGATAGGGCAGATCGACGCTCACGACGCGCCGGATGTGGCCCGGACGCGGGTTCATGATGACGACCTGCTGGCCGAGAAACACCGCTTCGTCGAGGTCATGCGTCACGAACAGCATCGTCGTCCGGTCCGCCTGCCAGATGTCCAGCAGCACCTCCTGCATATGCGCCCGGGTGAACGCGTCGAGCGCGCCGAACGGCTCGTCGAGCAGCAGCACCTTGGGCCGCCGCAGCAGCGCCCGGGCGATCGCCACGCGCTGCGCCATGCCGCCGGACAGCTCCGACGGATAGGCCTTCTCGAAGCCCTTCAGCCGGACGAGCTCGATCAGCTCCCCGACCCGGCGCCGCACGGCCGCGTCCCGCAGGGAGGCGTTGGCGGCGATATTCTTCTCCACCGTCCACCACGGGAACAGGCGCGGCTCCTGGAAGATGACGCCCTTCTCCACGCTCGGTCCCTCGATCGGCCGCCCGTCCAGCGTGATCGAGCCTTCGTAGGAGGCGTCCAGCCCGGCGGCGATCTTGAGCAGCGTGCTCTTGCCGCAGCCGCTCGGACCGATGAACGTGACCAGCCTTCCTGGGCCGATCTCCAGCCGGATGTCCCGCAGCGCGACGACCTCCCCGGCCGGAGCCGGAAAGATCTTGGTCAGTCCTTGGATCGCCAGCATGCTACCCCATCCTTTCGATGACAGCGATAATGATTATTCCTCCCCGCTAACTGGGATTTTGAGGAATAAAAAAAGGAGATGCGCAGCCAGCCGAGAAGAGGGCTCTGTTCGAACAGTCAGCCCCTCTTCCTCAGCGGTCCGCGGCATCTCCGGTCGGTCCGGTCGATTCGCATTCCACAAACCGAATATCGATTCGGTTAGTATGCCTGAATTCTATCAAGCGTCTCTCCTCCTGTCAAGCGCTTCGCGCCGGCCGGCAAAAAGATCGACGACGCTCGCCGCCCGCATCGGCACCGGCACCTCGGATCCTGGCATCCGCTGCAGCGTCAGCCCCTGGATCAGGCTCGTGAAGTAGAACGCCAGCTCCAGCGGATCGCCCTCCGGCGCCGTGCCCTCGGCTTGTCCCTGCGCGATGATCGCGGCGACCGGCTGCAGGTTGACGGTGAAGCGGCCGGTCACGTCGCGGCGCAGCTCCTCCGACGCCTCGGACAGCCGGGCCGTATGGATGAGGATCGTATGCGCCCAGCTGTTGCCGAGCGCCAGCCAGTTCTCCGCGATCGTCAGCAGCTTGGCGCGGGCCTCGCCGGGACCGTCCGCGACCGAGCGGACGAACTCGCCGTAGCCGGTCTGCCCCCGGCGCAGCACCTCCGCGAAGATCTCTTCCTTGGACTTGAAGTAGTGATACAGGTTGCCGATGCTGATGCCGGCCGCTCCGGCGATATGCTGCATCGAGGCCGAGCCGACGCCCTTGACCGCCATCACCTCGATCGCCGCGTCCAAGATGTCGTTCATGCGCTGCTCCCGCTGCTGCAGGTCCTTTTCCGCGTTTCTCGCCATTCTCGCTCGCTCCTCCCTGGAATCATCCGCCATTATATCCCAATCGAAGCGCCAGGTGAAGCAGGGCTTGTCGTGGAGCCACAGATGGTTCAAGTGGCGCCGGGACACGCAGGATCGGGGTGCCGGAAGCGAATGCGCGCGGGGCTCCGGACCCTCTCAGCTCCGCCGGAACGAAGCGCGGTACGCCCGCGGCGGCATGCGCACGATCGACTTGAACACTTTTTCGAAATGCGGAAAGCTGTCGAAGCCGACCTGCCCGGCGATCGCCGTGATGCGCTCGTCCGTCTCGCGCAGCAGCCGCTGGGCCGCCTTGATCCGCGTCAGCGCGACGTACTCGGTGAAGGCGAAGCCCATGTGGCGCTTGAACGAACGGCTCAGATGGCTCGGGCTGAGGAAAAAGCGCTCGCTCAACCCGCCCAGCGTCAGCGGCTCGGCATAGCTCTCGGAAATGCAGCGCGCCACCGCGGCCATCCGCTCGGCGGCCGGCGACGCCGACGGCTCCGGCTGGCGGCGGCTCTGCTCGCGGCGCGTCAGCCGCGCCGCGAGCAGCAGCGCCTGCTCGGCGAGGCGCCGAGCCGCCAGCCCATGCCCCGGCTGACGCTCCTGCAGCTCGCGCAGCAGCTCATGGAGCAGCCGCTCGAGCCGCATTCCTTCCGGACCGGACGCGGCCAGCACCCGCCTGCCTTCCCGGAACGGCGAGCGCAGCAGCTCCGCCTCTTCCTCCGGCCGTCCCTCGAACCAGGCGTCGTCGTAGTAGATCACGATCCGCTCGTGGCCCGGCTCTCCGGCGTCGAACGTCTTGTGCACCTCGCCGCCCGGCACGAAGACGAGATCGCCGCTCCGCACCGGGTATACCCGGTCGCCGATGAAGTAGCTCCGCTCGCCCTGGAACAGGTAGTACAGCTCATGCTGCGGGTGCATGTGGTCCTCCGCCATCGCGTAAAAGCCCTCGCGCCGGTTGTACTCGAGCCTGACGCGCGCGTCCTCCGAGACGTACCTCAGCTCCACGGTTTCGTTCATCCCGCCGCCTCCTAGCGCAAAAATTGCGTCCTTTCTCTGAATTCTAGCATAATCGCAGAGGAAATACGCTTGATCTTGCGGTACGCTTGCCTCATCAACATCAACGGAAAGAGGAAAGGGAGAGTGCGAGCATGAGCGCGAAACGGAAGACCTATGCCCAGGTCGGCACCGGCGGCCGGGCCGAATTCTACTATGGAGCGATCGCCTCGACGTTCCAGGAGACGAGCGAGCTCGTCGCCTTTTGCGACATCAACGAGACGCGGATGGACTACGCCAACCGGATGCTGGTCGAAAAGTACGGTAGCCGCGCGGTGCCGACGTACCGGAGCGACCGCTTCGAGGAGATGATCGCGGCGGAGAAGCCCGACTGCGTCATCGTCACGAGCGTCGACCGCACGCATCACGCCTACATCATCCGGGCGCTCGAGCTCGGCTGCGACGTCATCACCGAGAAGCCGATGACCGTCGACGCCGAGAAATGCCAGCAGATCCTCGACGCGGCGGAGCGGACCGGACGCAGCGTCCGCGTCACGTTCAACTACCGCTATGCCCCGCATCATACGAAGGCGCGCGAGCTGATCGAGTCGGGCGCGATCGGCGACGTGACGAGCGTGCATTTCGAGTGGCTGCTCAATACGCAGCACGGCGCGGACTACTTCCGCCGCTGGCATCGCGACAAGCGCAACAGCGGCGGCCTGCTCGTGCACAAGTCGACGCATCACTTCGACCTCGTCAACTTCTGGATCGGCTCCGAGCCGGAAACCGTCTTCGCGATGGGCGACCTGCGCTTCTACGGCCGCGAGAACGCCGAGGCGCGCGGCGTCACGGCGTTCTACGACCGGGCGACCGGCAGCGAGCTCGCCCAGGACGATCACTTCGCCCTCCATCTCGACCGCAACGAGCATCTGAAGGCGATGTACCTCGACGCGGAAAAAGAAGACGGCTACCGCCGCGACCAGAGCGTGTTCGGCGACGGCATCTCGATCGAGGACACGATGAGCGTGCTCGTCCGGTACAAGAACAAAGCGCTGCTGACGTATTCGCTGAACGCCTACATGCCTTGGGAGGGCTACCGGATCTCGTTCAGCGGCACGAAGGGCCGGATCGAGATGAGCGTCGTCGAGCAGTCGTACGTCAACTCGGGCGGCGACAAGGCGCTCGAGGGGGCGGCCAAGGGCGTCAGCCTGCTCGTGCTGCCGATGTTCGGCGAGCCTTGGCAGGCCGAGATCGAGCGCAAGGAGGGCGGCCACGGCGGCGGCGATCCGGAGCTGCTGCGCGACCTGTTCGGCGAGCCGCTGCCCGACCGGTTCCGGCGCGCGGCGGACCATATCGACGGCGCTCGCTCCATCCTGACCGGCATCGCCGCCAACCGCTCGATCGCGACCGGCCTGCCGGTGCGGACGGACAGCCTGGTGCGCTTCGCTCGGTAGGGCAGGCGCAGGAGCTGGGGGCAAGGGGTGGCGCCGGTGCGGCGGGGGTGGAGCCGTAACGCGGCGCTCGCGGGGGCGGAGGCGTAGTGCGGGGCGCTGCGGGCGCGTAGGCGTTTAGCGGCGCGGCGGGGGCGGAGGCGTGGAGCGGCGCGGGGCGCGGGTTGGTGCGCTGCGCGCGGGTGCGGAGGCGTAGAGCACAGCGGGCGCGGCGGGGAATGTACAAACACAAAATCGCACTCCTCGCGGCTCCCCCCCTCACGCCTTCCGGTCACTAACCAAAATCCAAGGCACTTTTCTGCCTTGGATTGGCCGGCCCGGCCCGGAAAATTAAATCCAAGGCACTTTTCTGCCTTGGTTCCGCCGATCCGGCCCGAAAAATTAAATCCAAGGCACTTTTCTGCCTTGGTTCGGCCGTCCCGGCCCGAAAAATTAAATCCAAGGCACTTTTCTGCCTTGGTTCCGCCGATCCGGCCTGGAAAATTAAATCCAAGGCACTTTTCTGCCTTGGTTTCGCCGACCCGGCCCAGAAAATTAAATCCAAGGCACTTTTCTGCCTTGGTTCGGCCGGCCCGGCCCGGAAAATTAAATCCAAGGCACTTTTCTGCCTTGGATTGGCCGATCCGGCCCGGAAAATTAAATCCAAGGCACTTTTCTGCCTTGGTTCGGCCGACCCGGCCCGGAAAATTAAATCCAAGGCACTTTTCTGCCTTGGTTCCGCCGACCCGGCCCAGAAAATTAAATCCAAGGCACTTTTCTGCCTTGGTCCCGCCGATCCGGCCTGGAAAATTAAATCCAAGGCACTTTTCTGCCTTGGTTCCGCCGACCAGGCCCAACCAGGCCCGACATCAAAAAAGCTGTCCCATGGAGTCCATTGCCTGGCTCCAGGGACAGCTTTTTCGCGCCATCTGCACCTCTCGCGAGCTGCAGCCAGGCCAAGATCAACTGCGCACGCCCCCGCCCAATGTCGCCGATACGCTCCTTCAACGAGGCAGCTTCGCGCCGCAACCGCGCTTGCGCGCGGCGTAGACGGCTCAGCTGACTGGCGTGAACGGCTCCGACTCGAACGGCTCCGACCACGGTCCGGCCGCGCCGTCGGGCGCGATCGCCCGCACGCGGTACCAGGTCCTCGTCCCGTGAGCGCGGGTCGGGTCATGCCATGGCATGTCGTGGTCCGCCGGTCGGGCGTCGAAGACGGCCGTCCACGGTCCGGCCGCTCCGCGCGTGCTCTTTTCAACCGTGTAGCGAGCCGCTCCGACGACGCCGCGAAAGACGACGCGCTCGGCCGCCGAGGCGACCGTCGGCGCATCCGGCACCAGGCACGAGGACACTTCGCGTCCGCTCATCCGAAAGGCATGGCTGCGCAGCTCGAGACAGCGCCGCTCATAGTCCCCGCTTACGCCCGTACCGGGATAGTGCAGGGAGAAGCCGTCGTAGTGGGGAACATAGCCGGCGTCATCCGCATGGGGAAACAGCGACCAGAACAGCGTGCCGGAGACGCTGCCGTCTGCTTCCGCCCGCTCCAGAAACGCCTCCAGCCCGTCCTCCGTCCAGCCGAATTCGCCGCAGATATATACCTTGCCGGCGGCTGCCGTCTCCGCCGCGTCGCGCGCCAGAGCCTCCGCGTTCGCGGGATAATAGTGAACGTCGAGGATGTCCAGCTCCTCGATGCCGAGCTTGTCGCGGTCCAGCTCGAACTGCTTGCCGTGCGCGACGAGATGGTTGCCGTCGAGGCTTTTGATGTAAGCGGCCATTTCCTTGACCCACTCCGCCGGCGCATCGTTCAGCTCGTTGCCGAGCTCCCACGCCAGAATCGTCGGATCGTCGCGGTACGCCATTCCTGTAAGCGCATTCACCCGAGTAAGCAGCATGGCGATGTAGCGCTTGAACATTTCCTTGATCTCCGGATCGGAATAAAAGGCCCGCGGATCCTCCAGCCCTCTCCAGCCCGCGAAGGTGGAGCGTCCGCCGTGGTAGTAGGACCAGTTGCAGACGAACGGCACGATCAGCCGCAGTCCACGCGCCGCAGCCTCGCGGACCGCGAAGTCCACCCGGCGCAGCGCCTCTTCGTTGAAGCGATCCGGCTCCGGCATGATCGAAAGCGGATGCCCTTGAGACGCGCCAAGCGTATGCGAGCGAACGACGGTCGCCCCCATCTCCAGCGCCGTGTCCAGCGCGTCGCGGACGCGGAACTCCGTCGGCCAAGCCACTCCCTCGACATTCTCGTCGAGCCCGAGCCAGTAGACATTCGGTCCCGCGAACCGGAACGGCTCGCCGTTCAGCTCCAGCCGGCTGCCTGTGCGGGCAACAAACCCGTTGCTCCTCATGATCGATCCCCGCCTTACGTCCTTGGTTTCATAGTGTTGCCATGACAAGAATAGCATTTGCGGATCATGATTTCAACTTATTTTAACTTATTATAGTTAAGTTTCATTAGTTGAATTCTTCAGGAGGAAAAGAAGCGGCTCCAAGGAGTCCCTCGTAGGGTGGGCTGATTGGGCAGCCCTTTTCCGTGAGACGGGGGAGAAAATCGGCGCTAAGGGCAATGGGGCGGTGAGGGACCAGCTGCGCTAACGAAACGAAGAGACGCTATTGAGTTGAAATGAGGGGGGTTGGAGCTTCTAACGATACAGCGAATCGCTATGGGGGAGTTTTTCGTCGATTCAGCCGCTTGTTAAGCCAAATAGCGCTTTTGAGGTTCGTTAGCCGTTTTGTCGAGGCGTTTTGAACGAAATAGCGCTTCTGAGGTTCGTTAGTCGTTTTGACGAGGCTTGATGGAATGCATCCTGCTGGGGAGGCTGGAGAAAACGGCAACGGGGCGCGGGCAGCCTGCTGCTGGTTGTGGGAGGAAAAGAAGCCGGTTTGGTGGCGGCCCGGCATTGCCGCGAACGGCGCTCCGCCAAGGGCATTCTCGCCCTTGCTTCGCGGCTCCACCGCGAGCGACGCCCAGCAAGGGCATTCTCGCCCTTGCTTCGCGGCTCCGCCGCAGTCGGCGCTCCGCCAAGGGCATTCTCGCCCTTTCTTCGCGGCTCCGCCGCAGTCGGCGCTCCGCCAAGGGCATTCTCGCCCTTGCTTCGCGGCTCCGCCGCAGTCGCCTCCCCCCGCCGGCAACCCTTCAAGCTCCGGCCGTAGCCGCGCTCTCCGCCTCCGTGTCCCCGCCCCCGGCGCCTGCCGCCGGAACGGTCGAGGCCCGCTTCACCAGCGCCGTCGACAGCATGACCAGCTCCGGCAGCTTCTCCGGCTCGGCGATGCGGCCGAGCACGATCTGCACCGCGCGCGAGCCCATCTCTTCCTTGGGCACCTTGACCGTCGTCAAGCCCGGCTGGTTCAGCTCCGCCAGCGTCAAATCGTCGAAGCCGACGATCGAGACGTCGGCCGGGCACTCCAGCCCGAGCGGCTGCAGCACTTTGAGCGCGTCGAAGGCGATCAGGTCGTTGGCGCAGAACATCGCCGTGACCGGGCGCTCCGCCCGCAGCTCCCGCTCCAGCGAAGCCGCGAACTCCGGCTTGGTGTACATGCCGCTGCCGCTTACGCCCATCCCCCCGACGACCGCCAGCCCCGCCGCATCCTTGGGACGCTTGCGGTTGTGCGCGGCGATGGCGTCCTCGAACCCGCGGCGGCGTTCGGAGAAGCTCCACGTCGTATCGGCGTCGCCGACAAACGCGAGGCGGCGGTGGCCTTCGCGCAGCAGCAGCTGAGCGGCCTGGCTCGCGCCGAGATAGTTGTTGGCCATGACCAGATCCAGATCGGGATGCTGAGCGTCCGGATCGACGAGCACGAACGGCAGCTTGCGCTTCGTCAGCTGATCGGTGTAGGCTTCCGGCAGCTGGCCGAGCACGACGACGCCGTCCACCTTGCGCTCGGTGATGCCGAGGGGCATGCCGTCCTTCACCTTCATCGTCACGTCGATGCTCGACAGCAGCATGCTGTAGCCCTGCTTGGCCAGCTCGGCGTCGATGCCCTTGATGATCTTGCCCCAGTACTCGGGATCGTCCAGATAAGCCCGCGGCATGAGCACGGCCAGATTGCCCGTGCCCGGAGCCGAGCCCGGCTTGCGGCCCTTGATCCGGTAGCCCTCCTCCTCGGCGGTTTTCCAGATGATCTCGCGCGTCACCTCGTTCACGGCGCTGTCCCCGGACAACGCCTTGGATACAAGCGCTTTGGAGACGTTCAATTTATCGGCGATCATTTGCAGCGTTACTTTTTTCATGAAGCCCATCCCTTCGGCATCGGAGCAAGAATTTGCTCCTTCCAGCATAACGTCTGGGGAGTCTTTTTTCAACTTTTTTCAATTCTTTATGCGGCAGGACGAGCTTCTCATCGCCCTCTTCTTCCTTTACGATAGAGGCAGGCAAAGAATGCCGCTCAAGGAGGAATCGCCATGCAGGTATGGTTCAAGTACAACTGGATCGTTCGCGACCAATGGTACGAATGGTGCGCCCAGCTGCCGGAGGAGGAGCTCGTTCGGAAAAGGATCGGCGGCATGGGGAGCATCCTCAAGACGCTTCAGCACATCCTCGACGTGGAATGGAGCTGGATCCAGCAGCTCCGGGAAGCCGACTTCGCCTCCGAGCCGGTTCCGTGGCTCGCCACGCTCGCCGAGGTGAGGGAGCTGGACCGTCAATACCGGTCCGACATCGAGCCGTTCATCCTCGGCTGGGACGACTCCATGGAGACGCGCCCGATGGAGGACGTCGCCTCCGACGGACACGTCGAGCAGCACGCCTGGGGCGAGGTCATGCGGCATGTGCTGGCCCATGAGATCCACCATATCGGGCAGCTGTCCATCTGGGCGCGGGAGCTCGGGCTGAAGCCGGTGTCGGCCAACCTCATCGGCAAGGGCCTGATTCCGATCCGATGAAGTACGTCAAGCTGCATGCCTACCATGTCCAAAAAGAAAAGCGGGACGAGTACCTCGACCTTCAGCGCCAAGCCGCCGAGGTCTATGGCCGGCATGCTTCGTTCCGCACGCTCTTTTTGAACAGCATGGAAGACGAGACGAGATGGATCGAAATCACGACGTATGACTCCGAAGAAAGCTACGCCGAAGCGATCCGCCTCATCGACGAGGAGCCGGAAATAGGCGATTTGTTCCGGCGCTTCAAGTCCCTTCTTGTCCAGGAGAACGCCGAGATCGTCGAGGAAGACTTCAAGCTGGCCAAGGAAATCGTCGTCCGGACGACGGAATGAACCGAAAAAAGCGGGATGAGGCCGAGCGCTGCTCGGCTTCATCCCGCTTTTGTCCGGCTACGATTCGAACTTCACGAGGTAGTAGTTCTTCTTGCCGCGGCGCAGCACGAGGTAGCGGCCATGCAGGCGATGCTCCGCCGTCAGCGCGGTGTCGATGCCCGTCTGCTTGACGCCGTTCACGGCTACCGCTCCGCTCTCGATGTCCTGCTTGGCCTGGCGGCGCGACGGAGCGGCCTTCGTCTCGACGAGCAGGTCGATCAGGCCGGTCGACTCGGCGTCCGCGAGCACGGTCGTCGGCATGTCCGACAGCGCCTCGACGAGCTCGTCCTCGCTCAGCTGCGTGACGTCGCCGGAGAACAGCGCGGCCGTGATCTTCTCTGCGCTCTCCACCGCCTGCTCGCCGTGCACGATGCGCGTCACCTGGCGGGCGAGCTCGCGCTGCGCCTCGCGCTTCTCCGGCTGCGAGGCGACGAGCGCTTCGAAGCTCGCGATCTCCTCGCGCGTCAGGAACGTGAAGTACTTGAGGAAGCGGATGACGTCCGCGTCGTCGGTGTTGATCCAGAACTGGTAGAACGCGTACGCGCTCGTCTTGGAGCGGTCGAGCCAGATCGCGCCGGACTCGGACTTGCCGAACTTCTTGCCGTCGCTCTTGGTCACGAGCGGCATCGTGATGCCGTACGCGCCGCTGCCGCCGGTCTTGCCGATCAGGTCAAGGCCCGCCGTGATGTTGCCCCACTGGTCGCTGCCGCCGAGCTGCAGCCGCACGCCGTGGTCCTGGTTCAGCTTGTAGAAGTCGTACGCCTGCAGGATCATGTAGCTGAACTCCGTGAACGAGATGCCGTTGGCCAGCCGCGAGTCGACCGAGTCCTTGGCGAGCATGTAGTTGACGGTGAAGTTCTTGCCGATGTCGCGCAGGAACGTAATGATGTCGAGCGGCGCCAGCCAGTCGTAGTTGCTGACGAGGCGGGCCGGATTGCTCGGCGTCTCGAAGTCGAGGAAGCGCGACAGCTGCTTGCCGAGCGCCTGCGTCCAGCCGGCGACCGTCTCGTCCGTGTTGAGCGAGCGCTCCGTGGAACGGCCGCTCGGATCGCCGATCAGGCCGGTGCCGCCGCCGACGAGCGCGATCGAGTTGTGGCCCGCCAGCTGGAAGCGGCGCAGCATCAGGATCGGCAGCAGGCTGCCGATGTGCAGACTGTCGGCCGTCGGGTCGAAGCCGCAGTACAGCGTGATCGGCCCTTCCGCCAGCGCTTTTTCCAGCTCCTCGCGGTTCGTGACCTGGTAGACCAGGCCCCTGTACTCCAGATCTTCGAGCAGCGCCGCGTTCACGGCCGCTTGGTGCGTTGTCATCTCGTATCCCTCCATTATGATCGTTCGTGGAAAGGTGGAAAAAGAAAAGACCCCTCCCTGTCCAAAGACAGGGACGAGTCATCGCGGTACCACCCTGAGTTGAGCCGCGGCGCAGGCTGCCTCAGAAGGCAAGCCCGGAGCGGGGCTCCGCTCTGCCGGATAACGGCCGGCTGCCGTCCGCGCCCTTCTGCCATGGAGGCAGGTTCGGACGCGCAAGCTCCAGGATGTAATTCGCGGGCGGCTGTCGCTCCGGCTCGCACCAACCGCCGGCTCTCTGATCCGCAGATTCGCTCCGCTACTGCTTCCCTTCCACGCTTCTATGCTTGTTCGCTCTCACTTTAGCGAATGGCGCGGCGCTTGTCAATCCGCTGCCGCGCCGCCCTAGACCTCGCCGCTGAACACCTCGGTCTCGTAGTCGAAGTCGACCGTCCCGTCCTGCTGCGTCTCGTCGAAGATGCGGCGCAGCTCCGCCAGCATCGGCTCATGCCGCGGATCGCCGGCTTGCGGCGCGTAGGACGAGGAGAGCAGCCGCCCTTTGACGCCCTCGTAGTCGAACCGCTGGCGGTTCGGGAACGCGCGGCGCGTCATCGTGCCTTCGCGGAAAAACGCCTGCAGCTGCTCCGGCGAGATGTTGCGATGGTTGACGCGGGCGTAGTCGGTGCCGTGCTCGTGCAGCAGCGCCTCGTAGCGCTCGAGGAACGGCGTGCCGGACGTCAGCCGCGAATTCCACACGAGAAAGACGCGCTTGCCCGGCCGCAGGATGCGCGCGAACTCCGCCTTGGCCGCCTGCTGGTCGAACCAGTGGAACGACTGCGCGCAGACGATCGCGTCGAGCGACTCGCTCGCCAGCCCCGTATCCTCCGCCGGCGCCAGCATGATGCCGAACAGCTCGTTCGGGCCATGCGCCGCCCAAGCCGCGCGGGCCATGTCGGCGTTCGGCTCGATCGCCATGACGCGCAGCCCCCTTTCCATCAGGAGGCCCGAAAAAATGCCCGTGCCCGCCCCGATGTCGGCCACCGCCGACTCCGGCGCCAGTCCTCCCTGCTCCAGGATGGCGTCGATCGCCTCCGCCGGATAGCCCGGCCGGAACTTGACGTAGTCCTCCACTCGGCTGGAGAAGCGTTCCTTGCTGTCCATGTCCATTCCTCCCGATCCCGCTTCCTCAGGGCGTGCTTGCACCCCCATCGGCGGAAGCTTGTGCATCCCTTACCGTATCAGACCGGATCGTCCGAGGCAACCATCCTGCTGAAAATGAGCTCCGGATCGCCCTCGTCCAGATGGTCGACGATGCCGCTCGGCTCGAAGCCCGCCGCCTCCAGCAGCGCCCGCATCGGCTCGTTGGAGCGGTTCGTCGAGGTGAAGGCGCGCTCGCCGGGGCCGCGCTCCAGCCAGCTCTGCAGCAGCCGGCGGCCGATGCCGGTGCGCCGCTCGCCGGGATGCACGATCAGCAGCTGCAGGAACGGCCGTCCGAAAAAGCTGCGGTCCCAGGCGGCGCAGCCGGACAGCCGGCCCTCCCGCTCGGCGACGAGGCAGCAGCCGGCCGCCGCGTAGGCGGCGAGCGCTTCCCGGCGGCCGCCGTGGCCGACGACGAGCGCGTCGAGCTCCGCCAGCGCGTCGAGATCGGCCGGGACGGCCGGGCGCACGGCGAAGCCGGAGGCCGGCGGCGAGCCGGCGCGCCGGGCGGCATCGGCGGCGCGGGCAGCTGGCGGCGCCGATGCGCGGCTGAGCGCCTCGCCGATGCGGAAGCGGAACAGCTTGCCGAAGCCGTAGTACTCCATGTCCTCGTCCGTCTCCTCATAACCGCCGTCTCCGGCCGCGCCGAGCAGCGTCCTGCGCCAGAACGAGACCGCTCCCGCGTTGCGCTCCGACGCCGTCGTGAACAGCGCCCAGCGGCCCGGATGGCGGCGGAACACTTCGCAGGCGGCCCGTTCGGCACGGCCTTGTCCCCGGTAAGGCCGCAGCAGGAAAAATTCCTGCAGCGTGAACTCGCTGCCGTCGACCGCGTACGGGCCCGAAGCGACGAGCGCGAAGCCCGCCGGCAAGCCGTCCTCGACGATGAGGTAAGGGAACAGCAGCCCCTCTTTTTCCCACCAGATGGCGAACTCCGCCTGCTGCTCCTGCAGCGTCCGAATGTCGTCTTCCTCCTCGAAGACGCCGTGCCGGTTCGGCCGCACGCCGCGGATGCCCGCCAAATCATGGAGATAGAGCGGGTACAGGTTCATGAGAATCGGCTTGCGGTCGAGGCCGCAAGGTTCGATGATGAGCGTCATGCGATATCGTACTCCCGTCTTGAAGCGTTTCCTCCAGCCTAACAAGCGCGGCGCCGAAAGGACAGGCCCGATCCGGGTATAGCCGTTCTTGCCCGGCCATCCATCGCGGCAAGGATATCCTGGCTTCTCCCTGTTTCATGATGGAACGTTCCTGCTCGAGTCGGCTGTCCCGCTCCCCGACTCGCGTGCTACGCGCGGTTTTTCCTCGCGTAGCCGCCGCTTGCCATCCGTACTCGCGTGCTACGCGCAGTTTTTCCTCGCCTAGCCGCCTCTTGCCATCCGCACTCGCGTGCTACGCGCAGTTTTTCCTCGCGTAGCCGCCTCTCCCCAGCCGCACTCGCGTGCTACGCGCAGTTTTTCCTCGCGTAGCCGCCTCTCCCCATTCGCACTCGCGTGCTACGCGCAGTTTTCCCTCGCTTAACCGCCTCTCCCCATTCGCACTCGCGTGCTACGCGCAGTTTTTCCTCGCGTAGCCGCCTCTCCCCATTCGCACTCGCGTGCTACGCGCAGTTTTCCCTCGCTTAACCGCCTCTCCCCAGCCGAGCGAGTCAATCTCAGCCGCACGACGGCAGTCCGGACGTTTCCGAACGACATTTCCTCTCCAGCAAGGCGAGGGACGCTAGGCGTGTTTGCAAACACGCTTAGGGGCATCTATCCCCTTTTCCCCCTGCTTCTTCGTCACGCAGGGATCAAAAATCCGACCCCATCTGCTTCCTTCGGGGGATGAAAACACGCCCTAGCTCTCCCGCTCGAAGAATGTCAGACGATTGCCGTTAGGGTCCTGCACCGTCATTTCCAGTCCGCCCCAGGGCGGCTTTTCGAGGCCAGGCCTCGCGTAGCGGTAAGCTTTCGCCAGCAGGGACTGCTGGTAGGCTTTCACGCCGCCGGTCTCGATCCGCACATTCGCCCCCGGGATCCCGTCGCCGAAGTGCTCCGACAGATGCAGCTCGCAGCCGCCCAGCGACAGGAACAGGTAAAGCGGCATCGACGGCTCGTGCCGATGCTCGCCGAGCAGCTCCGCCCCGAGGAAGTCCAGGTAGAACTCCCTCGTCTTTTCGACATCGAGCATCCTCAGCACAGGCACGATTCGTTTGCACTCCATTGGCTCATTCCCCTTTCATAGCGTCGATCAGCCGATCGAACTCGGCGCGGTCGAAGCCTCCGATAATGGTGTAGCTCTCGCTAGCATCGCGCTTGCCGATCGTGACGCTTTGGGATCTCAGCGTTACCATCGTCGGATCGTCTAGCTTGCCTTTTTCATAGATCGAGACGGAGTAGGTATTCAAAATGCCGTCGATCGCCGGCTCAGGACTGAACGGCCCGCGTGCCAGCTTCATCGGAGCGAGCGCCTCGAGCAGCGCGGTCATGCGCGCCATGCTGTCGGTCTTGATTGAGGTTTCCTCTGCCTGTTCATCCCACCTCATGACATAGATCCGATCGAGTTGGCCCGCTCCCCCCGGATCGATTCCCTGCTTTTCCAGCGTCGTCCGCCAAGGAAGATTCGCATTGGCCAGGAAGCCGAGTACGAGGATCGTCGCCAGTCCGAGGCGGATTACGATTTGTTGCCAGCTCCAAGCTCTTCTCTCTTTCAGCGTCCTGCTCATCCGCCGCCTCCTCCTTGTCCTCCGTGAGATTTATCCTAGCAGAGAAGCGCTTCCCTTGTAAGTCTTTTCCATAACAAACGGCCCGCCTATTCTATGGAATGGGCGGGCCGCTCGGGATTAGAGAAAGCGAGGGGGTTATTGCTGGACGGAGCGTCGGCGGTTGAAGCCTAACGACGAATCAGCTCGTTACGAGGCCGAATTCAACCCTGGCCAAAACGTAACGACTCGTGAGACGCTTAGAGTTGAAAAAAAGCGTCAAATGGGCGGAAAGAACGAGATTGGAGACGTGTAAGCGTCTGAGGCGTCGTTAGCGGATCGGGAAACGGAGAAAACGGCCTCTAAGCGTTTGACGCGTCGTTAGGACCTGTCGAGCGACCCGCGTTCTTTGAAAACTTCCGCAAGCCCCATGACGGCGGTCTGGACCCAATCGACGCCGCCTCGCATCACCCGTACGCCCCATGACGGCAGTCCGGCCCCGTCAGCGCATCATCTAACGCCGCCTAAAGGTACCTGCCGCCGCTATCTTCCTTAGGAGAAAGCGGCGGCCCGCCTTACGGCAGCAGCTTCAGCAGCCGCTGCAGGATGACCGCGGCCTGCGCGCGGGTCGCTTGGCCTTTCGGCTGCAGCGTGTCCGCGCCAGTGCCGTTCATGATGCCGGCGGCGACGAGCTCCGCGAGCGCGCCGCGGGCATACGCCGCCGCTCGGCCGGCGTCGCGGAAGCCGCTCAGCGCAGAAGCGTCGCCCGCCGGGGAAACCCCGGCATGACGCAGATAGCGCGCCGCCAGCACAGCCATCTCCTCGCGGGTGATCTCGCGTCCCGGCTCGAAGCGTCCGCCGCCGGTGCCGCTGACGAGCCCCAGCTCGGCCGCGGCCGCGACCGCCTCCGCATACCATGCGTCCGCCTTCACATCGCCGAATCCGCTATCCGTCCCCGTGGACGCCAAGCCGAAGACGCGATGCAGCATCGTGATGAATTCGGCGCGCGTGACCGGCTTGCCCGGCTCGAAGACGCCCGGAGCCGTGCCGCGCAAAATGCCCTTGGCCGTCAGCTCGGCGATCGCGTCGCGCGCCCATGGAGCAACATCCAGATCGCGGAACGCCGGCATCGGGCTCGACGTCGGAGACGGAGATGCCGTCGGGCCGGCCGTCGGCTGCGGCGCGACGCTCGGCGAAGCGCTCGGCGTCACGCTTGGCGTCGGCGTTGACGTCGGGCTTGGCGTCTCGCCTCCGCCTGGCGTCGGCGTCGGCTCCTCGCTCGGTGCTGGCGTCGGCGTCGGCTCCTCGCTCGGCTTCGGCGTCGACGTCGGATCTCCGCTCGGCTTCGGCTTCGGCGTCGGGTTCTCGCTCGGCTTCGGCGTCGGCTCGCTGCCGCCTCCTTCAAGCACGCTCGTCTTGACCAAGGTCAGGTCATCGACCTTGATCCAGTTGCCGCCGAGATCCTTGGAATGGATAGCAACGGTCAGCTTGCCCTCGCGCACCTCGAGGCCGCTCAGGCGGACGCTTGCCCAGCTCGCCTCGCCTTTCGGAATCGCCGCAGCCTTCGCAGCGCCGCCATCTCCGACCGCGATCACCTCCGCGGCGAGCTGGCCGCCCTTGGACTTCGTCCAGGCGCGAACCTCGTAGACGCCCGGCTCGAGCCCTGCCACCTCCTGCGAGGTCGTGACTTCATAGGCCGTGTCGTTCCAGTGGACGAGCGAGAACTTGTCCGTGCGGGCTCCGCCCTCGAGCTTGACGATGCCGCCCGTCACGTCGGCTCCGGCCGCGTCCTTGCTGCTCCAATGCTTCGGCAGCACCGGCCAGGCCGCCTCGTCGACGGCTTCCTCGAAGCCCGGATTGAGCAGCAGGTTCTTCACGACCGGCTCGGCGCCGTCGTCATACGTGTTGCCCGGCACGTCGACCTTTAGAACGAGCTTGTCCGTGGCTGCGGCCGTGCCGTCGAAGCGCTCCGCCACCGCGACGACCTCCTTCTCGCCGTTGGCGATGCGCGAGGTCGAGTACGACCAGCGTCCATCCGCTCCGACCGGCGCATGGAAGCGGTCCTTGCCGATGCTCAGGAGCACGTCCTTCACGCCGCTCGCCGTCCCGCGCAGCGTCGTCGGCAGCGTCTTCACCTCGGAGGCGGACTTGTCGATCGCCACCTGCGCGCCCTCCAGCTCCTCGAGGAAATTCGCGCCCTGGATGTCGTCGATGTAGATCGTGCCCGCGCTCGACCGCGAGTCCGGCGATCCGCCGAGATAAAGCGAGAACGTCTTGATCAGCCGGCTCGAATCCGGCCGCGCGTCGGCGCTGCCGCCGTACCAGCCCGGATGGCGGAACGCGTCGAACGGCACCTGCACGAGCCGCGGATCGCTGCCGCGCATGATCATTTTCGTTTCCCAGAACTTGCCGTCCTCGTCCGAGAACTGGATCGCCAGCTCGTTGCCAGCGCCGTCCGGCTGCAGCCAGAAGCTGAAGCCGTCATAGCCGCTCAGGCGTAGGTAGTCCGGCGAGAAGCTGCCTCCGGCATAGCCCGGCCCGCTGAAGTCATAGTCCATGCGCAGGCCGTAGCCCCCTTCGGACTTGCGCGAGGCGTCGAGCGACACGTCGAGCAGGCCGCCGCCGGCATTGCGGGCGAACGCCTTCTGCACAAGCGCGTTGTAGCCGCCGTAGCCCTCGAAGTTGTCCAGCTTGGACGCGTTCGCAAGCTTCACTTCGTCGATTGCGATCGACCCGGACGAAGCCGATGCCGACTCGCCCCCGCTCACGATCAGCGCGAACCGCTGGACCGAGCTCAGGTCCATCGCCCCTTCGCCGGCGGCGTCTTTGCTCCACTCCGGCTGGACGAAGTCCGCCAGCTTGATCTCGACGACGCGAGCCGCCGTCCCGGACAGCGCGACCGGCGCTTCCCAGACGCGCCCATCGCCGGCCGTCAGCTGGAAGCTCAGCTTGTTGCCGCTGCCGTCCGGCTTCACCCAGGCATGCAGCGCGTCGAAGCCGCTCAGATCCGCTCCGCCGAGCGGGCGGGACAAGCCGGCATATCCTGCCGAGCCGAGCTCGTAGCCGAGCCGGACACCGTAGCTGCCCTTGAAGCGGGACTCGCCGTCCAGCGCGATCGAGATTCCGTCTCCGTTCTCATTGCGCTCATACCGGGCGGCGATCGAGTCGTCGCGGCCGAAGTCGTACTCGCCGTCCTCCATCACATTCGCCGGAGGAGCCTCCGTCAGCGGCACGAGGCTGCTGCCGTAGCCGAGCTCGACGCGGGCCAGCCCGATTCCGTCCGCCCCGTCCGGGAACAGCGCGCGGACATAGCGCACCGACGCCGGCAGATCGAAGCTCGAATAGGCGAGCTTGCTCCAGCCCTCGGCGGCCGCTTCCTTCGTCAGGGCAGGCTGCAGCGGAACGTAGGCGATGCCGTCGATGGACGCCTCCAGCTTCAGCCCCGCGCTGCCTTCCGGCGCATAGGCGACGAACCGGTAGGAGCTCAGATCGGCCGGCACCGAATAGACGAGCGACGCCTCGGCAGATCCCGCATTCGCCAGCACCGCCTGGCCGCCGGTCGCCTCGCTGCCGTCCCGCCGCTCCAGCGCGTCCGACTTGGACGCCGGCAGCTCCGCGAACTCGCGGTCGACGACGAAGCCCTTGCGGCTGCGCTCCGGCACCGCCTGCCAGCCCGTGCCGTCGTAGTCGTATTCCAGCTCGACGCGGTCGACCTTGACCCGCGCGCCGCCCTCGAGCAGCAGCTTGACGAAGCGGGTGTCCGCCGGCAGGCTGCCGGCCGTCGACCAGCCGTCCTGCACGTCCGCCGCGACCTCGGCATATCCCGCGTACGGCTCGCTCGACGCGAACCAGCGGACCTGGCCGGAGCCCTCGACCTTCGCCGCGGCGCGCTTCAGCGCGACCGGGGAAGCATACGTGATCGTGCCGCCGGACTCGCTGCCGACATGAGCCTTGAAGCCGATGCCGAGCTCGTTCCAGCTGTCCGCCGCGTTCGTCACGTTGGACGTATGGTCGAACGCATAGGTGCTGCGGGTTTCGAGCGGGCTCTGCAGCAAGCTCATCTCATCGGCGATGAGATGGCGCGCCGCCTCGACGGCGACGACGTTCGACCAGGCGGACTGGCCGCTCTCGTTCACGCCGCGCACCCGGTACTGGTAGCTGACGCCGGTGATGGCCCGCTCGTCATGGAACGCCTTCGTCCCGGCGCGTCCGCCGTCCGAAAAGCTTTCGACGACCGTCTCCCACGTCTCGCCGTCCTCGGAGCGCTGCACCTCGTAGCCGGACGCCCCGACCGAGCCTTGCCAGCGGATGTCCGCGACCGACTCGATCGGCAGCAGCTTCGGCGCGCCGTCCGGAGCCGGAATCGGCGGCACCGCCGTCGCCTTGGCCGCGTCGAGCTTGTCCATATAATGCGCGTACTTGTATACCGTGCGGATGATGCCGGTCTCGCCGTAATAATCGCCGGCCGAGAAGCCCGGCCAGTGGTAGGACGCCCAGTTGCCCGGGTTCTCGTCATGCCAGTAGAAGCCGCCGTCCTCCTTGTGCGGGCGCAGCGACCAGATGAGCGCGCCGGAGGTGCCGTTCTGCAGCGCCGCGTCGAACAGCGCGTCGACCGGCTCCTTGTCCGTGTAAAGGCCGAACTCCCCGAGGATGTACGGCTTCTTTCCTTTGGAGACGGCCCGGTCCCCGTTCACCTTGTCGATGAAGTTGCCGGTGTAGAAATGGTTGCCGACGACGTCGATGTTCGGGTCCGTCAGCGAATCCGGATGGATCGCGAACCGCCCGTCGAGCAGCAGCTGCTTCGGCTGCAGCTCCTCCTTGATGTAGCGGGCGATCTCCGTCGTCCACGCCTGCGGGAACTTGTCCTGGTTGTAGCCGCCGAGCTCGTTGCCGGTCTCCCAGGCGAGGATCGCCTTGTCGTCCTTGTATTTCACGCCGGTGATCGTGTTCGTCCGGTTCAGCATGTAGGCGACCGTCTGCTTGAACAGATCGATGACCTTCTCGTCCGTGTAGAACTTCCAGCCGTCCGGGTCCGTCGCCGCGTCGCCGGTGATCGTGCCGGGATAAACGAAGTTCACGAAGCTCTCGATGCCGCCGACCCACTGCCACTGGTCGACGAACGGCACGATGACCCGCACGCCGGTGCGGTTCGCCAGGGCAAGCATCCGGTCCATCTTGCGGAAGCCCTCCTCGCTGAACTGCATGACGCCGTCCGCGTCCGGACCGAGGATGAACGCCGAGCCGGCGTTGGAGCCGTCATAGCGCAGCACCGACGGCACGTAGGAGCGCGTCACCTTGCCGCCCATCGCGGAAATCGTGCGCAGCGCGTCGTCCTGCGCGAACTCGGGATCGCCGAGCGCGCCGGGATAGTTGAGCGAGGCGAAGCGGAACTCCTGCTCGCCGTCCATCAGCCTGTCGCCGTCTACGGTGATGTAGGTCTGGAATGCCGACGGCTCCGCGAGCCCGTATACGGCCTCGGCGGCCGTCGGCTCGTCCGGCTGGCCGGCAGGCGCAGCAGCCGCAGCCGAGCCGATGCCTCCTGCCGGAGCGGCCAGGGCCAGGATGAGAAGCCAGCATAAAAACGCTTTCATAATGGATTGCGGATGATGCTTGTTCATGAAGCTCATGCCTCCCGAATGTGATTGTGAGTTGCCCGAACTGCGGCCAAGCGGTTTGACTTGCCCTCCCTTCCGAGCTTGTTAGGCGAACGGATTGGCAGCGTTTCCTCTAATTCAACGAAATTATAGTTTTACCTAAACTTTATGTCAACAAATTTTAATTTAAATCAACTTTCCAAAAAAGCGGCCGCACCGCATAAGCTAAGGCAGAGGAATCCGCGCCGCTGCCGATAGCCGCTGCCGGTAGCTGCTGCCCGCTAGCCGCTGCCGGAAGGAAAGGAGGACGGCCCATGCCTTCCCGCCCCAGACGCCCGTCGCGTCTCGTCTGCCGCCATCAGGTCCGAGTCCGCCTGGAAGCTCCGGCCGCCGACGCCGCCCCCTCCTCGCCGGCCGGCCCGAAAAAACAACGCAAAGACGCCTCCGCTCCGAAGAGCGAAGGCGTCGCGATCCATGTCGCCGCCGGCGGCGTCTATCTGATCCGCGTCACGGCCGAGGGCTTCGCCGGCACGGCGCCGCTGCCGTGCCTGACGGTCGGCGGCAGCCTGCTCGCCGGCATGCTGTACGATCCGCCCGAGGACGGCCGCGTATCGGGCTGGCTGCTCGCCCGGCTGCCCGCGGGCTGCCTGCTGAAGCTCGAGGACCGCTCCTTTCCGCTCCCGCTGCCGCGCGGCGCCGCTCCGCCTGCGGCAGGCAGGCTGTGGGAGCTGACTATGGAGCGGGTAGGGGGATGACCGGCTCGTCCTCCGGCTTGAGCGGCAGATGCACCTCGCAGATCGTGCCTTGACCCGGCTTGCTGCGGAAGTAGAGCCTTCCGCCCATCGCCTGGATCAGATTGGTGACGACCATCAGGCCGAGTCCGGTTCCTTTTTCCTTGGTCGTGTAGAACGGCATGCCGATCCGCTTGAGCTGCTGCTCGTTCATGCCGATGCCGGTATCGCGGATGAAGATAAGCACCTTGCCGTTCTCCTTGCGGGAGCTGACCGTCAGCACGCCGCCCTCCGGCATCGACTCGACGGCGTTTTTCATGATGTTGAGCAGGCATTGCTGCAGCTTCTTGGAGTCGCCGACGACCGGCAGCTCGTCGTGGACGCCATGCCTCGACACGAGCTCCACCCCGGTCATGACGCACAGCGGCTTGACCCACTGCTCGACGCTCGCCAGCTCCTGGCGGACGTCGAGCAGCCGGGGCTCGTCCACGGACGGCTTGCTGTAGTTGAGGTAGTCGGTGATGATGGCGTTCGCTCCGTCGATGCCCTCCAGCGCGTTCGTCCGGTAGCGCTCGAGCGTCGCCGAGTCGAGGCCGGAGCGGCCCATCAGCTGCAGGAAGCCGCGCGCCGTCGTCAGCGGATTGCGGATCTCATGCGAGATCGAGGCGGTCAGCTGGCCGATGAGATGATATTTCTCAGCGTTGAAAAGCTCCTCCGTCAGCCGCTCCTGGTGCTTGACCAGATAGTAGGTGTAGGCGACGAGCGGAGACGACAGCAGCGTGCCGATGCCGGTCGCCAGCATCCGCTGATGGTCCATCGTCTCGGAGGTCGCCAGCGACACGCCGACGAACAGCGCCATGTAGCCGCTGACGAGCAGGAAGTGCATCGTCAGCATGCGCCTCACCGTCTCCGGCGACGGCATCCGGTAGTGGTAGGCGATGCCGGCCGCCGCGACGATCGTCGCGGAGATCGTTCCCGGCGCCCATTCGTTGCCCGCGATGAAGATGTTGCCCCAGATGAACGCGGCCGCTGTCGCCACTCCCGGGATCCAGCCCTCGTAGATGGCGATCAGCGCGACGCATACCGGCACCAGGTGGAAGGCATAGACGAGCGGATCGATCTCCTCGTAGCCCAGATAGAAGTAGGACATCAGCGCCAGGATGCCGACGAACAGCAGCTTGCGTCCGAAGCGCATGAAGGACACCCGCGGCGTGATGATGAGGAACAGCAGGCAGGCGGTCAGATAGTACATCAACCCCTGAAATTCGCGCGCAAGAATGTATTCGATCACGGCAAGGCTTTCCTTCCGATCAGCTAGCCGACAATCTTGCCGTTCCAGGGAAGGCCGTCTTCCCATCGGGACTTGTCGTTGCGCTGCCACAGCCCGAGCAGCTCGAACGCGTACATGTCCCAGATCCGGCATTTGTCGGCCTTGATCTCATAATGATCTATAATGGCGTTGACGGCCCGCCTGGCCGCCTCGTTGGCTCCCTCCATCGTCGCCAGGTCCGTATTGGTGCGGACATAGTCGGAGGCGAGGTAGAAATTGGGGATCGCGGTGTAGGCGTTCGGCCGCAGATCCCACGTATGGACCCGGTTCACGAGCAGAGGCTCCATGTTGGTCGCCCCGTGCGGATTCGGAAACTGGATGTCCTCGTCGAGGAACCACGCCTCCAGCAGCCCGTCATGGAGCACGTCGCCGCTATGGTTGAAATGGTCCTTGAGCTGCTGCCATACTTCCTGCTTGATCTCCTCGGCCGAGCATTGCATCGCCGGCTTGCCGAACAGGACGCCCTTGGACTCCCAGTCGGAGACGTCGACCGAGAGGATGCCCTTGACCTTGCCGTTGCCGTATTCGGACAGATCGACGCCCGGCCAGAACTGCTTCTGGGAGACGAGCGTCAGCGCCCACGGGCTGTCCATGCAGATGATATGACCGTGGATCAGCTCGACGTCCTCGTTCAGATAGAACTGGATGCCGTTCATCCACTCGACCGACTCGCTCAGCGGCTTGATGCTGCCGAGCAGCGGATCGGCCTGCACCAGCTCGTCGGTGAGCAGGCCCGCCATCACCTCGACCGGCAGCGCCGCGATGTAGCAGTCGCCGACGACAAGCTGCTCCTGTCCGTCCAGCAGCACGGTCGCTCCGACGATGGAGCCCTTCTCGCAATGGATCGCCTTGACCGGCGCGCCTCGGTAGAATTTTACGCCCAGCGATTCGAGATGATCGTACCAGGGGAACAGCCAAGCCTCGTTGGTCGGCCCGTTCAGCAGCCGGTCGGCGCTGCCGCCCGGCGTCACCATGTCGAGCATGAGCGTCGCGCCGACCGTGCCGATCGTGCAGGCGTTCGCTTCCTGCGCCTTGGCCGCGACGAGGATGCGGGAGAGGCCGACGAAGATGCGCTTGAACTGCTCCGACTGCTTGTCCGCCTCGATGAAGTCCCACCACGACACCCGCTGGTAGTCGAGGTAGCGGCGCAGCTTGCTGCTGGAGGCGAGCTCGAACAGCTTCGCGCCGTACAGCGCCGCCTCCTCCGCCGTCAGGCCGAGATGGTTTTCGAACAGCGACGTGAACAGCACCTTCAGATCGGAGATCGATTCGGGGAACTCCGTAATGAACGGGAGCATGTCGCGGTCGTCGAAGGCGAGCCCGAGCCGCGTGCCCTCGACCAGGTTGTCGAACACGCTCTTGCGTCCGTTTCCGAGCAGCTGGTCGAGCACGCCGCCGCGCGCGCCGCTTTGGAGCGGGATCCTCTTCATCGTGTCGGTCACATGCTGGTAGAACTTCGGGAAGAAGCGGAACCCGTGCTCTCCCGGCAGATCCTTCCTTCCGTCGATGCCCGTGCCCTTGGCCTCCATGCTGCGGGCCTTGCCGCCGGGAACCTCTCTCGCCTCGTAGACGGACACCTCGAAACCGCGTTCGGCCAGCTCATGGGCTGCGCTCATTCCCGCGACTCCTCCGCCCAATATGACAACTTTCGGCAGCCTTTTCTCCAAGCTTCCTTCTCCTCCTCTAGCATCCTCGATTTGATCGGCTTCACCAATAGGCCTGCACTCGTATAAACGCTCTCCATATAGTACCATCGCACTAATGTCAGTTGCTGTCGATTATTATCGGTTATTGAAATATTTCTCGTTAATGGTCGCTCTACGAGAAATGGAATCGCTTGGAAATCCGCGCAGCGCATCGCTTTCTCCAGCGGCGGGCGTTGCGCGGAAGCGGCTTTCGGCAGGCGGAAGGGCCGTTCCGAGGCGGCTTCCGGGCGCTCGGCCGCTGCCGCAGGAAAGCAAAAAAAAGAGAGACGGAAGGCCGCAGCCTCCGTCTCTCGCGCCATCGTTCGCTAGGGCGTGTTTGCATGCCCCGAAGGAAGCAGATGTGACCGAATTTTTGATCCCTGCGAGGAACGTAGGCGAAGGCGTACCGGGGGTACGTCAAGCCTGCGTGACGAAGCAGGGGGCAAAAAGGCGGGGATAGATGCCCCTGAGCGGGTTTGCAAGCACGCCCTAGACCTAATACAGCGTCCGCCACAAATAAAAAGTCGCATAGGCCTCCCAGCCTGCCCAGGCACGGGCATGCTCGCGCACTTCGGGCTCGGTCGGCTTGCGCTCCAGGCCGGCCTGAACGCGGATCGCATGCTGCAGGCCGACGTCGGCGGCGGGCAGCGCCTCGGCCATGCGCAGGCAGCGCATCATGACGTAATGCGCGGTCCACGGCCCGATGCCGCGGACCGCCGTCAGCCTTTTTTCCGCAGCCGACCAGCCGGCCGCAGCGAGCTCCCTCTTGTCCAGCTCGCCGGCCGCGACATGACGCGCGACGCCGATCAGATACTCCGACTTGCGCGTCGTCATCTGCAGCGCCGCGATGTCGGACGGCTCCAGCGCGGCGACCGCCGCAGGCTTCGGGAAGCACCAATACGTCCAGCCCCCGTGGCGGACCGAGCGGCCGAACGACTCCGTGAAGCGCTTTTTGAGCGCATAGGCGAACGGCAGGTTGATCTGCTGGCCGATGATGCCCCAGCAGGCGGCCTCGAACAGATCGGGGATGCCGACCATCCGCAGGCCGCGAAACGTCTCCGCCGCCTCTTTCAGCAGCGGGTCGGCGGCCGCCAGCCGGTAGAACGGCGCCAGGTCGCGGTCCAGGTCGAACCACTCCTCGGCGTAGCGCCGCACATGCGCCTGCATCGCCGGGGAAGGCCGGGCGGCGGCAGGCGCGGGCGGGTCGGCGGGCTCGAGTGCCGGGCGAGCGGCCGAGGGCTCAGCGGCGGACGTTGGCGCGACTGGAGCGGCGGGCGGGAGACCGCTCGCCGGGTCTTCAGGCGCGGGCTCGCTCGCTGGGCGAGCGGCCGAGAGCGCTGCGGGTGCAGCCGCAGCGGCGGACGGCGCTGCGGACGGCGACGAGTCGGCGGCGGAGGCGGTTGCCGGGAGGCCGCCGATTGTTCGGGCGGACGTTGGCCCGGCGCGCCCCGCGGCTGGAGCGGCGGGCTCGGGCTCGCTCGCATCCGTGCCGATCGGCACGAATTCCGCCTCGAGCGCATGGACATCGTCCCGGCAGCGGAAGCGGACCAGCGCCAGCTCGCCCTCCCGCTCGAACAGCTTCGTCACCTCGCTGCCGTCGACCCGGTACAGCGCCTCGTCGCTCGATCTCGCCAAGTAGCCCAGCACCGCCGGCCAGCTGAACAGCTCCGGCAACTCAATCCGCAGGCGGCTCGCCTCTTCCTGCGCCGCTCCGTTTCTATCGGTCGTTTCCATGCTGCTTCCTCCCTCCTGTCATTCCCTGACTCTACCTTTCTCGCGCCCAAGTTGTCCATAGCCGAATCTTGCGCTTTCATGGGACTCTCCGGGAGTGTTGCCTCCTACTCGTTCTATCTTTTCTCGGAGCTCGGCTAGCAGAACGGCGCCAGCATGATTCGGCGCGGCGACGCGACGAGGGAGTCGAGAGTGCCTTGATTAGTGAAAACCCGGCGCGGCGACTCCACGAGGGAGTCGAGAGGGCCTTGGTTGGTGGGAACCCAGCGCGACGACTCCACGAGGGAGTCGAAAGTGCCTTGGTTGGCGGAAACCCAGCACTTCGGCGCGACGAGGGAGTCTAGAGTGCCTCGGTTGGCGGAAACCCGGCGCGGCGACTCGACGGGGGAATCGAGAGTGCCTTGGTTAGCGGAGACCCGGCACTTCGACTCCACGAGGGAGTCCAGAGTGCCTTGGCTAGCGGATACCCGGCGCGGCGACGCAACGAGGGAGTCGAGAGTGCCTTGGTTGGCAGGAATCCGACACGGCGACTCCACGAGGGAGTCGAAAGGGCCTTGGTTGGCGGATATCCGGCGCATCGACGCCTCGAGGGAGTCGAGAGTGCCTTGGTTGGCGGAAACCCGGCGCGGCGACGCGACGAGGGAGTCCAAAGTGCCTTGGCTGGCGGAGACCCGGCGCGGCGACTCGACGGGGGAATCGAGAGTGCCTTGGTTAGCGGAGACCCGGCACTTCGACTCCACGAGGGAGTCGAGAGTGCCTTGGCTGGCAAAAACCTGGCCCATCGACGCGACGAGGGAGCCTCATGTCCTTACAAAAAACAAGCCGCTCCGAGCGTCCATACGGACGTTCGGAGCGGCTTCAATTATAAAGAGCTGGCTTCGCACGCCGCGCGCCGGCGCTATGCCCGCTGGCGGATGATCCGCACGCCGCGCGCCGGCACGCTGACGCGTCCGGCCGCCACGCTCGCGCCGCCGCCGAGCAGGTCGTCGCCGCCCGAGCTCAGCTCGGCCCAGCCTTCCTCGGCCGCATGGTTGAGCAGGAACAGGTAGCGCTGGCCGTCCTTCACGCGCGCCGCCGTCTCCAGCTCCGCCGACGCCTCGGCGACGAGCGGCTCGATGCCGTTCTCCGCGCACACCTCGCGCAGGAAGTCGCCGAGGAACGCCTCGTCCGGGCTCGTCGCGACGTACCACGCCCGTCCGGCTCCGAAGCGGTTGACGGTCAGCGCCGGCATGCCCGCATAGAAGTCGTCGCCATACACGGCCTTCACCTCGGCGCCCTCGCTATGGATGAGGTCGCACAGCAGGCCGCACTCGTACTCGGCGAGCCCGGACGCGCCGCCAGCTATCCGCGCGGACGTCCCTGCCGCCGCCGTGCCGGCATGCTCCGAGCCCGCCGCGGTCTGCCGCTGCGCCTCGGCAGCTGCATCCTCCGCGCCGCCGCTCCAAGCCGAGCTCAGCACGATGCGGTTCCGCTGCTCCGGCAGCAGCGCGTCGATCTCCTCCGACCAGATGCCGAGCACCTGGCGCAGCTCGCCCGGGTAGCCGCCCGTACGCACGATGTCCCGCTCGTCGACGATGCCGCTGAAAAACGTCGTGATGAACGTGCCGCCGGCCTCGACGAACCGCTCGACCGCCGCGGCGAAGCCCGGCTTCACCATGTACATGACGGGCGCGATGACGACGCGGTAGCGCGAGAAGTCCGCGTCCACGCCGATCATGTCGGCCGCAACCTGCTGCTTGGCGAGAGCGTCGTAGTACTTGTGGGCTTCTTTCACATAATCGAGCGCCACGGTCGGACCGCTGCTGAGATCGATCGCCCAGCGGTTCTCCCAGTCGAAGACGATGCCGACCGCGGCGTCGCCGCGCGCGTCCAGCAGCTCGCCGCCGACCGCCTGCAGCTCGCCGCCGAGCTCCGCCACCTCGCGGAACACGCGCGTATGCTCATGCCCGACATGCTCGATGACCGCGCCGTGGTACTTCTCGCAGGCGCCGATCGAGCGGCGCAGCTGGAAGAACATGACCGTGTCCGCGCCGTGCGCGACCGCCTGCCAGCTCCACAGCCGCATGACGCCGGGCCGCTTGAGCGAGTTGTACGCCTGCCAGTTCTGCTGGCTCGGCGTCTGCTCCATGAGCATGAACGGCTGGCCGTCCTTCAGGCCGCGCATCAGGTCATGGGCCATGGCGGTCAGGCTGTGCGGGGTGTCGATCGACGGGTAGTTGTCCCAGGAGACGACGTCCATTTCCTTGGCCCATTTGAAGTAGTCGAGTTCGGGGTAAAATCCCATCAGGTTCGTCGTCACCGGAATGTCCGGGGTAAGCGCCTTCACCGCATCGCGCTCCAGCTTGAAGCAGTCCAGCAGGCTGTCCGACTGGAAGCGGCGGTAGTCGAGCGAGATGCCCTGGAAGTTCGTGCGGCTGCCGCCCCACTCCTCGCTCAGCGCGTTCGGCGGCACGACCTCTTCCCAATCATAGAACGTATGGCCCCAGAAACGGGTGTTCCAGGAGCGGTTCAGCTCCTCGAGCGAGCCGTAGCGCTGCTGCAGCCAGGAGCGGAAGCCCGCGGCGCAGTTGTCGCAGTAGCAGTAGCCGCCGTACTCGTTGCTCACATGCCAGATGAGCAGCGCCGGATGGCTGCCGTAGCGCTCGGCCAGCTTCGTCGCCAGCGCGGCGCTGAACTTGCGGTAGGCCGGGCTGTTCGGGCAGGAGTTGTGGCGGCCGCCGAAGCGCCGCTTGCGCCCGTCGAAATCGACGCGCAGCACGTCGGGATGGCGGCGCGCCATCCACGCCGGATGCGCCCCCGTGCCGGTCGCCAGGCAGATGCCGATGCCTTGGCCGTGCAGCAGCTCGAACTGCTCGTCGAGCCAGGCGAAGTCGTACGTGTCCTCGTCCGGCTGGTCGAGCGCCCACGAGAACACGTTGATCGTGGCGACGTCGATGCCGGCGAGCTTGAACATCCGATGGTCCTCGGACCATGTCTCGGCGTCCCACTGCTCGGGATTGTAATCGCCTCCATACCAGATCTTAGGCAGCTTGTTCGAGATCATCAGAAGCCCCTCTTTCGAATGGGATATAAGGATATCCCCATTGTATCCCTTCCCCAATTCCCTTGATATCCAAGGATATGGACATCTAATATAACAATATGGAACTGTCGAAAGGAGAGAGCCGCATGCAGCAGCCCGGACCGCGTCATCGCCGCATCGTCGCCGTCGAGCTCAAGGAAAGGCCGCTTCCGCTCCGGCTGGAAAGCCTCGGCTTCAATCCGGACCAGGAGCCGTTCCATCGTCCGGACGGCTATTCCGTCTACCACTGGCTGCAGACCGTCTCCGGAGAAGGCCGGATCGAATGGGGCGGACGCTCGGAGACGCTCCGCTCCGGAAGCGGCCTGCTGCTGCCTCCGGGAGCGCCCCACCGGTACCGGAGCGCGGACGACTCGATCTGGAAAACGGTCTACATGACGTTCAGCGGCGGCGAGGCCGCGGCGCTGCTCGCCTCGCTCGGCCTCGCCGCGCCGGGGCTGTACCGCTGGGAGGAGGAATCTCCGCTCGGCTCGCTGCTGCTCGGCTCGCTCGGCCAGCTCGAGGCCGCGTCCGATCCGCTCGGCCTGGAAGCGTCGCAGCAGGCGTACCGCTTCCTGCTCGCGCTCGGCACGTACGCCAGCGCCGACGCCGGCACCGCCGTCATGCAGCAGCTGCGCCAGCTGGAGCCGCTGCTCGCCTGGCTCGAGGCGAACCTGCACCGGCCGGCCGTCGGCCTGGACGACATGGCGGCGCAGGCCGGCGTATCCGGCCGGCGGCTGAACACGCTGTTCCGCAGCTTGTTCGGCCTCTCGCCCTACGCCTATCTGCTGCGGCTGCGCATCCGCCGGGCGCGCGAGCTGCTGCTCAGCCGCCCCGGCGCTCCGCTGCGGGCGATCGCCCAGGACAGCGGCTTCCGCGACGTCAGCCATTTCATCGCCACGTTCCGCAGGCTGACCGGCGATACGCCGGACCGGTTCCGCAGCGGCCGGCCGTAAGCCGGCGAAATCAGCCGATTCGGACCGTACTCGCCGAGTCGGCTCGCGGCGATGCGCCTTGACGGTGCACGTTGACAGTCTGCTTCATTGATTTTATAATGAATAAAATTTCATTCATTAAAGGGGAGGGTGAAGTGCCCCGTACACCGGAACAATATGAGGCCATGCGCCTTGCAACCCGAGTCAAAATCCAGACAGCGGCGATGCAGCTGTTCGTTCGTCAAGGATACGGTTCCACCAATGTTCAGCATATTGCCGATCAAGCGGGCATCAGCACGGGTCTGATGTACCGTCATTACAAGACAAAGGAGCAGCTTTTCGAGGAGCTGCTGCAGTTCGCCATCTCCGGATTGGAGACGCTGATCGCCAGATTTCAGACCTGCGACAAGCCTGCTGAGGAACTGGCACGGTTCGCGGACGAGGTGTATTCGGATCTGTCTTCCGGCGATGACTTGGGACACCTCATGCTGTTGATGACGCAATCCTTCTTCTCCGCGGAGACGGCCGATCGGAAAGCGGCTCTCATGCAGATCAATGCCGATCTTCTGCAAGCGACTGCCGCGCTCATCGTTCAAGGACAGCGTCAAGGCCAGATTCGCAATGGCAATGCTCTCGAGATGGCGCTCTATTTCTTTTCCTCGATTCAGGGACTGGCGACGATGAAGGTGATGCTGGGGGAAGGATTTTCGATGCCGTCGAGACCGCTCTTGACCTTGGTTTTCAAAAAGGAAGGGGAATCGTCATGAAGCATTCCGACGCCTTTGAAGTTGTTCGGGCCGACCGCGCGGGCCCAGAGGCCAGGAACCAAATGGCGGAGATTTTCGCCGAAGGCTTCTCGCAGTGGCTCTCGTTTTTTTCCAAGGACCGGGATATCATCGCAAAGGCATTCGCCCATATGTTCGTGCTGGATCAATTTTATGTGGCGCTCGCCGGCGATCGCGTGGCGGCCTTCGGCGCCTGCACCGACTGTCGCCGCTTCTCCGTAAACCTTCAGAGCGCGCCTCTCCGCCGGCATCTGGGCTGGTTCAAGGGCTCGATGGCCGCTCTCATTCTGAAGAGGGAATTCCAAAAGCCCTTTGTCGACCCGCCGGCGGAAACGGGGTCGGTCGAGTTCATCGGCACCGCCTTGTCCTTCCGCGGCCAAGGAGCGGCTTCGGCGGTGATTCGACATATGCTGGATCATCTGCCGTACCGCACCTATCTGATCGAAGAGGTCGCGGATACCAATGTTCCGGCCATGCGCCTGTATGAGAAGCTGGGGTTCACGGAATACAAGCGCAAGTCCCTATCCCCCAAGCAGGCCCGCAGAGCCGGGTTCCATCACATGATCTCGCTGCGTCTGGAGAAGGCGTGAGACGTTGCAAAGCCTGCCCGAGATTCGGGCAGGCTTTGTTCAACTCTCCATCATGGGACAATTCCTCGCCGGCATACACTGAGGCGCAGACACTCCGCATCCGCGTCCGGAAGGGAGGCGAACCGCCGTGCTCCAGCGCTTGCTCCGCAAGCGGATGATCCTCGTCATCGTGCCGAGGTACTCCATCCATCAGTTCCTCTGGTGCGACTTCGGCGCCAGCTCGCTTTGCGGATGGGTGATGGAGGAGAACGACTTCACCCGCGTCGCCGTTTTCGTCGGCAGCTCAGCGGTTCCCGTCCTGCTGCGCCGCTCCGTCAACTCCCCGCGCAGCCCGCTGCGGCCGCGCCTGCTGCAGACGCATGACCGCCTCTGGTCAAAGCGCGCCAAGGCGGTGCCGCTCGTCGCGGCTTCCGCAGCCGCTCCTTGCTGACGTTGACCGTTCACGGGATGAAAGGTCTCCCCTCAAATCATTTCATAAGGTAGACTATTATAGGAAAAGTGAAGGATAAGAAAGAGTTCATCGACGCGCCAAAACACGCCCCAAGGTCCTGATGTGGACCGGGGCGTGTTTGGTTTGCCGACAGGGTTCAGCTGCCTGACGGCGCCGTACCGCCGCTCCTACTGGATGCCCTTCTCGTCGAAGTAGGCGTTCGCCTGCTCCTGCACATAGGCGAGCACTTGATCGACACCGGCCGCCTTGAGCTGCTTGCGGTACGTCTCGAGCGCCTTGTCGACGTCCGGCACGAGGCCCATCATCAGCGGCATGCCGTACTGCTGGATGACCTGGTTGACGGCCGCCTGCTGCGATTTGACCGGCTTATAGTCCATGATGATCGGCGCGAAGATGTTCGGCTTGCTCTCGGCCTTGAACTCCTCCATGAGCGCCGGGAACTCCGTCCAGCCGCCCGCCTGCTGCTCCTTGGCGAGGCTCGTGACGCGCCAGCCCCAGCTCGTGATGCCGTAGCCCTTGAAGTTCTTGTCGTTCTCCTTGCCCTTCGGCGGCGAGATGGCGAGCTTGCCATCGTCGCTAAGCGAGTAATGCGTGTCCTGGATGCCGTACGTCAGCAGGTCGAAGTAGCGGGAGTCCGTGCGGATCTTCTCCAGCGCCATCAGCGAGCGCTCGGCGTTTTTGGAGCTTTTCGGCACGGCCATCGCGTTGTTGACCGACAGCGTCGGCATCGCGTAGCCATGGAAGCGCGTGAACGGGAAGTAGGCGTAGTCGGTGCCTTTGTTCGTCTTCTCGGCGTCGACGATGAAGCCGCCCGCGCCCGGCGCGTTGCGCCAGTAGGCGCCGCCGGTGCCGGCCTTCAGGGCATCGCCGGCTTCCTTCTGCGAGCTCAGCGTATCGGAGGTCCAGAAGCCTTTTTGCGACCAGGTCTTCATCCGCTTCACGAACTGCTCGAACTCCGGCGTCTCCGCGTAGTTGACGATGTCGCGCGGCGCATCATACGACTTGGCGACGATGACGCCGCTGTCTCCGCCAATCTGCTCGTAGCCGTGGTATGCCTTGAACAGCGTGAACACCTCGTTCCACGCCTTGCCGTTGATCGGCGTCACCTTCTTCTGCGTCTTGACCGCGTCCAGGTACGCCTCGATCGAGTCGAGATCCTTGATCTCCGGCACGTTCAGCTCCTTGCGCCAGTCCTCCCGATAGACGAGGCCGTCCGGCGTGTACTCGGGGTACGTGCTCGGCACGGCGTAGATCTTGCCGTTGACGGTCGCCTCGTCCCAGTCCTGCTTGGGCACCGCCTTCCACGTCTCGGGCATGTAGGTCGGGAGCAGGTCGTTCAGCTCCTTGAACGCCCCCTGGTCCGCGAACTTGTAGTAGTCGGCCCATGTCGAGGCGAACACCATGTCGACCTTCTCGCCGGACGTCAGCAGCAGGTTGTACTTCGTCTGCCAGTCGTTCCACGTCGTGAAGTTCAGCTTGATCGTCGCATTGATGTCCTTCTCCAGCATCGCGTTGATCTGGTCCTGGATCTTCGGGCTGTCGGCATGGCCGTCCCCGAGCACGTACCAGACGAGCTCGACCTTCTTGGACGTGTCGATCGCCTTCGCTTCGCCGGAGCCGCTGTTCGCCGCCGCCCCCGCGTTCGCGTTCGCCTCGCTGCCTCCGCTGCCGTTTCCATTGCCGTTGCCGCTGCAGCCGGCGAGCGCCGTCGCCAGCAGCGCCGTCGTCATCAGCAGGCCGATTGTTTTTTTGCTCACGTTGACTCCTCCTCTAGGTTCATCCCTATGCTTTGAAAAAGTCCTCCGCCGTCCGGTCGAGCCCGGCGAAGCGGCTGCCTCGGCAGAGACAGTCGCTTCGCCGGGCCCGATCGGACCCGGCCGTCCGCGCCTGATCCGGCTCCGGCACGGACGCGGAGAGGCCCGCTTTCGGTCAGCCTTTCACCGCCCCGATCGTCAGTCCCTTCACGAAGAAGCGCTGGACGAACGGATACAGGAACACGATCGGCCCCGTCACGATGATCGCCGCGGCCATCTTGAGCGTCTCCGCCGGCGGCTTGAAGTCCGGCGACAGGTTGCCGGCGATGCTCGTCTTGAGCACGGCGGCGCTGGCGAGGATCTTGTACAGCAGGAACTGCAGCGGGTACTTGGACTCGGTCGTGATGAACAGATTGGCCATGAACCAGTCGTTCCAGAAGCCGAGCGCCATGAACAGCCCGATCGTCGCCAGGCTCGGCGCGGACAGCGGCAGGATCAGCTTCAGGTAGATCGTGAACTCGCCGGCGCCGTCGATCTTGGCCGATTCCGGGATCGACTCGGGGATCGACTTCATGAAGTTTTTCATCAGGATGATGTTCCACGCGCTCACCAGCACCGGCACGAGCAGCGCCAGGTAGCTGTCCTTGAGCTGCAGGTAGTTGACGATGAGGATGTACCACGGGATGAGGCCGCCGCTGAACAGCGTCGTGAAGTAGATGAAGAAGCTCAAGCTGTTGCGGTACTTGAACTCCTGGCGGCTCAGCACGTAGCCCGCCATCGAGGTGAGGAACAGCCCCAGCGCGGTGCCGGCGAGCGTCAGCAGGATCGTGACGCGGTAAGCGTCGAAGATCTGCTCCGGATTGCTGAAGACGGCGCGGTACGCTTCGAGCGACCATTGGTCGGGGATGAGCTTGAAGCCCTCGGCGATGATTTCCTGCTCGGACGAGAACGAGCCGGACAGCACGAGCAGGAACGGCAGCAGGCAGAGCAGCGCGAACAGGCTGATGAGGACATAGCCGATCGTGTTGAACAGTACGGTCGAGCGTTCGGTACGGATCTTCACCTTTTCATTCCTCCTAGAACAGGGCGTAGTCTTCGCGCGTCTTGCGAATGACGTAGTTGACGGCCAGCACGAGGATGAGGCCGAAGAAGCTCTGGTACAGGCCCGCCGCGGTGCCCATGCCGATGTCGAAGTTGACGGCCAGCGACCGGTACACGTACGTGTCGATGATGTCCGTCGAGTTGAACAGCACGCCGTTGTTGCCGATGATCTGGTAGAACAGGTCGAACTGCCCCTTGAGGATGCCGCCGAGGCTGAGCAGGATGAGCAGGATGAACGTCGGCACGAGCAGCGGCAGCGTGATGTGGCGGATGCGCTGGAAGATGTTCGCCCCGTCGATCTTGGCCGCCTCGTGGTATTCGTCGCTGATGCTCATGATCGCGGCGAGGTAGATGATCGTGCCGTAGCCGAGTCCTTTCCACAGGTTGAAAAAGACGATGATGTACTTCCACGGCGCCGTGTTCAGGTAGAAGTCGTACGGCTGGAAGCCGAGCTGCACGAGCACCGTGTTCACGAGCCCGTTGCTGGAGTTGAACAGGTTGAACACGAACGCGCCGACGAGCACGAACGAGACGAAGAACGGCAGGAACATGACCGACTGCGTGATCTTGCGGAACCACTTGCCGGGCAGCTCGCTGAGGAAGATGGCGCAGATCAGCTGCAGCGCGTTGCCGAGCAGGATGAACGCCAGGTTGTAGAGCACGGTGTTTTTGGTCAGCGTCCAGAGCACGCCCGACTCGTACAGGAAGCGGAAGTTCTGCATCCCGACGAACTCGCTGCCGAACAGCCCTCCGTCGAAGCTGAAGTTGGTGAACGCGTAGTAGACGCCGATCATCGGCAGGTAGGAGAAGACGACGAAGAACAGCAGCGTTGGCGCGATCATGAGGAACAGCATCCGGTTGCGCGACCATTCCCTCAAGAAGCCTTGCATCAGAGCACCTCCGAATTTGTGTAATCGATTACTTATTATTGAAAATGGACGAGCCCCGAACGAGCAGCCGCGAGCCGACCTCGAAGCAGCGCGTGCCAGGGCAGCGGCCCTCGCCGAGCTGGTCGATGAGCTTCTCGGCGAGCAGCGCGCCCATCGCATGCTTGGGCGGATCGACCGTGCTGAGCGCCGGATCGACATGCCTGCCGACGCGGTTGTTGTCGACGCCGACGACGGCCATGCCCGCGGGGATCGGGATGCCGAGCTCCGCGCAGGCGCGGTAGATGCCGAGCGCCATCTCGTCGTTGGCGGCGAAGACGGCCGTGAACGCGGACGATCGTTCGCGCAGCCGCAGGAACGCCTCGTAGCCTCCTGGCTCGCTGAAGCCGCCGCTGTCGATCAGCTCCGGGCGGAACGGCAGCGACGCCTGGCGCAGCGCCTTCATGTAGCCCTCGAGCCGCTCGTAGCTGTCGGTCGCGTCCGCGAAGCCGCTCAGGAAGGCGATCCGCTCATGCCCTTGCGCGATCAGATGCGTCACCGCCTCTGTCGCCGCGCCGACGTTGTCGGTATAGACGCACGGGATGGCCGGATGGTCGATCCGGCGGCCGATCACGCCGAGCGCGTAGCCGCGGTCGGCATAGGCGGCCAGCTCCGCGTCGCCGAGCATCGGCGCGATCAGGATGATGCCGTCGACGGTGCGGTCCATCGCCAGCGTCATGTAGTCGGCTTCCTTCTCCCGCTGGTTCTGCGCGTCGCAGATGAGGATCTTGTAGCGGAGCGCGCCGGCCGTGTTCTCGATGCCCTTGATGATCTCGGCATAATAGGAGACCAGGATGTCCGAGACGATGACGGCCAAGGTCGACGTCTTCAGGTGGCGCAGGCTCTTGGCCGAGGCGTTGGGCATGTAGCGGAGCCGCCGGACGGCCTCCTCGACCCGGCCGCGCGCCGACGGACTGACGGGACCGCTGCCGTTCAGCACCCGCGACACCGTCGCCGCCGACACGCCGGCCGTCCGCGCCACGTCTACAATCGTGGCATCCGGCTTGCGTGATGGCAAATGGCATCCCTTTCTCTCCCGAACCCGATTGGTATCGATTACATCGGACGAAGCCAAGCGGCCCCGAAAGCGCTCCTGCGGTCCGAACCGGCTCGCATCCGGCGCTTCTTCATCCGGTAAGCCGAATATATCAGCAATTTGTAATCGATTTCAACAACTTTTTTTCCGGTTGCCTCGGGCTGCGAATGTCGGCTAAAATGAAAGTTGGTCTGAAAACGATTACTCCGCAAAGAAGGTCGAGTCTACGATGGACGTGAAAATCATCGATGTCGCCCGCGCTGCCGGCGTCTCCACCGCAACCGTGTCGCGCGTGCTGAACGGGAGCCCCGGCGTCACGCCGAAGACGCGCAGCCGCGTCGAATCCGCCGTGCGGGAGCTCGGCTATCATCCCAACGCGGTCGCCAAAAACCTGCGCGTGCAGAAAACGAAGACGATCGCCGTCATCGTCCAGGACATCAACGTCTCCTACTTCACCGAGATCGTGAAGGGGATTGAAAATATGGCGTACGTCAAGCACTACAAGGTGCTCATCTGCGACTCGGAAAACCAGGCGGCCAAGGAGCTGGAGTACCTCAACCTGCTCATGAACCGCACGGTCGACGCGGCCATCCTCGTCTCGCCGCTCGTCGGCGACGAGCAGCTCGCCGAGATCGCGGAGCGCGGCTACTCGATCGCCGTCATCGGCCGGCATATCGGGCATGAGCAGATTCCGTGCATCTATACGGACAACGTCAAGTTCTCGCTCGAGGTCGTCCGCCATCTGGCCGAGATGGGCCACCGCGACATCGCGTTCTTGAGCGGCTTCGCCGACTCCATCGACAGCTACGAGCGGCTCGAGGGCTACATGAAGGCGCTCAAGGAGCAGCGCCTGCCGTTCCGGCCGGAGCTCATCGACAGCGGCGGCTTCAGCGAGAGCGGCGGCTACGAGGCGATGGGCCGGCTGCTCGACCGCTCCGGCGGCTCCGTGACCGCCGTCTATGCGGCCAACGACGAGATGGCGCTCGGCGTCTACAAATGCTGCCGCGAGCGCGGCCTCCGCATCCCCGAGGATATCGCCGTCGTCGGCGTCGACAACAACCGGATCAGCAAGTACATCTCGCCGTCGCTCAGCACGGTCAACCAGCCGAAGTACACGATGGGCGCGCTGCTCGTCGAGAAGCTGATCGACTCCATGAACGAGGACCAGTTCGGCGACAAGCGCGTGTTCAAGGTCGACTCCGAGCTGCTCGTGCGCGGCAGCTCGTCCTTCCGACGGGAAGGCTAGCCTGACTCTCAGCCGCCTGCCGAGGCGGGTTTCCGCCATCCAAGGTACTCTCGACTCCCTCGTGGCGTCGATGTGCCGGGTTCCCGCCAACCAAGGCACTTTCGAGTCCCTCGCCGCGCTGATGTGCCGGGTTTCCGCCAACCAAGGCACTCTCTACTCCCTCGCCGCGCCGGTGCGCCGGATTCCCGCCATCCAAAACACTTTCGATTCCCTCGTCACGCTGATGTGCCGGGTTTCCGCCATCCAAGGCACTCTCGACTCCCTCTGCGCGCTGATGTGCCGGGTTTCCGCCAACCAAGGCACTCTCTACTCCCTCGCCGCGCCGGTGCGCCGGATTCCCGCCATCCAAGGCACTTTCGACTCCCTCGGCGCGTCGCCGCGTTGGGTTTCCGCCAACCAAGGCACTTTCGATTCCCCTGTCGCGCCGTTGCGCCGGGTTCCCGCCATCCAAGGTACTCTCGACTCCCTCGTCACGCCGGTGCGCCGGGTTCCCTCCATCCAAGGCACTCTCGACTCCCTCGGCGCGTCGCCGCGCCGGGTCTCCACCAACCAAGGCACTTTCGACTCCCTCGCCGCGCTGATGTGCCGGGTTCCCTCCATCCAAGGTACTCTCGACTCCCTCGTTGCGCCGGTGCGCCGGGTTTCCGCCAACCAAGGCACTCTCGACTTCCTCGTGGCGTCGATGTGCCGGATTCCCGCCAACCAAGGCACTCTTGACTCCCTCGCCGCGCTGTTGCGCCGGATTTCCGCCAACCAAGGCACTTTCGAGTCCCTCGCCGCGCTGATGTGCCGGGTTTCCGCCAACCAAGGCACTCTTGACTCCCTCGCCGCGCCGGTGCGCCGGGTTTCCGCCATCCAAGGCACTTTCGACTCCCTCGCCGCGTCGCCGCGCCGGGTTCCCGCCAACCAAGGCACTTTCGACTCCCTCGTGGCGCCGGTGCGCGATTTCTCCCATGGCCCGACCTGTTTTTGCCGAGCGCGCACGAGAAAGCGACCTGCCGCGCGCACCTGAAAAAAAGGGGTTGATTTCCGGCCCATTCATCGAGTACGATATTCCCACTCCGCAGGAAACGCTTCCAGAAGCTGCATCAATGCAAGCCGTTTTCGGGCGAGTTTTTTTCAATGGAAGTTTGTAATCGATTACAAATTCATGCTTCTGAATCGAGGTGAGGCAGCCATCCGCGGCCGGCTGCAGAGCTGTCCGTGCCTGTCCGCATCAATTCTTCTCATCCCGACCCCATCCCCGAAAGGAGAACCCGATCATGTCCGACTGGAAGAAAAAAACCGCCGCCGTCGCGCTCGCCGCTGCCCTCGTCTCCGCCGGAGGCACTTATTCCGCCCCGCCCGCCAAAGCCGCAGGAGAGCAGGTCGAAGTGTGGATTTCCACGTCCGATCCGAACAGTGAGCCCGCCGTCGGCCTCAGCCCGAGCGCCCGCCTGACGCGCATCGGCGACAAAAGCTTCAGTACGAGCGCCGGAAGCGCCGACTTCACGATCAGCGTCGATGAGAACACGACGTTCCAGCAGATGGACGGCTTCGGCGTCTCCATGACCGATTCGTCGGCATGGCTGATGAACTACAAGCTGGACGCGAACAAACGCGCCGAGGTGATGGAGCGGCTGTTCGGACAGACCGGCATCGGCCTCAGCGTGCTGCGCCAGCCGATCGGCAGCTCCGACTTCGCCTGGTCCGCCTATACGTATGCCGATACGGCCAATGACACGGCGCTGAACCAGTTTTCCATCGGAAGGGATCTGCCCTACATCGTGCCGATGGTCAAGCAGGCGATCGCCAAAAACCCGAACATCAAGGTGTTCGGCTCCCCTTGGAGCGCTCCCGCCTGGATGAAGTATTCCAATACGCTCAACGGCGGCAAGCTGCGCGCGGAGCATTACGGCACGTACGCGAACTATTTCAAGAAATACATTCAGGCCTACCAGGCCCAAGGCATCCCGATCTACGCCGTCACCGTGCAGAACGAGCCGCTGTACGAGCCGACGCATTACCCTTCGATGGGCATGAACACGCAAGACGAGATCGGCTTCATCGGCGACTATCTCGGCCCGACGCTGCGCGGCGCCGGCATCAACACGAAGATCATCGCATTCGACCACAACTTCCTGGACTGGAGCTTCCCGAACACCGTCATCAACAGCCTGAAAAGCTCCGGCAAGGGCGGCTACATCGACGGCAGCGCGTTCCATCACTACGACAGCGGCGACGGCTCTACGATGACGCAGCTGCGGAACAACCATCCGGACAAGGGCATCTGGTTCACCGAGGGCGGCTTCGGCAACTGGAACGATCCGCAGAACGGCACGTCCCAGGGCTTCGACAACATGATGAACGAGTTCATCAACATCACCCGCAACTGGTCGAAGACGATCATCCTCTGGAACGCCGCGCTCGACCAGAAGGACGGCCCGGCGCTGCTCGCGGCCAACAACACCAACAAGGGCATGATTACGATCCGCAACTCCGACAACCGCAACGACGCGCCGGAGAACGTCGTGACGTATCACAAGCAGTATTATCTGCTCGGCCATTTCAGCAAGTTCGTCGTGCCCGGCGCGTACCGCGTGCAGAGCAATACCGGCAGCGAGATCAAAAGCGTCGCGTTCCGCAATCCGGACGGCTCCAAAGTCGTCGTCGCCTACAACTCGTCCAGCTCGGCCCGGAACGTCAAGGTCCAGTGGGGCAGCCAGTCTTTCAACGTCAGCGTGCCTGGCAAGTCCGCGATGACGTACAAATGGTACGGCAACCGCTCGTAGCGGAAGCCGGGAGAGCGGCGGGCAGGACGGGACGGCCTATCGGCCGGGATGGCAGGCGGCGACGGTGGGCGGAGGGCCATGGCCGATGCCCGAGCCGACGGCCACGACCGGTAGGTCGGGACGGCAGGCGGGCTCTTCCGTACAAAAAACAGGCTGCAGCCCGGGGAGACCGCAGCTCGATTCCAGTGCTGCAACCCGATAATATCGGGTTGCGGGCTCTCGGCAGCTCGGTTCCAATGCTGCAACCCGATAATATCGGGTTAGGGACTCCCCGCAGCTCAGTTCCAATGCTGCAACCCGATAAAATCGGGTTGCAGGCTCTCGGCAGCCCAGTTCCAGTGCTGCAGCCCGATAAAATCGGGTTGCGGGCTCTCCGCAGCTCAGTTCCAGTGCTGCAACCCGATAAAATCGGGTTGCGGGCTCTCGGCAGCTCGGTTCCAGTGCTGCAACCCGATAAAATCGGGTTGCAGGCTATCCGCAGCTCAGTTCCAGTGCTGTAACCCGATAAAATCGGGTTGCAGGCTCTCGGCAGCTCGGTTCCAGTGCTGCAACCCGATAAAATCGGGTTGCGGGCTCTCCGGAGAGCGGAGCCGCCCGCAAAGCAGATGTCCTCAAACGTGAATAAAATGGGGTAGACGACCGGAAAGCGGGACCGAAAAGGCCCCGCTTTTCAGAGCGGGCATCGAAACCGGCAAACCGCTTCGCGGAGCAGGGACTCGCTCCGATCTCCCTGCTGCCCAGATTCCATTGAACCCACTCCCCTGCAGGGGGGAATTCGGCCTCCAAGGGAACCGCTGCTGCTTCTCCACGAGTCCCCGTGCTCTTCGCTGCTGGTCCTTGAACATGCACCGCTTCGCGGGGGAGCCTCCGATTACTGAAATCGGACTCACATCCAAGCGCTCCGCTGACCATTGCTCCCTAATTCTCCAACTGTCTGCACACCCGAGTTACTCGGTGTTTCCGCGCAACTCCTCCCGTTTCCCCTACTGCGCACCCGAGTTACTCGGTTTTTCCGCGCAACTCCGCCCCTTTCCCATATTGCACACCCGAGTTACTCGGTTTTTCCGCGCAACTCCGCCCGTTTCCCCTGCTGCGCACCCGAGTTACTCGGTTTTTCCGCGCAACTCCGCCCGGTTCCCCTACTGCACACCTGAGTTACTCGGTTTTTCCGCGCAACTCCGCCCGTTCCGCCGACAGCGCACTCCAACCAACTCGATTTCTTCGACTTGCTGGCTCGACTTCGCGCCTCCAAGCACCTGCCAGCTCGATTTCGACTAAGACTGCCGTCTCCCGGGTATGCGGGAGGCAGTTCCCCTTGGCCTGCGCAGCGGCCTCCTTGTCCCATAAACCGGCTGCTCCCGCTCGTTCCGAAGGCCCGCTCAAAGCAGTCCTTTCACGCAAAAAATCAGCCCTGTCGCCAGGGCCGATTTTGATCTTGCGCAACCGCAACGAGGAGCAGGATCGGCCTTTCGGCCCCCCCCCCTGGTCCCTTTATTTTTTGGACAGGATGTCCGTCAGAACCGGAACGACCTGCGACTTGCGGGACACGATGCCCTTCAGCGTCGCCTTGTTGTCGTCGAGCTTGACGCCGAACGCTTCCTCGAACGCGGCCGTATGCTTGCCGAGCGCGATCGCGACGGAGTCGTTGTTGAGGATGTCCGTCGTGACGAAGACGAACAGGTCCAGCCCTTTGGAGGCGATGATGTCGTTCAGCGCCGCTTCGACCTCGGCCTGGCGGGAGAACACGTCGTTCAGGTCGACCGCGTTCACTTGCGCGATCTCGACCTTGGCGGAGCCCATCGAGAACTCCTTGGAGTCGAGGCTGATCAGCTCGGCGACGGTTTTGTCGCTCAGGTCAGCGCCGGCCTTGAGCATGTTCAGGCCGTACTCGTCGGCGTTCACGCCGGCGATCTCGGCGAGCTCGCGAGCGGCCGCCACGTCCTGCTCCGTGCAGGTCGGGGACTTGAACAGCAGCGAGTCGGAGATGATCGCCGACAGCATGAGGCCCGCGATTTCCTTTTTGACCGGCACGCCGTGCTCCTTGTACAGCTTGAGCAGGATCGTCGCCGTGCAGCCGACCGGCTCGGCGCGGTAGTACAGCGGAGCCTTGGTCTCGAAGTTGGCGATGCGGTGATGGTCGATGACCTCGATGACCGTCACTTCGTCGATGTCGGCCGCGCTCTGCTGGCGCTCGTTGTGGTCGACGAGGATGACTTGCTTCGCTTCGGCGGCTACGGCTTCGACGAGACGGGGAGCGGCGACGCCGAACTGGTCCAGCGCATACTGCGTCTCGCTGCCGACCGCGCCGAGGCGGATCGCTTCCGCTTCGACGCCGATCTGGTTCTTGAGCTCCGCATAGGCGATCGCCGAGCAGATCGTGTCCGTGTCGGGATTTTTATGGCCGAAAACAAGTACTTTGCTCATGTCAATGTTCTCCTTCGCTAACTGGAATCGGGATTCGAATAAGACCTGTCCCCGATTATACCTTAAATCCGCCCCGAGAACCATCCCTTTCATCGTCAATCCGACCCCTCCGATCGCGCTGCGGCCCCCCGTTCCCGCTCGGTTTTTCTCCTCTGCCGCCGACGGACGCCCTCCCCGCCGGCCCGTTCAAACGCTGCCGGCCCGCGCCTCGTCTCCCTTCAGCCTCAACGCGTCCAGAAGCCCGCTCTGCAGGGCCGGGTTCGAGGCGACAAGACTGCGCTCGCTCAAGCGGTAAGGGCCGGCGGAGGCGGTCGTCGCCGCGCCGCCCGCCTCGAGCAGGATGATCAGCCCGGCCGCGACATCCCATGGATACAGCCCGTCATGCCAAAATCCGCTCAGCCTGCCGCAGGCCACGAGGCATAGATCGAGGCTGGCGGCGCCGAAGATCCGGACCGTGCGCGCCGTGCCGGCGATGCGGTTCATTTGCGCGATCGCTCGCGAGCCTTCGCGCCAGTCGGATGCCTGAAAGCCGGTCGCGAGCGTCGCGTCGGGCAAGGACCGCTCCTCGCTGACCCGGATCGGCTGGCCGTTCCGATAAGCGCCTTTGCCGGCGGAAGCATGGTACAGCTCCCCCGTCGAAGGATTGTAGACGACGCCATGCAGCAGGCAGCCGTCCTTCATGATGCCGATCGACACGGCGAAATGCTCGATTCCGTGCACGAAATTGATCGTTCCGTCGATCGGATCGACGATCCAGCCGCAGCCCGGCAGCGGCTGCTCCATGAAGCGGAACGGATCGCCCGCGCCGTCCGTCTCCTCCGACAGGATCCAGTGGTCCGGATAGTCTCGCGCGATCGCCTGCCGCAGCAGCTGCTCGCTGCGCAGATCGACCTCGGTCACCAGGTCGGCGTGGTTCGCTTTGTCGCGGATCCGGTAGGGCTCGCTCATGCCTCGCAGAATCTGGTCGCCCGCCTCTTTGGCATAACGGATCGCCGAAGCCAGCATCGCTTCTCCGCCTTCTTGGTCTCTATTCATTGAATCCGGAAACTCCCTTTCTTGGCCTAGAATCGCGGAGCGCCGCCTTTCAGCCGCCGATCTCCGCGTGGATCCGTCCGCGCGCCAGCAGGAGGCTCTCCCCCGGCGGCACCGATCCCGTCAGGCACAGCCTGCTCCCGGAGCCGCGAAGCATTCCGTTCCAGCGCTCTGCCAGCGGCTCCGCCCGCTCCGCGCAGATCGGGATGACGCATGCCTCCGGCCGCACCAGCTCCAGCAGCCAAGCCTGAAAGCTGTCCTCCAGCCCGTGATGCGGCGCCTTCCATATCCGGCTCGCCAGTCGGCTCCTTCGCGCCAGACGCGTCCAGCCCCCCTCCATCAGATCGCCGCCGAACAGCACGCCGACCGTTTCGTCGCCATCCGCCGTCAGCCGGTAGACCGAGCTGTCGTCGTTCGACTTGTCGAAAAAGCCGGCCAGCTCGGCCAGCCGCTCCTCCTCGGGACGTCCGTCCGCATCGAAAACGCTGTGGAGAACCTCAAGCGCGGGGAGCGGATCGTCCTGCCACGGGTACAGATGCTCCAGCCGGAAGCCGTGCTCCTCCCAGACGACGGAGCTCTCCGCCGATGCGTGCCGAGATCTCCAGCGGATCTCGGTTCCCCGAGCCTCCAGCAGCCGGATCAGCTCCCGATACGTCTCCAGGATGCCGCAAACGCGCCTGGTCAGCTCCGAAGCCTCCCGCTCCAGCTCCGGACGGAAGCGGACGGCCCGCTCGGGAAGCCCGTACGGCAAAATCGCGAGCGCGACCTCGACGCTGCGGACGACGTCGAGCAAGCCGTTCAGATGATCCTCATGCAGATGCGTCACGATCATGGCGTCCAGCCGGCGCAACCCGCGGCGCTCCATCCAGCGAAGCGGATGGTCCCGCCCCTCGGCGAGCGAGCCGTCTCCGCCATCGATCAGCGTCAACGCCCCGGACGGCAGCCGGATGAAATGGGCGTCACCCCAGCCGACGTTCAGAAAGTGGACGGATGCGTTCATGCGTCTCGCCTTCCTTTCTTTCGGAATCCGCCTCATCCGACAGGACATGGATCTTGTCGGCGGCGCACGACAGGCGGACCGTGCCGTCCAGCACGCCGGTGACGCTCGGATCGGCATCGTCCACGATCAGCGTCGTCTCCCCGCACTGCACCTCATACCGGACCTGGCGCCCCAGGAAGCTGCTGCCGGATATCGCCCCCATCCAGCGGTTCTCCGGCTCCGCATCGCCCTCGTCCGCTCCGATGCGGAGGCATTCGGGCCGGATCATCAGCGTCGCCCTGTCGCCCGGCCGGAACGTCCTCCCGGCAGAGGAGGCGCGCAGCAGCACGTCCCGGCAGCGGACGAGCAGGACTCCGTCCCGCACGTCCTCCACGATGCCGGCCAGCAGGTTGGCCGTTCCGACAAAGTCGGCCACAAACGCATTGGCCGGCTCGTAGTAGACCTCCCAGGGCGTGCCGGCCTGGCGAATGCGCCCTTTTTCGAACACCGCGACATAGTCGGACAAGGACAGCGCCTCGTCCTGGTCGTGGGTGACGAATACGGCGGTAATGCCGGCGCGCCGCTGCAGCTCGCGCAGCTCGCGGCGGACCTCGACCCGCATCTTGGCGTCGAGATTGCTCAGCGGCTCGTCCATCAGCAGGATGTCACGGCCGGTGACGAGCGCCCTAGCGAACGCCACCCGCTGCTGCTGCCCGCCGCTGAGCTGCTTCGGCAGCCGCTTTTCCAGCCCCTGCAGGCCGAACAGGTCCATCATCTCGCCGACCCGCGCGGCCGTTTCGGCCTTGCGGGCTTTTTGCAGCTTCAGGCCGTAGGCGATATTCTCCTGCACCGTCATATGGGGAAACAGCGCATAGTCCTGGAAAACGAGCGGCGTCTTGCGGCGGAATGCCGGAACTCCGTTCATCTCGGCTCCGTCGATGCGGATGCTTCCGCTGTCCGGCTCGTCGAAGCCGGCGAGCAGCCGCAGCAAGGTCGTCTTGCCGCAGCCGCTCGGCCCGAGCAGCGTCGTGAAGCTGCCTCGCGGAACGTCCAGCGTGACGCTCCGCAGGGCGGAGAAGGCGCCGAACGACTTGGTCACGTCGTCGATTCGAATATGCGGCTGAGCAGCGTTGTTCATGATTTCCTCCGATCGTAGGCGAACAGGATCAGCCGCGAGGCGGCCAGCAGGGCAAAGGCGATCAGGATGAGCGTGACGGTGAGCGCCGACGCGCCTCCCCAGACGCCGCTTTGGACGAGGCTCAGGATGGAGATCGTGCCGACGGATGTGGACGACGAATACAGGAAGATGATGACGCTCAGACAGGTGACCGAACGCAGGAACGAGAGCGTGAAGCCGGAGAGGATCGGGCCTCTCAGCAGCGGCAGCAGGACGCTTCGCAGCGTGCGGAGGGTGCCTCCGCCAAGGTTCAGCGACGCCTCCTCCAGCGATCTTCCGATCTGCTGCAGGCCTGCGAGGCATGCGCTGTAGCAGGTCGGCAAGTTCCAGAACAGCAGCGCCAGCACCATGATCGCGGACGTGCCTGCCAGCTCGAAGGGCGGCCCGTTGAACGCCATCGCGAAGCCGAGGCCGAGAAAGACGCCGGGAACGGCGCCGGGCAGAATCGCCAGGACGTCGAGCAGCCGGTTGATGCCGACCTGCTTGCGCTGGACGAGATAAGCGAGCAGCATAGCCAGCGCGACGGCGCCGAGAGAGGAGACGGCCGCGAAGCGGATGCTGTTCCATAGCTCGCTGCCTTTGGCGGTCACATACTTCATGTTCTGCAAGGTGAGGCTCCAGTCATAGCCCCATGTCCGGGCGAACGCCCCGTAGACCAGTACGCCGTATACGGCGAGCACGAAGAGCGAGACGAACAGGCAGCAGGCGAACAGGCTCCATTTGAGCGCCGGCGGCGCGGGATAAGCCTTGAGGCTCGATTCCTTGCCCGTGACGGTCACGTACGAGCGCTTCCCCACCCACAGCCGATTGACGAGAAAGAGGACAAGCGCGGGCACGAGCAGGGCGGTCGACAGCACGGACGCCGCCGACAGGTCGAACCAGCCGGACATCTGCATGTAGGCTTCCGTAGGAAGCAAGGCGAAGTTGCCCGCGATGATCATCGGATTGCCGAAGTCCGCGAGCACGTTCATCGCGGCGATCAGCGCGCCTCCGGCAATGCCCGGACGGCAGAGCGGCAGAAAGACATGCCGGAACGCCTGCCAGCGCGAGGCGCCCAGATTATGCGCCGCATGCTCCAGATGAGCGGCCGCGGCCTGCATCACGCCGTGGATGACCGTGAAGGCGTAAGGGAAAAAGGTGATCGTCTGCACGAGCCATAACCCCTGCCAGCCGTAAATGTCGAGGTTCAGATGAAGCAGATGCTTGGATACGAGTCCTTGCCTGCCGAACAGCAGGATATAGGAAAGCGCCACGATGAAAGGCGGCGAGACGACCGGAAGCAGCGTAATGAACCGGAAAAAGCCTTTCAGCGGGATGTCGAGCCTGACGATGGAATAAGCGAAAAGGAACGCGAGCGCGGTGCAGGATGCGGTCGACAGCACCGTCATGAACAAGCTGTTCAAGCCGGCGCGCATCCAGCGCTCGTTGGTCAGCAGCTGCAAATAATCGGCCGCGCCAGGATAGCTGACGACCTTGACGACCGGCCACAGCACAAATACGCAGGCAGTCGCCAGGACGGCGGCGAGGACAAGGAAAAGGACGGGCTCGCGCTTGAGCTTCTTGATGGCCATCTACCCCGTTTCAGAAAAAACTACCTGCTCCGACGCCGCTCTCCGCCCGGGTTCGGAGCGGAGCGAGACGGCGGAGCAGGCTGACTTCGGCGTTTCAGTTCGTGCCGGTCATTCCGACGAACCGCTTCACGACTTCTTCCTTCATGGCGGCAGCCTTTTCGCGGTCGTACTCGACGAGGCTGATCTCCTCGATTTTCGGCATGCCCTCCGGAGGCGCCACATCGGCCCGGACGGAGTAGCGGTTCGACAGCTTCGTGTTCAGCTCTCCGGCTTCTTTGGTCAGCAGCCAGTCCACGAACGCTTTGGCGTTGTCGACATTGGCCCCGCCCTTGACGATGCCGACGCCGCCGATTTCAAATGCGGTCTGCTCCGGCACGATCGCCTTGATCGGATAGCCTTGCTTCATCGTCTTGACGATGTCGTGCGCCCAGGACATGCCCGCGATGAATTCGCCCGTCGCGGTCAGGTTGATTCCGTCGCCGGCCTTTTGCGTGTAGTGATGGACGTTGCCGTTCAGCTTCTCGAGGTATTCCCAGCCCTGCTGCTCGCCGAGGCGGAACAGCTGGTCCGCGACGAAGATGTAGCCGCCGCCCGCGGTCGCCGGATTGGACGTGATGAACTGCCTCTTGTACGACTCATCCAGCAGGTCGTCCCATGTTTTCGGCTCCTGCACGCCCTTGGGCGCAAGCTCCTTCTCGAAGCGCTCCGTGTTCAGCACGATGCCGAGGACGCCCATATACCAGCCCTGCCAGTAGCCGTTCGGATCGTTGAACTTGGCATCGATCTGGCTGGCGTTGGCCGACGTATACTTCTCCAGCAGTCCTTGCTCGGCCAGCGGCTGGTAGAACTCGACCGATCCGCCGACCAGGATGTCCGCTTTGGGAGCATCCTTCTCGGCCTGGACCCGAGTGCTCGCCTCGCCAGCGCTGCCGAGGTTGAGCGATTCGATCTCGATGCCGGTATCTTTCTTGAACTGGTCCTTGAGCTGGATGACGTCATCCTCGTTCAACGCCGAGTAGACGACCAGCTTTTTCGACGCCGGCGCGCTCGGCGACGGCTCGGCTCCGGCCTCCGCTTGCGCAGAGCCCGACCCGGAATTCGCTTCTCCGGCGGAGCCGCCGTTCTGGCCGCAAGCCGTCACCGTCAATGTCGCGGCAAGCGCAGTCGCCAGAATCATGCCTTTTCTCGTTTTACCCCATCTCCACTCCATGCCAGATCCTCCTTTTATCTCTCCCAAGCTGTCTGACAGCTTTAGAATAACGGAGAATGATTTGCCCCATGTCAGCATTTTGTGAACCCTTTTTTAAGAAAAAAAAAGCATCCGCCATTAAGGCGGATGCTTCATGCTTCATGCTTCCTGATTCATGCTCATGCAGCCGGGGAGAAATCGTTCAGTCTCGCCGGACGACGAGCTTGAACGCGCTGCTTTTCAAATAATCCAAGGAGTAGAACACGGGACGGTCGTTCTCGTCGACATGCAGCTGCTTCAGCAGGATCAGCTCGCCGCCGAGCACCTCGGCCGCCTTCCGATCCCGTTCGCTGGCCGTGCCGACCGCGCTGATCTCGGTCAGCGCATAGGCGATGCGGATGCCGAGCTTGCGGTCTAAAAAGTCGAATATGGCGCCGGAGAAGCCTTCGTCGAAATGACCGCCTGCGATCTCCCGGGGAAAGATGTTGTAGTAGAACGCCACCTTCTGCCCGTCCGCCGTCCGAATCCGCTCCAGCACCACGACCGGCTCGTCCGTCCGCAGCTTCTCCATCCATTCCGGCTCGGCCTCGCGCGCATACACGCTGACGTCCGCCTCGCTCACCTTGTAGCCTACGCTCTGGATCATCTCGCCGAGACTGCGCAGCTTGTTCAGCGAATTCTCGATCGAAAAAGGCCGTTCGTTCACATAGGTGCCGACGCCGTTCCGGCTGAGCAGGACGCCTTCCCTCTGCAGCATCTTCAGCGCCTCCCGCAAAGTGGGGCGGCTCACGTCGAATTGCTTGGCGAGCGCCGGCTCGGACGGAAGCTTGTCGCCCGGCTCGAGCTCCCCGGACTGAATTCTGCGCTCGATTTCTTCTTTGACCAGGATATAACGAGGTTTCTTTTCCATTTGGCGGGTTTCCCTTTGTCTTTGGCTAGAATACCCTCATTATTCCGCAAAAGGGAAGGCAACGCAATGCCGGAGCGCCGAGCGGCGCCGGTCTTTATTTCGCTTCGACGGATGCGGTCAGCTTGGCTTGGCCGTTGCTGGTCACGGCATTGACCCAGGACGCGGTCGTCCCTGGCGCAACGACGGCGGACACATAGCCCATGTCGTCGTCTCCCGACGTTCCGTCGGAATCATACACATGGATCTCGACATTCGTATTCGACGGCTTGGCGACATAGACGGCATTGTAGCTGTCGGAGAATTGAGGTCCGAATTCCGCATCGTTGGCGCCGAATACGATCCGGTAGTCCTGCAATTTCGGAGCGTCGTTCTTTTTCCAGAACCTCGCATCCGTCTGCCCTTGGCCGTTGACGTACGCCTTGATGTAGATGTCGCTCTTGCCGCCGAAAGGATCTCGGTCCTCCAGGCTCTGCACGCTCTCGAGCACGATCTTGTGCGAGTAATACGGGTTGTGCACATACTGATGCGAAAACGCGCCGAGACCGTTCAGATGCACGTCGACATGATGGGCCGGATCGGACCAGTTCATGCCTTGCAGCGCAGGACCGTCGTCGCTGTCGTCCCAGCCCCAAGGCGCATTGGCGGAATTGGACGTGTAGTTGTCGCCTCGGATCGTTCCCCAGGACGAGAAAATCGAGGAATCATGCCTTTTTGCCCACAGGTCGCCCCACTCCAGGAGCGCATAGCCGTAGTGATGGACGTAGCTGCCGGTGGCGTTCGTCGGGAACTCCGCCGTGCCCGTATAGTCGTATACGATGCCGTCGCCGCCAGGCGCGCTCGACCCGTCATAGGCTTTGATGCCGTGCCCGCCGCTCGGGCTTTGGCCGTTCGCCTGACTGAACACCTTCGGATGGCTTCCGTTGAACAGCACGCCGCCGTCCACGTTGTCCGAGCCGGAGGTGATGGTCGGATCGTTCGTGTAGTCGTACCACTGGTTATGCGCCATCGTCTCCATCAGATGGAACTTGCCGTACTCGGAGCCGTCCTTGCGGATGACGACGATGATGCCTTCCAGGTCGTTCTCATGCGCGTCGAGCGGTCTCGTATAGGCGTCGTCCCGGGGATGGAACAAATCGTACTCGATGAAATAATGCGTCAGCGTCTCCGCGACCTTGTAGTACACATACGCTTTCTGCTCGTAGTTGTGCAGATTGTCCCAGTTGTTGAGCGGCAAATAATCCCCGTCATAGTTGAAGCTGGAGATGAAGTCCGCCCTCGCGTCGAGGTCTGCGTTGACGTCCTGATAAATTTGCGGCGCCCAATGAGCCGCCAGATCCGCATAGCTCGGCGCCGCATGGCTCGTCCCGCCTGCGCCTCCCAACAACGATGCCGCCAGTACCGATCCGACCAGAGCCAGTTTCTTCCACATTCCTTGCTCCTCCATTTCAAATCGAGCGTTATTTTTTGAAGCTGTCTGACATCTATGATTATAAGCACGCTCCTCACCGCCGATCTAGACGCGCTTTGTTAAATGAAAAGCCGAATTGGATCAGGGAATCCAATCGAAAAAGGCCCCCGAAGGGGCCTTGCGCTCGAATTCAATCAACGTCCTTCGTCCGAAAGAGCCCGGGAGGAGCGGCTGCGGGCCAGCGCCAGGCCGAGCAGCAGCCCGAGCAGGGACAGGCCCGACATCGTCACATACATCGTCTGGCCGCCGAAGCGGTCGAACAGCCAGCCGCCGGCGTAGGAAGCGACGATGCCGGACACGCCGAAGAACAGCAGCGCCAGCACCGTCTGGCCGGTCGCCCTCCACTCCTGCGGCACGATCCGGTACAGGTACTGGATCGCCGCCGAGTAGAATACCGGGAACGTGATGATCTGCAGCAGCTGCAGCAGGACGAGCCCGAACGGCTCCGTGATCCATGCGCTCAGGAAGAAGCGGATGAAGTAGAAGAAGCCGGCGATGGAGATGAGCAGCAGCTCGCGGCCGCGGCGCAGCCACCAGAAGCTGAGCGCGAATACGGCGATCTCGCTGCCCGCCGCTAGGAACCAGGCTTGGCCGAGCAGCTCCGGCCCGCCTCCGAGCGAGCCGATGTAGACGCCGAGGAACGTGTCGTTCACGCGCTGCGGGACGGCGCTGATGAAGATCAGCAGCAGGAACAGCGCCGTCTGCCGGTTCCGCAGGAAGCCGGCCAGGCTGGCAAGCCGCACGGGCTCCCCGGAAGCGTCGGCATCCGGCATGAGGAATCCGGCCAGCAGGCATAGCGCGCCGACGGCGGCGAATGTGAGGCCGAGGCTGGAAGCGCCGAAGCCGGACATGATGTAGCCGACCGCCAGCGACATGACGGCATAGCCGAACGCGCCGTAGGTGCGGATCGAGCCGTAGCTGACGCCGCGGCTCTCCGCCGTGCGGAAGTTCAGGCTTTCGAGCAGAGGGTCGATCGGCATCAAGCAGAAGTACAGCAGCATCGCCAGGCCGAGCAGCAGCGGGAAGCTAGCCGTGCCGTAAAGGAAATACCCGATGACCGCCGAGCATACGGTGAGCAGCAGCATGATCTTGCGCACCGTGCGCAGCCGGTCGCTGATCATGCCCCACAGCGGCTGGGCGATGATCGTGACGAAGCCGCCGGTGCCGGTGATGAGCCCGATCTGCATTGGGGTCAGTCCCTTTTGATCCAGATAGACGGGCATGAACGAGACGAACATGGCGAGCAGGGAGAAATAGAGGAAGTTGTAGGCCTTGAGAGTGGACGTTCCTTGGCGCATCGGATGGTCAAGCCTCTTTCACGGAAATTCGCGCGCATGCGGATCGTGGCGTCGGACATGGGAAGCGCGTCTACCCAGCATACCACAGCCGAGGGGCTGGCCTGCGCAAAAAAAACCGGAGGCCGCAGGAAAATCCCTGCAGCCCCCGGTCCGGGGAGCGCATGCATGAGCTCAATGGGCCGAAGCGTACTCGCGCTCCTGCTCGGCGACGGCCGCGGGGTCCATCTTGCCGTTGCCCATGAAGAAGGCGCATAGCAGCGCCAGCGCCGCCGGCACGATCGCCCAAGCGAACGTCTGCACGATCGACGACGACAGGCCGCCCGTAATCCGCTCGAGCAGATCCGGCGGAATCTGGGCGCGCAGGGCGGGGTCCATCAGCTCGCGCGGATCATGCAGCGTGAAGCCGGGAAGGCCCGCTCCGTCGGCCGCGCCCGCGACCGCTCCGCCCGCCGTGCCCGCGGCTCCCGCCGCGTCGGCGCCGGCAGCCGCCCCCGGCTGGGCGCCGCCGGCCGCTCCGCCGAGCGCCGATTCCAGCTTGCGCGTGAACAGATGGCTCTGGATGATGCCGAACACCGTGATGCCGACCGCCATGCCGAGCGTGCGCAGGAAGCTCAGCGTCGAGCTCGCCGCGCCGCGGTCCTGGACCGGCACCGAGAACATGCAGGCGTTGCTCAGCACGGAGAACGAAGCGCCGATGCCGAGGCCGACGAGCACCATGAACAGGCGCATCACCCAGATGTTCGTGCCGGCGCCGATCGTCGTCAGCAGCGCGAGGCCGACCACGAGCAGCGCGAGCGTCGGAATCATCAGCGTGCGGTACTTGAACTTGGTCATGAGGAAGCCGCCGAGCGTCGCCGTGACGACCGAGCCGACCATCATCGGCAGCAGCACGAGGCCGGAGTTCGTCGCCTTGCCGCCCATGACGCCGGAGATGAAGATCGGGATGTACATCGAGGCGGAGATGAACGCCGCGCCGGCGAAGATGCCGACGAGATTGCTCGAGGCGTAGACGCGGCTGCGGAACATGCGGAACGTAATGATCGGCTCCTTGGCCCGCAGCTCGAACAGCACGAACAGCACCGTCAGCACGGCGAAGCCGCCGAACAGCCCGAGGATGAGCGCGGAGTCCCAGCCGTACGTCGTGCCGCCGATCGTCTTGCCGCCGAGCTCGAGCGCGAAGATAAGGCAGATGACCGCCCCGACGAGCGTCGCCGCTCCGCCCCAGTCGATGATCTGGCGGCTATGCTTCTGCGACTCGCGATAGAAGCCCCAGACGAAGATCAGCGAGATCAGTCCGAGCGGCAGATTGATGTAGAAGATCCAGTTCCAGTGGATGTAATCCGTAATGTACGCTCCGAGCAGCGGCCCGAAGATGCTGGAGAGGCCGAATACCGCTCCGAACAGGCCGCCGAGCTTGCCGCGCTGCTCCGCCGGCACCGCGTCGAACATGATCGTGAAGGCGACCGGAATCATCGCGCCGCCGCCAAGGCCCTGGATCGCCCGGTACAGCGCCAGCTGCTCGATCGAGGCGGCCGTGCCGCAAAGGGCCGATCCGATCATGAAGACGATGAGTCCGAACACGAAAAACCGCTTGCGCCCGTACATGTCGGACAGCTTGCCGAAAATCGGCATGCCGGCCATTTCGGCGACCATGTACGCCGAGGTGACCCAGACGAACTTGTCGAGTCCGCCGAGCTCGCCTACAATGGTTCCCATAGCGGTCGACACGATCGTCTGATCCATCGAGGCCATGAGCATGCCGAGCAGCAGCCCGGCAATGACCAGCCCAACGGGATTGCGGGTGGCTTGTTTCATTTGCTGATCCTCTTCCTTTCCTGCTTGCGTCCCTTTGGCCGGGACGCGTCCTTCATCATTATAGCCACGGCAGCCGTCCGCAAAATCAGCCCGCAGACGGATGTCCCCGGCGATATTTTTATTCTAAAGCAAATCCCCTGACAGCTGCCTGTCAGGGGGTGGACGCAGGTGCGGAAGCCTCTTCCTCCGACGCCGGCTTCATGAATTTTTTCTCGATCGCCTTGCAGGCCGCCCACGAAAGGAACAGGAGCAGCGCGACGAAGGCGAGCTGCAGCGGGTCGCGGTAGAAGCGCCCGACGTCGTGGCCGACATAGGAGACGACCAGCGCCATGATCCCCTTGCCGACGCCGACCGCCGCGAAAAAGCGGCCGATCGGCATGCGCGACACCGCGGCCGCCATGTTGACGAGCACGAACGGTCCGACCGGGAACAGGCTGAGGACGAACACGTAGCTGAACGCGTTGCGCCGGATCCAGCTCATGCTCGCCTTCACCTTGGGCTTGTCCGCCCAGCGGCGGGCGAGGCGGTGGCCGGAGGCGGCCCGCACGGCCAGGAACGTCGTCATGCAGCCGGCGACGAGGCCGAGCCAGGAGTAGAGGAACCCGGCCCAGAGGCCGTACGCCGCGGCATTCGTGCCGATGAGCAGCAGCGTCGGCAGCGGGGGCACGAAGGATTTGAGGAAAGGAAGCAGGATGCCGGGCAGCGGACCATAGGATCGGTACCGCTCGAGCAGCTCCAGCAGCCGTTCTTCCGTCATATAAGACATCAATTGGTCAAGCATGTGGCATGGACTCCTTCCGCAGGAGCCGGCGCGGCCGGAAGCTCCTTGGGCTATCGGCTTCATTGTACTCCGTGCCTGGCGCGGAAGGAAGCCTCGGACGCGGCATATTATCCCTTGATCGGCATATCCTACAAAACGAACCTACCGGCCAGCCGGCCGGCACGAAGGAGAGTCTATGAATCCCATCCTGCTCGGCAGCATCGCGACGGCGGTGTGCACGGTCATCGGCGCGCTGCCCGCCCTGTTCATTACGAATATCACTCACCGCGGCAAGGACATCCTGCTCGCCTTCACGGCCGGCATCATGGTCGCCGCCTCGACGTACGGGCTCATCCCGAGCGCGCTCAAGCTGTCCGGGCTGCCGGCGGTCGCGATCGGCATCCTGCTCGGCACGATCGTGCTCATGCTGCTGGAGCTCATCCTGCCCCATACCGATCCTTCGCATGACTCCGACCTCGACCTGTCGCCCGGCTCGGCCGCGGCGCGGCGCGGCTGGCTCGGCATGGACCGCAGCTCGATGCTGTTCTTGACGGCGATGGCGCTGCACAACCTGCCGGAGGGGCTGTCGGTCGGAGTCAGCTACGGCAGCAGCGAAGCCCAGCTCGGCCCGATCGTCGCAATCAGCATCGGCCTGCAAAACATTCCGGAGGGCTTCCTGACGGCGCTGTTCCTCATTACCCAAGGGATGCGCCGCGGCTACGCCGTGCTCATGGCCATCGGCACCGGCGTGCTCGAGCTGATCGCCGCGCTTGTCGGCGTCAGCTTCGTGGCGGCGATCGAGACGGTCGTCCCTTACGGCCTCGCCTTCGCGGCCGGCGCGATGCTGTTCGTCGTCTACAAGGAGCTCATCCCCGAAAGCCACGGCGACGGCAACGAGCGCGTGGCGACGTTCTCGTTCATCATCGGCCTGCTGACGATGATCGCGATGACGCATTCGCTCGGGTAAGGCGGGGCGATGTCGGCCCTGAAGCAAGAAACCCCCTTCTTCCTGACGGAGGAGGGGGCTCCTTGCTTTATTTTTTTGCCCATTTCGACTCGATTGCGACAACGACAGGATAGGCCAGGAGAAAAAGAACGGCGAGGGTTGTGGAGAACTCGAAGGAGCTCCTGAACTTTTGCATCGTCCATCCGTCTTCCCCGAAAACCCAACGGGCAACGAAATTGGAGGGAGCAATTCCGTCGCTTGCTCCTGGAATCAGGTTGTGCGTGTAATTTTGCGCCAGACAGATGGTCGCAAGGAAGCAGAGCAAGAGGGCAAGGAGCATGCCCTTTGCGTACGGCAACGGAACCCCCGCCCATTTGAAAGCAGCTGCGGAGCCGAACAGAAAAACGAGGCAAAAAAGAATGACCGCCATCCGCATCCCCCCGTTCTAAAATGATTTCACCTGCATGAACGCGGTTCAAGCCGATAAAGTTGCTGCGAACAAAAAAGCTGGCCCCACAGGTCCCTCTTCCGAGACCTGTGGAGCCAGCCTTTTTCCTTTTAGACGCAGGTGCGTGTCATGCCGGCCTGCTAGCTCCGTTCCGGCAGCTCGCAAGCCTCGTCGCCCGGAGCGCAGGCCGCGCCCGCATCGCCGGCAGACTCGGGGGCCGCGCCGGCGGCTTCCGCCTGGCGCTCGTCCCAGGCCTGGCGGAGCACCTGCAGGAAGGCGTCGGGATGCTGCGCGCCCGAGACGCCGTATTTGCGGTCGAGCACGTAGAACGGCACGCCCTGGATGCCGAGCTGCGCCCCGTCCTGCTCCTCCGCCCTCACCTGCTCGAAGTAGCGGTCCGACTCCAGCACCGCGAACGCCTCCGCGCGCGGCAGCCCCGCTTCTTCCGCCAGCGCCTCCAGCACCTTGCGGTCCTCGAGCAGCAGGCCGTCGGTGAAGTAGGCCTTGAACAGCCGCTCGGCCATCGCGTCGCCCTTGCCTTGCTCCTTGGCCCACGCCATGAGGCGATGCGCGTCGAACGTATTGCCCGGCTTCATCGCCTCGAAGTCGAACTTGAGGCCAAGCTGCGCCGCCTGCTGGCCGAGATTCTCGTTGCTCTGGCGCGCCTTTTCAATCGACATGCCGTACTTGGCGGCGAGCAGCTCATGAATGCTGCGGCCCGGCTCGTGCACGGCCGACGGGTCGAGCTCGAAGCTGCGGTAGACGACCTCGATGCCGTCCTTGTGCTCGAACGCTTCGAGCGCCTCCTGGAATCTCCTCTTGCCGATAAAACAGAACGGACAGGCGTAGTCCGACCAAATTTCAACCTTCATCGTCATACCCGCTTTCCGGCGGCTGCAGCCGCCTTTGAACTGTAACCATATTGGTTACATGGTATCATACGACATCGCCCGCGGGCAAACGTACGGCCTTGCCGCCGGCTACGAGCCTCCGCCTTCGCCAGCCGGCTGATCCTCCGCCGGGCCGCCTGCCTCCGCCGGCTCCGGCCCTTCCACATGCAGCCGGAGCGCCTGCAGCTTGTTTTCCCAGTAGCGGTCGAAATAGGCCAGCCAGCGCTTCAGCTCGCGCAGCGGATCGGCGTCCATGCGGTAGCGCGTCTCGCGGCCGGTCCTGCGCTCATGCACGAGCCCGGCATCGGCGAGGATGCGCAGATGCTTGGAGACGGCGGCTCGGGTCATGTCGAAATGCGGCGTCACTTCCTTGAGCGGCAGCTCGCCCGCGTCCTGAAGCAGCTGCAGCATGCGGCGACGGCTCGGGTCGGCGATCGCCTGATAGACATCCGCGCTGGGCTCCCGCAGCGGCACGGGCTCAGCCCTCCAGCACGGCGGCCAGCTTCTTCACGATGCCGGCCCAGCCTCCATTCATCCGCTCGCGCACCTCGCGGTGGGACTGGCCGAACTCGGTCACGCCGTCCTCCGACCAGCCGCCGTGGATGACGGTGAACTCGGTCACGCCGGGCTCCAGCTCCTTCAGCTCGAACGCGACGCTCCACTGCTCGCCCCAGTCGAAGCTCAGGCGATGCGGCGGGGACAGCTCGGTCACGCGGCAGCGCGAGTCGCCGAACGGCCCGGCATGCAGAATGAATTCGGCGCCCTCCTCGGCGACGAACGTATTCGGCATGAACCAGGCCTCAATGCCCGCCGAGGTGGCGGCTGCTTCCCATACTTTTTCGATCGGCGCTCGTAGCACCTGCACCTGACGGATTTCCGGCAGCTGGCGGTCGGATGACGATGGCATCATAATTCCTCCTTGAGTTCGTTGAACATAGAAAAAGGATACCATATGGTATCCTTTTTGGCAATTCCGGCGGGACGGAGACCTCCAACCGCCAGCTCCGCTTCCTGTTTAGAGCGCTCAGCGGTACGTCCGCTTCTCCATTCCGTCGAGGCTTTTGAACTCATAGCCTTGCGCGCGCGCGCCGTCGATGATCCGGCCCAGCGCCTGCGTATTGTCGCTCGACACCGCATGCAGCAGCAGCACCGCGCCCGGATGCAGCTGCTCCATCACGTTGCGGTAAGCGTAATCCGCTCCGCGCTGCGCGGACGTGTCCCAGTCCTTGTAGGCGACCGACCAGAAGACGTTGCGGTAGCCCTCGGCTCCGCTGGCGGCGAGCATCGGCTCCGAAAAAATGCCGCGCGGGGCGCGCAGATAATCCATCTTCTGGACGCCGGTCAGCTCGGCGACCGCCTTTTTCACATCGGCCAGCTCCTGCCTGATCTTCTCCGGCGGCAGCGTGCTCATGTCCGGGTGGCTCCACGAATGGTTGCCGATCAGATGGCCCTCCGCCGCCATCCGCTTGACAAGCTCCGGCTCCGTCTTGACGTAATGCCCGGTGATGAAGAAAATCGCCGGCACGTTCTTCTCCTTGAGCACGTCGAGGATCGTCCCCGTCAGCCCGTCCTTCTCGTAGCCGTTGTCGAACGTCAGGTACAGCTCCTTGCGGGACGTGTCGCCGAGGAATACGGCGCCATGCTTCTCCAGCATCGGCTGGAAGCCTTCCTCCGCGATCGACGGCAGCTCGCCGTTTTTGCTTTTCTTGAAGCCGAAATGGTACGCCTTGCTCCAGCCTGCGGCAGGAGCCGCATCCGCTGACGGCGGAGCCGGCTCCGCCGCCGCCCGGCCGAGCGGCAGCCCCGCGCTTGCGACCGCTCCCGCGATCAGCACAGCCGCTCCGGCGGCTTGCCACCAACGTTTCGCCATTCTGTTCCCCTCCCGCTTTCATGATGCGCGCTCTGCTTTGTTTTGCCGCAAACGGCGGCCGCTTATGCATAAGCCGAGGGGAATCCGTTACGACGTTTAATTTACATGTGCATAACTTTTCATGTGGATAACTGTGCAACCTTTTCACAAGCTTAACTTTCCTGGGCATAGCGGCTGTTCATAGTGGGGATAATTCTGTGCATAAAGCAAAAAGCCGGCTCCGCGACAAAACGCGGATGCCGGCTTCGGGGCCGAAGGGCTGGGGATGGACGATCAGCTCGCCGGAGGCTCGGCCTTGGCCAGCGACGTCAGCATCAGCTGCTTCGCCTGCGGGTCGCCCTCGACCGGCTGCTCGGTATACTCGAACGAGACGAGATCGCCCGGCTCCAGCTCGAAGGCCGCTTCGGCCGTTCCTTCGCCAAGCTGGAACGACTCATGCCGACCGTCCATCTCGATCTCGATCGTATGCGAATCGGCCAGGCCGCTGAACTTGCCTTCGCCTTTTTTGGCTTCCGGCTCGGACGGAGCGGCGGATGGCGCAGGCTCTTCCGAAGGCGATGCCGACGGTGCCGGCGGGCTTGGCGAAGGAGAAGGAGCCGCGGAGGGCGAAGGGCTGACGCTAGGCAGCGGCGACGGGGATGCCCCCTGCAGCGGCTCGTTCGAGCCGGAGCAGCCGGCCAGCGCCAGCAGCAGCACGGCTCCGGATAGAGACAGCAGCCTCGTTTTTGACCGTGATGTACGTTTGTTCATATGAAGTGACACCTCCAATCCCTACAACGAGCGGGGGCTTGGATAAGTTGCCCGCTGGCGCAAAACCCGACTAAAGTCCAGCTGGGAACGCAAAAAAGCTCCCGCCCATGGGCGGGAGCTTCACGGATGATGCGGGCCGCGATGCCGGCGTTGTCCGGCTCGTCGGCGATGGCGCTGCGAGCGCCCTCGCGCTCGGCACGGATCAGTTCATCTGCGTCAGCGTGATGGAGCCGTCCTTGGCGGCGAAAGCGACGTTCCAGTCCAGCAGCTCGGCGATGAAGCGCAGCGGCACGAGCGTACGGCCGTTCTTGTCGATGACCGGAGCGGCCGGAGCCGTCATGCTTTGGCCGTTGACCGAGTACGTTTTCTGGTTCACCCAGAAGCCGAGCTTGTCGGAGCCGGCGCTGATCCAGACTGCCTTGGCCTTGCCGTCGAAGCTGACCGTCGCGCCGATGCCCTCGCTCAGGAAGCGAAGCGGGATGTACGTCATGCCGTTCCACATGACCGGCGTCGTATCCATCTGGGTCGTGCCGCCGTTGATGTTCAGCTGCATGCTGTTCAGCTTCATCCAGACCGTCGTCATGGACGGCTCGACCGGAGCCGGAGTCGGCGTCGGTGTCGGCGCTGGCGTCGCTTCGGCGAACATCGACGGCTTCTGCTTGACGATCGCGTCGCCGAGGCCTTGGCCGACGCCGAAGACGAACTTGAAGCCTTCGCGGTCCGTCGCGTAAGCCGCATCGTAATTGCCGGCGGCGTAGCTGTCGAACGCCATCTGGATCTGGCTCTCATGCTTCAGAAGCGCTTCGGTAGCGGCGGCAGCCGGCAGCTTGCCTTCGGTGGCGGTGCCGAGGAACGAGCCGAAGTCCTTCGAGAACGTGTTGAAGCGCGCTTGAACGGCCTGCTTGGCGGCCATGTCGCCGGCCTTCACGGCGTTCACGTAGTCCGACTGGGCGTTGATGTGGTCGCCGGTCCACAGCTTCTCGAACGCGTCGGCTCCGGCGCTGCCGTACAGGGACGCGATCGCCGCTTTCCAGTCGGCGGTGTTCATCGCCTCGGCGCCGACGAGCGCGGAGGCGTCCTTCGCTCCGTCGAACTGCTTCTGCATCTGCAGCACCGACAGCGCCACATGCTCGGACACGAGCCTATTCAGCGTCGAGCGCAAATCGGCGGCCTTCGTATCGACGGAGGAGCCGCCGAACTTATCCGGCATCTGCTTGACGATCGCGCCGGACAGCGCCTTGCTGATCGTGAACATCGTCTTGTAGCCTTCGCGATACGCTTTGTACGCATCGGCGTAGTCGCCCTGCACATACTCGTCGAATACGGTCTGCACCTGCGCCTCATGCAGCTTCAGCGCGTCCATGGCGGCTGCCTTCGGGAGGTTGTTCGCGGTCGCCGCGGCGAGGAACGTGGAGAATTCGTCCACGAAGCCCTGCACCTTCGCTTCCGCCGCTTTTACCGCGTCGGCGTTGTTCATCTTCTTGGCCTTGGCCAGCTCGTCGGTGGAAGCGTTGTGCGAACGGAAGATGCGGCCGAACTCGTCCGCTCCGGCTTTGCCGTACAGCATCTCGATCGCCGGCAGCATGTCGAGCGCGTTCTGGTCGAGCGCCTTGAGGGCGGCCGCCGCATCCTTGGAGCCGTCATACGCTTTGGTCATCGCCGCGACGGCGAGCGCGAAGTGCTCCGAGAGCAGATGGTCGAGGCTGGCGCGCAGATCGGCGGCCGGCGTCACGGCCGTAGGCGCCGCGGCCGGGGCGGGGGCGGCCGCAGCCCATCCGGCTGGGATGGCGAGGGCGAGGGTCAGGACAGGGGCGAGCGCTTTCGTGATCTTCATGAACAGTCACTCCTTCGGGTATGGGGTCAATGCGGATTGCCGTGGCTGGCTCCGTCCGGGGATGATGCCCGGCGGTCGGCTTGAGCTGCTTTCATGGAGTGGAACGCAGGCCGGATCCGTTTGGATGACTCTTTTTTGCTTTATTTTTTATTTTTTAAACCGGTTTCAACCTGGTTTTATGGGGGTAATTCATTGCTTTCTTCTTCAACATCCCCTGACTTGCCCATGTAAAATTACATAATATTACATTAATTTAAAAGGAGCGCATGCGAAAAAGGATGGGAGGAAGCGGCTGCTTCCTCCCATCCTTTGTTGGCTGCACGATGCGTCTTCCTCTACAGCGTGCCGTACGATTCCAAGCCCATCTTCTCGACGAGCCGGCCGCTCTCCTCGTTGAGCCCGACGACGTCGCAGCTTTTGCCGGCCTCCAGGTACTTGCCCCGGATGCGGGCGATCGCATTGACGCCGGAGTGATCCCACACATGGGCGTCCGAAAAGTCGATCGTCACGCGCTCGGGATCGCCGGCCGCGTCGAAGGCGTCGCCGAAATCGGTCGCCGTCGCGAAAAACAGCTGGCCGCTCACCGCATAGCGCAGGCTGCCGTCCGGCTGCGGCTGCGCCTTCACGGCGATGCGCGAGATGCGCCGGGCGAAGATGACCGCGCTCAGCAGCACGCCGACGATGACGCCGAGGCCGAGGTTATGCGTGTACAGGACGACGCCGACGGTCGCCAGCATGACGATCGAGTCGCCGATCGGGGCGCGCTTCAGCTCGCCGAGCGACTTCCAGTTGAACGAGCCGATCGCGACCATGAACATGACGCCGACGAGCGCCGCCATCGGGATCTGCTTGACGACCGGACTGAGGAACAGGATCAGCAGCAGCAGGACGACGCCCGCCGTCAGCGTCGACAGCCGCGTGCGTCCGCCGGAGCGCACGTTGATGACCGATTGGCCGATCATCGCGCAGCCCGCCATGCCGCCGAAGAAGCCGGTGGCGAAGTTGGCGATGCCCTGGCCTTTGACCTCGCGGTTCTTGTCGCTCGGCGTATCGGTGATCTCGTCGAGGATGTTGGACGTCAGCAGCGACTCCAGCAGCCCGACGAGCGCCATCGAGGCCGAGTAGGGCAGGATGATGAGCAGATTGTCCAGGTTCGGAACGAAGTCCGGCAGATGCAGCATCGGCAGCGTGCCGGAGAAGTCGGCGATGTCGCCGACGGTCAGCGCGTCGAGCTTGAAGATCATGGCGACGGCGGACACGACGATGATCGCGGCGAGCGCGGACGGGAACGCGCGGGTCAGCTTCGGCAGCCCGAACACGATAGCGAGCGCGAGGCCGACGAGCGCGTACATCGTCCAGCCCTGGCCCTGGAAGTGCACGAGCTGGGCCATGAAGATCATGATCGCCAGCGCGTTCACGAAGCCGTTCATGACCGAATGCGGCACGAAGCGGATCAGGCTGCCGAGCTTCAGCCAGCCGATGACGAGCTGGATGATGCCGGTCAGGATCGTCGCGGCGAACAGGTATTCCACGCCGTGGTCGCGGACGAGGCCGACCATGAGCAGCGCGAGCGCGCCGGTGGCGGCGGAGATCATCGCCGGACGGCCGCCGGCGAACGAGATGATGATGGCGATCATGCAGGACGTGATGAGCCCGACCATCGGGCTGACGCCCGCGATGATCGAAAAGGCCAGCGTCTCGGGAATGAGCGCCAAAGCGACAGTGATGCCGGACAGGATGTTCGTTCCCGGATTCGGGAGCCACTCCTGCTTCCAGCGGGATATGCGGTTCAAGACAAATGTACCCTCCTGATGAGCGGAATTTCCGATGCACCTCTTCTAACCGAGCATTATAAGGCTTTTAGGAAAAGCCGGCGACAAGCCCGGAAGTCAAAGAAAGCGCAATCATCGAAATGAATCGCGCCCATTCTCGCTGCTGCGGCTCTTTTCTATGGGGATCGATTCAAGTAAGGTCAAGATCGGGGCGGGAGACGGCCCCCTGCCCCGTGGGGATTCGCGCCATAAAAAGCGAACCGGCGAAGCAACGAGTGCTTCGCCGGTTGGCGGACGCTTGTTCAGGCGATGCGGCGCGGGAGAGGCCGCCGTGCCGGCAAGCCCTTACGGCCTCCCCTGGCTTCCCGATTTCCCATGCCGATCGTTCAGCGTGATCTCGACGACGGTATCCAGCTCATCCGGCAGCGGATAAGTGAAGTGCTCCGGCTGCGCGAAGTTGAAGAATTCATCGTTCGGATACAGCCGGGCATTCCACGGACGCGAGACGAACAGCTCCGAGCCGTCTTCCAGCAGCCTCGCTTTTTTCACCTGGCCGCCCAGACCGGACAGATTGACCGGACCGACGCTTTCTTCAAAGATATGCGCATACAGCTTGTCGCCCTTGCGCGTGTAGCGGCCCCACTCCGGCTTGTCGAGGTCCGCTTCCCCGCAGCCGTAGACGCTTTCCCCGTTCCGGCGCATCCAGGCGCCTACCTCCGCCAGGACGCTCAGCGATCGCCGCGGAATCTCTCCCTTCGCGTCCGGTCCGACATTGAGCAGCAGATTGCCGTTTTTGCTCACGCACTCGACCAGCTTGCGGATGACGGTTTTCGCCGACTTGTACGCATGGTCGTTCGCCGCATAGCCCCAGTTGTTGTTCAGCGTCATGCAGGCTTCCCAGGGGATCGGTCGGCCGTCCTCGTCCGTAATGCCCTGCGGAGGGATGATCTGCTCCGGCGAAGCGAAATCGCCCGAGAAGAAGCTCGGGGTCCGGGAACAGATCGAGCCCCCTTCTTCCCCGCTCGCCTCGAGCCGGTTGTCGACGATGATCTGCGGCTGGAGCTCGCGGATCATCGTCATCAGCTCGGTCGCCCGCCATTTTTCCCCTCTCATGTCGTCGTAAGAGAAGTCGAACCACATGATGTCCAGCTTGCCGTACCCGGTGAGCAGCTCGCGCACCTGCGCATGCATGTCGTCCAGGTAGGCGTCGAAGCGCTCCGGATCGCGCCGGAAGCTCTCGTCGTCGCGCATCGGATGGATGCGGTCGCCGTACGCCGGGAAATCCGGATGATGCCAGTCGATGAGCGAGAAGTAGAGGCCGACCTTCAGCCCTTCCTCGCGGAACGCATCGAGGAACTCGCGGACGAGGTCTCTTCCGCATGGCGTGTTCGTCGACTTGTACGTCGTATGCTTGCTGTCGAACAGGCAGAAGCCGTCATGATGCTTGGCCGTCAGCACCGCATAGGTCATGCCTGCATCCTTGGCCGCCTTCGCCCATGCTTTCGGATCGTACCGGTCCGGGTTGAACTCGTCCACATAAGTCTGATAGTCCTCGTCGCTCATCCTCTCGAAGCTGCGCACCCATTCGCCTCGTGCCGGAATCGCATAGATTCCCCAATGGATGAACATGCCGAAGCGGTCATGTCGGAACCACTCCGTCCGTTCGGTACGTTGCCTGATCAACTCATTCATGCCCTAGCGCCTCCCCATGTTCGGTATAGCCCAAGTCTAGCAATGAATTGTGATAAGCTATAGGCAGCAAGTTAGCTTCCTGCGGGGATGAAATTAACCAATTGAACGAGGGATACGGATGCACGACAATGACGCCATGCCGGGCGCGATGCTCCAGCATCTTCAAGTCAGCCTGGTCGAAGCCTACTACACGGAGTGCTCGCCCGAGTGGCGCGAGCTTGATTATGTGCCGTCTTACAATAAATTCTATCTGATCTGCGGCGGCGAGGGCTGGATCGACATCGACGGCCGCTCCTATGCTCCCGTCGCGGGCCAGCTCTGCCATATGCCGGCGCATGTCCGCCAGTCCTACTCCGCCATAAGCGACCGCCCCTACCGCAAGTATTGGTGCCATTTCACCGCAGCGCTGGGAGGGTTGGATCTGTTTCAATGGATCGACGTCCCGCCGCTGCTGAACGTTCCGCCGGACCGGCTGGATTCGCTGACCCGGCTGTTCCGCGAGCTTGCGGAGCTGCATGCCGACGGCGGCTGGCTGGCGCGGATCCGGGAGAAAGCAGTCCTGCTCGAAGTCATCGGCTTTTTCCTCGCCGAGTCGAACCCGCAGCTGCGGATCACCGCCGGCAAGCGAGACGAGATCGAACGCCTGCGGCAGATCGACTCCTTCATTGAAGAACGCTTGTCCGAGGCGCTTACGCTGGACGACCTGTCCCGGCATGTCCATCTGCATCCCAACTATCTCGTGCGCTACTTCAACAAGCATCTCGCCGTCTCTCCGCTCAAGTACCTGAACCGAAAGCGCATCCAACGCGCGCGCGCCCTGCTGGAGGCCGGCGGACTCAGCATCAAGGACATCGCCGCGCAGGTCGGCTTTCCGGACACCAACCATTTCTCCAAGGTGTTCCGCAAGGAGATGAGCTGCTCTCCGTCCGAGTACCGGGCCAGGCAAACCTCCGGAGCGAGGGCGGCGCATGGCGACGAGCCGGTCTGACGTCTCGTATCGCTGCCATGCTGATCTCCTCCTATTCGATCGCGATCCATCGCTGCTGCTCGAACGACTCCACGATGGCATCCACCGCCCGCTGGTTCGCCAGCCCGTCCTCGATCGTCGCGTCGAGGCCGTCTCCGCCGCCCTGCAGCAGCTGGACGAAGGACCGCATCTGATCGGCGTGGAACGCCTCCGGGATGTCGACCGCGCGGAACGCCTCGTCGCCGTCCAGCCGGATGCGGAGCGTATCGTCCTCCTCCAGCCGGTAGACGAGCGCGCCCTGGGTGCCGAAAATCTCGATCCGCTGGTAATTGCCGCGGCCGCTCGCGAAGCGGGAGATCGCCATCGTCGACGAGATGCCGCCCTCGAGGCGGGAGAGCACATGGCAAAAGTCGTCGACGTCGACCTCGCCCTGCCCGGAGCCGTCCAGCAGGTCGCGCTGCGGCACGATCGTGCCGGCATCGGCGACGACGCGCTCGGTGTCGCCGATCAGGAAGCGGGTCAGGTCCAGGATATGGCTGCCCAGATCGCCGATCGCGCCCGATCCCGTCTTCTCCTTGCGGAACCTCCAGACGAGCGGAATGCGCTCGTCCATCGCCCAGCCCTGCATGTACTGGCTGTGGACATGCAGGATCTTGCCCAGCCGCCCCTCCTTGATGAGCTGCCTCGCGTACCGGGCGGCTTTTTTGTAGCGATAGGAAAAGCAGATCAGATGCGGAATTGGAGACGCTTTCAACAGCTGCGCCAGCTCCGCCGCTTCCGCCGCGTCCATCGCCACCGGCTTCTCCAGCGCGAACGGCTTGCCGCTCGCAATCGCCAGCTTGGCCAGCCCGTAATGGCTCTCGTTCGGCGTGCCGATCATGACCGCGTCCAGCTCGGGATCGCGCAGCATCGCCTCCGGCTCCTCGTACACGCGCGCTGCCGGCAGCCCCCACTCGACCCTGCGCCGCTCGAGCGGCTCCGGGCTGCTGTCGCATATCGACCAGATTTCCGCATCGGGAATCTTCTTCAGTCCGTCCGCATAAAAGGAGGCTATTCCTCCGACTCCAATGAATCCGATTTTCAAGGCCGCCATTCCCGCTCACCTCTGTTGTCCGTTTGGATTGAACTCCACTCCCAGCATAGGATAGGATGGACGGGATGAACATGGCTGTTTCAGACCTCATTTGTCCAATCGCGACTTTTACGTGGAAAGGCGGCGCTCCCTCCCATGATCTCGATCAATCTGGACTTCGCTCCGCAGGTGGCGCTGGCCGGCTTCATTTCCTACGGCAGCCCCTGGATGCATTTCCGGCGCGTCTCCGACGAGCCCATCCTCTACCTCGTCAAAAGCGGCGAGCTGCATCTGCTCGAGGACGGGCAGCCGCATGTCCTGCGCAGCGGCGACGCCCTCCTGCTCGAGGCCGGACTGGAGCATGAAGGAACAGCCGCCCATGCGTGCGACTATTACTACATCCACTTCAGGCACCCGGAGCTGATCCGCCTGCCCTCAGGCGGGACGGAGCCGCTCGTCTCCTCCTTCTTCCGTGAAGAAGAGGAGGAGGCGGACAGCCGCTGCCGCTTCCCGAAGCAGTTCCACATCCCCGCCCTGTTCTCCCGCTCTCCGGCCGCCGGCGTCCTGAGCGAGCTCATCCAGCTGCAGCGGCGCAAGCAGTACAACCGCGTCTTGGCCTCGCTGAAGCTGGCGGAGCTGTTCGTCTGGCTGTCGCGCGAGCATATGCTGGCGCAGCTGCAGCGCAGCCGCAAGCGGACGTCCCGGCTCGACCTGGCCGCGCATGAGCTGCTCGACCGCATCCACCAGGACGATGCCGGCAAATGGACGGGCGAGCGGATCGAGCGCGAGCTCGGCTGCAGCTTCGACGCCCTGAACCGCTCGTTCCGCCAGCTCGCCGGCATGCCGATCGCGCAGTACGCCAACAAGGTGCGCATCGACCGCGCCTGCGAGCTGCTGCGGACGACGACGCTTCGCGTCGGCGAGATCGGCCGCCTCGTCGGCTTCGAGGACGTCTATTCCTTCAGCAAGGCGTTCAAGAAAAGCAAAGGCGTCCCTCCCAGCGCCTACGGCGCGGGAGGGACGGAAGTCTAGCGTGCATATATGCAGCCTCCAAAGGAAGCCGATGCCGTTAAATCGTATACACCTGCTCGCGCCGCCGCTCCGCCTCCGCATCCCGTTCGAGGATGCGGTCGAGGATCGTCCGCTCGTAATGCGCGAACGAGCTGTCATGCTCGCGCGGGCGGTCGAGCCGGATGTCGAGGTCGAGCCCGATGCGCCCCTCCTCGATCAGAATGACCCGGTCGGCCAGCGCCACCGCCTCGCTCACGTCATGCGTGACGAGCACGGCGGTGAAGCCCTGCTCGCGCCACAGCCGCTCGATCAGCTGCTGCATCTCGATGCGCGTCAGCGCGTCCAGCGCGCCGAGCGGCTCGTCGAGCAGCAGCAAGCCGGGCTGCCCGCCGAGCGCGCGGGCTAGCGCGACCCGCTGCCGCTGTCCGCCGGACAGCACGCCCGGCCACTCGTCCGCCCGGTCGCCGAGGCCGACCTGCTCCAGCGCGCGTTGCGCCTGGGCGCGGTCGGTCCCGCCGCTGGCGACGCGCACGTTGTCGAGGGCGCTTTTCCACGGCAGCAGCCGCGCGTCCTGGAACAGCATCCGCGTCCGGTCGCCGATGCCCGCTACCGGCTCGCCGTCGAGGCTGACGCTGCCCGAGCTCGGGGCGTCCAGCCCCGCGATCAGCCGCAGCAGCGTGCTCTTGCCGCAGCCGCTGCGTCCGACGATGGCGACGAACTGGCCCGCCGGCACGTCGAGCTCCACTTCATGCAGCACCTGCTTATCCCCGAACCGCTTTGCCGCCTGCCGGATCTGCAGCCTCGCTCCGGAGGCCGCCCGCCTCTGCTCTGCGCCCACGCCGCCCGCCTCCTTTCCTGTCGACCGCATAGTTGGGATTCCATTGCAGCAGCCGCTCCTCCAGCGCCTTGGCCGCGAGGTCGGACAGCTTGCCGAGCGCCGCATAAAGCAGAATCGCCAGCACGACGATGTCGAGCCGCATGAACTCGCGGGCGTTCATCGCCATGTAGCCGATGCCGCTGTTGGCGCTGATCGTCTCGGAGACGATCAGCGTCAGCCACATGAGGCCGAGCGCGTAGCGCACGCCGACGAGGATCGAGGCGAGCGCTCCCGGCAGGATGACATGCCGGTACAGCGCCGCGCCGCGGATCTTGTACACGCGCGCCATCTCCAGCAGGCCGGGATCGATCGAGCGGATGCCGTGCAGCGTGTTGAGGTAGATCGGGAAGAACACGCCCAGCACGACGAGAAACACCTTGGCCGTCTCGCCGATGCCGAACCAGAGGATGACGAGCGGGATCAGCGCCAGATGGGGCACGTTGCGCACCATCTGGATCGTGCTGTCGAGCAGCCGGTTGGCGCTGTGGGACAGGCCGTTCAGCAGTCCCAGCGCGAAGCCGATGCCGCCGCCGATGAGGAAGCCGAGCAGCGCCCGCTGGGTGCTGCTCCAGATGTAGCGCAGCAGCTCGCCGGTGCGGGCGAGCTGGATGCCCGCTTCCGCCACCTTGAGCGGCGTAGGAAGCGTGCGCGAGGACACGGCGCCGTAATGCCCGAGCAGCTGCCAGGCGACCAGGATGGCCGCCGGCACCAGGAACGGGGTCAGGCGGCTGTCCGTCCAGGAACGTTTGGATGCGGACCTTTCGATGGGTACCTCCTCCTTCTGCCCTCGAATGACGGGCCTAGCGTCCGCCGGAGGCGACCGCGTCCGGCAGCAGGTCGTTGGCGACGATCTCGCCCGATGCCCGCAGGCGCGTGCGGATCGGATCGGCCTGCGGCTTCAGGTCGAGCAGCGGGAACAGCAACTCGGCGGTGCGGTAGGCTTCCTCCAGATGCGGATAGCCGGACAGGATGAACGTGTCGATGCCGAGCGACTCGTATTCGCGGATGCGCTCGGCGACCGTCTGCGGATCGCCGACGAGCGCCGTGCCGGCTCCGCCGCGCACGAGGCCGACGCCGGCCCACAGGTTCGGCGAGATCTCCAGCTTAGAGCGGTCTCCGCCATGCAGCCGGGCCATCCGCTGCTGGCCGACCGAATCGTAGCGGGCGAACACCTTTTGCGCCTCGGCGATCGTGCGGTCGTCCACATGGCGGATGAGCTCGTCGGCCGCCTCCCACGCCTGCTCGTTCGTCTCGCGCACGATGACATGCAGCCGGATGCCGAAGCGCAGCTTGCGCCCGCGGGCGGCGGCCGCCTCGCGCGCCTGGTCGAGCTTGGCGGCGACGTCGGCCGGAGGCTCGCCCCAGGTCAGGTAGACGTCGGCATGGTCGGCGGCGACCTCCTGGCCCGCCGGCGACGAGCCGCCGAAGTAAAGCGGCGGATACGGCTGCTGCAGCGGCGGATAGAGCAGCTGCCCGCCGTCGCTTCGCAGATGCTTGCCTTGGAAATGCACCTTTTCGCCGGACAGGAACTGCCGATAGATGCTCAGAAACTCGTCCGTCAGCTCGTAGCGCTCGCCATGCGGCAGGAACAGGCCGTCTCCGGCCAGCTCCTCCGGATCGCCGCCCGTCACGATGTTCACGAGCAGCCGCCCGCCGGACAGCCGGTCGAACGTGGACGCCATGCGCGCCGCCGTCGCCGGCGCCATCATGCCGGGGCGGATCGCCACCAGATACTTGAGCCGCTGCGTCGCCGGGATGAGCGCCGAGGCGGCGACCCAGGCGTCCTCGCAGGAGCGGCCCGTCGGCAGCAGCACGCCGCCGTAGCCGAGCCGGTCGGCCGCCACGGCGATCTGCTTCATATAGTCGTAGTCGACGGCGCGGGCGCCGTCGCTCGTGCCGAGATAGCGGCCGTCTCCATGCAGCGGGATGAACCAGAACAATTCCATTGTTTTCTCCTCCTCAAGGCTTCTTCCAGGCGGCTTCCTTCACGTCGAGCTTATCGGGGATGAGCTTCAGCTCCAGGAACGCGTCGGCGATGCGCTGCTGCTCGGCAAGCGTCCCGTCGTCGATCTCCTCGATGCCGAAGGCGCGATGGCCCATCGCCTGCTCCAGGGACGGCACGTCGATGCCGAGCTCCGGCGACAGCAGCTCCGCCGCGCGCTTCGGATCCTCCTCCGCCCACACGTCGGCTTCCTTCAAGGCGTCCAGCACGACCTCCACCGCCTCGGCATGCTTATCCGCGAACGAGCGCGAGGCGAGCACGAACTCATAGTTCTTGACGAGGCCCTCCCCGTCGGCGAGCACCCTCGCCTTGGTCGCGAGCTGCGCCGCCGAGTAGAACGGCTCCCAGATGACCCAGGCGTCGACGCTGCCGCTCTCGAACGCGGCCCTCGCGTCTGCCGGCGGCAGGAACACCGTCTCGATGTCGCCGTACGGGACGCCGGCCTGCTCCAGCGCCTTCACGAGCAGGTAATGCACGTTCGAGCCTTTGTTGAGCGCGACCTTCTTGCCCTTCAGGTCGGCGACGGACTGGACCTCGGAGTTCTCCGGCACGAGGATCGCCTCCGCCTTGGGACTTGCCGGCGAGCGGGCCAGGTAGACGAGCGGCGTGCCGGCCGCCTGCGCGAATATCGGCGGCGCCTCGCCGGTGTGGCCGATATCCACGCTGCCGACGTTCATCGCCTCGAGCAGCTGCGGGCCGCCCGGGAACAGCGTCCATTCGGCCTTGTAGCCGATCTCCGCCAGCTTCTCGTCGAGCCCGCCCTTGCCCTTGAGCAGGTTGACGCTGCCGTACTTCTGGTAGCCGATATGGATGACGCCGCCTTTTGAGGCCGGGTCGGAGCTGCCACCGCTCGCCGGCTCATCGCCGGCGCTGCCGCATGCCGCGGCAGCCAGCAGAAGCGCCCCGCTCAGCAGCAGGCCGGCGGCTTGGCGCCATGATCGTTCTCTCATCTTCATCCACTCCATCCGATGTCAATTCCAACTAATCAACTTTGAATAATCGAAAATTATCACCGCCATAAGAAGATGTCAATAAAAGGAGGAAAAAGGAGGAGCTGCGAGGACGAATGAGGAGAAATGAGGAACATCGAGAATGCGGCGGCACGGCGGGGATTGATCTTTGCACCTCCGTCCGCTAAAGTGAATCTTATATAATTCCCACCTGTTAACTTGGATAAATGGATCGCTCGACCATCTGCCGATGTGCTGCCCAAGGAGGAGACCTGCCCATGCAAGCGTTCAATCTGATTCCGCTTCAGGAAGCGATGCAGCTGCTCGGCGTCAGCCGGGCTACGATCGACCGCTGGCGCAAGGAGCGGCAGCTGCCTGTCGTCAAGCTCGGCAAGGAGGTGTGGGTCGACCGCTCGCAGCTGGAGCAGTGGGTGCGCGCGCGCGGCGGGCTCGCCGGGACGGACGCCGGCCGTTTTGCCGGGGCGGAGCCGCCGCCGGACGCCGGCCGGTTTGCCGGGGCAGTACCGTCGCCGGCCGCCGACGGGGCCTCAAGTCCGCTCCGAGCGGAGCTGCCCCCGGCAGCCGGCGCTTTTCCCAGCTTTGCCGGGTTCGCGGCTGCCGCGCGGACAGAGCGCTTCATCACGGTCGGCTATCAGAGCGGCGCCGCCCTGCTCTGGAGCGCGCTCGTCGTCAAGCGCCTCGGCTGGTTCGAGGAGGAGCTGGCTCTGCTCGAGCCGCATGCGCGGTGGCGCGTCTCCTGGCGGCATGCCGACAGCGGCATGGAGCTGGTGGAGGAGCTGATCGCCGGACGCGTGCAGATCGCCTCGGTCGGCGACTACCCGATCGCCGCGAGCCGCGAGCTCGGGCGGCTGCTGCCGCGCTTCCGGCCGCAGATGCTCGCCTTCGACGGCAAGAGCGAGGGCGGCTCCGGCATCTCGCTCGTCGTCCGCGCCGGCAGCGGCATGCGCCGGGAGGAGCAGCTCGGCTCCTCGCTCATCTCGACGGTCGGGCGCTCCAGCGCCTCTCGCCGGCTGCAGGAAGTGCTGCGGCGCGGCCGCCTCGACGGCACGCCGGTGCTGCATCACGGACGGATGGCCGATTGCCTCGGCGGACTGCTGGACGGACGGACCGAGGCGGCGATGCTTTGGGAGCCGTATCTGACGTGGGTGCGGAGGATCGGAGCGGGCGTCGCCTTGGAGGGAGAGAGCGGCGGCGGCGACTACCTGACCGGCATCATGGCGGACGCCGGCTGGGCCGAGGCCCAGCAGTCCGCTGCGGTCGCCTATCTCAAGGCGCATCTGCGGGCCCATGCGCTCATGCGCCGCGATCCCGGAGCCGCCGCCGTGCTGATCGGGGAGGAAAGCGGCTTTCCGCTCGAGGTCGTCGCCTCCGTCCTCGGCTCCATCCGCTGGGATGCCAGCGTGTCGAGCCGCGACCTCGCGACGCTCGACCGGCTCGAGCCGGCGGCCCGCGCGGCCGGCGCAGACACGCCGGACCGCGGCGAGGCGCTGCGCAGAGCCATGCAGGAGGCGGCGTCTCCGCCGGCGTTCCGGCCGTCCTATCTGCAGGAGGCGGTGCGGGCGCTCCGCCTGCCGAGCCTGCCGGACATCCCTCTTCCGCAGGAGTGGGCGGAGGACGGCATTTATTGAGGGCGACGGCGGGCGATCAACCAAAAACAAATGACCGCAAGGAGGAACCAGGCCGATGAAAGCAAAGGCTCGCCGGATAAGCTCAAAACTCCGGTCCGCAAACGTTGTCCTCCATGACGGAGCAGGCAACATGCTGTCTCGAGGCGGAGCAGGCTCGCCTCCAAGCGCCGAGCCAGCTGCGGGCCGCCTGGAAGAAGCCGAGCTTTATCGGCCTCTTACGATCAACTTCGGCTCGCTCGCGCTGCCTCCGACGCTGCGCCTGCTGCAGCGGTGGAACGAATCGCTCGGCGACTCCGAGACCTTTTATGGCCTATTCGGATTTTACTTGCAGACCGGCGGCTTCAGATATGCGAATACGCCGTGCGATGCGGTCGTATTCGGCTCGACGGGCATGGACGGCATTCACTTCGCGCTGCTGACGGACTTCGGCCGCTCGGCCGATCTGGAGCAAGCGCCGGTCATCTGCGTGTCGCCCATGGAATTCGACGATCCGAGCACCGTCATCGCGCGCAATCTAAGAGAGTTCCTCTCCTACGGGGAGCAGGATTGGGCGCTGTTCTACAACGTTTTTGCCGATGAGCGGCAATGGAGAAGCTTCCAGGAGAAGTCCGCCCGAGAGCAGGCCGAATCGCAATGGCGAAGGAGCGACGAGGAGGAAAGCCGGCTCGGCGCGCTCCGCAAGCAATTCCTGGCTGAGGCCGGCCTCAGCGCGATGGCTGACGGCTGGACGAACCTGCAGGCCGTCCGTCTGGAGCGGGCGGAGCGGCGCTCCATCCCGACCGCCGACAGCCTGGGCGTCATCGAGCCTGCCGAGCCGGGCTGGAACGGGACGCTCCCTCCGCTCGGCCGCGACACATCCCCGGATGAAAGCGAGCTGGAGCCGTGGCTGCGCCAAGCGCCGCGTCATGCCAGGCTGGCGGCGATCCGCCTGCTCCAGCATCACGGACTTTCCCCCGCCCTCGCGGCGCTGCTCGCCGACGAGCTGCAGGCGCTAGGTCTCGGCGAGGACGCGCTTCGACTGCTGTTCGAGTGATTTCATGCCCTTCGAGCTTTTATTCCAAGAATCTTGATTTGATTCACGCCGGAATAGTAAAATGAATGGGCTTGGAAGAATCATCCCGAATGAAGACGGAAGCGGAGGAGCCGAGCCCCTATGCTGGACATCACCATCAATGAGCCCGATCGGCTGGTGCAGATCGCGCATGCGTTGTCGACCCGGGCCAGGGTCGACATCCTCCGGCTGCTGAACGCGAAGAGCCTGAACGTCATCGAGATCGCGGAAGCGCTGCAGCTGCCGGTATCGACCGTGGCCAACCACGTGAAGCTGCTGGAAGCCGCCAAGCTCATCCACACCGAGCTGCTGCCGGCGACGCGAGGCGCGATGAAGGTATGCAGCCGCAGCTACGACGACATCCTCATCACGCTCAATACATCGGTCCACTGGTCCAAGGACGACGTGTCCGTCTACGAGGTCGAGCTGCCGATCGGCCAGTACAGCAACTGCGAGGTGCATCCGACCTGCGGCCAGGCCAGCGCCGAGGGCATGCTCATCCGCGAGGACGAGCCGGCCAGCTTTTATCACCCGAACCATGTCGGCGCGCAGCTCATCTGGTTCCGCAAAGGCTACCTGGACTACCTGCTGCCGCTCGAGCTGCCGAAAAACGCCCGCCCCGAGGCGATCGAGTTCTCCATGGAGCTGTGCTCGGAGGCGCCCAACTTCGACAACGACTGGCCCTCGGACATCACGCTCTGGATCAACGACGTCGAGATCGGCACGTGGACGAGTCCCGGAGATTTCGGCGACCGGCGCGGCAAGCTGAACCCCGACTGGTGGATCGACTGGGCGACGCAGTACGGCCTGCTCAAAACTTGGCGCGTCGACAAGGAACGGACGACGATCGACATGGACAAGGTGTCCGACGTCTCGCTCGCCGATCTGGCGCTGGAGGGCCGCCACCATCTGAAGCTGCGGATCGGCATCAAGTCCGACGCGCTGCACAAGGGCGGCATCAACCTGTTCGGGCGTCAATTCGGCGACTATCCGCAGGATATCGTCATGAAAGTGCATTACGTTCTTGCCGATCCAGAATAAAGAGCTCTTTGCTACAGGATATCCGTAGCAAAAAGCTCTTTCTTTTTATTTATTTTCATTTTCCCGTTTGAAAGCGTTGACAACTTCGCCAAACGGTCTTATATTCGGCTTAAAGGTACACGTTTCGTGTAATAAAACATAATTGTTGTCCTTGTGCCTTTGAGGAAGAACGATGAAAAGGGAGGCTCGACATGAACTCAAGACGTAGATGGGCGATCGCTCTGCTGCTCTCGCTCGCGCTGGCGGCGAGCGCCTGCAGCGGAGGCAATGAAGGCGGCCAAGGAACCGGCGACGACGGGGGCGGCAGCGGCGACGGAAAAGGCGGCAAGGTGACGCTGTCGTCGTGGACGCTGTTCAGCGGCGGCGACGGCGACAACATGCAGGCGATGATCGACGCGTTCAACAGCGAGCATCCCGACATCAAGGTCGAGAACACGGTGCTCGAGTGGGGCGAGTATTACACGAAGCTGATTACGGCGGTTGGCAACGGCAACGGTCCCGACATCGGCATCTCCCACACGTCCCGGCTGCCCGATCTGATCAACCAGGGCGTCGTGTCCAGCATGGACGACGCGGCCGAGGCGGCCGGCATCGACTGGTCGACGTTCAACCCGAACATCCTCGGCGCGACGGTCGTGGACGGCAAGCATTATGCCGTGCCGATCGACACGCATCCGTTCGTCATGTACTACAACAAAAAGCTGCTGAAGGAGGCCGGGCTGCTCGGCGAGGACGGCAAGCCGGTGTTCGACAATACGGCCGACGGCTTCGTGCAGCTGCTGACGGCGCTGAAGGAGAAGCTGCCGAAAAACGCCATGCCGCTCGCGCTGCCGAGCGCCAACGACGACGTGTTCCGCCTCTGGTGGGCGCTGTACCATCAGCTCGGCGGCAACGACGTCATCAGCGACGACCTGAAGTCGGCCGCGCTGGACAGCGGCAAGGCGGTCCAGGCGATGCAGTACGTGCAGGACCTGTTCCACAAGCACAAGGTCATCCGCCTGAACGACCCGGACTTCGTGAAGAGCTTCCAGAGCGGCACGGCGGCGATCATCATGACGGGCGTCTGGACGACCGGCGTCTGGGAATCGACCAAGGGCCTGGAATTCGGTGCGATGCCGATTCCGAAAATCTTCGACAAGGAAGCGACTTGGGGCGACTCCCACACCGTCATCCTCCCGGTCACGAAAAAGGAGGATCCCGAGAAGCGCAAGGCGGCCGCGATCTTCGCCGACTACCTGGCGCAAAAAGGCGCCCTGTGGGCGAAGGCGGGCCATATCCCGGCGAAGCCGGCCATCTTTGACAGCGCGGAGTTCAAGGCGCTGCCGTACCGGAGCGACTACGTCTCCGTGGCGAGCACCGTCGCCTTCAACAAGCCGTCGGAGAAAAACTGGCAGATCCGCGACCTGGCGATGTTCAAGTTCCTGAACGAGGTATGGGCGAACAAGATGAGCCCCGACGACGCGGCCGTGAAGATCCAGGCCGAAATCGACAAGGTGCTGAAGCAATAGCCGCCTGCCGGCGGGCGATCCGGTCCGTCCGGGCTCAGCCGGCAAGCGAAGCTGCGTTTCAAGGCCGCATCCGGCGGGCGAGTCCAGGCATTCGGCCGGCTCGCCCGCCGGATGCGCGCACACAAGGAGGGGATGAAGAGTGGCAATCGGTCCAGGGGCGAAGGCGGAGCTGGCGCCTGCCGGCGCCAAGCGCAAAAGACGCTGGGCGGGCGCGCAGGCGTTCGTGTTCCTCGCGCCCTTTTTCGCCGTTTATGTGCTGTTCACGATATGGCCGATGCTCAAGGGCGTGCAGATCAGCTTTTTCAAATGGACGCTGATCCGCAAGATGGAATATGTAGGCCTCGGCAACTTCAGCAAGCTGATGCAGGATGCGGAGTTCTGGGCGTCGGTCTGGCATTCGACGATCTTCGTGCTGCTCACGACGCCGCTCATGCTGGCGCTGTCGCTCGGGCTCGCGCTGATCGCAAACCGCCATTCGCGGCTGCGCAAGCTGTACCGCATTTCCTTTTTCATGCCGAGCGTCATGTCGGTGGCCGTCGCCTCCTTCCTCGGCCTGTTCATCTTCCAGCCCTATACGGGCCTGCTGAACTCGCTCCTGCATCTGGTCCGGCTGCTGCCGGCCGAGCAGGAGATCTTCTGGCTGTCGGAGGTGTCGCTGTCGTGGATCGCGATCACGGCGCTGACGCTCTGGTGGACGGTTGGCTTCAACTTCGTGCTGTACCTCTCGGCGCTGCAGGAGATGCCGGAGGAGCTGTACGAGGCGGCGCGGCTCGACGGCGCGACGAACGGCCAGATCTTCCGCCGCATCACGCTGCCGCTGCTCGCCCCGATCACCCGCATGATCATGATGCTGCAGATCATCGCCTCGTTCAAGGTGTTCCTGCAGATCTACATCATGACGGGCGGCGGCCCGCTCGACAAGACGAGGCCGGTCATCCAGTACATCTGGCAGACCGGATTCCGCCAGAACGACCTCGGCTACGCTTCGGCGATGTCGTACGTGCTGTTCTTCATCCTGCTCGCGCTGTCGGCGCTGCAATACGGCTTCAATCGACGGAAGGAGGCGGACTAGCCGCATGAAATGGATCTACCGCATCGTGTCACTGCTGGTCGCGGCCGTGTTCCTGCTGCCGATCCTCTGGATGCTGACCGTCTCGGTCAAGGAGGAGGGCATGCCGATCGTCACCGTGCTGGACTGGGTGAAGCCCCCCTACTCGCTCGCCGTCTACGGCGAGGTGCTGCAGGCGACGAAGCTGCCGCTGTGGGTATGGAACAGCTTCTTCATCGCCGTCTGCGTCACCGCGCTGACGATCGTGATCGCGGCGATGGCCGGCTTCGCGCTGTCCAAGATCAAGTTCCGGATGAAGGCGGCCGTCTTTTTCGCCGTGCTGGCCGGCCTGCTCATTCCCGGCGAGGCGATCCTCATCCCGCTCTACCAGGTGGCCAAGGACATGGGCCTGCTGAACACCTACCTCGGACTCATCCTGCCTTCGCTGGCCTCGCCGATCGCCATCATCGTGCTCAAGAGCTTCTTCGACGGCGTCCCGAACGACCTGCTCGAAAGCGTGCAGATCGACGGCGGCGGCAACTGGCGGATCTTCTTCAGCATCATGCTGCCGCTCACCCGGCCGGCCGTCGCCTCGATGGCGATCCTGACGTTCATCGGCTCGTGGAACAACTTCCTCTGGCCGTTCATGTCCGTCACCGACGACAATCTGTTCACGCTGCCGATGGGCATCCCGACGCTGATGAGCCAGTACACGGTCGACTACGTCAAGCCGATGGTCATCAATACAATCTCCTCGCTGCCGATCTTCCTGCTGTTCCTCGTCTTCGAGAAGCAGATCATCAAAGGGGTCAGCCTGTCGGGCATCAAAGGATGAGCGCCTCCCTGCAGCCGCCCCGCGAGCGGGCGATCGACCGGTTCAAGGGCCTCCTCGTCATCGGCATGGTCTATGGCCATGTCCTGCAGTTCTTCAGCGATCCGGCGATCTTTCCCGCGGCCGGCCGGATCATCGACGCCGTCAACCTGATCACGTTCTCCGGCTTCGTCTTCAGCTTCGGCTACGTGTCGCGGCTGGCCTATTACGCCAAGCCGCTGCGGCGAGCCGCTCCGCGGATGCTGCTGGCCGCGCTCAAGACGCTGCTCGCCTTCTACATCTCCGGGCTGGCGTTCCGCCTATTCATCGACCGGCGGCCGCCGGATTGGGAGACGCTGAAGCCGATCCTGCTGCTGCAGGACATGCCGGGCTGGTCGGAGTTCCTGCTGTCGTTCACCTACTTGACGCTGGCCGGCCTGATCCTGTTCGTCCCTCTGCAAAGGCTGGCGGAAAAGCCGCGGCTCGCCTTCCCGGCCGCCGCCCTGCTGCTGCTGACGACGTTCCTGCCGTACGAGGCGGTGACGTGGCCGCCGCTCGGACCGCTCCTCGGCACGCGGCAGTTCGCCTCGTTCCCGGTGCTGCAGTATTTCCCGTACTACTTGCTCGGCATGCTGTTCGCCCGCTGGCGCATCGGCTGGCATCCCGGCGTGCTGGCGGGCTCGCTCGCGGCCTCCGGCCTGTTCGTCTGGCTCGTCCTCGATGCAGGCGGACTGCCCGAGCGGTTCCCGCCGTCCATCGGGTGGATCGCCGGGCCGGCGCTGGCGCTGTACGGCTATTATCTGCTCTCCCGGCTGATGGAGCGCTGTCCGCGCCCGTTCGCGCCGCTCGAAGCGCTGGGCCGGAACGTGCTCTGGTGCTTGCTGTTCAGCAACCTGCTCGTCTTCTCGCTCAAAAGCATCCAGGCCGACGATCTTCCCCGCTCGCCCGCGGAAGCGCTGCGGCTGGCGCTGATCGTGCTGGCCGTCGTCGGCTTCAGCATCGGACTGATCGTCAAAGCCCCGCGCCGAAGCGGACGATGACGGACAGAGGGCGCGGGACGCCGGCCGCGCGCTGCGGCGGACGGCCAAGGGCGCGGCTGACCCTCGGACGGCGGAGCCGTCGCTCGGCTGAGCCGTCGTCCGGCGTCCCGCAAGAGAGTTCCCGCATACGGACATTCCTTCCCGTCATAGGGTAAGCCTAGCGCGCCTATGGCGAAGAAGGAGGCCTGTCCATCGCATGAGCGTTTATGTCGCCAACAGCGGCTCCAACACCGTGTCGGTCATCGACCAGACGACGAACAGCGTCGTCGCGACGATTCCCGGCTTTTTCACCCCCCAGCAGCTGGACGCCACCCCCGACGGAACCCGCGTCTATGTCGCCAACCTGGCGAACGGGACGGTATCCGTCATCGACACCGCCGCCAACGCCATCGTCGGCACGATCGCGGTCGGAGGCGGGCCGAACGGCATCGTCGTCGATCGGACCGGCACGCGGGGCTATGTGACCAACTCGACCGACGGCACCGTCTCGGTGCTGGACCTGACGTCCGACACGGTGATCGCGACCGTTCGCGTCGGCATCAATCCGGTCGGCGTCGACGTCACGCCGAACAATCAGTTCGTCTACGTCGCCAACCAGATCTCGAACACCGTGTCCGTCTTCCGCACGTCGGACTACGCGATCGTCGCCACGATCCCGGTGGACGCGACGCCGATCGGCGTGCGCGTCGCTCCGGGCGGCGCCTACGTCTATGTGACGACCCGGGCGCTCGGCGTCGTCGACATCATCTCCGTGACGAGCAATACGGTCGTCGGCACGCTGCCGACGGGCATCGCGCCGATCGGCGTGGCGACAGACGGCGTCCAGGTGTTCGTGGCGAACGAGGTGTCCGGCTCGGTCTCGGTCATCAATCCGATTTCCAACCAGCTCGTCTCGACGATCGCGACGAACGCCTTTCCGCAGTACATCGCCATCGACGCCAGCACCCGCTACCTGTATGTGAGCACGCGCACGAACGTCGTCTCGGTCATCGACCGCCAGTCGAACCGGATCGTCGCGTCCGTGCCGGTCGGCGACCAGTCCATCGGCATTGTCGTCGTGCCGAAGTTCAATCGCAATCCCGCGATCCGGGCGGAAAAAACGGTCAACGGCCTCGAATCGGTGACGGCGATGCCGGGAGATACAGTGTTCTTCCAGCTGCGCGTCACGAATATCGGCAACACGCTGCTCAGCCAGATCCAGGTGCTGGACGCGCTCGATCCGCCGGGAGCGGCGCTGCTGAACGAGACGATCGAGAGCCTCGCGCCCGGCGCCTCCATCACCCGCGAGCTGAGCTATGTCATCCCGTCGCCGCCCCCGGCGTCCATCCTGGAAAATCGGCTGACGGCATCGGCGCCGCTGTCGGGCGTCTCGGCCGAAGCCGCCGCCTCCATCCTCGTCGAGACGCAGCAGCCCGGCTTGTCCGTCGTCAAGGCCGGCGACCGGACGGAAGCGGCTCCCGGCGACACCGTCATCTATACGGTCACCGTGACCAATACCGGCACGACGGACCTGACGGACATCCTCATCGCCGATCCGCTGGTCGGCTTCGACCAGACGATCAGCCTGCTTCCCGCCGGCGAGAGCTTGCAGCTGCAGTACGGCTTCGTCGTGCCGGCAGGGACGGAGGCCGGTCTCGAGCTAGTCAACACGGCGACGGCATCGGCATCGGACGGCACGAGCGCCGAGGACAGCTTCTCCGTCGTCGTCGCCGCCGTCCCTTCGCTCGCATTCACCAAGGAAGCCGATCCCGCCACCGCCGTCGCGGGAGAGAGCATCCACTACACGTTCCGCGTCGTCAACACCGGCAACGTGCCGCTGACGGGACTCGTCATCTCCGACCCCGGCATCGGCGTCTCCTTCACGATCGACAGCCTCCAGGTCGGGGCCGCCGCCGTGCGGGAAGCCGACTTCGTCCTGCCCGAGGGGACGCGGCCCGGCCTGTTCGTCAACACGGCGACGGCGACGAGCCGGGAAGGCGTGCAGGCGAGCGCCTCCGACTCGGTCGAGATCGCGCCTACCGCCCGCATCATCCTCAACAAGTCGGCCTCTCCGACGCAGGCGGCGCCGGGAGAGACGGTCGTCTACACGATTACGGTCATCAACGCCGGAACCGCCGTGCTGACGAACGTACGGGTCCGGGATCCTTTCCTCGGCCTCGATCAGGTCGTCGACAGCCTCGTGCCGGGAGCGCGCGTCTCGTTCACGGAGACGTATACGGTTCCGGAGGGCGCGCTCGCCGGCACCGTCATCACCAATACCGCCTCCGTCGTCACCGACCAGACGCCGCTCATCGAGCAAGGCGCCACCGTGACCGTGACGGAGGTGCCCGACATCCTTCTCGTCAAGACCGTCTCGCCGGAAAGCGCGCGGCCGGGAGAGACGGTCGCCTACACGCTCGTCGTCACGAATACGGGCAACACCGTCCTGACGTCAGCGCTGGTGGAGGATCCGCAGGCGCGGCTGACGCAGAACCTGCCCGATCTGGATCCGGGCGAGAGCCAGACGGGAACGGTGCTCTACGTCGTCCCCGAGGACGCGCCGGAGACGGTCGTCAACGTCGCGATCGCCGAGGGAAAAAGCTCCACGGCGACCGTCAGCGACGAGGACGAGGCCGACCTGTTCGTCATCCGCGAGGCGATCGCGCTGAGCAAGATCGCCGATCGCGCCGAGGCCAGGCCGGGCGACCGGATCAACTATACGCTCGCGGTGGAGAATACCGGCAATGCCGCGCTGAGCAATCTCGTGCTGACCGACGAGGAGCTCGGCTTCACCGTCGACATCCTCGAGCTGGAGATCGGACAGACGCTGCTGTTCACGCTCTCCTACATCGCGCCCTACGAGCCGGGCGGCACGGTCGTCGCCAATACGTCCGTCGTCTCCAACGCGTTCGTCTCGGCCGAAGCCTCCGCCGCCGTCGTCATCGCCGCAGTGCCGGGGCTGGCGCTGCGCAAGACGGCGTCCGAAACGGCCGTCGCTCCAGGCGACGTCGTCACCTATACGATCGTCGCGACCAACACCGGCAACGTGCCGCTGCCGGACGTAGCGGTCTCCGATCCGCTGCTCGGCATCGCCACACCTCCGGCTCCGCTCGCGATCGGCGAGAGCCTGACGCTGACCGGCACCTATACGATCCCGCCCGGCACTCCGGGAGGCACGATCGTCGGGAACACGTCGACGGCGACGTCCTCCCTGACGCCTCCGGCGCAGAGCGGCGCCTCGGTCATCGTTACGCCCGCGCCGGTGCTGAACATCGCCAAGACGGCCGACCGGGCGATCGCGGCGCCCGGCGAGACGATCGCCTATACGATCGTCGTCTCCAATCCGACGACGGGGACCGTTGCCGGCGCGACCGTCGCCGACGACCTGCTCGGCTTCTCCGAGACGATCGCGAGCCTGCCCCCCGGCGGCCAGGCGACGTTCCAGGCCGTCTACGTCGTGCCGGCAGACGCGCCGGCCGGGTCGGTCATCAGCAACGTCTCCACCGTCTCCGTGCCGGGGGCGCTGACCTTCAGCGCCGAGGCGAGCGTGACGGTCGCGGCGGCGCCGGCCATCTCGGTCGTCAAGACGCCGAGCGTCGAGAGCGCCCCGGCCGGCAGCCTGGTGACCTACGAGGTGACGCTGGTCAACACGGGCAATACGACGCTGACGAATCTCGTGCTGACCGACTCGGTGTTGTCGGCGACGGTCGTCATCCAGTATTTGCTGCCGGGCGAGTCCCAGAGCCAGCTGTTCGCGCTGAAGCTGCCGCTCGGCGTCGAGCCGGGAACGACGCTGACCAACACCGTCACCGTGCAGACGGACCAGCTGCCGCCCGCGCAGGACAGCGCCGGCGTGGTCGTCCTCCCGCCTCCGGACGTAGAGATCGTCGCTTCTCCGCTGCCCGCCTACGCGCGTCCCGGCCAGAGCGTGCCCGTGACGATCGTCGTCACGAACCGCTCGGAGACGACGCTGACGAATCTCGTCGTCATCAACGAGCTCACCGGCACGAACAGCGTCTTCCCGAGGCTCCTGCCCGGAGGCGTCATCACGCTGGAGCGCCTCGTCGCGATTCCGCCCGGAACGCGGGCCGGGACGGAGTTCCCGAGCGTCGCCACCCTTGAGACGGATCAGACGCCGATCCAAACCGCGCCGATCCTCATCATCGTCCTGGCCGTCCCGGCGCTCCGGCTGGAAAAGAGCGTCAGCACGCCGCAGGCGATCGCCGGAGAGACGATCCGGTTCCGCATCCTCGGCGAGAACGTCGGCAATACGACTTTGAACGGCATCCTGACGGATCCTCTGCTCGGCATCACCGTCGGTCCCGGCACGATGCTGTACCGAGGACGGGTGCTGATCTCGCAGCCGTATGCGATTCCGGTCGAGACGGCGAACGGCACGATCATCACGAACACCGTGCGGGCCGATAGCGTGCCGCCCGGCATCGGGACCTCCGCCTCAGCGTCGGTGCAGGTGCTGCGCGTGCTCGACGTGACCAAAAAGGCGGACGCTCGCGACAGCTACATCGGCGCCGTCCTCCGCTTCTCCGTCCATGTCGCGAACGACAGCGCCTTTACGGCAACGAACGCCGTGCTGACGGACGCGCTGCCGCCGTCGCTGGCCTTCGTGCCCGGCAGCCTCGTCGTCGGCGGCGTCCCGCAGCCGGGACGGGCGCTGTCCGGCGGCGTGCCGCTCGGCACGATCGCGCCGGGACATCGGGTCGTCGTCGAATTCGCGACGCGCGTGCTCTCGATTCCGCGGAGCGACGCCGCCGCCGGAGACGCGGCGAGCGGCACCCTCTTCAACCAGGCCGTCGTCACGTTCGGCGTGCGCTCGCCGTCGGGCCGCGCGATTACGACGCGCGCCGTGTCCAACCGGGCGCAGGTGACGATTACGGAAGAGGAGGAATAGGCGGGCAACAAGAAAAACCAGGAAGAAGCGGAGCCGCGCTCCGCTTCTTCCTGGTTTTTGGCGTTCATGCGGCCTAGCCGCATGCAAGGCAAAGCGCCTGCGAGCAAAGCGGACAAGGGAACTTGTTCCCTTTATGCGCGCCGATCTCTTGCCTCGCCTGCGAACAAGGGCATTTGTTCCCTTGCTGCGCGCGCCGAGCCGGCCCGACGCCGGAATCGGCCTACTTGTTCGTAAAGTACAGCACCTGCGGCCCCGATGAGCCGCCGGTCAGGCTGAGCCGCGACGGCACCGTCTTGCCCTTCTTGCCGACCTTGAGCTCGGCGAACTGCCATGCCTGGGTGTAGTTCAGGTAGCCCGAGCTGAGCCGCTTGTTCGCCCAGCCGAGCGTATAGTGGCCCGAGCCGCCCGAAGGATTGAGATAGACGCCGACCGTGCGCTTGCCCTCGCTCGTATTGTCGATCTGCACGTTGAAGTCGTAGATGACGCCGTAGTTGCCGCTGTTGACGACGCTCTCGCCGGTCGTCGCGTCGACGCCCGGCTCGTACTCGCCCGGCATGAAGTCGGCCCACTGGCCCGACGGCGCGGACGAGACGCGGATGAGCGCATTGCCCAGCGAGGTGTCGTAGACGAGCGTGCCCGTGCGGTCATAATGCGGGAACGTGCCCCGCACATGCTTGTCGCGCGGCAGGATCGGCTCCGCGAGCGGATCGGGACGCGCGCCGGCGTAGCCGAGCGTCGTCACCGTGACCGGCGCGCTGCCGCCGCCGGGCGCTTCGGCGCGCAGCTGCAGGAAGCCGCTCGCCGTGTACGTGACCGGCACCGCATGCGACACCCAGTAGCTTTGCCCCGGCAGCAGCACGGCGACCGGACGGCGCGAGCCGCGGTCGGCCAGGAACGCCTCGAGGCCGATCTGGCCGGCGATGTCCGGGTAGTAATCGACCCCGGCGCCGGCTCCTTCCTCGTAGAGCTTGACCTTGTAGCCGCTCGTGTTCGTGACGGCGACGGCGACCTGCAGCTCCGCGCCGGTCTTGTTGTAGTGGTGGTAGAACACCCGGAACGAGCCGCTGACCGTATCCCGGTAAAAGCCTCCCGGAGTCGTCGGCGACTCCGGCGAATCGCTCAGGATGAGCGGTCCGCCGGCAGGCGAGAGCGCCGGCTTGCTCAAGGCGACGGCCGGCTTCAGCGTCTCGATCGGCACGATGAGGTTCGGCGTGGCCATCGCCGCCGCCTGCAGCGAGGCCGAGCCCGACGCGCTCCCGCCTCCGAGCCCGGCGGCCGCGGAGGCGTCCCGTTCCGGCAGCGGCGTCCCGTCCGCGGCGCGCAGCGCGGCGGCGCTGCCGCCCTCCGGCTCCGCCGCGCCGAGCCCCGCCTGCGGCGAGGCCATCGCCGATCCGCTTGCCAGCAGCGCTGCGGCCAGTACGGCCGGCAGCAGCTTTTTCCCGTTCCATCTTCTTCTCAACGTATCCCTCCTCCAAAATGATCATTCCCGACCCGGCGTCCCGGCATGCCTGAAGCATGCCGTCCTTCCGCTTCGCTTCGGAGCGGCCACCACCTCCTTCGAGAGTTGCGGCTGGCTTACTTCGGCGCTTCCACGACCTCCTGCGCGACCTGATCCGACCAGTGCAGCTGCACGCCATGCGCGCTCAGCCGCTCCTGGTAGCCCGTCCGCAGCGCCGCGTCGCCGTGCACCTCGCGCGGACGGCGCGAGACGTCGAGGCAGTACGCCGCGAGCAGCCCGGCCGCCTCGCCGACGTTCCACTCGGTCGGATGGAGCCGGTAGCAGCCGTTGGAGATCTGGGTGACGCCGATGTTCTTGCACGCGGGCAGCAGATTGGCCGTGCGGACCGGGATCAGCGCGCCGAGCGGAATTTCGTACGGATAGCTCGGGATGTAGAAGCTGCGATGCGTGACGGTCGTATGATGCAGGTCCAGATGGTAGCTGCCGACGCCGACGCTGTCCTCGTACCGCCGGATGCCCTCCGCGCCGCGCAGCTCCTTGCTCACGTCCGCCTCGGTCACCGTCTGCAGCGCGCGGATGCGCCGCGACTCGCGGATATAGACCGACTTGGCGAGGCCGTCCTCCGTGCCGACGATGTCGCCGCGCAGCCGCAGGCCGGGCCAGCCCTTGCCCCCGTCCAGCCGCGGCGCGTCCGTCTGCAGCCAGTACACGACGGACAGCGTCAGCTGGCGCGCGGCGTACAGCCGGTCGCGGCGCACGTCGTCCGGCACGTCCATGATGGAGCCGAGATAGTAGTCGTTCTGCGCCCAGTTGAGCAGCGACTGCTCGCCGGGATAGAGCGGGACGGCCAGATGGCGCGGGTCGATGATGCGGCGGTAGTCCCACAGCGACGTGACGCCCTGGTCGTTCGGCAGCAGCGTGAACTCCTTCTTCTTGGTCGTATCGTTCGCGTCGGTGGCGAACCAGCTCAGCAGCGGATACGGGCTGAAAGGCGGCACGAGCCGGCTCCAGTAGCCGAACATCTCCGGCGGCTTTTCTGGCTTGAAATCGGCTCCCGGCACGTACTCCATCGCGCCGACATGGGTGAACGCCTGCACGTCGTCCGGCAAAGCCTCCTCCGGTGCATGCGGCTCCCCGGTCTCGGCGCGCGACTCCGCTCCGATCCGGTACTCCGTGCCGGTCAGCGGCAGCAGCTCGCCGGTCTCCGTCGCATCGAGCACATAGGCTCCGGCGAGCTCGATCCGGCGGCTGCCGCCGCGCACGCTCACCGTCACCGAGCGCACCTCGTCCCCCTCGACCTGCGCCGAGGCGGGAGAGGCATGATAGAGCACGCGCAGCCGTCCGCTGTTTACATACGGCGCGAGCATCGCCTGCAGCACGGCAAGCGCGACGCGCGGCTCATGCGCGAGGCGGCTCACCCAGCCGCTGCCGGGGTTGAGGATCGGGTTGGCCCGCGCCTGCTCGGTGAGCGGATAGCTGTCGCGGTAGTAGTCGCGGATGCGCTCGCGCAGCTCGCGGAATGACGCCGTGCAGCCCTCCGTCTCGATCCAGCGATGCTCGTCGGGCGGCACCGCCTGCGAGGTGAGCTGACCGCCGATCCAGTCGGTCTCCTCCGTCAGGATGACGCTTTTGCCGGCGCGTGCCGCGGCCAGCGCGGCCGCCGTGCCGCCAAGGCCGCCTCCGATGATGACGATGTCCGCCTCCAGACGCTCGTCCGGACGCTTGCCGCCTCTCTGGCTTGTCGGTTCGTTCATGACGATTCCTCCTTCGTGATGCCGGGCTCAAGGCCGGCTTCGTTGCTGCTGGCGATGCCGCCTTCGTCGGCGCCGGAGCGGGCCAGGCCGCCGTCCAGCCGCTCGGCCGCCATCAGCGCCGCGCCGATGCAGCCGGCGAGCGGACCGAGCTGCGCCGGGACGACGGTCAGCCTGGCCGCGCCCTCCGCCGCCAGCGCCTCGTCCAGCAGCGGCCGCCAGGCGGCCAGCGACTCGGCTCCGCCGCCGCCGAGCACGACGGCCGCAGGATCGAGCCCCGCCTGCAGGTTGGCGAGAAAAAGCGCCAGCCGCGCCGCGTACTCCCGCATCGCATCCTGCGCCGCGCCGTCGCGCTCGAACAGCAGCCGCTCCAGCTCCGCAGGCGACAGGCCCGGCCGGCCCAAGCGACGCGACGCGCCGTGCATCAGAGCGGAGCCGGACAGGTACGTCTCCGCGCAGCCGCGGCGGCCGCAGTTGCAGGGCCGCCCGCCCGGCACGAGCACGGCGTGGCCCCATTCGCCGCCGCTCCAGCCGGCGCCGCGGAGAAGCCGGCCGCCGGCGAGATTGGCGCCGCCGACGCCGGTGCCGAGCGTCAGCAGGACGGCGTCGGGCAGGCCGCGCGCGGCCCCGAGCCGCGCCTCGCCGAGCAGCGCGGCGTTGGCGTCGTTGTCGGCGCAGGCCGGCAAGCCGAAGCTGCGCTCGGCCCACTCGGCCAGGCGCAGCCCGGTCCAGCCGGGCAGATTCGCGGTCGCGTACACGACCGCGCCGCGCTCCGCGTCGATGCGGCCGGCGCTGGCGATGCCGAGCGCGGCCGCGTCCGGGCAGCGCTCCAGCAGCTCGAGGACGAGCGCCTCCGCGGTCCGCAGCACCGCCTCCCGGCCGCGCGCCGCCTCGGTCGGGAGAGAAGCCTGCGCGAGCAGCCGCCCGCTCGGCGAGAGCACGGCTCCCTTGATGCCGGTGCCGCCGATGTCGATGCCGAGGATCGGCTTTGCCCGGGCGATGCCGGTTCTGCGGCGCTCGTCCGGCGGGCTTTCTCGGGCGATGCCGGTTATGCGGCCGTCCGGCGGGCCTTCTCGGGCGATGCCGGTTCCGTGGCACTCGTCCGGTGGGCCTTCTCGGGCGATGCCGGTTCCGCGGCGCCCGTCCGGCGGGCCTTCCCGGGCGACGACGGTTCCGCGGCGGCCATCCGGCGGGCCTTCCCGGGCGATGCCGGTTCTGCGGCGGCCGTCCGGCGGGCCTTTCCCGGTGACGCCGCCGTCAGCGGGGCCGACGGCTTCCTTTTCCCGGCTCATGCTCGCTCCCCCTCCCGTCTCAATAGATCCGCTCGATGACCGCCTTGGCCATGCGCTCGCGCATCTCGCGGGTGCGCGGCAGGTCGTGGCGGGCCAGACCCTCGCAGATGAGGTCGATGACGAGCAGCTGCGACATCTTGGCGCCGATGGACCCGCCCTCGAGCGGCGACTCCTTGCCGGCGGTCAGCAGCACGAGATCGGCCTCCGCCGTGATCGGCGACTTGGCATAGTTCGTGATCGCGATGATGTACGCGCCTTGCTGGCGCGCCTTGGACAGCAGGTCGACCGTGTCGAGCGTGCTGCCGCTCAGGCTGATGCCGATGGCGACGTCGCCCCGCCCCATCGTCACCGCCATCATCGCCTGGATATGGGCGTCGGTCGCCGCTTCGGCCCGGAGGCCGATGCGGAGCAGGCGGTTTTTGGCGTCGAGCGCCGTCAGCCCGGACGTGCCGACGCCGAACAGCTGCACATAGCCCGCCTCGTGGATGCGCCGCACCGCCTCGTCCAGCTTGGTCCGGTCGAGCAGATCCATCGTGTCGGCCAGGATCGAGGCGAGCTCGCGGTGGACGAGCGCCGGGAAGTCGCCGTCGTCCTCGCCCGCCTCGGGCGAGCCGTCCCGCGCCTGACGATGGGGGCTGTAATCCTGGGCGAGCGCCAGCTTGAAGTCCTGGTAGCCTTTGAACCCGATCGCCCGGCAGAAGCGCATCACCGTCGTCTCGCCTACGCCCGACAGATCCGCCAGCTCCGTGACGGAGCGGTACATGATCGACTCCGAGGCGCCGAGCACGTAGTCGGCGACCTTCTGCTCGGACTTCGTGAGCGAAGGGTAGTACGAGCTAACTTTTAACTTTAGATCCATCGGATCGCTCCCTCCCGCCCGCCGCTGCCGCGGCAAAACGTTCCGTAATGAGCTGCGGCCGCGTAATCGCCGAGCCGACGACGACCGCATGCGCGCCTCTGGCCAGCAGCGCCGGGATCTGCGACGGCTCGGTAACCCGGCCTTCGGCGAACACCGGCACGTCCAGCCGCTGCGCCGCGCGCTCGACGAGCGCGTAGTCGGGGCCGGTGCGGCTGACCGAGTACGGCGTGTAGCCCGACAGCGTCGTGGACACGCAATCCGCTCCGATCCGCTGCGCCTCGATCGCCTCCTCCAGCGTGCTCACATCGGCCATCGCGGGCACGCCCCGCTCCTGCATCCGCCGCACGAGCTGCGCCGCGGAGCAGCCGCCCGGACGCGCGCGCAGCGTCGCGTCGAAGGCGATCATGTCCGCCCCGGCGTCCAGCAGCTCCTCCACCTCCCGCAAAGTCGGCGTGATGTAGACCGGGCTGCCCGGATAGTCCCGCTTGACGATGCCGATGACCGGCAGCCCCGTCGCCTCCTTGATGCTGCGCACGTCCCCGGGTCCGTTGGCCCGGATCGCCTTCGCCCCGCCCTGCTTCGCGGCAAGCGCCATGCGCGCCATGATGTCCGCTCCGTGGAGCGGCTCCTCCGGCAGCGCCTGGCAGGAGACGATCAGTCCCCCTCTCACTTGCTCCCATAGGGTCGCCATGTCTTCACTCCCTGTCTTCGCTGATCGTCGGCCTTCCCGCATCGCCTTCCGTCGCCTCTACCCGCAGCCCGACCTCGAACATGCGGCTCCACGGCAGGCGGCAGTCCTCGATGCGGATGCGGAGCGGCCCGTCGTTGAACCCCTCCCGTTCCAAAAACAGCTCCAGCGCCTCCCGCACGAGCCGCGCCGCTTCGCCGCGCTCGCCGTCGACGTTGAAATAGTCCATGCCCCGCTCCCGGATGACGCCGTCCGCCAGCGGCCGGCGGACAGCGGCGCAGTAGCCGTAGTCCTCGGCGATGCGCAGCCCGAGGAAGTCGAGCTGCGCCGGCGTGCGGCCGCAGCGGGCATGCTGCAGCAGCAGCTGCGCGATCGCCGTGCCGAGCGTATTGCCGCTCGTATTCCAGCCGGCGATGCCGGCCAGCTCGGGGAGCAGGCCCTTGGCCTGAAGCAGCCGCAGCAGCTGCAGGTCGCCGCCGTTCGCATAAGCGACATCGGCGAGCGCCGCGGGCTTGCCGAGCGTGCGGACCGCATGCTCGGCGTATTCCGCCAGCTCCTGCACGCTGCGCTGCACGTCGTAGGCGGCATTGGGCCGCAGCTGGTCGTTCGACTCCGCCATCGGGCCGCCCGGCGAGTTGACGAGCAGCACGAGCTGCGCGTCCGCGGCGCTCTCGGCGAGCAGCGCTCCTGCCGCCAGCAGCTGCGCCTTGACGCTTTCGCCGAGCGGACGGTCCTCGTAGAGCGGCACGATTTGCGGACCGAGCGTGCTGGCGTAGCGGGCATAGACGAGCGGGCGCGATTGGCTGGTCCGCTCGACCGCGAGCCGGGCGAGCAGCGTGCAGCCGGCCTCGTCCGCGCCGGGATACATGAGCGTGCGCGTCTCGGCGCCGAGCTCGCGGATGCGCTGGCGGACGGCCTGCTGGTCGAGCGCGGTCCAGCCGTACGGCGCCGCGTCGTCCTGCGGCAGCGCGAGGAAGTCGATCGTGCCGTCGGCCGCCAGCTCGAGCGAGGCGCGATTGGCGGAGGCGTTGACGGCGCGTCTTTCCAGGTAATCGTCGCGCACGTCCTCCGGCAGCCGCATGCGAATGCGGCTCAGCTCATGCTGCTCCTCGGCGATGGCGAGGCCGAGCTGCTCGCGGTGGCCGAGGTAGCCGAGCCGGAACAGCTCCCGCCCCCAGTCGGCGTAATAGTCCGGCTCCTCGTCGCTGCTCGAATATTGCGGACAGCGCATGATGAGGTGGAACGCGTACAGCCGGATGTCCGGCCTGCGCTCGCGGATGCGGCGCAGCCGCTCGAGCGGACGCGCCGCCTCATGCTCGCCGAGCCGATGCAGCCGCGACGGGACGATGCCGCCGTACAGCAGCGTGTCGATCGACACGATCGCCGCCTCGGCGTCCTCGGCCTCGCGCTCCAGCCAGTCGCCGAGCTCGGCGATGCGGCCGGGGCGCTTCTTGCGCCCCATCCACTCGAGCGGCGGCCGGACCAGCTCGAGCTCAGTGTCCCTGGCGAGCAGCCAGGGAAAGTCATAGTTGCAGGGCCGCTCGTCCAGCGGCAGATACACCACCTTGCCCCGCTTCGGATTGTCCATGCTCCTCCTTGCCTCCTTTCGTCGCTTGGCGGCCGGGCGGCGGTCGAAGCCGCTCGGGGAACGGAGCCTCGGGTTCGGCTGGCTCGACTGGCCGCTGGCGCCGCTCCGGGGACGGAACCTCGGGTTCGACTGGCCGCTGGCGCCGCTCCTGGGACGGAACCTCTGGTTCGCCCTTTCCGCTGACGCCGCTCCGGGGACGGAACCTCTGGTTCGACTGGCCGCTGACGCCGCTCCGCGGACGGAACCTCTCTCCGATTCCGCTGAAGCCCAGATTCCTCTGATCTCCTTTTCCGAAACGGAAGGAATCCGGCCTTCAAGGGAACCGCTGCCGCTTCTCCAAGAGGTTTCCGTCCCCTCCGCTCCTGCTCTCGAATCACCATCTGAACGCGCACCTCGAACCCCGAGTAACTCAAGGTTTGTTCGCCTGCAACCAGTTTTTTTCGGGTTGCATCTCACCGACCGCGCTTCTGGATACCTGTAGCCGGACTTTTTCGGGTTGCATCACCCGGACCCCGCTTCCGGACACCTGTAACCGGACTTTTTCGGGTTACAGCTCTCGAATCGCTTTCTGGACACCTGTAACCGGACTTTTTCGGGCTACAGCCCTCGAATCGCTTTTCTGGACACCTGTAACCGGACTTTTTCGGGTTATTGCCTGCCGGGCGCTCTCCTCGAACCCTAGTAACCCGATTTTTTCGAGCTATTCCCCGCCGGACGCCTACCTCGAACCTCAGTAACCCGATTGGCCTCGTGGATCGCACCCGAGTTACTCGGTTTTTCCGCGTTACTCCGACCGTTGGAGCCTTCTTGCCCCCGAGTTACTCGGTTTTTCCGCGTTACTCCGACCGTTGGAGCCTTCTCGCACCCGAGTTACTCGGTTTTTCCGCGCAACTCCGACCATTTGGGCCTTCTTGCCCCCGAGTTACTCGGTTTTTCCGCGCATCTCCGACCGTTGGAGCCTTCTCGCACCCGAGTTACTCGGTTTTTCCGCGCATCTCCGACCGTTGGAGCCTTCTCGCACCCGAGTTACTCGGTTTTTCCGCGCATCTCCGACCGTTGGAGCCTTCTCGCACCCGAGTTACTCGGTTTTTCCGCGTAACACCGATCTTCGTGCGTGTTGCTTTAAGGTTGTGCCCGTATCTTCTTCAGCGAGTAGAAGGTCTGCGTCGTTAACGTTCAGCAGAGCGAACAGTTAACGCGAGCTCGACGCAGCACTTCTATAGTGAAGCTTGGAGCTTCACACCAGAGAACGCGCAGCGGGTCTGGCGATTGGCAAAAGCCTTTCGGCTGCGACTGCGGCCGGGCTCGCCCCGCTTGCTGCGTTCCCGCCAGAGCGGAGCGCCTCCGTTGTCCTGTAGAAGCGGCAGCGGTCGCATTTGTCGGCGGATTCCCTCCTCGTCAGAGGCAGGGAAATCAAGGAATCCGACGACAAGAGCGGATCGGAAGGACAATGGAGAGCGCGCAGCGGGGTTGGCGGACTCCAGCACGGTTCGGCGCGCACAGCGAGCTCGGCAAGCTTCCCGCACGGCTCGCCAGAAACCGGCTTCGGCTCGGCGGGGCCAGCACGGTTCGCTCAGCAACGGTTCCGGCTAAGCGAAGCGGCTTTGCGAACCCCGCCGAAAGCTACCCTTTCACCGCCCCGGAAATGCCCTCCATGTAATAGCGCTGCGTAAACAGGAACACCACGATGATCGGCAGCACCGACAGGATCGTGCCCGCGGCGATCCAGCCGAAGTTGTACGCGAACTGGCCGTTCAGGTAGGTCAGCGCCGACGCGAGCGGATACTGGGCCGGGTCGTCCAGCACGACGATCGGCCAGAGGAAGCTGTTCCAGTACGACATGAACTCCAGCAGCGCGATCACCGCGATGCCCGGCTTGACCATCGGGACCATCAGCCGCCACCAGATGCGCAGCTCCGACGCGCCGTCGACCTTGCCGGAGTCGCGGATGTCGTCGGGCACGCCGAGGAACGTCTGCCGCATGAGGAAGATGTTGAACACCGACACCGCCGAAGGAAGCACGACGCCGAAAAACGAGCCGAGCAGCCCGAACCAGGTGATCGTCAGATAATGCACGACAAGCGCCGTCGCAGAAGGGATGATCATCGTCGCGACGAGCACGCCGAACACGAGCGAGCGTCCCTTGAAGCGCATCTTGGCGAGCGGATACGCCGTCGACAGCGAGAGCAGGATGTTCAGCACGAGGCCGAGGCCGGTGATGATGAGCGTGTTGCCGATGTACTTGGGAAAGTCGATGAAGCTCCACACCTGCGTATAGTTGTCGAGCTTGATGAACGTCGGGAAGATCGCCGGGGGAAACTTGAACACGTTGGTGCCCGGCATGAGCGAGACGCTGAGCAGCCACAGGAACGGCCCCATCATGAACAGCGCGAGCGCCAGCAGCAGCGCATAGCCGACCAGCAGTCCCGGGATGCGGCGGACGAGCCGCCAGCCCCGGCTTCGGCCTGAGCCCGCCGGCTCCGTGCCGCGGCGGCCCGGACCGGCGCCTGCCGTTAGGCCGCCGCGAAGCGGATCTGCTCCTGGCGCGCCGCCCAGAGCTCCCGCCTTGATTTCCGCTGCCGCCGGGCCGCCGCCTTCAGATAAGTTCATCATCCGTAAGGATTCACCCCTCCCTGCCGGTTGAACCGGAACACGATGACGCTCAGCACGCCGACGATGACGCTGACGATGAGGCCGAGCGCGGAGGCGTAGCCGAAGTTCAGCTGCTCCAGGCCCTGCTCGTAGATGTACAGGCTGCTCGTCAGCGTCGACGTGCCGGGCCCGCCCTGCGTCAGCACGAACATCTCGTCGAAGACGCGGATCGCGCCCATGAGCGAGATGAGGCTGCAGAAGAAGATGTACGGCCGCAGCAGCGGAATCGTGATCAGGCGGACGCGCTGCGCGCGCGAAGCCCCGTCGACGATCGCCGCCTCGTAGAGGTCGGCCGGGATCGACTGCAGGCCGGCGAGATACAGCATCATGTAGTAGCCGAGCCCTTTCCACAAGGTGATGAACATGAGCACGTACAGCGCCGTCGAGCTGGTCGACAGCCAGCCGATCTTCTGGTCGGTGATGCCGAGGGTGATGAGGATGTAGTTGACGACGCCGTTCTGGCTGAGCAGCCAGTTCCACATGAGGGCGACGGCGACCATCGACGTCACGACCGGGATGTAGTAGGCCGCCCGGAACGCCTGGATGCCCGGGATGCGGCTGTTGACGAGGATCGCGATCAGGATGGACAGGATCTGCAGCACCGGCACGACGATGATGTAGAGCACGGAGTTCCAGAGCGAGACGAGGAAGCTGTCGTCGGCGAACGCCCGGCGGAAGTTGTCCAGTCCGATGAACTTCGTCTCCCCCAGCACCGAGTAGTCGGTCAGGGCGAGCGGGATGCTGTACACGATCGGGAAAAGCACGAACACGCCGATGACGAGAAGGCCCGGAGCCATGAAGCTCCAGGCCGGCAGCGCGTCGGAAGCAAGCGTTCTTCTGCGCATCGGAATCTCACCGTCCTTGACGTTATTTCGGAGCGATCGCCTCGTTCACCTTGGCGGCGGCAGCCTCGACGCCCGCCTTGACGTCGCCGCCGTTCAGGATGATCTCCTGCAGCTGGCGGGCGATCGCCGAGTTGATGTCGCCGGCGGCCGGGATGCCGAGGTAGTACTCCTGCGCCTTGTCGAGGCTTTTCACCGAAGCGATCTTCGCCTGCGACTCGAGCGTATTGTCGGATTCCGTGAAGAACGGATCCTCGATCGACGCCTTGGTCGACGGCAGCGTGTTCGCGAACTTGGCGAAGGCCGTCTGGTTGGCCGCGTTGGTGACGAAGACGGCGAAGTCGGCGGCGGCCTGCGGGTTCTTGGCGTTTTTCGGCACGACGAGGTTCATCGAGTTGGAATAGATCAGGTCGGCCTTGCCGGTCGGCAGCGGCACGGCGATCGTCTTGGCGTACACGTCGGGCGCCGCCGACTTGAGCTTGTTGATGAATGTCGGTCCCGACAGCTCGAAGGCGACCTGCTCGCTGGAGTAGTATTCGACCTGCTTCTGGAAGTTCGCGTCGTCCTTGACGATGACGCCGTCATCGACGAGCTTTTTCAGCTGCTCGACGACCGCGATGCCGGCGTCCGTGTTGAACGCGGCGCTCTTGCGCTCGTCATCGAGGATCGGCACGCCGTCGCTCGGCAGCAGGTTCGCCCCGAACTGCGTCGCGTAGCCGGCGGCGCCGGTCTTTTCCTTGACCTGGCGCGACCACTCGTACAGCTCCTCCTTCGTCTTCGGCGGGTTGGCCGGATCGAGCCCGGCCTTTTCGACGAGCTCCTTGTTCATGTAGAGCACCTGGGTGCCGGTGTACCAGGGCAGCGCGTACGGCTTGCCGTCGAACACGGTGGAGTCGAAGATGCCGGGGAAAAAGCTGCTCTTCGTCTCGTCCGAGATGAGTGCGCCGAGATCGGCCAGCGCCCCCTTCGTCGCGAGCTGGCTCGCGAACTCGGTGTTGAGGTTGACGACATCCGGCGCGTTTTTGCCGCCGGCCGTGGCGAGCAGCTTGGTCGTGATCGCGTCGTACGGATAGTCCTTCCAATCGACCGTCACGCCGGGATGGGCTTTTTGATACTCGTCGATGAGTCCGTTGATGTAGTCATTGAACGTCGGCTGAAGCGAGATCGTCCAGAACTCCAGCTTCGCTTCCTGCACGGAAGGAGCGGGGCTGGCGCTGTCGCCGGGACTGGCGCCCGGGCTGGCCGTCGGCGCGGAGCCGGGGCCGTTCGAGCCACCGTTGCCGCAGGCGGCTGCCAGCAGCATCAGCGCCGCGAGCGCGCCGGTCGAGGCGAGACGGATCGGATGGAGCGGACGGGAGCTTCGGGAGGCGCGAAGGACGGCTGTCGGCGGAATCGTGGAGCGATGGGCGGTTGAAGCGCTCGAATTACTGCGGTTCGTCGGGTCGGAGGAAGCAGGGGCCAAGCCGGATGTTGCGGAGCTGCGGTTAACCATGTCATGAGCCACCCTCTCTTGATTTCTTGAGACTTGTTGGACAAGTTCTGCAGAAGCCACGGAGCGAATCGATGATGCCGGCCAATCCATGCGGTCGCAAAGGAAGGATGAGGCTATGGAGATTTCGTTAAGTCACCGCTAGTATAACAGCGGTTTCCAGCATTGGGAAGTATTTTTCTCCATATTATTTTTATTTTCTGGAGAATATTTTCGGAATTGGGTATGAAAAAGGCGCCTATCGCGGCGCCATGGACGACCCGGCCGTTCAAGCGGAAGCTGTTCACGGCATGATGGAGATCAGCAGGCTGACGACGTACAGCCCGAGCCCCCACCAGGCGGCGGCATGCTTCTGGTCCTCGTTGAGCTTGGACCTGGGACGAAGCAGGAAATAGAACAGCAGGAAGCCGAGCGGGATCGGAAGAAAGATCAGCCGCAGGCCGAGGGTCGCCAGAAACAGATAGCCGAACAGCTTGAGGAAGAGGAAGTCCTCGTCCTCCTGGCGGCCGTTCAGCAGTACGAGCGCGATGATGACCGGCACGGCGGTAGATCAGCAGGAACAGCATGGTCATGAACCTCCAAGCGTCAAGAGTCGGCTCCTGAAAAAGCCGCGGCAGCAAATAAAAGAGCAGGCAGGCGAACCGGACGGAGACAAGTCAGCCCGGCTGGACGTCCTGCGTCGGAATGACATGCCAGACGAACTTGTCCTCCTTGCCCTGCTCGGAATCCGTCTTGCCGCGCGCCTGCAGGATGTAGCCGTGAACCGGCTCCTCGCCGGCCGGCTTGATGCCGTCCGCCTGCAGCAGGCGCCGGATCGGAGAAGGCTCGACCGGCCCCGCCGGGCCGTTGAACAAGAGGAGCTCGAGCTCACGCAGCTTGGCCGGGCCGCTCGCCGCCTCCATCGTCATCCTCTCCAGATTGTCCGGCGACAAAAGCTGCAGGAATCGCTCCGGATCGATCCGGTACACGCCGGAGGAGCCGCTGGCGAACGAAAGCGCGGCTTCATCGTTCAGAGAGCGGCGCCTCGTCCGCTCGACGATCGCTTGGCCGCTCTCCGGCTCATAGCGCACCTCGATCGTATAGTCTCCCTTGCTGTCGCGGGCCGTGACTTGGTACTGCAGGCTGCGGATACGGCCGTCCGGCTCCTGCACGAGCTGGAACCGGTCGAGCCGCTCGTCCGTCGACTCGCCGCCTCCCGCGATGCGCCGCCAGTCGCCGGCCAGATCGAGCCGCTCCGCCTGTCCGGACTGGACGGCGAAGCTGCGCTCCCGCTCGAACAGGCGCTGATCGAGCGCCGGAATGGCGATTCCGGCGGCGAAAATCGCCAGCCCGGCGATCGCCGCGCCTCTTTTGGCCCGGACGTTAGGCTTGGCCCGAGCAAGGAGCATCAGGCAGATCAAAAAGCCGAGCGGGAACGAGAACGCAGGGAAGCGGAAGGAGAACGCCCCGAGCGCCGCATAGCCGATGAGCTTCCACCCTCGGTGCGGCTCGTCGGGGCTGCTCTTCCGGTACAGCCAGACGAGCCCCGCCGCTGCCAGCAGCGTCGGAACCCATTCCACCCAAGCTGGAACCAACAATCCCACTCCTTTCTACTTTTTCCATCATAGAGAAAAAGCCAGAGGACGGGAAGAAGGAATCTGCTTCCATACCGGACTCATCGCGCCTCGGACGTCAGAAGATCAGTCCGACCACCAGCCGAATGAGAAGCACGCCGAGGCCCCAGAACGCCGCGCTTTCCTTGACGGCCCGGTTGGATCGCATCTTGCCGTGAAGCAGCAGCCAGTAGAGGATGAATCCGAGCGGCACCGGCAGCACGGAGAGGAACAGCACGAAGCCTCCGAGCAGGTAGCAGCCGATCAGCTTGAGGAAGAGCCATTCCTCCTCGCGCTCCCGCTGGGCATACAAGGAAGCCAGAATGACGATCGCCACCAGCAGCCAGAACAGCATAAGCACCGAACCGAGCATGAGCCTCGCCTCCTCGGGTGGAGTTGCCTGAGACGCCTTCCTCCAGCTTATGGCCGGTGAAGCGCTCCCATGTCGCCGCGGACAAAAAGGACGGGCCGAGGCCCGTCCAGGGGGAGGGCCGGAGGGCGGAACGGGAAGGCGGAACGGGAAGGCGGGGCAGGACGGCGGGGCGGGACGGCGGGGCGGGACGGCGGGGCGGGACGGCGGAGCGGGCGAGCCGGAGGTTCAGGGCCCAAGGGGCGAGTCGGAGGTTCAGGGCCCAAGGGGTGAGGCGGAGAGGCGAGCGGGAGGCCGGGCGCGCGAGGAGCGGAATGGGCGAGGACGGGCGAACTCCAGATGGCCGGAAAATCCGGTGAAGACCGGCATCCGCCTGCCGCGGACGCAGCGGCCGAAGCTCGAATCACGCGCTCGCCTGTCGTGGCCGGCCGCTTTAGAACAAGTAGTATGCGGGCGCGGCGCAGCCCTCGAACAGCTCCGGATCGCGGCAGCCGTACACGACGACCGCAGCGGCTGTCTCGTACGGCTCCGCTACGTTCGGCAGCGGCTCGACCTCGCCGTCGTGGCCGATCCGGAAGGCGGGCTGGAAGCCCTTCGGATCCAAAAACGCCGTACCGTTGGCGAACCACATCGTCGGCACCTCCAGCCGCAGCCGGTCCGCATCCGCCCTCTCCGGCGCGGGAGCAAGCTCGGCCAGAACTTCCGGCCGCAGGCGCTCCAGCACCAGTTCGGCGCTTAACCCATCGGGAGGCGAGCCTCCGCCATCTCGGCCGAGCCGCTGCACGACCGCATGGCCTTTCTCCGGCGCGTACTCGACCTGGTAGCGATACGAGCCGTTCCCGCTCCAGACGCTGACCGCATAGTTCAACTGAATCACCGCTCCGCTCCGGTCATAGACGAACTCGAAGCGCTCCAGCCGATCCTCGGAGCTCGCGGCGTCTTCTCCCTTGAACCGCTCCCAGTCATCCTGCAGGGACAGCTGCGAGATCTGGGCCGCCTCCACCGGATAGCTGCGCTCGCGTTCGAGCCAGCTCTGCTCGGCTGCCGGCAAGGCAAGCGCCAGGAAAAACAGCAGCAAGCCCGCGAACGCGGCGCTGTGCTTGGCGGCGCGGTTCGGCTTGGGCTTCGCCTGGAGCAGCAGCAGGAACAGCGCATAGCCGAGCGGCAGCGGGAAGCCGTTCAGGCGCAGCATGAAGGCGCCGAGCAGCAGATAGCCGAGCAGCTTCCAGAGCAGATGGCGCTCCTGCTCCTTGCGGCGGCTATAGATGAAGGCCAGCGCCAGCACAGCCAGCACGGGCAAGGGCCAGAGCCAGGGGGATATCGTCATGGGCGCCTCTCCTTTCACAATCCAGATATCGATATGAACATCGGTTAGACGCGCCATGGGACCGATTCGTTGCGGGGCAGTCCGATGCGCATGCGCCTGCTTGCTTCGAGGCTTACGACGCCTGAGCTCGTTAGACAGCAGAAAACCGCCTGTTGGCGAAGCTAACGACGCGTGAGACGCTTAACCGCTGAAAAACGGCTGAAATCCCTCGTTTTCAGAGGAATTTGGCTTTCTTAGCGTCTGGCGCGTCGTTAGATTCCGGGGAGACGTGAAAAAGAGGCTCTAGCGAGCTGATTCGTCGTTAGAGCCGCAGCATGGGGCAGCTGCGCCGTCATGCACGCTGCCGGCACCATGCCTGGCTCGTGCTCATGCGCGTTCCCTCCATTCGGCGCCGTCCTCTCCTTCCTTACCCGATCCGGGCGGATGATACCGTGAATTCCGTCACACGCATGCCCGCCGGAGGCGAAAAAAACCGGCAGCCCCGCTGCCGGTCCATCGTTACTTGCCGTCCCGGATCGGCCTGATCCGGGCTCCGCCCTCGCCGATCGCGAGCTCGAACACATCGGGATTGCGCATCGCGCGCCACCCGTCATAGCCGAACGCCGGGTCGAACGCCCCGACGAGCAGCGCCAGCAGGTTGCCGTGCGATACCGCCGCCGCGGCCTTGCCCGCGCCCACGCTCCGCTCCAGCTCCGCGATTGCGGCTTGGCCTCGCTCCAGCGCCTCGCGCCCGCTTTCGCCGCCGTCCAGCCGCAGCTCCGGATCGAGGAAGGAGGCGCGCAGCCGCTCCTCCCAATCCGGCAGCGGCGCGGCGGACAGCACGCGCTCGGCCAGCCGCGCGTCCTCCTCGACCGGCAGTCCCGCCGCCGCCGCGAACGGCGCGATCGTATCCAGCGCCCGCAAGTACGGGCTCGAGACGATGCGCTCGATGCCGCGGCCGGCGAGAAGCTCCGCCAGGCGCTCCGCCTGGACCGCTCCCTCCGCCGTCAGCTCGGCCTGCGGCTCCTGACCGGACGCGCGGGCGTGGCGGATCAGGTAGATCGTCTTGTCCGCGGCCGGGCTCATCCGAACGGGTAGTCGACGACGACGACCTGCTCCACGAGCCCTTCCAGCCGCGAGACGAACGCCTGATGCGCCGGATGCGGACCGTAGTCGCGCAGCGCCTCCCGATCCGTGAACGTGACGCGCAGGCCGAGCGTGAAGCCGTGGATGTTGTCCGTCTCCTCCGTCTCGTTGAAGCCGCAGGTCAGCTCGATGATGCCCGGCACCTGCCCCCGCAGCCCGCGCAGCAGCGCGAGCAGCTCCTCCTGCTCGGCCGCCTCCAGCGGCCGGTTGAATTTGAACGATACGAGATGCTCCATCATGGGCTTCTCCTCCTTTTTCATCTAGCTCCCGCCGCCCGTGCCGCTCAGCCGCAGCAGGAACGGCGAGGCTTCCTCGCCGCACTCCGCCAGCGAATAGACCGTATCCTCGCCGGCCTCCCCTTCCTCCAGCCGCTTGCAGAAATAGATCCGGGGATGCTCCTTGGTCGCATAGCCGTCGAAGCGGTCGTCTCTCCGGTAGCGGATCGTGCCGTCTTCAAGCGACAGGTTCTCGAAGATCGGAGCCCCCTCGATCGTATACGACGTGATCTGGACGGCCGCCTCCTCGCCCCGCCCGACCTTCTCGGCGAACGCCTGCCAGACGTCCGCGTTGAACTGTCCTCGGAGGCCGAAAACGACGTCGCCGTTCTTGACAGCTTGCTCGGACGTGTAGCCCTTGCTCAAGACAAGCTCGGCCAGCTGCTTCGCCGCCGCCGCAGAGATCGTGTACCCGGTATGGGTATTTGCGACCTCCATCGCCATGCCCTTCATCCCTTCCGTCCGGGGACCGCCGAGCGGAAGCCACAGATGATACGCCTTCCTCGCGCCGCTCTCGCTCTGCAGCACGAGGTCGAGGTCGGGCTCGGCCACGTCCAGGATGCCCTCGATCCGCTCGCTGGAGCGGATCGCTTCCTCGAAAGGCTCGATCTCCGCGCTCTCCTCGAACAGCGCGAGCGGAGCCGGGTTGACCTCGCCGAAGCCGAGCGAGCGGCTGACGACGGCCGCCCGTCCTTGCTCGGGCAGCGCTCCGGCTTCTGCCTGCGCCTCAGCCGGAGCGGGGCTCCCGGACGAGGCCTGAGCTCCGCTGCCGGACGGCAGCTCCGGCCCGGACGAGCAGCCGCCCGCCAGCAGGCCGGCGAGCAGCAGCGCCGCCAGCGCTTTTGGGTGCAGCATTCGTTTCATGACTTTCCCTCCTCTTCCTTCCTACGGACGCGCTGCATGGAGAAAAGGTTCCCGTCTCGCAAAGAGAGGCGCGTCGGCCATGCGGCAGACACGCCTCGGACGCGCCTCGGGCGCGGGCTGGAGCGCGGCCGCCGCGGTGCCGGGCGGAGCCTTGAATCCGGCCGGCCGGGGCGCTAGCGCTGTCCCGTATCGCTTTTCACCTCGAGCAGATAGCGGCGCACGCGGCGCTCCTCCTCCTCGTCGTACGCCAGGCCCAGCCGGGCGGCGACATCGCGCGCCGACGAGCGGAACAGCTCGGCCATGCGCAGCAGCGCCGTCCAGACCGACTCGCGGTCCGCGGACGGGTAGGTCGCGAGCAGCGCCTGCCACGATTCGGCCGGCAGCCAGCGGTCCAGGTACTTGCCGCTTTTGCCCGTGCTGACGGCGAAGCCGTGCCGAGCTCCCGCCTGCCAGTCCAGCATCTGCAGCAGCATCGCCCGCACCGGGCCGTTCAGATGGTCGAGCGCGTACAGCGGCTCGTCGCGCCACAGCCCCTTGGCGACGTAGGTCGATACCCACCAGAACTCATTCGCGCAGTCGGCGAACTCGCTTCCGCGCGGCGGCCGGACATGGAAGTCCGCGTCGCTCGGCTCCGGCAGCTCCGGCAGCCTGCCGTCCTTGTCGAGCAGGATGCGGGTCAGCCGGTCCTCGGCCAAATATGCGTCCGTCTGCTCCAGCGGGATGAGCCGCAGGTCGATCCGGTTGCCGTCCGCCAGCTGCATCAGATAGGCGAAGCGCCCGCCGCCGTCCGGGGGGATCAGCCCCATCCGCTCCGGCATCTGCAGGATGACGCGCTCGCCGAACACGTCGATCCAGCTGTCGTCGGTGAGGTATGCGTCCAGCTCCGTCACGAGGTAGACGACGTCGTAGTCCTGGAGCTTGTCTCGCGGCGCCAGCGGATTGACGCGCGAGCCGTTCAGGCAGACGGCGCGGACGCGCTCGTCCGCCCGGGCGACGCCAAGGATAAGCGCCGTCATCTCGTCCTCGGAACGGCGCGGCGGACGGGCGGAGTCTTCTCCGGACTCGCTCTCCAGCTTCCGCGCCTCGGCATCTCCAGCCGCCATCCTTTCCGCCGCCTCCGCCCATGCCTCCGCCTCCTGCACGAGCCGCTGCACGAACGGCTGCTTGGCCTCCTGGTATGCATGCGTATCGTCCGGGAACCGCTCCGCCAGCTCGCGCTTATGCTCGCCGTACGCTCGCGCGCGCTCCGGATGCGCCTCCAGATAGTCGCGGAACCGCAGGTGGACGCCGATCTGCGGCGCTCCCGCCTCGAACGCATGCAGATGCGCGGTTCGCCGGTCTCCTCCCTGGGCATAAAAGCGACGTCCAGGAATTCCGTTCTCTCCCTTGGCCTCGTACCCGAGCTGCGCAAAGGCGTCCTCCAGCGCGTCCAGCGCCTGCACGCTGCGCACGACGGCGAGCAGGTCGACGACCGGCTTGGCCCAGCCGATCGCCTCGACCGACGTGCTGCCGATGTGATGCAGCTCCAGCAGCTCGCCGCCGAGCATCGCCTCGAGCCAGGCCATCTCCGTCTCCGCCCGCTCCCGCCATTGCGGCGTCCACGGACGGACATCGGTCTTCCGCATTCCAGCTCCCCCTTTTGACTTACTATAGTTGAGAAACATTATATTTTATAGTATGATGAAGCCATGAAGCATCTAGATTGGAGATGAACGATATGGCATCGATGGAAATCGGCATCAGCACGTTCCTAGAGGCGGCGCCGCATCCGGGGACGGGCCAGCCGAAAAATCACGCCGAGCGGCTGCGCGAGGCGGTCGAGGAGATCGTGCTCGCCGACCAGGTCGGGCTCGACGTCTACGGCATCGGCGAGCATCACCGCCCGGACTACGCCGGCTCCGCGCCGGCGGTCATTCTGGCGGCCGCGGCCGCGCAGACCAAGCATATCCGCCTGACGAGCGCCGTGACGGTGCTGTCGTCCGACGATCCCGTGCGCGTGTACCAGCAGTTCGCGACGCTCGACGGCATCTCGAACGGACGCGCCGAAATCATGGCGGGACGGGGCTCGTTCATCGAGTCGTTCCCTTTGTTCGGCTATAGCCTCGACGATTACAACGAGCTGTTCGACGAGAAGCTCGAGCTGCTGCTCGACATCGCCAAGTCGGAAAAGGTAAGCTGGCGCGGCGGCCTGCGCCCGGCGATCGAGGACCGCGGCGTCTATCCGCGCGCGGTGCAGGATCCGCTGCCGGTCTGGATCGCCACCGGCGGCAACTCTCAGTCGACGATCCGCGCCGGCCTGCTCGGCCTGCCTGTCGCCTATGCGATCATCGGCGGCATGCCGGAGAGCTTCGCGCCGCTCGTCGACCTGTACAAGCGCGCCGCCGCCCAAGCCGGACATGACGTGTCCAAGCTGCAGATCGCGACGCACTCCCACGGCTTCCTCGCCGACACGAAGCAGGCTGCGGCCGACCTGCTGTATGAGCCGTACCGCGCGCAGATGAACAAGATCGGCGCCGAGCGCGGCTGGCAGGCGAGCTTCGACCGCCGGGCGTTCGACGCCGCCTGCGATCCGCGCGGCGCGCTGTACGTCGGCGATCCGGAGTACGTCGCGGAGAAGATCCTGCTGCTTCACAAGAACCTCGGCGTGACGCGCTTCTTCCATCATGTCGACGTCAGCGCCGTGCCGCATCGCGACGTGCTGCGCTCGATCGAGCTGCTCGGTACGAAGGTCGCCCCGATCGTGCGGCGCGAGCTGGCCAAGCTCGGCTGAGCAGCGTCCTCCGGCGGTCTGCCAAGGCCCTCGTCCCTGATCGGGACGGGGGCCTTGGTCGTTGTTTCGCCCGAAACCGGCTGCGCTAGCCGAGCCGGCGCGCCAGCTCGATCTGCCCGAACGTCGAAGCGCTGAGCACGGCGTCGCCGACCACCTTGACCGCCTCGGCGAATCCCAGCGTAACCCAAAAGCGGAGTCCGGTCCAATTTTTCAAATCAACCGCCGCCCTTATCCTGCGAAAGCCGAGAGCTTCGGCCTGCGCGGCGATGCCCTCGACGAGCTCGCGCCCGATGCCAGTCCCCCGCAACGAAGCGTCGACGCCAAAATAACCGATGTACAAATCCTCCTCGCCCGGATAACCGTGGTACAGCTCCAGGATGGCGGCCGGCCGCGCGGCGCCGTCCTCCTCCCGCAGCCAGGCGAGCTGCAGGCGGACCCGATCCGCGCTGCCGCCAGGGGGCACATCGGGATTCCCTTTCAGCACCCGACCGACATAGCCTTCTTCGGCCGAACGGCCGGTCCATTCCGGCAGCGGACCCGCCTCGACGAACAGACGGCTCGCCGCCGTCTCGTCCTCCGGCGACACCTCCCGAACCGTCAGGCGCTCCGTGCTCCAACAGGCGGGAATCAGCTTAGGCGGCCGCTTCGAAAGCCCCGTCATGCCATCACTCCTTCGATTACAATCTAATTAGATTATAATCGAATTTGTGTTGATTGTCGACAGGCGAACGCGTCGCAACTGGAAGAGAATAGCATCGCCTGACGCAGCAGCAACCCGAAAGGTTGCGGTAAAATCAGGTTTTTTTCCGCCTTGGGCATGCAACCTTCCGACGCAGCGGCGCGTTTGGGAGAAGGAAGACGGGTAATAACTCGTATCCAGACCCCCATAACCGAACAGGAGTGACTAAAGCAATGAAAAAACCGACCAAGACGATTCCAGCCCTGCTGTCCGTCGCAGCCCTGTCCCTTGCCGCATCTTCCGTCATCGCCGCCAGCCCGGCGGGAGCGATCGTGCCGATCTCCGCGCCGCTGCCGGACTCGAGCGTCCAGAACGAGCAGCAGCAGCCGGCCGTGCCGAACTATATGAGCGTCACCGGAACGGTGAAGGAAATCTCCGACAGCAAGACGAAGGAAGGCGCCAAGACCGTCTCCCTCCAGGATGACAAAGGCGAGATCATCGCCAACGTGACCGTCTCCGGCGACACCTACGTCGCCGCCCCGGACAAGCTGCAGGCGGGCACGAAGTGGAACGCCTACTACGACGCCAAGAAGCCGATGCTCATGATCTACCCGCCGCAATTCGAGGCCGAGGTGCTCGTGCCGGTCGAAGAAACTGCTTCGTGGAAGGTCGACCGCTTCAAGGCTGCGGAAGGCGACGCCGGACAGCTGATCAGCGAGGACGGCCAGCTCGTGCTCAACGTTTCCGAGCAGACCCCGCTCGTGCTTGAGGACGGCACGGCGTTCACCGGCGACCTGAAGGGCCGCGCCCTGGCGGTCAAATACAGCGTGACGACACGCAGCTTGCCGCCGCAGACGTCGCCGGAGCAGATCGTCGTGCTGTTCGAAGAAGCCGTGCCGCCGATCGGCACGCTGCCGGAGCCAGGCGAAGGCGGAACGATCGACGTCGCCGGCTTCCCGATCGTCGTCGAAGGCAAGAAGCTGGCCGGTCCATCGCCGTATACGAGCAAGGACGGCACGGTCATGGTGCCGCTGCGCGCCGTCGTCGAGGCGCTCGGCCAGAAGCTGACATGGGACGCGTCCACCAAGTCGAGCCGCATCGGCCTCGCCACGACGCTGACGGTCGGCAAGGACTACTACGTCTACAACAAGATGGCTCCAATCGAGCTCGGCGCCGCTCCGGCGCTCGTCGACGGCAAGACGTACGTGCCGCTGCAGTTCTTCCGCGACGTCATGATGCTGAACAACGCCTACGTGTTCGAAGGCCAGATCGACATCAACAACCAGGAGAAGATGGAGTAGGATCTATGGAATGAACGCAGGGCTGTTCCCGACGCCGTCTCACGGCGCGGGGGCAGCCCTGCTTGGCTTTCAGACGGCTTCGCGTGGAGGCAGGTTGGAGGCGATGGAAGCACGGCGCTTCCGGCCCGATAAGGAAGACATTGGCAGCGTAATGAAGATCAAGTATGATTGAAAGTAGAGCGGGTGCTTGGTGCGAATGCCAAGCTCCCATGAAAACCCCGGGGGATTCGCACCTCGAAACTTGTCGAATCGAGCCTGAAATCACACTTTATCGATTATGTCAAGAATGTGGTCATACTTTTTAAGTTGATTGAAGTAGGAAAAGAGGATGGTTACATACCTGCAGGGTATGTAACTGCATTTTTTCGCTGTCGCTCCCCGTACCGGGAGCGTGGATTGAAACCCGAGCAGCACCAGCGAGCCGCAGCCCCAGACCCCGTCGCTCCCCGTACCGGGAGCGTGGATTGAAACATCGCTGACCTGCCGCTGACGCTGAACGACCGCGGTCGCTCCCCGTACCGGGAGCGTGGATTGAAACCTGAGGTGGTTACTGGGCTAGACGCGATCCCCCAGTCGCTCCCCGTACCGGGAGCGTGGATTGAAACCGCAGCTACTACAACAAGGTGCAGATCAAGACGCGTCGCTCCCCGTACCGGGAGCGTGGATTGAAACAGCGGCAAGAAGAAATGGATCATCGTCGGCGCGAGTCGCTCCCCGCATGGGAGCGTGGATTGAAACGAGAACTCGACGCTGATCGGCATGTACTTCATCAAGGTTACTCCCCGTACGGGGAGCATGGGTTGAAACGGTCAGGAGGGCTCGGGGCCAGAAAGGGGCTTTGAGTTACTCCCCCATGGGGAGCATGGACTAAAACTAAACATGGCCACGTATGGCACAATAACATCCTAACGTCGCTTCCTACACGGGAAGAAGGAAGAAATGCCCGAGCTCCAGCGATTAACGCCTGCCACACCTTGCCCTTCCCCGCACTCCCCCAATCCACGACAACGAGAAAACAGGTAAACGCGACATGCTGCCGCGCTTACCTGTTTTGTATTCTTCCCGCAGCCAAAGCTTAATCCAAGTCAGCTAGGCAAGTGTCCGAGATTCCAACAAGAATTTTCCTCATGTCTATTCCGTCATCGCCCTCTCCCCATTGCTCCTTCGGAGAACATAAGAGTTGTACTCATCCTGCTCGATCTCCAGCTTGCCCTGAAAATCAAACCCGCATTTTTCGAGGACTCGATTGGACGGCAGGTTGCGGACAAGCGCGACCGCGCACAGAGCCTCGACATCGGCCTGATCAAACAAGTAGCGTATCATCGCTTGTGCCGCTTGAGCCGCATAGCCTCTGCCCCGATGATCCTTGGAGACGGCGTACATGATCTCGCGGTTCGGCCAGGGCAGCTCATCCTTGATTCCGGAGCAGCACCAGCCGATCAGCTCCCCCGTCTCCTTCAAAATAATCCCCAACCGAAGACGCAGCTCGCCGACGTCTTCTTTTTGCTTGACCGCCTGCAGAAACCGCTTGGTCTCCGGAATCTCATATTGGAGCAGCCACTCCTTGCGCGTATCCTTGGATACGTTCCATCCCGGCAAGTAGGAATGAATCTCCGGCTGCCAGGTCAAGGAGTGAAAACGATCCAGATCCTCGGCGATGAACTCTCTCAGCATGATGTGCTCCCCGTCGAGCCGGAGGATCTGATCCTCCCCGCTAGATGAAACATGATTTCCCATGAATCTGCCCCCTATCGGCCATCGAATGATGTCTTCTCATTCATCCTAACACCGCCGGGAGCTTCAAGGCGGAGCCAAAACGACTATAACGGGTTCCAACCGAAAAAGCGTCCGAACCGCTCGTTAGAACGGTACGGACGCTCCTTCAGTCGTTGCTCCTACGCCGCCTGTCTAATCGCTAATGCGTATACGTATAATGCGGCGAATCATACTGCGGACCGCTCTTCTCGTAGGTGAACCACAGCTCGATCGACTGCCCGGAGGTCAGCCCCTGGATCGTGTGCGTCCAGGTCGAGCCGCTCTTGATCATGCGCACGTTCTGCTGGTTCGCTCCGTTCACAAGATAGTGGACGTCCACATAGGCCGCGGCGGTGCTGGGCGTGAACGCGATCGACTCCGAGGAGCCGCTCTTCGTCACCGTGGCGGTGAAGTCCGCATGGGTGTAGGTCTGGCCAGCCGGCGGCGTCGGTGTCGGCGTGGCCGTTGGCGTTGGTGTCGCCGTTGGCGTCGCCGTCGGCGTTGGCGTTGGTGTAGGCGTCGGGGTCGGATTGCTGCCGCCCGCGCCTTCCGTCGCCGAGCCGTTCGCCGGCACGCTCATCGTCTTGCCGTCGGAGAACGTCACCGTGATCGCCGAGTTCGTCAGGTTGTAGGCGGTGTAGGTCTTCACGCCGTTTTTGTTGAACACGGCATAGGCCGGCGTATTGGCCGTGACCGTGCGGTCCTGGTTGCCGATCGCGTCGAGATTGTAGATCCAGTGGTACGCGAACGCTTTGGAATTGCCTGCTTCTGCCGACAGCGCGCCGCCGCGCGAGGTCCAGAAGCTTTTGGCTTCGCCGGGGTTCGAGATCGCGCGGTACATGTAGATCAGGTCCTCCCACGCGTCAAAGCTCGTGCCGCCGTTCTCCGACACCAGCGCGTTGTAGTTGCGCGTCGTGTAGTCCGGGTACTGCGTCAGGTAGAGCGAGGCGCCGGTGAAGGGCAGCCAGTTGATGCCGTGCACTTCCTCCGGGTTGCCGGTCCACCAGGTGCCGTCACCGACGGTCTTGCCGCCCCATACCATGCTCGCCGTGGAGCGCGTGAAGCCGGCCGGCCGGTTCTGGTTGTTGACGTCGAACCAGTATTCGTTGATCGCGTTCATCTCGGTCGTGTACAGGTAGATGCCCGTGTCGCGCGCGGTCGTGTCGCCGGTCGCCTGGCCCCACAGGATCATGCCCGCCCAGGCGTTCATGCCCTCGGAGGAGGATTCGTTGTTGTTGCCGTCGCCGAAGCGCGCATGGCCGGCCGCCCAGGAGTGGCCCGCGTACGGATCGAAGTTGCGCAGATACGGGAACATCGAGTCGCTGCGGCTGCTGCTCGCGATGTCGCGGATGAGCAGGTTGACCATCGGTCCCCACTGCGTCGCCCAGGCTTTGTCCACGCGGGCGATCTCGGCGGCCGCCTTGATGAAGTAGCCATAGTGGAAATGATGGTCGTTGAGCTCGTTGTTCGAGCCGTAGCTGGCCGGGTAGCCGATGACCGTTCCCCAGGTGTTGTTGTAGTAGAACACCTGCGACGATTTCAGATTGCCGGCGCTGTCGCTCGACTTGAACCAGCTTTGCAGAATCGTCTTGATCTCGCTGCGGAATTTGTTCGCCGCCGTCGTGTCGCCGACCTGGTCGGCGATCGGGGCGAGCGAGGCGAGCTTGCCGAGGCGCTTGCCGATCCAGTACGTGTCGCCGTCGCCTGTGTACGTCTCGGCTTCCGCCTGGTCGACGTACTGCTGCAGCTGCTGGCGGTTGTACGAGCCTTTATCCGGCAGGCTAGGCAATACTCCGTAATACTTCATCTTCGTCTGGAAGGAGCTCCCTTCCCCGACCTTCATCTGGCCGCGCACGGAGTTGTAGGCGTATGAAGTCAGCGCCGTGCTGCTGTTCTTCCACTGATGCGGATAGAGCGCGAACAGCGTGCCCGTCTGCGTGCCCTGCTTAGCCTGAGTCGTGAACGCGTACGTCGTCGTCACCTCGCTGGCGGAGGCGTTGTACGAATAGCTGGCCGTCGTGCCCGTCACATGCGAGTAGGCGTACTGGGCGAACTTCGACAGCGTCGCCGCGGAGTTGTCCGGCAGCGCCGCGACGGAGAAGTAGCTCGTGCCGCTGTTCGTCAGCGTCTTGTCGCCGATGCCGCTCCACGTCGTGCCGCTGGCGCCGAACAGGCCGTAATGCGCGCCCGCGACCGTAATGCCGAGCACCGGCGTCGAGGCGCTGCCCGACCAGATCGTCGGCGTGTCATAGAAGCTGATTTTCGGGCTGCCGCCCGCGTAGGTGAAATACACATACGGCGAGCCGTGGCCGTAGCTGACGTTCATCTCGCTCGCGCCGCTCTTGTACTGGGCTTTGACGAACCAGTCGCTGAAGCCGTCGACCTTGGCGTCCGGGAAGCTCGCGACGGCCGAGTGGCCGACCGTGAAGTCGTGGATGTCGTTGATCCAGCCGCAGACGCAGCTCGAATTGGCCGTGATCCGGTTGCCCGGATAGTAGATGCGGATGCCGCCGGAGCCGTTTTTCATCGCCAGCGGATGCGGATACTGGGCCTCCGAGTACGTGTCCCAGGCGAGGTTGCTCCACCAGTCGTTGGTCGGCATCGCGCCGGTGACGTTGCCCGTCTTGTAGATCTGGCTTTGCACGTTGACCGCTCCGGGCGGCAGCACCGTCGAGTACGAGCCCGCGCCGAGCGCGACCTCGCCGCTATAGGCGGTAGCCGCTCCGGCCGGGACGGCGACCGCGGCGAGCAGGCTGAGCAGCAGCAGCCAGGCGATTCGTTTGTTCATCATGGTCCTCCTTGGGAAATGGGATGGAGATCAAGCCGATAAGGAAACGCTTTCATCTTTTGTCGCCATCAGCTCCTCTCTCCTCCAGCGTAGCAGGACGGGACAACCGTTCCTAGGCATCGGATTTCAGGTCGATTCCCATTATTTCACATGGATGGCTGCGCTTGGCCTGGTTTCTCCAAGCCAAAAAGCACCATGGAGGCGCCTAAGCCGCCTCCATGGCGCTTGTCGGTTTCGCTGCCCGCTCGGAAGAGCCGGCGTAGCCCTGCTGCCTTGCCTACCAGTAAATCATCATCGGCACCTTGCTGCTGACGTCGATCGGAATTTCCTTGGAGCCGAGCGCCGCCGCCGCCTTGGCCGTCAAGTCGCTCCGAATGCCGATCGTCTCGAGGGTGATCGTACGGCCCGACTCCAGCAGGAACTTCGGCTTGCGCTCGTACGGGAACTCCAGTCCGCCGTTCGGCAAGCCTTCGTTGCGCCGGGCCGTCTCGCGGGCGGCCGCGCTGATGCGGCCCGAATGGCGCTTGACCGTGTCGTAGAGCAGGTCGCCGTTGCGCGTGGCGGTGAAGGAGTCGGCGAAATACCGTTCCCGGACGATGCGCATCCAGTTGTCCGACAGCCAGTCGGCATCGCGGAACCGCTCTTCCTCGACGATCTCGTCATAGAGGCGCTCGTCGTCGAATTCGCCCCGCTCGGATGGCGGAGCGCTCGGCGTCGGCGTCGAAGTCGGCGTGGCGGTCGCGTCCGGCAGCCCTCCCGCCGGCGAGCTCGGCGTCGGCGTCGGCACGGACGTAGGAGTCGGCTCCGGCGTCCTCCGCGCCTCCTGCTCGCCTTCATGCAGCTTGCGCGCCTGAGCGCCCGCCTCCTGCTCCAGCGCTTCCTCGTACAGCTCCTTGATCGTCTCCACCGCCGCCAGCGCCGCCGCGTCCGCGACGTTCTGCGCCTGCCGCTTCTCGATGAAGACCGTGTAGAAGTAGAACAGATAGATCGCGAGCAGAATGAACATCGCCATCATGCCGATGCCGAGCAGCGACATGCCTCCGCGTTCGTCGCGCAGCAGCCGCGCCAGCCGGCCGCGCCTCGCTCCGTCGAGCGCGTCCATCTCAGTCCTCCGCCTCGACTTCGGCATTCTGCGTGATCCAGTAGGCCGCCTCGGCGCGCGTGACCGGCTTTTGCGGCTCGAGCTTCTTGTCCGCTCCGAACGTATCGAGGTACGGCGGCGTGTCCCAGTTCGAGCTGACGTAGGCTTGAACGCCGCCGAGAAAGATCTTGCCGACCTTGTCCCGATCCTCGAAGTTGCGCAGATTGACCTCGGATACCTCCGCCGCCAAAGGCTTGACGACGAGGCCGTAGCGCTGGTACCAGCCCCACAGCACGGTCAGCTGCTCGCGGGTGAGCGGCTCGGACAGCCGCATCGTGCCGTCGGGGAAGCCCGAGATGATGCCGGCCTGCGTCAGGCCCTCCACCAGCTCGTAGCCTTCATCCTGCTGCTTGACGTCGGAGTAGGTCGGCTCCGGCGCGCGGAAAGGAATGACGCCCTTGTCGTCGTACGCCGCCATCCAGCGGATGAATTCGAAGCGCAGGATCGGCTCGTCCGGGCGGAAAGCCCCCGAGCCGTCCAGCACGCCGGCGACCTGTCCGGCCAGCTTGGCGACGGCGGCTTCGCGCTTGTGGCCGGCGATGTCGGACGGGGCGGCAGCGGGGGCGGCCTCCTCGATGCCTTGGACCTCGACCTGCACCTTAGGCGCGGGAGGCGAGAAGCCGTCTCCGCCCGACTCCTCGCCCGCGTTCTCGACGATCCAGTACGCGGCCTGCGAGCGGCTGACGAGCGCCTCTGCCGCCAGGCGGGACGTGTCGCCGAACGTCCGGAGATATGGCTTCCCGTCTGCCACGGATACATAGTGCGCGACCGCGCGAATGTAAGGCTCGGGAATCTCCTTGCGATCCTCGCGGCTCATGATCACCACCTCGGATGAAAGGCGGTCCCGATCGGACTCCTTGATCGACGCGCGGTCCTGGTACCAGGCCCAAAGCCGCGCCAGCTCGCCGCGCTGCAGCGGCCCGTCCAGCTGCAGCGGCTTGCCCGGCTCGGCCCCGAGCCGGCCTGCCTCGACCAGTCCATGGATCCAGCCGTAATCGGGGCTGTCCGCTTCGAGATCGGGATACATCGGCGGCTTCGACAAGTCTGCGTCCTCCAGGCCTTTGTCGTCGTAAGCGGTCATCCAGCGCAGGAAGTCGCCCTTCGTGACCGGCGCGGAAGGCTCGAACAAGCCTCCTGAAGAGGGCGTCGCGATCCCGCTCTCGAGCAGCTTGACGATCTGCTCGCGGAACTTGTGATCGCCGATATCCGTGACGACGACGGATGCCGGCGCCGCGGATGCGGTCGGCACCGGCGTGCCGACCGGTCCTTCGGTCGCGGACGGCGAAGCGGCCGCCGACGGTTTGGGCGACGGCTGCTCGGCGTTGCCGCCGGAGCAGGCTGCGGCGACCATGCCGGTGAGCAGCAGCAAGGCCGCGGCCTTGCTCGTAGAAGAGGGCTTCATCGATTCACAGCCTTTTTTCCGGCTTGCGCAGCCGGGTAGTAGAGTCACAGAGTCAATTCATATAGAAGCGATACAGGTTGAGCCCGCCGAACACGACGACCGCCAGCACGATCCGGATGAGGTAGGAGCGCCGCGTCTGCGCGTCGCCCCGGATGTACATCAGGATCATGACGGCCAGCGCGGGCAGGAAAAACAACAGGAAGAGCCAGATGCCCGTCTCGAAGGTAATGTAGTCATGGTTGCCGCCGAGATAGGCAATTAGGAAGCAGCCTGCGATGAAGAAGATATTGGCCGCCGTCATCGCCTTGGTCAGCTTCTTTTCATCCATGCGTCTGATTTTTTCGATCATGGAAAGCTTCCTTTCCGAGTCAATTCTTGTCCAGCAGCGGCTTGCCTTGCTTGATCGCCTCGTCGCCGCCGACCTCCACCGCTTCCTGCAGCGATCCTTCGCGGCTCTGCAGCCGGTCGAGCGCGTCCTGATTCCGCTGCAGCTGGTCGAGCTGGCGCTGGGTCACGCGATTGCCGCTATCGTCCCAGCGGCTGATGTTGTTCGCGTTCGCCGTGTCGTTCCAGATCCGATTGAGCTCAATGTTGGTGATCGTCCGGTTGCGGTTCGGAACGACCGTTTCGACGGTCCGCCCCCCGAGATCGGAGAACGAGGTGCCGATGTCCTGCTCGGAGCGCAGCCGGTTCAAGCGGCCGCCGAACAGGCTTTGCAGCACGAAGCCTTTGAAGAAGCCGGACGCCGCGGCTGTCTCGGGATCCAGCTTTTCCTTGGGCTTCGCCAGCGCGACGATGACGTTCTCGAACGTCTGGGAAAAGGTCGCCGCCACCCGCTTGCCGAGCGGGCTGCGCGCCGCCGCGCCGAGAGCGTCGCCGACCCGGTCGAAGACAAGCGCGCCGACGAAGCTTTCGACGGCCATCAGGCCGACTTCGCCTACTGTCGGCAGCTTGCCTTCAAACGTCATCTTGATGCCCATGTTCATGACCATGTTGACGGCCGTGCTGAACTGGAACGTCTTCGACGTCAGCGTGCTTTTCAACGCCGCCACCGGATGCTTCGCCATGTTCAGGAAGCCGCTCTTGAGATTGCCCATGGCGGACTTGGCGAAGCTGGCCATGCGGGAGCCTGCCGTGCGCAGCGCGCTCTTGAGGCCGGCGGAGCGGACGAGCTGGATGCCCCCGCGCACCGCTCCGAACACGCCGGCGTGGCCGAGCGTCAGCACGGTTCCTGCCGCCAGCCCGCCGATGCCCATCGCCTTGACGAAGCTGAAGCTGTCTCCGGCGACGAGCGCGTAGATGCCGCCCGCGATCGCGCCGACGACGAGCGCCGCGATGATGACCGGCGCCGCGAACGTGATGCCGATGATTGCCGCCACCCCGACGACGACGCCGACGACGATCGCTGCGCCGAGCAAGCCTCCGCCGGCGCCTTTGGCAAACTGCACGGTATTGTCCCACAGCTTCTCATACCACGGCTTGCCGCCGTCGGTGTCGGCGCCGCCAGGATCGGACTTTCCGGGATCGGAAGTGCCTGGATCGATGTCTCCGGGATCGGTGTCGCCGGAGTCAGTGTCGCCAGAGTCAGTATCACCGGGCTCGGTGTCGCCGCCATCGGTGCTGCCGGGATCGGTTGTACCATCCGGATCAGTCGTCCCGTCCGGATCAGTCGTGCCGTCCGTGTCGGTCGTGCCGTCCCTGTCGGTCGTCCCGTCCGTGTCGGTATTCCCGCCATCGACGCGGCCCGGATCGGTCGTTCCATCCGGATCCGCCCCGTCCGGATCTGCCCCGCCGGGATCCGTGACGCCGGGATCCGCCCCGCCCGGATCGGTCTGGCCGGGATCGGCGCTGCCGGGATCGACCTCGCCCGGATCCGCCGATCCCGGGTCCGTATCGTCGCTGTCGCCGGTCGACCCCGGATCGGGCGGTCCCGGCGAGGCGGCATCGCCGGCGTCGTAGTCCGGCCTGCCGGTCGAGCCGTCCGGCACCGCGACCTCGATCGAGGAGGCCGGCTTCTCCGCGCCTTTGTCGGGTATCTCATAGGAGTCCAGCCCGGTGCCGATGCCGCTGTCCGCCTCCGCCAGAGCCGGCACGGCGGCATGCGCCGCGCCGCCCAGCAGCAGCATCAGCAGGATCAGGGCGCGCGTCCAGCTGCGGATTCGAATCGGTCTCACCTCCATGAACCTATTCGTTCGCTTTTTCCTTCATGACCGTCACTTGCGTGCTTATCGGCACCGCCCAGCCGGAGCCGAACAGCGAGCCTGTCACCATCGGCGACTCCAGCACGACGCGCACGGTCACATATTCACCGCTCTCGGAGCGGGAGATTTCACGGATGCCGTAGCTGCCCGCCGTGTTGCGGACCGCTTGTTCATAATGGGGGCCGGCGCCGTCCGCGACCATCGCGGCGCGAGCGCCTTCCATCGCGGCCTGCTTGGCCACGACGGCCGTCATGCCGACGAGCGCGAACTGCACGACGACGAGCACCATGAGCAGGAACAGCGGGACGATGCCGACGAACTCGATCGCCTGCGCCCCGCGCTCGTCGCGCAGCGAACGGAAAAGCGGGCGGACCGCTTGCCGTCCGCCCGAAGCGCTCTTAAATCTTGATCTTGTCGATGAAGCCTTCGATTTTCTCCTTGAGCTTCGAAGCAATGCCACCATCCCCAAACATTGAGAGTAACGCGATGATCAGCACGACGGCTACGGCCGCGATGCCGATGTACTCGATCGCCTGCGCTCCGCGCTGGTTGCTCAGATAGCTGCGCGCCTGCTGTGCTTTTGCGTACAGATGAATGCCAAGAGTCCGGATCATTGGGAAGTCACCTCCTCTCAAGTCGAATGCGGCCTGCGGAAGCGGGAATCCCGTCCGCTTACAGCCCGTTCAGCCCGTCCCAGCTGAAGCCGATGCCTTCCGGGTTGTAGATGAAGTTGAGCACCAGCATGCCGACGATGAACAGGATGACGCCGGGCAGAATGACGAACGTCGTGATCAGCGTCACCTTCGGCCCCGCCTTGGCGGCCCGTTCCTTGACGGCCGAGACGCGCACGTCGCGCATGTCCTCGGCGAGCGTCTTGAACGTGCTCGAGATCGGCACGCCGAGCCGGCTGCCCTGGAGGAGCGACAGGATGAGCATCTCGAGCGGCTTGGACTGGTTGCGGTTCATGAGCCGCATGTAGGCCTGCTCGCGCGGCACGCCGATGTCCAGCTCCTGCTGGAACCGGCCCAGCTCCTCGCGCAGCGGCCCCTCCATCGTGCGCACGATCTGCTTCATCGCCGGGTCGAGCGGCACGCCCGCCTGCAGCGTCACGCTCATCGCGTCCATGAAGTCCGGCAGGTCGACGCCGATCTGATCCTGCCGGCCCGCTGCGGCCGAGCGCAGCCAGAGTGACGGCCAGACGAGGCCAAGGCCGAACAGCAGCAGCACGAAGATCGAGCTGAAGCCGATGAGCGAGAGCATGGTGCCGGCGAGCAGGCCCGCGAACAGGCAGAGGAAGCGGAAGCCGTAGAACGTGTCCAGCGTAAGCCCGTGCGGGTGCCCGGCCAGCGCCAGCCGCCGCTCCAGCAGCTCGTCGCTGGCGAACAGCTTGAACCTGCGCCCGAGCGGCGTCAGCCCCTCGGACCAGCGGAAGACGAGGGCGGCGATCCGGGCCGGCAGCCGGTCCTTCTTCTTCTTTTCCTTTTCGATGAGTCCAAGCCGCTGCATCAGCGAGATCCGCTTGATCCAGAACCAGCCGAACAGCGCCATCGACAGCGCCCACAGTCCGAGGGCCGCGTAGAGCAGCCTGACCGGCCATTCCATCTGCATCACGCCTTTATCCGGGATACTTTCTGGATCAGCACGAAGCCGATCGCCATCAGCACGACGACCGCCGCCAGCAGGATCAGGCCCGGCAGCGTGAAGATCGGGGTGATGAAGCCTTTGAACACCATGTTGAACACGAACACGAGAAAGACCGGCATGAGCGCCAGCGTCACCGCGATGTAGCGGGACTCCGCCGTCTGGTTGCTGATCTCGCGGTTCACCCGCTCGCGCTCCTCGAGCGTGCGCGCCAGATGGTCGAGCGCCGCGCCGAGGTTGCCGCCCGCCTGCCGCTGCACGAGGATCGTCTGCGTCATGAGCCGGATGTCCTTGCTCGTGAAGCGCTCATGCACCCGCTCCAGCACGTCGCCGACGCCGGTGCCCATCTGCAGCTCGCGCGACATCGTCTGGAACAGGAAGCCGGCCGGAGGCTTGATCTCGCGCGCGACCATATCGATGCCCTGCTGGATGCTCATGCCGGCGCGCACGCAGCTCGAGAGCATGCGGCAGATTTCCGGCAGCTGCCGGTTGATCTGCTCGCCGAACTTCTGCCGGCGGCTCTTGAGAATCTGCTTGGAGCCGAGGTTGACCGCCAGATAGGCGATGAGCAGGTTGTACGGAAAGCCGAGGCTGAGCAGGCTCGCGATCAGCAGGCTGATGACGGCCCATGCGCCGCTCAGCAGCGACAGCCACTGCAGCGGCGTCAGCTTGATATGCGCCGCCTGGAGGCGGTCCGCCCAGCCTCGCCCGTAGTCGGAGGCGTCGAGCCGCAGCGACAGCCGGCGGACGGCGCTGCGGCTCGCGCGCGCCTCCTCGGTATGCAGCGGCGTCAGCTTGCGGCTGAGCGCGTTCATGCCCCGCCGCGCCTGCACGAGCTCGATCATGCCGTACAGGCCGAGCGCGGCCGCGGCGAACACGGTCAGCAGGAACAGGCTATGCTCCGGCATGGCTCATCTCCCCCTCGCGGTCCGGCAAGTAGAAGTCGAGGCCGAGGTCGTAGCCGAGCGCGGCGATCTTGCCGTGGCACTCCGGCACGTAGCCCGTCGTCTCGAAATGGCCGATGCCGAGCCCGTTTTTGTCCGTCCCGGTCCGCCGGTAGCGGAACAGCTCCTTCAGCTTCAGCTGTCCGTCCTCGTCCGCCGCCTCCGCGATCGAGACGATCTTGCGCGTGCCGTCCGGCAGGCGCAGCGTCTGCACGACGAGCTGGATCGCCGCGCTGATGAACGGGCGGACGACATCCGCCGTCATCGAGGCGTTGGACATGAGGATCATCGCCTCGAGCCGGCTCATCGCATCCTTGGGCGAGTTGGCGTGGATCGTCGTGAGCGAGCCCTCATGGCCGGTGTTCATCGCCTGCAGCATGTCGAGCGCCTCGCCGCCGCGCACCTCGCCGACGATGATGCGGTCGGGGCGCATGCGCAGCGCGTTCTTGACGAGATGGCGGATCGTGATCTCGCCCGTCCCCTCCATGTTGGCGGGGCGAGCCTCGAGCGAGACGCAGTTTTTGCGGCCGAGCCGCAGCTCGGCCATGTCCTCGATCGTGATGACCCGCTCGCCGACCGGGATCGCCGCGGAGACGATGTTGAGCAGCGTCGTCTTGCCGCTGCCCGTGCCGCCCGAGATGAGCAGGTTCATCTTGCCGGCGACCGCCGCCTCGAGGAACCGCGCCATCTTTTCGGAGAGCGAGCCGAAGCCGAGCAGGTCCTTCATGCCGTACGGATCCTTCTTGAACTTGCGGATCGTCAGCACGGGGCCGTGCAAGGCGATCGGCGGGATCGCGGCGTTGACGCGGCTGCCGTCCTCGAGCCGTCCGTCGACGAGCGGCGAGCTCTCGTCCACCCGCCGTCCGATCGGGGCGACGATGCGGTCGATGATGTGCCGGATATGGTCCTGGTTCTTGAACTGGACGCTCGCCTGGCTGATCCGGCCCTTTTTCTCGATGTAGATCTCGCTCGGGCCGTTGACCATGATCTCCGTAATCTCGTCGTCCTGCAGCAGCGGCTCGAGCGGCCCGTAGCCGACGGAATCGTCGAGGATCATGTCGAGCAGGCGCGTCTTGTCCATCTGCGTGATGATGACCTTCTCCTGCTCCATCATCTCCGTGATCAGCTTCTCGATCGTCTTGCGCTTCTGGTAGGTCGGGAGCCGGATCAGCTGGTCGAGGTTCGTCTCCTTGAGCAGCCGCTCCTTGTAGTGGTTGAACAGTCCGTCCAGAAAGTCCTGCGGCTTCTCAGAAGCCGGCCTGTCGTCCAAGCTGCTGCTGAGCCGCTGGAAGATCGACATGGACCTCGCCTCCTTCTTCCTGGAGCAGCCGCTTCGCCAGCTCGGCGTATTCCTTGAGCGGGCCGCGCATCCGCTTGATCTTCATGCCGGGCTCGACATGCAGCGGCTTGCCGACATTCATCCGGGTCTGCAGGCCGCGCTTGACGTCCTCCGGGATGACCCCGATGACCGGCACCGACACCATCTTGGCGAGATCGTCCAGCGTCACGTCGGCCTTTTTGCTGTGGCGGTTGACGACGATCGACAGCTGCTCCGGATCGGTCAGATGGTAGCGGTCGATGATGTCCAGCGCATGCTTCATCCGCACAATCGACGGACGGTCGACGGCGAGCAGGTACAGCACGCGGTCGGCGTTGCCGAGCGCCGCGATCGACACCTCGTCGAGCGGCTTGGGCAGATCGAGCACGATGTAGTCGAAATGCTGGCGGCAAGCGCTGAACAGCAGCTCCATGTCGCTGCCGCCGAACGTCTCCGCCTCCTGCGGATGCGCCGGGGACAGCAGCACCTGGACGCCGGACGGGTCCAGCTTGTACAGGACATTGCTCAGCTGGCTGTACGTCAGCTCCTGCAGCACCGACTTGAGGTCGCCGAGATCCCGCTCGGCCTGGATGTCCAGGTAGTGCTGCAGGCCGCCGTACTGCATGTTGAGGTCGACGAGCAGCACGCGCGCGCCGGGCTTCATCGCCAGCATCTGGGACAAATGAAGCGCGGCGGTCGTCGTCCCGGAGCCGCCGGACGCGCTGTACAGGGCATAGATGCGGCCGCCGGACGCGCGGCTCGCGCGCCCCGCAGGTCCGCCCCGGTAGGCGCGGACGAGGCGCTGCGCCTTTTGCACCGACGCCTCCAGCTGGTCGAGCTCGTCGGGGATGCGCAGCACGTCGGCGATGCCGGCGCGGTACAGCTCGCGGATCTGGGCGAAGTCGCCGCTGCGGCTCAGATAGAGGATCGGCGCCGATTCGTTGACCTTCTTGAGCTGCTGCACGACCGCCGTCAGGTCGATCGCCTCCAGCGGCTCCGCCAGCAGGACGACGCGCGGCTCCGCCGGGCTCAGCTCCATGTAGGCCTCGCGCGGCTTGGCGATCTGCTCGCCGATCGTGAAGTTGAGGAACGTCACGTTCTGCCGCAGCTGCTGCATGAGCCGGCTGTCGTCGGTAATGAGGGCGAGCTTGGCGTTGTCGCTCATGTCATTGTCCTCCCTTCGCCGGCGAAGCGGACGGAGACGGCTTCACGGACGGGCTTGGCTTGGCGGCGGAGTCCGGGGCAGCCTGCGTCTTGGCGGCCGAGCCGGAGCCCGGCGCGGCGCCGGCCGTGCCGGAATCCGGCGCGGTCCCGGCAGCGCCGGAGCTGGATGCGGCGCCGGATGCGGCGCCCGCTGCCGGCGAGGCCGACGGGACCGGAGACGCGGGCGGCGAAGCGCTCGGCGCGGCTGCGTCCGGCAGGGACCCTTTTTCCTGCGCGGCCTTGGCGTTCCCGGTCTTGAGCAGCCGCACCTCCTTGCCGTAGTTGAGCGCCCACACGACGCTCTTGGCATCCGCGAGCTTGACCATGACGCCGACGGCCGTAATCTCGTCGCCGGTCTTGTGCACGCTGCTGACGGTAACGCCCTTGAGCAGCACCTGCGTCGTGCGCCGGTCGGCTCCGGCCGTCTGGCCGCCCTCGCCGTCCTGCTCGTAGGAGATGAGCAGGTCGACCTGATCGTAAGCGTCGATCTGATCGTCGAACACCGCCAGCGGGGCGCGCAGCAGCACTTGGCGGAAGTCGCCCGAGACGAGGCTGTTGTCGCGCAGCATCGCCTGCGTGATGACGGCTCCTTTGACGATCGGAACCATCGAGACGCGGCCGATCAGATCGGCGGGCGATTCGATCAGGCTGTCGAGCATGTATTTCCGAGGCAGCTCCTGCTCCTCGAGCAAGGTCTCGTCGATCACCCTGCCGGCCGGAATGTCGCTGCCCGCCACCTGCACGGTGACCAGCTCGCCGAGACTGTCTTTCGTTTCCTGCATGTAGCTGGAGAAGAGAATGACGGCCGCCGCTCCGAAGGCTAGCGAGAGCAGCAGCAGCAGCAGCGCGCGCCGCTTGGATTCGAACATCGTCTGAACACCTCTTGGTCGATGATGTAGGGGCAATGCGGTGAATCGTCGGAGCCCAGATCCGGGCGGATGGGAGCCATGCCGCGCTGGGCGGACGTTCGGAATCGGATGCGGGCGGCATCCGGATGCGGCAGGCAGCCGGGCTCAGCCCGCCCACGCCGCCAGCATCACGGCGCCGGCGCCGACGGCGAAAAACGGCGCCATCGGCAGCTCTGCCGCGCTGACGCGGCGGGGCATGAGCCTGCGCAGAAGCAGCAGCGGCCAAGCCAGCAGCCCTGCCGCGAGAAATCCCGCCGTCATGGCGGCCAAGCCGCCCAAGGCTCCGAGCGCCGCGCCGATGGCGGCCAGCAGCTTGATGTCTCCCCCTCCGAACAAGCCTCGGGAGAGGAAGGCGACGAGCAGCCCGGCGGCCAGCAGCCCCGCCGCTCCGCCGAGCGCGGCGAGAATGCCTGCTCCCGCCGGATGGACCGCATGGAGCGCGACGAAGTACAGCAGCGCCGGGATCGTGGCATGATCGTAGATTTTCCGTACGGCGAGGTCGGTCGCGACGCTGTATGCCAGCAGCAGTCCCAAAGGCACATATAGCCAGCCGCTCAAAATCGGATCCCTTCCTTCTAATGCCACCCATTGTGTCAAAAAAAGTTTTGCCAAGTAAATAAGGCTTTTGGCGCGGACGGTTTTTCAATTAACTTTCTTTTTGTAACTCTAGTGCCAAAACGATCGAGAATTTCTTCTTTTTTCCTGTTCTCGTGTATATAAACCGTTTTTTTTCGTTTGAAAACAGTTCTTTCGGCTTAGTAACTTTTGCTCAGAAGAATGGTATCAATATATCGTTATTTCCCGAGCCTCCCAACGGGAATGCGACTTCCGTCGGACAATGCCTGCAGCAAAAAAGCCGCCTCGCCGGTCATCGTGACCGGCGAAGCGGCTTTGCAGGTTCGTGCTTCGAGACGGCGGCGCAGGCGCCGCTCAAGCGCCGCTCGGCAAGGCTCAGCTTAGGCTGCCGAGCGCCTCGCGCGAGAACGGCTGCAGCTCCGACACGCGGCCGTCGCGGATCTTCTCCGCCCAGGCCGGATCGGTCAGCAGCGCGCGGCCGACGCCGACGAGATCGAATTCTTCGTTGTCCAGCCGCTTGATCAGCTCCTCGATGCGCGGCTCCTCGCCGCCCTTGCCATCGGGGGACACGCTAGCAAACGCGGCATCCAGGCCGACCGAGCCGACCGTAATGACCGGCTTGCCGGTAATGCGGCGCGTCCAGCCGGCCAGGTTGAGCGGCGAGCCCTCGAACTCCGGCTCCCAGAAGCGGCGCGTCGAGGCGTGGAACACATCGACTCCGGCGGCGCTCAGCGGGGCGAGGAAGCGCTCCAGCTCCTCCGGCGTCGACGCGAGCTTGTTGCCGTAGTCCACATATTTGAACTGCGAGAAGCGGAACACGATCGGGAAGTCCGGTCCGACCGCCTCGCGCACGGCCTCGATCACCTCGACGGCAAAGCGGGCGCGCCCCGCGAGATCGCCGCCATATTCGTCGTCGCGCTGGTTCGTGCGCTCCCAGAAGAACTGGTCGATCAGGTAGCCGTGCGCGCCATGGATCTCGACGCCGTCGAAGCCGATGCGCTTCGCCTCGGCGGCCGCATCCGCGTAAGCCTTCACGAGGCCGCGGATTTCCTCCACGGTCAGCGGCTCGGATACCTTTTCGCCGGTCAGCGACAGTCCCGACGGACCGATCGGCAGCGCGTCCGACTCGGGGAAGGCCGATGCCTCGCGGACGGTCCCGACATGCCAGATCTGGGGAATGATCTTGCCTCCGGCCTCATGCACCTCGCGCACGACATTCGCCCAGCCCTCCAGCGCGTCGGCGCCGTAGAAATGCGGCACGTCCCGGTCCGATGCGGCCGCCGGATGGTCGATGATCGTGCCTTCCGTAATGATGAGCCCTACGCCGTGCTCGGCGCGGCGGCGATAATAGGCGGCGACGTCGGCGCCAGGCACGCCGCCGGGCGAAAAGCTGCGCGTCATCGGCGCCATCACGACGCGGTTGTCGAGCTTCAGCTTGCCGCCCTCGAACGGACGGAACAGCGGCGCGGCATGGGTAGCGGTAGACATGATCAAAGGCCTCCTCGACGATCCTGAATTTGTATATCTATATTTATAAATATATAGATTAATGAGCGCAAAAGCAACCTTTATCTTTCGGTTGCCCGCAGCTCTGCGGCGAGAAGAGGGGACCGGACCGACTGCGCAGGTCCGGTCCGGTCTTGCTCGAGGGGCTGCCGAAGCCGACGCCATCCGGAAACTCAGCGCGCGCCTGCGTTGGAGACAGGGAGACGGGCCGTATGCGGAGCGCGGCCTCGACCTGCTTCGCGCCTCAGCTCAGGCTGCCGAGCGCCTCGCGCGAGAACGGCTGCAGCTCCGACACGCGGCCGTCGCGGATCTTCTCCGCCCAGGCCGGATCGGTCAGCAGCGCGCGGCCGACGCCGACGAGGTCGAATTCTTCCTTTTCCAGCCGCTCGATCAGCTCCTCGATGCCAGCCGTCTCGCCGCCCTTGCCCTCGGTGAACACGCTCGTGAACGTCGAATCCAGGCCGACCGAGCCGACCGTAATGACCGGCTTGCCGGTAATGCGGCGCGTCCAGCCGGCCAGGTTGAGCGCAGAGCCCTCGAACTCCGGCTCCCAGAAGCGGCGCGTCGAGGCGTGGAACACATCGACTCCGGCGGCGCTCAGCGGGGCGAGGAAGCGCTCCAGCTCCTCCGGCGTCGGCGCGAGCTTGGCGTCGTAGTCCACCGGCTTCCACTGCGAGAAGCGGAATACGATCGGGAAGTCCGGTCCGACCGCCTCGCGCACGGCCTCGATCACCTCGACGGCAAAGCGGGCACGCCCCGCGAGATCGCCGCCGTACTCGTCGTCGCGCTTGTTCGTGCGCTCCCAGAAAAACTGGTCGATCAGGTAGCCGTGCGCGCCGTGGATCTCGACGCCGTCGAAGCCGATGCGCTTCGCCTCGGCGGCCGCATCCGCGTAAGCCTTCACGAGGCCGCGGATTTCCTCCACGGTCAGCGGCTCGGATACCTTTTCACCCGTCAGCGACAGTCCCGACGGACCGATCGGCAGCGCGTCCGACTCCGGGAAAGTCGAGGCTTGGCGAGCGGTGCCGACATGCCAGATCTGGGGAATGATCTTGCCTCCGGCCTCATGCACCTCGCGCACGACGCGAGCCCAGCCCGCCAGCGCCTCCGCGCCGTAGAAATGCGGCACGTTCCGGTCCGCTGCAGCCGCCGGATGGTCGATGACCGTGCCTTCGGTAATGATCAGCCCTACGCCGTGCTCGGCGCGGCGGCGGTAATAAGCGGCGACGTCGGCGCCAGGCACGCCGCCGGGCGAAAAGCCGCGCGTCATCGGCGCCATCACGACGCGGTTGTCGAGCTTCAGCTTGCCGCCCTCGAACGGACGGAACAGCGGCGCGGCATGGGTAGCGGTAGACATGGTCAAAAATTCCTCCTAGACATCCTGTTTTGTAATTCTATATTCATGAATATATAGATCAATGGACGCAAGAGCAACCCTTATTCTTTGGTTGCCTGCAGCTCCGCGGCTAGATCGGCGAGGAACGCCTTGATCGCCGCTTCGTTGCGCCGGTAATAGGTCCACTGTCCGAAGCGGCGCGACTCCAGCAGGCCGGCCTTTTGCATCGAGGCGAGATACGAAGAGATGACCGACTGCGTCAATCCGGACTTGTCCTGGATGCTGCCGACGCAGACGCCGCCCGGGAACTCGGAACGCACCTGCTCCGGGGACAGAGGGAACTGGCCGTCTACATCTCGCAGCCAGCACAGGATGTTCAGCCTCGTCTCGTTGGAGATCGCCTTGAGGATGCCTAGTCTTTCGTCGTTCGACATCGGTACCGTGCTCATGCCTATGCCTCCGTTTCTTAGGTCTGGTCTTCCCAGTATAGCAAAAGTCCTGTCGATGAGAAAAATGAAACCGAGATTATAATTCCTTCAGACTCGTCTGCCGGAGCATTCCGTCATGCTAAGATCGAGCAGGCGACCAAAGCTTGGAAAAAATCGCCCTCGGAATCCGCCGCCGTGTCCGCGCCGGCCCGCCGATTCCAATCCATTCGCTACGGGAGGATATCGACCATGAGAACGATCGACGAGCTTGAACATACAGCAAGGGTACATACCGTCATTGAAGTCGTGAAGGAGGTGCTCGGCGACACTGTGCTGACCGATGAGTTCATCGCCAGCCTGCGGCGCATGAGCTTCGAGGAGCTCGGCCAGTTCGTGCTGCGCCTCGTGACGACGCGCGAGCTCGATGCGGCTTTCCTGGCCGTCTCGGCCATGGATGCCGAAGTCCAGCAGCAGCAGCTCGGCTTCGCTTGAGCAGGGGCTGCTAGCTGCAGGAGCAGGCCTTATAGGCCGCGCCGGGCGGCTGGTGGCGCGCCGGGCGGGCTGTGTTGCTGCGCCGGGCGGGCTGTGTTGCTGCGCCGGGCGGGCTGTTGGCGCGCCCTGCGGGCTGCGGCTCCGCTCGCGGAGCGCGGCTACGCCCGGGGGAGCCGACTGAGGCTCCTCCCGGGAAGCGCTGCGGCATCCTGCGCACGAAAGAGGCTGTCCCAGGTCGTTCGAACGACCTGGGGCAGCCTCTTTGCCTTTCATGAAGGCACTTCCGACTCCTTCAATCCATCCAATGCGCCTGACACGCCCGATGAAGGCACTCTTGACTCCCTCCATTCATCCCCACGCACCCAACCGCCCCATGAAGGCACTCTCGACTCCCTTAATTCAGTCCACGCACCCAAGCCGCCCGATGAAGGCACTCTCGACTCCCTTAATTCATCCCCACGCACCCAAGCGCCCGATGAAGGCACTCTCGACTCCCTCCATTCACCCCCACGCACTCAACCGCCCGATGAAGGCACTCTCGACTCCCTTCATTCACCCCCACGCACCCAAGCCGCCCGATGAAGGCACTCTCGACTCCCTCCATTCATCCCCACACACTCAACCGCCCCATGAAGGCATTTTCGACTCCTTCATGCGAGTCAACGCATCTCCTCCCATAGCGCGAGCTGGCCGGCATAGCCTTCCTCCGCCAGCCGGCTGCAGGGCACGAATCGCACCGCCGCCGAGTAGACACGATAATGCCCTCCGCCGCCTGTCGCGTCCGCTTCCCGCAGCGCATAGCCGAGGAACAGCCCGCTCAGCCGCGACAGCAGCGCCGTCCGCGGCGGGCCGGAGCCGAGCTCCGCCTCGCGGACGATCAGGCCGTCATGAAGCGGCCGCCGGAAGGCCGGCCATCCGTCGCCGGCATCGAATTGATCCGGCGTGCCGAACAGCGGATCGCCCGTCAGCAGGTCGACGTAGATGCCTTGCTCCGGCTGGCTCCAGTACGCATTGGCATAAGCCGGCTCGGGCCGGCGCTCCAGCGCGGTCAGCCTTTGCTCCGCCGTCAGCAGGCTTTCCAGCCGCTTGCGGTCCCGCTCCCGCTTCCAGTGGCGGCGCAGGAAAGCATCCCTCCCCGAGGCCTGGCGATACAGCCGGTAATGGCCGAAGCGCCGCCGATGATACTGCTGATGCTCGTCCTCTGCCGGGTAGAACGGGCCTGCCGCCACGATCTCCGTGGCGATCCGTCCCTTGAAGCGCCCGCTCCGCTCCAGCGCCCGCCGCGAAGCCTCCGCCAGCTCGCGCTGCCGCTCGTCCTGGACGAAGATCGCCGTCCGATACGAAGCGCCTCGATCCTGGAACTGGCCTCCCGCATCCGTCGGATCAATCTGCCGCCAGAACAGGTCGAGCAGCCGCTCATACGGAAAAAGGCGCGGATCGAACTCGATCCGCACCGCTTCCGCGTGGCCGGTCGTCTCCGACGCCACCCGCTCGTACGTCGGGTCGTCCGTCCAGCCGCCCGTGTAGCCCGACGTGACCGACAGGATGCCCGGCAGCCGCTCGAACGGCTCGACCATGCACCAGAAGCAGCCCCCGGCAAAAACCGCGACGCCGACAGCAGGCTCCCTGCCGTCCACGGCAACGGCATCGCTCCCGTCCGGCGCTGCCCCGCGACGCCGCAGCCAGCGGCCGACTAGCCGCCGCATCGGCTAGAAGCCCGCGACGATGCCGTCCGTGCGGAAGTCGGTGCCGCCGCACAGCACGCCCGTCGCCGGATCGCGCAGGATGATCTGTCCGCGCCCGAACGAGCCGAAGCCGTCTTCCCGCCGCACGGCATGGCCCATCCGCTCCAGCGCCTCCGCGACGTCCGCCGGGAAATGCGGCTCGACCGAGACGCTGAGCCCCTCGTGCCATTGCCAGCGCGGCGCGTCGAGCGCCGCCTGCGGATGCAGGTTGTAGTCGACCAGGTTCATGACCGCCTGCACATGGCCCTGCGGCTGCATATAACCGCCCATCACGCCGAACGGACCGACCGGCTGGCCGCCGCCGCGCGTGAGGAAGCCGGGGATGATCGTGTGGTACGTCTTTTTGCCCGCCAGCAGCGCGTTCGCATGGGACGGAACGAGCGAGAAGTCCGCGCCGCGGTTCTGCAGCGCGATGCCGGTGCCCGGCACGACGATGCCCGAGCCGAAGCCCATGTAGTTGCTCTGGATGAACGACACCATGTTGCCCTCGTTGTCTGCCGTCGCCAAATAGACCGTGCCGCTGCCGCCTGGACGGCCGGGCTCCGGCATCATCGCCTGCGGCCCGATCAGGCCGCGGCGGAGCGCCGCATATTCCGGAGAGAGCAGCTGCTCGGGCGCGACCTTCATATGGCGCGGATCGGTCAGATGCTTCAGTCCGTCGGCAAAAGCAAGCTTCGTCGCTTCGAGCTGCCGATGGATCGCTTCCGCCCCAAGCCTTTCCTCCGGCCGGAACTCGAAGCCGTCCAGAATCGACAGCGCCTGCAGCGCGACCAGCCCCTGGCCGCTCGGCGGAATCTCCCACACCTCGAAATCGCGATAACGGACATGGATCGGGTCGACCCACTCCGGCGCGTAGGCGGCCAGATCGGCCGCGGTCAGGAAGCCGCCGCGCTCCCAGATGCAGGCGTGGATCCGCTCGGCCAGCTCGCCCTCGTAAAAGCTGCGCGCCCCGCTGCGTCCGATCGAGCGGAGCGTCTCGGCATGCGCCGGCGAAGCCCACAGCTCGCCGGCCCGCGGCGCGCGGCCATGCGGAGCGAAGGTCTCCATCCAGGCGGCGACGTCCTCGGCGGACAGCTGCTTGCCGTAGGACTGAAAAGCCCGGTCCCAATAATAGGCCGCGACCGGCGAGACCGGAAAGCCTTGCTCCGCATAGCTCGCCGCCGGCTCCAGCAGCTCGTCCAGCCCGAGCCGCCCGAAGCGGGAGCTCAGCTCGGCCCAGGCGGCCGGCGCGCCCGGCACCGTCACCGGGATGGCGCCGAGGCGGGGCATCGCTTCATGGCCGCGCTCCCGCAGCGCGTCGATCGAGATCGACGCCGGCGCCGGGCCGTTGCCGCTGAGGCCGTGCAGGCGGCCGCCCGTCCAGACGAGCGCGAAGGCGTCGCCCCCGATGCCGTTGGAGCAGGGCTCGACGACCGTCAGCGCGGCCGCGGCCGCGACGGCGGCGTCGATCGCGTTGCCGCCTTGGCGCAGGATGTCGAGCCCGGCCTGCGCCGCGAGCGGCTGCGAGGTCGCGACCATGCCTCTGCGGGCGTAGGCTGGCTGACGATAGGAAGGATGCGGATGATGGAGCGGATCAAAGGTCATGGACACGTTCGGTAAGCCTCCTTGGAAGGGAAAATTCTTCCTCCAGTATACCATCCGCAGCCCGCAGGCGCGCGCCGAACCGCCTACATACATCCTTCCACCGTCCTCCCAACGTCCTCCAACCTTCCTCTGACCGTCTTCCCACCGTCCTCCCAACGCCCTCCCATCGGCCCGCCGCTGATTTAGTGTCCGATCCGATGCGCCGCCTCGTCCGCGTCCGCCCAGCCGCTGGCCGCCAGCAGCAGCACCGCGCACAGGATCAATCCCGCGCCGACGGCCGCTGCGTAGCGGCTGTTCAGGCGCGAGCCTTTGCGGGCGGCGAGCAGCATCGCCGCTCCTACGGCGGCCAACAGCGCCGCGACGAGCCCTAGTCCGGCATGTTCCCCCATGGTGCCTTCGCCTCCTTCGCATCGAATGCCAGCGTCCACTATACTACAAGGAGAGAACGCGCAGCCCAAGGATATAGATTCGCATAGGGGAAGGGGAGACGACGAATGAAAGCATTGGTTTTTCACGCCTTCGGAGGACCGGAGACGCTCCGATACGAGGAGCTGGCCGATCCTGTCATCGGGGAGGGAGAGGTGCTCGTCCGCATGGAGGCGATCGGCCTGAACTTCGCGGACATCTATCGCCGCAGCGGCACCTACCATCTGACCGGGCAGCCGCCCTACATCCTCGGCTACGAGGGAGCGGGAGTCATCGAGCAGACGGGAAAAGGTGCCGGCGCGCTGCGGCCGGGCGATCGCGTCGCGTTCGCCGATGTCCCCCACGCCAACGCCGAGCTGGTCAAGGCGCCGGTCGACCGGATCATTCCGCTCCCGGACGACATCTCCTGCGAGCAGGCGGCGGCCTTGCTGCTGCAAGGGCTGACCGCCCACTACCTCGTGCAGGACAGCTATGCGGTCTCGGCCGGCGACGACGTGCTCGTCCATGCCGCTGCCGGCGGCGTCGGCCAGCTGCTCGTGCAGATGGCGGCGGCCAAAGGCGCGCGCGTGCTCGGCCTGACGTCCTCCGAGGCCAAGCGCGAGACCGCCCTGCGATCAGGCGCGGACGAAGCGCTGCTGTACGGCCCGGACTGGGCCGGCGAGGCGCGCCGGTGGAGCCGGGACGGCCAAGGCGTGACGGTCGCCTACGACTCCGTCGGCTCGACGCTCCCGAGCAGCTTCGCCGCGGTGCGGACGCGGGGAACGGTCGTCTTTTACGGCATGGCCGGAGGAGATCCGGAGCCTGTCGATCCGCGCATGCTCATGGACACGTCCAAGACGCTGACCGGCGGCGACCTGTGGAACCACGTCACGACGGCGGAGGAGCGCGTCGCCCGCTCGGGCGAGCTGTTCCAGTGGATCCGCGGCGGGCGGCTGCGGCTGGCGGACATCCGCCGGTTTCCTTTGAAAGACGGCGCCGAAGCCCACCGCCTGCTCGAAAGCCGGCTGCACAGCGGGAAGATCGTGCTGCTTCCCTGAACCGCCGGCACAGCTGCGTCGTTGATGCCCGCCTGCATTTAAAAAGCCCATTCGCCGCGTGGCGGATGGGCTTTTGGAGCATCGCTCAGCTCGGCCGGAAGCGCTCCAGCACGCGCCGGACCGCCTCCTCGGCGGACACGGCCTCCTTGCCGAGGCCGCTTCTCTCGACGTATTCGACTGCGCCGTTCACGGCATCGCGGCCGACGACGAGGCGCACGGGGATGCCGATCAGATCGGCGTCCTTGAACTTCACGCCGGGGCGCTCGTCCCGGTCGTCCAGCAGCGTCTCCACGCCGGCGGCGGAGAGCTGATCGTAGAGGCGCTCGGCGAGCGCCTGCTGAGCCTCGTCCTTCGCGGACACCGCCATCACATGCACATGAAAAGGAGCGAGCGCATCCGGCCAGACGAGGCCATGCCCGTCCTGCGACTGCTCCGCCGCGGCGGCGAGCGCGCGCGAGACGCCGATGCCGTAGCAGCCCATGACGATCGGCCGCTCCTTGCCCGCCTTGTCCAGGTAGAGCGCGCCCAGCTTCTCGCTGTACTTCGTGCCGAGCTTGAACACATGGCCGAGCTCGATGCCCCGGCTGAGCGTCAGGCGGCCTTCCTCGCAGCGGGGGCAGCCGTCGCCCTCGGCCGCGTTGCGGAAAGAGCCCGTCCGCTTCAGCGGAAAGTCCCGTCCCGGGACGACTCCGAGCAGATGGAAGCCTTCCTCGCCGGCCCCGGCGACCGCCGAAGCGAGCGCGGCCGCGTCCCGATCGACGAGCATCGGCACGTCGAGGCCGACCGGTCCGGCGAAGCCCGGCTTGGCGCCGGTCGCGCGCAGCACCGTCTCGGCATCCGCCAGCTCGAGCGCGTCCTCCTCGCGAGCGAGCCCATCCTCCCGCAGCCGCTGCAGCACCTTGAGCTCGTTGATCTCATGATCTCCGCGAACGACGACGGCGACGGGCGTGCCGCCGGCGACGAACAGCAGCGTCTTGAGGATGCCGGCCGGCGGCACGTCCAGATAAGCGGATACTTCCGCGATCGTCCGGGCATCCGGCGTCGCTGCGCGCTCCGGCGCCGCGGCGGCGGCGATGGGAGCGGCCGCGGCAGATGGCGGGTCCGTTGCGGAGAAGTCGTCTGCGGCGGGCGTCGAGGGGCCCGTCGTCAGGGACGAAGCGGCGGCGGGGGCGGCCGGCCGCGCCTCGGCCTTTTCCAGATTGGCGGCGTACTCGCAGCGGCTGCAGGAGACGATCGTATCCTCGCCGATGTCCGCCAGCGCCATGAACTCATGCGTGCCCCCGTCGCCGCCGATCGCTCCGGCATCCGCCTCGACGGCGCGGTAGCGCAGGCCGAGCCGGCTGAAGATCCGGTGATATGCCGCGAGCATCGCGCCGTAGGCGCGGTCCAGCCCTTCGCGGTCCGCGTCGAAGGAATACGCATCCTTCATCAGGAACTCCCGTCCGCGCAGCAGGCCGTAGCGGGGGCGGCGCTCGTCGCGGAACTTCGTCTGGATCTGGTACAGCGCGAGCGGCAGCTTGCGGTAGCTGGACACTTCCACTCCGACGAGGGCGGTCACGGCCTCCTCGTGGGTCGGCCCGAGCGCAAACTCGCGGTCGTGGCGGTCGCGCAGCCGCATCAGCTCGGGGCCGTACACATCGTAGCGGCCGGACTGCCGCCACAGCTCGGCCGGCTGCAGCGCGGGCAGAAGCGTTTCCTGAGCGCCGGCGCGGTCCATTTCCTCGCGGATGATCCGCTCGATCTTGCCCAGCACGCGCCGCCCGAGCGGCAGGTACGAGTAGACGCCGGCGGCGAGCTGCCGGATCATGCCGGCGCGCTGCATGAGCGCATGGCTGGACGCTTCCGCGTCGCCGGGGGCTTCGCGCAGAGTAGGGAGCAGCATTCGACTTTGACGCATGGGATTCACACTCCTATGGGATGGGATGGATAAAAATGCAATGCATGGGCAGCCAGACATCGGGAGCTTGAAAAATTTAAAACGAAGCCATTCGTCCTAGCCGTCGATTCGAACCTCCGGCGCGGGGCCAAGGCGCTCTCGACTCCCTCGTCGAGCCGATGCGCCGGATCTCCACGAATCAAGGCACTCTCGGTTCCCTGGCGCTGCCAGTGCGCCGGATCGACGCGAACCAAGGCACTCTCGACTCCCTCGTCGAGCCGATGCGCCGGATCTCCGCGAACCAAGGCACTCTCGACTCCCTCGTCGAGCCGGTGCGCCGGATCTCCGCGAACCAAGGCACTCTCGACTCCCTCGTCGAGCCAGTGCGCCGGATCGACGCGAATCAAGGCACTCTCGGTTCCCTCGTGGAGCCGATGCGCCGGATCTCCACGAATCAAGGCACTCTCGGTTCCCTCGTGGAGCCGATGCGCCGGATCTCCGCGAACCAAGGCACTTTAGACTCCCTGGTGCTGCCAGTGCGGACGAAGCGACGATTTTTCTAGCCGGACGATCGGATGCTTAAAAACAAAAAGCGACGCACTCGTCTAGGGACGAATGCGTCGCGGTACCACCCTGGTTCAGCTGTCGGCCGCCTCATCGGCAGCGTCAGCCCTCTTGCGGATAACGGCCGCTACCGGCAGCTCGCCGCCGCCATGGGAAAGGGCAGGACGAGCTGCAGCTCGCAAGGTGGGAGTCCGATCCTTCGCACGGGAAGCCTCTCAGCCGGGAGCTTCCTTTCTGGGCGGGCGAATGGTGGAGCGGGGTGGCCTTGGTCGTCGCTGTTGCTGGATTGATTAGGCATTACGATACTCCATGAAGCCCGAGGGCGTCAAGGGGCGACTGGTTATGCCTGGCATGGGGCCAGGGAAGTTGGGCTTAGCTTGGCTGCGGCTTGGATGAACCTGGCATGGACCTGCACCAGGCCTTGCGCGGAGCCTCGCCCTTTCTACTACGCAGAAATCCTCGCCCTGGCGAGCCAGAGGGAGCATCTCCGCCTCGGCGCCTCCACCAGCGGTAAATTTACCACATACGCGCGCCATTCCCTCCTCGGCGTCATCCCTCGTCTAGCCGAATGGGCGGCGAAAAGAACTCCGGTGCGCTCGCAGACGCTCTTTGCGTGATAAATTCCAGCCAGGCCTCCCCGATCCGCGATACCAAGGCTTGGAATCGAATGCCGAAAAAGAACCCGATCCTGAAAGACAGATCGGATTCCTGTTCGTTTTCCGGCTATGCCTTTCCGGTTATGCCCTTCCGGCTATGCCTTCCCGGCTTCGCTTTTTCGGCTTCGCTTTTTGGCTACGCTTGCCCGGTTCTACGCTATCCGTTCTAGCTCTTTCCGGCCGCGACCCGCTCATGCAGGAAGTCGACCACATGCATGACCTTCATCGTCGCCGGATCGCCGTGCTTGTGCACGCCGAGCTTCATCTGCAGCAGGCAGCCGGGGTTGCTCGTCAACAGGTAGCTCGCGCCGGTCGCGCCGGCATGCTCCATCTTGTGCTCCAGCAGCTGCCCGGCCATCTCCGGCTGCAGCACGTTGTAGATGCCCGCCGAGCCGCAGCAGCGGTCGGACTCCCGCATCTCCACGAACTCGACGCCGCCGGTCTGGCGGATGAGCTGGCGAGGCTCGGACGAGCCTTTCATGCCGTTGCGCAAATGGCAGGAATCCTGGTACGTGACCCGCACCGGCGGGCGCGTCTCGCCAGCGGCAGCCGGGTCCGTGCCGAGGGCGGAAGAGCATCCGCCGCCGCAGGCCGAGTTCGACCACGCCGCAGCGGCGGCCTCGCCTGCCGCCTGCAGCGCACCTTCCAGCGGCAGGCGGCCGCTGGCGACGAGCAGCCGGCTGACGTCGACGACGCGTGCCGCGAAAGCCTGCGCCAGCTCCGCATAATCCGGATCGTCCTGCAGCAGATGCCCGTACTCGACGAGCTGCGCCCCGCAGCCGCCCGCATTGGAGACGATCCACTCGATGCCGCCGTCGCGGAACGCCTCCAAATTGCGCCGGGCGAGCCCGCGCGCCTGATCCAGCTCGCCGCTGTGCGCATGGAGCGCTCCGCAGCAGGCCTGCTCGCGCGGGATGACGACGTCATAGCCCGCCTGTGCCAGCAGCTCCGCCGTATTCACGTTCGTGCCGGCGAACAGCACATCCATGATGCAGCCGCGGAACAGCGCCACCCGCCCGAGCGATTCGCCTTGGGCCGGCAAGTACGTGCCGATCCGCTCGATCACCCCGCGTGAAGAGGCATCCGGCAGGATCTCCTCCATCTCGCGGATCGGCGCGGGGAACAGCTTCATGATGCCGGCGCCGCGCGCGACGCGGCGCAGCCCCGACTTCTGGTACAGGGCGAGCGCGCCGCCGAGCGCCCGCAGGCTGCCTCGCTTCGGAAAGACGCCGCGGAACAGCGCCGCGCGGACGCCTTTGACAGGAACATTATGGTCGGAGTGGTCCTCCAGCGCGTCGCGCGCCTGCTCGATCAGCTGGCCGTACTTCACGTCCGCCGGGCAGGCCGGCTCGCAGGCGCGGCAGCCGAGACAGTGGTTCATCTGCGCGCGGAAGCTCTCGTCCGGGTCCATCAGGCCGTCGGCGACGGCCTTCATGAGCGCGATCCGGCCGCGCGGCGACTCCGGCTCGATGCCGGTCTCGCGGAACGTCGGGCAAGCCGGCAGGCAAAAGCCGCAGCGCATGCAGTTCGTCAGCTGGTCGTAATCCAGCTTGGCGAGCAGCGTGCGGGCCAGCGGATTGGCATGCTCGATCTGCGGCTTGCCGAAGCCGGAGCCGGAGCCGTGCGACGGTCCGGAACCGGGATGAGTCGCGCCTGGCAAGCCGTGCGGTGCCGCTTCCGTCGAAGCGCCCGCCGCCGTGCCGGTGCCCGGCAGCGCCGCGTGCAGGACGCCGCCGGCGTCCGCTGCCGAGCCCCCTGCCGACGCCATCCAGGCCGACGCCGAAGGCCGGCGCTCGGCCGGCAGCTCCTGCGCGAGCGCGGCCAGCCCGGCCGGCGCGGACGTCCATCCCAGGCCGAGCGAGAGCGCCGCCGCCCGCCGCGGCTTCAGCCGCTCCTTCAGGCTCATGCGGTCAGCCATGCTGGATCACCACCCTTTTGCGCCGGTCCTTGGCGAACATCTTGCCGGGGTTGAGCAGGCCAAGCGGGTCGAACGCGGCCTTGATGGCCTCCATCACCGCCATGCCGCTCTCGCCGACCTTCCACTCCAGGTACGGCGCCTTCACGACGCCGACGCCGTGCTCGCCGGTGATCGTGCCGCCCATCGAGATCGCCGCTTCAAAAATTTCCGCAAACGCCTCCTCGACCCGGTGCACCTCCTCCGCGTCGCGCGCGTCGGTCGTCGCCGTCGGATGCAGGTTGCCGTCGCCGGCATGGCCGAACGTCGCGATGTTCACCCCATGCTTGGCCGCGATCTCGCCGATGCGCCGCACCATGTCCGCGATGCGCGAGCGCGGCACGGTCGCATCCTCGAGGATCGTCGTCGGCCGCAGGCGGGCGAGCGCCGTGAAGGCGCTGCGCCGCGCCGCGATCAGGCGCTCCGCGTGCTCGCGCGTCTCGGCGACCTCGACGCGGTCGGCCCGCTCGGCGAGGCAGACCGCGCGGATCGCCTCCATGTCGCGCTCGACGACCTCCGGCTCGCCGTCCTGCTCGATGAGCAGGATCGCCTCCATGTCGCGCGGCAGCCCGAGCTTGGCGAAATCGTCGACGACCCGGATCGTCGGGTTGTCGAGAATTTCCAGCGTGGCCGGAATGATCCGGCTCTCGATGATGCGCGAGACGGTGCGGGCCGCACCCTGCAGGTCGCGGTACATCGCGAGCATCGTCTTTTTCGCCGCCGGCGGCGGCACGAGCTTCAGCGTCGCTTCCGTCACGATCGCCAGCGTCCCCTCCGAGCCGACGAGCAGCTTGGTCAGGTCGTAGCCGGCGACGTCCTTCACCAGCTTGCCGCCGGTGCGGATGATCTCGCCGCTCGCCAGCACCGCTTCGAGCCCGAGCACATAGTCCTTGGTCGTGCCGTACTTCAGCCCGCGCAGGCCGCCGGAGTTCTCGCTGATGTTGCCCCCGATCGTCGAGATCTTCATGCTGCTCGGATCCGGCGGATAGAACAGCCCGAGCGACTCGACATGGTCGGTGAACGTCTGCGTGATGAGTCCCGGCTGCACCGTCGCCGTCAGATTGTCCAGATCGACCTCGAGGATGCGGTTCATGCGATGCATGACCAGCACGACGCCGCCCTGCAACGGCACCGTCCCCCCGCACAGGTTCGAGCCCGAGCCGCGCGTCACGACTGGCACCCGATGCTTCGTCAGCAGCTTCATGATCTCCGACACCTGCTCCGTCGTCTCCGGGTACACGACCCCGTCCGGCAGGCTCTGCAGCATCGGCGTCCCGTCGTACGAATGGGCGACACGCGCCTCCATGTCGTCACGCGCATGCTTCTCCCCGACGATGGCCTGCAGCCGCTCCAGCAGCGATTGTTCCAGCATGTTCGCTCCTCCTATGCAACCCGATCTATTCATCAGGTCATCAGATGACTTATGTCGCTCATTATATGCTATAATGCTGGCATTGACTAGGGAGCGTTTGCAAAAACGCTCTGAGGAATTCGGAGGGCGAGGCTGCATGAAGATCACATCCGCCAAAAACCACGAGCTCGTCGCGGGCCATATGCTGGAGCAGATCCAGAGCGGCGCCTGGCAGCCGGGGCAGCGTCTGCCGTCGGTCGTCGAGCTGGCCGAGCAGTACGGCGTCGGCCGCTCCACGATCCGCGAGGCGACGAGCGCGCTCAAGGCGACCGGCTGGCTCGACGTGCGCCATGGCGGCGGCACGTTCGTCAAGGCGGTGCTGCCGAGCGACCCCCGCCACGGCGCGGACATGCTGTTCGAGAGCGCCGGCTCGCTCGCCGAGCTGCTCGAGGTGCGGCGCGCGCTCGAGGCCGGCGCGGTGCGGCTTGCCGCCTTGCGCCGCGGCGAGCCGGAGCTGGCGCGGCTGCGCGAGGCGTTCGCGCAGATGCGCCAGGCGCTGGAGCTCGGCGACACGGCGGCCGGGGAGCGCGCGGACACCGCGTTCCACATGGCGATCGCCGGCGCGGCCGGCAACCCGCTGCTCGCCGGCATGATGGAGTCGCTCGCGGACCGCTTCGAGGCGACGATCCGGCAGACGCGGGAGCTGCGCTTCTACCGCGAGCCGGGCACGGCCGAGCGGCTGCTTGAAGAGCACGCGGGCATCCTGGACGCGATCGAGCGCGGTGACGCCTCGCTCGCCGAGCGGCGGCTGACCGCCCATCTCGACGGCGTGCTCGCCGCGCTGCAGGAGGCGATCGCCGGGGGAAAGTTAAACCTAGAGACTATGAACAAAAACAATAAAATCAATTAAAGACAAAGCAGGTTACCGCCTGCTTTGTCTATTTTAGCATCCTTATTTGGGATCTGTTCTAATAACAAAAGCAATCTCTCTTTGTTCTCCCCCCCATTTTCCAATTACTCTAAATCCTCTAAACGTAGAACCTTGGTTATAATCGCTTATATTTGAGCTTAAGTTTGTTGCGAAATGTTCCAATATTGGAATCCTATATAATTCGCCTTTTTTCTGTAATTCGATGGTTTTTTGGGACCCTCTATATTTTAATGTCCCGTCTTGATTTAGAATATCATCAAATAAAATGAGCGAATCAGGGTTCTCTTCTTTAAATTCAATTGTAATCATCTCTCCTATTTTAATATAAGGTATATTCTCTTTATCCTGTTTCATTAATTCCTTTAAAGAATATATATTTTCATAATCAAAACTCTTTGTATTACTAGATAAATATCTTAATATATTTTCATTGTTTTTTATAACAATAGTACCTTTAACTTGACTGTCCAAGGTTTTCTCTTCACATCCATAAGTAACTATAGAAATACCAAACAATAAAAGAGTTATAATCATTTTCCTAATCATATACTAATACAACCTCCACAAATTTATAAAGCTCAGTATAAATATACTGAGCTTTATAAATTAATTCTTTTTCCAAATTGTTAAAGTACTAGAGTCATAAGGAGAATATCCTGCTGTATGTTTCATTACAGGGCCTTGTCCCCATTTTGAAATTATTTTTAACGAAGTAGCACTTGCTATTGGCCCAGCTGCTTCATACACAATTCCAGAGTGGTCACCATTATTATAAAAGACCCTAGTGTTTATACCTGCATTAATTAAGTTTGAGAAACTTGAATAACTTCCATCTGACATATATTTACTGGGGTCATTCATCCAATACGTATTTCCAGTACTATTAGAGTACCATGCATAAGAGTGACAGTTAAAATTAGTTGTTGATGTAGAACTATAGGTAGCATTTGGATATTGCTGTTGTACCGATTGATTCAAATCAGATTTTTGAATAAGTGTTAGCTCCTCACCTCTTATTATAACAGGAACAATAGATCCTTTAGGAGTTTGAACTGTTGCTGATGTATACGCTACCCTAGTAGATGCATCTGATTCAGAACTAAGATACTTATCCATTTTTTCTTGAGCATCAAGTTTATTACTGACCTTACCCCATATAGTTTTATCACTCAAAAGAATTGCTATTGATAATTGATCCAATGATTCCCCTTGTTTTAATTCCAAGTTTTTATTAAGTGCTTCTAAAAGTTTTTCACCAGCATCATTTCTTTCGAGTAGAGCCTTAAAAGCACTAGATTCATTTTCCAAAACTTTTAGACCTTGCTCATATGAATTAAAAAGATAAATTGTAGAATCAAGTAAAGGATAGTCTAGTACAGCTTTAATAAGGTCTTCAGTTGACATATTATTTAACTCTGTGCTTGAAATTTTAGAGGCCTCAACCATCTCTCTTTTCGTTTTTAATTTGGACCATTCAATTTTATTCTCAGGAGTAAGCTGATATTTAAAACCCTTTGAATTGGCACTGGCAGTCTGTCCACTAAAATTAATACTTAATGCAAGGAGTAGTGATAAGGAAATTGTTAATGTTTTTTTCTTCAAACAAATACCTCCATTTTTAATTCATGTTATTTCTGGTTTTTAATTTTTAAACACCGAATAAATAAATATTATAATATAACCCTTTTCTTGTAAACGTATATTTCTTAAAATGGTAAGTTAGTCTCGGTAGACTTTGTGACTTAGAGGCTATATCATCGGTTTTCCTACATTTTTCGACATTTATTAAGACAACTTTTTTGTCTTCGCTAATGAAATGGGAGGCTAGCACAAACTATCCATTTAAGGTAGAGCAATTTTTCTTCGCAGAAGCTTTTTAGTTGCTTTTTTCGCAGCCTTGTCTGCCTCAGAGGCTGCGGTCGACGGCAGCGGCCGCAGGCGATGCTGCTCCAGCACGATCTTGCCGACATGCTCGCCTGCCGTGAGCCGCGCGAAAGCCTCCTCATACCGCTCCAGCGGGTAGACGCGGTCGATGGCCGGCCGCAGGCGATGCTGCTCCAGCGCGCGGATCATCGCCTCGAACATGTCCCGGCTGCCGACGCTGACCGCTTGCAGGCGCGCCCGGTGCTGGATCGCCGGCACGATGCGGAAGCCCTCGACCGCGCCGCCCGACAGCAGTCCGACGAGGCTGATGCGTCCGCCTTGGCGCAGCGACTCCACCGAACGGTTCAGCGTGTCCGCGCCGCCGACGTCCAGCACATGGTCCGCTCCGCGTCCGCCGGTCAGGCGCAGCACCTCGCGTTCCCACTCCGGGTGCTCCCGGTAGTTGATGCCCTCGTCGGCTCCCAGCTCCCGCGCCCGCTGCAGCTTGTCCTCGCGGCTCGACAGCACGATGACGCGCGCGCCTTGCAGCTTGGCGAGCTGCAGCGCGAACACGGCCACGCCGCCCGTGCCCTGCACGACGACGGTATCGCCAGCCTTCACCCGCCCCTCCTCCACGATCGCCTGCCTGGCGGTCACCGCCGCGCACGGGAGAGCGGCCGCCTCGGCATCGCTCAGATACGCCGGCACGGCGACGAGCGATTGCTCCGGGAATACCCGGTATTCCGAGAACACTCCGTCCAGCGGGCCTCCGAGCGAGCTGGCCCGGCTTTCCACCGTCACCTCGCCGGAGATCCACTCCTGGAAAAAGATGCCGCTGACCCGCTCGCCGACCGCGAACCGGCTCGTTCCGGGTCCGAGCCGCATGATCTCCCCGACAGCGTCGGAGCCGAGCACGAGCGGCTGCGCCAGATCCCAGCCGTATACCCCCTCGATGAATCCGGCATCCCGCGCATTGAGCGACACGGCCCGGATGCGAACCAGCGCTTCCCCTGGCCCCGGCTCCGGAATCGACCGGCTCGCCAGGCTCACTCCCTCCATCCCAAGCTTCCCTTGCAGCTGCAGCGCCTTCATCGTCATCCTGCTCACGCTTCCTCTCTCCGTCCAGCCGCCGGCGGAACGCCTCCTATTCCCGAGTTGCGTTCTCGGGTATGGCCTTCATGCTAGCAGATCGGCTATACTCGGGGTAGAAGGCACTTTGTCGTGCACGGGTTACCCCAATGTGACCTGGGAGGCGTTGGATCGATGAGCAATGCCGAAACATCCGGGCTGGCCGCCAAGCGAAAGCCCGACATCTCGCCCGACCGCTGCGACTACACCAAGTTCCTGGACATCGTCTCGAGCAAATGGAGCGCGCTGATCCTGTACGCGCTGGAAGACGGCCCCGTGCGCTTCGGCGAGATGGGGCGGCGCATCGAGGGCATCTCCAAAAAAATGCAGACCCAGACGCTGCGCCAGCTGGAGAGGGACGGCCTTGTCCATCGCGAGCTGACGCCGCTCGGCCAGTCGCTGATCGGACCGCTGCGCGAGCTGAAGCGGTGGGCTTCGGCTCATCACGGCGAGGTGGTGCAGGCCCGGGACAACTATGACCGAACCTTGGAGCGCGCCGACTGACGGCCGCCTAGCCGGGCGGCTTGGCTGGAGGCATTCCGCCAAATCCGCGCCTCGGTCCGGCCTAGGCCAGAGCTGTCTCTTCTCCGCACTTCTCCGCACTTCTCCGCACTTCTCCGCACTTCTCCGCACTTCTCCGCACTTCTCCGCACTTCTCCGCCTGGCGGGAGCCGCCTCTTTCCCCCCTGCTTGACAACCTTCGAACCGATGGCCTATACTCTTCCCTAATTCAAGCTTTGCTTCATACCTTCAAAAGTCATGATTAGAACCAGTAGGATGGAATCGACCTTTCAGAGAGCCGCCGGGTGGTGCGAGGCGGCAGGAGCGCTCCGTCCGAACTCCTCTATGAACTGCTGCCTGACAACGTAGGGCCAGCCGGAATTCCACCGTTACAGGGATAGATGGTGATGGCCATCGAACAAGATCATGCCTGCGTTCAGGCATGAATTAGAGTGGTACCGCGGGTTATGCCCCGCCTCTATGCGTAGAGGCGGGGCTTTTTGCGTTCCGGCGGTGATCGGCGGGGCTCCTGAGCCCCCCGCTCACCGCCGCGAGGCGCGAGAATTGCGCCGGCTCGTCCGTCAGGACGGAAGCCTTGGACGCATGCTGCCGGAAGGATTCCGGGTCCTTCCGGCCCCGCTTCACATACACGGCCTTTCCACCCAACCGAACCCTAAGGAGATGACGAGGATGAACCGCAACATCATCGTACTGGATACGACGCTGCGCGACGGAGAACAGGTGCCGGGAGCGAAGCTCAACATGCCGCAAAAAATCGAGATGGCCCAGCAGCTGAAGCGGCTCGGCGTCGACATCATCGAGGCGGGCTTCCCCGCTTCGTCGCAGGGCGACTTCGAGGCGGTGCAGGCGATCGCGCGCAGCGTCGGCGACTCCGTCTCGATCACCGCGCTCGGACGCGCCGTCAAGAGCGACATCGACGCCGTCTACGAGAGCATCAAGCTCGCGCAGGACCCGCTCATCCATATCGTGCTCGGCACGTCGAACATCCATGTCGAGAAGAAGTTCAGCCGCTCCAAGGAAGCCGTGCTGCAGATGGGCGTCGACGCCGTGCGCTACGCCAAGACGCTGCTGCCTGCCGTGCAGTATTCGACCGAGGACGCCTCGCGCTCGGAATTCGAGTACCTGTGGGCGACGATCGAGGCGGTCGTGAAGGCCGGCGCGACGATGATCAACGTGCCGGATACGGTCGGCTTCGCCGTGCCGGAGGAGTTCGGCGACCTGATCCGCCGCATCAACGAGCGGCTCAAAAACCTCGACGATCGCGTCGTGCTGAGCGTGCATTGCCACAACGACCTCGGCCTGGCGACGGCCAACACGCTGAGCGCGATCCGCGGCGGCGCCGACAAGGTCGAGGTGACGATCAACGGACTCGGCGAGCGCGCCGGCAACACCTCGCTGGAGGAGGTCGTCATGGGGCTGAAGGTGCGGGAGAGCTTCTACCGGGCGCAGACGAGCATCAACACGAAGGAGCTGATCCGCAGCTCGCGCCTGCTCACCCATCTGACCGGCCTCGACGTGCAGGTCAACAAGGCGATCACCGGGGAGAACGCCTTTGCCCACTCCTCCGGCATCCACCAGGACGGCCTGCTCAAGGACAAGAACGTGTACGAGATCATGTCGCCCGAGGACGTCGGCGCGGACAGCATGGAGCTCGTGCTGACCGCCCGCTCCGGCCGGCATGCGTTCAAGCATGCGGTGGAAAAAATGGGCTTCGACACCTCGGACGGGGCTGAGTTCGAGGCGCTTTTCGCGCAGTTCCTGGAGCTGGCCGACACCAAGAAGGAGGTGTACGACCATGACGTCTATTACCTCGCCTCCAGCCGGTCCGGCGCGTCCCGCAGCGGCGGCAAGGAGCTGTACGAGCTCGATTCGTTCCAGGTCATCACGAACGACCTGTACCCGACCGCGACCGTGCAGCTGCGCAAGGGCGGCGAGGCGGTGAAGGGCAGTGCCGTCGGCGACGGCCCGATCGACGCGCTGTACACCGTGCTGCGCCAGCTCGTCGGCATCGACGCGGAGCTGAAGGACTACAAGATCAGCAGCCTGTCGCGCGGCAAGGAAGCGATCGGACGCGTCAACATCCGGCTCGCGGTCGGCGGCCGCTCCTACTCCGGCCGGGCGATGGACACCGACATCATCAAGGCGAGCGCAGGCGCGTTCCTGAACGCGGTCAACGCGGCGCTGCTGGACGAGGGGGCCGGGACGACGGCGGAGCAAGCGGCGGCGAACGAGGGCGCGGAGCAGGCGGCAACGGGGCAAGTCGCAGAGCACGCGGCGGCAGCTTCAACGTCGGGGCAGGCGGCAGCGAGCAAGCAGCGGGGGCATCGTCGGAGCAAGCGGCAGGCACCGCTGTGACCGGGGGCGCGGCGGCAGCGGCGCCATCCGCCTCCGCGGCGGAGTAGCGGCGTGGCGGACACGTCCTGGAAGCTGGATCAGGTGACGGAGCATGATTTGCAGGAAGTGGCGGGGGCATTCCGTTCGGCGCGGGACAAGGCCGACAACCGGCTGGAGCCGGCGTTCGAGCAGGGCGAGACGCTGCAGAGGATCGGCTTCGCCCACGCCGACTGCTGGTTCAAGTGGTTCGAGCTCGCCGTGTTCGGGGGCGTGAAGCCGTAGAGTTTCACACAAAGATTCATTAGCATTTCCTCATTTGGGTTTAAAATCCATAATACGGGTGTTAAGGTAAGGTAAAACATTCCGGGTGGACAACGAACGCCATGAACGATGTTTCTTTAGACAACAAGCTCGTCTATTTGGATGGCTTGCGCGGACTGGCGGCCTTTGCCGTCGTGATTTCGCACTATATGCAGGTATTCTATCCCGCTGCGCTCAGCGGCAATCCGCAGCAGGCCCATTCGCAGTGGGATGTCGGGTACGGACAGACTCCGCTCAACCTGTTTTACAACGGCCAATTCGCCGTATGCTTGTTTTTCGTGCTCAGCGGATACGTGCTCAGCGTGCGCTTTTTCGAGCGACAGCTTGATCCGGAAGCTTTTCTCCAATCGCTGCAATCCAGTGCCGTCCGCCGTTACCTCCGTCTTGCCGTGCCGGCTGCGGCGTCCGTAGGCCTTGTCTACCTCGGCTTGATGACGCATGCTTTTCATCTCCAGGACATATGGGAAGCGACTGGGACGGACATGAAAAAGGACTACTATGCTCTGGACCAGCATCTTTACACCGTCATCAAAGCAGCGGTCTTTGATCCGTTTTTCCGCTTTGAAAGCCACCCCTACAATCCCGTCCTGTGGACAATGAGCTATGAATTGCTGGGCTCCTTCCTCATTTTCGGCTTCATCGCCCTTTTCGGTCGAGCGAAAAGAAGATGGATCGTCTATGCGGTGCTGTCCCTCGCGTTCATCCAGACTTACTTCGTCGCTTTTCTGTGGGGAATGCTGCTGGCCGATCTGCTCCGTGGCAGATGGATCCGCCGGACGAGGTCGACCCTGCTCGTGCTGGCCGCAGGAATCTATCTCGGTTCAGCGCCCTACATCCCACTGAAAGGAACGATGTACGAGCCGATTGCGGCCACGACCGCCTTGATCAATGGATGGATTCAGCTCGACCTGAATTCCCGGCTGCTCGCTCGCACCGCAGGCGCGGCCATGATCCTGTTTGCCCTGCAGCGGCTGAAGCCGCTGCAGCTTCTTTTGGCATGGAGACCGTTCGCTTATTTAGGAAAAGTGTCCTTTTCGCTCTACCTCGTCCATTTCACGGTCCTGACGACGTTTTCCGCGTACGTGTTCAGCAAGGCGATGGCCCACTTCGGCTACAACATCGCCTATGCGATTACGTTCGCGGCTTCTATGCCGCCCTTGTTCATCCTGTCGCATTTTTACATGAAGCACATCGATCAAGGCGCGATCAAGCTCGCTCGAAGCGTAGAACAGAAGATGACGGCGCCATCCGCGATGCGCCGCCGAGCGGAAACGGACGACTCTACCCTGTCGGGATGAACGTTTTCGTTAAAAACTCCTTAAAGCGCGAGTTTCCCCACTCGTTCAAGACTATTCAAAGGCTATTCCGCTAGGATTCCATATGCTTCAATGCTTATTGCATTTGAATTTGATTTATAAAGTCGTTTGAACTCCTGTACTCTTTTGGAGGATCATGGACAAAAGCTTGAATCTGACGAGCTGCCAGAGTACGATTCAAAGACTGTATGCTCGAAATAAAACTCCCGTAATAAGCGGATTCAACCTTTTCACATCCCTTCCTTCATCAGCATCAATTAAAAAAGAAGCGCCTTCCGAGGAAGACGCTTCTTTTTCATTCCCGACCCTTCAGCCCTTCGCTGTCGGCAGCGGCTTCAGCTTCGCCTCGATCGCCTCGATCGCCTCGATTCGAGGGGATTTTTTTGGAGGTATTTTAAGTTGTCGTTTTGCATATAACGTTTATTATGGATATTGAAAAATCACAAACAAATGAAGTAAAATGGAAGGAGATGAAGGAGCTGATGCATATGAGCAGGGCTGTCTTTGATTATGCTCAAGAACAAATCGAAATGGCCTATCATGAACAAAATCCAGTTCTGTTGGAAAAAGAAACGGATTATGTTTTCACGAAACTGCTTGCCAGCTTATCCACGTTGTTTCCTGAACAGCTAGTTGGCATTTCCATCAAGCCGTTTTTGTTTTCGACAAGTCATTTATTCTCCTCCACCCATAAAAATAAATTGTTCAAGTGGCTGGATCGCCTGTACCAGTTGGATCTGCCTGCTTCCGACATGGATTTCGGCAAACTGAAGATCGACTTTGAACTTTGGTATTACGAACTGGGCGGCGATTTCATCGAGTTCTCCTACCAGAAAAGCTACTTGATGAAGCCATCTGAAGCAGCAGAAGCGCTTGGCATATCGACCGTCACGCTGCACAAGTACATCAAACAGGGACTGGAATGTTTGGATAACGGATCTCAAAATAAAATCCCTAAACATGCCGTGGAGTTGCTGAAGGATCCTGTTTATGGCGTTCTCATGCAATTGATCGGACAAAAGAAAAAGCGCCTTCATCAAAAGCCTGCCGAACGATTGGGAGAAATTTACAAAGAAATTGCGGAGTACCAAATTCGTTATGGGGCGGCAACGGTTCACGAAGCTTTTGCTGAATATGACGGAGATGAAATGGATGATCCGACCGACTATTACCGATGGAAGGATCTAACGGAAGAAATAACTGAAATTTTAAAAGACACAGGAGGGGGCAAGTGAGGAAAACGAATGCTCCCTCGCTCCTATTCCCTGCAGATATTCCGGAGCTTCTTGAAGAGTTCCATGATCTTTTTCAAACGTATGAAAGATTTCAGGACAGAGAGTCCATCTATGCCGATTTTAGGATGGACCGTAAACGGCTCGAAGTCGTTTTTCCCTTAAAGGAACATCCCATTCATGGAATTACCGGACTGAGGGCTTATGAAAAATACGACGATCAGGGCTGCGTAGAAAAATAGGACTATCAATGGAAACGCATCCTGCCTAAAGGCGGCATTCAGGCCACTCATATCTCTTCCTGGGGAAACGAGCCGCATGACGCGCCCGGGACACCTGAGGAATACCGAACTGAGACCGAACCTCATCATCATCACTATGATCCCGCTGATCGAAGGAAACGGAGAGAAAACTGGACGGTCAGAACTTTGCGAGACGCTTTGCTCTTTGTAAAAGAATACATAGATAGCGGCAGGGAGTACACGGGTTGACGGTAGAACCAGCCCGACAGGCAGCAACAAAAAAAGCGCCTTCCTCGGAAGACGCTTCTTTTTCATTCCCGACTCTTCAGCCCTTCGCCGTCGACAGCGGCTTCAGCCTCGCCTCGATCGCCTCGCGCTTCGGCTCGAGGAACGGGGGCAGCGCCAGCGCCTCGCCGAGGCTGTCCAGCGGCTCGTCGGTGTCGAAGCCGGGACCGTCGGTCGCCAGCTCGAACAGGATGCCGCTGGGCTCGCGGAAGTACAGCGACCGGAAGTAATACCGGTCCACATAGCCCGAGTTGCCGAAGCCCGCCTGCCCGATGCGCTCCACCCACTCGCGCAGCGCCTCTTCGTCCTCGACGCGGAACGCGACATGGTGCACGCCGCCGCGGCCGAGCCGCTCGCGGTCGAGGTCGTGGCGCTCCTCGACATGCACCTCGGCGCCGCTGCCGCCCTCGGCGACCTCGACGACGACGATGTCCGGCTGTCCCGGCACGTCGGCCGGATAGGCGCTTTTGCGGCGGAAGCCCATCAGCTCCGTCAGCACCCGCAGCGTCGGCTCTGCGTCCGCCACGGTGAGCCGCACCGGGCCGAGCCCGAGCACGCCGTGCTCCGGCGGCACCGGGCCGCCTTCCCAGGCGACGCCGGCCGGCACGCCGACGTTGCGCTCGTCGGAGACCAGCCGCATGCGCTGCCCTTCCGGATCGCGAAAGTCGAGCGTCAGCTTCCCGTCGCGCTCCTGCGGCTCGTCATGCTCGACGCCGAGCCGGTCGAAGCGGTCGATCCACCAGCCGATCGAGGCGTCGGTCGGGATGCGCAGCGACGTCGTCGAGATGCTGGAGACGCCGTCCCGGTTGCGCCCCATCATCGGGAGCTCGAAGAAGGTCAGCTCCGTGCCGGGATTGCCTTTTTCATCGCCGTAGAACAGATGGTACATGCTCGTGTCGTCCTGGTTGACCGTCTTCTTGACGAGCCGCATGCCCATGACCTGCGTGTAGAAATCGTAGTTGTTCGCCGCTCGGGCCGTCATGGCCGAGACGTGGTGGATGCCTTTAAGTCCGTTTGCCGCCATTGTCGTTTCCTCCTCCGCTCAGTTCTGTCCCGCCTGGCCGAACGTCCGCTTGAACCATTCCGCCGCCGCCCGGGCTTCCGTGCCCGTCAGCTGGTGGCCGTAGTTTTCCCAATGCACCTCGACCTCGGCGCCCGCTCCGCGCAGCAGCTCCGTCAGCTCCTCCGTCTCATGCGGCGGGCAGATGCGGTCGTTCGCTCCCGCTCCGATGAATACCGGCATGCCGCCGAGCGCCGGCAGCTGCAGGCCGCGCCGGGGCACCATCGGGTGATGCAGCGCCGCGCCGCGGAACGACTCCTGCTCATGAAAGATCAGGCTCGCCGCGATGTTCGCGCCGTTGGAGTAGCCGACCGCGACCATATTGCTCCGGTCGAGGCCGTATTCGGCCGCCGCCGCATCCAGGAACGCATGGAGCTCGCCGGTGCGCAGCACGAGATCCTCCTCGTCGAAGACGCCTTCCGCCAGCCGGCGGAAAAAGCGGGGCATGCCGTTCTCGAGCACCTTGCCCCGAACGGACAGCAGCGCCGAATCGGGCGAGATCATCGCGCCGAGGCCGAGCAGATCATGCTCGTTGCCGCCCGTGCCATGCAGCAGCACGAGCGTCGGAGCCGCCGGGTTTTTGCCTTCTTGGTAAACGTGGATCATGTCCAGGCTCATTGTTGTCCCTCCTTCAGCTTGCGGACCTCGATCGGCAGCAAGCCGTCCTCGATCTGCTGGCGATGCGGCTCGTACCAGGACGGCAGCATCAGCTTGGCGCCCATCTCCTCGGCCGGCTCGTCGACCGCGAAGCCGGGAGGATCCGTCGCGATCTCGAACAGGATGCCCCCGCTCTCGCGGAAGTACACGGCGTTGAAATACTGGCGGTCGATGACCGGAGTCGGCTGGAAGCCCGCTGCCGCCGCGGCTTTGCGCCACTCCTCATGCTCGTCGAAATCCTTGGCGCGCCAGGCGATGTGGTGGACCGTGCCCGCGCCGCCATTGCCCCAGTCCATGTCTCCGACCGGCACGTCGATGACGTTGCCGAGCTCGCCTTCGCCGCGGAAGCGGGCATAGCCGTCCTGCTCGCCGTCCGGCGTCAGGCCGAGCGTGCCGACGAGCGTGCGCCGGGTGCCTGCGCTGTCCGTGCTGTAGAGCACGGCGCCGCCGAAGCCCTTGATCGCGCGATCCGCCGGAATGTCCGCGAAGCCCCATGTATTCAGCGGGCCTTCCTCGCGCTCGACGATTTCCAGCCGCATGCCTTCGCGGTCCGCGAACTGCAGGAACGTCTCGCCGAAGCGCTCGGTCCGCCGCGCCTCGACGCCGAAGCCGGCCAGCCGCTCCTCCCAGTACGGCAGCGCGCCGACCGGGACGCTGAGCGTCGTGATGCCGACCTGGCCGCCGCCGATCCGGCCCTTGCGCGAGCCCGGATGCGGGAAGAACGTCAGGATCGTGCCCGGCGAGCCGCCCTCGTCGCCGAAGTACAGATGGTATACTTCCGGCGCGTCGAAGTTGATCGTCTTTTTGACCATCCGCAGCCCGAGCACGCCGGCATAGAAGTCGACGATGCCCTGCGGGTCGGTCGCGAACGCGGTGATGTGGTGGATGCCTTTCGTCACAGGCTTCATGAATGATGCCTCCCTATTATCTTAAAGTTAAAGTATTAGACCTGAAGCGGCGAATTATGCAATGCGCGCGGCGCGGCGGGCAGGAATGCGCGTCTGCGCCCGCCCCTTCCGCTCCTACCCGGCCTCCGCCCCTTTGCCGAGCTTCTTGAGCAGCTCGGACAACTGCCGCTTCTCCTCCGTGTCGAGCGCGCCGGTCAGCCGGTGGATATGCTCCGCGTGGGAGGGAAAGATCGAATCGAACAGCTGCCGTCCCTCGTCCGTCAGCTCTGCGAACGTCACGCGGCGGTCATCCGGAGACGGGATGCGCCGCAGCAGCCCTTTCTTCTCGAGCTTGTCGATGTTGTAGGTGACGCTGCCGCTCGTGACGAGGATCTTCTCGCCGATCTGCTGCAGCGGGATGCGTCCTTTATTGTAGAGGACCTCCAGCACGGTGAACTCGGAAGGCGACAAGCCGTAGCCCTTCATGTCGCGAATCGCCGGATCCATCACGGAGCGGTACGCCTTGGAGAGGACGACGAACACCTTGAGCGAAAGCTCCCGGTCCGCAGCGGCATCCGCTGAGCCAGGCGCCGCGTCTGCGCCCGTCGCTTCTGGCGCGCCGGGTCCCCCTGTCGTTTCGTTCAGCTCCCGATCCATTTCGTCCTTCATGACGGCATCCCACTTTCGTTTCTTCTTTAATTCAAATATCTTAAATTAAAGATAATAGAAATTGCAGCGGTTGTCAACCTTAGCCGCGGCTGCTCCGCGCAGCGATGCTAATTTGGAAAAAGGAGCCGTCCGAGGTCGTCGCGTCGACGCCCGTGGACAGCCCCTCCTTTCAAGGTCCTGCTTAAAGCACCCGCTTCGCGAAAAGGAAGCGGCCTTTCCAATAGTCGTTGAACTCGTCGATGACGACGCCCGGATCGCCGTAGGTGTGGATCATCTTGCCGTTGCCCGCGAAGATGCTGACATGGCCGACGACCTTGTTGCTGTCGAAGCGGCCCGGCGTGTAGAAGAAGAGCAGATCGCCCGGCTGAAGATCGCTTTGGGATACGCTCCTTCCCAGCTGTCCCTGCTCCCTCGACGTGCGCGGCAAGGATACGCCGACCTTCTCGAACACATACTGGGTGAACGACGAGCAGTCGAAGCGCTTCGTGCTCTCGTACGTGCCGCTGCCGAAATCGTACGGTGTGCCGAGGAAGCGGCGCGCGAGCGACAGCAGCTTGTCCGCATCGGCGGCCGACAGCGTGCCGTATCTGCCGCCGATCGTCTGCGGCCGCGACGTTTCGCTCATCTGCATCGAGATGCCGCGCTGCGTGCTGCTCTTGGCGCTGTCCTGGATCGGCGTGAACCGGAGCTCGCGCGACTGCGCGTTCCAGCGCACCGGCGTCTCGAGCAGCGCCGTCAGCGATTCCGCCGACACGCTCGACTTGCCGCCGATCGACTGCGGCGCGGACGGCAGCTGCACGACGCGGCCGCCGCTCATCGCGTTGCGGTCGCCAAGCCGCAGCCGATAGGCCGCGTCGGTATCGCCGATCGCGTAGCCGTCGCGCAGCTCGCGCACCTGCATGTTGAGCGCCCGCGCGGCATGCTCGATCGGCAGCCATACTTGGCCATCCGCGCCCGTCGCCATCGGCACGCCGGTGACGCGCGTCTTTCCGACGACGATCGTGCCCGCTTCCAGCTGCTGCGAGACCTGCTGCATCTTCATGCGCGCCTCGTCGTACGGCCGCTCCGCCTGCGTGCCGCAGCTCGCCGCCAGCGCAGCCGACGCCGCCAGCAGCGCCTTCAGCGCCGCCCTTCGCGCGGCTTGCGGCCGCTTTTCCTTTGCCATGTCCAACACTCCCCGGAGTCAATGTAAGCTCTCTCCTAGGGTGGATCGGATGCGGAAAATTATGCGCGCGCTCCCTGCGGCTGCGGCAGTCAGTTCGACGTCGGCAGCTCCGCGATGCCGGTGTTGGCCTTGACGAGCACCTCGTCGAACTTGGCCTCGTCCGTCCGGGACGAGAAGTACGTGCCGAGGAAGGCGCCGAGGAAGCCGAGCGGGATCGAGATGATGCCCGGGTTGGTCAGGTCGATGAGCGGCGTGCCGACGAGGATCGCCTTGCCCGCGACCGGATTCCAGACGTTCGGGCTGATCATGACGAGGAACAGGGCCGAGATAAGGCCGGTCAGCATGCCGGTGACCGCGCCGGCGGTGTTGAACCGCTTCCAGAACACGGTGAACAGGATGACCGGCAGGTTCGCGCTTGCCGCGACGGCGAACGCCAGCGAGACGAGGAAGGCGACGTTCAGCTTCTGCGCGAACAGCGCCAGGAGGATCGAGACGATGGCGACGCCGACGGAGGCGTACTTGGCCATGCGCACCTGCTCCTTCTCCTTGGCCTTGCCTTTGCGCAGGATATGGTTGTAGAAGTCATGCGAGAAGGCCGAGGCGGCTGACAGGACGAGTCCCGCGACGACCGCGAGGATCGTGGCGAAGGCGACAGCGGAGACAAAGGCGAACAGGAACTCGCCTCCGAGCACCTTGGCGAGCAGCGGCGCGGCCATGTTGCCGGCGGCGTTGGCCTCGACGATCGCGGCCTCGCCGACGAAGGCGGCTGCGCCGAAGCCGAGGAACAGCGTCATGACGTAGAAGACGCCGATGATCCAGGTCGCGACGACGACGGACTTGCGCGCGGTCGGCGCGTCCTTGACCGTGAAGAAGCGGATCAGGATATGCGGCAGGCCGGCGGTGCCGAGCACAAGCGCCAGGTTGAGCGAGATCGTGTCGAGCCCGTTCGTGAACTTGTTGCCCGGATTGAGGAACGCCTCACCGAGGCCGGTGGCCGTCTTCATCTCGGTGAACATATGGCCGACGTTGAAGTCGAACTTGGCGAATACGATGAGCGAGATGATGAGCGTGCCGGCCATGAGCAGCACGCACTTGATGATCTGCACCCAGCTCGTCGCCGTCATGCCGCCGAAGACGACGTAGACGGTCATGAGCACGCCCACAATGAGCACGCTCGTCGTATAGTCGAGGCTCGGGATGAGCAGGGCGATCAGGCCGCCCGCGCCGACGAGCTGCGCGATCATGTAGAAGATCGAGATGACGATCGAGTTGAGCGCGGCGACGCCGCGGATCTTCGCCTGGTTGAAGCGCGCGGCGATCATGTCGGCCATTGTGTAGCGGCCGAGGTTGCGCAGCGGCTCGGCGACCAGGTACAGCACGACGAGATAGGCGACGAGGAAGCCGATGCTGTAGAAGAAGCCGTCGAAGCCGAACAGCGCGATCATGCCGGCGATGCCGAGGAACGAGGCCGCGGACATGTAGTCGCCCGCGATCGCGAGCCCGTTCTGCCAGCCGGTCAGTCCGCCTCCGGCGGTGTAGAATTCATTGGCGGTCTTCGTTTTTTTGGAGGCGTAGTAGGTGATGACGAGCGTGCCGAGCACGATCAGCAGGAACAGCAGGAACGCGGTGTTCATGACGTCTTCCGTCCTTTCTTGTCCGGGGCTTGGCCGCGCTCGGCGACCTCGGCCTTGATGGCTTCGACCATCTCGTCGAAGCGGGCGGCCCTGCGGGTGTAGATGATGCAGAGCGCCCACGTCATGATGAACTGCGCGCTGGCGAGCAGCCACGCCCAGGAGACGGGACCGACGGCCGGCTCGTTGAGCACGGTCGAGAAGGCGGTCAGGAGCGGGAGCGTGAAGTAGAAGGCCAGGAAGAAAACGCTCATGGGAAGCAGAAACTGTTTCTTCTTGCGAAGCAGCCTGCGGAACGAATCCGAATGGGCTACATCCGTGTACGTCAGTTTGGACACCGGACTTCCTCCTTTATGAAAACGCTTCCCTATAACTATAGCGAGCGTCGGGCGAAGAAGGAACGGGGTCGGCGCGAAACGTCGGAATCGGGGCGCGAACGGTTGGAAATTCAAACTTGACTCGCCAGCGAGCGAACAGAGCGTTCTGGCCGCATTAGGGTCGAGAATGATCCTGCAGGGAGGGCCACGCTGTGCGCCAGTCGCGCTGCGCCGCCAGTCCCGCCGCCCATCGCGACGAGCGAGTCGGGCGTTCCCATTCGCCTGCTCCGCCAGCTAATGATACTCACAGCCCTTATTCCTTCCGATTCGCGCCGAATGGAATGCTAACGATACGGACAGGCCTTATTGCTGCCCAAGTCGCTCCCAAAGCCGCTTTTTCGACAAAATAGCGCTCCTCCGTATCGATAGCTCCGAAAAAGCCATCCAAACCGCCAAATAGCGCTTGCTGGTATCGTTAGGGTCAGGCAGGGGGCGCTGCGCCGCCAGACGCATCCGCTCAGCTTCCTTCCAGCAGCCGCAGCATGTCCTTCGCGGCTGCGCGCGAGACCGGAATGCGCTCTCCCTCGGCATGCTTCAGCACCAGATTGTACGCACCGTTGAACCAGGGCTCGATCTCCTTGATATAGTCGAGATGGACGAGATAGCTGCGATGCGGGCGAAAAAAGCCGCGGCCGAGCCGTTCCTCCAGCTCCTGCAGCGTCTGCCGGGTGAAATGGTCCGAGCCGTCGGCCATGCGCAGGCGCGTGGACTTGTCCTCCTTGGCGGCGTACAGCAGCAGCGCCGCGTCAAGCACGACCATGCGGCCGCCGTCCTCGACGAGCAGCCGCGCCTTGCGCGGAACGGAGGCGGCTGGATCTATGCCAGCGTGATCGATTCTCGGGACGGCTCCGGCGGCGGGAGAAGCGGCGGCCGAGGCCGCCTCGCCCTCTTGCTGACCGGACGGCCGGACCGAGCCCTCCAAAGACGGGGCGGCGGACAAGTCCGCTCCGGCCGCCGCCTCGGCGAGCGGGCGATCCGCGCCGCCCTCCGTCTCCGGCAACATGCCGCCTGCCGGCCCGTCCTCCCGGCTCGCCGGCTCCGTCCCCGCTTCCTTGCGCTGCCGCAGCCGGGCCAGCGCTTCGCGCAGCCGCTCCTCCTCGTACGGCTTGAGCAGGTAGTCGACCGCCTCGACGCCGAACGCCTCCACCGCATAGCGGTCGTAGGCAGTCGTGAACACGATCATCGGCGCGGAGCCCTCCTCCCGCAGCCGCCGAGCCGCCTGCAGGCCGCTGCCCTCCGGCATCTCCACGTCGAGGAACAGCGCGTCCGGCCGCAGGCGGCGGGCCTGCTCCAGCGCCTCGCGCCCGCTGCACGCCTGGCCGACCAGCTCTACGCCGGCCTCCCGCGACAGCAGGTAGACGAGCTCCTCCCGCGCGAGCCGCTCGTCGTCGGCGATGAGCACGGTCAGCGATCGCCCCGTGCCTTTCTCCAAGTCTCTCAATCCGCATCCCTCCTCGCCCGCGGCAGCCGGAACGTCACGCGGCTCCCGCCCTCGGGCAGATTCTCATATACGAGCGCAGCCTCCGCTCCGACGAGCCGGATGAGCCGCTGATTGACGTTGTACACGCCGAGACCGTTGCTCGCCCCCGCCGCGTCCGGCTCTGCGGCCGGAGGCTTAGCGTCCGGCGCGGCGCGGGGCCCGGCTTGCAGCGGCGCCTGCGACGCTGCGCCGAGCGGCGCCTGCGGCACCGCCTCCAGCGTCGCCAGCGGCGCGGCCCCTAGCAGCGGCAGCAGCTCCGCCCGGATGCCGGTGCCGTTGTCCCGCACGGAAATGAGGATCCCTTCCGCATCCGCCTCCGCTTCGACGGCAGCCGCTCCGCCGGCCGGCCGGCTCGCCAGTCCGTGGCGGATGCAGTTTTCCACGAGCGGCTGCAGCGTCGACGGCGGGATGAACGCATCGGGCAGCCCGTCGCCCGAGAGGCCCCGCAGCTCCATCTGGTCGCCGAAGCGCACGCGCAGGATGTCCAGATACGCGCCGAGATGCTCCAGCTCCTGGCTCAGCGGGATGAGCGGCGAGTGCGCCGTGCGCAGGCTCGCCCGCATGAACTGCGCGAGCTGCCGCGTCAGCTGCCGCGCGTCGTCCGGCGCGGTGCGGATAAGCGTAACGATGGAATTAAGCGTGTTGAACAGAAAATGAGGATGGATCTGCGCCTGCAGCGCCCTCAGCTCGGCGTCCTTGGTCAGCACCTCCAGCTCCGCCGCCCGCGACAGCGTCAGCTGCGTCGAGAGCAGGCGGGCGAGGCCCGCCGCGAACTCCTCCTCGATGCGCCGCACCTGCCGGCGGCTGCGGTAGAACAGCTGCAGCGCGCCGACCGGCTGGCCGGCCTGCCGGAACGGGATGAGCACGACGGCGCCCGGCCCCTGCTTGCTCTCCAGCACGCCGCGCCTGGCGAGCGCCGCGGCCCGCTGCCGCAGCCTTCCCCCTGCCGGATGCGGCGGCTCCTCCTCCGTCCGCGTCGGCTCGGCGACGAGCACCCGGTCCTCTTGCAGCGCGCGTCGGCACAGCGCCGAGGCGAGCGGATGCTCGGGCCGGAACCGCTCCGCGCCGGGACCGCAATGCGCCAGCACGGCGGCCGTATCCGCCACGGCGACCGCGTCGACTCCGAGCGCGCTCGCGAGCTCGCGGGCCGCGGCGGCCGCCCGGTCGGGCGTGAGCTGGCCTTCCAGATGCGGCAGCACCGTGCCGGCGACCGCGAGCGCCCGCTGCGTTTCCGCCGCCCCGGCGCGCTCCTGCTCGCCGAGCGCGACCTGAATCATCGCGACGAACAAGGCGATGCCGAGGCTGCTGGAGATGACCATCGGCATGCCGATCTCGTTGACGAGGCGGATCGACTCCGGCGACGCGGTCGTGGCGATGAGGATGACGCCCATCTGCAGGATCGGGGCGAACACGCCGATGAAAAACGCCTTGATCGGCGCGATGATCCGCTCTTCATAGAAGAAGCGCGCGACCAGCCCGGCAAGCAGCCCGATGATCGGCGTGGAGATGAGGTAGGCCTCCGCGGCCATCCCGCCGAGCGAGGCGGCGTACGCGCCGGCGATGAGGCCCGCTCCGGCCCCGACGCTCGCTCCGCCGAGCAGCCCGCCAAGCACGACGCCGATCAGCGCCGAGTGCGCCAGCAGCTGATCGGGCCGCGCCTCGCGGATCCAGAAGGCGGCGTCCATGCCGCCCGGTCCCGCCAGCACGCCCGCATGCGTGCCGGCGATGCCGATGAGGCCGAACATGACGGCGTGCAGCAATCCCGTCCGCAGTGTGACGGCGCGGTCGAGCAGCATGCGGAACAGCGGCAGCCGGGTCATGATGAACATCAGGATGAGCAGCATGCCCATCCTTTCGATGAGCGCGCGCGTGTAGGCTTCCATCGCGTCCGTCCTTTCGGTTCTTTTCATATGGTAGCGCATACATGGTTGAAAATGGACAATCGCTTGCCTGTATTGTACCCGATCCGGCGCTCCGCCGGAATGAGGCTCCGCGCACAAAGAGTCTCGAGCCGGACGATCGGTCCGCCGGACGCCTTCCGTCAGGATGGCGATCCGGAAGAAATCCGCCTCCCCTGGTTCGGTTATGCTTAGACGTGAAAGCACACTCCCCTTCGAAAGGTTGGAATCCTCCATGGCCAAGCTTACTCCGTACCTCATGTCCGTCAACGCCCGTCAGCAGGCGGAATTTTATATCGAAGCGCTCGGCGGCGAAATTCTGAACGTCATGACGCATGACCAGATGCCCGGCGCCGGACCGGACGCCTCGGACAAGGTGCTCCACATGACGATCGTCGCCGGCGGCGTGACGTTTTTCCTATGTGACGGCATCCTGACGCCGCAGCCGGGCAGCCATACGTTCCTGTCGCTGGAGTTCACGGACGACGCGGATGCGCGCAGCGCCTTTGACCGCTTGTCGCAGGACGGCCAAATCTACCATCCGCTCGAGCAGGCGTTCTGGGGCACGCTGTTCGGCCAGCTGACGGATCGCTTCGGCGTGAACTGGATGATTACGACGGAGCAGCAGACCCGGTAGGCGGAGCTTCGCCGTTTCGTCGGAAAATCAAAAAAGGGCTGTCCCCGGTCAAACTCGTTGACCGTCGAGGACAGCCCTTTTGGGGCCGTTCAGCCGCTCACGCCCGGCTCAGCTCGTAGAATACGCCGTCCAGAATCATCAACAGCGTCGACTCGTCCTTGATGAAGAACGTGCCGCTTGGTCCCGCGAAATCTTTGATCTCGACTGTCTGCGCCGACTCTCCTTCGATGCCGAGATCGCTCAGCTGCATCCGGTAATCCTGAGCGAACTGCTCGGCGGTCAAGGACTTCTCCTCGTACACGGGATTCGCCGTCTCGGCGTCGCCGAAGCGGGCCGATTCCTTGGAGAAGGACGCCTCCTGGCCGATCAGGGATTCATCCGGTCCGGCGGATACGGGCGTGCTGGCCACGTCGCCGGTCACCTTCCACTCGCCGAAATAGCGGACGGCTCCGGCCTCGGCCCCGCTGCCGGCATTGTCCGTGCCGCCGGTCTCGGCGGGCGGCGCCGCCCCCGACGGCTGCACGCTCGCCGACGCTTGCGGCGATGGAGCCGCGGCCGTCGGGGACGGGCTCGGCTCGTTCGTCGCGTTGGAGCAGGCGGCGAGCGCGATCGAGGCTCCGAGCAGCAGCACGGCCGCTTTTCTCGTTTTCATGGTCATGGGATTGCTCCTCCCTCGTTGTCGGTGAAATAGCAAAAAAGCCTGCCTGAGCAGCAAGCTCCTTTCCCTTCCCTTACCTCGTTCCGCTTCCACCTAATCGCCGCGATCCGGAAACGCCCGCTTCAAGCTGGCCGCCAGCTCGGCTCGAACCGCCTTGGGCAAGCCCGCCACGACGAGCAGATAGCTCTCCTGGAGCATGCCCTCCACGACGTCGTCCGGCACGGCGCCGCCGAGCACGACGGTGTTCCAGTGCCGCTTGTTCATGTGATAGCCCGGCAGCACTGCGTCCGGGTACGTCTCCCGCTGCAGCCACGCCTCGTCCGGACTGACCTTGAGATTGACGCTCTCGACCCCTCCGGTGGAGCCGAGCAGGGCGAACATCTTGTCCTTCACGAACAGCACCGGCATATGCGGGTCGAACGGGGTTTTCACGCTCGCGCCGGGGTAGCCGAGGCCGATCCGCAGAAGCTTTTCGTGGTTCATCGTTTACCTCCCGAATGGTTGATCCTGCTACTGGTTATCGCACTTAATCGCTTGCCGGTCAAGGGATGCGCGGCCCGTGTCCGTGATTGCCCTGCAACCTTCTCGTGTAAGAACCGTCTGAGAGAGCAACCGCAGCATCCCATCCAACACAGGAGGAGATCATCATGAAAAAGAGGTTGAAAACGACAGCCGCATCGCTGCTCGTCCTGTCGCTGACGGCTGGCGGAGCCGGCTCCGCCTTCGCGCTGCAGGGCCAGCCGGCCCCGGCGCCGGGCCATGCGGCCATTACGGCCGTGACTGAAGCGTCCTCGTCCCAGCAGCACTACCGGGAGTACATCTCGATCCTCGCCTCCGGCAATCTCGCCCGAGCCGTCAACTACCTGAACAACCATCTGTCCAAGGTCGACAGCTGGACCGCCTCGATGATGGCGCTGCGCCTTGAGAACGCCCAAAACGCCGCGCTCGGCAAGCTGCAGCATCGCTATGAGCAGAGCGGCGTGCAAAAGGCGATCGACGACGCCTGGAGGGCGGGCGGCAGCGGCACGTATACATCGCTGCTGAAGCATGCGAAGGGCGAGAGCGTCCGCAAGCTGCTGGCCGATTCTCGCGATCAGGGCTATGCCGTCGCGACGGCGGAGGGCATGTTTTTCCCGGTGATCAACTACCCGCTGTACGAGAACTGGAAAAGCCGCGTCACCGCCGACATCCAGCTGTACGTCAAGCTGATGGCCGACGAGGTGCGCAAGCCGACGCTGCGCGACGCCGGTCTCGTCATCGGCTGGGGCGAGCTGCTGCAGCGCGATCTCGACGCGGAGAAGTTCCTGCTGCAGTACAGGAGCTCGAACCGCTACAAGGCGGTGAGCGAGCGCTACGAGCAGCTCAAGACGCATCTGTTCTACGGCAGCAACAATACGCCGCTGTTCGACTACGATACCAAGAAGATCGACGCCGAGGCGCTGGCCGCTTACAAGAAGGCCGTCGCCGACGCCGCCAGCTCCAGCAGCTTCACTCCGCTGCTGATGAAGGTCAAAAACTTCCTGACGGTCGTCGAGCGCAACGACGGAAAATACACCGACGACGTGAAGAAATGGCTGAGCGTCCAGGCGCCGACCGGCGCTTGATGGAGCGAGGACAGCCCGAACTGAATCGGGCGGCGCGGCGCGGGCGGCCTCGTTTGGCGGCTGCAGCCCGATTAAATCGGGTTGCATAGCTCGCGCGGCCTCGTTCAGCGGCTGCAGCCCGATCAATTCGGGTTGCGCGGCGCCGCCCACTTGTGCCTCCTTCCAGATTCAAGAAACTAAAAAAAGCAAAAACCGGCTGCGACAGCCGGTTTTGCTTTTTTTAAGGAGCAAGAACTCTTAGGGCTGCCCCGGCGCCGGCTGCTGGCGCGTCCTAACGCCATTTTTGCCGTTTAGGAGCTCGCTTTCTTCGTTGCGGCGCGTCCTAACGTCATTTTTGCCGTTAAGGAGCTCGCTTCCTTCGCTGTGGCGCTTCCTAACGCCATTTTTGCCGTTAAGGAGCCCGCTTCCTTCGCTGTGGCGCTCTGCTGGGATACCGATGCGCATTTCAACCCGAGGCCATGCTTCCCGCAAGGCCGCGCCTCTCAGGGTTCGCCCCTTCCGCTCATTAAGATCCGCTTCTCTCGGAATCCGCCTATCAGGATCCGCCCTCTAGGATCTGCTTCGCTCAGAGCTCGCTCCTCTCAGGCTTCGCTCCCCGCTTAGAAGACCCACAAGCGCTGCGCGTCTCCACGCTTCAACGTCAGCGGCTGACGACGACCTGGATCGTGTCGCTCGACGTGACGCCGGCGGCGTTGACGAGCTCGACGCGATAGCTATAGACGCCGGGCGCACGGCCAGCAAGGTCCGTGAACGCGGACTGCGCGCTCGGCGTCGACGCGCTCAGCGCCTGGACGTCGATGAGCGTGCCGTTTTCGTACAGCCGGTACTCCGTCGCGTTCGTGCCCCACCACAGATTGGCCGAGATGCGGTAGCTGCCGTCGCCGTCCCAGTTGTTGTGCGACACGGACGGCTTGCCCGGATTGGCGTCGGTCACGGCGACGCGGAGCTGCGCGCTTTTCGTGACGCCATGCGGATTGATCAGCTCTGCCGTGTAGACGTAGACGCCGTTTTTCTTGCCGCTGAACTCGGTGCGGACCGATTGGGCGGCCGGCGTGCGGTCCGCCAGCACCTCGGCGCGGACGAGCATCCCGTTTTCATAGAGTCGGAAAATGGAGCCGTTCTCGCCCCACCACAAATTCATCGTCACGGCATACTGGCCGTCCCGCAGCCCGTTCTTGTGGCCGCTGTCGTCGCTCAGCACCGGCACGCCCGGAGCGCCGGACGCGCCGCCCGCTTGCGCCCGCACCTGGAACGCCGTCGTCTGCTCCGCCACGTTGCCCGCAAGATCGGTCACGACATAACGGATCGTGTGGCTGCCGAGTCCAAGATCGGCCGCGAGCCGCGAGCTGCCGCTCTCGATCGACAGTCCGTCCAGCAGCAGCTCGCTCGCCGCGATGCCGGAGATCGCGTCGGAGGCGGCGAGCTCGAAGCGCAGCTCGTCCGTAAAGCCAGCGTCCGTCACCGGAGCGCCGGACTGCGTCAGCTGGACGGTCGGCACGGTGCGGTCGAGGCGCACGACGGCGGTTTTGGCCGCCTCGCGGTTGCCGGCCGCATCGACGGAGTAGTAACGGATCGTCGTCTCGCCCTCGCTTTCGACGGACGCCGGTCCCGCATAGCGGATCGGCTCCCCGCCGTTCAGCGTGTAGAAGGTCGCCAGCTCGCCGGCCCGGTCATCCGTCGCAGCCAGCGTGAACGCGGCCGGCTCGCGATGCCAGCCTGCCGCATTGGGCTCGCCGGACAGCGTCAGCGCGGTCGAAGGCGCGATGCGGTCTGCCGGGGCGGCGATATCCTCCGGTCCGCGCGGCTTGAGCTGATAGGTTCCCTTGAAGATCGAGGCGATGCCCTGCAGCACGACGCGGTCGCCGTTGCCGTAGCCGAACTCGCTCCGGCTCAGGCCAGTGCGGACGTCGACGCGGATACGGGTCTTGGTGCCGGCATCGGTCGTCGCATCGAACTCGAACGATCCGCTCGGAGCCGCATCGGCGAGATTCGAGATGACCGCCTCGCCGATCGAGACGAGCGTGCCTTGGTTGGCGTCCGAGACGCCGGCGGCATCGGCGGCCGCCGGCGGCGCTCCGCCGCCGACGACGCTGAGCGCGCTCAGGTCGGTCAGCTCCAGCTCGGTGTTGTAGACGGCGAGCCGGCCGGTCAGCGTCACGCGGTCGCCGGCCTTGACGCCGGGCGCGCTTTGGAAGACGTAGATGCCGCCGCTCTCGTCCTGCAGGTAGAACGACTCGCCGCCGCCGTAGATGCCCGGCTCATGCAGCGCCGTCCCGGTCAGCGTCACGGTCGTGCCGGCGGGCAGCGCCCGCGCCGCGGCAATCGACAGCGCCGGCGTCGGGCTTGGGCTGACGCTCGGCGTCGCGCTGGCCGTCGGCGTCGGCGTCGCGCCCGGGCTGGCCGTCGGCGTTGCCGTCGGCTCCGGCGTCGCGCTCGGCGTCGGCGTCGCCGTTGGCGTCGCGCTCGGGCTGGCCGGCGGCGTTGCTGTCGGCGTCGGCAGCGGCTCCGCCGGCACGTCGCCGAGCGTCGCCGGGGAGGTCTTGAGGTTCGTGCCGTTCAGCCGCAGCCGCATGTTGGCCGCGCCGCTGGAGCCGGGCTTCAGCCGCACGGTCAGCTCCTTGGACGCATAGCCCGCGCTGTCCGCCTGCAGGCTGAACGCCGCGCTGTACGCATACGCGCTCGGCCAGCTGCCGTCGGCATTCTGCACCTGGGCGATCTGCGTGCCGTTCGCTGTCGTGTACACGCCGAAGCTGTACCCGGACACCGTCTGTCCCGGCGTCAGGCCGCTCGCCGTGACGCGCAGCGGGAACTCGGCGCCGGAATTCGGCAGCACGGCCTGCGCCTCGAAGCCGTAGCCGACCGTGCCCGGAGCCGGCGTCGGCGAGCTTGTCGGCGTCGGGGTGCCGCTCGGCGACGCCGTCGGCGAAGCGCTCGGGCTTGGCGTCGAGCCGCCGACATAGCCGTAGGAGCCGGCCTTGAACGTCGCCGGGTCGTACCATTTGTAGCCGGCGCTCGGCGCGGCCCAAGGCTCGGCCTGCGGCTCGGTCGACGCGGCCGGATTCTCCATCGCGAGCAGCGGCGTCGGCGAGTCGAGCTGCAGCCCGTCCACCTGGGCGAAGCTCGTGTAGCTTTCGTCCACGGACAGCCAGTCGATCAGGTTGACGAGCAGCCGGCCGTCGTCCTGCTCCTTGAAGCCGTCATACGTCGTCTTGCGCGCGCCCGTCTCCTCCCGCAGGTACTTCGGCGTCGCATCCTCGACCGGCGAGGAGTCGCCGATGAACGCCGCCTTGCCTGCGCCCTTCTTGGAAACGGCGACGTACGGGCCTTCCTCGACGCCGCCGCCGTTGTAGACGCCCTGGTCGACGGCGCTGCCCCATTTCTGGTTCGTCTTCGGCACGTAGACGATGCCCTTGGCCTTGGCCGGGTCGACGATTGCGAGCGTGGAGCCGGCATGCATCGCGACCGCTCCCACGCCCTGCGTGATGCCGAAGGACTGCGCCGGAGGCACGATGACGTTCGCGTTCAGGTCGCCGAGCGCATTGTAGCGGAAGCGGATGCCGAACTGCTCGGCCAGCCAGTCGGAGCTGACGACGCCCTGCATCGCGGCGGACGCGGCTTCCTCGGCGCTCATCCCTTTGGCCGGATTGCTCCACGCTCCGCGGCGGTAGCCGTTGTACACCTCGCTGCCGTCCCAGCGGTTCTTGTTGCGGTCGGCGTTGTAATGGTCCCCGATGAAAAAGACGCTGCCGCCCCCGTCCACGTACGCGGCCAGCGCCGCCTGCTCGCTCGCCTTCAGCGGCACTTGCGCCTCCGCCGTCACGAACACGTCGTACGGCTGCAGGTCCGCCAGCGCGATCGGGCCGGACTTGCGCAGCTCCTGCACATCGTAGCCGTTCTGCGCGAGCGCGTTGCCGAAGTCCGAGAAGCCGCCGTCGATGACCCAATCGGCCGCTCCGGCCGTATTGCCGTGCGCGTTGTCGAACAGGATCTTCTTGCCGGCATTGTGGTTGACGACCTTGGCCTTGATGAACGGCGCCGGGTCGGCGGGTCCTTCGGCATGGGCGACGCTGCCTCCCCAGGCGAGCGGCGCCGCAGGCAGCGCGACGGCTGCCGCGAGCAGCGCGCTCATCCATCTTTTGCCCCAGCTGCGGGACGGGTGCTTGTCCTTCATCCGGATCCTCCTCCGAGATCTACTGCGAATCAGCCGCCTTCCCGGCGGACTGTGGCCCTATCGTAGCATGCACATCGGTTCTCGAGGGTTGAAAATTTGTAAAAAAAAGAAGATCAGGAAATTCGTCCTGATCTTCCAGTCACGCTTCGACAGCGGCGGGGAAGGGCTTTTCGCCCTTCCTTTTCCGCGCGCGCACGATCTCTGCCGCGGCCGCGTCAGCTTCGGAGCGGCGGCTGGCCGCCGCTCCCGCCTGCGGCTGCCCTCTCCGCCTCCAGCCGGCCGAGGATGTCCCGCAGCTCGCGCACCCGCTCCGGCAAAACCTGGCGCAGCGGATGCCCGTCGACGCGGACGGACGATCCCGCATGCACCTCCCGGACGCCCGTCTCGCGGACGAGCTCCTCCAATCCGACGGCCCGGATGCCGCTGCCCGCGAGAATCTCGATGCCCGTGCCCGCCGCGGCCTGCACGAGCCGGCGCAGCTCCGGCGCCGCCTCCGGAGCGGTCCGGCGGCCGCCCGACGTCAGGATGCGGTCGATCTGCGGGTAACGGGCGAGCGCCGCCAGCGCTTCCTCCAGGTCGCGCGCCTCGTCGAACGCGCGATGGAACGTCACGCTCAGATGCTCAGCTTCCCCGAGCAGCAGCTCCAGCGCCGCCGCGTCGACGGTCCGCTCGGCCGTCAGCGCGCCGAGCACGATGCCCGCCGCGCGCGTGCGCCGGATGGCGCGGATGTCCGCGCGCATCACCGCAAGCTCTTCCCGGTCGTAGCGGAAGCTCAGGCTATGCGGCCGGATCATGACGTTCACCGGGATCGACGCCCGCTCCGCCACCGCCTCGGCCAGCCCGATGCTCGGCGTCAGCCCGCCTTCGAGCATGCCGCTGACGAGCTCGATCCGGTCCGCTCCGCCGCGCTCGGCGGCCAGCGCGTCCTCCGGCCTCGTCGCGATGATTTCCAGCTTCATTTTGCGCATCTCCCTTTTCGCGACTCGTCGCTTTTCGTCTTTTTTTGCCCATCATGGCGATCCAGAAGAAACGGCCCCTCGGCGGAAGGGCTACAATAGGCTCATCCCCGAATCCGCCTGATTAAAGGAGAGATCGAACATGGCTTACGCGCCGAAAATGACCTTCATCAACCTGCCCGTGCAGGACATGGAGCGCTCCACAGCATTCTACCGCTCGCTTGGACTGGAGTTCAACGAGCAGATGACGAACGACGAGGGCGCCTGCGTCATCCTCAACGAGAACACGTTCCTCATGCTGCTGATCCACCCGTTCTACAAAAAGTTCATCCGCAAGGACATCGCCGACGCGCGCACGAGCGAGCTCATCCTCGCCCTCTCCGCCGACAGCCGCGAGCAGGTAGACGAGCTGATCGGCAAGGCGCTCTCTGCCGGCGCGGCCGAGGCGGCCGATCCGCAGGACATGGGATTCATGTACTCCCGCAGCATCGAGGACCTCGACGGCCATCTGATCGAGATCATGTTCTACGATCCTGCCGCGGCCGCAGCCGCCTATGCGGAAGGCCAAGAACAGCAGGCCTAACCAAGGCTTGCCGTGCTCGCTCCCCTCCCGGGCTCGTCTTCATCCCCTATTTTAGCGATTTTTCGGCAGCCTGCGCAGATAGACTTGATTCCATATCAAAAAAAGGACGAAGCCGAGCAGGAGCCCGGCCTTCGTCCTTTTTGGCTTATTGCGTCGTCCGCTCGTCCAGCACCGGACGGTAGGCGTCGATGACGATCTTGGCCGCCGATTCGGCGCCAAGCTTCATCGACTCGTCCAGCGCCTGGGCGATCTCCATCTGCAGCCGCGCCACCTTGCTGACGCGCTGGGCTTCCAGCAGCTCCAGCAGCTCGGGCAGCGCCTCCTCCGCCGTTGCCGGCTCCGGCTCCCTGCCGGGGCGCTTGAGCAGCAGCAGCTTGCCGTCGGTCATGAGCAGGCTTCCGTCCAACAATCGGTATTCGTTCATCTTCACCGACCTCCGCTTCGGATTTCCTATTCCCTTCTTTTACCCATATGGGCAAGAAACTAGCAGCATCGGAGAAAAAAACGCTCAGAACGGCAGCAATTCCAACGCCAGCGCGACGGATTCGTGAAGGACCGACCCGAGGAAAACCAGCACATGGGCCGCGATCAGCAGGCGCAGCGGCCGATTCAGCCAAGCCGGAAGATGCCGCAGCGAGCGGCTTATGCGGAAGCCGGTGACAATATGGCCGTGGCGGATGACGTCATTGAACGGCTCGCGGTCCTTCAGCTCCTCGGGCATGGACGGCGGCACGGTCAGATGGAGCGACTTGTCCTCAAACGGATTGTAAGCCATGGAAATGCCTCCTTTGCAAAGTCGGACGGCGTATCGGCCAGGCGGAAGTCGGCGGCCGGCCGCCGCAAAAGCTGCGGCAAGCCGGCGCGGATGTCATGCAATTTCTGGTCTGATTCCATTTTAATGGAAGATGACTTGAAACTCCAGCTTTCTCGCCCGAGGGGTCCCGCCGCAGGCTGGGCTTTTTAGGGTATAATCAGTCGCAGAACCCGATCCATAAAAGCGAGGGAATGCCCGTGGTCCATCTGCTGCCGCTCATGCTGGAGCGCGTCGGCCTGCTGCTCATCATCGTCTTCCTGCTCTCGCGCATGAAGTCGTTCCGCCAGATCATCCGCCACGAGCATCGGCTCAAGGACAAGCTGCTGCTCATCGCCATCTTCGGCGTGTTCGGCATCGTCAGCAACTATACCGGCATCAAGATCAGCGGCGGCCTCGTCGCCACCGAGCCGTGGCAGACCGCCGTCGACGCGGACAGCGCGATCGCCAATACGCGCGTGCTCGGCGTCGCGCTCGGCGGCCTGCTCGGGGGGCCGCTCGTCGGCCTCGGCGCCGGCCTCGTCGCCGGCCTGCACCGGATGTCGCTCGGCGGCTTCACCGCTTATGCCTGCGGCTTCTCCACGATCTTCGCCGGCATCGTCACCGGCCTGCTCGGGCCGCGGCTGCGGCGCGCCGGCAAGCGCATGACCGGCTGGGCCGTCGTCATCGGCATCGTCATGGAGTGCATTCAGATGGGACTGATCCTGCTGTTCGCGCGGCCTCTCGATACGGCGCTGCAGCTCGTCGAGGTGATCGCGCTGCCGATGATCGTCATCAACGGCTTCGGCACGCTGCTGTTCATGCTGTTCATCCAGTCGATCCTGCAGGAGGGCGAGCGCACGAGCGCGCTGCAGACGTACAAGGCGCTGCATATCGCCGACCTGACGCTGCCGTTTTTCCGCCAGGGGCTGAACGTCCGCTCCTCGCGCGAGGTCGCCGCCATCATGCTGCGCGAGACGACGGCCGACGCGATCTCCATCACCGACCGCGAGACGGTGCTCGCCCACGCCGGCGCCGCCTCCGACCATCACATCCCGCTGCAGAGCCTGTCGACGCAGCTCACCCGCAACGTGCTGGAGCACGGGACGCTGCTCAAGGCCAAGACGCGCGAGGCGATCGCCTGCGAGCATGAGGGCTGCCCGCTGCGGGCCGCGATCGTGCTGCCGCTGCGCGTGCACGGCCAGACGGCCGGCACGCTCAAGCTGTATTTCACCGATCCGCTGCAGATGGACCTCGTCGAGCAGGAGCTGGCCGAAGGGCTCAGCCGCCTGTTCTCGACCCAGCTGGAGCTCGCGGAGGCCGAGCGGCTCAGCCGCCTGCTCAAGGACGCGGAGGTCAAGGCGCTGCAGGCGCAGGTGCATCCGCATTTCCTGTTCAACGCGATCAACACGATCTCCGCGCTCGTCCGCACCGAGCCCGAGACGGCGCGCAAGCTGCTGCTGCAGCTCGGCGTCTTTTTCCGCAGCAACCTGCAGGGCGCGCGGCAGATGCTCATCCCGCTGCGCAGCGAGCTGGAGCATGTCGAGGCGTATCTGACGCTGGAAAAGGCTCGCTTCCCCGGCCGCTACGACGTGCGGCTGGACATCGATCCGGAGCTCGAAACCGTGCTCGTGCCGCCGTTCACGCTGCAGCCGCTCGTGGAGAACGCCGTCCGCCATGCCTTCGGCCCGGCGCTGAAGGGAAAGCGCCCGTTCCGCGTGTCCGTCCGCGCCGTCCGCGACGGCGAGCGGATGCGGCTGGAGACGCAGGACAACGGCGTCGGCATCGCGCCGGAGCGGCTCTCGTCGATCGGCAGCGAGCCGGTCGAATCGGCAGCGGGCACCGGCACGGCGCTTCATAATATCCGCACCCGCATCGAGGAAATCTATCAGGGAGAGGCGTCGTTCGAGATCATCAGCCGCCCCGGCGAGGGCACGACCGTCGTGCTGGCCGTGCCGGTCCGCTCCCAGGCGCAGACAGGAGGAGAGCCCTATGTTGAAAGTCTATCTCGTCGAGGATGAGCCGCTCGCGCGCGACGAGCTGGCCTATCTGCTCCGGCGGACGCGGAAGGTCGACATCGTCGGCGAGGCCGAGACGGCGGAGGAGGCGCTGCGCGGCATCGCCGACTCCGCGCCCGACGTCGTCTTCCTCGACATCCAGCTGTCGGAGGCGAGCGGACTCGACGTCGCCCGCCGGCTGCAGCGGCTGGAGCGGCCGCCCGCGATCGTGTTCGCGACCGCTTATGACGAGCATGCGCTCCAGGCGTTCGACCTGGACGCGGCCGACTACATCCTCAAGCCGTACGACGAGGAGCGCATCCGCCAGACGATCGACAAGCTGTCGCGGCGGCTCGAGGCGGCTGCGCAGCCGGGCGGCGGCAGCGCAGCCGGCGGCGGAGCGGCGCATGCCTCGGCAGCTCCGGGAGCTTCGGCGCCGAGCCGCACCGGCAAGCTCGCCGTCGCCGTCGACGAGCGCATCGTGCTGCTGCCGGTCGGCGACATCCTTTACCTCGCCTCCGAGGAGGGCAAGACGCGCATCGCGCTCGCGGACGGCAAAGCCTACGTCAGCGCCGAGCCGCTCGTCGCGTTCGAGCAGAAGCTGCAGGGCACGCCGATCGCGCGCGTGCATCGGGCGTTCCTCGTCCATGTGGACGCGATCGCGGAAATCCAGCCGTGGTTCCACTCCACCTGCACGCTCATCCTGCGCTCCGGCGACAAGGTCCCGGTCAGCCGCACCCATCTCAAGGAGCTGAAGCAGCGGCTCGGGTGGTAGGCGGGGCGCGGAGCGGCAGGCGCAGGGTCTCCCGACGGCCGCCGAAGCGGCTGCTTGGCCGAGCCTATCCCCGGCCCCAGGACGCTCCAAGCGCCCGACTTTTTCGTGAAGGCGCTTCCGCTCATCCGGCTCGCCGTGCATTTCATCCCCCGACGGCCGCTTTTCATCGTGAAAACGCTCCCGAACCCGTTTGCATCCCTTATGCTGGACGAAACAACGGGTTTCTTAGGGAGGTCACAACATGAATGCGGTTTCAATCGTCATCGGGTCGATCTGTTTCCTTCTGATTGCCTACCGCCTATATGGAACGTTCATCGCCTACAAAGTGCTCAAGCTGGACGACTCCAAGCCGACGCCGGCGCATGAGCTGGAGGACGGCAAGGACTATGTCCCGACCAACAAATGGGTCGCCTTCGGCCACCACTTCGCGGCCATCGCGGCAGCCGGTCCGCTCGTCGGTCCGATCCTCGCGGCGCAGTTCGGCTATTTGCCCGGCCTGCTCTGGCTGCTGATCGGCGCCGTCGTCGGCGGCGCGGTGCATGACGCGGTCGTGCTGTTCGCCTCGATGCGGCGCGGCGGCAAGTCGCTGTCCGAGGTCGCCAAGGAGGAGCTCGGTCCGGTCGCCGGCTTCTGCACGGGCCTGGCTATGCTGTTCATCATCACGATCACGATGGCCGGCCTGTCGATGGTCGTGCTGCATGCGCTCGAGAACAACCCTTGGGGCACGTTCGCGGTCGCCATCACGATCCCGATCGCCATGGGCGTCGGCCTGTTCTACAAAAAGACCGGCAACCTCAAGCTCGCCTCGACCGTCGGCTTCATCCTGCTCCTAATCGGCGTGTTCGCCGGCCCGTACATCCAGGACACGATGCTCGGCGACTGGCTGACGATCGACGCCAAGACGCTGGCGATCATCCTGCCGATCTACGCCTTCTTCGCCGCCGCCCTGCCGGTATGGCTGCTGCTCGCCCCGCGCGACTACCTCAGCAGCTTCATGAAGATCGGCGTGTTCATCGCGCTCATCATCGGCGTCTTCGTCATCAACCCGGAGATCCAGTTCCCGGCGTTCACGCAGTTCATCGGCGGCGGCGGCCCGATCATCGCCGGACCGGTATGGCCGTTCATCTCGATCACGATCGCCTGCGGCGCGATCTCCGGCTTCCACGCGTTCATCGGCTCCGGCACGACGCCGAAGATGATCAACCGCTGGAGCGACATCAAGCCGGTCGCCTTCGGCGCGATGCTCGTCGAGTGCCTCGTCGCCATCATGGCGCTCATCGCAGCCACGGCCCTGATGCCGGGCGACTACTTCGCCATCAACTCCAAGCCGGAAGTGTTCGAGGCGCTCGGAATGAGTACCGTGCATCTGTCCGAGCTGAACCGCGAGATCGGCCTCGAGCTCGAAGGCCGCACCGGCGGCGCGGTCACGCTGGCCGTCGGCATGACGTACATTTTCACCAAGATTCCGTGGTTCGAAAACATGGCGCCGTACTTCTTCCAATTCGTCATCATGTTCGAAGCCGTGTTCATCCTGACCGCGATCGACGCCGGCACGCGCGTCTCCCGCTACCTGATCCAGGACTTCTTCGGCGAGATCTACAAGCCGCTGAAGCGCGTCGACTGGGTGCCGGGCACGATCTTCGCCAGCGTGCTCGCCTGCTTCATGTGGGGCTACCTGCTGTATTCCGGCGACATCAGCTCCGTCTGGGCGCTGTTCGGCGTCTCCAATCAGCTGATGGCCTCGATCGGCCTCATCATCGGCGCGACGGTCATCCTGCGCATCGCCGACAAGCGGCGCTACATGCTGACCTGCCTCATCCCGCTCGCCTACCTGTTCGTCACCGTCAATTATGCGGGCTACTGGATGGTGACCAACGTGTACCTGAACGCTGCGGCCGCCGGCTACAACGTGCTGAACGGCGTGCTGTCGATCATCATGCTCGTGCTCGGCATCATCATCATCGTCGCTGCCATCCGCAACTGGATCCAGACGTTCAACCATCCCCGGGCGAAGCTCAATTCGCTGAAGGCGTAGGATGGCACGGGTTGAAAAGCAGAGCAAAAAACCGGAATGCCTTCGGGCATTCCGGTTTTTTTATCGTTGCCATTCCCCAAAGAAATACGCTCAGACCGCCTTTTGATGACGCTGCCGACCGCGCTCAGCCGCTGGCCGGAGCTGCCCTTTGGCCGAAGCCTCCCTCCCCTCGGCCTCCGGGCTAACGATACTGACAAGCCTTATTCCGTAAAATATTCGCCTCGCTGAATTTTAACGAACCTACATGACCTTATTGCCGCCGAATTCGCTCCAAACACGGCTTTTTCAACCAAATAGCGTCTCTCAGTTTCGTTAGCCTCAAAAAAGCACGCAAAAACGCCGAATAGCGCTCGTCCGTATCGTTAGAAATCCAAGGGGTCCAGTCATCGGCTTCATTCCTGGTTGGCTCGCGACGTCCGTGCCGCCATATAGGCCGCCAGCGTCAGCAAAGCCGCAGCGAAGGAGAACAGCGCCGCATTCTCCGCTCCGGAGGAGTCCGTTCGAAACAGAACCAGGTAGCTGTCGCTTTCCGTCGAGCCCTTCAGCGCCATCATTTTGTACACCGAGTAGACGCTGTTCAGCAGCAGCAGCTGCAGAAGCGCGAACAGAGCGGCCTCCCCTTTGCGAGGATGGCTCAAAATCGCATAAGCCAGGATGAGCATGGAAAAGATGAACATCAGTCCGTAAAGAAATGCCATGGCTGGCACGCCGGCCCTGCGAAGAATTATCCTCCCTCCGATCACGCAGATGATGAAGCACAGCGAAGACGCCGAACTTAAAGCAGCTTATTCCAAACGGTAGTCAGCAAGGGGGTGGAGCGTGACCTAAATTGCCAGCGTCCTTATCCTACTCGCCCTGCACACCAGCCTGCTGCGGTTAATAATTTAGCTTAAGAGAAACATCTCTATACTTAAATTCGATATCTTCATCCAACCTACCTACTCCGATTATCCCTCCATTCCCGTAGGCAACGTCATAAATGAATTTATTTTTAGGAATATTTTTTATACTCCAATTAACACCGTCCGAAGAATTGATTATTACATTGTTTCCAACAAAGTAAAAATTATTATTAAAAAAATGCCCATTTTGGAAGGTATCTTTTACTCGTAAAACAGGATCCCACTTTATAGCATCTAATGAACTCCATATAACAGCTCCATTATCATCTAATCCACCTATAGCAATAAACATTCCATTCCCATATGCAATTGAAGTTAGATACCCTCCTCCATCCATATAAGGAAATTGCGTGGTCTCCCATGAAACTCCGTCTTTGGAAGTAGATGCTTCATAAGGGCCAACGGCAACAAATTTCCCATCTGCAAAACATAAATCACTTCTTGGACTCCAATATAGGGAGGATTCATCGTAATCCCATGATATTCCGTCTTTGGATCTCATCACACCTCCATGTCCCAAAGAAACAAAAACACCATTTCCATATGCAACATTATGACGTTGATTTTTAAAGTCATCCAATACTTTAACCCATTCGATTCCATCTAACGATCTATAAATCACATTATTACCAACTGCAATGAATTGATTTTCAACAAATCTAATATCATTTAATACTTCATTATAATTAAATTCGGAATCATTGACGATACTTCTCCAATCAACTCCATTGGTGGAAGCAACGATTATCCCATTTCCTACTCCCACGAACATGGAGTTTCCAAAAGCAATAGAGGTGACTATTCCATCAAGAGGTTTCTTATTCCATTCAGCTATTATTCCATCGTCAGATTCTAAGACGGTCAGATTATCTTTCGAAAAATAATTTACGATGATTACTGTTATAGAAATAATAAACATGAGTGAAAGTACAAGTCCCGCTCTTCTCAACAACACTCCTCCAACTATAAAGAGTTATTTAATCCGTAAAATCCTATATCTATTTTATCGAGGGTCCTAAGAGAGTACATTAGAGTGGTTCCCAAAAAGAATGTCTTTACCCGACGCTTTGGCACAGATCGTCCAAAAGAGAAGAAGCCTGAGGCGGTCGGAGAAACAGAGCCCATGGGCCGAGTCGTCTCCCCTTTCCGCAACGACCAAAAGCCGTCCCGGCAACTGATATGCTCCCCTTTAGGTAGACAGGTGAAATAATAAAAACCTGTTTATCAAGGGGAGTTTTTTCATGTCTCAAATAAATGAGTACTGCGGAGAAGAGAAATTGGCCATTCTGAAGGAGTATGAAGCAGGACGGGGATCACGAAGAGACATCGCTTGTAAATATAACATTAACGTCAGTACGTTGAAGGAATGGCGACGTCGTTATGAACTGTACGGATTCGAAGGGTTAGCATGGCGTGCAGAGAATAAGAGCTACTCAGTGGAACTTAAACTTCAGGCTGTTCAAGATTATCTATCTGGAAAGTACTCACAGAATGAAATCATAAGGAAGTACCATATGGCAAGCCGTACACAGCTCCGAAACTGGATTAAGAAGTATAATAGTCATAGCGGTCTAAGACCGTATAAGAACGGGGGCGGAGCCGCTATGACAAAGGGACGGACAACGACTTGGGAAGAACGAATGGACATTGTAATCTATTGCTTATCGCAAAATCGAAACTATCAAAAAGCAGTAGAGAAATATCACGTTTCTTATCAGCAAGTTTACGGATGGGTAAAGAAGTACGAAGCAGATGGCGAGAACGCTTTGCGAGACGGCAGAGGGCGCACAAAGGCACCTGAAGAGTTATCTGAGGTCGACCAGCAAAAGCTCGCCATGAAGAAACTGGAGTACGAGGTTGAGCGGCTTCGGGCGGAGAATTCTTTCTTAAAAAAGTTACAGGAGTTTCAAGGGAGGCGTCGCTAAGCGGACATCGACAGGAAAACATTTATCTCGCTATCCAAGCCGTGCAGCAGGCAGAAGCGCTTAGCATACAGCTACTGTGCAAGGTGGCGGAGATTCCAAGGTCAAGCTACTACAAGTGGCTCAGTCACAAGCCTAGCCAACGACAGTTGGAGAACCAGGAGCTTACGGCGGTCATGATGACGTTATATGAAAAGGTTGAAGGCACCTTCGGTTACCGTCAATTAACGCTGCATATGCGTCGACAAACGGAGAAGCGGATTAACCACAAACGCGTGTATCGTCTGATGAAGATAAAAGGGATTCAGTCCGTCATTCGCAGGAAGAAAAAGAAATATGAACGTTCTACACCGCAGCACGTAGCTGAGAACGTATTAAACCGTGCGTTTCAAGCGGAAGCACCGAACGAAAAGTGGCTAACGGATGTCACTGAATTTAAATATGGCAACGGTCAGAAGGCCTATTTAAGCGCCATTCTCGACCTTCATGATAAATCGATTGTTTCTTATGTACTGGGACATTCCAATAATAATCCGCTCGTGTTTAAAACATTGAAGTTGGCGCTAAAGGCAGCGCCAAGAAGCAAAGCGCTCCTTCATAGCGACCGGGGCTTCCAGTACACGTCTTCGAGTTTTAAGAAAATGTTGGATAAGGCTAAGCTGAAGCAGAGCATGTCCCGGGTCGGACGTTGTATTGATAACGGTCCTATGGAATCTTTTTGGGGAACGTTGAAATGTGAGAAGTACTACTTGCATAAATACCAAACTTTTGAGCAGCTAAAGAACGATATTGATGATTACATCCACTTTTACAATTACGAACGATTGCAGAAAAAACTAAACGGCCTCAGTCCCATTGAATTTAGGGCTAAGGCCGCTTCATAGATCTTTATTTTTTGTACTGTCTACTTGACGGGGTGCAGTTCAAACCCGGGACGGCTGTTTCTCTATTGGCCTCGTCACTTGAAAGAGCTGCGCTTCGGACCGGAGCCGGCGGCTTGCACGTCCGCCTCCGCCGCCTCCGACACCCTCGACCCCGCCGACTCGCTGGCGCTGTCGACCGACTCGCCGCGCTGCGTGCTGCGGTACAGCTCGGCGTAAAAGCCGTCCTGCGCCAGCAGCTCGTCATGCGAGCCGTGCTCCAGCAGGCGGCCGTCCTTGAGCACGAGGATGCGGTCCGCCTCGCGGATCGTGCCGAGCCGGTGCGCGATGACGAAGCTCGTGCGGCCCTGCATGAGCCGCTGCAGCCCTTCCTGGATCTTGATCTCCGTCACCGTGTCGATGCTGCTCGTCGCCTCGTCGAGCACGAGCATGGACGGATCGGCCAAAATCGCCCTCGCGATCGCGAGCAGCTGCCGCTGGCCGCTGCTGATGCCGCTGCCGTCCGCGCTCAGCCGCTTGTCGTAGCCGCCCTTGAGGCGCACGATGAAGCTGTGGGCGTTGGCCAGCTTGGCGGCCTCCTCGACCTCCGCGTCGGTGGCGTCCAGCCGGCCGTAGCGGATGTTCTCGCGGATCGTGCCCTCGAACAGGAACGAGTCCTGCAGCACGAACGCCATCTGCGAGCGCAGGCTGTCCCGCCGGATCGACGCCAGGTCGCGGCCGTCGAGCGTGATCCGTCCCTCCGTCGGCTCATAGAACCGCGACAGCAGGTTGATGAGCGTCGTCTTGCCCGCGCCGGTCGGACCGACGAGCGCGATCATCTCGCCCGGCCGAGCCGTGAAGCTGACGCCGGAAAGGATTGGCTTGCCCTCGTCGTACGCGAAGCCGACGTGCTCGAACCGCACTTCCCCCAAGACGCGCTCGATCGGCTGCGCCGCGCCGTCTTCCTTTTCCTCCGTGTCCTCGTCCATGATCTCGAACACCCGCTCCGCCCCCGCGATCGCCGACAGCAGCGTGTTCCACTGGTTGGCCAGGTCGTTGAGCGGCCTCGTGAACTGGCGGGAATACTCGGCGAACACGATGATCGTGCCGACCGTGATGACGTCCCGCGTGGCCAGGATGCCGCCGATGCCGGCGACGATGGCGAAGCTGAGGTTGTTGAGGCTGTTCATCACCTTGGGGATGAAGCCGGAGATCGTCTGCGCCCAGAAGCCGGCGGCGCGGATGCCTTCGTTGCGCGCGCGGAACTCGCCCTGGACGCGCTCCTCCTGGGAGAACGCCTTGATGATGCGCTGGCCGGACAGCGTCTCCTCGATGTAGCCGTTGAGCTCGCCGAGGCTGCGCTGCCGCACCTTGAACAGCGGGCCGGTGCGGCGGGTGATCCAGCGGATGCCGATGAACATAAGCGGCACGACCGTGAACGTCAGCAGCGTCAGCAGCGGGCTCAGCCACAGCATGACCGAGACGGTGCCGACGAGCGTCAGCACGCTGGAGAAGATCTGAATCGCCGAGCTGTTGAGCGTGCCGCTGACGTTCTCGATGTCGTTGGTCAGGCGGCTCATGATCTCGCCCTGCTGGCGCCGCCCGTAGAACGGGATCGGCAGCCGGTGCAGATGCGCGAACAGGTCGGTCCGCAGCCGGTACACCGTCTCCTGCGCGATCGAGATCATCCAGACGTTGTGCGTCCAGGAGACGGCCGAGGTCAGCACGTACACCCCGCCGAGCAGCAGCAGGAACCATCCCCATGGAAAATCGGGCGCGTTCGCCGCGCCTTCATCGAGATAAAGGTCGACCGCCTGGCCGACGAGGTACGGCCCGAGCAGCGCGAGGCCGGAGCTGAGCGCGACGAGCGCCAGTACGGCCGTCAGCTTGAGCTTGCGCTCCGCCAGGTAGCCCCATAGCCGCCGCAGCGTGCCGGACATGTTTTTCGCGCGGGCCTTGGGGCGCGTGCCGCCGCGGTGGCCGCCGCCTTGCGCCGCCTCCGGCATGGAGGCGGCAGAGTCTGTCTCCGGCTGGGGGACGCGGAACGGGTCCAGCCATCGTTCACGCATGGCGCGCCTCCTTTCCCGCTTGCGACTCCACGATGCGGCGGTACAGCCCGGAGCCGCGCAGCAGCTCCGCATGCGTGCCGGACGCGATCAGGCGCCCTTCGTCGAGCAGCAGGATGAGATCCGCCGAAGCGGTCGATGCGATCTTCTGGGTGATGAGGAACGTCGTGCAGCGCAGCGCCTCGAGCTCGCCGAGCAGCGCGGCCTCGGTCTTGACGTCGAGCGCGCTCGTGCTGTCGTCGAGGACGAGCAGCTGCGGCTCGCGCACGAGCGCGCGGGCGATCGACAGCCGCTGCTTCTGGCCGCCGGACAGGTTGACGCCGCGCTGGCCGAGCCGCGTCTCGTAGCCCTGCGGCAGGTTCAGGATCGTCTCGTGCAGCTGGGCGGCGCGGGCGGCCTCGGCGATCTGCGCGTCGGTCGCCTCGGGGCGGCCCCAGGCGATGTTTTCGCGCACCGTGCCGGAAAACAGCACCGCCTCCTGCGGCACGTACCCGATGCTCCCGCGCAGCGAGCGCACGTCAAGCCGGCGGACGTCGGTCCCGCCGACGCGCACCTCGCCCGCGTCCGCGTCGTACAGCCGCAGCAGCAGCTGGGCGAGCGCCGACTTGCCGGAGCCGGTCGCGCCGAGGATGGCGATCCGCGAGCCGGCCGGCGCGCGGAACGAGATGTCCTCCAGCGTCGCCCGGTCGCTGTCCGGATAGGTGAAGGAGACGTTTTTGAATTCGACATCCGCGCCGGCGAGTCGCTCGACGCCTGCGCGCTCGGCGCTGGAGGCGGCGTCGCCCGAGCGCAGCACCTCGCGGATGCGGCCCGCCGAGGCGCCCGCGCGCGAGAACATCGCGGCGATCCACGCGAGCATGCTCATCGCGCCGATCGTGCGCAGCGCGTAGTTGACGACGGCGACGGTCTCGCCCTCGGTCGCCGTGCCGGAGGCGATGTCGAGCCGGCCGAACCAGAGGATCGCGAGGATCGCCGCGTTGACGAGCAGCATGATGAACGGCAGCGTCGTCTCGGTCAGCCGCAGCGCGCCGACGGTGCCGCGCATGAGCTCGCCGCTCGCCTCGCGGAAGCGGCGGTTCTCCTGGTCCATGCGGACGAAGACGCGGATGAGGCGGATGCCGGTCAGATTTTCCTGAATGACGCCGTTGACCCGGTCAAGCCGCTGCTGCACCAGCTGGAACAAGCGGCCCGCGCGCCGGATCATCCACCAGACGAACAGCAGCAGCGGCGGTACGCTTGCCGCCAGCATGAGGCCGAGCTTGAGGTTGACGATCATCGCCATGATGACGCTTCCAGCAACGACGAGCGGGATGCGCGTCATGAAGCGCAGCGCCATGAAGATCGTCTCCTGCACCTGGCTCACGTCGCCGGTCAGGCGGGTGATGAGCGAGGAGGAGGCGAAGCGGCTGAACGTCTCGAAGGCGAAGCCTTGCACCTTGGCATAGAGCCGCTCGCGCAGGTCGTAGCCGAAGCCTTGGGCGGCGTAGGCCGCATAGTAGGAACCGATGATGCCTGCCGCGAACGCCAGCAGCGCGCCTCCGGCCAGCACGCCGCCCCACATCCAGACGACGCCGGTGTCGCCGGCGCGGATGCCCGCGTCGATGATGCGCGAGATGATGAACGGCTGCGAGAGCTCGACGGCCAGCTCCAGCAGCATCATGAAGAGGGCGACGCCGGCCGACAGCCGGTACTTGCCCAGCGATGACAGAACCTTGTCCATGAGTCGAGTGGTGCACCTCCCAGATGATGGTCTCTATGCTACCAGTATACCCCAACTCTATCTTAGAAATAAAAGATTGGCGGCGGGCTTGGCGGCAGGCTTGGCCTTAGGGATGGCGCTTGGCTTGATCGGTTCTTCGCCTATTGGCAAGAAGGAGCGAGCGGTTACCGGCGCGGCGCGCTGCCTTGCCCGTCCAGTCCGGATGCGAGGACGGGCTGCGCGGTTCGGCGGACAGGTTTTGGAGGCATGGAAAAAATCCAAGGCAGATTTGTGCCTTGGATTGGGCCGTTCGGCGGGATTCCGGCGGATCCAGGGCAGGTTTGTGCCTTGGATCGGGCTGTTCGGCGGGATTCCCGGGGATCCAAGGCAGATTTGTGCCTTGGATCGGGCTGTTCGGCGGAATTCCGGCGGATCCAGGGCAGGTTTGTGCCTTGGATCGGGCTGTTCGGCGGGATTCCCAGGGATCCAGGGCAGGTTTGTGCCTTGGATCGGGCCGTTCGGCGGGATTCCCAGGGATCCAGGGCAGGTTTGTGCCTTGGATTGGGCTGTTCGGCGGGATTCCGGCGGATCCAGGGCAGATTTGTGCCTTGGATCGGGCGTTCGGCGGGACGTAGGAGGGCACGGTGCTCCTAGACGAAGGGCATATTCTTTCGCCCGAAGACTAATTCGCCCCCCTACCCAAAATTTCCGCGAAAAACGCCGCCTTGGCCTCGCGGTACTCGTCCATGCTCTCGCCGTCGAACCGGAGCTTGAGCGCGTCGTACCGCTCGCGCAGCTGCGGATCGGCTGCCAGCGCGTCCCGGAGCCGCGCGAAAAAATCCATGTCCGACCCGATCGCCGTCAGCTGCACGCCGAGCGGCGGATCGGCGTCGTCGCGCTTGAACGAGCGGAAGCTCTCCGTCCGGCCGCTGCCCTCGTTTTCGTCGTAAAGCCGCTCCAGCGCGGCCTCCGCCTCCGCCATCCGCTCCAGCGGCACGCGCACCTGCAGGTCGAGGTCGCCCTTGGTCCGGCTGCCCGGCACCGCCGTGCTGCCGATATGCTGGACGTCCGCGTCCGGCAGCAGCTCGCGGATGCGGGCGGCTTCCCGGCGGAAGGCCGCCTCCGCCCGCTCGAACAGAGCCGGATCGCGGCTCAGCGACATCCGCTCCATGTCAGTCCCTCCGTTCCGATGCCGCCTTGGCCGCCGGAGCCGGCTGTCCCGCCGCTTCGGCCGCCAGCGCGCGGAAGTCAAGCTTGGAGATCGGCTCGCCGGCGACGATGCGGGCGCGGATCTCGGCGATCCAGTCGGCCATGCGGCCGACCTTTTCCGACTCGTCGAGCTTCTTGGCCAGCACGGTGTAGAGGACGAGGTCCCGCATGCGCATGAACAGCCCGATCCGGTCCAGCCAGTCCAGGTCCAGCTCATGCTCGGAGGCGTAGCCTTCGTAAAAAGGCTGGAAAAACGCAGCCGCGTACGCCTCCCGCTCGACCTCCGGCAGCTGCTGCACCGCCGCTCCGCCGAGCGCGTAGTAGAGCGGGATCGCCAGATCGTGCACGAACCAGTTGTACTCCGCGTCGTCGAAGTCGAACACCGTCAGCTTGCCTTCATGCGCGTGGAAGTTGCCTTGGTGGATATCGCCGTGGATGAGGCCGTAGCTGTCGTCCGCAAGCGGCAGCCGCCGCAGCTCCTCCAGCACCTCTTCGAACCGGTCCAGCAGCTCCGGCTCGCCGGCCAGATACTGGCCGCGGCTCACGGTCAGCTCCTCCTCATGCCAATGATGGCGCGGATGATGAGCTTCATACGAGGCGCTGGCCCGATGCAGGCGACCGGTGACGGCGCCCCACTCGCGCACGAGCGCCGGATCCCAGCCGTCCGGCCCGGCCGCGGCGCGGGCGCCGGGCGCCTTGCGGAAGCGGCTGGCGTAGAACCGGCTGCCGTCCGCAGCCTCCAGCGGCACGACCCACTCGCCGGAGAGCGCGGGCTCGCAGGCGGCGACGTCCGCTTCCAGCCCTGAGGCGGCCAGATGGCGCAGCCAGCGGAGCTCTTCCTCCACCTGCTCCGCGCTGCGGTGGCTGCTGTGGGTGAGGCGCAGAATCGCCGGATCGCCCTCGCGATCCTCCAGCTCGAAGAGGTAGTTTTCGAAGTCGCCCAGCTTGCGAGGCTCTCCCTGCAGGCCGAACGCCTCGGCGGCGCGGGCGAGGATGTCGGGGGTGAAAAGGATGGATACGCTCGCTTCCATGAACAGGTCTCCTGTCGTTTTGGGATGGGAAAAGCGGCTGCCGGGGGCGGCGAGGCCGCATCGAACCGGACCGTAGCGCGGCTTTCCTTCCATCGTAAACGAACTCCCCTTCCAGCGGAAGAGGAGCTTCAGGGCAAGAACGGTTATAGCGGAAAGAGCGGAGCGAGAGCAGCCGAGCGACAGGCTGAGCGAGAGTGGACAGAGCGGGCGAGCGGCGGGAGAAAGGTCCAGATCCGCATACGGAGAAACAAGAGCCGGCGGAGCATCCCTTTCAAAGGAGGAGGGCCTTGGGACGGCAGGCGCCCGGCCGGCAGACCCGCTCCAGGCCGGATCAAGCCGGCGGCTGCGCCCCGTCCGCTACTCGCGCCCCTCGGTCCTCCGCGGCAGGACGTCCGCCGGCGGCGGCTCCTGGCCGACCTCCAGCAGCTCGCCGGCAAAGCTGCCGTCGTAGCGGAACACGTCGCCGAGCAGCGGATTGCGCACGCGCACCTCGATGCGGAAGCGGCAGGCGCGGTCGTCGTACCACTCATGCACATCGGCCGCGCCGGTCAGCAGCTCCGGGAAGCGGAAGCCGAGCCAGCCCTCGTAAAAGCGCTGCGCGCCCGAACGGATGCGGATGCCGCCCCACTCCGACGGCTCCGCCTCGATGTCCACCGCCAGATGCTGGCGGTTGCCGAGATAATCGACGATGCAGCCGCGCTCGCGGCTGTAGATCATCGTCGCGTCGAAGCGGCGCTCCTGCCGGCCGAAGCGGAATGAGCGGATCCAGGTGACCGTCTCGCGGCCGAAGCGGTCGCGGTAAGCGTAGTTGCGGATCGTGAACGGCACGTCGCAGCCGCTTTGCGGAAACATGATATGGCGCGTCGTTCCGATGCAGAGCGGAAGCGCGGCCAGCCGATTATGCCACACCTCGTGCATGACTCCCGTGCCGAGCGCGGCGAGGCCGGAGCGGCTGTGCAGCGAGAAGCGCTCGCGGATGCGAGGATGCAGCTCCGCGAAGCGGGCTCCGAGCGCCTGCTCATAGATGGAGCGTGGGGCTTCGTCCAGGCCAAGCGGCATGCGGTCCGCCGCGGAGGCGGCGGGCGGCGCGGGCGGCAGCTGCAGAGCGGAAGCGCCGGCAGGGCTTGAACGGCGGAGAACGCTCGCGGATGCGGAAGAAGCGAAGCCGCGAGGCGTGATCGAGGCTGCGGAAGAAGCGAAGCCGCAGGGCGTGATCGAGGCGCTGGAATCAGCGGGAGGACGGATCATCGAAAAGGCTCCTTTCGAAGTCGAGTGGGATGTCAGCGGCACCGTGCGATCCGTCCGCGCCCGAACGCGAGCGGAGCGGCGAATCGGCATCCGCTCGGCGCCGAGCCGCTTCCGATGCGGACGGCGGCTGGCGGCGGCAGCGGCCGGCGCGCGGGACGAAGGGCTGCGCCAGCAGCGCGGCCGCGCTCAGGCCGAGCATCGGCAGCGTCAGCGTGAGCGCGCTGAACGGCTCGGCCAGCTGCTCCGGGCGGGATATCAGCGCGCCGGCGGCAAGCGCGGCGAGCAGCACGCCCTGCCAGCGCAGCAGCCGGGCGGAGCGGCCGAGCAGCAGCGCCGCTCCAAGCGCCGCTTCGCCGAGCCCAAGCGCGGCCAGCGACATCCGGGCCGCCTCCGGCGAAAAGCCGAGGCCATGCAGCAGACGCAGCTCCTCCGACGACGGCAGCAGCAGCTTGGGCACGAGGCCTTCGTACAGCCACAGCCCGGAGAGCAGCGCCAGCGATACGGCGTACACGAGCGCGAGGCGCAGCGTCAGCTCGGGCGCCCAGCCTTTTTCGAGCCAGAGGCGGAGCCGGTCGAAGCTCCAGGCGGTCGCCCAGCCCATGAGCGGGCGGAAGACGAAGCGGTCCAGCAGCCGGCCGGACGCGCCGAAGCGGGTCGAGTACGTGTAGCGCGTCAGGAAGCGCAGCTCGCCGGGCCGCTCGCCCGGCTCGTACCGCCAGAAGCCGGCGCCGCTGCGGATGAGCGACAGCCTTTGCGGTGATTGGAACTGCAGCGCGGATACCCGTACGCCATCCGGACCGGTGCGCTCGCGCGTCGCGCCGCTGCCCCGGATCGCCAGCCCGAAGCCGATGCGCGTCGTGTAGAGGAAGCGCTGCGCTTCGCCTTCCTCGCGCGGGAGATAACGGATCGAGCTGAAGCGCAGGTCCCAGCGCTCATGCTGCTCCGGCTGCTGCGTATGCCGCCAGAGCTCCTCCATCGTGCAGCGCATGGCCAGCTCGACGTATACGGGCTTGCCAACGGGTCTGCGAGCATCGGCGGACGGCTCCGGCCGACCGGACTGCTTGCGAGACTCCGCCGACGGTTCCACCTGCTCCGGCTGGCGGCCGGCTTCCGCTGGCGGCTCCGGCCGACCGGACTGCCTGCGAGCCTCCGCCGACGACTCCACCTGCTCCGGCTGGCGGCGGGCTTCCGCCGCAGCCTCTATCTTCCGCTCACGCATCTTTTCCGCCTCCCGTCTCCGATGCCGCCGCAGCATCCTCTCTCACCGCCAGCCGCTCCTGCCCGAGCCGAAACGTCCGCGCCTGCTCCATGCCTTGCAGCAGCCGGCCGCTCAGCTCGCGTCCTTGCTCCACGGAGCAAGCTGCTCCGTGCACGCCGATCGGCGCGCCGACTCCAGTCAGCCGGCCGAGCCGATGCCGCACGGCGGCGATGCCGGCGTAAGCGGCGTCGCGCAGCGGCCGCGGCACGAGGCGAAGGGCGCTCAGCAGCGGCCACCCCCCGTCCAGCAGCCGGAACAGCTCGAGCGAGGCGGACGAGCGCGCGTAGGCGCGCCCGTCCTTCAGCAGCACGAAGCTGTCCGTCCGCGCTCCGTCGAGCCCGTGGCCGCGCAGCAGATACTGCCCCTCCTCCGACTGGAGAGCGGCGAAGCGAAGTCCGCCCGCGCGCTCTCTTTTGGCCGCGAAACGAGCCAGCCCGCCGCATAGCGCGCACTCCCCGTCCACCAGCGCCACCGCCTCGATCGGCCTCATGCGGCTCCCTCCCTTCGCGGGACGGCTGTCCGTGGTCGTCCCTGATCTGCCATCATCGTACCGCTGCGGCTGCTTTCGCGGCAGGCCCCAGTTTCATAGGCCCTCTGCCGCTGCGCCTCCACTCCGCGTCCCGGCGGATGCGGCTCCCGCTTCAAGGCTGCGGCATGACGGACTCCGGGACAGCCCGCCAGAGACCCTCCACGCCAAAAAAACCGCTGCCGCTTCCTTCTTCCACACGAACTCCGTCTCGCTTCTGGCTTCTGCAGAGAGCGTTTGGCGGGACACGGACTCCTTTCCTTTACTGTCCATGCCCGCTCCCCCCTCCGTCCCGTCTACATGCCCGTATGCTCGATTTTTCCGAGTCGTTCCGCCAGTTCGCCTGCATGCCGAGCTGATCGCGCAATTTGTCCGCTACCTTATCCACTCTTCATTCGTGGGTCGTATTGGAATTCCGGCCTCATGAACGTTCCTCATCGCTGGCGCAGGCCATGGTCCCCCAAATCATGCAAACGAGGGGAGCGGAACGAGCCGATGCCTTTCGTAGAAGCGACAGAGAGGTCCTCTTGGAAGTCGGATGGCCTTCGCCTGGGACGTCGGAAAATCCGGGCATCCGGCTTCCAGTGGAACCGGAGAAAGGCTCGGCTTGCGCAGCGGGCTAACCTTTCGGATCATTGAACATGGTGCTGAGGACGCTGCGCTGCCGACGAACCGCGCTCCTTAAAGGCAAAAATGACGTTAGCACGCGCTCATGCCGACAAACCGCGCTCCCTAAAGGCAAAAATGACGTTAGGATGCGCTGATGCCGACGAACCTCGCTCCCTAAAGGCAAAAATGACGTTAGCACGCGCGGTTCTCGTCAAAAATACCCGCTTCAAGGCTGCGGCATGACGGACTCCGGGACAGCCCGCCAGAGTCCCTCCACGCCAAAAAAAGCTTGCCAGGCGCAAGCCTTTCGATTCATGCGCTCCTCGCGCCTCTGATCCTCCGCCGAAACGAATCTCCTACCGCTGCTCGCCGCCGTCCGGCTCGCGGTCGTCGCCCCGGCGCAGCCGGCGCACGGCCTCGCGGCTCGAGCTCGCGCCGAGCTTCTTGAGGATGCGGTTCACCTGGTTCTTGAGCGTGCTCTCGCTCTTGAACAGCTTCCGCCCGATCTCGGCCTGCGTGCGGCCATCCTCGATCAGCTCGAACACCTCGCGCTCGGCCGGCGTCAGCGGCTGCAGCCGTTCCTCCCGCTTCAGGCGGCGAAATTCCTTGAGCAGCGCCTGCATCGGCGCCGGACGGCGCACCGCGTCGCGGATCGCGGCCGGCAGGTCCGCGTAGCGGCTTTTTTCCACATAGCTCGCCGCCCCCGCTCCGAACGAGCGCGTCATCATCGCTTCGTCCCCGACCGAGGTCAGCATGACGATCGGCACCTCGCGCAGCTCCAGCAGGTCGGCCGCGACCGCGATGCCGTCCCGCATGCCGTCACCGAGCTGGATGTCCATCAGCACCGCGTCGAAGTCGAGCGAGCGGGCCGCCTCAAGCGCCTGCTCCGGCCCCGCCGCCCAGCCCGCCACTACCAGGTCAGGCTCCGCCTCCAGGTACAGCGTCATGGAGCGCACCCACTCCGGGTCGTCCTCGACGATCAGCAGCCGGATCGACGCCGCATTATGCCGCTTCCCGTCCGGCTCCCGCACGGCGCGGCCGTACTCGCCCCGGCACTCGCCCCGGTCCGCGCCTCCGTTCCCGGATTCCCGCTCCCGCGCTTCCTCCGCCGCTTCTCCGCCTGTGCTCGGGGGCCTCGCCTCCGAATCTCTCATCGCCGCTCCTCCTCTCCGCCCTGCCTGCCGAGCTGCGGCAGCCGCAGCTCCGCCCTCGTGCCGCCGCCCTCCCGGCGCTCCAGCCGCACGCTGCCGCCCGCCATCCGCATCGCCTGATGCGCGTAGGACAGCCCGATGCCGTAGTTCATGCGCCCGCTCTTCGTGCTGTAGAACGGCTCGAACGCCTGCGCCAGCCGCTCCGCCGCGATGCCCTCGCCCGTATCGTCCACCCGGATGAGCAGGCGCCGGCGCTGCCGCTGCGCGTTCACGACCGCCTCGCCGCCAGCCGGCGTCGCTTCGATCGCATTCGCGAGCAGATTAACGAGCGATTCCTCCAGGTGAAAAGGATCCGCCAACGCCACCTCCGGCACGCCCCCGGACCGGACGCTCACTTGAACGCCCCGGGACGCGGCGAGCGGAGCGCTCCGCTCCGCCGCGCGCGCCAGCAGCTCGGGCAGCCGCACCGGCTCCGCCTGCCAGCGGATCGCTTTCAGCTGCGTCTGCAGCCGCTCCACCGTCTCCAGCATGCGGCCGGCGGAGCGCTGGATCTGCTGCAGCTGCTCGGCTCCGCGGACCGCCGGCTTCGATGGCGGAGGCGCCGACGCCGGGGGAGGCTCCGCTGCAGGAGCCGCGACTGCAGGTGCAGGGTCTGTGCCGACGGCTGCAGGAGCAGCCGGCTCCTTGGCGGCATCCCCGCGCTCCAGCTCCCGCCGCAGCAGCTCGGAGGCGAGGCTGATCTTGCCCAGCTCGTTTTTGAGCGAGTGGTTGAGCATCGACGCTCCGAGGCCGGCGGCGCGCATCGCGCTCTCCAGCGGATCTCGCTCCAGCCGCAGCCGGATGCCGAGCACGCCGTACAGGAACAGCCCCGCCGCCGCGGCGCCCATCGAGAAGACGATGAACAGCGATACATACCGGAAAAAATCGAAGTCCGGCGAGATCGCCCGCCCGACATTGATCAGCCCGAGCACCGCGAGCAGCGTCGGCACCATGATGACGGCCATGATCGCCCGCGAGCGCCGCTTCAGCGGATGCGCCTCGCGGCGCACGGCCAGGATCATCGCGGCGCATGCGGCAAGATAGTACGGAGCGGTCCAGACGAGCAGCAGCCCGTAATGGGGACCGCCTCCCCGCAGCAGCGCCTCGCCCAGCGACACTAGCGGCGGCAGCAGCAGGATCAGGGCGACGAGCGGGCTGGCGCCGCCATTCGCGACGCGCCATCCGCTTCCGCCGCTCGTCCCGCCCGTCGCGACGCGCCATCCGCTTCCGCCGCTCGTCCGGCCCGTCGCGACGCTCCGTCCGCTTCCGCCGCTCGCCCCGCCCGTCCCGGCGAGCAGTCCGCTCCAGACGAGCGCGAACACGAGCACCGCCCACGGCGTCAGGCAGGCGTTGAGCAGCTCCAGCGCTCTTGCTCCTGCGGGCTGGCCCGCCCGCTCCAGCCAGGAAGCGGCGCCGCCCAGCGAGGCCAGCGCCAGAAACGCCGCCGCCCAGCGGCTCTCCGCCTCGCGCGGCCGCGCCAGCAGCGCCGCCGCTCCGGCGGCCAGCAAGGCGAAGAAATAGATGAGCATCGCGGCGCCTCCTCTCCCCGGCGAAGTCTGTCCCGGCTCGCAGCCTTCTTCCCGCTGCGGAATGCCATAGATTTACTTTACCGAGCCGGCGGCGGATAGACAAGCGAGCATCATCGTTTGTACGATAAATCGCACAAAACGATCCCTGCGTTCGCCAGACGATCAAAATCGGGATGATCCATCATACAGATCAAGCAAAAACAGACCGCCAGCACCTCGAAGGTGGGCGGTCTGCTTTTGCTGCCGGCTTTATGAGATCAAAGCGAACGCTGTCCTCCACGCGCCAGCATCCCCGCCCGGCTCAGCTCCGCTCCAGCGGATGCGCCATGACGCTCATGAGCGCGAGCTCCGGCTGCGTCGAGTCGAGCCGGCTGTACTGCACGACGACCGGCACCGAGCTCGCCACGGTGACGGCGTAGGGCACGCCCGCGGGAATGCGCTCGCCGCCGCTGGCGAGGCCGGCGGTGCGGATATGGCGGGTGCGGCGGCCCGGCACCGTCTCGACGATGCCTGCGAGCGGCTCGCGGTCCTCGAAGTAGACGGTCAGCTCCAGCTCGGCCGGCTCGTCGCCGGCATTGAGCACGCAGATGCTCTCGTGGCTCTCCAGCGACCCGCTGCTGAGCGGCGGGATGTAGCCGTCCGGGATGATCCAGCTGCGGCTGCCTAAAGCTTGGGACATGATGGCTCCTCCTGTCGGTTGTCGGTTGTCGGATGTCGGATGTCGGATGTCGGATGTCAGCGTCGGCGACGACGCGCCTGCCGCTTTCTTTTCGACGCGGGCTGGAACGGATCCTCCACGGTCCACGGCCGGCCGGCAGCGGACTGCACGCCCGCGTCAAATGGAGCCCGGGCCCTCCGCGCTCTCGCGCAGGTACATGGCCAGCGGCTGCAGCCGGAGCCGGCGGATCTCCGCCGCCACGAGGCCGGCGAGGCGGACGGCACCGCGCTCCTGGAAATGCGTGTTGTCGCGCGTGCCGGATGGGTGGTTCAGCGACTCGCCGGGCAGCAGCCACATGAAGTCGTCCTTGGTGCCTTCGGGACCGGCCGCCTCGAACAGCTCCCGACTGAGCTCCGCCAGGTCGATCAGCGGCACGCCTTCCTCGGCGGCCAGCTCGCGCATCGCGGCCGGATAGTCGCCATGCGTATCCCGCAGCCGTCCCTCGGCATCGAAATCGCGCCGCTGCATCGACGTGACGAGAACCGCATGCGCCTGCCGCTCGCGAGCGCCGCTCACATAACGGCGCAGCGTGTCCTTGTAGCTGCCGAACGGCTCGGTGAACCGCTCGGCGTCGTTCTTCTGGTCGTTGTGCCCGAACTGCACGAACAGCCAGTCCCCCGGCTTCAGCCGCTCCAGAATCGCCTCCAGCCGCCCCTCGCGAATGAAGCTGAGCGAGCTGCGCCCTGAGACGGCGTGGTTGTCGACCGCGACGTCATGCTTGAACCGCGCCGGCAGCGCCTGTCCCCAGCCGAAATACGGATAGCCGGACGCCGGCTGGTCGCAGACGGTGGAATCTCCGGCGAGAAAAAGCCCGACCGCCTGAGGAGCCGGCGTCACGGTCAGCTCGCACAGCCGCGGCGCCTTGCCGGACAGCCGCAGCCGCAGCCGGCCGCCCCGCACGGCCGCAGCGAACAGCTCCTCGGCGTAGACGCCCGCCGGACGCTCCAGCAGCGGCAGCACGAGGCTGCCCTCGCCGAGCCTCACGCTCGTCGACGTCGCATGCCGCTCGTCGCCGCAGCGCACTCGGACGTGATAGATGCCGTCCGGCACTGCCACGGCGAATACGGCCTGCGCCGGAATCAGGATGCCTTCGCCGCCGGGCCGCAGCCGCTCGTGCACAGTCGAGCCCGGCTCGAAGCCCCAGCCGCGCTCGTCGCTGTAAGCATCGTCTGCCCGCACCTGCGCCGCGCCCGGCGGCGGCTCGCCCGGCCCGAAGGCGAAGCGCAGCTCCGCCGCGCCCCGGCCCGTTGCCGGCGGCTCGGCGGCGCTTGCTTCGGGCGCTTCGCCCGCTTGCCGCCTGGCGCCCTCGACAGGCGCAGCTCCGTCCTGGCGCGCCCCGGCGTCTCCATCCGGCAGATCCGCGTTCATCCTTGCCGCTTCCTTTTCCATGCCGCTCATCCCTTCGTTCCGGCTTCTCCATCCGGCAGCTCCGCGTTCGTCCTTGCCGCTTCCTCTTCCATGCCGCTCATCCCTTCAGCCCGCTCGTCGCCATGCCCTGCACGATATGCTTCTGGAACGCGAAGAACAGGGCGATGACCGGCACGAGGCTGACGATCGACATCGCGAACATCGCGCCCCAGTTGGACGTCGACTCGCTGTCGAGGAACATCTTGAGCGCCATCGAGACGGTGTACTTGTCCGGAGAGTTGAGGTAGAGCACCGGACCGAGCAGGTCCTCCCACCGCCAGTAGAAGGAGAAGATCGCCGCCGTCGCCAGCGAGGAGCGCAGCAGCGGCAGGATAATCCGGGCGTACAGCCGCAGCTTGCCGCAGCCGTCGATCGTCGCCGCCTCGTCAAGCTCGCGCGGAATCGTGCGGATGAACTGCACCATCAGGAAGATGAAGAACGGGATGCCGAAAAACTGCGGCACGACGATCGGCGCGATCGAGTTGAGCCAGCCGAGCTTGGTGAAGATGACGTACTGCGGCACGAGCACGACGTCATGCGGCAGCATGAGCGTCACCATCATGAGCGCAAACCACAGGTTGCGCCCGCGGAAGCTCAGCCGCGCGAAGCCGAAGGCGATGAGCGAGCTCGACAGCACCGCTCCGATCGTCGACAGCACGACGATGACGAGCGAGTTCCAGATGTACGTCATGAACGGGTAGCCCGCGGTTCCCTTCCAGCCGTCGGCGTAGTTGCTCCACACCCACTTGTCCGGCAGCAGCGACTCGGCCGTGACGAAGATGAGCCGGCTCTCCTTGAAGCTGCTCATGAGCATCCACAGCACCGGATAGAGCATGAGCACGGCCAGCGCGATGGCGAACAGATGATAGACGGGCCATTTGATCGTTTTCCAGGCCATCGGTCAGCGCCCCCCTTCCGACTCGTAGAACACCCAGTACTTGGAGACGAAAAACAGCACGGCGGTCATGATGCCGACGATGATCAGCATGACCCACGCCATCGCCGAGGCGTAGCCCATGTTGTTGAACATGAACGCCTGGCGGAACAGGTACAGCGAGTAGAGCATCGTGCCGTCCATCGGGCCGCCCTCGCCCTTGGAGATGATGTAGGCGGGCACGAACGTCATGAAGGCGCTGATCGTCTGCATGATCAGGTTGAACAGGATGATCGGGCTAAGCAGCGGCAGCGTGATCCGGAAGAAGCGCCGGGCCGGGCCCGCGCCGTCGACGCCTGCGGCTTCGTACATTTCCGGCGAGATGTTCTTGAGGCCCGCCAGGAAGATGAGCATGGACGAGCCGAACTGCCAGACGGAGAGCGTGACGAGCATGCCGAGCGCCGCGTTCGGATCGCCGAACCAGCTGACCGGGCCGAGCCCGATCGCGATCAGCGCGCTGTTGACGATACCCTCGCTGCCGAAGATGTTGCGCCACATGATCGATACGGCCACGCTGCCGCCGATGATCGACGGGAGGTAGAACAGCGTGCGGTACGTCCCGATCAGGCGCGAGCCGTTGTTGAGCAGCATCGCGATGAACAGCGCGAACATGAGCCGCAGCGGCACGCCGACGAAGACGTACAGGAACGTCACGCGCAGGGAGTTCATGTACTTGGGATCGCCAGTGAACATCTTGACGAAGTTGTCGAGCCCGATCCAGCGCGGAGCGCTGAACAGGTTGTAGCTCGTGAAGCTGAGGTAGAGCGAGATGAACATCGGGATCAGCGTGAAGGCCAGGAAGCCGATGACGAACGGGCTGATGAAGGCATAGCCGGTCAGATCGTTGCGGAGCGCGGTGTTTCGCTTGAGCATGGTCTCTCTCCTTTCTCATCCGGCGGCGGAAGCCCGGCGGGCCGGCAGCGGGCGCGGGGCGCGCAGGCGCCCAGCGTCCCCGCAGAGGAGAAAAGCCGCCCGGACGGCGGCTTCTCCCCTCAAGCCCTTGCTCCCCCGTCCCGCAGCGCGCCGCTCCGGTTCGGGGAAAGCCCCGCTGCTCGCAGCGCCGCGGCCGGACGTTTCTCTATTTGTTGGCGGCGAGCACTTCGCTGGCCGTCTTGCGGAACGAGGCCGCGGCCTGCTCCGGCGTGATGCGGCCGAAGTTCAGCTCCTCGATGAGGTCGGCAAGCGCGGCGATCACTTCCGGCGAGCCGGTCGGCGGCGGCGGGCTCATCGGCGAGGCTTTCGGCTCCATCTCGGAGACGAAATCGAACACCTGCTTGACCGGCTCGTCGAGCTCGCCGGCGATCGCTTCCTTGATCGCGGAGCTGATCGGCACGCCGCGCTCGCCCTTGATGATCTTGTTCGCCTCGACGTCGTTCACCCAGAAGTCGATGAACTTCGCCGCCTCCTCCTTGGCCTTGGAGTTGTTCGTGATCGCCCAGTACATGCTCGGCTGCATGTAGATGCCCTTCTCCATGTCCGGCCCCATCATCGGAGCCAGGGCGAGCGGGCGGGCGGCGGCCTTCTGCAGGCCGACGAACTGGTTGGACCACTGGAAGACGCCGATGCCGGTGCCCTTCACGAGGTCGGACTCCTCGAGGACGCCCTTGATCTGGTTCAGGTAATCCGGCGAGCGCAGCGCTTTTTCCTTGACGAGATCCGCCTGGATGCGGAAGAAGTCCGTGAACAGCTTGTCGTCGTCGTAGCCGAGCGCGTTGCCCTCCTCGTTGTAGAGCGTCTCGCCCTTCGTGCGCAGGTAGTAGTTGAAGAAGATGTCCGGCGCGAACCCGGAGTCAAAGTACAGCCCCTTGGAGCCGGTCTGCCGGGCCATCTCCTCGTACTTCTCCCACGTCCAGTCGGCCGGGATGCTGTCGATGCCGCCCTTTTTCAGCAGCTCCGGATCGTAGTGGAAGCCAAGCACGTTGACGCCGATCGGGATGCCGTACTGCTTGCCGCCCAGCAGGCCCGTGCCGAGCACGCTCTCGCTGACGTCGCCGACCTGGATCTGGTTGTTCAGGTACGGCTCGAGCTCGGCGAGCTGGCCGTTCTTGGCGTATTGGCTGATGTAGGAAATGTCCATCTGCACGATGTCCGGCAGCTGCTTCGCCGCCGCTTGCGGAGCGAGCTTTTTCCAGTAGTCGTCGAAGGACGCGTACTCCACGTCGATCTTGACGTTCGGATGCTTGCTCGTATACAGGTCGATGACCTGCTGGGTATAGGCGTGGCGGGAATCCGAGCCCCACCAGGCGATGCGCAGCGATACGGGATCGTCTGCGGAGCCGCCGGCCGGCGCGTCGTTGCCGGAGCTGCAGGCGGATAGGGCTGTAGAGGCGAGCGTAACGGCGGCCAGCAGGCCGAGCATTCTTCTTTTCATCGCATGATCTCCCCTTGGTTGGCAAGTCGGAAGCCGAAGGCGCTGCCGGCTCGGTCGCTTGCCCGCCGGCTGTCAGCGCTTTCTTTCTTCCCTTGGCTCTATTGTCTCAAGTCCGGCTTGCTCCCGGAATCCAAAAAGCAGAGCCATCCCGTTAAAAATCAGAGGGGCATTTTTTGAACTCGCTCGGCGTCCGTCCCGTCCATTTTTTGAACACCTGGCTGAAATAAGGCGCGTTGTCGCCGAAGCCGAACCGCTCCGCCAGCTCGGCGACGCGCGCGTCTCCGCCGCTGCGGATATGCCGGCACGCCTCGCGGATGCGATGCCGGTTCAGGTAGGCGGAGAAGCTCTCCCCGGTCGCCTTCTTGAACATCTTGCCGACATAGTCGGCGTTCATGAACAGCTGGCCGGCCGCGACCGCCCCGAGCGTCAGGCCGGAATCGGCGTAGTCCTGCTCGATAATCGCGATCAGCCGCTCGACGGCCGACGACTGGCGGCTCAGCGTCAGGCGGTGGTAATGGTCGGCGAGCCGCATCGCGCTGTCCGTGACGAACTCGCCGAGCCCGGCGAGCGTGTCGATGCCGGACAGCTCCGCCGCCCGCAGCGTGAACGCCTCGGCCTCCGCCTCGGGGCAGACGCGGATCATCGCCGCATACAGCTGCAGCACGCAGGAGCGGGCCGCCGGCAGCGCCGCCCGCCGCTCCGCCAGCTCGCCGAGAAAGCGCTCGATCTCCAGGCGCGCCTCGTCCGCCAGGCCGGAGCGCAGCAGCAGGCAGAGCCGCTCCTCGTCCGGCTCCGGCAGCGCCTCGGCGCCTTGCGCCGCCGGCAGGTCGCTGCGGACGATGAGGCTGTCGTCGCCGACGTAGAACCGGTGCGCGAGGCACTCCCGCGCCTCGCGATACAGCCGGCGCGCCTCGACCATCCGGCCCGCGCTGCTGAGCGCGGCCGTCGCCTCCAGCTTGTAGAAGCGCCGGAACGTTTCCTGCACGCGGCCGATGCGCGCCTCCAGCTCCGGCGCGAGCCGCTGCGGCGAGCCGGCTTTGGCCTCCTTAACCCGCATCGTCCCGACCGCCTCGACCGCCCCGTCCGTCCCGCGCGCAGCCTCGTCGTCCGGCTCGCCGCCGTCGTCCAGCACGACCAGCAGCGTGCCGTCGATCGTCGTGCTGAGCAGGATGCCGGGGATGAGCTCCGCCGCGATGTTGGACAGCGCGAACAGCTGCGCGTAATCCGGCTCGCCCGCCGGGCTGAGCAGCATGAGCCGCACGGGCCGGCCGTCCAGCTCCATGCCGAACAGGCTCTGGTACAGCGCCAGATCGCGGCTGCCGTAGGTGCGGTTCGTGATGAACTCCTTGAGGAACTGCTCCTTCACATGCGGCAGCATGCGGCGGTAGCGCTGCTCCATCTCCGAGAGGAAGCCGTCCCGCTCGTCCTCCTCCTCCAGCTCCCGCGCCAGCTCCGTCAGCGCCTCGCCGATCTGCTGCTCGCTGCATGGCTTGAGCAGGTAGTGGCGGACGCCGTGCTGCATCGCGCGGCGGGCGTAGTCGAAGTCCTTGTACCCGGTCAGCATCGCGAAACGGATGCGCGGATGCCGCTCCGCCGTCCGCTCCACGAGGCCGAGCCCGTCGAGGCCCGGCATCCGGATGTCGGTCAGCACAAGGTCGGGACGCTCCCGCTCGATCGCCTCCAGCGCCTCGAGCCCGTTGCGCGCCGTTCCGGCGAGCCGCAGGCCGAGCCCGCTCCAGTCCAGCACTTTGGCGATGCCCTCCACGATCAGCCTTTCGTCATCGACCAGCAGCACGCTTCGCATGGCTTGTCTCCTCCCTTTCCTCCGTATAAGGCATGTCCAGCCTGACCGTCGTTCCCTTGCCCTCGGCGCTTTCGATCTCGAGGCTCGCGTCGCCTCCATACGTCAGCCGCAGCCGTTCGGCGATGTTCGCCAGGCCGATGCCTTGACCGCGCGTGCGCACCTCGCCCCGGCGCAGCCGCTCCACGAACTCCGGCGGCATGCCCGGCCCCGTATCGGATACGGCCAGCCGCAGCCGGCCTCCGGACGTGGACGCGCTCACCGTGATGACGCATGGCTCGATCATCGGCTCCAGCGCGTAGTGGACGGCGTTCTCCACGAGCGGCTGCAGCGTCAGCTTGGGCAGCAGCGCCGGCAGCGCCTCCTCCTCCGCCTCCAGCCGGAAGTCCAGCCGCTCCTCGTAGCGGATCGCCTGGATCGTGACGTAGCTGCGCACGAGCTCCAGCTCCTGCTCCAGCGGGAGCAGGTCCTCGGTGCCGCTGATCGAGCTGCGCATCAGATGGCCGAGCGCCTCGACCATCTCGGAGATGCTTCTCTGCCCGTTCATCTTGGCCTGCCAGTTGATCGACTCGAGCGTGTTGTACAGGAAATGCGGATTGATCTGCGCCTGCAGCGCCTTCAGCTCCGCCTCGCGGATCGTCAGCTGCTTGGCGTAGTTCTCGTCGATCAGCTCGCGGATGCGCTGCAGCATCATCGTGAACGTCCGATGCAGGATGCCCGCCTCGTGATGGGACAGCTCCGGCACCGCGCCGAGCGACTGCTCCTCGAGCCGGTCGAGCTGGCCCTTCTCGATCTGCCGCATCTTGCGCAGCAGCAGCAGCATCGGCCGGTTGATGCTGCTTGAAAGCATCGCGCCGAGCAGCAGCGCGGCGAGGAAGATGGCGACGAAGCTGGCCAGCACGATCCGCTTGACCGCGGTCAGCTGGCGGAACATCTCGTCGAATGGCGTGACGTACAAATACGTCCAGCCCATGTTCTTGGACGCCATGAGCGCCGTGAAATACTCGCCTCCGGCATAGGACTCCACGCCGTACGGCTTGCCCTGCGCGGCGGTGCGGGCCGCCTCCGCGGCCGTCAGCGGCATGTCGTCCGCGAGCGGATAGATGATGTCCTTGCCGTCCGTCAGGATGAGGCGCGCCTGGCCCGGGCCCGTATCCATCTGATCCTCGATGATGCGGTCGATGCGCGTCCGGATGATCAGCGTGCCCAGGTTGTCGAACGTCAGGTTCTGCGTCGTGAACGAGCGGATCTTGCGCACCGAGAGCAGCGCCGCCCGCTTGTCCGCGGTCACCTTCCACGCATGCGCCCCGTCCGTCCGCTCGGCGAGCGCGACCAGATCGAGCTGCATGCCGGCGGTGATGCCTTCGCGGTTGCCCGCGGAGATCGGGATGCCGCGCGTGTCGATGAGCAGGATCGAATAGACATCCTTCTCCGATCCGGCATAGCTGATCAGCTGGTCGGCGACCCGCTTGCGCAGCACGTTCTGCTCGTACGACGTCGGCGAGCCGCTCAGCTTGCCGAGCGCCTGCTGGATGACCGGGTCGGCCAGCACGCGGAAGCTGAGTCCCTCCACCTCCCGCAGCCGGTTCTCGATGGCGATCGACGACGTGCCGAGCACCTGCGACGATTTCTCGTAGATCTGGCGGTCGTAGATTCGGAACACATAGCCGAGCACGAGCTGGTAGAACACGAAGCAGCCGATCATCAGCACCGACAGCAGCAGCAGCATCTTGTGATGGATCGACAGATTGTTGTAAGCGCTTCTAATTCGGTTCAGGCGCGGCATGCCGGACCTCCTTCGGATGCGGATGGCGGTCTCGGCCCTAGGCCGAGTTTTTATTAGAAAGTATAGCACGCAAGCCGCCGCCGAGGGCGCGCAGCCGGCATGTTTCCGGATTTTTGCCGGCTTTCGCCGGAAAAGTGAAGCCTCTGCCGAACGCGAAAAGCCCTGCCGCCGGATCGGATCCGGGGAGCAGGGCCTGGGGCGCGGCCGTTCGGGCGCGGACTCGCGCGGCGCGCCGTCAGATGCCGCGGTTTTTGAACAAGGTGGCGATGGAGCCGCCGTAGATGTTGGAGCGGATCGCCTCGGTGAACAGGCCCGCCGTCGGGATGACGGTGAGCTTGTCCGACGGGCTGGCCTGCTGCAGGATCGAGTCGGTGACGACGATCTCGCGGATATGCGGATGGTTGAGCTTCTCCAGCGCGTCGCCGGAGAACAGGCCGTGCGTAGCGGCGATGACGACGTCGCGGCCGCCTTTCTCCACGAGCTTCTCGACGACGTTGAACAGCGTGCGGCCGGTGTCGATGATGTCCTCGATGATGACCGGCGTCTTGTCCTTGACGTCGCCGATGACATGCATCTTCTCCTCGCCGGTATGCGGATCGTGGTTCGTCACGACCATCGCGAACGGCGCATGCAGATAGTTGGCCAGCTTCTCGGCGGTGGAGGCCCGGCCGGCGTCCGGCGAGACGATGACCGGGTTCTCGATGTTCTTGGCGCGGATGTGCTCGGTCAGCTCGTCCAGCGCGGTCAGATGGTCGACCGGGAAGGTGAAGAAGCCCTGGATCGCCGCCGTGTGGAGGTCCAGCGTGATGATCCGCGACGCTCCGGCCGTATGCAGCAGGTCGGCGACCAGCTTGGCCGAGATCGCCTCGCGCGGATGGCGCTTGCGCTCCTGGCGGGCGTAGCCGTAGTACGGCATGATGATGTTGATCGTCTTGGCCGAGGCGCGCTTGGCCGCGTCGATCATGATCAGCAGCTCCATGAAGTTCTCGTTGACCGGATCGGACAGCGACTGCACGATGAAGATATGGCAGGTCCGGATCGGCTCGCCGTAGGAGACGTACAGCTCGCCGTTGTCGAACTGGCTCAGCGTCACCTCGCCGAGCGGCAGCCCGAGCTGCTCGCTGATGCTTTTGGCCAGCGGAACATTGGAGGATCCGCTGAAAATTTTCACTTTATCCGTCATTAGGTATTCTTTCCCTCCCGCGCATTGGATGAGCCTTTGCCCTCATTATAGCCCATCTTCGGGCAAAACTGCAGTCCGCTCGCGGGAAAACGTCCTACGGCTACTTATTTGTTCTCTGAAAAATCGCTATACTGGACGAAACAGACGCTGCTTCCCGCATCAAAGAAAGGAAGGTCGGCTTCATGAACCCAATCCCGGACGAGCCGGGACGCATCGTCCGAGGCTCGGACGACTACCGGCGCGCCGGCCGTTCGCTGTTCGTGGCCGGCGCGGCCACGTTCGGCATGCTGTACAGCGTGCAGCCGCTGCTGCCCGAGTTCGCCCGCGAGTTCGGGCAGACGCCGGCCGGAGCCAGCCTCACGCTGTCGGTCAGCACGGTGCTGCTCGCCGCCGCGCTGCCGATCGCCGGACTGCTGTCCGACCGCATCGGCCGCAAGCGCGTCATGGAAGCATCGCTGCTGCTGGCGAGCCTGATCTGCCTCGCTGCGGCGCTGGCGCCGGGGTTCGCCTCGCTGCTGGCGCTGCGCGCGCTGCTGGGCATCCTGCTGGCCGGACTGCCGGCCGTAGCGATGACCTACCTCGCGGAGGAAATGGATCCCGCCAGCCTCGGCGCCGCGATGGGGCTGTACATCAGCGGCAACTCCATCGGCGGCCTTGCCGGCCGCGGCGCGGTCAGCACGATCAGCGACCTCGCCGGCTGGCGCTGGGGCGTCGGAGCGGTCGCGCTGTGCGGCCTGCTCGCCGCCTGGCAGCTCATGCGCCGACTGCCGGAGCCGCGCCGGAGCGCGGCGAATCGGACGACGCCGCAGGAGATGCTGGCGCATTCGCGCCGCCATCTGCGGCGGCCCGTCCTGCTCGCGCTGTTCGGCATCGGCGCGGTGCTGATGGGCGGCTTCGTCACGCTGTACAGCTATCTCGCCTTCCGGCTGCTGGCCCCGCCGTTCGAGCTGCCGCAAGCGTGGGTCGGCTGGATCTTCATCCTGTTCCTGACCGGCTCGGTCAGCTCCCCGCTCATGGGCAGGCTGCGCGACCGACGCGCCGCGCTCGGCCTGGCGCTCGGCCTGCTGGCCGCCGGGCTGGCGCTGACGCTGCCGGAGCAGCTCGGCCTCACGCTGCTCGGCACGGCGCTGTTCACGGCGGGATTTTTCGGCGGACATGCCGTCGCCAGCGCCTGGGTCGGAGCGGCCGCGCCCGCAGGACGCGCGCAGGCGTCCTCGCTGTACCTGCTGTTCTACTATGCCGGCTCGAGCCTGGGCGGGACGGCCGGCGGCCTCGCCTGGAGCGCGGCCGGCTGGCCGGGCGTCGTCCGCCTGATCGGCGGCATGCTGGCCGCCGGACTGCTGCTGTGGCTGGCCCTTTGCCTGCTGCCGTCGGCTCGCCTCTCGGCCCGTCCCTATGATCTCGACAAAGGAGAACGATGAACGCATGCGAATCGGACAAACAAGCGAAATCTGGCGCTATCCCGTCAAGTCGATGGGAGGCGAGCGGCTGCAAGGCGTCTCCGTCGAGCGGTACGGCCTGGAAGGCGACCGCTTCTGCAGCCTGTACGACGAAGCCAAGGAAGGCTGGAGCAGCTACCATACCGCCCGCAAGTTCCCCGCCCTGCTGATGTACCGCGCCGCCTACGGGGAAGAAGGCGTGCGCGTCGATTCCCCGCTCGGCCCCTCCTACCGCTGGGAGCCCGCCCTCGGGGACGAGCTGGAGCAGGTGACGGGCACGCGCATGTCGATGAGCGCGGAAGGAGCTCCCGGCCGCGAAGGCAACGGCTTGATGGCGGTCGACGCCGCCAGCGTGCTGATCGTCACCGACGCTTCCCTGCGGCGGCTGAAGGCCGCTTGGGGCAAGGAGGCCGAAGCCCTTCGCTTTCGACCGAACCTGCTGCTGCGGACGGACGAACCCGAGCTCGACGACGAGTCGCTGCTCGGCGCGCGGCTGCGCATCGGCGGCGCGCTGCTGCAGGTCGATTCGTTCTGCCAGCGCTGCTCGATGGTCAATTACGATCCGGACAGCCTGGAGCGCGATCCGTCGCTGCTGCGCGTCGTGAACGACCGCTTCGGGCTGAGCTTCGGGCTGTACGCCTCGGTTCTCGAGCCGGGCCGGATCGCCGAGGGCGATGCCGCTCTGCGCGAGGGCTGAGCGCTAGGCGGGGCGCGCGGGCTGAGCGCTAGGCGGGGCGCCTGTGGGCCGGGCGAGGGCCGAATCGCCGAGGGCGATGCCGCGCTGCTCGAGGGCTGAGCGCTAGGCGAGGCGCCTGCGGGCCGGGCGGAGCTCGGTCTTGCGAGCGGCTAATCCAGTCGAAGCGCGGAGGACCGCTTGCGACGAATCAGAGCGTTAGCAGCCCCAAAAAGGGCGGCTCCCAACTCTAACGACGCGTCACGCGCTTAGCCCTGCAAAAGGCCGGAAAAACATGCAGAATCATGCGAGCGGCCTATTGGAAGCGTCTGACGCGTCGTTACGTTTTTGGAAGCGCGAAAAAAAGGGCTCTAAGCGTCTGAGGCGTCGTTGGCAACGGATGGGAACGACTCAATTCCAGCGGAACCGTCGGAAACCACCTTTCGCAAAAGCCGCGAGCCGAACCAATCGGCAGCACGCGGCGGTCCGACCGGAGGCATGCTGCCGCAGGCTGGCCCTGGGTAAGGAAGTAGTCGTTCATGCTCCCCCGGCAGGCGCCCCGAACCTTTCGCAGCTTCTATCATATTCTGCTAGGGAAGCCAATCCGAAAGGAAGATTCCCTCCGATGAAACCTGTGCAAGCCAGCCAGACCTATCCCCGCCTCACCGTTTACTCCGAAGAGCGCTACGGCGGCGTCAGCCGCATCTACCGGGGCAACCTCGGCATCCGCGATACGGACCGTATCCTCGACGGCTTTGAGAGCCTTCGCTTCTTCTCCACCAGCCCGAACGCCACGCTCGTCGTCTTCTCGGAGACGCGCTTCCGCGGCAACTTCCGCGTCTACCGCGGCTCGGTCCGCAACCTGCCCGATCTGGACGATCTGATCGGCGGCGAGGATGTCGAGTCGCTGATCTCGACGAACCAATCGCTGACCGACGCGCAGATCCGCGAGATCCGCCGCACGGGCTCGCTGCCCGCCGGCTACCGTCTGCTCTAGCGGTTCTCCGCCAGCGCTCAGACGCCTCCCGCTGCCGCCGACTGCTTCTGCATCGCGTTCATGCCGAGAATGACCGCCGCCCACTCCAGCGGCGGCACTTGGCATTCGCCGCACTCGAGGCGGAAAGCTCCGGCCGACATCCAGCCGCTCACCCGCTCGAAGCGGCCCACGATCCGCCCGTCCTCGTCGGCGATCTCGTACTCTTTGGACATCGCGGGCGACGTCAGCTGGTAGACGCCTCGACCGTAGCTGTCATATTCGAAGCGCTTGGAGAAAAAGGCCATCCGCCAGCGCAGCTGTCCGATCTCCTCGCCGCCGGCCTGCAGCACCCTCCACTTGCTCGAAAAGGCCAGGAACCTGCCTTCGTACAAGCTTTCGCCCGCTGCGCCGAAAATCTCCAGCGAGGAGCCGAACGCGCTCCTCAGGTCGACCTTGCCGATCGGCCGGCCGGACGCGTCCATGATCTCGGTTTCGCCGGAGCTGAAGAAGTTGTCCCGGAAATAAAGCTCCATCTCACTCATCCTCTCCAAATCTAGTCATCTGGATAAATTCCCTTGCTTCACTAGATTATACCATCTCCATCGCGATCGCCCCACCCTCGCTGCCGGCATCCCGGCAAAAAACGCGCAGGGATTCGGAAGCGCTTCCGCGAATAAGATGGCAGTGAGTCATCGCAGATCCTTCCCCGCCTACCTAGACGAAAAAGGAGCTGACTGAAGCATGAGCTGGAACCTGGTCGAAGCGCTCGAGAACAGCGCGGCAAGCTTCCCGGAACGGGAAGCGTACGTCTACCGAGGAGCAAGCGCCACCTATGCGGAGCTGATCGAGCAGGTGCGCCGCTGCGCCGCCGGCCTGGCCGCCGAAGGCATCGCCAAAGGCGACAAGGTCGTGCTGCTGCTCGGCAACGCCCCGGAGTTCATCGCCTCCCTCTACGGCGCGCTCGCCCTCGGAGCGATCGTCGTGCCCGTCAATCCGACCTATACGGCGGATGAGCTCGCGTACATCCTCGCCGACAGCGGAGCCCGCGCCGCGATCGCCGCCGCGCCGCTGCGGCCGCTGCTCGCCGCCCTGCAAGCCCGGCTGCCCCGCCCGATCCAGCCTTTCTACGTCGGCGAAGAAGAAGGCGAGGATTCCTTTGCCCGTCTGCTGCAGCTCGGCGCCGGACATCTTGAATCCGCTTACATCGACGAAGAGGACACCGCCGTCATCCTCTACACCTCGGGCACGACCGGCAAGCCGAAGGGCGCGATGCTGTCCCATCGCAATCTGGCGACAAACGCCGAATCGGTCTATACGATGTTCGAGCTGACCGAAAACGAGCGCGCCGTGGCCGTGCTGCCGATGTTCCACATCTACTCCCTGACCGTCTGCCTGAACGCTCCGCTCGCGGTCGGCGCCTGCATCGTCATCCTCCCGCGCTTCCATCCGGTGGAGACGATCGCGGCGATCCGCGAGCAGCGGGCGACGATGTTCTCCGGCGTGCCGACGATGTACGCCTACCTGCTGCAGGTGCCGGACGCGACGGCCGCCGACTTCGCCACGCTCCGGCTCTGCTCCTCCGGCGGCGCCTCGCTGCCCGTGGAGATGCTGCGCAAGGTCGAGGAGCGGTTCGGCGTCGTCATCTACGAGGGCTACGGCCTGTCGGAAGCGGCGCCGGTGACGGCGTTCAATCCGCTCGGCGGCAAGCGCAAGCCGGGCTCGGTCGGCGTCGACATCCCGCGCGTCACGAACCGCATCGTCGATCACCAGGGCAACGAGGTGCCGCGCGGCGAGATCGGCGAGCTGATCGTGCAGGGGCCGAACGTCATGCAAGGCTACTACAAGCTGCCGGACGCCACGGCCGAGGCGCTGCGGGGCGGCTGGCTCCATACCGGCGACATCGCCCGCATGGACGAGGAAGGCTACATCTATATCGTCGACCGCATGAAGGACATGATCAACGTCGGCGGCTTCAACGTCTATCCGCGCGAGGTCGAGGAGGTGCTCTACCGCCATCCCGGCGTCTTCGAGGCGGCCGTCGTCGGCGTGCCTGACGAGACGCTCGGAGAGGCGGTCAAGGCGTACGTCGTCCGCAGCGACGAGGCGCTGACGGCCGAGGAACTGGCCGCCTTCTGCAGCGGCAGCCTCGTCAAGTACAAGCGGCCGACGGCGATCGAGTTCCTCGCCGAGCTGCCCAAGAACAGCTCCGGCAAGACGCTGCGGCGGGCGCTCAAGGAGAAGGCCCAGCAGCCTCCTTCGGCGCAGGCGTAGGCCGCAACGGATCGGATCGGCAGTCAAGCCGATGCTGCTGTCGATGCCTATGCGGCGGTTCGGACGCCGGCGGGAGCGGTCGATGCGGAAGATACGAAGAGCCGGTAGAAGGGCAGACGGACAGCCGCCTGCTGCCGGCTCTTATTCTTTATTTAGAATATTCCTTGACAGGAATATTCAAATGAAGCTATAGTGGATTCATGGCTAACGCATCCATGGAACTTGCACCGACTACTTTTCGAGGAGGAATGGGATCATGACCACGAGCATGCGGATCCGGGTCGAGGGCAATCAGTTCATAATGGAGAGGACCTTCGGCGCTCCGAAGGATCTCGTATTCCGCGCTTTTACCGAAGCCGAGCATCTGAAGAAATGGTGGGGACCGCGCGGCTGGACGCTGACAAGATGCGACATCGACTTCCGCCCCGGCGGCGTCTGGCATTACTGCATGAAGTGCGAGGATCCGGCGCAGGGCGACTTCTACGGCATGGAATCCTGGGGCAAGACGATCTATAAGGAAACGAATCCGCAAGACTTCTATTCCTGTACGGACTACTTCTCGGACGAGGAAGGCACGATCAACGAGGAGCTGCCTCCGTGCTTCACGGAGCTGGAGTTCGTGGAGCGGGACGGCTCTACGACCGTCATCAACCGCAGCCGCTACGAGACGGCGGCGCAGCTGCAGTCGGTCATTGACATGGGCATGGAGCATGGCGTCCGCGAAACATGGGACCGGCTCGAGGAGCATCTGGCCGCCGTTCAATCCGCCTGAACCGGACGGGCCGAGGCGAACCGGCTGCCGCCGCCCGCCGGCGGCGATGCGGCTTCGTCCCGGTCCGGACCCCACATCGGATTCGGGCCGGCATGCCGGGGGAATCCGCTCTTCTTCGGGAAGAGAATGTTATCCGTTGACGCGCGGAGGCGGCATTGGTACGGTGGACTTGTACTCCCCGAACCTATCCCCCATGCAAAGGCGGAGATCCCCCATGCCCCAGCCCGCAGTCTCGATCCTGCTTCTCCTGCTCGCGCTCCTGCTCGTCCTGGCGGCCGTCCTGCTCGTGCGGGCAGCGCGGTTCCGGCCCGATGCGGCCGACCTCGCGCCCCATGCCGGCGGCGGCGAGCCGATCCCTGTCGACGCGGATGCCGCCGCCGGCAGGCTGTCCCAGCTGATCCGCAAGCGCACCGTCTCGAGCCGCGAGCCGTCATCGGCCGACCGCGCCGAGTTCCGCTCGCTGCTGGATCTGCTGCCGGATCTCTATCCCGCCGCCCATCGGGCGCTGGAGCGGGAGATCGTGAACGGCCGCACGCTGCTCTACCGGTGGCAAGGGGCTGAGCCGGAGGCGCCGACCGTGCTCATGTCCCATTTTGACGTCGTGCCTGCGGAAGAAGAGGGCTGGCTCCATCCGCCGTTCTCCGGCGAGATCGCGGACGGACGCGTCTGGGGGCGGGGAGCAATTGATACGAAAGGCACGCTCGTCTGCATTCTCGAGGCGGTCGAGCAGCTCGTCGCCAGCGGCTTCAAGCCGAAGCGCGACATCTACCTCTCGTTCTGCGACGACGAAGAGATCGCGGGCGACGGCGCGCCGACCCATGTGCGCCTGCTGCAGGAGCGCGGCATCCGGCCCGGCCTCGTCGTCGACGAGGGCGGCGCCGTGGTGGAGAACATCTTCCCCGGGGTGCGCGGACCGATCGCCGTCGTCGGCGTCGCCGAGAAGGGCGTCAGCGACTTCGAGCTGGTCGTGCGCGGCGCGGGCGGACATGCCTCCGCCCCGCCCCGCCTCGGTCCGGCGTTCCGGCTGGCGCGGGCGATCCAGCGGCTGGAGCGGCGGCCGCCGAAGCCGTTTTTCCCGCCGCCGACGCTGGACATGCTCGATACGCTCGGACGGCGCTCCTCGTTCGGCTACCGGATCCTGTTCGCCAATCTATGGCTGCTGCGTCCGCTGCTGGCGCGCTTGTTCCACCGGCTCTCGCCGGAAACGAGGGCGCTCAGCTCGACGACGATCGCCGTGACGACGCTGCAGGGCAGTCCGGCCGCCAACGTCCTGCCCGCCGAGGCGAAGGCTGGCGCCAATGTGCGCGTCGCCGTCGGAGAAACGGCCGCAGGCGTCGCCGCGCGCATGCGGCGGGCGATCGCCGACGATGCCGTCGAGCTCCGCATCGTGCGGGCGGGCGATCCTTCGCCCGTCTCGACGACGCGGGAGGAGCCGTACCGGATCGTGGCCGCGGCGATCCGCGGCACGTATCCCGAGGCGGCCGTGACGCCGTACGTCATGCTCGGAGGCAGCGACTCGCGGCATTTCGCCGCGGTGTGGCCGTATGTATACCGTTTCACCCCGTACGAGCTGAGCCGCGAGGAGCGCGAGACGATCCACGCCGCGAACGAGTCGCTGCCCATCCGCAAGCTCGGCAAAGGCATCGAGTTCTATATCCGCCTCATCCGCAGCGTGTAGCGGACAGCAAAGAAGCGAAGCCCGACCTTCCGGGCTTCGCTTCTTTTTCGTCATCGGCCGAGGCATGGAGGCGCGCCTGACGACGGGTTCGGCGCGAGCGCTAGGGCGTGTTTGCATACTCCGAAGGGAGCCGATAGGGCCGAATTTTTGGTCCTTGCGAGGAACGTAGGCGAAGGCGTACCGGGGGTACGTCGAGTCTGCGTGACAAAGCAGGGGGCAAAAAGGCGGTGATAGATGCCCCTGAACGGGTTTGCAAACACGCCCTAGAACAGCAGGCTGAACAGCACGAGCAGCACAACCGCATACGACGCGATCGAAGCGGCGATGAACGCGAAGCGCCGCTCCTGGCGCACCTCGAACAGCTCCGCCGTGCCCGTCACCGTCGTCGCCAGCGTCACGAGCAGCGTGACGACGAGCAGCAGCAGCGACAGCCGGATGCTCGCCAGCGCCGCGATGCCGGCCGCGGCGAAGCCTGCGCCCGACAAGAGCTGCATCGCGCCGAGCGGCACGGCAGCCTGGAGGAGGCTGCGCTTGCGGCTGCCGAAGCGGCTCCCGAACAGGTACAGGCTGCCCAGCAGCGCCGCCAGCGACAGCGCTCCCCCGAGCAGCATCCTCAGCGCGAGGCCGAAGTCAAAGCCCGGCTCGTAGGCGAACAGGCCGCCGAAGCCGAACAGGCTGTAGAACAGCCCCTGCAGCGCCTTTTGCATGAACAGCGTCCAGACCAGGAAGCCGAGCACGGATGCGCCGAGGCCGATCCAGCCGTAAGCCGAGTCCCGCTCCGGCTCCTCCCGCAGCCCCTGCAGCGGATCGCGCAGCAGCGCGGCCAGACGGCGGCCGTCCACCTGCTTGAGGCGCGCCGCAGCCGCGCCGCCCATGCCCTTGGCCGAAGCGCCTTGGGCCGCCAAGGAGGCAGCCGCTTCATGCTCGGCCGCGAACGGCGGCGCGGATCGGCCGTAAGACGGCGGACGCTCCTCTTCCTCACGGAGATCGGCTGGAATCGGACGGTTTTGCGGATCAGTAGACATGACTTGAAATCCTCCCTTTTTATGGTCGATTAAGGGGAATATCGGCAATTCCGCCTCTGTCCGACACCTCGATCTGCTTGCGGGCGATAGCGCCTTTCCGATTCGTCGCGGCTCCGAGGCCCTCCGGACCGGTTTTCCTGTGTTCCCGCTTCTTTCCCGTGCTATAATGCGGGATGAAAACATGGAAGAAAGGCGGATTGACATGAAAGCATGGCTCATCGCGGCTGCGGCCGCGCTCGCCTTCGCGGCGCTCGCGCTCTGGGCGCCGATGGACGGCACGGCACCGATCGACGATTCCATCCGCGGCTCCTGGTCGCTGACGGCGGAGGAGCAGCCCGCCGCCGCCATGGAGGCGCTCAACAAGCTCGGCTCGACAGCCGTCTTCGCCGGAGCGACGCTGCTGGCCGCGGCGCTGTCGTGGGCATTCGGACGGCGGCGCCAGGCCGTCGTCGTCATTGGCACGGTGCTGGCCGCCCTGCTGCTGAACAGCGGGCTCAAGGAGTGGCTTCAGCGCCCCCGCCCGGAGCACGCCGGCTGGATCGAAGCGAGCGGCTACAGCTTCCCGAGCGGCAACGCGATGGTCGGCATGGCGCTGTACGGCCTGCTCGCCGTCATCGCCTGGCGCGGAGCGCGCAGCGGCTGGCTGAGGCTGGCAGCCGCCGCGGCCGCCGTCCTCGTCATCGGCGCCGTCGGCTACTGCCGCCTTTATTTCGGCGTCCACTACGCGACGGACATCGCCGCCGGCTACGCGGCCGGACTGTTCTGCGCGGCGGCCGGCGCCGCTCTGCTCGGGCCGGGCGGCTCCCGCAGCTCCGCGCTGCGCCGCCGCGGATCGCATCCGACGTTCCCGGGCTAGGACGGCGGCCGCCGCCCCTCGCCGCTTGAAGCCGCGCCAAAAGCCGCATGCGCTTGAACCGCATGCGGCTTTTTGGCGCGGCTGGCCAAGCCTTGCCCGGCAGCGCCTCCCCGCCGCCCGCCCTCGGCTGCTGTTCGAATCCGCGTTCCCGCTATATAATCTGTGTAAACGGTTGCAGATGCAGCCGCAACATTCGCCGCCATGGAGGAACGCTCATGCCAACGCCCAAGCTCGACCCCAAGTCTCCAGCCGAGCCCAAGTCCGCTTCCCGGCTCGTCCTGCCCCTGCTCATCGCCCTGATGGGGCTGATCTACATCTTCGCCGTTCCGTTCGAGCCGGAAGCGCTCAAGCTGACGTTCAAGCTCGTCCCGATGGCGCTCATCTTCGCCTACGCCTGGACCCGTCTGCCAAAGCCAGCCGACCGCCGGCCATGGCAGACGCTGGGGCTGATCGGCCTCGTCTTCTGCGCGGTCGGCGACGGCACGCTGCGCTGGTTCGTGATCGGGCTGAGCGCCTTTCTGATCGGCCATCTGTTCTATCTGTCGTCGTTCCTCCTGCGCATGCGCTTCTCGCCGCTGCGGATCGCCGCGCTCCTGCCGCTGGCCGCCTACGGCATCTTCATGGGCATGCGCCTCGTCGAGGCGCTGCGCGGCAGCGGCCAGACCGGCCTGATCGTTCCCGTCATCGCGTACGTCGCCGTCATCTCGCTGATGGCCTGGTCGGCCATCCAGACCGGAGACCGCCAGGCGATCGCGGGCAGCCTGCTGTTCGTCGCCTCCGATTCCATCCTCTCCTGGAACCTCTTCGTCGCGGACGTGCCGTTCTCCCATGCGCTCATCATGCTGACCTACTACGGCGCCCAGTTCCTGATCGCCGGCAGCCTGAGCTCCCGCGGCTCAGACGCCGCGCCGGCCCTTCGACGCTAGGCGGGCGGCTTGGCGGAGCTCCCTCGAAGGCGGCTCGGCCGCCTGGCCTCCATGCCGATCCCGGCCGGCCGCATGCGCCCTCGGGCCGCCGACGCCAGTCCGTCCCCTCCCGTCATTCGGCCCCTTTCACGCCCAGGGGGCCTTTTTTTGCCATTCCGGCCGCCCGAGCCCCTCCTCCTCCCTCTCCCGCCGTTTCTCTCTCCGATCCTTCTATCGCCTCTTCCTTCCCTCGCATTCCCTATCTATTGGAGGTTTGAAGAAGGTATAATGGAACGATGCCTAGATTCCATCCGGGAGGTGAGGACGCTTGAGAATTCAAAGCAAGATCAGCTCGCTTGTCGTCGTCCTGACCTTGACATATTTCATCGGATTGGCTTGGATTCAAGCCGATCCCGTACTGACGGCCGTCTCTACGGCCGTCGCCGCCGCCGGCATCGCCGCCTCCGCCTGGCATAGCCGGAGCCTCGGCCGGCGGATGCGCGCCGGCTTGGCCGAGACCGCCGGCATCGCCGAGCGCATCGAGCGCGGCGAGCCGGTCGCGTCCGCCGCCGCGGATGCGCCAGCGGACGAGCTCGGGGCCATCGCCGGCTCGTTCCGTCAGATCGCCCGCAGCCTGCATGTCAAGACCGAGCAGGAGCGGACGCTGCGCCTGCAAGCCGAGGAGGAGGCCTGGCTCAACGCCCGCGTCTCGGAGATGGCCATCCTGCTGCAAGGCTCGATCGAGGTGGGCGCGGCTTCCCGCATCTTCCTCGCCAAGCTCGCCTCGTCGGTCGACGCGAGCTGCGGCGCTCTCTACGCGCTGCGTCCCGACGGGGCCTACCATGCGGCCGCCGGCTACGCGCATGACGAGGCCGAGCTGCCGTCCGAGCCGGTGCGGCTCGGACAAGGACTCGTCGGCCAATGCGCGGAAAACCGCGCGATGATCGAGCTCGCCGAGGTGCCGCCGGGTTATATCCGCGTCCGCTCGGGACTCGGCGCCGCCGAGCCGGCCGCCCTGCTGCTCGTGCCGATCCTCTACGAGGACAAAGCCGTCGCCGTGCTGGAGCTGGCTTCTTTCCGCGGCTTCAGCGGCAAGGAGCGCCAGCTGATCGGCCGCGTCGGCGCGGACATGGGCATCCTTATCAACACGCTCGCGGACGTCGCCCGCATCGACGAGCTGCTGCGCGAGACGCAGCTCCAGAAGGAGGAGCTCGAGTCCCAGACCGAGGAGCTGCAGGTCCAGGCCGAGGAGCTGCAGCTGCAGACGGAGGAGCTGCAGGCCCAGACCGAGGAGCTCAAAGCCCAAACGGACCAGCTGCATCGTCAGTCGCTCGATCTGGAGGCGTCCAACGAGCAGCTGCGGCTGCAGGCCGAGGAGCTGCGCGGGCAGACGGAGCAGCTGGAGGCGTCCAACCGCTCGCTGCTTGCCCAGACGGAGCTGTCCGAACGCCAGAAGCTGGAGATTCAGGCCCAGGCGGAGGAGATCCTGCTCGCCGCGCAGCATAAGTCCGAGTTCCTCGCCAACGTCTCGCATGAGCTGCGCACGCCGCTCAACAGCCTGCTCATCCTCTCCCAGATCCTCGCGGAGAACAGGCCGGGCAACCTTGTCGGCAAGCAGCTGGAGTACATCCATACGATTTATTCCTCCGGCAAGGACCTGCTGCAGCTGATCGACGAGATCCTCGACCTGGCCAAGCTCGAGACCGGGAAGATGACGCCGGTCATCGAGCCGACCGAGCTGCAGGACATCGCCGGCCGGCTGTACCGCATGTTCGAGCAGCAGGCGCAGAGCAAGGAGCTCGCGTTCGACATCCGCATCGCGCCGGACGCCCCGGATTCCATCGATACCGACGGCCACCGGGCGCAGCAGATTTTGCGCAACCTGCTGTCCAACGCCCTTAAGTTCACGGACGAGGGCTCCGTCGCCTTGAGCATCCGCAAAGGCGCGGCCGCAGCCGACGAGGTCGTCTTCGAGGTCGAGGATACCGGCATCGGCGTGCCGACCGCGAAGCTCGAGTCGATCTTCGAAGCGTTCCAGCAGGCGGACGGCACGACCAGCCGCAAGTACGGCGGCACGGGACTCGGCCTGACGATCAGCCGCGAGCTGGCCGAGCTGCTCAGCGGGCGCATCGAGGCGGAGTCGACGCCGGGACAGGGCAGCCGGTTCCGGCTCGTCCTGCCTGCTCGCCAGAGCGAGGCCCGTGCCCAAGCCGCCGCGGCGGCGCAGGCCACGATCTCGATCGCCGAGAAGGCGAAGGCTCCGGCCGCCGCCAAGTTCATGGAATCGTTCGTGCCGGACATCTCGATCTCCAACCCGAAGCTGCTGCAATTTTCGGAAATGGAGGACGATCGGGACCGCATCGAGCCGGGCGACGCCGTGCTGCTCATCATCGAGGACGACGCGGCCTATGCCGCGATCCTGCTGAAGCTCGCCCGAAACCGCGGCTTCAAGGCGCTCGTCGCCTTCCAGGGCGACCAAGGGCTCGCGCTCGCCCATGCGTACAAGCCCGACGCGATCGTGCTCGACACCGACCTGCCCGTGCTCGACGGCCGGTCGATCATCAGCCGGCTCAAGAGCCGTCCGGAGCTGCGCCATATCCCGGTCCACGTCATCTCGACGGAGGATCGGGACCAGCAGACGCTCAGCCTCGGCGCGCTGTCCTTCTGGAAGAAGCCGAGCGGCGAGGACGAGCTGGCGACGGCGTTCCTCGAGATCGACTCCTACATCCGCCGCAAGGAGAAAAGCCTGCTCATCGTCGAGGACAACGCCGACCTGCGGCATAGCCTCGTCGCCTATATCGGCCACCCCGACGTCCGCATCACCGCCGTCGGCAGCGGACGGGAGGCGCTGGAGCAGCTGATGATGCAGCATTTCGACTGCATGGTGCTCGATCTCGGCCTGTCGGACATCTCCGGCTTCGATCTGCTGGAGCAGGTCAAGACGAACCGCAAGCTGCAGACGCTGCCGACGATCATCTATACCGGCAAGGAGCTGAGCCGCCAGGACGAGCAGAAGCTCAAGCAATACGCGGAGAGCATCGTCATCAAAAACGTCCGCTCGATGGAGCGGCTCTACGACGAGACGGCGCTGTACCTGCATCGCCGCACCGCGGACCTGCCGCCGGACAAGCGGCAGCTGATCGAGAAGCTGCATGATCCCGCGGCCGCGTTCGAGGGCAAGCGCATCCTCATCGTCGACGACGACATGCGCAACATCTTCGCCCTCTCGAGCGTGCTCGAGGGCTACAACATGGACATCAGCTTCGCCCAGAACGGACGCGAGGCCGTGCGGCTGCTGCGCGAGACGCCGGATGTCGAGCTCGTCTTCATGGACATCATGATGCCGGAGATGGACGGCTACGAGACGATGCGCGCGATCCGCTCCGATCCGGCGTTCCGGACCCTCGCCATCATCGCGCTCACCGCGCGGGCGATGGAGGAGGACCGGATCCGCTGCCTCGACGCCGGCGCCTCCGACTACATGCCCAAGCCGATCAATACGACGCAGCTCGTCACGATGCTCAAGACTTGGCTGATCAACTAGAAAGAAAGGCGGTGCCCCATTGCACAGGCAATCGGATATTCCCGTCAACATCCTGCTGGTCGACGACCGGCCGGACGAATACACCTCGATCGCGGCGCTTCTGCAGGACCGCCCTTACAAGCTGCTCGGCGCGACCTCCGGCATGCTCGCGCTCAAGGCGCTGCTGGAAAACGACATCGCCCTCATCCTGATGGACGTCCTCATGCCGGACATGAACGGCTTCGAGACCGCGCGCCGGATCAAGATGCGCAAGAAGTCGCAGGACATCCCGATCGTGTTCCTCACCTCGCTCACCTCGGAGCTGGAGGATTATATGAAGGCGTACTCCGCCGGCGCGATCGACTACATCACGAAGCCGCTTCATCCCGACATCCTGCTCAGCAAGATCGACGCCTTCGCCAGCTTTTATCTCGCGCGCAAGGAGCTGCAGCTCAAGAGCGACCAGCTGCTGCTGCGGACGCAGGAGCTGGAGGCGCGCAATCGCGAGATGACCGCGCTCAAGGAGCAGGCGGAGGCGGCGCTGCGGGTCAAATCGGGCTTCCTGGACATGATCAGCCATGAGATCCGCACGCCGCTCGGCGGCATCCTCTCGATGTCCGAGCTGATGCTCGAGGGCAATCTGCCGGAGGAGGAGCGGCATCATGCCGAGGTGATCCATAAAAGCGGCCAGGGCCTCATGACGATCGTGAACCAGATCCTCGACTATTCCCGGATGGAAAACGGCAAGATGGAGCTGCACCGCCAGCCGTTCGAGCTGGAGGTCGTGCTCGGCGATACGCTCGACCTGTTCCGTCCGATGGCCGAGGAGCGGGGGCTCAGCCTGGAATCGTACGTCGCCCCTTCCTTGCCGCGCACGCTGATCGGGGACGCCGGCCGTCTGAAGCAGGTGCTCTCCAACCTGATCGCCAACGCGATCCGCCACACCGAGGCGGGCGGCGTGAAGGTGTACGTCAACGAGCGCGGAGCGTCGGACGCATCGTTGCAGCTGGAGTTCGTCGTGGAGGACACGGGCATCGGCATCCCGCCGGACAAGATGGACCTGCTGTTCCAGCCGTTCATCCAGCTCGACGCCCCTTCGGCAAAGCGCGGCGGCACCGGCCTCGGCCTGTCCATCAGCAAGACGCTGGTCGAGCTGATGGGCGGCACGATCAGCGCCTCGTCGCAGGTCGGAGACGGCACGATGTTCATCTTCACGATCCTGGCCGCGCTTTCGCTGGACGGCGACAGCGCCGAGGAGAAGGCGGAATGAAACAAATGGAGCGCAGGATGTTATCCTGCGCTCCATTTGCATGAAAAAACATCGACTTCCCATCACGCGCCGGCATGCCGTCCGTCAGCGGTACTTGTCATGCGGCGGCTCGAACAGCGGGTCGTCCGCAGGGCGTGCCAGCGCGAACGGACCGTTGTTCGCATAGCCGTGCAGCGTCGCGTTATGATGGGCGATGATCTGCTCGGCCGGCAGGACAGGCGAGTCGCTCGTCGAATGGCCGTCGCGCACGAGCGTGACGTCGAACCCGTGCAGCGTGGCGGCGCGCACCGCCGTATCGATGCAGTACTGCGTCATGCAGCCGGCGATGACGCAGTGCGTCACGTCATGCTCGCGCAGATGCTCGAGCAGTCCGGTCTCGTGGAACGAGCTGACCGCCGTTTTGTCGAACAGGACGGCGTCCGGCGGAATCCGCAGCGCGGGATGGACGTCGAAGCCCTCTCCCTCTCCGCCGCCGATGGACTTGTCCCGCACGAAGACGATGCGGGCTCCCGCCCGCTCCGCCTGCTCGACCGCTTTGCCGATCGCGGCGAACAGCCGCTCCGGCTCGAAGATCGGAACCTCTCCTCCGTTTCCTTCTACCAGGTCCTTCTGCACGTCGATCACCAGCAGCGCTTGAGCCATTGTTCTTCCTCCTCGAAGTGGGGGTTATAGATCCCGGATATACCAGGCGTCGCAGGCGTAATGCTCCGATCCCGCAAGCGGCTCCCGCAGCGGCGCGAAGCCGTTCTTCTCGTAAAAGCGCTCCGCCGCCTTCATGCTCGTCAGCGTCTCCAGATAGCACTGCCGATAACGGCCCCGGGCGAAGCCGAGCGCCTCGGCGAGCAGCAGCCGGGCGGCGCCCGTACCGCGCGCGGACGGCCGCAGGTACATCTTTTGCAGCTCGCACACGTCGGCCGAGCCGGCGAATTCGGCGATGCCGCAGCCTCCCGCGACCTCGCCTTCGTCGTCCAGGGCGACCCAGTAGCCGCGCCCCGGCTCGCGGTAATACGCGTGCAGGTCATGCAGGCTGGCGTCCTCCCAGGCGAGGCCGGAGCGGTTGCCGCCGAACTCAATTAGGCTGGCGCGGATAATGCCGGCCATGCGTTCGTTGTCGCGCGGCTCCAGCAAGCGGATGTCCATGTTTCGAAAAAGCTCCTCTCTATGCTTCAGCTGCAGCATCGCGACTGCAGAGTCGCGACCTTTCTCGCCTGCTCCATCCTCATCGCTCTCCGCTCGCGGATGAAAAAGCACCTGGCCCCTGCACGAGGCCAGGTCCGAAGCCTGCGCGCGGTCAGCGCGCGGTCACGTCGCGGACGAACCGCTCCAGCGGACCGGCATCCTCGATCTGCCGGTTGCAGGCGGCGCTGTCCAGGCAGATGTAGTTGCCGATCGCCTTGTAGTAGTCCGGCGACGCCTTGACTGGCCGATGCTTGGCGATGGCGGTGAACAGGCCGACCTCGCTATGATGCCGGCAGGCGAAGCAGACGTTTTTGCCCCGGACGGAGCCCGTCACGCTGCCCTCGACGCCGACGCGGCTTCCGTCGATGTCGCAGACGAGGAACATGCGCCCGCTGCCGGCTTCCGTCCAGCCGAGATACGTCGTCCGCTCGAGCTCAAGCGCGCCCGGATCCGGGCCCTTGAGCTTCTTGGCCTTGGGGAACAGCCGGCGCAGCTCGCCCTCCGCGAGCGCCGGAAACGGAAGCCGGTACGCTTGCAGCGCTTGCAGCCCGAGGCGGAAATCATCCGCCGCATGCCAATCGGCGATCGGCTCCAGCAGGGCGCGCTGCCCGGCGTCCGCGTCCGGGAAAGCCTCGTACAGCGCCAGCTGCACGCCCTCGCGCACCGAGCGGAGCACCTTCGGGTCTGCCGCCGAGGCGCAGGCCTGCTGCAGCAGCCGCGCCTGATGCTGAATGATGTTGAAGTGATGGTTTCGGATAAATGGGGGGGTCATGATTAACGCTCCTTATGGTTAAGATGGTTGAATCTTCATAAGGTGCAAAGCCCCATTTTCGGAAACGATCGGCGGGCGATATCGTCTTCAGCCGGATATGCCCCATGCAAAGGATCGCCCCTCAATCAGGCTTTGCATGAGTCCGGCGTCTCCCGGCAACGTGATTTGCCATCCGTACCAATCCCCCTTTCCTCCAGTATAGGAGCCCGTTCGGACGGCGGCAACCTCGGCAGGGAGAAAGATCGGCTATCGAGGCGATGCGGGCGAGAGGCGGATTCCCCGATATCCGGGTCCGCCTGCCGGAGGAGCAGTTCCCTCCGCCGTCCAACTCGCGCAGCCGCGACGAGCTTCAGCAGGGGCTGGAGGAGCTGGCCGGGCGCATTCCTGCCGCTGGCGGAAGCGACGGCGACATCGGCGCCGCTCCCGGCGGGCGCATCGAGCACGGCTGGTTCGGCTGGCTGGACGCGCGCGAGTGGCTGGAGCTGGCGGGCATGCATTTCCGCCACCACCTGCGGCAGCAGAGGGAGCTGGAGCAGTTCCTTTCGAAGGAAGGCAGCCTCTGAGAGGCTCCGGCGCAGTCCGGTTGAAGGGACCGTGAGCGTCGAGCGATGCTCCCCCCTGCCCTGCAACAAAAACGCCGCCCAAGCTCGATGCCCCGGAAACGGGAATCGGGCTTGGGCGGCTGGTTTGCTTTCCGTCGGCTCAGGAAACCTGCTCGAACTGGCTGTTGTACAGCTCGGCGTAGAAGCCGCCGCGCGCCAGCAGCTCGTCATGCGTGCCGGTCTCGAGGATGTCGCCGTCCTTCATGACGAGGATGCGGTCGGCGTTTTTGATCGTGGACAGCCGGTGGGCGATGACGAACGACGTCTTGCCGGCGGAGAGCCGGTCCATCGCCCGCTGGATGAGCAGCTCGGTGCGCGTGTCGACGGAGCTCGTCGCCTCGTCGAGGATGAGCAGCGGCGCGTCGTCGATCATCGCCCGCGCGATCGTGAGCAGCTGCTTCTGTCCGGCCGACAGGCTGGCGCGGTCGCCCAGCACAGTGTCGTAGCCGTCCGGCAGCGTGCGGATGAAGTGGTCCAGGCCGACGGCGCGGCAAGCCTCCTCGATCTGCGCGTCGGTGACGTCCGGACGGGCGAAGGCGATGTTGTCGCGGATCGTGCCCTCGAACAGCCAGGTGTCCTGCAGCACCATGCTGAACAGGTCATGCACGTCCTCCCGCGTCATCCGGTCGATCGGCACGCCGTCGATGAGGATCTCGCCTCCGCTCAGCTCATAGAACCGCATGAGCAGGTTGACGAGCGTCGTCTTGCCGGCCCCGGTCGGGCCGACGATGGCGATCTTCTGCCCGGCCTCCGCCTTCATCGAGAAGTCCTTGATGACGTCCTTGTCGGCCGTGTAGCCGAAGCGCGCATGGCGGAACTCGACCTCGCCCTTGACCTGCGCCAGCTTCGTCGTCTTGGCGCTCTCGTCCGCCAGCTCCTCCTCCTCGAGGAACTCGAACACGCGCTCGCTCGCGGCGGCCGTCGCCTGCAGGTTCGTCGCCGCCTGGGCGATCTGGCCGAGCGGCTGCGTGAACAGCCGGATGTAGATCATGAAGGCGACGATCGTGCCGATGCTGATCGTATTCGAGGTGACGAGCATCGCGCCGACGACGCAGATCGCGACGTAGCCGAGGTTGCCGACGAAGCCCATGATCGGCATCATGAGGCCGGACATGAACTGCGATTTCCAGGCGCTGCCGTACAGCTTGCCGTTCAGATCGTGGAAGGCGGCCTTGGCCTCTTCCTCGGCGTTGTACGCCTTGACGACCGCGTGGCCGGAGTACGTCTCCTCGATATGGCCGTTCAGCCGCCCGAGCACCTCCTGCTGGGCGACGAACCAGCGCTGCGAATGCTTCATGATGACGCTCATGAGCGCGAAGCCGACGATCGTCGAGACGACGGCCGTGATGGCGAGGATCCAGTTCGTATAGACCATCATGACGAGCGCGCCGACGAACAGGGCGACGGACGAGACGAGCATGCCGAGGCTGTTGTTGAGCGTCTGCCCGATCATGTCGATGTCGTTCGTGACGCGGCTCAGTACGTTGCCGTAGCTCGTCGAGTCGAAGTAGCGCAGCGGCATGCGGTTGATCTTGGCGGAGATCTCGGTCCGCATCTTGTTCGTGATGCGCTGGGTGACCGTCGCCATGATGAAGCCCTGCGCGTAGTTGAAGATCAGGCCGGCGCCGTACAGCGCCGCGAGCAGCAGCACGATCCGGTTGATCGCGTCGATGTCGATCGTCCCGCGGATGCCCTCCTGGATCTTGTCGGTAATGTTGCGCAGCAGGTCCGGCCCGATGACGTTCAGCGCGGATCCGGCCAGCGCCAGCACGAGCGCCAGCGCGATGGCCGGCATGTACTTGCGGCAGTAGGCGGCCAGCTTGCGGAGCGTGGCGCGGAAGTCCTTCGCCTTGTCGCCGGGCATCATGCCTCCGCCCATCGGTCCGCCCCCCATGGGGCCGCCTCCGGGATGGCCCCGTCGAGGCGTTTTGCGGCTGTCTTCCGTCGTGTCAGGCTGATTCGATCGTGCCATGGGCGAGTTCCTCCTTGGATAGCTGGGAAAGGGCGATCTCCTGGTACGTCGGGCAGTCCTGCAGCAGCTCCTCATGCGTGCCGCTGCCGACGATGCGCCCGTCCTCGAGCACGAGGATGCGGTCGGCGTCCTTGATCGTGCCGATGCGCTGGGCGACGATGAGCGTCGTCGCGCCGCCGGTCTCCCGGCGCAGCGCGGCGCGCAGCTCGCGGTCGGTGCGGTAGTCGAGCGCCGAGAACGAGTCGTCGAACAGGTAGATGTCCGGCCGCCGGTAGACGGCGCGCGCGATCGACAGCCGCTGCTTCTGGCCGCCGGAGACGTTGTCCCCGCCCTGGGCGATGCGGCCCTCGTACTGCCCTTCCATGGACTCGACAAAATCGGTTCCTTGCGCGATCGCGACCGCCCGCCGGACGCCCTCCTCGGCTTCGCGCCCCGGCTCGGCGCTGCCGTAGGCGACGTTGGCGGCGACGGTGCCGCTGAACAGCACCGCCCGCTGGGAGACGTAGCCGAGCTTGGCGCGCAGCGCGTGCTGGCTGTAGCGGCGCACGTCGATGCCGTCGACGAGCACCTCGCCTGCGGCGACGTCATAGAAGCGCGGAACCAGGTTCAGCACGCTCGTCTTGCCGCTGCCGGTCGAGCCGATGATCGCCACCGTCTCGCCCTTGCGCGCCTTGAAGCTGATGTCCCGCAGCACCGGCTCCTCGGCGCCCGGATACTTGAAGCTGACGTTCCGGAACTCGATGCCGCCCTCGCCGCTGCCCTTCGTCTCGACGCCGTCCTTGATCGCGGCTTCCGTATTCAGCACCTCCAGAATCCGCTTGGCCGAGATGGCCGCGCGCGGCGCCATGATGAAGATCATGCTGACCATCATGAACGCCATCACGACCTGCATCGCATACGAGGTGAACACGACCATATTGGAAAAGATCCCGATGCGATCCGTGCCCGGCGCATCCTGGATCAGGTAAGCGCCGATCGCGTAGATCGAGACGCTGAGGCCGGACATGATGATCGTCATGCCGGGACCGATGATCGCCATCAGCCGGCTGGCGAACAGGTTCGTGCCGGTCAGCTCGCGGTTCGCCCGGTCGAACTTGGCCTCCTGGTACGCCGCCGCGTTGTAAGCGCGGATGACGCGCAGGCCGGTCAGGTTCTCGCGGGTGATGCGGTTCAGGTTGTCGGTCAGCCCCTGGATGATGCGGAACTTGGGGATCGCGAACACGATGATGACGCTCAGCATGACGATGAGCGCGACGACGGCGGCGCCGGTCGCCGCCGTCCACTCCCAGCTCTTTCCGGAAATTTTGGCGATCGCCCAGACCGCGAGGATCGGCGCCTTGAGCATCACCTGCAGCCCCATCGCCACGATCATCTGAACCTGCGTCACGTCATTGGTCGAACGGGTGATGAGGCTGGCCGTCGAGAAGCCGTTGATCTCCTGATGGGAGAACGACAGCGTCCGATCGAACACCATGCCGCGCAGCCGCATCGCCAGCCCCGCCGCCACCTTGGCGGCGAACCAGCCGACGATGACCGATGTCAGCACGCTGCCGACGGCGCACAGCAGCATGTAGGTGCCCGGCTCCATCAGATCGGCCGCGCGCGTGCCCTCCGTCTGGATGAGCGTCGTGATCTCGGCCATGTAATCCGGCAGCCGCAAGTCAAGCCACACCTGGACGATGATGAAGATCAGGCTGTACAGGACGAACCCCCACTCGCCCTTCGTCAGATACTTGAACAGCTTCAGCATCGAATTCCTTCCCTCCTATATTTCTTCTAGTATAAGATACATGTGCAAAAGAAACGCAGCGCCCGGATGGGGCTGCGGAACTGCCGCATTCATGGCGCCTGCCGGCGCTTGGGAGGCGCGCTTCCGAGGCAACGACGGGGCGCCTGCTGGCGCTTGGGAGGCGCGTTCGACGCTTCGGCGGGGCGCTCTGCCGGCGCTTGGGAAATGCGTTCGACGCTTCGGCTGGGGCGCCTGCCGGCGCTTCCTGAGGCAACGACGGGGCGCTCTGCTGGCGCTCCCCGAGAGCCGCCGCGCCGAATGGCGCTCACGGCATCAGCAGCTTGACGAGCCGCACGAACTCGCGTGCGTCCCGCTCGCTCAGCCGGCTAAGCATCTGCTCGGTCTGGGCGATATGCTCGGCCCTGCGGTCGATCAGAAACTTTTTGCCGGCATCGGTGTAGTAGACGAGCACGCGGCGCCGGTCCTCGGAATCGGTGCAGCGCAGGATCATCCCCTTTTTCTCCAGCGTCTTGAGCGCCGAGGCGATCCGGCCCGTGCTGACGGACAGGGATTCGCTCAGCTCTCCGGCGGATGCGCCGTTTTTGCGCAGGAGCAAGTAGAGCAGGATGCCCATCTCCCCTCGCGAGAACTGTCCCGACTCCTCGAAGGCGGGCTTGCTCGCGCGAGCTACATGCTCGAACATTTCTTCGGCCAGCTGCTTGTAATCCACGACGGTTCACCTGCTTAAATAGCTTATACTGTAAGATAATAAGCGGGCAGAGGTACGCTGTCAATCGGTCGCGGGTCGGAGGGGGGGGATGCGGCGCTGGAATGCGGTGCACGTGTCGAGCCCATGCAGAGCAGCGGCGAGCCGCACAGCGTTCTGGAATGCAGAGCAAGCGGCGAGCCGCTCAGCGTGCTGAAATGCAGAACAAGCGGCGAGCCGCTCAGCGTGCTGGAATGCAGAGCAGCGGCGAGCCGCAGGACGACTGGAACCTGCACCCGCTTCGCGGTACGGAGACTCGTTCCGATCTCCCTGGAGCCCAGATTCCTTTGATTCCCTGTTCCGAAACGGAAGGAATCCGGCCTCCAAGGGAACCGCTGCCGCTTCTCCACGAGCCCCCGTCCGCTTCGCTCTCCAGGTTCAATCCTACTCCAAACCACTCCCCTTACGGAACGTATCGGTCCTACCGTGAAAGACCCTGCGCTCGCGACGGCAGTCCCGCCTCCATCCCGGGGGCGCTTAACCCGCTCGGTTGCGGAAAAAGCGGGCTTGCCCAGACGGTTCTCCGCTCCCTTTCGGCGCAGCCGTGAAAGAATCCGCGCTCGTCGCTCGCTGTTCAATGCCCGGTCTACGGGCTGCAACCCGAAAGAATCGGGTTGCAGACGCTCCCAAGCCCCGGTCTACGAGCTGGAACCCGAAATAATCGGGTTGCAGACGTTCCCAAGCCCGGTCTGCGAGCTGTAACCCGAAATAATCGGGTTGCAGACGTTCCCAAGCCCGGTCTGCGAGCTGCAACCCGAAATAATCGGGTTGCAGACGTTCCCAAGCCCGGTCTACGAGCTGGAACCCGAAATTATCGGGTTGCAGACATTCCCAAGCCCGGTCTACGAGCTGGAACCCGAAATAATCGGGTTACAGACGCTCCCAAGCCCGGTTCCCGAGCTGTAACCCGAAATAATCGGGTTGCAGCTGTTCTAATGCCCGGCTTGCGAGCTGCAAGCAAACCCATGGACGGCGGAAAAAGAAAAGAGACGATGGAGCGGGAAGCATGTGTCGGGAATGGCCAATTCCAACGGCTCCTCGATCTAGAATCAAATGGAACCGAGCACGAGCAGCCGCTCCAGTCTCCCTCGCCCTGGCAGCCTCGGGTTCGTCATGCAAAAAAAGCGCCGCGGGAAAAGCCCGGGCGCTCCTGAACAAGCATGTCGGCCGCTACTGGAAGACGCGGACGTAGTCGACGAACATGTCGATCTGGTTGCCGTAGCGGTCCAGCTCGACCGGCCAGCCGCCGCCGAGGGCAAGGTTCAGCATGAAGTACATCGGCGTCTTGGCCTGCTCGAACGTAGCATGCCGCCACACCTCGACGTTGTCGATGTAGTAGATCGTGTCAGTTGGCGTAATCTTCGTCCCATAGACATGCCAGACGGACGCGTTGTCGCCGAAGGCGAACGAATTGCTCGTGCATACCGTCTCGTGGATTTCCGGCGATCCGCTCCACCAATGCTGCGAGCGGCAGGAGCCGGCCGGGTTGTGGCCGTAGGCCTCGATCGTGTCGATCTCCGCCGTCGACGGCACGTTCTGCGAGATGCTGTTTTGCGACATGAGCCAGAACGCCGGCCATGCGCCTTTGCCCGCCGGCATCAGGATGCGGGCCTCGAAGTAGCCGTACTGCGCGGCGACGCCGGTGCCGTCCGTGCGGACGGACGACAGCAAGCCGCCGAAGTGCGTCCGGTTCCAGCCCATCGGATCGACATAGCCGGCCGGCGTTTTGGTCGAGCGGATGCGCAGGTACTGGCCGCCCAGGATCGAGAACGGATTATGCGGACCGTTCGGATCGGCGAAGATCGCCTCCCCGAACTCCGAGCCGCCCGGGCTGTCCGGCTTGGCGGCGGCGTATGTCGCGCCGGCTCCGGTGCGGGAGGCCGAGAGCGGGCCGGTGAAGTCGTCCGCGAACAGCACGCTCATGCCGGACGCCTGCGGCGGCGCGGAAGGCAGCCCCTGCTTCCAGACGACTCCCCCTTCATTGTACAGCTGCACATAACAGTTGTCGGAACGGGTGAAGTTCGGATTGCCCTCGGGGCTGTCCCAAGCGCTCAGGATGACCGTGACGGGACCGTGCGGGAACGAGTTCGCGGGAAAGACGATCTCGCCGTAGCCGCTGGCATCGGGCGTCGTGCGGGCGAACCAGCTGTCGTACCCGTTGGCCCCCGGGTTGGCCGTGTCCGGCTGATGCCAGGAGCGCGCCCATACGTTCTGCATGCCTGGCGCATAGAACTTGATCGTCACTGTACCGTTGATGGAGGCTCCGTACGAAGGCGAGACGACGCTGACCTGGTAATTCGGATAAGCGCCAGGAGTCGGCGTGGCGGTCGGCGTCGGCGTCGGCGTTGGCGTGACGGTCGGCGTCGGCGTCGGCGTGACGGTCGGTGTTGGCGTCGGCGTGGCGGTCGGCGTTGGCGTCGGCGTCGGCGTCGAGCCGCCTCCCGTGCCGGCGTAGACGATTTCCGTCGCGCCGGACTTGGCGCCGGAGGCGTGGGTGAATACGACGCGGAATTTAGAGGAGACGATCGCGCTGAAGCTGACCGTGTTCAGCTGGCCGCCTGCCGGCTGGGCCGGAGACTTGGACTGGCCGGGCACGCTCGCCCAGGCCGAGCCGCTCCAATATTGAACGTCATAGCTGGCCGGCGCCTGCACCCCGGCGCCGTCCGAGTACAGGTACAGCTTCGCCTGGCTGACGGTCGCCGCGCTGCCGAAGGCGGTCTCCACCCAGTCCGAAGCGTTGGGCGATCCGTAGGCGGTCCAGCGGTTGCGCGGGTTGTCGGTGTAGGAGATGATGCCGTCCTTCACCTGCGAGACCGCATCCATGCCGTACGTGTAGGAAGCCGAGGCCGTGCCGCCGGCGATCGGCGCCGGCGTCGGACCGGTGGTCGGTGTCGCGGTCGGCGTTGGCGTGACGGTCGGCGTCGCGGAAGGCGTCGCGGAAGGCGTCGACGATAGGCCGTAGGCGATCTCGCTCGCGGCGCTCTTTGCTCCGGAGGCGTGCGTGAATACGACGCGGAACTTGGACGCCGATACCGCCGTGAACGTCGCCGTGTTCAGCTGGTTCGCCGCCGGCTGGGCGGGGGACTTGGCTTGGCCGGGCGCGCTTGCCCAGGCCGTGCCGGTCCAGTACTGGACGTCGTAGCTCGCCGGAGCCTTGATGCCCGATCCGTCTCCGTACAGATGCAGGTCCACCTTGGATCGGCTCTGCGCGCTGCCGAAGTCGGTCTGCACCCAGTCCGAGGCGTTCGGCGACTCGTAGGCCGACCAGCGGTTGCGAGGCGAGTCCGTGTAGGAGACGATGCCGTCCTTGACTTGCGCGACGCTGTCCATCGAGAACGTATACGACGCCGACACGGCCGCTCCGCTGTCTGTCGCCGACGCGGGAGCCGGCGGCGCGCCGGCTCCCGCCAGCAGCGCGACGAGCAGTCCATAACTCCACACCTTTCGCTTCTTGCTTCTCATCAAGCTGAATCATCCTCTCTCTGAACCGAAGTTGGCCTGGCTCACCCATTCTAGACCGGAAGCGTTTCCATTCCATCTGCAGCTGTCAACCTTCCGCTCTGCCCTCCTTGACTTGTTCGTTCCGATGCGTAGGAGCGGCGGGCTATCCGGGCTATAATGAAAAAAAAGACGCCCCCAAGCGGGAGGAGCCTGACGGCATGAGAACGTTCCTGAGCCGATTGACCATCTACCCGAAGCTGGTGCTGAGCTTCCTGCTGCTGCTCGTCCCGCTCGTCGCCATCAGCCTGCTCATGAACGCGCAGAGCGAAAGGCTCGTGCGCGACGAGATCATCCGCTCGACGCAGGCCAAGGCCGCTTCCTACATGCGCGTGCTGGAGTACGATTTCGGTCCGCTCATCACGCTCCAGCAGCAGTATGCCTTCGACGACGAGATTCGGGCGCTCGCCTACTCCTCGATCATCATGTCGGACCAGCAGTACACGGAGTCGATCCAGAACGTGCAGAAAAAGCTGACGACGCTCAAGTTCATGAGCTCGTACGTCTCCGACGCGTTTGTGCTGTTTCCCGGACTCGACCGCAAAGTATCGGCGGACAGCTACGGATCGGTCGATCCGGAGCAGGCGGCGGCGCTCAACCAGGTCATCAATCCCTATGAGGCGCCCTTCCTCGTCGATCGCGGCCGCCTCTGGCTGAGCAGCCCGTATCCAAGCTCGCCGCCGGTCGGCAAGGGCTTCACGATCGGCATGGAGCTGTCCGGAGCGTCGATCCGGCGCCTGCTGTCGGGCTTCGAGCTGACCGGAGAAGGAGCCGCCATGCTGACGAACGCGCAGATGAGCTGGCAAGAGAGCTACGGCCCGCTGCCGGACGACGCCACGGGATTCCGCGAGGAGCTTGCCTCCCGCATGGAGGCCGGCAGCAAAAGCGGCCTGTTCCTGCTGCGCGGCGGCGATGGGCGCAAGTATGCCTTCTACGAGACCTCCTCCCGGCTCGGGCTGACGCTCGTGCTGTTCCTCGACGAGCGGAGCTTCCTCGGACCGATCCAACGCTTCGGCAACTGGACGCTGCTGCTGGCCGCCGCCTCGACGCTGCTCGCCCTGCTGTTCGCGTACGGCTTGTACCGGATCATCCACAGCCCGCTGCGAGAGCTGGTCCGCGCCTTCAAGAGCCTGGAGAAGGGCGATCTCTCGTTCAAGCTCCGCTACCGGTCCCGCGACGAGTTCAACTACTTGTACCTGCAGTACAACCGGACCGTCTCGCGCCTGCAGGAGCTGATCGACGAGGCGTACGTGCAGCAGTATCAGGTCAAGGCAGCCGAGCTGAAGCAGCTGCAGTCGCAGATCAATCCGCATTTCCTGTACAACTGCCTGTTCAACCTGTACCGCCTCGCCAAGCTGCAGGAGCATGACAAGGTAGCCGCCTTCACCAAGCATCTGGGCGACTACTTCCGCTATGTGACCAAAAACGCCGACAAGGTGCCGCTGCGGCAGGAAATGATGTTCGTGAACGCCTACGCCGCCATCCAGACGATCCGCTTCGAGGAGCATATCCGCGTCGAGCTGGACCCGATCCCGCCGGGATGGGAGGAGCTCGCCGTGCCGAAGCTGCTGCTGCAGCCGCTCGTGGAGAACGCCTATCACCACGGCCTGGAGGACCGCTCCGGGCAAGGACTTGTCCGGTTGTCGTTCCGCGAGGAGGACGGCCGGCTGCTCGTCCATGTGGACGACAACGGCGAAGCGCTCGACGAGGAGCGGCTGGACGCGATCCGCAAGCTGCTGGGCGATCCGGGCTTCCCGTCGGACAGCGAAGGACTGCGCAACGTCCAGCTGCGGCTGCGGCTGCACTTCGGCGAAGGCGCGCGCCTGACAGCCGACCGCAGCCCGCTCGGCGGCCTGTCGCTGACTCTCGTCCTGCCTGCCGAACAACAAAGGAGGAGCATCCAAGATGAAGCTGCTGATCGTGGACAATGAGCCGAATATCGTCCGGGGAATCCGGCATCTGATGGAGACCGAGGCGCCTTGGCCGCTGGAGGCGCTCACGGCGACATCCGCCGCCGAGGCGCTGGAGCAGCTGGAGCGGCATCCGATCGACGTCGCGCTGCTCGACATCCGCATGCCCGGCATGAGCGGCCTCGAGCTGCAGGCGGTCATGCGCGAGAGATGGCCGGCCTGCAAGGTCGTCTTTCTCTCGGGGTATGACGACTTCTCCTACATCCAGAAGGCTATGCGCGGCGGCAGCGTCGACTACGTGCTGAAAATGGACGGCGACGAGGCGATCCTGGAGGCGGTCGGCAAGGCGATCGGAGAGCTCGCCGAGTCCGAACGGATGAGCCGGCTGCTGGAGCAGGCCCGCGCGGCGATGGAGCAGTCGCTGTCGGCGCTGCGGCGCGACTACGCGCGGCAGCTGCTGGCCGGCACGGCCCCCGTCCGGCAGGAGCGCTTCGACGAGCTGCGGCTCGGGCTCGACGCGTCGCGCCCCGTCCTGCCGCTGCTCGCCCGCATCGACGAATGGGGCGCGGTCCGCTCCGACGCCGACAAGGCGCTGCTATGCTATGCGCTCGACAATATCATGCAGGAGCTGCTGGCCGGCAGCCGCATCGTCTGCTTCCTGGAGGAGGATGGCCTGGTCGGCCTGGCGCAGCCGGAGCCGGACGCCGCGCCAGACGGCTGGGCGAAGCGTCTGCACGATCAGCTCGAGCAGGTGCAGGAAGCGAGCCGCACGTACCTCAAGCTGCCGGTCTCGCTCGTCGCCGCCGAAAAGGCCGTGCCCTGGCAAGGCTTGCCGGCGAAGCAGGCCGAGCTGCGGCGCATCCTTTTTTACGGCTACGGCCAGCGCAAGGAAATGCTGCTCACCGACCGCGTGCTGCTCAACCATGCCCCGGCAGGAGCCGGGCAGCCGAGCGAAGCGCTCGTCGAGGCGCAGAACCGGCTCAAGCAGGTGCTGGACGCCGATCCGGCGCTGGACATGAAGCTGCTGGACGACTTCGATCGGCTCGCCGCCCTCTCGCGCCAGCTCGGCGGGCGGCATCCGTTCCTTTACGAGATGTACAACGGCATCACCTACATGCTGCTGTCGACCGCCAACCGCTCCGCGCGCGGCGACGAGTCCGAGCCGGCGTCCTGGACGGCGCGCCTGTCCTCGCTGGACGCCCATCCGACCTGGGAGCATGCCCTCGATGCGCTGCGCTCCGCGCTCGAGAGCCTGCTGGAGAGCCGTCGGCGCGAAAGCGAGGCCGGCACCCATCAGGTCATCGGCCGGCTGACCGGATTCATCGAAAGCCATCTCGACGAGGACCTGTCGCTGAACCGTCTCGCCGATCTCGTCTACCTCAACCCGACCTACCTGTCCCGGCTGTTCAAGCAGCAGGCCGGCGTCGGGCTGTCCGAGCATATCGCGAGCCTGCGGCTCGCCCGCTCCTGCGATCTGCTGAAATATTCGCGCATGAAAATACAGGATGTCGCAGCGAAAGTCGGGTTCGACTCGGCGACATCCTTCGGACGGTTTTTCAAACGGGAAATGAATGCGACTCCCCAGGAATACCGGGATCGGGAAGGCGGCGGCTGATCAGAGCGGCCGGCTCGTCGCGACGGCGATGCTCCGCAGCTCGCCCCCCGCTCCGCTCCACGCTGGATCTCCGGGACGGGCGGGGCGGCAGGCGCAGTAAAAGTGGTACAGCGTCCCCTCCCAGCGGACGACGAACGACTTGTGCGCATGCGTCTGGTCGATCTCGCCCGGCGCTCCATGCGGCAGCGAAGGCTCGGGCAGGATGCGCCACGACTCCAGGTCGCGGGAGAGCGCGAGCAGCCCTTGCGCATGCTCGCCGTCGAAGCCGAACCCGAAATTGACCCACCAGCCGCTCGGCTTGTCGAAGCGGATGCACGGATCGCTGACATATCGGCTGTAGAACGTTCCTTCGCTGACGGCAAGCAGAGGATTGGCCGGATGCCGCTGCCAGACGCGCAGGTCGTCCGACCAGGCGAGCCCGGTCTGCTCGATCCACGGCCAGTCGGGCTTCTCCTTGGCGTTGTAGAACATCCAGTAGCGCCCCTCATGCTCCAGCAGGCAGCATTTGTACAGTCCGCCGCGCTCCCACTCCCCGCCATCGCCGAACGTCATCACCGGCTCGGGAAGACGATGCCACTCCAGCAGCTCCTCGTCCTCGCACCAGGCCAGCCCCATCGCCGCTCCCCCCTCCTCATAGCCGAAGTCCGGGTAGGCGTGATAGATCATCCAGTAGCGTCCGTCGACCTTCTTGAGCCGGGGCGTCTCGTCCAGATCGCTGCTCTCCAGCAGCATCCACGAGCCCGCCGCTCCGACATGGTCCCAGCGGGAGTCGTCCGTCCCCCGTCCGAGAATGACGCCGAGCCGCGTCCAGGCCAGCAGATCGTCGCTCGCGGCGAGCGCCGTCTGGTAGCCGCGCCCGTCGAAGCCGATATGCATCATGTAGAATCGATCCCGATGGCGGAAGACGAACGGGCAGTCGACCGCCTCGGAGTCATAGCGCCCGGGCTCGCCCGACGGCAGCAGGACCGGCTCGGGACGGCGATGCGGAGCGTGCAGGCGGGCCAGGTCCGGCAATGGATGGACGTCCGGCATTAGATCGACGTCCGACTCAGGGTGAACGTCTGACTTTGGGTGAGCGTCTGACATAAGGCAGTCTCCTCTCTATTCCTTGACGCTGCCGACGACGATGCCTTTGATGAAAAAGCGCTGCAGGAACGGATAGACGCAGATGATCGGCAGCGCCGCCAGGAAAATCTGCGCGCCCTTGAGCGTGCGGTCGGATACGGCGGCAAGCGTCGCGGCGTCCGACATCGTGACGAGCGTCAGGTCGCGGTTGATGACGACTGTCTGCAGATAGCTCTGCAGCGGATACTCGCTCGGGGAGTTCATCAGGATGAGGCCGTCGAACCAGGAATTCCAGTGGCCGACCATCGAGAACAGGATAAGCGTGGCGATCGCCGGCATCGACAGCGGCACATAGATGCTCCACAGGATGCGCCAGTGGCCCGCGCCGTCGACAAAGGCCGCCTCCTCCAGCTCCCGCGGCAGGCCGCGGTAGAAATTGAGCAGCAGCACGGCGTTGAACACGTTGACCGCGCCGGGCAGCACGAGCGCCCAGATCGAGCCGAGCAGGCCGAGCTTCTGGATGATCAGGTACCACGGGATGAGACCGCCGCCGACGAGGATCGTGACGACAAAAAACCAGACGTAGACGGTGCGGCCCTTGAAGGCGGCCGGCTCCTTGGACAGCGGATAGGCGAGCGTGATCGTCAGCAGCATGTTGATGGCGGTGCCGAGCAGCAGCCGCTCGACGCTGATGAGGAGCGCCCGCAGAAACTCGGGCTTGTTCAGCACGAATTCGTACGACTGCAGCGTGAAGTCGACCGGCCAGAGCGTGACGAGTCCGGCGCCGGCGGCGGAGCTGGAGCTGAGCGAGACGGCGAGCACGTTGACGAGCGGGAACAGGCAGAGCAGCGCGAGCAGCAGCAGGAAGCCGGCGTTGAAGGCGTTGAAGACGCGCCCTGCGCGGGTGAGATGATTCATGGCGACTCGCTCCTTTCTAGAAAATCCGATAGTTCGCCAGCCGGTACGCGAGGTAGTAGGACACCGAGATGAGGATGACCGACACGATCGACTTCATCAGTCCGACGGCGGTCGCGAGGCTGTACTGGGCCTGCTCGAGGCCGATCCGGTACACGAGCGTGTCGATGATGTCGCCGGTCTCGTAGACGACCGGGCTGTACAGGTTGAAGATCTGGTCGAAGCCGGCGTTCAGCACGTTGCCCAGGCTGAGCGTCGCCAGCAGCACGATGACGGGGATCATGCCGGGCAGCGTGATGTGCAGCGTCTGCTTCCAGCGGTTCGCGCCGTCGATGACGGCTGCCTCGTAGAGCGCGGGATTGATGCCGGCGAGCGCCGCGAGATAAACGATCGTGCTGAAGCCGAATTCCTTCCACACGTCCGATACGACCACGACCGCCGGGAACCAGCGCGCATCGCCGAGGAAAAAGACCGGCTCGATGCCGAACGCGCCGAGCAGCTGGTTGATGATGCCCTGCGACGGAGAGAGGATGTCGATCAGGATGCCGCCCAGAATGATCCAGGACAGAAAATGCGGCAGGTAGATCATCGTCTGGATCCAGCGCTTGAACAGCTGCAGCCGCAGCTCGTTGAGCAGCAGCGAGACGACGATCGGCACGGCCAGGCCGGCGACGATCTTCATGCAGGCGATGACGAGCGTATTGCGCACGACCGTGCCGATCTCCGGCAGCTGGAGCATGTAGCGAAAGTTGTCCAGCCCGTTGAACGGGGAGTCCAAGATGCCTTTGATGATCGAGAATTTCTGGAAGGCGATGACGAGCCCTCCGATCGGACCGTAGCTGAAGATCAGCACGAGCACGAGCGACGGTAAGACCATGAGATGAAGAGGCAGCTGGCGTCTCGCCTTGGCGCTGAACATGGGAATGCCCTCCTTTTGAAAAAAAAGCGGCGGCCAAGAGACCGCCATCCGCAGCCAAACCGCAGGAAAGGGATCGGAAGCAGCTCCGATCCCCCCGATTCGTCCGTCCGAGTCCGGAGGAACTCAGCCGTTTTTAGTGGCGTACCAGTCGTTCACTTCCTTGGTGATCTGCTCGCCGCCGAGCTTGCTCCAGTCGGTGACGAACTTGTCGAACGTATCGAGCGAGGCGCCGAGAATGATCTTGGTGAACGTCTCGAGCACGAGCTTGTCGAGGATGGCCTGCTTCTCGCTCATCGTCGGCGTCTGAGCGCCGAAGAACTCGCTTTTCATCAGGTTGCCGGCATCGACGTAGTTTTTGCCGATGACATCCCACGAGCCGCCGACGCCGAATACTTTGTTCGTGCCCCAGTTCGCCTTGTCGCCGTCCTGGAACTTCTTGATTTTGTCATAGTAGTCCTTGCCCTCCGGATTAAGCGCCGCAGGATCGCCGGACTCGAGCGCGGCGACAACCTGCTTGTGGATGGCGAGCAGCCCCTCCGGGGTGCCGAAGCCGTTGGACATGAGCGCGTATTTGAAGAACTCCACGCCGTCCTTGCTGTGGAACGTCGCCGGCTCGGCGTTTTCGCTGACGATCTTTTCGTTGTACAGGTTGAACAGCTTGATGATCGCCTCGGGATGCTCCGCGCCTTTGCGGACGACCCAGAAGGAGTTGAAGTCGGCCTTGGACTGGGCTTTGGCCGGCTCGCTGTCCGCGGACAGCACCGGGTAGGCGCCCCACTCGGCGTTCGGGTCCTTGGTCACGCTGTCCTGCAGCGGCCAGAGCGGATTCCACATCGCGCCGTAGCTCATGCCGACCTTGCCCGCCGCTTGCAGCTCGGCCGACTTGCCGCCGTCCTTGACGGCGAACTCCTTGTCGATCATGCCGGCCTTGTACAGCTCCTGCAGCTTGCCGAGCGCGGTTTTCATCTCCGGCTGGACGCTGCCGTAGACGAGCTTGCCGGAGTCGTCCTTGATCCAGATGTTGGCGTAGGCGTGATAGCCGTTCATGAGGCCGGTGAAGTCCGGGTAGCCGCCGAACAGATCCTTGGAGCCGGCCAGCGCGTACGTGTCCTTCTTGCCGTTGCCGTCCGGATCCTGGTTCGTGAAGGCGTCGGCGATCGCCATGAAGTCGTCCATCGTTTTCGGCTCCGGCAGGTTCAGCTTCTTCAGCCAGTCCGTGCGCACCCACAGCAGCGGAGCTCCGCCGAGATAATCCTCGGCCGGCGGAATCGCGAGCAGCTTGCCGTCATAGGAGGCGGCCGCCTTGGCGTTCGTGCCGCGCTCGACCATCTCCTTGGTGAGCGGCGAGCCGTAGGTCTCCAGCAGCGGCGTCAGATCCTCCAGCATGTCGGCCTCGGCCAGCTGCTGGAATTGCTTGGAGTCGACCATGAACAGATCCGGCAGCTCGCCGGAGGTGATCGACAGGTTCATCTTCTGGCTGTACTGGTCGCCGCTGACGACCCATTGGTTTTTGACCTGGATGCCCAGCTCGCTCTCGTAGGCGCGGTACCAGACGTTGTCGTCGATCGAGTCGCCTCCGTTGAACTTGAAGCTCGAGTCGGTGTAGCGGACCGTCGTCAGCTCGATCGGCGGATCGTACTTGGCGTTCGGATCGACCGGAGCAGCCGACGGCTGGGCGGACGGCGACGCTGTCCCTTCCGGCGAGCCTGCGGCTCCATTCGCCGCGTTGCCGCCGCTTCCTCCGTTGCTGCTGCAGGCGCTCGTAATGGCGAGCAGCAGGACGAGCGATAGCGCTGCGCTTCGTTGACGGATCTTTTTCATCTGCGTTGCCTCCCCTTATGTCATGCTTGTCGCTGCCTTGCGTTTCTTCCATGAGTCCATCATAAGGGATGCGGCATCCCGGTAAAATCGTCGTCTGTTTACTTTCCCTCTACCGCTATCAACTATGTCCCAGCTGTTCAAGAGCTCCGTACAGCAGGCGGACTGCTTCGGCTCGTGTCGCCTTTTCTTCCGGACGCAGCTTCCCGCCGCTGCCCTGGACGATGCCCATGCCAAGAAGCGACTGCATCGCTTCCTGCGCATAGCCCGACATCCGGCCGCTATCGGCAAAAGCGTTCAACGCGTCAGCAGAGCCAGGCTGCAAGCGGATGCCATGCGCCTGCATGGCGCGATAAAGCAGCGTCATCATTTCCTCCCTCGTCACCGAGGCTGCCGGGCGGAACGACACTCCATCGCCTGCCGCTATGCCGAGCTTGCGCGCGGCGGAAAGGGCAGCCGCATAATAAGCGGCGGCATCCACATCCTTGAAGCCGGCGTCGGAGGAATCCGGCTGCCACTCGAACAGGCGGGAGAGCATAAGGATAAAATCGGCCCGCTTCATCTCCGAGGCAGGCCCGAAGCGGCTGGCGCCGGTGCCGGCGATGATGCCGCGCGCGGCGAGCGCATCCAGCGGCTTCTGCGCCCAGCCCAGATGCCCCGTATCCGTGAAGGCGGCCGGCGCGAAATCAGGAACGAACGAGCCTGACGATCCGACCGTGAAGCTCAGGATGCCCCGCTCCGCATCGAATCGGCTGTTCGGGATCGGCAGCAGGCGGCCGCCCTCCAGCACGCGCTTCGCGACGAGCGCCTGTGGACGAAGCTTCTGCTCGGCCGACGCCGGGAAGGACGCTTCAAGCGTCAGCCCGGACGCTCCTGAGGCGACGGCGAACGGATTGCCTCCGGATTCAAGCCGCAGCTGCAGCGTAGGCCCGATGTTCAGCGTCAGCCTGAGGCCGCCGCTCGCGCCGAGGCTGCCCGGGACTGAGATCATGCCGCCGGGCAGCAGGATGCTTGTCGTGAAGCCGGCGCGGGAGCCGTCGACGAGCGCCGCAGGCAGCTCCAGCGAATAGGAATCGGACGTCGCGGCTTGCTGCGCATCGAGGACGAGGCTGCGAAGGCCGTCCGACTGCTTCAACAGCTGCGCCCAGGCTTCAGGCGCAAGTCCAGCCGTCCATGCTCCGTCCTTGACCGAACCGGACAACGGCAGACGCAGCGTGCCGTTCTCCACGGACGGCGTCGGCGTCGGGCTTGCGCCGGCGCTCGGCGTCGGCGTCAGGCTTGCGCTGGCGCTCGGCGTCGGCGTCGGACTTGCGCTGGCGCTCGGCGTCGGCGTCGGGCTTGCGCTGGCGCTCGGCGTCGGCGTCGGGCTTGCGCCGGCGCTCGGCGTCGGCGTCGCCTCGCCCTTTTTCGGCTCGAATACCCGCACATAGTCGACATACATGTCGAGCTGGTCGCCGTACTGCGCCAGGTCGATCGGCCAGCCTCCGCCGAGAGCCAGGTTCAACATGAAATAAAGCGGCGTATTCGCCTGCTCGAACGTGTCATGCCTCCACACTTCTATGTTGTCGATATAATAGATGACTTCCGACTTCGTCACCTTCGCGCCGTACAGATGCCAGGTCGAGGCGCTGTCGCCGAAGGAAAAGCTGTTCGGCAGGCAGCTCGTGCCGTGAGTCTCGGGCTGGCCGGCCCACCAATGCTTCGCTTGGCATACCCCCTGCGGATTATGGCCGTAGCCTTCGACGATGTCGATCTCCGCCGTAGACGGGCGGCCGCTTGCCCCGGTACTGTCCTGGGACATGAGCCAGAACGCGGGCCATGCGCCTTTGCCGGCCGGCATCTGGATGCGGGCCTCGAAGTAGCCGTTCGTCGCCGCAAAGCCCGAGCCGTCAACTCTCACGGAGGACAACAAGCCGCTCACGTGCTCGCGGTGCCAGCCTTGCGGATCGGCGTAGTCCGCCGGAGCCTTGCTTGCGCGGATGCGCAGGAAGTTTTCGCCGAGCACAGCGAACGGATTGACGCTGCCCGCCGGATCAGCAAAGATCGCCTCGCCGAACTCGGAGCCGTTCGGCCAATCCGGCTTGATGGCTGCATATTTCGCTCCCTCGCCGGTTCTGGATACGGACAGCGGGCCGTTGAAGTCATCCTCGAACACGACGTCCATGCCTTCCGCCTGCGGCGGCGCAGCATCCGGAATTCCATTGTTCCAAACGACGCCGCCTTCGTTGTACAGCTGCACATAGCTGCGGGCCGACTTGACGAAATCGGGATCGCCGGGCGCGGAATCCCAGGCCTGCAGGACGATCGTCAGCGGACCGTGCGGCAGCTTGTCCGCATCGATCGACAAGGCAGCCTCGTCGGCCTCGTTCGGAACGGCCTGGCCGATCAGGGCGCTGTAGCCGCTCGGGTCTTCATGATCGGCATCCGGCTGATGCCAGACACGGGCCTCGATATTTTTCATGCCGGGCGCCTTGAAGGCGAGTTCGAACTCGCCCTGGACGGAAGAGCCGATAGCCGGAGCTAAAATCTCCAGCTCAGGATCGCGTTCCACCGGAGGCGGATTGTCCGGCATCGGCTCCTTTCGCGTATCGACGAGCTTCAGCTCGGTCATGCCGCTGCGGGCTGCGCCAGCATGCGTCAGGACGATGCGAAAACGGTCCGACATGACCGGATCGAAGCGCACCAGATTGAGCGTGTCCGCTGTAGGCGACGCCGGCTCGCGGATTTGATTCGGCGCCGGCTGCCAGGCCGATCCGTCCCAATATTCCAGCTCGTAGGCTTGCGGAACGACCACTCCGCCGCCGTCATCGAAGAAGTAGAGTCCGGCCGCATCTTTGGAAAACACGCTCCCATAGTGGATCTGAACCCAGTCCTGGGCGTTCGGAGAGCCATAGGAGGTCCAGCGGTTGCGCGGGAAGTCGGTATACGAGACGATGTCGTCGTTGAGCTGCGCGATAGCGTCCCCTCCGTTCGTGTAAGAGGCGCTGGCGACGCCGCTATCCGGTTCGGCCGGCAGGGACTGTTCAAAGGAGTCGACGTACTGGATCTCGGTCATCCCCGCTTTGGCGGCTCCATAGACGAGAACGACGCGGAACTTCTGCGCCGTCACCGGCTTGAAGCGGACCGTATTGAGCGTATTGCCCGCCGGCTCGGCCGGTGTCTTGACCTGCTCCTCGGCGCTGACCCATGCTCCCTGCGAATCCTGGTACTGGATGTCGTAGGAGGCCGGCGCTTGGACCCCGCCGCCGTCGGCATACAGGAACAATCCGGCCGCATCCTTGCGAACCGGCACGCCGAAGTTCGACTGCACCCAGTCGGAGGCGTTCGGCGACTCGTAGGAGGTCCACCGGTTGGCCGGCTTTGCTCCATAAGAGACAATGCCGTCGTTCACGTGGCTGACCTGGTCGAGCCGGAACGTATACGAGGCCGACACGATGCCGAGCGGTGCAAGCTCCGCGCCGGGCAGCGCCTCTGTGGACGAGTCGAACAGCTGGATTTCCGTAGCGCCGCTCTTGCTCCCCGAATGCGTGAACACGATGCGGAACTTCGAGGCTTGGACGGGATCGAATCGAAGGAGGTTCAGCTCGTTGCCGGCCGGCTCGGCCGGCTGCGCGGACAGGCCGGCTACGCTGTTCCACTCCGTCCCGTCCCACGCCTGCACATCGAGCGCCTGAGGCGGAGTAACGCCGCCTCCGTCCGAGAACAGATAGACGGCCGCGGCATCGCGCGTCGTCCCGCCTCCGAAGTCGAACTCGATCCAATCCGATGAATTCGGGGATTCGTACGAGGTCCAGCGGTTTTTCGGGGCATCATTGTAGGAAACGATGCCATCGGCGACATGCGCCAGGTTGTCCCCGTGATACGTGTAGGAGGCGGATAGCGCCGGCTCCGGCAGCTCCTCTCCAGGCGACTCGGCAGATGCCGGCGCCGGGACGAATCCGAACAGCATCGCCAAGCTCAGCGCCAGTGCCGTTCCTTTGATCCACGGTGCTCTTTTTTTCATGATCTGCATTCCCTCCGTCTCTTCATGGCTGCATCGCGCTGCTGGCTATGGACAGCCAGGCTTGCGCTTGCCCGCAGCGCGATAGCTCAACGATAAGGGAGGACGGTCGCCGGGGAAATCGTCCGATGCCGACATCGAGTCTGCATTTGTTTACCGATCGAATCTCGATTGATTTCCGGATGATTTTCAGACACTAAAAAACGCATCTCCCGGATGATTCATTGGAGCAGCCGTCATGGCTTGCCAATGTCCATCCAAGAGATGCGTCTCCACCTACATTCTCAGCCCTTAGCCCATCATCGCCAGCATCCGGTGCAGCAGCACGGCCAGCTCGGCCCGCGTCGTCGAGGCTTGCGGCATGAGCCGGTCGCGGCTCCCCTTCACGATTCCGGAGGAGACGAGACGAGCGGCCGGCTCGATCGCATAGGCGGACAAGGCGTCCCGGTCCGAAAATGCCGCCAGCGCCGCTTGCGCATCGGACTCGGCGAGCGGCCGGCCGATCGTCGCCAGCGCGCGGTCCAGCATCGTCATCAGCTCCTGCCGCGTCACCGGGGACTCCGGCCGAAACCGGCCATCCGCGTCGCCGTTCAGGATGCCGGCCGCGCGCAAGCTTCCGATGGCCGAAGCATAATACTTGCCCGGAGTTACGTCAGGAAACGCTTCTGCCGCAGCGCCGCCCTCGATGCCGAAGGCGCGCACGGCCATCAAGGCCAGATCCCCGCGCTTGACCGGCTTGCCCGGCTCGAACAGGCCTTGGCCCGTTCCGTTGACGATGCCGAGCTTCGACAGCTCCGAGATTGCTTCTGCCGCCCAGCTCCACTTCGCGTCGACGTCGCGGAACGATGCGGCCGTCGAGGCGACCGGGATGGAGACGGCCGCCGATACGGAGACCGTTTCCATCTTCAGCGCCGAGTCGACCGTCTTCAAGCTCGCGAGGGAGATGCGCGCTGTGCCTGTGCCGACCGGCTCAAAGAGCAGCGTCGCCAGCTCGGTCGAGCCTTTTTTTCCGGCGACAGGCCCGATCATCGTATGCGCGAAGCGGACCGTCCCTTCGCTTTCGATCGGAGCGGTCGACATGCCCGGCATGGCGCTGGCCGCTTTTTTGAACCGAAGCCTTGCCGTATCATAGGACAGCGTCGCGTCGAAGGCATAGAGATCGGTCAAATTCTCGCCTCGCAGCACGACTTGAATGTCTCCGGAGGGAGAAACGGAAGCCTTCAGCGAGTAGGCCGGAGAAGCCGCCGCATAGGACGGCCGCGCTCCGAGCAGCAGGACGAACGACAAGACAAGCAGCATAGCTAGACGCGGCATCGTTGCATTCCTCCTATTTTGGTCTTGTCATCCGTAGGTGAATGATGCCCTACTCCGCCAGCCAGTCGTCCAGGATGAGGCGCGCGACGGCCGCGAGCGCTTGAATCGTAATCTCCCCGGAGTCAAACAAATCGGCAGCTGCGACATCCTGCCAGCCGGCATCGGTCGATTTTTTGCCGAAGGCTTTGACCAGCAGGGCCAAATCCTTGACCGTCACGCTTGTTTGACCCGGGACGAGCGTAATGATGCGGGTCAAAAACGTCTGATGCGCCGACTCGATCGCGCTTTTGGCCTGATCCACCTGCGCCTGAGTCGCGGCTGGATCGCCGCTGACGGCGGAGGCGCTGTCGATCGCCGCTTGCAGAACCGCCTTGGAGCCGACGGCGTATTGGCCGACCTTCGTGCCTTCCTTGGCCTTGCTCGCCTTGGCTTTGGCCGCATTGACGGCGGCGGCCAGAGCCGTCTTATCCGCCGAGCCGACGATGACCTTGCCGGTGAACAGGCTGACGGCATCGGCAAGCGCCGCTGCGGCTGCATTCAGCTCGGCTTGCGTCGCCGAAGCATTGCCGTATACGGCCGCCGCGGCGTCGATTGCCGTTTGCAGCTCCGCCTTGGCTCCGACAGGGTACTGTCCCGCCGCCGTGCCTTCGACAGCGCTGTCATGCCGCGCTTGCGCGCTGGCGATCGCGGCGCCCAGCGCGCTGCGGTCGACGTCGACGATCGCGATCGACGCGGCGCTTCCGGCGACATTGGCCGTCGCGCTATCATCTCCTGCCGTCGACAGCGCGAGGAGCGAGACGGCGGCCGTCCCGGTTCCGGCACCGGCTTTGACCGAGCCGCGCAGCCGCAGCAGATCGCCGCCTTGGTCGATCGCTGCGCCCGTGCTCGCCAGCAGCAGACGGAGCTGGCCCTGCTCGGGCTTGACGGCGCTGCCGATCAGCTGCAGTCCGTCGAGGAGGGAAGCCGCGGCCCCCTCCGCCAAGGCGAGCTTGCCGTCCTCCGCGGCGACGGTCTCGAAGGCGAGCTTGGAGGCATCATACGCCAGCGTGACGTCGATGACGGAGAACGGCTCGCTGACGCCGTCGATGCCGACGGTCCATTCAAACGGCTGGCCGATCCGAGCCGAGGCGGGAGCGGTCAGCTTGCCGACCAGCTCCTCGGGCTGCTCCGTGCCGCCGCCGGTCTGAAGCGACGATTGGGAGGAGAGCAGCAGATCGCCGAATTTCGTCGGACTTTTGCCGGAGCCGATGCCGTCCATATACCGCAGATAGCCTTCGCGTCCGTTTCCGTCATTGTCGTTCACCAGCACCGAGAGTCCGAGATTCGTCGCATTCGCGGCGGCCGGCTTCTGGCTGTCGGTCAAGACGGCGTCCCAGGGGAAGGCGATGACGTAATACGTCTTGCCGGCCGCTTCATCGCGGCTGAATTTGTAGCGGATGTCATTTAGATTGCCGCCCGCAACCGGTCCCCAGCTCTCGACGCCGAGCGCGGAGACGCCGGTGGCCGCATTGTACGAAGCGATGAATCTCGGATGGTCCGTATCCTGATCGACACGGGTTTTCCGCTCCGGATCGAACGACACCTGCAGGCTGTCCGCTCCCCAGGCTTCGCCCACATTGGCCGCATTCATGCTGTGGACGTCATCCTTCACTTCCAGCGCCAGATACAAGTATTGATCGTCCCATTTTACGAGCTGTTTCCCCGAGCGGTCGCTCTCCGTAGCTGGCGAGCCGTCAAACGTGACCGACTGCAGCTGCGTCCCCGCCGCCCCCGCCCACTGAGCCGGGTCGATGACGCCGTTCACCTCGATCGGAGCGTCCGCGTTGACGCGGGTCGCCGTCAGGCTGGACAGCGGCTTGGTCAACGTCTGGTCGTAGCCGTCCCCGTTCGTAATGCGGAAGGTGAATGAGGTCCGGCTGTCCGGGTTGAGCGACGGAGCCGGGATCGTCACCGTCTGCTTCGCTCCGGCCTCGATCGAATCGAACGGATAGCTGCCGGCCGATCCGGATGGCGCGGTCACTTGCACCGTACCGGCTTCAAGAGTGCCGGAGCTGCGCTTGTTGGACAGCTCGACCTTCACCTCGTAGCCGGTTCCATCGGCTTTCAGGGCCGGATAGATTTCGATGCCGAGCGAATCGGCGCTGTTTTTCGCCAGCAGCGAACGCGCCTTGTACCGCGTGCCGTCGGCCGCGACCGGAGTGATCTGCAGCCGCTCCTCTTTTTTGATGGAGCTCTCGGGCACATGCAGCACGATCGTATCCTTGGCTGCTCCCGCTGCGAACGATCCGCCCGACACGACGCTCCAGCCTTGCGGCAGCTCGATGTCGTACGTGCCGGAGAGCGCCTTGGCTCCGTCCGTCACGCGATTGATCTCGACGGCCAGATCGCTGCCGGGCGTGAAGGAGACCGGACTGTAAGCCGCCGTGTCAAAAATGACGCTTGGACGATTCGACGGATTCTCATACACGCGCACCCAGTCGATGTACATGTCCGATTCGTACCCGTAGCGGTCGAATCCATAACCCGGCGCATACGAATCGGTATTGTTCGTGATGGCGTTGTTGACTAGGAAGTAGTTCCCTTTCCGCCAGGAGAGCGGAAGCGTCTTTTCCCGGTACACCTGCTTGTTGTCGAAATAATACGTCGTATACTCCTCGGCGACGTGGACGGCATACGTATGGAATCCCATCGCGATATTGCCGGCATCGCTGCCGAGCAGCTGGACCGTGTTCACGGACTTGCCGTCCGTATCCTGCGCATACTCGTAGCCCCAAGGATGAGTCGCGATATTATAGCCGGATGTCGTCGGCAAGTAAGCCTCGATGATGTCCAGCTCGTCCGTATGCACGTCTCCGACGCCGGTCAGCGTCCAGAATGCCGGCCATTGCAGCGGGTTCGCTCCGACGAAAAAGCGCGTTTCCAAATACTGCTCCGTATACGGCTGCGTGCGGAATCCGACGCCGTCGTCGCCGACCGAGCTCAGGAATCCCGTCGTGAAGTTGCGCTGATAGCCGTCCACGCTGGCCGGCAGCTTGTCTTCATAATAGGTCGTCTTGATGCGCAGATAGTCTTCCACTTGCGAGAACGGATTGTACTCGCTCTCGAATTTGGCGAACAAGGCGCCGCCGTAATCCTGATAGTCCGGCTTGTGGGACGTATAGGTCGTGCGGACGCCGCCGGCCGTCTTGCCCGTGGCCGAAATCGTCGGCATCGTCTTGAAGTCGTCCGCGAACGTCACCTGCAGGCCGTTCCCTTGCAGCTCCGCCGGCAGCGCCGCGCTGTCGAGGCCGATATTCCATTCGACCCCGCCGTTGTTGTAGAACTGGAAGTAATCCTCGATCTCCGTTCCGTCCGACTTGAACGCCTTCACCTTGACCGCGGTCGGGCCATGGGGGAACTCGTCGGCATCGAACGCGAACGAGCCCTTTCCTTCAGGGTCCAGCGTCACCGAAGCGAGCTCGACGATGTAGCCGCCCGGGTCCGGATGAGCCGCATCCGGCTGATGCAGCATATAGGCCTTGGCCGTCGCGTAGCCCCCTGGAGCCGTGAATTCGAGCTCCGTCTGCCCTTCGATCTCCGCCCGGTAAGCCGGAGACAGCAAGGTGACGAGATTCGGCAGCGCCTGCTTCGGGGCGACGATCCCGACCGACAGCTGCGGATAGACGTTGCCGCCAGCCTTGGGCGTGATCTTGATCTTTCCGGATTGAAGCGTATAGGATTCCGGCACCTGCACGACGATCGTATCGGTTGCCTGGCCTGCCGCAAAGCTTCCTCCGGAGAGGACGGACCAGCCCTGGGACGGGAAAGCCACGCTGTACGTGCCGGACAGCTGCTGCGCCGCTTCGTCCCGCGTGATCGCGAACGACGCCTGCTCTCCTTGCGTCACGTTCAGCGTCTCGGGCGCGCTGAACCCGGCTACGACCGCGGTCGGATCATCGACGTAGCGGAACCCGGTGACGACGACGTCCCCGCGGCTGTCGTCTCCTTTGACCTTGAGCTCCAGCACATGATTGCCGCCGTGCAGGCCCGTGCGTTCCAGCACCTTGGCGTTGCTGTCATTCACGGCGCTTTTGGAGTCGATCGTCTGGAGGAACTCGCCGTCCAGGTAAGCGTCCAGCAGGCCGCCTTCGTCATAGGTTCTCATGAAGACCGATACCGCCGTGCCTTTGAAGTCGAACTTTACGCTCTGTCCGTCGTTCCCGCTCTGGGAATGGTTGTACATCCAGCCCCAGTTGTCGCTCCACCAGCCTCCGTTGGCCGTAAAATAAGCCTTGTTCTGGGTCGCGGGATTGAAGTTGGCCCAGCTGCCGCTCGAGCCGCCGTCCTTGCTGCGGTAAGGATAGGTCGAGCTGTTGACGTCGATCGTGCGCGGCTGCGTCGACGGCGCATAGTTGTATTCGAAGCCCTCGATCGCGATGCTTCCGGACGAAGTCGCTCTCAGCTCCACCATATGGTAGCCTGCGCCAAGTCCGCTTTTGCTGAACACCCGCTTTTTCCCGCTGGTGCCGGCGCTGTCGACCGAGGCCTGCTTCTCTCCGTCGAGGTAGATGTCGAAGCTTTTGCCCCCGTCGAAATAGCGGGCATACAGCGCGACCGCGTCTCCTTCGAACTCGAATTTCAACGAATCGCCTATTCCGGCATTGATATACATCCAGCTCCAGTTGTCGCTCCACCAGTTGCCGTTGAAGGTGAACGGATACGTCGGCTGGGAGCTGCGCTTGAACTCGTTCCAGCTTCCCGCAGAGCCCCCGGACAGCGACACATACGGATAGGCCGCCGAATTGATCGAACGGATCTGATCGCCTGTAATCGCCGGCGCTTCCGGAGCGTCAGGCGCCCGCATCAAGACCTTGATCGGCTTGTAGGAGCCGTCGCTCGCCGTCGGCGTAATGGTCAAGACCCCTGACTTCTTCGTATAGGCAGCGGGCACTTTCACGATAATCGAATCGGCATAACGATTCGTCGTGAAGCTTTGGCTCGTGAGCGGCTTGAACTCTCCGTTTTGCTTGACCAGCCAGCCTTCCGAGGGGAACTCAAGCTCATAGCTGCCGAAGCGTGTTCCTGCGGCGCCGTTGCGCTGGATATTCACGGTCAGCTCATCTCCGGGCCCTGCCGAAAATATCGTTTGATCCGCCGTGAATTTGGCCAGATTGGGATCCTCGAGATGACGGTATTCAAATCCTACGATGCGAATGTAAGAGCCTCCAGGCACAGCGGAAGAATCGGTGCCTTTTACATTCAACGTATGATCGCCGTTCTCTAGCCCGTCGATTTCATAGGCCCGAACCGATTTTTCCTCGCCGCTGCTCAAATTGACGCGCTGCTTGAACTGGCCGTCGACCAGGATGTCGACTTCGCCGCAGGTGCTGCACTGCATCAGCTCCACCGCAGCGGATATGCCGTTGAACTTGAACTGCATGTCGGACTGCGGCTCGTTGCGGACATACATCCAGCTCCAGCTGTCGCGCCACCAGCCTCCGCCGACGACGTTGAAGTATTGCTCCTCGTTGGCCGCGGGATCATAGCTGCTCCATGCTCCGGCCTGCTCGCCCGACAAGCTGCGGTACGGATAGGTCGAGCTGTCGACCCGAATCAGCTCGCCGTCGGTTCCCGTCGCATTGGCTTTGACGACAATGGGCGGATACGAGGTGCCCGCGCTGTCTGTCGGCGTGATCGTGATCGATTCCGTCGTCTCGTAGGCCTGAGGCACGAGGAAGGCCAACTCGTCGGAGTCGGATCCGGAGGCGAACGCCACTTCATGCGGCTCGGCCATCGGGATGAACGTTCCCGACTCGTCCATGATCTTCCATCCGTCCGGAGCGCTTACTGCGTAGTGGCCGGAAAGCGCCTTTGCCTCCGCGTTGCGGCTGACCTTGACGCGCACGACGTCGCCAGGGAGCGCTTTTTTCTCCTGCTCGCTCTCGAAGCGCACCGTTCCCGGCGCGTCCTGGTATACGCGCACCCAGTCGATATACGTTTCCGCCTGATTGCCATAACGGGTAAACCCGCCTGGCATCTCGAAATTGGCGAAAGGATCGCTGCTGCCGTCGCTGATTCCGTAGTGGTCCGACACAGCGGCGTTGATGATGAAATAATTCCCGTACTCCCAGCTGAACGGCAGCGTCTTGTGCTTCGCGACTTGAATGTTGTCGCAGTAGTAGTACGTCCATTCCTTCGTGATGTAGGTGGCCAGCGTATGGAATCCCATCGCCAGGTTGATGTTGCCGAATTCCGGCGCATCCAGCTCCACCTTTGCTCCGCCGCCGAGCTTCGAAGCATCGTAGCCGGCTGCCGGCCCTTTGTCGTAGCCCCAAGGATGCCAGGCGATCTGATAGCCGGCCGGCGTGCCCATGTAGCCTTCGATAATATCGATCTCATCGCTCGGCTCGTTGGGCAAGTTCGCGTTCTGCACATAACCGTTGGCGGTTAACGTCCAGAAAGCCGGCCACATGCCGGGATTGGCGCCGAAAAACATCTTCGCTTCAAAATACTGGTTGCGTCCGCCTTCCGTGTAGAAGCCTCCGCCCGCCTGGTTCATCGAGCTCAGGTAGCCGGTGCTGATCTTCTGTCCCCAATAGTCGTTGCGGACATAGCCGGTCGGGTGATAGGTCGTCGTCAGCTTCATCAGCTCGTTGTCCTGGATGGCGAACGGATTGTAAGGCCCGTCGAAATCCTCGAATGCGCCCCAGCCGAACATGCCGCCGCGCGCCTCGTCGATTTTAGCCGAAGCGTACTTCGCTCCGATGCCGGTTTTGTTGATGGCCGGCATCGTTTTGAAATCGTCGCTGAACACGACGTCCATGCCTGCCGTCACCGGATTGGCGGGCGCTTCGTCGAGTCCGAGCTTCCACCGCACGCCGGCTTTGTTGTACAGCTGCAGGTAGGCGTTGTCGAGCTCCGCCCCATTTTGAAATACCTGGATTCGAATCGTAATGGGACCGTACGGATATTGGCTGGCGGGGAACGAAATCGTGCCGTTGCCGCTCGTCAAGGCGACCTCGCCCACCAATTCCTTCGTCCCGTTGCTGTCGCTTGCCAGATCGGCAGGCTGCTTTTGGGAATAAATCTTGGCCGTGGTGCCAAGCTGGTTGTAAAACTCGATGTCGATCGTATCGTCCGTGATCTCAGACCGATACGCCGGCGACAGGATGCTGGTGAAGCGGTCTCCGGCTCCGCTTTCCGCCGCTTTTGCGATCCCTTGCAGGCCTGTCCCGCTCATCAAGCTGGAAAGGAGCATGGCGAAGGCCATGACGAGCATCATCGAACGATGAGCGCTCTTCTTTCTACCCGACATTTTCATTCCTCCCTGATTCGAGTTGAGATGGATCGGATGGACATGACGCCTTCCTTCAGCATTCATGCCGCATTCGCGTCTTTTTTCTTCGTCCTGCCCCCCCCTTTCGATGCTTGTCGACGGCAATAGCCACGCTTTGCGGCCCATGCCGGATATTCCCATCGTACCGTTCCTTTGAAAGCCTTTACATAGGGTAAACCTCCGCTTTTCTAAGGCAAAACGATTGGATTGGAGGCACGGTTTGACGAACGCAGGCGAAAAAAAAGACGCCTCGTCGAAGGCGTCTTTACTTCCATGCGTCCTGGCGGCTACACCCGCTTCTCCACCGCCTGCAGCGCTTTGCTCAGCAGATAGGTGAGGATGAAGTAGATGATGGCCGCGGTCATGTACGGCTCCCATACTTTGAGATACTGGCCTTTCATCGCGTTGCTCCAGTACATGAGCTCGGGCACGGCGATATAGGCGACGAGCGAGGAGTCCTTGACGAGCACGATGAACTCGTTGCCGAACGCCGGGATCATCCGCTTGACCGCCTGCGGCAGGACGACGTAGCGCATCGACTGCCAGCGCGTCAGCCCGAGCGACAGCGCCGCCTCCTCCTGGCCGGGATCGATCGACTGGATGCCCGCCCGGTAGATCTCGCCGGTGTAGGCGGCCGAGTTGAGCGACAGCGCGACGATCGCGGCGGCGAAGGCATGCGTCGTGCCCAGCACCATCGGCACGAGCATGAAGTGGGTGATCATGATCTGCAGGATGAGCGGCGTCCCGCGGAAAAAGTTGATGTAGGCGCTGGCCGGCCAGCGCAGCCACCAGCGGCGCGACATTTTGGCGAAGCTGATGCCGAGCCCGAGCAGCGCGCCAAGCGCGATGGACAGCAGCGAAATGCCGATCGTAATGCCCGTGCCCCTCAGCAGCAGGGGCAGATAGTCCCACACGATGTCGAAATCGAACTTCACAAGCCGCTCTCCCCTCTTGGATGATGAGGCGCGGGGCGGGAAGCCCAGCCGCGAAAAGAGGCATGCGCCGCAGCCTTGCGCCCGCGCATGCCTCCGATCGGTCCCTCCCGCCCGCTCGTCCTACTTGACGTTCACGAGATCGCTCGTGTCCGGCTCGACGCCGATCCACTTCTTGTACATCTCCTTGTACTCGGCGCTCGCGCGCACCTTCTCGACGGCGGCGTCGATCTTCGCCTTCAGCTCGCTCCCCTTGGGGAACATGATGCCGTAGTACTCCGGAGCGAAGTTAGTCTTGTCAAAGATGGCGTCGAACTTCTTGTCCGGATTGTTCTCGACATAAGCCTGCACGACGGCAAAGTCGGCCACGACCGCGTCGACGCCGCCCTTGTCCAGCTCGAGCAGCGCCTCGGCGTTGCTGGCGAAGCGCTTGAGGTCCGTGTTGCCGTCCCCCATGATGCCCTTCATGAGCTCCTCGGCCGTCGTCGCGCCCTGGACCGCGACCTTTTTGTCCTTCAGCTCCAGCGCGTCCTTGACTCCGGCGCCTTCCTTGGTCAGGATCATGTTCACAGACTCGAAGTACGGGATCGAGAAGTCGTACGTCTTTTTGCGGTCGTCGCTGATCGAGATCGCCGAGATCGCCGCGTCGTAGGCGCTCTTCTCGCCCTTCTCCAGATCGGCGAACAGCGGGTCCCAGCCGGTGTTCGTCAGCTCGTAGCTCAGCCCTGCTTCCTTCATGACCGCATCGAGGAAGTCGACGTCGAAGCCGACGATCTTGTCCTTGTCCATGCTCTCCATCGGCGCGTAGCTCGCATCGGTGGCGATTTTCAGCGTCTCTCCGCCGCTTGCCGCCTCGTTGCCGCCGCAGGCCGCCAGCGTCACCCCAAGCAGCGCGATCATGCCGACTGTCGTCCATTTCTTCATGAGCGATCCCCCTATGACTATCAATGTAAGAATATATAACATGATCGTACCATAGATTTTTCGGAGTTCAATCCCTGCACGCGGGTTTTGCTCAAAAAAAAGCCCGCCGGACAGCCCCGGCGGGCAAATGGACCACATTCGCGGCAGCTTGTCTACCACTCGCTGCCCCAGGCATTGGCGTACGCTTCCGTCAGGCGCGGAGCAGGCGCGTCGGCCGCCGCGAGGCGGCCGGCAGGCCGCGGACCCGCGGGCGCGCCGCTGCCGGCCGCCGGCTCCTCCCGCGGCTCGAGCCTTGCGCCCGCCGGCTCCAGCCCGGCGCGCGCCGCCGAGCGCCCGCCGACCCGCTGAGGACGGCTCGCGCGCTTCTCGTCCAGCGTCTGCTTCGCCTTGCGCAGGCTGAAGTCCGGGCCGAGCACCTCGGCGAACAGCTTGCTTTCCTTGCGCCGCACCTGGCGCGCTTGCTTGCGCTCCGCGGCCGTCTCATGCAGCCGCTGCTCCTCCAGCGTCTCCGGGATGACCGGCGCAACCTCGGCCGGACGGCCGTCCTCGCCGAGCGCGACGAACGTCAGGAACGACGTCGCGCATACTTTGCGCTCGCCGGACAGCAGATCCTCCGTGACGACGCGGACGAAAATCTCCATCGACGTCTTGTGCGCCCAGGTCACGAAGGCGGACAGGCATACCGCGTCGCCTTTTTTGACCGGGTGCAGGAAATCGACCGAGTCGGTCGAGGCGGTGACGACCGGACGGCGCGCATGGCGCGTCGCGGCGATCGTGGCGACGTCGTCGATGTAGGCCATCAGCTTGCCGCCGAAAATCGTTCCGTGATGGTTCGTGTCGGGCGGCAGCACGATCGACGCTTTGATCGTATAGGAATCGCTGGCCGGCTTGGCCGGCATCGCTTGGTGGTGGGGAATCATAGCCATAACCCTTCTTTCGTTCGGATTGGTTCCGGCCTGGACCGGAAGTGCCCTTAATTGTACACGCGATTAAACTATAGATAAAATACATATAAGGAATGGATTTCATTCCATATGTCTATAGTAAATCCGAGCGTCACGAACGAAAGGCGGAACGATTTCATTGGATATCCGGCAATTGACCTACTTCGCCGCCGTCGCCCGGCACGGCAGCTTTACAAAGGCGGCCCGCGAGCTGCATGTGACGCAGCCGACGCTGTCCAAGATGGTCCGCCTGCTCGAGGAGGAGCTGGGCGCGACGCTGTTCGACCGCTCGTCCAAGCAGATCGCGCTGACCGATGCGGGCGAGACGATCCTGCGCTCGTCGCAGGGAATCCTGCGCTCGATCGAGGCGATGGCGGCCGAGCTCGACGATCTCGCGCAGGCGCGCAAGGGCACGCTGCGGCTCGGCATTCCGCCGATGATCGGCGTGCATGTATTTCCCTCGCTGATCGAGCGGTTCCACAGCCGCTATCCGCAGATCCGGCTGCAGCTCGTCGAGCGCGGAGGCAAGCGGATCGAGGAGGAGGTCGACAGCGGCGATCTCGACGTCGGGCTCGTCATCCTGCCGATGGCCCAGCAGGAGAAGTTCCATCTGCTGCCGTGCCTGGACGAGCCGCTGCATCTCATCGCGCCGCGCGACCACTGGGCGGCGGGCCGCGAGAGCGTCGAGCTCGGCGAGCTGGCGCGGGAGCCGTTCCTGCTGTTCCGCGACGAGTTCACGCTTCATCATCTCATCCTCGACGGCTGCAGGCAGGTCGGGTTCGAGCCGGACATCGTGTTCGAGAGCTCGCAGTGGGACTTCATGGTGCAGCTCGTCGGAGCGCGGTTCGGCATCACGCTGCTGCCCGGCGGCATGCGCCGCTCGCTCGATCCGAAGCGCTTCCTCGTCATCCCGGTCGTCCGGCCGACGATGCTGTGGAGCCTCAACATGATCTGGAAAAAGGACAAGTACCTGAGCTATGCCGCGCGGGAGTGGATCGCGTTCATGCAGCAGGAATGGCCGCCGGCGACGTAAGGCGTGAGACGCAAGACGCCAGCTCAGGCCGCTCAGGATGGCGGCGCTCCGAGCCCCCAGGCGCGGTTCGGGCGCTCGCCCATCTCCAGCACGAGCTCCCCTCCCGCCGCGAGCGCGTCATGCGCGATGCGCGGCACATGCAGCGGCTCGCCGTTCAGCATCGCCGACTGGATGTACTTTCGCCGGGCCGAGGCGCCGCGCGCGGCGATGCGGAACGTCCCGCCGCCGGGCAGGGCGATGTCGATCTCCTCGAACAGCGGGCTGCCGATCTCATAGAAGGGCTTGCCCGGACAGATCGGATACAGGCCGATCGCGCTGAACGCATACCAGGACGACAGCGCTCCGTTGTCCTCGTCGCCGCACAGCCCGAGCGGATGATCGTGGTACCAGAGGTCCATGATCTGCCGCAGCCTGCGCTGCGTCTTCCACGGCGAGCGGGTGTAATTGTACAGATACGGGATATGGAACGCCGGCTCGTTGCCCTGGCAGTATTGGCCGATGAGGCCCGTGCTGTCCGGAAACAGGCCCAGGAAACGGTATTTGGCGCCGTCGTAAGGCTCCTGGAACAGCTGGTCCAGCCTCTGCTCGAACGCTTCCGGTCCGCCCATGAGGCCGATCAGCCCCTCGATGTCGTGCTGGACATGGAACGAGTAGATCCAGGCGTTGCACTCCGAGAAATAATCCCGTCCGCCGAGGCCGCCCCCGAACTTCGGATCGAACGGCTCGATCCAGCTGCCATCGGCCGCGCGCGGCGCCATGAAGCCGATGTCGGGACGATACAGATGACGGTAGTTCTGGCCCCGCTCCAGGAAATGCCGATAGTCCTCCTCCTTGCCGAGCGCCTGCGCCATCTGCGCCACGCACCAGTCGTCGTAGGCATGCTCCAGCGTCACGGCGACCGCCTGCCTCCGCTCGAAGCCGTCTACCTCGGGCACCGTCTCGGCCTCGCCGGGACGCAGCGCCGGGAAAAATCCCTGCTCCAGGTAGACCCGGTCAAGCTCGGTCAGCGGCCCGTGAACCCACGGCAGCATCGTCACTTCCATGGCGTTTTTGCGCATCGCCTCGTAGGCGAGCTCCGCATCGAAGCCGCGCAGCCCCTTGGCGTAGGCGTCCCAGATCATCGCCGCCGCATGGTTGCCGGTCATGATCGGCAGATCGCCCTGCGGATACGGGAACTGCGGCAGCCAGCCGCACTGCTGATACATGCGCAGGTAGGAGCGGATCATCGCTTCCTTGCGCTGCGGGTCGAGCAGCAGCTGCAGCGGATGGTGGCAGCGATAGGCATCCCACATCTGGTCGCGGATATAAAAGGCATCGTCGGGCAGCTCGTGCACGGCATCGTCGCAGCCGCTGTAGTAGCGGCCCTCCTCCGTCACGTCGCTCATGTTCAGGAGCGAGCGGTACAAGGCGGTATAGTACGCCGATTGCTGAGCCGCCGTGCCGCCGCGGACGGAGATGCGCCCGAGCGCGTCGTTCCATGCCGCCTCGGCGGCGGCGGCGGCCTGCTCGAGCGTCAGCGCCGCGACCTCGCGCTCGCGGTTGCGGCGCGCCTGCTCCGCATCGATCTGCGAGAGCCCGACCCGAACCTCGAGCACCCCGTCGGCGGCCGGTCCGAAGCGCAGCAGCAAGCCCCGCTTGCCGGCGCCCGACCACGGCTCGACGGACAGCGGGCGCTCGGAGAAGCGCAGCGCGGCGAACAGCGGCGCCCCGCCGAGCTTGCCGCCGACCGCCGCCTCCTCCGTCGCCGCAGCCTCGGCCGCGATGCCGTCCGGGGCGCCGAGCGACAGGACGCGGCTGCTGCCGGGCGGATAGACGAAGCGATAGATCGCCGCCTGCGCGGTCACCGCCAGCTGGACGGCGATGCCCTCGTCCTCCAGCAGCGCCTCGTAGCGATGCGGACGCGCCGTCTCCAGCTCATGGTCGTACAGCGAGCGCAGCTCCGCCGCCTGCCCGGCTTCCGCCGCGCAGGCCGGCATGAGCCAGCCGTGCCCGACCGGGAAGCCGTAGATATGATCGGCCAGATAGCGGTCCGGCATGCCCGGAGTCGTGATCGGAGCCAGCTTCATCATGCCGTGCGGCAGCGATGACACCGGCGACGTGCTGGTGAGCAGATGGCCGACGCCTCCGATATGAGGACGGACAAGCTCGGCTAGCGAATGGTTCATGATGCATTCCTCGTTTCCATGATCGGATCGGCCGTACAGTCAGCCCTTGACGCCGGTCGTGACGATGCCCTCTACGATATAGCGCTGTCCCATGAAAAAGGTAATGACGACCGGCAGCATCAGCAGCAGTCCGGCCGCGACGGATACCTGCTGGATGATCTGCTTGGAGCCGCTCGCCGTATAGCCGATCGTGCTGAGCGCGGTCGCCAGCGTATAGTTGTCCGGCCGCAAGTACATGAACGGACCCATGACGTCGTTCCAGGAGCCGTGGAAGTTCATGATCGTCACGGTCGCGACGACCGGCAGCGACATCGGCAGGAAGATGTTCCAATACGTGCGGAAGATGGAGCAGCCGTCGATGCGGGCCGCCTCCTCCATTTCGACCGGGATCGCCGAGAAGAACTGCCGGTACAGGAAGATGAAAAACGCGTTGCCGCCGATCGCCCACAGGATGAACGGCCACAGCGTATCGATCAGCCCGATCTTGAAGATGAGGATGTACGAGGGAATCTGCGTCACGATGGCCGGCAGCATCATCGTGGACAGGACGAACATGAACATGACGTTGCGTCCCGGCGCCGCGATGCGGGCGAAGGCGTATCCGACGAGCCCGCTCGACAGCGTCGACAGCACGACCGATATGACGCTGAGAATGACCGAGTTTTTGGCGTAGTTCCAAAAATCGATCAGCGTCGTGGCATCAACAAAATTTTGCAGCTTGAAGCTCGCCGGAGCGATCGTCGGCATGGCGTACCAATCGTTGAGGGCGTTGACGACCGCCAAATACATCGGAAACATGAACACGGCGGAGAAAAGAAGGAGCAGCATGTATCGAAGAGCTCGGCTCGTTTTATTCAACCCAATCGTTCCTGTCATGCGCTATCGCCCCTGATCGGTTTCATAGTAGACCCAGTATTTGCTCGTGGTGAAGACGACGATGGACAGAATCAAGATGACGACGAACAGCACCCACAGCAGCGCCATGCCGTAGGCGAATCGCTGCGTGGCGAATATTTGCTGGAAGGCATGCACCGCATACAGATAGTTCGGCTGGATCGGCCGCGACAGCATCTCGGTGCCGTTGAGCATGATCGGCTGCAGGTAGACCTGCAGGGAGCCGATGATGCCGGTAATGAAATTGAAGAAGATGACGGGCGTCATCAAAGGAAGCGTAATTTTGCGGAAGCGCTGCAAGCCGGAGGCGCCGTCGATCTGCGACGCTTCGTACAGATCCCGCGGAATGCCCTTGAGGCCTGCCAAATAGATGAGGATGCCCCCGCCGGCGCCCCAGGTCATCATGATGACGAGCGAGACGGTGGCGTAATCGTACCCGAGCCAGTTGATCTCAGGCATGCCGAACCAGCCGATGACGCTGTTCAGGATGCCTCCGTTGCTGGAGAACATCAGCTTCCACATGACGATGGCCGAGAAGATCGGCACGAGCGAAGGCAAGTAAAAGATCGTGCGGAAGACGCCCAGCCCCTTGATGCTGCCATTGAGCATGACGGCGAGCATGAACGCGACGACCAGCCCGATCGGCACGCTGAACAAGGTGAACACCAGCGTCCGCCCCAGCGCGTACATCGCATCGGAATCCGTGAACACCAGCTGATAATTGCGGAAGCCGACAAAGGACAGATCATCCATATTGAATCCGTAGTAATTGGTGAAGCTGAGATAAAAGCCGTACAAGAGCGGGAATAGTCCAAGCCCTAAAAAGATGATCAGCCAAGGCGAGATCATCGAGTAGAACGCGATCGTAGTTCTGGTCTTCTGCTTCATTCCTCTCACCTCTGAAGGGACAAGATCAAGGACGCGGGCCTAAGCTGGACCCGTCGTCCCTGACCTCGGCATGATTCATGCTGCCCGCTATTTGATGGCGTTTTTCGCTTCCTGGATGACGACGTTGGCGTCCTTGGTCATGCCCGCGACGGCTGCATCGACGGATGACTTGCCGAAGAACAGCGGCTGCGTGTATTTCTCGAAGATGCCGGAGCCTCCGTCCGACAGATAAGGGTTGACCGGCAGGAAGTCATTGGCATACTGGGACTCATCGTCCAGAACCGTCTTCAGGCGCTTGTCGAACTCGGTCGCCTGCGGCAGCTCCGTAAGCAGGTTGCTGAATGCCGGCACGCCCCAGCCTTGCTTCGAGCGGTCTTCCGCCGGCTTGCCGCCGAGGAACCATTCGAAAAAGGCGAACGCTTCGTCGGGATGCGGCGAGTTTTTGTTGATGATCGCGCCCGTCGCTCCGCCCGGAGGCGCCACGCGCTTGCCTCCCGGTGCGATCGGAGTCGGCAGCATGCCGAAGTCTTCGATATGCTTGGCCGCCTCTTCGTTGCCGCGGATGACCCCGCCATACCAGTAGCCGTTGATCATCATGGCGGACTTGTTGGCCAGGAACACATCGCCGCCGCTCGTCTGGTCGTTGTTGACCGAGTTCGGACCGACGTTCGCCTTGACGGCGTCCGTCCACATCGAGATGAAGTCCTTGACCTCCGGCAGGTTGAAGTCGACCGAGCTGAAGTCGCTTGCGTTGACGTTGACGCCTGCGCTCGCCAAATATTGCATCAGCAGGTTGAAGTTCGGCTCCGTCTTGCCCCACTCGTTGGCGGACAAGCCGTACTGAACGATCTTGTCGCCTTCCTTGATCGTCAGCTTTTTGGCGAGGTCCAGCACCTCCGGCCAGGTCAGCGGCTTGGAAGCATCCGGAACCGGCACGCCGGCCGCGTCAAACGCCTTTTTGTTGTAGAAAATGGCAAAGTCGTTGGACCAGTCCTTCGGCAGGCCGTAAATCGGGCCTTCTCCGATTTTTTTGCCGTCAAAGCGGAATACGTTCGCTACCGGCAGCAGTTGATCCCGCTTGATCACCGTGCTCTTCTCGATGCGATCCGTCAGATCGAGCGCAATGCCGCGAATGACGTACGAGGGCAGATCGAAGACGCCGCTGATCCGGAGCACGTCCGGAGCGCTGTTTGTCGCCAGCTGCGCGGCGAGCTTCGTTTTGTCCACGTCTTCCAGCTCGATCTTGATGTTGGGATGAGCCGCTTCGAATTCGGCGATCTGTTCGGGAGAGATCTCGCCCGTCCCGAATGTCGTGCGGATCGTCACGGTTTCGGCCGGCTTGCTGCTCTCGGTCGGCTTGGCGCCGTCATTGCTGGCTGCCGCGTTGTCCGCAGGCGCGTTGCCGCCGTTGTTGCCGCATGCCGCGACGACGACCATCATTGCCGCCATAGTTGCGGCCAGACGTTTCTTCATGTCTAATCCCCCTAAAGCTAGAGTAGGTTTACGATGGCTTGCCCTTTCATCATAGATCTTCGCGCCGGCAGGCTGTAGGGGGGATCCTTCCGATTTCTATGGTAGAATTAAGCTTCCTCGCCTCCGGTCCAGGGCAGAAGGATTCGGACGGTCGTCCCCTGCATCGGCCCGCTTGCGATCGCCATCGACATCGCCTCTTTGTAATACAGCTTCAATCGCAGGTAGACGTTTTTCAGTCCGATCCCCCGATCTTCCGGAGACCATTCCGACAGTCCGGATGCCCATTCCGTCTCCAGTCGAGCCCGATCCTTTTCGCTCATGCCGATGCCGTTGTCCGACACGGTCAGCTCCAGGCCCGCTTCGAGCCGTTCGGCGCGGATGACGATCCGGCCGCCTTCCTCCCACCCTTCGAATCCATGCTTGATCGAGTTTTCCAGAATCGGCTGGAGAATGAAGCGGAGCACCGGATACGGCCGAGCCTCCGCTTCGATTTCAAAGCTGTAGTCAAAGCTGCCGAAACGGGCCTGCTGGATTTTCAAATAATTGGCCGCGTGGTTCAGCTCGCGGTCCAGAGGCGCCGTATCGGCTCCCTTCGCGATGCTGTAGCGAAGCAGATCCGCGAGCGCATTCACGGTCGAGCTGACCTCGCGGTTGCCGTTCCTCATGCTCTGCATATTGATCATTTCCAGCGTGTTGTAGAGGAAATGCGGATTGATCTGGGCCTGAAGCATATGCAGCTCGGCCTGCGTCTTGAGCGACATCAGCTCGTTCTGTCGGATCTTGTTCTGCGCGTTCTCTTCGGTGATGCGCCTGTTCTGGGCCGTGGTCAGCTCCAGCTGGGCGATCATCCGGTTGTAGCTCGTCACGATGCCGGCAAGCTCTCCCCGCTGCTCCTGGTCCAGCTGACGGGGAATGCCGTCTCCCTCGGCTGCATGCATCGTCTCGCGCAGCCTCTGGATCGGGCGGGTAAGCACATAGGCCATCGCGATCGCCGCTCCGGCCGCGATCACAAACACGAGCATGATGCTGAGCGCATACTGCTGCTGAAACGCCTGGCTTTTGACCAGCGCATCGTTGAACATGAATTCCAGTTCGATCTTCCAGCTCGTCCCGGCAAGCCGGTCTGAATAGCGATAGGTCAGGCCGCTTTTGGACGCTTCCGTCATCGTGCGGTACGCATTGACCCTCTCGCCGTTTGAATCCGCGATGACGAAGGCGACTCGAATCTGATCCGTCTCCACGAGACGGAACAGCGTATCTTTCGGCACCACGAGCAGATAGGCGGCTCGGTTCTGGAATTGAATGTCCAGCCGTTTGACGACGGCGACGGACAGATGATTGAACACATCGCGATATTGGGTCAGCCAGTACGCATCGTCGCGGTTTTCCAGCAGGCGAAAATCCGTTTTGAAATTATCGATGTTGTTGGAAAAAATCGAGGAGTACATGCTCTTCCCGGAATCGTCCAGCAAAACAAAATAAGAGATGTCGTTCAAGCCGGGAAACAGCTTGAGGTCGACCTGATCCTCCGAGACGGCCCGATTGACCTGGTTGTCGATCAAGTAATTTTGAAACTGGCGGCTGCTCCCGATCTGGTTCGTCACATTTTTGGCATAGCGAATCTGGTTGCCGATGCTGGTGACCGACCACTTGCCGAGCTTGTCCGCCGACTGCGAGATCCAGGAGCTGACCTCGCTGTTGATCGTTCGCGAGAACAGGAGTCCGTTCACGACGGCGGGCAGCATGAGCGCTGCGCTGAACATGATCATGAACTGGGTCCGCATGGAAATGCGGCGGAAGCGGTTTCGGACGATCGCCTCCGGAATCGGACGCAGCACCATTTCATTGTTCGCGTTGACCAGCTTGTTTTTCAATCGGCTCGATACGGTTCGGAAAGGACGGAAGATTTGCTTGAGGTAGGCATAGGTGAAGATGGACACGGCCGCTAGCGTCAGGCCGGATACCAGGACGAGCCGGCGCAGCAGATCGGACTGCTTGAGGAAGTCGTCGGTTTTTTCCGAGGTGTATACGATCCGCAGATCAAACGTAGGCAGCGGAAGGACGGTATGCCGGTTTCCATCGGCCCCCTCCTTGTCCGTTCCCTGCGCCTGAACGACCGCGCTGCGGAAGGAGGCTTCATCCGAAGTGGACCAGAGCAGCTGGTCCTTGGCGTTGACGACCGAAAATCGGGCGTCGCCGATGCCATCCGGCATGACCCGGCGGAACAGGTCTTTGTTCAAGACGAATAGCACGAGAATATTCTTGTTTCCCCGGACCATGACGGGCTGGTCGTCCAGATCGTCGATCATTGCTTCGATCGCGGCGCGGTTCTCCTCGCTGAGCAGTCCGCTCGTCTCCCGGTATTTGCTCAAGTACTCGCCTTTGCCATACCGGCTGATCTGATTGTAGTTGCTGATGAAAAAATCATAGATTTTGGCGTAGCTCAAGGCGTCGATGTTCAGATCGGGCATCTCCTTGAACTCGCCCCCGACGGTTTTTCGGTAGCTCAGCTGATTCTGGTTGGAGCCGATGAAATAAATCGACTGGAACAGCTCGGGAGAGATCCGCAGCGAGTCCAGCTTTTCATTCAGAAGCTCCTTTTCCCGGGCGACATATTCCTCGGGCCTCAGCTTCATCAAGTTGCGGAACAAATTGCTGTAATCGGACGTCTGGAGCAGCAGCATCAGGCTGTTCATGTCGCTGAGCTCGTTCAAGGTATTCCGTTGAAACTGCTCCGCCTGCAAGGATTCGGTCTGCTCGCTCATCGCCCGGCTGACGGAGCCGGCATATCTGTAGCCGATGTACATCAGCACGACCTGCGTCGCAAGCGCCATCAGCAGCGTCAACAACACGATTCGTCCAAGCGTCAAGCCGGACTTCCCGTCTCTCATCCCCCTTGCCCCTCCCACCGGTCAGCCGTTATGCTGCAGCCGGCTGCGATATTCGCTCGGCGTCTTTCCGGTATTCCGCTTGAACAGCTCGGAAAAATAAGCCGGATCGTTATAGCCGACAAGCTCGACGATCTCGTAGATCTTATAGCTGTTGTCCATCATCAGCTGCTTGGCCTTGTCCATGCGGATCGAGGTCAAATATTTCAGGAACGTTTCGTTCCGCTGCTTGAACAAGGACGAGAGATGGCCGACGGAGACATAGACGTGATCGGCGACTTCCTTGAGCGTCAAGCTGCGGTTGTAATGCTCCATGATATAGCGCTTTGCTTCCAGCAGCAGGCTGCTGTCTCCTTCCGATTCCGTCGAAGGAGCATCGGCACGCTCATGCGAGGCCTCTCGGTTCGGCAGCCATTTCCCGGCGTTGCCGATATAGGCTCCGGGCGACGCAAAGGTCTCAAGCGCGCGCCTCGCCTCCGCGATCGATTCATCCAGCCGCAGCGGGTCGGACGTGCGGGGACCATGCGCCAGCGAGAAGGTGGATCGGAACAGGCCCATATATCGCTGCAACTGCTCCGGCAGCCCCATGAGCTCCTGCTCCCGGTCTCCTTTTGCAAGAAGAGCGACATTCCCCGTAGACGGCTCCAGCCAGTGGTACCCGCAGCCCTGCGAATCCCAGATATCGTCGAGAATATTGTCCAGCGCGAACGAAAGGAGCTTGCGATCTTTGTCGGAGACGGACGCGTCCGGACGCGCGAAACGATCCATTCGAAGCAGCGCGGCGGAGAAGTCGTCTCCATCCAGCAGAACCTCGCCCTCCGCCCCGTCCTGCTCCAGCAGGTCGCGGTCGACTCTCCCTTCGAACAGCCGCTGCAAAAAGCTTTTCCGCAGCACCTTGGACAGCTGTCCCGCCTTGCGCTTCAACACTTCCACGCGCCATTCATGCTGCTTCTGCTCGTCCAGGCGTCCGACGAGGCGAGCGAAAGCGCGCCTCATGTCGTCGAACACGACCGGCTTGAGCAAATAATCCGAAGCCCCGTTGCGAATAGCCTCCTGGGCATAGTCAAAATCGTTGTAGCCCGATAAAATGATGACCTTTATAAAAGGATATTGATATGACAGCGCTTGCATCAAAGCCAATCCGTCTAGGAACGGCATGCGGATATCGGTCAGCACGATATCGACCGGCTTCTCGGCGATCGCCTGCAGCGCCTCCAGCCCATGCGCGCAGACGCCGGCCGGCTCGATGCCCAGCCGCTCCCAGTCCCAGCCTGCCAGTCCTTCCCGGATCTCCTTCTCGTCATCCACAATCAGCAGTCGATACATGGGTTCACCTCTTGGCCCGGAGTTTGGCAGTAATTATACCTCAATCGAATGGCCTCATGTAGAAGGAGATCCTTCCTTTCTGCACGCCGAGTGTGCAAAATCGCGCCATCTGGTCGAGCGGACGGCAAAAAGCCGCGATCCGTCTCCGGAGAAACGGACCGCGGCTTGCCTTGATCGTTCTTGCTTGAAAGCATGCGCGCTTCGGCACGGGCCGACAATGATGCCGTCAGCGATCGGCGGGATTGAGGATCGCCATCACCTGATGATCCTCCCAGACGCCGTTGATCTTGACGTTTTGGCGGGCGATGCCTTCCTTGTGGAAGCCGGCCTTCTCCATCGTGCGGATGGAGCCCGGATTGCGCGGCGAGGCCTCGCCGGTGACGCGGTGGAAGCGCAGCTCCTCGAAGGCGTAGCGGACGACCTGCTTCAGCGCCTCCGTCATGTAGCCCTTGCCGTTATGCGCCTGGTCGAGGTTGAAGCCGACCATGCAGCTCTGGAGCAGGCCGCGCGCCACGAACGACAAGCCGATGCTGCCGATGACCGACTCGTCCGCCCGCAGGCAGATGACGAACGAATAGCGCGTGTCGTTCTCGTGCTGGGCTTTGGAGGTGCGGATCGACTCGAGCTGATGCTCCTCCGTATAGAATTCATCGCCCGGCGCGGGCGAGAACTGCTCGAAAAAGGCGCGGTTCCGGCGATACAGATCGGCCAGCTGCGCGGCATCGGATTCCTCTGGATAGCGGATGAATACGTTTGATTCCGACATGTTCATTCTCCTTCGAACGATTGGATTAACCGCATAGAGGATAAGCCTGATGTAGGATCATCCTCATGAAGGGTTAACCGCATTATAGCATCGATCTCAGGTCCAAGCCCGCTCAGCCGCGCCTTTTGCGCATCGCCATGCCGATGCCCGCCGCGATCCACAGGAAATAAGCAGCAAAAAGCCCATGCGGCCTGCCGCATGGGCTTGCTCTTCGCCCGCCTACCTCTCCGTCCCGGAGAGGATCGGCCGTTCCTTCGCCGCTCCCTGGCCGCCGTCGGCGGCCGCAGGAGGCCCGGCTGCCCGGCCGCCGGGCAGCAGCCTCGTGACCGCCGGGACCGTCTCGGCGACGAGCCTGCCTTCGCGGAACACATGCCGCGGCGCCGGGCGCAGCCGGATCAGCTCGCTCTCGTCCAGCGCGTCGAAGAGCAGGAACGACGCCGGATCGCCGACGCGCAAGCCGGCCGCTCCGTCCGCCGGCTTGCCGAGCCCCATGGCCGCCCGCGCGCCCGAGGCGATCATGCCGATCAGCGCGCGCAGCTCCGAGCGGCCGCTCATATGGGCCAGATGCGCCGCCATATGGGCCGCGTCGAGCGGATTGCCCGTGCCGAGCGGGTAGAACGGGCTGCGGATGTCGTCGTGGGCGAGCGCGACGTTCACCCCCGTTTCATGGAATTCCTTGATGCGGGTGAGCCCCCTTCCTTTCGGATAGCCGTCGCTGCGCCCTTGGGTCACGCTGTTGATGAGCGGACAGGCGACGATCGACAGGCCCGACTGCCGGACGAGCGGCAGCAGCTTTTGAAAATACGGCTCGTTGTAATAGGCCGCCGCGTTGGCATGCGCCGCCGCGACCCGCCCGCTCCCGCCCAGGCCGGTCGCCAAGGCGAGCGAGGCCGCGACCTCGAGGAAGCGGGACTGCCCGTCGTCCGTCTCGTCGCAGAACAGATGCACCTGCGCGCCGCTCCGCTCGGCCAGCGCGAACGCCGCGCGCAGCGAGGCGACGCCTTCCTCGCGCGTGCGCTCCAGATGCGGCACCGCCGATACGCCGTCGGCTCCGAGGCGGAGCGCCTCCCGCATCCGCTCCAGGTTGGACGGACACGACTCGATCCCGTCCTGGGGAAAGGCGATCGCCTGCAGGCGGATCCGGTCCCGCCACCGCTCCTTGAGCTCAAGCACAGCCCGCAGGGCGGTCAGCTGCGGATCGCCGATGTCGACCATCGTCCGCAGCTCCAGCACGCCGTAGCCGAGGTACAGCTCCAGCGTCCGCTCGGCCCGCTCCAGCACATCCTCGCGGGTGAGGGCGGCTCGGCGCGAGCTCCAGATGCCGATCCCCTCCGCCAGCGTGCCGCTCTCGTTCCAAGCCGGCATGCCGGCGGTGAGCGCGGTATCCAGATGGACATGAGCTTCCGCGAACGGCAGCAGCAGCAGCAGTCCGCCGGCTTCGAAGCGCCGCTTCGCCGGCGCCAGCCGAAGCGCGCTCCCCTCCGGCAGCGGCTGCCCGGCCGCTGCCGGCTCTGCGGCAAGCGCTCCGACCGCCGCGATGCGGCCGTCGACAATGCCGATATCGACGGCGCCGCCGCCGGGCAGGCGGGCATTCGTCAGGAGCAGGTCATAGGGTATGGTCATTGAACCGCCTCCATCGTCATGGGCTCGGCAGGAACTCGTTCGTGAACACGCCGTCGATCGGCTCGGCTTCCGTCAGCAGGCCGATCTCGACGAGCTGCCGCTGCAGCCCCTCCCAGATGTCCTTGCTCATGTAGCCGACTCCGTTCGTCTCGGCATCGCCGCCGTAGACGAGCGGCTCCAGCGCCTTCGTGCCGAAGGCCATCGCTTCGAGCTTCAGATCCGGATTGCTCTTCTGCATGACGAGATTGATCTCCTCGGCGTTGTCGCGGTAATAGTTCCAGCCCTTCACGGATGCCTCGACGTACGCCTTGACCCGGTCCGGATGCTTCTTGAGGTAGTCCTCCGTCGTGTAGAGGACGTTGCCGTACTGCTTGTAGCCGAGGTCGTAGTTGAGGAAAGAGTCGACCGCGACGCCTTGCTGCTCCATCGTATAGGGCTCGGAGGTGACGTACATCTGGGTGGCCGAATCCGGATCGTCGACGAAGTTCGCGAGCGAGCCGGTATACTTCATCTCCTCGACGCCGTCGAGCTTGTAGGCCCGCTTCAGGTATTCCCAGAACGCCACGCCGCTGCCCACATAGACCTTATGGCCGTTCAGCTCGGACACGTCCTTGTACTTGCCTTTGTGGTACATGATGCCCTGCGGGTTTTTCTGGAACGTGGCGGCGATCGCGACGAGCGGGATTCCGTTCTGGCGCGCCAGCAGAATCTCGTCCGCCTGCCCCATGCCGAACTCCGCCTTGCCGGAGGCGACGATCTGCGTCGACGAGATGCCCGGGCCGCCGGACTGGATCGTCATGTCGAGGCCCGCTTCCTTGTAAAAGTCCTTGGCGAGCGCCGCGTACTGCCCGCCATGCTCCGGCTGGGCGAACCAGTTCGTCACCTGCGTCACCTTGGCGAGCTCGGCCGGCGGCGCGGACGCCTCCGGCGCAGCCGTCGCCGAGCCGGACGGCGACGGAGCCGCCCCGTTCGAGCTTCCGCCTTCATTGCCGCCGTTCGACCCGCATGCGGACAACGCCATGGCCGCCGCCAGCGCCGCCATCCCTGCCGCTTTCCTCATCGCCTTGCTTGCCGTCTTCCGATTGTCCATGTTCTTTTCCTCCCCGATCTATAGGTTCTTTCCGACAATCGCTTCCGCTCCGGCCGACAGCTCCTCGCGCCGCAGCACCGAGGCGCTGATCCAGCCGCCGCGGCGGCAAACCCAGCGCGATGACGGCAGCTCCTGCAGCAGCTCCTCGCCGGAGGCGGCGCCCAGCACGACGAACGATGCCGCGCAGCCCGGCGCGACGCCGTAATTCCGGACGCCCGCCAGCGCGGCCGGAGCCTCGGTCAGCATCCGCAGCACCGTCCGCACATGCTCCTCTCCGGCCAGATGCGCGGCATACGCGCCGATAAGGCCGATCTGCAGCAGGTCGCCTTTGCCGAACGGATGGAACGGATCCTGAATGTTGTCGGAGGCGGCGGCGACCGTGACGCCTGCCTCCAGCAGCTCCTTGACGCGGGTGAGGCCGCGCCGCACGTTGCCCCGGTCGCCCCGTCCCTGCAAATACAGATTGACCGCGGGCAGCGTCACGGCGCCGACGCCGGCCTCCCGCATGCCGGCGATCAGGCGCTCCGCGTCCTCCTGCGGCATCGCCGACAGCGAGCACAGATGGCCCGCCGTCGCCCGGCCGCCGTAGCCATGCCGCCGGACGGCGTCGCAGAACAGCCCGATCGTCCTCATCTGCGGGTCGTCGGTCTCGTCGAGATGCAGGTCGACGGGCCGGTCCGCTCCCGCCGCAAGCGCCAGCGCCCACTCGATGCCAGCGCCCGGATCGTCTGTCAGATGGGGGGCTCCGCCGATTCCGTCGACCCCCATGCGCAGCGTTTCCCCGGCGAACTCGCTCAGCTCCTCATGCCGCCGATGCTCATACGCGAACATCGGAAACAGCTGGAGGTCGACGATGTCCCGCAGCGACTCCCTCGCCTCGAGCGCCGCCTCGACTGAGCGCATCGCCACGTCGCGGCCCAGATGCAGCGGCACGTCGAGATGGGTGCGCAGCAGCAGGCTGCCGTAGGACGCCGCCGTCCGCGCGCCGCGCATGATGCGCTCGCGGAGCTCCTCCTTGGAAAACCCGGCGACATGGGCGCGATAGTTGTCGATCGCCTCCCGCAGCGTGCCGGAGCGGTTGCGGACGGACGGCAGCGAGTACGCCTTGTCCAGATGCAGATGGACGTCGACGAACGCCGGCAGCAGCGTCCGCCCCTGCAGATCGACCGTCGCCGCTCCCCGCAGCTCGCCGAGCCCCGCCTGGCCGATCGGCAGCGCCTCCGGCGCCGCCAGCCATCCTTCCTCCTGCCGCTCGACGCTCCTCCAGGCTCCGTCCTCGAGGACGAGACGGTGCAGGCGGCCTTCCTCCTTCAGCGGCAGCCGTGCGTTGACAAGCTCGATCCTGCCTTGCTCCATCGGCTCTCCTCCTCTCCTCGCAGCGGCCTGCGGCGGCCGCCGCGGCTCTCCCTGCGCTTCAACCTTCCGACGAGTTCAGCTCGGACTCGTGCCAGGAGCTGAGCAGCCATTTGGACAGCCGGCTGACGAGCAGGAAAAAGGCGATGCCGAGCAGCGAGGCGGCAAGCCCGCAGGCGAACAGATACGCGGTCTGCAGGCGCGCGGCGGCGACGGTGATCGCATAGCCGAGGCCGCCCTTGCCGCCGCCGATGCCCGCGATGTACTCGCCGACGATCGCCCCGATGACGGCGAGCGTGCATGATATTTTCAGCCCGGCCACGATGAACGGCAGCGCGGCGGGCAGGCGGAGGCGGAACATCGTCTGCAGCGGGGAGGCGTTGTACAGATGGAACAGGTTCTTCATGTTGTGGTCCGTGGAGTTGAGGCCGATCAGCGTGTTGGAGAGCATCGGGAAAAAGCCGATCAGGAAGGCGATGATGACGATGGCGTTCATGCCGGCGCCGAACCAGATGACGATGATCGGCGCGATCGCGACGATCGGGATCGTCTGCATGACGATGGCATACGGGTAGATGCTCCGCTCCACGAGCTTGGAGCTGGCGAGCGCGATCGCCAGGCCGACGCCGAGCAGCACGCTGAGCAGGAAGCCGAGCACCGCCTCCGACATCGTCGTGTAGACGGATACCCACAGGTTCGAGGCGTTGGCCGACGCGGCGGCGACGATGTCGGACGGCTTGGGCAGCAGGTACGGCTTCATGCCAGCCAGCCGGCAGAACAGCTCCCAGCCTCCGATGACGACGAGGAACGCGACGGCCGGCGGCAGCGCCGAGCGCAGCCTGGCGGCGAGCCGGGACGTCCGCCCCGCTCCGGGAGCGGCGGCCGCTCCGTTCGGGGAAGCGCTCCGCAGCGGCAAGGCGATGCTTTCGGCAGCGATCTCCTCTCTCATCGTCCATCCCCCCTTGCCGATCCGGCGACCGGCAGCTGCAGCTTGCCGGGATTGAGCAGCCCCTTCGGATCGTTGGCCCGCTTGGCGGCGAGCATCGCCTCGAGACGGCCGCGGCCGCCGGATTCCAGCTTGTACGTATGCGGATCGTTGATGCCGACGCCGATCGACTCGCAGAAGGCGATGATCTCGTACAGCCGCTCCTCGGTCGTATAGCGCACGATCGGCAGCGCCGACGGCATGACCGTGCCGCCGGAGCGGACGAACTCCAGATGGAGCAGCAGCTCGTCGCCGAAGCGCGACTTCAGCTCGGAGATCTGCTCCATGAACCGGATCGGATCGAACCCGGCCTGCAGGTAGGTGAGCGTCGGATCGGCGTTCAGCGCCCAGAGCGTCGTATGGTTCCAGGTGAAGTCGGACAAGCCGATGCCCTGGCGATAGCGGTCCGCGGGCACGGCGTAGCCGATCCGGCCGCCCTCGGCCTCGGCGAGCGCGGCCAGCGCCGCCTCATTGCCCTCCTCGACCTCCAGCAGGCAGGCGGCCGCTCCGCTTTCCAGCTTTTTGACGAGCGGCTTGAAAAAGGACGGGATCGGCCACTCGACCGGCGCGACGAGCCGCTTGCGGATCGAGTCCGTCAGGCTGAGCGCATAGCAGAAGCGGCAGGCGGCCTCGAACTCGTCGAACTGCGCGACCGCCTGGCTCCACTCCGTGCGCTCCGCGATCGGCAGCGTCAGCTCGGTCAGGACGCCGTTCGTGCCGTAGTTGTGGATGTACGCCTGCAGCTCCGCTCCTTTGACGACGAGCCGCCGCGGCGACTCCTCCATCGTCCAGACGACCGCCTCCAGCACGTTGCCGTCCCACAGATTGCCGTAGGTGATGGAGCCGATGCCGCCGGAGCCGCCGCAGACGAAGCCGCCGACCGTCGCCTTCATGAACGTGCTCGGATAGATGCGCAGCTCCTTGCCCTGCTCGCGCAGCCGTTTCTCGAGCGCGCCGAGCCGCACGCCGGCCTGGACGCGGACGAACGCGTCCGTCGCCTCCAGCACCGCGTCGAGGCGGCTGAGATCGAGCACGAGGCCGCCGTCCAGCGGGACGGCCTGGCCGTAGTTGCCCGTGCCCGCGCCGCGCGTCGTCACGGGAATGTCATGGCGATAAGCGTAGGCCAGCACTTCGGCGACCTCCCGCTCGGCCTCCGGCTGCACGATGCCGTCGGCTCTTTTGCCGCGCAGCAGCGGCTCCAGCACGGGCGAATACCAGTAGTAGTCCTTGGACAGCTTCTCGCGCTGCTCCTCTCCGAGCAGCAGCCGCTCCTCTCCGACGATGCCGGCCAGGCCGGCCGACCATTCAGGCTTGACGGTCATGGACAAGTCTCCCTTCCAATCTATGGATTCGTTGCGCCAGGGCAGGACGGCTCGCGGTCAATGCTTCAGCGCTTCCGAGACGGAGCGGACAAGCTCGCCGAAGCGCGGGGTCGTGCGGAACGAGGCGTCGCGGGGAAAAGGCACGGGGACGTCGATCGTCGCGGCCACCTTGCCGGGGCGCGGCGTCATGACGACGACGCGGGTCGAGAGGAACACCGCCTCGAACACGTTATGCGTCACGAACAGCACGGTCATCTCCTTGTTGCGGCTCCAGATGTCCAGCAGCTCGAGCTGCAGCGTCTGCCTCGTGATCTCGTCGAGCGCGCCGAACGGCTCATCCATCAGCAGCAGCTTCGGCTTCGAGACGAGCGCGCGGGCGATCGACACGCGCATCTTCATCCCGCCGGACAGCTGCCTCGGCATCGCCTTGACGTAGTCCTTGAGGCCGACCAGCTCCAGCGCCTGCTCCGCCTCCTCCCGCCGCTGCTTGCGGGACATGCCGCGCAGCGCGAGCGGCAGCGACACGTTGTCGACGACCGAGCTCCACGGGAGCAGCGTATGGTCCTGGAACACAAAGGCGGTGTCGCTCTGCTTGCGCGCCTGCTGCGGACTCGTCCCCATCACCTCGAGCGTGCCGCCGGTCGCGCCGGACAGCCCGGTAATCAGCTTGAACACGGTCGACTTGCCGCAGCCCGACGGGCCGACGAAGCAGAGGAACTCGCCTTCGCGGACGGACAGATCGACCTCCTGCAAAGCCGTCGTGCCGTTCGGATACACCTTGGACACCGAATCCATCCGAACCCATTCTTTCGTAGACGCCATCGCTTCCATGCCTATCGCCTCCTTGTTGCGGATGCCCGAGCCTCAGGCTCGGAGAGACTCCATCTCGAACGCCGCGATCGTCGTCAGCGCCTCCGCCAGCCGCGGCCCGGCCAGCTCCAGCATCGCCGCGCCGCGCTCCGCGGTCGCCGCGGTGGCGTCGCCGGCGGCGCCGCTCGCCGAGATGTCGTCCATCACCCAGGCGAACGACTTGGCGCGGAAGGAAAAGTAGGGCAGCTGCGGGAAGCGCGGCATTTCCCGCGGCGCCAGCTCCGGATGGACCCAGTCCGGGCACACCGCCAGGACGAGCGACGTCTCCACGTCGCCGGCATGGATGCCCGCCGCCTTTTCCTCGTCGCTCGTGAACGAATCGCTGTACCCGACCGCGCCCGGGTCGAGCCGGAACACCGCCAGCCCCGTCGCGATGCGGATCTCCCGCGCCATCATGCCGAGCAGGTCGGCGTTGCCGCCATGCGTGTTGAACAACAGCAGCTTGCGGAACCCGGCGCGCGCCAGCGATTCCGCGATGTCCTGCAGCACAAGCATCAGCGTCTGCGCGGACAGCGTGATCGTGCCCGGATGTCCTTTATGCTCGGTGCTCTTGCCGTAGGCGAGCGACGGCAGCAGCCAGATCGGCGCCTCGTCCGGCAGATGCTCGAACGCCGCCGCCATCATCGCCTCTCCGATCAGCGTGTCGGTGAACACCGGCATGTGAGGGCCGTGCTGCTCGACGGCGCCGACCGGCAGCACGACGAGCGCGTCCTCCTTGGGCAGCGCCGCGATTTCACGGCTCGTCAGCCGCGGCAGGAAATGCCGCTCGTACGCCTTGCCTTCATAACGGAATGCCATCTCTCCCGCTCCTTTTATGTCATATAGTCTGACATATATCTGTTTTTTTCGGCTTGAATGCCGTTTATCCGGCCTGGATGAAGGCCGTTCCCCCTTCCCTTCTTTTCGATCATGTGTGGTTTCCTGACATCTATATCTCCCTTATATCACAGAGAAACATGCTTTGGCTAGCTCTTTTTCACATTTTCGAACATCCATTATGTTCATTTTCGTGCTGACAACCGCTTGCACTCACGCTATAATGCAAACAGAACGCAAGAGTCGAACGCAGGGCTGCTGCGGAAAAAGGAGGATATCGATCATGCTCATGGGAACGAGACAGCATGAAATCATGAAGCTGCTCGAGCTCAGGCAGCAGGCGACGATCGCGGAGCTGGCGGAGGCGTTCCAGGTCTCGCAGATGACGATCCGCAGGGATCTGGAGCAGCTGCAGGCGGAGGGCAAGATCCAGCGCTCGCATGGAGGAGCGGTCAAGGTGCAGCGCTTCATGGGCGCCGGCTACGACCAGCGGGCGAGCGAGAACCGCTCCGAGAAGCTGGCGATCGCCCGGGCGGCGGCGAGGCATGTCGAGGACGGGATGAGCATCATTCTGGATGCGGGGACGACGATCGCGGCGATGGTCGGCGAGCTGGAGCGGTTCAAGGGGCTGAAGATCATCACCCGCGACCTGCATACGGCGCTGCTGCTGTCCGACGAGAAGCGCTTCGGCAGCTTCGACGTGTACTGCACGGGCGGCAGGATCAGCAAGTGGGCGTACAGCCTCGACGGCATCTACGCCGAGAAGATGCTCGGCTCGGTCACCGTCGACGCGGCGTTCCTCACCTGCGAGGCCGTGTCGCATGCCAAGGGCGCGATGGCCTGGTCGCCGGTGCTCGTCGGCCCGCGCGAGGCGGCGATGAACGCCGCCGCCAAGAGCTATCTGCTCGCGGACGCCGACAAGTTCAGCTACAGCTCGCTCGCCATCTTCGCCCCGGCGGACGGCTTCGACGAGATCATCACCGACGACCGGCTCGACGAGGCGGAGGCGGACGCCTATCGGGCCGCCGGCATCGCGCTTCATGTGGCGAAGGCGGAGCAGCCGGTCTAAGGCGCGCATCGGGGCAAGAGCAATTTTGTGCTATTCCCCGACTTTTTTTGTTGTGGGAAACGACGAGGACATTCCCCTATGATAGGGAGAAAAGGGCGTTCCTTACGTTCATTTCCGCAAGGGGGAGAGTTCTCGTTGTCCATTCATGGCAATCGTTATTTCGGCTATCTGATGGCCCATTTCATCGGGGAACAGCCCGACGGAGAGCAAGTCTACTTTTCCTATAGCGAGGACGGGCTCCATTGGAAAGACCTGAACGCCGGCCTGCCGGCGCTCCGCTCCGAGCTCGGGGAGAAGGGCGTGCGCGATCCGTTCCTCGTCCGCGACCCGCAGGAGAACAAGTTCTATCTGATCGCCACCGATCTCCGCATCGCAAACGGCAAAGGCTGGGAAGCCGCCGTCGAGGCGGGCAGCCGCGACATCATCGTCTGGGAGTCGGCCGATCTGGTGAGCTGGTCCGACCCGCGCGCGATCACCGTCGGCGTCGACGGCGCAGGCTGCGTCTGGGCGCCGGAAGCTATCTATGACGAAGAAAGCAGGGACTTTCTCGTCTACTGGGCGTCCGCCACGCAGCTGCCGCATGAACAAGAGCGCAAGCAGAAAATATACAGCTCCCGCACGAAGGACTTCCGCAGCTTCGCCCCGGCCGAGCTGTATATCGAACGGGACAACCATGTCATCGACACGACGATGATCGCCCATGGCGGCGCCTACTATCGCTATTCCAAGGACGAGACGACCAAGACGATCCTCGTCGAAAAGGGCTCCTCTCTGCACAAGGATGCGTTCGTCCCCGTGCAGGCGCCGGCGCTCGAGCAGCTGTACGGCGTGGAAGGGCCGCAGATCTATAAGCGGAGCGGCCGCGAGGAATGGTGCCTCATCGTCGACCGCTTCGCCGAAGGAAAAGGCTATCTGCCGCTGCTGACGAGCGATCTGGACAGCGGCGAATTCCGCGTGCTGGCGGACGAGGAGTTCGATCTGGGCCGGTCCAAAAAGCGCCATGGCGGCGTCCTGCCGATCACCGCCGAGGAATGCGGCCGCCTGCTGGCGGCATACGGCGACGGCCATCAGGCGCTGCCCGGACAATTCGCCGATCCCGATCTGGCGAAGTTCGGCGACCGGTATTATCTCTACCCGACGACCGACGGCTTCACCGGCTGGTCGGGCGGCAGCTTCAGCGTATTCTCCTCGTCCGACTTGCGGGAATGGAAGGACGAGGGCGTCATTCTGGATCTGGCTGCCGGCGATGTCCCTTGGGCCGTCGGCAGCGCGTGGGCTCCGGCCATCGCCAGCAAGGACGGGAAGTATTTCTTCTATTTCTGCGGCAAGACGCCAAGCGGCGTCAGCGCCATCGGCGTGGCGACGGCGCCGTCGCCGACGGGACCTTTCCGCGCCGAGCCGGAGCCGCTGCTGACGATGGATCAGATGGAGCGGCTCGGCATCGCCATGGGGCAGACGATCGACCCGTCCGTCTATGTCGAGGAGGACGGCACGGCCTACCTGCTGTTCGGCAACGGCCATGGCGCGATCGTGCAGCTCACGGACGATCGGGTCGGCGTCGTCGAGGAGACGATGGCGAACATCGACGGCCTGCACGAATTCCGCGAGGCGGTCGCCGTCCTGAAGCGCGGCGGGCTGTACCATTTCACCTGGTCCTGCGACGACACCGGCAGCGAGGATTACCGGGTCCACTACGGCACGTCGGAGCGGCTTTACGGGCCGGTCGCCTACCGCGGCACGATTCTGGCGAAAAACAAAGAGCTGGACATGCTCGGCACCGGCCATCATTCGATCCTGCACGAGCCCGACGCCGACCGCTGTTGGATCGCCTATCACCGCTTCGTCACGCCGCTCACGCGGTTCCCGGACGGAAAAGGCTACCATCGCGAGACCTGCATCAGCCCGCTCCGCTTCGGCGCGGACGGCCTGATGGAGCCGGTGCGGCTCGAGCTCGGGCTGGAGCCGATCGAGAAGCAGCGGGCTTGAGGCGAACCAGCTGACACTCGCGGCCCACGTAGCGGGCCGCCTTACCGATCATGCAACGGCGGTGCATTACCTTTAACGAACTGAAAGCTAAAGCCCGTCAACAGAATGGAGACGTCAAACCGAAAAGGAGCCGGCCCTGGCAGGGCCGACTCCTTTTTCGGTTGCTTGTCGTTCAGAGAGATCGCTGCGCCCACTCTTTTATCGGCAATGCCACCTCAAGAACATCCGTATTCGACGTATCGATTGTCGGCATCGGCGGGTCGAGGGCTGATTTTATTCATTCTCCCCGATCGTCAACCTCCAGTCATTACATCGTATTTTAGTACCAACGGGGTACTCAAAATCACATTCACCGGCAAATGAGAAGCCGAGTTTGCGACAAATGGCATTAGAAGCAGGATTGTTGATTTTAGGAAAAGCATGAATGAATCTATGTTTCCATTCAGAACGGATAGAAGCTATGGCTTCCGCTGTTGCTTCTGTCGCTATCCCTCTGCCTTGAAATGCCGGCAAAACACTCCACCCTATCTCATAAATAGCTTCTCCTTGCCAAGTCTGATCCCAATAGCCGACACTGCCAACGACCTCAAGCTGCGGAAGCAGGAGGATCTTGAACATTCGTCCGGTTCCTTTTTGGGCGATTTCAATGTAGCGAGTATGACGAGCTAGGATTTTTTCCTCCGTTTCTGGACCGCCAAAGTGCACGGTCATCTCTGCTGAATTTAATTGGCGGAGCAACCCTAGATCCCCTTCATCCCAAAGTTCAAGGATTACCTTTGGCATTCCTTTGTTCCATCATGTTAATCACCTCACGGTTTTATTTCCGTTCGAATCTAGATCGTAGAAGATCAACGGTTCTCCGTCCAATTATATCAGAACATACATTCTCGTTTTGACAAAATAAAAAAAGGACTGCCCGAAGGCAGCCCCCAAATAAAGAGTCATGTTGTTGTTCTTGATGTCGACTTCGCGACTCTCTGCTTACTCCACCGTCACGCTCTTCGCCAGGTTCCGCGGCTTGTCGACGTCGTTGCCGCGAGCCAGGGAAGCGTGGTAGCTGAGCAGCTGCAGCGGCACGACCGACAGGGCCGGCGTAAGCAGCGGCAGCGTGCGCGGGATCGAGAACGTCTCGTCGACCGATTTGGCGACCTCGTCCTCGTAGCCGGAGTTGGCGATGCCGATCACATGCGCCCCGCGCGCCTTCACTTCCTTGATGTTGCTCAGCGTCTTCTCGTACAGGTCTTCCTGAGTGACCAGCGCGATGACCGGAATTCCGTCCTCGATCAGCGCCAGCGTGCCGTGCTTGAGCTCGCCTGCCGCATAAGCCTCGGAGTGGATGTAGCTGATCTCCTTGAGCTTGAGCGAGCCTTCCTGGGCGACGGCGAAGTCGAGGCCGCGGCCGATGAAGAACAGATTGTCATGCTTCGACACGGCTTCCGCCACGCCCTTGAACAGCTCCGCCTGCTCCAGGATGCTTTCGACCTGCTCCGGCAGCCGGTGCATCGCTTCGACAATGTCGACGACTTGGGCCTGATCGATCGTGCCGCGCTCCTGAGCCAGGTACAGTCCGAGCAGATAAAACGCGATCAGCTGCGAGGAGTAAGCCTTCGTCGAAGCGACGGCGATCTCCGGCCCCGCCCACGTCGTGATGACGTCGTCCGCATCGCGGGCGACCGAGCTGCCGACAACGTTGGTGATCGCCAGCACGCGGGCTCCATTGCGCTTCGCTTCGCGCAGCGCCGCGAGCGTGTCGGCCGTCTCGCCCGACTGGCTGACGACGATGACGAGCGTATCCGGCGTGATGATCGGCGAGCGGTAGCGGTATTCCGAAGCGACATCCGTCTCGACCGGGATGCGCGCCAGGCTCTCGATGACCGTCTTGCCGACGAGGCCGGCGTGGAACGCCGTTCCGCAAGCGACGATATGCACGCGGCTGATGCCGCGGATCTGCTCAGTCGTCATGCCGATCTCTTTGCTCAGCGTGACGGATTTGCCGTCCTCGGCGATGCGGCCCATCATCGTGTCCCGATACGCCTTCGGCTGCTCATGGATCTCCTTCAGCATGAAGTGGTCGAAGCCGGCCTTTTCAGCCGTGACGAGATCCCAGTCGACATGGAATATTTCCTTGGAAATAATGTCGCCCTCCGTCGTCATCAGTTCGACACCGGCGCGCGTCAAAACCGCCATTTCGCCATCGTTCAGGATGTAGACGTTGCGCGTATATTCCAGGATCGCCGGAATGTCCGAGCCGATGAAGTTCTCGTTCTCGCCGATGCCGATGACGAGCGGGCTGGCAAAGCGTACCGCGACCAGCTTGGTCGGCTCGTATTCCGTCAGCACGCCGAGCGCGTACGCGCCTCTCATGCGCTTGACGGCGCGCTGCACGGCGCTTACGATGTCGCCTTGATACTCGTCGGCGATCAAGTGGGAGATGACCTCGGTGTCGGTTTCGGACACGAACGTATGGCCTTTGGCCGACAGCTCTTCCTTGAGGTCAAGGTAATTTTCGACAATGCCGTTGTGCACGACGGAGAACTTGGCGCTGTTGTCCGTATGCGGGTGGGAGTTGACGTCCGACGGCTTGCCGTGGGTCGCCCAGCGCGTATGGCCGATGCCGACGGAGCCTTCGATCGGCTCGCTCTTCAGCTTATCCTCCAGATTCGCCAGACGGCCTTTGGACTTGCGGATCTCCAGACCGTTGTCCGTGAACACCGCGATGCCCGCCGAGTCATAGCCCCGGTACTCCAGCTTTTTCAGACCTTCGATGAGTACTTCCTTGGAGTCCCGATTGCCGATATAGCCCACGATTCCACACATAAGAAAAGAAACCTCCGTATGCGGCCGCAAGCCGCTCCGGTAAGGATGCCATGAATCCAGGCTGATGGCAGTATTCAATTGAACCTCCGGCCAGCGGCCGGGGCATCCGTTCCGTCCGAGCGGCTTGCCCGCTCAGTTGTAGTTTGATAAGGATTAGTATCATCGCATCGGACCGCGGCTATCCCTGCAAGAGGAATCTCGCCCGCGTCCGGATTAAAGTCGTTTCAAGGGCATGTTCGCCATCCGTTTGTGGGACCGGTTGCCCGCGTCCTTTTGCCGGAATGGCTGTCGATGTCATGCTCCACCGGAAGGTCCCCGCCGAAAATTTCGAACACCTTCACCTCGTCAGCTTGACGGATCAATGCTGCCGGCATCTCTTCGCAACGGGCGAAGAGGCCGGGGGATGGATCGGCTTGATCGTCGCAAGCTCTGGCGCTTGTGATGCTGGATGGGCGTACCTCGATCCTCGCTTTCCTGCTGGAATAAAAGAAATGCAATACGCTCTATCATATTCGATGCGGGCTTGGCTGGCAACCCCGGAACGTCGGGAAATCCATCCTGGTTCCGCCGCTAGGGGACATTAACCCGGGACAGGCCCGGGTTAAACGACCCGCTGCAAGCGATTAGCCGAGCTCGGATTTGACGACATGCACGATCTCGTCGACATAAGCCGCCACCTGATCCTTGTCGGGACCTTCGGCCATGACGCGGATGAGCGACTCGGTGCCGGACGGACGGACGAGCACGCGGCCGTTGTCGCCGAGCTCCCGCTCGACCTTGTGCACCGCCGACAGGATCGCCTCGTTGTCGTTGTACAGCGTCTTGTCGGCCACCCGCACATTGATGAGCACTTGCGGATACTTGCGCATGAGGCCCCGCAGCTCGCTCAGCTTGCGGCCGGACTGCACGAGCGTGTCGGTCAGCTGCAGCGCCGTCAGGATGCCGTCTCCGGTCGTATTGTGGTCGAGGAAAATGACATGCCCGGACTGCTCGCCGCCGAGGTTGTAGCCGCCTCTGCGCATCTCCTCCATCACGTAGCGGTCGCCGACCGCGGTGCGCGCCGTCTGCAGGCCGAGGCCTTCCGCCGCCTTGAAGAAGCCGATGTTGCTCATGACGGTCGTCACGACCGTATCGCCCTTGAGCGTGCCGGCGCGCTTCATGGCGTCGCCGCAGATGCAGAGGATGAAATCGCCGTCGACCTCTTCGCCGCGCTCGTCGATCGCGATCAGCCGGTCGGCGTCGCCGTCGAAGCTGAGGCCCAGATCGGCGCCGTGGCGCAGCACTTCATCGCGCAGATGCTCCGGATGCGTAGAGCCGACGCCGTCGTTGATATTCCGCCCGTTCGGCTCCGCGCCGACGGTGACGATCTCCGCTCCCAGCTCGCGGAACACTTGCGGTGCCAGCTCGTAAGCCGAGCCGTTCGCGCAGTCGAGCACGATCTTGAGCCCGTCGAAGCGGGTGCGGATCGTCGTCTTGAGGAAATCGAGGTATTCGCGCTTGCCGCTCTCATGCTCCTCGACCGTGCCGATGTCGCCGCCGACCGGGCGCGGCAGCTCGTCGCTCTCCGCATCCATGAGACGCTCGATCTCGAGCTCCGTCTCGTCCGACAGCTTGAATCCGTCGCCGCCGAAAAACTTGATTCCGTTGTCCGCGACCGGATTATGCGACGCGGAGATCATGACGCCCGCATCCGCCTTCAGCTGGCGGGTCAGGTAAGCGACCGCCGGCGTCGAGACGACGCCGAGCCGGATGACGCTCGCTCCGATCGACAGCAGGCCGGCGATCAGCGCCGACTCCAGCATCGGTCCGGAGATCCGGGTGTCGAGTCCGATGACGACCGTCGGCTTATGCGCTCCTGCCGTCAGGACATAACCGCCGCAGCGGCCGATCTTATAGGCAAGCTCCGGCGTGAGCTCGAGGTTTGCGACCCCGCGTACTCCGTCGGTTCCAAAATATTTTCCCATGTATTCCTGCTGCCCCTTTTCGGATTGAGGTGGATAGTGAATCGGATGAATGGTATTGATTATAAAGTGTTCATGCCGTTAACGCTATGGCGGGTTAATCCAGTCCTTGGCCTCGCGCCCATTCGATATCATACGCACGGTCGGAGACGATAGGTTCCACAAAAAAAGAGCGGAAGGGAGCCGCGGCGTTTCAACGCCGCCCCTCTCCGCTGTCTGCGCCATCGCCGCTGCCGGCACCGGCGTCGTTCTCGTTGCCGGATCCATGGGACGGGCCGGAGCCTCCGCTCGAGTCGTTCTCGCCCTGCCCGCGGTCCGGAGATGGCGTCGGCGTCGGCGATGGCGTCGCGCTGCCGCCTTCCGGCCTGCCCATGGCCGCCTCGCTGGCCGTCAGACGCACGGTGACGGTCGGAGCCGGATCGACGGCCGTCACATAGTTCGGCAGCGTCAGCTGCAGCCGCACCTCATGCGCGCCCTCCTTGAGGTCCTGCAGGTCGGCGACGGCGCGGATGTCTCCGGCCGTCAGCCCGGACAGCTCGTCCGGGGTGCCGCGCACGCGCACGCCGATCGTGCCGCCTGTCGGAGCCTCCAGAGCCGCATCGAGGCCGCTGCCCGCATTTTCGAGCGTAATCGGCACCTGCAGCGTCTTCACGTCGGAGGAAGCGAGCGTCACGCGCACCTTGACCTTGCTCGGCTCGACCGCCTTCATGCCCTCGGGAGGAAGCAGCTCCAGCTCGACGTCGCCCGTCGCCCGGATCTGGGACAGATCGACGTCGGCGGCGAGCAGATTGACCGAGTCCAGCAGCAAGCGATCGCCGTATACGGTCACCTCGCTCACGTCGGAATCGATCGCCTCCAGCGACAGACCGGCCGGCAGGCTGCCTCTCGTGCCGATCTGCAGCGGCACGGCCTTGCCCGGCATCGTGATCGGCACCTCGACGTCGAGCGTCGCCGGGGCGATGACGGCTCCCTGAATTTCATTGCCCGACTTATCGAAGACGATCATGCGGGCTTTTTTGTCTCGCACCGTCTCGGTCTCGCCCTCGACGTTGACGAATACTTTGACCGATCCGACGCGGGCCAGGTCCTGGGCCGGCAGCGTCACTTGCACGGTGCTGCCCGGACGGATGACCGGAGCGCCGAGCTCGTATCCTTCGGCCGGCTTGCCTTGGGTGACGACGCCGGCGTCGAACGTGCCGCTCTCCAGCCGGTCGATGATCACCTCGACCATCGACGGCGATACGTTGAGTAGCTCGATGCCCCGGGGCAGCTTGCCGACCGTGAGCGGAATCGTATAGCTGCCCGGGCCTTTGCCGCTCAGATTGACGCTGACCGTATAATCGCCATCCTCGGCGAAGGCGAGCGCCGAGCGGCTGCCGCGCACCATCAGCTTGGCGACGCTCGGCTCGAGCACCTTGAGCGCATAGGCGCTTTCGTCGAGCCCCTCGGTCTGGATGCGCAGCATGTCGACGCTTTTGGTCTCCGTCGTCGACGTGACCGTATTGGGCGTCGATTCCGGATCGAAGTGAACGACCGCCCACAGCAGGACGCCGATGACGATCGAGAGAATTTTGAGGGCGGTCGGATGGCTCAGCCATCTATCCATTGGCTTCCCCTTCTTTCTTTTTGCGGAACGGGAACTTGGACTTCGTCTTGGACGTCTGTCCGTTCTGCTGGGTTAGCTCCTCGAACAGCTTGGAAATGAGCGACTCTTCCTTGATGTCGCGCACGATCATGCCGCCGACGGCAAGCGTTACCTGCCCGGTCTCCTCCGATACGACGACCGATACCGCGTCGGTCACCTCGCTCACGCCGATCGCGGCGCGATGCCTCGTGCCGAGCTCCTTGCTGATGAACGGATTTTCCGACAACGGCAAGTAGCAGGCCGCGGCCATGATCTGCGAGCCGCGGATGATGACCGCTCCGTCGTGAAGAGGCGTATTCGGCGTGAACATGTTGATGAGCAGCTCCGAGCTGATGCGAGACTCCATCTTGATGCCGGATTCGATCAGCTCGTTCAGTCCGGTATGCCGCTCGAAGACGATCAGCGCGCCGATGCGCCGCTTGGACATGTACTGGACGGCCTTGATCAGCTCCATGATGCGCTCGTTCACCTGGTCGCGGTCGAGCGACGACGTACGGGCGAACAGTTTGCCCCGGCCGAGCTGCTCCAGCGCTCGCCGCAGCTCCGGCTGGAAGATGATGATGATCGTGACGACGCCGAAGGTGAACATCTGATTCATGAGCCACTTGAGCGTATACAGATCGAACCAGGTGCTGATCGCCCAGGTGAGCACCAGCAGCAGGATGCCCTTGATCAGCTGCACGGCGCGCGTTCCGCGTACGAGCAGGATCATTTTATAGATAATGTAACTGACGATCCCGATATCGATGATGTTCCGGATCCAGTTCTGCCACGTCATTTCCGTGAAAAATCTCATATCCGATACCCCCGCCCGCTGCCTGCGGTCCCTTCTCTATGTATGGCCGAAGACCTTGATTCCATCGTTTAGTCGTAACCCTATTCTTTTCTAGGTATCATAACATAAATCCTTTTTCGGCCAAAAAAAATGCCCCCTGCGCGCAGGGGGCGTCACCCGTTCACGGCGTGCTGCCGAACGATTGGGTCACTTTGTACCAGAAGCGGTCCAGCAGCTGGTCGATCATGCGGGACTGGCCGGCGATATGCGCCGTGGACGCAGTGAGGAGCGATCCGTCGATGACGGTCACGCTGCCTTCCACGTCCCCGCGCACATCGGCGGTTCCATTCTCCACGGTCAGATTTCCGTAGATCTTGACGCCCTCCGGCACGATGACCGTATGACCGTCGATGACGACCTGCTTGAGGTCGTCGCCGCGCACGATCAGCTCGGAGCCGTTGTTCACCGTCGGCGCCAGGCTGGCCAGCATGACGACCACGAATACGGCTGCTGCCGTGACGGCAGGATGTCTGCGAATCCATCCCGTCCAGTCTCTATGACGAGCGGGAGGAGGAATTTGTTTTAGAATCTTGTCGGTGAGCGCTGCGGAAGCGGCCGGCGTCATCGCCTGTCCCTTTGGCTCAGCCATAACCGAGGTGAGCAGCGCTTCGGTCTTCTCCAGCTGTTCGAACCGGGCTCTGCATGCCGGACAGGAAAGCAGATGCTGCTTGAGGGTAAGGCAATCCTCGCGCGGCAGCTCGCCGTCGATATAGTCGTGCATCCAAACGATAGCGACATTGCAATTCATGGCAGCCAGTCCTTTCTTCAGGGTACAGAGGCAGGCCCTGCCCGTCGTCTCGCATCGGCGCGCGGACGCCTCGATGCCAAGTCTACCTATAAGGTACGTTTGATGGCGGAAGGTGTTTCATTTTTTATGGCCCGGATGAGCCTATAATTTATGCTCGAGCTTCTTGCGCAGGAACTCCCGTCCGCGATGGACGCGCGTCTTGATCGTCGTCACCGGCATGTCGAGCACGTCGCCGATCTCCTGCAGCGAAAGATCCTCCAGATAGCGGAGCACCATCACGCTCTTGTACTTGGGAGGCAGCGTGTCGATGGCCGAGCGGATGATCCGCTGCGTCTCCGAGAGCAGCACCTCGTCCTCCGGAGAGGCATCCTCGCTGGCGAACATCGAATAGCCGTCCAGGCCGTCATGCTCGGGCAGCTCGGCATCCAGCGAGAAGCCGGGCTTGCGGCGGCGAAGACGGTCGATGGCTAGATTGGTCGTGATGCGGTAGATCCAGGTCGAGAACTTCATGGACTCGTCGTAGCGCTCCATGTTGCGGAAGACGCGCAGAAACGTCTCCTGCACGGTGTCCTCCGCCTCCTGGCGGTTGTACAGCATCCGGTATGCAAGATGGTAAAGCTTGTCCTGGTACATGCCGACGAGCTCCGCGAACGCTCTCTGATCTCCCTTGAGAGAGAGGCGGACCAAGTTGGCTTCGATGGATTTCACGGCCTACATTCCTCCAGACTAACCGGACTGTCTAGCCCATGGTAATTCACGCGCATGGAAAAAGCAAGAACGTTCCATGACAGGAAAAAGCCGTGCGCAGCCGGTGCGCACGGCATGGGACGGTAGGGAATAGTCCTTTCAGCAGATCAACCGGTATTGCGGAGGCCGGCGGCGATTCCGTTGATCGTCAGGAGCACTTCGCGCAGCAGCTCCGCGTCGTCCTCCTCCGCCTCGCGCTTCTGGCGCAGCTCGGTGAGCAGCTCCACTTGCAGGTAGCTGAGCGGATCGACGTACGGATTGCGCAAGCGGATCGATTCCTGGATGACCGGCACGTTGTCGAGAATTTCCTTTTGGCCGGTAATGTCCAAGATCATCCGCAGCGTCAGCGAGTACTCCTGCTCGACCAGCTGAAAGATGCGGTCGCGCACGGCGGCGTTCTTGATCATGCCGGCGTACTGGCGGGCGATGAGCAGATCGGCCTTGGCCATCGCCATCTGCAGGTTGTCGACAAGCTGGCGGAAGAACGGGAAGCCCTTATACATATCGCGCAGCGTCTGCAGGCGGGTCTCGTCGCCCTGGACGTACTGGCGGAACGCCGTGCCCGATGCATACCAGGCAGGCAGCAGATAGCGGCTCTGCGTCCATGCGAACACCCATGGGATCGCGCGCAGGTCCTCGAAGCGGTCGCTGTTCTTGCGCTTCGACGGACGGGATCCGATGTTGAGCTCGCCCACCTCGGAGAGAGGCGTCGACTCCTTGAAGAACTCCATGAAGTCCGGATCGCGGAAGATCAGATCCTGGTACTTCTCCTGAGCCGTCTCGGAAATTTCCTTGGCGATCTCGGCCCACTCCGGCATCTGCTCCGGCATCTGCTCCGGATGGCTCGCCAGGCGCGCCGCCGTGAGCAGCGCCCAGGTCGCCTGCTCCAGGCTGCGGTAGGCGATGCCCTGCATCGAGTAGCGGGAGGACAAGACCTCTCCCTGCTCGGTGATCTTGATGCCGCCGCCGACCGTATGAGGCGGCTGGGCCAGGATGCTGCGGCCGAGCGGCATGCCGCCGCGGCCGAGCGCGCCGCCGCGGCCGTGGAAGAACTTGAGCTTCACGCCGTGGCGCGAGCCGGTCTCGGTGATGTCGATGAGCGCGCAGCGGAGCTCCCAGTTGGCGGTGACGACGCCGCCGTCCTTGTTGCTGTCGGAGTAGCCGAGCATGATCTCGTGCAGATTGCCGCGAGCCTCGACTCCCTTGCGGTAGAGCGGCAGCTCGAACAGCCTTTGCATAATGCCAGGTGCGGCATGCAGGTCGTCGATCGTCTCGAACAGCGGCACCGACTGCAGCGTGCAGCGGACCGTGCCGTCCGCCTCTTGGCGGAACAGGCCGACTTCCTTGGCGAACACCATCACCTCGAGCATGTCGCTGGCGCCCTGGGTCATGCTGATCAGATAGCTCGAGATGCAGGACTCGCCGAACTCCTGCTGCGCCCGGTAGATCGTCTGGTAGACGTCCAGGCATTCCCGCGTGGATTCGGTGTAATCCAGATGGGAGGAGGTCAGCGGACGCGGATCGTTCAGCAGCCGGTCCAGCAGCTCGATCTTCTCCTCTTCGGAGAGGGAGGCGTAATCCGGCGTGATGTTCATCTTGGCCAGAATCTCGGCCATCGCCGATTCATGCTCCTTGGAGTGCTGGCGGACGTCGAGCGCCGCCATATGGAAGCCGAACAGCTCGACCTGGCGAATCAGCTTGCGCACATGCGAGTCGGCCGTGTAGTCGGCGTAGTGGGAGCGCAGCGAGCGGTCGATGAGCAGCAGGTCCTGCTTGAACTCCTCGGGGCCGTTGTAGCGCTTCGCCGTGCCTTTGAGGGCATCGTCGCCGGTGTTCGCCAGCTTCTCGAGCATGTAGCAGAGCTTGACCTTGTACGGCTCCCTGCTGTTGCGCCATTTGTCGATTCCGCGGAGCTCGACGGCCTGCTCGTCGGCCTCGATCGAGCTGAGCAGCTCGGACGGAACGTCGATGATGTTGGTGCTGAAGCTGAGGATGTCCATCCATTCCTTCAGGACCGTCTGGTACTTGCTCAGCGCCAGCTGCTTGTGGAGCGTCAGCGTCTCCCAGGTGACCTTGGCTTTGACGGACGGGTTGCCGTCGCGGTCTCCGCCGATCCAGGAACCGAACTTGAGATAGGTGGGGACATGCCATTGCTCCTGCGGGTAGTACTTGTGCAGGCAGCGCTCCAGCTCCTCGTAGACATTCGGAAGCACTTCGAACAGCGTCTCGTCGAAGTAGTACAAGCCGTTGCGGACCTCGTCGATGACGGTCGGCTTGCGGTCGCGCAGCTCGTCGGTCTGCCAGAGGATCTGCACGTCGTTGAGCAGGCCGGCGCGCAGCTTCTCCCGCTCGCGATGCGTGAGCGTCGGATTGTCGAGCTCCATCAGCCCGAGCGCGATGCGCTTGTGGATGTCCTGCACGACGCGGCGGGTCGCTTCCGTCGGATGGGCGGTCATGACGAGCTCGAGCGAGATGCCGTCCAGCATCGACTTGACGCCGTCGACCCCGATGCCGCGCTCATGAAGCACTTGAACCGCCGCCTCGATCGAGCCCGGCTGCACGCTTTCACCCACCGAGCGCTCGTAATCCCGCTTGCGGCGGATGCGGTGGTTCTGCTCGGCGATATTCACCAGCTGGAAGTAGACCGCGAACGCGCGGATGACCTGGTGACGGATCTCCGGGCCGAGCGTCGTGATCGTCTTCTTGAATTCCTCGTACAGCTCGTTGACGAATTCGGCGCGCAGCGCCTTGCTCATCTCGCGGATCCTCTCGACCACCTCGAGCAGCTCGTCGCCGCCTTGGTGGACAAGCACTTCACCCAATAGATTGCCCATGAACCTTACGTCTCGGCGCAGCAAGTTGTTCGATTGCGGGCGAGCCGTCGCTTGGGCCGTTGCAGCCTGTTCCGACATGATGTTCCTCCTCCTGGTTCGCTCCTAAGGCTGCGGAAAGAACCAAATCGTAAGCATAGCCAGCCTGGCGCTGAATCCCTGAACGCCGCTCCTGGCGCGTCTTTCCCGGTTGCAGGTGACTTCAAATCGCTTTTCCCATCATACTACAAAAGCTATAGGGATAGAAGACGGTCCGGGGCAGGTTTTTTTGCCCAAGCACTGTGTTAAAGCGTTGACGTTACAAAAAAACCTTGCCGCTAGGCAAGGTTTGAAGGTTTCTCTATTGGAGCGGGTGATGGGAATCGAACCCACGCTATCAGCTTGGAAGGCTGAAGTTCTACCATTGAACTACACCCGCAAACGAAATCGACAGGCAAGTTGAAGCAATGGTCGGGATGACACGATTTGAACATGCGACCCCCTGGTCCCAAACCAGGTGCTCTACCAAGCTGAGCTACATCCCGTTGTATAAATGGCGTGCCCGGAGAGATTCGAACTCCCGACCTTTTGATTCGTAGTCAAATGCTCTATCCAGCTGAGCTACGGGCACGTATGGAGCGGAAGACGGGAATCGAACCCGCGACCCTCGCCTTGGCAAGGCGATGCTCTACCGCTGAGCCACTTCCGCTTGTCGAAGAACTTTTTGTTCAGCGCGACAAGTAATAATATATCAGGCCCATCGTCCGAATGCAAGTCCTTTTTCAAAAAAAATTAGGCGCGAGCGGAGCAGAGCTCCTCGTACATCCTTTTCCTCTCTCCCGGCTTGAGTCTGGGACAGTTGTAGCAGTGCTTGGCGTACTCGGTCTTGAACGCCAGGCAGCAGCCTCCCCTCAGCGGCAGCTTCGTTCCCGGCTCATAGGGGCTGTCGACATATGTGAATCGGATAGCCATCGGATTGCGCCGTTCTCCGACCGCCTCCCCCGGCATCTCTCCGACGGCATAAGCGAAGTCCTGCTCCAGCGCCTGCCGCAGCTCCGGCCGTTCCGCCGCCTGCAGCAGGAACGTCTTCGTATGGTTCAGGCCGCTGGCGGCCAATCTCCACAGCTCATGGGTCCTGACACCCGCACGGTCGGCGAGATGACGGAATACAGGCGCGACAAGCGTGCCGTAGAACCGATCGATCTGCTCGCAGCGCTGCTCCGCGGAGAGCAGCTGCGGCGTCTCCTCCAGCTCCAGAGCATCGGTACGGAACGCGATGGAGGCATAAGAGGCTCCCTCCGCTTTGTAGAGCATCATTTCCCAGCGGGAAGGGTCTAGCGGAAAGCTTCCGGCTCCGCTGGCGAGGACATGATGGAACGTGCCGGCCAGCGCGCGCAGCCAGGACGGAAAGTAGGTCGCGGCCGGTTCGATGGAACGAGACGGAATGAGCTCCGCGTAGCCCCGAAGGAAGGCATCGGCCGTCTCCGGATCGGTCGAGAGCGCCTCGAGCGTAGCGGCAACCCGTACGCCGTCCGGAACCGATTCCAACAATCCAAGCTTGCCGTACAGCAGTTCTCTCGTTGCGTTGCGATCCATCGGTCAGCAGACCCCTCTCGAAATGAAAAATACCGGCGGGGTCAAACCCCTGCCGGCTGCAGCACGCGCTGCTTCTCGCCCTGGCTCTCGGCTGCCGGGCGCTCCACCGTCCGCTCTCCCATCGCGAGCGCGTAAGGGAGGCATAGCGGCACTCCCGTGCGCGGATCGCTCACGATATCGGCTTCGATGCCGAAGACATCCCTCATCACCTTCGGCGTCACGACTTCGTCCGGATTGCCTTCCGCCAGCACGGTGCCCGACTTGATCGCGATCATGTGATGAGCGAACCGGGAGGCATGGTTGAGGTCATGCACGACCATGACGATCGTCCGGTTTTCCTTGGAGTTCAGCTGCTGGAGCAGCTGCAACACGTCGAGCTGATGCGCCATGTCCAGGAACGTCGTCGGTTCGTCCAGGAACAGGATGTCCGTCTCCTGGGCGAGCGCCATCGCGATCCAGCCGCGCTGGCGTTGTCCGCCGGACAGCTGGTCGACCGGACGATCGGCGAACTCCGTCATGCCCGTCGCATCCAGCGCCCAAGCGACGATTTCGCGGTCTTCCTTACGCATCGAGCTGAACCCTTTTTGATAGGGGAAACGGCCGTAGGAGACGAGCTCCTGCACGGTCAGACCATCCGGGGCGGTCGGGTTTTGCGGCAGGATGGCGAGTTCCTTGGCCACTTCCCGCGTCGACTGCTTGTGGATCGACTTGCCGTCCAGCAGCACCTGCCCGTTTTGCGGCGACATCAGACGAGCCATCGTCTTGAGGATGGTCGATTTGCCGGATCCGTTCGAGCCTACGAGCGCCGTGATCTTGCCTTGCGGAATGCGTAAATTGAGGTCCCGCACGATCTGTCTCTTCTCATAGGCTATATCCAGCTGGCTGGTTTCCAATCGAACCATGCTGCAAGCTCCTCTCTGCTGCCGGAGCGGCGCTCCGAATCCTTGATAACGATTATCATTATAACCATTATGATAACGGTTCTCACTATCGTTGTCAAAAGAAACCTTCGCGCACGCTCGCAGCGCGAGTTGTTGATCAAAAGCAGGTGATTTTCTTTTGGATAAACAAAAAAGCCTTCGGTCCGTGAGGACTGAAGGCGATGGTTCGTAACTATGCGCGTAGAGGGACTTGAACCCCCACGCCGGAGGCGCCAGAACCTAAATCTGGTGCGTCTGCCAATTCCGCCATACGCGCGAATGAAAGATGAGCCATGAAGGACTCGAACCTTCGACACCCTGATTAAAAGTCAGGTGCTCTACCAACTGAGCTAATGGCTCTTGATGGCTGGGGATTCAGGGATCGAACCTGAGAATGACGGAGTCAAAGTCCGTTGCCTTACCGCTTGGCTAATCCCCAACAAATAAAGTGGTGGAAGCTGAGGGGATCGAACCCCCGACCCTCTGCTTGTAAGGCAGATGCTCTCCCAGCTGAGCTAAGCTTCCTCCGTAGAATGGCTCGGAACATCCATTCTTATGTAGAAATAAAAAAAATGGTGACCCGTAGGGGATTCGAACCCCTGTTACCTCCGTGAAAGGGAGGTGTCTTAACCCCTTGACCAACGGGCCACGCATATGGAGCTCTCAACCGGGATCGAACCGGTGACCTCATCCTTACCATGGATGCACTCTACCTACTGAGCTATGAGAGCAAATGGCTCCCCGAACAGGACTCGAACCTGTGACAACTCGATTAACAGTCGAGTGCTCTACCAACTGAGCTATCAGGGAATATGAAGCGATAGGATGCTTCAGGACTTGCGCCCTGAAAACTGAATCGAACGAAATGCCGTGCTGACCGGCTGTTCTTGCTAAGTAGGATAAGCCCTCGACCGATTAGTACTCGTCAGCTGCACACGTTGCCGCGCTTCCACCTCGAGCCTATCGACCTGGTCGTCTTCCAGGGGTCTTACATACTGGGAAATCTCATCTTGAGGGGGGCTTCGCGCTTAGATGCTTTCAGCGCTTATCCCGTCCGTACGTAGCTACCCAGCGGTGCTCCTGGCGGAACAACTGGTACACCAGCGGTACGTCCATCCCGGTCCTCTCGTACTAAGGACAGCTCCTCTCAAATTTCCTACGCCCACGACAGATAGGGACCGAACTGTCTCACGACGTTCTGAACCCAGCTCGCGTACCGCTTTAATGGGCGAACAGCCCAACCCTTGGGACCTACTTCAGCCCCAGGATGCGATGAGCCGACATCGAGGTGCCAAACCTCCCCGTCGATGTGGACTCTTGGGGGAGATAAGCCTGTTATCCCCAGGGTAGCTTTTATCCGTTGAGCGATGGCCCTTCCATTCGGTACCACCGGATCACTAAGCCCGACTTTCGTCCCTGCTCGACTTGTTGGTCTCGCAGTCAAGCTCCCTTATGCCTTTGCACGCTTCGAATGATTTCCAACCATTCTGAGGGAACCTTTGGGCGCCTCCGTTACATTTTAGGAGGCGACCGCCCCAGTCAAACTGCCCGCCTGACACGGTCCCTTCACCGGTTTCACGGTGACAGGTTAGAACTCCGATACGATCAGGGTGGTATCCCAACGGCGCCTCCTCCGAAGCTGGCGCTCCGGCTTCCTAGGCTCCCACCTATCCTGTACAGATCGTACCAAAGTCCAATATCAAGCTGCAGTAAAGCTCCATGGGGTCTTTCCGTCTTGTCGCGGGTAACCTGCATCTTCACAGGTAGTAAAATTTCACCGGATCTCTCGTTGAGACAGCGCCCAAGTCGTTACGCCATTCGTGCGGGTCAGAATTTACCTGACAAGGAATTTCGCTACCTTAGGACCGTTATAGTTACGGCCGCCGTTTACTGGGGCTTCGGTTCACAGCTTCGGGTTGC
>NZ_CP045802.1:665000-737500 GCF_009649995.1 Paenibacillus sp. B01 | reverse complement strand
AAAAGAAGGTGATCGCGCTCACCTTCGACATCAGCTGGGGCGACAAGCGGGCCGAGCCGATCCTGAACATCCTGAAGGAGAAGGGCGTCAAAAATACGACCTTTTTCCTGTCCGCCCCGTGGGCGCAGACCCATCCCCAGCTGGTGAAGGCCATTCAGGAGAACGGCTTCGAAATCGGCAGCCACGGCAACAAGCATGACAACTACAGCAAGCTGACGGACGAGGAGCTGCAGGCTCAGCTGCAGACGGCCCACGCCATCTTGACCCAGGAAACGGGAAAAGCACCGCAGCTCATCCGTCTCCCGAACGGAGACTTCGACAAGCGGGTGCTTCAGGCATCGGAGAATATGGGCTACAAAGTGATTCAATGGGATACCGACTCCCAAGACTGGATGAACATCGGCACGCAAAATATCGTCGACCGCGTCATGAAGCGGGCTCACCCCGGCGACATCGTGCTGCTGCACGCCAGCGATTCGGTCAAGCAGACGCATGAGGCGCTCCCGCTCATCATCGACCAGCTCCGCGCTCAGGGCTATGAGTTCGTCAGCGTCTCCCAGCTGATCAGCCAGACGGAGGCGAGCGGCAAGGAAGTCCGGGACAATGGCGTCACGACGGAGCCTCAGCCCGTCAGCTTCGACATGTAGGAAATTCGATTCAAGCCGTTTTCGCGCCGCGCGCGGAGGCGGCTTCTTTTTTGTCCGGGGAAGACGTGATCCGCTGCAAGGTCAGGATCTGGTAGGCATTGCATGCGGCTAACGGGATCATCATAAACCAGATGGCGCTCGCGCTGACCTCTCCCCCCTCGCCTTGGAAGCTCGGCCAAGCTTCGATGGAAGTCACGACGATCATGAGGAACAGCGTCGGGATGAATGCCTTGTTGTTGGTCAGGCGGGTCTTCCAGTAGCCGACGCCCCAGGCGACGGCCGCCAGCACGATCGGCAGCGCCCAGAACAGCACCATGCCGGTCTGCTCGCGGGATTGGTACAGCACATAAACGAGGAAGCCCAGCGCGAACACGGTCGTATACGCTTGCAGAGCGCTCCAGAGATAGGATTTGCGGAAAACGCTGAGGGCGATGTAATTGACGGTCAGATACGCGAAAAAGCCCATCTGGCTGAACGCGCCGATCAGCAGTCCGACGAGCACCATATTGAAGGTATTGAAGCCTGCGCCCGACCAGCCGTAGGCTCGGAGCGTCTGATCCATGAGCTGCATCGCAAGGCCGGTGACGAGCGTGGCGCCCGCTCCGATAGCCATCGTCGTCCAGAACAGGAAAAACCACTTGCGGATTGTCATTGTTGCTGCATCCTCCCAAACCGAGTTCGATCTGATCATTATCTTACCATGAACGGGTGAAAAAGCTAAGGCTTGGCCCTGATATTCCCCCGCTCCTCCGCGCATACTGTACCTATCCCCGCCGGCTCCAAGCTCCACCCGGACCGGCAAGCGAAGGAAAGGAGCCTCAAGCGCATGAACGTGAAACGGGCCTTGTACGGTATTTTACTCGCTGCCTTGTCCGCAACCCTTCTCTCCGGCTGCGGCGCCGAACCGCAAAGCGGAGGCGGGCAGCAGCTGAGCTATAAAGACATGAAATCGATGGTGATCGACATCCTGAAAACCGAGGATGCGCAAAAAGCGCTTCAAGAAAGCCAGATGAGCGCCTCGGGCACGAGCGAGAGCGGCATCAAGATGCTGTCGATGCAGGACGCCGAAAGCGTGCGGATGGCGGTGAAAGAGACGATTACGTCGCCGGACTACGACAAGGTCATCAAGACGATGATGACCGATACGCGCTTTGCCGGCGAATTCGCCAAGGCGGTCAACAAGCAGAACAAGGATATCCATAAGGAGCTCATGAAGGACCCGGCATATCAGAAGGAGCTCATTGCCGCCATGAAGACGCCGGAAATGGACAAGATGATTCTTGAGGTGCTGATGAGCGGCCAGTATCGCAAGCAGGTCATGACGATCATGCAGGAGTCGATGTCCAATCCGCTCTTCCGCGTGGAGATTTTGGATCTGCTGAAAAAGGCCGTTCAGGAAGAGCTGCGCGTCAAGCCGGAGGAGAAGGTCGATACGAAGTCCTCTTCGGGAAGCGGCCAGGAAGGCGGGAGCGGCGGAGAAGAAGGCGGCGGCGAGGAAGGCAGCGAGGAGAGCAGCGAAGAATCGTCGACGTAGGCTCATGCGGGCTTGAATGCAAAAGCAGTCCCCTACCCGAGGGGACTGCTTTTTTCACGATATAGGCGGGCGGGCTTACCAGGTCCGGGCGATGACCCGGTCGGCCAGCTCCAGGTAGAGCTGTCCCGTTTCGGTTTCGGCTTTGTAGACGGAAGGGGAAAAGTCCGGCTCCGACACATGGTTATCCGGCGCGCCAAGCGGAATCTGCGCCAGCAAATCGGTGTGGAGGTTTTCCGCGAGGCGGGCTCCTCCCCCTTTGCCGAACACATATTCCTTTTCGCCCGTCGATGGGCTCAAGTAATACGACATGTTCTCCACGACGCCGAGAATCTCATGCTCCGTGTGCAGCGCCATCGCGCCGGCACGGGCAGCGACGAACGCCGCTGTCGCATGCGGAGTCGTCACGATGATCTCCTTGCTCTGCGGGAGGATCTGATGCACGTCGAGAGCGACGTCGCCCGTGCCAGGCGGCAGGTCGAGCAGCAGGTAATCCAGCTCTCCCCACTCGACTTCTTGGAAAAAGTTGCGCAGCATGCGGCCGAGCATCGGCCCGCGCCATACGATCGGGCTGTTGTCCTCGACGAAAAAGCCCATCGAGATGACCTTGACGCCGAAGCGCTCGATCGGCTGAATGCGGCCGTCGACGACTTCCGGCCGCTCCTCGATGCCCATCATGTCAGGCACGCTGAAGCCGTAGATGTCGGCGTCGACGAGTCCGACGCGCTTGCCCCTGCGGGCCAGCGCCACCGCGAGGTTGACGGTGACGGTCGATTTGCCGACGCCGCCCTTGCCGCTGGCGATGGCGATGAATTCCGTGCCGCTCTCCGCGGAGAGCAGCGGCACGCCCTCCAGGCCCGCCCCGTGGCCTCGCACGGGGGCGGCGCCTGCAGCGCCTGGCGCGGCGGCAGCGCTCGGCGCCGCGCCAGGGGAGGCCCCGGCAGGGGCGGCAGGCTGCGCCGCCGCTGCCGGGGCTTCCAGGGGCCGGAACCGCAGATGCGCGGTCTCGGCCCCTGCCTGCGCGAGCGCTTCGCGCAGCGCGGCTTCCAGCGGCGCGCGCTCGGCGCCGCTCGGGACGAGGACCGTCAGCGAAGCTTGACGGTCCTTGGCCATAATGTCGCGGACGGTCGTTCCGTCCGCGAAGCGAGCCGTGACAGCATTCACGGCTTCCAATACTTGTTCGCGTGTGAGCATAGTTGCGGTCTCCACCTTCCGGCATGCATCGAAGCGGCGGACTTTCGCGCCGGCCGCTTCGAATGGGTATGCTCCTAGTATAGCATACCGGAAGCTCCGCTTTCCTTACGGCCGCGCCGCCTTGTCCGTCGTTCCGGCTGGACGCTCGCCGCTGCTGTAACGCAGGATCCCCTTGTAGATGGAGGCCGCGACCTGCCGCTGGTACGTGCCGTCGGCCAGCCGCGCCGCTTCTCCGGGATGGGAAAGGAATCCGACCTCGACAAGAGCGCTTGGAGCCGTCTTGACCGCCTTGAGGAGATAAACCGTATTCGGCGCCTTGGCCGCGGAACGATTCGTATTGGCCAGATTGAGCCTGATCTCGTCTTGGATCAGATAGGCAAGCGCCGGGTTGCCCTCATGGTTCGGATAATAGAACGTCTGCGCCCCGGACCATCTGGGCGAGGGGATGCTGTTCATGTGGATGCTGACCATGAGATCGGCCTTCTTCTCCTCCACGAAGCGCGCCCTGGCGACGAGATCTTCCGTCTTGCGGCTTTTGTATCCTTTGGTCTCCGCTCCCGCCAGATCCTGATCTCCTTCCCTCGTCACATAGACGATCGCGCCGGCTTGCTGCAAATAATCCCGCAGCTGAAGCGCGATCGCCAGATTGAGGTCTTTTTCGATCAGCCCGCTCTTGCTGACCGCCCCGCCGTCAGGACCGCCATGCCCGGCGTCAAGCACGACCGTCTTGCCGCTGAGCGGAAGCGTCCAAGTCGTTCCGATGCTGGCCGAAGGCAGCTGCGTCAGCAGCAGTCCGCCGAGGACAAGCAGCATCAGCGAGGCGAGTCCGATTCGGGACCAGCCGCGCGAGCTGATCCAGACGACGAGCCGTCGACGAGTCGGATACAGTCCATGCCTTCCTTCCCGGCCTATTTTATCTCGAACGTCCTGCATAATAAAAAACACCCCATCCCGCGTCGATGATCGGCTCAGGCTTATCCAAGCCTATCGCTATCATCCACTATATGGGACAGGGTGCTGCTTCATGCCTCGAACAGGGGCGCTGCCGCTTAGGAATGCGCCGGCTGCTCCTGCATGCCCTCGATCAGGATCTGCGCGACCTCGGGCCGGGAGAACTCCGGAGGCGGGCAAATGCCGGCGCGCAGCATCTCGCGGACTTTGGTGCCGGACAGCGCGACATGCTCCGACTTGTCATGCGGACACGTTTTGCTGGTCGCCATGTTGCCGCATTTCCTGCAGAAGAAGCTGTGCTCGAAATAAAGCGGCGTAATGTCGAGATCCTCGGCCGCGAACGTCTTGAGCAGCTCCTGCGCCTCGTACGTGCCGTAGTAGTCGCCTACGCCCGCATGATCGCGTCCGACGATGAAATGCGTACATCCGTAATTTTTGCGCACGAGCGCATGGAAGATCGCTTCGCGCGGCCCGGCATAGCGCATCGCTGCAGGAAAGACGCCAAGGAACGTGCGGCTCTCCGGATAGTAATTTTCCAGAAGCGCCACATAGCTCTTCATACGGACGTTGGCCGGCACGTCATCCGACTTCGTCTCTCCGACGAGCGGGTTCAGGAATAGGCCGTCTACGATCTCCATCGCGCATTTTTGAATGAATTCATGGGCGCGGTGGACCGGGTTGCGGGTTTGGAAGCCGACGACGGTTTTCCAGCCTTTTTCGGCGAAGATGCGACGGGTATCGCTCGGATCGAAATAAAACTCGCCGAACTTCTCCGGCTGCGGACGGTTCAGGACGGTGATCGGACCGCCCACGTACGTGCTGGAGCGGGAGAACAGCTTTTTGACGCCGGGATGCTCCAGATCGTCCGTCTTGAACACCTGCACCGCTTCGCGGCGCTGATCGACGGTGTAGATGCTTGCCACGTCGAGCAGGCCATAAACGACGCCATCCTCGCCCTTCAGCGCGACCCGCTGGCCGATCTTCAGCTCGGCTGCCGTCTGCTCGTCGATCGGAAGCGTAATTGGAATGCTCCAGACGATGCCGCTTTCGAGCCGCATCCGTTCGACGACTGAATGGTAATCGGCCTCCGTGAGGAAGCCCTCCAGCGGGGAAAAGGCTCCGACGCCGATCAGATCCAGATCGGAGACGGTCCAGCTGTCTACCGTCAGGCTTGTGAGCTGACTTGCTTCTTCGAGCAGCTGCTCCCGCTGCTCGCCGGCGGCGATCCGGTTGACGAGTACTCCGCCATGGGGCTTGATGCTAGACATGATTCCGTTATCCTCCCTTGGGCTCACTTGTGCAGGCCGCATTCGGTTTTGTCGCTGCCCGACCAGCGTCCCGCGCGCGGGTCTTCGCCCGGCGCGACCTGACGCGTGCACTGCTCGCAGCCGATGCTCGGGAAGTTGCGGTCATGGAGCGGGTTGTAGATGATGTCGTTGCTGCGGATATAGTCCCATACATCGTCCGAAGTCCAATGGGCGATCGGATTGAACTTGACGAGGCCGAATTTCGTGTCGTATTCGATCTTTTTCGCGTTGGCGCGAGTCGGAGCCTGGTCACGGCGAATGCCGGTAATCCACGCCTCGTATTGCGAAAGGATGCGCGTCAGCGGCTCGACCTTGCGAATGTTGCAGCAGGCGTTCGGATCGCTTTTCCACAGCTCCGCGCCATGCTGAGCCGCTTGCTCCTCCGGCGTGAGCACCGGCTTCACCTGGACGAAACGGATCCCGTAGCGCTGCTCCATGCGATCGCGCGTTTCATACGTTTCCTTGAAGTGGTAATCCGTATCGAGATAAAAAACATCCGTCTTCGGGCTTACTTTGTGCAGCATGTCGACCAGCACGACATCCTCCGCTCCAAAGCTGCAAGCAAACGTTATATTGGGAAACGTCTCGACGGCAAATTTCAGGATCTCCTCCGGCGATGCGGTTTCAAGCTTCACGGCTTGTTCGGCGATCAGCGCCTCTTTTTCCAGCAAGTTCAATGTCCGGTCCCCTCCCCTATGTTAAAACCAAGTAAGTCCGTATGGTTTTAATTATACGGGGTAGACCTCTAATGTTCAATTGCTTAATTGAGGGCAAAATGGCCGAATTTCCGCGTCAGATAAGGATTCTTTATCCTCTGGATAAGGCGTCCTTATACGATTCGATACACTCCGTCACGGTCGGCGCCCCGAGCCAGATCGGTCAAATAACGGAAGAAGGCCTCCGGATCGACATCGTCGACGACGGTTACGATTCGTCCGCCCTCGGAAGGGATGGTTCTTCCCTGCGATGGACCATCCGCCAGGACATCGCAAGCCACTTCATGAGAAGAGACCAGCTCGGGCTTGCCGATGATGGCGGTCGTCAGCACATCCCACAGGTAGTACGTGGAATTGGTCGCGAAATGCACGAGCGGCGGAACGGTCGCGTAGCATTGGCCGAGGAAATCGATGCCCTCGAATCGGCGCAGCTGCGCCCACTCTTTGCGCGTGTCTACTGTCAGCGGAACTTTGTTCGTGCTTTCCAGAGCGACCATCTCGATCTTGATGCCGCTATCCCATACGCGCTTGGCCGCCTCCGGATCCCAGAACGCGTTCCACTCCGCCGTTCCGTCATGCTCCGGTTCATGCACGTTCCCGTCCGGGAGGAACGTTCCGCCCATCCAGTACAGCTTCTCGATCTTGGCTTCGATCGAAGGATCGGCGTCCAGCGCGCGAGCCAGGTCGGTAAGCGGGCCGGTGAACAGCAGCGTCGCCTTTTCCGGGCACTTCGACACCTTTTCGATCAAATCCAGATGCGCCGGCTTGGCGGCTTCCTTCGTCACGACATCGGAGCGCTCGTTGAGCAGCGGCAGCGCGTCGACATAGAACGCATGCATCCTCCAGTCTTTCGGAAACGGATTTTTCCCCCTCGAATTGCTGCGCGCCACTTCAAGTCCCTTGAGCTCGGCACGTCCGTAACGGTCGATGATCTTGCGACTGGCGGAAACGGCTGGCTCGACATAACAGTCCGCATCAATGACCGACACTCCGATCAGGTCGACTTGCTCCATCTGCAGCAAAAGAAAAAGCGAGACGAGGTCGTCTACGCCTCCGTCATGGTTGAAATAAACCGGCAAAGCTTTTGTCATCGTATGTACCTCCCGTGATGTTGGTCGTTCGCAAAAGGACAAGACTGCATCCTGTCTTATTATAGCCTGCCCATAAAACCCTGTCGAAAAAGAAAAAGCCTTTCCCGATGAATCGGGAAAGGCTGTACGTTCGATTAACGTTTGGAGAACTGAGGAGCACGGCGAGCTGCTTTCAGGCCGTATTTCTTCCGTTCTTTCATACGTGGGTCGCGCGTCAGGAAACCAGCGCGCTTCAGAGATGGACGGAACTCCGGATCTGCCTTCAGCAGAGCGCGGGAGATGCCATGACGAATCGCGCCAGCTTGGCCGGAAGTGCCTCCGCCATGCGCAAGTACGATGATGTCGTATTTGCCGACAGTTTCGGTCAGAACGAGCGGTTGCTTCACGATCAGCTTGAGCGTTTCGAGACCGAAGTACTCGTCCAGCTCGCGCTTGTTGATGATGATGCGTCCTTCACCCGGCACGAGACGTACGCGTGCTACGGAGTGTTTACGACGACCAGTGCCATAGTATTGGACTTGAGCCATTGTAGGGTCCTCCTTCGATTAACCGCGCAGCTCGTAAGCTACCGGATTTTGAGCTTGGTGCGGATGCTCCGAACCAGCGTATACTTTCAGCTTCAGCTTCATTTTGTCGCCCAGACGGTTTTTCGGCAGCATGCCGTGTACCGCATATTCCACGAGGGATTCCGGCTTCTTTTTCAGCTGATCTTTGGCAGGCGTAACTTTCAGGCCGCCCGGATGCATGGAGTGACGATAGTAGTTCTTGTCATTCCATTTGTTGCCCGTCAGGACGATCTTCTCTGCGTTGATGACGACGACGAAATCGCCCGTGTCAACGTGAGGCGTGAATTGAGGCTTGTGCTTGCCGCGGATCAGGCTGGCGACTTCGCTGGCCAGACGGCCGAGCGTTTGGCCGGATGCGTCGACGACGTGCCAGTTGCGTTGGACTTCGTTCGTCTTCGCCATATAAGTGGTGCGCATGGGAGATCCTCCTTCAATGGTTGGCTTTCGTTTATGGTCAATCTTCGGTTACAGTTCGTAGTCATGTTGGATGCTGCTTGTCTTGCCTATTTCATGGATGTAGGTGCAATTCTTATGCGGGGCTGTGGGAGAGCCAATAAGAAAGCACAAGTTATATATTACAATAAAGGAGAGCCCAGCGCAAGGATTTTTACTTCTCCGCATCGCCATATTCGACATTGATCAACGTCAGTCCGTGAGCGACCGCAGTCGGTCCCGCCAGCAGACGATTCCGGCCCTGCAGCATGCCTGGAATCGCAGCCGGGGCAATCTTGCCTTGTCCGACATGGATGAGCGTGCCGGCTATGATCCGCACCATATTGTAAAGGAAGCCGTTGCCCGTCAAATAAAGCTCCAGCCGCTTTTCCTCTTCCTTCAGCACAGCGCTGTATATCGTCCTCACGTGAGACTTCTCGTCGGCATGATTGGTCGTGAACGAGGTGAAGTCATGCTCGCCTTGCAAATGACGGAGAGCCTCGCGCATCGCAGCGACATCCAGCTTGGGGGAAGGATGATGGAATTCGAAGTTCCGGCGAAACACGTCGTGGAACTTTCCCGTGCAGATCGAATAGCGGTACGTCTTGCGCTTGGCCGAAAACCGGGAATGAAAAGCATCGGGAACTTCCGCCGCCGACTCCACGACCCGAATATCTTCGGGCAGACGGCTGTTGAGCGCAAGCGCCCACCGTTCGACCGCGATTCGGGAGTCGGTATGGAAATTGAAAACTTGGCCCTCCGCATGCACGCGCGCATCCGTCCTTCCGGATCCGATGATCCTCGTCCGGGTTCCGGTGAGCGTCTCGATCGCCGACTCGATGATGTCCTGGATCGTGTTGCCTCCCGGCTGCGTCTGGAATCCGTTGTAGCGAGTTCCATCGTAGGCGATCTTCATCCGAATGTTTCGCAAGCCGCATTCTCTCCTTGCTGCAATCTACTCCTTGAGCTTGTCCATGAACCCGATTATGGACAAAAGAAAAAAGGTGGCCTCATCGGTCCACCTTTTGCCTGCTGCCCGCGGGCGGCAGTCGCTGGATTAAGCGCGGTCAACCAGTTCCAGGTAGACCATAGGCGCAGAGTCGCCGCGACGAGGTCCCAGCTTGAGGATCCGGGTGTATCCGCCTGCGCGCTCCGTGTAACGGCCCGCCAGTTCGCCAAACAGCTTTTGGATCGCGTCCTGCTCTCCGTCGATCGTCTCGCGGCGCACGTAAGCGGCCACTTGACGACGAGCGTGGAGATCTCCGCGCTTTGCCTTCGTAATGAGTTTCTCTGCGATCGAACGCACTTCTTTGGCTTTCGCCTCCGTCGTTTGAATGCGCTCGTACAGGAAAAGGTCGGTCACAAGGTCACGGAACAGAGCTTTCCGAGCGCTTGCGTCGCGTCCCAGTTTCGAGTATGCCATCGATTTCCCCTCCTTGATGCTATTCTTCTGTGCGGAGGCCCAAACCGAGTTCTTCGAGCTTCTCTTGAACTTCCTCCAAAGACTTGCGGCCCAGGTTGCGGACCTTCATCATGTCTTCTTCGGTTTTCATGGTCAGCTCTTGCACGGTATTGATGCCTGCACGTTTGAGACAGTTGTAGGAACGAACGGACAGGTCCAGCTCCTCGATCGTCATCTCGAGAACCTTTTCCTTTTTGTCCTCTTCCTTCTCAACCATAATTTCCGCGTCTTTGGCTTCATCGGTCAGTCCGACGAACAAGTCCAAATGCTCGGTCAGGATCTTAGCGCCGAGGCTTACGGCCTCTTCCGGACGGATGCTGCCATCGGTCCACACTTCAAGCGTCAGCTTGTCATAGTTGGTGACTTGGCCGACGCGAGTGTTTTCGACGCTATAGTTGACACGGGTAATTGGCGTGTAGATCGAATCAACAGGAATGACGCCAATCGGCTGGTCTTCGCGTTTGTTGCGGTCGGCTTGCACATAACCGCGGCCGCGATTGGCGAAAATCCTCATATGGAGCCGTGCGCCGGAAGCTAAGGTTGCGATATGAAGATCAGGGCTGAGAATCTCGACATCGCTGTCCGCACGGATGTCGCCCGCGGTAACGTTCCCTTCGCCTTCTGCGTCAATTTCCAGTACCTTCTCTTCGTCGGAATGGATTTTGAGCGACAGGCCCTTCAGGTTCAGGATCATTTCGGTCACGTCTTCCATGACTCCTGGAACCGTGGAAAACTCGTGAAGCACTCCGTCAATCTGAACGGACGTCACTGCCGCGCCGGGAAGCGACGAGAGCAGAATGCGGCGAAGCGAGTTTCCGAGAGTCGTCCCGTAGCCCCGTTCGAGAGGCTCGACGACAAATCGGCCATATGCTCCATCGTCACTCAGCTCTACGGTTTCGATTTTCGGCTTTTCGATCTCAATCACTAGTGTACCCTCCTTCAAAACGTCGCTCCGTATCTATAACGTTCCATGGCGTCAAATCTTGTAGTATGCCAAACCTTCACAACCATTATTCACAAGTTGTCGCAATTTGATACCACAGACTTCGACGAACTATACGCGACGGCGTTTCGGCGGACGGCAGCCGTTGTGAGGAACCGGCGTTACGTCTTTGATCAGGTTGACTTCAAGGCCAGCGGCTTGAAGGGAACGGATCGCGGCTTCGCGGCCTGCGCCCGGACCTTTAACCATAACCTCGACGGCTTTCATGCCATGCTCCATAGCGGCTTTCGCAGCGGCTTCGGCAGCCATTTGAGCGGCGAAAGGTGTGCTTTTGCGGGAGCCCTTGTAACCAAGGTTGCCGGAGCTCGCCCAGGAGATCGCATTGCCGTGCGGATCCGTGATCGTAACGATCGTATTGTTGAACGTCGAGCGGATGTGGGCAACGCCGGACTCGACGTTTTTCCGATCGCGACGTTTCGTACGTACGACTTTTTTAGCTTTAGCCATTGTTCGTTATCCCCCCTTGTTATTTCTTCTTGTTCGCTACCGTACGACGAGGACCTTTGCGCGTGCGCGCATTCGTCTTCGTGCGTTGTCCGCGAACCGGCAGGCCGCGACGGTGACGGATACCGCGATAGCATCCGATTTCGACGAGGCGCTTGATGTTGAGGGAAATCTCGCGGCGGAGATCGCCTTCCACTTTGACGGATTTGTCGATGACTTCACGCAGCTTGCTCACTTCGTCTTCCGTGAGGTCGCGTACGCGAGTCGCAGCGCTGACGCCCGTTTCGGCCAGAATTTTCTGAGCCGTCGTCTTGCCAATACCGAAGATGTATTGGAGCGCGATTTCAACGCGCTTGTCGCGCGGCAAGTCTACACCAGCAATACGTGCCATGAATCGTTTCCTCCCTTCTTAACCTTGTCTTTGTTTGTGCTTCGGATTTTCGCAGATGACCATAACGTTGCCTTTGCGGCGAATGACTTTGCATTTTTCGCAGATCGGCTTAACCGAAGGTCTGACCTTCATTGTGAATTACCTCCCGAATCCTTCCTCTGCAGGCACGAGGCCTACTTCCGATAGGTGATGCGTCCTCTGGACAGATCGTAAGGCGACAACTGGATAACCACTTTGTCTCCGGTCAGAATACGGATAAAGTGCATTCTGAGCTTGCCGGATACATGAGCGAGAATCTGGTGGCCGTTCTCCAGTTCAACCTTGAACATGGCATTTGGCAACGGCTCGATTACCGTACCTTCGACTTCAATGACGTCTTCCTTGGCCATCCTCATTCTCCTTTCGGCTTGTGTACTTCTGTATGGCGAATCTTAGCTTGGCGTTGGTCACCCGGCCCGTCTCGGACATGCTGTCCGAAACTTCGCTGCTGAGAGCCGGAAGTAACTGAAGATGCTGCATGTTCTTCTTCTTCGGCGAGTCGAAGCGACGCCCGTCTCCATCCGCGATCAGGACGAATTTCTCGTCCAAGACGCCGATGATGACCGCATGGCTGCCCTCGTCCTTGCCTCGAAGCACTTTGACCAGGCGTCCGATCTGAGCAAGCGGATCCAAGACCCTACTTCGCCTCCGGCAGCTTCGTCAAAATCTCGCAACCGTTCTCCGTGACCGCTACCGTGTGCTCGTAATGAGCGCACCAGGAGCCGTCAACCGTTACAACCGTCCAATTGTCCGACAGGGTCTGGACGTAGCGCTCCCCGATGTTCACCATCGGCTCGATGGCCAGCACCATTCCAGGCTTCAGCCGGGGTCCGCGATCCGGAATGCCGTAGTTCGGAATTTGCGGCTCTTCATGAAGATCCTTTCCAATTCCGTGCCCGACATACTCGCGTACAATGGAAAAGCCCGCATCCTCCACCACTTTTTGAATGGCGTGCGAGACCGTATACAGCCGAACATCCGGTTTGACCAGCTCAAGCCCGGCGTACAGCGATCGTTCGGTCACTTCCAGCAGACGTCGAACTTCTTCCGTGACGTCGCCTACCGGATAGGTCCAAGCCGAATCTCCGTGGTAGCCCTCAAACTGGGCGCCGATATCCAGCGTGATGATATCTCCGTCCTTGAGCTTGCGGCTGCCCGGAATGCCGTGCACCAGTTCTTCGTTTACAGAAGCGCAAATGCTGCCAGGAAACTGATTGTAGCCTTTAAAAGATGGAATTGCGTCCTGACTGCGAATGTAACGATCGGCGATGTCATCCAACTCACGGGTCGTAACCCCGGCCCGTACCGCGTCCGCCATCAGGCGATGCGTTTCGGCCACGATGCGTCCCGCTTCTCTCATGAATCGCAGTTCGGCTTCAGACTTGCAAATTATCATTCGTTCGAACCCCGCAGACGACCGGCGATGTCGGCGGTGACTTGATCGATTTCCTGCTCTCCGTTCACTTCACGCAGCAGACCTTTGCCGCTGTAGTATTCCAGAAGCGGGGCCGTCTTGGAGATGTATTCGTCCAAGCGGGTGCCGACCTTTTCTTCCGTGTCATCCGAGCGCTGGTACAGCTCTCCGCCATCCTTGTCACAGATGCCTTCCACCTTCGGAGGATTGAACATCACATGATAGGTAGCGCCGCAGGTTTTGCAGATGCGGCGTCCGGTGAGCCGGGCGAGCAGAAGTCCGCGATCGACATGAAGATTGACGACATGATCGATGCTGCGGCCCATTTCGGCCAGCATGACATCAAGCGTTTCGGCTTGCTGAAGCGTCCGCGGAAAGCCATCCAGCAGGAAGCCCTTCTCGCAGTCGGCAAGCAGCAGTCGCTCGCGTACGATGCCATTCGTAATTTCATCCGGAACAAGCAGTCCTTGATCGACGAATTCCTTCGCTTTCTGACCAAGCGGCGTGCCCTGCTTCATCGCCAGCCGGAATGCGTCTCCGGTGGAGATGTGAGGAACGTTGAACTGTTCGACGATTCTCTCGGCCTGGGTACCCTTGCCGGCTCCCGGAGGGCCCATGAAAAGAATGTTCATCCTGTCGTCCTCGCTTTGGCACTATAGGCACGCGCGGGCTGACCTGCAGCTCCCCAAGTGGAGCCGTCAAGCCGCCCGTTCGAAGCCTCGTGTTATTTATTGATGAACCCTTTGTAGTGACGCTTGATCAGCTGGCTCTCGATCTGCTTCATCGTGTCGAGCGCGACGCCGACAACGATCAGCAGCGAAGTACCGCCGAGCTGAATCGTGCGGTCAAGACCGAACAACGAGCCGAAGAACACCGGCAGGATCGAGATGATGGCCAGGAACAGCGCCCCGAACAACGTGATTCTCGACATGACGCGGGTAATGTAGCTCGAGGTAGGCTTGCCCGGACGAACGCCAGGGATGTAGCCGCCATTCTTCTTCATCTGGTCCGCCATCTGTACAGGATTGATCTGCACGAAGGTGTAGAAGAAGGTGAAGCCGATAATCAGTATAACATAGATCACCATTCCAAGCGCCTTATCCGGTGCGAGGTGGGTGATGATCCATTGAGCCCAGTCGTGGCTGGCCCAGAACTGCGCAATTGTGGACGGGAACATCAGCAGCGAGATCGCGAAGATAACCGGGATAACGCCCGCGCCATTCACTTTGAGCGGAATGTGCGTCGATTGGCCGCCGTACATCTTGCGTCCGACAACACGCTTCGCGTATTGCACCGGGATTTTGCGAATCCCTTGCTGGACGATGATGACGCCGATAATCATGAGGATGATCCCAACCAGAATGGCCAGCACCTGGAGGACGCCCAGGAACACCTGGTCCGTCTTATCGACGAAGTACGTCGTGTAGATTTTGCGGATATGGCCCGGCAGGCCAGCGATGATACCCGCGAAGATAATCACCGAGATGCCGTTGCCGATGCCGCGTTCCGTAATCTGCTCTCCGAGCCACATCAGGAATGCCGTACCTGCCGTCAGGACAATCGCGATCATCGCGTATACCGCGAAGTTCGCGTCTTGAACCATCTGGTAGTTGTACATGCGGTTGAAACCAACTGCTGTTGCAAAACCCTGGACAAGACCCAACCCAATCGTACCGTAGCGAGTGATCTGCGCCAGCTTGCGCTTTCCGTTCTCGCCTTCTTTTGCCCATTCTGCGAACTTAGGAATGACATCCATCGAAAGCAGCTGGACAATGATCGACGCCGTAATGTACGGCATGATGCCGATCGCGAAGATCGAGAATTGGAAGAGCGCGCCGCCCGAGAACGTGTTCAGCAAGCCAAAAAGATCTGAGCCTGAGTTGTCAAGTTGGGTGAAGACGTCCTTGTCGATGTTGGGCACCGGAATGAAGGAACCGATGCGGTATACAAGCAAAATGAAAAGGGTAAAGAGGATTCTCCGCCGGAGGTCCTCCACTTTCCAAATGTTTGAAACCGTCTTGAACAATTAGATCACCTCGGTTTGACCGCCGGCAGCCTGGATTTTCTCTACCGCAGATTGAGAGAACTTGTTTGCTTTAACCGTCAGCTTAACCGTTACTTCGCCGTTGCCCAGGATCTTGATGCCGGCTTGAGGATTTTTTACGATCCCTTTAGCGACAAGAATTTCCGGAGTAACTTCGGAGCCAGCTTCAAATACATTGAGCTCTTCGATGTTGACGATCGCGTACTCTTTGCGGAAAGGATTGTTGAAACCACGCTTAGGCAGACGACGATAAAGCGGGTTTTGACCGCCTTCGAAGCCCGGACGGACGCCGCCGCCGGAACGTGCGTTTTGACCTTTGTGGCCTTTGCCTGCGGTTTTGCCGTTGCCGCTGCCGATACCGCGGCCTTTGCGGTATGGAGCTTTGCGGGAACCTTCAGCTGGTTTGAGTTCATGCAGTTTCATCGTTCGTTGCACCTCCTTGTTGCTCTTTGTAAATCTATGGATAGACGATGCTTGATCGTCTCTTATACTTCTTCCACTTTAACCAGGTGACTCACGTGGGTCACCATACCGCGAATCGCGGGGCTGTCGTTATGAACAACCGTTTGGCGGATCTTGCGAAGACCGAGCGACGCGACCGTAGCGCGTTGCTTCTCGTTGCGGCCGATCAGACTGCGGACGAGGGTGATTTGCAATTTAGCCATCGTGTTCCCTCCTTAACCCAGCAGCTCTTCAACCGTTTTTCCGCGAAGCTTGGCAACGTCCTCAGCGCGTTTCAGGCGGGAGAGCCCTTCGAGCGTTGCGTTGACCATGTTCATGGAATTGGAAGAACCGAGGGATTTGGTCAGGATGTCGCCGACTCCTGCCAGCTCGAGCACGGCACGCACAGGGCCGCCAGCGATAACGCCGGTACCTTGGGAAGCCGGTTTGAGCAGAACTTGACCAGCGCCGAAGTGACCGAGCACTTGGTGCGGGATCGTCGTGTTCACGAGCGGGATCGAGATCATGTTTTTCTTCGCATCTTCAATCCCTTTGCGGATCGCGTCTGGAACCTCTTGAGCTTTGCCGATGCCGGCGCCTACATGGCCTTTGCCGTCGCCGACAACGACCAGAGCGCTGAAGCTGAAGCGGCGTCCGCCTTTGACTACTTTCGCTACGCGGTTGATGTGAACCACTTTCTCTTGCAGTTCACCCAGCGCATTTGCATCAATACGCAAGTCGATATACCTCCCTTGTCAGAAAATTAGAATTGGAGACCAGCTTCGCGAGCTGCGTCAGCCAGTGCTTGAATCCGTCCATGGTACAGGTAGCCGCCGCGATCGAAGACAACCGCTTCGTGGCCTTTTTCCTTGGCACGTTTCGCGATCAGTTCTCCAACCAGCTTTGCGGATTCCACGTTGCCGCCGTTGCTCACTTTCTCAGCAAGCTCTTTGTCCAGCGTGGAAGCCGATGCGATCGTTACGCCAGCCACATCGTCGATCAGTTGAGCATAGATGTGCTTGGAGGAACGGTATACCGACAGACGAGGACGCTCTACCGTGCCGTTGATTTTCTTGCGGACACGCAGATGGCGTTTCAGACGGGCTTTGTTTTTGTCGCCTTTGGTGATCATTGAGGGATCCTCCCTTCTTCGTTCGTGGTGCTGCTATCGTCAGCATGCGATCATGCTTACTTTTTCTTGCCGGCCTTGCCTTCCTTGCGGATGATGCGCTCGCCTTCGTACTTGATGCCTTTGCCTTTGTAAGGCTCTGGCTCGCGTACGGCACGGATCTTAGCCGCTGTCGCGCCGACAAGCTCTTTGTCGATGCCGCGAACCGTGATCTTGTTGTTGCCCACGACTTCGAACTCGATGCCTTGTGCAGGCACGATTTCAACCGGGTGGGAGTAGCCGACGTTCAGGACGACTTTCTCGCCTTGCTTCGAAGCACGGTAGCCGACGCCGACGAGCTCGAGGTTTTTGGAGAAGCCATCCGTTACACCGCTGACCATGTTCGCGATGATGCTGCGGGTCGTTCCGTGCAAGGAGCGGTGCAGCTTGTTGTCGGAAGGACGCTCCACGAGGATCGTGCCCTCTTCCAGGTTAACTTTCATATCTTTATGGACCGGACGGCTAAGGGAACCTTTCGGTCCTTTTACCGTGATCACCGTATCGTCCAGGGAGACGTTCACTCCGCTAGGGACAGTAATGGGTTTTCGACCAATACGGGACATTGTTGCACCTCCTATCGCTGTAGCTTTAGATTACCAGACGTAGCAGACGACTTCGCCGCCAGCTTTGCCTTGACGAGCTTCCTTGTCGGTCATAACTCCCTTGGACGTGGAGATAATCGCGATGCCGAGACCGCCGAGTACGCGCGGGATTTCGCCCGATTTCGTGTAGACGCGCAGGCCAGGCTTGCTGATGCGCTTGAGGCCCGTGATGACGCGCTCGTTGTTGGAGCCGTATTTCAAGAAAATACGGATCATCCCTTGCTTGCTGTCCTCGATATATTCAGCGTCACGAATGAAGCCCTCACGCTTCAGAATATCAGCGATTTGCTTCTTGATTTTCGAAGCGGGCATTTCAACGGTTTCATGACGGACAAGATTCGCATTGCGGATACGGGTAAGCATATCTGCGATCGGATCAGACATAACCATTCTTGTGTACCTCCTTCCCTAACTAAGACGGATTACCAGCTGGCCTTCTTCACGCCAGGAATCTGGCCTTTGTATGCTAATTCACGGAAACAAATCCGGCAAATTTTAAACTTCTGCAGAACCGAGTGAGGACGTCCGCAGCGCTCGCAGCGCGTGTAGGCACGAACCTTGAACTTCGGCGTGCGTTGTTGCTTTATTTTCATCGAAGTTTTAGCCACTTTGGTATTACACCTCCTGATTGGCGATTACTTCGCGAACGGCATTCCCAGTTGGGTCAGCAGCTCACGGGATTCTTCGTCCGACTTCGCCGTCGTTACGATAACGACGTCCATGCCGCGGACTTTATCGACTTTGTCGTATTCGACCTCCGGGAAGATCAGCTGCTCTTTAAGACCGAGGGTGTAGTTGCCGCGACCGTCGAAAGCCTTGGTCGATACGCCGCGGAAGTCGCGTACGCGCGGAAGCGCGGTGTTGAACAGCTTGTCGAGGAAGTAGTACATGCGGTCGCCGCGCAGCGTTACTTTAACCCCGATCGGCATGTTCTCACGAAGCTTGAAGCCTGCGATCGACTTCTTCGCGCGCGTGATGACCGGCTTTTGACCGGAGATGAGGCGGAGATCTTCGACGGCCGTATCAAGCACTTTGGAGTTGGCGACTGCTTCGCCTACGCCCATGTTGATGACGACTTTCTCGATCTTCGGCACCTGCATTACAGTCGAGTAGTTGAACTTCTGCATCAGAGCAGGAGTCACATCGTTCAGGAAACGCTCTTTCATTCTTGCTGCCATGGTAAAGGGTCCTCCTTTCCGTAAAGAATAATTAGTCGATAACCTCGCCGGAACGCTTCGCAACGCGGACTTTCTTGCCGTTGTCCAGCACTTTGTAGCCGATGCGGGTTACGTTTCCGCTCTTCGGATCCACGTGCATCACGTTGGATACATGGATCGGAGCCTCTTGCTCGATGATGCCGCCCTGAGGGTTCGCTTGGGAAGGACGCGAATGCTTCTTCACCATGTTCACACCTTCGACCAGAACGCGGTTCTCACGAGGGTAAGCTGCGATGACGCGGCCTTTTTTGCCTTTATCTTTGCCCGTGATGACGATAACGGTATCGTCCTTTTTCACGTGCAGCTTGTTGTTGTGGGATTCCAGAACTTTTTTAACCTTTGGCATGTGTTACACCTCCTGCTCCTTGAATCACGCAGCTAGATTAGATAACTTCCGGTGCAAGCGATACGATCTTCATGAAGTCTTTTTCACGAAGTTCGCGCGCAACTGGCCCGAAGATACGGGTACCGCGAGGGGATTTGTCTTCCTTCACGACAACAGCTGCATTCTCGTCGAATGCGATGTAGGAACCGTCCTTGCGGCGAACCGTGCGCTTCGTGCGAACGATAACCGCTTTGACTACATCGCCTTTTTTGACAACGCCACCGGGTGTTGCTTGTTTGACCGAGCAAACGATCAGATCACCGATGTGTCCTACACGACGTCCCGTACCACCCAGTACGCGGATGCACATCAGTTCTTTCGCGCCGGAGTTGTCAGCAACCGCAAGGCGTGTAAAAGGTTGAATCATTGAAATGTCCTCCTTTCAAACTTGATGGTCGAATCGTATTAGAGGATTACGGCTTCTTCTACGACTTGGACCAGTCTCCAACGCTTGTCTTTCGACAGCGGGCGAGTTTCCATGATTTTAACCGTGTCACCGATTTTCGCAGTGTTGTTCTCGTCATGGGCTTTGAATTTCTTCGTGTACTTGATGCGTTTATGGTACAGATCATGTTTTTTGTAGGTTTCTACAGCCACCACGATCGTTTTATCCATTTTGTCGCTGACCACTTTGCCAATCTGAACTTTGCGGTTGTTGCGTTCGCTCATGTTCATCCTCCTTCCTCAGGCTGGGCGTGTATAAGCACGCGGCTGAATTAGCTGCTGATTCCCAGTTCTCTTTGGCGCAGTACCGTTTTGGCACGTGCGATTTCTTTCCGAACGGCGCTGATGCGCGTCGGGTTGTCCAGCTGGCCCGTAGCCAGTTGGAAGCGGAGGTTGAACAGCTCTTCTTTAAAGCCGGCAACCTTTTGGTTGAGCTCATCAGTGGTCAGGTTGCGGAATTCACTAGCTTTCATTTGCTTCACCACCCACTTCTTCGCGTTTCACAAACTTCGTTTTAACCGGGAGCTTGTGGGCCGCAAGGCGCATTGCTTCGCGAGCGATTTCCTCGGATACGCCGGCAAGCTCGAACATCACTTTGCCAGGCTTCACGACGGAAACCCATTTCTCAACGTTACCTTTACCGCTACCCATCCGCACCTCGAGAGGCTTTTGGGTGATCGGCTTGGAAGGGAAGATCTTGATCCAGACCTTACCGCCACGCTTGATGTAACGGGTCATGGCGATACGAGCGGACTCGATCTGACGGTTGGTGACCCAACCCGGTTCGAGCGCTTGCAGGCCGAATTCACCGAAGTGAACTTCCGTGCCGCCTTTAGCGCGACCTTTCATATGTCCGCGTTGTTCTTTGCGGTGTTTGACGCGTTTAGGTACCAACATGATTAGTTGCCTCCTTCCTGGACGGCTGCTTTCTTTTTAGAAGGAAGGATTTCACCGCGGTAGATCCACACTTTTACGCCGATGCGGCCGTAAGTCGTATGGGCTTCAGCCGTGCCGTAGTCGATGTCGGCGCGCAGCGTATGAAGCGGAACGGTGCCTTCGCTGTATCCTTCTTGACGAGCGATCTCTGCGCCGCCGAGACGGCCGCTGACCGAAGTCTTGATTCCTTTTGCGCCAGCGCGCATGGAACGTTGCAGAGCTTGTTTCATGGCGCGGCGGAACGAAGTCCGGCGCTCCAGCTGTTGAGCGATGCTTTCGGCAACGAGCGTTGCGTCCAGATCCGCTTGCTTGATTTCGGAGATGTTGATGTGGACTTTTTTGCCGCCCGTGATGCGAGTCAGTTCGCTGCGGAGGTTCTCCACCTCGGAGCCGCCCTTGCCGATGACCATACCCGGCTTCGCCGTGTAGATCGTGACGTTGACGCGGTTCGCCGCGCGCTCGATCTCGATGCGGGATACAGCAGCGTCTTTAAGTTTTCCTTTAAGGAATTCGCGAACTCGAACATCTTCCATGAGAAGAGTGCCGAAGTCTTTACCCGCGTACCATTTGGATTCCCAATCCCGGATGACTCCGATCCGGAGACCAACCGGATTTACCTTTTGACCCACTCGTTATCCCTCCTTATTTTTCGGATACGACCAGCGTAATGTGGCTGGTGCGCTTGTTGATGCGGCTTGCACGTCCCATAGCGCGCGGCATGAACCGTTTCATCGTCGGACCTTGGTTGACGAATACCTGGGATACGACCAAATTGTTCACGTCCAGCTGGTAGTTGTGCTCCGCGTTGGCGATTGCCGAGTTCAGCAGCTTCTCAACGATCGGGGACGCGGCGCGCGGAGTGTGGCGCAGGATCGCGATCGCTTCGCCGACTTGCTTGCCGCGGATCAGATCAACGACGAGCTGAGCCTTGCGTGGCGCGATGCGGACTTGGTTAGCATGTGCTCTTGCTTCTGCCATGACAGGTACCTCCTCTCAAACAGCTTGATTATGGAAAGGCAGCGGCTTAGCGTCTGCCCGTTTTCTTGTCGTCGTCGTGACCTTTGTAGGTACGAGTCGGTGCGAATTCGCCGAACTTATGTCCGACCATGTCTTCCGTCACATAGACCGGCACGTGCTTGCGGCCGTCGTAAACAGCCAGCGTGTGTCCGATGAATTGCGGGAAGATCGTGGAACGGCGGGACCAAGTTTTGATCACCGTCTTTTTGTTCGCAGCGTTGAGTTCTTCAACCTTTTTCAGCAGGTACCCATCGATGAAAGGACCTTTTTTCAAACTACGACCCATGAAGTGGTTCCTCCCTTCCTCGAGACGTTAGCGTGACGCAGACTTACGTCACGCGCAGTCGCTCAAGCGATTATTATTTCGTGCGGCGACGAATAATATATTGGCTCGATGCTTTCTTCTTCTTCCGCGTTTTGGCGCCGAGGGTCGGTTTGCCCCAAGGAGACATAGGCGATTTGCGTCCGATCGGAGCGCGGCCTTCACCACCACCGTGAGGGTGATCGTTCGGGTTCATGACGACGCCGCGAACTTCAGGACGCTTGCCCAGCCAACGGGAACGGCCGGCTTTACCGATTTTCACGAGCTCGTGATCCTCGTTGCCAACAGATCCGATCGTAGCGCGGCAAGTTTTCAGAATGCGGCGAACCTCGCCGGAAGTCAGACGGATAACCGCGTATGCATCCTCTTTACCGAGGAGCTGAGCTTCCGTACCGGCAGCGCGAACGAGTTGTCCGCCTTTGCCAGGCTTCATTTCGATGTTGTGGATCAGCGTACCGACCGGAATGTTTTCCAGTGGAAGCGCATTGCCCACTTTGATGTCGGCGGATGGACCGGAAACGATCTGGTCGCCGACTTTCAGGCCTTTAGGAGCGATGATGTAGCGCTTCTCGCCATCGACGTAGTGGATCAGCGCGATGTTCGAGGTGCGGTTCGGATCATACTCGATCGTCGCTACGCGTCCTACGATGCCATCCTTGTTGCGCTTGAAGTCGATGATGCGGTACTTGCGCTTATGTCCGCCGCCGTGGTGGCGAACCGTGATTTTGCCCTGGTTGTTGCGGCCGGCTTTTTTGAAAAGCGGCGCCAGGAGCGATTTCTCCGGTACGTTCGTTGTGATCTCTTCAAATGTCGAGACCGACATGCCGCGACGGGCCGGGGAAGTCGGTTTGTACTTCTTGATTGGCACTTTGTTTCCCTCCTTGTCTCGTCAGATTAGACCGACTCGAAGAATTCCAGCTCTTTGCTGTCTTCGCTCAGTTGAACGAAGGCTTTCTTCCACTCGGACGTGTAACCGGAATGACGGCCGTAGCGCTTCGGCTTAGCCGGCACGCGAAGCGTGTTTACGCTGCTGACCTTTACATTGAAGATCTGCTCGACAGCAGATTTGATCTCGGTTTTGTTCGCACGGATGTCGACTTCGAACACATAGCGTTTTGCTCCCATGAGCTCAGTCGTTTGTTCCGTGATCACCGGGCGCTTGATAATATCGCGTGGATCCTTCATTACGCAAGCACCTCCTGTACTTTCTCGACCGCATCCTTGGTGATGATGAGTTGGTCGTGCGACAGCACATCCAGAACATTGATGCCATCAGCTGCGACGAACTTCACTCCAGGAATATTGCGGGCGGACAGAGCCACGTTGTTCTCGAATTCAGCCGTAACGACAAGCGCTTTGCGGCCGACTTTGAGGTTGTTCAGCACGGCTTTGAACTCTTTCGTCTTCGGAGCTTCGAAGCTCAGTTGATCGAGAACGATCAGCTCGCTTGCGATGACTTTGGAAGACAGTGCCGAACGAATCGCCAGACGGCGAACTTTCTTAGGCAGCTTGAAGCTGTAGCTGCGCGGAGTCGGTCCGAAGACAGTGCCGCCGCCAACCCATTGCGGGGAGCGGATCGAGCCCTGACGAGCGCGGCCGGTGCCTTTTTGTTTCCAAGGCTTGCGTCCGCCGCCGCGTACTTCGGAGCGTCCTTTCGTCTTGTGCGTGCCAGCGCGCTCGGCTGCTTGCTGAAGCAGAACGGCGCTATGCAGGACATGCGAGTTAGGCTCGATGCCGAAGACATGCTCGGAAAGCTCGATGTCGCCGACTTGGGAGCCGCTCACGTTGAAGATAGCTACTTTAGGCATAGCTTGTTCCTCCTTTCTTCAGGCGGTGCTTATTTCTTCACCGTTTGTTTGATTTTTACGAAGCTGTTTCTAGGACCCGGAATAGAGCCTTTAACCAGCAGGACATTGCGCTCTGCATCGACGCGTACGACTTCAAGCTTTTGAATCGTAATCGTCTCGTGGCCCATATGGCCTGGCAGGCGTTTGCCTTTTGGAACGCGGTTCGCTTGGATCGAGCCCATCGAACCAGGTCCGCGGTGGTAGCGGGAACCGTGCGCCATTGGGCCGCGGCTTTGTCCCCAGCGCTTGATTACGCCTTGGAATCCTTTGCCCTTGGATACGCCAGTTACGTCAACGAATTCGCCTTCCGTGAATACGTCGGCTTTAATTTCTTGGCCAACTTCATATTCGCCCAGGTTAATGCCGCGAATTTCACGAATGTAGCGCTTAGGAGCCGTGTTGGCTTTTTTCGCATGGCCGATAGCAGGTTTCGTCGCGTTTTTCTCCTTTTTGTCGGAGAAGCCGAGTTGAACCGCCTCGTAGCCGTCGTTCTCTTGGTCTTTCTTCTGCAGGATGACGCATGGACCGGCTTCGATAACCGTGACTGGCACGACGTTACCTTCAGCTGTGAACACTTGCGTCATACCGATCTTTTTGCCTAAGATACCCTTCATGTTGACACCTCTTTTCGTTCTCACTTAGCTTTCGCTTGTGGATAACTTACAGTTTGATTTCGATATCGACACCGGACGGCAGGTCCAGACGCATCAGCGCATCAACCGTTTGCGGAGTCGGGTTCACAATATCGATCAGACGCTTGTGCGTACGCTGCTCGAATTGCTCGCGCGAATCCTTGTACTTGTGTACTGCACGGAGAATGGTGATGATTTGCTTTTCCGTCGGAAGCGGAATCGGTCCAGAAACACCTGCTCCGGAACGTTTTGCGGTTTCCACGATTTTCTCTGCAGACTGGTCAAGAATGCGGTGATCGTATGCTTTCAAGCGAATACGAATCTTTTGCTTTGCCATATAAGTCCCTCCTTCTATCGCCCAATTTAGTATCGGACATACTCCGCGAGAACTCCTCCCACACGCTCCATGGCAAAGGAGCCGGGTGTGTCAGCAACCTCCCGCATCATCGCAACGTCACAGACCAACAGACAATATTTTATCACGTTGGATGGGCGATTGCAACATGGAAATGCCAGCTTGCCGCGCTGCATTGCCTTTCCCATGCCGGAAGCCGTTTTCGCTCCATCCTCGATTCCTTCGATCGGATTGTGTTTCTTCTATAATAATGGAGTGAATCGAATCCAATCGTTCAAACAAAAATCCCCTGCCTGAGAGGCAGGGGATTTTGCAAGCTGCAGCTGACGCTGCAGAAAGCTTATTTTTGGATTGTTGCTACGGCGCCAGCGCCTACCGTACGGCCGCCTTCGCGGATCGAGAAGCGCGTGCCTTCTTCGATTGCGATTGGAGCGATCAGCTCAACCGTAACGGTGATGTTGTCGCCAGGCATAACCATTTCCGTACCTTCCGGCAGGTTGATGATGCCCGTTACGTCCGTCGTGCGGAAGTAGAACTGTGGACGGTAGCCCGTGAAGAAAGGCTTGTGGCGTCCGCCCTCTTCTTTGGTCAGGACGTAGATTTGAGCCGTAAAGTTCGTGTGCGGCTTAACGGAGCCTGGCTTGGCCAGAACTTGTCCGCGCTCGATGTCTTTACGGTCAACGCCGCGAAGCAGGGCGCCGATGTTGTCGCCAGCTTGAGCGGAGTCCATCAGCTTACGGAACATTTCAACGCCCGTAACGACGGATTTGCGGGATTCTTCAGCAAGACCGATGATTTCGACCTCGTCGGAGACTTTGACCGTACCGCGGTCGATACGGCCGGTTGCAACCGTACCGCGGCCCGTGATCGTGAACACGTCCTCGACTGGCATCAGGAAAGGCTTCGCCGTGTCGCGCTCAGGAGTCGGGATGTACGTATCAACTTGCTCGAAGAGCTCGATGATTTTATCAGCCCATGGACCGTCTGGGTTTTGCAGGGCTTCACGAGCAGCGCCGCGGATGATCGGCGTGTCGTCGCCTGGGAACTCGTACTCGTTGAGGAGGTCGCGAACTTCCATCTCAACCAGCTCGAGGAGCTCTTCGTCTTCAACCATGTCGCATTTGTTCAGGAATACGACGATGTAAGGAACGCCGACTTGGCGGGAGAGCAGGATGTGCTCGCGCGTTTGCGGCATAGGGCCGTCAGCTGCGGATACAACCAGGATCGCGCCGTCCATTTGAGCTGCGCCGGTGATCATGTTTTTAACATAGTCGGCGTGGCCTGGGCAGTCAACGTGAGCGTAGTGGCGGTTAGGCGTCTCGTACTCGACGTGTGCCGTCGAGATCGTGATGCCGCGCTCGCGCTCTTCTGGAGCTTTGTCGATTTGGTCGAACGCGATTGCCGCGCCGCCGTATTTTTTGGAAAGAACCGTCGTGATGGCAGCCGTCAGCGTCGTTTTGCCGTGGTCGACGTGACCGATGGTGCCAATGTTAACGTGGGGTTTAGTACGTTCAAATTTAGCCTTTGCCATTGAACTTAATCCTCCTTCAAGGTCAGGAAAGTTTATGTTAGGTGACAGACCGTTCACCGCTCGAGCGGCAGGCACGGCCTGTCACAGCGAACCTATCTTGAGATTACTCCGATTTGCTCTTGGAGACAATCTCTTCCTGGATCGATTTTGGAACTTCTTCGTAGTGCGACAGCTCCATGGAGAACACGCCGCGTCCTTGAGTACCGGAACGCAGAGTCGTGGAGTAACCGAACATCTCGGCAAGAGGCACCTTGGCACGTACGATTTGCGCGCCACCGCGCGAATCCATGCCTTCAATGCGTCCGCGACGGGAGTTCAGCATGCCCATGACGTCGCCCATGTACTCTTCCGGAATCGTGACTTCGACCTTCATGATCGGCTCGAGAATGACAGGCTTACATTTGTCTTTCGCGGCTTTGAGGGCCATGGAGCCTGCGATCTTGAACGCCATCTCCGAGGAGTCGACGTCATGGTACGAACCGTCGAAGATCGTAGCTTTGATGTCGACGAGCGGGAAGCCGGCGAGGACACCGTTTTTCATGGACTCTTCGATACCCGCTTGAGTCGGGCCGATGAATTCGCGAGGAACGACGCCGCCGACGACTTTGTTCTCGAAGACAAAACCGCTGCCTGGCTCGAGCGGCTCGAATTCGATCCATACGTGTCCGAATTGACCGCGGCCGCCGGATTGACGAACGAATTTGCCTTCGACTTTAGCCGCTTGACGGAAGGTCTCACGGTAAGCGACTTGTGGCTTGCCGACATTCGTCTCTACTTTGAATTCACGGAGCATGCGGTCAACGAGGATCTCCAGGTGAAGCTCACCCATGCCCGCGATGATCGTTTGACCCGTTTCTTCGTCCGTATGAGCGCGGAACGTCGGATCCTCTTCCGAGAGCTTCTGCAGAGCGATGCCCATCTTGTCTTGGTCAGCCTTTGTTTTCGGCTCGACCGCGAGCTGGATGACAGGCTCAGGGAAGTTCATGGATTCAAGGATGACCGGATTCTTCTCGTCGCAAAGCGTGTCGCCCGTCGTCGTATCTTTAAGGCCTACGGCTGCGGCGATGTCGCCGGCGTAGACCGAGCTGATCTCCTGACGGCTGTTCGCATGCATTTGAAGAATACGGCCGACCCGCTCGCGCTTGTCCTTCGTGGCGTTGACAACGTAGGAACCGGAGTTCAATACGCCGGAGTAAACGCGGAAGAAGGTCAGTTTTCCGACGAACGGATCCGTCATGATCTTGAATGCGAGAGCCGCGAACGGCGCTTCGTCGGAAGACTCGCGAGTCGTCTCGGTTCCGTCTTCAAGAGTGCCCTTGATCGCTGGAACGTCGATCGGAGCCGGCAGGTAGTCGACTACGGCATCCAGCATCATTTGCACGCCTTTGTTACGGTAAGAGGAGCCAGCGATGACAGGGAAGATCTTCACTTCGACAACGCCCTTGCGGAGCGCTGCTTTAAGTTCTGGAACGGAAATTTCTTCGCCTTCCAGATACTTCATCATGAGTTCTTCGTCCAGCTCGGCCACTCTCTCAACCAATTCCGCACGGAGTACTTCTGCTTGATCGACCAGATCGGCTGGGATCTCGACTTGCTCCGGATCTTTGCCGAGGTCGTCTTTGTATTTGTAGGCGACGCGTTCCACCAGGTCGACCACGCCGACGAAATCGTTCTCGGCGCCGATCGGCAGTTGGATCGCAACAGCATTGGCTTGCAGGCGTTCCCGCATGTCTTTGATGACATTCAGGAAGTCCGCGCCGATGATGTCCATTTTGTTGATGTAAGCAATCCGAGGAACGTTGTAACGGTCAGCCTGACGCCATACGGTTTCGGACTGAGGTTCTACGCCTTCTTTCGCACTGAATACACCAACCGCCCCGTCCAATACGCGCAGGGAACGCTCGACTTCAACCGTGAAGTCAACGTGTCCCGGGGTGTCGATGATATTGATGCGGTTGCCCTTCCACTGAGCAGTCGTCGCGGCAGACGTAATCGTGATGCCGCGCTCTTGTTCCTGCTCCATCCAGTCCATCGTCGCCGCGCCTTCATGCACTTCGCCGATTTTGTGGGTACGGCCTGTGTAGAACAGGATCCGTTCCGTGGTCGTGGTCTTGCCCGCATCGATATGCGCCATGATCCCGATGTTACGCGTATTTGCCAAGGAGAACTCTCTTGCCATTGGAATGTCTCCTTTCAAATTGGTACTGCTTTAGGATTCTACCAGCGGTAGTGAGCGAACGCCTTGTTCGCCTCTGCCATTTTGTGCGTATCTTCGCGCTTCTTAACCGCAGCGCCCGTGTTGTTGGAAGCGTCGAGGATTTCAGCCGCCAGACGCTCTTCCATCGTTCTCTCGCCGCGATTGCGGGAGTAGTTCACGAGCCAGCGGAGACCGAGAGCGGTACGGCGCTCAGGCTTCACTTCGATCGGCACTTGGTAGTTCGAGCCGCCTACGCGGCGAGCTTTAACTTCCAGTACAGGCATGATGTTCTTCAGGGCTGCTTCGAACACTTCCATCGGATCTTTGCCGGAACGTTCTTGAATCAGTTTGAAGGCATCGTACAGCAGTGTTGCAGCAACACCGCGCTTGCCGTCGATCATGATGCGGTTAATGAGACGCGTAACGAGCTTGCTGTTGTAAATCGGATCCGGCAGTACGTCGCGTTTTGTTACAGGACCTTTGCGTGGCATGTAGCAAGTCCCCCTTTCCCTCATACTTATTGGTATAAATGAATCGAATCTTATTTCTTCACTTTCGGACGCTTCGCGCCGTACTTGGAGCGAGCTTGCTTACGGTTGTTCACGCCTGCCGTGTCGAGCGCGCCGCGAACGATGTGATAGCGTACGCCTGGAAGGTCTTTTACACGTCCGCCGCGGATCAGCACGACGCTGTGCTCCTGGAGGTTGTGACCGATACCCGGAATGTAAGCCGTTACCTCTACTTTGTTCGTCAGACGAACACGGGCATACTTACGAAGCGCGGAGTTCGGTTTTTTCGGAGTCATCGTACCTACACGGGTGCAGACACCACGTTTTTGAGGAGCGCTGATTTCCGTAGCCTCACGTTTCAGGGCGTTGAAACCCCGTTGCAGTGCTGGCGATTTGGACTTGACCACTTTAGCTTGACGGCCTTTGCGGACCAGTTGGTTGATAGTTGGCATGTCGGTTGCCACCCCCTTCCCATAATTCATGAAACGCTGAACTGCATTCTGCTCATTATTTAAGCCCACAGGTCCAGGCGGTTCATCTTTGGACAAACAAAAGTTTTTGCCTGCGCAGTCGTCCGAAATCTCGATCTTCCTGCCGGCAAAAACATCGTTCCTACTTTTCATCCAGTACGACTGCGGCCATCGCAGCGCCGACGTCGATCCCGCATTCCTTGCCGAGTTCCGCCATGCTGTCGAACCACCTGACCGGCACGCCGTCCTTCTCGCTCTGCGCGACAATGCCGCGAGTGAGCTTAGGATCCGCATCCCGAGCCACATAAACGCCGATCGCTTGACGCGATTCCAACGTCTTGGTCGTCTGTTTCGTGCCAATCTTGTAAGCCAAAGGATTCACCATCCCTAACCATGTACAAGAGTTCAGTCACAGGCACACTTCGATATACTACCACTAGTCGAATGTCCATGTCAAGAAGACTTGTCCATTCTTTCGCGTCGCATGTCAAGCCTCGCAGCAGCGGCAGCTGACCGCATGGCATGGTCAGCTGCCGCTCTCGAGAAGCTTGCCGCCTCGGGCTTAGGACTCGACCGCGACCGACTCGCCGAGTTCCTCGCCGGTCGTCTCGATTTCGTCCTCCTGGCCGACGAAGCGGATGCTGCGGTAACGGTTCATGCCCGTACCCGCCGGAATCAGCTTGCCGATGATGACGTTCTCCTTGAGTCCAAGCAGCTGGTCGACCTTGCCTTTGATGGCGGCGTCGGTAAGGACGCGGGTCGTCTCCTGGAAGGAAGCTGCGGAGAGGAAGGAGTCCGTCTCCAGGGAGGCTTTGGTGATGCCGAGCAGCACCGGCTTGGCGACCGCCGGCTCGCGGCCGGACAGAAGCACCTCGCGGTTGGCTGCCTCGTATTCATGCACATCGACGAATGCACCCGGCAGCAGCTTCGTGTCGCCCGCATCGACGATGCGGATCTTGCGGAGCATCTGCTTGATCATGACCTCGACGTGCTTGTCGTTGATTTCTACGCCCTGGTTCCGATAGACGCGCTGGACTTCCTGCAGAATGTAATTCTGCACTCCGCGGATGCCTTTGATGCGCAGCATTTCCTTCGGATCGATGGAACCGTCCGTAAGCTCGTCGCCGGCTTCCAGATGCTGGCCCTCGATCACGCGGATCCGCGAGCCGTAGCTGACCGGATACACTTTCGACTCGGCTTCGCCTTGGACTTCGATCTCGCGGCGGTCCTTCGTCTCGCGGATGCTTTTGACGACGCCGTCGAGCTCGCTGATGATGGCCTGGCCTTTCGGGTTGCGCGCCTCGAACAGCTCCTGGATACGCGGCAAACCTTGCGTAATGTCGTCGCCGGCAACGCCGCCGGTATGGAATGTACGCATCGTGAGCTGGGTTCCCGGCTCGCCGATCGATTGCGCCGCGATGATGCCGACGGCTTCGCCGATCTCGACATGCTTGCCGGTCGCCAGGTTGCGGCCGTAGCAGATCTTGCAGACGCCGTGGCGGGCGCGGCAGCTCAGCACGGAGCGGATCTGCAGCTTCTCGATGCCGGCGTTCACGATCGCATCGGCTTTCGTAGCATCGATCAGGTCGTTGCGAGCGACGATGACTTCGCCCGTCTCCGGATGGCGGACGGTCTCGAACGAGTAGCGTCCCTCGATGCGGTCGAACAGGTCCTCGATAACTTCCTTGCCGTCCTGGATCTTGGAGACGGTGATGCCTTTGTCCGAGCCGCAATCGTCCTCGCGGACGATGACGTCCTGCGCGACGTCGACGAGCCGGCGGGTCAGGTAGCCGGAGTCGGCGGTACGAAGCGCCGTATCGGCAAGACCTTTACGCGCGCCGTGCGTCGAGATGTAGTACTCGAGGACGGTCAGGCCTTCGCGGAAGTTGGACTTGATCGGAAGCTCGATGATTCGGCCGGACGGGTTCGCCATCAGGCCGCGCATGCCGCCCAGCTGGGTGATCTGCGACTTGTTGCCCCGTGCCTTGGAATCGACCATGAGCATGATGGAATTGTAGCGGTCCATCGATTTCATGAGGATGTCCGTAATCTGGTCCTTGGTCTTGCTCCAGATCTCGATGACGCGGTCGTAGCGCTCTTCGTTCGTAATCAGGCCGCGGCGGTACTGATTCGTGACGATCTTGACCTTCTCGTCGGATTCCTTGAGAATCTCGACCTTCTCCGGCGGCACGATGACGTCGGAGACGGCGACCGTGATGCCCGCGCGGGTGGAGTAGGTGAAGCCGAGCTCCTTGATCTTGTCGAGGATCATGGACGTGCGCGTCGTATGGTACAGGCGGAAGCACTCGGCGATCAGCAGGCCGAGATATTCCTTGCCGACGGCGCCCATCTGCGGCACGTTGTCGAGGAACGTGTTCAGATCCGCGCCTTTTTCGTAGACGAAGTATTTATCCGGCGTTCCGTCCATCAAGTTGGTCTTGGTCGCCTCGTTGATGTACGGGAACGAGCTCGGGAAGATCTCGTTGAAGATGACCTTGCCAACCGTCGTCGAGATGAGCGAGCGGTTCTGCTCTTCCGTAAAGGCGTCCTTGCGAAGCACCTTCGCCGGAATGAAGATCCGCGCATGCAGCGAGACGATGCCGCGCTGATAGGCGGAGATCGCTTCGTTGACCGTGCCGAACACGGAGCCGGAGCCGAGAGCTTCCTTGTTGTCCATCGTCAGATAGAAGGAGCCCAGGACCATATCCTGCGAAGGCGTGACGACCGGCTTGCCGTCCTTCGGGTTGAGGATGTTGCCGGCAGCCAGCATGAGCAGGCGCGCTTCGGCTTGGGCCTCGGCGGACAGCGGCACGTGGACGGCCATCTGGTCGCCGTCGAAGTCGGCGTTGTAGGCCGTACATACGAGCGGATGCAGCTTGATCGCCTTGCCTTCGACGAGGATCGGCTCGAACGCCTGGATGCCCAGACGGTGAAGCGTAGGAGCGCGGTTCAGCAGGACCGGATGCTCCTTGATGACTTCCTCAAGCACATCCCACACCTCGGCGCTGACGCGCTCGACTTTGCGCTTCGCGCTCTTGATGTTATGCGCGAGACCTTTGTTCACGAGCTCTTTCATGACGAAAGGCTTGAACAGCTCCAGCGCCATCTCCTTCGGAAGGCCGCACTGGTACATCTTCAGGTTCGGGCCGACGACGATAACCGAACGGCCGGAGTAGTCGACGCGCTTGCCGAGCAGGTTTTGCCGGAAGCGGCCTTGCTTGCCCTTCAGCATGTGGCTGAGGGACTTCAGCGGACGGTTGCCCGGTCCGGTGACCGGACGGCCGCGGCGGCCGTTGTCGATGAGGGCATCGACGGCTTCCTGCAGCATCCGCTTCTCGTTCTGTACGATAATGTCCGGCGCGCCAAGGTCGAGCAGGCGCTTCAGACGGTTGTTGCGGTTGATGACCCGGCGATACAGGTCGTTGAGGTCGGAGGTCGCGAAGCGGCCGCCGTCGAGCTGGACCATCGGACGGAGCTCCGGCGGAATGACCGGGAGCACGTCGAGGATCATCCAATCCGGCTTGTTGCCGGAATGGCGGAACGCCTCGATGACCTCAAGACGCTTGATGGCGCGGTTGCGGCGCTGGCCTTGGGCCGTGCGCAGCTCTTCCTTCAGCTGGTCGAGCTCGCGCTCCACGTCGATGTCCTGGAGCAGCTTCTTGACCGCCTCGGCGCCCATGCCGGCATGGAAGCCGTAGCCGTACTTCTCGCGGTAGCTGCGGTATTCCTTTTCGGAGAGCAGCTGCTTCTTCTCCAGCGGCGTCTCGCCCGGATCGGTGACGACGTAGCTGGCGAAGTAGATGATTTCCTCGAGCGAGCGGGGCGACATGTCGAGCGCCAGCCCCATCCGGCTCGGGATGCCTTTGAAGTACCAGATATGGGAGACCGGAGCGGCGAGCTCGATATGGCCCATCCGCTCGCGGCGGACTTTGGCGCGAGTGACTTCTACGCCGCATCGGTCGCAGACGACGCCTTTGTAGCGCACGCGCTTGTACTTGCCGCAATGGCACTCCCAGTCCTTGGTCGGTCCGAAGATCTTCTCGCAGAAGAGACCTTCTTTCTCCGGCTTGAGCGTCCTATAGTTAATGGTCTCGGGCTTCTTGACTTCTCCGCGGGACCAAGAGCGAATCTTTTCCGGCGATGCAAGGCCGATCTTCATGTACTCGAAGTTGTTCACGTCCAACAAGGAGCAACCCTCCTTCATTCAAGTATGGCTCTTATTCCACGCCTGCTTCGGCGCCTTCCAGGTTCAGGTTGAGCTTGTCGCCCGTGCCCTCTTCCTCGTCGTCGATTTCCTTCATCTCGATCTCGTCCTCGTTCTCGTTGAGGATCTTGACGTCCATGCCGAGGGACTGCAGCTCCTTGATGAGGACCTTGAACGACTCCGGAACGCCAGGCTCCGGCACGTTCTCGCCCTTGACGATCGACTCGTAGGTCTTGACGCGGCCGACGACGTCGTCGGACTTGACCGTCAGAATCTCCTGCAGGGTATACGCCGCGCCGTATGCCTCCAGCGCCCATACCTCCATCTCGCCGAAGCGCTGGCCGCCGAACTGGGCCTTGCCGCCGAGCGGCTGCTGCGTAACGAGGGAGTAAGGACCCGTGGAGCGGGCGTGGATCTTGTCGTCGACCATGTGCGCCAGCTTGATCATGTACATGACGCCGACCGTAACTTCGCGCTCGAAGCGCTCGCCGGTCCGCCCGTCGTACAGGACGGTCTTGCCGTTGCGCTGCATGCCGGCTTCTTCCATCGTGTCGAAGACGTCATACTCGCGCGCTCCGTCGAATACCGGCGTAGCCGCGTGGATGCCGAGGCGCTTGCACGCCATGCCGAGGTGGACTTCAAGCACCTGGCCGATATTCATCCGGGAAGGAACGCCCAGCGGGTTGAGAACGACCTCGACCGGCGTGCCGTCCGGCAGGAACGGCATGTCTTCTTCCGGCAGGATGCGGGCGATGACGCCCTTGTTGCCGTGGCGTCCGGCCATTTTGTCGCCTTCGGAAATCTTCCGCTTCTGCGCGATGTAGACGCGCACCAGCTGGTTGACGCCCGGCGGTAGCTCGTCGCCGTTCTCGCGGGTGAACACCTTGACGTCGACGACGATGCCGTCGGTGCCGTGCGGCACGCGCAGGCTCGTGTCGCGGACCTCGCGCGCCTTCTCGCCGAAGATGGCGTGCAGCAGGCGCTCTTCCGCGGTCAGCTCCGTCACGCCTTTAGGCGTTACCTTGCCGACGAGGATGTCTCCGGCGCTGATCTCCGCGCCGACGCGGATGATGCCGCGCTCGTCGAGGTTTTTAAGCGCCTCTTCGCCGACGTTCGGGATGTCGCGGGTGATCTCTTCGGGTCCGAGCTTCGTGTCGCGGGCTTCGGACTCGTATTCCTCAATGTGGATGGACGTGTATACGTCTTCCTTGACCAGCTTCTCGCTGAGCAGGATCGCATCCTCGTAGTTGTAGCCTTCCCAGGTCATGAACGCGACGACGACGTTGCGGCCGAGCGCGAGCTCGCCCTGCTCCGTGGACGGGCCGTCCGCGAGGATGTCGCCTTTTTTGACGATATCGCCTTTGCGGGCGAGCGGACGCTGGTTGATGCAGGTGCCTTGGTTGGAGCGGGTGAACTTGTGCAGCTTGTGCTTGATGAGATCTCCCGTCACCTGCTTGCCGTCGACGTTCTCGACGCGGCGCACCCAGATTTCATTGGCCGAGGCGCGCTCGATGACGCCGTCGTGCTTGGACACGATGCAGACGCCCGAGTCCTTGGCCGACTTGTGCTCCATGCCGGTGCCGACGAGCGGCGCCTTCGGAATGAGGAGCGGCACCGCTTGCCGCTGCATGTTGGAGCCCATGAGCGCGCGGTTGGAGTCATCGTTCTCGAGGAACGGAATGAGCGCCGTCGCGACCGAAACGACCTGCTTCGGCGAGACGTCCATGTAGTCGACGCGCTCGGTCGGCATCGTCAGGATGTTGTCGGCCTGCTTGTTGTAGCGGACGATGACCTGATCGTCGATGAACCGGCTGTCTTCTCCGAGCAGCGCGTTCGCCTGGGCGATGACGTAGTTGTCCTCTTCATCTGCCGTCAGATAGGCGATCTGCTCGGTGACGACGCCCGTTTTCGGATCGACCCAGCGGTACGGAGCCTCGATGAAGCCGTACTCGTTGATGCGGGCGAAGCTGGACAAGGAGTTGATCAGACCGATGTTCGGTCCCTCCGGCGTCTCGATCGGGCACATCCGGCCATAGTGGGAATGGTGGACGTCGCGGACTTCCATGCCGGCGCGCTCGCGTGTCAGACCGCCCGGTCCGAGAGCGGACAGACGGCGCTTATGCGTCAGCTCGGCCAGCGGGTTCGTCTGGTCCATGAACTGCGACAGCTGCGAGGAGCCGAAGAACTCCTTGATCGACGCGATGACCGGACGAATATTGATGAGCGCCTGCGGCGTGATGGCGTTGGCGTCCTGGATCGACATGCGCTCGCGCACGACGCGCTCCATGCGGGAGAGGCCGATGCGGAACTGGTTCTGCAGCAGCTCGCCTACGGAACGGAGGCGGCGGTTGCCGAGATGGTCGATGTCGTCCGTGCTGCCTACGCCGTGCAGCAGGTTGATGAAATAGTTGATCGACGAAATGATGTCCGCCGGCGTGATGTGCTTGACGGATTTGTCGATGACGTCGTTGGAGATGACTTTGATGATTTTGCCATCTTCGTTCGGCGCGAATACGCTGATCGTCTGGAGTGGGATACTATTCGCATCCATGACGCCGCCCGCGACCTGGTGCACCTTGCTGCTGAGCTTGTTCTCCAGATGTGGGAGCAGCTCGTCGAGCAGGCGGCGGTCGATCATCTGGCCGGCTTCGGCCAGAATCTCGCCAGTCGAGGTGTCCACAAGCGTTTCCGCCAGGCGCTGATTGAAGAGGCGGTTCTTGATATGAAGCTTTTTATTGATCTTGTACCGGCCGACGTTGGCCAGATCATAGCGTTTCGGGTCGAAGAAGCGCGCGACGAGCAAGCTCTTGGCGTTGTCCAGCGTCGGCGGCTCGCCCGGACGAAGGCGCTCGTAGATCTCGATCAGAGCTTTCTCCGTCGAGTCCGTGTTGTCCTTGTCCAGCGTATTCTTGATGTACTCGTCCTGTCCGAGCAAGTCCAGAATCTCGGCATCGGTGCCGAAGCCGAGGGCGCGAAGAAGCACCGTTACCGGAATTTTCCGGGTACGGTCGATGCGCACATAGATGATGTCCTTGGCGTCGGTCTCGAGCTCCAGCCAGGCGCCCCGGTTCGGAATGACGGTAGCCGTGTAGGTGCGCTTGCCGTTCTTGTCGACCTTCGTGCTGAAGTAGACGCTGGGTGAGCGTACCAATTGGCTGACGATGACGCGCTCCGCACCATTGATGATGAAGGTGCCCGTCTCGGTCATCAGCGGAAAATCGCCCATGAACACTTCCTGTTCCTTGACCTCGCCTGTTTCCTTGTTAAGGAGCCTTACCTTAACGCGCAGCGGCGCGGCATACGTAACGTCGCGTTCTTTCGACTCATCGACCGAATACTTCGGCTCTCCGAGACTGTAATCGATGAATTCCAACGAAAGATTTCCCGTGAAGTCCTGGATCGGCGAAATGTCCTGGAAGAGCTCCAGCAGATCGCTGTCCAAAAACTTCTCGTAAGACTTTTGTTGGATTTCAATCAAGTTCGGAACCTCGAGCACTTCGTGAATCCGGTTATAGCTCCTACGCGTGCGTCGACCATACTGAACAAGTTGTCCTGCCAACTTAACCTCACCCCTCATGTCTGCTTCTCAGCTTGATAAGCGCACTCATGACTAGACCGCACAGCCCGTTCACCATCGACTTCCTGCTTGAAATCAAGGATCGGCGTGGTAAATAAAGAAAAGCCCTTATCGAATAGGGTTCGAAAAAAGAGCATGCTTCCGGCCTGGAACCTCGGCCTCTCCACGGATGAGCCACCGCAGGAGAGACGGTCTCCTATCATGTAATTTTGCCCAAAATCTAAACATTATACGTCAAAAACCAGATTTGTATGCGCGCGGCATCAAATAAAAAATTCTTGACATTTTAGCGGACTAAAGAGATTCCGCCTATTTTAATGCTGACATTTTATAATATTAACACAACCGTTTGGGCGAGTCAAGAAAAATGAGAATAGGGTCTCTTTTCAAGTCACGCGCTTTCTGCTTGCGCCTGTCAGCCCTTGATCGCCTTGAAAATGCGGAAGCCTTTGTCCTTGCCGATCTCGACGACTTTGCCGAAAAGCTGCTGCAGCTTGGCTTCCGCCGACGGGGCTCCCTGTTTTTTCTGAATGACGACCCACATGCTTCCGCCGGGCTTCAGCAGCTCCGCCCCTTCTTCGAAAATACGGTGCACGACCGCCTTGCCCGCGCGAATCGGCGGGTTCGTCAAGATGACATCGAACTTTTCCAAGCCGGCTGCCGCTTCGTATAAATCGCTTTGCCGGATGTCGACGTTCGCAATTTCATTGCTGCGTGCATTTTCCCGCGCCAGCTCGACCGCCCGCTCGTTGATGTCGAGCAGCACCGCTTGTCCCTTCGGCGCGAGCCGGGCGGCAGTCAGTCCAATCGGCCCATAGCCGCAGCCGACGTCCAGCACCCGGTCCGCTTCTCCGATCTGCATCTGTTCGATGAGAAAGCGGCTCCCGTAATCGATGCCCCCTTTGGAAAACACGCCGTTGTCCGTCCAGAACCGGAACGAAAAGCCGCGCAGCGTCGTCTGATGCTGCTGCCGATTTTCCTTGGCATCGGGCGTTTTGGAATAGTAGTGCTCCGCCATGCCGGATGGCTCCCTTCGCGTTAATTAGAAAGAGAACCCCTTGGAGCCGAAAGGTTCCAAGGGGTTCCGTGCTGCGCGGGGGCAGCTATTACTTCACTTCTACCGCAGCGCCAGCTTCTTCAAGCTTCGCTTTAACGGCTTCAGCGTCTTCTTTGGATACTTTTTCTTTGATTGCTTTTGGAGCGTTGTCAACAACTTCTTTCGCTTCTTTCAGGCCCAGGCCCGTCAGTTCGCGAACGACTTTGATGACGTTGATTTTGGAAGCGCCTGCGCTCGTCAGGATAACGTCGAATTCGGATTGCTCGGCAACTTCTGCAGCGCCGCCGCCAGCAGCTACAACCGTAGGTGCAGCAGCCGTTACGCCGAATTCTTCTTCGATTGCTTTAACGAGATCGTTCAGTTCCAGAACGTTCATGCCTTTGATGGCTTCAAGAATTTGCTCTTTGCTCATGGGTGAACCTCCATTGGGGTTTTATTTTTTTTGGGTCTATCCGATTCCGGCTAAGCCGGCTTGCATTTGCGTTCGCTTACGCTTCCGCCTCTTGCTTTTCTGCGACTGCTTTGACCGCGAGGGCAAAGTTGCGCATAGGAGCTTGGAGGACGCTGAGGAGCATGGACAGGAGACCGTCGCGGGACGGAAGCTCAGCCAGCGCCTTGATTTGGTCCGCGCCTACGACTTGGCCTTCGAGCACGCCGCCTTTCAGTTTCAGGGCGTCGTTCTTTTTGGCGAAGTCGTTGAGGATCTTGGCCGGAGCGACAACGTCGTCGCCGCCGAAGGCGATTGCCGTCGGGCCCGTCAGAACTTCGTTCAGCGCGGCCATTTCAGCCGATTCCGTCGCACGGCGGACGAGGGAGTTTTTGAGAACCTGGAACTCGATGCCCGCTTCGCGAAGCTGCTTGCGCAGTTCCGTTACTTGAGCCACGTTCAGTCCGCGGTAGTCAGCCACAACCGTCGTCGTGCTAGCTTTCAGCTTGGAGGAGATCTCTTCCACCTGCTGCTGCTTGGACTCGATTACTTTTGCATTTGCCATTTTGGTGTACACCTCCCGTAGTAATATCTCGTGCATCCTTCGATCGGTCGACCTTCATCATGCCGGGCATGAATAAAGGCCTCCGCCAAGACAGCGAAGGCCATGATGGTCCGTTTCCGAGAAACGTTTATCATAACACCTCGGTAGGAGATTAAGCCCGGAGGGCGCCTACTGTCTTAGGCATGCGTGTTCTGAAGTTGGAATCGCAGCTCTTAGCGGAAGTTAGACACGTTGACGCGAGCGCCAGGTCCCATCGTCGAAGATACCGCGATGTTTTTCAGGTAAACCCCTTTGGCCGAAGCCGGCTTCGCACGGTTCAGCGCGTCAAGCAGCGCTTTGAGGTTCTCGTTCAGCTTTTCCGCATCGAACGATACCTTGCCGATTGGAGCATGGATTTGACCTGCACGGTCAAGGCGGTATTCGATCTTACCGGCTTTGATCTCCTGAACAGCCTTCGTCACGTCGAACGTTACCGTACCGGCTTTCGGGTTAGGCATGAGGCCCTTGCCGCCGAGGATCCGTCCGAGCTTGCCGACTTCGGCCATCATGTCAGGCGTAGCCACGCAGACATCGAATTCGAACCAGCCTTGCTGGATTTTGTTGATCATGTCCGCATCGCCGACATAGTCAGCGCCTGCAGCTTCGGCTTCCTTCGCTTTGTCGCCTTTGGCGAATACGAGGACGCGCTTCGTTTTGCCGGTACCGTGCGGGAGTACGACGACACCGCGTACGGCCTGGTCTTGTTTCCGCGGGTCTACGCCCAGGCGGACTGCCACTTCGACGGACTCGTCGAATTTGGCGGTTGCAGCTTTTTTCACGAGCTCGATCGCTTCGGCCGGCTCGTAAGTCGCTTCGCTGTCGATCAGCTTGGCGGCTTCCAGGTACTTCTTGCCATGCTTGGCCATGTTGAACTTCCTCCTTGTGTGGTAAGTAGCGGAACGCGCTGCTAGCAGGCGCTCCTCCCACAGCGAAACCGATCGTTCCGCTCAGGGCGGCGATCCGAGATCGCCGGACGCGATTAGTCGACGATCGTGACGCCCATGCTGCGGGCGGTGCCTTCGACCATGCGCATTGCAGCTTCTACGGATGCAGCGTTGAGATCCTGCATTTTTTGTTCCGCGATCTCGCGAACCTTGGAACGGTTGACCGTAGCGACCTTCTTCTTGTTCGGCTCGCCGGAGCCCTTCTCGATGCCTGCTGCTACGCGGAGCAGTACGGCAGCTGGAGGAGTCTTCGTCTCGAACGTGAAGGAACGGTCTTCGAATACGGTGATGACGACCGGAATGATCAGGCCGGCTTGATCCGCCGTACGCGCGTTGAATTCCTTACAGAACGCCATGATGTTGACGCCTGCTTGACCGAGTGCAGGACCGATTGGCGGAGCCGGGTTGGCTTTGCCTGCCGGAACTTGCAGCTTGACCAGCTTGATGACCTTTTTTGCCATGAGTTACACCTCCTGCGATCCAACTATAACGCTGCGCGATCGCTCGCGCCCCGACCTCCAGAGAACCCCTGGAAAGCCGGAAACAACCGGTTCATTATACCTTCTCGACCTGCGTGTAGTCAAGTTCAACCGGGGTTTCCCGTCCGAACATGTTCACATGCACCTTGAGCTTGTTTTTGTCGAGCTGAATCTCTTCGATGACTCCGACAAAATTGGCGAACGGACCTACGGTCACGCGCACGGTTTCCTTGAGCTCGAACTCCATCTTCGGCTTCGGTTCCGACATCCCCATATGGTTGAGGATCGCGTCTACTTCCTCAGGAAGCAGCGCCGTCGGCTTGGAGCCGGATCCGGTCGAGCCTACGAATCCCGTTACGCCGGGCGTATTGCGGACGACATACCACGAATCGTCGGTCTGGATCATCTCTACCAGGACGTAGCCCGGGTAGACTTTGCGCATGACGGTCTTCTTCTTGCCGTCCTTGTTCACGATCTCTTCTTCCATCGGAACAAGCACGCGGAAGATCTTGTCCTCCATGCCCATGGATTCGACGCGGCGCTCGAGGTTGGCCTTCACCTTGTTCTCATAGCCCGAGTAAGTATGAACCACATACCATCGTTTTTCCATTCCAATCCACCTTTGGACCCTTCTTAAACGATCAGTTCAACCAATGACGAGATCCCGATGTCAAGAAGCCAAAAGTAAATCGTCACAAACACGATCGTCACGAGCACGACGAGCGTATAGCTTGTCAACTCTTTACGGTTTGGCCAGCGTACTTTCTTAAGCTCAGCCCAGCTGTCTGCGAAGAAACCGAATGTTGACCCGAAGTTCTGCTTGATCCTTGCAAGAAAAGCCATCTGGTCCCACCTCCATGACTATCTTGTCTCGCGGTGAGGAGTGTGTTCATTGCAGAACTTGCAGAACTTCCTCATCTCCATACGGTCGGGGTGATTACGCTTGTTCTTGGTGTTGGTGTAATTCCGCTGCTTGCAGCTCGTGCAAGCCAGGGTAATGATAACCCGCATTAAAGTCACCTCCCGATCGCATAAATGAATGCCGCACAACGTGCGAACGGACTCAAAGAGGCCTCAGGCCTGATCCGAGTCACTCTAAGTACCTTATCATACGGGATTCTTGCATGTCAACGCAATTCCTAGGGGCCGGCAGCGCCGGGAAGCCGCGCCGCGCGCGCGAAGTCGCCTCTCGCCCGCGCTCGCTCCGGGACCGGAAAATGAAAGCATCGGGTCTTCCGAATCCGCCCGCAGCTGTTCCTCGCCGTACCAGTATCGACAGTCTCATAGAATTCTATAACAAAAAAAGACCCCGCAGGGTCGTGCCGGCTCGAGGGCCGGCGGTTCAGATGCTGACGTCGCGCAGCTCCAAGTACTTCTCCAGCTTGCGCTTCACCCGTTGAAGGGCGTTGTCGATGGACTTGACGTGACGGTCCAGATCGACGGCGATCTCCTGGTACGAGCGTCCGTCGAGATACAGCATGAGCACCTTGCGCTCGAGATCGCTGAGAATCTCGGACATCTTGTCCTCCAGCCCGACGAACTCCTCCTGATTGATGAGGAGCTCCTCCGGATCGCTGACCCGCGTGCCGCAGATGACGTCCAGCAGCGTACGGTCGGAATCCTCGTCGTAGATGGGCTTGTCCAGAGAAACATAGGAGTTGAGCGGGATATGCTTCTGGCGGGTCGCGGTCTTGATGGCCGTAATGATCTGCCGGGTGATGCACAGCTCGGCGAACGCCTTGAAGGAAGCGAGCTTGTCCCCGCGGAAGTCGCGGATCGACTTGTAGAGTCCGATCATGCCCTCCTGCACGATATCCTCCCGGTCGGCGCCGATGAGGAAGTACGAGCGGGCTTTGGCCCGGACAAAGTTCCGGTACTTGTTGATCAGGTATTCCAGCGCTTCGCTGTCGCCTATGCGCACCGCCTCGACGACGTCCTCATCCGTTCGGCAGTCATAATCATGCGTACTCCATTCTCTGAGGTCGATGCTCACAAACAATCCCTCCGGCCTGCAAAGCGTGCACAGCTAGTCTATTGGTAGCATTTGATGGCGGTCATATTTCCCAAAAAAGAATAAGCCAAGTATACAAGACGTCTCTTGACATCGTCAACGCAAACGAGCGTTCTATAATGGATAAAAGTGGTTGGAATCGGGCTCGAATGGATTGAAACCGCTATCTCCGCGGCAATTTTATTTACATGTTTTTAACGCAATGACGATTGTCACTCTCCGCGCCTCATCCGTTCGAGCTTCATCCGGGCGTCCAGGCTGAGGTTTCCGTCGATCGTATTGCGGCTTTTGGGCGTATCGTCCTTCAGCGAGCGGGCGATCTGCCGCCGGTTCTGGTCGAGCTCCAGCTGCAGCTCCCGCGCGGACAGCCGGAGAGCGCCCTTGCCGAAGGCGACATGCTGCTCGACGGAGTCCGACGTCGCGACGTAGATGCTCCGGCTGCGCTTGCGCAGCTCTCCGGACAAGCGCTCGATGCATTCGTCGGCCGTCTCCTTTTCCTTGGTGAAAACGACCGTGATCTTATGCTGCTTGTAGGCGGAACGGCTGCCCGCCACCTGATGGGCGTCGAACACGACATAAACTTCCATGCCGGTGAAGCCCTGGTAATCGGCGAGCAGATGGAGCAGCCGCTCCCTCGCTTCCTCGAGGTTCGCTTCCTTGAGGCGCTCCAGCTCCGGCCAGGCGCCGATGATGTTGTAGCCGTCCACCAGCAGGACGTCCGGCTGCCGTGCCACGGCGGACTAGACGCTCCCGCGCTGCCGCACGACCTCGTACATCAGCACGCCGGCGGCGACGGAGGCGTTGAGGGAATTGAGCTGGCCGAGCATCGGCAGCTTCACGAGGAAGTCGCATTTCTCCCGGATGAGGCGTCCCATGCCCTTCGCCTCGTTGCCGATGACGAGCGCGAGCGGCAGGTTGAAGTCGGTCCGGTACACGTCCTGGCTCGCGCTGACGTCCGCGCCCGCGATCCAGATGCCCTCCTCCTTGAGCGTCTCGATCGTCTGCGCCAGGTTGGTCACGCGCGCCACCGGCACATGCTCGGCCGCTCCGGCCGAGGTCTTCCACACGGTCGCGGTCAGGCCGGCGGAGCGGCGCTTCGGAATGATGACGCCGTGCACGCCCGTGCATTCGGCCGTACGGAGGATCGAGCCCAGGTTGTGAGGGTCCTCGATCTCGTCGAGGATGAGCAGCAGCGGCGGCCGGCCGCTCCCCTTGGCCCGCGAGAGCAGCTCGTCCACCTCCGCGTAGCGGTACGCCGCCGCCTGGGCGACGACGCCCTGATGCGCGACGCCGAGGCCAAGCTGGTCGAGCCGGCGCTTGTCGACGAACTGCACGACGATGCCGGCGTTTTTCGCTTCGGCGAGAATCGGACCGACCGACGGCTTCTGCACCGTATCGGCGATCCAGATCTTGTTGAGCTCGCGCCCGGAGCGGAGCGCCTCGAGCACAGGGTGCTTGCCGGCGATCCAGTCCTGCGCCGGCTCGGTTTCTTGATTCGGTTTGTCAGTGCTCATTCATGTTCTCCTTTTGGCGGTCCGCCTCGAGCGCTGCGAACACGGCCGCCATCAATTCCCGGAGCCTCTCGGTCCGGCCTTGATAGTATAGATAGCCGACCAGCCCTTCGAGGGCGGTGGCCAGGCGATAGTCGTGAGGATCGGCGTTGCGCGGAGGCTGGCCGGACTTGGCGTTGCGCGCGCGGCGCACGATGTCCTGCTCCTCCTCGTCGAGCATCGGCGCCCACAGCTCGAGCCAGCGGCGCTGCGCCTTGGCCGAGACGATTCCGGTCGCGGCGCGATGAAGCTGCTGCGGCTTGAGCCGGTCTCCGGCGACGAGATGCTGGCGGACGAGCAGCTCGAACACCGCATCGCCGGCATAGGCGAGCACGACGGGGTTCAGCAGCTCGGGCCGCTTGGAAGGCGCCTCATAAGGCAGCGGCTGGAACGTCTGCTCACCGAGCGGAGCGGCGCCGGCCGCCTTCGGATCGATGCCGCCGCTCATTTGCGCCGCCATCGGATGCCCTGCGGCGTATCCTCCAGCAGGATGCCCTGCTCCGCCAGCAGATCGCGGATCTCGTCCGCGCGCTTCCAGTTCTTGTCCGCGCGCGCCTGCGTACGCTCGGCGATGAGCGCGTCGACCTCGGCGTCCAGCAGTCCCGCCGCCTCGTCCGCCCGCGGCAGCAGGCCGAGCACGCCGTCCATGACGTCCATCAGGCCGAGCAGCGCGCGCAGCGCCGGGGCCGGGGCGACCGGCAGCTTGAGCAGCGCATTCGCCTCGGCGACGAGCTCGAACCAGACCGTGATCGCGTCCGGCGTGTTGAAGTCGTCGTCCAGCTTGGCGGCGAAGCGGTCGCGCAGTCCCCGCAGCCGGCCGTCGAGCGGCTCGTCTCCCGTCTGCGGCTCATAGCGCAGCGCGCCGACCGGCGCGTCCAGCCGCGCATGCCAGCCTGCTGCGCCGGAGCCGTCCGGATCGACGGCGCCGAGCCGATGCTCCAGGTTGACGCGGCAGTTGGCGATGCGCTCCACGCTGCCGAGCGCCTGCTCCACCGTGTCGTCGCTGAAGTTGAGCGGCGCGCGGTAATGGCCCGACAGCATGAAGTAGCGGATCGCCTCCGGCTTGATGCGCTTCAGCAGCTCATTCACGGTGATGCCGTTGCCGAGCGACTTCGACATTTTCTGATTGTCGATGTTGATGAATCCGTTGTGCATCCAATAATGCGACAGCGGCTTTCCCGTCAGCGACTCCGACTGCGCGCACTCGCATTCGTGATGCGGGAACTGCAGGTCATGGCCGCCGCCGTGGATGTCCAGCGTATCGCCCAGGTATTCGCGGGCCATCGCCGAGCACTCGATATGCCAGCCCGGCCGTCCCGCTCCCCAAGGGCTTTCCCAGCTGATCTCGCCGGGCTTGGCGCCTTTCCAGAGCACGAAGTCCTGCGGGTCCTCCTTGCGCTCGTCGATGCCGATGCGGATGCCGAGCTGCAGCTCCTCGAGGTTTTGATGGGACAGCTGGCCGTATGCGGCGAACGACTTGGTGCGGAAATACACGTCGCCGCCGCTCGGGTATGCCGCGCCCTTGTCGACCAGCTCGCCGATGAAGGCGACGATCTGCGGAATATGCTCCATGACGCGCGGATTGCGCGTCGCCCGGCGCACGCCCAGCCGCTCCGTGTCCTCGTAGAACGCCTCGATGAAGCGCTCGGCCACCTCCGGCACCGTCGTGCCGAGCTGCTCCGCCTTGCGGATCAGCTTGTCGTCGACATCGGTGAAGTTGACGAGGTAGTCGACCTCATAGCCGACCGCCTCCAGGTAGCGGCGAACGACGTCGAAAAAAATCGCCGGACGCGCGTTGCCGATATGGATATAGTCGTATACGGTCGGGCCGCACACGTACATCTTTACTTTACCCGGCTGCTGGGAGATGAACTCTTCCTGCCTCCGGCTCATCGTATTGTAGATCTGCAGACTCATCGCTGCTGCTCCCCTCCGCCTACCGGCAGCCTGACCTGCCGCTCATGATGCTCCCGGACGTCCCGCTCCGCCGCGCTCTCGCGCAGCTCGCTCACTTGCGTCCTCAGGAGATTGATCTCGTTCTGCATGCTTCGGAACATCTCGATGACCGGATCGGGCAGCTTCGCATGGTCCAGTCGATCCCCGACCTTGAGGCCGTTGCGCTTGACGATGCGCCCGGGGTTGCCGACGACGGTGCTGTTGTCCGGCACCTCTCTCAGCACGACCGAGTTGGACCCGATGTTGCAGTTGTCGCCGACCCGGAACGAGCCGAGCACCTTCGCGCCGGAGCCGATGACGACGTTGCTGCCGATCGTCGGATGGCGCTTGCCCTTCTCCTTGCCCGTGCCCCCGAGCGTGACCCCCTGGTAAATGACGACATCGTCGCCGATTTCGCAGGTTTCCCCGATGACCACGCCCATGCCGTGGTCGATGAACAGCCGGTCGCCGACGCGGGCGCCGGGATGGATCTCGATGCCGGTCATGAACCGGCTCACCTGCGAGACGATGCGCGCCAGCGTGAACAGCCGGCGCTTGAACAGCGCGTGCGCGATCCGATGCGCCCAGATCGCGTGCAGGCCCGAGTACGTGAAGACGACCTCGAAAATGCTGCGCGCGGCGGGATCGTTGTCGAATACGGCCCGAATATCGGATTTGATGTGGCGAATCATGTCTCTACCCCCCCATTCAGCCTTGACGACAGGACGTGCGTCAGGATGAAAAAAAGCCTCTGCAGCCCAAGGGCTGCAGAGGCGTCGATGGCGCGGTTCCACTCTGCGGTTCAGAACCGTCCGCGGCGCGGACAATCCTGACTCTCGGGCCTGTAACGAAGGCCGGACGTTGCCGCCTACCCCCGGCTCGCCTGTGTCGGCCGCGTGGCGGACCGCAGGGAGCGGGCTCGGAGCAAGGCTCGCAGGTGCAGCGGATTCGCCGCCGGGATGGACCTCTCGCAGCCGCCGCTGCACTCGGCGGCGCCGCGAAAACGGGCGGGCCGGCTGCATGGCGGAGGTCCTCTCTGCAATCCCGGGCATGGCGATCCGATCCTGTTCAAAGCCGGTCGGTATCGGTGCTTGAATTACCTTTAGTATACTCCATAAGCGGCAAAGCGCAAGGTGCCCGCTCCGGGCTCAGCCCTGCAGGCGCGCGCGCAGGCGGCTTTCCACTTTGCCGCGTCCGAGCAGCACGATCGTGCGGTTCAGGTCCGGACCGTGCGTCTGGCCGGTGACGGCGGCGCGGATCGGCATGAACAGCGCCTTGCCCTTGCAGCCGGTCTCCTTCTGCACGGACTTGATGAGCGCTTTGACGCCCTCCTCGCTCCAAGCCTCCGGCTCGATCGTCTGGATGCCCGCAAGGAACGCCGACAGCACCTGCGGCACCGTCTCCTCCGCCAGCACCTCGCGCGCCTCCGCCTCGTCCTCGTACGATTCGAGGAAGAACAGCTCGGTCAGCGGCACGATCTCCGCGCCCCAGCGCAGCTTCTCGCGGTACAGGGCGATCAGGTCGGCCGCCCACTCGCGCTCGCGCGCGTCCGGCTCGGCGCTGACGCGGCCCGCCTGCTGCAGATGCGGCAGGCACAGGTCGACGAGACGCGGCAGCTCGAGCTGCTTGATGTATTCGCCGTTCATCCAGGCGAGCTTGTTCGTGTCGAATACCGCCGGGCTCTTGCTCAGCCGGTCGGCGTCGAACGCCTCGACGAGCTGCTCGCGCGTAAACAGCTCCTGCTCGCCCTCCGGCGACCAGCCGAGCAGCGCGATGAAGTTGAACAGCGTCTCCGGCAAGTAGCCGAGCTGCTCGTACTGCTCGATGAACTGGATGATCGACTCGTCGCGCTTGCTCAGCTTCTTGCGCTGCTCGTTGACGATCAGCGTCATGTGCGCGAACAGCGGCGGCTCCCAGCCGAGCGCCTCGTAGATCATGAGCTGGCGCGGCGTGTTGGAGATATGGTCCTCGCCCCGCAGCACATGCGAGATCTTCATCCGATGGTCGTCGACCGCCACCGCGAAGTTGTACGTCGGAATGCCGTCCTTCTTGACGATGACGAAGTCGCCCGTCTCGCTCGTGTCGATGCGGATCAGGCCTTTTACCATATCGTTCCACTCGTAGGTCCGGTTCTCCGGCACGCGGAAGCGGATGCTCGCCACGCGGCCTTCCGCCTCGAAGGCGGCCTGCTGCTCCGGCGTCAGGTCGCGGTGGCGGCCCGAGTAGCGCGGCGTCTCGCCGCGCGCGGCCTGCTCCTCGCGCTCCTGCTCGAGCTCCTGCTCGGTGCAGTAGCAGCGGTACGCCAGGCCGCGGTCCAGCAGGTCCTGCCAGTATTCGCGGTAGATGTCGAGCCGCTCCGTCTGCCGATACGGGCCATAGCCGCCGCCGACATCGACGCTCTCATCCCAGGTAATGCCGAGCCAGGCCATGAACTTGAGCTGGCTCTCCTCGCCGCCGGCCACGTTGCGCTTGACGTCCGTATCCTCGATGCGCACGATGAACTTGCCGCCGTGGCGGCGGGCGTACAGGTAGTTGAACAGCGCGGTGCGCGCGTTGCCGATATGCAGATGTCCCGTCGGCGACGGCGCGTAGCGGACGCGGACTTCGTTTTGTGCCATGTCGGTTTCCCCTTTTCGTTCAGCCTCTTAAAATAAGTGCCATCATAGCACACCCTGCACGAGGCAGACAACCGCCTGCGCGGCGATGCCCTCGCCGCGTCCGGGGAAGCCGAGCTTCTCGGTCGTCGTCGCCTTGACGTTGACTTGATCCGGCTGCGCCTCGAGCGCGCGCGCGATGATCTCGACCATCGCCGGAATATGCGGCGCCATCTTGGGCGCCTGGGCGATGATCGTGCAGTCGAGGTTGCCGAGGCGCCAGCCCCGCTCCTTGATCAGCCCCCACACCTGCTCCAGCAGCTTCAGGCTGTCCGCGTCCTTGAACGCGGGGTCCGTGTCGGGAAAATGCTTGCCGATGTCGCCGAGCGCAAGCGCGCCGAGCAGCGCGTCCGCCACCGTATGCAGCAGCACGTCCGCGTCGGAGTGGCCGAGCAGCCCCTTTTCGAACGGAATCGTCACGCCTCCGATGATGCACGGACGTCCCTCCACCAGCTGATGCACGTCAAAGCCTTGTCCGATCCGAATCATGATTCCGTTCCCCTCTCCCGCCGCGCCAGCAGGAACTCCGCGTACGGGAGATCCTCCGGCGTCGTGATCTTGATGTTCGTATATTCGCCCTCGACGACCGACACCGGATCGCCGAGCCGCTCTACCGCCATCGCGTCGTCCGTGCCGAGAAAGCCGCTCGCAAGCGCCTGCTCATGGGCTTCCAGCAGCCGGACACGGCGAAAAGCCTGCGGCGTCTGGATCGCCCACAAGCTGCTTCGGTCCGGCGTGGCGACGATGACTCCGTGCTCGTCCGCCTGCTTGATCGTGTCCTTGACCGGCACGGCCAGCACGGCCGCTCCCGTCTGCTCGGCCCGTCGCAGGCAGGCCCGCACGGCGGCAGCGGTGACGAGCGGCCGCACCCCGTCGTGGACGAGCGCCCACTCCGTCCCGAGACCGCGCAGTCCGAGCCGCACGCTGTGCTGCCGCTCGCTGCCGCCCTCCAGCACCGCCGCCACCTTGGACAAGCGATAGGAGCGGCACCAGTCGCGGCACCGCTCCACATCCGAAGCTCCGGTCACGAGCACGATCTCGGCGACCTCGTCCATCCCCTGCAGCAGCTCCAGCGAATGGATCAGCAGCGGCTTGCCGCCGAGCTCGAGAAACTGCTTGCTCTCGGCCGTGCCCATCCGCGTGCCGCGGCCGGCGGCGACGACGACCGCCCCCCAGCGCGGCTCCGAAGCGTCCGGCGCTCCAGCCGCAGCCTCGCCGGCGGCCGCCCCGCTCTGCGGACGAAGCCTCGAAGCCCGCTTCGCCGGCTCCTTGCCGTCCTTCATGTTTGCTCACATCCCGCTGTAACGTTCATTTCCTTATCATACCTCGTTACAGCGCTTTTTCCAACAGCTTGGGCTTGGCGAAGATCATCCTTCCCGCCGACGTCTGCAGCACGCTCGTCACGAGCACCTCCATCGTCATGCCGATGTAGTCGCGTCCGCCCTCGACGACGATCATCGTGCCGTCGTCGAGATAGGCGACGCCTTGTCCATGCTCCTTGCCGTCCTTGATGATCTGCACGACGATCTCCTCGCCCGGCAGCACGACCGGCTTGACGGCGTTGGCGAGATCGTTGATGTTCAGCACCGACACGCCCTGCAGCTCGCACACCTTGTTGAGGTTGAAGTCGTTGGTCAGCACCTTGCCGCGCAGCAGCTTCGCCAGCTTCACGAGCTTGCTGTCCACCTCGCTCACATCCTCGAAGTCGCCCTCGTAGATGAGCACCTTGACGTCGAGCTCCTTCTGGATCTTGTTCAGGATGTCGAGGCCGCGGCGTCCGCGGTTGCGCTTGAGCAGATCCGACGAGTCGGCGATATGCTGCAGCTCCTCCAGGACGAACTCCGGGATGACGAGCGTGCCCTCGATGAAGCCGGTCTTGCAGATGTCCGCGATCCGGCCGTCGATGATGACGCTCGTGTCCATGATCTTATGCTCTTCGAAGTTGACCGGCTCGACCTTCTCCGGCTCCGGCGCCGCCTTCGGCTGCAGCAGCGCCGTCAGTCCGGCGGTCAGCTCCTCCTTCTTGCGAAGGCCGACCGTCAACCCGACATAGCCGAGGCCGAGCGTCAGCAGCGCGGGCGCGATCATCGCCGCCGACTCCGGCAGGCGCGAGACCGACGGGTAGAGCAGCGCCGACAGCACGAGGCCGCAGGTCAGTCCGGCCGCGCCGGCGAGCAGGTCGGCCGCAGGCAGCTCGGCGGCTCGCCGCGCGCCTTCCCCGAGCAGCCGCTGCGCCTGCCCGGCGAGCGCGGTCGCGAGCAGCAGGCCGCAGAACGCGCCGACCCCGAGTCCCAGATAATAGCCCATGGAGCCGTAGCTCCCGGCCAAGGCGCTGTAGCCCATGCCAGCCGGGAGGCTGCCACCGGCGCCGATGCCCGCCTGGGAGCCCAGCATGCCGCCAAATACAAGTCCGAGTAATTGCAGAATACGTTTTACCATAGCTTAGTCGCCACCTCCATTAGCCAGTATGTTCCAATCCGGCGAAGGCTAAACCGCCCGAGCGGCACGGCGCGCGGCCGCATGGAAAGGAAGGGCGGCAGCCGCTGCCTGACGTCATGAAGGATTTCTCATAATGGGCAAATGCTTTTTGTTTTCGGAAGGAGGCGCTGTATAATGGGGATAGCCTTTACTTCAAACGAAACCTTCGCGAAAGAGGTGGGTACGATGAGCGCACCAACGCTTCACGATTTTCAGGAGCAGGTATCGGAACTGATATTGCGCCACCGCAGCGTGCTGGACGTGCTGTCCAAGTTCGGCCAGACTGGAGCGGCGGTGAACCGCGCCGTGGCCAAGGCCGTCACGGAATGCGGCTGCATCGAGATCCAGGCGTCCAGGCAGCATTATTCCGAGGAGCCGGAGCTGGAGACGGCCAAGCGGCTGCTCGAGTCCCACATGGACGGCGCCGTATGCGAGAACTGCCGAGACGTGCTCAAGGCGGAGCTTGGACGCAACCTGTTCTACATGTCCGCCCTCTGCAACCTGCTGGACATCGACCTGGACGAGGTCGTCAAGGCCGAATCCGACAAGTGCTCTACGCTCGGCGTCTTCAATCTCACCTAGATCCGCTTGAAAAGCAAAAAATCCAGGCCGTCCGCTTGCAGCGGATGCCTGGATTTTTTTCGTTCGAGGATCTTGCGATCCTAGACGCTGCGCCTCTTGCGGCGACGCTCCTCGAGGTCCTCGTCGCCCTGCGCGCGGCGGCGGCGGCGAAGACGTCCTTGGACATTAACGTTTTTTTTTAGGCCGTAGAGCGCGTACAGGAGCAGCGGCACGAAGATGATCTTGCTCAGCTGGTCCGGGAACGCGATGCCCAGCACGACGGCGATGCCGACGACGACCGGGATGCTCCAGATCGCGCTCTTGGGCAGGCCGATCTTCTTGAAGTTCGGGTACTTGACCGTGCTGACCATGAGCAGCGCCAGGCCGAGCGTGCTCGCCATGAGCACCCATGGCTGGATGTCGTTGTGGAACAGCGCCAGCGTCGCCAGGATTCCGCCCGCGGCCGGAATCGGCAAGCCGATGAAATAGCCCGGCGCGACGTTGCTGACGACGTTGAAGCGGGCCAGCCGGAGCGCGCCGCAGATCGGGAAGATCGCGGTGACGATCCACGAGGCCGCGTCGGAGTTCAGCTCCTGGAAGGCGACGACGTACATGATGAAGGCCGGCGCGACGCCGAAGGAGATGACGTCCGACAAGGAATCGAGCTCCTTGCCGAACTCGCTCGTCACGCCCAGCGCGCGGGCGACGCGTCCGTCCACGCCGTCGAGCAGCATGGCGATGATGACCATCATCGCCGCCATCTCCGGTTTATCATTGAACACGAGAATGATCGACACAATCCCGAGGAACAGGTTTCCTATCGTAAAAAGGCTCGGCAACGACTTTGCGAACACTTGCTTCCACCTCATCTCTACTATGCCCGGCGAAGCTTGAAGTCAGGCATGGAAATTTTTCCACGTTCATCCATTCAGGCCGCATGGCATTCCCCCATTCTAGGGGAATCAGATTTGCCTGTCAATGAACATTTGATCCTGGATGCGGCGCAGCCCTTCCTTGATCGCGCGGGCGCGCACCTCGCCGATGCCGTCCACCTCGTCGAGCTCGGCGATCGTCGCCATGACGATGTTCGGCAGGTTGCCGAAGCGCTCGATCAGGTTGTTCATGATGACCAGAGGCAGCCTCGGGATGCGGTACATCTGGCGATAGCCGCGCGGCTGCACTGCCTCGTCGGCGATCGCGGCTCCTTGCGGATAGCCGAGCAGCCGGATCACATGCGGGGCGTCCATCAGCTCGTCGTTGCTCAGCTTCTTGAGCCCCGCGCGCACCTCGCGCAGCCGCTCGTCGCTGTTGTCGCGCGCGTAGTCCTTCAGCAGGAACCAGGCGTCCTCCTCGACGCCGCCGATCAGCTCCTCCATCTGCATGCTGATGAGGCGGCCTTCCGTGCCGAGCTCGTTGACGTAGCGCTTGATCTCCATCTTGATGCGCAGCACCATCTCGACGCGATGGATGACATGCGCGACCTCCTGCAGCGTCACGAGCTCCTCGAACTCCAGCGCCGACAGGTTCGTGAACGACTGCTTGAGCACCGCCTTGTACTTCTCGAGCGTCTGGATCGCCTGGTTGGCCTTCGTCAGGATGACGCCCATGTCCTTGAGCGAATAGCGCAGGCTGCCCATGTACAGCGTGATGATGTTTCGCCGCTGCGAGATCGAGACGACAAGCCGTCCGGTCTGCTTGGCGACCCGCTCCGCGGTGCGGTGGCGGATGCCCGTCTCGATCGACGGAATCGACGAGTCGGGGATGAGCTGGGTATTGGCATAAAGGATGCGTTTCAGGTCCTCGCTGAGGATGATCGCGCCGTCCATCTTGGCGAGCTCGTAGAGATAGTTCGGCGAGAACTCGCAGTTGATCGAAAAGCCCCCGTCGACGACCTCCATCACCTCCGGGCTGTAGCCGACGACGAGCAGCGCGCCGGTCTTGGCCCGCAGCACGTTGTCGAGTCCGTCGCGGAACGCCGTTCCGGGCGCGACCAGCTGCAGCAGCTGGTTTGTGATTTCGTTCTCTTTGGTTTCCTTCATCGGTATGGTAGTCCCCCTATTCAAGCGCCGCGCGGAGCGCTTCCGCAACCGTATTGACGCCTACGATCTTGATATCGTCAGGCGGCTTCCAGCCCTTGAGGCTCTTTTCCGGCAGGATCACCCGCTTGAAGCCGAGCTTCTGCGCTTCCTTGACCCGCTGCTCCGCCCGCGACACGGCGCGCACCTCGCCGGTCAGGCCGACCTCGCCGAAAATGACGTCGTCCGGCTTCGTCGGCGCGTCCTTGAAGCTGGAGGCGATGGCGACCGCCGCCGCCAGGTCTACGGCCGGCTCGTCGAGCCGCACCCCGCCGGCGGCGTTGAGATAGGCGTCCTGCGTCTGCAGGAACAGGCCCATCCGCTTCTCCAGCACGGCGATGATGAGCGCCATCCGGTGATGGTCGAAGCCGGCGGACATCCGCCGCGGCGACGGAAAATGCGTCGGCGCGACGAGCGCCTGCAGCTCCACGAGCACCGGACGCGTCCCCTCCATGCTGGCGACGACGGTCGAGCCGGAGACGCCGAGCGGGCGCTCCGACAGGAACAGCTCGGACGGATTGGCGACCTCGCGCAGGCCGTCCTCGCCCATTTCGAAGATGCCGATCTCGTTGGTCGAGCCGAAGCGGTTTTTGACCGCCCGCAGCAGCCGGTAGGAATGATGCCGCTCTCCCTCGAAATAAAGGACGCAGTCCACCATATGCTCCAGCAGGCGCGGACCGGCGATGGCGCCTTCCTTGGTCACATGGCCGACCAGCACCGTCGCGATGCCGCCGATCTTGGACGAGCGCATGAAATGCGCCGTGCATTCGCGCACCTGGGCGACGCTGCCCGGAGCCGAAGGCACGCTCGGATCGTAGACGGTCTGGATGGAGTCGATGACGAGGAAATCCGGTCCAACCGACTCGATCGCCTCGTTAATATGCTCCATATTGGTCTCGCACAGTACATACAGCGACTCGGCGAGCGCGCCGAGCCGGTCGGCGCGCAGCTTGGTCTGGCGGATCGACTCCTCGCCCGAGATGTACAGCACCTTGAGTCCGGCCGCGGCCAAGGCATGGGATGCCTGCAGCAGCAGCGTCGACTTGCCGATGCCGGGATCGCCTCCGACGAGGATGAGCGAGCCCGGCACGACGCCGCCGCCGAGCACGCGGTTCAGCTCGCCGATGGTGCTCTCGATGCGGGGCTCCTGACCCGTATTGATATCTATGATGGAACGCGGCTTTTCTTTCGTCCCGCGGGACATCGGGGCGGACAAGCCGACCCCGGCCGTCTTGACAACCGTTTCCTTTTCCTCTACCATCGTGTTCCATTCGCCGCAGCCAGGGCACTTGCCCAGCCACTTGGGCGATTCCGTGCCGCACGACGTGCAGGCGAACTTGATTTTTACCTTGGCCACATCAGGCTCCTTGAACGTATGACGTATCCTTCAAAGTTTACCATTTCAAGCCCCTTCCATAAAGGCGAACGGGCAAAAAAGCTGATCGAGCCGCGGAAAAGGCGGCCGATCGAAAGGAAGTCGAACGCCTATGAACGAGCAGACGGTGCTGATCATCGACGACGAAGCCGAGATCATCAAGCTCATCAGCCTCTATCTCCAATCGGAAAAGGTGCGCCTGCGGACCGCCTCAAGCGGGGAGGAGGCGCTGGCGATCATCGAGCGCGAGCCGGTCGATCTCGTCGTGCTCGACATCATGATGCCCGGCGCGAGCGGCATCGAGATCTGCCTCGCGATCCGCGAGCGCCGCCAGATGCCGATCATCTTCCTGTCGGCCAAAAGCGAGGAGATCGACAAGATCCACGGCCTGAGCGTCGGCGCCGACGACTATGTGACCAAGCCGTTCAGCCCGCTCGAGCTCGTCGCGCGCATCAAGAGCCAGCTGCGGCGCTATGCCGCGCTCCGTCCGGCGGAGACCGGCGCCGCGGCGCAGCCGTCTACGGTGCTCCGCCATGACGGCATCGCGCTCGACACGATGACGCGCGAGGTGACCGTCGAGGACGAGGAGATCCGCCTCACTCCGCGCGAGTTCGGCATCCTGGAGCTGCTGCTGCGACACCCCGGCCGCGTCTACAGCATGGAGCAGTTGTACGAGCTCGTCTGGCAGGAGCCGTTCTACGAGTCGGCCAACACCGTCATGGTGCATATCCGCAAGCTGCGCGAGAAGATCGAGGCGGACCCGAGGCAGCCGCGCTACATCAAGACCGTCTGGGGCGTCGGCTACAAGCTGGAGAAGCTCGGCCGATGATGACCCGCATGCTGCAGACGTTCCTGTGGAAGCTGCTGCTGCGCTTCGCGCTCAGCCTGGCGGCGATGGCCGCGCTCGTCTGGCTCGGCTATTTCCTCTCGGGGCTGCTGCTGCGCTACAATCCGAGCCGCTCCTTTCCCATTACCCGCCTGCTCGTCGCCGCCATCAACGGCATCGGATCCTTGCCGATCATGCTCGCCGCCGGAACGGCGCTGTTCCTCGGCCTGTTCTTCTGGATGTCGCGCCGCTTCCTGCAGCGGTTCGACGCCATCACGGACGGGCTGCAGCAGATCGCCGGCGGCGACCTGGCGCATCGCATCGAGGACGACAGCGCCGACGAGCTCGGGGCCGTCTCCCGCAGCGTCAACGAGATGGCTCGCCGGCTCGCCATCGCCCAGCAGGAGGAGCGGTCGGCCGCGCAGGCCAAGAACGACCTCATCACCGGCGTCTCGCACGACCTGCGCACGCCGCTCACGTCGATTCTCGGCTTTCTCGAATATATCCAGAAAGACCGCTACCGCGACGAGCTGGAGCTGCGCCAGTACGTCGACATCGCCTACGACAAGGCGCTCGTGCTGCGCAAGCTCATCGACGACCTGTTCGAGTACACGCGCGTCGCGGGCGGGTCGATGCCGCTGCAGGCGGAGCCGGTCGACTTGAATCCGTTCCTGCGCCAGCTCGCCGACGAGTACGAGCCGCTGCTGGAGGAAGCCGGCATGGCCTGCCGGGTCCATCCGTCCGGACAGCCGCTGCTCGTCCAGGCCGATCCGGAGCTGCTGCTGCGCGTATTCGAAAATCTGCTGACCAACGCCATCCGCTACGGAGCCTCCGGCGGCGCAGTCGATATTTATGTACGTCCGGCAGCCGGATCGGCTTCGCCGGATGAAGAAGAAGCTGACGCAGCGGCGGACCAGGCGGCGATGCCGAACGAAACCGCAGCGCCGATGGCCGAGGTCGTCTTCCGCAATTACGGAGAGCCGATCCCGCCGAGCCATCTGCCGCGGCTGTTCGACCGCTTCTATCGCGTCGACGCCTCCCGCTCGCGGCAGACCGGGGGCAGCGGCCTCGGCCTCGCCATCGTCAAAAGCATCGTCGACCTGCACGGCGGCGTCATCGAGGCCGCCAGCTCGAAGCGCCGGACCGAATTCATCGTGCGCCTGCCGCTTTAAGAATTTCCTAAGAACTTCAAAAGCCTCCCGTTAAGAAGCGCCGATTAGACTGGATCTATCGACGCTTCTTGACGGGAGGTTTTCTGCATGCAAGCTTTTCTGCTCTTCTCCGCCATCCTGCTCGGGATCGGCGCGGCGCTGCAGCTGCGCAGCCGGCGCCGTCCGCTCGCGGCCGGCCTGCTCTGGGCCGCCGTCGCCGCCGCGCAGCTGCTCGGAGCCCTTTCTCCGCTATGGCTGCCGGGCTGAGGCGCCCTCATCGGCCCTTTGGCGTCCGGCTCGACCAGCGCCAGCCAGCGCCCGACGCCGGCCGGTGCAAGGTCGACGCTGGCCGACGCTGGCCGGGCTGCGGGCTGGACTGCGGGCTGCGGGCTGGACCAGCAGCAGCGCACGCCAAAAGGCCGGCTGGAGAGCTCCCCCTTCAGGGGCCCTCCAGCCGGCCGCAAGCCAGCTCGGCTCAGCCGGCGCTCGCGCTGCTGCCGGCCGGCTTGGCGGCGAAGCTGTTGTCCGGACGCCGCAGGCCGAGGCGGTCGCGCAGCGTCTCGCCTTCGTATTCCGTCCGGAACAGGCCGCGCCGCTGCAGCTCCGGCACGACGAGGTCGACGAAGTCCTCCAGCCCGCCCGGCAGGTAAGGAGGCATGATGTTGAAGCCGTCCGCCGCCTCGTTCTCGAACCATTCCTGCAGCTGGTCGGCGATCTGCGCCGGCGTGCCGAGAATCTCGCGATGGCCGCGCGCCCCGGCGATGCGCTGGTACAGCTGGCGGATCGTCAGCCCGTCGCGGTCGGCGATATCCTTGAGCAGCAGGAAGCGGCTCTTGCCGCCGTTCACCTGCTCCAGCTGCGGCAGCTCCGGCAGCGGCCCGTCGACCGGATACGGGCTCAGGTCGAAGCTGATCAGCCCCGACAGCAGCGCGACGCCGGCCTCGACTGGAATCAGCTCCTCGAACCGGGCCTTTTTCTCGCGCGCCTCCTCCTCCGTACGTCCGATGATCGGAAAGACGCCCGGCATGATCTTCAAATCCGCCGGCTGCCGGCCGTAGCGGGCGAGCCGGCCCTTCACGTCGCGGTAAAACGCCTGCGCCTCCTCCAGCGTCTGCCAAGCGGTGAAGATGACCTCCGCCGTGCGGGCGGCCAGCTCCTTGCCCGGCTCCGAGGCGCCGGCCTGGATGACGACCGGATGGCCCTGCGGCGGACGGGCGACGTTGAGCGGTCCCTGCACCTGGAACCACTTGCCCTGATGGTCGGTCCGGTGGATTTTCGAGCGGTCGGCGAAGCGCGCTCCTTCCTTGTCCGCCAGCAGCGCGCCGTCCTCCCAGCCGTCCCACAGCCGGCGCACGACGTCGACGAACTCCTCGGCCCGCTCGTAGCGCAGCTCATGCAGCAGATGCTTGTCGCGGCTGAAGTTGCGCGCCTCGTCCTCGGTATTGCTCGTCACCACGTTCCAGGCGGCCCGCCCGCGGCTGATGTAGTCGAGCGAGGCGAACTTGCGCGCGACGTGAAAGGGCTCGTTGTACGTCGTCGACACGGTGCCGGCCAGCCCGATCCGCTCCGTGTCCGCGGCCAGCGCCGACAGCAGCGTCAGCGGCTCCAGCCGCACCTGCACCGCCTGCTCCAGCGCCTGCGGGAAGCGCTCGTGGACGGCATAGCCGTCGGCCAGGAACACCATGTCGAACTTGCCGCGCTCCGCCGTCTTCGCCGCCTGCCGGTAGAAGCCGTAGTCCAGCACGCCCTCGGCGTTGCTGTGCTCGTATCTCCACGAAGCGACATGATGACCCGGAATCATCAGGAATGCGCCGAGGCGCAGCTTTTCTTTTCTTGCCATATCTATCGTTCCTCCTCGTTCAATGGCTTGCATGACGACGCGCCGGCCGTCCATCCCGTCCGCTTATTCAGCGCTCGGCATTCGCCTTCCAGCCGGAGAAGCGGCGCTCCAGCAGCACGAGCCCATGGTTGATGAGCAGCCCGAGCGCGGAAATGGTCAGGATGCCGGCGTACATCTCCGGAATCTGAAAGTTGTACTGCGTATAGTTGATCAGGTAGCCGAGCCCGGCCTTGGCCCCGACCATCTCGGCGGCGATCAGCACGAGAATCGACGAGGCGCCCGCCAGCCGGATGCCTGTGAACACCGACGGCAGCGATGCCGGCAGGATGACCTTCCAGAACAGCTGGAACGGCGGCAGCCCGAGCGAGCGCGCCGACTTGACGAGCAGCGGATCGACGCCGCGCACGCCGCTCACCGTATTGAGCAGGATCGGCCAGGTGCAGGCGAACAGCACGATCGAGATCTTCGACGTTTCTCCGATGCCAAGGATCAGGATGAATACAGGCAGCAGCGCCAGCGCCGCCGTATTGCGGAACAGCTCCAGCACCGGCCCGAGCAGCAGCGCCGCCGTCCGCGAGTAGCCGATCGCCAGCCCGAGCGGGATCGCGATCGCGACCGCCAGCAGCAGCCCGCTGACCGACCGGACGATGCTCGCCTGGAAGTTTTCCAGCAGCGAGCCGGAGACGGCCAGCTCTCCCCACGCCCTCAGCACCTCCGACAGCGGAGGCAGGAACGTCGCATCCACCAGACCGAGGCGGGGAGCCGTCTCCCAGACGAGCGCTAGCGCGGCGATCGCCGCCGAGCCCCGCAGCGCCTTTGCCGCCGCCTTACCGATCGTCCATGCGGCCGATCGCCGCGCCGCCGCAGGCCGGGACGCTCCGACCGCAGCCGCGGCCTTTTCGGCCGTCGCCGCTGCTCTGCTCCCGCCCGTCCGGCTCGCCTCCAGCCTCTCGGCCGCAGGCCGATCCGCCGCAGCGGCGCGTCCGGCCCCGGTCGTCTCCCGGCCCGCAGCCGCAGCGCCTTCCGGCGCCGTTCCGGCCCGGGACGGGATGCTTCTTGCCGCCGCTTTGTTCACGCTCATTGCCATCGCTCCCTTCGCTTGTCGGCGCGTCCGCAGCGGTCCGCGCCCTTATCCGATCCTCCGTCAGCCGGTCCGCCCGAAAATCCGCTCTGGGCAAGCCTCCGGCACTCGGCCGCCGGAGGCTACCTGGCGGCGCGCTCCTCCGTCGGCGCGCCGTCCTGCGACTGCGAGAGCCGCACCTCCTCGCGCAGCTCGCTCCAGATCTCGTGCCGCAGCTCGCCGAACGCCGCCGCGGAGCGCGTATCCTCCTCCTCGGAGCGCCGCCCGAGCGGGATGTCGACGATCCGCTTGATGCGCCCCGGCCGCGCCGTCATGACGGCGACCCGCTGGCCGAGATAGACCGCCTCGTCGATCCCGTGGGTGATGAACAGGATCGTCTTGCCCGTCTGCTCCCAGATGCGGAGCAGCTCCGCCTGCAGGCTCTCGCGCGTCTGCGCGTCGAGCGCCGCGAACGGCTCATCCATGAGCAGCACCTCCGGATCGAAGGCAAGGCTGCGCGCGATCGCCACCCGCTGCTTCATGCCGCCGGACAGCTCATGCGGATAGCGTCCCTCGAAGCCGCTCAAGCCGACGAGGGCCAAATAGTGACGGGCCCGCTCGCGCCGCTCCCTGGCTCCGATTCCTTTCGCCTCCAGGCCGAACTCGATGTTCGCCTGCGCGGTCCGCCACGGAAACAGCGCATATTGCTGGAAGACGATGCCGCGGTCCATGCCCGGTCCCGTCACCGGCCGCCCGTCGAGCAGGATCTGCCCCGAGGTCGGGCGGGACAGGCCGGCGAGCAGGTCGAGCAGCGTCGACTTGCCGCATCCGCTCGGCCCGACGACCGCCATGAACTCGCCCGGCCGCACGTCCAGATCGAGCCCGTCGACGGCCGTGAACTCCTTGACCTCCTTGCCTTCGCGCACGAGAAACTTTTTCGTCACGTCCTGAAACCGGATCTTGGCCGCTTCCCGGACCGGTTCCGATGTCGGGGACGCTCCGTCCGCTCCCCGGCTCTCCGCTTCCCGGTCCAGTCCCGGTGTCGCCGCCGCCCCTCTCGCTCCCGCTTCCGACGCTTCGCCCTGCCCTTCCGTCTGCCCTTCCGCCTGCCGAGCCTCCCGCTTGCCGTCTTCCCGCCGTTCGCTCATCCGCATCCCTCTCCTTTTTCGGCTTGGGCCGTTTTACTTGCCGGTGTCCTTCTCGTCTTCCTCCGCGTAGGGATTGAACTCGTTCGTGTACAGGTCCTCGAGCTTCACGCCGGCCGCCTTCTTGTCGCCGCTCGCCTCCAGCCATTTGCGCCAGATCTCGAACTCCTCCGGACGGATCGTGCCGCCCTTGCCGGCGACGCTCGTCGATTTCCAGAACTTCAGGTTGTCTCCGCTCTCCTCCCGGCCGCGCTTCGCCACGATGTCCTGAGCGCGCTGGATGACCGTCTCCCTCGGCTGCGTGCGCGCCCATTCGATCGCCTTGGACGTGCCTTCGACGAATTTGCGCACCGTGTTCGGATTGTCCGCGATGAATTTTTTCGTAAAAACGATCGTGCCTGCGCTCTGCGCCCCGAACAGCTCGAAATCGCTGAACAGCTTGCGCACTCCGCCCCGCTCCAGCGCATGGTCGCGCAGGATGCCGCCAAGCACGGCGACATCGATCTGCCCCGCGCGCAGCGACTGCTCTGTATTGACCGGCGGCAGCGCGACGAGCGTCACCTGCTTGATCTCGTCGTCGCTGAGCCCTCCGCGCTTCAGGTACTCCTTGAGCACGAATTCGGCATGGGCGCCGAGCGTATTCATGCCGACCTTCTTGCCGATCAAATCGCGGGCGCTGCGGATCGGGCTGTCCTCCAGCACGAAATACCCGTTGTATGTCAATTCGTCCATGCCGTAGTAGCTGATGACCGAGCGGATCGGCGCGCCCGCCGAGATCAGCTTGATGATCGCGCCGTTGAACGCTCCGCCGAAGTCGGACTGGCCCGTCGCCGCCGTCTGGATGTCCTGCGGGCCGCTCGTCGTATTGCCGATCCACTTGAGCTTGACCGGGGCCAGATAGCCGAGATCCTCGGCCAGCTCCGGAAACGTCACCGATCCGACCGAGCCCTGGTACCTCAGCTCCAGCGTCTCCGGCTCTCCGTCCTTGCCGGCGGCGACAGCCTTCTTCTCCTCGTTGCCGCCGCATCCGGTCAGCAGCACCGCGGCCGACAGCACCGTGGCAAGCGCGGCAGCCGTGCGGCTCCTCCTGCGGTTCCTCTTTTCAACAGCCGCTCCCTGAACCGCCGCGTTCCATTGCATTTGCTTCTGCTCCATCCCCAAGCTCCTCTCTCCCGCAAGACCGGCCGGAAAACGGCAAAAGCCTCCGCGGGCGCGGCCGCATCCATGCAGCCGTACTCGGGAGGCCTCCTCAGCATAGGGTCGGCTCCGCTTCCGATAAGCAAAAAAGACGCATAGCGGCAGGCTTCTCGCGCTGCAGGCTTGCGTCTCCGGTTGCTCCGGTCGATTGTTTATAATTCCTATATAATTACTATGAAAAGAATCATAGCACCGCTTTTCCGTTTCGTCAATACGAATATTTCGCTCAGCGTTGGGCCATGCTGATAGCAAATGGCCGCCCGACCGTGCCCGCACGGCAGCGGCAACAGGAGGAATGCGCTCATGTCCGATCTGCTCCAGCTCGCCCTTATCGCTCTGACGCTTCTTTTTATCGGCCTGGTGCTTCATTGCATTCGCAAAGGTGTCCTGCGCGACCGCTACGCCCTGCTTTGGCTCAGCATCAGCGGAGGCTTCCTCGGCATGCTGGCGCTGCCGTTCCTCGTCTAGCGGACCGCCGATCCCCTCTGCCCTAGGATCGCCAAAAAGGCCGCTCTCATTCCTCAGAAGGAAATGAGCGCGGCCTTTTCGTCTTGACCTTGTCCGGCGCAAGCCCGGCGTCTTCGGCTTCTTCCTCTCCTTACCCGCATTGGCGGCCAAGCCAAAAGCCCCCGGCCCGAAAAGGGCCGGGGCTTCCGCAAAACCAGATCCTTCCGCCCGAAGCGCCGATCGGCGATCCGGGCGCCAGGCTCCGCCAACCTTCGCCGCCGCTTATTTCGCGGCCGGCTCTTCCTCCGGCAGCTTGTGCTCCGGATGAGGCTTGACGGTCAGTCCGCCGTCTTCCTCGTCGATGAAGAGCATGTAGCCTTTTTTGATCGTGCCCATGAGCAGCTCCTCGGACAGGCGGTCCTCGATGTGCTTCTGGATCGCGCGGCGCAGCGGACGAGCGCCATATGCCGGGTCGAAGCCTTCCTTGGCGAGGAACTCCTTCGCCTTGTCGGTCAGCTCGAAGTCCACCTCCTGCTCGCGCAGCCGCTTGCGCAGCTCGTCGGACATGAGCGTCACGATCTGGGCGATATGCTCCTGTCCCAGCGAGTGGAACACGATCGTCTCGTCGATCCGGTTCAGGAACTCCGGACGGAAGCTTTTTTTCAGCTCGCCCATCACTTTGTCCTTCATCTGGTTGAACTCGCGGCCCGCGTCATGGCTTGCCGTGAAGCCGAGCGTCGAGTTGCGCTTGATCTGATCGGCGCCGACGTTGGACGTCATGATGATGAGCGTGTTGCGGAAGTCGACGACGCGGCCTTTGGAGTCGGTCAGACGCCCATCCTCGAGCACCTGCAGCAGGATGTTGAACACTTCCGGATGCGCCTTCTCGATCTCATCGAGCAGGACGACGGAGTACGGCTTGCGGCGCACCTTCTCGGTCAGCTGGCCGCCTTCTTCATAGCCGACGTATCCCGGAGGCGCTCCGACCAGACGCGACGTCGAATGCTTCTCCATGTACTCCGACATGTCGATGCGGATGACCGCGTTCTCGTCGCCGAACATCGCCTCGGCCAGCGCGCGGGCGAGCTCCGTCTTGCCGACGCCCGTCGGGCCGAGGAAGATGAAGCTGCCCATCGGGCGCTTCGGATCCTTGAGTCCGGCGCGCGAGCGGCGCACGGCGCGGGAGACGGCCTTGACCGCATCGGATTGCCCGATGACGCGGTCGTGCAGGATCTCCTCCATTTTGAGCAGGCGCTGCGTCTCCTCCTCCGCCAGCTTGACGACGGGGATGCCGGTCCAGCCTGCGACGACCTGAGCGATGTCGTCCGGCGTTACTTCGGAATCGGTGCGCCCCTGCTTTTCCTTCCAGCTGTTTTTCGTCGTATCGAGCTCCTCGCGGATCTTCTGCTCGGTATCGCGAAGCGCGGCCGCTTTTTCGAACTCCTGGCTCTGCACGGCGGCGTCCTTCTCCTTGCGCACTTCGTCCAGCCGGCCTTCGAGCTGCTTGAGATCCGGCGGAATCGTGTACGTATGGAGCCTTACCTTGGAGCTCGCCTCGTCGATCAGGTCGATCGCCTTGTCCGGCAGGAAGCGGTCCGTGATGTAGCGGTCCGACAGCTTGACGGCCGCCTCGATCGCCTCGTCGGTAATTTTCACGCGATGATGCGCCTCGTAGCGGTCGCGCAGGCCATGCAGGATCTGGATCGCCTCGTCCGGCGTCGGCTGGTCGACCGTGATCGGCTGGAAGCGGCGCTCGAGCGCGGCGTCCTTCTCGATGTACTTGCGGTATTCGTCCAGCGTCGTGGCGCCGATGCACTGCAGCTCGCCGCGCGCCAGCGCCGGCTTGAGGATGTTGGAGGCGTCGATCGCGCCCTCCGCTCCGCCTGCGCCGATCAGCGTGTGCAGCTCGTCGATGAACAGCACGATGTTGCCGGCCTGGCGGATCTCATCCATGATTTTCTTCAACCGGTCCTCGAACTCGCCGCGGTACTTCGTGCCCGCTACGACCGAGCCCATATCGAGCGTCATGACGCGCTTGTCGCGCAGCGTTTCGGGAATCTCGTTGGCGACGATCTTCTGGGCGAGGCCCTCGGCGATCGCCGTCTTGCCGACGCCGGGCTCGCCGATCAGCACGGGATTGTTCTTCGTGCGGCGGCTGAGCACCTGGATGACGCGCTCGATCTCCTTGCTGCGGCCGATGACCGGATCGAGGTTGTTCTCGCGGGCGGATGCCGTCAGGTCGCGCGCCAGGCCGTCCAGCGTCGGCGTGCTCACGTTCGCCGGAGCGCCGTGGTTGCTGGAGACGGCCTCGCTGCTGCCGAGCAGCTGCAGCACCTGCTGGCGCGCCTTGTTGAGGCTGATGCCGAGGTTGTTCAGCACGCGGGCGGCGACGCCCTCGCCCTCGCGGATCAAGCCGAGCAGGATATGCTCCGTGCCGACGTACGTATGGCCGAGCTTGCGGGCTTCGTCCATCGACAGCTCGATGACCTTTTTGGCGCGCGGCGTATAAGCGATGTTGCTCGGCTGCTCCTGGCCGCGTCCGATGAGCGACTCCACCTCGTCCTGGATCTTCTCGAGACCAAGGCCGAGCGCGATCAGCGCCTTGGCGGCGATGCCCTCGCCCTCGCGGATCAGGCCGAGCAGGATGTGCTCCGTGCCGATATTGTTATGTCCAAGCCGCACCGCCTCTTCCTGGGCCAGTGCCAGCACCTTCTGCGCGCGTTCCGTGAATCGTCCAAACATCATTCGTAAGCACCTCCGTCTTGGGATCGGGATGCCAGCTGCCCGCGGATAAGCTCCGCGCGCCGCATGTCCCGCTGCTCCGTATTCATTTTCTCCTCGAATGCCTGCTGCAGGAAGCCCGGCTGCGTCATGACCATCAACTCATTCATAACCTGCGGGGATACGTGGCCAATCAGTCCCAGGTCGATGCCGAGCCGCACGTCGGACAGCCGCTGCGCGGACTCCTTGGAATCCATGATCGCGGCATGCGACAGGATGCCGTAGGAGCGCTTCACGCGGTCCTCCAGGCGGAGCCTGGATTCCTGCAGCAGCCGCTGCCTCGCCGCCTTTTCATGCTCGATGATCTGACGCACGACGCCGTGCAGGTTGTCGATGATCTCGTCCTCGGACTGGCCGAGCGTGATCTGATTCGAGATCTGGAACAAGTTGCCCAGCGCCTCGCTGCCTTCGCCGTACAGCCCCCTTACCGCCAAGCCGACCTGCGTGATCGCCGACAGAATGCGGTTGATCTGCTGGGTCATGACGAGCGCCGGCAGATGCATCATGACCGACGCCCGGATGCCCGTGCCGACGTTCGTCGGACAACTCGTCAAGAAGCCGCGCTTCTCGTCGAAAGCATATTCCGTTGCCTCTTCATAGATGTCGTCGATCCGGCTGGCAAGCCGCCACGCCTCCTGCACCTGGAAGCCCGGATATAGACATTGAATGCGAAGATGGTCTTCTTCGTTAATCATGATGCTGATCGCCTCGTTGTCGCTGACGACGACGGCTCCCGCTCTCGACTCGCCGGCGAGCGCCGGGCTGATCAGATGCTTCTCCACCAGCACGCGGCGCTCCAGCTCGCTCAGCTCGGCCAGATCGACCGTCTCGAACGTGCCGACGGCATCGAGCTTTCCTTCCTTGGCGACGGCGATCAGCTTGTTCTTGACCTCCGCCGCATGCTGGCCCGTAGCCAGGATCGGGAATGGAAAGCCCTTCAGGTTGCGAGCCACCCGCACCCTGCTGCTGAAAACGATATCGGAGTCCGGGCCTTCGCCCTTCATCCATTCACTCAGCGCGTTTTGCGCAAAGCGGCCTGCTGCCACATCCCATCCTCCTCTCGACTTCGCGGATTCGAGATCGAATCCGCCTCTGCTCCATGCGCTCAGCCGGGCTCGGCGCTCTGCAGCTGCTTCTCCAGCAGTCGAATCTCGTCCCGGAGCTTGGCCGCCGTCTCGAATTCTTCATTCTGGATCGAGCTCTGCATCTCCTGCCGCAGCCGGTCGATTTCGCGCCGGGTCTTGATCCGTCCGCCCGAGCGCTGCGGAATCTTGCCCACATGCGCCGTGCTGCCGTGCACCCGCTTGAACAGCGGATCGAGCCGATCTCCGAAATGATTGTAGCACGAGCTGCAGCCGAAGCGTCCGAGCTTCTTGAACTGCGGATAGGTCAAGCCGCACTCCTCGCAGCGGGGCGGCGGAGCGGGAGTCTGCCCCTGCAGGCTGCCTTTGCCGGCGGGATCGAAGTCCATCAGCCCCGACAGCAGGCTATGGATCGAAAAGCCGTTCGGCGATCCGGGCAGCCCTTCTCCCCGCTCGCGGGCGCAGGATTCGCAAATATGGAACTCGTTCTTGTCGCCGTTGATGATTTTCGTAAAATGAAGCGTAGCCGGCCTTTTGCCGCATTCCTGACAAAGCATGCCGTCATCCCCTCCTTGCGCTCCCTATTCCTTACCCAAAAGCGAGATCAGCATCGCCTTCAGCAGCCGGGCCCGCAGCTCGTCGCGCTGCGGCAGCTTGACGGCGATCGTCTCTCTGCAGACGGCCGCCCGCAGCAGATTGCCCTCGCGCCTCGAGATGATCGTCGCTTCCTCCAGCTGGTAGATCAGGCCGTCTGCCGCGTTTTGGTCGACCTGCGAGCCGATCGTATGATGGATATGGCCATGAATCGCCTTCATCGCCGGCAGCTCGATGCGCTGGATGCGGATATAGCCTCCGCCTCCTCGCTTGCTCTCGACGAGATAGCCCTTTTCGAGCGTGAAGCGCGTGCTGATGACGTAATTGATCTGGGACGGCACGCAGGAAAACCGGTCCGCAAGCTCGTTGCGCTGGATCTCGACCGCGCCGTCGGGACTTTCCTGCAGCAGCAGCTTCAAGTGCTGCTCCAGGGCATCGGAAATATTTCGCATATCACCAACCTCCCTATGCTGGCACCTGTACGATGAAAAATGGCGGTAAGCCAAAAAGCCAATGCCCGAATTGCATCCCTGTAGCATTCCCCTGAAAGCGTGACGAAACATCCGCTGGTACGAGAAAGCTCCGCTGGCTCGCCGGAAGCTGATCCGGAAAGGCGGGGCGCCGCAACTGACTTTGACTTTCTTTGACTTATGACTTAATTATACGCTTTTTTCCTGAAACGTCAAGCGCTCCAGGCAAGGAAGCCTTACTGCGGAAAACCGGCTTGTCCCATGCCTTTTACCAGCTTGGGACAAGTCGTTCCTCTTTATACCTAGAAAAAGTCCATCAAATTCGGCATGCGCGGCTCCATGCGCTCGGCCAAAGCCTTCAGCTCCGCCGCCGGCCCCGTCAGGCCGCCCGCCGCCAAGAGCTCCCGCGGCCCGGCGTAGCCGGTGAACAGCGCCGTCCAGCTGCCGATGCCGCCGCTCAGCGCGGCTGCCGCAGCGCTCTCGGCAAATGGCGCCCCGTTGTCCGCCGACTGTCCGGAGAGCTTGCGCAGCGAGCCTTTTCCCCGCTCGTCGACCGCCAGCTCCCAGCTGCCGTCGTTCCATGGCGCATGCTCATCCTCCACGATCATCGTCCACGATCTTGCCGGTCCCGGCAGGAACGGATACGCTTCGATGAACGCCTCCGCATCGACGATCCGCGCCATGAAGTAGGGTTGCACGGCTTGCTCGATGCGCGGATCCGGCAGCAGGAACGGCAGCGGGTCTCCTTTGTAGCTTTCGAACTGGACTTGGTCGATCATCGAGTCATGCTGGCCGAAAAAAGTCCAAAGCCCTTCTCTCGCTTCCTCGCTCAAGTAGACAAGCTCATGTACGGTCAGCTTGCGCTCCTTGACCTGGTACAGCGCATAGCCTTCGGCCGCCCCGCCTTCGGAGCGGTAAATCGCCGCATGTCCCGACTTGCGCCGCAGCACCGAGTCGTCCCACCAGTCGGACTCCCGGGAGAGCGCGATCTGAAAGCCGGAGGCATACTCCTCGTAAAGCTCCTGCAAAGACTGCCGGATGTCCGGCTGAGCCGGATCGACCCGCTCGATAAAGCCCGGCGTGAGCTTGCGCGGAGGCAGCTTGTCCCTCGGGATCGTGAACCGGATCCGATCGGCGCACAGCTCCCAGCCGAAGCGCCGATAGAACCCGATGCTGAACGGAGCGAGCATGGACAGCGTCTGCCCCCGCTCCTTCATCTCTTCCAGCGAACGGCGCAGCAGCTGCGCGATATGGCCCTTCCGGCGCTCCTCCGGCCAGCTCGCGACGGCCGCCACTCCGCCCATGGCGAACTTGCGTCCCTGCACGTATGCCGTCAAGGGCAGGACAAGCACTTGCGAGCGGATCCGCCCTTCCTCGACCGCTACCCACAGCTGCTCAGGCTTTCTTGTCCGATGCGCCCGCTCCAGCTCCTCCGGCGACATGACGTATTGAAAGGCGTACTGGCTCAGCTTCAGATGCTCGTCCATTTCGTCCGGACGCAGCTTGCGAATTTCCATGCTCGCTCCTCCTTTTTTGGTCCATGTTCTTCCTTACGACGAGCCTCATCTGAATATGGCTCTTGCGTTTCGCTGCCTATATGTGTCCGGTCACGCCGGACACGGCATGTCGCCCGTTCCTTCGACTCGGAGCCCGCCGCGCAGCCCGCATCTGTTAATTGGACTCCGAAGCCTCGCAGCCGGCCTCCCGGAACAGCCGATCGAGCAGCGACAGCGCCTGCTCCAGCTTTTCCGGCGGCACGTCCTCGTATCGGTCTCCGATCGACAGCTCGCTCGCGCAAGAAGAGGCCGTTTTTTCTTTGACATATCCGACCAGAGCTACGCCCGTCTCCCGAGCGGCCTGCTCGAACAGAACGGCAGCCTGCTGCGCCGGCAGCTCCGCATGGAGATGGAACATGTTCGACACCGGCGTCTCCGGCACGGTGCGGAGTCCCGCCACGCCGTTCAGGCGGCGGGCCAGATCCTTGGCGCCCTCATAATACCGGCTCATTCTCGGCCGACGAAGATCCAGATAGTGGTCGGAGCTGACGATATACGGATAGAGACTGATCAGATCGCCGCCATGCCGGCGCTTCCACACCTTGGCCTCGGCCGCGAGCTCCGCATCGCCGGCCAGTACCGCGCCCGCGATGCCTCCGAGACCTTTGTAAAAAGAGACGTACACGCTGTCGAACAAGCGGCAGATGTCCGCCTCCGAGCGTCCGTAATACGGAACGATCTCAAACAGGCGCGCCCCGTCCAGATGAAGCGGAATGCCGTTTTTCCGGCACCAGGCCGAAATCGCCTCCAGCTCCTCATATGGAGGCAGCTGCCCGCCGATTTCCCGCTGCGGCAGCTCAAGCAGCAGACAGCCGACGTTCCCCATCTCCTGCACGTCCTGCAGCGTAATGAGCCGGTCCGCATCGCCCAACAGCACCGGCTCGATGCCATGCAGCTCATGCAATCCTTTTTCCTCATGAATCTCCAGATGGCATAGCGGATGGTAAGCCGCCTTGCGAATGCCTTTGCGATCGCACCAGATCCGCAGCGCGATCTGCTGCGCCATCGTACCGCTTGGGAAAAAGACCGCCGCTTCCTTGCCCAGCAGCTTCGCCAGCTTCGTTTGGAAAGCTTCGATCACCTCTCCTTTCCCGTACATGTCGCTTGCCTGGTCGACGTCCATCTCGTCGAAAGCCTGCGTCAGCATCCGCATCGAGCGCTTGCTGCTGCCGGTGACGACATGCGCGGCCTGAGCGAAGCTCTCTGCAAGCCCGTTCGTTGTTCCCATGCTGACTCTCCTTTCAAATTGAAACCCTTGATGCAGGTATACCAGAATCAGACGGCAAGAAGCAAGTATAGCGGTTACATTTCGACCCAATGCAAAAAGCCGCCGCATCCGAAGATGCGGCGGCTCGTGGTTGCAAATGCTTGGCGACGTCCTACTCTCCCAGGACCCTGCGGTCCAAGTACCATCGGCGCTGGAAGGCTTAACGGTCGTGTTCGGGATGGGTACGCGTGGTTCCCTTCCGCCATCGCCACCAAACGTCCTGCTTGCTCAAGGCGTAGGCTTGCGCCCTGAAAACTGGATCGAACGAAATGCCGTGCTGACCGGCTGTTCTTGCTAAGTAGGATAAGCCCTCGACCGATTAGTACTCGTCAGCTGCACACGTTGCCGCGCTTCCACCTCGAGCCTATCGACCTGGTCGTCTTCCAGGGGTCTTACATACTGGGAAATCTCATCTTGAGGGGGGCTTCGCGCTTAGATGCTTTCAGCGCTTATCCCGTCCGTACGTAGCTACCCAGCGGTGCTCCTGGCGGAACAACTGGTACACCAGCGGTACGTCCATCCCGGTCCTCTCGTACTAAGGACAGCTCCTCTCAAATTTCCTACGCCCACGACAGATAGGGACCGAACTGTCTCACGACGTTCTGAACCCAGCTCGCGTACCGCTTTAATGGGCGAACAGCCCAACCCTTGGGACCTACTTCAGCCCCAGGATGCGATGAGCCGACATCGAGGTGCCAAACCTCCCCGTCGATGTGGACTCTTGGGGGAGATAAGCCTGTTATCCCCAGGGTAGCTTTTATCCGTTGAGCGATGGCCCTTCCATTCGGTACCACCGGATCACTAAGCCCGACTTTCGTCCCTGCTCGACTTGTTGGTCTCGCAGTCAAGCTCCCTTATGCCTTTGCACGCTTCGAATGATTTCCAACCATTCTGAGGGAACCTTTGGGCGCCTCCGTTACATTTTAGGAGGCGACCGCCCCAGTCAAACTGCCCGCCTGACACGGTCCCTTCACCGGCTTCACGGTGACAGGTTAGAACTCCGATACGATCAGGGTGGTATCCCAACGGCGCCTCCTCCGAAGCTGGCGCTCCGGCTTCCTAGGCTCCCACCTATCCTGTACAGATCGTACCAAAGTCCAATATCAAGCTGCAGTAAAGCTCCATGGGGTCTTTCCGTCTTGTCGCGGGTAACCTGCATCTTCACAGGTAGTAAAATTTCACCGGATCTCTCGTTGAGACAGCGCCCAAGTCGTTACGCCATTCGTGCGGGTCAGAATTTACCTGACAAGGAATTTCGCTACCTTAGGACCGTTATAGTTACGGCCGCCGTTTACTGGGGCTTCGGTTCACAGCTTCGGGTTGCCCCTAACCGCTCCCCCTTAACCTTCCAGCACCGGGCAGGCGTCAGCCCGTATACTTCGCCTTACGGCTTCGCACAGACCTGTGTTTTTGCTAAACAGTCGCTTGGGCCTTTTCACTGCGGCCCCCCTCGGGCTATTCACCCTACCGAGGCACCCCTTCTCCCGAAGTTACGGGGTCATGTTGCCGAGTTCCTTAACGAGAGTTACTCCGCGCGCCTTAGCATGCTCTGCTCGCCTACCTGTGTCGGTTTGCGGTACGGGCACCTTCGCCTGGCTAGAAGCTTTTCTTGGCAGCTGGAGATCATGACCTTCGGTACTATAATTTTCCCTCCCCATCACAGCCCAGCCTTACGGTTTGCGGATTTGCCAACAAACCAGCCTCACTGCTTGGACGGACACATCCATCGGTCCGCGTCACTACCCTTCTGCGTCACTCCATCGCTCATAACGGCTTACGGTGGTACAGGAATATCAACCTGTTGTCCTTCGACTACGCCTTTCGGCCTCGCCTTAGGTCCCGACTTAC
>NZ_CP045802.1:287500-660000 GCF_009649995.1 Paenibacillus sp. B01 | reverse complement strand
GCGCAGCGCTCCGGCCGCGCCGTTGCGGGCGTTTTTGAGCGGCTCGGGCGCCGTCCTGTTGTACGCCTCCAGCACGGACAGGAACATCATCCCCTCGCCCTGCACCTCGATCAGCCCGTCCCGGTACGGAATCGTCAGCGGAATCGAACGGATCGTCTTGACCTGCGCCAGGATGCTCTCGCCGACCGTGCCGTTGCCGCGCGTCGCCGCCTGCACCAGCTGTCCGCCTTCGTAGGTCAGGTTGAGCGTCAGGCCGTCGAACTTCAGCTCGACGACGTAGGCCGGATCCGGCAGCGGCTCCTCGTCGGGATGCTTGGCGTTGTAGTCGCCGATCGCCCGCAGCAGCCGCTGATTCCAGGCTCGGACGCCCTCTTCGTCCTTGGCTTTGTCGAGGCTCCAGAGGCGCGCGCGGTGGCGATGCGGCTCGAAGCCCTTGAGCACGTCCCCGCCGACGCGCAGCGAGGGCGACTCCGGCAGCACGACGCCGCTCTCCTGCTCCAGCCGGAGCAGCTCGTCGTAGAGCCGGTCGTACTCCGCGTCGCTGATGACCGGCTTGTCGAGCGTATAGTAGTTGTAGTTATGTACGGCAAGCTCTCCGGCGAGCTCGTGCATGCGCTCGATGGCCGCAGGGTCTGCTCCTGCCTTGAGCTCCTCCTGCTGCTCCGTGCGGTTGTCCACTCGTCATCCCGTCCTTCGTCGAAAAAATAAATCATGATATCGGCTGTGAAGCAGGCTTCTTTACCAGTCTATACCAACGGCTGCGGATGCAACCGTGCCCGGGCGCTGAACCGTTCAGAACCCGGGCACGGATACGATGCCGTATGAATATGGACAGGCCTAGCTAGGGGATGAGTGCAGGATCAGCCGTCGACCTTCTCGACCGGCGCGAAGCTGGCGAGCAGCTTCTTGAGGCCGGTCGGCGCCGGAAAGGCGATCTGGATCTCCGTGTCGTTGCCGGCCCCCTTGACCGACACGATCGTTCCGACTCCCCATTTCTTGTGGGAGACCTTGTCGCCGGCGACGAAGCTGCGGGCTGCGTCGCCGATGCCCGCAGCAGGAGCGCCCGGCGTGCTGACCCGCACGCTGCTGCCGCCTGCGGCGGAGCCGGCCGCGGGGGACCCGGCCGGGCGTCCGTAGCGCGAAGCGCCGGAGCCGTAGGCCGGCGCGGAGGCGCCTGCGGAGCTGCCGCCGCGGTAGCCGAAGCCTCCGGCTCCGCCGGCAGCGCCGCCGTACCGCCCGCCGCCGCCGATCGTGCGGCCGGGCGAGGCGATCTCTTTGACTTCGTCCGGGATCTCCTTGAGGAAGCGGGACGGAGGGTTGCTGCTCGTGCGGCCGAACAGCGTGCGCATGCGGGCGCAGGTCAGGAACAGCCGCTGCTCGGCGCGCGTGATGCCGACGTAGGCGAGGCGCCTTTCCTCCTCGAGCTCCTCGTTGTCGGTGAAGGCTCGGCTATGCGGGAAGACGCCCTCCTCGCAGCCGATGATGAAGACGACCGGGAACTCCAGTCCCTTGGCGCTGTGCATCGTCATGAGGATGACCGCGTCCGCCGGAGCGTCGTCCTTGTCGACCGAATCGATGTCGGCGATGAGCGCGAGGTCGGTCAGGAACGAGACGAGCGACTTGTCGTCGTTGCGCTGCTCGAACTCCTGCGTGACGGACAGGAACTCCTCGATGTTCTCGATGCGGGCCTTGGACTCGAGCGTGTTCTCCCGGTGCAGCTCCATCGTGTACTCCGACAGCTCCAGCACCTTCTCGGTCAGCTCGGTGACGGACAGGTAGTCGCGCATCGCCTCGAGGCTGGAGATCATCGAGCGGAACGACTCCAGCAAGGAGCGGGTGCGCCCGTTGATCTCGACGCCGTTCAGGTCGCCGAGCACCTGGTAGATGGACGTCCCGCGCCGGCCCGCCTCCTCGGCGAGCTTGGCGACGGTCGTGTCGCCGATGCCGCGCTTGGGCACGTTGATGATGCGCTCCAGGCTGATGTCGTCGTCCGGGTTGGAGACGAGCCGCAGGTAGCCGAGCAGGTCCTTGATCTCCTTGCGGTCGTAGAACTTGATGCCGCCGACGATCTGGTACGGGATGTCCGACTTGATGAGGATCTCCTCGATGACGCGCGACTGGGCGTTCGTCCGGTACAGGATCGCGTGGTCGGAATAGTTGCGCCCGCCGTTCCGGCCCGAGCGGATCTCGCCCGTGACGAAGTAGCCCTCGTCATGCTCGGACTCGGCCTGGTACAGCGTGATGCTGTCGCCGGCGCCGCGCTCGGTCCAGAGCCGCTTGTCCTTGCGCCCGGTGTTCTGGCCGATGACCGCGTTCGCCGCGTTCAGGATGTTGGAGGTGGAGCGGTAGTTCTGCTCCAGCAGGATCGTGCGCGCCTCCGGGTAGTCCTCCTCAAAGTTGAGGATGTTGGTGATGTCCGCTCCGCGCCAGCGGTAGATCGACTGGTCGCTGTCGCCGACGACGCAGATGTTGTGATGCTTGTCGGCCAGCATGCGGCAAAGCATGTACTGGGCGCGGTTCGTATCCTGGTACTCGTCGACATGCAGGTAGCGGAACTTGTTTTGGTAGAAGTCGAGCACCTCGGGCACGTCCTGGAACAGCTGGATCGTGCTCATGATGAGGTCATCGAAGTCGAGCGAGTTGTTGCTGCGCAGCCGCTTCTGGTACATCTTGTAGACGTCGGAGACGACTTTGTTGAAGTAGTCGGCGCCGGCCTTCTGCTCGAAGCGCGCCGGATCGATCAGCTCGTTCTTGGCGCTGCTGATGACGGACTGCACCGCCTTGGGCTCGAACTTCTTGGTGTCGAGGTTGAGGTCCTTCATGCAGCCGCGGATGACCGACAGCTGGTCGCCGGAGTCGAGGATCGAGAAGTTGGAGGTGAAGCCGATCCGGTCGATGTCCTTGCGCAGGATGCGCACGCACATGGAGTGGAACGTCGACACCCAGATGTCGCTGCCGGAAGGTCCGACGAGCTTGGACACGCGGTCGCGCATCTCGCGGGCGGCCTTGTTGGTGAACGTGATCGCCAGGATGCTCCACGGCGCCACGCGCCGCTTCTCGATCAGCCAGGCGATGCGGTGCGTCAGGACGCGCGTCTTGCCCGAGCCGGCGCCGGCCATGATCAGGAGCGGCCCGTCGGTCGCCTGCACCGCCTCGCGCTGCGGCGGGTTGAGCTTGGCCACCGCCTCTTCGATGCCTATCGGATTCATCATCATAGGTAAGTTGATCTCCTTGTTCGCCTTGTGTTCGCTTCTTTCAGTCTAGGGCAACGAGGCCAGCCGTGTCAATCGGCTGGAACGGTTTCCCGCACCGCCGCCACCGTCGCCAAAGCGGCCTCCGGATCGGCGTACAGCACGTTGCCGACGACGACGGTCGACGCGATCCGCGCGGCCTCGGCCGCGCGCTCCGGCCCGTCGATGCCGCCGCCGTAGACGAGCCGGGCGCCGGACAGCGCCCGCTTGACCCGCCGCAGCAGCGCCATGTCGCCGAAGCGGCCGCTGTACTCCACATACAGCAGCGGCAGCCGCAGCAGCCGGTCGGCAAGCCGCGCATAGGCGGCCGCCTGCAGCTCCGTGAGCGAGGCGTCCGCCCCGCTCACCTTGGCCGCCTCGCAATCCGGGTTGAGGATGAGGTAGCCTTCCGCCCATGTTTTGTCCCAAGGAATGAGGCCGCCCCACTCCTCCAGCGCCTGCGCCTGGCGCCCGGTGATCCAGCTCCCGTCCGGCGTGTTGAGCACGACCGGGACGAGATAGGCGTCGAAGCCGGGCATCGCCAGCTCCGGACGCGTCACCTCCAGCGCCACCGGCATCGGAGCGGCGGCGAGCCGCTCGAGCAGCGCCGCGGTGTTGTCATAGGTGAGGCCGCTCGAGCCGCCGACCAGGATCGCGTCCGTGCCGGAAGCCAGCACGGCGTCCAGCTCCCGCTGCCCGAGCCCGCGGTCCGGATCGAGCTTGAACACATGCCGCCAGCCCTCCATCGCTTCCGTCATAACCGCCTTCTCTCCCGTCTGTCGCGAAGTCTGTTTTTCCAGTCTAGACAAGGGCCTCCGCGGTGTCAACGCAAGCCGGCGCGCGAGCCTGGAGCGGGCTGCATGCAAGGGCCGGAGCCTGTTTCAAAGCAGGCGCCTCGTTGGTAAGGGTGGATACGACAATCGACGAACCGGCCGCTCAGGCCGAAGGAGGAATCGAGCATGCATAAACCGAACGCAAGCGCTGTAGAGACGGAAGCCGGAGCGATCCTGGACGAGCAGCGGGCCAAGCAGGAGCTGAGCCGCGCGGAGGGACGGACCGGGCCGGCGGCGACGGACGGCAAGCCGCATAGCGGCCATGAGCCGCAAGGCGTCGTGGAAGCCGAAGGAACGGTGCATCCGCCGGCGGTCAAGGGCGGCGACGGCCCTGTCCACCAGGACCCTCCCGCCGATGAGGAAGAGGAGCCGGACAGACGACGCGTGCCGAGCGGGAAAGAGCTGACGCCGGACGGAACCCGACGCCCTTATTTCATCTCCATCACGTCCAAGACGATCGAGCATGACCGCTCCAACACGGACCAGCTGGAGATCCTCGCCACGCCGGAGGAGCTGGAGAAGCTGGAGATCCTGCTCGGCGAGATGGAGTCGACGGACGACGTCAGCTCGCTCGTGGCGGCGATTCCCTATAAGTCCAACGACCGCAGCCCGACGCAGAAGAGGTTCCAGAGCTCGGTCAACGACCTCTACAGGACGATCCATTCGCTCGGCACGCCCGAGACGCGGGCTTTCATCGAAGACACGAACCTGTTCCGCGAGCTCAACAACACCGACTTCGACCTGCCGGGCTACGACAAGGAGCCGAAGATTTGAGCGATGCCAGCCATGGAACGAGCAAAAAGCTTCCCATCCGTTCGCGAAGAACGGATGGGAAGCTTTTTTGGCGTTGGTGAAAGCAGCACCCCGCTTAGGAGTAGATCTGGCTGACCTTGCCGTTCGTGAACACGACGTATTGCAGCCAATTGCTCGTGTAGGAGCCGTATCTCCACGTCTCCACGGAGATGCTGCCGGCGTACGCGCTGCTCGTATGGGACGGGCTGCCCCAGCTCATCTTGACCTGCTCCTTGGTCATGCCGATGCTGATCTTCCCGCTGGCGATCTTGTCCCACACCGCGTTCGACCACTTGTACGTCTTGCGCGGATCGGCCGTCAGGAACTGGTCGCTGCTGGCCAGGTTGGAGCGGATCGCCTCGGCGCTCGTGAAGGCCGTATGGAGCAGCTCGCCGGTCGACGCCAGCTTGAACACGACCGTAAATCCGCCGTCGTCATCCGGCCTGATGTCGTAGATCGCCACTTTCTTGAACCGGTACTTGCTGTCGAAGTTGTTGACCCAGTAGCTTTTGCCGATCAGCTTGGTCAAGGTGCCGAGCTTCTCTTTCTTGACGATCTGCTCCGTCTGCGGCGTCGAGATCGCCAGGTCGGCCTTGCCCTGCCATACCGTCATGTACTGGTAGTCGGAGTTCCATTCGAGATTGGCCCCGATCGCCGAGCGCAGCAGGGAAGCCGGGAATACGGCCGCGTCGCCGTACGTCTGCACGGGCCCGGCCATCGCGGTCTTCGCGCCGTTCACGACCGCGGTCGCGCTGCCCTTCTGCAGCTGGATGGAATCGTTGCCGAGCTTGACCTGGAACGTCTTGGAGGCATCGAGGTAGGTCACCTGCGCCCCGAGCTCCGCGAAAAAGGCCTTGATCGGCAAGTACATGACGCCCTTGAGCTGAACGCCGCCGCCGATGTAGTAATCCGCCGAAATGGACACGCGCAGCGTCAGCTTCTCCTCGCCCCAGCTCGCCGTCACGTCCGTCTCGCCGACCGCCAGCGCCTTCATCGTGCCGTCCGGCAGCTTCTGCAGCAGATAAGGCTTCTCGATCACGACATCCGCCTCGGACAGCGGCACCTTGCGGATTTGGCCGTAGCCGTCCGGAGCCTGAACCTGCACCGGCGTCTTTTCGCCGACGACCAGCTCCTTCTTTTCGATCGTGAAGCGGAGCGCGCCGGCCGTTTCCTCTGCGCCAGCCTGTCCCGGCGCCGCAAGCGCCAGCAGGAAGGCGACGGCTGCGACAGCCAGCCATGTCCATCGTTTCATTTTCTTTATCCCCCTATGACTCTATCAAATGACATGGGAAGATAATACCATATGCGACGATCTGTAACCAGACTATTGAACGGGGTCGGAAGCCTTAAAGACGGAGAGCAGCTCCTCCACGACGGCAGGCGCGTCCACCTCGAGCGCGAACGAGACGGGATGGCCGACGCTTGGCTTGACCCGCCGGTCGGTGACGACCATGCCGGCGGTCAGCGGATCGCCGCAGGCGATCGAGGCGAGCAGCGTGCGGCTCGTCACCAGCTCGGGACGGACCGCCGCGATGACGGCGAGCGGATCATGCAGCGGGCAGCTGTCCTTGAAGTCGTTGACGCGGCCGTAGAAGTCGAAGTAGATGCCGAAGCAGTCGTGCAGGAAGCGGGCGACCGGAAGGCCCTCCTCGCCTCCCTGGCGCTCCAGCCGGTCGAGGTCGTCTCGCGTCAGCAGCGTCTGCAGCGTCACGTCGAGGCCGACGACGGTCAGCGGCAGGCCCGCCGCGAACAGCACCTGCGCCGCCTCGGGGTCGCCCCAGAAGTTCGCCTCGGCGGCCGGCGTGATGTTGCCCGGCACGAGCGCGGCTCCGCCCATGACGACGACGCTCCTCAGCTTGGAGGCGATGCCGGGATCCTTTTGCAGCGCGAGCGCGAGGTTGGTCATGCGGCCGGTCAGCACGAGCGTCAGCTCGCCCGGGCGCTCGTTCGCGATGCGCACATAATAGTCTGCCGCATGCTCCGCCTCCGCTTGCTGCGACGACGGCGGCAGCACGGCGCCGCCGATGCCGTTCTCGCCGTGCACGTCGCTCTTGGCGCCGGGGAATTCGCGCGCGAGCGCTTTGTCCGCGCCGGCGTAGACCGGCACGCGTCCTTCCGCGCCGGCGAGCTTCAGCAGCCGCAGCGTATTGTCCGTCGCCTGCTCCACGCCGATGTTGCCGAAGCAGGTGCCGATCGCCTCCAGCGAGATGAGCGGCGACTTGACCGCATAGAGGATGGCGAGCGCATCGTCGATGCCGGTATCGGCGTCGATGATCATCGGCAGCGGGCGGGGATGGGTGCGGTTGAAATTACTTTCGGAAAGGTTCATCGGGTTCATGGGCTCCAGCTCCTGTTTCGGCTTGTTGGTCGGACTTGTTGCGATTGTTTGTCTTGTTGCGCTTGTTGCGCTTGTTGCGCTTGTTGCGCTTGTTGCCTGCGGACTGCCGCAGGCGCAAAAAAAGCTCCCCGGCCTCCCATCGGGAACCGGGGAACGAAGCCGTCCCTCCGCTCAAGGCGGATGAGGGACGGCCGGAATCACTTCGCCAGCTGGCCGCGGGTCACGCCGAGCTGGTTGGTCGCCTTGAGGCTCCGCCACACCTGCGTGCCGCTGATGCGGCCGTCGAGGGCGTCGCGGTACAGCCGCAGCACCTCGCCGACCTTTTCGGCCGGCTCCTCGAGAAACTCGATGCGGTAGGAGCGCACCCCGAGCTCGAGGAAGTTCTTGACGTATTCGGCGCCGGACTGCTCGATGGCGTTGTACACCGTGTTGCGGCAGCCCTCGTCCACGCGTACCGGATGGCTCATGCCGATCCGATCCTGCAGGCTGATGTCATGCTCCTCGCACGGACGGCCGCAGTTGGTGAAGTCGGTGCCTTCGCTGATGAACGTGCAGTAGACGCAATGTTCGGTATGGAACATCGGCAGATGCTGGTGGAGGACGACCTCCAGCGCCTCCGGCTCCGCCGTGCGGCCGAGCAGGTCGACCATCTGCTGGATGTTGAGGTCATAGGACGGCGTCAAGACGTCGCAGCCGGCCTCGCGGAACAGCTCGACCGCCTTGTGGTTGGCGACGTTGAGCGAGAAGTCGCCGATCAGCTGCGGGAACGGCTCGCCCGGACGCTCCATCCGCGCCTTCAGGTAGTAATAAAGCGCGCCGGTGTTGCGCACGAGCACCGCGTCGGGCTTCAGCTTCAGGATGTTGGCGTGGTAGCCGTTCTCCCCCGGCATATGGATGCGCGGCGTCGCCAGCGCGATCGGCTTGCCCGCCGCGCGGGCCGTCTCGATCGCCGCCGGGAACTGCTTGATGAACTCGAAGTCGGCGTAGATCATCGCGACGTCGGTCTCGCAGGCGGCGCGCACCTGCTCGAGCGTGCGGCAGAGCGCCGTCAGGCGCGCCTCGCCGGGCGCGGCCGGAGCGGCGGCCGCCTGCTCCGGCGAGCGCGAGCCGGCCAGCGGATCGGCTTCGCGCTTGACGTAGACCGGCGGCTTGGGCCGCTCGCCGTCGAGCCGCTCGACCGCCTCGCGGCGCAGCCGGTTCAGCTCGCGCACCGGCACGATCAGCTCGCCCTCCAGCTCCACCTCCAGCAGGTCGAGCTGGAACAGCGTGCCGCCGAGGCGGCCGAGCTGATCCTCCAGCAGTTGGCGGTCCATCGGCCGCTTGAGCGCCTTCTCCAGCGGCAGCTCGCTGTCGACCTGCACGGTGTTGCCCTTTTGCACGTCCGTCCACCAGGTGCGCAGCGGCTCGCCCTCGCGGCCTTCGACGCGCAGCGCGAGCGGGAAGACGCGATACGGCTTGTCGGTCTCGAACGTCGCGCGCAGGCGGCGGTCCAGCGCCGGATCGCTCGTCTTCCAGATGCGGTCGCCGGCCTTCACGCGCTGCAGGTTGACGTCATTGCGCCCCGGCACGATGTCGATGACGACGCCTTCGGCGGCTTCGCCCTCGATCTTGACGCCCTGGCGGCGGATGTCGTAGACGCGGCCGCCCTCTTCCTTTTGCGTCGGGTCGCCGGCGTCGAACACGATGCCGTCTCCGCGCTTGAGCGGAGCCTCGATGCGGCAGACGACGCCGTCGCGCAGCACGCGCTCCACGCGACCGAGGTAGACGCCGCGGCTTTTGGGGAAGGAGCCGTCGACGAGCTTCTTGTTGTTGGTGCCGTCCAGAAAGCCGTGCGTGAAGCCGCGCGAGAAGCTCTGCTCCAGCTCGCGGATCTCCTCCCGCGTCGGGCCGCTGCGGTCGCCGTCGAAGTAGGCGTCGATCGCCTTGCGGTACTTGGAGACGACGTTGGCGACGTACTCCGGCGTCTTCAGGCGGCCTTCGATCTTGAAGGAGGTGACGCCCGCCTCGATCAGCTCCGGCACGAGGTCGATGGCCGCCAGGTCCTTGGGCGAGAGCAGATAGGCGATGTCGCCCATCGGCTTCTGCTCGCCGTCGACCATCAGGTCGTACGGCAGGCGGCAGGCCTGCGCGCACTCGCCGCGGTTGGCGGAGCGCCCGCCCCACATTTCCGAGGTGAGGCACTGGCCGGAGTAGCTGACGCACAGCGCGCCATGCACGAACACCTCCATCGGCAGCTTGGCCTGCTCGCCGATCTTGCGGATCTGCTTAAGGTTGTTCTCCCGACCGAGCACGACGCGCTCGAGGTCGAACGGCTTGGTGAACTCGACCGCCTCGGGCGAGGTGATCGTCATCTGCGTGGAGCCGTGGATCGGAAAGTCGGGCGAGATCTCGCGGATCAGCTTCACGAGGCCGAGATCCTGCACGATGACCGCGTCCACGCCCGCGTCGATGCAGGCGTCGATGAGCGCCTTGGCGTCCCGCAGCTCGTCCTCGAATACGAGGATGTTGAACGTCAGGAAGCCCTTGACGCCGTAGCGGTGCAGGAAGCCCATGATTTCCGGCAGCTCGTCCATGCGGAAGTTGTTGGCGCGCGCCCGCGCATTGAATTTCTCGACGCCGAAAAAGATCGCGTCCGCGCCGTTGGCGACGGCGGCCCGCATGCAGTCCCAATCGCCTGCCGGGGCGAGCAGCTCGATGTCTTGCCGTTGCACGCTCCGGAGGGCTGCTGCGGACGGCTCCGCTTGTGCTTGTATCGGTAAGGTCATGCCTATAATAAGCCTCCATATCTCGTACTTGCTTCTACTATAATAGCGCCTTGGTTCCAGCATGGCCGCCGGAAGCGGCCCGCATACTGCTAGTGTAGCAGAGTGGCCGCCGGTTGACCAAGCCTTCGCGGGGATTCGACCGCTGGCAACTTCAGGCCGGCCGCGGCGCTTCCCAACTGCCATACAAGTATGGTAGGATGAAGGCGAGATTGACCGCAGTTCGTACCGAATATAAGGAGGTGAGGTCCCATGTCCGGAGCGACGCCATCTGCCAGCCCCGCTTCCGCCCGAGAGGCGGCGTACCGCCGGCTGCGCGCGGAGATCCTGTCGCTGGAGCTGCCGCCGGGAACGGCCATCAGCGAAAAGGACGTCTCGCTGCGCTTCGGCGTCAGCCGCACGCCGGTGCGCGAATGCTTCGTCCGGCTCGCGCAGGAGGGGCTGCTGGACATCTATCCGCAGCGCGGCACGTACGTCAGCCGCATCGACGCCCATCTCGTCGAGGAAGCGCGCTTCCTGCGCGAGCAGCTGGAGGCGGCGGTCGTGCGGCTCGCGGCGGCGGACGGCCTCGATCCGGTCAGCCTGGCCGAGCTCGAGGCCAACCTGCTGCTGCAGCAGAGCTGCCTCGACGACGGGCAGGACGGCAGCCGCATGTTCCGGCTCGACGAGGAGTTCCATGCCCGGCTGTTCGCCGCCTGCGGCAAAAGCCATACCTGGTCCGTCATCGGCTCGGCCGGCGTGCATCTGAACCGCAGCCGCCGGCTGCGGCTGGCGGCCGACCCGGACTGGCGGCATCTGCTGGAGCAGCATCGCGCGATCCTGCAGGCGATCCGCGAGCGCGCGCCGGAACGCGCGGAGCGCGTCATGCGCGAGCATCTGCAGCTCGTGCGGCTCGACCGGGCGCGGCTCGCGGAGCTTTACCCGGACTATTTCCGGATGTAGCCAGCCGCGGCGGCCGGTCCGGAACGCCGGGCCGCTTCGCTTGACGCTTGGCGCTAGACGCTTGGCCGCAACAAGCAACCGGCAGGAGCCGATCCTGCCGACTTTCAGGGGAGAGGGGCGACGATAGCGGTGAAAATGGTATTCCGCTGGTTCGGAGCAGGCAACGATACGGTGTCGCTGGAGCAGATCCGGCAAATTCCCGGCGTCGAAGGCATCGTCTGGGCACTGCACGACGTGCCGGCCGGAGAAGAGTGGCCGATGGAGAAGATTCTGGAGGTGAAGCGCGCCGCAGATGCGGCCGGGCTGCATATCAAGGTGGTCGAAAGCGTCAACATCCACGAGGACATCAAGCTCGGCCTGCCGTCGCGCGACCGCTGGATCGCGAACTACAAGCGCACGATCGAAAAGCTCGCGCAGGTCGGCGTCGAGGTCATCTGCTACAACTACATGCCGGTGTTCGACTGGCTGCGCACCGACCTCGGCCGGCTTATGGACGACGGCTCGACGGCGCTGTTCTACGAGGCCGCGCGCGTGCGCGACATCGACCCCGCCGAGCTCGTGCGCGAGATCGAGTCCGACTCGACGCTGACGATGCCCGGCTGGGAGCCGGAGCGATTGAAAGCGTTATCCTCGCTATTCGAAGCGTACCGAGGCGTGACGGAGGACGATCTGTTCGAGCATGCGAAATATTTCCTGGACGAGATCATCCCGGTCGCGGAGCAGCACGGCATCCGCATGGCGATCCACCCGGACGATCCGCCGTGGCCGATCTTCGGCCTGCCGCGCATCATTACGTCGCAGGATAATCTGCGCCGCTTCCTGGCGCTGCACGACAGCCCGGCGAACGGCGTGACGCTGTGCAGCGGCTCGCTCGGCGCGAATCCGGCGAACGACATCCCGGCGATGGTGCGCGAGTTCGCGGACCGCATCCCGTTCTGCCATATCCGCAACGTGCGGGTGTACGACAACGGCGACTTCATCGAGACGTCGCATCGGACGCAGGACGGCACGGTCGACATCGCCGGCATCGTGCAGGCGTATCATGACGTCGGCTTCACGGGCTACGCCCGTCCGGACCACGGGCGCCATCTGTGGGCGGAGCAGGTCCGTCCGGGCTACGGGCTGTACGACCGCGCGATGGGCATCATGTACCTGTGGGGGCTGTGGGACGCGCTGGAGCGCCAGCGGGGCCCGCTCGCCCGCGGCTTGGCCGGAGCGGCGGGCCATGCCGAGCCGCCGCTGCGCCGCGAGCGTCCGGCCGCTGTCGCCGCGAGCGAGGCGGCGGCCGCCGGCGAGGCAGCCCCGGCCGGCCGAGAGGAGGCGCGCCCATGAGCGCAGGCAACCGCGAGCAGCTGCTGCGGCCGTCCCTGAGCGGCAAGGTCGCCGTCGTCACCGGCGGCTCCGGCGTGCTCTGCCGGGCGATGGCGCTGGAGCTCGGCCGCCAGGGCACGGCGGTCGCCGTGCTCGGGCGCACGCTGGAGCGCTGCGAGGACGTCGCCCGTGAGATCCGCGAGGCCGGCGGCCGCGCGGTCGCCGTCCGCTGCGACGTCACCGACCGCGCCAGCGTCGAGGCGGCGGCCGAGCAGGTCGAGCGCGAGCTCGGCCGGCCCGACATCCTCGTCAACGGCGCCGGCGGCAACCATCCGAGCGCGATTACCGGCGCGGAGACGTTCCAGCCCGGCGATCTGGAGCGGGACGGCTTCCAGAGCTTCTTTTCGCTGGATCCTGCGGGATTCCGCCATGTGCTCGACCTCAACTTCATGGGCTCGCTGCTGCCGACGCAGATATTCGCCCGCGGCATGCTGGAGAGAGGCGGCAGCATCCTCAACATCAGCTCCATGAGCGCCCCCTCCCCGATGACCAAGGTTCCTGCGTACAGCGCGGCCAAGGCGGCCATCGAGAACTTCACGAAGTGGCTGGCCGTGCATTTCGCCGAGACCGGCATCCGCGTCAACGCGATCGCGCCGGGCTTTTTCGAGACGGCGCAAAATGCCCGGCTGCTGCGCGCCGAGGACGGATCGCTCACCGAGCGGTCCCTCAAGATCATCTCGCATACGCCGATGCGCCGCTTCGGCAAGCCGGACGATCTGCTCGGGACGCTGCTCTGGCTGCTCGACGACGACGCCGCGGCGTTCGTCACCGGCATTACCGTGCCGGTGGACGGCGGCTTCTCCGCCTACTCCGGGGTGTAGCGCGCCATCGCCAGAAGCCCGTTTCGGCATCGGCCGAAACGGGCTTTTTGTCGCGACGCCTTTAGGCGCGGCAGGGAATGCGGATGTGGAGGCTCCATCCGCTAGCTCCGGGCTGGAGCCTCCAGCTTGGCGCGGCCGCCCAAATAAGGGCGCAGCGCCGCCGGGATGGCGATCGAGCCGTCCTCCTGCTGATGGTTCTCCAGCAGCGGGACGAGAATGCGGGGCGACGCGACCGCGGTGTTGTTGAGCGTGTAGGCATGCTTCAGGCTGCCGTCCGCCTCGCGGTAGCGGATGCCGGCGCGACGCGCTTGGTAGTCGAGCAGCAGCGACGACGAATGGGTCTCGCCGTAGGCTTTGCGCCCAGGCATCCACGTCTCGAGGTCGTATTGCTTGTACGTCTTGGCCGACATGTCTCCGGCGCAGACGGCCATGACGCGATGCGGCAGCTCCAGCGCCTCGAGCAGCGAGGCGGCGTGTCCGGTTATTTCCTGCAGCAGCGCCTCCGCTTCGCCGAGATCCGCCCGGCAAAGCACGACCTGCTCGACCTTGGCGAACTGATGGACGCGGTACAGCCCGCGCGTATCGCGTCCGGCCGAGCCGGCCTCGCTGCGGAAGCAGGCCGAGGCGGCGGCGAGCCGGATCGGCCGGTCCAGCTCCAGCACTTCCCCGGCGTAATAAGCGACGAGCGGCACCTCCGCCGTGCCGGCCAGCCTCAAGTCCTCCCCGGCGAGCGCATACACCTGATCCTCGCCGGCCGGGAAAAAGCCCGTCTGCTCGAACGCGCCGCCGCGCAGCATGACCGGCACCTCCAGCAGCTCGAAGCCGGCCGCGAGCAGCCGGTCGACGGCCAGCTGCTGCACCGCCCGATGCAGCAGGGCTCCCATGCCCGTCAAGTAGTAGCTTCTCGAGCCGGCCGTCTTCGCCCCGCGGGCAAAATCGGCCAGCCCGTGCCGCTCGGCCAGCTCGACGTGGTCCAGCGGCTCGAAGCCGAATTCCGGCGGAGCGCCCCGCCTCGCGAACTTCCTCTTCATGCTCCCTGATCCAGGCCAGATCCAGCATCGTCCTTCGCTTCCTTTCCGCTTGCCGTAGTGGATGAAAACACAAAAAGCGCCCAGTCCGCTTGGGACGAGGAGCGCTTTACGACTCGCGGTGCCACCCAATTTGACGGAATGCGGCGCATTCCATCCCCTTTGGTTCCGCGGTAACGGGCGGTGCCGGCAAGCTTAGGAAAGCGGCCGCTTTCTTGACGAGTGCGCCTCCGGGTTGGATTCCCTTCATCGGCATGATGGCGAATGGAGTTTGAACCACTATAGCACAGGACGATACAGCCATCAACCCGATTCGCCCAGGCATGCTTCGCTTTACATTTTCACCGCGTTAAATCTATCCAGCCGCAATATTTTCGTAAGTTGCGTTTAATTTCAGCGATTGTCATTCAGAAATCATCGAATGCACCTTTGAACCATGTGGATCCAGAAATAGTAAAAGGCATTCTTTGTAAATTAATTCTAACCTTTTTGATAGTCAGCCCTTCCATCCCTTGTTATACTGGAGGCATTCTTGGCGCGGCTTCGGCCGGCCCATCCCTTCATCGGAAGCGCAGGTGCCTGACGTACATGTTGGATCATGTTCTTTATCTTCTATTCGGCTTCATGGATGTATTCGCCCTTCTGGTTGTTGCGGCCGCTCTCTTCCGCATTCCTGTCCTCAAGGCGGGTCCGACCCTCGTCCTTGTTGCCGTGCTTGCTTCGCTGCTCTCCTACCTGAATCGGATGGTCATGAACTGGTCCGTCTTCGATTTGCTGGCGCAGACCGCTCTCTCCGCGCTTTTTTTTGTTCTTGTCTTAAAATTCAGACTATTTTGGTCGATGATCATCGTATCTTCCGGCCTCATGGTCTTCCTGCCGCTGCAGTTCACCATCTATGTCCTGCTCACCCGATTCGATTTCTTGCCTGATGCCATCGCCAGCCATAATACGGGATTCGTCTTCGCCCTGCAGCTTCTTACGGATGCTTCCTGCCTGCTGATCGCCTGCGCTCTCCGTCTGGGCAAGCGAGGCTATCGATTCATGCCGCAGGCTCCGCATGACTTCCAGGAGAGGATCCTTTATTTCTCTCCCCGCTACGAAAAGCTGACTCTCGCGCTCGCCGCCAACCTGATCAACATCATGTTCACGCTTTATTTGACCTTGAACGGATGGATCTATTTTTCCTATGCCATTTCGCTGATCGTCCTGTTCACGATGCTGATCCTGTTCGACCAGACGGACAAAAAGAGATGAGCAAGGGGTGAGGCCATGCTGGAGAAATGGTCAATCGCGTTCGCCGACCGATTGATCCGGCACTCTCCGGAAAGCAAGATGCGCGCCGAAGTGCTCGCCTATGCGCTTGGCGTATACTTGAACCTAGCGGCAACGGTCCTCCTGGCGCTGGCGTTCGGCCTCTTGACCGGGGAGCTGGCCCAGACGCTGACGGCCATGCTTCTGTTCAATCTGACGCGTCTGTTTACCGGAGGCTTCCATTTCAAGTCGCTCGGGGCTTGCGCCCTCGCCTCGGCCGCCCTTTACGCCGCCATCCCTTGGTTCGAGCTGGCCGCGCCGACGGCTTCTGCGCTTACGGTTTGGGCGCTCGCGATCTTCCTCCTCCTTGCTCCGGCATCCGCCCCCGAGACGACGCGCTTGCCCCGCCGCCTTCGCCCATGGTTCAAAGCCGTTGCCGTCCTGCTCGCAGCTGCGAATCTTGCGCTCTCCTCCGAGCTTTTCGCCCTTGTCCTCGCCGCCCAGGCCCTGACCTTGCTCCCCGTTCGGAAAGGAGGTGAGGACCGATGAAGAAGCGGACCGCGGCCGCCTGGATGATCGCTTTTCTAAGCACGAGCGCAATGATTTTTTCGATCATGGAGAAACTCAATGTAGGCGCCCGGCCCCTGCCGCCGGAGCTGAGAAAATAGCCTTGCCTTCAGGCCTCGCTTCGAGCGAGGCCGTTTTTCTTTTCATGGCCACTCCCGCCCGTCCTCCCAAGCGAGATAAAAGCGTTCGAACCGCCATGCCTCCGGCGCTTCCGACAGATCGCCGAAGTAGGCCGAGATCGTGTCCCGCTGCGAGCGATGCGCCGCCAACGCGGCCGCCTTGGCCGGCCAGACGGCCTTCGTATCTAGCGCCAGCGCTTCCTTGCGGCCCTCCTGCGCCAGCGTCTCGGAGCCGATATAGACGAGTCGGTCCAGTCCCGGCACGCGCCGCTCCCGGACGAGCCGCGTTCCGATCCGCGAGATCGCCCGATGATCCGGATGGCCGTTGCCGCCATCCGGCGGAAAGGTGACGAGCGTCGACGGCCGCCGGACCGCCAGCCACTGCGCCGCCCGCTCGACCGCTTCCCGCTCGTCCGCTGCGGCCAGCCTGCCGTCCGGATAGCCCAGATGTCCGACCTCGCGGATGCCGAGGATGGCCGCCGCATCCGCGAGCTCCTGCTCCCGAATCTCGCCGAGCCTCCGGCCGAGAGCAGCGGCCAGCTCGCTCCCCCTTTTGCCGGCATCGCCCCGAGTCGCCGTCAGCAGGACGGCCGGCTCTCCCCGCTCGGCCAGCCGGCGGCACAGCGCCGCCGCCAGGAACGCCTCGTCATCCGGATGCGCCAGTAGCAGCGCAACCGGCGTTTTCATTCCGTCCATCTCCAAATCCCTCCGCTTTCTTTGTCCACTTTTTATGCGATTTTGCCGCAACCCGCTTCTGTGGATGAATGCACCGACGCGGGCGTGATATAATGAACTCGTTTGAAACGATAGCGCTACCATCACCCGATCGGGAGGTTTTCCACTTATGAAGCTTGGCGTATTTTCGGTTCTGTTCGCTCAGAAATCGTTCGAGGAATCGCTCGACTACATCGCAGCCAAAGGGCTGGACGCATTGGAAATCGGCACCGGCAACTATCCCGGCAGCCCGCATCTGGATCTGGACGAGCTGCTCGCCGACGACGGCAAGCGCCGCGCCTTCAAGCAGGCGGTCGAATCGCGCGGCCTCATCATCTCCGCGCTGAGCTGCCACGGCAACCCGCTGCACCCGCAAAAAGCCATTTCGACGGAGCATGACACGATCATCCGCAAGACGATCGAGCTGGCGAACCGGCTCGAAGTGCCGGTCGTCAATACGTTCTCCGGCCTGCCCGGCGACCACGAGGACGCGAAGTATCCGAACTGGCCGGTCGCGCCTTGGCCGAACGACTTCCAGGACGTGCTCAAGTGGCAGTGGGAGCAGAAGGTCATCCCGTACTGGAGCGAGATCAACGGCATCTCCGAAGCGGCCGGCGTCAAGATCGGCCTCGAGCTGCACGGCGGCTTCTCCGTCCACACGCCGGCGACGATGCTGCGCCTGCGCGAAGCGACGGGCAAGGCGATCGGCGCCAACCTCGATCCGAGCCACATGTGGTGGCAAGGCATCGATCCGGTCCAGGCCATCCATATTCTTGGCCGCGAAGGCGCGATCCATCACTTCCACGCCAAGGACACGACGATCGACCCGATCAACGTCAACAAGCACGGCGTGACGGACATGCAGTCCTACACGCAGATGCTCGACCGCGCCTGGCAGTTCCGCTCCGTCGGCTTCGGCCACGACCTCAAGGTATGGGCGGACATCATCAGCGCGCTGCGTCTGGTCGGCTACGACTATGTCGTCAGCATCGAGCATGAGGACGGCCTGATGAGCGTCGAGGAAGGCTTCAGCAAAGCGGTCGCCAACCTGCAGCAAGTGCTCATCCGCGAGCCGCTCGGCGAGATGTGGTGGGTGTAAGGCCCAAGATGAAAAAAGCTTCCCCGGCTCCAGCGAGCGCGGGGAAGCTTTTTTTTGCGGGGTCGAGCTCGCGTCCGGACAGGACGCCCTGCCGCGGGAGCCGGTATGTACGGCTGTGAAGCCTAGATGCCCATCCAGATCTTGACCATGAAGAAGTCGACGATGAGGAATACGAGCAGGCAAGCGGCCGTCCAGCCGATGGCGAAGATGTTCTTCTTCTTCTGCGCGACGAGACGCACCAGGCCGAGGGCGATGAGGATGGTGAAGATGACCATGAAGATGTCGAAGGTGTTGAACGTGCTGCTTGTTGCTTCTAGTTCTTCTGCTGCAAGGAACATGGGGTGCTAACCTCCCGGATTAAAGTGCTGGTTGAGACCGCTTCCGACCGGACGCGGCGCGAGCCTTCCGAGGCTTGGCGATCCCTCCTCGAAGGGGGGTCCCCCTCTATGGCTACATATAAGACTATGGTATCTTTTAGGCGGACAGGATGCAAGATGTTTTCGCTCTGTAACCGCTTTGCCACAATTTTGTCACCATATAGGTTGCGACAGAGTCGATGTTCCTATTCCTGGCGTTTATAAAAAAAGCCGATCGCCTGCATCAGCAATCGTTATAGCATGCATCGCGCGCGTTGTTCCCATTTCTACGCCGGTATGGTACGATCGAATTAGCATAATCACACCTTTTTTATCGGAATTGATGCAGGCACCACTAGACCGGGAGGTTCAAGATCATGGCTTACGAAACGCCCTGGATGAACGATCCGTCCAAGCTGAATAAAATGGAGCTGTGGAAGATCGAGAAGGACGGCCTCGACGTCATCCGCACGATCATAGAGAAGTATGCGCTGGAAGGATACGACTCCATTCCCGAAGACGATATGAACCGCTTCAAATGGGCCGGCGTCTACGAGCAGAAGCCGCGCGACGGCTACTTCATGATGCGCATCCGCATCAACTCCGGCGTGCTGACGTCGGCGCAGGCGCGCGCGCTCGCCTCGATCGGCCGCGACTACGGCCGCGGGCTGATCGACGTGACGACGCGCCAGGCGATCCAGTACCACTGGCTGCGCATCGAGCACATGCCGGACATCTTCAAGCGGCTCGAGGAGGTCGGCCTGTACAGCTACGAGTCCTGCGGCGACTGCCCGCGCACGATTGTCGGCAACCCGCTGCAGGGCATCGACAAGGACGAGCTGATGGATACGACGGCGCTCGTGGAGGAAGTGAACGATTTCTTCCTCATGAACCGCGACTTTTCCAACCTGCCCCGCAAATACAAGATGTCCATCTCTGCCAACATCTACAACAACGCGCACGCGGAGATCAACGACCTGGCCTTCACCCCGGCGGTCAAGGAAATCGACGGCGAGGAAGTCATCGGCTTCCACGCCTGGGTCGGCGGCGGTCTGAGCGCCAAGCCCTACTTGGCCAAGGAGCTCGACATCTTCGTCCGTCCGGAGGAAGCGCTCAAGGTCGCCGTCGGCGTCACGACGCTGTTCCGCGACCATGGCTACCGCGAGAAGCGCCATCACGCGCGCCTCAAGTTCCTCGTGGCGGACTGGGGACCGGAGAAGTTCCAGGAAGAGCTGCTCAAGCTGATCGGCGACATGCCGTCCAAGGGCATCAGCAAGACGGTCGGCTGGCAGGCCGCTTACTTCGACGGCGTGCACAAGCAGAAGGACGGCCGCAACTACATCGGCCTCAACGTGCCGGTCGGCCGCACGAACTCGGATGAGCTGGAGCAGCTGTGCGACATCGCCGAGCAATACGGCGAGGGCAAGATCCGCACGACGATGTCCCAGAACATCATCATCACGGGCGTCAAGGACGAGGATCTGGAAGCCGCGCTGGCCGCTCCGGTGTTCCAGCGGCTGACGCCGGATCCGAAGCCGTTCATGAGCCGTACGGTCAGCTGCACCGGCAACGAGTTCTGCAACCTCGCCATCGTCGAGACCAAGGAGCGCGCCCGCCGCGTCGCCGAGTACCTGGACGAGCACGTGCAGCTCGACGAGAAGATCCGCATCCACTTCATCGGCTGCCCGAACGGCTGCGGCCAGAAGCATATCGCGGACATCGGCCTGCAAGGCTCGCTCGTCAAGACGCCGGAAGGCATGGTCGACGCGTTCGACATCGCCGTCGGCGGCATCCTCGGCCCGGGCGCCGTGCTGAACAAGCCGCTCAAGGGCCGCGTCAAGGGCGACGACGTGCCGGCCGTGCTCGCGGGGCTGATCGAGTTCTACAAGCAAGGCCGCGAAAGCGGCGAGACGTTCCATGCCTATGTTCTGCGCGTCGGCGTGCCGGCGTTCCAGGAGAAGCTGACCGAGCTGCTGGCGGCGAAGGCGGCCGGCTGAACGAATTCGTGTTGGAAATTGAGCTCGGCCCTTTCGAGGGCCGGGCTTTTTTTGTCGTGGCAGGGTTGCTGCGCAGCGTTGGGCTGTGTGGAGGAGTGCTGCGCGGCGGACTGCTGCGTGGCGGACTGCTGCGTGGCGGACTGCTGCGTGGCGGACTGCTGCGTGGCGGACTGCTGCGCGGCGGTTGCCGAAGACGATCAGTTGCAGGGGGCGCGTCCGCGAAAGCCGCTCCGAGGATGGAGACTCCTTCCGATTCCGCTGAAGCCCAGATTCCTCTGATCTCCCTTTCCGTTAGCGGAAGGAATCCGGCCTTCAAGGGAACCGCTGCCGCTTCTCCAGGAGCCCTCCATCCCTCCGCTTCCCGCCTCTCTCCGCTAGCCAATCGGTTTTTCGGACATTCCAGAGCATCCTGAGCCAGATGGCGTTGCAGTTGGTCAAAAGCTAACGACGTGCCAGACGCTTACAAGGCCATTTTGGCTCTATCCGCTCAGCTAACGATTTTTCAGATTGTCAGCCGCAGAATTCGACCCGTTTTCGGAGATATGCCGCCCCATTCTGCCGGCTAAGCGTCTGATTCGTCGTTCGCTTCCAGAAAGACAGGATATTGAGCTTCTAAGCCCACCAGCCGTCGTTAGAGCTTTGAATCTAAAATTGCCCGCTCAATCTGCAAAAGTCGGCGCGGAACAGCCAGCGTCGCCAGAACCCCGCAGGCGCCAGCTCGCTGCTCGCCAAAAATAAAAAGCCTGCGCATCCATCCACAGGATGCGCAGGCTTGTAAAGCTGAGGCAGACCCAAATGCTCAGAACTCCGGGCTGAGCGGAACCGCTGCTTGACAGCCGCAGCCGCCGGGACTTGGGCTGGCCGGGAGCCGGCAGCCCGCGCGCCGCGCCGGAAGGCTGGAGGCCAAGCTCAGCCGGAAGGCTCGCCGGCGTCAGGCGCCGCCGGAGCCTTTGGGCTTGCGGCCGCGCTTCTTGGGCGCGGCGGCGTCCGCGGCGTAGGCGGCGCTGCTCTCCGCCGCCAAGGAAGCTCCGCCAGGCGCGGAAGCGTCGCCGGCGGGCTTGCGCGGACGGCCGCGCTTGGCGCCGGCAGCCGCAGAGGCTGCGGCCGGCGCCGCCTCCGCCGCCGGCTCGGCCGCTGCGCCGACCTCGGCCGCGGCTTGGAGCGCCTCCGCGCGGGCGCGCGCTTCCTGCGTGCGGGCGCGGTCGCGCTCGAGCACCGGCCCGAGGTATTTGCCCGTGTACGAGCCCTCGACCTGCACGAGCTGCTCCGGCGTGCCGGTGCCGACGATCATGCCGCCGCCGCTGCCGCCCTCGGGACCGAGGTCGATCAGGTAGTCGGCCGTCTTGATGACGTCGAGGCTATGCTCGATGACGAGCACGGACTCGCCGGAGTCGACGAGCCGGTGCAGGACGAGCAGCAGCCGGTCGACGTCGTCCATATGCAGGCCGGTCGTCGGCTCGTCGAGGATGTAGAACGTGCGGCCGGTGCTGCGGCGGTACAGCTCGGAAGCCAGCTTGACGCGCTGCGCCTCGCCGCCGGACAGCGTCGTCGCCGGCTGGCCCATGTTCATGTAGCCGAGGCCGACGTCGAGCAGCGTCTGCAGCTTGCGGTGGATCTTCGGCAGGTTGCGGAAGAAGTCGGTCGCATCCTCGATCGTCATGTCGAGCACGTCCGAGATGCTCTTGCCCTTGTACTTGACCTCCAGCGTCTCGCGGTTGTACCGCTTGCCCTTGCAGATCTCGCACGGGACGTAGACGTCCGGCAGGAAGTGCATCTCGATCTTGATGATGCCGTCCCCGCGGCAGGCCTCGCAGCGGCCGCCCTTGATGTTGAAGCTGAAGCGGCCCTTCTTGTAGCCGCGCACCTTGGCCTCGGTGGTCGAGGCGAACACGTCGCGGATGTCGTCGAACACGCCGGTGTACGTCGCCGGGTTGGAGCGCGGCGTGCGGCCGATCGGCGATTGGTCGATGTCGATGACCTTGTCCACCTGCTCGAGGCCGCGGATCTCCTTGTGCTCGCCGGGACGAACCTTGGCCCGGTTGAGGTCGCGGGCCAGCGTCTTGTACAGGATCTCGTTGACGAGCGTCGACTTGCCGGAGCCCGAGACGCCGGTGACGGCGGTGAACACGCCGATCGGAATCTTGACGTTGACGCCCCTCAGGTTGTTCTCGCGCGCGCCGCGGATTTCCAGCCACTTGTCCCCGACCGGACGGCGCTGCTCCGGCACGGCGATGAACTTGCGCCCGCTCAGGTACTGGCCGGTGAGCGAGTTCTCGTCGGCCATGACCTCCTGCGGCGTCCCCTGCGCGATGATGTGTCCGCCGTGGATGCCGGCGCCCGGCCCGATGTCGATGATGTAGTCGGCGGCGAGCATCGTATCCTCGTCATGCTCGACGACGATGAGCGTGTTGCCGAGGTTACGCATATGCTCCAGCGTGCCGATCAGCCGGTCGTTGTCGCGCTGGTGCAGGCCGATGCTCGGCTCGTCCAGGATGTAGAGGACGCCCATCAGGCTGGAGCCGATCTGCGTGGCGAGCCGGATGCGCTGCGCCTCTCCGCCGGACAGCGTGCCGGCCGCGCGGGCCATCGTCAGGTAGTTCAAGCCGACGTTGACGAGGAAGCCGAGCCGGCTGTTGATCTCCTTGAGGATCAGGTTGGAGATCATGCGGTCCTTCTCGCTCAGGTCGAGTCCCTCGAAAAAGTCCTTGGCATCGCCGATCGACAGCGAGGTCGCGTAGGCGATGTTTCGGCCGCCGACGGTGACGGCGAGGCTTTCCTTCTTGAGGCGATGGCCTTTGCAGGTGCCGCAAGGCTTGGCGCTCATGTACTCCTCGATGTACTCCCGCATCGAGTCGGACGCCGTATCGCGGTAGCGGCGGGCGAGGTTGTTGACGACGCCCTCGAACGGCACGTACGCCTCCTTGCGGAAGCCGAAGTCGTTCTCGTACTGGAAGCGGACCTTCTCCCCGCCGGTGCCGTACAGCAGCTTTTTCATCTGCTCGTCCGTCAGCTCGCGGACGGGAACGTCCAGCGGGATGCCGTAGTGCTTGCAGACGGACGCCATGAACTGAGGGTAGTAGTTGGACGTGCTGCCCGCCCACGCCTCGAAGGCGCCGCCGGCGATCGTCTTGGAGCTGTCGTGGATGAGCAGGTCCGGGTCGACGATCATTTTGGCGCCGAGCCCGTCGCAGTCGGGGCAGGCGCCGAACGGGCTGTTGAACGAGAACATGCGCGGCGACAGCTCGTCGATGCTGAAGCCGCATACCGGGCAGGCCAGATTGGAGCTGAACAGCAGCTCCTCCTGGTCGATGACGTCGACGATGACCTGTCCCTCGGACAGCTTGAGCGCCGTCTCGAGCGAGTCGGCCAGCCGGACGCGCACGTCGTCCTTGACGACGATCCGGTCGACGACGACCTCGATGCTGTGCTTCTTGTTCTTCTCGAGCTCGATGCTCTCGCTCAGTTCGCGCAGCTCGCCGTCCACGCGCACGCGCACGAAGCCCTGCTTCTGGATGTCCTGCAGCAGCTTGCTGTGCTCGCCCTTGCGTCCGCTGACGATCGGCGCGAGGACCTGCAGCCGCGTCCGCTCCGGATACTCCAGGATGCGGTCGACCATCTGCTCGACGGTCTGCGACGTGATCTCGATGCCGTGCTCCGGGCAGTGCGGCTTGCCGATGCGGGCGAACAGCAGGCGCAGATAGTCGTAGATCTCCGTCACCGTGCCGACGGTCGAGCGCGGGTTGCGGCTCGTCGTCTTCTGGTCGATGGAGATGGCGGGACTCAGCCCCTCGATGGAGTCGACGTCGGGCTTCTCCATCTGGCCGAGGAATTGTCGGGCATAGGCCGACAGCGACTCGACGTAGCGGCGCTGGCCTTCGGCGTAGATCGTGTCGAAGGCGAGCGACGACTTGCCGGAGCCGCTCAGGCCGGTCAGCACAACGAACTTGTCGCGCGGGATGGTGACGTCGATGTTTTTCAGGTTGTGGGCTCGGGCGCCCTTGATCTCGATCCGATCGCTTGCCACAGTGGGGTTCCTCCCTATCGAAAATGGAAGGCCCGGAACGCCCGGGCCTTACCTGTATCTATGCCGGGCCAAAACGCCTGCTCCGAATGTCGGGCGGGCCGCCTCAGCCTTCCTCCGCCCGCAGCTCGAGCAGCGCGTCGCGCAGCTCCGCCGCCCGCTCGAACTGCAGGCTCTTGGCCGCTTCCTTCATCTCCGCCTCCAGGCGGTTGATGACTTGCTGGCGCTCCTTCTTGGTCAGCTTGCCGCCGGAGATGCCGTCGAGCACGCCTGACTTGGACTCCGCCGACTTGGTCGCCTCGATCACCTCATGGATCCGCTTGCGGATCGTCTGCGGCGTGATGCCGTGCTTCTCGTTGTACGCCTCCTGGATGGCGCGGCGGCGCTGCGTCTCGGAAATCGCCCGCTCCATGGAGTCGGTGATCTTGTCGCCGTACATGATGACCCGCCCCTCGGAGTTGCGCGCCGCGCGGCCGATCGTCTGGATGAGCGAGCGCTCCGAGCGCAGGAAGCCTTCCTTGTCGGCGTCGAGGATCGCGACGAGCGACACCTCGGGCAGGTCGAGCCCTTCGCGCAGCAGGTTGATGCCGACGAGCACATGGAACGTGCCGACGCGCAGGTCGCGCAGGATCGCCATCCGCTCCAGCGTCTTGATGTCGGAGTGCAGGTAGCGCACCTTGATGCCGACTTCCTTGAAATAGTCGGTCAGGTCCTCGGACATCTTCTTGGTCAGGGTCGTGACGAGCACGCGCTCGTCCTTGGCGATGCAGTCGCGGATCTCGCCGAGCAGGTCGTCGATCTGGCCCTTGGTCGGGCGCACCTCGATGATCGGATCGAGCAGGCCGGTCGGTCGGATGATCTGCTGCACCGGCTCATGCGGCGACGTCTCCAGCTCGTACGGCCCCGGCGTCGCCGAGACGTAGATCGTCTGCTTGTCCTTGGCCTCGAACTCCTCGAACTTGAGCGGCCGGTTGTCCATCGCCGACGGCAGCCGGAAGCCGTGCTCCACGAGCACCTCCTTGCGCGCGCGGTCGCCGTTGTACATGGCGCGCACCTGCGGCAGCGTCACATGGGACTCGTCGATGACGATCAGCATGTCGTCGGGGAAATAGTCCATGAGCGTATACGGCGTGGCGCCGCGCTCGCGGAACGTGAGCGGCCCGGAGTAGTTCTCGATGCCGGAGCAGAAGCCCATCTCCTGCATCATCTCGATGTCGTAGCGCGTCCGCTGCTCCAGCCGCTGCGCCTCCAGCAGCTTGCCGTTCTCCCGCAGCTCGGCGAGCCGCTCCTCCAGCTCCCGCTCGATGTTGACGAGCGCGATCTTCATCTTGTCCTCGTGGGTGACGAAGTGGGACGCCGGGAAGATCGCGACATGGTCGCGCTCGCCGACGATCTCGCCGGTCAGCACGTCGATCTCCGTGATGCGCTCGATCTCGTCGCCGAACAGCTCGACGCGGATCGCCCGCTCGTTGTTCGCCACGGGAAAGATCTCGACGATGTCGCCGCGCACGCGGAACGTGCCGCGCACGAAGTTGATATCGTTGCGCTGGTACTGGATGTCGACGAGCTTGTGCAGGATCTCGTCGCGGCCCTTCTCCATGCCCTTGCGCAGCGACAGCACGAGGCTGCCGTACTCCGACGGCGAGCCGAGGCCGTAGATGCACGACACGCTGGCGACGATGATGACGTCGCGGCGCTCGAACAGCGAGCTGGTCGCGGAGTGGCGCAGCTTGTCGATCTCGTCGTTGATGCTGGAATCCTTCTCGATGTAGGTGTCGGTCGACGGGAGGTAGGCTTCGGGCTGGTAGTAGTCGTAGTAGCTGACGAAGTAGGAGACGGCGTTGTCGGGGAAGAACTCCTGGAACTCGCTGCACAGCTGCGCCGCGAGCGTCTTGTTGTGGGCGATGACGAGCGTCGGCCGGTTCAGCTGCGCGATCGTGTTGGCGATCGTGTAGGTTTTGCCCGTGCCGGTCGCTCCGAGCAGGATCTGATGCTTGCGTCCCTCGCGGACGCCCTCGACGAGCCGGCTGATCGCGCCCGGCTGGTCGCCCTGCGGCGTGTAGTCGGACTTCAGCTGGAAAAGCTTGGGCTGCTGAGCCTTCTCGGCCATAGGCATGGCTCACCTCTTCCTCGATGAATGACGCGGAAGTCCTGGTCCCAAAGTCCCGGTTCCGCGAATGAAATCTATTATTATATGAGTAAATCCCTATTTATCTGTATGCCCAAAACGGCCGATAAATAAGAGGAATCGTCTCGAATCCGCAGGCGGGACCTCGATAAGAATGTCTGTTCCCGTCCCTCATTATACCGGGTAGAAAACCCGCTTGCAATAAGGCGAGACAGCTTTGCCAACAACTGGCGCCCGGCAGCTCTCCTGCACACGGGAGAGCGCATCCTTTTTTATACGACAATAGCGGGAGCGTGAACCATCGCATGGACTTGACGACTGTCATCGGCATCATCGCCGGCATCGCGGCCCTGCTCGGAGGGTATCTGTGGGAAGGAGGAGAAGCCCACGGCCTCGTGGAGAAGACGGCGATCCTGATCGTCTTCGGCGGCACGTTCGCGGCCGTCGCCGTCAGCTTTCCCGCCGCCCGTCTGCGCACGATTCCGGCGGCGCTGCGGCTCGCGTTCCGCAAGGACCGCAACACCGACCGGGAAATCATCGAGCGCCTCGTCGAAATGGCGACGATCGCGCGCCGCGGCGGCGTGCTGGCGCTGGAGACGCATGCCGGCAAGGAGGACGAGCGCTTCCTGCGCGACGGCGTGCTCATGGTCGTGGACGGCACCGATCCCGACCTGACGCGCGAGATTCTCGAGCTCGAGATCGCGGCGCAGGAGCGGAGCCACGAGCAGCAGGCCAAAATCTTCGAGAGCGCCGGCGGCTACGCGCCGACGATGGGCATCATCGGCACCGTCATGGGGCTGATCAACGTGCTCGGCGACCTGCATGATCCCGGCTCGCTCGGCTCCTCGATCGCGGTCGCCTTCTCGGCCACGCTGTACGGCGTCGCCTCGGCGAACGTGCTCTATCTGCCCCTCGCCTCCAAGATCAAGACGCGCAGCCAGGAGCGGATCCTGCGCATGGAGATGATGATGGAGGGCATTCTCGGCCTGCAGGCCGGCGACAACCCGCAGCTCATCCGCAAGAAGCTGCAGTCGTTCGTCGTCGTCGACGAGCCGCTGCGGCGGGCGGCGCGGCCGGCGCAGGGCAAGGCGGACGGAAAGGCGGAAGAAAATGCGGCGCAGGCGTAGCCGCAGGGGCGGCCAGGGCGCGGAGCCCGAAAACCACGAGCGCTGGCTCATCACCTATTCCGACCTGATCACGCTGCTGCTCATCTTTTTCGTCGTGCTGTACGCGATGAGCCAGCTGGACGTGAAGAAGTACGAGGTGCTGGCGCAGTCGCTGCAGCTCCAGTTCGCCAAGTCCGACTCCGTCATCGAAGGCGGCAAGGGGCTGACGGGCGAGCTGCTCGCTGGCGGAACGACTCCCGTGCCGTCCCATAGCGCCAAGCCGCGCGCCTCCGAGTCGCCCCAGCAGCAGCTGAAGCGGCTGCAGGAGGAAGAGCTGCAGAACCTGCTCAAGCTCATCCAGACGTACATCCGGGAGCATAAGCTGCAGGACAAGGTGACGGTCGCCGACACGCCCAAGGGCATCGCCATCCGGCTCAACGACCTGTTCCTGTTCGATCTCGGCAAGGCGAAGCTGAAGCCGGAGGCGACGCCGGTGCTGGACCGCCTGTCGACGCTGTTCCGCTCGCTCGGCAACACGGTCAGCGTCGAGGGCCATACGGACAACCTGCCGATCGGAGCCGGCGGGCAGTACGGCGACAACTGGGAGCTGTCGGCCGCCCGCTCGCTGTCGGTGCTGCACTATTTCATCGGTACGAGCAAGCTCGCCCCGGACAAGTTCGAGATCGCCGGCTACGCGGACACGCGGCCGGTCACCTCCAACGCCACCGAGGCGGGACGTTCCAAAAACCGCCGCGTCGAGATCACCGTGCTGCGCGCGAGCGCGGACGCGGGCGGCAGCTGAGTCCCTTTTCATCCAAACAAGCCCCGAGGAGCGATCCGTTCGCTCCCTCGGGGCTTGTTTTTGTGCCGGCAGGCGGCGGATGGGACGGACCGCGCTCAGGCGTCGCCGAAGCGCTCGATCGCGGAGATCGCCGCGAACGCGCTCAGCAGGCCGAGCAGGCACAGCGCGGCTGTCGTCAGGACGGGATCGAGCGAGAGGCCGAGGAGCGGGGAAAGATTTTGGAACTGCGCCAGGAAGATGGCGATCAGCACGGCGGGAATCGTCGCCCTTTTCCAGACGCCGAACACGAACAGCGGGATGTGGCTGATGACGGCGACCGCGGCGGAATGAAGGACAGCCTTCGCCACATAGCCGGCCACGGCGCCCGTCGTGAGCTCCTCGCCGATGAAGCCGAAGCTTTCGTCGAGCAGGAGCGTCGAGACGCCGACCAGCACGAACGACAGCAGCGTGCCGGCGAAGACGAGCAGCGAGATGAGCAGCGCCTTGGCCAGGAACAGCCGGCGGCGGGGGATCGGATAGCCGTAGGACAGCGAGATCGTCCGGTTGCGGAACTCGTCGATGACGACCTGGTTGATGAGCGACGCTCCGAACAGCACGTACGAAAGATGCATCGAGACGATCAGCCCCGTAATCGTGGCGTAGTCCTGGCCGAAGTCCGCGTTGACCGAACGGGCGAACAGCATCGGCAGGAACAGCATCACCGCCACATAGACGGCGTACTCGCCGACGATGTTCAGCCGCTTCAGCTTTCTCCATTCGAGCTTCATCAAGTTAGCCAATGCGATCGCCCCCCGTGATCTGGTGATAGAAATAATCCTCCAGCGTGCCGACATGCTTCTGGATGCCCTCGATCTCGACGTCATGCAGCACGAGCATCCGCGAGATCTCGCTCTGGGAGCGGCTCAGGTCGTAGACGCGCAGCCTGCCTCCGCCCAGCAGCTTCAGGCTCGCGATGCCGAGCTCATGCTCCAGCAGATAGGCGGCCCGCTCGGCCTGCGGAGTCGCGATCTCGATATAATCGGTGCGCTGCTTGGCGATGTCCTCGAGGCTCATCTCCGTCGTCAGCCGTCCCTCCGAGACGACGCCGATCCGGTCCGCGACCTGCTCGATCTCGCTCAGGATGTGGCTGGACACGAGGAAGGTGATGCCGTAATCCTGGTTGAGCATCCGCACCAGATCGCGCATGTCCTTGATGCCGACCGGGTCCAAGCCGTTCGTCGGCTCGTCGAGGATGATCAGCTCCGGCTTCGTTATGACCGCGCGGGCGATGCCCAGGCGCTGCTTCATGCCGAGCGAGAACTCCTTCACCGGCCTCGCTCCGGCGTCCTTCAGCCGCACGAGCTCCAGCGCCTGCGCGATCGCCTGCTCGTCGTAGAATCCGAGATATTCGGCATGCAGCCGCAGGTTGTCGATCGCACCCATATGTTCGAAGAATACCGGATACTCGATGATGCTGCCGACGCGGCTCAGCGCCGACTTGGAGCTTGGCGTCAGCCGCTGGCCGAACAGCGAGATCTCGCCCGCGGTCGGAGCGATATGCCCCGCCAGCATCTTCATGATCGTCGTCTTGCCGGCGCCGTTCTGCCCGAGCAGGCCGTACACCTCGCCTTGGCGGATGCGCAGCTCCACGTCCGCGACCAGCTTCCTTCCCTTGACCGTCCGGCTCAAGCCCGTCGTATGGACGATGTCCTTCATCTTGCCCCGCCTCCTCGTCTGCTTCCTTGCTTCTGATCTCATCTTAGTCAGGAGAGATGTCTTATTCCTGTCTGGATCCTGACAAGTTTCTTACGTTTGCGGATCAGAAGCTCAGCTTCGGAAACGAGACGACGAACGAGGTCCGCTCATAGGGCACGCTGCGCAGCGAGATCGAGCCGCCCATCGCCTCGGCCAGCCGCTTCGTGATGCTGAGCCCGAGCCCGCTCCCCTGAAAGCGCGGGTTGCGGGAGTCGTCGAGCGTGTACAGCCGCTCGAACACGCGGTCGTGGTGGACTTCGGCGATGCCCCGTCCGCGGTCCCACACCTCGATCTCCACCGTCTCGCCGCGGTCGCGGAGCGTCAGGCCGAGCGCCTTTCCCTCGCCGCCGTAGCGGATCGCGTTGGAGATGAGGTTGCGGAGGATGCGCCCCAGCGCCTCCTCGTTGCCGAGCATATGGAGAGGCTCGTCCGGAATGTCGAGCTCCACCTCGAACCGGCCGGACTCGAGCAGCTCGTAGAACTCCAGCACGTTCCGCCGGCAGAGCTCGTTCAGCGCCAGCTTGGCCTTGGGCATCGCGTAATCGTCCGAGTCCATCTTGGCGAGGTCGAAAAAGCGGTTCATCAGGTCGATCAGGGACAGCACCTTCGCCTGCAGCGCCTCCACCGTCCGCTCCCGCTCGGCGGCGTCCAGCTCCTCCCCGCGCCGCAGCTTCTCCGTGTAGCCGAGCAGCACCGCCAGCGGCGTCTTCAGGTCATGCGACATGTTGGAGATCATCCTTCGGGAGCTTTCCTTGGAACGGGAAAACTCCGCCGCCGTCCGCTGACCGCGGTCCAGCAGGCGGTTGAGCTGCAGCAGCAGCCGGCGCAGCTCGGCGCGCTCGGTCCGCAGCAGCACCTTTTCGGCGCTGCCGCTCCGCAGGATCTTCTCCAGCCTGCGGCCAATCTCGTCCGCATCGCGGCGTTCCCGTCGGCGCGCGGCGTACAGATAGGCGCAGGCTGCGGCCAAGGCCGCGCAAGCGAAGGCGAGCGCGACCGCCGCCGTCATGGCCGCTCTCCCAGCTTGTAGCCGATGCCCCAGACCGTGCGGATGAAGACGGGGCTGGAAGGATCCTCTTCGATCTTCTCGCGGAGGCGCCGGACATGCACGTTGATGACGTTCTCGTTGCCGTAGTAGTCCTCTTCCCAGATGGACTGGTAGATCTGCTCCTTGGTGAACACGCGGCTCGGGTACGTCAGGAACAGCTTGAGCAACTGGAACTCCTTGGCCGTCAGCTGCGCCGACCGCTCCCCGATCCGGACCGAGTAGGTGTCCAGATCGAGCTCCAGCTCCCCGTGCCGAAGCGCCTTCGGCGCGGAGACGGGAGTGGCCGCCGGCGCGCCCGCGTAGCGGGTCGCCCGGCGGATGGCGGCCTGCACCCTCGCGGTCAGCTCGATCATGGAGAACGGCTTGCTCAAGTAATCGTCGGCGCCGAGGCCGAGGCCGAGCGCTTTGTCGAGATCGCTGTCCTTGGCAGAGAGGATGAGCACCGGCACGAGGCTCGTCTCCCGCAGCGCTCGCAGCACCTCCATGCCGCTCCGCTTCGGCAGCATCAGATCGAGCAGCACGAGGTCGAACTCGCGGCTCGCCAGCTGGGCGAGCGCCTCCTCCCCGTCCAGCGCGGCCTGCACCTCGCAGCCTTCCCGCTCCAGATGCTCCGCTACCAGCCCGCTGATCTCCTCGTCGTCCTCGACGAGCAGAATGCGCGTCGTCATGACTTCCTCTCCTTTCATTCGCGCTTGGCGATGACGGTCCCATCCGGCCAGGGCGGATTTCACCCCTGCCTTCCGCGCGTGGTATACTCCTTAACAAGTGAACGATTCGGCAAGCGAAAGGATGATACACCGAATGGACTCCCTGCACATCCGCTCCCGCAGCGGCACGCTTCAAGGCATCCGCGCGAACGGGACGCGCGCGTGGAAAGGCATCCCGTTCGCGCAGCCGCCAGTCGGCGATCGGCGCTTCCGCCGGCCGCTCCCGCCCCAGCCGTGGGCAGGCGTGCGCGACGCCTCGCAGCCGGGGCCGCTCGCCCCGCAGCCGATCGACCCGACCGGCGGCTCGTTCGGCATCCCGCGCACCGGCATCCCGCAGTCGGAGGACTGCCTCTATCTGAACGTCTGGGCGCCGGAGGAGCCGTCCGCCGAGCCGCTGCCCGTCATGGTGTGGATCCATGGCGGCTCGTTCGTCACCGGCGGCGGCGGGCTGCCGGTCTACGACGGCGCGAGCCTCGCCCGCCGCGGCGGACTGATCGTCGTCAGCATCAGCTACCGGCTCGGCGCGCTCGGCTTTCTCCACCTGGGGCCGCATGCGGACGAGTCCGATCCCGACGGCTACGTCAGCAACGCCGGCCTGCTCGACCAGATCGCCGCGCTGCAATGGGTGCAGGCCGACATCGGCGCCTTCGGCGGCGATCCGTCCCGCGTCACCGTGTTCGGCGAGTCCGCCGGCGCGATGAGCATCGCCGCGCTGCTGGCGATGCCTGCCGCCAAAGGGCTGTTCGCCCGCGCCATCCTGCAAAGCGGCGCTTCCCAGGCGCTGCCCGACAAGCAGGGCCGCGTGCTGGCCCAGGCCTACTTGGACATGCTCGGCGCGCAATCGCCGGAGCAGCTCGCCGGCCTGACGGCGGAAGAGCTGCAGCAGGCGGCCGACCGGCTCAAGCGCGCGGCGGGCGAGAGCGCGATCATGCTGTTCCAGCCGGTCGTCGACGGCCGGACACTGCCGGCTCCGCCGGTGGAGGCGGTCGCGGCCGGCTCGGCGGCCGGCGTCGACCTGATCGTCGGCATCAACCGGCATGAAGGCGCGCTGTTCGTGCGGCCGGGCATGAAGCTGCTCTCGGACGAGCAGAACGCGCGCGCCTACGTCGCCGTCACCGGCGCGCCGGAGGCGGCCGGCTGGGTGCTCGACTATCCGCGCACGACCGAAGGCCAGCAGCAGGCGATGACCGACCTGTTCTTCCTCCGCTCGGCGCTGCAGCTGGCGGAGGCTCAGCTACGCTACGGACGCGTCTGGTTTTACCGCTACGACTTCGTCTCGCCCGGCCATCCCGTGCTGCAGACGGCGTTCCATGCGGCGGAGGTCCCGTTCGTGCTCGGCAACCTGGAGCTGCTGCGCGAGCATGGCTGGACGATCGACGAGCGCATGGAGCGCGTGTCGGCGGCCGCCATGGACGCCTGGCTCGCATTCGCCCGCAGCGGCAGCCCCGCGACGGCGGAGCTGGACTGGCCGGCGTACGAGGCGGAGCGCCGCGCGGTCATGCTGCTCGACGCCGACAGCCGCGTCGCGCTCGATCCGGAGCCGGACAAGTGGGCGCGGCTGACGGGACGGAGCTAGGCAGAGCCCGATCCATAACATTCCGAAGGGACGCTCAAGCGTCCCTTTTTCCGTTTCTGGCGATCCGCACCAGCTCGCCGTCCATGCCTGCTCCCCCTCCAGGTCGTGATGGCAAACTCGCCCGCACCGTCAGTACACGTAACGCTCCAGCAGCTCATTGCGGAACTTGCGCTCCGGGTCCTGCCGCAGCAGCAGCCGCTGGAAATCGGGCAGCCGCTCGTACTGCTCCCGCACCTCCGCGGGCGGCAGCGCGAACAGCTTGGCCCAGTGCGGCCGCGCGCCGAACGGGCGCAGCGCCGACTCGAGCTCGGGCAGCAGCCGGGCGACCGCTTCGCCGAGCGGCTTCCAGGTGAAGTGGATGCCGACGGAATCGCGGCCGTGGCAAGGGCTCATCCACAGGCGGTCCGCCGCGATCGTGCGCACCTCCGAGATGAACAGCAGCGGCGCGATCCGCTCGCGCAGGCGGCCAAGCGCCTGCAGCGCCTCCAGCGCCCGCTCCCGGGGCACGAAATACTCCGTCTGCAGCTCCTCGCCCGCGCTTGGGGTGAAGTCCATGCGAAAATGCGGCAGCCGCTCATGCCAAGGACCGACGGCGCCGAGCTGGCCGCTGCACACCTCGCCCGAGTGGCCCGGCACCGGATGGCGCGGCCCGCCCGCCGGCGCCGCGCCGTGGAAAGGCTCGGCCGGATCGAGCGTCTCGGAATCGCCGACGCGGTGCTTGATCCACACCTGGTTGATCGCGGAGGAGGTCCAGTCGGTGAACAGGCTGACGCTGTACGCCGCGGAGAGGATCTCGTCGAAGGCCGCCTCCAGCCGCTCGGCCGGCAGGTCCTCGTACACGCGCTGGCTCATCTCGAACGCGGGCACGACGTCGAGCGTCAGGCGGGCGACGACGCCAAGTCCGCCGAGGCCGACGACCGCGCCCTCGAATGCGGCGTCCTCCCGCGTCAGCCGCTGCAGCGCGCCGTCGGCCGCGATCAGCTCCAGCCCGCGCACCGCCGTCGCCAGATTGCCGTGCCGCACTCCCGAGCCATGCGTCGCCGTGGCGACCGCGCCGGCCACGGAGATATGCGGCAGCGAGGCCAGATTATGCAGCGCGAAGCCTGCGGCATCGAGCTGGCGCGCCAGATCGCCGTAGCGGATGCCGCCCTCGACCGTCACCGTCCGGCGCTCGGCGTCAAGCGACACGAGCCGGTTCAGCTTTTCTATGGAGATCAGGCTGCCGGCCGTATCGGCGATGCCGTTGAACGAATGCCGGGAGCCGAGCGCCTTCACCCTCGGACTGCGGGCGACCATGTCCCGCGCCTCCTCCACGCTCTCCGGCACGAGCAGCTCCGCCGCTCCGTACGTATAGTTCCCTGCCCAGTTGCGCTCTTTCGCCATCTTCCATCCACGTCCTCTCGGTTGAGTCCTGCTGATCGGTACTACTTCGGCTCTCTTCGACGGAATCCCTACCGGCCCCCGAAAAGAGCGCCGCGCCTGCGGGCTCTGCCGGAGCCGATTTCGCAGAATTGTATAGAAACCCCTCGTTTGTACACACGCAAAATGTCGCGATCGTGCACAGATCAACGATCCGATCACTGTTGAAGTCATATCGCACAAGCTATAATGAAGGTCATTCCGGCATCGAGTCGCGGGAAACAGCAAGGGGGGTCCGCTATGCGATTGAATCGAATCCGACGGAGCGATCAGCTCTACGTCAAGCTGCTGATCGGCATCACGCTGTGCATCGTGGTCGCCATCTTCGTCAGCTCTTCCATTTATTACATCACATTTGCCCGAATTCTGCAGAACGACGCGTTCGAGTCCAACCTCGCGAACTTGCGCGATACGAGCAGGACCGTCGCCAAGACGACAGACAACGCGCAGACGCTCGCCTTTCAAATCTATCGCAACAGCGCCATCTCCAAGCTGCTGTACTACAGCAAGCCCAATCCTTTCGATACGCAAGCGGCGATGATCGATCTGAGCAACTACTTGACGACCATGCCCTTCATCCATTCGATCTACGTCTATAATCCGGCCTCCGGCCTCTACTACATCACGAGCCAGAACGGACAGAAAGGAATCGTGCCGGAGCATCTGCTCAAGGACAAGAGCATCGCTCAGATCCTGAAAAACTACGAGGACTACCAGCCGTTCGCCCCGGTGCCGCGGATCATCGCGGCCAGCGACCGCAGCATGGAGGAGACCAGCGTCTACTCCTATCTGTGCTACGACGCGATCGGAACGAGCCAGACGATCAACTCGGCCGTCATCGTCAACATATCCGCATCCTGGATCAATCAGGAGCTCGGCCAGCATCTGTCCGGCAACGACCAGACGCTCTATATCGACGATCACGGCAAGGTGCTGTCGGCTCGCGACCTGCGGCCTGTACCGCTCGGCGACTCGGATCGGACCTTGATCGGACAGCTGGTGGAAAAGGAGGAGCTCGGCTACCGCGTCACCCGCTTCGAAGGCGAAAAATCGCTCGTCACCTATACCGCGCCGGATGCGTTCAACTGGCAGTACGTCCGCGTCACGCCTTACAGCGAAATTACGAAGAAGCTGAGCGGCATCGGCTGGACGACGCTGCTCATCGCCTGCATCGTGCTTGCCGTCGGGATCTGCCTCGCCTGGCTCGTATCCAAGTTCCTCTACGTCCCGATCGACAAGATCAAAAACCGGATGAAGGATCTGGAGTCGGAGAAGCGCAACAGCAGCTATACGCTCCGGCAAAATACGATGCGCAAGCTCATCCAGATCCAGGAGTTCAACGCCGACCTGCAGGCGGAGAAGCTGAAGAAAATGGGCATCTCCTTCGATTTCACCAAGCCTTACCGTCTCGCCTATTTGCGGATCGACCGGTTCGATGAGCTGAAGGAGATGAACCCGAAGGATCTGCTGACGTACAAGTTCGCCATCATGAATATCGCGACGGAAATCTGCTCCAGGCAGTATATCGTGGACTCCATCGACTTGGACGAGGACAGCATGCTGATGCTGATCAATACGTTCGAGGACCAGCCCTTCGACTGGAGCGAGCATGAGCTCATGCTCAAGGACATCCAGAACGCCTGCATGGAGTATATCCGGATCGGGCTTACGATCGCCTTGACGCCGGTATCCAGCAACCCGCATGAGCTCCACGATCGGTTCAAGCTGGCCAAAGAGGCTTCCAACCAGCGCTTCTTTGCCGGAAGAGGCGCGATCATCGAGGCCGACCTGCTTCAATCGGAGGCGAAATACTGCTTCCCGATCGGCAAAGAGAAGCGGATGATCGAAGCGCTGGCGGGAGGCAAGACCGAGGAAGCGAAAGCGCTGTTCGACGCCATCATGCAGGAGACGGTGCCCTACTCGTTCCCGGTCGCGCACTCCGCGGCGACGCATCTGTCCGTCACGCTCGACAACATGCTCATGGAGATCGAGCGGAACGGCTCGCTTCCGCTCGGTCTCGGCGAGCTCGTCATTCCGCGCATCGAGCGCTACGAGACGCTGGAGGAGATGACGGAGGCGTTCCATCGGTTCTTCGACCAGCTGAAGACGAAGCTCGTGGAGAAGCGCAGCAGCAAGCAGGACGACCTCATCCGCAAAATCAACGACATCATCCAGAGCCGGTTCCATGAGCCGAACCTGAGCCTCAACTATGTGGCCGAGGAGCTGAAGATGTCGACCTACCATATCAGCCGCGTCTACCGCCAGCAGACGATGTCCACCATCGTCGATACGATCAATGCGGTCCGCATCGAAAAGGCCAAGGAACTTCTGCTGGCGACGGAGCTGTCGATCGCCGACATCTCGGAAAGGACGGGCTATACGAACAGCTCGTACTTCCACCGCATCTTCAAGAAAGGAATCGGCGTCACTCCGACGGAGTTCCGGAAATCGGGCCGCGGATCGGCGGAGTAACGACAAAGCGTCGGCAACGGATGGCAGGACCATCCGTTGCCGACGCTCTTTTTGATCAGGCTGGGGGAGCCGGGCGCTTCGCTCTTACTGAATGCCCTTCTCCGTCAGGTAAGCCAGCCATTGCTTCTTGTAGGAATCCTGGATCTTTTGCAGTCCGGCCTGGTTCGCCTTGCTCATGAAGGTTTTGAGGCCCTCTTCCACGTTCTCGACCTGGCCTGCGAGCAGCGGAAGCAGGTATTGCTTCATGACTTGCTCCATCGCCGCGCGCTCCGATTGATACTCCGTATAGTCCTCGGCGAATCCGGTATAGATATCCGGCTTCTGGATTTTGTCCAGCTCGTCGAAAATCTTCTTCACGCCGTCATAGCTAGGCTCGAACAGCATGTATTCCGGATTGCGCCAAGCCCATCCGTTCATGCCCTCGCGCGGGAAGCCGTTCGTGTTGGAGTCGCCGAGCATTTTGTAGTAGCCGTCTTGGACCGTATAGTTCACGCCTTCGACGCCGTATTGAGTCAGCAGGTTGTAGCGCTTGTCGGTGACCATCTTCTCGTAGAACGCCAGCGCGCGCTCCGGATTTTTGCTGCTCTCCGGAATGGCGAAGCCGTTATGGATCGGATGGACCGGAGTCGCGTAGCCGTTCGTCACGCCGTATGGCGTATAGCCGAGCTCCCAGTCCGGATGAAGCGATTTCATGGTTTCCATCGTCGCATTGAAGCGGGTCGGGTTGTCGCCCATGATGGCGGCCGTCGATCCGTTGGAGAGCTTGTCTTGGATCGTCTCGGTCTCGTTCAGCTCGTTTTTGGAGAAGTAGCCTTTCTCCGCCCAGCTCCGGAACCGCTTCAGATCCTCAAGATGCTCCGCCGAGCCCCAGTACGGCATGATTTCCGCAGGCTTGTCATACGTGGCGCGCATGCCGTTGAGCATCGGGCCGACGTTTCTTCTCTCGATGTCCAGATACATGAGAGCAAGGCTGTTGATGATGTCCGCGCCGAACGAGACCGGCTGGAGCTTCGGCTCGTTTTGCTTGATTCCTTCGAGATAAGCCTCGAACGTATCGATGTCGACCGGCGTCGGCAGATTGTATTTCTTGCGCAGATCCTCGCGCCATACGAAGCCGTTCGTGACGTACTCCTTGTATGTCGCCGGCACCGTGTAGATGCTGCCGTCGATCTTGACCGCTTCCCACATGTCCTGCGGGACGAACTTCTGCAAAGTCGGCGCGGCGACGGGCAGCAGCTCATCCAGCGGCTTGAACGCTTTTTTCTTGGCGTATTGCTGATACTGCGTCCAATCCGCCGTGAAGATCAGGTCGACGTTCTGTCCGGTCGAGAGCAGCAGCTTGTACTTCTGATCCCAGTCGGTCCAGGTCGTATAGTTGAACTTGACGGTAGCATTCAGGTCTTCAAGCGCCATCTTGTTGATCTGCTCTTCGATTTTCGGGAGATCCTTCGGAGCGTTGCCAAGCATGTAGAACTGCAGCTGGACCTTCTTGGACGTATCGATGCCGGCGGGCTCGGCTCCTGCATTCGAAGCCCCATCATTGGCGGCGCTGCCGCTGTTCGCCGCATTGGCGGCGCCGTTGTTCGCTGCATTGCTGCCGCCGTTGTTGTTGCCGCATGCCGTGAAGATCGACATCGACATGACGGTCGTGAGAAGAAGGCCAACCGCTTTTTTTCTTTTGCTTCCCATTTGAATCCTCCCTTTTCGTGTCACTCTTTTATGTCAGCTGGATCGCTCCAGGTCTAACCTTTGACGGCTCCGATCGTCAGCCCTTTGACGAAATAGCGCTGGATGAACGGATAGAGCAGCAGGATCGGACCGGTGACGATGATCGCCATCGCCATCTTCATCGATTCGGAAGGCACGCCCTCGGACAGCGTCACGCCGGCGCCCGCTCCGATGCTGTTCAGGAAGTTGGAGGTGTTGATGATGTTGTACAGGTAGAACTGCAGCTGATATTTAGCGGCGTCCGAGATGAAGAGCGCCGAGGAGAACCAGTCGTTCCAGTATTGCAGCGCGAGGAAAAGTCCGATCGTCGCCAGGCCCGGAACCGACAGCGGAAGCACGATCCGGTAGTAGATGACGAAGTCGTTGGCGCCGTCGATCTTCGAGGATTCGATCACCTCGTCCGGCACCGCGGAGGTGATGAAGCTTCTCATCAGGATGATGAGGAACGGCGTCATCAGGCCGGGCCAGATCAAGGCGTACAGCGAATTCGTGAACTGCAGGTAGTTCGTGATCAGCATGTAGTAAGGAACGAGTCCGCCGCCGAACAGAGTGGTGAAGTAGATGAAAAACGCGAACACGTTCCGGTACTTGAAATCCTTCCGCTGCAGGACGTATCCCGCCATCGTCATGAGCAGCAGGCCGATCAGCGTGCCGACTACGGTGACGAGCGTCGTGACGCCGTAAGCCCGCAGCACGTCGTCCGGAACCTCGAAGATGATTCGGTAGCCCTCCAGCGAGAATTCCTTCGGAATCAGATGATAGCCCTCGTTCAAAATGGACGCGTTGCTGGACAACGAAGCGGACAATATGAGCAGGAAGGGCAGCAGGCACAAGACGCATCCTACAAGGACGACGACATATGCGATCAGCCGAAACCATTTTGTCGAGCTTTCTTCTTTGATTTTCAAGCGGATCCCCTCCTTCTAGAACAGCGCGTAGTCTTTGTTGACTTTCCGAATGATCGCGTTGACGATCATGATGAGCGTGAAGCCGAACAGCGATTGGTAGACGCCGGCCGCGGTCGCCATGCCCATGTCGAACGTCACGCGCAGCGAGCGGTAGACGTACGTGTCGATGATGTCCGTCGTGCTGAACAGCAGGCCGTTGTTGCCGATCATCTGATAGAAGAGGTCGAACTGGCCCTTCATGATGCTGCCCAGGGCGAACAGCAGCAGGATGACGAACGTATTTTTCAGCATCGGCACCGTAATATGCCAGGCGCGCTGGAAGGCGTTGGCGCCGTCGATCTTGGCCGCCTCGTAGTAGTCCTCGCTGATGCCCGTGATCGACGCGAGGTAGATGACCATGCTGTAGCCGAAGTTTTTCCACAAGTAGAACATAATGATGAAGAAGATCCATAGCTTCGGCTTGCTGTACACGTCGACCGGGTCGGCGCCGAGCTGCTGCAGCACCGTGTTCAGCACGCCTTGCTCATAGTTGAACAGATTGAAGACGATGACGCTCAGGATGACGAAGGAGACGAAGTAAGGCAGGAACAGGATCGACTGCGAGATCTTCTTGAACCACTTTCCCTTGATGTCGTTCAGCAGGATCGCGACGAAGATCGAGAGCACGTTCCCGAGAAAGATGAAGACGATATTGTAGCCGATCGTGTTGAAGGTCAGCTCGACCAGCTTGCCTGATTTCCATAGGAACTCGAAGTTCTTGAGTCCGACGAAATCCATCTTGAACAGGCTCGTATTGAAATCGAACTGCACGAAGGCGTAGTAGATGCCGATCATCGGCAAGTAGTTGTTGACCAAGAAGTAAAGCAGCGTCGGCAGCAGCATGAGGAACAAAATTTTGTTCGTGTAGAGCTCATGCAGGATTCCTTTTTTCTTGAGCATGGTTTTGGACTCCCTCCTCATTTATTTTTTTATTTGGCTGGCAGGTCTCTCTCCTGGTCCAACTATAGGAGAAGGCAGGGTGAACGAGTAGTGAAAAGATCGTGCAATTCTGGAAAAACGAGCGGTTTGAAACGTGAACGATAGCGGCATTTATGAAGAATGGCTGCATCGCCCTCCCGATCCGGCCGGCGCTCCCGGCCAAACGACAGAAAAAAGCCTGCGATTCGCTCGAATCGCAGGCTTTGGGGATCGACGATCAGCCTCACTGCGGCTTCTCTCCTTGATTGGAGACGATGCCATTCGCAAGATAATCCTTCCATTGCTTCATATAGGATTGCTGGATTTTGGGGAGCCCGGCTTCGTTCGCTTTTTCCATGAAGATCGCCAGCCCCTCCTTGACGTCCTCGATCTGGCCCGCCAGCAGCGGGTACAGGTATTGCTTCACGACCTGCTCCAGCGCCGCGCGCTCAGCCTGATATTCGGTGTAGTCCTCCACGAACCTCGTATAGAGGTCCGGCTTCTGGATCTGGTCCAGCTCGTTGAAGATCCGCTGCACGCGTTCATAGCTGGGCTCGAACAGCATGTAGTCCGGGTTTCGCCAAGCCCAGCCGATCATGCCCTCGCGTTCGAATCCGCTTTTGTCCAGCGCGTGGTAGAAGCCGTCCTTCACCTCATAATGGACGCCTTCGATTCCGTATTGCGTCAGCCGGTTGTACCGCTCGTCCGTCACGAGCTTCTCGTAAAAAGCGAGCGCCTCTTCCGGATGCTCGCTCCCCGCCGCGATGGCGAATCCGTTGTGCATCGGATGGACGGGCGTCGCGTACCCGGTCGACCGGCCGAACGGCGTGTAGCCGAGATCCCAGTCCGGATGCTGCGCCTGCATCTGGCTCAGCATCGCGTTGTAGCGCGTCGGATTGTCGCTGAGCAGCGCCGCCGCCTCCCCGCTTGCGATCTGATCCTGCATGGATACCGGATCGTTCAGCACATTTTTGGAGAGATAGCCTTTTTCGGCCCAGCTCTTGTATTTCTTCAAGTCTTCGAGATGGCTGGGCGTTCCCCAGTACGCCCCGATTTCATTCGGCTTGTCATAAGAGGCGTACAAACCGTACGGCATCGGCCCGACCGCCTTCCGCTCGACCTCCAGGTAGGCGTGCTGGATGGAGGAATCGACGAGCGAGCCGAACGCGGCCGGCTGAATGCCGGGCTCATGCTGCCTGATCCCCTCGAGATAGGCCTCGAAGCTCGGCAGGTCGACCGGCGTCGGCAGCCCGTGCTTGCGCCGCAGATCCTCGCGCCAGATGAAGCCGCCCGTGACGTACTCCTTGTAGGTCGACGGCACCGTATAGATGCGGCCGTCGATCCGCACCGCGTCCCACATCTCTTTCGGCACGAAAGCCTGCAGCTTCGGTGCGGCCAGCGGCAGCAGCTCGTCGAGCGCCATGAAGGCTCCTTGATGAGCGTACTGCTGGTAGAAGGCCCAGTCCGAGGTGAAGATCAGATCGACCGCCCTGCCGGTCGAGAGCAGCAGCTTGTACTTCTGGTCCCACTCGGTCCAGGTCGTATAATGGAACTTGACCGCGACGTTCAAGTCCTCCAGCGCCATCTCGTTGATTCGTTCCTCGATTATCGGCAGGTCCTTCGGAGCGTTGCCGAGCATATAGAACTGAAGCACGACCGGGCCGGACCGGCCTTCCGTGCGGCTGGTCAAGATCGAGCTGCTTTTGCCGTCGGCATCGCCGGGGCGGGCGGAATCGTTGTTGCTGCTGCAAGCGGCGATAAGGAAGACGGCCATCGCGACCGCGACCGCGGCCGCGCTCATTCGACTGCGCCTCATCGGAATTCCCTCCTCTGCGGGTTCGGTTCGGTTCCCTGAGCCTGGAACCCCCTTCATTTTAGTCCTTCCTGGCGCTCCCGTCATCCGGCAGCCAAGCCAGGGTTCGTTGTCATTGTAGGTTCAGGAGCGGCGGCAGGCCAGTGAACGATTCGGGGATTCATGAACAAATGAGGGATGTTTCCTTTCGGGCCTCTTGTCTTGCCGGTGTTCATCCGCTATACTTGGGAAAATTCAAATCACGCATGCGATGAACGGGCAAGTACCCGGCCGCAGCCGCGAGCAGAGAGCCGGGAGGGTGGGAACCGGCAGCGGCAGGCCGGCGGAAACGGACCCGCGAGCTGGCGCCCGAAGTCCGCTCCGCGCGGATGCGTAGGCGCGCCCGGACTGGCCGATACCCTGACGAGCAGCCGCGCGCTGCAGCCGGCTTCCTTCCGCCCCGATGCGGATGCGGCCGCTGCGCGCCCGGCGACAAGAGTGGCACCGCGGACCGAGCCTCCGTCTCTTTTTGAGACGGGGGCTTTTTGCCGTTTCCGCCCCCGCTCGCCCGTTCCATCGCCAAAGGAGGAACCCTGCTATGACCATGCCAGCTGCAACCCTGCTCAAGCAAGCGGCGGCCGCCCTGCTCGCTCCGCTGACCGGGGTCGGCGAAGCCGAGCTCGCCGCCCGCCTGGAATGCCCGCCGGACGAGACGCTCGGCGACCTGTCTCTCCCCTGCTTCGCCTTGGCCAAGACGCTCCGCCGCGCGCCTGCGGCGATCGCCTCCGAGCTGGCCGCCCAGGTGAACGGCCAGGAGGAAGCGTGCGCAGCGGAGGCTGCCGGCGGCGAGGCCGATCCGGCTCCGCCGATCCGCTGGCGTGCCGAAGCGGCCGGAGGCTTCCTCAACCTGCGCGCCGCTGGCCGCGGCTGGATCGAGGCGCTGCTGCGCCAGGCCGAGTCGCCGGCGCTCGGCCGGCTGGAGGACGGCGCGGGCAAGCGCGTCGTCATCGACTATTCGTCGCCCAACATCGCCAAGCCGATGAGCGTCGGCCATCTGCGCTCGACCGTCATCGGCCGCGCGCTGGCCAACCTGCACCGCACGGCTGGCTGGGACGTGCAGACGGTCAACCATCTCGGCGACTGGGGCACGCAGTTCGGCAAGCTGATCGCCGCGACGAAGCGCTGGGGCTCGCGCGAGGCGATCGAGGCCGATCCGATCGGGGAGAGCCTGCGCCTGTATGTCCGCTTCCATGAGGAGGCCGAGCGCGATCCCGCGCTCGTGGACGAAGGCCGCGCCTGGTTCCTGCGGCTCGAGCAGGGCGACGCCGAGGCGCGGGAGCTGTGGGCGTTTTTCATCCGCGAGAGCCTCAAGGAATTCCAGCGCATCTACGGCCGCCTCGGCGTCGAGTTCGACCATCTGCTCGGAGAGAGCTTCTACAACGACAAGATGGAGGCGGCGGCGCAGCGGCTGCGGGAGGCCGGGCTGCTGGAGGAAAGCGACGGCGCGCTCGTCGTGCGCCTCGACGAGCAGGGGATGCCGCCCTGCCTCGTGTTCAAGTCGGACGGCTCGACGATCTACGGCACGCGCGATCTGGCGACGGCGCTGTACCGCCGCGAGGCGATGGGCGGCGACAAGCTGCTCTATGTCGTCGGCGCCGAGCAGACGCTGCATTTCCGCCAGGTGTTCGCCGTGCTGGAGAAGCTCGATCCGACCTGGGAGCAGGTGGAGAAGGTCCATGTGCCGTTCGGCCTGATGCGCATCGAAGGCCGCAAGATGTCCACTCGCCGCGGCAAGGTCGTCTTCCTGGACGAGGTGCTGGACGAGGCCGTCCGCCGGGCGCTCGCCGTCATCGAGGCCAAGACGCCGGACCTGCCGGACAAGGAGGCGGTCGCCGAGGCGGTCGGCATCGGCGCGATCGTGTTCGGGGATCTGCGCAGCCGCCGCATGCTGGAGATCGACTTCAGCCTCGAGGAGATGGTGAGCCTCGACGGCGAGACCGGCCCTTATGTGCAATACACCTACGCCCGCGCCTGCAGCCTGCTGCGCCGCGCGGCGGAGGCCGGCACGGGCAGCGGCGCCGAGCGCGGGGATGCTTCCGGGCTGGAGGCTCTCGGCTCGCCCGCCGCGCGCGCCTGCCTGCTCAAGCTCGACGCTTACGGCGAGGCGATCCGCGGCGCGCTGCGCGAGCATGAGCCGTCCGTCCTCGCCCGCTACCTGCTGGAGCTCGCCAAGGCGTTCAACCGCTTCTACAACAGCGGCCGCATCCTCGGCGCGGACGGCGGCGGGGAGACGGCCGCCAAGCTGCGGCTGACGGCCGCCTGCGCCGCCGTGCTGAGCCACGGACTCGGACTGCTCGGCTTATCGGCCCCGTCACGAATTTAACAAATAAGTCCAATTTAACCCTTGCTTCATCTGGATAGGGATGGTAAACTTGGATTCACGAACAAGTGTACCTATCTTCCGAAGAAAGGCTGATTCCGATGAGCGAGCCCAAGCATCCTCCGATCGCGAGCGTCACCCCTACCCCCGAGCACAAGGAGGATCCCGTCCTGCTGCTGGCCCGCCAGCTGCTGCTGCTGCACCGGCGCGCCTTCCGCCGCATCTCGGAGCGGTCATGACGGAGCAGCTCACCGTCCCGCAGCTGCTGGCGATCCACATGATGCACCAGGACCGCTTCGACGTCAGCCCGGGCTTCCGCAATCCGGGCTTCCTGCTCCAGCTCGTCGACCGTCCCCTGCTGGAAGGCTTCTCCGGAGGAGGCGACCGCTCCTCGCTCATCCGCCAGGCCGCGCTCTACTGGCATGGGCTGGCGCGCGCGAGGGCGTTCCGCGACGGCAACGCCGCGCTCGCCATCCATACGATGATGACGTTCCTGCTGCTCAACGGCCAGGAGCTGCGCCTTGACGAGGATGAGCTCGTCGAGGCGGCGCTGCTGTGCAGCGAGTGGCAGATGGAGCTCGAGGACTGCGAGGCGTGGATTTCCAGCCGCCTGGTCCGCCCTGCCCCGGGGGAGCCCGAGGCCCCGATTCCTTCTATGGACAAAGTATTCCCTCCGTCTTATGATAGATAGGATTCGATTTTGACTACGGTTGTACGGGTGCCTCGGTCGGCCTTCATCCGGCCAGGCTTAATAGGGAAGTCCGGTTCCAATCCGGCGCGGTCCCGCCACTGTACGAGCGCCGCAGCCCCGCATGACGCCACTGTCCGTTCGGACGGGAAGGCGCGGGGACGCGATGGCGCTCCAGCCAGGAGACCTGCCCGTACGACCTCGCAGAAGTCCTTTCGGGGGGTGGAGGACTTCTGCAGCGCTCCTTCTCGGGCGCCGCTTTTGGCTTCGCCTGCGTTCCGGCTGGGGTCCGACTCGATCGGCCTAGAGGCGTCTGGACCGCATGGCTTTGGCCGCTGGCGGTCTTTCCGTCCGCGGGAGCGTCGGGATTTCGTCTTTTCGCCGCCCTTTTGGGCGGCTTTTTTGTTTTCCGGGTCCGCTGTCGCTGCGCAGCCTCCCCGCCCCTGCCCTGCAGCCAATTTGATTTTAATAGGTAGAAAGAAGGTGTTGCTGGTGAAAGCCCTGTTCAACCGCGCCGTACTGGCCGCTCTGCTGGCCGTCGCCCTGATCGTGCCGGCCGTACCGGCCGGTACCGCCTCGGCGGCTGCGGACACGTCCGCCGTCCTCCGCCAAGCCGGAGACGCGCTGCTCTCGAGCGGCATCCGCTCCGACTGGGACGCCATCGCCGCCTCCCAGGCCGGCTACGAGCTGCCGGCGTCGTATCTGTCCAAGCTGTCCGACGCCGTGCGCAAGGACGCGCCTGCGTTCCGCAACGTCACCGACTTCGAGCGCACCGCGCTCGCCGTCACCGCCGCCGGCCAGGACGCGACCGCTTATGGCGGCATCGACCTGATCGAGCGCATCACAAGCAGCGACCGCATGCTCAGCCAAGGCATCAACGGCCCGATCTACGCGCTGCTCGCGCTCGATTACGGCGAGTACGAAGTGCCGGCAGGCGCCAAGTGGTCCCGCGACAAGCTCGTCGCCGAGCTGCTCAAGGCCCAAGCCGCCGACGGCAGCTACGCCTTCGCAGGCGAGAAGGCCGGCAGCCCCGACCTGACCGGCGCCGCACTGACCGCGCTCGCTCCGTACATCGGCCAGCCGGAGGTCAAGCAGGCCGGCGAGCGCGCCGTCGCCTGGATCAAGTCCCAGCAGGACAAGGATGGCGGCTTCACGAGCTACGGCGAGTCGAGCAGCGAGAGCGTCGCGCAGATCGTCATCGGCCTCGCCTCCATCGGCTACGATCCGGCCGGAGCCGACTTCACCCGCGACGGCGCGAGCCTGATCGACAAGCTGCTCACGTTCCGGGGCGCCGACGGCAGCTTCTCGCATGCGCTGCCGCTCGCTCCCAACGCCTACGGCGCCTACCAGTCCGTGCAGGCGCTCGTCGCCTATGAGAAGTTCAAGGCCGGCACCGGCCGCCTGTACAGCAAGCCGGCCGCTTCCGTCTCGGTCCGCGTGGAAGGCCCGAGCTCGACGATCGGCTCCGGCGTGACGCGCGCCGTCTACGCGCTCGACGCGCTGACTCAGGTCGGCGCGGCCAAGAAGCTGGACGTCGTCGTCAAGGAGATGTCGTTCGGCAAATACGTCGACGCCATCGGCGGCATCGCCGGCGGCACGTTCGGCGGCTACGACGGCTGGATGTACGCCGTCGAGCGCCGCGGCGCCTGGATCAATCCTTCCGTCGGCATGGGCGACTTCAAGCTCAGCGCCGGCGACCGCCTCGTCGTGTTCTATGGCGACGGCACCAAGCTGATCTCCCGCATCGCGGCCGAGCCGCGCCAGCCGCGCGACGACGAGCCGTTCGCCGTTCAGGTGAGCCAGCAGGAGTGGGACTACACGGCCAATGCGTTCACCGTCACTCCGGCGGCCGGCGTCGCCGTCTCGGCTGGCTCCGTCACCGTTACGACGGACGCTTACGGCAACGCCTCGTTCCCGGCGCTGCCGGCGGGCAGCTACGAGCTGACGGTCACCGGCTACAGCCCGTCCAAGGCGCCGAGCGTGCTCAAGCATGCCGTCCCGCTGACGGTCGGCTCCACCAAGATCAAGTTCGCCGACGAGAAGAAAATCGCCCCTTGGGCGCTGAAGTCGGTCAAAAACGGCTACGCCTCCGGCCTGCTCAGCGGCACCGGCACGGGCGAGGCTCCGACGTTCTCGCCGAAGGACAGACTCACCCGCGCCCAGTTCGCGGCGCTGGCCGTACGTCTGCTCGGCCTCGATGCCGGCATGGACGCCGCAGCTCCTTCCTTCACCGACGTGAAGGCCGGCAGCTGGTACGAAGGCGCCGTCCGCGCCGCAGCCGCGCAAGGCATCGTCTCCGGCACCGGCGACGGCAAATTCCAGCCGGACGCGCCGGTGACCCGCCAGGACATGGCGGTCATCCTCGCCCGCGTCCTCAAGCTGGACGCGACCGCAGCCGGCGACGGCTCGATCCGTGACCTCGCTGCGGCATCCGCCTACGCCAGAGGCTCCATCGCCGCCGTCCACGCCAGCGGGCTGATGGTCGGCGATTCCGCCGGCAACTTCCAGCCCAAGGCGCAGGTCAGCCGCGAGATGGCCGCCGTCGCGATCGTCAACGCGTACGAGTCGCTGAAATAAACGCAAGGCCGGAGCGCGAGCCGAGCTGGACGCTACGGCTTGCGTCCGGGCCGTTGCCGCCTCGGCTCGCGTCCGGCCGCGGCTCGCTTCGACCGCGGCCTGCGCTCTGTCGGCTTGCGTCCGGACCGTTGCCGCCTCGGCTTGCGCTCCATCGGCCGCGACGCTGCTCCGCAGCTCCCTTCGTTTGTAAATGCCCTTGGCGGGCTTTACAATGAAGGGAGCTTTTTTTATTGATCGGCCCTGCAATCCGCTGTGCCCCGGCCGTTCCGGAAGGAGAGTACCCGTACCCGTGTTCGAAGAGCAACCGAGCCGCGCCAAGCGCTTCTGGCTCAGTCCGTTCGTGCTGTTCACCGTCGCCCTCGTCTTCAAAATGTACCTTGCCGCCTACGTCATCTACGGCCTCGAGCATCCGTGGCTGACGCTGATGACGGGGCTTCCGACCGTCTGGGCCGCCTTTTTCCTGATCGAGCTGCTCGCCCGCAGGCGCAAGCTCATGGCTTATCTGATCGTGAACCTGCTGTTCACCGCGATTTATTTCGCCGTCATCATGTACTACAAGTACTTCGGCATCATCGTCACCTACCATGCGCTCAGCCAGGCCGGACAGGTCACGGAGGTGAAAGGAAGCGTCTTCCAGCTGCTGCATCCGTACTTCATGCTCATCTTCGTCGACATCGTGCTGTCATGGCTGCTGCTCGGCTTCAGCAAGCGGCTGCGCCGCGGCTGGCAGCGGGCGGCGAACCGCCGCTTCATCGGCTGGCGGCTCGCGCTGCCCGGCTTCGTGCTGGCGGCCGCGGCCTGCCTCGCGCTCATCTGGCCGCATCGCGGCATCGCCAACGAGCTGGTGCAGACCGAGCGCATGGGCATCGTCAACTATGAGCTGTTCCTGATCGCGACCGGCGGCAACGAGAGCTTCGTGCCCGTCTCGTCGGTGACGCAGGCGGAGATCGACCGGCTCAAGGGACTGCCGCAGCCGGCGGCGGAGCCGGCCTCGTTCGGAGCGGCCAAAGGCCGCAACATCATCGTCGTGCAGCTCGAGGCGCTCCAGAACTTCCTGATCGGCAAAAGCGTCGACGGCAAGGAGATCACGCCGAACCTGAACGCCCTCATCCGCGAGAGCGTCTACTTCCCGCGCTTTTATCAGCAGGCGGGCTCCGGCAATACGTCCGACGCCGAGTTTCTGACGAATACGTCGCTGTACGTGCCGCTGCGCGTGCCGGCGACGCAAGCGTACTCCGGCCGCTCGCTGCCCTCGCTGCCCAAACTGCTGGAGCGCGAAGGGTACGAGACGATGACGTTCCATACGAACGACGTCTCGTTCTGGAACCGCAGCGAGCTGTACCGGGCGCTCGGCTTCGACCGGTATTACGATACGGAGTTTTTCGGCGACGAGGACGTCGTCGCGTTCGGCGCCTCGGACGAGGTGCTTTACCGCAAGAGCGTGCAGGAGCTGGCCAAGGTGCGCGAGGAGACGGGCAAGCCGTTCTATTCGATGCTCATCTCGATGTCGTCGCATCATCCGTACAACATCCCGGAGCGCAAGGTGAAGCTCGACCTGCCGGAGCGGTACGACGACAGCTTCGTCGGCGACTACCTGCGGGCGCAGAACTACACCGACTACGCGCTCGGGCAGCTGATCCAGGAGCTGAAGGACGAAGGGCTGTGGGAAAACAGCCTGCTCGTCCTCTACGGCGACCATATGGGCCTGCCCATCTACTCGCTGACGGAAGAGGATCTGCGGCTGCTCGAGGAGCTCGACGGCCGGAAGTACGACTCGTCGCAGATGCTGAACATCCCGCTCATCGTCACCGCGCCGGGCGCGCTCGCGCCAGCGGTCGAGACGGGCATCGGCGGGCAGAGCGACATCATGCCGACGATCGCCAATCTGGCGGGGCTGTCGCTGGACGGCCAGCTGCATTTCGGGCAGGATCTGCTGAACGAGCGGGCCAACCTGCTGCCGGAGCGGTACTACCTGCCGTCGGGCTCGTTCATCAATGACCGGGAGATCTTCATCCCGGGCACCGGCTTTGGCGACGGCAGCCGCCTCGAGCTGCCGTCGGCGGAGGCGGCTGCCGGCTGGCTGGCCGCTGCCGTGGAAGGCGGCGCTGGAGCGGCGGCAAGCGGGGCCGAGGGCGGAGATGCGGCAGGCGCTGCCGGGGCCGGCGACGCAGCAACGGCGGTGAATGCCGGCTCCGGCGAGCCGGGCGCCGGCGGCTCGAGCGAGGCCGCAGGCGCCGGGCAGACCGGGCCTGCCGCGGGCGAGGCGCCGGAGCGGGCGACAGCTCCGGGCGGCAGCTCCGGCTTGGGGCAAAAGGCAGCGACCGGAGCAGCCGGGTCGGCTTCGCCTGCTGCGAGCGCAGCTCCGGGCGGCCCCGGCGAGCCGTCCGGCGCGGCCGGGGGCGAAGGCAGCCTCGGCGGCAGCGCCGACGACCGCAGCGACGGCGGACCGGTCTCTGCCACGCAGGACCAGTTCGACCGCGCGCTCAAGCTGCTCCGCATGTCGGACAGCTACGTGCGCTCGCTGCCGACGACCGAGGGCGATCCCGCTCCCGTCAACGGAGCGGCGACGGATTCTTCCGCGAATGCGGACTGACCGATCCAACCTCGAATCATGCAGCCTGCTTTCCAATAGGAGAGCAGGCTTCTTTGCGTGCCCCGGCTCGGCTGCGCCATGAGCTCAACCCGATTTTTTCGGTTTGCAGCTCGTTGTCCGCCTCCCACAGCGCCTGCAACCCGATTTTTTCGGCTTACAGCTCGTCCTCGGCCTCTCGCATCGCCTGCAACCCGATTTTTTCGGCTTACAGCTCTTTCTCGGACTCTCGCTGCGCCTGCAACCCGATTTTTTCGGCTTACAGCTCGTCCTCGGCCTCCCGCATCGCCTGCAACCCGACTTTTTCGGCTTACAGCTCTTTCTCGGACTCTCGCCTCGCCATGCAGAGTTACTCGGGTTTTCCGCGCAACTCCGGCGTTGGGGCATCGGTTCGAGTCGAGTTACTCGGGTTTTCCGCGCAACTCCGGCGTTGGGGCATCGGTTCGAGTCGAGTTACTCGGGTTCTCCGCGCAACTCCGGCATTGGGGCATCGGTTCGAGTCGAGTTACTCGATTTTTCCGCGCAACTCCGGCGTTGGGGCACCGGCTTGAGCAGAGCTGCTCGGTTTTTCCGCGTAACTTCAACTCCATCGGACCATCCTCCGCCGACTCCCCCGCTAGCCATCCCGCCGCAACACAAAAGGGCTGTGCGCTCGCGCCGATCCATCGGCGAGAGCGCACAGCCCTTTGTTCATCTGTAGCTATAGCTCAGCAGCGGCACGCCGGTAAAAGCGTCGACGACGACGTTGGCCTCGCTCAGCGAGCCGCCACCGCCCGTGCCGCCGGGAGGGCCCTGGATGCCGCTCGGCGCCCGCACGCCGCGGAACGTCACGATGTAGACGGGCGTGCGGCTGAGCTGCCCCGCCTCGCGCAGATGCGGGTTGGCGGCCAGCGCCTCCGGAGAGAAGCTGCGGAAGTCGCGGCTCGTCATGAGCCGCAGCGCGCAGCCGACGGAGTCGGCGCTGTCGGCGAGCCATGGATACGACCGCTCGGCATTCCGCCTCGCGGCGGCCTCGCCGACCTGGCTCAAGCCCCGGGGCCCGGGCGGCAGCGCCTCGCTGTCCGGACGCTCCAGCCGGATGCCGAGCCGCTGCAGCAGCTCCTCGTCGCCGCTCGCGACGACAGGCAGCGCATTCGGCTGGCCGGCGGCCGCATCGGCCACGTTGCCGGGCTCGCTCTCATTGAAATACCAGCCCGCCGCGCCAAGCAGCAGCCCCGCCGCCATGATGCACAAGCCGATCCATCTCGCCGCTCCCGTCCGCATGCGCCGCCTCCTTTCTCCGCGTCATCTGGATGCCGTCTACGAATCGCCTGCCCATGTTCCTTTCCCTCTTAAACGAAGCCCGGTCCAGGAGGGTTGCAGGCCCTTCGTTGGAATCGACTGGGAACAAGGAATCATTTCGGTCCGGACAAGCTCCTTTCCCCTCTAGTACCCTACAGATCCTTGCGCTGAAACCGAAGGATGCCGATCGCGAACGCGACGGCCGCATAGACGGCCGCATAGCCGAGGAAAGCCGGCGTCGGCGCCGAGCCGACGCCCAGCATGAGGAACAGGTCGTCGACCCTCAGTCCGATCAGCTCCTGGACGCCGGACAGATTGAACAGCCGGTCCAGCATCATCCGCTGCAGGCCGTCGGCCGGCATCGCCAGCGACAGCAGGCCGGAGATCGTGCTCAGCGAGTCGCCGATGCCGTCCCCCGCCCGCCCCGGCTGGAGGGACGCGAACTGCGAGGCGACCTTTTCGATCATGCCGCCCAGCCAGCCGCCGCCGTACAGCATCGTCATGAGCACGCCGTTGCCGATGCCGGACAGGAACGTCGAGCCGAGCATCGAGACCGTCACGAGCAGCGGCACGACGGAGGCGAACAGCAGGTAGGCGAAAAACAGCGAGCCGACGTCCCGAGGCACCCCTGCATGAATGGCCGCGATGCCGAGGATGGCCGCGAACAGCGCGAGCGCGTACAGCATGCCGAAGCTGACATAGCCGAGCCAGCGGCCGGCATACCATTTCCAGCGCGGCAGCGGCCGCGGCATGAGCGCCTGCAGCACGCCGAGCTCGGCCTCGCCCGAGATGACGGACGAGCTGCTGAAGATCGCCAGGAACGCGACGACGAACGTGCCGAAGAAAAAGCCGAGGCTGAGGATCATCATGCCGCGGGTGAACCGCTCGATGACGTACATCGGGTCGTTCTCGCTCAGGCCGAACTGGCCGATCTCGCCGCCGATCGTCGACGCGATGAACCAGTAGGCGATCAGGAAGACCGCCGTCATTATGCCGGTCAGCAGGACGACGCGCTTGCGGATGAGCTCCTTCCAGGTCATGCTCCAGATGATGCTCATGCCTTCTCCCCCCTATGGCTCTTGCCGGACAGCTCGGTGACGAACCACTCCTCCAGCTTGGTGCGCACCCGCGCGCTCTCGTACAGCGTCGCGCCCTGGCCGATCAGCAGGCTGTGCAGCCAGCCCGCCTGCTCCTCGTCCGCCAGCTCCGCCTCCAGCACGGCCGAGCCGTCCGCGGCCGCCTCGGCCTCGCGCACCGCGATCCCCGTCTCCGCGCGCAGCCAGTCGAGCAGCGGCGGCGCGTAGCCGCCGATCCGCAGCCGCCAGAGCGGCCGCTGCAGCAGCACGTCCTCGACGCGTCCCTGCTGCAGGATGCGGCCGTTGTTCAGCAGCGCGACCCGGTCGCAAAGCGCCTCGACGTCCTCCATCAGATGCGAGTTGAGGAAAATCGTCTTGCCCTGGCCCTTGAGCTCATGCAGCAGCTGCCGCACCTCGCTGCGCCCGATCGGGTCCATCGCCGAGGACGGCTCGTCCAGGAACAGGATGCGCGGATCGGCGACAAGCGCGCAGGCGAGGCCGAGCCGCTGCTGCATGCCTTTGGAGTAGCCTTTGACCCGGTCGCGCGAGCGCAGGCCGATGCCGACCCGCTCCAGCAGCTCCGGCACGCGCCGATTCGCCTCCTCGCGGCCGAGTCCGGCCAGCTTGGCGTGCAGCCGCACGACCTCGTCTCCGGTGAGCCACTCCTGGTAGCGGTACAGCTCCGGCAAGTAGCCGATGAGCCGCCTCGCCTCGACCGTGCCCGCCTCCTGTCCAAACAGCGAAGCCCGACCTTCCGTAGGGAAGATCAGGCCGACGAGCATCTTGACGCAGGTGCTCTTGCCCGCGCCGTTCGGGCCGAGGAAGCCAAAGGCTTCCCCTTCCCGCACCGTAATCGTGACGTCGCTGCAGCCGCGCCCGTTCGGGTACCGCTTGGTCAGCGACTCGGTCTGGATCGCGAAGGCATTCACGCTCCGACCAGCTCCTCAAGCTGCTTGGCGAACCAGGCTTGCGCTTGCTCGCGCGTCATCGGTCCTTCCTCGACGTTCTGATACATCGAGGCGACCGTCATGACGCCGTTCTTGACGAAGGTCGCTTCCTTATTCAAGTTGTTGTCGCCGTAATTGCGCTCCGTAACGAGCACCGGCACGCCGCCGATCTGCAGCCGCTCCGCCTTGCTGTTCTCGTCGGTGAACACCGGCAGCGGAAGCTCGCCGTTCGTCAGCAGCCTCGAGCTGGACAGGCTCTGCTTGAGCTGCTCCGGCATGAGCGGGAATTGCAGCACCGCTTCGACCGCATCCTCGAGGTCTACCCCCGCCTCGACGTCGACGACCGGCGCCTTCATCTGCTGTACGTTCAGGTTCATGCCGTCCGCTTCGAACGAGTAGTTGACCGATGGTCCGATCGCGAGCGTCAGCTTCTTGCCGTCCACGCTGGCCGGGAACAGCTTCGTCGCGCCGAGCTGCTTCATGGTCGCGTTGATCTCCTCCACGTCCAGCTTGATGCTCAGGTTCTGGCTGGCGCTCAAATAAATCTTGTCCTGCTTGCCGGCCAGCGACTCCGGCAGCAGCGCGAAGCCCGCCGCCTGCTCCGCCTCCGCGCGGCTCATCTCGCCTCTGCTGCTTCCCGTCTCGACCTTGAACTCGCCGTAGCGGTTGACCGCTTCTTCCGACACGCCTTCGCTGAAGACGCTGTTGAACAGCTGCTGCAGGTCCGCCTCGTTCACCTCGGTCACCTGCTCCATGCGGAACTGTCCGAGCAGCGCGGCCAGCGCCTTGTTGCCCATCGGCGTCGCCACCGCGGTCACGACGACGGCCGCCGCCGCCGCCCCGGCCATCCAGCGGCGCGCGCGGCCGCTCATGCGGCGCGCTCGCGGCGCCGTTTTTTCCGTTCCTGCGTCCATTCTCGTTTCCTCCATCCGTTCGTTCATCTTTCGTTCCTCCTCGAGTCGAGCCAGGCTTGCCGCCTGCTCCTTCTGCTCGGCGCGCAGCGCCTCTTCCCGCGCTTCCGCCTGCCGCTCCAGCTCCGTCCAGGCCGGCGATATCGGCTCCTGCTCCATCGCCTGCATGAGCCGTTCCCAGGCCCGGTCCGTGCGGGCGGACGCTTCCGGCCGGTCCGCTTCGCCGCGGATGCTTTCAGCCCCGGCTGGATTCGGCCGGAACGTCCGGCGATCCTGCTCCTTCATGCGCTCGTCCTCCCTTGTCGTCTGTGTGGTTAGTGAAGCTCCAGCCGGCTTCGATAGCCGGCTTCCGGCGAAGCCTCCAGCCGCCTGCGGTCTGTCTCCGCCTGCTCCGCGCAGCGCCGCAGCTTGTCGGTCGCCCTCGCCAGCATCGTGCCGACAAGCGGCGGGCGCAGGCTCAGCTCGGCGGCGATCTCCGCGTAGCTGTACCCCGAGTAGCGGAGCAGCAGCGCCTTGCGGTCGCGCTCCGGCAGGCCGTCCAGCCACTGCCGGACCTCCTCCTGATCGAGCCGGCGCATCAGCTCGGCCTCTCCCGAGGGCGAGGCGCCGACGCTCGCGGCCAGCTCCCGCTCCTGCTTTTCCGTGAGCCGGCGGTCGCGCGCCGCTTTGTCCATATGGTCATAGGCGAGTCGGGTGGCGACCCGATGCAGCCAGGCGCCGGGGGCGTCCAGGTTGTCGGGCGGCTGACGGTACAGCTTCAGGAACGTCTCCTGAGCCAGGTCCTCCGCCAGCGCCTCGTCGCGCAGCAGCGCGGCCAGCTTGCGAAGCACGCCCGGGTAATAGTCGTAGAAAATCTGCTTGTATCGCTTGGATTCCGGAATCCCCATCTCGATTGTCCGCTCCTCCCTTCCTTGCTGCAGCTATGAGTAAGACGGACGAAAACCGCTCCTTGTATCCGCCTGGCGCAAAAAAAGCCCGAATCCGCGGAATTTCCTGATATTACCTGACCGTCACGGCCTCTGGCATGCTTTCCTGCTTTTTGACAAGGCGTCGGAGCCGCCTCATAATGTACACTAGCCTGTAGAGCTTTCGCCCGGATCAGCCCGATCCGCCGGCGCCAACGCCATTTCACGTCGTTCAGTCCTACCCGAAAGGAAGTTGTCCTCGTGCGGCAAAATGTAGCGACCCGGCTGCTGACAAGCCGGCCTTTTCTGTTTTTCTCCGTCATCCTGCTGCTGAAGAGCATGCTGACGTGGTTCGTCATCTTCGACGACGGCCCGTCCTGGGCGATCCTCATCACCGAGCTGCCGTTCGCCTGGCTCATCTTCGGCCTGATCGAGATGCTCGCGAGCAAGCGCAAGCTGCTCTACTACGTCATCGCGGACGCCGCGCTGACCGGCATTCTGTTCTCCGTCTTCATGTACCATAAATACTACGGCGTCATCGCCACCTGGCACGCGCTGCAGCAGGTCAACCAGGTGACCGCCGTCAGCAACAGCGTGTTCTCGCTCATGGATCCGTACTACACGCTGATCTTCCTCGACATCGTCGTCCTCGCCTGGATGCTGATCCGCGGCCGCAAGGAGCTGTTCCAGCCGGAACGCGCGCCCGGCGCCGCGCGCAGCCGCCGCCGGATGGCGTTCGGCGCCGTCGTCGTCGCCTCCGTCGGGCTTTGCCTGTTCAATATTCTGCCCAATCGGGCAAGCATGAACGAGCATACGAAGGCCGAGGACATGGGCATCCTCAATTACGAGGCGTACGCCCTGCTCGACACCGGCAGCGAGGAAGAGCTGCTGGAGCCCGAGGAAGTGACGCAAGCCCGCATCGACGAGCTCAAGGGCTTGCAGCCCTCGTCTTCTCCGGCCTACTTCGGCGCCGCCAAGGGCAAAAACGTCGTCGTCGTGCAGCTGGAGTCGTTCCAGAACTTCCTGATCGGCCTGAAGCTCGACGGCCAGGAGGCGACGCCGAACCTGAACCGGCTGGCGCAGGAAAGCTTCTACTTCGACCGCTTCTACCAGATGGTCGGCCAAGGCAACACCTCCGACGCCGAGTTCGTCGTCAACACCTCGTTCTATATTCCGGAGAGCGGCGCCGCGACGATGGACTACGCCTACAAGGACGTGCCGAGCCTGCCCAAGCTGCTCAAGGCGCAGGGCTACGACAGCGCGACGTTCCATACGAACGTCGTCGACTTCTGGAACCGCCGCGAGCTGTACAAGGCGGTCGGCTTCGACCAGTTCTACGACAAGCCGTTTTTCGGCGAGCAAGACTCGGTCTACTTCGGCGCGGACGACGAGGTGCTGTACGCCAAGACGCTCGACAAGCTGAAGGAGATGGACGCGAGCGGCAAGCCGTTCTACGCCCAGCTCATCTCCATGACGGCCCATCACCCATTCACGCTGACGCCGGAAATGCCGGCAGGCCAGGAGCTCGTCCTGCCGGAGCGCTACGAGGATACGCTCGTCGGCGACTACATCCGCTCGCAGCATTATGCCGACTACGCCTTCGGCCGGTTCATCGAGGGCCTCAAGCAGTCGGGGCTGTGGGAGGACACGCTGCTGGTCGTCTACGGCGACCACCAGGGCTTGCCGATCTTCTCGCTTGACCGCAAGGACAAGGAGCTGATGGCGGAAATTTTCGGGCATGAGTACGGATACCCGGACATGATCAACATCCCGCTCATGATCGCCTCCCCCGGCGTGACCGAGCCGCGCCGCATCGAGACGCTCGGCGGGCAGGTCGACCTGCTGCCGACGATCGCGAATCTGGCCGGCGCTTCGCTGGACGGCCAGATCCACTTCGGGCAGGATCTGCTGAACGCGACCGCCAACCTGATCCCGCAGCGGTACTACCTGCCGTCAGGCTCCTTCCTCGGCTCCGGCTCGCTGTACATCCCCGGCGTCGGCTACGAGGACGGCACGCGCTACGCGCTCAAGTACGGCCAGCCCGCCGACGGCGCCAGCGAGGACGACTACGGCCGCGCGCTCGAGCTGCTGCGGCTGTCCGACAGCTACATGACCGCGCTGCCCGAGCATGGCGGAGCGGAATATCCCTCCGACTCCGACTCCGGCCAATGAGAAAAAGGAACGGGCCCCGCGCGATCAAGCGCCGGCTCGTTCCTCTTTTGCGTGCTCTTTAAGATGGGAAGATTTCCTCTATCCTCTGGTGGAAAACCGCCGCGCCCGGGTAATAGCGGGTACAAGACCGACTAGATGGAGGGAGAGAGGCGGCGGATGATGAACCGGTTGAAGGAATGGCTCGGCGGCACGGGAGGCGCGCCGGACGAGGCGGATCAGCGATATCGCCCGCTCGCGGCATCCGGACTGGAGCTGCGGGAAGGGCTGCCGGCCTACATGGCCGAGCTGGAGGCGAGGCTCGACGAGGCGATGCCCGAGGAATGGCTGAGGCAGGTGCGCGAGCGCATCCGCAGCAGCGATCCCGAGCTGAGCGAGATCAAGCATACATGGATGGAGCGGGAGCTGAAACGGCATTTTTTCCTCCTCGCGCTGCTCCGGAAGCCTCCGCTGTACAGCGCTGACCTCGAACGAATGTGGAGGGAGATGGAGGCGTTCTCCCGCGACTACGAGCAGTTCTGCGAACGCTATGCCGGGTACTACATCCAGCCGCAGCAAGCGGCTCCGCCGTCGCCTCCCGGAGCGGCCGCCCGCCAAGCGCGCGGCGCGTACGAGCTGCTGTACGGCTGTCTGTTCCACGTGCAGCCGGAATCCCAGCTGCTGATCGGGCCGTTCCATCGCCTCAAGCTGGACGCCGAGTCGCTGGAGGAGCTGCAGGCTTCCGCGTCGCCCTGCGCGGCGCTCGGACTGCTGGAAACCTCGCAGGACGAAAAAAAGGCCGCCATCGAGGCGCTGCGGCAGCGCCTGCGGGAGCGCTGCGCGCTCGCAAGGCGGTATCACGAGGCGGAGTCCGCCGAGGACCGCGAGCGCTGCCGCGACGAAAGCGACCCTTCCTGGGTGCTGCTGGCGTACAGCCTCGAGACGGAGCAGTCGCCGTACGATCCGCTGTCGCGGGCCGTCCGGCCCGAGCCGGCAGCGGAATTCGAGTCGGGCCGGACCGGCTCGTCCGTCCGGAGCGCGATCCAGCCGGGCTGAAAGGCTTGCGGGCAAAAGTCCCGCTTCGCCGCCAAGCCTGGCCCTCGGCGAAGGCGAAGGCGAAGCGCTAGCTTCCGAAGTCGCCTCCGAGCAGGCGCAGCAGCTGCGCAGGCCCGTCCGTCTGCTTCTGCCGCGGCTCCTCGAGCAGCGCGGGCAGGAAGTCCTCGGCCTCTTCCTCTTCCGCCTGCAGCGATTCCACCTCGCGGTGAAGCCGCTCCATCTTGAGGTCGAGCGCGGCGGCCGAGTCGGCCGCTTCCTTCAGCTCGCGCAGCAGATGGTCCGGGACGGCCTTGTTGTACTTGTAGTACAGCTTGTGCTCCAGGCTCGCCCAGAAGTCCATCGCGATCGTGCGGATCTGCACCTCGACGAGCACCTTCTCCTGGCGGTCCGACATGTACACCGGCACCTCGACGAGCACATGCAGGCTCTGGTAGCCGTTCGGCTTGGGCTCGGCGATATAGTCCTTGACCTGCACGATCTTGAGGTCCTGCTGCATGCGGAGCATGTCGCGGATGCGGTAGATGTCGGAAACGAACGAGCAGGTGATGCGCAGGCCGGCGATGTCCTGGATCGACTGCTTGATGGAGGACAGCGACAGCTCGCTGCCCTTGCGGTGCACCTTGTTGATGATGCTCTCGGGCGATTTCACGCGCGACTTCGTATGCTCGATCGGGTTATAGTCGTGGAGAAGCTGGAATTCCTCCTTGAGGATCTCGATCCTCGTCTCCATCTCGTCCAGGGCGAATTTATACATCATCATGAAGCGGGTGATCTCGTTCTTGAGCTTCTTGAGCTGCGCAAGCTGCGGAGAATTCATCGCATGGCTCCTTGTCCGGCCCGTCAGGCCGCTGTAATCTATACCTATCATCTCACAACCGACGGCTCGATTTCAAAAAACGGGCATTCTACACCATGACGAGGCCAGCCATCATCCCATCCCGGCTATCGAAGGAGGACCATTCGCGATGAACCTGAACCGCTACCGCATCGGCGCGGACGCCAAGCTGAAGCTGAAGGCGTTCGATCCCGCAGACACGAACGGCATCGAGGACAAGAAGCAGATCGAGGACGAGCAGCGCGAGCTGCTCGGACGGCTCGAGGAGCAGCAGGAGCGGCTTTTCGCCTCCCGCACCCACGGCGTGCTCATCGTTTTTCAGGGCATGGACTGCAGCGGCAAGGACGGCGTCATCAAAAAAGTATTCCGCGGCATCGACCCGGGAGGCTTCCGCGCCTACAGCTTCAAAAAGCCGACCGACGAGGAGGCGCAGCACGACTTCCTCTGGCGGACCCACCGCAGCGTGCCGGCGCGCGGCTGCATGACTGCCTTCAACCGCTCCTATTACGAGGAGGCGCTCATCACGCGCGTGCACGGCTCGATCGACGACAAGGAAGCCCGCCGCCGCCTGAAGGCGATCCGCCACTTCGAGGAGATGCTGGAGTCGCAGCAGATCCGCGTCCTCAAGTTCTTCCTCCACATCTCGCCCGAATTCCAGCTCGAAAAGCTCCGCGACCGCATGGAGAATCCGGAGAAATGGTGGAAGTTCGATCCGAACGACCTCGAGGAGCGCAAGCATTGGAAAGAGTATCAAAGCGCCTACGAAGACGCGATCCGCCGCACCGCGACGGACGCCTCTCCCTGGCATGTCGTGCCGTCCGACAACCGCTGGTTCCGCAACTACGTCGTCCTCCGCACGCTCGTGGAGGAGCTGGAAAAGCTCGAGCTGTCCTACCCGCAGCCGCACGAGGAGGTCGCGAGCCGCATGGACGAGCTGAGAGACGGAATCGATCCCGGGCCGGCATGAGCGCCCGGCCGATCCGCCCCGCTGCCGATTTTTGATCCAGCCGCCCTCCGGCGGCGTTATCCAGATTAGAGCCTGTCCGCCTGTCCAGGAGGCCCGCTCTTCCCCTATCCTCATCCTCATGTTCAAGGGAGAATCCGACATTCATGCTATCGTACCGCAACCGCTTCATGCTCCGTTCCGCCGCCGTACTGGCCTTGCTCGGCGCCGCCATCCACTTCGCGCACCGCTCGCTCGGCTGGTTCCCGTCCGGCATGGGCCACGCCATGCCCGGCCACGCCGCCGAGGGAGATCCGTTCTCGCTCAACGTCCTGCTCGTCCTTCCGTTCCTGCTGCTGCTCGCCGCCTTCTGGCTCGGACGCGAGCGGGGCGGCGCCCTCGAGCGGCTCGTTCCGCTGCTCGCGACGCTTTCGCTCACCTTTTCCAGCATCTCCATCATCGCCGGGTCGGGCGGCAGCGTCGAGTTCCACTTCTCGATCTTCATGGTGCTCGCCCTTGCCGCCTATTACGAAAGCATCCGCCTGATCGCCGTCATGACCGGCTTGTTCGCCGTCCAGCATCTGGGGGGCTATCTGCTTGCGCCGGAGCTCGTGTTCGGCATGAGCCGCTATCCGTTCTCGATGGTGCTCATCCATGCGCTGTTCCTGCTGCTGACGGCGTTGTTCACCTGCCTGCAGATCCGCAGCAAGGCCCGCGAGGTCGCCCGGCTGGAGACGGAGCGGCAGCAGAAGCAGGAGCAGCTTGAAGGGCTGCTGGGCCGCGTCCGCGCGCTGAGCGCGGATCTGGACGCCGCAGCCGGCTCCGTCGCCGAGCTGTCGCGCGAGAGCGCGGCCCAGAGCGCCGAGGTCGGCAGCGGGCTCGCGGAAGCCGTCCGCCTGCAGCAGCTGCAGCAGAGCGCTGTCGCGCAGGCGCAGTCCAGCTTGAACGACATCGCCGCCAAGGCTCGGCAGGCGGCCGAGGTTACCGGCGGCACGCAGGACAAGGCGCTTGCCGCCGATGCTGGCCTGGAGGAGCATCGCCTCGGCATGGAAAGCTTGCTGCGGCAGGTCGCCTCCGCAAGCGCGATCCTGCGCGAGACGGCCGCCTCCGCCTCCGCCATGGTGACCGCGTCCGAGACGGCCGAAGAAATGGTCGATGCGGTTCGCGAAATGGCCGAGCAGACGAGCCTGCTCGCGCTCAACGCCTCCATCGAGGCGGCACGCGCCGGAGATTCCGGGCGCGGCTTCGCCGTCGTCGCCGGCGAGGTGCGCAAGCTCGCCGCCCGCAGCAGCCGCACCGCAGAGCAGATGCGCGAGATCGTCAGCTCCATGCGGCAGGAGAACGAGCGCACCGCCGCTCGCGTCGAGGAAGGGCTGCACGCCTCCGAGGCCGCGTCCGGCCGGGCGGAGCAGTCGCTCGGACAGTTCCGCTCCTTGCAGCAGGAGCTGCTCGTCATGTCGGAGGGCATCCATGGACTGACCGCGACGATCCGCGAGATGGATGCCGGCTGCGAGGCCGCTTCCCGGCGCATGGCGGACATCGCCGCCGGAGCGGATCAGACCAGCCAGTCCGCGCAGCGGCTCTCGCAGCTGTCGGAGGCGCAGCGGACGGCCTCCGAGCAGACGGACGGCGAGGCCAGGCGCATCGCCGGCCTCGCCTCCGATCTGCTGGCCGGCTTCCAGGGCGGCGATGCGGCGGCCATCGCGGCGGAGGCCCGCCTGGCCCGACCGGGCAGAGACGACGCCCCCGGCTCGGATCTGCCTCGACCGGCCTGATCGGCGGATCGAGCCGACGCCCTTCGTTCCTGGCGGTTCGATCGCTCTACTCCCTGTGATGAAAGGAGCGGCTCCTCTATGGCGACCTCTCTCCCCATGCCCACTCCCGACTACAGCCTGACTCCGGACCAGCTCGCCGAGCTGTCCGACCGCAGCCTGCTCATCCGCTTCCTCGAGCCGGTGCTCGCCCCTCTGCGCGGCGCGTCCGATATTCGCAAGAAAGAAGCGTTCGATGCGCTGCCGCAGAAGCTTCGACCGCTGTTCCTGCTGCGCGTGCTCGACAGGCACGCTGCCGGATCCGCCTGGGAATACTATGTCTGGACAGGCATGCTGCTCCAAACGCCTGATACATGGGCGGGGCTGCTTGCAGCTTTTCGGGAGCTCGGCTCGCTGGAGCTGCTCGAGACGCTCGCCGATACGGCCGCCGTCCATCGCAAGCGGCTTGAAGGTAAATCGCCGGCTCCGCCTCCGGCCGCATCCGATTTCGAGCGCGAGCCGGGGCTTCGCGCGGAGATGGAGGCGCTCCATGCGGCTTACGAGCCGGCAGTGGCCGAGGCTTACCGCGCCGCCGCCGAGCGGGTGCGGTCCGCTCTTCGTCAAGCAGCCTATCCTCCGGGTGCCGGGACAGGCTCCGAATAGGATCGGGCCCGCATGGGCGGATCAAGCCTCTGGAAGAGTACGCGGACGAGATCGGAGCCTTGCCGGCATCCGATGCCGTACGCCCATCTGTACGAATTCCTGCTCTGACCTGCCACACGAACCAAGAGGTGATCGCATGTCACGACCGACCTTTCTGCTCGCCCCCGATTCGTTCAAAGAAAGCATGACGGCCAAGGAAGCCTGCATCGCGATGGAGGCCGGCCTGCGCAAGGCGTTCCCCGACGCCCGCTTCATCCACGTCCCGATGGCCGACGGCGGAGAAGGCACCGTCCAGTCGCTCGTCGACGCGAGCGGCGGCAAGCTCGTCGCCGAGGAAGTGGCCGGCCCGCTCGGCGAGCGCGTCCTTGCCCGCTACGGCATCCTCGGAGACAGCGCCACCGCCGTCATCGAGACGGCGTCCGCCAGCGGCATCCAGCTCGTGCCCAAGGAGCAGCGCAACCCGCTCCTCGCCACCACCTACGGAACCGGCGAGCTCATCCGCGCCTGCCTGGACCGGGGCATTCGCAAAATCATCGTCGGCATCGGCGGCAGCGCGACGAACGACGGCGGGGCCGGCATGGCGGAGGCGCTCGGAGCCCGGTTCCTCGATGCGGACGGCGCCGAGCTGCCCCGAGGCGGCGGCAGCCTCGGGCGGCTGGCCCGGGTCGACGTGTCCGGGTTGGATCCGAGGCTGGCCGAGGCCGAGATGATCGTCGCCTGCGACGTCACGAATCCGCTTTGCGGCCCGACCGGAGCGTCGCATGTGTTCGGTCCGCAAAAAGGCGCGACGCCGGAAATGGCGCTGGCGCTGGACGCCGCCCTGTCCCGCTACGCGTCCGTCCTCGCGGAGCAGCTCGGCAAGCCGGTCCGCGATCTCCCCGGAGCCGGAGCGGCCGGCGGACTCGGAGCGGGATTGCTCGCGTTCACGCCGGCGACCTTGCAGCGGGGAATCGACATCGTCATCGACTGCGCCGGGCTGCGCGAGAAGCTGGCGGAGGCGGACTATTGCTTCACGGGCGAGGGCGGCATGGACTTCCAGACCCGGTTCGGCAAGACGCCGTTCGGCGTCGCGAAGGCGGCCAAGGAGGCGGGCAAGCCCGTCATCGCGCTGGCCGGATATGTCGGCGACGGCGCGGAGACGCTGTACGAAGAGGGCATCGACGCGATCTTCGGCATCGTGCCGGGAGCGTCCGAGCTGGAGCGGCTGCTCGCGGACGGGCCGAAAAACGTGGAGCGGACCTGCGAGAGCATCGGCAGGCTGCTCAAGCTCCAGCAGCCGCCGCGAGAAGCGCTGTAAGCCCGCCCTGCGCTCCCGGTAGCCGCCCTCCTGCCGGCCATGCTACGATAGGGAGAACACGACCATCCCGCCGAGAGGAAGCTGACCCCGTGAATGAACCCCTGCTGACCTACACCCTCGCCGATGCGCGTCCGGAGGACCTGCCGGCGATCGTGGACATCTACAATACGACGATCGCGGGCCGCATGGTGACCGCCGATCTGGAGCCGGTGACGCCCGCCCAGCGGCAAGCCTGGTACGACGAGCACTCGCCGGAATTTCGCCCGCTCTGGGTGCTGAAGGACGGCCAGGGCGCCGTCGTCGCCTGGCTGAGCTACCAGTCGTTCCACCCGCGCGCCGCCTACAACGGCACGGCCGAGATCAGCATCTACCTCTCCCCGGCGCTGCGCGGCCAAGGCCTCGGAGGCCGGCTGCTGCAGCGCGCGATCGACGCCTGCCCGGGCCTCGGCATCCACTCGCTCGTCGGCCTCGTCTTCGGCCACAACGAGCCGAGCCTGCGGCTGTTCGAGAAGCATGGCTTCGACGTCTGGGGCCGCCTGCCCCGCGTCGCCGTCCTCGACGGCGTCGAGCGCGATCTCGTGTATGTCGGGCGAAAGATCTCTGCAGCCTGACTTGCGCGATCGCGCAGAAACAAAAGAGCTGCCTCTGCGGTCCATCTCATGGACGGCAGAGGCAGCTCTTTTTTCAGCGTTCGGACAGCCGGGCATCCGTTCCTACGACAACGACCTTGCGTCCGGTCGAGGCGCCGCGCAGCAGCTCCTTGGCGGCGGCCGGCACCTCGGTCAGCTCGACCTCGGCGATCAGCTCCTCCAGCCGGCGAGGCTTCAGATCGCCGGCCATCCGCTTCCACAGCCGCTTGCGCAGCTCTCTCGGCGCCCATACGGAGTCGATGCCGTGCAGGCTCACGCCGCGCAGGATGAACGGATATACGCTCGTCGGCAGCTCGCCGCCGCCGGTCAAGCCGCAGGCCGTGACGGCTCCGCCGTACTTCATGCGGCTGAGCAGGCTGGCCAGCATTGTGCCGCCGACGCAGTCAACCGCTCCCGCCCAGCGCTGCTTGTCGAGCGGCCGCGCCTCCTGCGGCTGCAGCTCCTCGCGAGGCAGGATCCGCGCCGCGCCGAGCTCCCGCAGCCGCTCATGCGCCTCCTCCTTGCCGGAGACTGCCTCCACCTCGTAGCCGAGCCGGGCCAGCATCGAGACGGCGAGCGTGCCGACGCCGCCGCTCGCGCCGGTGACGACGACCGGTCCCGACGACGGAGAGACGCCGCTGTCCTGCAGCCGCTGCACCGACATCGCCGCGGTCAGGCCGGCCGTGCCGAGCGCCATCGCCTCTCGCTCGGTCAGGCCTTTTGGCAGCGGAACCGCCCAATCGCCGGGAACCCGCGCGAACTCGGAGTAGCCTCCGTGCTGGCTGACACCGAAGCCGTAGCCCGTCACAATCGCTTTGGTCCCCGGCTTGAGCCGCTTGTCCGAGCTCTTGACGATCTCGCCCGCCGCGTCGATGCCCGGGATATGCGGGTAGCGGCTGACGATGCGCCCGTCGGGCTCCATCGCCAGCGCATCCTTGTAGTTGATGCTGGAATAAGCGACCTTCAGCAGCAGGTCGCCCTCCGGCAGGCGCGCCTCCTCCACGGTCTGGACGGACGCCTCCGCTTGATCCTCCCGACGGTCCGCCACGAGCGCTCTGAAATGCATGGGGATTCCTCCTATCGGCAGCTTGTTGTAGAAGCGGCTTGCCGAGATCGCCAACCCGCCCTTGGATCCATTCCCTCTTATTCTATCGAATCTGCCCTGCGAAATCTAACGGCTGACCGATTGGCGCGGATCCCCCCGGCCGCACTCGCGCGAGAGCTTCTTTTTAAAAGGAGCCCGCGGGCCGGCTCCTTATTCCAGCTCCTCCGCCCAGCGGACCTGGTTGCGGCCGCTCCGCTTCGCGCGGTACAGCGCCCGGTCCGCCGCGGCGAGCAGCCGCTGGAAGTCCGCCCGATCGGCGGAGCTCGCGGTCGAGCCGCCGATGCTGACGGTCACCCGCGCCGGCCGGCTCTCCTCCTCGGCCTCCAGGCCGGCTCCTTCCATAACCGCCCGGCGGATCCGCTCGGCCAGCTCCTGCGCCTGATCCGCCCGGACTCCCGGCAGCGCGACCGCGAACTCCTCGCCGCCGATCCGGCCGAACAGCGCGCGCCGCTCGACGACCTGCTGCACGGAACGGACGAAGCCCTTGAGCGCTATGTCGCCGACTTGATGCCCATGCTCGTCGTTGATCCGCTTGAAGTGGTCCAGATCGAGCACGATCAGGCTGAACCCCTCCCCGTCCTCGAGGCTGAGCGACAAATGGCGCTGCGCCCGCTCCATGAAGCCGACTTGATTGTAGATGCCGGTCAGCCCGTCGGTCGATGCGCGGCGGCGTAAGTCCTGCTCCAGCCGCTTCGTCTCGGTAATGTCCGCGATGACGGACAGGCTGCCGAAGTAGACGCCCCGTTCCGACTCCAGCGGCGTCACCGTGATGCTGAGCCATACCTGCTGCTCGCTGCTCCCATCCGGGAAGGAGAGCTCGATCTCCAGCTCGCTGCGGCGCTCATGCGCCTGCAGCCACGACTCCGCTCCCGGCAGCAGCAGCGACAGCGGCAGCGCCGTCCAGTTGCTCCCCTCCTGCGCTCCGGCCTTGACCAGCAGCCGATAGGCGGAAGGATTGTAGTCCATCAGCCGATGGTCGGCATCGAGCACGACGACGCCCTCTTTCATGCTCTCGATCAGCTTGTCGCGGGCGAACGGCACGATATGCAGCAGCTGATAGCGGTAAAGGCCGTAGAAGATCATGATGCAGGCGGGAAGAAGCGAGGACAGGATCGAGCCGGCCGGAGTGGCGGACAGCTCGGGGTAGATCAGATTCGCGCTGATGCCGAGCACCGGCAGCAGCGCGCCTACGGCCATCAGCCCAAGCTGCCTGCGGCGCCGGCCGGCAGCGTCCCAAGCCGCTCGGAGCAGCAGCGACGCCCCGACCAGCTGGACGAGCTGCGTGTAGCCGATGAACAGCGTGCCCAGCGTCGTGCGGTGCGCGACGGTCAGGCCCGATGCGCTCACATGGACCTCCTGCCGCATCAGATGATGGGCGGTGTCCGTGAAGAACAGGATGAGCGCCGTGAGCGAGACGACCGACAGGGCGATGATGAGGCCCGGACGGATCCAGCGCTCGAGCTCGGCATGGACCATCGAGAGGAACAGGCTGGCAATCGGGAACAGGAAGATCGAGATTTGCGTCGCATTCCGCCAGAACAGCTTGGCTTCGAATTCCGGCATGGAATACTGCATGAGCACGGTGAAGCTGAAAAAGGCCGACAGCACCGCCATCCATATATAAAAGATCGTCCCCGGCACCTGCCGGAAACGGAATAGAATCAGCGACAAGGCAATCGGCACGCAAGCCGCCACAAGGCAGGAAGCGGTCATCAGCATAAGCAGTCCTCCACCAGTACGATTGATCCCCGGCCTTTCTCGGCCGCCGGGAAGCGGACGGATTCCGGGATATCTATTTCTTCGGTAAATTAGGCAACGAGAGTTAATTCCGGCCGCGGATCGGCATGCGTCGATCAAGTGAACAAAGCGGCATCATGTTAGAATGACTCCTGCAAGCGGATTCATAGGCAACGCAATGCGGCATTTCGGCCGACCTTCAAGGAGGAGGAACAGAACCATGAATCAAGATCCGATCCGCATCGGGGTCATCGGACTCGGCAATATGGGCTCCGCGCATGCCGGCTATTTGGCGCGGGGCGAAGTAGAGGGAGCGGTGCTGACGGCAGTCGCCGATCCCGTCGCGGCGCGGCGCGACTGGGCCCAGGAGCAGCTCGGGAACGAGGTGCGGACATACGGCAGCACGCAGGAGCTGATCGCCTCGGGCGAAGTCGACGCCGTGCTGATCGCGACGCCTCATTACGCGCATCCGGAAGAGGCCAAGGCGGCATTCCGCGCCGGACTGCATGTTCTGGTCGAAAAGCCGGCCGGCGTCTACACGAAGCAGGTGCGGGAAATGAACGAGGCCGCAGCGGCGAGCGGGCGCGTCTTCTCCCTCATGTACAACCAGCGCATGAATCCGCTCTACCGCAAGATGCGGGAGCTGATCGCGGACGGCGAGCTCGGCGAGCTGCGCCGGATCAACTGGATCATCACCGACTGGTACCGGCCGCAGAGCTATTACGACAGCGGCGGCTGGCGGGCGACCTGGGCCGGAGAGGGCGGCGGCGTGCTGATGAACCAGTCGCCGCACAACCTCGACCTTTTCCAATGGATTACCGGGCTGATGCCGTCGCGCATCCGCGCCTTCTGCGGCTTCGGCAAGCATCGGGACATCGAGGTGGAGAACGACGTGACGGCCTACGCCGAGTATGCGAACGGCGCGACCGGCGTCTTCATCACCTCGACCTGCGACGCCCCCGGCACGAACCGGCTCGAGATCAGCGGGGAGCGGGGCAAGCTCGTCGCCGAGGACGGCAAGCTGACGTTCTGGAGGCTGCGCGTCCCCGAGCCGGAGTTCAACCGCGACTACAAGGGCGGCTTCGGCTCGCCGGAGACGTGGCGCATCGAGGTTCCGCTGCCCGGCGGAGATCCGCAGCATCACCGCGCCGTCACGCGGAACTGGGTGGACGGGATCCGTACCGGCGCTCCGCTCGCCGCTCCGGGCGAGGAGGGCATCCGCGGACTCGAGCTGTGCAACGCCATGCTGCTGTCGACGTGGACCGACGGCTGGGTGGAGCTGCCGCTCGACGAGGAGCGCTACCTCCAGGCGCTGCAGGAGCGGATCGACGCCTCCAGCAGCCGCAAGGATCCGGCCGCGGCCGGCGCCAGGCTCGACGTGCAGGGCACGCACTGAGCCCGGCCGGTCAGGGAAGCTAGACGCAGGACCGAGAAAAAGGAGGAAGAACACCGATGAGCAAGGACGGCATGAACTACGCGCCGGAGGGCAAGCCGCGGCCGGTCGTGGAGCAAGGGGAGTTCCGCTTCGCGGCGGCGCATCTCGATCACGGCCATATCTACGGCATGTGCAACGGCTTGACCGAGGCGGGCGGCACGCTCGCCGCGGTCTACGATCCGCAGCCGGAACGCGCGGCCGCGCTGGCCGCGCGCTATCCCGGCGCCGTGGTGGCCGGCTCGCTGGAGGAGATTCTCCAGGATCCGGACATCCGGCTCGTCGCGGCGGCCGCGGTGCCAAGCGAGCGAGGCCCGCTCGGCGTGCGCGTCATGGAGCACGGCAAGGACTATTTCACGGACAAAACGCCGTTCACGGAGCTGGCGCAGCTGGAGCTGGCGCGCCAGACGGCTGCCCGCACCGGGCGCAAATACGCCGTCTACTTCAGCGAGCGGCTGCATGTGGAGAGCGCCGTCTTCGCCGGCAAGCTCGTCGAGGACGGCGCGATCGGGCGCGTCGTGCAGGTGATCGGCACCGGACCTCATCGGCTGAACGCTCCTTCCCGGCCGCGCTGGTTTTTCGAGCGGGAGCGCTACGGCGGCATCCTGTGCGACATCGGCAGCCATCAGATCGAGCAGTTCCTGCACTACGCCGGCTGCCGCGACGCGCAGGTGCTGAGCAGCAAGGTCGGCAACTTCGCGAACCCGGACCATCCCGAGCTCGAAGACTTCGGCGATGCGACGCTGCTCGGCGACAACGGCGCGAGCCAGTACTTCCGCGTCGACTGGCTGACGCCGGACGGACTGTCGACCTGGGGCGACGGCCGGACGATCCTGCTCGGCACGAAGGGCTACATCGAGCTGCGGAAGTACGTCGACATCGCCCGCGGCTCCGGCGGCGACCAGCTCTACCTCGTCGACGGCCAGGGCGAGCACCGGATGGAGCTTGGCGGCAAGGTCGGCTTCCCTTATTTCGGCCAGCTGATCCTCGACGTGCTGAACCGCACGGAGAACGCCATGACCCAGGAACATGCGTTCAAGGCGGCCGAGCTCTGCCTGCGCGCGCAAGCTCAGGCGATCCGGATCGACAGCGGAGCGGGCGTCCTGCAGGCGCAGGCCCAGGCGGCTTCCGCCTCGGCAGCCGCGCAGGAATCCCGATCCGACTCCCCGCAAGGAAAGGAGCTCCGTCCATGAGCATTCGCCTGTCCGTCTTTACCGTCGCCACCCCGGACCTGCAGCCGGAGGAGCTCGCCGCCTCGGCGGCCGCCGCCGGCCTGCAGGGCATCGAGTGGCGCTACGCCCGCACCTCCGACGAGGCGCGCCAGCAGGCTCCGTCGTATTGGGGCAACAACCTCGCCACCATCCCCGTGGACGCCTCGGAGGAGGAGCTGGCTCGCTACGAGCGGGCCGCCTCCGCCGCCGGACTGCGCAGCATCGGCATCGCTCCCTATCTGCGCTGCGGCGATCTCGACGCGGCCGAGCGCGTGCTGGCCGCCGCTCGTTCGCTCGGCGCGGACATGATCCGGCTCGGCCTGCACGGCTATGACCGCACGCGGCCGTTCGGCGAGCTGTACGAGGAGCAGCGCCGCTACTTGGCGGAGGCGGCCGTATTATGCCGCCGCTACGGCGTCAAGGGCGTCCTCGAGACCCACCACGGCACGATCGCGCCGAGCGCCTCGGCGGCCGCGCGCCTGCTGGAAGGACTTGATCCCGATGCCGTCGGCGTGCTGCTCGATCCCGGCAACATGGTCCACGAGGGCTTCGAGAACTACCGGATGGGCATGGAGCTGCTCGGGCCGCATCTGGCTCATGTGCACATGAAAAACGCCGCTTGGACCTCGACCGAGCGCGAGGACGGCAGCGTGCGGTGGACATGCGGCTGGGCGGGCATGCGCCGCGGCATCGTCGACTGGGCGCAGGTGACGGCGGATCTGGCCGCCGTAGGCTACGACGGCTGGATCGGCGTCGAGGACTTCAGCGGCGAGCACCGCTCGCCGGAGATGCTGCGGCAATTCGCCGCCTACATGCGCGAGCTGCTGCAGGAGAGCGCGGCCCGCTAGCCGAGCCGGACGCCTCTTGCGCGGGGAAAGGGGCGGCGCGGCTCTCGCGGCGCTCTGCGCCGTGCGAGATGCCGGGAGATGGACCGCTCTCGCTTAGGCGGGCGGCAAGAAAAACGGGACGAAGCCGTCATCGACGGCCTCGTCCCGTTTTTTTGGGGGGAAAAGGATTTCTTCGAACTCCCCGGCAACCGACGGCGGAGCTTCTCCGTGCCATATTTGCCACTGAGGAGAGCTATTCCTCGCCGGCCGAGCTACACCCGCGGCGGCTGCATGCCGAAGCCCGCCCAATCCTCCAGCACCGGTCCGTACAGATCGACCGGGCGCAAGCCGGCCTGGCGCATGAGCACGGACAGCTGGCCGCGATGATGCACTTCATGCTGGATCAGAATTCTCAGCGTGAGCGAATTGGACCACGGCTCCCCGTACATGTCATGCCGCGTCGCAAGATCGCCGTCCCTCCACTGCTCCCGCACCGCATCGGCGATGCTGCTCGCCGAGCGCTCGTACGCCGCGGCGATGTCCGCCGACGACGCCGGCACCTCCTCTTCCCGCCCCGGCTCCGCGAGCCGCAGCCCCGTGCGCGTCAGCATCTCGTACGGGCTGAACGCGATATGCCAGGCCAGCCGCCCCAGATTCCGTCCCTCTTCCCAAACGGGCTGCGTCAGAGAAGCGTCCGTCAGGGCTTGCAGCATCCGCAGCGTCCCCTTCGACTCCAACGTCCATTCCTCTACGAATTCATCAACGGTCTTGAACATTTCATTTCATCCTCCCGGAGATCGATTCCGGCCGCGCCTCCCTGCGAAGCAAAGAGATGCCGCTAGCCTCTCCGAGCATAACCCGCTTCCGCTGACAGCTGCCTGTCAGCGGCGGCCTGCTCCCGCTCGCCGGCAACGCCGTACAGGCGCGCGACCGCCTCCGCCTCGGCCCGGACGGCCTCGGCCAGCTCCGGCGGCGACAGCACGCGAGCGCCCGTGCCGAAGCCGAGCAGCCATGCGACCAGCCAAGGCTCGTCGGGCTGCCGCGACTCCACGAGCAGCGCGCCGCCCGGCCGCTCCTCCATCCGGATCACGCTGTCGAGCGTGCCGAAGTAATCTTCGGCACGGGTCCGCGATTGCCGTTCGAAGAGCACCGCGATGTCCTTCACGCGATGCCCTCCCTCCATGCCCGAGCCGAACCAGGCGAGCGACTCCTCGCCGCCTGGATCCTCCCGGCGCACGAACGTCTCTGCGCCCGCCTCCAGCTCGCGCGCCCGCGACAGGCGGAACAGCCTCCAATCCTGCCGCGTCCGGCAGAAGCCGTGCATATACCAGACGTAGCCCTTGAGCACGAGCCGGTACGGCTCGCAGCTGCGCTCCGTCCGCTGTCCGCCGGCATCCGTATAGGCGAAGCGGACGACGCGCCGCTCGCGGATCGCTTGCCGGAGCGTGGCGACCTTATCCTTTTCCCGCGCGCCGCCTCCCCACGGGTTGAAGTCGATGACCATCTCCTCGGACGCGCCGCCGATCCGCTCCCGGTCCGCGGAGGACAGCATCGCCCCGACCTTGTCGAGCAGCCGGGAGATGTCCCGGTCCTCGAGCGTGGAGGAGATGCCTTTGAGGGCGACGACGAGCGCCTGCAGCTCCTCCATCGTCAGAAACTGCCTCTCCAGCCGGTATCCCTCCATGATCTCGTAGCCACCGCCCTCTCCGGCGTACGAGACGATCGGAATGCCGGCCATGCTGAGCGTCTCCATGTCGCGATAGACGGTGCGCAGCGACACTTCAAAGCGCTCGGCCAGCTCCTTGGCGCCGATCCGCTTCCGCCCCAGCATGAGCATCGTAATCGCAAGCAGGCGGTCCAGCTTCATCGCGCCCATCCTCCCTCGTTTTCGTCCAGACTGAGTTCCTGCGGCTATCGTACCCTGCCCGGCCTCCGCCATCAAGGGCGCTATTGCGAAATAGAAGGAGGAACGAACTGGATCCGGATCTGCGAAGGACCCGTGCGCTCCAGCACCCGGTACCCGCCGGGAGCGGCCGTCGCCGTGCCCCCCGCGGCAGGCCGGCACCAGCCATCCGGCTCGCAGGTGCCGTCGTCGCGCACGAGCAGCTTGCCCATCAGGCCGACGGCGACCCATTCCGGCCGCATCCGCCTGGATTCGTAAAGGCGCGACGGATCCCAATCCGGGTTCAGCTTCGGCACCGTCCGGGTCGAAGCCGGCTGCAGCAGCCGGCCGTTTTCGTCCAAGCGCTCCGGCACCAGCAAGTCCTCATACAGGACCCGGCCCCACTCGTCGCGCAGATAAGCCCCTTGCCAGCGCAGCTCGGCCGCATCGCCGACGATCGCCGGCGAGCCGCTCACGATGCCGAGCACATAGGTGTCCGCGGCTTCCGCCTTGCGGATCTTCATCCCTGCCAGCGTCACAAAGCACCCCGGCTCGAGCGCCGCCCCGTCCGCCGTCTCGTACATCTCCGCGTAATCGGCTCCGCCGGTATTGTAGGTGCCGTCGATATACATGTTGCCCGTGCTGCCTTGAAGCACGGCGGCCAAGCCCGGCGCCGCCTCATTGGCGCCGTTGGCGACATGCCAGGAGTACGGGTAAAGCGTCGAGCCGTACTGGCCCATGATATGGGAGTTGTAATGCCCCGCCAGCACCGTCGTCGACTCGCCTTCCGCATGGGAACCGGAAGAGGCGGCTGTCGTATTCAGTCCTTCGGCATGGCTGGCAAAGGCGGACGCCGCCGTATTGACGCCTTCCGTATGCGAGCCGAATTGGCTCGACACCGTGTTGCTCCCTTCTGCATGCGAGGCGTATCCCTGCGCGGTGTTGTTGAAGCCTTCCGCATGGGAGTATTCGCCCGAAGCCGTCGCGCTGCCTCCTTCCGCATGGGACACGCCGCCGGTGGCCTGGCTGTAGTAGCCTTCCGCATGCGAATACAGGCCGGATGCCGTCGTATAGCCGCCCTCGGCATGGGCGACGACTCCGGTAGCGAGCGATTGGAAGCCCTCCGCATGCGAATAGCTTCCTTGCGACTGCGTCTGGTACCCTTCCGCATGCGAGTAGTTGCCCGCTGCGATCGAGCCGCCGCCCTCCGCATGGGAGGTCAGTCCGGTCGCCTGCGAGCCGTTGCCTTCCGCATGGGAGAAGTCTCCTTCCGCCTGCGTCGCCGTCCCCTCCGCATGAGACGCCTCGCCGATCGCCGCCGTGCCGTCGCCCTCGGCGTGCGAGGCGACTCCGGCCGCGTTGGTCAGGATGCCTTCCGCATGAGCCGCCGTATTGCCCGCCGTCGTCTCGAAGCCTTCCGCATGGGATGCCGAGCCGCCCGCCGTCGTCGTCGAGCCCTCCGCGTGGGAGCTGTCCGCCGCCGCTTCGGTCATGTAGCCCTCGGCATGCGAGGTCGCTCCAAGCGCCCGCGTCGCCTCCCCCTCGGCATGGGAAGACGCTCCGACCGCCGTCGTCAGACTGCCCTCCGCGTGCGCCGCATCCGCTTCCGCGATCGAGCGGAAGCCTTCCGCATGGGACGCCGAGCCGGCCGCGACCGTCGTCGAGCCTTCGGCATGAGCGCTGTCCGCCGTCGCTTCCGTCAAATAGCCCTCCGCATGGGAGCCCGTGCCGAAAGCCGCCGTCAAATGGCCCTCGGCATGCGAGGCGATGCCTGGAGCCGACGTGCCCGAGCCTTCGGAGTGCGAGGCTCCTCCGGATGCGCTCGTCTGGCTGCCTTCCGCATGCGACGCGTCCGAGCTCGCCGTCGTACGGAAGCCCTCCGCGTGCGAGGCGGAGCCTTGGGCGACCGTGCCCGAGCCTTCCGCGTGCGAGCTGTCGCCGATCGCCTCCGCGAGGTAGCCTTCCGCATGGCTGCCGCTCCCTTGGGCGAGCGTCTCGATTCCTTCCGCATGGGAAGCGAATCCGAGGCTGTTCGTCGCCGAGCCTTCCGCCGTGGAGCAGGGACCGGCCGCATTTCTCTGACAATCCATGATCCTTCCTCCCGTTCTATGAATCTCGTATTGGTCAAGCTTGTTCACTTTATTCATCCAATCGGATTTCGTCCGGGCGGCGCGGCAACGACCCATTGGAAAGAGGCTGGTCACTCGCGATGGGGAATGCTATGCTGGCACTATCCGTCCCACGAGGAGGCGAACGACATGCTCCCGGCAATCAGCGACCGGCAAGGGATGATCGAATTCTCGTACCGCTCGACCTACCCGGTCTTGCCGGATTTCCATTCCCATACCCATTATGAAATCTACTATTTTCATGAAGGCGACTGCACCTACCTGATCGGCAACCGGATCTACCGGCTGGAGCCGGGCGACATGCTGCTCATGTACGGGATGACGCTGCATCGGCCGAAGGTTTCCGGTCCTGCGCCGTACGTGCGCAGCTTCATCCACTTCGATCCCGAGCCGCTGCGAGCCGCCGAGCCGCCGTCCGCCCATACCGGCCTGCCCGGCTCGGTGCCGCTGCTGCAGCCGTTCGAGGAGCTCCGCAATTACCGGCTGCAGCTGCGGGGCGAGCTGCGGGCCGAGGCCGAGGAGCTGCTGCTGCGCATGCATCGGCATCAAGGGGAGGAAGGCGCGGTCGCCGCGCGGCGGCTGCGTCTGGCGTTCGAAGACCTGCTCTGCTTCGTCTACGAGCGCTGTCGCGAGCCGCTGCGCCTCGGGGCGGGCGGGGGAGGGCGCGGCTCCCGCGACAAGGAGGCGATCGCCCAGGAGGCGATGGATTACGTCGAGCGGCATCTGAGCGAGGAGCTGGAGCTCGGCGGCATCGCCAGCGAGCTCCATGTGAGCCGCTCCTACTTGTCGCGCACATTCAAGGAAGTGACCGGCGTGGCGCTGTTCGACTATATTTACCGGCAGCGCATCAACCAGGCGCGCATCCGCTTCCTGCTGGAGCCGGACGCCTCCGTCACCGACGTCGGCTATGCGGTCGGCTTCAAGCATCCCGCCCACTTCAGCCGCTTGTTCAAGCGCCTGATGGGCGTGTCGCCCGACCGGTATCGGCGGGGGATGTGACGGCTGTCGATTCGCGTCAGATATGATCACATAGACCTATTCTAAAATCAAGACTAACAGCCCATTTCTTTTTTAAGAAACGGGCGTTTTTTCGCTTTTATTTGAAAACGAGCAAGAAAATAAATCATTGTAGTAAAGCATCACCGCAATTATCGGGTAAAGTTTCAGCGTATAGACGCATAAAACACATCTGTTTTTCCCCAATTTCTGCTAGACAAGCCCAATTTGTCAGAGTATTCTTAGATTACTTTGTTGAAAGATGACAGAATTATCGACCGTCAATGTTATTTAAGCTGTCATCTCAACAACGCCCTCATCCTTTTACAGAAAGAAGGTCCTTGCTTGCACAATTCGAAACGCAAAGCCATCTCCAAGGCGCTGTCGGCCACGCTGACCGCAGCGCTCGTGTTGACGCCGTTCGCGTCGACCGCAGCAGCGGCCGAGCCGGCCGTGACGCCGGGCATCCTCGCCGGCAGCCTGTCCAAAGGCCTGCAGCCGCTCATCTCTCCTCGCCTCGACACGACCTCCTCCGAACGGATCAAGGTCATCGTCCAGCTCGACGGAGCTTCCATCTCCGAAGGCAAATACGCCGCGAAAATGGGCGTCAAGTCCCTGAGCGCCGAAGCGACCGAGGCCAGCATCAGCGGGCAGCAGTCCCGCTTCATCTCCCAGGCGCAGAAGCTCGGCATCTCCCTGGACGTTTCGTACCAGTTCGACACCGTGCTGAACGGCATGGAAATCGAGCTCCCGGCCAATCAGATTCCGAAGCTCGCCTCCCTCTCCGGCGTCAAGTCGGTCTATGAGAACCGGACCTTCTACTCCATTCCGGATACGAGCCCGACTCCGCTCGGCGCGGACCCGGCCGACTGCAAGTGCGACATCAGCCCGCTGACCCAGATCGGCGCTCCCGATGCCTGGGCCAAAGGCATCACCGGCAAAGGCATCAAGGTCGGCGTCATCGACACCGGCGTCGACTACCTGCATCCGGACCTGAAGGACGCCTATGCAGGCGGCCACGATTCCTATTTCAACGATGACGACCCGTACGAGGAAATCCCGGACGCCAAGAGCGGCAACACTGGCACCTCGCACGGCACACATGTGTCCGGCACGATTGCTTCCCGCGAAGCGAACGAGACCGAGTACTCGCAAAAAGGCGTCGCGTACGAGTCGGAGCTGCATGTGTACAAGGTGCTCGGCTTCAACTATGAGACGGGCCGCTCCTCCGGCTCCTCCGCGCAGGTCATCGACGGCATCGAGCATGCGGTCGAGGACGGCATGGACGTCATCAACCTGTCGCTCGGCTCCGACGATGCCAAGGACGCGTTCACGCCGGATGCGATCGCGCTCAACAACGCCGTGCTCGCCGGCGTCGTCGCAGTCGTAGCCAACGGCAACAACGCCGAGGATTCGGAGCAGCACTTCTATTCGATGGGCTCCCCGGCGTCGAGCCAGCTGTCCATCTCCGTCGGCGCGGCGACGAGCCCGAGCGCTACATACGGCGCGGAAGTGACGGCATCCGTCTACCGCAAGGACAGCCTGGAGACGGTGACCGGCTCCGTGTATGATCTTGACCTGCCGATCGTCTCCTGGATGATCAAGCACAACGACTTCGCATCCGATATCGGCACCGGACCTCAGGAAGCGATCTACGTGAATCTGGGCGCCGAAAAAGATTATAAAGACAAGGATGTCAAGGACAAGATCGTCCTCGTCTCCCGCGGCTCGACGACGTTTGTGGACAAGTTCCTCCAGGCCCGCAAGCATGGAGCCAAGGCGGTCGTCATTTTCAACGGCAAAGATGACTTGAAAGGCAATGCGGACCTGAGCGAATCGATTCCGGACCGCGACGGCGAGATCGGCAACTTCTACGGCGACGGCTTCACCGTTCCGGTGCTCGATCTGGACGGCAAGACCGGCCGCGCTCTGGCACGCTTCGCGACCGCGAGCGGCAACTCCAACGTTTGGTTCGACTTCGCCAAGTACACGTCCGAGCAGGACCCCGGCGACCGCATGGCGGGCTTCAGCTCGCGCGGACCGAACGCCGACGGCATCCTCGGCATCAAGCCGGACGTCGTCGCTCCGGGCGTCGCGGTCATGTCCACCTGGCCGGCCTACGGCAAGGGCATCCCGGGCGCGTCCTATGACGAAGCGTACAGCCGCAGCAGCGGCACGAGCATGGCGACGCCACACGTAGCCGGCCTGGCGGCTCTGCTGCAGCAGGCTCATCCGGAGTGGACGCCGTTCGACATCCGCGCGGCGCTGGCCAACACCGCCGATCCGATCTCCGACGAGGACGGCATCCGCTATGACGTCTATTCCCAAGGCGCAGGCCGCGTCAACGTCGCCAAGGCGCTGGAAACTCCGGCCCTGCTGCAGACCGTCGAGCAGCTGACGCTGTACGACGTGAACATGAATCCGGTGCCGACGACCAACTACGGCGACAACGCCAGCTTCGGCGTCATGGCCGCCGGCAGCGCGGAGAAGTCCATCACGCTGCAGCTCAACAACGTGTCGGACAAAGCTCTTACCTACACGGCTTCCTACGAGCTGCACACGAGCGTGACGTCCGATCCGGCAAACCCGATCGCCACGCCGGATACGAGCAAGATCCAAGTCTCCTTCGGCGGACTGACCGGCCAGACCGTGACGGCCAACGCCTACAGCAAGCAGCCGTTCAGCCTGAGCGTCAAGCCGGCAGCCGATGCGGAGGCGGGCGTCTACGAAGGCTCGGTCGTGCTGAAATCGGCCGGCCATCCGGATCTGCACATTCCGTTCGTCGTCCATGTCGGCGACAAGACGCCGGACACGGGCTACGGCATCCAGGACGTAGCGCTTACCTCGCGCCAGCTGTCTCCGAACGGCGACGGCGTGAATGACAGCATCGAGCTGAGCTTCCGCCTGGCTGCGGAAGGCATGAACTATTACGAGGTCGCCATCTCCGACATCAATGACGATACGATCGGCTATCTCAACGTCACGGACGCCACCGGCTCTGCCAAGGCGTTGGAGAAGAAGACGTACAAGCACAGCTTCAACGGCATCTATTCGCTCGATGCGGATTATGAGGACGTAGACGGAGCGCTCAAGGACGGCTCCTACGCGTTCACGATCGTCGCGGCGAAAATTGCAAACGGCAAAGTCGCCGCGCAAACGCTCGGCTACATTCCATTCTCCGTCGTAAACAGCAACTACAGCACCGGCGGCGGCGGCGGAGGCTTCCCAGGCCCGATCGTCGCTCCGTCCCCGACTCCGACTCCGGCGCCTGCGGCAGCCGGCGAGGCGCTGAAAGCCATCGCAGCCCAAGGGCTGGCGCAGACGACCGTGAAGAGCACGACCGCCTCGGAAAGCGCAGCGACCGTCACGACGGTCACCTACGCCGACCTGCAAGCGGCGATCGGCACCGGCAGCGTCAAGCTGGCGCTCGTCGTAAACGCGGCGGCCGAATCCGGCAAAGCATCCAAGCTGAGCCTGCCGGCCGATCAACTCCAGCTGCTCGGCACGGCTCCGGCCGGCAGCGCGCTTTACCTGAACACCGGCAAGGAATCGCTTGAGCTGCCTCTGTCCGTGCTCGCCTCCGTGCCGGCCGGCAGCGGACTGGAGCTGATCATCCGCTCCGCCGCGGATGAAGCGTCCAAGTTCTCCGGCGCGACCGTGCTCGGCACGCCAGTCGCCTTCGAGGCGAACGTCGTGAGCGCGAGCGGCTCCGTTCCGCTGAACGTTCCGTCCAAAACGTTCCTGAAGCGCAGCTTCACGCTGGACAAAGGCGTTTCCGCCGAAAAAGCGGGCGTGCTGTTCCTCGCGGGCGGCAAGCAAGCTCCGGCTCCAGCCGTATTCACGACGCACGAGGACGGCACGACGACCGTCGTCGTCAGCCGCCCTGGCTTCTCTACCTACGCTGCGGCAAGCGGCGGCGCGGCCTTCACCGACATCGCCGGCTCGTGGGCTCAGTCCCGCATCCAGTCGCTGTCCGACAAGCTGCTGCTGAACGGCACCGCTGCCGGAGCCTTCACGCCGAAAGCGAGCGTGACCCGCGCCGAATTCGCAGCGATGCTGACGCGCGGCCTCGGCCTCACGACGACGTCCAAAGCTCCGTTCACCGACCTCGCCTCCGGCGCCTGGTATACGGATGCCGTCAGCGCGGCCTATGCGGCCGGCCTGATCAACGGCTACGCCGACGGCACGTTCCGTCCGAACGGCATCATCAGCCGCCAGGAGCTGGCCGTCATGCTGGCCAAAGCGGCCGACCTGGCCGGAGCCAAGTCGGATAGCGGCAAGTTCACGACCTACAGCGACGCCGGCAAGTTCGGCGCGTTCGCCAAGGAAAGCATCGCTGCCGTCACGGCATCCGGACTGATGGAAGGCTCCGCAGGCGCCTTCGATCCGCTCGGCTCGACGACGCGCGAAGCGGCGGCGACCGTGCTGCACAAGCTGCTGAGCGGCGCCAAGCTGATCTAGCTTTCCCTCGCGGCCGGGAGGCGCTCCCCCGCTCTCCGGCCGCAGCTCCCGAAAGGCACCAGGATCCGACACTAGGTCCTGGTGCTTTTCTCTTTTATTCTCGTCTATGGTACTTCTTTCTCACTGATTCGACATTTATCTGATTATTCTGATCCTTAAGCGCCATTTCTTCCAAAGGAGGCAGGAGGCGCCCGTCATGCGGCGAATTCAAAGCAACCGCAAATCCATCCGGAAAGAAGGGAAATCATGGTCAAGAAAGGCTACAAAATCAACTTCATCGCGGCCGCGCTGGCGGCATCGCTGCTGCTGCCCGGCGGCACGTACGCTTCCCCAGCCGCAATCGCCGGCGAGCTGGCCGAATCCAGCTCCGCCACGGCCGCCTCGCAGGCGCTGCTTCAGAGCCGCCTGCAGCAAGGACTGGCGCCGTCCGGCTCCGCTCTCGCCCCGTCGCGCGCGCGGGGGCTCGCCACAGCCGACACGACGCCGGCGCTCATCTCGCCGAGCCTCGACACAAAATCCTCGGCGCGCGTCAAGGTCATCCTGCAGCTCGAAGGAGCCGCGGTCGCGGAAGCCGAGTTCGCCGCCCGCCAAGGGCTCGCGCCGGCCGCTGCGGTGACGCCCTCGGAGGTCGACGCCGAGCAGGAAGCGCTGCTCGCGGCCGCCCGCCAGCGCGGCCTGTCGCTGAAGGTCACCTATCGCTACGACACCGTGCTGAACGGCATGGAGGTCGAGCTGCCGGCGAACCAGATTCCTCTGCTCGCCCTGCTCCCCGGCGTCAAGTCGATCCATGAGAACCTGACGTACTCCGCCATTCCGGCGGAGACCGTCTCGCCGACGGCCCTCTCCTCCGAGTGCAAATGCGACATCGACCCGCTGAAGCAGCTCGGCGTGCCGGAAGCTTGGGCCGCAGGGCTGACGGGCCGCGGGCTCAAGGTCGGCGTCATCGACACCGGCGTCGACTACCTGCATCCCGATCTGGCCGGAGCGTACAAGGGCGGACACGACTCGTACTTCAACACCGACGACCCCTATGAGGAAATCCCGAACGCCGCCACCGGCAACCCGGGCACCTCGCACGGGACGCATGTCTCGGGCACGATCGTCGGCCGCGCGGCAGCGGACTCGGACGTCGTGCAAAAAGGCGTCGCCTACGAGGCCGAGCTGCACGCCTACAAGGTGCTCGGCTACAACGCCGAGACGGGCCGCTCGTCCGGCTCCTCGGCGCAGGTCATCGACGGCATCGAGCGCGCGGTGAAGGACGGCATGGACGTCATCAACCTGTCGCTCGGCGCCGACGAAGTCAAGGACCCGTTCTCCCCGGACGCGATCGCGGTCAACAATGCCGTGCTCGCCGGCGTCATCGCCGTCGTGGCGAACGGCAACGCCGCGGACGAGGGACGCTACTACTACTCGATGGGCTCGCCGGCGTCGAGCCAGCTGGCCATCTCCGTCGGCGCGGCGAGCAGCCCGAGCAGCCATTACGCGGCTACCGTCAGCGCGACCGTCTACAGCCACACCGTCACCGACGTCGCCTACGGCGGCCTCGACTATGGCCTGAACGCCATGGGCTGGCGCACCGGAGCGGAGGACTTCGCGTCGATCATCGGCACCGAGCCGGTCGAGGCGGTCTATGCCGGGCTCGGCGCGGAGAGCGACTACGAGGGACTCGACGCCGCCGGCAAGATCGTGCTCGTCTCGCGCGGCTCGCTCGCCTTCGTCGACAAGGCGGCCATCGCCAAGGAGCATGGCGCCAAGGCGCTGATCATCTTCAACGGGCTGAACGCCGGCGCGGCGGCCAACCTGAGCGAGTCGATCCCCGGACGCGACGGCTTCATCGGTCCGGTCGGCTTTTTCGGAGACAGCTTCCGCTATCTCCCGACGTTCGATATGGAAGGCGCCCCGGGCCGGGAGCTTGCCCGCATCGTGCTGGCGCATCCGGAGGCGGCGTTCACGCTGCAGTTCGGCGCCGACTACCCGCTCACGGTCGAGCCGGGCGACCGCATGGCGAGCTTCAGCTCGCGCGGGCCGGCCTCCGACGGCAAGCTCGGCATCAAGCCGGACGTCACCGCTCCGGGCGTGAACATCCTTTCGACCTGGCCGGCCTACGGCAAAGCAAATCCCGATGCCTCGTACGACGAGGCGTACAACCGCATCAGCGGCACGAGCATGGCTTCGCCGCATACGGCGGGCTTGGCGCTGCTGCTGCGCCAGCAGCATCCCGAGTGGACGCCGATGGACATCCGCGCCGCGCTCGCGAATACGGCGGATGCGATCTTTGACGAGACGGGCACGCTCTATGACGTCTACTCGCAGGGCGGAGGCCGCGCCAATATCGCCCAGGCGATCCGGACGCCGGCGGTGCTGCAGACGGTCGAGCCGCTCCAGCTGCTGGACGGCGATCTCCATCCGCTGGACGTGACGAACTTCGGCAGCAGCTACAGCTTCGGCGTCGTGCCGGCCGGAGCGGCTGCTCCGTCGGCTCAGCTGCGCGTCAAAAACACCTCCGGCTCCGCGGTGACGTACGCCGCCTCGGTCGAGCTGCACCCGTCCGTCACCTCCGACCCGGCGAATCCGATCGAGACGCCGGACGTGTCCAAGCTGACCGTCTCGCTGGACGGACTGTCCGGCGGCGGCGTGACCGCTCCGGCCGGAGGCACGGCAAGCTTTTCCCTGACCGCCTCCGTCGCGGACGATGCGGCCGAGGGCGCCTATGAAGGCTCCGTCGTGCTGACCGCTCCGGGACTGCCGACGCTGCGCCTGCCGTTCGCGCTGCATGTCGGCGACCGGCTGCCGGACAACGGCTTCGGCATCCAGGACCTGACGCTGTCCAGCCCGATCCTCTCGCCGGACGGCGACGGGGTGAACGATACGATCGACGCGAGCTTCACGCTCCACGCCGATGGCGTCAACCTCATCGATCTGGAAGTGTACGACGTGAACGACGATTACATCGGCATGCTGTTCCTCGCCGATGCGGGCATCGGAAGCTCCTTCCCTGCCGGCCGGTATACGGTGAGCGGCCTCGACGAGATGTATTATGACAGCTATGACGAGGACGGCCTGCCGATCTACAAGAAGCTGCCGGAAGGCACGTACACGCTCTACGTCGTCGCCACCGAGATCAACGCCAACAGGCAGCTTGTGAACCAGTACTTCACGACCAGGTCGATGGCCGTCGCCTACAACAAGACGGAGCTCGGCCTCGTCGCGAACGCCAAGGAGGCGTTCCAGGCCAACATCGTCAACACGACGGCCGTCGGCAAGCCGGTGCTGGAGCTGCCGGTCCGCCAAGGCGTCACGTACGCGGTGACGGGCAGCGACAAGCCGCAGCTGATCGCGGCGGACGGCGTGCTGGCCGCCCGTCCCAAGACGGACGACACCGTGACGCTGACCGTCACGATCGCCTCGGCCGCGGTGCCGACGATCCGCGACACCGTCCAGGTGCCGGTCGCGCTGAAGGGCGTGCCGGCCGAGCTCGGCGAGCGCGCCTTGAAAGGCGTGCTGCGCCCGTCCCAGACGAAGCTGCAGCTGAAGTCCTCCGTCTCCGCTGACGGTCTCGTCACCGTGACGGATGCCGACATTGCCGCCGCGCTCAAGGGCGCGAAAAAACCGCTCGCGCTCGTCGTCAGCGGCTCCTGGCTGGAGGACGGCGGAGCGGTCCGCCTGTCGCTGAGCGCCTCGCAGGCGACGGCGCTCGCCAAAGCTCCGCTCGGCAGCTCGATCGCGCTGAACGCAGGCCGGGCCGCCGCCGAGCTGCCGCTGTACCTGCTCGCCTCGCTGCCCAAGGGCGCGGGCGCCGAGCTCGCCATCCGCGACGCAGCCGATCAGGCCGCGGCATTCGCGGCGGCTCGCCCGGGCACGACGCTGCTCGGGTCGCCGGTGGCGTTCGAGCTCGGCTCGGTCGCCAGCGCCGGAGCGGCGCCGAAGCCGCTGCCGATTCCGGCTAGCGCGTTCGTGCGGCATGCGTTCGTGCTGGACGCCGGCAGCGACGCCTCCAAGGCCGGCGCGCTGTACCGGTACGGCAGCCAGGCGCTGCCGGCTCCGTCGACGTTCGCGGCCAACGCAGACGGGACGACGACCGTCACCGTCTCGCATCCCGGCTATGCCGTCTACACGGCCGCCAAGCGGACGGCCGCCTTCACCGACATCGGCGGCTCGCCGTACAAGGCAAGCATCCAGCGGCTGGCCGACAAGCTGCTGATCGACGGCACGTCAGAGACGAAGTTCTCGCCCAAGACGCGCCTGACGCTCGCCCAGTTCGACGACCTGATCAGCCGCGCATTCGGCTTGCCTCCTGTGGACGGCGACACGTTCACCGGGTCCGTCTCAGCGAACGGCGCCGGAGCGGCGTTCTCGCCGCTGAACGCGGACGCCCGGGCGATCGCCTCCGGCTCCGGCCTGCTCGGCGGCGGAGCCGCGTCCGCCGGTTCCAGCCTCGGCGGGTTGGCCGGCAAGTGGTACACGAGCGTGCCGATCATCAGCCGCGAGGCGGCCGCCGGCGTAATCGATCAGCTTCTGGCCGCCGCGAAGCTGATCTGACCGCCGGCGCTCGGAGCGCCTGCGCCTGCGCGGCAACGTCTTATCACCTGGAATGAATAAAGGAAGCGCCCTGCCGGTCGGCAGGGCGCTTTTCCGCGTCTTGGAGGATACGCGCGCAGCGGATGAATCCAGGTCCGTTTCTTCCCCTCGTTTCTAGGCCGCCGCTTCCCGCCTGCAACATTTATCGTTAAGTTGGGAATATTTTCGCTTGAGCCATCGTTCTGCATCGCCTACTATAGATAAGTTGCCCTATTATAAGTAAAGAAACGGAGAGATGACTTCAAGTGGAGCAACCGCACCCGACCCCCTCAGCCAAACCCGGCCTCCGCCGAGGCCTTAAAACGCGGCATATGACGATGATCTCGCTCGGCGGCTCGATCGGCACCGGGCTGTTCCTCGCCAGCGGCGGCGCGATCCATAGCGCCGGACCCGGCGGAGCGCTGCTCGCCTACGGCCTCATCGGCCTCATGGTGTACTTCCTCATGACGAGCCTGGGCGAAATGGCGACGCATATGCCGGTGTCCGGCACGTTCAGCACCTATGCGAGCCGCTTCGTCGAGCCGAGCTTCGGCTTCGCCATCGGCTGGAACTACTGGTACAACTGGGCGATCACGCTCGCCGCAGAGCTGGCCGCAGCGACGCTCATCCTGAAATACTGGCTGCCCGGCAGCAGCTCGCTGCTCTGGTCCGCGCTGTTCCTCGCCCTGCTCGTCGGCCTGAACCTGCTGTCGGTGCGAGCCTACGGCGAGTCCGAGTTTTGGTTCGCGATGATCAAGATCGTCACCGTCATCGTCTTCATCGCCGTCGGCCTGCTCATGGTCGTCGGCATCTGGCGCGGCGACGGCATGGGCGACACCGGCATGGGCGGCACCGGCTTCGCCAACCTGACCGACAACCCGTTCCCGATGGGCATGCTGGCCGTGCTCGGCGTCTTCATGGCCGCGGGCTTCTCGTTCCAGGGAACCGAGCTCGTCGGCGTCGCCGCCGGCGAGAGCGAGGACCCGAAGCGCAGCGTGCCGCGCGCGATCCGCACGATCTTCTGGCGCATCCTGCTGTTCTACATGCTGGCGATCCTCGTCATCGGCCTGCTCATTCCCTACACGACGGAGGAGCTGGCGAGCAGCGACATCTCGCAGAGCCCGTTCACGATCGTCTTCGAAAAAGCCGGCCTCAGCATCGCGGCGTCCGTCATGAACGCCGTCATCCTGACCTCGGTGCTCTCCGCCGGCAACTCCGGCCTCTACGCCAGCACGCGCATGCTTTATACGCTCGCCAAAGAAGGCAAGGCTCCGCGCTGGCTCGCCGGCGTGAACGGACGCGGCGTGCCGGTGCCGGCGCTGCTCGTGACGGGCGCGTTCGGCCTGCTCGCCTTCCTCGCCTCGTTCTTCGGGGACGGCGTCGTCTACGTCTGGCTGCTGAACGCCTCCGGCATGACCGGCTTCATCGTGTGGATGGGCATCGCGATCAGCCACTACCGGTTCCGCCGCGCCTGGTCGGCTCAGGGCCGCTCGCTGGACGAGCTGACCTACCGCGCAAAGTGGTTCCCGCTCGGTCCGCTGCTGGCGATGGGGCTGTGCGCCGTCGTCATCGGCGGCCAGTTCGTCGGCGGCCTCTCGGACGGCCGGGTCGACTGGGCGTACATCGTCGCCTCCTACTTCGGCCTGCCGCTGTTCCTCGCCATCTGGCTCGGCCACAAGTGGAAGCATCGCACGAAGCTGCGCCCGCTGCAGGAGTGCCGGCTGGACCCGGAGGAGTAGCCGCTTTCGCCGGCGCTGCTTGCTAGCATGCGGCGTCGGCGGTCGAGGAGCGTGCGCCCGGACTGGCTCGCCACTGCCTTTCCCGTGCTGCCTCAACCGACAGACTCGCCTCAAGAGGCAAAAAGCGTCCCATCCGCTTCGCAAGCGGATGGGACGCTTTCTATAGGCTTCTTCAGCGTTCTCGCGCTGTCCCGGTCGGATGCCAGTCCCGTTCCAAGGAAGGGTTTGCTCCGCTCAACAGCTGGATTCTTCTCGCCAGCGCTGCCGGGTTGCCTGCAACCCGACTTTTTCGGCTTGCAGCCCTCGAACCGCACTCATGTTCGCCTGCAACCCGACTTTTTCGGCTTGCAGCCCTCGAACCGCGATCACGTTCGCCTGCAACCCGACTTTTTCGGCTTGCAGCCCTCAAACCGCGATCACGTTCGCCTGCAACCCGACTTTTTCGGCTTGCAGCCTCGCAGAATGCTCCAGCCCTCGCCCCCGCCTCAGCGGTTGTCGATCTTCTCCGGGTACAGGTCCAGGTTCATCATGCGGTACTCCGCCATCTGCTCGTACTTCGTGCCCGGGCGGCCCCAGTTGCAGTACGGGTCGATGGAGATGCCGCCGCGCGGCGTGAACTTGCCCCACACCTCGATGAACTTCGGCTGCATGAGCGCGATCAGGTCGTTCATGATGATGTTCATGCAGTCCTCGTGGAAGTCCCCGTGGTTGCGGAAGCTGAACAGATACAGCTTAAGCGACTTGCTCTCGACCATCAGCTCGTCCGGGATGTAGGCGATGGTGATCGTCGCGAAGTCCGGCTGGCCCGTCATCGGGCACAGGCTCGTGAATTCCGGGCAGTTGAACTTGACGCGGTAATCGCGCCCCGGATGCTTGTTGACGAAGCTCTCCAGCACCTGCGGCGCGTACGTCATCGGATACTGCGTCCCCTGGTTGCCGAGCAGCGTGACGCCGCTCAGCTCCTCTTTGCTTCTTCCTTGCTCGATCTCGCTCATTCGTTCCTTCTCCTTTGTCGTCGAAAATAATCCTGCGCCCCGCGCCGCGAGAAGGCCCATCTCGGGCATTCCCTCCCGCTCGCCGCCACCCTCGGCACAGCCGTTCTGCCGCATTGTGGAAGCCGGGCCTTTGCCCCTATAATGAAGGGAACTATGTCCGCAAGGAGCGCGTCCCATGAAAATCCGATTCGCCGCCGCCGCGGCTCTTGCCGTCATCGTGCTGTGCGTCGTCGTCTTCACGATGCCGCCGGCCGAATCCTACCAGGACCCCGATACATTCTGGCATATCGAGGTCGGAGGCCAGGTGCTGGACACCGGCCAAGTCCCGCACACCGCCATCCATACGTTCTGGGGCGACGACAAGCTGCCCTACGTCCCGCATGAGATCGGCTTCCAGGTCGTCATCGCCTGGCTGTACCGCGCCTTCGGCTGGGCCGGCACCTACCTGCTGACCGCCTCCTGCCTGCTGCTGCTGGCGCTCGGCCTCTACCGCATGATGCTCGTCTCGCGGCGCGAGCTCGGCCTGGACTCGCGCGGCCGCGAGGCGATTTTGACGTTGCTGCTGCTGCCGGTGCTGTGGGGCATCTACGACATCTATTTCACGACGAGGCCGCAGATGATCTCGGCGTTCCTCATCGTCTGGTTCTTCGTGTTCCTGCGCGAGTTCCAGCTGCGGCCGGCCGCCCGCTACATGGTGCTGCTGCCGCTGCTGTCGCTGCTGATCGCGAACTTCCACTCCGGCGTCTGGCCCGTCATCGTCGTGTTCCTGGGGATGGCGCTGCTGGAGGCGCTCGTGACGCGCCGGCTGCTCCGCCGCCGCGTCGGCTGGCGCTGGCTCGTCGTCGCTCTGTCCGTGCTCGGTGTCGGCTTCCTAAATCCCGGCGGAGCGAAGAGCATCCTGTTCATCCTCACCGTCACGCAGGACAACTTCAACCTGCTCATCAACGAGTGGAAGGCGATCCAGTTCAACAGCATGGGCAACCTGACCGCGACGCTCATGCTGCTGTCGTTCGTCGCGCTGCTGCCATTCAGCGTGAAAAGACGGTTTTTCCGCTTCGAGTTCATGCTCGGCATCTTTTTCCTCGGCGTGTCGAACTACAAGTACCACCTGTTCCTGTGGCTGTTCGTCCTGTACTTCGCCGCCGTCGTCATCGAGGACGTGCCGGGACTGCGCCGCTTCCGCCTGCGCGTCGGGATCGCTCCGCTGGCCGCCGGGCTCGCCGTCGGGCTGGCGGTGAACGCCGTGTACAACTTCCAGCATGTGCCGTTGCCCAATTCGTTCAAGTACCCGGTCAAGGAGATGGACTACATCCTCTCCGACTTCGAAGGCCCGGGACGGCCGAAGGTCATGACGCTGTACGGCTCGTCCGGCTATGTCATGTTCCGCGGCGGCGACGTGCTCTCGGACGGGCGGCAGGATCCGTTCATCACGGACGATACCAAGACCGTGTTCGGCTGGACCGCGTTCGAGCAGTCGATGCACGGCTTCCCCGTCTACGTGACCGATCTGGCCAAGGCCAACGATCCCGACTACATCATCGTCACCCGCAAGAACGGCTCCAGCGTGTTCTACCGCACCTGGGTCAAGGACTATGGCTCGCCCGTCAAGTCGGGCGACTTCGGCTACGTGTTCCGAGTGTCGGACAAAGAGGAGCCTTCCGCTTAGCGGGAGGCTTTTTGCCGCGCCGCGGGCGGCAGCGCGCCGGGTTCCCTCGTTCCCTCGATTCAAGGCACTCTCGACTCCCTCGGCGTGCCGATTCGCCTCGTCCTCGCGATTCAAGGCACTCTCGACTCCCTCGTTGCGCCGATTCGCCTGGTTCCCGCGATTCAAGGCACTCTCGACTCCCTCGTCGTGCCGATTCGCCTCGTTCCCTCCGTTCAAGGCACTCTCAACTCCCTCAGCGCGTCGGTTCGCCTCGTCCTCTCGATTCAAGGTACTCTCGACTCCCTCAGCGCGCCGATTCGCCTGGTTCCCTCGATTCAAGGCACTCTCGACTCCCTCGGCGTGCCGATTCGCCTCGTTCCCTCGATTCAAGGCACTCTCGACTCCCTCGCCTTGCCGATTCGCCTCGTTCCCGCGATTCAAGGCACTCTCGACTCCCTCAGCGCGCCGATTCGCCTCGTCCTCGCGATTCAAGGCACTCTCGACTCCCTCAGCGCGCCGGAGCCGTCTCACACGCCGCGCTTGTTGCCCCACAGCCAGGCGTGGAGCTGAGGCAGCACGCGTACGTGCCGCCAGTCCGGGTCGGCCATGACGGCATCGACCAGACGCTCGTAGCGCGCCGCCAGATGCTCGCGCAGCGCGGCCGGGTCCGGCTCGTCGAGCCGGTCGTTGCCCGCCTGGAGGAACATCGACACCGCCGGAAAGCGGCGATGGACCTCCTTGGCGTAGGCAAGGTCGCTTCCTTGGCGGCTCGCTCCATCCGCCTGGACTGCCAGCCTTGCTCCGCCTGTCTCGCTCGCTGCGCTTGTCCCGGCTGCCGATCCCGCCTCGCTCGCCGGCTCCTCCATGACGACGACCTTCAGGCTCGGCGACCGGCCCGCCGCTGCGAGCCGCTCCACGATCTCGCCCAGCCGCGCCCAGTCGGTCGCCATGCCCGAGCTTGGCGGCTTCGGCGACAGCGTCAGCTCGTCGACGTCCAGGAACCAGTCCTGCCAGCGGCTGCCCTGCGTCTCGAGCGCGACGATCGTGCCGCCGCTCCGCAGCAGCGCGATCAGCCCGCCGAGCTGCGGCAGCAGCGCCGGGTTGCCGCCCGAGAGCGTGACATGCCCCGGCCATTCGCCGCCGGACAGCGCCTTCAGCTCCTCGAGCACGTCCTCCGGCTCCAGCCAGCGGATGTCGTCCTTGGCGCTGCCGTCCCAGGCGAACGCCGAGTCGCACCAGGAGCAGCTGTAGTCGCAGCCGGCGGTGCGGACGAAGCAGGTTTTGACGCCGATCACCATGCCCTCGCCCTGCACCGTCGGGCCGAACGTCTCCAGCACGGGGATGCGGGTGCGCCGCTCAGCCATGAGCGGCCTCCGGGCGATAGATCACATAGCTCGACGGCGTCTCCCGCAGGAACACCTGCAGGCAGCGCGCGCCGTTGCCGCGGCGGTCGAGCTCCTCCTGCACGAGCTGCCAGACGGTGCGGGCGACGACCTCCGTCGTCGGGAACCGCTCCGGGTCCAGCGCCGAATCGGCAATCGCCGCACTGCCTTGCCAAGCCTCACCCGCCGCCTTGCCGTGCCGGACCGCGCCAGACGCGGCTCCTTGCTCAGCCGTCGCTTCCACAGCTGCAGCCCGCTCGGCCCAAGCGCCTCGCGCCGCCGCCTTGCCTTGCCCCATCGCCGCCTCCGCCTTGCCGTGCCGCATCGCTTCCGCCGCCTGGCTGCCTTGCATCACCGCTTCCGCCGCCTCGCCTCCATTCGGCAGCCGCGCCGGACCGCCGAACAGCTCGTCCTCGTTGAGCAGCCGATGGTCGAACCGGTCCTGCACCAGCTTCTTGATCTCCGAGAAGTTCACGAGGAAGCCGCACTCGTCCAGCCGGTCGCCGCCGACGGTGACGTTGCAATAGTAGGTGTGCCCGTGCACGCGGCTGCAGCGGCCCGCCGCCTCGGCCGGAATGTAATGCGCCGCCGCGAAATGAAACTCCTTGTTCAGCTCGTAGCGGAACGGATGCGCGGGCGCCGGATAGATCGCATGCATCATCCTCGCGCCGCCTCCTTCGCTCCGCGCCGAGCCATGTACTTGTCCAGTCCCGCGCGCCGCAGCTTGCAGGCCGGGCATTCTCCGCAGCCGTCGGCCGGGATGCCGTTGTAGCAGGTGAGCGTACGCTCCCGTACGAACTCGAACGCGCCGAGCCGGTCGGCCAGCTCCCAGGTCTGCTCCTTGTCGAGCCACATGAGCGGCGTCTCGATGACGAACGTCTCGTCCATCGCCAGGTTCAGCGAGACGTTCAGCGACTGGATGAACACGTTGCGGCAGTCGGGATACCCGCTGAAATCCGTCTCGCAGACGCCGGTGACGATCGTCTTGGCGCCGACGCCTTGCGCAAGCACCGCCGCGAACGACAGGAACAGCAGGTTGCGGCCCGGCACGAACGTATTCGGCAACCCGCCCTCCTCCGCGGCTTCCGCCACGGCGACGTCGCTGCGCGTCAGCGAGCTCGGCGCGAGCTGCCCGAGCAGGCTCATGTCCAGCACATGGTGCCGGACGCCAAGCTCCGCGGCGATGGACGCCGCGCACTCCAGCTCCAGCGCATGGCGCTGCCCGTAGCGAAACGTCACCGCCTCCACTTCCTCATACCTTTGCAGCGCCCAAAACAGGCAGGTCGTGCTGTCCTGGCCTCCGCTGAACACGACGACCGCCTTGCCTTTCCGCTTATCGAGGGAGCCTCCCTCAAGCCTGTCCACCATCATTAACCTTCTCCTCTCCTGACCGACCGAACCGGCAGAGAGAGCCAAGCGATTCTCCAATTCCTTCTTCCGCGCGCGGACAAAGAAAACGGCGGGCAGCCCGCCCCTCGCCTCGCGAGGAACGGCTGTCCGCCGAACGCAAAACACACGGATCCCCGGCGGAATCGTGTGCTTGTAGTTTTTTATAGAGGGAGTTCGCGAACCTCTCCCGGCACTTCCGGCCCCATAGGGCCGCGCCGGACTTTACTCTTCGGTTGTCCCCACCAGCATAGCACAGCGCGCGGCCGCTGGCTACCGTCCTGCCCGCACGGGAGCGGGAGCGCCCCGACCCACGCTCCGCTGCCCGTCCGCTTCTCCTCCCGACCCGCCTTCGCTCCCCGTCCGCCGCTCCCTCACGCTTCGCTCCCCCTCTCTCCGCTCCCTCTCCTCGTCCACTTCGCTTCTCATCCGTCTCTCCACGCCCGCCTCCATATCCGCCCCACGCCCCGCCCCACGCTCCGCGTCCCTCCCGCTTCTCCCCGCCCGCAAAGCCCCTGCCGCGTACCGCCCTCGCGCCCGCCCCGCTCCACGCCCGTCCTCCCGGTATGCTATAATGAGCGGCATTCGAGCATAGCGCGGAAGCCCGCGCGAAAGGAGGACCCGCCGATGAAGGCGATGAAGGCGCGCAGCTTCTACCGAACGTACGTCAAGAACAACCTGTTCTCGAAGCTGCTCGCGACGCTCTCGGCCATCTCAGTGCTGACGATCGTGACGCTGGCCTACCTGCTGTACGCCTTCATGGCGGAGTCCGTGCGCAGCGACATCCTCGCCAACCAGCGCCGCGCGATGGAAGCGGTGTCCGCCCGCCTGCAGGCGAGCAGCGACAGCGTGCAGCGCATCGTCGCGGACATTTACCAGGACCAGGCGCTCAGCCAAAACGTCACCTATCTGCTGTCCCATCCGTTCGCCGACTACTTCCGCTACCGCATCGACCGCTATGCGGACGAGCCGCGCGCCGGCTATGGCAACGCCATCACGTACTTCGAGCGCCGGCTCGCGGCCGACAGCTCGATCCGCCAGCTCATGCTGTACAGCTCCGTCGAGCAGTACCTGTATGCGTGGAAAGCCGGCGGAAGCCCGCAGCTGCGCGAGCTGAACTCCGCGCTATCGTTCATCCCCGACGCGATGGCGCTCGAGCTGCCGACGATCTCCGCGCCCAATCCGTGGGTCGCGCGCGAGCTCGGCCTCGACGCCGACCGGCTCTACGCGGTGCGGGCGGCCGTCAACAATCCCGGCACCTTGCAAAAAACCGGCCAGCTGCTCGTCCACTTCAGCTCGGACAGCCTCGTCTCCGCCCTCCGTCCCTATCTCGACGAGCTCAAGGGCTACGTGCTCGTGCTGACGCCGCAAGGCCAGGTGCTGTTCGACTCGTCCGGCCGCTATTACGGCTCCATCTACCCGTACGCCTCGCGCATCAGCACGCTCGACTCCGCGGCGGCGCTCGACCGGCCGTCGCAGGTGGCGGTGCTGAGCGACAGCCTGGCCGGCTACTCGGTCGTCGGCGTCGTGCCGGACGCGCAGCTGGAGGCGGCGTCCGCCGGCCTCCGGCGGACGGTGATGCTGCTGAGCGGGATCGGCATCCTGCTCGCCGTCGTGCTGCCGGGCATCGCCGTGGCGAGCGTGGCGCGCCGCACGGGCAGCCTCGTGCGCCTCATGCGGCGCGTCGAGTCCGGCGACTTCGCCGGCCGCATCCAGGACGAGCGCGGCGACGAGCTCGGGCAGATCGGCCAGGGCTTCAATCGCATGCTCGACCAGCTGAACCGCCAGATCGAGCAGGAGTACAAGGCCGAGCTGCGGCAGCGCAGCACCGAGCTGTCCGCGATCCAGGCGCGCATCAACCCTCATTTCCTGTCCAATACGCTCGAGGTCATCCGCATGCGGGCGGTGTCGCGCGGTGCGGACGACGTCGCGGAGATGATCTACAGCCTGTCCGTGCTGTTCCGCAGCATGGTCGGCAGCCGCAGCCTCGTGCCGCTGCGCGAGGAGCTGGAGCTCGGCCGGCGCTACCTGGAGCTGTTCCGCATCCGCTACAAGGACCGGTTCGCCTACTCCATCCGCATGGACGACAGCCTGACCGGACGCCCCGTCGTGAAGCTCTCGCTGCAGCCCGTCATGGAAAATTACATCGTGCACGGCCTCGACACCGAGCGGGACGACAACCACTTCGACATCTCCGCCGCGCGGGGAGAAGGCGCGCGCATCGTCGTCACGCTGCGCGACAACGGCCGCGGCATGGCGCCGGAGGCGCTGGAAGCGCTGCGCCAGCGGCTGCAGCGGCCTCCGCAAGGCCAGGACGAGGGCGGCAGCTTCGGCCTGCAGAGCATCCGCGACCGGCTGCGGCTCGTCTACGGCCCGAACGCCGCCGGACTCGACATCGACAGCGCGCCTGGGGCCGGCACGACGGTGACGCTCTGGTTCCCGGACGGCAGCGACAGCGGGTCCGGCGAGCCCGGGGGAGCCGAGGAACGCTAGGCCCTCCCTCTCCGGGACGTCGGCCGCCGCTTTTGCCGCCCCTCCCTTCGGAAGCCGGCCCCAGCCCTGGCCTTTCCGCCCCGCCTCGCGTTCCCAACTTGTTTCGAAGGAGGAATTTCCTATGTACCGAGTGCTGCTCGTCGACGACGAGCCGTTCATCGTCGAAGGCTTGCAGGACGCGCTCGACTGGTCGTCGTTCGAGCTCGAGGTGGCGGGCACGGCAGGCAGCGGACGCGCCGCGCTGGAGCTGCTGAGGAGCCGTCCCGTCGACCTGCTCGTGACGGACATCACGATGCCCGGCATGAGCGGGCTGGAGCTGATCCGCGAGGCGCGCCGGCTGCTGCCGGAGCTGAAGGTCATCATTCTGAGCGGCTACAACGAGTTCGACTACCTCAAGGAAGGCATGTCGCTCGGCATCGAGAACTACCTGCTCAAGCCGGTCAACTTCCAGGAGCTGCGCTCGACGCTCTCCGCCGCCGTCGCCAAGCTCAGCGCCGCGCCGCCCGGGACGGCCGCCCTCTCCCCCGAGGAAAAGGGCATCCTGCGCGACCGCATCCTGTTCCGCTGGATGCGCGGCGACATCGACCCGGTCGAGCTCGGCCAGCGCGCCGAGCTGCTCGGCCTGCGCCTCGGCCGGCCGTGGCTGTGCGCCGCGGCGGCCCGCCACTCGGCGAGCGGCGGCGCGCAGGCCCGCCGGCTCGTCGACGAGGCGCTCGGCGAGCGGGACGCGCCGCTGCGCTTCTCCGACCTCGACGGCGACGAGGTGCTGCTGTTCCTCGCGGACAGCGCCGTTGCAGCGCGGCGGCAGGCGCGCGAGGCGCTGGAGCGGCTCGCGGCGGCCGACGCGGCGCGTAGTCGCGGCGATGCGGACGCAGACTCCGCGGCGCCAGGCGAAGCGGCCATTTCCGCGCCGGTCCGCTTTTCGCTCGGCACCGCCGAGCGGATCGGCGAGCTCGAGCAGCGCAGCTACGCCTTCGCCAAAAAAGCGCAGGACTACCATCTGCTGCACAGCGGCAGCCCGATCCTCGACGCGGCCGAGCTGCCGCCGTCGCCGGGAGCGTCCGACCAGCCGCTCGAGATCGGCGGAGACGACTACTCGCGCTGGCTGCTCGCCCGCGATACGGAGGCTCTTTTCGCCCGCATCGACGCCGACTTCCTGGCGCTGCAGCAGCGCGAGGGCGCGACGCCCGAGCTGCTCCAGAGCGCGGCAATCGAGCTCGTCGTCGCCTTCCGGCTCGAGCTGCGCGACATGAAGGGCGGCGAGCAGTCGCAGGAGGTGCTGTTCCAGTTCAAGAAGACGCTCGACCGGATCAGCCGCGCCTCGGCGCTGGCCGAGCTGACCGATGCGGTCAAGGCCTCCGCGCATTTCACGATGAAGCTGCTGCAGCGGAGCGACCGCGTCCCGATCGTCAGCCAGGTCGTCCAGCATGTGGCGGAGCGCTATGCCGAGCCGCTGTCGCTCAAGACGCTCGGCGCCATCTACCATATCCATCCCGCGTACCTCGGCCAGCTGTTCGCCAAGGAGACCGGAGCCGGCTTCACCGACTACCTCAACCGCTACCGTATCGAGCGGGCCAAGGAGCGGCTCAAGGCGACGGACGACAAGGTCGCCGACATCTCGCAGGAGGTCGGCTATGTCGAGACCGGCTACTTCTACAAGCAGTTCAAAAAATACGTGGGCATCTCGCCCAACGAATACCGGGAGCTGCGCTGAACCGAATCGGCGCGGCTCTTTCTTTAGTTTGGACAGCGGATTCATAATTTGTCGCCTATTTGAAAATGCTTTCATCCAGTAAGGTTGATTCAGACAGGCGAGCCTGGACGCATGGGCTCGGGCACCATCATCATCATGCTTGCTTCGAGGGAGGAGTCATCATGAAAAAGAGATCCACACGCAAGGCGGGCGCGCTCGCGCTCGTGCTGACGGCCGCGCTGGCGGTCACCGCCTGCGGCAGCAACAACGCTTCCGGCGGCGAAGGCGACGCCGAGAAGCCGGTCAACCTGATCTGGTACACGATCGGCGCTCCGCAAAAGGACACCGACAAGGTGATGGCCGAGGTGAACAAGTACACCGCCGAAAAGATCGGCGCGACCGTCACGATGAAGCAGATCGACTTCGGCGACTACAACCAGAAGATGGGCGTCATGGCCGCCTCCGGCGAGCCGATGGACATTCTCTTCACCGCTTCCTGGGCGTTCGATTATGTGCAGAACGCGCGCAAGGGCGCGTTCATGGAGATTGACGACCTGCTGCAGACGCACGGCAAGGGCATCGTCGAGACGCTCGACCCGGCCTTCCTCGAAGGCTCCAAGGTCGACGGCCACAACTATGGCGTGCCGGCCAACAAAGAGCTGCCGGCGCAATCCGTCTGGCGCTTCAACAAGCAGCAGTTCGACCAGCTCGGCATGGACTACAAGCAGGCGACGACGCTGGAGAGCCTGGAGCCGTTCCTCAAGGCGGGCAAGGAAAAGCTGCCGGGCGTGCTCGGCCTGAAGATCGACACCAACTTCACGCCGACCGTGCCGTACGACTACCTCATCCAGAACCTGCCGATCGCCGTCGCGCTGAACGGCGACAGCAGCAAGATCGTCAACGTCCTCGAGACGCCGGAGATGAAGCAGGCGCTCGAGACGATGCACAAGTACTACAAAGCCGGCTACATCTCGCCGGAAGCGGCGACGATCACCTCGACCTCCGATCTGGACAAGACCGGCAAGTGGCTCATCGACCGCGCCGACACCCAGCCGCTCGCCGACAATACGTGGAGCGCGAGCCTCGGCTACCCGATCGTCTCCACGCCGGCCAGCGAGTCGATCGTCTACAACTGGTCAGTCATGGGCTCACTGCAGGCGATCTCGGCCAACTCCGAGTATCCGGAGAAGGCGATGGAGTTCCTGAACCTGCTCAACACCGACGCCAAGCTGCGCAACCTGATCGACTCCGGCATCGAGGGCACGCACTACAAGCTGACCGGCGACAACCGCATGGAGAACCTGCCGGAGTCCAAAAACTACGACATGCCGACGTTCTCGCTCGGCAACGTCATGCTCACCTACCTCAACCCGGGCGACCCGGACGACAAGTGGGAGCAGTTCAAGCAGTTCAACGAGCAGGGCCGTCCTTCCCCGGCGCTCGGCTTCAACTTCGACACCTCCAAGGTATCGACCGAGCTGGCGAGCCTGCAGAACGTCAAGGCCGAGGTATGGGCGCCGCTCATGACCGGCACCGTCGATCCGGCCGCCTATCTGCCGCGCGCCATCGAAAAGATGAAGGCCGCCGGCCTCGACAAGATCATCGCCGAGGCGCAAGCCCAGTACGACGCCTGGAAGGCCACGCAAAAGTAAACAAATGTTTCGGTCAGGCGGGCGAAGGCGACTTCGCCCCCTTTTTGTGCTGACGGCCGTACATCATCCAATCTCATCCAAGGGGGCATGCCATCATGAACGGACTGGCGGGCTTCTTCCGCAGCCTGAACCGCAACAAGGCGATCCTGCTCATGGTCCTGCCGGGCGCGCTGTGGTTCCTCATCTTCTCCTACATCCCGATGGCGGGCGCCGTCATCGCCTTCAAGGAATACCGCGTCAGCCGCCATGGCTTCATCGACAGCGTCATCAGCAGCGCGTGGGTCGGGCTCGACAACTTCAAGTTCCTGTTCAGCACGAACGACGCCTGGATCATCACGCGCAACACGCTGCTGTACAACGTCGTCTTCATCGTCATCGGCCTCGTCGCGGCGGTCGCCATGGCGATCGTGCTATCGGAGATCGCGAGCAAGCGCATGTCCAAGCTGTACCAGACGGGCATGTTCATGCCGTACTTCCTGTCCTGGGTCATCGTCGGCTACTTCGCATTCAGCTTCCTCAGCCTCGACAAGGGGCTGCTCAACCAGGCGCTTCGCGGCATCGGCCTCGATCCGGTCAACTGGTACTCCGATCCGACGTACTGGCCGTTCATCCTCGTGTTCATCAGCCTGTGGAAGGCGATCGGCTACAACAGCGTCGTCTACCTCGCCTCGATCCTCGGCATCGACCGCTCGCTGTACGAGGCGGCGATGATCGACGGCGCGAACAAGTGGCAGCAGATCAAGAACATTACGATCCCGATGCTGACGCCGCTCATGACGATCCTGACGCTGCTCGCGATCGGCAAGATCTTCTACGCCGACTTCGGCCTGTTCTACCAGGTGCCTCGCGACTCCGGCGCGCTCTACTCGGTGACGAACGTCATCGACACCTATGTGTACCGCGGCCTCAAGACGACCGGCGAGTTCGGCATGGTGACGGCGGCGGGGCTGTACCAGTCGCTGGTCGGCTTCATCCTGGTCATTACGTCCAACTGGATCGTCGGCCGGGTGAACAAGGACAACACGCTGTTCTAAAGGCGAACCTATCCGCTGACGCGCAGGGAGCCCGCTGCGACGGAACATTCCGCTGACGCGCAGGGAGCCCGCTCCGCCGGAGCATTCCGCTGACGTGCAGGGAGTCCGCTACGCCGGACCTTTTCGCTGACGCGCAGGGAGCCCGCTACGCCGGAGCATTCCGCTGACGCTCAGGGAGCCCGCTGCGACGGACGAATCTCCTTCCGATTCCTCTGGAGCCCAGATTCCTTTGAATTCCCTCCCCGAAAGGGTGGGAATCCGGCCTCCAAGGGAACCGCTCCCGCTTCTCCAGGAGAATTCGCCGCCTCCGCTCCCCTGCTGCCGCAATTCGGCCGGCTCCGCCGGAGATTCCGCTGACGCGCAGGGAGTCCGCTACGCCGGACGAATCTCCTTCCGATTCCTCTGGAGCCCAGATTCCTCTGAATTCCCTCCCCGAAAGGGTGGGAATCCGGCCTCCAAGGGAACCGCTCCCGCTTCTCCAGGAGAATTCGCCGCCTCCGCTCCCCTGCTGCCGCAATCCAGCCGGCTCCGCCTGGCGGGCCTTCGACAGCCGATTATTCCGGCTGTTCCGGCGCTTGAGGCGCGAGGCCGCTCGCGCGGCGTCAAGCGCGGCTAGCGCCTGCCGCCTCCCAGATTGCGGGAGGCGCACCACCGCCCCCAAAACCAGGGGGCGGGACGGACGGAAGACCGGCGGACGATGGAGCGGAGGGAGACGGGCCTTTCGGAGAAGCGGCAGCGGTCCCCTTGGAAGGCGGATGCCCACCCCTTCGGGGGTCGGGCGATCCAGGCATCCGCGTTCCAGCGGGATCGGAGGAAGGCTTGTCTCACGCAGCGGCATTCGGCAGCCGGTCGAGCAGTCCGTTTCTCGCAGCGGCATTCCCGAAGGCCAAGAGCATCCGCTACCGTCTCCCGTCCTTCCCGCCTTTTCCCCCAAGAAAGGAGCCCTACCATGTCCAAACCGTCTGCCGCGCTGCCGCCCAAGGCGGCCCGCGACTTCCATAAGCTGAGTCCGGCGTGGAACGCGGCGTTCCACGCCGTCGCCGGCCTGTTCGCGCTGCTGTGCGTGTTCCCGTTCGTCTTCATAATCATCATCTCGTTCACGAACGAGCAGGCGCTGGCCGCGGACGGCTACCGGCTGATTCCCGCCGAGTGGAGCCTCGAAGCGTACCGCTACGTGCTCCAGAACGGCGACGCCCTGCTCCGCTCCTACGGCGTCACGATCTTCGTGACCGTCGTCGGCACGGCGCTCGGCCTGCTCGTCGTCACGCTGTACGCCTACGGCATCTCGCGCAAGAGCTTCCAGTACCGCAAGTTCTTCAACTTCTTCGCCTTCTTCACGATGCTTTTCAACGGCGGCCTCGTGCCGACGTACATCGTCGTGACGCAGATGCTCGGCCTGAAGGACAACGTCTGGGCGCTCATCCTTCCGCTCATGGTGAACGCGTTCTACGTGCTCATCATGCGCACGTTCTTCATGACGATGGTGCCCGACGCCATCATCGAATCCGGCAAGATCGACGGCGCCTCCGAGCTGCAGATCTTCTACAAGCTCGTCCTGCCGCTCGCGCTGCCGGGCCTGGCCACGATCGCGCTGTTCAGCACGCTCGGCTACTGGAACGACTGGTTCAACGCCCTGCTCTACATCGAAAATCCGAATCTCGTGCCGCTCCAGTCCATGCTGATGCGCATCGAGACGAACATGCAGTTCCTGCTGTCGCAGGCGTCGAGCAACGCCTCGCTCGCCCAAGGCCTGCAGAACATGCCGCAGGATACGGCCCGCATGGCGATGGTCGTGCTGGCCACCGGCCCGATCGTGCTCGCCTACCCGTTCTTCCAGCGCTACTTCGTGCAGGGGTTGACGATCGGCGCGGTAAAAGAGTAGGTTATCGCTAACTCAACCGGGGTTCGCCGCCTAACATGCCTAACGAACCGCTGAAGGAAGGGAAGGAGGCTGCCTCCCTCCCTTCCTCCGCAGCTCCCGACGCCTCGGGCGCGGGCGCAGGCAGCCGCGCGGGCGAACCCCCACTATAGCTCAAGGAGATGGACCGATCATGGAGCAATTCCGACTTCCCGCCATTCCGATGCCGGAGCTGAAGCTGCCGGCGGCCGTGCGCCAGGCGCTGGACGACGCCGAGGCCAAGCTCGCGGGCCGGCCGAAGCTGCAGCGGCTTTTCCGCAACTGCTTCCCCAACACGCTGGAGACGACGACCAAGCTGATGCCCGACGGCACGACGTTCGTCATCACCGGCGACATCCCGGCCATGTGGCTGCGCGATTCCGTCGAGCAGGTCATCCACTACGTGCCGCTCGCCAAGGACGACGCCGGCCTGCAGCGCATCCTCGAAGGGCTGATCCGCCGCCACATGGCGATGATCCTCATCGACCCTTACGCCAACGCGTTCAACGAATCGGCCAACGACTGGCACTGGAACACGACCGACGAGACCGATATGGGGCCGTGGGTGTGGGAGCGCAAGTTCGAGCTCGACTCGATCTGCTTCTCGTTCCGCCTCGCCTACGCCTACTGGCAGGAGACGAAGCATACCGCCATCTTCGACACGGACTTCAAGCGCGCGATGCGCGCGGCGATCGACCTGTGGAAAAGGGAGCAGCGGCACTTCGAGCAGTCGCCGTACCGCTTCGTGCGCGACAACGGCATCCCGGAGGACTCCCTCCGGAACAAAGGGCTCGGCATGCCGGTCAACTACACCGGCATGATCTGGTCCGGCTTCCGCCCGAGCGACGACGCCTGCGACTTCCACTACAACATTCCGGCCAATATGTTCGCCGTCGTGACGATGCGCCAGATGCAGGAGATCGCCGAGTGGGTGTTCCGCGACATGGCGCTCGTCAAGGAGCTCGCCGACCTCGCCGCCGAGGTGGAGCACGGCATCCGGCTGTACGGCATCTTCCGCCACCCGCAGTTCGGCCCGATCTACGCCTACGAGACGGACGGCTACGGCAACCATTGTCTGATGGACGACGCCGGCACGCCGGGCCTCATGTCGATCCCGTACTTCGGCTATGCGGCCGCAGACGATCCGATCTACCTGAACACGCGCCGCTTCGCGCTGAGCTCGGAGAATCCGTACTACTTCGAAGGCAAGCAGGCCAAAGGCATCGGCAGCCCGCACACGCCGGACGGCTACATCTGGCATATGGCGCTCTCGATGCAAGGCTTGACCGCGATCTCCGACGAAGAGAAGCTCGCGATGATCGACCTGCTCGAGGCGACCGACGCCGACACCGGCTACATGCACGAGGGCTTCCATTCCGACGACCCGTCCGTATTCACGCGCAAATGGTTCGCCTGGTCGAACAGCCTGTTCGCCCAGCTCGTCTGGCGAGCGATGCAGGACGGCCTGATCGGCCGCGGCTGACCGTCGCCAACAGCGTCAAGCCGCAAGCGGCCGCGGCTATGGCCGGCGGCTGCGCTTCTTTCGCGCGCTGCCGCCCTCGGCCCGCCCTGGCGCCGATCCATCCGCACGGCCGTCTCGCGCCCGGACCTGTCGTCCGATCGCAGGGCGGCCGTCGCCATCTTCGATAGATCTTCCGCATGCCGGACAGGTATGCTGGAACCATCCTGCACCGAAAGGACCGATCGCCATGACCAAGCGCACCGCGCACATCCTCTCTCATACCCATTGGGACCGCGAATGGTACCTCCCGTACGAGAAGCACCACGTCCGCCTCGTTCAGCTGATGGACTCGCTGCTGGACACGCTGGAGACCGATCCCGGCTACCGAAGCTTCTTCCTCGACGGCCAGACGATCATCCTCGACGACTACCTCGAGGTCCGGCCGGAGAACCGCTCCCGCCTCGAAAAGCTCATCCGCGAGGGCCGCATCGGCATCGGGCCGTGGTACATCCTGCAGGACGCCTTCCTGACGAGCGGGGAGGCCAACGTCCGCAACCTGCAGATCGGCCATGAGGAAGCGGGCCGCTGGGGTCCCGTATCCAAGATCGGCTACTTCCCGGATACGTTCGGCCTGTTCGGCCAGACGCCGCAGCTGATGCGGCAGGCGGGCATCGACAACGCGCTGTTCGGCCGCGGCGTCAAGCCGACCGGCTTCAACAACGAGGTCGGCGAGTCGAGCGCCTATGAGAGCTCCTTCTCCGAGCTCGTCTGGGAAGGACCGGACGGCTCGCGCGTGCTCGGCATCCTGTTCGCCAACTGGTACTCCAACGGCAACGAGGTGCCGACCGACGAGGAGCAGGCCCGCGCCTACTGGGAGCGCAAGCTGGCGGACGCCGGGCGCTACGCCTCGACGCCGCATCTGCTGTTCATGAACGGCTGCGACCATCAGCCGATCCAGACCGACCTGGCCGAGGCGATCCGCGTCGCCGGCGCCGTGGAGCCGGACGTGGAATTCGTCCATTCCAACTTCCCGGACTATCTCGACGCCGTACGCGCGGCAGCGGACGGGTCCGCGCTGTCGGTCGTGCGCGGCGAGCTGCGCAGCCAGCTCACCGACGGCTGGGGCACGCTCGTCAACACTGCCTCCTCGCGCGTCTACCTGAAGCAGCTGAACGCCGCCGGGCAGTCCGTGCTGGAGCGCTCGGCCGAGCCGCTCGCCGCCTACGCCCGCCTCGTCGGCAAGGACTACCCGCAGCATCTGCTTGCCTACGCCTGGAAGCTGCTGCTTCAAAACCATCCGCATGACAGCATCTGCGGCTGCAGCGTCGACGAGGTGCACCGCGAGATGGTCACCCGCTTCGACAAGAGCCGCCATGTCGCCGAGACGATCGTGGCCGATTCGGCGGCGTTCGTCGCCGAGGCGGTGGACACGTCGGTCTTCGGCAGCTATGGCGCGGATGCGCTGCCGTTCGTCGTCTTCAACCCTTCGGGCTGGATGCGCAGCGGCACCGTATCGGTCGAGCTGGACGCGGCGCGGATCTACTTCCGCGACGGCGTCGGCTTCGGCGAGATGAACCGCCGCATGAAGGAGCTCGACCTGAGCGGACGCGCGCTCGTCGGCGCGGATGGCCGGACGCTGGCCTGCAAGGTCGAGGACCTCGGCCTGCAGTTCGGCTACGACCTGCCGGACGACGCGTTCCGCCAGCCGTACCAGTGCCGCCGCGTGCGCCTGACGTTCCAGGCGGACGCCGTGCCGGCGCTCGGCCACGCCACCTACGCCTGGGTCCGCTCGGACGTGCGGCCGGAGACGGCCCCCGACATCGCGGCCGATGCCCGCACGCTCGACAACGGCGTGCTCCGCGTCGAGGTGGCGGAGGACGGCTCGTTCGCGCTGACCGATCGGCGCACGGGACAGACGTTCCCCGGCCTCGGCATCTACGAGGACAGCGGCGACATCGGCAACGAGTACATGTTCATGGCGCCGAAGGGCGTGGAGCCGCTGACGACGCGCGGCGTGCCGGCGGCGGTGTCGGTCGTGGAGAACGGCCCCGGCCGCGCCTCGCTCGAGATCGTGCACGAATGGGCCGTGCCGGCGTCGGCCGACGAGACGCTGGACCGCGAGCAGCGCGAGATCGTGTACTATCCGCAGCGCCAGGCCGGGCGCTCGGCCAAGCTCGTCCCGCTGCGCCTGCGCACGGTGCTGTCGCTGGAGCAAGGCAGCGGCCGGATCGACATCGTCAGCTCGTTCGACAACCAGGCCCGCGACCATCGCGTCCGGCTGCTGTTCCCGACCGGCCTGCAGGCCGATACGCACACCGCCGACTCGATCTTCGAAGCGGCCGTGCGTTCGACCGAGCCCGCTCCGGAATGGGAGAATCCGAGCAACGCCCAGCACCAGCAGGCTTTCGCCGATGTGAGCGGCCAAGCCGCGAACGGCTCGGCCGCCGGCCTGACGGTCGCCAACGTCGGCCTATGCGAGTACGAGGTGCTGCGGGACGGCCGCAATACGATCGCCGTCACGCTGCTGCGCTCGACCGGCGAGCTCGGCGACTGGGGCTACTTCCCGACGCCGGAGGCCCAGTGCATCGGGCCGCATGAAGCACGCCTGGCGCTCGTGCCGCATGGCGGCGACGGCGCGGCGAGCGGCGCGTTCGCCGAAGCGTACCAGCTGCAGACGCCTTGGACCGCGGTGCAGACCGGCGTCCATGTCGGCAAGCTCGCGGCCGTCGGCTCGCCGCTGGCGTGGGAGGGCGAGTCGATCGCCTTCTCCGCCTTCAAGGCCAGCCCCGTCACCGGCGACCTCGTCGTGCGCCTGTACAACCTGAAGCGCGAGCCCGCCTCGCTGCGGCTGCTGGCCCCGGCCGGCGCTTCGAGCGCCTACAAATCCGGCGTGCTCGAGCAGGAGACGGCGGATGCGCTCGAGCTGCGGGACGGCCGCCTCGAGCTCGCCGTCGGGCCGGCCGAGATCGTGACGATCGGCCTGCGCTGAGGCGGCGGCGCGGCTGGATCGGCACGCACGCGCTTGCACAAGGGAACTTGTTCCCTTGCTTCGCTTTCGCAGCCGCGCTGCCAGTCCGAAGCGGCGCTCTCCAGCCCGCAGCTAAAATAACGCTCGCAGCAAAAAAGACGGTGCTTATCCTCTAGGGGATAGGCACCGTCTTTGCGGTTGCGAGGCTCAGGCCGGCGGCCTCACGCCTCCGCGGCCGCTGCGCCCTGCGCCGGCAGCTCGGGCGATCCGGCGCGGGAAGCCCACTTGAAGCTGCGCCAGCGCAGCCAGCAGACGAAGCCGCGCAAGTATTCGTCAGCGATCATGCAGATGTAGATGGCGGTCAGGCCATAGCCGAGATGGATGCTGAAGAAATAGGACACGAGCACCGCCACGCCCCACATGCTGATCGTCGAGACATACATCGTGAAGCGCGTGTCGCCGACGGCGTTCAGCGAATCGGCGATCGTCATGTTGAGCATCTTGCCCGGCTGCAGCAGCAGGTTCAGGCCGAGCAGGCCGGCGCAGATCGCCAGGATATCCGGGTCGGAGGTGAACAGGCCGAGCGCCTGGCTGCCGAACAGGAAGATGATGAACGAGTTGGCGATGACGACGAGCTGGCCGATCCACAGTCCTTTGTACGCGTCCTTGTACGCCTCCCGGGTGTTGCCCGCGCCGAACAGATGCGCCACGCGGATCTGCGTCGCCAGCGCGATCGAGAAGCCGATCAGGAAGCAGAACGACTCCAGCGTGTTCATATAGGTGCGCGCCGCCAGCTGGGCCGCGCCGAGCGTGCCGATGAACGTGAAGATGACGAGCTGCGAGAGCACCCAGTTGCCGGAGTAGACGCCGAGCGGCCAGCCGATGCGCAGGATCTCCCGGAACAGGCTGCGGCTCCACAGCTTGATGTCGCCCCACCAGATGCGGCGCTCGAACGCGAACAGGAACATGTAGACGAGCAGCGCCGAAGCGAGCAGGCGGCTGACGACGGTGCTGATCGCGACGCCCGCCAGGCCCCACTCGGGCAGGCCGAACGCGCCGTAGATGAAGCCGTAGTTGAGGAAGATATGCACGACGTTCATGCCGATCGCCGTATACATCGGTCCGCGCGTGTTGCCGGTGTTGCGGATCGCCGCGCTGAGCGTGCTCATGATCGCCGCCAGGATCATGCTGCCGCCGACGATCGAGATGTAGGTGCGCGCCAGCGGCAGCAGCTCCTCGGGCATCTGCAGCAGGCTCGCGATCGGGCCCGGCAGCGCGATGAGCAGCACGCTGATCGCCGCCCCGATGAGCACCGTCGTCTTGAGCGCGATGATGCTTATCGAGCGGGCGTCCTCCTCCTTGCGCGCGCCGAGCTTCTGCGCGATGAGGATGCCGGCGCCGCTGGCGATGACCGTGAACAACACCGTCAGCGCGTTGAACAGCTGATGCGAGAAGCCGACGACCGCGACCGCGTCGTCGGAGATCTCGCTGACCATGAACGTATCCGCCGCTCCGAGCAGGAACTGCAGGAACAGCTCAATGAAGATGGGCCAGGAAAGCGCCCATAGCGAGTAGTTGCGGTTTTTCATGAATGAAACCTCCATCCTGGATTGCTGGCATACAAGAAGCGTAGCTCCGACATGAAAGCCCTTTCGTCGACCTTGCCGCCTAACAACCTAATATTCCTAGGAATGGAGCGGGATTGAGCCTTGTGCCGAGCTTGTTGGTCCATCCGTATTATAAGTGCTATACTGGCTTTGAGGTATCACGGATGCAACCTGAACTTTCAAAAAAGAAACTTGATGCGAGGGCTGAAAATGGACCGCTTGCGGGCCCGTTCCGCCGGAGAGGAGCCGATGATGAAGCTGCTGCAATTCGCCTTGCCCCCGCTGCCCTACTACATCGCGAGCGGGCATGAGGACCACCCTCCCGGCATGGTCCATGTCGACCGCTGCAACATCGGGCTGTTCGACCTGCTCGCCGTCGAGGAAGGCGAGCTGCTCGTCACCGAGGGCGATCGGAGCTATGAGGTCGGTCCCGGACAGGCGCTCATCCTGCGGCCCGACGCGCATCATTACGGCACGGCGCCGACGCGCCTGCGCACACGCTGCTACTGGCTGCACTTCAAGCATGACGGCTACTGGACCGCCACCGACGAGCGGCTGCCGCTCTACCGCGATCCGCGGGGAGAATGGATCGGCCGCGACGTCTTCGCCGGGGAGGAGCCCGACAACGCCCATGATGCCGAGTGGAAAATGAACGCGCCGCTGTTCTCCGTGCAGATGCCGCAGTACGCCGACCTGGTCGAGCCCGCGCGCATGTTCGAGCTGCTCGGGCAGCTCACGGCGATGACGAGCAGCGGCCAGGTCGGCGGCGCGCTCTGGCGCCAGCAGATCCTGTTCCAGGAGCTGCTGCAGCAGCTGTCGGCCGGTCTCGACGCGCGCTCGACGTCGCCTTCGGCGGCGTGCGCCGCGCAGGCCGCGGCCTATTTGCGCCAGCATTACCGCGAGGACATCAGCGCCCGCGCGATGAGCGAGAGCCTGAACTTCCACTCCGTCTACATCGCCCGCTGCATGCAAAAGGAATTCGGCTGCTCGCCGAAGGAATACCTGCTGCGCTACCGCATCGACCAGTCCAAGCTGCTGCTGCTGCGCACCGACTATCCCGTCTCGCGCATCGCCGGCGACGTCGGGTTCAACCAGGCGGCGTACTTCGCCTCCTGCTTCGCCAAGTACGAGGGGCTGTCGCCGCGCAGCTACCGGCAGCGCTTCTCGCATGCTTGAAGCCCGGAAGGCGGCTGGCGCGCGGAGCGAGATCTGGCCGCTCCATCGAGCGGAGGGCGGAACCGGCTGGCTACGCTCCACCGAGCGGAGGGCGAAAACCGGCTGGCTCCGTTCCACCGAGCGGAGGGCGAAATCCGGCTGGCTCCGTTCCACCGAGCGGAGGACAAAACCGGCACCCGCTTCGCGGAGCGGGAACTCGTTCCGATCTCCCTGGAGCCCAGATTCCTTTGATCGTATTCTTCCGAAACGGAAGGAATCCGGCCTCCAAGGGAACCGCTGCCGCTTCTCCACGAGCCCCCGTCCGATTCGCTCTTTGGATTCGATCAAACGGAGCCGCTCGGTTCCCTCGCCCGTCATCGCCTGGTCCCTGACCGCTGACCCCCTGCCTGCTCCTCTTCGCGGAACGGGGAGCTGGTGCTCGGAACCTGCTGCCGCTCGCGGAGCGGGAACACATTCCGTTCTCCCGAATTCACCGACCCATCCAGCTCCAACCCGAAACAATCGGGTTACAACTTGCCGCGAGCTCGTCTTTCGAGCTGCAACCCGAAACAATCGGGTTACAGCTTGCCGTGAGCTCGTCTTTCGAGCTCCAACCCGAAACAATCGGGTTACAGCTTACCGCGTGCTCGTCTTTCGAGCTCCAACCCGAAACAATCGGGTTACAGCTTACCGTGAGCTCGTCTTTCGAGCTCCAACCCGAAATAATCGGGTTACAGCTTACCGCGAGCTCGTCTTTCGAGCTCCAACCCGAGCTGCCGAGTTACTCGGGTTTTCCGCGTAACTCCGGCATGAGAGCCACCGTTCGAGCACAGTTACTCGGTTTTTCCGCGTAACTCCGGCATGAGAGCCACCGTTCGAGCACAGTTACTCGGGTTTTCCGCGTAACTCCGGCGTGAGAGCCACCGTTCGAGCACAGTTACTCGGGTTTTCCGCGTAACTCCGCCGTGGAGGCACACGTTCGAGCACAGTTACTCGGGTTTTCCGCGTAACTCCGGCGTGAGAGCCCCCGTTCGAGCGCAGTTACTCGGGTTTTCCGCGTAACTCCGCCGTGAGAGCCACCGTTCGAGCACAGTTACTCGGGTTTTCCGCGTAACTCCGCCGTGAGAGCCACCGTTCGAGCACAGTTACTCGGGTTTTCCGCGTATCTCCGGCGTGAGAGCCACCGTTCGAGCACAGTTACTCGGGTTTTCCGCGTAACTCGGCCATGAGAGCCACCGTTCGAGCACAGTTACTCGGTTTTTCCGCGTAACTCCGGCATGAGAGCCACCGTTCGAGCACAGTTACTCGGTTTTTCCGCGTAACTCGGCCATGAGAGCCACCGTTCGAGCGCAGTTACTCGGTTTTTCCGCGTAGCTCCGCCGTGGAGGCACACGTTCGAGCACAGTTACTCGGGTTTTCCGCGTAACTCCGGCGTGGAGGCTAGCGTTCGAGCCGAGCCGCTCTCCCCCGCTGCGTAATCACTGCCCCAAAAAAGAAGGGCGGCCCCGGCACGCGCCGGAACTGCCCCTCCTTGCCTAGCCTTGCCTTGCCTGCATTGCTTGCCTGCATTGCTTGCCTGCATTGCTTGCCTGCCCTGCTTGCCTGCATTGCTTGCCTGCCCTGCTTGCCTGCCCTGCTTGCCTGCCCTGCTTGCCTGCTTCCTTCCTAGCCTTCCCCTTGCTTCGCCCTACTTCGGATTCACGCGCACCTGCGAGCCTTTGCCGCTCGACTGGACGCCTGTTTCCTTGACGCCGGCCTCCTTGAGATCGGCCAGCAGCCGCTCCAGGACGGCTTTGGCGGCCGCCGCCTCCTTGGCGCCGCTCGCCTTGACGACGAGCTGCACCGGCTTGCCCGAGCGCAGATGCTTGTCCGCCTGGCGCAGCTTCGTCTCGTAGTCATGCTCCTCGATGTGGGCGGTGAAGCGCAGCTCCTTCGCCTTGTCCGCTCCGCCCTTCGCTGCTGCGCCGCCCTTGCCGCCAGCACCCGGCTTGCCGCCGGCTCCCGTTGGTGCGGCCGAACGCCGCGCCGCAGCCGCCTCCTGCTGGGCGGCCGCCTTGCCCTTGCCCTTCGGCATCAGCCGGCACGGAGGCGGGCTGCTCATGAGCGACGTGCAGACGAGATCCGCTCCCGCCGCCCGCGCCAGCTCCAGCGCCTCCGCCCGCTCCACGACCCCGAGCCGCTCTCCGCCGAGGCCGGTCAGCTCTACCTCGAACGCCTTGATCTGCTCATTGATGAGCACTGCCATCTGCTCGCACGACCTTTCCCTATGTAGTCCCGTGCCCTTAGCATACCTGCGATCGCGGTCCGGTTCAAACGATCACCAGCCTGCGCCCTGAGGAACATCCGCAAAGCTTCGCCAAGCGTACGCGCCGAACCCCCGCGCCCCCATCCACAGCCTCGCACCTACAGCCCCACGCCGCCGCCCCCCCAGCCTCGCACCTACAGCCCCACCCACAGCCTCCCACCTACAGCCTCCCACCTACACCCCCCACCTACTGCCTCCCTCCCACAACCTCCCTCCCACAACCTCCCTCCCGCAGCAAAAAAGCCGCCCCCGGCCCGATTCGCGGACCTGGAGCAGCTCCTTTCAAGCGCGGCCTAGCCTTGACCGCCCCTTACTTCCATTCGGCGACGCGGTCGACCGGCAGCCGGGTCGTGAGGCGGGCGTCCTTGGCGGCCTTGCCGATCGAGATGAGCATGGACGGCACGTAGCGGTCCGCCTCGAGGCCGAACGTCTCGGCTGCGCGCGACTTGTCGTAGCCGCCGATCGGGTTCGTATCGTAGCCGCGAGCGCGCGCCGCGAGCATGATCTGCATGCTGACGAGGCCGGTATCGAGCAGGATCATGTCGCGGAAAGCCTCCTTCGGCACGCTGCCGAACAAGGCGCCGTAATTGGCCAGCATCTGGTCCATGACCTCCTGCGTCATGTAGCCCTTGGCGACGGAGCTCGCCATGATGTCGCCGGCATAGTCGAACGCCTGCATGTCGCCGAACACGGCGATGACCGCCGCCGACGTGATGACCTGCGTGCGGTTGCGCGGAGCGATCTCCGCCAGCGCCGCCTTCGCCTCCTCGCTCTCGACGACGACAAAGCGCCACGGCTGCAGGTTGACGGAGGACGGAGCCAGCGTCGCCTCCTCCAGCAGCTCCGTCATTTCCTCGCGGCTGATCTTGACGGTCGGATCGTACTCGCGCACCGAGCGGCGCCCGGCGACGATCTCGCGGTAATCATTGGTACGGACAACGGCAGCTGCATTCGTCATTTCGGTTTCTCTCCTTGTGCAGGCTCTTGCGGCCTGCTTTTTATAGGTTCCTATCCTGCTTGCGTCCAAAACGCGCCGTCCCGCCTCGCGGCCCGGACGGTTCCGGCTCCATCAATCTCCGATCAGCCTCGCGCCCGCCTCGCGCCGGACCGTCGCAGCCGCAGCGCCGCCGGCAGCGCCGCCGGCAGCGGAGGCTCCTCCAGCGAGCGGCCGAGCGCCGCGAGCAGCCGCAGCAGCTCCTTGCGCTCCGACTCCTCCAGCCCCGCCTGCAGCCGCTCCATGAAGCGCTCCTTCTGACGGTTGCACGACTCGATCCAGCTCCGGCCCTCGTCGGTCAGCCGCACCTTGGTCACGCGGTTGTCGTCCTGGCAGCGGGTGCGGACGAGCTTGCCCTCCGCCTCCAGCTGCTGCATATGGCGCGTCACGGCCGCGGGGTCGATCGAGACCGCCTTCTGCAGCTCGGACTGGCTGATCTCCTCCGCGCCCCGCAGCTGGCACAGCAGCTCCAGCCGGTTCGGGCTCACCCCGACATCCGTCTCGAACCGGCAAGCCAGCTGCTTGTTCAGATGGATCAGCACATACAGCAGATCCTCGGTGCGGCAGCTCATGATGCCTCATCCTTTCTTCCGCATCCTCCGGATGCCGCTTTTCCTTGATCCATCAATATTTGATGGGTCAATGTTATCATAGGCATCGCTCCTCGCGCAAGCCCCTCCCGCCAATCGGCGTTTGCCACCGGCAGCGCGATCCATTATGCTGAAAGGAACGACGAACAGGCATTCCCCCGCGGGAGCGCCTTTTGCAACAGGAGAGACATGCCCCATGAGCGCCAATTTGCCTTTGCCTTTCAAAAAACCGTTCGGAGCGGCCGGCCGCGGCTTGCCCGCAGCCGCGCTCGCCTCTGGAGAGAACAGCCGCCGCCTCGTGCCGGACGACGATGCCGACAGCGGCTTTTTCCGCGCGCTCGAGAGCCGCGGCCTGTTCCTGAACGGCCCTCAGATCGAGGCCGTCCGCCACGGCGCCGGACCGCTGCTGACGCTCGCCGGAGCCGGCTCCGGCAAGACGAGCGTGCTCGCCGCCCGCACCGGCTATCTGATCGCGGAGCGCGGAGCCGATCCGCGTTCGATTTTGCTCGTCACCTTTTCCGTCAAGGCCGCCCAGGAAATGAAGGACCGGATCTCCGCCCTGCCCGGCATCGCGCCGGCGGCCGCCAAAGCGGTGACCGCCCGCACGTTCCACTCGTTCTTCCTGCAGCTGCTTCGCAGCCAAGGCTATCGCCAGGAAATTCTCGGCGGCGGCCCGCTTGCCGTCATCGTGCTCAAGGGCATGCTGCGCGAGCTCGGCATCGCCGACCGGCTGGAGCCGGAGACGGCGCTCGCCGCGCTGTCCGAGGCCAAGCTGAGCCTGCGCCCGCTCGGCGAGCTGCCGGAAGCGAGCCAGGCGGAGCGCGACCTCAAGCGGCTGCTGCTGCGCTTCGAGGAGTGGAAGGAGCGCGAGGGCCGCATGGACTTCGACGACATCCTGCTCTGGTCGCATCGGCTGCTGACCGAGCGTCCCGCCCTGCTGCGCACGCTGCAGGAGCGCTTCCGCCTCATCATGATCGACGAGTTCCAGGATACGAGCCGGCTGCAGTACGAGCTGATCCGCCTGCTCGCGGGCAAGCGCGCCAACCTGATGGCCGTCGGCGACGACGACCAGACGATCTATGGGTTCAGCGGCGCCCGGAGCGAGTATATCCTCGGGTTCCGGGACGCCTTTCCCGGCGCCCGCGTCGTCACGCTCGACACCAACTACCGCTCTTCCGCGAGCATCGTCGGCCTCGGCAACGACATCATCCGGCACAACAAGGCCCGCTACGCCAAGACGCTCAAGGCGGTGCGGACGAGCCGCCAGGTGCCGCTCTACATCCGGCCGTTCACGACCGACCAGGAAGCGGCGGCCGTCGCCGCCCATATCCGCGAGCGGGTCGACGAGGGCGCGCGCGGCTGGGGCGACTTCGCCATCCTGTATCGCACCGCCAGCAACAGCCGGGCGATGTTCGAGCAGCTCGTGCTGTCGGACATCCCGTTCCATCTGCAGGACAGCGGCGAGCTGTTCTACGACCAGTCGGCGGTGCGGCCGCTCGTGGACTACTTGCGCCTGTCGATCAAGCGGCGCGACTTCGCGGCGATGGAGGGCGTGCTGCCCTCGATGTACGTGGGCCGCGCCAAAGGCATGGCCCATATCCGCGCCAAGGACGATCCCCGTCCCAAAAAAGGCCCGCTCATCCATCTGCTCACGCTGGACGGGCTCAAGGACTTCCAGCGCGACTCGATCCAGGCCCGGATCACGTTCATCAAGGGGCTGAAGGCGCTGAAGCCGGCGGACGCCATCCGCCGCATGCGCAAGGACTTCTACGACGCCTGGCTCGACGCCGAGGCCGCAGGCGCGGGCGGCGCCGACACCGTCTACAAGGAAACGCTGCGCGAGGCGCTCGACGAGCTGGAGGCATCCGCCGGCCGCTTCGCCGACGTGCCGTCGTTCCTCGCGTTCGTGAAGCGGATCGGCGAGCGCCACGCCGAGATGCGCGCGCTGCCGCCGGAGGCGGCCCGCGATGCCGTCAAGCTCATGACCATCCACAAAAGCAAGGGGCTGGAGTTCCCGGCCGTCGTCCTCATCGGCGCCTCCGAGGGCATCCTGCCCCACAGCCTCGCGCTCGAGGCGGACAAGCTGTCCGACTACGGCAACGGAGCGGCTGCGACGGGCGATACCGCCTCGCTGCGGGAGGCCGCGCTGGAGGAGGAGCGCCGCCTCGCCTACGTCGCCGTCACCCGCGCGCGCGACGAGCTGCTCGTAAGCTCGCCGAGCCTGTGGCGCGGGCGCAAGACGGACGTGTCGCGCTTCCTGCTCGACGCGTTCCGCACGGCCGCTCCTGCGGCTGCGGCGGCTGGCGGAGCCGCGCACGCGGCTGCAGGCCGGGGCGTTGGCGTTTCGGCCGCGGCCGAGGCCAGTCCGGCCGCTCGCCGCGCTAACCTTGGCGCAGCGACGAGCGCTGCCGCTGCTGCAGCGGCTGCCGCCGCGGGCCGAGCCAAGGCCGATCGGCCTCAAGCGTGGCCGAAAGCCTAGTGCTTTCCCAATCTGTTTCCATCATCGGCGGGTTCGTACAACTCCATGATCGAACAGAAGCAGGCGGCTCCCTATCCACGCGCCCGTCTGCCCTGTCGAGGCGAATAGCGCGCTGACCCGAATAATGGCTGCAAAATATTCGTCGGCGAGGCATCTGTCGACGCCGAAGCAGCCGCCGGCCCAAAGTCCCGCCCTTCTCGGGCGGGGCTTTTTACTATTGCGCTGCTATTTCCCTCCGTCTGCGGAGCGGCAAGCGCGAGTGTACGAGCTCTAACGAAACTGGAAGACGCTATTGTGCTTTAAACGAGCGATCTAAAATTGTAACGATACTGAGGAACGTTATTGACGCGTTGCGAGGCAGACTGGATGCTTTTTTGACTCCATAGCGCTTCTCCGTATCGTTAGCTTTCGGAAAACGCGGATATAGGCAAAATAGCGTTTCTCCGTATCGTTAGGTTGGCTACGACTCGGACCGGAAGCCGTCACAAGCTGCTCCCGCGACGTCCACCACTCCAGTACGCCTTGCCCTCCCGCGACGCCCGCCCATCCAGTACGCCGTGCCCTCCTTACGACGCTCGCTCCCTCCAGTACGCTGCTCTTTACGACGCTCGCCCATCTAGTACGCCACTCTTTGCGACGCCTTCCGCTCCAGCCGTCCGCACTTCTCCCGCGACGTCCGCCCCTCCAGCTCCTCCGCGCGGCAATCTCCTCCGATGGCACCGTTCCAGTACATTTTCCTTCTTCACCACGGCGTTCCGCCAACGGCCTTTCCCTGCGACATCGCCGGCTCACCCAGCGGCGCCTGTCATCCGGCATCCGCTCCGCTGGCCGACACGCAAAAACCGGCCTGTCCCTGGGACAGGCCGGCTTCCGCTTCCGATGGAACGGGGAGCGGAATCGTTATTTCTTCTTCTTTTTGTTTACCGAGCCGAATGCGGCTTTGGCATCCGCCGTCAGGTCCTGCGCGAACTCCGTATCTTGGTTAGCCGCGAAGCTGTTCAGCTTCGTCGATTGGACGTCTGCCTTGCTTGCCTTGTTTTTACCCATGAGAATCGGCACCTCTTTCGTGGATAATGGGCTTGCCCCGATAGCTTGCGCACGACGGCAGCTTTTCATGCGGTTCCTGCCGCGCACAACTTCCGCCCGAGCCGATCCCGGTCCCGGGTCCAGGTCGGATTCCATTCGGGGGGCCGTGTCGGCGCTCCCGAGCCTGGAGGTACAATAAGGACATCAAGCCGCACAGCCGGGCAGCCGGCGGTGCCGCATATAGAGGAGACTGACACCGCCATGAAAACCTTGTATCGCTCCCGTACCGACCGCAAAATCGCGGGGCTGTGCGGAGGAATCGGCCGCACGTACGGCTTCGATCCCGGACTCGTCCGGATCGGCTTCATCGCCGTCGGCGTCTTCAGCTGCGGCACGGCCTTGCTGCTCTACGCCGCAGCCAGCGTCGTCCTGCCCAAGGAGCCGGAATGGAACGGCCCGCCCCCGCGGGAGCCTTTCTACAGCTGATCGCCTCACCGCAGCTGTTCACCTGACTGCAACTGCTCGCCCGACTGCAGCTGACCACCGACTGCAGCTGATCGCCTCACCGCAGCTGATTCATTCCCTCACCCCCAAAAGGAGCGTGTATCCATGAGCGTATTCGACCGTATTTTGAACCTGACCAAAGCGACCGCCAACGAAATGCTGAACAAAATGGAAAACCCGACGCTGATGATGAACCAATATATCCGCAACATGGAAGAAGAGATCGACGGCATGAAGAGCGAGCTGCACCGCCAGCAAGCGGCAAGCCGCTCGTACGGCTCCCGCCTGGAGGAAGTGACGCAGCTCGCCCAGCACAACCAGGCCAAGGCCGAGGAGGCGCTGCGCGAAGGCCGCGAGGCGGAAGCCCGCGCCGCGCTCGAAGCCAAGCTCCGCTACTCCGATCAGGAGCAGGAATACCGCCGCTTGCACGAGCAGGCGAAGCATGCCTCCGTCGAGCTGGAGATCCGGCTGGACTCCGCCAAGGAAGAGCTGCAGCGCCTCATCCAAAAGCGCAACGAACTGAGCGAGCGCATCCAAAAAGCCGAAGCGGCCGCCGAGCGCACCGCTCCGAGCTTCAGCCACGGCTTCGAGCCGGGACGCGCCTCGCGCGGCTTTGAGCGCATCGAGGAAAAAGTACTCCAATGGGAAGCCCAGCTCGGCCTGAGCCGGGACTACAAAGGCCCGTCCGCTTCCTCTTCGAGCTATGCCGGAGGCTACGAGGCCGCTCCATCCGCCGCGCCGGACAACGGCCGCTCCGCCGCCATCGACGAGCAGCTCGCCGACCTGCGCCGCAAGATGAAGGGCGAGTAATCCTCCGCTCAAAAAGGCTATCCTGAAACCCAGGATGGCCTTTTTCCTGTCGAGCCCATTTCAGGGAAAGAGAAACAATTGCCCGCCCTGCCGCGTACAACATGGAAAAGGAGGTCTGCCTCATGACGCGCATCACCCTCGTCTTCCTCTCCGCCGGGCTCGGCTTGGCGGCCGTCGCCGGCGCGGTCGGCCTCGTGGCCGGCCAAGACTCCCTCGTCCGAATCTCGGCTTGGAGCGGCGGCATTCCGCTGCTGCTCGCGATGCTGTTCTCCGGGGCATTCATCCAGGCGGATTCCCGGCGCATCGGCACCTACACGGACGACGGCGAATCGCTGCGCCGCCGCAACGATTGGTCGGCCCGCTGCCTGCTGCTGGCGGTTCCGAGCCTGCTGCTGTGCGCTGGCGCTTATTTCCTTTAATTCGAAAGGAGCTCCTGCCGATGACGATGCGTCGGTTCCTGGCCAGTCTCGTCTTTTTGTCCACGAATATCTTCCTGGCCGCCTATGCGCTGGACATCAAGCAGTTGCCCGGTCCCGCCTGGGTCAACGACGCGGCGGACGTCGCCTACGTGCTTGGACAGGCGCTCGTCCTGCTGCTCGCGGAGGTGCGCCGGCCGCCGGCCGAAAAAGCGCTGCGCCTCTACTCGCTGGTCTCGCTCGTAATGCTGGTCGTCTTCGCATCGGTCAAGCTGGCTTGAGGCTGCCGCAGCACCCCGGCAAGTATTGACAGCTTTTTGAATCGGTGATAGGCTCAACTCGTTGCGAGTGATAGTGATTCTCATTATTGATCGCAATAAATTATCATCAATCACCGGGGGTAACAAAATGAAAAGGCTTTTGTCTGGCACGACAGCCCTGCTTGCCGTGCTCCTGCTTACGGCAGCTTGCGGTTCGACAACGACGGAAAACACCGGCTCTGCCGCTACGAGCTCTCCCGCTCCGAGCTCTGCCGAGACGGCAGGTCCGATCGTCATCAAGCATGGAAAAGGCGAGACCAAGCTGGATAAGCCGGCTGAAAAGGTCGTCGCCCTGGAGTGGATCTATTCCGAGGAATTGATCGCGCTCGGCATTCAGCCCGTAGGCAACGCGGACAACAAGGAATACAAGCTCTATGTCACGGACGAAGCCGCGTTGGCGGACAGCGTCACGGACGTCGGCTTGCGCTGGGAGCCCAATCTGGAGACGATCGCCTCCTTGAAGCCGGACCTCATCATCTCCAACACGGACAACAACGACGCGATCTACGACCAGCTCCAGGCCATCGCTCCTACGATCGAGTTCGATCCATATCCGAACGAAGGAGATGCCTACACGGGCATGGTCAACGACTTCAAGACGATCGCCCAAGCCGTGGGCAAATCGAAAGAAGCGGAGCAAGTGCTTGCCGATCTCGACGCGCACTATGCGGAGGCCAAGCAGAAGCTGGCGGACGCGGGCAAGGACAACTTCCACTATGTCATCACCCAAGCGTTCACCAGCCAGAACGCAGCCGCGCTGCGCATGTTCACCGATACCTCGACGGTCGTCCAAACGCTCGACCGCATCGGCTTGATCAACGACTGGAAGTCGGAAGAATTCGAGAAATACGGCTTTACGGACGCGACCTTCGAATCCTTGCCGGCCGTGAGCGGCTCCAACTTCATCTATATCGTCCAGGACAATGACAATGTCTTCGGCGAATCGGCGAAAGACAACAAGGTGTGGAACAGCCTGGACTTCGTGAAAGAGAACCGGACCTACGGCATCGGCGGAGATACATGGACGTTCGGGGGCCCGCTTTCTTCCAAAGCATTGGTCGACCGTGTCGTCGACGCGATCACAAAATGAGAACAAGCATCCTATTCGGGGGCGGCGCTGCTGCCCTCTTCCTTTTGCTGATTGCCAGCCTATGCTTCGGAGAAGCGCAGATTACGGTCCATGTCGTCGCGGACGCCCTTCTCCATCGCCAGGATGCGCTTGAGCATCATATCATCTGGGACATGCGCCTGCCGCGCGCGATATTGGGCGTCCTGTCCGGAGCAGGGCTGGCCGTGGCCGGAGCGCTGCTGCAGACCGCGACCAAAAATCCGCTCGCTTCCACCGATACGCTCGGCATCAATGCGGGCGCTTATTTCATGGTGGTCGCCGGAACGGTCTACTTCCCGACCTTGCTTCACCAGTCTCCGTTCCTCTTCGCCGCCGCCGGCGGCGGCCTGGCCGCGCTATGCGCCTACGTGCTCGGAGGGGGGCGGGCCGCGACGCCGATCCGGCTGGCCCTGTCCGGCATGATCGTCGCGATGGTCATCGGCTCGTTTACGAGCGCGCTGCATATTTTCCATGCCACCGAAACCCAGTCGCTCTTCCTGTGGGGCTCGGGCTCGCTCGCCCAGCTCGATTGGCACGGCGTCGCCTACGCTTGGCCGGGAGTCGTCGCAGTCGTGCTGATCGCCTTTTTCATGAGCAGGCAATTCGATGTCCTGAACCTGGATCCGTCCACCGCCCGATCGCTCGGGCAAAAGGTGGAGCTCGCCCGCTTCGCGGGGTTGACGCTGGCCGTGCTTGCCGCTTCCGTCGTCGTCAGCGTCGCCGGACCGATCGGCTTCGTCGGCCTCGTCGCGCCGCATCTCGTCCGCCTGAGCGGACTGAGCAAGCATAGCGGCCTTTTGCCGGCAGCCGCCCTGTGGGGAGCCGTGCTGCTCACCGGAGCCGACGTCCTGGCGCGGATCGTGCGCAGCAGCATGGGGGAGATGCCCGTCGGCGCGATGATGGCCATCATCGGAGCCCCTTGGCTGATCTGGCTCATCCTGCGCAAGATGAACGGCGCCTTGGGCTCGCCGCCCTCGTCGCCGATGTCGATCGGCTCCGGCCGCGTGCCGATCCGGTTTCCGCTGCTCGCCGCCATCATGCTCGCGGCCGTCGTCTCCTTCATCCTCGTCAGCATGACGATGGGCGGCACGCGCATCCCGCTCGGCCAGCTCTTCGCGAGCCTGATCGGCTCGGAGCAGGCCGGCTCCTATTCCGTCCTCTTGAACCTGAGGCTGCCGCGCACCCTTGTCGCCGCAGGCGCAGGCATCGCGCTGAGCGTGAGCGGCGTGCTGATCCAAGCCTCCGTCCGCAATCCGCTGGCCGACTCCTCGATTCTCGGCGTGACCTCGGGAGCCGGCTTCGGAGCCTTGCTGGTGCTCATCGCCTGGCCCGAGTCTCCGATCTTCCTGCTCCCGATCGCGGCTGTCGGCGGGGCCGCCGCGGCTGCGGCGATCATCTTCCTGTTCGCATGGCGAAAATCGCTCAGCCCCGCGGTCCTCATCCTGCTCGGCATCGCGGTTTCCGCTGTCGGCTCTGCTGGCATTCAAGCGCTGATCGTGCTCGGTCCCCTATGGGGAAGCACCGGCTACATCTGGCTGACGGGCTCGACATACGGACGCACATGGACTCAAGTCGGCGTGATCGCCCTCTTCCTGGCCGTCCTGCTGCCTGTGGCCGTGCGGCTGAGCCGCAAATTCGACGTGCTGGCGTTCTCCGACGACAGCGCCGCCGGACTGGGCCTGCCGGTGCGCAAAACCCGATTGGCCGCGATGACGACAGGCGTCCTGCTCGCCGCAGGGGCCGTCGCCGTCGCCGGAACGGTCGGCTTCCTCGGACTGATCGTCCCGCACATGGTCCGCAGCCTGATCGGCCACAACACGCGCCGCTCGATCCTTTTGTCCAGCCTGATCGGAGCTCTCCTCATGGTGATGGCCGATGCCGTCGGCCGTACGATCCTCGCTCCGGTCGAGATTCCGTCCGGACTGTTCATCACCTTGATCGGGGCGCCCTATTTCCTGTTCTTGATGTTCCGGTCGCAGACGAGAAAGATCTGAGCATGCCGAAGCCCCCCTGCCGCTGCGCGCGGCCGGAGGGCTTCTTCGAGTCCAATTACGGAACCGGGCTGCCTGCGATCTCCGCAGCTGCGCGCCCGAGTCCGGCCGGCTTATCGTCCCGCATGCTCCAGCACGAACTGCAGCTTGTCCCGACGATGGGCGCCGTTCACCTCATGGCCGAGAAACGGGTAGTCGCGGATTTCCTTAGGCGCATGGATGCGGTTGTACGCCGCGTAGACCGTCTCCGGAGGACAGATCGGGTCCTTCCAGCCGACGCTTGCGAGCACCGGCGCCGAGATGCGGCAAGCGAGATTCATGTTGTCGAAGCAAGCCAGATGCTCCAGCAGCCGCGACAGCTCCTCCGGCTTGCGGCTCGCCAGCTGCCCGGCCTCGGACAGCGAGCCGGCCGAGCTGAAGATCGCCTGGTCGACATGGCATAGGTTCGGGATGTCGGCGAGCACGGCCGCCAGACCGATGCCGGCGGGCGCCTCCAGGCCGCATAGCGCGGCCACCGCCAGCGCGAGGCCGCCTCCTTGGCTGCCGCCGCAAGGCACAAGCCGGCGCGCGTCGGCCTCCGGCTGCGAGGCCGCCGCCTGCAGCGCCTTGAGGCTGTCGACAAAAAGCGCCATGTAATACGTCCGGTCCGGCCCCTCCAGCAGATTTTGCGTCATCCATCCTTTGGCCATGCCATGCAGCGAGGGCAGCAGGCTGCCCGTCTCGCCCCCTTGGCCTCTCGCATCGACGGCCAGCACCGCATAGCCGGCCAGCAGCCAGCCCGCATGGTCCTCGGGGTAGCCGGCGCCTGCCGTGTAGCCGGGGTAGATGACGATGCACGGAACTTGCCGGCCCTCCCGGGCCGCTTGCGCGGGCACCATATACAGTCCGCTTACCGGCGTCTCGTCATAGCCCTCATACGTGATCCGATACACATCCGCATAGGGAAACAGCTCCTCGTCCACGCGCTTGCGCGTCTCGCGCAGCGGCTTGCTCCAAGCCTGCTTGAGGCGCGGCTGCCAGAACGCCTCGCTCTTCTCCTTCTCCATCGTCAGCGGCGGCATATACAGCTGCAGCTCCATCTTGCGCCGCTGTAGATGGTTCAGCTCGGTGTTGCCGGGTATGCTCGCATAAGAATTCATCATCCCGCCTCCTCGCCCACTCGGGCTTCCTACTGTGCAAAGGGTACCTGCTTCGCCCGCCCGCCGTCAACGCCTCGTTTCCTATTACCCATTCCGCTCTCGCTCCCCAGGAACATTTGTTCCGTCTTTTTTTGGATTGCTGCCACCCTGTTGTCACAGCTGCCGGTTAAGCTGGATTCAGATCGCAGCCCGGCAAGCTTGGACTAGGCATTCCCGCCTTTCCGCTTGACGGGGAACCCAAGGAGGAACCCTTTATGATGGCAGATGACCTATATCGCTACGAGCTGGAGCTGAAGCGGCATCACCGGCAGTCGGGCCAAGCGGCAGGAGGGCCGAGGCTTCCGGGACAGGCCGCGCCTCCGAATCCGCTCGTCCGCCCCGGCGGCGTTCGGCTCGGCACCATGAGCCACGGCGCCGGCCGCGCGCTCCTGTCCTGGCTCCGCAGCTGACCGGACGCAGGGCGCCGTCGGCAAAAAAAGCCTCCGCCCTCCCGGCAAGCGGGATGGCGGAGGCTGGATCGATCAGGCATAATGGCAGGCGGCCCAGTGGGACGGGTTCGGTCCGACTTGGCGCAGCTCCGGCACTTCGGCCGCGCAGCGCTCGGTCGCCGCCGGGCAGCGGGTGCGGAACGGGCAGCCGCTCGGCGGGCTGATCGGGCTCGGCAGATCGCCGCGCAGCACGATGCGCTCCTTGTTCGCCTCGATCTCCGGATCCGGGATCGGGATCGACGAGAGCAGCGCCTGCGTGTACGGGTGGCGCGGATCGGCGTACAGATCCTCGCTGTCGGCGATCTCGACGAGCTTGCCGAGGTACATGACGGCGATGCGGTCGCTGATGTGCTTGACCATCGCCAGGTCATGCGCGATGAACAGGTACGTCAGGCCTTCGGCGCGCTGCAGGTTCTGCAGCAGGTTGACGACCTGCGCCTGGATCGACACGTCGAGCGCGGAGATCGGCTCGTCGGCGACGATGAATTTCGGATCGACCGCGAGCGCGCGGGCGATGCCGATGCGCTGGCGCTGGCCGCCGGAGAATTCATGCGGGTAGCGCGTCAGATGCGAAGGGTTCAGGCCGACCTTATCGAGCAGGCGCTCGACGGCGACCTTGCGCTCCTTGGGACTGGACACGAGCTTGTGGATGTCCAGCGGCTCGGCGATGATGTTCTCGACCGTCCAGCGCGGGTTCAGCGAAGCGTACGGATCCTGGAATACCATCTGCATCTCGCGACGGAAAGCCTTGAGCTTGGAGCCTTTGAGATCGTAGATGTTGGAGCCGTTGTAGCGCACTTGGCCGGAAGTCGGCTCGTACAGGCGCATGATCGTGCGGCCGGCCGTCGACTTGCCGCAGCCGGACTCGCCGACCATGCCGAGCGTCTCGCCCTTGCGGATGGACAGGCTCAGGCCGTTGACCGCCTTGAGCGTCTTGCCCTTGCCGACTTCAAAAAACTTGCTGAGGTTGTCCACCTCGAGCATCGCGTTCGGTTGGCTTGCCATCGGTTCTCCTCCTTACTCCGGCTTGGCGTGGAGCCAGCACTTGGATTCGTGGGTGTCGCTGTGCGTGAACATATACGGATCCTGCTCGAGGCAGACCTCCATCGCGTACGGACAGCGGGCGGCGAACGCGCAGCCTTGCGGAGGATTCGCCATGTCGGGAGGCGTTCCATCGATCGGGATGAGCGGCTCGTCCTTGCGCTGGTCCAGACGCGGCAGCGACTTGAGCAAGCCTTGGGTGTACGGATGCTGCGGCGACTTGAAGATCTCGAACTTGTTGCCGCGCTCCACGACTTGGCCCGCATACATTACGATCACTTTATCACACATGTCGGCGACGATGCCAAGGTCATGCGTGATAAGGATGATCGACGTGCCGAGCTTCTCCTGCATGTCCTTCATGACCTGCAGGATCTGCGCCTGGATCGTCACGTCGAGCGCGGTCGTCGGCTCGTCGGCGATCAGCAGCGTCGGGTCGCAGCTGAGCGCGATCGCGATCATCGCGCGCTGGCGCATGCCGCCCGAAAACTCGAACGGGTACTGCTTCACGCGGGCTTCCGGGTTCGGAATGCCGACGAGGCGGAGCATGTCGACCGCCTTTTTGGAGGCGGCGTCCTTGCTCATGTTCTGGTGGCGCGTCAGCACCTCGACGATCTGGGAGCCGATCGTCATCGTCGGATTGAGCGACGTCATCGGGTCCTGGAAGATCATTCCGATATCGCGTCCACGCACGGATTCCATCTGCTTCTCCGTCTTCTTGAGCAGGTCGCTCCCCTCAAAGACGATCTGTCCGCCCTTGTACGTGCCAGGCGGCGTCGGAATGAGGCGCATCATCGACTGGGCCGTGACGCTCTTGCCCGAGCCGGATTCGCCGACGATCGCAAGCGCCTCGCCCTTGGCCATCTCGAAGGATACGCCGCGCACGGCTTGGACTTCGCCGCCGCGCACGCGGAACGAGACGCGCAGATCATCGACTTTAAGAATCGGTTCCATGGTGCTTCACCTTCCTCATCTATCGGTTGCTTGGCGCAGGGGCCGCGCTAGGCCCGCTGCGAGAAGTCATATGAAATGCTGCCGCCCTGCCTTCACCGGCAGCCGGCGGCGGCAGAACGTTCATGGTCGGATCGGACGTTTTATTCCACCCGGGTCTTCGGATCGAACGCATCCCGAAGTCCATCGCCGAAAATATTGAACGCGAGCATGGCGAGGCAGAGCATGCCTGCCGGGAACAGCAGCGTCCACGGGTAGATCGTCCAGCTCGTAAGCGAGTCGTTGATCATGACGCCCCATGATGCGGCCGGGGATTGCACGCCGAGGCCGAGGAAGCTGAGAAACGCCTCCGCGAAGATGGCGCTCGGTACGGTCAGCGTCATCGTGACGATGATCGGGCCCATCGTGTTCGGGATGAGATGCTTGAACAGAATGCGGAAGCCGCCGGAGCCCATGGCTCTGGCTGCCAGGACATACTCCTGGTTTTTGAGCTGCATGATCTGGCCGCGCACGATCCAGGCCATGTTGATCCAGCCCGTCGCGGTGAGCGCGATGATGAGCGTCCACATGCCTTGGCCGAGCACGACGCCGAGCAGGATGACGACGAGCAGGTAAGGAATGGAGTAGAGAATTTCGCTGATCTTGTTGAGCACCTCGTCGACCTTGCCGCCGAAGTAGCCCATGATGCCGCCGATGATGATGCCGAGGATGACGTCGGCGATGGCGGCGACGATGCCGACCGTCAGCGAGATCTGAGCGCCTTTCCAAGCGCGGGCGAACAGGTCGCGGCCGAGCTCGTCCGTACCGAAGTAATGCGTGCCGCCTGGCGCGAGGAACGTGTCCAGCAGCTGCTGCGAGCGGAAGTCATGCGGCGTGAACAGCGGGTAGATGACCGCCATGATGATCATCAGCAGCAGCACGACACCCGAAGCCATGGCGAACTTGTTGGCCGTCAGCTTCATCATGGCCAGCTTCCAGGTCGTGTAGCTCGGCGCCATTTGCTGCTGCGCGAAATCGCGCTTTTTCAGCGGCACGAACTTCTTCGGATCGGGAAGAGGCCGTTTCGTTTCTTTGATCTGGTCCATTGTTGATCAGCCTCCCTTGCTGCTCTTCTTCATCCGCGGATCCACCATCGCGTAGCCGATGTCGGCGAGGAAGCGGGCGAACATCAGGATGACCGCATAGAACAGGGTAATGCCCATGATGAGCGGATAGTCGCGGTTCGTGACGCTGTTCGTGAAGAACTGGCCGAGTCCCGGCACGTTGTAGATCTTCTCGACGACGACGCCGCCGGTGATGATGTTGGCGCTCATCGGCCCGAGATAGGTGACGACAGGCAGGATCGCGTTGCGCAGGCCATGGCGGAGCGTGATGCGCAGCGGCGACATGCCTTTGGCCTTGGCGGTGCGGATGTAGTCGGCCGTCAGCACCTCCAGCATGGAGGAGCGGGTCAGCCGCGCGATGAACGCGATCGGCAGCGCCGACAGCGCGAACGTCGGCAGCACGTAGCCGAGCGGCGAGTTGAGGCCGGACACCGGCAGCCATCTCCACTCTGCGCCGATATAGTACTGCGTGACGGAAGCGACGACGAAGTTCGGGATCGAGATGCCCAGGATGGAGATTACGACGGCGAACTTGTCGATGAGCTTGCGGTTGTACATCGCGGAGATCATGCCGAGCGCGACGCCGACGATGACCGAGACGATGATCGCGAAGATGCCCAGCTTGGCCGAGTAGAGGAACGACTGGGAGATGATCTGCGTGACGGTTTGGCCCGGCGTTTTATAGGAAATGCCGAGATCGCCCTGCACGATGTTGCCCAGGTAGACGAGATATTGCTGCCAGAGCGGCTTGTCGAGGCCGTAAAAGGCTTTGAGAGCTTCTTGCGCAGCCTTCGGAGTCTTTTCATCCAGGAAAGGGTTGCCCGGCACCGCCTGCATGAGGAAGAAGGTCAGGGTTGCAAGGACAAACAGAGACAGGAGAATGTTCAGAAATCTCCGGCCGATGAAACGAATCATTCCAGCACCTCTTTTCATTACCTTGCCCAACCGCAAAGAAAGAAGGGACGTCCGGAGACGGTCCGGCGCCGGAAAGCGCCGGACGACGGCTCCTGCCGCGGTCCCTTCTTCTCTCTGTCAGTTGCTCAGGCGGTATGCTTATTTGGAGATGTAAGCGTAGTTGTAGTTGATGTTGCCGTTGTACGTCATGAAGGCATCCTTCACATAAGCCTTGACGAGGGAAGAGCTGGTGTCATAGTAAACCGGCATGACAGCCATGTCGTCGATCAGGATTTTTTCCGCTTGAGCGAGCAGCTTCACGCGCTCAGCCTTGTCGGCGGAAGCGTAAGCGTCCTTGATCAGCTTGTCGTAATCGGCGTTTTTGTAGCCGATGTCGTTGTTGCCGCTGCCCGTGATGTAGAGGTCGAGGAACGTCATCGGATCGTTGTAGTCCGCGCCCCAGCCTGCACGAGCGATGTCGTACTTCAGGTTGGTGCGGTTGTCGAGGAAGACTTTCCATTCCTGGACTTCGGTCTTCACTTCGATGCCGAGGTTCTGCTTCCACATTTCCGTGATTGCGGTCGCGATCTTGGCGTGCTTGTCCGACGTGTTGTAGATGAGCGTCGTCGCCGGGAAGGAGTCCATGCCCTCTTCCTTGAGGCCTTCGGCCAGCAGCGTCTTGGCTTCATCGACGTTTTCGGAGAAGTACGTCTCTTGCGTCTCTTCGCGGAAGCTCTTCTCGGCGCCGGTGATGCTAGGCGGCACGAATCCGAATGCCGGCTTCTGGCCTTCGAGCACGACGCGGTCGATCAGCAGCTGGCGGTCGATGGACATCGACAGAGCCTTGCGGACCTTGGCGTTGTTGAACGGCTTTTTGCTTTGGTTGAAGATGTAGTAGTACGAGCTCGCGGCGTCGGTGATCTTCAGCTGCGGATCGTTCTCCTTGCGAAGCTTGTCGATCTGCGGGCCCGGAATCGTGCCCGTCGGCTTGCCGGCCCAGTCGAGCTGGTCCGTGTTGAAGTTGTTCAGCTCGGTGTTGGAGTCCGCCATCATGGCGAAGTCGACCTTGTCGAGCTTCACGTCGGCTTGGCCGTAGTAGTTCTCGTTGCGCTCGATCACGACTTTGGCGTTGTGCTCCCATTGGGTCAGCTTGAACGGACCGTTGCTGGAGAAGGTAGCGGCTTCGTTCGCCCAGTTGGGATCTTTTTCGACGGTGACTTTGTCGACCGGGTAGTACGTGTAGAAGTTGACGAGGCTCAGGAAGTACGTCGTCGGGTTGACGAGCTTCACTTCGAGCGTCGTGTCGTCGAGAGCCTTGACGCCTACGCCGGCTGCATCGCCCTTGCCGGTGTTGTAGGCTTCAGCGCCTTCGATGTAGTACAGCTGGTAAGCGTAAGGAGCCGGCTTGGCCGCGTTCGGGTCGAGCGTGCGCTTCCAGGAGAATTCGAAGTCATGCGCGGTGACCGGGTTGCCGGAAGACCATTTGGAGTCCGAGCGGATCTTGAACGTGTACGTCTTGCCGTCCTCGGATACTTCCCAGCTCTCGGCCATGCCTGGAACGGTCTCGCCGTTCTTGTCGTTCTTGGTCAGGCCTTCGAAGATGCCGTCGGCTACCGTGCCGGACACGTTGTCCTGCATCAGGGCCGGGTCGAGCGTCGGAGGCTCGGACGTGAGGTTCATGCGGAACACTTGGTCGCCGGAAGGAGCTGCCGCTTCTCCGCCTGCATTGTTCGCAGCCGCATTCTCGTTGCCCGTATTGGCTGCGCCGGTGTTGCCTGCATTGCCATTATTGCTGTCGCCGCATGCAGCAAGTACGCCGCCCGCGATCATAAGTGCCGCCAGTGTCAATCCTGTCTTTTTGTACACTAACCTTACACGCCCCTCACATTAATGGTTGAATAGCATATATTGAATTATACTATTCTACTTGATGAAGCACAACTTGCATTATTTTCTTTTGCCAAATAAATTTATCACTATGCACTCATCGTGTAAATCATTTAAATTTACTGATAATTATGCAGTTTTATTGACTAATACGTTGTCGCTTTATTCAATTAACGCAAATGTTTGATAAAGTAAAACATCTGCATAATATAAGCTTTTTTTGCTTCCATTCCCTTCCTTGTCCGCTTGCGGCCTCTTGGAGGCCAGAAACCGACATGAATATCCATTCATATTTATTCATAATATTTCACGCCATTCCTGGCTCCGCAACGGCCGGGGCATCCGCATCCGCTCGGCTCCGGATTCGCTTCTCCGTTTCCGAGGCTCCTTGACGGGATCGTCCGCCTGTGTATTTTTACCTGCTCTCCTTGGTTTTATGTATCTGTCCCAAGGCCCTCCCCGACGCCGCATCCGCCCTACGCCAAAATCGTTTTCTGCGAGAACGGACCTAAGCCTCCTGTCCTGTCGAGACGGGAGGCCGGCCATAGATTCCATTCTGATGTCAGGTATTCGAAATGCCTGGAGCCGTGTTCTTCTTCTCTTGCCGATATTCTGTCGGCGTCATCTGGAATCGCTTGCGGAACACCTGCGTGAAATGCCGCATGTCCTGATAGCCGATCCGCTCCGCGATCTCTCCGAGCTTCAGATCGGACTCCCGCAGCAGCTGGCGCGCTTCCTCCAGGCGCAAGCCGATCAGGTAGTCCTTGAAGCCCTGGCCCGTCTTCTGCTTGAACAGCTGGCTGAAATAGACCGGATTGAGATAAACGACGGCCGCGATCCGCTCCAGCGACAGCGACTCCTCCCGATAGTGGGCGGCGATATATTGAAGGGCGACCTCGATCGCCTTGTTGTCGCTGCCGCCCTTGATGCGCAGCGGCGCCTGGCCCGGCTCGTCCGCGGCCGTCATCGTCCGGTACAGCTTCCGCACGGCGTCCGGAACTTCCCGGATCTCGCCGATCCGGCCGCTGGAGGCGATCTGGAACGGAATCCGCAGGTAGCGGCCGAGGTAGCCGCGCAGGCTGGCCAGCAGGCCGGACAGCGCCTCCTCCGCTTCCACGGCGGCGACGCCGATGAGCGTATGCCGGTCATAGCTGACGACGAATCCGTCGCCGCTGCGCTCCAGCAGCTCGCTGAACACGTTGTCCACGACAAAATGCTCCAGCCCCGCGTCGCGCAGTCCCGGCTCGAGGCGCACCATGACGAGATGGAACGAAGGATAGCAGTCCATCAGGGAAGGCACGTCCAGCTGCCCGACATCCTGGCCCGAGGCGAGCCGCTGGAACATCGCCTCGCGCAAGTATTTGCGGCTGCTGCGCAGCAGCTCTCCCTCCTTGAGGGCGCTGCTCTCCGCCGCGAGCTCGGCCGCCAGCTCCCCGACGAGCTCCAGCAGCCGCTTCTTGCCGATCGGCTTCAGCAGATAGTCCTTCGCGCCGAGCTGCACCGCTTTTTGCGCGTAGGCGAATTCCGAATGAGCCGAGATGACGACCCATTTGATGGCGGGATAACTGCGCCGCGACAGGCGCATGAACTCCAAACCGTCCATGCCGGGCATGAGGATGTCGGTCAGCACGATGTCGATGGGATGCTCCGACAGCACGCGCGCCGCCTCGTCGGCCGAGGCGGCCAGATGGATGCCGCAGTCCGGCAAGGACTGCTCCAGCGTCCGGCGGATGCCGGTGCGGATGATGCTTTCGTCGTCTGCGATCAGGATGTTCATGACTGCTGCGTCTCCTCTCCCTTTTGCGAGTCGGCTGCCGGCGCAGGCTCCGCCTGCGCTTGCGTCCGTCCGGCCAGCGGCGGGATCGGCAGCGTCAGCCGGATGACGGTGCCGCCGTCCGGCTCGCGGTCCGCCTGCAGGCCGTAGCCGGCGCCGAACGTGTGGCGCAGCCGGCGATGCACGTTGGCGAGCCCGATCCCGCCCTGCCTGCGCTCGGCTCCCTGCTGGATCTTGACCTGCGGCGCAGCCTCGAACGAGGCGCGCAGCCGCGCGAGCGTCTCCTCCGGCATGCCGACGCCGTTGTCGCGCACCGTCAGCAGCAGCCGGCCTTCCCGCGCCTCGGCCGTCAGCTCCAGCCGGCCGTCGCCGGACAACGGCTCGAGGCCGTGCTTGACGGCGTTCTCGATGACCGGCTGCAGGATCATTTTAGGCATCGGCACGTCCAGCCATTCCTCCGGAATGTCGATGCCGACCGACACCCGGCCCTCCAGCCGGATCGTGATGATCGTCAAATAGTCGCGGATCTGCTCCAGCTCCTCCCTCAGCGTCACCGGCGCGCCCTGCTCCCAGTGGCTGCTGTAGCGGAACATCCGCGAGAGCGCGAGCACGACCTCTCCGAGATCGTCCTCCTCCCGCTCGTCCAGCATCCAATAGATCATGTCGAGCGTGTTGTACAGGAAATGCGGATTGACCTGGGACTGCAGCGCGAGCAGCTCGGCGTTCTTCTCGCCGGCCGCGCTCTGGCGCACCCGGTCGACGAGCCGTCCGATCTGCCGCACCATGCGGTTGAACGAGGACGCCATCGCGTCCATCTCGCGGTAGCTGCCCGATTCGATGACGCCCTGGAAGTTGCCGAGCTCGACGCGCTTCATCTCGCGGATGAGGCGGCGCATCGGCGAGGAGATCATGTTGGACAGCACCGAGGCGGCGACGATTGACAGCAGCACGAGCACGACGCCGACGATGATGAGGTAGCGCTGCATCTCGACGAGCTCCACCTTGAGGTCGCGCGCCGGCGTCACCGTGATCGCCGTCCACTCCGCGAACGGCAGGCGCGAGGAGACGACGAGCTTGCCGTCCTTCTCCGTGACGAGCGATTCCCCGGCCGTCTCCGGACGCGGCCCCTCGGCGATCGCCGGCAGCTGCCGCGCTCCGCCGGTCGAGCTCACGAGCCGGCCGCCCTCGTCGATCAGATACACCTCGCTGCTCGGACTCAGCTTGAGGTTGGCGAGCGCCGCGACGATGGGGGCTGGACTCGACTCGTACAGCACGACGCCGATCGGGCGATGCTCGTCGAGGTCGAACAGCTGCCGTCCGAAGGCAAGCACCGGACGATGCTCGTTCTGGTCCACGATCGACGACGGATAGATGCCGAGCCAGACGATCTTGCCGCCTTCCTCGACGATCGAGCGGTACCAGTCCGCCGAGCGGTAGCCGGGCACCATCTCATTGATGTAATTGCCGTAATTGTACACCGGCCCGCGGTCGGTGATGATATGGATGCCGATCATATCGTCGCGGGAGAAGTAGTTGGTGCCGATGATGTTCGTGATCGCCCGCTCGTTCGCGAACCGCTCGCGCGGCTCGGTCGGGCTCGCCTGCAGCAGCCGCACGAGGTCGAAGTTGTTGGAGATCGACTTGGACAGGCTGTCGAAGCCTTTGTCCAGCAGGTCGAACAGGCCGATCGTCTGCGACACGTTGCGCTGGGACAGGTCGGTGATCTTGCGCTGCAGCTGCTCGGTCGTGCGGTTGTAGAACAGCAGGCTGACGACGATGACGATCCCGGTCATGCAGCAGAGCAGCACGAGAAAGAGCCGTTGCTGGAGCGTCTGGCTGCGCGGCCACATGAGCGTCCCCCCTTTGGACGGCAGAATGACGGCAAAGCCCCGCGCTCCCGCGCGAAAAAAATTCGCGCGGGAGGCGGGGTTCGCTTTTGAAGCGGATGAACCGAATGAAGCGGTTGACGATGAAGGCTCCGGACCGCTCCGGCAGAACCGGCCCTGCCCGGCTCTGCCGAGAGCGTCAGCCCTTGACGGCGCCGGCCACCATGCCCTTGGTGATGCGCTCGGACAGGATGAAGTAGATCAGGATGACCGGAATCGCGCCCATCACGAGGAACGCGCCGATGTTGCCGTAATTGGTCGTGTACTGGCTGACGAAGCTGTTGACGCCGAACGGCAGCGTCTTGAGCCGCTCCGAGGAGATGAACGTCGCCGCCAGGATGTACTCGTTCCAGATGTTGATGAACGTCAGGATGCAGACGGTCATGATCGGCGGCACCGAGATCGGCAGGATGATGCTGCGGAAGATCCGGTACACGCTCGCGCCGTCCATGAACGCCGACTCCTCGATCTCATGCGGGATGCCTTTCATGAAGCCGCTCAGGATGAACACCGCGACCGGCGTCTGGAACGCGATGTACGGCAGGATGAGCGACCAATGCGTGTTGAGGATGCCGATGTTCTTGAACATGACCATCAGCGGCAGCAGCGTCGCCTGCATCGGGATCATGAGGCCGAGCATGAAGACGAGCAGCGCGGCCGGCGCCAGCTTCCAGCGGAAGCGGGAGATCGCATAGGCGACCATCGACGCCAGCACGATGACGACGACCATCGTGATGACGGTGACGAAGATGCTGTTGAACAGATAGCGCAGATAGTTGCCCTGCTCGTACGCCTCCGTATAGTTCGCGAAGCGCGGAGACGCCGGGAGCGCGAAGAAGCTCCCGCCTAGGATTTCCTCATTGGTCTTGAAGGAATACAGGATGAGCCAGAGCAGCGGGTACACCTGCGTGACGACAAGGATGCCGAGGAGAAGATACACGACTCCTTTTTTGATGGATGCCATAGACCGTATCTCCCCCTTAGCCGACCTTTTTCTCGATGCGGTTGAAGACGCCGTTGATGACGAAGGTGAACGCCAGGCAGATGAACACCAGCGTCATGGCCAAGGCGCTGCCGTACCCGTACTTGAAGGTCAGGAACGTGTTGTTGTACATGAGCGTCGAGATGACGTCCGTCGCGTGAGCCGGTCCGCCGCCGGTCATGACCATGATGAGGTCGAACGCCTGCAGGGAGCCGATGAACGCCAGCACGATGGAAATCTTGAACACCGGCACGATGAGCGGCAGCGTGATGTAGCGGTCCGCCTTGAAGCCGTCCGCGCCGTCGATCTTGGCCGCCTCGTAGATGTCGGACGGGATGTTCTGGACGCCGGTGAACTGGATGATGAGGTGATAGCCGAAATACTGCCAGAGCGAGACGAAGTACAGGCAGTACATCGCGAACTGCGGCGAGCTCAGCCAGGCGCGCATATGCTCCTGCATGCCGAGCGCGTTCAGGATGCCGTTGATCATGCCGCCCATGTCGAGCGGGTTGTAGATCGTCTTCCACAGCTGGCCGATGATGACGACCGACAGGATGACCGGCATGAAGTAGATCGACACGAGCCGGTTGCCGCGCTTGACGTAGCGGTTGATCAGGATCGCGAACAGCAGGCAGATCGGAATTTCCGCCATGGAGAACACCGCGTACATCAGCGTGCGGCGCACCGCCGGCCAGAAATGCGGGTCATGGAACAGGATGTCGACGTAGTTGTCGAGGCCGACGAACGTCTTGTTGACGCCGATGCCGTCCCACTCGACCAGGCTCGTATAGCCCGAGATGACGATCGGGACGAATACCATCATCATATACAGCAGCAGACAAGGAAGCACGAAGATTCCGATCGTCCACCAACGCACTTTGAGCACATTCATGGTTTTATCTCTACTCCTCTCCCGCAGCGGACGAGAGCCGTCCGCTGTGCCGAAAAGGCAAGGACAGCCCCCTTTCGGGGAAACCGTCCTTGCCGCCCGGCCTTTCTTCCGGCCAGGGGGCCGGCTAGCTGCCTATCGCAGGCTTACTTGTTGGCCGCGAACGCGTCCTGATGCTCTTTCGCCACTTGCTTGGAATCGACCTTCTGCACGAAAAGGTTCTGGATGCTGCTCAGATGAGCCTGGGCTACGGCCGGGTTCATCGTGTTGTCGAAGGCGAGGTCGCCGCCGCTGACGCTCTTGAACAGATCGAGGATGCCGACCGCCAGATCGGAGTAGCCCGCTGCCGCGAAGTCGCCTTCGACGACTTGGCCGAGGCCGACTGCGTCCTTCAGCTCGAATTTCTTTTTCGGGAAGTTCGTCATGAAGTAGTTCAGGAAGTCCTTCGTTTCTTGCGGATGCTTGCTGTTCGCGCTGATCGCGAAGCCGGAGCCCGGCGCCAGCATGAACTGGTTGACGTCGCCCTTGCCGTTCACCGTCGGGAAGGAGAACGCGCCGACCTTGCCCGCTACGCTGGAAGCGTCGATGTTGCCTGTTTCCCACGAGCCGATGATAAACATGGCCGCTTTGCCCGTCTTGAAAATGTTGCCGCCTGCGTTGGCGTCGATGCTCGTCGCGCCCTCTGGGAACGCGCCGGCCTGCACCAGCTCCTGGAACGCGTCGACCGCTTCCGTGAATGCCGGATCGTTGAAGTCCTTCTTGCCGTCCATGACGTCCTGCAGGAAGCCCGGGCCGCCGTTCGTGCGGAGCAGGATGTTCATGAACAGGAACGAGCCGGTCCATGTATCCTTCTCGCCGATCGCGATCGGCGTGATGCCTTTCGCCTTGAGCGCCTTGACGTCCTCGAGCATCTCGTCGAACGTCTTCGGCACGTCGGTGATGCCCGCTTGGGCGAACAGGTCCTTGTTATAGTAGACGACCTCGATGTTGTTGCCGTCCGGCAGGGCGTATACGTTGCCGTCGAAGCTGTAGTAGTCGAGCAGCCCTTTTTGGAACGTATCCTTCAGGCCGTTCTGGTCGAGCATGTCGTTGAGCGGCGCAAGCACGCCCGCGTCGACGAACGGCTTCATCTGGGCGGCCGGATTCACGATCGTGATGTCCGGCACTTCCTTGGAGGCCGCTTGCGTCTTCAGCTTCAGCTTCTGCTGGTCGGTATTGAGCGAGTCGAGCTCGATCTTGATGTTCGGGTTGGCCGCCTCGTAGTCGGCGACGAGCTCCTTCATGATCTTGTTCGTCACGGAGGTTTCATCCGGGTAGATGTTCTGGAACGTGATCGTCACTTTTTTGCCGCTGTCGCCGCCGGAGGCTCCCGTATTGGCTGCCGCCTCGTTGGACGCGCCGCCCGTATTGGCCGCCGGCTCGTTGCCGCTGCCGCATGCCGCGAGGCCGACCGCCAGCGCGCCTGCCGTCAGCAGCAGCGCGGATTTCTTCAGAGCTTTCTTTTCGGACCTTCTCATCTGTTTTTCCACCTTTCAAGTCCCCCTTGGCAAGTTATATCTGGATTATGCGCTCGTGAAGCGGTTGCAACAAGGCAGGAACTTCAGGGGTGAGGTTTGATTTTTTCAGGTGTTGGTTCGGCAGCCCCTCCGTCTCGAGACGGAGGGGCCGCCGGGCTTTCGTCCGATTTTCGCGCCGCTATCTTGCCATGATGAATAGCGCATGGTATGTTGGTTCCAGCGAACGGTATTCCTCATCGACAGCTATTACACATTAATCAATACCGTGCATAAGATAGGAGCCATGCGGATGAACGTGCAATTCAAAAAAGGCGTGCTCGACCTGTGCGTCCTCTCCCTGACCGCTTGGGAGGACCGCTACGGCTACGAGCTGGCGGTGGCCATGTCGTCCAAGTTCGAGGTCGCGGTCGGCAGCGTCTATCCGCTGCTCAACCGGCTGACGCAGGAAGGGTACTTCACGACCTACCTGCGCGAATCGCCGGAAGGACCTCCCCGCAAGTACTACAAGTTGACGCCGCTCGGGCATCAGCATCTGATGGAGCTCGTGCGCGAGTGGCGGACCTTCTCGCATGCCGTCGACGAATTGATCAAGGAAGGTGTGGAACGATGACGAGGGAGCATTACTTGAACGAGCTGTGGCAGCAGCTCGCCCCCGTTCCCGAGGCGAAGCGGCGGGAATGGATGTATGACTACGAGGAGCATTTTCGGATCGCGGCGGAGCAGGGGCAGCCGGAGGAGCAGACAGCGGCGGAGCTCGGCGATCCGCGGGCGGTCGCGCGCGAGCTGCTGCTCGGCTACCGCGTCGAGGCAGCCAGCCAAGGAGGCGGAGGCGTGCGGCTCGTCTCGAGGGCGGTGTTCGCCGCGGTCGGGCTCGGCTTTTTCAATCTCGTGTTCGTGCTCGGTCCGTACCTCGCCCTGCTCGGGCTGCTGCTCGCGCTGTGGGCGGTCGCCGGCTCGTTCGTCATCGCCGCCTTCGCGGTCCTGCTGGAAGGATGGACCGGCGACGCGATCGCGATGCCGCTCGCTGTCTTCGGCGCGATGATCGCCGGCGGACTCGGGCTGCTGCTCGGAGCCGCGGCCTATAAGCTGACCGGAGGCATCATGCGGCTGACGCTGAAGTATTTGCTGGCCAACACGAAGATGATGAAAAGGAGCGTGGCGAGATGAACCGCAGCATGAGGAACGTCGTCCTGCTCGGCCTGATCCTGCTGCTCGGCGGCTTGATCGGCGCCGGCGTGACGTTTGGCCAAGGCGACCGGGAGTCGCTCCTCCAGTTCGGCACGGAAGAAGTGAGGCTGAGCGAGGAGGTGCCGGCGGACGGCATCTCGCGCCTTCGGGCGGAGGCCGGCAGCATGGACATCGAGCTGGCGGCAGGCGCGAGCGACGACAAGATCGTCGCGACGATCACCGGCCGCGCGAGCAAGAAGTCGCTTGACAAGATCAAGCTGGAGCTTGATCCGCAAGGCGACGAGCTGACGGTCAAGGGCAAGGAAGGCGGCGTCTTCACGTTCGGCTTCAACATCGTGAACGTGACGATGCGCATCGAGGTCCCGGCGCGGAAGTTCGAAGCGCTGCAAGCGGAGCTCGGCAGCGGCGATATCGACGCCCAAGGGGTCGAGGCCGGGGAACTGACGTTCAAGACCGGCTCCGGCGACATCGAGCTGAGCGGCGTCAAAGGCGGCGTCATCAGCCTGCGGTCCGGCTCGGGCAGCATCGACGGCGAAGGCGTCGTCGCGGAGGAGCTGGCGGCCAAGGCGAGCAGCGGCAACATCTCGCTCGAAGACGTGCTGGCCGCCCTCCAGCTCGATGCGGGCAGCGGCAACATCCGGGCCGAGATGGACCGGCTGGAGCTGCCGGTCACCGCGAGCAGCGGCAGCGGCAACATTACGCTGGCGACGAGAGTCGCCCCGGCCTCCGCGACGGTCCAGTACTCGGTCGGCTCCGGCCGCTTCCGCAGCGACTGGAACGAGGACGAGGACGGCGAGCGCAAATCGCGCGAGCTGGTCTTCGGCGACGGCCAGGTGCAGGTGAAGCTGAGCACCGGCTCGGGCAACATCTCGCTGCGGGAGGAATGACGCCTTCCGGCCGGCCGGCCGGAAGGGCTCCGGCTCGGAGCGGATTGAAGCGCATCGCGAAAAACGAGAAAAAACCGGCTCTTTCCGCCGGTTTTTTCTCGTTTTCACGCCGCTTCGCGTGCTCGGCTACTTCTTCTCGATGGCCGCCTGATAGATGTCGATGTACTGCTTCAGGTTCAGGCCGTCGAAGCCTTTGACATACGCGTCCCAATCCGTGTCCAGATCCTTGTTGCCGATGACGAACTGGGCGAGGTTGGTCATGACGTACTCCTTGATTCCCGTCGTCAGCTGGGCCGCCGTCTCCGTATCCTCCGGCCGCAGGTACGCGCCGGACGGATAGAATTCCGCGGGAGCGTACGGCTCGTACAGCTTGGTCGCTTGGGCGAGCCGCGTCTCGTAGCCCTTCGAGCTGAGCGGGTTCTGGCTGGAGGCGAACGCGTCGCGGAACTCCTTGGACATATCCTTCGGTCCGAGCAGCGACCAGCTGTCGTTGCGGATCTCGTTCTCGTCGGCGGGCGGCAGGTTGTCGAAGCTGTACTTGGCCGGCTTGCCCCAGATGTTGAGCTCGCCCTCCTTCGCCTTGTTCCAGCCGATGCCCTCCTGGACGCCGTATTCGCTCAGCAGCGCGCCTTCCTCGCTGAACGCGTAGTCCACGAGCTGAATCGCCGCGATCTGCTGCCGCTCGGACGCCTTGTTCGTCAGCGCGAAGGCGAAGTCGGTGATGCCCTGCTGCACGCCGGTCAGCTGCACGCCTCCCGGTCCCTTGAGCGGCGGCACGGCGACCCAATGCTGATGGCGCGTGATGCCGTCGTCCCACACATTGACGAGATAGCTGAGCAGCGCCGTCGTCATCGAGCCGACGATCTCATCTCCCTCGCGATTGCCGAGCTGGCTGATCGCCTGGTCGTTCTGCGTGAACGCGGCCGGATCGATGAGCCCTTCCTTGTACAGCTTGCGCATATAGGCGAGGCCCTCCCTCCACTCCGGCTTGTCGGCCGCGAAGCCGACCTGGCCGTCCTGGAGCGTCAGGTACTTGTCGTTGTCGTTATAGATGAAGGCATTCATCAAATAAGCGTCGAAATTGCCGTTCCAGACGTTTTTGTTCGGAGCCCCCGTAAGCGGGATCTCGTCGGCCTTGCCGTTGCCGTTCGGATCCTTCGTCTTGAAGGCCCGGAGCACCTCGTACAGCTCGTCGGTCGTCGTCGGCACCTGCAGCCCGAGCTTGTCGAGCCAGTCCTTGTTCATCCAGTACTTCTCGGAATAAGTGCAGTGGTAGCACTCGTTGAAGCGCGGGATGCCGTAAATGTTGCCGTCGGGAGCCGTCATCGACTCCTTCAAGTACGGCTTCTTCTCCATGAGCGCCTTCAGGTTGGGCGCGTACTGGTCGATCAAGCCGTTGAGCGGAATCAGCACCCCCTGCTTGCTGTACGTCAGCAGGTCGGTGTTGGAGAACTTGCCCTCGAGGAACACCTCCGGGTAGTCGCCGCTGGCCAGCAGCAGCTGCCGCCGGTCCTTGAGCGCGTCCTGCGGAGCGAGATCCCACTTGATCTTGACGCCGAACTTCTCCTCCACCCGCTTCGTATACTCGTTCTCTTCCAGCGGAGCCTTGCCCTGGACGGCAAAAAACGTCATCTCGACCGGCTTTCCGTCCTCCGCCGCTCCCGCTGCCTCGCCCCCGGCCGCTCCGTTCTCGCTGCCGCTCGAGCAAGCTCCCAGCAGCAGGCCCGTCGCCGCCAGCAGCACGGCCAGCCGCTTCCCCTCGCGCTTCCATCCCATACGCTCAGCCCCCTTCGATATGGTCCAATCCAATCATGCGCAGCCTTGCTCCGGCCCGTCCGGCTTTTCGCGGACGAGCCGGCCGTGCTGTCTCCCGCGCCTCCTCCCAGGGAAGAGGCGCGCAGACGGAAAGCCTCACCTCCTTGAAGCCGCGCGCCGGTCAACCCTTCAGCGAGCCGACCATGACGCCCTTGGCGAAATGCTTCTGCACGAACGGATACAGAACCAGCACCGGCACGCTGGCGACGACGATGAGCGCATACTTCAGCGCCTGCTCAAAGCCCTGGTCGCGCATCCCCTTGGTCGTATTGGCCAGCATTTCCGGATCCGACGCGTTCAGGATGAGCAGGTTGCGCAGCACGTACTGCAGCGGGAACAGATGCTCCGACCGCAGGTAGATGAGCGCGTCGAAATAGGCGTTCCAGTGGCCGACCGCATACATGAGCGTGAGCACGGCGAGGATCGGCTTGGACAGCGGCAGCACGACGCTCCACAGGTAGCGGATATCGCGGCAGCCGTCGATCTCGGCGGCTTCCTGCAGCTCGGCCGGAATCGACGTCTGGAAGAAGGTGCGGGCGACGATGACCTGGAATACCGAGAACACGCGCGGCAGCCACATCGCCCAGCGGGTATCGAGCAGATGCAGCTCCTTCACGAGCAGATAGGTGGGAATGAGGCCGCCGCTGAAAAACATCGTCGTCATCATCAGCACCATGAAGAAGCCTCTTCCGGCCAGGCGCCGCTGCGACAGCGGAAAGGCCATGAGCACCGTGAACGCCACGTTCAGGAACGTACCGACGACGGTGTAGACGATGCTGTTCCAGTAGCCGAGCATGAGCTGCGAGCTCTGAAAGATCGAGGCATAGGCCCGCAGCGAAAAATCGACCGGCAGCAGCCACACCTGTCCGGAGACGACCGCTCGCGGAGAGCTGAAGGACGAGCTTACGATGTAGAGCAGCGGATAGGCGACGGCGACGGCGACAAGAGCGAGCGCCGCGTAGATGGCGGCGACGAGCATGCGGTCGCCGATCGGCTCCTTGATGCGCCGGGAGCGGAGCATGGGCATCCTCCCTTCTTTTACCACAGGCTGTTCTGCGACACCCTGCGGGAGATCGTGTTGACCGCGACGAGCAGGATGAGGTTGATGACGGAATTGAACAGGCCGACGGCGGACGAGAAGCTGAAGTTCGCCCCGAGCAGGCCGACCTTGTACACATAGGTCGCGATGACTTCGGAGGTGGCGACGTTGAGCGGGTTCTGCATGAGGTAGATCTTCTCGAAGCCGACGCCCATGATGTTGCCGAGGCTCAGGATGAGCAGGATGACGGTGATCGGCACGAGCGCGGGCAGGTCGATGTGGAGCATCTTGCGCAGCCTCGACGCGCCGTCCATCCTCGCCGCCTCGTACAGCGACGGATCGACGCCGGCCAGCGCCGCCATATAGATGATCGAGGCGTAGCCCATCTCCTGCCAGACGCCGGACCAGACGTAGATGGACTTGAAGAAGCCCGGCTCGCCCATGAAGTTGGGCGCGGTCCAGCCGAACAGGCCGTACAGCCGGTCGGCGATGCCCACATGCGGCGAGAGCATCAGGATGAGGATCGAGACCATGACGACGGTGGAGATGAAATGCGGCGCGTAGGTGACGAGCTGCACCGATCGCTTGAACAGTCCGGTCCGCACCTCGTTCAGCGCCAGCGCCAGCAGGATCGGCACCGGGAAGCCCGCTGCGAGCGAGTACAGGCTGATGAGCAGCGTGTTCTGGATGAGGATCGGAAAGTTCGGCGAGCGGAACAGCGCCTCGAAATGCTTGAGGCCGACCCATGGGCTCCCGAGGATGCCCTGGACGATGTTGAAATCCTTGAAGGCGATCAGGACGCCGAACATCGGAACGTACTTGAAGACGATCAGATACAGGACAGGCAGCAGCAGCAGCACGTACAGCTCCCAGCTGCGCTTGACCCTTGTCCATGCATGAGCCATAGGCATCTCCTTTCGCAACCGCTTGGATGGGACCGGCTCGGCCCGGGCGGCCGGCGTCGCTGATTCGATGGTAGCCCGCCCGCCTCCGCAGCCGCAATGCGTAAGATTCGTTGACTTCACGATTTTCTCCGCGCCGTTTCAGGCCGAAACGGCCGCCATTCCGATCCGGCCGCAGCCGTCTCTGTGACGTCCGCGTCATATTATCTGACCCGATCGGCGAGCGGAATAGAAAAAAGCCTTGCCTGCGCCAAATGGCGTAGGCAAGGCCGGAAGGCCGGAAGGCTGCGGATCACCCGGCGCTCGGTCGCGGCGCCCGCTTGCGGAAATCGCTCGGCGACATGCCGGTATGGTTCTTGAACGCGCGGTTGAAGGAATTGTAGTTGTAATACCCGATGTGCCGGCTGATCTCCTGCAGCGACAGCGACGGCTCGCCGAGCATGCGCTTCGCCTGCTCCATCCGAAGCCCCATCAGGAAGTCGATGAAGTTTTCGCCGAACTGCTCCTTGAACAGCTTGCTGATCGTCTTGGGATGGATGGAGAAGCGATCGCCGAAATAGTCCAGCGACAGCTCCGGGCTGCCGAAGTTCTCCTCCATGTAGGCCCGGATCTGAGCGATCTCGCTGCGGGCCGACTGCGAGTCGCGCAGCTCGCTCATCCGCGCGTCCATCCGCTCCAGCGCGCCGAGGCAGCCTGCCTCCAGCTCGTCCAGCGCCTCCCACTCCCGGTCGAGGGCGAGCAGCTCCGCCTCCGCCTCCTTCCACGCCGTCCAGTACTCCTTGGCCAGCTCCAGGAACATCCGATCCATCTGCTGGTACAGCACCTGCTGCAGGCTCTCGATCTCCTGACGCGAGAAGCAGGACTGGCGGATCTGCGCGTACAGGCTGCGCAGCCGCTCCCTCCAGCCGGGGTCGCCCGTGCGGAACGCCTGGGCGAGCTGCTGGATCGTGCCGAAATGATCATGCAGCGGACTGCCCCCGCTGCCGAGACGATCCGGCGTGATGACCTCGCCCGTGCCGAGCGCGGCCTTGTAGGCCAGCAGGCTGGCGGCGATGTCCGCCGAGCGGCGGATCTCCTCGAGCGGTCCGGCCGGACCGTGCAGCGCCATCGTGGCGCCGAACGCCAGGTTGTCGCGGATCCAGTCCGACGCCTCGGCGGCCAGCCGCCTCGCCTCGTCCAGCCCCGCTTCCGGCGGCAGCCAGACGATCGCGCTCATGCGCCGGTCTCCCGTCCATTCCGCCCAAGCCGCTCCGCCGCCGCCCTGCACCGTCTCCGTCACGACGCTTGCGAGCACGAACTTGAGCATCGCCTGGTCGTGGGCGGTGTAGGCTCGGCAAAAAGCGGCATGTCGGTCGATCTCCAGCGTCCACGCAAACGCCGTCCGCCCGCGGGGCTCGAAGCCAAGACGCTCCAGATCAGACTCCCACTCGGCCTGGGAGATCGGAGCGCCGCCCGCCAGCGCCTCCAGAAAGCGATGCCGCTTGCGCAGCAGCCGGTTCTCCGTGTCCTGCTGCTTGGAGCGCTTCATCTCCTCCATGAGCTGCTCCAGCGACAGGCGGATGAAGCCGAGCTCGTTGCGGTCGGCTCCCGGGCCGTCCTGCGGCACGAGCGAGCTGGAGCGGATCAGCGAGACGAGCTGGCTGATCGGCCGGTAATTGCGGCGGGTGACATGCACGACCCAGGCGATGCCGAGCAGGACGGCGCCCAGCGCCAGCACGAGCCAGACGCTGTACAGGTCGAGCGTCAGCTTCAGCCCTTTGCCCGTCGGGCCGCTGGAAACCGTCCAGCCTGTGTACGGCGAGACATACTGGGCCAGCACGAGCTCGCCGCCGTCCAGCCTCGGCCCGATCGCAGGCTGGCCGCTGCGGTCGGACATGGCGATGAACGTCTGGCCGGGGTCGTACATGGAAGCCAGCTCCTGCCCCAGCTTGGACAGGCTGACGTTTACGACGACGTAGCCCGTCTTGACGCTGGAAAAGCCCGGGTAAGCCCGCACGATCGTCATCACCTCCGCCGGCTTGGACATGGCATACGGCTGGAACGAGCGCTTGTCGCTCCATTGGCCGATCGGCCGCTCCCCGTCGAGATAGGATCGGAGGAAGGCGGCGTCGCGGAACGGCTCGGTCTTGAGCGAGCCGTCGCCGAAGACAAAGCCGTCGCGGGGGCGGTACAAATAAATGGAGTCGATGGCGGGATTGCCGAACGCCCATGAGTCCATCAGCCGGTCCGCCTGCAGGTTGACGAAGACGTCCTCCGCCTCCGCCCGGTAGAAGTCCTTGAGCACGGCGGAGCCGAGGATGTCCTGCAGGATGCGGTAGTCGATGGCGCGCAACGAGTTGTCGGCATGGCGGATCGCCTGCTGCACGAGGAAGTCGTTCGCCTTGGCCGCTTCCTTGCGGCTCTGCTCGTTCAGAGCTTGGAAAAAGACGACGAACAGGATCGACACGACGATGAAAAAAGCGGGAAGGTACGAGAGCAGAAGCTTGCGGAACCAGCTGCTTTTCATGAAGATCCTCCCTTCAGCCATGGTAGACGAAGCCCGAAGCGGCCCTACGGCGCGGCGCTTGCGCGATTAGCGGCCGTTATTCAGACGCGAAGGCGCAGCATAGGCGCGATCGGAGCGGGACGGTCCGCGGCGGGTTCGGTTGCGGGCGCGCGGATGCGGTGGCGGACTCGGGTGCGACGGATTCGGTTGCGGGGGGCGCCGAGACGGCGGTGGCTTCGGCTGCGGCCGCTCCGGTTGCGGGGGTCGCCGAGGCGGCGGCGGACTCAAGTGCGGCGGATTCGGTTGCGGAGGGCGCCGATGCGGCAATGACTTCGGCTGCGGCCGCTCCGGTTGCGGGGGTCGCCGAGGCGGCGGCGGACTCGGCTGCGACGGCTTCGGTTTTGGGGGGGCGCCAATGCGACGTCGGCTTTGGTTGCGTCGGCTTCGGTTGCGGCAGAACGAGGCCGGCCGGGGCTCTCTAGGCTCCGCTTTGCTTTTTTCTCCATGCTAACCTATCCTCCTCTCTCAGGCTACCATACGCAGGAAGACGAGCTTTGCCAATTCTCAACATTCGCCGACTTCACGATTTTCCCCGCCGCTGATCCGGCCTCCGCCGCAGCCCTCTTTTTCGCCGGTGATGCGGCATGCTCCCCCGCTTCGCCCCCTCTCCCTTGCGCCGCGCCGCCTCCCACGCGCTCACGCCGTTTTCCGTCCTGACGCGCGGCTTCCTTGAATCCGGCAGCCCGCAGGAGTATTGTTAGAGGAAGCAGCCGAACCTGCCCCGGCCTCGCCGCGCCTATGCGGCCCGAGGACCGGCAGGCGGCACATCCGAGGAAAGAGGTCCATTCCGAATGAAAAAACGTATCCTGCCCGACCCGCCCGCCTATGTCCTGATCGTCGCCGCCGTCGAAGCGGAGCGGGATGCCGTCGTGCGGGGCCTGATGAAGGCTTGCCCCGAAGAAAGCTGCGGCGAGGCGGAGGGCCCCCTGCGCCGGGTCGGGCGCTACATCGTCGTCGCCGGCGGCGTCGGCCCGGCCGCTGCGGCAGCCAGCACGGCGCTGGCGATCGCCGGCGGGCCGCCGCTGCGCTATGTCGTCAGCGCCGGCATCGGCGGCGGCTTCCCCGGAGCCGCGCCGATCGGCTCCGTCGTCGTCGCGACCGAGATCGTATGCGCCGATCTCGGAGCGGAGACCGCGCAGGGCTTCGCCAGCGTGGACGAGCTCGGCTTCGGCTCGTGGCGCGTGAAGACGGACCGCGAAGTCGCCGAGGCGCTGGCCGAGGCGCTGCGGCAGGCCGGCATGGCCGCGACAGCGGCGCCGGTGCTGACGCTGTCCACGGTGACGGGCAGCGGAGAGACGGCCGCCGAGCTGCTGCGCCGGGTGCCCGGCGCGGCGGCGGAGGCGATGGAAGGCTACGGCGCGGCGCTCGCCGCCTCGATGCACGGCATCGAGGCGATGGAGGTCCGCGCCATCTCGAACGCGGTCGGTCCGCGCGACCGCGACGCCTGGCGCATCGGCGACGCGCTGGCGGCGCTGGAGCGGACGGCCGCGATTTTGCCGGAGGTGCTGAACATCCGATGAAGATGAAAATCGCTTATTCTCCTTGTCCCAACGATACCTTCGTGTTCCATGCCTGGGCGCACGGCCTGATCGCGGGCGCGCCCGAGCTCGACGTGACGTACGCCGACATCGACGTCACCAACGGCTGGGCCGCTCGCGGCGAAGGACCCGAGGTCATGAAGATCTCGTATGCCGCTCTCCCCTACGTGCTGGACCGCTACGCCCTCATCCCATGCGGCGGCGCGCTCGGCCGCGGCTGCGGCCCGCTCGTGCTGACGGCCGGCGGCGGCCGGATCGCTGCGGAGCGGGCGGAAGTTGGCGGCGCGGCGGAGCCGACCGCAGGAACGGATCGGCGAGAAGCCGGAGATGCTGCGGCGAGCTCGCAAGGCGGCAGCGGCGCAGCGGCACGCCCGTCGGCCGACGCGTCAGCCGGAGCGGCTCGCTCCCATGTCGGCGCTGCTGCGCCGGGCATGGACCCGTCCTGGCTGAGCGGCCGGACGGTCGCCGTGCCGAGCGACCGCTCCACGGCGTACCTGCTGTTCCGGCTGTGGACGGCGCAGCAGATCACCGGCGAGCCGCCGCGCATCGTCGTCCTGCCTTTTCACGAAATCATGCCCGCCGTCCGGGACGGCCGCGTCGATGCGGGCCTCGTCATCCACGAGGCGCGCTTCACCTATCCCGACTACGGCCTGACGCTCATGGCCGACATGGGCGTCTGGTGGGAGGCCGACACCGGCCTGCCGATCCCGCTCGGCGCGATCATCGCCCGCCGCGGCATGGACGTCGAGTCGCTGGCCCGTTGGACGCGCGCCTCGGTCGAATACGCTTGGGCGCATCCGGACGAATCGGCGGGCTATGTACGCGAGCACGCCCAAGAGATGTCGCCGGACGTCGCGCGTTCCCACATCGCGCTTTACGTCAACGAGTTCACCCGGTCGCTCGGCGAGGACGGGCTGGCCGCCGTCGAGTCGCTGCTCGGCCGCGCCGCCCGCGAGGGCCTTGTCCCCGACTTCGACCCGGCGCTGCTGCGGAGCTAAGCGCTGCGCGAATGTCCCGGTGCGGAGCCTTTGCGGGGATGGCGCCGCGGTCCTCCTGGCCATAAGAGCAATCAGCCTCGAACAGCTGCGATCCGCCCTGATTCGCAGCTTGGATCGGGGCTTTTTTGCAGCTATTCGAGCGATAAACCATGCCGGCCTCTTCGTCGCGCTTCGTCCCGATCGCGTGCATCGCACCTTCGCTCCAGCGGAAGGCGCTCCGTTTTGCAAGCGGCTTCTCCGGTCGATACATGACGGCTGCTGACGACGAATCAGATCGTTAGCAGCCCTAAATGGGACAGCTTCAAAATCTAACGACGCGCGAGGAGCTTAGCCATGCCAAAACGCCGGAAAAACATGCGGAAAGAGGCGAATTGCTAGTCTAAGCGTCTGAGGAGTCGTTCGATTTTTGGAGACGCGAAAAAAGGGCGGCTAAGCGTCTGAGGAGTCGTTGGCATCGAATGGGAAGCGCATGGTTCTCCAGGCGAGCGCCGTTCTCAACTCTCTATTCAGCCTCCCTCACGGCTTGACATGACGAGGCGGCTCAACTAAACTCAATATATGAACAAATGCTCATATATTATCAAGGGATAAGGAGGCTCATGATGAGTCATGAACCGGATCTAAGGCGCAGAGTTGGAAAGGACACGCCTCCATTCGAAAGCACGCGCAGCCTTGGGCAGGCAGAGCCAGGGCAAACCCACAACCATGACCACCTCAGCCGCTCCCACGACGGACACAGCCACGCCCGCTCTGCCCATAGCCGCTCCCACGACGGACACAGCCATTCCCACTCAGGCCATAGCCACTCCGGCAACGGACACAGCCACTCCCACGCGGGCCATAGCCACTCCCACAATCACGGCCACTCCCACGCCGGGCACGGTCATTTCCACGGAGGCGGGAGCGGCAACAAGCGCGGACTGCTCATCGCCCTCCTCATTACGACCGGCATCATGGTGCTGGAGTTCGTCGGCGGCCTGGCGACGGGCAGCCTGGCGCTGCTGTCCGACAGCGGCCATATGCTCAGCGACGCCGGCGCGCTGCTGCTGAGCCTCGTCGCCGTCGGCTTCGCCGCCCGCCCTTCCTCGCCGAAGCGCACGTTCGGCTTCCGCCGGTTCGAGATTCTGGCCGCCTTGTTCAACGGCGCGACGCTGATCGCCATCGCGATCTTCATTGTCGTCGAGGCTTGGGGCCGATTCTGGGAGCCGCCGACGGTCGCCAGCCGCTCGATGCTGCTAATCGCCGCGGTCGGGCTGCTCGCCAATCTCGCCAGCGCCTGGTTCCTGATGCGCCAGGGCGACGTGAAGGGCAACGTCAACCTGAAGAGCGCCTATCTGCATGTGCTCGGCGACGCTCTCGGCTCGGTCGGCGCGATCGCGGCCGGGGCGCTGATGTGGGCGTTCGGCTGGTACTGGGCCGATCCGGCGATCTCCGTGCTCGTGTCGCTGCTGATCGTAAAAAGCGCCTGGGGCATGCTCCGAAGCACCGTCCATATCCTCATGGAAGGCGCTCCCGAGACGGTGGACACGCAGCGGGTGCAGCTCGAGCTGGAGTCGCTGCCCGGCGTCATCGACGTGCATGATCTCCATATCTGGACGATCACCTCCGGCTTCGACGCCATGACCTGCCATCTGCTCGTCGAGGACGACGCCGACAGCCGCCGCGTCCTGCAGCAGGCGATCGCCCTCCTGCGGGACGGGCACGGCATCCGCCACTGCACGATCCAGATCGAGGATTCCAGCGTCCGGCACGAAGAGCTCGGCTGCTGATCGCTCCGGCATTCGCCCCGAGTCCAGCCGCGAGGCCCATTGCCTTGCCGTTCCGCGTCAAAAGCCCACCCAAACGGGTTTCCCCGCCGGATGGGCTTTTGGACTTTTCTTTCCTCAAACGCGGATGAACTGAATGACGCCTATCGTAAATAGAAGTAGAACCAGCACGGCCGCGCCGATGCCGATGCCGATTAAAAACTTACCCCCGAGCCCGGTGTCCCTGCGCCCGACCGGCCCATATCCCCGCTCCGACGTCGCCAGCTCCCGCTCCTCCAACTCCTCGACCCGCCGCTTCAAGTCCTGCACTTCCCGCTCCAGATCCATAGATGCATCCCTCCTCGCCCTACCCTATCACAGTTCATCCGGATTTTGGAAGATCACAGAAACCTTTCCATTCCCTTTACGTCTAAAGGAAAGGAAAATAAGAGCCCCGCTCCTCAGGCTCCACTACAGCGCCAAGGAGAGAGAATTCATGCTGCATCACATCGAACTATATGTCTCCGATCTGCAAAAGTCCGCTTCCTTTTGGGGCTGGTTCCTCGGCGAGCTCGGGTACGAGCCCTTTCAGGAATGGCCGGAGGGCCGCAGCTGGAAGCACGGCTCGACCTACCTCGTGTTCGTGCAAGCGAAAGAGAAATACTTGGACGTGCCGTACCACCGTGCCCGGGTCGGACTGAACCATCTCGCTTTCCACGCCGCCTCGCGCGAGCAGGTGGACCGGCTGACCGACGAAGTCCGCGCCAGAGGAATGAACCTGCTCTATGAAGACCGCCATCCCCATGCGGGCGGGGCGGGGACGTACATCCTCTTTTTCGAGGATCCGGACCGGATCAAGGTCGAGCTCGTCGCGCCGGCCGAGGAGCAGAGACTGCCCGAATGACCGATCAAAGGAGATGAGCTTATGAAGCCTGTCCGCCATGCTCATGCAAAAGCCCCCCTCGGAACGAGGCGCGCCGGCCGCAGCGCGCTCGGAATGCTGCTCGCCGTGCTCCTGCTGTCCGGCTCGGCTACGACGCCCGCAGCGGCTGCCGAGCCGGCAGGGTCCCAAGCGCCCGCAGCGGCCGTCAAGCCGACTGCTTCTCCCACGCCAGCGACCTCCTTTAAGGAGCTGGCCGCGTCCTGCGGTCCGAGCACGCTGAAGTCGGTGCTAATCGGCGGGGCAAGCGGCGTCGACGACCAGTTGTACGGAGCCCGCAAGGAGGATGCCGCGCGGATCAAGAAGGTTTGCGGGATGGTGCAAGCCTTTGCGAAGAAAGGCAAGCCCGTCAAGGCTTTCGATTCTACGCCTTACAGCTTCTTCTATGGACTCAGCCTGACCTTCTCCAATAAGGGCGATGCCTCCATCTTCGGCTCGACCGGCGGCCTGTACCTGGAATCCGGCTCCACCTTCCTGCAGCTTGACGACATCAGCGTGTCGAAAGACTACAGCTCGCTGTTCGTCAGGAATGAGGAAATCGCCGAGATTCCCGCGACCGCTCGCTTCGGAGAGAAGATTCGGCTGAAAGGACATGATCCGCTCCTTTTCTCCCCGGAGCTCTTTGTGTATTGGACGCCAAATGCCGAAACCTATTCCTCCTCCTCGGATTCATCCGGTTATCCCTATGACCACTCCCTGCTGATCGGCACAGGCACGCAGCAATTCGGCTACTACGACTTCTCCATCACGCTGCCCGCCTATGGCAAAGCAAAGGATGGAACGATGAAATTCCTTGAATCAAAAGGTTCTCTCAGCCTATACGTCGCCTATGGAGGCAATGGCAGCCGAACGTTAGGGGAGATGTCGCTGCTCCCCGCCGCCGAGCCGTTCCTGTCCGTGGACGGCAAGCCCGCGCTGGACGCGGCGCTGCGGCCCATCCTGCGGGAAGGGCGCGCCCTGCTGCCGCTGCGCTCCATCGCCAAGCTCGCCGGCAAGTCCGTCGTCTGGGACAAGGCGTCGTGGAGCGCGCTCATCCGCTCCGAGCCGCCCGCTCCGCGCAAGGGCGCCTACTCCTTCCCGCAGCTGTGGATCGACGGCAAGCTCGCCGCTCCGGAGCTGCAGCCGATTCTGCGCGACGGGCTGACCTACGTGCCGATCCGCGCGCTGACCGCGGCGTTCGGCATCTCCGTCTCCTGGAATGCGGCCAGCCGCAGCGTCGATATCGAGCTGCCCTGAGCTATGGTATAATGGCCGGAGCCAAGCCCGATCCGGGCCATCCCCCTTTGCAAAGGAGCGCCGCCGCCATGGCCTATATCCGACCTCTCCATACCGATGCCGACTTCCAGGAAGCGCTCGACGAGCGCATCCCGGTCCGCGTCTTCCGCGACGACCATATGGTCGAGTCCGGCAGCTGCATCGTGCGCTTCGACGAGCGCACCGTCGTGCTGCAGTCGGGCGTCGCCGATCTCGCCTACCACGCGCGGGCGCAATGCGAGTTTTTCGAGCTGCGCAAAAAAAGCTGAACCTGCTCGGCTCACGCGCGCGGCGGAACTCCCGCATGCGCGGTCCAGATTTAAATCAAGCAAAAAAAGCCTGCCGCTTCGGCAGGCTTTTTTGCACTATTTAAACCATATACTCCAAGCCTACATCTGAAGCTGCTTGAGGTTGTAGAATTCGCCCTTGCGCGCGATCAGCTCGTCGAACGTGCCGACCTCGGCGATGCGTCCGCGCTTCATGACGACGATGCGGTCCGCATGGCGGATCGTCGAAAGGCGATGGGCGACGATGAACGTCGTGCGCCCCTGGATGAGCTGCTGCATCGCCTGCTGCACATGATGCTCGGAGGCGTTGTCGAGCGCGGACGTCGCCTCGTCGAGCAGGATGACGCTCGGATCGCGCACGAGCGCGCGGGCGATCGCGATCCGCTGGCGCTGGCCGCCGGACAGCTTGCCGCCATGCTCGCCGACCATCGTGTCGATGCCCTTCGGCAGGCGCGAGACCATCTCGGTCAGATGCGCCCGCTCCACCGCCTCCATCACCTGCTCCTCCGTGATGCCCTGCAGGCCGTAGGTGATGTTGTCGCGGATCGAGCCGGAAAACAGGATGTTCGTCTGCGGCACAACGGCCAGATGGCGGCGGTACTCGGACAGATCAAGCGCGGACAGCGGCACGCCGTCGACGAGCACCCGTCCGGAGGTCGGGTTCAAGAACCCGATGACGAGGTTGAGGATCGTCGACTTGCCCGCGCCGGACTCCCCGACGAACGCGATGCACTCGCCCGCGCGCACGTCGAGCGATACTTCCTCGAGCACATGCTGGTCGCCGTCCGGGAACTTCAGCTGCACGTCCTCGAAGCGGTACTCCCCGCTCAGCCGGGTCAGCTTGAGCTTGCCGGCGTTGTCCTCGATGTCGGTCGAGCGCAGGATCTCCGTGATCGAGGAGATCGACTCCGTGCCCTTGGCGATCATCGGGTAGACGTTGATGAGCGCCGTGATCGAGCCGAGGATCATGCCGAAGTAGCCCTGGTACATGACGATGTTGCCGACCGGGATGCTGCCCGTATAGGCGAGATAGGCGGTGAACAGCAGGCAGACGACCTGCACGATCTGGAACGTCACCCAGCCGGAGGCGCCGAAGTACGCCTCGACGAGGTCCATCCGGTACCCCTTGCCCTGCAGGCGCCGCAGCGTCGTGTCGATGCGGTCGATCTCGACCTGCTCGAGCCCGTGCGCCTTGGTGACGGGGATCATCTCCACCATCTCGGAGACGTGGCTGCTCATCGTCTCGATCTCCTTGCGGAACTCGCGATTGCTCTGCCGGATGCGCCGCTTGAACATCTGCATGACGCCGATCGCCGCCGGCACCGTCAGCACGTAGAAGAGCGAGACGAGCCAGTTGGAGTAGAGCGTCAGCCCGAAGGCGATGACGACGTTGAAGATGGCCGGGATGAACGCCAGCATGAGCTGCTTGCTCATGCCCTCGACGGCCTCGACGTCGCGCAGCACCTTGGACTGCAGCCGGCCGGCGGCGAGCTCGCGATGCGAGTTGATCGACAGCTGCTGCAGCTTGCGCACCATCGCGCCGCGCAGGCCCGCCTCGACCGAGCGGATCGCGCGGCTGAGGAAGCTGACGTAGGCGGCGTGGGTCGGGATGTTCTGCAGGACGACGGCGATCAGCACGGCGAAGTTGATCCACAGCTCCCGCAGGCTGTGCTGGTCCGGCTGCGCGACGATGTTGATCATGTTGGCCGTCACGATCGGCAGCACGTAGACGGGCAGGCTTTTGACGAGGAAAAAGACGATCGAGATCGTCAGGTTGAGGAAGTTCCCCTTGTACAGCGACATCAGATACTGGAATGCCGTCCGGTTCTCCGTCGTCGCCGCCTGCTGGAAGGCGCTCTCGAAGGAAGCGCTGGAAATCGGGGCCGGCGCGGTCCGGTTCATCATGTTGGATCATCCTCTTCCGTTAGGCTAACACCCGTTCGACAGGTCAAAGGAAGAATAAGAGATGGCCGGGCTCGGTGTCAATGGCCTGCATGCGGATGAGAGGGGACGAAGAAAGGAGGTCGAATTAGAAATGGAATAGTACTGGAAGGGGACGACATCGCCCCCGCAGCCGAACGATCTCGACCGAAAAAGGGACCTCTCCGCGCCTGATGGGCGGGGAAGGTCCCTTTCTCAAGTTGATCTTAATCAAAATCAAGGGTCACCGTAAGCGTGCTCTTGTCAAAGCCGACAATTCCGCCAAATGCTTCGGCGATGAATCGCACATTGACATACATCAAGTCATCATCGTCTGACAATGACGGACCTTGAATGAGCTTGATTTCCTTGCCGTTGATCGTCCCGGTCATTTTGCCGGCGGTCAAAGTAACGGTTGTCGTTTCGTTCTTGGCGGTCACCGTTTTGGTCTTGTTGTCGAATTCAGCATTCAGGTCCAGAGCTTCAAAAAAGGAACGAAACGGAACCATCGCCGACCCGCTTGGCGGGATCACGGCCTTCAGCTCGGCAACCTTGCCGTTGATGACAATCGCAGGGCGATGAATTCCGTCGTTATTCGATGGAGCTTTAGCAGCCCCTGCCAACCCGGCCCCAAAAACAGACAGTCCGACGATCAATGCCAGAAAGAGTACTTGGATTCGACGAGACAATTTTCTCAGCCCTTTCAAGATAAGGATCATATTCTCAAATGAGTAGACGCGATTTCCTCGAAAAGGTTGCTTTGTCAATCACAAGCAATTTCCACTGTATTGTTCGCATCCCGAGTAACGTCGCATGATCCACCAGAGGTGCGGAGAAGTTAGCCGATGTCCTTCCATCGACAGCCTTGATAGCCGATTCAGAAGGAGTATTTGCAATTTATTTTACAGATCCATTTATCAATCGGCTCGACTTATCCCGGCAGGAAAGCGTCAGCTCTTGATCGCGCCCGCGGCGATGTCGGAGATGAACTGCTTGCTGACGAACAGGAACAGGACGATGAGCGGGATGACGGCCAGCAGCGTGCCGGCGATCACCATCGAGTAGTCGGACAGATAGATGCCGTTCAGCGAGGCGAGCGCCACCTGCAGCGTGTACTTGCTCTCGTCGGTGAGGATGATGAGCGGCCACAGGTAGTCGTTCCACGCTCCGATGAACGTGAAGGCGCCGAGGAACGACAGCGCCGGCCGCAGGATCGGCAGCGCCACGTTCCAATAGAGGCGGAAGAAGCCGCAGCCGTCGATGCGGCCCGCGTCCAGCAGCTCGCTCGGCACCGACTCCTGGGCGTACTGCCGGATCCAGAAGATGCCGAATGCGTTGGCCATGCCGGGGATGATGAGCGCCTTGAACGAGCCGACCCAGCCGAGCTTGGCCATGATGACGAACGACGGCACGAGCGACAGCTGGGCCGGGGCCATCATCGTGGCGAGCAGCAGCACGAACAGGATTTTTTTGCCGGGAAACTCGAACTTCGCGAACGTGAACCCCGCCAGCGAGTCGAAGAACAGCACGAGCGCCGCGCAGGCCGTCGCGACGAACAGCGTGTTCCAAAACGCGCCGAAGAAGTCGATGTTCTCGAACACGCGGGAGACGTTGTCCCCGAGCTTCGTGCCGAACCACAGCTTCGGCGGGAAGCTGTAGATGTCCGCTGTCGTGCGGGTCGCCATGACGAGCAGCCAGTAGAACGGGAACACGGAGAGCAGCAGTCCGGCCGTCAGGCCGACATGCAGCAGGATCGATCGGGCTTTCATCTCACTTCACCCCCTGGTCATGGGACGGCCGGCCTTGGACGAACAGCCAGTTGACGATGGAGAAGAGGGCGATCAGGATGAACATCCCCCACCCGACAGCCGCGCCGTAGCCGAAATAGTTGTGCACGAAGGCTTCCCGGTACAGATAAAGGACGATCGTAAGGCCGCCGCCCCCGGCGCCGCCGTCGTTGCCGACGAGCACCTGGGGCTCGGTGAACACCTGCATCCCGCCGATGGTCGAGGTGATGAGCGTGAACAGGATGATCGGCCGCAGGTTCGGAACGGTGATGCGGAAAAACGCCTGCACGCCCGAAGCCCCGTCGATCTTGGCCGCTTCGTAGAGCACGGTCGGGATGCTCTGCAGCCCGGCCAGGTAGATGATCGCGTTGTAGCCCGCCCAGCGCCAGATGACCATGACGGAGATCGCGAGCTGGATGCCCCAGGTGCGGTTCAGCCACTCGATGGAATTCAGGCCGAGCAGGTTCAGCGTGTAGTTCAGCAAGCCGTAGTTGTTGGAAAAGATCGTGCCGAAGACGATCGCCACCGCGACGAGCGAGGTGACGTTGGGCAGGAAGTAGCCGACGCGGTACAGCGTCCGCATCCGCACGAACGAGGAGTGGAGCAGAAAGGCGACGACGAGCGCGAGGAACAGCATCGGGATCGTCGAGTAGATCCAGATCAGCAGCGTGTTGCCGACGGCTCTCCAGAATTCCGGATCGGTCAGCATGAAGCGGTAGTTGTTCAAGCCGTTGTAGCTCATCCGTCCGATTCCGTCCCATTTCTGGAAGGAGAGGTACATGGAGAAGGCGATCGGGAACAAGCCGAATACCGCGAACAGAATGTAGAACGGCGATATGGCCAGGTATTCCTTGCGATGCTTCCAGATGCGGGCGGCCAGGCCGCCCTCGGTCCGTCTGGACGAGGGGACGCGGGCGGGCTCCGGGTTCAGCATAGGTTTTCCCATCGGATGACCTCCTGTCAGCCATTGGTCTGTGGATGCGGCGGCCGGCGGACCGCGCCCGTCAGCGCAGCAGCTCCTTGCGGATCCGGCTCAGCGCGTCGCGCCACGCCTTGTCGGGGTCCTTGCCCTGCAGGGCGACCGAGTTCAGCTCGCGCAGGGCGATGCCGTTCACATTGGTGAATTTGTCTCCAAAATAAGCGGGCTTGACGCCCCGAGCGGATTCCGCGAAGATTTGCCCAGTCGCCTGATCGCCGAAAAACGGCTCCTTCTCCTGCAGGATGGGATCGTCCAGCGCTTTCGCCGCGGACGGGAACAGGTTGATGTTCTTGTACGTCCGGATCTGGTTGTCGGGGCTCTGCAGGTAGCGGATGACGTCGAACGCTTCCTTCGGATAGCGACTCGACTTCATGATGGCGAGGAACGATCCGCCGTTGTTGCCGTCTCCCCCAGGCGCCCGGGCGACGCGCCATTTGCCGGCCGTATCCGGTGCGCCCTGCTCCAGGATCTCCTTCATCCAGACGGCGCCGACAAAGGAGGCGATGCTGCCGTTGTTCATGGCGGCGTTCCACTCGCTCGTGAAGGCGTCCGCGTTGCCGGCCAGCTTCATCCGCGCGGCCTGGACGGCGAGATCCCACGCCTTTTTCACCGACGATTCCGGCTTGTCGCCGATGAACTCGCCGTCCGTGGAGAAGTAGATGCGGTCCGACTGGGCGTTGAACTGCGTGTAGATGTTCTTGACATTGTCGAGCAGCTTGACCTTGCCGCCAAAATGGTCCTGGAGCTGCCGGCCCGCCTGGAGGTAGCTCTCCCAGGTGCCGAGCTCCCGCTGGACGTCGGCCGGCTCGGACGGCAGGCCGGCCTCGGCGAACAGATCCGCCCGGTAGAACAGCGCGGTCGGGCCGGTATCGATCGGCAGCGCGATCATCGTCCCTTCCGCGGTGACGCCGAAGTTCCATTTCCAGTCGAGAAAGTCCGGCTCGATCTCCTTGGCGCCGAGCTCATACAGATCGTAGAAGCGGTCCGAGCTGACGAACAGCTCGGAGACCCAGTCGTTGAAGGCGACGATGTCCGGTCCGTCCGTGCCGGCGGCGAGCGTCGTCTTCAGCTTCGACTTGAAGTCGCCTCCGATCTTCTGGGCGTTGATCTTGATGCCGGGAAACTTCTGTTCGACCGATTGGATGAGTCCGTCGTCGAGGCTGCGGTTCCAGTACCAGAGCGTAAGCGTCTTCGTATTCTCGGCTGGAGCCGGGCCGCCGCAGCCGGCGGCGACCAGGGCGAGCGACAGCAACGGCAAGCCGATCCTTCGGAATTTGACCACTCCGCCATTCCTCCTGACATGCTGGACTTCGCCCGGACCAGGGACAGGCCTCTGCCGGTCCCGGAGCCGGGCGCCTGATTGATGTATCCGCTTTCAGTTTATTCCGCTTTTCACCTGAACTTGCTCGTCCGGCATGAATTTAGGCCCTCGGACCGAGGTCGGCGAAGAGCCGAAAAAGCCCGGCGAGGTCGTCTCGCCGAGCTTTTTGCTGCGATATTCCTTTAACCGGCGGCACGGTTGGCCGCATTCGAAAACCGCTAGCGCCGCTTCTTCTTGCGCAGGTCCTCCATCAGCTTTTTGCCAGTCGGCGTCTGGGCCAGTCCGCCGCCGGCGGTCTCGCGATGCTTCTCCGGCATCGCCGCGCCGACCTCGAGCATGACCTGCACGACCTCGTCGCTCGGGATGACGCTGCGCACGCCGGCCAGCGCCATGTCGGCCGCGGCGAGCGCGGTGACCGCGCCGAAGCCGTTGCGCACGATGCACGGGATCTCCACGAGCCCGCCGACCGGATCGCAGATGAGGCCGAGCGTGTTCTTGAGCGCGAGTCCGACGGCATGCACCGCCTGCTCCGGCGTGCCGCCGCGCAGCTCGGCGAGCGCGCCCGCCGCCATGCCGATGGCCGAGCCGACCTCGGCCTGGCAGCCTCCCTCCGCGCCGGAGACGAAGGAGTTGTTGGCGATGACGTAGCCGATCGCGCCCGCGGCGAACAGCGCCTCGGTCATGATGTCGTCGTCCCAGCCGAACCGCTCCTGCGAGCTGACGAACACGCCGGGGATGATGCCGCAGGAGCCCGCCGTCGGCGTCGCCACGATGCGGCCCATCGAGGCGTTCACCTCGGAGACGGCGAGCGCGTACGCCATCGCCCGTCCGGCGTCGCCGCCGAGGCTCGGCTCGGAGCTCTCGTTGTAGGCGGCGACCCGCTGAGCGTCGAGGCCGGTCAGTCCGCTGCGCGACGTCGTGTCGCGGGTCAGGCCGTTATGCACGGCGTCTTTCATGATGCCGTAGTATTCCTTCATCGTCGCGAATTCCGCCGCTTCCTCGCGTCCCGACTCCTTGGCCTGCTGCTGCAGCATGAGGCGTCCGATCGACAGGCCGCTCTCGCGGCAGCGCTCACTGAGCTCCTTCAGCGTCCGAAAGTTCATCCGCCATCTCCTCCTCTTCTCCGTTCAGATCGACGTAATCGGTGCCGAGCACATGCGGCAGCCGCCGCACCCGCTCCAGCAGCGTCACCGCCGCCTCGCCGTCCAGCTCGACGACCGCCAGCGCCTCGCCCTGCCGTTCCATCCGGCTCAGCGACAAGCCGGCGATGTTGAGCCCCGCCTCCTCCAAGGCGGCGGTCAGCCCGGCGATGACGCCCGGCTGGTCGCGATGGCGCACGAGCAGCGCCGGGCAGGAGCAGCCGAACTTGACGGCGAAGCCGTTCACCTCGACGATCTCCACGTTGCCGCCGCCGATCGAGGTGCCGAGCAGCGACAGCTTGCGCCCGTCCGCCGCCTGCAGGTCGAGCCGCACGGTGTTGGGATGGGGGAACAGCCCCTTGCCCTCGCGGAAGGTCAGGTCCATGCCCGCCTCCTCGGCGAGCTCGACCGCATCCGGCAGGCGCGGATCGTCGGTGCGCATGCCGAGCAGCCCGCCGGCGACGGCCGTGTCCGTGCCGTGGCCTTGGTAGGTCGCGGCGAACGAGCCGAAGAAGGAGACGCGAGCCGTCTCCGGCATCGCGCCGAGCAGCCTGCGGGCGGCCAGCCCGATGCGCGCCGCTCCGGCGGTATGCGAGCTGGACGGGCCGACCATGGACGGCCCGATGATCGAGAAGACATCCTTGAAGCGCATGCGCTTCCTCCTTTTTAGTGGCTGAAATGAAAAGGAACAGGGCGGCGGAATGCGTCGAAACAAAGGCTCGTGCGAGCCCTTTGCTTCCCCGTATTCCACCGCTCTGTCCCTTGTACCTGAGAGTTGCCCCCGACAGCGCCGCGATGCCGGCGCCATGAAGTTTCCCCTTGGGTGATTCCGACGCGCCGCCCTGCGGCCGGACCGGGCTTGGATGCCCGCTCGGCCGTCCGCAAGGCGGCGCGGAATGCTCTCCAGAGCTGCGTCCGGCAAAGGTCCTTTTGCCTGAGAGATTCCCCTGCGTGCAGGTTGCTCCTTCGGCGCTGCCTCGATCATGCAGGCAATCTCTCCCGCTGCCATCATCCGCTGTGCCTTCTCATTATATGCAGGAGGACAGCCGGCTTCAACCCGGGCGGGCAAGTTCGGCCTCAACCGCTCGGCAGCCCAGGCGATGGAACTAGGAGGGCAAGTTCGGCTTTAGCCGTTCGCCCCCCTACTCTCCGACGCCTCTGGGGCTTATGCTGGTTGCAGAAGGAGGAGATGCGCATGACGTTGAAAGGAAGGGCGGCTCTCGTCACCGGCGTCAGCCGGGAGGCGGGCATCGGCACAGCGATCTGCCGCGCGCTGGCGGAGGGCGGCGCCGATCTGTTCTATACGCATTGGCGCGCTTACGACGCGGAGGAGGGCTGCGGCCTGCAGGAAGGCTGGCCGGACCGGCTGCAGCAGGAGCTGGAGGGCATCGGCGTGCGGGCCGGGCAGATGGAGGCCGACTTCATGGACCCGGACGTGCCCTTGCAGGTGCTGGACGAAGCCGAGCGCGCGCTCGGACGGCTGCCCTCGATCATCATCCACAACGCGTGCTACTGCGCGCCGACCAGCTACCGGACGCTGACGCAGGAGTCGCTGGATCGGCATTATATCGTCAACAATCGGGCTCCGGCCCTGCTTAGCATGGAGTTCGCGCGCCGCTTCGAGCAGGCGCATCAGGCCGGCGGGGCGGGACGCATCCTGTTCCTGCTGTCCAAAGGGCCGGACGCCGACAACCTCGCCTACCTCGCGACCAAGCAGCTGCTGGCGGGCCTGATCGAGCCGCTGGCCGCCGGACTCGCTCCGCTCGGCATCACGGTCAACGGCCTCGATCCGGGCCCGACCGACTCCGGCTGGATGTCGGACGAGCTCAAGCGGCAGCTGCTGCCGCTGTTCCCGATGGGCCGCATCGGACAGCCGGAGGACGCGGCCCGCGCGCTCGCCTTCCTGGCGAGCGACGAGGCCCAGTGGATCACCGGCCAGTCGATCCGCTCGGAGGGCGGGTTCCTCGGGCGCTAGCGAAGGGGCGCTGGGGGACCGCCAGCCAAGGCACTCTGGACCCCCTGTTGTGCTGGTGCGCCGGGGTTCTGCGGGCCAAGGCACTCTCGACTCCCTGGTTGATTCAATGCGCCGGGGTTCCGCCAACCAAGGCACTCTCGACTCCCTCGTTGAGTCAATGCGCCGGAGTTCCGCCATCCAAGGCACTCTCGACTCCCTGGTTGTGTCGACGCGCCGGGGCTCTGCCGACCAAGGGACTCTAGACTCCCTCGTTGAGACAATGCGCCGGGGGGGGTACCATCCAAGGCACTTTCGACTCCCTGGTTGAGTCAATGCGCCGGGGTTCCGCCATCCAAGGCACTTTCGACTCCCTGGTTGTGTCGACGCGCCGGGGTCCCGCCATCCAAGTCACTCTCGACTCCCTGGTTGAGTCGACGCGCCGGAGTTCCGCCATCCCAGGCATTCTCGACTCCCTGGTTGTGTCGACGCGCCGGAGTTCCGCCAACCGAGGTACTCTCGACTCCCTGGTTGTGTCGACGCGCCGGGGGACCGCCAGCCAAGGTACTTTCGACTCCCTGGTTGAGTCAATGCGCCGGAGTTCCGCCAACCGAGGCACTCTCGACTCCCTCGTTGAGTCGATGCGCCGGGATTCTGCCAGCCAAGGCACTCTCGACTCCCTGGTTGAGTCAATGCGCCGGGATTCTGCGGACCAAGGCACTTTCGACTCCCTGGTTGAGTCGATGCGCCGGAGTTCCGCCATCCAAGGCACTCTCGACTCCCTGGTTGAGTCAATGCGCCGGAGTTCCGCCAACCGAGGCACTTTCGACTCCCTCGTTGAGTCGATGCGCCGGGATTCTGCCAGCCAAGGCACTCTCGACTCCCTGGTTGTGCTGGTGCGCCGGAGTTCAGCCAACCAAGGCACTCTCGACTCCCTGGTTGTGCTGGTGCGCCGGGATTCTGCCAGCCAAGGCACTCTCGACTCCCTGGTTGAGTCAATGCGCCGGGATTCTGCGGACCAAGGCACTTTCGACTCCCTGGTTGAGTCGATGCGCCGGAGTTCCGCCATCCAAGGCACTCTCGACTCCCTGGTTGAGTCAATGCGCCGGGATTCTGCAGACCAAGGCACTTTCGACTCCCTGGTTGTGTCGATGCGCCGGAGTTCCGCCAACCGAGGCACTCTCGACTCCCTGGTTGTGCTAGTGCACCGGAGTTCCGCCAGTCAAGGCATTCTCGACTCCCTGGTGCTGCCACTCCGGACGAACCGACGACGCATCACGTTGCTGTCGACCTCCGAGAAACGGTTGGCGAACCAACTTGCATTCCCCTCGAGAGCGCGATGCGAAAAAGACCGTCCGCCGACCGCGATGCCGCCGCGCGCAGCAAAAAGCCTTCCCGCCTCGATCAGAGGCTCGGGAAGGCTTTTATGCTTGGGCCGTGCTTAACCGGCCAAGCCCCAGATGGCGCAGCCGGCCAGACCGGCGGGATAGCCGGCTGCGGAAGCTCCGTTCCAGGAGGCACCGACGCCGCTCCAGGCGGCAAGCGCCTGCGGGGCGACCGCATCGGAAACGGCGTTCCAGCCGGCTTGCGCCTGCGGCGCGCCATCGCCCGCGCCGCGGCCCTCCGCCGGCACGGCGGCTGCGCCGGCCGCGGCACGCGCCTGCACGCGCCCCGCCAGCGCGGCGGCGGCTACGGCCGGCTCCAGCGCTTCCTGCTCGGCGAGCGCCGCGATCGCGGCGGCGTCGCCCGTGCGCAGCGCCGCCGCCAGGCCGCGCACGCGCGCGAGCAGCGACTCGTCCGCCGGCTCGCGCAGCCCGCCGGCGGCCAGGTCGCGGCGGACCGCGCCGAGCGCGCGGCGGGCGCGGTGCATCGCCGCCTTCACGGCGCCCTCGGTCATGCCGAGGCGGAGCGCCGTCTCGGCGATGCTGCTGCCGTGCATTTCACGCAGCAGCCACACCGCCAGCTGCAGCGGCGTCAGCCGCCGGCCCAGAGAGTGGAGCATCGTCTCCAGCTCCCACCCGCCGGCGGCCTCGCCGCTTGCTTCCCGGTTCGGCTCGGCTGCGGCAAGCTCCGGCAAGGAGCGTTGGTGCAGCGCCTTTTTCCTCTGCTGGTCGGTCCACAGATTGCGCGCGATGCGCAGCAGCAGCGCCTCGCGGTTGGCATGCGCCTCCCAGCCGGGGTAGGCCAGCGCGCGGCACCAGGCGGACTGCTCCAGGTCCTCGGCGTCCCAGCGCGAACCGGCCAGGGCGAGGCAGTAGCGGCGAAGGGCGCTGCGCTCCTCCTCGGCGGCCATGCGAATTGCGTCCATGCGGGCAGCTCCTTTCCAGCGTGCGGATCTCGGTATTCGGTAAACGAACGGCCGCCTCGAAAGGATACGCGAACCGGCAAAATTTATTTCTCCCGCAGCCCCGTATCCTCGGGTGGCGCCGGTTCGTTTACCGGGGGCAAAAAGCAAACCATCGGCCGACCGCCCCTGAAGCGGCCCGGCTTACGAGGAGGAATCCCGATGAACCACGTGCCGTACGTCGTCGAGCAGACCGCCAAGGGCGAGCGCTCCTACGACATCTATTCCCGCCTGCTCAAGGAACGCATCATCCTGGTCGGCTCGGCCATCGACGACGCCGTCGCCAACTCGGTCATCGCCCAGCTGCTGTTCCTGGCGGCGGACGATGCGGAGAAGGATATCACCATGTACATCAACAGCCCCGGCGGCTCGACGACAGCCGGGCTGGCGATCTACGACGCGATGCAGCTCGTGAAGCCGGATGTCCAGACGATCTGCACCGGCGCGGCGTACTCGTTCGGCGCGATCCTGCTGCTCGCGGGAGCAAAAGGCAAGCGCAGCGCCCTGCCCCACAGCGAGGTCATGATCCACCAGCCGCACGGCGGCGCGCAAGGGCAGGCGAGCGACATCGCGATCTCCGCCCGCCGCATCCTGAAGACGCGCGAGACGCTCAACCGCATCGCGGCGGACCGGACCGGCCAGCCGCTCGAGCGGATCGAGCGGGATATGGACCGCGACTATTTCATGTCGGCGGAGGAGGCGCTGGAGTACGGGATCATCGACCGCATCCAGATCTAGCGGCAACGCGCTTGTTCCAAGCTCGACCATCGACCGCATCCAAATCTAGCGGCAGCGCGCTTGTTCCAAGCTCGATCATAGACCGCATACAGATTTAGCGGCAGCGCGCCTTTTCACCCATTCTATTCCCTGATAGGGTAAGATGGAAGCAAGACCTATTCCGCTCAAGCGAGGTGAACCGTTCATGCTGGATAAGCTCATTGGAAAAAAGGTTCTGATCCACTTCATCGACGGCACGCTGGCCGAAAACGGCGTCCTCGAGCAAGCCGACGACAAATTCGTGAAGTACGTCACCGACTACCAGGAGCTGTACATCCCTATCACGTCCATCCGCACGATCAACCTGCCTCTGAAGGAGAGGGAAAAGCCGAAGGTCGGCTTCGCCTGACCTCGACGATTGCCGTTCCGCTCCGCCGCCTCGGCTGTCGCCGGGGCTTTTTCTATGCCTCCGCGCCCCTTGCCCGCCTCCATCTCCGGATGAACCTTCATTGCCTCGCAGCTATGAAAAATAGCCCTGATGCTGCATCAAGCAAGCCTCAGGGCCTCTCTCGACCCGCCAGCCGCCCCAGCAGCAGGTTCGCCCCCGCATACAGCAGCCCCGCCAGCCCGAACATCCACCACGACGTCCACGGGCTGAGGCCGTAGCCCTCCCGGAAGTCCAGCGGGTAATCCCGGTACTGCAGCTGCCCCGCCCATAGGAACAGCCCGGTGAACAAAGCCGTCTGCAGCAGCGGGTGGCGCAGCCAGCGGTTTGCCGCGAGCGTAATCGGCAGCATCACGACGGCATAAAGCGCGACCGCGAGGAGCAGCGTCAACGCGATGAAGATGCCGCCGATATTCATCAATCCGTAATACTCCGTCGTCGCGATCTTATACCCCTCGATCCGCTCCACGCCGAGCACCGCCCCCATGAACAGCGCGATGAAAATGAAATTCAGCAGCAGCAAATAAGTCACGATGGCGCTGCCGTTTTTTCGACCGTTTTGGGAGCCGCCGCCGGCTAGTTGTCCGGACCTTCCCGAAACCGCCGCTCGCTCCCTTGTCGTCGACCTGTTCTCATCCATCATCGCCCGCCCCCTTCCCTGCGGAATCCCGGCGCAAGCGCCAACCAAGCCCTCGCCAACGCCAAAGCCAGCGCTCCGCCGCTGAACAGCAGCACGCCCCACAAGCCTGCCTGAGCAAGCGGCGAGTCGTGGTCCCATGGCGTATTGTCCGCATGGGTCAGTCCATACTGCAGCAGCGCGAGGCTGCATCCCGCGAGCAGCAGCGAGCCGCCAAGCGCGGCGCTGACGATGCGCTTCGCCCTCTTGTCCGCCCCGCCGGCCGGTCCGATCCGACCTTTGTGCCCACCCTGGCGCCCGCCCCGATCTTGGCCGCTGCCGGATCCGGCATGGCCGCCCGGCCCTTCGCCCCGCTTCTGCCGTCCCTTATCCGAACCGCCACCTCGCCTCATCCGGTCCCGCTCCTCTCCATAGCTCGCTGTTATCCGGTTAGACGCCTCTCCCTGCAAGAAAGTTCCAGGTGCTGCCCTTGCCATCTGTCGCCCCGGTTGCTATAATGTCGGGAATCAGTTGCCTAGGGTTCCGCGGCGCAGCGCGCCGGACTGGTCCGAGAGGGAACGGCACGGCCGCATGGCCGCGCAGACACGGAGGGATAAAAGCCCGGGAGATGACCGCTTTCGCAGCGGCAGTCTTCCGGGCTTTGTTGCGGGCATCTCCTGCGCGGGATGGGGCATACTGGAAACGGCGGCCGCACGGAGCGCGTCCAGCGAGCCGCAGCAAGTGCGGCATCAGAAAGGGGACTTCATCATGAATCGTTACTGGCTTCAAATCGTCGGCGCTTGCGTGTTCGAGGTAGGCTGGGTCATCGGCCTCAAGCATGCCGACACGGCGCTCGAATGGGCGCTGACCGCCGTCTGCATCCTGATCAGCTTCTACGTGCTGCTGAACGCGGCGCGCCACTTGCCCGTCGGCACCGTCTATGCGGTATTCGTCGGACTCGGCACGGCCGGCACCGTCCTGGCCGACATGATCCTGTTCGGCGACCCGGTCAAGCCGATCAAGCTCGCGCTAATCGGCGTGCTGCTGATCGGAGTCGTCGGCCTCAAGCTGCTCGGCCACGAGCCGGCGGCGGACAAGTCCGGAAAGGAGGCGGTCTGACATGGCCTGGGTGTATCTGATCGGCGCCGGGCTGTGCGAGGTGTTCGGCGTGACGATGATGAACCAGCTCAACGAACGCCGCAGCTTCGCGAACTTCGCCCTGCTGGCCGCCGGCTTCATCCTCAGCTTCCTGCTGCTCAGCCTGGCGATGCGCGATCTGCCGATGGGCACCGCGTATGCGGTGTGGACCGGCATCGGAGCGGCGGGCGGCGCGGTCGTCGGCATGCTGTTCTTCGGCGAGTCGCGCAGCGTCCTGCGCATCCTCTGCATCACGCTCGTGCTCGGCGCGGCCGTCGGCCTGAAGGCGCTCGGCTGAGCAGGATGAGCGAGGGAGCAGGATGAGCGAGAGAGCAGGATGAGCGAGAGAGCAGGATGAGCGAGGGAGCAGGATGAGCGAGGGAGCAGGGCCAGATGCAGCATGAAGGACAATTCAGGCAAGCGGCGGCATCCCTTTCGGCGAATCAGGATCGCTGGACGTTTCAACTGGAGGAGCCTTTGACGGACAGCACCTATCGCTTCGAGCGGACGACCGAACGCGCCCGGACGGTCGACGAAATCGTCGCCCACTGGGCCGCCTTCTGGTCGAGCTTGCCGTAGCCGAAGGTCCCGGGATGCGAGAAGACGATTACCATCGACATGTACGAGATCGACTTCGCCGAGGAGATCGATTTCGAGGAGCTTCGAGCGTTCAACCAGCGCCTGGAGCATTACGGCGAGCTCGGGTATCATTTTCAGCTGTTTTTCTGAGGTTAAAAAAAGCGTCCCGCCCCATTCAACAAAAATGGGCGGGACGCTTCTTTAATTGGAACCGGCCGGGCTTCGGCTCATCCAAGGCACTTTTCTGCCCTGGATCCATCGCTCCGGCCGGCCGCCGGCTCATCCAAGGCACTTTTGTGCCTTGGATCCATCGCTCCGGCCGGACTCCGGCTCATCCAAGGCACTTTTGTGCCTTGGATCCATCGCTCCGGCCGGACTCCCGCCCATCCAAGGCACTTTTCTGCCTTGGATCCATCGTTCCAGCCGGGCTCCGGCTCATCCAAGGCACTTTTCTGCCTTGGATCCATCGTTCCGGCCGGGCTCCGGCCCATCCAAGGCACTTTTCTGCCTTGGATCCGTCGCTCCGGCCGGGCTCCGGCCCATCCAAGGCACTTTTCTGCCTTGGATCCATCGCTACGGCCGGACGCCGGCTCATCCAAGGCACTTTTCTGCCTTGGATCCATCGCTCCGGCCGGGCTCCCGCTCATCCAAGGCACTTTTCTGCCTTGGATCCATCGCTCCGGCCGGGCTCCCGCTCATCCAAGGCACTTTTCTGCCTTGGATCCATCGCTCCGGCCGGGCTCCGGCCCATCCAAGGCCCTTTTCTGCCTTGGATCCATCGTTCCGGCCGGCCGCCGGCCCATCCAAGGCACTTTTCTGCCTTGGATCCATCGTTCCGGCCGGCCGCCGGCTCATCCAAGGCCCTTTTCTGCCTTGGATGAGCCGCGCCTTTTCCACCGGATGCCGCTCGCCCCCTCGCCCTACTCCCGGGCCGCCGGCTGCCGCTCCGCGCCCGTCTCCTGATAGAAGCGGTTCAGATCCGCCTCGCGCACCTCGAGCTTGAGGCGCGTGCCGGCCTCTTCGTACTCCGTCTCCTGCACATGGGCATGCTCGTTGAAAAACGACACCCACGCGCCCTGGTGGAAAGGCACGACGACCTCGGCGGCGATGTAGTCGCGGAAGATCTGCTTGCGGATCTGCGCGACGAGCTCGTCGACGCCCTCGCGCCTGGAGGCGGACAGATACACCCGGTCCTGCTCTACGCGCGGGTAGCTTCTGCCGGCGAGGTCGGATTTATTGAACGCATACAGCATCGGGATGCCGTCCGCGCCGAGCTCCTTGAGCGTCTGCTCGGTGACCTCGATCTGCTGCTTGAACTCCGGGTTGGAGGCGTCGACGACATGCACGAGCAGGTCGGCCTCGGCGACCTCCTCCAGCGTCGAGCGGAACGCCTTGATGAGATGATGGGGCAGCCCGCTGACGAAGCCGACCGTGTCGGTCAGCAGGAACGACTTGCGGTCCGGCAGCTCGATGCTGCGCACCGACGTCTCCAGCGTGGCGAACAGCATGTCTTTGGCGAGCACGTTCTTGCCGGAATCGGGGTGGAACGTATCGACGAGCGCGTTCAGCAGCGTCGACTTGCCGGCGTTGGTGTAGCCGACGAGCGCGAGCACGGGGATCTCGTTCTTCTTGCGGCGCTTGCGCTGCACCTGGCGCTGGTGGACGAGCTTCTCGAGCTCCGTCTCCAGCAGGTGGATGCGCTCCTCGATCCGCCGACGGTCGAGCTCCAGCTTGGTCTCGCCCGCGCCGCGGTTGCGCAGTCCGGCTCCGCCTCCGCCGCCTTGGCGGCCGAGCGACTCGCGCAAGCCGACGAGGCGCGGCAGCATGTAGTTCAGGCGGGCTACCTCGACCTGCAGCTGCGCCTCCTTCGTCTGCGCCCGCTCGGCGAAGATGTCGAGGATGACGATCGTGCGGTCGATGACCTTCGTCTTGACGGCGGCCTCGAGGTTGCGGATCTGCGAAGGCGACAGCTCGTCGTTGCAGATGACGGTCGGGGAATCGTACGCCTCCATGAGCGCCGCCAGCTCCTCGAGCTTGCCGGAGCCGAGGTAGTGCGTGCTGTGGATGCGCTCCGCCTTTTGCGTCAGCTCGGCCACGACCTCGATGTTGCAGGCTTCGGCCAGCCCTTGCAGCTCCTGCATGGAGTAGGCGAACTGGTGGTTGTTCTGTTCGTGCACGCCGACGAGAATCGCGCGCTCGCGGGGGTGTTGGTTGGAATGTGTTGTCATATGGGAAATCATCCTCTCTTGGGGCAGGTATGAAAAAACACGGACCTAGCGGCCCGTGTTCGCAGTTATGCAGGATGGATCGGCTTCGTCCCTGTCCGCCTCGCCGCATGGCAGCGGCGCCCGGAGGGACGCGGCGCGGCAGCATGCCGCCGCGCCGCTCTCCGGCCGGACAGAAAGGCTCCTCCGCGGACGGAAGAGGCGGCCTCGCCGACATCTCCGCCTAAGGGGCCGAAGCCTCCGGGAGACGGGAGATGCGAAAGAGGCGCGTCAAAGCGATGAACGTGGATTCATCCACGATTCGAGATCCCTGCACAAAGGCAGAACATGGGCGTTATTCCATTAGCGACGCACCGTGCGGATCCGAATCGAATGAATCACACGCAACCCTCCGTTCGATCGCGAGCCGCCCGGCTGGAGCCTGACGGCCCGCGGACGGCTTTCGCGTTTGATTGCTACGAGTGTAGCATAGCCGCTTTCCGTCCCGCAAGCGCTCCACATCACTATAGGAGAACTTTACCACTCTAGTCTGGTCGCCAAGCGGAGGCGTTATCCGTTCATCGACTCTCGCTCCTTCAAGCGCGATGGATAAGAAAAACCCACCTCTACATGAGGTGGGTTTAAGTATTAGTGGGAGATTAACGCCGCAGCCATCTCAATCTTGGTAAGAGGATCTATGCCAGAGTCGGACTTGCTTTGCTTTGACACTTTGCGGATGTTGGCTGCGGAGCGGGCGGGGGAAATGTTTTTCTCCACGCACTTAGCAATGGCCTCAGCGTGCTCGTAAGGCGGGTCATAGCTACCAATACGATGGATAGGAGTCCGGTAACGGATGACCAATTCTTCACCCTGCTCTTCGGAAAAGCCGAAGTGATGGTGCAATTCCCTGGCAATTGCCGTTTCATACGGAGTCAGCTTTTCGCTCTTCATGGTTCCACGCTCCTTCCTCGCTATAAACATAATACCCGGTGAGTGCCAGCCGCGAATCCCACACGTCGGAGCAAAATGCAATCTGCGTTCCTAATCTAGGGAGACTGAGCTTTTGATTTTGTCGGGAATGAATAATCCTGTCGTAGAACCAGTCGAACCCGTACTGGTATTGTATCTCTTGTTGAACAATAGCGCCAGTGTCGTTGTCGGCCATAGGCCCGATTACAACAGCGGGGTGTTTTTTACAAGGGTCTCCGGATTGGCTAGAAGCTAACCGGTGTTGATAAATAAAATACGCCCACGAGCGCGAGACACCACTGAAAATAGTCGTCTCGTTCTCCACGCCACCATCATCATCTATGTAGGGTTGAGGGAGAAAATCAACCTCCAGAACGCAGGGTCGGACAAACTCACCCACACGCGCTCGTTTCTCCGCCGCTTTGTGCGCCCATTCACGTGCTTGGTCAATGTCGGGCGTTGCGTAAAAGCCCGGTCCGAAATCTCGTCCCGGCCTCCAGTATTCGGAGTTGATCAGCTGACGGGAAAACCCAGCTAAGCTGTCATCTGTCGTTCCGTGGTAGAGCTTTTCAATCACGAGCTGCAAATAGGATCCTCCTAAGATCAGTCTATGCTCCCTATGTTATCATGTCGGTTGACTTAGAGGGAGTATCTTCCACTTGAACAGGAAAAGCCTCCCTGCCGACATTTACAAAAATATGACGGACATGCCCCTCACATCCCTCTATCCGAACTCCCTCCTCTCGCCTTATAGTAGTCTCAGCCGGAATGGAAGAAGATTCCGCGCCCATCGAAAGGGGACGAGTTATGAAACCAGCTTTGTCATGGAAGAAACGCCTGCTCGGCGCGGCCGTCGCCGCAGCCCTCCTGCTCCCTGCCCCGCTGGCGCAGCCCGGAGGCTACCGCGCCTATGCGGAGGGGCCGTCGGACCCTGCGCCGTCCATCGCCGCCAAGGTCGTGAACGGCAACGCCGGCAAGAAGATCCTTTTCGACAACACCCATGCCCAGACGGCCGGCGCCGCGGACTGGGTCATCGACGGCGGCTTCTCGGACTTCGGCAACGCGCTTGCGTCCGCCGGGTTCTACGTCAAGGAGCTGCGCAAGACGACTCCGATCACCCTCTCCGACCTGACGCCGTACAACGTGTTCATCACGGCCGAGCCGAACGTGCCGTACAAGGCGACGGAGCAGGCGGCGATGGCGCAGTACGTGCAGAACGGCGGCAGCATCTTCTTCATCGGCGACCATTACAACGCGGACCGCAACAAGAACCGCTGGGACGGCAGCGAGGCGATCAACGGCTACCGCCGCGGCGCCTGGACGAACCCGGCCAAAGGCATGAGCGCCGAAGAAGCCGCCTCCCCCGCCATGCAGGGCGTCGTCAGCTCGGACTGGCTCGCGACGAACTTCGGCGTGCGCTTCCGCTACAACGCGCTCGGCGACGTGAACGCGACGCAGATCGTCGCGCCGAGCCAGGCGTTCGGCATTACGCAGGGCGTGTCGTCCGTGGCGATGCATGCCGGCTCGACGCTCGCGATCATCGATCCGGCCAAAGCCAAGGGCATCGTCTACCTGCCGCAGACATCCGCCAAGTGGGGCAGCGCCGTCGATCAGGGCGTCTATGCCGGAGGCGGCGTCGCCGAGGGGCCGTATGTCGCGGTCGCGAAGAAAGGCGCAGGCAAAGCGGCGTTCATCGGCGACTCCTCCCCTGTCGAGGACGCCTCGCCGAAGTACAAGCGCGAGGACACCGGAGCGAGCAAGACGACGTACGACGGCTTCAAGGAAGTCGACGACGACACGCTGCTCGTCAACCTCGTGAACTGGCTGGCCGTGCCGGAAAGCTACACGAGCCTGTCGCAGGTGAGCGGCCTGACGCTCGACAGCCCGACGCCGCTGCTCGCCTTTGAGGATCCGGCCTCCTCGACCGAGCCGCAGGCCGAGCCGTGGGCCGCGCCTGCGGCCGGCTACAAGTGGTACGATTCCTCCACGTTCAAAACGGGCTCCTACGGCTACGGCGCCGCGTCTCCGACGCCGACGCCTACCGTGACGCCGACCCCTACGCCGACCGCTTCGCCGACGGCAACGCCGACTCCGACGCCGGGCGTGCTCAGCTACAGCTTCGTGACGCCGGCGACGCTGCCGAGCAACGGCACGTCGTTCCAGATCACGGTCAAGGCAACCGGCTTGACGCCGAACGGCACGACAAGCGGGTACAACGTCGGCATCTACCTCACCTCCGGCGGCACGCAGATCGCCCAGGTGCAAAACGCCGACGGCAGCTGGCCGACCGCATACGGCTACAGCTCTTCGTTCAGCCTGACGGCCGACAGCAGCGGCAACGCCTCCAAGCAGCTCACCGTCCGCATCAAGTCGGGCTCGAGCGGAGCCGCCAGCCTGCGCCTGCGGCAGAACAGCACGAACCTGACGACGGTGTCCGTCACGCTCGGCAGCTAGGCGCTTGAAGGAGCGGCCAGGCCAGCGCTCCGGCGCAAGGGCTTGGCGCGAGCTCCAGATCGGATCCGGAGCGTCGGCTTGCATCCCGTCAAATCGCATAGCAGCGAGTAGACCGCCTAACCTTTTACGAGGTTCGGGGCGGTCTGCTTTTTTTTCGAGCGGCTCCGGCGGCTGGCGGCCGGGCCTCTCAGTGCCATTTTTACCACTGATGAGAGCCGTGCCCCACGCTCCTTCCACCCCGCATCGTTGAAAGTGTATCTCTTTTTGTTGACCCGCTGAATGGGTGCGCTTTCACCTGTTCCCTACAATAGGAGAGACAACGGTACAAGGGGGAATCATCATCGTGCATACCAAGCTGCTGCGCCGACTCGGCGCCGCCATGCTGGCGCTCGTCATCGGGCTCGCCGGACTCGGCCTGCCGGCAGGAGGAGCGGTCGCCGACGCGGCCGCTTCGTCCGACCCGGACGGCTTCATCAAGGGCGTAGACATCTCCACGCTGCAGGCGCTCGAGGACAAGGGCGTCGCCTTCTACGACGACGGGACCGAGCGCGACCTGCTCGCGATCCTCAAGGAGCATGGCGTCAACTACGTGCGCCTGCGCCTGTGGAACGATCCCGTCCAGGCGGACGGCTACAACGACAAGGCCCATCTCATCGAGATGGCCAAGCGGGTGAAGGCCGCCGGCATGGGGCTGCTCGTCGACTTCCATTACAGCGACTTCTGGGCCGATCCCGGCCAGCAGGTCAAGCCCGCCGCCTGGGCTTCGCTCGGCTTCGACGAGCTGAAGGCGGCGCTCTACGGCTACACCCGCGAGGTGATGGACGAGCTGCTCGCCGAGGGCGCATACCCGGACATGGTGCAGATCGGCAACGAGATCAACTCCGGCATGCTGCTGCCGGACGGCTCGACGAGCCGCTTCGCGCAGCTGGCCCAGCTGCTGTCCGAGGGCGTGCGCGCGGTGCGCGAGACGACGCCCGCCGGGCACGAGACCAAGATCATGCTGCATCTGGCCGAAGGCGGCAGCAACGCGAAGTTCCGGACGTTTTTCGACCAGGCGCGGCAGCAGGGCATCGATTATGACGTGATCGGACTGTCCTACTATCCGTACTGGCACGGCACGTTTCAAGAGCTCAAGAGCAACATGGACAACCTGGCGGCCCGCTACGGCAAAGAAGTCGTCGTCGCGGAGACGGCCTACCCGTACACGCTCGAGGACGCGGACGGACACGGCAACATCGCCGGCGAGGCGCAGACGAAGCTGACCGGCTTCGAGGCGAGCGTGGCGAGCCAGAAGCTCGTCACCGAGCTCATTCTGAACACCGTCGCTCATGTGCAGGGCGGCAAGGGGCTCGGCGTCTTTTACTGGGAGCCTGCCTGGCTGGCGGGCGTCGGCTGGAAGGCCGGCGAAGGCAACGCGTGGGAGAACCAGGCGATGTTCGACTTCGACGGCAATGCGCTGGAGTCGCTGGATGCGTTCCGGTTCGTGCCGGGCGATCTGGACGACATCAAGCCGCTGCTCGTCTACCCCTCCCTGGACGTGACCGCGAGCGCCGGCTCCGCGCCGGAGCTGCCGGCCGAGGCCGAGGTGCTGCTCAGCGAGGGCAGCATCGAGAAGCGGGCGGTCGTCTGGGATGAGCCGGCCGATCCGGAGCAGTGGAAAGTGCCGGGGACGTACGCGCTGCAAGGCTCCGTGCAAGGCGTGGACGCCGCGATGCGGGCCGCCGTGACCGTCAAGGTCGTGGACAATCCGAACCTCGTCCGCAACCCGGGCTTCGAGCAGGACGGCCTGGCCGGCTGGACGCTGAGCGGCACGGAAGGCGCGGCCAAGCTGTCCAAGGAAGCGGGCAACGCGCATAGCGGCGGGCATTCGGTCAACTATTATTACGGAACGGAGTACGGCTACCGCATCAGCCAGACGGTGACGGGGCTGGAAAACGGCACGTACCGCCTCAGCGCCTGGGCGTCGGGCGGCGGCGGCGAGACGAAGCTGCGGCTGTTCGCCGAAGGGTACGGCGGCGATCCGCTCGGCGCGGATGCCGTGAATGCGGGCTGGAACGTCTGGAAGCCGTACGCCGTCGAGGAGATCGAGGTGACGAACGGACAGGTGACGATCGGCTTCGACGTCGAGGCTCCGGGCGGCACATGGGGGTATTTGGACGATTTCGAGCTGGTGAAGGCGCCGGAGAAAAATCCCGTGCAGAACCCCGGCTTCGAAAGCGGCGACCTGACCGGCTGGACGCTCGGCGGCACCGCCGGCGCGGGCAAGGTCGAGAACAATGCGGCCAATGCCCATGCGGGCACGCATGCGTTCAACTATTGGTATGAGGATCCGTACCGCTTCACGCTGACGCAGATCGTGAGCCAGCTGCCGAAAGGCGTCTATGAGCTCACGGCCGCCGCATCGGGCGGCGGCGGCGAGACGAAGCTGCAGCTGTACGCCGAGACGGGCATCGGCTCGCGCTGGAACGCGGACATCGTCAACACCGGCTGGAATGTATGGAAGGAATACAAGGTCAGCGGCATCGAAGTGGCCAACGGCCAGGTGACGATCGGCTTCGACGTCGAAGCGCCCGGCGCGGCATGGGGCTACTTCGACGACATCCGGCTGACGCGGACCGGCGACCTGCCGGGCACCGGCGAGCCTCCGGCGACGGGCGAGCCTCCGGCGACCGGCGAGCCTCCGGCGACGGGTGAGCCTCCGGCAACCGGCCAACCTCCGGCAACGGGTGGGCCTCCGGCAACCGGCGAGCCTCCGGCGACGGGTGAGCCTCCGGCGACGGGCCAGCCTCCGGCGACCGGCGAGCCTCCGGCGACGGGCCAGCCTCCGGCGACACCGACACCGACGCCGACGCCGGAGCGGACTCCGGCTCCAACCGCTACGCCGGCGCCAAGCGCGGCAGCCTCGCCGACGCCGAGCGCCGGCAGCGGCATCGTCGCCGTGCAGGCCGGCCAGCTGTCCGGCGATGCCGGAGCCGCCGCCGTCCTCAAGCTGGACGGAGCGGCGACCGTCCGCCTCGGCGCCGAGCTGAAGCCGCGGCTGGCGGACGGCCTCCGCCTCGAGCTGCCCGGCCTGAGCGCCGAGCTGTCCGGCGACGAGCTGCGCCAGCTGTGGCAGCAGGCCGGCGATGCGCCGCTGTCGATCCGCCTGAGCGCGGCGGACGGCGTAGGAGAGCAGCTGGCTCCGCTGCAGCAGCCGGGCAGCCGCGCGTATGCCGCCGCAGGCGGCAGCGTGGAGCTCGCCATCGGCTCGATCGCCGCGGACGGCCGGGAGCTGCCGCTTGAAGCGGCTTCGATCCGGCTGAAGCTGAGCGCGGCAGCCGGCTTCGATCCGGAGCGCTCCGGCATCTTCCGCCTGGACGCGAACGGCGCGCCGGCCTACCAGCTCGGCTCCCGGCTCGCAGGCGGCGATTGGACCGCCGACGTCCGCTCCGCCGGACGCTACGCCGTGCTGGAGCTGAGCGTCGCGTATGCCGACGTGCCGGCCGGCCACTGGGCGCAGGTGGGCATCGCCAGCCTGTCGGCCAAAGGCATCGTGCAAGGCGCAGGCGCGGCAGGCTTCCTGCCCGCCAAGTCCGTCAGCCGCGCGGAGCTGGCGGCCATGCTCGTCCGGGCGCTCGGCCTGAGCGCCTCCGGCAGCGCCGCGGCAGGCTTCGCCGACGTCTCGGCGGACGCCTGGTATGCCGGAGCGGTCTCGGCCGCTCTGGACGCGGGCATCCTTCGCGGCCAGGCGGACGGCATCGCCGCTCCGCAAGCTTTGCTGAGCCGCGAGCAGATGGCGGCGATGCTCGTGCGCGCCGCCGCCGCAGCGGGCAAGCCGCTCGAGGCTGCCGCCGGCGACCGGCCGGCTGCCGCCGACGCGGCAGCGATCGGTGCCTGGGCGGCGCCGTCCGTCGCGGCCGCCTACGAGGCCGGCCTGCTGCAAGGCGACGCGAACGGCGCGTTCCGGCCGCAGGCGGAGCTCACCCGCGCGGAAGCCGCCGCTGCGGTGCAGCGCCTGCTGAAGCTGCTGCAGGCGTAGGTTCATTCGCCCGCAGCGGTCCGTTCTGACGCAAGCACTCTCATTAAAGAGGCTAACGACGAATCCGCTCATTAGACGGCCGAATTCAGCCCTCGCCGAGCTTTAATGACTCGTGAGAAGCTTAGCGTCGGGAAAACAGCGTCCAACGAGTAGAATTGCCGCCATGCGAACGTTTAAGCGTCTGAAGAGTCGTTAACGCAGAGGAAAGCGGAAAAACAGGCGTCTAAGCGTCTGACCCGTCGTTAGAACATAAACCCGCATTGAAGCAAAGCGGCTCCGAAAGGCTGCTGCCTATATCCTCAAGCCCGTCACCGGCCTTGGCCGCTGGCGGGCTTTTTTATCGCGCTGCACGGGGCGGGCAGACGCTTGAGCTGCCGGGCCAGCCTTTTCAAATACAGCGCCTGAAGCAGGAAAACCAAGCCATACAGGCCCGGCAGCAGGATGATCTCGAACGGATAGCCGCCCAGGCGGGCGATGTAGACGACCACAAGCGCAAGGCCCAGCCCCGAACCGATCAGCGAAACCCAGAAGCGGCGAAGCCTGCGGGCGAGATCGCCTCCGTACAGCGTCAGCGCCGCCGCCGTGATCAGCACGCAGAGATTGTAAAAAAGCTGGCGGTTGATCGGGAAAAGGAGCCTCTTCGAAGAGGCATAGCTGATCGTCCACTCCTCCAGGGGCAGGCGGTCGAGCTTCACCCGGCAGACGCCGTCCTCGCAGCGCAGCGGCACGTTGCTATGCAGCCTCCAGCCCCAGCTATCCGGCAGCCGGGCCTCCAGCTCGACTTCAGGCTGCCCTTTCCAATAGGCGGCCGGCGAAAGATAGTACCGATTCGCCCCGACCGCAGTCGCCACCGAGATCGTCTCCATCCCGCCCTGGTCGCGGTAGCGGATGGACAGGCGCTTCGTTTCGCCGGGAGCGAACGTCAGCGAGTAGCGCGAGCCCGCAAGCGTGAGCAGCTCGGAGGGAGGCGGGAAGGCGCGTCCGTCGATCGGGTCGATAATCGTCTCATCGTTGCGCCGGCTGTTCATCATCCCCTTCAGCGAAGCCGGATCGACCGCCTGCGCGGGCAAAAGGCCGCCGTCCGCCTCGCGAACGTCCACGCTCTGCTGCCCCGGTCGGACGAACAGCATTTCGACGCTCTGCCTCGCTTCGCTCTCGTTCTGGAGCTCGTACTCGACGGACACCTCGGCTTCTTCGTGCGCCTCGATGCCGGCCGGCAGCTCGAGCACGACCTTCTCGCGCACGAGCCGGATCGTCTCGGAGGGTTCGAATGTCAGCGGTCCGAAGCCTGGGGCAGCTTCCCGGACCGGCCCTCCGTTGGCGGCGGCAGGCTCAGGCGCAAGCGCGGCGCTTGCCGCGAGCAGCAGGATCAGCGCAAGCGGCGCCCGCCGCAAGGCCGCGAGAATGCGCCAAGCCTTCGACAAGCCTCCCGATGCGCCGCCATCCGCAAAGCCGCGCAAGCCTCTCCCCACGCCTCGGCGCGGAGCCTCCTCCGCAAGCCCGCGCGCCGCGCCGACCTGCGCCCGAGACGGCAAGCCTTGCGCCGCGTCCGCCCCTTTTGCCGCAATCGCCATCCGCGCCCTTTGCTGCATCCACCGTCCGCCCCTTTTGCTGCATCTGCCATGCCCCTTTTGCCGCATCCGGCCGTCCTCCTGTCCCTTACTCCTCATCCCGGCGCTCCCGCTTCGGCAGCCGCTTCTCCAAAAAGACGAGCGTCAGCCGTTCGTCGACGAGCCTTTCCTTGAAGGGCTCGTAGCCGAGCTTGCGGTAGAACGCCAGATTTTTCATGCTGCGATGGCCCATGAACAGCTCTGCGCGCGCCGCATCCGGCCAAAGCCGCTCCGCCTCCAGCAGCAGCCGCTTGCCGAGGCCTCGGTTCTGGGCGGACGGATGCACGATCAGCTTGCCGATGCGCACGCTGTCCCCGTCGCGCTTGGCGCGGACGGAGCCCACGATGTCGCCGCCTTCCACGACGATCAGCACGACGCCCTCCCGATGATCCTGCTCCAGCTCCTCCAGCGTCTGCGTCAGCGGGGGGATCGCCATGCCGTCATACAGCTCGGCCTCGCTCAGATAAGCGAGCCTCTGCAGCGAAAGGATGGCCGGCAGGTCCTCCCGTTTCGCTCGTTCGATCATCCGTTCTCCTCCTCCTGGATCGATTGCGGCCATCCCGGCCGGCGGATGGTCCGGATGCCGCTTCCATCTCTTCCAGTATATCGAGGATTTCCCGCTTGCCTAGAGCGCTTTGCGCTGGAATCTCCCGCTGCGAGGAGTGCGGCGCCCATGCCGATCGCACGTCAAAAAGCCGGCCCCCGAGGGCAATGCCATCAAGTCAAGCTGATCTTGATGGCATTGCCCCTGAGGGACCGGCTTGGCGACAAGCTTGAAGCCGCTCGCAGACGCCTGCGAGCGGCTCCTGCATCGGCGCTGCCCTGGCGGCGGCGAGGCCGGCTCGCCTCAGCGGCAGGCGAGGCCGCCGCTGGCGCTCAGCGCCAGCCGCCGCCGGGCGCCTGCTGCGGCGCATACGCCGCTGGCGAGCCGTAGCTCCGCTGCGCGTACGCCGCGGACGCTCCGTAGCCCTGCGGCGCGTAGGCCGCCCAGCCCTGCTGCGGCTGCCCGTAGCCGGCGTAGTAGGCCGCCTGCGGCGCATACGCCCGGGCGGCGGCCGCCTGATGAGCCGCGTAGCCGGCCGCATACGGCTGGCCGGCCTGCGCGTAGGGCTGGCCGTACGGCGGCTGCGCCTGGAAAGGCGACTGGCCGTACACATAGGCCGGCTGGCCCGACACGCCGGTGCCGGCCCAGGAAGGCGCGGTCCGGTAGGCGGAGATCGCGCCGACCGTCGGCGCGTCCTCCAGCTCCTCCGCTCCCTGCGGCCCTCGAGCTCCTTGAGCTCGCGTCTCCCTCGCCCCCTGCGGGCCTTGAGCTCCTTGAGCTCGCGTCTCCCCCGCTCCCTGCGGCCCTCGAGCTCCTTGAGCCCGCGCCTCCGCAGCCTGCCCTTCCTCCCCGCTCTCGCGCGCCTGCTTGCAGCTGTCGAGCGGACCGATCGCGACGGTCTGCTTGATCGGCGCGATCGCTTCCTTCCATTTCGCCTCGTCGAGGCAGTACGTCTGGGCGATCGCCTTGGCCGGCGTCAGCCGCAGGATGTCGGAGCCGAGGATGACCTGCGGCGTCGGCGCGTCGAAGATCGCCAGAATATGCGTGTCGTCCGAAGTCGCCTCCTCGAAGTGCCACCAGCCCTGCGGCACGATGACGACCTCCTGCGGCACGATCGGGATGGAGATGAGCTTGTTCGTGAACGGATTGATCATGCTGACGGTCGCGCTGCCCGAGATCAGATAGACGAGCTCCGAGGCGTTCTGATGATAGTGCGGCTCGACATAATGCCCCCGGCTCAGGAAGATGTCCAGCAGCGAGGCCGAGCCGAGCGTCGGCAGCTGCTTGTAGCCGAGGATGTTGATGTAGTTGCTCGCGTTCGTCTTGAACGCCGTGCTCTTCTTCATGTCGAACGAGAACTTGAGATCGGGATCCGTATAGTCCATGTACGAGACGGTCATGTTCCCCATCCTTCCCCCTGCGTGATGCCTACTGAAAAGGATATGAAGCTCGGAGTCCGTCCCATTCCCGCCACCCGTCCATTCGGCTGCAGCCGGACCGGCTTTGCTCTGCCTAAGGCAGCAGCTCGCGCACGGCGACGTCGTCGATGCGGATCGCATGCGGAGCGTCCGGCGTCGCGGCCGCGCCGTCGACGACGTTGCCGAGCAGGAACTTGAGCTCTACCGTGCCGTCTGCCGCGGGCGTGACGACGACGCGGTGCACGCGCGCGCTGTCTCCCGTCAGGCGGACCGCCGACTTGCCGACGCCGGCCGCGCCCGTCCATTCAAGCTCGATCGGACGGTCGGCGTCGCTCCATGCGCGGAACGTCAGCTCGTAGCTGACCCCGCCTTTGAGCTTGAGGCCGCCTTGGATGAGCTGGCTCGACCAGCTCACCGGCACGTTCCACTGCGGATGGATGCCCCCGTGGTAGAAAATGTCGATCTTCGCCGCCCCGTCCTCCACGGCGAAGGCGGAATCTCCGCCTTCGCCTTTCCAGTACGTCCAGCCGGCCTCGCCGCTTGCGAACGAGCCGTTCGCGAGCAGATTGCCGTCCGCCTCCATGACCGGCTGCCGGACGGAGGCGTCGGCATAGCCTTCCGCCTGCACCGTCACCGTCGCCGTGCCGGCCGAAAGCCCGGCTGCCGGCAGCAGCCGCAGCACGCCCGGCTCCAGGACGTAGGCGTCCGGCGCCAGCGTCCTTCCGTCCGCCGCCACCGAGCGGACCGCCGCCCGCCAGTCGGCATCGTCGGCGAACGTCAGCTGCAGCTCCGAGCCGGCATAGTTGCCGTCCAGGTCCTCGTTCAGCCGCACCGGCCGCTTGAACGGAGCGTCGGCGACCTCCAGCACGACGTTGCCGATCCAGACCTGATGGCTTCCCGCCGGCGTGCCGGGCAGCCTGCCGAGCAGGAACTTGAGCGCGAGCGTCTCGTCGGCGGTCGGCCGGAACGTGTAGGCGAAGCGCTGCCAGTCGCCGGTCAGCGCCTTCTCTCCGGAGTCGAAGCGCCGCGCGTAGGAGGCGTTCTCCAGCGTCGCCTGCAGCGGCCGCGCCTCGCTCGCCTTGGCGTCGAACTCCAGCTTGTAGGCGAAGCCTTTCTTGAGGCTCAGGCTGCCTTGGTTCAGCATGACGTTCCAGCTCTCGCTCCCGGCATTCGAGATGTCGATGCGTGCCGCGCCGCCATCCGCCGCGAAGGTCGCTCCGGCTCCTTGGACGAACGGCTCCCACGAAGCCAGGCCGCCGCTGAAATCGCCGTTCTGCAGCGGGAACAGATCCACGCCGGAGTAGTCGACGTTGCGGTCCGACAGGCGGAGCAGGCGAACCTCGTCCAGTACGATTTCGCCCGCGGCGCCTCCGAACAGGAAGGACAGTCGTCCCAGCGGATCGCTTTCGCCCGCCGGCATCGTGAAGGCGAGCTTATGCTCGGCCATCGCCGTCCCGGCCGCCATCTCCTGCGAGGCGTACGTCCGGCTGCCGCCCTGGCTGCCGAGCTGCACGCCGACCGTCCGCCCCGCCGTGGAAGCCCGGGCGCGGAACGTCAGCTCATAGTCGTCGCTTTGCAGCAGCTGCAAGCCGTCCTGGCGCAGCGCCGCGTCCTGCGGCGCGCCTGCCGCTGCGGTCGTCAGCCGGACCTCGCGGGCGGACGGATCGACCGATGCGGACGCGCCGGCGGTCGGCGCCGCATCCAGCGTCCAGTAGGTCAGCCGGTCCATCTTGCCCAGCTCGAAGCTGCCGTTGTAGATATGGTTGCCGTTCTCGAGCGGCTCCTTGGCCGCCAGCGGGTCGCGCAGCTGCTCGACCTCCTCCAGGCGGACATTGCCGATCCAGACGTCGCCGGCCGCGAGGCCGACGTTGAACTCGAGCCGCGCCGTGGAGTCGGTCGCGTTGCCCATCGCGAAGCGGTATTCGAACGGCTTGACCTCCGTGCCGAGCTGCGGCGCGAACTGGTCCGTGTAAGCGGCCCAGCCGTTGTCGGCGTCGCCGCCCAGCTTGACGGCGATCGCGCGCGGAGCCGAGGCTTTGGCGTCGAAGGCCAGCCTGTAGTTGCGGCCCTTGACGAGCGTCGCGTGCTGGATCAGCTGCAGCGAATAGTTCTGCTGGCCGCCGTCCGTCGCCGTGATGCGGGCCATCGGCGTGCCGCCGACCGTCTCGATCTTGGCCGTGCCGGCCCCGCCGAATTCGCCGGTGTGCAGGAAGTTCCAGTAAAGCGGATCGAGCGTCGCCCCCGGAGCCGCGACGTCGGTCAGGCCGCGCGCGAATTCCCGGTCATGGATCCAGCTTCCGTCCACCGGCTGCTTGGCGTCTGCCGGGATCGGCTCCTTGACCCCGCTCGGCTCCTGCGGCGTACGGTAATCGCGGCCCGTCAGCTCGTACGCGCGGACGTAGTCGACCTCGACGCGGCCCGGAAGGTCGGAGTCCTGGGGCGTCCGGCCGCCGTCGTAGTTGCCGCCGACCGCCAGGTTGACGATGAGGTGGAACGGCTGGTCGAACGGCGCCGGGAACGCGTACTTGTCCGGCTGCCCGACGCCTTGGCTGCTCCACTCGTTCTGCGTCTGGTACAGCTTGCCGTCTACGTACCAGCGGATCTCGCCGGGCTCCCACTCCACGCCGTACGTGTGGAATCCAGTGATGTCCTCGCCTTCGGGGAAATGGTACTCCTTGCCGGTGTAGCGGTTGTCCGGCCAGGTCTTGCCGTGGTGGAGCGTGCCGCCCACCTCGCCGAGCAGCCGGCCGCGCGCCTCCATGATGTCGATCTCGCCGGAGGACGCCCAGACGCCGTAGACGCTGTCCTGCGGCATCATCCAGAAGGCCGGCCACAGTCCCTCCCCGGCCGGCAGCTTCATGCGCGCCTCGAACTTGCCGTACGTCTGGCTGAACGTCGGCGACGTCCACATCCGGCCGGACGTGTACGGCTTGCCGCCGACGCTCTCCTTGCGCGCCTCGATGACGAGCTTGCCGTCCTCGACCTTGATGTTCTCCTTGCGATAGAACTGCTGCTCGTTGTTGCCCCAGCCGTCGACGCCGTACTCCGCGCCGTTGCCGAGCTGGTAGCCCCACTTGCTGAGGTCGACGCCGTTCGTATCCGGCTGCGCCGCATTGCCGTCGAACTCATCCGACCAGGTCAGCGTCCAGTCGCTTTCCGTCGGCGTCGAAGTCGGAGCCGGCGTCGGGGATGCGGTCGAGGTGGACGTCGGCGTCGGCGTTGGGGTCGGCGTCGGAGACGCAGACGACGTCGGCGTTGGGGATGCGGTCGGTGCCTGCGTCGGCCAAACGATCGGCGGCGCGGCGCTTGGCGTTGGCGAAAGGCTCGGCGAAGGGCTCGCGGCCTTGCCGCCGCTCACGGCGCCGGAAGCGACCGTACGGCTCTCGCCCGCCGGCAGCGGCTCGCCGTTCAGCGTCACGCCGGTTCCCGCAGCCGTGACGCGCCCTGCGCTGCCCCGGATCGACAGCTCGGAGCCCGCTCCGCCTTGCCCGACCTCCATCTCGCCGACCTCGGCCTGCGGCCCGATCTCGATCGTGGCGCGGCTTTGCGCCTGCAGCCGGCCGACCTCGCTGGAGCCCTCGAGCACGACCCGCACCGGTCCGGACGGCTTGTCCACGACGACTTCGCCCGCCGTGCTGTCCTCGAGATGGATGCTGCTGGCGCCGCCGCCTTGCACGAGGATGCGGCCCTTGACGCGGACGCCCTTCAGCGTCACCTCGCCTTCGCCGATGCCCGGCGCCAGGTACAGGTCGCCCGCCACCGCCGTGCCCTGCACGACGACGCCGCCCGTCTTGACGACGAGATTGCCGGCCTCCGCCTTGGCATGCGTGCCCGGCGCGGCGACGATGTCGCCCGACAATCGGTCCAGCAAAGCGATTGCCTCCTCCCTCGTCACCGGCGCGCCCGGCTTCAGGCTGCCGTCGCCGTAGCCCGACAGGTAGCCGCCGGCGAGCAGCGCCTCCAGCGCCGGCCGGGCGTAAGCCGCAGCCTTGGCTCCATCGGAGAACGCGCCGAGCTTGTTCGCCGTCGGGCCCGCATCCGCCAGTCGGAACAGCTTGGCGGCCAGCACGGCGGCCTCCTGCCGCGTGACGGCAGACGAAGGACGGAAGCTGCCGTCCGGATAGCCGCTGGCCAGGCCCGCGGCGCGCAGCGCCTCGATCGCTCCCGCGTGCCAGGCGCCCGGCTTCACGTCGGCGAAGGCCGCCGACGCCCGTTCAGGCGTCGGCAGGCCGAACAGGCGGACCATCAGCTGCGCCAGCTCGGCGCGCGTCACGGCCGCCTGCGGACGCGCCGCGCCGTCCGGATCGCCCGCCGCCAGTCCGAGCTGCGCCCATTTCGCCATGACCGCATCCGACCATCGGCCGGCCGCTGCTGGGGCTGACGAGGCTGACGGAGCAGCTCCGGCTGTCGATTCGGCCGCCGGTACAGATCCGGTCGCTGCCAGTGCCGCCGCTGGGGCCATCGAGGCCGCGTTCGCGCCTTGCGCTTCTCGTGCTGCAGCTCCATTCGCAGCTGCCGCCCCGATCGTCTGCGCAGCCTGGCCGCTGCTTGGCGCAGCTTGTCCTCCGCCGGCCGGCGCTCCATAGGCCGGCATCGCTCCTGCAGCCACGAGCAGCGCGCACAGCGCTGCAGCGGCCGCTTTCCCTTTTCTCATTCCAATGCCCCCTTCTGATGTTAACGCTTTCATAATGAGATGCTACTTACTATAGAGGAATCCAATGTTGGATTATATCCCCATATTTCAGGTAAGGTGACGGGAGTTCAGATCGCCGCCGACTTTATTCCTGCGCTGTTGAAACGTCCCTCCGAATGTACTCCTTGCTGCCGAACGTCCGTCTTGCCATCTCTTTTCTCACACCCGCCTCGCCTCGTCGCTCCAGCCTCGTTCATCTCGTCCAATCGTCCACCTCGCCCGCCCCACTGATCTCGTTCATCTGTCCACCTTGCCCGCTCCGTCCATCCCGTCCATCCCGTTCATTCGTCCATTCGCCCGCCTCGTCCAACTCGTTCATTCGTCATTCGCACGCTCCGTCCATCTCGTCCATCTCGTTCAATTCGTTCATTCGTCCACCTGCCCCTCGCTCAACTCGTTCCTTCGTCCATTTCACCGGTCTCGCCCACCAAGCTTTTGGTTCCATTCGTCGCTCGTCTCGTTCCTCATGCCATCCCTCCAGCCGCCTGCTGCCTCGTCCGCCTCGCCTGCTCGTCAGCCGTGCCGCTAACGATACGGAGAAGCGCTATTTTGCCCAAAACGAACAGCTGGAAATTCTAACGATACTGAGGCGCGCTATTCGACTAAAATCGGCCAAAATCATCGTTCTGGACTCGAATAGCGCTCGCCAGTATCGTTAGCTGACAAAAAGGCTCGAAAATCAGCAAATAGCGTCTCTGAGTATCATTAGCATTCGCAGGCAGCCCTGGATGCGGCACATCCGAGGCTAGACTCACTGCGCTGCGAAAGAAAAACCTCGGCTTGGCAACCAACAAACAGACGCCCCCCTGCAAGAGGCCGCCCATCATCTGAGCAGGTGCCCCCAGCGGCGCTACCGTTCAGGCGATTGCGGCGGCGCCACCGGCCAGGCGCCCGCAGCGCGACGTCTCCAGCCCCCAGCGACGCCTTCGGCCAGGCGCCCGAAGCGGTGCGACGGCTCAAACCCCTAGCGACGCCTCCGGACAGGCGCCTGCGGCGGCGCGACCGGCTCCGGCCCTCAGCGACGCCTCCGGACAGGCGGCCGCAGCGGCGCGACCGGCTCCGCGGGCGGCGATCGCCACCTCCGCGAACGACAAAAAGACGGCTCCCCTTGCGGGAAGCCGCCCCTCTACGCGCGCATGCATTACGGTCCGTCGACCGTCATTCCGCCGATCCAGCGTTCCGTCGATTCGTCATTCCGCCGATCCAACGATCCGCCGGTCCGTCATTCCGCCGATCCATCATTCCGACGTTCCATCGTTCCGTCGATTCGTCATTCCGACGTTCCATCGTTCCGACGATTCGTCATTCCGACGTTCCATCGTTCCGACGATCCGACGATCCACCGGTCCGTCATTCCGCCGCCCGCCGATCCGTCAGCCCTGCAGCTCGACCGTCCAGCCGAACGGGTCTTCCTTCTCGCCGCGCTGCAGGCCGGTGAGCTCGTCGTACAGCCGCTGCGACAGGTCGCCGGTGCGGCCCTCGTTCACCTTCATCGCCTCGCCCTGCCAGTACAGCTCGCCGATCGGCGAGATGACCGCCGCCGTGCCCGTGCCGAACGCCTCGACGAGCGTGCCGGCCCGATGCGCGTCGGCGACCTCCTGCATGGACAGCTGGCGCTCCTCGACCTCGTAGCCCCAGTGGCGGAGCATCGTGATGACCGAGTCGCGCGTGATGCCGTGCAGGATGCTGCCGTTCAGCGCGGGCGTAACGACCTTGTCGCCGAGCACGAAGAACACGTTCATGCTGCCGACCTCTTCGATGTACTTGCGGTGCACGCCGTCCAGCCACAGCACCTGCGAGTAGCCCTTGGCCGTCGCTTCCTCCTGCGCCTGCAGGCCGGCCGCATAGTTGCCCGCCGTCTTGGCCTCGCCGACGCCGCCCGGCACCGCGCGCACGTAGCCGGACTCGACGTAGATGGAGACCGGATTGACGCCCTCGGAGTAATACGCGCCGACCGGGGACAGGATGATCATGAACTTGTACTGGTGGGAAGGAGCCACGCCCAGCGTCGCCTGCGTCGCGATGACGAACGGACGGACGTACAGCGACGTGCCTTCCTCGGACGGCACCCAGTCGCGCTCGACGACGAGCAGCTGGCGCAGCGCCTCGAGGAACAGCTCCTCGTCGATCGTCGGGATGCTCATGCGCGCGTTGGACAGGTTCATGCGCTTGATGTTGCTCCGCGGACGGAACAGCAGCACGCGGCCGTCCTCGGTCAGGTACGCCTTGAGCCCCTCGAAGATCGTCTGGCCGTAGTGGAACACCTTGGCGGCCGGATCCAGCGTGATCGGCTGGTAGGGCACGATGCGGCCGTCATGCCAGCCCTGCCCCTTGTCGTAATCCAGGATGAACATATGATCCGTGAAGCGGGTGCCGAATACGGAGCCTTGAAGCGACTCCTTGGCCTTCGGCTCCTTGGTGCGCTCGATCTTGAACTCGTAAGCCATCTGCGATCCTTCCTTCCGTCGTCCGCCTCGTGCGGCGTCCGAGCATTCTTCTACTAGTCATCCTACCACTTGATCCCCTATAGTGAAAGGATCGGTTTCATTCAGTTCTCCATACCTTCCGGGTATGGCATTCCGGACGATCGCCCGCAGCCGCCAGGCTTTTCCATTGTTGCCGAAAGGAGTCTTCCGTATGGATATGCGCCAGCTGAATTACTTCGTGACGATTGCCCGCGAAGGCCAGATTACGCGCGCGGCGCGCGCGCTGCACATGGAGCAGCCGCCGCTCAGCCGCCAGCTGCGGCAGATGGAGGAGGAGCTCGGCGTCGTGCTGTTCGACCGCACGGGACGCAGCCTGCGGCTGACCGCCGCCGGCAAGCTGCTGCTCGAGCGCGCGGAGCGGCTCATGCGCGAGTTTTCCGACACGCTGCAGGAGGTGCGGGAGCAGGGCGAGGGCATCCGCGGCGTGCTGTCCGTCGGGGCGGTCGTCTCGTGCATCTCGCTGCTGCCGGATCCGATCCGCAAGTTCCACCGCCAGTATCCCGACGTGACGTTCAAGGTGCATGAAGGGGATCATTTCTCGCTCGGCCAGGAGCTGGACGCGGGCGAGATCGAGCTGATCGTGACGCGCCTGCCGTTCGAGTTCGACTCGGAGCCGTCGGCCTACAAGATCGCTCCGCTGCCTTCGGACCCTTTCGCCGCCATCCTGCCTGCGGGCTGGGCGCCCGAGAGAGGGGGGCCGATCTCGCTCGGCGAGCTGGCGGAGCATCCTTTCCTCACGCTCAAGACCGAGCGCACGACCGCCATGCACGAGAAGCTGCTCCAGCAGTTCCGGCTGGCCGGCTGCGAGCCGCATATCCTGTGCGAATGCTCCAGCGTCGCCGTCATCCTCGCGCTCGTCTCCGAAGGCATCGGGGCGACCGTGCTGCCGCGCTCCGTGCTGGCCTCGTTCCAGATGTCCGGCATCGAGCTGCGCGAGCTCGGCGGCGAGCGCTTCCACTCCGAGGTCGGCATCGTCTGGCGCAAGGACCGGTACCTGTCCAAGAGCGCGGAGCGGTTCATCGCGACGCTGCTTCAGACTTGACCGGAACAGCTGGCCTGGATGATTGTGCAGGTGAAAAAGCCAAAGGCACCCTCGAGGAGGGTGCCTTTGGCTTGTCTGCTATTGTCCGCGATCCGGAACCGCGGCCTAGGCCGCTTGCGGCGCGCTCAGCCGCACCAGCAGCGCGGCGGCTTGCGCCCGCGTCACCGGAGCCGTCGGAGCGAAGCGGTCGCCGCCGATGCCGCCCATGAGGCCGGCCTGCTGCAGGGCGGCCACGGACGGGCGCGCCCACGCCGGGATGCTCGCCAGGTCGGCGTAGTCCGGCCGAGCGCCGGCGGCCGGGCTCAGGCCGGCCGCCTTGGCGGCCAGCACGGCCAGCTCCGCGCGCGTGACCGCGCGGTCCGGACGGAAGCTGCCGTCCTCGTAGCCGCCGATCAGGCCGGCTTCGGCTGCGCCGGCGATGGAGCCGCGCGCCCAGGCCGGAATCTGCGCGGCGTCCTTGAACGCCGCTTGTCCGCCGGCCGACGGAAGCTGCAGCGCCCGCGCCAGCAGCACCGCCAGCTCCGCGCGGCTGACCGAGGCGTCCGGACGGAAGCTGCCGTCCTCATAGCCTTGGGCGATGCCGAGCTGGATCGCCTGCCGGATGCTTGCGGACGCCCAGTGCGTCGCCGGCACGTCCTTGATCGGCGCCGGGGCCGGCGTGGCCGACGGCAGCGCCGATGGCGCCGGGGTCGGGCTGCTCGTCGGCGCCGGGGTCGGACTTGCCGTCGGGCTTGCGCTCGGCAATGGCGTCGGCGTTGGCGTCGGCGTGACGACCGGAGTCGGCGCCGGGGTTCCGCTCGGCGACGTCGTCGGGCTTGCGCTTGGCGTCGCCGTCGGGCTTGCGCTCGGCGATGTCGTCGGACTTGCGCTCGGCGTCGGGCTCGTGCTTGACGTCGGCGTTGGCGATGTCGTCGGGCTTGCGCTCGGCGTCGGGCTCGTGCTCGACGTCGGCGTTGGCGTCGGAGTCGCGCTCGCCGTCGGCGTCGGCGTCGCCGTCTCCGCGTTCGTCTTCACGAACGCCGCGGCAGAGTTGCCGCGTCCCGCCGTGGCGCGGACGGCAAGCTCGTACTTGCCTTTCGGATCGGCTCCTTCGAGCACGTAAGCGTAGGCCGTCTTTCCATCGACATGCGGCACTGTGACCGTCCAGTTCGCGCCCAGCGCGTCGGTGCGCTCATAGAGGCGGTAGGCGGTCGGAGCGGCGCCGGCCGGAGCCGTCCATTCCACCTGCAGCTTGCCGGCCGCGTTCACCGACCAGCGGGCGTCCCGCACCGCCGCCGGAGCGGCGTCCGTGCGCTTGATGCGGTAGGCGTCGTAAGCATCGGTCGTGCCCGCCTCCGTCGTCGTGTACGCCTGGAAGCCGATCGAATCGTCGCTCACCTGCACGCCGGTGAACATCTCCTTGCCCGGCTGCTCGTACTTGGCCGCGTAAGGGAACTCCATGCCGGTCTTGACGTTGTAGCGCTTGTCGCCGGCCGCGTTGGTGATGAGGTACAGCGTGCCCTTCGGATCGACGACCTGTCCGTCCGCATCCGGCAGCTTGTCCTTCTGCGCCTCGCCCCCGAGCATCTGGAAGCTGCGCGTATACGTATGGTCGTGGCCGCCGAGCACGAGGTCGACGCCCATCTCGTCGAACACCTTGGTCAGCTCCGAGCGGAAGCTCACGACGTCGCTGTCCGACACATGGCTCGCGACGGAGTACATCGACTTGTGCAGCAGCACGACCTTCCACTTCTTGTCCGTGCGGGCCGCCTCGGCGCGCAGCCATTCCACCTGGTTGCGGTAGATCTGCTGGTACTCCGCGCTGCTCGCGGCAAGCGAATATTCCGTGTTGATGACCATGAAGTGCGCCGGGCCGTAGTCGAACGAGTACACCGAGCCGTCCGGCTTGGCGCCCGTCTGCGACAGGTTCGGCAGGTTGAAGTGCTGCGTGAAGTTGCCGTAGCTCTTGGACTCGTGGTTGCCGACGAGCGGCACGAGCGGCCGGCTCATGAGCAGCTCCTTGGGCTTGTCGAAGAACCAGGACCACTGCTCCTCGAGGTCGCCGTTGTCCACCAGGTCGCCCGTATTGGCGACGAACGCCGACTGCGGGAACCGGTCCAGCCCTTCCTGAAGCGTATGCGCCCAGGTGACGAAGTCCGCGTCGGTCGTGCCTTGCGAATCCGTCGTATACAGGAACGTGAACGCCTCCGGCTGCGCCGCCTCCGTCCGGAACGAGCCGGTGCCGCTCCAATGGCCGTCTTCCCCGTCGCCGACGCGGAACACATAGTCCGTGCCCGGCTTCAGGCCGACCGCCTTCGCCTTGTGGCTCTGGTAGACCGTCTTCTTGCCGGCGGCTTTGTCCGCCTTGGTCTGGTACGTCTCGACGCGCTCCGCGGAGCCTTCGAACGTCAGCGCCTTGTCCGCCGGGAAGCCGCCTCCCGCCGGAGCGCCGCTCTTCTCGGCGACCTGCAGCTTCGTGCCCGGGTAGTCCTCATAGGTATACCAGGCGACGCCCAGCTCGGTGCGCGGATCTCCATGGAACGTCAGCGCCACCGACTGCGGCAGCGGCGACTGCGGCGGATCGACCGGCGTCTGCCCCGCCGTCTTGTACGCCAGCAGTTCCATGTCGAAGTACAGGTCGGAGCTGCTTTTGCTCTGCTGATGCACCTCGACGGCGATCTCGTTGGCGCCTTCCTTGACGACGCCGGCCAGCTTGTCCGTCAGGTCGACGTCGTAGAACGACAGCGGCGCCGATTTGCCTTCGACCGACAGGGTCGAGTAGCTGATCGGGCCTTCCGGCATGTTGTAGCGGGCGATTTCCGTCCCGTTGACATACAGCACCATGCCGTCGTCGACGCCGAAGCTGCCGACGAAGCGCTTGTAGTCGGCAGCGCCGCTCAGCTGCACCGTCTTGCGGAAATATGTCGTCAGGTACTTGTTGCTGCTGCTGCCCCCGTAGCCGATCGTCGTGGCGATGCCGCCGAACCTCGACGTCGCCGTCTCCGCCCGTACCGGGTAGCCGAGCGGAGCCGTCCCCGCGTCCCATGACGAGTCGTCGTAGACCGCCCTCCAGACGCTGCCCTGATCGGCCGGCGTCACCAGCACCTTCCAGTTGCCGCCCCCTTCGACCAGCTTGAGCGGCGTCTCCTCCGCGGCTTGCGCCGGCTGTGCCCCCGGCCATGCGATGCCGGCCGCCAGCGCGGCGCTCAGCATGATGCCGAGCCCTTTCCGTACCCACTGTCTCATGCGCTTCCTCCTGCCTGTCCGTTGTGGTTGCATCGCCCATTAGCGTACGGGACTTCATTCAGCGGAGGATCAGCGTTTCATGATGCTTTAGTAAAGAAATAAAAAAACGGCCCCCCGTCCTCCGGCCTTAGGGCATGTTGGAAGCACGCCCTAAGCCAGGGTCAGGATGAACCGTTCCAGCTCGTTGGCCATGCCGTACAGGCTGGCCCTCGTCTCGAACTCCTCGCGCGTCTCGGGCAGCGGAAGCTCCTTGTGGTAGTCGCGGATCGAGCGCAGCCGCTCGTGGTAGTCGCGGCCGCCGGGAATCGTGTTCCAGTGGTCGGCCAGATCGTCCAGGAACTCGCCGATGCGGCGGCCCTGCTCCAGCCTCGCGTCGACCTGGGAGACGAGCGGCATCATCGTCTTGAGGATGTCGGCCTGGCGCCTTCGCGTCTCGTAGTAGGTGTAGAACAGGCTGCGCCGGCCGCTGAAGTCGTTCTCCGTCGCCTGCACGCCGAGCGCCCGCGCCTGCTCCAGCAGCTTGTCGAGCTCCAGCAGCTCGCGGCCGTCCCACAGGCTGCTGCCGTCCTTGAGATAGATCGCCAGCTCGCGCAGGATGCGCTCGATGTTGTCCTCGATGCGCCGCCGCAGGGTCATCACCTGACGCTCGATGCCCGGCATGTACAGGTTGACGACGAGCGACAGGCCGAGGCCGATCGCGATCAGCGCCAGCTCGTTGCCGATGAACGAGAGCGTCAGGTCGCCGTGGATGTACACATGCATCATGATGACCGAGCTGCTGGCGATGCCGCCGGTGCAGCGCAGCCCGACGCACAGCGGGATCAGCACCAGGTAGATGGGCACGAACAGCAGCGCGTAGTAGCCGGCCAGCTCGAAGGCCAGCCCCGAGACCGCGATGCCGACGAGGCAGGCGAGCAGCCGCTCCCAGATCGCGTTGAACGACTGGCGCCTCGTCTTCTGGATGCAGAGCAGCGTGAGGATGCCGGCGGAGGCGAAGTTGAGCAGTCCGAGCTGCTGGGCGGTCAGCACCGACAGGCTGACGCCGACGGCGGTTTTGAGCGTACGGAATCCGATCCTCATGATTCGCTCCTTGTCTCGTCAAAAATGTCACCCCGATTATAGCATCCGCGAAGTTCCGTGACGAACCGGCGTCTTTCTTCAAAAAATCTGCCCCTGATTCTCGGAATATTCTCCCTTATCTGAAATCTATTTCAGTGGTCCAATAGAGTAGAAGATTCCGCAAGGAAATTCCGAAAGGGGATGGATTGATGAAACGCAAAAGTCTTGCCCTTACCCTGATCCTCATGCTGCTGGTGGCGATCGTGCCGGCAACGGTGTTCGGCGCCGCGGCCTGGACGCCCGGCACCGCCTACAAGGCGGGCGACGTCGTGACGTACGCCGGCAAGGACTACCGCTGCGTGCAGTCCCATACGGCGCTGACCGGCTGGGAGCCGCCGAACGTGCCCGCGCTGTGGACGCCGACGGGCGGCACGACGCCGACTCCGACGCCTTCCGCCACGCCGACGGCCACTCCGACTCCGACCGCCACGCCGACGCCCAAGCCGACCGTGACGCCGACGCCTACCGCGACGGTGACGCCGACTCCGACCAAGACGCCGGTTCCCACCGCTACTCCGACGCCTACGGTCGCGCCGACCGCCACGCCGATTCCTTCGGCCACGCCTTCGACCGGCAAGGTCGTCGTCGGCTACTGGCATAACTTCGACAACGGCTCCGGCGTCATCCCGCTGCGCGACGTGTCGCCGAACTTCAACGTCATCAACGTCAGCTTCGCCGAGACGCTGAGCGACCATGCGACGCTCACGTTCGTGCCGTTCCAGACGACCCCGGCCCAGTTCAAGGCCGACGTCGCCTACCTGCAAAGCCAGGGACGCCGCGTGCACATCTCCATCGGCGGCGCCAACGCCACCGTCGAGCTGAACACGGCGGCAGCCAAGGCCAGCTTCGTCAGCTCGCTGAAGAACATCATCAATACGTACGGCTTCGACGGCATCGACATCGACCTCGAAGGAAGCTCGCTGTCGCTGAACGGCGGCGACACCGACTTCAAGAACCCGACGACGCCCAAGGTCGTCAACCTGATCAGCGCCATCAAGGAGATCATGGCGACGTACGGCTCCGGCTTCGATCTGACGATGGCGCCGGAAACGGCGTACGTGCAGGGCGGCCAGATCGCCTACGGCGGCCCGTGGGGCGCCTACCTACCGGTCATCCACGCCGTGCGCGACCAGCTCGACTACATCCACGTCCAGCATTACAACAGCGGCTCCATGCAAGGACTCGACGGCAAGTCCTACGCCCAGGGCACGGCCGACTTCCAGGTCGCGATGGCCGAGGTGCTGCTCAAAGGCTTCCCGATCGCCGGCAACGCCAGCAACCTGTTCCCGGCGCTGCGCGCCGACCAGGTCGCGATCGGCCTGCCGTCGTCTCCGGCCGCGGCGGGCGGCGGCTACACGCAGCCGGCCGACATCGTCAAGGCGCTGAACTACCTCACCAAGGGCCAATCGTTCGGCGGCCAGTACACGCTGCAGACTCCGGGCGGCTACTCCGGCTTCCGCGGCGTCATGACCTGGTCGATCAACTGGGACAAAACGACGAGCTACGTCTGGTCCAACGCAATGAAGGGCTACTTCGGCTAAAGCGGTTGTTCCCGCCGCTGCGCGAAGCCGCATGTCCATTGCCCGGCCTCTTCCGAGAGGCCGGGCTTTCGCATGATTGCAGCGTCGCCCGGCCATGCCTGGCATAGCCCGACTTGGCTGGCATGGCCCGTCTTGGCTGGCCTTCCCGTTCTTGCGCCGGATGCCGGCCACGCATAAAAAACGGCTCAAGCCGTTCTCTGCCGGTTGCGCTGCGGTCGGGCGAGGTAAAATAAGAGAAAAGGGGGCTTGCACGATGAAGGAAAACAAATACGACGATCCGGAGTTTTTTGACCGCTACAGCCGGATGCCCCGTTCGCAGGGCGGGCTGGACGCCGCCGGCGAATGGCCGGCGCTACGCGCCATGCTGCCGCCGCTTGACGGCAAGCGCGTGCTCGATCTCGGCTGCGGCTACGGCTGGCATGCCCGCTACGCGCGGGAGCAAGGGGCGGCGTCCGTGCTCGCCATCGACCTGTCGGAAAAGATGCTGGAACGCGCCCGCGAGCTGACCGACGATCCCGCGATCGACTTTCGGCGCGGCGCGATCGAAGACATCGCTTTCCTTCCGGGGGAATTCGACGTCGTGCTGAGCTCGCTCGCGTTCCACTATGTCGGCGACTTCGCCGCGGCTGCGGTCAAGGTGCATGACGCGCTCGCGGACGGGGGCAGCTTCGTCTTCTCGGTCGAGCATCCGATCTTCACCGCCCTACCTGCGCAGGACTGGCAGTACGGGACGAACGGCGAGAAGCTGCACTGGCCCGTCGACCGCTATCACGACCAGGGCCTGCGCTCCGCCCGCTTCCTCGGCAGCGACGTCATCAAGTATCATCGCACCGTCTCCACGTATCTGAACGCGCTGCTCGCCGCCGGCTTCTCGATCCGCCAGCTGTCGGAGCTCGCTCCGACGGCGGAGATGCTCGAGCGCAATCCCGCCTGGGCGGAGGAGGTCCGTCGGCCGATGTTCTTCCTGATCGCGGCCGACAAGACCGGCAGACAGTAGCTGGAGCCGTCGGGGGCTGGGGCGGTCGGTTGCTAGGGCGGTCGGTTGCTAGGGCGGTCGGTTGCTAGGGCGGTCGGTTGCTGGAGCTAGTCGGGGGCTAACTCGGCCATTGCTGGAAACCTGAAAAGCGTCCGTGCCACCTTAAGGTGACTCGGACGCTTTATTCAATCTTGAGACTCCGGCCATTCGGCCGATTCTCGGGAATCCAAGGCACTCCTCTGCCTTGGATTCGGCCCTTTGGCCGAGATCCGGCCCATCCAAGGCACTTTTCTGCCTTGGTTCCGGCCCCTTCGGCCGAGATCCGGCCCATCCAAGGCACTTTTCTGCCTTGGTTCCGGCCCCTTCGGCCGAGATCCGCCCATCCAAGGCACTTTTCTGCCTTGGATTCGGCCATCCAGCCGGGATCCGCCCATCCAAGGCACTTTTCTGCCTTGGATTCGGCTATCCAGCCGAGATCCGGCCCATCCAAGGCACTTTTCTGCCTTGGATTAGGCCTCGGGCCGCTGCGCCCCCCGGTCGTGTCGGCCGCCGCGCCCTCAGCCACCCCGGCCCGCTACACCGCCCGCCGGCGGAAATGCAGCCAGCCGGCGGCAAGGAACAAGGCGAAGCTGCCGCCGATGACGAGGAACAGCGACTCGGCGGGGACGTTGAATGCGCCGAAGCCTTCCTCCGATCGCGGCATCATCGCGAGCAGCGGCTGTGCCCACGGGTACCAGGGGGCGAACCGCTCGGAGTTTACGACGAGCATGTTGGGCAGCGTGAACACGGTGCCCAGCACGAGCGGAGCCGCGAAGCTGGACCACGCGAACGAAGCCCACAGCTGCAGCGCCGCCAGCGGCAAACAGGCGACCCAGCCGCCGAGCAGCGCCCGGCCGAGCTCGGCCCACGGCACGCCGCCGTCCATGCCTCGCAGCAGGCCGCCGGCGAGCAGCGCCGCTCCGAGCAGCAGCTGCAGCAAGGCGACAAGCCCGGCCAGCGCCGCCAGCTTGGACAAATAGACCGCGCCTGGGCGAACCGGCAGCGCGAGCAGCTGCTTCCAGCCGCCCGAGGCATGCTCGAAGCGGCACAGCAGCGCCGCAAAGATGCCGACGAGCAGCGGCAGAAACATCAGTCCGTGCACATTGGCGCTGATGATGTACGCCTCCATCCAGCCCGCTCCGCCGATCGCCTCCAGCGGGGCCTTCCAGGCGACGGCGAAGGCGATCAGCGGGCTGACCGGCAGCAGCAGCCAGACGATGGAGCGGCGCAGCTTGAGCCATTCGGCCGACAGCAGTCTTCTCATGACGGCTCACGCCCCTCTTGCAGCCATTCGGCCGACAGCAGTCTTCTCATGCCGGCTCACGCCCCTCTCCCGTCCAGTCGGCCGACAGCAGTCTCCTCATGACGACTCACGCCCCTCTCCCGTCCATTCGGCCGACAGCAGTCTTCTCATGCCGACACACGCCCCTCTCCCGTCCATTCGGCCGACAGCGGCCTTCTCCTGCCCGCACGCTGCTTTCTTCCCGACAGCAGCAGCCTCATGTCAGCTCACATCCTTCCGCGTAAAATGCATGCAGCCGACCGCGAGCAGCAGCAAGCCTCCGCCCAGCCCCGCCGCTGCCGCACGCAGCGCGGTCTCCGCCTTCAGCGCGAGCCACGGCCAGTTGTACGGAACCCAGTCCGGCAGCAGCATGCCGAACAGGCTGACGACCATGCCGAGAACCCCGATCGTCATCGGCACCGCCTGGTTGCCGATGGCGAGCGACAGCCCGATCTGCAGCGCGACGAACGGCATCGCCGCCGCATACGGCGCATACGACTGCCGCAGCAGATCGGGCCAAGGCAGCTCCTGCAGGCTGAATCCAAGCACGGCGCCAAACGCCAGCGTAAAGACGGCCAGCAGCGTGCATGACAGCAGCAGGAGCAGCAGCGTGAGCAGCGTCTTGGCCGCGAACACCTGCAGCCGCGTCAGCGGCAGCGCCAGCAGCTGCTTCCAGCCGCCTGCCGCATGCTCGACGCCCGCGGACAGCGAGGCGACGAGCGCCAACCCGATGAACAGCGCCGGCAGCATCAGGCCGGTCGTCGCTTGGAGCAGCCCGCCCCACGGATCATCCGCGTTCTGCTTCATCAAGTAGTCATAGCGGAGCCCATAGTTGACGGCCTGCAGCAGGACGACGCCGAGCGGACCGATGACCGCCAGCGCCAGGATCCATTTCCGCTTCAGCTTGAGCCACTCGGCCGAAATCGCCCGCGCCAGCATCAGAGGCTCCCCCCTGTGCCCGTCATCTCCAGAAACACGCTCTCCAGCGACGAGCGCTCCTCCTCGACGCGGTAGACGGCATGCCGCTCCCGCACGAGCTCCGCCACGATCGCCGCGATGTCGCGGTCGTCGCCGCCCGGCACGGTCAAGCCGCGCTCGTCGCGCCGCGCCTCCCAGCCTTGCTCGAGCAGCCGCTTCCAGGCGGCCTCCGGCTCGCTGACGGCAAGGCGGATGCGGCCGGCCGTGCGCCGCTTCAGCTGCTCGATGCGATCCTGGTACACCAGGCTGCCGCTCGTGATGATGCCGACGCGGGTCGCCATCTGCTCGACCTCGGACAGCAGGTGGCTCGACAGCAGGATCGTGACTCCGCGCTGCTGCGGCAGGCTTTTGATCAGCTCGCGGATTTCCTGGATGCCGGCCGGATCGAGGCCGTTCGTCGGCTCGTCCAGAACGAGCAGCCGCGGATGCCCGAGCAGGGCGGCGGCGATGCCGAGCCTTTGCTTCATGCCGAGCGAGTAGCCCTTCACGGGGCGGTTCGCATCCTTTTCCAGCCGCACGATGCCGAGCGCCTCCGCGATCCGCTCCTGCGGCGCGTCCAGTAGCCGGCGCACGACCTCCAGATTTTCCCGGCCCGTCAGATGGCCGTAGTACGACGGGTATTCGACGAGCGAGCCCACCTGGCGTAAAATGTCGAGCCGGTTCTTCGCCAAATCCTTGCCGAATACGGTCACGCGGCCGCGCGTCGGCTTGGCGAGGCCGAGCAGCATGCGGATGGTCGTCGTCTTGCCCGCGCCGTTCGGCCCGAGAAAGCCGTAAATGTCTCCTTCGCCGATCCGGAGCTCCACATCCCGCACGACGGCCTTGCCGCCAAGCTTCTTCGTCAGGCCGCTCGTCTCGAGCAGCCAGGGCTGGCGCCCCTCTTGGCCGAGGGGCTGGCCGATGCCATGATTCATGTCCATCACCTCTGACCTCATCGTAACGGACCGAGGTTAAATCCCGGGGAGGAAGCCGGTTAAAATACGGTTAAAACGCGAAGCCGCTACCCGAGATTGATTTCGCGGATCTTCTCCAGCGGCACCTTGGGCCGGCGGTCCTCGGTCAGCAGCCCGTTGACCTCCTGCTGCACGTCGGTGATCTGCGTATAGCAGTAGCCGACGATGTAGTCCGTCGCGCGGATCGCCTCGTGGATGCTGCGGAAGCGCTCGAGGAAGCTTTCCTCGCTGCCCGCCTGGCTGCCGTAGCCCCAGCCCTTCTCGGAGCGGAAGGCGATGCCGCCGAACTCGCTGACGATGACCGGCTGGCCCCGGTACGCATAACCGTCCGCGAAGGCGTATTTCGACTTGTTGAAGCTGATGCCGTTGCCGACGATATCGTCCTTGGCCGCGTAGCGGCGAAGGAACTCCTCCCCGCGCTCGACGTAGTCGTGCAGCGTCAGGATATCCGATACGGTGTGCTCCCAGCCGTCGTTGGCGACGACCGGACGATGCGGATCGAACGCCTTGGTCAAGTGGTAGATCGCCTCGGTGAACTTCTGCTGGCGCTCGTCCTTGAGGATGTTCGGGACGCCCCACGACTCGTTGAACGGCACCCAGGCGACGATCGACGGGTGGTTGTACTGCTGCCGGACGACCTCCATCCACTCGCGCGTGAACCGCTCCACCGCCTGGTCACTGAACTCGAACGTGGCCGCCATCTCCGACCAGACGAGCACACCCTTCACGTCGCACCAGTAGAGGAAGCGCGCATCCTCCACCTTCATATGCTTGCGCACGCCGTTGTAGCCCATCTCGAGCAGCTTGCCGATATCCTCGAGGATCGCCTCCTCCGACGGTGGCGTCAGATGGGTGTCCGGCCAGTAGCCCTGATCGAGGACGAGGCGCTGGTAGAGCGGCACGTTGTTGAGCAGCACCTGCCCCTTTTCGATCGAGATCTTGCGCATGCCGAAATAGGAAAGCGTGCGGTCCGCCTCGCGGCCGTCCTCGTACAGGATGAACTCGACGTCGTACAGGCTCGGATGCGCCGGCGACCAATGGCTCTGCATCCACGGGCCGCTCGCCTCGTGGACGAGATCGAGCTCCAGCTGCAGCCGCGGCCGGTCGAGGACGAGGCTCGCCTTTTTGACCGTCTGCCCCCGCAGCGTGACGATCGTCTCCAGCCGCAGCTCGCTTCCCGCACGCAGCCCCGCCACCTCGTACTCGAAGCGGACGGTGCGGGCGTCGAGATCGGGCGTCGTCTTGACCGCAGCCAGATGGGCCGGCTCGACGAACTCCATCCATACCGTCTGCCAGATGCCCGTCGTCTGCACATAGAAGCATTCGAAGCTGTCCTGCACCCAGCGCTGCTTGCCGCGCGGCTGCGTCGCGTCGAGGCTGTCCTCGACCTTGACAGTCAGCGTATTCTCCTCCCCGAAGGCGAGCCAAGGCGTGATGTCGAACTTGAACGCCGCATAGCCGCCTTCATGCTGGCCGACATAATGGCCGTTGACCCACAGCTTCGCCCGGTAATCGACCGCCTGGAAATGCAGCAGCGCGCGCTTGCCCTCCGCCTCGGCGGGGATGTCCACCGCACGGCTGTACCAGACCTGCGCGTGATGCTCCTCCTGGCCGATGCCGCTCGCCTTGGTCTCATAGGTGAACGGCACCTGGATGCCGAGCCGGCCCCCGAACTGCCGCGGCCACCCGAGCCGCTCCCCTTCGTCGGCGTCGTCGAAGCCGAACCGCCATTCGCCGTTCAGATTGATCCAGCCGCTCCGGACCAGCTGCGGCCGGGGGTAGTCCTTGATGTAGCTTTTCGTCGTCATGATCGCTTCTCGCGCTCCTTTGCCGTCCCGATGCGGGACCGAGGAATACAACCGTTATTATGTTTTATTCCATTTTATTTGTTTTCCTTGTGACTATAGCCTCTCTATCTTCTTCATGTCAACGCTTTCTTTCGCCTATATCGGATCGATTCACGATGGGGACAGGCTTTCCGAGAGAGTGCTCGTCGGAAGCCGGCGAGTTCCGATCTTCCTGTCCGCTGCCGAATATTCCCTATAAATAGCGGCTTCAAGGCCCTATACTCCCGCTATATGGGAACGTTCATCATTTATTCTATAAAATCGAAAATAGTTCTTTCGATTTTCCAGCCGATTTGCTATACTCCGGAATTGCAAGCGCTATCAAGCGACTTTGCCGGAGGGGAGGAGATGCCGGGCGACAGGCCCGATGCCCTAGGGAAGGCAAGCTTTTGCTTTTATCCGCTCAAAGGAGATGATCGTTCATGAAATGGAAGCCTCTGCTGCTCGCCGCCGCTGCCTTCGTGCTGCTCCCTTCCGCCGCGGGAGCCTACAGCAACCCCTTCTCGCTGCCCTCCCCCTGGCATTGGGCCAACGGGGATTTCTACGGCGAGGGCGATCCGTACCTCCTGAAGTTCAACGGCGTCTACTACCTCTACGTCAGCACGGTCGACGACCAGACCGGCGTGAAGGTATGGTCGTCGACCAACCTGGTCGACTGGACCTACCGCGGATTGTGCGCGACCGACCCGCTCACGAAGGGCGCCTACGCGCCGGAGGTCGTCTACTGGAACGGCCAGTTCTACATGTACACGTCGCCGGCCGGCCACGGCCACTACGTGCTGTCGAGTCCGAGCCCGCTCGGACCGTTCACCGTGCAGACGGGCAATCTCGGCATGGGCATCGACGGCCACGTCTTCATCGACGACGACGGCCGCTGGTATTTCTACTCGACGGGAGCCGACCGGATCGACGTCCGGCCGATGAGCTCGCCGCTCTCCTTCGGCGCGCCGGTGTCCGCCGGGTTCTCGATGGCCGGCTGGACGGAGGGACCGACGACGTTCAAGCGGGGCGGAACCTACTACATGACCTATACCGGCAACCACGTCTGGAGCACCGCCTACCGCGTCGACTATGCGGCCGGCTCGAGCCCGACGACCGGCTTCGTCCCTGCCGCAGGCCAAAATCCCGTGCTCATCCGCACGGAAGGAAGCAACGTCGGCCTCGGCCACAGCTCCATGGTGAAAGGTCCCGACCTCGACTCCGACTACATGGTGTATCACAGCCACGCCTCGCAGGGCAACGCCACGTATCCCGGCCGCAAGATGAACCTCGACCGCGTCGCCTGGAACGGCGGCCGGATGACCGTGCTCGGCCCGACGGCCGGCGCCCAGCCGAATCCGGCCGGACCGACGTTCGAGGACCGGTTCGCGCGGACGGCGATCGGCTCCGGCTGGACCAACGTCGGCGGCGGGACCTGGGGCATCTACAACCAGGAGCTGATGTGGCAGGACACGATCGGCACCTCCGTCTGGCATCGCCAGGTGACGGCCGCCTCGACCGAGTCCGACTATACGGCCGAATTCCATGCCAAGCAGATGAAGATGGGCACGAGCGCCAATCCGCTGTATGGAGCGGTGTTCTCCTATACGGACGAGAACAGCTACGGCACCGCCGTGCTGAACCGCAAGCTGAACCGGCTCGAGACGAATTTCGTCGTCGGCGGCGTCTCGCAGGGCTGGCAATACTCGGCATTGCCCGCTGGATACGACTATACGAAGTGGCATCAGATCCGCGTGGAGAAGCGAGGCTCGGCCTTTTCCATCTATGTGGACGGCATGAAAAAGCAGACGCGCGCAGTCGGCGGGCTCGGCGGCGGCCGGATCGGCTACTCGACGCTCGACGCCCACGCCGACTTCGGCTACACGGCGTTCAGCAACGACGTCGAGGGCAGCAGCGTCTGGAACGCCTACAAGCCGCTGCCGGGCACGATCGAGGCGGTCCATTACCGCAAGGGCGGGGAGGGCGTCGGCTACCATGACCTGACGGCCGGCAATACCGGCGGCGCCTATCGGAGCGATGGCGTCGACATCCGTTCCTCCGCGGCCGAGGGCAAGGAGGTCGTCGGCTGGAACCAGCCGGGAGAATGGCTCACGTACCGGGTCAACGTCGCCGAGACCGGCCTGTACGACGTGAGCGCCCGCGTCGCCACGACATTCCCTTCCGTTGGCTTCCGCATCTGGGACGGCGCGGCCGACCTGACCGGCGTCGTGCAGTCGAGCGGCAGCGGCGACTGGGAGAAGTGGATCAACGTCGCCAAGAAGGGGCTTTACCTGACGGCGGGCTACCATGAGCTGAGGGTCGAGACGGTGCAGGGCGAGTTCGACTTCAGCAGCCTGACGTTCGAGCGGGGGCAGGCTCCGAGCGTATTTGCGGACGACTTTGGCGACGGCAACGACAACGGCTGGACGCGCTTCGAGGGCGGCTGGTCGGTCGCAGGCGGGGAGCTGGCTGCGGCGGGAAGCGGCTTTGCCAAGACGGTCGTCGGCTCCTCGCTGTGGTCGGACTACTCCGTCGAGGCGGACATCAAGCTGGTCGGCACGACCGGCGACGCCGGCATCCTGACGCGGGTGAACAACCCGTCGAACGGCACCGTTCTGGCGAACAACCCGGACTATGTGCAAGGGTACTACGCCTTCCTGAAGCCGGACGGAGTCTATCTCGGCAAAATGAACTACGGCTGGCAGCAGCTCGCTTACGCGCCGCTGCCGATCGCCTCGGGAGCCTGGCAGAAGATGAAGGTGTCTGTCAGCGGGCCTGTCATCCGCGTCTACGTCGGCGACATGAACGCGCCGAAGCTGACCTACGCGGACAACAGCCCGTCCCCCTTCCTGCACGGCAAGGCCGGGCTGCGCTCGATGTACAACGAGACTCGCTTCGACAACGTCAAGGTGACGCCGTAGGGGCGAGTCCGCGCCGGTTGCCGGAGAAGGCTCGGAGCAATCCTTCTCCGTAGAAAAAGCCCGACCGGGATTGCGTCATCCCGGTCGGGCTGTTCAGGTTTTGGAGCGCTTGAGCGTCAGCGTTGCTAGGCGCATGTCCGCAGGTTCGGCGTGGGGATGCGAAGGCCGTCTCTCTTGCGGACAGAGCCGGGCCGAGGCTCCTCCCGCCTCAGGGCTGATCTGCGCCTCGATCCGCCGAGCCGCCGGCGGCCGAGTCCGCGCCAGCCCGCTCCGCCGGCCGGATCTCCACGACCGTTCCCTCCGGCGAAGACCGGACCGTGCGGCTGAGCCCCTGCTCGCGCAGCATCAGCTCCGCGATCGCCAGCCCGAGGCCGCTGCCCTTGGCCGCGGACGGAGCGTCCATGCCGGGGCCGCGATCCTCGACGCGGAGCGTGCCGCCCGCCTCCGGCGACAGGCGCACGGCGCACCAGCCCCCGGCGGCGGCGTGGCGCAGCACGTTGAGCAGCAGGTTGTCGAGCACGCGCTCCAGCCAGCGCGGATCGGCGGTCCACCAGAGCGGCTCCTCGGGCAGATCCGACTCCAGCTCGAGGCCGGCCTGCTCGAACGCCGGGTACCAGGCGGCCAGCTGCGTGCGGACGAGCCGGGCGGCGTCGAGCCGCTCGGGACGGTACGGATATTTGCCCGCGGACAGCAGATTGTAGGAAAAGAGGTTCTCCATCATCTCCGAGAGATAATCGAGCTTGCCCGTCATGAGCGCCAGCGACTCGCGGCCGGAAGGTCCGAGCGGCTCCTTGGCCAGCGTATGCGCATGGGCCCGCAGCACGGTGAGCGGCGTGCGCAGGTCATGGGAGAGGCGGGCGATGAGATCCCGCCGCAGCTCCTCCTCCTGCCGCTCGCGGCGGCGGGCGTCCTCGAGCTGGCGCACCATGCCGTTGAAGCTGCCCTCGAGCCGTCCGATCTCGTCGGCGCCCGACAGCTCGACCGGCTCCGGCAGGCCGCCGGCCGACGGGCGCTCCATCGCGGCCTGCAGCCGCACGAGGCGGCGGCGGATGCGCAGGAAGAACAGCATCGACACGAGCAGGAACAGGCCGAGCATGAGCAGCACGCCGCCCGCGTATACGCCGCCGCTCACGCGGTCCATTCGCTGCGAGTAGGGCAGCGTCAAATAGCGCGGCACCTCCATCGCGATGAAGCCCTCCGTGCGCGAGGAGCCGACGAAGCTGACGACCGTGAAGCGGTCGCCGCTCACCGCATCCTTCATATATTCGACCGTATAGGCCGCGGACCAGACGGACGGCAAGTCCTTGCGCGCCGGCATGACGTCCCGCAGCCGGCCCTCCGCATCGACGCGAAAAATATAGGCGCGAGGGTAGCGCTCCTTCCAGGCCGCCATGCGGGCGGCCGCTTCAGCGGGACTTTCCCCGCCCATCGCGGCCGCCTCCGCCTCCCACGCGAGGCGCAGCTTCGTCGTGTCCGAATAGATTGACGGCTCGTCCCGCGGCCATAGCCAGCCGAGCGACGTCATCGTCACGACGCCGACGAGCATGAGCAGCAGCGGCAGCAGGATGATTGCCGACAGCACGATGCCGCCGTAGCGCAGGAGCAGCGACGGCCGGCGGAGTCGGCGGAGCAGGCGGCGGGGCGATGGCAGGCGGCTCACGACGGCCTCGCCCGGTAGCCGATGCCGCGCACCGTCTCGATCAGCGACGGGTTGGCGGGGTCTTTTTCGATGCGCTCGCGCAAGTACCGGATATGCACCATGACCGTCTTGTCCCCCTCGAGGTAGGGCTCGCCCCATACCGACTCGTAGATCTGCTCCTTCGTCAGGATGCGTCCGGGGTGGCGCAGCAGGAAAAGCAGAATCTGCAGCTGCTTCGGCGTCAGCGCGATCTCCTCTCCGCTCTCTCCGTCGGTGACGGTCAGCTCGCGCGGGCGGACGAGCAGATGGCCGAGACGCACCGGCTGGTCCTCGCCCTTGCCGAAGCGGCGCAGCAGCACCTCGATGCGGGCGGCCAGCTCCTCCGGATGGAACGGCTTCGTCATGTAATCGTCGGCGAAGCGCAGTCCCTGCAGCTTGTCCTCGACGGCCGAGCGGGCGGACAGCATGAGGATGGGCAGGCCGGGGCAGCCTCGCTTGAGCTTCTGTCCGACCGTGAAGCCGTCCAGTCCCGGCAGCATCACGTCGAGGATCGCCATGTCGGCCGTCTCCGCGAGCGCCTCCGCTCCTTCGCCGCTCTGCCGCCACTCCACCTCGTAGCCGCGCTCCCGCAGATCGCGCGACAGCCAGCCGCCGATTTCCGGATCGTCCTCGATGTACAGCAGCCTCGCTTTTCCGTTCATGCGCCGCCTCCTCCGCTTCCCTGTGTTCGAGCCGCTAGCTGATCCTTTCATCATAGTCTTTCCCGAAGGCCGCGCGGTAGTTAAATTTCGTTTAAAAGCCCGGCCTATAATGGAAAAAGACCTGGTAGAGAGGGATGCCCTCTCCGCCAGGTCTGAATTTTAACATGGATGGCAGCCCGCGTCATGCGGCCGCGCTCGGCCGAAGGCTCCTAGCCGCGGTTCGCCCGCAGGTCGATCAGCCCGATCAGCGCCGCGGCCGCTTGGGCGCGCGTCACCGGCTGGGCCGGAGCGAACTGGCCGCCGCCGATGCCGTTCATGAGGCCGGCGTCTTGCACGGCCGCCACGTACGGCTTCGCCCAGGCCGGAATCTTCGCCGCATCGGCGAAGTCCGGCTTGGCGCCGGCCGGCGTCTGCAGCCCGGCGGCGCGGGCCAGGACGGCGGCGAGCTCGGCGCGCGTCAACGCGCGCTGCGGCCCGAACGTGCCGTCCGCGTAGCCGCCGATGATGCCGGCCGCTGCCGCTTGGGCGGCATAGCCGCGGGCATACGCCGGAATTTTCGCCGCATCGGCGAAGCTGTCCGCGCGGCCGCCGTCCGGCCAGCCGAGGGCGCGGCCGAGCATCGTCGCCAGCTCGGCGCGGCTCACGCCGGCGTCCGGGCGGAAGCGGCCGTCCGCGTCGCCCGTCACGATGCCGAGCGCTGCCGCGCGGCCGATCGCGCCGACCGCCCAGTGGCCCGGCTCGACGTCGCTGAACTTCGGCGCAGGACTTGCGCTTGGAGCCGGGCTGGCGCTCGGCGTCGGCGACGGAGCCGCGCTCGGCGAAGGACTCGCCGTCGGGCTCGCGCTTGGCGTCGGCGTCGCGATCGGTCCCGGCCCGGTGCCCGTACCCGGCGTCGGCTCGGCGCTCGGCGTCGGTGTCGGGCTTGTCGTCGGCGACGTGCTCGGCGTCGGTGTCGGGCTTGTCGTCGGCTTCGGCGTCGGCGTTGCGCCGCCCTTCGCCGCGAAGCTCCAGATGTCGGAGCGCGCATAGCCGCTATGCTCGTCGCGGGCGACGGCATACCATTGATGCAGCCCGTCCGTCAGGCCGGTCCATGCCGCGCGCGCGACAGCGCCGCTCGCGGCCTTTTGCACGGAGCCGATCGGCGTCTGCGTGTACACGCTCGCGGTCATCGAGTCGGTCGCGACCCGCTTGACCATCGGGGCCAGGTTCAGCTCGAGGCTGAACTCGTCCTTGCCAGGATGCACGTCGGCATCGTAGTAGTTGTAGTCGTCGAGATACGGCGAGTACGTCTTGATGTCCACGCGGTTCGCCGCGAGGTTGAACTGCATCAGCCGGATGTAGCCGAGGCCGCCCATCTCCGCGCCCTGGTAGTCCGCGAGCATCTGGTACACCTTGCGGTCCGGCACGCCGTCGCCGTTGTCGTCGATCTCGTCGATCTTCGTCTCGGCGTCATGGTAGTGGCCCGACAGCACGGCGAACACGTTTTTGTTCTTCGTCACGACATGCTCGTAGATCTCGTCGGCGATCGGAGCGCGGTTGCCGGAGACGAGCAGGTACTCGTGGAAGGCGAGAATCGCCTTGCGTTCCGGATATTGCTTCAGCACGCCGTCGATCCACTGGATCTGCTCCTCGCCGATGCCCCAGCCCATGTAGACGATGATGAAGTCCTGGCCGCCGGCGGAGATCAGGTCGTAGTGGCCGCGGTTGTTCTCGTAGGAGCCGCCGTAGTAAGGCTTGTCCTTGAAGCGGTCCTCGCCGTAATGCTTCCCATACTCCGTATAGTCGCCGGTCTGGTGGCCGACGTCATGGTTGCCCGCCAGCACGCCGTACGGCATGCCCGCGTCGTCGAACGGCTTCATCGCCCGCTGGGCATTGTCCCACTGCTCGGGCTTGTACGACTTGTCCACGATGTCGCCGGTATGGATGACATACTGGATGTCCATCGCATCGCGGTTGTCCAGCACCCACTTCGTATTACCCTCATAGATGAAAGGCCAGCTCTCGGAATAATACTGCGTATCCGACATCCAGACGAAGGAGAAATCATAGCCCCGCTCCGAGGCGGCGGTGGCGGCAGCTCCGCCCTCCTGCCCGTCGCCGCCTGCGGCTACCGGAGCGGCAGCGATCTCGTCCTGCACGAGCGCGTGCACGACTCCGTCCACGGCGTAGGCGCCTGCCTCCACCGAGGCGCTCAGCTCGAACGGCCCCTCGTCCGCCGGCACGTTCTGCGCCAGCCGCTCCCACTTGGCTGCGGACGCGCTCCAGGCGTACAGCGTCACCTTGCGGCCCGCGAGCGAGCTGCCCTTCCACTCCAGACGAACCTCGTCCTGCGGCTTCACCGCCGCGTCCAGCTTGATCTCGAAGCGGTGGTACGGGAAAGCGTCCGTGGCGTCGTTCACCAGCTTGTCCCCGTCTGCCGACGCGATGCTGGCGTATTCGTCCGCCGTCAGCTCGCGCTCGCCTTCCGGCCGCAGCACCGGGGGCGGCTCGACGGCCGCCTGGCCGGCGTACGCCCGGAACGATTCCTTCCGCTCCGCGCTATGCTTGAAGCCCTCGTAGAAGCCGACGCTCAGCTCGTCGCCCGTCGGATCGACGACCCGCACGGCCAGCTCCGCCGAGGTGCCAGAGACGTCCGCGCCTTGCAGCGGAGCGACGAGCTCCGGCGCCAGCGGGTTCTCGTCCGGCACGAGGAAGCGGACCGTCCGCTCCGTCCGGTTGCCGGCGTTGTCCTCGGCCGCGATGACGAGGACATGCTCGCCGCCGCCCAGCGCGGAGCTGGTCGCCGCAAAAGGCAGCTTCACCGGCTTGCCGTCCAGCGTCGCCGCGACCGCAGCGGCCTTCACGCCGGAGAGCGCATCCGTAATCGCCGCGTCGATCGCGAAGGCGCCGCGGTACGTCCGGCCTTCCTCCACGGTCGGCGCGATGACCGGAGCCGCGTTGTCCACGACGACGCTGCGGGCGAGCGACAAGCCCCCCGGACCCGTCAGGACGATCTCATGCTTGCCGTCCGCCTCCGCCGTCGTATCCCAGGCGTACGTGCGGGAGCGCAGCTGCTCGGCGAGCAGCGGGAACTTGAACTCGATCCCTTCGATCTTGCCTTTGTCGCCCATCTCCAGCACCTTGCTCCGGTCCGCATAAGCCGGATCGTAGATGATCGTGCCGTCCGCCAGGATGAGGCGCACGTTGCGCATCTGGAAGTCGTCCTTGTTTTCCTCCGTGCGGTCGTCGAACGGACCGGACTTGGATCCGACCCGGATCCAGATGCCGTTGTCGCCGGCCTTCAGCCGCTCCTGGCCGATCGGATAGAGCAGCGTGCGCCACGACGGGATCGGATCCATGAATGTATACAGAATCTCTTTGCCGATCGTCACCGCGTTCTTGAAATAGTAGTCGACGCCGCTGACGTCGAACGCCAGATAGGCGTCCTGCTCGAGCGAGGCGTACACGCCCTCCGTCACCGTCTTGCCGTCCAGCGCCAGCTGCAGCTCGTTCGGCGCATGCTGCTCCGCCGTGCCCTTGAGCGTCTGCACGCCCCGGACGAACTGGCCTTCGGCCACGTTCAGGCGCAGCGGCGACTTGTCGCGGCCATCCTTCACCGGCACGCGCACGGCCGGCAGCTCCGTCCGGTTCTGGCCGTCAGAGGCGACCGCCTTGTACTCGACGTAGCTTTTGCCGATCAGGTCGGCCGCCGGGATGAGGTAGTGATAGTACGTGTCGTTGTAGTCCTGCGTCAGGTAAAAGCTCGCCCAATCGCTCTTGTCGGTGCGGTACTGGAGCCGGACGGACTTGATGCCGTTCTCGTCCTCCGCCTCGAGCCGGATGTCGAGGTCCTTGGACGCGTCCGCCTCGGCGACGCCGGTGCGGTCGAGCAGCGCCGGCGCAGCCGCGTCGTCGGCCGCATGGACCGGACGGGCGGGCAGCTGCCACGGCTCTACGCTGCCGGGGGTCGACTTGGCCGCGGCCGGGCCGAGATTCAGCATGTCCTTGCCGCCGAGCGTCGGGTAGCGGTATTGGATGCCCTTGTCCGCCTTGACGTCCGCCGCCTCATAGGAAGCGGATGCGATGTCGACATGCGCGTTCGTGCCGACGACGAGCGCGCGCGGCGAGCCGTTGGCCATGCCGGCGCTGTGCACGCGGAACAGGTTCTGCCCTTCGACGAGCGAGCTGCCGAAGTTCGCGTTGAACTGGGCGGCCGTCGCCGAGCCGTTGGCCGCATTGATGACCCACAGCACGATGGCGCTCTGCGCCGGAATCGTGACCTGCTCCGGATCGCTCGCCCAGACGACATCGGCTTCCGGCCCTTTTTCCGGATAGCGGTAGTAGAGCTTGTAATCGCCAAAATCGAGCTCGCGATCCGTATTGTTGTAGATCTCGATGAACTCGTAGCCGTCGGAGCCGCCGATGTTCGCCGTATCCGGCGTCACCTCGGTGACGAGCAGCGGCGGCACGCGGTCGGGATCGGCCTGCGGCAGCTCGACCTGGACCGCGGCGGCAGGGGTCGTGCCCTTGACCCCGCCGTTGTCCGCTTGGATGTAGTAGTACAGCGTCTCCTCGGCGACGGCCGCCGCCGGGATGCTGCCCGCAAACGCGGTGCCGCCGCCGTCCGCAGAGCGCAGCGCCGCGCTCTTGTACACGGCCTGGTTGACCGTGCGGTAATAGACGGCCGCTGTCGCCGTCTGGAGCGGCTGGCCGTCGCCGTCCGCTACCTGCGCGATAATCGGCAGCGCTTGTCCGCCCTTGGCGGACGCAGCCGGCTCATGCGCGAGGACCGGCTGGCCCGGCACGACGGGTAGCGGCGGCGCAATCAGCTGGCCCGCCTCGACCGAGCCCGGCGTCGGCACGGCCAGCACGGCGTATTTGCCCTGCTCGGCCGTACGGGAGGCTTGGTAGTGGACATCGAGAGTCGTCCCGCTGCTGCTGATGTCGGCCTTCAAGTACGCGGCGATCGCCAGGTCCTGGCCTTCGCTCTTGACGACGACGGCGCGGTTGCCGTCATTGGCGAACGCCGAGAACCCGCCGGTCTGGGCCGGCAGGGAGACGACCTGGCTTTCGGCCAGCTCCGTCTTGTAGAAGGCATTGAAAGCGGCCAGCGCCTTCTTCTCCGTATTGTTCCAGAACACTTTCGTCTCGCCGGGGGCAAGCACGGTATTCGCCGGGAGGCTGAACTTCAGATCCGGCGAGCTGCTGGCCGTATAGCGGTAGTACAGCGCGTCCGTCACATCCTGCGGAGCGGCGCTGACGTTGTGCAGCTCAAAAAATTCATACACGTCGGTCCCGACGTTGTCGGGCACGATCTCCGTCACGATGACCGGCGACAGCGAGCCGCCGTTCGGAGCCGGGGCTGCCGCCGCTTGCGGCAGCGGGCCGGCGACGGGCAGCAGGCCCGCGATCAGGCTCGCGGCGAGTCCGCCGGCGAGCCATTTGCGCCACGGCATGCGCCGCAGGCGGCGCTGCAGGCCGCGCAGGCTGAGCGTCCTGTGCGGCTCAGCCTGCACGGAACGCTGCCCGTTCTGCCGGCGGCGGTCGTCCCGCACGGAACGCTGCCCGTCCTGCCGGCCCCGGCCGTCCCGCACGGAGCAAGCGGCGACTGCCGCCGCCTTTTCGCCAGAAGCCTCGCCGATTCGGGAGCCGGTACCTCCGGCGGAAGCCTCCCTATTCCCTGTCATCCATCCCTGCGCCTGGAGCCCTTGGCGCCGCTCTTCCTTCGGCACGTTCCTGTTCCTCCTCTTGTCGCAGCAGGCTTGTCCATCCCGCCCGTCCGCGATCCGATGTCTCTCCATCTCGAACCCAATCTTTACTAGGCTAAAGAACTTTTGTTAGCCGGGCGTCAGAAGCAGATGGAGAAACGGTAAAAGGACGCCGCCCGTTTTTTTCGGGCTGTGGCGTCGGATTCTGGCCTCCCGGTTCCTGCAGTCCGATTTTTTCGGGTTACGGCGTCGGATTTCGGCCTCCCGGCCCCTGCAGCCCGTTTTTTTCGGGTTACGGCCTCGGATTTCGGCCTCCCGGCTCCTGCAGCCCGATTTTTTCGGGTTACGGCGTCGGATTCTGGCCTCCCGGCTCCTGCAGCCCGACTTTTTCGGGTTACGGCGTCGGATTCTGGCCTCCCGGCTCCTGCAGCCCGTTTTTTTCGGGTTACAGCGTCGGAACTCCCTCCGCAATCGGGACTTTCGGAGCAATTGGATCCACTCCGCACGACCTCGGCCTGTCCCGCGCGTCCAATGGACATCCATTCCCGCATCCAGAAAGGAAGATCAGATTTGATGAACCTCTTCAGCAACCTCTTCGGCCCATCCGCCACCCTCGCGGGCTCCCCGCAGAGCCAGCATCCTGTCCGCGTCGCGGCAGCATCCCTGCTCGCCGCCTCCCTGCTCGCCGGCAGCGTCGCCGCTCCTTCGTCCGCCTCCGCGCAAGGAGCCGGCTTCGCTGATGTCCCCGCCAAGCATTGGGCCGCCGGCGACATCGCCTGGGCCGTCGCCGCCGGCTTCGCCCAAGGCGACGGCAACGGCCGCTTCCGGCCCTCGGCTGCGCTCAGCGAGCCGGAGTTCCTCGCCCTGGCGGCGCGCGCCTACGGCGCCCCGCCTGCCGCGGGCGCAGCCTCCGGCGCGGCCTGGCACGCGCCGTATTATGCCGCTGCCGCCGCCGAAGGCTGGGCAGCGTTCCATGCCGCGCAGCCGGCCGCCCGCTATACGCGGGGCGAGGCCGCGCGGCTGCTGGCCTCCGTCGCCGGGCGCTCCGGAGGCGAAGCCGACGCCGTGGCCTGGCTGCTCGCGGAAGGCATCGCGAGCGGGCGCACGGCGTCGACGGCTGCCGGCTACGAGAGCGGCAGCACGCTGACCCGCGCGGAGGCGGTCGCCCTCCTCCGCCGCATGCTCCAGGCTTACCCGGCGCAGCCGTCCGCCTCTCCGGCCCCATCCGCTGCGCCTTCGGCTTCGCCTGCTCCTTCGGCCTCGCCGAAGCCATCCGCATCGCCTGCTTCGTCCGCCTCGCCGTCGCCTTCGGCTACGCCGGCTCCGGCGACAGCCGCGGCCGGGCCGCAGCTGCGCGGCATCCAGCTTGGCGACAGCGAAGCGTCGCTGCTGCAAGCGCTCGGAGCTCCGGACCGCAAGGACCCCGCGCTCGAAGGCTTCACCTGGTACGTCTACAACAAGGACTACAGCCGCTACATGCAGGCTGGCGTGGCCAGCGGCAAGGTCGTCGCCCTCTATTCCGGCTCCCCGGCGTCCTACGAGGACGGCGGCGGCCTGTGGAAGACGCTTCGTCCGGGCATGAGCGCCGCCGCGCTCCAGCAGGCTTCCGGCCAGAAGATCGAAGGATCCGCCAAGACGCATAGCTTTGCTTCCGGAGGCATCCGCACGACGTTTTATCTCGATACGCTCGACGAAGGCAAGCTCGACGCCGTGCTCGTCGTTGCCGGCGCCCCTTCCGGTCCCGAGCCGGCCGCCGAGGCGCTCGCTTCCGGTTATGAGCGGCAGGTGTTCGATCTGACCAACGCCTTGCGCGCCAAGCGCAGCCTCCATGCCTTGGCCTGGGACGACACGGCGGCCCTTGCGGCCCGCAAGCATAGCGCCGACATGGCCAAGCGCGATTATTTCAGCCATACCGATCCGGACGGGATCAGCCCGTTCGACCGGATGAAGGCCGAAGGCATCCGCTACGTCGCGGCCGCCGAGAACATCGCCTACGGCTACCGTTCCGCCATCGAAGCGCATAACGGCTGGCTCAATTCCTCCGGCCACCGCAAAGCGATGCTAGCGGAAAGCTACACGAATCTCGGCGTAGGCGCCTACGACTATCGCTATACGCAGAATTTCTACAAGCCGTAAGCCTTCCCGGCCCTGCCATAGGCTTTTGCCTCACGCTTTGCCGCAAGCCCTCCCAGGCATGCCGAAGACCCGCCGCCCCGATGGGCCGCGGGTCTTTCCGCTTTTTCCGCTCCTTCGCCCCTCCTTTTTCACTCCTTTTTCACTCCTTTTTCACCCCTTCATCCCTCCTTTGTCCCTCCTTCATCCCTCCGTGTTCCCAGCAACGCGCCTCCGCCCGCTCCTCCGTCCCGCAAGTCCGCCGCCCCATCCGCCTGCACCGCCCCGCGCGCCGCTGGCCTCCCCTCCCCCCGGCGAGGTACAATGAAGCATCGGCGGCGAAGCGCCCCGAACGACATACGCAAAGGAACCGCCTTCTATGAATCCGACCAAATCCCGTCCCGGCAAAGGCTCTGCGCCCATCGCCGGCGATTTTCTCTACGTCTATGCCTGCCACGAATCCGAGGCCGAGCTGTGCGCGCTCGAGCTCGCCTGCCTGTTCCCCGGCTTCCTCATGACGCCGGACAGCCGCGCCTTCCGCCATGCCCGCCGCCTCGATCCGAGCCGCAGCCCGTTCCTCAAGCAGCGCCTGGACATCCGCGCCGACGCCGCCTCCGAGCCGGAGCTGCTGGAGTTGGCCGGAGCCGTCCTTTCGCCGGGAGAGCGATTGTTTCGAGCCCGCTATGTGAAAACGGGGGCGCCGGACCAGCATCCCGACCGCCGCCGCCTTGAGCTGGAACGAGCCCTCGGCCTCGCCGTCACCGGCGAGCCGGAGCTCAAGCGGCCGGATGTCGTCTACGGACTCACCCGGCACGAAGGCCGTTGGCTGGCCGGCGAGCTGGCCGAGGCGGAGCCGCTCTGGCTGCGGCATCAGGACAAGCCGCGCCAATATTCCACCGCGCTGCCGACGCGCGCCGCGCGCGCCGCCGTCAACATCGCCGCTCCCGGCGAGCCGGCCGGCAGCTCGCTCGTCGATCCGTGCTGCGGCATCGGCACCGTGCTGCTGGAGGCGCTCTCGCTCGGCTTCTCCTGCCGCGGCAACGACCTCAACCCGCTCGCCGCCGTCGGAGCGCGGGAGAACCTGCGGCATTTCGGCCATGCCGAGGAGCTCGTCTCCATCGGCGACATGCGCGCGCTCGGCGGGGCCTTCGACGCCGCCGTGCTCGACATGCCGTACAATCTCTGCTCCGTCTCCCCGCCGGAGGAGCAGCTCGGCATGCTGCGCGCGCTGCGCCGGCTGTCCGGTCGCGCCGTCGTCGTCACGACCGAGCCGATCGAGGCGATCGTCCGAGAGGCCGGCTTCCGCATCGAGGCGACCGCGCGGCTGACCAAAGGGCATTTCGTCCGGCTGTTCCATCTTTGCCTCGAAGACGGTTGACAGCCTCCGCCGGCCTTGGTATAGTGATTTCACGAACATACGTACGCTCCAAGCATGCGGAAGCACCGCAGCATTGGGCTCGACTCGAGCCTTTTTGCTGCGGTGCTTTTTGCGTTGACAGACAGGCTCAGCCGCTTGCCGAGCTTGTCTTTCTCGCCAGCGAAGCTGCATCGCCGTCAGAGGACGGCGAATGCCGATTCGCCTTGCAAGGGGCGATTCCAGAGGAGGTTCTTGCCCATGCCGTTGTTTTCTGCCGTCCGTCCGAGACGCGTCCCCGCCCGTCCGAAGCGCGTCCGCCGTCCCGTCCCGATTGCGCCCGAGCCGTCTCCGCTTCCGCTCCATGGCCCGCTTTTCTCTGCGCTTGCCGCCGGCTCTCCGCCGTCCTCTGTCGCCGCCTCGCCCGCTTCTCTTGCCGATGTCCCGGCGTCCCCGTCCGCCAAGCGCGACCCGGCCCGTACGGGCCGTCTTCGCCCGCTCCTTTCCGTTCCGCTCCTGCTGCTTCTGCTGCTCGTGCTCCCTGCCGCGCCGGCAGCCGCCTCCTCGATCGAGATCAGCCCAAGCGCGCAGGCCGCCTTCGAAAAGACCGCCGCCAAGGCTTCGCCGGAAGCGGCCAAGCGGATGAACGACCGCAGGCGGCAGTACGCCGCCCAGCTGCAGGAGCTTGACGCCGCTCGCAAGCAGGCGCAGGACGCGCATGCGGCTGCGGCCAAGCTGGCGACGGCGGTGCGCCAAGCCGCGACCGCCATCGACGACGAGGCGATCCGCGTCCAGCAGGCGCGCATCGCCAAGGCCAAGAGCGTCTATGAGCCGCTCTACGCCGGCTATACGGCGCTCGGCCAGCGCAGCCGCAGCGCCGGCAGCAAAGAGATGGCCAAGGCGCTGCGGCTGCAGGCCGATCTGATGAAAAGCGGCGTGCAGCTCGCCCGACAGGCCGTGCGCCTGCAGGAGGATCAGCTCAAGGAGCTGCGCCGCGCCCGCTCGGCCAAAATCGCCGACGTCCGCAAGACGCTTGCCGGCCTGGAGCCGTTGAACGATACGCTGCGCGTCCGCAAGGCTTCCGCCCGCATTCCCGAGGCGGCGCTCCGGGACGCGATCAAGGACTTCTCCGCCGCCGCCCGCAAAGGCGACGCCGCGCTCGTCGAGCGCGCGCTCGGCTCGATGCTCGGCAGCGGCTCGCAGCTGCTCGCTCAGTGGCGGGCGATCGTCGAGCTCGAGCGGCAGTATTCCGCCATCGCCGAGCAGGCCCGCCGCCAGCTGGCCGGCTACGGCGTCAAGGCCGGGTGAGCGGCTCGGCGGCCGCTCCGATTGCCGCGTCCCTATCCGGCAGCCGCCTGGGCCTCGGCGGCGGCCTCCGCCGCGTCCGCTTCCCGGGCGGCAGCATCAATCCGATGCCGGAACAGCGCCGTTAGAATCGCGGTCGTCAGGTAGAACAGGCCGGCCATCGCATAGACGGCTCCGACTCCCCAGCGATCCGCCATCCAGGACAGCAGCACGACCGACAGGCCGAACAATGAATAGACAAGCGTGTTCTCGGCGCTCATGACCTTGGGCAGCTGCTCCGGCGGACAGACCTTTTGGAATACGGTCCGTCTCGTCACCTCGCGCAGCTGCTGCGGAGGCCCCATCAGCACGACGAGCGCCAGCGCCAGCAGCGGAGCCGTCGTCCAGGCGAAAGCAAGCGTGAACAGTCCCATCAAGCCCGCGCCCGCCGCGATCGACAGCGCCGGCTGGCGGGACAGCCGCCGCGTGAAGGCGACGACGAGCAGTCCGCCCGCGATGCAGCCGGCGAAGTAGCCGGCGTTGATGAAGCCGTACCATTGCGTGCCGGAGCCGAGCTGCTCCGTCGCATACACGAGCAGCAGCGCTCCGATCCATGTCGCGCTCACCGTGCCTTCGATCGTCTCGATGAAAAAGATGAGCCGCAGCACCGGATTGCGCCAGATGTTCCGCCAGCCCTCTTGGATCGAGGCCCATGCGCCGTTCTCCGGCTTCGTCCCAGAGCCGCCGCGGCGCTGAGCCTGCGCGCTCTCGCTCCATTCGGCTCCAGCATCGCTCCTCGCGTCTGCTTCCTTGCGAACGCCTGCGTCCGCTTTCGTGCCGCTAGCCGCCGCTCCGTCCACATCTGCTTTCATTCCGCTAGCCGCTGCTACGCCCGCTTCCGCTTTTGCGCCGCTAGCCACAGCTCCGTCCACGTCCGCTTTCGTGCCGCTAGCCGCCGCTACGCCTCCGTCCGCTTTCGCGCCCTCTCCCGTTCCTGCGCCTTCCGGTTCGCGCAGGCGCAGCGTCATGAACAGCGCGGCAGCATAGATGCCGAGCGTCGCGTTCAGGACCGGCGAGGCTCCGAGCCAAGCGACGATGATTCCCCCGGCCGCCCAGCCGGCCATCATGACGATCTGGTCGGTCGTCGACATGAGGCCGTTCGCGCGCAGCAGCTGCTTCTTGCCGGCATACCGGGGCACGAGCGCATTGCGCACCGGCGTCGTGATTCCGTCGGTGAAGCTCAGCAGCCCGATCAGGACGAGCACGTAGCCGATGCCGTCCTCGGTCAGCCCCCGCACGGCGAGCAGCAGCATGAGGAACAGCAGCACCTGCAGCAGCTGAGAGAGCTTGATGAGCCTCGTCAGCGGCCAGCGGTCCATCACGATCGGCGCGGCTGCGCCGCAGGCCAGCTGGCCTGCCACTCGCGCGAGCGGCACGAGCGAGGAGAACAGCGCCGAGCCGGTCAGCTTGTAGACGATCGTCACGATCGCCAGCAGGTAGAGCGCGTCGCCCAGATTGGAGATGCTCTGGCCCGCCCAAAGCCAGCGGAATTGTCGCGGTTGATTCATAGGTGACCTGCTCCTTTTCGGCTGAACCGACTGCTTGATCCACGCCTTAACTTTATAAATATTTTTCTTTATAAAGTCATCATACGGAAGGCAGGCTTTGCGTGTCAATGCCGTTTTGATTCGACACGCATGATCCCGAGCTTCTTCTTCCCGTGGATTCATGCCATCCGAGAACAAAATAGCGCGCCCCGCGGGGGCGCGCCATGCGGCCATGCTCAATTCTTCGTCGACCGCGTTCGCATTCTCGGCACGGGCCGCCGCCTTTTCGTCTTCCTTCGCCGGCCCTTCCGCTCAAGCCTCCAGCCAGACGGTTCCGGTCCGGCTCACGTCGCAGCCCGTAATGGCGCCCAGCTCCTTGCGAAAAGCCGGCAGCTCCAGGACGCGGCGCAGCTCCGCGAGCAGCCGTTCGTTCGCTTTCGTCCGGAGGACGACGAGATCGTACCGCTCCTGGATGAGCGGCAGAAAATCAAGTCCGCCGACAAGCTCCGCCGCCTTCGCCATGCCGACTCCGGCATCCGCTTCGCCGGAAGCGACGGCCGCCGCAATCTCCAGATGGCTGTTCACGCATCGGTCATACCCGGCAATGCCGTCGGCCGCCAGGCCGTGCAGCCGCAGCTGCTCGTCCAGCAGCACCCGCGCTCCGGCGCCGCGCTCCCGATTGACGATGCGCAAGTCCTTCCGGCCGAGATCGCCCCAGCCCGTCAGTCCGAGCGGATTGCCTTGGGCGACGTACAGCCCGGCCGGCCGGACGAGCAGATTGACGACGATCAATGGCGCTCCGACAAGCAGCCTGCGGATATAAGGCAGATTGTACGTATCCGTATCTCCGTCCCACAGATGGGTGCTGACGACGTCGGAGGCTCCCTGGTACAGGTCGATCAGGCTGTCGAGGCTTCCCTTATGGGAACGGAGCGGCCGAAAGCCCGCCCGGGACAAATAAGCGGCAAGCAAGTCCATGCCGGGATCCTGTCCGGTCAGGACGACCGTATGCGCAGGCTCGAATGCCGCCAGCGGACGTGCGGCCTCGAAGCTGCCGATTTCTCCCCGGGGCGTCCCGATCGACGCGGCCGGATTTGTCGGGTCCGACGACGTGCCCAGCCCTGTCCGGTCCGGGTACGCCAATCCGGGCCTGTCCGAGTGCACGCCCGGACCTGTCCGGTCCGAGTAAACTCCCTGCCCGATCCTGTCCGAGTGCATGTCCGGACCTGTCCGGTCCGGGTACGCCAATCCGGCCCTGTCCGAGTGCACGCCCGGCCCTGTCCGGTCCCGCTGCGCGCCTGGCCCAGGCTTGTCCGAACGCGCGCCATACGCCGATGCGCCGGCTTCCCGTTCCTTGGCTTTTTGCTTGTAGGCTTCCAGATCGGAAGCGTCCACTCGCATCTGCTTGCCGACCCGGTAGGCAGACAGCGCCCCCTTTTTGATGAGATCATAGACGGTCAGCTTCGATATTTTCAGCAGGCGGGCGATGTCTTCGGTCGTATAGGATTCATCCGGCATGGCGGTATCTCCCCAGCGATAGTGTCGATCTCCAGTTTACCATAGATCGGATCGGCTCATTTACAACGGCTCTCCCCCTCTATATAATCATACTAATTATATCTAGATATAACAAAACCATATGGATTAGAGGGAGTAAGAGAGATGAACCGATACCGCCGTTTTGCCTTCCCGTTCCAAAGCGCCTTCTTCCTGGCGCTCGCATTCGCGCTGCTGCTCGCCGGCTGCGGACAAGCCTCCGACTCCAACCGCACGGACAGCGGGGCCACCGCCTCCCCGGCTCCGTCCGCCGCCGCCAGCACGGAGCCGTCGCCGCAGGCTTCTCCGGCGGACGCCGAACCCGTCCAGCTGACCGTCTCCGCCGCCGCCAGCCTGACCGGGACGCTCGGCCAGATCGAGACCGCGTTCGAAGCCGCGAACCCGAACATCGAGCTGAATTTCAATTTCGGCGCTTCCGGCACGCTGCAGAAGCAGATCGAGCAAGGCGCTCCCGCCGATCTTTTCCTGTCCGCCTCCACCAAGAACATGAAGGCTCTCTCCGACGCCGGGCTCGTCGACGCCGCCCATTCAGCGGATCTGCTGGCCAACAAGCTCGTGCTTGCCGTCTCCAAGGACAGCACGCTGGCGCCGAGCGGCCTGGACGCTCTTCAGGACGCGGCGTACTCCCGCATCGCCGTCGGCATCCCGGAGAGCGTCCCGGCCGGCCAATACGCCAAACAGGCGCTTGACGGCGCCGGACTGTGGGATGCCCTCAAAGACAAGCTCGTGCAGGCCAAGGACGTCAAGGCCGTGCTGCAGATGGTCGAGACGGGCAACGCCGATGCCGGCTTCGTTTATGAGACCGACGCGCTCGGCTCGGACAAGGCGAAAATCGCCCTCGAGGTCGATCCCGCCGCGTACTCGCCGATCCTGTACCCGGCGGCCGTGCTCGCCGAGAGCGAGCATCCCGAGCAAGCCGCGGCCTTCTTCGACTATCTCCGCTCTGCGGAGGCGCTGGACGTGTTCCGCAGCTTCGGCTTCTCCGAAGCGCCATGAGTTTATCTGCCATTGACTGGGAGGCCTTCTGGCCTCCCGTTCTGCTTTCGCTGCGAGTCGCGCTGCTCGCCTCGATCGCCGCCCTCTTCGCCGGCACGGCTGCCGCGCGCTGGATGTCCCGGACGCGGCTGCGCGGCAAGCTGCTCGTCGAGACGGCGTTCCTGCTGCCGCTCGTGCTGCCGCCGACCGTCGTCGGCTTCGTGCTGCTCGTCGGACTCGGCCGCCGCAGCTGGGCGGGGCGGCTGATCGAGGCCGTCTTCTCGTCGCCGCTCGTCTTCACCTGGTGGGCCGCGGTCATCGCCTCGGTCGTCGTATCGTTTCCGCTCGTCTACCAGACGATGAAAACCGGCTTCGCCTCCATCGATCCCGACCTGGAGCAGGCCGCCCGGTCCGCCGGGGCCAGCGAGCTCCAGGTGCTGCGCTACGTCGCCCTACCGCTCGCATACCGCTCGCTGCTCGCCGCCTTCGTGCTCGGCTTCGCCCGCAGCCTCGGCGAGTTCGGAGCGACGCTCATGATCGCCGGCAACATCCCGGGCGTGACACAGACGGTGCCGACGGCCATCTATGTCGCCGTCGACAGCGGACAGACCGGCATGGCCTGGGCGTGGACTGCCGCCATCGTGGCCTTCTCCTTCGTCCTGCTGCTCTGCACAGGAGGCATCCGCCCCGGCTCGCCGTCCGACCGCCGCTCCCGCTGATCGGCGTCTCTGCCGGCATGCCTTCCTCCGCAAGAAGCCAAAAAAGACGGGCCATGCAGAGAGCTTTCCGCTCTGCATGGCCCGTCCTATTGATCCTAGCTTCGCTTTACTTGCCGGTCGGCTGAGCCAGCTCAGCCTGTTTCTGCTTGTATACTTCCTGCCATTCTTCCTGGTAGCGGCGGTAAAACGCCGGGTAGCGGAAGCGCAGCTGCAGGATGCCGTGCATGAGCTTTTCCGGATCGGCATCCAGGCGGCTCAGCACTTCGGCTGGCAGCTGGGCGCGAAGGCCGGCGGCGGCTTCCTCGTTGAACTCGCCATAGTACCATTCCATGTTGCGGATGACGATGGCCGGGTGGACGGCCGTGTCCTTCTGAAGCTTTTCGAGCTCCTTGCTGAGCGCGTGCATCTCTTGCATCTGCTTGCGCAGCTCGCGGATCTCCTCGCTCTTGCTGTCCATGCCGTAGACGAGCTCGGCGAACAGCTCGGCCTCGCGGAAGCGTCCCGCCTGCATGTAGGACTGGCACTCGAGCAGCAGCACGATGCGGGCGCGGACGAGATCGTCGCCCTGCTCCAGCGATTTCAGGAAGCGGCGGACGCGCGGCTGAATTTTGGACCAGCGGTCCCATTTTTTAAGGTCGATGACGCGGTTGATCTGAGCGACGAGCAGCGGCAGATGCTCCGGCTTTTCCTCGCCCTCGGCCGGCAGCGCTTCCTCGACGACGCTCCAGGCATCCGCTTCGCGGCCCGTCCGGATGTACGCTGCGGACAGCAGGGCGGCAAAGCCCGACTTGCGCTCTGGATGCTCGGCGACGAGCGCCTCGAGGCGCTCCACGACGCGGCCGTAATGGCCGAGCTCTCCGAGCAGGTTGGCGACCATCGCCTGGATGTCTGCCTGCTCGTCGGCGTTGGAGGCCGTCTGCAGCAGCGCCTTCTCCCGCTCCTCGAACGCCTCCCACTTCTCTTGGGCAATGAGCGCGTATAGCACGGCCGCTTGGGCCGCGCCCAGCTCGGGCTCGCGCTCGACGATGCCGCCCAGATGCGTCTCGGCGGCGGCGTAGTCTTCGCCGGCGATCGCTTGGCGAGCTTCCTCGAGCAGGCCGTTCAGGGCATCGCCCTGTTCGCCGGCAAGCTCCGTCCGCTTCTCGATCTCGCCGGATATGATGGAGAATAAGTTCTCGATTCCTGGTTTCAATGTCCCTGCTTCTTGCGGGGAAGTTTGATTTTGCATGTCGAATTCCTTCCTCTCTGCTTCCCCAGTCGCAGCGCTCCATGCTGGCGCAAGCCAGGCTTCCGGGCCGCTGCCGGGACAATATCCCGTCTATTATACCATAGCCGGGGATGAATGCGGATACTGGGAGATTCCACTAAGTAGACGTACGGAAAATACCGTTTGTTGCAGCCGGCTCCGGCCCTCCGCCCCAACAGCTGTTCCAGCCGAGTTTTGCGGAGCGAACGGCAAAAAGCCGGACCCGGATGATCCGGTCCGGCCGCAGCCGATGCAACGTTCCGCCGGCCTATGGCGGCGCTCTGACGGCCTATGCAGCGCTCCACCGGCCTATGCGGCGCCCTGACAGCCGATGCAGAGTTCCACCGGCCTATGCGGCGCCCTGGCGGCCGATGCGGCGCTCCGGACGGCCTATGCGACGCTCCGCCGCTCCGACGGCCTATGCGGCGGCCGTCCGTTGCCATCCGCTCGCCTTCAGGCGAGCAGGTCGGCGTAGTCCTTGCGCCGCTTGAACTGAGCGGCCGCATACGAGCAGGCCGGCTCGATCTTGACGCCTTCGCGGCGCGCCTCGTCCACGACGGCCTGCAGCAGGCTCGCCGCCAGGCTCCGTCCCCGATGCGAGGGCGATACGTACGTGTGGTCGACGATCCATACTTTGCCGCTTGCCGCAGGGGCGTAGGTGATCTCTCCGATCGGCTCTCCGCCCTCGCGGATGACGTAGCCGTTTCCCGATTTTTCCGGCGCTGGTTCAGCCATGGACGATTCCTCCTTTGGGCGGCGCCGGTGCGGCTCCCGCCTTCCCTTATGTCATACCCCGAGAAGGCCGGTCTTAGTCAGGATCGTTCAGCCGAACCGATGGCCCGCCGCTTCCGGCAGCAGGTAGCGCTCGGCAAGCGCGCTGCGGGCAAGCATGCCCGCCGGGCGCTTTCCCGCCCGCCGCAGCTCCTTCGTGTATTCGCCGATTGTCATGCCGTAGCTTTCCTTGAAAAGGCGCATCAGGTGGCGGGGACTGATGCGGGACATCTCCGCCAGCCGTTTCACGGTAACTTCCTTTTCGTAATGCTGCTCGATGTAGGTCCGGACCGTCTCCAGCGCCGCGTCGAGCTGCTGCTCCGACCCGCTCAGCGCTTCCTTGAACAGCCGATGCAGCAGATCCTCGAAGACGGTCTGCCCGCGGAACCGCTCCAGCGGATCCAGGCTGCTCCTGCATGCGCAGACGGTCTTGCACAGCGACACGAGCGCCGTAGCCGGGTACGGAAGAGGCTCGCCCGCCAGCGGAATCTCCGGAGCATGGCGCGGCAGCGGCACGGCTCCGCTGTCCGTCTCGTCCGGCGTCAGCGCCTGGAACCGGAACACGTACATCTCCAGCCGATAGGCGGCGGCGACATCCGCGCGGAGGTTCTCTCCGGGCGGACTGATATAGACGACGCCGCTCCGCAGCGGCACGGCACGGTCTCCGGCCGCAAGCATGCCCTGGCCGCCCGTCACGGCGACGAGCCGAAAGTCCGACTGCCATTCCGGCCGTACCGGAGTCAGCCCCGCGGCTCCGAACGGCGCCGCATCCCGCAGCTTGAACCAGATCTCGTCCAGCCCTCGCGGCATCGGCAACTCCTGCGGTCCGGCCTGTTTCTCTCCTGCGCCCATTCGCATCCACCGTCCTTGTCTGAAGAATGTCCTGCATCGCGCGATCGACAACCTGTTGTTTCTCCATCTTAGTGAAAATGATTCTCATTGTCAATTAAAGGCGTTTTGCCGGCAGCATCCATCTCCCTCCCCGTCTCCTCCTTCGGCGCCGCCTCTCGCGATCCGGCAGGAATGGAAAAAGCCGCTGCTCCGAAGACGAGCAGCGGCACGAAAAAGCTTTGGACCGTCAGACTGCGGGACGGGAGCTGCGGGCAAGGGCGGGTCCGTAACACGGGACCTCGCCGTCCCTTTTGGACTCGCGCACGAGCCCCATCCGCTCGAAGACGCGGAGCTGGCTGTAGACGGCAGTCGCTCCCGCTCCGCGGCCATGCCCGGAGACATGGAGCTCGCGGACGAGCTGCTCGACGGTGGAAAGGCGGTCGGCGGTGTAGATATATTCAAGCAGCGCATAGCGCTGGGGATTGAGGCGGATGCCTCTCGCCTCGATCTGATCGACGGCATCCTGCAAGCGGCAGGCAGAGGACGGAGCGGCAGGAGACAAGGGCGACGGGGCAGCATTGCGTCCATTTGGCGCGATCGCCATAGCGAACCTACTCCCTTCACGAATTAATTCTATTTGATAATAATTATAATTAACTCAAGGGAGCTTTGCAACGTCTGTCTTCGGCGCTCCGCTCCATTTCAATCCGCCAGCGTCTCCTTCCCCTGCTCGGATCCTGCCGCTACTGGCTCACGCCTTCCCCGTAGGGACTGCGGATGACGGCCGATGCCGGGATGCCCTCCCAGGGCTTGATCATGGCATTGTAGTCCAAGACGGCCTTCTCGATGGAGGCGCGCAGCACCTCGGAGCCCGGTCGGATGCCGAGACGCTGCGCCTGCTCCTGCGCATACTTCATCGCCATGGCCAGCTTCTGCGGCCCGCCACCGTTCGGATAGGCGGACTCGGCGAGCGCCGCGGCCTCTTCGGCGATGCGGTGCAGCAGCACCCGCTGCTGCTCGCCGACTCTCGCCGTCAAGTACGCGACGCCGCGCCGGCACAGAATCGGCACCATGACAATGACGGCAAGCGCCAGCAGCGCCGTCAGCACATCCTCCGCAAAAGACGCCCAGAGGGGCCAATCTTCGTTTTCCATCATGAACCGTTCTCCTTTGTTCCTCAAGGTGTCTGCCCACAGCAGGGCTCGCTTCTGCCTCTCCGGCTTCGGCCGGGTCGCGGCATCGCCTCCTCTCATCCGTCCGCGGCGCAGGGGATACCCTTGACATAACCGCGATCGGCATGTTCGGAAGCAGCCGCCTGCGGCTCGCCAGCCGCCAATCGGCTCGCGGACTCGTACCTAGAATTAGGCTTTCGCCTCGCGTTTCCCTTCTTTGTTCGCCATTTTAAAAGAGCGCTTCCCCTATTGCGATAAAAAGGGAGGGAAGGGAACAAATGTTCTTGTCCCTACCATAAAGGATGCGCCCTCCCCTCGTCAATCCTCGCTGCCGGAAGCGGTTCCGTCCGGCCTTGAAAAAAATTTTTTCCAGGCGGAATCCGCATGATTTCCGCAGCCGTGCTCCCGGCATGAAACGCGGTTCTCTCCGCTCTTCCGCAGCCCGTTGAAGGCGGTTTCGGCAAAGGCGATCCGGCAGCGCTTCCATTGCCGCAGCCGCCGGCATTCCATGCCGTCCGGCGGCTCGTCCCGACCGGGACTGCGGGCTGCGGCCCGGCCGCTCCGCTCCCGCCGTCCGCAGCAGCTCCCGGACAGCGCTTCCACCCTGCGGGCGGACGCCATTCCTGGGCCAATGCCTCCCTTTACAATCTTTTTCAAGCCAGGTACGATTGTTCTGTGCTTAGTTCCCGGCAGCCATTTTCCGGGAAGCGGGGAAACCACTTTTCAGGGGCGAATCGTCCGCCGCGGCCACCGGTCCGCAGCGAGCGTAGGGTACCATCCACCCGAGTCCGTCAGCTAACCTCGTCAGCCTGAGATGGGTCACTCATCAGCGTATGCTTCCATGGCCCGCTTGCCTTGCAACGGGTCTGTTTGCGTTATCCTCATCTCCGGGCAGAGCTCCTTCCGAGCTTTGTTCCTGGCCCCCGCTTCTGCCGGACTGCCGCCCCCATCCTACCGACGAAAGGGAGCAGATCCATTTGAACCAAACGACTAAAGCCGTCATTTTCGATTTCGACGGGACGATCATCGACACCGAGACCGCTTGGTATACCGCTTTCCGCGACGCCTACAAGGAGCATGGAGTCGACCTGTCGCTCGACATGTACTCCGGCTGCATCGGCACGAGCCTCCATCGCTTCAATCCGTACGAATATCTCATGACCGATCTCGGCCTGCCAATCGACAAAGCCGAATTCCGCGATGCGGTCCATCTCCGCCACGCCCGCCTCATGGAGCGGGAGGCGATCCGCCCGGGCGTCCAGTCCTACCTCGACGAAGCGCGCCGCCAAGGCATGCGCATCGGACTCGCTTCGAGCTCCAAGCGCGAATGGGTCGTCAAGTTTCTCGCTCAGCTCGGCCTGCTGGACTATTTCGAGGTCATCCGCACCGCCGACGATGTGGAGCAGGTGAAGCCCCATCCCGCCCTGTATCTGCAGACGATGGAGGCGCTCGGCGTACAGCCGGAGGAGACGGTCGCGATCGAGGATTCGCCCAACGGCGCCAAAGCCGCCCATGCGGCCGGCATCCGCTGCGTCGTCGCGCCGAATGCGATTACGCGCGGCCTGGAGTTCGGCCCCTGCACCCATCTGGCCGACTCGCTGGAGCAGATCGACTTCAACCGCCATGTGCTGATTTGACCGAATATTCCGTAAAATCGACAGAGAGAAGCATCGACGATTCGAAAGGGGAGAGTCTATCTTGAGTGCAGCCATACCGAATCCGGCCATCCAGGAGACGGCAGCCGGACGGATCGGCGCCGAGCCGGCGGGCTTGTCGGCTTCGCGCCGCGAGGAAGCGGCCGCGCGGCCCAAGGCGGTACATTTTGGAGCCGGCAACATCGGGCGCGGCTTCATCGGCGTGACGCTGGCGAAGTCCGGCTACGAGGTCGTATTCGTCGCCCGCAATCCGGAGCAGATCCGGCTGCTGCGGGAGCAGAAGGAATACGCCGTCGAGTACGCCAGCGAAAGCGGCGAGCGGGAGACGGTCGGCCCGGTGAACGCCGTGCCGATCGGCAGCGACAAGGAGCTGGCCCGCCAGATCGGCGAGGCCGAGCTGATCACGACCGCCGTCGGCCTCTCCGCCCTGCCCTCCATCGCCAAGGCGCTGGCCAAGGCGCTGGAGAAGCGGCTGGACAAAAGCGGCGGGCGGCCGCTGCCGATCATCGCCTGCGAGAATGGCATCCGCGCGAGCAGCCAGCTGAGACGGCTCGTCTTCCGGCATCTTCCGGAGGCGCTGCATGAGCAGGCCCAGCGGCAGCTGACGTTCCCCGACGCGATGATCGACCGCATCGTGCCGGCGCAAAAAAACCGCGATCCGCTGTTGATCCGCGTTGAGCCGTTCCACGAGTGGGTCGTGGAGACGGGCGGAGCCGAGCCGATGCAGCGCATCCGCGGCGTCAAGTACGTGCGCGATCTCGGCCCGTGGACGGAGCGCAAGCTGTTCACCGTCAACACCGGCCACTGCGCCGCCGCCTACTTCGGCTACCTGGCCGGCTTCCGCACCGTTCAGGAGGCGCTCGCCAGCGAGCCGGTGCGGGCCAAGGCGCGCGCCGTCCTGGAGGAGACGGGCGCGCTGCTGCTCGCCCGCCACGGCTTCGACGCGGCCGAGCATGACGCCTACATCGACAAGACGCTGGAACGCTTCGCCAATCCGGCGCTCTCCGACAAGATCAGCCGGATCGCCCGCTCGCCGCGCCGCAAGCTGGACCGCAGCGACCGGCTCGTCCGCCCCCTGCTGCTCGGCCACGAGCTCGGCCTGGAGATGTCGACGCTGCAGGAAGCGATCGCGGCCGCGCTCGCCTACCGCAATCCGCTCGACGAGGAGTCGGTCGAGCTGGAGCGCATCCTCCGCCGCGAAGGGCTGGACGGAGCGCTCAGCCGCAAGCTCGGCCTGCCGCGCTCGCATCGCCTCGTGCGGTCGGTCGCGGACGCCTACGACCGGCTCGGGCGTTGACCGCGCCAAGGCGGCGGCTCGCCCGTCCCGCGGCCTCGGCGAACGACGCACGGAACCCGAAGCCGTCGCCGCGCCGCAGACCGGCGCTCCGTCCCCGATCCTACGGAGGCCCGGATCAAGCCAAAAAGCTTCTCCATGCAGCCCGAGCTGGCTGCATGGAGAAGCTTTTTGGCATGGGCCCTATTGCCCCCGGCTGCCCCGCGCTCACGGCGTAATGCGGTACACGCAGCGGCGGCCTCCGCTCAGCATATGCTCGGTCCGCTCCACCCCGACGCCGTCGCCAAGCACGCCGCGAATCATGCCGGTCTCATACCGGCACAGGCTCGCGCAGGCTTGCGCGGCGTCGCAGATCGGGCAATGCTTCTCGGTGAAGACATACGTGCCGTCCGGCTCGCGCTCGTACTCGGCCATATAGCCCTCCGCCGTGCGGAATTCCGCGAGCCGCCGCAGCTTCTCCTCCAGCAGCGAGCCGCCGTCCCGCGCCTGCTCCGCCTCGCCCTCCGACAAGGAATAGTGGGCGATCTGCTTGCCGTTGCGGACGGAGAGCAGCTTCTCCAGCCCCTCCTCGCCGAACGTCTCGCGCACCGAGTCCATGAGGCCGATCGTCAGCTCTGCATAGCCGGCTGGGAACAGCCGGTTGGCCTCGGACGTCAGTCCCCACAGCTTGGCCGGGCGGCCCATCGCGCGCGGCTCCTCGCGGTGGTCGATCATCCCTTCCTTTTCGAGTCCGTACAGATGCTGCCGCACCGCCATGCCGGAGACGCCGAGGCGTCCGGCCAGCGCGGCGGCGTCGAGCGGGCCGTGCTGCTTCAGGAGATCCACGATCTGCCTGCGGGTCCGGGTCGCGCTGGCGCTGTCCGGCTGCTTGTCTTTCGTCGACATCCGTATCCTCTCCCCTCGCTCTTCGCCGCCTGCGCGGCTCCTTTCCTAGATTGTAAAGATAAGCGTTGACAAAGTCAAAGGAAACCGGATACGATGCTCCTTGACTGTTCTCTTATCGATAAAGGATTCCGTAAAGGAAGTGCCCGAAATGAAGCTCCGCCACTGGGATGCCAACCTCAAGCTGCGTCTCGGCGGGGAGTTTGTCACGAACGTCATCTTCTGGACGTTCTTTCCTTTCCTCGCCATTTACTTCGCGCGCGCCTTCGGCAAAGGCACGGCAGGGCTGCTGCTCGTGCTGTCGCAGCTCGCCGCCGTATTCGTCAATCTGATCGTAGGCTACTTCACCGACCGCTACGGCCGCAAGCGCATCATGGTGCTCGCCGCCTGCGGCCAGTCGCTCGGCTACGGCCTGCTGGCGGCAGGCGGGTTGGCGGGCCTGCCGGCGCTCTCGTTCGCCGGCTTCGCGCTCGCGAGCGGCTCCATCAGCCTGTACCAGCCGGCCAGCCAGGCGATGGTCGCCGACGTCGTGCCGGTCAAGGACCGCGCCTCCGTCTTCGCCGTGTTCTACACGTCGGTGAACATCGCGGTCGTCGTCGGACCGCTGCTCGGCTCGCTGCTGTATGCCGCCCAGAGCACGATCCTGCCGGCGGCGGGCGCGATCGCTTGCGGCCTGCTGGCCGCGCTGCTCTCGCGGCGGCTGCGCGAGACGATGCCTGCCGCCGCCCCGCCCGCAGGAGGGCCGGCCGCCCTTCAGCCGGCATCCTGGAAGGAAGCGCTGGCCGCGCAGATCCGGGGCTACCGCATCATCGGCTCGGACCGGGTGTTCCTGCTGTTCATCCTGGCCGGCGTGCTGCTGTCGCAGACGTTCATGCAGCTCGACCTGCTGCTGCCGGTCTATTTGGAGGAGGCCTATCCGTCGACGCCGCTCTGGAGCGGCTCGGCCGTCGAGCTTGCCGGCGCGCAGACGTTCGGCCTGCTCGTCGCCGAAAACGGGCTGCTCGTCGCGCTGTTCACCGTCGCCGTAACCCGCTGGGCCTCGCGCAAGAAGGACCGCTGGATCTTCATCGGCGGCGCGGTCTGCTATGCGGCGGCGATGGCTCTGTTCAGCCAGCCGCTCGGCTTCGCGGGACTCGTCGCGATCGTCGCCTTGTTCTCGTTCGGCGAGCTGCTGTGCGCAGGTCCCCAGCAGCAGTTCGTCAGCCGGCTCGCGCCGGAGCGCATGCGCGGGCAATACTTCGCCGCCTCGAGCCTGCGCTTCACGATCGGGCGCGCCGTCGCGCCGCTTTCCATTCCGCTGAGCGGATGGATCGGCTTCCCCTGGACGTTCGGCGCGCTCGCCCTGCTGGCTCTCGCGGCCGCGGTCATCTACAAGATCATGTTCGATCTGCACGAGCATGACGGCCCCTCGCCTGCCCGGACGCTGCAGGAGGGCGAGGCGCTCTGAGCGGATTCGCGCGCGTCGCCCGGACGGGCAGACAGGAGCCGCCGGCTGCCGCTTCGCTCTCGGCATGCGCCCCTCCCCTTCCCATTGCAAAGAGCCTTTCGATTCGACTCGAAAGGCTCTTTTTGCCGCTCCCGCCAGACTCGCCGGTCAGGCGGCTCCGTCCGTTCCGCCTTCGCCGCCGCCCGCTACCGCCTGTCCGGCGTCGACGCGGCCACAGCTCCAGCACAGTCCGCCGTCTCCGGACCGGTCGGCCGTCTCCAGCAGCCGGGCGCGGATCTGCTCGCCGGTGAGGCCGAGGCTCGCCAGCAGCGCGGCCGTGCCGGCCACATGCGGAGCGGCCATCGAGGTGCCGCTGAAGTACGTGTACCGGCCGCCGGCATACGTGGACGCGATCCGTTCGCCGGGCGCCGCAAGCTCCACCCAGGGCCCGTACGCGGAAAACGCCGATGGCAGATCCTGCGGATCGACCGAGCCGACGGCGATCACCTCGTCGTAGGCGCCGGGATAGACCGGATCGGACGAGCCCGTGTTGCCCGCCGCGGCGACGACGACGGCGCCCTTGGCTACCGCGTAGCGGATCGCCGCCCGCAGCGCCGACGATCTCGCCGGACCGCCGAGGCTCAGGTTGATGACATGCGCGCCTTGATCCGCGGCATAGCGGATGCCGGCGGCGATGCGCCGCAGCGTCCCGTTGCCGGCGGCGTCCAGCACGCGCACCGGCAGCAGCGAGACGCCCGGCGCGATGCCGGCGATGCCGATGCCGTTGTCCGCCTCCGCCGCGGCGATGCCGGCCACATGCGTGCCGTGGCCGTTGCCGTCCTCGCCCGTACCGGCCGGATCGACGAAGTCCTTTCCCGGCAGCACTTTATCCGCCAGATCCGGATGCGACGAGTCGATGCCGGTGTCGAGCACGGCGATGATGATCCTGCGGTCGCCCCGCGTCTTCTCCCAGGCCCGCTCCGCGCCGATCTGCTTCGGCCCGTGCTGCAGGCTGTAGTAGGGATCGCCGGGCACGAGGCATGTCCGGTACACGTAGTTCGGCTCCGCGAACTCCACGCCGGGATGCCGCTCGTACAGCGCCTTGAGCTTGCGCGCGCTCGCTCGGCCGCGGACGGAGCGGACGACATGCAAGCCTGTCCGTCCAAGCTCCTCGACCGCCTCGCAGCCGCAGCGGCGGTGGATGCGGTGCCTGCCCTCCGCAGCAAGCCCTTCGGCGAACTTCACCAGCATCTCGCCCGGCTCATGCTCCGGCATGCTCCGCTCCGCCAGCCAAGCCCCGGCCTGTCCGGCCATCCACCAGACGCCGGCCGCGGCAGGCAGCAGCAGCACGGCGGGCAGCCATTGCCAATCCATCATGCGAACCGCCCCCTTGTCGCTCGCAGCTTGTCGCTGCTCTACTACTCTATGGGGGGGTCTCGCAGATGGCTTGGACGGGCGAGGCGGACGATCGGAAAAGGGCTCGGGCCGACAAGGAGCGGCTGGGCGGACCTTCGTTACGCCGCTTCGTTCCACCGCCCTCGCTCCTGGCAAAGCGCTCCTTCGCCCGGCTCGAAGCCCGCACGGGACGCTCTCACGGGACGCTCGCCGCGCGCGAAGCAAAAGGAGTCGGTCCGCAGGCGCGCTTTTCCTCTTTTATCCCTTTTCAGCTGCGCCTAGGGCGCTGATCGAGATCAATCAAGCTCGGTCGGCGCCGCCAAGCGCCGCATCAGCGGCGCATTGCCAGCAGCGAGGCGATCGCGGCAAGCGCTCGGCCGAGCCGGGAGCGTCCCGATCGGCCAGCCGGCGCTTCGTCCTTTTCCAGCTCCAGACGCCATCGTCCCTGCCGCTCCATCCTCCTGTACTTCTCCTGCCGGAACTGCTCCAGCTTCTCAGCCAAGTATTGATCCTCCATCATGCTCCTCATCTCCCGTCCGATTGATCCGGCTCCATCGTCTGAACGCCCTCGCGCCGAGCTTGCCAAGCAGCGCTCCCTTGCCGCTGACGTTCCGGCGCTCCTCCTGGCGGAACTGTTCCAGCTTCTCCGACACATATTGATCCTCCAACATGCGCTCATCTCCCGTTCGTTTCGTTCTGAACCAAGTATGCGCTAGGCAAAAGGGGCTAAAAAGCGTATAATCGCTTCGACTCTTTTCCTCTTTTGCCATTTTCCAGCCAGAAGGAGGCCAACCCCAATGTATGCAGCCGAACGCTACTTGTCCCTGCTGGAGCGGTTTTCGGGCGTTGCGGCAGAAGGCTCGCCCGTCGAGGCGACGCTGGACGGCATCGCCGCCGCGCTGTTCTGCACGCCGCGCAACGCCAAGCTCATCCTCCGCCGGATGCAGGAGGAGGGACTGATCGAGTGGCTGCCGGGACGCGGACGCGGCCATCGCTCGCGGATCGTCTTTCTCCGCCCGAAGGAGCCGTACCTGATGGAGCTTCTCCAGGCGGAAGCCGAGGCGGGCAATTACCCGGCCGCCTTCGAGCTGATCGGCCGGCATGCCGGAGGCACCTCCGCGAAGGAGCGGTTTCTCGAATGGCTCGACGGGCGGTTCGGCTACCGCAAGGAGCAGCAGCAAGGCCAGCCGTCTCGCGACACGCTGCGCTTCCCGCTGCTGTACGGCGTGCGCACCTTCGATCCTTCCCAGCTCAACTATGCGCTGGACGCGCATGTGATGCGCCAGCTGTACGACCGGCTGCTCCAGTACAGCGAGGAGAGCGAGCGGATCGTCCCCGCCGCCGCGCATCATTGGAGCGTGAACGGCGAAGGAACCGTATGGACCTTCTTCCTGCGCAAGGGCGTGCTGTTCCACGACGGCGCCGATCTGACCTCGCGCGATGTCGCCTTCACCTTCGAGCGGCTGCGCCACGGCCCCAATCGCTGGCTCATGCGCAGCGTCCGGAGCGTAGAGGCGGTCGGCACCCATGTCGTACGCTTCCATCTGCATCAGCCGAACTTCATCTTCGACCGCTTCGTCTGCGCCGGCGCCGCCTCGCTGCTGCCGGAAGGGCTGCGCGGCCTGCCCGAGGAGGAATTTTGGCGCCGGCCGATCGGCACCGGTCCGTTCCGGCTGCTCAAGCACACCTCCTGCGGCCTGGAGCTCGGCGCCCATGAGCCGTATTATGGCGGCCGCCCCTATCTGGACGCCGTCGATATGGTCGTCCTGCCCGAGGGCTGCCAGCCGGTCAAGGTCGCGCCGAGCGTTCCCGGACTGCTGCGCATCCGCGACGGCTTCTTCAACGAGCCCGAGACGGCTCCCCCGTCGGAGGGATGGTCGTCCATCCACAACGTCAACCATGGCTGCGCCATGCTCGGCTGGAACATGAACAAGCCCGGTCCGCATCAGTCCGAGGCGTTCCGGCGGGCCGTGCGCATGATCCTCGATCCGTCCGAGCTGCTCGACGAGCTCAAGGACAAGAGCGTCTTGCCCGCCTACGGCTTCCTGCCGGAAACGAGCGCGCTGCGCTCCCCCGAGCCGCCGCGGCCGGACCGACTTCGCGCGGCGCTGCGCGAAGCGGAATACGACGGCACGCCGATCCGCTTGACGACCGTAGCCAAGTACAAGGACGAAGTCGACTGGGCCGCGCGCAAGCTCGCCGAGTGGGGCATCCGGGTGGAGACGAAGCTGGAGGCGATCACATCCAAACACGGCTTTCGCGAGGCCGATCTGACGGTCTGGTGCATCGTCATCGCCGAGGACGAGGTATGCGAGATCGAGGCTTACGAGCATGGCGACTGCATCCTCGGGAACTATCTGACCGACGATACCCGAAGCTGGATCCGGGGACGGATCGATGCCGCCCTGGCGACGCCGGACGCGGTAGGCCGCCGCCAGATCATGAGGCAGGTCGAGGAGCAGCTGCGCGACGACGGCTCGCTCATTTTCCTCCACCATCAGCAGCTCAGCACCTACCTCCATCCGTCCGTGCATGGCGTCCGCCTCAACCGGCTCGGCTGGGTCGACTTCAAGAACGTCTGGCTGGAGAACGGCCTCGCCGCGCCCGAGCTGACCGCTTCGGAGCTGCGCCCTTAGAGCTGCCGACGCTCCGCCCTCGCCGCCCCGGCCACGACGCCGGAGCGGCTTTTTTTGCTGCGCCGGCGTCGTGGCCGGGGAAGATCGGCTTCAGCCGTTCTTGACCGCATCCGGCCCGCCTTGGGCAGGTATACTTAGGGATGGACGAAACGACCGCCAAGGAGGATCTTTCCATGCTGCCCTATCCCGCCGCCACGACCCGCGAGCAGAAGCTCGCCTACGCCCATCGCGTCAAGGACCGGCTGCTCGCCGAGCATCCCGGCCGCATCCTCGCGATCGGCCTGTACGGCTCCGTCGCCCGCGGCACCGACCAGCCCTGCTCCGATCTCGAGCTGCATGTCGTCGCGCCGGGCGGAGCGGAGCCGTTGCCTGGCGACGAATTCGTGGAGCTGCCGTTCAAGCTCGAGCTGAGCTGCCGGACCCGCGCCGGCTATCTGGCCCGCGCCGCGCGCGTCGACGACGGCTGGCCGATCTGGGCGGGCAGCTTCACGCATGTGCTGCCGCTCCACGATCCGAAAGGGCTGTTCGCGCTCGGCGCGCAGGCGGCGCTGGACGGGAGCGAGCAGGCTTTTCGCGGCGTCATGCGCGAGTTCATGGTGTGGGAGCCGTACGAGACGATGGGCAAGATCCGCAACCTCCGGGCAAGCGGCGAGAACGGCCATCTGCCGCGGGCGGCGATGGACCTGACGTGGCAGGCGGCCAAGCTGATCGGGCTGGCGAACCGCCGGCCGTTCACGACGCGCGTCCGCACGCTGCGGGAGGCGGCCGCCCTGCCCTCGCAGCCGGACGGCTTCGCGGAGCTGGCGGCGCTGAGCGAGTCCGGCCGGCTGCAGCATGCGGACGAGCTGCACGCCGCGTGCGAGCGGCTGTGGTCCGGCCTGAACCGCTGGTTCGAGGAGCTGGGGCTGGAGTATAGGCGGGATGCGGCGGCAGAGATGGACGGGAGCGATGACGAGCAGGCGGGCGGGTGCGGCGGCGAGCAGGCTGACGAGAGCGACGGCGAGCGGGCTGACGAGAGCGACGGCGAGCGGGCTGACGAGAGCGACGGCGAGCGGGCTGACGAGAGCGACGGCGAGCGGGCTGACGGGTGCGACGGCGAGCGGGCTGACGGGTGCGACGGCGACAAGCGCGAATCGAGTGCGGGCGAGTTTGCCGGTCCGATCGGCGAGATGGACGGCGCCGGCTGGTCTTGGACTCCGGTCGGCACGTCGGCGGAGGAGCGCGAAGCGCTCGCCGCGCTGCTGACGGGCGAGCCCTGGCCTTATCACGGCATCGTGCGGCCGGAGGCCGAGACGATTCGCAAGGCTTTCGACGACGGGGCTTATCACGGGGATGAAACGAGGACGTTCTGGATCGAGGACGCCGCCGGCGCCAAAGCCGGCCTCCTCAAGATCATGGACACGCAGGACCCGACCCTGCTGTTCGACCTGCGCATCCGCCAGGCGTATCGCCGCCAGGGAGCGGCTCGCTCCACGCTGCGCTGGATGGCGGACTATGTGTTCCGGGAATTCCCGTCGGCGATCCGCATCGAAGGCCACACGCGGACCGACAATGCCGGGATGCAGGCGGCGTTTCGCGGCACGCTGTTCGTGCTGGAGAGCTGTCACCGCCAAAGCTGGCCGCAGAAGGGCCGGCTATACGATTCGTTCGGCTACGGCCTGCTGCGAGGCGACTGGGAGCGCGGCGCAGCGACGCCCGTTCCGGCGATGCCGCGCTGAACCGCAAAAAAACTTGCCTGACACGGACAGAGGATCCGGTCAGGCAAGTTTTTTTAGAGTGGACTTGATTAACTGGGCGGGCGTTTCCCCGACTCCGGCGTGCATCAGTGGCATATTTACCACATATGCGGGCGTTACTCCGACTGCGGCGCGGATCGCACAGCGGCAGGCGATCCGCTCCCGCGCCCCGGCCGCCAGCTCAGCTGGCGCAGCAGCCGCTCCACCGCTGCGGCCGGGGCGTGACACAGCCGGAACGAGCGGGCGCCCTTGCCGGTCGCGATGCTGACCGACAAGCTCGCTCGGCCTCGGCGCCTCTGCATAGGGGAAAGGCTCATCCGATGCCACTGGATGCGCCTGCCCGGCAGCAGCAGCTCGGAGCGGATGAGCGCGCCGCGGCGCAGCGACAGCTGGCCCGCCTCCAGCGCCCAAGCCGCGTGGCGGTGCTCCAGCAGGCCGTACGCGAGCACGGCCGCTGGAAGCAGCGCGGCCAGCCAGCGGTACGGCTCCGGGATCCAGATCCACCCGGCCGCTGCCGGCAGCAGGCTGGCGAGCGCCGGCCAGCCCGCGTAGGCCGTCCAGGCGGAGCGCTCGAGCCGGCTCCAGTCCGCCGGCAGGACGAACGCCGGAGCAAACTCCCGCAAGAACGCCTCCGCCTCCGCACGCTTCAGCACCGGAAAGAGCAGCAGATGGCGCTCTTTCTCCTCGGCGTTGCCGGCGATGAAGGCACGCACCGCCATCCAGCCGAGCGGCCGATGCAGCAGCGGCTGGGCGAGCTCCAGCGCCTGGATGCGGGCGATGTCAATCGTCTGCCGCTTCTTCTCCAGCAGGCCGCGCTCGACATGCAGCTTGCGCCCGCGGCGCTCGAGCCGGAAGCCCCAGTTCGCATTAAGGAGCTGCAGCGCGGTCAGCAGCCAGGCGGCGAGCAGCAGCAGCAGGCCCGCGACCGCGAGGACATAATCCCCGAACAACTGCTCCAGCTCGGCCTGCACGTCCAGCCTCCGAAGCCAGCCGCTGTCCGCCGCGCGCGAAAGCAGTCCGGCCAGCAACAGAAAGACGAGGCCGGTCCGGTACGAGGTGAGCGCGTAGCCGAGCAGGTCGCCCGGCCGGATCTTTCGCTGGCCGACCGTCAGCTCGGTCCGCCTGCCTGCCGCCGAAGCCGCTGCTGCCGCCGAAGCTGCCGAAGCTGCCGCGTCGAACGTCGGCTCCGGTTGCCGCGCCGCGTCAGACGCAGCCAGGACAGCGCCGGCTTCGCGCTCGAGCCCATCGGCGCCTATGTCTCTCCTCGCTTCGGGCGCGGCGGCTTGCCGCACGGCTTCAGCCCCCGCGCCCACGCCGGCGGCAGACTCCTCCGGCTCGGCCGCTCCGGCCTCCGCGAAGCCGAGCAGCCGCTGCAGCCGTGCCGCCTCGGCGGCGGATAGCGACGGCAGCACGGCTTCGGCCTTCTCGCCGCCCCCAGCCGTCTCGATGCGGAGCTGGACGAGGCCGAGCGCGCGCTCGGCGAGATTTTGCCTCGTGTCGACGGACTGAATGCGCTCGCGCTGGATCCAGATCGTACGGCGGCTCCATACGCCCTGCTCGATGCGGATCGCACCCGCCTCCGCGGCGTAGCCGAAGCGCCTCCAGCGCAGCCAGGCGGCGGCGAGCAGCGCGGACAGCCCGACGCCCCCGAGCAGCGCTCCCAGGCCGACCCGGCTCACATCCAGCCCCGTCGCTCTCGGCACCCACAGCACAAGCAGCGGCAGCAGCGGCAGCATGCCGTACATTTCCTTGACTCCCTTCGCCAGGAAAAACAGCATGGAGGCGGGATGCACGCGCCGCAGCTCTGCGGAGGCGGCCTCAGATCTCATCGTCGGCCCTCCTCGTCAGCTCCGCCAGCCGGCTCCGCATCGCCTCGGCCTGCTCCTCCGGCAAGCCGGGGATGGCGTGGCTGCCGGCCGCCGTCGCCATCGTCAGCGTCGCGATGCCGCAGCGCTTCTGGATCGGGCCTTGCTTCGTGTCGATATGCTGGATACGCGCGACCGGGACAAGCGTGCGCTTGCGGACGATGAAGCCATGGGCCAGCTCGATCTCATGCTCCCGCACGAGGTAGCCCCAGCTGCGATGCAGCAGCCTCGGCAGCCACAGCAGCTCCAGCGCCGCCCCGGCCAGCGCGAGCGCTCCGGCGCCGGCCGCAATCCACCACGGCCAGCCGAACCGGGCGCTCAGAAGAGCCAGCGCCAGCACGACGGCGGCATATACGCCGCTCGTGACCGCCCCCTCCAGCCGGCGGGCGCGGATGACCCGCAGATCGAGCGGACGCAGCGGCTCGCTGGAGGACGGTTCCCCGTCCGTCGCGAATGGCCGCTCCACCTGCCCTCCTCCACCGGCTCCCGCCTCGCCGTCCGGTCGCTCTTGCGCTTGTCCGGCAGCGGCGCTCATCGGCTCCGGCGCCGGTGCCGCTCCGCCCGTGACGATCGAGCGCTCCGGCTGTCGTTGATCCTGCTCCATGTCCGCACCCCTCCTGATTGATGTCCGTCCTCGCTTCACCCGCTTCATACGCGCCGGACGGCCGCAGCGTTGCCGCGATCGGGAGGAGCGTCCGCTATTTCGACGAAGCGTCGTGAGGCTCGATCTTCTGAAGCACCGCATGGCGGAATCGGTTCCGGTCGACGACGATGCGATATTCCCGTCCGACCTCCAGCAGCGGCAGCAGCAGCTGCGGCGCCTCGGCTCGCAGGTCCTCGCCGTCCTCCGATGCGAACACCAGCTCTTCTCCTTCAATCGCCTTCAGGACCGTAACGGCTTCCTGGCGTCCATCCCGATGCACATGGTCCATCCACAGCGCGGCAAGCGCAAGCCCGAGCAGCCCCAGCACGACGGCCGATACGGCGTTGAGGCGGGACTTCTGCTTCCGTTCGATATCGCTCTCCCTCTTTCTGCTTGATTATTCTTGGCGCCCGAGGCGCGGCTCCCCCCAGCATACCACAGACGAAGGCGCTTTCGGCAGCCGCTCCGGCCGCAAGCGAAAAAGCCGGAGGAGCGGGGACCTCGCCCCTCCCATCCGGCTTGCCGCGGAGCGGCCGCGCCCGCTTCCTTCACGCTCCGCCTCCCTCCCGGCCCTGCGCGCCGCCTTCCGGCAGCGTCACACGGAACGCCGCTCCCTGGCCCGGCTCCGACAGCGCCTCGATGTCTCCGCCGTGCAGACGGGCGATGCGCTGCGCGATCGACAAGCCGAGCCCGCTGCCCGCGCCCGACGGCGGCGATGCCTGCCCGCCTCCCGGAGACAGCGGCCGGAGATCTCGCCGAGGCGCGCCGCCGCCTTCCGCGAGGACGCCTGCGGACGAGTCCTCCGGCGCGAAGCCCTCCCGATGCGGGCCGGCGGATGAATGCTCCGTCATGCCGCCGGCCTGCCAGGTGCGCGCCCGGTCGGCCTTGTGGAACCGCTCGAAGATGTGCGGCAGCTCCTCCGGCGGGATGCCCGGCCCTTCGTCCGCGATGACGACCTCGAGCCAGCGGCCGGCGGTCGCCTTCCGGTTGTCCCGGCGCTCCTGCGAGCGTCCTGCCGGCCGCCCCGTCCCCTCCGCGAGCGGATGATCCATGTCGGCGCTTCCGTCCCGCCCGTTCTCCAGGACGCGCAGCGAGACGCCGATGACGCCGCCCTGCGGACTGAACTTGATCGCATTGCCGAGCAGGTTCAGCCAGATTTCGTAGAGCAGCCCTTCGTCCGCGAAAACTGTCCGCTCCGGCAGCTCCAAATCGAGCTCCAGCTCCTTGAAGGTCCACTGCCATTCGAGCAGCAGGATCGCCTGGCGCAGCTGCTCGTCCAGCCGGAACGAGCGCCTGTCGAGCGCCCGGTCCGGCCGGTCCACGTCGGCGAGCAGCAGCAGCTGGCGGCTCATCGAGCTGAGACGGCGGCTCTCCTCGTCGATGATCGTCAGATAGCGGCGCGCCTCCTCGTCCCGCGCGGCCGCCGCGCCGTCCAGCAGCGTGCGGATGAAGCCGCGGATCGACGTCAGCGGCGACTGGAACTCATGCGAGACGTTGGCGACGAACTCCTGGCGCATCCGGTCGAGCTGGCGCACCGCGCCGGCCATCGCGGTGAACCGCCGCCCGAGCTCGCCGATCTCGTCGCGGCGGGCGGTGTCGACGCGCACGTCATAGTCGCCGGCCGCCATCCGCTGGACCGCGCGGGTGAGCCGCTTCACCGGCGCGACAATCAGTCGGCTCAGCGCCGCGATGAGCAGCAGGCTGAGGCCGAACGTGCTGGCGAGCAGCACGGCGAGGATGATCCGCACCTCGCCGATCTGGCTTTCCAGATCCGGACGGATGAAGACGGCATCGATGCCGCCGTCCGGGCGGGGCAGCGGGAAGCCGTATGTGTTCCGAGGGCTGTTTTCAAAATAGGCCAGCAGCTTGAACCGCCGGTCCTCCTCGGTCATGCCGGGGTAGATGCCGCCGGACCGCACCTCGCGCACAGCCTTCTCCGGGGGGAGGAAGCCGTGCCGAAAAGCCGCTCCGTACGTCTGCGCCGAGCCGTCAGGCCGCACGACGTAAAGCTGGTAGCTGAGGCCGGACACCGCCTGCAGCGTCTGCTCCCTGCGCTCCGCTCCGGCAAGCGCGTCGAGCTCGCGCACCTGCCGTGACGCCTCCTCCATCGCGTGCTCGCTGCCCGACTTGAGCTTCGCTTCATAATAGAAGCTCGTCACGGCGAGGCCGCCGAGGCCGCTCGCGAGCGCGATCAGCACGAAGATGAACACGATGCGGAAGTAGAGCGTCCTCATCCGCGGCGTCCTCCCGGCTCGAGCTTGTAGCCGAGCCCGCGGATCGTGACGATCGTAAAATCGTCGCGGTACGCCTCGAAGCGCTCCCGCAGCCGCTTGATATGGACGTCGACCGTGCGGCTGTCGCCTTCGTAGTCGGCGCCCCAGATGAGCGAAATCAGCTGCTCCCGCGTATGGATGCGCCCCGGCTGGCTCGCCAGCTGCGAGAGCAGCTGGAATTCGCGGAGCGGCAGCGTGAGCGTCTCGCGGCCCGCCGTCACCTCGTAGCTCTGGCGGTCGATGACGACCCGCCCGAGCGCGATCGTCTCGGAGCTGGCGATCCGGTAGCGGCGCAGCAGCGCCCGGATGCGGAACAGCAGCTCCTGCGGCTCGAACGGCTTGACGAGATAGTCGTCGGTGCCGGCCGAGTAGCCCTTTTCCTTGTCGGCCATCTCGCCCTTCGCCGTCAGCAGGATGACCGGCAGGTCGTAGTGCCGGCGGATCTCCTCCGTCAGCTGCAGCCCGTCCTTATGGGGCATCATGACGTCGACGACGGCCAGATGAACCTGCTCCCGCTCCAGCACGGCAGCCGCCTGCTCGCCGTCCGCCGCCTCGGCGACCGCGTAGCCCTCCCTCGTCAGCACGAGCCTCAGCAGCTCGCGGATATGGGGATCGTCGTCGGCGACGAGCACATGGATCCGCATGTTGTCCTCTCCTTCGTCCCCTGCCGCTGCGGGCCGGGCTTCTCTGTCCGTATCATGCCTCATGCCGGGGGGCGAAAGCAAACGGATCGGCAGGGATGAGGCCGCCGGCAGCGCCGATGGGGCCGCCGGCAGGATAAAAAGCCGGAGACGGGGTTCGTCTCCGGCAAGATGGCTTCCCGACTGCCGCAAGAACGGCAGCCGTGGACGTCTATCTCGGGCCTTAGAAAACCCGGATAAGCGTAAGCGAAGCTCCCTGGCCGCCATCCAGATCGACCGAGCCCGCGATGGAGCCGAACAGCTGCAGGGAAACGACATCTCCGGCATTCAGCCGGATGAGCCCGGATGCTTGCCAGCGGCTCTGGCTCGACTGGTTCAGGTTCGAGAATTCCGGTATTTCCAATTGGTTGACAAGGATTCGAGAATTGGCGGCTCTCGTCTGATTGCTGCGAATGCTGTAAGACAGATAGTAATAGCCGCTGCTGTCGATGGTGAATCGGCCGCTCGATATATCCGCAGCAATGGAGCTGTTGGGCGTTGAGGTGAGCTGAGTGAAGCGAATGTTGTTTCCATTCGAATCGAGTATAATCCTGTCTTCGGGAATCGTATTGTACGCCGACATGCTCGGCAGGTAGCCCGTTCCGGCCGGCCCCGGATCGCCTTGCGCGCCCTGCGGGCCTACCGGTCCCATAGCTCCCTGCGGGCCTGCAGCTCCCTGTGGACCTGTGGCTCCCGCGGGACCTGTCGCGCCGATGTCGCCCTGGTCGCCTTTCGGGCCTGCCGGACCCGCTGGTCCTTGCGCGCCGGTGTCGCCCTTGTCCCCTTTGGCTCCTGCCGGACCTGCCGGGCCTTGCGCGCCGGCGTCGCCTTTGTCGCCCTTCGACCCTTGAGCGCCGGTCGCGCCGCTCGATCCCGCAGCGCCGGCGTCGCCCTTATCGCCCTTATCGCCTTTGTCGCCTTTGTCGCCTTTGTCGCCCTTATCGCCCTGGTCGCCTTTGGCTCCTGCCGGCCCTGCCGGGCCTTGCGCGCCGGCGTCCCCTTTGTCGCCCTTCGACCCTTGAGCGCCGGTGTCGCCCTTGTCCCCTTTGACAGGAACGACAGCGGTCGAGCCGGACGCGTCGCCGGCTTTTCCGAGCGTCAGCTTCTTCTCCTTGGCGTTCCAGGACGCCGTCAGGCCGAGCGCATCGGCCAGCGCCCGCATCGGCAGGAACAGCGTGTCCTGCTGGAACAGCGGCTGCACGGCTTTGCCGTCCGCATCGACGAGAGCGGTCAGCTTGCCGTCGAGGTAAAATGCGATGTCCAGCCGCTTGAGCTCCAGCTGCTGGGCGGGCGCGATCCGGTCCACCGCTTTCGCCGTCTGGCCGCTCGCCAGCGTATCCAGCCGCACCTCCTTCTTCGCGCTGTCCCACTCCGTCTTGTAGCCGGTCGCGGCCGCCACGGAGCGGATCGGCACGTACAGCACGCCGTCCGCGATGATCGCATCGGTCGTCGTTTTCGAGCCGGATACTTCCACCGATGTCTTGAGCGTCGTGCCGCTCTTCGCCTCGTTCGCGGCGAACGCCGTTCCGCCGAGCGCGGAAGCCAGCAGCATGGCTGCCAGGAATGCGCTTGCTTTTTTCATTTCACCTTACCTCCTGATAAAAAGTATCCTTCTATAAAAATGCACAGTGAGAGTATCGTCATTACGGGAATGAAAACGGATAGATCCATCCTAAAGCGAACGGAACGAAGGAACCGCCCAAAGCCGATCTCCGCGTGCAGCGGGCATGCTGGAGATCGCCCGCCCGTACGTCGCGAGGGACTCGCGTTCTCCCGGCCGAAGGAAGCGGCGGTCCACGAAGACAAGCCGGAGAAAGGGCTCGTCTCCGGCTGAAAAGAAGCCTTCTGCAATGACGCCGGCTGGACGCGGCCCGAGCCGCATCCGGTCAGATCGTGCTGTCGAGGGCGATCCGGATCAGGGACAGGGACGCTCCTTGTCCGCCATCCAGTTGAACGCTTCCCATATAGTCGTACAGCTGCAGCGATACCACGTCGCCCGCTTGCAGATGAATGAGTCCGGCCGCCTGCCAGCGGGACTGGCTCAAGCCCAGGTTGTCGTTCGACAGCTCTGTTTTCTCCACGTCGTTGACCACAATGCGCGAGCTCGCCGGCGCGGCCGACGTGCTGCGGATGCTGTAGCTCAAGTAATACCAGCCGGACTGAAGGACGGTGAAGCGGGTGTGGTCGCCGCTCCTGGAAAATGCGCTGTCCGAGGCGACAAATGTCGGCAAGGGAATGCTCGTGCCTTGCAGCAGAGTCGAAACCACGCCGTTCGAAGTGTACGCCGACATGGCGGGCAGCGATCCCGTTCCTGCCGGTCCCGGATCGCCTTTTGGACCTTGCAGGCCTTGCGGACCTTGCGGACCAGGGATTCCTTCGGGACCGACGGCTCCTGCCGGGCCTACCGGACCTTGCGGGCCGGTGTCGCCCTTGTCGCCTTTCGGGCCCGCCGGACCCGTTGCGCCCGTGTCGCCCTTGTCGCCTTTAGCTCCTGCCGGACCCGCCGGGCCTTGCGCTCCGGTGTCGCCCTTGTCGCCTTTTTCGCCCTGCGGACCCGCCGGACCGGTGTCGCCTTTGTCGCCTTTGTCCCCTTTGTCGCCTTTCGGACCCGCCGGACCTTGCGCGCCGGCGTCGCCTTTTTCACCTTTGTCGCCTTGAGCGCCGGTCGCGCCAGGCGCTCCTGCAGGGCCGGGCGAGCCGGTGTCGCCTTTATCGCCCTTGTCCCCTTTGTCCCCTTTGTCTCCCTTGTCGCCCTTGTCCCCTTTGACAGGAACGACAACGGTCGAGCCGGACGCGTCGCCGGCTTTTCCGAGCGTCAGCTTCTTCTCCTTGGCGTTCCAGGACGCCGTCAGGCCGAGCGCATCGGCCAGCGCCCGCATCGGCAGGAACAGCGTGTCCTGCTGGAACAGCGGCTGCATGGCTTTGCCGTCCGCACCGACGAGAGCGGTCAGCTTGTCGTCGAGGTAAAAAGCGATATCCAGCCGCTTGAGCTCCACCTGCTGGGCGGACGCGATCCGGTTCACCGCTTTCGCCGTCTGGCCGCTCGCCAGCGTGTACAGCCGCACCTCCTTCTTCGCGCTGTCCCACTCCGTCTTGTAGCCGGTCGCGGCCGCCACGGAGCGGATCGGCACGTACAGCACGCCGTCCGCGATGATCGCATCGGTCGTCGTTTTCGAGCCGGATACTTCCACCGATGTCTTGAGCGTCGTGCCGCTCTTCGCCTCATTCGCGGCGAACGCCGTTCCGCCGAGCGCGGAAGCCAGCAGCATGGCTGCCAGGAATACGCTTGCTTTTTTCATTTCACCTTACCTCCTGATGAAAGATTTTTTGCTATAAAATAGAAAGATTTTCGGAACTTACTATAAGAAAAAAGGGAGGATTAATCAATAAGAACTTTGCGCTTCGGGAGCCGCGCGCTGCAGGCATCCGCAAAGGCTTCCTGAGCCGTTTTCCCGCCTTGGAGCCCTTCTGGCGCTTCCAGGCAGGTTGGAGCTTCCTCTTTTCTTTTCTGGCGGCTATACTAGCGGAACAAGGAGATGGACAGCGAAGAGGAGGCCGAAACGATGAAACCAGCCAAAGTCGATCCCCGCGTGCAGCGGACGCGCCGGCTGCTGCGGGAAGCGCTCGTGCAGCTGACCGAGGAGCGCGGCCTGGACGGCTTCTCCGTGCAGGAGCTGGCCGACCGGGCGACGGTCAAGCGGGCCACCTTCTACCTTCATTACGAGGACAAGCAGGCGCTGCTCGCCGACTACATCGCGGAGCTGCTGGAGGAGCTGCGCGTCGCCGTGTTCGATCCGGGCGGCCAGCCGCCGGACTACGACTATGCGAGCGGCGAGCCTCATCCGAGCTTCGTACGGCTGTTCCGGCACCTGGCGGAGCGCTACGACGTCTATCACGCGCTGCTCGTCCGCAGGCGCGTGCCCGAGCTTGCCGCGGGCATGCTGGAAGTCGTCCGCCAGTTCGTGGCCGAGGGACTTGCCTTCGCCCAGCCGGACGACCGGCTGCTGACCGCCCGCCGCGACGTGACGCTCAAGTATACCGAAGCCGCCTATGTCGAGGTCATCATCTGGTGGATCGAGCAGCAGATGCCCTATGCCGAAAAGGAGATCGCCGCGCAGCTCATGGACCTGTCGATCTTCGGTCCGTATCGGGAGCTTCCTGCCTGGGCAGGCTCCGGGCGCGAAAAGACGAGCGGTTAAATCGGCCGGCTCGCACGGTGGACAGGTCATTTGCCGCTCAGAAGCGAGAAGGAACGAGAAAAAGCAGAGATGGAAGTTAAACGGTTATTTGGCATGTAATGAATGAGCAGATTACAGGATGAAAAGGAGACTTTGCTGATGCTTCAGAGAAGAGAAGAACTGCAAGCCATCCTGGACCGGGCTGCCGATCAAGCGAGGACGGAAGCCAAACGAGCTGGGGCATCCATTTATTATATTAGAGAAAAGAAAAGAATCCGCGAGTCCGCGGACGGGAAGAAGTTTGAAATCATGATTGACGAATCGGGCAACCGAGTCGAACGGGTACTGCATGAGCCGTAAACCTGTCATGACGGTCTTTGCCGGAACGGAGCGGGGAAAAGCACCTTGAGCCGGCTGATGAGCCAGATTGTCGCAAATGTCCAAGGATCAAGGATATCAGATTGTTCTCTATTACATCGGACTAATGGATGTGCACATGCATATTGACCGGGTGGCATCCAGAGTGGAGCAGGGAGGGCATTGGATTTCCGAAACGGATATTCGGTGGAGGTATGGGCAATCTCTTCAGAATCTTGGCCCCGCCCTCGGAATAGCGGACGAAGTCATTCTTATTGATAATACGGATACACCCGCTATTATTGCTGAGATCGCCTCGGATCAGCTATTAAGTTGTATTAAAGAACCTCCGGAATGGGCGATGAAGGTATTGGTCAGGTACGGCACTTCGACAAGTTAAACGGCCTCTGTGGAAGCTACTGATCGTCACAAGCCTCCCGCTCGCAAGACGGACAGGTCCGCACCGCGCTGCGCGCAGAAAAAGCCGTTTCTTTCCGTCCACACGGAAAGAAACGGCTTTTTAGACCCGCACGGGGCGAATGAAGCGGGCGCGCCCCGCGTCTGGCTCGGGCCGTCTTTCCCGTCAAAAGCTTACAGAGCCGTCCAGCCCCCGTCGATGACGAGCTCGGAGCCGGTCATGAAGCGGGACTCGTCCGAAGCGAGGAACAGCACGCCGTACGCGACATCCTCCGGCTTGCCGAAGTACGGCAGCTGGGTGAACGTCTGGTAATACGGCATGGCGTCCTTCATCGACGGCTCGGTCATCGGCGTGACGATGATGCCGGGATGGACGGAGTTGACCCGGATGCTCTGCTTGGCGTATTCGACGGCAGCCGCTTTCGTGAGCGTGCGCAGGCCGCCCTTGGCCGCTGTATAGGCGCTCGAGCCGGCCATGCCGACGATGCCCCCGATCGAGGAGATGTTGATGATCGAGCCGGCGCCGGCCTTTTGCATTTCCGGAATGACCGCCTTCATGCCGACGACGCAGCCGGTCAGGTTGATGTCCAGCACGCGCTGCCACTCCGCCAGGTCCAGGTTGCCGATCGTCGTGCGCGCCGAGATGCCGGCGTTGTTGACGAGGATGTCGACTTTGCCGAAGCGGGCGACCGTCTCCTCGACGACCTTCGTCCACTCCTCTTCGGAAGCGACATTATGCCGGAGCGCCAACGCCTCGCCGCCTGCCGCCTTGATCTCCTCCGCGACTTGATTCATCGCATCCAGGTTCACATCGGTCAGCACGACCTGCGCTCCCTCGCGCGCGAACAGACGCGCCTCCTCCGCTCCCATGCCCGTAGCCGCTCCCGTAATGATCGCCGTCTTGCCTGTCAGACGTCCCATCGTTGTCATTCCCCTTTCGATCTGGTTTAAGCGCCGCGCGAAGCGAGGCATCGGCCTGCGGCGAACCGCAGCGCCTTCAGCTTGCCCCCAAGTCCTGCAAACGCTTTAATCTCTTCCGCTTAAGTATACGTCATGTCGTCCATTATGTGAAGTTATGTACATAATGTATATTAAGTTTTCAGAGGAAACAACTGGAGGAGGAACGGAGATGAAATACATCGAAGCCGGCATCGGCAACCGGTGGTGGCTGCGGACGGAAATCGAGCACGCCGACGGCACGGAGGAGGAGCGGCGCGGCGCGGTCGGACCGATTCGGATCCGGTCGCTGTATGTCCGTCTGTGGATCGGGCGCCGCGTGTACATTCTGGATACGCGGGACGGCTGGAAGTCGGGCCGCAAGCGGCAGAAGCGCTTCAAGCTGGTGCTCGGCCTGTGCGGCTTCATGGAGTAGAGGCGCGGCTGCGCAAACGAAAGACAGGGATTATCCAGCTGCCGCGGCCAGAGAATCCCTGTTGGAACAACGCGTCCAAATAAAAAAGCAGCCGCAAAATGCGGCTGCCTGCAGGACAGGACGAACCAGGCCGCCCGCAGCTCCAACGATACTCACAGACGCTATTTACGCCAAAAGAGGCTCGCAAAAAACGTAACGATACGGAGCGGGCTTATAGCTCCAAGATGAGCTTTTCCCCCGCCAAAAAGGCTGAATAGCGCTCGTCGGTATCGTTAGATCGCAAAAACCATCCGATTCGGGCTAGTCGCGGATTTCCGCGATCAGCTCGATCTCGACCGGCGTGTGGAACGGCAGATCGCTCGTGCCGATGGCAGAGCGGGCATGGCGGCCGTTTTCGCCGAACACCTCGATCAGCAGATCGGACGCCGCGTTCATGACGTACGGCTGGTCGCCGAAGCCCGGCGCGCTGTTGACGAAGCCGAGCAGCTTGACGATCTTGACGACGCGGTCGAGATCGCCGAGGTACGCCTTCATGGCGGCGAGCAGGTTGACAACGACCTGGCGGGCCGCTTCCTGGCCCTGCTCGATCGTCAGGTCGGAGCCGACCTTGCCTTCGTACAGGAGCACGCCGTCGATGCGGCAGTCAAAGCCGGACGTGTAGATCAGATTGCCCGTCCGGTTGACCGGGATGTAGGAGAATTTCGGGGCCGGCAGCTCCGGCAGCGTGATGCCGAGCTCGGCGAGACGTTTTTCGATGATGGACATGAGTTCGTTCCTCTCTTCTTGGGAAATGGGGGCCGGCGAAATCCCGGCAAATCCGCCGGCGACAGCCTGGAGCCGCTTGCTCCGAGCCGACTTGGCCCAGAGGCGATGCCGCATCGGCCGGCCTCGGCCTCAGCGGCCGGCGCCGCCATGCGCGTGCCCGTGGCCGCAAGCGCAAGACGAGGCGCGCAGGAAGCCGCCGCCGCGCGCGCCGGTATGCGCGCCGTCCTGCATGGCGATGCGGCCGGCGACGACGACGGTCGAGATGCCTTCCGGCTGCTGCTTCGGTTCGGAGTAGGTGGCCGTGTCGCGGATCGTATCCGGGTCGAAGACGACGAGGTCGGCCGCGTAGTCCGGCACGATCAGGCCGCGCTTGCCGAGGCGGAACCGCTGCACCGGGAAGCTCGTCAGCTTGCGCACGGCGTCCTCGAGCGTCAGCACGCGCTCCTCTCGCACATATTTTGCGAACACGCGCGGGAACGTGCCGTAGAGGCGCGGATGCGGCATGCCGGTCTCGCAGGTGAGGCTGTCGGAGGCGATGAGCGAGCGGCTGTAGCCGATGACCTGGCGCACGTCGTCGTCCGACATGTGGAAGTAGACGATCGGCACCTGGCCGTCCTCCTCCAGCAGCAGGTCCATCATGCAGTCGGCCGGGTGGACGCCGCGCGCCTCGGCGATCTCGGCGATGTGCTTGCCCTCGAGCCCGGCGTTCGCTCCGCTCGCGGAGGCGACGAAGACGCTCTGCCAGCCGGTCGAGCAGACGAGGTTGTCCCAGTCGTCCTGCTCGCGGCCGAGCTCCTCGCGGATGCGGCGGCGCAGCGCCGGGTCGCGGAACGCCTCGAGCGCCCCCGGGATGCCGCCCTCCAGCACCCACGGCGGCAGGATCGTCGTGAGCGACGTGGAGCCGGCGTTGTACGGATAGACGTCGACGGTCACGTCCATGCCGCGGGCGCGGGCGTCCTCGACGAGCTCCATCGCCTCGAGCGCCTTGCCCCAGTTGGCTTTGCCGGCGGCCTTGAGATGGCTCACATGCAGCGGGATGCCCGCCTGCTCGGCGATCCAGATGACCTCCCGCACGGACGGCAGCAGGTTGTTGCCCTCGCCGCGGATATGCGTGCTGAGCAGGCCGTCGTAGCGCGGCAGCACCGAGCACAGCTCGGCCAGCTCCTCCTTGGACGTGTAGCTGCCGGGCGAGTAGAGGAGGCCGATCGACAGGCCGATCGCGCCGGCTCGCAGTCCTTCCTCGAGCAGCTCCTTCATGCGCTGCAGCTCCGCCGGCGTCGCCGGACGGTTGTCGAAGCCCATGACGGCGATGCGCAGCGCGCCATGCGCGACATAGGTCGCCATATGCTCGGCAGGAGCGGAGCGGCCGACGTAGTCCATGTATTCCCCGACGGTATTCCACTGCCAGTCCTGCTTCGTGCTGCCGATGACCGGCGAGATGTAGCTGCGCAGCAGCTCCTCGCGGTCCGGAAACACCGGCGCCGGCGCGAGGCCGCAGTTGCCGACGACCTCGGCGGTGACGCCCTGGCTGAGCTTGATCTCGCTGAGCGGGTGGTCGAGGATCATCAGGTCGGAGTGGCAATGGCCGTCGATGAAGCCCGGCGCGATGACCTGGCCTCGGACGTCGACCGTCGCGGCCGCCTCCTCGTCGATGCGGCCGACGGCGGCGATGCGTCCGTCCTTGACGCCGACGTCGCCCCGGTACCACGGATTGCCGCTGCCGTCGACGATGCGGCCGTTTTTGAGCACTAGATCCAGCATGGGTTGGTCATCTCCCTCATTGAATGCAGCCGCGCGCGGCGACCGGCACCCGGCGCAGGCCGGACTTGCCGCTCACGTACACGCTGCCGTGCAGGTTGACGGTGCTGCAGATATGGTTCGGCACGATGCGCAGCATGTCGCCGGGCTCGCAGGTGTCGTCCGGCGAGATGCGGATGACGCCGTGCTCCTCGTTCATGCGCTCGAACACCGCATGCGGCAGTCCGATGACGCGGCCGAAGCCCTGCAGATGAAGCGGCGGCTTATCCGGCTGCACGTCGGTGGCGAACGTCTTGCTGCCGCCGTCGATGACGATGCGGTCCGGGGCGGGACGGCTGACGACGGTCGCCCACACCTCGGCGGCGCAGTCCTCCGGCCGGCAGACGCCGAACGCCGTCTGCATCCGATCCTGAAACACGTACGTGCCGGGCCGGATCTCCGTGACGCCGTCGATCTCGGCGGCGTAGATCGCCGTCGGCGTCGACCCGACGCTCACATCGCGGATCGCGATGCCGCCCCGGCGCAGCGTCTCGGCGACGCCGGCCATGAGGCGGCCTTCCTCGTGGCCGGCCGCCCGCAGGTCGAGCGTCGGCGCTCCGCCGAGCATCGCGCCGCGGTAGGTGAAGATGCCGGTCAGCGACAGCCCCGGCATCGCCGCGATCTCCCGCGCGAGCGCAAGCGCCGCCTCGGGCGGCACGCCCGTGCGCTGCAGGCCGCTCTCGATCTCGAGGCGGACCTCCAGCGCCAGCCCGGCGGCCTCGGCGGCCGCCGACAGCTGCCGCGCGCCGGCGAGGCTGTCCACGCCGACGAGCAGCCGGACGCGCCGCGCCAGCTCGGCGGCGCGCCGCGCCTTGACGGCGCCGACGACGGGATAGGCGACGAAGATGTCGCCGATCCCGCCGTCCGCCATCGCCTCCGCCTCCGACAGCTTGGCGGCGGTGATGCCGCAGGCGCCTGCGGCGACCTGCCGATGCGCCAGCTCCGGCAGCTTGTGCGTCTTGACATGCGGCCGCAGCTGCACGCCGCGCCGCGCCGCCTCCGCGGCCATCGCCGCGATGTTGGCGTCGACCGCCTCGCTGCGGATGACGACGCAGGGCGTGTCGATGCCGTCCGCGAGCCTTTCCCCCGCTCCAACCGCTGCTTCGTTACGCTCCATCTCCATCGCTCCCCTTCGCTTCCTCCAGATCGCTGTACAGCGTGTACTTCGAGATGCCGAGGTAGGCGCATACCTTCTCGCCCGCCTTCTTGATCAGAAACGCGCCCTTGCGGTCGAGCAGCGCGATGAACCGGATTCGGTCCTCGCGCCCCATGAGCGCCGGCGGGCAGCCGACGGCGTCCTCCGCCTCCTGGATGAGCGAGTCGAGCAGGTCGCTCACGTTGCTCACGAACGACTCCCGGACCGGCGGCAGCTCCTGCAGGCCGATCAGCCCTTGAAGCGCTTTCTCCGCGGCCATCAGCTCGGAGATGTCCAGGTTGATGCAGAGCGCGCCGATGCCCTGGCCCTCGTCGTCCTTGAGGTAAATCGAGGTGGAGCGCAGCAGCCGCCCGTCCTTCGTGCGCGTGACGTAGTTTTGCCGGTGGCCGCCCTCGGACGTGCCGCGCATCACCTCGAGGCCGAGGTTCGTGCCGGGATCGCCGACCTTGCGGCCGGTCACCTGCCCGTTGGCGATGAACACGATCGTGCTGTCGTACGGCCGCGACCAGTCGTGGATGACGACCTCGCAGCGCTCGCCGAACTGCGCCGCGATGCCTTGCGCCAGCTCCGTCAGCATCGGCAGCATGGCGGATACGGTTTGCATCGGCTTGGCTCCTTTCGCTTCAAATTGACGAATTCCGTCATCCGAATGCGGCTTTCATTCATTTCGATTGGTTCTATCCTACACCCGCACAGGCCGAATCGGCAAACTTTTTTTCTGATTCCTGACGTTTCGTCATGGACGGAGAGGAAAAGCGATCGCAGGCCGGCAGGAGGGGACAACTTTTCCGCACCTTGCCGCGTTCAAGAATGAGAGCCGTAGACTTGCGGACACACAGACAAAGCTTGCGACGGGAAAGAGGAGAGTCGGCATGCAGAAAAAAACGACGAAGACGGACGGGCCGCAGAAGAGCTTGATCGAAGGGCTGTACGAAGCCCATCTGCCCGTATCGAATCTGGAGCGAAGCCGGGCGTTTTACGCGGGTCTCGGCCTTCGCCAGGCTTGGGAGGACGAGGACACCGTCTTTTTCTGGATCGAGGAGGGCAAGAGCTGGATCGGCCTGTGGCTCGCTCCGGAGCTGGCGGCGCTGCCCTATCATCCGGCCATCCGGCATGCGGCGTTCCGCGTCGATTGGGAAGGGCTGCTGCGCAGCGCGGCCTGGCTGAAGGCGCGGGGAATCGAGCCGGCGCCGTTCGGGCGGCAGCCGGACGCCGCCCCGTTCGTAAGGCCTCATCAGGCCAACGCGTCCATCTACTTCGACGACCCCGACGGCAACAGCCTCGAGCTCATGTGCTCCGTGGAGGTGCCGGCGGACTGGCGGGAGCACGCGGGCAAAATCCCGGCCGCCGACTGGCCGCCGGGCAACGGAGGGACAGCTTGAAGCGGGCGGCCGCCTGGCTGCTGCCGCTTCTGATCTTTGCCGCCGGATCCGCCGCCGCAGCCTGGCTGCTGATCGGGCCGCCCGCCTCCGGAGACGGCTGGGCGGCCATCGGCAAGGCCGCTCCGGACGAAGCCGCCTCGGCGCGGAAGAGGGCGGTGCTGGCCGCATATGCCGGCCTGACGCCGGAGGAGAGCCGGCTGCTGCCGGCCAGCCCGAAGGATTCCGCCGTCTTGGCAATGACGGCAGGCCCGGAGCTGGCGCAGCGGATCGGCGCGGAGCATGAAGGCCGGACCGTGCATGCGGTCCGCTTCCGCGTCATAGGGCCGGGCGATGCGGGCACGCTGACCGTGTACTTGTCGCAGGACGGCAAGACCGTACTGGGCAAAGAGCGGGCCCGCTAGCGGATTTTTTCCGGCTGCAGCTCCGGCTGGCGCATCCGGGCGGCCGGCAGCCCGACTTTTTCCGGCTGCAGCTCCGGCTGGCGCATCCGCGCAGCCTGCAGCACGACTTTTTCCGGCTGCAGCTCCGGCTGGCGCGTCCGCGCGGCCTGCAGCACGACTTTTTCCGGCTGCAGCCTCTACTCGCGTTGCTCCAGCCTTCTTCCCTGCTTGCCCGCGCGATCCAACCTCGAAAACGAAAGGAGCCTTCATCCACGGTGTGGATGAAGGCTCCTTGTCGACGCGCTGACGATTCTAAAGGGGGCTGAACCTGCCCTTCGCGAGCCGCCGGCCTTGGGCATCGGCGGCCCTGGCAGGCTTGACGCTCGCCTGCGCCTCGCCGGCGCTTACGCGCGGGCCACGCCGCCTACGCTCGCCGCGCCGCCTACGCTCGCTCCGCGCCTCGCCCGCCCCTGCGTCCGCACGCTGCCGTGCCCCGCCTTACGCCCGCGCCGGAGCCGGGACATCCTGCGGATGCGGCTCCGTCACCAGCGCGACGGCATCGGCGTTGCTCTGCACCTGCTGCGGATTTTTGCAGCCGGGAATGACCGACGTCACCGCCGGATGGCGCAGGCACCAGGCGAGCGCCCATGCCGCCATGTCGACGCCCGCCGGCACTTCATCCGCGGCGATGCGCTCCACTTCCTCGAGGCGGCGGCGCACCTGCTCCGCATCCTGGCGGTGGCGCACGTCGGTCGCGCCGAACTCCGTGCCCGGCTTGTACTTGCCGCTCAGGAAGCCGCTCGCCAGCGGCACCCGCGCCAGCACGCCCAGATCCTGCGCCTCGCAGGCCGGGAAGACGCGCTCCTCCGGCTTGCGGTCGAGCCGGTTGTAGACGACCTGGATCGCCTGCGAGCCGACCCGCGTCGAGGCCTCGGTCTGGTGGAGGTTGTCGTTGCTGCCGATGGAGGTGCCCAGATGGCGGATCTTGCCGGCCTGCACCTGCTTGTCCAGCGCCGTCCACAGGTCGTCGTTGTCGAACGCCGCGTCCGGACCCGAGTGGAACTGGTACAGGTCCACGTAATCGGTGCGCAGCGCTTTGAGCGAGGCGTCCAGCTGCCGCACGACATCCTCCGCGTCGTACACGTCGGTCCGCTTGAACCGCTCGTGGAAATGATGGCCGAACTTCGTGGCGACGATCCAGTCCTCGCGCCTGCGGCGGCTGAGGTACCCTCCGATGAGCTGCTCCGACAGATGGTCTCCGTAGCATTCCGCCGTGTCGATGAGGTTGATGCCGAGCTCCGCGCCCTTGTCGAGAATCGCGTCCGCCTCGTCCTGCGAGAAGTCCATGCCCCACTCCCCGCCGAATTGCCAGGTGCCGATGCCGACGACCGACACGTTCAGCTCCGTTTTGCCCAAGCGACGATATTTCATTGGCCAATCCCTCCTTTTCTTCCAGCTTACCCGCCTTTGAAAACGGATGCAACCGCCGACGCCCTCAACTCCGTCCGCAATGCCCGTCCTGCCGCCCGCCGGCACTCCCTATTGCCGAACCGGATTTTCCAAGGTATAGTAAGAGCACTTTCATAGCATGCATGGGGGCTCGATGAAGTCGGGCTGAGACTGCGGCCGCATGCCGCTGACCATTGATCTGATCTGGGTAATGCCAGCGTAGAGAGAATGCATCGCGCCAACTTGGGAAAGGCCCTGTCCGCTTAGGGACTTCCGTCCGCCGCTCCGTCCGGGCGGGCGGAGCCTTTCCTGTCCGGCCTGCCGCGCGCAGGCCGGCCGAGTCCTGCGTTCCGCCGCCATAGGGGGACGCGAGGCGCGCCTGTCCGATTCCATCTGCCCGCCGGCTGTCCGGCGGGCTTTTTTTCGCATTCGCCGACAGCAGCCGCTCCGGGATCATGCCGCTGTGAGAGACCGATTCCCCATCCGAAAGGAAGCTGATCCCATGTCCACCGCACCAGCCTCCGGCCGCGCGACGCGCGCCGGCAATCGCCTCACCCTCGCCGACATCCTCGTCACGATCGTCGTCTCGGTCGTCTTCGGCCTCGTCTACAAGATCTGGGGGCCGATGTACGACGTCCTCAAGCCGCTCGGCCTGCACGCCGAGCAGCTCAGCTACGGCATGTGGTTCATGGCCGGCACGTTCGCGTTCCTGCTCATCCGCAAGCCCGGCGTCGCCATCCTCGCGGAAGTCGCCGCCGCCGCGATCGAGGCGTTCCTCGGCGGATCGTGGGGCATCTCGACGCTCTGGTACGGCCTGTTCCAGGGCCTCGGCGCCGAGCTGTTCTTCGCGCTGTTCCTGTACCGCAAGGCCGGTCCGATCGTCGCCGTGCTCGCCTCCGTCGGCGCCGCCGTCGCCTCGATCTTCATCGACCGCTACTACGGCTACATCGACCAGCTCGCGTTCTGGAACTACGCGCTGTTCGTCTCCATGCGGCTGCTCGGCAGCGTCGTCATCGCCGGGCTGTTCGCCTGGGCGCTCGCCCGCGCGCTGGAGCGCACCGGCGTGACGAGCCTGCTGCGTCCGGCTTCGGCCAAGGACTACGACGCGCTGGATGGCTGAGCGGATGAGCGGCCTCAACCGGGGCGCGGCAGCGCCGGGTAACGAGGCGGAGTCGGGGAACGCGGAGGAGTCGGGAAAAGCGGCCAGTCAGGACGCGGAGCGCGCGGCTGCCGGCTCGCTGCGGACGGAAGCCGCCGGAGCGCCTGCCCGGAGCGGCGCTGCGGCCGTGCCGGTCGCGGCCGAGGCGATCGGCCTGCGGCTCAAGTACCCCGGCGAAGAAGCGCCGCTGCTGTTCCGCGACCTCGACGTGACGATCCGGCGCGGAGAGAAGGTGCTGCTGCTCGGACCGAGCGGCTGCGGCAAGTCGACGCTGCTGCAGGTGCTCGGCGGCCTCGTGCCGTCAGCGATCCCGATTCCGCTGAAGGCGGAGCGGCTCGTCGTGCCGGAGCGGCCCGGCTACGTGTTCCAGGATCCCGAAGCGCAGTTCTGCATGCCTTATGCGGACGAAGAGATCGCTTTTGCGCTGGAGAACCAAGCCGTCCCCCGCGAACAGATGCCGGAGCGGATCGCGGCCTGCCTCGAGCAGGCCGGGCTAGAGCTGCCCGACCCGCACACGGCCGTCTCGGAGCTGTCCCAAGGCATGAAGCAGCGGCTCGCCGTCGCCTCGATGCTGGCCGTCGATCCTGACGCGCTGCTGCTCGACGAGCCGACCGCGCTGCTCGACCCGGAAGGCACAGCTCAGGTATGGGACGCGCTGCGCCGCATCTGGGACGGCCGGACCGTGCTCATCGTCGAGCACAAGATCGACCTCATCGCCGGGGATATGGACCGCATCCTGCTGTTCTCGCCGGACGGACGGCTGGAGGCGGACGGCCCGCCGGAGGAGATCTTTCGCGACTGCCGCGCGCAGCTGCGTCGCTACGGCGTCTGGTACCCGGGCTTCTGGGACGATGAGGCAGCGGCAAAGGCAGGCCGCTTCGGCTCCACGGACGGCGGAGCGCATGCGGGAGCGGCGGCTCCGCTCGATGCGGCCGACGAGACTCATGTCTTGCCGCATGCGCCCGTTCCGGCCGGCGGCGGGACGCTTCTCGCAGCGGCAGCGGCAGCGCCAGGCGCGGACGCTTCTGCCGCGGCTGCACCCGCTGCAGGCACGCCGCCGCTTCCCGCCCCGCTGCTGGAGCTGGACGGCTTCGCCGGGATGCGGGGCCGCGAGGTCAAGGTGCGCGCCGACCGGCTGTCCGTCTGCGCCGGCGACTGGATCGCCGTCACCGGAGCCAACGGCGCCGGCAAAAGCACGCTGCTGCTCGCCATCATGCGGCTCGTCCGCAGCGAAGGGCGGATGCGCCTTTTGGGCGCGCCGGAGGCCCGGCTGCGCAAGCCCCGGCAGGCGGCGGAGCTGGCGGCGTACTGCTTTCAGAACCCCGAGTTCCAGCTCGTCACGGACAGCGTCGCCGAGGAGCTGGCGTTCTCGATGCCGGAGCGGCTGTCACCGCCCGAGCGGGACGGCCGGGTCCGGACGCTGCTGGAGCGGTTCGCGCTCGCCGGGCTGGAGCGGCGCCATCCGTACCAGCTGTCGATGGGGCAGAAGCGCCGGCTGAGCGTCGCCTCCGCGATGGCTTGCGGCCAGCGGCTGCTGCTGCTCGACGAGCCGACGTTCGGCCTCGACGCCGCCGGCACCGTTTCGATGATGGAGCAGCTCGAGGAGCTGCGCCGCAGCGGCTGCGCCATCCTCATGGTGACGCATGACGACGAGCTTGTCCGCCGCTTCGCCACCCGCCGCTGGCAGGTGGAGCAGGGCGTCGTGCGGGAGCTTCCCGCTCCGGCGCGGCCTGCTCCCTCCTCGCCGCCCGATGACGGAGCGAGTCGTCGACCGGGCCGCGGAGCGGCCCCCGCATCGGATCACAAACCGGATTACGAACCGGATTACGGAGCGGATCCCGCTGCAGAAGCCTCGCCGACAGGCTCTCCCGAGGCGGCCTTGGCCCGTTCCGTCTTGCCGAAAGGAGCGCCGACCCGATGAACCTTTCCTTTCCGTACCGCGAAACGTGGCTGCACCGTGTCAATCCGACGCATAAGCTGGCGGTGTCGGCGCTGCTGTTCCTGCTCGTGCTGCTGACGCATGACCCGAACGTCATGCTGCTGCTCGCCGTCGCCGCGCTGCTGCCGCTGGCGCTGTTCTCCGGGCATCCGCCGCTGCGGCTGCTGCTGTACGCCTCGCCGTTCCTGCTGCTGTTCGTCAGCTCCGCGTCCGGCATGATGATGTTCGGCAGCGGCGAGACCGTCTGGTTCCAGTACGGCCTGATCCGCATCACCGAGGAAAGCTTCTACCGCGGCCTGCATCTCGGCTTCCGCTCGCTGCAGGTGGCGGCCGTCGGCCTCGCGTTCGCGCTGACGACGCGGCCGGTCGCGCTGTTCTACTCGCTCATGCAGCAGCTGCAGCTGCCGGCGCGCTACGCCTACAGCTTCCTCGCGGCGTTCAACATGCTGCCGCTACTCGCGGAGGAGTTCGTCACGCTGCGTCAGGCGCTGCAGATCCGCGGCGGCCGCAGGCCGCGCGGCCTGCGCGGCTTGTACGAGCGGCTGCGCATGTACGCGATTCCGCTGCTGGCGCAGTGCATCCGGCGCGCCCATCGGACGGCAGCGGCGATGGGGGCCAAGCGCTTCGCCAGCGGCGCGGGCGCGCGCACCTTCTATTACCGCTATCGCCTGTCCGCCGCCGACGCCGGCTATGCGCTCTATGTGCTCGCCTCGACGCTGCTCGCCTGGCAGCTTGGCCAGCATTGGCCGCTGCTGCCGGTCAAGAGCGTTGTCTGACAGGGACGCTCGAGCGGAGTTTTTCCGCGCAACTCCGGCGTCAGGGCGTCTGCTCGAGCAGAGTTGCTCGGTTTTTCCGCGCAATTCCGGCCTCAGGGCGCCTGCTTGAGCAGAGTTGCTCGGTTTTTCCGCGCAACTCCGGCGTCAGGGCGACCGCCCGAGCAGAGTTGCTCGGTTTTTCCGCGCAACTCCCGTCAACATCGTTCCCTCCGCCTACCTCACTTCACCCGCCCGCTGACTCGATTTTAGAATCGCCTTCCTTCACGGTAAGCGGCACTACGAAACTCTGCACCCGCCCAACGCAAAAAAAGGCTGCCCGCTCATCTCGAGGATGAGCAGGCAGCCTTTTTGGCGCTTGCCGAATCGGAAGCTTACAGCTTCACGACGTTTTCGGCTTGCGGTCCGCGGCTTCCGTCAACAACGTTGAACTCGACCGCTTGGCCTTCGTCCAGCGTCTTGAAGCCTTCGCCCGTGATGGCGGAGTAGTGTACGAATACGTCGCTACCGCCTTCAACTTCGATAAAGCCGTAGCCTTTCTCAGCGTTGAACCATTTTACTGTACCTCTTTGCATGTGTTACACCTCCTGCCGTACTGAGATCTAACCTTTGTATCTGAGATGCAACATATTCAGGGTTATTAAGCAATAACGCAACCAATATGAAGATTCAGCCGAGTGGTTATTACGGTTATGGTAGCATATCCATGAAAGCAATTGCAACCGGACTTCCAGCAAAAAGGGAAAATTTTCTGACTTCGGCCGCCCTGTTCCTTCCTCTACGTCCAAGCCCAGAAAAAGCCGTCCCGGTCCCAGGCGATCCGCCCGCGATGGAGCTTGCGGAACGCCTTCTTGACCTCCTTCTCCAGCGAGACGTTGCCCGCCTCGTTGACGAACACGTACGCCTCGCCGTAGACGCCGCGCACATGCTCGATCGCTTCCTCCTGGCGCAGCATCCCCCTGTCGCGGATCGTCTCGACCATCCACTGCGCGATCTCGGCTTCCTTGCTCAGGCTTTTCTCAGCGGAGCCTTCCGTTCCTTCGCCCTGTCCCTCTGCAGTCGTGCCTTCCTCGACCTCAGCCGCAGCGCCGCCGCTGCCGGCGGCTTGCTCGTCCACAATCTCGCCTGCTTCAACCTTCTTGCTCTCGCTCATGCCGCATCCTCCCGCAGCGCGCTTGTCCGCTCCGCCTTTGCCGGGCAGCGGGACGCGCGCCGATTTCTTTCCTCCATCCTACACGAAATCGGCGCGGCTTGCTCGCATCGGAACCAAGCGCCGCCTACTCCAGCGTCACGTCGTCGATGTACACCGTGCCGCCGCCGGCCGCGTCGTACACCTGCAGGCCGATCGCCTGCAGGAACGACTTGTCGATCGGCTTGCCGTAGCTGTCCGGGCCGTCCAGGTCGATCTCGTACCACTGGTACTCGCTCGTCAGCGGCTTGCCGCCCGCCGCCGCCCACGACCAGCCGCCGCCATGCTTGAGGAACAGCTGCGCCGAAGCGCTGCCGCCCTCGATGCGGGCCCGCAGCCGCAGCTTGGAGCCGCTGCTCAGATCGAGCGCGCCGACGCGGGCGATCTCGCCGTTTTTGCCGGCGGCCGGACTGGCGCCGATCGTCACGGCCAGCGCCTGGCCGCCGCCATCGGCAGCGAGCGCCGCCGCGCCGAGGCCGATGTCGTTGCCGCCGATGGCCCAGCCGCCGAGCGACTGCTCGAAGTCCTGCAGCACGCCTTTCGGCAGGCCGGCTCCGCCTTCGCCGCTCGGCACCGTGCCGGCAGCCGGATCGTTCAGCGCCCGGATGTCGTCGAAGTACATCGAGCTCGTCAGCCGGTTGCCGTCCGGCACCGCGTTCGTATAGATCGAGAAGGCGTTCACGCTCTTCAGGTTCAGCCTCGTCAGCGTGCCGGTCGCGCCGTTGGCCGGCTGAAAGTCGCGGAACGGAGCGACGATCAGCTGCGGCTCGGTGCCGGTCGTGTCCGGGTAGTACTCGTACGTCTTGCCGGAGGCGTTGATCTGCATGACGAGCTTCTGCCCCTTGCCGTCCGGCTCGTACCAGAACTGGAGCGCGTTGTAGTCGGACCAGTCGGCGCCGCCCATCGACTTGGTGATGCCCGCGTACCCGCTCGAGCCGAGCGTGTACGTGTACTTCAGGCCGTAGCCGCCGCCATGCTTGCGCGAGCTGTCCAGCGCCGCCGAGGCGCTGTCGCCGCCGGCATGGACGAACTTCGTCTGGAGCGCGGCATCCTGTCCCATGTAGCCCTCGAAGTCATCGACCGACGCCGGATCGAGCGAAGCGTCGACGAACGTGCTGTACAGCCCGATGCGGTCGATGTACACGCTGCCCGCGCCGGACAGGCCGCTGCCTGCCAGCGAGACGAACAGCTCCTGCGAGGCTTGCAGCTTGGCGAGATCGGTCAGGTCGAACTCCGGCGCGTAATGCGCGTAGACCTGCTGCCCGACCGTCACCGTCGGCAGCTCGCTCAAGCGGACCTGCGTCGTGCCCATGCCGTATTTCGCCTCGAAGTCGGGCGGCAGCATGCCGAACGCCTGGATCTTCGCCTCGTCGCCGCTCGCCGCCGCAAAATCCAGCGGGATGTACGCGTCCAGCTTGACGCGCCGCACCTGGCTCATGTCGGCCAAGCCGAGCTTGGCCGCGGCTCCGTTCAGCTGCAGCTTGATCTCCTGCCACGTCTCAGCCGGATCGAGCCCGCCGACGTCGAGCTTGAGCGCGCCTCCGCCGTTCCACTGCACCTGCTGCGCCTCGCCGACGTCGGCCTTCCAGCCGCCGCCGCTCGACGCTCCTTCCAGCCCTTCGTCGAACATGTACTCCCCGAGCGGCGCCTCCGGAATCTTGACGGCCACCGTCTTGGTCTCCTCCTGCAGCAATTCGCCGTCCGCGGCATACGCCCGCACCGTCACGGCCGCCGCCGTGCCGTTCAGCCGGCCGTCCAGCTGCCAGTCCGCCTCATAGAAGCCGGTCGCCGGATTGAGTACCAGCGGCTGCTCCTGCGTCATGCCGTCCGCCGTCATGACGACGCGGGCTCCCTCGGCGTTTTGCACGCGCACCCGCACCTTGAAGCTCGGCGTGCGGACGGACGCTTGGTTGGTCGGCGAAGCGACATGCACGAACGGCTTTTCCTCCGCCGCCTCGGTCTGACGCTCGTACGCCTGCCGCACCTCCCGCGCGAACAGCGTGTACGGCTCCTCGTAGAAGCGGATGAAGTCCGGCAGCATCTCGTTCGGCTCGCCCTCGGCGCGCGGATACGGGACGTAGGTCGACGTGTCGCCGAAGTTGGCCCAGGTGAGCATGTAGGCCATCCGCTTCGCATCGGGATCGGACTGCAGGGCGGCGGTCAGGCGGGTATAGAAGTCCGGCGTCGCGTTGCCCGAAGTCTTCATCTTCTGGTAGCCGAACTCGGTCAGCGCCGCGATCTTGCCCTTCGCGTCCGCGACGCGGGAGACGGTCGCCGCCTCGACGGCCACGCCGTCGAACCACGACTGGCCCTCGCCGTTGTAGTAGCTGTCGAAGCCGAGCAGATCGACGTAGTCGTCGCCCGGATACGTCTCCAGGTAGCGCGCCTCGTCCGTGCCGAAGCCGCCGCCCGGCGAGTAGGCGTACAGGAAGTTGCGCACGCCCTTGAGGTCGCGCAGGTACTCGACCGTGTAGCGGTAGATCTCCTTGTACTCCTCCTTGGTCGTGAACGCCGCGCCCCACCAGAACCAGCTGCCGCTCTGCTCGTGGAACGGACGGAAGACGACCGGAATCGGCTTGCCGCCGTCATCCTTCAGATGCAGCGCGAAGTCCGCGATGAGGTCGAGGAACTCGTTGTAGGCGCCATGGTTGCTGCCGCCCGGCAGGATCGTCGAGACGACGTTGCCGCGCAGGTCGTAGAAGTCGCCGCCGGTGACGAAGTTCGGCATATGCGAGCTCAGCGTCAGCACGCCTCCGCTTTCGTAGGCTTTTTTCATGACGGCAACGAGATTGTCGCGGCTCTGGATCGGATCGCCTTGGACGCCCGGCTTCTCATGGCCTTCCAGGCTGAGCGTGTCCCAGCCGAACACGGCCGGGTAGTCGCCGACGGCGTTTTTGGCGTCCGACTGCGTGCCGTCGCGCTCCGTGATGCTGAGGCCCTCGGTCGTCGCATGCTGCTGGCCGAACAGGATGCCCGTGCCGCGGATTTCGTTCAGATAGCTGAAAAGCGAGCGGGTCTCCGCCGTCGCCTGGCGGTCGACGAAGTCGATCGTCTGCGGCGATGCCGTCGGCGTCGCGGTCGGCGATGCCGTCGGGGTTGGCGTCGCGGTCTGCGCCGGCGTCGGCGTTGGCGTCGCGGTCGGCACGAAGGTCGGCGCGGCGGTCGGCCCCGGCGTCGCGCTCGGCGCCGCCGACGGCGCAGGCGAAGCGGCGCCGAGCGGCGCTAGCGCTCCGTCGGCCCAGCGGTACTCGCCGGCGGAGACGGCTTGGCCGTTCACCAGCGCTCCGCCCTGCGGCACGACGAGCCTGCCGATGCGGGCTTGGCCGCCGACAGTCAGCTCGGCTTGGCCGCTCAGCTCCAGCATCTCCACGCGCGCGTCGCCGGCCAGCTCGATGAGCGCCGAGCCCTGCACGGACAGCCGCTGGACCGTGCCGCCCGTCAGCACGAGCCGCACCTTGCCCTGCTTGCGCTCGACGACCGTCTCGCCCAGCGCCGAGTCCGTCACGCGGATGGAATGCTCGCCGCCGCCCGCGATCCGGGTCGTGCCCGCCACCTGCACGCGCTCGAGGCTGGCGTCGCCGTCCCCGATGCCCGGCGCGAGGTACAGGTTGCCGTCGATGGCCATATCCTTCAGCTTCACGCCGTCCGCGTTCACGATGGCATGGCCGTCCGCATCGGCGGCGCGCTCCGTGCCCGGCTTGCCCTCATAGGCCGCGACCAGACGGTCGAGCAGCTGAGCCGCCTCGGCCCGCGTCAGCGGCCCGGCAGGACGGAACGTGCCGTCCGGATAGCCGCCGAGCGCCGGCCGCAGCGCCTCGACCGCGTCCCGGGCATAGGCGCGGATGCTCGCGCTGTCCGAGAAGCCTGCCGTCTCGGCTCCATCCGCCGCCTGCAGCCCGAAGGCGCGCGCCAGCAGCACCGCCGCGTCCTGGCGGCTGACGGCAGTTTCCGGCAGCGCCTTGTTCGCGCCGTCGCCCTGGTAATACCCGGCCTCACGCGCAGCGGCAAGCGCCTCGGCGTACCAGGCGGACGCCGGCACGTCGCTGAAGGCAGCGGCGGAGCCGTCTGCCGTCAATCCGAACAAACGGTTGACGACCGCCGCGAGCTCGGCCCGGGTGATCGTCCTGGACGGCCGGAATTGTCCGTCCGGGTAGCCGCTCAGGATGCCCGCGTCCGCCCAGCGGGCGATCGCTTCCCGAGCCCAGTGTCCCTGCGTGTCCGCGGACGGGGCCGTTGCGGCTTGTCCGGCCGCCGTTGCCGCTGCGGACGGCGAGCCTCCCGCCGCTTCGGCAGCGGCGGCTCTTTCTCCCTGTCCGCCTGCGGCGGCAGCGGCGACAGGCGCGACGGCCAGGGCAGCGGCAAGCGCTCCGGCAAGCCAAGTCGTCTTCTTTTTCATCTCATCCCTCCTGATTCTGACACCGCCCGAGAACAGACTGGAAGCGGTTACATATAAGAAAAGAATAAAGCACCGCTGCAGGAAGAAACAGGGCGCTCTTTGCGATTTATGGGATTGTATTGTCGCGTTTGTTAGCTTTCCGTTAGATCGCCGCCCGCTCAGACCGCAGCCCTTTTCGGCAGCCGCAAAGGAAGGCTCTCCCCCTCGGCCGATCCGGCGCGACGGCCGTCCCGGTCGAGCAGCGGGTAGTCGGAGAGCAAGCCCTCGTACACGACCTGCAGCTCGGGATGCTCCAGGAAATGATGCGGAGCGGTCAGCGCCGGCGGCTGGTCGAACAAGGCGATTCCGCTCCGCTCGAGCGCATCGGCGACGAACTGCGAGCAGAAGTAACGATCCTGCGGCTCGAAGCGCAGGTTCAGCACGAAGCCGAGCAGTCCGAGCAGGTTGTAGCCGTACCGGTCCACGGTCTGTTCGAAATAGCGGATGACGCCGCAAGCTCGCCGGAACTGCTCCTCCGTCGCTTCGAGCCGGAGCAGCACGCAAGCCATCCCCGGGTACTCCCGGCACATGCCTGCCGCTTCCTCCCGGACGAATCCGGCCGCCAGAGGATGGGATTGATCCTTCCGTCCGAAGCTGTACATATGCCGCAGACTCGGATCCAGCGCCAAGGAGGCGTGATTGCAGGGCGCTCCCGTATAGGCTTTGATCAGCCGCGTGAACAGCGTGCCGGTATCCGTGAGAAGGATGTACAGCCTTCTCCCTTGCTGCTCCTCGGGAATGCCCATGCCCATGCCTCTTCGCCTCCTTGGCTCGATGGAAACAGATTACCATCGCGGACGGCGGCCCCGGAAGCGGCTGCAGCCGCAAGCCGGTCTGGACCCGGGACCAGTCTGCCATGCGGCCAGGGACTTGGGCATTCGAAGGCGTCCCGCTCTGCAGGCAGAAGAAAGGAGGAACGAATCAAGTCGCTCCTCCTTTTTTCCCTCTTCGAGTAGAAGCTCGAAGCGGCCATGTATGTTGTTCTTCGTGAAATCGTATAAGATCCTTCTTGCTGATTTTCCGATACTGTTTATAACGCGAATGAGCGATTTTGAACGCCATATCGCGAGTGCGCCTTTCAATAGTCAGGATATACACGATTCGGAGCACATGCACGATCTCGTCCGTCACTCGATAGATGATTCGTATTCCAGCGTCGCGAAGCTTGATCTCTCTGCAGCCCGCAAGTTTCGTATGGATAGAATTGCTCAGAACTTTGCCTACTTCATCGGCCCGATAAACAAGCTCGTCGATCGCAGCGTTGACAATAGCTAGAACAGAACCGTCCAGTCGGCCATATTCCTTTTCCGCATCCACATCCAGCCGAACATCGAAGCGATCTTCCAACGTCACGGAACGCTACCTCTCCCGCCTGACGTTTTTCCAGGACTTCGCGGACTCTGGATCCCGCTCTATGCGCTCCAGACGATGAAGGAGAGTACGCTCTTCCTCCTCCGCCTCCAACCGGCTCAAGCGATCATAAATATCCTCGAACAAAGAATAGCTGAGCAAGACCGTATCGACCGTTCCATTTTCCGTAATATACTGTGGAACTTGCTTCGCTTTCTTCCGCAGCTCACCGAATTTTTTGGAAGCTTCCGAAGAGGAGGTTAACTGATCCACCGTAAACGTCGGTTTCGCCAAAACCTTCACCACCATTCTCATCTTCTCCTTTGTCATAGTATTCCGTCAGATGCATCCAGTATACTATAAGTTCACCCAATAAGTTACGTAAAATCATACGGAGGCAAGCTTCATCTATCGGTGAAGCATGGCCTAGTCCCGCTCACCCCGCACCAAAAACGCCGGAATCCCGCTTGCGGAATTCCGGCGCCTGCCGCCTTTTATTGATCCTTGAAGCGAACGATCGTCGTCTTGAACTCGATGCCCTGGCCGCCGTAGGAGGACGTCGTCATCATCAGCTGCTTGCCGGAAGGGCTCCAGCGGACGGCATCGCCCGCGAGGTCCCGCGTGCTGACGAGACTCGTCTGCTTGCCGGTCTCGGCCTCGGACATGAACAGCCCCTGATCCTCGACGCCCTCCGCGCTGAGCGAGTAGGCGAGCGTCTGGCCGTCCGGGGACCAGCTCGTGCCGAAGATCTGCGTGCCGGAGGCGAGCTCCTTCTGCTCGGCGCCGCCGGCATCGGACAGGACGAGCTTGACGCCGGCCTGTCCGGACCGCTTCACGAGGGCGAGGCGGCTGCCGTCCGGAGACGGAACGACCCAATCGATGCCCTCGGCCACGGCTTTTTTCTCCTTGGTCTCTTTGTCATAGGCAAACAGCGTCTGGTTCTCGCCCGCGATGTAATACCAGGTAGCACCCGATACGGCCAAGCCGCGGATGAACTTGTCCTTCTCCTTCACTACGACCGTCGCCTTGCCCTGGAGATCGACCTGCATGAGCTCTCCTTCGAGCGTCGGGAAAATCACGGTGCTGTCATCGGCCCATGCGCCTTCGGTGGCGGGGATGTGGATGTTGTCGAGCTCCGTCACCGTTCCCGTCTCGAGGTTCAGGATCCGGCCGAAGCCGGTTGCCTCCTCGGTCTTCTTGAAGAACAGATGCTTCTTGTCCGGCGACAGCGCGGCGAAGCCGGTATCCGACGGAGAAGCCTGCAGCGTCTCGAGCTCGCTTCCTTCCGCCACCGCGCGAATATACAGGTTGAAAGGCTGGCGCTGCTCGCCCTCCGTCGCGGTCGGCGGCTGCTCGGCGTTCGGAGCCATCGCGACGATGCGCTCCTCGTCCAGCCATTCCTGGCCCCGCACGCCCTCGAGCGTGCTGACCTTGTCGATCTCCAGTCCGGTATCGTACACCGACTCCTGCTTGTTCTCGACGACGGTCACCTTGGAGCCCGGCTTCTCGACCGTCTCGCGGTCGGGAGCGTTGCCGGAGGCGCAAGCGACGGCGGACAGCAGAGCGGCGGTCGTCAGGACGGCGAGCGCCGAGCGGCGCATCTTGTTCGGGTTGGCTTTCATCATGTTCGGTTCCCCCTTGCGGTTGTTGCTTTCAGCTTAACCGTAGGATGCGTCGGCGCGATGTCGAGGATGTTTCCGAGTTGTAAACAAATGCCTCACTCCCCGCTCCGCCCGTCTGCAAGCGGCAGCCGCAGCGTGAACCGCATGCCTCCGCCTGCGCGCCGGCCCGCCTCCACGGAGCCGCCCTCCTTGGCGGCCAACTCGCGCACGAGCGGCAGGCCGAGGCCGGTGCCGCCCGTCTCGCGGCTGCGGTCGCGGCTCACCGTATAGAACGGCTCGAACACCCGCTCCAGCAGCTCCTCGGGGATGCCGATGCCTCCGTCTTCGACGTCGAGCACCGCCCAGCCGTCCTCGGCGCGGCTGCCGAGCCGGACGAAGCCGCCCGGCCGGTTGTACTTGATCGCGTTGTCGATCAGATTGACGAGCATATGCATGAGGCTCTCGCGGTCGCACCATGCCTGCGCGTCCCGCAGCTCAAGCTCCAGCCGCAGGCCGAACTTCTCCGCCTTGCCGCGCATGCGGCCGGCCACATCCTCCAGCAGCTCGCGGGCGTCGAGCCGCTCGGCCCGGGACTCGAACTCGTAGCGCTCGAGCGAGGACAGCTGGAGCGCCTTTTCGACCATGTCGTACAGACGGTCGGTCTCCTTGCCGATGCTGCGATGCGCCTCGCCCAGCAGCTCCGGGTCGTCCTTGTACATGCCGACGAGCTCGACATACGCCTTGATTGAGGTGAGCGGCGTCTTGAACTCATGGCTGATGCTGCCGATGAACTGCTTCTGCTGGCGCTCCAGCGCCTGCAGCTTGTCGACGGCGAGCTGCAGGTTGCGCCGCTCGCGCTCCATCGCGCCGATGCCGCTCTCGAGCTCCCGGCTCATGAAGGCGATGCCTTCGCCGAGCTCGCCCAGCTCGTCCCGCCGCCGCACCGGCGACGCCGCGATGAAGTCCTGGCGGCGGATGCGGTCCGCCGCGCCCTTCAAGCGGACGACCGCGGACGCGATGCGGCTGAAGTACAGGTAGCCGAGCGCGAACGCCGCCGCCAGCACGCCGCCGCCGATGACGAGGAACAGCCGCCGGATCTCCTGGCGGAACTGCTCCGATCCGCGCAGCGAATACTGCAGCTGCACCGCGCCGAGCTGTCCGTCCGGCCCTTCGAGCGGAGCGAGGTAGATCAGCGTCCCGTCCGATTCGGTGAAGGCGACTTTATTGTCCAGCGCGTAGCCGAGCAGCTCGCTCGCGGGCGAGCCCGCGGGCGGAGCGGCTCCCGTCCCGTCCTGCAGCGAGCTGCCTGCGACCGTGCCCCCCATGTCGTAAAGCGTCAGCGGCAAGCCGCCGTAAGCGTACAGCTCCTGCGCGAGCTGACGGCCGCTGCGCCGCAGGAATTCCTGCGGGTCGCCTCCGGAGCCGGAGTAATACGCCTGGCGGATGCGCAGGTTCGCCATCCGGGTCTGCTGCGCCAGCTCCTGCTCCATGCGCGCCTGCTGGTTGTCCTGGATGCCGCGCTCGACGAGCAGGCTCAGCAGGCCGGCCGCGAGCAGCAGCAGCGCCGCGAGGAACAGCGTCAGCCGCAGCCTCAGGCCGAGCCGCATTAGTCCGAGCCTCCGGCCGCGGAGGGCGACGCCTTGTAGCCGATGCCGTAGACGGTCTGCAGCGCCGCCTGCCAGGGCTCGCCAAGCTTTTTGCGCAGCCGCTGGATATGGATGTCCACCGTGCGCGTGCCGCCGGCGTAATCCATGCCCCAGACGAGATCGAGCAGCTCCTCGCGCGTGTACACGCGCTCCGGATGATGCAGCAGCGCGGCGAGCAGGTCGAACTCCTTGGGCGTCAGATCGAGCTGGCGGCCGTCCGCATAGGCGGCGCGCCGCTCGGGCAGCACCCGCAGGCCGCCCTCCGCAGCGGCCTCCTGCGCCGCCTCGGGGATGCGCTCGAGCCGGCGCGCCAGCGCCTTGACGCGCGCGAGCAGCTCGCGGATCTCAAACGGCTTGGTCATGTAGTCGTCCGCGCCGAGCTCCAGGCCGACGACCTTGTCGACGATATCGTTCTTGACGGTCAGCAGGATGATGCCGATGTCCTCGCGTCCGTCGAGGCGGCGGCACACCTCGTAGCCGTTCAGCTTGGGCATCATCACGTCGAGCACGACGACGCGCGGACGGAAGCTCTCGACCTTGGCGAGCGCCTCTTCCCCGTCCTGCGCCGTCTGCACCTCGTAGCCCTCCCGCCCGAGGGCGTAAGCTACGGCGGAGGCGATGCTTTTCTCGTCGTCGACGACGAGCACGCGCGTCTGCATCGGGCATTCACGCTCCCTTCTGCTACAAGTATACCCGACTCGACCCGGTTGAAAAGGGACGCCCGGCGCCGAAAGGTGAAACCATCCGGCCCTGCGGGGAGTAAAGGAGAGGAACGACACCGCGAAAGGATGATGAACCGATGAAGCAAAACCACCGGCTCCGCCTTCCCGCGCGAGCCGTATCCCTCGGCCGCCGGCGGCTGCTGGCGCTGCTGCTCGCGCCCGCCCTGCTGGCCGGCTGCTCGCTGCCGGGCAGCGTCGACGAAGCGCTCGGCGGCGTGAACGATTCCCTGACGTATGTGAATGAAGCGACATCCTATATCAACGAAGCGAGCCAGTTTTCCAACGAGCTGCCCGGCCTGGCCCAGCAGGCGCTGACCGATCCGGACGCGCTGGCGAGCCTGGAGTCGGAGCTCGGCGCCATGAAGGCGGACATCGCCGCCTTCAACGGCTTGACCGCGCCGGAGTTCGCCTCGGCGATCGACGCCAAGCTCGAGCAGTACAACGGCGTGCTGAGCGGACAGATCGACGGCCTGCTGCAGGCGGTGAACAGCGGCCAGCTGACCGCCCAGGCGATCGAGCAGTCGCAGATCGGCCAGACGCTGTCGCAAATTACCGCCATCCTGGACCAGGTCCAGCGGCTGGGCGGCTGAATTCTGCTTAGATAAAAAAACACCCTCCGGCAATTGAAAAATGCCAGAGGGTGTTTTTTTTGAATTCTCAGGAGGGCGCGCTGCGCTTCCAGACCCGCCGCGCCGCCAAGCCTCAGGAATCGTTCGCATCGGATGAGGAGGGAGTCGGGCTCGTGGAACGTTCGGAAACCGGCATCTGCAGGAGCAGTGAACCGATGCTTATGCCGGACCCATCCCCCGTTCCATTACGAATCGACCAGCTTCCGCATCAGCGTGGTTTCAGCCGCTCACATAATAAGGCGCCATGAACAGATACACGATGACGCCGGTGAAGCTGACGTACAGCCAGATCGGCATCGCCCAGCGCACGATGCGCTTATGCTTCTTCACCTGCATCGTCCAGCCCCAGACGAGCGAGAACAGCGCGAGCGGCACGATGACCGCGGCCAAGAAGCTGTGCGTGATGAGGATCGTGAAGTAGATCGGCCGCACGATGCCTTCGCCGCCGAACTTCGCCGTCTCGGGCGACAGGTAGTGGAACGTCAGGTACGTGACCAGGAACAGCAGCGTCGACGAGAACGCCGCTAGGATGAAGCCCTTGTGGAGCTTGATGTTCTTGCGCAGGATCGACACCAGCGCGGCCACGAGGAAGATGAACGTGAAGCTGTTCAGGATGGCGTTGATCCGCGGCAGGACGGTGATGTCCCAGCCGACGCTGCCTTTGTAGCCGATCGGCCCGAAGAACAGCGCCAGAATGATGACGTTCGCCACCAAGGAAATGCCGATGATCCAGGCCGTGAAATTGCGGCCGGATGTCGGCTGGATGGAATTCGGAGACTCGTTCAAGGCGGATGGTCCTCCTTCTCGCATTGCCTGTTGATACTACCATTATAGGCAACGGCATGTCCTTCATGTGTGACAACACGTTGAATCTTGCCTATCTCGGCCGCCGCGGCGTCCCGCCGCAGCCGTCCGAAGCTCAGCCGGCCGTCATCGCCCAGCTGTCCATCGATTCGAAGCTTGAGCCGGCGGAGGCGTATGCGGCGAGCAGGCCGAGCTGCGACTCGAGCAGCTGACGGCTCTTGCGGGGGAGGCCGTGCAGCCGCGGCAGTTCCTCGGCCAGCTCTCCCAGCGCCAGATCGACCTCCCACCCTCCGTCCTGAAGGCCGCTTGCCGGAAGCGTCGCCTCCTCGTCCACGCTCCAACCGGCGCTGTGCGCGATTCGCCGGATGTCCGCCGGCGCGAGCAACGTGCGGACGTTGGCCTCGCTGTCCGTTTTGAAGCACTCGGCCTGCGCCTGCACGAGCACGGCGAGCAGATGCGGCAGCTGCCCGATCCGGCCGATGCGCGGGTCCCACTCGGCGAAGCAGAGCCGGCGGCCCCAGCGCCGCGCGCGGGCGAGCAGCCGCTCCAGCTGCTCGGGCGACTGCAGGTACCAGGAGCTGTGCGAGAAGACGATCTCGTCATAGGCATTTTCTCCGAAATCCACGTCGTCCTGCAGCACGTCGAGGCCGAACTCCATCCGCACCGGACCGCCGATCCGGGACTGCTGCAGCCTTGCCGCCGCTTCGCCGACGGTCATCGGCGCTCCGTAGCCGGGCGGCGCGATGTCGACCCCGCGCACGAGGCCGGACGGACCGACCCGGCAAGCGAGCACTGCGGTCGTGTCTCCTTGCCCGCATCCGATCTCCAGCACGCGAGCGCCTTGCCGGATGCCCCAGAACTCCGCCAGCCTCATGCGATGCGCGGTCTGGACCCGCTGCACCTCGGCCATCCTGCCCTCCAGCCCAAGGCTGTCCAGGATCGTTTCCAGCATGTCGTCCATTCCTTGTCCTCCTCGTCTCCGTTGCTGCCGCTGCATTTCCCCCAGCTTATCCTTTCCCGGTCCCCGACGCAATTCCCCGCGATTTCACCCCCTATTTCGTTGATTTCTCACCGTTCAGCGCCGAGCCGCCATCCGGTACAATGAAGGACAGGATCGAGGAGTCCGCGCCGACGGGGACAGCCGCGCGGCAGCGGAAGGCATAGGGGGCAACGTCAATGAAGACGACATGGACATGGATCGGCGAGCTCGGCGAGGTGGAAGCCGGACTGCGCGAGCTGGCGGACGAGCTGAAGCTGAAGATCGAGCTCGGCGAGGAAGGCAAGGCGGGAGGAGCCGAGGCGATCGGACGCGGGGAAAACATGGCTGGAGGAGCCGAGGCGATCGGACGCAGCGAGGCCGCGGACGATCGAGCGGCACGGGAAGCCGGCGGCCACAGTCGCGGCGACGGAACGACGGAGGCCGAGCGGGCCGTGACGGTCCGCGTCGAGCGGGGCGGCGAAGGGCTGGCGGCCGGCTATGCGGACGGACGGGCGTGGATTCGTTATGAGCGCAAGCATCAGTTTTTCCGCGCGTTCTCGCTGCTGCTGGAAAAAGGCGTCGACGGCCCGGCCTGGGAGCTGGCCGAGCAGCAGCGGATCGGGACGGTCGGACCGATGTTCGACCTGTCGCGCAACGGCGTGCTTACGCTCGACGCCTGGCGCAGCCTGCTGCGCCGCATGGCGCTCATGGGGCTGAACAGCGTCATGCTGTATATGGAGGACACGTACGAGATTCCGGGCGAGCCGTACTTCGGCTACATGCGCGGGCGCTACAGCGCGGAGGAGCTGCGGGCGATCGACGATTACGCGGATCTGTTCGGCATCGAGGCGTTCCCGAGCATCCAGACGCTCGCCCATCTGGAGGAGTTCCTCAAGTGGGAGCCGGTCAAAGGCTACAAGGACACCAAGGGCGCGCTGCTCGCCCAGGACGATCGCGTCCTGGAGCTGGTCGAGCGGATGATCGAGCGGGCGACGGCGCCGTTCCGCAGCCGCAAGATCCACATCGGCATGGACGAGGCGGAGGAGGTCGGGCGCGGCAAGCATCTGGACCTGCACGGCTTCGACGGCCGCTTCCCGATCATCGCGGGGCATCTGCAGGCCGTGCTGGACATCGTGCGCCGCCGCGGCCTGTCGCCGATGATGTGGAGCGACATGTTCCTCAAGCTCGCTTCCGCGAACGGGGAGGAGCATTTCGACCGGAACACGGTCATTCCCGAGGAGATGGCCCGCCAGATCCCGTCCGACGTCGACATGGTGTACTGGGACTACAACCACTTCGAGCCCGAGCACTACGAGGCGCAGCTCGGCAAGCACCGTCCGCTCGGCTGCCGCGTCGTGTTCGCGGGCGGCGTCTGGGTGTTCAACACGTTCGGCGTCAACTACGGCCTCTCGCTGGCGGCGACGGAAGCGGCGCTGCTCGCCTGCAAAGCCGAGGGAGTCGACGAGGTGTATGCGACGATGTGGGGCGACGACGGCATGGAGAGCAACCCGTTCATCGCGCTGCTCGGCCTGCAATACTACGCGGAGCAGGCGTACTGCGACGGCAGGCCGGAGTGGAGCCGGGTCGAGGCCCGGACGCTGGCCTGCACGGGCACCGAGGCGGCGGCGTTCCTGCTGCTGAACGGCCTCGACGAAACGCCCGGCGCGGAGCCGGGCAACCGCAAGCAGACGAACCCGTCCAAGTTCCTGCTGTACCAGGACGTGCTGCTCGGCCTGTTCGACCGCCAGATCGCCGGCCTGGAGCTGGATGCGCATTATGCGGAGCTGGAAGCGGAGATCGCCGCGTCGCGGCGGCCGGGCGCGGCGCTCGATCCGCTGTTCGAGGTGCCGGAGCGGCTATGCGGGGTGCTGCGCTGGAAAAGCCAGGCCGGCCTCCGGCTCAAGGCCGCCTACGACGCGGACGACCGCGCGGAGCTGGAGCGGCTCGCGTCGGAGCTGCTGCCGCGCATCGCCGAGGCGGTGCGGGCGCTGCGCGAGGCGCATCGCCGCCAGTGGCTGTCGATGTTCAAGCCGTTCGGCTGGGAGGTGCTCGACATCCGCTACGGCGGCGTGCTGACGCGCCTCGACACGGCGGCGCTGCGCCTGCGCGACTACCTGGACGGCCGCGCGGCGCGGCTCGAAGAGCTGGAGCAGGAGCGGCTCCCGTACAGCACCGTGAACCTGGAGCAGGGCGGCAGCCTCGGCTGGTGCAGCTACTACTATCGCATGGCCAGCCCGAACGTATTCTACCACGTGCAGAATCCTTTCTGACGCGCATGGCGGAGGCACGCTCGCGGCGATGAGTCGGATGCCGCGCATGACGACGGATGCGCACACGAATGCCGCGCATGACGACGGACGCGCGTACGAATGCCGCGCATGGCGGCGGACGCGCGCACGAATGCCGCGCATGGCGGACGCGCACACGAATGCCGCGCATGACGGCGGACGCGCATGACGGCGGACGCGCGCACGAATGCCGCGCATGGCGACGGATGCGCATGGCGGAGGCGAGCTCGCGGCGCGTTGTCCCCACGATGGACGGCGATGCAAAAGCCCGTTCCTGCCTCGACGGCGGGGAATGGGCTTTTGCATCGCACATCTCCTCGCTAACGACGGCTGAGACGCTTAGAAGCCCGTTTTCCACGACTCCAGAAAGCTAACGACGCGTCAGACGCTTACAGCAGCCAACAGCCTCTTTTTTATCGGCATTTCCGTCCCTTTGGCACCGCTAAGCCCACCACGCGTCGTTAAAATTCCTGGCCGCCCGATTTTGGCCTTCTAACGATCTGATTCGTCGCCAGACCTTCGGCAAGGGAGCGTTCCGACAGTCCGTACAGCCGATAGCGCAGCTTTCCGCTGACGATGCTCAGATAGCCTCCGTCGACCATTCTCCCCAGCAGCTTCCGAGTATGGGATTCGGATGTCCTCAGATGGCTGGACAGCTCCATCGCAGAAAAAGGCACCAACTGCCGAAACGCGAACCTCAGAATCTCCGCTTCTTGCCAGTCCAGCTCCCGGGATACGCTCATCGCCACAAATCGGCCGACGAAGGCAAGCACCAACTGCTGGCAGCGCTTCGGCTCCTCCTGGATCGACGGAAAGGCGACCGGCAGGACCACCCAGCTGTCTATCGAGAGGTAGCTATGTCTCCAGCTCAAGTCCTTGAAACGGCGCACGTCCAGATCCCGGGCGTGAGGACCGTACCCCTGGATCTCGAACGCGCCTCTTCCGCCGGCCGGGGGCAAGTAAGCCAGATCGATGTAGCGGCAGCCTCCCCCCATGTCGCGGACCTCCCACTCCGGGTGCAGGTGCTGGAACCCTCCGATCGCCGGGAACCAGGCTCTGCGCAGAAACTCTACCGTGCCGTGCCCCAGCCCTTCTGCCAGCCGCTCCCTGCGGCGGACATTCTCCTCCCGTTCCACCTCCTCCTCCAGCCATGCCGTATACGCTTGCTTGAAGTCTGCCACGCTCGTCTCCTCCTCGCCAGGTGCCGTTAAAAAAAAGCGAACGCCGCCCCGCGCGCTCCCGAAGACGGGAACGAGCAGAGGCGGCGTGTGCTTCACGGCCTGGTCTGTGCTATAGATTCATCATATAGCTAGATTATAACGGGGTGGCGCGGCTTGGCAAGCGGCAGCCGCATCATGCGGCAGCGTCCCGCTTCGCTCGGCAGCGTCCCGCTTCGCTCGGCAGCGTCACCGCATCATGCGGCAGCGTCCCCGCTTCATTCGGCAGCGTCGGTTGGCGGCTTGGCGAGCCGCACGGCCAGCCCGATCACGCTCGCCATCCTTTTGAGCCCGCGGCCGACCCGCTACCAGCGGATGCCGCGCACGGCGGCAGCGAGCTCGCGCCGGCGCTCCGGAGCTTCGCCGATCCAACGCTCCAGCTCGTCCAGCAGCGCGGAGCGGTTGGCGAAGCCCTTGGCCAGCCCGTTCAGCCGGCAAGCCAGCCGGGAGCTTTCCGCCTCCGCGCGGGACGGGTACAGGCCGAGCAGCTTTTCCCAGGCATCGGGATACCGCTTGAGGTAGTACTTCTGATGCCGCTCCTCCGCAGGAAAGAACCGCCCCAGCTCCCTGATCTCTGTATCCGGCTCCGGCAGTCCCGCCAAGCGCCGCTCCTCCAGCCAGCCCTCGATCGCCGCGAGCTGCTCCGGCTCGCTCCAATGAACGATGGACTGGTACTGGCGGCCCTTGTAGCCGTTCGTATTGGCCGGATCGTGATGCTCCCGGAACAGCCGCAGCAGCTCCTCGTACGAAACGGCCGCCGCGTCATAACGGACGAGCACCGTCTCCGAATAGTCTCCCATCTCGCGGTACGTCGGCGCCTCCGAGGAGCCGCCGGCATAGCCGGTCTGCGTGGCGAGCACGCCTTCCTGCGCGCCGAACAGCGCCTCGGGACTCCAGAAGCATCCCATCGAGAACGCCGCCGTTCTTTCCTTTCGCCCTGCCGCTGTCTTCGCCTCGGTTCCATTCATGCGCCTATCCGCTCCTTTCGCACGCCGCGTCGCTTCTTCATTATGCCCCGCCTGGCGGCCGGTTCCAAACGGCGGCGGCGGCACTACGCAAACGGATTATAAAAGCGCGAGCCGTCCTCGAACGTCAGCCAGAACGACGCCGCCGCGAGCAGGACGACGAAGGCGATCGCCGCGATATCGGCGGCGCGCAGCGGCCGCGCGCTGTACCAGGTGCGCTTCGGCCCTTGGCCGAAGCCGCGCAGCTCCATTGCGGCGCTGACCGTCTCGATCCGCTGCACGCTCGTCAGGATGAGCGGCAGCAGGATGCCGACCATATGGCGCACTCGTTTGACCAGCTTCTCCTTGCGGGAGATGTCGAGGCCGCGCGCCTGCGCCGCGAAGCGGATGTTCTGGAAATCGCGCTGGATGTCGGGGATGTAGCGCATCGCGATCGACACCGAGCAGGCGATCCGGTAGCTGACGCCGACCCGGTTCAGCGACGAGGCGAACTCGCCGGGATCGGTCGTCAGGATGAACAGCAGCGCCATCGGGATGACGGCCAGGTACTTGAGCGCCACGTTGAGCTGGTAGAACAGCTGCTCCTCCGTCACCCACCAGCGCCCGGCCAGATGCAGCAGGTCGTGCCGGGTCCCGTAGATGCGGACGCCCTCCAGCGGCGAGAACAGGAAGATCGCGACATGGTTCATCAGGAAGAAGACGAGAATGAGCGCAAGCACGAACGAGAAGTCCCGGAAACGGACGCGCGAGACGCGGAAGGCGATCAGGCCGAGCGCGAGCAGCGCGAGCAGCACCCGGGTGTCGTAGGTGATCATGGCGGTGACGGACCAGACGGCGAAAACGACCAGCTTGGCCGCGCCCGTCAGCCGGTGGATCGGCGAGTCTTGTCCCGTATAGGCGATCAGCTTGGCCTTCATCGTCCTCTCCCCTCCCGGTCGCGGCGGATGAACCGCCCGACGAATTCCGCCGGCGCCCCGATGCCCGCGCGCTCGGCGAGCCGCTGCAGCGACGTCTCGCGCAGGCTCGCCCGGCGCACGAGCTCCGCATCAGTCAGGATCGTCGCGGGAGGCGCGTCCGCCAGCACCCGGCCGTCTCCGATGACGACGGTGCGCTCGGCGTACTCCATCATCAGATGCATGTCATGCGTGATGACGAGGATGCTTTTCCCCCGTTCCTTGAGCTGCAGCACGAACTCCATCATCTCGTTGTAATGGCGGTAGTCCTGCCCGGCCGTCGGCTCGTCCAGCAGCAGGATGTCGGGATCCAGCACGAGGATGGAGGCGATCGTCACCCGCTTCTTCTGGCCGTAGCTGAGCGCCGAGACCGGCCAGCTGCGGAAGGGATGGAGGCCGCAGATGCGCAGCGTCTCCAGCACCCGCTCCCGCGCCTCGTCCTCGGGCACGCCGCGCAGCCGCAGGCCGAGCGCGACCTCGTCGTAGAGCAGCGTCTTGGACAGCATGTGGTTCGGGTTCTGCATGACGAATCCGATCCGCTCCGAGCGTTCCTTGATCGTGTCGCCCGCCAGGTCGCGCCCCCGGTGGAGGATGCGCCCGGACGTCGGCCGGTAAAAGCCGCAGATGAGCCGCGCCAGCGTCGACTTGCCCGCTCCGTTATGCCCCGCGACGGCCAGCAGCTCGCCCTCGCCGAGCTGCAGCGACAGCCCGCTCAGCACCGCCGGTCCCTCGTCGTCATAGGCGAACTGCACGTCCTCCAGCTCCAGCACGGGCGAGCGGCGAGGCGGAGGCGGGTCGGACGGCGCCGCCTCATGCCAGTCGCGCAGCGGCTCGCGGATGCTGGCGAGCTCCAGCCGCTCGAGGCTCTCCGGATGCAGCTCCGGCGAGATCGCGCAGCCCGCATGCCGCAGCGCGGTCACATACAGCGGCTCGCGCAAGCCCGTCTCGGCCAGCAGCGGCGAGCTGAGCAGCTCCGCCGGCGGCAGGTCGGCCACGATCCGTCCGTCGGCGAAAACGACGATGCGGTCGACCGGGCGATGCAGCACCTCCTCCAGCCGATGCTCGACGATGACGATCGTCTTGCCCGTCTCGCGGTGGATGGCGTCGATCCGCTCCACCGCCTGCCGTCCGGCCTCGGGATCGAGGCTGGCCAGCGGCTCGTCGAACAGCAGCACCGGCGTGTCGCTGACGAGCACGCCCGCCATCGAGACGCGCTGCTTCTGGCCGCCCGACAGCGTCTGCGGCGAAGCGCCCAGATGCGCCTCCATGCCGACGGCGCGCGCGGCCTGCTCCACGCGCTCCCGCATCTCCTTTTGCGGCACGGCGCGGTTTTCCAGCTCGAAGGCGATGTCCTCGCCGACCGTCATGCCGACGAACTGCCCGTCGGAATCCTGCAGCACCGTGCCGATCAGCCTCGACAGCTCGAGGATGCCGAGTCCGGCCAGCTCCCGGCCGCAGACGCGCGCCCGGCCCGTCATCTCGCCGGAATGCACATGCGGCGCGAGGCCGTTCAGGCAGTGGGCGAGCGTGCTTTTGCCCGAGCCGGACGGACCGACGATGAGCACCTTCTCGCCGGCGGCGATCGTCAGGGTGATGTCATGCAGCGTCGGCTCCTGCTGGCTGCGGTACTGGAAGCCGAAGCCGTCCAGCTCGATGACCGGCGGCCCGTTGTCGGCGCGGGCTCCGGCGGCGCGGCCCGCCGCTGCCGGCGGCGCGGCCAGGCCGATGCCGCCCGCATGCGGAGCCGTCTCGTCCATGCGTTCGTTCATGATGATGTCCTCCTCTGAAAAAGCAGCGGAGCCGGCGCAGCGCGCCGGCCCCAAGCTTGTCTCGATTGATCTCGTGCCTGCAGGGCGATTACAGCTCGCGCGTCAGGCTGCCTTTTTTGGTGCGGGTCTTGGCGTAGGCCGCCAGCAGCAGCGAGCCGAGGACCGCGACCGTCACGATGTTGGACAGGCCGGCGACGAGCCCTTGCGTGAACACCTTGTTCACTGGCTCGGCGTAGATGACGATGTCCAGCACCGGCGCTACGACGAACCAGGCGGCCGCGTTCGCGATGATCTGGTACAGGTTGAAGCGGATCAGGTCTTTTTTGCCGAACTCCCCGTCCCGCACGTCGATCTTGCGCGCCGCCAGGCCGATGATCAGGCCGACCACCGCCGAGGCGATGATCCAGCTGAACCACGGGCCGAATGAAATCGCGTCCTTGATCGTGTGGCCGATGAGGCCGATCAGCAGGCCCGCGAGCGGTCCATACAGCACCGCGAACAGCGCCAGCAGGGCGTAGGTCGTCTCGATGTTCGTGTCCGGTATGCCGGACGGAATCGAGCCGAACCGGCCCAGCACGACGAACAGCGCCGCGCCGATGCCGATGGCGACGACTTGCTCCACCGGCGAAGCTTTTCTTGCCATGATTGAATTCCTCCCCCGAATGATCCCCATGTAGCGTTGATGTAAGCAGATTATATATCGGAATAGTCGGGTATACAACGGGCAGTTGAAAATATCGCTTTATTTCGTCACCGCTACCGCTTGGACCGCGCTTCCGTCCGCCGGCACGACGATGGAAGCGACCTTTCTCTCGTTCCCGCCGTAGGGGCCGGCCGAACCGAAGGCGACGAGATCATAGCGGCCTGGCGGAAGATGCAGCCGGCATTTCCCGTAGTAGACGGACAGCGAGAGCAGCCGGCTGCCCTGCGAGTCATAAAGCTCGCCGAATCCGGACCAGACGTCGGCGCGCTCTGCTTCCACGGAGACCGACACGTTGAACGCAGGCAGCCGCAGCTGGGATGGCGCGGCCTTGCCCGCTGAAAGAGCGATCGTATGATCGCTCAGCAGCCACGCTGCCGGACCGCTCGTAACGTTGCGCAGCTGATAAGTTCCGTCCGCCCGATCCACATATGCAGCAGGGCCGTTCCAATACAGCGGGAGGAGCTCCGGCTGCGCGTCCAGGCCGAGCAGATAGCTTCCATAAATCAGCGCGTTTCCTTGGTCGTCCAGGAAGGACAGCTCGGGAATCGCTGGCTTGGCTTGGCTTGGGCGGAGCCACTTCGACAGGCCCTGCATGCGAGCTATGCCTGCGGCGCTTCCCCGGTTCTCGACGGAGCGCTCGGGATCGGCTCCACTCGCCAGCAGCAGCTGCGTCGCTTCGAAGCTTCTGCCTAACACCGCTTCGGCAAGCGGCGAGCCTACGTTCGGGTCGGCGCCATGCTGCAGCAGCAGCCGGACGAGCTCCGGCTCGATCTCGAAGAAGACGTCCTTGCCGTTGACGGTATAAGCGCCGCCGGAGCTCGCGATTTCCAGGAGGGAGCGTCCTGACACCGGCTCGATCGTGTTCGGATCCAGGCCATGCTCCAGCAGCAGCCGCAGCAGGCCGTTCTTGCCCGCTCTCTGAGACGGCTCGAGGAAGTCGGCGGCAAGCTGCGGATCGAACGTCGACCCGGCGGCGAGCAGCGCTTCGACCGCATCCATCCGAGCGAGGCGGATCGCCACATCCAGAGCCGTCGAGTCGCCGTAGCCATGTCCGCGCGCCAGCGGATCGACTCCGCGCCGCAGCATCTCCTTGACCGTGGCCGCATCTCCATCTCTGGCCGCATGAAACATCCGTTCCTCGAATTCCATCGCCTGGTAAGGGCTGTAGGAAAACGTCAGCTTTCCTGCCGCTTTCTCATAGGCGCTTTGATCCATTCCCAGCGTCTTCGCGGCCATGAGGACCGGAATATAAAGCGCGCCTTGGATCAGCTTCGGCGAATAAGGCAGTCGGACCGACTGGCCGTTCGCGACCGCTTTAGGCGACCCGACCGCTCCGCTTACCTGGATCGTCCCTTTTTTCAGCGTGATGGCGCCTTTCGAGAAGGCCAGGCTGGCGCCGGCTCCTTTGGCGAACGCTTTGGCGGGCAGCATCATCTGGCCCGACAGCCAGATCGGCTCGATCTTGAGCTCGAAGCCGAGGGAGGACGGCTTCGAGCCATCGGCAAGAGCCTGGGCCGCGGACGCCACCGGCAGCGAAGGATGGAGCGGGCATGCGGCTGCCAGCAGCAGCGCCGAGGCGCCGGCAAGCAGCAGCTTGCGGGCAGGAGGCAAGCAAAGGCGGGGCATCATAGGCATGGGCGGGACTCCTCATCCGGTTCGATCTACCCATGGTTGTACCATGGCTGCCCGGCGTCTGTCTACGACCGAATCGACTTTGCACTACGCGAAAAAGAAGCGGGGCTAGGCCCCGCTCCAGTCTGTCGCTCGGCGCAGGCGCATCCGCCTGCCGATCGTCGCTGCCGCCTCCGCAAACCTGCTTCCTCAGCCCTGCGCCTGATCCGGCCGCTTTGGCAGCCTATGCCTCCGCCGGCGTCCTCGCATCCACCGCTGCCCCCGCATTCGTCCGCACTTCCGCACGCCGCGCGGCGGCGTAACGGTTCTCCGGAACCGGCAAGCCGAGGTTGCCGCGAAGCGTGTCCGCCTCATACTCGTGGCGGAACAGGCCGCGCGCCTGCAGGATCGGCACGACATGGTCGATGAAGTCCTCCAATGCCCGCGGCACGCTCGCGCCGATCATGAATCCGTCCGCCGCGTCCGCCTCAAACCACGCCTGCACGCGGTCCGCGACCTGCTCCGGCGTGCCGATGAACGGCGTCCGCGGCGTCGCCACCTGCAGCGCCGCCTCGCGCAGCGTCAGTCCCTGCTCGCGGGCCGTCGCCTTGATGCGGTCGGTCGTGCTGCGGAAGCTGTTCTGTCCGAGCTCCCCGAGCTCCGGGAACGGAGCGTCAAGCTCATACTGCGAGAAGTCATGATGCTCGAAGAAGCGGCCCAGATAAAGCAGCGCGTCCTCGGCCGAGACGAGCGCCGCCGTCTCGCGGTACTTGCGCTCGGCCTCCTCCTCCGTGGCGCCGACGATCGGCCCGATGCCCGGAAAGACGAGCAGGTCGTCCGGATTCCGGCCGAACGAGGCCGCGCGCCTTTTGACGTCCGCATAAAATGCAGCCGCCTCCTCCAATGTATCGTGGTCGGCGAATATCGCATCGGCCTCCCGCGCCGCGTAGTCCCGCCCGACCTCCGAGGCTCCCGCCTGGAACAGCACGGGATGCCCCTGCGGCGAGCGCGAGATGTTCAGCGGCCCCTTGACGGAGAAGAACTCGCCCTCGTGGTTCAGCTCATGCAGCCGGCTGCGGTCGAAGTAGATGCCCCGCTCCTTGTCTCGCGGAAACGCATCGTCCTCCCACGAGTCCCACAACCCGCGCACGACGTCCAGATGCTCCTTGGCGATGCGGTACCGCTCGTCATGCTGCGGATGCCGCTTCGGCCCGAAGTTGAGCGCCGAGCCCTCGAGCGGCGAGGTGACGATGTTCCAGCCGGCGCGGCCGCCGCTGATCTTGTCGAGCGAGCCGAACTGGCGGGCGACCGTGAACGGCTCGCTGTACGACGTCGAGAGCGTGCCGACGAGGCCGATCCGCTCGCTTGCGGCGGCGAGCGCGCTCAGAATCGTGATCGGCTCGAAGCGGTCGAGGAAGTGCGGGATCGACTTTTCGTTGATGTACAGCCCGTCGGCGACGAACACGAGGTCGAACCGGCCCTCCTCCGCCTTGCGCGTCCACTCCCGGTACAGCTTGAAGTTCGTGCTCGCATCCGCCTGGATATCAGGATGCCTCCATAGCGACGTGCTGCTGCCGACGCCGTGGAGCATCGCTCCCAGGCGCAGCTGTTTCCGCTTGCCCATCTTGGATTCCCCCTTGTTTTCCGCGTTCAGCGCACGGCTTCCACGGCCCGCCGGATGCGGGCGATCTGCGCCAGATGCGTGCCGACATGCCGGACGAAGCCGTCCACGATGCCTCGCAGGTCGATTGGGTCGCCTTTGAACGTAATGCCCCGCTTGGCCAGCTCCCCCGCATCCAGCCGCTCCAGCAGCCGGGCGTTCGCCCGCAGCAGCGCCGCGAACGCCGCCAGATGCTCCGCTGCCTTCTCCTCGTTGCCATGCTGGCCCGACACCCAGCGGTCCTGGTCGAAGCGCGGCAGGCCGGCCTCCGTATCGGCGAGGATGTCGCGGATGCGGAACGACACGACGATGCTGTGGTCGGCCAGATGGGCCAGCACCTCCGTCACGCTCCACTTGCCGGGAGCTTCCTTTTCCTTCAGCTGCCGCTCGTCCAGTCCCTCGATGGCCTGCGCCAGCTGCTCATGCGTCTGGCGAAAGGCTTGCAGATCGATCACGCTCATGCGCTTCTCCTCCTCCATGCTTCGACTCCCCGCATTCTTCGCTCCCCGTCCCATCCGCCTCCGCCGCGAACCGCCGCAGCGACCGCTCGGCCAGCTCGGCCAGCAGCCGCGCCGCCGGCAGCAGCGCCCGCTCGTCGACGTCGAAGCGGGGATGATGCCACTCCTGCGGCCCGTTCGTCCCCAGGAACACGAACAGGCCCGGGACCTCGCGCTGGTAGAACGCGAAGTCCTCGCCCGCCAGCGATGGCGAGGGCTCGACCGGCTCCAGGCCGGCCGCCGCGGCCGCCTCGCGTCCCAGCTCCGCCAGCGACGGATCGTTCAGCACCGGCGGCGGACCTTGCACCCAGCGCAGCGTCGCCTCCGTTCCGAGCGCCGAGGCGACGCCGACGACGATCGCCTCGAAGCGCTCCAGCACGCGCCGGCGCACCGCCTCGTCGAACGTGCGGATCGTGCCCTCCAGCACCGCCAGGTCGGGAATGATGTTCCACGACGTGCCGCTATGGAGCTTCGTCACGCTGACGACGACGCTGTCCAGCGGACCGACGCTGCGGCTCGCGATCGTCTGCAGCGCCGTCACGACATGCGCCGCCGCCGCGATCGGATCGAGGCCCGCTTCCGGCACGGCCGCATGCGCGGCGCGGCCCCTCACCTCGACGACGAAGCCGTCGGCGGCGGCCATGAGCGGGCCGGCCTTGATGCCGGCCGCGCCGACCGGCAAGTCGGGCTTGTTGTGCAGCCCGAACACGGCGCGCGCGCCGTCGAGAGCGCCGGCGGCGATCAGCTCGCGGGCGCCGCTCGCCTTTTCCTCCGCCGGCTGGAACAGCAGCCGCACCGTGCCGGGCAGCTCGCCCGCCCGGCGCTGCAGCAGAAGCGCGGCTCCGACAAGGGCCGCCGCGTGGAAGTCATGCCCGCATGCATGCATGACGCCCGGCGCCAGCGAGGCGAACGGCAGTCCTGTCTCCTCCTGGATCGGCAGCGCGTCGATATCCGCGCGCAGCGCCACGACCGGACCCGGCCCGCCGATCTCGGCGATCAGGCCAGTGCGGAGCCCGTAGCGGCCGAGCGGGCGAATGCCCGCCTCCTCCAGCCAGGCCTGCAGGCGGCGCGTCGTCTCCCGCTCCTCGCGGGACAGCTCCGGATGGCGGTGCAGCTCCCGCCGGACGGCGACGAGCCGCGCCTCCAGCTCCTGGTCCGTCCCGCTCACGCCGGCTCTCCGGCGGCCGCCCCGGCTTCCAGCCCCGCTGCCGCTTCGACCCCCAATCCTGCATCCGCCCCGGCTTCCAGCCCCGCCGCCGGCTCCGCAACCAGCTCCGCCAGCAGCTCGAACGAGCGCAGCCGCGCGGAGAAGTCCGGCACGTTCGTGACCACGATGAACTCCGCCGCCCCGGTCGCTGCCTGCAGCGACCGCAGCTTGCGTCCCACCGTCTCCTTGGAGCCGGCGTAGACGATCGCTTCCTTCTCCTCGATCCGGTACTCGAGGCCGGACTGGCAGCCGAACTCCTCGGCCTGCTCCCGCGTCCCGAGCGTCACCGTGCGCCCGTCCTGCAGATGCGTCTTGACGACCTTCTGCGGCGTCAGCTGCGCCTCGGCCGCCGCGTCCGTATCGGCAGCGACCGCCGCGACGGCGACGATCAGCTCCGGCTGCCGCCCGGAGGAGGCGTCGAAGCTTTCGCGGTACGCCTGCGCCGCTCGTATTGCCAATTCCTCGTCTGCGCCGATGAACAGCGAGAATACATAAGGCAAGCCGAGCTTCCCGGCCGAGCGGGCGCTTTCCTCGCTCGCCCCGAGCACATGCAGCAGCGGCGGCTGCGCCGGTGCCGGCGCGGCGCGCAGGCCCGCCAGCGGATGCGGCTCGGCGAGCGGACGGCCGCCGAGGTAGCCGCTCAGCTCCTCAAGCTTGCCTTCGAGCGGCCCGCCCGCGCTGCCCGCTCCCTGCCGCAGCGCCTGCGTGCTGCGGGGCAGCCCGCCGGGCGCGCGGCCGACGCCGAGATCGACGCGGCCCGGCGCCAGCGCCGCCAGCACGTGGAACGTCTCCGCTACCTTGTACGGACTGTAATGCTGCAGCATGACGCCGCCCGAGCCGATGCGGATGCGCTCCGTGCGGGCCAGCAGGTAGCCGATGAGCGCTTCCGGCGACGAGCCGGCGAGCTGCTCGCTGTCATGATGCTCGGCGACCCAGAAGCGCCGCAGCCCGAGCTCCTCGGCGCGGCGCGCCAGCCGCACGGTATGGGCCAGCGCCTGCTCCGGCGTCTCGCCGGGATGGATCGGACTCTGGTCAAGCACGCTGATGGACAACGAAGACATGGCGGAACCTCCCTATTTCAGATTGAATACGTCGCCTCCGGCGTGATGCGCCGCAGGAACTGCCGCGTGCGCTCCTCCTTGGGCCTGCGGAACAGCTCCTCCGGCGGCCCCTCCTCGACGACGGCCCCGTCGTCCATGAACACGACGCGGCTCGCGACATCCTGCGCGAAGCCCATCTCGTGGGTGACGACGATCATCGTGATGCCCTCGCGGGCGATGCGGCGGAGCACCGCCAGCACCTCGCCGACGAGCTCGGGATCGAGCGCCGACGTCGGCTCGTCGAACAGGATGACCTCCGGCTCGAGCGCCAGCGCCCGGGCGATGCCGACCCGCTGCTGCTGCCCGCCCGACAGCTGGCTCGGATAGGCGTCCAGCCGCTCGCCGAGCCCGACCTTCTCCAGCAGCTCGACGCTGCGCCGGCGCGCTTCCTCCCGGGGCATCCGGCGGGCGACGACCAGCCCCTCCATCACGTTCTCGAGCGCCGTCTTGTGGCGGAACAGGTTGTACTGCTGGAACACCATCGCCGTGCGGCGGCGCAGCTCGTGGATGTCCCGGCGGCGGATCGAGCGGCAGTCGGCGGAGAAGCCGCCGATATGGATGCTGCCCTCCGACGGCCGCTCCAGAAAGTTCAGGCAGCGCAGCAGCGTTGTCTTGCCCGAACCGCTCGGGCCGAGGATCGCGAGCACCTCTCCTTTTTCCACGCTCAGGTCAATGCCCTTGAGCACCTCCGTCCGTCCGAACGACTTGCGGATTCCCTTCAGCCGAATCATGCGACTCCCCCCCGATGGTAACGACTGACGCGCTTCTCCAATACCGCCCCGATCCGCTCCAGCACGAGCGTCATCGCCCAGAACAGCACCGCCGCGGCCAGGAACGCCTCAAAGTACTTCCAGTTCGTCGAAGCGACGATCTCGGCCTGCGCGTTGATGTCGACGACCGACACGACAAAGGCGAGCGTCGAGGCGTGCAGCATGCCGATGACGAAGTTCGTCAGGTTCGGCACGCTCGCCGCCAGCGCCTGCGGAAAGACGATGCGCCGCAGCGCCTGCGGCACGGTCATGCCGACCGAAAGCGCCGCCTCCATCTGCCCGCGGCTGACGGCGAGCAGGCCGGAGCGGATCACCTCCGAGCCGTACGCGGATGCCGTGATCGAGAACGACAGCATCGCGAACGCGATCATCGGAATGCGCGCCGACGTCCACGACGAGCCGAGCTGACCGGCCACGCTGTCGATCAGCAGCGGCAGCCCGGCGTAGAGCAGCAGCAGATGCGTCAGCATCGGCGTGCCCCGGATGACCGTCACCCAGCCGGCGGCGAGCCGGCCCAGCACCGGCACCGAGAAAAATCGCAGCAGCGCCAGCACGCTGCCTGCCGCAAGGCCGCACCCGACCGACACCGCCGTCAGCAGCAGCGTCGTCGGCACGGCGGGCAGCAGCTTCAGCAGCGCCTCCGCGATGAACGCCAGGTCCAGATTCATGGCGCGTTGCCTCCTTTCAGCTCCTGGATCGGAGATGGCCGCACGGACGGCCTCAGGCCCGCGAAGCGGCGAGGGCTCCCCGGCTCATCTCCGCTCCGCTCATGCCGCAGCAGCCGGCGCTCGCCGAGCTTCAGCAGCTTTTCCAGCACAAATGCGACGACGAAGTACACGAGCGCCAGCGCCAAATACGCTTCGGCGAAATGCTGCGTGAGCGAGGCCAGCGTCTGCGACTTGCCGGTCATCTCCATGACGCCGAGCGTGAAGGCGAGCGAGGTGTCCTTGAGCAGCGCCAGCGTCAGGTTGGACAGCACCGGCACCGCGATCGCCAGCGCCTGCGGCGCGACGATGCGGCGGAACGCCTGCACGCCGGTCATGCCGACCGTGTAGGCGGCCTCCACCTGCCCGCGGTCGACCGCCTGGATCGACGCGCGGATCGTCTCGGAAACGTACGCCCCGGTATGAAGCCCGTACGTCAGGATGACAAAAACGAGCACCGGCGTCTTGCTTACGTCCACATGCGCCAGCTTCAGCAGCTCCGGCAGCCCGTAGTAGAACAGGAACAGCTGGATGAGGATCGGCGTCCCCCGGAAAAACGACGCGTACAGCTGCGAAAGCTGCGCCAGCACGGGGATCCGGTACAGCCGCGGCAACGCCGCCAGCAGGCCGGCCAGCAGGCCGAGCAGCAAGGAGCCGGCGATGATCCGCAGCGTCAGCCCGAGCGTGCCGAGCAGCTTGGGGATGAAGTCGATCACATAGGCAAAGTCAAACGGCAATCCGCCCATCGGCAGGTCCTCCTCGTTCCCGAAGCCGGCTCGGGCTGTTAGTCCTCTTCGGAGGTGAAGTCCGCTCCGAGCCACTGCTCGCTCAGCTTCGCCAGCGTGCCGTCAGCCTTCACTTCCTTGAGCGCGGCGTCAATGTCGTCGGCGAGCTTTTGCGACTCGGGCTCGTTCTTACGGAAGACAAACAAGATGTCCGCCTCCGACAACGCCTTGCCGACCCGCTTCAGCTTGCCCTGGGGATCGATCAGCGACAGCGAGAAGTCGGCTGCGAGCGCCGCGTCCACGCGGCCGCTCGTGATCTGATTCACCGTATCGTTGGCCACTCCGCTGGAGTAGACGATTTTCAGCGGATCGCCGTGCTCCTTGTTGTAGTTTTCCAGAATCTGCGCCTGCGCGCTCGTCGGCGAGGTCAGGAACTTCTTGCCGTGCAGGTCGGCCAGCGACTCGATCGGATCGTTGTTGTCCTTGGCGACGACGATCTTGTTGCGCCAATGGGCGTAAGGCTCCTTGTTGAACAGGTACTTCTCCGTCCGCTCCGGATTTTTCTCGAACTCATGCGCGGCGAAGTCGATCTTGCCCGTCTCGAGGCTGAGCAGCAGGCTCTTGAACTCCAGCGTCTGAAACTCGAACTCGTAGGCGGGCAGACGCTTGTCGAGCTCCCGCACCAGCTCCACGTCGAACCCGGTCAGCTTGCCGTTGGCGTCGATGAAGCACACCTGAGGGAACTGCGTGCCCGTGCCGACGATGATCTTTTTCGCCGGCTGCGCCGAGCCTTCCGCTCCGGGCGCCGCACTGGCCTTCGCCGCGTCGGTCTCCGTAATTCCGCCATTGGCATCGGCATTGGTTCCGGCTCCGCAGCCGGACAGCGCCAGCCCCGCGAGCAGCGCGGCGGACAGCAGCAGCGGCCGGGCCGAATAAGTCCAGGATGGTGAAAGTCGTCTGTTCATCGGAATCTCCCCTTTTTCAATCGTTCGCTTAGTCTTGCAGCTGCGGCTGCAGCCGTTTGCGCAGCAGATGCATCGTCCCGTCGCCGTTGCCGAAGTCGATCGCTCGATACCGCTCGTAGCCTTTGCGCTCGTACATCGAGAGCAGCCACGGATGCCGCTCCGCAGTCGCCAGCGTGACGGCCTCTGCGCCCAAGCGGCGCGCCAGCACCTCCTGCTCGACCCAAGACAGCAGCTTGGAGCCGACGCCGCGGCTCTGCAGCTCCGGGGCGACCGCGAACCATTTCAGGAAGGGCAGGTCGGTAATCGCCTTCGCCTCCTCGCCCTTCGACAGCGTGATCGTCGCGGCCAACTCCCCGTCCAGCTCCAGCACGTAGCATTCATGTTCGCGGATGTTGCTTCGGATCAATTCCTCATCCGCATGGGCGGCAGGCCAGCTCAGTTTCAGCTCGCGGATCTGCTCGTAGGCGCCGTAGACGATCTGCTGCAGGCGCGGCGCATCCTTTTCGACGGCGATCCGGTACAGCTCCCCCATCCTGATTCCTCCTCAGCCATTAATTTCATAACAATTCCTATGCAATTAGTAAGAATTAAACCCTGTGTCTACTGTAGCACCGTCTGCCGCCGCCCGGCCAATAGACTTGTTCTATTCGATCATAGAAAAGGCTTGGAAGCTCCGGATCGCTTCCACCAGCTCGGCATATTCGCCGCTGCGCACGCTGAGGCTCGTCTGCAGGGAGATGCCGGCCGTCTCCGCGATCTCGACGGGCACGAGCCGTCCTTTCGCCGCTTCCTCCCGAATGCAGACGCCAGGCAGGAAAGCGATGCCCGCGCGGCCAAGCACGAGCTTTTTGGCCGTCTCGGATTGATCGGCATGGCAGACGATATCCGGCGGCTGCTCCAAGCTCTCGAACACCCGATGCAGCCGCAGCCAGTCAAGCGACCCGCATTCGAAGAACACCAGCTTCTCCCCCGCAAGCTCGGACAGCTCGATCCGGCCGCGAGCGGCAAACGGATGGCTGTCGTAGACATAGAGCCGGATCGGATCGTCGTAGAGCGGATAGGAGCGGAGGGAGGGATGAGTCAGCTTGCGCACGAACGCGATGTCGATCTCCTGCTCGAGCAGCCGCGCGCCCAGCTCGTCGGTCGTAGCCGTCATCAGCTTGAACGTCAGCTCGGGGAAGAGGCCCTTGAGGAAGGGCAGAAGCTCCGGAATGATGTAGGTGGAGACGGAGACGGTGCTTCCGATGCGCAGCTCCTGAGGTACGGACGGCTTCTTCTGCAGATGGAGCTTGCCCTTGCGATACGTCTGGAGGATCTGCTGCGCGTAGGGAAGGAACGTCTTGCCCGTGTCCGTCAGCTGCACCCCCTTTGCCTGGCGCTCGAACAGCTTGGCGTCCAGGTCCCGTTCCAGCGTTTGGATGCGTGAAGTAACGGACGGCTGGGAAAGGTATAGCGCATCGGCCGCCTTGTTGAAGCTGCCGTAATGGTTGACGTAGACGAATGCCTCGATATTGTCGATGTTCATGGGCCGCCCCCCAAAGTATATTTATCACATCTACATAGTGGGTTTAATTTGTATGACTATAGCTTACCCCTCCCGGGCTGTCAACGGGCCGTTTGCGGCAGCAGGACGGCCAATCGAAAAAAGCGCCTCGGCCCGCATGGAATGCGGATCCGGGCGCTTCTTGCCGCTTTAGAGCACTTGGCGGCGGCGCTTCGGCCCGTCGCTGCCGCCAGATGGTCGCGGAGCGCTCCCTCCGAGCCGCACCGGGCTGATGAACCAGTAGGACGCGCCGATGAACAGGCCGCCGCCGACGATGTTGCCGAGCGTGACGGGAATCAGGTTGTGCAGCCATCCGGCGAGCGTGACCGTGCCGGGATGCGGCAGCAGCAGCGACAGGCTGAGCAGCGTCATGTTGGCGACGCTGTGCTCGTAGCCGCTCGCGATGAAGGCCAGCAGCATCCACCAGATGAGGATGAGCTTCGCCGTCTCCGACTTGGCGCGGGCTCCGCACCAGAGCGCCAGGCAGACGAGCATGTTGCAGAGGATGCCGCGGAAGAACAGCTCGGCATAGCCCAGATGCATCTTTTTCGCCGCGATCGCGAACAGGATATGATCCGGACCGATGCCGTGGAAGACGCCGGCGCCGACGACGAGTCCGCACAGCACGAGCGCGCCAAGCAGGTTGCCGGCGAACACGAACGCCCAGTTGCGAAGCGCGTCCCCCCAGGTGACCGTCCCCGAGAGGCGGCCGACCGTGAAGTACATGTTGTTGCCGGTGAACAGCTCCGCTCCGGCGAATACGACAAGCGTGAGCGCGATGCCGAAAAACGCGCCCATGACGAGCGAGACGACCGGCGAGTGCGCCGCCAGCAGCGGCGCGCCGATCAGGAAGATCAGCACGATTCCCAGGCCGACATACGCTCCGGCCAGCATGCAGTGCACGAGATAGCGCAGCGGCCGCTCGCGCTGCATCCGGCTTTTGTCCGCAGCCAGCCTCGCCAGCTTCTCCAGCGGTTGTTCGTACATGAGGGCTCCTCCTTCGGTGGCGCGCTAGCCTTTGCCTCCATTGTAGAGGCGCGAGGCAGGAGAGACTGTGATCGTCCTCACGTTTCCGCCTGGAAAAACATGCACGAATGCGGCATAAAAAAAGACAGCCCGCTCGGGGCTGTCTTCGGGTCTGGCCTATTCGTCGCCGGAAGCCTGCTTTTTCAGCGCGGAAGCGCTGTTGTCATGCAGCACCGGCAGCTCGCGGGTCGCGTGCTCCATCGGAGACTGGCATAAGAAGCATGTCGGCACTTCGTCCAGAGCGAAATTTTTGCGCATCCATCCATTGCAGTCCTCGCTTACGCAGGACCAGATCTCGGTGATCTCGGTCGGCAGCTCCGCCTGAGGTTTCTTGCGGGAGTAATACATTCGAGCTTCGCCTCCTGTTCAAAGTAGCCCGCCTCCTGGCGCCGGCAATTCGAGAAAAAAAGCCCTGCTGATGCAGGGCGCGGCAATTAGTAGATTTTAACGACGTTCTCGGCTTGCGGGCCGCGGTTGCCGGCAACGACGTTGAACTCAACGCGTTGGCCTTCATCCAGCGTGCGGAAGCCTTCGGATTGGATGGCGCTGAAGTGTACGAATACGTCTTCGCCGCCCTCTACCTCGATGAAGCCGTAGCCTTTTTCTGCGTTGAACCATTTTACAGTACCTTGTTGCATGGAACATTCCTCCTTGATGGGATTTACGTAAACAAAAGAAAAAGCCGCCGTTCGGAAAAGGGCAGCATCGCCGGCCCTCTTCGCCTAGGCGACTGGTGTCTCCTATACGATTCCCTTATTGTAGCACGTTCCGGTACCCAAAAGCAAAGAATCCGCTGGAAAAAGTTCCACTTTTCACCGGAACTCGCTCGCCGACAAGATGCCGAGCCGCTTGGCCTCGACGATCGCCTCGGAACGGGAGCGCACGCCGAGCTTCTCGAAGATGCGCGTCAAATTGTATTCCACCGTGCGCTGGCTCATGAGCAGCTTGCTCGCGATATCGCGATTGCTGCTGCCGCTGGCGACCTCCTGCAGGATCTCGGTCTCGCGCTCGTTGATGCTGACCTCCTCCAGCACGCGCTCGCCATGCTCCTGCGGCAGCCGGATGTCGCGGCGCCGCAGCTGGCGCAGCAGCTGCACGGGCACGATCGCTTCGCCCCGCAGGACGCAGCGGATCGAGGTGAGCAGCTGCTCGCGCGAGGCGGTCTTGCTCACGAAGCCGCTGACGCCGGACTCGATCAGCAGATTGAAGTTGGGACTGATCTCGTAGCCGGTGTAGATCAGGATCCGGTGCTCCGGATTGGACGCCATCAGGCGCTTGGTCAGCTCCAGGCCGCTGATGACCGGCATGTTGAGATCGAACAGCATGACGTCGAAGGCCTCCGCCTTGACGATCTCCAGCGCTTCCATGGCGGAATGCAGAACCGTAACCTTCATGTCCGGGTCTTGTTCGATCATCGTCTTGGTTCCTTCGCCTACGGAAGGGTGATCGTCAACCAGCAAGATTCGAATCGCGCTCATCTATCCCATCTTCTCCTTCATGCGCCGCCGATTCGATCGGCAGCCAAAGATCGACTTCCAGTCCTTCGCCCGGCTCCGACAGGAACCGGATCCGGCCTGCATGGCTCCGCACCCTTTCCTTGATGCCGGAGAGGCCCATATGCTGATACGAATCCTGCAGCTTCTCGAGCGCCAGCCCGACGCCGTCGTCCCGGTAGCGCAGCCGCACGCCGCCCTCGTCCTCGCGCAGCTCGATGCGGATGAGCGTCGCGCGGGCATGCTTGCTCGCGTTGACGAGCAGCTCCTGCACGATGCGGAACAGCGTTAGCGTCTCCTCGTCGCCGAGCGACTCCGGCGGCTCGCCGGCGTTGAACTCGATCGCGTAGTTCGCGCGGATCTGCTGCTGCTCGAACAGGCTGCGCAGCGATTCGACGAGCCCCATCTCCTTGAGCAGCGGCGGCCGCAGCTCGTTGCAGGTCTCGCGGATCTGATGGATGACGTCCAGCAGCCCCTCGCGGATGTCCGTCAGCTGGCCGCGCATCTCCGGCGGCATGTCGTGGTCGAGCATCGCCGCCTCCAGCTTGCGGTACCAGACGAGCTGGTCCTGGAGCGCCGTGTCGTGCAGATCCGAAGCCAGCTTGCGCCGCTCGCTCTCGGCCAGCTGGAAAATCATGCGCAGCACCCACGAGGGCGTTCCTTGGCGCTTGGACATCTCGGCCTCCAGATCTCCGATCAGATTCTCGATCAGATGCAGGTTTTCGAATACGATGGCGCTGTAGTTGGCCAGCGTCTTGAGCCACCCGAGCTCGTCGGGATTGAACTTGGTGCGGTTCGTCTTGTCTCCGATCCAGAGGATCTGGTAGGAGGAGCGCTTCTGCCCGATGACGACGGCCAGGCCCGTCGACAGGACGACGGCGGCGCCGACGCCGAGCCGGCGGCCGCTCGCGGCGAGCTCGCGGGCGGCGATCGCCTGGGGCGTCTCGGCCGCGTCTTGCGCCTGCGGCGCCGATTCCGGCTCATACCGGAAAAAAGCGACCTCGCGCACAGGCAGGATGGACCGCACCTCCTGCTCGAGCACCCGTTCGAGATCGGCCTGCTTCATGACGCGCGAGATGCGCGAGGAGAAGCGGTCGAGGCTGCCCTGGAAGTTGTTCAGGTCCTTGTTCCATTTCGGCCGCAGCCGGTAGTCGAGGAACTCCTTGCCGAACAGGAAGGCCGTGATGAGCAGGTACACGACGAGGAACAGCTGCACCCAGCCGACCCAGGCGAGCTGGCGGTGGTTCGTGAGCACGACTGCCAGTCCCGTGATGAGCAGCGTCGGGAAGAAGGCGATGATCGTGTAGTACGAGAACCGGCTCAGGAAAAAGTCGATGTCGAACAGCCGCTGCGTCGTGAACATGTACAGGTAGACGATCGGCAGTCCAAGCAGGAACGCCGCCGCCACCTGCCCCGGGATGATCGGCACGCCGAACAGCAGCGGCACGCCGAACAGCAGCAGAAACGGCAGAAACCCGACCAGATGGCCGAGCAGCGTCAGCTTGAACAGCGATTTCAAGTCATCCTGCCGATGAGCGAGGTACGAGCGGACCAGCTTGTAGATGATGTATGCGTTGCCGAGCACGAAGTAGGCCATCAGGAAGATCGACTTGGACGACAATGCTCCGGTCAGCTCGGCCGCCTGTGCGGCCAGCTGCGCGATAAAGCCGGCTCGCATCAGGAGCATGGCGCCCCGCGAGGCGAATCGCTTGCCGTAGCGCTGCAAGTAGCGGTCCAGGAAGAGCAGGAAGGTCAGCGGCACTCCGGCAAACGATACGGTGAGGAGGATTCGGCCGACGAAATCCCCTCTTCCCGACAAGATAGCGCTAAGATAGGCGAAGCCGACGCTAAGGAAGAAGAGGATCAGCAGCAGGGCTGCCGGATCATCCCGCTTCCGCTTGTAGACAAAAGCGGAGAACAGGATGAACACCAGCAGAGTCAGCGAAGGCAGTATCAAGTTGAAGAAACGCTTTTCCCCGCTCAGCTGATGCTCAATCTCGTAGGCAACGAGCTGTTCTCCCGAAGGAGTATCGCGCATCAGTTCAACGGATGAGAGCAGCTCCAGATATCCGAACGTCCGCACCGGGAACGATTCGTTCGGCTCTTTTCCGTCGATGGCGATGACCCGGTCGTTTACCTGAATTTTTCCTTGACCCCAGGAATCCGAATCAATGCTCTCCACCCTGTAGAAGCCGTCCCCGCTCGGGACCACGTTTACTCCGATGGTCGGGTAGAACGAGATCATTCGGATCAAATACAGGGTAAGGAGCAAGACCGTCAGGACGAACCCGATCAATTTCAGCTTGGAGGACAGCTTGTTCACCTACTCTTCAATGTTGATTTTACGACCAATAGCTGGCTTGAAGAAGTCTTACTCCGTTCCCCTGCTCCCGGCGCTCCACCACGTCTACGAACGCTCTTTGCTCCGCATCGCTGAGGCCTGCCAGTTGAAGCTGTCCCATTTGAATTCGCATCACAGAGCCGGATTCCTTCACGATAGATTGGATCATTTCTTTCAACATGGTACATCCCTCCGAATTGGGTTTTAAGAGCGTCGCATCTCTTAATTCCACTATAGCAAGGCGCCAGGATGTCGGAAACGAAAAGCAGCTAGGGGAAAGCCGCAAACGTTGTTGCGCGCCCCGCATGCGGCTGCTTGCGGAGATGGCGGGCTGCGGGATGGCGGGGCCGCTGATACGCCGGATGGCGGGATTCAGACCCTCGGCCGGCGGCGTTGCCCTCTCTTGCACCGAAGAGTCCGCCCGACTCGGGCTGGCTCGCCCCCGCGCCGAAGCATTCGCCCGCACTTGGCCGAGCCGGCTCCCGCACGGAAAGTCCGCCCTTTACTCCGCCAGAGCGAGCATCTGGTCGCGCCAGCCTTCCTCCAGCTCCAGCTGCTCCAGCAGCTCCAGGAAACGGTAGTAATGCGTGCGCATGCGGACCGACGAGTAGAGCATCGTGCCGGTCTTCTCCAGAATCGCCTCCAGCTCCTCGCGCCGGTGGCGGACCTCCTCCATCGAGAGCCGGCCCTCGTAGTAGTCGATCACCCAGCGGTCCTCGTCCGTGACGGCCTGCAGCAGGAACAGCGTCGGCAGCGTAAGCTTGCGGTTCAAAAAGTCGTTCTTGTCCGTCCAGTTGGCCAGATCGCGGATGTCGTTCTTGATCTGGGCGGCGATGCCGAGCTGCTCGGCGTAGCCGCGCACCTGCTCCTTCCACTCGCCGGTGGCGAGCACGGTGCCGATCATGCAGCCGCAGACGAGCAGCGCCGCCGACTTCTGGCTGACCATCGCCAGATAGGCGTCCTCGTCGGGGATGTCGTTGAGCAGGTCGAGCGTCTGCCCGTGCACGGCGGTCAGCACCTGCATGCTGAGCAGCCGCGCGGCCTGCTGCGCCCGCTCCGGCTCGAAGCCGCTCTCGAGCAGCAGCCGCTGCGCGATCATCAGCATGCCGAGCGCCAGGTTCAGCGCAATCTCCGGCCGGTACGCGCTCCACGGGACCGCCGGATTGTCCTGGTCCTGCACGTCGTCGATCATGTCGAGGCTCAGGATCATCAGCTCCACCGCCGCCGCGGCCCGGTAGATCCGCTCGTCGTCCTCGCCCTTGTACATGCGGTAATGCAGCATCGTCATCTTGCCGAACAGCATCGATTCGCTCAGCTTCTGCTCCAGGCAGGCGAGCGCCATCTCGCGCAGCTGCGGCAGCACGAAGTGCGCCTCGACGCTTTCCTTCATCGCCTGCTCCATCCGTCTGATCGTCTGCTCCATCAAATCCCCCCCCGATCTGATCCCTATGCCCCAGGTGTGAGCGACTACGGCGTGTGCATGAGGTCCCATGACTTATTCCACAGAAAATTATCCATATCCTTCAATCCCTGGGAGCGGACAGCCGAAAAAAGCCGTTTCCCTGCCTGCAGGCAAGGAAACGGCTGGATAGGACCGCAAGGCCATTCCACACGGCCCCCGAAAAGTCCCGCCTGCGCCGGCGCGGGAACCGCTTTCTGCATCCGGGACGCTTACGGACCGCCGCTCGGCTCGCCGTCGAGGGGACGCGGATCGAGCGGGCGCTCGTCACGCGGAGGGCCGCCGCCCGGGCCTGCCGCAGGTCCCGGATCCGGCGCAGGTCCCGAGGCGCATCTCTCGAGCTGCTCCTCGAGCAGCAGCCGCATCTCGTCCGGCTTCAGGCCATACTTCGAGCCGGTCGCGACCGCGCTGCGGAAAGACTCCTGCACGAGCGCCCGCGACCATGACCGTCGCGCGGAGCGCTCCGATCCGCTGCGGCAGACGAAGGTGCCGATGCCTTTGGAGATCGTCAGCAGCCCTTCCCGCTCCAGATCCAGGTAGACGCGGCGAACGGTGATGAGGCTGCAGCCCAATTTCGAGGCGAGATCCCGCAAGCTGGGCAGCTGCATATCCTCCGGCAGCGCCCCGCTGTGGATCAGCTCGCGCAGCTGAGCCTCCAGCTGGGCGTATAGCGGCTGCGCGCTATCCGGCGAGACGCGCAGCGGCAGCTCCCCCGGGGAAAGGGGGAGCGGCTCGGTGCGGTCTGTCATCGGGAAGCCTCCGGCTCGGCCTGCAGCAGCAGGCAGCTCAGCGCGACCTCGTACTGGCCGTCAAGCCCGAGCAGCTGATGCACGCGGCTGTCGTAAAAGCCGAGCACCGGCTGCAGCCTGAGCCCGCTGCCGGCCGAGCAGGCGGCCAGCCTTTCCGTGATGCGGCCCCCTTCGAGCAGGCTCAGCCGGTAGCCGCGCTCGCCGAACAGCTGCAGCGACCGATGCAGGTTGGCGGCGACGAAAATCGCGCCCTGCAGCGGACCGGCGTTCACCGCCGGATCGAACAGCGCGGAGCAGCGCTCCTCGTCCGGAGCGCCGAGCTCCTGCAGGCAGTCGCCATGCGGATGGAAGTAGAACAACTCCAGCCGCTTCGTCGCCGAGCTGCGCGAGAGGATGTACAGCTCCGGCGAGTCGAGCGCCGCCCCGCCGAGCTCCTCGAGCGGACCGAAGTCCGCGAACGGAGCCGTCTGCGGCTGCAGGCGGCGCAGGCGGACCAGCAGCCGGCGCAGCGCGGGATGATCGTTCAGGCCGCCCTCCGTCTCCGCCTCCGGGTCGTCCGCCAGCCGGGAATGCGGCGCGGAGAAATACCGCTTGGCGGGCGTGGCGGGAGCGTTCATCTGCGCGAACAGCTTGCGCAGCATTTTCATCCGGGAGCGGGTGAGCACCTCGAGCTGGGGATAATGGCTGGAGTTGAGGTGATACGTCAGGGACAGAGAATCTTCGCCGGCGAGCGCGTCGGCGCGCCAGTCGATGAACTTGGATTGCATGGAATCACGCCCTTATGGGTTGATGGTGCGGCCGAGGCGCGGGAGGCGCGAGGCCGCCGGTCGAGGCCAATCAAGGAAAAGGATGCGGGCTGACGTTCAGCTCGGAAGGAGCGATCGGCGAGCTGCGCCAGCCGAGCTCCACCGGCACGTCGTAGATGCGGCGGCTGGCGATCAGCCGCTCGCGCTCGCTGCGCGGCAGCTGGATCGTGCCGGGCACGATCATCTTGACGACATGCAGCCCGAGCTCGCGCACGTCGTCGGTCGTGACGTCGACGCAGAGCGGCTCCAGGCCGCGCGCCTGCAGGGCTTCGACGAGATAGGCGAGCCGCTCCGCCTCGGAGGCGGAAGCGACGGCCGGAGCCGGCGGCACCGGACGCAGCAGCGGCGAGGCCGCCGTGAAGGCCAGCTCCTCATGGGCGAACGGCTGCTCGTAATACGGAAGCCGCAGGCCGTAGTCGGTAATTTGATGCGGCAGCAGCGACGGCAGTCCCTCGGCGTAGATCTGCGCCTTGTTGCCGATGAACAGCTGGCTGATCTCCATCAGCGTCTTGACGACCGCCTCCTCCATGGACAGACGCGCCGAGCCGCCGAAGCTGACGCGGCCGTCGTTCGTCCGGAGCAGGCCGAACGACGACGGAATGCCGGTGTCGCCGGTCGTATCCACGATCGACAGCTCGAAGCGGCTCTCGTCGAGCAGCTCGCGGAACGGCCGCGCCAGCGGATGATCCCGGATGTCGAGCCGCGGCAGCGAGGCCATGTTGTACCACATCATCATGAACGCGTCGCGCTCGACGATTTCCAGCAGCCCGCCGATCATCGCCTGCTCGAGCGTCGAGCCGGCGGCCGATCCGGTCATCAGGCCGAAGCAGATCGCCGCTTCGTCGTCGCTCTGCGGCACATAGGAGTCCCACGCGATCGCGGCGGGCACTAGCTTCTCGCGGCCGGTCGCGAGCGAGACGGCCGGCACCCAGCGGATGCGCGCCTGTTCCGTGAACGGCTGGTAGGGGAACTGCCAGGCCGCGTGCTGCTCCGGCGTGTACAGCGGCAGCTCGCGCGGATGCAGCGCCTCCGCCCGCAGCTCGCTCCACGAGGCGAACACGGTGCGGTCCGGCATGACGTAAGCGGCGCAGTAGCGCTCGACCGCTTCGGCGACCGCCGAGACGTTCGCTTCCTGCAGCGTGAAGCCCATGCCGCTGGCGAACCGGTCGATCAGCCCGTGCTGGCGGCCGCCGAACGCCTTCGGATCGGCCGGAGCGGCGAGGCTGAGGAACAGCGCCGGATCGCCGGGATCGGTGCTGAGGCTCATCAGCCTGCGCACCATGCCGCCCTGCGGGCTGATCGCCCGCGCCAGCGGCTCCGTCAGGCCGAGGGCAAGGCCGAGCGGCCGGCTGGCGACGCTTGGGGACGCCGCCGCCGCGCCGCTCCAGCGGCGGATCAGCTGGCGGCTCATGGCCGATGCACCAGCCCGGCCTCGGTCCACGGCTGGGCCGCGAGCCGCGCCTGATGGCGCAGCCCGCAGGACGGGCAGGTGGGCAGCCGGTACACCGGGTTCACCTCGCCCTGCAGGTGAAAGGCGTCGAACTCGACCTGATGGCCGAGCGACAGCGGCGCGAAGCTGTTCGTGGAGCGGGACAGCCATTTGACCGTCTCCATGACGGCCAGCGACGCCACCATCGACCAGCTCGGATCGAATCGGCTCGGCTTCGGCGCAAGCGGCGGCACGCCGTTCGCGCGTCCGCGCAGCTCCAGGCATTCGTAGCAGGCCGTCTCGCCGGGGACGACGATCGGTCCGAGCCGGCCGACCGTATGCGAAAACGCGACCGGCAGCCACGTCAGCCCATGCTCCAGGGCGTAGGCGTTGAACGCGGCGCCCTGGCGCTCCGCCTGGAGCACGAGCACGAGGTCGCTGCCGGGATCGATCTCGCCGAACGCCGACGCGGCGCGCGCTTCGACGCCGAGGCCGCGCAGGGCGGCGGCGATCGGCTCGGCCTCGCCGCTCTCTCCCCATCCGCCCAGAAGGGTGACGAAGGCGTTCATCGGGCGCCCTCCTTCTCCAGAATCAGGCAGCGCACGTTGCCGTCGCCCTCGACGCTGTACGTGCGGGTGTCCACGATGCGCAGGCCGGAAGCTTCGATGCTGGCGTAGATGTCCGGCTCGGGGAAGAATTTTTTGAACGTGGAGCCGAAATAGCGCTTCGTCTGGTCCCCCTGGATGACCTCGGCGTAAAAATTCATGACCGCGCTCTGATCGTCCAGATTCTCCTCCTCGCCCATGAGCACGAACTGCTTGTGGTCGGGACCGAGATCGAGCGTGACGCCGTTGACGCGGCCGCCGCGCAGCTGGCTGTTGTGGATGTCGTTGGACAGCACGTAGTCGAAGACGAACCGTCCGCCGTCCGCCAGATGGCGCTCCACCGTCTGCAGCATGCGCTCCAGGTCGGCCTGCTGGCGCAGCAGGCTGATGCTCGTCGCCGACAGGATGATGAGCGGGAACTTCTCGCCGAGCTCGAAGCTCGTCATGTCGCCTTGGCGCACTTCGATGCGGTTCTTCAGGCGCGGCGGCAGCTGCTCGCTCTTGCGACGGCACAGCTTGAGCATATCCTCCGACAGGTCGAGGCCGACCGTCTGGAAGCCGCGATTGGCCAGATGCATCAGGACGCGGCCCGAGCCGCAGGCCAGCTCCAGCACCTTGCCGTCGCCCGCAAGGGCCGCCGCCTGCTCCAGCAGCAGCGGGATGTCATAGTCCGTGCGGCCCGCCACCGCCTCGTAGAACTCGGAATAGTACCCTTCATACAGGTCGAAATCCTGGCTGCCGGGCAGCCCCAAATTCCTCAGGTCCTTGAATACGCCGAAATACATCGCAACCGCCTCCTCGCGTCGAATGGATAGGGATAAGTGCCGCTTTGAAGCGCCGTCCGCCCTCGCGGAAGCCGCCGGGCGCCAAGGCCCGGGAACCGGCTCCGCTGCGGACGATGCTTGATCGGGCCGGGTATCCGGCCGGGCGCTGCGCCGCCGTCTGACCGCCGGGTATCCGGCTCTCGGCGCTGCTTATGGATGCTCTTCGCCGGGTATCCGGCTCGGGTGCTGCTTATGGATGCGCTTCGCCGGGTATCCGGCTTGCGGTGCTGCTTATGCGTGGCGGACCCTCGAAACGGAACTCCCGGTCGGGCAGCCGCCTCAGGCGCTGCCGCCGTCAGATGGCGGTCCAGCCGCCGTCGACGACGAGATTGTGCCCGGTGATCATGCCGGCCGCGTCCGTCGCCAGGAACAGCGCCGAGCGGGCGATGTCCTCCGGCGTCGCGAACCTGCGCAGCGGCAGCTTGGGCAGGTTGGCCCGCAGGAACTGCGGGTCGGTCAGATGCGGCTCGCTCGCCTCGGTCAGCACGAACGTCGGCGACACCGTGTTGACGCGGATGCCGTATTTGGCCCATTCGACCGCGAGCGCCTTGGACAGATGGATGAGTCCGGCCTTGCTGGCGCAGTAGGGAGCGCGGTTCTCGTTGGCGACGACGCCGTGCTGCGAGGCGATCATGACGATCGAGCCGCGCTTCTTGCGGACCATCGCCTTGGCCACCTCGCGGGTCAGGAAAAACGTGCCCTTGAGGTTGATGTCCACGACAAAGTCCCATTCCTCCTGCGTGAGCGAAAGCGCCGGCTGCAGCAGGTTGACGCCGGCGTTGTTGACGAGGTAGTCCACGCCCGCTTCAACCTCGCCGCCGATGCGCGCCGCCGCCTCCTCGATCTGCTCGAATCGGCGCAGGTCGAGCGGCAGGCAGCTCGCCTGCACGCCATGCTCCCGCCGCAGCGCGGCGGCGCTCTCCTCCAGCAGCGGCAAGCGATCCGGCAGCTCGGTCAGGACGAGCGACGCGCCGGAGGCGGCGAACTGCCGCGCGATCTCCTCGCCGATGCCGCGCCCGGCTCCGGTCACCATCGCCCACTGGCCGAGCAGCGGCCGGGCCGCCGCATCCTCCCCCCGGACGGCCGGGGGTGGGATCGGGACGGGACGGGCGGCCGGCGTCTCCCTGGTGATGTCTATCGCCATGTGCGCCCCTCCTTACATCGTCGACCGAAGCGCTTTGTAGATCAGCTTCGGCGTCGGCTTTTGCCCGTAGAGCAGCACGCCGACCTGATAGACCTTGGCGGAAATCCAGCAGGCGAGGACGGAGGAGGCAAGCAGGATGAGCGTCGGCACGAGAATCTCCATCCAGGACGGGTCGGACATGCCGATCCGGACGAACATCGCGAACGGCGTCGCGAACGGGATGTAGGAGCTGACGACGGCGAGGCTGCCTTCCGGGGAGCCGAGCGAGAGCAGCGCGACCACGAAGCCGCCCATCATGAGGAGCGAGACCGGCAAGGTCACGGCGTTGACCTCCTCGCTGCGGCTGACGAGCGAGCCGCAGGCGGCGAACAGCGCCGCGTAGAAGAAGTAGCCGAGGATGAAGAACATCACGAGCAGGACCATCGTCTTGGCATCCAGCATCGAGAAGTCGACCGTGAAGCCGAACAGGCTGAGCCCGCTGCCCGAGCCGGAGGCGAGGATCATGCCGTAGCCGATGCCGAGGATCAGGACGAACTGCAGCAGGCCGGCGAGGCCGACGCCGAGCACCTTGCCGAACAGCAGCTGCTCCGGCTTCACCTTGGTGATGAGGATCTCTTTGACGCGCGAGCTCTTCTCGACCGAGACGGAGGTAGCCACGCTGCCTCCGCACATGTAGAGCAGCAGATAGAGCATGAAGCTGATCAAGTAAATCGGCATGTACATGGAGAACATGGACTTGCTGCCCGCCTTCAGCTCCTGCACGTCGAGCTGCAGGGCCGCGGTCACGCGCTCCTTCTGCGCCGGGTCCAGCGTCAGCTTGGCGAGCTCGCTCGCCGTGTACGCCCCTTGCAGGTAGGTGCCGAGCGCTTCGGCGTAAGGCGCGTCGTCGAGCTTGTTGACCGTAAGCGAGAGCACCGGCTTGCCGTCCTTCTCCTCGATCGCCGCCAGGCCGAGCAGGCTGTCGTCGTCCTTGGCCAGCTGCGCGCGGGCTTCGGCTTCTCCGGACGGCTCGATCAGCTTCCAGGCGTAGGAGGGCGATACGCCCTGCTGGAGGCTTTCCGACGTGACCGCCAGGTCCGTCTTGTTGACGACGGCGATCGTGCCGTCCACCGATTCGCTGTCCGATTGCAGCAGCTTGGGGAGGAAGATGAGCGCCGCCAGCAGCACCGCTGCGATGTAGATCGTCAGCGTGAACGCTTTGGAGCGGAGACGCTCCCGGAACGAATACTGGAATACGAGGCCGAACTGCTTCATGCTCCTTCGCCTACCTTTTCAATGAAGATTTCATGGAGCGTCGGCTCCTTGATCTCGAACTTGAGCAGCTTCACGCCCGCGCCCGCCATCGACTGCATGAGGCCGTGGGCCTGCTCCTCGCTGTCGACCTTGACCTGCCACTCGTGGAGCGACTCCTCGACCGGCCGCACGCCGAACGTCGCCAGATGCGGGGTCAGGTCCTGCTCGCTGCGCAGCAGCAGGCTCGTGCGGCCGTAGGAGCGCTTGATGTCGGCGAGCTTGCCGGAGACCGTCATCTCGCCGCGCTTCAGGATGCACACCTGGTCGCAGAACCGCTCGACCTGGCCCATCTGGTGGCTGGAGAAGATCATCGTCTTGCCGAGCTTCAGCTGGTCCTGCACGACGGCGGCCAGCATGTCGGAGTTGACCGGGTCGAGGCCGCTGAACGGCTCGTCGAGGATGACCAGCTCGGGATCGTGGATGAGCGACGAGATGATCTGCACCTTTTGCTGATTGCCCTTGGACAGCTGCTCGACGCGCTTGCCCTCATGCTCGGCGATGCCGAGCCGCTCCAGCCAGCCGCGCATCGCCTTGACCGCCGCCGGCCGGGAGAGCCCTTCCAGCATGGCGAAGTAGACGAGCTGCTCGCTGACCTTCTCCTTCGGATACAGGCCGCGCTCCTCCGGCAAATAGCCGATGCTCGGGCGGTTGTCCTTGATCGGCTTGCCGTCCCACGTGATGGAGCCGGACTCGTACTCGACCAGGCCGAGGACGGAGCGGATCGTCGTCGTCTTGCCCGCCCCGTTGCCGCCGAGCAGGCCGAACGCCTGGCCGGTGCGAGCCTCGAGCGAGATGCCGTGCAGCACCGTCTTCCCTCCGTAGCGCTTGATCAGATGATTGATTTCCAGTCCCATCTCATATCCCACCTTGTCTTGGTTTGGAGCCGGTCAGGCCGGCTGTCTCATCGTCCGGAAAAACTTGCCCATATGATAGAGCATGACGACCGCGATGCAGGCGGTCACGAGGAAGCTGAAGGCGCCGATCCAGGCTTGCAGCCGCTGCTGCACCTGCAGGATGCCCCACAGCCAGAAGCATGGGGTGAACGCCGTCGCCGCCGCGCCGTAGGCGAGCAGGATCGCGCGCTCCCGGCGGCTGGCGCCGCTTTGGGCCGCCTCCCCGCGGAATTTCGTCAGCCGCAGCAGGCTCCACAGGGAGCGGAACGCCTTGGCGCGCAGGTTGGCGATGCCGAGGCCGTGGCTCAGCATCCAGTAGCCGTCGAGCTTGACGAGCGGCAGCAGGTTGAGCACGCTCATGCCGAGGTTGGCGAAGGCGTAGTACAGCAGCAGCTCCGACGGCTGCGCTCCGGCCGCTTGGAGCGCGCCGTAGGCGAGGATGGCGAGCGAGGAGAGCAGCCACTGGCTGAACACGCCCGCCGCCAGCACGGCCAGCTTATGCCGCCTGCGCCGGAACGTATACGTGTCGCTCACGTCGCAGAACATCGCCGGGCTGAAGTAGAACAGCATCGCGCCCATCTGCTTCACGCGCCCGCCGTAATATTTGCACGTCATGCCGTGGCCGAGCTCGTGGATGACCGTCGTCAGGACGATCATCGCGTAGATCGCCGCGTACTGGCCCCAGCCGAGGCCGTACGGGTCGAGGCCGACGGTCAGCTGCGGCTGCGACAGCAGCAGCGCGAACGCGCCGAGCATGACGAGCCCGTAGGCGGCGATCGCCGCCGGGTGGAGCAGCAGGCGGATGAGCGGCAGCCGCCGGTCCAGCCAGGCGTCGGGATCGACGGAGAAAAACTTGATCGTCGTCAGGTCGTCGATGCGCCAGTTGAAGCGCCACTTGCGGGCTCCGGCCGCCTCCTCCTCCGGCAAGGCCGGGTCGAGGAAGCCCCATTCGCCGAATTTGGCGGCGAGATAGGCCCGCTCCTCCTCCGTCAGGCTGCCGGCGTAGGCCGGGGCGGCTTGGGCTTGGGCGGCCGCTTCGCCCTGCGGCGGGTCCGCGGCGGCGGCGGGGACGGCGGCGAGGAACTGCAGGTACTCCGTCTCGCGCGGCCCCATGCGGATGAACTTGCGGCTCGATTTATGTTGAACCAGGAATAGGTTGTTTTCGATCTCATGGATATCGAAGGCTAATGATGCGGTCGACATCTCGTTCACCTCGAATCGTGGATAATGTCCGGGTCAGGCTTCATCGTTAATCCAGGAAAAAAATAATGCGGCGATGCTCGTCATGGGGAGGACTCCCCCGCCCGGCTCCATCGTCCGGGCGGGGAGAGAGTCTCCCATCTGAAGCGGCTGAGAGGCTCAGCCGGGTCTTGCGGGCGATTCTTCGTCCGAAGCGGTTCTTAGGTGAAGGCGATGATGGCCGTGACGGCTGCGACGGCGCCCAGGCCGACCGCTACGCCTTCGACGAAATCTTTGCCGCTGCCCGGAGCGGATACGTCCTCCAGCAGCTCCATGTGCAGGTTCAGCGATTGGTTCATGGATGATTCCTCCTTGGATAGGGTTAAGTAAAGCTTCGATTACGTGAAGGCGATGATGCCGATGCCGATTGCGACGCCTACCGCTACGCCGGCGATGTACGCGCCGTCGCCCGGTGCTGCGATGCTTTCCATTTCCTCCAGTTGGAGGGACAGAGCTTGGTTCATGGTTTTGGCCTCCTTTCCGAAAAGGTACGGGGTCGCTCTTACGTGAAGGCGATGATCGCCGTGACAGCCGCGACGGCGCCCAGGCCGACCGCTACGCCTTCGACAAAGTCCTTGCCGCTGCCCGGAGCGGATACGTCCTCGAGCAGTTCCATATGCAGGTTCAGGGATGGATTCATGGATCATTCCTCCTTGGATGAAAGTGGATGGGATAAATGGATTACGTGAAGGCGATCGCGCCGATGCCGATGCCGATACCGATGCCGACGGCAACGTCTTTCCAGTCCGGAGCGGAAACAGCTTCCAGCTCCTCGAGCTGCAGGGACAGGTTTTTCATGGATTTCACCTCCTTGGCGTAATGTCGGATGCAGGGAAACGCGGATTACGTGAAGGCGATGGCGCCGATGCCAATGCCGATGCCGATGCCGATCGCGACATCGCCCCAATCGACCGGAGCGGCGACCGCCTCGAGCTCTTCGAGCTGCAGGGACAGGTTTTTCATGGATTTCACCTCCTCTCAAGGAATATCGCTATGCGGGAATCGGAACTAGGTGAGGGCCGCGATGCCGAGTCCGATGGCGATGATGACGACAGTATCTTGCCAGCCTGGAGCCGCGACGGCTTCCAGCTCTTCGAGCTGCAGGGAGATTTCGTTCATGGATCTCACCTCCTGAAAGGGAATGGGCGGAGCGGGAGCGATTAGAACAGGATGATCGGGTCGATCGGGAACGGAAGCGGGATCGGAAGCTTCGGGAACGGAAGCGGCCAGATTGCCATCACGGTCATCACCTCCTGAGCGGAATGTCGCCGTTGCGAAAAGGGTCAGCGGAAGGAAAGGAAGCTGCCGATGCGGTGCAGGCAGGCCCGCAGCCGGGAGATGACGGCGGCCTCCGGCTCCGGCTCGGCCGGAGTCAGCTCCAGCGGCGAGGCCAGGTCATGCTTGGCCGGACTCATGCTCGCGCTCACCTCCCTCCCAGCGAGCGGGCGACGATCTGGACGATCTTGCGGATCTCGCCGTCCTCGATGATCAGCGGAGGGAACAGGTGGAAGCCGGTCGTCACGCCGGGCGTGTGGATCGGGTAGACGAGCAGGCCGCGCTGTCTCAGCCGGGCGACGACCTCCCGCAAGCGGTCCGGATCGAGCAGCGCCCGGGTCGAGCGGTCCGAGGTCAGGGCGACGCCGATCATGAGCCCTTTGCCCCGCGTCTCGAGGAACATCGGATTCGCGGCCAGCGCTTCCTCCAGCAGGCGGCGGAGCAGCTCGCCCTTGCGGGTCACCTCCGCCAGCAGGCCGGGCCGCTCCAGCGCCTCGACAGTCGCGAGGCCGGCGGCGCAGGCGATCGGATTGCCGTTCTGCGTCGACAGATGCTCGATATGCGATCCGGCCCGGGCGAACGCCTGGTAGATCGCGTCGCTGAACAGCGTCGCACCGAGCGGCAGATAGCCGCTGTTGATGCCCTTCGACAGGCAGAGGATGTCCGGCGCCGCGCCGCTGTGCTCGAAGGCGAACATGCGTCCCGTGCGGCCCATGCCCGTCGCCACCTCGTCGAAGGCGAGCAGCGCGCCGGAGCGGTCGCACAGCTCGCGGACCCGCCGCAGGTAGCGGTCCGGCAGCGGCAGGATGCCGCCCGAGCCGATGATCGGCTCGAGGATGATGCCGCCGAGGCGGCCCTCCTCTTCCTCGAACAGCCGCTCCAGCTCCGCCAGCCGGCGCTCCAGCAGCTCGCCCTCCAGCACGGCGGGCTTGCCGTCGTCGCCGAGCGGCACCGGATGGAACCGGAAGCCGGGCACTCGGGGGCCGTAGCTCTCCGAGATCTCCTGGTCGATGCCGCTCGCGCTCATCGAGCCGTAGTACGTGCCGTGATAGGACTTGTCGAGCACCGCGATGAGCGTGCGTTCCGGACGGCCCGACAGCTGATGGAACTTGCGGATGAGCTTGATTGCCAGCTCCACCGACTCCGAGCCGGTGCAGGTGTACGCGACCTTGGCCAGCGCCGGCGGCGTCAGGCGCAGCAGCGTCTCGGCAAAGGCGAGCGTCGTCGGGTTCGCTCCGTCGACAGGGTTGACGTAAGGCAGCCGGTCGAGCTGGTCGACGATCGCCTGGCGGATGCCGGGATGCCGATAGCCGAGCGAGACGTTCCAGAGCCCGCTGATGCCGTCGATGTACGTCTTGCCGTTCGTGTCCTGGACGTAGATGCCCTCGCCGGCCGCGAAGGAGGGGAAGGCTTCGCCCAGACGGACATCCTTGAGCGGATGGACGATCGGGTAGCCGGGCGGCGGCAGCGGAGCCACCGGAGCGGCGGCGCTTCCCGGCGCAGGGACGGATGCAGGCGCCGGCGCAGACTCGGGCGCAGATGCAGATGCAGGTGCAGGTGTCAGCATAGCGGATCTCCTTTCGTTCACGATGCCCGTGCGGGCAGATTGAGGCAGCCTTGGCGGCTGAACAGCTCGATCGCCTGGCTGACGGCGGCCGCCGCGTAGGACGGCTCCGTGCCGTACGCCGCTTGCAGCGCGCCGGCCAGCTCGGCTTCGGTCGCGCCGACCATGAGCCCTTCGAGCAGCAGCGCCATCGGCTCGCTCAGCTTGAGCACCTTTTGGCTGACAGCCTGGTAGAGCACCGGCGTGCCGTCCGTCGTCAGGAGAAAGACCGCCTCGCTGACGAGCGAGGGACGCTCGGCGCCCCCGGACAGCGGGTAGTAATGCGTGCAGGTCGGCAGCGAGACGAGCAGCGTCTCGGCGTCCAGCGCGGACAGCGCCTGCGTATGGCGGCGGAGTCCCTTGACGAGCTGGACCACCTGCATGTAGCGATGCAGCATGACATGCTTGCGGCGGATGGAGCAGTACTGCGCCGCCGTCATGTAGGACGGCAGGAACGCGCACTGGGAGCAGGTCGATCGAATCTCGCAGGAAGCGCATCCGCGCAGCAGCTGCTCCTGATCGGACAGCACCGCGGCCTGCATGAGCAGCTGGTCGGGCGTATCGTCCAGATGGCCGATCGGCGCGCAGCCCCGGCAGGCGGCGACATCGCCCTCCCCGTCCGCGAACAGCCTCGGCAGCTTGCGGGCCGAGCAGGCGCCCGCCGCCGACCAGCGGCAGCTGTCCGTCACGTACGACTGGACCTCGTAGCCATGCGCGAAGCGTCCCGTGCGGCTGAACGCGTCGACGTCCTCCAGGAACCGGTCGAGGTCGCGCTCGCTTCGGATGTCCAGCAGCCGGAAGTCCGCAGAAGCATCGGCGCCTTCCTCGGCTGCGGCTTCCTCGTAGCGCTGGCGCAGCAGCGAGATCGGCTCGGCCAGCAGGAAGTCGTTCAGCTGAAGCTGCCAGCGGCCGCCGCCCAAGCGTTCCAGCCGGTTGGCGTTGGAGAGATAGGTTCCCTCGCGCTCCGCCTCGCTGCTCGCCTGATCGAAGCGGCGGTCGAGCCGCTTCCACTTGCCGTCCTGGTCATAGAAGATCGGGGGCTCGACAGAATTCGAGTTTTCTTCCCCGTATGCTTGGTTTTGTTCGAAGAAGACGGCGCTGTTGAGGGCGGAGTGCTCGCCTATGCGTCGAATCGTCTCGGGCCTCCAGCCGTCCTCGCCGACGCCGATATGCTTCGCGCCGCCCCCGAGGACATGGGCCGGATAGTGCCCGGTCATGAAGGCGAGAAAGCCGTTCACAAGCGCCGTCTCCGGGCTGGAGCCGAATCGCTCGCGCGCCAGCTCCTCCAGCGGAGACGGCAGCAGCGTGCGGGCTTGCGCGCCGGCGGCAGCCGGGACGGCAGCAGCGATCGCATCCCGGGCGAGCAGTCCTTCGTCCAGGCACTGTCTGAGCTGCCCGGCGACCCGCCGCGCCCCCGACTCCGTGCTGCCAGGCGCTGTCTCCAGCACGATGCGCAGCCGCAGGTCCGGGTATGCGATCCTCAGCTCCCGCAGCATGTCGGCCAGAAAAGGCTCCGCCTCGGCCAAGCTGTCCGGCAGCCGCAGCGTCAGCGTGCTGGCGCCCAGCTCCGCGAGGCGGGCGGCGCCGCCTCTCCGCCAGCGCTCCAGCGTCAGCTCCGCCGACCAGGTCGCGCTTGCTCGGCACGCCTCCAGCGCTTCGGCGACAGCGGCCTCCCGCGCCTCGTCGGCAGTCGCCGCCTCGTAGCCGAGCAACTGCAGCTCCGGCCGCATCTGGCGGGAAGCGGCGGCCGCGAGCCGAATGTCGCGGAGCAGCCGCTCCGGCGAATGCAGCCGGATGCCGCCCTGGGCCGCATCGCCTCCGAGGCGATCCGCCGCCTTGACCGCCAGCAGCGGAGCCTGCCGCATGGACGCCGCATCCTCCCATACCCCGGCGATGGCGTCGAGCGCGTCAGCCTCGTCCGCTTCCTCGCTCGGCGCGTCCGGCTCCAGCAGCCGGTGCAGGACGCGTTCGGGCTCCGAGCGGACGAGCCGCTCCACCGCGTCCGGCAGCGAGCTGTCCGGCAGCTCGGCCGCCCATTCGCCGAACCAGAAGATCCGGAGCGAGCCGTCCAGGGCTCCGAGCGTCCCGCTCAGCTCCCGGCAGAGACGGTAGGAGGCCGGAGTGACGTGGAAGGCGACGGCATCGTTGCCGAGCGAGAGCAGATCCTCGGCCGTCTCGTACCGTCCGGCCAGGCTGGCCTGGATGTACTGCGCCGTCGGCGTGCCCTGCTGCCTGAAGTAGGCCCTCACGTACCGGCAGTCCAGCTGGTCCGTCGCTGCGAACAGCCTCGGCGAGCTCGCCTCCAGATGGACCAGCGTCAATCCGCTTCCGAATGAAAATCCCTGCATGCCGTCTCCTCCTCGCCCTCGTCGTCTCTTCGTTCCGTTGCCCGCTTCCGGTTCGTGCTGTCGTTGTTTCCCTTGATTTCACTATAAGCGATCTTTTTCCATTTCACACCGAAAACGAGGCTTCGTCATTCCACAAACGGCTTGCGGAAAAGAACCGAAAGCCGCAAACCCGCGCCATGGCTCGGGTTTGCGGCTTTGCGGAGGCGGCGCTGCCGCCGCTGCGGGAATTGCGGCGGCGCGAGCCTGGATCAGCGGCTGCCCTGCAGCCGCTCGTACAGCTCCCGCGTCCGCGCGGGATCCTCTTCATTGTAGTACACATAGCGGCCATCCAGCCGGAAGCGGATGTACGGCGGGCGGTCGCGATAGACGAACAGCTGCGCCTTGCCGAGCTCCCTCAGCCGGAAGCTGCCTCTCAGCACCTTGCCCGTCGCTTCCCCGCTGAGCTTGGCTCCTCGCGGAATCTCGTCCGTCAGGCTCAGCTCGGCGACCTCTCCGAGGTCAAAGGAGGCGGAGTGCAGCGGATAGTCGATGCGCACCTGCTTCTCCGCCAGCTCCAGCTTCGGCGAGACGAGCTCGGACACGAGCAGCAGGGCGCAGACGAGGCCGAGCACCGCCGCTGCGAGCCCCAGCGTCACGCCGAGGAACCACTTGCCGCCGCGCGACGCCGAGTTCACCGTCATCCCGATGCCGACCCGCTTGGCGACGAATACGGCCGAATCATGCGGATTATGATAGGTGAACCCGTTCGCCCACCATTCGTCCTCTTCCTCCGGCTTGCCGGGCCTTGCCGTCGGAGCGGACCAGCCTTCGCGGCGCTTGAGCGCCAGCGTCGTCCGGAACGCGCGGCGGAACGGCCGGACGAGCAGCAGGACGAAGGCGAGCAGCCAAGCCACGAAGTAAAGGGACTGGAAGGCAATCCAGTCATAGAGCGCGTAGAGCGGGATCAGCGCCAGCGCCATGCCGAGCGCGGCGGTCTTCATCTCGCGCCGGAAGCGGGCGCTCGCCGCCTCCAGCTCGGGATGCGACGCCGCTTCCGGAGGAAGCGCCACCGCGAACCGCATGCCATGGCGATAGGCGGCCTGCGGGAGATAGGTGCCCAGCATCGAGGCGTACACGATGACGACAACGACCGACAGGATGATCAGAAAAGCGACGATAGACCTTCTCTCCTTTCATCGCGGAAAGGACGGAAGCCGGAAGCCCGTCCCGCAGCCTGGTCCTTGCCGCTGTTCGTTTTCGTTTCATTATAACGTATGAGGTACGCTTCTCTAGGCATGCGCAGCACAAAAAGCCGAATGACGGTCTCATCCGGCTCTGTGCGCTCATCCGCCTGGCGCCTACTCCGCCTTCAGCTCGCTCTCCGTCACCCATCTATGGTTCTTGACGGGCTCGCCGCCGTCCGTAGGCGCATAGTCCACGGCGTACACCGTTGTCTGCTCCGCCGTATCGATCGTCGCCACGGCGCCGTCCATGCCGGCCATATGCTCGGCATCCAGCACGACCTCGTCGCCGGGCTTGTACGGCTCGGAGCCGGCGCCGTCGATTTCCTCGTGCACGACCCATTCATGGTTCGTCACCCTTTCCCCACCGGTCGTCGGCGTGTAGGACACGGAATAGACCGTCGTCGCATAGGCGCCTGAGATCGTCGCCTCCGCGCCTTCCATGCCCGGCATATGGTCGGTCTGCAGCTTGGCTCGGCTGCCGACCGGGAATGCCGGGTTTTGCGCCGCCACCATGCCGTCCGGGAGCTCGTCCGAGCCATGGTGCATGCCTTCATGAGCGGAGCCTCCCGCCCCGTTGGCCGACGACGCCTCGTTGCCCTGCATCGCGCTGCCCGCTTCGGAGTTCGCCGCATTCATGTTCATCGGGCCGTGATCGCCGCTCTTGGCCCCGCAGCCGGCCAGCAGCAGCGCCAGCGCCGCTGCCGCCGCCCACCCGTTTCGTGTTCGCTTCATGGTTCATCATCCTCTCTGATTCGTCGTCTGTCTCTTCCTAGTGGCCAGTATGTCCTTCCCCCGGCCGCGTCAGACCATACGGCTCTACTGTACCCGGAGGTTGTGAAGATCCTATGTAGACCATCCGTCCGCCCCTATCCACCCGCCCATATCCGCCCAATTTTGAAACTTTTCTCCTCCTGCTGCGTCTCATGTAGAAGATTCTTTCCAGAGGAGGCTGCCTCATGCATTCGACTTTCGGATCGGGCGACGGCTTCGGACCGCCGGCCGGCTTCAACTTCATGTTCACGCTCGTGCCGGTGCTGATCGGCATCGTGTTCGTCATCGTCATCGTCACGATGATCGCGCGCGGCGTCCGCTACGCGCAGAACGCCAGCTCGCCGCGCGAATCCGTCCACGCCCGCATCGTCTCCAAGCGGATGGAAGTGCACCATAGCTCCGGCCATTCCCACGGCCCGGACAATCAGTTCCATACGTCCGGCTCCTCGCGCACGGACTACTACATCACGCTGGAGTTCGAGAACGGCGAGCGCAAGGAATTCCTCGACGTCAAAAAGCTGTACGGCCTTGTCGCCGAGGGCGATGTCGGCTACGCGCAGACGCAAGGCGAATGGATCGTCGCCTTCGAGCGCAGCTGACCAGGCAGACCCCCTGAGATCGGCCATTCCAACGCAAAAAGACAGCCTGCCCCCTCTCATCGGGGCAGGCTGTTTTTCTCTTTCTTCCGATCGGCTTCGTTCGCGTCAGCCCGCCGCCCGCTCCTCGATGGCGGCCGCCGTCGCTGCGGTCAGCTGCTCGACCGCGCGCGGCACGAACTCCTTCATGACGCTGTTCATCATCATCGCCATGAGCCCCTTGCCGCTGATGTCGAGGCTGCCGACGAGGCTCGCCGCCGCGCCTGCGGCCGCAGCCTCGAAGCTGCCGCTGCCCTCGACGGGATCGGAGAGGCCGGTCAGGCGGAAGGCGACCCGGCTCGGGTCCGCTCCCTCCTCCAGCTCGAGCTTGAGCTCGACGGCTTTTTTCGTGAAGCCCAGATCGGCCTTGAACGTCCAGACCGACTCCCGCGCGCTGACGATCTCGTGCTTGATGTAGCCCGGCATGAGCGGCTCCCATCGGTCGGGATCGCGGATGAAGGCTTGGACCTGCTCCAGACTGGCCTTGACCTCGCTGCGATGCGTTCCGCTTGGCATGGTGAAACCATCCTTCCGTCGGCATGTTGGTTCCCGGCTTCCCTCGCCTCTGCAGCTGTTGCATGACAGATAGAAAGCGCTATCATCTGTTTAACACAGCGCTGCCGCCCGCGTCAAGCTGCCGCACTGACTCAGAATTCCTCGTATTCCGCCGGGCCTTGGCCCCACAGCCATCCGTCCGGCCGATGGAGAGTACCGATCGCCTCCATCTGCTGCGCCGACAGCTCGAAGTCGAAGATCGCCAGATTTTCCCGCTGATGCTCGGCCGAGCCGGCTTTGGGGATCGGCAGCGCTCCGAGCTGCACATGCCAGCGCAGCACGACCTGCGTCGGCGTCTTGCCGACCTGCTCCGCGATGCTGCGGATCGGCTCCAGTCCGGCGAGGTCATGGTCGCGGCCGAGCGGGCTCCACGACTCCGTCACGATGCCGAGCTCGGCATCCTTGGCCCGCTGCTCCGGCTGGTGGAAGAGCGGATGCAGCTCCACCTGATTCAGGCTCGGGGCGACGCCCGTCTCGGCGACGAGCCGATCGAGATGCTCCGGCAGGAAGTTGCACACGCCGATGGAGCGGACATGCCCTCTTTTCTTCGCCTCGATCAGCGCCTGCCAAGCCTCGACGTAGCGGTCCCGCTTCGGATTTGGCCAGTGGATCAGATAGAGGTCGTAATAGTCGAGACCGGATCGATAGAGCGACTCCTCGACCGTCAGCAGCGCCTCCTTGTAGGCATGGCGGCGGCCCGGCAGCTTGGAGCAGAGGCGCAGCTCCTCCCGCGGCACGGAGCTTAGGCGCACCGCCTGGCCAAGCGCCCCCTCGTTCTCGTAGTTGAACGCCGAATCAAGCAGCCGGTAGCCGATGTCGATCGCCCCGGCGATCGCCTTCGCGCCTTCGGCTCCCCGCAGGCTGTACGTGCCAAGCCCGATGGCGGGCACTTTGAGGCCGTCGTTGAGTTCTCGCTGCGGAATCGTCTCTTGCATGTCTATCGCCTCCCTTTTTCCGTTTCTGAATCTAGTATATACCCGAAGCGCTTCCGCTCGGAACGAACCGGCGCTCATTCTCTATATTCTTCAGGCTGCTCTTCTGAATAAGTCTATAAACAAAAACAAGACCAGCACGAGGCAGCTCCTAGTCAGAACCACAACGCCAGTCTTTGAGCTTGATTATATATCATGAGAGAAGAATGTCAACCTTTTACAAAAAACGAGACCAGCACGAGGCGGCTCCTAGCCGGAACCACAACGCCAGTCTCACTCTATCTATACCCCGCTTGGAATAAAGTTATGCTACCCGCGAGCCAGCAGACGATAAGGCATTTTGTAGATCCCATGCAATTGTTGATCGCCGTGAGGCGAGGGAACTAAACAAGTGCGTGACTGAATCTTAGCGTACAGCTCATTGATCCACGTCGAGAACGGATCCATTGTTGCCGCTCCCACACACAACTCATGGTATTTTCGAATGACGCCCGCGCATAAATCAGCAAGCTGTATCCCTTCTTCTACTTTTGAACTCACAAAAAAGGCAGATTCCACAATCGAGGTGCAGCTGATTCCTTCTCCGGAACGGAATAAATAGTTCTTCATTTTATGAGAGATCAACATGTCGTTTCCCTCATCCTGGGAATCAAAAGCAACGATGCACTTCTTCCCTCGCATATGGGAATATCCGTTTATTCGCTGAAGCAAGAACCTGTAATGATTAGGAAACGTCCCTCTCTCTATTTCGAGTGGTGTTTCAGGCTTGTCCATGACGATCGCAAAAACTTTCAAGTTCAAAATCGTGCAGAGAACTTCGGCAACGACTCGATCAGCAAAAGCTTTATTAGTAACGTTTTTAGTCATTGACTTCGGCTTAAGGACATTTACGGCTTTAAGTTCAACATCTTGACGTCCGTATAACTCCATTTTAAGGGCATACATTCGTTGCATGATCATTCTCACTTCATCCTTAGGGATGCATACGGCAGCCAGCACGGGATGTTTTGTTTCATCATTAGGATGGGGGAAGCCGCTTTCATCAACATACGCCAGCATGAAACTCCTCCGTTAGACCTTTATACCCTTAGATTACTATATATGCCAAAAGACTCAAAGATAATTTAAAAGCCAGACCGCAACAAGCCATGGACCGGAACCGGTCCATGGCTTTGGCATGCTCGTGCAGCCGGCTTTCGTCACGAAGAAGGAGCCAGCTTCATGTAGTACAGGTTGGCGACCGCGTTTTTCGAGATGCTGTGCGCGCCCGCGGACAGGGCGACGCTGACGGTCCCGTTCGTCATCGCATGCGCCGCGCCGTCGATATTGACCTTCGTCCCGTCGGGCGAATTGAAGACGAGCGTCAGCGTCGAAGCCGTCGCGGCCGTGAACGAGATCGAGGTCGAGCTTTCCATCTTCAAGCAGCTCGTCAGCGTCAGGCCGTCGTAGATCACCGTGCCCTTCGTGGACGACAGGCTGCCCTGAATCGCGAAGAAGGAGCTGGTCAGGCCGTCGGCCGTAAAGTTATGCACGCGGACGCCTGCACCAGGAGTCGCGGTCGGTCCGGACGTCGGCGTCGGCGTGGCCGTTGGCGTAGCCGTTGGCGTAGCCGTTGGAGCCGCCGTCGGACTCGCGGTCGGAGATGGGGTCGGGGTGGCCGGGCTCGCGTTCCCTCCGACCGAGACGAGCTGCGTCCGATACGAGACGATCTTGGCCATCAGCGGCGCAAGGACCGCATAGGACGTATCATCCGCCGCATCGTTGAACGTCCACGCGAAGTCGCCGCCGCCGAGGCGTCCGGCCTCTGCCGTCACGATCGCCTCGACCTGGCCGGCGGGATCGACGTCGGAGGCGTCGGCTCCGGTCGCGATCCGGGTATCGAAGTTGTTGTACGGCGTGCCGCCCTTGAGCGCCTTGTAGGCTGCCGGAACCGCCTCGCTCCTCGCCGATGCGAGATAAGCGTCGAACGAGGAGGCATGGGCCGGAGCCGTGCCCGCGTTGGAGTTGGCGTAGATCAAGCTTTCGGCGTCGACGACGATGTTGCCGTACGCCTTGATCATGCCGCCGTTCTCGCCCGAGAACGTTCCTTCACCAAGCGCGTCGGTGCCTTGCAGCGAGCTCAGCATCGGATGCTTGGCGTGCCGGAAATAGTTCGCTTCGACGAAGGCCGAAGCCCCCGTCGTCACGCCTACGCCGTACTTGGAGATTCCGTCGAAGAAGTTGTTGTAGATATGGACGGAGGCGACGCGGATGCGCGGATGGCGGGAGTCGGAATGATCGAACCAGTTGTGGTGGAAGGTGGCGAAGAATTCCGCCGTCTCGCTCAAGCCGACGAGGGAGGCTTTCCCGGAGTCCCAATAGTGGTTGTACGAGATTGTAATGTGCGTCGAGCCCTTCTTGAGATCGGTCGAGCCGTCGCCCTTGGCCTGATCGGCATCGCTGCCGGCCTTGCCGTAGAACAGATCGTTATGATGCACCCACACGTTCGCGTTGCCGGTGTCGAGCGAGATGCCGTCGTCGGGGAACAGCATCCAGCCGATGTTGCGGACCTCGATGTTGCCGACGGAGCGCAGCAGCAGTCCCCAGCCGTAGGCAGAGGCGTCTTTCCCGATGCCTTCGATCGTCAGGTTCAGCTCGGCGTAGTCGGCTTTCCCCTTGACCTGCAGGTAGCCGCTGCCGTTCAGCTGCCCGCTCATGTCGCCCTCCGTAATTTGTCCGACGATCCGGACCGCCAGCGGCGTCTTGTCGTAGCCTTTTTGCCTCAGCTCCATGATCTGGGCGATGCCGATGCCCTTCTGCACCGCTCCGGAGCTGCTCGTGACGACATCGAGCTCGACCGTCCGCGCCGTCGCAGAGGTGACATACAGCACCTTCGCTCCTGCCCGGAGCGTGCCGTCCTCGTTGTAGGCGCCCGATCCGGTGCCATAGGCCGAGCCCGGGGCAAAAGCGAATCCGGAGCGGTCGTGGGCCGCTACCGGCAGCGCGCCGGTGACGACGCTGGTCCTTCCGCCGCCGGACAGCAGCGCTTCGACCTTCAGGACATACGATCCCGCGGCCAGCCCTACGGCGTCGGCCCGCCAATAGGACGGGTAGCGGCGGATCAGCTCGTTGTCGAGCTGGCGGTACTGGGCGTCGGCGGCGCCGGCCGGCTTGACGTAGACCTGGTAGCCCGTCGCCCCGCTCTCCGGCGTCCATTCCACATAGGCCGTCTCGTTCCAGCCCCCTGCGCTCGTGATCGCCAGGCCGGCAGCATGGATCGTGGCGGCCCTTCCGCCGGACAGGATCGTCAGCAGCAGCGCTGCCGCCAGAGCCACGCAGGCCAAGCGGATGATTCTTTTCTTCAATGGAATCCCTCCTGAATTCATGCAGGATTTCGGCCGATGCCGCTTCGCTGCCGTTCTCGAATGCATGCAACCGCCTTCAATAAAATCGCTTCGCTTGTCCTCCTCTCCCCTCCGGATGCGGACTCTAGAATCGGCTCCCGACAGAAGCTCTCGAAAGCTTCTTCACCTTACCTTCCCGACTCCAGGTTGCGAAACAATCATTTGCTGGGATTTGCCGCTTCCTATCGTAGAACTGAGTCGATGATTATCGGAATAACCGCAAAAGCCATGAACCGGAAGTTCCGGTTCATGGCTTCGCATCAGATTTCCGTCCCGACCTTGAACCTCGCGTCATGCTCCGCATGCCACTGGTCATAATGGACGCCCAGCTCATGCGCATCATCCAGCAGCTTCTCCATGTACGCTTGATCGGAGCTGAGCGTATCGTACAGGATCTCCAGCCTGGACTCGGCTATGCCGGAGTAATGGGCCAGACCGACATTGAGCTGGTGGCCGATCATCTCGTCAAAGCCCCTCTTCCGGAATTGCTCCTGCGTGGCCGCCGCCAGCCCGATCCACAGCACGCGCTGATGCGGAAGCTTGGAGGCGCCGTAAGCGAAGCCGTAGTTCCAGACGCGGTCGATATATCCCTTCAGCATGGCCGGCAGGCCATACCACCAGATGGGGAAGATGTAGGCGAGCGCATCATGCCGCCTCATCCGCTCCATCTCCGCTTCCGCCTCGGCGGAGTATTTCTTGCTCCCGTTCGACCAGTCGGGCTCATCCTCCTCCCGCAGCACCGGATCGAAGCCGCTGCGATGAAGATCGAGCACCTCCGCCGAGTGCCCTGCGTCCAGCAGGCCTTGCTTGAACCGCTCCGTCACCGCAAACGTAAGCGAGCCGCTTCTCGGATGGGCCGTTACAATCAGTACGTTCTGAGCCATTGCCTCTCCTCCTGACCAAATCTGGAATAGGTAGAGTATGATTCATATAATGAGATCAGGGAAGAACGCACTTTATTGTGCGATAAGCACCAAATGGGAATAAAGGCACCGAATGGTGCCTGTGCGGCAGCCGGCCATTTCGGCGTCGGAACAGGAGGGAAGCTCGATGGAACCGAAGCCCAAGCCGAAGTACAACATTCCGTCCGAGGCTACGCTCGACGTGCTGGGCGGGAAGTGGAAAACCTTGATTCTATGCCACTTGTCCACGGGCCCCAAGCGGACGAACGAGCTGAAGAAGGCGATGCCCGCCGTGACGCAGAAGATGCTGACTCAGCAGCTGCGGGAGCTCGAGGACGACGGCATCGTTCGCCGGACCGTCTACAACGAGGTGCCTCCCAAGGTCGTCTATGAGATGACCGAGCTTGGACAATCGCTCAGCGGCATTTTGGACCAGCTATGCGAATGGGGAGAGAAGTTCATTCGGGGCGACTTTCAAACGAAAAGAAAGGAGTAGGACCGAGTCCTACTCCTTCACCGCTCCGAGCATGATGCCCGACACGAAATATTTCTGCAGGAACGGATAGACGATCAGCATCGGCACCATCGCGATGAACACCTTGGCCGAGTTCAGCGTCCGGTTGGACAGCTCAGACAGCTTCTTGTACTGGTCGGGCGTCAGGTTCGTCCCGGTCGGGATGTTGACGACCAGCTGCTGGATGTACGTCTGCAGCGGGTACTTGTCGGAGGTGTTCATCAGCACGAGCCCGTTGAAAAACTCGTTCCAATGGTACACGCCGATGAACAGAGCCACAGCTGCCAGCACGGGAATCGAGCACGGCAGATAGACGCGGAACAGGATCGCCCACGGGCCGGCGCCGTCGACGACGGCGGCTTCGTTCAGCTCCTTGGGCAGGTTGCGGAAAAAGTTCATGATGAGGATGACGTTGAACACCGGCAAGCCTCCGGCCAGCACGAGCGCCCAGATCGAGTTGATCAGGCCGTAGCTCTGGACGGTCAGATACCATGGGATCAGCCCGCCGCTGAACAGCATGCAGAACACGAGGATCCACATGAACACGTTGCGCAGCCGGAATTCCCGGGAGGGCCTGGCGAGCGGGTAAGCCATCAGCACCGACACGAACAGCGACAGCCCCGTGCCGAGCACGGTGCGCTGGATGGAGATCCAGAACGAGTTGAAGAACAGCGCGTCGCCCAGGATTTCCTTGTAGGACGCCAAGGAGAAGCCGATCGGATAGATCGTCACGAGGCCCGCGTTGGCGGCGGCCTTGTCGGAGATCGACACGCAGAACGTATACCAGAGCGGATACAGGCAGCTGAACAGCAGAAGGGCGAGCAGCACGTAATTGGCGCCGTCGAACGCCCTCGAGCCGAATGTCTTGCTTTGGACCATGCCGTCTCCCTCCCTTAGAACACCGTGTAATCCGCATAGCGGTAGGCCAGCCGGTACGAGACGACGATCAGCACGAAGCTGATGGCCGACTTGAACAGTCCCGCCGCCGTCGCCAGCGAGAATTGCAGGTTCTGCAGGCCGAGGCGGTATACCCACGTGTCGAGGATGTCCCCGGTCGAGTAGACGAGCGGATTGTACAGGTTGTACACCTGGTCGAACCCGGCGTTGAGCACGTTGCCGAGGCTGAGCACGCCGAGCAGGACGACCGTCGTCGTCATCGCGGGCAGCGTCACGTTCCGGATCAGCTGCCAGCGGCTGGCGCCGTCGATCGCGGCCGCCTCGTATAGGTTGAGGTTGATGCCGGTCAGCGCCGCCAGGTAGATGATGGCGTTGTAGCCGAACTCCTTCCACACGTCGGTGCCGACCAGCAGCTGGCGGAAGATGCCGGCATCCGCCATGAACAGCTGCGGACTCACGCCGAACATGCCGAGCACCGTGTTGACGACGCCGTAATAGCCGAAAATGCCGATGACGATCGTCGCCATGATGACCCAGGACAGGAAGTGCGGCAGATAGGCGACCGTCTGCACGAGCTTTTTGAAGCGCAGATGCCGAAGCTCGTTCAGCAGGATCGCGAAGACGAGCGGAATGATCAGATTGAGCACGATTTTTCCGATGGCGATGATGAACGTATTGACGATGACCGTCCGGCTGTCGCTCAGCTGGAACATGTACCGGAAGTTGTCCAGTCCGACCCACGGCGACTTCAGCAGGCCCGCCCCCGGATTGTAGTTCTGGAACGCCATCACGATGCCGGCCATCGGCACGATGCTGAACAGGACGAGCCAGACCATCCCCGGCAGCAGCATCAGATAGTAATGCTTCTCGACGTTCATTCTTCTCATGGCCGCCGATCCCCCTTCACGGACTCGCCGGCTTGCCGCAGGCTCCGGCCGCCTTTTCGCAGGCAGCCGGAGCCGCTGGCCGGCAACTCGTTATTTTTTCAGCAGCTCGGCGACTTCGGCCGTGATCTCGTCTCCGCCTTGAGCTTTCCAGTCCTTCACGAACTTGTCGAAGGAATCGATCGGCGCCTGGCCCAGAATGATTTTCAGCACCGTCTCGTCCTCCAGCTTCTTGAGGTTGGCCCACTTCGTCTCCATCGTCGGCGTCTGGTTGTAGGTGACGCTGAACACCTTTTTGTCGATCGGCACGGTCGAGAACGGACGATCGCCGATCAGCAGCGAGTAGAGGCGCTGGAAGTCGCCGAAGTTCGCCGTATTGAAGTTGCTGACGTTCAGCTCGTCATAGGGCGGCTTGATGACGTCCTTCACTTTTTTGGCGTCGGCGTACATCAGCTTGTACAGGCTGTTCGGCACGTTGTAGTCCTCGGCCTGCGTCTCGCCCTTGAGCACCTTGAGCAGCTCGGCGTATTCGTACTCCGTCTCGTTGGCCGCGGCCATGACGTTGCGCAGCGGATACCAGCCGACCGCTACCGACAGGTCGAACGTCGCCTCGTCGCGGACGAGCGCGTTGTTCATGATGAGGATCGCCTTGACGACATCGGGCTTGGCGTTTTTGCTGATGAGCGTATAGGTGCTGCCGGTCGTCTTCATATGCGCGTTCCACTTGCCGTCGTCGGTGTAGACGGGATAGGCCTGCCAGTTGGCCGTCGGATCGTTCTTGAACGAATCGCCGTTGCCGTAGCCGCCGCTCCACCAAGGGCCGAAGAAGATGCCCGTCTGGTTCGCGTTGATCGGATCGCCGACGTTGTCGCGGGTGCCGGCCTCGGGATCGATCAGCCCTTTTTTGTACCAGTCGGCCAGCGTCGCCAGCGTGTCCTTGGTCTGCTCCGTCAAGGTTCCGTACGTCACCGAGCCGTCGCCGTTGTCGAGCCAGTACCCCGGGTAGGCGTCCTTCGCGCCGAACAGCGGATCGAATCCTCCCAGGTTGTTGGACGAGGTGAGGAAGGTAGCGTAAGGGAACGTGTTTTTCGACGGTCCGGCGATGCCGATCGTGTTCGCGCCGCCGAGCTTGCCGTCCTTGAACGCCTGGGCGGTCTTCTCGATGTCGGCCAGCGTTTTCGGCACCGGCAGCCCGAGCTTGTCGAGCCAGTCCTTGCGGATCCAGAGCAGGTGGACGCCGTCGGTGTCGACGGTAATGTTGGGCAGCGAGACCATCCGGCCCTTGTAGCTGGCGTTATCCATGGCGCGGCCGCCGGTGCTCTCCATGATGTCCTTCACCTGAGTCGACTGGTATTGCTGGAACAGGTCGGTGATGTCGTAGAGCAAGCCGGAGCTGGCCGCCTTCGTCATGAACGAGCGGTCGTCGACGACCATGCCGTCCGGCAGCTTGCCGGAGGCGATCGTCAGGCTCACCTTCTGCTTGAAGTCGTTGCCGGTCGCCGCCGTCCAGTCCACGATGACGTTGATGTTGTACTTTTCCTTCAGGTAGCGCGTGTACTGGTTGTTGCTGACGCTGTCGCCCGCCGGCAGCGTCTTGTCGGTCGGATCGACCGGCATGCCGATATGGACGTCGACCGGCTCCGGGAATCGGTAGAACGCCAGATCGTCTCCCGACAGCGCCGGGCCGGACGATTCCGCGGGCGCCTGCGCGTCCGTATTCGTCGAGTTGGAAGATGAGCAGGCGGTCAGGCTTAGCCCCAGCATGAAGGCGGCCAGCATCGTGGCCATCGTTCGTTTCATAAGATCCCTCCCCTTGAATCGGTGCTTTCCCATTGTAATATGAAAGCGCTTCACAAAAGTCGGGGAGCTGTGCCGCCTTTTTCGGCGGCCTCTGCGGCAGGGGCGGTCAGATGTTTCGTCCGCAGCGATCATTCCTCCCCCTTGTGGTGCTGGGCGCGGAATTCCGACGGCAGCAGCGACGTCTGTTCGTGAAAAAGCTGGGAGAAATATTTGGAATCGCTGTAGCCGACCGCATTGGCGATCCAGCCGATGGAGCGGTTCGTCTCGCACAGCAGCCGCTCGGCGGCGCGGATCCGCTCCTGCCGCAAGTACTCGTTGAACGTCGAGCCGGTCCACTTCTTGAAGCATTGGCAAAAGTAGCTGCGGCTCATATGCACATGCTCGGCCGCGTCTTCGGCATGCAGCACGCCGGTAGCCCGCTCCCGGATGAACAGGACGGCCTTCAGCATGCTCTCCATCGTCGTGGCGCCGTCGGAGGCCGCCGCGACCTGAGCGTAGATCACCGAGCGGCAGTCGCGCATCCACTGCAGGGCGGCGGCGACGTCGCCCGCTTCCGCCAGCCGCCCGAAGTCCGGCGCATGGACGTTCTCCAGCGGCGCGAGGATGCGGGGAAACAGCCCGGCCAGCCGGCGCACGGAGACGCCTGCCTCCGCCGTCCGCTGGCAGAGGCGCTGGAACAGCGCCTCGCTGTACAGCCAGTGCAGCGAGCGCCACTGAGCCTCGAGCGCGGTCCAGTCCTCCTCCGCGGGAAGAGGGACGCTGCCGGGAGCAGCCGCGGCAGGAGCAGAGCGCGGCGTCTCGCTTGCGAGCCGCTCGCGGATCCGCTGCAGGATCTGCTCGTCGTCCTCGGATTCCAGCCGGACCTTCGACAGATAGTCCAGCACGCCCAGCCGGTATGCCGTCTGCACGCTTTCGAACTCCTCGTGAAAAGACAGCACGACCGACCGCACGTCCGGGAAGCGGCTCTGGACGATGCGCAGCAGCTCCAGGCCGGACATGACCGGCATGGAGAGGTCGACGAACAGCAGATCGACCTCCTGCCGTTCCATGAACTCCAGCGCCTTCGCGCCGTTCGCCGCCTCGCCCACTACGGTCATGCCATGCCGGGACCAGGGCAGGATGGAGATCAAGCCCTTGCGCGCCAGCTTGTCGTCGTCGACGATCAGCACCCGGATCATATCGCTCGCTCCTTTGCTTGGGGAAGGGAATAGGGCAGCAGCAGCGTCACCGTCGTGCCCTCGTTCGGGCCGCCCTCGATCGTCAGGCGCGCCTTGAAGCCGTAGAACGATTCCAGCATCGAGCGGACATAGCGCAAGCCGATGCCCCAGCCCGCCTGCCGCTCGTCCGGCGTCTCGCGCTGCAGCAGCTCCAGCGTCTCGCGGCTCAGCCCCTTGCCGTCGTCGCGGATGACGATGGCGACCGTCTCCGTCGACGGATCGGGACGAACGACGATGTCCAGCCTTCCGTTGTCGTCGATGCCGTGGCAGACGGCGTTTTCCACGATCGGCTGCAGGATGAAGCGGGCGACGGGACAGTCGAGATAACAGCCCTCTTCGACGTCCAGCCTCACCTCGAAGTCATAGCGCATCTGCTGCAGCTCCAGGTACGTCGCCATGACCTGCAGCTCCGATCGCAGCGTAGCCGCTTCGTTCGACTTGCCCAGGTTGTAGCTGAGCAGCGCGATCAGCGCCGCCGCGAACTTCTCGATCTCCTCCTGCTTGTGCAGCGCCGCCAGCCACCGCATGGAGTTGAGCGTGTTCATCAGAAAATGCGGGTTGATCTGGCTGGCGAGCTTCTCCAGCTCCAGCTGATGCCGGCGCTTTTCCTTCTGCTCCGCCTCCATCATCAGCTGCTGGATCTGCCGCTTCATGACGTTGAACTGGTCGAAGATGCGGTCGAACTCCAGCATGCCCGTATGGACCGTCCGGGTGCCCATGTAGCCTTTGCCGAACGTCTTCATTTCCTTCTCGATCAAGCGGAACGGCCGATTGATCAGCCGGCGCAGCAGCAGCATGAGCAGGAGCATCGTCAGCAGGGCGGCGCAGACGATCCAGAGCATGTGGTTTTTCCAGGCATACAGCTCGCGGTTGTAGCTCGATACGGGAAGCAGCAGCGCCAGGTCATAGCCGTACTCGCCCTGCACCCGGTTCCAGACGTAGCCGTCCGTCATGCCGGATTCTCCGTTCAGCTGCAGGCTCGCTCCGGCGGCGTAGGCATTCGGAGCGCTGCTGTAGGTCACCTTGCCCGCGGCATCGGCGACGAGCAGGATGTACGGCAGGTCCAAGTTGTCCGTAAGCGTTTTCATGTCGGTGATGATTTCGGCTCTGGCTTCGACATAGACGACGCGCTCCGTCCCGTCGGAGAATCGGATTTCCCGCGTCACCGATACGACTTGATCGTCGCTGAACCGGCACATCGAGAGATGGGGAGATTGATAGGCGATCCCTGCCGAGGCGGCCGCATCGGGCAGCGCGCTCAGATGGAAGCTTTCGCGAAGCGGGAGGTTGGAGTAGGAGGCCTGGCCTTTCGCCTCGTCGTAGTACATGACCAGCTCCATGGACGGGTTGGAGAAGGTGATCAGGCCGATATTGTAGGCGATGTCCCGCGAGAGGAGCAGCTGCCGGTAGGAGTCGGGCGCGGCGAGGTACGCCTCCGTCAGGTTGCCGACCGTGCCTTCCGGCGCCATCTGCTGCGTGACCTGGAGCAGATGGCTGTAGAGCTGGTTCAGCTTGCTGCTTTGCTGATACAGATTGAACGCCATGGACGTCTTGATCTTGTCGCGCTGCATCGTATAGATCGCATTGTAGGACACCGCGGCCATCAGCATGGCGAAGCACGCGAAGCCGACGATCAGAAACAGCATGATCCGCTTGCGCAGGGAGGAGAACCTGAACCACCGGCTCATCCTGCTGTCTTCCTCGACGAACATCCGGCGCAGATCGAGCATGGCGTCACCTCGCGAAAAGGATACCCTTGAATTCGCGGTTCGCGCGGCAACTCCTGCCTGGCGGACGGCAGAGAGATCAGGGAGATACTGGGGACGTTGTCATTAAACATCTACTCCAATGTTGTATAATTGTTATAACAGTTGAATATACTCCTAAGGAGGGATTTCCATGAACAGGGTGGTTGAAATGGAACGAAAAGTGACCCGAATCGGCAACAGCCTTGGCTTGACGCTGACTGAAGCGCTGAAGCAGATCGGAGCGGAGCAGGGCGATCTGGTCAGCATTGAAGTGAGTCCCGCTACAGGTGAAATCAAGATTAGGAAATCAACCAAAGTCTCTCTGCCTGAGGGAATCAGCGCAGACTTCATGGATACTCTATCCGAAGTTATGGAGCAGTACGACAAGACGCTTCATGGACTTAAGGACAGATGACTCCGATTCGCTATCTTTCAGTCGCGGAAGCGATCGCCATTAATGTAGCGATGATTCGGGTTTACAGTCCGGGCGAACAAGTGGGCGTCAAAGAAGCTGGATTGCTCGAGTCAGCCTTTCATCGTCCTCAAACATCTGTTTTGGGCCAAGATGCTTATCCAACGATTTTCGATAAAGCAGCAGCCTTGTTCGAGTCGCTTGGACAAAACCATCCCTTTCATAATGCGAATAAACGTACGGCATTTACGGCCATGGTGATTTCTCTTCGTTACAACCAACAGCAATTTATAATGGACGCAAAAGAAGCCGAGGATTTTACGGTGGATATGGTCAATCATCGATTCGACCGTCACCATGCAGCTGCAATCATCGAGGCGCATTGCGTCCCAATGCCTGAATGATCTTACTCATCGTTCTTTAGAGCCCCCGGCGAAGGGCTCTTCCGAATGCTACAGAGGGTGCCTCAAAGCCTTGGCTTTGAAGCACCCTCTGTATTGTTTTTGCCTATGCCCCATCCAGGTGAAGGCCGAGACAAAAAGGAGCCATCCCAGAAGGCACCTCTACGCTTGGGGACATGTCCTCAAGCAGGCCGCTCCTGGGAAGCATGGTCGAGCAGCGCCTGAACGACGGATTCGTGGCCGCAGTCCTTGGCGAAGCTGAGCGCCGTATTGCCGTGCTTGTCCCGAACCTCCGGGTCCGCTCCTGCGGCCAGCAGCAGCGAGGCGCATTCCGCACGCCCGTTGTAGGCCGCGATCATCAGAGGCGTCTCACCGTCTGCATGGCAGGTGTAGATCGGCCGGGCGCCGGCGTTCAAAAGGATCTTCAGCACGGCTGCATGACCGTGCATGCATACTGCCGACAGCACGGAACGTCCGGTCAGATACCGCACGTTCGGATCCGCCCCTTGCTCCAGCAGCCAGTTCACCGCTTCCTCGTCCCCCTGATACGCTGCCCAGAATAATGGCGTGTTGCCGTCCTCATTCTTCTCGTCGATGCGGGCGCCTTTTTCCGCCAAGAGCTTCATCGTGACGAGATCCTCCTGATTTGCCGCCATCGACAGAGGCAGCATCCCCTGCTCGATCCGATTCGGATCGGCGCCCATGGCCAGCCAGAAGCGGACCGCACCGGTCCTTCTTTTGGCGATCGCCTCCATCATCCTCCGGGAGGACAGGCTGCGGAGCATCGCCGCCGGCGTCCAGGCCGATTCCCTACGAAACAGCACTCCATGCGGATGAAGAAGAGCCTGCTCTTGAACCGGCTTGAACCGGCGGGACGTGTTCAGCACGATGATGCTCGTCCCGCTCGGGAGCGCTTCCTCCTTGGTCAGATTCCGGACCATCAGCCGAGCAAGCGTACGGCTCCACACCCTCCATTTCCGCTTGTTGCGGATGAGGAGTACGAACTTCGGCTTGTTCGGGAAATGCGTCACGACTTTCCGCACGAGATAGGCTTCCCGCAAGATCGGGTACTGCCTCAGCTCCTGCGTCAGCGGAGCCAGCTCGTACGCTTCCAGGCCATGCGGCACGAAGGAATCGGTCGGCAGCACCGAAGCGCGCTCCAGCTGCCCTTGACGGAGCCGCTCCAGGAATCGGACCTGCTTGTCCCGGTATTGCTCGGCTTCCCTGGCCATGCCGATCCGGGTGCAATAATCCGCCAGCTCGCCATAGGCGCTCAGCGCATAATCCTCGTCCAGCTCAGCAGCACGGCTCAAGTAAGCCGCCGCCTGCGCTTCCATCGCCGCCCCCTCCTGCTTCATGAGCGCCCTTCCGGCAGCCGCATAGGCGTGAGCGAGCCGATCATTGCGGGCGATCAGCCGCTCGTACAGCGGGAGCGCGGAAGTCGGGCCGTTCAGCTCTTCCTCGAGGCGAGCCAAGCCCCATAGCTGATTGTCGGTCAGTTCATCCGAATCCAGGCGGCTCAGCTCGGCATGCTCCTTGGCCATCTCCCGATAGCTCTCCACTCGCTCTGCCCAGGAGTCGGCCGTCTCTTGCTTCCATTGGTCGTCCAGGCGGGATGTAAGCTCCTCCGCAGAGCTTCCCAGCAGCTCCTGAAGGCAAGAGGCATAGGCAGGATCAGGCACGGAAGCGGTCTGCTGCAGCGCCTCCAGACGGTCGCGCAGAGAAGGATGCGTATCGTCGTATGCCGTCTCTACAAGCATCGCCTCCCGCAGAAGCCGCTCTGCTTCCGCTGCCGGCTGCGGCTGGGCGAGCTCCTGTCCCATCAAGGAGTGCACGGCAGGCATGGGCTCCGCTCCTCGGACCCGCCGCTCCAATCCGGGCCAGAAGTCGGACTGCAGACGGGCTCCAGCGATTCGGATCCGCAGAAGAGCCGAAGCGACGGAGCGGGCTCCAGCGGCATCCGCGGCGAGCCGGTCGGCTTCATACTCGTTGTCCCGTGCCAGGACAAACGTATATGCGCCAAGCTTGGGACTGTACCAGTCCAAAAACCGTTGGAACAGCAGGACCCAGGCGCTGTCCTTTTCCTCCAGCTTGTCCATCAGCTGGCCCCATGCCCGGCGCACCCGATAGATCCAGCCATGGAACTTGCTGTGGGACCGGGACAGATGGGCCATCTCATGAGCCAGCACGGCGCGGAACTCGTTCATCGGCATCGCCTGGAGAAGAGGCAGTCCGATCATCAGGTAGTTGCGCTGCCATCCGAAAAGGCCCAAGCGAGGAATCTGCACGACCGAGGCATTGAACTCCGGGGTCAGCAGCACCTTGTGGATGCGGAGCGTCCGCAGGCTGGACGCCAGGCCGCTGATTTCGCGGAACAGTCCGGGAGCATTGATCGGGGTCAGAGGGATGCCTTCGGGCTCGTCGAACTTGATGCGTAGCGAGCGGACCAGCATCCAGATCAGGCCGGCCAGCGGAAGGACGAGCTTGACGAGCAGCACGGACGCCTTCCCCGAGAGCCCGACGACAAGCGCCGCTATGCTTCCTGCGAGAAGAAGCAGGATGCCGATCAAATAGGCGAAGCCCAGCCCGACAATACCCAGCACCTTCATCCGATAGGCAGATGGGCTGATCCGAGATTTCTCTTCCAATTTCTTTACGGTTTCTTCAAACTGCGCTGGCGTCAACTGAACAGCCCCCTGACACGACTATAATGACAACAAAGGAATGGTTTCGCCTTATTATAGCGAATTTTATTCCCTTTTCTTCCTCTTTTTTTAGTCCAAGCAAGAATTCGTCTTCTACATTCAAATCCAGATAAAGCAAAAACCCACAACCTTTTCGGGTTGTGGGTTTTCTTTTAATGGAGGCGAGGGGATTTGAACCCCTGTCCGAAGGCAACGGCACACAGGCATCTACGGGTGTAGTCACGGATTTGATGTCACTTGCAAGAGCGCCCCGTAACCGGCTATCTCACAAGTCAGCCTGATTGTCTTCTTCTGCCGACCCCAGGCGGAGACCGAACAGCGTAGCCTACTAAGGGTGAGCCCCTACATCCGGCACATAGGCGATGCTGGAGAGGAGCTTAGCATACAGTTTCTTAGGCTGCTGCTAAAGTTGTACGTTGGTTGCCATTTAATAGGCTTTAGCGTTGATGAAGCGGACGCGTCCCCACTACCCGCAACCCATGCTCGAACTACCCCCGTCGAATCCATAAACGCCCCCGGACAGATCCGTCCTGCCGGCGCATACACCTAAGCTGCAGCAGCCGCGCGGCGGTCCGAAGCGCAAGGACTGAGCGAGACACTCGCACAGCATTGCAAATTCAAAGCCAACGTAACTTGATACCCCTAGTATACCACAGGTGAATCGGAAAAAGCGAAGCGAAACGCTGGAAGCAGATAGGCAGCAGCAACTCTTGCGCCTGCTTCGGCAGCGCGAGACTTTGAGCAGCGCGAGGCCCGGCCCGGAATCGACGATTCGCCTCCTCCCGGTTTAGCGAGCCACCTTCTGCTTCTCCCGCAGCGCCCGCTGAATGTCGCGCTGGGCATCCCGCTTGGCGGCGGACTCGCGCTTGTCGTACTGCTTCTTGCCCTTGCCGAGTCCGATCAGGATTTTGGCGTAGCCGTTGCGCACGTAGATCTTGAGCGGGACGATCGAGTAGCCATCCTGCTTGGACTGGCCGTACAGCTTGGCGATCTGCGCCTTGTGCAGCAGCAGCTTGCGCGCGCGCGTCGGATCGGTCGGATTATGCCGGTTGCCTTGCTCGAACGGGCTGATATGCAGGTTGTTAAGGAATATCTCGCCGTTCCGCACGGTCGCGAACGCATCGTTCAAGTTCGCCCGTCCGGTCCGCAGCGACTTGATCTCCGTTCCCATCAGCACCATGCCGGCCTCGTATGTCTCCTCGATGAAGTAATCATGCGAGGCCTTCTTGTTCTGAGCGAGCGGCTTCTGCGACTGATCTTTGTTTTTGGCCATGCCTCGATCTCCTCCTTTCGTTGAAAACAGGGATTGCCGGTTCGGCAACCCCTGTCCATGTCTGCTTACTCCGCGGAGTCCGATCCGCCCTGAGGCGCGGAGCTCGGATTCGTTCCCGCATCGCCGCCGCTCACCGGCGGAGCGCCTGCGGCGCCTTTGTTCTTCTTGCGGCGCGAACGGCTGCGCTTGGAGCCGCCCTCGGCCGGAACCGCGTCCGGCGTGACGGAAGCGCGCGATTCCGGATCCATGTCCCGGAACAGATCGGCGATGTCCGCCCGCGTCACTTCGCGGATGGACGGCGCCGTGCTGCTGCCTTTGCGGCGCTTGCGCTTCGCCTTGGCTCCGCCGGAGGCCTGCTCCTGCGGCACGCCTGCGGCCGTCTGGCCCTCTGCAGCGGAAGCCCCGCTGATCGTCGGACCGCGTCCGCCCTTAGGGCGTCCGCCGCGCGGCGCGCCGTCCGGAGACGGCCCGCGTCCGCGGCTGCGGTCCGCTGCCGGGCCTGCGCCCGGACGACCGCCACGGTTGCCGAGGCTGGCCGGCGGCACCGGCAAGCCCCACATGTCCGTGCGCTTCGTGCTCTCGATCTTGCCGCCCTCGCGCACGCTCCAAGGGTTGTCATCCCGCACGTTCGGGATATCCTCCGGCATGCTGCCCCGCCAGCCGTTAGGGCCGAACCCGCTGTCGCGGCGGCCTCTGCCGCCGCCGCCCCGCGAGGACCGCGCCCGGCTCCGCCCGGGCCGCGGCCGCCGGCTTCGCCGGCTCCGCGTCCGCGCTGCGCGCTCGGACGCGCGCCGCTCGCCGGCGCTGCCGGCGACCCGCCGCCCTGCGCGGCGGGCCTGCCGCCTGCGCCGGCGCGCCCGGCGGCTGCGCCGGCGCGCCCGGCGGCTGCGCCGCCTTGCTGGCCGCCTGCACGGCCGGCGGCTTCCTTGCCGCGGCGCCCTTTGGCTCCGCGGCCCTTCCCGCGCGCTCCGCCTCCTTGAGCGGCTCCGCGCGAACCACCTTCGACCATCGCGAAGTCAATCTGATGATCATCCATATCTACCCGCTCCACGCGCACTTTCACCTCGTCTCCGATGCGATACATGTTGGAGGTGCGCTCACCGATGAGGATCATCTGCTGATCGTCAAAGTGGTAGTAATCGTCGTTCAGGCTGCTTAGCCTTATGAGACCTTCTACCGTGTTCGGCAGCTCCACGAAAATTCCGAAGCCGGTCACGCTGCTGATGAGGCCCGTGAACTCTTCTCCTACTTTATCGAGCATAAACTCGCATTTCTTGAGTTGATCCGTATCCCGCTCGGCGTCGACCGCCACGCGCTCGCGCTCCGACGACTGCTGGGCGATGTCCGGCATGCGGGCGGCAAGCGCCTCGATGCGGGCTTCGGACAGCGTGCCGCCATTTTCCAGCACCTCGCGGATGATCCGGTGGATCACCAGGTCCGGATAGCGCCGGATCGGCGACGTGAAGTGGCTGTAGTACTCCGCCGCCAGGCCGTAGTGGCCGAGGCTCTGGGCATCGTAGCGCGCCTGCTTCATCGAGCGCAGCATCATCGTCGAAAGCACCGTTGCTTCCTTGGTGCCCTTGATCTCCTCGAGCAGCGACTGCAGCGCCTTGGGATGGACCGTGTTGTTCTTGCCGCGCACCGAGTAGCCGAAGTTCGAGGCGATCTGGATGAACGTCATCAGCTTCTCGCCCTCCGGATTCTCGTGCACCCGGTAGAGGAACGGCACCTTGAGCCAGAAGAAATGCTCGGACACCGTCTCGTTCGCCGCCAGCATGAACTCCTCGATGATCATCTCGGCGATCGTGCGATCGCGCTTGATGATGTCGGTCGGCTTGCCTTCGTCGTCCACGAGAATCTTCGATTCCGAAAAATCGAAGTCGATCGCGCCGCGGTTCATGCGCTGGCGGCGGAGCTTCATCGCGAGCTCCTCCATCAGCTGGAACGTCGGCACGAGCTCGGCATAGCGCTCCAGCAGCTGCTCGCGCTCCGCGCGCCGCTCGGCGCGGTCCTGGCGCTCGGCGGCGAGCCGCGCTTCGCGCTCGGCATCCGTCTCGGCCGGCTGAGAAGCCGGAGCCTGTCCGCCGGCAAAGGCGTCCAGCTGGTCGAAGTCCTCCTGCCGCGTGCGCACCTTCTCCGCCTTGCGGATCGGCTTGTTGTTGATGACCGGCTGCGCTTCCTGCGCCATCCAAGGATTGTCCGACTCGCGGGAGCGCGTCGGTCCGCCGGCTCCGGCTCCGCGCAGCGGATACGGCTCGCCGTCGTCCGCCTGCGCGGCCGGAGCATCCTGCTCGTCATCGGCAGCGAACTCCTCGTCGGCATTTTCGCCCGGACTGCCGGCATCGCCTCCGGGAATGATGAGGCCCATGTCCGACGGACGGCTCAGCCGCTCCGGCTGACGGACGCCTTCATCCTCGTCCTCGTCGCTCGAGGCCTCGACGAACGGCTCCTCTTCCTCCTCCGCTTGGCGCGGCACGCCGCCGTCATCGTCGGCGACGATCGTGCCCATGCCGCCCGGAGGCAGCTTTTCGGCCGGCGCGCTCAGGCTCGGGTCGAACTCCGCCTCGTCGGACGCGAAGTCCGCCTGAGACGCTTGCAACGGCTCCAGAGACTCGTCCGCCACGATCGCTTCCGCCGTCTCTTCCTCCACCGGAGTCAGAATCTTGCGCACGTTCGTATACGACATGCGTTCCTTGGAACGGATGACGCTCGTGAAGATGTCGTGGCGCACGCGCTTCAGCGTCGAGGCGTCGAACTCCATCTCGCAGCTCATCGTCAGCCGGTCGACCTGCGGATGCAGCGAGCAGATGCCGTTGGACAGCCGATGCGGCAGCATCGGGATGACGCGGTCGGTCAAGTAGACGCTCGTGCCGCGGCGGTACGCTTCCTGGTCGAGCGCGCTGCGCTCGCGGACGTAGTAGCTGACGTCGGCGATGTGGACGCCGAGCAGGTAGTTGCCGTTCGGCAGCCGCTCGACGTTGACCGCGTCGTCGAGGTCCTTGGCGTCCTCGCCGTCGATCGTGACGATCGTCTTGGCGCGCAGGTCGCGCCGGCCCTGGCTGACGATCTCCTCCTCCGTGATGGAGTCGGGAGCCGCCTCGGCCTCCGCCATCACGTCGTCCGGGAAGCTCTCCGGCAGCTGATGCTTGCGGATGATCGACAGGATGTCGACGCCAGGATCGTTCTTGTGTCCGAGCACCTCCACGACCTCGCCCTGAGCCGCGGCGCGGCCCTGCGGGTAGTGCGTGATGTCGACGACGACCTTCATGCCGGTCACCGCTCCGCCGAACGAGCCTTGCGGGATGAAGATGTCGCGGCCGAGGCGCTTGTCGTCCGGCGAGACGAAGCCGAAGCTCTCATGGCTCTCGAACGTGCCGACGAACTGCTTGACGGCCCGCTCGGCGACGCGCACGACTTCCCCTTCCATGCGTCCGCCGCCCGGTCCGCGCGTCTGGACGCGGACGAGCACGGTGTCGCCGTTCATGCCGGTGTTCAGATCGTTCGCCCCGATATAGACGTCGGGGTGGGTCTTGTCCTCGGGCAGCAGGAACGCGAAGCCTTTGGCATGCACCTGAAGGCGGCCCTTGAGCAGGTCCATATGCTGCGGCAGGCCGTATGCGCCTGCGTCGTTGCGGAAGATCGCTCCTTGATCCTCCAGCTCATTGAGCAGCTTCAGGAACGCCTTGAAATCGGAGGCGTTGTCGATGCCGAGCTGCCGTTCCAGTTCTTGATACGTCATCGGCTTGTAAGCCGGCTGGTTCATCAAGTCGAGCAATGTTTGATGTTCGATGGTCATGTTCTCCTTCTCACCTCGTGCCGTAAGGACCCGTCCTGCTATCCTGGCAGATCCAGCCACTTCTATCTCCTTGATAGTATACACGAATTCGGGCCTCATCAACCGCCAACGTTCCGGAATATAAAGAAAAAGCGGGGATTCCCCCGCTTCCTCAAGGCTGTATTCCGTGCTATTTCAGGTAGGCGACCAGCAGCGCGACGATGAAGAATCCGGCGGCGAGCCCGATCGTCAGGCGCTGCAGGAACAGGTCCAGGCCGCGCGCCTTCTGCTTGCCGAACAGATGCTCCGCTCCGCCGGAAATCGCTCCGGAGAGGCCAGCGCTCTTACCTTTTTGCAGCAGAACTACCGCAATCAGTCCGAGGGAAAAAATCACGAGCAGAATCTTCAGGAAAATATCCATGCGTACGTTACCTCCCAGCCTTCGTACAGCCTCCCGGCTGCCTGCCGCTATGAGTTTTGCACATGCAGGCCGTCTCCTGCGGCCAGCAAGCGGCTTGCATGGGCAAAACCAAATCATAAACAGCGGTTTCATTGTACCATAGCCAGGCCTGTGGAAACAAGCGCGTCCTTTCCGCTCCGAAAAAGCCCGTCCGAACCCTACCGGTCCGAACGGGCTTCCTGCGGAAGGGCTGCGTCCGCGGGCCTAGTAGCCTTTGCCGCGCAAATAGTCGAGGCTCAGCTTGGCGCTTTCGAGCGAGGAGCTGGCGAACTCCTCCTGCTCCACGATGAAATATTCGATGCCGGCTTCCTCGGCGATCGCGAATACCGGGTCGAACTCGACCGAGCCGCTGCCGACCTCGGTGTCGCGGCGTCCGACGCCGAAGTCCTTCAGATGCGCGATCGGGGTGCGTCCTGCGTAGCGCTGCACGTATTCGACCGGCGATTGGCCGCCCATATGCACCCAGCCGAGGTCGAACTCCATGATCATGAGGTCGGCCGGAATTTTTTGCAGCAGCAGGTCGATGACCGGAGTTCCGTCGACTTGCTTGAACTCGAAGTCATGGTTGTGATAGCCGTAGATCAGGCCGGCCTCCTTCACCTGGCGGGCCGCCTTCTCAAGCGTCGAGGCCAGGCTGTCCACGTCCTCCAGCTGCGGGTTTTCCGGCAGCGGAGCCCACGGCGTAATCAGATACTTGAGGCCGATCGCCTTTGCGTACTCGATCTGCTCCGCCAGGTCCGCCTCCATCTTGTTCGGATCGTTGAAGTTCAGGCCGACATGCGCGGACACCGCTTGGATGCCCGTCTCCTCCAGCACCTTGTTCAGATCCGCCGGGCTCGTGTTGAAGTAGCCCGCGAATTCCACGTACTTATAGCCCATATCAGCGACCTTGCGGATCGTGCCGAGGAAGTCTTTTTCCGTCTGGTCGCGCAGCGTATACAGCTGCAGTCCGACTTGAGGTTTTGCCATCGCTTAAACACCGCCTGTTCGATAGGTTCGTCTAGCCTAGCCTCAGTATAGCGTTTTCAGGGAACGGCGGGCTATGCCGGTTTTTGCGCCGTTTGTTTGTGATTTTGGCCTAACGAACCTAAAAAAATCCTGTCCGCACAAGGCGGACAGGATGAGAGAGCTCTATTTCTTGAAGCTTTTGAGGTTGTAGAACGCGCTGCGGCCGGCGTACTGGGCCGTGGAGCCGAGCTGGTCCTCGATGCGGAGCAGCTGGTTGTACTTGGCGACGCGGTCCGTGCGGGACGGAGCGCCCGTCTTGATCTGGCCGGCGTTCGTCGCTACGGCGATGTCGGCGATCGTGCTGTCCTCGCTCTCGCCGGAGCGGTGGGAGATGACCGCCGTGTAGCCGGCGCGCTTCGCCATTTCGATCGCGTCGAACGTCTCGGTCAGCGAGCCGATCTGGTTGACCTTGACGAGGATCGAGTTGCCCACGCCTTTGTCGATGCCGTCCGCCAGGCGCTCGGTGTTCGTCACGAACAGGTCGTCGCCGACGAGCTGCACTTTGCCGCCCAGCTTGTCGGTGAGCAGCTTCCAGCCCTCCCAGTCGTCCTCGGAGCAGCCGTCCTCGATCGTGAGGATCGGGTACTTGTCCGCCCACTCGGCGAGCAGGTCCACGAATTCAGCCGACGTGTAGGACTTGCCTTCGCCCTCGAGGTGGTACTTGCCGTCCTTGTAGAACTCCGTGGAGGCGACGTCCATGCCGAGGAAGACGTCCTCGCCCGGCTTGTAGCCCGCGCGCTCGATGGCGGAGATGATCGTCGTGATCGCCTCTTCGTTGGAGCCGAGGTTCGGCGCGAAGCCGCCTTCGTCGCCGACAGCCGTGTTCAGGCCTTTGTCCTTGAGGACGGACTTCAGGCTGTGGAAGATCTCGGCGCCGATGCGCAGCGCTTCCTTGAAGCTTTCCGCGCCGACCGGCAGCACCATGAACTCCTGCACGTCGACGTTGTTGTCGGCATGCTCGCCGCCGTTGATGATGTTCATCATCGGCACCGGCAGCACCTTGGCGTTGAAGCCGCCCAGGTACGTGTAGAGAGGCACGTCCAGCGCGTCCGCAGCCGCGCGCGCCACCGCCATCGACACGGCCAGGATCGCGTTCGCGCCCAGCTTGCCTTTGTTGTGCGTGCCGTCCAGCTCGATCATCTTGCGGTCGATCAGCACTTGGTCGAGCGCGTCGAGGCCGATGATTTCCGGAGCGATCAGCGTGTTTACGTTCTCGACGGCTTTCAGGACGCCTTTGCCGAGGTAGCGGCCTTTGTCTCCGTCACGAAGCTCGACAGCTTCGTAAGCGCCGGTGGAGGCGCCGGACGGAACGATCGCGCGGCCTTTGCCGCCGGATTCGAGGGATACTTCGACTTCGACGGTCGGGTTGCCGCGGGAGTCGAGCACTTCGCGTGCGTATACGTCAACGATGATAGACATAGTTTGAACACTCCTTCAAGGAATTGAGTTGGTTGTAGCAGGCTGTAACCAGTATAACCGATTGCCAGCCGCGGAACGAGTGCGGGCGAAGGCGCGGGCCGAAAGGCCCGCGCCTGTCGGCCGCAACCGCCGTCAGCTCGGGCGGATGAGGCTCAGGCCGGTCATCTCGGCCGGCTTGGGCAGCTCCATCAGGTCGAGCAGCGTCGGCGCGATGTCGGCGAGGATGCCGCCCTCGCGCAGCTGCACGCCTTTTTGCGTGACGATCAGCGGCACCGGATTCGTCGTATGCGCCGTGAACGGGCGTCCGTCCGGTCCGATGACCATGTCCGCGTTGCCGTGGTCGGCCGTGATGAGCACGACGCCGCCCTTGGCCAGCACCGCGTCGACGACGCGTCCCATGCATTCGTCCGTCGCCTCGACCGCCTTGATCGTCGGCTCCAGCATGCCGGAGTGGCCGACCATGTCGGGGTTGGCGAAGTTCAGGATGATCGCGTCATGCTTGTCCGAGTTGATCTCGCGCACGGCGGCGTCGGCCACCTCGTAGGCGCTCATCTCCGGCTTGAGGTCGTACGTGGCGACCTTCGGCGAGTTGATGAGCACGCGCGTCTCGCCCGGCAGCTCCTGGTCGCGGCCGCCGCTGAAGAAGAACGTCACATGCGGATACTTCTCCGTCTCGGCGATGCGCAGCTGCGTCTTGCCGTTCTGCACGAGCACCTCGCCGAACGTGTTGTCGAGGTTTTTGGGCTTGTAGGCGACGAAGCCGCCGACCGTCTCGCTGAACAGCGTCAGGCAGACGAAGTACAGGTTGGCCGGAGCCTTGTCCCCGCGGTCGAAGCCGCGGAAGTCTTCGTTGGTGAACACCTGCGACAGCTGGATCGCGCGGTCCGGGCGGAAGTTGAAGAACACGACCGCGTCTTCGGACTCGACCAGCGCGACCGGCTGTCCGTCCGCCTCGACGATGACCGTCGGCATGACGAACTCGTCGAAGACGGATTTCTCGTACGACTCGCGCACCGCCAGGATCGGGTCCGTGTACTGCGGGCCGTCTCCGTACACCATCGCGCGGTACGATTTCTCGACGCGCTCCCAGCGCTTGTCGCGGTCCATCGCGTAGTAGCGGCCCTGCACGGTCGCGATGCGGCCGATGCCGAGCTCCTCGATTTTGCCCTGCAGCTCGGTCAGGTAGCCGACCGCGCTGTCCGGCGCGACGTCGCGGCCGTCAAGGAAGGCATGGATGTACACTTGCTCCAGCCCTTCCTTTTTGGCCAGCTCCAGCAGCGCGAACAGATGCGCGATATGGCTATGGACGCCGCCGTCGCTGACGAGGCCGTACAGATGCAGCTTTTTGCCGTTCAGCTTGGCGTGGCGCACGGCGCCGATCAGCGTGTCGTTGTCGTAGAACTCTCCGTCGCGGATCGACTTGGTGATGCGGGTCAGATCCTGGTAGACGATGCGGCCGGCGCCGATGTTGAGATGGCCGACCTCGGAGTTGCCCATCTGGCCCTCCGGCAAGCCGACCGCCTCGCCGCAAGCGGTCAGCGTCGTGTTCGGATATTCCGCGAGGAAGCGGTCATAGTTCGGCTTGTTCGCCTGCGCGACGGCATTGCCGACGATGTCGCTGCGAAGGCCGAATCCGTCCATGATGATGAGCGCAACCGGTTTGGGAGCCATCTTACTTCGCCCCCTCGACGAGGGCGATGTAGGAAGCCGGCTCCAGGCTGGCGCCGCCGACGAGCGCGCCGTCGATGTTCGCTTGGCCGAGATATTCCTTGACGTTGGCCGGCTTCACGCTGCCGCCGTACTGGATGCGGACCGCATCCGCCGTCGCTTGGTCGTACAGCCCTGCGACGACCTGGCGGATATAGGCGATGACGTCCTCGGCATCCTCGGCCGTGGACGACTTGCCCGTGCCGATCGCCCAGATCGGCTCGTAGGCGATGACGGTCTCGGCCGCCTGCTCCGCCGTCAGGCCTTTCAGGCCGCCCTCCGTCTGCACTTTGCAGACGTCCTTCGTCTCGCCGGCCTCGCGCTCCTCGAGCTTCTCGCCGACGCACAGGATCGGAGTCAGGCCGTGCTTGAACGCCGCGACGACCTTCTTGTTCACGATCTCGTCCGTCTCTCCGAAGTACGCGCGGCGCTCGGAGTGGCCGACGATGACGTACTTCACGCCGAGATCGGCCAGCATGACGCCGGAAATTTCGCCGGTGTACGCGCCGTTGTCCTCGAAGTGCAGGTTTTGCGCGCCGATGGCGATGGAAGTGCCTTTGGCCGCTTCGACGAGAGCCGGAAGGGTCGTGAACGGAGCGCAGATGACGCTCTCGACGCCATCGACCTCAGCGCCGCCTTTCGCTTCGTTGAAGAAGGAGACCGCCTCGGAGACGGTCTTGAACATTTTCCAGTTGCCTGCGATGATCGGGGTTCTTGCCATGGGTTGTTCTCCTCTCTACTTGTCGTTAAGGGCGACAACGCCCGGGAGGGCTTTGCCTTCCATGAATTCGAGGGATGCTCCGCCGCCGGTGGAGATGTGGTCCATCTTGTCCGCAAGGCCGAACTTCTCGGCCGCCGCCGCGGAGTCGCCGCCGCCGATGACCGTGTAGCCCGCCGTTTCGGCGCAAGCCTGAGCGACGGCGCGCGTGCCGTGGGAGAACGGCTCGATCTCGAACACGCCCATCGGTCCATTCCAGACGACCAGCTTGGAGTCCTTGATCACGTTCGCGTACAGCTCGCGCGTCTTCGGTCCGATGTCGATGCCTTCCCAGTCGGAAGGGATGCCGTCGACGCCGACGATGTTCGTGTTGGCGTCCTTGCTGAACTCGTCGGTGACGACGATGTCGACCGGCAGCAGGAAGTTCTTGCCGAGCTTCTTGGCCTTCTCGATGAACTCGAGCGCCAGGTCCAGCTTGGAGTTGTCGACGAGCGACTGGCCGATCTCATGGCCTTGCGCCTTGAAGAAGGTGTAGCTCAGGCCGCCGCCGATGAGGATGTTGTCGGCGATCTCGATCATCTTGTTGATGACGTCGATCTTGTCCTTCACCTTGGAGCCGCCGACGATCGCGGTGAACGGACGCTCCGGATTGTTCAGGGCTTTGCCGAGCACGTCCAGCTCCTTCTCCATCAGCAGGCCGGATACGGCCGGGAGCAGATGAGCGATGCCTTCCGTGGAAGCATGCGCGCGGTGCGCGGCGCCGAACGCGTCGTTGACGTACAGGTCGGCCAGGGAAGCCAGCTGCTTGGCGAACTCCGGATCGTTGCTCTCCTCGCCGGCGTTGAAGCGCGTGTTCTCCAGCAGCAGCACGTCGCCGTCCTGGAGCGCCGCGGCTTTAGCCTGGGCGTCCGGACCGGCGGTGTCGTCCGCCTTGGCGACCGGCTTGCCGATCAGCTCGGACAGGCGCGCCGCGACCGGGGTCAGGCGCAGCTCTTCCTTGACTTCTCCGCCCGGACGGCCGAAGTGGGCCGCCAGGATGACGCGCGCGCCGCCTTCGATGAGATGCTGGATCGTCGGCAGCGTCTCGCGGATCCGGGTATCGTCGGTGATCGCGCCGTCTTCCATCGGCACGTTGAAATCGACGCGCACGAAGACGCGCTTTCCTGCTACTTCCACATCACGAACACTTTTTTTGCTCACAGCTGCTCGCCCTCCCGATATATAGGTTTCTATGGGTTAAACATCGTTAAAGAGGAGAACGAAACGCTCGCCTCTCCTCTTTAACCTTACCGCTGTCTATGCAGTTAAGCGCCGCTTCTTACAGCCCTTTGGAGGCGATGTAAGCCGCCAGGTCGATAACACGGTTGGAGTAGCCCCACTCGTTGTCGTACCAGGACACGACTTTGACCATGTTGCCTTCAACGACCATCGTGGACAGGCCGTCGATCGTGGAGGAAGCCGGGTTGCCGTTGTAGTCGCTCGATACGAGCGGCTCGTCGGAGAAGTACAGGATGCCTTTCAGCGGGCCTTCAGCCGCTTCTTTGAGGGCCGCGTTGACTTCTTCTACCGTGACGTTGCTTTTCACTTCGGCGACGAGATCCGTTACGGACACGTTTTTCGTCGGCACGCGCATCGCCATGCCGTTCAGCTTGCCTTTCAGCTCAGGCAGAACGAGGGAGACGGCTTTGGCAGCGCCCGTCGAGGAAGGAATGATGTTCTCTGCGGCAGCGCGGGCGCGGCGCAGGTCCTTGTGCGGCACGTCCAGCACGGACTGGTCGTTCGTGTAGGAGTGGACCGTCGTCATCATGCCTTTGACGATGCCGAACTTGTCGTTCAGGACTTTGGCGAAAGGCGCCAGGCAGTTCGTCGTGCAGGAAGCGTTGGAAATGACCGTATGGGAAGCCGCGTCGTATTTCTCTTCGTTGACGCCCATGACGATCGTGATGTCTTCGTTCGTAGCCGGAGCGGAGATAATGACTTTTTTCGCGCCGCCTTTCAGGTGAAGCTCGGCTTTTTCCTTCGCCGTGAAGATGCCCGTCGACTCGACGACGATCTCAGCGCCGACGGAGGACCAAGGCAGGTTTTCCGGATTGCGCTCGGCGAACACTTTGATTTCGCGGCCGTTGACGATCAGCGCGCCTTCTTTGGCTTCGACGGTCGCGTCCAGCACGCCGTGCGTCGTGTCGTATTTGAGCAGGTGAGCCAGCGTTTTCGTGTCGGTCAGGTCGTTGACGGCGACGATTTGAACTTCGCTGCTGTTCAGAGCGGCGCGGAATACGTTGCGTCCGATACGTCCGAATCCGTTAATACCAACTTTTACCATGGTTGAAAACCTCCTGAAATTAGGTGATGGTCCTGCATGATCCTTCAACGCGAAGCGCTCGGCCCTGCCCCTGTCAGGCGCAGAGCCCGCTTCGCCTTCATTCACGGTCGCGGTTGCGACGCGGATCGCCGGTCTAGTCTGCCATCGCGGCGATCTCCAGCGCGGCCGCCTCGTCGGTCACGAGCACATCCTCGTGGCCGAAGCGCAGCACCGCCGCGATCGCTTCGGCCTTGGACCTGCCGCCGGCGACGGCGATGACAACCTCGGTCGTCATGATGTCCTCGAGCCGGATGCCGGCGGTCGGCATCTTGTGCACGACGGATCCGGCCCGGTCGAAGTAGTAGCCCCACGCCTCGGCGAGCGCCCCCTCCTGGCGGAGCTCCTCGACGACATCCGATTCCACTCGCCGTCGCCGCGCCATCGTCATCGCGTCGCCGATGCCGTGGATGACGATGCGGGCTCCGCGGATGACGCCGACGACCTCTTTGACGCCGGGCTCGTGCATGAGGCTCGTATAGGCCTCCTCGCTCAGATGGTCCGGCACATGCAGCATCCGGTACTGGGCGCCGGTGCGCTTGGCCATCGCCGAGACGATCGTGCTCGCCTGGTACTCCAGGCTCTCTCCGAGCCCGCCCCTGGCCGGCACGAACAGATTGCTCGGATGCGGGACGGGGGCGTTAAGATGGCTCGCCACCTGTGCGAGCGTGGAGCCGCCGGTGACGGCGACGACGTCGCCCTCCCGCAGCTGTCCCAGCAGGGCGGACGCCCCGGCGCGTCCGAGCTCCCGCTTCGTGCTGGCGGAGTGGTCGGAGTCGCCCGGCACGATGACGACCTTGCTCAGGCCGAAGCGCGTCCGCAGCTGCTCCTCCAGGTTGGACAGGCCGAGCAGTCCGCTCAGCACCGGCTCCATCTCCTCGAGCAGGCGCCGGCCGCTCTGGCTGACGCGCATGCCGGAGGCGTTGATCTCTAGGAAGCCCTGCTCCTTGAGGAAGTCGGTCTCGGCCCGAAGCACCCGCTCGGTCATGCCGAGCGCCGAAGCGAGCGAGCGGCGGCCGATCATGTCCGCCACGAGCACCTGATGGAGAATCCCATAGCGGAGACGGACCGTCTCCAGCAGATCGGGCACCAGCTGACGCTGCAAATCAATAAGGCTGCGCATGAGCGCTCCAACTCCACTCGTTAGCTATCCGTACGGGACAATTAATGTCCCAGCTATTCAATAAACGTCCCACAACCTCATTGTACTCCTTCTGCCGAGGACCCGCAAGGGACCTTTACCCGATGAAAACGGTTGCCGACACGCCTTTCGACCTAAATGTTTTCCAGCAGCAGCAGGGAAACGGAGCCCTCCGGAAGCCGGACAGGTTAGTGTTGCTTTTTCTGGCAGGCTGTTATACAATCTTAGACGTTACGCTTTTCAAGCATACATGCGCCCGTGGTCCAATGGATATGACGTAGGCCTCCGGAGCCTGAGATCTAGGTTCGATTCCTAGCGGGCGCGCCAATCATTCACATCATGCTTTTCCGATACATGGGATCGCGTCCCTCCAGGGCGCGATCCTTTTTTGTTTTTGCAAGCCTCGTTTAAGAGGCGCCCGAGCCGGTTAAAATGGGCTATTGAACCGGCTTGGCGAAGCCGTCTCCGACCTCTTTGACCAAATTTGACTTTAACAATCGATTCTCGTAGAATGAAAAAAGCACCTGCAGTGACAACCTTAATGAGGATATAAGGAGGGACTTGCACATGAACATGAACTACGTGCCTATGGTCATCGAGCAGAGCAACCGCGGCGAGCGCGCCTACGACATCTACTCGAGGCTGCTCAAGGACCGCATCATCTTCCTCGGTACCGGCATCAACGACATGGTCGCCAACTCCGTCATCGCCCAGCTGCTGTTCCTCGCCGCCGACGATCCGGAGAAGGACATCTCCATTTACATCAACAGCCCCGGCGGCTCCATCACGTCCGGCATGGCGATTTACGACACGATGCAGTTCATCAAGCCTGACGTCTCGACGATCTGCGTCGGCATGGCCGCCTCGATGGGCGCGTTCCTGCTGGCCGCGGGCGCCAAGGGCAAGCGCTACGCGCTGCCGAACAGCGAGGTCATGATCCATCAGCCGCTCGGCGGAGCCGAAGGCCAGGCCAGCGACATCGAGATCCGCGCGCGCCGCATCCTCCAGATGCGCGACAAGCTCAACCATATTCTCGCCGAGCGTTCCGGTCAGCCGCTGGAGCGCATTGAGAAGGACACCGACCGCGACTACTTCATGAGCGCGGACGCCGCCCGCGAGTACGGCCTCGTCGACAAGGTCATCGAGAAGCTGTAAGCCAGGCTGCGACAGGCAAAGCGCCGCCCTTCCGAATCGGAAGGGGCGGCGCTTTGCGTTTCGACGCTCTCGCGGCCGTCGCGGGCACGCGCGCAGGCCATCCTGCGCGGCGCTGCGGCTGCCGCGGCAGACCGGGGCTGGCCGAGAGCTATGCTACTTCAGCTGGTACACGACGGTCAGCTGGCCTTGCACGTCGACCTGGCCCGGCTCGACGGAGGTCGAAGCGCTGTCGCTGGCAGCCATGGCCTTCATCTGCGCCATCTCGCGGTACACCGGCACGGCCTGCGCGCCGTTCTCGGTGATGTTCACGACCGGACCGAGCGAGCGGCCCGCAGCGGCGGCAAGCGCCTCCGCCTTGACGCGCGCGTTGTCGAGCGCTTTTTTGAGCGCGTCGTTCGTATACGCGTCCGTCTTTTCCGTGCCGAAGGAGACGCCGCTGATCTGGTTCGCGCCCGCGCTTCCGAGGCTGTCGAGCAGCTCCCCGGTCTTGTCGATGCTGCGCCAGGAGATGCTCAGCTCATGCGTGGCCGTATAGCCGGTCAGCACCTGGCCTTCCTTCTCGGTGTAGCGGTACTGCGGCTGCACGTAGTAGGACGTCGTCTTCAGATCCTTGTCCGCCAGACTGTAGGTTCCTTTAAGCATTTTGACGACCGCGTCGTACCGCTTGGCCGCTCCGGCCTGAGCCTCCTTCGCCGTCTTGGCCGTCACGTTCACGCCCGCTGTGACATACGCGATATCCGGCGCCACCGACAGCTTGCCTACGCCTTGCACTGCGATCGTGTTCTCCATCGCCGCTCCTTGCTCCGCCGCATAGACGGGCTTTGATCCCGAGTCCAGCACGCCGGCTCCGTTCAGAGCCAGCAGCGATCCTGCCGTCAGCGAGGCCGCCAGCAGCAGCACCTTGCCTTGACTTGCCAGCTTGCCGAATCCTTGTTTGCTTCCCATACCTGTTCGCCTCCGTTTCGGTTTGTCCTTTGAAACGCTCGCCCGCCTGAAAATGTTGCACATGCAGGTTAGGATTCCCAACGGGGGCTTCGGCCAATGGCCAAAACGCAAAAAAAGCCCCCGGATCGGGAGCCTCGGGAGCCGCAGCGAATCAAGCTTGGGGACCGGCAGGCCGAGACCTACTGGTTCTCCAGCTCTTCCTTGCTGACGAGCGATACTAAAGCGTTTACAGCCTGCTCGGCGTCCGAACCTTCGGCACTGATGTGAACTTCGGTGCCGGAGCTGATGGCAAGGCTCATGATGCCCATGATGGACTTGGCGTTCACTTTTTTCTCGTCCTTCTCGACAAAGATCTCGGAGGAGAATTTATTCGCTTCCTGGACGAAGAGCGCGGCCGGTCTTGCGTGAAGACCCGTCTTCAGTCTCACGACTACGGGTTGTCTTGTCATGAACTCTATACCCCCTAATCCTAATTCATTGCTGCATGGCCGCCGGAAGGCGAACGTGAGGCATGCTCTTGCAAAGGGCCGCCGGGTGGAACGGACCTTACCTTGCGTGACAATTGCTTTCATTATACCATCGGCCGGCGCAACATGAAAGTTCAGCTTCCCCGGATTTTTTCGGCGAGCTCGTCGATCTTGCGCAATCGGTGGTTGACCCCGGACTTGCTGACGGAGCCCTTGAGCATCTCGCCGACTTCCTTGAGGTTCATGTCAGGATGCTGCAGCCGGATCTCCGCCACCTCCCGCAGCTTCTCGGGCAGGTTCTCGAGGCCGAGCTCCTTTTGCAGCAGCCGGATGTTGTCGATCTGGCGCACGGCCGCGCCGATCGTCTTGTTGAGATTGGCCGTCTCGCAGTTGACGATCCGGTTCACCGAGTTGCGCATGTCGCGCATGATGCGGACATCCTCGAACTTGAACAGCGCCTGATGCGCGCCGATGATGTTCAGCAGCTCGATGATCTTCTCGCCTTCCTTGATGTAAAAGACGAAGCCCTTCTTGCGCTCGATGCAGCGGGCGTTGAGGCCGAACTTGTTGGCGAGCGTGACGAGCGCGGAGCAGTGCTCCTCGTACATGCAGGCGATCTCCAGATGGTAGGACGAGCCCTCCGGATTGTTGACCGAGCCGCCGGCGAGGAACGCGCCGCGCATGTAGGCTCGCTTGCAGCATGGCTTGCGGATCATGTCCTTGTCGATGCCCTGGTTGAACATGAAGCCCTCGGAGACGATGTTCAGCTCCTTGAGGATCTCCTGCACCCGCGCCGGGATGCGCACGATGTAGACGTTGTTCTTCTTAAGCCGCATCTTCTTGCGCACCAGCAGCTCCGTATGCACGTCGAACAGCTTCTTGATGAGGCTGTAGATTCTGCGGGCGATGGCCGCATTCTCGGTGGAGATGTCCAGAATGACCTTGCGGCTGGACAGATGCACCGAGCCGTTCATGCGGATGAGCGCGGAAAGCTCCGCCTGCTCGCAGCAGGCATCCTGGTTCTCGACGAGCGTCAGCTCTTTTTTGGTTTGAGCGGCGAAGGACATCCCTCTCTCACCCCTTTCGGTCCATCCAGCTGTCGACGAGCTGGTAGATATGATGGCTCAGCCGCACGGCGTCATGCCGCAGGTAGGTGCGGAACAGCACGAGCCGGTCGGCGATGACTTTGTAGCCTTGACGCGTCACCTCGTCCAGATCGAGCTGGACCGCCTGGGCGCCCATCTCGGCATAGCGGTCCTGCACCTGCGGCGGAATCTCGCCGTCGTTGACGATGATGTAGTCGAACAGCTGGTGGCCGACGTGGCGCTCGATCGCCTCCAGATGATCGCTCACCGAGTAGCCGTCCGTCTCCCCCGGCTGGGTCATGACGTTGCAGATGAAAATTTTGATCGCGCTCGACTGCACGATGCAGTCGGCGAGCTTGGGCACGAGCAGGTTCGGAATGATGCTCGTGTACAGGCTGCCCGGTCCAATCAGGATGGCGTCGGCCTCCTGGATCGCCAGGCACGCCTCCTCGAGCGGCTCCACGTCCGCCGGCTCGATGAATACCCGCTTGATCGGCTGGCCCGCCAGCGGAATGCTCGACTCGCCTTCGACGATCGAGCCGTCCGCGAGCTCCGCCTTGAGCACGATCGACTGGTCGGACGCCGGCAGCACCGTGCCGCGCACGGCAAGCACGCGGCTCAGCTCGCGGATGCCGGTGACGAAGTCGCCGGAGATGTCCGTCATCGCCGCCAGCATCAGGTTGCCCAGGCTATGTCCGGCCAGGCCGGTGCCATTGGAGAAGCGGTACTGGAGCATCTCGGAAAGCAGCGGCTCCACGTCCGCGAGCGCGATCAGCACATTGCGGATGTCGCCCGGAGGCGGCATCTGCAGCTCGCTGCGCAGCACGCCGGAGCTGCCGCCGTCGTCGGCGACCGTGACGATCGCCGTAATGTCGAGGGGCTTCTCCTTCAGGCCGCGCAGCATGACCGACAGGCCGGTCCCGCCTCCGATGACGACGATCTTGGGGTTTTTCGGGTCCGCAGACCTTTTTCTTGCCATTGCACTCCCGCCTTAGGGGCGATCGCGGTCAGCATCGCGATGGCTGACCCGGACCGACTCCGTCTCGCTGCTGCCGAGCATCCGCCCGAGATATTCCGCTATGGCCACGGAGCGGTGCTTGCCTCCCGTGCAGCCGATGCCGATGACGACCTGGCTCTTGCCTTCCTTGCGGTATAAAGGAATGAGGAATTGAAGCATATCCAGCAGCTTGGTCAGAAACGTCTGGGTATCGGGCCATTTCATAACATATTCATATACATCGGGCTCCCGTCCGGTGCGTGGACGAAGGTGATCCACATAATGCGGGTTCGGCAGGAAGCGCACGTCATAGATCAGGTCGGCGTCGATCGGGATGCCGTACTTGAAGCCGAACGAGGTCACATTGACGGAGAAGCGGGACTGCTTGAGGTTCGTGAAGCGCGAGATGATCGCTTCCTTGAGCTGGGCGGGCTTGAGATTGCTCGTATCGATGATCTGGGTCGCCGAGTCCTTGAGCTCCTCCAGCAGCCGGCGCTCCATCGCGATGCCGTCGAGCGGCAGCCCCTCCGGGGCGAGCGGATGGCGGCGGCGGCTCTCCTTGTAGCGGCGTACCAGCACGTTGTCGGTGGCGTCGAGGAACAGGATCTCGTACGGGATCGTGAAATGAGTGCGGATATGCTCCAGCGAATCTGCCAGCGCCGTGAAGAATTCCCGGCCGCGCAGGTCGATGACGAGCGCGACCTTGGCGATCTTGCCGCTCGAGCCGTCGATCAGCTCCGCGAATTTGGGAATGAGGACGGGCGGCAGGTTGTCGACGCAAAAGAAGCCGAGATCCTCGAGGCTTTGCACCGCGATCGTTTTGCCTGCGCCGGACATGCCGGTAATGATGACGAGCTGGGGTGAGTTGGTTTCCATCGGGATTCCCCTTCCTGCGGCTGGATCAAGCCGAAAAGCCGCCGCGCGAGGCGGCGGCGGGCCGGACTAGGAGCGAAGGATGAGGCCGGCCGCTCCGACGACGCCGGCATTGTTGCCGAGCGTGGCCGCGACGATCTCGACGCCTTCCTTGGCTTCCGGCTGCGTATACTTGGCGAACACCTCGCGGATCTGGTCGAACAGGAAATCTCCGGCCTTGGCGACGCCGCCGCCGACGATGAAGCGCTGCGGGTTGAGCGTGACCGCCGTCGCGGCCATCGAGCGGCCGAGGTAGTAGGCCGCGCGGTTGACGATGCGGGCCGCCACCTCGTCGCCTTCCTTGGCGGCGTCGATGACTTCCTTGGCCATGAGGTTCGGCACGAGCGACAGGCTCGTCTTGTCCCCGCGGGCGACGGCGTCCTTGGCCATGCGGATGATGCCGGTCGCCGAGGAGACCGTCTCCAGGCAGCCCGTCATGCCGCAGGTGCATTGGATCGCTTCGAGATCCGGCACGATCGACATATGGCCAAGCTCGCCGGCCATGCCGTTGTAGCCTTCATAGATGCGGCCGCCGATGATGACGCCGCCGCCGACGCCCGTGCCGAGCGTGTAGCAGACGCAGTTCGGCACGCCGCGGCCGGCTCCGCCCCACGCCTCGCCAAGCGCGGCCACGTTGGCGTCGTTGTTCACCTTGACGATGACGCCGAGCTGATCCTCGAGCATCTGCTTCAGCGGAACGTTGCGTATGTTCAAATTGTTGGAGAACTTCACGATGCCGTTCGGAATGTCGAGGAATCCGGCGATTCCGACGCCGACGCCACCTACCTGCTCCCAGGAATGTCCGGTCGCATCGACGATATGGCGCACGTACTTGACGATATTGTCGACGATGCGGTCCGCCCCATGGCTCGCCTCGGTCGGTCCCTCGTACGTCTGGAGCAATTCGCCCGCCGCGCTGCATACTCCAACTTTAATGGCGGTGCCGCCGATATCTGCTCCAACGTAGATCGTCTCTGACATGTGATAGCCACCTCAACGAATTAGTTTAACTTCTTTAGCTACTATAAGCGAAGGCATGGGTTAGGTCAAGGTAACAACGCCCCCCGGCGAACCGCGCCGAAGCTGGCCTCTCGCGGCTTTTCGGGAGCGCCGGGAAGGGCTTTCGGACCGTCTTCGGATTGCTTTCGGATTGCTTTCGGAATGCTCTCGGATAGCTTTGAGACCGCTCTCGAAGCATCTTCGGGGCGCTGTCCAAACCGCCGCATGACCAGGCAATACCGGGTCCGCCCCGTCTCTCGCCGACCTTCGCGCCTGACGTTGCAAATCGACGATAGCCGCAGGGCGATCCGCTTTTCCCCGTAAAAAGAAACGTCCGCCATCCGGAAGGATGGGGACGCCCGAAGCAAGCTTATAGGGACTGGCTCCAGTCATGGACCATCGAGCCTTCAAGGAACTTCTCGCAGTCCAGAGCGGCCTGGCAGCCGCTGCCCGCGGCGGTGACCGCCTGGCGATACTTCGTGTCCTGCACGTCGCCGCAAGCGAACACGCCCGGCACGTTCGTCTCGGTCGTGCCCGGCTTCACGACGATGTAGCCGTGATCGTCCGTGTCGACCTGCCCGCCGAGGAACTTCGTATTCGGCGTGTGGCCGATCGCGACGAAGATGCCGTCGGTCTCGATGAGCTCTTCCTGGCTCGTCTCGTTGTTGCGCACCTTGAGGCCGGTGACGCCGAGCGGGCCGGCGACGACCTCCAGCGGCGTGCGGTTGAGCGCGAAGCTGATCTTCTCGTTGTCGCGAGCGCGGTCCTGCATGATCTTGGAGGCTCGCATCTCGTCGCGGCGATGAACCAGGTCGACGCCGGTCGCGAAGCGCGTCAGGAAGTTCGCCTCCTCCATCGCGGAGTCGCCGCCGCCGACAACGACAATTTTCTTGCCGCGGAAGAAGAAGCCGTCGCAGGTCGCGCAGGTGCTGACGCCGCGGCCGACGTTTTCTTTTTCCCCCGGGATGCCCAGGTAGCGCGCGGACGCGCCGGTGGAGATGATGAGCGACTCGGCGACGAGCTCGCCCTGGCCCTCGACCTGGAGCTTGAACGGACGCTGCGAGAGGTCGACGCTGTTGACCCAGCCCGTGCGGAATTCGGCGCCGAACCGTTCCGCCTGCTTGCGCATGTTGGCCATGAGGTCAGGGCCAAGGATGCCGTCAGGGAAACCAGGGAAGTTCTCGACCTCGGTCGTCGTCGTCAGCTGTCCGCCCGGCTCCGGTCCCTCGATGACGAGCGGATTCAGGTTGGCGCGGGCAAGATAGATGGCGGCGGTGAGCCCGGAAGGTCCGGTACCGATAATGATGGATTTGTACACGATGAAACTCCTCCTTGTTGCCTGCTTGATTATAATTATTCTAATCCAAAGCGAGGCGATCCGTCAAAAGCGGCGGCGTATTCTTCATAAAACGTTCATCCGTTACTTTTCCCAATGGCCGCAAATCTCATCAATGCGCTTGGCATGCTTGCTCACGGTCGCCGCGGACGCGCCGTAGCGCTCCGCCACCTCCTGATAAGAAACCGTCCGGCGATGCTGCTTGGCGGTCAAATATTCAAGCGCGGCCGACCAGCTCTCCGGCTTGGCCATGCGCGGCACGTCCGGATACACCCGGACGAGGTAGTCGAGCCAGAGCTTCATCAGGTCGTACTGCTGCAGCAGGCCGTACTCTTTCCCCATATGGCGGAAAGCGGTATCGAGCACGATCTGCCAGCTCGGCTCCCAATCCGGCAGCGGGCTGCCGTCCTCGAACGCCGTCTCGGCCACCGAGCCGAACATCCGGCGGCGTCCCGACAAGACGGCGGGCACCGGCTCCTCGACACCGAGCTTGCGCAGGACGAACAGCGCGATGCGCTTCAGATCGTCCTCCTCGTCCGGCTCCAGCAGAAACGCCCGCAGCGCTTCCTGCACCTCTCCGTCGCCGATCGCGGCGAAGGCCTGGATGACCTGCAGCTTCGTCTTGCTGTCGCCGTGGCGCAGCGCCCAGAAAAACGAGGAGCGCACGAGCGGATTGCTGCTCATCCCTTCGGGCATCGCTTCCGGCGTCCGTTCCCACGTCTGGAACTGCTCCTCGAAGGGCAGGTGGTAATGGTAGCTCGCCGTCATCCGCTCTTCCTGCCCGCGCAGCATCGGCAGCTGCTCGAGGTAATACCGGGCCACATCGGACTCGGGATCGAGGCGCGCCGCCTGCTGCCAAAACCGCCGCGCCTCTTCCAGCCGACCGGAATGCACGGCCGCTACCGCCGCATAATGGTAGAGCGAAGCCTCATGCTCTCCCGATTCCCCCTTCAGCAGCCGGCGGAAATGGCGCAAGGCGCATTCATGCTCGCCGAGAATGCCCATCGTCGTCGCCAGCTTGAACACATGCTCCTGATGGAAGGGCACGGTTCGGCGCAGCCGATCGGTCAGCGGCTCCAGCCGCTCCCGATCGTCCGCATGCTGGTAGAAGATCGCCAGGTTGCACAGGGCGTGAAGGTTGTCCTCCTCCTGCTCCAGCGCCTCCCGGATCGTCTCCATCGCGCGGTCGAGACGGCCCATATAATAGTAGGCCAAGGCGAGATTGTTGCGCGCCGCCATGAAATCCGGCGTCCGCTCCAAAATCGACTCCAGCAGCTTGGCCGCTTGAGCGAATCGGCCCTCTTCCAGCAGAGAGCGGGCGCGGTCATGCTCCGCCGTTCCCTGGCGAGCCTTGATCGTTACGGCCGGCGCCGGGCGCTTCAGCTCGTACTGAAGCAGCTCCATCATCTCCTCGGCGTCGTCGAGGTAATGCCCTTCCTCGTCCTCCTCGAGATAACGCAGCAGGGCGTGCTCGGCCTTGTCATACTGCTCCATGTTGGCGTAATTGTTGGCCATATAAAAGAAGCATTCCGTCATGGACGGATCCAGCGTCTCCAAAATCTCGATCAGGATCCGATTGGATTCCTCGTACTGGCCCGTCTCCGACAGGATTCCGGCCAGATTGCAATGGTTGACCGGATTGTCCGGCTCGTATTCCACGGCCTTGCGGAAATATTTCAGCGCCTTGTCGTAATGATAGCGGTCCATCGAGCGCACTGCGCGCTCGAAGAAGAACGTCGCGTCCCATTGGATCGGTATAATCTTCGCTGCCTGGTCCGCAGCCGCCCTGTTGTCCTCTTTCACCCGCCAAGGCACCTCCTCTGATTCCGTTAAAATCGAATGCACATGATTATACCATAACGTGTAACGCTTAACACGGTAGAAAATAAGGAACGAAAACGTCAAAAAACGGAAGGCCGCGAGTGGCCTTCCGTTCTTCGGAAGAGCAGGTTGGCCGGTCAGATGCCGGCATTTTTGAACAGGGTGCTGATCGAGCCGCCCTGCATGATGATCTTGGTGGCGTCCGCCAGCATCGGAGCGACGGAGAGCACCTTGAAGCGGTCCGAACGAATGTCCGGCAGCGCGATGGAGTCGGTCACGACGACTTCCTTGATGAGCGGATGGTCCAGCTTCTGCAAGGCGTTGCCCGAGAACAGCGGATGCGTCGCGCAGACGTAGACGTCTTCGGCGCCGCGCTCCTTCAGTCCTTCGACAACGTTGACGATCGTCGTGCCGGTGTCGATCAGATCCTCGATGATGATCGGGGTCTGGCCCTCGACGTCGCCGATGACGTGGGTGATGACGGACTCGTTGTGGGCCGGGCGTTTCTTGATCATGATAGCGAAAGGCGAATCCAGGTAGTTGGCCAGCTTCTCCGCCGTGGAAGCTCGTCCGGCATCAGGGGAAACGACAACGGGATTCTTGATGTTTTTGCTCTTGAGATGATCGCTGATGAGGTCCAGCGCCGTCAGATGGTCCACCGGGATGTTGAAGAAGCCTTGGATAGCCGGAGCGTGAAGGTCGATCGTGATGATGCGGGTCGCCCCGACGGTCGTCAGAATGTCCGCCAGCATCTTGGCCGAGATCGGCTCGCGCGGCGCGGATTTGCGTTCCTGGCGCGCATAGCCGTAGTACGGCATGATGATGTTGATCGTCTTGGCCGACGCGCGCTTGGCGGCATCGATCATGACGAGCAGCTCCACGAGGTTCTCGTTGATCGGATGGGAGAACGACTGCACCAGGAATACGTGGCAGTTCCGGATCGTCTCCTCATAGTGGCAGTAGACTTCTCCGCTCTTGAACCGGGAGATCGTGATCGCCCCAAGCGGCAGCCCCAGCTCCGCGCTGATCTTCCTCGCCAGCTCCGGGTTCGAGGAACCCGAAAAAATTCGCAACTTGTCGCTAAACATGATACCCTCCTGAGCGTTCCAACCAAAAATTTGACATCATCCTGCTAAAGCTCTGCGTGTTCGACACATCTATTATACATCCTGAGCCGCAGATTTCAAAAAGGAATCGGGAAGCGCTTGCGCTCCTTGAACGTGAGCAGCTGCGTGTAGCCGGCCTGGCGCAGCGCCTCGCGCGCTTCGGGCAGGTACTGCTCGAGCCGCTCCGGCTGGTGGCAGTCGGAGCCGATCGTGACCGGGATGCCGAGCTCATGCGCGCGCCTCAGCATGCGCGGTCCCGGGAACATCTCCGCGCACGGCATGCGCAGCCCGGAGGCGTTGAGCTCGATCGCCATGCCGGCGTCCGCGACCGCTTGCAGCGCGGCATCCTCCAGATGCGCCACGTCCTGCTCCGGCGCGTAGCCGAAGCGCTTGATGACGTCGATATGACCGATGTAGTCGTAAAAGCCGGTGCGCGCCGCCTTGATGACGGCGTCGTAGTACTGCTCGTATACCTGCAGCCGGTCGCGGCCTTCCCAGCCAGCCGTCTGCCGGAAGTCGGTGATGTCCCATGTCCCGAGGAAATGGACCGATCCGATGACGTAATCCCACGGATACGCTTCGATGATCGCTCGGATCTGCTCCTCGCAGCCCTCGATGTAGTCGCCCTCGAGTCCGAGGCGGATGTCGATCTGGCCGCAGTATTTCTCCCGCAGCTCGAGCACCTCCTCGACGTAGCGGGGAAGCTCCTCCATCGGCATGGCCATCTCGGGGAAATAGTCCTCCGGCCTGACATGCAGCAGCGGCATGTGGTCGGACAGGCCGATCTGCGCGAGGCCGCTGCGGATGCCTTGGCGCACATAGTCCTCCAGCGTGCCGACGGCATGGCCGCAGCGCTCGTGATGGGTATGGTAGTCGATGCGGATCGTCATGCATGGGCTCCTTTCGCCGCTAGGCGCTTCTCGCTATGGGATAGCTCGCTGCTAATCGCTCTCGTTCCGGCATCTCCCGGAACTCGCCGCTCAGCGCTTCTCGCTATGGCAACCTCCCATAGCTCGCTGCTAATCGCTCTCGTTCCGGCATCTCCCGGAACTCGCTACCTATTCATCCTGTTCGTCGTCGGCTGGCCGTGGCGCTCGCGAAGCACGGCCATGACGTCGTCCAGCGGCAAGCCGCGCTCGCGAAGCAGCACCATGAGGTGGAACAGCAGGTCGCCCGCCTCCGCGCGAAGCTCCTCGTTGTCGCCGTTCTTGGCGGCGACGACGACCTCGATGCTCTCCTCGCCGAACTTCTTGAGGATCTTGTCGAGCCCCTTTTCGAACAGGTACGTCGTATACGCGCCGTCCGGCCGCTCCGCGTACCGCTGGGCGATCGTGCCCTCCAGCTCGCCGAGCATCGCGAAGCGGTCGCCGGCCGCCGCTTCCGCTGCCGCCTCTCCGCCCGCGACCGGCAGCGGGTTGTGGAAGCAGCTGTACGCGCCGGTATGGCAGGCCGGTCCCTGCTGCTCGACGCGCACGAGCAGCGTGTCGCCGTCGCAGTCGTAGCGGATCGAGCGGATGCGCTGCGTATGTCCGCTCGTCGCGCCTTTATGCCACAGCTCCTGGCGGGAGCGGCTCCAGTACCACGTCTCGCCGCTCTCCAGCGAGAGGCGCAGCGATTCCTCGCTCATGTAGGCAAGCATGAGCACTTCCTTGGTGAGCGCGTCCTGCACGACGGCCGGCACAAGACCGGCCGCGTCGTACCTGATGCGGCTCAGGTCGAGCTCGAGCCCGCCTGACGCCTGAAGATCCTTGCTCATCGCACCGCCACTCCTTCCCGCCGCAGCTCGTCCTTGACCTCGGCGATCGTCATTTCCTTGTAGTGGAAAATCGTCGCCGCCAGTCCCGCGTCCGCGCCTGCTTCCCGGAACACCTCGCCGAAATGCTCCTTGCGTCCCGCGCCGCCCGAGGCGATGACCGGAATGCCGACCGACTGCGACACCGCGCGCGTCAGCGCGAGGTCGAAGCCGTCCTTGGTGCCGTCCGCGTCCATGCTCGTCAGCAGCAGCTCGCCGGCGCCGAGCTGCTCGGCGCGGCGCACCCATTCCAGCGCCCGCAGCCCCGTCGGCTTCCGTCCGCCATGCGTGTAGACCTCCCACTCGCCCCATTCCGGGTTGAAGCGGGCGTCCACCGCGACGACGATGCACTGCGAGCCGAAGCGGCGCGCGCCGTCGGAGATGAGCTGCGGATTCAGCACCGCCGCCGTGTTGATGCCAATCTTGTCCGCGCCCGCGCGCAGGATGCGCTTCATGTCGTCGGTCTGCGAGATGCCGCCGCCGACCGTGAACGGGATCGTGATCTCGCCCGCCGTGCGGCGCACGACCTCGATCATCGTCGCCCGCCCTTCGACCGAGGCGGAGATGTCGAGGAACACGAGCTCGTCGGCCCCCTCGCGGTCATAGAGCGAGGCGAGCTCGACCGGATCGCCGGCGTCCCGCAGATTGACGAAATTGACGCCTTTGACGACGCGTCCGTCCTTCACGTCCAGGCAAGGGATGATTCGTTTAGCCAGCATAGGCTCGACCTTCTTTCGCTAGTTTCCCTGACGCCGGCCTTGCGGCTCCAGCTCCCGCACCGCTTCCGCGAGCGAGATCGCGCCGGTGTACAGCGCCTTGCCGACGATCGCGCCGCGGATGCCTTCTCCCGCATGCTCGACCAGCGTGCGCAGATCCTCGATCCGGCTGACGCCGCCCGATGCGATGACGTCCGCTCCCGAATACGCGGCCAGCGAGCGGATCGCCTCCACGTTCGGACCCTGCATCATGCCGTCGCGGGAAATGTCGGTAAAGATGAACGTCTCCGCGCCTTTGGCCGCCAGCTCCCGGGCCAGCTCCTCGGCCTTGACCTCGCTCGTCTCCAGCCAGCCGCGCGTCGCCACATACCCGTCCTTGGCGTCGATGCCGATCGCCACGCGGCCGCCATGCCGCGCCAGCACGCGCTCGACGAACGCGCGGTCCTCGATCGCCGCCGTGCCGAGGATGACGCGCGAGACGCCGAGCGACAGCAGGCGCTCGACGTCCTCCTCCGTGCGCAGGCCGCCGCCGAGCTGCACTGGCACGGACACCGAGCGCGCGATCTCGCCGATCAGCTCGGCGTTCACGGGATGGCCGGCCTTGGCGCCGTCGAGGTCGACGAGATGGATCCAGGACGCGCCTTGCGCCTCCCAGTCGCGGGCCGCCTGAACTGGACTGTCGTTGTAGACGGTCTCCTGGGCGTAGTCGCCCTGCACGAGCCGGACCGCCTTGCCGCCGCGGATGTCGATCGCGGGATAGATCGTGAATGTGGTCATGTCTTTTCCTCCAAGCGGGCCTCTCGCCCTATCGGTTGTCGCTTGCCGCCGGCGCTCCGGCCAGCCTCAGGAAGTTTCGCAGCAGGCTCATGCCGAGCTCCCCGCTCTTCTCGGGGTGGAACTGCATCCCCGTCACGTTGCCGCGGCCGACGATCGCCGTCACCGGCTGATGATAGTCCGTCACCGCGATCAGATCCGACGGCTCCGCCGGCAGCGCGTGGTAGGAATGCACGAAGTACACATGCCCCTCCTCCAGCCCTTCCAGCAGCGGGCTCTCCTGCCGGAACTGCAGCCGGTTCCAGCCCATGTGCGGAATCTTGTACTCGCCCCGGAAGCGCACGACGCGGCCCGGCAGCAGCCCCAGTCCTTGATGCGGACCGTGCTCCTCGCCCTCGTCGAACAGCAGCTGCATGCCGAGGCAGATGCCAAGCAGCGGCTTGCCGGATGCGGCGAACGCGCGCGTCGCCTCGTCCATGCCGGTCTCGCGCAGGAATGCCATCGCGTCGCCGAACGCGCCGACGCCGGGCAGGATCGCCCCGTCCGCGCTCAAAATCTCCGCCAGGTCCGACGTCACAAGCGCCTCGCAGCCGAGCCGCTCCACCGCCTTGCTGACGCTGTGCAGATTGCCGAGCCCGTAGTCGATGACAGCGATCGCGCTCATGCTAGAGCACTCCCTTGGTCGACGGCACGCCCTGCACGCGAGGGTCGATCGAGGTCGCCTCGTCGAGCGCGCGTCCGAGCGCCTTGAACACCGCTTCGATCATGTGATGCGTATTTTTGCCGTAGTGCACGATGACATGCAGCGTGAAGCGCCCCTCGAGCGCCAGCTTCCAAAGGAACTCGTGGACGAGCTCCGTGGAGAAGCTGCCGACCTGCTGGGACGGATACTCGGCCCGGTATTCGAAATGCGGCCGGTTGCTCAGGTCGATGACGACCTGCGCGAGCGCCTCGTCCATCGGCACGAACACGCTGGCGTACCGCTTGATGCCGCGCTTGTCGCCGAGCGCCTCCGCCAGCGTCTGGCCGAGGCAGATGCCGATGTCCTCCACCGTATGGTGGTCGTCGATGTCCACGTCGCCGCGGGCGTCGACCTTGAGGTCGAACTGGCCGTGCTTCGTGAACAGGTCCAGCATATGGTTCAGGAACGGCACATCCGTCTCGATCTCCGATACGCCCGTGCCGTCCACGGCGAACGCCAGCTTGATGTCCGTCTCGTTCGTCTTGCGCGCCACCTCGGCGCGGCGGAGCTCCCGCCCGTTGTCCCCTGTCGCCATCTCTATGCCCTCTTTCCTTCTGTCGATTGAAGTCCGGCCGCGCCTGCGGCCGCTTCCTTGTCCAGCCGCGCCCCGATCGCGCGGGCATGGCCCTCCAGCCCCTCGTGGCGGGCGAGCGTCATGATCTGCGCTCCGTCCCGAAGCAGCGCCTCGCGGCTGTACGAGATGAGGCTCGACTTCTTGATGAAGTCGTCCACGTTCACCGGCGAGCTGAAGCGCGCCGTGCCGTTGGTCGGGATGATGTGGTTCGGACCGGCGAAGTAGTCGCCGACCGGCTCCGAGCTGTACGGCCCGAGGAAAATCGCGCCGGCGTTCTCGATCGAGCCGAGCAGCCCCATCGGATCGGCCGTCATGATCTCCAAATGCTCCGGCGCCAGCCGGTTGACGACGTCGACGCCCGCCTGCAGCGAGTCGACAAGCAGCGCGGCGCCGTGCCGGTCGATCGACTCGCGCGCGATCGCCGCCCGCGGCAGCAGCGGGAGCTGGCGCTCCACCTCCGCCGCGACCGCTTCGGCCAGCGCGGCCGAAGGCGTGATCAACAGGCTCGACGCCATCTCGTCATGCTCCGCCTGCGACAGCAGGTCCGCCGCCACATAAGCCGGATCGGCCGTCTCGTCGGCCAGCACCGCGATCTCGCTCGGCCCGGCCAGGCTGTCGATGTCGACCGCCCCGTAGACGGCGCGCTTGGCCAGCGCCACATAGATGTTGCCCGGGCCTGTGATCTTGTCGACCGGCGGGATCGTCTCCGTGCCGTAGGCCAGCGCCGCCACCGCCTGCGCGCCGCCGATGCGGTACATCTCCTTGACGCCTGCCTCGGCCGCCGCGACGAGGATGTACGGGTCAATGCCCGGCTTGCCCCCGGTCGCCGGCGGCGTTGCCATGACGATCTCCGGCACGCCCGCCACCTGGGCGGGGATGACGTTCATCAGCACCGACGACGGATACGCCGCCTTGCCTCCCGGCACGTAGACCCCGACGCGCTTCAGCGGCCGGATCACCTGGCCGAGCATCGTGCCGTCCGGCTGCACGTCCATCCACGACTGGCGCTTCTGCCGCTCGTGATAGGCGTGGATGTTGGCCGCCGCCTGACGCAGCGCCTCCAGAAAGTCCGGCTCGACCTGGCTGTACGCCGCCTGGATCTCCGCCTCGCCGACGCGCAGCTGCGCCGCGCTCAGCCGCACGCCGTCGAAGCGCTCCGTCAGCTCCAGCAGCGCCTCGTCCCCGCGCGTCCGCAGCGCCTCGACCGTCTGCCGCACCGACTCGTTCTGCTCCGGCGTGCCGTATTCGACCTCCCGGCTCAGCTTGAACTGCTCCGCTCGCATGATCCGCATCGTCCGTTTCCCCTTTCCTTCCTCGACTCTAGACTCGCGCCGACAGCGTCGCCTGCAGCCGGTCGCACAGCGCCTGGATGCGGTCGTTCTTCATCCGGTAGCTGACGCGGTTGGCGATCAGGCGGCTCGTCACGCCGAACATCGGCTCCATCTCCACGAGCCCGTTGTCGCGCAGCGTCTGTCCGGTCTCGACCATGTCGACGATCCGGTCGGCGAGGCCGATCAGCGGCGCCAGCTCGATCGAGCCGTTCAGCTTGATGACCTCCACCTGCTGGCCGCGCTCGCGGAAGTACTGCGAAGCGACGTTCGGATACTTGGTCGCCACGCGCGGGTTCATGACCGGCTTCCAGTCCGGCAGCCCGATGACCGACATGCGGCACGGCGCGATGCCGAGGTCGAGCAGCTCGTAGACGTCCTTGTTTTCCTCCATCAGCACGTCCTTGCCGACGACTCCGATATCCGCCACGCCGTACTCCACATAGGTCGGCACGTCGACCGGCTTGGCCATGATGAACTCCATCCGCGCGTCCGGCACCTCGATGATCAGCTTGCGCGTATCCTCCAGGTCCTCCTGGATCAGCAAGCCCGCCTCGCGGAAGAGGCGGGACGCCTGCTTGTAGATGCGGCCCTTGGGCATCGCCACCTTGAGAATGTCCTTCGTCGGCTCTCCGCTCATCGTCCCGCCCCCTCTCCTGCCTCTTCATCGTTGAAAAAAGGAACAAAAACCCCGTAGGTCTGCCCGCCATAACGGACCGACTCTCCATCCGGCAGCCGCCGCGCCTTGCGCTCCAGCCGCTCTCCTGCGGCTGCGCCGGCTGCTCGCGCCTGCGCGCCATGGGCCACGCCCGGCGCCTCCAGCAGCGCCGTCACGACGACGGCGCCCTCGCCGCGCAGGCGGCCCGCCTCGGCCAGCGCCCGCTCGCGCGAGGCGGCGTCGTAGCCGATCAGGATGCGCCGCTGCGGCTCGCTCTCCTCTCCGACCAGCTCGAGCACGCGCGTCGTCTTGATCGCGAAGCCCGTCGCCGGCGCGGGCCGGCCGAACTGCTGCAGCAGATTGTCGTACCGTCCGCCCGCCACGACCGGGAACCCGAGATCCGAAGCATAGCCCTCGAACGTCATGCCCGTATAATAGGAGAAGTCGCCGATCATCGTCAGGTCGATCAGCACATGCTCGCTCACGCCGTACGCCTCCAGCGCGTCCCACACTCCGCACAGATGGCCGATCGCGCTGCGCGCCGTCTCGTTGGCGCTCAGCTCCAGCGCCTGCTCGCATGCCGCGCGTCCGCCGCGCAGGCGCAGCAGCCCTTCGAGCTCCCGGCGCACGCTCTCGGAGAGGCCGAGCCGGCGCAGCTCGTCGCGATAGCCGACATGGTCGCGATTCAGCAGATAGTCCTTGAGCCGGCCCTGATCGCTCTCCCGGCCCGGCAGCAGCTCCTCCAGCAGCCCGTTGAGGAAGCCGACATGGCCGACCGCCATCCGGAACCGCTGCACGCCCGCCGCCTGCAGCGAGGCGATCGCCAGCGCGATCACCTCCGCATCGGCCTCGGCGGAAGCGTCTCCGACCAGCTCCACGCCCGTCTGGAAAAACTCCGCGTCCCGCCCCGCCTCGTTCTCGAACGCGCGAAAGACGCTCGCATGGTACGACAGCCGCAGCGGGAACTCATGCTCCCGCAGCAAGGAGGAGACGACGCGCGCGATCGGCGCCGTCATGTCCGAGCGCAGCACGAGCGTCGTGCCGCGGTTGTTGAGCAGCTTGAACAGCCGCTGATCCGACGTCGAGCTCGCGACGCCGACCGTATCGTAATACTCCAGCGTCGGCGTCATGATCTGCTCGTAGCCCCAGCCGGCCATGCAGCTGAGCACGCTGCGCTCGATCTGGCGCAGCTTCGACACGGCCAGCGGCAAGTAGTCCTTGACGCCGACCGGCTTTTCAAACACCTTCGGTTTCGACATGATCCAATCTCCTATAAAGACGCGCATCACTTTAACGCGTTAATGTACTACCATGTTACCATACTGCCAAAGTAAAGGTATGGGTTATACTATCACGAACGCTCCGCATCCGTCAACCTGCGTTAAGCCGCCTCCGTCCGGCGGTTGCCGGCAGAGGCGGCTCGTGCCGACTTCCGCTCCTTCTTGCTACATCGGGTCTCGCCGCATCCGCGATCGCAGCCGCAGCTCTACGGCCAGCTCCCACGCGCTGCGCAGCCACAGGGCGCCGAGCAGCAGGCAGACGAGCGGCAGCAGCAGCAGCATATAGATCAAGCTCGGCCGCTCGTACCGGACATGGCCGAGCCGCTCCTCCGCATGCTTCATGAGCGCGATCTGCAGCGCCGGATCATTGTCGGCTCCGCCGGCGTTGAGCCGGTAGCCGTTGTGCTGGCCGGGACCGTTGAGTCCCGGCTTGACGGTCAGCGTCACGTCGATCCCTTCCTTGCGGCACGCGCGCAGCAGCGGCTGGGAGAAGGCGCCGTAAGGAAAGGCCAGCACGTCGTTGCGGACGCCGAGCTTCTCGCGCAGCACCGCATTGGCCTGGCGCACATCGCTTGCGATCCTGCGCTCGTACTCGCGCTCGGTCTCCCGTCTTCCCAGCCTTGGGACGAAAACGCGGCCGGCCAGCAGCGCGGTCTGTCCGCCGCCCAGCGCCGCCTCCGGCGCGTAAGCGTGGGAGTTGAAGGAATGGCTGTAGAACTCCATTCCGCCCCGCTTCATCTCCCGCACCTGCTCCCAGCTCAGCTTGGCGACGCCGTCGCGCCTCGCATCGCCGATCGTGCTCGCGATCAGGAAGTTCGTCGCCGTGACGCCATGCTTGAGCAGCAGCGGATACGCATAGCGGTAGAACGACTCGTAGCCGTCGTCGAACGTCAGCAGCACGGCATTGTCGGGCACCGGCCCTTTGCGGCGGATGAAGCGCTTGTATTCGTCCATCGAGATGACATGAAAGTTGTTCGCCCGGAGCAGCGTCAGCTGCCGGTCCAGCTTGTCCAGCGCGAGCGCCTTGTCGTCGGCCGGCGCGGGCGCGACATCGTGGATCATCAGCACGAGCACCTTGTTCCGATAGTAGCGGCCGTCCGGCGTATCCGGCTCCGGCTTCAATCCTTGATACAAGACGGGCTCGCCTTGCGGCCCGAGCAGCTTTCCGAGCATCGGAATTCTGTCTTTATACGAAAAGGCCGCTCCCGCCAAGCCCGTGGCGAGAACAGCGGCGGCAAGCAGCGCGGTCAGCAGCGCGAAGCGGCCGGTCCGATCCATATTGATTGTCCTCCTCTTGCCTCAGCGAATCCATCTCCCTGACGATCCGCTTTCGCAAAAGGTTTCTCCCTGGTTGAAACGATTCCCTTATAAATCCCTTTTATTCCGTTCGATCGGACGCGCCGGGTTGCCCCCGACGAACGCTCCTGCAGGCACGTCCCGGTGCACGACCGAACCGGCCGCGACGACCGCTCCGTCCCCGATCGTTACGCCCGGCAGGATCGTCGTATTGGCTCCGATCATGACGTCGTTGCCGATGACGACATCGCCGAGCCGGTATTCGCGGATGAGGTATTCATGCGTCAGGATCGTCGTGTTGTAGCCGATGATGCAGTTGTCTCCGACGGTGATCCGCTCCGGGAAAAAGACATCGACCATGACCATGAGCGCAAACGACGTCGTCCGCCCGACCTTCATGCCGAGCACGTTCCGGTAGATCCAGTTCTTGACCGGCAGAGAAGGGCAGTAGCGCGAAACCTGGATCGCCGCGAAATTGCGCACGGCCTTGAAGCGGCTGACGGTCCGATACACCTGCCACAGCGCGTTCGGCCCCTCGGTCGGATATCTCTCCACCCGCCTCACGCGGGGCTCGGCTCCAGTCCGACCAGCGCATACAGGTCCCTCATATCCTGCAGCACATGCTGCGCCCCGTATTCGCGGAGCAGCTGCTCGCCCTTGAGCGACCAGGCGACGCCGATCGGCACCGCGCCGGCTTCAATGGCGGACTGCATGTCGACCGCGCTGTCGCCGACCATGAACGTCGCGGCCGGATCCGCGCCGAGCTGCTTCATCGCCAGCCGCACCGGCTCCGGATCCGGCTTCGGCCGCGTCACGTCATCCATCGTGACGATGGCGTCCATCAGGTCGAACAGCCCCGTCAGCTTGAGGCCCTTGTCGGTCGTCAGGCGGATCTTCGTCGTGACGACGCCGAGCTGGAAGCCCTCTTGCTTGAGGCGCTGCAGCACCTCGAGCGTATGGGGGAACGGCTTCACGAGATCATCGTGCAGCCGCAGGTTCATTTCGCGGTAGATCGGGATCAGATGCGAGGCATCGGTCAGTCCGGAAAAGAAGTTCATCTGGTCGAGCAGCGGCAGTCCCATATGCGGAATCATCTGCTCCCGCCCGAAGCCTTCCGGCGCGACGCCTTGCAGCGCGTGCAGGAAGCTGCGGATGATAAGCTCGTTCGTATCCAGGATCGTGCCGTCGAGGTCAAACAGTAGGGTTTTGATTTTGCGGGTCATCTTGATTCTCCTTGCCTTTGGCAGAGACGGCAGGCGCCGTCTCGGATTCCGCTCCGGCCGGCAGGCCGGTCTTGCGGTTGAGGATCGGGTCGCTGTAGCGCTCCAAGGACCAGCCCGCCTTGCGCCGCACCGCGATCAGGATCGCGCAGGCGAGCACGGTCAGCACCGCGATCAGCTGCGAGCTGCGGACGTTTCCGTAGTTCGGGTCGAGAAATCCGGCCTGGAACATCGCCGTCATCGGCGACCAGAGCGCATCCATCAGCGAGGCGAGCCAAGCCGGTCCCTGGAACGCCAGGCTGTCCGTGCGCAGCCCCTCGACAAAGAAGCGGCCGATCGAATACCAGATCAGATAGGTGAAGAACATCTCGCCGGCGCGCACCCATGGACGGCGGCGCAGCACGAAGATCAGCACGATGCCGAGCACGTTCCACAGCGACTCGTACAGGAACGTCGGATGATGGAACAGGCCGTCCTTCTCGACATACATCTGGTTGACGATCCAGTCCGGCAGATGCAGCTCTCCGGTGAGGAAGCGCTTGGTCACCGGCCCGCCGTAGGCTTCCTGATTGACGAAGTTGCCCCAGCGCCCGATGATCTGCCCGATCAGCAGCGAAGGCGCGCAGATGTCGGCGATTCTCCAGAAGCTGTAGCCTTTGACGCGGCAGTAGATGACCGCGCTGATGACGGCGCCGATCAGCGCGCCGTAGATGGCGATGCCGCCGTTCCAGATGGCGAGGATCTCGCCGGGGTGCTCGCGATAGTAGTCCCACTTGAACAGGACGAAGTACGCCCTCGCCGCAAGGATCGCCGACGGCACTCCGAGCAGCAGGATGTCCATGAAGAAATCGGAGGAAAGCCCGAAGCGCTTGCCCTCCCGGATGGCCAGCACCAGGCCGGCGAGCGCGCCGAGCCCGAGAATGATGCCGTACCAATGGACCGTGATCGGTCCCAGCTTGAAAGCGATAGGGTCAATGAGCAGGCTGATAGGCGTCATCCAGACAGACCTCTTTCCGTTCTATTATTCGTAATCGTCCATATCGTCGGCGATCGTCTCGGTCAGCTTGTTCGTGAACTGCAGCGCCGCGTTGTAGCCCATGCGCTTGAGCCGGTAGTTCATCGCCGCCACCTCGATAATGACCGCCAGGTTGCGTCCCGGCCGGACCGGCACGGTGACGAGCGGCACGTCGGTCTCGATGATGCGCGTCGTCTCCTCGTCCAGTCCGAGCCGGTCGTACTGCTTGTCCGGCTGCCAGTTCTCGAGGCGGATGACGACGCTGATGCGCTTGTTGTTGCGGATCGCCCCTGCCCCGAACAGCGTCATCACGTTGATGATGCCGAGGCCGCGGATTTCCAGCAGATGGCGGATCAGCTCCGGCGCGGTGCCGTGCAGCTGGCCGTCCGACGTCTGGCGGATCTCCACCGCGTCGTCCGCGACGAGCCGATGGCCGCGCTTGACGAGCTCGAGCGCCGTCTCGCTCTTGCCGATGCCGCTGCCCCCGGTGATGAGGATGCCCATCCCGTAGACGTCGACGAGCACGCCGTGGATCGTCGTCGTCGGCGCGAGGCGGCGCTCCAGGAAGTTCGTCAGCCGGCTCGAGAAGATCGTCGTCGAAATCTGGCTGCGCAGCACCGGAATCTGCTTCTCCGTCGCCTGCTCCAGCAGCTCCGTCGGAGGCTCCAGCCCGCGCGTCAGCAGGATGCATGGCGTCTCGTCATGGCAGAGCCGCTCCAGCCGCTCGCGCCGCTCCTCGCTGCCCAGCGTCTCGATGAAGGCAAGCTCGGTCTTGCCGAGCAGTTGAACGCGCTCTTTCGGGTAATAATGAAAATAGCCGGCCATTTCAAGAGCGGGCCGGTACAGATCATCCGTCGTGATGAAGCGCTTCAGTCCGTCCTCGCCGGCCAGGATTTCCAGCTGGAACGGCTGGATCAATTCAGATACCTTTACTTTTTTAGGCATGGAAGCCTCCCTGTATCGATTCCTTCTGCAAGACTTATGTAGGAATAGTGGTGGTTCATTGCTCCTTGGCTGTTAGTTCCATCCTAATGGAAATCCGCTTTCGGCGCAACGTAGCGGCCCATGCGGCTTTTCCTGATTTCGGAAGGATTCCCGATCCTCGCCGGAGAAACCTTTTGGAAGCGCTTGTCGTCCATCTTTTCAAGCGGATCGTCCGGACCGTCCATTCCTTGTCCCTGCGGAGGTGCTGCCCCATGAGATCAAAACGAAAGTCGCCGTCCCGCTTGCGGCCGGGACGTCTTGCCGCTTGCCTGCTGCTTTCCGCTGCGGCGACGCTTCCCTTGGCCTACGCGTCATCCCGGCCGTCGGACTCGCCCGACGCGCTGACGGCAGCCGTCACCGCCCTCGCGCCGGCATCCGCCTCTGTCGCCGCCTTTACGGCTCCTGCCAAGCCCGCGCTGCCGTCCGCTGCTGGCACTGCCTCTGCTTCGTCCGCCGAATCGATTCCCGCTCCCGTCGCCGATACGTCTGCTCCCGCTTCCTACGCCAATTCGGTTTCGGCCGCCGTTCCCGCGCATGTCTGGCCTCGCATCTCCGGCCTGTCCGAGCCGCAGCGAAAGCAGCTCGCGGATCAGGTGCTGCGGATGGCCCCGGAGGAAAAGATCGGACAGCTGCTCGTCGCCGGCATCGACGGCAGCGCGCCGGATCAAGCCGTCGCCCGCCTCATCGAGCAGCGCCAGGCCGGGGGCTTCATCCTGTTCCGGCGCAATATGGAGACGATCTCGAGCACCGTGTCGCTGCTCAACGAGCTCAAGAAGCTCAATCGTCAGGCCGGCGGGCAGCCGCTGTTCCTCGGCGTCGATGAGGAGGGCGGCCGCGTGACCCGCTTTCCCGCTTCCATGACCCACTTGCCGGCAAGCGGAGCAGTCGGTCAAAGCGGCGATGTCGACTATGCTCGGGCGGTAGGCAAGCAGCTGGCCGAGCGGGTAAAGGCGTTCGGCTTCAACGTCAACTTCGCTCCCGTGCTGGACGTGAACAGCAATCCCGACAATCCGGTCATCGGCGACCGCTCGTTCGGCGGCAGCCCCGAGCTGGTCGCCAAGCTGGGCATCGCCGAGCTGAAAGCCCATCAGGAGGCGGGCATCCTCGGCGTCGTCAAGCATTTCCCGGGACATGGCGATACAGCCGTCGACTCGCATAAGCAGCTTCCTGTCTTGACCCATGATTTGAGCCGCCTGACCAAAATCGAGCTGGCGCCGTTCGAAGCCGCCATCGAGAAGGGGACGGACGCCGTCATGGTTGCCCATATTCTGCTGCCTAAGCTCGATCCCGACTGGCCGGCGTCTCTATCCAGCTCGATCATCGGCGGCTTGCTGCGCGGCAAGCTTGGATTCGACGGCCTCGTCGTCAGCGACGACATGACGATGGGCGCGATCACGGACAACTATGATCTCGGCGATGCCGCGGTGCGGTTCGTCGCTGCAGGCGGAGATCTCGTGCTCGTCTGCCACGATCCGCAGCAGGCGCAGCTCGTCTTCGCCGCTTTGCAAAAAGCCGTCCAGAACGGGACGGTTTCGACCCGAAGGCTGAACGACAGCATATACCGCATCCTCGCGCTGAAGCTTCGTTACAAGCTCGACGACTCGCCAAACGCCGTCCCTTCGCTGAAACGGCTGAACGGGCAGGTCGAAGCGGCTCTCGCGCCGTTCGGCACGGCTCCCTGAAGCCCGGCGCGGGCCCATCCCATCCCGCATCGACAGCAGCTCCAAGCGCAAAAAAAGGCGATCCCGGATGGGATCGCCTTTGTCGTTCGTTGAATTAGTTCTCGAACAGGTTCAGCTCGGTCGCTTTGTCGAAGATGTGGACCTTGTTCATGTCCAGCGCCAGCTTGACCGTCGTGCCGTCGCGCATGCCGGAGCGTCCGTCTACGCGAGCGATGACCGTATCGTTGCCGATGCCGTTCAGGTACAGGTACATCTCATGGCCCAGGTTCTCGGCAACTTCGATGTTCGCCGTAACGATGCTGTTCGGGGATGCTTCCAGGAACACCGGCTCTTCATGCAGGTCTTCCGGACGCACGCCGAGAACAACCTCTTTGCCGGAGAAGCCCTTGTCGCGGAGCGCTTGAGCTTTGCCTTCCGGCAGGACGACGTCCACGCCTGGAGCTTTGAAGCGCAGGGCGCCGGCGACTTCGTTCAGCGTGCCCGTGATGAAGTTCATGGCAGGAGCGCCGATGAAGCCAGCGACGAAGATGTTCACCGGATGGTTGTACAGCTCCTCCGGAGTTGCGTTTTGCTGGATGATGCCGTCCTTCATGACGACGATGCGGTCGCCCATCGTCATGGCCTCGATCTGGTCATGGGTTACGTAGATCGTGGTCGTTTCCAGACGCTTCGTCAGCTTGCTGATCTCAGCGCGCATCTGGCCGCGCAGCTTGGCGTCAAGGTTGGAGAGCGGTTCGTCCATCAGGAACACTTGCGGTTCGCGGACGATGGCGCGGCCCAGGGCGACACGCTGGCGTTGACCGCCGGAGAGCGCCTTCGGCTTGCGATCGAGCAGATGCTCGATGTCGAGAATTTTCGCGGCTTCGCGCACGCGCTTATCGATATCCGCTTTTTTGAACTTGCGCAGCTTCAGGCCGAAGGCCATGTTCTGGTACACGTTCATGTGCGGGTACAGGGCATAGGATTGGAATACCATCGCGATGTCGCGGTCTTTCGGAGCGACGTCGTTCACGAGGCGGTCGCCGATGAACAGCTTGCCCTCGGAGATTTCTTCAAGGCCAGCGATCATACGAAGAGTCGTGGATTTGCCGCAGCCGGACGGACCGACCAGAACGAGGAATTCCTTGTCCTTGATGTCGAGGTTGATGTCCTTGACCGATGCGTTGTCGGATCCAGGGTATTTCTTGTAAACATGCTCTAAACGTACGCCTGCCATGTTCGTTTTCCCCCTATGTGAGTGATGGTGAGTTCCTGCTGTTCCTCTTGTAGATCCATCTTAACCGAAAATGTAAGCGTGTGACTATGCACAACTCCTACAAAAAAATCAGGGTCTTTTCGTAACTTTATACAATAGCAGAATGACCTTGACCATGACTGCGTCCCGGAACAGCCTCACATCGAGTCCGGTCTCCTGCTTGAGCTTGTCCAGCCGGTACAGCAGCGTATTCCGGTGAATGTACAGCTTTTTTGCCGTCTCGCTCACGTTGCAGTCGAGCGAGAAGAACGTCTCCAGCGTCGTCATGATTTCCGGCTCCACATAGTAGTCGGAGCGGCTGAACGCCTGCTCCACGAACCGCGCGCGGTCTCCTTCGGGGATCGCGCTGAGCAGCCGCTCGAGGTGGAGCTCCCAGGGCAGGTGCACGCTCGACCCGATCTGGAAGCGGCGTCCGAGCTGCACCGTTTCCCGCAGCAGGGCGGTCGTCTCGACGATCGACTTGGACGGCTGGATCGGAAAAGCGATTGCGATATGGCATTCGCCGAGCCACTCGCTTGCCAGCATGTCATGCAGGCCAAGTCCGATCGAGCGCAGGCTCTCCTCTTCCGATTCCTCCTCTTCCCCCGAATCCAGCAAAGAGTCGCTCAAAGGCGCAGTCGGGCTCAGGATAAGCCACTCGTTGCGCTGCAGCGGCAGCAGGATGATCTCTTCCTCGAAGAAGGAGCGCAGCAGCTTCTCCAGCTCGGCGTACGGCTCGTCGACGAGTCCGTGATATTCTCGGATGAGCAGGAAAGGAATCATGTCGGCATACAGCCGGCCGCCCATCGTGAGCGCCTCCGGCAGCATCTCCGCTTGCGGCCTCTCCAGCTGCTCCATGATCCAGGCTCCGAGAGACGCCGCCTGCTTCTCGACTCCGGTCGGCGCCGCAGGCGCGGCTTTGCCGGCCTTCATCGCTCCCAGCATCCAGCCGATCAGGCGCAGCTCGGTATGGCCGAGCGGCCTTGCTCGCCGGATCTCCAGCACGTCCGCCCGTTGCGCGTCTGCTGTCCCTTGCACCGCTACCGCACCATCCGGCAGCTGCCGGAACAGCTCCGGGTCTTCGTCCGCCAGCGTCTCCAGCTCCTGCCACTGCCCCGGCTTATAGGAGCGAAGCTGCAGATCCGCGTCCAGGATATGCCTCAGTTCTTCCAGCCAGTCTGCCGATGCCATGTGTCATCTCCTGTTCCTGTCTTTGGATGAGCTATGACCCAAGTGTACCATGAAGCAGAGCGCCTCTTCCAACGCGCATCGCCAGCCGCTTGCGGGAGAACGACAAAAAAAGCCCAGACAAGGTCTGGGCTTGGATCGATAAAACTGGTGAGCCATGAAGGACTCGAACCTTCGACACCCTGATTAAAAGTCAGGTGCTCTACCAACTGAGCTAATGGCTCTTGAAGATGAAGTGGTGGAGGGCGATGGATTCGAACCACCGAACTCGTCAGAGAACAGATTTACAGTCTGCTGCGTTTGGCCACTTCGCTAGCCCTCCACATTTGCTCTAAGATGCGCCATTGAAGCTCACTTAGAAAACCAATGGTGGCTCGGGACGGAATCGAACCGCCGACACAAGGATTTTCAGTCCTTTGCTCTACCAACTGAGCTACCGAGCCGTATACGATTGAAAAAATGGCGGAGCTGACGGGATTCGAACCCGCGGTCTCCTGCGTGACAGGCAGGCATGTTAGGCCTCTACACCACAGCTCCAGGCGATAATGGTGGAAGCTGAGGGGATCGAACCCCCGACCCTCTGCTTGTAAGGCAGATGCTCTCCCAGCTGAGCTAAGCTTCCGTATAAGTGGTAGCGGCAGAGGGGATCGAACCCCCGACCTCACGGGTATGAACCGTACGCTCTAGCCAGCTGAGCTATGCCGCCACATGTGTCAGGTCAGGCATCGCCAAATGCCTGCACAACTTGTCCTGCTCTCCGGCACTAGTCCGTGAAGCAAAACGAGCTTGCGCCCTGAAAACTGGATCGAACGAAATGCCGTGCTGACCGGCTGGTTCTTGCTAAGTAGGATAAGCCCTCGACCGATTAGTACTCGTCAGCTGCACACGTTGCCGCGCTTCCACCTCGAGCCTATCGACCTGGTCGTCTTCCAGGGGTCTTACATACTGGGAAATCTCATCTTGAGGGGGGCTTCGCGCTTAGATGCTTTCAGCGCTTATCCCGTCCGTACGTAGCTACCCAGCGGTGCTCCTGGCGGAACAACTGGTACACCAGCGGTACGTCCATCCCGGTCCTCTCGTACTAAGGACAGCTCCTCTCAAATTTCCTACGCCCACGACAGATAGGGACCGAACTGTCTCACGACGTTCTGAACCCAGCTCGCGTACCGCTTTAATGGGCGAACAGCCCAACCCTTGGGACCTACTTCAGCCCCAGGATGCGATGAGCCGACATCGAGGTGCCAAACCTCCCCGTCGATGTGGACTCTTGGGGGAGATAAGCCTGTTATCCCCAGGGTAGCTTTTATCCGTTGAGCGATGGCCCTTCCATTCGGTACCACCGGATCACTAAGCCCGACTTTCGTCCCTGCTCGACTTGTTGGTCTCGCAGTCAAGCTCCCTTATGCCTTTGCACGCTTCGAATGATTTCCAACCATTCTGAGGGAACCTTTGGGCGCCTCCGTTACATTTTAGGAGGCGACCGCCCCAGTCAAACTGCCCGCCTGACACGGTCCCTTCACCGGCTTCACGGTGACAGGTTAGAACTCCGATACGATCAGGGTGGTATCCCAACGGCGCCTCCTCCGAAGCTGGCGCTCCGGCTTCTAGGCTCCCACCTATCCTGTACAGATCGTACCAAAGTCCAATATCAAGCTGCAGTAAAGCTCCATGGGGTCTTTCCGTCTTGTCGCGGGTAACCTGCATCTTCACAGGTAGTAAAATTTCACCGGATCTCTCGTTGAGACAGCGCCCAAGTCGTTACGCCATTCGTGCGGGTCAGAATTTACCTGACAAGGAATTTCGCTACCTTAGGACCGTTATAGTTACGGCCGCCGTTTACTGGGGCTTCGGTTCACAGCTTCGGGTTGCCCCTAACCGCTCCCCTTAACCTTCCAGCACCGGGCAGGCGTCAGCCCGTATACTTCGCCTTACGGCTTCGCACAGACCTGTGTTTTTGCTAAACAGTCGCTTGGGCCTTTTCACTGCGGCCCCCTCGGGCTATTCACCCTACCGAGGCACCCCTTCTCCCGAAGTTACGGGGTCATGTTGCCGAGTTCCTTAACGAGAGTTACTCCGCGCGCCTTAGCATGCTCTGCTCGCCTACCTGTGTCGGTTTGCGGTACGGGCACCTTCGCCTGGCTAGAAGCTTTTCTTGGCAGCTGGAGATCATGACCTTCGGTACTGTAAGTTTCCCTCCCCATCACAGCCCAGCCTTACGGTTTGCGGATTTGCCAACAAACCAGCCTCACTGCTTGGACGGACACATCCATCGGTCCGCGTCACTACCCTTCTGCGTCACTCCATTGCTCATAACGGCTTACGGTGGTACAGGAATATCAACCTGTTGTCCTTCGACTACGCCTTTCGGCCTCGCCTTAGGTCCCGACTTA
>NZ_CP045802.1:122500-282500 GCF_009649995.1 Paenibacillus sp. B01 | reverse complement strand
TCGGTACGGCCCCCCGCGAATCGGGAGGCCGTACCGCCACCGCGCGCATCTCGCGCGGCCCAGGGGGCGCCTTATGCGGCGCCTAGGCGTTGATCGGGACTAGAACAGGCCCGGAATCTTCATGCCGCCGGTGAACTTGCTCATGTCCTTGTTGGCGAGCTCGTCGGCTTTGGTGATCGCATCGTTGACCGCGGTCAGAACGAGATCCTGCAGCATCTCGACATCGTCCGGATCGACCGCTTCCGGCTTGATCGCGATGCTGACGAGCTTCTTGTGTCCATTGACGACCGCAGTCACGACGCCGCCTCCGGCCGTGCCTTCGACCTGCTTCGTCTCGAGCTCCTCCTGCGCCTTCATCATCTGCTCCTGCATCTTCTTCACTTGCTTCATCATTTGGTTCATGTTGTTCATATCGGTCACCTCTATTCCGGAATTGGACTTGCACGTACGGTCTGGCTTCTCCCTCTGGAGTTCGAGGCTTCGGCGTCTTACTCCTTCTTGAGCTCAACCAGGTCCTCGCCGAACATCTTGAACGCTTCCTCCACCCATTCCGGCCGTGCCGGAGGGGCGATCGGATCATCATGGGAGAGCTCGAACGGCTCGGCTCCGCTCTCCGCAGCCGGCTCCGAAGCCGCCTGCTGCCAATCCTTCTGCATGACGGTCGCCAGCTGCAGCGGCTTGCCGAACGCCTCCTGCAGCACGCGCTCGATCAGCTCGCGGTTGGCCTGCTTCTCCGTCGTCTCGCGGTGGATCGTATTTTTGAACGCGATGAGCGCCGTGTCGCCCGCCCAGGAGACCGGCTCGCCGTCGACGAGCCAAGCGTGGACGGTGACGCGCGCATCCTTGACGCGCGCGAGCACTTCCGCCCACTTGGCGCGCAGCTGGGCGGTGTCGGGGCTGCCCGCGGCGGAGACGAAGGGATCGAGCTTGACGGTCCGGAGGCTGCCTCCGGACCGCGGGCCGAACCCGCCGCCGCCGCGGGCGGGAGCGCCGCGCGGCGGCGCGGCGGCGGCCGGAGCCGCCGCGACTGCGGCGCCTCCGCTGCGCTGAAGCTGCTCGAGCTTGCGCTCGAGCTGGTCGATCCGCTGCTGCAGCGCGGCGACTTCATGGCCGGAGGGGCCGGGGGCCGCTGCCCCCCGCCGCTCCGCCGCAGGCTGCGCGCCCGCGGCGGGAGCTCCGCTCTCCGGCAGGGTGCAGATCTTGAGCAGCGCGACCTCGAACAGCGTCTGCGGGTGGGCGGCGTGGCGCATTTCGTTTTGATACCGGTTGAGCTCGTCGATCATGCGGAAGATGCGCTCCGCGCTGAACCCCTCCGCCATGTCGCGGAAGACGGCGGGATCGGCGAGCCGCCCCATGCCCTGGGCGCTGTCCGGTGCGAGCTTGAGCACGAGCAGGTCGCGGAAGTAGTAGATCAGGTTCTCGAGGCACTTGTCCGGGCTCTTGCCGGCCTGCATGAGGCCCTCGACGAGCGGCAGCACCGCCGCCGCGTCGGAGTCGCGCACCGCGACGGCGATGCCGGCGAACTGGCGGGCGGCGAGGCCGCCGGTGACGTCGACCGCGCCCTCGAGCGTGATCTTCTCCGCGCCGAAGGCGGCCGCCTGCTCCAGCAGGCTGATCGCGTCGCGCATGCCGCCGTCCGACAGGCGGGCGATGTAGTCGAGCGCCTCCGGCTCGGCCTCGATGCCCTCCTCCTGCGTGATCTCGCGCAGCCGCTCGATCTGCTCCTCCAGCGACACCTGGCGGAAGTCGAAGCGCTGGCAGCGCGAGACGATAGTCGCCGGCAGCTTGTGCGGCTCGGTCGTCGCGAGGATGAAGATGACATGGCTCGGCGGCTCCTCGAGCGTCTTCAGAAGCGCGTTGAACGCTTCCGTCGTGAGCATGTGGACCTCGTCGATGATATAGACCTTGTAGCGCACCTCGGACGGCGCGTAGCGCACGCTGTCGCGGATCTCCCGAATCTCGTCGATGCCCCGGTTGGAGGCGGCGTCGATCTCCACAACGTCCATCACCGTGCCGGAGGTAATGCCTCGGCAGGCCGCGCATTCGTTGCAGGGCTCGGGCGCAGGTCCGCGCTCGCAGTTGACGGCTTTGGCGAAAACTTTGGCCGCCGTCGTCTTGCCCGTGCCCCTCGGCCCGTTGAACAAGTAAGCATGCGCGATGCGCTGCTCGCGGATCGCGTTCTGCAGCGTCTGCCGAATATGCTGTTGTCCCACCATGTCCTGGAACGTCTGCGGACGCCAGGCACGGTACAAGGCGATATGAGTCAAAGGTCGGCTTCCTTTCGCGCCGCCGGATGGCGGCCGTTATCGTTCTTCCATTATACATGACCGGGCGGCCGGGCAAAAGGGAAACGCTCTCTGCCGAAGGAATCCGCAAAAGGCGGGCAAGGACGGAAAGCGGGCCGGCAGATGAGCGCGCGAGCAATGGAGAACAGGCTGCGGGGCTCGGCGCCCGGCTTGCGGTCTTACGACTCCATCGACAGTGCGATCTGTCCCTGGACGGCATGAAAAAACGCCGGGCGACGTCTGGAATCAGACAATCGCCCGGCGTGCGGGATTGATCGAGTAGAACCGTGCACCTGCCCTCGATCCATGCGTCCCAGCCGGCACTCCTGCTCCCAGCTCGGGCCAGGCGTCCCTCCGGCACATGAACGGACTTGCTTACGGCTGCTTCCTTCCGGACCTGACCGGGTTCACAAGCGTCCATTGCGGAGGACCCGTCCGTCAACACTGTTCCTAGGCGCCAAACGCTGCAACGCATAACCTACGGCAGGAATTCAACCTCGCTATAGCGGATTGCGAGTTACAGGGCACCGCTACCTCCCCGTCTAGCACGGCAGGGTTTCAGTATAGCCGATTTGCGGGGCTTGCGCAACCGGACGAGACGAGCCTGAAGCGCGCGGCGCCGAGCCGAAGGAGCGAGCGGCCAGCCGCTGCGGAGCTTGCGCTGCGGCGAAGGGTCTTCTGCGGCGGCGGAGCCGCCGTTACGGCGCCAGCTCCGTCACGACATCGTAGCGAGGCATGTTGAAGGCGAGCTGGGACTGGACGCGGGCGCGCATCTCCTCTCGCTGAGCGGAGTTCATGCCGGGGCGCGGCTTCACATAGGCGCGCATCGTCGCGCCGTCGATGACGAGCCGGACGGAGCCGACGCCCTTGACCTCCTTCGCCTTCTGCTCGGCGAAGTTCGCGTCCTGCTGGATGTTCTGCGCATGCGGCGTATTGATGAGATGCGGATTCGTATTGGTCAGGCCGAGCTGGCCGTCGCGGCCGTAGCTCTTGCCTTTCATGGAGTTCGGGCTGCCTCCGCAGCCGGACAGCAAGGCGGCGCCAAGCAGAAGGGCGCCGGCGGACAGCGCGATGCGGCGGGCAAGCGGACGGATCGTAACCATGTGGTGCATGCAAAAAACCTCCCTTTGGCCATAGGATGGCGAAGGGAGGTTTTTCTATACTGCCAATGGCTGGCAGCTGAAGTCGATTAGATGCCGTATTTCTTTTTGAAACGGTCTACGCGGCCGCCGGCGTCCAGGAACTTCTGCTTGCCCGTGAAGAACGGGTGGCAAGCGGAGCAGATCTCCACGCGCAGGTTCGGTTTTACGGAACCGGTCTCGAACGTGTTGCCGCAAGCGCAAGTAGCCGTTGTCACGTGGTATTTCGGATGAATAGCCTCTTTCATCGTCTTTCACCTCTTTTGCCCTGAGCTTCATGCGAGCCCAGAGTTATCGCAATACTTGAATACTATATCATGCATGCCCGTACCGCGCAATGCCCTTCGGCCGCTCTCAGCGGCGGCGGGCCAGCTCGGCCGGAGGCACATGCGTGTACGAGCCGATGACGACATCCGGCAGCTCCTCGCGGAAGATTTCCAGCATCTGCTTCATGCCGTAAATCTCTCCGCGCGCCTTGGGGATGAGGTTCAGGTAGCTCTCCGGGTCGATGTTGAGGTTGCGCATCTGGATGAGCCGCAGGCCGGTCCGGCGCACGAACTCGATCATCGCCTCCATCTCCTCCTCGCGGTCGGTGACGCCCGGGAAGATGAGGTAGTTGATGGACGTGTAGACGCCTTGGTCGGCGGCGTAGCGGAGCGATCTCTCGACATTTTTCAGCGTGTAGGCCCGAGGCTTGTAGTAGGCGTTGTAATGGTCGTCGAGCGCGCTGATCGTGCTGACGCGCATCAGATCGAGGCCCGAGTCGACGATTGCCCGCATGAAGTCGGTCAGGCCGGCGTTGGTGTTGATGTTGATGTAGCCCATCGAGGTCTGCTCGCGCACGCGGCGGATCGCCTCGACGATGATCTTGACCTGCGTAGACGGCTCGCCCTCGCAGCCCTGCCCGAAGCTGATGATCGACTCCGGCGTGCGCAGCTGCTCCAGCATGATCTGCACGACCTCGTCGACGGTCGGCTTGAAGTTCATGCGCGTCTGCGGAGCCGGGAACGCGCTGTCCTCCGGCTGCTCGGAGATGCAGCCGAAGCAGCCGGCGTTGCAGGAATAGGAGACGGGAACCGCTCCTTCCCAGCGCTGCAGGAACGTATTGGAAGCGGTCAGGCATTCGTAGCCGAGCGCGCAATGGGACAGATGCTCGTACAGCCGGTTGTCCGGATACTTGGCCAGCAGCTCCTCCACCTTGACGTTCAGCTCGGTCCGGTCGCAGTTCAGCGGGTTCCATCGCTCGGGATCGTCGCACTGCTCGGCGGCGGCCCAGAAGCGGCCGTCCTTCCAGACGACGGCGGTATAGCCGAACAGCGGCAGCACGGCCGTCTTGTCCGACTTGGCGTAGCCCGGCAGCGCGAGGCGGGTGAAGCCCTGCGGCAGCAGCGCCCCGACCGCCTGATACGGCCCCGGCAGCAGCTCCATCTTGCCGCTCGGGCCGATGCCGATCGGACGCGTGCCCGGCAGCCCCACCAGCGTGGCGCCCTCCGGCAGAGGAATCAGCTCCTCCTCCATCAGCTCGATGACGATGTCCCCGCCGCGGCCGAGGCCGGTCCAGTCGGGATGGTCGAACAATTGGCCTTGTTCGTCGGCATATACAAGATTCATGATGTCCTCCTAAAGTCTGTGCGAAGCGCCGGCGGTCATTCGGCCGGCGGCGTATCGGTCGGCGCGGCTTTGGCGCGCGTCGTGCGGCGGGCCGGCGCGGCCGGCTTGTCGCCGGCCGCCGGTGCGGCTGCACGCGCGGCGGATGCGGCGCGCGTGCGCTTCGCCGGCGCGGCTTCGGCCGCCGGCGCATCGGGAGCGGCCGCGGATGCGGCGGCCGCCTTGCTGCCGCGCGGCGAGCGCGGCGCGGCGCTGGCGCCGGCATCCGCGGCGGCTGCGCGCGTGCGCTTCGCCGGCGCGGCCGGAGCCTCCGCGGCCGGCGCCTCCGCGGCTGCGCCGGCATCCGGCGCGGCGGCGACTCGCGCCGCCGCCGTACGCGCCGAGGCGGCGCGCACGCGCGGCTGCGGCGCTGCGGCAGCCGGCTCGGCCGCCGCCGGCGTGCCGGCGCTGGCCGCGACGCGCGGCGCCTCCGCCGCAGGCGCTGCCTGCGGCGCGGCTGCGCTCGCCCGCGGCTGCGCGGCAGCCGGCTCGGCCGCGGCGTTGCCGGCCTCGGCGGCACGCGCCGCCGGGCGCTCGCCGCCTGCCGGCTGCTCCGGCTGCGGAGCGGCGCCTGCGCCCGGACGCTGCGCCGGGCTGTACCCGCCCGCGCGCGCGCCGGCTGCCGACGCGGCCGGACGAGCGCCGGACGCGCCCGGACGCGATGCTGCGCCCGGACGAGCGCCCGTGCCGCTGCGGCCCGCGTAGGAGCCGCCGGCGGAAGCGCTCGGCCGCGATGCGCCGTAGCTGCCGGTCTCGCCCCGGCTGGCGTAGCCGCTCTCGGAGCGGGCCGAGCTGTTGGAGAAGCCGCCGGCGGAAGAGCTGGCCGCGCCATTGCCGCCGCCAGCAGCCGTTCCGCCGCTCCCGGAAGCGTAGCTGCGGTAGCCTTGTCCCGTCGCGCCATGGTTGCGGTAAGCGGACGTGTTGGAAACGATCGGGCTGCCGCCGGCCGGCGTGCCCGGAGCTTGTCCGCCGGAGCCGCTGCCGGAGCTGCTGCCGCCTGCGGAAGACTGGCTCGGCCGTTGGCCGTTCTTGGACTCCAGCGTCGTCAGGAATTCCGCGTTCGTCTTGGACTCGCCGAGCTTCTTGAGGAAGTTGTCGACGAACTCCATCGAGTCGTTCATGTTCTTGCGGATGACCCAGATCTTGTCCAGCTCCTCCTTGCTGAGCAGCAGATCCTCGCGGCGCGTGCCGGAGCGGCGGATGTCGAGAGCCGGGAAGATCCGGCGCTCGGCGAGCTTGCGGTCCAGGTGCAGCTCCATGTTGCCGGTCCCTTTGAACTCCTCGTAGATGATGTCGTCCATGCGCGAGCCGGTGTCGATCAGCGCCGTGGCGAGGATCGTCAGGCTGCCGCCCTCCTCGATGTTGCGCGCCGAGCCGAAGAAGCGCTTCGGCCGGTGGAACGCCGCCGGATCGATGCCGCCGCTGAGCGTCCGCCCGGACGGCGGGATGACGAGGTTGTAGGCGCGCGCCAGGCGGGTGATGCTGTCGAGCAGGATGACGACATCCTTTTTATGCTCGACCATGCGCAGCGCCCGCTCCAGCACAAGCTCCGCCACCTTGATATGGTTTTCCGGCAGCTCGTCGAACGTCGACGCCACGACCTCGCCCCGCACGGAGCGCTGCATGTCGGTCACTTCCTCCGGACGCTCGTCGATGAGCAGCACGAACAGCTCGATCTCCGGGTTGTTCTCGGAGATGCTGTTGGCGATCTCCTTGAGCAGCAGCGTCTTGCCCGCCTTCGGCGGCGCGACGATCAGCCCCCGCTGGCCGAGGCCGACGGGCGCGAGCAGATCCATGATGCGGGCCGACAAGCGATGCGGGGTCGTTTCCAGGACGAGCTTCTTTTGCGGAAAAAGGGGGGTCAGCGCCGGGAAATGCAGGCGGTCGGCTGCCGTTTCCGGACTCATGCCGTTGACGGCGTTCACTTGCAGCAAGCCGAAATAACGTTCGTTTTCTTTCGGAGGACGGCATTTGCCGGAGACGAGGTCGCCGCTGCGCAGGTCGAACCGGCGGATCTGGGACGACGAGATGTAGATGTCCTCGTTGCTCGGCAAATAGTTGATCGGACGGAGGAAGCCGAAGCCTTCCGGCAGGATGTCCAACACGCCCTGCATGAACAGCAGCCCTCCGCGCTCCGCCTGCGCCCGCAGGACGGCGAAGACCAGCTCTTTCTTCTTCATCTGGTTGAAGCTCGGCACCTCGAACTGCTTGGCGAGCTTGTACAGATCATTCAATGACATTGCTTCCAGATCAGCGATCTGAAATTCGCTCATGATCTCACCACTTTATTCAGTTTTCGCACCTTAATCTTTACCTCATGTCGGGACGATCCGAATCTATGACTTCGATTCTCTTATTGTGTCCGGGCGGGCTTCGCCCTAACCTTCGAATCAGGATGGCAGAGGAATCGCATTAGCTCTAGGAAGGTCTGGAAGAGGGCTTGAAGGCGGGTGCAGGGGAAAAGAAAGCGCCCTGGCCCGCGGGAGCGGGCCAGTCGACGTCTGGATAGAGATAGGCAAGCCGAAGGCAGGCGCGGCTCGCGGCCGCCGCCTCGGGCGGTTCAAGCAAAAGGCCTCATCCGCAGCCGGTGCCGGCGCGGAGAGAGGGCAGGCGGCTTACTCCTGCTCCCGCCATACGTCGGCGCCGAGCCGCCGCAGGTTCTCGACCAAATTGTCGTAGCCGCGGTCGATGTACTCGACGCCGGTAATTTCGGTGACGCCCTCGGGCACGGTCAGACCGGCGACGACAAGCGCCGCTCCGGCTCGCAGGTCGGCGGCGCGCACCTTGGCCGCGTTGAGCGGGCCGCCCTCGATGATCGCCGAGCGCCCCTCCACGCGGATGCCCGCGCCCATGCGCACGAGCTCCGGCACATGCTTGAACCGGTTGCTGTAGACGTAATCCGTCAGGATGCTGACGCCGGAAGCTTGCGTGAGCAGGCTCGTCATCGGCGACTGCAGGTCTGTCGCGAAGCCGGGATAGACGAGCGCCCGCACGTCGATCGGCTCATAGGCCGGCGCGCCGACGATGCGGATGGACTCGTCCATCTCGATCACCTGCACGCCCATCTCCACGAGCTTGGCGCTCATCGCTTCCATATGCTTGGGGATGACGCCGTCGATGACGACGTCGCCGCGGGTCGCGGCGGCCGCGATCATGTAGGTCCCGGCCTGGATGCGGTCCGGGATGATGGAGTGGCGGCAGCCGTGCATCGCCTCCACGCCCTCGATCCGGATCGTCTCCGTGCCGGCGCCCTTGATGCGGGCTCCCATAGCGTTGAGCAGCGTCGCTACATCTATGATTTCAGGCTCCTTGGCCGCGTTCTCGATCGTCGTGACGCCCTTGGCCCTGGAGGCGGCCAGCATGATGTTGATCGTCGCTCCGACGCTGACGACGTCCAGGTAGATCTTGGCACCGCGCAGCTCGCGGGCGAAGATGCGGATCGAGCCGTGCTCGTTGGACACTTCCGCGCCGAGCGCCTCGAAGCCCTTGATATGCTGGTCGATCGGACGAGGCTCGAAGTTGCATCCGCCGGGCAGGCCGATGACCGCTTCGCCGAAGCGGCCGAGCAGCGCTCCCATCAAATAATAGGAAGCCCGCAGCAGCTTCACCTTGCCGTCCGGCATCGGCGCCGACCGCAGGCGGGAAGGATCGATCCGCATCGTGTCGCCGCTCCAGGATACGCCGGCCCCGAGCTGCTCCAGGATCTCCCCATACACCGCCACGTCGCTCAGCTGCGGCAGGTTGTCCAGAACGACTTCAGATTCCGCCAGAATGGCGGCGGGCAGCAGCGCGACCGCGCTGTTCTTGGCACCGCTGATCTGCACCGTGCCTCGCAGCGGACGTCCGCCGCGAACCATTAGTTTCTCCATTAATGCTGTATCCTCCCCGGGAAGAAGCAGGCCGCGCCGCGCGCTGACGCGCGACGCCCTGCAGCTGAAAACAACGCAGCGCGCGCCGGCAATGCAGCTGCAAGGGCGCGCGCTCATCGTTTGTGGTTGGTTCAGTCCAATGAAGCGGGTCATTCTGGGCTATTATATCATACTTGTCCGGGCATAAAAACAGGCCCTGCTGCTCAGGACCCGATCGCGTATTTGCTGTTGTTCTCGTCGTCGCGGCGCAGCTGCATGTTGACCGCGAGCCTCATCTCGTCGATGTCGAACGGCTTGGTGAAGTGCATGACCGCGCCGAGATCGGTCGCTTCCTTGATCATGTCCAGCTCGCCGTAAGCCGTCATCATGATCACCTTGATGCTGCGGTCGATCGTCTTGACATGCTTGAGGATCTCCAGTCCGTCCATGCCGGGAATCTTCATGTCCAGCAGGACCAGATCCGGACTTTCGTTGCGGACGATCTCCAGGGCCAGCTTGCCGTTGGAAGCCTGAAAGGTCGTATATCCCTCGCTCGTAAATACCTCCATTAGCAGCACGCGGATTCCGTTCTGGTCATCCACGATGAGTACCTTCTTCTTGTCCAACTTCTCTACCTCCCGTTAGGTTCTCTCTTCGACAGATCTAGCTGCTCTATGTGTCGGATCGTTGGCGTCTGCGGCGATGAGACGGTAAGGCAACGGCTTTCGGATTTTGCCCACCCCCTATATTCGCCCTGCCCCTTCTATCTCCTTCTCTAAATTGGAAAAAAGCCGCCAGCATCGCGAAAGGCGATGCCAGACGGCCAAATAAGAGGGAGCCGGGCTCCTGCGCCGACTACTCGGACAGCTGGAGGGAGGCGTTGACGAAGCCGCGGAACAGCGCCTGCGGGCGGTTCGGGCGAGAGGTGAATTCCGGATGGAACTGGACGGCCAGGAACCACGGGTGCTCCGGCAGCTCGACCATTTCGACGAGGCGTCCGTCCGGCGAGGTGCCGGAGATGCGCAGGCCTGCCTGCTCCACTTGCTCGCGGTACTCGTTGTTGAACTCATACCGGTGACGATGGCGCTCGTAGACGAGCTCGTCGTCGTACTCGCGCGCGGCGAGCGAGCCTTCGGCCAGCTTGCACGGATAGAGGCCAAGGCGCATCGTGCCGCCGAGATCCTCGATATCCTTTTGCTCCGGCAGCAGGTCGATGACCGGATACGGCGTCGTCGGGTTGATCTCGGAGCTGTTGGCCCCGGTCAGGCCGAGCACGTTGCGCGCATACTCGATGACCGCTACCTGCATGCCGAGGCAAATGCCGAAGAACGGCGTGCGGCTCTCGCGGGCGTAGCGGATCGCCGCCACCTTGCCCTCGATGCCGCGGTCGCCGAAGCCGCCCGGCACGAGGATGCCGTTCACGCCGGCGAGCGTCTCGGCCGCGTTGGCGTCGGAGAGCTCCTCGGCGTCGACCCAGCGGATGCTCACTTCGGAGTCGGCCTCGATGCCCGCATGAGCGAGCGACTCGACGATGCTGAGGTAGGCGTCATGCAGCGCCACGTACTTGCCGACGATGGCGATCTCGGTCTTGCGCTTCAGGTTCTTGACGCGGTCGACCAGCTTCGTCCACTCGGCCATGTCGGCTTGCGGAGCCTGCAGCTTGAGATGGTCGACGACGTACTGGTCGAGGCCCTGCTCCTGGAGCATGAGCGGCACCTCGTACAGCGTGGACGCGTCGCGGCATTCGACGACGGCGTTCGGATCGATGTCGCAGAACAGCGCCAGCTTGTTTTTCAGGTCCTCGGAGATCGCTTTCTCGGTCCGGCAGACGATGACGTTCGGCTGGATGCCGATGCTGCGCAGCTCCTTGACGCTATGCTGGGTCGGCTTGGTCTTCACCTCGCCGGCGGCCTTGATGTACGGGATCAGCGTCACATGCACGTACATGACGTTGTCGCGGCCGATGTCGCTCTTGATCTGGCGGATCGCCTCGAGGAACGGCAGGCTCTCGATGTCGCCGACCGTGCCGCCGATCTCCGTGATGACGACGTCGGAGCCGGCTTCGCGGCCGGCGCGGAAGACGCGTTCCTTGATCTCGTTCGTAATATGCGGGATGACCTGGACCGTGCCGCCGAGGTATTCGCCGCGGCGCTCCTTGGTGATGACGGACGAATAGATCTTGCCGGTCGTCACGTTGCTGTTTTTGGACAGGTTGATGTCGATGAAGCGCTCATAGTGGCCGAGGTCGAGATCCGTCTCCGCCCCGTCGTCCGTGACAAAAACTTCTCCGTGCTGGTACGGGCTCATCGTCCCCGGATCCACGTTGATGTACGGATCGAACTTCTGGATCGTAACCTTCAGGCCGCGGTTCTTGAGCAGCCTGCCGAGCGAAGCCGCGGTGATGCCTTTGCCGAGAGACGACACCACACCGCCCGTTACAAAGATATATTTCGTCACTGTTGAATACCCTCCATGCTCCTATGGTTAGTTAAAGGTTGCCCAGGCCGGCCCTGAAACATGGCGCGGACCCCATATAAAAACAAAAAAAGTGTCACCCATATAAAGGGGGCACTTTCTACGATCACCCATGCAAATATGCAGGCAGAACGCTCCGCTGCTTCCTGTCGGAATCGGCGCGAAGCAGCCTTGAGCTGATGATGGTTTCACTAAAAGCTTCAAAAAGCCCATGCAATAGTTTATCTCACCGCAATCCGCCCTGTCAAGGACAAGCCGGACCTTTGCGAAAGGCGCCTCGAATGGAAAAAGGCCCCGAAAACGGGGCCTCGAAGCGGTCCGCCGCCAGCCGGCGGGAACCGAAGATACTTTACTTGCCGCCTTGCTCTTCGTCGGAGTCCTCGTCCTCGAAGTCTTCCTCGTCCTCGTCGTCGGATTCCTCGGCCTCGGCGTCGTCCTCGTCGATCGTCTCGTCGACCGCTTCGGCGTCGTCCTCTTCGCTCTCGTCGAACTCGCGGTCCTCGTCGAACAGGTCGAAGTCCTCCTCGCTCTCGGCGTAGGTGTCTTCCTCCTCCGCCTCGAACGGCTCCTCGTCCTCGAGATCGTCATCGTCGTTGATGATGCGCGGACGCTTGGCGTTCGTGATCGGATCCTCGTTCTTCTCGACCGGATACCAGCGCTTCAGGCCCCAGGTGTTGGAGCCGACGCAGGCGAAGCGGCCGTCGATGTTGATCTCCGTGTAGACCTGGGCGATGACGTTGTTGACTTCCTCTTCCGTCAGGCCGCGGTACTTGGCGATCTCTTTCATCAAGTCGCGATAATAGTAGGGCGTATTGGCCGCTTTCAGCACTTCGAAGGCCAGATCGACCATCGGCATCTCGCGCAGCCGCTCCGCATCGAATTTTTGGGACAGGTTCGTGCTCATCTAATCCAGACACATCCTCTCGGATAATCGTACGCAGCTCATTACGGTTCCATCTTGTCCACAGTCAACCTTTAGTAAAACCTATTTGCCTCAAAAAATCAAGGCGCTTCCTCGAGCGGCTTGTCCGCTTCCAAAAGGGACGCGCGGCCTCATAAAGGAAGAACGAAGGGCTCCCCCTTCGCTCCTGACTGTATCCTTCCGCCTGGAGCGCCTTTCCGAAAAGGAGCGGCGGATTCCCGGCTGCAAGAGTCCGACGACTCTTACTTGCATTGTATGAAGAGCGGAGGGCGATTGACACGAGCCGCGGCCCAAATTGCCGCAAAACGGGCCGATGGCTCTATCGGGCGGAGGGCGGCCCCTCATACACTATCCAAGCATTGTCCGTCAGGAGGGACTTCATCTTGGATCATCTGCTCCGCTGGCTGCGCGACCTCCCCGCCTCCGCCGGCTCTCCGGCAAAACGGCTCATGCTTACCTTCCGCCATCCCGACGACTACCGGGTCTTCCTGCATGCGTGCGGCGAAGCCCTTCTTCCGTCTGAACGGCTCGTTCCCTTGCCTCTCGTCCAGGCGGTCAGCGTGGCGCTGCCCGCCCGGCAGCCGCTGCCCCCTCCGACCGCCGGCGTCATGGCCGAGGAGGACCGCCGGATTACGATGAAAGCGTCCGGACTGCCCAAGACGATGCCCGAAAAGGGTCTGCCCTGGGGCGTGCAGCAGATCCGCGCCCCGCTCGCCTGGAACCGGACGACGGGCCACCGGATCAAGATCGGCGTCATCGACACCGGCGTCGACCACAGCCATCCCGATCTCAAAGCCTCGCTCGGCCGCGGCATCAACCTGATCGACCGCGGCCAGCTGCCCCATGACGACAACGGGCACGGCACCCATATCGCGGGCACGATCGCCGCGGCCAACCAGCCGGGCGGCATGATCGGCGTCGCCCCGCGCTCCATCGTCTATCCCGTCAAGGCGTTCGACCAGAACGGCAGCGCCTATGTGTCGGACATCATCCTCGGCATCGAGTGGTGCGTCCGCAGCGGCATGAACATCATCAACATGAGCTTCGGCATGAAGTCGCGCAGCAAGTCGCTGCACAACGCCGTCATCAGCGCCACGAACGCCGGCGTCGTCATCATCGCTTCCTCGGGCAACGACGGCCGCCGACGCTCGGTCGACTACCCGGCCCGCTATCCGCAGACGATCTCGGTCGGCGCGACGAACCGGCTGCGCCGCATCGCGGCGTTCAGCAACCGCGGCCCCTACATCGACATCTATGCCCCGGGCGACCGGATCCATTCGGCCTGGCTGAAGGGCAAATACCACGAGATGAGCGGCACGTCGATGGCGACCTCGCATGTGAGCGGCGCGGTGGCGCTGCTGCTGGCCCATCAGCCCGGGCTCGATCCGGGCGAGATCCGCGCGATCCTCAAGCGCTCGATGGTGCCGCTTCGCGGAGCGAAGGAAGGGCGCACCCCGGGCGAGCTCGACGTCCTGAAAATGATGAAAGCCGCCGAGGCCTGATGGCTTCGGCGGCTTTCCTTTTGGCGGGGAAGAAACGCTAGCGGCTACATGCGCTCCGGCGCGGATACGCCGATGAGGCGAAGCGCGCTGGCGATGACGGTGCGGACGGCGGCCAGCAGGGCGAGGCGCGCCTGCGTCTGCGCCGCATCCTCGGTGATGGCGCGCTCCGCGCGATAGTAGCTGTGCAGCTGCGAGGCCAGCTCGTACACATAGCGCACGAGGCGATGCGGCGCATGCTGCTCGGCCGCCTGGCGGATCTCCTGCGGATACTCGGCGAGCTTGAGCAGCAGGTCGTATTCATGCTCGCTCGTCAGGCGCGAGAGCTCGACCTGCTCCAGCGGCAGCCGGCTGACGCCCTGCTCCTCGGCCTGGCGCAGGATGCTGCAGATGCGCGCGTGGGCGTACTGCACGTAGTAGACCGGGTTCTCGTTGGAGGTGGAGACGGCCAGGTCCATGTCGAAGTCCAGATGCGAGTCCATGCTGCGCATCGTGAAAAAGTAGCGGATCGCGTCGACGCCGACCTCGTCCATCAGATCCTCCATCGTGACGGCTTTGCCGGTGCGCTTGGACATCTTGACCTTCTCGCCGTTCTGGAACAGGCTGACCATCTGGGCGATCAGCACGACAAGCTTGTCCGGATCGTTGCCGAGCGCCTCCATGGCGGCCTTCATGCGCGGGATGTAGCCGTGATGGTCCGCGCCCCAGATGTTGATCATCGTATCGTAGCCGCGGCCGTACTTGTCGCGGTGGTAGGCGATGTCCGGAGTCAGGTACGTATAGGAGCCGTCGTTCTTGATGAGGACGCGGTTCTTGTCGTCGCCGTAGGCGGTCGTGTTCAGCCACGTCGCGCCTTCTTCCTCGTACACCTGGCCCTTCTCGCGCAGCGCGTCGAGCGCCTGGACGACGAGTCCCTTTTCGTAAAGGGACGTCTCGCTGTACCACAGGTCGAACGGCACGCGGAAGCGCTCGAGGTCGCGCTTGATCTTGCCGAGCTCGCGCTCGAGGCCGTACGCCTTGAAGAACGCGAAGCGCTCTTCGTCCGTCAGCGAAAGCAGGCTGTCGCCCTTCTCCGCGGCCAGCTCCTTGGCGAAGCCGACGATGTCCTCGCCGTGGTAGCCGTCCTCCGGCAGCTCCGCCTGCTGGCCGAGCTGCTGGCGGTAGCGCGCCTCGATCGACCTCGCGAGGTTGTTCACCTGCGCGCCGGCGTCGTTGATGTAGTACTCGCGCGTCACTTCGTTGCCCGCGAAGTCGAGCACGTTGCACAGCGCGTCGCCGACGGCCGCGCCGCGGGCATGGCCCAGGTGCAGGCTGCCGGTCGGGTTGGCGCTGACGAACTCGACCTCCACGCGCTTGCCGGTGCTGGCGCCGCGTCCGTAATTCTCGCCGGCGGCCTCGACCTGGCCGACGACCGGATACAGATACGCGCGGTCCAGGCGGAAGTTGATGAAGCCCGGGCCGGCGATTTCCGCCGACAGGATGGACGCCTTGCCTTTGTCCAGATGCTCCAGGATCGCCTCGGCGATCTGGCGCGGGTTTTTGCGGGCGAGCTTGGTCAGCTGCATCGCGGCGTTCGTCGCGAGGTCGCCGTGCGACTTGTCGCGGGGCACCTCCAGCACGAATACCGGCAGCTCCTCGCGGGGCGCCAGGCCGGCGGCGACGACGGCATCGGCGATGCCCTCGCGGATGGCGGTATAGACTTGCTCCAGCACGTTCTGACTCATGGTTGATTAGCCTCCTGTATCGTAAGCCGCAGTTGGAAGCGGCCGCTTGACTCGTCTTCGATGCGCAGCCGGTACGTCCACGACAGCGTCAGCGGCAGCAGCCCCTCGCCGGGGGAAGATGCCGCCAGCTCCTCGGTCTCGGTGACGAGCGGGAACGACAGATGCGGCGACGCATAGCGCCCGCCGCGAGACTGCCCGGCCGCGAACGTCTGGTCGGACTCCACACCGCCGCGCCGCGTGAGCGTCAGCTCCTCGCCGTTCCAGCGAAGCGTCGTGCGCACGACGCCGTGCAGCTCGTCCCGCTCCTCGTACCGCAGGTAAAGGGAACGCCCCTTGGGGATGAGCTCGCCGCGATGGCGCGCGGCGGGCGCGCGCTTGCCGTCCTGCATGCTGCTGACGGCGATGTCGACGGCAAGCCTGGCGGGACTAGGCCGGGCGACCGGCCCCCCCTCGGCAGAGCCGCCGGCCCGGCCGGCCGATCCAGCGGGGCCGGCGCTGTCCGCGGGGCGCTCCGGCTTGGCGGGGGCTCGATCGTTCCGTTCCATGGCGTTCTCCTCCTTTGGCGCTTCCTGTCGATTGTTCCTATTTACTATATACATGGCGGGCGAAAGTTTCAATGATTGTCCGCCGCGAAAGCTCCAGCGGGCCGGGCGCTCCTCGGGCAGCCGGCCAGCGGGCCGGCCGCTCGCCGCGCGCGGCGAAGCAGCGATTCTTGAAAGGGCGCCGCTCGGGGAGGAAACCCGGCAAGAAGCGACAAGGCCAAACCCGAATAGCCGGCTCGATCAGGGAACTTTGAGTTCCCTCATGCGTCTGAATTGCGCTCGCTGGCTCGATCAGGGAACTTTGAGTTCCCTCGTGCGTCCGATTCGCGCTCGTCGGCTCGATCAGGGAACTTTGAGTTCCCTCATCCGTCCGATTCGCGCTCGTTGGCTCGGCCAGGGAAGTTTGAGTTCCCTCGTGCGTCTGAATCGCGCTTGTTGGTCCGATGAGGGAACTTTGAGTTCCCTCATCCGTCCGATTCGCGCTCGTTGGCTCGGCCAGGGAACTTTAAGTTCCCTCTTGCGTCCGATTCGCGCTCGCCGGTTCGACCAGGGAACTTTGAGTTCCCTCATGGGTCTGAATTGCGCTCGTCGGCTCGATCAGGGAACTTTGAGTTCCCTCGTGCGTCCGATTCGCGCTCGTCGGCTCGACCAGGGAACTTTGAGTTCCCTCGTGCGTCCGATTCGCGCTCGTTGGCTCGACCAGGGAACTTTGAGTTCCCTCATCCGTCCGATTCGCGCTCGTTGGCTCGGCCAGGGAACTTTAAGTTCCCTCTTGCGTCCGATTCGCGCTCGCCGGTTCGACCAGGGAACTTTGAGTTCCCTCATGCGTCCGATTCGCGCTCGTTGGCTCGACCAGGGAACTTTGAGTTCCCTCGTGCGTCCGATTCGCGCTCGTTGGCTCGACCAGGGAACTTTGAGTTCCCTCGTGCGTCCGATTCGCGCTCGTTGGTCCGATCAGGGAACTTTCCGTTCCCTCATGCGTCCGATTCGCACTCGTTGGTCCGATCAGGGAACTTTTAGTCCCCTCATGTGTCCGATTCACGCTCGTTGGCTCGACCAGGGAACTTTGAGTTCCCTCGTGCGTCCGATTCGCGCTCGTTGGTCCGATCAGGGAACTTTTAGTTCCCTCATGCGTCCGATTCGCGCTTGTCGGCTCGACCAGGGAACTTTAAGTTCCCTCATGTGCCCGGATCGCGCTCGTCGCTCGATCAGGGCGCGCCGGGCTCCCTCGTTCGTGCTCCCATCCCGGCAAGGCCATGCAGCGCCATGCGCGACTTGACGAACGAATGCCAAAAAGCCGCCCTAGCTGCAAAGACAGCAAGGCGGCTTGGAGGGCAGCCTCCTGGGAGGCTGGCTGCCGGAGGGAATCCTCCTCGGGAGGCTAGCTGCCCGAGGGAAGCCGCAAGTACGGCTTCAGCGCCTCCCACACCTGCAGCCGGTCCTCCAGCGTGCGCATCGCCGGAGTCGGCACGGGGCTCGTCGACGGCATCCGCAGCAGATCGAGGCCCGCCAGAGCCGGATGGTCCTTGAAATGCTTCACATAGATCGAATGCGACTTCGTGCCGTTGAAGGCGAGCGCCCGCAGCGTCGGATGCGCCTTGACCAGTTCCGGCAGATCGTTCGGCTCCGCGTCGCGGATGTTCATGTCGAGGCTGCCCGGCCGGACGCATGAGCCGATCATGTCCCACATGCCGACGCCGATGCGAGCGGCGTAGCGGACGCGCTCCTCGTACGTCTCGTCCGGCTCGCGGCCGGACAGGGCGTACAGGATGCGCCATAGAAAATTGCGGTCGTTCGCATAGTAGCGCTGCGCCTGCAGCGACTTGACGCCGGGCATGCTGCCCAGCACGAGCACGGTCGCCCCCGGCTCGATGAGCGGCGGGAACGAGTAGACTTTGGTCGGCTCCGACAAGCGGATCCCTCCTCGGGACGGCAAGTCGAGACGGGCCGGCGCCAGCTCTACATCTGGCCGTTCTTGCCCCGGAAGGCCGGCGGCGTGCCGTCGAGCTTCTCGATCTTGCCGCAGATTTCGTGATGCCACTCCGTATCGTCGGTCATCGACGCCAGCAGCGACATATTGTACAGATTGGCCAGACGCCGGCAATGCGAGGCGTTCACCGCCAGGCAATGCTCGAAGTCCGCTTGCTCCTCGTCCGTCAGCGCGCGGCGCTCGCGGATCGTCCACAGCTCCGCCAGATGCTCATGAATCGGCAGCAGTCCCATGTTTCAAGCACCTCCTTGGATTCTATCAGCCAGTATGGCCAAAGAAGAAGAGGTTCAAGCAGCCGGCGCCGCCGAAAGCGAAAAATCCCCGCCCTTCCAAAGGAAGCGGCGGGGAACGAAAAAGCCCTTTACTTGATGAAGCCGAGCAGCATCTCGCGAATGACCTTGGAAGCGACGATCTGCGTCTGCTCCGTCGGGTCGTAGGCCGGCGCGACCTCCACGAGATCGCAGCCGACGACGTTCACGCCGGAGCGCGCGATCGCGTGCACCGCTTCGAGCAGCTCCTTGCTCGTGATGCCGCCCGCCTCGGCAGTGCCGGTGCCCGGCGCGGCCGACGGATCCAGCACGTCGATGTCGATCGTCAGGTAGACCGGACGTCCTTCCAGCTCCGGCAGCGCCTTCTTGAGCGGCTCGAGCACCTCGAACGGGTGGAAGTTGATGTTCTCGCGGGCGAACTGCCACTCCTCGCGGGAGCCGGAGCGGATGCCGAACTGGTAGACGTTCTGGCCGCCGATCAGGCCGGCCGCCTTGCGCAGCGGCGTCGAGTGGGACAGCGGCTCGCCTTCGTACGATTCGCGCAGGTCCGCGTGGGCGTCGAAGTGGATGATCGCGAGGTCCGGGTACTTCTTGTAGACCTCCTGGAAGATCGGCCAGCTGACGAGATGCTCGCCGCCGATGCCGACCGGCATCTTGCCGTCCGCCAGCACGCCGGCGACGAACTCGCCGATGATGTCGAGCGAGCGGGCCGCGTTGCCGAACGGCAGCAGCAGGTCGCCGGCGTCGAAGTACTCGATGTCCTCGAGGCTGCGGTCGAGGTACGGGCTGTACTCCTCGAGGCCGATCGACACCTCGCGGACGCGGGCCGGGCCGAAGCGGGAGCCGGGACGGAAGCTCACGGTGAAGTCCATTGGCATGCCGTAGATGACGGCGCGCGACGCTTCATAGTTCTCGGAGCTCAGGATGAAGACGTTGCCGGAGTATTTCTGGTCGATTTTCATTTATTTCACCAGATCCTCGACGAACTTCGGCAGCACGAACGCGGCCTTGTGCAGGCGCGGCGTGTAGTACTTCGTCTCGCGCTCCGGAATCGCCGTCTCGTCGACCGCGAGCGGATCATGCTGCTTGGAGCCCATCGTGAACGTCCAGAGGCCGGACGGATACGTCGGCACGTTGGCCCAGAACACGCGCACGACCGGGAACACTTCCTTGACGTCGCGGTTGACGCTCTGGATGAGGTCGGCCTTGAACCAAGGGTTGTCCGTCTGCGCCACGAACAGGCCGTCTTCCTTGAGCGCCTCGTAGATGCCCTGGTAGAAGCCGCGCGTGAACAGGTTGGCCGCCGGGCCGACCGGCTCGGTGGAGTCGACCATGATGACGTCGTATTCGTTCTTGTGGTCGTGGATATGCATGAAGCCGTCGTTCACATGCACCTCGACGCGCGCGTCGTCCAGGCCGGATGCGATGTTCGGCAGATACTTCTTGGAGTATTCGATGACCTTGCCGTCGATGTCGACGAGCACGACGCGCTTGACCTTCTCATGCTTGAGGATCTCGCGCACGACGCCGCCGTCTCCGCCGCCGACGACGAGCACCTGCTCCGGGTTCGGATGCGTGTTGAGCGCCGGGTGGGCGACCATCTCATGATAGACAAACTCGTCCTTGTCGGTCGTCATGACCATGCCGTCGAGCACGAGCATCGTGCCGAACTCCTCGGTCTCGATCATGGCGAGCTGCTGGAAGTCCGTCTGCTCGTGGACGTAGGTTTCCTTTACTTTGGCGGTGATGCCGTACGACTCGGTCTGTTTCTCGGTATACCACAATTCCATGGTAAGAGTCCCTTCTTTCTTCTTCAGGTTTGGGGACGGGAAACCCGTCCATCGGAAGACCGCCCCGGCCTGCCGGCTGGCCCAAGCGGCACGCTCCTTCGTCCTCGGACGAAGGCGTGCGCGGCGGAGCGGCCAGAATCTATATCGGATACCAGATATATTCAGGCGCGAGAACTCGAAGCGCAGGGATGCCCCCGAAGGCTCTTACGCATACATTTCTCCCATTCGAAAGGCTGCGGCAAAAGCATATCCTGCCGAATCAGCCCCCTTAAGGTCGACGGTTCAACCTGTATTATAGTCAAAAGCCCCCCTCAATACAAACCCTTTCCGCATGGCTTTACAGCGGTTTTAAAGAGCGGAACGGCCCTCTCGCCGGGCTCGTATATTCCCGCCTCCCGATATCCATACTATGGAAAACCATGTCGAATCCTCGGGAGGAACCGCTCGTGACCAAACGTCCCGCCTGGCGCCGGAAAAAGAAGGCCGAAAGCTCGCCAAAGGCCGCCCGGCCGCCTCTCGCCGAAGGCCGCTCCGGCCATCGCTCGCGCAGCCCGCTGCGCTGGCTGGCGCTGCTCGCCGGCACCGGCTTCTCGCTCGCGCTGCTGCTGCTCGCGGCCGTGCTGCTGACGCTGCGCCTGCAGTCGCTGCCCGTCTCGTCCGCGTCGGAGGTGACGCAGATCTACGACGCCTCCGGCAATCTGCTCGACTCCTTCCACGCCGGACAGACGCGAGAAAGCGTGCCCCTCTCCCGCATCTCTCCCGATCTGGTCGAGGCGACGATCGCCATCGAGGACCGCCGCTTCTACAGCCATGGCGGCTTCGACCTGCGCGGCATGGCCCGCGCCGCGCTCGTCAACCTCGAGAGCGGCCGCGCCCGCCAAGGGGCGAGCACGATCACGCAGCAGCTCGCCCGAAACCTCTATCTCACCCATGAGCGCACGTGGAAGCGCAAGCTCAAGGAGGCGGCGTACACCGCCCAGCTGGAGATGAACCTGTCCAAGGAGCAGATCCTCGGCCAGTATTTCAACCAGATCTACTACGGGCATGGCGCGTACGGCATCGAGCGGGCGTCCAAGATGTACTACGGCAAGCACGCTTCCGAGCTGACGCTGGCGGAGGCCGCGATGCTCGCCGGCGTGCCGAAGGGGCCGAAATACTACTCGCCCTATCTGAACGAAGCGAACGCCTATCGCCGGCAGAAGCTCGTGCTCGCCGCGATGGTCGAGACCGGCGCGATCACCGCCGAGCAGGCGGCTGCCGCCCGCGCGGAAAAGCTGGAGCTGAAGCCGCTGCAGCCGGCCGGCAGCGGGGGCGGCGCGCCGTACTTCCGCGACTATGTGCGGCAGACGGCAGTCGACCAGCTCGGCCTCGACGAAGGGCTGATCAGCGAGGGCGGCGCGCGCATCTATACGACGCTCGATCCGGCCATGCAGCAAGCGGCGGAAGCCGCCGTCAAGGAAGGGCTGCCCGCCAGCTCGCAGCAGCAGGCGGCGCTTGTCGCGATCGAGCCGTCGACCGGCTATATCCGCGCGATGGTCGGCGGCCGCGACTACCGCACCGGTCCGTTCAACCGGGCGCTGTCGCGCCGCCAGCCCGGCTCGTCGTTCAAGCCGATCCTGTACCTGGCCGCTCTCCAGAACGGGCTGACCCCGGTGACGCCGTTCACGAGCGCGCCGACGATCTTCAGCTACGACGGCGGCCGCAAGACGTACGCGCCGCACAACTACCACGACCGCTACGCCGGCGGCGACATCACGATGCGCGAGGCGATCGCGAGCTCCGACAACACGTACGCGGTCAACACGATCCTGCGCATCGGCGCCGACAAGGTCGTCTCCGTCGCCCGGCAGCTCGGGCTTGCCGGCGACATGCAGCCGCTGCCCTCGCTCGCGCTCGGCACGTACCCGGCGAGCCCGCTGGAGATGGCATCTGCGTTCGGCGCGCTTGCCGCGGGAGGCGTGCGCGCCGAGCCGACGGCGATCCTGCGCGTCGAGGACAGCAAGGGCGAGGTGCTGTACCGCGCCGAGCCGCGCTTGTCGAGGGTGTCCGACCCCGCTCATGCGTACGTGCTCACCAGCCTGATGGAGAGCGTATTCGAGACCGGCGGCACCGGCAGCCGCGTCTCCGCGATGATCCGCCGCCCTGTCGCCGGCAAGACCGGCACGACGGCCGACGACGCCTGGCTCGTCGGCTATACGCCCGACCTGGCCGCAGCCGTCTGGACCGGCTATGACAAGGGCCGCAGCCTGACGGCATCGGAAGCCCACCGCGCGGCGCCGATTTTCGCCTCCTTCACCGAGAACGCGCTGAGCGGCCGGCCCGCGCGGCCGTTCCAAGTGCCGGACGGCGTCGTCAGCGTCGCCGTCGATCCGGCGAGCGGCCTGCGCTACGGCCCCGGCTGCTCCGGCTGGCGGATGGAGCTGTTCGTCGCCGGCACGGAGCCGGTCGGCGCCTGCGACGGCAGCTCGGCCTCCGGCGCAGAGGCCGTCGCGAATCCCGCTGCCGCCGATCCGTCCGCCAAGCCGGCCCGGGCGGACCAGGAGCGCGGCTGGCTCGGCGGCCTCTCCCGCTGGTGGCGCAAGCGCTAGGGCGTGCTTGCAATCTCCGAAGGAAGCAGATAGGCCCGAATTTTTGTTCCCTGGGAGGAACGTAGACGAAGGCGTACCGGGAGTACGTCGAGTCTGCGTGACGAAGCAGGGGGCAAAAAGGCGGCGATAGATGCCCCTGAGCGGGTTTGCAAACACGCGCTAGCTTCATCGGCCGGGCCTCGGGCCTGCCGCCTGGAGCCGAAGCGGGTGATTAACCCCGATGCGTCGAGTATAATGAAGAAGCAAGGATGGAAAATGTTGACGATAGACTCGAAAAGAAGGCAGGTGTCGATTCATGAAAGACCTCTTGAACAAAGCATTCTCGCTGGGGCTCGGCCTCGCCGCTTCGACGAAGGAGCAGGCGGAGAAGCTGGCGCAGGAGCTGTCGGCCCGAAGCGACATGAGCAAGGCCGACTCGCAGCAGTTTGTCAGCAGCATGATCTCGCGCGGACAGGAAGCCCGCAGCGGCTTGGAGACGTTCATCCGCGAGCGGGTCAAGGACGTCACGGATGAGCTGGAGCTCGTTCATCGCAGCGAGCTGGCGCGGCTCGAGGCTCGCGTCGCGGAGCTGGAAGCGCGGCTCGGCGCCGCCTCTAGCCATGCGCCGTCCGCGCCCGCGGGCGATGCGCCGGCGGCGCTTCCCCATGGAGCGGCCGGCGAAGACGGCGCCTATGAGGGGACCGGCAAGGCCGGCCCCGGCGTGCCGCCGGCCGTCCAGCCGTCCGCAGACGCAGGCGCCGGCCCGGAGCCGGGCGGAGAGCCGGACGGCCACGGCCGATGACGGCCATCCGCCGGCTGCGCCATCTGCAGCGCTATCGCGAGATCGCGCTCGCCTTTGCCCGCAACGGCTTCGGCTATTTCGTCCGGGAGCTCGGCCTCACCCGGCTCATCCCGCATTGGCGCAGCGTCGAGAGCCAGCATCATCAGCCTACCCGCACGACCGGAGAACGCCTCCGGTCTTTTTTGCAGGAGCTCGGCCCGACGTTCGTCAAGATGGGCCAGATCGCCAGCACCCGGCATGACATGTTTCCGCCGGACATCATCGAGGAGCTGCAGCGGCTGCAGGACAAGGTGCCTCCGTTTCCGTTCGAGGAAGTCCGCCGCGTCGTCGAGGAGGAGCTCGGCTCGCCGCTGGAGTCCGTCTATCGCAGCTTCGAGCCGGAGCCCGTAGCCGCCGCCTCGATCGGGCAGGTGCACCGCGCACGACTGCGCTCCGGCGAGGAGGTCGCCGTCAAGGTGCAGCGCCCCGGCATCCTAAAGACGGTCGAGACCGACCTCGACATCCTGCGCCATCTCGCGCGGATGGCCGAGCATCGGCTGCAGTGGGCGCGGCAGTACGGCGCCTCCGAGCTCGTCGAGGAGCTGGCCGCCTCGCTCGGCGCGGAGCTCGACTACACGCACGAAGGCCGCAGCTCCGAGCGGATCGCCGCGCACTTCGAGGGCCGCAAGGATATCCGCATCCCGCGCATCTGGTGGGATCTGAGCAGCCGCCGCGTGCTGACGATGGAATTCATCCCCGGCATCCAGCTCCATGACGCCGCCGCGCTCGAGCAGGCGGGCTTCGACCGCACCGAGATCGCCGAGGCGGTATGCCGCGTCATTCTGGAGCAGGTGTTCCTGTCCGGGCATTTCCACGCCGATCCGCATCCCGGCAACGTGCTCATCCTCCCGGCGGCGGAAGGCAAGCGGACCGGACCTCGGTCCGCCTCTGCCGCGGAGGGCGGAGCAGACGATTCGGACCCGAGACCGCGGCCGGTCATCGGGCTGCTCGACTTCGGCATGACCGGACGGCTGACCCCGGGCATGAAGGAGCATTTCGCCTCGCTCATCATCGCCCTGCGCCGCCAGAGCACCGACGGCGTCATCCAGGCGATCGAGGCGATGGGGCTCATCCCGGAGAGCGCCGACTGGCAGGAGCTGCGGCGCGACGTGGACCGGCTGCGGGAAAAGTATTACCTGATCTCCTTCGCCGACATCAGTCTCGGCGAAGCGGTCACCGACCTGTTCCAGGTGTCGTACCGCCACCGCATCCGCATGCCCGCCGACTTCATGCTGCTCGGCAAGACGCTGCTGACGCTCGAAGGCGTCATCTCCTCGCTCGATCCCGACTTCAGCGTCGTCACCGTAGCCGAGCCGTTCGGCAAAAAGCTGCTGCTCGACCGGCTGAAGCCGGCCCGCCTCGCCGAGGCGGCCGCCGGCTACGCCGCGGAATACGTCGACCTGCTGGGCGAGCTTCCCTCGCGCCTGCGCAGCCTCGGACGATTCGTCGCGCGCGGCAAGCTGCCGCTCGAGCTGTCGGTGAAGGACGTCGACCGCATGATGAAAAAGCTGGACCGCATCAGCGGACGGCTCAGCTTCAGCATCGTGCTGCTCAGCTTCAGCATCATCATGGCCGGACTCGTCGTCGGCTCCTCGATCGGCCGCCAGCCGGGCCTGCTCTCGCGCTTCCCGGTGCTGGAGATCGGCTTCACGATCGCCGCCGTCATGTTCCTTTATATGCTCGTCTCGATTTTCCGATCCGGTCGAAAATGAATCGGCCCGGCCTCCCCGACCGCGCGGGATGCCGGGCTTTTCCATGCTCCGCCCTGCCGAATCGCTCCGTCAGGATTTTTTTGCTTCCCGTCCGTCATCTCCGCGGCGGCGCCGCCATCACCTTCTTCAGCATGCCGCCGAACCGCTTGGCGTACGCCTCCTTGGAAAATGTCGCCCGGATATGCGCCTGGCCGCGCTCGCGTATCCGCTCCCGCCGCTGCCGGTCGTTCATCAGCTCCAGCGCCCTGCGGACCGCGATGTCGACCTGCCCGACCGGGTACAGCATGCCGGTGGCCTCCGGCTGCACGAAGCGGCGGATGCCGTCCGAATCGCTGGACAGCACCGGGCAGCGGCACAGCATCGCCTCGGCGACCGCGTAGCCGAAGCCCTCGAGATGGGACGTCGAGCAGAGCAGGCCGCCCGAATCCCCGATCAGGCTCAAATAATCGGCCATCTGCCCGTGCGGCACGTTGGAATGGCGGATGAGCCGCTCCGCATAAGGCGAGGAGGCGAGCCAGAGCTCGAACGCCTCCTGCTCCAGCGGCTCGAACAGCGTCGCGTCGCCGAACATCCACAAATAAATCGACGGATTCGCCGCCAGCAGCCGCTCGCCGATGGCGATGAACTCCCGCCAGTTCTTGTTGGCGGTAATCCGTCCGATCCAGCCGACGATCGGGTACGGCTTGGGCGGATAGGCGACATAGCCGAAGCCGGACGTGTCGAGCGGATTGTCGAAGCAGAACTGCGGCACATCGGGCAGATGCTGCTTCATCAAGGCGACGAGATGATCCGTGCGGGGGAACAGCAGCCCGTCGGCATGGCGGCGGATGTGCCCGCTGAACTCCGCCATCACCGCCCGCGCCTCCTCGATCCGCCCGAGTCCCTGCACTTCGAAGACGATGCGGCCGCGGTAACCGGCCTCTCGAATATGCTCCATCGTCCAGATGTCCGTGCAGACGACGATGGCGTCGTAGCCTCCGGCGAGGACATGCTGCCCGATCGCCGCGGGATCGGACAGGATATGGACGGGCAGGTCGGTGATGTTCTTCCTCCCTTCCCCGCCGCTCGTATAGAGCAGATGCACCTCATGCCCCGCCTCCGTCAGCGCCTGGCCGCGAATCCGGTTCAACGTCTCCATGCCTCCGCTCGGGTTGAAAAACGTGAACAGCAGCTTCACGGCGGCCCCTCCGTTCCGAGAATCGCGCCGAGCAGGCGGACGAGGCCGTCCGTGCGGAACAGCTCGTGGAACAGGTTCGGCTTGCCCGGCGGCTCGGCCGCATCCGTGCCGCGCCGGATCGAGATCGGCGCCGGCGCAGGGCCGTCTCCGTAGAACCAGGACAGCTCGCCCGGCTTGCCGTTCGCATCCGCGTAGTCGATCAGCTGCTGGAGATCGACCACCTCGCGGAACCGGCCCGGACCGAGCACCAGCACATAAGGCGTCGTCACATGCTGCGCCGCGTACAGAATCGCGGGCGACACCCCCATGCCGGGACACCATTTGAAGCTCGTCGTCGGGTGGGAGATGGCGCCGAGCGCCGACGTCGGCTGCTGAGACTCGGACAGATCGAGCACGATGCAGCTGTAGTTGCTGAACGACTGCTCGTAAAGATCCTCCAGCACCTCGATCTCGTTGTCCAAAGCAAGCCCGAGCGGGAACAGCACGGTCAGCTGGGCCGGAATTCCCCGCCGCAGCCGGGCCTGGTGGCGGACGAGATGATAGGCATAGCGCCATCGCCGATGCTCCTGCGGGCCGCGCAGCTGGGCGGAGATGCTGTGCGCCGAGTCGACCCGGTAGTCCATCAGCTCCACCGGCAGATGCTTCATGCGGCAGGTCTCGCTCAGGCGGAGCCAGTAGTCGTAATCCTCGACTGGCTGCATGCCGTAGCCGGCGATCTGGCGGGCGTACTGCGCTTTGTACATGAACGAGACGCCGACCATGGAATAATCGAGCAGCCGCTCCTCCGGCTGGGCCTGGTAGACGCGCAACGCCGCCAGCTCGGCCTCCGAGCGCAGCTGCCGCCCCTCGTCGTCGATGCTGCGGAACGAGCTGAAGACGAGGCCGAGCTCCGGCGGGCCTTGGACGAGCGCCGAGCGCAGCACGCCGACATAGTCGGGGCCGTACACATTGTCCGTCGAGACCCAGGTCAGGTACAGGATCGCCGGATCGGCGAGCAGCGCCTCGAAGCCCGTATTCAATGCGGCTGCGACGCCTCTGTTGTCCGGATAGGCGATGATCTCCGCCCGCGGATCTCCCGCCGTCAGCTCCTGGACGAGCGGCTCCATCTCCGGCGCTCCGTCGATGACGAGCACGAAGCGGAAGCCGCGATGCGTCTGCGCGAGCACCGACTGTACGGCCGCCGTCAGGAACTCTCTTTTCTGCCTGTAGACCGGCATGACGATTCCAACATCGGTCAATGCTGTCCCTCCTCGCCCGAATTGCCTTCCCTTCTTGCCTCTCCTTCTTTCATCTATATGTAAGGCGCCTCTGCTTGATGAAGAGGCGCCCCGGCCTTTCAGCTGCTGTAGCCGGTAAAGTTGAAGCTTTCCGGTCCGACGCGCAGGATGCCCGCCACGCTGGAGGTGACGAAGACCGAATAGGGAGCGGACGATGCGTTCGGCGCTCCGGAATCGGAGCCGGTGAAGCTGATCGCGCGCGGACCGACCTCCGTCGCGAGCAGATCCTGATCCAGCGTGTAGACGACGGTGCCGGCGAACGGAGTCAGCCCGCGAATGACGTAGAACGAGATGACCGCATCAGCGGCAGCGGTCGGCTGCTGGACCGTGACGGTGCCTGAAAACTCCACTACCGTACCGCCCGCCGTTCCAAGAGACAGATCGAGCGTCTGCTGGGCGACCAGCTGCAGGGAGCCTCCCGATGCAAGCGGAATCGAGATCGAGCTGCCGTAGCTCGCATTCTGCGAGGCTTTGGCATCAAGCCATTGAGACATGAGAATCCCTCCTCGTGCGGTTGATGCCGTAGTATATGCCGGACAAGCGGGGCGGCAACGGACAAGCGCCGAGGGACCGAGGGGCGCTCCGCCTCTGCCGTGAAGCGCCTCTCGGTCCGCACGGCATAGAAACGCACCTGATCCTCGTAGGAACGCATCTTCAAGGCTTGTCCATCGCTGGCTTAAAATGACAGCAGGACCGGCCGGAACGGTCCGGAGGGAGGCGAAGACAGACAAGGCGGGGCATGACCGGAAATGATGAAAGCGTTTTATATCATTGAAGCACTCCAATTGAACGAGGAGGTACATGATGTCCACGAACCTTCAAGCGAAACGAAAGGCTCCGGTTCGAAATCGCTATGTCTCCTGGCTGCTCGCGTGCATGGTGCTGCTCTCGCAGCTGTCGCTGGCGCCTGCGCCGGCGGATGCCGCGGGAGGCCCGAACCTTGCGCTCGGCAAGGCGGCGACCGCGAGCGGCTACGCCGACGTCTACGGCGCCGGCAACGTCAACGACGGCAATGCGGGCACGTACTGGGAAAGCGTCAACAACGCCTTTCCGCAATGGATCCAGATCGACCTCGGAGCGAGCGCCAGCATCGACCAGATTGTGCTGAAGCTGCCGTCCGGCTGGGAAACGCGCTCGCAGACGCTGTCCGTGCAGGGCAGCGCGAACGGCAGCACGTTCTCGACGCTCGTCGGCTCGGCGAGCTATACGTTCAATCCGACCGGCGGCAACGCCGTGACGATCGGATTCTCGGCCGCCTCGGCGCGTTATGTCCGCCTCAGCTTCACCGCCAATACGGGCTGGCCGGCGGGCCAGCTGTCGGAATTCGAGATTTACGGCGCTTCCGCGCCGACTCCGACTCCGACCGCGACGCCGACGGCCACGCCAACCGCGACGCCAACCGCGACTCCGACTCCGACGGCCACGCCGACGGCAACGCCTACCCCGACCCCGACGGCGACTCCGACGGGGAGCAACGTCGCGCTGAACAAGCCGATCACGGCCTCGTCCGTCGTCCATACGTTCGTCGCGACGAACGCCAATGACGGCAGCGCGACGACGTACTGGGAAGGCGGCGGCAATCCAAGCCAGCTGACCGTCGATCTCGGCACGAACCACAGCCTGAGCTCGATCGTCCTGAAGCTCGACCCGTCGAGCGCGTGGGGCACGCGCACGCAGACGATTCAGGTGCTGGGCAATACGCAGGCCAGCTCCTCGTTCACGAGCCTCGTCTCCTCTCAGTCCTACACGTTCAACCCCGCCACCGGCAACAAGATCACGATTCCGGTGACGGCGACGGCCAAGCAGGTGCAGCTGAACATCACCGCCAACTCCGGCGCTCCGGCCGGCCAAGTGGCGGAGTTCGAAGTGTACGGCACGCCGGCGGCCAATCCCGACCTGAAGGTGACGGGCATGTCCTGGACGCCGTCCTCGCCGGTCGAGAACAACGCCATCACGCTGAGCGCCACGGTGCAGAACAGCGGCACGCTCGCCTCCGGCGCGACGACGGTCGCTTTCCTGCTCGGGACCGAGCAGGTCGGCACCGCCGCGGTCGGCGCGCTTGCAGCCGGCGCATCGACGACCGTCTCGCTGAACATCGGCGCCCGCAACGCCGGCACGTACGCGCCCGGCGCCAACGTCGATCCGAACAATACGGTCGTCGAGCAGAACGAGTCGAACAACAGCTACACGCACTCCTCCTCCCTCGTCGTCGCGCCGGTGACGAGCTCCGACCTGATCGCCACGACGTCGTGGACGCCGGGCAATCCGAGCGCGGGCAACACCGTCACCTTCTCCGTCAACCTGAAGAACCAGGGCAACGCGGCCTCCGCCGCAGGCGCCCATCCGATTACGGTCGTGCTGAAAAACGCCGCCGGAGCGACCGTGCAGACGTGGAACGCGTCCTACGCCGGCTCGCTCGCCGCCGGCGCTTCCGCGAACGTCACGGCCGGCACCTGGACCGCCGTCAACGGCAGCTACAGCGTCACGACGACCGTAGCGGCCGACGGCAACGAGGTCGCGGTCAAGCAGCAGAACAATACGAGCACCTCCAGCCTCTATTCCGGCCGCGGCGCCAACATGCCGTTCACGATCCTCGAGGCCGAGGCGGCGGGCAACGCCACGAACGGCACGCGCCTGGCGCCGAACTTCAAGCCCGGCGACTATGCCGGCGAAGCGTCGGGACGCTCTGCCGTCCAGCTGGATGCCAGCGGCGAATACGTCGAGTTCACGCTGACCTCGCCGGCCAACGCCTTCGTGCTGCGCAGCTCCGTCGCCGAAAGCACGAGCGGCACGATCACGCTGTACGCGAACGGCGTCTCCAAGGGCAAGTTCAACGTCACGTCCAAGTTCTCGCATGTGTACGCCACGCCGAGCACGCTCGGACGGCTCGGCTATGACAACGCGCCGGGCTCCGGCCTGACCGCCTACTGGCTGTACGAGGACGCGCAGCTGCTGCTCGACACCGTCTACCCGGCGGGAACGAAGATCAAGATCCAGAAGGATGCCGGCGACGTGCCGTGGATCTACGTGGACATGCTCGAGACGGAGCAGGTCGCTCCGGCCGCCTCCAACCCCGATCCGAGCAAGTACGTGCAGGTGTCCGCCTCCAAGTCGATCGAGCAGGCGCTGAACGAGTTCCGCCAGGACGCGACCAAGAAGGGCATCTTCATCCCGGCGGGCCAGTGGGAGCTCGGCAGCAAGATCTATCTGTACGGACGCGCGACGGAAATTATCGGCGCCGGTCCATGGCACACGAAGCTCGTCGCTCCGGCTTCCCAGACGAATACGGATATCGGCTTCAACATCAGCTCGACGGCCAACGGCTCGACGATCCGCGACCTGTCGGCATGGGGCAACTACGTCTACCGCACCGACGGCCCGGGCAAGTTCATCGACGGCAACGGCATGCAGAACGTGACCGTCCAGAACATCTGGGTCGAGCATTTCATCTGCCTGTACTGGGGCGTGAACTCCTCGAACAACACGTTCAAGGACAACCGGATCAAAAACACGTTCGCCGACGGCATCAACATGACGAACGGCTCGTCGTACAACGTCATCGACAACAACTACTCCCGCGGAGCGGGCGACGACGCGTTCGCGCTGTTCAGCGCCGTCGACGCCGGCGGCTCCTACAACGTCGGCAACAAGTACAGTAACCTGACCGCGACCTGCGTGCGCCGCGCCGCCGCGTTCGCCGTGTACGGCGGCTCGGACAACCTGTACCAGAACCTGTACGGCGCGGACACGCTCACCTATCCGGGCCTGACGATCAGCAGCCTGAGCTTCGGCTACAACACGCTCGGCTTCGGCGACAAGGATACGGTCATCGACGGCGTCACGCTCGACCGCACCGGCGGCGACTTCTGGACGAGCGTCGGCGCGGACGACAAGATCAACGACTACCAGAACTTCGGCGCCATCTGGTTCTTCGGCGGCGACCGCACGTTCAAGAACATCCTCGTGAAAAACGTCGACATCAACAACCCGGTCTACTTCGGCCTGATGTTCCAGTCCAAGTCTCCGGAAAATCTGCCGATGCAGAACGTTCGCGTCGAAAACGTCACGATCAACAACCCGTCCCGCTACGGCATCAAGCTCGTCGCCAGCGCGGAGCAGGGCCAAGGGCCGGTCTACGGCCAAGCCAGCTTCACCAACGTGAAGGTGAACAACCCGGGCGTGCAGGCCATCTACGGCGAGAGCAAGAGCCCGAGCTTCACCGTGACGCGCGTAAGCGGCAACAACTGGTAGGGTAGAACAAGAAGGGGCTGCCTCGACTCCCGCAAGCGGAGTCGAGGCAGCCCCTTTTTCATGTCGTGGTCCTAGGCCGGGCATACGAGCACGGCTGCTTCGCCGTCGGCCGGCATAGGCAAAACCATCCGCTGGCCTGCACCGGTCGTCAGCTCAGCCCCGGCGGCTCGCAGCCGCTCGCCTCACTGCGCTCCGGCGTAGTAGGAGCGCAGCGCGTCGGCGATGCCGAGCGGGTTGCGCCGCAGATCCTTGGCGCTGAAGAACAGCTCGCCCGTCACGGAGCCGGCCAGCTGGTTGTAGTCGAGCTGGCGGACGATCTCCGACGACGACTGCCAGCCGGCCTCGGTCGTGCCGAGCTTGTACGGCGAGTGGCCGATGTACAGGTCGACGCCGGTGCCGCGCACCGTGCGCTGCCACCAGTCCGCCACCTTGCCGTACGGCACGGTCGGGTGGGCGAAGCTCCAGTAGATCTGCGGCGCGACGTAGTCGAGCCAGCCTTTCTGCACCCACAGGCGGACGTCGGCGTACATGCTGTCGTAGGCGGTCACGCCCGCCTTCGTCTCGGAGCCGGATGGATCGGTCGACTGGTTGCGCCAGACGCCGAACGGGCTGATGCCGAACCGGATCGAGGGCTTCGCCGCGTGGACCGCCCGGTCGAGCTGCTCGACAAAGGCGTTGATGTTGCCGCGCCGCCAGTCGCCCTTGGACAGGAGCGTCCCGGCGCTGTACAGCTTGTACGTCGCTTCGTCGTCGAACGCCGAGCCGGACGGGTAGAAGTAGTCGTCCAGATGGATTCCGTCCACGTCATACCGCGCCGCCACCTCCACGATCGCGTCGATGACCGCCTGGCGCGCCGCCGGGATGCCGGGGTTGACGTACAGCTTGCCGCCGGAGTTCACGATCCACTCCGGATGCTGGCGCACGATGCTGCCCGCATCGAGCTGGGCCGGATCGGCCGTGCTGGCCGCGCGGAACGGATTGAACCAGGCATGCAGCTCCATGCCGCGCCGATGGGCCTCGTCGATCATGAACGCCAGCGGATCGTAGTCCGCCTTGAGCCCCTGCTTGCCGGTGAGAAACGCGGACCACGGGCTGAGCAGCGTCGGATACAGGGCATCGCCCGCCGGACGCACCTGCACGAACACCGCGTTCATGCCCATCGCCTGCAGCTCGTCGAGCAGCGCCGTGAACTCAAGCTTCTGCTTGGCGCTGTCGTTGCTCTTGGCGGAGGCGGCGCTCGGCCAGTCGAGGTTGTAGACGGTCGACACCCATGTCCCGCGCAGCTTGGCCGGGGCGCCCGGGCCCGGCACGACCTGGCCGGGGGTCGGCGACGGCGTCGCGCTCGGGACGGGATTCGTTCCCGGCGTCGCGCTCGGCGCCGGCGTGGCGCTCGGATTCGGACTTGGGCTCGGCGTGGCGCCCGGGCTCGTCGTGCCGGGGGTCGCTCCAGGCTCGCCGCCGGGCGAGGTCAGCTTGACGGTCCGGTCGGCGCTGCTCCAGGCGACGCCGAGCCCGAGCTGCTCGCCGACGAAGCGCAGCGGCACCATCGTGCGGCTCTGCTTCATCTGCACGGAAGCGTCCAGCTTCACGCGGGCTCCGTTCACGGTCGCGTAGCTTTGTCCCATGACGAGCGAAATTTCGCTGCCGGACATCGCGATGTCCGCCCGGCGCTCCTTGGCCGACCAGCTTACGGATGCGCCGAGCCCTTCGCTGACGACGCGCAGCGGCACCATCGTCACGTCCGCCTTGGGCACGATATAAGGAGGCGCCTCCGAGACAAGCGCCTGTCCGTCCAGGTACAGCCGAATCTGCGCCGCCGCTTCGGCCTGGCCGGGCACGGCCGCCGCGCCCGTTCCGAGCAGAGCCGCCAGCGACAGCGCGAGCCGCCTGCGGGCGGCGCCGGACGTCCGGTCCGGTTTCCTTGCTTGCTTCACATTCTCATTCCTTCCCCGATAGCATGCTGAATCCTTGCGTCATGGCAACGCTTAGTTAGACGCCGTCTCCGGAGAGGAAGTTGCTGGATAAGCCTTGATAGGCGCGAGCGGAAGAGAAACCGCTTAATTTCGCAAGAAGATGCGGAAAGGCGGCGCCTGATGCCGAAGAAGGCGGAATCCGCCCGATTTCTGATCTTTTCATAATATTCTGATTATTTAATCAATTGTAAAGATGAGCTATAATGAAGGCACTCCTCACAGGAAGGGGATAGTCCATTGGAGACGGTAAGCGAAGCATGTCCCCGGCTGGAAGGCAACACGTTCCGGTCGGTGAAGCTGGCTCCCCGTGCAGGGCCGAGCGGACATGCGGGTACAGAAGCTGAAATCTGTTGCGCACACGAACCTGTGGTACATTCTGTATGGAGGAAACGAAATCTGAGACGGAAGCAAGCGTTAGGCTACGCAAGCTGCTGGGAATGGAGTGTCAGTGTCTAATTGAATAGGAACCGGTTTTGCAGGAGATAGGGCTTCTGGTTGTCAGCCGACAAGCAGAGGCCCTATTAGCGTTTTCAGGGCCGTCCGGGAAGGGTATACTGAGGGCACGAACAGGAGGCTCTCCGCATGCCGCTGCACATTCTCGACCGTCTCGACCATCCTCTCTGGCCCGCCGCGCGGGCCATCTACGAACGCTCCTTCCCGCCTCACGGGCGCAAGCCGGAGGCGCTGCTGCGCCGCATGCTGGAGCGCGGCCAGGCGTATGTGTTCGTGCTGGCAAACGAGGACTCGCAGGCGCGCCTTCACCCGGCAGCCGCGATGGCGCTAGCCGGCCCGGGCGGGAGCGGGCTTATCGTCGACTACCTCGCCGTCGACCCGACGCTGCGCGGGCAGGGACTCGGCAGCCGTCTGCTGGACGAGCTGGAGCGCTGGGCGCTGGAGCGGACGACCGCGAGCGCGCTCGTCATCGAGACGGAGGCCGGAGCAGGCAAAGAGAACGAGGGTCGACGCGTATTTTGGGAGCGAGCCGGCTTTGTTGCCCCGGACGGGCATGTGCATCGCTACATCTGGGTGCCGGAGCCGTATGCGGCGATGTACCGGCCGCTGCCCGGACGCGAGGGCGGCCTGCTGCCTCCTCCAAGCGGCAGGCAGCTGTTCCGCTGGATCGAGGGATTTCATGCTCGGGCCTACCGCGGGTTCCGCGAGGAGGAGTAGACGGGGCTTTAGCCGGCGGGCTGGGCAAGTCGAGTCGGGGCCGTCGGGCTGGGACATTCCGGCTGGGGCAGTCCGGCTGGGGCCGTCGGGCTGGGACCGTCGGGCTGGGGCCGTCGGGCTGGGGCAGTCGGGCTGCTCAGAGGCCTCGGCAAAGAGCCGCTCTTTGGCCTGGAGCGGGACCTCGCCGGCAGGCTTGTCAGGCATCCGCTTCACCGTGAATTCTAACGACGCGTCATCTCGTTAGACGCCATAAAATAGACCTACGAAAAACGTAACGACTCCTCAACTTGTTAAAATCGAATTCGGGCCCAGAATCAGAGCGAAATAGACCTGACTTGGCGTCTAACGAGCTGATTCGTCGCAAGAAATCGCGAAACCCTCTCAAACCTCTTCTTACGATCTGATTCGTCGTTAGGCAAACTCATGCTTGACGCCGCCCCTACCCGGAATGAAAGCTAGCAGCCGTCTAATCTCGTTTCAGCTGACCTGCTCCAGCGAGCTTGCAGCCGCCAGCCGGATGGTCCTGACCACGCATGCCGTTGGCCAGGCGGTCCAGATTGGCCCTGAGCCCCTGTCGCCCGCCTTCTGGCACGACAACAAAAAGAGGCTGACCGGAGACATCCACCTCGGTGGACGTTCCGGCCAGCCTCTTTGCATGCGGTGCAGCAGCGCCATGCTCGACACTGGCGGGCAATCCGTCAGCTGCCAGCTGCTCAGGCAGCGCAAGCTGAGCCGCAGCTCCCGAGCTTGCGTTGCATCGGCGGCACTTGCGATACATCAGCAACGCCCGCGCTTGCGTGGCATCGGCAGCACTTGCGATACATCAGCAACGCCCGCGCTCCGCGCTTGCGTTGCATCCGCAGCGCCTGCCGCTTCCCCTGGCTTCGCCGCTCTACCCGTTATCCCGGCTCCCGCCGGTCATGCCGCTCCATCATCCGGCCGCCGGCCGGTCGCCCTGGTCCGTCAGCCGACGCGCCTCCGGCCGGTCCTGCTACTCCGCCAGATGATCCTTGAGCGCCTGCGGCGAATGCTCCCACCACTCGGCGTTGTGGGAGATCAGCAGCTCGCGCAGCACGGCCTTCTCCTCCGCCGACAGCTCGTCCAGCACGAAGCGGCGCTTGATCGCATAGTCGAGGTTGTTGACATGCTGGGCGAGAATCTTCCAGCCGCGGCGCGCCTCGGTGTCGACGAGCATCGGACAGGCGGTCGCTCCCGCATAGAAGGAGCCCTCCTCGTCGCGGTCGACCGCGACCCAGACGATCCACACCGGACGGCCGTTCGGCACGTTCGCCTTGTCGGGGCTGAACTTGATCCCCTTCTCCACCTTGCTCTTGGCGTGCATCGCGCCGTTGTCGATGTAAGCCTCTCCGCCGTCGATGATGACGGAGGAGACGCGGCTGAGGTCGATCGTGCCCGCGCCGAAGCCGCGATGCTCCTTGTTGCTGACGACGTTCAGCGACAGCGAGCGCTTGCCCTTGGCCGGCTGCGCGTCCGCGGCCGGCGTTCCTTGCGCGCCGTCCGGACGGCCTGCTCCGGCATCGCCCTCCGCAGACGCCGCTTCCGCCGCGCCCTCCGGACGCTTCGCTTCCTTATTCTCTTCCATGCCCCGCTCCCTTCCATGACTTTCCGTGTCCAAAGACAAGCCATCTATGGTCCGAGCCCCCGCCCGCACGCCGCTCCCGGCGTACAAGCAGGGGCTTGTATTCGATATTTTTCATTTTAGCTAATAATCCGGCAAAAGCAAACATATAGATGGCTTACAAGCTTGTCAACGGGAGGGAACCGGTTCATGACCTGTCGCCGATCATACAAACCTTTTCTGCATGCAGCCCTGCTGCTCGCCCTCTTGCCGCTGCCGTGGGCCGGAACGGGACTGGCCTACGCGGAGCCTGCCGCCGGACAGGCCGCCACGCCCGCAGTCGAAGCCTCCCCGGCTCCCGCCCCCGTGTCGCAGCCGCTGTCCCAGCGCGTCACGGACTACCAGATCCAGGTCAAGCTGAGCGGCAAGACGCTGACCGGCACCGAGACCGTCACGTGGAAAAATCCCGGCAAGAAGACCGTGTCGGACATGTACCTTCATCTGTATCCGAACGCCTTTCTGTCGGACGAGACGACGTTCATGAAGGAGTCGGGCGGACGGCTCCGCGAGGACAAGGCGACCGAGGCGAGCCGCGGCTACATGCGGCTGGAGTCGCTCAAGACCGAGGACGGCGCGAGCCTGATGCCGCGCGTGCACTTCGTCCAGCCGGACGACGGCAACGAGAGCGACTACACGCTGGCCAAGCTCAAGCTCCCGCAGCCGGTCGCGCCCGGCGAGGAAGTGACGCTGCACATCGGCTTCAGCGTCGGCCTGCCGGAGGTGTTCGCGCGCATGGGCTACTCCGGCAGCTTCGTCATGGCCGGCCAGTGGTTCCCGAAGATCGCCGCCTACAACACCGCGTCCGGCTCGCGCCCCGAGGGCTGGAACGCCCATCAGTACCACGGCAACTCCGAGTTCTACAGCGACTTCGGCCTCTACTCGGTCAAGATCGACGTGCCGGCCGGCTACAAGGTGGCGGCGACCGGCGTGCAGACGAAGCCCGCCGAGGCGTCCAAGGACGGCCAGACGTTCACGTTCTACGCCGAGGACGTGCATGACTTCGCCTGGTCGGCCTCGCCGGACTTCCTCTACAGCGAGGAGGCGTTCTCCGCGCCGGGCGTGCCCGGCGTGCGCATCAAGCTTTACCTCGACCCGCTCCACAAGAAGCTGGCCGAGCGCTACATGCATGCGGCCAAGTCGGCTCTCGCCAAGTACTCGCAGTGGTACGGCGCCTATCCCTACAGCACGCTGTCGATCGTCGTCCCTCCCGCGGCCGCGAACGGCGCCGGGGGCATGGAGTATCCGACGCTCGTGACCGCCTTCGGCGCCGATACGGACAATCCCGGCTACAGCCTCGAGCGCACCGTCGTGCATGAGATCGGGCATCAGTACTGGTACGGCATGGTCGCGTCCAATGAATTCGAGGAAGCCTGGCTCGACGAGGGCTTCACCTCCTACTCGGAGGACAAGATCATGGAAAGCGAGTACGGCGTCGAGCCGCGCACCGCGCTGGAGGCGAGCTACGTCACCGATCCCGCTCCGCTCAAGCTGCTGTCCTGGTCGTACGGCTCCCATGGCCGCTACGCCGACAACGTCTACAGCCGGGCGAAGCTCGTGCTGACCGGCATCGAGCAGCGGACGGGACCGACGATGATGAACAAGATCCTGCGGACGTATTTCAACCAGTACAAATTCAAGCATCCGACGACGGCCGACTTCAAGCGGGTCGTGGAGCAGGTGACCAAGGACAGCTGGGACGACTACTTCAGCCAGTTCGTCTATGGCGGCCAGACGGCCGACTACGCGGTCGACTCGATCCGCGTCTCCCCGCTGGAAAGCGGCGGCGGCAAGCCCGGCTACGAGTCGCAGGTCGTCATCCGCCGCCTCGACGGCGTATACGGCCCGGTGAACATCCGCTTCCGCTTCGCCGACGGACGAACGATCGAGCGCATGTGGGACGGCGTGGAGGCCGACACGAGCTTCAAGCTGACCTCCTCCTCCCCGCTGCTGTGGGCGGCGGTCGATCCGGATCGGCTCAACGTGCTGGACAACCGGCAGATCAACAACTTCCTGCGCGCCGAGGCGCCGGCGGACCAGCGGGTGCGGATCAGCCTCGGCATCGTCAAGGCGCTGGAATGGCTCGCAGGAGCGTTCGCCTGGTGAGGGCGGCGGAAGAAAGGAGCGTGATCCCGTGTCCACCTATCTCAAGCAAGGCTGGGGGCTGACTGTCAAGCATCTGCCGATCGCCGCCTTCCTGTTCCTGTACCGGCTGCTGTGGGGCTTCTTCCTGTACCGGCTCGTCGACTCCGTCGTGCGCCCGCTCGTGCAGCGCTATCCCGGGGCGGACGGAGCCGCCTCCGGCGCAGACGCGATCTTCTGGGCGGAGTCGCAGTTCCGGCTGCTCAAGACGGATCTGGCCCATCCGTATCTATGGCTGCTGGGCGGACTGCTGCTCGCCCGCCTGCTGCTCGGTCCGCTGCTGAGCGCCGGACTCGCCTACTCCGTGCGGCATGCCGCGGAGTCCGGAGCCGAAGGAGGCACGCGCTTCCTCGAGGGCATCCGCGTCTGCTGGAAGCCGTTCATCCTGCTCGCTGCCGCCGAGCTGACGCTCGCGCTCGCTCCGGCCGTCTGGCTTGCGCGGGAGGGCTTCCAACGCTTCCAGCACTACAGCTCGCTGCCGCAGCTGGCCGCGGACGCGCTGCCCTGGGCCGGAGCGTGGCTGCTCTGGATCGGACTGCTCCATGTGCTGATCCTCAGCCTGCAGTTCGGCGCGGCAAGCGGCCTGGGCGCAGGGGCGAGCTTCCGCCAGGCGCTGCGCCGCCTGCTGCCGCTGGCAGGCGTCAGCCTCGTCCTGCTGCTGCTGTCGGGCCTGCTGCAAGCCGGCGTCAGCGCTGGGGCGATGGCCTGGGCCGGCCTTGCCGCCATCGTCATCCAGCAAGGGTATCATTTCGTCCGCACGCTGATCGACGTCTGGATCCTCTCCGCGCAGTACAGCTGCTGGTCCGACAAGCCAGATGCCGGAGGACGTCAGGTTAGTTGACAAATCCGAATGTCCATCCTATAATTGTGTAAATTCTCTGACAATTTTGTCTTGTTTTTCGGACCCGAATGCGGTGTATATAACATCCAGGCCGGCCGCGCAGCGCCGCCCCGGCACCGCCCCGCGAACACCAAACCTTCATCTGCCGATGATCGTACGATCATCATCCGCAGCTTTAATGGAGCATAGAAGCCATCGAATGCAGGACATGCTAGAGGAGAGTTTCATTTTAGAGAGAGAGGAAAGATTGACCATGACCGAAAAAATCTACGCCTACTACGAGCAGCTGCATCAAGCGACCGGCGATCTGCTGGACCGCGCCGGCGCCTACCGGAACGCGCAGGAGCTGGAAGCCCTGCAGAGCGAGCACGCCCGCCTGCGCCCGGAAGGGCTCGATCTCAGCGAGGCCGCGCTGACCCGCCTGATGGGCATGCGCACGAAGCTGCTCACGTTGATGGAAAACTCGCTGTACACGGCCTGATCCCCCGATTCGGATCGCTCCGGCGCGAACGACGCGCCGACCGCAAAAGCGCCCCTCGCGGGGGGCGCTTTTTTTCGATGCGGCAGAGCCGAAGCGGCCCGCCGGCAGAGGCGTCGATTCGACTCGAGCCCCCGAAGCAAGCGCTGTCATTTGTCTCTTTCAACATGAGAATTATGAGAAAATGTCGGGAAAGGGAGGAAAATAGCTTAAAGAAAAGAATACCACTTCCAGAAGCAGTTCAAACATGCCGAGTTCCATGACTATGGAAACGGGGGAACCATCTCAGGGTGAATTGATTTCGCCCTCCTCGCCGCAAGGCAGGAAGGCCGAGAAATCATAGGGAACCTTCAACCGAACCCCACAGCTAACCTCGTAGGCTCTGGAAGGAGCACTTCAGCTTTGAAGAAGAAAGCCGCAGCAATCGCACTCGGACTTGCCCTGCTGTTCTCGGCAGGCGCGCAAAGCGCATCGGCAGGATCCAAAATGGACGGCGTCATCAGCGACGTCATCGGCACGCCGTACAAGTCGGCGGGCACCACCTCGAAAGGCTTCGACTGCTCGGGCTTCACGTCCTACGTGTTCAAGCAGTTCAAGATCACGCTCCCCCACTCGTCCGCGGCTCAATCGGCCATGGGCAAGAAGGTCGCCAAAGACGACCTGAAGGCGGGAGATCTCGTGTTCTTCAATACGAGCGGCAAGGGCGTCTCCCATGTGGGCGTCTACGTCGGCGACGGCAAGTTCGCTCACGCTTCCTCAAGCCGAGGCGTGACGATCAGCGAGCTGAGCGAGTCCTACTACGCCAAGCGCTATATGTCCGCCCGCCGCGTCATGGACGACAAGACGTTCGAGAAGTACGCGGACGACGCTGCCGACCAGCCGGACGGCGGTCCGGACGTCGATTAAAAGCCTTTCGAAGCCGGACGAGCAGACCGCAGCAAGCCTCCCCTCGGAGCGCCTGCTGCGGTTTGTTTGCATTCCGGCAGGGTAGTACGGAAAGAGCATGATCGGCCGCGGCCGATCCAAGGAGGCAAGGACATGTATCTGTTCATCCACCGCAAGGATCTCCGAGCGGGCGATCTGCGCGCGTTCGACTACGCCGCCAGCCTCGGCATGCCGGGCATCCATGCGCTGATCCTCGATCCGGCGCAGCTCGGGAACGGCCGCGCCGAGTCCCATCCCGGACGGCATTTCCTGCGGGCAGCCGGGATGCTGCAGCGGGATTATGCGGCGCAAGGGGCCGAGCTGCAGCTGCTGCACGGCGATCCCGCCGACGTGCTGGACGACCTGCTCGAGCGGGAGCCGATCCGCGAGGTCGTCGTCACCGCCGACCATACGCCTTATGCGCGGCGGCGGGACGAGCGGCTCGCCGCCGTCTGCCGCAGCCGGGGCGTGCGCTGGACGGCGCTGGAGGACGTGCCTCTCGCCGATCTGGACGCGTTCCAGGAGCAGACGGGAAGAAAAGAGCCGTACCGCGTGTTCACGCCGTTCTACCGGGCGTGGAACGGTTATGTCCGCTCGCGGCTCGCGCCGCCTCCGGCCGTCGCTGCCGGCGGCCTGCCGACCGCCCGGCTCTCCGGCGGCGGCAGCTGGAGCGTGCCGGGCGAGCTGATCGGACTGCTCGCGGCCGCCGTGCCGGAGGACGAGCGCCCCGAGCGGCAGCTGGAGCGGTTCCTCGGCGGCAGCCTGCAGGCGTACGAGGAGCTGCGCGACCGCTACGCGCTGGATGCCGGGAGCGGCCTCTCGCGCTGGCTGAACGTCGGCGCGCTGTCGGCCCAGCGCGCCTACGGCCTCGCTCTGGATGCCGCCCGGACCGAGGACGGGCGCGAGCCGCTTGCCTTCGGCGGAGCGGCCGGCTGGCGGGCGGACGCCGCGAGCCAGCTCGAGCTGGCGCTGCCGGGCAGCGGCGAAGGCCCTGGCTCCGCGCCGCGCGATCCGTCGGCCGCGGCGGCGCGCTCCGGCGCGGAGAGCTGGATCCGCCAGCTCGCCTGGCGGGAGTTCTACCTGTACCAGGCGCGGTTCGACGCGGACTTTTTCCGCTATGAGGAGCAGGTCGACCTGTCCGGCCTGACGGAGCGGCATGCGGAGGCATGGCGGCAAGGCCGCACCGGCATCCCGCTCATCGACGCGGCGATGACGCAGCTGCGGACGACCGGCGAGCTGCCGAACCGGCTGCGCATGATCGCGGCGATGTTCCTGTGCAAAAACCTGCTGGCGCCGTTCACGGCGGGAGAGCGATGGTTCCGCGAGCAGCTGCTCGACTACGACGCTACGCTGAACCGCGGCGGCTGGCTGTGGAGCAGCTCGCTCGGCTTCGACGCCGCTCCGTACTTCCGCATCATGAATCCGGTCGTCCAGTCCAAGCGCTGGGATCCGGACGGCGCCTACATCCGGCGCTGGCTGCCCGAGCGGGCCGGATGGTCCGCCGCCGCCGTGCACGAGCCTTCGCCGCAGGCGGTCGTCGACCTCAAGGCGTCGCGCGCCCGCGCCATCGAGACGTACAAGCGGCTGCTCGCGAAGCCTTCCCGCCCGCTCGATCGTCTTCATTAGAACATAGACAAGGCGCAACCAAGACTACGCCAGCGAAGGAGACGCACATGGGAATGCCTCGACCGACACCCGCCCCCGCCCGGGCAGACGCCCGCGCCGCCGTCCGGCGCAAGCCGCGACGCAAGCGGAGCCCGCTGGGCGGGCTGCTCATCGTCGCCGGACTGGCCGCCGGGACGCTCGCCCTGCTCAAGCTGGAGCTGCCGCGGGCGTTCGACAAGATCGTGCCGCAAGGCCTGTACCGCGACGTGCCGCCCGTCGCCGGCCTGCATCCCGAGGTTCGGGCGGCGAGCGAGCGGCTCACCGCCCAGGCGAAGGCCGCCGGCATCGCCGTCGTGTTCACTGACGGCTTCCGCAGCGAGGCCGAGCAGGACGCGATCTACGCCCAGGGGCGGGATCGCGAGGGCCGCATCGTCACCCATGCCAAGGGCGGCGAGTCGTTCCACAACTACGGGCTCGCGATCGACTTCGCCCTGAAGGACCGCTCCGGCGACATCATCTGGGACATGGAGTACGACGGCAACAAGAACGGCCGGGCCGACTGGCTCGAGGTCGCCGACATGGCCAAGCGGCTCGGCTTCAGCTGGGGCGGCGACTGGGAAGGCTTCAAGGACAACCCTCATCTGCAGATGGATTTCGGCTACTCGATCCGCGAGCTGCAGCTCGGCAACCGTCCGGACGGCTCGCTGCTCGCGGACGGCACGGCGAGCGGGCCGCCAGAGAAGGCGGAATAATTTACAAATAAACTATTTGCCGCTAAACATCCCCGCATAAAGCCCTCTTAAGATAACGGATGAGCACTCGTTCATACCTAATTCTCTTGGGAGGGTTTTTTGAGATGAGAAAATCAAGCAAGACGAGCCGCATCCTGCTCGGGGCCATGCTGGCCGCCGCGACGGCCGTCGGCGGAGCCGGACTCGCCGAGCTCGGCCCGCAGCCCGCCGCGGCCGCGGAAGCCGCGGAGACGGCGAATGCCGCCCCGTCCATCTACATCGCCCCGATCCACCAGGCCAAGTTCCTCGCCGGCGCGAAGTTCGATTTTCGCGTCGAGCTGAACGACTGGACGGGCGACGCCTCGGCCGTCCGCATCACGATCAACGGCAAGAGCCCCGAAGCCGTCTTCGGCAAAAAGCTCGAGCTGACCTCCACCGCCAAGAGCCGCGAATTCACCGTCCGCGACGTCTCCTTCCCCAAGGCCGGAACCGTCTCCGTCTCCGTCCAGGCCGGCAGCCTGAAGCGCACCGTGCAGTATGAAGTCGTGAATACGGAGCAGGCCGGCCGCAAGGCGAAAAACGTCATCCTGTTCGTCGGCGACGGCATGGCCCAGCCGAGCATCACGATCGCCCGCGTCATGTCCAAGGGACTGACCGAGGGCAAGTACAACGGCCTGCTCGAGCTGGACAAGCTGGAGCAGCGCGCCGTCGTGACGACTTCGGGCATGGACTCCCTCGTCACCGACTCCGCCAACAGCGCGAGCGCCTACAACACCGGCCATAAATCGGCGGTGAACGCGCTCGGCATCTACCCCGACAATACGGAGAACTCGCTCGACGATCCGAAGGTCGAGACGCTGGCCGAGATGCTCAAGCGCTCGCGCGGCATGTCCGTCGGCATCGTGACGACGTCCGAGATCGAGGACGCCACGCCGGCCGCGGTCGTCTCCCACACGCGCCGCCGCGCCGACAAGGCCGAGATCGCCGACATGATGCTGCAGCTGCAGCCGGAGGTCGTGATGGGCGGAGGCTCGGCGTACTTCCTGCCGAAGTCCGTGCCGGGCTCCAAGCGCAAGGACGAGAAGGACCTGATCGGCGGCTTTGAAAAGGCGGGCTATACGTTCGTCGAGAGCGCGGCCGGCCTGAAAAGCTCCGGCACGCCGGACAAGCTGCTCGGCCTGTTCCATACCGGCGACATGAATGTGTACTACGACCGCTCCACGGGCAACGCGGCGGCGCTCAAGTCGTTCACCGACCAGCCGACGCTCTGGGACATGACGAAAAAGGCGATCGACGTGCTGAAGAAGAACGACAACGGCTTCTTCCTCGTCGTCGAGGGCGCGAGCATCGACAAGCAGCTGCACACGATGGACTGGGAGCGCTCCGCCTACGACACGATCGAGATGGACAAGGCGATCGGCCTCGCCCGCGCTTATGCCGACGCCAGCGGCGACACGCTCGTCGTGGCGACGGCCGACCATGCCCACTCCACGAGCATCGCCGGCACGTACTGGGAAGGCGACGGCAAGACCGGCCGCGAGGCGGTGCGCACGTACGAGCAGTCGAAGTTCCCGACGTACGTCGATGCCGACAAGGACGGCTTCCCGGACTCGCCGGACGTGGACCGCAAGCTGGCCGTCGTCTTCGGCGCGACGCCGGACTACTATGAGGACTATAAATTCAGCGCCGTGCCGCAGGCTCCGGCCGTGCTGTCGGGCGACGCCTACATCGCCAATCCCGGCACGCTCGCCGATCCGAAGGCCGAGGACAAGGACAAGTACCTGCACACCGGCACGCTGCCGAAGTCCGAGGGCACCGAGGTGCACTCCGCCGACGACGTTCCGCTGATGGCGCATGGTCCCGGAGCGGAGTACTTCAAGGGCACGCTCGACAATACCGACGTATTCTTCGGCATGGCCCAGGCGCTCGGGCTGCGCCTCGACGGCAGCAAGCTCGACGCCAAGCAGAACTGGATCGAGCTGGACGAATTCCTGCGCTCGTTCGGCGGCAGCCGCACGTACGATGCCAAAAAGGCCGTCTCGACCGTCAAGGCCGGCGGAACGACGCTCGTGCTCGATCATGGAAAAGGCATCGCCAAAAAGGGCAGCCAGACGGTTCCCCTGAAGTTCAAGACCGAGAACGGCAAATTGATCGTCTCCAGCGACTCGCTGCTGGCTTCCCTCAGCCGATGAGGGGCCGCAGCGCAGTGCTTGGCGCCTGCAGCCTCGTGCCGCGCCGCGCCTCCGCCATCGTGGCGGGGCTCGCGGCGGCCGGGCTGCTGCTGGGCGGCTGCGGAGCCCCGGCTCTCCCTCTAGAGGGAGAGCCGATGGCCGTTGCCGGGGCGCAGCCGGGCGCAGCCGGCGAGCCGCAGGCTGCGGCGGCGCAGAGCGGAGACGGCTCGCTCGCGGCGGGCGGCGAGGCGCGCGGCGGCGCGAACGGCTCTGAGGCGGCAGCGGCGCCGGCAGCGGCCGGAGCGGCAGCGGCGAGCAGCGAAGCGCCCGGAGGGGCCGTGGCGGGCAGCGAGGCGGCTGGAGGGGCCGTGGCGGGCAGCGAAGCGGCTGGAGCGGGCGGCGAGGCGGCCGCGAGCGGCTCCTCCGCAGACGCTTCGCCGAATGGCGGAGCCTCGGCGCCGGGCGCCGCGGCGAAGCCGGCGGCCAGCGCTTCGCCGGACGCTCCGTCCGCCGCGAGCGCCGCTCCTGCGGGCACGGCGTCGACGAAGCCGTCGCCGCACGCCGCCGCGGGCGGCGCGCCGGCTGCCGCAGCCGCCTCGGCGGGAGCGGCTTCCGCTTCGCCCGCAGCCCCTTCCTCCGTCCCGTCTTTCGCTCCGTCGCAGGCTCCGGCCATGTCCGCCTCGCCGACTGCAAGCCCGCTGCGGACCGCCGCTCCTTCTCCTGCCGTCAAGCCAACGGTTCGGCAGAGCCTGGACGGCCCGGCGACGATCCGCTTCTCCGAGCTGTACGGCAAGGAGAGCGTGCGCGGCCTCGCCTTCTCCGACAAGCTCAAGGAGCTGGACGGCATGAAGGTGGAAATGACCGGCTACATGGCTCCTCCGCTGACGGCGACCGTCCGCTTTTTCGTCCTCACCCGCATCCCGCTGGCCGTCTGTCCGTTCTGCTCCTCGGATGCGGACTGGCCGTCGGACATCGTCGTCATCCAACTGCCCGAGGGCAAGGAGCTGACTCCGACCGAGCATCAGGTGAAGGTGACCGGGACGCTCAGCATCGGCTCGCAGACCGACGAGGAGACCGGCTTCGTCAGCCTAATCCGCATCGTCGCCGACAAGACGGAGGTGCTGTCATGACGCTGCTTCGCCTGGAGAATGTCGTCAAGCGCTACCGCGCTCCGGACGGAACGGAGCTGACCGTGCTGGAGGTGCCCTGGTGGGAGCTCGATCGAGGCGAGCGCGTGGCGCTCGTCGGTCCGAGCGGGTCCGGCAAGAGCACGCTGCTCCATCTGCTGTGCGGCATCGTCCGTCCGAGCTCCGGCTCGATCAAGCTGCTCGGCGAGCGGCTGGAGACGATGAAGGAAAGCGCGCTCGACCGCCTGCGCGCCTCCCAGGTCGGCTATGTCCACCAAAGCTTTCAGCTGCTGCCCGGCTTCACCGCGCTGGAGAACGTGCTTGCCGCGGCCGCCTTCGGCAGCTCCCTGAGCAAGCGGCGGCAGCGCGAGCGCGCGGCCGAGCTGCTCGAGCGGGCCGGTCTCGGCGACCGCCTGGACCATCTGCCCCGCCAGCTCAGCCAGGGCCAGCAGCAGCGCGTCGCGATCGCCCGCGCGCTCGTCAACGAGCCGGCGCTGTTGCTGGCGGACGAGCCTACGGCGAGCCTCGATCCCGAGACGGCGGCCCGCGTCATGGAGCTGCTGATCGGCTCGGCCGCCGCTTCCGGAGCGGCGCTGCTGCTGTGCACGCACGACCCGGAGATGGCCGCGCGCATGGAGCGGTCCGTATCCATCAAGGAGCTGGCGGCGCGGCCCGCCGCCGCTCGGCTCGCCTGACGGACTCTGGTGCGCGGAGCCGCTGCAGACCGCGATCTGGCCCGCATGGAGCGTCTGGAGACCGCGCGCCGTTCGCTGCGCTCCGTCCTCGCCTGCGCGGTTCGCCGGAAGGACAGGACAGCGACATGCGGCCCCTTCCGGCCTCCACGCATCGCCTCATCCTTTCGACCGCATAAGGAGGTCCGATCGACATGTCCCTCTTCTCCATGGCCTGGCGCGGCCTGATGGCCCGCCGGGCGCAGACGCTGATTACCGCCGCCGTCGTCATGATCGGCCTGTCGGTGACGCTCGCCGTGCTCCTGCTCTCCAGCGGAGCGCGGCAAGGCATCGAGCGGGCGAGCGAGCCGTTCGGGCTGCTCATCGGCTCCAAGGGCAGCGCCAACCAGCTCGTATTCAATACGATTTTCCTCATGGACAAACCGCTGGCCAACCTGAGCTATGCCTACTACGAACGTCTCGCCGCCGATCCCGAGATTCGGACGGCCGTGCCGTTCGCGCTCGGCGACCAGTACCGGGGCCGCAGGCTCGTCGGCACGACGCCGGCCTTTTTCGGCCTGAGCGCCCGGCCGGCCGATCCGCCTTATTTCAAGCTGCGCGAGGGCCGGCTGTTCGACCAGCCGTTCGAGGCGGTCGTCGGCGCGGAAGCCGCCGCCCGCGACGGCTTGCGCATCGGCGACACGTTCGTGTCGGAGCATGGCGTCGCGGCATCGGCCGAACCGGACGAGCACGGCGAGCATCCGTATACGGTCGTCGGCATCCTGGAGCGGCTGCACGCCCCGTCCGATCAGGGCATCTACGTGAGCATGGAAAGCTATTGGCAAAGCCATGACCATGGCGCGGACGAGGCGGCGGCAGGCGGCGAGGCTCATGTGGACGAGAATGCCGCTGGCGGCGGCGAGGCCCATGCGGACGAGTCGCCGGAAGACGAGGCGGCTCACGGCGTGACAGCGATCCTCGTCAAGCCGAACAGCTACATCGGCCTGATGAAGCTGTACCAGCAGACGAACGCCGGCGAGGAAGCGCAGGCCGTCCTGCCCGGCCAGACGCTCGCCATGCTGTTCGACATGATGGGCAGCGGGGAGCAGGCGCTGCGCGGCATCGGCTGGGTGCTGCTCGGCATGGCCGGCCTGACCGTATGCCTCTCGCTGTACAGCTCGGCGGTCGAGCGCAGGCGCAGCGTCGCTATCCTGCGCTCGCTCGGAGCCGGGCGGCGGCAGGTGATGGCCATCGTGCTGCTCGAATCCGCGCTCATGACCGGGCTCGGCTGCGCGCTCGGCGTGCTCGGCGCCTACGGGCTCGCTGCCGTGCTGGCCGGCTACGCCCGCTCTCACGTATCCATCGCTTTGCCCTTGAGCTTCGACTGGTCCTCGATCGGCCTCGCGGCTCTCGTACTCGCCGCCGGCATCGTATCCGGCCTCGCTCCCGCCATCGGAGCTTACCGGACCGAGTCGGCCCGCCACCTGAGTCCATCCTGACCGCCAAGCGAAAGCCCGCGAGCAAGGGCGTTTTTGTCCTTGCTCGCGGGCTTTCGCACGGGCTGGCGCTCCGGCCGCTTCCTTTCCCTTCCGCTGACAACGCTCGTCCCCCCGTGCTACACTGGACGGACGATCACGACAGCAGGGAGAGAAGCGAATTGAAGCTGGTATCATGGAACGTCAACGGCCTGCGAGCCTGCGTGAAGAAAGGCTTCGCCGACTACTTCGAGGCGATGGACGCCGACGTCTTCTGCGTGCAGGAGACAAAGCTGCAAGAGGGGCAGATCGAGCTGGAGCACGGGGAGGGCTACCATCTGTTCTGGAATTATGCCGCGCGCAAGGGCTACTCCGGCACGGCGGTCTGGACGCGCAAGCTGCCGCTGTCCGTGCGGTACGGGCTGGAGGACGACTTCGAGGAGGAAGGACGCATCCTGACGCTGGAGTTCGACGGCTGGTACCTCGTCAACGTCTACACGCCCAACTCGCGGCGCGATCTGTCGCGGCTGCCCTACCGGCTGGAATGGGAAGCCCGCATGCTGGCTTATCTCAAAGGACTGGACGCCGTCAAGCCGGTCATCCTGTGCGGCGATCTGAACGTCGCCCACCAGGACATCGACCTCAAGAACGCCAAGCCGAACCGCGGCAACTCGGGCTTCACCGACGAGGAGCGGGGCTGCATGAGCGCGCTGCTGGAGACCGGCTTCACGGACACGTTCCGCCATCTGCATCCGGACCGGACGGACGCCTATACCTGGTGGTCGTTCATGCCCAAGGTGCGGGAGCGGAACATCGGCTGGCGCATCGACTATTTCCTCGTATCGGACCGGCTGCGCCCGCTGCTCGCCGCTGCGGAGATCGACAGCGCGGTGCTCGGCAGCGACCATTGCCCGGTCGTGCTGGAGCTGACGGAGGAGCCGGCCGCAGGTTGAGGCTGAGCCATGAGCGAACGGATGGCTCCGGAGACGGAGCCTTGCGGCCGCGGCCGTCCGCTGGGCGCCGCTCTACCCGAGCTGCTCGGTTTTTCCGCGCAACTCCGTCCGTTCGGCCTTCCCCTCACCCGAGCTGCTCGGTTTTTCCGCGCAACTCCGTCCGTTCCGCCTTCCCCTATCCCGACTTGCTCGGTTTTACCGCGCAACTCCGACCGTTCCGCCTTCCCCTATCCCGACTTGCTCGGTTTTTCCGCGCAACTCCGTCCATCCAACCTTCCTCTCTCCCGACTTGCTCAGTTTTTCCTTGCAACTCCGTCCGTTCCGCCTTCCCCTCACCCGACTTGCTCGGTTTTCCGCCCTGCTCGGCGCCATGCGAAAAGGACCGGCCTCTCCGCCATTCAGCGGAAGGGCCGGTCCTTTTCAGGCCGGGCTCGCAGCTCTCCGTAACTTTAGAGGAGATGCCGCGGAGAGGGCGAACCGTTCGCTCCATGCTTGGAGTCCGTCGCCGTGGCGGAATCCGCCGAGTCGGCCGCGCCTGCAGCGTCGGCGCCGTCCGTTGAAGCCGAGCCATCCGCCGGCTCATCGCCTGCTTCGGCGTCGGCCGGATCGGCGCCGGCCTCCGCGTCAACCGGCCGCTCGGGACGCGGAGGGCGCGGCTTGACCGGCTTGGCGGCCTCGACGTCGTAGTAGGCCTTCAGCTCGGCGGCTTTTTTGACGTTGTCCATGTCCACCTTCGCCTTCGCCAGCTTATCCGCCACCAGCTCCCACGTCGGGGCGGTCTTCTGGACGACGAGGCCGCGAATGGCGTTTTTGACCATGCGGCGCTCCTTGGCGTTGGAATAGGTGTCCTTGTAGCGGCGGACGTCGCTCTCCGGCAGGATCTCGGGGAAGACGCGGCGGAAAATCTCCGCCGTCATGCGCGCGTCGTCGAGCGCTCGGTGCGCCGAGCCCTCGGCCGGAATGCCCAGCTCCTCGAGCGCCTTTTCCACGCTGACGTCGTTGGTCAGTCCGCGCGTGCGCAGATAGATCTTGAGCAGATCGTAGTAGTCCGCCTGGAGCCAGTATGCGTCGTCGAGCTTGTGCATCCTCGTGTCGAGCACGATCCGCTTCAGGTCCTCGCCGCCCCAGGTGACGAACGTGCAGGCCTCGCTGCGGTCCAGCCAGTGCAGGAACGCCCGGATGACGGGCACGAAGCCCTTGGCCGCGTCGATGTCCTCCTGGGGGATGCCGGTCTTCTCGCGGATGAAGCTGTTGAGCTTGGCAAAATAAACCGGGCGGATCAAGGAGCTGAATTCGTCGACCTGACGGAGCGAGCTGTCGAGCCGCACCGCCCCGATCTCGATGACCTCCATCGGCTTGTCGCTCGCGAACTTTCTCCCGTTGAACTCGATATCGAGAATGATGTAATCCATCGTAACCCTCCAACAATTAGGTTCCTCCATCATACACGAAAGCGGTACCCGAATGACAGCGGCGGACGCCGCAGACGCTTGCGCGGACGGCCGGACCGGCGACGGCGTCCGCAGGCGCCGCCCGCTGAGTAGGCTTGCCGGGCGGGACGATCTGCTTTACACTAGACTGATAACGATTCTCAATGAAAAGGAGAGACCGCCATGATCCGCTCCACCCTGCCGTCCGATCCGCCGCGCGCCGCGCTGCCGCCGATCGACATCGGAGCCTGGACGATCCGGCTGCGGGACGCGGCCGTGCTGCAGGTCGGGCCCGACCTCCCGGGGCTGACGCAGCAGCTGCTCCGTCAGCCCGCGCTGCTCGTGCTGCTCAGCGGCGAGATCCGGCTGGAGCGGGGCGCCGACTCCAGCCGGATGGGCAGCGGCATCGTGTACCTGTGCCCGCCGGAGAGCACGTTCGCGCTCGCCGCCGACGGCGACAGCCGCGGTTCGGCGGCGCTGCTGCGGATCGAGCTGCATGAGCCGGACGCGGCCGTTCCGGGACAGCTGCGTCCGGTCGATGCCGCGACGGTCGCCGCCGCGATGCCGCGCGAGGTGCGGCTGCCCGCCGCGGCCCAGCTCCAGGATCGCTGCCGCGCGATCTGCGCCGGATTCGGCGGGGAGCGGCCGCTCGGCCGCTTGCGCGCGCAAGCCGACGCGCTCCAGCTGCTGCTGGAGGCGCTCGAGGAGTCCGATCCGGCGGCGGACGAGCCGCTTGAGCCGGTGCGGGCCTACATGGAGGAGCATATGCGCGAGCCGCTGTCGCTGGAGCTGCTCGCCGAGCTGGCCGGCTGCAGCCCGAAGCATTTTGCCGCGCGCTTCAAGAAGGCATACGGCAGCACGCCTCATGAGCATCTGACCCAGCTGCGCCTGGCCAAGGCGAAGCAGCTCATGCTCCGCTCGGAGAGCCGGCTGAAGGATGTCGCCCATGCGGTCGGCTACGAGGACGAGTTCTATTTCAGCCGCTTGTTCAAAAAAGCGCACGGCGTCTCCCCCACCCGCTACATGGAGCAGCGGCGGCAGCGGATCGCGGCCTACGGCAACGCGTCGGCGCTCGGCTATCTGCTGCCGCTCGGCGCGCTGCCGCATGCGGCGCCGATGCATCCAAAATGGATGCGCTACTACCTCGAGCGCTGGGGAACCGACGTGCCGCAGCATCTGAGCTACGGCTTGACGGAGCCGCAGGTGCAGGAGGACCTGGAGCAGCTGGAGCGCCTGCAGCCGGAGCTGACCGTATGCTCGTGCGAGCTGGAAGAGGACGTGCTGCGGCGACTCGCGGCGATCGGGCCGATCGCCCGGCTGCCGGAGGAGCAGCCGGACAGCTGGAGAGGCGGCCTGGCCGACATCGGCCGGCGGCTCGGGCTCGAGGCCGAAGCGGAGCGCTGGACCGCCGCCTTTGACCGGCGCATCATGGCGGCGCGCTCGGCGATCGAGGGAGGCCCGGCGCCTTCCGTGCTGCTCGCGCGCGTGCTGAAGGGCCGGCTGTATCCGCATGGCTCCGAGGGGCTGATGGACTTCGTGCATCGGGAGCTCGGCGTGCGGCGTCCGGCCGCGTCCTGGGAGCATCGCGACGGCGGGACGCCGCTGCCGCTGGAGCGGCTGCGCGATTCCGACATCGACCAGATCTGGCTGCTCGTCTGCCAGGAGTCGGAGACGCTGGAGCATTGGGGGCGGTTCAGCCAGTCCCCGGACTGGCTCGGACTGCCCGCCGTCCGTTCCGGCGGACTGCGGATGCTGGCCTCGAGCCCTTGGCGCGAGTATTCGCCGATCGCGCTCGACCGCATCCGCGAGGAGACGCTCGCCCTGCTTGGCCGCCAGACGTAGGCCGGCAGCCGCCGGCGCCGCCATTTCCGCCTCTCCAAGGCCGTCCGCTCCGCCGTCTTCGCTTCTCCGAGGCCGTCCGCTCCGCCGTTTTCCGCTCTGCCAAGCGCTTTCGGAGCATTCCGTTCCCGATTGTCCATGCTTTTTCGTCCCTTTGTCTATGGAGGCGAGGAAGACGATCTTTTAAGATAATGAAAGTGAAATTGAGAATCATTATCATAGAAGGTCCATTTCGAAGGGAGTCTGGTTTCACCATGAAAAAAGTTCTGCTCGCCGCCCTGCTGCTGCTTGCGATCGGAGCGCTCGCCGCCTGCGGCAGCTCCGAATCCAATACCGGAGGCTCCGCCTCCAGCCCGTCCCCGTCGGCCGCACCGTCGGCCTCGCCGTCCGCCGAGCCGAGCGCTTCTCCCGAAGCCTCCGGCACGAAAACCGTCACCTACCTCGGCGAGTCGTACGAGCTGCCCGCCTCCACCGAGCGCATCGTCATCACCGGCGCCGTCGAGGCGATGGAGGACTCCATCCTGCTCGACCTGCACCCGGTCGGCGCGATCAGCTTTTCCGGCGCCTTCCCTCCGCTGTTCGCCTCCATCACGGACAAGGCCGAAGCGGTCGGAGAGAAGACGGAGCCGAACTTCGAGAAGATCCTGTCGCTCAAGCCGGACGTCATCCTCGCCTCGACGAAGTTCGATCCGGCCGTCGTCGAGAAGCTGAAGCAGATCGCCACGGTCATCCCGTACTCCCATGTCTCGACCCACTGGGAGGACAACCTCAAGCTGCTCGGCGAGCTGAGCGGCAAGCAGGCGGAAGCGGCCGCCCAGGCCGACGCCTTCAAGGCCGACCTCGAGGCCGCCAAGACGAAGCTCGGCGACAAGCTGAGCGGCCAGAGCGCCGCCATCGTCCGCATCCGCCAAGGCGAAGTGTACGTCTACGGCAAGGATCTGTTCTTCAACCCGGTGCTGTACGACGACCTCGGCTTCCAGCTGCCGGAGGCGATCGCCGCGGCGAAGAAGCAGGAGGTGCTGTCGATCGAGAAGCTGGCCGAGATGAATCCCGACGTGCTGTTCGTGCAGTTCTCCGAGGACGAGAACGGCAAGGCGACGACGGCTCTCGACGAGCTGCAGAAGAACCCGATCTTCCAAAGCCTCGACGCCGTGAAAAACGGCAGCATGCACGTCAACCTCGTGGACCCGCTGGCCCAGGGCGGCACCGCCTACAGCAAAGTCCAGTTCCTCAAGGCCTTCCTGGAAAAGGCCGGCTCCTGACCTGCCCATGAAGCGTTCCCGAATGCTGCCGGCGGCCATCCTCCTGATGGCTCCGGCAGCTGCTTTGCTTCTTGTCGTCTTCTCGGCGCTGTACGGGGCCAAATCGATCGGCGCGGCAGATGTGTGGGCCGCAGTGACGCGCTTCGATCCCGGCAACGTGGACCATCAGATCATCCGCCACTCGCGGCTGCCGCGCGGCCTCGGGGCGCTGCTCGTCGGCGCCTTCCTCGCCGTCTCCGGCGCGCTCATGCAGGGCATCACGCGCAATCCGCTCGCCTCCCCCTCGCTGCTGGGCGTGGCGGACGGCTCCGTGCTCGCCGTGACGATGGCGATGGTGTTCCTTCCCGATCTGAGCGGGACCGGCCTCGTTTTCGTCTCGATGGCGGGCTCCGCGCTCGGGGCGGCGATCGTGTTCGGCATCGCCTCGCTCGTGCCCGGCGGCAGCTCCCCGGTGAAGCTGGCCATCCTCGGCGCGCTGGCCGGCATGTTCCTCGGCGGCGTCGCCGACGCCCTCGCCATGTATTTCCGCATCCCGCAAAAGATCAGCTTCTGGTACAACGCGCGGCTGCATCAGATGGACCCCGAGCTCGTGCAGCTGGCGCTGCCGTTCGCCGTCGTCGGCCTCGCGCTGGCGCTGCTGCTCGCGCGTCCCGTATCGGCGCTCGCCCTCGGCGAGGAGACCGGCGCCAGCCTCGGCCAGAACGTGCGCCGGGTCAAGCTGCTCTCCATGCTCGCCGTCGTGCTGCTCACCGGCACGGCGGTCGCGATCGCCGGCAAGATCGCCTTCATCGGCCTCATCATCCCGCATATCGCGCGCTTCATCGGCGGCAGCGACTACCGCTGGATCATCCCGCTGTCGGCCGTGCTCGGAGCGCTGTTCCTGACGTTCTGCGACCTGCTCTCGCGCTTCATGAACGCGCCGTTCGAGACGCCGATCGGCATCGTCACCGCGCTGTTCGGCGTGCCGTTCTTCCTCTATCTGATCCGGCGAAAGGGGGCGTCCAGCCATGCCTGAGTCCAGCCAGCGGCATCCAGACGAAGGCAACTCCGGCGGCGAGCGCGGCCGCCGGACAGCCTCGCCCCCGCTTGCGGCTGAGCCCGCAGCCGGGTCCGGCTCGCGCCGCGCCTTTGGGCTCGCCCTCGCCGGAGCGGCCGCCGCGATCATGCTGATCGCCCTGCTCGGCGTGACGACGGGCGAGTTCGCGCTGTCCGTGCCGGACGCGCTGCGCACGCTGCTCGGCGGCGCGGCCGATGCCGACGAGCGGCTCGTCGTATTCGGCTTCCGCCTGCCGCGCATCGTGCTCGCCGCGCTCGTCGGCGTGTCGCTCGGAGCGGCCGGAGCCGCCATGCAAAGCCTGACGCGCAACGGGCTCGCCGATCCCGGCATCCTCGGCATCAACGCCGGAGCCAGCCTCGCCGTCGTGCTGTTCATGCTCGCGCTGCGGGACATCGTCCAGCTGGAGGGCCTCGCCGCCGTCATGACGATGCCGCTGTACGGCACGGCCGGCGGACTCGCCGCCGGCGCGATCATCTTCGCCCTGGCCCGCTCGCGCGGCAGCCTCGATCCGCAGAAGCTGCTGCTCGTCGGCATCGCCGTCACCTCCGGCTTCGGCGCGGCGACGCTCTACATCTCGCTCAAGATGAACCCGCAGGACTTCGAGCGGGCGGCCGTCTGGCTGTCCGGCAGCCTCAACTCGGCCAACTGGCTGTATGTGCTCGCCGTGCTGCCGTGGGTGCTGCTCCTGCTGCCCGCGCTGTGGGCCAAATCCCGCATGCTCGACCTGATGCGCCTGAGCGACGACACGCTGAGCGGACTCGGCGTCGCCCTGAAGCGGGAGCGCCGCACGCTGCTGCTGCTGAGCGCCGGCCTCGTCGCGGCCAGCGTCGCGGTGAGCGGCAGCATCGGCTTCGTCGGCCTGATCGCGCCGCATATGGCGGCGCGCCTGGCTGGCCTGTCGCATCGGCGCCTCCTGCCGCTGAGCGCCTTGCTCGGCGCGGCGCTCGTCATGGCCGGCGACTATGCCGGCCGCACCGCCTTCTCGCCCTCGGAGCTGCCTGCGGGCATCGTCATCTCGATCATCGGAGCGCCTTATTTCGTCTGGCTGCTGATCCGCCAGAAGACGGCGCGCTAAAAAGGAGACCGTCCATGAAATTCGAATCGATCCCAGCCGGCGGCCGCATGCTGTCCGTCTACCTGCCGCCGTCCTACGCGAGCGGCGGCAGCCGGCGGTATCCCGTCCTCTACGTGCAGGACGACGCCGAGCTGATGGAGCATAGCGTCAACTTCATCGACTCGCTCTACGCCTCCGGCGAGCTGCCGGAGCTGATCGTCGCCGGCGTGCCGTCCGCATGCCGCAACGACGACTACACGCCATGGCCGGCGGAGGCCGTCGCTCCCGGCCGGCCCGGCTTCGGCGGCGCGGGGCGCGCCTACGTCGACGAGCTCGCGGGCCGCATCAAGCCCGCGCTCGACGCGCAGCTGCGCACGATGCCGGAGCCGGAGCATACCGGCATCGGCGGCGGCTCGCTGGGCGGGCTGATCGCCCTGCTTGCCGCTTACTGGCGGCCCGACGCCTTCGGCGCGGCCGCCGCGATCTCCCCCTCGCTCTGGTACGAGGGGGCGCTCGACTACATCCGGCGCGAGCCTGCGCCGGATGCGAGGCTGCGGCTGTACCTGTCGGTCGGCACCGCCGAGGGCAGCCTCAAGACGAACCGCCAGCGCGGCATGGCCGCCTCCGTGCCGGAGGCGGCCCGCATCCTGCTGGCGAAGGGCTTCCCGGCGCAGCGGCTGCGCCTGGAGCTGGAGCCGGGCGGCACGCATGACGCCATGTTCATGGCGCTGCGCTTCCCGGCCGCGCTCCGCTTCCTGTTCGGCGGCGGAGCGGCGGAGCCAGGCGGTCCGGCACGGCACGCCGAGGCGGAAGCGGCGGAGCCAGGCGGTCCGGCACGGCACGCCGAGGCGGAAGCGGCTGCATCCCGCGCCGCGCTGGCCGGATCGGCCGCTGCAGCTCAGAGCGCCTCGGCCATCGCCGCCGCATCCGATCTTCCGGCAGCGGCCGCGCAGACGGCCGGGCAGACGGCCGGGCAGACGGCCCGCTACTCCGTGCCGGGCACGGAATGCTTCCCTCTGACGAGCCGAGCCGGCCTGGAGTACCGCATTTTCGTGCATGTGCCGGTCAAGCCCGCCCCTCCCTCCGGGTATCCGCTGCTGTGCGCCGTCGACGGCAACTCCGTCTTCGGCTCGCTCGCGGAGGCGATGCGGCTGCAGACCCGCCATCCGAAAGGGCTGCCGCCCGGCATCGTCGTCGGCATCGGGTATCCGACCGACGAGCCGTTCGCGACCGAGCGGCGCTTCGTCGATCTGACGACTCCCGCCGAGATGGAGGGGCTTCGCCCCGACGGCTCGTCCTGGCCCGCGAACGGCGGAGCCGAGGCGTTCCTCGACTTCCTGCAGGCGGAGCTGCTGCCGGAGCTGGAGCGGCGCTATCCGCTCGATCCGCGGCGCCGGACGCTGTCCGGCCACTCGCTCGGCGGCTTTTTCTCGCTCTATGCGCTCATCCGCCGTCCGGGGCTGTTCCGTTCGCATGTCGCCGGCAGCCCATCGCTCTGGTGGAACGAGCGCATGCTGCTGAAGCTGCTCCCCGAGCTGGAGGCTCGCCTGCAGTCGGGCGGCTCGGCGGCGCTGATGCTCGCCATCGGCGGCGAGGAGAAGGGCTCGATGCTGCAGGACACGCGCGAGCTGCGGCGGCGCCTGCTGCCTCTGGCCGAGTCCGGCCGCCTGCGGCTGACTTACGCGGAGTTCGAGGACGAAGGCCATGTGAGCGTGCTGCATCCGCTCCTCAGTCCGATGCTGCGCTTCGCTTTCTTGGACAAATGAGCCGCAGAGGCCAGCCAGCAGCTGCCGGCTGGCCTCTCCTTCGCTTCGCCGGCTAGTTCCACCCTCCGCCCGCCGCCATTCGTCTCCCGGCTGCCCGTCCCGCTTATGCCGCCGTCCGGCTTGCATGACAAGCGGCTTCTCCGGTGCGCGAAGGGCTGCTGACGACGAATCAGATCGTTAGAAGCCCCGAATGGGGCAGCTCCAACATCTAACGACGCGTGAGGAGCTTAGCCATGCAAAACGGCCGAAAAAACGTGCGGAAAGAGGCTAAAGGCTGTTCTAAGCCTCTGACACGTCGTTAGATTTTGGGAGACGCGAAAAAAGCGGTTCTAAGCGTCTGAGGAGTCGTTAGCATCGGATGGAAGGGCAGACGTCTCGCGGAACAGCAGGAAAACGTCTTCTGCAGAAACCGTGAACCGACCCGGGGAGGATCGAGAACGGGCTGGAGAGCCGTCGACTGGCCATTCCCGACAAAGGCTTCCCACAGGTTGACCATGGACAGGGCACTAGCAGCAGCCTATCCGCTTTGATTCTAGGCATTCGTAGAAAGCTTCTCTGGCTGCGGCGCTTCCTAGTGCCATTTTCACCACTAGGAAGCGCGCTTCCCTGGCCTCCACAGATGAAGAGTCGACGATGTACTAGAGCCTAGGAATTTTCCCTTCTTTCGCTCTCCAGCCCCATTCTCCGCACGTTGCACGCCTTCAAGGGACCCTTTCCATCTCTACGTTCTCGTTCTTCGTCGGACAATCCTGTCCATGCAACTGGGGCAATGGCGTGCATACCCAAGCGCATCCATTCTGTCTAAAATGAATTGAGAATGATTTTCAATTAATGCTTTCGCTGCAAATGGGGGATGTCTTTGCTTCAAACACGGCTTCAACAAATAAGGCGGCTTCGAGGAGCCAGCGCTGCCGTCGTCAAAGGCGCTTCCGCTCGTAACGGCGCTTTCGTCCGCAAAGGCGCTTTCGCTCGCAATGCCACTTCCGCTGTCAAAGGCGCGATCGCCCGCAATGCCACTTCCGCTGTCAAAGGCGCGATCGCTCGCAAAAGCGCTTTTGCCGCGCTGCTCGCGATCGCGCTGCTGCTCGGCGGCTGCGCGGCGGGCGCAGGTACGCCGTCCGGCTCCGGCAGAGCGGAGGGCGGCGAAGCTGCCGCTGCCGAGGCGGCCAAGGCCGCTGCCGCTGCCGAAGCGGACGGAGCCGGCCCGGACGCGGCGGGCTGGGCCGGCATCGAGCCGCTGCCGGCCGCCGACGCCGCCGAGGGGCTGCAGCTCAGCCGCGACGCGGTCAAGCAGCTCAAGCAGGCGGCCGAAGCCGGCGACGAGGCGGCATGGCGCGAGCTGGCCGTCCGCCTCGCCGGACTTTGGCTGACGCTCGAGCCCGACTTGAAGAAGCTGGACGAGGCCAAGGCCGAAGCGGCCCAAGCCGACATCGGCCGGCTGCTCCAGCCGGATCCGGCGGCGCCGGAAAGCCCCGTCGACGTGTCGTACCGCCTCTATCAGACGTACCGCGACCTGCAGGAGAAGCTGCAGGGACCGGCGGCTTAAGCCGGCCTTGTGCAGCGCGCCCTCTCCGGCTCTCGCTCCGGAGCCGGACCCTAGCCCAGGCGCAAGCGCCTAAGTCTTCAGCAGGGCCTTTGCCCCGCGTTCGTCCCGTGCTTGCGCCACGCTCGCTCCGCGCCTACGGCACGCTCGCCACGCGCCTGCGCACGCTCGTCCCGCGCCTGCGCACGCTCGTCCCGCGCCTGCGCAACGGCATCGCCGAGTCCGCATCTGCGCTTCGCCCGGATGCTGCTCTGCCGGCCCATTCTCAAGCACCGCCCATTCCACTCGCAGAAAGGTGATCTCCTACCCATGACTCTCGCTCGCAACCGATTCCTCGCCCTCCTCCTGAGCCTCGCTCTCGCGCTCGGGCTGCTCCCGGCCGCAGCCGCCGCAGCGGCTCCAGTCGTCGCGGTCAAGATCAACGGCAGCGCCGCCAGCTTCGGCTCCGTCAAGCCGTCGATCATCGACGGACGCGTCTATCTGCCCGCCGCCGCTTTTGCCGTCAAGCTGAACGCGACGTACCAGGTCGACGCCAAGACGAAGAAGTGGGTCGTCAAGCGCGGCACGCGCACGCTCGGCTTCACCCCCGGCAGCGTCAAGGCGACGCTGAACGGCAAAGCCTACACGCTGGCCGCCGTGCCGGTGACGAAGGGCAAGGACGTGCTCGTGCCGGCCGCTTCCCTGTCCGACGCGCTCGGCGTCTGGACGTCGTGGAACGGCTCCGCCAAGACGCTGTCCGTCCTGACGCAGAAAACCGTCAAGCACGCCATGGGCTCCACGACGCTGAAAAGCGTGCCGCAGCGCGTCGTCGTCCTGTTCAATGGCATGGTCGACACGAGCGTCCTGCTCGGCGTGAAGCCGGTCGGCGCCGTCGAGTCGTACCTGCAGCAGCCTTTCTACGAGTACCTGCGTCCAAGCCTGATCGGCGTAAAAGACCTCGGCGACGAGACGCAGCCGAACCTCGAGGCGATCGCCGCCCTCAAGCCGGACCTCATCATCGGCTCCAAGCTGCGCCACGAGAAGATCGACGGCCAGCTGAACAAGATCGCGCCGACCGTCATGACCGAGGACGTCTTCAGCTGGCAGGACAACCTGAAGTTCGCCGCCGACGTGCTGAACAAGCAGGCCAAGGCCGACGCCTTCCTCGCCAAGTGGGCCTCCCGCACCGCCGACTTCAAGAAGCGGATGGGCGCCGACATCGGCAGCACCGAAGTGACCGTCATGCGCATCAACTACAACGGCACGGCGCGCTTCTACCTGGAAGGCTTCGCCTCCAACATCCTGCGCGACCTCGGCTTCAAATTTCCGAAAGCCCAGACCGACGTGACGAAGGACATCTTCAACATTCCGTCCAAGGAGCAGACGCCGCTGCTCGACGCCGACTACATCTTCGACTTCACGGTCGACTGGGACGGAGACGGCGCGATCTACAAGACGCAGAAGGAATGGATCGACAACGCGCTCTGGTCGAACCTGCGCGCCGTCAAGAACAAGAAGTACTACAAGGTCAACGCCGTCAACTGGAACCTCTCCGGCGGTCCGCTCGCGGCCGACAAGATGCTCGACGACCTGTACTTCTACTTCAACATCGACTAGCCCAGCCTCCGGATCAAAAAAGCCCCGCTTGCCGCGAGCCCGTCCGAAACCGGGCATCGCGGCAAACCGGAGCCCAATGCCGTCCCGCCTCGCGCCGATTCGCGCGGGGCGGGATTTTCCGCGCCATGCGGACGCCGCCCGGACCGATCCCGGCCGGCCCCGCCGCGCGAGACGGCCGCCCGTCCTGATCGGCGCGGCCCCAGAACAGGAGCGATCCCTCACGATGAATTCCACCGGACTGCCCGGCGCCGCGCTCAAGGCCGCCGGGCTGGCAGCGGGCGCGGCGCTGCTGCTGCTCGCCTTCGCCGCCAACATCATGCTCGGCTATACCCGCGTCAGCCTCGACGATGCCTGGGCAGCCGTGACGCGCTACGACGAGACGTCCATGAGCCAGGCCGTCATCCGCCTCACCCGGCTGCCGCGCGCGCTCATCGCCGCGGCCGTCGGCGCAAGCCTCGCCGTGGCCGGCGTCATCATGCAGGCGATCACGCGCAACCCGCTCGCCTCGCCGTCCATTCTCGGCATCAATTCCGGCGCCGCGCTCGCCGTCGTCTTCGCCCTCACCGTGCTCCGCATCGAGAGCCAGACCGGGCTCGCCTGGGCGGCCTTCGGCGGCGCGGCCGCCGCCGCGGCGCTCGTCTACGGGCTAAGCGCCCTCGGCAGCGACAGCCTGTCGCCGCTGCGCATCGTGCTCGCCGGTGCGGCGATGAGCGCGCTGTTCGCCTCCGGCACGCAAGGGCTGCTCGTCCGCAACCAAGCCTCGCTGCAGGACGTGCTATTCTGGCTCAGCGGCTCCATCGCCGGTCGGCCGCTCGGCATCCTGGCCGCCGTCGCCCCTTATATGCTCGCCAGCATGCTGGCCGCATGGCTGCTGGCGCGCCATCTCAACCTGCTCGCCGCCGGCGAGGAGACGGCCAAGGGCCTCGGCCTGCGCGTCCCGCTCGTCAAGCTCGCGGGCGGCGCCGCGATCGTGCTGCTCGCAGGCGGCTCCGTCGCCGTCGCCGGGCCGATCGGCTTCATCGGCCTCGTCATTCCCGTCGTCGCCCGCTTCTTTTCCGGCCTGGACCACCGCTGGATGGTGCCGTACAGCATGCTGCTCGGCGCGGTGCTGCTGCTGGTCGCCGACGTCGCCGCCCGCTACCTGATCATGCCGCGCGAGCTGCCGGTCGGCGTGCTCACCGCGGCCGTCGGCGCGCCGTTCTTCCTCTATATCGCCCGCAAAAGGAGGCGCATCGCATGAGCCGCCGCAACCGCGTCCGCAGAAGCGCCTGGACATGGCCGCTGCTGCTCGGCGGAGCGCTGCTGCTCTCCGGCTTCGCCTATCTGCTGCTCGGGGAGACGTACATCCGTCCCTCCCTCATGCTGCAGGCTCTAGGCGGCGCGGCAGCCGCCGAGCATGTCGTCATCGTGCGCGAGTTCCGCCTCCCGCGCCTCGTCGTCGGCGCTCTGGCCGGCGCGGCGCTCTCCGTTGCCGGCGCGCTGCTGCAGGGCGTGTTCCGCAATCCGCTGGCCGCGCCCGACCTCGTCGGCATCACCGGCGGCGCGGCCGCCGCGGCGGCCGCCTTCCTGACGTTCCGCCCGGCGGAGGTCAGCATCCATTGGCTGCCGGCGGCCGCGATGGCGGGAGCGGCGCTGCTCGCCGCGATCGTCTACGCCGCCGCCTGGAGGAGCGGCGTCGAGCCGGGGCGCCTCATTCTCGTCGGCATCGGCATCGGCGCGCTGTCGTCCGCCTTTACGAGCACGATCCTGCTGCTGAGCTCCGCCTATACCGCCACCGACGCGTACATCTGGCTTACCGGCACCGTCTACGGCACGTCGTGGCAGCATGTGCTGACGCTGCTCCCGTGGACCGTCCTGTTCCTGCTGCTCGCCCTGCGCAGCGTCCGCACGCTGAACGTGCTCATGCTGTCCGACGAGTCGGCCGCCGGCGTCGGCAGCCATGTCGAGCGCAGCCGCAGGGGACTGATCGCGATCAGCGTCGGCCTGGCGGGCTCGGCGGTGGCAATCGGCGGCTCGATCGGCTTCGTCGGCCTCATTGGCCCGCATCTGGCCCGTCAGCTCGTCGGCCCGTCCGCCTCGCGGCTGCTGCCGACGGCGGCGCTCTGCGGCAGCCTCATCGTCGTGCTCGCCGATCTCGTCGCGCGCACCGCCTTCCTGCCCTACGACGTGCCCGTCGGCGTCTTCACCTCCGCGGTCGGCGCGCCGTTCTTCCTATATCTGCTGTATCGCAACCGGCGGACCGGCCGATGATTCCGCTCCAAAAAAAGGGACGAAGCGAGTTGTCGCTTCGTCCCTTGCCCGTTCGTCGGTCGGCACGCGGCTCGTTCGTCGGTCGGTACGCGGCTCGTTCGTCCGTCGGTACGCGGCTCGTTCGTCCGTCGGTACGCGGCTCGTTCGTCCGTCGATGCGCCGCTCGCCGCTTGTCCGTCCGCTCGTCCGCCCGTTCACTCGTCGATCCGCTCGTCCGTCCCTTGCCCGTCCGTTCTTCCGCTGCGCCCCGCCCTCAAAGAGGGCGGTCGTCCCGCTCCAGATCGACGACCAGATGCGGGCATCTCCGCTGCAGCTCCTCGACGAAGCGCTCCCTGTCGCGCGGCGCGATCGGGTACCGGTCGTACGGCCCCGCCGCCAGCTCGAGCCGCCGCAGGGCAAAGAGTCCGATCGGCCAAGCTGATGCAGGCTGGAGATGCAGCAGCTTGCGATAAGGAAGACGCTTGACGATCGGTCCGATCTGGAGCACCAGCTCGTCCTCCTCCAGACGATAGGACGTGCCGAGCCAGATCCAGGCGAGCAGCCCTGCGGTCAGCAGCACGGCGGTCGCCACGGCCTTGGAAGCCGGGCCTCCGCCCTCGGTCCAGCCGATCCAGCCTCCGAGCAGCAGCAGCGCGATCGCCAGCCAGCTCGCGCAGGCCGGGCCGAGCTCTCTTTTTGGCATAAATTTCATCGAACTTCCCTTCCGCTCCTTATCCGTAAAATATTACCATAACCAGATTTTGATTGTACCATAGGACCGAGAGCAGCGGGCAAAGATCTTTTTGAAAAACTTTCTCAAAAGGACTTGATAACAATAATCATTATTGAGTATAGTAAGGAAAGCGAAACGAAAAAGACAGCCGCTGGCACGGCTGCCTGATGAAGAAGATGGTATCGGGTTATTTCGCTTCAAAGGTTTTGCAGTCGGTTTCTTCGGAGTTGCTCGCTTGTCCACGGTTGCTGGTCACATAAATGGACGATGCGTTGCATTTGTTGCCGGAAGCCCAGTTTTTGCAGCTATCCACTTCGCACAGTACGTCTTTAGCCATGAGGTTCACCTCCTGTAGCGTGGATGGCCGTTCCCTTGCATCGATTCAAGCTCGTCCGGAATTGGATTCCGCGCGGGCTTTTCCTCGTTCCAATGGACCGGTGTCCCTTCCATCATAGTCCAACTCGCGGCATCGCGCAAGGCCGCTTCGTTTCCCGCGTCAAAAAAAGCCGAAGCCCTCCCGGGGCTTCGGCTTTGGCGGGCGCGGAGGCAGCAGGCAGCCGGGGCCGGCCAGCCGCTCCAGCGGCCGTTGACGAGCGTGAGCCTGGTGCCGCCGCGCAAAGCGCCGCTTAGGAGGACAGGAACGGATACACGAGCCTGCGGATCTGATAGATCGGAAAATCGAGCACGACGGTCGTGCCCTTCCCCGGCTCGCTCTCGAACCGGATCTGGCTGCCGTGGGCGTCCATGATGCGCTTGACGATCGCGAGGCCGAGGCCGCTCCCGCCTTTTTTGGTCGTGTGGAAAAGCTCCCCGAGGCGCGCCAGCTGATCCTCGCCCATGCCTTCGCCGGTGTCGGCGATCTCGATGCGCTGGCGGCCGTTCCCGGCGCGCAGCCGGACCTCGATGAAGCCGCCCTGCGGCATCGCCTCGGCGGCGTTGCGGAGCACGTTCAGCAGCACCTGCTTGATCTGGTTGCGGTCGCCGTAGACGAGCTCGGCTCCGCCATAGTCCCTTTTGATCCGGATGCCTTCCTGCTTGAACTGGAACTCCATCATCTGCAATGTCTCTTCGACGATCGCGTCGGCCGGCTCCGGCCGGAGCTGCGGCGCCTTTTGCTGGCCGAGCGCCATGAAGTCGGTGACGATCAGCCCGATCCGGTCCAGCTCGCTCAGGATCAGCTCGTAGTGCTCGCGCTTGATCCGGTCGGCGGTGAACTGCAGCATGCCGCGGATGACCGTCAGCGGATTGCGGATCTCATGGGCGATGCCGACCGCGATCTGTCCGGCGAGCACCAGCTTCTCGGAGCCGTGCAGCATGTCGTCGGCGCGCTTGGCGTCGGTCATGTCGCGCAGCATCGCGACGATGAACAGCAGCCGTCCGTCCTCCTCGGTCACCGGCAGGAAGTCGCCCATGTAGTGCCGCTGGCCATCCTTGCTTTTCTCCTTGATCGCGCAGGCGAGGACGGGCTCGGTCCCCTGCTGCACGATCATCTCGCGAAGGGAGGGGCCGATGATCGGCAGCTCCTCGCAGCGATCCCCCTCGGCCGGGCGCTCCAGCTCCATCAGCTCCACGCTGCGGGCGTTCATCGAGACGATGCTGCCCGCAGCGTCCACCAGCACGACGCCGTAGTACGGCGTCTGCAGCAGCGCCTGGGTCAGGATCGCCTGGCGGGCGTTCTGGCGCCGCAGCTCCAGCTCCCGCTCCATCGAGGCGGTCATCGAGCGGAGCAGCGCCATCAGATGGGGATGCACGCTGTCCGCCTGCAGCATGAAGCTGATGCCGCCCCACGGACGCTCGGGATGCTCGCGCAGGTACAGCGGCGCGCTCAGGCAGGCGGTGTCATGGAGCGGCTCGTGGTAATGGTCTGTCCCGACGAGCTGTGCCGGACGTCCAGTCTCCATGCAGGCGGCGATGGAGCTTGGCCACATGTCGCGCGTATAGCCGACTCCCGGGAGGATGCCGTATTTGCAGCCGAGCAGCTCCTCCATCGACTCGTTGCCGCAAAAGCCGAGCAGATGCCCCTCCGAGTCGTTGACCGCGATCAGAATCGGGTCATCGGGAGCCGACTCCAGCAGCTCCTCGGTGAGGGACCGGCATATATCGAGCAGCTCCGCGTAGCGCTCCTGCTGCTCCCGCAGCCGCTGCGGCGAGTAGCGCTGGCGGAACTGCGGCATGACGGAAGGGTCCATGCCGGCGTCCCGGCAAGAGCGCTTCCATTGTTCAAGGGTATTCATCGCATTCTCCTGTAGCGGCGGAGCAGCCGCCCCGCCGATTCATCTTCAATACGATAACCATATCACATTTTATCGCTTCCACGGAGATAAATTAATCGCCATTGCCGTGCGAGAGCAAACGCTTGCTCAGCAGCGGCGCAGCCGGGATTCGAGGGCATGGAGAAGGATCCCGGGAGCGGGAGGGCGGGCGGAAAAGCGCGCAAAGAAAAAAGCCCGGCACGAAGCCGGGCTAGGACGTGTTGGCAAACCCGCTCAGGGGCATCTATCACCGCTTTTTGCCCCCTGCTTGGTCACGCAGGCTCGATGTACCCCCGGTACGCCTTCGCCTCCGTTCCTCGCAGGGACCAAAAATTCGGCCCTATCGGCTTCCTTCAGAGGTTGCAAACACGCCCTTGGGGCTGGAAGGCGACCGACGGTCCGGACCGCGCTCCGGGGCGGCATGCCCCGGACCTCGCCGCGGATGGCGTCAAGGCAGCGCGAGCTTGCCCATGACCGCGGCGCGGGAAGCTCCCGTCACGGAGGGAAGGCTGTTCGGGATGCCGAGCAGGAAATGGTAGCCGAGCATCGCGAACAGCACCGCTTCCTTGGCGTCGCCCGGGATGCCGAGCTCGCCGGAGTCGATGACGCGCTGCTCCGGCAGCCGCTCCGCGAGCATGCGCATGAGCGTACGGTTGCGCGCGCCGCCGCCGCTGACGATGACCTCGTCGATGCGGACTTGCGGCAGGACGAAGCGGCGCAGGGCGCCTTCGATCGAGCGCGCGGTCAGCGCGGTCACCGTCGCGGCCGTATCGGCCGCGGACAGTCCGAGCGATGCGGCGCGGGCCAGCAGCTCGGCGGCATAGTCGGAGCCGAACAGCTCGCGGCCGGTCGACTTGGGCGGCGGCTGGAGGAAGTACGGATGCGCCAGCAGCTCGGCGAGCAGTCCTTCAGACGGCGCGCCTTGAGCCGCCAGCGCTCCGTCTGCGTCGTAGGCGAGGCGGCCGTCCGTCAGCCGCTGCACGACCCGGTCGATGACCATGTTGCCCGGTCCGGTGTCGAAGCCGGCGACGTCGTCCGGACCGGCTCCGGCCGGCAGCACGGTGCAGTTGCCGATGCCGCCGATGTTCTGCAGCAGGCGCCCGCGCTGGGGATGGCGCAGCAGCACGAGATCGCCGTACGGCACGAGCGGCGCTCCTTGGCCGCCGAGGGCCATGTCGGCCGGGCGGAAGTCGCCGACCGCCGGCACGCCGGCGCGGGCGGCCAGCACGGACAGGTCGCCCAGCTGCAGCGTGGACGGCGCCAGGAACGGCGAGCCGGCCGGCGGCTCCGGCATATGCCAGACGGTCTGGCCGTGGGAGCTGACGAAGTCGATGTCGGCCATCGCGAGCCCGGCCTCGTCTGCGGCGGCGCGCGCCGCTTCCGCGAAGCGGCCGCCGAGCCAGGCGTTCATGCCGCACAGGTCCTGCACGTCGGCCGCTCCCGGCTCGCACAGCCGCCGCAGCGCCTCGCGCAGCGGCTCGTCGTACGGCTGCGTATGGAAATGCAGCAGCTGCGCGGTCGTATCCAGCCCCTCGCCCTCGAAGCGGACGACCGCCGCGTCCACGCCGTCGAGCGACGTGCCGGACATGAGGCCGACGGCGAGCGCGTAAGGCCTGCGGGGGCGCCAGCTCAGCATGGCGCGCCCTCCCCGCCGCCTGCGGCTGCGGGCAAGGCGCGGCGCGCGAGCAGCACCGCGCCGCTCGCCGCATCGCGGCTCGCCGCCGTCAGGCGCAGCTGCGGCAGCCGCTCGGCGAGCCGCTCCGCGAAGGCGTCCCGCACCGGCGCGCAGCGCAGCAGCACGCTGCCGAGCGGCGCCAGCTCGCCGCGACCGAGCCCGAGGCGGACCGCGACCGCTTCGGCGAGCTCGGCGAGCGCGCCGGCCGCGCGGCGGGCGATGCCGAGCGCCGCCGCGTCGCCCGCCTCGCAGGCGGGCTGCAGCAGCGGCGCGAGCGCGGCGACGGAGCTTTTGGGACGCGCGGGGTCGTACACCCAGCGTACGAGCTCCGGCAGGCTGCCCGGCTCCAGGCCGAGCTGGCGGAACACGGGCTCGGCCAGCGCCGTCGGCCGCGAGCGCCCGTCGGCGGCGCGCACGATCGCGGCGAGCATGTCGCGGCCGATCGCGTAGCCGCTGCCCTCGTCATCGATCAGATGGCCGAAGCCGCCGGCGCGATGCGTCTCTCCGGCCTCGCTCCGGCCATAGGCGATCGAGCCCGTCCCGGCGATCAGCGCGATGCCGGGACGGCCCTCCAGCGCGCCGGCGAGCGCCGTCTCCTGATCGCCGGCAAGCGTCAGCTCGCCGCGGAACGCCAGCGCCGCCAGCGCGCCGGTCAGGCGCTCCCGCGCCTGCGGGTTGCTGATGCCGGCCGCGCCGACGGCGAGCGAGACGCAGCCCGCGAGCGGCAGTCCGCGGCGTCCCAGCTCGCGCGCCGCCTCCGCGAGCGCCTCCTCGGCCGCGCCTGCGCGCTCGCCGTTGATGTTGAGCGCTCCGACCTCGAAGCGCGCCAGCTCCGTTCCGGCCGCATCCTCCGCGCATACGGTCGTGCGCGTGCCGCCGCCGTCCAGCCCCAGCCAGTAGTCCATGTCTGCCCCTCCCTCTCCGCCGCCCGGCGCGCCGCGCCGGGGCGAAAGCTCCGTTCTAATACAGGTGGTACGCCGCCTTGCGCGCGGCGAACGCCTCGCTGTCCGCGGCGAACCGCTCCAGCAGCGCGTCTGCGTCCGCGGCGCTCTGCATGCCGCGGTACAGGTCTCCGCCGGCCAGCAGGTCGATGAACGGCCGGCCGCCCTCGCGGTACGGAGCGAGGAACTCCGCCTCCGGGAACATCGAGCGCACGGCGAGCAGCAGCCGCACGCCGACCTCGAGCGGACGCACCGCGTCCGTGTCCGTCACATGCACCTGCACGCCGCGGCACAGCGCGCCGGCATGCTTGGACGAGCTCGGCTGGAAGTAGGACGGCCGGAACCGGACGCCCGGCAGCAGCAGCGCGTTCATCTCGGCCGCGAGCCGCTCGGCGTCGACGAACGGCGCGCCGATCTGCTCGAATGGCGCGGCCGTGCCGCGTCCCTCGGACAGGTTCGTGCCCTCGAACAGGCAGGTGCCCGGATAGAGCAGCGCCGTCTCCCAGCGCGGGATGTTCAGCGAAGGCGCGATCCACGGGCGGCCGAGCGCCGGGAAGCGCGCTTCGCGGGACCAGCCGCGGCAGCTCACGACGTACAGCTCCGCGCCCCAGCCCTGCTCGGCGTTGGCCATGACGGCCAGCTCGCCGGCCGTCAGGCCGTAGCGCACCGGCAGCGGATAATCGCCGACGAAGGAGCTGTAGGCCCGGTCGAGCAGCCCGCCCTCGAGCGTGACGCCGTCGAGCGGATTCGGCCGGTCGAGCACGACGAACGGAATGCCCGCCGCCGCGCAGTCCTGCATCGCGTACAGCATCGTGTAGACGTAGGTGTAATACCGCGTGCCGATGTCCTGGATATCATAGACCAGCACATCGATCTTCTCCAGCATGTCCGGCGTCATCCGCTTGGAGTCCTTGCGGTACAGGCTGTATACCGGCACGCCCGTCCGCTCGTCGATGTAGGTGTCGACCAGCCCCCCGGCGGCGATGTCGCCGCGCACGCCGTGCTCCGGCGAGAACATCGCCGCGAGCCCGAAGCGCTCCTGCAGCACGTCGATCGTCGACCGCCACTCGGCGTCGATGCCGGTCGGGCCGGTAATGAGCCCGATCCGCCGTCCTTGCAGCACCGGAGCGGCCTCGCCGATCCGGTCGATCCCGAATTCAATCGCCATGAGCTACAGCTCCTGCTGGCGCAGGCGCATCGTTTCCGCCGGAATCATGAACGTCTCCGCATACAGGCCGCGCATCTCGCAGCCGCGCACGCGCGCCAGGCTCTGGTAATAGTCCATGTAGGCGAACGACTTGCTGCCGGTGACGAACCAGTGCGTGGACAGCGCCTCGATCCACAGGTCGAACGCCTGCTGGTCGAAGCCGACATAGACGTACGGCACGTAGCCGACCGCGTCCTCCCAGTTCTCGCCGTAGTACAGCTTGCCCGCGAAATGCGCCGGACGCTCGCGCTCCATCGCCTTGAGCCCCGCGAAGAAGCGGGCGTCGTTCACGATGCGATGCGTCGTCGCATGGTCCTTGTGCATGCTATTGCAGTGATGCGTGATGATGATGTCCGGCTTGACCTCGCGGATGACGTCGCAGACGCGCAGGCGGATCGCCTCGTCATCCGGTATTTCGCCGTCCGGAATTTCGAACACGCGCGCCTCGCCGCCGAGCATGCCCGCGAACGTATGCGCCTCGCGCACCTTCTGCTCGCGGTATTCGTGCACGTCCTGTCCCTCGGGCACGCCGCGCTCCCCGGCCGTCAGCGCCAGCGTCGCGATCTTGTCTCCCTTGAGATAATGGCTGGCCAGCACGCCTCCGGCGACCAGCTCCACGTCGCCGACATGCGCTCCGATGCCCAGTATCGTCAGCTGCTTTCTTTCGCTCATGATCCGATCCCTTCCTTTCTCATGACGGCGAATGTTTTCGCCGTCTTGAATCCGGCTTTGTCGTAGATGCGCAGAGCAGGGTTCTCGCTCCCGGTAAACAGCGTCATGTAGTCGGTGCCGATCGATCGGAACGCCTCGCAGAGCGAGAAGAACAGCAGGCTGCCGAGCCCGTGCCCCTCATGCTCCGGATGGACGCCGATGCCGGCAAAATAGCCGCGGCCGCTCGGCTCGCGCACGACCGGACCGGCGAAGCCGACGAGCCGGCTGCCGTAGACGGCCGCGACGACCGGCACGCCGCGCGCGGCGCAGTCCGCAATCTCGCGCTGCCAGAGCGGATTGCCGAGCGCGTCCAGCAGCTCCTCCAGCCCCGTGTGGCGGGTCGGATCGAGCCTCTCGACGGCATAGCCTTCGGCGGCGGCGCGCGATCTTTTCAGCAGGATGGACTCCGGCACCTCGAAGTGCGCGAGATCCAGGTGCATCCCGTGCTGCAGCGAGCGCTCGGCGTAGCCGGCCTCCAGCAGCAGCCGGTGCAGCGTGCCGCCAGCCGGCGCTCCCGGCGCGTTGTTGTGCTCGTGGCCGGGCGTGCCCGGCACGAGCCACGGCAGCCGCATCGGGTTGAAGAACAGCACGTCGGCCTGCGTCTTGCCCAGCTCGGCGAAGCGCCGCTCCAGACGGGACAGCAGCTCCCGCCGCAGTCTGTCCGCCTCGGCCTCGCCGAGCGCGGCGTCCGCCAGCACGCAGGTGATGTAGCCGGCCTGCGCGCCGAGCGGCAGCTCGTCGCCCGTGCAGCCGATCGCCAGCCCCCGCAGCTCGCCGCCAGCCTCGGCGACGAACGCGGTACCCGGGTCGAACTGCGGATGCTCCGCGATCAGCGCCGCGAACCCGGCTTCATCCAGCGGCTTGTAGCCGTCGCGGACGGCTTCCCGGTTCCAGAGCGCGAGCGCGCCCCGGCGGTCTTCCTCGTTCCAGTTGCGGATCGTCATGATGGTTCCCTCCTGCCGGCGCGGCCGGTCGGGCCGGCGATGCGCCAGCTGCATCAAGCGGAAGGGCGGCCCGCAGGGGGCCGCCCTCTGCGACATCGGCTCAGCCTTTGACCGCGCCGACGGTCACGCCTTCCAGGAAATACTTTTGCAGGCTGAAGAACAGGATGAACATCGGCAGCGCCGATACGGTCGCTCCCGCCATCATCGGCGCGAAGTAGGTCGTGTTGGCGAAGCGGAAGTTCTTGAGGCCGACCTGGATCGTCTGCATGTCCATCGTGTTCGTGACGAGGAACGGCCAGAAGAAGGTGTTCCACGACTCCATGAAGGTGAGGATCGCCATGACCGCCATGACCGTCTTGGACAGCGGCATGACGATGCGCGTCAAAATCTGGAACTGGCTGCAGCCCTCGACCTTGGCGCTCTCCAGAATCTCCTTGGGGATGGAGCTCATGAACTGCTTCGCCAGGAAGATGTTGTACACCGTGACCAGGCTCGGCGCGATCAGCGCCCGATACGTATTGGAGATGTCGAAGACGTTCACGATCAGGATGTAGAGCGGCACCTGCGTCACCTGATATGGAATCATCATGGCGCCGAGCAGGATGGCGAACAGCACCTTGCTGCCCCGGAAGGAAATCTTGGCGAACGCGTAGCCCGCCATCGTGGCGAACACGACGTTGGACACCATCGTCACGGTCGCGACGAGCAGGGAGTTGGCGAGCCAGCGGTACGAGTACTCGCTGTAGTTGAAGAAGAACTTATAGGACTCCAGCGAGAACTTTTCCGGCCAGATCGAGTAGCTGACCGCGCCCGCCTCGATCGGATCTCCGAAGGAGGAGATGATCATGAAGTAGATCGGAAACAGCGTCGCCAGCGCGAACAGCAGAAGGAGGATGATGATGACCGCATTGCGGGCGCTCTTCAGGAGAGAGTTGCCTAAGTGATTGTTGTATAAGCCCATGTCCTGGCCTCCTTCCGCTTAATATTCCACGTCCTTGCCCAGGAACTTGAACTGGACGAAGGCCATGATGGCGATGACGAGCGCGAGCACGAGCGATTGCGCGGCGGCGTCGCCGAATTCGAAGTACTTGAACGCCGTGTCGAAGATGAGCAGGCCGACCATCGTCGTGCTGTGGTCCGGTCCGCCGCCGGTCATCAGGTAGGCGTTCTGGAACACCTGGAACGACCCGATGACGCCGGTGACGAGCAGGAACAGCGTCGTCGGCTTGAGGCACGGGATGACGATATGCCACATCTTCTGCAGGAACGAAGCGCCGTCGATGTCGGCGGCCTCGTAATAGCTGTTGTCGATGCCCAGCAGGGCGGCGACGTAGATGATGATGCTGGTGCCGTGGCTGGACAGCCAGCTCATGAGCACGAGCGAGAACATCGAGGTGGAGCTGGAGCCGAGCCAGTTCTGGCTGGGGATGCCGAATGCGCCGAGCAGCTGGTTGAGGATGCCGCCCTGCATCGGATCGAAGATCCACAGCCAGACGACGGACAGCGCGACGCCGGAGGCGACCGCCGGCAGGTAGTAGATGGCCTTGAAGCTGGTCTGCATCCATTTGCGCAGCGGCATGATGAGGATCGCCACGCCGAAGCTGAGCAGCAGCGCCACCGGAACGGTGAGCAAGGTGTAGATGACGGTGTTGCCCATCGCTTTCCAGAACAGCGCGCTCTTGAAGACGTTCTCGTAATTCTCGAATCCGACATAGGTGGAGCCGAGCGGCTGATAATTCTGGAAGCTGATGATGAAGGCGCTGATGACGGGATAAGCCGTGAACATGGCGTAGACGACGAGGGCGACGGCGATGAAGGCGTACGCCCACCCGCCATCCCCGCGGTTCAGCCGGTTACGGGTTTTGATGGTCGAAGCTTCTCGTGCCATGATGCAGGACTCCTTTCCGCTTCCGCTGATCGGGCATGGGGGACTTTGAAGCAGGTCCGATAAAAGAGATCGGATAGCCGCGGGGGGCGGCTATCCGAGGCAGGAAATCAGTCTTGTACGACTCCGTCCGCGCCGAACGTATCGATCGCGGCTTTCTTCACGTCCTCGTACATTTTTTCCGGCGTCGTCTCGCCTGCAAGCAGCGATTGCAGCTTCGGCACGATGACTTCCGTCTCCAGCTTGATCGCCTTGGCCGCGAGCTCGGCCGGGATGTCCGGACGGGCCGGCGCCGCCGTGGAGAGCAGATGCTCGACCGCAGCTTTGTTGTAGTCGCTCTGCTTGCTCTCGATGCTCTTCATCGCTTCGCGGGAGCTCTTCGTGATCGGCGCGGAGAACAGCTCGCTGTTCGTCGTCGCGGCGACTTGGCCGCTGGCCAGGAAGTAGGCGGCCTTGGCGACGTTCGCCTTATGCTCGGCCGTCGGCTCCTTCTTGCCGCGGAACGTGACGTAGCCGTCGACGATCGCGTTGGCGACCGCAGGCTGGCCGGCGAAGGAAGGCACCGGGAGCACGACGTAATCCGTCTTGATGCTGTCCTTGACGGCACTGCCGTCGTTGGCGTCGAGCTTCTCGTTGTTGAGGCGCGAGGAGTTCTCGAACACCGCCATGCCCTTGCCCGTAATCATCGTCTGGCCGGTCAGGAACATGTTCCAGCGCTTGCCGGCGTCGATGGAGCTGAGCTCCTTGGGCATCGAGCCGTCGTCGATCATCTGGCGGATGTTCGTGAGCAGCGTCAGGTAGTTCTTGCTCGTGTAGGCGTACTTCAGATCCTTGTCGAAGGCGGCCGGCATGCCGGCGTTCTTGACGAGGATGCCGAGGTAGTCCTTGGAGGTGACGCCGGCGGTGGCGAAGACGAAGCCGTAGCGCTTGGTCGTATCGCCTTCCTTCACGACGCCCTTCTTGATCGCCTCGCGGAACTCGTCGAACGTCCAGCCGCTCTGCTGGATCTTCTTCCAGTCGATGCCGGCTTCCTCCAGGAACGGCTTGTTGCCGCCGATCGCATGGACCTCCATGTAGGCCGGGAAGCCGAACAGGCCTTCGCCGTTGTACATATATTTAAGCGGACCTTCGTCGAAGTCGGCGATCATCTCCGGCGTGACGACGTCCTTGATGTCCATCACCATGCCCATCGGGACGTACTTGGCGATGCCCTCCGAGCCCATGAAGGCGATGTCCGGCGGGCTGCCGGCGTTGACCTGGGTATCGAGCTTCTGGGTCATGTCCTCCCAGCTGGCCGGCTCGATCTTGAGCGTGAGGTTCGGATACTGCTTGTTGAATTCCGTTTCCATCTGCTTGAAGTTGGCCTGGAAGTTCGCCGATACCGGCGGCAGCAGCGCCGTAATCGTATCCTTCGCCGCCGCGGCGCCTTCTCCTCCCGTGTTGCCGGCCGCGTTGCCAGCCGGCTCGTTGCCGTTGTTGGAGCCGCAGGCGCCGAGCACGCCGGCCGCGACGGTGAGAGCGAGTACACTTGCCGTCAATCTTGATCTTTTTGTCATGGTTCAAGATCCTCCCTTTTTAAATAGACAAGTTCGTATATGGGAATCGCATGACGCAGTCGCCGGCTTCGTTCAGCCCGCTCCGGCGCAGATGCGGATTGCCTCCTTGAGATTGCCGGAGCTGTGCTGCAGCGCCTGGCGCGCTTCCTCGGGCTCGAGGCCGGTCTGAAGCATCATGATGGCGAGCTTGGTGTCCTTCGACGCCCGCTCGAGCGCGTCGGCCGCCTGAGCCTCGCTCGCGCCGGTCGCCCGGACGATGATGCGCAGCGAGCGGTCGTGCAGTTTCTTGTTGCTCGCCTTGAGGTCGACCATGAGGTTGTTGTACGTCTTGCCGAGCTTCACCATCGTGCATGTGCTGAGCATGTTGAGCACGAGCTTCTGGGCGGTGCCCGCCTTGAGCCGGGTCGAGCCCGCGATCACTTCATTACCGACGACCGGAGCGATGCAAATGTCGCAGACTTCGGCGACTTTCGTGTTTTTATTGTTCACGAGGCCGATCGCCGCCGCTCCGATCTCCTGCGCCCGCCGCAGCGCCTCGATGACAAACGCCGCGCTGCCGCTGGCGGAGATGCCGACGACCGCGTCGCGGCGGGTGACGCCGATCCGGTCGATCAGCGCGCGGCCCTCGTCGCCGTCGTCCTCGCAGCCCTCGACCGCCGTCCGCAGCGCGACGTCTCCGCCGGCGATATGGCCCTGGACGAGGGCCGGGTCCGTGCCGAAGGTCGGCGGACACTCGGAGGCGTCCAGCACGCCGAGCCTGCCGGATGTGCCGGCTCCGATGTAATATAATCTGCCACCCTGCGCAAGAGCGGCATGTATGGCGTCGACCGCTTCCATGATGCGCGGAATCTCCGCCTCGACCGCCTCGGGCACCTTCGAGTCCTCCCGGTTGAGCAGCCGCAGCATCTCCTCGGTCGAGCACTCGTCGATCGACATCGAATCGGGATTGATCCCTTCCGTAGTCAGGCCGGCAAGGTATTCGTTCATTTTCATTCCCCTAACCTGCGATCATCTGGAAGCGGTTACCTCAAGCCTCCGTCCGATCTTGATAAACTTCGTATGACGTACCCCAATCGTATCGAAACGCTCCGAATTGGTCAATAGTTTTTGAAATTTATTTTTATAGTGGAACTTAATGTTGGAGTTTTAATACAGAATTTTGTCAAAACGAAAGGGTTTGTGGGAGTTAAGTTAACATAGTTCGTCCCGGCTGTCAGTCGCTGTCGGAACGCCAATTTCAGGGAAGCGGTTGCGGCTTCGGCCGGGAAGCGGTTGCAGGATCGGCCGGAGAAAATCCTGCCTCAGGGCGCATGGAGAGGATGCTCCGCGGGCGATCGTTTTATGCGTTTAGGTGGATGGGGGGCGGGGACGGAATTCCTGGGGATGTTCGCTGACGCCGCTCCAGGGACGGAACCTCTTTCCGATTCCGCTGAAGCCCAGATTCCTCTGATCTCCTTTTCCGAAACGGAAGGAATCCGGCCTTCAAGGGAACCGCTGCCGCTTCTCCAAGAGGTTTCCGTCCCCTCCGCTCCCTGCCTCACGCCTACCTCGAAGGTCAGTTACTCGATTACTTAAACCCTGCCGCACGCCTACCTCGTATCCCAGTAACTCGATTTTTTCGACTTAACCCCTGCCTCACGCGTATCTCGAAGCCGAGTTACTCGGGTTTTCCGCGTATCTCCCCCATCCGAACGCACATCCGACCCGAGTTACTCGGTTTTTCCGCGTATCTTCCCCATCCAGACGCACATCCGACCCGAGTTACTCGGGTTTTCCGCGTACCTCCCTCATCCAGAGGTCAAGTCCATAATTGTGTGTAAAAACACTTCTCGGTAGAAAATGGAATCGGGTTTATAGGCTGTCCGTCGCTTCCGTCATGGTGGTGCTGGTTTCCTGCTCCTCCGAGCCGGCGCCCTGAGTGGCTTTCTGCTTCTTCCACGCCTTGAAGTCCGTCATGTCCATGTACGGCTTCTTCGTCATCCAGTACTCGTTCTCTTCCATGAGCATGGCTCCGATGAGGCGAAGGACGGAAGCGCGATTGGGAAAGATGCGGATGACCGTCTCGCGCCTGCGGATCTCCCCGTTCAGGCGTTCCATGCCGTTGGAGGTGCGCAGCCGCACGCGGTAGGCCTCCGGGAAGGCCAGCACCGCGACGGCGTCCTCGAACCCGTCCTCCAGTATTTTCATCGCTTTGGGTGCTGTCTCGGCATACGCCTCAAGCGTCTGTTCGAGATAGGAACGAGCCGTCTTCATGTCGGGCGCATCGAAGATCGATCGGACGCGACTCTTGATTTCGCTTTGGAGCGCTTTGGGCGCTGCGTTCAGCACGTTCTTGATGAAGTGCGTCTGGCACCGCTGCCACGAGACCCCTTGAAACTCCTTCTCGATGGCCTTGACCAGCCCGCCATGGTAGTCGCTCGTGACGAGCTCTACGCCGTGCAGGCCGCGCTCCTTCAGCCAGCGGAAGTAGGCGCCCCAGCTCTCCTCCGACTCGGTGTCGTCAACGCGCAGGCCCAGAATTTCACGCCGGCCTTGCTCGTTCACGCCGTAGCCCACCAGAACGCCTCGAGAACAGATGCGGCCTTCTTCACGCACCTTCACGTAGATCGCATCGATGGTGATGAAGGGGAAGGCGTGGTCGGCCAGAGAGCGGTTGTTCCAGTCGTGGACAGCCGGGTCCAGCTGCTTGCACAGGTGGCTGACCGTTGACTTGGAGAACTCGGTTCCACACAGCTCCTCGGTGATTTTAGTCACCTTGCGCGTCGACACGCCGTTGATGACCATTTCCATGAGCGAGAGCACCAGCGCTTGCTCGCTGCGCTGATACCGGGCGAAAAGCTCGGTAGAAAAGGAGCCGTCCCGAAACCGGGGGACGCGCAAGGTGACGCTGCCAGCGCGGGTAATGACGTCGCGCTCGTAGCTGCCGTTGCGATAGCCCTTGCGCTCGCTGGTGCGCTCGTACGTCTGCGCCGCCAGCTGATCCGTCGCCTGGGCTGTCAGCACCTGATTCAGCACCGTCTCCAGCAAGCGGGCCACTCCCGCGTCCCGATCGGTTCCGATAAACAGCTGGTGCAAAATGTCCTGATCTACGGTAATCTGGTATGGAGTCATGTGTAGGCACTCTCCTTGGAATGTTGGTCTCGACAACTTCCATTCTAACCGAGAGTCCTACCATGGCTTTCCTTTTTATGGTCAGGAGCATTTTACACAATTATATGGACTTAACTCATCCAGACGTCATCCGACCCGAGTTACTCGGTTTTTCCGCGTAACTCCGCCATCCGGACGTACATTGAACCCGAGTTACTCGGTTTTTCCGCGTATCTCTCCCATCCGGACGTACATTCGACCCAAGTTACTCGGTTTTTCCGCGTATCTCCCCTATCCGGACGCACATCCAACCCGTGTTACTCGATTTTTCCGCGTTTCTCCCTCATCCGGACGCACATTCGCCCCGAGTTACTCGGTTTTTCCGCGTAACTCCGCCGTTCGGGCATTCGTTCGAGCCGAGTTGCTCATTGTCCTGAGTGCTGCAACCCGGTTTTGTCGGGTTGCAGCACCTCGAACACGCTGGACCGACTCTGCAACCCGATTTTTCCGGGTTGCAGCACCTCGAATACGCTGGACCGACTCTGCAACCCGATTTTGTCGGGTTGCAGCACCTCGAACACGCTGGACCGACTCTGCAACCCGATTTTGTCGGGTTGCGGCACCTCGAACACGCTGGGCCGACTCTGCAACCCGATTTTGTCGGGTTGCGGCACCTCGAACACGCTGGACCGACTCTGCAACCCGATTTTGTCGGGTTGCAGCACCTCGAACACTCTGGGCCGACTCTGCAACCCGATTTTTCCGGGTTGCAGCAAGCCGGAGAGCCGACAAAAAAGCACCCGCCGGTCCATACGGCGGATGCTCAAGGGAAGGCCATGCCCGGACAGCTCGCCGGACATGGCGGCGCCAGGCCCCAGCGCCGCTAGCGGCGGCGGCGCTTGCTGGCGATGATGTTGCGGCTGCGGGTCAAATAATGCTTGACCTCCTGATAGTCGGCGCTCGCCACGCCGGTGAACAGCATGTCCACCACCGTCAGCATGGCGATGCGCGAGCCCATCGCGCCGCTGCGGATCGTCACCTCCGGCGTCGAGATGCTGAGCAGCAGGTCGGCCCGCTCGGACAGCTCGCTTTTGCCGTATTTGGTGATGGCGATCGTGCGCGCTCCCGTCTTGGACACGATGTCGAGCGCGTCGAGGATCTCCTCGGTGCCGCCGGAGTTGGAGATGAAGATCGCCGCGTCCTTGTCGGAGACGAGCGTCGCCGCCGTGAGCTGGCTGTGCCCGTCCAGATAGGCGTGGCAGTTCTTGTTGATGCGCGTGAACTTCTGCTCGGCATCGAGGCAGATGAGTCCGGAAGCCCCGATCCCGAACAGGAAGATGCGGCTGCAGGTGCGAAGAACCTGCACCGCCTGGTCGACGGCGTCGCGGTCGATCAGGCTCAGCGTATCTTCGATGGAGCGTATATTGTTGCGTGCCGTGTTGGAAATGATCGTCTGCAGGTCATCTCCCGGCTGGATGTCCGTGTACTGTCCGCTGTCCGGCTCTTCCTTGCCGCCCATCGCCGCCGAGATGCTGACGATGAAGCTGCGGTAGCCGTTGTAGCCCATCGTCTTGCAGAAGCGCAGCACCGAGGCGTCGCTCGTGCGGCTGCCCATGGCAAGGTTCTTGATGGAGAGATGCGGAATCTCTTCCTTGTTTTCCAGAATGTATTCGGCGACTCGCCGTTCGACAGGAGTGAGACTGTCCTTGCGTTCCCGGATCTTGATCAATACGTTGTCGTTGATAGCCATAAGCCGCCTCCTGCCGTTGATCTGATACAGCGCCATAATCGTATACGCTAGAACCGGGAATTACAAGAGCGGCAGAGGGGGAAAAACCGAGGAAAACGCCGATTTGCTCAGGAAAATCGCCGTCATTCGTCCATAAAATTATATTTTGGTTTTTTATTATTTTTTGAAATATTAATTTAACTTTCCGCTCGACACCCTCGCCTCCTGTGCTACAATAGCGTCACAGAGCGAGGAATCAGAGCGGCTTCGCCGCCAGAGGGAAAGGGATGGATAAAGGATGAAGATCGCGATCATCGGAGCAGGCAGCACCTATACCCCGGAGCTGATGGAGGGCATCATCAAGCGCAGCGGCTCGCTGCCGGTCCGGGAGCTGGCGTTGATGGACATCGACGCGCGCAAGCTCGACATCGTCGGCGACCTGAGCGCGCGCATGGCCGCGGCGGCCGGCATGGACTGCCGCGTCGTCAAGACGCAGGAGCTCGACGAGGCGCTGAGCGGAGCGGACTTCGTGTTGGGCCAGATCCGCGTCGGCAAGCTGCCGGCGCGCGTGCTCGACGAGCAGATCCCGCTGAAATACGGGATGATCGGCCAGGAAACCTGCGGCATCGGCGGCTTTTTCAAGGCGATGCGGACGATCCCGGTCATGCTGGACATCGCGCGGAGGATGGAGACGCTTTGTCCGGACGCTTGGCTGATCAACTTTTCCAACCCGGCGGGCATCCTCACGGAAGCGATCCTGAACCACAGCAAGATCAAGATGCTCGGCCTGTGCAACGTGCCCTACAACATGACCAAGAGCATCCGCTCCAAGATGGAGCTGCCCGAGGCGCGCCTCACCTACGTCGGCCTCAACCATCTGAGCTGGATCACCGGCATCGAGCAGGACGGCCGCGACTACCTGCAGGACGCGCTCGCCCAGGGGCTGAACAGCGAGACGATGAAGAACATCCCCTCGTCGGGCTTCAGCCAGGAGCTGGTGCAGACGATCGGAGCGATCCCTTCTTCGTACCTGGAGTATTACTACTTCAAGAACAAGAAGCTCGACCTGCTGAAAAAAGCCGAGCAGTCGCGCGGCCAGCGCTGCATGGAGATCGAGGAGGAGCTGCTGGGCCTGTATGAGGACGCCAAGCTCCACACCAAGCCGGAGCTGCTCGCCTCGCGCGGCGGCGCCAACTACTCCGAGGTGGCGATCAGCCTCGTCGACGCCATCTGGAACGACAAGCAGGAGGAGCATGTCGTCAACCTGCTGAACCAAGGCGCGCTCGACTTCATGGAGGATACGGACGCGGTGGAGATCACGGCGGTCATCGGCAAGGACGGCGCCAAGCCGATCCCGGTGCGCGGCCTCGACAACGCCCATATCCGCGATTACATGCGCATGGTCAAGGCGTACGAGCGCGAGACGGTGGAGGCGGCGGTGAGCGGCAGCGAGGAGGCGGCGATGCGCGCGCTGCTCATGAACCCGCTCGTCGGCGACTACGATGCGGCCCGCGCCTGCTTCGACGAGCTGAAGGAAGCGCATCGGGACTATCTGCCGCAATTCCGCTCGTAAGCGGGCGGCGAAAGGAGCATTGACCATGAATGGAACTCCTTCGTACGTGCTCGGCGTCGACGGCGGCAACACCAAGACCGACTATTATCTGTACGATCTCGACGGACGGAGGCTCGGCTCGCTCCGCACGGGCACCTGCAGCCATGAGCAGTTCAAGGACGGCTACGCCGGAGCGAAAAGAGCGCTCGCCGAGCAGGCCGGAGAGCTGCTCGGCCGCCATGGCCTGGAGCCGGGCGATCTCGCCGCGGCGGCATTCGGCCTGGCGGGAGCCGACATCCCCTCGCAGAAGCGGGAGCTGGACCGCGTCATCCGCGAGCTCGGCTACGGCCGCTTCGAGATGGACAACGACAGCTTCCTCGGCATCAAGGCCGGCAGCCCTTCCGGCGCAGGCGTCTGCTCGATCAACGGCACCGGCGCCTGCACGGGCGGCATCGACCCGTCGGGCCGGCGGCTGCAGGTCGGCGGCGTCGGCAGCGAGCTGTCCGGCGACGAGTCCGGCGGCGCCTACCTGGCCCGCCGCGCGGTGCGCCTCGCCTACGACGAGCTGTACCGCGTCGGCGCGCCTACCGCGCTGACCGCCCCGGCGCTGCGCCTGCTCGGCGCGGTCGGACCGGAGGAGCTGCTGGAGCGGGCGCTGGAGGCGATGCTCTCGCGCTCCCTGCCGGCGACGGAGCTGGCGACGCTGCTGCTGGAGGCGGCCGCGGCGGGCGACGGCCCGGCGCTCGCGGCCGTGCGGCATTCGGCGCGGCAGATGGCGATGTCGACGGCCGGCTGCGTGCGCGGCCTCGACTTCGAGAGCGGCCCGGTCGACGTCGTGCTGGCCGGCTCGGTATGGGTGAAGGCGGCGCCGCCTATCCTGCGCGAGCTGTACATGGAGACGGCGCGCGAGCTGCTGCCGCAGACGGAGCTGCGCTTCCGGCTGCTGGAGGAGCCGCCGGCGGCGGGCGCGGTGCTGTGGGCGCTGGAGCTGGCCCACGGCCGGCCCGCTTCCGAGGCGCTGCGCGCGCGCGTGCTCGCAGGGATGCGGACTTGATGGCGCGCTCAGCCCGCGTCTGACGGGCTGGGCGCGGTGCGGCGGCGGCGAGGCCGATCCGACGGTGCGCTCAGGCCGCGATTGACGGGCCGAGCGCGGTGCGGCGGCGAGACCGATCCGACGGCGCGCGTCTCTGACGGGCGCGGCACGGCACGGCACGGCGGAGGAGCCGCCGGCGGCGGGCGCGGAAGCCCGCGCCTGACGGGCTGGGCGCGGCACGCCAGCTGCGGGGCGCTCAAGCGCCAGGCCCCGAAAGAAGCTGCAAAAGAGGCTGCAAGTCCGATCCGGTTCAGCGGATCGCTTGCAGCCTCTTTTTTTAACCCCGGATGCGTCCTCCCTGCCGGGCAGGGCGAGGAGCCGTCCACGCGGATCGGCCGAACGCCCTCATCCGCCGCTGCGCGCCGCTTCGATCTGCGCGCGGTGATGCTCGTCGTGCTCCAGGAATTCTTCGAGGATAAGAGCCAGCGAGTAAGGCCGCCCTGTGTGCGGATCCCGCTGAGCGCCGTTCACGAGCAGCGGACGCTCCAGCACGGCGGGATCAAGCTCCCGCAGCCTGCGGCACAGCTCGCGCCTCGTGGCGGCCAGCTCGCAGAGCAGCCGCTCCCGCGCCACGCCGGAGTTGGCGTATTGGTAAGCGAGGGCATTGAACGGGTCGAACGCCGGAAAATGGATGCCGCGTCCCGCCTCGACCTCTGTCAGCACCGTCTCCAGCAGATAGCGGTCCCAGTTCTGCAAATGGGAGATCACCTCCGCGATCGACGCCTTGCCCGGCCGCATCGGCCGGAACCAGTCGAAATCGTCCAGTCCGGCCAGACTGCCCGCCCAGTCGGCCAGCGACTCGCTGCGCTCGATCGTCTCCCGCGCCCCGCTCAATAGCCCATCTCCTTGAGCAGGCCGGACAGCACCTGCAGCCGCTCGCCGATCAGCTCGCCGTCGTCGCTCAGCGCCTGGCTGAACAGCCGGATGTCCTCGTCGATGCGCTCGTTGTCCGTGCATACCGAGACGGTCATCGCGTCTCCTTGCAGGCCGATGCGGTCCAGCACCGGCTGCTCGGGATCGTAGAGCCCCTCATACCGGTATGCTTCGCGGAAGTGGACCATGCCGCTGGCGACGAGGATCGCCAGATCGAGCACGCGATGCAGCGGCAGCTCCTCGGACTGGCGCGACCATTTGCCGCCCGTATGGCGCCATACTTTGGCCGAAATGTCGACCTTGCCGCGGTCGTTCCACTGCGCGAGGCCGAGCGACAGGCCCTTCGCTTCGGAGTCAGGCGCGTAGCGGCCGTCGACCTGGCTGTAGTTTTCAGAGACGAGCACCGGCTTGTGCTTCAGCGTCGTCGGAATTTTCATGTTCATCGCGAAGGCCTCCCGGGGGAATGGATGTGGACGGCAGAGTTTTGATGAGTGAATTTCAAATTTCGATTTAGTAATTTACTAAATTATAAACGTTCGCTCTTACTATAGACCGCCGGAACGCCGATGTCAAACTCAGGCTTCGTCACCATCTATTCCCGAAGGAGACCCTGTCGATGAATGAACCGATGCTGCGCTTGAACCCCGGTGAAGCCCTCGCCAAAGAGACGGCGGGCTCTTCCGGCGTTTCCGGCGCTTCTGGCGCTTCTGGCGCTTCCGCGCCCCCGCCCGGCCGCGCTTTCCCTCGCACCTCCGCCAAAAGCGACTGGCGCCGCCTCGCGTTCTGGATGCGGACAGCCGCCTGCGCCACGCTGGCCTTCGGCCTGTTCCAATGCGTCGTCGGCATGATGAACTTCGGCCTCGGCACGCTCGCCGGTCTGCTGGAGGTCGCTGCCGCCGTCTGGATGCTGCGCCTCGCCGCGCAGGCGATGCGGATCGAGCAGTCCGCCGAATCGCCGGCCGAAGTGCGCCAGCTGTCGCGGCTGCTGATCGGTTACTTCCGGCTGCAGCTGCTGTTCACGGTGGCATTCGGCTTTGCCGTCGCGATGCTTGTCCTGACCGTCATCCAGTTCCTCACGGACTGGGACTGGGCCATCCATCTCGTCCAGCAAGGCCGCCAGGCCGACCGATGGATCGCGCGGCTCGAGCGCTGGTGGCACGTCGTGGCGGGCTGGTTCGAGTAGCGCGATCCTCTTGCAGAATGCCTCTGTTCATGCTAAAAAAGGAGGAATCTCGATCGAAGCCCTCCCATTCGGATGGGGAAGGCGGAAGGAGCTGCTCGGTTGGAAATGTTGGTTATATTCGGCGCCGCTTATGTCATGCCCGGGCTCGCCTTCTTCTTCATGCTCGCGATCCTGCAGCTGTTCGCCAAGGAGAAGTCCGATGCGCTGAAAATCGTGGCGTCCCTGCTGTTCGGCGCGATGATGTGGATCTTCTCCATGTCGATCTATATCGCCGCGGGCTGAGCCCTCGGAACGAAAAAGAGCATCGCTCCGGCTAACGCCGGGGCGATGCTCTTTTGGATGCAGGCATGCCTGCCTCATGGACCTTTCGTTCGGACAGCCGCATGCGGTGGAGAACGATGGGATGATCGCACGAACTGCATTTATGCGGCCGGCCGCATCGCCTAGGAAGCCTAACGATACGGAGAAGCGCTATTTCAGCTTATTCGCCTGTTCTGGAATTCTAACGATACTCTCGCGCTCTATTGCTCCCGAATAGGAGGAAAAACACCGAACTAGCGGCCCATAGCGTCGCTCCGTATCGTTAAAAATCCATTTCAGCGGAATTGAGCGAAATAGCGCTTTGTCGTATCGTTAGCGCTTCGACGGCGCCCAAGCCAAAAGCGACGCGCTTCGTCCGACACTCGACGCTCGACGCACTCACCCGACGCAGCGGGCTTGCGCCAAGCCGCCGCCCGCGCTCCCTGCGGCACCGCCGCCCCGGCGCGTGCCACCCGCGCGCCCGCTAATGCCGGTTGCGCGGATCGAGCGCGTCGCGCAGGGCGTCGCCGACGAAGTTGACGGCCAGCACGGTGACGATGATCGCCACGCCCGGCGGCACCCACAGCCAAGGCTGCGAGGTGAGCACGGTCAGCGACTGGGCGCTCGCCAGCATGTTGCCCCAGCTCGCGTCCGGCGGCTGCACGCCGAGCCCGAGGAAGCTGAGCGCGGCCTCGTCGAGGATCGCGCCGGCGACGCCGCTCGTCGCGTAGATCAGGATCGGCGCGACGGTGTTCGGCAGGATGTGGCGCAGCAGGATGCGCGTGCGGCTGAGGCCGAGCGCGACCGCCGCGGTCACGTAGTCCGCCTGCTTGATCGCCAGCACGTTGCCGCGAACGAGGCGGGCGACCGCCGGCCAGCCGAGCAGGCCGAGGATGAGGATGATGTTCGTCAGCCCCGGACCGACCAGGCTCGCCACGACGAGGATGAGCATCAGGTACGGGAACGCCATGAAGATGTCGGTGACGCGCATGATGACGTTGTCGATCCAGCCGCCGGCGTAGCCGGCGATCAGGCCGAGCAGCGTGCCGATCGCCGCCGCGATCGCCATCGCGCCGAGGCCGGCGGCAAGCGAGACGCGGGCCGCGTAGATGAGCCGGCTCAGCATGTCGCGGCCGATCGGGTCGGTGCCGAGCCAATGCCGCAGCGACGGCCCCTCGCCGAACGAGTCGGTGACGGCGTTCGGATCGTACGGCGCGATCAGCGGCGCCAGCAGCGCCGCGAGCGCCATGACGCCGAGCGCGATCGCGCCGGCGACGCCGAGCTTGTGGCGCCGAAAGCGCTGGAGGAACATCCGGCCCGGTACGGCGCCGATCTCCGCCGCCGGCCCCGCGGAGCCGGGACCTTCTTGCCCCGGCCCCGCTCCCGGCAACCGCGACGCGTCCCGGTACGGCCCTAGAGGTCCCGATGCGGCCGCCTCAAGCACCCCCGGTCCCGGCTCCGGCTTTGCCGGCCCGCTCTGACCGCGCCCCGCTCCCGACAACACCGGACCTGCCGTTCCCGGCATCGCCGGTCCCCGGCCCCGGCCTACGGAGAAATACCTTCGGAACAGATTCATGCCGCCCCCTCCCCCTCGTAGCTCGTGCGGACGCGGGGATCGACAGCCGCATAGATGAAGTCGGTCGCCAGATTGACGGCGATGACGGATACGGCGGCCACCAGGTTCAAGCCCATGAGCGTGGAATAGTCGCGGCTCATGATCGACGACAGCGTCAGCTGCCCGATGCCCGGCCAGGCGAATACCTGCTCGACGACGACTGCGCCGCCGAGCAGCACGGACATCTCCAGCCCGATGACGGTGACGATCGGGATGAGCGCGTTGCGCATGGCGTGGCGGCCGACGACGAGCGTCTCGCGCACGCCTTTGGCGCGGGCGGTGCGGAGGTAGTCATGGCCGAGAATCTCCAGCATGCTCGAGCGGACGTAGCGGATGCACCGCCCTGCGACAGCCGCCGCCAGGACGAGCGCCGGCAGGATCAGATGCCGGAGACGATCGACGAAGCCGCCGGAGCCGCCAAGCTCCGTCATGCCGCCCGAAGGCAGCCACTGCAGCTGGATGGCGAACAGATAGATGAGGCCGAGGCCCAGGAAGAACCCGGGCACGGACAGGCCCAGAAAGGACCCGGTCGAAGCGAGATAGTCGAGCTTGGAATATTGCCGCGTCGCGCTCAGCACGCCGAGCGGCACCGCGACGAGCAAGCCGAGCGCGAGCGCCGTGCCCATGAGCAGCAGCGTCGGCCCCATGCGGTCGAAGATCACCCGCGTCACCGGCTCGTAGGTGATGAGCGAGTAGCCGAGATCGCCGTGCAGCAAGAGATTTTTCAGCCACAGGCCGTACTGGACGTAGGCCGGCTCGTTCAGCCCGAGCGCCAGCCGCCGGGCCTCCGCCGCCGCGGCCGGCAGCTTGGGGCTGACCAGCATGTCCACCGGATTGCCGGGAGCCATGCGCATGATGATGAAGTTGATGACCGTGACGCCCAGCAGCACGGGCACGGCGGTCAGCAGCCGCCGCAGCACATAAGTCAGCAATGCCTGCACCTCGAATCGTTAACGCCCGCTCGCGTTTACTTCACGTCCCATTCGTATACATTGATGAACATGCCGAAGTCCTTCGGCTCCGCTCCCGATACTCGCTCGCTCACCGCGCCAAGCGCCTTGGTCGCATAGATCGCCGGCATCGGCACGTCCTGCGCGATGATCTTCTGCAGGTCGCTGTAGGACTGCTTGATCTTCGCCTCGTCGGTCTCGGCGGCGATCGCGTCCAGCAGCTTCTCCGCCTCGGCGTTCTTGTAGCCGCTCGGATTGCCTTCCTTGAGGAAATAGGCGATGTCCGGCAGCGGGTTGATCGGCGTCAGCGACACCGTGAGGATGCCGAGGTCATAGTCCATCTTGACGAGATTGTCGATCAGCGTCGCCAGATCCATCATCTGGATCTTCGTCTGCACGCCGGCGGCGCGCAGGTTCTCGGCGACGATGTTGGCCGCCTGCTCGAGCGTGGCGTCGCCCGACAGGACGTACAGCCGCAGCGTCTTGGCGCTGTCCCAGCCGGACTCGGCGAGCAGCGACTTGGCCTTTTCGGGATCGTAGGCGGCTGGCTGCACGCTCTCGTCGCGGTACGGGCTATAGCTGGTGAAGTAGCTGTCCACGACCTCGCCCGCGCCATGCAGCAGCTTGTCGACGATCTGCTGGCGGTTCATCGCGTAGCTGATCGCCTGGCGCTGCTTCGCGTCCGGCACGACGGCTTCGTTGATGTACATGAACTGCGTCGCCAGCGGAGCCGCCTCGACCGTGCGGATGCCCTGCAGCCCCTTGACCTTCTCGTAGTCGCCGACCGGGATGACGCCCGCCGACGGGATGTTCATGTCGATCTCGCCGCTCTGCAGCTGGGCGGTGACGGCGTTGCCCTGCAGCACCTTGAAGTTCAGCGAGTCCAGCTTCGGAGCGCCCTTGAAGTATGCGTCGTTCGCCTCCAGGCGCACGAACTGGTCGCGGTTGTATTCGGCCAGCTTGAACGGGCCGCTCGTCACGTCCGGCTTCTGCATGAAGTCGCTCTTGGCCAGCTCCTCCGGCGCGATGTCCGCAAGCGCCGACTGCGGGAGCGTGAGCAGGTTCTTGCCGATCGTATCCTGGAAAATGCTCAGCGTCGTCGGCGCCTTGACCGTCACCGTCAGCGTGCGCTCGTCCACCTTCTTGACGCCGCTGATCGCGGTCTGGCCCTCCGGCAGGAAGCCGGCGTCGTCCAGTCCCTCGATGATCGCGAACAGGTAGGCCAGATTGGAGGCGACCTTCGGGTTCGTCATCAGGCCGAGCGTGAAGATGACGTCGTCCGCCGTCACCGGCTTGCCGTCGGTCCAGGCCGCTTTTTCGTTCAGCTTGATCGTGAACGTCTTGTTGTCGCTCGTCTCGATCGAGTCCGCCAGCATCGGCTTGTACTGCAGGTCGGAGTCCAGATCGACCAGCGGCGGGAACAGCAGGCTCGCGACATAGGTCGAGACGAGTCCGACCGGCGCCAGCGGGTTGATGTTGCTCGGCGCGTAGGTGACGCCTACCGTCACCGACTTGGCGCCACCGGCAGCAGGAGCCTCTGCGGACGGCTCATTGGCCGGCGCATTCGCGTTCGAGCAGGCCGATACGAGCGCGAGGCTGGCGGACAGCACCAGCGCAAGCGCCCCTTTTCCGATTCGTTTCATGTGGATGTCGACTCTCCTTCATCATTCTAATTCCGATTGAACAACTTTGATTTTATTCAGTATCCGGTTTTCTTGGACATCTTGTCAATAGAAGATAGCGAAAATTGTCGAATCCTCTTTATTTTTGGATTATATTGTCGAAACCATCCGAGCGGGAAGAAAAATCTCCCTGCTCCCGAGCGCAGGGAAGGACCGGACAAGGCTGCGCGCAGCCTTCCGGTCCTTCCCGCGGCCCTCAGGCGGGCTCGGCGTTTTCAGCTCAGGCGAGCCGCTCCGACGGACTCGGCGTTTTCAGCTCAGGCGAGCCGCTCCGACGGACTCGGCGTTCAGCTCAGGCGGCCCGCTCAGGCGGACTCGGCGTTATCAGCTCAGGCGAGCCGCTCCGACGGGCTCAGCATTTCAGCTCAGGCGAGCCGCCCCGGAGCTCACGCCCGCTCGCTTTTCCAGAGCACGTTTTTCTCCCCCGCGCGGATTTCCAGCGGCAGCCGGTTGGAGCGCGGAGGCAGCGGACAGTTGAAGGCGGGCGAAAACGCGCACGGAGGCAGGAAAGCGCGGTTGAAGTCGAGCTTCACCGGCTGGCCGTGCTCGAGCGGTCCGTCCACCAGCAGCATCCGTCCCGGTCCGTACGTCTCGGGTCCGCTCGTGCGGTCGGCGAACGTCACGATGAGCGCGTCTCCCGAGCGGAACGGCACGAGGCGGAACGTCTCCCCGTCCCTCTCCGCGACAATCTCGCCCGGCGATCCGTGCCGGCGCGTGCGGCCGTCCCGGTCTCCCTGGTGCAGGAATTCGGCCGTGCCGTCCGCGGCCGCCTCGAACCTGCCCGTCCATACGGACGCCTCGTCCTCGGGGTAGACGTCGATGCCGTCAAAGCGGGCGAGCCGCTCGGCCTGCGGATCCCACACCGCGAGCAGATGAGGCGAGCCCGGCTGCGAGGTCGCGGCGGCGGCCCGTCCGTCAGGGAAATGGAGCGCCGCTCCATCCTCTTCCAGACGAATGACGCCGACGGCCGCAGCGCCTTCCAGCCGCGCTCCGTCCTCGGGCGCGAGCTCCGCCGTCAGCCCGCCATCGGCCGGCGACCAGACGCCGGGCAGTCCTTCGATGCGCGCCGGCTCCGCCAGCTCATGCAGCGCGACCAGCGACAGGTCGCCCAGCGGGCCGGCCGCGGAATCGAGCCTCCATTGCCGCCAGGCCCGCAAATCCATCGCGCCCCTCATGGCTGCTCCGCGGCAGCCGCCGGCGCTTCCAGGCCGAGGAACCGCCTCAGCTCCGCTAGGAACGCCTCGTGCTCCTCGATGAACGGCATATGTCCGCTGCGCTCGAACACGGCCAGCTCCGAGCCGGGGATGAGCCGATGCATCTCCTCCGCCTGCGACAGCGGCGTGATCCAGTCGTGGCGCGCGCCGACGATCAGCGTCGGCATCGCGAAGCCCGGCAGGGCGGCGCGCACGTCGTACTGCGGGATGAAATGCTTGAACGTATAGTTGGCGACCTCCATCGAGCCGATCGGGCGGTTGCCGGTCTCGCGCATCACCTGCTCGTCGCGCACATGGAAGTAGAGGTCGTAGTTGACGTCCCACCAGCGGATCAGATGCGCCTCGTCCTCGATCCGTCCCTCGAACAGCTCGGGAATGACGGCCAGCTGCTCCGGCGTGGCGATGCGGGAGGCGAACTCCAGCGCCGCCGGGTAGAACTCCCGGCTCGGCGCCGTGCAGACGAGCAGCAGCTTGTCCAGCGAGTCCGGATAGCGCGCCGCGAACACCTGCGCCACCATGCCGCCGAAGGAGTGGCCGAACAGATGGATGCGCCCGAAGCCCAGATAGCGCCGCAGCTCCTCGATATCGTCCGCCAGCTGCTCCAGCGTGCAGGTCGCCGGATCGACGCGCTCCGACTGGCCGTTGCACCGCTGGTCCAGGTAGACGATCTGCAGCCCGTCGGCCAGCGGCGTCAGCCACGGCTTGAAGTCGGAGTGGTCGCTCCCCGGTCCGCCGTGGATGGCGAACAGAGCCGGGCGGGCTTCCATTCGCTCCCCGACCGGCACGTAGCCAGAACCCTCGATATCGAAATAAAGCCTCGTTCCGTTGATTGTCGCAAACATCTTGTCGCTTCACGATCCTTCTGCGTTATGGCTTGTGCCTCAGCCCCGGCTGAAACAATATTCATAAATTATGTCGAATAACCACGAACCAAGTCAACTGAATCGGACGTCATCCCTAATTTTCCATATGCGCGCCCTCCCGAGCGAGCGGCCTCGCGAGCAGGATGGACGAAAAAATCCGCCCGGGCCCAAGGCCCGGACGGATCAAAACCGCCTATTCCTCCTCGTGCACGACCCGCACCGCGGCTGTCGCCCGCAGCGTCGGACCGTTGTCGGAGGAGGCGATCGCCTCGCTCACGATGAGCCCCTCCGGCGCGTCGTCCGGGATGCGGTACGGCAGACGCAGCGTCTGGTCCGCCCCGATCTCGAACGACTCCGTCGTCAGCCGCAGGCCGAACAGTGGCAGCTGCAGCACGCCGTTCACGAACGGCACGTTGCCCGTGTTGGCGATGCGGACCGTGAAGACGACGGTGCCTCCGGGAGCGGCGACCTGCGGCGAGACGGATTCCGTCAGGAGCGCGTCGTTCCGGATCGCCGCCACGATCGGCACGAGCACCTGGCGGAGCGCGGTCTCATTGGAGAACGCCGTGGCGAAGCTGTCGAACACCGTTCCGCCGCGCGTCCTCGCCGGCGGCGTGAACGGCACCGTGAACGTGCGGCTGTCTCCCGGCGGCAGCACCGGAATGACGGCGGCGAACTCGGTCAGCGACTCCAGCACGCGCACCCCGGTCAGCGTTTGGCTGGAAATGTTGCGGACCGTGATCTCAATGAGCGTGCTTCCCCGGTACGGCACGGGATTGGGCGCGGCCCGGCTCGTCAGCTCCAGCAGGAAATCCGGCAAGGCGACGAGCACGGACAGCGAATCGGTCACCGGCTGCAGCTGCGCGGGCACCTCCGGAGCGGTCGCCGTCACCGTATTGACGAGCACCGTGCCCTGCCGCGTGCCCGGCGGCACCGTATAGATGAAGCTCGTCACCGCCGTCTGGCCCGGCGCCAGCGCCGGAATCGCCTGCGAATAGCCCGCCAGCGAATCCGCGACGACGATCGACGTCGCCGGACTCGGTCCGGTATTGGTGACTTCGGCGGTGAACAGGATCGGCTCTCCCGGACCGGCGACGAGCCGGTCGGACAGCTTGCGGATCGCCAGCGTCGTCTGCTGCGGCGGATCCGTCTGGACGACGGTCTGGTATGCCGCCAGCTGAGCCGGCGTCTGATCCGACGAGACGGTCAGCACGTTGTCGATGACGCTGCCGTTCACCGCGCCCGCAGGCACGGTGATGCCGACCGTACGGATGACGGACGCTCCGGGCGCAAGGCTCGGGACCGTCTCGGCAAAGCTCGCGGCCGGATCGGACAGCAGCACGTTCGTCTGCGTCAGCGACGTCGTATTGACGACCGTCAGCGTATAGGCGATGACATCGCCCGGCGCAGCGACGGTCCGATTCCCCGATTTGGCGATCGCAAGGCCCGCCGCCACGATGTCGACGAGCGTCGACGCTTCGGCCGGATCGGCTCCAGCCGCCGTCGCCTCCGCCAGGTTGAGCACCCTCGAGCCGATCGGCGTCCCGACCGGAATGACATACGGCGCCTCCGCCTCGACGATCTCATCCACGGCGAGCGAAGGGATCGTCTCGTCCAGGCCGGTCAGCCGATCGACGAGGCGGACCGGACCGAGCGGCACGTTGCCGAGATTGCCGACCTGGATGCGGAACACGACCGGCTGCCCCGGAGCGGCCGCGGCCGGCGAGACCGACTTGACGAGGCCGATCGCCCGCACCGCAATGACTTCGGCGGACGATTCGGCCGGCAGCGGGCTCGGCGTCTGGTCCGACGTGACGAACGCCGTGTTCATGTAGACGCCGGGCGGCGTGTTGAGCGGCACGAAATACGTGTTCGACACCTCTCGCGCCTCTCCGGGGCGAAGGACGGGGATCGTCTCGTCGAGCAGCGTCTGGCTGTCGACGACGCGCACGTTCGTCAGCTCGACGTTGCCGAAGTTCGTGACCGTGACGACATACGTCAGCGTCTGGCCGGGACGGGCGACGTTCGGCGTCGTCGTCTTGACCGCGCTCAGCTGCGCGGCGGCCAGGACCGTCAGCGAGACGCCGACGAGCTGGGGACTCAGATTGTCGCCCTGGATGCGCGCCAGGTTCGTCAGGAAGCCGGGCGGCGTCAGCGGCGGGATGACGTACGGCCAATTCAGCACGAACTCCTCGCCCGCGACGATGCGGTTGATGCGCTGCTCCAGGCCGAGCAGCGGATCGGTCAGCGTCAGGTTGACGAAGTCGACGTTGCCAAGGTTGCGCGCCCGGATCGTGAAGATGACCGTATCGCCCGGCGAAGCCTGCGCGCGGTCGACCGACTTGGTGAACAGCAGCGAGGGCGCCTCGGAGACGAGCACGTCGTAGCTCGCCGTCTTGGGAGCGAGATCCTGCGGCTGGACGGTCGCCGTATTGGTCAGCACGCCGGGCGGAGCCTGCGCCGGAATCGTGTACGTTCCCGCGACGGCCTCGCTCTGGCCCGGATCGAGCTGCGGCAGCGTCGTGCTGATGCCGATCAGCGGGTCGTTTACGGCGATGTTCGTGATCGGGTAATTCCCCGTATTGGTCACGACGATCGAGAACTGCACCGTATCGCCCGGCGAAGCCTCGTTGCGGTCGCCCGTCTTGACGACGTCGAACGTCAGCAGGCCGAGAGCGGTGATGACGACGCGCCCGTCGCCTGCCTGCACGCCGGCTGTCGTCTCCGCATCGTAAGCGGCGCCGAGAAAAGAGGAGCCGCCGCCTGCGGAGCCGTCGTTGCCGTTGCCGGCTCCGCTGCCGCCGCCTCCGTACAATCCGCCGCCCCCGCCTCCGCCGCCTTCGTAGCGATTCCCCGTGCCGCTGCCGCCTTGGCCGAGGACTCCCGGCGTGCCGCTGTTGCTCCCTCCGACTCCTCCCGCTCCGCCGGCCGTCTGCGTGCCGCCCTTGCCCGGCGCGACCGTATCGTCGCCCGTGCCGGCCGCGCCCTGCAGGCCGCCTCCGGCTCCGCCCGGAAAGCCTCTCGTCATGCTCGTTACGTTCCCGACGCCGCCTCCCCCTCCGGCGCCGATCAGGATGCGGTTCGCCAGCGCGCTCCCGCCTCGCCGCATGTCGCTGGCTCCTCCGCCCCCGCCGCCCGAGGCGGAATTGTCGAAGCCGGGGCCGCCGTTCCCGCCGCCGTTGAAGCCTCCCGCCGTCGCCGGCCCGTTCAGCCGGCCGTCCTCGCCTTTTCCGCCTGCCGCCACGACGAGCGGCTCGCCGGGCGTCACCCGAAACGTGCCGGCGGCGTAGCCGCCATTTCCGCCGATGCCCTGCGTCGTGGCCGTCCCGCCCTGCGCGCCCCAGCATTCGATCCGGATCACGCCTACGTCGCCCGGCACGTTCCATGTCTGCTGCGCTCCTGTGAAGTCGAATACGAACTGCTCTCCGATCGCCGTCATTCGCGTCCATCCCCCCTTGTCCCGGCCGCCTCGAGGCCGAACATCTTCCTATGCGTATGACAAAGGCGGGTTGGCCTAGTACGGCAGTCGCGGAATCGCGCGCCTCGGCGTCGGCGTCCGGCTCACTTGATCCGGAACGTCCTCGCGCCGAGGCGGCTTACGAGCCCTAGCGCCGCCGCGGCATACAGCGCCAGCAGCAGGGCGGAGCCGGCCGCCAGCGCCGGCAGCTCCGGCCGCAGCAGCAGCACGAGCCAGCAGCCCGCCGAGAGCGCCATGTTGACGAAGTGGAACAGCGGGTTTTTGGCGTCCAGCTCGGTCGAATACGGCTGGAGCAAATAGTAGAGCGCCAGATGATGGACCGAGAACAGCAGCGCCAGCGACAGCACGAGCGCCCAGAGCAGCAGCAGCTCTTCGAGCGGCAAGGCGGCTCCCGCGACGGCCGCGGCGGCCGTCAGCGCGGCGGCCGCGGCCGCTCCCGTCAGCAGGTTCATGGCGGCCAGGCGGACCAGGCGCAGGCGGAAATGCTTGGGCGCCGCAGCCCGGTAAAAGGCGTACCGCATCAGCGGCATGTCGCAGTTGTAGAACAGCGCCCGGCAGATCCGCTCTCCGACGGAGAGCAGGTACAGGCCGAACGGCAGGTACACGGCCAGCGAGGCCGGGTCCCATGAGCCGGGCTGCGGACGCAGCACGGCCAGCACGGCGCAGCCGGCCGCTCCCGCTCCCGCCACGATGGCGAGCCGCACCAGGAGGGGACGGCGGACGAGCCGGCGATGCCGGGAAAAGAACAGCGCGTTCAGATAAGCATAGCCGCTCGAGCCCGAGGCGCTGCCGCCCCGATCCGGTCCAGGCTCGCCGAGATCGTCCTGCTTGACGGCCACATCCGCCTTTTTCGCTTCCGCCATCATCCGCCCGAGATCGAGCAGCGGATCGTCCCGGCGGGTCGCCGCCTCGACCGCCTCGCGGTAGCGGGGATAGCGGGCGAGCCGCCAGACTGCGGCTGCGCCGAGCAAGGCGATGAGCGCGGCCAGGAGCGCCGCAGGCAGGGCAGGCAGCCGCAGGTCCGGCGCCAGGCCGAGCAGCGGCGGGCCATAGGCGAGAGCGAGTCCGACGAGGATCGACGCCCAGATGAGGCCGTTCTTTTTGATCAGCACGATCCCGGTCCGCTCGAACAGCAGCAGATGCCCGTACTCGGCCGCGAGCCGCCACATCGTGATCGACAGCGCCAGCAGCGCCCCGCCGAGCATGGAGCCGCCGACGAACGGGAGCAGGACGGCGAGCGCGATCAGGAACGACAGGAAAAAGACGACGTATCGGTACGTCAGCGTCGCCTTCATGTAGAGCTCTCCGGGAATCCGCATCAGCTTGACCGCGACGAACTTGTCCCGCTTCGGCTCGAGCACCCGCGCGTTCCACAAGCAGGCGGTGAAGAAGCTGAGCGGCAGCAGGATCGCCAGCGCGGACGGCAGCGGATCCGCCGCATGCCCGGCCTCCCGCATCCAAAGCGCAGGGAGCACGACGCAGAGGCCGACATAGATCAGCTTGTTCGCGACCGCCCACAGCAGCTCCAGCACGATCGCCGCCCAGGAGGCGGCGCGCTTCCAGCCGGGCCGGGCATAGAGCGATTCGGGCACGCGGGAGCCGATCCACGGCAGCCGCCGCATGTAATAGACGAGGCGGTTGGCGAACGAAGCGACCTGGATGGCCCGCAGCAGCCGGTAGACGCTACTCATCGGCCGGTCCGTCCTGCAGCAGCTCTACGACCTGCCGCTCGAACTCCGGACTGCGCAGCAGCTCGGACGGCACGGAGGACAGCGAGCCTTGGTTCAGCACGACGAGCTCGTCGCACAGGTCGGTCGCCAGCTGCAGGATATGGGTGGAGAAGATGAGGATATGATCCTGCTTCATCTCCCGCAGCATCTGCTTCATCTCCAGCGCCACGATGACGTCGAAGGAGGTGAGCGGCTCGTCGAGCAGGATGACCGGAGGCTTGGCGATGAAGAAGAGCAGCATCTGCACCTTGTTCTTCATCCCATGCGAATAGCCCTTGATGAGGCGATGCCGGTCCTGGCCGTCGAAGCGCATCCGGTCGAACCAGGCATCGATGTCCACGCCTTCCGTCCGCCGGTCCGGATTCGCTTCGAGGTAGAACTTCACGAACTCGTACCCGGTCAGAAACTCGGGCAGGATCGGCAGCGAGTAGACGTAGCCGACATCCGTCTCCCGCAGCTCCCGCCTGCTGCCGTCGTCCTCCTCCAGATACGCTGTTCCGCCATCCGTGCTCAGCTCGCGGCTGAGGCTGTTGAACAGCGTCGTCTTGCCGGCGCCGTTCCGTCCGAGCAGGCCGTAGATCTTGCCTTTCTCGAACGAGTACGATACTTCCCGCAGCACCGGCTTGCCGTCGAACGTCTTGCTGATCCGCTCCAGAATAAGCTTCACGACGATCCCTCCTTCAAGGTCCTGATCGTCTGCATACGCAGGAGCGGCGCCCGGCGATGCAGAAAACGGGGCCGGAAACGGAAACAGCCGCACGCCCCTGCAGGGGCGTGCGGCTGTTTGCTTATTCCGGGAATTCGGCCGGCACCGGCTTCGCCTCGTCCTGCTTGCCGGTCTTGCGGCCCGACAGGAACCAGCCGCCTACGGCGACGGCGACGAGCACGCCGTAGAAGATGAGCTTCCAGCCGGTCGACTCGGCAAAGTCATGCGGGATGACATGCAGCGAAGGATGCGCCAGCGTGTGAACCGCCAGCTTGACGCCGACCCAGCCGACGATGACGAAGGCCGCGATCTCGAGCGAAGGCCGAGCCTCCAGCAGCTTCACGAAGGCATTGGCCGCGAAGCGCATGATCAGCAGGCCGATGAATCCGCCCAGGAAGATGACGGCGAAGTGGCCCCCGTCCATGCCGCCGATTTGCGGCAGCGGCGTCTCCGGCAAGGCGACGGCGAGCGCGACGGCGGCGAGGATCGAGTCGACCGCGAAGGCGATGTCCGCCAGCTCGACCTTGATGACGGTGCCCCAGAAGCCGGATTTTTTCGGCTCGGCGGCCGTATGCGGCTCGACCTCCTGCTTCGCTCTCTTGACGATCACCTTGCGGTAGATGTGGTTGGCGGCGATGAACAGCAGATAGAGCGCGCCGATCGCCTGCACCTGCCAGACATCGACGAGGAACGAGATGATGAACAGCGACGCGAAGCGGAACACGAACGCCCCCGCCAAGCCGTAGAACAAAGCCTTCTTCCTTTGCTGCTCCGGCAGATGCTTGACCATGATGGCCAGCACGAGCGCGTTGTCCGCCGCGAGCAGGCCCTCCAGCGCGATCAGGACGAGCAGCACCCATCCGTACTCCATCAGCAATGCGAAATCCATGTCCTTTCCTCCCTTGAATGAAATCGGATGTGCCCGGAAGAATGCAAAAAGACCCTTGCCGATGAGGAAACAGCCTCATGGACAAAGGTCTCACCAACAGCGCCGAATTATGCGGCGCTGCCAATAAAGCCGGAGAGCTCGCGCTCTCGGATTGACGACTTTACTGTACCAGTTACTCCCCTTCGGAGTCTTATGCGATTAGGCCGAGCGTTGCAATCAGAACGGTATACGCACGCTTGCAGAGCTTGGTTTCACTTCTTGCGAAAAAAAGATTCTCTTCTTTCTACCCGTGGTCCGGGACTCCTAAACCGGGGGGCGTCACCTCTGTCTGGGCGGGCGCATACGCTAGGCTATGCCCAGAAAACGGAGGTCATGCCCATGCATCCGTACGACTCCGCGCCAACGCCGGCACCGACGCGCGTGTACCACTGCGAGTCCGACCATCATGAAACGCTGCTCGGCGTCAAGCAGCGCCTGCAGGCGCTGTGCGCAGAGCACGCCTACCGCCTCGTCAAGGTCGAGACGATGGACGGCGACGTCTACGAGGGGAAGATCGTGCTGTGCGACCGCAGCATCATGTTCCTGCAGCTGTCGAACGAAGGCCACAGCCGCGCGTTCCTGCCCGGCCCGCCGAATCCGTACTTCTACAACAACGTCATCCTGCCGCTCGTCCTGTTCGACCTGCTGGCCATCACGCTGATCTAAAGGAGGAAGTTGCATGGCGCTATTGTTTCCCCCCAACCAGCCGGGCGGCCTCGGCGGCCTGTTCCCGGGCACGCCGGGTCCGCCTCCGTTCCCCGGAGGCGGAGGCGGCTTCCCTGGACCGCCTCCCGGACCGGGTCCAGGCGGATTCCCCGGTGCTGGCGGAGGCTTCCCGGGACCTGGCGGAATGCCGGGCGGGCCGGGCGGCGGACCGCAGCCGCCGTCCTCGCCGCCGCCGCAGGCGATTCCGATCAAGCCGCTGACGGCGGGAGCGCTGGCGATCGACCCCGGCGCCATCTCCGGCTGCGTGCTACGCTACACCTACGTCTGGCCGTCGAACGGCCCCGGCTTCTGGTTCTATCCGGTGTTCGTCGGCCGCACCTCGGTGTCCGGCTTTCGCTGGAACGGCCTGTTCTGGATGTTCTCCGGCCTCGACCTGAGCCGCATCGACTCGTTCAGCTGCTATTGACCGAGGCAGCCCTGCCTTTCGCAAAAGTCCCCGTCTGCCGGCGCTCGCCGGCGGCGGGGGCTTTTGCCGCCGTCCGAAAAGAGAGCGCCGAAATTGCGGCCGCATCGGGCGCCCGTTCAAAAGGAGAGAAGGCGGGGTCATTCCTGCCCCTCTTTTTCGTGAGCCGAGTCAAGCAGGCTCTGCAAGCATGCGATCCCCCGCATCTGCTCGACGAGCACCCCGTCCAGGTAATGAAGGGACTGAAGCGCAATTTCCTTGGCCTGCGCCGCGTCATGGTTGTCGAGCTCGGACAGGACCTTGCGAACGACATCCAGGGAATAGACGACTCGTTGAACCGTGCGGATGACGAGCAGCTTGCGGATGTCCGAGGGGCGATAGATGCGGAACCCGTTGTCGGGCCGGCGCTCGGGCCGAATCAGTCCTTCCTTCTCCCAATGCCGAATGGCGGAAGCGGATACCTTCGCTTCCTCGGCGGCTTCTCCGATCGTATACGAGCTTTTACCGCCGCGCAGGGACGGTTCATGCAGCGCTTGGAGATCAAGCATCTCCACCGTTCTTTGGACCGTTTCCTTCTCCGCATGGAGGCGGACTTGGGCCTCGTTGAGCAGCCACAGGACATCCAGCTTCTTTCCCTGCTGGACGAGCGGCATGATGCGCCGGACCAGCTCCATGCCGAATCCGGGAATCAACGCGCGGATGCATTGAAAATAGGCTTCATGTTCCCGGGTGTAGACGCGATACCCGCTTGCCGATCTCTCGATCCGAGGGACGAGCCCCCAGGCTTCGTAATGCCGCAGCGCGCTCGTGCTGATATTCAGGCTCCGGGCGATGTCGATTCCTCTCATCCCGCCTCCTCCTCCCCCTATCATGGAAGGTTCAAGCATATGACGGCTTTACAGTCGTTTTTCCAGGCAGCACCGGATTTAAACCCACCCTACCTTAGCATTTGCACCAATAGTATACGATGGAAGTACATTCTCTTCAAAGGAAGGTGCCGATCCGCATGAACAAGATCATCCCCATTTTGCCCTGTCCGTCTCTGAAGGATCAAATTTCCTTTTACGAAAAGCTGGGCTTCACCCTGGCCTACATCTCCCCTCGTCCCCATTCCTACGCGGTGCTCCGGCTCGGATCGCTCGAGCTGCACTTTTATGGAAGCAAGAAGACGGTCCCGAGCGAAAATCCTCAGATGTGCTATGTACAAGTCGATGAAGTCGATCTCGTCTATGAGCAGTTCACAAGCTCGATAAAAATGGCCTTGGGCAAAATTCCTCGAACCGGCGTCCCTAGAATTTCCAAAATGAAGCACTTGAAGGAGGATCGGCGGTTCATGATGACGGATATGGGGGGAAACACGCTCTTCATCGGGACGCCGAACGAGGATCTGCACGAATCTCCCGCCTTTTTCCGGAACCTTGCCAGCGAAGAGCATGCCCACTCCTTCGGCATCCTTTACGATTTGATGTATTCCAAGGAGGATGTCTCCTCCGCCTCTGCCATGCTGCAGAAGTTTTTTCCGTCAGATCTGACGTCGATGGAGGTCGAGGAGCTCGATCTGGCCAAGCTGTTGCTGGTGGCGATGGATATCCAGCTGCACCAGCACCAAGCCGCAGATCCGCGGCTCGGCGACAAGCTCGACGAGCTGATCGCCGCTCATGGAACCGATTCGGCAGATTGGAACCGGATCTCCCGGCAGCGGTCCATCCTGGACGAGAAGTAAGGCCCGCTGCTGATTCCTCCCCCGCCCGTTCGGGTACAATGAGGGCAAACCGTCTTCTCCTGCCTGTCCGGCGGAGCGGACTAGGAGGAGATCGATTTGCTGACGACCCTGCATCGCAAAGGACTCGGGACGGCCGCCGCCGTCCTGCTGCTTTGCGGCTGCGCCCCGTCCGAGCAGCTGCGGCAGGACGGAGGAGCCGCGCCGCCTGCCAGCTCGTCCGGAGCCATACCTTCCGCCGCGCCGCCCTCGGAGGCGGCGGAAAGCGCGGATCGCTTTCCCTATGAGCCGACCGTCCTCGCAGAAGGATTGGACCTGCCGTGGGAGATCGCCCTTGCTCCGGACGGCCGCATCTTCTTCACCGAGCGCCCGGGAGCGCTGCGGGTCATCGAGGATGGCCGGCTCCGCGAGGAGCCGCTGCTGGAGGTCGAAGGTCCGGATGGAGGAGAAGGCGGCTTGCTCGGCCTCGCTCTTGATCCGGCTTTTGCCGACAACGGCTACGCCTACGCCTACCACTCGTACGAAGAGCAGGGCCGCATCCTGAACCGCGTGCTGCGCCTGCGCATCGAAGGCGGCAAGGCGGCCATCGACCAGGTGCTGCTCGATTCGATTCCGGGAGCGGTCAATCATAACGGCGGCCGGCTGCGCTTCGGCCCGGACGGCATGCTGTACGCGACGACCGGCGACGCGTCCGAGCCGGAGCTGGCGCAGGATCCGGACAGCCTGGCCGGCAAGATCCTCCGGCTGCAGCCGGACGGGTCGGTTCCGGCGGACAACCCTTTTCCCGGATCGCCGGTCTACAGCCTCGGCCACCGCAACCCGCAGGGCCTCGCCTGGCATCCGGAGAGCGGCGAGCTGTACAGCTCCGAGCACGGCCAATCGGCGCATGACGAGATCAACCGCATCCGCCCCGGCGCCAACTACGGCTGGCCGGACGTGGAGGGCGACGAGAGCGGCGAGGCCGCAGACGGCCAGCCGCTGCAGGTTCCGGCCGCGCATAGCGGCGACGAGACGTGGGCTCCGTCGGGCATGGCCTTCCTGACAGACGGGCCGTGGCAGGGCCGGCTGCTCGTCTCCGCGCTGCGGGGAGAGCGGCTGCTGCAGGCTTCCCTTGCGGCGGACGGAAGCGTGTCGTCGATCGAGCCTTTCTTCGAAGGAGAGTGGGGACGGCTGCGCTCGATCGTCGAAGCCCCGGACGGCACGCTGTACGTGCTGACGAGCAACCGGTCGCGCGGCAACCCGGCGGACAACGACGACCGGATCGTCGCGCTCGTTCCGCAGCCGTCGCCATCGCCGTGACGATCGCTACAAGGCGCCAGCGCGCGCTTGGAGCATGCCCGTCACGATTCCATTCGCCGCCTCGCTTTGCGAGGCGGTTTTTGCGCTTGCCCTCAGGAGGACGGCGAGATGCGCTTGCCTCCGGCGGAGCGCGCCCGCCAGGCCCTCGCCCTGTGCAGCAGCGGCGCGCGGCAGCGCGTCCACAGCAGACGGAAGAGGAGGTAGAGCAGCAGCGCGCCGAGGACGCTGTTCAGCAGGGCGCCGGTCAGGAAGTCCAGCCCGGCCCCGCCGAGCTCGCCCAGGCTCTCGACCGCATCGTCGTAGCGGAGCTCCTCTGCCGGATCGGCGAGAATGTCCCGCACCTCCGGGTCGGCGGGCTGGCGCAGCCCTCTGCGCACGGCATGTCCCACGGCATAATTGACGTAGAACAGAATCGGCCATAACAGCGTGCCGAAAAGGACGGCGAACATGCCGGCCGCCATATTGCCGCGGCACAGCCGCAGCAGCGCCAGCGCCAGCAGCACGTCCACGCCGAAGGTCGGGAACCAGCAGGGCAGGAACCCCAGCGCGAAGCCGAGCGCGACCCGATGGGAGCCTTGCCGCTGCCGAAGCAGGCGAAGCGTCTGGTAGACCAATCCTCTCTTGAGCGCCGCAAGCTTCATTCGATCCCCTCCCTTGCTTCGAAATCTCGCCCCATCTTACCAAAAGCAGGCCAAGCGAAGCCAGCCGCAAGCGGCGAATGGTTGCGCACCGGCTACGGCTGGGAGCGCGTACTCTCTTTTCTTCTAGAATAATTTCCCTTATTCTGTCTCAAATGACCATCTCCGATTGTCATATCGGGTAGAACCGACTTCAGGATAAGAGGTGCTGCATGGAATCCGAACCGAACCTAGCGTCATGGGATCAACTCGTCAAGCTGCATTACCATGCACCGGGGTTCCGCCAACCAAGGCGCTTTCTACTCCCTGGTCGGGCCGATACGCCCGAGTTTCGCCAACCAAGGCACTTTCGACTCCCTGGTCGGGTCGATGCACCGGGTTTCCGCCAACCAAGGCACTTTCAACTCTCTGGTCGGGTCGATGCACCGGGTTTCCGCCAACCAAGGCAATTTTAACTCCCTGGTCGGGTCGATACGCCCGAGTTTCGCCAACCAAGGCACTCTCAACTCCCTGGTTCAGTCGATGCACCGGAGGGCGGCCAACCAAGGCGCTTTCAACTCCCTGGTCGGGTCGATGCACCGGATTTTCGCCAACTAAGGCACTTTCAACTCCCTGGTCGGGTCGATGCACCGGATTTTCGCCAACTAAGGCACTTTCAACTCCCTGGTCGGGTCGATGCCCCGGAGTTTCGCCAACCAAGGCGCTTTCGCTTCCCTGGTCGCGACGAATTGGCCGGAGCGGCTGCTCGACTGCGCAGCCTTCGACCCGACCTGCTTGACCTTCGTCAGCGTGCTCGGCCTCAGCTACTACTTGCCGCAGGAGGCGTTTATCCGTCTGCTGCGGAAGCTGGCGAACCTGCTGCCTGCAGGCAGCGGCCTCGCGTACGACTACCCCGACGAGCTGACCTTCACGCCAAAGGCTGGCGAGCGCGCCCGCAAGCAGGTGATGATGGCGGCGCAGGCCGGCGAGCCGATGGTCTCCTCCTACTCCTCTGCCGAGCTGGAGTCGCTGCTGGAGGAGGCGGGACTGCTCGCGTACGAGCATCTGACGCCTGCTGTCATCGACGCCCGGCTGCTCGCTGCCTGCAACGCTAGCCGGACGGGCGAGCCGCTGGCCGCCTTCGACAACGTCCATTATTGCCTGGCGGTCAAGCGGTCCTGAGTTCTGCCTGATATGCGCCGCAGGCCGATGACGCCCCAACGGCAAAAAAGAGCTGCGGCATCTTGGCAGATGCGGCAGCTCCTTGCGTTGGTCGAGTCTCGCTCATGAAGGGATTGGAGGAGATCTTGTTGGTTATACCGGCGGAATCTGTGGGATCGGTGGGATCGGCGGAATCGGCGGGATCGGTGGAATTGGTGGGATCGGCGGAATCACTGGCGGAACCGTCAGCTCGACTACGCCTGCGCAAGAGGTCTGCTCCAGCACAGCTCCGGAAACATCCTTCCAAGCTCCCGGCTTGAGCGTCACAACGACGGTTTGACCTGATGCAAACGTCGCCTCGGGAAGCTGCACAAGGAAAGTGGAGGTCATGGAATCCCATATTACGAAGCTGGATTGAATCCAGCCCGGAGCCGATTCACCGCCGATGGAGATAGATTCCAGCAAATCAGCGGTATTTGTCAGGGAGGTCGTGTCGGCATGCAGTTCTCCGCTTGCACGAAGGCTCAACTGGCCTACACCGGCATGGAGCGGACCCAAAGTGACCTCAACGGCAGGTTCTGGAATGTAAACCGCCACAGCGTAACGGATAACGCGATTGTCTGCATCGGTGGCCGCCACCAGGATGAGCGGATGCTCTGTGTCGAGGTCAATGTCTTGGCCGGATGCATAATCGACGCCATCGAAAAAGGCTCCCGACGCCGGAGTATACACATTTTCCCCAACTGTGCGGATACGCCATTTCTCTGCGCCTACGCTGCTCGGGTTCACCAGCGTCAGCTTGGCCGTGCCGGGAACGGAACCTGCTGAAACATAGAATTGCGTATGCAGCAGCTGTTCTGCCGCCACACCGATCTGCGCGGCCGTCAGCGCGATGTCGCTGAACCGGACGACTGCGCCGGTGGAGGCGTTGACCTCATAGACGCCGATATGCTCGCCCTCATAGACGCCCCGAATATCGGCGCCCGTCTCATATTCGCTGCCGATCTCGGCCGCGGAGGATCCGACCTTCGGCGTCACGAACGGACCTGGCTGATGGACGAAACGCAGGCCGTTGCCCGAGACCGCTTCGTAGACGAGACGCACCGAGCCGGCTACCGTTCCGGATTCCACCGTAAGCCCCGTGATGGCTGGCGCCGGGGTCGGTGTCGGCGACGCGGTTGGCGTCGGTGTTGCCGTCGGTGTCGACGACGCGGTTGGCGTCGGCTGAACGGTCGGCGTTGCCGTCGATGTCGGCTCCGGCGTCGGCCACACGATAGGCGGCGCTGCGCTCGGCGTCGGGCTTGGACTTGGCGAGGCGCTCGGCGTCGGCGTCAGGCTCGGCGAAGGAGTCGGCGTTGGCGTGGCGCCACGCGGAACGTATTGCTCCTTCGCCTCATAAAGCGCCCAGCACGAGCAGATCGCGGGTCGCGTTGGAGCCTCCGCCGAATTTTCCGTCCGCGCCGTTGCTCAGCAGCTTCAGCTCCAGGGCGAGCTCGACGTAGCCTTTGGCCCAGTCCGAAACGGTCTGGTCGTCCACGCCGGGAGCCGACTTGGCGTCGTCATCCTTGCCAAGGCCCCTCACCAGGAACGTGGCGAGCTGCTCTTTCGTGACCTTTCCTGCCGGGTCGAACCTTCCGCCGCCATATCCTTCCGCGATGCCCGCGTTCTTGAGGGCCTCGATGTAAGGCAACGCATAGCCGTTTCCCTTGTCGTCCGGCTTGACGTCACTGAAGCTGGACATCTTCAGGCCCGAGTCGACCTTCAGGCCGAAAATCAGCGCAGCGACCTTGGCGAACTGGGCGCGGTTCATTTCGCTCTTCAAGTCGAACGTGTCCTGGCTCACGCCGTTGAACACGCCCGCGCTGAGCAGCGCGTCAATCTTCGCTTTCGTCGCGGCATCGAGATCCTGCAAGTCTTTGAAGTCAGCCGATGTTTTGGCCGCGAGCGCAGTCGTTCCCGGCAAGCTCAGCGCCAGGGCGAGCCCCAGGATCAGACTCCTGCTTTTCCTCATTCAGACTATTCCTCCCTTTTTTAAATCAAATCTTTCAAAGGGATCTATCGGCATAGGCCGGAGGTCTTATAAGAGGCGAGGCGAAATCATTCGCCGCCCCGCATCATCCGCCGCGAGCTCGACGACAGCCGGCCCAGATCCGCGGCGAGCATCCGGACCTGCTCGCGGAGCACGGGCGCTTCATCCGTGCCTTCCCAGAAGCGGCTGACGAAGTGCAGGAATACGTCTACTTTGCGGAGCTGCATCAGCAAAGGCACCGCTTCCATCTCCTCGCGGGACAGCCGGACGACGCCGCTGAAGCCGCGCCAGAACGCTTGCGCCGCCGCCTCTTCCTCCGGATGTCCGACGAGGCCGGAAAGAACGACCGCCGGCTCCATCGCCCGCAAGTCCCACGTGCAGAACTCGAAGTCGAGCAGCGCGGCTACCTGCCGGCGATCCGCCTGCCGCAGCAGCAGGTTCGACGCGTTCAGATCTCCGTGCACGAGCTGATGCGGCAGCCGCTCCAGCTCCGCCAGGCGACCGAAGATGTCTCCGCACGCCTCATATAGCGCCCCGAGCTCCGCAGCCAGATGGCGGAAAGGCTCGGGCGGATCGAAGCACAGCTCGCGCAGCGCTTCGTCAGTGCAAAGCGGATAGGCCGCTCTCAGCTCGTAATACGGGCGATACGCCGGAGACAAGCTCGGGCGGACGCCGGCAAGCGCCGCCGACAACAGGCCCGCCGCTTCGCCGAACGACGCCTCGTAGCCCGACTCCTCCTCCGCCGGGGAGTCGCCTTCGATATAGCGGAACAAGCAAGCGAGCTTGGAAGGGTCGTCCTCCGTCTCGGCCACGGTCGCCCCGTTCCGGGCCGGGATCGGCTGCGGCACCTGAAACGGCAAGGAGAGCTCCGCCAGCCGCTTCAGCACCTCGTGCTCGAACTCGATCTTGTCCCGGTCGCGATGCGTCTCGTAGATGCGCAGCACCGCGCGCCCGGCACTGCCTTCAACAAAATACGTGCTGTTGTTCCACCCGCCGCTCCGCCGCCGCAGCGTTCCGCTCCACTCCGGCCACAGCCGGCTCATCCAGGATTCCATCATCCGCATCGTTGTCGCTCCTTCATCCGGTCCGGGAGCCTTCATGCCAGCGCTGGCAGGATCCGGCTGAACGACTGGAAATTCTCCGGGCGGAATCCGGCCAAGCGGCAGAGCCTGAGGTAGCTGTAAGCGTATTTGCCGTAATGCCCGTGCCGGCTGTCCGCAAGGGCTTCTTCCCAATAAGACGGCTCCAGCGGATTACGCGCGCCGGCCACGGCGTTTGAAGCGGATTCCGTCTCTTCCTTTTCGAGCGCATTCGCATAAGCCAACAGGGCTGTTCTTTTGAAAAAAGACTGCTCCAGAATCGGCCCGTGCTCCTCCAGAGCCTCGGCACTCAAGGCCCGCTTCAGCTCCACGACGGCATGTCCGTGCGTCAGCAGATGGCCGAGCTGCATGTCTCCTCTCTCCATCCGTTCCGGTCTGGAGAAAGCATGGAACAGCTCCAGTACGGATGATGGAGCAAGCTCAGGCTGATTTTCCGCTTCCGGCACCTCGCCGGGTTGAACGACCGTATGGATGCCGTTGATCGTGACATAACCGGGACCGGAGTCGGCAAAGCCCTGCAGCATCGTCGCCATCGCGTCGAACAGCTCTTGCGTCGCCGGAATGCCGGAGCGCTCGATCAAGTCGAGCATGTAGGACGCGTAGATGGCATCGTGGCCAAGCGAGTTGTCTTTGCCGCCATTTCGAATCAACACGCGCAGCAGCTCCGGCCGAAAGCCGATCTTCGGCTCCCCTTCATCGTCATAGATGCCCTGGTTTCCCTTCTCCTTGACGATCTGATCGAGATTGCGGCGGACCAAAGGCTCCAGACCCCCGGGCAGAAGCTGCTCGTCCAGCAGCCGGGCCATGGAGAGGACCGCGCACGCCCAGTGGCCGTCCCATAGGTTCGACGAAGCCGACTCAATCATCTTTTGACAGGCCCACCTGCCGTAGAACGCTGACTTTTCCATTCTCCTCCCCCTCCTTAAAGGTTAAGCATAGCGGGAAAGGCGCGATTTGAACATGCCGGCGGCTCGTCCAGCAGGACAGCCAAAAGGCCTGCGCCAGCTGCCCCCTAGGCAGCCGTCACAGACCTCTGTGCTGACCTTCTCATCGACAAGCGTTCGCTGCGGAGCAGAGCCTACAGCGCCTCCACCAGCATGGAGACGCCTTGCCCGCCGCCGATGCAGAGCGAGGCGAGGCCGAGCCGGCCCTCGCGGCGGCGCAGCTCATGCAGCAGCGTGACGAGGATGCGGGCGCCGCTCGCGCCGATCGGATGCCCGAGCGCGATGGCGCCGCCGTTCACGTTGAGCTTCTCCGGCGGCAGCTCGAGCTCGCGGCCGACGGCGATCGCCTGCGCCGCGAACGCCTCGTTCATCTCGAACAAGTCGATGTCGCCCATCGACACTCCTGTCCGCTCCAGCAGCCGGCGCGTCGCGTGCACGGGGCCGAGCCCCATGAAGGCCGGGTCGAGCGCGGCGCTCGCGTAGCCGCGAATGGCGGCGAGCGGCTTCAGGCCGAGCGCGGCCGCCCGCTCCGCCGACATGACGACGAGCGCGGCCGCGCCGTCGTTCAGGCCGGACGCGTTGCCGGCCGTGACAGTGCCGCCCGCGCGGAACGCCGGGCGCAGCCGGCCGAGCGACTCCGCCGTCGTGCCGGCGCGCGGATGCTCGTCGGCGCCGACCGACAGCGGCTCGCCCTTGCGGCGAGGGACGGCCACCGGCACGATCTCCTCGGCGAAGCGGCCGGCCGCGATCGCCGCCTCGGCCTTTTGCTGGCTCCATGCCGCGAACTCGTCCTGCTCCTGGCGGCCGATGCCGTACTTGTCCGCGATGTTCTCGGCCGTCTCCCCCATATGGATGTCGCCCATCGCGCACCAGAGCCCGTCCCGGATCATCGAGTCGACGAGCTTGGCGTCGCCGAGGCGCAGGCCGGTCCGCCCGCCGGGCAGCAGGTAGGGAGACTGGCTCATCGATTCCATGCCGCCGGCCACGACGATCTCGGCGTCGCCGAGCCGGATCGCCTGCGCGGCCAGCATGACGGCCTTGAGGCCGGAGCCGCACACCTTGTTGACGGCCGCCGCTGGCACCGAGGACGAATAGCCGTTTTTCAGCCACGCCTGGCGAGCCGGATTTTGTCCCACTCCCGCCTGCAGCACGTGGCCGAGGATAACCTCGTCCACCTGCTCCTGGCCGACGCCCGCCCGGGCGAGCGCCTCCCGGATCGCCGCCGCGCCCAGCTCGGGCGCCGGCACCTCGGCGAGCGCCCCCTGAAAGCTGCCGATCGGCGTGCGGACGGCGCTGACGATGACCGCTTCATGCAAGCTCGACATCACGCTCTCCCCCTCTCCAATTCCGCTGCGACCGCGTAGCGGGCCTCGGTATGGTCCCGCACCTGCTCCAGCGTCGCGCCCTCCTGCAGCTCCACGAGCACCATTCCCTGCTCGGTGAAGTCGAATACGGCCAAGTCCGTGATGAGCCGGTCGACGACCCGCTGCCCGGTCAGCGGCAGCGTGCAGGCGGCCTTGACCTTGGACTCTCCGTGCTTGCTCATATGCTCCATGACGACGACGACGCGCCGCGCTCCGTGCACGAGATCCATCGCGCCGCCCATGCCCTTGACCATCTTGCCGGGAATCATCCAGTTGGCGAGGTCGCCCTGCTCCGACACCTCCATGCCGCCGAGGATCGCGAGCTCGACGTGGCCGCCCCGGATCATGGCGAACGACTCCGCGCTGTCGAAATAGGACGCGCCCGGCACGGCCGTCACCGTCTCCTTGCCCGCGTTGATGAGGTCGGGATCGGCCTCGCCCTCCAGCGGGTACGGCCCGATGCCGAGCAGCCCGTTCTCCGACTGCAGCAGCACCTGCATGCGGGCCGGAATATGGTTGGCGACCAGCGTCGGCATGCCGATGCCGAGATTGACGACCATGCCGTCCTGAATCTCCTGCACCGCCCGCATGACGATCGCGCTTCGGCTGCCGCTCATCGGCCTTCCCTCCCTTGGACTTGGACGCCTGCGCCGCGCACGGTCAAGCGCTCGATCCGCTTCTCATAGCCGAAGCCCTGGACAACCCGCTGCACGTAGACGCCCGGCGTATGGATCTCGTCCGGATCGAGCGCGCCTGCCGGCACGATCTCCTCGGCCTCCGCGATCGTGATCCGGCCCGCGGCTGCCGCGAGCGGATTGAAGTTGCGCGACGTCTTGCGGTAGACGAGGTTGCCGAGCGTATCCGCCTTCCACGCCTTGACGAGGGCGAAGTCGCCGACGATGCCTCGTTCGAGCAGGTAGGTCCGGCCGTCGAATTCCTTCTGCTCCTTGCCGTCCGCGACGACCGTGCCGACGCCGGTCGGCGTGTAGAAGCCGGGGATGCCCGCCCCTCCGGCGCGGATGCGCTCCGCGAGCGTCCCTTGCGGGACGAGCTCGACCTCCAGCTCCCCGCTCAGGTACTGGCTCTCGAACGTCTTGTTCTCCCCGACATAGGAGGAGACCATCTTGCGGATCTGCTTCGTCCGCAGCAGCAGCCCGAGCCCCCAGTCGTCGACGCCGCAGTTGTTGCTGACGGCCGTGAGGCCGCTCGTCCCCTGCTCGACCAGCGCCTGGATGAGCGTCTCGGGGATGCCGCATAGGCCGAATCCGCCGACGATCAGCGTCGATCCGTCCGGGATATCGCGCACGGCGTCCGCAGCCGAAGCCCATGTCTTGCTCATAAGTTCCATCCTTTCTGTTGTCGCGCCCCGGCCCTCCCGCTCTACTGCGCGGTGTAGCCGCCGTCGATCAGCAGCGTCGCGCCGGTGACGCCGCGCATCCGGTCCCCGGCGATGAGCGAGGCGAAGTCGGCGATCTCCTCCACGGAGAGCAGCCGCTTCTGCGGAATGAGCGAGTACAGCACGTCCTCCAGCACCCGCTCCAGCGGAACGCCGCGCGTGCGGGACAGGTCCTCGAGCTGCCCGCGCACGAGCGGCGTGTCGACGTAGCCCGGGCAGAGCGCGTTCACCGTGATGTTGTGGGCCGCGCCCTCGAGCGCCGCCACCTTGGTCAGGCCGATCAGGCCGTGCTTGGCGCTGTTGTAGGCCGCTTTGCCGGCGAAGCCGATGACGCCGTTGATCGACGCCATGTTGAGGATGCGGCCGTACTGCTGGCGCTTCATGATCGGGAACGCATGCTTGATGCCGATGAACGCCCCCGTCAGCATGACCCGCAGCATGAAGTCGAATTTCTCCACGGGGAATTCCTCGATCGGAGCGACATGCTGCAGGCCGGCGTTGTTGACGAGGATGTCCAGCCGGCCGTAGGCCGCCTCCGCGCGGGCGATCGCCTGCGCGTACTGGCCTTCGTCGGTGACGTCGCAGGCGAGGCCGAGGCACTCTCCGCCTACGTCCTGGAGCGAGGCGGCCGCCTGCTCCGCCGCCTCCCCGCGGATGTCGGTCAGCACGACCGCCGCTCCCTCCGCCGACAGCTTGCGGGCAATCTCGAGTCCGATGCCGCTGGCCGCGCCCGTGACGAGCGCGACCCTTCCTTTCATCTCCGGCTGCATATGGATTCAGGCCTCCATTCCTCTGATGCGATGAAGCGTTCTAGACGATGACGGTCAGCACCGCGGCGAGCGCGAATACGACGACCGTCTTGATGATCGTGATGGCGAAAATGTCCTTGTACGACTGGCGATGCGTCAGGCCGGTAATCGCGAGCAGCGTGATAACGGCGCCGTTATGCGGCAGCGTGTCCATGCCTCCGGACGCCATCGAGGCGATCCGGTGCAGCAGCTCGGGGCTGATGCCCATCGCGTTCGCCGCATCGAGATACGTCTTGCTCATGACCTCCAGCGCGATCGACAGGCCGCCGGAGGCGGAGCCGGTGATGCCGGCGAGCAGGTTGACCGAGACGGCTTCCGACAGCAGCGGCGCCCCGTTCATGCTGTGGATGCCGTTCTGGATCGCCTGGAAGCCGGGCAGCGTCTTGACGACGTTGCCGAAGCCGACCTCGGAGGCGGTGTTGAAGATCGCCAGCAGCGCGCCCATCGCGCCTGCCGTCAGGCCGGCGGCGAGCTTGCCCTTCACCTGGCGGACGTTGATGCAAAGCGCGGCGATGACGCCGACCGTCAGCGCGATGATGAGCGCCCAGATCGAGGAGACGGACTTGACGTTCGCGATGTTGAACGACTGGAGCAGCTCCTCGTCATACCACGTCGTGACGGTCAGCGCGCCGCGGCTCAGCAGGAAGTTCAGCACCAGCACGAGCGCCAGCGGCAGCAGCGCCAGCCACAGCTTCGGATAGTTCGTCTCCTCCGCCGCCTCGGGCTCGTTCTTGTGGTTGTCGCCGTAGCCCTCGCCGGCGAGCTCGGCCTGCTTGCGGCGGCGCTCCAGCCAGTACAGGCCGGCCGCGAAGATGAGCGCGCCGCCGATGATGCCGACGACCGGAGCCGCATAGGCGTCCGTCCCGAAGTAGGCGGTCGGGATGATGTTCTGGATCTGCGGCGTGCCGGGCAGCGCGTCCATCGTGAACGTGAACGCGCCGAGCGCGATCGTGCCGGGGATGAGCCGTTTCGGGATGTTGCCTTCCCGGAAGATGGCCGCCGCGAACGGATACACGGCAAAAGCGACGACGAACAGCGAGACGCCGCCGTACGTCAGCACGGCGCAGGCGAGGACGACCGCCAGCATCGCCCGCTTGCTGCCGAGCGACCTCACGATCGCGTGGGCGATCGACGAGGCCGCTCCGCTCAGCTCCATCGCCTTGCCGAAGATCGCGCCGAGCAGGAAGACCGGGAAATACGTCTTGATGTAGCTGGCCGCGTTGGTCATGTACACCTCGGTGTAGCTCGGCAGCAGCGCCTTGCCCGAGATGACGACAGCCAGCAGCGTGAAGATCGGCGCGAATACGATGACCGGGAACCCTCGATAGGCGAAAAACATGAGCAGGCCAAGCGCGAGCAGGATGGCGAAAACTTCTAGGAACATAGACATGGCTCCTCTGCCTCGGGTTGTAAAACGCTTTCATTTCGTTCCGTCTCAGTTTACAACCTGCTCGGCGAAAAGGTAAAATTCAGACATCGAATCATTGCCATTCCATAATTCTATGAATGGAGCTATTCGGCTTGGAACTTAGACATCTTTCCTACCTGCTGGAGATCGCCAAGCAGCAGAACATGACCAAAGCGGCCGAGACGCTCCATCTGTCCCAGCCGACGCTCAGCAAGATCGTCCGCTCGGTGGAGGACGAGCTCGGCGCTCCGGTGTTCGACCGCTCCGGCAAGCAGCTCAAGCTGACGGACTCCGGCGCCGCCGCCATCCGCCAGATCCCTGCCGTGCTGCGCGCCGTGCAGGATCTGCACACCGCCATGGACGACGTCGCGGAGCTCAAGACGGGCAGCATCGCGATCGGCCTGCCTCCCGTCATCGGCTCCGTCTTTTTCCCCCGCGTCATTCCTCCCTTTCAACGGGAATTCCCCAATGTGAGCTTCCAGGTGACCGAGGAGGGCGCGAAGAAGATCGAGTCGCTGCTGCTGAGCGGGGAGCTCGATATCGGAGTCGTCGTCGGCCCCGTGAACGCGCAGGCGTTCCACTCCGTGCCGTTCATCCGGCAGCGGCTCGCGCTGCTCGTGCACGAGGCGCATCCGCTCGCCGGCCGGGAAGCCGCGTCGATCCGGGAGCTCGAGCAGGAGCCGTTCATCCTGTTCTCGTACGGCTTCGCCGTGCGGCAGCTCGTGCTGCGCGCCTGCCAGGCGGCCGGCTACGAGCCGCAGATCCTTCATTCCAGCTCCCAGTGGGACCTCATGGCGGAGATGGTCGCGGCCGGCGTCGGCATCTCGATCGTGCCCGACGTCATCTGCAGCAAGATCACCGACCCGCGCATCCGCTTCGTTCAGCTGGACGATCCGGTCATTCCCTGGCAGCTGGACGTCATCTGGCCGAGGGACAATTACGTGCCGCATTCCGTGCGTTCGTTCATTAAGTTCATTCGATTGTCGGAAGGAATGAAAGAGTGAATCGGAGGCCCCGCAACCGGGAAAGATGACCAAAAGCGTGTCGAGCCGGCCACAATTGGCGGCGGAATGCGATGATTTTTCGAGGAAGCGAGGGATGTCTACTTGACAGTCATTCTCAACAAAATTAATATTAGATTGTAATCATTATAAAAAAACTCCAAGGAGGAACCATATCATGTCCCTGATCGGAACTGAAGTAAAACCTTTTAGCGCGAAAGCGTACCAGAACGGCAATTTCATCGACGTAACGGAGCAGAACTTCAAAGGCAAATGGAGCGTCGTCTGCTTCTACCCGGCCGACTTCACCTTCGTATGCCCGACCGAGCTCGGCGACCTGCAAGACCAATATGAAACGCTGAAATCGCTCGGCGTGGAAGTATATTCCGTCTCGACCGACACGCACTTCACGCACAAGGCTTGGCATGACAGCTCCGAGACGATCGGCAAGATCACGTACATCATGATCGGCGATCCGACGCACACGATCTCCCGCAACTTCGACGTGCTGATCGAAGCGGACGGCCTGGCCGACCGAGGCACGTTCATCATCGATCCGGACGGCGTCATCCAGACGGTCGAGATCAATGCCGGCGGCATCGGCCGCGACGCGAGCGCGCTCGTCAACAAGATCAAAGCCGCTCAATACGTGCGCAACAATCCAGGCGAAGTCTGCCCTGCGAAATGGCAAGAAGGCGGCACGACGCTGAAGCCTAGCCTTGACCTCGTAGGCAAGATCTAAGGGGCATTTCCAATGGTACTTGACGGAGATATCAAGGCACAGCTAGCCCAATACATGGGACTCATGGAAGGCGACGTGCATATCCAGGTCAGCGCGGGCACCGACGCGGTGTCGCAGGACATGCTCGGCCTGATGGACGAGATCGTCGCCATGAGCCCCCGCATCCGGGTGGAAAAAGCGGAGCTGCCGCGCACGCCGAGCTTCAGCGTGAACCGCCCGGGCGAGGATACGGGAATCGTCTTTGCCGGCATCCCGCTCGGCCATGAATTCACGTCCTTCGTGCTGGCGCTGCTGCAAGTCAGCGGCCGCGCGCCGAAGGTCGACCAGAGCGTCATCGATCTGATCAAGGGCATCAAGGGCGAGTACAAGTTCGAGACGTTCGTCAGCCTGAGCTGCCACAACTGTCCGGATGTCGTCCAAGCCCTCAACGTCATGAGCGTGCTCAATCCGGGCATCTCGCATACGATGATCGACGGCGCGGCGTTCAAGGATGAAGCGGAGGAGCGCGGCGTCATGGCCGTGCCGTCCGTCTACCTGAACGGCGAGGCGTTCGGCGGCGGCCGGATGTCGATCGAGGAGATTCTGGCCAAGATCGTCGAAGCTCCGAGCGCGGAGGAATTCAACGGCAAGGAGCCGTTCGACGTGCTCGTCGTCGGCGGCGGCCCGGCCGGCGCAAGCTCCGCGATCTATGCGGCCCGCAAAGGCATCCGCACCGGCATCGTCGCCGAGCGCTTCGGCGGCCAGATCATGGACACGGTCGGCATCGAGAACTTCATCAGCACGAAGTACACCGAAGGTCCGAAGCTGGCCGCGAGCCTCGAGGAGCATGTGAAGGAGTACAACGTCGACATCATGAAGCTTCAACGGGCGGTCCGCCTGGAGAAGAAGGATTATGTCGAGGTCGAGCTCGAGAACGGCGCCGTGCTGCGCAGCAAGACGGTCATCCTGTCGACCGGAGCGCGCTGGCGCAACGTCGGCGTGCCGGGCGAAGCCGAGTTCAAGAACAAGGGCGTGGCGTACTGCCCGCACTGTGACGGACCTCTGTTCGCCGGCAAGGATGTCGCGGTCATCGGCGGAGGCAACTCCGGCGTCGAAGCGGCGATCGACCTGGCCGGCATCGTGAAGCATGTGACCGTGCTGGAGTTCAACACCGAGCTCAAGGCCGACTCCGTGCTGCAGGACCGCCTGTACTCGCTTCCGAACGTCACGGTCATCACGAATGTCGCGACCAAGGAATTCACCGGCACGGACAAGCTCAGCGGAATCACGTTCACCGACCGCGAGACCGGCGAGGACCGCCACATCGAGCTGCAGGGCGTATTCGTGCAGATCGGCCTCGTGCCGAACACCGAATGGCTCGGAGGCGCGGTGGAGCGCAACCGGATGGGCGAGATCATCGTCGACGCGCGCGGCGCGACGTCGCTGCCCGGCGTGTTCGCGGCAGGCGACTGCACGAACAGCCCGTTCAAGCAGATCATCATCTCGATGGGCTCGGGCGCGACCGCGGCGCTCGGCGCGTTCGACTATCTGATCCGCAACTAATAAGAACCGTTTCTCGGCAGAGGGGAGCCTGATCGCTCCTCTCGACCCGGGGAGCGGTTTTTTTCGTCATGCACGATAAAAGGACAGCACCCAACAGACCCCGTTCCGGTCGGAGACGATGGCCAGCAGGCCGTTGAACGGAGCCTCGTACAGCTCCGTGACGATCGCCCCGCCGGAAGCGAGGGCTCCATAGACGCGGCGGAACTCCTCCTCCGTGCCGAGCTTGAGGAAGATCCGGACATAGTCGCCCTTCTGCACCGGCTTCGCCGCTTGAACGTCGGCGAACTTGAGGGCGACTCCATCTACGTGCAGATCCGCGTTCAGGACCGTCTCCCCCTGCCTTCGCAGAATCTCGACCTCTCCTCCAAAGACGCCTTGATAAAATCGGATTTCCTCCGCGCAATTCTCCACGACGACAAACGGAGCTGCAGCCAGCATCGTCATCCTCCTCCTTGGTTTGAAAAAGCCAGGTTCTTCAGCAGGCGGACCTTCGCCTCTACAGCCCGGTCAAGTTGCCGAGCACCGTCTTCAGCAGACGGATGAACGTGGCGTACTCCGCTTCGTCGATGCCTTCGGCGGTCTTGCTGCGAACGCGGTTCAGCGCTTCCTGAACCTGGGGCGCGACCTCTCGTCCCGCCTCCGTCAAATAAAGCAGCTGAAAGCGCTGATCCGCAGGATCCGCTTCCCTTCGGACATACCCTTCCGCCTCGAGCTTGGCGATCGCCTTGGCCGTCGTCGTCTTGTCGACCAGCAGCTTCTCGCTCAAGGCCTTTTGCGTCAACGGCTCCTGCTGCGCGATCGCCATGAGGAACATGTACTGGCCGCTGCCGATGCGATGCGGCGCCAGCTCGGCGGAGATCAGCACCTGCATGTGACGGTAGATCGCCGAGATATAAGGGCCATGCGATTCCGAGCTGTCCTTGCTTTTGAGCGCCCAGGGCTCGCTCATGGCAATTCCCCTTCCCCTCCAGATATGATGCTATTGCAACTAATTGGAGTTTATCTTAGTTAGAATGCTATTGCAACTAATAAATGGGTTTGCTTGTCCTTTGCAGCCGCCGGCAGCGGCAAGCACGCCGTATCGTCTCTCGGACGATGGAAGCCCAAATAGCCGCAGCTCGTATGAGCTGCAGCCTTTTGAGCTGCTTTACGACGATCAGAGCAGATGCATCTTCGCCTCCGCCTCGTCCCAAGGCACGGCGTACCCGCTGCCTTTGGCGCAAAAGATCGAGGAGGACGTATACAGCGGGTCCGCGTCCTTGCGGTACCCTTTCCGCTGGATCACCTCCGGCGTATTGTGGCACTCGTCGTAGCCTCCGAATACGCAGCGGATGGCGCCCCGCCCATGCGTGAACGAGGCCAGCTCCGCCGCATAGTTCAGAAATGTCGCCACCGGCGCCCGGCCCGTGACGACCGCATGCGCGTCCGTCGTCTGCGGCGGATCGAACTGCCCGCTGGCGCGCTGGATATCGGACAGCACCCGTCCCAGCTCGTCCAAGCCGACCTTGATCTTGAAGGTGTAAAATGGCTCCAGCAGCACGTTGTCGGCCTTTTCCAGCCCCTGCCTGAGCGCGCGGAAGGCGGCTTCGCGGAAGTCGCCTCCATGCGTATATTCCTTGTGCGCGGCGGCCCGCAGCAGCGTAATCTTGAGGTCGGCGACCGGCATGCCCGTCAGCAGGCCGCGATGCTCCCGCTCGTAGAGATGCGTCTTCACGAGGTTCTGGTTGCCGACGCTGAATTCGTTCGGATGGCAGACGCTCGCGAACGCGATTCCGCTGCCCCGCTCGCCCGGCTCCAGCCGCAGATGCACTTCCGCATAATGCCGAAGCGGCTCGAAATGCCCGTATCCGGTGACCGCGGCGCGGATCGTCTCCTTGTACAGAATTTCCGGGCTGCCGAACGAGACGTCCATCCCGAACCGCTCCCGCACCACATGCCCCAGCACCTCCAGTTGAATGAGGCCCATCACATGCACATGAATCTCCTGCAGGCTCTCCTCCCAGACGACGTTCAGCGACGGGTCCTCCGCATTCAGCATCCGAAACGCGCTCAGCACGTCCTTGACGTGAAGCGTCTCCGGGAACGCAACCTTCGTCATCAGCGTCGGCGCCATCTCGTAGGCCGGCTCGTCCCTGCAAGCGCCGAGTCCTTGGCCGGCCTCGACGGCGGACAGTCCGGTCACGGCGATCAGCTCGCCCGCCTCCGCCTGCTCAAGCGCATGCGACCGGCTCCCGTTGAACGCCAGCAGGCGCGTCACCTTCTCCTCCTGCCGCTTGCCGCCGCTCTCGTAGGCCAGCTCGTCCCGGACCCGCAGCGTGCCGGCCAGCAGCTTGATGAAGGTCAGCCGCACGCCGCTTGGATCATGACGGATCTTGGTCACGCGTCCGGCGAACGGCGCCTCCTTGTCATAGGCAGCGGTCGTCAAGCCGTGCAGCAGCTCCAGAAATTCGGTTACGCCGATATCCTGCAGCGCGGAGCCGCTCGCGCACGGGAACAGCCTTCCTTCGCGGACGAGTCCGCGCAGAGCCTCCAGCCAGTAGGCCGGGTCGTCCCGGCCTTCCAGGTACGCCTCCAGCAGCGCCTCGTCCCGCTCGGCCATCCGCTCCCGCAGCGGCTCTCCGACGATGCCGTGCGCAAAGCTGTCCATGACCGGTACTGCGTCCGGCGTCAGATGCAGGCGGATCTCGTCCAGCGTCGCTTCCGCGTCGGCGCCGACGCGATCCGTCTTGTTGATGAAAAAGAACGTCGGAACCCGGTGCTTGCGCAGCAGCTGCCATACCGTCTCCGTATGTCCCTGGACTCCCTCCGCCGCGCTGACGATGACGATCGCGTAGTCCATCGCCAGGACGGCCCGCTCCATCTCCGGCGAGAAGTCGACGTGTCCGGGCGTGTCGATCAGATCATAGGCCGAGCCCTTGTACGACAGCTGCGCTTGATCGGCAAACACCGTAATGCCCCGCGCGCGTTCGATCTCGTGGCTGTCCAGATAGGCGTCCTTATGGTCGACCCGTCCGCGCGACCGGATGCTGCCCGCATGGTAAAGCAGCTGCTCCGCAAACGTCGTCTTGCCCGCGTCCACATGGGCGAACAGGCCGATGGTCATCCTCATGGCGGCATCCCCCTTCCTTATTCGGTCAGCAGCGGACATGCTTCCGCTTGAAGCCGATCCGCCCTTTTTCCAGCTGACTTTGAATCTGCTCGGAGGCGTTCAACAGCTTGCGCTTCGCGCCGCTCCCGCCGATATCCACCGGACCGATCTGCTGCGCGATCCCCACCGCCCGCTCATGCAGCGGCACGTAGGACACGCCGACCGTGTACACGAAGTTGTTCATCGAGATCTTCGCCCGCTTGGGCGCGTCGTGGATCGTCCGCTTGGCTTGGTCCAGCAGGCCGGCCAGCTTCTCTTGCGAAAAGGCGGCGTCCGGACGGTTGCCGAGCAGCCAGCAGTAGCAGCTCCAGCCGGCCGACATGCGCAGCTCGTCGCCGCTCGCGATCCAGCGGTCGGCTACCTCCTGCGCGATGTCCGACTCCGCCAGCGTGACCGCGACCACATAGTCCGACAGCATGTAAAAATAAGCCGTCTCGATCCAGCGATCGAAATCGGCTGCCGACATGGCGTCGGGATCGGCGATGACGCCGGCGAAGTACATGGCGTCATAGTTGCCGGTCGCGTAGAGCTGCTCGGCGAGCGGCTGGTTCCGCTTGATCTTTCGGTAGAGAGGCTTCATCTCGCCCGTAGCCACGCCGAACAAGGGCTCATGCGCGCCGTTGCCCAGGTACATCTTCTTCAGTCGTTCCTTGCCGAGAGCTTCGAGCTCGTGCAGGACGGTTTCCAGATCCATTGGTTTCAGCTCCTTTGCATGGAAATGAACTGGCGATTCCAGCTATAATAAGGCCGTTCCGCTTATTGTTCGTTCGTTGGTTGCAGTCGATTCGAGAGGAGGCAGGCAGAGATGCCGCAATTGATTTTCAGAGGAATTCCAGCCGAGGGCATACGCGCGATCAGCATCCCTCTCGTAGAGGAGATGGCGGCGATATGCCGATGCGGCACCGATAATTTCACCTTGGAGTGCCTGCATGTCACGGCGATCTTCGACGGGAAATATACCGATTCCTACCCGTTCATCGATGTATGGTGGTTCGAGCGCGGGGACGAGATTCGAGACAAGATGGCCGAGGCGATCGACAGGCATGTCCGCTCGCTCGGCATCCCCGATCTGGAAATTTCCTTCCGGGTCGGCCGGGAGGACAATTTCTACATGAACGGCCGCCGGTACGGCTCCTAAAAAGGAGCCGTACGCGTACGGCAACTACTTTTTGCGTACCGCGAACCACAGCTCGATGTAGTTGAGGCCGTCCTTCGTCCCGTTCATCTCGAACTCGATTCCGTCCACCTGCTCGTAGCCCGCCGTTGGGAGCCATTCGGTGTAGAAGCGACGGTAAAGCGTCTCGATCGTCTCTCCGAACTGCTCCCACGGATGCGGCTCCGACGGGAAGATCGCCCATGTATGCGCGGGAATCGTCGCCGTAGCGTAGCCGTCCGTATCGCTGGCCTCATCCTTGAAGGCGCAGAGCATGTAAGGAAACGTATCGGGCCCGGTTTTCCGGTAGCTGCAGACCGCATTCACTGCGTATAGATTGGGGCTCACGAAGGACGGCAGCCCGCCTGCACGCTCTTCAAGCCGCTTCGCCTCTCCGTTCGCATGGCTCTGCTCCCACAGCCGGGCCGGCGTTTGGGGCGCATCCCCGCCTCCATCCGTGCGGAATACGCGTTCCAGGCCGAACACCTCGAACTTTTCCTTCGTCTCGATCCGATAATTCATCGCCTCTGCCCCCTTGATCGTGATGAGGAAGGACAGACGGGGATAGGCTTTGAGCTCCATGCCGCCCTGGCGGGCCATAGCCGGCGTCATTCCATGCAGCGCATGGAACGCCCGCGCGAACGAGACCGGCGAGTCGTACCCGTAGGTCAGCGCGACATCGATGATCTTCGCCGCCCCGCCTTGCTGCAGCTCCAACGCAGCCAGCGTCAGCCGTCTGCGCCGAATGTACTCCGCCAGCGTCACATCCGTAATGAACGAGAACATCCGCTGAAAATGATACGTCGAGCAGCAGGCCCTGCGGGCCGCCTCGCTCAGCTCGATCTCCCCGGTCAGGTTCTCCTCGATGTAGTCCATCGCCCGGTTCATCCGCTCCAGCCACTCCATCTTATCCCTCCTCTCTTGATCCAGTATAGGGGCAGCCGAGATCGGCCTCGCAACGATTCGTGCACCAAGAAGTTGCCTCACTTGAGTTCTTTTTGCTCCTGCCACTTCAAAGCACGCTGTTCCATTTCGCTGACGAAGGATTTGCTATCCTCCATTATACGACGATCCTCGTCCAAGGCATGCGAAAAAACCTTCCGAATCCGCCGGAACGGCGAATCGGAAGGGTGGAATGCCGCGTGCTAGGCTCGCTGGACGGCGCTGAGCGTGCGCAGGCCCGCCGCGTAATCGTCGAGCTTGGCGTAAAAATCGCGAAAGACGGCATCGCGATCGATGAAATAGGCCGATCGGATCAAATGGCGCGACGAATTGAAGCTCCAGGTGACGTTGTCGGTCAGCAGCGGACTGTGCACGATGTGGCTCCATACCGCCTGGGGCTGAGCCAGAAAGGCGACGGCGGACAGATCCCAGATGACGCGAGAGCGGCCGAAATGGTCGTCGCTGCAGCTTTCATAGCGCTCCGCGAGAAAATCGCCGATCGCTCCGCGGCCGCGTACGCGCTCGTTCACTTCAGGCAGCGTGGTCAGAAGCTGCGAGGCGACGCCCATGCACGGCACCAGGACAAACGGAACGCCGCTGTCCAGAAGCACGCGGACCGCATGGACATCCTGCTGCAGATTGAATTCATTCGCATCCGGCCAGTGCAGCGCATGTCCGCCGAGCCAGACGACGACGATCTTGCGGAGGATCGACGGCTCCAGCAAGATCGCCGAAGCGACGTTCGTGATCGCGCCGATCGCCACGACATACAGCGGCTCGTCATCCGGCATCGCCTGCGCGCGCGCGACGAGATCTCTGGCTGCCGGGCTGTCGACCGGCTCCTCCGCGCCCGGCAAATACCGCTCCGACCCGCGAAACGCGTATCCGTCCGTCGGCAAGCCGAACCGGCTCAGGATGCGCTCGATCTCCTCGTAGCTTTTTTCCATCCCGTCCTGCGGTCCGGAGGACAGCTCGTTGAAAAACGGCGCCGCGTACACGGCCTCGAGCGATACCTTCTCCGGCGAAAGCAACGCGTACGCCAGCGCGAACTGATCGTCGATCTCATTGAACGTATCGGTATCAAGCACCATCCTCGCCCTGCCCTGCGGAGCCGCCAAGCGCTCCAGCCGGAACGCTTCCTCTACCTTTGGATATCGACTCATGACGGTCCATCGCCTCCCTGTCATTTTGGCTGCCTCTGCTTCACAATGATTCGAACTTGAGCTAATCTTAACGAATCATGCCTCGGTTACCTATACCGATCTGGCTTTAATCTTGCTTGAAGTGGCTAAGGGAGGACGATGCGGGTGATCGCGCAAACGGTGTTTTTATTTCAAGCCGCCCATGAGGCGGGCAGCTCGGTCGGCATGCATCAGCACGGCTGCTGCGAGCTGGTCTACTATGCGAGCGGGAGCGGAACGACCCGCATCCATGACGTCGCCTACCGCTACGGTCCCGGCTCCTTCGCGGTGATCCGTCCCGGAACGCCGCATGACGAGAAGCGCGCGGCCGATACGAGCGTCGTCTGCGTCGGATTCCAGCTGCCGGACCGGCAGCTGCCCGCACCTCAAGAGGGCTTGTACCAAGACGCTCCGGAGCGGCCGCTCGGCCGGCGTCTGGAAGGAATGCTGGACGAACTGGCGGGCAAGCGCGCCCATTACGCGCTGCAGCTTGACCTGGAGCTGAGCTCGCTGCTCATTCAGCTTGTCCGGAAGCAGCGGGACCCGGCGGCAGCCGTGGCGGACAGCGGGCATTGGCTTGCTTTCGCGCTGCATTATATCGACGAGCATTACCGGGAGCCGATCCGCCTCGAGCAGCTGGCCGCGATGTCCGGCTACAGCTATCATCATTTCCGCCATTGCTTCAAGCAGCGGTTCGCCGTCCCTCCGCTTGCCTACGTGCTCGGAAAAAGACTGGACGAGGCGCGCCGGCTGCTCCTGCATGCCGACCTGTCCGTACTGGAAATCGCCCTGCACTGCGGCTTCTCCAGCGACGCGCAGCTGTGCGCGATGTTCAAGCGCAGATTCGGCATGACGCCGGGGCAGTTCCGGCGCAGCGTCTAAGCCCCTGTCCCGCCAGCCGCCGGACAGGGGTGAATCCGTCTTGCCCGGCCGCTAGCAGGGCGATTGACGCTCGGGGCGGCTACGTCGCGTCGAACAGCAGCCGCTCGGCCTCTCGATGCAGCTCCCAGATATCGCAGGTTTGATTTCCGAGGATGATGCTCGTCGTCTCGGCATCCGGATAATAAGCGAGCATGGCGGCGACGCCTGCGTTCGCTCCGTCCTTATACATGCACACGAGCTTCCCTGCCCCGTCATAGACGAAATGGAAGCCATATCCGTTGACGACCGTGCCTCGTCCGTACGACTTGGCAAGGCGGGCCTGCGGCTTCATGATCGCTTCCGTCCTCTCGCGGGAAAGGAGCCTGCCGCCCGCCAGGGCGCGCATGAACGTATCGAGATCGCCGACCGTCGTATAGGCTCCTCCGTCCGATGTGCCGATCGGCGGGAAGGAATAGACGTTTTTCCTCCATTTGACCTGTCCATATTCGTCATACTCGGCCTCATACCCCTCCGCGACGGCGGCGTCGCCTTCGTCCTTGGCCGCGAATGACGTATCGTCCATGCCGCAGGCGCGGAACACATGACGATCGACATAATCGCGGTAGCCCATGCCCGTGGCCTGCTTGATGGCGAGCCCAAGCAGCACGTAAGCGCAGTTGTTGTAGCTGACATCCGTTCCCGCTTTGAATTTCGGCTTCTTGTAGGCGAATTGCGGAATGAAATCGGCGTTATGGCGGATCGAGTAGTTGGGCTTGCTGACGAACAACGCTTCGTAGCTCTCGCCCAGCTCCTCGTCCGCGTCATCGGCGATGCCGGAAGTATGGGTAAGCAGGTGTGCGAGCGTGACGTCCTCCGGAATGCAAGTGCCGGTCAAGTCGACTCGATCCACGATTCGATCGTCGAGGCCGAGCATTCCGCAATCGACCAGCTGCAAAACCGCGACGGCCGTGAACAGCTTCGTGACGGAGGCCGTATCGAATTTCGTACGCATTCCGTTCGGCACTTTGAACCCCCGATGCGCGTAGCCGCAGGCGCGTTCGAAGAGGGTCGCCTCGCCTCCCCTGATGAGGGCGGTTCCTGAAAAATGATGATCATGAACGTACTGCTCAAATAAAGACTCCAGTTTATCCACCATGCGGAATCGGCCCCTTTTTGTTTTTCTCGATTTTACCATTGCCGGAGCCGTCTTCATGTCCAAAATCGGTTATACCCGTTTTGGCTCACTTCCCCTCCCCGCCTCCGCCTCGTCCCAAGGCGCCGCTGCCCTTGGCGCAAAAGGATTCTCGTCGAGAAAGAGCGAGCGTGCACGACGGGGGCGGACGGACATAGGCAAAAACGGCACGGCGGGGGCGGAATGCCCCTGCCGTGCCGTTTCTTCGTACCTTTTTTCTGTCCGACTCCATGCAGCCGATCCAGCTTGCGGAACTGGCACGGCCAGGGCATTCTTGCCCTTAGCAACGCTAGTTCTGTGCTTCTATAAGCCTCCCGTCACGATCGGAATCTCGCTGTTCTTCACTTTTAGTAAGCACGGCTTTCTTGTCCATCATCAAATAAACGCTCTCGGAATTGTAGCTCAAGCTCCCCTAGACATCGTACCGCCTCGCCTAGTGCATGCCAGTCCCCCCGAACGGCTAGGGAATGACAATGACCGAACATTTCGGACTGCATTAATTTCAACTCGGACAGTCTAGCATTTCCAGGTTGAAAAAACTCGCTATAGTTCAATGCCCGCCTTGCACCTACTGGAAAGGCAAAATGCGTTAAGTGACCTTGCAGTCCCGGGTCAATCTTCTCTCCCTTTAAGTGTTGCTGCAAGGCTGTGAAAGCATCGCCCCCTGTTTTCCAGCCCTGTTTCAAAGCGATGTGATCAGCGTCCAAATACACTTCTCGGAAATAAAGTACGGCTTCGTGGTATATTTCATTCGATGTTCGTTGTCGCAGTCGCATAGGCGATGTCCAATAATGATAGACTAGATCGCTTGGATAAAACCGATACTGCAATCGGTTTGTTTTACTCGCTTGGACCAAGTCGCGAACAGGCAGCTTGGCAAAAGGATATCCCGCTGGATCATGCAATCGTAACCACCCGTCCTCCAGCCCAAAAGCCAGCACATAATGGTCGCAGCCATGTAGATCGTGATGATTTGGCATATAGCTAAGAAAACCCATGTCGAGCGGCCCAATCAAGATCGGATGATCCTTAAGCTCCGCGGATAGTTGATCCATCATTCCAACTTCATCCATCCCTGAACGTTCATTGTATGTAAATCCCAAGATGTCCAGTGCCTTGCTGACTCCCAGATGAGGAATTCCATTAGAGAAGAAAATCATATTATCCTCTTCAAACCAAACTGCCCCTAGCCCAACACCAGTCAACACCTCAATTAGGCTCGCCGAAACCTGTTCTCCGATGCTATCAAGCAGCATCGATGTGGAATTTGCATAGCAATACTGACCGTTTCCGACATAGGCAAACATAACCTCTCATCCTTTCTCGATGGGCAGACAAAAATCAAGGATGACAACCGCTCCTTGCAGCTCCGTATGGTATATCTCGAGACAAGGCCGGTTTGCCAATAAGCAATCGCTATCCGGAAGCCACCGCCCGTACATGTAATCTACAACATGTCCAAGCTGAACAATCACTTCCTCCTCGGAGCTTACATCCGTAAGCCTAATCGTATAAACTGCATACAGGCCTCCCGGAACATCCTGAATATCCACCTCCTCATGACCAAAGTTGTCTGTTAGCCCAGCAGGGATGGTATATGCAGCATCATATCTGCAATTTTCGCTCTCCGTAATATCATGGTTGTCATACGTAATTCCGACTTCCATGGATCTTCGCAGATCCAGATTGTTCTGTCTCAGCCACGCTTGGGTTTTGTTAAAGGACTCGACGATCTCCTTGCTGTATATCCCTTTGCTAAACCCGTATCTGTGTCGGACATAAGCCACATGCAGATCCGGCAACCTCTCGATCCTGACTTGCGCTACATTTATTTGTTGGACATCTACGGCTGATACGTCTTCAGAATAACGTTGTGTATCCAAAACTTCTTGCCCGTTCTTGCGGCAAAATTGACTATTCTTGCGATGTTGTCCGTTTTTGCGATAGTCTCGCGCACTTACTCCGAAATGCTCGGAAAACGCCCGTGAAAAAGTGGATAATGACGTAAAGCCGCAGGCAGAGGCGATCTCAGTTATTGATAAATCGCTGCGGTTCACCAAATACTGCGTGCTTTTCTCCATGCGGATTCGCTTCACATACTCGTTGACGTTCTCACCAACAATCGCTTTAAAAATGCGGTGAAAGTGGAAGGGAGAGAACGCTGCTATTCGTGATAAAGAGGCTAAAGAAAGATTCTCTTCCAAATGATTTTCAATATAGTTCATGACCTTATTGATTCTGCTTACATAGTCTCTACGGTTCATATATTCCCTCGCATCATCGTGGCGTAGAACCGCTGTAGAGGTTCTTACGCTGATATTCCTTCGTAAAATAGTAGTTCGTTTACTTGGTTGCGAGCTCCTACCAAACAAAGTTAAATTGCGCGTCTCGTAGAGACCTTTCTTTTAAACCGTATCTATCGATACCGCCAAGCCAGGGGATGCCGGCAACGCCAGCCAACAGCAGGTGGATTGCTCTGGAGGGCGGTCGGACTCTTGCTCTGCACAGAAGGCTGCGACGACCTGACCCAACCGCCGAACTGCGGCTGGTTCCGTGGTTCCTGCAGCTGCTTTCCTCGAATTCTTGTCTGCAAGCTGTTTGCAGAAAAGCCCAAAGAGGGCTGCAACAGGTCCGCCTCACGGCAACCTGTCACAGCCCCCCAATCCGCGTCCGACGCGGTCTATCGACTCTTACTTATCCTCCGTCGCGATCGGATTCCCCTCATACGAGATCCAATCGCTCCAGCTCCCCGCGTACAGCCTTACGTTCCCGTACCCGGCGGCTTGCAGGGCAAGCACGTTCGGGCAGGCGGTCACGCCAGAGCCGCAGTAGACGATCAGCTCGCGGTCCTGCGGGATGCCGTCCAGCGCGGCGGAGAGCGCGTCGCCGCTCTTCCAGCGGCCGTCCTCGTTCAGGACGCCCTTCCAGAAGCGGTTGACCGCCCCCGGGATATGCCCGGCCGCGCGGTCGATCGGCTCCTCGAGCCCCGCATAGCGGCGCGGCTCGCGCGAGTCGATCAGCAGCGGCGCGCTCTCGGCGGCCGCCGAGCCGCTTTCCGCTCCCGCGCCAGCGGCCGAGGCCCATGCCTCCGGCTCCGCGGTCCGCGAGGCGGCGCGTACGGCGTCCACGTCCGCCAGCAGCTCCGGACGCACGCGCGCACGGAACGCTCCCGGCACGACGACGCGCGTCGCGTCCGTGACCGGATAACCCGCCGCCTGCCAGGCAGAAAACCCCTGGTCCATCACATAAACCGCGTCATGGCCGAGCCAGCGCAGCAGCCACCAAAGGCGCGACGCCATCGCGCCGCCCTGGTCGTCGTAGGCAACGACGCGGCTGTCCGGGCCGATGCCCGCGCGGCGCAGCGCCGCCTCAAGCTCGGCCGGGTCCGGCAGCGGATGGCGGCCGCCATGCTCGCCGACCGGGGCGGACAGGTCCCGCTCCAGGTCCAGGTAGACGGCGCCCGGAACATGCGCCGCCTCGTACGCCTCGCGGCCGGACTCGGGCTTGCCGAGCGCGAACCGGCAGTCCGCGATGACGAGATCGGGCTCGTACATGCGGGCGAGCAGCCATTTCATCGAGACGATCGGATTCGGTTGATTCATCGTGCCTCGCCTCCTGCTTGATGAGATTGAGGATCGGACTTGAGCTTGAACGCCGGGTTCAGGCTTCAGCGCGGCTTAAGCCTCCGCCGCCTGCCGACCCCGCAGCGCCAGCAGCACCAGCAGCAGCACGAGCAGCACCGCCCCCATGACCGCCGTCAGCTGCAGCAGCCGCTGCCAGCCGTGCAGGTCGAACAGCCAGCCGCCCAGCTTGGGGAAGATCGCGCCGCCGAGGCCGCCGCAGGCGACGAGCAGGCTCGTCGTGCGGTCGGTCATGCCCGGCAGCCGCTCGTTGACGTAGATGAGCGCGACCGCGAAGATGCCGGCCATGCAGAAGCCGGCCAGAGCGACGAGCACGAGCGTCCAGGTGAGCGTGCCCGCAGTCGCCAGCAGCACGAGCGCGGCCAGCGTCGAGGCGACGGAGCCGAGCAGATAGACGCGGTAGCCCGCCGCTCGCGTGGCGAAGCCGATCAGCAGCCGTCCGGCGACCATCGTCGCCCAGAACAGGCTGAGCACGGCGGAGGCTTCCGCCTCGCCGATGCCCGACCCCTTCGTCATGATGGACGGCAAATAGTTGGCGAACACCATCTCAAGCCCGACATACAGGAAAAAGAACGCCATGCCGACCGCGAGCAGCGGCCACGAGCCGCGGCCGTAGCCGAGCCAGCCGCGGCCGCCGGCGGGCGCAACCGCCTTGTCGCTCGCCAGCGCGCCGGCGGCCGGCACGGCCGCCGGCCCGTCCAGGCCGGGAGCGACGATCGGCTCGTCCGCCTCGCGCGCGGCCGCGGCAGGCCCGTCCGCAGGCGCAGCCGCCGCCGGCTTCGCCGTCCGCGGCGTATGGGCGACCGCTTCGTCGGCCGGGCCGAACGACAGCGTCATCCAGAGCAGCATCGAGATGCCGGCGAGCGCGGTCAGCACCGGGAAGCTCATCATCCAGATGCCGTCCCGGATGAGCAGCGCCGCCAGGCCCGGCATGGCGAGCGCGCCGGCGCCGAAGGCGACCTCCAGCCAGCCCATGACCGAGGCCTTGCCCCGGGCGAATACGTCCATGATGAGCGCGCCGACGACCGCCTCGGTCATGCCGAAGCCGAAGCCGGCGACCGGCGCGGCGACGAGGATGACGTCCCACGGCGGCAGCATGCTGTAGATCGCCTCGGCCGCCGTGAGGAAGCCGAGCGCCAGCACGAGGCCGCTTCGGCGCCCGATCCGGGACGTGATGGCGGGAGCGGCGAGCACGCCCAGCAAAAAGCCGAGGAATTGATTCGTAATCCATTGGCCGGCCGCGCCGTAGCTGAGGTCATAGTTGGCCATGACCGGCTCCAGCAGCGCCCCTGCGACCACATGGGCCAGGCCGATGACGAAATAGGAGAGACAACCGAGCAGAATCAGTTTGCGCATCGCGGCTCCTTCGATGGATTCGTTGAAGTAGGATGATTCCAGTGCTTCCTATTTTACCATGACCCGGAACCGGAATGGTATAATGGCCCTGTCCGAAGATGGCTATTATGCGAACAAGCGACAGGCGCAAGGCGCCGGAGAGGAGCCCTCATGACCATCGATCCGTTCGATCCCGCCGCCGCGTGGCAGGTCGTCCCCATGACCGAGGCCCATGCCGAGGAGGTATGCCGCTGGCGCTTCGAGCCGCCGTACGACGTGTACAACAACGATCCATGGGACACGCTGAAGAAGCTCGAGATCGAGTTCGGCGATCCCAAGCTTCGCGAGGAGCAGTATGCGGCCGTCATCGATCCGGACGACGGCGAGCTGATGGGCTACGCCCAGTTTTTCCCGATCGTCGGCGTCACCCGTCTCGGTCTGGCGCTGCGGCCGGACCTGTGCGGCGACGGCATCGGCCCGTCGTTCGTCCGGCTGCTCGTGCGGGAGGCGCGCCGCCGCAAGCCCGAGGACGAGATCGACCTCGAGGTGCTGCTGTGGAACGTGCGCGCCCGCCGCGCTTACGAGAAGGCCGGCTTCCGCGTGACCGACCAGTACGAGCGGGGCACGCCGGACGGGCCGAAGCCCTTTTACTGCATGACGTACAAAAAAGGCCGCTGAGCTCCCGGGAGCAGCGGCCTTTCGCTTCCGGCGGCGCCGGCCCTATCGCGTCAGATGAGGCGGACGATGCGGGCTTCCTTGCCGTCGACCATCACTTCGATGACGTGGAACTTCGGCTTGTAGGCGACGACGCCCCCGCCGACATGCAGCACCGGCTCCTCGCCGAGGCCGTAGAACACATCGTCCGCCAGCGCCTCCATCACTTCCCGCTTTTCCTGGTCGCCGAGCTCGCCCCACTCTTCTCCCGTCATCTCGAAAAACGAGTACGAGTCGCGAATCGCGCTCACCGCCTCGGTCAGATCATCCAAAATATCCTTGTATTCCCTCGCATGCCTGACGCCCATCCGTCATCCCTTCCTTCCTTTTCCTTCCGCAGCTTCATGGCTCTATTGTACACGGTTATGCCATCTTCTAACGCAATGTGACTATGGTTCTGCAAAAATTTCTCTAATCTCCCCTCAAGGGGGAGTCGATATATAGGAGAAACGGGACGAAGCAGCGGGAGGGCCTGCCGGCCTGCCGCTCTCCCTCATCTTCAGATTGGACGGGGTGCATTATGGAAAAGTCAACTTTCATCGGTATCGTACTCGGCCTTGCCGCCGTTCTCGTCGGCATGGTGCTCAAGGGAGCGCCGCTCCATAACCTGGCGAATCCGGCCGCCTTCATGATCATCATCGTCGGCACGTTCGCCTCCCTGTTCATCGGCTTCCCGATGAACGAGATCGCCAAATTTCCGACGCTGCTCAAGCTGACGTTCATCAACCCGAAGCTGGTCAGCCGCCAGGACCTCATCACGATGTTCGCGGATTGGGCAAGCATCACGCGCCGCGAAGGCCTGCTCGCCCTGGAGGCGAAGGTCGAGGAGATCGAGGATCCGTTCCTGAAGAACGGCATGCGCATGGTCATCGACGGCAACGATCAGGACTTCGTCCGCGACGTGCTGCTCGAGGACATCAGCGCGATGGAGGAGCGCCACAAAGCCGGCGCCCTGCTGTTCACGCAGGCCGGCACCTACGCGCCGACGCTCGGCGTGCTCGGGGCCGTCGTCGGCCTGATCGCCGCCCTGTCGGACATGAGCGACATGAACAAGCTCGCGCATGCGATCGCAGGCGCCTTCATCGCGACGCTGCTCGGCATTTTCACCGGCTACGTGCTCTGGCATCCGATCGCCAACAAGCTCAAGCGCATCTCCAAGCGCGAATCGCAGGTCAAGCTGATGATGGTCGAAGGCCTGCTCTCGATCCAGTCCGGCGTCTCCACGATCGCCATCAACCAAAAGCTGTCCGTCTACCTCTCGCCTAAAGAGCGCCTCCAAATGCAGGAATCGAAAGAAGGGAAGCTGATTGAGCAAGAAGCATAAGCACGAGGAGCACGAAGAGCATGTGGACGAATCCTGGCTCATCCCTTACGCCGACCTGCTGACGCTGCTGCTGGCGCTGTTCATCGTCCTGTACGCCTCCAGCAGCGTCGACGCCAAGAAGTTCGAGGAGATGAGCCGCGCGTTCAACATCGCTCTGAGCGGCGGCAACGGCGTGCTCGAGAGCTACAAGTCGATCGACAAGGAGGGCATGGTCGCCGACGAGAAGACCAAGGAGCAGAGCTCCAAGGACGCGCAGTCGGAGAGCACGACGACCTCCCAGCAAGTGAATGCCGCGAACCTGGACAAAGCGATGCAGGAGCTCATGCGCCAGGAGCAGGAGGATCTCGAGAAGCTCAAGAAGCAGGTCGACCAGTACATCGAGGACAAGGGCCTCACGACCTCGCTCGAGACGAAGCTCAACCAGTCCCGTCTCATGATCACGATCAGCGACAAAGCGCTGTTCCCGTCCGGCAGCGCCACGATCAAGCCGGAGGCCGAGCAGCTCGGCACGTACATCTCCGGCATCCTGCAGAAGTATCCGAACTACGAGGTGATGGTGTCGGGCCATACGGACAACCAGCCGATCTCCAACGCCCAGTTCCGCTCCAACTGGGATCTGAGCACGATGCGCGCCGTCCGCTTCATGGACGTGCTGCTGCATAACGACAAGCTCGATCCAAAGCGCTTCAGCGCGGTCGGCAACGGCGAGTACGAGCCGGTCGCGAGCAACGACACTGCCGCCGGACGGGCCAAAAACCGCCGCGTCGAGGTGTCGATCATCCGCAACTACGGCCAGCCTTCGGCCGCGCAGATGATTTCCGCCGGCTTCAAATGATCGGCTCGGCAAAAAGCCCCGCTTTTCCTGTCGCACAGGGAAAGCGGGGCTTTGATGCTCGCTTCGCGCGCGTCTTCACGATCGGCGCGGGGAAAATGGCCGGCCGCGCGACCGGTCCGCGAGCGCCACGCCAGCTAGCCGGTTACGTGCCGGGACGCCCGGCAGGCGGCGACGGCTCGTAGCTCAGCTCCGAGAACAGCTCCTGCAGCTCCTCGCGGGTCAGATCGCGCCATTTGCCGGACGGCAGGCTGCCGAGCGTGATGTTCATGATGCGCACGCGCTGCAGCCGGCGCACCCGGTAGCCGAAGGCGCTGCACATGCGCCGGATCTGCCGGTTCTTGCCCTCGGTGAGCACGATGCGGAACACCCGCTCGCTGACGCGCGTCACTTGGCAGGGCAGCGTCATGCCGCCAAGGATGCGCACGCCCTCGCTCATTCCTTTGAGGAAGGACGGCGTCACCGGCCGGTCGATCGTGACGATATATTCCTTTTCATGCTTGCCTTCCGCCCGGAGGACGCGGTTGACGATGTCGCCGTCGTTGGTCATGAGGATGAGGCCCTCGGAGTCCTTGTCCAGCCGTCCGATCGGAAAGATCCGCTCCTGATGCCCGACGAAGTCGACGATATTGCCCTCGACATGCAGCTCCGTCGTCGACGTGATGCCGACCGGCTTGTGCAGGGCGATGTACACATGGCGGCTGTGCGTCGACAGCAGCTCGCCCTTTACCCGCACCTCGTCGCCCGCCTCCACCTGGCTGCCGAGCAGCGCCGTCTCGCCGTTGATCGTGACCTCTCCGCCGCTGACCAGCTTGTCCGCCTCCCGGCGGGAGCAGTAGCCGGTCTCGCTAATCCACTTGTTGATACGCACCTTGCAGACACCCCGTCTTCTACGCGGTCCGGCATCGCCGGCGCCGCTGCTGATGGCTTGATTGTACCATATTTCTACTCCGCTTCACCCTGGTAAGCCGGCAAAAGCACCGTCACCGACGTGCCCTCGCCAAGCTTGCTCGCGATCCGCATGCTTCCCTTATGCGATTGGATGATCCGCTGGCTGACCATGATGCCGAGGCCGGTTCCCGTCTCCTTGGCGGTGAAGAACGGATCGCCGATGCGGGGAATGATGTCCTCGGGTATGCCGATGCCTTCATCGGTGATGCAGATCGCGACCTCTCCTTCATGGGGATGGTCGATGTCGAACGTGACGTTGCCGCCGGCCGGCATCGCTTCGATCGCATTTTTGATGATGTTGATGAACACCTGCTTGAGCTGGTTCTCCTCGCAGGAGACGAGGCATGGCTCGCGGGTGAAGCGGGTGTGGAAGACGGCATTTTTGAGATGGCCCTCGCTGTCGAGCAGCGAGATGACGTCGCCGAGCACGTAGCGCACGTCCTTCACCTGGAACCGCGCCGCCTGCGGCTTGGCCAGGATGAGGAATTCGCCGACGATCAGGTTGATTCGGTCGAGCTCCGCCAGCATGATGTCGTTATGGCGCAGGCTCAACTTGCCCGTCTCCTGCTGCAGCTGGAGGAAGCCGCGCAGCGTCGTGAGCGGATTGCGGATCTCATGCGCCACGCCGGCCGCGAGTTGGCCCACCGTCGTCAGCTTTTCCGAGCGGAGCAGCAGCTCCTCCATCTGCGAGCGGGAGGAGATGTCGCGCACGACGCTCACAAAGCCCCATGCCTCGCCCTGCGCGTCCCGCAGCGCGTTCAGCGAGCAGCTGACGCGGATATACGTGCCGCAGCGATGCCTCCACTCCTCCTCCGCGGGAGGCAGCAGCTCTCCGCTCACGAGCCGGGCGAGCTCCGCCTCCTCGTAGACGCTGTGCTGCGGATGCACGAGCTCGCGGATGTCCTTGCACAGCGCCTCCTCCTCCGTGTAGCCGAACATCTGGCAGAAGGCGCGGTTCACCTTGAGCAGGCGGAAGTCCAGGCCGATGATGACGATCGAATCGGCCGTATTCTGGATGATCGACTCCAGCTGATCCTTGATCCGCTCGTTCTCTTCGGAAGCCGCCCGCAGCTCCCCGGTATGGCGGAGCAGGTTATGGGACATGACCTTGACGCGCCGCGCGAGCTGCGACAGCTCGTCCCGTCCCTCCGCCTCGAGCGGCGTATCGAAGCGGCCTTCGGCCACGTCGCCGACCTTGCGCACGATCGCGCGCAGCGGACGGAGCACGGAACGGATGATGAGCCAAATGAGGCCCATCAGCACGAGGAATATGCCGGCGGCGCCGATCAGCTCGTTGCGGGCATGGATTCCGGACAGATGGTCGATATCGATGCGCTCCACGGCGAGGCTGATCCGGTAGGGGACGCCGTCCAGCGCGAACGGATAGCTGGTGCGCATGATATCCGTGTCCGGCACCTCGGCTTGCGCCATCGCCTGCGCGCTCTCGCGAAGCAAGCGCTTGCCCGTCTCGTCGTCAAAATAGCCGCTGGTCCCTTCGACCAGCAGCGGAGCGCCGCCGTCTTCCATGCGCCAGATGCCGATTTCGAGAATTTGCGGCTCGTATTGGACGATGAGCGGCAGCAGCTCTTCGGGCGTCATGCCCGGGCTGGCCGAAGCGCCTTCCGACCGATAGGTCGAAAAGAGCTTCACGGTCTGATCCGCAACGCTTTTCGTGAAGCGCTCGTATTGGCGCGCCAGCTCCTTGCGGATCAGCACGTCGCTGAAAGCGAGATGAAACAGAAGCATGAGGCCGACCAGCAACGAAATGAACAGGGACAGCTTCGTTTTCAACGTCACCGCCGGATACACATCCTTTGTCGTCCGCGTCTCTTTCGATCATACCATAATTATCGAACCGCCCGATATTCGCCGACAGAAGCAAAAGACTCAAAAGCTAGCGGGACTCCAAACGGCCCTTCCATCCCCATGTGGATGATTTATAAACAGAACTATCCCCAGTCCGAGCAAGTTATCCCCATAATTACGGCGTTTTCCACAGGGGAGTCGTGGATAGATGGAAAGAAGATTCAAACAATTTATCGTTATCCACAATCTTGTGCACAACATGTTAACAAAAGAATGTTTGTTCGGGGCATAATTCGACAAATTATGACGATCCCGATTCGCTCTTGCGGCGCTCGTTTCGAGTCTTGGAAAGCTGGAGAAGGCTTTTCCACAATTGTTGTGCATAATCGGGCGGAGTTGCATTGCGGCTGCGGATCAGGCACAATGGAGCCAAACTTTACGCGGCCGCTGGCGGCCGCATCAAGGCAGGGATGAAAGCTTGCAGCATCGAGAAGAAGACGAGCGCTGGATGAGGGAAGCGATCGCCGAGGCCCGCAAGGCCGAAGCGATCGGAGAAGTGCCGATCGGCGCGGTCGTCGTGCGCGGAGGAGAGATCATCGGCCGGGGCTTCAACCGCCGCGAGACCGGGCTCGATCCGACCGCCCATGCCGAAATGCTGGCGATCCGCGAGGCGAGCGAGGCGCTCGGCGCGTGGCGGCTGCTGGAATGCACGCTGTACGTCACGCTGGAGCCTTGCCCGATGTGCGCCGGAGCGATCGTGCAAGGAAGGGTGCAGCGCGTCGTCTACGGAACGCCGGATCCGAAGGCCGGCTGCGCCGGCACGCTGATGAACCTGCTGCAGGAGCCGCGCTTCAATCATGAGGCGGCGCTCGTGTCGGGCGTCCTGCAGGAAGAATGCGCCTCTCTGCTGACCGATTTTTTCCGGCGGCTGCGCCAAATGAAAAAATCAAGCCCCTCGTAAGCGCAACAAAGGCCTCTGCCGATCCGAGCGACGGAATCCCACCTTCGCTCTCCCCGGTCAGAGGCCTTTTTTCATCTGCTTTTCCAGTCTCTGCTCACGTTGACGCTGCTGGAGTTCCACGATCAAGCCATCCGCTTCCTCGCTGATCGCGAGCACCACCGGATCCGTCAGGCTTCCTTTCGCCTCGGCCGCCTCGTACAGCTTCTTCCTCAGATCCTGCAAGCGCTCCAGCATTTCCTTTTTTTCCATCAATGGCCCAGCTACGCTCCTCGCCTCGGGTCGCCCCTCGTCATGTAGCTCTTATTATACCCCGTATGGCGGAAGCTTGTTTGTAGGAACTTGTCGACGGTTTCCAAGAAAATGAGCGAAATAATCGACAATGGCAGAGGGATTTTCGATCTATTTACCTAATTTATAGGACTTTTATCCCACAACTCTCGGGACCACGATGATCAGAACAATCAGTGCAAGGAGGAACAGCCAAGCAAGCGGATGGGCCCAGTTGAGCGTGAATCCGATGCCGGACCGCTTCTCCACGAACACGGACGCGTCGTTCCGATTCCAGTAAAAGGCGCCGAGCTTCCAGTTGGCGTCCTCGCCGGGAACCGGTGCATCCCGGCGGCCGCGGCCGAGCCGCATCATGCCGAATGCCGAACCGCCGGCGAGCAGCAGCGGCACGAGGCCGATCGCGCCGATCCAGACGCCATCCTGCCCTCCGCTGCCGTACAGCATGAACGCTTGGGTAGCGCCCATGAAGACGAGGATGCCGAGGCCGAGCAGCAGCATGAGCATCGACATGCCGCGGCGGTAGCGGACCTGCTGGTCGCGGTGCTCTTGCGGCGCCCCCGGGGCGAGCCTGAGCCGCGCCGCGCCGATCGTATAGTTCGCGAACAGGAACGCCGCCAGCACGGTGAGCTGCGCGAGATTCAGTCCGAACACCGCCCCCGGAGACTTCGGCTCGATCCGGTCCGGCAAGCCCTGAGCGTTGTAGTGCAGAATGACGGGATCGACGATCCGGTCGTAAAAGAGCGCCGCCGCTCCGGCGGAGATGGCGATGACGAGCAGATGCGGCAGGAACCAAAGCAGCGGATACGCAAGCCGCTGCCGGCTGCGGATCGTCAGGTCGGCCGCCCCCCGGCTCTCCTCCTCCTCCGCCCAGCCCCGCTCCTCCTTGAGCCGCGTCGTCCTGCCGTGGCTGAGCACGAACCAGCCTCCGGCCGCCGCGAGCTGCAGCAGCAGGGCGGCTACCGGCAGCGCGCTCGTCCAGACGCTCAATTCCTCCTCGGACCCGCCGCCGTTCAGCACGGCGAGGGCGGCCGCGATGGCAGCGATGAGCGCCGACAGGCCGAAGACGCCGGAGCGGTAGCTGCGTTTCAAGCGAAGCACCTCGGGATCGCTTTCTCGGCCGGCCGGCAGCGCCACGCCGAACAGGATGTTGCTCGGCGCCAGCGACGGCTGCAGCAGCGTAGCGCCCGTCGTGAGGGCATAAGTCCCCCCCAGCACGAGCCATGCGGCGAGTTCATTCGTCATGATGGATCCTCTCCTTTCAAGCTGCGGTACGCCGAGCGGCATTGCTCGACGAATTCCTCCTCCTCCATGCTGCGGCAGACCGACTCGGCGGCCAAGGAGCGCAGCTGCCGGCTCATCATGGCCCGGAATTCCGGCGTCGCCGGCACGGAACCGAGCGGCTGCACGACTGCGCCCTTCTGGCGATGGATCTGCACGTAGCCTTCCTGCTTGAGCCGCTGGTACGTCTTGTTGACCGTATGCAGATTGATGCTCAGGTCACCGGCGAGGCTGCGCACGGACGGCAGGCTGTCGCCTGAAGTCAGAGAGCCGTCCGCGATGCCCCGTACGATCTCGTCGTACAGCTGGCTATACAGCGGCAGCTCGGACTCGTAGTCGAGCGTGACGATCATCGAGAATCACCCCTCATTCCATTTGTTATATATTAAGTATAACAGATATTCAATGCATACCGCAACCCGTCGTTCTAGCGGCTTGTCCCTCCTCATACAATGGAGCATCGAGCAGAATCGGAAGGAGGAAAGCCGTGACGGATCGGACCAGATCGGGCGGACGCGACCGGCGTCCCGAAGCGGCCGGCAGCTTCGAAGGATGGGTGTATTGCCTGGACAGCGGCCGGCTGCAGCCGGCAGGCGAAGGACATTACGTCTTCCGCACCGGATTCCGCACCTGCGGTGGCGTCGTCTATCCGGTCGCCGTCCGCCGGCGCAGCCTGCGGGGGCCGCATCTCATCCTCTCCTCCTGAAGCCGGCGACGGGGGAGAGAGCGGTGATCGGGGCAGGAGAGGCAGCGCGTTCGGTTGCATCGTCCGGCGGAAGCGTGCTATATTGGTTCTGATGCGCGCCCGTAGCTCAGCAGGATAGAGCAACAGTTTCCTAAACTGCAGGTCGTACGTTCGAATCGTATCGGGCGCGCCATTATATTCGACCTCAAACCCTTGCGGAGCAAGGGTTTTTCTTTTATCACAACCCGCCAGCCCAAAAGTAAAAATTGCTCGTGGGGTCAATCTGGGGTCACTTGCTATTTTCCTTGCCGTCTTATTGCTATACCCTGCTCGGACGGCCACCCCCGTGGAATCCGAACACCGCTCTGCTTTTCAATTATTGCCTTCCAAGCGGCCCTCCTTATGTTGAATTAAAGGACATCAGAACGTCTTTATAAAATGAAAAAAGAGAGCATTCAGCTCTCTTTAATCAAACTTAATCCAAAAACCAAGAATCAGAAAAAATAAACTAAATGAAAACGCAATAATCGCAACATATTTATTGTGATTCCATGTATTAATTCCCTTGATTATAAATAATATAGCTAATGTGGTTGATATAATCACGAAGCTCGGAGATAAGAAAAACATAAGGACATTGAAAATTATGGCAAGTATTATGATTGTTCTAAACCAAATCGGATTTCTCATTAAAGAACCCATAAAGCCCTCCTAAAAAAGAATAAAGACGGATTTTATCCGTCCTTATATTATACCTACATTGCGTTTACGTACAAATATGCTTTTCCAATATTAGATTTAGCGTCTTGATAAGAATTATAGGCTTGTAGGGCTTGAAATCCAGCACCTCCTGCAAATGGAATCCATCCAACTAATGTTTCCAAAGTAGCTGCAGATAAGCCTGACAGGACTAGGAAACTCCCATAATCAAAAACAAAATCATTGTAGTCATTAGTAAACATATCAATGCTTGATTTAGCATCTTGGTAATACATATTAGTCCGCTTAACCGTTTTTTTAGCATGGGAGCCGGCTGGTGCCGCGTAAGCAGTACCACTCCAATCAAGATTGCTGTAGGTAGCAAAAGTATAAGTTTGAAGGTCAGCCGTGCTGTAATAATGCGAGTGAGTAGGTATTCCACCTTTATCGGCTGCTGCTGCAGCTAAAGCAACTCTCGCCGAAGCTTGAACCTGACTCGTAACTTTGCTAGACTCCAGGGACACTTCTTGATTATTTACAATAAACTGATTAGAAGCTGTTATTTCGTAGGTATTGATGTCTGTTCGATCCTTAAAATCTCTTTCATACGCAGGGATACCTTGGTACTCAGGTGCTAACGTATAATCAATTTCTTCAACCATAGTATATTTCACATTTCCGTTATCATCATTTCTTGTGATTGTAACCACTTTCTTTTCAGTACCAAGATATTCCCCATTACTAGAAGTGAGTTGTTTTGTTTCGACGTTTTTAAAGTCAGACTGATTTGCATTTTCATTAATTGCTGCGCTAGCCGGAGCTACAGAGGCCAGAAGGGATGCTGCAATAGATGCTGCTAGAATTTTCTTAACAACCAAGATAATCCACCTCTATGTAATTTATTAGTATGCACACGAATCATATTACTTTTTTAAGGGAAATGAATCATGCAATATACCCATTTATCAACTAGTACTTGGGTTCTATTAATTTAACAGAAAATTCTATATTATTTAAATAATCATTACAGAAGAATCAAGTCAACACCATAGTTTAACATCGGCATTGGTTCTCAAAATAGCTGCTTGCACAGGCCATTCTGACGTTAGCTCTTTCGTAATTCATGTGAGCTATCTCTTTAAATAGAAAAAGGCACCTTTGCAGGTACTTAGACGAATGGTAGGATTTCCTCCGAAATTTAAATCGCAAATCATACGTTGGAGAAGCTCAAGCGTAAACTGCGTAAGATGTTGTTTACGACCTAGGAGACACGCAAGGCCATCCGGGCCCTATGCCAGGAGCGCAGGCATTGGTGCCTCTACTTTATTGGCTCATTCTCGGCGGAATTCGCCGTGACGAGATGCGTGCTTTTCAGTGGTCTCAAGTGAATTCGCTGGAGGTGGGATCTGGATCGTGAAGCAGATCACGTTCGACTAGGTCGGCAAACGTCATTAAGGACGAGGAACGAGCAATTTGACCCCCATCTCCTGGGGTCAATCCGGGGTCAAAACGTTGATTTTCATTGATTAGACATGACTAAAGTTGAACATCCATTGCCGCGAAACCTTGCTAAAACAAAGGGTTCCCGGTAATCTTGAATATAGGCGAAGCGCGATTTGTCAGTTTCCTAAACTGCAGGTCGTACGTTCGAATCGTATCGGGCGCGCCATTCACTAAACTAATTCAATCGGACGGGAGCTGGAGAGCACATGTAGAATTTCTTGCAGTCGGAAAGTCAGCCCGCGTTTTTCGCGTGGTTCTTTTTGACGGGCAAGAAAGCTGCATTCCTCTTCGGCTACCCGTGTCAGCATGGGAGTCGGCCCTTTATGGAGCCGATTCTTTTTTTCTGCATCTTCATGCGGGCTGCGGGAAGGGGAAGGCACCTTTCTTGCAGCCTATTTTTTATGGATGCAGGAGGGTGAACCATTCGATGTCCTTGATTCAGGTTACGAACCTTACTTTCGCCTACGACGGCAGCTACGATCCCATATTCGAAAAGGCCAGCTTCCAGCTCGACACCGACTGGAAGCTCGGCTTCACCGGCCGCAACGGCCGGGGCAAGACGACCTTCCTCCGGCTGCTGCTCGGAGAGCTCGACTACGCCGGCCAGATTTCCGCGGACGTGGAGTTCGACTACTTCCCGTTCCCCGTCGACCAGCCGTCGGATCAGACGCTGGACGTCATCGACCGGCTCGTCCCGGACTATGCCTTCTGGGAGCTGAAGCGCGAGCTGACGCTGCTGCGGGTGGACGAGGACGCGCTTTATCGGCCGTTCGAGACGCTGTCCAGCGGCGAGCAGACCAAGGTGCTGCTGGCGGCGCTTTTCCTCAAGGACAACCGCTTCCTGCTCATCGACGAGCCGACCAACCATCTCGACGCGGAGGGCCGCCAGCTCGTCAGCGACTATCTCCGATCCAAGAAGGGCTTTATCCTCGTCTCCCATGACCGGGCCTTCCTGGACAACTGCATCGACCACGTCCTCTCCATCCAGAAGAACAAGATCGACGTCCAGAAGGGCAGCTTCTCCTCGTGGTGGGAGAACAAGCAGCGCGAGGACCAGTTCGAGCTCGGAGAGAACGAGAAGCTGCAGAAGGAGATCAAGCGGCTGACCGACGCTTCCCGCCGGACGCGGGAATGGTCGCATGCGGTGGAGAAGAGCAAAAACGGCACGACGAACTCCGGCTCCAAGCTCGACAAGGGCTATGTCGGCCACAAGGCCGCCAAGATGATGAAGCGCTCCCTGACGGCGGAACGGCGGCGGCAGTCGTCCGCGGACGAGAAGGCGAAGCTGCTCAAAAACGTCGAGAGCGCCGACAGCCTGAGCCTGTCGCAGCTGAGCTATCATCGCGACCGGCTCGTCGAGGCCGTCGACCTGTCGATCCGCTACGGCGGCCAGGCGGTGTGCTCCGGCGTGCGCTTCGACATCGGGCAGGGGGACCGCGCCGCCATCACAGGCCGCAACGGGTCCGGCAAGTCGAGCCTGCTGCGGCTCGTCTGCGGCGAGCCCGTGCCCCATGAAGGCGCGCTCCGCATCGGCAGCCAGCTGAAGATCTCCTATGTGTCGCAGGACACCTCCCGTCTGCAGGGCGATCTGACGAGCTACGCCCGCTCCTGGGGCATCGACGAGAGCTTGTTCAAGGCGATCCTGCGCAAGCTCGACTTCGCCCGCACGCAGTTCGACAAGGATATCTCGTCCTACAGCGGCGGCCAGAAGAAGAAGGTGCTGATCGCGCGCAGCCTGTGCGAGCCGGCGCATCTGCATGTGTGGGATGAGCCGCTCAACTTCATCGACGTCATCTCCCGCATGCAGATCGAGGAGCTGCTGCTCGAGCATGAGCCGACGCTGCTGTTCGTCGAGCATGACCGCGAGTTCAGCCGGGCGGTCGCGACGAAAACGATCGAGCTGTAAGCTTTTTTCTCCTTGATCTGGAATATCGAGGCGTCCCTTCCGTTATAAGGAGTAGGAAGCATCAACTTGAGAGGAAGTGGCGGCATGGGGTTGTTTGACGGATTGATGGGCAATGCATCCGAGCTGAATCCGGCCGATGTGCAGCGGGAGTTCCAGCATATGCTCGCCCGCAACGAGCGGGTCGAGAAGGGCTACAAGCTGATCCGCGACATGTTCATCTTCACCGATCGTCGGCTCATTCTGGTCGACAAGCAGGGCCTTACCGGCAAAAAGACGGAGTATCACTCGTATGCGTACAAGAGCATCACGCATTTCTCCATCGAGACTGCCGGTCATTTCGATCTGGACGCGGAGCTGAAATTCTGGGTGTCGGGGAACCCGAGCCCCGTCACCAAGACGTTCAACAAATCGCTCAACATTTACGAGCTGCAGAGCGTGCTGGCCGAATTCGTCTGCAAGTGAACGGAGAGCCTCCTTGGCGGGGCTCTTTTTTCTTTACAGCTTTTTCGCGTTGTGATATTATCATTTATGCTAAATTGATGTTTTCGAGACGTGGCTCAGCTTGGTAGAGCGCTTGCTTCGGGAGCAAGAGGTCGCAGGTTCAAATCCTGTCGTCTCGACCATATTTCTTCGATACCGCCCCGCTGTCGCCGACAGCGGGGCTTTTTGCATCCTTTTTCCGCCAGGCGTCGTATGTTCCGGACCGGAAGTTTATAATAGAACCATAGACTCAGCATAGAAAGGCGGACGGATATGGGCATTTTCGACTTTCTCAAAGGGCAATTCATCGAGGTCATCGAGTGGCTGGACGGCACGGGAGACATGGTCTACCGCTTCCCCGTCTACGACAATGCGATCAAAATGGGCGCGAAGCTCGTCGTACGCGAATCCCAGGCCGCGATCTTCGTCAACGAAGGCCAGATCGCCGATGTGTTCGGTCCCGGCACCTACACGCTGAGCACGCAGAACCTGCCGGTGCTGACGGCGCTGCGCTCGTGGAAATACGGCTTCAACTCGCCGTTCAAGGCGGATGTCTACTTCGTCAGCACGCGCAATTTCACCCAGCTCAAGTGGGGCACGACGAATCCGGTGCTGATGCGCGACGCCGAGTTCGGCATGGTGCGCCTGCGCGGCTACGGCACATATGCGCTGCGCGTCGGCGATCCGGCGCTGTTCCTGAAGGAGATCTTCGGCACGCAGGCGAGCTTCTCGGCCGAGTCGATCGCCGGCTACCTCAAGTCGCTCATCGTCTCCGGCGTCAGCGACCTGCTCGGCGAATCCCGCATTCCCGCGATCGACCTCGCCGCCTCCTATGACGAGCTCGGCCAGACGGCCGCCGCGAAGCTGCAGCCCCGCTTCGCCGCCATGGGCCTCAGCCTGACGGCGCTCACGGTCGAGAACCTGTCTCTCCCCGAGGAGGTGGAAAAGGCCGTCGACCGCCGCTCGTCGATGGGCGTCGTCGGCAATCTCGACACCTACCTCAAGTACCAGTCCGCCGAAGCGGTGCGCGAAGCGGCGAACAACCCCGGCGGCGACGCGGGAGCCGGCATCGGCCTCGGCGCCGGCATGGCGATGGGCCAGGCGCTCGGACGGGCGCTCGCCGGACAGGGCGAGCCCGCAGCCGCGGACAACGCGGCGGCCTCCCCGCCAGGCGCAGCCGGAGCGGCCGCGCGCAGCGACGGCCCGCCGTCCGGCGGCCAGCCCGCACGCGGCGGCGAAGCGCCGGCAGGCGGCGCGCCTGCGGACCGCTCCGCCGCCCCGGAGGCGCCGGCCAAGAAGTTCTGCTCCGAATGCGGGCAGCCGCTCGCTCCCGGCGCGAAGTTCTGCTCGAACTGCGGGACCAAGGTGTAGCGCGCCATGGAGGAGCAAGCCATCGCCAAGGACGCGATCCGCTTCCCCTGCTCGAGCTGCGGCGGTCCGATGCTGTTCGACGCCGACACGCAGCAGCTCAAATGCGCCTACTGCGGACGACTGCAGGACATCGAGGCGGACGGTTCGGCGCCGATCGAGCATGCGCTGGACGGCGACGAGGGCGGCGCCTTGACGGACTGGGGCCTCGAGCAGGTCGCGGTGCGCTGCGGCAGCTGCGGCGGCGAGAGCTTGATCCCGGCGCAGCAGACGGCGGCGATCTGTCCGTTCTGCGGCTCGCCCAAGGTGCTCCCGCATGCGCAGGAGCAGCTGATCCGCCCCGAGTCGCTCATTCCCTTCCGCATCGACCGGGACGACGCGGCCGCATCCTTCCGCGCCTGGAAGAAGAAGCGCTGGTTCCTGCCGAACGCCTTCAAAAAAGAAAACACGGCGGTCCAGCTCTCTGGCATCTACATTCCCTACTGGACCTACGACGCCGACACCGCCTCCTCCTACAGCGCGCGGCGCGGCGACTACCATTACCGCCCGGTGACGCGGACGCGGGTCGTCGACGGCAAGACGCAGACGTATACGGAGATGGAGCGCTACACGGTATGGAGGTCGGTCAGCGGCCATTACGACCGCTTCTTCAACGACGTGCTCATTCCCGCATCCGGCCATTATGACGCGCAGCTGCTCGACCGGCTCGGCAACTTCCGGCTGGACGGCCTGCTCGGCTACAAGCCCGACTACTTGAGCGGGTACATCGCCGAGCGCTATTCGGTCGGCCGCGACCAGGGCTGGGAGCGGGCCCGCCGGCGCATCGACGCCATGCTGGAGGACGACATCCGCTCGGAGATCGGCGGCGACGAGATCAGCGGCCTGACCATCGGCACCCAGGTGGCGGGCCGCACCTACAAGCATCTGCTGCTCCCGGTCTGGAACGCCGCCTATACGTACCGCGGCAAGCCGTTCCGCTTCATGGTCAACGGCCAGACCGGCCTCGTCTCCGGCGAGGCGCCGCGCAGCCCGTGGAAGATCGGCTTTTTCACGCTCGCCTGCCTGGCGGTCGCTGCCGCCATCGCGTGGATCGTCATGCAGCAGCAAGGTTAGCTCCGGTTCGAATCGTATCCGGCCTCTTCGTTCCCATTCGGCGCAGCTGCGCCGATCCGCATCCGCTGCGGACCGCAAAAAAGCGCCCGCCCTCTCCGGAGGGCAGGCGCTTCTTTGTGCTTTATTGGGCCAAGGAAGGCTCCGGTTTCGGCTGAACGAACCGGCAACGAACCGGCACCCGCGGATGGCCGATGCCGCTATCAGCGGGTTGGAGGGGCCGCCGCGCCGAGCGCTTCGGCGAGCTTGTCGACCGGCTGCGCGTCCGCCGGAATCTCCTGCGTGAACGCGGCCGGCTCATTCAGCTTGCTGTACGTCGTCGCGCCGCTCAGAACGGCCTTGAACGAGGCCGCGCCCTGCGGATCCGTGTAGGAGACGTTCAGGTCCAGGCTCTGGTAAGCCAGCTTGCCGTCCTTGATCGCTCCGATGAGCTTGACCTGCTCCAGCTTGAGCTGCTCGCGCAGCTGCTTGGACAGCTCGGAGTTCGGATCGGCCAGCTCCTTGCGGCTCGCCTCGGCCTCGGCCCTGTCCAGGCCGAGCGCCTGCAGATAGGCTTCGTTCGCCAGCACGACGTCGAGCACCGCCGGCAGCGCCTGCTCGGCCACGACGGCCATCGCCTGCTCGCCGCTCGCGCCGTCCGCCTGGAACTGCACGATAGAGTCCGCCTCCAGCCCTTGGGGCAGATTCGCTTCCTCCGGCTTCAGGCTCTTGAAGTAGGTCTTCTCCTCGAACGGCTTCATGAAAGCCGCTCCCGCCTCCAGCATGAGCCGCTGCTGGACCGACGGATCGAGCTTCTGCATCGGCTCGCCCTTCTCGCTGGCGAGCTTGTCGGCATCAATGACGACGTACTTGCCGGCCAGCTCCGACGGGATGAGATCCGGCACCTGGATGTATACCTTGTCGCCCGTCATGATCATCGGCAGCGTCAGCTCCATCGGCGCCGACGGCAGCGTCAGCTTGACGGTCGCGTCTGTCCGCATCGGCTCCCGCTGGTAGATGCCGTCCATCTGAATCGTCATCCCCTTGGCCAGCTCCGCCATCAAGCCCGACAGATCCGGCTGGCCCTCCGGCTTCGCCGGCTCATCGGCGGCCGGCTGCGGCAGCTGAAGCTCCTTGAACGTCGCGGTCGACTGGAACGCGTACGAGCCAGCCGCGCTCAGCTCGGCAAGCGCCTGCTCCAGCTCCGCCTTCGGCGAAGCCTCTTCCCCCGTGCAGCCGGCGACCGCGAGCAGCGCGGCAGCGCCGAGCCCGGCAGCGGCAAGCTTCAAGGGGCGTGTCATGAACTTCAATGCATTTCCTCCTCTATCTCATTCCCATGCTCGTGAACCGACTCTCTGTATTCTAGCATCGCCCGCGGCCGTTGAATAAGAGCGAGAACAAGACGGCCTGCTTTTCGCGATACGAATAACGTCCAGTATAGCAAATAAAGCCGCTCCCCTCAAAAGGGAAACGGCTCCAATCCGATCGCGGGGGCCGTCGATCAGCCGCCTTCCGGATTATGATGATCGACATGATTCCGGTTTTTGACCTTCTTGCTGCCGGAAAGAGGCTGCTGCGGCTGTCCATGATCATGCCCCTGGCGGGAGGCCTTGCGGTCCTCGTCGGGGTTCGGGACAGGAATGCTGTCAGGCTTGCTCATGCGCGCGTCTCCTCCTTTCATGCATCGTAAATGGAATCAAACCGAGCGGCTCAGCTCAGCGGATGATCCAGGTCGGTTTCGTTTTCATGGTTCAGATGGTCCTGGTGGCGCCGATCCTCGGTCTGCCGCTGAAGCTGGTTCGCCTGATGAGCGTTGACCGGCTCCTGCTCCAGATCCTTCACGACGTTCTGCAGGTTCTTGTCCACGGCGCTTTTATTTTTGGTCATCGCTCGCTCTCCTCCCGCTACGCTTTGGTCAGGCGATGCAGAGCCTGCGCGCATTCATGCAGATGGCGGCGATAGTCTGCCACCTGCTGCTGCACGAGCTCCTTGCGCTCGTCGATCGTCTTTTTGGCTTCGTCCACATCAATGAGGCTGATCTCCACCTCGCGGCTGTCCACATAGGTCACCTTGAAGTCGTACGAATACATCTGATGCCCGGCCCCGTAAATCGTAACGCGGAGCGAGCGGTCATCCGCCTCGTCCTCGAACACCTCGCAGCGATCGGTCTCGTTCAAGACCGTCGGCAGCGTCTCCCGCCAGGCCTGCGCCAGCCGGGCCTGATCCAGCTTCAGCTCGTCAACTTTGCTCATGGTCGCCTTCCACCTCCATTCCCTAGGGTGCGACCGGATCAAGGTTTCTATGCTTGGCGGGTGCTGGAACCGCCGCTCCATTTACGCAAAAAACCGATCCCTCTTCAGGGATCGGTCGATTTTTCCGTATGGCGGAGAGAGTGGGATTCGCTCCGTCGCACAGCGCCTAACCGGCGCTGATCATGCTCCTATCACGCCTGGGCCTACAAACACGATGTGTTTGCTTTACGGCCCGTTCGAATCCCACCTCGCCCTACGCAAAAAACCGATCCCTCTTCAGGGATCGGTGGATGTTCCGTATGGCGGAGAGAGTGGGATTCGAACCCACGTGGGCTTGCACCCTAACGGTTTTCAAGACCGCCCCGTTATGACCGCTTCGGTATCTCTCCTCAAGGCAGTTACCCGAGCATTGTACCATAGGGCACTTGTCTCAGGCAACCGGCCCCGAACGGAAAGCTAGCCGCGCGGACCGATCTTCTCGATGCCGCCCATGTAAGGACGGAGCACCTCCGGCACGACGATCGTGCCGTCCGCCTGCTGGTAGTTCTCCAGCACGGCTGCGACCGTACGGCCGACCGCGAGGCCCGAGCCGTTGAGCGTATGCACGAACTCCGGCTTGCTCTTGGCGTCGCGGCGGAACCGGATGCCGGCCCGGCGCGCCTGGAAGTCCTCGCAGTTGGAGCACGACGAGATCTCGCGGTACGTGCCGGCGCTCGGCAGCCACACCTCCAGATCGTACGTCTTCGCCGCGGAAAAGCCCATGTCGCCCGTGCACAGCTGCAGCACGCGATAAGGCAGGCCGAGCAGCTGCAGGACGCGCTCGGCGTTTTGCGTCATCGACTCCAGCTCGTCGTACGATTCCTCGGGCTTGGCGAGCTTGACCAGCTCGACCTTATTGAACTGATGCTGGCGGATCAGCCCGCGCGTATCGCGTCCGGCCGCTCCCGCCTCGCTGCGGAAGCAGGCGCTGAACGCGACGAAGCGTTTCGGCAGCTCCTCGGCCGTCAGAATCTCCTCGCGGTGGAGGTTCGTCACCGATACCTCCGCCGTCGGAATGAGGTAGTAGTCACTGTCCGTCAGCTTGAACAGATCCTCCTCGAACTTCGGCAGCTGGCCGGTGCCCACGAGGCTGTCGCGATTGACGATCTGCGGCGGCAGCACTTCGGAATAGCCGTGCTGGTCGCTGTGCAGATCCATCATGAAGTTGAGCAGCGCGCGCTCAAGCCGCGCCCCGAGACCCGTGTAGAACACGAAGCGGGAGCCCGTCACCTTGGCGGCGCGCTCGAAGTCGAGCAGCCCCAGGCTCTCGGCGAGATCCCAGTGAGCCTTCGGCTCGAAGTCCAGCGCTGTCGGCTCCCCATGACGGCGGATCTCGACGTTGTCTTCCTCGCCTCCGCCGACCGGCACCGATTCATGCGGCAGGTTCGGCACGGCCAGCACGATCGCTTCCATCTCCTCGTCGAGAACGCGCAGCTCTTCGTCCAGCTCCTTGATCCGGTCGCCGACCTCGCGCATCTCGATGATCAGCGCTTCGGCGTCGCCGCCGCTTTTCTTGAGCTTGGCCACTTCCTGGGACACCGTGTTGCGGCGGGCCTTGAGCGTTTCGCCTTCCTGGATGATCGAGCGGCGCTTGGCATCCAGCTCGGGGAAGGCGCTGATCAGCTCCAGCGGCTTTTTGCGGTCGTTCAAGGCCTGAGCGACGCGGTCGTATTCGTTGCGAAGCAGTTTGAGATCCAGCACGAGACGTCTCACCTTTCTTTATGGGGAAATAACGGAAGGAAGGGCGGACGGTCAGCCCGTTCGCCCTGTCGCTTCCTTTGTTATGCTTGCGTCTTGGCCGCTGCCGCCTCACGCACCATGTCCGCGAAGTAGGCATGCAGCCGGTAATCGTCGGTCAGCTCCGGATGGAACGACGCTGCGAGCAGCGAGCCTTCGCGGGCCGCGACGATTTCGTCTTTGTACACCGAAAGCACGTCCACGCCAGAGCCGACGCGGCCGATCAGCGGCGCGCGGATGAATACGGCGCGAATCGGCTCGTCGATGCCCTTGATGTCGAGCTCCGTCTCGAAGCTTTCCCGCTGACGGCCGAAGGCGTTACGGACGACCGTCATGTCCATGAGGCCGAGATGGGCCTCCTCGCCGCCTTCGATTTCCTTGGCGAGGACGATCAGCCCCGCGCAGGTGCCGAACAAGGGCTTGCCCTGGGCATGGAACTGCCGGATCGCCTCGATGAAGCCGTACTTGCGCATCAGCTTGCCGATCGTCGTGCTCTCGCCGCCAGGAATGACCAGTCCGTCCAGCGTCTCCAGCTCTTCCGGACGCTTGACCGGAACGGCTACCGCTCCGGCGGACTGAAGGCTGCGGATATGCTCGGCCACAGCGCCTTGCAGCGCCAGGACGCCAATTTTAGGGGCCATGAAGCGATTACCAGCCGCGGTCGGACATGCGCTCATGCGACGCCAGCTTGGAGATCTCGATGCCTTTCATCGGCGCGCCCAGGTTTTTGGACACTTCCGCGATCAGCTTGTAGTCGGTGTAGTGAGTCGTCGCCTCGACGATCGCGCGGGCGAAGCGCTCCGGATTGTCGGACTTGAAGATGCCGGAGCCGACGAAGACGCCGTCTGCGCCCAGATGCATCATGAGGGCGGCATCGGATGGCGTCGCTACGCCGCCAGCGGCGAAGTTGACGACCGGCAGCTTGCCCGTCTCATGCACGTTCAGCAGCAGCTCGTACGGCACGCCGAGATTTTTCGCTTCCGCGTACAGCTCGTCCTTGGACAGGCTTTGCACCTTGCGGATCTGGCCCGTGATCAGGCGCATATGACGCACGGCTTCGACGATGTTGCCCGTTCCCGGCTCGCCCTTCGTGCGCATCATGGACGCGCCTTCCTGGATGCGGCGAAGCGCCTCGCCCAGATCCTTGGCGCCGCATACGAACGGCACGGTGAATTCGCGCTTGTCGATGTGGAACACCTCATCGGCAGGCGTGAGCACTTCGCTCTCGTCGATGTAGTCCGCTCCCAGCGCTTCCAGCACGCGCGCCTCGACGTAGTGGCCGATACGGGCTTTGGCCATGACCGGGATGGAGACGACCTTCATGACTTCCTCAAGGACGGTCGGATCCGCCATGCGGGCGACGCCGCCGGCCGCGCGGATATCGGAAGGCACGCGCTCAAGCGCCATGACCGCCGTAGCGCCGGCCGCCTCCGCGATTTTCGCTTGCTCCGCATTCATGACGTCCATGATGACGCCGCCTTTTTGCATTTCTGCCATGCCGCGCTTGACGCGCGATGTACCTGTCTCCAACATTCCCATTTCCTCCTATAGTCTGATCAATCCGAGCGGATTATCCGAGCATGATTATCCCAAATTCTATCATCATTCCCCTTGGCGGGACAACATCTTAAAACAAATTCACGATGCCTTTGAACAAGCCGGAGAAGAACTCTCCGATGCCGCGCATCATGAGCGAGAACCAGCCCGCCTTCTCGACGTCCTCAGTCGCGACCAGATTGAGCTGCTTCGTCACGACCGAGCCGGACTCCGGATCCTTGAACTCGTACGTGACGGTGCCGATCTTCTGTCCGACCTTGACCGGCGCGACGAGCTCTCCGTCCGCCGGCAGGCTCGTCGAGGACACGACCGCCTGCGGCGTCGAGCCCTTCTTGACCATGAGCGAGAAATCCGATTCGGTCGCGATCGCTACGGTCTTGCTCTTGCCTTTGGCTAGTTTAACCGTTTCGGCCGATTCTACGACGGACTTGGGCTGCACGATCGTCTTGCGCTCCAGGTTGGTGAACGCCCAGTCGTAAAGCTTGCGCGTCTCGAGGAACCGCTTGCCCTTGTTCTTGGTGCCGTATACGACGCTGATCAGACGCGTGTCGCCGCGCTTGACGGTGCCGGTGAAGCAATAGCCGGCCGCGCTCAGGTAGCCCGTCTTCATGCCGTCCACTCCGTCATACGTATACTGGGCAAAGTTCGCATTGCCCTTGTTGCCCTCGAGCATCCAGTCGTTGTTGATCATCGGCTTGTCGTCCCGCTCGCGGAACTTGATGGAAGGAATCTTGGAATAGTCCAGAAACTCCGGATGCTCCTTGAGGATCGTCATCGCCAGCTTGGCCGTGTCCTTGGCTGCGATCAGAGTCGTATCGAGCAGGCCGGTCGAGCTGGTGAAGGTCGCCGTCGTCAGTCCGATCTCCTGCGCCGTGGCGTTCATCATCTCCACGAAGCCCGCCTCGCTGCCGCCGAGCTGCGTCGCCAGCGCGACCGTAGCATCGTTGGCCGAAGCGACGGACATCGCCGTATAAAGCTCCTTGACCGTATGCGTATCGCCTTCGGCCAGGTAGATCTGCGAGCCGTCTGCCGGCGTGCTTGCCGCTTCCTTGCTGACGGAAACCTCCTGCTCCCAGCTGAGCTTGCCTTCCTTGATCGCCTTGAGCACCATGTACTCGGTCATCATCTTGGTCATGCTCGCCGGCGGGAGCGGCTTGTCGATGTTGTAGCTGTACAGCAGCTGCCCCGTGTCCGCGTCGATGACGATCGCGGCGCTCACCGCCAGATCAAGCGGATTCGAGCTCGGGTTCTTGTCCGGATAGCTTGGAATCGTTGCAGGCGCGGTGGCTGCGGGCGCATCGGCTGCGGACGCCGCGTTCGTTGCCGTATTGGTAGTCGCTGCCGCATAGGCAGCTGGAATCGTCGAAGTCGCCGCGCAGGATCCTGCGAGCAGGGAGGCCGCCATGATAGCGGAGATGACCGGCTTTGCGAGCGCCGGAGCCAATCTTGCTTTCAACGTTTATTCTCTCCTTCACATGGGTTTGTCCAGCCCTTATTGTACCATACCGTCAACGAGACAGGGGATGTTTTTGCTTCGCCCTACGGCCCCTCGATCCCGCAAGACGCAAAAAAACAGGCCGCGCTGGCGGCCTGCCTTTGTAGAAGAAGCGGTTCCGGCGAGCTTCCTCTCGCTTAGAGCGAGTAGTTCGGAGCTTCCTTGGTGATCTGGACATCATGCGGATGGCTCTCGCGCAGACCGGCGCCCGTGATGCGGATGAACGACGTGTCGTTCTTCAGCTCCTCGATCGTCGCCGTACCGCAATAGCCCATGCCCGCGCGCAGGCCGCCGATCAGCTGATGGACCGTATCGGCAAGAGGTCCCTTGTATGGGAGACGCCCTTCGATGCCTTCCGGCACGAGCTTGTTCTCGTTCTCTTGGAAATAGCGGTCCTTGCTGCCTTCCTTCATCGCGCCGAGCGAGCCCATGCCGCGATAGACCTTGAACCGGCGGCCTTGATAAATCTCCGATTCGCCTGGGCTTTCTTCCGTTCCGGCGAACAGGCTGCCGATCATGATCGCGCTCGCTCCAGCGGCGATCGCCTTGGTGATGTCGCCGGAATATTTGATGCCGCCGTCTGCGATGACCGGCACTCCATATTCGCGGGCAACCGTCGCGCAGTCATAGATCGCCGTGATCTGCGGCACGCCGATGCCGGCGATGACGCGGGTCGTGCAGATCGAGCCGGGTCCGATGCCGACCTTGACGACAGAGGCGCCTGCCTCGATCAGATCGCGCGTCGCCTCGCCGGTCGCCACGTTGCCCGCGATGATCGTCAGGTCCGGATAGTGGCCTCTGAGCGTGCGGACCATCTCGATGATATTGATATGATGGCCGTGCGCGGAGTCCACGACCAGCACGTCGATCCCCGCCTTGACAAGGGCTTCGGCGCGCTCCAGCGAATCCTTGGATACGCCGATCGCGGCTCCGCAGAGCAGCCGTCCCTGCTTGTCCTTTGCCGCTTTCGGGAACTGGATCGCCTTTTCGATGTCTTTGATCGTGATGAGGCCCTTGAGCGTGTTCGTCTCGTCGACGAGCGGCAGCTTCTCGATCTTATGCTTCTGCAGCAGCACCTCGGCCTCCTGCAGCGTCGTGCCGACCGGAGCGGTGACCAGCTCCTCGCGCGTCATGACGTCGCTGATCTTCATGGAGTAATCGTGTACGAATCGAAGGTCGCGGTTCGTCAGGATGCCGACCAGCTTGCCTGCATCATCGACGATAGGAACGCCCGAGATCCGGTATTTGCCCATAAGCTCCTCGGCGTCATAGACATGATGCTCCGGCGTCAGGGAGAACGGATTGGTGATGACGCCGCTCTCGGACCGCTTGACCCGATCGACCTCTTCCGCCTGCTGGGCCACGCTCATGTTCTTATGAATGATGCCGATGCCGCCCTCGCGAGCCAGCGCGATCGCGAGCGCCGCCTCCGTCACGGTGTCCATGCCCGCGCTGATGAGCGGAATGTTGAGCTTGACCGACTCGCTTAGTCGCGTACCGATCTCCACTTCCCGAGGAAGCACTTCCGAGCGGCGGGGGACAAGCAGAACATCGTCGAAGGTAAGGCCTTCCTTAGCGAATTTCGTTTCCCACACGAATGATTTCCTCCTAATTCTTATGGCTTGCCGAATATATTATTGACCATCTTAGCAGAGGGGTCTAGGGCTGTCAAGGCAAGGAAAATCCTGCTTTCATAAGGATTTTCAAGCCTTTCCGGCACCGATTCGGACCGTTTTCGCGAGCCTTTAGGAGGAGGCTCCGGCCGGCTTGGCCGGCATCGGATACAGGCATTTCGGACTCCAGAGCAGATACTCCTTGACGCCCGCATCCTCCGCTGCGCGAATCTGCTCCCGCAGCTCCGCCTCTCCGTACACCCGGTGCGGATGAAGCCAGGTCGCCGTAAAGCTCTGCAGCCAAGGACGGATCGCAGCCGGCTGCGTCCCTCCTTGCAGCAGATGGCGGTTGCGCGCCGAAGCATCCGTCATCGCTTTATGAATGACTTCGAATGGACTCAGGTCCGGCTCTGCGATGCCGTACATCCCCGGCGAATAGTGGGAAGGATACACCATCGGCGAGATCGAGTCCACGCGCGAAGCGACGGTACGCCAGGACTGGCCGATGCCCATATCGTCCGGGGAAGAGGTCACGAGTCCAAAAACATCGGCCGAAACCTTCGCTCCTGTGCGATGGATCGCATCCGCGGCTTGTCCGAGAAAAGCGCCGATCGCCTCGCTCTTCGCTCCCGCGCCGGCTCCGTAGTCGAGCTTCGCCTCCGTCGCAGCGCCGTTGGCGGGGAAGCGGACATAGTCGAACTGAATTTCGTCGAATCCAAGCTCGGCCGCTTCCTTGGCGATAGCGATGTTGTAGCTCCATACTTCCTTGCGGTGAGGATTGATCCAAGCCTTGCGCTTCGCGTCCCGCCACACTTTCCCGTTCTTCTGGTGAATCGCCCAATCGGGCACTTTGCTCGCCAGCAGCGCGTCCTTGAATACGACCTGCCGCCCGATGACATACACGCCGGCTCGATGGAGCTGCTCGACCAATGCTTTCGGATCGTCGATCAACGGCCTGCTGTCGGTGCCCAGCCGCTTCGCCAGCTTGACCTGGGAAGCATAGGTCATCAAGCCGTAGTCATCCTTGATGTCGATGACCATCGCATTCAGCTCGGTGCGGGCGACCAGCTCCATCAAACGCCCCATCGCCCGTCTGCTGCCTGCGGCGTAGCCGGACACATAGATGCCTCTTACCGGCTCTTCCCGCTTTGTCGCAGAAGCTCGGGCCGGCGTCTCGACCGCTGCCGCCAGCTCTACGTCCGCCGGGGGCGAAGCTCGCCAGACGCCAGGCAACGAAGAAGATACGGCCGCACCTGGAGCTTTCCGTTCCAGAGCGGACGGCACGCTCTTTGGCTGGCTCTGCTCTCTCTCAGGACTGGTTCCCTCCAGCCCCCCTTGCGAGCAGCTGGCCATCAGCAGCGATGCTGCAGCGGCGGCTGCCAGTCCAATCTCCCGGCCTTTCCTGCGGCCCTTTTGCATGACGCTCCCTCCTTGAACCCATCGGTGAACGTAGTATGGACTTTATTCCCTTTAAAAACCCCATTGCTCCAGCTCCAGAAAATGATGGCAACAAGTTCAGGTCGGAACGAAGGCATGCTTGGTTCGTCCCGTTCCGGTTTATGCCCCAAATGCAAAAAGCCGCCGCATCCGAAGATGCGGCGGCTCGTGATTGCAAGTGCTTGGCGACGTCCTACTCTCCCAGGACCCTGCGGTCCAAGTACCATCGGCGCTGGAAGGCTTAACGGTCGTGTTCGGGATGGGTACGCGTGGTTCCCTTCCGCCATCGCCACCAAACGTCCTGCTTGCTCAAGGCGTAGGCTTGCGCCCTGAAAACTGGATCGAACGAAATGCCGTGCTGACCGGCTGTTCTTGCTTGAATAGGATAAGCCCTCGACCGATTAGTACTCGTCAGCTGCACACGTTGCCGCGCTTCCACCTCGAGCCTATCGACCTGGTCGTCTTCCAGGGGTCTTACATACTGGGAAATCTCATCTTGAGGGGGGCTTCGCGCTTAGATGCTTTCAGCGCTTATCCCGTCCGTACGTAGCTACCCAGCGGTGCTCCTGGCGGAACAACTGGTACACCAGCGGTACGTCCATCCCGGTCCTCTCGTACTAAGGACAGCTCCTCTCAAATTTCCTGCGCCCACGACAGATAGGGACCGAACTGTCTCACGACGTTCTGAACCCAGCTCGCGTACCGCTTTAATGGGCGAACAGCCCAACCCTTGGGACCTACTTCAGCCCCAGGATGCGATGAGCCGACATCGAGGTGCCAAACCTCCCCGTCGATGTGGACTCTTGGGGGAGATAAGCCTGTTATCCCCAGGGTAGCTTTTATCCGTTGAGCGATGGCCCTTCCATTCGGTACCACCGGATCACTAAGCCCGACTTTCGTCCCTGCTCGACTTGTTGGTCTCGCAGTCAAGCTCCCTTATGCCTTTGCACGCTTCGAATGATTTCCAACCATTCTGAGGGAACCTTTGGGCGCCTCCGTTACATTTTAGGAGGCGACCGCCCCAGTCAAACTGCCCGCCTGACACGGTCCCTTCACCGGTTTCACGGTGACAGGTTAGAACTCCGATACGATCAGGGTGGTATCCCAACGGCGCCTCCACCGAAGCTGGCGCTCCGGCTTCCTAGGCTCCCACCTATCCTGTACAGATCGTACCAAAGTCCAATATCAAGCTGCAGTAAAGCTCCATGGGGTCTTTCCGTCTTGTCGCGGGTAACCTGCATCTTCACAGGTAGTAAAATTTCACCGGATCTCTCGTTGAGACAGCGCCCAAGTCGTTACGCCATTCGTGCGGGTCAGAATTTACCTGACAAGGAATTTCGCTACCTTAGGACCGTTATAGTTACGGCCGCCGTTTACTGGGGCTTCGGTTCACAGCTTCGGGTTGCCCCTAACCGCTCCCCTTAACCTTCCAGCACCGGGCAGGCGTCAGCCCGTATACTTCGCCTTACGGCTTCGCACAGACCTGTGTTTTTGCTAAACAGTCGCTTGGGCCTTTTCACTGCGGCCCCCTCGGGCTATTCACCCTACCGAGGCACCCCTTCTCCCGAAGTTACGGGGTCATGTTGCCGAGTTCCTTAACGAGAGTTACTCCGCGCGCCTTAGCATGCTCTGCTCGCCTACCTGTGTCGGTTTGCGGTACGGGCACCTTCGCCTGGCTAGAAGCTTTTCTTGGCAGCTGGAGATCATGACCTTCGGTACTGTAAATTTCCCTCCCCATCACAGCCCAGCCTTACGGTTTGCGGATTTGCCAACAAACCAGCCTCACTGCTTGGACGGACACATCCATCGGTCCGCGTCACTACCCTTCTGCGTCACTCCATTGCTCATAACGGCTTACGGTGGTACAGGAATATCAACCTGTTGTCCTTCGACTACGCCTTTCGGCCTCGCCTTAGGTCCCGACTTACCCTGAGCGGACGAACCTTCCTCAGGAACCCTTAGGCTTACGGCGGATCAGATTCTCACTGATCTTTTCGTTACTCATACCGGCATTCTCACTTGTGTACTGTCCACCAGTCCTTGCGGTCTGACTTCAACCTATACACAACGCTCCCCTACCCAATGCTGCCAAGCTTGCGCTTGCAGCTTTGCCATAGCTTCGGTGGTGTGTTTAGCCCCGTTACATTTTCGGCGCAGAGTCACTCGACCAGTGAGCTATTACGCACTCTTTAAATGGTGGCTGCTTCTAAGCCAACATCCTGGTTGTCTGGGCAACTCCACATCCTTTCCCACTTAACACACACTTGGGGACCTTAGCTGATGATCTGGGCTGTTTCCCTCTTGACGATGGATCTTAGCACTCACCGTCTGACTCCCGGTTATACATGACTGGCATTCGGAGTTTGACTGGACTTGGTAACCCTTGGCGGGCCCCGCACCCAATCAGTGCTCTACCTCCAGCATGCTCGACACCGAGGCTAGCCCTAAAGCTATTTCGGGGGAGAACCAGCTATTTCCGAGTTCGATTGGAATTTCTCCGCTACCCCCACCTCATCCCCGAATTTTTCAACATTCGTGGGTTCGGGCCTCCAGTGCGTGTTACCGCACCTTCACCCTGGACAGGGGTAGATCACCCGGTTTCGGGTCTACACCCACGTACTAAAGGCGCCCTATTCAGACTCGCTTTCGCTGCGGCTCCGTCTTCCCGACTTAACCTTGCACGTGAACGTAACTCGCCGGTTCATTCTACAAAAGGCACGCCATCACCCCTATAACGGGCTCTGACTTTTTGTAAGCGCACGGTTTCAGGTTCTATTTCACTCCGCTCCCGCGGTGCTTTTCACCTTTCCCTCACGGTACTGCTTCACTATCGGTCGCCAGAGAGTATTTAGCCTTGGCAGATGGTCCTGCCGGATTCCCACGAGGTTTCACGTGTCTCGCGGTACTCGGGATCCGTCTCGGAGGGAGCAGGCTTTGAGCTACAGGGCTTTTACCTGCTATGGCGGGCCTTTCCAGACCTCTTCGCCTAACCTGCTCCTTTGTAACTCCGTGTGAGACGTCCCACAACCCCAGGGGGCAAGCCCCCTGGTTTGGGCTAATCCGCGTTCGCTCGCCGCTACTGACGGAATCACTATTGTTTTCTCTTCCTCAGGGTACTTAGATGTTTCAGTTCCCCTGGTATGCCTCACGCAGCGCTATGAATTCACGCTGCAGTAACTGGGCATTACCCCAGCTGGGTTTCCCCATTCGGAAATCCCCGGATCAACGCTTGCTTACAGCTCCCCGAGGCCTATCGTGGTTCGCCACGTCCTTCATCGGCTTCTGGCGCCTAGGCATCCTCCGTGCGCTCTTAGTAGCTTAACCATCACCGATCCGTAGATCAGCGTCAGCTAAGAAACAGCTATCGGATGTTTCAGCATTTCATTTCGTTCGTATCCAGTTTTCAAGGAACAAGTGGTTGAAACTTTTGTTGGTGGAGCCAAGGAGGATCGAACTCCTGACCTCCTGCTTGCAAGGCAGGCGCTCTCCCAGCTGAGCTATGGCCCCGTATAAGGTTCCGTCTCCAAAGAGACAAATGGTGGGCCTTAGTGGACTCGAACCACCGACCTCACCCTTATCAGGGGTGCGCTCTAACCAGCTGAGCTAAAGGCCCTCGTCGATATGGACTTGGATCACCATGGAGTTCATCTCGGCGCTTCCATCAGGAAGAACGTCGAAAACTCCTCTAGAAAGAGGTTTGCTCTTTCAAAACTGACAACGAGTGAGGGACAAGCCGGTTGTGAAGTCTTGCGAC
>NZ_CP045802.1:15000-120000 GCF_009649995.1 Paenibacillus sp. B01 | reverse complement strand
CATAGGCCTCGTACAGCTCGATCATCGTGAACTCCGGGTTATGGCGCGTGCTCATGCCTTCATTGCGGTAGACGCGGCCGATCTCGTAGACCTTCTCCAGTCCGCCGACGATGAGGCGCTTCAGATGCAGCTCGATCGCGATCCGCATGTACAGCTGCATGTCGAGCGCGTTGTGATGCGTGATGAACGGACGGGCCGCCGCGCCGCCTGCGATGGCATGGAGCGTCGGCGTCTCCACCTCCAGATAGCCGAGCGAGTCGAGATAGCGGCGCATCGACTGGATGATGCGGGAGCGCTGGATGAACGTCTGCTGGACGTCCGGATTCGTAATCAGGTCGACATAGCGCTGGCGATAGCGCTGCTCCACGTCCTTGAGGCCGTGGAACTTGTCCGGCAGAGGAAGCAGCGACTTGCTGAGCACGGTCACTTCCGCGGCCTTGACGGAAATCTCGCCCGTCTTGGTCTTGAACACGGTGCCGCTGACGCCCACGATGTCGCCGATGTCGAGCAGGTCGAACGCCTGGTACTGAGTCGCCTCGACCGTATCCTGGCGCACGTAGATCTGGATGCGTCCGGTCAAGTCCTGGATATGGGCAAATGCCGCCTTGCCCATGCCGCGCTTCTGCATGATGCGGCCCGCCAAGCTCACCTGAATCGCCTTCTCCTCCAGCTCCTCCTTGCTCAGATCGCCGTAGGCGGAGGCGATTCCGCCCGCGGTCGCGCTGCGCTCGAACTTCGCGCCGAACGGATCGACCCCCAGATCGCGCAGCTCGTCGAGCTTCGCGCGCCGAATGCGCAGCAGCTCGCTGAGGTCCTGCTCCTGTGTTTCCACCGTGCCGTTTTCCTGATTCAATTCCATTCATCTCCTTGTCGTTGCCCTTATCCATAAAAAAGCTCCCTAACATTTAGGAAGCTTGTGCTTGCCGATCGGTTGTAGGAGCCGCTTATTTCTTGATGTCTACGATACGGTACTGAATGGCGCCAGCAGGAACGCTTACTTCCACGGTCGTACCCTTCTTCTTGCCGAGAATCGCCCTGCCGAGCGGGCTCTCGTTGGAGATCTTGTTCTGAAGCGGATCGGACTCGGCCGTGCCGACGATCGTGTACTCCATCGTGTCGCCGAGCTCCAGGTCCTCGACCGTCACGATCGAGCCGACGCTCACCGTGTCGACGCCGATATCCTCATTGTTGATGATGCGCGCGTTGCGAAGCATCTTTTCCAGCGTAATAATGCGGCCTTCAATGAAAGCTTGCTCGTTTTTGGCATCTTCATACTCGGAGTTCTCGCTGATATCGCCATATCCAATCGCGACTTTGATCCGCTCGGCCACTTCACGGCGTTTGACCGATTTGAGATTCTCCAGTTCCTCTTCAAGCCTCTTGAGTCCGTCCTGAGTCAGAATCACTTCTTTGTCGCTCATTGCCGATTCTCCTGTCGTGGCGTATTTGCTTGGCACCCTGCTGATGGATCACGCAGATCATGAAAGAGGTAGCCGGGCCGCAAACGCGCGCCGGACGGCCCCAAGAACAGTCGGTGCAGGATTATATTGCAAGATTATATGCAATTGCTCCCGGCGTGTCAATGCGAGCGCATGGCGTCCTTGCCCTGCGCCTGTCCAAGCAAAAAGCACCCGTGGCGCCTCTGAAGCTCGGAGGACTGGCGGATGCCGGAACGGACTCCGAGTCCGAAGCGGCGGCGCTAGACCGCCGCCGACGCTTCTTCCTGACGGAGAGATTCGATATAGCTCTCGAGGATCCGGACCATGACGTCCCGGCTCGTTTCTTCCATGATGTGGTCCTTGATGCGGGCCGCGCCCTTGAGACCCTTGAGGTACCAGGCCAGATGCTTGCGCATCTCGCGGACGGCGACCGCTTCGCCCTTGAGCGCAATGAGCCTGTCCATATGAAGAATGGCGATCTCCATCTTCTCCTGGGCGTTGGGCTCTGGAAGCAGCTCGTCATGCGTGAGGTAATGGATCGTACGATACAGCATCCACGGGTTGCCGAGCGCCGCGCGTCCGATCATGACGCCGTCGCAGCCGGTCTCGGCGATCATGCGCTTGGCATCCTCCGGCGAGTTCACGTCGCCGTTGCCGATGACCGGGATGCCGACCGCTTCCTTGACCTGGCGGATATAGCTCCAGTCCGCATGTCCGGTGTAGAGCTGCTCGCGCGTCCGGCCGTGAACGCTGACCGCCTTGCCGCCTGCACGCTCGACCGCGAGCGCGTTGTCCACGACGAAGATATGCTCGCTGTCCCAGCCGATGCGCATCTTGACCGTGACCGGCTTCTGGACGGCGTCGACGACGGCGCTGACCATGTCGTAGATCTTGTTCGGATCGAGCAGCCAGCGCGCGCCGGCGTCGCATTTGGTCACTTTAGGGACCGGGCAGCCCATGTTGATGTCGATGATGTCGGCGTTGGTCTCCTTGTCGACGACTTTGGCCGCTTGCACGAGCGAGTCGCGGTCGCCTCCGAAAATCTGCAGGCTGAGCGGCTTTTCGCGCTCATCCACGAACAGCATCTCGCGCGTGCGCTTGTTGCCGTGCACGATCGCCTTGTCGCTCACCATCTCCGCGCAGACGAGCCCGGTTCCGAACTCCTTGGCGATCAGGCGGAACGCCGGATTGCAGACGCCGGCCATCGGCGCGAGCACGACATTGTTCTTCATTTGGATATCGCCTATCTTAAGCATGTTGCCTACCTCTTTTCTATCGCAGACCGCCGCTGGCCGCGGCCGTCAACTCTTCATAATCGATGCCGAGCGTGTCGGCGATGCGCGCCAGCAGCTTCGGCTCCGGCCTGCGCGTGCCGCGCTCGAGCGAGCCGAGCACGGCGACCGAGACGTCCAGCTTGTCGGCGAGCTCCTGCTGCGTGTAGCCTTTCAGCTTCCGGAAGGCGCGGACCCGCTGCGCCAGTTGATCGTGTTCCATCGGGCAATGCCTTCCTTTCCTTCCCGTAATGCCGCCTCGGCCATCGCCTCGGCCCGTTCCAGAAGGGGATGATCCTTCTCCAGCACGTCCGCCAGCGGCGTCATCACGAACGCCCGCTCCAGCATCCGCGGATGGGGAAGCTCGAGCTCCGGCGTATCGATGCGGGCATCGGCGTGCAGCAGCAGGTCGAGGTCGATGACGCGCGGGCCGTTGCGGAACTCCCGCACCCGTCCGAGCGCCAGCTCCAGCTCCAGCATCCGCCGCAGCAGCGCCAGCGGATCGAGCGTCGTCGACAGGCGGGCCGCCATGTTGAGAAACGCCGGCTGATCGGCATATCCGACCGGGTCGGTCTCGTAGGCGCAGGAGACGTCGGCGACGGAAATGCCGTCCGAGGCGTCGAGCAGCTGCAGCGCGCGCGCCAGCATCCCGCTGCGGTCTCCGAGATTGGAGCCGAGCGCGATGTAGGCGGAGCAAGCCGCTGCGCGCGGAGCTTCGGCGGCCGGCCCGCTAGGCGGGAACGATTTGTCCATGCTCATCCCGCTTTCGGACCAGTTCGACGACGACTCCGTCGAAGAAGATCTCGAACGGAGGATTAGGCTTGGTGACGCGAACGGTCAATTCGTTAATGCCAGTATAAGTGTCCAGCAGCACCGTTGCAATACGCCCGGCCAGCGCCTCGATCAGCTTGAACGGCGGCCCTTCCACGATCTGCTTGGTCCGCGCATGCAGCTCGGCGTAGTTGATCGAGTGCTCCAGCTCGTCGGTGCGGGCGGCCATTTCCAGGTCCAGCTTGAGGCTGAGATCGACGCGGAACTGCTGGCCGAGCTTGTTCTCCTCCGGGAAAACGCCGTGATAGCCGTAGAAGCGCATGCCAGTAAGTGTCATTGTATCCATTCGATTACCGTCCCATCCTTTCGTAGACCATGGCGTCCATCATTGCGGCCGTGCGCTTGATCGCGCCGACATCATGCACGCGCACGATCTGGCAGCCTTGGGCGATGCCGAGCGCGACCGTCGCCGCCGTGCCTTCGGCAAGCTCGTCCACAGGCAGGCCGAGCGTATCGCGGATGAACCGCTTGCGCGACGTGCCGAGCAGCACCGGATAGCCGAGCTCCGACAGCTCCGACAGCCGGCCCATAAGCTCGAGGTTGTCTTCATGCGTCTTGGCGAAGCCGATGCCCGGATCGAGCCAGATGTCCCGCTCCCGCACGCCTGCGGCCAGCGCGATCTCCACGCTGCGCTGCAGATCGGCGATGACGTCCGGCACCAGGTCGCGGTAGTCGCGCGCCGCGCGGTTGTGGCTGAGGATGACCGGACAGCCGAACTCGGCCGCCACCCGCGCCATTTCGGGATCGTCGCGCAGCCCCCAGATGTCGTTGATGATATGGGCGCCGGCCTCGAGCGCGGCGCGCGCCGTCGCCGGCTTGTACGTATCGATCGAGAGGGGCAGCTCCGGCAGCTCCGTCCGCAGGCGCCGGATGAGCGGCACGACGCGGCGGATCTCCTCCTCAAGCGGCACCGGCGTGAAGCCCGGCCGCGTCGACTCGCCGCCGACGTCGATTAGGTCCGCGCCTTGCTCCGCCATGAGCCGGGCATGCTCCAGCGCCGCGTCTCCCTCGTGATGCCGGCCGCCGTCCGAGAACGAATCCGGCGTCGCGTTGAGGATGCCCATGACGAGCGTCCGCCTCCCGACGGCAAGCTTCGTCCCGTCCGCCCATTCGTAGCTTCGTTCGGGAACGGCATGCTCCGGTTGTCTTCTATACATAGGCTTGCCTCCTCGCCGCCGACGGCGGCTTCATTTGCAGCTCTTTCAGGTGTCCGCAGAGGGCCGCGAGCCGGCGTCCTCCTGATACTGCGCCAGCAGCTCGCGGACGACCGGACCGGCGGCGCGGCCGGCGCGCGGATGTGCGGGCTCTCCGTCCAATCCGGCCAGCGTCGTGACCGGCACGAGCTCCTGCACCGAGTTCGTCGTCCACACCTCGTCGGCTTCCAGCAGCTCCTCCCAGCTCCAGCGTCCCTCGCGGACGGGATGACCGGCGGCTTGCGCCAGCTCGAGCACCCGCTCCCGCGTGATGCCGGACAGGATGCCCGTGTCGAGCGAGGGCGTGCGGACTTCGCCGTCTGCGACAAAAAACAGATTGCTGACGATTCCTTCCGCGAGCCGGCCGTCCGCGGTCAGCATCAGGCCCTCGGCTCCCGGAGCCGCGTCCGTATCCGCCAGCTCCCGCTTGGCGGCGATGCAATTCATATAATGAAGCGACTTCAGCCGCGTGGCGAGCTCCGGCGTATTGCGCGGAGTCCGCAGCAGGCGCAGCTCCCGGCCCCGCTCGTACAAGCCGGGAGCCGCCGCCGGCAGCGGCTTGACCATGACGAGCTCCTGCGGCTCCTCGTAATCTCCCGCCGGCAGGCCGAGGCCGCCGTCTCCGGCGGAGACGGTCAGCCGCACGTACGCGTCGCCTGACAGCCCGTTCGCCTCCGCCGTCCGGCGGATCAGCGCCTCCAGCCGTTCCGCGTCCGGCTCGTACCGGATGCGCAGCTCCCGGCAGCCTTCGGCGAGCCGCCGCAGATGCCGCTCCAGCAAATACGGCCTGCCGCCGTAGGTGCGGAACGTCTCGAACAGGCCCATGCCATACAAAAAGCCGTGGTCGAATGCCGAGATGCGGGCATCTCCGGCGCTCACCACGGCTCCGTTATAGGCGATCTTCATTTCGAAGCCGGGGCCTTTTCCGCCAGGAAGCTGCGCAGCATGGAGAGGCCGTTCTCGGTGATGATCGACTCGGGATGGAACTGCACGCCCTCCACCGGGTAGCGCTTGTGGCGCAGTCCCATGATCTCTCCCTCGGCCGTCTCGGCCGTAATCTCCAGCTCGTCCGGCAGCGTCTCGCGGCGCACGATGAGGGAGTGGTAGCGGGTCGCCGTGAACGGGGACGGCAGGCCTTGGAACACGCCCCGGCCCGTATGGTGGATCGGAGAGGTCTTGCCGTGCATGAGCCGCTCCGCGCGCACGACCTCGCCGCCGAACGCCTGTCCGATCGCCTGATGGCCGAGGCAGACGCCCAGGATCGGAATCTCGCCCTTGAAGCGCTCGATCAGCGCGAGGCTGATGCCCGCCTCGTTGGGAGAGCACGGCCCCGGAGAGATGAGGATGTGGTCCGGAGCGAGCTCGGCGATCTCGTCCAGCGTGATCTCGTCATTGCGCTTGACGAGGATGTCTTGCTTGAGCTCTCCCAGATACTGCACCAGATTGTACGTAAAGGAGTCGTAGTTGTCGATGACCAGGATCATGCGTCCATCCCCCTGTCGATTGATGCCGAGCCGTGCAGCCCGGCGTAGTGGAAGGCGCGCCAGAGCGCCCTTGCCTTGCTGATCGATTCGCGGTATTCCCGCTCGGGATCGGAATCGATCACGATGCCGGCGCCCGCCTGGATGTGCGCGACGCGGTCCTTGACCGCCATCGTGCGGATAATAATATTAAATTCCATATCCCCGCTATAGTCAATCCAGCCCATCGAGCCCGTATACGGCCCCCGGCGCACCGGCTCGAGCTCCTCGATGATCTCCATCGTGCGGATTTTGGGCGCTCCGGTGATCGTGCCCCCGGGGAAGACGGCGCGCATGACGTCGAACGCGTCCCGGCCCGGCATGAGCTCCCCGTTCACCTGCGAGACGAGATGCATCACATGCGAGTAGCGCTCCACGACCATCAGCTCCTCGACCCGCACGGTGCCATAGCGGGACACCCGGCCGAGATCGTTGCGCTCCAGGTCGACCAGCATGATATGCTCGGCCGTTTCCTTTTCGTTCGTGCGCAGCTCGAGCTCCAGCTCGGCGTCCTCCTCCGGCGTGCGGCCGCGGCGGCGGGTGCCGGCGATCGGCCGCGTGTACAGCTTCCCGTCCGCGAGCTCGACGAGCAGCTCCGGCGAGGCGGAGACGAGCTGGAATTCCGGCGTCCGCAGCAGGCCCATGTACGGCGAAGGATTGATGAGGCGCAGCCATTCGTACAGCTCCTCCGGCGAGGCTTCCATGGCTTTTTGCTGCCGCAGCGAAAGGTTCACCTGGAACACGTCGCCTGCCGCGATGTAGCGCTGGATGGCGCGCACGGCGTCCTTGTACCGCTCGCGGGGAAAAGGACTGGTCGCATCCGCGGGAACGTCCGGGAACGGAAGCTCGCCGCCCGCTTCCGTCCGCTCCAGCAGCTCCCGGCGGGAGCCGGCATGATGCAGCGAAGCCGGCGACGAAGCCCAGGCGGCCCATTGCTCCAGCAGCTCGAGCGCGCGGGCGGCAGCCGCGTCGTAGGCTGATCTGAGGGCCGCCTCGCCAGCGGCGGCCTCCGAGCCTTCGCCCGCCAGGGCGGCCAGGGGAGCCTGCACGGCGGCGTAGACGCAGCGCTGCTCGCGGTCATGGATCCACAGCTCGTCCAGCTGCAGGAACAGCGCCTCGGGCAGCTCCAGGTCATCGGCCGCCAGCTCCGGCAGCCGCTCGATGGCGCGCGCCACGTCGTAGCTCCAGTAGCCGGCGATGCCGCCCGCGAACTTCGGACCGCCCGGCAGGCGCGGCGCCTTGCGCCCGTCCATCCAGCGGCGCACCGCCTCGAGCGGATCGGCGGCGATGGCCTGCGACGGCTCGTAGCCGCCGGCAGCGCGGCGCGTCCATACCTGCGCCTCGCCGCCCTTGGCCCGCAGCACGGCCGCCGGTTGCCGGCCCAGATACGTATAGCGGCCCGTCTTGCCGCTTTCGAGCAGGATCGAATACGGCTCCTGCTCGTGCCATGCCGGCTCCCATGAAGCCGGCAGCGCTTCTCCGTACGGCAGGTCCATTCGCGCCAGCACCGGCAGCGACGCGTAGCTCGTTCCGTCTCGCAGCCATTCCTGCCACTGCTCCCATGAGATGCAGATGTTCCCCTTCATTCGTTGCGCCTACCTCGCCTTCCGTGCTCGCTCTCTGTCTATCGCCTGATCGTATCGTGTCGTCGGTGCAAAATCAACCCCTTTGGCTAAAGGCCATGCAGGCCGGAAACCGATTGCCCGAAACCGTTGCCCGCTTCGCAGACGGGAACTCGTTCCGATCTCCCTGGATCATGCCGAAACCGTTGCCCGCTTCGCGGACGGGAACTCGTTCCGATCTCCCTGGAGCCCAGATTCCTGTGAATGTATTCTCCCAGAAAGGAAGGAATCCGGCCTCCAAGGGAACCGCTGCCGCTTCTCCACGAGCCCCCGTCCGCTTCGCTCTTCGGTTTAAACTATTGCCTATGGGCTGGCTTCCAGAAGGATCGGAGAAAGGCTCGGCTTGCGCAGCGAAATGGCTTGTCTGCAGGACGTCTTCTTTTCAATGAAAAAACCGCCGGTCCCCTCCCGAAGGAAAGGCCGGCGGCCGGAAATGAAGGATTAGTTCTCGAAGTTGAACAGCGCGGTGCTCAGGTAGCGCTCGCCGTTGGAAGGAACGACCGCGATGACGCGCTTGCCCGGTCCGAGCTTGGCTGCGACCTGCAGCGCGGCGGAGATGGCGGCGCCGGAGCTGATGCCGACGAGCAGGCCCTCTTCCTTGGCGGCGCGGCGAGCGTAGTCGAACGCTTCTTCATTTTCGACGGTGATGACTTCGTCGTAGATGTCGCGGTTCAGGATATCCGGGATGAAGTTGGCGCCGATGCCCTGGATCTTGTGGCCGCCCGGCTTGCCGCCCGACAGCAGCGGAGATGCCGAAGGCTCGACCGCGACGATCTTGATGTCCGGGAAGCTCTGGCGGAGCACTTCGCCGGTGCCGCTGATCGTGCCGCCCGTGCCGATGCCGGCGACGAACGCATCGAGCTTGCCGTCCAGCGAGTTGATCGCTTCCACGATCTCAGGTCCTGTCGTCTCGCGGTGAATTTTGACGTTCGCCGGGTTTTTGAACTGCTGCGGCAGGAAGTAGTCCTCGTTCTCGGCCGCGAGCTGCTCGGCCTTCTTGACCGCGCCGTTCATGCCCTCGGCTCCCGGCGTCAGCACGAGCTCCGCGCCATAGGCGCGCAGCAGGTTGCGCCGCTCAAGGCTCATCGTCTCCGGCATGACGAGGACGGCGCGATAGCCCTTGGCCGCTGCGACCATGGCCAGGCCGATGCCCGTGTTGCCGCTCGTCGGCTCGACGATCGTCGAGACGCCCGGCTTGATCAGGCCTTGCTCCTCGGCGACGTTGATCATGCTGATTGCGATGCGGTCCTTGACGCTGGATCCCGGATTCTGATACTCAAGCTTCACATATACTTCCGCGCTGCCTTCCGGCACCAAGCGGTTCAAACGGACAAGCGGAGTATCTCCGATCAGTTCGGTCACATTCTGCACAATTCTGGCCATCGTCCAACTGCCTCCTCATCTATATCCCGACTAAAATAGTAGGTTATTAGCTGTTTCTATCTTAACAAGGCCTTTCGGCCCTTGTCAAGCCTGCGATGAAGAGACCTTGGGCCAATGTAAAAGTCTAACGCAAAACCGCTATCCGCTGGCCGATGGGGCCGGCTGCGGGGAGGCGTCGGCGCCCGTCCGAGCGCCGTATTGACGCAGCAGCCGCTGCTCGCCTTCCTTCAGCGAGCCCGCCTCGTCGAGAGCGATGAGGCGCCGCACCTTGGAGCGCAGCACCTGCTCGTCCAGCGCCGGCGGCGACTCGCGCTCCAGCAGCTGCACGAGGGCGAATCCGCCCTCCACCTCCGCCGGCCCGCCGAGCTCGCCCTCCGCCAGCTCCGCCGCCGCGGCCGCCGCGCCCGGATCGAGGAACGGGTCGCCTTCCTCGACGACGCCGAGATCGCCGCCGAGCTCCGCCGTCGCTTCGTCGAGCGAGTGCCGGCGGGCCAGCTCGGCGAAATCCTCGCCGGCCTCCAGCCGGCCGAGCAGCGCCTCGGCTTCCGCGCGGGAAGCGCTGACGATCCAGCGCAGATGGGCGCGCGGAGCCGGCCGCAGCTCCGATTCATGCTCCTGCAAGTACGTGTCGACCCGGTCGTCGCTGACGGCGATGTCCTGGGTCATCCATTTCTCCATCAGGAGGCGGTACATCGCTTCCTCATATACCTCGTCCCGGTCCAGGCCGAACTGGCTCTCCATCTCGCGGTAGAAGCCCTCTTCGTCGCCGTAGCCTTCCATCTGCGCCTGCAGCTCCGCCTCGATCTCGGCTTCCGTCACGGCCAGGCCGGCCTTGGCGCTCTCCTGATCGAGCGCGGAGCGGATCATCATCGTCTGCAGCACGCTCTCCCCGTACTGATCGCGCAGCCGCGCCGCCAGCTCCGACTCCGCGATCACATCGCTGCCGACGACAGCGGCCGTACCGTCGCCTCCGTCCTCTCCGTTCTCCCCGACCTGCGCTCCGACAGGCACGAGGACCGGCTCGCCGCGCAGCTGCCCCGCCAGCACGAACGCGGCCAGCACGATCATGCAGGCCGCCTGAAGGCCGATGATTGTTTTCAACGCCTTGTCTCTGCCCATGCTCCGCTTCCCTCTATTTCCCGCTTTCCGAAGTCGCTTCCTGCAGCAGCCTCTCCAGCTTGGTGCGATCGAACACATACGCTTCATTGCAGAAATGACACTGAACCTCCGCCTCGCCGTCCTCCTCGATCAGCTGGCGCAGCTCGGCCTCGCCGAGGCTGACGAGCGTCTGCTCCACGCGCTCCTCGCTGCACGGGCAGGCAAAGCCGACCGGCAGCGTCTCATGCACCGTCAGCTCGTCGCCGACGACCCAGCGCAAAATCTCTTCCGGCGTCTCGCCCTGGTCCAGCAGCGCCGTCACATGCGGCAGATGGCCGAGCGCATGCTCGAGACGGGTGATCTCCGCGTCGCTGAGGCCCGGCAGCAGCTGGATGATGAAGCCGCCGGCATGCAGCACGCTGCCGTCCACGTCCACGAGCACGCCGACGCCGACCGCCGAGGGCGTCTGCTCCGAGGAGGCGAAGTAATAGGTGAAATCCTCGCCGAGCTCCCCCGAGATGATCGGCACGCTGCCGCGGTACGGCTCCTTGAGCCCGAGATCCTTGGTCACATGCACATAGCCGGTCGTGCCGACGACGCCGGCGACATCCAGCTTGCCCTGCGCGTTCGGAGGCAGATGCGCCTGCGGGTTGTCGACGTAGCCGCGCACTTCGCCGCGGGCGTTGGCGTCGACGACGATCGCGCCGATCGGTCCGTCGCCCTTGACCTGCAGCGTCAGCTTCTCCTCGCCTTTGAGCATGATGCCCATCATCGCGCCGACGGCCGCCGTGCGGCCGAGCGCGGCCGATGCGGTCGGAAGCGTGCCGTGGCGGCGCTGCAGCTCGCGCGTCAGCTCCGTCGTGCGCGCGGCGAAGACGCGAATCTTGCCGCCCCACGCCGTCCCGCGCACCAGATAGTCCTTCGTCGTGTCGCTCATGCGATCCCTCCTGTCCGGATTCGTCCCGGTAAAATGAATCGGCGCCCCGTCCAAGCCGGACAGGGGCGTCGATGGATGAAGTCAGTCCTGATTGCGCTCGTAGATGAGGCGCAGCCCCTCGAGCGTCAGCAAATGGTCGACCCGCTCGATCGTCTCCGACTCCGCGGCGATCAGATCGGCGAGCCCGCCGGTTGCGACGACGCGGGGATGGTTGTCGAACTCCTTGCAGATGCGCCGCACGATGCCGTCGACCTGGCCCGCATAGCCGAAAATGATGCCCGCCTGCATCGAGGTGACCGGATTGCGGCCGATGACGCTGCGCGGCTTGACGAGCTCGATGCGCGGCAGCTTCGCCGCCTTTTGGTACAGCGCCTCGGTCGAGATGCCGATGCCGGGGACGATCGCTCCGCCAAGGTACGCTCCGCTCTCGTCGATGTAGTCGAACGTCGTCGCCGTACCGAAGTCGACGACGATGAGCGGGGCGCCGTACTTCTCGATGCCGGCGACGGAATTGACGATGCGGTCGGCGCCGACCTCGCGCGGATTCTCGTAGCGGATGTTCAGCCCGGTCTTGATGCCGGGGCCGATGACGAGCGGCGCATGCTTGAGATAGGTCGTGGACAGCTGCTCCAGCGTCCGCATGAGCGGCGGCACGACCGACGAGACGACGACGCCGCGGATCTCGTCCAGCGAGATGCCCGCATAGTGGAACAGGTTGTACACCATCATTCCGTATTCGTCGCTCGTCGCCGAGCGGTTCGTGCTCATCCGCCAGTGATGGAGCAGCTCGCTGCCGCGATAGATGCCGAGCACGATGTTCGTGTTGCCTACGTCAATGACGACGATCACCGCTTACGCCCTCCCTTTTTTGCCGCCGAGGTCGAGGCTGATGTCGAGCGAGCGGAACGAGTAGGTGAGCCCGCCGACGGAAATGACGTCCACGCCCGTCTCCGCGATGCCTCGCACCGTCTCCAGCGAGACCCCGCCGGACGCCTCGACGATGACATGAGGGGCGCGGCCGCGAATAAGGGCGACCGCCTCGCGCATGAGCTCCGGCTCCATATTGTCGAGCATGATGATGTCCGCTCCGCTGTCGAGCGCCTGGCCGACCTCGCCCAGCGATTCGGTCTCGACCTCAATCTTCATCGTATGGGGGATGGCCGCGCGCGCGGCCGCTACGGCCGCCCCGATGCCTCCGGCTCCCTTGATATGGTTGTCCTTGATCATGACGGCGTCGTACAGGCCGAACCGGTGGTTCGAGCCGCCCCCGACGCGCACCGCGTACTTCTCCAGGCGGCGATGGCCCGGCGTCGTCTTGCGCGTGTCGACGAGGCGCGCCGGAAGGCCGCCGAGCGCATCGACGAACTGCCTCGTCTTCGTCGCGACGCCGGACAGCCGCTGCATCAGGTTGAGCGCCAGGCGCTCACCCGTCAGGATGCTGTGCGTGCGGCCCGAGACCTCGGCGATGACCGTGCCCTTGGCTACGGCATCGCCGTCGCTTACGAGCGCGGTGAAGACGAGCTCCGGATCGACGACGCCGAACACCGCCTGCGCGACCGGCAGTCCGGCGACGATGCCGTCTTCCTTGACGTGGATGACAGCCTTCATCACGCTGTCCGCCGGAATCGTCGAGCGCGTCGTGATGTCGCCGGTGCCGATGTCCTCGGCCAGCCAGGCGCGGATGCTCTCGCGCAGTCCCGTATCGTATCCTTCCAAGCCGAGTCCGTGCTCAGCGGATCGCTGCATCATCGATCTTCTCCTCCGTCTGGCCCTGCACTCGATGCAGCACCGTATGCTTGCGCCAACGCCCGTCGTCCCGCTGCGGGAAGTCCACGCGGTAGTGCGCGCCGCGGCTTTCCTCGCGCGCCGCGGCGGATTCCGCCGTCAGCAAGGCGTTCGTCAGCAGATTGGCAAATTCGAAATCTTCGCGCTTCGTCATCTCCGTCGTGAAAAACGGCAGCTGCCGCTTCAGCTCGCCCAGTCCTTTGGCGAGACTGTCCGCGCTGCGGCGCAGGCCGATATAGCGGACCATCACCTTCTGCAGCTTGAGCCGCTTCTCGACGACGGCCTGCCGCGACACGGCGTCATGGCCCGCGCGCTCCTCGCGCACGCGAACCTCGCCCTCCAGCGGAGGCAGCTCGTGGATGCGGTGGATGATGCGGCGGCCGAACACGATCGCCTCGGACAGCGAGTTGCTGGCCAGCCGGTTCGCGCCGTGCACGCCGGTCGAAGACACCTCGCCGCAGGCGAACAGGCGGCGGATGTTCGTTTCCCCGTTCAGATCGGTGCGTACGCCGCCCATCGTATAATGCGCGGCCGGAGCGACCGGGATCCAGTCCGTCGTCAGGTCGAGCCCGTACTGCAGGCAGGTCTCGTAGATCGTCGGGAAGCGGTGGCGCACCATCTCCTCGGATTCATGCGTGACGTCGAGATAGACAAATGTCGCGCCGGTCTGCTCCAGCTCGCTGACGATCGCGTTGGCGACGACGTCGCGCGGCGCGAGCTCCAGCTGCGGGTGGTACCGCTCCATGAAGCGCTCTCCGTGGATGTTGCGCAGCACCGCTCCCTCGCCGCGCACCGCCTCGGAGATGAGGAAGCGCGGCGCGCCCGGATAACAGAGCGTCGTCGGGTGGAACTGGATGAACTCCATGTCCCGGATGTAGGCGCCGGCCCGGTAGGCCATCGCCACGCCGTCGCCGGTCGCCACCTCGGGATTGGTCGTATAGCGGTACATCTGCCCGGTGCCGCCGGTGCAAAGGATCGTCGCCTTGCCGCGCACGAACACCCGGCTTCCGTCCGGCTTCTGCACGAGCGCGCCGCAGCATTCGCCGTCCCGCGTGATGAGGTCGATCGCGAAATGGTCGTCCCATACCTCGATGTCCTCGTTCGCCAGCGCGCGCTCGGACAGCGCGCGCACGATCTCGTAGCCGGTCGCGTCGCCGTTGGCGTGCAGGATGCGGCGCTGGCTGTGCGCGCCTTCCTTGGTCAGGGCGAACTCGCCGTTCTCGCGGTCGAACTGCGTGCCCATGTTGATGAGCGTGCGGATGCCCTTCGGCCCTTCATGGACGAGCACCCCGACGGCGTCCTCGTCGCATAGCCCGGCTCCGGCGACGAGCGTATCCTGAAGATGGAACTCCGGCTTGTCCTCGTCGGAGATGACGGCCGCGATGCCGCCCTGGGCGTAGCGGGTATTGCTGTCGAGGAGCGATTTTTTGGTGATCATGAGCACCGAGCCGCGCTCGCTCGCCCGCAGGGCGGTGAAAAGGCCGGCGATGCCGGCCCCGATGACGATGACGTCCTTCTCGACGACAGGCAGGGCGTCCAGGTCGAGCTCCACCAGATATCTAGGAATCATAGGTCGGTTCTCCTCCGAACATGGGAGTAGCGCATGGCTACTTGACCAGCAGCATGCGCTCCAGGGACAGACGGGCTTTGTCGGCAACCTGCGGCGGCACGTAGATCTGCGGAGACATGTTCTCCAGGCAGCGCACGAGCTTCTTCAGGTTGTTGACCTTCATGTTCGGGCAGACGAGATACTTCGTGGCGAAATGGAACGTCTTGTCCGGGCTGTCCAGGCGAAGCTGGTAGCCGGTGCCGTCCTCGGTGCCGACGATGAATTCCTTGTTCGGCGATTCCTTGCAGTATTTGATGATCGCAGTCGTGCTGCCGACAAAATCTCCGAGCGCGACGACTTCCGGACGGCATTCGGGATGGACGACAAACTCCGCGTTCGGATATTTGGCCTTCATCTCCTCGACGTCCTTGACGGTCAGCATGTCATGCGTATTGCAGTAGCCTTCCCAGATGATCATCTTTTTGTCCGTCTTCTGCTGGACGTAGTGGCCGAGGTTTTTGTCCGGCACCCAGATGATCTCGTCGCCTTCGACCGAGTTGACGACCTTGACGGCGTTCGCCGACGTGCAGCAGATGTCGGTCTCCGCCTTGATTTCGGCCGAGGAGTTGATGTACGTGACGACCTTGGCGTTCGGATGCTGGGCCTTCAGCTTGCGGAGCCCGTCGACGTTGACCATGTCGGCCATCGGGCAGCCGGCGCGCTCGTCGGGAATGATGACCGTCTTGTTCGGAGCGAGAATCTTGGCGCTCTCCCCCATGAAGTGCACGCCGCAGAATACGATCGTGTCCGCATCCGTCTCAGCGGCCTTTTGGGCGAGCAAAAAGGAATCTCCCCGGAAATCGGCCACTTCCTGAATTTCGTCCCGCTGGTAATAGTGGGCGAGAATGATCGCGTTGCGCTCCTTCTTGAGCTGCAGCAGCCTCTCCCGCAATTCCCGGTTTTGCTCTGCCTTGCGTTCCAGAGCCAGTGCTTCCACGGCGCTTCCTCTCCTTCGGTCCATCGAGTCGCCAGCCGCTTGTCATGCCGAGCCGACCCGTATAGTATGCGGCATTCGTCCCCGTCTCAATAGGGAACGGAAGCCGTTTCAAGCAAGTGAAATGATTCACATGTTACAAAGAAGTGACGAATCAGTACACCTAATTTACACTTCGCCGGGTACACTGTCAACCGACGGTTCAAGCGATTTCAAGACCATTTCCCAGGAAATTGAAACGGAAAGAAAAAAGCTCCCCGCAAGTGCGGGAAGCCGGGGAAAAGCCTGCTTCACTGGCTCTCCCGCAAGTGCGGGAAGCTGGGGAAAATCAGCGCTTGCTGGGATCGTAAGGCTCGCCGACTGCGGCCGGAGCCCGGCTCTTGCCTGCGGCGATCGCCAGCACGAGCAAAGTCAGCACGTACGGAAGCATGTACAGGAACTCGTTCGGAATCGACTTCGACCAGTCGAACAGGCCCGCCTGGAAGCGGAGCGCTTGCGTGAACCCGAAGAACAGCGCCGCTGCGGCCGCGCCGATCGGATGCCAGCGGCCGAAGATGACCGCCGCGATCGCGATGAAGCCTTGGCCGCTGATCGTCGTGTGCGAGAAGTCGTACGTCGTCGTCAGCGAGATCGTCGCGCCGCCGAGGCCGGAGAGCGCGCCGCTCAGCAGGACGCCGATGTAGCGGTACTTGGTGACGCTGATGCCGACCGTGTCGGCCGCGCCCGGATGCTCGCCGACCGAGCGCAGGCGCAGGCCGAAGCGCGTGCGGTAAAGCGCGTACCAGCTGACGAAAACGAGCAGGTAGCACAGGTACGTCGTCGGGTACGCCTTGAACAGCGCGTCGCCGATCAGCGGGATGTCCGACAGGAACGGCACGTTGTACTTGGTGAACGCGATGCCGGACAGGTTCTCCGTCTGGCCCGAACCATTGAACAAGCTCTTGACGAGGTAAACCGTCAGGCCGAGCGCCAGGATGTTGATGACGACGCCGATGATGACCTGATTGGCCTTGAACGTGATCGTCGCGACCGCATGCAGCAGCGAGAACGCCGCTCCGAGCACGATCGACATCAGCACGCCGAACCAGGCCGACGCGCCGCCGAGGCCCCACTCATGGCCGTAATAGGTGAAGACGGCGGAGCTGAAGGCGCCGATGATCATGAGGCCCTCGAGGCCGATGTTGACGACGCCCGAGCGCTCCGAGAAGATGCCGCCGAGCGCGACCAGAATGAGAGCGGTCGAGAAGACCAGCGTCGTATTGAGCAGAAGACCGATTGTATCCATCTAGGCCGCCTCCTTCCTTTCTTCGCGCCGTTTGCGGAAGAACGGCTTGAGGAACCATTTGACGATGCCGTGGCTGGCGACGAAGAAGATGACCGCCCCGATGACGATGCGGATGATCTCGTTCGGCACGTCGGCCTCGAAGCTCATGCCGGTGGAGCCGTAGCTGAGGAAGCCGAACAGCAAGCCGCCAAAGATGATTCCGAACGGATTGTTGCCGCCGAGCAGCGAGACGGCGATGCCGTCGAAGCCGTAGCCCGGCAAGGCGTTCATGACCGCCATCGACTTGAACACGCCGAGCGATTCGAACGCGCCGCCCAGGCCGGCGAGCGCGCCGGAGATCATCATCGCCTTGACGATGCTGCCCTTGACGTTGATGCCGGCATAGTGGGCCGCGTCCGGATTGAAGCCGGAGGCGCGCAGCTCATAGCCTTGGCGGGTGCGCCACAGGATATAGTAGAAGACGAACGCGCACAGCACCGCGACCAGCGTGCCCCAATGGACGCGGGCGTTGTCGAGGATGCTGACAAGCCAGTCCATCGAGGCCGAGGCCGTCTCCTGGATGTCCTTGGAGCGGTTCTGTCCCGACTCGACCATGACGACGCGCACCATGTAGTTGGCGAGGTAGTAGGCGATCCAGTTGAGCATGATCGTCGAGATGACCTCGTTGACGCCGCGCGAAGCCTTCAGCCAGCCGGCGATGCCGGCCCAGAGCGCGCCAGCGATGCCGCCGACGATGACGGCGAGCGGCATGTGGATGAACCACGGCAGGTCGAGGTTGATGCCGATCCACGTGGCGGCCGTCATGCCGGTGATGAACTGGCCCTCGGCGCCGATGTTGAACAGGCCGGCACGAAACGCGAAGGCGACCGCGAGACCGGTGAAGATGAGCGGCGTGACTTGGCGGATCGCTTCGCCGAAATCGTATTTCGAGCCGAAGATCTTGTTGAGCATCGCTCCGTACGCTTCCCACGGGTTGTAGCCGCCGAGCCACATGACGATGGCGCCGACGAGCAGGCCGAGCACGATCGCGACGAACGGCACATAGGTCTCCTGCTTGGTGAAGATCTTGTTGAACGCTTGCACTTAGCTTTCCCCCTGTCTAAGGGCGGTATCGGACGCGGCGCTGCCGAGAGCGTTGCCCGCCATCATGAGGCCGATCTGCTCTTCGTTCTTCTCGTCGGCATCCATCTGGCCCATGATGCGGCCCTCGTAGATGACGGCGAGACGGTCGGAGAGGCCGTACAGCTCCTCGAGCTCGAACGAGACAAGCAGCACCGCCTTGCCGGCGTTGCGGGCTTCGATCAGCTGCTTGTGCACAAACTCGATCGCGCCGACATCAAGGCCGCGGGTCGGCTGCACGGCGATGATCAGCTCCGGATCGCGCGTCAGCTCGCGGGCGATGATCGCCTTCTGCTGATTGCCGCCGGACAGCGACCGCGCCTCCGTATGGATGCTCGACATGCGCACGTCGAATTCAGCCGCGAGCTTCGTCGCGTTTTCGTCCATCGCCTTGTAGTTCAAAATGCCGCTGCGCGTGTAGGGAGCCCGGTAATAATTACCCAGGACCATGTTCTCGCTCACGGAGAAATCGAGCACGAGGCCGTGCTTGTGGCGATCCTCCGGGATATGCGAGACGCCTGCCTCGGTCACCTGACGCACCGACGAGCCGAGCAGCTCCTGCCCGTGGATGCGAACCGAGCCGCCGCTAGCTTTGCGCATGCCGGTGATCGCCTCGACAAGCTGCGTCTGGCCGCTGCCGTCGACGCCTGCGATGCCATAGATCTCGCCGGCGCGGATCTGGAAGCTGACGTTATCGACGACTGCCTTGCCGTGCTCGCCTTGGACCGTAAGGCCGCTCACCTCGAGAATCGCCTTGCCCGGCTTGGACTTCTCTTTGTTCACTTGGAAGTTGACCGAGCGTCCGACCATCATTTCGGCCAGCTGGCGCTCGCTCGAGTCCTTGACCGCGACCGAGCCGACGACCTTGCCGCGGCGAATGACCGTGCAGGTGTCGGCGATCGCCATGATCTCCTTGAGCTTATGGGTAATAAGGATGATTGACTTGCCCTCGCGAGCGAGGGCGCGCAGAATCTCGATCAGTTCCTCGATCTCCTGCACGGTCAGCACCGCCGTCGGCTCGTCGAAGATCAGGATGTCGGCGCCCCGGTACAGCGTCTTGAGAATCTCGACGCGCTGCTGCATGCCGACGGTGATGTCCTCGATGCGTACGTGCGGATCGACCTTCAGGCCGTACTGGTCCGACAGCTGACGCACGCGTTCGCCCGCGCCCTTGATGTCGACCTTGATGCCCTTGGTCGGCTCGTTGCCGAGGATGATGTTCTCCGCGACCGTGAACGGCTTGACCAGCTTGAAGTGCTGATGGACCATCCCGATGCGCAGCTCGATGGCCTTGCCGGCGCCGTCAATGACGACCGGCTTGCCGTCGATCTCGATATGGCCCTCGTCCGGCTGGTACAGGCCGAACAGGATATTCATCAGCGTCGACTTGCCCGCTCCGTTCTCGCCGAGCAGCGCATGGATTTCCCCTTTGCGCAGCTGGAGGCTGATGTTGTCATTCGCGACGATGCCCGGGAACCGCTTTGTAATCCCTTTCAACTCTGCCACGATAGGCTGCTGTCCCATGCCTCTCTCTCCTTTCCTTGCCCTCAAGCCCTTTACGCGAAAAAGAACAAGGCCGGCTCTGGGGCTGGCCTTGTCTGATTCCATTTGAAGCGTGTCTTATTTCGCAGGAACGGTGATTTCTCCGTTCACGATTTTCGTCTCGTATTCCTTGACTTTAGCCATGATGTCTTCGGATACGTTCGGGTTGTTCTCCGGCAGGCCGACAGCGCCGTCCTTCAGCGTCAGCGTACGGGTCGTGCCGCCTTTGAAGTTGCCGTCGATCAGTTCCTGGGATACGATTTGCACCGCTTGGTCGACGCGCTTGACCATCGACGTCAGCGTGATGTCGTTGCCGAACTCGATCGATTGGTCTTTGTCGACGCCGATGACCCATACTTTTTCGCCTTTGGAGACGCGGTCTTTGGCTTCCGTGAAGACGCCGTTGCCGCTGCCGCCTGCAGCATGGTAGATGATGTCGTTGCCGTCGTTGTAGAGCGTCGCAGCGGATGCTTTGCCAAGGTCAGGCTTGGTGAAGTCGCCGACGTATTGGACCGTTACTTTGGCATCCGGGTTGACGGCTGCGACGCCTGCCACGAAGCCCGCTTCGAACTTCTTGATCAGATCGCCTTCTACGCCGCCGACGAAGCCGACTTTGTTCGTCTTGGTCGTCAGGCCTGCGACGACGCCGACGAGGAAGGAGCCTTCGTTCTCAGCGAACATGACGGACTCGACGTTAGGAGCGCTCACTTCGCTGTCGATGCTCGCCAGCTTTGCTTCCGGGTTTTGCGTCGCGACCGTCGTGATCGCTTTGTTCATCATGAAGCCGATGCCCCACGTCAGGTTATAGCCCGCTTTGACCATCTGGTTCAGGTTCGGTTCGAAATCGCTCTCGCCCTTGCTCTCCAGATACTTGATCTCGGCGCCGGTGTCCTTTTCGAGCTGCTGCAGGCCTTCCCATGCGGATTGGTTGAACGATTTGTCGTTCACGCCGCCGCCGTCGGTAACCATGCCGATCTTGAAGTCCTTGCCGGCATCGCTGCCTGCGCCTGCATTTTCGGTGTTCGCTGCCGCGCCGCCATTGTTTGTCTCGGAGTTGTTGCTCTTCGAGCCGCAGCCGCTAACGACGAGCATCAGTGCCAGAGCGGAAACGCTGAGTACATGGAACGGTTTGCTTGTCCATTTCATCTTTGTCTTTCTCCCCTGTTCTTCACCATAGGTTATTGGTTGGATATAGATAGTATAGCCTATATTCATCAAGAGTCAACGAGAAAATGTAACTAATCCTGACATAATGAAAGCCATTACAAAATAAAATTCCGAATATAATGTCGGTTCATGACAACATTTCGGATGAACATGCATATTGCAGCATAAATATCTAACATCAACGTTACATATTCGTGCGCAATGCATGGTTTGGCTTCCATCAAGTTGATCTCATTATTCCCTGACCCTCGCTTATTATACCCGAACGCCTTGAACAGAAGCAACAGCCCCCATGCACAAATGTGCATGGGGGCTGCGCCGAATAGTTCGATTGTCACGCCTTGTCTGTCGGGCCCGGCTCGCCGCCGGCGGCCGAATCGGCAGGCGCGGCATCGGAGCCTTCGCGGATGCCTTCACCGCCTGGGGCATCGCCCGGCTCGCGGCCTTGAATGCGGACCTTGACGCCGCCGATGGAGTCGATCGTCGGCTCGCCGCCTGGCTCGGAGCCTTCGCCGCCCTCGCCGCCTACGCCGTTGCCTTCGACCGATCCGGTCTCCAGCAGGTTGCGGATCTGCTCGAGATCGAGCGTCTCTTGCTGCAGCAGCGTCTGTGCGATGAGGTGGACTTCCTTGCTCCGCTCGGTGAGCAGGTTTTTGGCGCGCTCGTAGCATTCGTTGATGAACGTCTGCATCTCCTGGTCGATCTCATAGGCGATCTTGTCGGAGTAGTTCTGCTCGTGGCCGATGTCGCGGCCGAGGAACACCTGTCCCTGCGAGCTGCCGAACTGCATCGGGCCGAGCTTGTCGCTCATGCCGTATTCCATGACCATGCTGCGCACGATGCTCGTCGCCTGCTTGAAGTCGCTGTAGGCGCCGGTGCCGATCTCGCCGATGAACAGCTCCTCGGCGACGCGGCCGCCGAGCAGGCCGGTAATCTTGTCGAGCATCTCTTGCTTGGTGATCAGCATGCGGTCTTCCTTCGGCAGCATGATGACGTAGCCGCCGGCGCGTCCGCGCGGGATGATCGTCACTTTATGCACCATGTCGGCGTTCTCGAGGAAGTAGCCGATGATCGTATGGCCCGCCTCGTGGTAAGCGACGATCCGCTTCTCGCGGTCGCTGATGACGCGGCTTTTCTTCTCGGTGCCGACGATGACGCGGTCGACTGCCTCGTCGATCTCGATCATGGCGATGTCCTTCTTGTTGCGGCGCGCCGCAAGCAGCGCGGCCTCGTTGAGCAGGTTCTCCAGATCGGCGCCGGTGAAGCCGGTCGTCCGCTTGGCGACGACGTCGAGCTTGACGTCCTTGTTGAGCGGCTTGTTGCGGGCATGCACCTTGAGCACGGCCTCGCGGCCCTTGACGTCGGGACGGTCGACCGTGATTTGGCGGTCGAAGCGGCCCGGACGGAGCAGCGCCGGATCGAGGATGTCGGGACGGTTCGTCGCGGCGACGATAATGATGCCCTCGTTGGCGCCGAAGCCGTCCATCTCGACGAGCAGCTGGTTGAGCGTCTGCTCGCGCTCGTCGTGGCCGCCGCCAAGGCCGGCGCCGCGCTGGCGTCCGACGGCGTCGATCTCATCGATGAAGATGATGCACGGCGCGTTTTTCTTGGCGTTCTCGAACAGGTCGCGGACACGGGAAGCGCCGACGCCGACGAACATCTCGACGAAGTCGGAGCCCGAGATGCTGAAGAACGGCACGCCTGCTTCGCCGGCGACCGCGCGGGCAAGCAGCGTCTTGCCTGTGCCCGGAGGTCCGTTCAGCAGGACGCCCTTCGGAATGCGGGCGCCTACGGCGGCGAACTTGCGCGGATCCTTGAGGAACTCGACGACCTCGACGAGCTCCTGCTTCTCCTCGTCGGCGCCGGCGACGTCCTCGAACGTCACGCGCTTTTTCTCTTCATTATACAAACGAGCCTTGCTCTTGCCGAAGTTCATGACTTTTCCGCCGCCGCCTTGAGCCTGATTGATCAGGAAGAAGAACAGGATGAAGATGATCACGAACGGAATGATGGAGGTCAGGAACGTGAGCCAGATGCTTTGACCTTTCATCGGCTTGTAATCGTAGTCGAATCCGTTCTGCTTCGCGGCGTCGTCGATCTCTTTGGCCGCGAACTCCTCGGCACTCGTGTAGGTGTAGAACTTCAGTGATTCGCTTTCAGCCCCCGCTGGCGCTTTTCTGTATTCACCGGTCACCAGATACGTGTAACTGTCGAATTGCACGGTCAGCTTGCTGATGTTGTCCGCCTGGAGCTCCTGGCGGAATTCGCTGTAGAAGATCTTTTCGGTGTTATCGTCCTGACCGCTGATGAACTGCACAATTCCGACGGTTACCAGGAAAATAAGCAGGTAAAATCCAGTGTTCCGGATGATTCGATTCATCCCCTACCTCCTCTCAAGACGCTTCAAATATTTTACCATAGCCGCTCCGGCGATCTCAACAGAACCCAAGCGGGCTCCGAGCCTCGCGGACTCTAGCTTATTTGCGGTAGACTTCCGGCTTGAGGATGCCGATGTACGGCAGGTTGCGGTAGTACTCGGCATAGTCCAGTCCATAGCCTACGACAAAAGCATGAGGAAGGGTGAATCCGGTATAGTCGGCGTTGAGGTCGACCGAGCGTCCGGACGGCTTGTCGAACAGCGTGACGACCGTCACCGACTTCGCGTTGCGGCGCTCCAGCACGTCGATCAGATAGCTGAGCGTCAGGCCGCTGTCGATGATGTCCTCGACGATGAGCACGTCCCGGCCTTCGACGGAGACGTCGAGATCCTTGATGATCTTGACGACGCCGGAGGATTTGGTGGAGGCTCCGTAGCTGGAGACGGCCATGAAGTCCATTTCCAGCGGCACGCGTATTTCTTTAACCAGATCGGCCATGAAAATAAACGCGCCCTTGAGGACGCAGATGACGAGCGGATTGCGGCCCTCGAAGTCCCGGGTCAGAATCTCTCCGAGCTCCTTGACCTTGTCGCGGATCTCCTCTTCGCTGTGCAGAATTTCTTGAATGTCATTATGCAATGATGGTTCCTCCCGAATCGTCTAATCCTATTCTTATGAGCGGAATAAGTCCGGTTATTCGCCGGCGGGCTCACTCGAGCCGCCGGCCGGCCGAACCTCGGCGCGCAGCAGCAGCCGCGTGCCCTCGTCCGCGAGCGCATGGCTCGAGCGGCGGAGGCCCGGAATCCAAAGGATGCGTCCGCCGCCGTCGCACAGCAGCGGAAGGAAGGGCCTCCTGGAAGGAGGCAGCTTCCCGTCAACGAACATATCTTGCACCTTTTTGGTGCCGTTTAGTCCCAGCGGACGCATCCGGTCGCCGCTGCGCCGAGGACGGAGAAGCAGCGGGAGCTCCAGCTTGTCCCAATCAAAAAAAGCGGTCCGCGCGTCCGCGTCCGAAGCCGCGAAGCGCGCCGTACCGTCCCTCGTGTGGCGATGGGCGCTGAACCGGATCTCCAGCCCCGCCTCCGCGATCGTCCAGACGCCATCCGGCTCCGGGATCTCGACCGCGTAGGGCAGCGGCTTCTCGTCCGCGCGGCGGGTCCAGGCAAGCCGGCCGTATTCCCGTCGGAACCGCAGTCCTCTCGACAGGTCGACCCGCCAGCTCGCAGGCGTGCCGGACAGCGCGCCGACACGGATCCGCTCCACTTCGTCAAAGCTGGAGGGCGCCATTTCCAGAGCAAGATAATCTAATATTAGTTTAATCAATCTTCTTTGTAAAGCGACGTGGAGGGCCGCAAAAGCCGCGCCGGACATCGTCAAACCGCCTCTTTCGGACACGACGCTCGAGGCGAAAACCTCCTTGGTCCTGGCATCGAGGTAGTCCGACTCGGCCGACGCCGATTCGGCCGTCCGGCAGAGCGATTCGGCGAGCCGTCCGTTGAACGTCTCCAGATAAGGCATCGCCTCCAGCCGAATCGCATTGCGCGTGTAGTCGGCCGAGCGATTGCTGGCGTCCTCCTCGTACGGAACGCCATGCCGCTCGCAGTAGGCCAGCAGGTCCGGCTTATGTATACGCAGCAGGGGGCGGATCAGTTCCGCCTTTCCTTCCTGCCGCCGCAGCGGAATGCCGGACAGCCCTGCCGACGAGCTGCCGCGCAGCAGCCGCATGAGCACCGTCTCCGCCTGATCGTCCGCATGATGGGCGAGCGCGATGCGCGGCGCCCCCGCCCGCTCGGCGGCCTCCAGCAGGAAGCGGTAGCGCAGCCTCCGGGCCTCCGCCTGCTTGTTGCCTCCATGCTCCGCCAGATGCGCGGGCACGTCCAGCTCGGCCGTATCGCAGGGCACGCCGAGCCGGGCGCAGAAGCCGCGCACCGTCTCGGCCTCGCGCGCGGAGGCTTGCGGGCGGAACCCGTGATCGGCATGCGCCGCGGCCACGGACACGCCGAGCTGCGGCGCCGCGGCATGCAGCGCATGCAGCAGCGCCATCGAGTCGGGCCCGCCGCTCACGGCGACGAGCACCGTGTCGCCCGGCTCCCAGAGCCGCTCGTCCGCTCCCATCCGCAGCAGCTCCCGACGCACGCGGTCCGGATCGCCGGCGCTTGCCGGCGGCCTCAGCGGCTCCGGGCGCGTACGATCCGGCTGGCCGGAATCGGTTGATGCCATGACGCTTCCTCCTTGTCGTCGAATCCTCTCGTTCTAGCCGAGCCCGCCGCCCAGCCAGAACGCCGAAGCCGCCAGCCCTGCGGCGGCGGCAAGAAACAGCGCTTTGGTCCACCAAGGCACCGGCTTCGCGGGACGGGAGACGCGGTGCATGACGGCTTTCCAGGCATGGGACGCCTCCGCCGCGTCGGCGAAGCCGCCCGCGAGCGCGCGCGCCAGCCAGCCGGAGAACGGCCGCAGCTGCGGCGCGTCCTGGGCGAGCTTCAGCACGTCGCCCGCGCTGCGGTTTTGCGGGAGCGTGCCGGAGGCGGCCCGATGAAGCTCCTTTTCGGCGAACAGCTGCACGCACAGCACCGCGAACGAGAACAGGTCGTATCCGGCATCCGAAGCGCGGGTGCCGGCGTTCCAATAGCCGCGATCGTAGATCTCGGTGAACTGGCGGATGCCCTTGCCGAAGGCGGTCACGCCGCCGTAATCGATCAGCTCGACGCGCCCGTACTCGGCCGCGAGCACGTTGTCGATCTTGAGATCGCCGAATGCCCAGCCGGAGGCATGAAGCTCGGCGAGCCGCAGCAGCAGGTTGTATCCGGCCAGCGGAAACCATTCGTCGCCGCTCGCGGCCAGAAAAGCCGGCAGCTTGGCCCCGCGCACGTAGCGCATGACGTAGAACGGGTACTCCTTGCCGGAGACGAGCTTCAGGTCGTCCACGTCCAGCAGGTACGGACTCGCCCCGCCGCCGCGCGGCTGCTGCTTCTCCAGCGCCTTGAGCACGTTGATCTCCGACTGCAGGTCCGCCGTGTCCATCCCGACCTTGAGCGCGAGCAGCCGGCCCTCTTGCTGGACCAGGTACACCTTGCCGTTGGCGCCTTCTCCGAGCATCCGCTCGACGCGGTACCGGCGGCGGCGCCACTTGCCCGTAATGACCATGCCCCGGTCCAGATCAAGCTTAGCCGACGTAGCCACTCCTCATCTCGTCCTCCTCGCCGCCCCTTCGCCGGTCGCCGGCGCTGTCGCGATAATACTGGATCACCTGGCGAAGCGCCGGTCCCGTCGGCGTCGTGCCCCGCATCTGCAGCTTGGGAAACAGCGCCTGCACGCCGCTCAGATCGCTCGTCCACTCGCGGTCGAGCGCCGCGTCGTCGCCGTGCCGGTCGCCCGGGAAATGGAATACCGCCAGCTCGCTTTCGCCCTGACGCGACTGCAGGCTCAGCATGAGGTCGCGGATCGCTTCCTCGACGGCGGCGATTTTGGGCTTCATGCTGGCGCTGGCGTCGATCAGCAGGGCGACGCGCAGCCGGCTCGTCTCGCCGAGCTCGTCGATGACGCGCACGACTTCCCCGCGCCGCTCCGGCGGCAGGTCCTCGAGCGCGCCGGTGCCGCCGAGCACCGACTTGAGCTCCTTCTGCACCGCCTGCTGGATCGTCTGCACGACCGTCTTGCGCGTCATCATCTGCACCGTCTGCGACAGCTGCCGCGTGCTGACCATGCGGCTCATGCCGCCGCCCGCATGGGCGATCTCCTGGATCTCCTTGGCCCCGTACTCGCCGAGGTCGCCTCCGTCGAGCACGCCGACCACGTTCACCGTTATTCCTTCCGCAAAGGCTTCCGCCGACGCCACGACCGGATTCAGGCCGACGTTCGAGCAGCCGTCCGTAATGAGCAGAATCTGCTTCATCGCAATCCCTCCCGCTGATAGATTGAACTCTATCATTCAGTGTTGCCCCATCGGGAGAGATCTAGACCTGCGGCTCGGCGGATCGGGGCCAGCGGGAGCGCCCGTGCGGCCGTCCGGCGGGGCGCTACTTCAGCGGGTAGCCGCGCTTGTAGGCCGGCTGCTCCGTGCGCAGCCCCTCGGTCTTGAGAAGCGCGTCGACCGCCCAGTACGGATTCCGCAGCAGCGCGCGCCCGATCCCGGCGAGATCGGCGTCGCCGCTTTGCACGACCGATTGCGCGAGCTCCGGCTCGTCCAGCATGCCGACCGCGATGACCGGGATGCCGGCCGCCTCGCGCACGGCGCGGGCCATCGGCACCTGGTAGCCCGGATAGTTGCCGGGCTGGCGCTTGCCGTTTGGCGGCGCCTCGCCGCCGCTCGACACATGCAGGATGTCGACGCCGGCTTCCTTGTAGCGGCGGGCGATTTCCAGGCCGTAGTCGAGCTCGTAGCCGCCTTCGATGTATTCGGTCGCCGAGAAGCGCAGGATGAGCGGCATGTCCGCCGGCATGACCTCGCGCACGGCCGCGATCACCTCGCAGCCGAAGCGGAGCTTGTCCTGGCCGTACTCGTCCGTACGGCGGTTCAGCGACGGCGAATGGAACTGATGGATGAGGTAGCCGTGCGCTCCGTGCAGCTCGATCGTGTCGAAGCCGGCCTCGACCGCGCGCCGGGCCGCCTCGCGGAACAGGCCGACCTGACCGCGCACCTCCGCGGTCGTCAGCTCGCGCGGCGTCTTCCAGCCGGTCGGCTCGACCGGGATCGGCGAGCTGCTGACCGGCTGCTCGGCGTCGGTCGCCTTGCGCCCGGCATGGGCGATCTGCACGCCGACGCGCGCGCCGTAGCGCTGGCATTCCCGCACGATGCGGGCATAGGCCGGAATCTGCGCGTCGTCCCACAGGCCGAGGCAACGGCTGGTGATGCGGCCGTCCGGCTCGACGTTGGTCATTTCCATGATGATGAGGCCGGTGCCGCCGACCGCGCGCGAGACATAATGGACGAAGTGCCAGTCGTTCGGCGTGCCGTCCTGCTCCTCGACGGAATATTGGCACATCGGCGCCATGACGATCCGGTTTTTCAGCTCCAGCCCTTTCAGGCGGAACGGTTCCGACAGCTTGGCCATGCTCTTTCGCGCTCCTTCCGGCGGGAGCCTGCGGGCTCCTCGTCGTTTCTTTTCCTCTATTATAAGCGAACCCGGTCGAGAAAAGAAAAAACCGCTCCCCGAAGGAAGCGGCAAAGGGAGGTCAGGCTCTCGCCGACGAGCGGCGCAGCATGAGCCAGGACAGCGTCGCGAACAGGACGGCCAGCGCGAGCAGCAGCAGGCAGACTCCCTGCAGGCTGATCTGGAGGCCGGAGATCCAGTCGAAGATCGGAACCCACCAGCCGCGCAGCGAGGCGATCGTGGTGAACGCGCCGCCGAGGATGAACGTGCCGCCGTACAAGAGGAAGTTGCCCCGCTTGCCATAGCGCCGGCTCAAGCTGCCGGACACGAAGCCGCCGTAGCCCGCGAAGAGCAGCACCGTGAAATAGACCGCGAACGTCTGCCAGAACGGACCGTCCGTCGTGTAGGGAATGACGAAGAAGTGCATGCCGAACCAGCCGCCGATCGCCTGCTCGATCGAGGTCGCGACCGTCAGAAGCGCGCCGTGGAACGCCGACATCGCGAGGAAGGCGATACCGCTCCCCGTAAAGTAGTCGCGCCGGCTGATGCATAGGCTGAGCGCGAAGTTGAAGGTCCAGTAGACGGATATCATGCCGACGATAAACATGTAGATGATGATCGACAGCAGTCCTCCGGTCGTGAACGACTCCTCCCCGCCGCCGCGGTTCATGGAGAAGGCGACGACCAGATTCACCGTGAAGCTGGAGAGCAGGATGAGCCAAGGCAGCAGCAGCCAGTTGAATTTGTCTCTCCGATACATCGTAAGGATGCTCTTCAGTCCTCGATTCATGCCGATTCCTCCTTGCCGCGGGCCGCATGGGCCGTCAGGTCGACGATCAGCTGCTGCAGCGGCAGCGGCTCCGCCTCCAGCCCAGCCTCAAGCGCCAGGGCGATGCCGTTCTCGCCCGGCTCGCCGGCCAGCACCGAGGCGACAGCCGAGCCGCCGATCGTCTCGCGGCGCAGCACTCTCCGGCCCGCCGTGACGGCGTCGACCTTGGCGGCCGAGCCGCTCACCCGGTAGGCGCGGGAGCGCAGCGACTCCGCATCCTCGCTCAGCAGCAGCCGGCCGCCGTCGATGACATGGATCGCCTCCAGCAGCCGGCTCACCTCGTCGATCAGATGAGTCGACAGCACGACCGTGCGCGGATGCTCGGCGTAATCCTCGATCAGGCGGTCATAGAACAGCGAGCGCGCGACGGCGTCGAGGCCGAGGTACGGCTCGTCGAACAGCGTCAGCTCCGCCCGGCTCGACAGCCCGACGACGATGCCGACCGAGGAGAGCATGCCGCGCGAGAAGCCTTTGATCTTCTTGCGGCGGGGAAGGCGGAACGACTCCACGAGCTCGCCGGCGAGCGCCTCGTCCCAGTTCGGATACAGCGCGCGGGCCGTCGCCAGCACGTCCTCGACATGGAACATATCCGGGTATCTCTGGCTTTCCTTGATGAAGCAGATCTTGCTGAGCGCCTCGCGGTTCTCGTACGGCTGCTGCCCGAAGATGCGGACCTCGCCGGACGTGGCGAACAGCTGCGCGGTCGCGATGCTCATGAGCGTCGTCTTGCCCGCGCCGTTGCGCCCGAGCAGGCCGTGGATGAGGCCGGCCTCCAGCTTCAGGCTCACGCCGTCCAGCGCCTTTTGGGCGCCGTAGCTCTTGGTCAGCCGGTCGGCCTCCAGCGCGTAGGCGGCCTGCGTCCGGTCCTTGACGGTCATCATATGCTCAGCCCCTCCCTTTCTCCTGAATGATGGCCGCCAGCCGGCCGCTGTCGATGCCGAGCTTCTCCGCCTCGCGCAGCAGCGGCACGACGTACTGCTCGTAGAACTGCTCCCTGCGTCTTTCCATCAAGCGCTCCCGCGCCCCTTCCGCCACGAACATGCCGATCCCTCTCTTCTTGTAGAGAATGCCTTGATCCACCAAAAGATTGACGCCCTTGGCCGCAGTCGCCGGATTGATGCCGTAGAACTGGGCGAAATGCGTCGTCGAAGGCGCCTGCCCTTCCTCCGGGAGCGATCCGTCTACGATGTCATCCTCGATCTTCTCCGCGATCTGCTGAAAGATCGGCCTCCCGTCATCCTTGAGAAAGCTCAACTTGCCTCACCACCACATTGGTTAATTACTCATGTAACTAACCATATAACCTATGCGGGAGAATGTCAAGGGATGCGGGCGTAACATTCATACAAGGAAATTAGATTAGTTTGTAATATTTGGATCTGCATGATATTTTCAATTCACATGCATAGAGGAGGTAAGAGATGACGATTTTAAAGGAAGACGCTCATTGGCATAGCATTTTAAAGGAGAGAATCGCTGATTTAGAACGTACCATTGAAAATATGGGACTAAAACGAGGAAAAATATTTTTGGAATGGATGGAAACTCAAAACAAGTACCTAAAGTGGGAAACAGGTTTTGAACCATCGAAGCTCCGAAAATATAATCGTGGAGAGATCATCTTTGTCAATTTTGGGTTTAATCCAGGATCGGAAATCGGGGGACTTCATTATGCAGTCGTAGTGGATGAAAATGAGAAATCAAATCCGGTCGTAAATGTCGTGCCTCTCGGATCTCTTGAGAATAGCCAACCTAGGAGTATCTTACATAAGCATGAAATATATATAGGAGTTTTGGAAGATCTTAATGGAAAAGAGGCTTTTGCTATTCCAAACCAATTACAACCGATTAGCAAACTACGGATCTACAAGCCAAGAAGAGCTGCTGATAAAGTGTTTAAATTGCCCGCACCATTTTTAGATTTAATCGATAATAAAATTTTGGAACTGTTTACACCCAGATATTCGTCGGCTATCAAACTAATGGAGCAGGCAACTAATACAGCAGCTGCAAGCCGAGAAAATGACTCACAATAAACTATTGCATTTATCTAAAGATATATGCTATACTGTCTGGAGCGCCTTAAACAATGCCCTTTGGACTTTGTCCACTGCGGTCCTAAAAAGATTAAACGTACTTTAAAAGAGAAGACCGTCCCCTTAGGGGACGGTCTTCTTCGTCCTAAATTCCGAAAAGTAGTTCTCATTAACTGTTAATAATTTTACCTGTTGGATAATGGAGTCATCGGGAAGTCCCTTCCTCTAGATTGTCTTCCATCACCTAAAAGATGCAGCTGCCTCCATTTCAGCACATGTGGATCAAAGGAAACTCTCATTGAACGCAATAAAACGAACCGCTCTTCGGAAAAATCCCGAGGAGCGGTTCGTTTTTACAGGGATGTCTATTCGAACGAAGCTTGGGCCAGCAGGCGCTGCAGGAGCGCGGCGCTCTCGGCGCGAGTCGCGCCGGCGAGCGGCTGGAAGCGGCCCTGGTCGTCGCCTTGGATGAGGCCGTAGCGGCTAAGCTCCGCCGCTGCTGCCTGGGCCCACGAGGCGATGCGGCCGCTGTCGGCGAAGGCGACGGCTTCCGCTTGCGGAGCGGAGGCCTGGCGCCCGGCCAGCTGCACGGCGCGCAGCGTCATGACCGCCATCTCTTGGCGGGTGATGCGCTGCTGCGGACGGAAGCTGCCGTCCTCGTAGCCGCCGATCAGGCCCGCCTCGGCAGCGGCGGCGATGCCGTCCGCGTACCAGGCTCCCGCCGCGATGTCGGTGAACGATGCGGCGGAGCCGGCGGTCAGGCCGAGCGTGCGGGCCAGCAGCACCGCAAACTCGGCGCGCGTCACGGCATCGCCCGGAGCGAACGCCGAAGCGGTCTTGCCAGCGACGATGCGCTTGCCGGCCAGCTCTTGCACCGCCGCGGCGGCCCAGTGGCCGTGCATGTCGGCGAAGGCGGCGGCTGCACCGCCCAGGGCGACATAGCTGCTGTTGCCGCGGCTGAAGAAGACGATCTGGCCGTCCTGCACGATGAACGGTACCGGCACGTAGGCCAGCTGGCCGGAGGCGTCGGAACTGAGGCGCACGATCGCCGTCACGGCTGCAGTGTCAGCGAGGCGGAGCGAGCGCGGAACGTAGGAGCCGAAGCGGTTCGGCTCGGACGTCTTGCCGTCGACCGTCAGCGCAAGCTCGTACTCGGCAGCGCCGATTGCCGGCAATCCCGCAGCCTTGGCGAGGTCGAGGCCTGCCTGGGCGCTGCCGATCTTGACGGTCAGCGCGGCGTTGGCGGCACCTTTAGCCAGCGACTCCAGCAGCGCGCGGGTAAGGACGTAGCTGCCCTGCGGCGAGGATACAGCTGCCTCGCGGAAGCTCGGCGCGCCCAGCAGGGCGGCGACCGTGCCGGAAGCGAGCGTCACCTCGGTCCGGTCGAAGGAACCGGCTGCGGATGCAGCGATGGTCAGCTTGCCGTCGGCTGCGGCTTGCAGCGCGGCAAGCGCCTGCTCCGCTCCGACGGTCGCGGTTCCGACGGTCAGGCCCGCCTGTTCGCTCAGCTGCAGCGGAGCGGTGATCGCCCCTGGCTTGGCCGTAGGCGCAGGCGTTGTCGAAGCCGTCGGCTGCGGCGTCGCCGTACCTGTCGGCGTTGCCGTCGATGTTGGCGCCGGCGTCGGCGTTGTTGTCGACGTTGGCGTTGGCGTCGGCGTTGTTGTCGACGTTGGCGTTGGCGTCGGCGTTGTTGTCGACGTCGGCGTTGGCGTCGGATCGACCGGCAGCGGGCTGCCTTTCAGGTCGATGATGCGGCCCGCCGGAGCCGTGCTCTCATCGATCGTTTTCTTTTCCTTCAGATAAGCTTCCATCACTTCATAGTCCGGCAGATAGAGCGGCACGACTCGGCCTTCATTGTAGGCCTTGGCCAGAGAGTCGTAGAAGTCGCCGCCGCGCGCGGTGAAGGCGTTGGTCGCGAGCTCGTAGGTCGCGTCCTCCTTCATGGCGACGTAGCTGCCGTCCGGCTGCAGCGTCTCGATCTTGACGACGCGCGAGCCGGCAGGCTTGAGCGAGTCGTAGTAGAAGCGCATGCCCGCCACATGCGGGAAGCGTCCATCGGAGGCCGGAAGCTTGGAAACGCCGTTTTCGAGCGCCTCGCGGATTTCCTTGCCGGTCAGCTTGACGGTGACGAGATCGTTGTTGAACGGAAGCACCGTCAGCACCTGGCCGAGCGTAATCGTGCCGGCCTCGATCGAGGCGCGGATGCCGCCGCCGTTCTGCAGCGCGAGCGTCGCGTTCGCGCCCGCTTTGCGGGCTGCGCTCAGCATGCCGTCGGCGATCAGGCGGCCGAGGTTCGTCTCCTTGGTGCGGACGTCATCGCGCACGCCGTTCAGCACGACGGTCGACTTCGCGACTTCCTCGCGTCCGAGCGCGTCGACGCCCGGCTTGTAGTCATTCTTCAGCAGCGCCTCCGCTTCGGGATCGTTCGCCAGCACATCGGCGCTGCCGTTTTTCTCCTCGATGGAGATGAGCTTGTCGGCGTATTCGGAGATGACCCCTTCCTTGTCGAAGGCGACATCGAGGCGGCCGAGGAACTGGCCCTTCTCTCCCGTCTGCACGATCAGCGTCGGCGCTTCAAACGTGCGGTCCACGACCGCTTGCTCGAGCTTGGTGTGCGAGTGGCCGCCGACGATGACGTCGATGCCTGCCACCGCTTGCGCCAGCTCAATGTCCTCCTCGTAGCCGAGATGGGACAGGGCGATGATCTTGTCGATGCCTTGCTCCTGCAGCTGCTTGACGGCGGCTGCGGCGCTAACGGCCGGATCGGCGAACGTCACCGCTCCCGGAGACGCGATGTTGGCCGTGTCCGGCGTCGTCAGGCCAATCAGGCCGATCTGCTCGCCGCCGATCTCCTTGATCATCGTCGGATAGATCTTGCCTGCTACCGCTTGTCCGGCTCCCGCCGCCGGGCGGACGAGCGCCTGCAGCGCCGCTTCGCCGGAGAAGTCCACGTTGGACGAGACGAACGGGAACGCCGCGCCTTGCACGAAACGGGCCAGCACATCGGCGTTTTTGTCGAACTCATGGTTGCCGAACGTCATGGCGTCGTATTTCATCAGGTTCATGAACGCCAGATCGGCCATGCCTTCGTACTTGTTGAAATACAGCGTGCCGGAGAACACGTCTCCCGCATCGACGAGCAGCGGATTGACCGCGCTCGCGCGCTGCTCCTTGACCGCCGTCACGCGGCGGGCGACGGACGACGGCGCGCTCGTCGTGTCGAGGTTGGCATGCGTATCGTTCGTATGCAGCAGCGTCATGCGGAAGTCCGGCTTCGGCGCCGGCGTCAGATCGATCTGCGCGAGCACCGGATCATGGTCGGAGACGCGTCCGCGCGATTCCGGGAAGTCGGCGTTCAGGTGAACGACGTCGACCTTGGAGCCGACCAGCAGGTTGCGGCTGACGAGAATATGGTCGAGCACCTGCGAGTTGCCGTCGTACGTGTACGTGTACTGCTCGCCTGCCGGCAGCGTGTCGATCAGGTTCGCCAGCTCGCCGCCTTTAAGCTTCTCAGCGGTCGGCGTGAACTGGAAGTCGTTGAGGTCGCCGGTGACGATGACGTTCGCTTCCGGATTCGCCTGGACGATGGTCTTCACGAAGCCGTTCACGAGAGTAGCGATCTCCCAGCGCGTTGTCTCGCTGGACAGGAACGGCGGCTGCGCCGCGCCGAACGGCCCCTGGTCGCCGGTCTTGGAGTTGAAATGGTTCGCGACGACGATCACCTTGCGGCCCTGGAACACGAACTGCGCGGCCAGCGGCTTGCGCGAAGAGGCGAACGCGGCGTTCGTCGGGTCGACGCGGCCCGGGTTGAGCGTCAGCGAGTCGGAAGCGGCATCGTAGGCCGTCGCTTCCGTGGAGCCGCCCTTGCGGCCCTGCACGCTGTCCGCCAGCTGCACGCGCTCGGCGTTGTATAGGAAGCCGACGCGGATGTTGCCGCCCGGCGCTCCGCCGTCCTCCTTGTTCACCGGAGCGATGTCGACGTACGTATACGTCGGTCCGCCCTTGGCGGCGATCGACTGGATCAGCGCGGTAGCGTCCGCTTCGACGATGCCGTTGTCGGTCTCGCCGTTGCGGTCCTGCATCTCGATGACGGTGATGATGTCCGGCGCCTTGAGGTTATGCGCGATGGAGTCGCCGAGCTTCTCGATCTTCTCCGCCTTGACGCCCGGGTAGAAGTTCTCGATGTTGTAGCTGGCGACGAGCAGCTTGTCGCCCTCCGGCTGCAGCGTCGTCGTCTCCTGGGCAAAGGAGCTCGTCTCAATTGCAGGCAGGCTGCCCGGCGCCGGGATCAGCTTGAAGTTGCCGGCATGGTAGCCGAGCGCGCCTACGACGTCGCCGGCGAAGCGGTCGCCGGTGCCGACCTCGAAGCCCGGATTGGACGAGAGGATCAGGACTCGCTGCGGATTGTAGTCCTTGTAAGCGCCGAGCGCCAGGCCGCCGGCCGGCGTCACGAGGTCGGCTCCGCCGTTGTCGATGCGCGTGGCGATCGTGTACAGGCCGCTGGTGATCCAGTACGGGCTCGTGATGACCGGAGCCGGAGCTTGGACGCGCATGCCCTCGAGCGACTCGAAGAAGTCGATCGCATCGTTCTCCGGATCAAAGACGGTCATGCTGTCGTCGTCGATCGTCGGCGTCGGAATGACGCGCCCTCCGGCGCCGAGCACGACCGGAGCCGGCAGCTCATGGCCGCTCTCCAGCACGGAGATGCTGGCCAGCGCGAGCTGCGTCGTCGTCAGGTTTGTCGCCAGCCCTTCGTTGTACTCGTCGATCTTGCCGCTGACTTCGACGACATCGCCGACAGCCGGCTTTTTGGATGCATCCGTGCTGTATACGAACAGTCCCTCGGAGGTGGCCGGGTCATTGTCCGGCTCCAGCGTCTGGATGTAGAAGCCCTTGTAGGACGGGGTCGCGCTCGCCAAATTGTAGCCGAGCTGCGTGACGACGCCCTTCACGCCCTGGATCGTCTGGCCGACGAACGGGGAAGCGTGGCCCTTGCCTTGAATGTCGCGGATGCCGACCTCTCCCGCCAGCTGGTAGGAGAAGGAAAGCGTCTCGGTGCGCTGCTCGCCGTCCGTGGCGAACGCCCGGATCGTCATCGCCCGGTCGACGAGGATCGACTCCTCGTAAAGGGGGCTGGATGCGGTCGGCTCGGAGCCGTCGGTCGTGTAGCGGATCGGCAGGTCGCCGGCCGGCACGCTCAGAGCCACGCGGGTTCCAGGAGCGACGATGCCGCCGGCTGGGCTCGCGAGCACGGTGAACAGCTGGTCGACCAGCATGCCGTCATGCAGCGGCACGAGCTGGTAGATGCCCTGGTACTGCTTGACGACGCCGATGACGCGGTCGAAGGCTGCATTTTCCTTGACCTTGGCCGAGCTGGAGAAGATGGCGAAGCTGGTGTCGGAGCCGGCCTGCTTGGCCGACCAGGTGCTGCCGGACTTCGCTCCGATCGTCACATTGTCGATGGAGATGAACTGCGCTTCCAGCGCCTCGCCGGCCGGAGCGGCCAGCTGCTCCGGCGTGACGGCGCGGATCGCCGGCACCGGCTGGTCGCGCTCCAGGATCTCGAGGCTCAGTCCGGCTGCAGGCTTCAGCTCCTGCAGGTTGTTGTAGTGGACCATCTCGCCCTGCACGCTGACCCGGTCGCCCGCGCGGAGCTGGTCCGGATAGTCATACAGCACGATGGCGGCGGTATTGTCTTGGAGATAGACTTCCCTGCCGTTTACGGCGGTAACGACGCCCTCCGTCCAGACGTTGCGTCCGACCGGAGCGAGGCGGGCGTCGGCGACCGACTGCTTGGCCAGCACATCATAGGCCAGGTCGCGGGAGATGCTTCCTTCTGCGCCTTCTTTGGCGGCATAGGTGTGGAAGGTGACGGACTCCGTCAGCACGATCGGGCTGGTGAAAGCGCGATACGTGGAATCGGCGGACGTCGAGTAGTAGACGGACGCGCCAGCCGTCGCCGTCGACAGCGTCACCGCCGTGCCGGCCGGCCATGCGTTCGGAGCCGGGCTCCCCGTCACGGGCTGGACCGTCACGACCGACGGCACGTCGGACGGGGAGGCGCTGTTGCGCGGAGCCGGGGCGGCGATGTCGAAGTCGGCGACGTTGTTGTCCGTATCCTGGCCGCGGTCGTTGCCGCCTGTGACGGATGCCTTGCGGATCGCGGCGGTCGTGGCGGACAGATTGCCCGTCGGGCCAGAGCCTTCGAACGGCGTAGCCGCCGTTCCGTAGCCGACCATGTCGACGATATTGCCGGAAGCATCGGACAGGCGGACCTTGCCGCTCGCGGCGGCAAGGGCCAGGGTTCCGGTCGCATCCGGCGCCGGCAGGGCCGCTCCGTTTGCACCTCCGGACTGCTTCGTCAGGAAATAGCCTCCTGGAGCGATGGAGCCCGAAAGCATCAGAATATTGCTGTTAGGGGCGGAGGCTGGGTAACTGCCTGCGGAACTGGCATAGTCGAGCTTCCAGTCCGCAAGGCTCACCGTCTCGCTTGTAGGATTGTACAACTCGATGAAGTCGGCGTTGTACAATGCGCCGCCGTTGCCGCCAGCTCCGAAGATCTGGCTGATGACGACATGACCGGCCGCCGCGGCGCGGACGGTCGTCGCCATGCCGGCTGGCAGCAGCAGCGTCGCCAGCAAGGCGAGCACCGTGAACAGGCTGATGTTTCGTTTGGAGCGAATCAAGAAGGATACGGGGTGAGAGGGCAAAGTCGTCAGCTCCTTGAGGATAATAGAGGATATTGCGTTTATTATAGCGGAAAATTTTAGCTTGCATAGATGAATATTCATCATGAATATCATTAGTTTTTTGTAAATGAGATGCAAATTGATTCAAAGATGAATGAAAACAGATGCAGAATGTTTTCAAATTCATATGAATTCAGGCTTCCGATGGTGAAATGTCAGGTTTTCAGCGGCCACTTCATTTTGAACAAAAATTTCGGCGAGGGCCGGGTTGTTCGCTTCGCGCAAGGGGCAAAGGGAAGCAAAGGCTGTCTTGGCCTTAGTTGAACCATAGGTCCCGAACGGCAGCGGACAGCCCGTTTGAGCGCTCGCCGCCCCTCTCCGTTCGACGCCTGACATGGGAAGGCAATGAAAAAAACCGGCAGCCCGAATGGGGGCTGCCGGTCGGCAAGGTCTGGCGCGTCGCCGCATGAGGCGCCGGCTAGGATGCTGGCTCTATGCGCCTTAAAAGGCGCTCGCTCGATGAGCGCTGGCTCGGGGCGCCGCATAAGGCGCCCGCTCGGTAGGGCGGACTCGGCGCCGGATGAGGCGCCGAGCGAGATATGGAATCGCGGAGCCTTGGCGCGGCGGGCGGACGGCTGACCGCTCCGGACCCGGCGAGGCTCGGCGTCGAATGGATAAGTTCGGGAAGCTATTCGGTTGTCGCTCCCGGCTCCGGCGCCGGGCTCAGCGGGGCTTGCCGCCGCGCGCCTCCTTTCCCGGAGGTCGCCCCGGCCTCACGAGCCGCAGGCGTCCTTCCTCGCCGCCGCATGGGCTGCGCACCGGTCCGCGCCGCCTTCGGAGCGCCTGGGCGGCGCGGCTTCGTCGCCGCCCGCTCCCCGCCGCCGCAAGCACGTCGGCGGCGAGCCGCTCCAGCTGGCCGGCAGACGCCCGGCCCAGCGGCAAGGCTCCCGGCGCGGCATCCCCCTGCCGCGCCTCCGCCGCGCCGCCCGTGCCCGGCGGCGCCATGCCTCCGGCGGCGCGGCCGCGCCCGCCGCCGTGCGGCTGCGCCGGCGGCTTCGCCACGAGCTCCAGCTGCGCGCGGGAGCTCGTCCGCTCCGCCGCCGCCGTCCTCGCGCCGCCCGCTCCGCCCGGGCGGCGCCCGCCGGCTGCGGCTGCCGCGGGCATCCAGCCCTCGGCATAGCCGGAGCGCTCGGCCTCGCGCTCCGCCTGCGCGGCCGCCGCCGTCTCCATGAGCGCCGCGGCGAACGCGCGCTGCGCCATCCGCTCCTCCGCGGTCCACAGCCGCTTGCCGCGCTTCTTGTCCGCCGCGAGCCGCATCCGTTCCATCTCGCGCATCAGCAGCTCCTCGAGGCGCAGCTCCTCGAGCCGGGCCTCCGCCTCGCGGCGCTTTTCCCGCTCCTGCTCCCGGCGGCGGCGCGCCGCCTCCAGCTGCTGCTGCTCCTGCAGACGCAGCTGCTCCTCGAGCCTCTGCTGCTGCTTCTGCTGCAGGCTTTCGCGCTTCTTGCGGGAACGGGCGCTGCCCGGGTTTCTGCGGATAAGAGTGGTCATGATCGAATTCCTCCTTTGATTGGTCGAGCGGTTGATCTATGCTCAAGGTTCCGGCGGACCGCCCTCTGCGGCTCTGCCGTACGCGATTCGCGCCATGCGGCCCGGCGCCGCCATGTCCGTCCCTAACGCCCGTCATCCACCAGATGTCCGTCCGTCCTTGCCTTGCATCGCCGATTACATGTCCGTCCCTAACGTCCGTCATCCCTCGGATGCCGGCCCTTCCCTGCCTCGCATCGGCCATCGCGGACCCGTCCCTAACGTCCGTCCTCCACCAGATGTCCGTCCCTGCCGGCCGATGCCGCGGGCGCTCCGTCCTGTCTTCGCTCTGCCTCGCCGCCTGCCTGCCGCCCTAGCTCACCGTGCGCGGCCGCTCCAGCTTGCTGAGGCCCGGCCAGCGGAACGTCGCCCACTCCGGCAGATGCTTGTCCACCTGGGCCACGACGACCGTCATGTCGTCCACGATCTCGCCCTTATACTGCCGCACGACGCGCTCGAGCAGCATGTCCGCGATCAGCTGCGGGTCGTCCGTCGCCATCTCCTGGATGATGCGCTTCATCCACAGCTCCTTGTTGACCGCATGGCCCGGAGCGTCGTAAATGCCGTCCGTCATCATGATGAGCGTGTCGCCCGGCTGCAGCTGCATGCGGATGAGGTCGACGTCGATGTCCTGCAGGATGCCGATTGGCAAGTTGTTGGCGGCCACCGGGATGACCTCGCTGCCGCGCTTGATGAAGCTCGGCGTCGAGCCGATCTTCATGAACGTCGTCTGCGCCGTGTACAGGTCGATCAGCGCCACGTCCACCGTGGCGAACATCTCGTCGGGCGAGCGCAGCATCAGCACCGAGTTGACCGACTTGATCGCGAGCTGCTCGTCCATGCCCGACTGCAGCAGCTGCTGCAGGATGCTGAGCGCCGTGCTGCTCTCCAGCCGCGCCCGCTCCCCGTTGCCCATGCCGTCGCTGATCGCGACCGCGAACTTGCCGTTGCCGAGCTCGACCGTGCTGAAGCTGTCTCCCGACAGCAGTCCGCCGCCCTTCGCCGCGCCGGCGATGCCGGTCGCGACCTCATACTCCTTGGCCGAGCCGAAGCGCAGCAGCCGGGGCTCGCCGTTTTTCAGCGGCTCCCGCTCCGCCTTCACCGCCACATGCTCGCCCAGAATGTCGCTGAGCAGCGGCGCAATAATTTTGCGGCCCTCGTCGTGTCCCTGCGGGAAAGTATGATAAACCTCAATCTCCACATTCCCCTCCTCGAGGCTGATGATGTCGATGCCGTGGATGGACAGCCCGAGCGCCTCCAGCGCGTCGCGGATCTGCTCCTCCTGCAGATGCAGCTGCTGCCCCTCGCGCTGGATCTCCCTCGCCAGATCCTCCATGATCTGCGAGACGCCGGCCAGCTGGTCGGCGACCAGTTGACGCGATTCGAAGATTTGCCGCTTCCAGTGCAGATCGTGCTTGTAGCGCTCATGCTGCTGCTGCAGGGCGTTCATGACCGGATGCGTCTTGCTGCAATGGCTCGTCCACGTCCTCGGCATGTCTTTTTTGCCGGTATACTCCCCCTCGTCGATCGTCGTCATCATCTCGGTCATCATCTTGTAGGTGTCCATGAACTTCGAGCTCCAGCACATGTCCTTGCGGTGGCAGCTGGCGCATACTTTGGAGGAGGCGGCATTCATGAAATGCTCGAGCTCCTCCTCGGCCGGCTTTTGCGGAGCGGCCGTATTGAGCTGCCCGAAGCTGCTCGCCAGCTGGCGGAACACTTCCGAGAACTGCGTCACCCGCTGCGCCGTCACTTCCCGGACGCGTTTCGCATACTCATGCTGCGACTTCACATGCTCGCTCGTGCCCGGCACGTAGCGGGAGATCGTCTTCACGACGAGCTTCGGCGTGAGCAGGAACAGCGCGGCGGCGACGACCGATTCCCAGGTGCTCGCCATGACGTCCATCCCTCCGCCTACATATAAGGAAAGGATCGACGTGCCGAGCAGCATGCCGAACGCGACGGCCATCCTTCCGCCTTCCTTCAGCAGCCCCGCAAGCAGTCCCGAGAAAGCCAGCAGGCTCATCTGCACGACCGCGTTCAGATTGGCGAGGCTGAGGATGAGGCCGGCGACAACGCCGACCGACGCCCCGAGCGGCGCGCCTCCCGCAAAGGCGAACAGCAGCAGCATGTAGCGGGAGAGGATATGCTCGAGCGACAGCCCTTGGATGCTCCACCCGACCGCCCCCGTCATGACCGACGCCATCAGGATCATGAGGCAGATGATCTCCTCGTTCTTGAGCGAGTTGCTCTTGCGCGTCATCGTCAGCACCGGGATCGCCTGCACGAACACCAGCGTCAGGACGAACGCGAGCGCCGACTCTACGCCGACCATCATCAGGTCGTACCAGCCGAGCGTCCCGTGCACGAACGCCCCGAACAACTTCACGACGAGCGTCGCCAGGAACACGAGGATCGGCGCCTGCGACAGCTCCGCCTTCTCGTACACCTCCAGTCCCTTCAGGAGCAGGAACAGCACCGCGATCTCCATCGCGATCGGAATCGCGCTCGGCGTCGCCGCCAGCAGGCTGCCGGCGACGAGCGACACGGCCGTCAGCTTGTACATGTCCCTGCGCAGGAAGTAGATGACCGCGAAGTACGCGGGAGCGAACGGCATCAGGTTTTCCAGGATGACCGCCCGACCGAGCAGGAAGCCGACGACAGCGAGCAGGATCGTCCAGCGCTTCGCGGCGATCAGCTGGAATACTCTCCACTGGGCCGCCCTTTCCCTCCCTCTGCGCAGCGCCTCCGCCGCGCGGCTTGTCCGAGGCTGGCCGGGGAACAAAACAACGTTGGCCTTTTCCTTCATTTCGGCACCACCATTTCCGCCTTAGTGTAGGTCTGATTATAGGGGCCGGTTTTTATGAAGTTTGTCAGAACAAGGCTTCTGCCCGAAAGTTTTTTCCGACACGCGGCGCGTCCGGGTCGAGCCGCCCGCGCCGCGCTGTCGGCTGGGGGCGCGAGCCCTTGCCCCGCAAGCGCTCCGGGTCGTTCGGAGAGCGGCCTGGCAGCCGCGGCGAAGCTCCCCTCGCGCGGATGATGCGGTGCTTCACCCCGTTTAGCTTCACTCGGGACGCGTCGAATCGCAGTGGGTTCGTGTCGGGATTGATGGGACGGAGGGGAAAAGTTTTTGGCATACGCGGGTATAAGGCGAATCGGGGGACGGCGGAGTCGAAGCCTCGGGGGCGGATGCTGTCCGCGCACGACGCCGGGCCGGGGCGGGCCAGCCGCGAGAAGCTCGAGGGCATGAGGCTTTGGGGGCAAAAAGAAAACCCCCAAGGCGGATGCCTTGGGGGTTTTTCGCTCGAACGAGCTCGTTTGAAATCATGTTTCGTTTTCCCGAACGGGAGCTATGTAGAACATTCGTATCCTATGATAGCGCGTCGGCTGTAGGCTGTCAATGCTTATGAAAGCTGTCCGACCGCCGCTTCGGCGGCCATCTGTCCGGTCTGCTTCAAGGCGAGGATGGCTTCCGCCTCGGCCTGCTGGAGCGGATCGCGCGAGAGCAGGCCGCGGACGAGCCTCCTCCGCTCCCCGAACGGCATCTCGATCGCCTGGAGCGGAATCGCCTTCATCGTCTTGCTCCAGGGGAGCTGGTAGAGGAGCAGGCTGTGGTGCAGGCCGTAGGCGACCGGGACCTCCAGATCGGAGCGGTTGTCGTCGCTGAGGCCGAACGGGATATGGCTGCCCAGCTCCTTTTCGATGACGCTTCTCAGCGTCGGCTGCTTCAGCAGCGTCTCATGGAACAAGGCCAGCACCTGCCGCTGCTGCCGGACGGTCAGCGACACGTTGACGAGCCGGCCCGCAGCGTTGCGCTTCTTGACCGGCTCGATGAGGCTCCGGCGCGACACGGTCGTCAGCTGGTTGATCATGATCGCCGTATCCTCGGCCGGCAGCGTGTCGACCGGACCGATGGCGAACTTCGGATGCTTCACCTTGCTGCTCAGGGGAAAAACGCTCAGGTTCGAGCTGTGCGCCGGCGCGTCCCACACGACGGCATAATGGGGCTCGTTCATGAGATGGCCGATGCCGATGAAGCTGACGAGCACGATATCGAATCGGTCGAGCGAAGGCTTGTAGACGGTCTTGCCGCGTTCATCCGTTCCTTGGGACAGCACTTTGGCTTCGGCGTTGATGAGGCGTTCGAACTGATCGACGAGCTTGTCCTGCAGCTCGCGGTCGAGGCGGCCGAATGTCTCATGGCCGTTCAGGCATTCATGCACGTTGGGGTCTCTCCTCCGGGGACTTAATCGGGCCGCTTGCTCAAGAGCCGATTAGATCCACTATTTTTGTAAAGACGAATCTCTCTTCCCTCCTTACCCGCTTTCGTCCGCGCGACGCGAAAAAAGCCCTCCGGCAAGGCGCGCTTCGCATCGAAGCGCTTCTTGCCGGAGGGCGGGAGAGGAGAATCATCGAGCCGCGCTCAGGAGCGCGGCGGAGGCGAAGCGACGGAGGACTCCGCATAAGGCAGCAGCGGCGTCTCGACCCGGTCGCGGTACGTCGGCTGGAAATAGGCGGCGAACGTCAGCGGCACGGTCAGCTCCTGCTCGCTGCCGCAGCCGCAGGAGCTGCGGCTCAGCTCCAGCGACTCCAGCGTCGTCAGGCGGGTCAGTCCGTGCAGGCTTTGCACGTACTTCAGCACGGCGTCGTACGTTCCCTTGACGACGGCCGACACCTGCAGGCGCAGCGGCCCTGCGGCCGCCGCCCCCGCCGGCTGCGGCTCCGAGGACGGGGAGCCGCCGGCCGCCAGGCCCAGCTCGTCGACGGCCGGGGCGGCATCGCCTTCGGCCGCGGGGGCGCCTTCTCCGGGAGCGGCGGAACGCTCGGCGGACGGATCGGAGCGGAGCGGACGGGAGGCGGCCAGATCGCCGCTGAAGGCGATCGACACATGCTCCACGCCGTTTTCGGCGCCGAGCTGCTCGAGATCGAGCACGAGCTGCTCCGTGTTGTCCCAGTACGGCAGCTCCGCCTGGACGCCTTCCACGGGGCGAATCTCCGCCTCCTCCCGGCGTTCCTGGAGCTTGGCGATCAGGATGTCGTTCAGCTTCTGCTGCGTGCCGAGCTCCGCCTCGAGCGAGGCGGCCTTTTCCTCCGCCGGCTTCAGCCCGTAGAGGAAGAACAGCAGCAGGCCGAGGAAGAGGATCGCGGACAGCAGCAAAATCCAGGAATTGCGTCTAGCTGCCATCGGCGGTCCCCTCCTTCGTAGGCTCGGTCGGCTTCAGGACGATCGTATAGGCCGCTGCATACGTCGGCGTCGCGTCGTTCTCGGCCCCTGTCTGCTCCTGCTTGATCGAAGTCAGCGTCGCCTGGTCCAGCCACTCGATCCGCCGGATATCGAACAGATAGCGGGAGGAATCCTTCATGCCGCCCAGCCGGACCGATACGCTCAGCTGCCCTCCGCTGCTGTAGGCGATGCTCTGCAGCTCCGCTCCCGTCGGCAAATAAAACTCGAGATCGCGCACGTAGCCGGCCGCATCCCGCCGCTGGGCCCGAATCTGCTCGGCCTGCTCGTACGGATCGGCTTCCGCTCCGCTGGCCTGCCGGTTCAGCCCGTCGAGCTGGCGCTGCAGCGCCAGCTGCTGCTGGCTCGCGTCCAGCAGCCGCTCCTGCGCGTCGGACGCCGCTTGCCGCTCGCCGGCATAGCTGTAGCCGAGCAGCGCGGCGCAGGCGATCCAGGCGACCGCGAGCATCGCCGCCGCCAGCGGCGCCAGCCGCTGCTCGCGGTCGACGCGCGGCAGCAGGTTCAGCCGGCGGATGCCGGATCCGCGGACGAGCAGCCCGGCCGGCACGACGTACGGCTCCGCGCGGCCGTCCAGGCTCTCGGCAGCGAGGCTGCCGGGCTCGGCGCCGCGGAACTCCACCTCCGGCAAAGCGGCGGCCAGCGACTGCCGCAGCGCCTCCGCCTGCTTGCCGGCACCGGTGATGACCGCCTGCCGGATGCGGGAGCGGCCTTCCTGCAAGCCGAATTCATAGAAGCTGAGCATGCGCGTGATCTCGGCGGTAAGCTCCCCGATGCGCAGGCCGCCCAGCTCCTGGTCCACGCCGTCCGCCTCGATGGAGCGCACGAACACCGGGTTGCCTTCGTGAAACATCGCGATTTCCGCCGCGGCTCCGCTTAGATGGACATGCATCCGCTCGCAGGGAGGCTCGTCGCCGAAGCCCGCCGCTCCTTGCAGCGCCGTCGCCACGATGCCCGTGCCGACGACGCGGATGCGCGCCTCCCGCAGCATCGCGACCAGCGGCTCGATCCAGCTGCGGGGCGCCGCGTAGACGAGCGCCTGCGCGCTTTCCCCGCCTTGCTCGAGCAGGACATAGTCATAGACCGGATGCTCGAACGGCAGATGCATGACCGTCTCGACTTCCAGATGGATCAGCTGGCGCAGCTCGCGGTCGCTCGCCGCCGGCAGCGCCATCCTGCGTACGATGACCTGGGAGGTCGGCACCGCCAGCACGGCGACCGCGCCTTGCAGCTTGCGCTCCCGCGCCCACTCCCGGATCGAGAGCCGCAGGCTTTCTTCGTTGACGATGGCGTCCTGCGCGATCAGTCCCGGAGGGAACGGAAAAAATCCGGCCTGCTCCGGATCCAGTCCCTTCTTGCCGAGCGGAGCGTAACGGATTCCGGCGGCGTCGATCGCGATGCCGATCCGCTTTCTGCCTAGTGCGGGCATCCTTATCACATCCTGCCTACTTGAATAATTGAAGGTAGCTGCCGATCAGCGCATCCCCGTACCCGTACGCGATCAGCGCGCCGAGCATGAGGAAAGGGCCGAACGGCATCGGCTGGCGCAGCTTGCTCCGCCGCCGCAGCAGCAGGACGAGTCCTGCCGCCGTTCCGGCGAAGCTGCCGAGGAGCAGCGTCAGAAGCGCGCCTTTCCAGCCGAGCGCGAGTCCGATCAGCGCCAGCAGCTTGACGTCGCCCATCCCCATGCCTCCCCGGCTCAGCAGCGCGACTAGCAGCAGCACGCCGCCTCCGGCGATCGCCCCGAGCGCGTACTCCGCATAGGAGCGTCCGTCCGGCTCGAGCAGGCGCAGGAGCAGCAGCGGCGGCAAGAACGCCAGCAGCACCGCGTTCGGAATCCGCATGTAGCGGATGTCCGACACGGTCACGATGACGGCCAGGCTGGCGAGCAGCAGGCCGATCAGGCCCTGCGCCGTCAGGCCAAACCGCAGGTACGCCCAGACGAACAGCAGCGCGGCGGCCAGCTCGCCTGCCGGGTACAGCGGCGAGACTGGCGCCGCGCAGCTGCGGCAGCGCCCCCGGCTGAGCGCGTAGCTCAGCACGGGGACGAGCTCGCGCGCCGCGAGCCGATGCCCGCAGTGCGGGCAGGCGGACGGCGGCCGCACGACCGATTGGCCGAGCGGCACGCGCAGCGCCACGACGTTGAAGAACGAGCCGCAGGCGAGTCCGAGCGCGAACAGGTAGAGGGAGATGAGGAGGGTCATGGGTTTTTATTTATTTTAGATCTGCTGCTTGGTAAACTTTATCTTCGGTTGTTGCGGCTTCATCTGTACTTATAGTTACCGAATCGAGAGTGCCATCAGCTTTAAACTTTACCTCCCCACCTGTAATCACTGCTTTGGTACTTGGAAGCCTGAGCCCTGCATCCAAATAATTTTTAGATACCAATGTGTCACCTGTACCACCGACAATTTTAATATCCTTACCTTTAAAATCACCATTCAATTCCGTCGACACGTACATCCTGGCTGCATCATAAATTTGTTGTGCTGTAGCGATGTCGGACTTGTCTCTCGATTTATTCATGATGTTGCTGATGACCGGAATCGCAATCGCAGCAATAATCCCCAAAATAACGATTACCGCCAGAAGCTCGATCAGTGTGAAGCCTTTCTCGTCCTTCTTCAACTTCTTCAAAATTGCTGTCATGTTTATTCCTCCTAAATGAATGATGACTTGAACCTCAGGGCATCCAGGGTTCACTGCATGCCCTGCAATATAGATTGAGCTCATACCTGTAACCCGATTTTTTCGGGTTACAGCGTCTTTCTTGCCACTTCGAGCACCTGCAACCTGATTTTTTCGGGTTACAGCGTCTATTCCGTGACTTCGAACACCTGCAACCCGATTTTCTCGGGTTGCAGCTTCTTTTCCATCACTTCGGACATCTGCAACACGATTTTTTCGGGTTGCAGCTCTGGTAACGCATCTCCAACTACCCGAGTTACTCGGTTTTTCCGCGCAACTGCCGCTCCGACGGCCTTCCAACTACCCCGTTACTCGGTTTTTTCGCGTAACTGCCGCTCCGACGGCCTTCCAACTACCCAGTTACTCGGTTTTTCCGCGCAACTGCCGCTCCGACGCGCCTCCAACTACCCCGTTACTCGGTTTTTCCGCGTAACTGCCACTCCGACGGCCTTCCAACTAACCAGTTACTCGGTTTTTCCGCGTAACTGCCACGCCGGCGCGCCTCTAACACCCGAGTTACTCGGTTTTTCCGCGCAACTGCCACTCCGACGGCCTTCCAACTACCCAGTTACTCGGTTTTTCCGCGCAGCTGCCACGCCGGCGCGCCTCCGACCAAGTTTTCCGCGCAACCGCCGCGCCGTCGCGCCTCAAAAGCCGCCTACCCCATCTGCCCGTACAGGCTGAACATCGGCAGCATGATCGCCGCGACGATGAGGCCGACGACGCCGGCGAGGAAGACGATGAGCAGCGGCTCGATGAGCGACTTCAGCCGGTCGACGGTGTTGTCGACGTCCATCTCGTAGAAGTCCGCGACCTTGGCCAGCATCTCGTCGAGCGCGCCCGTCTCCTCGCCGACCGCGATCATCTGCGTGACGAGCGGCGGGAATACCCACGACTGCTTGAGCGGCTCCGACAGCGGATTGCCCCGCCGCAGCGAGTCGGCGCTCAGCCGCAAGTAGCGGGCGATGACGCGGTTGCCGACCGCCTCCTCGACGATCTGCAGCGACTGCAGCATCGGCACGGCGCTCGCATACAGCGAAGACAGCGTGCGCGACACCTGGGCGATCGCGCCCTTTTGCTGCAGCTTGCCGAACACCGGCAGCTTCAGCTTCACGTAGTCGAGCGCATACGCGCCGCGCTGCGTCCGTTTGAACCCGAGCAGCAGCGCCAGCAGCAGCACCGCCGCTCCGAGCCACAGGTACCATTCGTTCTCGATGCTGGCGCTGAGCGCCATGACGACCTTGGTGATCGCCGGCAGCTCCGCGTTCATCGACTCGAACATGCTGACGAACTGCGGCACGATCGCCTTGAGCAGGTAGATGACGGCCGCGACGGCGAGCAGCCCGACGATGACCGGATAGGTGAGCGCCGACTTGATCTTCTCCCGCGTCACATGCCCCTTCTCGAAAAACGTCGCCAGCCGCTCGAGCGTCCCCTCCAGGTCGCCCGACTCCTCGCCCGCCCGGATCATGCTCGTAAACATGACGGGGAAGATGCGCCGATGCTCCATCGCCGCCTGCGAGAAGCTGCTGCCGCGCAGCAGCGAGGCATGGACGTCGCGCAGCGCCTTGCGCAGCGGCTTGCTCTCTGTTTGCTGGGAGAGGATGTCGGTCGCCTGCACGATCGGCACGCCGGCCCGGACGAGCGTGGCGAACTGCCGGCAGTAGACGATGAAGTGGGCCGGCTTGACGGGATTGCCGATGTAGATGTCCATCTGCAGCAGCGAGCTGCGATGCTCCTCCAGCGCCAGAACGACGAGCCCCCGGCGCCGCAGCTCCTCGACCGCCGACGACTTGTCCATCGCCGTCAGCATGCCCTTCAGCTGCTTGCCGGCGGAGCTTTTGACATGATAGTGAAACTGCGCCACGCGCTACTCCCCTCTCTCCTGCAGGTAAGCCCTCGCGTCGGCCGGATCGGCCGCGCCCTGGCGCAGCAGCTCCTGCACGCTGCTCTCCAGCGTGGCCATCCCCTGCTGCCGGCCCGTCTGCATGACGCCGCGCAGCTGATGGACCTTCTCGGTCCGGATCAGATTGGCGACGGCCGGCGTGTTGACGAGGATCTCCGCGGCGCAGACGCGCCCGCGTCCTCCCGCCCGGCGCAGCAGCCGCTGGGCGTGCACGCCGATCAGCAGCGAGGCGAGCTGCGCGCGGATCTGCCCCTGCCTGTCCGCTCCGAAAGCATCCACGATCCGGTCGACCGCCTGCGGCGCGTCCGCCGTATGGAGCGTGGACAGCACGAGATGCCCCGTCTCCGCCGCCGTCAAGGCGGCCGCCATCGTCTCCGCGTCGCGCATCTCGCCGACGAGGATGACGTCCGGCGCCTGCCGCAGCGCGGCCCGCAGGCCGCTGGCGAAGCTCGCCGTATCGCGGCCGATCTCCCGCTGGTCGATCAGCGAGCGCTCCTGCGGGTACACATGCTCGATCGGATCCTCCAGCGTGACGATGTGCAGGCTGCGCGTCCGGCTCAAGTGCCCGACGAGCGCCGCCAGCGTGGACGACTTGCCGCTGCCGGTCGGGCCGGTGACGAGCAGCAGCCCTTGCCGCCGCTGCGCCCAGTCCGTCAGCATGCGCGACAGGCCGAGCTCCTCCAGCGTCGGCGTCCCGTCCGGCAGCACGCGCGCCGCGAGCCCGAGGCCGCCGAGACGGCGGAATACGTTCAGCCGGTAGCGGCTGCCGTCCGCCTCGCAGGCGAGATCGGCCTCGCCCTCCGCGTCGAAGCGCTCCCTGCGGCTGCCGAGCAGCGGCAGCAGCAGCGCCTCCGCTTGCTCGCGTCCGAGCGGCGCGGCCAGCGAGACGGCAGGCGCCAGCGCCCCGTCGATCCGCAGCAGCGGCGGCGCTCCGGCCGCCAGATGCAGATCCGAGGCGCCCCGCTCGCGGGCCTCGCGCAGCAGCTCCCGCAGCAGTCCCTGCGGTTCGTTCATATCGGTCCAGCCTCCTTTTGCCCTTGCAGGCGCAGCCTGATGCGGTTCCCCGCGCGAGGCCGGCCGAGCCTGGCGCGCCGGCGCCCTGCTGCCGCCTCGGACGCTCCCTTTTCCAGCCTCAGCGCAGCGCCGCCTCGCGCATCACTTCCTGCACGGTCGTCTGTCCCTGCAGCACCTTGTCCATGCCGTCCTGCAGCAGGCCGGCCAGGCCGGCCCGCTCCGCCGCTTCCCGCAGCTCGAGCACCGAGGCGTCGTCGCCGATCATCCGGCGCAGCTCGTCCGTCACGGCCAGCACCTCGTGGATCGCGATCCGGCCGCGGTAGCCGGTCTTGCTGCAGCTGCCGCAGCCGGCGCCGCGGTACAAGCGATCCGTCTCGATGCCGTAGCTGCGCAGCAGGATCCGCTCCTGCTCGGTCGGCTCATGCGCCTGGCGGCAGTCCGGGCAGATTCGCCGGACGAGCCGCTGCGCGACGACGCCGACGAGGGAGCTGGCGATCAGATAGCTGGCGATGCCCATGTCGCGGAACCGGGTCACCGTGCTGACCGCGTCGTTCGTATGCAGCGTCGACAGCACGAGATGGCCGGTCAGCGACGCCCGGATGGCGATCTCCGCCGTCTCCGAGTCGCGGATCTCGCCGACCATGACGATGTTCGGGTCCTGGCGCAGGATCGAGCGCAGCCCGGCGGCGAACGTCAGCCCGATCGCCGGGTTCACATGCACCTGGTTGATGCCTTCCAGCTGGTATTCCACCGGATCCTCGACGGTGATGATGTTCTCGCTGTCGCGGTTGAGATGCTGCAGCGCCGAGTACAGCGTCGTTGTCTTGCCGCTGCCCGTCGGGCCGGTGAGGAGAACGATGCCGTAAGGCGACTCGACCATTCCTTTGAACAGCCGGTAGTTGTCCGGGCTGAAGCCGAGCTGCTCGATGCCTTTGACGCCGACGCTCAGATCGAGGATCCGCAGCACCAGCTTCTCGCCATGGATCGTCGGCAGCGAGGAGATCCGGATGTCCACCGTGCGGAAGTCGACCTGCATCTTGATCCGGCCGTCCTGCGGCAGCCGCCGCTCGGCGATGTTGAGCTTGGCCATGATCTTGAGCCGCGCCGTAATGTAGCCCTGCATCGCCTTGGGAATGACCCGCTCCGTGCGCAGCTCGCCGTCGATCCGGTACCGGATGAGCACCTGCGTCTCGCCCGGATCGACATGGATGTCGGACACCTGCAGCTGCACCGCCTGCTGGATCATGCCGTTCACCAGCCGCACGACCGGCGAGTCCTCGTCGGTGATCTCCATCTCGCCGATCTCGTCCTGCGTCGGCAGCTCGCCCAAGATCTGGCTCATGGAGTCCTGCAGGCCGTAGAAGCGGGCGATGGCGCGCTGCAGCTCCTCTTTGGTGGAGATCGCCGGCTCGATCCGGAAGCCGGTGCTCATCCGCAGCTCCTCGATCGCGAAGTAGTCGAGCGGATCGGCCATCGCCACCATCAGCTTGCCGCCCTCTTTGTGAAGCGGGATGACCTGATAGCGGCGCGCCAGGCTCTCCGGGATGATCTGGGCGATGGAAGGATCGATCTGGTACTTGAACAGGCTCACATGCGGAATGCCCAACTGGAATTCCAGCACCTCGATGAGCTGCTGCTCGGTCATGTAGCCTTGGGCGATGAGCAGATCGCCCAGCTTCTGCTTCGTCCGTCCCTGCTCGCGCAGCGCCTCCTGCAGCTCCGTCTCCGTAATGACGCCGCTCTCGACCAGCAGGTCGCCGAGCCTTTTCCTCACCCTGTTCATCTCGCTTCGCCGCCTTCCTCTCTTCCCGCCGTCGCGGCTTGTCCTCCTAATTATCGAAAGGAAATATCGATAAGTTTAGGCCTTTAGTCTCAACATCAGAAATTAATGAACGTTTTCTCATAAAACGAATCATAATTATCGTTTAATCAATAAATATCGTCTTTTTATTTCAATATGTGAATAAAACCAGGTCTTTAACTTCCAATATGTGTTTTTTCGATGTCGAATCGATTATAATCAAACTATCCAAAATTAGTCTATATGAACTATGACCTTTTTCCGTATTCCACCATTCCATTCTGGAGGTAGATGCTCCCCATGGCCGCCCGTCTCCGCTCCGCGCTCTGCGCCCCTTTGGCGATCCTGCTGCTGCTGGCATCGCTGCTGTCGCTCTGGCCGCCATCCGTTCCTTCGGCGTCGGCGGCATCCGCCGCCAAGATCCGGCTGCTCGAACTGACGGACGCCGGCACGTCCGATCTGAAGCCGCTGCTCGGCTCCGCCGACTACGAGATCACGACGATGAAGATGAAGACGTTTGTCGCCTCCCGCGTCGACATCGACGGCCTGTACGACGCCGTCTACATCGGCAAGGGCAAGTACAATCCCGAGTCGATGTCCTATCTGTCCACGTCCGACGCACGCAATGCGGCGCATGACACGTCCAAGAAGCTCAACGACATCACGAACCTCAAGGCGCAGGAGCTGATCGACGGCTACGTCAACCGCGGCCTGCTCGTGCTTCTCTACAGCGACAAAGCGACGTCCGACGGCCTGCTGTATCAGCCGGCCCTCCCGAACGGAGAGTCAGGCGTGCTGAAAAAAAGATTTTCCATCTACCAGGAGAGCGGCAAGCAGCGGGAAAACGTGCTGTTCCTCGACAAGCAGGGGCTGAGCGCGATCGCCTCCACCTTGAAGCAGAACAAGTACGCGCGCCTGCTCTCGCTGAGACCGGAGCTGAACGTGACGGAGGCGCCGACCGACTATGTGACGAATCCGTCCCATTTCTACCGCGCGGGCGACACGCTCGTCTTCCGCTACGAACAGCCGGCCGAATCCCGCCTGCGCGCGAACCTGTACCTCAACCTGGACGCGTCGCTGCGCTTCCAGGCGGAGCAGGTCGTGGCGACTTCCGACGCCTCCGGGCCGTCCGGCGAGCTGCGGTACCGCATGCCGCGAGGCTACTCCGGGCTGTACTATTGGAAGCTGGAGCTGGTCGAGCTCGAGACCGGGCTGAAAAGCTACGCCTCCGGCGCCGTCCGCTTCCGCGACCGCCAGACGGAAATCAGCGTCCTCCAGGTGCTGCCGGGCAACGCCAACAGCGACTTGACGAAGGACACGGTGCTGAAGCAGAGCTACCTGAGCACCGAGGACTACCGGATCGCGCTGAAGACGGCCACGATCCAGGCGTTCAACACCAAGGGCGGCCCGTACGGGTACGACTCCATCGGCGGCAAGTACGACATGCTGATCTTCGGCTTCAAGGACTCGTACAACGGCAGCGCCCCGATCAGCGAGACGGCCGCCAAGGCCGTCAAAGACTTCATCGAGACCGGGCAAAGCGTCCTGTTCACTCACGATACCGTGTTCATCTCCGACGGCACGACCGACAACGTCTGGACGCGGAACTTCAAGCCCGTCACCGGACAGACCGGCCTCCACACGAACATCGGGCTGGGAGCGCCCAAAACATCCTCGACCGTCGCCAAAGTCAACGACGGCCTGCTGACGAAGTTCCCGTTCAACCTGGATGCCGGCACGCCGTCCGTCGCGACGACGCATGACCAGTACTTCATGCTCGATCTGGAGGATCCGACGCTCGTGCCGTGGTACAACATCACCGGCGGCACGCGGGACAACAGCGACAGCTGGAATCATTACTACACCTATTCCAAAGGCAACGTCACCTACTCCGGCACCGGCCACCAGGGCGACAGCGGCACGTTCCCCGATTGGGAGCAGCGCCTGTTCGTCAACACGATGTACCGCGCCTTCATGGGCTCCAACCATAAGCCGGAGCTGGCCGTCCACGCTCCCGCCGCCTACTCGGCCCAAGCAGGCAACTACATCCCGCACTACCAGCAGATCCCGGTCAGCTTCACCGCGGAGGATCCCGACTACAAGGACCGCCGGATCAGCGCCAAGGTGGAGTTCCTGTACACGGGCACGGACGGCAAGCCGGTCGTCCGCACGATGTCCGAAAACGCCTCGCTGCTGTCGGGCACGCTCGTATCCGAGTCGTATCCGAATCCGCTGCCTCAGGGCGGAGAGCTGACGGTACGCATCACCGCGACCGACCGGCAAGGCGCCTTCTCGACCGAGTCGGTGCGCGTCGTCGTGCGGCCCGTGACGGCCGGCCTGCAGGTCGACCGCTCCGTGACCGGCACGTTCAAGGAAGCCTATGTCGAAAAGGGCAAGGACTTCACGCTGAGCTACGTCGTCCGACCGCAGCCGGTGACGGCGGCCAAAGGCCAGTCGGATCTCGTCATCGCCGCTCCGGCGTTTCAGGAAAAGCTGCCGCCGAATCTCGAGCCGGTCTCGCTGCCGCCCGGATTCCAAAAGAGCGGCACGCTCGCAAGCGGCTACACGGTGACGGGCACGCTGCCCGACATCCGCTACGCCGCCGATCCGTCCGGAGACGGCACGCGCTACGTGGCGGATCAGGTCCCGTTCTCGATTACGGCCAAAGCCGCCGCGATCGGCAGGCTGCCGCTCGACCAGGCGACGCTGACGTACCGCAATCTCGGCCAGATCGCAGGCACGTCGCTCCGCTTCAACGCCCTCACGCTCGAGGCGATCGTCAAGCCGACCGCGCTGTCGCTGCCGGCGGAGGTCGACATCGCGTTCGGCCAGAGCTTCAAGCTGCTGCTGACGATGGATCCCGCGGAAGCGTCGGTCATCGGCTTGAAATGGACGACGAGCCAGCCGGCCCATGTATCCATCGAGGAGAGCGTCATCGGCGGCATCATGGTGAAAGGCTTGAAAATCGGCCAGTCCTCCGTCGTCCAGGTGACGGACGAGCTGACCGGCCTCAGCGCCAGCACGAAGGTGAATGTGATTCAGCCGGGCTTGTCGCTGAGCACCGCGGACGGAGCCTCCGTCTACACGCTCGGCAGCCGGATCGGACTGAAGTCGGTGCTCACCAAGGTGACGAGCGACGTGGTGCCGAGCGGCGCGCAGGTCGAATGGTCCGTCAGCCCGCAGCAGGCGGGTGCGGAAAGCATTCGAGAAAGGCAGCGTACGCCGGGCGTCTGGGAGTGGACGTCAGGCTTCTATCCCTCGAGCCCCGGAACGTACACGCTCCGAGCCCGGCTGACCGTGCAAGGGCTGAACGACAAAGGCGAGCTCGTCTCCCGGACGTACGAATCGCCTGAGCCTGAGCTGAAGCTGGACATCGTCGCCCCCGACCTGCAGGTGAGCGGTCCGGCCGTCATCGTCGCCGGCGACAGCGCGGCGTCATGGACCCGTAACTGGGGCGATAGGCGGCCGGTCGGCACCGATGTCCCAGGCCGGGCTCTGACGTACGCCTGGAGCTGGGAGCCGTCCGCAGGCCCATCGAAGAGTCTGCCCGCCGACAGCGGCTATCAGAGCGTTCGCATGGATCCATCCCTGACAGGGAGCGGCCATGTAGCGCTCAAAGTCACTCAGCCGCTGCAAGCCGGCCAGACGCCGATCGAGCTGGCCAAGGCGGCCCAGCCGGTGCGCATCATTGCCAAGCCGGCTCTTGCCGCCGGCAAGAGCGAGCTGCTGCCGGGCGAGCAGACGCAGCTGTCGCTCCGCTGGGACGGCGTCGCCGCGGCCGACATCCCCGAGCATACGGTCAGTTGGACCGTCAGCGGCTCCGGCACGCTCCAGGGCGATGCCGCGAACAGCCGCACGCTGACCGCCTCGAAGCCCGCGGGAAGCAGCGGCAAGGCGAAGGCAGCGGCCATCGTGACGATGGCGACGGGCTATTCCTTCACGGTAGAGCGGGAGCTGGGCGTGTTCGCGCCGGAGCTGGCGCTGTCCGCGCTGCCGGAGAGGCTTGCGGCGGGCCAGCAGCTGACGGTATCCGCGAGCTGGAGCCCGGCCTATAGCGGCAGCCTGTCCGCTCTGATCTGGAGCCTCGGCGGCGCTCCGGCCGATCGGGCGACGCTGGCGCCGATCGCCGGCAACCCCGCCAAGGCGCTGCTGTCCGCGGTCAGCCCCGGCAGCGCGACCGTGACCGGCTCGATCGAGCTGGGCTCCGGCTATCGCTCCAGCGTCTCCAAGTCCGTTCTGATCGGGGACTTCTCCCTGCCTGCCGCCCTGACGCTCGAGCAGGGCGCGCAGCTGCCGCTGCGGACGAGCGGCCTGCAGGCGCAGCCGTCCTCGCTCGCAAGCGAGATCCTAGGCGCCCTGCGCTGGGGCAGCAGCTCCCCGGCCGTCGTCTCGGTCGACGCAAGCGGCCGGCTGACCGCCAAAAAGCCGGGCTCCGCCGTCATCAGCGCTGTCTGGCGGGCGAACGGACTGCCGGGCGGCTCGCTGCAGCGGACGATTGCAGTGACGGTGAAGGCGCCGTCCGGCGAACGCCTGGGCGATCGCTATTGAAGGATGGCAAATGAAAAAACGGGACCAAGCGGAGATTTTCTCCGCTTGGTCCCGTTTTTTCATTTGCCAGGAGCGGGCCGGCCCTCGGCCGCCCGATCCGTTCAGCCGTCCTGCGGCAGGAGCCGCAGCGGTCCGGTCGTCAAGCGGACCTTGCTCACCCGCGGCAGCGCCGCTTCCTGGCTGGCGAACACCGAGCTGTTGTAGTCGATGATGAAGCGGGCCTTTTCCTTGCCGAGGCTGCTCTGCTCCTGAAAGCTCAGCCGCTGCCGCGCCTCGTCCTCGACCGTGGACCCGAGCACGGCGTTCAGCGTCAGATCGCCCTTGGCGAAGAAGCCGCCGCGCATCCAGAAGGCGCTGCCGACGCCGTACAGGCTGGCCGAGCTCTCCGTGTAAAGGAACGCGTCCAGCACCTGTCCGTCCGCCTCGGCTCCGCTGCCGAATCCGGCTCCGACGGGCTGGAACGAGCTCACCCGGTACAAGTCGATCGGCCCTCCGCCGATCAGCACGAGCTCCTTGCGCGGGGCCGCGCCGCCCGGCTGCAGCCCGCGGATCGCCCCGTCGCGGATGTCCGTCCGGCCGAGCACGTAGACGGTGGCGTCGACATCGACTTGACCGGACAGCGTCATGCTGCCGGTGACGAGCACGTTGCCGCGCAGCCGCAGCGGGCTTGCGCCGCTGCCCGAAGCGCCATCCGCTCCGCCGCCGGAGCCGCTCCCGCCGGGCTCCGCTCCTGGATCGGCGGCTTCATCGGCGCCGATGGCCGGACCGCGCAGCTCCAGATCGCCGTCCACGATCAGCCAGTTATGCTTGCCCTTGGAGGCAAAGTCGATCGCCGGAACGCTGGCGTCGAGCACGAGCGGTCCCGTCACGACAGCCGATCCGGCCAAGCCGGGAGCGCCGATCGAGGTCAGCCCCGCGCGGAATTCGGCCAGCTGCCGTTCGTGCTCGGCCACGGCGAGCTCATACTCGGTGACGGCCTGCTCATACTCGAGCCGAGCCTGCTCGTAAGCCTCGGGATCCGGACCCGCGCCAGGCGCCGCCGGGTCCGCCGGGCTCCCGCCCGGATCGGAAGGCTCCGGTCCGAGCAGGATGTCCGGCACCGCCGGCTCCTCCGCCGTCAGAGCCGGCTGCGCGCCCAGCCGCTCGTAGCGGGAGGCGTAGCTGGATTCCAGCAGGTCGACCAGCGCTGCAGCACCGCCCGACGCGTAGACGTTTTCGATGACGGTCCGATCCTGCTTGCCCGCCCCCTCGCCGAGCGAATCCCGCACCTTGTCCAGGAAGCTCGAACGGACATCGATCGAGACGAACTTTTGCGGAGGCTCGACGCGGATGCGCTGGCCGAGGCCATGCGTCTTGTCCCGGTCCACGCCGTCCGCTCCGGCCAGGCTCCGGTCGTACACCGCCATGTAGCGGTCTACGCCATCGGGATACGAGACGCCGTAGCCATAATGCAGCCTGCCGCCGTCGCCGGCGATGATCCAGCCGCTGTCGTCCAGCGGCCGGCCGTCCGCCCCGAGCATCGGGTCGAGAAAGAGGAACTGGGAAACCTGCGTCCGCCGCTTCCCGGCATAGACGTAGTCGGCCGTGTCGCTCAGCTGCAGCGCATCTCCGGCGTACAGATTGCCGCGAAAATAAGGAGCGCCCCCGATCGTCACGACGCCTTCGGAGCCGAAGGCGTACTTGAGGAAATCCGGGTACGTGTCGAGCATGACCTCCTGCTGAAGCCGGCGCTTCGCCCCGTCCACCTCGGCCTCCGCGGTCACGACGAGCGAGTATTGGTAAGCCGCGCTGCCGGCGCTGCCCCGCGAGAGGCATTCGCCGTCGTCCGCGCAGCGGACGCTGACGACCTGATAGAACGGACGCGCCGCATCGAGCCGGCTGCCGCCGCTTCCTCCCTGAGCCAGCTGCTCGTTGAACGCATCCGTGAAGCCGGCCAGCTGCGAGCCGAGCGATTCCGGGTCGATGAAGCGGCCGTTGAACCGGTCATAGATGGCGGCGATCGCCTCGTCGAGCCCCTTTTGGGCGAGATGCACGCTCTGCACGTTCTCCTCGCTGCGCTCGGTCCGCATCGCGCCCCCGAGGCTCGCTCCGAGCACGGCGACGCCGAGCAGCGACAGCAGCAGGATGAGGAATACGACGAGCAGCAGCGAGGAGCCTTTGTCCTCCTTCATGGCCGAAGCCTCCTAAAAGCCGAATTTGCTTGCCAGATCGAGCGAGTACACCCGCCCGCCCGCTTCCCGCAGCAGGCGGAGCCGAATTTCCAGCAGACCGCTCGAGCACTCCCCGCCGCCGTCCGGACAGCGCAGCTCGATCGCCGAGCGGCCCTCGCCCTCCGTCGCCAGCTCCGAGCCAAGCTCCACGGGCATGTCCCCGATATACAAGCGGCCCTTGCCCTCGGCATCGCGGCGGATCGCCACCTGCTCGGATCGCGCCTGGCCGCTTCCGTCCGCGGCCGCCTGCATGACGATGCCGCTGCCCGCGGCTGCCTCCGCCTGTCCGATCCGCTCGGCGCCGAACGCGTACAGCCGCGCCATGACGGCGCTCATCGCCGAATCCGCATCCTCGCGCAGCCCGTTCTGCGCCTGCACGCGTCCGTAGGCGTCCGTGCCGAAGGAAATCGTGGCGTAGATGACGCCAAGCACGAGCGACAGCAGGCTGAGCGCGGCGATGAGCTCGATGAGCGTGTAGCCGTCCTCGCTGCGGCGCAGCCGTTCAACGAATCGTTTCATCGGTCAGATATCCCTCCACTCGCACCGAATCGCTGCGGCCGCCCGTCTCGGCGGCGACCTCCACCTGGACCGGCAGCAGATAGGCGGACAAAGCCTCCGCGCCGCCGGCCGCCGCGGATCGGCCCTCGTCCTCCGCATCGGGACCGATGTCCAAATACGGCGTCAGCTCCGGCTGATAAGAGATGCGCACGACATAGGCGACTCCATTCACTTCCGGACGCAGCACATGGAGCAGCACGGCCGGGTCGCGCACCAGCTCCGCGTAGTCGGCGCAGTCCGACTCGCAGCGGGAGCCGTCAAGCACGGCGTAGCTGCCGCCTGCGTCCGGCACGGCCAGATAGTCGCGCAATGGAACGAAAGGCTCCTTTTGAATGGAAGCCAGCGCGTTGCGCGCCAGATGGACGGCGATCGTCTTGCTCTGATTCTGCTTGCTGTAGCTCATGGCTTGGACGAAAAAGCCGCTGAGCGTCAGCGCCACGACCGACAGGATGACGATCGAGGCCATGATTTCCAGCAGGGTGAAGCCCTGTTCCTCGTTCACTCGCCGAAGCATGCCGTACCTCCCGATTCCCGGATAACCCGCATCCCTTGAATATCGACCGGGAAAGGCTCGTTCATTAGGCCGAAGGTCTTAGGAAAGGAGGTCCTAAGGCCTTTTTTTATCGCCTTGCGGATACGTTCTGGACGAACAGCAAAAAGAGCAGCATCCGGTTAGGGATGCTGCTCTCTGCGTCGTCCTGTCGAAACCTATACGCGTTTGGCGCCGCGGCCGCCGCGCTTGCCTTCCGTGTTCTTCTTCAGGGACGAAATCCGTTCTTCGCTGTCTTTTAGGAAACGGGACATCTTATCCTCGAAAGAGGGCTTGCCGAACGCTGGACGACCGCCGCCGCCCTTGTTGAACGGCCGGCCGCCGCCACCGCCGCCGCCAGGGCGTCCGCCGCCGAAGCCGCCGGGGCCGCGAGGAGCGCCGCCGCCGGGACCGCCAGGGCCGCGTCCGCCGCCGAAGCTGCCACCGCCGCCGCCTTCACGGTTGAAGCGCTCGCGCGCAGGAGGCGCGCTCCCTTCTGGACGGTCGATCGCCTGCTTGATGGACAGACCGATCTTGCCGCTCGGATCGATGTTGATGACCTTGACGGTCACGACATCCTCCAGCTTCAGATGATCCTTGACGTCCTTCACATAATTGTCGGCAATCTCGGAAATGTGCACGAGGCCGGTGACACCCCCCGACAGATCGACGAATGCCCCAAAATGTGTAATGCCTGTCACTTTTCCCTGTAGTTTGGCGCCCACTTCTATTGCCATAAAATAAAATGTTCCTCCCTAAAAGTTGTGCGAAGCATGTTAACTGCCGCTACCATGCACTTCCCTGCATTAGAGGGCACGCTTGGTCTCAATTATACCGTAAGGCCAAAAGCAAGGTCAACAGACGGATGTCCCGGTCTGTCCCCGCCGAGAGCCCGTCATTCCGGGGCTGTAAGCAGCTCCTCGCCAGGCTTGACCCATCCCTGCTGCTTGCTCGCGAGCTGGGAAATATATTCCGGATCGTTGAGCTGCTTGATCTTGGCCTGCAGCTCATCGGTTTGCTGATGCAGTTGCTCCAATCGGTCCTTGGCGAGCGACAGCCGTTCCGCGGTCTCCGCCTGGCGCTGCGTTTGAGAGAACAGGGCATACCCTGCCCACGCTAGAATAACCGTCATCGCCACCAGCCACAGCTTGAACCTTCTGCGCGCACCCGTCGTTTTCGGACTTTCCATCACGTGAATCCTCCCGTCTCTTCCAAGGGTTCGGCTTGTAGGACCGGAGCGAATCCAATCACCTGCGGAAAAGCCGCTTCCAAGCCTGCTTGAATCCATTCGACACTCGGGCCGCCTTTTCCTTCAGTTCCCAGCGGACCATGAGCTGCCCCAGCTGCCTGCTGATCGGACGCAGCAGCGGACCCAGCATCCAGAGGATCAGAATTCCTGCAGGACGAACCAATTGTAGCATAATGCGGAACAGGAACATAGAAAAGGCGAGCAAAAAACCTGTCAAAACGCGAACTAAGCGGTAGATTCCTATCAAGGGACGAATAACCAGCATGTCCGTCAGACGGACAAGCCAGCCGATGACCGCCTTCGCCGCCGCGATCATCCATTTGGTGAGCCCGACCACCAATCCGCTGAACAGCAGATAATGAAGGCAAAGCCCGATGCCGAGTCCGAGATACACGTACGCCCGCACCTCGCCGTCGTTGCTGGCGTACAGCACCCGGAATACAGCCAGCGCCGCGATCATCCAGTAGGCGACGTCCAGCGGCGGCAGCATCCAGCGGGGGAAGCGCAGCTCGCGGGACACGACGCGGTAGCCGTCGAACGCCGTGCCCATGAGCACGCCCGACAGCAGCATCAGCGCCATCGTGAGGCCTTGGGTCTCCAGCGTCACTTGAAGATCTTCCCGAACAGACTCTTGGACTTGGCCTGCTGCGTGCCGTCCAGATAGGCGAGCGTATGGATCAGACCCTCGATGGCGACCAGGCCCTGCTCCAGGCTGAGATGCTTCATATGCAAATTCTGGCCGCGGATGGCCAGAAATCCGAGCTCGGTCTCCAGCAGGAACTCCTCGTTGTCGAAGCTCTCGACGTTCAACACGCCCGTTATCTCCAGCAGCTTGCGGTTCAGCATCTTCACTTCCTGCCGCTTCTGCCCTTTCATCGGTTCACTCATGCCTCGTCCCCTCCTTATAAGCCTATGCTTATTAGGAGGGGACGAGGTTTAGAACCTATAGGAGTGGGGGGTAAGCTTCATTACCCGCGGCTCCGGCGGGCCAAACAGGCCGCGAAATTTTTTTTAAGATCAGGCGTCATGCCCCTTCTACGGATCGGCCCCGAGGGCAGGTACAATGAAAAAAGACCCCTCGCAAGGGGTCTTCAAAAGGCAATGGCTGGAAGCTGCGGCGCCGGACTAGAAGCCCAGGCCGTCGTCCTCGCGCTCGCGCGCTTCTTCCTTGAGCAGCGTATAGAGCGTAGCCGCTTCATCCTTGCGGGTCGTCTCCGCCGTGCGCTCGACGCGCACGGTGATGTACTTTTGCCCGTACTGGATGCGCAGCTCGTCGCCGGCTTTGACGGAGCTGCTCGGCTTGGCCTCGCGGCCGTTGATCCATACGCGGCCCTGCTCCGACACATCCTTGGCGACGGTGCGCCGCTTGATGAGCCGGGAGACCTTAAGGAATTTATCGAGCCTCAATTACTTGATGGCTTCTTTCAGCTTGTTGCCGGCTTTGAATGCAGGAACCTTCGATTCCGGAATCGTGATTTCTTGGCCCGTTTGCGGGTTGCGGCCCGTACGGCCGGAGCGGGTGCGGGTCTCGAACGTGCCGAAGCCGATCAGTTGAACCTTGTCGCCGGAAGCGAGCGCTTCGGTGACTTCGCCGAGGAAGCCGTTCAGGACGGACTCGACGTCGCGCTTGGTCAGGCCGCTTTTCGTTGCGATGCTGTTGATCAGGTCGTTCTTGTTCATGATTGTTTCCTCCCGGAATAAGTAATGGATTCGGTTGAAGTGCATGTGCGCTGCCTCTCGGCAGCATCAGGGTCGAAACAAGAAGGCTCGGCCGCAGCGCGCGGGAAGCGTCCCGGACGGAAGCCGGCGGCGCCGCTTTTTTTCGAGGGATACGTAATTCGTGCCCCCGATGAAAAAATCCTGCTGCATTCGGAATTTTTTTTGCAGAATTCCGTCGAGAACGGGCGAACGATGGCGCAAAGGAGGCCGAATTCCAAGCGGGCGAATCTATAACCCTCTCTTCTTGGCTTCCTCCCACCAGCGGTCCATCTCTAGTAGATCAGTCTGGTCAAAAGATTTGCCGTTTATACGAAGCTGCTCCTCGACGTAGAGAAAGCGCCTCTTGAACTTGGCGTTCGTCCGCGCCAGCGCCTCCTCCGGGTCGGCGCCCAGGAAACGCGCGGCGTTGACGACGGCGAACAGCAGGTCGCCGACCTCTCCGGCGCTCGCCTCGGCGTCGCCAAGCCCGGCCGCCTCGCGCACCTCGCGCAGCTCCTCCTCGATCTTGGCCAGCATCGGCTCCAGCTCGTTCCAGTCGAAGCCGACCTTGGACGCCTTCTTCTGGAGCTTGTAAGCGGCCAGCAGCGCCGGCAGATCCTTGGGCACGCCGTCGAGCACGGAGCTGCGGTCCGCGTCGCGGCCCTTGATGCGCTTCTCCTCCGCCTTCATCCGCTCCCAGCTGGCGAGCGCCTCGCCCGCATCGGATGCGCCGTCCGCGCCGAACACATGCGGATGGCGGAAGATCAGCTTCTCGTTCAGCTCCTGGATGACGTCGTAGACGGTGAAGGCGCCCGTCTCCTCCTCCATCTGGCTGTGCAGCATCACCTGCAGGATGACGTCGCCGAACTCCTCGCGCATGCCGTCCGGATCGTCCGCGTCGATCGCCTCGAGCGCCTCGTACAGCTCCTCGATGAAGTTTTTGCGGATCGACTGATGCGTCTGCTCGCGGTCCCACGGGCAGCCGTCCGGACTGCGCAGGATGGAGACGATCTCGTGCAGCCGGTCGAAGCTGCGGCTGCGCAGCCGCTCGTCGTTGCTGGCGGGCACGTAGACGAGGCTGAGGTTGCCGTAGTCCTGTCCCCGGTCAAGCTCGTAGAGCGGCACCGTGACGATGCGCTCCTCCCCGGCGACGCCGAGCGCGTGCCCGATCGTCACCGGATGCTCCTCGGGATAGCGCTCCATGAGCGTCAGCTTGACGTCCGAGGCGGTGAAGCCGTCGTACACCTGGCCGATCAGCGTATGCAGCTGAGGCTGCAGCAGATGCGGCTGCAGTCCGGCCGCGTCGAGCAGCTGGAAGCCCTCGATCGGGTCGAAGCCGAGCCGCGTGAAGGCGATCTCGAGGAAGCTCTCGCCTCCGAGCACGGTCAGCTCGACGCCTTCGCGGGGGCAGCGCTCCCGCAGCAGCTGCACGGTGCGCTCGGCCACCATCGGATGGCCGGGCACGGCGTAAAGCACGGCTCGGCCCGAAGCGGCGGAGTGCGCCGAAGCGGCGGAAGCCGCAGGCGTAGCGGCGGCGTTCGGCGGCACGGCAGCGGCGGCAGCCGGTGGCGCAGCGGCGGCGTTAGGCGGCACAGCGGCGGCGTTCGGCGGTACGGCAGCGGCGTCAGGCGGCGCCGAGCCCTTGGCGAGTCGGATCAGCTCGTCCGCGATCGCGTCGTACACCTCGGGGAACGACTCCGACTGCTCGTACAGCCGGTCAAAGGAATGGATCGGCACGCCGGTCTCGCGCAGCATGTCCATCATCGGATGCTTCGCGGTGCGGACATAGATCGCGTCCGCGGCTTGCAGCCGCCGCCAGATGCCCAGCGTCAGCTGGTCCGGATCGCCGGTGCCGAGGCCGGCTACCGCGATCGACGGCACGGCTCCGCCGGAGCGGTTGAGGCTCGAATCGGATGTCATGGCGCGGTTCCTCCCTGTGGCAGGCGCGGCCCTTGCTCGCGCCCTGCGGCATAAGCCCCGGAAACCCTTCCGGGGCCGCCTCCTTTAAGACTTTACTTGGCTTGAAGCCAGGAATCAAGCGGCATCGTTCTCATTAAGGAAATATATGTAAGAAATAGGGCGGGACGAGCCGGCGCAGGGGCTTAGGACTCCCTCGCGGGGCCGGGGGCGCCGAGATCGGCGGGTCAAGGCACTTTCGGCTCCCCCGCGGGGCCGGGGGCGCCAAGCTCGGCGGATCAAGGCACTCTCGACTCCCTCACGGGGGCGGAGGCGTCGAGTTCGGCGGGCCAAGGCACTTTCGGCTCCCTCGCGGGGGCGGAGGCGCCAAGCTCGGCAGTTCAAGGCACTTTCGGCTCCCTCGCGGTGACGGAAGCGCCGAGTTCGGCGGGTCAAGGCACTCTCGACTCCCTCGCGGGGCCGGGGGCGTCGAGATCGGCGGGTCAAGGCACTCTCGACTCCCTCGCGGGGCCGGGGGCGCCGAGATCGGCGGGTCAAGGCACTTTCGGCTCCCCCGCGGGGCCGGGGGCGCCGAGATCGGCGGGTCAAGGCACTCTCGGCTCCCTCGCGGGGCCGGAGGCGCCAAATTCGGCGGGTCAAGGCACTCTCGGCTCCCTCGCGGGGACGGATGGGGCAAGTTCGGCGGGTCAAGGCACTTTCGGCTCCCTCGCGGGGGCGGAGGCGTCGAGTTCGGCGGGCCAAGGCACTTTCGGCTCCCTCGCGGGGGCGGAGGCGTCGAGTTCGGCGGGCCAAGGCACTTTCGGCTCCCTCGCGGGGACGGGGGCGTCGAGTTCGGCGGGCCAAGGCACTTTCGGCTCCCTCGCGGGGACGGATGGGGCAAGTTCGGCGGGTCAAGGCACTTTCGGCTCCCTCGCGGGGGCGGAGGCGTCGAGTTCGGCGGGTCAAGGCACTTTCGGCTCCCTCGCGGGGGCGGAGGCGCTGAGCTCGGCGGATGCCCAATTGGGTCCGCCTTACGGCATCAGCCGCCAGCGGCGCAGGCGGGCGGCCATCCGCTCGCCGCCCGGCAGCAGGCGCAACTCGGCGGCGCTTACGGCGCCGAGCCCCAGCAGCGCGGCGCCGTAGACGGCGGCGCCGAGCAGCACGCCGCCAAGCGTCTGCGCGGCGGCGGAGGCGCGCGGCGCCAGCGAGGCCGCGGCGGCGGCGAGCTCGGCGAGGCGCGCGCCGGCAAGCGCAGCCGCGGCAAGCGCCGCGAGCGCGAGCGCGCCGGCGGCGAGGCGGCGTAGCCGCGCGGCCGCGAGGCGCGCGGCGGGCGGCGCCGGAGCGAGCGCCGCCGCGGTGCGCGCCGCCGCGAGCGCGCCGAGGCCGGCGGCGAGCGCCGTGGCGGCGATGCCGGCGGCAGCCGCGCCGGCGATGCCGAGCGGCGGCACGAGCGCGGCGTTGAGCGCGGCCTTGGCGAGCGCGGCGAGCCCCAGCAGCGCGGCCGGCAGGCGCAGCGCGCCGAGGCCCTGCAGCAGCGGCACGGCGACCGCGCTGACGGCGGCGGCGAGCGCCGTGCTGCCGACGAGCGCAAGCGTGCCGGTGGCCTGCGCGTCGGCGTAGAACATTACGTTGAGCGGACGCGCCAGCAGCGCGAGTCCGAGCGCGGACGCCGCGCCGACGAGCGCAGACGCGCGCAGCCACAGCCGGGCGAGCGCCGCCGCCTGCGCCGGATCCGAGCGACGATGCCGCACGAGCTGCGGCACGAGCGCTCCGGCGGCCGCGCCGGCGACCATCGCCACGAGCTGGATGAGCGGCTGGCCCCGGCTGTACAGGCCGAAGGCCGCCATCGCCTCGGCCGCGTCCATGCCGCCTCGCAGCAGCCGCGGCACGGTGAACGCGTCGATCGCCCCCAGCACCGGCGCGACGATCGCTCCGAGCGCCGCCGGCAGCGCGAGCGCACCGAGAGCGCCCATCTCGCGGGCCAGCGGACGGAGCCGCGAGAGCCCAAAGACCCGAGAGGCCCGTAACGCCGGCTCTCTGCCCCCTTCCTCGCTCGCCGTCCGCACCGGAGCCGCGTCCGAGTCGGATCGCCGCCCGAAGCCAGTCAGCCGGCCCACTCCACGAACGCTATCCGCATCCAGAGGAGGCGAAGCTCCCGTTGCAGCGCCTGTCGCCGACGCCCCGCGCCGCAGGAACACGGCCAGCAGCGCCAGTCCCGCCGCGCCGCCGAAAAACGACCCCCACATCGCGCCGGCGGCGAGCCGGTCGTCGCCCCAGCCGGCCGACCAGCCGATGCGCAGCAGCAGCAGCATGGCGGCGACGCGCACGACCTGCTCGACGAGCTGCGACCAGGCGGTCGGCCGCATGTCGCCAAGCCCCTGCGTATAGCCCCGCAGCGCGGCCAGCGCCGGGGCAAACCAGAGCGCCGACGCCACCGCGCGGATCGACAGCTCCGCAGCCGGGTCGCCGACGAGCGCGGCGAGGCGATCGGCAAGCAGCCACAGCGCGGCGAAGCCGGCCGCCCCAAGCAGCGAGAGCAGCGTCACTCCGGCCGCGGCCGCGCGCCGCGCGCCGAGCCGATCGCCCTGCTCGAGCAGCGCCGCCGTGCGGATCGAGACCGCCACCGGCAGGCCGGCGGTCGCCAGCACGAGAATGAGCTGGTAGAACGGATAAACCGCGTTGTAGATGCCGAACACGCGGTCTCCGGCGACGTTCTGCAGCGGAATTTTCTGCAGCGTCCCGATCAGCTTGGAGAGCAGGGCCGCGCCGGCCAGCAGCGCCGCGCCCCCGAGCGCCCCGCGGCCCCGCCCCGCCTGTTGCTCCTTGTCGTCCATCGTCCCGTTCCTTTCGACTCGTTCGTTCTCCTCATTATAGCGGCGGGCGTCCGTATGAGCCATGCTTCGGGCGCATAGGCTGGGAAAGGACGTTTTTCGGCATCATTCCGCAATGCAAGGAGGCAGCAGCCAATGGAAATGGAACGGCATCCCGTCTGGACGGAATGGCAAAAAGCCAGCCTTTACCGCATGCTGGCCGACTATCACCGCGACTCCGAGTCCGCCGCGGCGGGCTTCTACGAAGGTCTCTACCGGGAAGCCGTGCAGCGGCTCGCCGGGCTCGTCCGGCTATACGGCAATCCGTTTGGACAGCCGCCGCTCCCTGGCCTCGGCGCCGCCGCGCCGGGCTGGCCGCCGGAGGCGGCGTTCTCCGGCATGTCGGGCGGCTTGCCGCCCTATGCGGCGCCAGCGGCGGCGTACCCGTCCGGCGCTTATGCCGCGCCGGCCGATTTCCCGCCCTATCCCGCGCCAGCGGCGTACCCGCCGCCGGAAGCCTACTCCGCGGCGGCCGCTCCGCCCGGGTCGGCCTGGCCGTCCTACGCCTCCGGAGCTCCGTCGCCCTGGCCGGGCTATGGCGGCCCTTTGCCGACCTCGCCTTGGCAGCCGCTGTCCGGCAGCGGACTGCCGGGGCTCGCGCCGCCGCTGCCCGGCGGCTATGGACCGCCTCTCTCGCAGCAGCCGGCCATCCCGGAGCCGTATGGCTGGAGCTTGGCGCCCGGATCGGGGGCCGCGGCCGGCCATCCCGGCTGGCCGGGCATGCAAACGCCGGCCTCCAGCGCCGGCGCCGCCCCGTCAGCAGCGGGCTGGACCGCGCCTCCACCGGCCGCCGCGCCCGCTTCGCCGGCTCCGCAGCCGGCAGCGTCCGCTCCCGACCCGCCGGACGCGGCTGACGATTCCGGCTCCTCCGCGGAATTCGCCGGCCCGGGCATCCGCCCGCTTGCGGCCGAATCCGCTTCGACGCAGGCGCTGCCCCGGCCGATCTCCTACGCGCGGCTGCGGCTGATCCACGCCGCTCCCGGACAGCCGCCGCTGGCGCTGCAGGCCGGCGAAGCCTTTGCGCAGGCCGGCTATCTCTCCGCCTCCTCCTACGCGGATGTGCCTGCCGGTCCGCTGAGCGTCCGGCTGTCTCCCGCCGCTTCCGCGACGCCGCAGCAGGCGGACGACGGCGACGTCTTCGAGCTGTCGCTCGAGGCGGGCCGAAGCTATACGGCGGCGGCTTGCCCCGATCCGCAGGGAGACGGACTGCGGCTGCTCGTTTTTTTCGACGGCAAAGAGCTTCGCGACGACTGCGTCAAGCTGCGCCTGCTCCATCTCGCCCGCACCGGCCCCGTCGACCTGATGGTCCGCGACGGCGGCACGCTGTTCCGCAAGGTCGCGCCGGGAAGCGCTTCGTCCTACATCACGCTGGCTCCGTCCGAGCCGGAGCTTGAGCTGACCGAGGCGGGCTCGCTGCGTCTGCTTCATGCCGCGCCCCCGCTGCCGCTGCCGGGAGCGACAGCGCTCACGCTGCTGCTGGCCGGCGAACCGCCGCAGCTGACGGCCTTCGAGGACGGCTGAGCTGACGCGGGCCGCGCGGACTCTGCCGCTTCCCGTTCGACGGCAAACAAGCTTCCGCTCGGGATTCCACCGAAAAGGAAGCTTGCCTGAAGGGCGGTATTCCGCCTACTGCTCCATCTGCTTGGCGAGGAAGCCCGCGGCCGTCTCGGCCATCTTGATTTCCATCTGCGCCATCTTGGTCGAATCTTCCTTGCTCGCCAGCACGACCGTGCCGATCGGATCGCCGCCGGCGATGATCGGAGCCGCGACAAAGGAGGTGTAGGTTTCCGGAGCGTTCTTGATGATCTCATGCTCGCCGCTGGCGGTTTCGGTGGCGGTCTTGCGGCTGTCCATCGCCTGCTCCAGCAGCTGGCCGACCGGCTTGTCCATATAATCCTTCTTGGAGGCGCCGGCGACGGCGATGACCGTATCTCGGTCGGAGATGAGCGTAATGTGGCCGGTGCTCTCGCTCAGCGATTCGGCATATTCCTTTGCGAAGTCTCCGAGCTCGCCGATTGGGGAATACTTCTTGAGGATGACCTCGCCGTCGCGGTCGACGAAGATTTCAAGCGGATCTCCCTCGCGGATGCGAAGCGTACGGCGGATTTCTTTCGGGATGACGACGCGGCCGAGATCGTCGATTCGACGCACAATTCCAGTTGCTTTCATTGTCATGTTGCCCCACTTTCCTCGAAGAATGGTAAGTCCACTGGATGCCTAGCTCCGACTGATTTATTTCGTGAGTTGGGATTGGATCGTTCAGGCGTTCACCTTCGAATCTGACCATAGTATTCATCCGCTCCCAGTTTCTTATGCACCGCGCCAGCCCGCGCCGGCAGAGGCCGGAAAGGCGATTTCCGCCTTTTACGGCGCGGGTTTCCGCCCTTCCTGCACAGGCTGGGAATTGCACCCACAACGGCTGATGGGCGCGCGGATTTTACTTGAGGACAGGCATCAAATCGGCTATACTGGGTATAAGCTATGCAGAGACGATGCTTCTCGTCGTCGTCGGAGACCGGCAGCCTCCGATGCCCTCCCGGGGGGCTTGACAATATCCGTGTGGTGGAGCTTTGACGCTGCCGACCTTGAAACAGACGCTCCGATGGATTTCAATCCATCGGAGCTTTTTTCATGCGAAGACAAGGAGACTCCCTCAGATGCTCGGTTCGGCGGCTCCCATTTCGAGACGCTCTCCATGCGGAAAATCATTTACTTCTACACGCTGCCGCAGCTGCTTGCCTCTTCGACCGCCATGGTGCGCTACGTGCCGATCCCGTCAAGCCGGCTCGCCTGCGAGCTTATTCTGTTTGACCGGTACGACCGCTCCTGGGTGCATCTCGGACTGGAAAAGGACCCTGCCGTTCCTTCCTATTATCCGCGCTCCTTCTTTGTTGAACGAGCCCCTTCATCGGCCCCGAGCCGCTTCATCGATGGACAGCCCTTTTTTTATGCCGTGTTATGGAGGCATCGCTACGACCGCCAGCCCAAGCGGGACGCGAACAAGCCAAGACCGCGCGGCTTCCGCTGATGCGCGCGATCCTGGCTTGCCTGGCCGGGACAAAGGAAACGTCCGCAGCCTCTTCTTTCCTGCCTAATCATCCCGTTCCTATACCGTCAAATACCGGCGTACCGTCTCGTCGTCCAGCGCCTCGAGTTCCCCTTGCCAGGCGATCGCGCCTTTTTCGAGGATATAGACGTAATCGGCGACGCTCCGCACGAACTCGAGGCTCTGCTCCACGAGCAGGATCGCGGTCCGTCCGTCCGACTTGATCGAGCGGATCACGTCGCGGATGTCGTCGACGATCGACGGCTGGATGCCCTCGCACGGCTCGTCGAGCAGCAGCAGCTCCGGCTCGGCCGCCAGCACGCGCGCGAACGCCAGCTGCTGCTGCTGGCCGCCGCTCAGGTCGCCGCCGCGACGGCCGTACATCGTCGGCAGCACGGGGAAGCGCTCGACCGCCGCCGGCGGGATGTCGTCGCCGCGGCGCTTGCCGCGCGCGGCCTCCAGCCCGATCAGGATGTTCTCGCGCACGGACAGCTGCCCGAAAATCTCGCGGCCCTGCGGCACGTAGCCGATGCCGCTGCGCGCCCGCTCGCCGGGCGCCTTGCGCGTCAGGTCGCGGCCGCCGTAGCTGACCGTGCCGCCGCGCGCCTTGAGCACGCCCATGACGCTCTTGACGAACGTCGACTTGCCCGTGCCGTTGCGGCCGAGCAGGCAGACGACCTGGCCGGGACGCACCTGGAGCGTCACGCCGCGCAGCACGGCGCTCTCGCCGTAGCCGGATTCCAGCTTTTCCACCGTCAGCATGCCGCTTCCCTCCTTTTGCCCAAGTACACCTCGGCGACCCGGTCGTCGGCCTGCACCTGGTCCATCGTACCCTCCATGAGCAGCCGCCCCTCGTGCATCACCGTCACCAGGCTGGCGAAATTCCGCACGAACTCCATGTCATGCTCGACGACGACGACCGCGCGGTCCTTGGCGATCTCCTGCAGCAGCTCGCCGGTCTTCTCCGTCTCGCGGTCGGTCATGCCCGCCGCCGGCTCGTCGAGCAGCAGCAGCGACGGCTCCTGCAGCAGCAGCATGCCGATCTCGAGCCATTGCTTCTCGCCATGCGACAGGCTGCCGGCTCGAGCCCGCTGCCTGCCGGCGAGTCCGACCGTCTCAAGCTGCTCGGCGAGCCGCTCCCGCTCGGCCGCGGCGAGCTTCGCCCGCAGCGTCGCCAGGATGCCGCGCTTCTGCTTCATCGCCAGCTCCAGGTTCTCCTCGACCGTCAGCGTCGGAAAGATCGACGGCGCCTGGAACTTGCGGCCGATGCCGAGCTCGGCGATCTGATGCTCCTTGCGCCGGGCGAGGTCGATCCCGTCCCGGTAGAGGATGCTGCCGCCGGACGGCTTCACCTTGCCGCAGATGGCGTCGAGCAGCGTCGTCTTGCCCGCGCCGTTCGGTCCGATCAGGAACCGCAGGCCGCTCGCCTCGAGCGAGAGGTTCATGCCCTGCACCGCCTTGAAGCCGTCGAACGACACCGTCACGTCCTCACACTGCAGAATAGCCTTTTCGCTCATGCTCGGGCACCTCCTTCCGCCTGCGGACGATCCGCCTCGCCTTGCGCCAGCCGTCTACCGCCAGCCCGGCGATGCCGCGCGGCAGGAACACGGTCGTGACGATGAACAGCGCGCCCATGAAGAACAGCCAGATGTCGGGATACGATTCGCTGAACGCGCTCTTGGCTCCGTTCAGCAGCAGCGCGCCGAGAGCGGCTCCGATCAGCGTGCCGCGGCCGCCGATGGCGACCCACAGCACCATTTCGATCGACGGCACGATGCCCATCATCGACGGCGAGATGATGCCGACATGCAGCACGAACAGCATGCCCGCGATGCCGGACAGCGTCGCCGACAGGACGAACACCCCCATCTGGTAGCGGGCCGGATCGTACCCGAGGAAGCGGACGCGGTTCTCGCCGTCCCGGATGGCGCGCAGCACCTTGCCGAAGCGGCTCTTGACGACAATCCGCGCCACCACGAACGTCGCCAGCAGGACGCCGGCCGTCACATAGTAGAGCGCCAGCTTCGTCTCCGGCGCGGCCAGCGAATGGCCGAGGATCTGGCCATACCCGGTAATGCCGTTGGTGCCGCCCGTAAACGCCTGCTGCCCGGTGATCAGCGTGACGCTGATGATGACGAGCGCCTGCGTCAAAATCGTGAAGTAGACCCCCCGGATGCGGTTGCGGAACGTGAAGAAGCCGAGGAACAGCGCCACCGCCGCCGGTATGGCCATACCGAGCAATACCGCTCCTCCGAAGCTCTGGAAAGGCGTCCAGAACCACGGCAGCTTGGTGAGGCCGCTCCAGTCCATAAAGTCCGGCAGCCGTCCCCCGCTCGCCTGCAGCTTCAGGTGCATCGCCATCGCATAGCCGCCGAGGCCGAAGAACACGCCATGTCCGAGGCTCAGGATGCCGGTATAGCCCCACAGCAGGTCGAGGCCGACCGCGGCGATCGCGAACGCCAGGAACTTGGCCAGCAGGTTCAGGCGGAAGTCGCTCGTGAACAGCGGCGCGGCCAGCAGCAGCGCGGCGGCCAGGAAATACCACATCGCCAGCCCATACCGGGAGGCGCCCGTCTTGATCATCCACTGCGTCATGTCTATCGCCTCCTTAGTCCAGCGACCGGGTGCGCATGGCGACGAATCCCTTCGGCTTCCATTGCAGGAAAGCCACGATGCACAGGAATACGAGCACCTTGCCCAGCGATGCGGTCGTCCAGTATTCGAACAGCGTGTTCGTCATGCCGATGCCGAGCGCGCCGAACACGGTGCCGACCAGCTTGCCGACGCCGCCGAGTACGACGACCATGAAGGCGTCGACGATGTAATAGGTGCCGATCGTCGGCCCGATCGGACCGATCAGCGTCAGCGCGCAGCCGGCGATGCCCGCGAGGCCGGAGCCGATCGCGAACGTCAGGCTGTCGACGCGCCGCGTCGAGATGCCGAGGCAGGCCGCCATGTCGCGGTTCTGCATGACCGCCCGCATGCGCCGTCCCGCCGTCGTGCGGTAGATGTACAGGAACATCGCCAGCAGGCAGACGGCTACGAGCGCGAGGATGAACAGCCGCTTGTACGGCAGCACGAGCCCTTGCGTGACGGATAGGCCGCCCTCCAGCCACGACGGGCTTTTGACGCCGACGTTCGGCGCGCCGAAGATGGAGCGGGCGAGCTGCTGCAGCACGAGGCCGACGCCCCAGGTCGCCAGCAGGCTGTCGAGCGGGCGGCCGTACAGGAAGCGGATGAGCGTCTTTTCCAGCAGCAGGCCGATCAGGAATGCGGCCGCGAAGCTGGCCGCGATCGACAGCAGAAAATACTGGCTGAACCAGGAAGCGGGCAAATAGGATTGGAACAGCTTCTGCGTCATGTAGGTCGCGTAGGCGCCGACCATGATCAGTTCTCCGTGGGCCATGTTGATGACGTTCATCTGGCCGAACGTGACCGCCAGGCCGAGCGCGATCAGCAGCAGGATGGAGCTGACGCTGATGCCGTTGAACAATTGCAGCCAAAATACGTCCATGCGCGGCTCTCCTCTCTCGCGCCGGGGCCAGCAGGACCGCCGCCCTCTCGGGACGGCGGCGCGGCTGGCCCCGACGCTTGGGTGCAGGATGAAATCGATGCGGCTCGGCCGGCGGCGATGCTTCGCTGCCGACTGGCGGCGTTTAGCCGCCGGAGCTCAGGCCCGAAGCCCAGGCGTATGTCTTGAGGTAAGGGTCCGGCTTGACCGGCTCGCCGGAGCTCCACACTTCCTTGAACTGGCCGTCCGCCTGCACCTCGCCGATGCGCACCGTCTTGTACAGATGCTGCGTCTCGCCGTCGATCTTGACCTTGCCCTCCGGAGCGTCCCACTCCAGCTCCTTGGCCGCTTCCTTCACGGCCGCCACGTCGGTGGAGCCGGCCTTTTCGACCGCAGCCGCCCACAGGTATACTGCATCATAGCCGGCCTCGATCGGGTCGGCCGTCACGCGGTCCGCGCCGTATTTGGCCTTGTAGGCTTCGACGAACGTCTTGTTCTCCGGCGTATCCGTCGTCTGGTAGTAGTTCCAGGCGGCCAGATGCCCCTCCAGCACATCCGCGCCGATGCCGCGGATCTCCTCTTCGGCGACCGAGACCGACAGCGTCGTCAGGTCGGCGGCGCTGATGCCGGCGTCCTTGAGCTGCTTGAAGAACGCGACGTTGCTGTCGCCGTTCAGCGTGTTGAACACGATGTCCGGCTTGGCGGCCTTGATCTTGCTGATGATCGTCGTATAGTCGGTATGGCCGAGCGGCGTGTACTCCTCGCCGGCCAGCTCTCCGCCTTCCGCCGCGAGCTGCGCCTTGATGATCTTGTTGGCCGTGCGCGGGAACACGTAGTCGGAGCCGAGCAGGTACATCTTCTTGCCGCGGTTCTCCAGCAGCCAGCTGACGGCCGGCACGATCTGCTGGTTCGTCGTCGCTCCGGTATAGAAAATGTTCGGCGAGGACTCCAGTCCTTCGTATTGGACCGGATACCAGAGCAGCCCGTTCAGCTCCTCGAACACCGGCAGCATCGCCTTGCGGCTGGCCGACGTCCAGCCGCCGAATACGGTCGCGACCTTGTCCTCGGACAGCAGCTTGCGCGCCTTCTCCGCAAAGGTCGGCCAGTCGGAGGCTCCGTCCTCGACGACCGGAATCAGCTTTTTGCCAAGCACGCCGCCTTTGGCGTTGATCTCGTCGATCGCCATCATCTCGGCGTCCTTGACCGATACCTCGCTGATCGCCATCGTGCCGCTGAGCGAGTGGAGGATGCCGACCTTGATCCCATCGCCGCTTTCCCCCGATGAAGCGACAGCCGCCGGAGAAGCTGCCGGAGACGCGCTTCCCGCAGCCGGTTCATTCTGGCCGCAGCCGCCCAGCACGAGCGCCAGCGATACCGCCGCCAGCAAGCCCTTCCCCATATGCCTCTTCTTGATCTTCGTTCCCGTCTGTCTCATCTCTTTCCACTCCCCTTCGCGAATCCGAACGTTATGTATGGGCTTCGTTCTATCGTTCGTGATTGTAGTATAGGCGGAGGACAAATTCGATGTCAATATATCTTACATAAAAATATGGAAATGAGGACTTTAGGCCTTGTTTTCGACAATTCGATTCCAAATCCGGACGAAAAACGAATCGAACCTGCCTTGAAAGCATCGGTTTGATTATCAAACGTGTTTAACCGTCTCATTCACGTCAGATTATCTAACGCATAAACAAAAACGAATCATCCTTTTGCTCGCGAGCGTCATGAAGCTGGGGGTTTCAATCATGGCGACGGCCTAATCCTGCTCGATGCTGCGGCAATTGTTGCGCGGCCTGCGCCACCGGCTGCACCATGAAAAAAGCGCCTTTTCGGGGCCAGGGGCCGCGAAAAGACGCTTCTAGCTTGCATGGATCAGGTTTTGCGCGCGATTGCCGGATCGCCGGCGGGCCAGACGCATAGCGCGCCGCCCGCCATCCATCCGCTTAGCTGCCGGTATTGCTCGCCGCATCGGGCGCGGCATTTTCCGCGCCGGCATCGTTCGACGGCGCTTCGGCGTTTTCTCCCGCTCCGCCGCTGGCGGCCGGGCTCGGCTCCGGATCCTTGAACTCTTCCTTTTTGGTGATGAGTCCCGGAACCTCGTTCTGCATGTAGTCGTTCAGCTGCGTCTGGGCGAGCGTCTGCTTGATCTCTTCCTTGGACGCCTCGAACGTCGGCAGCTCGCGCTTCTCGACCTGGATGACGTGGTAGCCGTACTCGGTCTCGACCGGCTCGCCGACGACGCCGATCTCCTGGGCGATCGCCGCCTTCTTGAAGTTCTCCACCCAGCCGCCGGCCGCCTGGTCGGCGTACTGGCCGCCATTCTCGGCCGAGCCCGGATCCTCGGAGTATTCCTTGGCGAGAGCGTTCCAATCGGCCCCGTCCGCCTCCAGCTTCGCTTTGGCTTCCTTGGCGCGGGCGAGAGCGTCTTCCTTGCTGCGCTCCTTGCCTTCCGGATCGGTGAAGCCGACGAGGACGTGGCGGAGCGTGACCTTGGTCAGCCCTTCCTTGTTCTCGTCATAGTATTTTTGCGCGTCGGCATCGGTCACCTTGGCCGCCATCGCGTCGGACACGCCGATCGACAGCCTGATGAAGTCCTTGATGTCCTGCGCGGTAATGTTGTTGTCCTTCATGTTCGTTTCGAGCGTTTCTTTCGTGTAGGCTTCCTCGATCTGCTTGTACTGCTCGTCCGCCTCCGCGGCGGCCTTGTCCTTCACTTCCTTGGAAGCGTCCTTGTACACGAGCTGGTAGCCGATGTACTGGTCGAGGATCATGTTTTTGTAGGCGGCCATGTCGAGGTAGGCGGCTACTTGCGGATTCACGACGCGCAGCACGCTCGTGAATGTCGTGAAGTCCTTCTCGCTCACCGTCCCGCCCTTGTACTCGGCGATCGTCTTGCTGTCGTCTCCGCCCGCGGAGCCGTCCTCTTTTTTGCCGCACGCGGCTAAAGTGAACGCCAGCACCGCCGCCAGCGCAAGCAGAAGCATGCGGCTCGCGGCCGGGCGCTTGATGGAAATCTTCATAATGGTCTCCTCTCGGTTCGTTCAGGCATGGGTCCAGTTTACCAGATGTGGACCAGCCGCGCATTAACGTCGCCTTAAAGACGCCGCGAAAAAGCCGGAGCCCGGCTTCGGGCCCGGCTCCGGCTCCTCTGTCCTGCGGCGGCTACTTGCCCGCCGCCTGCGCCGCTCCGGCCGGGAGCAGCGCTTCGCCCCAGCGGCGCAGCAGGCGCAGCGTCAGCTCGAGCCGCTCGGCGCTGCCGAGGCCCTTGCCGCGCAGCGTCAGCTCCATCGGCTCGCCCTTGCCGCCTCCGCCGATGCGGCGGAAGCGGTTTTCGAACTCAAGGCACAGCCCGTCGATCGTTCGCGTTTCGGCGCTGCGGGACGCGGCCTCGCTGAATTTGAGCGTCCACTCGTCGTTTTTGTTCGCGCTGATCGACGCGATGCCGTAGCGGGCGCCGTACACCTTGAGCCGGCCGACGTCGAGCAGCGTCGCGACCGCGTCCGGCAGGTCGCCGAAGCGGTCGGTCAGCTCGTCGAACAGATCGTCCGTCTCCTCCAGTGAGGAGAGCGCCGCCACTTTTTTGTAGATCTCGATCTTCTGGATGCTGTCGTAGATGTAGTCCGACGGCAGATAGGCGTCGAGGCTGAGGTCGATGACGGTGTTGACCGGCTTCTCCTCCGCTTCCTCCTCGCCGTACATCTCCTTCTTGCGCCGTGCGATCTCGTCGGCCAGCATCTGCGAGTACAGGTCGAATCCGACCGAGGCGATGAAGCCGTGCTGCTCCGCCCCGAGCAGATTGCCTGCGCCGCGGATGGCCAGGTCCCGCATGGCGATCTTGAAGCCGGAGCCGAGCTCGGTGAACTCCTTGATCGACTGCAGCCGCTTCTCGGCGACCTCGGTCAGCACTTTGTCGCGCTGGTAGGTGAAGTAGGCGTAGGCGATCCGGTTGGACCGGCCGACGCGCCCGCGCAGCTGGTACAGCTGGGAGAGGCCCATCTTGTCCGCGTCATGCACGATCAGCGTGTTGACGTTCGGGATGTCCACGCCCGTCTCGATGATGCTCGTGCTCACGAGCACGTCGGATTCGCCGTCGAGGAAGTCGAGGATCGTCTTCTCCAGCTCCTGCTCGGACATCTGGCCGTGGCCGACCGCTACCTTGGCCTCCGGCACGAGCGAGCCGAGCAGCTCGGCCATCTGGTAGATGCCCTGCACGCGGTTGTACAGGTAGTACACCTGGCCGCCGCGCGCCAGCTCGCGCTCGATCGCCTCGCGCACGAGCGCGGTGTTGTACTCCACGACGTACGTCTGCACGGGGAACCGGTTCTCCGGCGGCGTCTCGATGACCGACAGGTCGCGCACGCCGAGCATCGACATATGGAGCGTGCGCGGGATCGGCGTCGCCGTCAGCGTCAGCACGTCGACGTTCGTCTTGAGCCGCTTGAGCTTCTCCTTGTGGGAGACGCCGAAGCGCTGCTCCTCGTCGACGATGAGCAGGCCGAGGTCCTTGAACACGATGTCCTGGCTGAGCAGCCGGTGCGTGCCGATGACGACGTCGACGGCGCCGCTCTTGAGCCCCTTCATCGTCTCGGTCTGCTCCTTGCGCGAGCGGAAGCGGCTCAGCACCTGCACCTTGAACGGGAAGTCGGCGAAGCGCTCCCGGAACGTCTCGTAGTGCTGCTGGGCGAGGATCGTCGTCGGTACGAGGATGGCGACCTGCTTGCCCTCGATCGCCGCCTTGAACGCCGCCCGCACGGCGACCTCCGTCTTGCCGTAGCCGACGTCGCCGCAGAGCAGCCGGTCCATCGGACGCTGGGTCTCCATGTCCTTCTTGATCTCGCGGATCGCCCGCAGCTGGTCCGGCGTCTCGTCGTACGGGAACATCGCCTCGAACTCGTTCTGGTACGCGGTGTCCGGCCCGAAGCCGAAGCCCTTGGCCTCCTGGCGCTGGGCGTACAGCTTGACGAGGTCGTCGGCGATGTCCTTGACGGAGCTGCGCACCTTGTTCTTGACGCGCGTCCACTCGTTGCCGCCGAGCTTGTAGACCTTGGGCTCCTTCTCCTCCGACCCGACGTACTTCTGGATGAGGTCGATCTGGTCGATCGGCACGGACAGCTTGTCGCCGCCGGCGTACAGGATATGCATGTAGTCCTTGTGGATGCCGCCGATCTCCAGCGTGCCGATGCCCATGTACTTGCCGATGCCGTGGTTCTGGTGGACGACGTAGTCGCCGACCTTGAGCTCGGTGTAGCTCTTGATGCGCTCGGCGTTGTCCATGTTCTTGTCGACGCGGCGCGTCTTGCGCTGCTTCTGCGTGAACAGCTCGCCCTCGGTGATGACGACCAGATGCGAGCCGGGCAGCTCGAAGCCGCTGCCGAGGCTGCCCTCGAGCAGCTGCGGCGGCTCGATGTCATAGTCGCCGAGTACGCGGCGCAGCCGGTCCATCCGCTCGCCGCTGCCGGCCAGCATGAGCACCTGGGCTCCCGCCTTCTTCCAGCGCTCCATCTCCGCCCCCAGCACGTTCATCTGGCCGTGGAAGTTCTGCATGCCGCGGCACATGAAGTTCAGGATGTTCTGCGGCTGCGAATGCGGCACCTGGCGCAGGAACAGCGACAGCAGCAGCGTCGGGAACGGACGGTGATGCAGCACGTCGTCGCTCTCGCGCGCGAGCTTGAAGCTCGGCAGCGACTTGCCCGTGCCGAGCAGATGCGCCTGCCACTCCGCCTCGTCGCGCTCGAGCTGGCGGGCCGTCTCGATGAGGCGCGTCGGCTCGTCGAGGACGAGCAGCGTGTCCTTCGGCATGTAGTCGTAGAGCGTCTGGCGCTCCGGGTAGAGCAGGGCGATGTATTTATAAAGTTCGGGGAAATAGATCTGCTGCCGCAGCCGCTCCAGCTCCGCGCCGAGCTCGGAGCGCAGCCGGTCCTTGGCGGTGCGGTCGGTCATCCGCTCGAGCTGCTGCTCCAGCAGCTCGGAGGCATGCTGCGCGGCCGCGGCGAAGCGCCGCCCGTCCGCGATCAGCTCCTGGCACGGCGTCACCGTATACGCTTCCAGCTTGGCGTTGGAGCGCTGCCCCTCGGGATCGAACGTGCGGATCGAATCGATCTCGTCGTCGAACCACTCGACGCGCACGGCCGATTCGGCCGTCAGCGGGTAGAAGTCGACGATGCCGCCGCGCACGCTCAGCTCGCCCCTGTTTTCGACGCGGTCGGCGCGCACGTAGCCGAGCGCGTTCATCCGCTGCAGAAACGCCTCCATCGGCAGCTCGGCCCCGACCTGCAGGTCGATCTTGGCCTCCGCCATCACGTCCCGCAGCGGCAGGAAGCGGCGCACCCCGGAAAAAGGCGCGACAACGATCCCGCGGAAGCCGCGGGACAGGCGGATCAGCGCCTCCATGCGCTGGGCGAGCATCTCCGGGCTGGAGACGGCCGACTCGGCCGCGACCAGCTCGTTCGCCGGATAGAGCAGCACGTCCTCGCCGCCGCTCAGCTCCTGCAGATCCTCCACGATCTTCTGCGCGGAGAACATATTGTGGGTGACGACCAGCATCGGCTGATCCAGATCCCGCTGGAGCGCCGCCATGAGCACCTGGCGGGACGAGCCGGCCAGGCCCGAGACCATCTGCTCCTTCATGCCCTTGCGGAAGCCGGCGAAGACGGACTGGTAGTCGCGGTCGGCGGCGAATGCCTCGATTAACGCTTTCAAATGGAGCACCTCTCTTTCGCTTGAGCCCGCTTCCCGCCGATCCCCCGGACGCCGCTCCTGCCGGAGAGCGTCCGGAGCCGGAGACGGCAACAAAGGCCTCCTGATCCGCGAGGGGCCTTGGGGCGACAACGGGCAGCAGCACGCAAAGAAGCCTCAGCTACCCGCCAAGGCTCTTGCCTATGTTGTCGTACTTGTGTACTTGTTGTCGAAGGGAATCGAATCCGCTACTGCAGCGGGCTGGATACGAGAAGCAGCTCCGGATGCCGCAGCGCCGCCTCGCTGCAATAGTCGCAGACGAGCTTGACGACCATGTCGCCTTGCGGATTATACGCTATTATATCGCTGCGTTCCTCGAGGGTCAAGAAATGCAGGCCGAGCCGGTTCTCCGGAATGCCGTGCAGGCTGGAGATCGTGCCGAGCGGCGTCCGGCAATGTCGGCACTCGTAATGAATCGCCATGAAAGGGGCCTCCTGTCCAAGGGTTTGGCTCCAGTATGCCCACTTTCTGGCTCTTTTAACGCAGTCCGCTAGCCGTTGAACTTGCCCATCGTGTCGTCGAACGGGTGGACCAGCGCATGCTCCGCCGCGTCGCAGGCCCGTTCGGTCATCGACAGCACCGCCTCGCGCTCGCTTTTGGGAAAGTTGGAGAGCACGTAGTCGGCGATGACCATGCCGTTCGTCGGCCGCGAGACGCCCATGCGGATGCGGTTGAAGCTCTGCGTGCCCATATGCTGGATGATCGACTTGATGCCGTTATGGCCGCCCGGGCCGCCCTGATAGCGCAGCCGGATCTTGCCCGTCTCCGTGTCCATGTCGTCGTAGACGACGATGACATCCTCGAGCTTCGCGTCGAAATACTTCATGAACGCCTTCATCGACTCGCCGGACAGGTTCATGTACGTCATCGGCTTGACGAGCCACACCTTCTCGCTCCCGACGCGGCCGTCGCCGATCAGCGCGCGGCACTTGGCCTGCGTCACCTTGATGTCCCATCGCTCGGCAAGCGCGTCGACCACCTTGAAGCCGATGTTGTGGCGGGTATCCGCGTATTGCGGCCCGGGATTGCCGAGCCCTACGATCCATTTCATTTGTCGCTGCACCTTTCTGTTCGTCGTCTACGAACCACTGTACCATATCCGCGGCCGCTTCGCCCACTGCGGACCGCCGAGCCTCTCCGGCAGGAACGGCCGGTCCGGCAGGCCGCTGCCGCCCTTTCCGTCCGCACAAAAAAGCGCGCCCCGTGCGGGGCGCGCCGTGCGGCCAAGCTCTATTCTTCGTCGACCGCGTTCGCATCCTCGGAACGGGCCGCCGCCTTCTCGTCTTCCTTCGCCGATTCCTCGGCCTCGTCCTCGGAAACTTCCTTCTGCGGCGCCAGCACGCCGGCGATGATCTGCTCCGGATCGGTGACGAGCTGCACCTTGTCCGGCAGCTTCAGCTCGCCTGCGGACAGGTTCTCGCCGACCCCGAGGCCGGAGATGTCCGCTTCAAGCGACTCCGGAATATGGTTCGGGAGGCATTGCACCTCGACCTCGTGCAGCGTCACCGACAGCACGCCGCCTTCGCGGACGCCTGTGGAGTCGCCGGTCAGATCGACGCGGACCGAAGCCTTGATCTCCTCGTTCATATTGATCTGATGCAGATCGACGTGGATCAGCCTGCGCGAGAGCGCGTCGCGCTGCACGTCCGTAATCATGACCGGCTGCTTGCCGGCCTCCGGAATCGAGAGCTCGATGATGGCATTGGGCTGGGAGCGAAGCAGATGAAGCACTGCCTTCTCCTCCAGGGAAATAACCGACGAAGATTCGAGCTTTTTGCCGTACACGACTGCCGGAACCCGGCCCTCCTGGCGGAGCTTGCGAAGGCTTCCCTTCGACGCGTTGCTGCGGGCTTCGGCTTGCATGGTAATCGCCATGATTGTCTTCCTCCTCTTTAGGTCCCTTGCACCTGTGGACAGGATGTCCAGCTTTCCCTAACTATACCCATGCGCGGCGAGCTTTAAACACGGAGGCTGCGGGACCGCGGCTCGAAAAAGGCCGATTCGGGCCGTCCGCCAGCCTTTTTGAATCCGATTCAACGTACGCCAAGCAGCCGTCCCGGCCGGGACGGCTGCTTGGGCTTTCTGTCTGGCGGCGCTGTTCCTGGGAGCGCCGCCGCCAAGCTCTAGCGGGCCCTTCGCTCAGCTTTTGCCGCGCTCCTTTTTCGCCTTGGCGCGGGCGCGGATCTTGTCCGCGTAGCCCGGCTTGTTGACCTGGCGCTCGCGCGCGATGGCCAGGTCTCCGCCCGGCACGTCATGCGTGACGGTGGAGCCGGCGACGACGTACGCGCCGTCGCCGATCGTGACCGGCGCAATCAGGTTGACGTTGCTGCCGATGAAGGCGTCGTCGCCGATGATCGTCTTGGACTTGTTGAAGCCGTCGTAGTTGACCGTAATCGCGCCGCAGCCGATGTTCACGCCGCTGCCGACCTCGGCGTCGCCGACATAGCTCAGATGCGACACCTTGCTCTCGTCGCCGAGCACCGCGTTTTTGAGCTCGACGAAATCGCCGATCTTGCACGCCTTGCCGAGCTTGGAGCCCGGGCGCAGGTTCGCATATGGACCGATGGAGCTGCCCTCGCCCGCCTCCGACTGGTCGACGGTGCTGTAGCGCACCGTGACGCCGCTCGCGAGGGTCGAGTCCTTGATGTCGGCTTGCGGTCCGATGACGCAGTCCTCGCCAATGACCGTGCGGCCGCGCAGCACCGTTCCCGGATAGATGACCGTATCCGCGCCGATCTCTACGCCGTCCTCGATATAGGCCGCCGTCGTGTCGATGAACGTCACGCCGTTCACCTGGTGGCGTCGCACGATGCGGGCCTGCATGAGGCGCTCCGCCTCGCCGAGCGCGATCCGGTCGTTGACCCCGATCGCCTCCGCCAGATCGGACGTGCAGTACGCCTGTACCGTCTCGCCGCCGGAGACGAAGATGCCGACGACGTCGGTCAGGTAGTATTCGCCCTGGGCGTTGTCGTTGGTGACGCGGGCGAGCGCCTCGAACAGCTTGCGGTTGTCGAAGCAGTACGTGCCGGTGTTGATCTCCTTGACCGCCGCTTCCGCCGGCGAGCAGTCCTTCTGCTCCACGATGCGCGTCACCGCGCCCTCGTCGCCGCGGATGACGCGGCCGTAGCCGGTCGGATCGGCGAATTCCGCCGTCAGCACCGTCGCCGCCGCGCCGCTCGCCTCATGCAGCTCCAGCATCGCCTCGATCGTCTCGGCCGTGACGAGCGGCGTGTCGCCGCAGATGACGATCGTCGTGCCTTCCTTGCCGGCCAGCAGCGTCTCGGCCTGGCGCACGGCGTGGCCGGTGCCCAGCTGCTGCTCCTGCAGCGCGAACCGAGCCCGTCCCTCGAGGTAGCTCTGCACCTGGGCCGCTCCATGTCCCGTCACGACGACGATTTCCTGACAAGCCGCCTTTTCCACCGTATCGACGACATGCCCTACCATCGGCTTCCCGCATACGGGATGCAGCACCTTGTACAGCTTCGACTTCATGCGCTTGCCTTGTCCTGCAGCAAGCACGACCGCCATCCGATTCACAGCTGACCGACCTCCCTGATTTCCGTTGTTCTCGTTTGACTAGCATTCCTATATATATATCCCATCCCACGCAAAAAAGAAAGGGAGCCCGAAGGCCCCCCAACCATGCTGAACTGTTCCGGCCCCGATGGGATCAGGCGCCTTCTTCGATTGCAACTTCCTCTTCCGTTGCGGCTCGCTCGTACTCGGCGAGCACAGCGGCTTGAATTTTCTCCCGGGTGGTGGAAGAGATGGGGTGGGCGATATCCCGGAATTCCCCGTCAGGCGTACGCTTGCTCGGCATCGCGACAAACATGCCATTGTTCCCGTCGATGACGCGAATGTCATGAACGACAAATTCATTATCGATGGTGATGGATGCGATAGCCTTCATACGACCTTCGGAATTAACGCGGCGGAGTCTGACATCAGTAATCTGCACTTGTGTTCACCACCTTTGCCTATCGAAGACTTGGTGTATTATTCCACAAATCCGTACCGATTCCTTCTTGATTCTGCCAATTCAGAGCCGTTTTATAAAATAAATTTTGGAAATAAACGAAGTTCGGGATCATTCGACATCTGTCGATGCGATCAGCTCGATTTCGACAAGGACATCCTTCGGCAGACGCGCCACTTCCACGGCCGAGCGGGCCGGCTTGTGGTCGCCGAAGAAGGAAGCGTACACCTCGTTGACCGCCGCGAACTGGTTCATGTCCTTGAGGAAGACGGTCGCCTTGACGACCTGCGCGAGCGAGGAGCCGCCTGCGGCCAGCACGGCCTCCAGGTTGCGGAACACCTGCCGCGCCTGCTCCTCGATGCCGCCCTCGACCAGCGTGCCGTCCGGCAGCAGCGGGATCTGGCCGGAGGTGAACAGCAGTCCGCCGAGCTTCACGGCGTGGGAATACGGTCCGATCGCGGCCGGAGCGCCGGCGGCGATGATCGGTTCAAGCTTGGACATGGAGAGCAGCCCCCTATTCGGTATCGAAATAATTGCCCGGCACGATCGTCGTCTGCTTCGTCTTGAGGTCGACGGCCGTCAGCTTGGCGAGCGACACATAGTCCTCGAGCAGCCGGTCCTCGGTCCCGACCTCGCCGGACTCGACGAACACGCCGACGCCCGCGACCGTCGCATTGAATTCATGCAGCAGGTCCATCATGCCCTGAACGGTGCCGCCGGCCTTCATGAAGTCGTCGATGATGAGCACGCGCGACTGCTCCTTGAGCGCGCGCCGGGCGAGCGACATCGTCTGGATGCGCTTGTTGGAGCCGGAGACGTAATTGATGCTCACGGCCGAGCCCTCGGTCACCTTGTTGTCGCGGCGCACGATGACGACCGGCAGGTTGAGGCAGGAGGCCGTCGCGTAGGCGAGCGGGATGCCCTTGGTCTCCACCGTCATGATGACGTCGATCGGCCGATCGGCGAAAGCGGTCGCAAAAATGCGGCCCACGTCGTTCAGCAGATTCGGCTGGCCGAGCATGTCCGTCATGTACAGGTAGCCGCCCGGAAGCACCCGCTCCGGCTGCTCCAGCTCCCGGCATACCCGCCGGACGATGTCCAGCGACGCCTCGGCGGCCATCCGCGGGATGAACTTGACGCCGCCCGCCGCGCCGGCGAGCGTCTGCAGCTGGCCGATGCCTTCTTCCTCGAATACTTCCTTGATGATGGCCAGATCCTCGCTGATCGAGGACTTGGCCGACTGGTAACGATCCGCGAATGCGGTCAGAGAAATCAACGTATGGGGACGATTGAGCAAATACTGGGTCATCTCGACCAATCGCGCGCTGCGCTTAAGCTTCTTCACCTTGGGGTCCCCCTGGCTAAATCCGAATATTGTAAAGACAATATACCATCTTTATACGGATTTAATCAAGATTGGACTCCTGGAGATGTGAGCATTCTTACCACGTACACTTCCTTGCAGAAGCCGCGCAGCCCGTTGTAGATGCGCGCCAGCTTGGCCTCCTTGGAGACAAGGCCGAATACGGTCGGCCCGCTGCCCGACATGAGCACGCCGTCCGCGCCGAGCCGCAGCATGCTTTCCTTGAGCATCCGCACCTCCGGGTACAGGCGCAGCGTCACATCCTCCAGCACGTTGCCGAGCTCCTCGCAGACGCCGGTGAACGATCCTCCGCGGATCGCGTCCAGCATGCGCGGCACCGACGGATGGCGGTCGATCGCGCTCACCCGGAAGCGGCCGTATACGTCCGCTGTCGAGACGTTGATCGGCGGCTTGGCCAGCACGACCCAGCAGGACGGCGGATTCTCGATCGGCTCCAGCTTCTCTCCCCGGCCCGTCGCCAGCGCCGTCCCGCCCGTCACGCAAAAGGGCACGTCCGAGCCGAGCTCCGCCCCGAGGACCGCGAGCTCCTCGTCCGGAATGCCGAGCCGCCACAGCCGGTTCAGGCCGCGCAGCGCCGCCGCCGCATCGCTGCTCCCGCCGGCCAGGCCGGCCGCGACGGGAATCTTCTTGTCCAGATGGATGTAGACGCCCTTCTTGACGTCATAGCGCTCCTTGATCAGCCTGGCCGCCTGGAAGGCGAGGTTCTTTTCGTCAAGCGGTATGTACCCGGCTTGGCTGGAAATGATGATGGCATCCCGCTGCAGCTCTTCCATCTCGAGCCGGTCGGAAAGGTCCACCATCGTCATGATCATCTCCACCTCGTGGAAGCCGTCCTCGCGCTTGCGCAGGACGTCCAGCAGCAGATTGATCTTGGCCGGCGCCTTCTCGTAGATTTTCATGTCGTCCGATCCACCCGTTCGTTAGATAAACTGCATCTATTATAGCATCCGACCGGGAGAAAAGCGAAAAGGCGGCCCGCCGCTGGACGCGTCCGGATCCGCCTCGTTCCTGCTATCGCTGCTGGCGCGAAGCGGCCTGCTCCGCCATTTGGATGGCCCGCTTCACCATGTTGCCGGCATCCTTCGCCTTGATGCCGCCCCAGCCTTCCTGCTGGACCGTATCGTAGAAGCCCAGATCCTTGGCCAGCTCCACCTTCAGCTGCTCCGACATCGTGCTGCGCCTTCTGCGGCTCATGCTGCATGCCTCCTTTTCGCTCTCAGGTGCGGACGGCAAGCTCTTGCCGCTATCGCCCTCCGTAGTATGAGGGAACGCCCAGCCGAGTATGCGGAGGAAAAACAGCCAAAAAAAACGCGCTGGCAGCGGCCGCGCGCGAAGGTTTCCCCGTGAAACCTGATCTATTCGTCAATGCAGCGGGTTGATCCGCACCTGACCTTCGTCATTGCAGACGGTAACCTCGACCGAGTCCGTCAAAATATCCGCATAGCTGTAGGATACCCGCTTGAATGCGTGCTGATCCTGGTCAAGCTTCACGATGAAAACAGATGGGTAGGTTTCTTCCAAAACACCAGAACGTTCAACCGTCTTGCGCCGGCCTCCATTGGCCCGCAACATGATCTTGGCTCCAATATGAGCTTCCATGCTGCGCTTGATTTCCGACAAAGCATTTCTAGCCATTGGCACTACCACCTCTTTCCTTGTCCATTATAGCCCAAGAAGGATGGCAATGTCAAATAAACGAAAATTATATCATCGTACCAACTTTAGTGTCAATGAATATTTTTCGACTTTCTCAAGGCGCAAGAGCGGGCTTTCACCCTCCCATATAATAAGGATTCGGCTTGACCTGCTTGACCTCGATCGGCTTCGGCAAGCCGACCCGATAGCGTCCCATCGTCTCGATGCCGCCGACGCCATCGATGCCCGAAATCGTGCCGTGGATGACATCCGGCAGGTTCACGCATTCGCGGATCGACGTGTAGCTCGCCTTGATCGCGATGTAGACCGGATCGAGCGCATGGATCAGGATGCGGCCGGGCGAGCTGGCGAAGTTCGCTCCGGACTGCAGCAGCGCCTCGTAATAGGACTGGCAGGCGCCGGCCACGACGACGAGGTTGTCGCGGTTCTTGTCATATTCGCGGGCGACGTGCACCGCGTTGACGAAGTTCTGCGAGTTCTTGTAGCTGCCGATGCTGTACAGCTCGCTGCGGCCCGGCGTCTTGAGCAGCCCGTCATGGCCCGTGATGACGACGATGTCCGGCTTGACCTGCGGGAGCAGACGATAGAGCAGGTCCGCCATCTGGTTCTCCGCCACGTGCAGCCCTTGAGCAGGCACGTTCATCTGATTGTACAGCTGCATGCTCTTGCGCATGTAGTTCGCATCTCCATCGAGATGCAGCACCTTGCCCGGCAGGTCGAAATACGCATGCTTCTCTTCCGGTCGGTAGTCGAGCTCGCTGGCGAAGGCATGGTCGATGAGTTCCGCGCTCATGCGCCGGTTCGAAGCCTTCACCTTGCTTCTCAGCGATTTCGTGACGCCCAGCTCCTCCGGGTTCGCTACCTTCTCCAGGTCGGCGAGCGGCGCGTCCGCGAGCAGACGGTAATCCGATCCTTTAAGTATGGCCGTATCCCCATAAACCGCCTCCACCCGGAAAAGCACGTCTCCTCCATAGGATCGCCGAACGACAAAATCCCCAGTTTCCACTGTGCCATCACCTCTAGCCTCAGCCTATGGGCAATGAGGGCGAATGGTGACAGCCGGATCGGAAACCGGGGGGTTCAAATCATCAGGTCAGGCTTGCTTCAGGCCTTCCCGCTCGAGGGCCGCCGCGAGCGCGGCATACTCCGGCAGCGAGAGCGTCTCGCCGCGGCGCACCGGGTCGATGCCCGTCTCCTGCAGGACGCGGGTCAGCTCCTCGCGCCGGTTTTTGCCGAGCCAGGACGACAGGTTGTTGTGGATCGTCTTGCGCCGCTGCGCGAAGCACGCCTGCACCGTGCGGAAGAAGAAGTCCTCGTCGGCCACCTCGACCGCAGGCTTGTCCCGCATCGCCAGCTTGATGACCGCCGAGTCGACGTTCGGCTGCGGGATGAACACCGTATGCGGCACGATGCAGACCAGCTCCGGCACCGCGTAGTACTGCACCGCCACGCTGAGGCTGCCGTAGGCTTTGGTGCCCGGCTTTGCCGCCATCCGCTCGGCGACCTCCTTCTGGATCATGACGACGATGTTCTCCAGCGGCAGCCGCTGCTCGAGCAGCTTCATCAGAATCGGCGTCGTCACGTAATAGGGCAGGTTGGCGACGACGCTGACCGCGCTCGTCTCCGCGAACTTGTCGCGGAACAGCTGCTGCAGGTCGAGCTCCAGCACGTCGGCATGCACGACCGAGACATGCTCCTCCGCTCCGAGCACCTCCTGCAGGATCGGGATGAGGCGCTGGTCGATCTCAACCGCGGCGACCGCTTTCGCCTGGCGGGCGAGCTGCTCGGTCAGGGCGCCGATGCCGGGACCGATCTCGAGCGCGCCTTTCGTCTTGTCGAGCCCTGCGGCCGACACGATCTTGTTCAGGATGTTCGGGTCGATCAGGAAGTTCTGGCCCAGGCTCTTCTTGAAGGAGAATCCGTGCCGCTCGATGATTTCCTTCGTCCTTCTCGGTGTCGCTACATCGGTCATGATCCGATTTCCTCCTTCATCTGCTCCAGCGCCTCGCGGAATTCCTTCCGGCTGATCCGGAAGCTTGCGCAGCGCTTCATGAACTGCTTGCCGTTGCAATAGCCGATGCCGAGCCGATTGCCCATGAGCAGCCGGCGCCGCGCGGCATCCGGATGGACGAGCAGCCCCGCCTCCATCAGATCGGCATGGGTGATTTCCGCCTCGCCCGCCGCTCCTTCCGTGCGCACGGTCGCAAGCGCGCGCCGCACCGCCTCCGGCGAAGCGTTCTCGACGCCGATGTCGCCGCGGTAGAGGGCGTCCTCCTGGGGCAGGAACGCATGCTTGCAGCCCGGGATCCGCTGCGAGACGATTTTGCGGATGCGCTCGCCGGCATGGTCGGGGTCGGTGAAGATGATGACGCCCCTCCGCTCCATCGCCAGCTCGATCCGGCGCAGCACCTCCTCGCCGATGGCCGAGCCGTTCGTCTCGATCGTATCGGCCTCGACGGCCCGCTTGATCGCCGCCGTATCGTCCTTGCCCTCCACCACGATGATTTCCTTGATCACTGGCTTGTCTCCTTTGATTCCGCTTGCTTGCGACAGGGTAAAAGATTACGACTAGCTTTAACCCTTTCGATGCCGCTTACTCCTCGCATATCCCTTATAAACGCCCAAAACGGGCCGCTGAAAGACAGCGGGCCCGCTCGCAAAAGATCAGCTCAGCTTCGGCTTGGTCGGTCCAAGGACATAGACCGTATAGCCGCGCTTCTTGCCGAATTTCTTCACGTAGGATTCACTTTCGTAGAACACATCGATTTTTTTGCCGTTGATCGCTCCGCCCGTATCTTCGGCGCGGCGGAAGCCGATCCCTTCTATATACACCCACCATCCCATCGGGATGACATCCGGGTCGACTGCAATGGTGCGCCCTTCGGAAACTTTGGCTCCGGAGGCGGTGATGCCGTAACCGGGATCGCCCTTGGATTTGCCTGTCGAGGCGAATCCGGCGGTATACGCGGTCAGGGTAACGTTAGTGAGCACTTTCTTGGCTTTGAGATTGAGACCGGATTTGGTCAGAGCAGTAGTTGGAGATGAGGATGCCGCGGTCAGGACCGCCGGCTTCGGTTTAGGCTTTTCCTTGGTTCCCACCGCCACGATTTTGCTGACGGCTGGTTTTTCCATGGATTTGGCGAGCAGAGTCTGTGTGACCAGTTTGCCGTCCTGGTACACCTTTTCGAAGGTTTTGACGAGTTGGCCGTTCTGGCCGGCCTTCACCATTTTGAGCTGCCCCTTTTCCAAGGTAGCGTCCTGCTTGCGGACAACGGTGAACGGAATGTCGTGCGTGGTCTTGACTTGCTGCTTGTCGATTCTCATGACGCGGATCGTCATGTTGGCTTTCAGCTTGCTTTCGGAGCTTGGGAATACTTTATCCTGCTCCCGTACGGCAATATTGGATTCCCCGATCGCCGCTTCCACGGTCTTTTTGGTGGTATTGACCTGCAAGGTCTTGCCGTCGGCAAGAATCGTCACCGGCACCGCCTGGTCGATCACGATGCGGTCGCCTTCCTGGAGCGCGGCGCCGAGCGGGATGGACAGCTCGTCATACGGTCCGACCGCGATCGCCTGCTCCTCCAGCAGCTGCTGGAGCGAGGAATGGCTCGTGCTTATGATTTTTTCTTGCCCGTTCAACACCAGAGAGACGCTTTTTTCCGACGTCCCTTTCAGCAATACCAAAAACATGAAAGTCATTGCGAGTGAGATCGTTATGCTAAGGACAATCAAACGCAGGTTGTCATGCTTCCATCGCCATTGGAAAGACTTGCTGGATGATCGTTGTACATGGGTTTCCTTTAAAGGGATAGCGCCCACTTCTTCGGTCCTCCTTACATAGCCCCGCCGCCTCGTGTTACGCATGATAATTCAAGACGCGACTATTTGGTTTTGTACGTGCCGAGCAGCACGCCGCTGGCCGCCTCGCCTCACCTCCACCGTTAACCCTATGTCGACGTATAATTCATTATTCAAACAAAAAGAAGCCGTCGACAGAGGATCTGTTTCGTGGCTTCCCGGGTTGGTCACGATCAGGTGGAAGTGGAGCACGAGGTTGATCTCTCTTATATGCGCTTACGAGGTTAGCTGACGGGTTCGGGCAAGAGAGCTGCCCTATCGGCTCAAGGACCCTGCTCGTGGTCCCGGCGAATTCACCCCTGGAAAAGCACAGCTTGTCTGGCGGTCAAGCGTCAACCCTTCGGTATGTACGGCTTGCGTCCCTTCTGCTGCGATGGTTCCCCCGCTCTCCCCGTCCGGGGAGATTAAGCGAATGATGAAAATCCTGCATCACTCAAAGCTCTGTGTTGAATCATACCGTTTCCTTCAAGCGATTGTAAAGACACGATAAAATCCTTTGAGACCCAAAATCGAGGGTTTTCTGGCGATGGCAGGCGTTTTCACCAAGGAAAGATCAATTTCTCTCGTCTGGAAGCCTTTTTTCAGCCGAAATCACGTCGTTTTAAGAAATTTGGAAACATTTTCTTGCATTTGCAGAGGTGATGGAAACGATTTCTTCAACAGTTCTTCCTTTTATTTCCGCCGCCGTTTCGGCTACGAGCGTGACGAACGAGGACTCGTTTCGCTTGCCCCGATGGGGGTGCGGAGCGAGGTATGGAGAGTCCGTTTCAAGGAGCAATCGATCCAGCGGCACTTGCGCGAGCACCTCTTTGGGAACCCTTGCATTTTTGAAGGTGACCGGCCCGCCGAAGGAAATGTAGAAGTTCATGTCGAGGCATTGCTTCGCCGTTTCCCAGCTGCCGGAGTAGCAGTGCATGATGCCTCCGACCTCGGCCGCCTTCTCCTCCCGCAGGATGCGGACGACATCCTCATGGGCGTCTCGATTATGGATGACGATCGGCTTGCGGCATCGCTTGGCGATCGCGATCTGGTCGCGGAACGCCTGCTGCTGAACCTCCTTCGGAGAGGTGTCCCAATAATAGTCGAGCCCGATCTCTCCGAGCGCGACGACCTTCGGATGGCTCATCAGCGACTCGACCCAGGCGAGATCGCCCTCGCGCAGATCGGCCGTGTCGGTCGGATGCCAGCCGACGATGGCATACACGAACGGATACGTTTCGGCAAGCTCCAGCGTCGTCGGGATCGTTTCCCGATTGAAGCCGACATTGAACATCAGCTCCACGCCTGCTTCCCGCGCGCGCTGGATCGCCTCGGCGCGGTCGTTGTCGAATTTAGGTGAGTCCATATGGGTGTGCGTGTCGATGATTCCTTTCATGGTTCGACTCCTTTCATGCCTCGCCGCCTCGCTCCAAGCCCAGCCGGGCCCGCGTCCGCGGCTGCAGCTTCTGCCGGATCCGTCCGGCTGCTTCTTCATCATAATAAAGACGGTAATGGCCCCGGTGCATGCCTGTAATGGAAGGAACGACATCGGAACGCAGCGAGATCTCCGTCACCGCTCCGCTCGGCTCGAGCAGCAGGATCGGAGGCTTGCCTCTTCCGCCTTCGGTCAAGCCCTCGGCCGCCGAACGATACACATGATAAGGAAGATCGTAAGGAAAATCAATTTCGAGCTCATACCCCGGGTCCATTCCGGCCGCCGCCAGCTCCTCGAAGCAGAGCTGCGCCTCTGATTCATGCTCTTTTTCGAAGGTTATATATTTGTACAATCTGCGATGTAGAAACCGGGAGCACAGCTGCGCCAGCAGCTTGTCCTCCTCCTCCGTCCATGCCGCGAACGCCGTCTGCACGAGCGCCTCGTCGAGCTTCAAGTAGGAGACGACGTCGAGCCTTCCTTGGAACAGCTTGACGATCGGATCCGGGATCCACCTGAACGGATAGCCCGAGCGGCACAGCTCCTGCGCACGGAGCAGGATCTTGCGGAGGATGATCTCCGAGCTGCGGGTCACCGGATGGAAATACACCTGCCAGTACATCTGATACCGGCTCATGAGATAATCCTCCACGGCATGCATCCCGCTGCCCTTGACGACAATCCGGCCCTGATGAGGCCGCAGCACGCGCAGAATCCGATCCAGATCGAACATGCCGTAGTTCGCGCCGGTAAAGTAAGCGTCCCTCAGCAGATAATCCATCCGATCCGCATCCATCTGGCTCGAGACGAGATTGACGACGATCGGCTTTTCGTAATTCTTGCGGATCACAGAAGCGACCTTGCGCGGAAAATCGGGCTCCACCGTGCTCAGAAGACGGTTCACTTCCGTCTTTCCCTCTATTATATGGCAGCTCCATTCCTCATGGTCGAACTCCATGACTTCTTCGATCGAGTGGGAGAACGGTCCATGGCCGAGATCATGCAGCAAAGCCGCGCACAGGCAGAGCAGCTTCTCCTCCCTCGGCCAGTCCGGGTACTCGCTCCGTTCGAATTGCGAGATGATGCGGCGGGTGATCTCGTACACGCCGAGGGAATGGCTGAACCGGCTATGCTCCGCTCCGTGAAAGGTCAGGTAGGTCGTGCCGAGCTGGCGGATTCTCCGCAGCCGCTGAAACTCCGGCGTATCGATCAGGTCCCAGATCAGTTGATCTTGCACGTAGATGTATTTATGGACAGGATCCTTGAATACTTTTTCCTCTTCCAGCCTCGTCATTGTCCCCACCCTGCTTTCTGTTCATAGTTTCGACAAAAAACCCAGGTTTTTGTCGAATAATGTCGCAAATATATTTCCAATTGAATCTTGCTTATAGTAAGATTACCTAGGTTAGAACCCCTTGTAGCGCCTGTCATGCCTTATTACACCGCGAATCGCGGCCAAAATGGCAGGTTGACTGTTTTGGGAATGGTTGGTATGATAGGGATCATAAAAAGTAGCTTTTTGTCGAATCATGACGATACATGAAACTTAGAAAGGGGTTAAGTTGCCCTATGATGAAGTCTACCGGAATTGTACGTAAAGTCGATGAGCTTGGACGCGTCGTCATCCCGATCGAACTGCGCCGCACCCTCGGAATCGGAGAAAAGGACGCCCTGGAGATCTACGTGGATGGAGAGCGCATCATGCTCAAGAAATACGAGCCTGCCTGCATCTTCTGCGGCAATGCGGAAAACGTCGCTTATTTCAAAGGAAAGATCGTCTGCAATTCCTGCCTGTCTGAAATGCCTTCCCCTGTGACAAAATAGAATAAATCAGGTATACTAGGTTTTAGCAACTTAACCCAAGGTATTTCTAACCTTTTTATACTCCTTCCTTGCCTTCCTGAACCGTTCGCGGTTCAGGAAGGTCCTTTTTTATTTACGCATGACTTCATTATAGACCTCGCGCTTGGACAGGCCCCGATCGGCGGCCGCCAGCTTGATGGCCTCCTTGCGGTCCTGGCCGAGACGCTCGTAATGCTCGACATGCCGCTCCAGCTCGAGCGCCTGCCACCATGGCGTACCGGCTACCGCTTCTACCGGCTCCCCTTCGGCGATGACGAGGCAGTATTCGCCCAGCGGCTCATGCTCCTCCAGATGCGCGATCAGCTCGGACAGCCTGCCCCGCGCCGCCTCCTCATGGCGCTTGGTCAGCTCGCGGATCATCGCGGCCTCCCGGTCGCCGAGACGCTCAAGCAGCACGGGCAGCGTCTTGCGGATGCGATGAGGCGATTCGTACAGCAGCAGCGTGCCCGGCAGCGCCTTCAGCGGCTCCAGCCATTTCTCCAGCGACTTCTTGTCCCGCGGTGGAAATCCGGCGAAGGTGAAGCGCTCCGTAGGCAAGCCCGACATGACGAGCGCCGACAAGGCAGCGTTCGCTCCCGGCACCGGCACGACCGGGATGCCCCGGGCAGCCGCGTCGCGGGCGAGATCGGCCCCCGGATCGGATATGGCCGGCATGCCGGCATCGCTGACCAGCGCGATGCTGCTCCCTTCCTCCAACAGCCGCAGCAGCTCCGGGCCGCTGCTGGCCTTGTTGTGCTCGTGATAGCTGACCAGGCGGTTTTCGATCTCGAAGCGGCTGAGCAGCTTTCGCGTCTGCCTCGTATCCTCCGCCGCGATCAGCGCGGCTTCCTTGAGGATGCGGATCGCCCGCATCGTCATGTCCTCCAGATTGCCGATCGGCGTCGCCACCAGGTACAGCGTTCCTTTATCCGTCGGTTCGAAGCTCTTCTGCAGCTGCATCCGGCTTTCCCCTTCCTTGTTGAAAATAAATCTCCATGATCTCCTCGCTGTAACTCCCGTCGTCCTTGTACACGATCAACGGCGGAAGCAGGCGCACGGACGGGCGCCCGCCGCGCACCGCCTCGATCAGCACCATATTGGCCTCCGAGCCGGCATGGGGATGGACGAAGCGGAGCCGCTTCGGCTCCAGCTTATGACGGGTCATGGCGGAGACGATCTCGATCAGCCGTCCCGGACGATGCACCATCGAGACTCGGCCGCCGGTCCGCAGCAGCCGCGCGCATTGCTCGACGATTTCTTCCAGCGTGCCGTTCATCTCATGGCGTGCCGCCGCCACATGCGGATTTTCGTTGCGGTCGCCGCTGGCCGGAGGCAGATAGGGCGGGTTGATCGTCACCGCGTCGTAGCTGCCGTAGCCGAGCGGCTTGGCCAGCTGCCGCAGATCGCCTTCGACGATGCGGATCCGCTTTTCGAGCCCGTTGAGGGCGACGCTCCGCCGCGCCATATCCGCAAGGCGCGGCTGGATCTCTACCGCGTCGATGCCGGCCTCGGTGCGAGTCGAGAGCAGCAGCGGCACGACGCCGTTGCCGGTGCATAGATCGACGATGCGGCCGCGCTTCGGGACGCCGGCGAAGCGGGCCAGCAGCACCGCGTCCATCGAGAAGCTGAACACCTCCCGGCTTTGGATGATGCGGAGCCGGTGGGTCAGCAGATCATCCAGCCTTTCGCTGGGCAAAAGATCAGGCTCCATGATGCATAGCTTCTCCTTTCGGGAATGGAATGAAACGTCGCCCCATGACGACAAACAGGACCCGCATGCGGGTCCTGAGAGGGTTATTTGTTCAGGAAGGAGAGGCAGAACAAGCAATCTCCTTCGGTGCGCAGATGACCGTAGTTCACGTTGCAGATGTGGAAGCCCTCATGATAGAGGCGGGCCAGATTGTCATGCCCTTCCCCGACTGCCGGAACGTCCTCGCGATGGGCTTCATCCGGCAGGACGGCTGCCGTCGTAGCGGCTTGCGCCGCCCCGCCCGGACCGGCCTTGCGCCGTTCCCCGTGCGGATTGGTCTCTTTTTTGAGCACCTTGCGCAGCTGGCGGTTCTCGATCGTCAGCTGCTGGTTCGCTTCGAGCAGCTGCTTGACGCTGAGCTTCAGCTCCCCCAGCTCGCGATGGAATTCGCCAACCGTCGCTTCAAGCTCCTCCAAATGCAGGAAAAGATCCTTATTGTCCAAGAACTCACACCCCAGAGCTTTGCTGCAAATCATTCAAGCCCGGCTGGAGCCGGCCTTACTTGACTACAACCTCGTCGATCGGCATTTCCTTCGGACGTCCGCCTTGATCGAAGAGCTGAACGAACACCTTCTTGGACGAGGCATTGATGCCGGTGACGCGCCCCTCTCCGTGCGAAGTGACGACCGTCTTTCCGACGGAGGGCATTTCTTCCCGGATGCTCTCGTAGTTATCATGCTCAAATTTCAAGCAGCACATCAGCCTGCCGCACAAACCGGAAATCTTGGTCGGATTGAGCGAGAGGCTCTGATCCTTGGCCATCTTGATGGACACCGGATCGAAGTCGCCCAGCCAGGACGAGCAGCAGAGCACGCGTCCGCAAGGCCCGATGCCGCCCAGCATCTTGGCCTCGTCGCGGACTCCGATCTGCCTCAGCTCGATCCGGGTCCGGAACACGCTGGCCAGATCCTTGACGAGCTCGCGGAAGTCGATCCGGCCTTCGGCCGTGAAGTAAAAAATGATCTTGTTGCGATCGAACGTAAATTCGACATCGACCAGCTTCATCTTGAGGCCGTGCGCGCGGATCTTGTCCAAGCAAGTCGCGAAGGCGTTCTGGGCGGCGCCACGGTTCTCTTCCACGACTTTGGCGTCCTGCTCGCTGGCGATGCGAATGACTTTTTTAAGCGGGAGAACTACGTCTGATTCGTCTACTTGTTTCTGTCCGACTACGACTTTGCCGTATTCCACACCCCGGGCCGTTTCCACAATGACATGATGGTCCGTTCCTACGGGATGATCGACGGGATCAAAGTAATAGATCTTGCCCGCTTTTTTGAAGCGGACACCGACGACATTATACAAGGATTAACCCTCCTGTAGACGTACCATTAATTGCTCGAGGGCAAGCTGGGGAGCGACATTCGCCTTGATCATCCCCGCTGCCCGCATCGTATGCTCCATGCACGACACCCAGTAGGCTGCCGGCTTCGTGAAGGCATGGGCGCTTATCCAATCCAGCTGATCTATGAAAACCATCTTGTCAGACCGTCCGGCCTGAAAATGAATCATGTCTCTATACCATAACACCAATAAGGACAAAAGCAGCTGCGGATCGGCACCCAGGTCTGTCTTGGACAGGCGCTGCTGAACGGTGACCAGAGCCGCAGTGAATCGAGACAAGCTCTCCTTGCCTAATTGTATCACTACATTTCGGATTTCTGCAAACCCAACTTGCGCCGCCAAAGCCCTTGAAGCGTCCTTGCCGGAGGCCAGATGGACGGCCGCTCGAGCGAGCAGCGGAGGCTCTCCTGCGGCGATCAGCTGCTCCAGCATCTCCTCCGTGGAATAGGGGAGGAACGGCACCGGCTGGCTGCGGGAAGCGATCGTCGGAAGCACCGAGCCGGGATGCGTCGCCAGCAGGATCGCCACCGTCGGCGAGACCGGCTCCTCCAGAAACTTCAGCAGGCTGTTGGCGGCCTGCGGCGTCATGGCATCGGCTTTTTCGATGAGGTAGACCTTGCGGCTGCCGGCATCGGCCGTCCGATAGGACATCTCCCGCTGAAGCTCCTGGATCTGGCCAAGCTTGACCGACTGGCCGTCCGGCGCGATGCGGTGCAGATCCGGCTGGTTGCCATGCTCGAACTTGCGGCATTCGAGGCACTCCCCGCAGGCGTCGTCGCCGCCGGAAGAGCAAAAAAGCGCCTGCGCGAACGCGAGCGCCGTCTGCAGCTTGCCGGTGCCGTTCGGCCCGGCGAACAAATACGCATGGGACACCTTGCCGGTGCGCAGCGCATGCTGAAGAATCTGCTTGGCCTTGCCCTGGCCGGGGATATCGGAAAGTTTCACGGATCGAATCCTTTCTATTAAAAGAGCAGATTGATAAGCAGGCCGCGGATGTCGCCTACGCTCTGCAGCAGCTGCATGCGTCCCTGCTCCGTCTGCAGCAGCTCCTCCGCCATCGCGAGCAGGCTGTCGTCGACCTCGTCGAGCAGCTTATGCCGCTTGATCCGGCCTCTGCGGTCCATGCTGCGCACGTCCTTGATGCCGACGCCGCGCCGCACCGTCAGCTCGAGGAACTGCTTGACCATCGCCTTGTACGTCTGCAGCTCGCGCACGGTCATGGAGCGGGCGAGCCGATCGCCCTGCGCCTGGATGTCCTGCAGCTTCTGCTGCAGCTCCTCGCGCGTCCGGCTGCCGTTCTGCTGCTGCATGACATCGGCGAACGACTTCGGCTGCACCGCCCGGCCCGCTCCACCGCCCGACACGCGGTCCTGTCCGAGCGCGCGGTATCCTGGATCGATCTTCATGGCCTACCGTCTCCTGTCAGAAGTGTTCGAAGCGCTCGACCGGAAGCACGAACACCGCCGCGCCCCCCACCTGGACCTCGACGGGGAAAGGAATATACGAATCCGTCGTGCCGCCCATCGGCGACACCGGAGTGACGAGCTGGTCGCGCACCTTGCAGTTGGAGCGGATGCAATGAAGCACCTCATGCACCCGTTCATCCTCGATTCCGATCATGAACGTCGTGTTGCCGGCCTTGAGGAAGCCTCCTGTGCTGGCCAGCTTGGTCGCCCGGAAGCCTGCGCTTACCAAGGCGTTGGAAAGGCGGTTGCTGTCTTTATCCTGTACGACGGCGATGACGAGCTTCATCCTCATCCCTCCAGATCATATTTGGGTTAAAAATTCGACATGCTTCCCAAGGATTCCTGCTGTCGGGGCCAAAGGACCCGCATCGCCTCATCCCGAATCGAATCGGGCGTCAAAGAGGCGTCCAGCCGGAAAATGCGGCGCGGCTCCTGCTCGAAGAGCAGCCGATAGCCCTCTCGGACGCGGCGGTGGAACGACTCCGCCTCGAGGTCAAGCCGATTGACCTCCCGCTCGCTCGAAGCCGCGATCCGCGCAAGGCCGAGCTCGGGCGGCAAGTCGAGCCATAGCGTCGCGTCGGGCATCCACTCGCCGATCGCATAACGGTTGATTCCGCGGACCTCCTCGATGCCGAGCCCCCGGGCATAGCCTTGATACGCGAGGCTGCTGTCGATGAAGCGGTCGCAGATGACCCATTGCCCCGCTTCAAGCGCAGGCACGACCTTTTCGACGAGATGCTGCCTGCGGGCGGCCGCGTACAGCAGCGCCTCCGTGCGGGCATCCATGCTCGTATGGGCCTTGTCGAGGATGACCGAACGGATCCTCTCCGCGATCGGAATTCCTCCCGGCTCGCGGGTCGTCAGCACGGACTGCCCTTTCGCCTGCAGCTCCGCCGCGAGGGAGCGGATCAGCGTCGTCTTGCCCGCTCCTTCTCCGCCCTCTATTGTAATGAAGGTTCCTTTAGACACGTTCATGCTCCCTGCATCTGGTTTCCCTTTATCATACCATAGATCGGGCGCGAAACCGCGCGGCTCCGCCGAAAGGCTTATTGTCGCCTTACCCGGATCCAGCCTCGTTCAGACGCATTTTTACCCTGAAACCTCGCTTCTTTCAGCCGCTGCATGCTTGCGATTGCCCGATCCGTAAGCGGCTCTCCCTCCAGCACGAGCGGTATTCCCGGCGGGTAGGGAATGATCGTCTCGGCGCTGATGCGGCCAGCTGCCTCCAGCAGCGGCACCAGCTCGGTTTCCCTTTCCTCCGGCGGGAAGCGTTCCAGCCTGGTCGGCTTGGAGAAAAGAAAGGCAGGCTCGTTCGAGCCGGCCTCGGCATCATCTCCGGAGGCCGCTTCTGCGCCATGCGCCTGTTCGCTATCCGTATCCGATTCGTCATCCCGCGCCTCTGCGCGGCCGAAGGCTCTTTCCACCGCGGACAATCCCTCGTCTACGAGCGCTTCCAGCTCCGCAAGAGCGGCCAGGAGCCGCTCCGCTTCCTCGATGCCGGTACGCGCGCCGACGAGCAGCACGACATAGGACTCGTCGGCCATCTCCGCCCAGATGCCCCGTTCCTCCAGCTGCCGCAGCAGCTCGAAGCCTTGGATTCCGCCCAGCCGGTCATGAACGATTAGTCGCAGCGGGTCCGTGCGAATCTCCCCGTCCTCAAGAAGATCCTCCGCAAGCCCCCATCGCGCGCTTCGGCGAATGCCGCTGCGGATCGCCGCCGCAGCCTCCAGGCCGGGAGCGAACCACTCTTCCCCGTGCTCATCGAGCAGTCCGCGCGCGAGATCGAGCGAAGCCATAATCGGGTACGATGGAGAGGAGCTCTGCAGCGCGGCGAGCATCGCCTTCACCTTCCGTCGATCCAGCCTCTCTCCCTGCATGTGCAGCATCGCCCCCATCGTCATCGCGTGAAGCGTCTTGTGCGTCGACTGGACGACGGCATCCGCGCCGGCCTGCAGCGCTCCTGACGGCAAGCTCGGGTGAAGGCCATAATGCGCGCCATGGGCCTCGTCTACGAGCAGCAAGCATCCGGTCCGATGAACGAGCTCCGCATAAGGATGCAGGTCGCGCGACCAGCCGTAATAGCTCGGGGTGCTGAGAAAAAGCGCCTTGGCCTGAGGCCAGCTGCGAAGCGCTTGTTCGACCGCTGCCAGCTCGGGCAGCTCCATCAGGCCGCTTGCCGTCTCGATGCGCGGCTCCAGAAAGACGGCTTCCGCGCCGCTCAGCCGGATGCCGTTCAAGACAGATTTATGGACATTGCGCTGGACCAGCACGATATCCCCTGGCCCCGTGCAGCCGAGCAGAAGAGCGAGATTGCCGGCCGTGCTTCCTCCGACGAGGAACGCCGTCTCCTCGGCTCCGAAGCGGCGGGCAGCAAGCTGCTGCCCCTGCTCGATGGCTCCGGACGGATCATGCAGGTCGTCCGTATCGCTCAGCTCCGTCACATCCATAGGCAGCAGTCCGCCTAGGGCGGCTAGGAACGATGGCGCTCCGTCGTCGCTCTCGTCGTTCCAGCGTTCCGATGCCGCCAGCGATCTCGCGATTCCTTTGTGGCCAGGGACATGAAAAGACAAGGGCCGGGCAGCGGCGTGCCGCTGCAGCATGTCTACGATCGGCATCATTCTCTTCAAAGAAACGGCTTCCTTTCCCGCTCAACGGATCTTTTTCTTCATTGTAGCGGTCCGCCCGTCCAAAAAAAAGCTCCCGCCGTTCATGGCGGAAGCTCAAGCATTTTTATGGATCCAGATCTGTCTCATCTGATGGACGTAGAACGGATATTTCTCATCCAGCACATCGGTTTGCACCATTTCCCTCTCGCAGCTCCCGCATATGAATTCAGTCACGATTCGCAATCCTTGGTCATGGGGTTTCAGCTCGCCGCATACGATGCAGTTGCACATGGCTTCCTCATGCATCACCCATCCGCCTTTCTTTCCTTGCAATGATAGTAGCATTATGCCCTTCATTCTAGCAATTCATACCTGCGCTTCGCTATAATAAGCAGGAAGATGACATCAGCCCATCCGCGCTTCTATAAGATATGCCGCTCCTCGCCAAGGGTGATTGGCGCATCGGGTCCACGGCTGGCGCCGTTCCGAGCAGACGGGCTTCATTCCAAGGAGGATTCCATGTTCCAGCCTCTATCCGAGCAGAAGGAAGCGACCATCTATCAATATAAGCTTGTCCGCAAGCTAGCCTTCGAGCAAGGCTTTCAGCGGTTCTACTACATCTCCGGCGCGACCCTTGCGCTCGCGCTGCTTATCGCCGACCCTTGGCCGTCGCTGCTCGGCCTGATGACGGGCTTTATGTTGATTCCCGCCATGCATGCGGCCATTATCCGCATGGCTCTCCTACGCAGGCATTCGCTGGAGTCCACTTCCCGCCGCTGGCAATGGAGATGGAAGCTTCCCTTTCCCGGCTATATGCCGGTGCTGCCGATGGAACTGTCCGTTTTCCAGCGGCTTCAGCTCCACAAGCTTTGGATCGGAGCCTGCGCCATCGGAGCTTTCTACCCGTGGCTGTCTCCATGGCTGCTCTCCGCTTATCTGCTGCTGCATCTATGGCTGCTGGCTCCGCTCGTCTATGCCATCGTCCGCCTCCATAAGGAGAACAGGGACGGCGTCATCAAGCTCCCCTTCGAGGAGCCGTTCTTCTCTTACTATCATCGTTAGATCAGGCCGATGCCTGGTCTTCTTTTATATAACCTGAAGAAGATCGAATGAAGCCTGGTCCATGCAAAGGCCGCCGCATCCGAAGATGCGGCGGCTCGTGGTTGCAAGTGCTTGGCGACGTCCTACTCTCCCAGGACCCTGCGGTCCAAGTACCATCGGCGCTGGAAGGCTTAACGGTCGTGTTCGGGATGGGTACGCGTGGTTCCCTTCCGCCATCGCCACCAAACGTCCTGCTTGCTCAAGGCGTAGGCTTGCGCCCTGAAAACTGGATCGAACGAAATGCCGTGCTGACCGGCTGTTTCTTGCTGGAGTAGGATAAGCCCTCGACCGATTAGTACTCGTCAGCTGCACACGTTGCCGCGCTTCCACCTCGAGCCTATCGACCTGGTCGTCTTCCAGGGGTCTTACATACTGGGAAATCTCATCTTGAGGGGGGCTTCGCGCTTAGATGCTTTCAGCGCTTATCCCGTCCGTACGTAGCTACCCAGCGGTGCTCCTGGCGGAACAACTGGTACACCAGCGGTACGTCCATCCCGGTCCTCTCGTACTAAGGACAGCTCCTCTCAAATTTCCTACGCCCACGACAGATAGGGACCGAACTGTCTCACGACGTTCTGAACCCAGCTCGCGTACCGCTTTAATGGGCGAACAGCCCAACCCTTGGGACCTACTTCAGCCCCAGGATGCGATGAGCCGACATCGAGGTGCCAAACCTCCCCGTCGATGTGGACTCTTGGGGGAGATAAGCCTGTTATCCCCAGGGTAGCTTTTATCCGTTGAGCGATGGCCCTTCCATTCGGTACCACCGGATCACTAAGCCCGACTTTCGTCCCTGCTCGACTTGTTGGTCTCGCAGTCAAGCTCCCTTATGCCTTTGCACGCTTCGAATGATTTCCAACCATTCTGAGGGAACCTTTGGGCGCCTCCGTTACATTTTAGGAGGCGACCGCCCCAGTCAAACTGCCCGCCTGACACGGTCCCTTCACCGGCTTCACGGTGACAGGTTAGAACTCCGATACGATCAGGGTGGTATCCCAACGGCGCCTCCTCCGAAGCTGGCGCTCCGGCTTCCTAGGCTCCCACCTATCCTGTACAGATCGTACCAAAGTCCAATATCAAGCTGCAGTAAAGCTCCATGGGGTCTTTCCGTCTTGTCGCGGGTAACCTGCATCTTCACAGGTAGTAAAATTTCACCGGATCTCTCGTTGAGACAGCGCCCAAGTCGTTACGCCATTCGTGCGGGTCAGAATTTACCTGACAAGGAATTTCGCTACCTTAGGACCGTTATAGTTACGGCCGCCGTTTACTGGGGCTTCGGTTCACAGCTTCGGGTTGCCCCTAACCGCTCCCCTTAACCTTCCAGCACCGGGCAGGCGTCAGCCCGTATACTTCGCCTTACGGCTTCGCACAGACCTGTGTTTTTTGCTAAACAGTCGCTTGGGCCTTTTCACTGCGGCCCCCTCGGGCTATTCACCCTACCGAGGCACCCCTTCTCCCGAAGTTACGGGGTCATGTTGCCGAGTTCCTTAACGAGAGTTACTCCGCGCGCCTTAGCATGCTCTGCTCGCCTACCTGTGTCGGTTTGCGGTACGGGCACCTTCGCCTGGCTAGAAGCTTTTCTTGGCAGCTGGAGATCATGACCTTCGGTACTGTAAGTTTCCCTCCCCATCACAGCCCAGCCTTACGGTTTGCGGATTTGCCAACAAACCAGCCTCACTGCTTGGACGGACACATCCATCGGTCCGCGTCACTACCCTTCTGCGTCACTCCATCGCTCATAACGGCTTACGGTGGTACAGGAATATC
>NZ_CP045802.1:0-10000 GCF_009649995.1 Paenibacillus sp. B01 | reverse complement strand
ATGAGCGTACCCGATTCCGTCATGATCATGAGATCCTCGTCCTCGGCCACCACCTTGAGGCAGACGACAGGTCCGCGCTGCTCGCTCACGTTGAACGTCTTGATGCCTTTGCCGCCGCGGGACTGGGAGCGGTAATCCTCGATCGGCGTCCGCTTGCCGTAGCCCTTGGAGGTGACGATGAGCACTTCCTGGTCGGGATCGACGACATCCATGTCGATGACCTTGTCGCTCTCGTCGAGCTGGATGCCCTTGACCCCGGTCGCCGAACGCCCCATGGAGCGCACGTCGCTCTCCGGGAAGCGGATCGACTGGCCGCCCGCGGTGCCCATGATGATCTGCTGCTTGCCGTCCGTCAGCTTGACGCTGATGAGGTCGTCGTCTTCGCGCAGGTTGATGGCGATCAGGCCGACCTTGCGGATGTTGGCGTAGTCGTCGAGCGGCGTCTTTTTGACGACGCCTTGGCGCGTGCCGAAGAACAGGAAGCAGTCGGGATCAAACGATTCCACCGGGATGACCGCGTTGACCGTCTCGCCTTGCTCGATCTGCAGCAGGTTGATGATCGGGGTTCCGCGCGCCGTGCGGCTCAGATCCGGAATCTCATACGCCTTCAGCCGGTACACCTTGCCCTTGTTCGTAAAGAACAGCAGGAAGTGATGCGTGTTGGAGACGAACAGATGCTCGACGAAGTCGTCGGACTTCGTGTCCATGCCCATGACGCCCTTGCCGCCGCGGCGCTGGCTGCGGTAGGTCGTGACCGGCAGCCGCTTCACGTAGCCGGAGTGCGTGATGGAAATGATGACGTCCTCGCGCGGAATGAGGTCCTCGTCGAGGATCTCGTCCTCGCCGATCGTCACCTCGGTGCGCCGGTCGTCGCCGAAGCGCTCGCTGATCTCGGCCAGCTCCTCGCTGATCAGATTCAGCACGAGCTGCTCGTCGGCAAGAATCGCCATGTACTCCGCGATGCGGGCCAGCACCTCGTTGTACTCGGACTCGATCTTTTCGCGCTCCAGGCCCGTCAGGCGCTGCAGCCTCATGTCGAGAATCGCTTGCGCCTGCTCGATGCTGAGCGCGAAACGGCTGATCAGCCCCTCGCGAGCCTCGTCGGCCGTGCGCGACGAGCGGATGAGCGAGATGATCTCGTCGATATGGTCCAGAGCAATGCGCAAGCCTTCGAGGATATGCGCGCGAGCCTGGGCTTTTTTGAGATCGAACTCGGTGCGCCGGCGGATGACCTCGATCTGATGCTGCAGGTAGTGGTACAGCATGTCCCGCAGCGTCAGCGTGCGAGGCTCGCCGTTCACGAGCGCCAGCATGTTGATGCCGAACGTCGACTGCATCTGCGTATGCTTGTACAGGTTGTTGAGCGTCACGCTCGGATTGACGTCGCGGCGCAGCTCGATGACGACCCGCATGCCGTTGCGGTCGGACTCGTCCCGCAGATCGGTGATGCCCTCGATCTTCTTCTCGCGGACGAGCTCGGCGATCTTCTCGACGAGACGGGCCTTGTTCACCTGGTACGGCAGCTCATGCACGACGATGCGGGCCTTGCCGCCGTTCTCCTCGATCTCGGCGCGGGCGCGCATCGTGACGGAGCCGCGGCCCGTCGTGTACGCCTGCCGGATGCCCGAGTGGCCCATGACGAAGCCGGCGGTCGGGAAGTCCGGCCCTTTGACGTAATCCATCAGCTCCAGCGACGTGATGTCGGGATTGCGGATGAGCGCCTGGACGCCGTCTACGATCTCGCGCAGGTTATGCGGAGGGATGTTGGTCGCCATGCCGACCGCGATGCCGGACACGCCGTTGACGAGCAGGTTGGGGAACCGGGCCGGAAGCACCGACGGCTCGCGCTCCTCGCCGTCATAGTTGGAGACGAAGTCGACCGTGTCCTTGCCCAGATCGCGCAGCAGCTCCATGGCGATCTTGGACAGGCGCGCCTCCGTATACCGCATGGCTGCGGCCATGTCGCCGTCGATGGAGCCGAAGTTGCCGTGCCCGTCGACGAGCATGTAGCGCATGGAGAAGTCCTGCGCCATCCGGACCATCGATTCGTAAACGGCGCTGTCGCCGTGAGGATGGTACTTGCCGATGACCTCGCCGACGATGCGGGCCGATTTTTTATAGGGCTTGTCCGGGGCCATGCCGAGCTCCGACATGGCAAAGAGGATGCGCCGGTGCACGGGCTTGAGCCCGTCGCGCACATCCGGCAGCGCGCGGCTGACGATGATGCTCATGGCATAATCCATGAACGATTCGCGCATCTCCGTGCCGATATCCCGGTCCTTGATTTGGGAACGTTGTTCTTCCGCCATACTTACCTCCTGTGCGGTCAGGCCTCCAAGCGGCTCTGGCCTGATGATCGCGGCCCGCCTCGCTCGCTGTCCGATCTTATCTGTGTGGCACAAAAAGCGGACAAATAAACGTCGGGACCGTCGAAAAATAGGTGGATGCCGTGCTCCATCCGTTCGCGAAATCCATAAAATAAGACGATGGATCGCGGATAGGACAATACAGTCTATTATAGCATTGATTGATCGCTTACGATATCGGAATTTGCACTAATATCCGGAAGCCGAACCGCCGAAAGCGGCGGAACGGCGCGCTTTTCGGAGACAAGGAAGGATGAGGAACGGTTGGCTATCCAACGGGTTGTGAGCAAGCAGAGAAAGACGGAGGTCCTGCTGCAGTCGGAGAAGCTCTCGCTCCATGTGCCGGACACGAGAGTCTACACGAAAGACTCGCTGAAGGCGATGCTTGACCAATACGGCATGCTGTATATCAAGCCGGATTCCGGCACCTTCGGCAACGGCGTCATCAAGGTGCAGAAGCTCGAAGAAGGCGGCTACCGGTTCCAAAGCGGCACCCGCGTCCAAACGCATGCCGCCTACGATGCGATGTTCCAGTCGCTGGAGCGCATCCGGCCGAAAAAGCGCTATCTGGCGCAGAAGGGAATCCATCTGCTCCGGCACCGCAACCGCCGCTTCGACCTGCGCGTCATGGTGCAGCGGAACCCGGCCGGCGCCTGGGAGACGACCGGCATCATCGGCAGGCTGAGCCACCCGTCGAAAATTGTCACCAACTACCACAGCGGAGGCACGATCACGCCGTTCGAGACGCTTCTGGGCAGCCATATGGACGCCGCCGCGCAGAAGGAGTTCCGCAGCCGCCTCGAGAAGCTCGGCGTCCAGACGGGCGAGCAGCTGGCGACGCGCTGGCCGCGCCTGAAGGAGATCGGGCTCGACGTCGCCGTGGATACGGCGTTGAAGCCGTGGATCCTGGAAGTGAACACGAAGCCGGATCCGTATATTTTCCGCAAGCTGCAGGACAAGGGGATCTTCCGCCGGATGCGGCGCTATGCCGCCGCTTACGCGCCGAAGCGCAGCGCCCGCTGAGGGCGGACGGCCGCTCCGGACCGATAGGTCCGAAAAAAGAGAGCCGGCTCGGGATCGCTCCGGGCCGGCTTTGCTTTGCGGTTTGCGCTAGATGTCGAGGTTCTTGACGTACTTGGCATACTGCTGGATGAAGTCGCGGCGCGGCTCGACGTTGTCGCCCATGAGGGTGTCGAACATGACGTCGGCCTTGATCGCGTCCTCGATCTGCACCTGCAGCATCGTGCGGCTCTCGGGATCCATCGTCGTCTCCCACAGCTGGGAGGCGTTCATCTCTCCGAGGCCTTTGTAGCGCTGCACGTTGACCTTGGCGCCCTCGCCGAACTCGGCGAGGATGTCGTCGCGCTCCCGTTCGGACTGGGCGTAGCGGACGACCTTGTTGCGCTCGATCTTGAACAGCGGCGGCTGCGCGATGTAGACGAAGCCGGCCTCCAGCACCTTGCGCATGTAGCGGTACAGGAACGTCAGCAGCAGCGTGCGGATGTGCGCGCCGTCGACATCGGCATCGGTCATGATGATGATCTTGTGGTAGCGGGCCTTGGCGATGTCGAAATCGTCGCCGATGCCGGTGCCGAGCGCGGTGATGATCGCGCGGATCTCGGCGTTGGACAGAATGCGGTCCAGGCGCGCCTTCTCGACGTTGAGGATCTTGCCGCGCAGCGGAAGGATCGCCTGGAAGTGCCGGTCGCGGCCCTGCTTGGCCGAGCCGCCGGCGGAGTCGCCTTCGACGATGTACAGCTCGCTAATGCTCGCGTCCTTGGAGGAGCAGTCGGCCAGCTTGCCGGGCAGGCTGCTCACCTCGAGCGCGCTCTTGCGGCGAGTCAGCTCGCGGGCTTTGCGCGCCGCCTCGCGGGCGCGGGAGGCGGACAGGCCCTTGTCCACGATTTTGCGGGACACGGACGGGTTCTCCTCGAGGAACTCCTGGAGCTTCTCGGCGAAGAACGACTCGACGATGCCGCGCACCTCGCTGTTGCCGAGCTTGGTCTTGGTCTGACCCTCGAACTGCGGCTCCGGAATCTTGACGCTGATGATCGCGGTCAGGCCCTCGCGCACGTCGTCGCCGGACAGATTGCTGTTGCTGTCCTTGATCGCGCCGGACTTGCGGGCGTAGTCGTTGATGATCCGCGTGAGCGCGCTCTTGAAGCCGGATTCGTGGGTGCCGCCCTCATGGGTGTTGATGTTATTGGCGAACGAGTAGATGTTCTCGCTGTAGCTGTCGTTGTACTGCAGCGACACCTCGACCTGGATGCCGTCCTTGGCGCCCTCCACGTAGATCGGCTGCTCATGCAGCGGCTCGCGGTTGCGGTTGAGGTACTGGACGAACTCGATGATGCCGCCGTCGTAGCGGAACGTGTTGCTGACGCCGGTACGCTCGTCCTCGAGCACGAGCTCGATGCCCTTGTTGAGGAACGCCAGCTCCCGCACGCGGGACTGCAGCGTCTCGTACTCGAAGACCGTCGTCTCGGTGAACACCTCGGGATCCGGCTTGAACAGCGTGCGCGTGCCCGTCTCGCTGCTCTCTCCGACAATCTTCATGTCGTACTGCGGCACGCCGCGGCGGTACTCCTGCTGATAGATCTTGCCGTCCCGGCTGACCTGGACGACGACCTGCTCGGACAGGGCGTTGACGACGGAGATGCCGACGCCGTGCAGGCCGCCCGACACTTTGTAGCCCTCGCCGCCGAACTTGCCGCCCGCATGAAGGACGGTCATGACGACCTCGAGCGTCGGCCGCTTCATTTTGGGATGCTCGCCGACCGGGATGCCCCGGCCGTTGTCGGTGACGGTGATGCTGTCGTTCTCGTGGATCGTTATCGTAATCCGGCTGCAGTAGCCGGCTAGCGCTTCGTCGATGCTGTTGTCGACGACTTCCCATACCAGATGGTGGAGCCCCTTGCCGCTCGTCGAGCCGATATACATGCCCGGCCGCTTGCGGACCGCCTCCAGGCCCTCGAGCACCTGGATCTGGTTCTCGTCGTACGTATGCTGTTGGTTCGTAGACATGCGATGATTCACTGCTCCTCTCGACTGCGCTAAGCAACTGATGCGGGCATGCCGCCTCCGGGTATGCCCTGCCGCCTTATCCGTTGGCGGCGAAGTTGTGGCCGCGCTTCTTCAGCGTGGATGATGAGATGGGGGAGTAATACACCCGGCTCTTGGTGACGACGATCGACTTCGGCTCCTCCTCGCCGATCAGCTCCACGTCCTTGCGCTTCTTGGCGCCGGCGACGAACTGCTTGGAGAGCTTGGAGGACTGCTCGATGGATATGTCGAAGATGGCGACCAGCTCGGATGCCCGGATGATCTTCTCCCCGCCCAGATGGATGTACATCTCCTTCACGCTCCTCTATGCAAAGCCCCGCTAGGAGGCAGAATCGCCAAGAAAGGGCTGAGGCGGCCTATTGGGTGACCTTGCCGCCTTCAACCCGGTAGATGCCCGCGTCGGACAGCCGGCTCGTATTGACGCTCTCCAGCCCCGTCGCGGTTATGAATGTCTGGACCTTGCCCTGGAACGTCTCGATCAGCTGCGTCTGACGGTGCTGGTCGAGCTCCGACAGCACGTCGTCGAGCAGCAGCAGCGGGTATTCGCCGATCTCTTCGCGAATGAGCTCCAGCTCCGCCAGCTTGAGCGAGAGCGCCGTCGTGCGCTGCTGCCCCTGAGAGCCGTATACCTGCGCCTCCTTGCCGTTGATGAAGAAGGCCAGATCGTCGCGGTGAGGGCCCGCAAGCGTAACGCCGCGGCGGATTTCCTGATCTTTTACCTGGGTTAACTTTATCATAAATTGCTCGAATAAAACAGATTCTTCTTCGTCCGCGCCGATGTCGAACGACGGACGGTACTCGATCGACAGCTCCTCGCTCCCGGCTGTGATGCCGGAATGGATGGCGGCCGCCCACGTCTTCAGCTTTTCTATGAATTGTTGCCTCTTTTTCATGATTTTAACACCATGCTCCGCAAGCTGCAGGTCCCATACCTCCAGCAGCCCCGGCTTGACGCCGGAAGGTCCCGTCGATTTGAGGTAATTGTTGCGCTGCACGAGCACCTTGCCGTACTGCTGCAGCGTATGCAGGTAGCCCGGCTGCACCTGGCCGATCTCCATGTCCAGGAAGCGCCGGCGGATGCCCGGAGTCCCCTTGACGATCTCGAGATCCTCGGGAGCGAACATGACGACGTTGAGCGTGCCGACAAAGCCGCTCAGCTTGCGCTGCTCGAGCCCGTTGACCCGGGCTTTTTTGCCTTGGGCGGAATAGGCGAGATCGAGCGTCACGCGGCCGTAGCGCTTGTCCACCTCGCCGTGCACCGACGCTTCCTTGCCGTTCCAGCCGATCAGCTCCCGGTCCTTGGCGGTGCGATGCGATTTCGTCAGCGCAAGCGCGAAGATCGATTCCAGCAAATTCGTCTTGCCTTGGGCGTTGGGGCCGATGAACAGATTCACCTTGCGGTCCGTCTCGAGCTCCAGCTGCTCGTAGTTGCGATAGTTGCGAAGCGCGATCACATTCAGGAACACCGCTCAGCCCCCTGTCTTGAAATGTCCGCCCCAGGCGGACAGCGCCGTCGGCACAGGTTCACGTTCTCTGAACCTTGAAGCTGCCGAAGCCGTCCACCTCTACGGTGTCGCCGTCGTACAGCTTACGTCCGCGCCGGTTGTCGGGCTCGCCGTTGATGACGACCTTCGTTTCCTGGAGGAAGAACTTGGCCTGGCCTCCGGAATCGATGCAGTCGGACAGCTTGAGAAACTGGCCCAGCGCGATGTAGTCGGTCTTGATCGTAATCGTGGTCATCGTGGATGCCTCCTGCGTGATGGGATGGGAAAAGAGGGAGAGCGCAGCGGCGCATGGAAAAGGCGGGCGACCGGAAGGTCGCCCGCCGTGCCGCCGCCGCCGCGGAAAATTCAGTTGGTCGTGCGGTAAGGCAGGATGATGTATTGGCTGTTGTCGTGGTCCGCGGGGCGGATGATGATCGGGCTCATCGCGCCGGTGAAGCTGATGACGAGCTGCTCGCTGTCGATGACCTTGAGCGTGTCGAGCATGTATTTGGAGTTGAACGCGATCCGCAGCGGCTCGCCGCTTTGGCGGATCACCTCGAGCTGCTCCGTGACCCGTCCGAGCTCCGAGGAGCTGGAGGAGATCTCGATCGTTCCGTTCTCGAGGGTGACGATACGCACGATGTTCGTCTTTTCCTCGCGGGACATCAGGTAGGCGCGCTCCATCGCGTCGATCAGCTTGCGCGTCTCGAGGACGAGTTCTGTTTTGAACGACTGCGGAATAATCTTGGAGGTATCGGGATAAGTGCCGTCGAGCATGCGGCTGTAGAACAGCGTATGGCCGAGGCGGAACAGCACCTGGTTGCTGGCGACGACGATATCGACGAGGCCGGCTCCATCGGGCACGAGCTTCGACAGCTCGACCATCGTCTTGGCGGCGATGACGACATTGCTCAGCCGGTAGCCGTCAGGAGTGTCGACGCGGGAAATCCGGCTCGCGAGCCGGTGCCGGTCCGTCGCGACGAACTTGAGCTCGCCTTCGATCAGGTTCCAGAGCAGTCCCGTCAGCACCGGCGTCTGCTCGCTCGTCGAAGCGCAGAAGACGGTCTGGCGGACCATCGCCTTGAGCAGGTCGCCGGGCAGCTGCAGCACTTCGTTCTCCTCGATGGACGGAAGCACGGGGAATTCCTCCGGATCCAGGCCGACCATCTGGATGTCGGTCGAGCCGGAGCGGATCATCGTCTGATAGTTGTCGCCGACCTCGATCTGGACGTCCTCCGCCGGCAGCTTGCGGATGATTTCGACAAAAAACTTAGCCGGCATGACGACGCTGCCCGGCTTGTCGACCTTGGCGATGACGGTCTCGTCCGTTTCGGCAGGAATGAAGCTCTGGATGGAGATGTCCGTGTCGCTTGCCGTAAGCGTGACTCCCTGATGGGTCACGTCGAACTTGATGCCTCCGAGAATCGGGATGGCGGGGCGGACCGAGGCGGCCTTGGCGACTTGCTGGATGGCGTCGTTGAGTTCGTTTTTCGAGATGGTAAGTTTCATGCGTTCCTCCTTGAGCGGCTTGGGCGGCACTCGTCCTTGGGGTTCAACCTGCGGCGGAGCCGTACTTTTTTTAGATGATGTTTAGTTAAAAGAAAAAAGCAGTAGTAGCCGTAGGGGCGGTGAATATGTGGATAAGCCCGCCAAAGGGGGATGCGACAAGCCTATCCACATGTGTACAGCTTGTGCATAGGCTTGTCGGTTCTTGTCCCTTTTTCGGGGATAAGATTACATATGATTTTTGACTTTTTCCGTCAGGTTCTGAATGACCTTGAACAGCTCCTGGTCCAGCTTGAGCTGCTTGGAGATCTTCTCGTGCGCGTGGATGACGGTCGTATGGTCGCGGCCGCCGAAAGCCTCGCCGATCTTGGGCAGCGAGTAGTCCGTCAGCTCGCGCGAGAGATACATGGCGATCTGCCGCGGATAGGCGACCGCTTTGGTGCGCTTGCGGGCCTTGAATTCCTCGAGCTTGAGGCCGTAGAACTCGCCGACGCGCTGCTGGATGTCATGGATCGTAATCATCTTGGGACGGCTGGACGGGATGATGTCCTTGAGCGCCTCCGCAGCCAGATGCGAGCTGATGTCCTCGTTGATGAGGCTGCTGTAGGCGACGACGCGGATGAGCGCGCCTTCGAGCTCGCGGATGTTCGTGTCGATCTGATTGGCGATGTACACCATCGCCTCGTTCGGGATGTCCAGGTTTTCCGCCTTCGCCTTTTTGCGGAGGATGGCGATCCTTGTCTCCAGATCGGGCGGCTGGATATCGGTGATGAGGCCCCATTCGAAGCGGGAGCGCAGCCGCTCCTCGAGCGTCGGGATCTCCTTGGGCGTGCGGTCGCTGGAGATGACGATCTGCTTGCGCTCCTCGTGCAGGGCGTTGAACGTGTGGAAAAATTCCTCCTGCGTGCCGTCCTTGCCGGCGAGGAACTGGATGTCGTCGATCAGCAGGACGTCGATGTTGCGGTACTTGTTGCGGAAGCTCTCGCCGCGGTTGTCGCGGATCGCGTTGATGAATTCGTTGGTGAACTTCTCCGAGGAGATGTACATCACTTTCGTGCTCGGGTTGTGCTCCAGGATGTAATGGCCGATCGCATGCATCAAGTGGGTCTTGCCGAGGCCGACGCCGCCGTAGAGGAACAGCGGATTGTAGGCTTTGGCCGGCGCCTCGGCGACAGCCAGCGATGCGGCGTGCGCGAAGCGGTTGTTCGCCCCGATGACGAACGTGTCGAATGTGTATTTGGGATTGAGCATATGCGAAAAGGTCTCTCCCGGCACGGCCGGAGCCGGCTTGACGGGCGGCTGGGCCGGAGTCGCGGGCTCGGGCGGCCGGTTCTCTTCGATGACGAACCGGATATCGACGGATTTGCCGACGAAGTCGGACACCGTCGAACGGACGAGCTTCGTGTAGCGGCTCTCCAGCCATTCCACCGCGAACGTTGTCGGCGCCGTGACGACAAGCTGTCCTTCATCCGAGAAATTGGCTTTCGTCGCCTTGAACCAAGTGTCGAAGCTCGGTTTGCTCAATTTGGTCTGGATGATTGACAGCACTTGCTGCCACAAATCAACGGTATGGCTGTCCAC